>NZ_OZ245860.1:0-4507500 GCF_965229135.1 Mesorhizobium sp.
TCTCGGATCAGTTTCTTGCCGATGGTGGGCAAGGTTAAGCTGCCTTAAGGGGTCAATCGGACAGTCTGGCCGCAAAAGGCTCTTGTCGCGGACTGGAACGAAACCGCAGCTGTTTCGTTGCGACATTTCTGTGAGAACCGGGGTGAACAATGAGCGATATCCAGAAGATCGTATTGATGGTCTTGGCGGCGCTGCTGGCAATTTCCCTGATCGTGTTTGCCAATGACCGGATCAGGCACAGGATTGGCAATAGCTATGCTCAGCGGCCGGCCGCCGCCGATGATGCGTCCGGTGGGTCAATGTAGCTGGAGATCGCCATCCGCCTCCCGTGGCAGTGATGATGGCACCGTCTTGTTGGCCCTCCTGGCTTCTCCCAAGGCGGGATCTTCACATTTTTAACGTGCGCGAGGCGAAGCGCCCGCATGCCGACGTGCCCTTGTCTTGAGCGACTGGACGAAGGCGCCAACAATGCCCATTTATGGAGAAATTCAAAGGAGACGTGATATGGCGACTTCTACCGAACGTGCAGTGCTAGCCGGGGGCTGCTTCTGGGGCATGCAGGATTTGATACGGCGCTATCCCGGCGTCATCTCCACTCGAGTCGGCTACACCGGCGGTGACGTGCCTAATGCCACCTATCGCAATCATGGCACCCATGCGGAAGCCATCGAGATCATCTTCGACCCAAGCCGGATCAGCTATCGCACACTGCTGGAATCGTTCTTCCAGATTCATGACCCCACGACACGCAACCGCCAGGGCAACGATGTCGGAATGAGCTATCGCTCGGCGATCTACTACACCAGCGACGAGCAGAAGCGTGTGGCCGAGGACACCATTGCCGATGTCAATGCCTCGGGCCTCTGGCCCGGCAAGGTCGTCACCGAGGTGGAGCCCGCTGGCTCCTTCTGGCAGGCGGAGCCGGAGCACCAGGATTATCTCGAGAAGTACCCCAATGGCTATACCTGCCATTTCGTCAGACCGGGGTGGAAGCTCCCGGTTCGTGAAAAGGCCGTTTCGTAACACCCGGTGTACGTGGCTTTGCCGAGCAATGAACGCGAAGAAAGGCCATGGAGGGGGTGCTCCACGGCCTTTTCATGACAGAAGGTTCAATGATTACTTGCCACAGTTTTTGTCGTTGACCGTCGGTGCCGCGCTGCCCGGCGATGTTCCCGATGCATCCGCCTGGCTACCCTGCGGGCCGGTCGGGCAGTTCTGATCCGCATTTGAATTCATGCCGGTGGTGCTGTTGGTCGCGTTCGTGTCCACCGAATCCGGTACCGTGGTGTTGGGCGAGGCCGGCGTTACCGGATTCACCGTAACCGACTTGCCGCTGCCACCGCCATCGGCCGCGTTACCAGCGCCGCTACCGGTGCTTTGGGCCATCGCGGACGTGGCAAGACCAACGGTGAGAACAGAAGCTGCGATGATTTTCATGAACATGGTATTTCTCCATTTCTAGACATTTCGTCGCCTTGCGACCGTGGGGACAACCTCTCGATTCGACGAAGGTTCCCCAAAAAATATCGCCGGTTGCAGGGAACCGACGTCCGCAGAGAACGGGCCGAAGCAAGAAGCAACCAGCTCTTTGGCCGGAGGCGGAAAGGATGGCCGGCGCGTATTATCGGGACTACCCCAGCCGTCCAAACCCGGCTACGAGCCCGGCGCCGCAGCCGTGCACTGCAAGCCAGCTTCTGAAAAAAACGCTTTCGCGATCGCTCGAATGGTGCTTTATGGCGTCCATCCACAGGGGTGCTCCGTACGGTCGGGGCTGAGACGGGGGCGGCAAGCCCACAAACCCTAGAAGCTGATCTGGGTAATACCAGCGGAGCGAGGCGGGCTATGTTTTCAGGCGCACAGATTTCCCTATACCCCATGGCCGACGATTTTGTCGGTGTCATCCTTGGAGCGCTCGGCGCTCTCGATCCCTATCGCGACAGGCTCAGGATCGAGACGGACGACATCTCGACCTTGCTGGTCGGGCCGCCCGAGGTGCTGTTTCCGGCCATGCGCGACCTGTTCGTGGCGGCGGCGGCCAGCGGCAAGCACTGCGTGCTTTCGGCGGCCATATCGCGTGGCTGTCCCGGCGAGCCCGATGATCCGATCTGCCGTTCCGACGCGATCGGTGGCCCGGTCGGACCGCTCAGCCTGCGCAAGGCGGCGGCCATCGCAGCCGTGCGGGAAGCCGATGTCACCCGCCAACAGGTGGCGGTGCAGTTCTCGCTTTATGTGATGGGCACCGGCGACCACATGGACGAAATCTACGGCTGCATCGACTTTCTCAAGCAGTCGGGCGTCTTCGACCGTTCCAAGCATTTCTGCACCAGGTTGCGCGGCGACGCCGGGGCTGTGTTCTCGACCTTGAACGAGGCCTTCTGCAGGTTCGGGCCGGGCGCCGGCCACGTAACCCTCGACGTCACGGTCTCGGCCAACAGCCCAACCGCTGTGTGAAGCTACCAGCGCATTCGCGCTGTGTACCAAAGGTTCGTGCCGTGCCCGCTTTACCAGACGCCCGTTCGCACGGGTTCACATCAGCCATCGTCAGGGCTTTGCCGGCCATCGTTTCGGTTGGCATCCTGCTGGTGGCCTGGGAACTCTATGCCCGCTTCTCCGGCATCAAGCCGACAACGCTGCCGGCGCCCTCCCGTGTCTTCGAACAGGCGGTGCTGAACCGCGATGCGCTGGTCGAAAACACCATTCCCACCATCCGCGCCACGCTGCTTGGCTTTGCCTGCTCGCTGAGCGCCGCTTTCGTTCTCTCGATGCTCATCGATTTCTATCGTCCGCTGAGGAGAGCGCTGTTTCCGGTCTTCATCGTCAGCCAGACATTGCCGCTGGTCGCCATCGCGCCGCTGGTCGTGCTGTGGTTCGGCTTCGGCCTGGCGCCCAAGATCATGCTGGTGGCGCTGGTCACCTTCTTTCCGATGCTGGTCGCCCTGGGCCAGGGCTATGAGGCGACCGAAATCGAGATCAGTCAGATGCTGAAGGCCATGGGGGCCGGGCGATGGCGGGTTTTTTTCCTGGCCCGGCTGCCTTCGGCTCTGCCCTATTTTTTCGCCGGTCTGAAGATCTCCATCACCTATGCGGTGGTTGGCGCGATTTTCGCTGAATATGCCGGCGCGGCGAAAGGACTGGGCATCTACATGCTGTCAGCCAAGAACAATTTCCGCCCCGACCTGGTGCTTGCCGCTGTCGGGGTGAGCGCGCTGTTGACGCTGGTCCTGTTCGGGCTGACGGCGCTGATCCAGCACCTTGCCATGCCTTGGGAGCGGGTGGGTAAGGAACGCAGGGAACATGCCGGGGAAGGATCGTCATGACACGGCTTGAACTGCGCAACGTAAGCAAGCGCTTCGGCGACCTCGATGTGCTGGCTGATATCTCGCTCAACGTAGCGCATGGCGAATTCGTCTCAATCCTCGGCCCGTCCGGCGCCGGCAAATCGACGATCTTCCAACTGCTGACCGGCGGGCTGAACGGCGCGCACGGAGAAATGCTGTTCGACGGTGCGCCGCTTGATGACCATGGCCGTCACTTTGCATTCATGCCGCAGCGCGACGCGCTTATGCCGTGGCGGCGCGTCATCGACAACACGACGCTTGGCCTCGAGGTGCAAGGCATCCGCCGCAAGGTGGCACGCATCCGTGTCGAGCCCCTGTTTACCGAATTCGGGCTGGCCGGCTTCGAGCGGCACTACCCGGCGCAGCTTTCCGGCGGCATGCGCCAGCGCGCGGCACTGCTGCGCACGGTCGTGCAAGAGCGCGACATGTTGCTGCTTGACGAGCCCTTCGGCGCGCTTGACGCACTGACCAGGACCAGCATGCAGCGCTGGCTGGAACAGATGTGGCGGCATCACCGCTGGACAGCACTCCTCATCACCCATGATGTGCGCGAAGCGGTGCTCCTGTCCGATCGCATTTATGTGCTTTCGGCGCGTCCCGCCCGCATTGTCGGCGAGATCAAGGTGCGGCTGCCGCGCCCGCGCGATTTCAACGACGCCATGGCGCGCCAGGCCGGCGCGCTCGAAGCGGAAATCCTCGACATCATTCTCAACCCGCGGACCAATCAAAGGACATGACGATGACTGATTTCACGCGCCGGCAGGCCCTGCTGCTGACACTCGCCACCGGCTTTGCCGGGACTTCCCGGTCCTTCGCCCAGTCATCGGCCGGCCAGTCATCGTCCGGCCAGTCGCCGGCGCAAAAGGTCACCGTCGCGCTCGACTGGACCGTCAACACCAATCACATCGGCCTCTTCATCGCCCGCGACAAGGGCTTTTACGCCGATGCCGGCCTGCAGGCCGAGATTCTGCCTTACGGTGATACCGGTTCGGGCACACTGGTCAGCAATCGCATCGCCGACTTCGGCATCAGCGGGGCGCTGGGCCTGTTCACCCAGAAGTCCGCCGGCGCCGACCTGAAAGCCGTCTATGCCGTTGTGCAGCACGAAACGGGGCGCGTGGTCTTCAACGCCGACCGCGCCGGAATCAAAAGCCCCAGAAATCTCGACGGCCTGACCTATGGTGGCTTTGGCAGTGCCTGGGAGAACGCTCTGATCTCGACGATCATCCGCCACGACGGCGGCAAGGGTGATTTCAAGACCGTGACGCTCGGCACTTCGGCCTATGAGGCACTGGCCGATGGCTCCGTCGATTTCACGCTGGAGGTCTCGACCTGGGAAGGCGTAGACGCCGAGTTGAGGGGCATGAAGCAGCGCAGTTTCCGCTATGCCGACTACGGAGTGCCCGACGAACACACCACCTTCATCGCCTCCAGCGAGGCGTATCTGACGGCAAACCCGAAAATTGCCGCGGCGTTCGTCCAGGCAACGCAACGTGGTTACGAGTTCGCCGTCGGCCACCCCGAAGAGGCGGCCGCCCTCTTGATATCAGCCAACAAGGATGCCCTGACCAATCCGGCCCTGATCCAGGCGTCGCTGAAGGCGCTCATCGACGGGCACTATCTGCGCGGTGAAAGCGGCACCATAGGTACGATCGACAAAGCCAAGATCGAGGCGATGGGAGGATATCTGTTTTCCGCTGGAATCCTGCGCGATGCAGATGGTAACGCGCTGAAGCAAGAACCAGATTTTGCTGGCTATTTCAGCAATGCGTATCTGGGGTAGCGGAAGAACGACAACAAAGCGGCCGTGCATTCGAAGGAGCCATGAATTTGAATTCGCCTGCGGCTGGGTTTGTCTGCCCGAAATGTCAGGCGTGACCTGCATTCGCCTCAATAGGCGAATGCAATTGCCGCGAACTCTCAAGCCGTGAGCCAGGCGGAAGTGTTGTGCCTGGAAATTCGCCTTCAACCGGTTGCAACTTCTTCTCAACCATAGAAGGCGGTTCAATGGCTCCGCGTCGCTTTAAATCGATCCCGGCGGAATCGGTTAACCTGCCAGCAATGCTGACATGCAACGGTCGCTCCGAGGGATAACCCTGGGGGTAACCGCATTGCTCATGTCAAAAAGTGAAACTCTGCCGCATGTCGGGCGGAAGGAAGTTCTGACAGAAGCGCGAAAGCGTGAACTCATCATCGATGTGCGCGAAGCTCTGTTCCGCACCGCCGCGTTGCTTGTCGCCGGCTTCTTCGTCTACCGCGGGGTCTATCATCTGGTAATCGATGCGTCCCGTCTCAACGTGCTGTTGCTGACGATTTCGGAGACGCTCACCTTCGTCTGGCTGCTGTTGTCGCGGCGGCCGCTGGTCCGCGACTGGAACCCGTTCACCGTCATCGTGGCGCTGGTCGCCAGCTTCGGCACCGGTTTCGTCATGCTCGATCCGGGCATTGCCTTCATTCCGCTTTACGTGGCCGCGCCGCTGCAGTTCCTGGCATTGTGGTTCGTCATCTGGGGCAAGATGTCGCTCGGGCGGTCCTTCGCCATCCTGCCGGCCAATCGCGGCGTGGTTACCAGCGGTGCCTACCGGATCGTTCGCCATCCGATCTATGCCGGGTACCTGATGGGCCACGTCCTGTTCCTGCTGTCGAGCTTTTCCTTCTACAATCTCGCGGCCTACACGTTGATCTCCTGCCTGCAGCTTCATCGCATCCTGCGCGAGGAAGCGATCCTTGCCAGGACGCCGGAGTACCGGGACTATATGGACCGGGTCCGTTACAGGGTGATCTACGGCGTGTTCTGACGGGCTGTTTTATCGGCACGCGGCCCATTCGTCGTTCCGTCCATGGTTCGGCCCGCCCTGCAAACAGGGCGGGCCTTTGCATTCGGGGCAACGGGATGCCGGCCGCGTCCGCGTCGAGCGTGTAGGCGAAGCCGCTGGCCGGGTCGGCTTCCGCCACCGGGGCATCTCGTAGCCGTGTGACGAGATTTCTCGCTGGATGGAGCGCGACGGCGCCGGCCAGCGTCATCACCTGGTCATCCGCGCAAGGACTTGGTCATTTGCGGATGAGTTCCAGCGGTCCGCCGCTGATCAGCGCGGTGACGTCGAACAGCGAGCGGATTGTGTCGAGCCCTGGCGGACAGACGAAATAATGCGGTGTCCATACCGGATCGAACTTGTCCTTGAAGGCTTTCAGCCCGTCAAAACGATAGAGGTTCTGGCCGCGCCGGTAGAGAAAGGATCCGAAACGGTTCCAGCGCGAGGCGAGCCGGCTGGCGGAAAGGCCGGAGAGGGGAGCCGCACCGAGATTGAACCAGCGGTAGCCCAGCGCCTTGCCATGAAGCAGCAACCTCGTCAGCAGCGCGTCCATGACGATCTTGGGCGCATCGGGCACATGGCGCATCAGGTCGATGGTCAGCTCGCTCTTGTCGGCGCTGCCCCACAGATTGGCGAAGGCGATGATGCGGCCCTGCAGGCGGATGACAGCGATGTCGAACTTGCTGAGATAGTCATCCTCGAAATAGCCAAGCGAAAAGCCTTTTTCACTTCCCGCCTTCATCTCCAGCCAGGCATCCGACACGGCCCGCAACTCGCCAAGCAGCGGAGGGACATCGTGTGTCTTGACGACCTCGAAGACCATACCATCCTTTTCGGCACGGCGATCGGCGTAGCGCAAGGGTTGACGGCGCGCGCCATCAAGATTGAAAGCCGTGAGGTCGACGCGGGCGACCTCGCCAAGCTTCAGCGCGACCAGCCCCATGTCGAGATACATGGGTAGTTGCTCGGGCTCCACGCCATAGAAGGCGGTACGGACAGCGGAACGATCGGCAAGATCGTGAAAGGCCCAGGCCAGATCGGTGTCGCCCTCCACGGGCCCGATGGGACCGCCGAGCGCGATCAGGCTGCCGCCGGAGCGGGCATACATGATGAAACCGCGGCCGTCCGGCGACATCAGGAACTGCTTGTCGCCGAGCATTGCCAGGGCCGCATGCGTGACATTCGAGGAGGCGACGATGGCGCCGATGGCTTGAGGGATCTCGGCGCGGGGCTTGCGGTCGATGGCATTTCGATTGACGGCCGTGTGAAGCGCCGTCGCCGCCGTCGCGATCAGGATCACGATGCTGGCGCGCAGGAAGCGTGGCGCGTCGCCGTCTACGGCGAACTGCCAAAACAGCTGGTTGGAGTATTCCACGTTGCGGTAGCTGAAGAAGCCGAGCCAGATCGAGATCGCGACGATGCTGATGACGCTGGCCAGCCAGCCCCATGACAAGGGTCCGACGCCTTCGATCGGGCGGCGATAGAAAGACGTGCGGAACCCGATCAGGACCGCCGACATGCCCAGGAGGACCACTGCATCCTCCCAGACGAGACCCTTTCCGATCGAGAAGACGGCTCCCAGGATGAAAAGGATAAGCGCAGCCGCCCAGGCCTGTTGAAGCCGGCGTGCGAGGCCTCTTGCAAGGATCAGCATGGCAATGCCGACGAAACTGGCGGCCAGATGCGAGACTTCTATGAACGGAAGCGGCAGCAGGTCGGACAGAAGGTCCAGACGCTCAGTGGCACCTGGAATGGAGCTCGACAGCAACAGCATGATGCCGCCGGAGAAGGTCGTGGCGGCAACAAGCGGCGGAACCAAGGGCTCGAGGATGCGTCCGGCGGACCGGACACGCTGGGAGACATGTGCATGCCTGGCGTAGATCTCGAATGCCAGGACGCCGACGATCGCGACCAGGAAAGGCAAAAGCGTATAGATGATCCGGAATGCCAGCAGTGCGGCGATGGCGTCCGGATTGCTGCCCAGCCCAAGGCCGGCGATCATCGAGGCTTCGAAGGCTCCAAGGCCGCCCGGTGCATGGCTGGCGATACCGATGATGGTTGCCATCACGAAAACCAGGGCGAAGACCGCCGGACTGGTGGTGACCGTGTCGGGCATCAGGACGTAAAGCGTTCCGGCGGCGGCGCAGACATCGACCAGCCCGGCCACGATCTGCGTCAGCGCGCCGCGCGAGTTGGGCAGCCTGATCGAGACCTTTCCAAGGGTGAGGGTGCGCTCGCCGCGCGACAGCCACCCGACCAGGAAACCGATGGCAAGGATCAGCGCGATGCCGAGCGCGAGACCGAGGCGCGGATCGAGCTGGTCGATGAACGGCGTGCGCGCGGGATCAAGCACCAGGCCAAGGGCGATCATGACGGTGAACGCGAACCAGATTGCCAGCCATGACGTGCCGATGATGCGGCCGATATCGGACAACGCAATGCCTTCGCCGGCATAGATGCGGTAGCGCAGCATGCCGCCGGTCAGCAGCGAGAAGCCGAGCGCGTTGGAAATGGCGCAACCTGCAGCGCCCACTGTCGCCGACACGATCCTGGGAATGCGGCCGGGCGCGATCGTCTCCACCGCGACCACATCGTAGAAGGCGATTGCCGCGAAGCTGACCACTGTCAGCGCAAGCGCCATCGCGAGGTGCCGGCCTGGGATGTTCGCCGCCGATTCCAGCACATGGTCGAGTGAAAGATCGCTGAGGAACCGCTGCAACACCACAACGGTGATGGCGGCGATCGCCACGCCGGCGACGGGCATGGCAAAATGCTGATAGCGGCTCCAGAAACCGAACATCTGCAGACGCGCTTCCGGCCCGCGCAGCACATCGGCTTTCGGGCCCGGATTGCCCGGGTCTGACAGCTCGGTTTTTGATGTCATCTTGCGAAGTAATCCCCGGAGGTCTTGTCGAAAATTGAAGTTTGCTTAAGGCAGTCAAAGGCAATTGTGCGGCAGTATCAGCGGAAGCTAACGAACCGCCTGAAGCTGGATAGCGCCGCATCTGTGTCGGCGGTGTGACCGAGACGCGGTTACACAGAATTCATGGGGCTTTTATGCCGCCGTAAACGCGGTCATGCACGATTAAGCCTGCAAGGCCGCAGGCCAATTCGGGCGAAACGTGAGGGGCAAGTTTATTTCTCCCTGTCCAGCACGTCGCGAAGCTTGGCGGCTAGTTGGTCGATGGTGAAGGGCTTAGCCAGGAAATGCACGTCATGGTCGAGCACGCCATTGTGCACGACAGCGTTCCTGGTGAAGCCGGTGGTGAAGATCACCTTCAATCCCGGCATGCGCGCAGTTGCCTCTTCGGCGAGCTTGCGGCCGTTCATCGCCGGCATGACGATATCGGTGAAGATCAGAGCGACGGATGGGTTTTCGCCCAGCTTGCGCAGAGCTTCCTCGCCGCTGCCGGCGTGGATGACGGTGTAGCCGAGCTCGCGGATGGCATCGGTGGTGGAGGCGCGGACGCGCTCGTCATCCTCGACCACCAGGATGGTTTCTGTTGCCGGCCTGTTGGCCGTTTCTGCCGGATTGACAGGCAGGTCAGCTCCTTCGTCACCGAAGAAGCGGGGCAGGTAGATGCGGACCGTCGTGCCTTCGCCGGGCTCGGAGTATATCTTGACGTGGCCGCCGGACTGCTTGACGAAGCCGAACACCTGGCTCAATCCGAGGCCAGTGCCCTTGTTGACGCCCTTGGTCGTGAAAAACGGTTCGAAGGCCCTGGCCATGATTTCAGGCGACATGCCTGAACCCGTGTCGGTAACCGCGATCATGACATATTGGCCGGCGGTCACTTCCGCATGAGCGGCGGCATAATTGTCGTCGAGATGGCTGTTGGCTGTCTCGATCGTCAGCTTGCCGCCGTCGCCCATGGCATCGCGCGCGTTGACGGCAAGATTGAGTATGGCGTTCTCGACCTGGCTAGGGTCGGCGTGGGTCTTCCACAGGCCGCCGGCCAGAACCGTTTCGATGCTGATAGTTTCGCCCAGTGCCCGGCGCAGGAGGTCGGACATCCCGGTCAACAGGCGGTTGGCGTCGATGGTCTGGGGAGCCAGCGGCTGCTGGCGTGAAAAGGCAAGCAGCCGGGCCGTCAGATTGGCAGCGCGGGTGGCGGCATCGGTCGCCGCCTCGATGAATTTCAAAATATCGTGCTCGCCGCGGGCGAGTTTGCGCTGCGCCAGGTTCATGGCGCTGATGATGACGGCCAGCATGTTGTTGAAGTCGTGAGCAATGCCGCCGGTCAACTGGCCGACGGCCTCCATCTTCTGCATCTGGCGGATTTGTGCTTCCGCTTTCTCGCGTGTCCGGATTTCGCTGGTGAGCGCAATATTCTTTCTGTGCAGCTCGTCCTGGGCAAGAACGACTTCACGGAAGCGGCGACCAGATTCGCGGATTGTGTAGGCGCCGAGCAGGAAAATGGCCAGTAGTGCGGTGAAAGAGCCGATGCGCAGCCAGCTTTCGACCTGATCCGTCCTGAGGTAGCGGGCCTGCAGAGCGGCCCCGCCATCGCGCCGGATCGCATCGAGGCTGGCCCGGATATGATCCATCGCGGCCTTGCCCCGGTCGCTCCGCACAACCTCCATGGCCTGTGCCTTGTCACCGGCGTCATAGAGCCTGATCGTTTCCGCGAGCTCCGCCAGTTTTTGCGACAACGCGTCCTTGATGCCGGCGATCTGTTGCATCCGGGCGTTGTCGCCCGCGGTCATCTCGTCGATCCGGGAAAGTTGTCCGGGCAAGGCATCGACGGCCTTCTGGTAGGGTTCGAGATAGGGCCTTTCTCCGGTCAGCAGGTAGCCGCGCTGGCCGCTCTCGGCGTCCTGCGCCAGAGACAGCAGGCCCGACAGCAATTGCTGATATTCGATGGCATCGCGGGCGGCCAGCCGGTTGGCGCTCTGGTTCTCGACCAGGATCGCTCGCGCGCCGACGATCAATGCCAAAATGACGAAGCCGATAATGAGCGGAAGCGATTGCCACCGCATGGCGCGCCGCAGTCTCGCGATCATATGTCCCGAACCAAAGGAATTCCCCGAAGGATGCATTTGGTAAGCGGCGGCACGACGGAACGCAAGGCAGGGGGAGACGTCTTGTTGGATATGGCGACGATTGCGGTTCGTGCTCGGTCAAGGAATCGGCGATGCAACCTAAAGCAACCATGGGTGTCATGTTTATTATTTACCGGTTGAATCGGGGCAAAATTGGCAAATACTGCTGCAAGTGCGAACAAAGTTCATCAATTCTATGTAGTAACTGTTTATCTAATATTTTATTATAATTGTAATATAATTACAATTATTTGGTTTTATATGCAAATACCATGATTACCGTATCAAGGATTTCAATTGAAACCGAACGCATCCCTGTTCGTATCTCTATAGTGCAATCGGCGAGGTGCCGAATGTCTATGCGCAACTACAACAGGGAGAGTGTTATGAATTTTACAATCAAAACAATCACCAGTGGGTTGGCAGGTGGTGCTGTTATATTCATGCTTTCAATGCCCACCAATGCGGCAGGACTTGGCGTCGGCGTGGGCGCATCGGTCGGCGGTAGCGGTGGCGTCAATGCCGGTGTCGGTGCGTCGATCGGTGGCGGCGGCGGCATCAATGCCGGCGCCGGCGCTTCGGTTGGCGGAAGCAACGGTGTGAACGCAGGAGCTGGTGCATCCGTGGGCGGCGCAAGTGGCGTCAATGCCGGCGTCGGCGCCAATGTCGGCGGCTCAGGCGGTGTCACCGCGGGCCTCGGTGCAAATGTGGGCGGCACGGGTGGTATTGGCGTTGGCGCGGGTGTCGGCGTTGGCAACGGTGTCGGCGTCGGTGTCGGGGTTGGCGTGGGAACAGATCCGGGCACTCCCGGCACGCCGGGAACACCTGGCACGCCGGGAACTCCGGGGCGACTTTCGACCGTCGTCGCCCAGATGTCGGACAGCCAGCTGATGCGCATGAAGAAGCGCTGCGCGGATGTGCTGAGCGACTCCGGCGCGTATGATCGCGACCTGCGCCAGTTGTGCCTGCTGATCGCGCGCCGCTAGCGTATGGACCCAGCCCTTCGCGCGTGGAATAGGACGCGCGGCGCCTAAGAAAACAGGCGCAACGGTAGTGTCGAACCAGCCGCGAGGCTTCGATCACACTTCCGGCCTCCGGTCAGTCGGAAAGCCCGCTTCCGCAAGGTGGCGGGCTTTTTGCGTTTGGACCGGCTGTCTGCCCAAACGGAATAATATTCTTGCGACTTCCGGCTACGCGCCGAGGGAACGCTAACGCCTTCCAGGCGTTCAGCTTTTCAGCAACACGCGAATGGCCGCGATGTTGAAACCGGCGCGGAAGCGCACTCAGGAGCGGGAAGAATCATGAGCCTTGGAACCATCCTCATCATCATCTTGATCATTGCACTGCTCGGCGGCTTCAGCGGGCTGGGCGGCGGTCCGTTCTATGGCACTGGCTACTATGGTGGCGGCGGCCTTGGCCTCGTGCTCATCATCATCATCGTGCTGGTCGTCCTCGGGCGAATCTAGCAATCGGTCGCAACCCACGAACCGAAGCACGAACCGAAATAGCAATCGCCCCGGTCTGACAGGCCGGGGCGATTGCCATTCAGCCATTGAGCGCGATCGGGTTGAGCCAGCGCCGATCGAAAGCTTTTTTCACCGGAACGTGATGGATCCGCGCTCAAAACGTGATGCATGGGCGCGTGTGGGGAACTGCATTCCGCGAGCAAGTTCTGTAACATGAATTCGGTCCACAAACCCCCCTGTGGAAAAAAGAGGACAAGGGTCCCACCTCGTGTCCTTCTCCCAAGGCCCGCTCCGGCTTCGCCGGGCGGGCTTTTGACTTTGCACCGGAACCTGGTCGCGCTCGACATCGTTGAGGCCCGGAAGGCTGCAAATGCCCGTGACGCTTCGAACCACGCTGTGCGAAATTCGAGATGGCCTGCGCGCCATGCGCAAGACCGTGGCGGCGCGGGGCCACATCGAAGCCATCCAGGGGCTTGATGCACTGATCGGCGTTGCCGAAGCGGAGGCTGTTCAGGCCATCCGGCGGATCGATCTCAAAACCTGAACGGAAAGAAGGATCGCTATGAACGTCAAGGACATGACGCGTGAGGACTGCATTGCCCTGTTGAAGTCGGAGCGGCTTGGCCGACTGGCCTGCGTCAGGGACAGCCGTCCCTATGTGGTGCCGATTCATTTTGCCTTCGGCGACAATTTTATCTTCAGCTTCTCGTTGCCTGGCAAGAAGGTCGAGTGGATGCGCGGCAATCCCCACGTCTGTCTCCAGGTCGATGATGTCGGCAATGCGGATGGCTGGAAGAGCGTTGTCGTCGAAGGCGTATTCGAGGAACTTCCGAAGGGGCCCTCTCGGGATCAGACGATTCCCCCCGAAGCGCAGGCGCCGGCGGGCGACCATGATCGTGAATATGCGTGGTCGCTGCTGGCGCAGCATGCGAACTGGTGGGAACCAGGCGCCTTCAAGCCCGGCACCGCCGCGATCATTTCCGGGAGCCATCTTTTCTACCAGATCCGGATCGAGACGATTTCGGGAAGACAGGCATCCTATGCTGCCGCGTGAATTTGCCCGGAACCTCCCGGCTTGCGGACATCCGAACAGATTTCGGCGTGAAGGGGCTCTACGCTGCCCGCGGTACCTTTGAGGTGAATGTCGCCCTGGTTATGGACACGCTGGTGCCGGCAGCGTCGCTTATGGTTTCCACCTTGGCTTCAAGCTGTTTCACCAGCGCCTCGACGATTGCCGTTCCAAGACCGGTGCCTGGCACATCGTTGGCGGCCTTTCCGACACCATTGTCCGAAACCGTCAGTTCCCAGTCGCTGCCGGCGGTCTCGTAGGTCACCTGGATGCGAGCGTCGGCCTTCTCTTTCGGAAAGGCGTATTTGATCGCGTTGAGGACGAGTTCGGTGACGATCAGTCCCAGGCTGACGGCCCGTTGCGAATCCATCCTGCCGCCTTCGGCCGTCACGGTGACCGCGATCGGCTGGGCTTCGCCGACCATGGACAACGCCAGGCTTCCGCACAGTTTCGAGAGGTAAGAGCCGACATCGATCTCGTCGACGCCGGACGAGGTGTGGAGATGACGTTGTACCTCGGCGACCGACATCACGCGCTGATGCGCGTCCTTGAGATGCTGGCGCGTCTCTTCGGATGTGACAGAGCGAGCCTTCAACAACAAGATGCTGGCGATGATCTGCAGGCTGTTGGCGACCCGGTGCTCCATTTCGCGGAGCAGCACGTCCTTCTGGTTGAGCAGATCCTTGGTACGGCTGAGCAATTCCGCCTTTTCGTTCTCGACGACACGACGGGCGGTTATGTCATTGAACGCCAGAAGGATGGTGATGGCCGAACTGTGGTCGTAGAGCACCTTGCGCGCATTGAGCAGCATGGTGCGGCGGCCGATCCCCGGGAAATCATGGTCGACCTCAAAACCGTCCATCGCGGTCTTCTCGGGGATGATCGTCTCCAGCAAAAGGCGCAGTGCCGGGATGTCCCATTGGCCATCGCCAAGCGCGTAGAGCAGGGAGCCGCGTGTCTGCTCGGGGTCGACCTTGAAGGTGCTGTAGAACGAACGGCTGGCTTCCAGCACGCGGAATTTCTCGTCGAGGACCAAAAACGGTTCCGCGATCGTATTGACGATGGCCTGCGCCAGCGTCTGCGCATCCTCGACATTCTCAATGGGGTAGAACATGGGCTTTAAGCCAATCCGAGGCGTGGGGCCCTCTCACCGTCAATGGATACAGGATTGGGACGGCCCTGTCGCGAATTGAATCGGACTGACATGACGACGTTAACGGGGGCGATTGCGAAAGAAGCCGTTTGCCCGCGGGGCGCAGTGAACGCAGGATTACGAACCCCAGGTGGCGAACAGGCCGATGGCGGCCACCGCCATCACCGCCGTCGCCAGCCAGCCGACGATTCTCAATCCAACATTCAATTGGAAACTGCCCATCGCCTCACGCTTGCTGGAAAGATGCATCATCATGCCCATCACCGGAACGGCAACCACGCCATTGATGACGGCGCTCCAGAACAGCGCCTTGATCGGATCGATGGGGCTGAAATTGAGGCCCACGCCGACCAGCGTGGCCACGGCAATCGCACCATAAAAAGCCTTGGCGCGGTGTGGCTTGCGCGCCAGGCCGACATTCCAGCCGAAGGTTTCGCCCAGCGCATAGGCCGAAGACCCCGCCAGGACAGGCAGAGCCAGCAGGCCTGTGCCGATGATGCCGAGTGCGAAGATGAAGAAGGCAAGTGGGCCGGCAATCGGCCGCAAGGCCTCGGCCGCCTGGGACGAGGTCTGGATGTCGGTGACGCCATGGGCGTTCAGCGTCGCCGCGGTTGTTATGATGATGAACAGGGCCACCGTGTTCGATAGGGCCATGCCGAGGTAGGTATCAATGCGGATGCGCTTGAATTCCGCCTTTGCCTGCTCCGGTGCCCGCTTGAGAGGATCGGAGCCCGCGTCTTCGCGCACCTGCTCCACTTCCTCTCCAGCCTGCCAGAAGAACAGGTAGGGGCTGATCGTTGTACCGAGAATCGCGACGACGGCGGTAATGTAAGGTGCATTGAATTTGATTTGCGGAACCACGAGGTTGTAGCCGACGGTCGCCCAAGGGATCTTCACCACGAAGACAATGCCGACATAGGCGAAGAGTGAGAGCGTCATCCATTTGAGTATGGATACATAGCGAGAGTAGCGGGAATAGACCTCAAGCAGAACGGTCACGAGGCCAAACAGCGCAACGTACAGCAGAGCCGGTCCGCCGATAATGAGCTTCAGCGCCGCGCCCATCGCGCCGAGGTCGGCGCCGATGTTGATGATGTTGGCGATAACGAGAAGCGAGACAATGGAAACCCCGACGCTCGCCGGATAGTGTTTTTTCAGATTGCCGGCAATTCCTTGTCCAGTGACACGCCCGATCCGCGCGGCGATCTCCTGGATGGCGCACATGAGGGGCCAGCTGAAAAGCATGACCCAACCCATGCCGTAGCCGAACTGCGCACCCACTTGGGAATAGGTTGCGATCCCGCTGGGGTCGTCGTCGGAAGCGCCCGTGATCAGGCCTGGTCCGAGTATTTCCAGAAGCTTAGGTGTTTCCGGCTGCTTGACGATATCGGCTGTTGCGGTGCTCGGCAGTGGCTGCGACATGTCTTGACCAATTGCTAGAAAATGCCGCACGCCTACCGTGCGCTTATGTGTTCCTCAGCTAAAGTAACATGCGACCGCCCCTTTCGTTCCGTGCCGGAGGCGGCGGGTTCCTGCTTGCAGTGCATCAAATTTGAATGACGATGTGAGAACGCGGTGCGATGCCACCACGGCAGTTGCTCGTTGCGGCCGGTTTCCGGATGCCCTCACCGGCCGCCCGAAGGGCCCACCACCTCGGGGGGAGGTGGTGGGCTTTCGTTTGGCGCCAGCTCGGAGATTTCAACCGGCGCGCCAGCCGGGAATCCCTGTGCCTGCAACTGGTGTTCCGCTTCCTGCTGGGCCATGCCCACAAGGGAATCGATGTCGCTCATGGTCTCGATGTGACCGCCATCGGCCACATCCCGCCTGATGGCGCGCAGGCTGTGCCAGGTTCGACGCAACGTGTCGATCAGACCCGACGGGTTCGTTTCCGGTTGGTTGGACATCGGAAAAACTCCTGTCGTTCCCAACTGTTACCGACGCTTTCGGTTCCGAATCGCTAAGTGGTTATGATGAGCGTAGCCTGTCGTGTCGCCAGCCATCGAACGAGCGCCGGCGCTTGAGGGTGTAGATCGTGCTCCCGCCACGGGATGATACGATGGAAGACGATGGCGCTGACGGCCGTATTCAGCTTTCGATTTCGAGATCTTGCGAAACGCATTTCGCAGGGCTGTCGCCGAAGGTCTCGCGGGTGAGGCGCAGTCCCGGGCGCATGAACAGGGGCTGATCCATGAGTTGACTGGCCTGAGTGACGTCGAGGACAGCATCATCGGGCGGATCATTCGACCATAGTCAGCCTCCGATGGGCATGGTGAACGTCATGCGGGTCTCGTCATCGTTGGATGCCGCCTCCAGCGTGCCACCATGCATCTTGGCGATTTGCGAAGCGATGTAGAGGCCGAGGCCGAGTCCCTGCTGTCCTTCACCCTTGCCGCGCACGAAGGGCTGGAAAAGATTGTCGATGACCTCCCGCGGGATGGCTTGGCCTGAATTGGCTACGGAGAACACGAAACGATCATCCACCGTCGATGCGCTTATCCGCACGGGTTGCGTGGCGACGCCGTGCACCAGCGAATTGCCGAGGAGATTGGAGAACAGCCTTGCCAGCCGCAGATGGTCGGCGGAGAATGGCCTCGCGACCTCGAAATCAGTTTCGATGGTCCGGTCCGGATGAACGGAACGCAATTCATCGACGATCTGGTCAAGTATGGGCCCGACCGACTTGGTGTGAGGCTCCCGCAGGACAAGCGCCGCGCCCATACGGCTGCGTGCGAAATCCAGCACATTGTCGATCAGGCCGCCCATCCTGACGACGCTGCCCTCCATCAGGGCAAGCAGGTGTTCTGTCTTTGCCTTGTCCGGCGCGCGCTTCAGCATCTTTACGCCAGCGGCGATCGAGGCCAGCGGATTGCGCAGGTCGTGGCCCAGCACGGCGATGAACTGTTCGCGCAATTCCTTTTGCGAGCGCTGCTGGGCGGCCTCGGTTTCGGCCTTGTCGAGGCGCTCCGCCGAATCCAGATGGGTCGCGATCAGATCGGCGAACAGCCGGAACATTCCCATCGTTTCCGGGTTCTTCAGCCGCGCGGGCTTGGGGTCGATCGCGCAGAGCGTGCCGAAGAAGGAGCCGTCGCGGCGGATGATGGGCACCGATATGTAGCTCTGGAAGCCATATCGTGCCGGGGTGAGATGACCGCAATAGACACCGTCATCGGCAACGCTGTCGATGGCCACCGCTTCGTGGCTTTGCCGGATTTCGCTGCAGATCGTTGTCTGGACTTGCAGCTCGCCGCCAGGTTGCAGGCCGAAATCGATCCTGTCGAGCACGCTGCAGGCGATCCAGCGTTCGTCGGTGACGCGGGCCACCGCGACAAAACCCATGCCGGTCGTTCGACAGACAACGTCCAGGATGGTGGGGATGGCGTCGATGCGCGTGATCGCGTCGATGTCGGCTTGGAAGTCGTGGGGCACTTAGATGCTTTCTGACGGTATTTTTGACGTCACGCTAGCCCAGCAACCAGGAATTGTCATCGTGCGCAAACGACACAGGCTTCGGCACGGAAGCCTGACGAGTGCCGGCTCGTTTCAACGCGGCTCGCGCATCATGCTGAGATAGGTCGGGTCGAACTCGGCGATTTCCTGCAGCCGGTGCCAGTCCAGAATGGTCACGGTGTGGTTCGACCAACTGATTACGCCGATTTTTCGCAACGCGCCGATGACGCGGTTCATATGCACCACGGACAGGCCAAGGACATCGGCCAGTTCGGCTTGCGACAATGGCAGGTGGAAACTCATGCCATTGGTATGCTTGACGACCTGGAGCCTGACAAAGAGTTCACAGACAAGATGAGCAAGATGCGCGGTCTTCGACCGCCTGCCCATCGCAACGATCCATTCGCGGTGGATTGCGCCGTCAACCAGCGTGTCCAGCCATAAAAGCCGGGTCAGGTGCGGTGCTTCCTCGGTAATGGTGCGAAGCTTGCTATGGTCGGCGAAGATCACATGGCATGGCGAAAGGGCGACGATGCCGTGATCCATGGTCTTCAGCAGGAAGGCATGAAGGTCGACAAAGTCGCCGGGCACCTGTAGCGAGGTGAATTGGCGGCCTCCATCCTCCAGCACCTTGTAGCGTGCCGCCAGTCCGTCGAGAATCAAGGTGCTGTAGGTCGGCCGCGACCCGGACGCGACGATGTCCTGGCCGATCGCAAAGTGCTTTTCGGACGACATCGCGCCGGCCAGCAGTGCTTTCTCGGCATCGGACAGAGCATCGTGCTGGCCAAGATTCAGATAGAGGGATTCCAGCACCGCGACCTCCAGCAAAAGGGCTATAGAGCCGATCGCCAAGGGTTCTATTGGAAGCAAGGGGCGGCTTCGCGAACCTCTAGGCCTTCAGGCGATAACAGGCATTAACATTTGTTAGCGTGCGCTTGTTCGCCGGCAAATACCACAGTGAATGGAACAACTTGTACGGGAGGGAATTGAACGTCTCAAGCAAGGTCGTAACTTCAATTCACATGAACCGGAACCATGCCCCGATATTACCTCGATCTCTACCACGGCGACGGCCTGACTGTTGATGACGAGGGCCAGGTTTTCGAGACGCGTGCCCGGCTGCGGCACGAAGCCATACGCATTCTTCCCGATGTCCTGCGCGACGAGATGTTCGACGGCGATTGGACGCGGATCATGGTGAAGGTCAGGGACGAATCCGGACGTCCGGTCTTCGAGGCGTCGCTGACGCTGGATTCCGCCTGGAGCGATTGAAACCGTGCGGCGGAAAACCTCTTGCGCCTATCATTTGATATCGCCGTCCCGATCCCTCCGTCGCATGCTCCCTAGACGAGGAGGTGGTTGATATGACGAAGGGACGGGAGCAAAGCTTCAGGCAGATCGCCGAGCAGTATGTCGACAGCCGCAAGACCACGGCCAGTCCCATATCGTTGCGCCATGCCTTGCTGGCCTTGAAAACGGTGATGCCGGACTGCGAACTGTCCGACCGGGAACTCATCGATCTTGTTGCCGAACTGGCCGTTGCCCGAGGCCGCAGCGTGCGCTTCGATGCCTTGCTGGAGGCGGGAGGATGACCCGCGCGAAGGTCGATACGCAACGCGATGAACGGGCCAAGCGCGAATCTCAGATCGTGATAGAGGCCGAGCGCTCGGCGCGTGAACAAAAGACGGCGCGGTTGAAAGCGCTTCGGCTCGCGGCTCGACCGTCCGAACCGATTCAGGCGCCGGCCAAGCCAAGCCGCACGTCACGCTCCCGCAACCGTTGACCGGACTTAGCATTCTGGCTGTTTGGGAAGATTGGCCGGCAGGCGAGCGAGGCGTTCCTCGACATCCCGATTTGCAATTGTACCCATAAATCACGAAAGCCCGACCTTCGGAGGGAGGGGCTTTCGTCGACGCCCAGTGGGCTTGACCGGCCCCGCATCTCGTTCAGCTTCGCGGGTCTTCGATCAGCTTGAAATCGAGGGTTATGCGGCGAAGCCGCCATAGCCGCGTGCAACGGCGTGCGTGGGAATCGCCGGTTCCACATCCGGCCACAAAACACCCGCGGCTTCGGCGAAGGCAACCAGTGCGCGGCGTGCCTGTTCGATGGTGAGGTAACCTGGGACCGCGAGATCGCAGGCCTTGACCGCGTTCTGGTAGAGCGGCCCACGCCGCGCCGTCGACCATTCGGTCAGGAAATCATGCATCTCGGTCAGCGAGGCGATCTCGCGCTTGAAGCCGAGGCCAACGGTTATCGCGACGGGCGAATGAAACAGTTTCTCGTGCATGAAAGGCTCCTGGGATTGTCGGAAAACGTCCGGAAATGGTGTCCGCGATTGGAGTTCGGGACGCACCAGAACGCGCGGCACGAACGGAGGTTCCATCGCCTTTGTCGCGGATTCAGGATGAGACGGTATCCTTTTGTTAAAACGCGACTTTTTTGATCGCGCCAAAGCGCTAGGCGTTCCTGATGGCGCTAATTCTTCTTGTGCGTTGCCTCTTTCGCTGCCTGGTCCAGCAACTCGATCGCGGACTCGCGCGCAGCCGCACTCTCGCCGCGAAGTTGATCGGCGATCGGAATGAAGGCGAAATGCCTCTTCGAGCTTTTCTCCTGTTGCCGTGGCCTTCGGATGGAGAGCCGCGGCTGCTACCTTCGCCAGTTTGCTGGCCTGCAGCTCTGTTCGAACGCCGCTCTTCAGGGCCTGGCGAATGTCCGACAGTTCTTTGCGCATATTGCTACCCTGACCATCCGCGTCGGAACGCGGGTCCTCTCATTTTGATGGCCTGGCTTGGTTGCCGGGCCTGGCCGCTTTACTTTTCTGCGCGTTTTGGCTTTCGGCCCGCAGGCTTGGCGGCGTCCTTCGAGTGCTCGGCAAGCGCGGGACCTGCCCCTGCCACTCGCTCAGCGGAGCCCGCGGTCGCCGCCTTGGAATGCGTGCCGGAACTTTCAGCGTCTTCCCTGTTGATATCAGTTATCGCCTGTTCCCAGTGGCGCTCATGCTGGTGGAAGGGTTTTCCTTCGTCGATCCAAATCTGATGCGCGCGTTTGCGAATGCGTTCATGCCGGTCTGTTGCCACGTCCTGCCTCCGTTATCCCAACGCCGCGCGATAACCGATCTCGCAAGCCCCCAGCGGCGCATGGCGCTTCCGTCCGTATTGCTCGTTCGGGTGCCGAGCTGAAGAACGAGTTCGATCGGGAAACGTTCCTGCGCCGGCGGCCTATTTCCACATGCCGCGCATGCGTGCGCCGATATCAACACGGATCTCGGGCCGTGGCGATCTGCCTTCGGTGAGTTGTGCGATTGGCCATGTCGTCTGTTCGAATGCGCCGAGGATCGAGGCCGGGATGAAGCGGGTGCGCGAGGCGTAGACGTGACGGTCGCCACGCGCCGCCTGACCATGGACGAAAAAGCGTTGCGGCATGACCATCTGCAGGCCATCCTTGGCGCGCGTCATCGCCACGTAGAGCAGCCGGCGTTCTTCGTCGATCTCGTCCTTGCTGCCGACGCCGAGGTCGATCGGGATGCAGCCGTCAACGGTATTGAGCACAAAGACGTTCTTCCATTCCTGGCCCTTGGCCGAATGGATGGTCGACAGGATCAGATAATCCTCGTCGAGATGTGGTGGCCCCGCCTGGTCGCTGGTGGCGTCCGGAGGATCGAGCGTCAGTTCGGTGAGGAAGCGTTCGCGCGAGGCATAGCCGGAGGCGATCTGTTCGAGCTGCAAAAGGTCGGCACGGCGAGTCGTGGCGTCTTCGTGCATGCGTTCCAGATGTGGCTCATACCACAGCCGCACCCGCTCGAGGTCGGCCGGCCATTTCCCGGATCCGGCACGCAGCTGCGAGAAGGTTTCGACGAAAGCGGGCCAATCATCGGCGGCGCGCTGCGGCGGCCGGTAGCGCGCCAGGCCCATCGTCTCATCGAGCGCCGCCGCCATACTTTCCACGATTGCCGTTGCGGCTGACGGACCGATGCCCGGCAGGAGTTGCAGGACGCGGAAGCCGGCGACACGGTCGCGCGGGTTCTCGGCGAAGCGCAGTACCGCCAGGACATCCTTGACATGGGCGGCATCGAGGAATTTGAGGCCGCCGAACTTGACGAAGGGAATGTTGCGGCGGGTCAGCTCGATCTCCAGCGGGCCGCTGTGGTGGGAGGCGCGAAACAGCACCGCTTGCGATTTCAGCGCAGTGCCGGCCTCGCGTTCGGCCAGGATCGCCTGGCAGACATAGTTGGCCTGGTCGGCCTCGTCGCGGACGGTGACCAGTTCCGGCTTGCGCAGCGATTTACGGTCCGACCACAGGTTCTTGGTGAAGCGCTCGGACGCCCCGTCGATGACGGCGTTGGCCGCGGCCAGGATGGGTTGCGTGGACCGATAGTTGCGCTCCAGCAGGACGATCTCGGCCGGCCGGGCGAACTGCCGGGGAAAGTCGAGGATGTTGCGGACCTCGGCGGCGCGAAACGAATAGATCGATTGCGCATCGTCGCCAACCACCGTCAGCCCGGCGCCGTCTGGCTTGAGCGCCAGCAGGATCGACGCCTGCAGGCGGTTCGTGTCCTGGTATTCGTCGACCAGTACATGGTCGAAACGTCCGCCCAGATGGCTGGCGATCTCGGGCTCGTGCGCCATCTGCGCCCAGTAGAGCAGCAGGTCGTCGTAATCGAGCACGTTCTGCGCCTGTTTGGCCTCGACATAGGCCGCGAAGAGCTGTTTCAACTCCTCGGCCCAGCCGGAGCACCAGGGAAATGCCGAACCGAGCACCTCGTTCAATGGCGCCTGCGCGTTGACGGCGCGCGAATAGATGGCGAGGCATGTGCCCTTGGCCGGAAAGCGGGCCTCGGTCTTCGACAAGCCAAGGTCGTGCCGCGCCAAATTCATCAGGTCGGCGGAATCCTCGCGGTCGTGGATGGTGAAGGCAGGGTCCAGCCCGATCTCCAGCGCATAATCGCGCAGCAGCCTGGCGCCAATGCCGTGAAAGGTGCCAGCCCAGGTCAGCGCGTCGGTGATGACGGCGGCATCGCGGCCAAGCACCTCGCCAGCGATCCGCTCGACACGCTTGGCCATTTCGGACGCGGCGCGGCGCGAAAACGTCATCAACAGGATGCGCCGCGGGTCGGCGCCCTTGACGATGAGATGGGCGACGCGGTGCGCCAGCGTGCTTGTCTTGCCCGACCCTGCGCCGGCTATCACCAGCAGCGGCCCGGAGACGCGCCCGTCGCCATGCTCGACGGCCAGACGCTGCTGGTCGTTCAGCTTGGCGAGATAGGCTGGCTGCAAGGTCGAATCACGCGCGGCGATGGTCATACCCCATCAAGCATCGTTTATGCTTTGTTCGCAACGTGGTCCGCTCCCGATGGAACCGGAAGCCAGCCGAGCTCATTTCAGGGAGGGCAGGACTTGGGGACCGCAATGGCAACTTCGTCGAAATCATCGGGCAGGCCAAAGTCGATCATCGATGACGACGCCCAGCGTCGCGCCTCGCGGTCGAAACGAAGCAGCAGGATAGCGCTGGCCACGGAGGAAGGCGACCGGGGCAGGGATGCCGCATGGCCTTCGCAGATTCCGGCGCTGGGCTGGAAGGATATAGGCTGGCGGCTTTGGGAAGAGTTCAACAAGGACCGCGTGCTGCTCGTCGCCGCGGGAGCGACGTTCTATCTACTGCTCGCGCTGTTTCCGGCACTGGCCGCCTTTGTCTCGCTTTACGGATTCGTGGCCGATCCCAGGACCGTGGCCGACCATGTGGCGTATCTGGGAAGCCTGCTGCCTTCGGCCGGGCTCGACCTCATACGTCAGCAATTGCAGGCCCTGGCGAAACAGAACACCGGCGCCCTGGGCACCGGCTTCTTCGTCGGCCTGGCCATTGCGCTGTGGAGTGCGAACAGCGGCATGAAGGCGTTGTTCGACGCGATGAACATCGCCTACGAGGAGCGGGAGAAGCGCAGTTTTCTAAAACTCAACCTGATGTCGATCACCTTCACCATGGGCGCCCTGGTCATCGGCATCCTGCTGTTCCTGATGGTGGGCGTCGTTCCGGCGCTGCTTACCTATTTCTACCTCGATGCCTGGAAGGAGACGCTCATCGCGGCTGCTCGCTGGCCGATCCTGCTGGTGGCCATCGTCACCGGCATCTCCTTGCTCTACCGCTTCGGGCCGAGCCGGGCGAAGGCGAAGTGGCGATGGCTGAGCTGGGGCGCGCTGATCGCGACGGTGGTGTGGATCGCCGCCTCATGGATGTTTTCGTTCTATCTGCAGCATTTTGCCAATTACAATGTGACCTACGGCTCGCTCGGCGCGGTCGTCGGCCTGATGATGTGGACATGGATTTCGGTGATCATCCTGATCTCCGGCGCCGCCATCAATGCGGAAATGGAGCATCAGACGGCGATGGACTCGACGACGGGCCCACCCTTGCCGATGGGGGAGCGTGGCGCCGTGGTGGCCGACACTTTGGGGAAGGCTTCGGACTGACGAGCCAATCGCTCTAAGACGCTGTCGCGCTGATTCCGGGCCTTAATCCATCCTCTTGTGCTACAAGGGATTTTCCCCGCCGAGCCGCGGGCTATGAAATCAACTGGCGGATAGTGGCGGCCACCGTTTCAGGCGCGTAGGGCTTCGGCAGGAAGACGCCACCGTCCGGCATGGCGCCGCTGTCGGGCCTGCGCTTGCCGGAGGTGACGATGATCTTGACCGGCGGCCATCGGTCACGGACGGCCGCCGAAAGGCGCAGGCCATCCATTGATCCTGGCATGTCGATGTCGGTGAACAGGATGCTGATGTCCCGCTGCGTTTCAAGAAGCGTGATGGCCTGGTCGGCGTTGCTCGCTTCAAACACCGAAAATCCCACCTCGCGCAGTTCGTCGGCGATGGCAAACAGCAGGAACGCTTCATCCTCGACGACAAGAACGGTTGCGGTGCTAGGGAGCATTGGCATGGTCTCTATGTAGTCAGTAACGCGATGTTGGCAACTGCGGTTGTGGAGCCGTCAACACACATTCGACCCCTTCCGTCTTGTAGTCGATCCTTACAGACCCACCGAAATCGGTGCCAAAGACGCGCTCGATGAGGAAACGACCGAATCCCTTGCGAGTAGGTGGGGTAACAGGCGGGCCGCCGCTCTCGCGCCAGCGCCAGATCAGCAGGGAGGCGCCGTCCGCGGACGGCTCCAGGGACCATTCGATCGTCACGGCTCCGTCGGGCGTCGACAACGCGCCATATTTCAGCGCGTTGGTGCCCAGTTCATTGACGGCAAGCGCCAATGTCAGCGCCATCTTTGGATTGATCGGCAAGGCCGGACCGGAAATCGAGATTTGCGCGACCGGGAACGCCGCGATGGTGTTTTCGATGACCTGGCGCATCGAGGCGCTGGTCCATCGGGTCTTGTTCAGGATGTCGTGCGCGTTGGCGAGCGCGCGCAGGCGTTCGTTGAAGGTGGCGCTTGCCGTGGCAATGTCGGTGTTGCGCAGGGTTTGCGAGGCGATGGCCGCGACCATGGCCAGGATGTTCTTGATGCGGTGCTCAAGTTCGTGCGTGAGCAGTTCCTGCCTTGCCTGCGCCTCCCGGCGGTCGGTGATATCCTGCATGACGCCGAACATCTTGAGTGGCTTGCCGGTTTCGTCATGGACGAAGTCGATATGGCGCGAGAGCCAGCGCAACTCCCCATTGTCGGGCCGCCGGATCCGGTATTCGACATTCGGTACCGCGGAACCTTGTCTGCGGGTCTCGTCGGTGGAGCGGACGTTCCTGTCCTCGGGCAAGACGATGTTTTCCAGCACGCTGATGTGGACGCTGTCACGCGGAGTCAGGCCCCAGAGGTCCCAGAAACCCTCCGAACCGACCACTATCCCCGTGGCGATATCGAGCTCGAGCGCGGCGATGCCGGCCGCGTTTTGCGATAGCTGCAGCCGACGCTCGCTCTCGTGCAGCGCCTGTGCCACCTGCTTCTGATCGTCGATGTCGGTGTTGGTGCCGATCCATTGCACGATCGAACCGTTGGCGTCGGGGATCGGAACGGCGCGGGCAATGTGCCATCGGTAGGCCCCGTCATGCCGCCGCAACCGAAATTCGGTTTCGTAGAACACTCCCGAGGAAAGCGCCTCGGTCCATTTTCTGGCGGCCGAATCAATGTCGTCCGGATGCACGATGCCGGCCCATGCCTGTCCATCGAGTTCGCCCGGGGCCGTGCCCGAATATTCATAGACGCGTGGATTAAACCAATCCAGCAAGCCTTGGGGGGATGCCGTCCACACATGGTTCGGCATGGCCTCGGCAAATGTGCGGAACTGGGCCTCGCTCTGGCGTAACGCCTGTTCGGCGATCAGTCGATCCGTAACGTCGACGCCCTGGGCGAAGATGCCGATGATGTCGCCGACGGGATTGCGGACGGGCTGGTAGATCAGATCGATGAAACGCTCTTCCTTAGGCGCGCCGGGAGTGCGCTGCAACTCCGCTTTCAAGGCATATCCGACGAAGGCTTCGCCGCTGGTAAAGACCTGGTCGAGCAGTTCGAAGAACCCCTGGCCCGCCACTTCCGGCAGGGCTTCGCGAACGGGCATGCCGATGACATCACGGTGGCCGACCAATTGCATGTAAGCCGCATTGGTGAGTTCAAAGACATGGTGCGGGCCCGACATCATGGCCATGAAGCCCGGCGCCTGTTCGAACATCTGGCGCTGACGGTCCCGCTCGCTCTTTTGCCAACGTTCGGCGGCGACCTTCGTGGTCGTTTCGACCACGATCGCAATGACGCCGGCAGGCTGGCCGCGTTCGTCGAGGACGGGGGAATAGTCGAGATTCATCCAGACCTGCTCAGGTCTTCCCGACCGGTTCAGCGTCAGTTCCTGATCGCGATAGGCAAGCGTACCGCCGGCCAGGCAGACCTTCATGACATTGTCGTTGAAATCCGCCACCTCGGGCCAGCCTTCGCGAACCTTAGATCCCAGCAGTTGCGGGTGTCGGCCGCCGGCGAAGACGGAATAGGCGTCGTTGTAGATCATGACGCCGTCCTCGCCCCACAGCATGACGATCGGCACCTGCGAGCGCAGGATCAGGGATACCGAGGTCTTGAGGCTTTGTGGCCAGGTCGAGATGGAACCTATCGAAGTCGCGGCCCAATCGAAGGTCGCGACAAGGCAGCCGAGTTCTCCGCCGCCGGCCAGGAAAGCAAGCTCGTCGGTCTCGGTTGGCTGTGTTGCTAACATCGGATTTCGTCTGGCCATCTGAAGAGAATTGGGGAGCTTCTGACGAACATAATCCAATTTATCAAGCCAGTTCCAGCCGCGCTACCGCCAGACCGGGCGCTAAAGTAACCAAGGCTGCTATTCAAGATTCCCGCGGAAAATGTCACGACTGCCCATCCCGATTGAATCAACACCCAACGACCCTTTCGGTTCCACACCAGGCGATTCTTTCGCCGTGGGAGCCGGCGATACCGGGGCCCCAGGAAAAGACTGGTACTGCAACCATTGCCGATGAGGCAGAGAACGCAAAACAAACAAGGCGGGCTCCGTGCCCGCCTTGTCTGTTTTGCGTCCCTGCGAATTCGGGCAGGGAGCAATCGCCTTAGTTGGCGCCGCCGAGCATCTTCGTCTTGGCGCAGAAACTGTCATGCGACTTGCCGATGACATTATCGCCGCAATCCTTCTTCATCGAGGCACGGTCCTCTTCCTTCATGGCCATCCAGGCGGTCTTGAACTCTTCATCCGACCTCATCGTCTTCATCGAAGAGTCAGTATAGAACGGAGCCATCTTCGCCGGATCGTCCAGCGCCGAAGTGCCAGTGCTACCGCCGGCGAGAGCCGCGCCCGAGGTCATTGCAAGCGCAATCGCGCCCATCGTGAGCATCTTGAAGTTCATCTGATTTTTCCTCTCTTTAGAGGTCATTGGAATAAACGACCCGAAGCATAACGAGCCGATTGGAAAACAGTTCCGCTTCGAAAGTTCGGATTAGTATTCCATTTTTGATTGATGAGGGAATCCAGATGCCGAAGCGATCCGAGGACCAATGTCGCTTAGATATATGACCACGGAATACAGACATCGAGGTGCGGCAGGCAAATCAGCTTGAAGCGGCATCTCGCGGGGCCAAGACTGACAGGCTGTGGCGCCCAGCCGGCGAGCGCTGGTCGGGTCACTCCATGTCGGGGACCTCACCGCTGGCGAAGAGCGTGGCCGGTGGCCCGTATTCGCCCAATGTCGGATCGGCTTCTCGGCTCCAGGCGATGACTCCGACATGTTTTTCCGCAAGGGCCTTGGCCATGCGAATGGCTCGGTCCTCGCTCTGTTGGTCGGCGGGGCCAAAGGCCGGAAACAACTCCCCATCCTCGCCGCGATCGAAGGCGACAACGACTATAAGCTTGGGCCTTTTTTGGCCAATCGTGTCGGACATATTGCACCTTTCGCCCGGAACCTATCACATCACCGGGAATTGATGGCCGCGAATCGAGATCTCGACTTCGGGGGGATGAACGTGGTGCAAGATCAGCGTTTCGACGAACCGGTCAAGGTAGCGCTTGGTCGATCGGGGAACATGATCTTCAATGTCGAGCGCGTGGCACAGGCCGCCGACATCCTGATCAACCGCTGGCCCGTGGTGACTGGGCAGCGGCATATGGTGGCCCGCAAGGCGTGCCTTGCCGTGCTGGAAGGCACGCGGGAAGCCTGGGTGGCGCGGGCAGCCTTCATCAATGCCGCTATCGAAGCGGATATACTGGTCGAACCCGGCAAGATATCGAACCGGTAACAGCCCGTAGCCGGCATATTTCACGGAGAGTCCTGGCCATGACCGGCGCCAACGCCGGTCGTTCGCCGTCCCCGCCTTGCATTGACAGCGCCTTCTTGCCTCTATATTGAACAGGACTATACAGGTATAGTGAACAGGTACCCATATGAAGCGTGGCGCGGTTCAACTCTCTCCCGGCACGGGCAAGCCCGAGCAGATCGCCACCGTTCTGGAGCATGAGATCCGCTCCGGCGTCCTGGGCTTCGGCGACCGCCTGCAAAGCGAGAACGAACTCGTCCAGCGCTTTTCCGTCAGCCGCAACACCGTTCGCAAGGGTCTGGAAGAGCTGTCCAGCCGCGGGCTGATCACCACCAAGGTCGGCATCGGCTCGTTCGTCACCTTTGACGGCAAGCCGGTGGACGATGCGATCGGCTGGTCGCGGGCTCTGGCCAATGCTGGCGCCAATGCCGAGACCCGGACGCTGCGGCTGGAGGTCATCGAGGACGCCGAACTCGCCGCGCTGCTTGGCATCGACAGCCCGTTCTTCATTGCCGTGGACCGCGTGCGCACCAATGCCAGCGATGGCCATGCGATCTCCATCGAGCGCAGCCGCCTGCCGCTGTCGCCGGAATTGGAGGATGTACCACTGCGCGGCCTGCGCGAGGGGTCGCTGCACCAGACGTTGCGCGCCGCCGGGCTGGTGCCCGATCACGGCGAGGAATGGATCGAGATCGAGATGCTGAATGCCGAGGACGCCGCCATCCTCGGTTGTCCGCAAGGCACGCCCTTCCTGCGTGGGCGCCGGTTGACCCGCGCCGCCGACGACCGGCCGATCGAATATGTCACCAGCCTGCTCAACCCCGCGCATTTCGCGCTGCATATGAGGTTCTGAGCGATGTCGGACAAAGCCACGGATACGCTCGACCGCGCCATGGGCGCATTGATCGGCGGGGCGCTCGGCGATGCACTGGGCATGCCGACGCAGCTTCTGTCGCCGGCCCGCATCGCCGCTGTTTACGGCCATGTCGAGGACTTCGTCGCGCCGTTCGCCGAGCATCCGGTGTCGAAGGGGCTGGCGGCGGGCACCATCACCGACGATACGGAGCAGGCATTGCTCCTTGGCCGTATCCTGATCGAATCCGGCGAGCGTTTCGACCACACGCGCTGGGTCAACGCGCTGCTCGACTGGGAGCGCGAGGTCAAGACGCGCGGCAGCTACGATCTGCTCGGGCCCTCGACCAAGCGCGCCATCGATGCCATCAACAACGGCACGCCGGCCGAGGAAGCCGGGCGCAGTGGCGACACCAATGGCGCGGCCATGCGCATCGCACCGGTCGGCATCATGATGCCGCTCGATCCGCTCGACGCACTGGTCGGCAAGGTGGCGGAGACTTGCCGCGCGACGCACAACACCTCGATCGCCATCGCCTCCGCCAGCGCCGTTGCAGCCGCCATCAGCAGCGGCGTCGCCGGCTCGGATTGGCGCGCCGCTTGTCGGCAGGCGATCGCGGCGGCTGAACTCGGGACAGCGCTCGGCAACTGGGTCACCGGCGGTGATATCGCCGCGCGCATCGGCTGGGCGCAGGCGCTTGTGCGCGGCAAGAGCACGAAAGAGGCGATCCGCCTGATCACCGATCTGGTCGGCACCGGCGTCGCCAGCCAGGAATCGGTGCCGGCGGCATTCGCGGTGCTGGAAGTCGCCGATGGCGATCCCTGGCAAGCAGCCGTGATCAGCGCCAATCTCGGCGGCGACACCGACACGATCGGCGCCATCGCCGCCGGCATGGCCGGCGCCTGCATCGGCCTTTCCCGATTGCCGCGACAGCACATCGCCAGGCTTGTCGGCATCGACCTTGCCGAGGTTCGCAAGCTCGCGGCCGACCTCGTTGCGGCGCGGCTGGCGAAAGCCGGCCCAGGCAAGGACGCCGCGGCATGAGCGGGCGTCTCGTCCATATCGGCAGCGCGGTGGTCGACTATGTCTACCGCATCGACGCCTTGCCGGCGCCCGGCATGGAGAAGACCGCATCAAGTTTTGCCCAGGTTGCAGGCGGCGGCTTCAACATGATGGTCGCGGCCACCCGCACGGGCATGAAAGTGGTATTCGGCGGCCAGTTGGGCAGCGGGCCGAACGGCGATTTCCTGCGCGCCGCCTTCGCCGCCGAAGGCATCGAGACGCTGACGCCGCCATCGCCGGTCATGGACAGCGGCAATTGCGTCGCCTTGATCTCCAGCGACGCGGAACGCACCTTCGTGTCGTGGCCCGGGGCCGAAAGCGTGCTCAGCCTCGACATGATGGCGCCGGTTTCAGTGCTGGCGGGCGATATCGTCTTCACCTCCGGCTACACGCTGAGCTATCCCGGCAGCCGCGACGCGCTCACACACTGGATCGAGGCGCTGCCGGAAGGCATCCCATTCGTCTTCGACCCGACGCCGGTTATCTCGGATATTCCGCGTCCGGTCCTGTCGCGGGTGCTCGCTCGGACCAATTGGTTGAGCTGCAACACGACGGAAGCCGCCGACATTGCCGGTCCAGGCGATGTCGGGGCGCTCGCGGCACGGCTTCTCGCCGTTCATTGCCCCAAGGCTGACGGCGTCGTCATCCGCGCCGGCGCAAGCGGGTGCCTTGTCCGGCTGGCTGGCGGCACGACCCAGACCATTCCCGGTTTCAAGGTCAAGGCCGTCGATACCAACGGCGCCGGCGACACGCATATCGGCGCCTTCGTCAGCGCGCTGTCGCACGGCATGCAGCCCTTCGAGGCGGCTAAATATGCCAATGCCGCCGCAGCGCTTTCGGTCACCCGCCATGGTGGGTCGTCGGCGCCGACCGATGCCGAAATCCAGACATTCCTGAGCCATGCCGCCGCAAGCGGTAGCCGGAACCAAGAGGCCCATCTTACAGCCTGAAAAGCCCGGAAACCGGGCAAACCAAAGAGAGGAACAAATCATGCGCATGCCGAATCTGACTGCCCTGTTGACGGCGAGCGCCGTCTTCACCTCCGCACTGGCCTTTGCCGCCCAGGCCGATGAAGTGCATGTGCTCAACTGGAAGGGTTATGGCGCCGACGAGCCTTGGGCAATCGCCGCCTTCGAGAAGGCGACCGGCAACAAGGTCATCAACGACTTCTTCAATTCCGAACAGGAAATGCTGACCAAGATCCGGACCAATCCCGGCCTTTACGACGTCGTCATGATCAATGCCGCTTTCAACGACCAGGCGATGTCTGAAAAGCTGATCCAGCCGATCGACGTGTCGAAGCTGCCGAACTATGCCAATATCAGCCCGGACAAGGCGGGCTCGCCGATGCTCGACCATGACGGCAAGGTCTATGGCGTACCGTGGGTCTGGGGCCTGACCGCGCTCGCCATCAACGACAAATCCTTCGACAAGCCGCCGACGAGCATCGCCGAGATGTGGGATACCGCGCACAAGGGCCGCGTGGTCATCCGCGACGACGCCGTCGAGGCGGTCCAGTTCGGCGCCATTGCCACCGGCCAGAACATCAACGACATCAAGGACATGGGTGCGGTCAAGGCGAAGTTGACGTCATTGATGCCGCAGATCAAGACCTTCTGGAGCTCGGAGAACGACTGGAACCAGATGGTTGCCTCCAACCAGATCGACATCGGCACCTACTGGAGCGGCTCGGCCGACCGCGCCAAGACCCACTTCAAGCTGCCGGTATCGCTGGTCATTCCGCAGGAAGGCGCCGTCGCCTGGCTCGACGCGTTCTCCATCCCGGTCGGTTCAAAGAACGTCGCCGGCGCTGAAGCCTTCATCAACTACATGATCGACCCGAAATTCTATGTCGAATGGGTCACCAAGGTCGGCGCGCCGGTCTCGGCCAACACCAAGGCGGTGGAAGCGCTGCCCGAGGATTCCTTCAACCGCAAGGTGATGGGTGATCCGGCGGTGGCCAAGCGCATCCAGTTCCAGGCGCCGATCACCGACGCGCAGCGTGAGGCCTATCTGGCGCTCTGGCAGCAGCTGAAGGTCGACGTGAAGTAACAAGCAGGTCCGGGCCAGCCGGCGGTTCGCGCCGGCTGGTTCTTCAATCCTGGGGAGGAGGGTATCATGGCAGAGGGTGCGACCGCATCGCGCAGCGGGCTGAGATCGGCTCTGCCGTTGCTGGCGCCTGCCTATCTCTGGCTGACGGTGGCGATCTTCCTGCCGCTGTCCGCCATGGTCTTCTTCTCCTTCATGACCGACCTGCCGCTGTCGGGAAAGCCGTGGGCCTTCACACTCGGCAACTACGCCGCCTTCTTCTCGCAGAGCCTCTACCTGACGCTGTTGCTGGCCTCGCTGCGCCTCGGCCTCGAGGTGACGCTGTGGTGTATCGTCATCGGCTATCCGGCTGCCTATGTGCTGGCCAAGGTGCTGAAGGGGCGCAGCCGAGAGGCGATCTTCCTGCTCGTCATCCTGCCGTTCTGGTCGAACGGTCTGGTGCGCATCTTCTCCTGGGCGATGGTGCTGCGCGAGGGCGGTATCCTCGACACCGCGCTCAACGCCGTGCTGCCGTTCAAGATCAACATCGATCTCATGTATTCCTACCCGGCCGTCATCATCGGCCTGGTGCACTCCTACGTGCCCTACATGGTGCTGACCTGCTATCTCACTTTGCAGGCGATCGACGACTCGCTGATCGAGGCCGGGCGCTCGCTCGGCGCCTCGCGGCTGCAGGTGCTGAAGCGGGTGATCATCCCGCTGTCGATGCCAGGGCTGGTGGCGGGTGCCGCGCTCATCTTCGTGCCCGTCGTCGGTTCGTTCATGGAGCCGCGCATCCTCGGCGGCCGCACCGGCACCTTCTACGGCACGGTCATCGAGGATCAGTTCGTCGCCGTGTTCAACTGGCCACTGGGGGCCGCACTGTCCTTCATCCTGCTCGCCGTCGTGCTGGTCATCCTGGCTGTCGCCTCGCCGGTGCTGCGGAGGGCCGCGTGATGATGACGACCCGCATCCTCGAATGGCTGGGACGCCTCTACATCGGGCTGCTGCTCGCCTTCCTCTATCTGCCGATCATCATCATGGCGCTGATGTCGTTCAACGTCTCGCCCTTCTACCAATTACCGTTCGAATGGACGACCGAGTGGTACGCCTCGCTGTGGCAGAACGACCAGCTTATATCAGCCACCTGGAACAGCCTCGAGATCGCCGTCATCACCACCATCATCTGCACTGTTCTGGGATCGGCCGCGTCTCTGGCGCTCTACCGCTATGAGTTTCGCGGCAAGAAGATCCTGCAGGCGCTTCTCTTTCCTCCGATCGCCATTCCGTGGCTGATCACCGGCACGGCGATGCTGATCTTCTTCAACGGCGTCGGCATCGGGCGCGGCCTGTTTGCCATCCTGCTCGGCCATGTCGCGCTGGCGCTGCCCTATGTCATCGTCGTCGTCTCTGCCCGGCTGCAGACCTTCGCGCCGGAGCTGGAGGAGGCGGCGCGCTCGCTCGGCGCCAACCAGTGGCAGGTCACGATGCGGGTGACGCTGCCCTGGATCATGCCGGGAGTCATTGCCGGCGGGCTGTTTGCGTTTGCCGTATCGTTCGACCAGTTCGTCGTCTCATACTTCCTGGCGACGCCCGGCCAGACGACGCTGCCGGTCGAAATCTACGCCGCGATCCGCAAGGGGTTCACGCCCGAGATCAATGCGGTTTCGACCATCATCATTGTCGTGTCGATGGCGCTCATGCTGCTCACGGCGCGCTTCTTCAAATTCGGCGGAGAGAAATAATGGCCAGCGTGCAGGTATCGAACGTCTCGCGCAGCTTTGGCGCGCACAAGGCGCTGGACGACGTGTCCATCGATTTCGCCGATGGCGGCTTCTATGCGTTGCTCGGTCCATCCGGCAGCGGCAAGACCACGCTACTGCGCCAGATCGCCGGTTTCGATTTTCCCGACTCCGGCCGCATCGCCATTGGCGGCGAGAGCGTCGAGCGGGTGCCGGTGGAAAAGCGGCGCATCGGCATGGTGTTCCAGAACTATGCGCTGTTTCCCAATATGAGCGTCGCCGACAATGTCGCCTTCGGCCTGTCGGTGCGCGGCGAGGCCAAGGCGACCATCGCAACTGAGGTGCAGCGCGCGCTCGATCTCGTCCAGCTCGGCAGGCTCGGCGGGCGCCGACCGCATCAGCTCTCCGGCGGCCAGCGCCAGCGTGTGGCGCTGGCCCGCGCCATCGTCACCAAGCCGCGCGTGCTGCTGCTGGATGAGCCGCTCGGCGCGCTCGACAAGGCGCTGCGCGTCGACATGCAGATCGAATTGAAGCGTATCCAGCGCGAGATTGGAATCACCACCATCTTCGTCACCCACGACCAGGAAGAGGCGCTGACGATGAGCGATCGTATCGGCATTTTGCGCGACGGCAGGCTGGTGCAGGAGGGGCCGCCGGAGGAAATCTACGACCGGCCAAAGAGCGAATTCGCCGCCACCTTTCTCGGCGACGCCAACATCTTTCGCGGTGACTCGACCGGCAACGGCATCCGGCTGCCGGACGGCACGGCGATCGCGGCCGGGGCGGGTGCGACGCTTGCAGCGGGTGCCAAGGCCAGCTGTGCCGTTCGGCCCGAGCGCATCCGCATCGCCACCGATGCCGGAACTTCGGATGGTAATGCCAACACGTTGAGGGGCCAGGTTTCCAAGCGCATCTTCGCCGGCAACAACAGCACATATTTTGTCGAGCGCGCCGGCCAGACGCTGAAGGTCATCGTGCAGAACACCGGAGCTGATCGGCTGGCGGAAGGGCAGGATGTGGTGCTGAGGTGGTCGCCGGAGAGCACGGTGTTGATTGCCGCGGGGTAGGTAGCGCGCTGCCGCTAGCTGGGACCATTGGCGTTCCTTGGCGCCTCCCTCTGTCCTGCCGGACATCTCCCTCTTAAAGGGGAGATTGGCGGTTTCGACGTCGCTGCTCCTTCCTCAACACAGGAAATTTGCGAAAGCGGCAATGACGGCTAATCTCCCTCCTTGAGGGGGAGATGCCCGGTAGGGCAGAGGTGGTGCTGTCCCGCCGTCCCTAACGAGCCCGGAGCTGCAATGACCCTGCAACTGACCGCACACGACCAATCCATGCTCGACGGCGAGCAAGGCCCAGCCGCGGCCGCTGCCATGAAAATCCTCGTCGCCTTCTCCAATGCGGTCGGCGCAGGCAGCCTGCTCGACATCACCGGCGCCCATATCGATGGCTGCCTCTACCACGGCAAGGCTGGGCTCGATTTTGTCGAACGGCTGGTCGATGGCGGCGGGCGCGTCCGGGTGCCGACGACCTTGAATGTCGGCTCGTTCGATCTCATCCATCCCGGCATGGTGAAGATGCCGGCAGCGGAGGAAGTGCCGGCGCGGCGGCTCATGAAGGCGCATATGGAGCTTGGCTGCCAGGCGACTTTCACCTGCGCGCCCTACCAGACGCGGTTTCGGCCTGAATTCGGGCAGCAGATCGCCTGGGGCGAATCCAACGCCATCGTCTTCGCCAATTCGGTGATCGGCGCGCGCACCAACCGTTATGGCGATTTCATCGACCTATGCTGCGCCATGACCGGGCGCGCGCCGGCCTGGGGCCTGCATCTCAGGGAAAACCGGCGCGGCCGTATCCTGTTCGAGCTGGCCGCTGCAGACCCGGAGCCGAGCGACAGCCTGTTCGTCGGTGTCGGGCTTATCGTCGGGGAAGCCAGCGGCGACCGTATTCCGGTGATTTCAGGCCTGCCTCGCCCGCGCGACGAGGACCAGTTGAAGGCGCTGGGCGCGGCGGCGGCCACGACCGGCGCGGTGGCGCTGTTCCATGCGGTCGGCATCACTCCGGAGGCCGAAACCCTCGACGAAGCGTTCCAAGGTCGCGCGCCCGACGAGACGATCCGCATCACCCGTGCCGATATCGACCATGCGCTGGCCAGGCTCTCGATGGTGCCGGACGGCGCATCACTCTCGGCTGTATCTCTGGGCACGCCGCACTTTTCCCACGAAGAATGGATGCGCCTGCTGCCGATGCTGCGCGAAGTCGCACCGGGCAAGGGTATTCCGATCTATGTCAACACCGGGCGTGCAACACTGACACGGCTGCAGGAGGAGGGCGCGCTGGCCGGCATGGAGGCTTTTGGCCTGATCCCGGTCACTGATACCTGCACTTATGTCACCTCGATCCTGGAGCGTCTCGAGGGCGTGGTGATGACCAATTCCGGCAAATGGGCGCATTACGCGCCGGGCAATATCGGCGTGTCCGTGGCCTTCGCCGAAATGAGGGATTGCATCCGCTCCGCAGCCGTCGGGCATGTCATGCGGAGCGCATCATGATGCAATCGGTGGAAGTCTTTGAAAGAGCCGGCACTTTCCAGCTGGCCGGTGCGGCCCAGGGCCACGCGCTGGTGCTTTCGCAGCCGCTCAGCTTCTGGGGCGGCATCGACGCCGAAACCGGCGACATAATCGACCATTCGCATCCGGGGCTCGGCCAGAATGTGGCCGGCAAGATCCTGGTCATGCCGAGCGGGCGCGGCTCGTCGTCTTCGTCGTCTGTCCTGGCCGAAGCGATCCGCCGGGGCACGGCACCGGCCGGAATCCTCATGGAGCGGCCGGACCCGATCCTGGCGGTCGGCGCGATCGTCGCGGAGTTTCTCTATGATATCCGCATGCCGCTGGTCGTGTGCGACATTGCAGGGATCGTTTCTGGTGAGCGGGTTGCGATTGGCATCGGAGCGGATGGCGGAGCGATCGTCAAAATCATTGAAAGGTAAGCGCTGCCCCTCATCGCCCTGCCGGCGTTCGTCATTCGAAAAGCCAAGCAATTGGCTTTTCGTCCGCAAGCGGACCATTCCTCAACTCCCCGTATAGTGACGGGGAGAAGGGGGCAGGCCGCAACGCCGGCGTTCCTTCTGCAACGCTGGAGATTGGCGAAATCATCGGCGAAGGCCTCCCTCTCCCCGTCACTATACGGGGAGAGGATGCCGGCAGGCAGGTGAGGGGCAGCGCCAATGCTTCTCATTTCATCCCGTCATCAAACCCTCAGCCCGCCATCAGCCCCGCGGCACCACGCCGCCAATAGGCTGCCGCCAGCGTCTCGTCGCGACCAAGCCCAAGCGTTCCCCGCCAATGCTCGCGTATGACTTTCGCGGCGGTGGCTTCCGCCGCGAACCAGCCGAAGGTTGATACATCCTTCGGCCACGCCACCGCGCGGACGGCCGCGGCCAGCCGCTGGTCCTCGCCAGCCGGCACGCCGTTTCTCTTCAGCCAGTGCAGTTCAATGCCCGTGGCGTTGGCGATCTCCTGCCTTTCGCCGTCATCGGCGATTTCGACGAAGGCGACGCCCCGGGTCTGCGCGGGCAATGTCTCCAGCAGGCGCGCCAGGGCGGGTAGGCCGGTTTCGTCGGCGCCCATGACATAGCAGCCCGCTTGCCGCACCGGGCGGCCGACCGGCCCCATGATGCCAACCTTCATGCCGGGTGCCGCCTGCGTGGCCCAGGCGGCACCGACGCTTTCGCCGGGATGGACGACGAAGTCGACATCGATGACGCCCTTGTCGACGTCGAGCGCGCGGATGGTGTAGACGCGCGCCACCGGACGCCGGTTATCGGCGGGCCACACCGGTAGGCCGTTACCGCCCAGCACCGGCCACATCGGGTCGGGCACGTTTCTGGTCGGGAACAGCATGCGGATGTGCATGCCGCCGAACTTGGCGAAGCGCGAGAGATCCTCGCCGGCAAAGCGGATGCGGCGCATGTGCGCCGTGAGGTCGCGAACGTCCGTCACCGTCATTTCGCGGAACTGGGCGAGGCTGGTCTCGCCCGAGAGATCGCCGGTCCAGACGATCTCCGGGTTTTCCTCCCTGGCATAGACCTGGACGGCCGTGGCCAGCAGGTCCTTGATGCGGGCCAGGCCGTCGCGGTCGGCCGCATTGGCCCGCATCACCAGCCGTTCCATGTCGAAGGAAGCGCCGCCAAAGGCGAAGCGGAAGTCGATGCGCCAGCCATCATGCGAAGCATCGGCTTCGAAGCTCTGCAGCCGGTCCGTGATGCGGTCCATGTAGTCAGGCAGGTTGCGCAGGTTCAACCGCGCCTCGCAGGCCAGTTCGTTCGCCGATGCCTGGCTCATGCTCAGCCTCCTATCCTGCCGGTGAGCGCCAACTTGAAGGTGCGGCCCTTGCCCTGTTCCGTTGCCGCCGTGGTCGACCATGCGCTTTGCGGGTCGGTGTAGGCTGTGTTGAAGACGTTATCGATGCCGAAATCGACCTTCGCGTTGTCGTTGATGCGCCAGTTGGCAAAGACATTGACCAACTCGAAGGCGTCATCGACGAGGATCGGGCTGCTCGGATTGGTGCGGCGGGTGCGGGTGATCTCGCCGATGCCGAGATATTGGACGCCGACGGTGAGTTGGTCCTCCAGCATGCGGAAGCCGATTGTGGCCGAGAAACGGTCCAGTGGCGTGTTGTTCAATGGCTGACCCGAATAGACCCCGCTTACGACCTTGGCGTCGATCAGTGCACCGGAGAGGTTCACGAAGCCCCAGCCATAGTCGTAGACGGCCTCTGCCTCGATGCCCTTGAGCCGCGCGTCGCCGATGTTTTTCGCAGTGCGAGTTATCCCCGCACGCAGGTCGGCTTCGATGTAATCCTCGACGTCGGTGTGGAATAGGTTGACCTTGGCTCGCAGGCGGTCGCCCGCCGCCAGAACATCGTCGTATTTCAGGTTGATGCCGGCTTCCCAGCTTTTCGCCGTCTCAGGCTGGAGAAGCAGGTTGGGCACATAGGCGTCGCCTGAGCCATGCGCGCCGCCACCACGAAAGACATCCTGCAGGCCCGGCGCCCGGTAGCCTTCGGAGTAGGTGCCGTAGAGCTGAAAACCTTGGAATGGCGTGACGCCGACCGTGAGGCGTGGCGACCAGCGATCGCCGGAGATCGAGGCTTCCTGCGACGGCACGGTCTTGGTCTCACCATCGAGCGTGTAGCCGTCGTAGCGCAGGGCCGTTATGACTTGCAGCCACTCTTCGTAGTCGCCCTGCCATTGCAGGAAGCTGCCATAACCCTGCTGTTGGCCGGCGCCGAAATGCGCTGCGTCCGAGGATCCTTCGAGGAAGTAGTAGTCGAGGCCGTAGGTCAGCGTGTGGGCGATGCCCCAGGCATCGAAACGCGACGAGTTCTTCACGTTGAAGCCGGTCGTGGCAACATCGTAGAAGCGGAAGTTGCCGATCGCGGAGGTGGGCCAGACCTGCGTCTGCTCGGCGCGGGTGCGGTTGTGGTAGGCATTGGCGCTGAAGTCGATCAGGTCGTTGTCGTCGGGCTTCCAGGTGTAGGCGGCGGTGTAGGTCTGGTTGGTGGTGTTGGTGTCGTAGCGGCTCAGTGTCGGCGAGGTCGAGCCGCTGGAGCCGGTGATCAGGTCGTTGTAGCGCTGCAGGATGGCACCAAGCTTCAACTCGTGGCCATCGGCCGGCCGCAGCGTCGTCTTCAGGTAACCGCTGGTAACCCGCTCGCCGGTCCATGGCACGGTGGCGCCATTGCCGTCGGTGTAGCTGTCGCGGTCGCGATAGACGAGGTTGCCGATGACGTCGGCATCCTCGTTGAAGCGATAGGCGCCGGTGGTGCTGGTGGTGAAACCCTGGCCATTGCTCTCATAGCCGAACTTCTCGCTCAGCGCCCAATGCTCTCGCGGCTTCAGGAAATCGCTGGCGTCCTTGGTTTCGAAGGAGACGACGCCACCGATGCCGCCCGAGCCATAGGCATTCGACACCGGGCCGCGAATGACGGTGGCTTCCTTGATCAGATCGGGCTCGACATAGAACGAGCCCGAGCCATGGCCGACGCGCCAGTAATCCTGGCGGGCACCATCGAGGGTGACGACGACACGGCCATACTGCTCCAGGCCGCGAATGTTGATGGCGGTCGCCGGATCATCGCCATTCATCGACGCGGCAACGCCGGGCGTGGTGCGGAAAATGTCGGCGGCGGTGTCGGGCTGGATGCGGTCGAGTTCCTCTTGGTCCACGGCGCTGATCGCGGCCATCGAATCGATGACGGCGGTCTTGATCATGGTCGCGGAGATGGTGATCAGGTCGAGGACCGTCGTCTGCTGGTTCTGGGAGGCCTGTCCGATTCGATCGGTCTTGGCGGCGGCGCCCTTCTTTTCCGGCTCCTGCTCTTGCGCATTGGCGAGCGGTGCGGCGCTCAGGCCGAGTGCGAAGGCGAGCGCCGTGCTCGCCATCAATGCGGTGTTGGTCGTCGTTCTCATGAAATGCAGCCCCCAGGCAAAAGCAAGATTGCTGGCGGTGGCCGAAGGACCTTGGCTGGCATGACGGAAATCCCTCGACCAGCGGGTCGGGGCAGGGGTCACTTATTAAAACATGATGACAAGAGTCAACTTTAAATTTATAGGCCAACCATCATTGAAATCAGCGGCATAGGAGCAAGGCATGATGAGCGGTGAGAACGGATGCGGGCGGCCAGGCTGGTTCCGGCCCGGCAAACTGGCGGCGTTGCTGCTGTTGTCGCTCTCGGTGCTTGCGCCCTCCTGCGGTTTCAAGGCGCTGGCCGCCGATACGGTTGTCGACGCGCTGGGGCGGACTGTCACGCCGGGACCGGCGACGAGAATCCTGACGCTCGGCTCCGACGTCACCGAGATCGTTCACGCGCTGGGCGCCGGCGAGCGCATCGTCGGCGTCGATCGCGGCAGCAAGTATCCACCCTCCATCACGCAGAAGCCGAATGTCGGCTACCGGCGCCAGCTCTCCGTCGAAGGGCTGGCCGGCCTGCGCCCCGATCTTATCCTGGCGGCGGAGGACAGCGGGCCGCCGGAAGCGATGGAGGTGCTGAAGTCGCTGGCAATCCCGACGATCTTCATTCCCGAGGACAACAGCGGGCAGGGCATCGAGCGCAAGATCACGCTGATCGCGGCCGCGCTTGGCGCTGAGGACAGGGGAAGGGAGCTTGCGGGTGAGGTTCTCTCCTCCTTCCAGGCCGCCGCCGATCTGGCATCGAAAGTCCCGCCAGACCAGCGCAAGAAGGTGGTGTTCTTCCATGGGCTGGCGCGGCTGAGCGCCGCCGGCGCGGGTACTTCGGCCGATGCCATCATCCGCCATGCTGGCGGCATCAATCCGATGGCTGTGGTCGACGGCTACAAGGCAGCCTCGGAGGAGAAGCTGATCGAGATGGCGCCCGACGTCATCCTGATGATGAGCGACGGCAAGGGCGGGCCCACCGCCGATGAGGTGTTCGGCAACCGTGCGCTGTCGGCCACGCCGGCGGCGAAGACCAAGGCGCTGGTCGTGCTCGACGGCGCCTACATGATCGGCTTCGGCCCGCGCACCGCCGATGCGATCCGCGACCTGGCGCAGGCGCTGTACCCGCTGGCGAACAGCGTCGACTAGGGAGTGGTCGGGTCAGTTCGCGATCGATCGAGCCAAGGCTATGGCTGCCACGTCCCATTGGCGAGAGCGGTATTGAGCATGTCCGCGTCGACGCCGAGCGGCCTGTCTTCCTTCAGCGGCTGGACCAGCGCGCGCACCGCGCCAAGAATGGCGGCCGTGGCCGGCGCCAGCGTCAGTCCGTCGCGCAGGTCGGCCGCCTGGGCGGCCGCCATCAGTTCGAAGGCGATCAGCCGTCGCCACAGCACGATCATGTCGGCGCATTTCGAAACGGCGAGCGGCGTTTGCGTGGCGTGGTCCTCGACGCCTTCCGAGACCGGCAGGAAGTCGAGCATCACCGGATTGGCCTTGTGACGGATGGCCCCGACAATGGCGGTCACCGTCTTCTGCAGCGGCACGAAACCAGCGGAGGCACCGCCGACCGGCGACAGATATTTTGGCAGGCCATTGCGGCCCGAGCCTGTCAGCTGGATGAAGCGGGCGGCACAGGCGGCCGCACTTTGCGCGATCGCCAGGCCGAGCATTTCGAAGGCCAGCGACAGCGAGGCGGTGTGGAAATTGCCGGTCGACATCACGACACCATCGTCACCCAGCACCAGCGGATTGTCGGCGGCGGCATTGAGCTCGATCTCGACGGCCTGCCTGGCCCGATCGATCGCCTCGATCAGCGCGCCATGGATCGATGGCATGCAGCGGATCGACAGCGGATCCTGCAAGGTCGTGGGCGGCGGCGCCTCCTCGCGCGCCAACAGGCGGTTCAACTCCTTGGCGGCTTCCTGCTGGCCAGCCGCCGGCCGTGCCATGTGCAGGCGCGGATCGAGGATGGTGCGGTTGGCACCGATGCCCTCCATGGTCAGCGCGCCGGCCTGTTGCTGCTGGACGAAAGCGGATAACGCATCGGCGATCGCCAATGCGCCGCCGCCGGTTGAAGCCGCCGATGCGTTGATGAGCGACAGGCCGTCCTTGGGCGCCAGGCTGATCGGGGCGAGGCGGGCCATCATCAGTGCCTTGGCCGCCGGCATGCGCCGTCCCTGGTAGTCGGCCTCGCCTTCGCCGATCAGCATGCGGCCGATGGCAGTCATCATCACGAGATCGCCGGCGCCGATCGAACCGAGCGACGGCATCACCGGATGGACGCCGGCATTCAGCGCGTCCACGAGCGCGGAGTAAACGGCGGGCGAAAGGCCCGAGCCGCCAGCCGACAGCATGGCGAGGCGGGCAAGCATGGTCGCGCGTACGGAGGCCTCGGGGAGAGCCTCGCCGACCGCGCCGCTGCGCCCTTCCAGCAACTGGCGCTGGAAGGCCGACGCGTCGCCTTCGACCGATGTGCCGAGATTGGCGCCAAGCCCGGTGTTCAGACCGTAAATCTGCTGGCCGGAAGCGGCGGCCTCGTCGAGCACCTTTCGCGCCCTCTCCAGCCTGCCGATGACATCCGGTCCGATCTCCACCTTGCGTGCTTGCCGGGCGACGGTCGTGACATCGCCAACGCTGACGCCGGCTCCGGTGAGGACGAGCGCGCTCATGCGAAGCGCAGCCTCTGGCCGATGCCTTGCGCCTGGGCCTTGGCCAGCATCGCCTTGCCCAGTGCGATATCGGACAGCGACAGGCCGCGATGCCAGAACAGGATCGTCTCGTCGTCGCTCTGGCGTCCCGGCTTGAGGCCGGCGGCGATCTGGCCGAGCTCGGCGTGCAGCGTCTTTTCGCTCAGCCGCCCGGTCTCGACATGGGCACGCAGCGAGCCGAACTTGCCGCCCTTGCACTGGCCCCAGTCGTCGACCACCATCTTATGCATGATGTCGGTCAGTGACAGTTCCACCGCGCTCATGGTGCCATAAGGCACGACCAGCGCGCCGGGCTTGATCCATTCCGTCTTGAGCAGCGGTTGCGGTTCCGGCAGGCGCGAGGCCTCGACGACGATGTCGGCACCCTTGACGCAGCTTTCCCAATTATCGACCGCCGTGACCGGCTTGCCCAGATCGGCCGACAGTTTCGCGGCAAAGCCGTCGCGGCTTTCCGGGCGGCGCGAATGGACGCGGATCTCGTCGAAGTCGAAGAGATGGTCGAGCAGGCGCACATTCCAGTAGGCGGTGCCGCGCGCGCCGATATGGGCGAGAACCTTGGAATTCCTGCGCGCCAGATGCCTGGCGCCGATGGCGGTGACGGCGCCGGTGCGCATGTCGGTGATAACGGTGGCGTCGAGGATTGCGCGCGGCGTGCCCGTGCGGGGATCAAACAGATTGAGGATGCCGAATTCCGACGGCAGGCCGTGCAGATAGTTGTCGACGTAATCGCCAACGATCTTCACGCCCGCCGTATCCAGCGGCGCGACGTAGCCGCGCAGCACGTTGAAATGGCCGTGAAAGGACGGGTCGGGCTCGAGATGGACGCGTGGCTCGATCACCGTCTGGCCCTTGCCCTGCGCCACGAGTCCCGCCTCGACCGCCTCGATGATCTCACCGTCGGTCATCGCCAGTGCTTCGATATCAAGGGCGTTCAGATAGTCGATATAGATGGGTTTCATGCGCAAGGGTCCTGCTCGAAAGGAGCGAAGCGAGATCGCTGGTGCCATAAGCCGGTTCGGCGGCGAGGCTGTATTCATTACACAACAGGGCGCGCCACAACAGGAAGGATGCGACACGAAAGTTTGTTGACCCATTGTCTGGACGGCTACCGCCGAATGCTGTTCAAACCGGTTCGTCGTCATCCGCCGGCTAGCGCTGCATGGCGCTACGCAGTCCCTGGACCGTCCAACGCATGAACGTCACGCCGCAAAAAGAAGCCTTTTCGAAGCCGGATACTGCCAATGCGCGTCGGGTGGCGCTCATCGTCGCCATCGCCTTCTTCATGCAGTTTCTGGATTCGACCATCATCTCCACCTCGCTGCCGCAGATGGGGCAGTCCTTCGGCGTGCCGGCGGTGGCGATGAGCATCGGCATCACCGTCTACATGCTGACCATGGCGGTGTTCGTGCCGCTGTCTGGCTGGCTCGCGGACCGGTACGGCGCGCGCAACATTTTCCTTCTGGCCATCGCCATGTTCACGCTGGCCTCGCTCGCCTGCGGCTTCTCGCAGAACCTGACCGAGTTCGTGGCGGCACGCGCGGTGCAGGGTTTTGGCAGTGCGCTGATGACGCCGGTCGGGCGTATCCTGGTGTTGCGCAATGCGCCCAAGTCGGAGTTGCTCAACGCCACCGCCCTCATCACCTGGCCGGCATTGTTCGCGCCGGTGATCGGGCCGGTGCTGGGCGGCTTCATCACCACTTACCTGTCCTGGCACTGGAACTTCTTCATCAATATTCCACTTGGGCTGGCCGGGCTGGCGCTGGTCGCGCGCTTCATCCCCGGCGACCGCGAAGCCGACCCCAAGCCGCTGGACTGGCCGGGTTTCTTTCTGACGTCGCTTGGCCTGGCCTTGCTGCTTTACGGGCTCGAACGCATCGCGCATCCGGAAGATGGCATCGCGACGACATTGCTGCTAATCGCCGCTGGCATCGTCATCGGCTGGCTGGCGGTGCGCCATCTGGCTGTTGTTCGCCATCCGCTGCTCGATCTCTCGCCGTTCAAGGTGCTGACCTTCGCCATCTCGACGCTTGCCGCCGGCACCATCTTCCGGGTGGCGATCAACGCAACGCCGTTCCTGCTGCCGCTGCTGTTCCAGGTTGGCTTTGGCATGAGTCCCGTCGATGCCGGCATGATGATACTCGCCTATTTCCTCGGCAATCTCGGCATGAAGGTGGTGACGACGCCGACGCTGCGCCGCTTCGGCTTCCGCTCCGTGATGGTCGTCAACGGCGTCATCGCCTCGGCGTCGATCATGGCCTGCGGTGCGATCTCGCCGCACACGCCTCAACTGGTGGTGATCGCCTTGTTGCTGATCGCCGGTCTGTCGCGTTCCATGCAGTTCACCGCGCTCAACACGCTGGCCTTTGCCGATGTCGCCGCTGATCAGCGCAGTTCGGCGGCGACCTTGTCCTCGATGCTGCAGCAGGTGGCGATGCTATTCGGCGTGGCGGTGGCGGCGGCGATCCTCAACCTGTCGCAGATCGCCAGGGCTCGGCCGGCGCTCGATCTCGTCGATTTCCGAATCGCCTTCGTGCTCATCGGTGCCATTGGCCTGGTCGCATCGTTCCGCTTCCTGGTGCTGCCAAGGCACGCGGGTGCCGAGGTTTCCGGCCACAGCCCAAGGAATTGAAATCGAATTTTCGCCGGTAACGCGGAGACAAATTCCATCGTCTGACCCCGGCACGCAGCGAAGCTTTCGCGAGGCGTCCGATCCGCGCAACCAATTGCCAAAAGTGCAGGCTTTTCCGGGCATTGCGCCAGTTCCGGCAATCGATCCGGCCACCCGGCGAATATGGCGGCGTGCAGCCCCTGTTGAACGCGGATTCATTTGACGAACCGGCGTTTGGCCGATTAGCTTTCCCCCGGGATGGCAGCGCTGCCATCGGGGCGAAAGATATCAGCAATGAACACGACCGGCTTGCCGAGTTTGAGGCGCCTGAACCAGGAAGGCATTGTCTTTGCCATCGCGGTCATCCTGTTCGTTGCCGCGGCCATAGGCCTTCCGGGCTTCATCGATCCCAACAACCTCGTCGCCATCGTCCGCTCCGTGTCCGTGCTCGGCATACTGGCGCTTGGCATGGCCGTCGTCATCATCGGGAGGGGCATCGACCTGTCGGCCGTCGCGATCATGGCGATGTCGGTCGCGTGGTACCTGCAACTCCTGAACACGGGAACGCCTGACGGGCTGGCCTTCGTCTATGTGCTGGCCGGCGTGCTGGCGATCGGGTTGCTCAACGGGTTTCTCGTCGCCTATGCCGATGTTCCGGCGATCTTCGTGACGCTGGCGACGGGCTCCTTCGTCTTCGGCTATGTCCGCTCGCAACTGATCACGCAGGATGCGGTGCCGGTGCCGCAGGGGCATTGGGTGGAGCTTCTGGGCGGCCTGCGCTTCCTCGATATTCCAGTCGAAGTCTTCGTCTTCGCGGGCTTGGCCTTCGTCTTCTTCCTGTTCCTGCGCTACACCAAATGGGGCCGCTATATCTATTTCGCCGGCGATAATCCGGTGGCCGCGCGCAACATCGGGATTCCCGTGCGCCCGATGCTGGTGCTGCGCTATGTGGTCTCGGCGATCGTCTCGCTGGTCGCCGGCCTGCTGACCGCCGCCAGCCTGCATTCGATCAACACCCGCGTCGTCAACTCCACGCTGCTCTACGACATCGTGCTGGTTGCGGTGATCGGCGGCATCGGGCTTTCCGGTGGGCGGGGCGGGGTGCGCAACGTGCTGGTTGGCGCCGCGCTGATCGGCATCCTGCTGAACGCGATGACCATCATCGACATTCCGCTGCTTTATCAAAACCTGATCAAGGCGGCGATCCTGCTTGGCGCCATCATCGTCGACGGCATCATCAATCCGCGCGACGAGCAGACCGCCCAGCAGGGCGACATCTAGGGGTACCCGGTCCGATCCATTTCGATCGGCCGGCAATGACAACTGAAACGAGAGGATCAGACATGAAATTCATCAGGACATTGATGGCCGCGGCCACGGCGCTTGCCGTCACTGCCTTCGTGGCGCCAACCTTCGCCGCCGACGATCCTGGTCCGGCGGCCTACGCGCAGGCGCTCAAGGGCAAGCGCGTCATGCTGGTGCCGCTGGCCATGGGCTTCGACCTCGCACAGGGCTGGGCACATTATCTGAAGAGGGAAGTCGAAGCCTGGGGCGGCGTATTCGAAACGCGCGACCCGAACTGGGTGGTCGATGCCGGCGCACAGGCGATCACCGATGCCATTTCCTCGGACACGCGTCCGGACGTGCTGATCATTCACGCACCCGACCTCAATTCCTATTCCAAGCTGATGAAGAAGGCGCAGGCGGCGGGCACCTACGTGCTGCTGGTCGACAATCCCGCCAACTTCCCGGCCGATGCCTTCGTTGGCAGCGACTGGGACCGGCTCGGCCAGCTCGAGGCCGAAGCGGCGATCAAGGGCTGCGGCCCGAATTCGTCGAAGAAGATCGGACTGGTGCAAGGCGACCAGGCGAACTCTTCCAGCCTCTACCAATATGCCGGCATCATGAAGGTGCTCGACAAGAATCCCGACTTCAAGGTCGTGGCCAAGCCAGACTCCAACTGGGACGCGACGACATCGCGCAACGTGACCACGACGATGCTGCAGCAGAACCCGGATATCTGCGCCATCATCGACTTCTGGGACGGCGACGCGACCGGCGCGTCCGCCGCGATCCGCGATGCCAAGCTCGACGGCAAGGTGTTCCTGGTCACCACCGGCGGCGGCGAAAAGGCCGCAGATTGCGACAAGCTGGCTGATGGCACCTATGGCGCGGTCGTCATGACCGACCTTGCCCGCCAGTCGGGCGACATGAACGCGATCATCAAGTTCCTGCTGCAGAGCGGCCAGCCGGCCGGCACGTCGCACACCTACATCTACACGCTGGAGAAGGCGACGACCAAGGCAGACCTCAAGCCCGACAGTTGCTGGGACCTGAAGGCGTTGCAGGCCGAAGCGGCGGCGAAGTAAGCCGCACACTCCAGTCCGATATCAACGAGGTGGCCGGATTGTCCGGCCACCTCTTTCTCTTGAAGTAGCAGCAGCCGATGTCCTTTCGCGAACGCCTCCAGTCCTGGCGCTACAACCTCGTGCCCGATCATGTCGTCGGCGAAATCCTGACCAAGCGGTGGACCGACAACGCCATCCCGTTCCTGGCGCTGGTGGCGACACTTGGCGTGTTCGGCTCGATCATTCCCGGCTTCTTCAAGCTGGGCTCGTTGCAGGAATCGACGCGCCAGCTCGGCGAATTCTCGATGGTCGTCACCGGCATGACGGTGGTGATGCTGGGCGGCGGCATCGATCTATCGGTCGGGTCGATCTTCGCACTGTCCTGCTTTTCCGCCGTCTATGTCTTCTTCATCCTGGAACAGTCGATCTGGCTGGCGCTGGCGGCTTCGCTCGTCACCGGGCTGGTTTTCGGCGCCATCAACGGCTACCTCGTCGGCTACCTCAGGCTGCGCGCCTTCCTCACCACGCTGGTCACCTTCATCTTCGGCAGGGCGCTGTTCGACATCCTCGTCACCACCTACGCGGCCGACGTGCAGCTTTCGACCGCGACGTCCAAAGTCCTCGACTTCATCGGCGACAGCACCTTCTGGGGGCTCTCGGTCTCGGTATGGCTGGCGATCATCCTGGCCATCGTCACCCATATCGCGCTGACGCGGTCGCGGCCGGGCTGGCATGTGCTGGCGGTCGGCGGCTCCAGGCGCTCGGCGCACAATGCCGGCATCCGCGTGCGCCGCACCGTGTTCATGACCTATGTCTTCTCCGGCTTCTGCGCCTCGATCGGCGGCTTCCTCATCGCGTGCCGCTTGAGCGGGGCAGGGCCGGGCACCGGCCTCAACCTCGAGATCATGGCACTGACGGCGGCAGTGGTCGGCGGCGTCAGCCTCGGCGGCGGACGCGGCTCGGTGATCAAGGGACTGATGGGCGCGATCATCGTCCTGACCATGACCAACGGGCTGATCCGTCTGGGCTACGGCACCGGCACCAACCAGATGGTGCTGGGCATCATGCTGGCTGTCGCCGTGACCATCGACATTCGCTGGCTGAAGAACCGCCACAAGGTTCTGAACGAGGTCTATGTCGCGCCGGTATATCTGAAGATGGGCGCAACGCAGTCAGCCGCGCCCGGTTCGGGCACGCCCTATGAACTCGACAATCGCCTGTCGGCCGCCGACCATATCGGGCTTGGTGAGTTGGAAGGGCCCGAAGACGTCATCCTCGACCGCGACGACCATCTCTATTGCGGCACGCGCCATGGCGAGATCGTCCGCTTCTTCGCGCCGGATTATGTCAGGTCGGAAGTCTTTGCCCATATCGGTGGCTTCCCGCTCGGCCTCGCCTTCGACAAGGCGGGCAATCTGATCAGTTGCGTCGGCGCCATGGGACTGTATTCCGTCTCCCCTGATCGAGAAGTGAAGCGCCTTTCGGCAGAGACGTCGCGGTCCTGGACCTCGATCGTCGACGATGCGCGGCTGCGCGATCCCAATGACTGCGATATCGCGCCGGATGGCCGCATCTACTTCACGGATTCGACCAAGCGCTACGACGCGCATGACTGGGCTTTGGACTCGATCGAGAACCGCGCCACCGGTCGGCTGCTGGTCTACGATCCAAGGGATGGTTCGACCAAGACGCTGCTCGACGGCTATCGCTACACCAACGGTGTCTGCATGGCGCATGACGGCAAGTCGCTGTTCTTCGCCGAAAGCTGGGCCTGCCGCGTGCACCGCTACTGGCTGGAAGGGCCGAAGGCCGGCACCGCCGAATGCGTCATCCGCGACATGCCGGGCTATCCCGACAACATCAACCGGGCGTCCGACGGCAATTACTGGATGGCGTGGCTGGGCATGCGCACGCCGAGCTTCGACCTGTCGTTGCGCCATCCCGACATGCGCAAGCGCATGACACGACGGCTGCCGCAGGACGAATGGCTGTTCCCCAACATCAACACCGGCGGCGTGGTGAAGTTCAACGAGACCGGCGGCATCGTCGAGGCGATGGGAGACCTTTCGGGCGGCGCGCATCCGATGGTGACTTCGATGCGCGAGCACAAAGGATATCTCTTCGTCGGCGGCATCCTCAACAACCGCATCGGCCGCTACAAGATCGCGGGCGCAGACCCGAACTGGACCAGCCCGGCTTCCTATTGGGGAGCGAAATCATGATCCTAGATCCGATCCTGGATATGTTTCGTGGCAAGGCGGTCACCATCCCGCCGCTCGACGGCGCCTTTCGCCCCAACACGCGGCTGGACGATGCGTCGCCTCTGACCAGTCTGGCTGAGCCAGACAATCTTCTGGTTGCCGATGGGCGGCTTCTGGCCTCAAGCGGCAATGCAATCTATTCGATCAAAGCCGGTGCTGAACCTGCCGTGGCCGAGACCTTTCCGTCTGCCGTGACCGCGCTGGCGCTGTCGCCGTCAGGCCAGCCGACGGTGGGGCTCGAAAGCGGCAAGCTGCTGATGGCCGGCAGCGAGATCTCACTGCCGGCGGAAATTCGCTGCATCACCGCACTTGCCTATGCCGATGATGGTGCGTTGTGGCTGGCCAATGGTTCGGCCGAGCACACGCCGTCGCAATGGGCGGCCGACCTGATGAAGAAGGGCGCTTCCGGTTCGCTATGGAGATGCGGCCCCTCGGAGATTCGCATCCAGAAAGTCGCGGGCGACATCGCGTTCCCCTACGGACTTCATCCCAAGGGGCGGGATGTGCTGGTCAGCGAAAGCTGGCGTCACCAACTCGTCCGCTTCGATGGCGCGACCGGCAATCGTTCAACGGTGCTGGCGCATTTGCCTGGGTATCCGGCGCGGCTGTCGCCGTCCGCTGATGGCGGGGCGTGGCTGACCTTGTTTGCGCCGCGCAATCGGCTGATCGAATTCGTGCTGCAGGAAACCCACTACCGTCAGGACATGATCGACCAGGTGCCGCCGGCCTACTGGATCGCGCCGGCGCTGGCCTCCAACCGCAGCTTCCTCGAACCGCTGCAATGCGGCGGCATTCGCACCATGGGCATTCACAAACCTTGGTCGCCAAGCCGTTCCTACGGGCTGGTAGTCAAGTTGGACCAAAACATGCAGCCGCAATTCAGCCTGCACAGTCGCGCCAACGGCACACGCCATGGCATCTGCAGCGTAGTCGAAAAGGACGGTAGGCTGGTCATCGCCTCCAGGGGCGGCGACTGCGTGCTGGCCGTCGACCTCGCATCGGGAGGTTTGTGATGGAAGCGATCGTTCGACTGGAAGACGTCACCAAGACTTATCGCGGCGTGCCCGCGGTCAAGAATGTCAGCTTCGAATTGCGCAAGGGCGAGATCCACGCGTTGCTCGGCGAGAATGGCGCCGGCAAATCGACGCTGACCAAGATCATCGCCGGCGTCGTCGACGCCACCTCGGGCAAGATGTTCCACAAGGGCAGGGAGATCGCCTACGCCTCGCCGCACGCGGCGCTTGAGGCCGGCATTGCCATGGTGTTCCAGGAGACCAGCCTGGTGCCGTCGATGACGGTGGCGCAGAACCTCTATCTCGGTACTGAAAAATTCCTCAACCGGCTGCGCGGCACGTATATTTCAGCACAGCAGTTCCTGCAGTCGCTGAATTTTCCCGTCGACCCGAATGCGATGGTGGCGACGCTGGGCGCGGCCAAGCGGCAGATGGTCGAGATCGCGCGTGCCGTCCACCACAATGCCGAGATCATCATTTTCGACGAGCCGACGGCGACGCTGACGCCGGAGGAGAAGCGCCACTTCTTCGCGCTGATCCGCCGGCTCAAGGCGAATGGCGTTTCCATCGTCTTCATCAGCCACGCGCTGGAAGAGGCGCTTGGCATCGCCGACCGCATCACCATTTTGCGCGATGGCGAACTGGTGATCACCGACGACACATCCGCCTTCGACCGCGACAGGATCGTCGCCGCCATGGTCGGGCGCACTTTGTCGGGCCAGCTCTACCAGCAGCGCGACGAGGCGAAGCTTCGCAAGGCCGGGCGGAAGGTGCTGTCGGTGCAGGACATCTCTATGAGCAATGTCGTGCGCAACACATCCTTCTCGATCTTCGAAGGCCAGATCACCGGCGTGTTCGGGCTGATCGGCTCGGGCCGCACCGAGACCTTCAAGATCGTGTCCGGCATCTACAAGCGCGATTTCCTGCGCGGCGGGGCCATCGAGCTCGATGACAAACCGGTACGTTATCTGGTGCCGAGCGAGGCGGTGGCCGACGGCATCGTCTACGTCACCGAGGACCGCAAGAGCGAAGGCATCTTCGAGACGATGGGCATTGCCGAGAACCTGTTCGGCGGGCTGCTGGCGGCCGGCCGCGAAAAGGCCTGGGTGATCAACCAGCAGGAGATGCGGCAGCTTGCGGCTGAATGGACGAAGACGCTGAACATCAGGGCGATCAACGACAACGCCCGTGTGGTCGAACTGTCCGGCGGCAATCAGCAGAAGGTGGTGATCGGCAAGGGACTGGTTCAGAAGCCACGCATCGTCATCTTCGACGAGCCGACGCGCGGCGTCGATGTCGGCGCCATCGCCGAAATCCACCAGATCATCAACCGGCTGGCCGACGAGGGTCTGGCCGTCGTCGTGATTTCTTCCTACCTGCCGGAGATCATGAACCTTTCCGACCGCATCCTGGTGTGCCGTCAGGGCCGCATTGTCGAGGAGTTTTCGCCAGCGGAGGCGACAGAAGAGAAGATCATGTACGCGGCGGTACACTAGATTCAGGTGAGGCCGGCACCTTTTTTCGAGGTTGCAGAACGAGGTGGTAGGTTGCGGACAGCCCCTTCTCCCCGTCACTATACGGGGAGAAGTGCCCGGCAGGGCGATGAGGGGCGGCGCTGAGGTTGGCGATTGGCTGTCCCGCGCGAAGTCACCCGAGTCCGTAGCGCGGGTGACGCTCGGCAAGCCTCGCTGTTCGAAACGTCGGCGCTGCCCCTCACCTGCCTGCCGGCATCCTCTCCCCGTATAGGGACGGGGAGAGGGGGGCTTGTCGCTCGGGCTTCGCCAATTGTTGGCGCTGCAGGGGCGCCAAGGTTACGGATGGGGGCAATTCTGTCTGCATCGCAAATGGTTTAACGGCATTTTTTCACATCGCGATTCAAACGAAAGGACCAGGCCATGGCCACCACAAAACTTCTTAGCGACGCCGAGGTCGAGAAAATCCCGGCCGTGAAGGCCGTGTTCGACGATATCCGCGCGACGCGCAAATCCGATTTCGTCAACAATTTCTGGCGCGGGCTGGCCAACGATCCAGCCTCGCTGAAGCGAACCTGGGAACAGCTGAAGGCGGTGATGGTTGCCGACAGCGCCATCGACCCGCTGACCAAGGAGATGATCTACATCGCGGTCTCCACCGCCAATGGCTGCTCCTACTGCGTTCATTCGCATACGGCGGCCGCGCGGGCCAAGGGCATGACCGATGCGCAGCATGGTGAACTGGTGTCGATCATCGGGCTGGCCGGGCAGACCAACGATATGGTGACGGCGCTACAGATTCCGGTCGATCCGCAGTTCGAGGTGAAGTGAGGGGCTTCCTTCTCCCGCAGGGGGAGAAGGTCAGTCTTACGCGCTACACAGGCCGATAGACCTTCTCCGCCGTGTTCCAGAAAACATCGGCTTCCGCCGCCGCACCGTGCTTCGCGACCGCTTCCCGATGGGCCTTGATCAGCGCGGCGTGGCTGGTCCACAGTTTCTCGATCGGGAAGTTCGAGCCGAACATCAGGTGATCCGTGCCCAGTATGTCGATCGTGTTGTCGACGATGTAGGCGATCAGTGCCGGATCGTTGCGGTGGACGAAGGTGCCGAGGCCGGACAGCTTGGCGTAGAAATTGGGCGCGGCCGACAGGGTACGCAGGCCCTGCATCCACGCTTCCGTGGTTTCCGGCTCCATGCCGGTCAGCATGCCGGCATGGGTGAGGATGAAATCGGTCCGCGGGTTTTCGCCGACCAGCGTCAAGCCATCCTTCATCTGTGCTGGGAACAGCTGCAGGTCAAAGGACAATCCGTAATCCTTGAGCCGGGCGACATTGGCTCGCACATTGGGATCGATGACCTGGTCGGCCGAGGCGGCGAAGCGGAAGGCCGGCGTCTCATGCCAGTGCAGTTGCATGCGCACGCCGCGCAGCAGCTTGTATTTGACCAGCCGGTCGATCCGCGGCCTGACGTCGTCCACCGTCATGTCGGCGTAGCCGACGATGGCGTGCGGCCAGCCGGTCTCGTCGGCGGTCTTCTGCAGGAAGGCGACTTCCTTTTCGAAATCCTCCTTCGCCCAGTTGGTCTGGACATAGACGGCCTTCTCGACGCCCGAGCCCTTCTGGTCTTCGAGGAATTCCTCGATCGGATAGTCGCGGCGGATCGGCTCGTAGGGGCCGAAGATGCGCGGCACCATAGGTCCCACGAGCCATGGCTGATCCTGCTGGCGCCAGATGTGGAAATGCGCGTCGATGGCTTTCTGCATCACGATACCTTTTTCCAGATTGCCGCCGCGGCCGGGGCAGGGCGGGCAAGCGACAGGATGAAACCGGTGAGGCTTTTCACCGATGAGCCGTCGATGAGATCGTCCAAGGCCGGCAGGATGGCGCTGAGCGCCGCCGTCACCGGGCGGAAGCGAGGATCGCCGGCCAGCGGTGTCGCCAGCGACAGCCGGAAGGCACGGGCGCTCAGCCGGCGCATGGCTGTCTCCAGTTCGGCATGGCCGCCGCGTTCCAGCGCGTCGGAAAGGATGACGACGGCCGCTCCGCGCGCGAAGGCGGAGAATCGCGGCACCGAGAGAAACGCGAGCAGCGTCGGCCCCATCCTTGTACCGCCGTCCCAGTCGTCGACCTGGGCGGCCGCGCGCGCCAACGCCTGGTCGCGGTCGCGGATACGCAGCGCGGTGGTGATACGGGTCAGCCGCGTGCCGAAGGTGAAGATCTCGGCGCGATCAGCGCCTTGCACGGCGGCATGCGCCAGCTTGAGATAGTCCGCCGTATGCAGCTTCATCGAGCCGGAAACATCGATAAGCAGCAGCAGCTTGCGCGGCACGGTCTGGCGGCGGCGCAGCAGTGGCGAGGGGACATCGCCATCGGCGCTGACGATTTCCCTGAGCGAGCGGCGCAGGTCGAGCTTGCCGCGCGAGTGCGTGCGTTGGGTGCGGAAGGCGCGGCGCGCGGGCAAGGCGGAGGCGAGCTTGCGGCGAAAGGCGTTCAGCCCATCGTCGTCCCGCTGGAAATCGCGCGTGCTCAATTGCTCCAGTGCCGATGACAGTTCGCCGCCTTCCTGGCTCTGTTCGGCCTGGATGCGTTCGTCGTCGGCGCCGCCATCATCCTTGATTTGGGTTTCCTCGTCGGTCTCGCCCTCGACGACGGCGGATGCGTTGCCATGGAAATGGCTCTGGAAATGCGCTTCGAACTCGTCGCGGCGATCCGGCGGTGGTGCGAGCGTGGCAAGGGCGGCCTCGCGGATGTCGGCCATCGATCTGGGACCGAGCAGGGTCACCGCATGCATGAAGTTGACGACCTGCTCGGGCGCCACGGCGAAGCCGTAGCGGCGAAGCAGGCGTGCAAAGCCGAGCAAGGGCGCTACGGCGCGGTGTAAGTGCTCCTCTCCCCATTTACGGGGGTGCGAAGGACGGGTCGAGACAGGCGGCTCGACCCCTGATGCCGGCAGGCGGATGAGGGGCGGCGCCCACTTCTGGTGATCATGGCGCTGCCCCTCATCCGCCCCTTCGGGGCACCTTCTCCCCGTGAACGGGGAGAAGGGATCGTTCAGGTCTCGGCTCACGCCAGGGCCTCCTCGACGATGCGGCCAAGCTCGGGCGCGATGTAGGATAAATCCTCCTCGTCCTTGATCAGCACGCCGATGGCGCGGCGGAAGGCTTCCGGCCATGGGCTGCCGCCCTTTTCCAGAATGGTCGCTGCGTTGGCCCATTCGACCGCCTCGGCGATACCGGGTGGCTTGGCCAGTGGGCGTGCTCGGATGGTTTGCACGGCTGTGGCCACGGCGCGTGCCGTCGCCTCGGCCACATCTCCGGCACGCAGCATGATAATGGCGGCTTCGCGCTCGGCGTCGGGATAGCCGATCCAATGGTAGACGCAGCGGCGGCGCAGCGCCTCGGCGAGTTCGCGGGTGCGGTTCGAGGTCAGGATAACGATCGGCTGCGCTTCGGCGCGGATGGTGCCGCGTTCGGGAATGCTGATCTGGAAATCGGAGAGGAATTCCAGCAGCAGCGCCTCGAACTCGTGGTCGGATCGATCGATCTCGTCGACCAGCAGCACGCGCTGCTCCGGCGCCTTCAGCACCTGCAACAACGGCCGGGCGATCAGGAAGCGATCGTCATAGATGTCTATCTCGCGTTCGCCGGCATGGCGGATGGCGAGTAGCTGGCGCTGATAGTTCCATTCATAAAGCGCGTGACCGGCGTCGATGCCTTCGTAACATTGGAGCCTGACGAGGTCGCGGCCGAGCAGGCTGGCAATGGCTTTCGCGGCCTCGGTCTTGCCGACTCCCGGCGCGCCCTCAAGCAACAGAGGCTTGCCGAGCCGGATCGCTAGGAAGATGGCGGTTGCCAGGCTTTCGTCGGCCAGATAACGGGAGGCTGCGAGCTGCTCCGCCACTGCCTCCGGCGAGGCCGCTGATGTCTCGGCGTTCACCCCGGGCATGTCCTCAGTTCGCCGCTTGCGCCTTTGAGCGCCCGCAGGATGCGCTCCGGCGTGATCGGCAGCGTGTCGACGCGCACGCCGACGGCGTCGAAAACGGCATTGGCGACGGCGGGTATCTGCGGGTTGGCGCACATTTCGCCCGGTCCCTTGGCACCGTATGGACCATCCGCCGAGGGCCGCTCCAGCACGATGATCTCGGTTTCGGCGAGATCGCCGGGGCCCGGCATCAGATACTGGTTGAAGTCGGTGCCGCCATGATCGCGGTTGGGATAGTACGGCTCGGTCGTCTCGTAGAGCGCGTGGCTGATGCCCATCCACGATCCGCCGACCAGCTGTTGCTCGACCATTTTCGGGTTCAAAGCGCGGCCGATCTCGAAGACGTTCTTCACGGTCAGCACCGTGACCTCGCCTGTTTCGTCGTCGACCTCGACCTCCGCCACCGTGCAGGCGTGGGCATAGCAGGTCGAAGGCTTCATCGCGCCGGTCTCTTTTTCCGGATAGGAGCGCGGGATCAGGAACATGCCGCGTCCGGAAATCGAACGGCCACGCTTGAAATGCGCCGACAGGGCGACATCGAAGATCGATATTGATTTCTGCGGCGCGCCCTTGACCAGGATGTTGCCCTGGCCGTCGGTCTCGAGGTCGGAGGCATTCACTTCCAGCTCTTCGGCGGCCACTTCCAGCATCACCTGGCGGGCTTCCTTCGCGGCCTGGATGACGGCGTTGCCGGCGCGGTGCGTGCCGCGTGAAGCGAACGTGCCCATGCAGTGGGGGCCGGTGTCGGTGTCTGCGGTGTCGACGACGACGCGGTCTGTGGGCACACCGATCGTCTCGGCGCAGATCTGCGCCATGATCTGTTTCATGCCCTGGCCGAGATCGACGCTGGAAAGCGTCACCATGAAGTTGCCGGTCGGGGTCGAGTGCACCAGCGCCTGCGTCGGATCACCGCCGAGGTTCATGCCCGTGGGATAGTTGATCGCGGCCACGCCGCGTCCACGCCTGATCGCCATCTCAAGCTCCCTTCACATAGGATGACATCGCCATGAACTTCTCCGCCACCGGCCAGTTGGCGGCGCGCGAGGCTTCCTGCATGCACTCGATGAGTGCCGCCCCCTCCGTCGGCTGGCGGTGCGCCTTCATGTCGCCGTCGCGGTAGGCGTTGATGAAGCGGAATTCGAGCGGGTCCATGCCGATCAGCCGCGCCAGCTTGTCCATCTGCACCTCCAGCGCGAAGTCGCCAATGGTGACGCCGAAGCCGCGCATGGCCGATGACGGCGTGCGGTTGGTGTAGACGCAATAGGTGTCGATCCAGACATTGGGAATGGTGTAGGGGCCTGGATAGTGGCCGGCGCCCTTCTGCGCGCCATAGGGCGAATGGCGCGAATAGGCGCCGGCATCGGTATAGCCGGTCACCTTGCGCGCGATAATGCGGCCATCCTTCATGACGCCATCCTTGATGACGACCTTCTCGGCCGCGCGCGGTGACGAGATCTGCATCTCCTCCTCGCGGCTGTAGATGAAGGAAACCGGACGGCCGGTGAGCTTGGCGCCGAGGATGGCGATCGGCTCGACGATGACGTCAACCTTGCCGCCAAAGCCGCCGCCGACAGTGCCGCCGACGAAATGCAATTTGCTGCCGGGCATCCGCAGGATGATCGATGTGTTGTCGAGCGTGAAGAACATCGCCTGCGTGTTGGTGTAGCAGGTGAAGCGGTCATTGCCCTCCGGCGCCACGACGCAGCCGGTGGTCTCGGTCGGTGCGTGCTCTATCGGTGAGGACTGGTAGCTCTGCTCCAGCACGTGATCGGCCTCGGCAAAGCCTGCCTCGACATCGCCGAAGCGCACCTTGCGGCACGCGCCGCTGTCATAGAGATAGTAGTTCTGGCCATGGTACTCATTGACCAGAGGCGCGCCCGGCTTCAGCGCTTCCTCCATGTCGAAGACCGCCGGCAGCACTTCGTAATCGACCTTGACCTTGGCGGCGGCTTCTTGCGCGGCGCGCTCGGTCTCGGCCAGCACCGCCACCACGGCCTCGCCCTTCCAGCGCACCTTGCCGTCGGCCAGAACAGTCTCATCCTCCGGGCCGATCTGGATCAGGATCAGGATGGTGTAGACGTTGTGCGGCACATCCTTGGCGGTGAGAATCTTTACCACGCCCGGATGCTTTTCCGCCTCCGAAGTGTCGATCGAGCGGATGCGGGCGTGATGGTGCGGGCTGCGCACCATCTTCAGGTGCAGCATGCCGGGGAAATTGCGGTCGGCGAAGAAGGCGGTCTTGCCAGTGACATGGCCGGGTGAATCCGAGCGTGGCCTGGGCTGCCCGATCTCGTGCAGGTCGTCCTTGCGAACGTCGGCGAAATAGTTCTTGCGCACTTCCATTCTTTTGGTCCCTCAGGCCGCGTTCTGCGAATTGGCGCGGGCCGCAAGCAGCACCGCCTGGATGATCGGCTCGTAACCGGTGCAGCGGCAGATATTGCCCGACAGCGCTTCCACGACGTCGTCGCGGCTGGGGTTGGGCGTGTGGTCGAGCAGCACCTTGGCGGCCATGATCATGCCCGGCGTACAGAAGCCGCATTGCGTGGCGAACGTATCGAGGAAAGCGCGCTGCAGGGGATGCAGCACGCCACCCTCGGCAAGGCCCGACGTCGTAGTGATCGACGCGCCGTTGCAGGTCTCGGCCAGCGTCAGGCAGGAGAGCCGGAGTTCGCCGTCAATGATGACGGAGCAGGCGCCGCAGGTGCCCTGGTGGCAGCCGCCTTTCGGCGCGGTGTCGCCGATCTTGTCGCGCAATGCATGAAGCAGGGTTGCGCCGCTATCGACGAACTCGGCCTTCTCAAGGCCGTTGAGCGTGAATTGAACTGGAACTTTTCCCATGTTTCCTCCTTGCGCGCCTGCCCGACGGATCGGACAGACGCGCGCCCCCGACGGGTGTTTTTCAGCCAATCAGCAACCGGCCGAGATGGACCGGCAGCACTTCAGCGCGATACCAGGCGCTAGCGATCGGATCGGTGATTGGCGATGTGCCTTCGCAGGCTACTGCCAGCGCCGGGCCAATGCCGTCAGCGTCAAGCTTCCTGCCCAGCAGCGCCTTTTCCGCCGCGTTGGCGCGTATGGGCTGATCGGCCATGCAGCCAAGCGCGATCCGGGCCGAGGAAACGGTGCCGTCGGCGGCCTGCTCCAGAACGGCAGCGATGCTGAGAACCGAGACGCCCTTGGGCTTGACCCGCGACGCTTTCAGGAAACGAAAGCCGCCTTGCGATGGAAGCGCGAAGTTGATCGATGTGACGATGGCGCGGCTGCCGTCACGCCCGGCCAGAAAGGCCTCGATCGGCGTTTCGCCGGCGTCCGTTGCAACCGTGGCAGCAAGCGCCAGCAAGGCAACGGCGAAGTCGCCATAGGGCGCCGGCGCGAACAGGTTGCCGCCGACGGTAGCCATGTTGCGCACCGCCGGGCCGCCGACGGCGCGCGCGGCCTTGGCAAGGGGGCCGAGATCCGGATGGCGAGCAATCGCCGCCATAGTCACCGATGCGCCGATGCGAATTTTTTCGCCGGAAACGGCGATGGCCGACAAGGCCGGATCAGTCGCGCGGACGAGGCCGGAGACCGCGACATCGCCCTCATTGGCGGCGCGCACGACCAGCGTGCCACCGCCGAGATAGCGTGTGCCCGGGAGCAACAATGCCGCGTTGGCATCCTTGACCGATGCGAAAGTCCGCAGTGCCAGCGCCATGACCCGCTCCGTCAGTTCTGGCCAGCGAAATGGTCCCTCAGGGCGTTGAAGCCACCCTGGAAGACATTGGCGCCCATGCCCGCGGCGATCTTGTCGGCTTCTTCAGGCGCCGCGTCGAAGCTGGCTGTCCATTCGGCATAGGTACGGTCGCCATCCGTGACGCGCCGCAGCTGCAACGTTGCCTTATGATTTGTCAGCGGCTGTGGCGTCTCAAGGATGGAGTAGCTGACGAGGAAATTGTCATCGGAGAAGTCGAGCAGCTTTTCACGGATGCGGGCGCCGCTGGCGAGCTGGAAATTGCGCACACAGCCGATCGTTGACGCATCCTTGCCGTCCTCGATGTGGCTTTCCACCATGCGCGGATGCCAGCCAGGCAGGCCGTTGAAGTCGCGTATGCGCGCCCAGACCTTTTCGACCGGCGCGTCTATGACGCTGGAAATGGTGACTTTTGCCATGCGGTGTTCCCTTGCGAATGATCGTTGCGGCAAGGGTAGGGCGGCTGGCGCGGCGGCGCTTATCAATGCGTCTTGCGTGCGTATCAACCAGTCTGAAAAACGATGTCGTCAGGAGATCGCCCGCGCGGCCTCGCGATAGAGCGTCGGGGGAACGCCGACATGGTCGCGGAAAAAGCGGGAGAAATTGCCCTGCGTGGTGAAGCCGAGATTGCAGGCGACCGAGATCAGCGGCTCCCGCGACCACTGCAGTTGCCGCACCGCTTCCTCCATGCGCAACGTGTTCCAGTACACGTTGGGCGTCAGGTTCGTCTGTTCCTTGAACAGCGCGAAGAAATGCGGCCGCGAGAGGCCGACGCTGCGCGCCACGTCGTCGAAGCAGATGCGCTCGCAGACATTGGCCTTCATCAACTGGATCGCCTTGCGGACGCGGAAATCCTGCATGGTGTTTATGCGGATGCGCGCTTCCTGCGGTGCCGAGGCGTCGGCGGCATCGAGCACCGAGTCGATGAAACGCTCGATCTCGTAATTGGCGACATCATCGACGCTTTCATTGTCGCTCAGATGGTCGAGCAGGCTGGCGGCGGCCTGGTGCAGCCAAGGTTCCAGCGTTATTGCAGCCTGCTTAAACAGCGGCGCGGAAGAAGGCAGGTCACGCCGTCGCCGCGCCCAGTCCGGATCGATGTAGAAGGCAAGGAACAGCCCGGGCCTGCCATCCTGCGACAGCACGTGGCTGTGCGGCTGAAGTGAGTTGATGCCCGCGGCGGTCCCTGGACCGAGCCGCACCGTCTCGCGGCCTACAGTCATCTCGCCGGCAGTGCCTTCGAGCCATATGATCAGGTGCGCCTCGCCATGGGCATGAGTGACGAAGTCGCTCGCGACATTCAGGACAGAAACATGTCCGAACCGGCCCCAATAGAGCCTGATCGCTTCCGTCATGGCATATCCTCCCGCAGGCGACTGGCCTCCCTTCGCCTGCATTCGGGATTGTGCTGCCGAATTCGGATGGGCGTCAAGGCGCGGGGGTGCGGCGCGTGGTGCCTGCGGGGCCGCGAGGGTGGATTTTCAGACTGAGCGATAGGTACGAAAACGAATAGCGCTTTGCTGTCCTTGAATTCCGAAGAGCGGCGCTGCCCCTCATTGTCCTGCCGGACGTTCGTCGTTCGAAAAGCCAAGCAATGGGCTTTCGTCCGCTGTGCGGACCACTCCTCAACTCCCCGTATAGGGACGGGGAGAAAGTCGCTGTCATTCATGGTTTCGCCAATCGCCAACGTTGCAAGCTAGGCGCTAAGGATGCAGCCAGCTCCCTTCCCCCAGTCGCTATACGAGGGGAAGGTGCCGGCAGGAGTATGAGGGCAGCGCAAGCGTTCGACCAAGGACATGCCGCTACCTCACACCGACGCCGTCATGCCCCCGTCGACATACAGCGTGTGGCCGTTGACGAACGACGACGCGTCCGAAGCCAGGAACACGGCGGCGCCGATCAGCTCGTCGACATTGCCCCAACGGCCGGCTGGGGTGCGCTTTTCCAGCCATGCGGTGAACTCGGGATTGTCGACCAGTGCCTGGTTCATCTCGGTGCGGAAATAGCCGGGCGCTATCGCATTGATCTGCAGGCCGTGCCTGGCCCAGTCGGCGCACATGCCCCGGGTGAGGTTCCTGATCGCGCCCTTGGTTGCCGTATAGGGCGCGATGTTCGGCCGGGCGAGTTCGCTCTGCACCGAGCCGATGTTGATGATCTTGCCCTTGCCGCGCGCAATCATGTGGCGGGCAACGGCCTTGCCGGCGTGGAAGGCACCGGTGACATTGGTCTTGAACAGACGCTCCCATTGCTCCTCGGGAAAGTCCTCGAGCGGGGCGCGGAACTGTATGCCGGCATTGTTGACGAGGATGTCGATGGCACCGATCTCTGCCTCGATGCGGGCAACGTCGTCATGGACGGCGCTGGAATCCGTCACATCGAAGATCGAGGCATGAGCCTTGAAGCCGGCGTCGCGCAGCCTCGCCACGGCGCCATTTATCTTGGCCGGATCGCGGCCGTTGAGCACCACGCTGGCGCCGTGCTCGGCGAGGCCGCGCGCCATCGCAAGGCCAATACCTTGGCCGGAGCCGGTGACCAGCGCCAGCCTCCCATCGAGGCGGAACAGCGAGTTCGTCATTGGCGCATCCTTTGTTGCCGCTCCGGGAGGGGCAGCGCCGACGTTCTTCGTTTCCGTCAGTCGCTGCGCCTGAAATTGCGGATACGATCGAACAGCACCGCGAGCAAGATGGCGCCGCCGATGAACACGCCTTGCCAGAAGGCGTTGATGCCGAGCAGGCCAAGGCTGTTGCGGATCACCTCGATGAGTGCGGCACCGACGATAGCGCCGAATGCGGTGCCGACGCCGCCGGCGAGGTTGGCGCCGCCGATGACGGTGGCGGCGATGACCTGCAACTCCATGCCGGTGCCGATGTTGGTGGTGACGGCGCCGAGCCAGCCGGTCTCGATGATGCCGGCGATGCCGGCCGACAATGCCGAAATCATGTAGACGGCGACTTTGATCTGGCGCACCGGAACGCCGGTCAGCGTCGCCGCGTGCTCATTGCCGCCAATGGCGAAGATGTGGCGGCCGAATTTCGTCCAGCGCAGGACGAAGCCGGTGATCAGGGCCAGCAAGATAGTGTAGAGCACCGGATTGGCGATGCCGAACACCCAGGCGCCGCCACCCAGCGCCAGAAGCTTGGCGTGATCCGGGCCGAACTGGAAGACGACCGTGTTGTTGGACGCGACCATGGCAAGGCTACGCGCGATGGACAGCATGCCGAGCGTCACCACGAAGGGCGGAAAACCCAGATAGGCGATCAAGATGCCGTTGAAAGCGCCGATGGCGAGCGCGGTGGCGATCGAGGCGAGGATACCGACCTCTATCGAGTAGCCGGCATGCATGGTGACGGCCAGCACCATCGATGACAGGCACAGCACCGAGCCGACCGACAGGTCGATGCCGCCCGTTATGATGACGAAGGTCATGCCGAGCGCGATGATGGCGACGAAGGTGACGTTGCGGGTGATGTTGTAGATGTTCTTCGAGGTGGCGAAGGAATCGGTCGCGAACGAAAGGAACAGGCAGGCCAGTATCACCGCGATTACCACCCAGAAGGTCTGGCTGGCGAACAGCCTGGTGGGCAGGGATTGCTGCTTGTGTTCGACCGGCTGATCAATTGTGAATGCCATCGTCCACCCCTAACTGCTGCAATCGTTGGAAAGGCCGGTCATCATACTTGTTCGATCGCGCCGGTGATCAGCCCGGTGACTTCCTCGGGCGAACTCGAGGCAATCGTCTTGTCGGCTACCTTGCGGCCGCGCCGCATGACGATGACGCGGTCGGCGACAGTGAAGACATCGGGCATGCGGTGGCTGATCAGGACAACGGCGATACCCTGGTCGCGCAGATGACGGATCAGGTTCAGCACCTCGGCGACCTGCCGCACGGAGATCGCCGCCGTCGGCTCGTCCATGAGCACGATCTTGGCCTGCGACAGCATGGTGCGGGCAATCGCCACCGCCTGGCGCTGGCCGCCGGACATCTGCTTGACGAGGTCGCGTGGGCGGGTTTCTGACTTGAGTTCCGCGAAAATCTGGCCGGCGCGCTTGTACATCGCGGCGTAGTCAAGGATGCGAAACGGACCGACGCCGCGGCGCAGCTCGCGGCCGAGATAGACATTGGCCGCCGCCGTCAGATTGTTGCAGAGCGCCAGATCCTGATGGACGATCTCGATGCCGTGCTGGCGGGCCTCGACCGGCTTGTGCAGGATCAGTTCCTTGCCATCCATTTGCATGGTGCCGTGGCTCGGGCGGAAATTGCCGGCGATCATCTTGACCAGCGTCGACTTGCCGGCGCCGTTGTCGCCCATCAGGCCGACCACCTGTCCGGCGTCGATCGACAGCGACACGTCGTTGACCGCCTGGATGGCGCCGAAATGTTTCGAGATGTTGGTGAGTTCGAGAACCGCCACCAGACTTCTTGCCTCCCCGTGATGCAGCCTGCCGCCGTTCCCGTCATCAATGCGGGTCATGCCCTGGCCTTCGCTCTCCCCAGCTCCTCCCGGAAACAGCGATGGCGTCATTTACGCAAATGCCCGCACGGGCGTCAATTGTCAGACGAATAAGATATCGCAATTGTCGGACGAATAGGTTTTGACGATCCTGAAAAATCCGTTTTGTAGGACAAATGGCATTGACGTTGGCGGCTCGCCGTTATTAGCTGAGGCCGGAGGAGTAACATGCCGATCCCCATGCCGGTTTGCAGGGCGGGATCAGATCACGCCGGTTGGTTGAAGCCGGCACGATCGCATCTGAAATGCTTATCGATCTGGCTTGGCGACACGAGCGCTCGCGTAACGATCCTCTGTCATCTCGTATCCGGGTCGGTCTGTGTGGCGGGCACGCCGTGTCCGTCTTGTTTCCAGGGAGGACTGACATGAGGAAATCACTTCTGCTCGCCGCTGTCGCCATGATGGCACTGGGCGCCGGCCCGGCTTTGGCCAAGAAACAACTCGTCATCGTGGTCAAGGGGCTCGACAATCCGTTCTTCGAAGCCATCCACCAGGGCTGCGAGAAATGGAACAAGGAAAACGCCAGCTCGGAATATGAATGCTTCTACACCGGTCCGGCTTCGACTTCGGACGAAGCCGGCGAGGCTCAGATCCTGCAGGATGTGCTGAGCAAGCCCGATACGGCCGCGGTGGCGATCTCGCCATCCAACGCGCCGCTGATCGCGCAGACGATCAAGACCGCCAATCCGACGATCCCGATCATGACCGTCGACGCCGACCTGACCAAGGCGGACGCCGCGCTGCGCAAGACCTATCTCGGCACGGACAACTATCTGATGGGCGTCAAGATCGGCGGATACATCGCCAAGGCCAAGCCGAAGGGCGGTACCATCTGCACGATCGAGGGCAATCCCGCGGCCGACAACATCCTGCAGCGCGCGCAAGGCTTGCGCGATGCGCTGTCGGGCCAGAAGGGCCTGGCAAAGCTCGCCGGTGAAGGCGGCTGGACCGAAGTCGCGGGTTGCCCGGTGTTCACAAATGATGACGGCGCCAAAGGCGTGCAGGCGATGACCGACATCCTCGCCGCCAATCCCAAGCTCGACGCGTTCGGCATCATGGGCGGCTGGCCGCTGTTTGGCGCGCCACAGCCTTACCGCGACCTGATTGGTCCGTTGAAGGACCGGCTGGCCAAGAATGACTTCGTCATCGGCGCCGCCGACACGATCGGCGACGAGGTGGCGATCGCCAAGGATGGCCTTGTCACCGCGCTGGTCGGCCAGCGGCCGTTCGAGATGGGGTACAAGGCGCCGTCGGTGATGATCGACCTGATCAAGGGCACCAAGGTTGCGGACCCGGTCTTCACCGGCCTTGACGAGTGCACCAAGGAAACGGTCGACACCTGCATCCAGCGGTAAGCAAGGATACCGGGGCGTCCGCTCGTCGGACGCCCCGTCTATTGTCTCACAGGAAGGCGGCATCGTTCGGGGCACAAGCTCCCGCTTTGGCGTGGCCAGCGCTCAGGGCAGACGGCCGACGCATTGGAACGTGGATGCCGGACGACAGGTCAACGAAGCGAATTCCCGAGGTCATGTCAGGGTCCGGCCAGTTGCCCGCCCCGCGTAGGGCCGACGCGGCAAGGTTCGCCGGCTCGAGCGTGCACGCTTCGCTTGCCAGCGAGATTGGCTTGAGGATCGTGCGCGGCGACTATCCGCCCGGCACCATCCTGCCCAACGAAGCCAAATGGGCCGAGACCTTCAATGTAAGCCGCTCGGCGGTGCGCGAAGCCATCAAGATGCTGATGGCAAAGAGCCTTCTGACATCACGTCCAAAGATCGGCAGTTGGGTGGAGCCCAGGGAACGCTGGAACCTGCTCGATCGCGACGTGCTCGCCTGGTATGCGAGCGCGCCGGACCGCGAAATGTTTCTCAGGACCGTGCAGGAGTTCCGCCACATCATCGAGCCGGAGGCATCCGCTTTTGCCGCGATGCGGCGCACCGACGAGCAGATGGCGGAGATCAGCCAGGCGTGCCTGGAGATGGGAGAGGCGGCAAGCCTGCCGGAGCGCACGCAAGCCGACACGCGCTTTCACCTCGCCATCCTGCGCGCCTCCGGTAACGATCTCCTGGTGCCGCTTGGCGTGCTGATCGAATCCGCGCTCGACCATCTGTTTGCGTTCACGACCGTTCAGGTCAACGACCATGTCCACGCGCAGAAACTGCATGAAGCGATCGAGAAGAACATCCGCCTGAGGCGCCCGGCGGCGGCGCGCAACGCCGTGCACAAGCTGCTGGAGAATACCGATCAGGGGATCGGTCGGTGGCGGCGATAGTTTTGTCCATAAGCTGCGCCTTGCTTGCAACGACGATGATTGGCGAAACCATCGGCGAGAGCGTCTTTCTCCCCGTATAGTGACGGGAAGAAGGGGGGCCGCGATGCTGGCATCCATCTTGCAACGTTGCCAATTGACGAAACCATTGCGGGAGCGTCTCAAATCGTCTGCTTTTTTCCATCCTTCGTCGGCATCAGATCCACACCGTTGACCTTGCCGATATGTGTCGCCAGCATTGGCACGAACTGTTCCTCCGGGCCGGCGGCGAATGCGCCCGCGAACGAGTTCTTGGTGGCGTTGCCGAGCGGGTTGGCAATACCGGCCGCACCGGCCATCGATTCCAGATAGGTGAGGTCCTTGAAGGCGTTGGCGATGGAGAATTTGTGGGCGTCACGGTCGCCCTCCAGCGTCCAGCGCATGAAGGTCTGGTAGAAGGGGCAGTCCATGCGGCCGTTGCGGATGACGCTGTCGAAGCGCGGCGGCGAGATGCCGACTTTCTGCGCCAGCGCCAGCGCCTCGGAATAGATGGCGGCGTAGCCCAGCGAAATGAAATTGTTGAGCAGCTTCATGCGGTGGCCGTCGCCGGTGTCGCCGATATGGACGATGCGGCCGGCCCAGGTGTCGATCACCGGTTTCACCCTGGCAAAGACGGCATCGGGCGCGCCGACCATGGCGTCGAGCGTGCCTTCCCAGGCTTCCTTCGGGGTGCGGCTCAGCGGTGCATCGACATAGTCGACGCCGATCGCCTTGAGCTCGGTTGCCAGCGCCATCGTCGAAACGGGATCGGAGGTCGAACAATCGACGACAACCGAGCCCTTCTTCAGGCCCTCCTTGAGGCCGCCGGGGCCACGGATGATGGCTTCGACCTCGCGCGAGCCGGTGACGCATATGAAGACGATGTCGGATGCCTCCGCCACCTCGCGCGCGGTAGCCGCTTCCCTGGCGCCACGGCCGAGCATGTCGTCCGCCGGCTTGCGGTTCTTGCGGCCAAGGAAAGTCAGGCCGTAGCCCTTGTCGACGATATTCTTGGCGATACCGTGCCCCATAAGGCCAAGGCCGATGAAACCGATCTTTTCGTTCGCGGCGGTCGTGCTCATGTCTTGAAGTCCTGTTTTGCGGATGGTGCGTGGCAGTGCGGCAGGGCGATCCAGGCTGGTTTTTGCCGCTCGTGTTGGCAGGCGATTGCAGAACGCCATATTGTCTGACAATACAGAAAAGACAGGCATTGTGGAGAGCAAAATGACGAAGCGGATCATGTTCACCGGCGGCAGCGGCAAGGCTGGACGCCATGTCGTGCAATACCTTGTCGAGCAGGGCTGCCAGGTGCTCAACATCGACACCAAGCCGCTCGACAACCCGAAAGTGCGCACGCTGATCACCGACATCACCGACAGCGGGCAGGTGTTCAACGCGCTGTCGAGCTATATGGGCCTGCACGAGTTCGACCCGTCTCTGCGCGCGCAGCCGGTCGATGCCGTCGTGCATTTCGCGGCGATCCCGCGCATCATGATCACGCCCGACAACGAAGTGTTCCGCATCAATGCGATGGGCACCTACAACGTCATCGAGGCAGCGGTGAAGCTCGGCATCCGCAAGGTGGTGATTGCTTCCAGCGAGACGACCTACGGCCTCGTATTCGCCAACGAGCCGCGCAATCCCCAGTATTTCCCGCTTGACGAGGAGTATGATGTCGATCCGATGGACAGCTATGCGCTGTCCAAGATCGTCAACGAGAAGACCGCGCGGGCGTTTGCCCTGCGTGCCGGCATCGACATCTACGCATTGCGCATAGGCAACGTCATCGAACCGCATGAATATTCGCTATTTCCCAAGTGGTTCGCCGATCCCGGTTTCCGCAAGCGTATTGCCTGGAGCTATGTCGATGCGCGCGATCTCGGCCAGATCACGCTGCGCGCCGTCGAGAAGGATGGGCTCGGCTTCCAGGTGTTCAACGCCGCCAATGACGACACCTCGTCCGACCTGCCGACTGCCGAGCTCCTGAAGCGGTTCTATCCGGGCGTTTCCGTCAAGGGCGAACTTGGCGAATTCGAGACGCTGCTGTCAAACCGCAAGGCCAGGGACATGCTTGGCTTCCGCCCGGAGCATAGCTGGCGCCAATACGTCAAATAGGACGGATAGCGGGGCAAATCCGGGTTGATCTGTGCACAGCGGCCGGCTTTGCGGGTGAACCCGCCGGCCGCGCTTGACAGCTTGATGAAACCGGACTTTCTGGAGCCTATGCGGGACGCAAAGCCGAACAAGGAAAAATCGCCGAAGAAAACCGCCGAAGCCGAGCGCCCGACGGCGGTTCGTCGCGCCGACGCGGCGCGCATTCCAGGCGCCAGCGTGCACACATCTCTGGCCAGCGAGATTGGCCTGAGGATCGTGCGTGGCGACTATCCGCCGGGCACCATCCTGCCCAATGAAGCCAAATGGTCGGAAACGTTCAGCGTCAGCCGTTCGGCTGTGCGCGAGGCCATCAAGATGCTGATGGCCAAGAGCCTTCTGGCATCACGGCCCAAGATCGGCAGTTGGGTAGAGCCGAAGGAGCGCTGGAACCTGCTCGATCGCGATGTGCTGGCCTGGTACGCGACATCGCCGGACCGCGAGGTGTTCCTGAAGACCGTGCAGGAATTCCGCCACATCATCGAGCCGGAAGCAACCGCCTTCGCGGCCATGCGTCGGACCGACGAGCAGATGGCCGAGATCAGCCAAGCCTGCCGCGAGATGGGGGAGGCCACCAGCCTGCAGGAGCGAACGCGTGCCGACACACGCTTCCATCTGGCGATCCTGCGGGCCTCGGGCAACGATCTCCTGGTGCCGCTGGGCGTCCTGATCGAATCCGCCTTCGACCATCTCTTCACCTTCACCACCCGGGCCGTTGACGATCTCAACCATGCGCAGAAGCTGCATGAGGCGATCGAGAAGAACATCCGCTTGCAGAAGCCGGACGCGGCGCGCAACGCCGTGCGCAAGCTGCTGGCCAATACCGACACGGTCATTCGGTCGCGTTAGATTTCCGTTTCCTGGGCCTGCCCCTGGCCCATTGCGATGGATTTGTTGAAAGCCGCCGCGAGCCCCCTTGCCACCGCCTCGTCGAAGCCGGCTTCGCGCATGGTCTCGATGGCGGCTGCGGTGGTGCCGCGATAGTCGAGGAAGGCCTCGACCGTCTCGACAGGCGAGGTGTCGCGCAGTTCGAGCAGCCGGCCGGCGCCTACGAGCACGGTGTTGACAGCCCGCTGCGCGACCTGAGGCGACAGGCCGAAGGCAACGGCGTCCCGCATCATGGCATTTGCCAGCAGGGCGGGGAAGGCGGGGCCCGATCCGGTCAGCCCCGTCAGGTAGTCGATTTCGCGCTCACTGCCGACCTCGTCCTCGACGCCACAAGCCGTGAAGATCGCGCGAACGATCGCGCGATCCGCGTCCGTCGTCTCGCGGCTCGCGATCCACGGCGTGTAGGATCTTGCCGCCTCCGCCGCCGCGTTGGGCAGCGCACGCACGGCGCGGCTGGTAGCATGCTTGTCGCACAGCTCGCAGAGGCGGATGCCCGCCATCACCGAAATCACCAGCCGGCCATCCGCGTCGAGTATGAGGGAAGACCAGTCCTCGGGCCTCACCGATAGCAAGATGACATCGCAGCGATCGGCGAGCGCCTGGTTGTCGTCCGTCCAGAAGGCGCCCGCCAAGCGCTCGGGCTTGGTGCGCCGGTAGGACAATGTCAGGTTTTGCACCTTTACAAGGCCAGCGGCCAGGACCGCCCCGGCAATCGCGCCGCCCAGCCAGCCCGCGCCGCCGACAATGCCCAGTCTGACCGACCCTTCCATGTCCCGCCTCCGTTGATCGCGCTACGGTGCTGGACGCCTTGCGTCTTGTCCAGCGTCCACGGTCAGCGGGACCGTCCAGCCGCGCTGTGGGCTCCTGGCGAGAGAGGCGATGCGGCTCCAATGTGTCGACCGTCAAAAAAGTCCGATAGCCATGTCGGATCAGTTGCGTGACGGACGTCCTTGGGGCGCGAACCAGAAAGCATGAAGGAATATCGAATGCCCAGCACCGTACACCTGCACCGTGTCCTCACGACCAGCCCGCAAAAAGTCTATCGCGCGTTCATCGAGGCCGATGCGCTTGCCAAGTGGCTGCCGCCGAACGGCTTCACCTGCACGGTCCATCGCCTCGAAGGCAAGGTCGGCGGTGCGTTCAAGATGTCGTTCCGCAACTTCACCACCGGTGAGAGCCATTCGTTCGGCGGCGAATATGTCGAACTCGTTCCGGGTGAACGCCTGCGCTACACCGATCGCTTCGACGATCCCAACCTGCCGGGCGAGATCGAGGTGACGGTGACGCTGACGAAAGTGTCGGTGGGTACGGAAGTGAACATCACGCAGGCCGGTATTCCCGACGTCATTCCCGCCGAAGCCTGCTATCTCGGCTGGCAGGAATCGCTTCGCAACCTGGCCAAGCTGGTCGAACCCGAGATCAATCAGTAGGAGCCGATCGGCTCCGCGGCAGGTCGGGCGGCACGAATGTGTGTCGTGTTCGCCACCCGCCGCCGCCAACCCTTCACCAACTCGCGCATTTGCCAATGCGGTCCGATGAATTCGTCATCGGGCACGGGCTACCCTGCGGGTGTCGCTAGTCTTCCCTCGGCCGCCCGAATGCCGCCCGCAATTCGTCCTTCGCGCTCTCGAGGACCTTTCTGCGTTCAGCCGGAAGGTTCTTGCCGGCGCGGTTGATGTAGAAGTTCAGCATCGACATGGCTGACTGGAAAGGCTCGGCCTTGCGCCGGTGGCTGTGTTCGGCGGATCGCTTGAGCGAGGCGGCGATTTTCCCTGGATCATCGGATTCGAAGATGTGATCCTCGAGGTCCATCGCATCACTGTGCTCGGTGACCTCGGCAGACCATTTCTGTTTCGCGGTCATGGCGACAACCCTTGCATTGTTGATTGCCGGGGGAACGTGGCGCCCGCTCTCTGGTTCCTCGCCGTCCGCGCCAGGCTGGAGCCACGGATTTGCCGGCCGTGGCGCTGCTCGGCGCCGGGAATAAGCCGATACTGGCGCAAAGAGCGGCCGATCTGCCGAGCCGCCGACAGGAAACGCCTTGACCCAAACCGCTTCCAGCCAGGCCGGCCCTGGCATCGACAGTGCCTATGCCTGGATGCGGCTGGGCATTTCGATGGTGTTGGCGACCATCGGTGCCGTGGGCATGTGGGCCGTCGTCGTGGTGCTGCCCGCCGTGCAGGCTGAATTCGGCGTTGACCGCGCGGCGGCGTCGATGCCCTACACCGCGACCATGGTGGGCTTTGCCTTCGGTAACGTGGTGGTTGGCCGCGCGATCGACCGCATGGGCTACTGGATCCCTGCGCTGGTCTCCTCGGTCGCGCTCGCCGCGGGCCTCGTGCTCGCGGCGCTATCGACGTCGATCCTGCAATTCAGCCTTGCCCAGGGGGTGCTGATCGGCGTCGGCACGTCGGTGATCTTCGGGCCGCTGATCGCTGATATCTCGCACTGGTTCAACCGCCGGCGTGGCGTCGCCGTCACGGCCGCGGCTGCCGGCAACTACCTTGCCGGAGCGCTCTGGCCGACCATCATGCCGACGCTGATCAAGGCGGAAGGCTGGCGCTTCACCTATGCGGCGATCGGCGTCTTTTGCCTGGTCACCATGGTGCCGCTGGTTCTGATGCTGCGGCGCGGCGCCCCGCAGGCGGCCGCGGCCGGCTCGCCCGGAAGCCGGCCTGTGCAGCCGATTTCGATGTCGCCGGCGGCGCTGCAGACATTGCTGGTCGTCGCCGGCCTTGGCTGCTGCGTGGCGATGTCGATGCCGCAGGTGCATATCGTCGCCTATTGCATGGATCTCGGCTACGGTATGGCGCATGGCGCCGACATGCTGTCGATCATGATGGCGGCGGGCGTCGTCAGCCGGCTCGCCTCGGGCTTCATCGCCGACCGCATTGGCGGCGTCAAGACGCTGCTCATCGGCTCCGTGCTGCAATGCCTGTCGCTGCTGTTCTACATCCCGTTCGATGGGCTCGCCTCCCTCTATGTGGTGTCGCTGGTGTTCGGCCTGTCGCAGGGCGGCATCGTGCCTTGCTATGCCATCATCGTGCGCGAATACCTGCCCGCCAAGGAGGCGGGACAGCGCATCGGCATCGTCATGATGGCGACCATCTTCGGCATGGCGATCGGCGGCTGGATGTCAGGCTGGATCTACGACCTTACCGGTTCTTACGCAGCCGCTTTCCTCAATGGCATTGCCTGGAATTTGCTCAACATACTGGCAATCGGGCTGTTCATATGGAAGGCGAGGGGCAACGTCGCGGCAATGGCCTGAAGCACCTCTCCCGGCTGTCACGAGACGACCGCTCGACTTGACAACCACCCCAAGGCTGCGCGACGCCAGAAGGCGAGCGGGTGCGGCAACAGGCCGGTTGGCATGATTACGGTGGCAAGGACGCTGAATATGGTTTCGGAAACGCGCAGCGGCGCCCGCCTTTTGCATGGGGCGTGCCCGTGATCAAGCCGCGTCCGCGCCGTGGCGGGGGCCGCCCGACCATTGCCGATGTCGCCGAGAAGGCCGGCGTCGGCGCCATCACGGTGTCGCGCGCGCTGCGCGAGCCCGGCCGTGTCTCGGAAGAGCTGCGCCGCCAGATCCAGGCCGCCGTCGAGGAACTCGGCTATGTGCCGGACCCCAATGCGCGGGCGCTGGCCTCGGCGCGTGCCGAAGTGTTCGGCGTGCTCGTGCCGTCGCTCACCAACAACGTCTTTGCCGAAGTGGTGCGCGGCATCTATGACAGCCTGTCGGACGGCCCGTTTCGCATCCAGCTCGGCAACACCCATTATTCCGGTCTCGAGGAAGAGCGCCTGCTGCAGGTGTTCGGTTCGCAGCGGCCGGCGGCGTTGATCGTGGCCGGCATCGACCAGACGCCATCATCGCGAAAGCTGCTGGAGGCGGCTGGTTGCCCAGTGGTTCAAGTGATGGAGACAGGGCCGGACCCGGTCGACATGATGGTCGGCTTCTCGCATTTCGATGGTGGCAGGGCAGCGACAGAGCATCTGATCGAGGCCGGCTATCGCCGCATAGGCTTCATTGGCGCGCGCATGGATCCGCGCTCGCAACGTCGCCTTGCCGGCTATCGCGCGGCGATGGAGAGAGCTGGACTGTTCGATCCCCGCCTGGTCACCACCACGCCGGTGCTGTCCAGCGTGTCGCTCGGCCGCGAAATGTTCCGCGACGCACTGGCCAAGATGCCGACGCTGGACGGTGTGTTCTGCAACAATGACGACATCGCGCTAGGCGTGCTGTTCGAGTGTCATCGCGCCTCGATCGCGGTGCCGAAGACGATCGGCATCGTCGGCTTCAACGACCTCGACATGATGCAGGTGGCCTTTCCGTCGATCACCAGCGTGCGTACCCACCGCTATGAGATCGGCCGGCGCGCGGTGGCCATGGCGCTGGCCGCGATTGCCGGCGACAGACCGGAACAGCGGATCGTCGATCTCGGCTTCGAGCTCAAGCGCCGCGAGAGCACGGAACGCTGAACACGCTTTCGAGACCTGCCGCAAATCCCGCTTTACACTGCGTCATGGTAGCGCTACCATTTTGTTCGGGCGGGCGCATTGGCAAGAAGCCAAGCCCTGTTTATTATATATAAGCAACAGCTCATGCTTGTTTATTATATATAATATGATAATTTTCTCGGAGGGGCGAGGCGACAAGGGGAGGTAGCGGGTTGGCGATTGCCAGCCTGAAAAGGTGCGGCCGGGCAGGCGGGAGGTGCCGGCCGGAGGCGCCAGATTGGACAGCCTGAAACGACAATTCAGAATCGCAAATGGGAGGAATATCGATGATCAAGTCACTTGTTGGTGGCATCGTTGCCGCCAGTGCATTCGTCATGCTCAACTCGGCCGCCATGGCCGCCGGTCCGGAGGTCGTATCAGGCCCAGCCGCCCAGGCGGACTGCTTCGCGCCCTGGAGCGCGGACACCAAATTCTTCAAGTTCCCCAAGAAGACCGGACCATTCCGCATCGCCTTCGCCAATGGCTATATCGCCAACACCTGGCGCATCCAGATGGTGCAGACGGCCAAGGCCTACGCGGCGCAGCCCGACGTCAAGGCAAAGATCAAGGAATTCAAGGTTGTATCGACCGGCGAGGATGTGCCGGCGCAGATCTCGGCGATCAACAATTTCATCGACTCCGGCTATGACGCCATCGTCACCGACGCGCAGAACCCGACCGCCTTCGGCCCGGTCATCAAGCGCGCCAAGGAAGCCGGCATCGTGCTGGTGGCCTTCGACAACATCCTCGACACCAAGGACGCCATCAACGTCAACGTCGACCAGAAGGGCCTTGGCGAATTGTGGGCCAAGTGGCTGGTCGAGAAGGTGCCGAATGGCGGCAAGATCCTGGAAGTGCGCGGCGTTGCCGGCACCTCCGTGGACACCGATCGCCACAACGGCATCCACGAGGTGCTCACCGCTTCCGGCAAGAAGTGGGACGTCACGGAAGTTGCCGGCAAATGGGATGACGGCGTGGCCCAGAAGGTGACCGCCGATGCGATCGCCACCAATGGTCCGTTCGACGGCATCACCGGGCAGGGCGGCGACACCGGCATCGTGCAGGCGATGATCGACGCCAAGCATCCGTTCGTACCGTTCGGCGGCGAGACCGAGAACGGCTTCCGCAAGTTCTGCGCGGCGCATTCGGCCGATGGGCTGAAGTGCACCTCCGCCGGTTCCGGCCCGGCCCAGGTCGCCGTCGCCATCAAGACCGCGATCGCGGCGCTCGAAGGAGAGGTGGTGCCGCAAGAGGTGAAGCTGCCCTTGGCTGTCGCCACGGATCCGAACATGAAGGAAGGCACGGACTACTTCCCGAAGGAATCCGACAATTTCTTCGTAGGCAACTCCTTCCCGACCTGCGGCATCAACTTCAGCGCCCAGGAAATCATGGGGCAGAGCAAGGAAAACCAGTAACCGCCTAGGATGTCATTCGGCGCCGCGGCTCACCCCGCGGCGCCCTGTCGTGAATGAAAACGCCTTGCGTGATTAAAAACGCCTGGGGAGGGTTGATGGACGGTGCGGCTCCACTCTTTCGCATGGAAGGCATTTCCAAGCGCTATGGCGGCGTGCGGGCGCTTGAAAAGGCCGAGCTTGTCGTCGAAGCGGGTAGCATCCACGCCATCCTCGGCGAGAACGGCGCCGGCAAGTCGACGCTGATCAAGATCATGGCGGGCGTTGTCGCGCCCGACGAAGGCCTGATGAAGCTCGACGGCCGTGACGTGACATTCGCTTCGCCGGGGGCGGCCAACAAAGCCGGGATCGTCTGCATCTTCCAGGAGCTGTCGCTGGTTCCCGAACTCAGTGTCGCCGACAACATCGTCATTTCCGATCCGCCGACGCGCTTCGGCATGATCGACCGCAAGGCGCAGCGCCGGATCGCCGAGGAAGCGCTGGCGCGCGCGGGCGCCGAGGACATCCACCCGCTGGCGCTGGTCAAGGACTTGCCGCTGTCGCGCCGCCAGATGGTGGAGATCGCCAAGGCGCTCGCCAGGAAGCCGCGCATCCTGATCCTCGACGAAGCGACTTCGGCGCTCACGGCGGCCGATGTCTCCAAGATTTTCGGCGTGCTTAAACGGTTGCGCTCGGAAGGGTTGGCGCTGCTCTACATCTCGCACCGCATGAACGAGATCGCCGAACTCGCCGACCAGTGCACGGTGTTTCGCAACGGACGCAACGTCGCCAGCTACAAGGCCGGATCGAAGAGCGACAATGAGGTGGTCGAGCTGATGATCGGCCGTGAATACAGCCATATCTTTCCGCCCAAGCCGGCGCTTGCACCGGCCGCCGCCGCGCCCGTACTCGAAGCCCGCAAGCTCAGCTGGACCGACCGTCTCGACAACATATCGCTGAGCGTCAGGGCAGGCGAGGTCGTCGGCCTTGGCGGTCTCGACGGGCAGGGGCAGCGCGAGTTGCTGCTGGCCTTCTTCGGCGTGCTGCGCGGCCTCACCGGCGAGGTGCTGATCGACGGCAAGCCGGTCAAGATCAGCAGCCCCGCCGCCGCGCGCGAGGACGGAATCGGCATGGCGCTCATCCCCGAGGACCGCAAGACCGAAGGCTTGATGCTGCCGATGACGGTGCGTGAGAACCTGTCTTTCGCCGCGCTCGACCGATTGGCGAAAGGCGGCATCATCGACCGCGCCGCCGAACAGCGGATGATCGACGACATGGTCGGCCTTTTGGCGATCAAGACCGCCGGCCTCGACATACCTGTCGGCGCGCTGTCGGGCGGCAACCAGCAGAAGGTGGTCATCGCCAAATGGCTCATGCGCCAGCCGCGCATCATCCTGCTCAACGATCCGACGCGCGGCATCGACGTCGGCACCAAGCAGGAGCTCTATCAATTGATGCGCAAGCTCGCCGACGCGGGTGCCGCGATCCTGTTCTATTCGACCGACTACGACGAACTGATCGGCTGCTGCGACCGGGTGCTGGTGATCTATGACGGCGCGGTCAAGCGTGAGCTGGTGGGTTCGGAGATCACCGAACGGGCGCTGATCGCCAGCGCGCTCAACATTCAGGGCGAGGGAACCTCGATGAGCCAGGGAGCGGACGCGTGAAGGATTGGCGCTACTGGCTTGCCGAACAGCGCGGAACGCTGCTGGCGCTCGGCATCTTCATCGTCATGTTCATCATCTACACATCGAACCATCCCGCGGGCTTCACCGCCAATGTCGTGCAGACGGCGGCCAACAAGGGCGTGCTGCTCGCCTTCGTCGCCATGGCGCAGACGCTGGTGGTGATCACCGCCGGCATCGACCTGTCCGTCGGCATGATCTTCCTTGTGACCAATTGCCTGGCGTCCTGGCTGGTGGTGGGTACGCCGACGCAGACGGCGCTTGGTGTGCTTGCGGTGCTGGCGGTTGGCCTCCTGTGCGGGGCGATCAACGGCGCCATCGTCATCTATGGACGCCTGCAACCCATCGTCGCCACCATTGCCACCGGCGCTATCTACTATGGCATCGGGCTGCTGCTGCGGCCGTTTCCTGGTGGTTCGGTCAATGAGGACCTCGCCGACGCGCTGACGGGCCGGGTGTTCGATGTCGTGCCGGCGAGCCTCGTCGTGCTGCTGGCCGTGGTCCTGGTCGTCTGGGTGCCGTTCAGCCGGTCGGTGCTCGGCCGCGCGGCTTACGCCGCAGGGTCCTCGGAGACCGCGGCCTATATGTCGGGCGTGCCGATCCGGCGGGGCAAGTTCGCCGCCTACACGCTGGCGGGGCTGCTGGCAGCCATTGGCGGCCTGTTCCTGACCTTCTTTACGTATACGGGCGAGGCGGCCTATGCGAGCGGCAACTCCTACACGCTGTTTTCGATCGCCGCGGTGGTGCTGGGCGGCGTCTCGCTGTTCGGCGGCAAGGGCAGCGCCATCGGCGCGATCTTCGGCGCGCTGGCCTTCCGCACCATCGGCGACCTGCTGTTCGTGTTCGATTTCGATCCGCTCTGGCAGCCGCTGTTCCAGGGCGTTATCCTGCTGATCGCCGTCAGCCTCGGCGCGTTCGCGCTGTTTCGGGTCCGCAACCGGCTGGAGTGGTTCTTGTGAGCGAGACGACATTGGGCGGCATCGCCGGACATATGCCAAAATTCCTGCGCCGCGCCGATCCGGCGGTGCTGACCGCATTTGCCTGCATCGTGCTGCTGCTGTTCCTAGGCAGCCTCTATTCACGCAGCTTCCTGTCGCCTGAGTATCTGCTTCAGCAGCTCAAGGTGGCCTCGTTTCTCGGCGTCATCGCCACCGGCATGATGCTGGTCATCCTGCTCGGCCAGATCGACCTGTCGGTGCCATGGGCGGTGGCGGCGGGCGCGATGATGGCCTGCGCGGCGGCGGCCTATGGTCCTGTCGGGGTGGCGCTGGCCATCCCGTTCGGCATCTTCTGCGGCGTTCTGATCGGCATCGTCAACGGCATCGGCGTCGCGTATCTGCGCATCCCCTCGATGATCATTACGCTGGCCACCAACGCCGTCGCGCAAGGGCTGATGGTCGTCTACACGGGAGGCTTCTCGCCACAGGATTCGGCCACGGCAGCCATGCGCTATCTCGCGACAGGTTTTACCATTCCGGGCGTCCCCAACGCCGTCATCATCTGGGCAGTCATCGGCGCGGCAACGGTCTTCGTGCTTTCGCGCACCAGCTTTGGCCGCACCGTCTACGGTATCGGCAATCGAGAACGCGCGGCCTATCTGTCGGGCATCGATACACGCCGCGTGGTGATGATCGCGTTTGCCGTGTCCGGCGGGCTCTCGGCCTTCGGCGGCGTGCTTCTGGCCGGTTATGCCTCCAAGGCGGCGCAGTCGATGGGGGATGCCTACCTTTTGCCGTCGATAGCGGCGGTGGTGCTCGGCGGCACTTCGATACTCGGCGGGCGCGGCTCATATCTCGGCACGGTTGCCGGGGTCATCCTGATCACGCTCCTGCAATCCATCCTGTCGGTCATGCAGATGCCGGAGGCGGGGCGGCAGATCATCTACGGCGTGGTCATCGTCGCCATGCTCCTGCTCTACGGCCGCGCGCCGGCAAGCCGCTGATCCGCATCGTGGCTGACGGGTCCGTTCAATCGCCGAAGGCGGCTTTCAGTCCGCCGCTCGCGATCGTGGTGATGGGCGTCGCCGGTTGCGGAAAATCGATCGTCGGCAAGGGGATGGCCGCCGGGCTCGGCGCTACCTTTATCGAGGGCGATCGGCTGCACCCGCCAGAAAACGTCGCGCGCATGGCCAGCGGCGAGCCGCTCACCGATGCGTTACGCGCCGGCTGGCTCGATGCGATCGGCCAGCAGGTCGCGGCATCCATCGCCGGCGGGCATAGCGTGGTGGCGACCTGTTCGGCGTTGAAGCGCGGCTATCGCGACCGCCTGCGCGGCTTTTGCCCGGACATCGTTTTCCTCTATCTGGAAATCGACCCGGCCACGGCGCGGCGGCGTGTCGCCAACCGCAGGGGGCATTTCATGCCGGCAAGTCTCGTCGACAGCCAGTTTGCCATTCTCGAAGCACCCGTGGCGGACGAGGTGGCATTGACCGTCGATGCGAAGCGCCCCGTGGCCGACATAGTTGCCGGGGCAATTCACGCGTTAAGGCGGTCATGACTCTGGATCGGTGCCGATACCGCTGCCGTCCTGATCCTCGGTCAGGCGCCGGAGGCCAGACCATGACGGCATCTGCTCGGGATAGAGCTTCAGCGCCCGCAGCAGGGCATCGCGCTTGAGCAGGATGTAGGCTGCCTGCAAGGCCATGTTCTTGGCCCCGTCCGGGATCTTGCCGGTCGCCGACGCGGCCGGCGCCGCCGGCAACAGTTCGGCGCTCAGCATCGCCCGGTACTCCCGGAAGGGCGCCACTTCGAAGGTGGACATGCCAAACAGGGCGACCTTGTTCCTGGCGGCGAAGTTGGCCGGCGCCGAGGCAAGGTACGTGGAGCCGCTCTCCCCCAACGCGACCTCGGTGAAAGTCGAGCCGGCATGAATGGTGTTGGTCATCAGCACCACGCCATTGCCGCGGAGGATCTTCTGGATGCGGATGGTGACCTGATAGGCCTCGTTGCGGTCAAAGACGATGCGGCTCTTCAAATACCGGTTCTCCACATTGATCAGTGGCGGGTTCAGGAAACGCAGCCCGAATACCGAATTGGAAATACCGTGGGTGTTGGCGCTCACCTGATGGGCCTCGATGCCGGCCTCATACAGAGCGCGCTTGCCGATAATGGTCTGGGCCGTGAACTGATCGCACCAGATGATGGCGCCGTGGCCGCGTCGCAGCGCGGCCTGCAGCCCCTCGATCCCCTCCAGCCGGATGGTCGGCGACCAGCGGCTGGCGACCAGATGACCGGCAAGCTGCAGACGGAAGCGATGGCGCGCCGCGAGCGAGTCCTCGAACTGCTTGCGGGCATCGATACTGTTGCCAAGAACCGCGTGCACGCTGTCGGCATAGCGCTGGAGACGTTTGCGCGTGTGACGTTTCAGGCGAGATCTCGAGATCTGTCGGCAGATCGGCGCCCACCAGCGCAACGGCACCGTCGCCGCGACCGCGAGGTAAAAGGCAGACAGCAGGATTTCGCGGGCATCCTGGTTCGAGATGCCGCGAATCCTGCCGGGATGGATCACCTTGCGGCTGAAAAAGCGCACGGTCTCGCCGCTGTCGGGGACGGAAATGTCGGCGATGATATCAGTATGGAAGGTGCCCGCCGATGGCGGCTTGCGGTCGCGGGATATTGCGAACCATGACAGCCTCATCGGCCCAGCCAGTTGATCGCAACGGCCTTGCCGCGTCGACAGGCGCGGTGAGAATTCCCAAACCTCCGGCTCGGCCTTCGGTTCGGCATCCCCTCTAGATCTGCGAGGTCATTTCGACGGGGAAATCGTCATTGTCGGCGTCGCGCATGGCGGCGAGGCTGCGATTGTCCAGCACCTCGGCGATCGCCTGGCGCACCTCCAGCATCATGTGCCGGACCTGGCAGGTTGCCTCGTCGCAATCCTCGCAGCGCTGATACTGCGTGCGGCTGGCGCAAGGGATGGGCGCCAACGGTCCGTCGAGCACCCTGACGATATGGCCTATCTTGATCTCGGAGGCCGGCCGGGCGAGGCGGTAGCCGCCTTCCTTGCCTTTGCGGCTCTGGACGAAGCCGGCATTGCGCAACTCCCCCAGGATGGCGTCGAGGAATTTCTTCGGGATGTTGTTGGCCACGGCAATGTCGTTGACGAAGGCCAGTTGGCCGGCTGGAAGACCGGACAGATGCACGAGGGCCTTGAGGCCGTATTTGCCTTTTTTTGTCAGCATGCCCAGATCAACCCATAAAGCCCCAACCACTCGCATCTGGCGACTGTTTGTGTGCAAATAATGACGTTTTGATCACGCAATGATGTTTCGCGCCCGCCAAGGGGCACGTTAGGCACAAACGCGTTGATTCTTTGTAACGTTTTTCACAGAAGAGGTCGAAATTGCGCCAGAAACCGGTTTGTGGGCGCATGAAATGAAAAAGCCGGCAAAGCGCCGGCTTCCCGTTCATCGCTGATGTCGCCGAGGTCAGCGGCTGCCATAGGCCTGGTCGAGCAGGCCACCGGCGGCGAAATGCTCCTTCTGCACCTTGTCCCAGCCGCCGAACACGTTTTCGACCGTCAGCAGGCGGACATCGGGAAACTGGTCCTTGTACTTGGCCGCAACAGCCGCGTCGCGAACGCGGTTGCCATTCTCAGCCAGGATATTCTGGCCTTCGGGTGTGTAGAGGAAATCGAGATAGGTCTTGGCAAGATCGCGCGTGCCGTGCTCGTCGGCGACCTTGTCGACGATCGCCACCGGGAATTCAGCCAGCAGGCTGACCGAGGGCGTGACCTGCTCGAACTTGTCGTCGCCATATTCCTTGCGAATGCCCCGCGTCTCGGATTCGAAGGTGATCAGCACGTCGCCGATCTCGCGCTGCACGAAGGTGGTGGTCGCGGCGCGCCCGCCCGTGTCGAAGATCGGCACGTTGTTGAACAGCTTGGTGATGAACTCCTTCACCTTGGCGTCGTCACCCTTGAAGACTTCCTTGGCGTAGGCGGTTGCCGCCAGATAGGTGTAGCGCGCATTGCCCGACGTCTTGGGGTTGGGGAAGATCACCTGCACGTCATCGCGCACCAGGTCGTTCCAGTCCTTGATGTGCTTTGGATTGCCGGCGCGCACAAGGAAGGATGGCAGCGAGTAGAAGGGCGAGGCATTGTCGGGAAAATCCTTCTGCCAGTCGGCTGAGACCAGGCCTTTCTTGACCAGGAAATCGACATCGGTGACCTGGTTGAAGGTGATGACATCGGCGGCAAGGCCTTCGGCGATAGCACGCGCCTGCGCCGAGGTTCCGGCATGCGACTGGTCGACCGTGACGCCGGGATGTCCGGCAACGAAGGCCTTGTTGACCTGGACGAACAATTCCCGGCCGACGTCATAGGATGCGTTCAACAGCTTGTCTGCCGACCAGGCTTGGGAGGATGCCAGGAACAGGCTGGCCAGGGTGGCGGCGGCCAGAAAAAATCGCTTCATGAAAATGGATCTCCAGTGCAATGTGTTTATCGCGCGAACATAGCCGTGGCGCATGGTGCGAGACGAGGCACGCGCAAGGGCCGCGTGACCTTTCGGCGAGAAAAGTTTGTCGCCGGATCAGTCATTTGTTAGGATTTTCTTCCAAACTGAATCATTCTGCGTCCCTAGGCTGCCACGTTGCAGGCGTCCGGGTGCACAATCGTTCCAGAACCGGCCGATGCGAATGTGACCGATTGCATAATGGTTATTCGGCATATACATTTGGCATATACAAAGGAAGATGGCATGCCACGGGACCGCCATTCACCAGCGCCATCGAAGGTAGCGAGGCTCTTCCGCAACAACCGCAGCCAGGCGGTGCGCATTCCCGTCGAGTTCGAGCTACCCGGCGAGAAGGTTCTGATCAGCCGCGACGGCGACCGCCTGATCATTGAGCCGGTGCGCAAGGCTGGTCTCGCGGCTCTGCTCGCTCAATGGGCGAAAGAACCGCCGCTGGGCCCTGAGGACGACTTCCCCGAGATCGACGACAAGCCCGTCGAACCAGAGGATATCTTGTGAATGCGGTTCATGCTGGACACGAACATTATCAGCGACATGATCCGAAATCCGACCGGCAAGGCCGTCAGCGCCATGTTGCGCGAGGGAGATGACGCCGTGTGTACCAGCATCGTGGTCGCCTCGGAGCTTCGATATGGCTGCGTCAAGAAAGGATCGGCCAAGCTGCTCCAGAAGGTCGAGGCGTTACTGGCCGAAATTCCCGTCTTGCCGCTCGATGTGCCAGTGGATGTCCAGTACGGCGCACTTCGCGCCGAACTGGAAGGCAGGGGCCAGGCCATCGGCAACAACGACCTCTTGATTGCCGCTCACGCCTGTATCCTGGACACCACGCTGGTGACGGCAAACACTGGAGAGTTCAGCCGGATCAAGGGCCTGAAGGTCGAGAACTGGCTGGCATAGGCCGGACTGAAAGTCAGGTGGCGGGGAACAGCTTCCACCGTCCAGGGCGGAACGCGACGCGACTCTTTTGTGCGGCGGGATGGCCGACCGGCAGTTCGATCTCGACGCGCTGGCGATCGCCGCCGATTTCGAGTTCTACCCGTCTTGTGCCTGCGACCCGCCGGCTTGCGGCAACCGTGCCGGCGATGCAGCCGCTACAGCCGTCCAGCAGCTCGACATCGTGCGGGCGGAAATAGAGCGTCGCATCGCCCGAGGGCGCGTGCGGATCCGAAAGTCCGATCGGACGGTCGGCAAGCCAGATTTCGCCATTCTCGACCTTGACGGGAAGCGAACTCGATTCCCCGATGAAGCGGTAGACGAAGGGCGAGTTCGGCGTGTCGTAGATGTCGTCGGCGGTGCCTACCTGCTCGATGCGGCCCTGGCTCATCACAACGACGCGGTCGGCAAGCTCCAGCGCCTCTTCCTGGTCGTGGGTGACGAAGACGGTGGTATGGCCGGTGGCGTCGTGGATCTCGCGCAGCCAGCGGCGCAATTCCCGGCGCACCTGCGCGTCAAGCGCGCCGAACGGTTCGTCGAGCAGCAACACCTTGGGTTCGATGGCCATGGCGCGCGCCAGCGCCACGCGCTGCCGCTGGCCGCCGGAAAGCTGCGCCGGATAGCGCTTTTCCAGGCCCGAAAGTTGGACGAGGTCGAGAAGCTCCGAGGCGCGGCGGCGGATTTCGGCCGCCGGCGGGCGCGTCGACCCGTGGCGGACCTTGAGGCCGAAGCCGATGTTGTCGGCGACGGTCATGTGCCGGAACAGCGCGTAATGCTGGAAGACGAAGCCGACATTGCGCTCCTGGATCGACCTCTGCGAGGCGTCCTCGTTGCCGAAGAAGATCTTGCCGCGCGTCGGCCGCTCCAGACCGGCGATCAGCCGGAGCAACGTCGTCTTGCCGGAACCGGACGGCCCCAGCAATGCGATCAACTCGCCCGACTTGATGTCGAGCGACACGTCGTGGAGCGCGGGAAAGCGTTCGAACTCCTTGCGCACGTTGGCAACGCGAACTTCCATCAATAGTCCCTTTTTAGTGTCCGCGCGTCGCGGCGATTTCGGCGCCGTAGCGCATCTCGAGAAGTGTTTTCAAGACCAGCGTGACGAGCGCCAGTCCCGCGAGCAATGAGGCGACAGCGAAAGCGCCGACCGCGTTGTATTCATTGTAGAGGATTTCGACATGCAGCGGCATGGTGTTGGTCAGGCCGCGTATATGGCCCGACACCACCGACACCGCGCCGAACTCGCCCATGGCGCGCGCGTTGCACAGGAGCACGCCGTAGAGAAGGCCCCATTTGACGTTGGGCAGCGTGACGTACCAGAAGGTCTGCCAGCCATTGGCGCCGAGCGACAGGGCGGCTTCCTCGTCGCCATTGCCCTGTTCCTGCATCAGCGGGATCAACTCGCGCGCGACGAATGGGAAGGTGACGAAGACGGTGGCCAGCACAATTCCGGGCACGGCGAACAGGATGACGATGCCATGCGCCTTCAGCCAGCCGCCGAGCAACCCCTGCGCGCCGAACAGGAGCACATAGACCAGGCCGGAAATGACCGGCGAGACCGAGAAGGGCAGATCGATGAGCGTGGTGAGGAAAGCCTTGCCCTTGAATTCGAACTTGGCGATCGCCCATGCGGCGGAGATGCCGAAGACGATGTTGAGTGGCACCGAGATCGCCGCCACCAGAAGTGTAAGCCGGATGGCCGAGCGGGTGTCGGCATCGCTGAGCGATTGCAGATAGGCGCCAATGCCCTTGGCGAAGGCCTCGTGGAAGACGATGATCAGCGGCAGCAGCAGGAAAATGCCGAGGAAGGCAAAGACTATGACCATCAGAACGGCTTGCGCCGGCCGGCTCTCGGTCACCGCCGCCGAACGGCTCTCATGATGCGGTTCCCAGGATTTGATTTCAGGATCAGCCATAGCGCTTGCGGCTCCATGTCTGCACGAGATTGACGACAAGAAGCATCGAGAACGACAGAGCGAGCATGATGGCGGCGATCGCGGTTGCTGCCGGATAGTTGTATTCCTCCAGCCGGATGACGATCAGCAGCGGGGCGATCTCGGACTTGTAGGGCAAATTGCCGGCGATGAAGATGACCGAGCCGTATTCGCCGACGCCGCGCGCGAAGGCCAGCGAAAAGCCGGTGATGATGGCCGGCGCCAGGCCTGGAAAGAGGATGCGGGTGATGATCTGGAAGCGGCTGGCGCCAAGCGTTGCCGCGGCTTCCTCCACCTCCTTGTCGATCTCCTCCATGATCGGCTGCACGGTGCGCACGACGAAGGGCAGGCCGATGAACACCAGCGCAATGACGATGCCGAGCGGCGTGTAGGCGACCTTGATGCCGAGCGGCGCCAGAAGGTGGCCGATCCAGCCGTTCGGTGCGTAGAGCGTGGTGAGCGCAATGCCGGCCACCGCCGTCGGCAGGGCGAAGGGCAGGTCGACCGTGGCATCGACGACGCGGCGTCCGGGAAAACGGTAGCGTACCAGCACCCAGGCGACGAGCGTGCCGAAGACCACATTGACCAGGGCGGCGATGAAGGCCGTGCCGAAGCTGATCCGCAGCGCATTGAGGGTGCGGCGATCGGTTGCGATCGCCCAGAATTCAGGCCAGCCAAGGGCGGCCGAGCGCCAGACCAGCCCGGACAGCGGAATGAGGATGATGAGGGTGAGGTAGGCAAGCGAGAAGCCGAGCGTCAATCCGAAACCCGGAATGACACTCGGCTGCTTGAACCGCCACCCCGCCTGCGCGGGAGCTGTCGTCATGGAATTGTGGATCGTCCCTTTTTAATCAACCAGATTGCCTGACCATGGCCCCGGTCGCCATCGTCCGAAGGTTTGTCGACGAAAGAAGCCCGTGAGGGCTTCTCCCCCCAGCCACTTACTGGGCCGGCTTGTAGATCTGGTCGAATATACCACCGTCGCCGAAATGATAAGGCTGCGCCTTCTTCCAGCCGCCAAAAAGCGGATCGTCGATGGAGATCAGCTTGATCGCCGGTGTCTTGGGAAGATCCTCGGCCGCGACAAGCTCGGGCTTTGCCGGACGATAGTGGTTCTTGGCGATGATCGTCTGCCCTTCCTTGGAATAGAGCCAGCTCAGATAGGCTTCGGCGACCTTGCGCGTGCCCTTGGCGTCGACATTGGCATCGACGATCGCCACCGGCGGTTCGGCCAGGATCGACGTCGGCGGGTAGACGAGTTCGAAATTGTCGGCGCCGAATTCGTCCAGTGCCAGATAGGCATCGTTTTCCCAGGCGATCAGCACGTCGCCGAGGCCCTTTTGCGCGAAAGTCACGGTCGAGCCGCGCGCGCCGGTGTCGAGAACCGGAGCATTGGCGTAGAGCTTGCCGACGAATTCCTTGGTCTTGGCCTCGTCGCCGCCGTCGTTGGCGTTGGCGTAGGCCCAGGCGGCGAGATAATTCCAGCGCGCACCGCCGGAGGTCTTGGGGTTCGGCGTGATCACCTGGACACCATCCTTGACCAGATCGTTCCAGTCATGAATGCCCTTGGGATTGCCCTTGCGGACAAGGAAGATGATGGTCGAGGTATAGGGTGCCGAATTGTTCTCGAACTTGGTGCGCCAGTCTGGATTGATCTTCTTCGATTTCGAGACGATGGCGTTGATGTCGCCTTCGAGCGCCAGCGTCACCACGTCGGCATCGAGTCCGTCGATCACGGCGCGGGCCTGTGCGCCTGATCCACCATGCGACTGCTGGATGGTAACGGTCTCGCCGGTCTCGGCCTTCCAATGCGCGGCGAAGGCTTCGTCATAGGCCTTGTAGAGCTCGCGCGTCGGGTCGTACGACACGTTGAGGATGGTGGTGTCGGCAAACGCGAAACCCAGTGTGCCGAACTGGACAGATGAGGCGACCAGCGCGCCGAGCAATTTCTTCAAATAAGGTTTGGTCATTCCCGCCTCCGTTGAACTCCGGCGAACTCTACCGAATTGATAGAATTTAGATGCATTCAATGTTGCCTTTTTTGCCCCTTCGAAGCAAATTTTCGCCGCCTGTTGGCTGCGAGGAGAAATTTCTTCCTCATGCCCGCGCAGCGGGAGTCCGATCGCGGATCCCCGCAACGTCGAAAATTGGCGAAATCGGCGGTGGCAGCTGATCTCCCCACGAGGGGGAGATTGGTAGCTCCCGCTCTACAGCCCGTGCTGAAAATCGGCAGTTCGCGCCGTCGCGCAAAAATCCTATGCGGCGAATCCCTTGCCGGATTCTATTCGACAAACACTTTCACGCTGGCCGCACGCCCGGCCGCGTCGATGACCGTCAGCGTGGAATAGCCGGTGCCATCGGGCAGCCAGGTCGCCGTGCGCGTGCGGTCGATGCCGGTGAGCGGCTTGCCGTTGGCCAGCCAGCGGAACGGTGCGCGCCCGCCCTGCAGCTTCAGCACCAGCGGCGTGGCGTCGGCCGAATTGGTGGCGAGATCGACGCGGGCGCCGTCCGGCGGGAAGATGATGGTCGGCGCGGGTTCGGTCGGCGTCGCCTGCACCAGCCCGTCGGAACCTGAGCCGAAGCGGGCGAGCGTCACCGGCAGCTCATCGCGCTTCGGGTTCTGGACGCCGGGAGGCTTGCCGGGCAGCGGCACGGCGGCGAGACCCGAGCGGACGAAGCCCTCGAACAGGATGGGGGCGGCCGAGACATAGCCGGACAGGCCGGGCACCGCGCCGGCATCGGGGCGGCCGACCCAGACGCCCAGCACGTAGCGGCCGTCGAAGCCGACCGACCAGGCATCACGATAGCCGTAGGAGGTGCCGGTCTTGTAGGCGATGCCGCGCTGGATGGCGCCTTCTGGCGGCTTCACGCCCGACAGGATGTCGATGATCTGCCAGTTTGCCTGGTCGTCGAGGATGGTGGCGGTGGTGCTTTGGGCGTTGGCAGGCTCGCTGCCGTCATGTAGCGAGTGCGTCTTGCCGCCGTTGGCGAGCCCCGTATAGAGCTGGACGAGATCGCGCAGCGTCACACCCACGCCGCCGAGGCCAATGGCGAGGCCCGGCGCCTCGTTCACCGGTAGCACCGGCGTCACGCCGGCCTGGCGGAAGCGCGCCATCAACCGAGCCGGGCCTACGGCGTCGAGCACGCGGATCGCCGGCACGTTGAGCGACAGCTGCAATGCCTGCCGGATGCTGACATCGCCCTGATAGCCCATGTCGAAATTCTTCGGCCTATAGCCACCGAAGTCGGCGGGACTGTCCTCGATCAGTGTCTCCTGCGCGACCAACCCTTGTTCGAAGGCGAGTCCATAGATGAAGGGTTTCAGCGTCGAACCGGGCGAGCGGATGGTCTTGGTCATGTCGATCCAGCCGGAGCGGCTGGCATCGAAGAAATTGGCCGAGCCTACCTCACCCAGTATATCGCCGGTGCGCGCGTCGGCCATCACCATGGCGACGGAGAGGCGAGGGCCGAGCTTGGTGGCGGCTTCGCGCGCCACCTGTTCCAACCCGGACTGGACGCTCCTGCGGATCGTCAGCTTCAGCGGCTGGCCCGGAACTGCCTTGGGCAGCATCGCGTATGCGGCGTGCGCCGCCAGCGCCGGAAGCCTGCGCCGCAATCCGGCGACATCGTCGAGGGCGGCGCGCGCGGCCTCGCGGTCGTTGATAAGGCCCGCGGAAACCATGCGGGCCAGCACCCGGTCGCGCGCGGCGTGCGCAATCGGCAGGTTGCGATCGGGCCGGCGGCGCTCCGGCAATTGCGGCAGGGCGACGAGCAGGGCGGCTTCCGAAACCGTGAGCCGTTTCGGCTCCTTGCCGAAATAGGCGAGCGAGGCGGCGCGCACGCCTTCCAGATTGCCACCATAGGGGGCCAGCGTCAGGTAGCGTTCGAGGATCTCTCGCTTCGATAACCGCCGCTCGATCTGGATGGCGCGCAGCATCTGCTTGATCTTGGAGCCAAGGCTGCGGCTTTCGCGCGGCTCGATCAGCCGCGCCAGCTGCATTGACAGCGTCGAGCCGCCGGAGACGATGTGGCCGCTGGTGATGAGCTGGCCGGCGGCGCGGGCGAGCGCCAGCACGTCGACGCCCTCATGGTCCCAGAAGCGCTTGTCCTCATAGGCGACCAGCATGTCGACGAACTGCTTGTCGACCTGGTCGAGCCGCGTTTCGAGCCGCCAGTAGCCGTCCGGCGTGGCGAAGGCGCGCAGCAGAAGGCCGTCGCGATCCTGGACCTCGGTGGAGACCGTGAGCTTTGCCGAGAGCGGGGGCGGGAAGGCGCGGTCGAGTTCCCAGAGGGCGAGGGTGGAGAGGGTTAGGATGCCGGCGCAAGACGCTGCGGTTAAGGCCGTCCGGCGGAGAAATTTTCTGGAGAGCATGGCGCCGCCCCTCATTGTCCTGCCGGACATTTCTCCCCGTATAGTAACGGGGAGAAAGACGCTGTCGCCGATGGTTTCGCCAATCGCCAAGGTTGCAGAAAGGGCGGCGAAATTCGCGACAGCTCCCTTCTCCCCGTCACTATACGGGGAGAAGGTGCCGGCAGGCGGATGAGGGGCAGCGCCATCGTTCCGTTCATATTCGCACCATCGGCACCTTACGGCGCCTTGACCTCCATCATGCCGGTGGCGGTGCGGGCCGAATATTGCGGCCGGTACATATCCTCAACCGTTGCCGCCGGATGCGCATAGGTTCCCGGCGTTACGGCGCGCACGACATAGGCGAGCGTCAGATTGTGGTCGTGATCGCCATCGGCCGGATTGAATGCCGCGACGAAACGGTCGTTGCGGAATTCGAGATGGGCGGCGTCGGTCTGTGTCAGCCAGGAGAAGTTCGACAATTGAGCGCTGGAGACCAGGCCGGGATTGTCGATCTCGAAGCCGGCCGGCAACAGGTCGGTGACCAGCAGCCGGGATGGCCAGCTGTTCTGCTCGGCAACCTTGAGCACGACGACATAGCGTTCGTTCTGCTTCACCTCCGTCACATTCGCCTCGGTGCCATCGAGCTTGTAGTAGGTGCGCTCGATGGTGAAGCCTTCGCCGCCGGCCGGCAGGGGCTGGGCGGGCGCCGCCACCGTCGTGACGACCGCCTGCAGCGGCTCCTTGCCGGTGTTGGCAATGGTCAGCGGGCTGTCGGCCAGATCGGTGCCGGCCATCTGCTCCGAATAGCCGCCGGCATGAGGCGCGCCATTAACGGTCAACGCGATCGAGTCATTGCCCTCCTTCAGGGCGCGGGCGGCCAGCAGCATCCAGGATTCGTCCTGCGTGCTGGTCCAGTCGGCCTGGGCGCGCTCCCGGGTGACCAGCTTGATCAACTCCGGCACGATCGACGAGACCGGTTTCGATTCAGCCGCCAGCGCCAGCATCGCCGCGCCGTCACGCAACGGCGAGCCATAGTCCGAGCGGTAGTAGTCGTACTCGGTGGTCGACTTGGCGAGTTGCAGCGCCGTCTTGAAGGTGGCTTCGGAGCGTTGGGTGTCGCCATAGAGCGCCAGGCTCGCCGCCAGCTGGGCAACGGCCATAGGGCTCGAGAAGGATTCGAGCTGGGTGTCCGCGTAGTACCGCAGGTCGCCGATCGAAGCCTTCTTGTTTCGGGCGAGCACATAAAGCGCGTAGGCGATCTCGCTGCCGCGATCCTGGACGCTCTGGTCGTAGCCGATCGCGTTCTGCAGATTGCTCAGCGCCTGGCTCATCGCCTGGCTCGGAACGTCGTATTTCTGCTCGCGCGCCCGGGTCAGGAAATCGGTGACATAGGCGTCGAGCCACAGGTCGCCGGAACCCGGACCCCACAGCCCGAAGCTGCCGGCCGAGGCCTGGTAGCTCAGAACCTTGTAGATGGCGTCCTGAATGCGGCCATGCAGGTCCGGATCGCTGGCCATGCCGATGCTGGAGGCCATGTCGTTGACATAGAGCAGCGGCATGGCGCGGCTGGTGGTCTGCTCGGCGCAACCATAGGGGTAGCGGTCGAGCGTCATCAGCAGCGACGGCACGTCGAAGGCGGCGGCCTGCGAAACGCCGACACTGACGGAGGCGCCGTCGAGCAGGCTTGCGGCGAGCAACTCCCTGTCGACACGCAAAGAACCGCCATTGCCCTTGAGATCGACGACCATGCGGGTGGTCACCGGCAATTGCGCCGGGCGTACCGGCACATAGAGCGTCTGCTCGACATTGGTGCCGTCGGCGTGGGCGAGCTTGATGGTGATCGAGGCGTTGCCCGGCGTCTGCGCGACCAGCGGCACGGTCAGCGTCTGCCGCTTGCCCTGCGCCAGCGTCAGCTTCTCCGGCAGGGGCTTGTCGCCGGTCGAGAGGTCGCCGGTGGTGTCGATCGACAGTTTGTAGTCGCCGGCCGGACCATCGGTGTCAGCGACATCGAGGCGCATGACGGCGGCGTCCCCGGGCGCGAGGAAGCGCGGCAGGCCGGCGGTGATCACCACGGGATCGCGCACGATGACGTCGGTCTGGGCGTGGCCGACAGCCTCCCTGGTCCAGGCGACGGCCATGACGCGCACGGTGCCGTTGAACTGCGGAATGTCGAAGTCGATCCGCGCCTTGCCGTCGGCGTCGAGCTGGACGGGGCCGGAGAAGAAGGCGACCAGTTTCTCGGTCGGCGGGCTGCCTTGCGATTGCATGTTGGCGCCGTCGCCGCCGGTCCTCAGCTTGCCGGTGGTGCCCAGCGAGCCATCGATCAGGCGGCCATAGAGGTCACGCACCTCAAGGCCGAGCATGCGCTGGCCAAAGAACCAGTTCTCCGGGTCCGGCGCCTTGTAGTTGGTGAGGTTGAGGATACCGACGTCGACGGCGGCCACCATGACATAGGCGTTGCTGCCCGGCTGCACGCCGGCCACGGCGACGGGGATCGACAGTTGCTGACGTGGCACGGTCTTGTCCGGCGGCGTCAGGGTGACCGCGAGCTTCTTGGAGCCCGGATCGACCTTCAGCCATTTCACGCCGATGGCGCGCGCCGGCATGCGCGATTCCTGCGCATCGCCCGGCCTGAACAGGGTTGCCACGACATAGGCGCCGGCGCCCCAGTCGTTGCCGACCGGAATATCGACGGTGCCGCCGCCGGCCGGCACGCTGGCCGTGACGGTCTTGACGAGCTTGTCGGCGCCGATGGTGACCAGCAGTTCGCCGGCAAAATGCGGCGATATCTTGAGCTTGGCGACTTCGCCGGCCGCATAGGTATCCTTGTCGAGGGCGATCTCCAGCCCGTCCGGCGTTTCCGTGGTGGTGGAGGAGACATACCAGCCGGCGTCGAACTCATAGCTGCTCGCCGGTCCCTCGGGATCGGCCGTCACGACTTCGAGCCGATACTGGCCCCAGTCGACCGGCACCGAAACCTTGGCCTCGCCATCGGCGCTGAGGTCGACCTGGCCGTTGGCGACCGACTTGGTGAAGGTGACCGGCTCATAGTTCCAGGAATTGTTGGAGCGGTACCATTGGTAATTGCGCTCGACCTTGACCAGGGACCATTGCGCGCCTTTCAGAGCTTCGCGCTTGCCGTCGGGGTCGACGGCGATCAGGCTGAATTTCGCTACGCCGCCCTGCGGCACCTCGCCGCCGTCGAAATCCGGGCGGATGCCGACCATGTGGCCCTGCGGGCGGATGCCGATGTTGAGCGAACGTTCGACGGCGCGGCCCCCGGTTTCGCGCATGCGCACTGTCACCTTGGCGTTGACCAGCTTGGTGGTCGAGGGCATCTGGTCGACCGAGACCGGGAAAGTCGCCTTGCCGTTGTCGCCGACCACCGGCAGATCGGTGAACGGGGTGACCGACGGCTGCGCCGACTGCTCGTCGGCGAGGCCGAAGACGTAGCCCTTGAAGCGGTCCCAGTCACGGGTTGTCGACAGCGTCAGTTCGCCTTCGAGCGCGAGGCCGGCTGCCGGCGCGCCATAGAGGAAACGGCCGTCGACGGTCACGTTGGCGGTTTCGCCGCGCGCGATCTCCTGCTTGTCGGCGGTGAGGTCGAATTCGATGCGATCCGGCACGAAATCCTCGACCAGGAACATCTGGCTGGCGACGGCCGGTTGCTTGGGATCGGTATGGATGGCTACCGTCCACGTGCCGCGCATGGCATTGGGCTGCAGTGCCAAGTCCACGGCATGGCCGCCGGCGGACGTTCCGTCGCTGACGATGCGGCGATCCTCGACGCCGTCGGGGCGTGAGAAGATGAAGGTCAGCGGCAGGTTCTCCACCGCCTTGGCGGACTCGTCGCGCGCAAGGGCCGCGACATGCACCTCCTCGCCGGCGCGATAGATGCCGCGTTCGGTCCAGGCATAGACATCCAGCGCACCAGGCGCCGGGCGCCCGGTGACGCCGCGGTCGGACAGGTCGAAGCCGGCGCGGCCCATGTCGAGGAAGACGAAGTCGTTGTCGCCCTGCTTGGCCATCAGCACGGCCGGCACCATGCCGCCTTCGCCCCGCGTCAGGCCGGGGTTGAAGACCGCGTGGCCCTCGGCGTCCGACGTCGCCGTGCCGAGGATTTCGTTGTTCTTGGCCAGCAGCGTCAGTTCGGCGCCGGCAATCGGCTTGGCCGAGCCCAGCGAGCGGGCAAAGACGTTCAGCCCATCCTGGCCGGTGTAGGTCGACAGGCCGATGTCGGAAACGACGAACCATTGCGTGGCGATCGAGTTGCTGTCGTCGCCATGGCCATCGGCGGCCTTGGCGGTCAGCACATAGACGCCGGGCTTGCGCTGCGGCAGAGCCTGGTCGACCGGGAAGGACGTCGTGACTTCCTTGTTGAGGTCGCTGGCGATGTCGAGCTGTCCCTGCCAGACGGGCGCGCCCATCTGGTCGGAAATATTGGAGATGTCATAGCTGTCGAGCTGGCGCAGGAACTGGTAGCCGGAGAGAAGCTGCGCCAGCGAACGGTCGCCGATGCGGTACAGCTTCATTTCGGCGACATTCATGTTGACGGTGACAAGCGGAATGCCGCGCCGCGCGCCGGCGGGCAGCACGAAGCTGTCGCCGGTGAATCGAGCCGACGGCGCACGATCCTGCACGTAGATCGACAACGCCACGGGGGCCACGGTCACTTCGCCGATAGCGGCCGGCAGACCGGCGCGGAACGTCACGTCGTAGTGCTGGCCGTGCTCAAGCCCTTCGACGCAAATCTGCTTGTCCTTGGCCTCGACGCCTTTCGGCGGCCCGTTGTTGACGGTGACGAACTGGGCGTAGTCGACGCCCGTCTTGACCAATTCTTCGGAAAACTGGGCGCAGATGCGCGGCGCGCTGGTGTCTGCATCGACGGAGTGGTCGACGACGCGGAAGCCCTTGCGCGCCTTCAAATCCTCGTAGTCGGCCTTGACGGCCGCCGAATTGACCAGGGCAAGGCTAGCCTCATAGGCCTGCAGCGCCGGCCGGAAAAGTTCGCGCTTGTCGAGGCCTGAGCCGAGCAGCGCCAGCACTTCGGCGCGCTCGCTCGCCGTGCGGGACAGCTTGTAGGCGTTGAAGGCGGCCGAGGTGGCGTTGGTGGGCAGGGTCGACGCCTCGGACGTGTTGGCCGCAGGCTGCACCAACAGCGTTTCGCGCGCCAGTTCCATCCAGAGCTTGCCGTCATCGGGCAGGACCGACACCGCACCTTCGTATCTCAGCATCGCCGAACGGTGGTCGCCGGTGCGAGCCGATTGTTCGGCAGCCGTCGTCAGCGCGGTCAGCCCGTCGGTGGGCTTGATGTAGCCGGGGCCCAGCAGCTTGTTGCGGTATTGCTGCGCCTGGTCGGCCATCCAGTCAGGAAAGAAGGACAGCGCGGGCGGAGCGCCGATGTCGGGATCGCCGTCGACATTGACGACCTTGCCGCCTATGGCGCCGGTAAACGGTTTCAGGGAATTATAGTCTGATTTGAGAAAGCACCATTTGGCTTTGGTGTTGTAGGTGAAAGCGCGGCAGGCGGGATCGCCAAGGCATGTCGTCTTGCACTGGTCGAGCGTGACATTCTGGTCGGACCGCAGATCGAAGCCGAAATAGTCGGAATTGTCCGTGGTTGCGATTCGCCGGGCCTCGGCCGCTTGCGCGATGCCTCCCCAGGCGAAAAACAGAAGGATCAGGATCGACAGGCCACGAGCCGCGCGCATTGCCATAATACCCTCCCAGACACTGCTTTCGCATCAGCGCGAAGATCGGAATCGATCTCCGGAAAACACGATGCGATTGTTCAAGTCCCAAACCGTAATGTGTGCGTCCCAATGGACGCATGTCGCTCAAACGTCCAGGCATGATCAAGCTTCAGCCGGGCTTGTCAACACGAGGGCGCGGCAGGTTGCGCCTGCCAACGGTTCCCTTTCCGGCCAATCACCGGTAGTACCTCCACAGGATTGGGGGATCACGCTTTCTTGCGGAGACGCAAAAGGTGTGAATTCCAAGCCCTGCCTATTTCAGACAATTGGATTGTGGCCCCTTTACGAGCACTTCAGAACTTCATTCCAATTTTAGATTTCGGACTTAGTTTGGACTGATAATGCCGGCGCATGAAAAGCAGATGTCAGGAGGTACCGCGCCAGGGCGCGTGCTTCCGCGCGCCCTGCTTTTCGCCGTCATGTGCTCGACCGTGCTGGTCGGCGAATCGCGGCATGCCGCTGCTTTCGAGATTTTCGGCATCAAGCTCTGGGGCGCTTCCAAGGAGGATGCCGACATCGTCGACCCCCTGCGCTATGCGGTGACGATCAACGCGCCGGATGCCGACAAGGAGCTTCGCAAGAAGCTCGAAAACGCCTCGGCGCTGAAGGGCGACGCGGATCACCCGGTGTCCGGCTCGCTCGGGCTGATGGCCAAGGCGCGCAGCGACCGCGAGCAGCTGGTCGCCGCCCTCTACGCCGACGCCCGCTATGAGGGCGTCGTCACCATCACGATCGACGGCAAGGCCATCGACGACCTGCCGCCCGACGCCGAATTCAAGGGGCCGCAGCCGATCCCGGTTGTGGTCGATATCGCGCCCGGACCGAAATTCACCCTGGGCAACATCCGGCTCGAGGGCGATGCCGCCGGGTTGATGAGCGCCGATTACGGCTTGATCGCCGGTGGCGATGCGGGTTCCGGCGCCGTCCTGAAGGCCGAGGCGCTGATCGTTCGGACGCTGAAGGAACAGGGCAGGCCACTGGCCAAGGTGACCGGCCGCCGGATCGTCGCAGATCACAACACATCGACGCTCGACGTGACGCTGACTGTCGCCGCCGGACCGGTCGCCGGCTATGGCGCGACCACGGTTTCGGGCACGGAAAAGGTCGACCGCGATTTCACCGAATACATGACCGGCCTGAAACGCGGCCGGCAATATTCGCCGCAGGAAATCAGCGATGCCCGCGACCGGCTGCTGGCGCTCGAAGTCTTCAACAGCGTGACGCTGAAGGAAGCCGACAAGCTCGATGCCGATGGCAATATCCCGATCGGCGTCCAGGTCAGCGAGCGCAAGCCCCGCTATTTCGGCCTTGGCGGCAGTTTCTCCAACATCGAGGGGCTGGGCCTGGAAGGCTATTGGGGGAACCGCAACCTGTTTGGCCAGGCGGAGAAGCTGCGTATCGACGGCTCGATCAGCGGCATCGGCAGCAATGACCTTAGCCAGCTCAACTACAATGCCGGCATCATGTTCGAAAAGCCGGGCGTTATCGGGCCGGCCTCGAAATTCTTCGCCAACGTCAAGACCGTGCTCGAACACCCTGATGCGTACGATCATTTCTCGGTCAAGGGCGAGACCGGCATCTCCTACGATCTCAACAAGAAGCAGACGGTCTCGGCGGCCGTCGCACTGGATTATTCGCGAATTACGGATGCGTTCGGCAAGCACAAATATCTGATCGCCAGCATCCCGCTGCAATATGTCTACGACAATCGGGACAACCGGCTCAATCCGACCAGCGGCTTCAGGGTGCTTGCCTATGCAGAGCCGAGCTACGACATCATGAGCGGCGCGGCGTTCCTCAAATTGAAGGGCGAGGGCTCGGCCTACCAGTCGCTCGACACCGCCTCGAAGTTCGTCCTTGCCGAACGCGTCGCCGTCGGTTCGATCGTCGGCGCCGGGCTGGAGAGTGTTCCGGCCGACCGGCGCTTCTATTCCGGTGGAGGCGGCTCGGTGCGCGGTTACTCCTACCAGGGCATCGGGCCCAAGGACATCAACGGCCAGCCGATCGGCGGGCTTTCCTTCTTCGAGACCTCGGTCGAAATGCGCATCGGCATCACCGATACGATCGGTATCGTGCCGTTCGTCGATGCCGGCACCGTATCGACCAAGTCGGCTCCCAATTTCTCCGAGGTTAAGGTCGGCGCCGGCGTCGGCCTGCGCTACGTGACGCCGTTCGGTCCGTTGCGCATCGATGCCGCCGTCCCTCTCAATCGCGATCCGACCGATCCGCATTTCGGCATCTATGCCGGCATTGGCCAGGCGTTCTGATGAAGTCGTTCAAACGCACCCTTCGCATTGTCGTCTACACGCTGCTGGTGGTGGTGGCCGCCGCCGCCGGCGCGCTTTTCGTGCTGACCAAGACCGAACGCGGCCGCGAAAATCTCGCCGGCCTCATTTCAAGCCTGGCTTCGAACGCGGACCGCAAGGTGACTGTCAGCGGCATCGACGGCATCTGGTCGGGCGCTCTGACGGTCGATCATGTCGTGCTCGAAGACCGCGAGGGCGCCTGGCTGGTGGCCCGCAAGGTGGCCGTCGACTGGTCGCCGCTGGCGCTTCTGTCGAAGAATTTCAGCGCTGACCGCATCGCCGCCGATCGCATCGAACTGGCGCGGCTGCCGGTGGCCAGCGAGCAGCCCAATCAAAGCGGATCGACGAGCCTGCCGGTTTCGATCGATGTCAAACAGATCGATCTGCCCGACATCGCGCTTGGGCAGGCGCTGGCCGGCAGCGGCATCGCCGAACTGACGGCTAAGGGGGCGGTCAAGGTCGACGCGGCGCCGCTTGCGGTGCAGACGAACCTCAACGTCACTCGTCGCGACGGCAAGCAAGGCAATGTCGACGCCAGGGTGCATTTCGCACCAGCCGACGACAAGCTGGACCTCGACCTCAAGGCGTCGGAGCCGGCGGGCGGCATCATCGCCAATCTGCTCAACCTGCCGGACGCGCCGCCGGTCGACATCGTCGTTTCGGGCACCGGGCCGCTGGCCAACTGGAATGGTGTCGGCACTTTCCTCGTCGATCACCAGATCGTCACCCAACTCACCGGCCGCCACCAGCTTACCGACAAGGGCAATCATGTCGAAGCCAAGGGCGATGGCGATTTCGAGCGCTTCCTGCCGGAGAATCTGAAGCCGCTGTTTGCCGGCAGGACCGGCTTCGACATTGCCGGAACCGCGACCACCGCCGGCGGCATCGACATCGAGCGCGCCAACATCGACAGCGACGCGGTGCACGGCACCGCGTCCGGCATCGTCGATCCGAAGGGCGCCAGCGATCTCTCCGTGCAGCTCGACGCCAAGGGACCTCCGGTCGTGGTTAGCCTCGGCAGCAAGGCGCAGCCGATCACCGTGGCCATCAAGGGCGCCACGGCGCGTGCCTTCGGTGACGGCAAGACGCCGATGGTCGACATCGGCGCGTCCTTCGTCTCGATCGTGGCGGGCGGCACGCGGCTCGACGATCTGTCTACGCAGATCCATTCGGACGGCTTCGACATCCAGAACCGCGCCGGTCCGGTCACGGTCAAGATCCAGGCCGGCGGCCTCAACACCGATCTGGCAACGCTGGCGCCGCTGATCACCGGCAAGGTCGCTGTCGATCTGTCCGGGTCGGTCAGCAAGGACGCGATCATCATCGACAAGGGGACGCTGATCAGCGACGCGCTCAATGCCTCGCTGACGGCCACGGTAGCACTGGCCGATATGTCGATGCAGCTCAAGATGAATGCCGACGCGGTGTCGACGGCATTGCCGCCGCAGATCGCCTCGGTGCTCGGCGAGCGAGTGAAATTCGCCGCGACCGCGACGCGCGATCCGCAGGGTTCCTTCGCCGCCAACTCGATCGAACTGACGTCCGGCTCGCTCAGCGCCAGCGGCACGGCGAGCGCGCAAGGCACGGATATCCAGGCCGATGTGAAGGGCAAGCTCGGCGACGTCTCGGTGCTTTCGCCGATGGTCGGCGTGCCGGTAGCCGGTGGCGTCGAATTCTCGCTCACCGCAAAAGGCGCGCGCTCGGCACCTGATTTCTTGGTCTCGGCCAGCAGCGACAGCCTGACGGCTTCGGGGCGCACGGTGAAGAACATAAAGCTCGCCGCGACCGGCAAGGCCGACATCGCAAATCCCGCCGCCACCGTCACGCTGACCGGTACAGCCAACGACCAGCCGCTGGACCTGAAGGCGGCGCTGGTGACGAATGACGGCAAGCGTTCGATCAACGGATTTTCCGTATCGCTTGGCGACAACAAGGTTTCTGGCGACCTCGCGCTTGACGACAAGTTCCTGCCGCTGGGCACGCTGACGCTGCAGGCACCCAACATCGCGGCACTTGCCGCACTGGCGGGGCAGGCGATCACTGGCGACATAAATGGCACGATCGGCTTTGCCAGGGATGGCGAGACGCCTTCGATCGCGATCGATACAAAGAGCACATCCGTTTCGCGCGGCGACGTGGCGGCCAAAACCATCGCCATCGACGCGACCATCGCCAACTACCTCAAGGCCCCGGCGATCTCCGGCACGATCAAGGCGGACACGGTCACTTCGGGCACCACGGAGATCAGCGGCATCAATGTCGATCTGAAGCGAGACGGCGACTGGACCGGCTTCACCGGCGGCGCCACCATCGCCGGGATTCCCGCCACCGCCACCGGACGGGTCAGGATTGCGTGGGGGACGACAAGCGTCGAGATAGCTTCCGGCGAGGCGACCGTTCGCGGCATCAAGGCGGCGATCGCCCAACCATCGACGCTAAGCATCGCCGACGGCATGACCAGCATAGAGAAGCTGGCTCTCGATGTCGGCGGCGGAGCGGTGACCGTGTCCGGCACCGCCGGACAGGCACTCGATCTCAAGGCTGAATTCTCCGCGCTGCCGGCAGCGCTTGCCAATGCGTTTTCGCCCGGCCTCGAGGCGGTGGGTACGCTGGGCGGCACGGCCGATGTGAGCGGATCACCTTCCGCGCCCGATGTTCGCTTCAGCGCGCAACTGGCCGATCTGGAGACAAGCCAGACACGCCAGGCGGGTCTCGGGGCACTGGCCGTCGATGCGGCCGGCGGCTTCACCACGGCCGGCGGCGTTGTCGTCGACCACGCGACGCTCTCCGGCGACAAGATCTCCGGCAAGGCCGCCGGTACGCTCAATCCGAACGGCGCCAGCGATTTCGCTCTCGACCTTGCCTCGACCGGCCCCAGCCTGCCGCTGACGCTGGGCAGCGCGGACAGCCCGATCAAGCTCGAACTGCAGGCGCTGTCGGTGAAGGCGGCGGGCGAGGGCACAAAGGCCAGGCTCGACATCTCGGGCATGCTGTCCTCGGTCGCGACGAAAGTGGCGAGGGTCGAAGGCGTGGCAGTGGCCCTGCATTCCGATGCCTTCGATCTCCAGGGGCGCAGCGGGCCTATCTCCGGCACCGTGTCGGCCGACAAGATCGGGTTGGACAATCCAACCATCGCGCCGCTGATCGCCGGCAAGGTGACGGCCAAGGTGGCAGGCAGCGTTGCCACCGAAGCCATAACCATCGACAGCGGCTCGGTGACGAGCGACGCGCTGGACAGCGCCTTCAACGGCCGCGTCTCGCTGGCCGACGGCGCCATCGATCTCAACCTCAAAGCCGATGCCGCCTCGGCGGCGTTGCCGGCGGCGGCGCGCGGCGTGCTTGCCGAGCGCACGCAGCTCAGCGCATCGCTGAAGCGCGACGCCGGTGGCAATGTCAGTGTCGACGCCGTCAACCTGTCTTCCGGCGCATTGACCGCGCAGGGCCAGGCCAGCCTTGCCGACAACAAGCTGACCGCCGACATCAAGGGCGGCCTTTCAGACATTTCGCTGCTGTCGAAGGACGCCAAGGGCGCCATTGCCTTCGCGCTGAACGCGCAGGGATCGGCGACCGCGCCCGACCTGTCGCTGAGCGTCAACAGCGAGCACCTGTCGGTGGCCGACCGCGCCATCACCGGACTGAAGCTCACCGCTACCGGCAAGGCCGATGCCGCGAACCCCGCGGCCAATGTGCGGTTAAGCGGCAATGTCGCGGGCCAGCCGTTGCAGGGCAGCGCGGTGCTCGCCACTTCGGATGGCAAGAGCGCCATCAACGGGTTGCTTTTGTCGCTGGGCAAGAACAGGATTTCCGGGGACCTGGCGCTCGACGAAAAGTTCGTGCCGGTCGGCACCGTGTCGCTCGACCTGCCGGATATCGGGCCGCTCGCTGCCCTTGCGCTGGAGAAGGCGGAAGGCGACGTGCGCGGCACGATCGCATTCTCGAAGAACGGCAACGCGCCGCAGGTCGCCATCAAGGCGAACACGGCGTCGCTGACGCGGGGCGACCTGTCCGCGAAAACCGTGTCTATCGATGCGCTGATCGCGAATTATCTGGCGGCCCCCGTCATCTCCGGCAAGGTTCGCGCCGATACGGTCACCTCTGGCACGACGGTCATTCGCGGCATCGATGTCGACCTGACGCGCGACGGCGACTGGACCGGCTTTTCAGGCGGCGCCACCGTCAAGGACATTCCGGCGAAAGCCGTCGGTCGGGTGAAGGTGGCGAACGGAACCACGACCATCGAGCTTGCCTCGGGACAGGCGACCGTCCAGGGCATCAAGGCAGCCATATCGCGGGCGTCGACCGTCACCATCGCCAATGGCACGACGGCCATCGACAAATTGGTGCTCGACCTCGGTGGCGGTACCGCGACCGTTTCGGGCAAGGTCGGACAGGCGCTCGATCTCAACGCGACGCTGGCCAGGGTGCCGGCCTCGCTCGCCAACAGTTTTTCGCCGGGGCTCGATGCCGCCGGCCTGATCTCGGGCTCGGTCAAGGTGACGGGCGCTGCGGCCAGTCCCGCCGTGACCTTCAACATCGACGCCGCCGGCGTGCAGACCTCGCAAACGCGCGGCGCCGGGCTCGGCGGGGTGAATATCACGTCCTCCGGTACGTTTGGCGGCAACAAGCTGACCTTCGACGCCAATCTCAGCGATGGCGCGGGCCTCGGCCTCAAGGGCGGCGGCACGGTGACGACCGCCGGCACGCCGGCCTTGGCGCTCGATTTCTCGGGCAAGGTGCCGTTCGATTTCCTCGATCAGAAACTCGCGGCGCAGGGGCTGTCGCTGAATGGTGTCGCCAACGTCAATGTGCAGGTGCGCGGTCCGGCGACATCGCCGATGATCGGCGGTACGGTAAGCGCGTCCGGGGCGCGGCTCGTCGATGCCAATTCGGGTCTCGCGGTCAATGACATCGCGCTCGACGTTTCGATCGGCAACGGGGTCGCCCGGATCAACCGCCTGACCGGCACGCTGTCGACGCGCGGCAGCCTGTCGGCCAGTGGCACGGTGGGCATCAATCCCGCGCAAGGGTTCCCGGCCGACCTCTCGATCAAGCTGGTCGACGGCCGCTATACGGACGGGCGCGTGGTGACCGCCAACCTTGGCGGCGACCTGACGATCAAGGGGCCGTTGACTTCGGCGCCGGTAATTGCCGGCACGGTCAATCTGGCCAAGACCGTCATCACCGTTCCCGACAAGCTGCCGGGTTCGCTGGCGGCGCTCGACGTCAAGCACAAGAACGCTCCGGCCGCTGTTCGCGCGCAGGACAAGGCGCTGCGTCCGGCGACGACGTCGGGCAAGAGCGGCGGCAGCGGGCTCAACCTCGACGTCACCGTCAACGCGCCGAACCAGATATTCATCCAGGGCAGGGGCGTCGATGCCGAGCTTGGCGGTTCGCTCAAGCTGACCGGCCCGGCCTCGTCGCCGCAGGCGGTGGGCACCTTCACGCTGCAGCGCGGGCGGCTGACCATCCTCGGCAAGCGGCTGACCTTCACCGACGGCACCATAGGGTTCTCGGGCTCGCTGGTGCCCTACCTGAACCTCACCGCGACATCGACGACCACGACCGCGACCGTCACCATCGTGGTGTCGGGCGAGGCGACCAATCCGAAATTCACCTTCTCCTCGGTGCCGGCGCTGCCCGAGGATGAGGTCCTGGCGCAGCTGATCTTCGGCCGCTCGATGTCGAACCTGTCACCGCTACAGATCGCGCAGCTCGCCGAGGCCGCCGCCCAATTGGCGGGCGTCGGCGGCTCGACCTCGCTGCTTGAAAACCTGCGCGGCGCGATCGGCATCGACGATCTCGACGTGACCACGGACAGCCAGGGCGGCACTTCGGTATCGGCCGGCAAATATCTGAACGATCGCACCTATGTGACGATTCAGAAGGGCGACAAGCCGGGCTCCGGCAAGGCGACCATCGACCTCAATGTCGGTCGCGGCGTCAAGCTGCGCGGCGAAGCCAATGACGCCGGCGAGGCCAAGAGCGGCCTTTTTTACGAAAAGGAATATTAGACGTCATCCACGGTGACGGCGAGCCGCTCCGGCTCATTGTGGTCGTACAATCGCGGACGAATACCGTTTCACCTGTTCCAGGAATGGCTCCGGGCCACCGCCTGTTGGCACCATCTCCAGCCGCTGCTGGCGCTGGTCCAACTGGTGCAAATATCTTAATTTGAGCGACGGTGGAAATTCGGGCGGAATCTGCGGCGCAGTAGCAATTTTGCGCCAAGACTGTCGTTATCGCGCGAACCGGCTTGCTTCCAAAGTTGCACATTCCCTAACATGTTCCCAATCCCGTCTGTCTTTGACATGATGGCGCGGATGCGGAATGTTAAAAGGCAGAAAGCCAACAATGGGAGTTAGTCATGGCAATCTATAAGAGTAACGGCGACAGCGTTCCGGATCACATCCTGGCGATGGCCGAGGAGGCGAAGGCAAACAAGGTAGACCGGCGCGAATTCCTGGCGCTCGCCAGCATCTTCGGTGCATCGACGGCCATGGCCTACGGCCTGCTCGGGCTCGCTGTTCCGACACCGGCCAAGGCCGATGAAGTTCAGGGCAAGAAGGGCGGCGTGATCAAGGTCGCGATGTCCGTCAAGGATCCCAAGGATCCGCGCACGGCCGACTGGTCCGAGATCGCCAATGCCGAACGCCAGGCGCTCGAGCCGCTGGTGAAATACACCCATCAGTACACGTTCGCGCCCTACCTGCTCTCGGGCTGGGACATCAATGACGACGCCACCGAATACACTCTGCATGTGCGGCCGGGCGTCGAATGGAACAACGGCGACAAGTTCACCGCCGACGACGTGATCTACAATTTCACGCGCTGGGCCGACAAGACGGCGGAAGGCAATTCGATGCCGGGCCGCCTCGGCAGCCTCGTCGACGAGAAAACCAAGAAGCTGAGCGAAGGATCGATCACCAAGGTCGACGACATGACGGTCAAGCTCAAGCTGACCAAGCCCGATATCGCGCTCATCGCCAACCTGACCGACTATCCCGCCCTGGTGGTGCACAAGACCTTCGACGCCAAGGGCGCCAACTTCAAGAACTGCCCGATCGGCACCGGTCCGTTCGAACTCGTGTCGTACGATGTCGGCCAGAAGGTGGTCTACAAGCGCCGCGAGACCGGCAAGTGGTGGCAGGGCGAGGTCTTCCTCGATGGCGTCCAGTTCATCGACTATGGCACCGATCCGGCCGCGACGGTTTCGGCATTCGAATCGGGCGAGGTGCAGACCAACCACGAAACGACCGCCGACTACGTCAAGATCATCGAGGGCGTCGGCGCTCCGGTTTCGGAAGTGGTGACCGCGGCCACCGTGGTGTCGCGCTTCAACGTCAACGCCAAGCCTTATGGCGACCAGAAGGTGCGTCAGGCGATGTGCCTGGCCGTCGACAATTCGGTGGTGCTGCAGCTTGGTTACGGCAATGCCGGCTCGCCGGCGGAAAACCACCATGTCGCGCCGATCCACCCGGAATATGTCGCGCTGCCGAAGATCCCGCGCGACATCGCCAAGGCCAAGCAGATGCTGACGGAAGCCGGCGTGATCGATTTCGAACACGAGCTGATCAGCAACGACGAGGACTATCACAAGAACACCACGGACGCGATCGCGGCCCAGCTGCGCGAAGCCGGCATCAAGGTGAAGCGCACCGTGCTGCCGAGCTCGACCTTCTGGAATGACTGGACGAAGTATCCGTTCTCGGAAACCAACTGGAACATGCGTCCGCTGGGTATCCAGGTCATCGCCATCGCCTACCGCTCGGGCGAAGCCTGGAACGAGACGGCCTATGCCAATCCGGACTTCGACAAGAAGGTCAACGAGGCCCTCGGCATAGCCGATGCGGAGAAGCGCAAGGTGGTGATGAAGGATGTGGAGCAAATGCTGCAGGATTCCGGCATCATCATCCAGCCTTACTGGCGCAAGCTCTACATCAACATCAAGCCCGAGGTGAAGAACCACTCGATGCACCCCACCTACGAGCACGACTTCGGCAAGGTCTGGCTCGATCAGGCGTGACATATCGCTCGATGGAAGCGAAGGGCGACAACGCCCTTCGCTTCGTCGGCACCATCGTCGCTGCATGCCTTGCAGCGGCGGTGTGACGTCACAAGGTTTTCGAAACAGGGTTGACCATATCTGACCCCAACCCGGCCGGCAGGGGGGCACAATGTTCTCATTCATCGCCAGACGCATCGGTACGATTCTGCTCACGATGCTGTGCCTGACGCTGGTCGTCTTCTTCCTCGTCAATCTCGAACCCAACCTGAAGAAGCTGGCGATCAGCCAGACGGAAATGCACACCTCGGCCGAACAGCTCGAGAGCTGGCTGGTCAAGAACGGCTACCGCCAGAACTTCTTCGTGCGCTACGGCCAGTGGCTCGGCATCGTTCCCAAGCAGCCGGTGACCGATCCGGCGACCGGCAAGACGTCACAGCGCTTCTCCTTCTGCAACGACCCGGCCGAACCGAAATTCTCCGGCGTCCTCCAGGGCGATTTCGGCTGCTCGACCAAGTTCAAGACCACGGTGTCGGCAAAGCTGTTTCCCGCGCTCGGCGCCACCGGCATCCTCATGCTCTGCGTGCTGGCGGTGATGGTGCCGGTCTCGTTGCTGATCGGAATCCTGGCGGGCATGCGGGAAGGGTCGCGAACCGACCGCGTGCTGTCGGTGGCCTCGATCGCCTCGACCGCGACGCCCGAATATGTGTCGGGCGTCATCTTCACCGTCGTATTCGCTTCCTGGCTCGGCTGGCTGAACGGTTCGGCCGCCTCGGCGAGCCAAGGCATCACATTCTACAATTTCACGCTGCCGGTGATCACGCTGGCGATCTACGGCATCGGCTATATAGCGCGCATGACGCGCGCCTCGATGGTCGAGGTGATGACGCAGCAATATATCCGCACCGCGCGATTGAAGGGGCTTAGCTTCGGCAACGTGGTGGTCAAGCACGCGCTGCGCAACGCGCTGATCGCGCCCTTCACCGTCATCATGCTGCAGTTTCCGTGGCTGCTTACCGGCGTCGTCATCGTCGAGGTGATGTTCCGCTACCAGGGGTTCGGCTACACGCTGGTCGAGGCCGCCGGCAACAACGACATCGACCTTTTGCTCGGCTGTTCGCTGGTCTCGGTGTTCATCGTCCTCATCACGCAGCTCATTTCCGATGTCGGCTACGCGTTCCTCAATCCGCGTATCAGGGTCCAGTAGGGGAGAAGGCGCATGCAAGTCCAATATGTCGGCGCCTTCACCATCGTGCTCGAAGTGCTTTCGCGCTTCTGGCCGGTCTGGGTCGCGCTCGCCATCGTCATGGGAGCAAGCTTCGTCTACAAGAAGAAGCTCGCGCTCTACGGCCAGCTGTTCGACAGTGGCGTCGGCATCGTCGGCGTGGCCATCTGCCTGTTCTGGCTGTTCACGGCGATCTTCGCGTCAACCATCTCGCCCTTCGATCCGCTGGGGCAGATTCCGGTGATGAAGGACGTCCTGCCGGGCGCCGTCGAGCCGCAATCGGGGCTGGTCTATCTGTTCGGCGGCGACAAGCTGGCCCGCGACGTCTTTTCACGCATGGTCTATGGCAGCCAGATCGTGCTGATCATCGCTCCTGCGGCGACCGGTTTCGCGCTGATGGTCGGCATCACGCTTGGCCTGCCTGCGGGCTATTATGGCGGCAAGATCGACACGGTGCTGTCGTTCCTGGCCAACCTCGTCCTCGCCTTCCCGGTCATCCTGCTGTTCTACCTGCTGGTGACACCGGGCATCATGGATACGCCCATCCCTTATGCGCTGGCCGGCGTGTTCTTCCTGTTTCCGATCATCTTTTTCAGCGTGCTGTTCTGGACACGCTACAAGAACCGACCCGACCGGATTTATATCCTGCTCGGCCTGACGCTGATCATTGGCGGCTGGATCTACCTCGGCCTGGTGTTCGACAGGGACCCGCTGCACATCGTCCATATCGACCCCAACCAGCTCAACATCTTCGTGGCGGTGGTGTTCGCCTCCAGTCCCGGCGTGTTCCGCATCGTGCGCGGCCTGGTGATGGACATCAAGACGCGCGACTATGTGGCGGCGGCGCAGACGCGCGGTGAATCGCCCTGGTACATCATGCTGTGGGAAATCCTGCCCAATGCGCGCGGGCCGCTGATCGTCGATGCCTGCCTGCGCATCGGCTACACTACCATCCTGCTCGGCACGCTAGGTTATTTCGGCCTGGGGCTGGCGCCCGAAAGCCCGGACTGGGGCACCGCGATCAAGGATGCCAGCCGTCTGCTGCGCTCCTTCATCCATCCGGCACTGCCGCCCACGATCGCGCTGATGTCGTTCGTGCTGGGGCTCAACCTCCTGGCGGACTCGCTGCGCGAGCAATCGATGAAAGACTGATCGACGGGCCCGGCCCGACTTCCCGGAATACCAGACGTACCTGAAATAGCTGACGTGCCTGAAAACCAAGGATTGGAGCGACCCATGAATGAGGCAGTTCGAAATCCCGCGGACCCGATCATCGAGATCGAGAACCTGTCGATCTCCTTCTTCACCCGCAAGGGCGAGATTCCGGCCGTCATGGATTTTTCCTGCACCGTCATGCCGGGCGAGGCAATGGGCATCGTCGGTGAATCCGGCTGCGGCAAGTCGACCGTGTCGCTCGGCATCATGCGCGACCTCTCCAACATCGGGAAGATCGTCGGCGGCAAGATCAAGTTCCAGGGCAAGGACATGGGCGAGCTCTCCGACGAGGAGCTGCGCGCCATCCGCGGCAACAAGATCGCCATGATCTACCAGGAGCCGATGGCGAGCCTCAATCCGGCGATGAAGATCGGCCAGCAATTGATGGAAGTGCCGCTGATCCACGACAAGGTGTCGAAGGAAGAGGCCTACAAACGCGCGCTCGATATGGTGCGCTCGGTGAAGCTGCCCGATCCCGAGCGCATGATGCGCTCCTATCCGCACCAGCTTTCCGGCGGCCAGCAGCAGCGCATCGTCATCGCCATGGCGCTGCTGTCTAAGCCGGCGCTGCTCCTGCTCGACGAGCCGACGACGGCGCTCGACGTGACGGTCGAGGCGGGCATCGTCGAACTGGTCAAGGGGCTTGGTGAGAAGTTCGGCACGTCGATGATCTTCGTGTCCCACAATCTCGGCCTGATCCTGGAAACCTGCGACCGCATTACCGTCATGTATTCGGGCGAAGCGGTCGAGACCGGCAAGATCAAGGACGTGTTCGACCGGATGCGGCACCCGTATACGCAAGGGTTGTTCCGCTCGATTCCGTTGCCGGGAGCCGACAAGAATTCGCGGCCGCTGATCTCCATCCCCGGACAGTTGCCGCTGCCGCATGAGCGGCCGAAAGGCTGCAATTTCGGCCCGCGCTGCCACCATTTCGTCGAGGGCGTCTGCAACGCGGCCGAAATCCCGATGATCGAGGTCGCCGGCCACGAAGGCCATTTCTCGCGCTGCGTGCGTTTCAACGAGATCGACTGGGAAGCGCTGCCGCCCGGCGCCAAGAAGGTCAACGAGCGCGTCGTGCCCGGCGCCCCGGTGCTCAAGATCGAGGACCTCAGGAAGTATTACCGGGTCGGCGGCAGCGAGGTGTTCGGTTCGAGCGAAGGCCGCGTCGTCAAGGCCAACGAGACGATCTCCTTCATGGCGCGCGAATCCGAGACCGTCGCCATTGTCGGCGAATCCGGCTGCGGAAAGTCGACGCTGGCCAAGGTGCTGCTCGGGTTGGAGACGGCAAGTGCCGGCACGGTGACGCTGGGCAACAAGCAAATTCAGTCGACCGGCATCGAGAAGCGCAGCGTCGACACGGTCTCGTCGATCCAGATGGTGTTCCAGAACCCGTTCGATACGCTCAACCCCAGCCATTCGGTCGGTTCGCAGATCATCCGCACGCTGGAAAAATTCAATATCGGCAAGACGGTCGCCGATCGCCGCAAGCGCATGCTGGAACTGCTGGACCTGGTGAAGCTGCCGCGGGCCTTCGAAACCCGCAAGCCGCGCCAGTTGTCAGGCGGCCAGAAGCAGCGCATCGGCGTGGCCCGGGCCTTTGCGGGCGACGCCAAGGTGGTGGTAGCCGACGAGCCGGTCTCGGCACTCGATGTGTCGGTGCAGGCGGCGGTGACCGAACTGCTGATGGACATCCAGCGCAAGAACAAGACGACGATGCTCTTTATAAGCCACGATCTGTCGGTCGTGCGCTACATCGCCGACCGCGTCGTCGTCATGTATCTCGGCTATATCGTGGAGCAAGGCACCACCGACCAGATTTTCGCGCCGCCCTATCACCCCTATACCGAGGCATTGCTGTCGGCGATCCCGATCGCCGACACCAGTGTGGTCAAGAAGCATATCGTGCTGGAAGGCGACATTCCGTCGGCCATGAACCCGCCGAGCGGCTGTCCGTTCCAGACGCGTTGCGGCTACAAGAAACTGGTGCCGGACAATCTGTGCGAGACCAAGGTGCCGCCGGTGAAGAACCTCGGCGGCGGTCATATGAGCCTGTGCTGGCTCTCCGATGATGTGCTGGCGACAATGGAGCCGGTGATCAAGTTCAACAAGGACCATGCGGCGCATGAAGGTGTGCCGGAAGACGCGCCGCATGGCGCTGGCCCCGGTTTCGTCGGCACGCCCCCGAACCGGCCGCACGGCAAGACAGCCAGCGCGGAGGCTGACGCCGTGGGGGAGGCTGCCGAGAATGCCGAAGCCGTTTCGCGAGCCCGCCGTCATGAGGTGCGCGACGAGATTTCGGAAACCGGCGGACCGGCGACCGACGACAACGCCACATCCGCGCCGTTCACGCCAAGAACGCTGGGCGACGGCCGCCAGGCCGAGAATGCCAGGGTTTCCTCCGCCGTCAGTACGGAAAGCGGCGACGGTGCGGCCGGGCGGAATCGACCGGCGGGGATTTCCAGGCCGGACCAACCCGACGATTTGAAGCTGATTTCGGGCGTTGGCCCGAAGATCGAAGCCATCCTGAACGAACTCGGCATCTATCGCTTCGAGCAAGTGGCGGCGTGGAGCAAGGCCGAGCGCGATTGGGTCGACCACCATATCCAGTTCCATGGCCGCATCGAGCGTGACGACTGGGTTGGCCAGGCCAAGGCGCTCGCCGAGGGTGGCGAGGCCGAATACATCAGGGTGTTCGGCAAGAAGCCGCGCTGATTTTTTCCAGTCGCGGCAACCCTGTCAGTTGCCGCACTGCCTCAGCTGTTCGGCATAGTCGCGGGCCATCTTCTCGGTGGCGCGGGCATAGTTCTGCACGCCCGCGTCACCGCGGTTGCCGCGGCCATAAGCGGTCCAGCCGAGATAGTAGGCCAGATAGAGATTGTATGTGTCGTTGCGGGCGACGCCATAGGTGTCGGCTGTCTTGGAATGATACCAGCCGACGAAATCGACGGCATCGGCGAATTTTGTCCGCCGCGCCGCCCAGTTGCCGGTCTCGCTCTGATATTGCGACCAGGTGCCGTCCAGCGCCTGCGAAAAGCCGGTGGCCGAGGAGACGTGCTTCCAGGGAATGAAACCGAGAAGCTTGGTGCGCGGCGGCCGGGCATTGCTCTTGAAGCCGGACTCCTTGCGCACCGTCGCCATCAGTACGGGGACCGGCACGCCGTATTTCTGCTGTGTGCGTTCGGCCGCCGCCTGCCAATTGTCGAACCAGCCGTCATTCTGGTCGAAGACGGCGCAGACATTGTTGATATGGCTTGGCGCCGTGGCGCAGGCCGACAGCGCCAGCAGTACGGAAACCGCGACAATTTTACTAAAACTCGACCTACGCATTGGGAGAGCTTTAGGCCGAAAACATAAAAGGAATCTTTCCGCGTCCGTTAACGCGGGGGCGCGGTGCATCGCGGCCGGCGGGATCGACGAAGACGATTTCGACCTCGCGTGTCGCTTTCATCGTATGGCTTTCGAAACTATGCCGCCTGGGATAAAATCACGCCCGGAAATGACGAATTCTTGACAGCCTGATCGCCATGCCGGGGCTTTGATGCCCGGCATGAATGAACCCAGACGCAAGCGCGGCGCCGAACGCACCAGCAACAGGGGGCCATCGGCCATCCCGCAACTGCCGCCGCGGCAGGTTAGAAATCCCTATCCGCCCATGGCGATGCTCTCGGCCGACCAGATCGAGGCGATCCATCAGGCCTCGATGCACATATTGGAGAATTTCGGCATCGAGGTGATGAGCCCGCGGGCGCTGTCGTTGTTCGAGAAGGCAGGCGCCAAGGTCGACCATGCGTCGGCGAATGTCCGCATCGATCGCGGTATGGTCGCCGAGGCGCTGAAGACCACGCGCTCGAGCTATACGCTGACACCGCGCAATCCGGCCAAGACCGTTCATCTGGGCGGCAACATCATCAACTTCACCCTCGTTGCCGGGCCGCCCAATGTGCACGACATGGAACGCGGCCGCCGCGCCGGAAACCTGCGTGACTATTCAGATCTGACGCGGCTGGCGCAGCATTTCCACTGCATCCACATGCTCGGCAACCAGGTCTGCGCGCCAGTGGAACTGCCGGCGAATTCCCGCCATCTCGACACCTATTTCACCAACCTGACGCTGACCGACAAGAGTTTTCACGTCTCGGCGATCGGCCGGGGCAGAGCGCTGGACGGCATCGAGATGATGGCGATTTCACGCGGCCTGACGCTCGACCAGATGGCTGATGATCCTGGCATCACCACCATCATCTCGGTCAACTCGCCGCGCCGTTTCGACGAGATGATGGCGGAGGGGCTGATGACCATGGCCGAGTTCGGCCAGTCGGTGGCGGTGACGCCCTTCACGCTGATGGGGGCGATGAGCCCGGTAACGCTGGCCGGCGCGTTGGCGCAGCAGAACGCCGAGGCGCTGTTCGGCGTGGTGCTGACGCAGCTTGTGCGGCCCGGAGCGCCGGTAATGTATGGCGCCTTCACCTCCAATGTCGACATGAAGTCGGGCGCGCCGGCCTTCGGCACGCCGGAGAACACCAAGGCCAATATCGCCTCCGGCCAATTGGGGCGACGCTATGGGCTGCCGTATCGCACCACGCCGGGCTCCGCCTCCAACGCGGCGGACGCGCAAGGCGCCTATGAAACGCTGATGGCGCTGTGGGGCGCCGTGCTCGGCCACGGCAACCTCGTCTATCATGCCGCCGGCTGGCAGGAGGGTGGGCTGACGGCGTCGTTCGAAAAATTCATCATCGATGTCGAAATGATCCAGCACATGATGGAGTTTTTGCGCCCAATCGAAGTCAACGAGGCCGAGCTTGCCGTCGAGGCGCTGGGTGCCGTGCCGACCGGCGGCCATTTCTTCGGCGAGCCGCACACTCTGGAGCGCTACGCCACCGCTTTCTACCAGCCGATACTGTCCAACTGGCAGAATTACGAGGCCTGGCAAGAGGCTGGCAGCCTCGACGCCACGGCGCGCGCGACGCGGCTGTGGAAGAAGGCGCTGGAAGATTACGTCGAGCCGGTGATGGATATCGCCGTGCGCGAGGCGCTGGAGACTTATGTGGCCAAGCGCAAGGAAACGATCGGGCAGGGCGAACCGTGATGGTCTTCGAAAGTCGGCGCCGCCCCTCACCCTTACCGTCTCCCCGTGAAGAACGAGGAGAGGGTGCCGGCAGGCGGATGAGGGGCAGCGCCGATCTTTGAAAACGATGAATCATTGCCCTCCCATCCAGAATCCACTCCCCCATCCAACTCCTAAAGTAACGAGAAGAACTCATGAAATCGCATGCAAAGGTCGTGGTCATTGGCGGTGGCGTCGTCGGATGCTCCGTTCTGTTCCATCTCGCCCGCCACGGCTGGACCGACGTCGTGCTTCTGGAGCGCGATGAACTGACCTCGGGTTCGACCTGGCACGCCGCCGGCGGCATGCACACGATCAATGGCGACCCCAACGTCGCCAAGCTGCAGAAATACACGATCTCGCTCTACAAGGAGATCGAGGAACTGTCGGGGCAGGCGACCGGCGTGCACCTGACCGGCGGCGTACTGCTGGCGGCGACCGAGGCACGGCTCGACTGGCTGCGCGGCGTCGTCGCCAAGGGGCGTTATCTCGGCATCGATCTCGAGGAAATATCGCCCAAGGAGGCGGCGGAGCTGATGCCGCTGCTCGACCCCAAGCAGTTCGTGGGCGCCGTCAGAAACTCCGAGGACGGCCATCTCGATCCGTCCGGCGTCACCCATGCCTATGCCAAGGCCGCGCGCAAGCTGGGCGCCGAGGTGGAACGTTTCACCAAGGTCGAGGACATCGTGCGTCGCGCCGACGGCATGTGGCGCGTCATCACCAACAAGGGCGAAGTGGTGGCCGAGCATGTCGTCAATGCCGGCGGCCTTTGGGCGCGCGAGGTCGGCCGCATGGTCGGGCTGGAACTGCCTGTGCTGGCCATGGAGCACATGTACCTGATCACCGAGGACATGCCGGAGGTGGCTGCCTGGAATCAGAAAACCGGCACTGAGATCATTCACGCCGTCGATTTCGACGGCGAACTCTATCTGCGCCAGGAGCGCGGCGGCATGTTGATGGGCACCTATGAGAAGGCCAACAAGCCGTGGTCCGAATACCAGACGCCCTGGAATTTCGGCCATGAACTGCTGGAGCCCGACATCGACCGCATCGCGCCGTCGCTGGAGGTCGGCTTCCGGCATTTCCCGGCCTTTCAGAACACCGGCATCAAGCAGATCATCAACGGACCATTCACCTTCGCGCCCGACGGCAACCCGTTGGTCGGGCCGGTGCGCGGCCTGCCGGGCTTCTGGGTCGCCTGTGGCGTCATGGCCGGCTTTTCTCAGGGCGGCGGCGTCGGGCTGGCGCTGTCCAACTGGATGATCGAAGGCGATCCCGGCGCCGACATCTGGGCGATGGATGTCGCGCGCTACGGTGACTGGGCGACGATGGCCTACACCAATGCCAAGGTGCGCGAGAACTATTCGCGGCGCTTCTCGATCCGCTTCCCCAACGAGGAATTGCCGGCCGGCCGGCCGCTCAAGACGACGCCGGTCTACGATCTGTTGTCGGCCAAGGGCGCTCAGTTCGGCGTTGCCTACGGGCTCGAAGTTCCGTTGTGGTATGCGCCCGAAGGCGTCAAGGACGAGTTCTCCTGGCGGCGTTCGAGCGACTTCACGCATGTCGCCAACGAGGTGAACACGGTTCGCGACGGAGTTGGCCTGTCGGAGATTTCGAGCTTCGCCAAATACAAGGTGTCAGGCGAGGGGGCAGCCAACTGGCTCGACCGGATGCTGGCCTGCAAATTGCCCAAGCCAGGCCGCATGACGCTGGCGCCGATGCTGAAGGAAGACGGCAGGCTGATCGGCGATTTCACGCTGGCCAATCTCGGAGAAGAAGGCTGGTTCCTCGCGGGCTCCGGCATTGCCGAGCAATACCACATGCGCTGGTTCGAAAAGCATCTGCCCGGGGACGGCCACGTCCACATCGAGGTGTTGGGCACCAGGCTTACCGGCCTGTCGATCGCCGGGCCGAAGGCGCGCGATGTGCTGGCAAAGGCAACGCGCGCGGATGTGTCGAGCGCGGCATTTCCTTTCATGGCCATCGGCCGGATGGATATCGGCATGGCGCCGTGCCTTGTCGGCCGCGTCAGCTACACTGGCGATCTCGGCTACGAGATCTGGGTGACGCCGGAATATCAGCGCGCCGCGTATCAGGCTTTGATGGCGGCGGGTGCCGAATTCGGGATCGGCCTGTTCGGCTCACGGGCGCTCAACGCGCTGCGGCTTGAGAAGAATTACGGCTCATGGGGGCGCGAATACCGCCCGATCTACGGGCCGCTGGAGGCCGGGCTCGACCGCTTCGTCGCCTATGGCAAGGAGGCGGATTTCATCGGTAAGGCGGCGGCGCTCGTCGAGCGCAAGCAGGGCGGTAAGCTGCGCCTGCGCACCTTCATCGTCGATGCCGATGATGCCGATGTGATCGGCGACGAGCCGATCTGGTTTGGCGGCGCGGTACGCGGCTGGGTGACGTCGGGCGGCTACGCGCACCATTCGAAAAAGTCGGTCGCCATCGGTTATGTGCCAAAGGAGATCGCCGAGGAGACCGATGGCTTCGAGATCGAGCTGCTGGGCAAACGCCATGTCGCGCGCATGCAGGCGGCACCACTGTTCGACGCCAACTTTCAGAGGACGCGTGGCTAGTACGGCACGAGGCTGCTGGCCCACTTCGGCAGGCGACCTTTCGCTATGATGTGCGGGCGTGGCGACAGGCCGCGCAACGCTTGCAGGTCCGCCATGCCCGATGTCTACTCGCAGATCACGGCCGCTGATCCGGCGGTCGTCGCCGTGCTCGTCAACGCCATGGAAGTGCGGGCCGCCGATCCGCGCCTGAAGGCGATCCGCCGGGATTTCATCTCGAAGGTCGATTTTCCCGAGAAGGCGCGCGTGCTGGAGGTGGGCTGCGGCTCGGGGCCGGTATGCCGAGAGCTGGCGCGCTGGCCGAAGGTCGGCGAGGTCGTCGGCATAGACCCGTCACCGATATTCCTGGCCAAGGCGAGGGAACTTGGCTCCGCTATTCCTAATCTAAGGTTCGTCGAGGGCGATGCGCGCGACCTGCCGCTGGAGGACCATTCGTTCGATGTGGTCGTCTTCCATACTTGTTTGACCCATGTGCCCGGCCCTGAAAAAGCGCTGGCGGAAGCGCTACGCGTGCTGCGCCCTGGCGGCTTGCTGGCTGTCTTCGACGGGGATTACGCAACCGCGACGGTCGCCACTGGCGATCATGATCCGCTTCAGGATTGCGTCGAAGCGGCGGTGGCGGCCCTGGTGCATGACCGCTGGCTGACCCGCCGGCTGCCGCTGCTGGCGGCATCAGAAGGCTTTGTCGTAGAGAGCTTCGAAAGCTATGGCTATGCCCAGACCAGCGACGCCGACTACATGCTGACGTTGGTCGATCGGGGCGCCGACATATTGGCCGGGCAGAAGCGGTTCGATACCGTACTTGCCGACGGGTTGAAGCAAGCGGCGCGAAGGCGCGTCGAGGCCGGCGCATTCTTCGGCTTCATTGCCTTCGCCGGTCTGATTGCCCGCAAGCCGGCGTAATCCAGCGCCGAGAGGCGCCTACGAGGCGCTGCGGTTGTCCAGCGCGAAGGCGCCGGCGCCGGCGAATACCAGATAGAGGAAGATGAAGCAGAAGGAGATCGCCGCATCGCCGCTGTTGTTGACGGGGAAGAAGTCGCGCGGCATGTGCACCATGAAGTAGGCGATCGCCATTTCGCCGGCCAGGAGGAACGCGACCGGACGGGTGAACAGGCCAAGTGCCAGCAGGATGCCGCCGGCGAATTCGAGGATGCCCGCGGTCAGCGGCAGACCGCTGAGGACATGGGGCTGGGCTGCCACCGGGAAATTGAACAGTTTCTGGGAACCGTGTTCGATGAACTGCAGCGCGGTCATGATGCGCAGCACGCCGAGCGCTTGCGGCTGATATCGGGTAAGCCCTTCGAAAAGCTTCATCTAGAACTCCATTTATCCCTCCCGGCCCGGCCATAGATTATCGCCCGGCAATGGACCATTCACTTCCCCGCGGCGGGCCTTCAACAATCGGTGATTGGAATTTTCACTTCTCAGCGCTCATATAAATTCCCCCGGAGGTTGCAATATAATCTCCATGGTTGTACTGTTGTCTGGACGTTCAAAACCATATGAGCCGCCTTTGTCATGAAAAAAGTTGTCTTCAGCTTGTTCGCGATCCTTGCAGGCACCGGCTTGGCCAATGCGGCCGATGACGGCTGCGCTGCTTTCAAATGGCCGGTGACACGCGAGCAGGCACTGTTTGCCGCGGCGCCGCTTGCGCAGCCTGGCGTCTCCTTGGCTGTCGGCGAGGCCGCCGACGTGACACTGGTTCCGGTCGACACGGCCAGCTTCACCGTTCCGCCTCAGCGCGCGCCGGCAAACGGCACGTTCGGTGCGACGGCAAACGTAGACGTGCCGCCTGAGGGAGAACTGCAGATAAGCCTCTCCGGTGAGGCCTGGATCGATGTCATCCAGGACGACCATGCGACGAAGTCGGTGGGGTACAGCGCGGCAAAAACCTGTGCTGGCATTCGCAAGAGCATTCGTTTCAAGCTGTCGGCCGGTCCGGCCACCATTCAACTGAGTGGCGCGAAGGATCGGAGCATCAAGGTGGCGGTTCTGGCGCCCGAATGACCCGCTGACGTCTCATCGCGCCGTCCGGCGCGATGAGATCCGGCCGGTATGGGCCGGTTCAGCGCACGGGTGCCAGAAGCGCGAAATGCGCGCCCTGCGGGTCCTGGCACTGGACGATCCATTGCTCGCTGGGAACCGCCATCGGGCCCACCAGCACCTTGCCGCCATTGTCAGTGACACGTTTGGCCGCCGCGTCGATCCCCTTGACATTGAAATAGAATTGCCAGACGGGCACGGGGATCTGCGAAGGCTTGTTCATCATGCCGCCGCCGGATTCTGGACCTGCCGTGAAGGTCATGTAGATGCCCATCTCGCCCATGTCGAACTCGCCGGCCCTGGCCCAGCCATACTCGCTGGAATAGAAGTCGAAGGCGGCCTTCCAGTCGCTCGTATAGAGTTCGTGCCAGCCAATATGGCCGGGCGTGGTGGCAGGCACCACCGGCTGGTCCGGACCGTTGGGCTGCAGGAACATGAAGGTCGCGCCTTGCGGATCGGCCACCACGGCAAATCGGCCGACACCGGGGATCTCGTCGGGCGCGCGATGCACCGCGCCGCCGGCCTTCTTCAGCGATGCCGTCGAGGCCTCGATATCCTTGGTGTGGATGTAGCCGATCCAGGCGGGCGGCATGCCCATCTTGCTGGCATTTTCCGGCATGGTCATCAGCCCGCCGACACCGCGATCGCCGGCATTGACCACGATGTAGCGCGGCATGCCGGGCGCCTTGTCGAAAGCTTCCGCCTTCCAGCCGACGACGGCTGTGTAGAACGCCTCGGCTGCATCGAGATCTGTGGTCATCAACTCGTACCAGAAGAAGGGCATCGGGGACTTTGCCATGTCGGGCTCCTTACGTTTCCAGTTGTCGATCGGGGGGCGATCCATCCTAGGACGATCTTCGCGACGGAAATCCGACAAACGGCCGAGAAAGTATTACTCTAGGGCAGGCACAACGGCCCAAGTCAGCTTGATCCGCCTATAACATGAGTAAAAAAATCATGTTATTATCCGGACATTTCAATGGCTTATGTCGAAAATTGACCAATTGATAAAAAAATAAAACGTGCTAGCCTTCCCCAAAACAAAACATGGGGAACTGAGAATGCCAGAGGGCCAGTTCAAGGAAGGCATTGCGGGCGGACGGCTTTCGCCAGACCAGTATGCCGACAATTTTTCCGACCTGCATCCGCCGCTCGATCACCACGAGGCGCTGGTCGAGTCCGATCGTTGTTACTTCTGCTACGATGCGCCGTGCATGAATGCATGCCCGACCTCGATCGACATTCCGCTCTTCATCCGCCAGATCTCGACAGGCAATCCGATCGGTTCGGCCAAGACGATCTTCGACCAGAACATTCTTGGCGGGATGTGTGCACGCGTCTGCCCGACCGAGACGCTGTGCGAGGAAGTGTGCGTGCGCGAGGTGGCCGAGGGCAAGCCGGTGCAGATCGGCCGCCTGCAGCGCTACGCCACCGATGTCGCCATGGGCGAGAACAAACAGTTCTACAAGCGCGCCGAATCCACCGGCAAGACGATCGCCGTGGTCGGGGCGGGGCCGGCCGGCCTTGCCGCCGCGCATCGCCTGGCCCGCCACGGCCATGACGTCACCATCCTGGAAGCGCGGCCAAAGGCTGGCGGTCTCAACGAATATGGCATCGCCGCCTACAAGAGCGTCGACAATTTCGCCCAGGCCGAAGTCGACTACGTGACGGCCATCGGCGGCATCGACATCCAGAACGGCAAGGCGCTCGGCCGCGACTACCAACTGTCGGACCTGATCCGCAATTATGACGCCGTGTTTCTCGGCATGGGGCTTGGTGGCGTCAACGCGCTGCGCGCCGATGGCGAAGATGCCGACGGCGTCACCAACGCGGTGGAGTTCATTGCCGAACTGCGCCAGGCCAGCGATCTTTCCGGCTTGCCAGTCGGGCGCCGCGTCGTCGTCATCGGCGGCGGCATGACGGCGATCGACGCGGCCGTGCAGTCGAAGCTGCTCGGCGCCGAGGAGGTGACGATCTGCTACCGTCGCGGGCAGGAACACATGAACGCTTCCGGGTTCGAGCAGGATCTGGCCTCCGCCAACGGCGTCACCATCCGCCACTGGCTGCAGCCGAAGCGCGTGGTCGCCGACGGTGGCAAGGTCAGTGCAATCGAGCTCGAATATACCGCGCTGACCGACGACAGGCTGGCCGGCACCGGCGAGACTCTGACGCTCGTCGCCGACCAGGTGTTCAAGGCGATCGGCCAGAGTTTTGTCCCGGCCGCGCTCAACGGCAGCGGCGCATCGATCGAACTTGAAGCCGGCCGCATCAAGGTCGACGCGGAAGGGCGCACATCGCTGGCCAAGGTCTGGGCCGGCGGCGACTGCATTTTTGGTGGCGACGACCTGACGGTTTCGGCCGTTGCGCAGGGGCGCGACGCCGCGGAGAGCATCCACAGGAGTCTGATGCAGGGATAGGGACAATGTCCACGGTGGAACCGGGCATCGCCCGTCACTACGAGATATCGGACCTCGAGCAGCGAATCCTTTCCGCGCTTGCCGAAAGGGGGGTGGACGTTGCGAATCTGCGTGCCAGCGATCTCGAAGCCGTCGACGAATTCCACATTGGCGGTGTGGTCGCTACGAGGGAACTCGTCAATCAGATGGGGCTCAGGCCAGGGTCCAGTCTGCTCGACATAGGGTCGGGCGTCGGCGGCCCGGCGCGATTTGTCGCCTCGACCGGCGATGTCGACGTCACCGGCATCGACCTGACGCAAAGCTATGTCGACATCGCGACCAGCCTGTCGAACCGAACCGGGATGGCCGGCACCACGCACTTCTTGCAAGGCAGCGCGCTGGACATGCCGTTCGACAACGCAAGCTTCGACGCGGCCATGATCCTGCATGTCGGCATGAACCTTCCCGACAAGGCGAAGTTGATGAGCGAGGCGGCGCGCGTGCTCAAGCTGGGCGGCATGTTTGCCGTCTACGATGTGATGCGCCTGAAAGACGGGCCGCTGACCTATCCGCTGCCATGGGCATCGGACGAGAGCATGTCGTTCGTGTCGACGCCGGACGACTATCGTTCGGCCGCTGCGGCAGCAGGATTTTCGGTCATCCAGGAACGCCCCCGTGGTGCCTTCGCCGTTGAATTCTTTGCCTCGGTCCGCGCAGGCATGGCCGCCGCGCAGGCAGAGGGCAGGACACCGCCGAATGTCGGGCTCATCATGGGCGCGAACGCTCGCACAAAGATCGCCAATCTCACCGCCGCGCTTGAAGGCGGCATTCTTGCACCCGTCGAATTGCTCCTTCGTCTCGGCTGAAAGGGACCTGTCATGGCTGACATCCGCAATAATTTCGTCGGCATCAAATCGCCAAATCCGTTCTGGCTGGCCTCGGCGCCGCCGACGGACAAGGCCTACAACGTCATCCGCGCCTTCAAGGCAGGGTGGGGCGGTGTCGTCTGGAAGACGCTGGGCGAGGAAGGCCCGCCGGTGGTCAACGTCAACGGCCCGCGCTACGGCGCGATCTGGGGGGCGGACCGGCGCCTGCTCGGTCTCAACAACATCGAACTGATCACCGACCGCGACCTGCAGACCAACTTGCGTGAGATGAAGCAGGTCAAGATGGATTGGCCCGACCGTGCGCTGATCGCCTCGATCATGGTGCCTTGCGAAGAAGCAAGCTGGAAAGCCATCCTGCCGCTGGTCGAGGAAACCGGTGCCGACGGCATCGAGCTCAATTTCGGCTGCCCGCACGGCATGTCGGAGCGTGGGATGGGCGCGGCCGTCGGCCAGGTGCCGGAATATATCGAAATGGTGGTGCGCTGGTGCAAGCAGTACACCCGCATGCCCGTCATCACCAAGCTCACGCCCAACATCACCGACATCCGCAAGCCGGCGCGGGCGGCGCATGCCGGGGGCACGGACGCGGTGTCGCTGATCAACACCATCAACTCGATCACCGGCGTCGATCTCGACAGTTTCGCACCGATGCCGACCATTGACGGCAAGGGTTCGCATGGCGGTTATTGCGGCCCGGCGGTGAAACCGATCGCCATGAACATGGTGGCCGAGATTGCTCGTGATCCCGAGACGCACGGCCTGCCGATCTCAGGCATTGGCGGTATCACGACCTGGCGCGACGCGGCCGAATTCCTGGCGCTTGGCGCCGGCAACGTGCAGGTCTGCACCGCGGCCATGACCTATGGCTTCAAGATCGTGCAGGAGATGATCGCGGGCCTCGAAAACTGGATGGACGAGAAGGGGCATGCCTCGCTCGACGACATCATCGGGCGCGCCACGCCAAACGTCACCGACTGGCAGTATCTCAACCTCAACTATATCGCCAAGGCGCGTATCGACCAGGATGCCTGCATCAAATGCGGCCGCTGCCATATCGCCTGCGAGGACACTTCGCACCAGGCGATCACCGCAATCGTCAACGGCGTCAGGCATTTCGAGGTGATCGAGGCCGAATGCGTCGGCTGCAATCTGTGCGTCAATGTCTGCCCGGTCGAGAACTGCATCACCATGGAACCGCTGGCGGCGGGCGCAATGGACGAGCGCACCGGCAAGCCGGTGTCGCCAATCTACGCCAACTGGACGACGCACCCGAACAACCCGATGGCCAAGGTGGCGGCGGAGTAGGCTGCCTTAGCAGAATTTGGGTTCCTCGCCCCACCTAGTGGAGAGAGGTGGCCCAGCGAAGCCGGGGCGGAGAGGGGCCTTCTGGACGACTGGGAGTTTGCCCAGCCGCCTGATCGCTAGTTCTATCTTGCTCGCGTCTCATTCTTCACCGTTTTTGACCTTGTAGCGGTCTTCCCCTCTCCGTCCCGGCTTCGCCGGGCCACCTCTCCCCCGCTTTGCGGGGGGCGAGGAACCCAGGTCCGGTCAAGCCATGGCGAACATGTGAAATTCGCACTTTCCTATTGCGGATAAAAAGTATCCACGATCAGAAGTATCCATGAATAGGATCGACAGCCGGTCCCTGGGTGTTTCGCGCGAAAAACATCTTGCTACTTTTTGTCTTGGTATCCGTTGGTGCCGGGATAATGGCGAGCCAGTAATTTAACTTGGTAGTGGCCGCAACGGCCGGCGGCGGCCGAAGCCGCCGCAATATCGTTTGTCACGCCGCGAACCGCAGGCCGCCATCGCAAGTCAGCACCTGTCCGGTGACGAAGCCGTTTGAGACAAGGAAGGCGATCGCGCCGGCGACATCCTCGGCGCGACCGACACGGCCAACCGGCGTCTTGCCGGCATATTCGGCGAATATCGCCTGCCTCTTTGCGTCCGGCAGAAAATCCCACCACGGCGTGTCGATGACGCCGGGCGCCACGACATTGACGCGCAGGGGCTTGAGTTCCACGGCAAGGATGGGCACGACCGTCAACAGCATGCCGTTGATGGCACCGATGCCGGCGACGCCGGGCATCGCGACCTGAGCCGAAACCGCCGATATGAAGGTCACCGATCCCGATTTGCTGAGCGTTGGCAGGGCTGCCTGCAGGCACGACAGTTGCGGCCGCACCTTTTCGTCGACACCGTTCGCAATGTCGGCAAGGTCAAGGGTCTGGAACGGGCCAAGGCCCTTGCCACCGCTGGCGGCCAGGACGAGGTGATCGAACGGGCCGAGATCGCCGAAGAACCGGCTGACCTCCTCCGGCTTCGAAGCATCGAAGGCCGCCTTCTCGGCAGCGCCGCCAAGGCTTTTCCATGCGCCCTTCAGTTTCTCTTCGTTACGCCCGGTGATCGTCACCTTCATGCCCGGGCCAAGTAGTTTTCGCGCTGTCGCCAGACCGATGCCGGATGAGCCGCCGATGATGACGGTGTGTTGAGTTTTCTCGGTCATGACTGGTGTTCCTTCGTTGCCGCGGATGCAAGCCCGACAAGGTCGAGGCTCAATGTTCGCAATTGCTGTCTTGCCTTGGCGTCATAGGCCTGGGCGTCGGCGCGCGATTCCCGCAGACCGTCGAAATAGAGCCCGCTTCGGCCTTCGAGCGCGGGTGAGGTGGCGAGATTGACGATGGCGTCGGCGCCGGTCTCGACCGAGTTCCACGGCGTGACGCCGGCCTGCCGAACCATGGTGGTGTTCATGTAGCTGGCCGGGTGCAGGGCGTTGACGGTGACGCCGCTGCCTTTCATCTGCCCGGCCAGATCGACGGTGAACAGGATTTGCGCCAGCTTGCTCTGGCAATAGGCGCGCACGCCGTCATAGGAGCGGGTCAGCATGACATCGCTAAAGTCGATCGTCTGTTGGCCGGCCGAGGCGACATTGACGATGCGAGCCGGCGCGCTGGCCTTGAGCAATGGCAGAAGCTCGGTGGTCAGCAGGAAGCCGGCGAGATAATTGACCGCGAAGCGCAGTTCATAACCGTCGACGCTGACCTGTCTTTTGGCGCCGGCGGTGCCGATGCCGGCATTGTTGATGAGGACGTCGAGCCGGCCGGTCTTGGCGCGCACGGCCTCGGCGAGACGGCGAACTTCCGCCAGCGACGCGAGGTCGGCGACGAGGAGTTCGGCCTTGCCGCCGGCGGCCTCGATCTCGGTGACCGTCGCCTTGCCACGCGCCGCATCGCGGCCATGCACCAGCACACGGGCGCCGGCGGCGCCCAACCTTTGCGCGACCACGCGGCCGACGCCGTCGGTCGACCCGGTGATGAGAATTGTCTTGTCTTTCAGATCCATGTCCGGAGCCTCCATTCTTGTGCTCTGGACGGAAGATGGGATAGCCGGAGCGGACCAAACAGTTCAAACTTTATCCTGGTATCAATACTGCTATAATGGGCGGATGGACGGTCCCTCACATTCCGCTGAAGACAGCCGCCGGCGCGAACTCGGCGCCTTCCTGCGCTCGCGCCGGGAAAGGCTGACGCCGTCCGCGACTGGCCTAGCGGCTGGCCTCAGACGTCGTACGCCGGGCTTGCGTCGCGAAGAGGTGGCGATGATCGCCGGGGTCGGCACGACCTGGTATACCTGGCTCGAGCAGGGCAGGGACGTGCGACCCTCCGTCGAAGTGCTGACGGCGCTGTGCCAGGCGCTGCGCCTCGACGCCGCGGAGAAGCGGCATCTGTTCACGCTGGCCGGCCGCCAGCAGCCCGAGCGGCGGCGCATTGCGCCGGCGAAGGTCGAAGGCCCCTTGCTGCACATGCTGCAGAGCCTTGTCCTGCAGCCAGCCTATGTCGTCGGCCCGCGCTGGGACGTACTGGCCTGGAATGCGGGGGCCGTTGCCATTTTCGGCGACTACGGCCTGCTGGAGGGCGACGCCCGCAACATCATCCATGGCGTGTTCACCGATCCGCACCGACGACATCTGCTGGTCGACTGGGAAGAACTGGCGCGCGCATCGCTTGCCGCGTTCCGCGCCGAAAGCGCGAAGTACATCGGCGATCCGGATTTCGAGCGGCTGATCGCGCTGATGATGCGCTCAAGTCCCGAGTTCCGTGAATGGTGGCCTCAGCGCGACGTGGTGCACCGCCTGTCCGGTGTGAAGCATGTCCGGCACCCGACCGCCGGCGCGATGGCGTTCGAGCATATGAGCCTTTCGATCGATGACGGCTCCGACATGAGGCTGATCGTCTACACGCCGCTCGCCGAACAGAACTCGATCGCCAAGCTGCGGAAGCTGCTGGACGAACTTCCGGCCGAGCGGCGCAGCGCGTGACGTTGGCTAGCGGCACCCCTCAGCTTCGTCATCCACGGGCGGAGCGGGAGCGAAGCGGACGCGGAGACCCGGGGATCCATGCCGTTACCTTGGCCGTAGAGCGCAGCGGAGCAGAATTCTGGACCGTTGTGGCCCGTTGAAGTCGCGGCATGGATTCTAGGGTCTGCGCCGCGTCGCTTCGCTCCTTGCTACGCCCTAGAATGACGAAACCAATGTGTGCTTCTGCCAATCTCCACTGTCTGAGAGAGCCCGACGACCGGCAAGTTGGCCCCAGACCTGATCCCGCTGTTAGCCCTTCGGCTTCAATCCGTCGATGAACAATTGCTCCAGGAACCTTGCAGCGTCTTCAAAACGGCCGTCGCCGCCACGATCGGCGCCCAGCACCGCGCGGACCTGCACATCGAAATCGGCATAGTGCTGGGTCGTTGCCCAGATCGAGAAGATCAGGTGCCATGGGTCGGTCTTGGCGATCTTGCCGGCGCGCATCCAGCCCTTGATGACCGTCGCCTTCTCGTCGACCAGTGTCTTCAACTCGCCGGCCAGCAGCGGCATGATGCGCGGCGCGCCCTGCAGGATCTCGTTGGCGAACAGCCGGCTCTCGCGTGGGAAGTCCCGCGCCATTTCAAGCTTGCGCCTGATGTAGCTGCGCAATTCGGTCAGGGGATCACCGATATCGTCGAGTTCGCGCAGCGGCGCCAGCCAGGTATCGAGCAGCCGCTGCATCAGGGTCTCATGGATGTCTTCCTTGCGGCGGAAATAGTAGAGCAGGTTCGGCTTCGACATGCCGGCGGCTTCGGCGATCTGGTCGATGGTCGAGCCGCGAAAGCCGTTGGTGGAGAAAACCTCGAGCGCCGCCTCGAGAATGAGCTCGCGCTTTTCCATCTGGATGCGGGTGCGGCGAGGGGCTTCCGTACTGGTCGTCACCGTTGCAAGCCCTCGCTTTGACTGTCGTCTGGACCAATTCTCTGGACCAGTTTTTCTCCGGCCTGTGGAGCGCGCTTCCAATGCCGCATTTCCGCTAGTAATCCCTTGACCGCCAACATGGCGGTGCTAACGTTTGTCCAACCGGTCAAAAATTTGCGTAACACGAAAACGCAACAAAGACCAAGCGTTGGCCGCACCGAAACAGGTTACAAGGGGAAGTCTTGGTCATGTCCAACCGGCTGAAAGTCACGCCGAACGATCTTAGTGCATTCTGGATGCCGTTCACGGCGAACCGGCAGTTCAAGCAGGCGCCGCGCATGATGGTGTCCGCCAAGGACATGCATTACACGACGAGCGACGGCCGCAAGGTTCTCGACGGCACCGCTGGCCTGTGGTGCGTCAATGCCGGCCACTGCCGGCCGAAGATCACCGAGGCAATCCAGCACCAGGCCGCCGAACTCGACTATGCGCCGGCCTTCCAGATGGGGCACCCCATCGTGTTCGAACTGGCCAACCGCCTGGTCGACCTAGCGCCGAAGGGCATGGATCACGTCTTCTTTACCAACTCCGGTTCGGAGTCGGTGGAAACCGCGCTGAAGATGGCGATCGCCTATCATCGCGTGAGGGGCGAGGGCGCGCGCACCCGCCTGATCGGTCGCGAGCGTGGCTACCACGGCGTCAATTTCGGCGGCATCTCGGTCGGCGGCATCGTCAGCAACCGCAAGATGTTCGGCACGCTGCTCGGCGGCGTCGACCACATGCCGCACACGCATCTGCCGGAAAAGAACGCCTTCTCGAAGGGCGTGCCGGAATATGGCGCGGAACTGGCCAACGAGCTGGAGCGCATCGTCACCCTGCATGACGCCTCGACCATCGCCGCCGTTATCGTCGAGCCGGTCGCCGGTTCCACCGGCGTCATCCTGCCGCCGAAGGGCTATCTGCAGAAGCTTCGCGAAATCTGTACCAAGCACGGCATCCTACTGATCTTCGATGAGGTCATCACCGGTTTCGGCCGTCTTGGCACGCCGTTCGCCGCCGACTATTTCGGCGTCACGCCCGACATCATGACCACCGCCAAGGGCGTTTCCAACGGCGTCATCCCGATGGGCGCGGTGTTCGTAAAGAAGGAAATCCACGACGCCTTCATGACCGGCCCCGAGCACATGATCGAGTTCTTCCATGGCTACACCTATTCGGGCAACCCGATCGCCTGCGCAGCCGCACTCGGCACGCTCGACACCTACAAGGAAGAGGGCCTGCTGACCCGCGGCGAGGAACTGGGCCCGTATTGGGAAGACGCGCTGCATTCGCTGAAGGGCGAGCCGCATGTCATCGATATCCGCAACATCGGCCTGATCGGCGCGATCGAACTGGCGCCCATCCCAGGCGAGCCGACCAAGCGGGCCTTCTCGGCCTTCCTCAAGGCGTTCGAGCGCGGCGCGCTGATCCGCACCACCGGCGACATCATCGCCCTGTCGCCGCCGCTGATCATCACCAAGGGCCAGATCAACGAATTGATCGACCATGTGCGCGATGTGCTGAGGTCGATCGATTGACAAGCTGGGCGCGGATATCCGTCCCCCTCGAGGGGAGGGGGATGCCGGCGCCCCGCAATCGATGAGGTTTTAGAGCATGGCCGCACCCGGCGAGAATCTGCGAATCAATTCAGACCGTTTGTGGGATTCGCTGATGGAGATGGCGAAGATCGGCCCTGGCATTGCCGGTGGCAACAACCGCCAGACCGTGACCGACGAGGATGGCGAGGGCCGGCATCTGTTCAAGCGCTGGTGCGAGGCAGCCGGGCTCGAAATGGGCCTCGACGAAATGGGCACCATGTTTGCTCGCCGCGAAGGCACCGATCCCAGCCTGCCTCCGGTCTATGTCGGCAGCCATCTCGACACGCAGCCGACCGGCGGCAAGTATGACGGTGTGCTCGGCGTGCTTGGCGGGCTCGAAGTGGTGCGCTCGCTCAACGACCTCGGCATCAAGACCAGGCATCCGATCGTCGTCACCAACTGGACCAACGAGGAAGGCTCGCGCTTTGCCCCGGCGATGATGGCGTCCGGAGTGTTCGCCGGCGTGCTCGACCAGGCCGACGTCTATGAGCATACCGACAAGCAGGGCAAGAAATTCGGCGAGGAGCTGGAGCGCATCGGCTGGAAGGGCACCGAGAAGGTCGGGGACCGAAAGATCCACGCTTTCTTCGAACTGCATATCGAGCAGGGGCCAATCCTCGAGGATGAAGACATCGACATCGGTGTCGTCACCCACGGCCAGGGCCTGAAATGGCTGCAGGTAACACTCACCGGCAAGGAGGCGCATACCGGCTCGACGCCAATGCCCAAGCGCCGCAATGCCGGGCTTGGCATGGCCCGGGTAATCGAGCTGGTGCACGAGATAGCCATGGACTACCAGCCCGACGCCGTCGGCGCGGTCGGCCATATGGAAGTCTATCCGAACTCGCGCAATATCATCGCCGGGCGCACCGTCTTCACCATCGACATCCGCTCTCCGGAGAAGGAAGTATTGGATGCGATGGACGGACGCATTCGGGAAGGCATCGACACGATCTGCGATGCGCTCGACATCACGTATGAGATCGAGCAGGTCGGCGCCTTCGATCCGGTTACCTTCGACAAGGGCTGCGTCAAGGCGATCCGCGATGCCGCCGAAAGGCTCGGCTACTCGCACCGCAACATCGTCTCCGGCGCCGGCCATGACGCCTGTTGGATCAACCGTGTCGCGCCGACCGCCATGGTGATGTGCCCCTGCGTCGACGGGCTGAGCCACAACGAGGCCGAGGAGATCACCAAGGAGTGGGCCTCGGCGGGTGCCGACGTACTGTTCCACGCGGTGGTGGAGACGGCGGGGATCGTGGAGTGAGGGTCGTCTGCCAGAGCACCGGACAAATGGCTGTCCCGGTCGACGGCCTCTACCAATGCTTCCCAAAGAGCGAGAACAATCGCGGCAAAGCCGTTCGATTTGCCACCATCGAGAAAGCCGCGGCGTTTCTTTGCGAGAACGTGGATTGGGGAATCTACATGAACCCGGGCGGCGCCCTGGTTTACCGGGACATAGTGATCGAGCGGGACCAATAATCGGGAGATAGCAATGTCGAAAGTCATCAAGAACGGCACCGTCGTCACCGCCGACCGCACATGGAAGGCGGATGTGTTGATGCAGCACGGCAAGATCGTCGCCATAGGCCCGGACCTGCATGGCGACCATGAGTTCGACGCCACTGGCTGCTACGTGATGCCCGGCGGCATTGATCCGCACACCCATCTCGAAATGCCGTTCATGGGCACCTATTCAGCCGATGATTTCGAGTCCGGCACCCGCGCCGCCCTTGCCGGCGGCACCACCATGGTGGTCGATTTCTGCCTGCCTGCGCCGCAGCAGTCGCTGCTTGAAGCCTTGCGGATGTGGGACAACAAGACCTCGAAGGCCGCCTGCGACTACTCCTTCCACATGGCGATTACCTGGTGGGGCAAGCAGGTGTTCGACGAGATGGCCACTGTCGTTGACAAGGGCATCACCTCGTTCAAGCATTTCATGGCCTACAAGGGCGCGTTGATGGTGGATGACGACGAGATGTACGCGTCGTTCCAGCGCTGCGCCGACCTTGGCGCGCTGCCGCTGGTACATGCCGAGAATGGCGACGTGGTCGCGGCCCTGTCGCAGAAGCTTCTGGCCGCCGGCAACAATGGCCCCGAGGGTCACGCCTATTCGCGGCCGCCGGAAGTGGAGGGCGAGGCGACCAACCGCGCCATCATGATCGCCGACATGGCCGGCGTGCCGCTCTATGTCGTGCATGTCTCCTGCGAGCAGGCGCACGAAGCCATCCGCCGTGCGCGCCAGAAGGGCATGCGCGTGTTCGGCGAGCCGCTGGTGCAGCACCTGACGCTCGATGAGAGCGAGTATTTCAACAAGGATTGGGACCACGCCGCGCGCCGCGTGATGAGCCCGCCCTTTCGCAACAAATTGCACCAGGATTCGCTGTGGGCCGGCCTGCAGGCCGGATCGCTGCAGGTTGTCGCGACCGACCACTGCGCTTTCACCACCAAGCAGAAGCGCTTTGGCGTCGGTGATTTCACCAAGATTCCCAATGGCACCGGCGGGCTCGAGGACCGCATGCCGGTGCTGTGGACCAAGGGTGTCAACACCGGGCGTCTGACGATGAACGAGTTCGTCGCGGTGACCTCCACCAACATCGCCAAGATCCTCAACATGTACCCGAAGAAGGGCGCCATCGTCGAAGGCGCGGATGCCGACATCATCGTCTGGGATCCGAAGCGCAAGAAGACGATTTCGGCCAAGAAGCAGCAATCGGTGATCGACTACAATGTGTTCGAGGGTGTGGAGGTGACCGGCCTGCCGCGCTTCGTATTCTCGCGCGGCGAACTGTCGATCCAGGAGGCCGAGGTCAAGGCCAAGCCCGGCCATGGCGAATTCGTCGGCCGCGAGCCGAACGCGGCGGTCAACCGGGCGCTGTCGACCTGGAAGGAGATCACCGCGCCGCGCAAGGTGGAGCGGACGGGCATTCCGGCGACGGGGGTCTGAGGGTGCGGCGCGCGGGGCTTCTCTTCACGAGTATTCTGATCCTTGTGGCCGGCCACGCGTTCGCCGCCGGCATCGACCTCAGCAAGCCCTATGGCGACAAGTATGGCTGCATCAACAGGAACGGCCAGGAAATCGCCGCCGATGAGATGCTGCTGGTGACCGACAAGGAGCTGATCACCGCCGCGAGCGCTTGCACGTTCACCGACAAGAAGGCGCAGGCGGATGGTTCCCTGGTGGTGAAGGCGGAATGCCAGGCGGAGGGCGAAGACGGCCAGCCGGCCACCCAGTTCATCATCAAGAAGAGTACCAAGAACGCCGGCAAGCTCGTGGTCGTCGACGAGGACGGCAATGTGATGGGCGAAGTCTCCCGGTGCCGGTGACGGAGAGCCTCTGCCCATCCCCGCAAGGTTCATGCAACCAGGGCATCGAGCTCCGGCAGCAGGACGACGCTTTCCTGTTCATTGGGATCCGTGCGGGCAATGACCGCCGAAGAGGGGGCGCCGCTCAAATTGGCGGGCAGATGCGGTACGCCGGCGGGGATGTAGAAAAGGTCGCCGGCCTTGACGATGATATGATGCTCCAGCCGGTCGCCATACCAGGTGTGGACTTCGCCGGCGAGCACGTAGATCGCCGTCTCATGGCTCTCATGCATGTGCGCCTTGGCGCGGGCGCCGGGCGGCATGGTGAGCACATGCATGCAGATGCCGGACGCGCCGACGGTTTCGGCGGCGATGCCGGCGAAATAGGTCAAACCCTGCTTGCCTTCATAAGTGCTTTCAGGGCGGATAAGATGACAAGTCGGTTTAGGCGACATCGGGGAAACTCCGGGCGTCGATCGAGTGGAACAAGGCCAATGGGACGGGGCGAGTGGAAAACAACATCGCGATAAAAGCAATCGGTTTCCAGCCGGCGCGGCTGTGGCTGGAACAGGCAGGCCGCGGCCGATGACAGGAGCCTCGCCAGCCGTCGTTTCGGCAAGCAAACTAGGCCTCACCTTTCAGACCAATGACGGCCCAGTGCAGGCGCTGTCCAATGTCGACCTGACCATCGGCAAGGGTGAGTTCGTCTCCTTCATCGGGCCATCGGGCTGTGGCAAGACCACCTTGCTGCGTGTCATCGCGGATCTGGAGAAGCCGACCTCCGGCACGATTTCGGTCAACGGCATGACGCCCGAGCAGGCGCGCGAGAAACGCGCGTACGGCTATGTCTTCCAGGCTGCCGCGCTGTTTCCATGGCGCACCATCGAGCGCAATGTCGGGCTGCCGCTGGAGATCATGGGCCTGCCCAAGGCGGACCAGGCGGAGCGGATCAAACGTACGCTCAACCTCGTCAATCTATCGGGCTTTGAGAAGAAATATCCCTGGCAACTGTCAGGCGGCATGCAGCAACGCGCCTCGATCGCCCGCGCGCTGGCCTTCGACGCCGACCTTCTATTGATGGACGAGCCGTTCGGCGCGCTGGACGAGATCGTGCGCGACCATCTCAACGAGCAATTGCTGGAACTGTGGGGACGCACGAACAAGACGATCTGCTTCGTCACCCACTCCATTCCCGAAGCCGTGTACCTGTCGACGCGCATCGTCGTCATGTCGCCGCGCCCGGGCCGGGTCAGCGACATCATCGAATCCACGCTGCCCAAGGAACGGCCGCTCGACATCCGCGAGACCCCGGAGTTCCTGGCCATCGCGGCGCGCGTGCGCGATGGCTTAAGGGCAGGGCACAGCTATGATGATTGAGGGTCAGAGCCGCTTCGATGGAGTGGTCCATCATCCCTTCGTCATCCTAGGGCAAAGCAAGCGCGAAGCGGCTTGCGCAGACCCTAGGATCCATGCCGTGACATCAGCCGAAGAGTGCAAACGGCCCAGAGTACTCGCTAAACAGAGCGAGGCGCCGGGAGCTGTGTTCCGCACCGCTGCGGCGCGGCTAGGTAACGGCATGGATCCTAGGGTCTGCGCCGCGTCGCTTCGCTCCTTGCTTCGCCCTAGGATGACGAAGAGAACAGCGGCCGACCTCCGCTTCGCTCCGGCCACCCTCTCCCCGTTGGGGAGAGGAGGGCGCGTACCTGGCGAGGCCTGCTGATGGACACTTTCCGCGACAAGCTCATCCCTGTGACGTCGATCCTCTTGGGCGTGGTCGTGCTCTGGTACGTTTTCGCGGTCATCCTCAACGCGCCGTTCCAGCGCGATCTCGACCGCCGTGCCAATGAGACCTCCACGTTCAGCGAGCTCATCGGCAAGACGCTGTCGCAGCCGAAGCCGACGCTGCCGGCGCCGCATCAGGTGGCGATGAACTTTTTTGAAAACACCTTCCTGCGGCCGATCAATTCAAACCGCAGCCTGGTCTACAATGCCTGGGTGACGCTGTCGTCGACGCTGCTCGGCTTTGCCTTCGGCACCGCGCTCGGCATCGTCATCGCTGTCGGCATCGTGCATGTGGCGACGCTCGATCGCAGCCTGATGCCGTGGATCATCGCCTCGCAGACCATTCCGATCCTGGCGGTGGCGCCGATGATCATCGTCGTTTTGGCAGCGGTCGGCATCACCGGCCTGATCCCGAAGGCGATGATCTCGACGTACCTGTCGTTCTTCCCGGTCACCGTCGGCATGGTGAAGGGGCTGCGCTCGCCCGAGATCATGCATCTCGACCTGATGCATACCTATAATGCCAGCCGCACGCAGACCTTCTGGAAGTTGCGCGTGCCGGCCTCGGTGCCGTTCCTGTTCACCTCGATGAAGGTGGCGGTGGCGGCAAGCCTTGTCGGCGCCATCGTCGGCGAGCTGCCAACCGGCGCGGTCGCCGGCATCGGGGCGAAACTGCTCGCAGGCGCCTATTACAGCCAGTCCATCGACATCTGGTCGGCACTGGTCGCAGGCTCGATCGTGGCGGCCTTGCTGGTCATGGTGGTCGGCATTGCCGGCCGCGTCGTCGACCGCGCCATGGGCGGGAGGCCGGCATGAACCGGCTGAAACTCTCCTGGCAAGCGGTGCTGGCCATTGGGCTGTGCCTGGTGGCGGTGGCGCTTGGCGCGATCGCCGCGCCAAAAGTGGATCCGCTGGCGCAGGCCGCGGGGACGTTGATATATCCCTATGCGGCGACGACCTGGCTGATCTTCGGCGCCCTGCTTCTCGCGGCATTGATCTCGATGGCCCGAATACCCCCCATTTTCGAGGCTGTGGTGCTTTTCATTGGTGCGCATCTGGTGGCGTGGCTGTTGATTGCCGGCATCGCCGGATTCGAAGGCCTGGCGCGGGCACCGTTCTTCCTGCTGCTCGCCGCCGCGTGGCTGCTCGGCTGGCGCTGCGTCGCCGTGCTGTCGGGACTTCGCCCGATGGCGAGCGGGGCTCGGACCGCGCTGCGGCTGATCATCCCGGCAATCTTCGGCGCCTGGATCCTGATCATCTGGGAGGCCGTGACGCGTGGCGCCGGCATTCCCTTCATCCTCTTGCCACCGCCGAGCGCCATCGGCGTGCGTATCGCCAACTCGCTGCCGATCCTCGGCGCCGATGTCCGCCAGACCATCTTCAAGGCGGTGATCTTCGGCTATGTGGTGGGCAGTGGGGCCGGCTTCATCACCGCCGTGCTCGCCGATCGCGTGCCGTTCCTACGGCGCGGGCTGCTGCCGATCGGCAACATGGTGTCGGCGCTGCCGATCATCGGCGTCGCACCCATCATGGTCATGTGGTTCGGCTTCGACTGGCAGTCGAAGGCGGCGGTGGTCATCATCATGACCTTCTTCCCGATGCTGGTGAACACTGTCGCCGGGCTCTCGGCTTCCGGCCATATGGAGCGCGACCTGATGCGCACCTATGCTTCGAACTACTGGCAGACGCTGCTGAAGCTGCGGCTGCCGGCGGCCGCACCCTTCATCTTCAACGCGCTGAAGATCAATTCGACGCTGGCGCTGATCGGCGCCATCGTCGCGGAGTTCTTCGGCACACCGGTCGTCGGCATGGGCTTCCGCATCTCGACCGAGGTCGGGCGGATGAACATCGACATGGTTTGGGCCGAAATCGCGGTTGCAGCACTTGCGGGTTCGGTCTTTTATGGCGTGGTCGCTCTTGCGGAAAGAGCCGTCACGTTTTGGCATCCCTCTGTCCGTGGTGGATAGGGGCGGTGGGTTTAGGGTGCTAACTCCAGAGGGTAAGAAAATGAAAAAGCTGATTATTCCGATGCTGGCCGGCGCAATGTCGCTTGCCGCTTTCCAGGCAATGGCCGCCGACAAGGTGACGTTGCAGCTGAAATGGGTCACGCAGGCTCAGTTTGCCGGCTACTATGTTGCCAAGGCCAAGGGTTTCTATGATGCCGAGGGCCTCGACGTCGACATCAAGCCGGGCGGCCCGGACATCGCACCGGAGCAGGTGATCGCCGGCGGTGGCGCCGACGTCATCGTCGACTGGATGGGCGGCGCGCTGGCCGCGCGCGAAAAGGGCGTGCCGCTGGTCAACATCGCCCAGCCGTTCAAGAAGGCCGGCATGGAGCTGGTCTGCCCGAAGGACGGTCCGATCAAGACCGAAGCCGACTTCAAGGGTCATACGCTGGGCGTCTGGTTCTTCGGCAACGAGTATCCGTTCTACGCCTGGATGAACAAGCTTGGCCTGAAGACCGATGGCGGCAAGGACGGGGTCACCGTCCTGAAGCAGAGCTTCGACGTGCAGCCGCTGATCCAGAAGCAGGCGGATTGCATCTCGGTCATGACCTACAACGAGTACTGGCAGCTCATCGACGCCGGCTACAAGCCGGACCAGCTGACCGTGTTCAACTACTCGGCCATGGGCAACGACCTGCTTGAGGACGGCCTCTACGCGTCACAGGACAAGCTCAAGGATCCGGCCTTCGAAGACAAGATGGTGCGTTTCGTGCGCGCCTCGATGAAGGGCTGGAAATACGCCGTCGACCATAATGACGAAGCGGCAAGCATCGTCATGGACGGTGGCGGCCAGGACGAGAACCACCAGAAGCGCATGATGAGCGAAGTCGCCAAGCTGATCGACAATGCCGACGGCAAGCTCGACCCGGCAACCTACGAGCGCACCGCCAAGGCGCTGCTGGACCAGAAGATCATCACCAAGGAGCCGACCGGCGCCTATACGACCGCGATCACCGACAAGGCGATCAAGTAAGCCCGCCAGAGCATGATCCCCAAGGGATCATGCTCAAACGACAAGATGGAACGGCGCCCTGGCCATGTGTCAGAGGCGCCGTTCCTTTATGGTGTTCATGACGAAGCTGGTCTCGATCGAGGCGACGCATTTCAGCCGCGCGATCTTTTGCTTGATGAAGCGCTCATACTGGTCGAGGCCGCCCGTCACCACCTTCAGCACATAGTCGCGCGAGCCGGTGACGAGATGGCATTCCAGAACCTCCTCCCAGCCGCGGATCGCGTCCTCGAACATCACGATCTCGTCCTCGTTCTGGCGGCTGAGCCGGATGGTGGCGATGGCAACCATGGTCCAGCCGAAGGCAGCGGGATCGACCAGCGTGGTATAGCCCTTGATGACCCCGGTTTCCTCCAGCCGCCGCACGCGCCTGAGACAGGGCGATGGCGACAGGCCAATGCGCTCGGCAAGCTCGTTGTTGGTGATACGCGCATCGGCGCGCAGTTCATGGAGGATCTTGCGGTCAAAGTCATCGGCTATCTTCTGCTGCATTTCTGGTCCTTTCACGCAATTTGTTGTGACAGTGCAGCCATAGCGGTCCAAAAATAGCAAGGACTGGGTGGTGGGGATCGCATAAATTGCCGGGTGCACGTCTCGAAAAGCAGCTCCTCGAAAAGCAGGGAATACCATGACCGCGCCGCGTCCTTCGAAAACCCATATCGGCAACCATAAGCTCCATCCGGAGACGCTGATGCTGAGCTATGGCTTCGATCCGCAACTGTCGGAGGGCGCGGTCAAGCCGCCGGTGTTCCTCACCTCGACCTTCGTGTTCAAGTCGGCGGAGGAGGGGCGCGATTTCTTCGACTACACATCAGGCCGAAAGGAGCCGCCGAGCGGCACGGCCTCCGGCCTGGTCTATTCGCGCTTCAATCATCCCAACAGCGAGATCGTCGAGGACCGGCTGGCCATCTATGAGGGGACGGATGCCTGCATCCTGTTTTCGTCCGGCATGTCGGCGATCGCCACGACGCTGCTTGCCTATGCTCGCCCCGGCGACGTCATCCTGCATTCGCAGCCGCTCTATGGCGGTACCGAGACGCTGTTGACCCGCACGCTTGCCGGTTTCGGCATTGGCGCTGTCGCCTTCGCGGATGGTGTCGACGAAACGGCGGTACGCGCGGCAGCCGATGCGGCGACCGCCAAGGGCCGCGTATCGGTCATCCTGATCGAGACGCCTTCGAACCCGACGAACAGCCTCGTCGACATCGCGCTGATGCGCAAGATCGCCGACGAGATCGGCGCCAGCCAAGGTCTGACGCCGATCATTGCCTGCGACAACACGCTGCTCGGCCCGGTCTTCCAGAGGCCCATCGAACATGGCGCCGATATTTCCGTCTATTCGCTGACCAAATATGTCGGCGGCCATTCCGACCTGATCGCGGGCGCGGTCATGGGCAGCAAGGCGGTCACCAAGCCGATCAAGGCGCTGCGCGGCGCGATCGGAACGCAGCTCGACCCGCATTCCTGCTGGATGCTGGGCCGTTCCCTGGAGACATTGTCGATCCGCATGGAGCGGGCCAACGACAATGCACGCCTGGTCGCCGAATTCCTGCATGACCATGCCAAGGTCGAGAAGGTTCATTACCTGCCGTTCCTGGGCGAGCATACGCAGGCAGGCCGGGTCTATCGCGCACAGTGCAGCGGCGCGGGCTCGACCTTCTCCTTCGACATCAAAGGCGGCCAGAAGGCGGCTTTCGCCTTCCTGAACGCACTGCAGATCTTCAAGCTGGCGGTGAGCCTCGGCGGCACGGAGTCGCTCGCCAGCCATCCGGCGGCCATGACCCATTCGGGCATTCCCTTCGATGTGCGCCAGCGCATCGGCGTTCTGGAGACCACGGTCAGGCTGTCGATCGGCGTCGAGCACCCCGACGACCTTATCGCCGACCTGACGCAGGCGATGGCCGCCGTCTGACGGCGGCCATCGGTCAGGTTCCGGCATTCACAGAAAGGTGGCGGGTGATCGCGCCTTTTTGTCGACCGACAAAATAAGCGAGAGCTGAAGGATACATCGGGCCGCGCAACCGTTATGCTGGTGCATCCGCGCGCTGGGGAGCCGCAGAGGATGTCACCCCTGAAACGGAGATTATCATGCGTATCCAATCCTTCTCACCGATGCTTTCGGCGCTGGCCATTTCGGCCTCATTCCTGCTCGCGTCGCCGGCTTTCGCCGAAACTGTGAAGCTGAAGGCAACGCTTGACGGCGCCCAGCAGAATCCGCCGGTCACCACCAAAGGCAAGGGCGCCGCCGCTCTCACCTTCGACACCACCAGCAAGAAGCTGAGCTGGACGGTGAATTATTCCGGTCTCAGCGGGCCGGCGACCGCCGGGCACATTCACGGGCCAGCGGCGATTGGTGAAAATGCCGGCGTCGTCATTCCGTTCAAGGGCAAGCTGAAAAGCCCTGTGAAAGGTTCGGAGACATTGACCGATGCGCAGGCCACCGATCTGCTGGCCGGCAAATATTACGTCAACATCCACACGGCCGCCAACAAGGACGGCGAGATCCGTGGCCAGATCGACAAGGCGATGTAGGCGGGTCATTGCCGACTGAAAAAGGGGCGAGCGATCGCCCCTTTTCCTATGTCAGGCCTTGTCGCGGATCTGGGTCATCGTACGGGTTGGCGTAATCGCTTCCGGATCGAGCCTGATCTCGACGATCGCCGGCTTGCCGCTGGCGCGGGCGCGTTCGAATGCAGGCGCGAAGTCGGCGGTCTTTTCGACCGTCTCGCCATGACCTCCATAGGCGCGGGCGAGAGCCGCGAAGTCCGGGTTGTTGAGATCGGTGCCAACGACCCGGCCGGGATATTCGCGCTCCTGGTGCATGCGGATGGTACCGTATATGCCGTTGTTGACGACGATGACGATGATCGGCAGGCCATATTGCACGGCGGTGGCGAATTCCTGGCCGTTCATCAGAAAGCAGCCGTCGCCGGCGAATGCGATCACCGTGCGATCCGGATGGAGCGCCTTGGCGGCAACCGCGGCCGGCGTGCCATAGCCCATCGAACCTGAGGTCGGGGCCGCCTGCGTGCCGAAGCGGCGGAAGCGATGGAAGCGGTGCACCCAGGTGGCGTAATTGCCGGCGCCATTGGCGAAAATGGTGTCTTCCGGCAGCGTCTTCTCCAGATAGTTCATGATCGGGCCCATCTGGACGGGGCCGGGGCCGGTTTCCGGCGGCGTCGACCACTCGAGATAGGCTGCGTGGAGTTTCGGTGTTTCGGCGGCCCAAGCTGGGGCTCTTGCCGGCTGGCGCTTAGCGAAGGCTTCGACGAAGGCGGAGGGCGAGGCGTTGATGGCGAGCGTCGGGCGATAGACACGGCCAAGTTCGCCGGCATCGGCGTGGACATGGACCAGTGTCTGGTCGGGGTAGGGGCTCTTCAGCAGCGTGTAGTCGGAGGAGGGCATCTCGCCCATGCGGCCGCCAATCAGCAGCACGAGGTCCGCTTGCTTGATCGCGGTTGCCAGCTTCGGATTGATGCCGATGCCGACATCCCCGGCGTAGTTGGGGTGCAAATGATCGAACAGCATCTGGCGGCGGAAGGAGCAGCCGACCGGCAGTGACCATGCCTGTGCGATTGTACGCATTCTGGCCACGGCGTCGGCATCCCAGCGCGTGCCGCCGAGAATGACGAAGGGCCGGCTGGACTTGGCCAGCAAGCCCTCGAGCGCGTCGAGTTCGGCATCGCCCGGCCGGGTCTCGACCGCTGTGTAGGGCACAGCGGCTGGCGCCTCGACCACGCTGGTCAGCATGTCCTCGGGCAGCGAGATGACCACCGGGCCGGGACGGCCCGATGTCGCCACCGCGAAGGCTCGGGTGACGAATTCTGGGATGCGCGACGCGTCGTCGATCTCGACGACCCATTTGGCGATGTCGCCGAAGAACCGTTTGTAATCGACTTCCTGGAACGCCTCGCGCTCCTTGGCGTGGCTGGCGACCTGGCCGATGAACAGGATGAGGGGGATCGAATCCTGCATGGCGATGTGGATGCCGGCCGACGAATTGGTGGCGCCGGGACCGCGTGTGACGAAGCAGATGCCGGGCTTGCCGGTCAGGCGTCCCTGGCAGTCCGCCATCATCGCCGCGCCGCCTTCCTGGCGGCAGACGATGGTGCGGATGGTCGAATCATGCAGCGCGTCGAGCACAGCGAGATAGGATTCGCCGGGAACGCAAAAGATGCGGTCGGTGCCGTTGGCTTCGAGCGCGTCGACGATCAGTTGTCCGCCGGTCTTCATTTCCCTGACCTCTCCAGCTCAGCAAGGATTTCTTCGGTGTGTTCGCCAAGACGCGGCGAGGGCCTTTCATAGGCCAGCGGCGTGCCCGACATCACCATTGGCGCGCGCACCGAGGGCAAGAGATTGCCGTGGCCGTCGTCGAGATCGAGCCGCATGCCGCGCGCGATCGTCTGCGGATCGGCGAACATCTGGCCGATGTTGTTGATGGGACTGGCCGGCACGCTGGCCGCTTCCAGCTTCGCCAGCAGCGGATCGCGATCGAGAGGCTTCAGCGCCTCGATGATGCGTTCGCGCAGCTTCACCCGGTTGGCGACACGGGCGGGATTGGTGGCGAAATCAGGGTTCGAGGAAAGGTCGCTCAACCCGACGGCGGCACAAAACTTGGCGAACTGGCCGTCATTGCCGACAGCCAGGATGATGTGGCCATCCTTCACCGGCAGCACCTCGTAAGGCGCGATGTTCATATGCGCATTGCCCATCTGCACCGGCGATTTGCCGGACACGAGATAGTTGAGGTTCTGGTTGCCGAGCGCCGAGATCTGGGTGTCGAACAGTGCCATGTCGATCTGCTGCCCTTCGCCGGTCTGCTCGGCGTGGCGAAGCGCCGCCTGGATGGCGATGACCGAATAGAGGCCGGTGAAGATGTCGGAGATGGCGACGCCGGCCTTTTGCGGCTCGCGGCCGACTTCACCGGTGATCGACATCATGCCGGCCATGCCTTGGATGATGAAATCATAACCGGCGCGCGGGGCGTAGGGGCCGGTCTGACCGAAACCGGTGATCGAACAGTAGATCAGCTTCGGATTGATCGTCTTCAGGCTGTCGTAGTCGAGCCCGTATTTCTTCAGCCCGCCAAGCTTGAAGTTCTCGATCAGAACGTCGGCTGTCGCGACCAGCCGGCGCACGGTTTCCGCGCCTTCCGGCGTCGAGAAGTCGACGGCGATGGAGCGCTTGCCGCGATTGCAGGCGTGGTAATACGCGGCCGACAGGTTCTCGCCGTCATGGCTCATGACGAAGGGCGGGCCCCATTTGCGGGTATCGTCGCCGCCTTCGGGGCTTTCGACCTTGATGACATCGGCGCCGAGATCGGCGAGCAACTGACCGGCCCAGGGCCCGGCAAGGATGCGGGCGAGTTCGACGACGCGGACGCCTTTCAGCGGGGGTTCACTCATGGATCACCGTGGTTGGTCGAAAGCTCAGGCTCTATCAAGACAGGCCTTGGCTGTCACGGTCCTTGCGGTGGGCCAAGGCGCCGGCTCACAGAAAGGGTCGATCGGTCATTGTTTCAGCACGCTGTCGGCCCAAACCGCGAAGTTTTCCATGATGACGTCCCTGTTCACCTCGTTCAGGCTTTCGTGGCGGGTCTGCCCGTAAACTTTTGAAACGAGATTCGAAAAGCCCATTGCGCGCATGCGCCCGGCGAGGTTGCTGATCGCCTTGCCGCCATCGGTGGCGGGGTCCTTTTCGCCGCCGACCAGGAGGATGGGCAGCGTCTTGCCGACGCCGGCAAAATTGGCGTTGTCGGCGCCCCGGAAGATGAAGCCGAAAACATCGCGCCACATCGACACCGAGGCATCCCAGCCGCACAGCGGGTCGGCGATGTATTTGTCGACCTCGGCTGTGTCGCGCGACAGCCAGTCGAATGGGGTGCGGTGGTGCGGCACGGCCTTGCCCCAGGCCTGGAAGGTGAGTTTCGGCAGCATGCGCGACGGCACGTCGGAGCCCAGCCGGAATGTTTCCCAGGCAAGCACGGCCTGTGCCGCGCGGCCGAGAAGCCCGGCGGAAAAATTGGCGTTCCATATGGCGGCCGCGCGAACACGTGCCGAATGGCCGAGCATGAAATTCAGCGCGATAAGGCCGCCCATCGAGTGGCCGAAAAGGATGACCGGAATGCCCGGATGTTCGGCGGCGATGAGGTCATGCACGGCGCCGGCATCGGCGATGACCTTGGCGGCGCCATCGACATCGCCAAACCGTCCCAGCGGTGCGTCGGGCGCCTTGGTGGCGCCGTGGCCGCGATGGTCATGGGCATAGACATGGTAGCCTCGTCCGGCCAGGAAGTCCGCGAAGCGGGCATAGCGGGCGGCGTGTTCGGCCAGGCCGTGATTGATCTGGACGACCGCGCGGGCAGCGCCGTCGGCCCGTTTCAAATAGAGGTTGAGATCGGCGCCGGTTGACGAGTGGAGCACGCGCTGTTGGCTGAATGACATCGCCGCTTCATCTCCAACATGCGAGGATCGCGGCGCGCCTGGATGGACGCGTCGCGCCGGAGGCTTTTGTTTGCGCCGGCAGCCGTTTTGCGTCAATCGCGAGCGTCAGTTTTTCTGTGTCGATGTTCTTGCTTCGGCGCGCGCCATACCGCAATTCTGACACGGAAACAGCGGCAGTGTGTCGCCGCGATTGTTGAGCCAGGGGTGGTGAAATGCGGACGGGTCTTGTCTGGGGATTGGGAATTCTGGCCGCGTCGCTGGCTGGTGCCGCGCGGGCCGATGTGAAGATGAGCGGTACCTTCGTGGCCGACGCTTCGTGTCCGGCGACGCAGGCGATCAAGAGCGGCAAGAATCCAGGCAATCTGTCCACCGATGCCGGGAAGACCTACGACCTTCTGGCCGGCAACAAGGATACGCCGACGCATTACCTGATCCTCGTGCCGGGCGCCGATCCGGAGCGCCGCTGGGTAAAGGTGAGTTGCGGCCATGTTTCGGGCGGCAGCGCCTCAGCCATGCCCACCGCGCCGGAGGCGCAGGGCAGACAGGCGGCTTCAGGCAAGCCGGAGTACATTTTCGCGCTGAGCTGGCAGCCCGCTTTCTGCGAGACCAAGCCGAGCAAGACCGAATGCAGGACCCAGAACGCCAGCGATTTCGACGCGACGCATTTCACCTTGCATGGGCTGTGGCCTCAGCCGAACGGGAACTTCTATTGCCAGGTGCCGGCAAACGACAAAGCCAATGACAATCCGGGCCGCTGGAGGGATTTGCCGCCGGTCAAGCTGGATGACAAGACGCGGGCGGAGCTCGACCAGGTGATGCCGGGCACCGCGTCCAATCTCGAGCGGCATGAATGGATCAAGCACGGCACCTGCTACGGCAAGAGCCAGCAGGAGTATTTTTCGGATGCGCTCAACCTGATGCGCGCGGTGAACACGTCGCCCGTGCGCGATCTTTTTGTGAAGAACATCGGCCAGAAGCTGACCGCGGACCAGATCCGCGGCGCCTTCGACAGTGCCTTCGGCGCAGGCGCGGGCGACCGGGTCCGGGTATCCTGCGTCATCGATCCTTCGAATGGCAGGCGGCTGATCGGCGAGTTGACGCTGGGGTTGGCTGGTCCGATCGGTCCGGACAGTTCGCTCAAGGATCTTCTCCTGGCGTCGGTGCCGACCAACAAGGCCGGCTGTCCCACGGGCACTGTCGATCCCATCGGGTTCCAATAGAGCGGCGACCGACGCTCGCGGCGCGGGAAGGCTGATCGGTTCACGGACGGCTACAAGCCGGTGCGGTGTTTCGGCGTGGTCCAGGTGGCCGCGCCATGGCTTTCGGTGCCGGCTGGTTCGCCGACGACGCGGTCGCGTCCGGTGAGCTTGGCCTTGTAGAGGCGCTGGTCGGCCAGCGCGAAGAGATCGGCCAGGCGGCGCGTGCTGTCGCTGACGGTGGAGACGCCGGCACTGACAGTAAGGTCGAATTTGCTGGCGATCGCGGACGCCTTGACGGCGTGGCGGATGCTCTCGCCAAACAGCCTTGCGACCGAATGCGGCCGCGAGCACAGGATGGCGAATTCCTCGCCGCCGATCCTGAATGCCTGATCACCCTCGCCAATGGCTTCGGTCAACACGGCGGCGATGGATTTCAGCACCTTGTCGCCCTCGGCATGGCCGAAGCGATCATTGATCGATTTGAAGTGATCGACGTCGATGATCAGCAGGCTGAGCGGCTTGAATGTCCGCAGGCTGGTGGCGACCGCGGCCTCGCCATCGGTTTCAAAGCTGCCGCGATGCAAAAGCCCGGTCAGGCCGTCGCGGCCGACATGCTTGACCAGCGCCTCGTAACGCTCGCGATAGGTCAGCGTGTCGAAAATGTCGGAAAGTCCGCGCGGCACCACGATCTGGCGCGCCTCGAACCAGCGCAGATAGGCGACAAGCATGGTGCTGAAGATCAACGCGGCGACCATCTTGGCAAACCAGCCACCGAGGAAGACCGCGAACGGCGCGTCGGCGAAGATATGAAGCGCCGCGAAAAATCCCGCTTGGTCGAAGGTCAGCACACAGCCGACCGAGACCAGGATGCGCGCGAAGGGCGACCTGCGCAGATATTTGCCAAGCTTTTCGTAGAGAAGGATGATCAGGATGGCGTCAATCACAAGCAGTGTCGTGCCCCACACCATCAGCCAGCCCATTTCGTCGATGAAGCCGATATCGGGCAGCTTGCCGCTGGGCAGCGACGCGATGTCGTGCATGCGCAACAGCAGCACCAGTCCGATCGTCAGGGCATTGCCGATGAACAGGCCGTAGATCGGCTGGCGGACAGTGGCGGCATCTTCCTTGATGTAGAGCAGCAGAAGCATCACCAGCTTGCCGGAAAACAGCACGGCCGATCCAGGCGACACGAGACCGAAAGGCAAGGCGACGTAGAAGACGCTGGCGAGGTAGGTTTCGAGGAAGTGCATGACGCCGAGCGCGCACAGGAACACGCCAAGGCCAATGCGGCTCCTGAACCGGAAAAGGGTGACCATGACCCCGAAGTAGAGGACCGCTTCGGCAAGGAGCAGGATACTGTTCAGCAATGCCGTCGATCCGATCTCTTTCCTGGAATCGCGGCGCGCTGGCGATTCCACCCCCGTACTGTTTTGACGTGGAAGGGTTAACCGGACCTTTCCCGCGCGCCCGCGGCCAGCGAAAACTTCCATGGTTCGGCGGATGTCGGCGGTGCCAGGCGGGGTTGATGTGCCAAAAGCGATTGCCGTTCGGCACGGCATCGCCTACATAGCGCGCAACTTCCATTCATTCGGATCAGGGAAAAGCGCGCGTGGCACGCCAGTTCATCTATCACATGGCCGGCCTCAACAAGGCCTATGGCACCAAGAAGGTGCTCGAGAACGTCCATCTCTCCTTCTATCCCGACGCCAAGATCGGCATCCTGGGCCCCAACGGCGCCGGCAAGTCGACGATCCTCAAGATCATGGCCGGTATCGACAAGGACTGGAACGGCGAGGCGTGGCTGGCCGAAGGCGCCACCGTCGGCTACCTGGCGCAGGAGCCGGCGCTCGATGCGGACAAGACCGTGTTCGAGAACATCATGGAAGGCGTCGCCGCCAAGACCGCCATCATCGAGCGCTACAACGAATTGATGATGAATTATTCCGACGAGACGGCCGACGAGTCGGCCAAGCTCCAGGACGAGATGGACCGGCTGAACCTGTGGGATCTCGAACAGCAGGTCGAAATGGCGATGGAGGCCTTGGGCTGCCCGCCCAAGGACGCCAATGTCACCAAGCTGTCGGGCGGCGAGCGTCGCCGCGTCGCCCTCTGCCAGCTTCTGCTGCGCCAGCCCGACCTCTTGCTGCTCGACGAACCGACCAACCATCTCGACGCCGAGACGACGGCGTGGCTGGAAAAGCATCTGCGCGCCTATCCGGGCGCCGTGATGATCATCACCCACGATCGCTACTTCCTCGACAATGTCACAGGCTGGATCCTTGAGCTCGATCGCGGCCGTGGCATTCCCTATGAGGGCAACTACACCAAGTATCTTGAAGCCAAGGCCAAGCGCCTCAAGCAGGAAGGCCGCGAGGACGACGCCCGCCAGCGCGCCATCGGCCGCGAGCGCGAGTGGATCCAGTCGAGCCCCAAGGCCCGGCAGACCAAGTCGAAGGCTCGTATCCAGGCGTTCCAGGACCTGCTGGATGCAGCCGACAAGCGCAGGCCGACGGATACGCAGATCGTCATTCCGCACGGCGAGCGGCTCGGCAATGTGGTCATCGAGGTCGAGGGCCTGTCGAAGGGCTTTGGCGATACGCTGCTGATCGACAATCTCGAGTTCAAGCTGCCGCCCGGCGGCATCGTCGGCGTGATCGGCCCGAACGGCGCCGGCAAGACGACGCTGTTTCGCATGATCACCGGCCAGGAAAAGCCGGATGCCGGCTCGGTCCGCGTCGGCGAAACGGTGAAGCTCGGCTATGTCGACCAGAGCCGCGACCAGCTCGACCCCTCCAAGACCGTCTGGGAAGAGATTTCCGGCGGCGCCGAAGTGGTCAAGCTCGGCAAGTTCGAAGCCAACACGCGCGCCTATTGCGCGTCGTTCAACTTCCGTGGCGGCGACCAGCAGCAGAAGGTCGGCAACCTGTCAGGCGGCCAGCGCAACCGCGTCCACCTGGCCAAGATGCTCAAGACCGGCGGCAATGTGCTGCTGCTCGACGAACCAACCAACGATCTCGATACGGAAACGCTGGCGGCACTGGAAGACGCGCTGGAAAACTTCGGCGGCTGCGCTGTGATCATCTCCCACGATCGTATGTTCCTCGATCGTCTCGCCACGCACATCCTCGCCTTCGAAGGCGACAGCCATGTCGAATGGTTCGAGGGCAACTTCGAGGACTACGAGCAGGACAAGATCCGCCGGCTCGGCCCCGATGCCGTCAACCCGCACCGCATGACCTACAAGAGGCTGACGCGGTAAGGGTTCAGCGGGGCGGCGAATTTCTCAACGGATACGAGGAGAGCTCAAATGGCCGATTGGTCCGCCGCCCAATATCTGAAATTCGAGGACGAGCGCACGCGACCGGCGCGCGATCTCGTCGCGCAAGTGCCGGTCGACTTTCCGCGCCGGGTCGTCGACATAGGCTGCGGTCCCGGTAACTCGACGGAACTACTGGTCGAGCGCTGGCCGGATGCCGGGGTGAGCGGGTTCGACACCTCTCCCGACATGATCGAAAAGGCGAAGGCTCGCCTGCCGGGTGTCATCTTTGACCTGGCGGACGCCTCCACATGGCAGCCGGCCGAGCCGGTCAATGTCATTTTCGCCAATGCGGTGTTCCAGTGGCTGCCGGAGCATCCGGCGGTGTTCCAGCGGCTGATGGGTTTTCTGGCCCCCGGCGGCGCGCTGGCCATCCAGATGCCCGACAATATGGGTGAGGACTCGCATCGTCTGATGCGGGAGACCGCGGCTGAAATGCCGTTCGCGGCGAAGATGAAGGGCGCGGCGCGCGCGCCGCTGCCGCCGGTGTCGTTCTACTACGACCTGCTATCGCCGCTGAGCGATCGGCTGGATATCTGGCATACGATCTACAACCACCCGCTCGCGGATGCGCAGGCCATCGTTGAATGGGTGAAGTCGACGGGGTTGAAGCCTTTTGTCGATCCGCTGGATGCCGACGAGAAGGCGCTGTTCCTCGACAGCTACACGGCCAGGATCGCCAAGGCCTATCCGAAGACGGCCAGTGGCAAGGTGCTGTTGCGCTTCCCGCGAATCTTCATCGTCGCCAAGCGGGCCGGTTAAGATCGGTTAGCCACGCCGCACAACCGGGGGGCGCATGGCTTGACCCGGTTTGGCCGCCGTGCGCATTTCATCGCCGCAGGATCCCGATGGGCAGACCCGTGGGAGGGAGTGGGTGATGACACTGAAGAAGCTGGTGTTCGGCGGCGGCGTGTGCGCGGCGGCATTTCTGGCCCTGTCGATGTCGGCCGAGGCCAAGCGGGCGCGCTGCTTTACCACCGACGATGGTTATTTCCCCTGTAACTACAGGGCCATCGACGGTGCGGGCAGCTTCCGCATTTCGGCGCCGGGATATCCGACATACGTGCTGGAGATCGACGGGCCGGGCTTTGCCTATGGCTATGTCAATCTTGGCCGCCGCAATGTGCCGCTGGCCGGCCAGTTCGTGCGCAGCCGCGACGACGGCGCGTGCTGGAACAACCCGCAGACCAATACCAAGTTGTGTGCCTGGTGAAATCGGGTGAATGTTTCTGCTTAAGCCGGCGTAAACCGCCACAATGAGAAAAGCCTGAGCCCCGAGTCCTTCGGCGCTCACATGAAGCCGCAGTGCTTGCGGATGGACGGACTGGACATGCATCGCGTCATCATCAGCGGCATAGGCGTTGAAATCCCGCAATCCAGGATCACCAATGAAGAGCTGGTCGCGAGCTTCAACATCTGGGTCGATACCGAGAATGCGCGCCGGGCGATCACAGGCGAGACGCCGCTGCAGAAATCGGACAGCGCCTTCATCGTCCATGCCTCGGGCGTCCAGACGCGCCATGTGATCGAGCGGGAAGGCATTCTCGACCCGACCCGCATGGCGCCGCGCATTCCGGCTCGGCCCGATGTTGCGCTGTCGCTGCAGGCCGAGTTCGGCGTTGCTTCGGCCAGGAAGGCGATCGCACACGCCGGCATCGAGCCGTCGGACATCGATCTGGTGATCTGCTCGTCCTCGCATCAGCAGCGGCCGTATCCGGCCATCGCCATCGAGATGCAGGAAGCGTTGGGCACGACCGGCGCCGGCTTCGACATGGGGCTTGGCTGCTCGTCGGCGGCGGCCGCATTGCACATGGCCGTCAACCTGGTGCGCTCTGGCGCGCACAAGCGCGTGCTGGTGACGACGCCGGAGATCATCACCGGACACCTGAATTTCCGTGACCGGCAGACCCATTTCATTTTCGGCGATGCGTCGGTGTCGATGATCGTCGAGGGGCTCAACCAGGGCGAAAGACGGCCTGGGCGGTTCGAGGTGCTGGATACACGTCTGTGGACTCAGATGTCGAACAACATTCGCACCAATCTCGGCTATCACACGCGCACCGCCCAGGATGATCCCTACATGATCAACCTCGAAGGCAACCTGATCAAGCAGGTGGGTAACAAGGTGTTCAAGGAAGTCACCGTCGCCGGTCACAAATTCATCGTCGAGTTCCTGGCCGAGCACGGGCTGACGCCGGAGGCGATCCGCCGCTTCTGGCTGCACCAGGCGAATGCCCGCATGAACGCGATGATCCTGAAACTGTCGTTCGGCCATGAGGTCGACCATGACCGAGCGCCGATGGTGCTGGAACGGCTGGGCAACACGGCAGGCGCGGGCGCCATCATCGCGCTGTCGGAAAACCACGCCGACATGAAGCCCGGCGATTTCGGCCTGCTGTGCGCTTTCGGCGCGGGCTATTCGATCGGCGGCGCGCTTCTCAGGATGCTGTAAGCTGCTCCTGACCCGCGTCAGGCCGGCGCGAACGGCACCAGCATCGGAATGCGGCCGGCATAGTCGTCATAGGCCGTGCCCAGTTCGCTGCGCAGGAAGCGCTCTTCCAGCCTGGCCTTCATGACGATGCCGATGGTGAGAAGGATGGCGCCGGCGATGCCCCATACGGTGCCCTTGGCTGCCATGGTGGCAAGGATCGCCAGCAACAGCCCGGTATAGATGGGGTGGCGGACAAGGCCGTAGGGACCGGTGTCTACCACTTGGTGCTCGGCCTTGGCCGTCACCGTGCCCGACCAGAGCCGGCCGAGGTGAAGGCGCGCCCACCAGCTGAACACGAGACCGGCCGCGATCAACGCGACGCAGATCCAGGCCTCGATCCTGTCGGGTATCCACAGCCGCAGGCGTCCGACATAGCCATGTGCCGGGATAAAGAACAGGATCGCACCGATCAGCAGCACGGCCCGGTAGGGCATTTCAGCCTGGAAGCCGGCGCGCCGCTTGACCGGTGCTGCCCAAAATGCCGCTGCGCCCCACGAGATCGCCCAGATCAACCAGAGCAATATTATTGCCGTAACCGGACGCATCGTGACACTCCGTAGCCGTGCCCGGTCATCAAAGGCGCGCGGCGCGGCGGTAATGCGGCGCGGCGTCGAAACAAGCTTGGTTTCAGGTAAGAAGATCGTGATCAGGCGCCCGGCTGTTCGCCCGCCTATCCCCAGAGCAGGATAATCGGAGACGCGAGTACAAGGATACCGGCCAGGATAAACCGGCGTCCGCCAAATGTCCGCATTTCGGACAGGGGCAGCCACCAGCGGACGAGCGCATAGCCGACCGCGATCGCCACGCTGTAAAGCGCGGCCCAAAGGAATATGCGCCATTCCCCTCCAAACAGGCCGATGGCCAGGCCGAAGCCGGTGAGCGCGCCCAGGATACCATAGCCGACATCGAACATCAGTGTCGTGGTCATGGACAATGGCCGCCAGATCATCGGAAAGGCGATCGCGACGGCGGCGGTCAGAAGCCATATGCTGATGATGGCCTGAAGCGTGGAGGAACTGGCGATCGAGGTGGCGACGCCGGTCAGATGCCCTGGTGCCGACAGACGCACGACCTGGGCGATCCTGTCGATGATCGCGGCCCAGATCCACAGCAGGAAGGCGCAAGCCATGAAGATGGCGAAATTACCGGCTGAGCGCCGCACAAGCTCACTCTGTTCCATGGCCATCTCCTGTTTCGGGAGGTTAGCATCGGAGCCAATGAACGGGAACTCAAGTGCTCATGCGCGTTGCCGATCAAATGAGCCTCGGCCGAAGAGTTGCGCGCTTTGGCCCTAACCGCTCTTGCGGCGTTGCCAGCCGAAGGGCAAAACCGGGGAGCATGAACCAAGGAAAGAACGCCATGCTGGATCTTTTCCCCGAGACCGAAAAGCCGGTCGACATCATTCCTGCCAGGAAGCTCTCCGCCCGCGCGGCCGCACTCTACGTCGCATCATCGGATGATTTTCAAACGCGCTCGGCGGAGGAATTGCGGCTGGGCTTTGCCGGCATCGATGGCGACTTCCATGCCGGCGCGACGCGCCGGTCCGGCGGCCGCGAACCTTGGTATCCGCGCGGCACGGAAATGCGCAATGAGCGGCAATTGTCTATCGTGGCGGCGGACGAACTCGCGGTTGTCGCCGAACGGATGGGGCTGGCCGAGATCAAGCCGGAGTGGATCGGCGCCAACATGCTGATCGAAGGTGTGCCGCATCTGTCGATGCTGCCGGCCGGTTCGCTGCTGTTCTTCAAGGGCGGCGTGACCATCAAGGTCGATGCGCAAAACGGGCCGTGCCGTCTTGCCGGGCGCGCGGTCGCCGAAAATGCTGGCATGGCCGACGTCGAGGCCGGCGCGCTGCTGTTTCCGAAAGCCGCCAAGCGTCTGCGTGGCTTGGTCGCCTGGGTGGAAAAGCCAGGCGTGATCAAGGCCGGCGAGGAATTGTCGGTGCGGGTGCCCGAGCAGTGGATTTACCGGGCCTGAACCGGAATCTCGAGGGCGGGGCCGCGCCGCCAGGGGCGACGCGGCGAGATTTCAGCGGGCGTCAGGCCTTGCGGTTCTTGTTGGCGCCCTGCGCCTGATCGGACACGTGATCCCACTTTTCCCAGAGCGCGATGCGGTTGGCGTATTCCTGCTTGATCATCGGCAGGCCGCCATCGCCGAAGAACACGCGCAACGGTGGTTCGGCGGCATCGACGATGGCGAGCATCGCCGGGCCCGTGGCCTCTGGATCGCCCGCCACGGCGCGCTTGCGGCGTTCGGCCGTGGCGGCACGGGCCGGGGCGTAGGCTTCGATCGGCTTGGAAACCTTGGCCGACGGGCCGGACCAGTCGGTGGAGAAGCCGCCGGGCTCGACCAGCGTGACATGGATGCCGAATTCCGCGACCTCGAGGCTGAGCGCCTGGCTGAAACCTTCAAGCGCCCATTTCGAGGCATGGTAGAGGCCGAGCGAAGGAAAGGCGTTGACGCCGCCGATCGATGAGATCTGGATGATGTGGCCCGAACGCTGCGCCCGCATGATCGGCAGCGCCGCCTGCGTGACCCACAGGGCGCCGAACACGTTGGTCTCGATCTGGTCGCGGGCTTCCTGCTCGCTGACTTCCTCGATGGCGCCGAAATGGCCATAGCCGGCATTGTTGATGACGACGTCGAGCCGGCCGAAACGCTTGTGCGCCTCGGCAATGGCCGCCTCGACGGCCTCCTTGTCGGTGACGTCGAGTTTTATCGCGGCGACACGGTCGCCGTATTTTTCGACGAGGTCGGAAAGCGTGCCGGCATCGCGGGCAGTCGCCGCAACCCGGTCGCCGCGCGCCAGCGCAGCCTCGGCCCAGACGCGGCCGAAACCCTTCGACGATCCGGTAATGAACCAAACCTTGTTTGTCATGATGTGGAATCCTTGCCCAGCAGGGCGCGATTTTGTGGAAGCGGAGGCTTCTCCGCTTGCTGGCATATACGGCGCGGTCCGCATTTTTCCAGACGCGGTAAGAGAATTATTTGGTTGGGCTTGCGATCCGTCAGGCGTAGCGGACCGGGCTCGACCAGGCCCGATCCTCGTGTTTTTCCCAATAGCGCGCCATCAGCCGGCCTGTGATCGGCCCGACCTTGCCGTCCGCGACAGGGGCGCCGTCGATGACCGTCACAGGCATGATGCCGCCGGCCGTGGAGGTGATGAACACCTCGTCGGCCGTGCGAAGTGCTGCGACGCTGACATTGGCGGCGACGGCGGTGAGGCCGGCCTCGGCGCACAGGTCGAAGACAGTGCGCCTGGTGATGCCGGGCAGGACGCCGATGGCTGGCGTCGACAGTTTTCCAGCCTTGACACAAAACACATTGAAGCCCGGACCCTCGGCGACATTGCCGTTGAAATCAAGGATGAGAGCCGTCTCGGCGCCACGGTCATAGGCATCGTAGAGGCCGCGCACCAGATCGAGCCAATGATAGTTCTTGATCGCCGGATCGATCGACGCCGGCGGAATGCGCACCTTGTCGCTGATCGCCACACGCAGGCCGCGTTGCAATTGCTCGGCATTGGCGACCGAGCCGAATGGCACCGCGAAAGCCATGAAGCGGTTGATGGATTGGCGCGGATCGCGGCTGAAGGTGGGCGAGGCACCGCGCGTGCACAGCATCTCGACATAGGCGGCGCGATGGCCGGACAGCGCCACGCAATTGTGCAGGATCTCGCTTACCTCATCGCGATCGAACGGGATGGTCATGCGCAGCTTTTCCAGACCGCCGAAGAACCGCTCAAGATGCAGGTCGAGGCGGAAGAAGCGGCCGTTCCAGACATGCACCGTGTCGTAGGTTGCGTCCGAATGCAGGAAACCCCAGTCCAACACCGAGATTTTGGCTTGCGACATCGGCAGGTACTGGCCGTCGAGAAAGGCGACGCCATCGGGATAGGTGTGCGGATCGACGTGGCGCTCTGAAACTGGCGGCAGCGACCTGACTTGCGGATCGACGGTGTTGCTCATCTCGCCTCCTCGGGGCTCTATTGGCCAAAGCGACCGTTAGAGCCGCGACGCTGGCGCCACAAGACACAGGGTCGCGCTCCCAGATGAGCCATCGACACCTTCAGCTTGCTATTCCTCCTCGTCGGCACCAAGCAGGCGCGTCGCGCGCCAGCGGGTGAGCACGATGTTGGTCTGCTCGATGACGAAGAAGCGGGCGGAGTCGCGATCATAGCCTTCGGCCAGCAGTTTCTCGTAGTCGGTATGAACATGGCGGACATGCGCAATGGTGGCCAGCCACACGGCGATGGTCGGTGGCAAGGTCTTCATGTGAACGGAGCCGGCGTCCGCGCGGATCTTTTCCATGTCGGCATAGGGCGCGAGCGGCAGCAATGCGGTCAGTGCCTTGGCGATGGCGCGGCGGCGTCCGGTCGGCGCGCTCACCGCTCGTCCCTGCCGGTTACCGTCGCCACGGGGGCCGCATCGACCGAAGCGAAGTAGGGCTTGATGTCGATGACCGGCGTGCCGTCGAGCGCGTCGATGGCATTGAGGTCGATGCGTCCGGTGCCGATATCGACAGCGACGAGTTTCGCCACATGCAGCCCGATCGGATTTGGACGGGCAGGGGAACGCAGACCGAATACGCCTTTCGCTTCAGCGGCATGGCGGGGTTTTTGCACAATCAGATTCCTTGGCGCGTGGTGCAGCCAGGAAAGGATGATGACATGGCTGGCGCGCTCCAGTCCCGCCAGACCCTGCCGATAAGGCGCGTCGATGGTCAGCGTGGCGGGCTGCCCTGTTTCTCCTGCCGTCTTCATGTTCTTGGGGCAATCCTCCCGCGTCCACGGCGATTTGATGCGGCCGATGAAGACGATGTGGCCGTCGGGCGGCAGCGTTGCCGGGTCGGCTTCCAGGAGCTTTTCGCCACCGCGCATCTCGAACATGGTCTTGCCCCTGGTTCTGTCTCTCGCGGTTCGGTCCGGGGATCGGTCCGCCCGCGGGAATCACACATGCGTCATTTTCTTGTCCGGCAGCGACATAGGTCTTGCGTGGCCTTCAAAATCGACATAAACATATGTTTATATCTTTTCAAAGAGAATACGCTCATGCACGTCGCACTCGACACGATGGTAGATACATTGAAGGCGGCGGCCGAATCCAGCCGATTGCGCATTCTGGCGCTGCTGTCGCGCGGCGACCTAACCGTTTCCGATCTCACCGAGATTCTCGGCCAGTCGCAGCCGCGCGTGTCGCGGCACCTGAAGCTCCTGCTCGAGGCCGGGCTGATCGGCCGGTACCAGGAGGGTTCGTGGGCGTTCTTCCGGCTCTCGGATTCCGATGCGTCACGCGACTTTGTCCTCAGGCTGATCTCGGGCATCCGTGGCGCCGACCCGCAGGTCGAGCGCGATCTCGAGCGGCTGACATCGGTCAAGCGCAAGCGGCAGGACCGCGCCGCCACCTATTTCTCGCAGAACGCGGCAAGCTGGGATCACATCCGCTCGCTTCACGTGCCGGACCGGGCCGTGGAAGCGGCGCTGCTGAAGCTCATCGGCAAGCGGCCCTTCCAGTCGATGCTCGACCTCGGCACCGGCACCGGGCGCCTGCTGGAGATATTCTCGCCGCTCTACCGGCGCGGCGTCGGCATCGACATGTCGCGCGAGATGCTGACGGTGGCGCGCGCCAATCTCGACAAGGCCGGCGTTTCGAATGCTCAGGTGCGGCAGGGCGACATCTTCGCGCCGCCGGTCGAGCGTGATGCCTTCGATCTCGTCACCATTCACCAGGTGCTGCACTATCTCGACGACCCGGCGCGCGCCATCCATGAAGCGGCGCGGCTGTTGCGGCCGGCCGGCCGGCTCGTGATCGTCGATTTCGCGCCGCACACGCTGGAATTCCTGCGCGAAGAGCATGCCCATATGCGGCTAGGCTTCTCCGACCGGCAGATCGCCGACTGGTTCGCGGAGGCCGGGCTGGACCTCGAGGACAGCCAGGAGTTCGAGCCGCGCGGCGGCAGCGAAGCCAAGCTCACCGTCAAGCTGTGGCTCGGCCGCGACCGGCGCCTGCTGATCGCCGATCCCTCCAACGATACCCAACAGGTAAGGGAAATCGCCTGATGAACCAGTTCCGCTTTTCCCGCCGCCCCGACATCGGCGACAAGATCAGGGTTTCGTTCGAGTTCTTCCCGCCGAAGAACGACGAGATGGAAGCGAGGCTGTGGGACACCGTGACCCGGCTGGAGCCGCTGCAGCCGAAATTCGTCTCGGTGACCTATGGCGCAGGCGGTTCGACCCGCGAGCGCACGGCCCGCACGGTCAAGCGCATGCTCAACGAGACGACGCTGACGCCGGCCGCTCATATGACTTGCGTCGATGCCTCGCGCCAAGAGGTCGACGGGGTGATCCAGGAATTCGCCGGCATGGGCGTTACCCGCTTCGTCGCCTTGCGCGGCGATCCGGCCGAAGGCGTGGGGGCCGCATACCGGCCGCATCCCGGTGGCTACGCCAATGGCGCCGAACTGGTGGGGGCGCTGAAAGGCGCGGGCGATTTCGACATTTCTGTCTCTGCCTATCCCGAAAAGCATCCGGAAAGCCCGGATTTCGCCACCGACATCGACATGCTGAAGCGTAAGGTCGACAATGGGGCGACGCGGGCGATCACCCAGTTCTTCTTCGACAATGACCTCTATGAGCGCTATGTCGAGCGGGCGCGGCGCGCCGGCATCTACATACCGATCGTGCCGGGCATCTTGCCGGTGCATAATTTCACTCAGGTCGCCAATTTCTCCGCACGCTGCGGCGCGCTGGTGCCGGCATGGCTGGCCGAGCGCTTCGACGGATTGCAGAAGGACCCGCAGACGCATGCGCTGGTGGCGTCCGCCGTGGCGGCCGAGCAGGTGCTGGACCTTGTCGAGCGCGGTGTCGGCGATTTCCATTTCTACACGATGAACCGGGCGGACCTCGTCTTCGCCGTCTGCCACATGATCGGCATCCGCTCGCACGAAGCCGAGATAGCTGGGTCCGCCGCTGCCTGAGCGGCACAAGGTTATGCTCGTTCGAGGCAGGGTTTTCGAACCGGGTGCGGACGACAAGATTGCAAGGCGTGGAAGGAGCGGATCAACAGCTCTCCAATATGAAAAGGCCGGGTAAAACCCGGCCTTTTCATATTGTTTGGACTGTTCAGGTCCGGCATTCCCCCGATAGCGCGGTCTTACGGAAGAAAGCCCATGATGAGGGCTCCGATGAATGCGAACGCGGCACAGATCATCAATGCGTTGATTGGCCTCGTAAGTCCCATGACATAGCCTCCTCTTAAAGAGCTATGAGGCGGAGTCTAGGTTCATTTGTGCCACAGGCAAGTCAAAAATATGCCGCAATGCGGTCAAGATGTGACAGCCGCGAGCGGGCCGTTGCCGTTACTCATTGAAACTCCTAGTCAAAAGCCGGCTTCACAGCTGTGAATAAAATGTGACCGGGCCAAGTGATGGTACCGCTACCGTGCCAAGCCGAAGGCCGGATGCGACTTTCGGAACGTTTGGAAGTGGCGATTCTTTTGGCGGTCGGAGCGCTCTTTTCGTGTCCGGTTGGGCGCACCGCGTCACGTTCTTTCATCATATCGCAAGCCCGAACCGCTGCGCATTTTGGCGCGACGTGCATCAGCGCCGGCCGAACACGCGGCCGTCGATGGTGAGCAGGCCCAGCCCGATCAGCGCCATGCCGCCCAGTTCAAACAATTGGAGCCGTTCTCCGAGGAACAGGAAGCCGAGCAGAATGGCGCTGGCCGGCACGATGAGCGTGACCAGCGAGGCATTGGTGGCGCCGGCCGAGGAAACGAGGTTGAAATAGAGGATGTAGGCGAAGGCGGTGGACAGGAGCGCCAGTGCAATTACCGCCGCCCAGACCGGCGGCGAGGCCGAGAACAGGCCGGACGGACCATAGGCCATCAACACGACCGGGATCATGATGATGGTAGACGCGGTCAGCTGTCCGGTGGCGACGACCGGGGAAGGGATGCCCTTGAAACGGCGTGCGACCATCAGGGCGACGGCATATGACAAAGAGGCGCCGATCAGCGCGAATTTGGCCCAGACAGGGCCGCCCAGCCCGGCGACTAGGCCGGCCCGATCATGACCGCCGTGCCGGCGATGCCGAGCGCGATGCCGGCCAGCTTGTTCCAGGAGAGTTTTTCATCCGATGTCAGCGCATTGGCAAGGATAAGCGTCCAGAACGGCGTCGTCGCGTTGAGCACCGAAGCGACGCCGGCGCCGAGCTGGGTCTGGCCGGCGAAGATCAGCGAGAACGGCACGACATTGTTGGTGAGCGCCAGCAGGAAGAACAGGCCAGCATGCGGGAAGGCGAGACGGAAGGACGGTCCTCGAATGGCGAGATAGATTTGAAGCGCTATTGCCGCGATGCCGACGCGAAACAGCACCAGCACCAGCGGATGAAGTTCCGAAACGGCAATGCGGGCAAAGAAGAACGAACCGCCCCAGATTGCGCCGAGCAGCAGAAGCTGCACCCAATCCTTGAGTACCATGGGTCCGCGCGCCGCGACGGCGGTGGCCGTACCTGCCATGTGATCGTCCTCCCCGACGGTGTCGTTCCCCGTCATGGCGGCAAGCCTTAGTGGGTTCGATGACCGAGGCCACCCGAAACCTGACGGATGACCTCACTCTCCTGCCAAAAAGGCGAACGCCTTGCCACGGGTGCACGAGACACAGAATTGTTTTCATTAGCCGCTAGCTTGGACTAATTGTGTGCCAAGAGGATTTGTCCATGCAGCGATTCGAGAATGCCCGCGAGGCGGCCCTGGCGCTTCGCCCGGACGATCCGGTCTACTGCTTCCGCCCGCAAGTGCTGAAGGCGGACGCCCGCCAGTTCATGGGCATGTTCCCCGGCAAGACCGCCTATGCGGTGAAGACGAATGGCGAGCCGATTGTGCTCAAGACCCTTGTCGAGGCCGGCGTCACCGCCTTCGACGTGGCTTCGCCTGGCGAATTCGCCGCCGTGCGCGCGGTCTCGCCCGATGCCGAGATGCTCTACATGCATCCGGTCAAAGCGCAGTCCGACATCAAGCTGGCGCTGGAGAAATATGGCATCCGGGTCATTTCGCTCGACCATGAGGACGAGATCACCAAGGTGACGCGGGTGGTGCGGGCGCTCGACATCGACCCGGGCTCGATCAGCGTGTTCGTGCGCGTGCAGACCAAGGGCCATGCGGCTTACGAGTTGTCGAAGAAGTTCGGCGCCGGGCCGGCCTATGCGGTGGAACTGGCCGAGCGGCTGAACCGCACCGGCTACAAGGTTGGCCTTTGCTTTCATGTCGGCAGCCAGATCGAAGACCCCGACACGTACGAGCGGGCCCTGGCCTCGGCCGACTGGGTGCGCAACCGCCTGACCTTCGACATTGCCGGGCTGGATGTCGGCGGCGGTTTTCCTGCCGAGTATGGGCACGATCCCAACCGCAAGCAGATCGAGATGCCGTCGCTCGGCCAGATCATGTCGCGGCTGTCGGGTGACCTCAAGGAATACCAGTTCGACCAGATGCCTTTGGTGGCCGAGCCGGGCAGGGTGATCGTGGCGCGCTGCCTGTCGCTGATCGTGCGGGTGTTGCTGCGCAAGGGCAAGCGGCTCTACATCAATGACGGCATCTGGGCCTCACTGTCGGATTCATGGACCGGCAAGATCACGCTGCCGGCGCGCTTCATTCCCGATCCGGCGATCCGCACGCGAAATGGCGCTGAAAAGAACATCGTGCCGTTCAAGGTGTGCGGCGCGACCTGCGATTCCGTCGACATACTGTCACGGCCGTTCTGGCTGCCGGAAACCGTCGATACCGGCGACTGGATCGAAATTGGGCACATCGGCGCCTATTCGCTGTCGCTCCGGACCCGCTTCAATGGATTCTACCCCGACACATTCGTCGAGGTGACGACACCGTTCGATGAGGGCGATGCGCCGCAGGGGTTCGCGAGCCTGGAGACGATGGCGGACTAGGCATTAGGCATTAGGGTTGCAAATTTCTGCTTCCCAGCAATTTTTTCACTGCCTACTGCCTACTGCCTACTGCCTACTGCCTACTGCCTACTGCCTACTGCCTACTGCCTACCTAAAGCTTCGCCAACAACTCCGGCGTCGGCCAGCCATCCACGGGCAATCCGAGCCGCATCTGCTCCTTGCGGATGGCTTCGCGGGTGTTGGTGCCCAGGATTCCGTCGACCGTTCCGACGTCGTAACCCCTGGCCTCGAGCTTTGTCTGCAAGGCCTTCATCTGGTCATTGTTGAGGCCCGGCTCGGGGTTGCGCGGATCGAGCGGCGGCGCGCCGGCGAGGCGCGCGGCGAGGTTGGCCGCCGTCAGCGCGTAGGTGAAGGACTGGTTCCATTCGAGATAGACGTCGAAATTCTCATAGGTGAGGAAGGCCGGTCCTTTGCGGCCCATGGGCAGCGCCAGGCCGGCCTTCAGGCCCTTGTCGACCAGCGGCGAGCCGTCGGGGTTGGTGACGCCCCACTGCGCCCACTGTGTCAGCGGCAATTTGTTGGTGCGCCCGGTCTGGTCCCAGGGCATCTCGTCGGGCACGCGCACTTCCTGGATCCAGGGTTCGTCGCGCTTCCAGCCGCGTGACAGCACCTTGTTGGCCGTGGTCATGATCACGTCGGGCACGCTTTTGCGCAGGTCGATCTTGCCGTCGCCGTCGCCGTCGACGCCGCGGGCCAGATAGTCGGAAGGCAGGATCTGTGTCTGGCCGATCTCGCCGGCCCAGGCGCCCTGAACGTCGGCCGGCAGAACGCCGCGATCGATCAGCTCCAAAAGCGGCACCAGCTGCGGGCGGAAAAGCTGCGGGCGGCGGCAATCATGCGACAGCGTCACCAGGGCGCTCAGCGTGTGGAAATCGCCCTGCACGGCGCCAAAATCCGTTTCCAGTGCCCAGAAGGCGGTGATCACGGGCGCCTGGACACCGAACTGCTGGTCCGCGCGGGCGAAGACGTCGGCGTATTTCTTCATGTTCGCCGCGCCCTGCTTCAGCCGGTAGGCCGAGATCATGCGGTTGGAGAATTGGATGAAGGTCTGTGAGAAGACGCCCTGGGCGCGATCGCGCGCCAGCGCCCTGTCGTCGATCGTCGCGTCTTCCAGCGCATCAAGGCCGATCTTGCCGACGCCGGCCGCCTTGGCTTCCGCTGCCACACCCTGTTTCCAGGCTTCGAAATCGCCGCCGCATTCCTGCGCCATCGCCGGCAGCGCCGTGGCGCACAAAAACAGCGCCGCGAGGGCTTGGGAACGCAAGAGCATGGACTTCCTTCCGACATTGAAACGCAGAGCAACCCCTAAGCGTCCACCTGGACTCTGGGCTCTGGATTACCGGCGGTTGCAGATATTACCGCTGGCTGTGTCGAAAAGCAGGCGAAACGCCCGGTGTCAACGGGTGTTCTGCCGCAGCCACTTGTTCCATGCGGCTTCCGTGCCGTTGAAAACGTTGATGTCGGACTTGCCTGTCATCCCCGGAACGATGCCGGTTCCGGTGTACTGCCAGAAGGTGAAGGGATGGCTGCCATATTTCTCGCGGGGATGACCGGCCACCGAGCGAAGCCAGTAGGGATAGCCGCGGTATGTCGACAGGTTGTTGTCGTCGAAGAAATCGACCGAGGTGTAGATGATCGGTTTCTTGCCGTAATGCTTCTCGACCATCTCGAGAAAGACGTTCATCTCCGCGCGCACCGTGGCCGGGTCGGGGCGCAGCTTGCAGGTGGGCGACTGCGGGTTCCATTCCATGTCGAGCACCGGCGGCATGGAAGAGCGATCGTTGGGCACGTTCTGGATGAACCAGCGCGCCTGCACGGCGGCGGGGGTGCAAAAATAGTAGAAATGATAGGCCGCGCGCGGGATTCCGTTGGCTTTCGTGCGGCTCCAATGCTCGTTGAAATACTCGTCGAAGCGGTCGCCGCCCTCCGTCGCCTTGATGAAGGCGAAGGAAATGCCGCTGGCCTTGGCTGCCGGCCAGTCGACCGATGTCTGGTATTTGGAGACGTCGGTGCCGTGGACCGCATAGTTCCAGGGCGCGCTGCTGACCCATTCATGCGGCTTGGAGTCGGCAAAGCGCGGCGCGCGCACCACGACTGTCGTCGTGCTCGACGACACCGGCGCCAGATCGTCGACGGTCGAGCATGCGCCCAGCAGCGACAGCATGATGAGGGCCGCGAAACGGCGCATCGCTTCTCCTGAGCCGGGTTCAGCCGGCCGCTGATGGGTTTGTTGTCCTGGGCCCCTGTTTGTCCCCCGAACGATCACCCCACAGGATCGTCCAGCATCTCTGGTGATCGCCGATCATGGTTGATATTCGGTTGACGGCGCTCGACAAGAGCCATGATTTGCGGAAGCAATGGCGGCAAATCGATGACATGGGGACGCACCCCGGTCGAAACGGGGTGAAAGATGCGGATCCTCTTCAAGATCATCAAATGGCTAGTTGGCTTGATTGTACTGGTGGTCGCCGCGCTGTTTGCCTGGCTCTACATTGCTCCGCCGGAGCTGATCCGCGTCGGTTCGGGCTACTCGGCCAAGATCGTCTGTTCGAATGTCTTCCTTGCCGGCCGTGACGCCAGGCAGGTGCTGGCTGTCGACGTGCAGGCGCCGGGCAATCCGCTGCTCAGGCTGATGTGGGTTTCCGTGGACAAGAACAGGGGCACGGTCTCGGCGGGGCTGCTTGGCGAACTCGGCAAGAGCGTGGCCATTGCCCGCGACGGGGTCGGCTGCGCTTCGGTTCCGGATGGCAATCTGAGCAAGGCCCGGCAGACAAAGCTGCGTGCCGAACCGTCCGCTGCGCCACAGGATGTATCGGCGGATGCGTTGTGGCCGGACGGCGAACGCGTCGATGCTTCAAAGAACCCGGTGATTTCGAAGCTGCTGGACGATACGGCGCTGACCGGCAGCGGCATGCGCGCGGTGGTGGTGGTCAAGAACGGCCGCATCGTCGCCGAGCGCTATGGCGACGGCTTTTCGCGGAAAACGCCGCTGCTCGGCTGGTCGATGACCAAGACGGTGAACGCGGCGATCATCGGCACGCTGGTGAAGGACGGCAAGATGGCGGTGACCAACCAGGGCCTGTTCGGTCCATGGAAAGCCGACGGCCGTGCCGCCATCAGCCTGGCGGACATGATGGCGATGTCGAGCGGCCTGCAATTCAACGAGGATTACGGTGACGTCGCCGATGTGACGCGCATGCTCTACCTCGAGCCCGACATGGCTGGCTTTGCCGCCTCCAAGCCGCTGGCGGCTGACGTGGGCAAGGTGTTTTCCTATTCGAGCGGCACGGCGGTGATGCTGTCGAGGCTGTGGCAGGATGCGATCGGCGACAAGGACAAGGCGCTGGCATGGCCGCGCACCGCGCTGTTCGACCCACTGGGCATGCACAGCGCCGTGCTGGAGACCGACGAACAGGGCACATTCGTCGGCTCGTCCTATCTCTACGCCTCGGCGCATGACTGGGCACGGTTCGGTCAGTTCCTGCTGCAGGGTGGCGTCTGGAACGGCAACGCTATCCTGCCGGCCGGTTTCGTCGACTGGATGCGCGAACCGGCGCCCGCTTCGAAGGCCTACGGCAAGGGCCAAGTGTGGATCGAGGGGCCGGGCGATGAAGAGAATCCCGGCGCCGGCGTGGCGGCCGGCTTGCCCAAGGATACATTCTGGATGGAAGGGCATGACGGCCAGACCGTGACCATCATACCGTCCGAGCAATTGGTGGTGGTGCGGCTAGGGCTGACGCCGGCCAAACTTGGCTATCGGCCCCAGGCGATGGTGGGAGCGTTGGTGAAGGCGCTACATTAATCGCGGCGCGATCCGAGCACGGCCAGCCACGCGTAGCCACGATAAAGCGTTCTGAAACAAAAGGTTGCGCCGGCCCGCCGAGATTCCGAGTCCAGAACCTCGCGCAGATTGGCGCGCGGTTCGACGTGGAATTTCCGTAGCCAGCCGCGCAACAGGGAACGGAACCAGCGCGGCAGGCCCTCCTGCTGGCCGAAATCGACGATGTGCAGCGACCCCCGGGGCGAAAGGGCGGCGAGGGCGGCGGCAACGGTTTTTTCCCAGCCGGGGATCATCGACAGCGAGTATGAAACGAATATGCGATCGAAAGTCGCCTGGCCGAACAGCGTTCCGGCGTCGAAATCCGTGGCGTCGCCCTTGGCGAGCCCGACGCGCGCCGACAGGCCTTCGCGGGCGATCGCAGCGCTGGCCGTTTCCAGCATTTCCGATGAGATATCGAGACCGAAGAAGCGGGCATCCCGATACCGGCGGGCGGCAAGGATGATGTTGCGGCCGGTGCCGCAGCCGAGTTCCAGCACCGTGCCGCCGGCCGGCACGTCGAGCCCTTCTATCAGCCTGTCGCGGCCGAGCAGATAGTATTTGCGGGTCAGGTCATAGATGTGGCGCTGCCAGCGGTAGACGCCGTCCATCAGTTCGGCGTGGCCGGCAGGCAACTCGGTGCTGCTCATGGTCAGCGCTTCACATAGAGGTGGAAACCGCCATAGATGGCCGAACGGTCGCGGGCCGAGAATTCACGCGAGGCCTCGGTCTCATAATTCCATTGGTCGAGCAGCGACGTGGAGACGCGGCCGGGCAACAGGCTGGGCTCGGCGGCGGTACGGAAGATGACCCGGGCACCGGCGGACGCGGTGCGGGTGATCTCGGCCCACAGCGCGTTCAACTGTTCGTCGGTCATCCAGTCCTGCGCGTCGAGCAGCACGAAGCGATCGACGCTGCCGGCATCCTTGGCGGCGAGGAATTCGATTAGGTTGGCGTGATGGATGGTGACGCGATCGACATTCCTTTGGATCGTCGCGTGGTTGCTCTTCTCCAGATAGGCGGGCAGGGCGGCTTCGCCCGGGTTCGGGTAGCGCCGTGCAAAAGCCTGCCAGGCGAAGTAGTTGTTCTTCAGAGGGAAATCGCAGGCCAGCTTTTCAAGCCGTGCTTTCAGGACACTGGCCATGGTGCCGTCGCCCGAGGTGATCAATGAATCGTACTGGGCCGGCGGGATGCCGAGGCCGAACAGCGAGGCCTTGCGCGATGTCGCCCATTTCAACAGCGGCCTGTCGAAGACCGGCGCCAGTTCCTCATTGAAGAAGCGCCGCTGGTCGGCAATCGTTTTCGACGCCATGATGCCGGCGGGATCGACGCCGAAGAATTTCGCCGTGCGGTGACCCATGGCGATGAACAGGCCGAGCAGCCCCGTCTGGTAGAAATTGCGGTCGAAGACCGCGATGCGCCGGCGGCCGCGCCAATTGCGGCGTTCCCAGTATTGCCGGCTGACCGGATCGAGATGCGGCGCGATGAAGCGGTCGTAGGCTTCCGAATTGTGGCTTGTGTCGGCCGCGCCGAAGAAGCGGAACAGATCGCCTTGCGACGGCAGATGACGCACGGCCTGCAGCTTCATGCGGTTCAGCGCGATGTGAGCCGTGTTGAGATCGACAGCGTCGACCGTTGCCGGCGAGCGGGTGAGATAGGCGAGGATATTGCAGCCGCCCGAGGCGATGGTGACGACGCGATGTCCGTGGCCAAGCTGCATGGCTTCCATGTCGACATCGGGGTCTTCCCAGATCTGCGGGTAGACGAGACCAGAGAAGAGGAAGGCGAAAAGCCGCTCGGAAATGCCGGCTTTCGAAAGCGGGCGGTTCTGGTAGACGGCCTTTCCAACTTCCTTGCCGCGGCGGAAAACGAGTTCTCCCGAAACGTCCGTCATAGCGAGATGATTCCCCATTTGCTTTGTCGCAAGCGGGTATCGCAGGGTGATGACAGGCCAGTGACAGTCTGTTGACGTTGGATGGCGCCAATCCCACGCTTTGTGCCGCGCCCGAAATCGTTTGGCTCTCCGCGTTTGCCCGCCGCTGCACCCGAGCCACGTCCTTCCCGGAAGAGGGCTCTTCGCCGAGGCATAGGCCGATGCTTGTCGGCGTGTTCGCGAGATATTGATTGAACTATTGTTGCGGGCCAGTCACCGCCAGTTCTTCGTCGCTTTCCGCGCTTGGTCACCGCGATGCACGCAGGAGCCTTTCCAGAAAAAGTCTTATATTAATTTATTCTAATAAGCTTGTTAAAGTCTATACGGGCCATGCTATGTTCATTTTAATTTCTAAAGAAAATAATTATATTTCATCTGTACACAGTATGATAAAGTCATGAAGTTTTGTTTGGATACGCACAGACGTTTTCACTTCAAGGAGGGCAATGGATGAAAATGGTTGAAGCGGTCTCCAGCTATAGATGATCTGGTCTCTCCAAGTGCTGCGGTTCGTAGCCGCGCTGATGGTCGTTTTTTTACATGCGGTGCAATCCGCGGCCCGGATTTCCGGCATCGGAATCGTCCCCTACGAACTTGCGCTCGTGGGCTCGGCCGGGGTCGACATCTTTTTTGTCATCTCTGGAGTGATCATGGCGACGGTGGCGCCTGGCAGAACGGCCGCCGAATTCATCCGGGCACGGCTGCTCAGGATTGTCCCAATCTATCTGCTGTGCAGCATCGCGGCGATCCCTATTGTGGCTATCGGCCCCGCATTGGGCTGGCGCAACATCCTGGCGACGGTGTTGTTGTGGCCGGCAACCGACAGAATGGTAGCACCTGCGATTGGATCGGCCTGGACGCTGTGTTTCGAAATGCTCTTTTACGCAGCGGTCGCGCTGGTGCTGTTGGATCGGCGGTGGCTATATGTCCTCCTGGCCATCTTCAGCGGTGCATTTCTGCTTCGTTGGGTCGGGCCCGTCTTTCAGTTCCTGGGCAACCCTATCATCCTGGAGTTTGTCGCAGGCGTTCTGATTGCCAGGGTTGGCAAGGTCAGGTGGGGTTTTGCCATGTTGCCGCTGGGGATTTGTGCTCTTCTGCTGGCGGCTTGGTTCATGGTCATTCCAAACGGCTACAATGAGCTCTTTTTGACGGGAGAGCAGAATATCCAACGTGTGGCCGTTCTCGGGATACCGGCTATTCTTATCGTCTACGGTACCATGCACATACAGTCGCACAGGAGCATATGGACCTACCTGGGTGGGGCGTCCTACTCCCTCTACCTTGTACACCCAATACTGCTTTCCGGGCTGGCCGTCGTATGGGTCTTGTATCCGGTCGGCCCGAACGTGATTGTCACGATCGGGATCTTTGCTTCGGTGCTCGCGTCGTTGGGTGTTCACGAACGGATAGAGAAGCCGATGATCGCCAGGATGAAGCGGACAATCTCACCAGAGGCAATGTCGGCCGGGGCGTAGTTGTCATTTCGCGTTACGCCCTGCCAAAGGCTCCTGGTGTTGGCGTGGCGACGATGACAGCCTCGCCCGCATCGAGCGTCGTCTGGTCGCAGGCCTTCAACACCTCGACAGCGCCGTCCTTGCGACGCACCTTGGTAGAACCGACTTCGCCGTCGCCGCCGCCGTCCAATCCCTGTGGCGGGCGGTTGCGATGCGAGGACAGGATCGCGCATTCCATCTGTTCGAGGAAGCGGATGGTGCGCTTCGTGCCGTCGCCAGCGTCCCATTTGCCCTTGCCGCCGGATCCCTCGCGGATGTGAAAATCCTCGAGCACGACGGGAAAGCGCAGTTCCAGCACCTCCGGATCGGTAAGGCGCGAGTTGGTCATGTGGGTGTGGACGCCGGACGTGCCGGCAAAGCCACGGCCGGAATTCATCTGGCCGGCGGGCGAGCCCGAGCAGATCGTCTCGTAATACTGGTACTGCTTGTTGCCGAAGGTCAGGTTGTTCATGGTCCCTTGAGCATTGGCCATCGCGCCCATGGCGCCGAACAGCGCGTTGGTGACATGCTGCGAGGTTTCGACATTGCCGGCCACGACAGCGGCAGGGTAGGCGGGTTTCAGCATCGAGCCGTCGGGAATGATGATGTTGATCGGGCGCAGGCATCCGGCGTTCATCGGGATCATGTCCTCGACCATGACGCGGAAGACGTAGAGGACGGCGGCGCGGGCAACCGGCTCGGGCGCGTTGAAATTGTTCTTCATCACCGGCGACGTACCCGTGAAGTCGACGGTCGCCTCGCGCTTCTCGCGGTCGACGCTGATCTTGACCTTGATCACTTGGCCGGTGTCGGTCGGATATTCATACTCGGAACTGTCGGGCAGTCGCTCCAGTACCCGGCGCACGCTTTCCGCCGCATTGTCCTGTACATGGCCCATATAGGCCTCGACGACATCGAGGCCGAAATGATCGACCATCTTGCGCAGTTCGGCGACGCCTTTCTCGTTGGCGGCAATCTGTGCCTTGAGGTCGGCGATGTTCTGGTGCGGATTGCGCGCGGGGTAGGGGTGGTCGGTCAGCAATGTGTGCAATTCCGCCTCGCGGAACCTGCCGCGATCGACGATGCGGAAATTGTCGAACAGCACGCCTTCCTCGTCGACCGTGGTGGCAAGCGGCGTCATGGAACCGGGCGCGGTGCCGCCGATATCAGCGTGGTGGCCGCGCGAGGCGGTGTAGAAAAGGATCTCCTTGCGAGCATCGTCGAACACCGGCGTCACCACGGTGATATCCGGCAGATGCGTGCCGCCATTGTAGGGCGCGTTGAGCGCAAAGACGTCGCCGGGATGGATGTCGCCGGCGTTCAGCCGGATGATGGTTTCGACCGAGCGGTCCATCGAGCCCAGGTGGACGGGCATGTGCGGTGCGTTGGCGACCAGCGCGCCGGTGCGGTCGAAGACAGCGCATGAAAAGTCGAGCCTTTCCTTGATGTTGACGGAGTAGGCGGTGTTCTGCAGCGTCACGCCCATCTGCTCGGCGATCGACATGAACAGGTTGTTGAAGACCTCGAGCATCACCGGATCAGCCTGCGTGCCCAGGGCGGCGGTGCGCGCCTTCCTTTCAGTACGGCGGATCACGACGTGGTTGAGATTTGTGATTTCCGCCCGCCAGCCCGGCTCGACGACGATGGTCTGGTTCGGCTCGATGATCAGGGCGGGACCGGCGACCACATTGGATGGGCGCAGGTCTTCGCGGCGGTAGACACCTGCCTCGTGCCACCGTCCTTCCGTGTAGAGGCGTCGGCTTTCCAAAGACTTGGCGTCGACCCCCGCCGGTCCTGCCGGCGCGCAGGCTTCGGCGTTTTGCTGGTTGCCGGTCTCCGTGCCTTCGACACCGACGGTTTCGACGATCATCGGCTTGTCGTCGTAGATGAAGCCGAACTGCGCCTTGTGGGCGGTTTCGAAATCGCTTCTGGCTTGCTCGATCGAGCCGTGCCCGAAATTCACCGGCAGCGCCGTGTCGGTGCCGTCGTAGCGAATCTGCAGCACCGGCCTTGCCGCAACGGCGCTTTCGGCAATGTTCTGCGCCGCGAGTTCCGCGACCACCGCATTGCGCAGGACCGCGATGAGATCGTCGATTGCAGGCTTGGAGCCGTCAGCCAATGGCATCAGCAGCGCCTGCTGGCGCGAGGCAAATACCGAGGACAATCCGATGCCATAGGCCGAAAGCAGGCCGGAGAAGGGATGGATCAGCACCGCCTCCATGCCAAGCGCATCGGCGACAAGGCAGGCATGCTGGCCGCCGGCGCCGCCAAAGCAGTTCAGGAGATATTCGGTGACGTCGTAGCCACGCTGCACGGAGATCTTCTTGATGGCGTTGGCCATGTTCTCGACGGCGATGGTGACAAAACCTTCCGCGACTGCCTCGGGTGTTCGGCCATCGCCGATTTCGGCGGCCAATGCGATGAATTTCTGGCGCACTGTTTCCACATCGAGCGGCTGGTCCTGGCCTGGCCCGAAGATGGCGGGGAAAAAATCCGGCCGCAGCTTGCCCAGCATGACATTGGCGTCGGTGACGGCCAGCGGGCCGCCGCGCCGGTAGGCAGCCGGACCGGGATTGGCGCCGGCGGAATCAGGTCCGGCACGAAAGCGGCCGGCCTCGTAATGCAGAATCGAGCCGCCGCCGGCGGCGACCGTGTGGATGCGCATCATCGGCGCGCGGATGCGCACGCCGGCAACCTCGGTGTCGAAGGCGCGCTCATACTCGCCATCATAGTGGGCGACATCGGTCGAGGTGCCGCCCATGTCGAAGCCGATGACTTTTTCGAAGCCGGCGAGTTTTGCCGTCTCGACCATGCCGACGACGCCGCCAGCCGGGCCGGACAAAAGCGCGTCCTTGCCCTGGAACATGTCGGCGGCGGTAAGACCGCCCGAGGACATCATGAACATGAGGTGGGGCTGGCGCTGTCCCTCACCCTTACCCTCTCCCCGAGAAGAACGGGGAGAGGGGCTCGCCAGCGTCGGAGAGCTTTCCTTCTCCTCGTCACTATACGGGGAGAAGGTGCCGGCGGGCGGATGAGGGGTAGCGCCGGTGCTGCCTGCTATAATCCCCAACTCCCCCGCGACCCTCTGTACATATCTCGACAGGATCGGCGACAAATAGGCATCGACCACGGCCGTGTCCCCACGGCCAACCAGCTTGATCAGCGGCGACACTTCGTGGCTGACCGAGACTTGGCCGAATCCGAGCTTTCGGCAGACCTTCGCCACCGCCTTCTCGTGGTCGGGATATTTCCAGGCGTGCATGAAAACGATCGCCACCGCATCGATGCCGTCGGCCTTGGCTTGCTCGATGGCCGGGCGACAAGCGGCGATATCGAGCAGACGCTCGACGCAGCCATCGGCGCGCACGCGCTCGTCAATCTCGATGACGCGCTCGTAGAGCTGTTCGGGAAGGATGATTTCCTTGGCGAAGATATCGGGCCGCGCCTGATAGGCGATCTTCAGGGCATCGCGAAAGCCCTTGGTGATGAGCAGCAGGACGCGATCGCCCTTTCGCTCGAGCAGCGCGTTGGTGGCGACGGTGGTGCCCATCTTGATGTCGCCTATCCGACCGGTGGGGATGTCCGCCCCGGGCTCCACGCCGAGCAGGTCGCGAATGCCCTGGATCGCGGCATCGGCATAGGCTTCGGGATTCTCCGACAGTAGCTTGCGCGGATGGAGCCCGCCCCGCGGGTCGCGGCCGATGACATCGGTGAAAGTGCCACCGCGATCGATCCAGAAGTCCCATTTCGCGGTCATGGCAGTGCTCTCTCCAGCAGGCGGCTACGACTTGTTAGAATGCAAACGGTCGACCGGCAACGCCCAGTGATGATGCAGTGGGTGTTACAATCCGACACGCAACGTGACGCAACCAGGTGAGGGCACCGCGCATTTCCCTGTCGACCGTTCACTGGAACGTGAACGTCTTTTGAAGGAGAGATGTCCATGAAAAAGCTCATTCTAGCTTCTGTTTCCGCCCTGGCCATTTTCGGCGTCGCGGCGTGCAGCGACAGCGGCACCGACAAGACCACCACCCAAAGCACCAATCCGCCGGCGGCGGAGCAGCCTATGAAGCCTGCTACGCCCGATGCGACCAAGCCGGCCGAACCGGCTCCGGCAACACCAGCGCCCGCGGCACCCGCGCAGTAACCGAGTATTCGTATGATGCGTTTGAGAAGGCCGGCCATGCCGGCCTTCTTGCTATTGGTTGTCGCTGCGGCATTGTCCCGGCTTGATAGGGACGGCCAGTTGGTTCTAAGAAGCGCCCATGTCGATTTGGGACCGCCTCGGCGACTTCATCACACGCGTTTCGTCTTCGGCGTCGTCGGGCGTTGCCGACGTGGTCGAGGCAGTGCGCACGGTTTTCTCCGGAGACGCGGATTTGCGCCGCCGCGTCGCGTTCTCGGTGGCCATGATCGCGCTGTCGGCCAAGATGGCCAAGGCCGACGGCATCGTCACGCAGGACGAAGTGCGCGCGTTCCAGGAAATATTCGAGGTGCCGCCCTCCGAGACGCGCAATGTCGCGCGGCTGTACAACCTGGCACAGCAGGATGTGGCCGGCTTCGAGATTTACGCCGAACGGATGGCGCAGATGTGCGGCTCCGGGCATTCGAATTGCGTGATGCTGGAAGACATACTTGACGGCCTGTTCCACATCGCCAAGGCCGATGGGCTGATCCACGAGCGCGAGGGCCTGTTCCTGCATCGCATCGCCGAAATCTTCCGCATTGACGAGGCTCATTACGAGAGCATCCTGGCCCGACACGTCAATCTGGGTGCGGCGGATCCCTATGTCGTCTTGGGCATCGAGCGTGGCAAGCCGTTCGAGGAAGTCAGGAAGCGCTATCGCAAGCTGGTATCCGACAATCACCCGGACCGGCTGATCGCGCGTGGCTTGCCGCAGGAATTCATCAAGATCGCAACCACGAGAGTGGCGGCCATCAATGCTGCCTATGAGATGATCGAGCGGGGCCTGCGGCACGCATGAGCGGTTTCCTGCCCGACGAGCCGAACGCCGAGGTCAGGGTATCGCCGAATTTCGGCCCGCGGCGCGACACGCCGAGGCCCGACATGATCGTGTTGCATTACACGGGCATGGGGACCGGCGCAGGCGCCGAGGCCTGGCTTTGCGATCCGGCCAGCGAGGTCTCGTCGCACTATCTCGTCCATGAGGATGGCCGCATCGTCCAGATGGTCAGGGAAAGCGACCGCGCCTGGCATGCCGGCAAGAGCTCGTGGTTTGGCCGCACGGACATCAATTCCTGCTCGGTCGGCATTGAAATCGTCAATCCCGGGCATTCGCTCGGCTACCCCAACTTCCCGAAACGGCAGATCGACGCCGTGATCGGCCTTTGCCTCGGGATCGTGGGTCGCCATTCCATTCCCGCGCAGCGCGTGCTCGCCCATTCCGACGTGGCCCCGGGCCGCAAGATCGATCCTGGCGAGAAATTCCCATGGAAAGCCCTGTTCGCGGCTGGGGTCGGCCATCTTGTCCCGGCCTCACCGATCCGGGGCGGAGCGGTGCTGAAGGCTGGTGACGCGGGCGCCGATGTCGAGGCGCTGCAGTCCATGCTCGCGCTCTACGGCTATGGCGTGGAGATCACTGGAGATTTCGACCGCCAGACCGAAATCGTCGTCGAGGCGTTTCAGCGGCATTTCCGGCCGCGCAGGGTGGAAGGACTTGCCGATTCATCGACCATCCGCACCCTGCAAAGGCTGCTGGCTTCCGTAACGGCAATCGCCTCCAAGTAATCTTTCTCAGGCGTTTAAATTACAAACTGTCACTCAAAGTGACTTGCCCCGCCTTCATTGACGCCAAATCGGCCTTCAAACGACGCTCCGTACAAATTGTCGGACCTCCGCCCCGGGATGTGCCGATGTAGATTGAGCGTTGCCGCGTGATGTCTTCGCGCGGTTCAGACAGAACAGGATCAAATGCAGAAATTGACCGTTGTAACGGCAGCTCTTGCTGCCGGCGTAATGACTTTTGCCTTCAGCGTGGCCAATGCCGCTTCGTTGAGCCCTCGGGCCGACCAGGGTCTCCTTCCTACTTCCGCCACAAGCCCCAAGGCAACCACCAGCAAGGCGTCGGCCAGCCGCGGTCTGAAAGGGGCGAAGAAAGCCAGGGTGGAAAGGGTCGCCTCGACGAGCACGAAGAAGCCAATCGGCAAGCGTTACGCCAAGCGCAACAGCACAAACATCGACATGACGACGACGGCGTCGATCGGCCCGCTCAATGCGGCGGCATCGGCCGCGGCCGCCGGTGGCGGGCAGTATTCGGCGATCGTCGCGCGTTACGCGGCAAGCTATGGCGTGCCGGTGTCGCTGGCAAACGCCGTCATCAAGATCGAGAGCAACTACAGACCGAACATGGTCGGCGGCGCCGGTGAGATCGGCCTGATGCAGATCAAGCCGGCCACGGCGCGGATGATGGGCTACAACGGTTCGGCCAAGGGTCTGTTCGATCCCGAAACCAACATCAAATTCGGCATGAAGTATCTGGCCATGGCCAGGGATCTGGGTGGTGGCACGACTTGTGGCACGATCCTGAAATACAATGCAGGCCATGGCGCCACGCGGATGAACCCGATCTCGGCGGCCTATTGCAGCAAGGTCAAGGTACAGTTGGCGGCGCTCGGCGCGCCCGCATAAGCGGCAAAAGTCGCCAAGAGGGCGGGTGATAAGCTGCTTTTTTCGTTTGCGTTTTGCGGCATGAACCCCTTTATACGCCTTGCCAGCTGGCTGGGCGGCCGCACCAGCAAGAGCCGAAAGGCTGCGGGTGAGGAAAGTCCGGGCTCCATGGAGACACGGTGCCGGTTAATGGCCGGCGGGGGCGACCCCAGGGAAAGTGCCACAGAAAGCAAACCGCCACGATCTTCGTGGTAAGGGTGAAAGGGTGGGGTAAGAGCCCACCGCGCGACTGGCAACAGGAGCGGCACGGTAAACCCCACCGGGAGCAAAACCGAATAGGGGCGGTGCGAGGGGAAACCCTCGAGGGCTGTTTCCGGCTCACCGTCCGGGTAGGTTGCGTGAGGCGCATGGCAACATGCGCCCAAGATGAATGGCCGCCACGTTCTCGCGCCGAAAGGGGCGAGGGCCATACAGAACCCGGCTTACAGGCCAGCTGGCAATTTACCCGGATGTCGCTGGGAGGTTCCCTGATAATCAGCAGGTTGCGCCTACGGGCGCACTTGCGGATTCATGGGTTCCAAGCGTGCGCCTTTCTTGAAAATGGTGCGATTAAATCGTACCTTTCTAGACGGAAGCATCAGGAGCTTGTGCCGTGGGGCAGGTCGACAAACGCAGCATAACCCTCTCACCCGAATTGGCGGCGGCGGTGGACGACGTGGTCGCCGCCGGAGAATACGCTTCGGCCAGTGAAGTGATCCGCGACGCATTGCGGCAATGGAAGGACCGGCGCGACCTGCATGGCTATACGCTGGAGGAACTGCGCAAGCTGGTGCAGGAGGGTATCGACAGCGGGCCGGGACGATTTGGATCGATGGAAGAGATCAAGGCCGAAGCCCGCAAGCGATTGAAGTCCGACAACGCGGCATGAGCGTGCTGCCAATTGTCAGAACATCGCACTGCGAAGATGATCTGATCGCGATCTGGCTCCATGTCGGACGCGACAACGAGTCTGCGGCGGATCGGCTACTGGACCGGATCGAGGCCCGCTGGCAGCAATTGGTGGTTTACCCTTTCTCAGGCGCGCCGCGCGAGGACATCGCGCCCGGAGTCCGTCATCTCCTGGTCGGCGACTATCTCACCTTGTACCGCGTGCATGACGACGCGATCGAAATCGTTCGAGTCCTGCACGGTCGACGCAAGATAGGCGCCGATGACATCAGCCCCTGACGGGCGCTTTCAGCTGCCAATCTTGTCCAGCGATGCCTCGATTGCCTTCCAGAGCTCTTCCAAAGGCTCGCAGCCAACCGACAGGCGCACGAAACCGGGTGGCACCGCATCGCCCCGCTTTGCGCGACGCTCGGCTGCGGTATGAACGCCGCCGAAGGAAGTCGCGGCCTGCATCAGCGCACAATTGTTGATGAAATCCTCGGCCTTTTCCTCCGAGGCGAGCTCGAAGGAGACGAGAAAACCGAAACGTTCCATCTGGACGCGGGCAAGGTTGTGTGACGGGTCGCCTTCCAGCCCGGGATAGCGCAGGCCGCTGACGGCCCGGTGGTCCTGGAGCCGACGCGCGATCACTTCGGCGGAAGAGCACATGCGGTCGAAACGAACATCGAGTGTTTCGAGACCGCGATGCACCAGCCAGGCCTCGAACGGACCGGGAATGCCGCCCGCGGTTTCGCGCCAGTCGGTGACGGCGGCAATGGCCTGCGTATTACGACTGGCGACATGGCCGAACAGCACATCGGAGTGGCCGTTGGGCGCCTTGGTGTCGGCGGCGACCACAATGTCGGCGCCATGGTCGAGCGGGCGCTGGCCGAAGGGCGTCATCGTTGTGTTGTCGGCGACGAGGAGCCCACCGGCCTTGTGAACGGCTTCGGCGACCGCCGTGATATCGCAGATGTCGAGCCTCGGATTGGACGGGGTTTCGACGAAGACAAGGCGATAGCCGTCAAAGCCGCCGTCGAGGAATGTCGATGTCGGCCGAACATCATAGGCGATGCCGAACGGCTTCAGGAAGCGGTCGGCCAGCGCCCTTGTCGCATGATAGCCGTCCGAAGGCAGCAAGACGCGGTCGCCGGCCTTGAGCAGGGCGAAGAACACGGCCGAGATGGCGCCCATTCCGGAAGGGAAGCCGACACATGGCGCGCCTTCCAGATGTGCCAGCATGTGCTCGACCGCTTTCCAGGTCGGGTTGCTGAAGCGGCCATACTGATCGAAACCGGCGGCGTCGCCCGGCGTGTGGAAGATCGTGGCCATGGTCAAGGGCAGGGCGATCGGGTCACCCTTGGCGAACCCGCTGTTGCGCAGATGCGGAAGTTCGGCAGCGCGTGTGTTCGCCGTATCAGCCATCGATTCTTTTATCCTGTACTCGACCGAAGAATTGCCGACGACGCTATGCCGGGCCGGCGCGCGCGGCAAGCAGCGTCCGGTTGGGCCACGCGGCTCTAAACGGTTCGTTAGGCTTAATGGATCATAAAGACGGGACGTGCCGTCAAGGCTGCTCTCATTCGTCCTGGCGCGCGTGTTTGTGAAGCCTGTTCCCGTTGACGCCCATAGTGCCCCATGATATCCCATTTCGATACTCAAGCCTTCGTTCAGCGTCAGGGTGAAGCGTACGCCAATCGGGCAGCCGCGGCGGTTGCGCGTTTGCCGGTTTTTGCCCCTGCGGGCGTGCTTGATTCTGGACGGGGAACGCGCCGCGGCGGCGCGAACAGCAAGTTGGAGAGGGGTGCGGCGGCGCAAGCGGCTGTAACGGATGATGGACCGCTTTCTCTCAAACACGGTGAGCAGGATCGATGCGAAGGGACGGGTTTCCGTTCCCGCGCATTTCCGCGCCGTTGTGCAGAAGCGCGGCTATTCGGAACTCTACGCGTTGCGCTGTCTCGACCTGCCGGCGATGGATGTCGGCGGCCTGGATCTGCTCGATCGCTACGAGCAGCGGATCGCTCAGGAGGATCCTTTCCTTCAGACGGCGGACGACATGTCGTTCTTCTGCCATGGCGATGGGACGTTCCTGAAGCTCGACCAGGACGGCCGCATCACGATGACCGATTTCATCCGCGAGCACACCGGCATTTCGGCGGAGGCGGCCTTTGTTGGTCGCGGCAATTTCTTTCAGATCTGGGAGCCGGGACGGCTGGCGGCCTACGGCGCGCAAGCCCGGGCCCGGCTGTTGCAGCTTCGGCAGGGGACGAAGCCTGGGGAGCGACCGGAATGATGGCTGGCGACGGCGATGACCTCAACGCCGTTGGCGGACCGGCCCGCCACATTCCGGTCCTCCTTGGCGAAGTGCTCGAAGCGCTTTCGCCGGCGCAAGGCGATGTGATCGTCGACGGCACGTTCGGCGCCGGTGGCTATACGAGGGCCATCCTGGCGGCCGGCGCCTCGGTCGTGGCCATTGACCGCGATCCGGACGCGATCGCCGCCGGGCGTGCGCTGGAAGCGCAGTCGGCTGGCCGGCTGACGCTGGTCCAGGCACCGTTCTCGACGCTGGACGAGCACGTCGAAAGCGTTGACGGTGTGGTGCTCGACATCGGTATCTCCTCCATGCAGATCGACCAGCCGGAGCGGGGTTTTTCGTTTCGAGCCGACGGCCCGCTCGACATGCGCATGGCGCAGGCGGGCCTCAGCGCCGCCGATGTCGTCAACTCTTTCAAGATGGGCGACCTGGCCCGCATATTCGGTTTCCTTGGCGAGGAGCGTCAGGCAGGCCGCATCGCCCGCATGATCGAGAGCCGTCGCGAAAAGCGTCCCTTCGAGCGCACGCTCGATCTGGCCGACGCCATCGAGACGCATATCGGCCGCGCGCCCAAGGACAAGATCCATCCGGCTACCCGCGTCTTCCAGGCGCTGCGCATCTTCGTCAATGACGAGCTTGGCGAACTGGCCAAGGCGCTGTTCGCGGCCGAGCGGGCGCTCAAGCCCGGCGGACGGCTGGCCGTGGTGACTTTTCATTCGCTGGAAGACCGTATCGTCAAGCGCTTCATTGCCGATCGCGCCGACGCCATGACAGGCTCGCGGCATCTGCCCGAGGCGCAGGCGCGCACCGCCACCTTCCGCAAGGCGGGCGGGGGCGTGACCCCGGGCGATGCCGAGATCTCCGCCAATCCGCGATCGCGCTCCGCCAGGTTGCGCGCCGCGGTTCGCACGGACGCGCCAGCGCGCGCCGGCGACGTTTCGATTTTCGGCCTGCCCAAACTTCCCGGCCCAAAACTTCCCGGCAACGATCGGCCTGGAGAGAGGTGAGCACGTGTTTCGTACCAGCGACATAGTCCTGATCGCCGTCATGGTTGCCGCGGCGGCGTTGACCTACAAGACCAAGCGCGAGGCCGAGGAACAATTGGCGTCTGTGCAGAAGATCCAGGCGCAGATCCGCTACGAGGAGGAAACGATCGACCTGCTCAAGGCCGATTGGAGCCTGCTCACCCAGCCGTCACGGCTGCAGAAACTGACCGAGCTCTACAAGTCGCAGCTCGCACTCGAGCCGGTCAGCGCGCGCCAGATCGTCGGCTTGGGCGATCTGCCGGCCAAGACTCTCGACATTCAGGACATCCTGAAGGGACGCGGGGATGGCATGGCTGACAATTCCGGCAAGGCGCCTTCGGGCGGCCAGGACCCCGTCGTGACCGGAGGCATCGCCCAATGATCGGCAAGCTGCTCAAGCGCCGCGCCAAGCCGGCTGAAGGATCGATCGTCGTCGAGGGCGCCCGCAAGGCGACTGGCGGCAAGGGCAAGACCCGCATCGTCATGACGATGGCGGTGTTCTTTGGCATCTTCTCCACCATTGCCGGCCGCCTGGTCTATCTGGGCTTCCAGACCCCCGACATGTCGGGGGGACCGCAGAGCCGGGTGACGGCATCGCGGCCAGACATCGTCGACCGCAATGGCGAGGTGCTGGCGACAGACATCAAGACCGCATCGCTGTTTGCCGAGCCGCGCCGCATCGTCGATGCCGACGAAGCGATCGAGAAACTGTCGACGGTGCTGCCGGAGATCGACTATGAGCAGACCTACCACAAGCTGAAGAGCGGCGCCGGCTTCGTCTGGCTGCAGCGGCAGCTGACGCCCAAGCAGCAGTCCGACATCATGCAGCTCGGCATTCCCGGCTTTGGCTTCCGCACCGAGAAGCGCCGTTTCTATCCGAGCGGCGAAACCTCGTCCTACATTGTCGGCATGACCAACATCGACAATCAGGGCATCTCCGGCATGGAGAAATACATCGACGAGCAGGGCCTCAGCGACCTGCAGGCGTCGGGCCTGGCGATTGCCAAGGACCTCAAGCCGGTGAAACTGTCGATCGATCTGCGCGTCCAGCATGTGGTGCGCGACGAGATCGCGGCCGGCCTGGAGCGCTATCGCGCCCTGGGCGCCGGCGCCGTCGTGCTCAACGTCAAGACCGGCGAAGTGGTGGCCATGGCCTCGGTGCCGGATTTCGATCCGAACAATCCCTACAATGCGCAGGAAAAGGACCGGCTGAACCGGATGTCGGCGGGCCTCTACGAGATGGGCTCGACCTTCAAGAGCTTCACGTCGGCCATGGCGCTCGATTCCGGCAAGGCGACGATGGCCAGCCGCTTCGACGCTTCGCATCCAATCCGGGTCGGCCATCAGGCCATTCACGACTTCCACGGCAAGAACCGTGTGTTGTCGTTGCCTGAGGTGTTCCTCTATTCGTCCAACATCGGGTCGGCGAGGGAGGCCGAACTGGTCGGCATCGAGGGCCACCGCGAATTCCTGCATCGCCTTGGAATCCTGGACAAGATGCAGACCGAACTGCCGGAAGTTGCCCGCCCGACCGAGCCGAGGGTGTGGAAACAGGTCAACTCGTTCACCATTGCCTTCGGGCATGGCGTGTCGACTACGCCGCTGCAGGCGGCTGTCGGCTGCGCGGCGCTGATGAATGGCGGCTACCTGATGAACCCGACCTTCCTCGTGCGCACGCAGCAGGAGGCGATGGCGCTGGCCAAGAAAGTGGTCAACGACAAGACCGTCGAGGGCATGCGCTACCTCTATTCGCTCAACGCCGAGAAGGGCTCGGCCAGAAACGCCAGGGTCCCCGGCTACCGCGTCGGCGGCAAGACCGGAACGGCCGAGAAGGTCATCAACGGGCGCTACTCGAAGGACTTGAATTTCAATACCTTCGTCGCCGCCTTCCCGATCGACGATCCGCAATACCTCGTGTTTACGATCGCCGACGCTCCGCACCCGGAAAAGCCCGGCATGACGGACGTCGCGGCCGCGAATGCGGGGGTTATGGCAGGCAATATCATCAGACGCTCTGCCGCCATGCTTGGCGTGAAGCCAGATTTCAGCCATGAAAATGGTGCAACGCTGGTTTCCTATCAGTGATTCTTAGGGCGCGCCGGCAACTGCGCGCTATTTTGTTGCGGTGACGGATTTCGATGAAGCTGAAAGATCTAGCCGGTATCCTGCCTGTCGAGGGAACAGCTTCCGTCGATACGGAGATTACTGGGATTTCGTCGGATTCACGCCAGGTGAAACCGGGCGTTGTCTTTTTTGCGCTCGCGGGGACCAAGGCCGATGGCGCTGCCTATGCCGCCGACGCGGCCGGGCGTGGGGCCGCGGCCATCGTAACGGGCAAGGGCAGCGCCGTTGCCGTGCCATCGGTTCCGGTCCTGAGCGTCGACGATCCCCGACTGGCGCTTGCCCTCAGCGCCGCGCGCTACTTCGGCGGGCAGCCGCAAACCATGGTCGCGGTGACCGGAACCAGCGGCAAGACATCGGTCGCCGCCTTCACAAGGCAGATATGGGAGCAGGCGGGCTATGCCGCAGCCTCGATCGGCACGACCGGCGTCGTCGCGCCCGACCGCAACGAATATGGCTCGCTGACGACGCCCGACCCGGTGGCGTTGCATCAGTTGCTGAGGGAGTTGGCCGACGCCGGCGTCACCCACGCTTCGATGGAGGCCTCCAGCCACGGGCTCGACCAGCGGCGCCTCGACGGAGTGAAGCTTGCCGCCGGCGGCTTCACCAATCTCGGCCGCGACCATATGGATTACCATCCCACGGTCGAGGACTATCACCGCGCCAAGCTGCGCCTGTTCGATACGTTGCTGCCCAAGGGCGCGCCGGCCGTGATCTTCGCTGACGATCCGTGGTCAGAGCCGACGATAAAGGCGGCGCGGGCGGCAGGGCTCGAAGTCCTGACCGTTGGCCGGCATGGCGAATTCCTCAAGCTGAAGCGGGTGGAGCACGAGCGCCACCGCCAGCGCGCCGAGGTCGAGGCTGGCGGGGTGATCCATGAGATCGATCTGCCGTTGGCGGGCGATTTCCAGATATCGAACGCGCTGGTTTCCGCGGGGCTTGCCATTGCCACGGGAACGCCCGCCGCCAAGGCATTGATGGCCCTGGAGAAACTGAAGGGGGCTCCGGGCAGGCTCGACCTTGTCGGCACCACGCCCAGCGGCGCACCGGTCTATGTCGATTACGCCCACAAGCCCGATGCGCTGGAAAATGTGCTGGCTTCGGTTCGCCCGTTTACCACAGGCCGCGTCATTGTCGTGTTCGGCTGTGGTGGCGATCGTGACCGTGGCAAGCGGCCGATCATGGGCGAGATCGCCACGCGGCTCGCCGATGTCGTGATCGTCACCGACGACAATCCGCGTTCCGAAGTGCCTGCAACGATCCGCGCGGCGATCCTGGCGGCGGCCCAGGGAGCCATAGAGATCGGCGACAGGCGCGAGGCCATCCACCAGGCGGTGGCGATGCTGCATGCCGGCGATACGCTAATCGTGGCCGGCAAGGGCCATGAGGAAGGCCAGACCGTCGGCACCGAGACGCTGCACTTCTCCGATCACGAGGAAGTCCGCTCGGCGCTGCGCGAGCGCGCCGCATGAGTTTGCTCTGGACCTCCGAAACGCTGGTTGCCGCCATGGACGGGCGGCCGATCGGTTCCATGCCCGAGGGCATCACCGGCATTTCCATCGACAGTCGCAGCCTGCAGCCGGGAGATGCCTTCTTCGCCATCAAGGGCGAGGCGATGGATGGCCATGATTTCGCCACCGCCGCCATCAAGGCCGGCGCCGGAGTGCTGGTGGTGGCCGAGGGAAAGTTGCCGTCGCTCGGCCGGCTGACCGCGCCGATGATCGTTGTGGACGATGTGCTGGCGGCGCTGGAGAAGCTCGGCGTCGCGGCTCGTGCCCGCTCTCGGGCAAGGATCATTGCCGTGACCGGTTCGGCGGGCAAGACAACGACCAAGGAAGCGCTGCGTCATGTGCTGTCGCCGGTTGGCAATGTGCATGCGTCGGCGCAGTCGTTCAACAACCACTGGGGCGTGCCGCTGACGCTGGCGCGCATGCCCGACGATTGCGACTATGCCGTCTTCGAGATCGGCATGAACCACCCCGACGAAATCCGCCCGCTGGTCAAGATGGTCCGCCCGCACGTCGCCATCATCACGATGATCGCGGCGGCGCATCTCGGCTTCTTCCGCAATCTCGACGAGATCGCCAAGGCCAAGGCCGAGATTTTCGAAGGGCTGGAACCCGACGGCGCCGCGCTCCTCAATCGCGACGATTCGCGCTGGAAACTTCTCGACAAGATGGCGCATGCCGCGGGCGTCGAACATGTCTATGGCTTTGGCGAAAACGCGCGTTCGACCTTCAAGCTGCTGAAATTCGACCTCTATGCGGATCATTCGATGATCACCGCCAGGATCGGCGGACAGGACATCACCGCGCGTGTCGGCGCGCCGGGCCGCCACATGGTGCAGAATGTGCTGGCGGTTCTGGGAGCCGCGCATCTGGTCGGCGCCGACATGACCAAGGTAGCGGCGGCGCTGGCCGATCTGTCGGCCGAGCGAGGGCGCGGCAAACGCCATGTGCTGATGCACCCGCAAGGGCCGATCACGCTGATCGACGAAAGCTACAACGCCAACCCGGCGTCGATGGCGGCGGCCATGGCGCTGCTCAATGCGACGCCGGTTTCGGGCGAGGGGCGCCGCATCGCGGTGCTCGGCGACATGCTGGAGCTCGGCGAGCATTCGGCGAAGCTGCATGCCGCCCTTGCCGAACTCATCGTGGGGACGGAGACGCGCACGGTGTTTCTCGGCGGTCCCGAAATGCGGGCCCTGGCCGAGATGCTGCCGGCGGAGATCCACACGGAATATCGTGCCGGCGCCGAGGATCTGAAGCCGGTGCTCCTGTCGGCGCTGAAGCCCGGCGACGTGGTCATGGTCAAGTCGTCCAAGGGTATCGGTTTCGCAAAACTGGTCGATGCGCTGCTGAACAAGTTTCCGGCGGAATCGACAACGAACAAACAGACCTAGGTCAGTCCGGGGGACGAATATCGCATGTTCACATTGCTCGTCGATTTTGCGGACAAGATCTCGGTCTTCAATGTCTTCCGCTACATCACGTTCCGCACGGGCGGAGCGCTGATCACGTCGGCGCTGATCGTCTTCATCTTCGGACCAACCATCATCAATTCGCTGCGGCTCAGGCAAGGCAAGGGCCAGCCGATCCGCGCCGACGGACCGCAGACGCATTTCAAGAAAGCGGGCACGCCGACCATGGGCGGGCTGATGATCCTGTCAGGCATCATCGGCTCGTCGCTGCTGTGGGCGAACCTGTCGAGCATCTATGTGTGGGTGGTGCTGCTGGTCACCATCGGCTTTGGTTCTATCGGCTTCTACGACGACTATCTGAAGGTGACCAAGCAATCGCATCTCGGTTTTTCCGGCAAGGCGCGGCTCGGGCTCGAATTCGTCATCGCCGGCATCGCCGCCTGGGTGATCATGCACAATGGCCAGGCGCCGTTTTCATCATCGCTGACCTTCCCCTTCGCCAAGGAATTCCTGATCAATCTCGGCTGGTTCTTCATCCCGTTCTCGTGCTTCGTCATCGTCGGCGCCGGCAATGCGGTGAACCTGACCGACGGTCTCGACGGCCTGGCGATCGTGCCGATCATGATCGCCGCCGCATCCTTCGGCGTCATCGCCTATCTCTCCGGCAATGCGGTGTTCGCCGAATATCTGCAGATCCATTTCGTGCCGGGCACCGGTGAACTGGCTGTCGTGCTAGGCGCGGTGATCGGCGCCGGCCTCGGCTTCCTGTGGTTCAACGCGCCGCCGGCGGCGATCTTCATGGGCGATACCGGTTCGCTTGCCATGGGCGGCCTGATCGGCACCGTCGCGGTCGCGACCAAGCATGAGATCGTGCTGGTCATTGTCGGTGGCCTGTTCGTCGTCGAGATCCTCTCGGTCATCATCCAGGTCGGTTACTTCAAGATGACCGGCAAGCGCGTGTTCCTGATGGCGCCGATCCACCATCATTTCGAAAAGCTCGGCTGGACCGAAAGCCAGGTGGTGATCCGTTTCTGGATCATCGCCGTCATCCTCGCGCTGGTCGGCCTGTCCACCCTCAAGCTCAGATAGGCAACCGTTTGATCCCCGCCGCATCCTTTTCTGGCAAGCGTGTTTCGCTCTTCGGGCTTGGCGGCTCGGGGATCGCCACCGCACGCGCGCTGATCGCGGGCGGGGCGGATGTTCTGGCCTGGGACGACAATCCCGACAGCGTCGCCAAGGCTGGCGCCGTGGGCATACCGACCGGCGACCTGCGCGGCGCCGACTGGGCGAAATTCTCGGCCTTCGTGCTGTCGCCCGGCGTGCCGCTGACGCATCCGAAGCCCCACTGGACGGTGGAACTGGCAAAGGGCGCCGGCGTCGAAGTGATCGGCGACATCGAGCTTTTCTGCCGCGAGCGGACCTTGCAGGCGCCGACGGCGCCCTTCATCGCCATCACCGGCACCAACGGCAAGTCGACGACCACCGCGCTAACCGCGCATATCCTGAAAGCCGCCGGGCGCGACACGCAGATGGGCGGCAATATCGGCCGTGCGGTGATGACGCTCGATCCGCCCGAACCTGCGCGGCACTATGTGGTCGAATGCTCGTCCTACCAGGTCGATCTCGCGCCTTCGATCAATCCGACGGCGGGCATCCTGCTCAACCTTACGCCGGACCATCTCGACCGCCACGGCACCATGCAGCATTACGCCTCGATAAAGGAGTGGCTGGTGGCAGGCAGCGAGACGGCGATCATCGGCATCGACGATTCCTGGTGCGCCCAGATCGCCGACCGCCTGGAGCGGGCAGGCCGTCACGTCATCCGCATTTCAAAGCGGCTACCGCTGACCGATGGCTATTTCGCCGACGGCAGCGACCTGATGGAAGCGGTCGATGGGCGTTACAGCCGCGTCGCCTTTCTCGAAGGCATCGGCTCGCTGCGTGGCCAGCACAATGCGCAGAACGCGCTGGCCGCCGTGGCCGCCTGCCTGAAGGTCGGTCTGGACCTGGGGGAAATCCAGTCCGGACTGGAAAGCTTCCCAGGGCTGGCGCATCGCATGGAGCAGGTCGGGCGCAAGGAACACGTGCTGTTCGTCAACGACTCCAAGGCCACCAACGCCGATGCGGCGGCACCCGCGCTGTCGAGTTTTCCGCGCATCTACTGGATTGCCGGCGGCTTGCCCAAGGAAGGCGGGATCGAGCCCTTGCGTGGCTTCTTCCCGCGCATTGCCAAGGCCTACCTGATCGGTGAGGCCGCCCCTGCCTTCTCGGCGACGCTGGGCGAGACGGTGCCCTACGAAATCTCGGGCACGCTGGCCGCCGCTGTCGAGCATGCGGCGGACGATGCGGCCAAGGATGGCGGCGGCGAGGTGGTGGTGTTGTTGTCGCCGGCTTGCGCCAGCTTCGACCAGTTCAAGAATTTCGAAGTGCGCGGCGAAGCCTTCAGGCAAGCCGCGAATGCTATCGAGGGCGTGAAACCCATCGGAGGGGCACGATAATGCAGAGCCGTCTCGACAAAAGTCCGGTTGCAACCTGGTGGTGGACGATCGATCGCTGGTTCCTGGCAGCGTTCCTTTCGCTGATGGGGCTGGGCATCGTCCTGTCCTTCGCCGCCAGCCCGGCCGTGGCCGAACGCATCGGCCTCGACAGTTTCCACTTCGCCACGAGGCAGATCATCTTCACCGTGCCGGCGCTCGGCGTGATGCTGGCCGTGTCCTTCCTCGAATCCAGGCAGATCCGGCGCATGTCGCTGATCATGCTGTGCATCATGCTGGTGCTGATGGTGGCTGTTCTCTATGTCGGCGTCGAGGTCAAGGGCGCGCGGCGGTGGGTCTCGATCGCCGGCCTGTCGATCCAGCCTTCGGAGTTCCTGAAGCCGGCCTTCGTCATCATGTGCGCCTGGCTGTTCGCCGAGCACAAGCGCCAGCCTGATATTCCCGGCAATCTGTTCGCCATGCTCCTGCTGGTGCTGGTCGTGTCGCTGCTTGTCGCGCAACCAGACCTAGGCCAGACCATGCTGACGACCGGCACCTGGGGCATCATGTTCTTCATGGCCGGTCTGCCATGGCTATGGATCGTCGCGCTGGGTGCCGCGGGCGTCGGCGGTGTGTTCGCCGCCTATACGGTATTTCCGCACGTTGCGCTCCGCATCGACAAGTTCCTCACCGGCGAGGGCGATACGTTCCAGGTCGACATGGGCCGCGACGCGCTGATCAATGGCGGCTGGTTCGGGGTCGGACCGGGCGAGGGCACCGTCAAGCGGGTCATCCCCGACAGCCACGCCGACTTCGTCTTCTCCGTCGCGGGCGAGGAATTCGGGCTGATCATGTGTTTCTTCATCATGTCGATCTTCGCCTTCATCGTGCTGCGCGGCCTCAACACGGCGCTCAAGGAACACGATGATTTCACCCGCTATGCCGTAGGCGGCCTTGTCACCGTCTTCGGCCTGCAGGCCGTCATCAACATGTGCGTCAACCTGCAGCTCGTGCCCGCCAAGGGCATGACGCTGCCGTTCATCTCCTATGGCGGCTCCTCGCAGATCGCGATCGCGATCTCGATGGGCATGGTGCTGGCGCTGACGCGCAAGCGGCCGGAAAAGCGCAAGCAGATGGGCTTTGCCCTGTCGCAGCGCGCCATGCCGGCGGAGTAACATGGCGCGGGGGACGATCCTTCTGGCGGCAGGCGGGACGGGCGGGCATCTTTTCCCGGCCGAGGCGCTTGCGCATGAACTGAACGCGCGCGGCTGGGCGGTGCATCTCGCCACCGACGAGCGCGCCGAGCGTTTTGCCGTTCATTTCCCGGCGACCGCCATTCACCCGATCGAGTCGGCCACGCTGGGGTCGAAGAATCCGGTGGCCATGCTGCGGGCGCTCTGGAAGATCTGGCGCGGCGTGCGCCAGGCATCCGCCATCATCGCCAGGATCAAGCCGGACGCCGTGGTTGGCTTCGGCGGATATCCGACCCTGCCGCCGCTCTACGCGGCGACGCGGCGCAAGGTGCCGACCCTCATCCATGAACAGAACGCGGTGATGGGCCGCGCCAACCGGGCGCTGGCCGGGCGCGTCGACGCCATAGCTGGCGGGTTCCTGCCGCGGGATTCCAGTGCCGCTGGCGCCAAGACGGTGACAACGGGCAACCCTGTCCGGCCCGCCGTCCTGGAAGCGGCAATGACACCCTACAATGCGTCATCCAGCGATCAGCCTTTCCGGCTTCTCGTGTTCGGCGGCAGCCAGGGCGCGCAGTTCTTCTCCGACGCGGTGCCGGCGGCGATCGCCATGCTCACCGAGGCACAACGCAAGCGGCTTGGCATCACGCAGCAGGCGCGTGCCGACGACGTGGTGCGGGTGAAGGAAGCCTACGCCGCGCTTGGCGTCGATGTTCAGGTGTCGCCGTTCTTCACCGACATGGCGGCGCGCATGGCGGCGGCGCAACTGGTCGTGTCTCGCTCCGGCGCCTCGACAGTCTCGGAGATCGCTGTCATCGGCCGGCCGGCGCTGCTGGTGCCTTATCCGCATGCGCTCGACCATGACCAGGCGGCCAATGCGGCCGCGCTTGCCGCGGCCGGCGGCGCCGAGGTACATCCGCAATCCACGCTCACGCCCCAGCGCATCGCGGCACTCGTTGGCGGGTTGATGGACAACCCCGGGCGCCTGGCGACAATGGCGGCGGCGGCAAAGTCGGCCGGAAAGCCTGACGCGGCACGGTTGCTCGCTGATCTGACAGAGGCTATTGCGTCCAGAAAATCTGTTTCGGAATTCAGGAAGGGGACGCACGCATGAAGATGCCGCGGACTATCGGCCTCGTGCATTTCATCGGCATTGGCGGCATCGGCATGAGCGGCATCGCCGAGGTGCTGCACAATCTCGGCTACAAGGTGCAGGGCTCCGACCAGTCCGACAGCGCCAATGTACAGCGGCTGCGCGACAAGGGCATCGAATGCTTCGTCGGCCACCACGCCGACAATCTCGGCGATGCCGAGGTGGTGGTGGTCTCCACCGCGATCAAGAAATCCAACCCGGAGCTGAAGGCGGCGCGCGAAAAGCTCCTGCCGATCGTGCGGCGCGCCGAAATGCTGGCCGAACTGATGCGCTTCCGCCAGGCGGTGGCGATAGGCGGCACGCATGGCAAGACGACGACCACGTCGATGGTGGCGACGCTGCTCGAAGCCGGCGGTCTCGACCCGACGGTCATCAATGGCGGCATCATCAACGCCTACGGCACCAATGCCCGCATGGGCGATGGCGAGTGGATGGTGGTCGAGGCCGACGAGAGCGATGGCACCTTCCTGAAATTGCCGGCCGACATTGCCGTTGTCACCAACATCGATCCCGAACATCTCGACCACTATGGCAGCTTCGACAAGGTGCGCGAGGCGTTCCGCCAGTTCGTCGAGAATGTGCCGTTCTACGGCTTTGGCGTGATGTGCACCGATCATCCGGAAGTGCAGGCGCTGGTCGGGCGCATCGAGGACCGGCGCGTCATCACCTATGGCGAGAACGCACAGGCCGACGTGCGCTTCACCAACCATCGCATGGATGGCCCGGCCTCGGAATTCGACGTGGTGATCCGCGACCGCAAGACGCGCGGCGAAACGACGATTTCGGGCCTGCGGTTGCCGATGCCTGGCCGCCACAATGTCTCCAACGCGACGGCTGCAATCGCGGTCGCGCATGAACTGGGCCTTTCCGCCGAGGCGATCAAGAGGGGCCTGTCGTCCTTCGCCGGGGTCAAGCGCCGCTTCACCCATACGGGCTCATGGAACGGCGTCGACGTCTTCGACGATTACGGCCACCATCCGGTCGAGATCACTGCGGTGCTAAAGGCGGCTCGCAGCGCCACCAAGGGCCGCGTCATCGCCATCGCCCAGCCGCATCGCTTCACGCGCTTGCACGATCTGTTCGACGAGTTTTCCGTGTGCTTCAACGATGCCGACACCGTCATGGTGGCGCCGGTCTACGCGGCCGGCGAGGAGCCGATCGAGGGCGTGACATCGGACGCGCTGGTGTCGCGCATCCGCGCCGGCGGCCATCGTGACGCGCGCTACATAGAAAGCCCTGCCGCGATCGCGCCAATCATTCGCGATATCGCAAAGCCCGGCGATTTCGTCGTCTTCCTCGGCGCGGGCAACATCACCCAATGGGCCTATGCGCTGCCCAAGGAACTCGGCGGTACGGCTTCATGACGCGTGGCCAGGCGTTGATTGACCAGCTTGGCGACCGGCTTGCCGGCCTGCGCGGCCGTGTCACGCCCAATGCCGAGATGGACAAGATCACGTGGTTCCGCGCCGGCGGGCTGGCCGAGGCGCTTTTCCAGCCGGCGGACGAGGACGATCTCGCCGCTTTCCTGAAAGCGGTGCCCGAGGAAATACCGCTGACCATCGTCGGTATCGGCTCGAACCTGCTGGTTCGCGACGGCGGCATTCCGGGTTTTGTGATCCGGCTTTCAGCGAAGGGCTTTGGCGAAGCCGAAGTCATCGGCCCGACCACGATCAAGGCAGGAGCGGCGACACCCGACAAGCGCGTCGCGGCTGTCGCCTACGAGGCGGGCATTGGCGGCTTTCATTTCTACCATGGCATCCCCGGCGCCATTGGCGGCGCCTTGCGGATGAACGCCGGCGCCAATGGCGTCGAGACGCGCGAGCGCGTCGTCGAGGTGAGGGCGCTGGATCGCAAGGGCAATGTCCATACGCTGGGCAATTCCGAGATGGGCTACGCCTATCGCCATTCGTCGGCGCCCGCCGGCCTGATCTTCACCTCGGCCGTGTTCGAAGGCTTCGCCGAGGACAAGGCCACGATCAAGGCGGCGATGGAAGCCGTCCAGAACCACCGCGAAACGGTACAGCCGATCCGCGAGAAGACCGGCGGCTCGACCTTCAAGAACCCCGAGGGCACCTCGGCCTGGAAGGAAATCGACAAGGCCGGCTGCCGCGGTCTGCTGATCGGCGGCGCGCAGATGTCGCCGATGCATTGCAACTTCATGATCAACACCGGCACCGCCACCGGTTACGACCTCGAATATCTCGGCGAAACGGTGCGCACGCGCGTGCTGGAAAATTCCGGAATTCGGCTGCAGTGGGAGATCAAGCGCATCGGCAATTTCCGGAAGGACCATGCCGTCCAGGAGTTCCTCGGACAACTTCTCTAGAGCCTGTTCCATCCCGATGTAATCGGGCTGGGGCTCGAACTGTTTGTTTGAGCCTGATCATTTCCGAAAGCCGGATTCCACCTTTCGGGATCATGCTCCGGGAGCCATGTTGAAGTTCATGTGATGCATGAACTTCAACATGACCGAAACCGTCCCGCAACGTTGCAGTAAAGACTCAACGACACGGTTTTCGCATCCATTTTCTCAGAAAGTGAATCTCTCGGAATCGTAAGCACTTGCCAGTGAATCGACTCTCTGATTCTCTGCTGAAAAGCGTTTCCTGATTTGAGTCGTTCGACGCGTTACCCGCGTTTTCCGTCTGGGGGGGGCAACCCGCCGGGAGACTCGGACTCAATGTTGCGGAAAATCTTGGTTTTTGGTCCGCCGTGAGAGGGGATGACGGGGAATGAAAAACAGGCATGTGGCCGTCCTGCTGGGTGGTTTTTCGTCCGAGCGGCCCGTGTCCTTGTCCTCGGGAAAGGCTTGTGCCGATGCGCTCGAGCAGGAAGGCTACCAGGTCACGCGCGTCGATGTCGGGCGTGACGTCTGTTCGGTTCTTGCCGGGCTCAAGCCCGATGTCGCCTTCAATGCGCTGCATGGACCGTTCGGCGAGGATGGCACCATCCAGGGCATCATCGAATATCTCGGCATTCCTTATACGCATTCCGGGGTGCTTGCCTCGGCGCTGGCGATGAACAAGGAGCAGGCCAAGAAGATCGCCAAGTCTGTCGGCATTCCGGTTGCCGAATCGAAGGTGGCCAATCGCTTCGCGATCCAGAACAAGCATCCCATGAAGCCGCCCTATGTGGTCAAGCCGGTCAGCGAAGGGTCGAGCTTCGGTGTCGTCATCGTGCATGAGGGGCAGTCGCATCCGCCGCAGGTCATCGGTTCATCCGAGTGGAAGTATGGCGATACCGTCATGGTCGAGCGCTACGTGCATGGGCGTGAACTGACCTGCGCGGTGATGGGCGATGTGGCGCTGGGCGTCTGCGAGATCATTCCGACGGGCCATACCTTCTACGACTATGATTCAAAATATGTGGCTGGCGGCTCAAAGCACGAATGCCCCGCAAAAGTTTCACCGAATATTTACCAAAAAATACAAACACTGGCGCTCAAGGCTCACCAAGCTATCGGCTGTCGAGGCGTTTCGCGGTCGGACTTCCGTTACGACGATCGTCACTCCGAGAACGGCGAGGTTGTCTGGCTCGAGGTCAATACCCAGCCGGGTATGACACCGACGTCCTTGGTGCCGGAAATAGCCGCGCAAGCGGGGCACTCGTTCGGTGAGTTGTTGAGTTGGATGGTGGAGGACGCTTCGTGTCTGCGTTGAAATGGGGACAGGGTCAGAGGAAGGGCGCGGCCGGGCCGGCGCTGTTCGGTCTGTCGCTGTCGTTTGACCATTTCGTCCTGCCGCGCATGCTTCGCCGGCCGGTGCGCGTTCTGGCGCGCCTGGGTGAGGGGGATTTCAAGGCCCCGCCCTTCTCCGCGACGATGCTCTCGGTTGTGTTGCTGGGATCGAGCGCCACCTACGGCGCCTATCTTGGCGGAGACATTGACGGCGTCGTCCAGAACATCACCGCCCGAACCGGCTTTGCCGTCGATCAGGTGAAGGTGGTTGGAAACCAGCAGACGTCCGAAATCGACATCCTGGACAGGCTGCAGCTCGACGGCTGGACATCGCTGATCGGCTTCAATGCCGAGGCCGCGCGGGAGCGTATCGCCACGCTGCCCTGGATCGAGGTCGCGGCCGTGCGCAAGGTCTATCCGCATACTTTGGAAGTGCGTGTCGAGGAGCGTGAGCCTTTCGCGCTCTGGCAGCAGGGCAATGATCTTTCGGTCATCGAGCGATCCGGCGCGGTGATCGCGCCGTTCTCCGGCGGCAAGCAGGTGCTTCTGCCGCTGCTCGTCGGCACCGGCGCGCCGGCGCAGGCGCCAGATTTCCTGGCCAAGGTGAAAAAATATCCGGAGCTCGCGGCGCGCGTCAAAGGCTACATCCGCATTGGCGACCGGCGCTGGGATCTGAAGCTTGACAACGGCGTCACGGTCAAGCTGCCCGAGGATGAAGAGGATCAGGCGCTCGCCGAACTCGTCAAGCTCGACCAGAAGGACGGGCTGCTGTCGCGCGATATCGCCGCTGTCGACATGCGTCTTACCGATCGCCTCGTTGTCCAGTTGTCGCCGGAGGCGGCGACGCAGCGTGAAGCCGCGCTCAACGACAAACCGAAGATCCCGAAGCGCAAGCCGGAGACGAAGATATGAGCTGGCTTGGCGGTCAAGGCGATTCCTCGTCGCGCCGGTCCGGCATCCTCACGGTGCTGGATGTCGGTTCGAACAAGGTCTGCTGCATGGTGGCCAAGCTCAAGCCGCGCGATGACGGCAAGCTGTTGCGCGGCCGCTCGCACCGGATCCAGGTGATCGGCATCGGCCACCAGAAATCGCAAGGCGTGAAATCGGGCGTCGTTGTCGATCTCGACCGTGCCGAGCATGCCATCCGCCTCGCCGTCGACGCCGCCGAGCGCATGGCGGGGCTGACCGTCGATTCGCTGATCGTCAACATGACCGCCGGGCGGCTGAAGAGCGAAACCTTTTCGGCCACCATCAATCTTGGCGGCCATGAAGCCGACGAAGCCGACGTCAAGCGCGTTCTCGCCGCCGGCGCCAAGCAGGCGCTGAAGAGCGAGCGCGAGGTGATCCATTCGTTGCCGGTCGGCTTCTCGCTGGATGCCGAGCGCGGCGTGCGCGATCCACGCGGCATGGTCGGCGAACAGCTCGGTGTCGACATGCATGTGCTGACGGGCGACGCGGCACCCGTGCGCAATCTGGAACTCTGCATCAACCGTTCGCACCTCTCGGTCGAACGCATGGTGGCGACGCCCTATGCCAGCGGGCTTGCCGCGCTAGTCGACGACGAGCTCGAAATGGGCGCGGCCTGCATCGACATGGGCGGCGGCACCACGACGATCTCGGTGTTCTCCGAAGGCAAGTTCGTTCATGCCGACGCCATCGCGATCGGCGGTAACCACGTGACGCTGGACATGGCCAAGGGCCTTTCGACCTCGCTCGACGCGGCCGAAAGGCTGAAGGTGATGCATGGTTCGGCACTGCCCGGCAGCGCCGATGACCGCGATCTGGTCTCCATCCAGCCGATCGGCGAGGAAGGCGACGTCCCCTTGCAGATACCGCGCTCGGTGATGACGCGCATCATCCGCGCGCGCATCGATGAGACGCTGGAACTGCTGCGCGATCGGCTCAACAAGTCCGGCTACGGCAATGCGGTGGGCAAGCGCGTGGTGCTGACGGGCGGCGCCAGCCAGCTTGCCGGCCTGCCGGAGGCGGCGCGCCGCATTCTCGGCCGCAATGTACGCATCGGCCGTCCGCTGGGCGTGGCGGGTCTGCCCGAGGCCGCCAAGGGGCCGGCTTTCTCGGCGCCGGTCGGGCTTCTGATCTATCCGCAGATGGCGAGCTTCGAGAGCCATCCTGCGAAAGGAATTTCTGGTCTCAGAATGACTGGAACGGGCGGAAAACTGCATCGCATGAGTCAGTGGTTGAGAGACAGTTTTTGAATTGACGGGGACAGCCCCATAGGCGGCCGCGGCGGCGAAGCGGCGTGAAAGGCAAAGGACGGAGACAATGACCATCAATCTGCAAAAGCCGGATATCACCGAGCTGAAGCCGCGCATAACCGTGTTCGGTGTCGGCGGCGGCGGCGGCAATGCCGTCAACAACATGATCACCGCGGGCTTGCGCGGCGTCGAGTTCGTCGTGGCCAACACCGACGCGCAGGCGCTGACCATGTCCAAGGCCGAGCGGCTGATCCAGCTTGGCGCGCACGTGACCGAGGGGCTCGGCGCGGGTTCGCAGCCGGAAGTCGGCCGGGCGGCCGCCGAGGAATGCATCGATGAGATTCTCGATCATCTAACCAACACGCATATGTGCTTCGTTACCGCCGGTATGGGCGGCGGTACCGGCACGGGTGCGGCTCCGGTCGTGGCCCGCGCGGCCCGTGAAAAGGGCATCCTGACCGTCGGCGTCGTCACCAAGCCGTTCCATTTCGAAGGTCAGCGCCGCATGAAGACCGCGGACATGGGCATCGAGGAACTGCAGAAATGCGTCGATACGCTGATCGTCATCCCCAACCAGAACTTGTTCCGGCTGGCCAATGACAAGACGACCTTCGCCGACGCCTTCGCCATGGCCGACCAGGTGCTCTATTCCGGTGTTGCCTGCATCACCGACCTGATGGTCAAGGAAGGCCTGATCAACCTCGACTTCGCCGACGTTCGTTCGGTGATGCGCGAGATGGGCAAGGCGATGATGGGCACGGGCGAGGCCTCGGGTGAAGGCCGCGCGATGGCCGCGGCTGAAGCCGCGATCGCCAATCCGCTGCTCGACGAGACCTCGATGAAGGGCGCCAAGGGCCTGCTGATCTCGATCACGGGCGGCCGCGACCTGACCCTGTTCGAAGTCGACGAGGCGGCAACCCGCATCCGCGAGGAAGTCGACCAGGACGCCAACATCATCCTTGGCGCCACCTTCGACGAGGAACTGGAGGGCGTCATCCGCGTCTCCGTGGTCGCCACCGGCATCGACAAGACGGCGGCCGAGATCGCCTCCGCCCCGATCTCGATCCGCACGGCTCCGCAGAAGCCCGCTGGCCGTCCGGTCGTCGCCCAGGAAAGCCGCCCGGCGCCTGTCCAGCAGGCAATGTATGAGCCGCGCGCCATCGACCCGGTCGCCGAGGCGATCCAGCTTGCCGAGGCGAATGCCGCTGCCATGGCGCAGGCCCGGCCCGTACCGGCTGCCCATGCGGACGATTTCCGCCCGCAGAGCAAGATCTTCCAGGCTCCGCCCGCCCAGCCGCAACCGATGGTCCAGCCCGTCACGCAGCAGATGGTGCAGCCCGCTCCGCAGATGCGTGAAATGCCGCAGCACCGCGAAGTGCAGCAGCCGGTTGCCATGGCGCCGCAGCGCATGCCGCGCGTGGAGGATTTCCCCCCGGTGGTGAAGGCCGAGGTGGAAGCCAAGAGCCGTCCGGCCGACCATGAAAACAGCGGACCGATGGGCCTGCTCAAGCGCCTGACCAACGGCCTGACCCGCCGTGAAGAGGAGCCGGCGCGGCTCCAGCCGGCGCAGCCGCGCGAGCCGAAGCTGCGCCAGGCGGCACCGGAAGTGCGCCGTCTTTCCAGCCAGGACGCGCAGCTTTACGCGCCGCGCCGGGGCCAGCTGGACGATCAGGGACGCTTGTCGCCGCAGCCCAGGGCGACTCAGGAAGACGATCAGCTGGAGATTCCGGCCTTCCTGCGCCGTCAGGCCAACTGATCCGCCAAGGGCTCGTAATGATTGTTAACAGGCAAGCAAGGAATTGCTTGCCTGTTAACGTTAAAAGCTATGTCAAAACAGGGGGTTGCAACCCCGTACATGTTCCAGATAGCCGTTACAAAGAGTAAGAAACCGTGATTTGGAGTCTCTCCGCCCGACCATTATCTTCGCCTCCGACGCAAGTTGGCTAGCTGGGAGTCTCGGGGAAGTGGCCCTGCCTGCCGATTGATTGAGAGCCGCGCCTTTGGGGTTGGAGAAGCGGACGTAGGCACTAAGGGCTTATGGGGATTGTTTTGCACGACTATCAGACGACGCTAAAATCGCGTGCGACGCTGACGGGCACCGGCGTTCACAGCGGCAACCCGGTCACCGTGCATTTCCTGCCTGCCGATGCCGATACCGGCGTCATATTCCATCTTTCGAACGGGAACGGGCAGGGTCGCGAGTTTCGCGCGCTCGTTTCCGAGGTTGGCGCGACCGACCTCTGCACCATGCTCGGCGATCCCTCGGGAGAGCATATCGCCACGGTCGAGCACTTGATGGCCACTGTTTTCGGCCTTGGCATCGACAATGTCGTGATCGAGATCGATGGCCGTGAGGTCCCTATTCTCGATGGAAGTTCCATCATGTTCGTGGACGCGATCGACCAGGCGGGCATCGACACGCTGCCGGTCAAGCGCCGCTACATCCGCGTGCTCAAGCCGGTCCGAATCGAGAATGGCGCCTCGTGGGCCGAGTTCAGGCCGTATGGCGGCACGCGCTTCGAGATCGAGATCGACTTTGAGAGCCCGGCGATCGGCCGCCAGCTGTTTGCGTCCGACATCAATGCCGATATTTTCCGCCGCGACATCGCGCGCGCCCGCACGTTCGGTTTCATGAAGGATGTGGAGCGGCTGTGGGCGGCGGGCTACGCGCTCGGCTCCTCGCTCGAGAACTCGCTGGTGATCGGTGACGACAACCGCGTGATCAACATGGGCGGACTGCGCTATCCCAACGAGTTCGCGCGCCACAAGACACTGGACGCCATGGGCGACCTGGCCCTGGCCGGCGCGCGGTTCATTGGCTGCTTCCGTTCCTATCGCGGCGGCCACCGGCTGAATGCGGCGGCGCTGCGCCGGCTTTTGTCGGATCGCTCGGCTTTCGAGATCGTCGAGACAACCCGTAACGAGCGTGGCCGCACCGCCGAGATGAGCGCAGTCAACGCGCCGCTCTACGCACCCTGGATGATCTGATTCCCGGCACCCAGGGAAACGCAGCGCGTTGCGACTGTTGTTTGAGACCGGGCATCGTTGCGATGCAGTGAGCCCAGCTTTTGCAAAGCATGCCGTTCGCGTCGCGGGCCAGCTATCATACGGCCTTTTAACGGTTTTCGGGTTTTATGAGCGTTGACTTATGTTGCAGGAATGCATCAGTGGCCAGCTAAATCGCATGTGCGCGGCGGCAGCCCGGATGCGCCACAAAAATGTGCGATTGGCCATCGATAGCGTTGCCGGGTAAGGCGGTTATGGTTTATGGCTGCTGCCGATGGCTGAAATGACGCCGAAAGGGCGGAATATAATCATGTTCTTCAAGCGAGTTGGTCTATCGAAAGCGCCGCAACAGGCCGTTTTCCTGGCGCTTTCGGTGGTTGTTCCATCGCTTCTGCTGTCAGCCTGCATGTCTGACAGCAAGAAGGATCTCGATCTCTCGACCTATGTCGACCAGACCGAACCAGCCGACGTTCTCTACAATCAGGCCCTTGCCAATCTGAATGCCGGGCGCCTGCAGGAGGCGAGCAAGAAATTCGACGCCGTCGACCGCCAGCATCCCTATTCGGAGTGGGCCCGCAAATCGATGGTGATGGGCGCCTTCGCCGACTACCGCCAGGGCAACTATACGGACGCGATCAGCGCGGCCAAGCGCTACCTCACGCTCTATCCGTCGACCGATGACGCGGCCTATGCCCAGTACATTATCGGCCTCAGCTACTACCGGCAGATCAAGGACGTGACGCAGGACCAGAAGGAAGCGCGCCAGACCTTGCAGACGATGCAGGACCTGGTGACCCGCTGGCCGAATTCCGAGTATGTCGAGGACGCCAAGGTAAAGATCCGCTTCGCCAACGACCAGCTCGCCGGCAAGGAAATGCAGATCGGCCGCTATTATCTCGAGCGCCGCGAATACATCGCCGCCGTCAAGCGCTTCCGTGTCGTGGTGGAGAACTATTCCAACACCCGCCACGTCGAGGAAGCGCTCGCACGCCTCACCGAAGCCTACTACGCGATGGGGTTGACCTCGGAAGCGCAGACCGCCGCGGCCGTGCTTGGCACCAATTATCCTGACAGCCCGTGGTACAAGGATTCCTACAAGCTCCTGCAGAGCAACGGGCTTCAGCCGCGCGAGAATGCCGGTTCGTGGATGTCCAAGGCCGGCAAGCTGATCACCGGAGCCTGAGGCGTCCGGAGCATCGGACCGTGCGCAGCGGTTTTCGGATTGATCCGATGCTCAAACAAAAACATAGTGCGGCGCGGCGACTCTCACGGGTCGCATGCCGACTTGGAGCGCGTCGCGCTTTAAGTCTTATGTTTTCGTGCGTGTCGTTGTCCCAAGACCGGGTCCAGTTTTGGGCGACATGCAATAGGTCCGGGTTCTGATGCTTTCCAGACTGTCGATCCGCGATATTGTCCTGATCGAGAAGCTGGATATAGACTTCCAGCCGGGCCTTTCCGTGCTGACCGGCGAGACCGGCGCCGGCAAATCCATCCTGCTCGATGCGCTGTCGCTGGCGCTTGGTTCGCGCGGCGATGCTTCACTGGTGCGCCATGGCGCCACGCAAGGCCAGGTCATCGCGGTGTTCGACGTGCCGCGCAACCATCCGGCACGTACGCTTCTTGCCGACAATGCGATCGACGATGACGGCGACATCATCCTGCGCCGTGTGCAGACGGCGGATGGCCGCACGCGCGTCTTCGTGAACGACCAGCCGTCAAGCGTCACGCTGATGCGCGATGTCGGCCACGCGCTGGTCGAGATCCATGGCCAGCACGATGAGCGGGCCTTGGTCGATCCCGGCGCGCACCGCGAAGTGCTCGACGCCTTCGGCGGCCATCTCGGCGCAGCGCGGGCAACCGGCGAGGCGTGGCGGCACTGGCGCGCCTGCGAACAGGAGTTTTCACGGCACCGCGCCAAGGTCGAGGCCGCGTCACGCGAGGCGGATTATCTGCGCGCGGCCGTGGCCGAACTGACCAAGCTCGATCCACAGCCCGGCGAGGAAACAGAGCTTGCCGAAGTGCGGGCGGCGATGATGCGGGCGGAAAAGATCGCGTCGGAAATCCACGACGCACAGGATGTGCTGTCCGGCCCGTCATCGCCCTTGCCGCAACTGGCAAGCCTGCTGCGGCGCCTGCAGCGCAAGGTGACGGAAGTGCCCGGCCTGCTCGACGATGTCGTCAAGTCGCTGGACGAGGCAATGCTGTCGCTGGACGCGGCGCAATCTGGCGTCGAGGCCGCACTGCGCGCCACCGAATATGATCCGCAGCGGCTCGAGAAGGCGGAAGAGCGGCTGTTCTCGCTGCGCGCCGCCTCGCGCAAGCACAGCGTTGCCGTCGATGACCTTGCGCAGCTGCGCGACACCATGGCCGCCGACCTTGCGGATCTCGATGCCGGCGAGGGGCGTCTGCAGGGGCTGGAAAAGCAGGCCGCGGCCGCGCGCGAGGCCTATGACATTTCGGCCGCGCGGCTTTCGTCGCTGCGTCATGCCGCGGCCGTCGGGCTGACCAAGGCCGTGATGGCCGAACTGCCGGCGCTTAAACTCGAACGCGCCGAATTTATCGTCGAAATGTCGAGCGACGGCCAAAACCGGATGGAAGAAGGCATCGACCAGATCGAATTCTGGGTGCGCACCAACCCCGGCACACGGCCCGGCCCGATGATGAAGGTTGCCTCGGGCGGCGAGCTCTCGCGCTTCCTTCTGGCGCTGAAGGTGGCGCTGGCCGATCGCGGCTCGGCCCCGACCTTGGTCTTCGACGAGATCGACACAGGCGTTGGCGGCGCGGTCGCGGATGCCATCGGCCAGCGGCTGGCGCGGCTGTCGAAGCGCGTGCAGGTGCTTTCGGTCACCCACGCACCGCAGGTGGCGGCGCGCGCGGCAACGCATTTCCTGATCTCCAAATCCGGCAGCACGGACCGTGTCGCCACCGGCATTGCCGAGATGGATCGGCCGGCGCGGCAGGAAGAGATCGCGCGCATGCTTGCCGGCGCCACGATCACCGACGAGGCGCGCGCCGCCGCCGAAAGGCTGCTGCGCGAAAATACGGCTGCCTAGGCTTCGACGACGTTCGCAACAAGCCTTCCAGATGGAGTCAGCATATGGCTCCATCCTGCTGTTCCGGCGTGGTTTTGTCAGAATTCGGCTCCCTTCGATCCGAATCCTGATCTATGGTCCGGCGTCGATAGGCCGATCATCGTTTCGTGGAAACGCCGACCCGTTCTATCTCTTTGTCTTGACGCAATTCCAGGCGGAAACCGCTTCGCACTTGCCTTGGAATCGCTCCACCAGCCGGGTTTGAAATCATGTCCGAGAAACCAGTCGACGCCCTTACCGAAAGCGAGGCCGAGGCCGAGCTCCAGCGGCTGGCCGAGGAGATCGCCGGTCACGACCGGCGCTATCATGCCGAGGACGCACCGACGATCACCGACGCGGAATATGACGCGCTGCGGCGTCGCAACCTCGCCATCGAGGAGCGCTTTCCTGCTTTCGTTCGTGAGGATTCACCGTCCCGCAGGGTGGGGTCGCCGCCGGCGGAAGGCTTTGCCAAGGTGCGCCATGCCGTGCCGATGCTCAGCCTTGCCAAGGCCTACACGGACGAGGATGTCGCTGATTTCATCGAACGAGGCCGGCGGTTCTTCGACCGCGACAAGGACCTCGACATCGCCTTTACGGCCGAACCGAAGATCGATGGCCTGTCGGCCTCGCTGCGCTACGAGAACGGCGTGTTCGTGCAGGGCGCAACGCGAGGCGATGGTGCCGTCGGCGAGGACATCACCGCCAATCTGAGGACCATCGCCGACATCCCGGCGAGGCTCAAGGGCACGGGCTGGCCGGAGGTCATCGAGATACGCGGCGAGGTCTACATGACCTATGCCGAGTTCGAGGCGCTCAAGCAGCGCTCGGCGGCGGCTGGTGGCCAGGACTACGTTAATCCGCGTAACACGGCGGCAGGGTCTTTGCGCCAGAAGGATGCGTCGGTCACCGCCAGCCGAAACCTGAAATTCTTCGCCTATGCCTGGGGCTATACCACGCAAGATCCCGCACCGACCCAATATGATTCGGTGCTGAAATTCGCGGAGTGGGGGTTCAAGATCAGCCCGCTGATGGTGCGGGCGAAGTCGGCCGACGAACTGATCGCGCACTATCACCGGATCGAGGAGCAGCGCTCTTCGCTGGGCTATGACATTGACGGTGTGGTCTACAAGGTCGACCAGCTGGAGCTGCAGCGCCGATGGGGCTTCGTCACGGGCGAACCGCGCTGGGCCGTCGCCCACAAATTCCCGGCCGAACAGGCCATGACCACCGTGCAGAAGATCGATATCCAGGTCGGCCGCACTGGCACGCTGGCACCGGTAGCGCGGCTGGCGCCGGTCACGGTCGGCGGCGTCGTGGTCGAAAACGTCACGCTCCACAATGAGGATTACATCAAGGGGTTTGACAGCAACGGCCTGCCGATCCGTGACGGCATCGACGTGCGTATCGGCGATACGGTGGTAATCCAGCGCGCTGGCGACGTCATTCCGCAGATCGTCAGCGTCGTCGTCGACAAGCGTCCGGCCGATGCCGTGCCCTACGAATTCCCGCATATCTGTCCGGTTTGCGGTTCGCCCGCCACGCGCGAGATCAACGAGAAGACCGGCAAGGAGGATTCCCGCCGGCGCTGCACCGGCGAGCTGATCTGCGCCGCGCAGGCCGTGGAACGATTGCGCCATTTCGTGTCGCGCGGTGCCCTGGATATCGAGGGCCTGGGTGCGGAAAACATCGACACCTTCTTCAATGCCGGACTGATCAAGACGGCCGCGGACATCTTCACGCTCAGGGATCGCCGCCCCGCCGTCACCAGGGCGCTGGCCGAGCGGCGTGAGGAGCAGGCAAGGCAACGCGAGGCGACATCGGGCAAGACGCGCAAGAATGTGCGCAGTGTCGAGGACCGCAACTACGAGGGCCTGGACAAGCTGTTCGCCGCCATCGACTCGCGTCGCGAGCCCGAACTCGACCGGTTCATTTTCGCGCTGGGCATCCGCCATATCGGCGAAACGACGGCCGCCGTGCTTGCCCGCACGTTCTCGACGATCGAGGAGTTGATCCGCGTCGGCAAGGAGACGGCGGCGGCCGAAGATCCGCACACGGTTTTCCCGTCGGTCAACGGCATCGGCGACACAGTGATCGATGCTCTGCGCGATTTCTTCGGCAATGAGCGCAACGACGACGTGCTGGACGCGCTGCTCGAGCAGGTCCATCCGAAGCCTTACATCGTCAACGTCTCTGCCGACAGCGAGGTTGCCGGCAAGACGGTGGTGTTCACGGGTTCGCTGGAAAAGATGACGCGCTCCGAAGCCAAGGCGATGGCGGAACGTCTCGGCGCCAAGGTGGCCGGCTCGGTGTCGGCGAAGACGGACCTGGTGGTGGCTGGCCCGGGCGCCGGCTCGAAACTCAAGCTTGCCAGCGAACTCGGCATCGAGGTGATCGACGAGGACGCCTGGCTGGCGCGGATCGGCAAGGCGTGATGGAAGGCGCATTCAAAGGGTTCGGGCCTAAGGCCATTCCGTTCCTGAAGGCGCTGGATTTCCACCAGAGCCGCGAGTGGTTCCTGGAAAACCGCGACCTGTTCGAACAGGAATTGCGCGACCCCCTCGGCGATCTGGTTGATACGCTGACCGAGCGGTTCTCAGTTGCGGGACTGGGCTTGCGCGGCGACCGCAAGAAATCGCTGTTTCGGATCAACCGCGATGTGCGCTTCGCCAAGGACAAACGTCCTTACAACCGGCATGTGTCGGCGATCCTGTCGCGCGACGGCAGCAAGACGGCGCAGGGCGTGTTCTACGTCCATATCGGGCTGGAGGGTTGCTTTGCCGAAGTCGCCTGGTGGCAGCCGGAAGCGGCGCTGCTGATGGCAATTCGACGATCCATCGCCGCACAGCCGGACAGGTTTCGTGCCATGGTGGCGGCGCTGAAGAAAAAGGGCCTTCAACTCGATACGGAAGGCAGCATGAAGCGCACGCCGCGCGGCTTCGAACATGTCGGGGATGCCGACCTGGTGGCGGCTATCCGCAACCGTCATTTCGCCGTCCGCCACAAGATCGATCCCCAGGCAATCCACGGGCCGGAGCTGGTCGACGAACTCTTCGATTTCACGTTGCGGGCCAGGCCGCTGCTTGACTGGGGTAGGGCGATCGAGGCGGCTCAAGGTTGAGCTGGCGCGGGGCGACGATCATTTCCGCTGATCGCTTGGCTCAAGCGAATTCGTGTGACAAGGCGGGCAACGCTTTCTAAACCACACCCTTTCCAGGGAGTGGCCGATGGCGGCGGAAGCAATCTCAGAGGGCCGTGCAAAGAGCGATTTCTGGGACGGCGTGCGGCTCTCGATGCCCGTCGTCGTGGCCTCGGCGCCGTTCGCGCTGCTGTTTGGGGCGATTGCCGTGGACAACGGGTTTTCCGTGTTCGAAGCTTTCCTGATGAGCGCCCTGATCTTCGGCGGCGCCAGCCAGATGGTCGGCATTGAGCTGTTCGGTCAGCATGTCCAGCCGTGGCTGATCGTGCTGTCGATCTTCGCCGTCAATTTCCGCCACGTGCTTTACTCGGCCGGCATCGGCCGTCGCATCGCGCACTGGCCCATCATCAGCCAAGCGCTCGGCTATTTCATCCTCACCGATCCGCAGTTCGCGGTGGCCGAGGCAAGGGCGGTGTCCGGCAAGACGGTTGGCTTCGCCTGGTATCTAGGGCTCGGCCTGCCCGTTTATGTGTTCTGGGTGGTCGAGAGCCTGCTTGGCGCGATATTCGGCAAGCTCATTCCCGACACGCACGCGCTGGGCATCGATTTCCTGCTGCCGATCTATTTCCTCGGTCTCGTGCTGGGCTTCCGCAAGCGGCCGCTGTGGCTGCCGGTGGTCATCGCCAGTGCCGCCGCCTCCATCATCGCCTACAAGACGGTGGGCTCGCCCTGGCATGTCTCCATCGGCGCCATCGCCGGTGTGCTGTTGGCGGTCATCCTGCCTCCCCATCACAGCGGCGTGGAAGCAAAGCGATGAGCACGACCTTCTGGATCATCATCGCCGGCGCGGTCGCGACCTATCTCACGCGCATCGGCGGGCATCTGGTCATCTCGCGCTTCGACAACATCCATCCGCGTGTCGAGGCCGGCCTCAACGCGGTGCCGGCGGCAGTGCTGACGACGCTGGTGGCGCCAGCGGTGTTGAGTGCCGGACCAGCGGAATGGGCGGCGCTGATCGTGACAGCGGTGGTCTCGCTGCGCGGCGGGCTGATGGCTATGTTTTTGGCGGGGGCCGCGGTGTTGATCGTGGCGCGGCAGTTCGTCGGGTAGCGCGCGTATCGATATTCAGGCGAGGGCGGCCTGCAAACGGCGGCTCCCTGCGCTTCCGGTGCTCACGTACAGAAAGTACGCTCCGCTCCGGTTCTCGGAAGCCACCCTTGTCGGCCTGTCCTGACCTGAACCTCGACACGCCCATTGCGCGTCGGAAAGTCAAATCTTCGTATCGTGCGGCAGCGGTGCCGTAGCCTTCTCAAGCCAGGCCAGGGTTTCTCCGTCGACCATCGGCCCGATCTCGGCCAGCACGCGGGCGTGATACGCATCGAGCCAATGCAGTTCGTCGCGGTTCAGCAGGTCCGTTCGCACCATGCGTTTGTCTATCGGCGCCAGGGTCAGCGTCTCGAAGCCGTGCATGGTGAGGTCGCCACCCTCGATCTGGGTGGCCGGCGTCACCAGGATGAGGTTTTCGATGCGGATACCGTAGGAGCCTTCCTTGTAGTAGCCGGGCTCGTTGGACAGCATCATGCCTTCCAGCAGCTTTTCGGTGCCGGTTCGGGCGATGCGCTGCGGGCCCTCATGGACAGCCAGATACGAGCCAACGCCGTGGCCGGTGCCGTGTGCAAAATCGCAGCCTTGCTTCCACAGGGCCAGGCGCGCCACGGCATCGATTTCGGAGCCGCGCGTGCCCTGTGGGAAGCGCAGCGTGGAAATGCCGATCATGCCCTTCAGCACCAGCGTGAAGCGTTCGCGCATCTCCTCGGTCGGCTTGCCGATCGGCACGGTGCGGGTGATGTCGGTGGTGCCATCCTGGTACTGGCCGCCGGAATCGAGCAGGAACAGTTCGCCATCGCGGAGCTTGCGGTTGGTGGCGCGCGAGACGCGGTAATGCATGATGGCGCCGTTCGGGCCGGCGCCCGAAATGGTGTCGAAGGACACGTCGCGCAGTGGCATCTGCGTTTCCTCGCCGGTCTGGCGGCGGGTCTGCTCGAGCCTGGTGACGACATCGATCTCGTCGAGCGTGCCGGGCTTCTGCCGATCCATCCAGCACAGCAATTTGGCGATCGCCGCGCCGTCGCGTCGGTGGGCGGCGCGGCTGCCGTTGATCTCGGCCTGGTTCTTGGTGGCGCGCGGAATGCGCGCGGGATCTGCCGCCGCGATGACGGCGCCGCCATTGTCCTCGACCAGCATGCGCAGTTTGTCGGCCGCCAGCACCGGGTCGAGCGCGATTTTAGCGCCGCCCTTGGCAAGCGCGGCGATCGCCGCCTCGAATTCGCCGGGCTCATGTGGATCGGCGAGCTGGGTGAGATAGGCCGCGACCTGGCGCGAGAATTTTTTGCTGTTCATGAACAGCTGGTGCTTTCCGTCGGCGGCAAGCACGGCAAAGCCGAGCGCCAGCGGCGTGTGCGGTACGTCGCCGCCGCGGATGTTGAAGGCCCAGGCGATGGAGGAGGGGTCGGTCAGCACCGCGTGCGTGGCGCCGTCCTTGCCGATGGCCGCCGCCAGCCGCGCCAGCTTGTCCTTGGCCAGTTCGCCGGCAAAGGCGATGGGGTGAAGCTCGACCGGCGCAACCGGCGCCTCGGGCTGGTCCTTCCAGATGGTGTCGATCGGGTTCCTGTCGAGCGGCACCAGGATCGTGCCGGTCTTGTCCGCCGAGGCCTGCAGCGCCTTGACCTCGCTGATCGTGTGCAGCCAAGGATCGAAGCCGAGCCGGGCACCCTTGCCGAGATTGTCCCTGAGCCACGCAGCGGGCGGATTGTCGACGAGGCTTTCGATCGAAAAAATGTCGAGGTCGACCTCGTGGCGCACCTGCAGCGTGTAGCGCCCGTCGACAAAGACGAAGGCGCGGTCGCGCAGCACGATGGCGACACCGGCCGAGCCGCTGAAGCCGGTCAGCCATTTCAGCCGCGCCGAACGGTCGGCGACATATTCGCCCTGATGCTCGTCGGCGCGCGGCACGATGAAACCGTCCAACCCGTGATCCGCAAGCCATTGGCGCAGCGCCGTCACGCGCGGCTTGCCGACAGCCGGATCACCGGCGGAATCAAAGGTCTGGAACATGATGAACTCTCCTGCGACGTGTGCCTTGACCGTAGCGTATGGCCCCGAAAACCGGAATCGATTTCGGAATGACGCGCCCCCAACCACTAGCTATAGCGGCCAAGGCCTGACAACCGACCGGCTTTGGTCCAGGTTCGCTAAATGTCACCGCCTTTACAACCTAAGCGGTGACCGTTGCGGAATTGCACTACCGCCAAGAATTGCAAAATACACCCAGTTTTGGTCAATGCGCCGGCACCTCAACTGATCTATGTCTCCGGTCCTAGTCAGCAGTTTAGACCGGATGGCGGGGTGCCTTCCAATCAGAGTCGGGGTGGGGAGAGTCGATGAGTGCCGGTTTCGGCGATAAGGCAGCGCGGGAGCAATCGCCCCTCGCACGGTGCCCGAACCAATCCGCACGATAGAGACCTGAACGGCTGATCGCGGATGCCTGCCTGAGCGCAGGCCGGCGGCAACGTTCTCTTCAACCAATATGGATCGTGAAAACCGGCCCGCCTGGCGGGTCTGGGCTGGAAATGTGAGAGCATGGGGCAGGGCATGAACACTTCAACGGGGTCAACCAACAGCGAGAACCGCTTTCCGCTGCAGGTGCAACACACGCTCTTGAAGCGGCCGGCCATCAGCCGGCGCGCCCGGCGGCGCGGCCTGTTGATGGGCACAGCCCTGGCCGGCATTGCCATCGCGACGTCCGCGAGCGCGCAGGAATGGACGGGTCAGGCAAGTTCCAACTACACGGATGGAGGCAACTGGGTGGGCGGTAGCGTTCCGAATTCGACCGGAGCGCCAGTGGTGTTCGGCGCGGGTGCGACCACCACAACCGTAAATCTCAATACGCCTTATCCTGCCGGCTACTACTTCGCCGGTTCGGTGACCTTTAATGATCCGGCCAGTGCCTACACCGTGAACGTTTCGAACACGGCCTATCTGAACATTTCCGGCGGCGTGAACAACACGTCGGGCGTGACCCAGAACTTTTCGGTCACCGGGGTGGGCGGGTCGGCGTCCGAGATCATCTTCAGCAACAGCAATGCCGGCAGCAATGTTGTCTACACAGCGAATGCTGGAGGCACCATACAGTTCAATTCCACCAATGCGTCGCCTGCCTCGGGCGCGGATGCCAAGTTTGTCCTTGACGGTGGCGCGATTGCGCTGTCGGGTTCGGGTACACTGGCGCTCGGCTCGGTCGAAGGGTCGGGCATCCTTTCCTATTATGGAAATCCGGGAGGCTCGACCGGCACATTCCAGATCGGCGGCCTGAACACCAGCACCACCTTCAATGCGCAGATCCAGGAACAGAACGGTTCACTGTCGATCGAGAAGGTTGGCACCGGCGCCCTGACGTTGGATGGGGTAAGCACCTATAGCGGCGGCACGACGCTGAGCGGGGGAACGCTGCTGATTGCCAATGATGCCGCGCTCGGCACTGGCGGCCTGACCATGGCCAGCGGCACGACCTTCGGCGCCAGCGGCGCGCATACATTCGCGCAAGCCATAACGCTTGAGGCCGGGTCGGAAACGATCGATACCAGCCAGGGCGACCTGACGCTTTCCTCGGGTATCGGTGAGAGCGGCGGCGCGGCAAGTCTGACCAAGACCGGCAGCGGCACCCTGACGATCGACGGGGCAAGTACGTACACCGGCGGCACCAATCTTTATGCTGGCACTCTCAGCCTTGGCAATGACAAAGCCCTTGGAAAAGGGTTGATTCTCGCATCGGGTGGTACCATCGACATCCAGGATGGGGTTACGGTCAACAATGGCCTGTATATGTATGCCAGCGTCACCCTGAATGTCAGTTCGGGCACAGGTACTTACGCTGGAAATATCGCGGACGACGAGGTCGCCGGAATCTTCAAGACTGGTGCGGGCACGCTGGTCTTGAGCGACGGCAATAGTTTCCACGGTGGCGCGACCATCAGCGACGGCATTCTTCGGATCATGGGCAACAATTCGCTGGGGGCCACCGGATCCGGGATGATTACACTGGATGGCGGCACGTTACAGGCTGGCGCCGACAATCTGGTCATTTCCAACAGCCTCCTCCTGTTCGGCGAGGGCGGCGGCGCCATAGACACGCAAGACTACAACCTCAGCACCAGCGCGAATATGGGCGATGCCGGCCTGCCGAACGGCACATTCACAAAGCTCGGCACGGGCACGTTAACTGTCAGCGGTTATGCCGACAGCAACACCTATTCCACTGCCACCGACGTTGCCGAGGGAACGCTGAAGGCAGGCTCGGCCAATATCTTCAGCGCCAACAGCGCCTACACGGTCGATAGCGGTGCGACCCTGTCGCTCAACAATTTCGACCAGACGATAGGCTCGCTGGCAGGCGCCGGTTCCGTGGATGTCGGTGCCGCCACTTTGACCACCGGCGGCAAGAACACCGATACGGTGTTTTCGGGCGATATCAAAGGCACGGGCGGGTTGGTCAAGGCTGGAAGCGGGACGTTCGAACTCTCCGGCGACAGCAGCGCTTTCTCCGGAGCGACGACGGTGCAGGCCGGCACGTTGCTGGTGACCGGAGACCTTAGCAAGTCCGTCGTCACGGTCGATGATGGCGCCACGCTCGAAGGCGACGGTGCGATCGGTGGGCTGGTTGTGAAGGGCATTGTCGAGCCCGGCAAGAATGCGATCGACACGCTGAAGGTCGCCGGCAATGTCAGCTTCGTGGCGGGCTCGACCTATGCGGTGGACCTGTACTCCGCCGGCGCGTCGGATCTCATAGATGCCACTGGTACGGCGACGATCAGCGCCGGTGCCAATCTGACGCTGGCGAATGCGGGAACTTACGTGCCGGGCCAATACACCGTGCTGCATGCTGGTGGTGGCCTGCTTGGCGACGAGACCTTCACCATAATCGATCCGCAGGTCAGCTATTTCCTGGCCGCGTCGATCAACCAGGACCTGAACAACATCTACGTCGATATTGCGCAGAACAGATCCCTGGCTTCGGCTGGCTCGACGCCAAACCAGATCGCCACGGGCAATGGGCTGGAGAGCCTAGGTGGCGGTGCCCTGATTGGAGCCATCCTGGCCCTGCCAACAGCGGAAGCCGCACAGGCAGCCTTCGATCAGCTCTCGGGTGAAATCCACGCATCCGCCAAGGGCGCGCTCGTGCAGGACAGCCACTTCCTGCAGGATGCCGTAAGCGCTCGCCTGCGTGGCGCCTTCGGCGACAGCGGTCAGACCGCCTCGCTGCCGGTCATGGCCTATGGCGAGGATGGACTGCAGCCGGTTGCGGCGGACACTGAGCGGTTCGCGGTCTGGACCCAGGGCTTTGGCGCCTGGGGCGGCACGGACGGTGACGGCAACGCAGCCGCCTTTCATCGTTCTACCGGCGGCGTTCTGATGGGCGCCGACGGCATGGCCGGAAACTGGCGGATCGGCCTGGTTGGCGGCTACAGCCGCACCAGCTTCAACACCGACGACCGCAATTCCTCGGGCGACAGCGACAATTATCACCTTGGCCTCTATGGCGGGACCGAATGGGGCGCGATCGCCTTCCGCACCGGGGCCGCCTATAGCTGGAACCGGATCTCGACATCGCGCTCCGTGTCCTTCGATGGCTTCTCCGATGGTTTGTCGGCCAATTACAATGCCGCGACAGCGCAGGCTTTCGGCGAACTGGCCTACAAGACTGGCGACGGGCCGTTCGCCTTCGAACCCTTCGCCAATCTCGCCTATGTCAACCTGCATACGGACGGTTTTGCGGAAACGGGCGGTGCGGCGGCACTGGCGAGCGGCAGTTCGACGACGGACGCAACCTTCACCACGCTGGGCGTCAGGGCCTCCACCGACGTAACGGTCGGCGGCGTGACAGCCACGGCGCGTGGGATGTTCGGCTGGCGCCATGCCTTCGGCGACGTAACGCCGCTGTCGACCGTCGCCTTTGCCGGCGGCGACGACTTCACCATCGCCGGCGTTCCGATCGCCAGGGATGCGCTGCTGGTCGAAGCCGGTTTCGACGTGCAGCTCGCGCGGAATACCACGCTTGGTGTGTCCTATGCCGGGCAGTTCGGGCCGGGTGCCTTCGATAACGGCTTCAAGGCCAATCTGGGCGTGAAGTTCTAAAGCACTGTCGCCCAACCATCCCTCGGCCCGAGCCGGGGGATGGTTTGAAGATCGCACCCATCAAGGATGGGTGCGGGAAGTGAATGATAAGTGCGGGACTGGGGGCGTTTGGCCGTCTCAGCGCTTGAGATGGATCGTCACCCAGCCCTCGCGGTGCAAGGTGCGCACGTGCCGAAACTGCTGGCCGACATAGGCGGCAACGACCGCGTCGCGCTGGCGGTCGAGAATGCCTGAAAGCACGATGGAGCCGCCCCAGGCGATATGAGCAGCCATTTGCGGCGCCAGCCGCATCAGCGGCCGCGCCAGTATGTTGGCGACGACGAGGTCGAAGGGCGCGCGCCGGGCGAAGATCGGGTGGTGGAAGCCCGGCGCGGTCACCGTTTCCACCAGCGCCTTGACATGGTTGAGCCGCGCATTGTCGGCGGCGACCTTGATTGCGATTGGATCGATGTCGGTAGCCAGCACTCGAATATGGGCAAGCTTGGCCACCGCGATGGCCAGCACCGCGCTGCCCGTGCCAAGGTCGAGCGCATTGCGCGGATGCTCGCGGCGCACGACTTGCTCCAGCATTTCCAGGCAGCCGGCGGTGGTGCCGTGATGACCGGTGCCGAAGGCAAGGCCCGCCTCGATCTCGATGGCCAGTTCGCCGCTGTGGCGTTTCCTGCGGTCATGCGCGCCGTGGACGAAGAACCGGCCGGCGCGCACCGGCTTCAATCCCTCCAGCGAACGCGCCACCCAGTCTATGTCTGGCAGCGTCTCGCGCTCGATCGGCTTTGACAAGGCGAGGCCGGCAAGCACGTCCTTCATCTTCGCCTCGACGGCGTCCTCGTCGCCGTCAGTGTAGACAGACACCTCATGGATGTCCTTGTCCTCATCGACTTCAAGCACCGCGATTGGCAGGCCTTCATCCTCGAAGGCGGCTTCGAGGGCGGCGAACATCCTATCGGCCTCGATCTTGCCGGCGATGAAATGAAGGCGCGTCTGGGTCATGGATCGTGTTTCTTGTTGGAGCAGGATCTCGGCCGAAACCCGGTTGGCGCTTTTCGCCTCACGGATATTCATGTCAAGATCATGTCTGGCCGTTCGCCGCCAGCCGCTTCAACTTGGCGATAGCGGTGTCGGCGCTCTCGCCATAGGCGATGGTGCCGGCAAAGTCACCCTTGGCGTTGAGCAGCAGCACCGACGCGGTGTGGTCCATCGTGTAGTCGCCGTCACCCGTATCGACCTTCTTCCAGTAGATGCCGAAGGATTTGGCCATGGCGTGGACCTTGTCGGGATCGCCGGTGATGCCGACGATGCGATCGGAGAAATTGCCGACATAGGCCTTCATGACATCAGGCGTGTCGCGTTCCGGGTCGACCGAAACGAAATAGGCGCGCAGGTTCTTGCCGTCGTCACCCAGCGTCTTCAGCCAGCCCGAGAGCTCGAACAGCGTGGTCGGGCAGACCTCGGGGCAATGGGTGAAGCCGAAGAAGACCACGCTGGGCTGGCCCCTGAACGCGGCCTCGGTGATCGGCGCGCCCTTCTGGTCGGTCAGGGTGAAGGAGCCGCCATACGGCTCGCCGCCATAATGCCCGCGATACCAGTCGAAGGTGAGCCAGCCGATGCCCGCCACCATCAGGACGAGAATGCCGATCAGGATTGAACGCATCATCAGTGCAAGTCCATTTCGTGAATTTCATGGCGCCCCATAACGGCGCCGCTTGACGGTAGTCTTAGCGGTTTGACAGGTGGCACGCAAAGATGCCTCGTTGCCGCAACCGGTGTGATGACGATTAGGCGATCCGCTTGCAAATCGCGCCGGACCGCCCCACCTGACACCAGCAACTCGAACCGCAGGAGGCTTTCTTGCACGGACTGATTGGGCGAAAACTGATGAGTGGCGCGCTGGCCGCATGTGTTGTCCTGGGCAGCGGCGTCGCCTTTGCCCAGGAAGTGGGAAAGGTCGGCGTCGACTGGCTCGGCAACGACATCATCGTCGAGGCGATCAAGGATCCGAAGGTGGATGGCGTGACCTGCCACGTCTCGTATTTCGATCGCGGTATCATCGACCGCCTGCACAAGGGCAACTGGTTCGAGGATCCCAGCGATTCCTCGATCTCCTGCCGCCAGACCGGGCCGATCACCATCGGCGCCATCGACATGAGCGAGGGCGGCGAGGAGGTGTTCAAGCAAGGAATCAGCCTGGTCTGGAAGAAGCAGGTTGTGAACCGGATCTATGACAAGAAGAACGATACGCTGATCTATCTGTCGCACTCGCGCCAGGTGCAGAACGGCTCGGCGAAGATGTCCGTCACCACCGTGCCGCTGTATGGCCAGAACGTGGTGTGGACCAGCGGCAAACCGAAATAATCTCCGGCCGTCGAGGCGACAGGTCCCGGCTTGCGGGACCTGTCGCGCGGGGGTAAAGCGCCCGCATGGACCGTTCCGAAAATCTTGTCCTGAAGGATTCCGAGCCGCGCATTCATCCGACGGCGGAGCTGAAGGCGTGCAAGCTTGGGCGCTATGCCTCCATCGGCGAGCGCGTCGTGCTGCGCGAGGTGACGGTCGGCGACTTCACTTATTTCGAGCGGCATTCCGAAGCGATCTACACGACCATCGGCAAATTCTGTTCGATCGCATCCAACAGCCGCATCAATGCGCTGGAGCATCCCATCGAGAGGTTGACCCAGCATAAGGTCAGCTATCGGCCGAATGAATATTTCCGCTGGCTGGGCGTCGATGCCGCGTTCCGGGAAAAGCGGCGGTCGAAGGCGGTCAGCATCGGCCATGATGTCTGGATCGGCCATGGCGCCGTGATCATGCCTGGCGTCGCCATCGGCAACGGCGCGGTTGTCGGCGCCAATGCGGTTGTGACGCATGACGTGCCGCCATACACCATCGTCGCCGGTGTTCCGGCTAGGCCGCTGCGGCAGCGTTTCGCCGATGATGTTGCCGGGCGGGTCGAACGTCTCGCCTGGTGGGACTGGCCGGCGGAGAAGCTCGCCAGGGCAGTCCCCGACATGCAATCCATGGCGATCGAGGCCTTCCTCGACACCTGGGAAAACCACGACTCCTGAAGCCTCGCGCGACGAGTTTGAGCAGGCCAGCTCCCCGTGCGCCGGCCCCCGAAAGCACGCCGCTGGTAACCAATTTTCTTAACGTAAAAGATTAGGGTTAAAGATTGGAAAACGGCGTGTATATCGTGATTCGATTACTCTATAGTTGCAAGACTTTATCCAAAATGCACTAATGAGGTCGGAGGTACATCGCAGAAAGCCGAAGGAAACATCATCAGCAACAAAGGAGAGTAGTCATGAAGAAGCTCGCATTTGTATTTACCGCTGCAGTTGTTTCTTTCTCCACCGTTGGCGCCCATGCCGGCGGCTGGGGCGGCAATTCGGGAAGCCTGATCAACGTGTCGCCGTCTATCGACCTCGGCAAGATCAGCGCGCTCAACGGCGTCCTGAGTGGCAACAATATCCTGAACGGCAATGTCGTTTCCGGCATTCTGGACGGCAACAAGACCAATGTTCTCGGCGGTATCCTGAATGGCGTTGGCGTCAACGTGCTTGGCGGCAACACCTACAAGCTGGGTGGCAAGCACTGAGCAGGAGCGTCACGGGTGTCCTCTTCACCCGCGTCACGGCAGGAGGGTGAGCAGACCCTCCTGCCTCGACCGTGACAGTGCGAACAGATGGAGCGGGGTGCTCCACCGGGCTGGTCAGGATTCCAAGGATCAGATTTTGGCGCGCACGGCCACGAAGGCGTCAACGGTGCGGTCGTTTTCGTCGATTACGGTCTTGATTGTCCGGGAAACATCGACCCGGAAGACGATGGCCATCGACTTGGTGGCATCATAGGTCGCCTCGGCGTAGACGCCGTCACGGCGCTCCTGGTTCTCGTAGAGCAGGTTGTCCTTGACCTCGTAGAATATGCCGGAACCCACACCAAGTTTTTCGCGCGGCTTGACGGCGACTTCCAGTTCCGCGCGCTGCAGCCACGAGGCCAGCGGGTCGTCGCTGTTCGACGTCTCGTAGCGGCCGACATAGGTGCCGCGCAGCTCAAATCCGCGCGGCAGCGGCTTGGCCAGGGTCACCTGCCATGTCGGGCGCGTGCGCTCGTAAATGCCATCGGCGCCCCGCAAGAACTGAGCTCCGAAGGCAAGGCCCAGCGTCGATCCGTCCGCGGCCTTGTAGGCTGCCTCGCCACGCAACGTATAGACGTTGAAGGGCAGGAACAGCGGCGGCGTCCCTATCTGTTCCACCGCAACGAAGAGAGCCGATGCCGACGCGCCGAAGGCGAGGCTGCCCAGTGTTCGCGTGATCCTGGCCGCGAGCTGGAAGCTGTTGCGGTCGGCATGGAGCTTTGTCGGCTCGATCAGATCGTCCTGGAAATGTGTGTTGCCGAATTTTTCCAGACTGTCGGCCGCCTCGAGGATGAGCGAGGTGGCATGGCCAAGGTCGACGCCGAGCTGCGTCTGGGCGCCGAAGACCTGCTTGAACTCGTGTGTTCCCAGCACCAGCGGCCCGATATCGAGGTGGTCGCCCGTCTCCGACACGTTATAGCTCAGCGACCCGCGCAGCTCGATGCCCGGGGCAAGCTTGCGGAAAGCCTCGGCCGAGAGCCCAAGGGCACGGTCATCCTCGATCGACGTATTGTCGTATTGCGATACCTGGAAGTCGGCGTGGATCTTTTCGTTCGAATCGTTGCCGCCCCATTGCTTGTCCAGGGATCCACGCAGCAGAGTGTACCAGTCAGGGACCGGACGGTCGCTGTCCAATGCGTTGCTGGTCCAGTGCCGTTCGAGGCTGCCGGCGATTTCGGGAGCCGTGTTCGGGTCTGGGGTCGGATCAGCCCTGACCGAGGTGGCGGCGCAGGTCATCAGGAAGCCAAGGGCCGTCGCCTGCAGCAGTGTTCGGGAAAGTGGAGCGATCGTCTGTTTCGGAGCCGACCGGCGCTTTCGGGAAAACATGCTCCGCGCACTCCGGACTTAAACCCCTCCCGCCATGCGGGGGTGGCGCGGCGGGAGGGGCGGAGGTAAACCGCCGTGAAGCGGAAGGAACAGGCTTGTCTGCCTGCACCATCAATATGACACCAAACCGATAAGGTGTGTTTTCACTTCAATACACCTGTCGCGTGTATTTAATTGCAGCCGCTTGCGCGAATGCTTTGGGCAGGGTCACGCTCCGCTATCCATGAACGCCGCGAAGGCCTGCTTGTGGTCGGGGTGCCAGCGCGACAGGGCAGGGCGGTTTTCGATGATGTCGCCGATCGCCCAGGCCATGCGTTTCTCGTCCATGGGCCGGGTCGTTTCATTGTCGGGGCACAGGATGTAGAAATCGCCGCGAACCAGCGCGTTCAGCATGAAATCGACCACCTGCTCGCCGGTCCAGGCGCCCGCCGGCTTTTCCGTCGCGCCCTCGGTCAGGCCCGTATAGGTGAAGCCGGGGATGAGCAGATGCGCGGCGACCTTCCCACCGGGCTCGTTGCGCAGTGCATGCGCCAGCCCTTCGGTGAAGGTTTTCACGCCGGCCTTCGACACGTTGTAGGCGAGGTTGCCGGGTGGCGTGGTGATGCCCTGCTTGGAGCCGGTGTTGACGATCAGCCCCGGTGCGCCCGCGGCCAGCATGCGCGGCGCAAAAGCTTCGACGCCGTGTACGACACCCCAGAAGTTGATGTCCAGCAGATGCTTCCAGGCATCGCGGTTTTCCCAGGGCTTGCCGGGATTGTTGCCGACGCCGGCGTTGTTCATCAGCAGCGACACACCGCCAAAGGCGCCGAATGCGCGGTCGGCCAGACGGTCGACCTGGTCGGCCTTGGAGACATCGGTCGAGACGGCGAGCATGGCATCGTCGCCGGTAATCGCGGCGATGGCGCGCGCGGCTTCGTCGAGGCGTGCGCCGCCAATGTCGGCGATAACGATCTTCATGCCCATGAAGGCCAGCCGTTTGGCCGCGGCAAGGCCAATGCCGCTAGCGCCGCCGGTGATGACAGCGGTATTGCCATGGGCAAGTGCTGGCAGGGCGGTCTGGATGTCGGCGTCATCGTTCATGAGAGGATATTCCTGCTGGAGATTGTCGCGAACTTAGCGCGGCAACAGCCTCGCGCAAGGCCGTATCGACCCGTTCGGGTTGACCGCGCCGGCCCGCGCTGTACATGCTGCATTCACAAGAGGAGTATCGCGGATTGACGGACTGGGTCGAAATCCTGAAAGAGCAGACTGCCACTGGCGACCAGATGGGTCGCGAAGTGCCGCAGATGCTTGCCAATCCCGACATCAGCGAGGCGCAGGTGCGAACGCTGTTTTCCGCGCTCGAAAAACAGGCGGAGTTCGTCGAGAAGCTGCGCATGGCGCTGGAGAAATTCGGCCATGATTTCTCGATCATCAAGGCGGCCGAGCGGCTGGAGGAGCGCTATGCCGATCTTGCCGCCGCGGTGGCGGAGAAGCTGAAAGCCATGCGAAAGCCGAAAAAGTAGGGCGGGCTACTTTTCGATCACCCGCGCGAAACGCCTGTCCGGCACCAGCCAGACCAGGGCGACCAGAACAAAGATCGCGACACCGATCCACTGGTTGACGAAGGCCAGCGGGATGGCGGCGAGATAGACAGCCAGCGAAGCCCTGCCCTTGAAATCGTGGCCCAACGCCCTGGCGAAAGCACTGTCGGTGCCATGCAGCCGGCGCAGCGCGCTGACGAGAATGGCGTAGGCGGCGGCGCAAAAGGCTAGGTCGAGCCCGTAGACCGCGACCGGAACCCTCGCGAAATGGTTCTCGCCCATGAAGGCGGTGGTCACCGGCATCAGCGACAGCCAGAACAGGAGATGCAGGTTCGCCCACAGGACGCCGCCGTCGACGCGCTGCACGGTATGGAACATGTTATGCAGATTGTTCCAGTAGATGCCGACATTGATGAAGGAGAGCACATAGCACAGGAAGATCGGCCACTGTGGAATGAGAGCCGAGAAATCCTCGCCCTCCGGCACCTTCAGGTCGAGCACCATGATGGTGATGATGATGGCGACCACACCATCGGTGAAAGCCTCGACCCGTCCCTTGCCCATGAACCGCTTCCCTCGTGCGGCCATCAGGAAGCCGCTCTAAGCCTCTGTCGCGCAACAGATTTAACTTACTGGTTCCGGTCCGCGATCAAGAAGAAAGTTTGGCGGATAATTCGCGTCAAAGCGAGCATAATCGGCCAGCGGCCGATCTCGGCGGCTTCACGAAAATAAGCTGCGGGGAATGAAGCATATAACCCTGCGGTGAAGCGGGGCTGTCGTGGACAAGAAAGTAAACGCTCTGCCGTCCTCCACCAGCCGTCAGCCGTGGTTCAAGAAATTCCTCAACTATAAAGCTGCAAAGCGAAGTGCTTGGCGCTTGGGCCTGTTGCACGCACCCGGTCATTTCTTGACTTTCTTTCCGTGCACCTGTTCCCTTCCTTGAAGGCAGGACGGGCGAGGCTAGGCAACGGCTCAAGCTTGCCGCGTTGCTATCGGCCTTGGCCGAAAAGGAGCGCTGAACAGTCGGCATTTTGCTGGCTTACGGAATGGAGGGACTGATGAGATTTAGACTGTTGCTTTGCATGGCGACCATCCTGGCCGCCGTTTTCGGAACGTCCGCCGCGGCCTTCGCCTATGGGGCGCATACGACCACAAGCCTCAATGTGCGCACCGGGCCTGGCGCCGGCTATCATAAGGTCGCGACCTTGCCGGCCGGTGCGCGTGTCGAGGTGCTCGGCTGCCAGCCGGGCTGGTGCAATATCCATCATGGCGGGGTGCGTGGCTGGGTCAGTGCCGGCTATCTGCAGCGTGCCCATGTCGTGCATCCGCCGGTCATCATTGTGCGCCCGCCGCACCACCGGCCTCCACATTGGCAGCAGCGGCCGCCGCATCATCGGCCTCCGCATCACCGCCCGCCGCACAAGCCGCGTCCGGGCAAGTGCAAGATCGCGCCGGGCTTTTCGTGCAAGTAGCAGCCATTGTGCCGGTTTCGGCGCCATGCCGGATCGCATGGTAAAAACGGGCCGCAGTCGCTTGCGGCCTCTTTTTCATCCCAGTTGGCAGGTTTCTCAGCCGTTCGGTGATTCCGGCGCCATGTTCGCGCGTCCGCGCGGCACGCCGAGGCCGGTGTCCGGAGGCTCGCCGGCGGCCGGTCTGTCCTCGATCATATGCATGGTGCGCCAGCGGCCGAAGCGATAGTAGGCTGCGGCCAGTATCAGCGAGCTGATCGAGCCGGCCGGAAAACTCCACCAAAGCGCTTCCTCGCCGATGTAGCCGCGCATGAAATACGCAAATCCGGTACGGACGACGAGCACCGAGATCACCAGGATGATCAGCGGCGGCATCACGGCGCCCGTGGCGCGCACCGTGGCGAACAGCACGATGGTGATGCCAAACAGGATGAACGACCAGGACGCGACATTGTTGATATGGGCTGCGATGTCGATCGCGGCGCTGTCACTGCTCAGGAACAGGCTGAGCACCGAGCGGTCGAAGAACCAGAGCATGGCCACGAGGGCGCCGGTCAGGACGAGGTTGAAGCCGACGCCCGAGGCGGCGATACGGCCGATCCGATCCCAGCGTCCGGCGCCGACATTCTGCGCCGCCATGGAGGAGACGGCGGCGCCGATGGCGAGCGCCGGCATCTGGATGTAGGTCCAGAGCTGCGCGGCAATGCCGTAGGCAGCGGCGACCTGCGAACCGTAGGAATTGACGATGCCCATCACCGTCAGGGCGGCAGCCGAGATGACGATCATCTGCAGGCCCATCGGCACGCCCTTGAAGACGACGATGCGCAACAGGGTCGGGTCCGGCCATAACAGTGCCAGATTGGCTCCGGACAGCCGCAACGGGTGCTTGCGCGCATAGAGCACGATGAGGATGGCGACCACGCTCACCGTCTGGCCGATCAGCGTCGAGGTAGCCGAACCGGCGATGCCGAGCTCCGGGAACGGACCGATGCCACGGATGAGCAAGGGGTTGAGGACGACGTCGAGCACCACGGCGAGCGCCATGAAAAAGAAGGGCGTGCGCGAATCGCCGGCGCCGCGCAGCACCGTCATGACGAAGGACAAAAGGTTCATCATCGGCACGGCGACGAAGATGATGCGCAAGTAGGACCGGGCCAGCGGCAAGGCATCGGGCGGCGTGCCAAGCGTCTTGAGGATGGCATCGACCCAAATCCAGCCGCAGACCGCGAACACCACCGACACGAGGAAGAAGAAGGTGGCGCTGGTGCCGACGATGCGGCGCGCCTCTGGCAGGTCGCGGGCGCCGACCGACTGCGCGACCAGGATGGTGGCGGCCATGCCGATGCCGAACACCGTGCCGAGGATCAGGAACAGCACCAGGTTGGCATTGGAGGTAGCGGTCAGCGCTGATTCGCCGAGGAAACGGCCGACCCAGACGGCGTTGATCGAACCGTTCAGCGATTGCAGCACGTTGGAGCCGAGCACCGGGAGGGCGAACAGCAAAAGCGTGCGCGGGATCGGGCCGCTGGTCAGGTCGCCGGTGCGCCGGCGCGTGGGCATCTTGTCGTCCATGGCGGGCATCTCGGCAAATGTGAGTCCGGCCCGCGATGATATCGCAGGCCGGATGGAGATGCACCCTTGTGGAATGGAACCGTGGCCGAAAGGCGGGCCATTCGATCGTGCCAGTTTGATTACTTCTTGCTCAGGCCTGGAAGCGTGACCTGATAGACCAGGAACATGGTGTCGACATCGGCGCCGTCCTCGGCCTTGTAGGGCGCGCCGACCTGGAAGCCGTCCTGGGTCAGGAAGTCGTTGTCGTTGGCGACGAACAGGAAATAGTCGTCGGGCAATTTCGGGTCGAGCACGCTGGCGAGCGACATGGCCTCCCACTTCTCCGAGAGGTTGTTATGGTCGTTCGGCGCGCCATTGTGCAGGCCGAAGCGGCCAAGCTCGGCATTGTCGTTGACGTCGATGAACGGCGTCAGCTTGGCCGGCGTCACCGAAGCATCGACGACGCCCTTGGGGGCGACTGGCTTGTCCTTGTCGAAGTCGGTGCCGGCGATGTCGGTGGCGTTGGAGAGATCGACAATGTTGATCTGGCGGTAGAGCGAGGTGTCGCCCTTCAGGCCCTGGCCGTTGCCGCTGTCGCGCGCGATCATCAGGAAGGTCTGGTCGGACAGCGCCACGATCTCGCTTTGCGCGGCGACCTTGGTCTTGCCCTTGGCATCCTTGAACACCGGAAGCGGCACGACATATTCATGGGCCAGCTTCAGATGGTCGAGGTCGGACGCATCATAGACCAGCGCCCGCGTGTTCTGGCGCGTGGCCGCCGAATCGCCGCCATCCTGCCTGGTGGCCGACTGCAGCACCGCGATCAGGAACTTGCCGTCCGGCGTCATGGCCATGCCTTCCAGGCCTTGGTTGTTCTGGCGGCCGGTATCGGGATCCTTGGGGTCGGGTTCGGCGGCGCCGGGGCCGGGATTGTTGGAGGCAAAATTCGGCACGCCCTTGCGCATCGGCACCAGAGCCGCCGGCGGCTGGGTCGCGGACAGAAGATGGCCATCGGCGGAGAAACGGTAGATGTTGGGGCCGTATTCGTCCGAGATGAACATCGAACCGTCAGGCAACCGCACGATCGCTTCGTTGTCGAGCGAGAGCTTGCCATTGTCGGCCTGCGGCAGCATCGGCATCGTGGCTGTCGCCGGGCGCACGCCGCTCAGCGGATCGAGGCCGGTGGCGTCGGCGCCCTTGTCGTCGGTGAGCAGCATGGTGTCGGCGAGCTTTGCCGCGACGCCGGACTGTTCCTTGCCTGAAGCGGGTGACGCACCCGGTGCTACCGGCGCGAATTCGATGGCGATCGTGTTGAGGCGCGGACGGTAGTCCGTGGTGCCGGCGACGTTGTAGCCGCGATCCGGCAGCAGCCAGAGCGAGCCCTTGTAGCCTTCCGCATCACGTGTCCAGCCGGCGGTGTCCACAGCCATGCCCGAGCCGGAACCGAAGGTCTCGCCGAACTTGTCGCGCTGGCTGGCCTGAATGCGGCCGACGCCAACCAGCCCCTTGTTGACGAAACTGCTGCCGCCGACGGTGACGGTGGTATCGGCGATTGCCGCGGGCATCGAAATGGCTGACGTGGCCAGCGTGGCGGCAAGCAATCGCAGCGAGAATGAACGCAGGTGTTTCATGGACAATATCCCTTTGATGACAAACGTGCCGACGGATCGGCGAAAACGAAGCTGTTGTCTTGAATGGCAGGTGGGGGCTCCCGCCTTGGACGGGCGGCAATGCCCTTCCGCAAAGCGATCTAGGGCGCGAACATGATAGCTGCGTGACAAGGTTGTGCTTCTTGCGTCTCTCTTCCAAGGGGCGCTTCACGGGCATCTTCGGCTGAGTGCGTGGATCGCCTGGAGCCGGAACCATCCCCATTCCTGTCCGTTGGAGCGTGGCCACCAGCCATTTTGACGCACATGGTGGTCGTCGTCACAACAGAGGGAGAGATACGTTGGGCTTCGATCAGTATCACGAGCCGCCGGAAGAACTGTCGCAGAAGGTGCGGACCTTTGCCCGCATGATCACCTCGCTGATCGAAGAGGCCGAGGCGATCGGCTGGTATGAGCAGCGAATTTCGGTGGAAAAGGACCCCCAGGCACGCGCGATCATGAAGAACGCGCAGACCGAGGAGTTCAAGCATTTCGGCATGGACCTCGAATTCCTGCTGCGTCAGAAGAAGGACTGGCGGGCCGAGTTGAAGGAGATCCTGTTCACCACCGGCGACATCGTCAAGCGCGGCGAGGCGGGCGAGAAGAAGGTGGACTGACCGGCCGCGAGGTCATTGACCAACGATCGCTTCGTAGGAAGCGGGATCGGTAGCCGTCTCGGTGTTGACGAGGAGCAAGCGGCTTTGCAGTCCAAGGCCGAGTGCATCGCGTTGTGCCGCATCGCGTGTGGCGGCGAGCAGGCCGGCGAGGCCGGCCGCGCCGCTTTCTCCGGCAATTACAATCGGGTCATGCCCACGCGGCCGCCCCAGGATGCGCATCGCCTCCATAGCGGCTTCCTCCGGAATGCTTTGGAACTGGTCCGCGCAGGCCAGAAGGATGCGCCAGGCGACCAGTGAAGGCTGGTAACATTCAAGCCCAGCCATGATCGTCGGTTCGCCCTGGGCAATCCGCGAGATCTCGCCGCGCCGGAAGCTTTCAAGCAGGCATGCGGCCCGATCCGGTTCGACGATGACGAATTTCGGCCGTGCCGCGCCCAGCTTCTCGGTCATGAAACAGGCGATGGCGCCGGCGAAGCCGCCTACACCGGCCTGCAGGAAAACATGCGTCGGGCCGTCCTCGCCAAAGCCTGCGATCTGCTGCAACGCCTCTTGTGCGAGGATCGTGTAGCCCTGCGCGATAAGGCCCGGCGTTGCCTCATAACCCGGCCATGACGTGTCTGAGACGACCTGCCATCGGCGCTCGGTGCAGACGCGTAGCGCCTCGTCGACTGAATCGTCATAGGTGCCCGCGACGCGCACGACCTCGTCGGCGAAGGAGCGGATGGCGTCGGTGCGTGCGGCGCTGACACCGGCATGGACGAAGATCACGGAACGGCAACCCATCAGCCGCGCGCCGGCGGCGACGGACCGCCCATGATTGCCGTCGGTGGCGCAGCCGACCGTCAGTTCCGCGGCAATCTCGCGGGCGCGCGGTGTCAACAAGTCCTCGATCGCGACGCTCCGGCCAAGCCGCTGCTCCACATGGCCATGGACCAGCCGCATCACCGCATAGGCGCCACCAAGCGCCTTGAAGCTGCCGAGGCCAAGCCGCTTTCCCTCGTCCTTGACGAATAGCGAGCCGATGCCAAGCCTGCCGGCAAGGTTGGGCATGCGAAAGGTCGGGGTCGGCTGGAACTCGGGCCAGAGGGAGAGATAGGGCCGTACCTGTTGCGGGGCATTCTCGCCAAGCATGGCACGATCGCCTGGCATCAGGGGCGGCCGGCGCCCGCTTGGCTGATTGTTCAAGAATGCCATGGTCTTTGCCTCGGTTTCGCGAGAAAACTAGTCTGGTCGCGCCGGGAAAGGCTCTCTGATTTCAGGCATGGCTCGCAAATTTTTCTTGGAAGACAAGCTCAATGCGCAAAACCGTCTCTGTTTCGCTGGATGATTTCGACCGCCGGATTCTCGACCTCGTCCAACATGACAATCTCAGCCCGTTGCGTCTCGTCGCCGACAAGGTGGGATTGTCGGTGCCGGCCGTCGCCCGCCGGCTGCAGCGCTTGCGCGAGACAGGCGTGATCGAGAAAGACATCAGTGTCGTCGACCAGGATCTCGTTGGGCGGCCGCTGACGCTGATCGTCGAAGTAACCTCGGAGAGCGAACGGCTGGAACTGCTCGACGCCATGCGCGAGCGCTTCCGGGCCTGTCCGCAGATCCAGCAATGCTACTATGTGACCGGGCAGGTGGACTTCATGCTGGTCTTCAATGTCCGCGACATGGAGGAATACACCGCGCTCACACGGGAGATCTTCTTCGAAGGCGGCAATGTCGAGAGCTTTCGCACCTTCGTCGTCATGGACCGGATCAAGACCGGCATGCGAACGGTGGTTGGGTAGGCACCTGATCCGCCGCCGCGGAAACACGTCGGCGGATCCGATTGTGTGAGTCACGCTATGTCGGGTTGTCGAGCGTGAACAGGTCGCTCTCCTCGTCATAGGCGAAGTACTCGGCGTAGCGGGCCCAACTGATCACGGCGCGCACCGTCTGGTCCGCGTATCCCTCCGACATATGGTCCTCCAGTTCGTCGCGGAAGCGGCGCGCCGGGGCCTTGTGGCCGGCGCGTTCATCGAGCACGCGGCGGATGTGGCCGGCCAGCGGCACATAGGTCGCGAGTTGCTGCGCGAACAGTTGCTTGCGCACATCGACCTCGCTTTCGGCGAAGCGCTTGCCGGCCGGCGTCAGCTGTATGTCGCCTTCGGCAAGTTCCGCGAAGCGCAACAGCTGCAGCGTTTCGGCGATCGGGAACAGATCGTCGATCTCTAGCTGCAGGCTGGCGGCGAGGGGCGGCAGGTCGGCGTGCCCGTTATAGGGCGGGGCGGCGACCGCCTCCATCAGGCCGGCGAGCAGGTTGGTCGAGACGCGCGGCAGGATCATGGCGATGCCGGTACCCGGGAAGACACCATCGCGGGCAGGGCCGCCGGGTCCCTTCCTTGCCGTCATGCGCGAATAGATGTCCTCGACCAGCGCCCGGAAGGCGGGGTCCAGCCGGTTGCGTGGCTGCGGCAGCTCTATGCGCAGTTCGGCGACGACGCGGCCCGGATTTGACGAGAAGATCAGCACGCGGTCGCACATAAGCACGGCTTCCTCGATATTGTGCGTCACCATCAGGATCGCCTCGATCGGCATGCGGCCTTCCGACCAGAGGTCGAGCAGGTCGGTGCGCAGCGTTTCGGCGGTCAGCACGTCGAGCGCCGAGAAGGGCTCGTCCATCAACAGGACCTTGGGATGGACGACCAGGGCGCGCGCCAGCCCGACGCGCTGGCGCATGCCGCCAGAGAGCTCCTTGGGATAGGCGCTTTCGAAACCGTCGAGGCCGATGAGGTCGATCGCCGAAAGGGCGCGCTTGCGGCGCTCGGGCGGCGAGACGCCCTGTGCTTCAAGGCCCAGTTCGACATTCTCCAGAACGGTCAGCCAGGGAAACAGCGCAAAGCTCTGGAACACCATGGCGATGCCGTCCGGCGTGCCGGTGACGGGCTTGCCCTCGAAGGTGACCGAACCCTGGCTCGGGCGGATAAGGCCGGCAATCGAGCGCAGCAAAGTGGACTTGCCCGATCCCGAGCGGCCGAGCAGGCCGACGATTTCGCCGCATTCCAGCGAAAGCCCCACATTGTCGAGGACGATGAGCTTGCCCGCGCTTCCCTTGTCGTAGGTCTGGCAGACGCCGTGCACTTCGACGAGCGAGGGGGCTTTGGTGATGATGGCTTCGTTCATGATCAGTCTCCTGAAATGTCGGGTCAGTCGAGCCGCATGCGGCGTTCGGCGAAGACGTAGAGCGGGCGCCACAGGACGCGGTTGAAGAGCGTCACCATCAGCGACATGACGGCGATGCCGAGGACGACGCGGGGGAAGTCCCCGGCATCGGTCGCCTTGGCGATGTATGAGCCGAGCCCGAAGGCCTCGAGCTTGGTGTGGCCCCAGCTTGCCACCTCGGCGACGATGGAGGCATTCCATGAGCCGCCCGAAGCCGTCAGCGCGCCGGTGATGTAGTAGGGGAAGATGCCCGGTAGCATGACGTTCTTCCACCACGACCACGACCGTATCTTGAAGACGCCGGCTGCCTCCTTGAGATCGGAAGGGAAGGCGCTGGCGCCCGCGATGACGTTGAACAGGATGTACCACTGCGTCCCCAGCACCATCAGCGGCGACAGCCAGATGGTGGGATTGGCCCCGGTGGCGACGATCGCGACGACGGCGAAGGGAAACAGCACATTGGCCGGGAACGCGGCGAGAAACTGCGCCAGCGGCTGAACGCGCTCGGCAACGGCCGGCCGCAGCCCGATCCACACGCCTATCGGCACCCAGATCAGACTTGCGATGGCAATCAGGATGATGACCCGCAGCAGCGTGACCAGACCCCCGCTGGTGGCCTCCACGACATCGCTCCAGCCAAGCGTCTCGCTGATGTAGAAGACCACTTCCATCGCGCCCCATATGGCGACGACGATCACCAGGGCGAGCCACACATAGTCGATGATCCGCGAGATCCGTTGATTTGCGGGCGTCGGCTCGGACGCCGTGCGCGCGCCCCGGCTGAACCGCAGCATCATGGTCCGCCGCCAGACCCAGGAGAAGGGCAGGGTGACGGTCCTGACCAGATGGGCCCGGCGCAGGATGTCGTAGACCCAGGAGCGGGGCTTTTCCTGGCTGGCGGTCTGTTCGAAGCGAAATTTGTCGGCCCAGGCGACGACCGGCCGGAACAGCAACTGGTCATAGAGCAGGATGAGGATACCCATGGCCAGCACCGCCCAGGCGACAGCCTTGAAGTCCTGCTTGTCGATGGCCAGCGCCAGCCATGAGCCGATACCGGGCAACTGCACCGTGGTGTTGCCGACGGTGATGGCCTCGGAGGCGACGACGAAGAACCAGCCGCCGGACATCGACATCATCGTATTCCAGATGAGGCCGGGAGCCGCGAACGGCGCCTCGAGCCGCCAGAAGCGCTGCCAGGCGGAGAGCCCGAAGCCGCGGCTGACCTCGTCGAGGTCGTGCGGCACGGTGCGCAGCGACTGGTAGAAGGAGAACGCCATGTTCCAGGCCTGCGCGGTGAAGATCGCGAAGATCGACGCGCATTCGGCGCCGAGCTGGCTGCCGGGAAACAGGCCAAGGAAGAACGTCACCGTGAAGGTCAGGAAGCCCAGCACCGGCACCGACTGAAGGATGTCGAGCGCGGGGATGATCACCATTTCGGCGCGACGGCTCTTGGCAGCCAGCGTCGCCACGGTGAAGGTGAAGAGGAGCGAAACGATGATTGCCGCGAACATGCGCAGAGTGGTGCGCAGCGCGTATTCCGGCAAATTGGCGATGTCGAGCGTTACCGGCGAGGTCGAGAGCAGCTCGCTCGGCGCGCGCATGTCGGCCGCGCCCCGCGCCAGCAACACGATCAATGCAGCCAGGATCGCGAAGGCGACGAGGTCGTAGACATTGGGCGCGATGCGGCGGCGGGCGAGGGCCGCGGCGTCGCTGCGCGAGGAGCTATTGTGTGGCTGGAAGATCATGATGAGCCCCAAAATCCTGACGATGGATTATCTGTATGTTGGTCCGATGTCGGGAGACGCCGCTGGCGCGAGGCCAGCAAACGTGTTCCGCAATGATGCCGGGTGTGCGGGAGACCGCGACCTGGGGGGTGCGCGCGGCCGGCGCAGGGCTTCCATCGTCAGCGCGGAGCTTCGTACCGCGCCACCGAAACCGTCAGGCCGCGAGCCGTTGGAAGGCGATTCCACGACTGACGCCCTCTTCGGAAAGAGGCCTCTGTTCCTGCGTCCAGCGGCATTCCAGCCGGCCGCTCACCGACCTGCGGCGCCAGACGCAGACAAGCCGGGTGGGCGGGATGGTGAAGCCGGTCTTGCCGGCCAGGCCACGCGTTGTTCCAACGGGAGGCCGGGCAGTCGAAGCGGAGCGCGTGACAGAGCGCGCGCGGAAGGGAATGACGTTGGTGTTCATGGCTCACCTCTGCGGTCCGGCACGGACGGCAAGGCGAGCCGGCAGATCGGTTATGCCCTGCCCAGGCTCGACCGGCGCCACGTGCCGGAGACGATCGTTGTTGACGGGGCCAATGTCCGGACCGTGCCTGGGGCCGTATCCGGACAGCGACTAGAGTAGCTGTCCATAACCTGTTCGATCTGTGTTGACGCTTCGATCAGCCGAAGCCTCGCCGCCTTACGCCCGTCATTCCGCGGCTGTCAATACGGGTGCGGGAATCTTAAGTATATGGCCGCTGAGCCAAAGCATACGCCGGATTCGACGGATGTTACGCCGGCAAATATTACTGTCCCGCTGGACCGGAAAGCTGGAGCCAGGGAGGCGTCCTAAAGTCCCAGTTGGGTGGCCATCCGGATCAGTTCGGCGAGCGAACCTGCCTGCATCTTGCGCATCGCCTGTGCCCGCCTGACCTTGACCGTTATTTCGCTGACGCCAAGTTCGCCGGCGATCTGCTTGTTCAGAAGTCCCTTCACCACTCGCGCCACGACATTGCGTTCGCCTTCATTGAGCGTCGCGAGGCGGTCGCGCAGGGCCGTCAGATCGGCTGTCTGCTTGCGTGCCAGGCGATCCTTCTCAAGAGCCGCTTCGATGGCATCCAGCAGATCCTGCTCGCGGAACGGCTTTGCCAGGAAGTCGACGGCGCCGGTCTTCATCGCCTGCACCGACATGGGGATATCGCCATGGCCGGTCATCATGATCACCGGCAGGGCGGCGTCGGACTGGGCGAGCTCCTTTTGGAAGTCCATGCCGCTCTTGCCGGGCAAGCGGACATCCAGCACAAGGCAGGACGGAACGTCCGGCCTTGGCGCGCCGGTGAATTCCTTGACGGAGCCGAAGCAACGCACGTCCAGGCCAACCGACCGCAACAGGCTGTCGAGCGCCTCGCGGATTGCCGGGTCGTCATCGACAACGAAAACGATCTGTCTGGGGTCGTTCATCTGATCACCGCTTTGGTTTGCGATAGCTTGATACCATCACATTGCCCTTTTTGCCCGCGGGCAGCGAAAAGGAGAACGTCGCGCCGCTGGGCATGCCGGGCTCGGCCCATATCCGTCCGCCATGGCTCTCGACAATGGAGCGGCTGATCGCCAGCCCCATCCCCAGGCCATCGGGCTTGGTGGTGTAGAAGGCGTCGAATATCTGGTCCAGCGGGACGCCGCTCAAGCCGCGGCCTGAATCGCGGACATTGACGACGACCTCACTGGATTTGCCGAGGCCGGTGACGACGACCACGTCGCGGGCTAGTACACCGGGGCCGCCCACGGCTTCGAGCGCATTGACGATCAGGTTGAGGATGACCTGCTGGATCTGGACGGGATCGACCTCGACTCGCGGCAGGTCGACTGCAAGTTCCGTGCGCAAAGACACATTCTTCCGGCCGGTTTCGCTTTGCACGAGGGTGAGCGTGTCCTCGACCAACTGGTTGATATCCAGCCATGCGGATTTCGCGGAGGTTCGTTTGGTCAGAGCCCTGAGCCGCGCGATCAGGGCGCTGGCGCGATCGGCGTCCCTGACGATGCGCTCGGCGGCCCTTCCGGCCTCTTCGAGATTGGCGGGTTGCGCACCCAGCCAGCGCAGGGCGGCATTTCCATTGATGACGATGGCCGCGAGCGGCTGGTTGAGTTCGTGTGCGATGGATGCCGTCAGTTCGCCCAGCACCGTCACGCGGGTGATATGGGCAAGCTGCATCTGTGCTTCGCGCGCGGTCGCCTCGGCGGCCGCGGTCCGCAGAGCGAGGTAGGCGGTGACGCCGATCGCCGCCAGGCTGATGGCGCAGTTGACCACGCCCGCCGATTCGGAGCCCGTCCGCGTGAGAAAGAAACTCAGCACGGTCAGCGCCATGCACCCCGACGCCACCATCACCACCCGGCTTCTGTCGAGGTAGCGGACCGAAAGCAGCACGATGGCGACGTAGAAGACCGCGACGGCGATCTCCAGATTGGTGACGGTGTCGGCGAGAAAGATCACCGCCGCCAAAAGGACAAGCGAGACGGTCAGCAGGGTCGAGCCGCCGAGACGAGGCAAGCGTAACCTTGGGGACATGGGATCGCCGACCCTTTTGCTGATCACGCCGCTATGCGCGAAGGAGCCGGACATTACCGCGCTGCCTTTTGGCGGGGCAAGGCGTGAGCTGCTTTTGAGAATTGCTTCGAGGTCGGAGCGTCACGCCACCGATTGGATCACACCGCGGCCACGAACCCGTCCAGCACCCGTTTCTGGCCGGCCTTGTCGAAGTCGATGGTGAGTTTGTTGCCCTCGATGGCCGAGATGTTGCCGTTGCCGAATTTCTGGTGGAAGACCCGGTCGCCGACGCTGAAGGCGGAGGGCTTGTCGGCGACGGACTTGGCGACCAGTTCGCCGTCGATGGTGCGGCCTTTGACGGATGTGCGACCGGCGCCATAGCCTGAATCGGTTTCGCCATAGCCGATGCGTTCGACCTGGTGGCCGGAGCGCGAGCCCCAGTTGCGATCGGTCGCCTCGGTGCGGTTGGCTTGCGCGCGCTGCCAGCCTGGCGTTGCATAGGTGTTGGAGAATGCGCCGGATTTCTCCGCGCCGACATTGTCGAAGCGCGAGGCGCCGTATGGGTTCTGGCGTCCCGCCCCCTGGTCGCCGCGCCCCGGGGCGAATGAGCCGCCGCCATAGGAATTGCCGTAGCCGCCATAGGAGTTGCCGCTCTCGGCGACCTCGACATGGGCTTCCGGCAGTTCGTCGAGGAACCGTGACGGGATGGTCGATTGCCACAGGCCGTGGATGCGGCGGTTGGAGACGAACCACAGATGCAGGTTCTTCTTGGCGCGGGTCAGGCCGACATAGGCCAGCCGTCGCTCTTCCTCAAGGCCGGAGCGGCCGCCTTCATCCAGCGCGCGCTGATGCGGGAACAGGCCTTCCTCCCAGCCGGGTAGAAAAACAGTCTCGAATTCGAGGCCCTTGGCCGAATGCAGCGTCATGATGTTGACGGCGTCCATTTCGGCGTTCTGCTCCGCGTCCATCACCAGCGCGACATGTTCCAGGAAGGAGCGCAGCGATTCATATTCCTCCATGGAGCGGATCAACTCCTTGAGGTTTTCCAGCCGCCCGGGCGCCTCGACCGAGCGGTCGTTCTTCCACATGTCGGTGTAGCCGCTCTCTTCGAGAATGGTCTCGGCGAGTTCGGTGTGCGGCGTGTTTTCCAGCGCCTTCTGCCAACGCTCGAAATTGGCCGAGACCTCGCGCAGCGCCGCGCGCGGTTTCGGCTTCAACTCGTCGCTCTCGGCAAGCTTGGCCGCGGCCTCCAGCATGGGAATGCGCAGCGCGCGCGCCGTATCATGGATCTGGCGGATGGTGGCTTCGCCAAGGCCGCGCTTGGGCACATTGACGATGCGCTCGAAGGCGAGATCGTCGGCGCCTTGCGCAACGACGCGGAAGAACGCCAGCGCGTCGCGGATTTCCAGGCGCTCGTAAAAACGCGGGCCGCCGATGACGCGGTAGTTGAGGCCGAGCGTGACGAAACGGTCTTCGAATTCGCGCATCTGGAAGGAGGCGCGAACGAGAATCGCCATGTCGTTCAGATTGTGCTTCTGGCGCTGGTAGGTCTCGATGGTATCGCCGACGGCGCGGGCTTCCTCCTCGGAATCCCAGGCCGCGTGGACATGCACCTTGCCGTCTTCCGGTTCGTCGCGGTCGGTGAACAGCGTCTTGCCGAAACGGCCCTCATTATGCGCGATCAGATGGGATGCCGCGCCCAGAATGTGCGCGGTCGAGCGGTAGTTGCGCTCCAGCCGGATGATGGTGGCGCCTGGAAAATCCTTGTCGAAGCGCAGGATGTTGTCGACCTCGGCGCCGCGCCAGCCATAGATCGACTGGTCGTCGTCGCCGACGCAGCAGATGTTTACAGTGCTCGCGCGCGAGTTTCCCTCCCCCTTGAGGGGAGGGTGGCCGGGCGAAGCCCGGTCGGGTGGGGTCCGCGCGGCAGTGCTCGACGCTCTGGCGGTGCCTTCTGAGACGACCCCCTCCGCCCGCTTCGCGGGCACCTCCCCCTCGAGGGGGGAGGATTGCGGCCGTTGCGCCAGAAGGCGCAGCCACATGTATTGGGCGGTGTTGGTGTCCTGGTACTCGTCGACGAGGATGTATTTGAAGCGCTTGTGATAGTCCTTCAGCACATCCGGATTGGCGCGGAAGATGCGGATTGGGTGGCACAGCAGGTCGCCGAAGTCGCAGGCATTCAGTGTCTTCAGCCGCTCCTGATAAGCCTTGTACAGTTCGCGGCCCTTGCCATTGGCGAAGGCGCGCGCGTCGCCCTCGGCGATCTCGGCGGGACCTTGCCCCTTGTTCTTCCAGCCGTCGATCATCTGGGCGAACTGCTTGGCCGGCCAGCGCTTGTCGTCGAGGCCTTCAGCCTGGATCAGTTGCTTGATCAAGCGAACGACGTCATCAGTGTCGAGAATGGTGAAGTCCGACCGCAGGCCGGCAAGCTCGGCGTGCCTGCGCAGCAGCTTCACGCCGATCGAGTGGAAGGTGCCGAGCCACGGCATGCCCTCGACGGCTTCGCCGACGAGGAGGCCGATGCGCTGCTTCATCTCGCGCGCCGCCTTGTTGGTGAAGGTGACGGCGAGAATCTGCGATGGGAACGCCTTGCCCGTGGCGAGGATGTGAGCGATGCGGGTGGTCAGCACGCGCGTCTTGCCGGTGCCGGCGCCGGCCAGGACAAGAACCGGGCCCTCGGTGGTTTCCACCGCCAAGCGCTGCTCAGGATTGAGGCCCTTCAAATAGTCGGGCGCATTGTTGTGGCCGCTACGCGCCGCCATGGCGCGCGCGGCTATGCCCGAAGGGGCCGAGGGGCGCGCATTCGGTTCGTCAAAAAAGGGCATGTCTTCCGAAAAGCCGGACATCTCCCCGAATGTAGTGATTCGGGAGCGAAAGGCCAGAAGTGTCTACGTTTTGTTCTGGTAAAGTGCTGGATATGGAACCGGGCCGCCTGGCTGGGCAAACTTTTTGGGATGCCGCAGGCGCATCGGCGGGCGGCAGGCGTGGGCGGCAACGGGCCGCCTCATACCGCGCCTAAGAACTGATGCGGCTGCTACCGCAAAAGCGATCGCAGCCGCATTGAGTTGCCTTTCATCGAAGGAAATATCTAGCCCAGCCCTAGCTGGCTCTTCAGGCTCGGCACCGAGCCAAGCACCTGGTTCGTCAGGCCCGGGCCGGCGGCGGTCTCGGCCTGCTGGATCAGCACGGTGCCTGCCTGCTGGATTTGTGCCATATCGAGGCCCGACGCTTTCAGCGCCGCGAGGCCGTTGACCAATGCTCCGGCCTTCTCGCCCAGGACGCCGCCGAGCGCGCCTTGCAGCGACGACAGGAAGCCGCCACCGCTGGCGGGCGCCGCCGCCATGACGTCGTACTGATGGGCGAGGTCATCCGCGCCGGGGATCTTGGCAAAGAAACTGGAAATGGTCGTACCATCAGCCTCATGCTCCATTACCGACAAGATGGTGCCGACGACCTTTTCGGTCGTTGCCTGGTCGAGGCCGGCTTTTTGCGAGACGGTGTTCACAATGTCCTGGACGTTCATGACTTCACCTCAACCTTGGGTTTTCGTGTTTCCGGGGCGGCGCGCATCAATGCGAACCTTGACCATGGATTGCCGGCTTGTCCGGGCGATCGCCGTGCGCATGGCCAGAAAAGTGGCCGTGGCGACGACAAATGCGGCGGCGAAGATCGGGAAGGTCATCTGCATGCTCCTTCTGGCCCAGGTCGTGAATGCGCCGGAGAAGGCACAGCCAACAAAGGCACTCTCCCCATATATTGTGGCAGTACCATCAAGATTTTTCCCCGATGACCAAAATGTGATGACGGCGCCGCGTAATCGTCCCTCGGCGGGATCGCGGCGACGGATTGCGGCGTTACCCGCCGATGGCTGGACTATGGCAACCTCGTTCCTATCTTGCTTGCGAGCGACAGAAAAATCGAGGAGTGCGCCATGACAGAATTCGACGCCACGACGCCCGCCATCACCCAGGCGATGATCGACGCCTATGACGAATACACGCATCTGACGCTCGACCGCCGCCGCTTCATGGACCATCTGACCAGGCTTGCCGGATCGGGTGCCGCGGCGGCGGCTATCGTCCCTCTGCTGGCGGCGAATTCAGCACAGGCGGCAATCGTCGCCGAGGGCGATCCGCGCGTGAAGGGCGAGGACATCACCTATCCCGGCAGCGGCGGCGAGATGAAGGGCTATCTGGTCAGGCCGGCCAACCCGGCCGGCAAGCTCGGGACGGTCATCGTCGTGCACGAGAACAGGGGGCTCAACCCGCATATTCGCGACGTTGCGCGGCGCGTGGCGCTGGAAGGGTTCATAGCCCTTGCTCCGGACTTCCTGTCGCCGCTTGGCGGCACGCCGGATGACGAGGACAAGGCGCGCGACATGTTCGGCAAGCTGGACGCGGCGCGGACGGCGGCCAATGCAGTGGCAACGGTCGCCTTCCTCAAGGCGGACAAGGAGGGCAATGGCAAGGTGGGCGCCATCGGCTTCTGCTGGGGCGGCGGCACGGTCAACACGCTGGCCGTCAACGCGCCGGACCTTGCGGCGTCCGTCGCCTATTACGGCATGCAGCCGAAGGCGGCCGACGTGTCGAAGATCAAGGCGGCGTTGCTGCTGCACTATGCGGGGCTCGATGACCGCACCAATGCGGGCATCGATGCCTTCAAGAAGGAACTCGACGCGGCGCATGTCGAATATTCCGTCTATGTCTATGAAGGCGCCAACCACGCCTTCAACAACGATACGTCGGCGGCCCGCTACGACAAGGCGGCGGCCGACCTCGCCTGGGGCCGGACCATCGCCTTCCTCAAGCAGAAGCTGGCGTGACGCTTCAGGCTATCGACGGCGCCCAGACGGCCTCGAATGCCGGCGACAGGGTGAAACCCGCCGGCAGGACGGATACGGGAGGAGGGCGACGGACACCTTCCTGCAGGTAACGCAAGGCGGATGTAAGCCCGTTCATCGTGTAGGGCTTTGCGATGACGCCGATGGCGCCTGCGAAATGGTCGGGAATGCGCTTGGGGTTGGCGGTCATAAACACCACCATCGAGCGCTGTCTTTCGCCAATATACTCGGCCACGTCGACTCCGGTCGGGCCGTCGGTCAGATGGATGTCGACGAAGGCGATGTCGGCATCCGTCGAATTGATCATGTCGCGGGCTTCCGCCGAAGAGGTCGCCCAACCGACGACACTGTGGCCGGCTTCCTCGACCAGACTTTCCAGTTCCATTGCCAGCAGCGCCTCATCCTCGACGATCAGGACCTTCAGAGGTTCAATCATGACACATTCCCTTTCTGCTGCGGTTCGTTCGGCATGGAGATGACCACCTTGGTGCCGGGGCCTGCGTCCTGCCATTCGATGTCGGCGCGCAATTGCCGGGCAAGCGACTTGATCAGCCGCATGCCGAAAGAGGCATCGCCCGATGCGTCGGCCATGCCGACGCCGTTATCCGATACCTCGATCTTGAAGCGGCCATCTGGTTGGCTCATCTTGATGCCGATGCTACCGGCGGTGGTTCCATCGGGCTTTTCCTTGAACGCATGTTTCAACGCGTTGGTGACAAGTTCGTTCACCATCAATGCGACGGGTGTCGCCTTTTCCGCGGGGATGACGATGGGTTCGAGGTCAAGCTTCGACTTGATCTCCGAGCGCCCCGAGGCGGTGAGCAGATCGGAGATGAGATCGCGGGCGAAATCCGAGACATCGAACTTGCTGACGTCCTTCGACTGGTAGAGCCGCCTGTGTACCGTGCTCAAGGCTTCGATACGCTCCAGCATCGTGGTCATCGATTGGCGAACGCCGTCATCCTTGATCGTCCGGCTCTGCATGACGATGAGCGAGGAGATCATCTGCAGATTGTTCTTCACACGGTGGTCGACCTCGTGCAGCAGGGTGGTCTGCGCTTCCAAGGCGGCTTCGAGTTCCTTCGTGCGCTCCTTGACCGCCTTCTCGAACCGGTCCTTGTCGGCTGTGATGCGGTGCTCCGAGCGCTTGCGGTCGGAGACATCGAGTTGTGAGGCAAAGAAGAACTGCAATTCGCCGCGATCGTTGGACACCGGGCTGATGTAGAGCGCGTTCCAGAACGTCGAACCGTCCTTGCGGTAGTTGAGGATATCGACGCTGACGTCTTTCTGCTCCGCGATTGCATCGCGCACTTTTTCGATCGCCGACTTGTCGGTCTTTGCCCCCTGCAGGAAGCGGCAGTTCCGACCGATCACCTCCTGCCGTTCATAGCCGGTCAGACGCAAAAATGCGTCATTGGCAAAGACGATCGGGTTGTCCGGGCGCCGCGGATCGGTGATGATCATCGACATGCGGGTGGCGCGTATGGCGGCCGCGAACGGATCGCCCTTGCCGTGTTCGGCATGCAAATCGTCTGTCATGTGCCACGCGTCGGCCGGTTCCCTGGTCTGTTTCCAGTCCATTCTTTCACTCCAAGCCGTTTTCGTGGAGGGCAACGGCTCGGCGGCGAGATGGTTCAATCTTGAGCCATCTTGTCGCAGCAAGACAGAATCAGGGAACCGCCGCCGCTTTCGCGCAAGTGTTTGAAAAAGCGATATTTTCGCCTCACCTCATCAAGGCGCCGGCCGATGTAACGCGACGCCGGCGGCCACGGGCGCTATGCCGAGGATATCCATCGCACCGAGAATTTGACGCTGCGGAAGGATTCCGATCAGCGTGGCCGTGACCGGCAGAAGCGACAGCATCAGGAACTTGGCGTGATGCTGAAGGGGATCGGCTTCCGAAGACCCTAGATATGACCTCGCTTCATGCGCGCCCGCTTCAGGATGGCGCGCCAGCGGATCATGTCGAAGGGGATCGGCTCGTTGTTGTTGGCGATGTGGAAGATTTCATTGTTGACGTTCTTGAGCGAGCGCCAGAAATCATAGTCGGTGATGCGTGGATCGGCGGCCAGCCTGTCCACCTCGACCTTGATGTCGGTTTTCATGCACGTCCCTCGAACCGGCTCCGCCCGTCACCCATGTCCCAACTCATGCGGAGCGTTTTCGGCCGCTCCGCTGAGTCGTTCAACGGCTCAATTGGCTTGTTCCCGTTAAAACCCCGGTAAGGTTAACGCGGGCGGTCGGGGGCATCAAGCTGTCTTGCGGCGGATCCCGATCGACCGGCCGGCGCGCTCCGGCATCGGCAATGTGGCATGGGCGGCGCGCATCGCCTCGACCTTGGCCAGCACATCTGCGGGGAACGGCGCGACCTTGGGACCGGACATGTCGACATGCAGCGCCAACTGCTCCGATGTCGCCGCGAGCCAGCCGTCGACATGGCGGATCTCCTGGTAGATCCTCAGCCGCTTCTCGTCATTGTCGATGAGTTGCAGGGAGACCGTGACATTGTGCTCGAGGTGCAACTCTTGAACGTAGCAGACATGGACTTCCGCCGTGTAGATGGTCAGCCGGCGCTCCTTTACGTAGTCCGGCCCCATCCCCATTGCCTCGAAGGCCTCGTCGGAACAGCGATCGAAGATGACGTTGTAGTAGGCCATGTTGAGATGGCCGTTATAGTCGATCCAGTCCTTCTCGATGCCCATGGCTTTGGAGACGAAGGGGGCGGGGATGGTCATGCAGGAACTTCCTTATCGTGGTGCTGGACAGAGCGTGGCAGGGCAGACTACGCATCCATGCCTGCATAACAAGCGTGGGCGCTAGTCCATTCGCGGAGGAATTCATGGCTCTGAGCGACCTCAATCCGGTCCAACGCAACGAAGAGGGGATAGCCGCCGTGCTCGGCATCCTCAAGCAGCGGTTCGGCGAGCGTTTTCAGACTGGCCAGGCGATCCGTTCGCAGCACGCGCATACCACCACCTATATCCCGACCCAGGCGCCGGACGGCGTCGCCTTTCCCGAGTCGACGGCCGAGGTGCAGGAGATCGTGCGCGCCTGCGCGGCGCATCGCGTGCCGGTGATAGCGTTCGGTATCGGCTCGTCGCTCGAAGGCCACACCAACGCGCCGGGCGGCGGCATTTCTGTCGATACGTCGCGCATGAATCGCATCCTGTCGGTCAATCCGCAGGATCTTGATTGCACCGTCGAGCCCGGCGTGACGCGCGAGGATCTGAACCGGCACCTGCGCGACACCGGCCTGTTCTTTCCGATCGACCCCGGCGCCAACGCCTCGCTTGGTGGCATGGCGGCGACGCGGGCATCCGGCACCAACGCCGTCCGCTACGGTACGATGCGAGAGAACGTGCTGTCGCTGACGGCGGTGATGGCCGATGGCGAGACGGTGACGACCGGCAAGCGGGCGAAGAAGAGTTCCGCGGGATATGATCTCACGCGGCTGCTGGTCGGCTCGGAGGGCACGCTCGGCATCATCACCGCGCTGACCTTGAAGCTGCAGGGCATTCCGCAGGCGATTTCCGGCGGTGTCTGTCCGTTTCCAAGCGTCGAGGCGGCCTGCAACGCGGTCATCGCGACGATCCAGATGGGCATTCCGGTGGCGCGCATCGAACTGGTCAACGGGCTGCAGATGCGGGCGATGAAGAATTATTCGAAGCTAGACTATCCTGAAAGCCCGTGCCTTTTCGTCGAATTCCACGGCAGCGATGCCGGCGTTGCCGAACAGGCCGAAACCTTCGGCATGATCGCGGAAGAAAATGGCGGCGGGCCGTTCCTCTGGACCAGCGTCGCGGAGGAACGGACGAAACTGTGGAAGGCCAGGCACGATGCCTACTGGTCGTCGCTGACGCTGCGGCCGGGCGCCAAAGGTCTTTCAACCGATGTCTGCGTGCCGATCTCGCGCTTTGCCGAATGCGTCACGGAAACCGAGGCCGACATTGCCGAGATGGGCCTGATCGCACCGATCGTCGGCCATGCCGGCGACGGCAATTTCCACGTGTTGGTGCTGATGGACGTCGACGATCCCCAGGAGATCGCGCTGTCGGAGAAGTTCGTCGCGCGGCTCAACATGCGGGCGATCGCCATGGATGGAACCTGCACCGGCGAGCACGGCATCGGACAGGGCAAGGTCGGGTTCCTGCGCCATGAACTCGGCCACGGCGTCGACATCATGCACACGATCAAGCAGGCGCTCGATCCGCTGAACATCATGAACCCGGGCAAGATATTGCCAGGCATGGGCCATTAGATGTTGGCGGCCGAGACGTTGCTGCCGATCGATGTGCCGCTCTCGTCCGCTGGCGCGCCACTGCCTCACGTATTTGCGGATGAAGGTCGAATGGTTGTCGCCTATCTCGTTGATACTCCGGATACATCATTCGATGGCACAAATCCGCGCTCGGTTTCGCCTTTAACACGTAACCAATCGGTCGCGGTTCTGGCGGCGGACCCTTATCTGGTATTCCAATTCGGTCCATCGAACGACGAAGCCATCAGTGGGCATCGCTTGTATGGGCTGGGCCTTAAGCCGTACTCCGCATTCGAAGTCCTCAATTCGTCATGGATCGGTTCGCTTGAAGAGGCAAACCGGGTCCACTCTTCCCACAGACCTGACCTGTTTTCAGCCTATCGACATTTTATCCTGACATTCCACGATTCGACGCTCGAATTCGTCGCCGCGCGTTTTTCTACCACCCTTCGCGAAGGGGCGGTCCTGACCGTGTTGATGGAAACCATCGGAAATCGCGCACCGGCACAGAACACCAAGCCGGCTCGCTTTTTTGACATGCTGTGGCGACGCGGTTGATCCTGAGTGTTTTCCCTGCGCCTTGACCGTGTCGCCTTTCGGGCCGAGACTTTCGGTGCGGAACGGCCTGAACCAAGCAGGCGTGTCAGTGGAGGAACGATGTCATGGCGATTTCACGCAAGGATGAGGCCCGGGCGCTGAGCGCGGACGAACATGCGCTGGTGGAGAAGTCTCACCATCCGGCGGTGCAGGAACTGTCCGACGCCGACCTCGCCGGTCTGGTAAAGCTTTTGCGGGAACGGCGCGACAAGGCGCAGACCGAGGCGCATCGCCGTCGCCGCGAAATACGCGGCAAGGGCGCGCCGAAGGGCGCCACGCCTTCGAAGGCCGATGGCGGCTCGCAGCTGAAGCTCGCGGTGCTGGCCATGGCCATGCGCAGGCTGAACGGCGAGGCCGAGCGCCGGCGCCAGTTGGCGGCCAGCGTCTCGCTGGTCGAGAATGCGCGGCACGCGCTGGCCATGAAGCAGAAAGCGGCGTCCGCCGGGCCCGAATTCAACACGCGCACGGCGCACAAGGGCATGCGCGCGATCGCCAATAAGAGGGCGCAGGACCTGGTCCGCCCGATGGAACTCGGCAGGCAGCGGCAGGCGGCCAAGGTGGCGCAGGCAAAGCGCGACGCGCGTTGAGTTTTTCGCCCGCGACCAATCGAACGAAGATTGTGCTCGCAGGCGTCCCCGAAGGGAAATTGCCTCTTTATCGACACGCGGATGCGGATAGAGTGCGGCTGAATTTCAATCAACCGCTTCGGAGCTGATGCTCGCTCGCCTGTTCGTGATCTTTGGTGGTCTTTTTGTGCTGGTGCTGCTTGCGGCGCTGGTGGTGCCGTACTTTGTCGACTGGACAGGCTACCGCGCCGAGTTCGAGCGAGAGGCAAGCGCCATCCTCGGCCGCAAGGTGACCGTGCAGGGCGATGCGACGGCGAGGCTGCTGCCGTTTCCGTCCGTCACCTTCTCGAATGTCGCTGTCGCCGGCGGCCCTGGCGGCCAGCCGGCGATGACCGTCGAGACGTTTTCGATGGATGCCGAGCTTGCGCCCTTCCTGCGCGGCGAGGTGCTGATCTTCGACATGCGGCTGGTACATCCCAAGGCGACGATCGATATTGCCGCCAACGGTACCGTCGACTGGGCGATGCGGCCATCCTCGCCCTTCGACCTCAACCAGATATCGATCGAAAAGCTGACGGTCACGGAAGGCCAGATCGAAATTCGCCACGCCGCCGGCGGTCGCAGCCATCTGATCTCGGAGATCAACTCGACCATATCGGCCAAGTCGCTGGCCGGGCCCTGGCGCATGGATGGTTCGCTGCGGCTGGACGGTTTGCGCAATACGGTCGCGGTGTCCACCGGCAAGGCCGAAGGTTCCGGGCAGATGCGTGTCCGGGTCAGGCTCGATCCGGACGCCTATCCACTGACCATCGAGACGGATGGCAATGCCGGCATTGCCAACGGCGCGGCCGGCTATTCGGGCCAGTTCAAGATCTCGGGCGCCGACAAGAACGCGGCGCAATTGCGCGGCACCGATGGCGACGTGGTCAAGGTCAGCACCGGCAAGCCGGATCCCGGCTTCCGGCTCAACGGCAAGTTCGCGCTTGATCATCAAAAGCTCGGCATCGACGAATTCCGGTTCGAGACCGGGCCGCTCGACAATCCCTATACCGCCGACGGAAAGGCGTCGGTCGATCTCGGGCTGAAGCCAAGATTTTCCATCGAAGCGAGCGGCGCGCAGGTGCAGTTCGACGAAGCCGTGGGGGCGGCCGGCGGCGCCGGGCTGACGCTTGCGCAGCGCGTCGCGGGACTGGAACAAGTCCTTCTCGGTCTGCCGAGGCCGACCATCCCCGGCACTGTCGAAGTGAAGCTGCCAGCCGTGGTGGCCGGCGATACGACTGTCCGCAACGTGGTGCTTTCGGCCGAGCCGGCGGAGGGCGGCTGGTCGGTGAAGTCGCTTGCCGCGACATTGCCGGGCCGCACGACGCTCGAGGCCAATGGGCTGCTCAACGTGCAGGACCATTTCGGCTTCACCGGTTCGCTGCTTGTGGCCGTTGCGCAGCCTTCGGGCTTTGCCGCATGGCTGTCGAAGGATTTCGATGAAGCCATCCGCCGGCTGCCCGCCGCCGGCTTCAAGGCCAAGGTCGACCTGACCGACAAGCTCCAATCGTTCAGCGATCTCGAACTGATCCTTGGCAAGGCCAAGTTTTCCGGCCGCATCGATTCCAGCCAGCCCGACGACGCCAAGCCGTCGGTACTGATGCGGCTCGAAGGGGGGGACCTCGACGTCGACGGGCTCGCGGCCTTCGCTTCGATCTTCGTCAGCGACAAGGGCGCCAACCGCTTTTCCGATCGCGATCTCGATTTCCAGATCAAGGCGGGGCCGGTCAGCGCCGGTGGATTGACCGCCGATACGGTGGATACGGCGCTCAGACTGCGTGACGGGCTTCTGGAAATCGACAAGCTGTCGATCGGCGGACTTGCCGGCGCTTCGATCAGCGCCACCGGGAGGATCAAGGATTTTCCCGTGAACACGACGGGCAAGCTCGACGCCTCGGTGGTTGCTGTCGACCTGAAGCCGCTGATCGACATGGCGGCGCAGCATTATCCTGACAGTACGGTGCTGAAGGGCCTGTCGGCCCGCGCGGCTGCCTATCCCGACCTTTTCCAGGATGCGCGCGTCGATTTGATCGCGAGTGCCGCCGACAATGGCGACGGCACGACCGGGCTTGCGCTCAGCGGGCAGGGAAAGGCGGGTGGCTCGGCCTTTTCGGCATCGCTGTCGGGCAAGGGGAAGATCGATGCGCTTGCCGATGCGCCGGTGACACTGACCTTCAACGCCAAGAATCCCGACGCCACCGCGCTGCTGGCGCTCTACGGCCTTCCCGCGCTGCCCCTCGGCATGCTCGGTGAAGCCAGCACGGATATCCAGGCCAAGGGCACGCTGGGCAGCGGTCTGGCGACCAGTTTCAACCTCCATGGCAACGACTTCAAGGCGGGCTTTGACGGCACTGTTGCCGATACGGCGCAAGGTCCGACCGCCAAGGGCAAAGTTAATGTTGAAGCGGCCGATATCGAGCCCTGGCTGATGACGACCGGCATAGGTCTCCCAGGCATGGGGGCGGGCATGTCGACTTCGCTTTCGGCGACCGCCGATTATGGCAATGGCCTGCTGGTGCTGAACGGGCTCAACGGGGCCATCAACGAAGCGGCGGTATCGGGCGACGTCAATGTCGACGTTAAGGACGGTGTGCCGCATCTGGCCGGCGCGCTGGCGCTCGACGAACTGGATCTCGACCCGATGGCGGTGACGCTGTTCGGCGACCAGGCCTTTCTGGGCGCCAATGGCGGCTGGCCGACGGAGCCTTTCAGCCAGAAGTCCAGCCTGCCATTCACGGCGGATCTTGACCTGACGTCCGCGGCGCTCGCCGCGGGCCGCTTCGCCACCGCCTATGATGCAGGCTTCACATTGAAACTCGACCGCGAAGGCATCCGTGTCTCGGACCTCAAGGCGAAATTTCTGGGTGGCGCGCTGACCGGCCTGTTCGAATTGAAGAACAATGACGGCACCGGCCTGCTTTCCGCCCAGATGAAACTGGCAGGGGCTGATCTGGCGGCCGTGCTGCCGGACGCCGGCATCAGCGGGCGCGGCGACATCTCGACATCGCTTTCGACCAGCGGCAAATCGGTCGATGCCATGGTGGCGGCACTGTCCGGCTCCGGCACGGCGGCGTTGAAGGGCCTGACCATCGCCGGCTTCAATCCCGGCGCCTTCGGCGCCTTCATCGCCAAGGCGGATGCGATCGGGCGTGATATTGATGGGGCCAAGACCGCCAGCTTCGCGCCACAGCTTGCCGGCGACGGCAGTTTCGCGGCGGGAGATGCCGACATTGCCTTCACGGTAGCCAGCGGCACGCTGAGGGCGCCGCCGCTCAGCTTCCAAAATCCGGCGGCGACCCTGTCGGCGGACGTCACGGCCGATCTTAATGCCAGCAAGGTGAACGCCAAGGGAGCCGTGACCTACAAGCCCGGCGACGAGGCGCTCGTAGGCTCCGAGCCGAGCGTGAATTTCAGCATCGATGGACCGTTCGGCGCCACCCGGAAGACCTTCGATAGCGAGCCGCTGGCACAGTTCCTCACCCAGCGCGCGCTGGAAAAGGAGCAGCAGCGGGTCGAGGCGATGCAGGCGGCACTGCTCGAAAAGCAGCGGCTGCGGCGCGAAGTGCGTTACTATGCGGCGCTGCAGACGGAACGTGACAAGGCCGCCGAGGAACTGCTGAGGCAACAAGAGGAAGCGGCGCGGCAGAAAGCCGAGGCGGACGCCAGGGCGAAAGCTGAAGCCGAGGCAAAGGCCCAGGCTGATGCCGCAGCAAAGGCGCAGGCAGACGCTGACGCAAAGGCCAGGGCGGACGCCGATGCCAAGGCAAAGGCCGACGCCGATGCTGCCGCCAAGGCGGAGCAGCAAGCCGCGGACGAGGCCGCCAAGGCGCAACAGATTCAGGAGCAGGAGCGCCAGAAGGCCGAGGAAGCGACGAAGATCGCCGCGCAGGAGAAAGCCAGGCGGGATGCCGAACGCAAGGCCGCCCAGCAGGAACCGCGGATCGAACGGACACCGCTGCCGCCTGTCAACGACAATGCGCCAGCAAAAAGCGCGCCGAAGCCGGCTTTGGCACCTTCTTCGATCGATAATCTGTTGAAATCACTGGATGGTGGATAGGGACGCGCTGCCCGCCGAGCGTTTGGCCCACTCCAGGACACGAAGCCTGATGGCCGACGACAGGTTGGTGTCGCGAGGCCGGGTCTCGTCGATTTCGGCGACGAGGGCCGCGAGCGTCATCTGTCGGGATGCCGCAATGGCGGCAAGGTCGTCGTAGAACGGCTTTTCAAGGGAATAGCTGGTGCGATGGCCACGAATGGTCACCGAGCGTTTGACGATGGCGCTCACCGAAATCGGCTCATCTTGATCCAGGACCCGGCGTCATTTTGGTGATGGCGGAGCGTCGGTCGGTTCGTCGCCGGACTGTTCACGGCGGTGCCCGGCGACGAATTTTTCGGCCTTGTCGGCGATCAGGCGGTCACGCTGCCTCTCCGCCTTGGAGCGGCCGTGCAAGGCACGGTTCTGTTCGGCCTCGCGCAGCTTCTCGTCCCGCGCCTTCTGCTTTCGGGCCTGGCGGAGATTGACGATGTCGCCCATGCAGTGGCCCGTCGGATTATTTCTTGCGGAAGGCGTCGAGTGACACGACTTCCGCGCCCTTGGCGGCGGCATCCGCAACCGCGGGCTTCTTTTCGGCGTCGGCCGCGGCCTTCTTTTCCGCCTTCGGCTTCTTCTCCGAGACGATTGTCAGCGTCTCGGCCGGGGCTTGGACAACTGGTTCGTCGGTTGCGACGCCATCCGTCTTGACGTCGAACTCCAGTTCGAAGTTGACCGACGGGTCATAGAAACCGCGCACGGCCGAGAACGGGATTTCCAGCTTCTCCGGAACGTCCGAGAACGACAGGCCGACCTCGAAGCCGGTATCGGTCACCTTGAGGTCCCAGTACTGGAACTGGATGACGATGGTCATCTGTTCGGGATAGCGCTCGCGCAGCCTCGAGGACACGCGCACGCCTGGCGCGCCGGTCAGGAAGGTGATGAAGAAATGATGGTTGCCGGGCAGGCCGGTGCGCGCGACTTCGGCCAGAACCTTGCGCATGACGCCGCGCAATGCCTCCTGGGCCAGAATGTCGTAGCGGATGTGGTCGTCGGCCATGTGACGGTTTGTTTCCGTTGAATCGTCCGCATAGCTGTAATCAAGCTTGAGCGCGGCGTAAACCGGGATATAGATCGAGGCGGCGCCGAAGCCAGTCCTATTGCCGTCTATTTTGGTCGCTTGCCGCATTTCGACAAGCTTGATCAATGATCTACGCGCTGGCAAGCACGCCATGCCTTTCCGTACCAGCCGCGGACTTGCGCTTGCCGAAGGCGCGCAGGAAGGTGCGCACGCCATTGGTGGCCGACTGCAACACCTCATTGTCGTCAGGCGTGCCGCCGAGCATGAACGTCGTCTGCAGTTCGGCGTTGACTAGGCCTAAGAACTGTCGCGCGGCGACATCGGGATCGTCGATCGCGAGGTAACCGCCATAGGCGAGGCGGGCAAAGCGGGCGGCCAGGGCCGGCCATGTCCGGCCCGGCCCCTGTTCGCGCCACTCGGCGAAAAGCCCGGGATAGCGTTCGCCTTCGGTCTGGATCAGCTTGCGCAGGAATTTTCCGTCGCGGTTGCAGATGCAGTTCCGGTTCATCCGCACGGCGAAACCGACCAGGTCGGCTTCAAGGTCCGTTGGCTGGTCGGGGAAGGTGGAAATGGTGGCGAAGATGCCGGCATTGCAGCGCTCGGTCAGGTCGCGGACGACGGCAATGAAAAGTTTCTCCTTGTCGCCATGATGATTGTAGATGGTCTGACGCGATACGCCGGCCTCGACCGCGATCAGGTCGATATTCGCGCCGGCGAAGCCCTCGCGGCAAAAAACGGAGGCTGCGGAGTCGACGATCGACGCGCGCTTTGCCTCGTGGCCGCGTGGCGGGAAAGTGTCAGGAGAAACGCCTGGTCTCATGCAAATCCATATAGAGTCGATTGACGATTTAGACAAGACTGTCTAAATTTGTGGACGCGATATGAAGAGGTTTCGCTCCGGAGAAGTGTCGGAACCTCATGGGATGGAACGTCCTAGGGTTAGACGTCGCCTGGCGGCGGCAACCAGATTCGAAAGAAGCCACTATCATGAGTCCCAAATTCCTCCGCATCGCGGTCGTGCTCGGCCTGTTGTCCGCCATCGGTCCGTTCGCCATCGACATGTATCTGCCCGCACTGCCCTCGATCGGCGCCGATCTTCACGCCGGGACCGCCGCCGTGCAGATGAGCCTGCTGATCTTCTTCCTGTCGATGGGCTTCGGCCAGATCGTCGTCGGGCCGATCTCCGACATGGTCGGCCGCAAGCTGCCGCTTTATGGCGGTCTCGTGCTGTTCATGATCGGCGGCATCGGTTCGGCGATGGCGCCGACCATCGAATGGCTGATCGCTTTCCGTTTCCTGCAAGGCCTTGGCGCCAGCGCCGGCATGGCAGTGCCGCGTGCCATCGTGCGCGACGTGCATACCGGCACTGAAGCCGCCAAGCTGATGTCCTTGCTGATGCTGGTGTTTTCGGTGTCGCCGATCCTGGCGCCGCTGACCGGCAGCGTGATCATCGAGAATTTCGGCTGGCGCGCCGTGTTCTGGACGGTGACGGGCGCGGCGGCACTCGCCACGGTCTTGCTGGCGACCTCGCTCAAGGAAACGCGGCCGGTGGAAGACCGTGCCGGCTCCTCCTTCGGCACCGCGCTGTCCGCCTACCGCTTCCTGATGGGCGACCGCAACTTCCTCGGCCTGACCGCGATCGCCGGCTTCGGCATTGCGAGCTTCTTCGTCTATCTGTCGAGCTCGTCCTTCATCCTGATCGACCATTACGGGCTGTCGCCTTCGGTCTACAGCGTGTTCTTCTCGATAAACGCGGTGGCCTTCATCGGCATGTCGCAGACGACGGGATTGCTGGCGGAGCGCTTTGGGCTGAGACGCGTGGTGCGCGTCGCGGTGACAGGCTATGCGACGACGATGGTGGTGCTGTTTGCGGTGATGGCCTCCGGTATTGATCGGCTCGACGTGATGGCGGCGCTGCTGTTCGTCGGCTACGGCTTCCTCGGCCTGGTCATTCCGACGACCTCTGTACTGGCCATGGAAGAACATGGCGAGATCGCCGGCACGGCTTCGGCGCTGATGGGCACGCTGCATTTCGCCATCGGCGCGCTCGCCATGGGCGTTGCCGGAGTGTTCTTCGACGGCACGCCGCTGCCGATGGTCGCCGGAATCACGCTCTGCGCGGTGATCTCCTTCACGCTGGCCAAGGTGACGCTCGGCCGTTCGCGAGAAGTTGTTGAAGCGCCGGCCGAGTAGGCACTGCTTGCAAGCCGATGAAAAGGCCGGGCTTTCCCGGCCTTTTTTATTGCCTGAAATGCTTCGGCCGTCACCTCGCCTATCACATGGGTATCACGTTTAAGTTGGTATCTTGCATAAATAGGTACCTTCCAATACAGTGTACTGGACTTACCGGGAACGAGCATGACCGATCCAAATGACGTCCAGCTGAAAAAGGGAGCGCTCGAACTGTGTGTGCTTGCCTTGCTCGCCCGGCGAGAAAGCTACGCCTATGAGATCGCCAGCACGCTCGCCGAGCGTGTCGGCATGGGGGAAGGAACGATCTACCCGCTGATGCGGCGCATGCAGAGCGACGGGCTTGTCGGAACATGGCTCGTCGAATCGACGAGCGGTCCGCCCCGCAAATATTACCGGCTCACCGCCGCCGGCCGGACCGCCTATGAGGCGCGTAGCAGAGAGTGGCGAAGCTTTGTCGATGCCGTCGACCTTTTCCTGGGAGAGATGGAATGAACCGCGATGCCTTCTTGGTTTCCCTGCGCAACAGCCTGGCCGGAATGCCCGCGGGCGAAATCGACGAAATTGTCGCCGACTACGGCGCCCATTTCGACGAGGCGCGGGCCTCGGGACGCAGCGAAGGGGATGTCGCCAAGGCACTCGGCGATCCGGCGCGGCTGGGACGGGAGCTGCGGGCAGAAGCGGGTATCCGACGTTGGGAGCATGACCGCGGTCCGGCCGGCGTTGCCGCCGCGCTGCTCGCGCTGACCGGGCTCGCCGCCTTCGACATTCTCCTGCTGCTGCCGGTTCTCATCGTCTTCTGCTTCGTCGCGCTCGGTCTCGGCGTTGCGGTCCTGGCGCTGGGCGTCACCAGCGTTGGGCTGCTGTTGAGCGTCGTGCCGTTCTGGCATTTCGCATCGTGGGCCACGGCGTTCGCACGCCTGCTGGCCGCTGTCGGCCTTGCCGCCGCCAGCATCGGATTAGGCTCGCTGTTGCTGCTTGGCCTCAATATCGGGGTCAAGCTGCTGGGGGACTATGCGCGCCTGCATTACCGCCTGGTCAAACCACACCAGCCCTGAATCAACCCCGTGGCGCGCCGCCACGCAGAAATAACAGGTGCAACATGAACAAGACGCTTGCCTGGACCGCCGTGCTGTCGCTTGCCGTGGCCGTGATTTGTTTGTCGCTGGCGAGTTCGATCGCCGGCAACGACTGGAGAGGTGCCCGTTGGTGGAGTTTTGCCTCCAGCTGCCGCAGTTCCGGCGACGAGGCCAAGCCCGGATCGGTAACGCTGGCCTGGGAACCGGTCAGCAGCGAATTCCAGATTGCTCTGCCGGCAACGGTCACTTATCGGCCCGGCAGCCTGTCCCAGGCCGTCGTCAGCGGCGATCCCGAGGCGGTTTCGCATGTGCGCCTGTCCGGCAATGTGCTCGACTTCGACGATGACTTCGATTGTGATGGCCTGCCGGTCAGCGTCCAGCTTACCGGTCCGGCGGTCCCCGGCTGGCGGTTGAGCGGCAGTGGCAAGCTCGAGCTTTCCGCTCTCGCCCAGGAGGCGCTCGATCTGCGCATCAGCGGCAGTGGCGATGTGCGTGCCAGCGGCAGCGTGCAGGATCTCTCCTTGCGCATCTCCGGCTCGGGTTCCGGCGATTTTGCCAAGCTCACGGCGAAGACCGCCAGCGTCCAGATCAGCGGCAGCGGCAATGCCGATATCGCACCGCAGGACCAGGCCGACATCCGCGTGTCCGGCAGCGGCAACGTGCAAGTTCACGGCAACCCGAAGATCAATTCCCATGTCAGCGGCAGCGGCAGGGTCGAGACGGTGCCCTGAGCGGCCATAAGGCTGCGCGCACCCGCGCCAGCGATCACACTTCTCATCACACTCTATGCAGCCGGAATGCGGGTCAGCCGCAGTCCGAGGACACGAATCTATTTGAACATCGGAGACAGGAAAATGCGTTTGAAGAAGCTCATGCTTGCCGCCCTGGCAAGTCTGGTCGTCACGACAGCTCATGCCGCTGGTTTGAAATTCATCCAGATTCCGGCGGATGCCGCCGGGCCGGCAATTGATGCTGCCATGTGGTCGCCTTGCGCCAGCCCGCCCGGCGAGGTGAAGGTCAAGCGATCTACCGTTCCGGCCGTGCTCGACTGCCCCATCGTGGGCGAGAGATTGCCGCTCGTCGTCATTTCACATGGCTATGGCGGCTGGTACCTTGATCTCCACGATATGGCCGAGACGCTCGCGGATGCCGGGTTTGTCGTCGTTGCCATCAACCATCCGCACGCGAACCACGCCGATATGAGCCAGGCCAATGGTCTGGGCGCGCTGAGGCAGCGGCCGCTCGATATCAAACGCACCATCGATTTCATGCTCGGCGCTTCGGTGGATTCGGCCAGGATCGATCCTCAGCGCGTCGGCTTCTACGGATTTTCGCAAGGCGGCTATACCGGCCTTGTCATCGGCGGCGCCGATCCGGATTTCAACAAGCTGCCACCGCGCTGTCCGGACCCCACCGGTTGCCTGCCGGCTAACCAGCCCGCGCGCAAGCAATTGCCGCCGGAATCGCTGACCCATGATCCCCGCGTCCGCGCAATCGTGGTTGCGGATCCCGTGAGCGTTGTTTTCCAGACCGCCGACAGTGCCAAGAACATAAAGGTGCCGCTCCAGCTTTGGAGTTCGCAGTTCGGCGGCGACGGCGTATCGCCGGATGATGTCAAGCTGCTGGCTGGACTGCTGCCGCAGACGCCGGACTTTCACGTCGTGCCGAACGCGGTGCATTTCTCGTTCTTGGCGTCATGTCACAAGGGCGCTGGCAAGCCCTCGGACCTTTGTATCGATAGACCCGGTTTCGATCGGGTCGCCTTCCACAAGACGTTCGATGCGGACGTACTCGCTTTCTTCCGCCAGCATCTGGTCGACGATCGCATACAGACGCAAGGCGCAAAGGCGTCCGGAGCTGGAGCCGCTGAAACGTCGGTGCAATAGGCAATTGCTCGCCTAAGGAAAGGCCGGATTGTTCGGCCTTTTCCACGCCCGTGAAAATCCCGTTGTGGTGGGTCTGCACATATCGAAGGAAGGAAGAAGTGGAGGTTTCTGTTGCCAGGTACCTCCGAACCCCGCCTAGAAGTGCGAACCCCTAGGGCTTGATTTGAAGCTATCGCACTGCATTAAGCAGCGAGACGTGCTTCCGCATAGTTGTCGTTTGCAACTACAAGTTTAGCCCGATGACGGTGGTACCATGCCGGGCAAAAGTACGATCTTTACACCTTCGTCGATCCTATTTCGCCCCCAGCAAAAGCCGCTCTTTCACAAGAGCGGTTTTTGGTGGAGGCGCCGGGTACCGCCCCCGGGTCCGAACGGCTTATTTCATCGCCCATTTATCGCCATAGTCGGTCAAGCCGACAAATCGAATATAGGGGGCGGTCGTCGAAAATGAAAGGCCGCAATCGCGCTTTGTCCCCGTTTCAAATTGCAACGCAAAGGGTTGACTTGAAAGCGCTCTCAACTCAAGCTTTGCGACGGTGAGAGGTTACCACCCAGCGCACAAGTTGCGGCAGCGCGCCACAACCCTCATCGACCGGATCCGTGGCGCCGACGAGGGGAAGTTTGATGTCCGATTATCTCGCAGACGTGAAGAAATACGACGCCGCGGCGAACGCCGATGTGGTCGAGAAGATCGTAAAGCACCTGGGCATTGCGCTGCGCAACCGTGATTCCTCGCTGGTTTCCTGCACGGACCCGAAGGAACTCGAGCGCGTAAAGGCGGGTTGGGTTTCGAAGAAGCTGGGCATCACCGATGACAAGAAGGCCGACGCCGCGATCCAGAAGGTCTGCCAGACGATGCACGCGGATCACAGCAAGCACCGGGTGACGTTCTACTATCTGGTTGCCAAGGATCTGGGCAAGCTCGGCTCCCTCTGAGACTTTTTGATAATTCTACTCTGGCGGCCGACTAGCGCGGTTTTCTGCGCTTCCGGTGCTCACGTACTTTAAGTACGCTCCGCTCCGGTTCTCGAAAGCCGCACCATTCGACTCGCCAGAGCGAATTCTGAAAAGGTCTCTGCGTCGGCGCCGGACTAACATCGACCTGTTCTCGCGGTCAATGGATGGGGAAGATCCGAGACAAGCGTGGCGCCCGCGCTCACTTGCGCTATGATTGGTAACATCTCGAATCGAGCCGGAACCGATGCGCCAGTATCTCGACCTTTTGAAACATGTGCTGGAAAACGGTGCCGATCGCGGCGATCGCACCGGCACCGGAACGCGTTCGGTGTTCGGCTACCAGATGCGGTTCGACCTTGCCGACGGTTTCCCCGTCACCACCACCAAGAAGCTTCATCTGAAGTCGATCATCCATGAACTCCTGTGGTTCCTGGCCGGCGACACCAACATCAAATATCTCAACGACCACGGCGTCTCCATCTGGGATGAATGGGCCGATGAGAATGGCGATCTCGGGCCGGTCTATGGCAAGCAATGGCGCTCCTGGCCGGATGGCCATGGCGGCTCGATCGACCAGATCCAGAATCTCCTGAAGGAGATACGTCGCAATCCTCAATCGCGGCGGCTGATCGTGTCGGCATGGAACCCGGCCGAGGTGGAGGCCATGGCGCTGCCGCCCTGCCATTGCCTGTTCCAGTTCTATGTCTCCGAAGGCCGGCTTTCCTGCCAGCTCTACCAGCGCTCCGCCGATATTTTTCTCGGCGTGCCCTTCAACATCGCCTCCTATGCGCTGCTGACCCTGATGGTGGCTCAGGTCACCGGGCTGAAGCCCGGCGATTTCGTCCATACGCTAGGCGACGCGCATCTCTACTCGAACCATTTCGAGCAGGCGCGCGAACAATTGCGGCGCACGCCGAGGGCGCTGCCGACGATGTGGATCAATCCGGAGGTGAAAGACCTCTTTGCCTTCCGCTTCGAGGACTTCCGGCTGGAAAACTATGTCGCCGACGCCAGCATCAAGGCGCCGATCGCGGTCTGAGCCCGAGGCACGGCATTCTCAACCGATTTCGAAGTCACCCGCCTGCGGCGGTGCGATCGGCTTGAAAAGCGTCCGGTCCGGCTTGATGTCGAGGAGCGGCGTTCCATCGACGCAGTCCATGCCGCGCACCATCAATGTCGAGCCTTCTACCCCGGCCAGTGTCACGATCGACGTGCCGATCGGATTGGGCCGCACAGGGGAGCGCAGAGCAAAGGTGCCGCGCGAGGTGCCGTCGCTGGCCGGGCTCTGCTTGACGAGGTCGCGCCGCGACAGATGCAGCCAGTAGAGAACTTCAAGCCGCTCGAACGCCTCGACGCCCTGCAGCGCCTCACGCCACGGATTGAAGATATCGATCCGGCAGAGAGGGCCGTCCGCACGGCCCTGGCGCGGCGTGATCAGCCGCGACGTCCAGGGCGTGCGAATCACGCCGATGAATATCAGGCCGGCATCGGTCGGCGGTGGAAGATCGACCGCCACCTCGCCTGGCCTGATTTCGTTTTCGCGGACCATCTCGGGGAAAGCGGCTTCAGTCGATGCCCACCATGACATCCGAGGCCTTGATGACGGCATAGGCCTGCTTGCCTTTTTCGAGCTTGAGATCGGCCACGGCTTCGTTGGTGATCGAGGCAGTGACGACCGCGCCGCCGCCAATGTCGATGCGGACATGCGAGGTCGTGGCTCCCTTGACGATCTCGACGACTTTTCCGTTCAGGATGTTGCGGGCGCTGATTTTCATGGTCTGTCTCCTTCAATCCGTCCTTATAGCCAACCCAACCCATCGTAGGTCGTGAATGTATCCGGGCACAATACCGAAGCGGCCTGGATCGGGCGAAAACCCTTCCCTTGTTATGTTCGTGCGGATATATCGATCGGCAGGCTTATGGCCGAACGTATTTCAACTCAGGGAGAGTTTCATGACGCGCAGGGGGTTTGACATGAAGGCGATTGCCATTGGTGGCTTGGCGGCAATGTTGATGGTCGCAATGCCCGCCCACGCGCAAGACAAGGTCGTGGTGTTCGCGGCGGCGAGCCTCAAGGACGCGCTCGACGCCGTGAACACGGCATGCAAGGCCGATGTCGGCGAGACCGCGACCATTTCCTACGCGGCAAGCTCGGCGCTGGCCAAGCAGATCGAGGGCGGCGCGCCGGCCGATGTGTTCATCTCCGCCGACCTCGACTGGATGAAGTATCTTTCCGACAAGAAGCTGACCAAGCCTGACACCGAGGTAAAGCTGCTGGGCAATGAGATCGTCCTCGTGGCGCCGAAGGACTCGAAGGTTGAAGCCAAGATCGAGAAAGGATTCGATCTGGCCAAGCTGGTGGGCGACGGCAAGCTCGCCATGGGCGACTTCAAGGCTGTTCCGGCCGGCAAGTATGGCAAGGCAGCGCTGGAATCTCTTGGCGTCTGGTCCTCCGTCGAAGGCAAGGTGGCGCAGGCCGAGAACGTGCGCGCCGCGCTGAAACTGGTTTCGACCGGGGAAGCCGCACTCGGTATCGTCTATGCCACCGACGCGCATGCGGAAAAGGGCGTCAAGGTGGTGGGTACCTTCCCGGAAGATTCGCATCCGCCGATTATCTACCCGGTTGCCCAGACCGCGGATTCGAAGGACAAGGATACGCTGGCATTCCTCAAGTGCCTGCAGTCCGCAAAGGCCGGCGAGCTCTTCAAGGAACAGGGCTTCACTGTCCTCGCACCCACGAACTAAGGCAGCACTCTGACGCATGAACTGGCTGCTGGACCTCACTCCCGATGAATGGAATGCGGTCCGGCTATCGATCAAGGTGGCGACTGTCGCGATGGTCTCCAGCCTGCCGCCGGGCATACTGATCGCGCTGCTGCTGGCGCGCGGCCAGTTCTGGGGCAAAACGCTGCTGAACGGGGTGGTGCACCTGCCGCTGATCCTGCCGCCCGTGGTAACCGGCTATCTGCTGCTGCTCACCTTCGGCAAGCGCGGTCCGGCCGGCGCCTTCCTGGCCGAGCATTTCGGCATCGTCTTCTCTTTCCGTTGGACGGGTGCGGCACTCGCCTGTGGCGTCATGGGTTTTCCCCTGATGGTGCGGGCGATCCGGCTGTCGATCGAGGCGGTCGACCGCAAGATGGAAGCTGCGGCGGGAACGCTGGGCGCCAACCCGCTCTGGGTGTTCGGCACGATCACGCTGCCGCTGATCCTGCCCGGCCTGATCGCCGGCGCCATCCTGTCCTTCGCCAAGGCGATGGGCGAGTTCGGCGCGACGATCACCTTCGTTTCCAACATTCCGAACGAGACGCAGACGCTGCCCTCGGCGATCTATACGTTCACGCAGGTTCCAGGCGGCGACGAGGGCGCGCTCAGGCTGACCCTGATTTCCATCGTCATCTCGATGGCGGCGCTCGTCGCCTCGGAAGTGCTGGCGCGGCGTGTCGGGAGGCGGATGGATATCGAATGACGGTTCTCGTCAACATCCGCCATCAGCTCGAGCGCTTTGCGCTCGATGTTCGCTTTGAAAGTGCCGGACGGTTGACCGCCTTGTTCGGCCCCTCCGGCTCTGGCAAGACCACACTGATCAACACGATCGCCGGGCTGATCCGGCCAGACAAGGGTCGCATCGAGGTCGACGGCCGCGTGCTGGTCGACACGGAAGCCGGCGTATTCGTGCCGAAGCACAAGCGGCGCATCGGCATGGTGTTCCAGGATGCGCGGCTGTTTCCGCATATGAGCGTTGCCGGAAATCTGCGCTATGGCCGCTGGTTCACGCCGGCGTCGCAACGCTATGCCGATATCAGCGCGGTGGTTGACCTGCTTGGCATCGGCTCACTGCTGGACCGGCGGCCGGCAAAGCTTTCCGGCGGCGAAAAACAGCGCGTGGCGATCGGCCGGGCGCTGCTGGCCAGCCCAAAACTCCTGCTCATGGACGAGCCGCTGGCGTCGCTCGACGAGGCCCGCAAGACCGAGATCCTGCCCTATATCGAGCGGCTGCGTGACGAGATGAAGATCCCGATCGTCTATGTCAGCCATTCGGTCGCCGAGGTCGCCCGATTGGCAAGCGATGTGGTGGTGCTGGCACAGGGCAAGGTCGCCGCGTTCGGCCCGACCGGGACGATCATGGAGCGGCTCGACCTTTTGCCGGCTGAAGAACGCGCCGAGGGCGGCGCCGTGCTGGATACCGAGGTGATCAGCCATGACGAGGCGTTCGGCATGACCGTGCTCGGTTCTCCGGCGGGCGAGATCCGCGTGCCTGGGCTGGCGATCGCGGTGGGCGCGCCGGTGCGCATCCGCATTCGCGCCCGCGACGTGATGATCGCCACCGAGCGGCCGTCGGGTCTCAGCGCGCTCAATATCCTGCGGGGCACGATCTCGGCGATAAAGCCGGGCGAGGGGCCCGCCGTGGAAGTGGGCATCGACTGCTACGGCGCCATGGTGATTGCCCGGATCACCGAGCAGTCGCGGCACGCGCTGGGGCTTCGGCTCGGACGACAGGTCTTCGCGGTGATCAAGACAGTTAGCTTCGACAGGGCGAACACCGGCGCCGGCCTGCCGGTCGAGGCGCATCTATGACGCGAATGGTCATCGCTATGTCAGTTTGGAATAGCGGTTTGATTGGAGAGCTTCTAGGATGGATGCGAGCATGACCGCGGAGGACAAGACATGCCATCGCTGAGCTTGCGGATAAATCTCGATCCCGACGGACGGATCGGCCCGGGCAAGATCGAACTCCTGGAGCAGATCGCGGCCTTCGGCTCGATCTCCGCCGCCGCGCGCGGCATGGAAATGTCCTACAAGCACGCCTGGGACCTGGTTGAGGACATGAACCGTGTGTTCGGCAAGCCGTTGGTGGCGGCTCAGACCGGTGGCCGCAAGGGCGGCGGAGCGCAACTGACATCGGTGGGCCTGGCCGTGGTCAGCCGCTTCCGAGCCATCGAGCGCGCCGCCGCTGCCGCTGCCTCGACGCATATGGAAGCGCTGCAGGCCGAGATTGATGCCGGATAGGGCGTAGGCAGTAGGCAGTAGGCAGTAGGCAGTAGGCAGTAGGCAGTAGGCAGTAGGCAGTAGGCAGTAGGCAGTAGGCTTAGGAAGGGGTGGGCACTCTCAAGCTATCTTCCGTCGCGAAATTTCAGTCAGCTACTGCCTAATTCCTAATGCCTAGTCTCCGGGCTTACGCAGCAGGTAGGTGTCCATGATCCAGCCCTTTTCGAGACGCGCCTCTTCCCGGACTTTCTCGATCTCGGCGCCGACGTCGCCGAGGCGGCCGGAGATGATGATTTCGTCGGGCGTGCCGAGATAGGCGCCCCAGTGGATGATGAGATCCTTGTCGTCCAGAGTGTTGAACGCGCATTTGCCGTCCAGCATGACGACGGTGCTGCCGGCATTGTCAGGCATGCCTTCCTGAGTGAGCCGGCGGCCGGTGGTGACAAGGAAGGAATCGCCGATGCGGTTCAAGGCCATCTGGTGGCTGGCGGCGAGCGCCTGGACTGCGGTGATGCCGGGGATCACGTCCAATTCAAACTCGACATTGGCCCTCAGGCGCACACGTTCCAGGATGCGCAGCGCGCTGTCATAAAGCGAAGGGTCACCCCAGATCAGGAAAGCGCAGCAGCCATCCTCGGCGAGTTCGTCAAGGATCAGACCCTCGTAGATGGCGGCGATCGCCTCGTGCCAGTCATCGACGGTCGAGCGATATGAGGATGTCGGCTCGGCGCGCACCGGCACGTCGAATTCCACCCTGCGCGATCTGGGGTTGGTGACGAAGCGGTCGCAAATATGCCGGCGCAATTCGGCCAGGTCGTTCTTCGTTGCGCCCTTGTCGGGAATGAACAGCACGTCGGCCCGGTTCAGGCCCGATATGGCCTGGACCGTCATGTGCTCCGGATTGCCGGCGCCGATGCCGATGACGAGAACCTTGCGCATGGGCGAACTCCTGCCTGATCGAGGCTTGCCTGTCCAGACCACGATTGTGTGGCTAGATGCGGCTCCGTTGGTATGCGGGGGCTTTGAACGCGGGGCTGAAACAAGTAGGGTCGCGCCAGTATTGGTTCATGCACGTCGTTCCCCAAAACCTGCCGCGCACTCTCGGGTCAGGCTCGGGGCATGCGCTGCGGGCATGCCATGGTTGTCGGAGGGGAGGCGCGATGTTTCGAACTGTTCTGGCCGCGGGGTTGGTGCTGTCCGTCGCGCCCGCCTTGGCCAATGATTCGACCGCCGAGCTCGGCACCGGTGGCCTCATCCTGTCGCGTAGCGACGCGGTGGCGATGCAAAGCGAGGACCTTTACATCTCGCCCGACAAGGTGACGGTCGACTATGTCTTCCACAACAACACCGACAAGGATGTCGATGCGATCGTTGCCTTTCCGATGCCGGACATCGAGGGCAATCCCGAGGAGATGCCGGCCATCCCCAACGACCCGAGTGACAATTTCCTCGGCTTCGAGGTGACGATCGACGGCGCGGCGGTGAAGCCGCAGCTTGAGCAGAAGGCGTTCGCGCTGGGCATCGACATCAGCGCGGAGCTGAAGGCGCGGAACGTGCCGTTCTACCCGTTCGGCGATACCGCCAAGGCGGCACTGGCGAAGCTACCAAAGGCGGTGGCCGACGACTGGGTCAACCGCGGCATCATCATCGAGGATCCGGAAGGCGACCAAAGCGCCACACCGTCCTATGCGCCATGGTGGCAATTGCGCTCGACCTATTGGTGGCGCTCGAACTTTCCCGCCAATGCGGACGTCCGTGTCTCGCATCGCTACAAGCCCAGCGTCGGCAGCTCTTCGACGGTCAGCTTTTTTTCCGATGGCAAGTTCCAGGACCCGTATGCCGCCTACAAGGTTCGTTACTGCATGGACAGCACGTTCGAGAACGCGATCCGCAAGGCGGCCAAGGATGATCCCAACGGCTATCCGTATTACGAAAGCCGCATCGCCTATATCCTGACCACGGGCGGCAACTGGGCGACGGGCACCATCGGCAAGTTCAAGCTGACCGTCGACAAGGGCAATGCGAAAAACCTTGTCTCGTTCTGCGGCGACAATGTCAGGAAGGTCGGGCCGACGACCTTCGAGATGACGGCGAATGATTTCTATCCCGAACACGACATCAACATCCTCATCCTGAACCCGACGGACAGCAATGGCGGGAGCGCCAACTGATGGATGTCGCTATCTATGTCGCCATCGCCGAAAACGGCGTGATCGGGCGTGACGGCGGCTTGCCATGGCGGCTCTCCACCGACCTGAAGCGCTTCAAGGCCGATACGATGGGCAAGCCCATCGTCATGGGCCGCAAGACCTATGAGGGGATCGGACGGCCGCTGCCGGGCAGGCTGAACATCGTGGTCACCCGCGACAAAGCCTGGCGCGCCGAAGGCATCGAAGTCGTGCATTCGCTGGATGAAGCCATCCGCCTGGCGAAGGCGCGCGCGGCTGGCGTCAACGAGGTCTGCATCATTGGCGGCGGTGAAATCTATGCGCAGGCGCTGCCACTGGCGGACCGGCTGCATGTCACCCACGTTCTCGCCAATGTCGAAGGCGACGCGCATTTTCCGCCGATAGATCCAAAGCTCTGGCGTGTTGTCCTGGCGCAGGACGTGCCGGCCGGCGAAAAAGACAGCCACGCGACGCGCTATACGGTTTACGAGCGCCGCCATGAGATACTTTGAAAGATCAACGAGGGCGTGGAGGGACGACAAAGGGTCGCTACCGTCCAAAACAGATGCCGCCGACGGCGGATCGCGTTGAAAGCACGTCGTGGCGTCCCTATAGAAGGACAACACTGGATTTTGCGTCGTAACACCGGCGCTTGAGGGAATTCCAAGCGAAAGGACATTCATGCCCTGGAACGATAAGAGTGGCGGAGGCGGCGGCCCATGGGGCGGCGGCGGAAATAATGGTGGACCCTGGGGGCAGGGGCCAAAAGGGCCGACGGGTCCGCAGGGCTCGCCCCCCGATCTCGAAGACATCATCCGGCGCGGCCAGGACAGGCTGCGGCGCGCTCTTCCGGGCGGCGGTGGCGCCAGCCCGGCTGTGTTCGCGCTGATCGCGGTGGCGCTCGTCGTGCTATGGGCGTTCAAGGCGGTCTATACCGTGCAGCCCGACGAGGTTGCGGTCGAGCTTCGTTTCGGCAAGCCGAAGGCGGAACTGTCGCAGCCCGGCCTGCATTTCCATTGGTGGCCCCTTGAAACCGTCGAGACGGCAAAGATTTCCGAGCAGCTCGTCGATATTGGCGGCGGCAACACCAGCGGCAACGGGCTGATGCTCTCGGGCGACCAGAACATCGTCAACGTGCAGTTCTCGGTCGCCTATCAGGTTTCCGATCCACGGGCGTATCTGTTCGACGTTTCGGATCCTGACGGCATGCTGCGGCAGGTTGCCGAAAGCGCCATGCGCGAAGCGGTCGGCCGCAGGCCGGCGCAGGATATCTTCCGCGATGACCGCCAGGGCATTGCCGCTTCCGTGCGCGAGATCATCCAGACGACGCTGGACGGCTACAAGGCCGGTCTAAACGTCAACGCCGTTTCGATCGAGGATGCAGCGCCGCCCCGCGAGGTGGCCGATGCGTTCGACGAGGTGCAGCGCGCCGAGCAGGACGAGGACAAGTTCGTCGAGCAGGCCAATCAATACTCAAACCAGAAGCTCGGCCAGGCCCGCGGCGAGGCGGCTCAGGTCCGCGAAGACGCGGCCGCCTACAAGAACCGGGTAGTGCAGGAAGCCGAAGGCGAGGCGCAGCGCTTCATCTCGGTCTACGACGAATACGCCAAGGCGCCCGACGTGACGCGCAAGCGCCTGTATCTCGAAACGATGGAGAAGGTCCTGAAGGACACCAACAAGGTCATAGTCGAGCAGGGGAATGGACAGGGCGTTGTTCCCTACCTGCCGCTGCCGGCACTGCAGCAGAAGGCGCCGGCGCCTGCCCCCCTTGGTGCGACCACGGGAGGTAACCAGTAATGGCCAACCGTCTTCCCATCATCGTCGTCATCCTGGCGGTCATCCTGTTCCTTATCTATTCATCGGTTTTCGTGGTGAATGCGCGCCAGCAGGCGCTCGTGCTCCGGTTCGGTGAGATCGTTGACGTCAAGAGCGAGCCCGGCATCTACTTCAAGGCGCCGTTCTCGTTCTTCGACGCCGATACGGTGCAACTGATCGAGAACCGGGTGCTGCGCTTCGACCTGGACAACATCCGCGTCCAGGTGTCGGGCGGCAAGTTCTACGAGGTCGATGCCTTCATCGCCTACCGCATCTCGGATCCGCGCGTCTTCCGTGCCGCCGTGTCCGGTCAGATCGAGTTGGCCGAGGCACGGCTCAGGACCCGTCTCGACGCTGCCTTGCGCCGCGTCTACGGCCTGCGCGATTTCGAGGCCGCGCTCTCCGAGGAGCGCGCCGTCATGATGCGCGAAGTCCGCGATCAGCTCAGGCCCGACGCCACGTCGCTCGGCCTGCAGATCGAGGATGTCCGTATCCGCCGGACCGATCTTACGGCCGAGGTTTCGCAGCAGACCTACGACCGCATGAAGGCCGAGCGCTTGGCGGAAGCCGCGCGGCTGAGGGCGCGCGGCAACGAAGCGGCGCAGCGCATCACGGCACGTGCCGATCGTGAAGTGGTCGAGATCGTCGCCGAGGCGCGGAAAGAGTCCGAAATCCTGCGCGGCGAGGGCGAAGCCCAGCGCAGTGCCACCTTCGCCGATGCCTACAAGCGCGATCCGGCATTCTTCGACTTCTATCGTTCGATGAATGCGTATGGCACCGCGCTGGACGGTGCCGGAACGACGATGGTCCTGTCGCCGAGTTCTGAGTTCTTCCGCTTCTTCCGCGATCCCGATGGCAAGGAAGCTGGCGCGAAGCCTCTGGGGCCACAGCCCGCGCCTGCTGCCCCGGCGGCCTCCGCACCTGCCGCTCCGGCGACGGCGCCTGCCGCGCCGGCGGCTCAGCCTGCAACCGGCCAGTAAGGGCCGGTGCAGGATTTCCTGGCCGCCATTGGCCTCGTCCTCGTTGTCGAGGGGCTGGTTTATGGCGGCTTCCCTACCTTCGCCAAGAAACTGGCGGGCGAGGTTCTGTCGATGCCGGAAAATGTGCTGCGGATCGCCGGGCTGGCGGCGATCGCGATCGGTGTCGGCATCGTCTGGCTGGTGAGGGGCGGGTGATTTCGATATGCTTGCGGTTTGGGAACAAGCCGGATTCACACTCTGCTGTAGCCATAGCCGCAAACGTGCCGTATTTCTTGCCAACATGACGCGACGCGGCGTTTTCGCCGAAGCGCTTTTTCAGAAAATACCGGGAGGATTCTCGATGACATCCAACACCCTTTTGCGCGCGGCGCGACGGACGTTCATCGCTGGTGCGGCGGCGCTGCTTGTCGGCGTGGTTGCCGTTCCATCCTTCGTCACCCCTGTGCTGGCCAATGACGGCCCGGCCTCGGTAGCCGATCTCGCGGACAAGCTGCTCGGCGCCGTCGTCAACATATCGACGTCGCAGACCGTCAAGGGCACGGAAGGCCCAGGTGCGGTTCCGATGCCGCAGCTTCCGGAAGGCTCGCCCTTCCAGGATTTCTTCGACGACTTCTTCAAGAACCGTGGCGGCGACAAGGACAGCGGCGCGCAGAAGGTGCAGTCGCTGGGTTCCGGCTTCGTCGTCGACGCTGACCAGGGCATCGTGGTGACCAACAACCACGTGATCGCAGACGCCGACGACATCGAGGTGAACTTCTCCGACGGCATCACCTTGAAGGCGACGCTTGTCGGCACCGATCCCAAGACCGACGTCGCCGTGCTCAAGGTCGATCCGAAGGGTCACAAGCTGACCTCGGTGAAATTCGGCGACTCCACCAAGATGCGCGTCGGCGACTGGGTGATGGCGATCGGCAATCCGTTCGGCCTCGGCGGCACGGTGACGGTCGGTATCGTCTCGGCCCGCAACCGCGATATCAATTCCGGCCCCTATGACGATTTCATCCAGACCGATGCCGCGATCAACCGCGGCAATTCGGGTGGACCGTTGTTCAATAGCGCCGGTGAAGTGATCGGCATCAACACCGCGATCATTTCGCCATCGGGCGGCTCGATCGGCATCGGCTTCTCTATCCCGGCACAGCTCGCGTCCGGCGTCGTCGACCAGCTTCGCCAGTTCGGCGAGACGCGCCGTGGCTGGCTCGGCGTGCGCATCCAGCCGGTGACCGCCGACATCGCCGAAAGCCTCGGCATGGCGACCGCCAAGGGCGCGCTTGTTGCCGGCGTCATCAAGGGCGGACCGGTCGACAACGGAACCGTTCAGGCGGGCGACGTCATCACCAAGTTCGACGGCAAGGACATACACGAGATGCGCGACCTTCCGCGCGTCGTGGCGGAAAGCCCGGTCGGCAAGGCAGTCGACGTGGTGATCGTGCGCAAGGGTGTCGAGCAGACCGTCAAGGTGACGCTCGGCCGGCTCGAGGACGGCGAGAAAGCCGCGAGCGCCGATGACAACAGCACCGATCAGGGCAAGGCCGACAAGACTCCGCCTGTTTCGACGGCGGCTGTGCTCGGCATGACCATCGGCGAGCTCAATGACGACACGCGCAAGAAATTCAGCATCGCCGCCGACGTTTCCGGCGTCGTCATCACCGATGTCGCCAAGGACTCGGCAGCCGCCGAACGCGGTATCAAGCCCGGCGAGGTGATCACCGAGATCGCGCAGGAATCGGTTGCGACGCCCAAGGACGTCATGGACCGGATCGGCGCGTTGAAGGAGCAGGGACGCAAGAACGCGCTGCTGATGCTGGCTTCGAAGACTGGCGAGCTGCGGTTCGTGACGATCCGGATGGACTGAGTCGGAAAACGCCTTCAACATCCTGATCTGGAAAAGACGGCAGAGCATCCCCAGTGTCTTGGGATGCTCTTAGAGACCGCGTGATACCTCCACCATGGTGTCATCCTCGTTCAGCAGAATCGTGAAGAATATTGTGAGGCCGGCGGCATTCGCGCTTTGCATTGTCACCTCAAATGCCTCTTTGCGCATGTCCCGTCTTACCAGCTCGATAAGATCTTCGGTCGTCAACTTTTGCAACGCCTCGAAGTTCTCGAATTCGGGATGGCAACCCCAGCGGGTTCTGTCCAACAAGTTGCCCGCGCTGTCGTACCGCCAGACCTTCAATCCATGCCCCCAAGCGCGATCTAGTCGCTCGACGACACAGCGATAGGATTGTCCTCGGAATGCGTAGTCAAATTCCAGGTTCGTCTTGTGTTGCATTGCAAAACGGGAAGGGTTTATTAGGCGCATCGCACTCAGAATGCCTCGTGAAGAGATTTTCAGCAAGCACGCCCGCGATGTCCGGCTTATAAGATTGGTCGACTTCCTGGAAGGATTCCGAACATGAGCAAGGCGACTTATCCGTTGAAACTTCCGCTCTCGGTGAAGGAAGCGGGTGCACGCTTGGCAAAGGCTGATGGCGTGTCACTCAATCAGTGGATCGCTTCGGCCGTGGCGCAGAAAGTTGGAGCAATGGAAACAGCGGCCGACTTCCTGCGTCGTCGCGCGGGTGATGCGTCACAGAACGATTTCGCGGAAATACTTGGGCGAGTCGCCGACAGATCGCCGCAACCCGGCGATGAGCTTCCTCCCGACGGGCATTGATCAGCTTCGGTTCTTCCACCAGTTCTTAGCCGTCAGCCTGTAGAACACATGCCGCTTGAGCGCGGGATGACTGTCGGGAATGCCGGGGTGGTCGAAATCGGCCGACGGATCGGCGGTCATGCCGATGCGCTCCATGACGGCGGTGGAGCGGTGGTTGTCGGCGACGGCAAAGGACACGATTTCATCAAGGCCGAGCGTTTCGAAACCATAGGCAAGCCAGGCGTCGGCTGCCTCCGTGACATAGCCCTTGCCCCAGAATTCGGGCGCCAGTCGCCAGCCGATCTCGATGCTGCCGGCCGGGAGGAACGGCAAATGACCTGTTCCGGTGATGCCGACAAAGCCAATGCATTCGCCGGTGGCGGCGATCTCGGCCGCGGCGAAGCCGTAGCCGTCGCGCTCGATGACGGCGCGCAACTCGTCCATCTTGGCGTCGGCCCGCGCGCGGTCGCGGCGAAACGGGAAGAACTCCATGACGCGTTCGTTGGAATTGATCCGATGGAAGAGCTCGCGGTCGCGGTCTTCCCAGTTGCGCAGGATCAGACGCTCGGTGCGTATGGGTTTCATTCCACGAATTCTTCGCGTCGATAGCCCTGCAGGTAGAGCAGGGCGGTCAGGTCGCAATGGTTGATGCGCACCTTTGCCTGCGCTGCCACCGCCGGCTTGGCATGAAGTGCCACGCCGGCGCCGGCAAGCCGGATCATGTCCAGGTCGTTGGCGCCGTCGCCCACCGCTATGGCGTCGGCCGGCGTCAGGCCGAGCCTCGCCGAGATCTCCATCAGCGCATCGGCCTTGGCGGCCCGGCCCAGGATCGGCTCTCCAACCAGCCCGGTGAAATGTCCGTCCTGTTCGATGAGGCGATTGGCGCGGTTTTCATGAAAGCCGAGCATGGCCGCGATGCGTGTGGTGAACACCTCGAAGCCGCCGGAGACCAGTGCCGTCCAGGCGCCGTTGGCCCGCATCGTCTGGACAAGCGCACGGCCGCCGGAAGCCAGCGTCAGGCGCTTGGCGATGATGCGATCGACCACGGCTGCGTCTAGCCCCTTCAACAGCGCCACACGCTCGCGCAAGGCGGGTTCGAAAGCGATCTCGCCGTTCATCGAGCGTGCCGTGATGGCGGCGACATGATCCTTGACGCCGATTTCGTCAGCAAGCTCGTCGATGCACTCCTGGTCGATCATGGTCGAATCCATGTCGGCGATGAGGATGCTCTTGCGTCGCCCCTCGGCCGGCTGGACGATCACGTCGACCGGTTCGGAGGCCAGCGCCGCATGCAGTCGGGCGGCCGCCTCGGCAGCATCGGTCGCCTCGGGAAAGGCCAAGTCGCAGGCAATCCCTTCAGCCAGCCAATGAACAGCGCTTGCGCCAACCGACCTTGAGGCCATATTCGCAAGCGACGGCGACAGGATGCGGTCAGCAGGACGGGACACAAGCGTGGCGACAAGCGGCATTGAACATTCCGGCGGGCAAGCGGGCGAAGGCCGCGTTAAGAACGCGATCCTGATAGCCGGGCCTACCGCCAGCGGCAAGTCGGCGCTTGCACTTGATCTCGCCCGGCGCAAGGGGGGTGTCATCGTCAACACCGATTCCATGCAGGGCTATTCGGTGCTCGACGTGCTGACGGCGCGGCCGGCTGCCGCCGACCTCGCCCGCGCCCCGCATTTTCTCTACGGGCACGTCCACCCGTCCATCGCCTATTCCACCGGCGCGTGGCTGCGGGACGTGATGAGGCTGATCGACGACGGCACGCTGCTGGAGCGTCCGGTGATCTTCGTGGGTGGCACCGGGCTCTACTTTCGGGCCCTTGCCGAAGGCATTTCGGAAATGCCGGATATTCCGCAGCGGGTCCGCGACCGCTGGCGCTATGAACTCAAGGAGCAGGGCGCGGTCAAGCTGCACCAGATCCTGATGCGCGAGGATTCGAAGGTGGCCATGACGCTGAAGCCGACCGACGGCCAACGCATCGTGCGGGCTCTGGAGGTGCTGGACGCATCGGGCCGCTCGATCCTGGAGTGGCAGGCGGTGCGCGGCCGGCCGTTGATCGACAGGAACCGTGCGCACTTCATCGTGATCGAACCGGATCGTGCGGCTCTGGTCGCCAGGATCGAAGACAGGTTCGACCAGATGCTGGACAAGGGAGCGTTGGATGAGGTCCGTCGCCTTGCGGCCCTCAATCTCGATCCCGATTTGCCGGCAATGAAAGCGATCGGTGTCCGTGAATTGCAGGCGGCGATGGCGGGAAACATGGGTTTTCCCGAGGCAATCGAGCGCGCCAAGATCGCCACCAGGCAATATGCCAAGCGACAGGCGACCTGGTTCAGGAACCAATTAGGGCCTGAATGGCGGAGGCTATCTCCCAATGACAAAACGGAAGCCATGATCTGACAGTTCGTTGCGGATGCAACCTTATAAGTTGACGCAGAAGGAAAGTTTCTCGTCTTGGTTGTCCAAGTTAACCCTCCGTAAGCTCGCGCGTGCGATAAGATCCGCGGGTGTTTGCAGAACGGGGAGCAGATGCGTTTCCACAAGGCGGAATCGGCTTTTTTCGTCTTTATCTTCGTGATCCTGGCCGCGGGCCTGGTGACGCTGCATGCCTATGGCCTTCTGCAATCGTTTGCTGGCGAGATCCGTACCGCTTCCGGGATCGATCAGATCATCTATCTCAACAAGCTGCTGTTCGCGACAGGCGTGCTTCTGGCGACGGCGCTGTTCTTCGGCGTTTTCTTCATCTATCCGCTGATCCGCAAGCAGGCGACGGAAGAGGGCAAGCTGCGCGCCATGACGGTTTCGCTCAGCGCGCGTTCCGAGACGCTGGAGCATGCGGCGCTGACCGACGGCCTGACCGGCATGCAGAACCGGCGCTATTTCGACGATGCGCTGAAGGAATATCTGGAAGAGTTCCGCCGCATCGAGAAGCCTGTCGGGCTGATGATCCTCGATCTCGACCACTTCAAGCAGGTCAACGACACCCATGGCCATGACGTCGGCGACGAGGTGCTTCGTGCGGTCGCCAACTGTCTCAAGGACATGACGCGCTATCATGACGTGGTGGCGCGGCTGGGTGGCGAAGAGTTCGCCGTAGTCACACCGAATATGGATGGCGAACTGCTGGCCAAGTTCGCCGAGCGCATCCGCAAGGCTGTCGCCAACATGTCGGTCCTTTCCGGCAATGTGCGCCTCAAGATCACCACCAGCGTCGGGCTTGCCGTGTGGGACCGCAAGGAAACAGCCGAAGAGTTCTATCGCCGCGCCGACCGCCAGCTCTACGAGGCAAAGAGGCAGGGACGCAACCGCGTCTGCGCCTGAAATCCCGAAGAAGAATTCATGAGGCCGGTTGCCTGACGCGGCTTTCTCGACTTCCGGTGCTCACGGACTAAAATGTCCGCTCAGCTCCGGTTTCTCGAAACCCACGCCATTCAATCCGGCCTGATGAATTCCCTTTCGGGATTTACCCAAGCTGGCCAGCGCAGCAGTGCTCGCCGACGCTTGCGTGGGTTCTCAGAACTGTCTTCGGATGGACCCAGTACGGGCTAGTCGTTTTGCGGCCGCAGGCCGAAGGTCGCGGGCTTGAGGCCGTAGCGCATGTCGAAATCGTCGTCCGGCTGAATGCGTGGGACCGGAGGCTTGCGGTATTCGGGGTCGCCGGCCTGCCGGCTCGAGTCCACGGCCTGGGCGAAGGCCAGTGCCTGCTGCGGCTTCGGCACGTTGCGCAACCTTTCGACGATGGCGGCCAGATCGACATCGTCGCCGATCTCGGACGGCACGGCCTGCTCACGCCTGGACGTGCCGGGGATCAGTTCCTCCGACAGCTTTTCGAATTTCAGCCGCATCGTCGTCGCCACGCCTTCGCCGAAGGCTATGGCTTCGCGCTGGCCCATGGATGAGAGGAAGGCAAGCGTCGAAGCCGAGGAGTCGGCAATCGCCGAGCGGATGATCGCCTGGTCCTGCTCGTTGGCGAGACGCATGGCAAAGAAGGTCGAGCACTGCGACAGGATGGTGGGATCGAGCTCGCCCGGGCGCTGCGTGACGACGCCTAGATAGCAACCATATTTGCGGCCTTCCTTGGCGATGCGCGACAGCGCGTGCCTGGTCGGCGCGAAGCCGAGCCTTGTGTCGGCTGGCATGTACCGGTGTGCTTCCTCGCACAGCAAAAGCAGGCGAAGCTTGCCTTCGCTCCACAGAGCGAGGTCGAAGGCCAGGCGCGCCAGCACCGAACAGACGGAGTTGACGACTTCCGAAGGCATGCCGGCCATCTCGAAGCAGGTCACCGGACGGCCGTGATGCGGCACGCGAAAGATATTGCCGATCGTCTCGTGGATCGTGTCCTCGATCAGTCGCGAATTGAACATGAAGCGGTAGCGCGGATCGGCGGCGGCGGACTCGATGCGTGTCTTCAGCGATCTGAGGATTGGCCGATCGTTCTTGCTTTCGAGCAAGCCCATGCGCTCGTCGATCTGCTTGATGAGGTCGACCATGCGATATGGCACCGGCGTGTCGGCGGTCAGCGCATCGGTGCCGCGCCGCACATAGGCGCCGGAATTGGGATTGCGGTAGAGGTTCTTGGCAGCGGGAATGAGGTCGCGCAGCACATCGACTTCCTCGGGTACCGTCTCGCGCCCGCGAAACAGCACTTCGGCGAATTCCTCGAGCTTGAACATCCAGAACGGCAGGTCCAGCGTCGTCGAATCGACCCGGACGCAATATTCGGGCAGCGAGGCAGCGAACTCGTTGTGCGGGTCGAGGATGAGGATGCGCAGGTCCGGACGGGCGGCGATCGATTTGCGCAGCAGCAGCGAGACGGCGGTCGACTTGCCGACGCCCGTGGTGCCGACGACCGCGAAATGCCGTGCCAGCGTGTCGTCGATGGCGATGTTGGCGTCGATCGCCTCGTCCTGCGACAGCGTGCCGATGGTGATCGAATGACGCCCCGCAAGATCGTAGACCGCCTGCAGGTCGCTGCTGCGGATACGGTGGGCAATGGCGCCGATATGCGGATAGGTGGTGATGCCGCGGTCGAAGACCGGACGGGCGCCCGGCTCCGCGCCATCGCGGACTTCGCCGATCAACTCGATCTTGACCTCGATCGGGTTCTGCCCCTCGCTGCTCCAGGCGCGATCCGACTTGCCGATCTCGTAGACCAGGCCGACGGTTCGCGCCGTGCCCAGATTGATGGAAATCATCTTGCCGACCGTCCACAGACCGGTAATCACGCCCTCGATGTCGTCGGCATAGGCGCTGATCGTGGCGCGCGCACCATCGCACTGCACGACGTTGCCGAGAACCCGCTTGTCATTCTGCTCCGCGTTGCGTCGCTCCTGCGATGTCGACTCTCCGACGGCGGCTTCGCGTTCAACAAACATGGACAGGCACTTCCCCATTTCCCCAAGCGGACCGACCCTACGGGAACGGGGTTAAGGTGGGGTGAGGTTGGATGGTGTAGGGGGCCTTAAGGCATTCGCGACAATTCGATAGGTCTCTCTTCTCACGGGGAAGGGAATTCGCTATATCGGATTTATGGATGATATAACGAACGATCTTTCTGCCACCATCGGCAAGCGTATACATGCCGAAAGAAGCATGCGCGACTGGTCACTGGCCCAGCTCGCGGACCGGTCCGGCGTGTCGAAAGCCATGCTCAGCACCATCGAGCGCGGCAAGACGAGCCCGACGGCCGCTCTTCTCGTGCGCATCGCCTCCGCCTTTGGCATGACACTCTCCACATTGATCGCTCGGGCCGAACTGCAGGGAGGCGGCTTGCTTCGCGAGCGGGACCAGCCGATATGGCGCGATCCGGCCACCGGCTATGTCCGGAGGCATGTCTCGCCGGCTTCGGACATGCCGCTGGAACTGATCAGGGTGCAACTGCCGGCCGGCGCCAAGGTCAATTTCCCCGCCGCTTCCTACGCCTTCATCAAGCAACAGATATGGCTGATCTCCGGGCAGCTTGAGTTCACCGAGGGCGACATCGAGCACAGGCTTGAGCCCGGCGATTGCTTGGCGCTCGGCGCGCCTTCGGATTGCAGCTTCCATGCCGTGGGACCGGACGCCGCCGATTATCTGGTGGCGCTGGTCAGGGGCTGAAATCATGGCAAGAAACCCGAAACGCTCCCACAATGGCGGGCCGCCGCTCGACGACTACAAGGGGCCGCCATGGGGCAAGGGTGACCCGTACATCTTCCTGGCCTGGCAGGCCGCGCACGCCAAGGCGTGGAAGCCGCCGAGCCGCGAAATCATGCTGTTGCGCATGGAAAAGGCCGAAAGGCTGGGCCTCACCTACGAGGAATACACGCTCGAGATCCTGGAACGGGGGCTGCATCTGCAGCCAAAGGACACGGATCGGATCGCCGCGATCAAGGCGGGACGAAAGCGAAGGCGAGCCAGCAGACTGGATTGACGGCTGCGGGCTTGGCGCATGATCGCGACAACCATTTCAATCAAGGGGACATCGTGCATGGGATCGATCGAGATCAAGGCTCTGACCGACGCGGCGGGCACGCGCAACATGCTGGCTGACATTCTGATCGAAACCGTCGCCGAAGGCGGGTCGGTCAGCTTCATGCACCCTTTGGCGCGGGGAGCCGCCGAGGCCTTCTGGGAAAAGTCCCTCGAGGCGGCGGCGAGAGGCGAGAGGCTGGTGCTGGGGGCATGGGACGGCGACGCCCTGGTGGGCACCGTGACATTGCTGCTCGACTTTCCCCCCAATCAGCCGCACCGGGCCGAAATCGCCAAGCTGATGACATCGGTCGCGCAACGGGGCAAGGGCGTGGCGACCAGCCTGATGCAGGCCGCGGAACGCTTCGCCATCGAGAAGGGCCGCAGTCTGCTGGTGCTCGACACGGCGGCAGAGGAAGGCGCTTCCGGCCTCTATGAAAAACTCGGCTTCACACTGACGGGTGAAATTCCCGATTATGCGCTGAAGCCGCATGGCGGGCTGACCGGTACGCTGATCTACTGGAAGCGCATCGGCCCGGCCTGACTCGATTTACGTCCTCACCGCGCCTGCATGAACAGACAGTAGCCATTGGCGGAACTCCTGTTCGGCGCGCGACAGTGGCGCCGCCGAAGGCCGGGTCAGGAAATGACCAAAACTGCTGGAGAGTTCGAAGTCGGACAAAGGCACGAGGGCCTTGCCGGCCAGTGCGGCATCGATCAAGGGGCGGGAGCCCAGCAGGATGCCGGCGCCGGCCTTCGCTGCCTCCATCGCGGCGACAAAGCTGTCGAAGCGATGCGAACGCCTGGCATGTCCCGCCAGTCTGGCGGCAGAGAACCATTCCGCCCACATCTCACGCGCGCCGGCGACCAGAAGGAGGGGCAGGGCAGTCCAGTCGGGCTCACCTGCCAGAGCAGGAGCAGCTACCGGCACGAGCCGCTCGACGGTCAACCTGTCGGCGTCGCGGCCGGGAAAGGAACCGTTGCCGAAGCGGATGTCGAGCACTGAACCCGGCTGGTCGTAATCGGTTGGCCTGTGGATCGTCACCATATCGAGCTGGATTTGCGGCAAAGCCTTGCCCAGATTGGGCAAGGCCGGAACCAGCGCCAGCAAGGCAAAGGAGATCGGCACCCGGATGGCGACGGTCTGGACGGCGCGCGGCTCGAACAGTTCCGTGGTGCTGTTGCCGATAGTGGCGAAGGCTGACTGGATGTGCGGCAGATAGGCGGCACCTTCGGGTGAAAGCGCCACGCCGCGCGCCAACCGCGAAAACAGGCGGGTTTTCAGCCGCTCCTCGAGAAACCGGATATGCTGGCTGACAGCCGCCTGTGTCAGGCCAAGCTCGCCCGCCGCGGCGGTGAAATTGGATAGCCTTGCCGCCGCCTCGAAACTGCGCAGCCAGTCAAGCGGAGGCAAGATCGCCAGCGTTTTATGAGCCATTAAAATTTCAGCCCCATTGGCCAAAAAATGATAATTTGAGTTATGCCTTGGGGCGCGTCACCATGCAATGGAAACCCGTGGACCGGACCATGGGTGCAAGGCACAGGACCTCATCCATGTTGACCCACGCTGATATTGGCGACGAAGGAAGAACAATCGAACTTGGCTGGGAGGATGGTGCACGCACCCGCTTCCATGCCATGTGGCTGCGCGACAATGCGCTGGACGACAAGACACGCAGCGCCGGCAATGGCCAGCGCCTGATCACCATCCTCGATATTCCCGCGGATACGCGCATCGGTGCTGCCTCGATCAAGAGCGGTGCGCTGGAGGTCAACTTCGCGCCGGAAGGCAAGACAGTCAGCTTTCCGGCGCAATGGCTGAGCGCCAATGCCTATGATCGCGGCGCGGCCCACCAACCGGGCTGGACCGGCGACGAGATCGAGCGCTGGACCAAGGCCACGATGCAGAATTCCGTACCGCGCGCGGGCTATGCCGCCGCCAGCCACGACCGCGACGTATTGCGCGGATGGCTGTCGGCGGTGCGGGCCTACGGCTTCGCGGTGATGGATGGCCTGCCCACCGAATCCGGAGCGCTCTGCAAGGTATCCGATCTGTTCGGCTATATCAGGGAGACCAACTATGGCCGCTGGTTCGAAGTGCGCGCCGAGGTCAATCCGAGCAATCTCGCCTATACCAATCTCGGCCTCCAGGCACATACGGACAACCCGTACCGCGACCCGGTGCCGACGCTGCAGATTCTGTCCTGCATCGAGAATACGGTGGATGGCGGCGAATCCAGCGTCGTCGATGGTTTTGCCGTCGCCGCTGCCTTGCAGGCCGAAAACCCAGAAGGCTTCCGGTTGCTCAGTTCATGCCTGGCGCGCTTTGAATATGCCGGCTCGTCGGGCGTGCGGCTGCGGTCGAAGCGTCCGATGATCGAACTCGGCCCGGATGGCGAATTGATTTGCATCCGCTTCAACAACCGTTCGCTTGCGCCGACGGTCGACGTGCCCTTTGCCGACATGGACGCCTACTACAAGGCCTATCGCCGGTTTGCCGAACTGATCGAGGATCCATCCTTCGAGGTGACGTTCAAGCTCGAGCCGGGCCAGGCCTTCATCGTCGACAACACCCGCGTCATGCATGCGCGCAAGGCGTTTTCCGGCACCGGAAAGCGCTGGCTGCAGGGCTGCTACGCCGACAAGGACGGCCTGCTCTCGACGCTGGCCGCGATCGAACACGGCTTCAAGGAGGCGGCGGAATGAGCAGACAGGATCTGAACGCGGGCAATATCGTCGAGTTCATCGCCGATATCTTCGAGAGGCGTGGTGCGGAATCCTATCTCGGCGAACCCGTCACCATGTCCGAGCACATGCTGCAGGGCGCGTGGCTGGCCGAACAGGACGGTGCGCCGGAAGAGCTTGTGGCGGCGGCGCTGCTGCATGACATCGGTCATTACACCAGCGAGTTCGGCACCTATTCGCCTGATGATGTCGAGGACAAGCACCATGACGAGGCCGGCGGCGAAGTGCTGGCGCCATTCTTTCCGCCAGTCATCGTCGAATGCGTCAGGCTGCATGTGTCGGCCAAGCGCTATCTCTGCGCCACCGATCCGACCTATTTCGGCAAGCTGTCCCAAGCATCCGTACACACGCTGTCGCTGCAGGGCGGCCCGATGCGTCCCGACGAGGTGGCCGAGTTCCGCAGGAATCCGTTCCACGAGGAAGCCGTGCGGGTCCGCATCTGGGACGAGGGTGGCAAGATCGCCGACATGAAGACGCGGACGTTTCGCGATTACGTGCCGCTGCTGGAACGAGTGGTGGCGCGCTTCGCGGCCGACAAGGCGGCCTAGACAATCCGCGACCTGCCACTGAGAGGAGACAGCCATGTGTTTCTGCTTTGACGGCGAAAGCGCGGTGATTGCCCACCGGCCGGATGGCTGCCGGGAGCGCTTGCCTGTGGCAAGCGATCCCGCTTTCCAGACAGATACCCCCAGCGGCAAGCATGCCGTCAGGGCGCCGTCTATTCGTTCGAGCCCGACAGCGTCAAAGACGAAGAGTGTGGCGCTGACGGCCTGAGCCATCGCGTTCGCTCAAGCCTTGTTGATTGAAAAATGGAAGCGCGGCGTGGGCCGCGCCTCCTTTCGTTGCCGATCGAGGGTTATCCCTTGTGGTGAACCTGCTGCAGCCCGTAGACCGGTGTCGGCAAGCCGACTTGTCGGGCTTTCAGTTGCAGCGACAGATACAGCGAATAGTGCCGCGACTGGTGGAGATTGCCGCCGTGGAACCACAGCGCTTCCTGTTGCGTCGGCTTCCACATGTTGCGCTGCTCGCCCTCCCACGGGCCGGGATCCTTGGTGGTGTTCGAGCCAAGACCCCAGACCTTGCCGACCTTGTCGGCCACGTCCTGCGAGATGAGGTCGGCGGCCCACCCGTTCATCGAGCCGTAGCCGGTTGCATAGATCACGAGATCGGCGGGCAGTTCCGTGCCGTCAACGAACTTGACGCCGGTCGGGGTCAATTCCTGGACGGCAGCTCCCGGACCGCTCTTGAGCTTGATCGAACCATCGATGACGAGGTCGCAGGCGCCGACATCGATATAGTAGCCCGAACCCCGGCGCAGATACTTCATGAAAAGGCCGGAGCCGTCATCGCCCCAGTCGAGCAGGAAGCCGGCCTTTTCCAGATCCTCGTAGAACTTCGCGTCGCGTTCCTTCATCTGCTGGTAAAGCGGGATCTGGAATTCATGCAGGATGCGGTAGGGCAGGGACGCGAAGATCAGGTCGGCCTTGCGCGTCGTCATGCCGTTCTCCACCGCCTGCTCCGAATAGAGCGCGCCCAGGCCGATATCCATCAACGTGTCGGACTTGACGATGTGGGTGGAGGAGCGCTGCACCATGGTGACGTCGGCGCCGCCTTCCCACAACGCCGCGCAGATGTCGTGAGCGGAGTTGTTGGAACCGATGACCACGACTTTCTTGCCACGGTATTTGTCGGGGCCAGGGTGGGTCGAGGAATGCTGCTGCTCGCCCTTGAAGATGTCCTGGCCCTTGTATTTCGGCCAGTTCGCCTTGCCGGACATGCCGGTGGCCAGCACCAGTTGCTTGGGCCTGAGGGTGATTTCCTTGCCGTCGCGCTCAACGACGACCGTCCATTCCCTTGTCTTCTCGTCGTATTTCGCGGATTTGGCTGTCGTGGACGACCAGTAATTCAGCTCCATCACCTTGGTGTACATTTCAAGCCAGTCGCCGATCTTGTCCTTCGGCGCGAAGACCGGCCAGTTCTTGGGGAAGTCGATGTACGGCAGATGGTCGTACCAGACCGGATCGTGCAGGCAGAGCGACTTGTAGCGCTTGCGCCAGGAATCACCGGGACGTTCGTTCTTCTCGATGATGATCGTCGGCACACCCAGCTGTTTCAGCCGCGCGCCAAGCGCGATGCCGCCTTGGCCTCCGCCGACGATCAAGACATAAGGCTGCCTTGTGTGACCGAGTTCGGCGATCTCGTCGTCGCGTTCTTCGCGCCACGACTTCCTGCCCTTGCCGTGGCCATGCTTTGCGCCGAGGGGACGGGTGAAGCCGGCCTTCTCCTCATGTCCCTTCAGCTCGGCCATCGTGGTCAGCAAGGTCCAGATCAGGTCGCCCTTGAAGCGCACCAGGCCAAAGCCCCGCGCCACCTTGGTCTCGAAGGTGATCCAGGCGGTTATGACGCCGTCCGCCTCGGTCGCGTCCTCGCCCTCGGCCACTTTCCAGTCGCTCGGTCCGGTTTCGCCAAGCGTCGCCTTCAGCATGTCGCGGACCTGCTCGTGGCCCTCCATCGTCTTCAGGTTCCAGGTAAACGTGACGAGGTCTCGCCAGTAGCAGTCGGCCTGGAAGAAGTTGACCGCCGTGTCGATGTCGCCGGTTTCAAGCGCCTTGCCGAACTTGTCGAGCAGCGCCTGCGCCTTCGTCGTGGGTGTTCTCTCAAGCATGCTTTATCCTCCGCTTGTCCGTTTTCATGGGCTGCTCCTCCAGGCTCCAGATGGGTACGTGGAGCAATCAGCAAACGGCATGCCAGTCATGACGCTATGGAAGAAATCGCAATATAATCAGTATGATAAGCGAAATCTCCTGTTGCGCCCCGTGGCGACGGTGTTGCGCGCGCCGTGGCGTGCCACAGTGGCGCAACACTAGTTCGGCGCCTCCAGCCGCAACCGTTTCATGCGGCGATGCACGGTCGTGCGATCGACGCCCAGGCGCCGCGCGGCCTCCGTGATGTTCCAGCCCGAAGACACCAAGGCATCCAAAAGCGCCGCGCGCTCATCCTCGGGTGAGGGAACGCGCAACGCAACCAGGCGGGTTGGCGGAGCCTGCGTCCCCGTGTGTGCCAATGCGAACTCGGGCAGATCGGCGGGTTGAATCATGTCGCCATCGCTAAGCGCTACCGCCAGATCGATGGCATTGGCGAGTTCGCGAATGTTACCCGGCCAGCGGTGACGGATGAGCGCCAGACGCGCCGCCGGCGATAGCCTTGCGGCCCGACCGGCCAAGCGCGCGCGCTGTTCGACCAGCCTGTCCAGCAGCCATTCGAAGTCGGTGCGCTCGCGCAGCGCCGGCAAGGTCAGCGCGGCCGCGTTCAGCCGGTAGAACAGATCCTCGCGGAAACGCCCTTCGGTGACGAGCTTGCGCAGATCATGATGCGAGGCGGAGATGATCTTGATGTCGACCTGTCGAGGCTGCGTGCCGCCAACCGGGATCAGTTCGCGCTCTGCGATCACCCTGAGCAGCCGCGATTGCAGAGGGTAGGGCATGTCGCCGATCTCATCGAGGAAAAGCGTGCCGCCATCGGCGCTCTCGATCAATCCCTTGCGCCCCTTGGCGGCCGCTCCGGTGAAGGCCCCCGCGGTGTGGCCGAACAGTTCGCTCTCGATCAGATGCTCGGGGATGGCGGCGCAATTGATGGCGACATACGGGCCTCCACGTTGCGAGCAGTCGTGGATCGCGCGGGCGAGATATTCCTTGCCGGAACCGGTCTCGCCGTGGATCAGGATCGGAATGGTGGTGCGCGCCAGTTTCGCGGCGCGCACTTGCATGGCTGCCATCGCCGGATCGCCGCCCGACAGTTCACTGATCGGCTTCGGCATCGCTTCGACGAAGGCGCGGCGTCCCATCGTCGGCTGCGGCTCTATGGCGTGCGCGAACAGGGCGCTGCCGCTGCGGCCGAACACCAGACGCTCCTCGGTCGGACGCCCGCGCGTCAGGCTCGGCAGATCGTCGATGCTCATATCAAGATAGCGTGAGATCGGCTGGCCGATAGGCGAGGGCGAACTCCTCCAGTCGACACCTCCTGCCTGCGCCAGCAGCAATGCCCCGCCGCGCGTCGTGCCGAGGACACGCCCCGAAGCGTCGAGGGCGATAGCTGCCTCGGGGTCGACGTCCAGAAACTCCGGCGAGCGGGAAAAGCGCAGCACCCATTCGGAGTGCATCTGCGCCATCAGATTGGCGAGCTCGATGCGCCGTGCGGAAGCCGTCACCAGATGCAACGCCAGGTTCTGGCTGACCTTCGGTTGCGGCGAACGCAGCAGCGAAATGTCCAGCACGGCAGCCAATTCGCCATTGGTGTCGAAGATCGGTGCCGCAGTGCAGGAAAGCGGCGTATGGGTGGTGTCGAAATGATCGGTCTGATGGATCGTCATCGCCTCGCCGGTGACGATGCAGGAGCCCACGCCGCAGGTTCCGGTGCGGCTCTCCGACCATTCGGAGCCAAGATAGAGGCCCGCCGTGCGCAACTGGTCCATGAAAAGCGGGTCGCCAAGGAAGTCGACGGTCACCCCCTTGGCGTTCGCCAGCAGCAGCACGTAGTTCTGGCCCGCCACCTGCTTGAACAGTGTTTCCAGGCCGCTGCGGGCAATGGCGATAAGCCGCTCGGATTGCTCGCGGTGTTCGCGCAATTGGGTGTCGGGCACGATATAGGCTTCAGTGGGCCGCGTCGGATCGAGCCGATGCGTATCGACACAGCGCAGCCAGGACTGCACCACGATATTGTCGCGGGCCGATCGCCCGCCGGACAGAACCTGTTCTATTTCGCGTATATGCTCTCGTTCGCCAGCCACGCGTCCTCCTCGCAGGCAAGGTCCTTTGCCGGGCATAGTGAGGCTTCGCGCGTGCCGGCTCAACTGTACTATGGTAGCGCGAAACGGAGCCGATCCCTTTGACCGCGCGAAATCGCATCACACCCCATTGACGAGCCCGCGATTCCGCCTTTATGGTTCGCCACCATGAAAAAGGCACTCATTCTCGTAGGAAGGCGCGTGGGCAAGGCGGTGTAACCGCCGGGCGAAAACCTCCCATGCGCAACACACAGGCTCCCTCGGGGGCCTTTTTTATTGCCCAAAACACGACTAAACGACCAGTAACACCCAAATGGCAACGCCCAAAGGGCGACAGTACGGGACCAGACCGATGAGCAACGGACAGAACGAGCGGCGCGAAATGACAGGCGCCGAAATGGTGGTGCAGGCGCTGAAGGATAATGGCGTCAAGCATGTTTTCGGCTATCCGGGCGGTGCCGTGCTTCCGATCTACGACGAGATCTTCCAGCAGGACGAGGTCGAGCATATCCTGGTCCGGCACGAGCAGGGCGCGGGTCACGCGGCCGAGGGCTATGCGCGCTCGACCGGCAAGGCCGGCGTCATGCTGGTGACTTCGGGTCCGGGCGCGACCAATGCGGTGACGCCGCTGCAGGACGCGCTGATGGATTCGATCCCCCTGGTCTGCCTGACCGGGCAGGTGCCGACATCGCTGATCGGCTCCGACGCCTTCCAGGAGTGCGACACGGTCGGCATCACGCGTCCCTGCACCAAGCACAACTGGCTGGTGAAGGATGTCAACGAGCTCGCCGCGACCATCCACGAGGCGTTCCATGTCGCGACCACCGGCCGTCCCGGCCCGGTGGTGGTCGATATTCCCAAGGATGTGCAGTTTGCCAAGGGATTCTACGTTCCGCCGCAGATCGCGCCGCGCACCAGCTACCAGCCGAAGGTCCAGGGCGACCTGGAGAAGGTCAAGGCCGCCGTCGAACTGATGGCGACGGCCAGGAAGCCGATCATCTATAGCGGCGGCGGTGTCATCAATTCCGGGCCGGAGGCCAGCCACCTGCTGCGCGAACTGGTCGATCTCACCGGTTTCCCGATCACCTCGACGCTGATGGGCCTGGGCGCCTATCCGGCATCGGGCAAGAACTGGCTGGGCATGCTCGGCATGCACGGCACCTATGAAGCCAACATGGCCATGCATGATTGCGACGTGATGATCTGCATCGGCGCGCGCTTCGACGACCGCATTACCGGGCGACTCAACGCGTTCTCGCCCAATTCGAAGAAGATCCATATCGACATCGATCCCTCGTCGATCAACAAGAACGTCCATACCGAAGTGCCGATCATCGGCGATGTCGGCCGGGTTCTGGAGGATATGGTGCGGCTGTGGCGGGCGAGCGCCAAGGCCGACAAGAAGGCGCTCTACCCCTGGTGGGAGCAGATCGCCAAGTGGCGTGCCCGGGATTCGCTCGCCTACAAGATGAACAACGACGTCATCATGCCGCAATATGCGATCGAGCGGCTGTACGAGCTGACCAAGGACATGGACACCTACATCACCACGGAGGTGGGCCAGCACCAGATGTGGGCGGCGCAGCACTATCACTTCGAGAAGCCGAACCGCTGGATGACGTCCGGTGGGCTGGGCACGATGGGCTATGGCCTGCCGGCGGCACTCGGCGTGCAGATCGCGCATCCGGACGCGCTGGTCATCGACATCGCCGGCGACGCTTCCGTGCAGATGACGATGCAGGAGATGAGTGCCGCCGTGCAGCACAACGCACCGATCAAGATCTTCATCCTGAACAACCAGTACATGGGCATGGTCAGGCAGTGGCAGCAGCTGCTGCACGGCAACCGGCTGTCGCATTCCTACACCGAGGCGATGCCCGATTTCGTCAAGCTGGCCGAGGCGTATGGCGGCCATGGCATTCGCTGCGAGAAGCCGGACGAGCTGGACGACGCCATCAAGGAGATGATCTCGGTCAGGAAGCCGGTGCTGTTCGACTGCCGCGTGGCGAACCTGGCCAACTGCTTCCCGATGATCCCGTCGGGCAAGGCGCATAACGAGATGCTCCTGCCGGACGAGGCGACCGACGAAGCGGTGGCCAACGCCATCGACGCCAAGGGCAGGGAACTGGTGTAACCACCAAGCCAGGGCAGGGCTTGTCGGAAGAAGCCGTGCGCAAACAGATAATTAGATCAAGAATTTGAAATCGAGATTCACGTCATGAACGCACAGCACCTTCAACCCACCGGCTCCGCCTACTTCATCGCCAAGGAAACGGAGAAGCCGGAGAAGCACACGCTTTCCGTGCTGGTCGACAACGAGCCAGGCGTGCTTGCCCGGGTCATCGGCCTGTTCTCCGGGCGCGGCTACAACATCGAGAGCCTGACCGTTTCCGAGACCGAGCACGAGAAGCATCTGTCGCGCATCACCATCGTGACGCGCGGCACGCCGCATGTTCTCGAGCAGATCAAGCACCAGCTCGAGCGCATCGTGCCGGTGCACCGCGTGGTCGATCTGACCGTGCGTTCGCACGAGTTCGGCCAGGAGCGGCCGCTGGAGCGGGAACTGGCGCTGGTGAAAGTCGCCGGCACCGGCGAGGCCCGCGTCGAGGCACTCCGGCTGGCCGACGCTTTTCGCGCTTCGGTCATCGACGCCAACACCGAGCACTTCATCTTCGAGATCACCGGCAAGGGCTCCAAGCTCGACCAGTTCATCGCCATCATGAAGCCGCTCGGCCTGGTCGAGATCTGCCGGACCGGCGTGGCGGCGATGAATCGCGGCCCGCAGGGAATGTAGCCGTCCGATCCACCACTTCGAATTGCAGACTGGTTCGGCTTTACCGCAGGCCTGGGTTTCGTGCATCGATGGTGAAGGGACAATAATGACTTATCTGGAACGAAGCTCATGTCCCCCGATGCGTTCCTTGCCCTGCTGGTTTATGCCTTCGTGACATCGATCACGCCGGGGCCGAACAATTTCATGCTTCTGGCTTCGGGCGTGAATTTCGGTTTCGTGAGAACCATTCCGCACATGCTGGGCATCGGTATCGGCTTTCTTGTGCTGCTGCTGGCGGTCGGCTTTGGCCTCGGCGCCGTGCTGACCGCGTTTCCGGCGCTGCATACCGGGCTCAAGATCGCCGGCGGTGTCTATTTGCTCTATCTGGCCTGGAAGATCGCCATGTCGCGCTCGCTAGGCGGCAAGGGCGAGGCCAAGGCGCAGCCGATGCGCTTCATCGATGCGGCCGCATTCCAGTGGGTCAATCCCAAGGCCTGGGTGATGGCGATCACCGCCATGGCTGTCTATACCAACCCGGACCGGCCATTTTTGTCCGTGCTGCTGATCTCTTTCGCGTTTGCGGTGGTCAACCTGCCGAGCGTGTCCACCTGGGCCGGATTCGGCACGGCATTGCGCGGCTTCCTGTCGGATCCGGTGCGGCTGAAATGGTTCAATATCGCCATGGGCGTGCTGCTGGCCGCGACGCTGTGGCCGATGCTGCGCTAGATCATCGTCCAGTCCGCCAAGCCCGGCAGCATCAGATATTGCTTTATCTTCTTGTTTCAAAATGCTATTTTGACAAAAAGGCAGCTTCCGTCATCCAACGGGTCACGCCTTCGGTCAGCAATCGCGGCCTCATGCACGATTATTGTGCAGCTATTGTGCACCGCACATTAAATCTTCGTAATGCCCGGTTTTGGCCCTTTTTCGCCTTCGCCGTGCGCTATCTATCAGGCCAAATCGCGGCAGAACGTTGTGATTTCAGCTATGGTATGACCACCGGAGAACGGCGTGTCGGACGGAGAGGGTCTTTTTACGATGCGTGGAAAAGTAGTGCTTGGGGTGATTGCGGTCGCCTGCGTCGCGGCAGGCGTTCTGTATTTTTCGCCGACGACAATGAGCAGTCTGCAGCGGATGCTGCCAAAGCAACTGCAATCCCAGCAGGCGGCGGCCACGGCAACTCCGGCCGCGCCAGCCGCAGCGGCGAACGGTGCCCACTCGACCTCGATCGTCTCAGCCACGGCTTCCACCGCCGATTTCCCGATCCGACGCTATGCCATCGGCTTCGTGTCTTCCCCCAATGTCGTCAGCATCAATCCACGCGTATCCAGCCAGGTCGTCGCGATCTCGGTCAAGGACGGGCAGATGGTCAAAGCCGGCAATCTCCTGTTCTCCCTGGACGATCGTGCGCTCAAGGCACAACTCGCCAAGGACCAGGCGACTCTCGCCAAGGACCAGGCGCTGCTCGCCAGCTCCAATTCCGACCTTCAGCGCGCCAAGGATCTGGTGGCCAAGCAGGCGGGCACGCAGCAAACCTATGATCAGGCCGTCGCGGCGCAGAAGGCGGCCGCGGCCACCGTCGACGCCGACAAGGCGACGATCGATGCCGACAATGTCCAACTCGGTTTCGCGACCATCTCGGCGCCGATCTCCGGCAAGCTCGGAGCGGTCAACATCTCGATCGGCGACCTCGTCAACACCAGCAACGGTAACAGCAGCACATCGACGCCGCTGGTGACCATCACCCAGATGGACCCGCTGCAGGTCAACTTCAATTTGCCCGAAAGCGATCTTGCGCTGCTGCACAAGGCGCTGGCGCAGCCGGTGGACGGAGCGGTGACCCTGACCAAGGATGGCGATCCGACCCCTATCGGCAAAGGAACGCTCGATTTCGTCGACTCCAGCGTCGACACGGCGTCCGGCACGATCGCGACGCGGGCAAGCCTGCCAAACCCGACTCTTTCGCTATGGCCGGGCCAATATGTCAATGTGACCGTCAACGCAGGCACCATGCCGCAGATGACCTCCATCCCCACGGTCGCGGTGCAGCCAAGCCAGAAGGGGCCATTCGTCTATGTGGTCAAGGCTGACAACACGGTGGAGATGCGGCCCGTCCAGGTGGCGCTGACCGAAGGCGACAACAGCGCCGTCAGCCAGGGGCTGAAGAGCGGCGAGCGTGTCGTCATCGAAGGCCAGACGAAGCTGAAGAATGGCTCGCCGGTTCATGAAGGCAAGGCGACTGCCGATGCCGGTGCCCAAGCCGCTCCGAAGGTTGCAGAGGCTGACAAGCCGGGCGAGGCGAAGCAATGATCTCCGAATTTTGCATACGCAGGCCTGTCGCCACGCTGCTGATGTCGTTCGCCCTCATCCTGGGCGGACTATTTGCCTACAAGTTCCTGCCGGTTGCCGCGCTTCCAAGCGCGGAATTCCCGGTGGTCAACGTGTCGGCTTCGCTGCCGGGCGCCTCGCCGGAAACCATGGCGACCTCGGTCGCGACGCCGCTGATCAAGCAGTTCGCAACCATCGCCGGCATCGATTCGATCTCGACCACCAACTCGCTCGGCACGACCTCGATCGCCATCCAGTTCGTGCTCAACCGCGATATCGATGCCGCCGCCGCCGACGTGCAGGCGGCGATCGCGCGAACGCAAGGCTCGCTGCCGCCGCAGATGACGGCACCGCCAAGCTATCGCAAGGTCAATCCGGCGGACGCGCCGATCCTGCTGATGTCGCTGGTCAGCGACTCGGTTCCGCTAACCGACCTCGACGCCTTCGCCGAAAATGTCATTTCGCCATCGCTGTCGACGATCGATGGCGTGGCCCAGGTCTCGATCTACGGCCAGCAGAAATATGCCGTGCGCATCCAGATCGATCCGACAGCGCTCGCAGCGCGCGGCATCTCGATCGACCAGTTGCAGACGGCCGTCGCCGCCGCCAACAGCAACACGCCGCTTGGTGTTCTGCAGAACAACAAGCAGCAGCTGACCATCACCGCCAACACCCAGCTGATGAACGCCGCCGACTTCTCCAACATCATCATCGCCACCAAGAACGGCCATCCGGTTCGGCTGGGCGAGGTGACGCGGGTGGTCGATTCCGTCCAGACCACGACGACGGCGAGCTGGTATGACGGCACGCGCGCAATCATCCTAGCCGTCCAGCGCCAGCCCGATGCCAACACGGTCGACGTGGTCGACCGCGTCAAGGCGATGCTGCCTTCCTTCCAGGACCAGATGCCGGCGGCCGCAAGCATCAAGCTGCTCAACGATCGCTCGACCTCGATCCGCCAAGCCGTTGACGACGTCCAGTTCACGCTGCTTTTGACCATCGCGCTGGTCATCATGGTGATTTTCGTGTTCCTGCGACGGGTCACGGCAACCATCATCCCGGCCGTGGCGGTGCCGATCTCGCTGATCGCGACGCTCGGCATCATGTTCCTGTTCGGCTTCTCCATCGACAACATCTCGCTGATGGGGCTCACGTTGGCCGTCGGCCTCGTTGTCGACGATGCCATCGTCATGCTGGAGAATATCTTCCGGCACATGGAGGAAGACGGGCTTTCGGCCATGGAGGCGTCGCTTAAGGGCGCACGCGAGATCGGCTTCACCATCATATCCATCTCGATCTCGCTGGTTGCGGTGTTCATTCCCGTCCTGCTCATGGGCGGCGTGATCGGCCGCATCTTCAACGAATTCGCCGTGGTGGTGACGGTTGCCATCCTCGCCTCGATGTTCGTGTCGCTGACACTGACGCCGATGCTGTGCTCGCGGCTTCTCTCCGTGTCTTCCGCCGAGCGGAAGGCAGCGCACGACCACGCGCAGAAGCAGAACTTCTTCGTTCGCGGCTACGATGTGCTGTTGAGCTTCTGCCTGCGTCACACCTTCCTGATTTTCCTGGTCTTCATCGGAACGGCAGCGGGTTCGGTATGGCTGATACAGGTGTCGCCGAAAGGCTTCTTCCCGCAGGAGGATATCGGCCAAGTTTCCGTGACGACGATCGCGCGCCAGGACATCTCGTTCGATGCGATGTCGAAGCTGCAGGGCCAGGTGGCCGACGTGTTCTCGCATTCGCCCTATGTCGATCATGTCGCATGGTCGGCGGGCAGCTCGAACAACGCCCTCAACCAGGGCCAGCTGTTCGTTCAGTTGAAGGCCAAGGACCAGCGGCCGAATATCGAGAAGGTGCTTTCGGATCTGAGAAGCCAGCTGGCCAAGGTGCCGGGCATCGAAACCTATATGCAGCCGGTTCAGAACCTGCGGCTTGGATCCCGTTCCTCGGCGAGCGCTTATCAGCTCGTGGTGCAGGGCCTCGACACCGGCCAGACCGACATCTGGGCGCAGAAGCTCTCCGACGAAATGGCCGCCGACCACACCCACTTCACCGACGTGACAAACGACCTGCAGAACAACGCGCTGCAGGCGACGCTGGTGATCGACCGCGACAAGGCGGCAAACCTCGGAATCGGTACCGATACACTGCGTTCCAGCCTGTATGGCGGCTTCGGCACGGAGCAGGTGTCGACGATCTTCGGATCCGCCGACAGCTACGAAGTGGTGATGGAACTCGATCCGAGGATCCCCTGGTCGCCCGAGAGGATGCTTGCCATCCAGGTGCGAACGGCGAGCGGCAGCCTCGTGCCGCTGGGCGCCTTCGCACAGGTTCAGCGGACCGCCGGCGCGCTCACCGTCAACCAGCTCGGTCAGCTTCCCGCCGTCACGGTCTCCTACAACCTGCCGCAAGGCGTCGCGCTGGGCGACAGCGTGACGGCAATCAACGCGCTGAAGGAGAAGATCGGATTGCCCAAGGCGATCACGACGACCTTTGCGGGCACGGCAAAGACGTTCCAGGATTCGCTCGCCAACCAAGGCGTGCTGATCGGCGGCGCCGTCCTGACGATCTATATCGTGCTGGGCATTCTCTACGAGAGCTTTATCCACCCGCTGACCATCCTGAGCGGCCTGCCGTCGGCGGTGCTGGGGGCGCTGATCGCCCTGCGGCTGGCCGGTATGGATGTCTCCGTGATCGCGATCATCGGTGTCCTGATGCTGATCGGCATCGTCAAGAAGAACGGCATCATGATGATCGACGTCGCGCTCGAACTGCGACGAGAGGGCATGACGGCGACCGAGTCGATCCACAAAGCCTGCCTCATGCGGTTTCGTCCGATCATGATGACGACGCTTGCCGCGCTGATGGGCACCATCCCGATCGCGCTCGGCACCGGCGCCAGCGCGGAGCTGCGCCAGCCGCTCGGTGTCGCGGTGGTTGGCGGCCTTGTCGTGTCGCAGGCGCTGACGCTGTTCGTGACACCCGTCATCTACGTCTACATGGAGAATTTCTCCGGTTGGCTGCTCGGACTTTTGCCGAAGCGCAAGAGCGAACTGCATCTGGTCGAGAAAGACGACCAGGGTTCGCTGTTCGAAGGCGAAGACGAGCTGCAGGGTGCGCAGAAGGCCGCCGCCGAATAGCGGCAGCGAAGACGAAGAGACATTGCTGGCCCAAGGCGTGATCCTTGCGGCCAGCAATTGTCGGTCGTAATTTGGGATCATGTCCCATGATCACGACCACGACAATGAACTCGACCCCTTTGCCGCGCGTGTCCGCGCGCTGGAGACGATCCTCACCCGCAAGGGGCTTGTCGACCCGGCGGCCATCGACGTCATCGTCGATACCTATGAGACCAGAATCGGCCCGCGCAATGGCGCCCGGGTGGTGGCCAAGGCCTGGGTCGATCCGGAGTTCGCGGCCTGGCTGAAGCGCGATGCGACGGACGCGATCGGTTCGCTCGGCTATACCGGCCGCCAGGGCGAGCATATGCAGGCGGTGTTCAACTCCGAACACACGCATAACATGGTCGTCTGCACGCTGTGCTCCTGCTATCCATGGTCAGTGCTTGGCCTGCCGCCGGTCTGGTACAAGGCGCCGCCCTACCGGTCGCGCGCGGTGATCGATCCGCGCGGCGTGCTGGAAGAATTCGGGCTGAGGCTGCCGGCCGATAGAAAGATCCGTGTCTGGGATTCGACGGCGGAACTGCGTTATCTCGTCGTGCCGATGCGGCCTCAAGGCACCGAAGGCTGGAGCGACGATCAGCTGGCCGATCTGGTGACCCGCGACGCCATGATCGGCACCGGATTGGCCAAGGAGCCAGCATGAACGGACCGCAGGATCTTGGCGGCCAGATGGGGTTCGGGCCGGTCGCGCCCGAGAAGGACGAGCCGTATTTTCATGCTGCCTGGGAAAAGCGAGCGCTTGGCGTCACGCTATGCGCGGGTGGGATGGGCGCATGGAACATCGACGAGAGCCGCCACGCCCGGGAATCGCTGCATCCCGCCGACTACTATGCATCCAGCTACTATGAGATCTGGATCAAGGCGCTGGAGGTGCTGCTCAAGCGGCACGGTTTCGTCAGCGAGCGCGATCTGGCCGCCTGCACGGCTGTCGATCCCGCTGCCACACCCAAGAGAGTGCTGAAGGCGGAAAACGTGCCGGCGGTGCTGGCAAAGGGGGCCCCTTGCGATCGTCCGGTCGACACGCCTGCGCGCTTCAAGGCCGGTGACCGCGTGCGGACAAAGAACTTCAATCCGGCCGGCCACACAAGGCTGCCGCGCTATGCGCGCGGCAGGCGGGGAATGATCGAGGCCGTGCGCGACGGCTTCGTGTTTCCCGACACTAACGCCCATTGGCAGGGCGAGAATCCGCAATGGGTCTACACAGTGGTTTTCGATGGGACGGAGATCTGGGGCGAGGGCGCCGACCTGACACTGTCGGTCTCGATCGATGCCTGGGAGAGCTACCTTGAGCCGGCTTGAGGTGGGTGGGAACGCAGCCGAATTGCCGCCGGGCGTCGATGGGCCGGTTTTCGCGGAGCCCTGGCAGGCCGAGGCCTTCGCCATGACCGTGGCGCTGCATGAGAAGGGCGTGTTTTCGTGGGATGAGTGGGCGCGGGCCCTGTCGGCCGAGGTGAAGAAGCCGGGCGCGGCGGCGGATGGCCACGACTATTACGAGCATTGGCTGGCGGCGTTGGAAAAGCTGCTTGCGTCGAAGGGCTTGGCTGCCAGGTCTGATGTCGATGCGATTGCCGAGGCCTGGGAGCGTGCGGCACACGCCACCCCGCACGGCAAGCCGATCCTGCTGGAGAACGATCCGGAGTTTCGGTCCGGCGCTTGAGGAGCGTGCCCTTGCGCCGCGCCGATCCCTTGCAAGCCGCCCGCTCGCCCCCCCGGCATCGCTCAGAGACCCGAATGTACCTGGCAGAGAGTCTTTCGATCGGCGCGGCCTTGTGCATAGCGACCAGCGGAATGTTCGCGGGTTAGCTGGTCGGCCGGGTCGACGCCTTGACCCGTGGCTGACAGCAGGGATCAAGCGAACGCTTGCCTTCGCGACGCGAATCCGCTCACACGATCGGATGGATTTTTCACCACAGCAGGACGAGGCGCTCAAGGCGGTCGCCGAGTGGCTCAAGACCGGGAGGCCGCAGGTCTTCCGGCTGTTTGGCTATGCCGGCACCGGCAAGACGACGCTGGCGCGCTATTTCGCCGAGCATGTCGACGGCCAGGTCCAGTTCGCCGCCTTCACCGGCAAGGCGGCACAAGTGCTGCGCTCCAAGGGCGCCACCAACGCCCGCACCATCCATTCACTGATCTACAGGCCCAAGGGCGAGGAATCGGTGTCGGACGAGGTCACCGGTAAGACCTCGATGTCGCCGACCTTTTCGCTCAACCGGCAGAGCCCGATTTCAAAGGCCAAGCTGGTCATCATCGACGAATGCTCGATGGTCGATGAGCAGCTCGGCCGCGACCTGCAGAGTTTCGGCACGCCGATCCTGGTGCTCGGCGATCCCGGCCAGTTGCCGCCAATCTCGGGGGGCGGGTACTTCACCGACCACGAGCCGGACTTCCTGCTTACCGAAATCCATAGGCAGGCGCGCGACAATCCGATCCTGCGGCTGGCGCTCGATGTGCGCGAGGGGCGTGAGTTCATGCGTGGCGACTACGGAACCGCGCAGGTGATCGGCAAGGAAGACGTTACCCAGGACCTGGTGTTGAAGGCGGATCAGGTTCTTGTCGGCACCAACCGCACGCGCCGCCGCTACAACCAGCGCCTTCGCGAGCTCAAGGGCTTCAATGCCGACTATCCGCAAGCCGGCGACAAGCTGGTCTGCCTGCGCAACGATCCGGCCAAGGGACTGCTTAACGGCTCGCTGTGGAAGGTGATGACCTCGTCGCGCGAGACGGTGAAGCCCGGCATCAACCTGCTGGTCTCGCCGGAAGAGGACGATCCGGATCGCGGCGTTGCCAAGATCAAGCTGCTCAAGGCGGCGTTCGAGGATCCGGACGCCGACATTCCCTGGCAGCAGAAGAAGCGCTTCGACGATTTCGACTATGGCTACGCTCTGACCGTGCACAAGGCGCAGGGCTCGCAGTGGAACGAGATCGTCCTGTTCGACGAAAGCTGGGCGTTCAAGGAAACACGCCAGCGCTGGCTCTACACGGCGATCACCCGGGCGGCCGAGCGGCTGACGATCGTGAGATAGCGGTCGTCAGACAGGCGCTTCGATGGGCTTGGCGCCCAGCCATTGCCAGGCAGCTTCTTCGTCTTCTGCCTTGAAATGCCGGAGCTCTATCGGCAATGGCGCGGCAAACCAGCCTTGCACGTCCGGTATCCAGTCGGGTTCGCCAATCGATGCGCAGCGGGCGACGTGCTGTTTTGCATTGGCCTCGCCCTGTTTAAGCGTGTCCTCGGCGACCTTGGCCCAGTCGACGCCGTCATGGTCGATCAGGCGCACGAGCACATCGATCCTCGGATGCAGCGCATAGGCTGCCTCCAGCAGGCCGAACAGGTTTTCGGCGTCGGCGGATGAAACGTGACCGACGACATCCATGGCGAAGAGGTCGTCACGGCTTGTCTCGATACGGCGGATTGCCGGGACTGAGTCGAGAAAATTCACAGGCGCTTCCTTCCGCTGAACGGTGCTCTCCTTCTGGAACACCCAAAACCCCCTGTCTGTTCCCGACAAAGGCGTTATAGATGCCGCCGACAATGCAGCAGGATGCCCCGACCATGCCCGCAAAGCTCTCCGTCAATCTCAATGCCGTCGCCATGCTGCGCAACCGGCGCGACCTGCCGTGGCCAAGCGTCACGGGGATAGGGCGCATCGCGCTCGCGGCGGGAGCGCATGGCCTGACCGTGCATCCGCGCCCCGACGAGCGGCACACGCGCAACTCCGACCTGCCAGGGATCAGGGCATTGATCGACGACGAGTTTCCCAAGGCGGAGTTCAACATCGAAGGCTATCCGACCGAGGACTTCCTCGCGCTTGTGGAAAAGCATCAGCCCGAACAGGTGACACTGGTGCCGGACGATCCGTCACAGGCGACCTCGGACCATGGCTGGGACTTTTCCTCACGGGCCGCTTTCCTGACGCCCATCGTCAAGCGGCTGAAAAAGGGGGGCTTCCGCGTTTCGCTGTTCTCCGATCCCGATCCGGAGGGTGTTTCCGCCGCGCGCGATACCGGCGCCGACCGGATCGAGCTCTATACCGGTCCTTACGGCGGCTATCATTCCGATTCCGCCAAGGCGGCGAAGGAGCTGGAAAGACTGGGAAAAACCGCCGACGCCGCCTTTGCCGCCGGGCTGCAGGTCAATGCCGGCCACGACCTCGTGGTCAGCAATCTGCCTGCGCTCGTGAAGCGAATTCCGGCATTGGCCGAAGTGTCGATCGGACATGGGTTGACAGCCGATGCGTTGGAGTATGGCATGGCCGGCACTGTGGGGCGCTTTCTGAAGGCCTGCGGGTGGTAGTTTCGGGAGCGTCGCGCGGGTGGCATGGCAGCCATCACGCTGGGGCACTTGATATTGCATCGCAGCAAGCGTAGAGCACCGCGCGCTTATCGGAGTGTGGTCCATGGCCCTTGCCAACAGTGGTAGTGAGGCAGAACAAGTCGAACAATCCAGCCATTCTGAGGTCGAGCAGCACAGCACCAAGGTGCTGATGCTGGGCGCGCTCGGTGTCGTCTATGGCGATATCGGCACCAGCCCGATCTACGCGTTCCGCGAGGCGCTGGTGGCGTCGTCGCACGGCACCGTCGCTGATCGCGGCGACATATTGGGCGTGCTGTCGCTGATCATCTGGTCGCTGACGATCATCGTCACCATCAAATACATCATGTTCGTGCTGCGCGCCGACAACCGCGGCGAGGGCGGCGTGCTGTCGCTGATGGCGCTGGCGCGCGGCAGTTTTCCGAAGCGCTCGGCGGTGATCCTGGGCATCGGCATCGTCGGCGCCTCGCTGTTCTTCGGCGATGCGGTGATCACGCCCGCCATTTCGGTGCTGTCGGCGGTCGAGGGCATGAATGTGGTCACGCCCGCCTTCCAGCCCTATGTCGTGCCGCTGACATTGGTCATTCTCGCCGTCGTGTTCGCGGTGCAGCGTTTCGGCACCGGCGGCGTGGGACTGGTATTCGGTCCGGTGACCGCCGTGTGGTTCCTGGCCATCGGCCTATCCGGTCTGAACCATATCATCGCCGATCCGGAGATCCTGTGGGCGATCAGCCCGCACTACATCGTCGCGTTCCTGATCCACTCGCCAGACGTTGCCTTCGTGACGATCGGCGCCATCTTCCTCGCGGTGACCGGCGCGGAAGCGCTCTATGCCGATCTCGGTCACTTCGGCCGCAGGCCGATCGTGCTTGCCTGGCTGTCGATCGTATTTCCGTGCCTGCTGCTGAATTACGCAGGGCAGGGCGCTTTCGTGCTGGCCAATGGTGGCGTGGTCGGCCATCCGTTCTTCGAAATGAACGAGGGCTGGACGCTGATCCCGATGGTCGTGCTGGCAACGGCGGCGACGGTTATCGCCAGCCAGGCGGTGATCTCCGGTGCTTTCTCGCTGACCCGGCAGGCGGTGCAGCTCAACATGCTGCCGCGCCTGGAAATCCTGCATACATCCGACAAGCAGTCGGGCCAGATCTACATGCCGCGCGTCAACCTGCTGCTGGCGCTTGTGGTGATGCTGCTTGTGGTCGGCTTCGGCGAATCCAGCAAGCTGGCCTCGGCCTACGGCATCTCGGTGACCGGCAATATGCTGGTGACGACGGTGCTGCTCTATGTGGTGATGACCCGTATCTGGAAGTGGAAGCTGTCCGTGGCGATCCCGCTGACCGTGCTGTTTGCCTTCATCGATATCGGCTTCTTTGCCTCCAACATCGTCAAGGTGTTCGAGGGTGGCTGGGCGTCGCTGGCAGTGGCCTTCACTATCGTGCTGGCCATGTGGACCTGGGTGCGCGGCAGCCGCTATCTGTTCGAAAAGACCCGCCGCAACGAGATCCCGCTCGATTTCCTCGCCGCCAATCTCCTGAAGAAGAAGCCGCAGCTGGTATCGGGCACCGCCGTTTTCCTGACCAGCGATCCCCTCAGCGCGCCAACGGCGCTGATGCACAGCCTGAAGCACTACAAGGTGCTGCACGAGCAGAACGTCATCCTTTCCGTGGTGACGGCACCGCAGCCGGTGGTGCCAGACAGCGACCGGGTGAAAATGGAGACAGTCAACGAGCTGTTCATGCGGGTGACGCTGACCTTCGGCTACATGGAGCAGCCCAATATTCCGCGTGCGCTGGCCATTTGCCGCAAGCAGGGCTGGAAGTTCGACATCATGACGACATCCTTCTTCCTGTCGCGGCGCTCGCTCAAGGCGTCGCCCAATTCCGGCATGCCTGTCTGGCAGGACCGGTTGTTCATCGGATTGGCGCGGACCGCGGCGGACGCAACGGAATATTTCCAGATTCCGACGGGGCGCGTGGTGGAAATCGGCACGCAGGTCGCCATTTGAGGTCTTGAACGCATAGGCCGAGGAGGCAGGTATGAGCGGCGAATTGGTTGTCGTCACCGGCGGATCCGGCTTTCTCGGCGCTCATTGCATCCTGGCATTGCTGAAACAGGGCTTTCGCGTGCGCACGACCGTCCGGTCTCGGGCGCGTGAAGCCGATGTCCTCGCCATGCTTAGGGTCGGCGGCGCCGAACCGGGAGATGCGCTCTCCTTCGCCATTGCCGATCTCATGTCGGACAAGGGCTGGTCGGAGGCGATGGCCGGATGCGCCTACGTCCTTCACGTCGCCTCGCCATTTCCGCCTGGCGTGCCCAAGCATGAGGATGAGCTGATCATTCCGGCCCGTCAGGGTGCTTTGCGCGTGCTACGGGCCGCGCGTGACGCTGGAGTGAGGCGTGTCGTGCTTACTTCGTCCTTCGCGGCGGTCGGCTATGGCAAGATGCCACTCAATGGCCAGCCGTTTACCGAGGAGAACTGGACTGACCCTACGGCCAGGGTCAGCGCCTATGTGAAATCGAAGACGCTGGCTGAGCGTGCGGCCTGGGATTTCATCGCGTCCGAAGGCGGCGCACTGGAACTCGCGGTCGTCAATCCCGTGGGAATCTTCGGACCGGTGTTCGGCCCGGACCATTCGACCTCCACGGAATTTGTCCAGCGCATGTTGAATGGTGGCCTGCCTGGGCTCCCGCGTCTGTCCTTCGGCGTGGTCGACGCGCGGGACGTGGCGGACCTGCATGTGCGTGCCATGACCAATCCCGCCGCCAAGGGCGAACGCTTCCTGGCGGTTGCCGGCGATTTCCTGACGGTGCGGGAGATAGCGCAAACTTTGAAAGCACGGCTCGGCGATGCGGCCGCGCGCGTCACGACGCGGCAGCTTCCCGATTGGCTGGTGCGGATCGTCGGGCTGTTCAACCCGGAAGCCGCGCAACTCGTGACGGAACTGGGCAAGGTGAAGAACGCCACCAATGCCAAGGCGGTCCGCATGCTGGGCTGGGCGCCACGACCACGCGAAGAAGCTCTCGTGGCGACGGGAGAGAGCCTGATCCGGCTGAAACTGCTCAAGGCATCGAAGTAGCGTGGCGGGAAATCGGAATACGATTTCCCGCCACGCGGATTTTTAGCCAGCGAGTTTGGCCTTGTTGGCCTCCAGGAACTGCTTCAGCGACACCGACTTGCGGCCGGAAAGTTTCTCGACGGAGTCGGTCACCATGCCGAGGTCACCGGCACGCGTCGCGGCGTCGAAGGACACAAGAAGCTTGGCGATAGGCTCGGGCAGGCCGTTTGCCTTCATTCCTTCGGTCAACGCGTCATCGGAAAGCTGCACGACCTCGATCGGCTTGCCGGTGACTTCCGTGACCAGCGCCGCGACTTCGGCAACCGTGTAGGCCTTCGGGCCGGTCAGCGTGTAGGTGGTGCTTTCCTTGGCGTCGGAAGCAAGGCCGCCGGCGATCGCCGCCGCCATGTCGTCGCGCGCGCAGTAGGAGATGCGGCCATCGGCCGCTGACGTATACCAGTGTCCAGACGCCAAAGTGTGCGGCAGCGACATGAACAGGTTCTCGTCATACCAGCTGTTACGGAAGATCGTGTAGGCAATGCCCGTCGCCTTGATCGCCTGTTCGGTGTCGTAGTGGTCGGGCGCGAAAACGACCGCTGAACCCGGCTCGGGATTGGGCAGTGAGGTGTAGAGCAGGTGGGCGATACCGGCCTTGCTGGCCGCGGTGACCGCCGCGATCTGCTGCTCACGCCGCTTGCCCATGATCGCCAGTTCATTGGTGGAGATGATGAGCACTCGGCCGGCACCTGCGAAGGCCTTGGCGAGCGATGCCTGATCATCGAAATCGGCTTCGCGGACTGTGACGCCGCGCGCCGCGAGGTCGGCGAGGCTGGCGGGGGTGCGGGTGGTGGCGATGATGCGCGCCGCCGGAACCTTGAAGGTGTCGAGCAGATGGTTGATTACACTGCGGCCGAGTTGGCCGGAGGCGCCGGTGACGAGAAGGGTGTCGGTCATTAGGGGTCCTGACGTTGCGCCGGAATGGCGGGTGCTTATATAGCTCTCAAAAAGAGACCAGCACTAGAATAGGAATTGCCAGCCCGCCGTAAAGAAGGCAGTTTTTCGGGAGGTAGGCACACGCAGGGAACCAGCCATGGACAGCAAGGTTGTCGATCTGAAATTGAAACTCGAGATTTACCGAGCGGAAAGCGGCGGTGGAAATCTCGCCGATTGCCCGGTCCGCGATGTCATCCAGGGCATCAGCGGCAAGTGGAACACGCTGTTGATGTCGGCACTGGCGGAGAAGCCGTATCGCTTCGGCGAGCTGCGCCGGCTGGTGCCTGATATTTCGCAGCGCATGCTCACCCAGACGCTGCATGATCTGCAACGCGACGGTTATGTGCATCGCGAGGTTTTCCCGACGAAGCCGCCGAGCGTGGAATATAGCCTGACCGATCTCGGCCGATCGATGTTTGGTCCCTTGCATCAGTTGCTGCTCTGGGCCGAACTCAACCATGGCGCGGTTCGCGACGCGCGGGCGGCTTTCGACGCCGCTGCAGGTTGACACCTGCCGACGATGCGGGCGGCGGCTTGATTTGGCTTTAACGTTGAAGGATTGTCACGGCCAATCCGGCTTTGGGGGGATTGGCATTTCTTACGACATCGCAATTGCCGGCGCCGGCCAGGCGGGGCTGGCCACGGCGCTCTATCTGCAACGTGCCGGACATCGGGTCACGGTGTTCGAGCGGTTTGACGAACCGAAACCCGTTGGCTCAGGACTGATCCTGCAGCCGACCGGTCTGACTGTGCTTGCCGACCTCGGCCTGCTCGACGACATCCTGTCGCTCGGCAGCCGCATCGACCGCCTGCATGGTGCCGATGCCTCGACCGGCCGAACGGTGCTTGACGTGCGCTATGATGCCCGGCGCGGCGGCCGTTTCGGGCTTGCGGTGCATCGGGCGGCCCTGTTCGGCGTGCTTTTCCGTGCTGCCCAGCGTGAGGCGATCCCCATCGAGACCGGTGTCGAGATCCAGGCGCTGGAAACCGGTGAGCGGGCAACGCTGATCCGCGGCAATGGACGAAAGACAGGGCCGTTCGACCTTGTCGTCGACGCCAGCGGTTCGCGCTCGAAGCTGCGGCACGGTATGAACGACCCGACCCAACCACGGCCGCTCACCTATGGTGCATTCTGGGCGTCGCTCGGCTGGCGCAGCGAACGTTTCGACGAACATGCGCTGCTGCAGCGCTACGACAGGGCCAGCGTGATGATCGGCGTGCTGCCGATCGGCAAGCCTGAACCGGGCGCCGAAAGGATGGCCGCCTTTTTCTGGAGCCTGAAGCCGGCGGATGCCGAACAGGTGTGGGCGGCGGGTGTTGACGCCTGGAAGGAGAGGGTGGTTGGGCTGTGGCCGCAATGCGAGGCTTTCACCAGCCAGATCGACAGCTTCGACCAGCTTTCTCTGGCGCGCTACGGCCACCACACAATGAAGCGGCCTACCGGCCGGCGGCTGGCGGTTATCGGCGATGCAGCGCATTCGACCAGCCCGCAACTCGGGCAAGGCGCCAACATGGCGCTGCTGGATGCGGCTGCGCTCAGCCACGCGCTGGAGCGGACGGGCAGTGTCGAGGCAGCACTTGAGGCCTATGCGAGGTCACGGCGCTGGCATGTCCGCGTCTTCCAGGCGCTGTCGCTCGCTTTCACGCCGTTCTACCAGTCTGACTCCGTGATGCTGCCCCTCATCCGCGACAGGCTGGTGGCGACGATCGCGAAGATCCCGCCGGCGCCGCAATTGCTGGCCTCGATGGTGGCGGGAACGGTTATCGATCCCTTCAGGCGGATCGGGCTGAGGGAAGCGATTTGGCCGGATCGAGACGTAGCCCCATCAGGCCAGATGGCAGCCCCGAAGAAAGGATAGCGTAGCCAGCACGCCAGCTAACGAGATTAAGGTTGCCGCATTTGACGATGACGGGGAGCCAGATCAACATCGTCTTTCTTCGCACATGATATCCGGCCGTGAGGTCAGGCGATGGAAATATGACTTGCAAGGGCAGGCACAATACGCCATAGAGAAGCCGAACCGTAACGTACGGTACGGCTTCGATTTGCTGGCCTCCGTAGCATCTGGGAATGATCGTGTTGCAGGCAAACGCCGACATCGACAACAGCGAGGCGCTGACAGAGCGGCAGAAAGCCGTTCTGGATGCGGCCTTGCGGTTGCTGGTCGAGGAGGGCGATCAGCTGACCATGACAGCCGTGGCGCGGCGGGCAAGCTGCTCCAAGGAAACGCTGTACAAATGGTTCGGCGATCGTGACGGCCTCCTGACGGCGACCGTGCAATGGCAGGCCTCCAAGGTGCGCGTGGCACAGGTAGACGGCCGGGGGCTCGACCTTGCTTCGCTGACCGCCAGCCTGGAGCGCTTCGCATCGGATTGGCTGAGCGTCATCTCCAGCGATACCTCGATCGCGCTCAACAGGGTGGCGGTCGGTCATGCCGGTTCCGGCAAGGACAATCTTGGCGCCGTCGTTCTGGAGAATGGCCGCTTCGCGCTGGCCAAGCGACTGAAGCCAGTGTTGGAAGCCGGCCGTCAAGCCGGGCTTCTCGACTTCCCGGACGCCGAGACGGCGTTCCGGACTTTCTTCGGGCTCGTCGCCCGTGACGTGCAGATCCGTCTGCTGCTCGGCGACCGGCTGGAATTGACTGATGCGACAATCGGCGGCGACGCCGCCCGGGCGACGCAGCAGTTTCTCGCTCTTCATGGAGCAAAAACCGGCCGCGAGGCCTCCGACTTATAAAAACGGGAAGGAAGACAAAATGCGTGTCTATTACGATCGCGATGCCGATCTCAATCTGATCAAGGGCAAGAAGGTCGCCATCATCGGCTACGGCAGCCAGGGCCGGGCGCATGCGCTCAACCTCAAGGATTCGGGCGCCGAGGAGATCGTCATTGGTCTCAAGGCCGGCTCGGCGACCGCCAAGAAGGTGGAGGCCGACGGCCTCAAGGTGATGAGCGTGGCCGACGCCGCCAAATGGGCCGACCTGATGATGATGGCAACGCCCGACGAGCTGCAGGCCGACATCTACAAGAACGAAATCGCGCCGAACATCCGCGACGGCGCGGCAATCGCCTTCGCCCACGGCCTCAACGTGCATTTCGGCCTCATCGAGCCGAAGTCGACGGTCGATGTCGTCATGATCGCGCCGAAGGGCCCCGGCCATACGGTGCGCGGCGAATACCAGAAGGGCGGCGGTGTGCCTTGCCTCGTCGCCGTCAACCAGGATGCCTCGGGCAATGCGCTTGACCTCGCTTTGTCCTACGCTTGCGGCGTCGGCGGCGGCCGTTCGGGCATCATCGAGACCAATTTCCGCGAGGAATGCGAAACCGACCTGTTCGGCGAGCAGGTCGTGCTCTGCGGCGGTCTGGTCGAACTGATCCGCGCCGGCTTCGAGACGCTGGTGGAAGCCGGATATGCGCCGGAAATGGCCTATTTCGAATGCCTGCACGAAGTGAAGCTGATCGTCGACCTGATCTATGAGGGCGGCATCGCCAACATGAACTACTCGATCTCGAACACCGCCGAATGGGGCGAATATGTCTCGGGTCCGCGCATCATCACCGCCGAGACCAAGGCCGAGATGAAGCGCGTGCTGAAGGACATCCAGACCGGCAAGTTCACCTCGGAATGGATGCAGGAATATCGCGCCGGCATGTCGCGCTTCAAGGGCATCCGCCGCAACAACGACAGCCATCAGATCGAGGAAGTCGGCGCCAAGCTTCGTGCCATGATGCCGTGGATTTCGAAGAACAAGCTGGTCGACAAGGCCAAGAACTGATCGAATCCACGCTCTTTCCTTTGCGCGTCCTCGGGCCTTGCCCTGCTGGCGCGCGGGGGATTTCGAAGTGGAAGCTGGTCGATAAGGCCAAGAATCAATTAGCGATTTCGCGATTGTCTCGAAAAAGCCGGCGGAGCGATCCGCCGGCTTTTTCACGCCAGGGTTGTCCCGTTCCGGCACGAATATCATGGCATGAATGTCGCTTTCATTCGTGCCGGGACACGGGGGATGAACGATGAACATGATGGCTGGCGGCAACGCGTTTGGCGAGCGCCGCGCACAAAGGCGACGGCGTGCCTTGAAAGGCGCCACACTGCGCTTCAACAGGGGCTTTGGTGCCATGGAAGGCGTCGTGCGCAACGAGTCCGAAAATGGAGCGCTGTTGAGCTTTGGTGACACAAGCGGTGTACCGTCCAGATTCGATCTGGAGGTCAATGGTGCGGGGCGCCGCCGCGCGGCGCGTGTGCGCTGGCGTTCATTGACGCTTGTCGGCGTCGAATTCGTCGACTGAGGACTTGCTATCCGCGACCGCGGTTCAACCGTAATGCCAGTGCGGCTTTGGTTCGGTGCCCGTGAACTCCACGCCGATACGATCCTCGCGGCGCCAGCGGACCACTGCCTTGTAGCCTATGCCGTCGGTCGGGACGTAGAGGAGGAATTCGTCAGGTACGCGCGCGTCGATGGACACCTTCAGTTCGGCGCCACCGGCGTGCATGTTGCGCACCGTGCATTTGACTTCGGAATTGGTGATGCCGGTGAGGATCGTGGCGCCCTTGAGGACGCGCTGCCTGCGCTTGTCTCTGTTTTCGTCGTCGGCCATCGCGCAAATCCCAGGCGATCGTCGCAGTCATCTGGTTTGATCCGCACGATGCATAGGCCTGCCAGATAAATAGAGCGTTATCGCCGGTGGCGATAGGGTGAACCTTCTTCGATGCTGATGGAAGGCCAGCCAAACGAAAAACGGCGCCGCGTTGCGCGGCGCCGTTCCACATTTGTCAGTCACGCTCAGCTATAAGGCGAGTAGCACTGCTGGCGTGGGCCATTGTAGGGCTGGAAGCTGTTGTCATAGGCGCGATACGACCGATAGCGGTCGTAGCACCACCGGACATGCGCGCTGGAAAGTCGCCCTGCGCGATAGTAGCGGCGGGGCGGTGGCGCATCATAATAGCCATTGTTGAGGGCTGAACCGATGCCCAGACCCAAGCCAAGGCCCAGGATCGCCGCACCTGCACCGTCATCATAGTAGCCGCCACCGCCATAGTACCGGCCGCCATTATGCCGCCAGTGCCGGCCACCGTTCCCGTTTCCGCCGCCGTGCCAGTTGTGCCGGCCATTGTTGCGCTGGAACTGCCAGTTGCCGTTGTTGTTGCCACCAGCCCAGCTGTCACGCACCGGTACGACTTCGGGGGCCGCGGTGGCGGCCGGAAGCGGCGCATTAGGCTGGATCATGGGGCCGGCCATCGCCGGTGCGGACAGGCCCGATATGACACCGAGGGCCAAAAGCCCCGATCTGACCGTCGAAGAAAAGAGCGAAGTCATTGCAACTCTCCAAAAATATACTGGCCCCACGCCTACCCTTGGAAGGGCCATGAAAGTGGACGCTTGCATCTGAACGGAGGATGAACGCAAAGGTTCCATCAACCCTGACGGGAACACGTCAGGCCCAATCGATGCCGTCGGACTGGCCCCGTGCCCTTGTTTTCCGCGTCGCTTGCGGGCAAAGCTCCTCGCCATGTCGCTGCGCCTAGCCACCTTCAACGTCGAGAACCTGATGAACAGGTTCGATTTTTCCGGATACCGCAACCAGCTCAATGAAGACCGCACCCTGGCGCTTTTCGATATCCAGAGCGAGGCCGAGTACAAGATGCTGGAGCAGGCCCGTGCAATCGCCCAATCCGACGACACGCGGCAGTTGACGGCGCTAGCGATCGCGGCCACCCGCGCCGACATCATCTGCATGCAGGAGGTCGACAATATCGAGGCGCTGAAGGCGTTCGAATATGGCTACCTGTTCAAGATGGTGGGGCAGGGCTATCGCCAGAAGTACACGACCGCCGGCAATGATTCGCGCGGCATCGACGTCGCCATCATGATGCGCAACGAGACCGCGCAGGGCCAGCCGATCGAGTTCGTGCGCATGACCAGCCATGCCTATGTCACATACGAGCAGTTCGGCCTGCACACGCCGGAGCTTGAGGCATTGGGAAACCAGGCCAATGAGCGCATCTTCCGGCGCGACTGCCTGGAGATCGACGTGACCGTCGGTGGCGCGCCGCTGACGCTCTACCTCGTGCATTTCAAGTCGATGGGTCCACCCCGCAACGGCCTTGACGGGCGGGAAGCCACGATGCCCGTGCGCATCGCCGAGGCACAAGCCGTGCGCCGTATCATCGAGGACCGTTTCGGCAAGGAGCATGCCGCTGGCAAGCACTGGGCGATCTGCGGCGACATGAACGACTACCGGCAGCGCGTGAAGGTCGCTGGCGATGCCATGGACGGCCACCGCTTCGAGGTGGTCGACGAGAACCAGTCCTGCATCGATGTGCTCACCGCCGGCGGCTTTTGCGAAAACGTGGTCGAGCGGCGGCCGGAAATGAACCGCTGGACCTTCTACCACACGCGCGGTCCGCAAGAGCGGCATCTGTGCCAGCTCGACTATATCCTGCTGTCGAAGGGGCTGGCGGAAAGGAATGCGACCGCCGTTCCAGACATCATCCGCAATGGCCAGCCCTGGCGCACGATCTTTCCGGCGGGCCAGGAGGTGGAGCGCTTTCCACGCGCCGGCTGGGACCGGCCGAAGGCTTCGGACCATTGTCCGGTGGTGATCGGCCTGGAGATGGCCTGACAGGCCGACAGAAGGTGCCCATGAGCTTCGACCTGCCGCGCAATGTCATTTTCCCAGTCGATGCCGTCGATGTTCGGCTCGATCCCGGCCCGCACCCGTTCGCGCTCGCCAACGAACAGGAGATCGCCGAGAACTGGCGGCGTGAAACAGCAGCCAACCCGGCGCTGTTCGACGGCACGGTGGTGTTGCTCTCCGAACTCGCCTACCGGGACAATCGCCTTGTCGGCCGCTGTCATGCCGTAAACTACGCGACCTTCATGCTGTGGCGTAGACGGCGTGAGAATTCGGGCGCCGAGCATGCCTATGCCCACGCCATGCTGGTTGCTGGCGACAACGCGCTGGTGGCGATCCGCATGGCCGCGCATACGGTCAACGCCGGCCGCGTCTATTTCGCCGCCGGCTCATTCGAGCCCATCGATTTTCGCGACGGGCTGGTCGATGTCGACTTCAACGTGATCCGCGAGGTGGGCGAGGAGACGGGTCTGGACCTGTCAGGCGCCGAGCGCGGCAAGCGCTACCACGCCATGTCGACCAGCAGCGGCACGGTTATTTTCCGCCGCTATCACGTTGATGCGCCGGCTAATGAGATTGCTTCGCGCATCGACGCCTTCGTCGCCGCCGAGGCCAATCCGGAGATCGACGGACCGGTGATCATCCGCCACGCCGCCGACCTGCCAGAGGGGCTGATGGGACACATGAAGCCGCTGATCGAGTGGCATTTCGCGGGCAATAGCTAGGTCTGTCGCTTCACTCGTGCCGCAGTGCGTCGATCGGATCGAGGCGTGCGCCCCGCATCGCTGGGAAGAAGCCGAACACCATGCCGATCAGCGCCGAGAAGCCGACGGCGAGCAGGATGACCGCCGGGCTCGGCGCGAAGGGGATCCCCAGTGTCAGCGAGGCCAGCCCGGCCAGCGACAGGCCGATCAGGATGCCGATGACGCCACCGAGCAGCGACAGCACCGTGGCCTCGACCAGGAACTGGATGAGGATGTGCTTTTCATGCGCGCCGATGGCCAGCCTGATGCCGATCTCACGCGTTCGCTCGGTGACGGACACCAGCATGATGTTCATGATGCCGATGCCGCCGACAAGCAGGCTGACGCCGGCGACGGCGCCGAGCATGCCGGTCATGGTGGTGGTGGCGCTGGCCATGGCATCGGCGATCTGAGTCATGTCGCGGATCGCGAAATCGCTTTCGCGGTCGGGCGTGATGTGCCTGGCATCGCGCAAAATATCCTCGACGCGGGGCTGCAACTCCGTCGTCGGGGTCTGGTCGTCGGCGGAAACATAGATGTTGTCGATGTTGCGGTTGCCGGCGATGCGGCGCTGATAGGCGGCGAGCGGCATCAGCACGACATTGTCCTGGTCCTGGCCGAAGCCGGTATAGCCCTTCGGCTCGAGCAGGCCGATGATCTTGCAGGAGGTGCGGTTGACGCGAATGATCTCGCCTTCGGGATCGCCGGCGCCGAAGAACTGCTGGCGCACCGTTTCGCCGATCATGCAGACGCCGGTGCCGGAGCGTGTTTCCGAATCGCTGAACGGCCGTCCCGAGACGAGCTTCCAGTCGCGGGCGTCGAGATAGGCGCTGGTGGTGCCAGTGACGCCGGACGTGAGGCTCTCCGTGCCGAAGATGACGCGGACCTGCTTTTGCGAGGCCGGAGCGATGGCGCGCGCGCCGGTGAGATGCGTGACAAGCGCCGCCACGTCCTTGTCAGCCAGCGGCCGCACGACCTGGTCGAGCCCTCCCGGTCCGCCGGGGCCGGCCGGACGACCGGCACGGATCACCAGAAGGTTGCTGCCGAGCTTGGCGATGTCGGCCTTGACCTTCTCTGTGGTGCCGGAGCCGATGGTCAACATGGCAATGACCGCGGCGACGCCGATGACGATGCCGAGCAGCGTAAGAAATGAGCGCAACACGTTGCGGCGGACCGAGCGCAGCGAGAGGCGGACGGTTTCCCATATCATGGTTGGGCCCCCTCCATATGCCTGGTGTCGGAGGCGACATGACCGTCGAGAAAGCGGATCGTGCGTCCGGCATAATCAGCCACATCGGGCTCGTGCGTGACCATGGCGATGGTCAGGCCGAGCTCCCGGTTCAGCCGCGTCAGCAATTCCATGATCTCATGCGTGCGGGCGGTGTCGAGGTTGCCGGTGGGTTCGTCGGCAACGAGAAGCGTGGGGCGGGTGACGATGGCGCGCGCGATCGCCACGCGCTGCTGCTGGCCGCCGGAGAGTTCTGCCGGCGTGTGGTGCTCGCGACCGACAAGGCCAACCTCCGCCAGGGCCTTCATGGCGAGCGCCCGGCGTTCGCCGGCCGAGACACCGCGATAGATCAGCGGCAGTTCGACATTTTCGGCCGCCGTGGTGCGCGGCAGCAGGTTGTAGCCCTGGAAGACGAAGCCGATGTAGAGATTGCGCAGCATGGCGCGGCGGTTGCGGTCCAGCCGGCCGGCATCCATTCCCATGAAGCTGTAGGTTCCGGCGGTCGGCGTGTCGAGGCAGCCGATGATGTTCATTGCCGTCGACTTGCCCGAACCGGAGGGACCCATGATGGCGACGAACTCGCCGCGGCGGATGGCAAGGTCGACGCCGGCCAGCGCATGGACGCGGGCTTCGCCCTGGCCATAGCTCTTCCAGACCCTTTCGAAAGTGATGAGCACCGGATCGGCCACGTTCGTCAGCTTCGCGACTGGGACGCTGTGATCACCTGCGCGCCCTCTCGCAGACCCGAAGTGATCTCGGTCAATTCGCCATCGGTGGAGCCGATCTTGACGCTGACCGCACGAGGTTTCCCATCCTCCAGCACGTAGAGCGTCCGCGATCCGTCGGTCGGCGCCTTCGTCTGCGATGGGCGGTCGCCCCCGGGCCGCCTCATGCCGCCGGCAAACATGTCGGCGAGGCTCCAGCCGCGAGCCGTCTGCTGCACCGGCCGATAGCGGAACGCCGAGGCCGGCACGGTAAGCACGCCCTTGGCCTGCTTCGTCACCACCGAAACGGTCGCGGTCATGCCGGGCCGCAACAGGAGTTCGCCATTGTCGACGTCGAACCGCGCGTCATAGGTCACGACGCCGTCGGTGGTGACCGACGCGTAGGAGATGTCGCGGATCTGGGCGTTGAACGGTCGCTCCGGGAATGCATCGACTGTGAAGCGCGCGTGCTGGCCGGGCTTGACCGCGCCGATATCGGCCTCGTCGACGGCGGCCTTCAACTCCATGTTCCTGAGATCGGCGGCGATGATGAACAGCACCGGCGCCTGCAGCGAGGAGGCCACCGTCTGGCCCGGGTCGACCGAGCGCGTGAGCACGATGCCGTCGATCGGCGCATAGATGGTGCTCTTGGCGAAATCCGTCTGCTGCGCCTTCAGATCCGCCCTGGCGATAGCAAGATTGGCCTCGGCGCTGTCGAGTGCGGCCTTGGCTCGGTCGCGCGTTGCCGCCGCCGCCTCCAACGACTGGTCTGTCGCCATGCCGCGCTTGGTGAGCGCCGCGGCACGCACCAGCGCACTTTCGTTCTCCTTTAACGTCACCGTCGCGTTCTCGAGATTGGCCGCCGCTGCCTTCGCGGAAGCCTCTGCACGCTCGATCTGGACCTGGAGCTTGGCGGTGTCGAGCGCCGCCAGCACATCGCCTTTCCTGACCTGCTGGTTCTCGTTGACAGAGACGGAGCGGACGACGCCGGACAGCTCGCTGGAGATGTCGACCTGGTTGAGAGGCTGCAGCGTGCCCGTGGCGGATACCTCGATCGTGAGATCGGCGGCCGCGGCGGGAACCGTGGTATAATCGATCCTCGCGGGAGAGGCCGCATACCACTGATAGCCGGCGATGGCCGCGATCATGACGGCAAGCGTCAGCACGGCGTAAAGCCAGCCGCGCCGCCGTTTCCGGTTCAGGCCTTTGCGGTCGAGCCCGAGCGCTGCCTCTATGGTCGAATCCGATTCAGCCTTTGGCGGATTGACAATCTGGTCCATGCCGGACCCCTATAATATGCGTTGTGTCCCAATGCCCTGACACATCAGGGTTCGGGACCGTAATTTCAAATTAAATTTCACCCATGTTGGGATTCATGCAGAGGACATCCGGGATGCAGCCGCGCAATTACTTGCTCTATGACGTCTTTACGCGCGATCGGCTGGCCGGCAATCCGCTGGCCGTCGTGCTGGATTGCGAGGGATTGGACACGGCCGCGATGCAAGCCGTCGCGCGCGAGTTCAACTTGTCTGAATCGGTCTTCGTGCTGCCGCCGGAAAATCCCAAGCATCGCGCCCGCATCCGCATTTTCACGCCGGACTATGAGATGCCGTTCGCCGGCCATCCGACGGTGGGGGCGGCGATCGCGCTCGCCGAAATGAGCGAGGATGACGGCGCGGCCGGCATCTTCGTGCTCGAGGAGAATATCGGCCCAGTGCGCTGCGCCGTCAGCCGCGGCGATGGGGCGACCTTCGCCGAGTTCGACCTGGCGAAGCTGCCCGAGCAACTGGAACTCTCCGCCGACCCGGCGCGAATCGGCGCCGCGCTCGGGCTTGCGCCGCACGAGATCGGTTTCGAGAATCACCAGGTGTCGTTCTGGTCGGCAGGCGTGCCCTATGTGACCATTCCCGTTGCCGACTTGGAAGTCGCCTCGCGCATCAGGCTGGACAACCAGGCGTGGTCGGAACTTGCGCCGCGCAAGAGCGACTGGGCCTTCGCCAGCCCGTATGTCTACTGCCGCCAGACGGTGAATCACGAGAGCGCCTTCCATGTCCGCATGATCGTTCCCGGCACCCCTTCCTATGAAGACCCGGCTACCGGTTCGGCGGCGGCCGCCTTTGCCGGCGCGATCATGCATTTCGACGGCCCCACGGACGGTGTGTCGCAGCTTTGGATCGAACAGGGGCTGGAGATGGGGAGGGCGTCGCGTATCCGCCTCGAATTGAACGTGGAAGGCGGAAAACTGGCCTCCGCGCGCATCGGAGGCAACGCCGTGAAGGTGGCGGAAGGCCGGCTTTTCGTCTGATCGCGATGGGCTGAAAGCGATTTGTCGGGAAATGACTCCGGCGGGGCTAGACATGACGGATGGTGGCGGCTATATGCCCGCCAACGCCGGTTTTTGCCGGCCGAGTGGGTGCGTAGCTCAGTTGGTAGAGCAGCTGACTCTTAATCAGCGGGTCCACAGTTCAATCCTGTGCGCACCCACCAAATTCTTCAAAGACTTGGTGGAAAGACCCTGGACGATGAGGCGCGTTGAAGCGCCCCATACCCGGCAAAGAATGCTTCGAGGTTCAGGCTTGACGGCTGCGGTTGAGCCTCATGGCGCCGGCTTGCCGATACTCGCCTTGAACTTGACCTTCATTGCGATCTGACCGGTCACCATGATCTGCGATCCACCGATGCCGCCCATGTTGCGATTGGCGTTGACGTTCGTGGTGACGCTGGTGACCTCGCATGTGTCGGCGATGGTCTCGATCACCATCGCGCAGCTGCTGGCAGCGACCTTGTAGAATGAACGAAGACCCGCTTGCTGCTGCACGGCGACATCCTCGTCGTCCTTGACCGGAATGCCGATCGCAATGCTGGACTGCACCCTGGCGAGCCCGTCATCCCCTGGGCGCCGGGGGCGACCTGTGTCGTCAAGGACTTGAGAAAACGCCGGCGCGACGGTGCCGCAAAGCAATGCAATGATAATTGTTGCCTTTAAATACATCATTTGATCTCCATTTGAGGTTCTCTTCTCTCATGGAAGTAATCAAGGCGGCGTTATTGCTTTGGCTCAATAATGCTGAAAATTTGACTGATTTCTTGTCTGGCCCGCGGGCCTCAGTCAAACAGGGGTTCCCGGCGAAATGTGTGGGTCATGAACTTGCCGAATCGCCGGGAACTTGCCGAATCGAAAGCAATGCCGTTGCCCGCGCTTTGACGGCCGACGGCATCGTGCGACAGGCCAGCGCTTACTTCTCCGACACGCCAGCTTCCGCGAAGCTTGCCATGCGGGCGTGACACTCCAGCGCCGAGCGGACGATGTTGACGGCGAGGCAGGCGCCGGAGCCTTCGCCGAGCCGCATGCCGAGATCGAGCAGGGGCGGCAGGCCGAGTGCTTCCAGCAAGCCGCGATGGCCCGATTCGGCCGAGACGTGGGCGGCGATGGTGTGGGCGAGGCCTGTCGGATGCAGCTTTGCCAGCGGCGCGGCGGCGGCGGTGCAGACGAAGCCGTCGAGCAACACGGGTATGCCCAGATGACGGGCGGCCAGCGTCGCGCCAAGGATGGCGGCGAGTTCGCGTCCGCCAAGCGTGGCTGCAACGCCCAGCGGGTCGGAGAGGGCGGCTGCGTGACGCCTGAGACCAGCTTCGATGGCAACCACCTTGCGCTTCAGGCCGGTGTCATCGACACCAGTGCCGCGCCCCGTCCACTTTTCGGCTCCGCCGCCAAACAGCGCCGCCGAAATGGCCGCGGCCGGCGTGGTGTTGCCGATGCCCATCTCGCCGAAGCAGATAAGATCGAGGTCTTGCGTCACCGCGTCGTAGCCGGTCGAAACGGCGGTCAGGAATGCCGTTTCGTCCATCGCCGGCACCTGAGTGAAATCGCCTGTGGGATGGTCGAGGTCGAGCGGGATGACGTCGAGTTCGGCGCCGGCGACGCGGGCAAGCTGGTTGATGGCGGCGCCGCCGCCGGCGAAATTCGCCACCATCTGCACGGTGACTTCCGACGGAAAGGCCGAGACGCCCTGCGCGGTGACGCCGTGGTTGCCGGCGAAGACAAAGACCTTCACCCGATCGAGCCTGGGCATGTCGCGACCCTGCCAGCGCGCCAGCCATGCCGCGATGGTCTCCAGCCGGCCGAGACTGCCTTGCGGCTTGGTCAGCGTGTCCTGGCGGCGGGCGACGGCATTGGCCGCCGCATCGCTGCCGGCTGGCAGATCGAGGCAGGCGGCGCGCAGTTCATCGAGTGATTTGAAGGACATGGGGGCAAAGTCTCCAAAAGGCTAGGATTCAGGAAAGGGCAACGGAAGCGACGAGAAGCACGGCTATTTCGCTCAGTTGCTGCAGGGCGCCGACCGTGTCACCGGTCTGGCCGTTGATCTGGTTGAGGCAAAGGGCACGGAAGGCGGTGAACAAAAGGCCGAGCAGGATGAGGGCGACAATGGCGCCGCCGAGCCCGAGCAACAGCAGTGGAATTGCGCCTAGCACCGCGCCCAACACAGCGGTTTCGCGCGAGACGGCGCCGGCACCGGCCGAGAGGCCTTCGGACCGCGCTGGCGGCAACAGATGCATGAAGGCGCCGAGAACGCCGCGCGAAGCCGCGTGCGCCGCCACGAGGGTAAACAGTGCCTGTGTCGGATCGGCGACCTGCGACAGCACGCTCCAGCGGATGAGCAGCGACAGACCCAGCGCCGACGCGCCATAGGCGCCGATGCGGCTGTCGCGCATGATCTCCAGCTTCCGTCCCCGCGACTTGCCGCCGCCAAAACCATCCGCGACATCGGAAAGCCCGTCCTCGTGCAGGCAGCCCGTGGTGATTACCGTCGCGGCGAGCGCAAGTGCCGCTGCAGGACCGATGGCCAGGCCGAATCGTTCCGCGGTGGCAAAGACGATCGCCCCGATCAGGCCCACGGCGAGACCTGCGACAGGGGCCGCCCAGATCGCGGCGGCAAGGCTGCGGCCGCGAAATTCGATGACCGGCAGCGGCAGGCGGGTGAAGAAGACCAGGCAGAGCGCGATATCGTCGAGGATCCGCCGGGGCGATGCGGCCATGCTCCGGAGCTTGAGCATGATCTTTTCCGAAAACCGGTTCCCACTTTTCGGGATCATGCTCTAGCCCTTCGCGATGGCGTGGAAGAACGTGCCGCTGACATTGCCGCGCCGGTAGCCCGAAGCCCCCAGTGGGTTGCCCAGACCATCGGCGAGGTCTGCCAACGGCTCGTCATTACCGGTAGCAAGCATCTGCGCATAGTGGAATTCGTGGCCGCGAATCGCCGCGCCCCGCGCGCCCAGTGGACAATCGGCGCGCAGCCGCGCCTCGCGGTAGCCGAGATTCATCTTCCGCTTGGCGAAGCTGGTGGAATGGCCGAGCAGACCGAGCATGGCATGCGTTTCGCCGGAAGCATCCTCGAGCGTTTCACCAAGCACCATGAAGCCGCCGCACTCGCCGTGAACCGGCTTCGCCTTGGCGAAACGCGCCGTGCCCGCGCGAAAATTCGTGGCCGCGGCGAGGCGCCCGGCATGGAGTTCCGGATAGCCGCCGGGTAGCCAGCACACGTCACAATCCCCGGCGGGTGCTTCATCGGCAAGCGGCGAGAAGGAGACGATCTCCGCCCCGGCCTTGCGCCAGTAGGCGGCGACATGCGGGTATAGGAAGGTGAACGCGGCATCTTCCGCCAGCGCGATGCGCTGGCCGGGCGGCTGCAGGGCATCGCCGAAGTCGCCCGGAGCGGGCGAGAACGGCTTTGCCAGCGCCATGATGGCGTCGAGGTCGAGCGAACTCTCAACCATGTCCGCCAGCCGGTCGAGATGCGCCATGAGGTTCTCATATTCGCCGGCCTGGACGAGGCCGAGATGGCGCTCGGGCAGGTTCAAACTCGGGTCGCGCATGATGGCGCCGACCACCGGCAGGCCGATGGCCTCGATCGCATCGCCGCAGAGCCGGCGGTGCCGCTCGCTGCCCAGGCGGTTGAGCACCACGCCGGCCATCGGCACATCGGGATCGTAGGTGGCAAAACCCTTGGCGACGGCCGCCGCCGTCGTCGACTGTCCCGAAACGTCGAGCACCAGCAGCACTGGCAGGCCATAGAGCCGGGCGAGGTCCGCGGCCGAACCGGTGCGCCCTTGCGCCGAGGGGATACCGTCGAACAGGCCCATCGCGCTTTCGAGGAAGATGAATTCCGCCTCATCGGCTGCGCTGCCGGCAAGAGCATTGAGCAAGGCAGGCGACATCGCCCAGCTGTCGAGGTTGACGCCCGAAAGCCCGGTAGCGGCGGTGTGGAAGCCGGGATCGATGTAGTCCGGGCCGGATTTGGCGCCGCGCACCTTGATGCCGCGCCGCGCCAGTGCGCGCAGGATGCCGATGGTGACGCTGGTCTTGCCCGAGCCGGAGCGCGGTGCGCCGATGATGATCGCGCGGGTCATTGTCCGCACGCCAGCGCCGCGCGCATCGCGACGATGCCGCCGACGACGATCAGCGCCGGCGAGGCAAGGCCGGCGGCCGCGGCTTCCTCGGCAAGGGTTGCGAGTGTGGCGACGACGATGCGTTCCTGCGGCGTCGTCGCGGCGACGATCACAGCGGCGGGTGTCGAAGGCGCCAGTCCGCCTTCCAGCAGCGAGGTGGTTATGGCCTGCAGGTTGGCCATTCCCATGTAGATGACCACCGGCTGGCCGGTACGGGCGATCGCACCCCAGTCGACGTCGTCATCGGTGCCGGCGGCATGACCGGTTGCCAATATCACCGCCTTGTTGATGCCGCGCATGGTGGCTGGAATGCCGGTTGCGGCCAGCGCGCTGAGGCCCGAGGTGAGACCGGGCAGGACGTGGAACGGGATGTTTTCGCGGGCAAGGGCCAGCGCCTCTTCGCCGCCACGGCCGAAAATATAGGGATCGCCGCCCTTCAGCCGGACAACGCGACGACCCTCGCGCGCCAGCCGGACGAGCAAGGCGGTGATGTCGTCCTGCTTCATCGATGGCTGGCCGCCGCGCTTGCCGGCATAGAACAGTTCCGCGTCCTCGGCGACCGCTACGATCCCTGGCGACACCAGCGCGTCATAGACCAGCGCATCGCACTGCCCAAGGGCGGCCAGCACGTCCAGCGTCAGGCAGCCGGGATCGCCAGGGCCAGCGCCGGCCAGCCAGACATGGCCGGGCTCCAGCTGGCGCGGCTTGAAATTCAGACGTGCCATCGATCGTTCGACCGTCCTGTTCTCGTCCTTGGCGCTGCCGCTCACAATCCATCCCGTCCGCGAAAACGCCGCTGGTAGTGGGCGTCGTACAATGAACTCTCGCCAAAGCCTTCCGCCGCCAGCGAACGGCCGACGAAGATGAGCGCCGTGCGCTCCATCGGGTCCTCGGCCAGCCGCGCCTCGATGGTCGCCAACGTGCCGGTCAGAACACGTTCGTCCGGCCAGGAGGCGCGGAAGACCACCGCGACCGGACAGTCGCCGCCATAGTGGGGCGTCAGCTCGGCCACGACACGGTCAATGGCATGAATGGCAAGATGGATGGCCAGCGTGGCGCCAGTGCGGCCAAAACCGGCCAGTGTTTCGCCGGGCGGCATTTTCGAGGCGCGGCCGGAAATGCGGGTCAGCACCAGGCTTTGCGCGACCTCGGGAATGGTCAGTTCGCGGCGAAGCGCGGCCGCGGCGGCGGCGAAGGAGGGGACGCCCGGTGTCAGCGTGTAGGGGATGGCGTGTTTTTCGAGCCGGCGAATCTGTTCGGCAACCGCGCTCCACACCGACAGGTCGCCGGAATGAAGGCGCGAGACATCGTGACCGGCCGTGTGCGCTTCGAGATACGTGGCTTCGATCTCGTCGAGCGACATTGGCGCCGTGTCGATCAATTTCGTTCCCGGCGCGCAATGCCGCAGCAATTCGGGTGCGACGATGGAGCCTGCATAGAGGCAGACCGGGCAGTTTGCCAGCAGCCTGGCGCCGCGCAAGGTGATGAGGTCGGCGGCGCCGGGGCCAGCGCCGATGAAGTGGACGGTCATGCCTGATCTCCACTGATGGCAAGCGCGCAGGTGACGGAGCCGACAACGGTGCGTGGGCCCAGCAGCTTCGCGCCTTTTCCAGCGGCGGCTAGGGCCGCCGCTTCCGAGACCGACGGCGTTCCGGCAAGTGACTGCGACAGAACGGATTTGCTGAGCGTGTCAGGCGAGGCGGCCCGCAGCGTGGCGTCATCGACGATGATGACCGGGACGCTCAGCGCGCGCCCGGCGGCGGGTATGGCTTCCTCATCCTGCTTCAAGGTGGCGGTGGCCAGGGCTGACAGCGCCGACATTGCCAGCCCGTGCGCCTCGATAGCGGTTTCGATCGCGGCAAGCACGTCCTCGACGCCGACGCCCTTGCGGCTGCCTATGCCCGCGACGATCATGGCTTTACCCAAATCCATTGTGTGACAGGCATGGCCGGCCTCCATGCCTGCATCGAGCCGACCCGTGAAGCGCGTGATATTGCGATACGGGTGAGATCGCCGCCAAGCGCCGCGTGGCGGGCGAGCAGCAACACTTCCATCTCCAGCGTCACGGCATTGGCGACGAGGCGGCCGCCCGCGGGCAGGGCATCAACGGCAATGTCGAGCACGCCGGCATCGCTGCCACCGCCACCGATGAAGATCGCGTCCGGCTTTTCAATACCGGCAAGCGCTTGCGGCGCCGTCCCTTCGACAATGGCCAGGCCGGGTACGCCGCAATGCGCGGCGTTGCGGCGGATGCGGGCGGCGCGGGTCGGATCGGCTTCGATGGCAATGGTGCGCATGGATGGGTGGGCGAGCATCCACTCGATGCCAATCGATCCCGATCCCGCGCCGATGTCCCACAGCAATTCGCCGCGCCGGGGCGCCAGCGCCGACAGCGTGATGGCGCGCACTTCGCGCTTGGTGATCTGGCCGTCATGCTCGAACAGATGATCGGCAAGGCCGACAGTCAGCGGCAAGATGCGGGCCTGCGTATTTGAATCAAGCTCGATCGCCAGCACATTGAGGGGATTGATGTTTTCGAGCTCGAAGGTGTCCGCCCGCGCAGAGCGTTGGCTCTCGTTCGGACCGCCCAAGGCCTCCAGGACCGTCAGCCGCGAGCCGCCGAAATCGAGCTCGGTGAGCAGCCGCGCAATGGCTGAAGGAGCATCCCCATCCGAGGTCAGAGCCAAGATGCGCGCGTTCGGCTGCAGAAGGGGCCGGATCAGGTCGAGCGGCCGACCATGCAGCGAAACGGTTTCGATGTCCTGCAAGGCCCAGCCGAGCCGCGCGGCGGCCAGCGAAACGGCCGACGGTGCGGGAATGACACGCATGTTGCGCGCCTTGACCTTGCGGGCAAGGGTGGCGCCGACGCCGTGGAAGAACGGATCGCCGGAAGCGAGCACGCAGACGCGCCTGCCGGCAAGCGCCAGCACGTCGCGCATCTCGGCGTCGAAGGGGACAGGCCATGGGCGGGCCTCGCCCTTGGCGAAGGAGGCAACCAGAGCAAGATGGCGCTTGCCGCCGAAGATGACTTCAGCTCCGGCGATCAGCCGCTTGGCCTCTTCACCGAGACCCGCTAAACCGTCCTCGCCGATGCCGACGACCGTAAGCCAGGCGGCCATCGATTGACCTTCAGCAGGCATGATGACCCACAGCATTCTGATTCTCGGCGGAACCACCGAAGCCCGGCAACTGGCTGGAAGCCTGGCCGCGCGTGCCGATTTTTCCATCACATTGTCGCTGGCCGGCCGCACCGAAAGCCCGGTCGCGCAGGGCGTGCCTGTGCGAAGCGGAGGATTTGGCGGCGCGGATGGATTGGCTGCCTATCTGCGGAAAACGAGCACCGGGCTTTTGATCGACGCCACCCACCCCTATGCGGCGCGAATCTCCGCCAATGCGGCGTCCGCTGCCCATGCGACCGGCGTGCCGATCATCGCCTTGCGCCGTCCCGGCTGGGAGCGGCTCGATGGCGACCGCTGGGTCGAGGTCGACAATGTAGCCGATGCGGCAGGGGCTCTGGGGCGTGGGCCACGGCGTGTCTTTCTGGCGCTCGGACGGCAGGAGGTCGCCGCTTTCGAGGCCGCTCCGCAGCACCATTATCTTATTCGAAGCGTCGACCCGGTCGAACCGGGACTTGCCGTACCCGACGCCGACTATCTTCTGGCGCGCGGGCCGTTTCGGGAAGCCAACGAACGCGCGCTGCTCGAAGACCATCGCATCGATGTCGTCGTGTCGAAGAACAGCGGCGGCGAGGCCACCTACGGCAAGATCGCCGCCGCGCGGGCGCTTGGAATTGAGGTTATCATGGTCCGCAGGCCGGCTCTGCCGGACGTTCCCTCGGCTGAAACCGTCGAGGCTCTGGCCAAGATCGTCGATCATCTCGTCCGTCCCGTGGACGAACGCGGCGTGTAGACCAGCGCCGGCTTGTCGCCCCGCCGGATGATCCTGGTTTCCGGCGAGCCGATGATGATGCAGGTCGACATGTCGGCCTTGGCGGCATCCGCGTCGGCGAGCAGGCAGACTTCGATGCGTTCGTCCGGCCGGCCGGCGGCACGGCCGAAGATGACCGGCGTGGTTCCCGGCAGGATCGCGGTGAGACACTCGAATGCCCGGCCAAGCTGCCAGGGGCGCGCCTTGCTGATCGGATTGTAGAGCGCGATGACGAAGCCGGCGCCGGCGGCGGCGAGCAGGCGCAGTTCAATCAGGTCCCAGGGCTTCAGATTGTCCGACAGCGAGATGGCGCAGAAATCATGGCCGAGCGGCGCGCCGATCCGGGCGGCGACGGCGAGCATGGCGGTGATGCCCGGCACCATGGCGACGTCGACGGCACGCCATTCGGCCGGGCCGGCCTCGATCGCCTCGCAGACGGCGGCGGCCATGGCGAAGACGCCTGGATCGCCACCGGAGACGACGGCGACGTCGTGGCCCTCGGCCGCCTTGGTCAGCGCGTCCTTCGACCGGGCGAGTTCCTCGCGGTTGTCGGAAGCAACGCGGGTCTGGTCAGCGCGCAACTCAAGCCGGTCGAGATAGGGCTTGTAGCCGTAGAAGAACTTCGCTTCCGCCACGGCGCGGCTTGCTTCGGGTGTGACCTGGTCGCTGTTGCCGGGTCCAAGGCCGATGACGGTGAGGCGCCCGCTCATACGCCTGCCTCCAGGGATGCGTCGGGCCGGCCGGACCAGCCGGCGACCAGCACGATGGCGAAATAGGGGGCCTTGTCGTCCTGCTTGTCGGCAAGCTTCATGGAAACGCTGCCAGGCATGGTGCCGCGCTCGACGTATACGGCGCGCGTCAGCTTGCCTGTGGCCTCGAGCGCGCGCCTGATCTTCGGCAGGTTGCGGCCGACCTTCATGATGACGGCGGCATCGGTGTCGGCGAGACGGCGCGTCAGCTCGAATTCGCTCATCGTGCCCGGCAGTACGGTCAGCACATCGTCACCCTGGACGATCGGCAGGCCGTTGGTCGACCAGCAGCCGGACATGGCGGTGATGCCGGGAATGACTTCGGTCGGGAAGCGATGCGCGAGGCGCACATGCAGATGCATGTAGGAGCCGTAGAAAAGCGGGTCGCCTTCGGACAGGACAGCCACAATGCGGCCTGCCTGAAGATGTTCGGCGACCTTCTCGGCCGATTCTTCATAGAACCCGGTGATCTGCGACCGATAATCGGCGTGATCCTTGGCGATCTCGGTGGTCACGGGATAGAGCAGCGGCAGTTCAACCATATCCGGCCGGAAGCGCGCTTCGACGATGGCGCGCGCATTGCTGTTGTTGCCGCGCTTGGCGAAGTAAGCCACGACATCGGCCTCGGCCAGGGCACGCGCCGCCTTCAGCGTCAACAATTCTGGATCGCCGGGACCGGTGCCGACGCCGACGAGACGGCCTTTTGCAACCACGCTCACAGGCCGGGCCTCGCCAGGGAATTGAGCACGGCGGCTGTCATGGCGCTGCCGCCCAGCCTGCCGCGTACGATCGCGTAGGGCACGCCATAGGAATTCTCGGCCAGCGCATCCTTCGATTCGGCAGCACCGACGAAGCCCACGGGCATGCCGATGATGGCCGCCGGCTTTGGCGCGCCGTCGCGCAATTTCTCCAGCAGATAGAAGAGTGCCGTCGGCGCGTTGCCGATGGCGACGACCGAACCGGCCATGCGCTCGCCCCAGAGGTCGATGGCAGCAGCCGAGCGAGTGTTGCCGATTGCCTTGGCGATTTCGTGTGTGCGTGGATCGCGCAAGGTACAGATCACCTCGTTGCCGGCTGGCAGGCGGGCGCGTGTGACGCCGTGGGAGACCATCTCCGCGTCGCAGAAGATCGGGGCGCCGGCGCTCAGCGCCGAGCGTGCGACCGCAACGAAATCCTTCGAGAAGACAAAATGGCTGGCGGCTTCGACCTGTCCGCAGGCGTGGATCATGCGGATCGCGACATCGGCCTCGGCGTCGGAAAAGCGCGTGAGATCAGCCTCGGCGCGAATGATGGCGAAGGAGCGCTCGTAGATCGCCGTTCCGTCGTGGATGTATTCGTAGGCGGCCATGCTTATTCCTGTTGGTAAGCCTCGGCGACGCCAGCCGCGCCAAGCCGTTTCAGGCAGGCTGCGGCGGTTTCGCCGGGAAGTCGTGCGCTGCGGATCGCTGCCGCGACGCGGCCGATGCCGCGCGCGGCGTCATAGCGCGGCCTGTAGCCGGCAGGAAGGGCCTTTGCCGTCGCGTTCACGACAAGTCCGGCTCCGTTTTCGCCGCCGACCAAAGTGAGTGCGGCCGCGCCAGGGTGAGCGCAGCCCTTGGCGCAGCCGGAAATGTGCAGTGTGAAGTCTAGAATATCAGCGTTTTCAGCGGCGACCTTCTCGGCGATGTCGCGCGTCGCGATCTGGCCGGAGGCGCATGCCGGCGTGCCGGGACAGGCAGCGATGCGCGTGCGCGGGTCGGCGGGGGAGGTGATGAATCCGAGCGTGGCGGCTGCTTGCGGGAGTGATGGACACGCGTCAGCCGGCTGACCGAGGAAAAGCAGTGAGCGGCCCGGCGCAAGACGGATTTCGGTTGTGCCAAGGGCGAGGGCACGTTGCACGAGATCGATGATCTTGCCCGCCGGCATGCTGCCGTAAGGCAGGCCTATGCCTGGGGCGACCTTGCTCGCTGCCAAGTTAAAAAGACCAATGGATTGGCATTCCTTCGCGCCCCCCTCTGCCCTGCCGGACATCTCCCCCACGACAGAGGGGGGCGCGAAGGAATGCCAATTTGCGAGAGATGCCAACTGCCTCTCCGACAAATCCCTTGCATGAGCCTCGCGGCCTTTTTCGGCGATCATCCTGAGAGCAGCGACAGTGATATCGCGCGCGGCATCTTCATCGGCACTCGCCAGTCGCGCCGCGCTTTGGCCGTCCCGGGCGACAGATACAGTCCACAGGACGCCAGCGCCGCCGCGCACCGCCTTCAGCCTTACATCAGCCGTCACCGCATCCAGCGTCAGTTGTCCGCCGCCGTCGACAACGACCGAAACCTTCGGCCCGAGCCGTTGGGGAAGCCCAGCCTCTTCGACCGCCGCCCTGATCCGTTCCGCCAGCGGGCGCGGATCGGCGATTTCCATGGGGTCGACGCCGGCCAGCGGCCCGGTCTCGACCGGCATGCCGGTGCGTACCGCGATGCCCAGCGCATCCACCTCCGCCGCCAGCAACACCGCGCTTGCAGGCATCAGTCCGCGTATCTGCAGGCTGCCGCGCGCGGTCACTTCCATGATCCCGTTGCCATGGCGCAGAGCGGATTCGGCGAGTCCGATCAACAGCTTCGGCGACAATCCTCCAGCGACGGGATTGAGCCTAACCAGAAGGCCATCGCCGGTTTGCATTGGAGCGGACAGGGCCGGGCAGGCGCCGCGGCGTGAAAAGGCGTTCATGCCGCGACCCCGTGCGCCTGTGCCTCGGTAATCAAAGCGGCGAGATCGTCGTCGATGGAATTGCGCAGGGGATGCCAGAGGCCGCGCCGGCGCGCGGACAGGAAACGCTCGGCTATGACTTTGGCGGCGGCAGGGTTTTCGCGCAGGATGAAGGCGCGAACGAGGGGGTCGCCGACATAGGCGTCGTGCACGGCTTCGATCAGCGCGCCGGATATTGCGTGGGTGGTCTCGGCGAAACCGACGAGACGGTCGACCGTCTCGGCGAATTCGGAGGCGCCGCGCGGGCCGTGGCGCATCTGGCCGGCGATGAAGCGCGGATTGACCGCGCGGGCGCGCACCACGCGCGACACCGCCTCGCTCACGGAACGCGGCTTAGGCTTTTGCGGGTCCGTCGTGTCGAGCACGATGACGTCGGCGTTCTTGCCCAATGCGGCAAGTGCTGCCGAAAATCCGCCGATGAAGGCGACATCCGCGGAGCCTTCGAGGATATCGCGGCCCGGATCGTCGCCGGTATGCACGAGAAGATCGGCTTCGGCGATGCGCGTTTCAAACGCGCCCGGCGAGGAGATGCCTTCGCCATTGGCGCCGCCATAGGCATGCGAGGTGGCGGCGAGATAGGCGCGGCCGATTTCCTCGCGCGCGGCCCAGTCGCCGCTGGACAGAAGATCCTCGACGCCTGCGCCGTATGTGCCGGGCGAGGTGCCGAATATGCGCGGGCTGATCTTGCCGTCCGCACGGCTTCTTGCCGCGAGCGGGTTTTCCGAATCCTCCTCGTCGCGCGCGGCAACGGCATTGGCTGCGGCATCGATCAACGCGATCTGGGTCGGGAACATGTCGCGGAACAGGCCGGAAATGCGCCAGGTGACGTCGACGCGCGGACGGCCGAGCGTGGCCGGCGGCAGCACCTCGATGCCGGTAACGCGGCCAGTCGCGGAATCCCATTGCGGCCGGCAGCCCATCAACGCCAGGCCTTGCGCGATCTCCTCGCCGCCGGTGCGCAGCGAGGCCGAGCCCCAAAGGTCTATGACCAGCGAGCGCGGCCAGTCGCCATGCGATTGCAGGTAGCCGCGCACGACTTCCTCCGCAGCCGCCTTGCCCAGATCATAGGCGGTCGGCGTCGGCATGGCGCGCGGGTCCGACGTGAACAGGTTGCGGCCGGTTGGCAAAACATCGGAGCGCCCGCGCGCGGGCGCCCCTGCCGGGCCTGCCTTGACGTGGCGGCCGTCGAGCGCGGCGAGCAGCGCCGCCTTTTCGGCTTCGGCGCTTTGGCGCCGCATCGCGTCGGGCTCGTCGTCGGGCGCGCGGCCATAGATATGCAGCCCGTCCTTGATGGCGAAATCCTTGAGGTCGCAGAGCCACGCGTCGATTCGGCGCAAGGCCTCGTCGGGCGCGTCGGTCCTGGCGACGCCGGCTTCGGAGGCGAGGCCGGTCTTTTGTGCTGTGTCGACGATCAGTTTTGCCAGGCGGTCACGGCGGCGGCGGTCGAGCCCGTCGGCTTGGGCATATTCGTCGACCAGCCGCTCAAGCTTGTGCTGGTTCTCGTCGAGCCCGGCGCCGGCCAGCGGCGGCGGCAGGTGGCCGAGCGTGACGGCGGCAATACGCCGCTTGGCTTGCGCGGCCTCGCCAGGGTTGGAGACGATGAAAGGATAGATGACGGGCAGGGGACCGGTGACGATCTCGGGGAAGCAGTTTCCAGAGAGCGCGACGGTCTTGCCGGGCAGCCACTCCAGCGTGCCATGGGCGCCGACATGGATAAGGGCATGGATGCCGAGGGACTTGCGCAACCAGAGGCCGAAAGCGAGGAGGGCATGGCGCGGGGGGAGCGTCGGGTCGTGGTAGTCGGCGCGGCGGTCGGCGGAACGGCCACGATCGGGGGCCAGCGCGACGGTGATGTTGCCGAAGGTCGCGGCGCGGAAGGGGAAGCTTTTTTCGCTTGTTGGCCGAGAGGGGGGCGCCTCGCGCAGACCAGTTTCATCCTCCGCCTTCCCCCATGCCGCCTCTACTGCAGCGATTGCGGCAGTCGGCAGTTCTGTCGAGGATGAGCGATAGTCTTCAAGCGTCATCCCGTGGCTGGAGGTTTCCAGTATCCGCAGCAACTCGCGCGGCGATTGCGGAATCCCGTCAACCATATAGCCCTGTTGCTTGAGGTCGTGCAGCATGCCGAGCACGCTCGACGGCACATCGAGGCCGACGGCATAGCCTGTGCGGCCAGGCGCACTTGGGTAATCGGGGATCAGGACAGCCAGCTTTCGCTCGGCCCGAGGCGTCTCCTGCAAGCGAATGAATGCTTCAATGCGGTCCGCCACCTGCATCACGCGATCCGGTTCCGGCCGGTTGGCGAAGGCGCGATGACCAAGTGCGGGATCGACATCGCTTTCGCCCTTGAAGGAAATCGCGCCGGCAAGGATGCGGCCATCGAGCTCCGGCAGCACGACATGCATGGCGAGATCTGCGGGCGCGAGGCCACGCTGGTTTGTTTCCCACACGTCGCGGCGGGTCGTGGCAACGATGACCTGGAAGACCGGTACGCCGGCCCGGTCGAACAGGGTTTCGACGCCGGGTTCGGCGCCGGAGGCAAAAGCGGTGGCGGTGATGACGGCGGAAGGTTTAAGCGCAGTGAGCGATGTCTCGACGAAGGCGAGTGACGTTGGGTCTTTCAGGCTCGAAACGAAGATCGGCACGGGAGCCAAGCCGCGCTGCCTTAGCGTCTCAAAAAGCGCATCGATGGGCGCGACATCGGCGGCCAGCAGCATCGAGCGATAGAACAGGATGGGCACGACCGGCGCGGCGTCTCCCTCCACCTCGAGGGGAGTGTGGCCCGCAGGGCTGGGTGGGGTCGGTACGACAGGGCGCGACGTTTCTTTGGGTCGGCGCACTGCCGCAGCGACCCCACCCCCGGCCTGCGGCCGGACCCTCCCCTCGAGGGGGAGGGGGACGACGCCGCGTGTGGGTTCGTAGTAGCCGGCTTTGGGGACTGCAACCGGCTCAACCACCGCCACATCGGACCCGGCCAGCCGCGTCAGTCGGCTCACCAGCGCGCTCATATTCGACGGGCCGCCCTCGCGAAAATAGTCGAGCAGGCCGTCGAGTTCCTCGCGCGGCAGCGTCGAAGCCTCGATCAGCCTGAGATCCTCGTCGCGGCATTCACCGGGCAGCAGCGCCAGCTTTATGCCGCGTTCGCGGGCGATCGACGCCAACTGGTCGCAGCCGTAGCGCCACCAGTCGTAACCGCCGAGGATGCGCACGAGGATAACCTTGGCGTGGCGGGCCACACTGTCGACCCAGAGATCGACGGACATGGGATGGCGCAGGTCGCGCAGGGCTGCCAGCCGCATCGAGCGCAGGCGGGCGGCATCGGCCTTCCATGCCGCCGCCAGTCCGGCGAGGTCGCTGTCGGTGAAGGACAGCGCCACGATATCCGCCGGCGTCTGCCGCAGATCGATGGGCTCGGCGAGGTCGTCGAGCGAGGCGGATGTCGTGGTGAGGATATGCATCGCGGCTCGTGTCTGAAATCAGCCGGCGAGTATACGCTCGATCGCCGGACGGTTCAGCCCCTTCAGGCCGATGACGACAAGACGCGAACGGCGGTCGTCTTCTGGCGTCCAGGCGCGGTCGTAGTAATGATTGACGCGCGGGCCGACGGCCTGCAGCAGGAGCCGCATCGGCTTGCCGCCGACCTCGACGAAGCCCTTCACGCGCAGCACGTTCTCTTCTTCGGCAACGGTGGCGACGCGCTTTGCCAACTCGTCCGGATTGGCGATCGAGGGAATGTCGACGATGAAGGTGTCGAAGTCGTCATGCTCGTGGTCGAATGCGCCGTCATGATGGGATTTGCGGTTCTCGATGTCGTCCTCGACGGCGAGACCGAGCCCGAGCAATACGGAGGGATCGACCTTGCCGTGCGACGTCGGCACGATCCTCACGGCGCGGGCGGAGTGTTCATTGATGACGGCGTTGGCGCGGGCCGAACCGGCGGCGTCCATCAGGTCGCTCTTCGACAGGATGATCAGGTCGGCGCAGGCGATCTGGTCTTCGAACACCTCCTCAACCGGATCATCGTGATCGAGTGTCTCGTCCTCAGCGCGCTGTGCCTGCAGGGCGTCCATGTCGTTGGCGACGCGGCCTTCCGCCAGCGCCGGGCCGTCCACCACGGCGATGACGCCATCGACCGTTACGCGGCTCTTAACCGTCGGCCACTGGAAAGCCTGGACCAGCGGCTTGGGCAAAGCGAGGCCGGACGTCTCGATCAGAATGTGGTCGACCTTCGGCGTCAGCGACAGGATCTGGTCCAGCGCCGGTACGAAATCGTCTGCCACGGTGCAGCAGATGCAGCCATTGGCCAGTTCGACGATGTTTTCCTCGGGGCAGGTGTCGATGCCGCAGCCCTTGAGGATTTCACCGTCGATGCCGATGTCGCCAAACTCATTCACAATGATCGCAATACGTTTGCCACCGGCGTTTTCCAGGAGATGGCGGACCAGCGTCGTCTTGCCGGCGCCGAGGAAGCCGGTGATGACGGTGCAGGGAACACGAGAGACGGAAGCAGTCATGGTCAGTCCTTCAACATGTCGAGTGGAGGGATGCGGGCAACGAGGCCGCGCTTCAGGCTATCGGGACGGCCGCGCCACGGAATGAGGCCATCGGTCGAGGTGGCGAAGAGTTTTGCTCCGGTGACGAGGTCGTCGCCGCTGGTCGCTGTCAGGTCGCCGAAAACGTAGCTCCAGCAGCCGTCGCGAAGGATCGCGGCGCTGAGCCGGCGCTTGCAATTGCCGAGGCATTCCACTGCGCGGACACGGATATGATCGCTGGATGCGGCGCGGCGCGCATCGTCGGCCAGCAATTCGCCGGCGCGCGGATGGGCGTCGGAGCCGTTTTCGTCGCGGCACGAGGCGCAGATGATGATGGTGACCTGTTCGAGGGCATCATCATGGCCGGACGAAAAATCCGTTCTTCCAGCCGAAAGACTGCTGTCGTGATCCAAATCTCGCTCCTTGCCCGGAAACCCGCCAGGCGATCGGATTCTATCGTTCCAGACGGCAGGTCTCCTGGCTCGCGGGTCATCGCCTTGGGCAGCCGCCTTCCCGGGAACATCCCAGTGGTTTTCGGCCTTGGCTCTTCGCTTACAGTTGCGGGGACAGCCGCGGATTTGGGATTTCATCCCGCACCGCATTCCCTCTTGGCTCCTCCCTTTGAAGAGAGAAGACCGTCTGGAGTGGATTTAGGCTTTTGCAGGCAGCGGTGTCAACGCGCGGCTACGACATGGCGATGTCGGCCAGCGCCGGTCCCAGATCGCCAGCCGGCGTCACTTCAATGTGCTCAAGGCCAAGCCAGCCCTGCATCTGCTTCAATTCGTCGAAGAGTTGCGCCGATGTCTCGGTGGGCGCACCGGGCTCGGCGTAAGCGGCATGGACGCGCAGAACCCTCGCCGGGCGGTCGGCCTTGAGGTCGACTCGCGCCACGATCTTGTCGCCGAGCAGGAACGGCAAGACGTAGTAGCCGTACTGCCGCTTGTCAGCCGGCGTATAGATCTCGATGCGGTAGCGGAAATCGAAGAGCCGCTCCGTGCGCGACCGTTCGAAGACCACGGGATCGAACGGCGCCAGCAGGGCGCGCGCCTCGATCCGGCGCGGTAGACGCGCGTCCCTGTGAAGGTAAGCCGGCTTGTCCCAACTTTCGACGCGCACGGGCAACAGTTCGCCGAGTTCGACCAGTTCCTCCAGCCGGCCCTTCATGTCGGCGGGAGACAGGCGGAAATAGTCGCGCAGGTCGCCGGCCGTCGCGATGCCGTGGGCGCGGGCCGAAATGCTCAGCAATTCGCGATGCGCGTCCTGGGCGGCCGGTACGGGCAAATCGAGGATCGCCCGCGGCAGCACGCGTTCGGGCAGATCGTAGAATCGCTCGAAGCCGCGACGGTGCGCCGTTGTGATACGCCCGGCCCAGAACAGCCATTCGAAGGCATGCTTCGCATGGCTCCAGCCCCACCAGCCGCCCGACCCCTTCTGGCCTTCGAGCGCGGAAGCGGCGATCGGACCGCGATCGACAACCGCGCGATAGATCTCTTCTATATACGCACCGTGCTCGCGGCCCCATTTGGCCAGCCCGGTATACATCTCGCCACCGCGCTCGGCCCGCTCCATCCGCCAGCGCATCAGCGGGTAGGTTTCGACGGGCAGGAAGGATGCTTCGTGCGCCCAGTATTCGAAGATCGTGCGCTTGCGCGTCGCCGCGGCATTGTCGAGCAGCGCTAGCGGGTAGGGGCCAAGGCGCGAATAGAGCGGCATATAATGAGCGCGCACAACCGCGCTCACGGAATCGATCTGCAGCAGCCCGGTGCGGGCCAGCACGCGACCGAGATGGCGTCGGCCGGGTGTGGAGGCCGGTCTGGCGTCCATGAAACCCTGGGCGGCAAGAGCAATGCGCCGGGCCATCGGAAGCGAGATCTTTTCCTTCATGCTGTTGCGTCTCTGACATTTTCGGGCGTGGGAAGATCGTGATTCCGCGTGATGCTAGCAGGGTTTTGGCGGTATATATGTCAGGAGAGAAAAGTGGAGTAAAAAATGAAGGAAATCAAACAGGAGCGTATCGGACCAGTTTCCCCGGATATGCCGTCCAGGCCTGCGTTTTGAACAAGGTTTGACTTGCTTCGCCGAAAGCGCTGCGCTAACCCTCGCCGCATTGCAGCATAGGCCCCTAAAACGGTTCAGCGGTTAATCTGTCACGCTTCCGCATTAGGGTCCGGTGCTGTATTCAAACTGGATTGGCGCCAACGGAAAGCCGAGCATGAACGCACTTCTAGGTTCATACCTGCCCATCGTCCTGTTCATAGGCGTGGCACTTGTGGTCGGCCTGGCGCTGCTGGCGGCGCCGTTCCTGGTGGCCTATCGCAATCCCGATCCGGAAAAGCTTTCCGCCTACGAGTGCGGTTTCAACTCGTTCGACGACGCCCGCATGAAATTCGACATCCGCTTCTACCTGGTTTCGATCCTGTTCATCATCTTCGATCTGGAAGTGGCCTTCCTCTTCCCATGGGCGGTGTCCTTCTCGAAGATCGGCATGCTCGGCTTCTGGTCGATGATGGTTTTCCTGGCGGTGCTGACCATCGGCTTTGCCTATGAATGGAAAAAAGGAGCGCTGGAATGGGATTGAGCGACAGTTCCGGCACGCTCGTCGCGCCGAAGCCCAAGGGTCTGATCGATCCCAACACCGGCAGGCCGGTGGGGGAGGACGATCCCTTCTTCCTTGAAATCAACAACGAGCTTGCCGACAAGGGTTTTCTCGTCACCTCGACCGAGGCGTTGATTACCTGGGCGCGCAGCGGCTCGCTGATGTTCATGACCTTCGGCCTCGCCTGTTGCGCGGTGGAGATGATCCATACCTCGATGCCGCGCTACGACTCGGAGCGCTTCGGCGTCGCGCCGCGCGCTTCTCCGCGCCAGTCCGACATCATGATCGTGGCGGGCACGCTGACCAACAAGATGGCGCCCGCGCTGCGCAAGGTCTATGACCAGATGCCGGAGCCGCGCTACGTCATATCGATGGGCTCCTGCGCCAATGGCGGCGGCTACTATCATTATTCCTATTCGGTGGTGCGCGGTTGCGATCGCGTCGTGCCCGTCGACATCTATGTGCCCGGCTGTCCGCCGAGCGCCGAAGCGCTGCTCTACGGCATTCTTCTGTTGCAGAAGAAGATCCGCCGCACCGGCACGATCGAACGGTAAATTCATGGCCGCATCACTGAGCGAACTGTCGACTTATCTCGGCGAAAAACTGAGCGGGCGCGTCTCGGACGCGGTTCTTGCTTATGGCGAGCTGACCCTTCATGTCGAGCCGAATGATATCATCGAAGTCGTGACCTTCCTGCGTGACGATGCACGCTGCCAGTTCATCTCGATCATCGATGTCTGTGGCGCCGACTATCCGTCGCGCGCCAAGCGCTTCGATGTCGTCTACCACCTCCTGTCGCCGAAGCAGAACGTGCGCGTCCGCGTCAAGGTGCAGGCCGACGAAGAGACGATGGTGCCGTCGATCACCGGCGTCTATCCCGGTGCCGACTGGTTCGAGCGCGAGACCTACGATCTCTATGGCGTGCTGTTCTCCGGCCATCCGGATTTGCGCCGGCTGCTGACCGATTATGGTTTCGAAGGCCATCCGCTGCGCAAGGACTTCCCGCTGACCGGCTTTGTCGAGGTGCGTTACGACGATGAGGCCAAGCGCGTCATTTACGAGCCGGTGGAGCTCAAGCAGGAATTCCGCAATTTCGATTTTCTCTCGCCATGGGAAGGGACGGATTACGTCCTGCCGGGCGACGAAAAAGCCAAGACGAATTGAGGCGCCACAATGGCTGAGACCTCCGTCCGCAATTTCAACATCAATTTCGGCCCGCAGCACCCTGCGGCGCACGGCGTTCTGCGCCTTGTGCTGGAACTGGACGGCGAGGTGGTCGATCGCGTCGACCCGCATATCGGACTGCTGCATCGCGGCACCGAAAAGCTGATCGAGGCCAAGACCTACCTGCAGGCGGTGCCGTATCTCGACCGGCTCGACTATTGCGCGCCGATGAACCAGGAGCATGCATTCGCACTCGCGGTCGAGCGGCTGCTCGGCATCGAAGTGCCGAAGCGTGGCCAGCTCATCCGCGTGCTCTATTCAGAGATGGGGCGCATCATGTCGCACATCCTGAATGTGACGACGCAGGCGATGGACGTCGGTGCTCTGACGCCGCCGTTGTGGGGCTTCGTCGAACGCGAAAAGCTGATGGTGTTCTACGAGCGGGCCTCCGGCTCGCGCATGCATGCCGCCTATTTCCGGCCGGGTGGCGTTCACCAGGATTTGCCGCAAAAGCTGGTCGAGGACATCGGCAAGTGGATCGATCCGTTCCTGAAATCCATCGACGACCTTGACGCGCTGCTGACCGGCAACCGCATCTTCAAGCAGCGCAATGTCGATATCGGCATTGTGTCGTTGGCGGACGCCTGGGCCTGGGGCTTTTCGGGCGTCATGGTGCGCGGCTCGGGTGCCGCCTGGGACCTGCGCAAGGCGCAGCCTTACGAATGCTATGCCGAGATGGATTTCGACATTCCGGTCGGCAAGAACGGCGACTGTTTCGATCGCTACCTGCTGCGTATGGAAGAGATGCGCCAGTCGGCCAGGATCATGCGCCAGTGCGTCGATCTGCTGCTCGGCAAGGAACTGACTGGTCCGGTGTCGAACCTCGACGGCAAGATCGTGCCGCCGAAGCGGCAGGCGATGAAGCGTTCGATGGAAGCGCTGATCCATCACTTCAAGCTCTACACCGAGGGCTACCGCGTACCGGCAGGCGAGGTCTACGCTGCCGTCGAGGCGCCGAAGGGCGAGTTCGGCGTCTATCTGGTGTCCGACGGCTCCAACAAGCCCTATCGCTGCAAGCTGCGCGCACCGGGTTTCGCGCATCTCCAGGCCATGGACTTCCTGTGCCGTGGCCACATGCTGGCCGACGTCACCGCCGTCCTCGGCTCCCTCGACATCGTGTTTGGTGAGGTCGATCGGTGATGATGGGTATAGGTCGGCCATCAAAGACGTTTTTGGCGGCGGCATGTCTTGCCGCTTCTGCTGAAGTGACATCTGCGACGGCTGGCGGCGGGCTTTCGTCCAGCGACCTTCTTCAAGAAGGGTTCAAGCTCATCGCCGAAGGCGATCTGTTGACGGTGCGCGAAATTGGTGGCTATCGGCTACTAGATGCTGGGATATTTGTAGACGGTCCACCGAGCGAATCTTGCCAGCGAAATGATACCTTCGTTGCTGAAGTGCCTAGCCAGCCGAGGCCTCGTTGCGGAAGTATCTGGTGGAATGACCGTTATGATGAGTTTGTCCGCCTGAAGCGTGGGAATGAAGAGTTCGTATGCGTGTTGGGGCAATCCGAAGATTGTTACCGCGCCTATAGATCAGCTCAGTAAGAAACATAAAAAGCGAAACTCCATGTCAGTCCGCCGTCTCGCAGAAGCAAGCGTCCAGCCAGCATCCTTCGCCTTCAACCGGGCGAATGCCGCAGCGGCGAAGCAATGGATCAAGAAGTACCCGAAGGGCCGCGAACAGTCCGCGATCATCCCGTTGCTGATGATTGCGCAGGAGCAGGAAGGCTGGGTGACGAAGGCGGCGATCGAGACGATTTCCGACATGCTTGGCATGCCCCGCATCCGTGGGCTGGAAGTCGCGACTTTCTACACGCAGTACCAGCTGAACCCGGTCGGCACACGCGCTCATATCCAGGTCTGCGGCACCACGCCCTGCATGCTGCGCGGCTCGGAAGCGCTGATGGATGTGTGCCGTTCGAAGATCCATCACGACCAGTTCCACACCAACGACAAGGGCACCTTGTCGTGGGAAGAGGTCGAATGCCTTGGCGCCTGCGTCAACGCGCCGATGGTCATGGTTTTCAAGGACACTTTCGAGGATCTGACGCCGGAACGGCTTGCCGAGATCATCGATCTTTACGATGCGGGCAAGGGCGCCTCGGTAATGCCGGGACCTCAGAACGGCCGCACCGGCTCGGAGCCAGCCTCCGGCCTGACCTCGCTGACCAACGAAAAGGCGATCCTCAAGTCGACGCGGGACAAGGAAGCAAAGGCCGCGGCCAAGGCCGCCAAGGAAGCGGCTCCCGCCGCCGCGCCGGCGGCATCCGCCGGGCCCGTTGCGCCGTCCAATGCCAGCAAGCCGAAGACCGATGCGCCGGAAACCAGCCCGGCGTTGAAGACGCCTTCGGCGGCAACGGTCGCCCCGGCGGCGGAAAAGGCCGCGAGCGTTTCGGCGCCGCCGCATTCGGCAGCCAATGCAAATACGGCCGCGCCGGAAGTGGAACAGGTTTCCAAGCAGCGCAATGGACCCAAGGCCAAAGCCGAGCCGGCATCCGCCTTCAAGGCGCCGGAAACCAAGGCGCCGTCCGTCGACGCAAAGCCGACAAAACCATCGCTCGAGGACAAGAACCGTCCGGCTGGCATCGACCGGCCGGCGTTGGTCGACGATCTCAAGCTGATCTCGGGCGTCGGCCCTAAGATCGAGGGCATCCTGCACTCGCTGGGCATCTTCACCTTCACGCAGGTGGCGTCGTGGAAGAAGGCCGAGCGCGAGTGGGTGGATGCCTATCTGAGCTTCCATGGCCGCATCGACCGCGACGACTGGGTCAAGCAGGCCAAGGCGCTCGCCAAGGGTGGTGTCGCCGAATACATCCGCGTCTTCGGCAAGAAGCCGGTCTGAGGGACGAACAATGCTTCAGGACAAAGACCGTATCTTCAACAACATCTACGGCCTCTTCGACAAGTCGCTGGCCGGCGCGATGTCGCGCGGCGCCTGGGACGGCACGCCGGGCATCGTGGCCAAGGGGCGCGACTGGATCGTCAACGAGATGAAGGCGTCGGGCCTGCGTGGCCGTGGCGGCGCCGGCTTCCCGACGGGCCTGAAATGGTCGTTCATGCCCAAGCAGAGCGACGGCCGGCCAAGCTATCTCGTCGTCAACGCAGACGAATCCGAGCCCGGCACCTGCAAGGACCGCGACATCCTGCGCAACGATCCGCACACGCTGGTCGAAGGCTGCCTGATCGCCGGCTTCGCCATGGGTGCGGTCGCCGCCTACATCTATGTGCGCGGCGAGTTCATTCGCGAGCGCGAGGCCCTGCAGCGCGCCATCGACGAGGCCTATGAGGCCAAGCTGATCGGCAAGGGCAACACGTCGGGCTACGATTTCGACGTCTACATGCATCACGGTGCCGGCGCCTATATCTGCGGCGAGGAAACGGCGCTGCTCGAAAGCCTGGAGGGCAAGAAGGGCCAGCCGCGCCTGAAGCCGCCATTCCCTGCCAATGTCGGCCTTTATGGCTGCCCGACTACGGTCAACAATGTCGAGTCGATTGCCGTGGCGCCGACCATCCTGCGCCGTGGCGCGGCCTGGTTCTCGTCCTTCGGCCGGCCCAACAATGTCGGCACCAAGCTGTTCTGCATCTCCGGCCACGTCAACAATCCGTGCACCGTCGAAGAGGCGATGTCGATCCCGTTCCGGGAGCTGATCGAGACGCATTGCGGCGGCATTCGCGGCGGCTGGGACAACCTCTTGGCGGTCATTCCCGGCGGCGCTTCGGTGCCGCTGGTGCCGGCCGAGCAGATCATCGATGCGCCGATGGATTTCGACGCGTTGCGCGACCTGAAGTCGGGCCTGGGCACCGCGGCTGTCATCGTCATGGACAAGTCGACCGACATCGTGAAGGCGATCGCGCGGCTTTCCTACTTCTACAAGCATGAGAGCTGCGGCCAGTGCACGCCGTGCCGCGAAGGCACCGGCTGGATGTGGCGGGTGATGGAGCGGCTGGTGCGCGGCGAGGCGCAGAAGCGCGAGATCGACATGCTGCTCGACGTCACCAAGCAGGTCGAGGGCCACACGATCTGTGCGCTGGGCGACGCGGCTGCCTGGCCGATCCAGGGCCTGATGCGGCATTTCCGTGGCGAAGTGGAGCGGCGCATCGACGAATTTTCGCGCAATGCGCACCGGGCCGAACCGGTGATGGTGGCGGCGGAATAGAAGTATCTGAAAGCGCGGGCGAGAGCCCGAAGTGACAATAACGGGGCGGGGCGAAACGAAGAACGACCAGGAGATATCTATGGCACCGTATTCGACACCCTACTCATTGATGCCCAATTTGGACCAGCTCGAGAAGATGAACCAGGACCTGACCAGGATGATGCCGAGGGAGATGGCCAGCGCCGTCAACCTGTTCGCGCACCCTGTCGCGGGTGCGGCTGCCATGTCGGCGCTGAGCATCGGGCTTGCCAACCATGCGTTTGGCGTATGGCTGGGCGCGCTTTCGGGCGCAGCGGAGGCTTCGCAAAGGCTGCTGCAGCCGATCGTCGATGATTTCGAGGCAAGGACCGAGCGCTTTTCGGAAGCCGGCACCAGCTCTTCCACCAAGGCGCGCGCGGCGACCATCACCCTGATCGCAGAGGCACAATCTTTTGCGCGGGATGTGACCGACATCGCTGCACCAGTCGTGGAAGAAACAGCTAAGGCGACCCCGGCTGCGGCAGGCGACGCGCCGGCCGGTTTGCTGCCCGAAGATTTCCGGCAGCCCAAGTCGATCGACCGTCCAGCGCTGCCCCAGGACCTGAAGAAGATTTCGGGCATCGGGCCGAAGCTGGAAAAGGTGCTGAACGGGTTGGGAATCTGGACGTTTGGCCAGATCGCGGCGTGGACGCCGGAAGAGATCGCCTGGGTCGACGACTATCTGTCGCTCAAGGGCCGCATCGGCCGCGACGACTGGACCCGGCAGGCGGCGGCCCTCGTGCTGGCTGCCAAGGCCAAGAGGTAGGGGCCAGGGATGGAGCTTCACGACAGACGCGATGTTCTCGACGTGCGCAGTGCGATCGTCAGCAATTCGACCTTTGACGACGTGAACATGTCGAACACGCGGTTTCACAATGTGAACCTGTCGGTGTCCACCATCCTGCGCGCCAATTTGAGCAACGCCAAGGTGGAAGACGCGAACCTCTCGAACGCGCATTTCACCAATGTGAACATGAGCAACGTGAAGATAGAAAACGCTGAGGTCGCCGGGATGATGATCAACGGCATCAGCCTCGGCGATCTGTTAAAAGCATATGAGACGGCGAAAACCGCCGGGGGCAATTGATGGCAAAGCTCAAGGTCGACGGGAAAGAAATCACTGTACCCGACCACTACACGCTGCTGCAGGCGGCTGAAGACGCGGGCGCGGAAGTGCCGCGCTTTTGCTTCCATGAACGGCTGTCGATCGCCGGCAATTGCCGCATGTGCCTGATCGAGGTGAAGGGCGGGCCGCCCAAGCCGCAGGCATCCTGCGCCATGGGCGTGCGCGACCTGCGCCCAGGCCCCAATGGCGAGCCGCCGGAAATCTTCACCAACACGCCTATGGTCAAGAAGGCCCGCGAAGGCGTGATGGAATTCCTGCTGATCAACCATCCGCTGGATTGCCCGATCTGCGACCAGGGCGGCGAATGCGACCTGCAGGACCAGGCGATGGCGTTCGGCGTCGATTCCTCGCGCTATCACGAGAACAAGCGCGCGGTTGAAGACAAGTATATCGGCCCGCTGGTGAAGACGGTGATGAACCGCTGCATCCACTGCACGCGCTGCGTCCGCTTCACCACCGAGGTCGCCGGCATTTCCGAACTCGGCCTGATCGGCCGCGGCGAGGACGCCGAGATCACCACCTATCTCGAAAGCGCGATGACCTCCGAACTGCAGGGCAACGTCATCGATCTCTGCCCGGTCGGCGCGCTGACCTCCAAGCCCTTCGCCTTCCAGGCGCGGCCCTGGGAACTGACCAAGACCGAATCCATCGACGTGATGGACGCGGTCGGCTCGGCGATCCGCGTCGACAGCCGTGGCCGCGAAGTCATGCGCATCCTGCCGCGCGTCAACGAGCAGGTGAACGAGGAGTGGATCTCCGACAAGACCCGCTTCATCTGGGACGGATTGCGCACGCAGCGCCTCGACCGCCCCTATGTGCGCAGGGACGGCAAGCTGGCCCAGGCAAGCTGGGCCGATGCATTCGCCGCCATCAAGGACGCGGTGTCGAAGACCACGCCTGACAAGATCGGCGCCATTGCCGGCGATCTCGCTGCTGTCGAGGAAATCTACGCGCTGAAGCTGCTGATGGCCGCGCTCGGTTCGAAGAACACCGATTGCCGCCAGGATGGCGCCGCGCTCGATCCGTCGCTCGGCCGGGCCAGCTACATCTTTAATCCGACCATCGAAGGTATCGAGCAGGCCGACGCGGTTCTTATCATCGGCGCCAACCCGCGCTTCGAAGCCTCGGTGCTCAATGCCCGCATTCGCAAGCGCTGGCGGATCGGCAATCTGCCGGTCGGCGTCATCGGCGAAATCGGCGACACGCGCTACGACTATGAGCAACTGGGTGCCGGACCTGATTCGCTCAAGGATCTGGCCGATGGCAACGGCAAGTTCTTCCAGGTTCTGAAGAACGCGACGCATCCGCTGATCATCGTCGGCCAGGGCGCGCTGGCGCGTGCCGATGGCGCGGCCGTGCTCGGCCAGGCGGCGAAGCTCGCGGCGGCCGTCAACGCAGCGCGGGCCGACTGGAACGGCTTTGCCGTGCTGCACAGTGCGGCGGGTCGCGTCGGCGGCCTCGATGTCGGCTTCGTGCCGGGCGAGGGCGGCAAGAATGTAGCGGGCATGCTGGGCGAGACGGAAGTCCTGTTCCTGCTCGGCGCCGACGAGATCGACATGGCCAACACCGGCGGCGCGTTCGTCGTCTATATCGGCACGCATGGCGACGCGGGCGCGCATCGCGCCAATGTCATCCTGCCGGCGGCAGCCTACACCGAAAAGTCGGGCACCTATGTCAACACGGAAGGCCGTGTGCAGCAGACAAACCGCGCCGGCTTCGCGCCGGGCGACGCACGCGAGGACTGGGCGATTCTCAGGGCGCTGTCGGATGTGCTGGGCAAGAAGCTGCCCTTCGATTCGCTGCCGCAGCTGCGCGCGAAGCTCTATGGCGAATACCCGCATCTTGCCCGCATCGATCAGGTGGCGGCCGGCAATGCCGATGATATCGCCAACGTGGCGAAGCTCGGCGGGCCGTTGAACAAGGGTACGTTCACCTCGGCGGTGAAAGACTTCTACCTGACCAACCCGATAGCGCGTGCGTCCGCCGTCATGGCGGAATGCTCGGCGCTGGCCAAGAGCGGCTTCAAGCAGGCGGCGGAATAAGCATGGAAACCTTCTTCTCCTTCTACGTGCTGCCGGCGCTGATCATTCTCCTGAAGTCGGTCGTGCTGATCGTCGTGCTGCTGATCTTCGTGGCCTACATCCTCTATGCCGACCGCAAGATCTGGGCGGCGGTGCAGCTGCGGCGCGGCCCGAACGTCGTCGGCCCATGGGGCACGCTGCAGGCCTTCGCGGATCTGTTGAAGTTCGTGTTCAAGGAGCCGGTGATCCCGTCCGGCGCCAACAAGGGCGTCTTCCTGCTGGCGCCACTGGTGTCCGCGGTGCTGGCGATTTCGGCCTGGGCGGTCATTCCGGTCAACGAGGGCTGGGCGATCGCCAACGTCAATGTCGGCATCCTCTATGTGTTCGCCATCTCCTCGCTCGAGGTCTATGGCGTGATCATGGGCGGCTGGGCATCCAATTCGAAATATCCGTTCCTTGGCGCGCTTCGTTCGGCGGCGCAGATGGTTTCCTACGAAGTCTCGATCGGCTTCGTGATCGTCACGGTTCTGCTCACCGCGGGCTCGCTCAACCTGACCGATATCGTGCTGTCGCAGCATGATGGCATTGGCACCCGGCTTGGCCTGCCCAACACGTTCCTCGACTGGAACTGGCTGTGCCTGTTCCCGATGTTCATCATCTTCTTCATCTCGGCGCTGGCCGAGACGAACCGCCCGCCCTTCGACCTTGTCGAGGCCGAATCGGAACTCGTCGCCGGCCACATGGTCGAATATTCGTCGACGCCGTTCCTGCTTTTCTTCCTCGGCGAATATGTCGCGATCGTGCTGATGTGCGCGCTGGCGACCATCCTGTTCCTTGGCGGGTGGCTGCCTCCGTTCGACTTCGCGCCCTTCACCTGGGTGCCAGGCGTCATCTGGTTCGTGCTGAAGGTCTGCTTCGTGTTCTTCGGCATCTCGATGGTGAAGGCGTTCGTGCCGCGCTATCGCTACGACCAGCTGATGCGTCTCGGCTGGAAGGTGTTCCTGCCGATCTCGCTGTTCATGGTGGTCGCCACCGCCGCCTTCCTCAAGATCACGGGGTTTGCGTGATGTCCGCTCTTTCACAGGCCGCAAAATCACTGCTGCTGCAGGATTTCGTCAGCGCCTTCTTCCTATCGATGCGCCAGTTCTTCGCTCCGAAGGAGACGATCAACTACCCGCACGAGAAGGGGCCGACCAGCCCGCGCTTCCGTGGCGAACACGCGCTGCGCCGCTATCCCAATGGCGAGGAGCGTTGCATCGCCTGCAAGCTGTGCGAGGCGATCTGCCCGGCACAGGCCATCACCATCGAGGCCGGCCCACGCCGCAATGACGGCACGCGCCGCACCGTGCGCTACGACATCGACATGGTGAAGTGCATCTATTGCGGCTTTTGCCAGGAAGCCTGCCCGGTCGACGCCATCGTCGAGGGACCGAATTTCGAATTCGCGACGGAGACGCGCGAGGAACTCTACTACGACAAGGACAGGCTGCTGGCGAACGGCGACCGGTGGGAGCGCGAACTGGCGCGCAACATCTCGCTGGACTCGCCGTATCGCTGATATTGGACGGGGCGAGGGGCCTCGCCTGAGGGGATGATCCCGGCGTTTCGGGCAAGATCATCCTTGCGAACTAAAAAGTTGCCCATGTTTCTTTCGGGCGGGCCTTTCAACCCGGTCGGAACATGGGCTAGGACAACGCGGCTTCGGCACCGGAGGCGGAACGAAGCCATAGATACGGACTGGCGTGAGCCAGTCCGGACAGGAACCCGGGGGAACCCATGCTGAGTGGACTAGAGGCGGCCTTTTTCTACCTCTTCGCCTTTGTCGCGGTGGCGTCGGCGTTCATGGTCATTTCATCGCGCAACCCCGTGCATTCGGTGCTGTTCCTGATCCTGACCTTCTTCAACGCCGCCGGCCTTTTCATGCTGACCGGAGCCGAATTCCTGGCGATGATCCTGCTCGTCGTCTATGTCGGCGCGGTCATGGTGCTTTTCCTGTTCGTCGTCATGATGCTCGACGTCGATTTCGCTGAACTCAAGAGCGGCGCCCTGCAATACGCGCCGATCGGCGCGCTGGTCGGGCTGATACTGGCGGCGGAGCTGATCGTCGTGCTCGGCGGCTATACATTCGCACCAAAGCTGGCCTCGACCGTGTCCAAGCCGATCCCGGATCTCGCGACGCGTACGAACACCGGCGCGCTCGGCGATATCCTCTACACGGACTACCTCTATTACTTCCAGGTTTCGGGACTCATCCTGCTGGTGGCCATGATCGGCGCCATCGTGCTGACGCTGCGCCACAAGCAGGGCGTCAAGCGGCAGTCGATCGCCGCCCAGGTCGGCCGCACGCCGGCCACCGGAATGGAAATCCGCAAGGTCAAGACAGGCGAGGGACTCTGAGATGGTCGTCGGCATCGCGCACTACCTGACCGTATCGGCGATCCTGTTCACGCTGGGCGTGTTCGGCATCTTCCTGAACCGCAAGAACATCATCGTCATCCTGATGTCGATCGAACTGATCCTGCTGGCGGTCAACATCAATTTCGTGGCCTTCTCGGCGGTGCTCGGCGATCTGGTCGGCCAGGTGTTCGCGCTGTTCGTGCTGACGGTCGCGGCGGCTGAAGCCGCTATCGGACTTGCCATTCTCGTCGTCTTCTTCCGCAACCGCGGCTCTATCGCGGTCGAAGACGTGAACATGATGAAGGGTTGACGGGGCTATTATGTATCAAGCGATCGTCTTCCTTCCCCTGCTTGGCTTCCTGATCGTCGGCCTGTTCGGCAACTCGCTCGGCGCCAAGGCCTCCGAATACATCACCTCGGGCTTCCTGGTGATATCGGCTGTTCTGTCTTGGGTCGCCTTCTTCAGCGTCGGCTTCGGCCATGGCGAAGTGTTCACCGTGCCGGTGCTGCGCTGGATCCAGTCGGGCGGGCTCGAGGCCTCCTGGGCGCTGCGCATCGACACGCTGACGGTCGTGATGCTGGTGGTGGTCAACACGGTGTCGGCGCTGGTCCACATCTATTCGATCGGCTACATGCACCACGACCCGAACCGGCCGCGCTTTTTCGCCTACCTGTCGCTGTTCACCTTCGCCATGCTGATGCTGGTGACGGCTGACAACCTCGTACAGATGTTCTTCGGCTGGGAAGGGGTGGGCCTCGCCTCCTATCTGCTGATCGGTTTCTGGTACAAGAAGCCGTCGGCCAACGCCGCCGCGATCAAGGCCTTCGTCGTCAACCGCGTCGGCGATTTCGGTTTCGCGCTCGGCATCTTCGGCGTGTTCGTGCTGTTCGGCTCTGTCAATCTGGGCACCATCTTCGCCAATGCCGCGACCTTCATCCCGGCCGAGGGCGCGCCTCAAGGCGCCGCCGTGCTGACCTTCCTCGGCCATGCGCTGGACAAGCAGGCGGCCATGACCGTCGTCTGCCTCTTGCTGTTCATGGGCGCCATGGGCAAGTCGGCCCAGGTGCCGCTGCACACCTGGCTGCCGGACGCCATGGAAGGCCCGACGCCGGTCTCCGCGCTCATCCACGCCGCCACCATGGTGACGGCCGGTGTGTTCATGCTGGCGCGCCTGTCGCCGCTGTTCGAACTGTCGCATTCGGCGCTGACCGTCGTCACCTTCATCGGTGCCTTCACCGCCTTCTTCGCGGCAACGGTCGGCCTCGTCCAGAACGACATCAAGCGCGTCATCGCCTATTCGACCTGCTCGCAGCTCGGCTACATGTTCGTGGCGCTGGGCGTCGGCGCCTATGGTGCCGCGATCTTCCACCTGTTCACCCACGCCTTCTTCAAGGCGCTGCTGTTCCTCGGCTCGGGCTCGGTCATCCATGCCGTTTCCGACGAGCAGGACATGCGCAAGATGGGTGGGTTGCGGAAGCTGATCCCCACCACCTACTGGATGATGGTGATCGGCACGCTGGCGCTGACCGGCGTCGGCATTCCGGTGACCGTCATCGGCACCGCCGGATTCTTCTCCAAGGACGCGATCATCGAGAGCGCGTTCGCGGGACACAATTCGGTTGCCGGCCTTGCCTTCGTGCTGCTGGTCATCGCCGCATGCTTCACCTCGTTCTACTCCTGGCGACTGATCTTCATGACCTTCCACGGCAAGCCGCGCGCGAGCCACGACGTCATGCACCACGTCCATGAATCGCCGCCTGTCATGCTGGTGCCGCTGTTCATCCTGGCCGCTGGTGCGTTGTTCGCGGGCATCATCTTCCACGGCGCCTTCATTGGCGAAGGGTATGCCGAGTTCTGGAAGGCATCGCTGTTCACGCTGCCGGACAACCATATCCTGCATGAGATTCATGAACTGCCGCTGTGGGTCGAACTGTCGCCCTTCATCGCCATGCTCATCGGCTTCGCGCTGGCCTGGAAGTTCTACATCCGCTCGCCGGAGATGCCGAAGAACCTGGCTGCGCAGCATCGCGGGCTCTACGCCTTCCTGCTCAACAAATGGTATTTCGACGAGCTCTACGACTTCCTGTTCGTGCGGCCGGCGAAGCGTCTCGGCACCTTCCTGTGGAAGACCGGTGACGGCACCATCATAGACGGTCTCGGTCCCGACGGTATTTCGGCGCGCGTCGTCGATGTCACCAACCGGGTCGTCAAGCTGCAGACCGGCTACCTCTATCACTATGCCTTCGCCATGCTGATCGGCGTTGCCGCACTCGTCACCTGGATGATGCTCTGATGACCACCTGGCCCATTCTGTCGCTGGTCACCTTCCTGCCGCTGGTTGGTGTGCTGCTTATCCTGTTCATCAACGATGACAGCGAGAACGCACGCCGCAACATCCGCGCCATCGCGCTGTTGACGACGACCTTCACGTTCCTGATCTCGCTGTTCATCTGGACCGGCTTCGACAATTCGCAGGCCGGCTTCCAGTTCGTCGAGAAGGTTGCCTGGCTCGACTCCGGCATCTCCTATCATATGGGCGTCGACGGCATTTCGATGCTGTTCGTCATCCTCACCACCTTCCTGATGCCGCTCTGCATCCTGGCCTCGTGGGAATCGATCGAGAAGCGCGTCAAGGCCTACATGATCGCCTTCCTGCTGCTGGAAACGCTGATGATCGGCGTGTTCTGCGCGCTGGACATCGTTCTGTTCTACGTCTTCTTCGAAGCCGGCCTGATCCCGATGTTCATCATCATCGGCGTCTGGGGCGGCAAGCGGCGCGTCTATGCCTCGTTCAAGTTCTTCCTGTATACGCTCGCCGGCTCGGTGCTGATGCTGCTTGCCATCATGGCGATGTTCTATCAGTCAGGCACCACCGACATCCCGACGCTTTTGAGCCACAACTTCCCGGCCAACATGCAGACATGGCTATGGCTGGCCTTCTTCGCCTCCTTCGCGGTGAAGATGCCGATGTGGCCGGTGCACACCTGGCTGCCCGACGCGCACGTCGAGGCACCGACGGCGGGTTCGGTGATCCTGGCCGGCATTCTCCTCAAGATGGGCGGTTACGGCTTCCTGCGCTTCTCCCTGCCGATGTTCCCGCTCGCGTCGGAAATGTTCGCGCCGCTGGTGTTCACGCTTTCCGTCGTGGCCATCATCTATACCTCGCTGGTGGCGCTGATGCAGGCGGACATGAAGAAGCTGATTGCCTATTCGTCGGTCGCGCATATGGGCTTCGTCACCATGGGCATCTTCGCGATGAACCAGGAAGGCATCCAGGGCTCGATCTTCCAGATGCTGAGCCATGGCCTTGTGTCCGGCGCGCTGTTCCTGTGCGTCGGCGTCATTTATGACCGCATGCATACACGCGAGATCGACGCCTATGGCGGGCTCGTGAACAACATGCCGAAATACGCGACCGTGTTCCTGATCTTCACCATGGCCAATGTCGGCCTGCCCGGCACGTCAGGCTTTGTCGGCGAGTTCCTGACCATGCTCGGCGTGTTCAGGGTCAACACCTGGGTGGCGTTCTTCGCCGCCACCGGCGTCATCCTGTCGGCCGCCTACGCGCTCTGGCTCTACCGCCGGGTGATCTTCGGCGCGCTGACCAAGGACAGCCTGAAAAACCTGCTCGACCTGTCGTTGCGCGAGAAGGTGATCATATATCCGCTCGTCGTGCTGATCATCTTCTTCGGCGTCTATCCGGCACCCGTCTTCGACGCGACGGCCCAATCGGTCAAAGCGCTCGTCACCAATGTCACCGCATCCATCGGCACCGCGCAGACCGCGGCGGCGAACTGACCAGGGGTTTTGCGAACCATGACGCCGGACCTTATCTCCAGCCTGTCGCTCTCGACGCCAGAGCTCATCCTCGCCATCGGCGCCCTCGTGCTTTTGATGGTCGGCGCCTATTCGCGCGCCAACACCAGCACACTGGTCACCGGCCTTGCCGTCATCGTGCTGGTGATCGCCGGCGGGTGGATGATCTTCTCCACCGGGCAGGGTAGCGCCTATGGCGGCGCCTTCATCCAGGATTCCTTCGCCCGCTTCATGAAGGTGCTGGCGCTGGTTGGCTCCGCCGTGACGCTGGTCATGTCGCTGCGCTTCGCCAAGGCGGAGCATTTCGACAAGTTCGAATATCCGGTGCTGATCCTGCTGTGCACGCTCGGCATGATGCTGATGATCTCGGCCAACAGCATGATCGGCCTCTATCTCGGCCTCGAACTGCAGTCATTGGCGATCTACGTGCTGTGCGCGATAAACCGCGACAATCTGCGATCGACCGAAGCCGGCCTGAAGTATTTCGTGCTTGGCGCGCTGTCGTCGGGCATGCTGCTCTACGGCATCAGCCTGGTGTACGGCTACACCGGCAACACCGGCTTCCAGGAGATCGCGTCGGCGCTGGGCAGCGGCGAGCGTCAGCTTGGCCTCGTCTTCGGCCTCGTCTTCGTGCTTGCCGGCCTTGCCTTCAAGATATCGGCGGTGCCGTTCCACATGTGGACGCCCGACGTGTATGAAGGCGCGCCCACCCCGGTGACGGCTTTCCTGGCGGCGGCACCGAAGATGGCGGCCATGGCGCTGCTGGTGCGCGTCACCATGGGCGCGTTCAAGCCGATCGCTTCCGACTGGCAGCAGATCATCGTCTTCATCTCGATCGCCTCGATGGTACTGGGCGCCTTCGCCGCGATCGGCCAGACCAACATCAAGCGACTCATGGCCTATTCGTCCATCGGTCATATGGGCTACGCACTGGTCGGCCTCGCCGCCAACAGCCAGGACGGGGTGCGCGGCGTCGCCATCTACATGCTGATCTATCTTGTGATGACGCTGGGAACCTTCGCCTTCATCCTCGCCATGCGGCGCAAGGAAGGCAATGTCGAGAAGATCAGCGATCTGGCAGGTCTCGCAACGACCAACCCGATCATGGCCACCATCCTGACCATCCTGATGTTCTCTCTGGCCGGCATTCCCCCGCTCGCCGGCTTCTGGGGGAAGTGGTATGTCTTCCTCGCCGCCATCAACGCCCACCTGTATGCGTTGGCGATCATCGGCGTTCTGGCTTCCGTGGTGGGCGCGTATTACTACCTGCGCATCATCAAGATCATGTGGTTCGATGAGCCGGTCGGCGGCTTCGTGCCGATGGGCGGTGAACTGCGCATCGTGCTCGGCGTCTCCGGCGCCTTCGTGCTGTTCTACGTGCTGATCGGCGGGCCGATAGGCACCTACGCCGAAGCCGCCGCCAAGACATTTTTCTGACGGCATGGCATTTCGGCTGGCTCCAACCTCGGTGTCGGAAGGGTTCCGGCTCGAGGCGCATGACAGCGTCGGCTCCACCAATGCGGTGGCGCTGGACCATGCGAGGGCAGGCGACCCCGGCAAGTTGTGGGTCGTTTCCAAGAAGCAGGAAAGCGGGCGTGGCCGGCGCGGCCGTGCCTGGCTGTCGCCGGAAGGCAATCTGGCGGCGACGTTGCTCGTCGTCACCAAGGCGGAGCTTCGGGTGGCCGCGACGCTCGGCTTCGTCGCCGGCCTCTCACTCTCCGATGCCTTGGATGCTGTCGTGCCGAAGGGGCGCATCGCCGTGGGCCTGGACGGCGCCAGCGAAGGGCGAAATCGCTTCGAGCTCAAATGGCCCAACGACGTGCTGGCCTCCGGCGCCAAGCTTGCAGGCATTCTGCTGGAATCGGCGGTGCTGGAAGGCGGCCGTTTCGGCGTCGCGGTCGGCATCGGCGTCAATGTTGTGGCTTTTCCCGATGATCTGCCTTATCCGGCGACATCGCTTGGCGCATTGGGGGCGACCTGCGATGCGGAAACCCTGTTCCTGGCGCTTTCGGATGCCTGGAGCGAGAATGCCCGGCTTTGGGATGACGGACGCGGGCTTTCGGCGATCAGACAGCGGTGGCTGAAGCGAGCCGCGGGGCTTGGCGGTCAGGTTGCTGTCAGAATTGACGGTAATGTGGTGCGCGGTACCTTTGAAACCATTGACGAGGACTGCCGTTTCGTGATCCGCGACGATGAAGGTTCGGTTGTGACGGTTGCCGCTGGCGACGTCCATTTCGGCGCGGTCGCGTCAGCCCGTGTTTGACGGGCTTGGTTTGATGGGCTTGGCTTGACCGGCCAGGAAGGGAATATCATGGCGAAAGCGGAAAACGCTGAACTCGTCTTCGTACCGCTCGGCGGCGTCGGCGAGATCGGCATGAACTTCGCGCTCTATGGCTACGGTCCGGCCAATGCCCGCGAATGGATCGTCATCGATGTCGGCGTCACTTTTCCCGATGCCAGCCTGCCCGGTGTCGACCTGGTGCTGCCCGACACGCGGTTCATCGAGGAGAACCTCGCCAATCTGCGCGGCATCATCATCACGCACGCGCATGAAGACCATTATGGCGCGCTGCTCGACACCTGGCCGAAGCTGAAGGTGCCGGTCTGGATGACGCCGTTCAGCGCCGGTTTGCTGGAGGCCAAGCGGCAGGGCGAACAGGGTGCGCCGAAAATCCCGGTGACGATCTACCGCGCCGGCGAGACGTTTACCGTCGGCCCATTCCAGATCGAGGCGATCCCGGTCGCGCATTCTATTCCGGAACCAATGTCGCTGGCCATCACCACCCCGCTCGGCACGGTCATCCACACCGGCGACTGGAAGATCGATCCCGAACCGACGATTGGACCCAAGACCGACGAGGCACGCTTCCGCGCCTATGGCGACAAGGGCGTTCTGGCGTTGATCTGCGATTCGACCAATGCGCTGCGGGAAGGGGAGTCTCCTTCAGAAGTAGCGGTTGGAGAAGGCCTCAAGGGAGTCATCCAGAGCGCCAAGGGCCGCGTCGCAGTCACCACATTCTCTTCCAATGTCGGGCGCATCGTTTCCATCGCGAAGGCAGCCCGCGACGCCGGGCGCCAGTGCCTGGTGCTGGGGCGTTCACTGAAGCGCGTCATCGATGTGGCCGGTGAACTCGGCTATATGGACGGCCTGCCCGACTTCATCGGCGAGGAGGATTACGGCTTCATTCCGCGCGAGAATCTGGTGATCATCTGCACCGGCAGCCAGGGCGAACCGCTGGCGGCACTTGCCAAACTGTCGCGCGAGGAGATGAAGTCGGTCTCGCTGACGGCCGGCGACACGGTGGTGTTTTCCTCGCGCACTATTCCCGGCAACGAGAAGGCGATCCTCGAGATCAAGAACCGGCTCATCGACCTCGGCATCAAGATCATCGAGGATGGCGATGCGCTGGTGCATGTTTCCGGCCATCCGCGCCGCAGCGAATTGCGCAAGATGTATGAATGGGTGCGTCCGCGGATCGGCGTTCCCGTCCATGGCGAGGCGGCGCATCTGGTGGCGCAGGGATCGCTGATGTCGACCTCCGGCATCGGCCAGGTGGCGCAGGTGCGCGACGGCGACATGCTGCGGCTCGCTCCCGGTGCTGCCACCATCATAGACCAGGTGCCGTTCGGCCGTATCTACAAGGACGGCAATCTGATCGGCACCGACCAGGCCATGGGCATTCGCGACCGGCGCAAGCTGTCCTTTGCCGGACATGTCGCCGTCAACGTCGTGCTGGACGACAAGTATGAGTTGGCCGGCGACCCCGATCTGGTCGCGATTGGCGTCGCCGAAGCCGACGCCCGTGGCGAGGCGCTCGAGGATCTGATGATCGATGCCGCGGTCGGCGCGGTGGACTCCATTCCCCGTCAGCGGCGCAAGGATCTCGACATGGTGCAGGAGGCCGTGCGCCGTGCGGTGCGCGGTGCCGCCAACGAAGCCTGGGGCAAGAAGCCGCTGGTGACAGTGTTCGTCACGCGGTGACGAACAGGGGAATAAGGGAGTAGGGCAGTAGGCGAAATCAAGTAGCGTCGTGCTCAAGCCGTTTACCTGCTGCCTATTGCCTTGTTGCCCTAACCCTTCACGGAGCTCGAATGCTCGGACGTCTGAACCATGTCGCGCTTGCCGTGCCGGATCTGGTGGCGGCGAGTGCCGCCTATCGCAACACGCTGGGCGCTCGCGTTGGCGAGCCTCAGGCGCTGCCTGAACATGGCGTGACGGTGGTGTTTGTCGACGTCGGCAACACCAAGATCGAATTGCTGGAACCTTTGGGCGAGGGCTCGCCGATCGCGGCGTTTCTCGAGAAGAACCCCTCGGGCGGCATGCATCATCTGTGCTACGAAGTGGAGGACATACTGGCTGCTCGTGACCAGCTCAAGGCCGCTGGCGCGCGCGTGCTGGCTGACGGGAACCCGAAGATCGGTGCGCATGGCAAGCCGGTGCTGTTCCTGCACCCCAAGGATTTCTTCGGCACTCTGATCGAATTGGAACAATCATGAGCTGGATTTCATTCACCGCGCTGTTCTTCGCAACCTGGTGGATTGTTCTGTTTGTCGTGCTTCCGTTCAGCGTCAGGACGCAGGACGACGATCGCGACGTGACGCTAGGCACGGTTGCCAGCGCACCGCGCGGGCCTCACATGCTGCGCGCCGTTGTCCGCACCACACTCGTCACGGCTGTTGTCATGGGCATTTTCTACGGCTTGACGCACGGACTGGGATACAGCCTCAGCGAGATCCCGCATATCATTCCCGAAGCGCCGTCCACGCTGGCAAAATAGGTTCGTCGTCATAGCCAGCCGGGTTGTCTTTGGGTGATGCGTCAGGCCGGTTGACTGGCCAGCTCGGCCTGTTGAGCCTGTTGCCGAGACACGCTGATGCGGTTTGAGAGCTCTTGGCGCTAAGCAGATGTTTGCACAAAAAAAATGCAAGGCACGAGGCCTTGCAATTTAAACGCGTCCGATCTGTTTCCGGTTTCCGGCGGCAGCGAGTAACCGCGCCTAGATCGCATCCTCCCAAGACTTTGACCGCGTAGGAGAGCAGATTTTTTTCTGCCCTCTCGGTTATCGGGGCACACTAGCCTAAGGCAGATGAAAATGTCACGAAGAATTTTGCCCTGAAACGGGCAATCTCGTGCTGCACTGCACAATAGTGTGGCAGGCTTTGCTTGCAAATAGAACAGTATGCGACCCGAGGGTACTATTGTTCGCCGAGCGTGCCGCATTCGGCGGAGCAGCAGGTGCGCCCGGCACGCTGAAGTTGAACATCAAGCCGTGCGGCGATCGGTTTCCGATTTCCAGCCAATGCGGCGGGCGGGTTTCCATCCTGCCATGAAATGGCTATGAAGCCGGGGCAAGCAAGCCAATGCCGCGCGATTCCTGCGCGGCTATCCTCACTCACGGACCAGTCCATGCGTTTGTCGCGCTATTTCCTGCCCATCCTGAAAGAAAATCCCCGCGAGGCTGAAATCGTCTCGCATAGGCTGATGCTGCGTGCCGGCATGATCCGCCAGCAGGGGCAAGGCAGTTTCTCCTGGCTGCCACTGGGCAAGCGCGTGCTGGAAAAGGTCTGCCAGATCATCCGCGAGGAACAGAACCGCGCCGGTGCGCTCGAAATCCTGATGCCGACGATCCAGTCCGCCGAACTGTGGCGCGAAAGCGGTCGCTATGACGACTACGGCAAGGAGATGCTGCGCATCAAGGACCGGCAGGACCGCGACATGCTCTACGGGCCCACCAATGAGGAAGTGGTCACCGAGATCGTGCGCGCCTATGTGAAGTCCTACAAGGACCTGCCGCTCAATCTCTACCACATCCAATGGAAGTTCCGGGACGAGGTGCGGCCCCGCTTCGGCGTGATGCGTTCGCGAGAGTTCCTGATGAAGGACGCTTACTCCTTCGATCTCGACTTCGAGGGCGCCAAGGCGGCCTACAACCGGATGTTCGTGTCGTATCTGAGAACATTCACACGCATGGGCCTGCAGGCGATTCCGATGCGGGCGGATACCGGCCCCATCGGCGGCGACCTCAGCCATGAGTTCATCATCCTGGCCGAAACCGGCGAGAGCCAGGTCTATTGCGCACGTGAGTATCTGTCGCTGCCCGTGCCCGGCGCTGAGACCGACTTCTCGAACGACGCGGAGATCGCTGGTATCGTCCAGCGGTGGACGACGCCTTACGCGGCCACCGACGAGATGCATGACGAGGCGGCGTGGGACAAGCTCGCGACCGACGACCGTGTCTCGGCGCGCGGCATCGAGGTCGGCCACATCTTCCATTTCGGCGACAAATACTCAAAGCCGATGGGCGCCAAGGTGACCGGACCGGACGGCAAGGACCATTTCGTGTCGGGCGGCTCCTACGGCATCGGCCCATCGCGGCTGATCGCGGCGATCATCGAGGCCAGCCATGACGAGAACGGCATCATCTGGCCCGAGGCCGTGGCGCCCTTTGACATCGGCCTGATCAACATGAAGGTCGGCGACGCCGAATGCGATCGCGTCTGCGGCGAGCTCCATGCTGCTTTTGCCGCTGCTGGAAAGGACGTGCTCTACGACGATACCGACCAGCGGCCAGGCGGCAAATTCGCCACGGCCGACCTGATCGGCCTTCCCTGGCAGGTGATCGTCGGACCGCGCGGCGTGGCCGCGGGCGAAGTCGAGATCAAGAACCGCAAGACCGGCGAGCGCGAGACCCTGCCGCTGGCTGAAGCGAAGAATCGCTTCGGTGCCGCCGCATGAGCGAGGCCGCGGTAGCGAGATCAGCGGGCGCCGGCCCTTTTTCCGTATTCGAGCGCATGGTGGCGTGGCGCTATTTGCGCTCGCGGCGCAAGGAGACGGTGATCTCGGTCATCGCGTCGATCTCGTTCCTCGGCATCATGCTGGGCGTGGCGACGCTGATCGTGGTCATGGCGGTCATGAACGGGTTTCGTGCCGAACTCCTGACGCGGATCCTCGGCGTCAACGGCCATCTGATCGTGCAGCCGATCGACACGCCGCTGGAGGATTTTGCTGCCGTCGCCGGCCGCATCAACGGCGTGGCCGGGGTCAAATATGCCATTCCTCTGATTGACGGACAGGTGCTGGCGCAAGGCAGCGTCGGCGGCGGCGCCGGCTCGCTGGTGCGTGGTATTCGCGGCGAGGATCTCAGCAAGATCTCGATCGTCGCCGGCAATATCAAGCAAGGAACGATCGCCAATTTCGACGCGGGCGAGGGCGTCGCCATCGGCAGCCGAATGGCCGAGAATCTCGGTCTCGCGCTCGGCGACACCATCACGCTGATTTCGCCCAATGGCGACGTGACTCCGCTTGGCACGACGCCGCGCATGAAGGGCTACAAGGTCAGCGCCATCTTCGAAGTTGGCATGTCCGAGTATGACAGCTCCATCGTCTACATGCCGTTTCCCGAAGCGCAGCTGTTCTTCAATATGGACGGGCAGGCGCAGACGATCGAGATCTATGTCGACAATCCCGACGATGTCGACGCGCTGAAGCCGAAGGTGGAAGAGGCGGCGCAGCGGCCGGTCTTCCTGACGGACTGGCGCGAGCGTAACCAGACGTTCTTCTCGGCGCTTCAGGTCGAGCGCAACGTCATGTTCATGATCCTGACGCTGATCGTGCTGGTCGCGGCGCTCAACATCATTTCCGGCCTGATCATGCTGGTGAAGGACAAGGGTCACGACATCGCTATTCTGAGGACGATGGGTGCTTCGCGAGGGGCCGTCCTGCGCATCTTCCTGATGACGGGCGCGGCGATCGGCGTGGTCGGCACCATCGCCGGTGTCCTGCTTGGCGTCGTCATCTGCCTCAACATCGAGCGGATCCGCGAATTCTTCTCCTGGGTCTCGGGCACGGTGCTGTTCAACCCGGAACTCTATTTCCTGAGCCAGTTGCCCGCCCGCATGGACATGAGAGAGACGATCTCGGTGGTGATCATGGCGCTGGTGCTGTCGTTCCTGGCGACACTGTTTCCGGCATGGCGAGCGGCAAGGCTCGATCCCGTCGAAGCGCTGAGGTACGAATGATGGCCGAGGCCATTATCGAGTTGAAGAGCGTCGAGCGGCACTATGTGCAGGGGCCGCGCAAGCTCACCATCCTCAACGGCGCCGATTTCTCGCTGAAGCGCGGGGAAATGGTGGCGCTGGTGGCGCCATCGGGAACCGGCAAGTCGACCTTGCTGCATACCGCCGGCCTGCTGGAGCGGCCCGACGCCGGCGACGTCATCCTGGCCGGCCGCGCCTGCGGCCGCCTGTCCGACGATGAGCGCACGTCGATCCGCCGCAACGACGTCGGCTTCGTCTACCAGTTCCATCACTTGCTGCCGGAGTTCTCGGCACTGGAAAACATCATGATGCCGCAGCTGATCAAGGGGCTGTCGCGCAAGGAGGCAGCCGAGCGCGCGGCGCAACTGCTCGACTACATGCAGATCGGCAAGCGCGCGCAGCACCGCCCGTCCGAACTGTCAGGCGGCGAGCAGCAGCGCGTCGCCATCGCGCGCGCCGTCGCCAATGCACCGCTGGTGCTGCTCGCCGACGAGCCGACCGGAAACCTCGACCCTGTCACCGCGTCCTACGTTTTCGACGCACTGGGAGCGCTGGTCAAGCAATCGGGTCTGGCGGCGTTGATCGCCACCCACAATCACGAGCTGGCCTTGCGCATGGATCGCCGCATAACGCTGGCCGACGGCAAGGTGGTGCCGCTTTAGCATGCGGATATTCAGGTGCCCGGCCGTTTTGGCCGACACCTGAATTTCCAGTTGCCGCGTCGCGTTTCATGCAAGTTGTCGCTCCGGCTCGATCTGACTTGAATTCCAGCTGTTGAAACTCGTTCCGGAAGTGCTTCCGCGCTCGGCCGGTGGACAAGCGCCGTGTTCCGCGATCCATCAACCATTTCTTAACCCTGCCGGTTTGACGGCACCCGATTCCCGACAGGGTCGGATTCTGATCGTTGACTTTAGAACAAAATTAGAACAAATTAGAAACATAGCGACAACAGGAGAGCGTTATGACCGATCTTGTTCAGGATGTTGTGTCTCTGGTGTGCATGAGTGCGTTTCTGATTTCCATGGCGATGTGGATCGGAGCGATGTGATCAACAGCGCTTGTCGCTGATATTTCTGGCGGGCGAGGAGGCTGCGCTGTTAAGCCTTTCTTGCCGCCATGACGCTAGGATGCCCTGAAGACAGGGAGTAGCGCCAGGTGTCGCCCATCGTCACGGCCATTCTCGTGGCCGCCAATCTCGGGCTGATTTTTCTGCTGATGACCGCGCCGCTCGGTGTGCGCACGCTCAGGGTCAGCCGCCTGGTTCAGATGGACCGGCAGCGCCTCTGGCAGGCGCTGTGGCCGCTCGGAACCGACGCCGGCTGGTCCGGCGAGATCCTGTCCGCCGAATCGCTGGGTGATGGCGGCATGGTCAAGACAAGGCTGTCGTGGGAGGGCCGCGATGGCCAGCCCATCGAGCGCAGGATCGTGCTCGAGGACGTCGAGGAGTACAGCCGCTTCTCGATGCGCGTCATAGAAGACACCGCGCTCGATCCGTCTTTCTGGGCGGACTATCGCGAAACCACAAGGCTTGTCCCCGAAGGCGACGCGACGCGCGTCGTTCTCAGCCAGACCGACCGCTACCGAGGCGTGGCCTTCCTGGTTTTTCGCTACTTCGCCATGCGGCGTGAACTCGGCAAGCTGGAAATCTGGGCCAGGACCGGTGCTTACCGCAAAGGGGGCTGGTTCGAGCATCCGCTCAGCCAGGTCGGGTTCGCCGTTCTTTCGGCGTTCATCCTGTGGCCGTTCTTCGGACTGAACCTTGGCGGCCTGGCGCTGGCGGCGATTCTGACATCGGTGGTCGCCCTGCATGAGCTCGGCCACATGGCGGCGTTCCGGCTCATGGGCCATCGCAGGGCGCGCATGATCTTCATTCCTCTGCTTGGGGGCATAGCCATTGGCGGGCGGCCCTATGACAGCCGTTTCGAAGTGGCCTTCGTGGCGCTGATGGGCGCCGGCTTTTCGGCGTTCCTGGTGCCGGTGCTGATGGCTGCCAGTGTCTTTGCCGGCGGCGAGGGACACAAGCTTGCCGCCGCCTTGCTGGCGACGCTCGCCGGTTGCTCGGCTCTGTTCAACATCGCCAATCTGGTGCCGGTGTGGAAGTTCGACGGCGGGCAGGTGCTCCGCCAGATCTGCCCGGGCCCGGTCGTGCTGGCGCTGGCGTCGTTTTCGCTGCTGTCCGCCTTTCTGGCACTGGGATCACGGGCCGGCTTTTCCTCCGGTTTCCTGCTTGCCGCCGGCGCCGTCTTTGCGATCCTGAGCCTCCTGACGATGCGCAGTGGCGTGAAACCGCGCCATGAGCTGAAGCCGATCCGCGCGTTCGACCGAATCGCCATGGCCGCCGCCCTGCTGGCGGTGTTCGCCATCCATGGCTACGGCGTTTTGTGGGCTTCGGCGCGGCTGATCTGAGCCTTGCCGCGAATCAGCCCGCCTTGCGCACGGCTTCGCCTTGCACGGCGACAGCGGGGCCGAACACGTCTTCGAACGCCGATTTCAAGGCATGGTCGAGATCGGCCATCGTCAACGTCAGGCCGAGATCGACAAGGCTGGTGACGCCATGATCCTGCACGCCGCACGGCACGATGCCGCCGAAGTGGCCGAGATCCGGCTCGACATTGACGGCGATGCCGTGAAAGCTCACCCAACGCCGCAGTCTGATGCCGATCGCCGCGATCTTGTCCTCGGCGGGTGAACCGTCCGGCAGCGCGGGGCGGTTCGGCCGCACCACCCAGACGCCGACGCGGTCCTCACGCCGTTCGCCGCGCACGTTGAAGGCGGCAAGTGTGCCGATGATCCACTGCTCGAGCGCGGCGACGAAAGCGCGCACATCCTCGCGCCGCCGCTTCAGGTCGAGCATGACGTAGGCAACCCGCTGGCCCGGCCCGTGATAGGTGTATTCGCCGCCGCGCCCCGCCGCGAAGACAGGGAAGCGGTCCGGCTCGATAAGGTCTTCGATTCGGGCTGATGTGCCGGCCGTATAGAGTGGTGGATGTTCGACCAGCCAGACCATTTCGCCGGCGCCGCCGCTTCTGATCGCGCCGGCGCGCGCTTCCATGAAGGCGAGCGCATCGGGATAGGCGGTGAGACCGGGCTCGATCCGCCATTCGACCGGCGCGGAGCCGGGCAGGGGTAGGAAAGACGTGGCTATCTGGCTGCGTTCTGTCATCGCGGGTCTCGTCCGCGGCGCGCTGTTTCAAATGCGCGACGCGCCCTGGGTGTTCGTTTGGTCGTGTCACAATCCCAAACCGCACGGCGATTGGGGACGACATCCATTGCTCCTTCATATGGCGGCAATCGGCCGAAACGTCCAGTTCACGGCGCGTTTCAAAGTTCTCGACCATTATGCCAAAATCACTGGCGATTATTGCGTATCGCGCACTTGTTTCGCCGGAAACGATTTGCTACACGCCGCGAGCCGGTTGGTTCCGGCTCCTACCACGTGCGGTCGTGGCGGAATTGGTAGACGCGCAGCGTTGAGGTCGCTGTGGGGCAACCCGTGGAAGTTCGAGTCTTCTCGACCGCACCATTTTCTCTCTAGAAATCTCCGCATCCGCGTTAATTTTAAAGTGATGGTTTATAGAGATCACCAATTGCGGCGATGGTCGCCGCATCGATGGCGATCGATAAACTATGCCAACGAATGTCGACCGGAGACAATTGCTGCAAGACCTGGTGCCTGACGGGCTGCCAGTGACGAAACAATGGCTAGCGAGGTGTCGCCGGCAGTCGAAGGGCAATTCGGCTACGTCGAGATCCAGTTCATCTCCTTCCTTTGACCCGGAAGTCTTTTGGGATGATTTTCATTTTCTTCCTTGGCGATCCGTTCTTTGGGATCCCTTGCGGTCAGGTAATCCCAAGTCGATGAAAGACTGGCACCTTCGCCAGATCAAGGAGCAGGGCGAAGACGATCGCCGTTGCAAGCGTGCCGGCCACCATCAGGACAGGCAAGGCCGTCATGGCAATCCCTCCGACCGCCAATGTCGAGGCGATGAGCAGATCGGCAAGGGAGGAAACGATGAGCCAGTAGCTCGGGCGGGAGGCCCAAAGGTGCCGGCGCTCGCGGTTGGTATATGTGGTCGCCTGATTGCCGAAGACGATGGCAATGAAGGCCAGCGTCTGCAGGGCCCCTATGCCGAATCCCATGCGATGGATTCCGAATGCCAGGATGGAAACGCAGAAGACCAGTTCGCCGATTCCCATGATGACGCCCGCGATCGTGAGATCGCTTATCCGCCACGCGTTAGGCGCCGGCGATGGACGCACGTTGTCGGTCGTCAACGACATGCCGAGGAAGTCGCCAGTGATCATGATAAGCACCATCAGCAGCGGCGTCAGGATGGCATGGCCAGTCATGACCAAGCCGATGGCCAGAAAAAGCGCCTGGACCGTCTTTTTGGTGATGGAGTTCAGCGTGTAGCTTAGAATACGCTGGAACGTCATACGACCTTCCTTGACGGCGGCGACAATGCCGGCGAGCCCGGGCTGGGTAAGAACCATGCCGGCTGCCGATTTGGCGACGTCGGTGGCTGTCGAAACCGCGATTCCGATCTGGGCCTGGCGAAGAGCCGGCGCATCATTAACACCGTCGCCGCACATCCCGACGGTGTGGCCATTCTTCTGAAAGATCCTGACCAGCTTGTATTTGTCCTCCGGCAGGACGCCGGCATAGACTGAGAACTGCTCGGGGCGGACGTCGTCTGGAATTGGACCGGGCGGACAGATAGCGCCGACAAGACCGACGGCTTTCGCCACGATGGCCGCCGTCGCCGACGCGTCGCCCGTAACCATGACGGTGCGTACACCCAACCCAAGCAGTTCGGCGATGAGCGCGGCCGACTCCTTGCGAGGCGGATCGCTGAGCGCGATGAGCCCTGCAAGCTTCATCGCGGTCGGCACCCCGATCGCGACAGCCAGGACCCTGAAGCCGTTGTCCTCCAGTTCCTTAGCAGTATTTGTCGCGTCCGGCGACGATTTGACGAGGTCGACAATGACAGCGAAAGCGCCCTTCACAATACGTTTCTGGCTCCCCGCATGATCTGTCACCGTGGCTTCGGACATCTTCTTCGCGGGATCGAACGCGGCGAACTTGACCAATTTTGGCGTGTCGGAGACGGCCTTGCCCGCCGCCGCCGCGCGAATGGCCTCGTCGACCGGGTCTTGTCCGCCATCCGAACTGGCCAACGCAGCCAGCGCAAGCACATTGGCTTCATCAAATCCTGACATCGGACGAACCGCCGTCACCGTGAGCGCGTTCTGCGTCAGCGTACCAGTCTTGTCGGCGCACAAGACCGCCATCGATGCCGCTTCGTCGACGGCCGACAGGCGGGTTGGAAGGACGCCAAGTCTTGCGAGAGCGCGTGCGCTGAGCGCCGAGGCAAGTGTGAATGTGGCAGGCAGCGCGACGGGTATCGATGCCAGAACGGCCGTCAGGACGAGGGGTATGATCTCGGCCATCGGCATCTTGAGGTGCAACGCATAGCCGACCAGCAGCACGATCACCACGCCATTGAAGGCGGCCAGATTGCAAACCACGCGCAGGACCGCTTTCTGCTGGGAGCTTACGACATGGGCGGTGCGGATGAGCTCCGCGGTGCGGCCAAATTTGGTGTGCGTGCCAGTCGCGGTGACCTCTGCCTCAGCCTCGCCCCGACGGACGAGCGCGCCAGCGTAGGTCAGAACACCGGTGCCGGCTTCGATTGGCACCGATTCCCCGGTCAGCATGGACTGATCGAGCAGGATCTCTCCACTGGTAAGCATCACGTCCGCTGCCACCACCGCACCAAGGGAAAGCTTGACCAGATCGCCCGGCACCAGCTCAGCGGCGGGTAAGGTTTTCCAGATGCCGTCCCGTCGGACAGACGCGTTTAGCGCAAGCCGGGACTTCAGCGCCGTAAGCGTTGCCTGGGCACGACTCTCCTGAAACAGTCCAAGAGCGGCGTTGAAGACCAACAGAAAAGCGATGATCGCTGCCTCGACATATTTGCCGAGGACCAACTCCAGCACAATCGCGCCCTCGAGCATCCAGGGGACCGGTGCCCAGAATTTTAGCAACGCCACCCGAAATGGATGCACGCTTGTATCCGGCATGGTGTTGGGGCCAGAGGTCTTCAGACGAGCGCCGGCTTCGTCGCTCGTCAGGCCTTCGCGCGGATCGACATTGATTCGGCTAGCCGATTTGGCTGGCGCGGCAGCCACCACGGACAGTTGGGTTGCCATGGTGTTTATCTCCCTAACGCCGAATGGGTTTTGTGGTGCCGGGAATCGCCTGAGCTTGCATCATTTCATTGCTGTGCGCGGTTCGCTTTCGCGAGAACGCGAACAGTGTCCAGCAGCCTTGTATCGGCCGCTAGACCCTGCCCACACCTCCCAGGCCCCCGAATGACCATAGCAGCACGAGAACAACGGCTATCAAACCCAAAGCTTCCACATGCGTGAGTTTCGATTGGGGTGGGAGCGAACGGCCGAAGCGGTCGTCAGAGTTGCTTCTTGGGCTTGAATTTGCGCATCAGCGGGCCGAAATCCTGCTTCTGCGCATCGCTGAGGCTGTCATAGAGCGGCTTGCCGGCGTCCGCGACCTTTCGCAGTTCGGCCGCGTTCTTCTCAAGATGATCGGCCATCATCGATATCCGATCGAGCGTGGATGGGGGCGCGGTGTTACTCATGCGTTCCCTTGCCTGAAGCCACCGGTCCGCGCGCGCCTTGGCCGCGTCGCGGATCGCGGCTTCAAAAGCCGGCCAGTTCTTGGCCTGGTCGTCGTTGAGCTTGAGGCCTGCCTTCATGCTGGCGAGATGGGCGTCGAGCAGGACGGACTGCCTTTGCTGGATTTTCTGGATCTCCGCGGCACTGGGCACGGACTTCTCGTAGGAGGAAGCGGCAAGCGCGCCTTGTGGCACGAACGAACCGGCAAGGCAGGCGATCACTAGGGGGGCGATCAGTCGTTTTCTCATAATTGCACCTGATGGTTGATAGGTTTGTCGTAAGTTCGATCGTTCGATGTGGGATGAAATGCGCCGGGATCTGGCGGCCAAAGCTGCGGACGAATCCGCGAGCGCTTGCAGTGGCTCCGGCGCGCCGAGGCCGTGACGGTCCTGACTCAGGGCGCCGGCTCAAAACAGGGTCAGAGACCGAAGGGGCCGCACAGGCCCAGGGTCAACTGAATGGGGCCGCAATAGTCGTCGTAGTAACCGCCGTAATATCCGCCTCCCCAGCCACCGCCGCCGCCCGACCAGCCGCCGCGGCGACCATGTGCGTTGTGAATGGTGCCTCGATGCGCGGTGCGACCTGCCGCCTGATGTCCGCCAGCGGAATGGCCGCCACCATGGTGCCGGATGACTGCCGCTTCCGCAGAGGTGGCAAATGTGATCGCGGCCAACGCCAATACGACCGAGCTGGTGAATATCAATTGTCTTTGCATGGGAATGACTCCGGAGTTGTTCATGATGAACACCATCGACCCATGATCCGGCTGGCGCACCAGGAGCGCCAGACTCGGAAAATACTCATGAGATTGCGGTCGTCCGGGAGAGATTTGAGTGGATTGGCTCTCCTGGGGCCAACTGGCGTAAGTACTTTCCGACACTCCCGAAAAGGACTGCGCCAAGCCTATACTCCTTGGATCAAACAGGAAAATTCCGGGAGCGAGCGCCCGGTCCGCCACCGTCTGGATCCGATGGGGGCGCCCAAACCGTTGGCCGCGTTGGCTGACGAACTTGAATGCCGGCCCGCGATTTGCGCCTTGGATACCGCTACGACACGTGCTGGTTCGAACCCGAAATGCTGCGCGACGACCTTCGCCGGCGCTGATAAGCCGAAGCTGTGCAGAGCCGCCGTTTTTCGCAAAAACTTTGACGATGAACACGCTTAGCATTGAATGGCGAAGAGCGTCGTCAGTTCAGAGCCCTTGGCCGGTCGTCACCATGGTGGGTATGAAAATGCCTCTCATAGGCCGGGTCAACCACGGTGAAAGCATCATAGGCTGGGCTGTCCTTGACCGTCTGTCGGGTGACGTCGACGTTGATCAGCCTGTCCCTCCAGCTGATCTCCGTCGCAAGCCATGGCGAGATCAGAACCCTTTTTCCAAGCCACCAGTTGTTCGTGTCGACCACCAGATAGTGGATACTCCAATCCGTATCATCGACAAGAAAGTCCTCGGCGTGGCCGATCTCGCCGTCGGTCGCATGGATATGATATCCGCTCTCAGCGTCGACCGCTGAGCTGCCCGAATGCCAACGTTAGTCCCGTCGAGATCGCGGCAACGGGTTCGGAAACTACGCAAGCGAGGCGGCGGTTCGGGCCGCATTGGCGTCCACTCACACCAGGTGCATTGCCTCCAGGTCTAAGTATCCTGGTCCGGCTCCAAAGGAGCGCTCAATCTGCGATCCAAGGTGTGCACCGGCTCGCGCCATGCAGGATAAGATCCTTGTCCACCACGTCGATCGTGGCTGTAGTCACCGTCGATAGAACGAGGGGTTCTCGATCGCTCGCGGCTTCCTAGCAAGAAAATGGTCATGGCATAAATTTCTGGTCCACCGCAGTCGCGTATCCAGGCGCGGAAGCATTGATCGTCGTCGTTGTGCTGGCCAGTGGGCGATCGAGATATTTTTCTTGTCCCGCTAGCCGGCCGACGGCGGAGGAGTGCTGGCCCACGGAGCTGCGTTCTTGGCATCGAGGCAATTTGCTTTTGAGACAAATCATACCGACTGAAGCGGGTCTTCAGATGCCCATGGCTGAGTAGTTTCCGAGGCTACCGCACTTGGCGCAGCCCGGTATCGTGCGGACATCAACCCGCTGAACCGATCGCTTGTCGGCCATTGGCTGCCTTAAAGCAGCCCATGCCCAGGGCAGTTCACCAACAAACTGGAACACTGCCAATGAAAGCCCTTGTCTATTCAGGTCCTGGAAAGAAGTCGCTGGAAGAGCGGCCCAAACCATCGATCTCCGCGCCCACCGACGCCATCGTCAAGATCACCAAGACCACGATTTGCGGCACCGATCTGCATATCCTGAAAGGCGATCTGCCGAGTTGCCAGCCCGGACGAATCCTCGGCCATGAAGGTGTCGGCATCGTCGACAGTGTCGGGCCGGCGGTAACGGCCTTCAAGCCGGGCGACCGGGTGCTGATCTCCTGCGTCAGCGCTTGCGGCAAGTGTGAGTTTTGCCGCAAGGGCATGTTCTCGCACTGCACGACCGGCGGCTGGATCCTGGGCAACACGATCGATGGGACCCAGGCGGAATTCGTCCGCACGCCGCATGCGGACACCAGCCTTTACCCAATCCCCGAGGGGGCGGACGAAGAAGCGCTGGTGATGCTCAGCGACATATTGCCGACCGGATTCGAATGCGGAGTGCTCAACGGCAAGGTCCAGCCGGGCGCCACCGTGGCGATCGTCGGTTCGGGACCTGTCGGCCTTGCCGCCCTGCTCACGGCCCAGTTCTATTCGCCGGGCGAGATCATCATGATCGATCTCGACGACAAGAGGCTCGAGGTCGCCAAGCGCTTCGGCGCGACCAGAACCATCAACAGCACCGATGGAAACGCCGTCGCCGCTGTGATGACGCTGACCGGCAATCGCGGGGTCGACACCGCCATCGAGGCGGTTGGCATCCCCGCGACTTTCGAGCTGTGCGAGCAGATCGTCGCGGCGGGCGGCGTCATCGCCAATATCGGCGTCCACGGTGTGCCCGTGGCGCTTCATCTGGAACGCCTGTGGGACCGCAACATCAGCATCACCACACGCCTGGTCGATACGGCCAGCACGCCGATGCTTCTCAAGGTCCTGGGGGCGCACAAGATCGACCCCAAGCTGCTCATTACGCACCGCTTCAAGCTCGACCATATCCTCGATGCCTATGAGACCTTCGGCAATGCGGCCAAGACCGGGGCCCTGAAGGTCATCATCGAAGCCTGACCTCATACCGCGCTGCCCTTCACACCAGAAACGATGGATCAAAGGAAAAATCATGACCTACCAGAGCACCAACCCCTTCAACGGCAAGCTCGTCGAGGGTTTTGAAGAAATCAACGCCGGAGAATACGAGACCAAGCTGGCAGCGGCCCAGACCTGTTTCGAAACCTGGCGGCACAAGAGTTACGCGGAGCGGGCAGTGATCATCGCCAAGGCTTCGAAACTGCTCCACGAGCAGGCCGACGCGTTCGCCAAGATAATGACGTCGGAAATGGGCAAGCGGATCGGCGAGGCTCGCGGCGAGGTCGAGTTCAGCTCCCGGATCCTGGCCTATTACGCCGAGAATGCCGAGCGCTTCCTGGCGCCGGTCAAGCTCAATCCGACGGTCGGCGAGGCGCATATGGAGAGCAGCCCGATCGGGGTAATCTTCGGCGTCGAGCCCTGGAATTTTCCCTATTACCAGCTGGCGCGGATCGCCGGGCCGCATCTGATGGCCGGCAACACGCTGGTGGTCAAGCATGCCGGCATCGTGCCGCAATGCGCGCTGGCTTTCGAAAAGCTGTTGCTCGACGCGGGCGCGCCCGCCGGCCTCTACACCAACCTCTTCATCTCGCATCACCAGTCCGACAAGGTTGTCGATGATCCGCGCATCAAGGGCGTCTGCCTGACCGGCAGCGTGGCGGCGGGCCGCAGCATCGCCGCACGCGCCGGAAAAAACCTCAAGGTCTCATCCATGGAACTGGGCGGCAGCGACGCCTTTATCGTGCTGGATGACGCCGACCTCGACCTGACCATCCCCTGGGCGGTCTGGGGACGGATGTACAACACCGGCCAGACTTGCTGCGCGGCCAAGCGTTTCATCGTGGTCGACAGCATCGCCGACAAATTCATCGAACGATTCCAGGCTGCCCTCACAGCGCTCAAGGCCGGCGATCCGATGGACGAGAAGACGACGCTCGGTCCCTTGTCGAGCGAGGCGGCCCTGGTGCAGCTGCTCAAGCAGGTGGAAACCGCCGTCACCAAAGGCGCCAAGCTGCTGATGGGCGGCAAGCGCATCGATCGCGCCGGCTCCTACATGGAACCGTCGATCCTGACAGACATCAAGCCAGGCAATCCGGCCTTCCGCGACGAGTTCTTCGGTCCAGTGGCGCTGTTCTTTCGGGTCAAGGATGAGGATGCGGCCATCGCGCTCGCCAATGATTCCGACTTCGGCCTCGGCGGCTCGGTGTGGACCCGGGACGTCGCGCGCGGCAAGCGCGTCGCCTCGAAGGTGGAGACTGGCATGATGTTCATCAACAACATCGACTGGTCCGATGCCGAACTGCCTTTCGGCGGCATCAAGGACTCCGGCTATGGCCGCGAGCTCGGCGACATGGGCATCCAGCAGTTCGTCAACAAGAAGCTGGTCCGTGTCGCGACGATGCACGCTCCGGCCTAGTTGCCGCGCTCGGCCAGCGGCGATCGTCGCCGTTGGCCGCCGGCGGAACATAACGAACCGGAGCCTCCCCTATGTACGTCAATATCGCTGTTCTGAAAGAAACGCAGCCGCATGAGCGGCGGGTGGCGCTGACGCCGTCCGTCGTCCCGAAGCTGATCAAGCTCGGCGCGAAGCTGCATATGCAGTCAGGTGCCGGCGCCGGGGTTAAACTCACCGACGCAGCCTATGGCGATGTGGCGATCCTCATGGATCGCGCCGTCATGGTCGGCGACGCCGACGTGGTTCTCTCGGTTCAGCCTCCTGCGCTTGCCGTCATCGACGCGATGAAACCCGGGTCGATCCTGGTTTGCTTCGTCTATGCGGCGAACGAGCCGGAGTTGGTGAAGAGACTTCTAGCCAAGAAGATCACCTGCTTCGCCATGGAACGGGTTCCGCGCATCTCGCGAGCCCAAGCCATGGACGCGCTATCGAGCCAATCGGCACTCGCCGGCTACTACGCGGTTGCGCTCGGGATGACCCACATGGCCAGCGTGCTTCCCAAGATCACCTCGGCTGCCGGGGTGATCGGACCAGCCAAGGTCTTGGTGATGGGCCTCGGCGTCGCCGGTCTCGAAGCGATCGCAACGGCCCAGCGCCTTGGCGCGGTTGTTGAAGGCTACGACGTCCGTCCAGCCACGAAAGAGCAGGCCCTGTCGCTCGGCGCGACCTTCGTCGATACCGGCGTCGACGCCACGGGCAAAGGTGGCTATGCCCGCGCCCTCACGCCAGAGGAGAAGACCAAGGTCGACACGGCCCTGACCCAGCATATCCAGGCCTCGGATCTGATCATCACGACGGCGGCAATCCCTGGCAAGGCGTCCCCCAAACTGATCAACAAGGCGCAGGTCGCCGGGATGAAGGCCGGTGCGGTGATCGTGGACCTCTCCGCGGAGGGCGGCGGAAATTGCGAGGACACAGAGCCTGGTCAAACGAAGCTGGTTGGCGACGTGACGATCGTGGCGCCCCTCAACGTCCCGTCACTGCTCGGCCGCGACGCCAGTGAACTCTACGCCAAGAACCAGTACGCGCTGCTCGCTCTGATGCTGAAGGACAACATCATCGCCATCGACTGGAGTGACGAGGTTCTGGCCAAGACCGCACTCACCCATGAGGGCAAGCTCTGCGACGCCACTCATGCCGGCGATAACCCGGCGCCTCTATCCAAGAAACATCCCGCGAAAGCGGCATGATCAACGCCCGGAGGGCTCGATGGACTTCTCGATCACAATGACCGGCTTTATCGCCCTGTACATCTTCATGCTGGCCGGCTTTGCGGGCTGGGTGATCATCGGCAACGTGCCGGCGATCCTGCACACCCCGCTGATGTCCGGCTCCAACTTCGTCCACGGCATAGTGGTGGTGGGGGGCCTGTTCGCCTTGCTCAATGCCACGACGATGCTGGAGCAGGCGATCGGCTTCTTCGCGGTACTGCTCGGCGCCGGCAATGCGGCAGGTGGCTATGCCGTGACCGATCGCATGCTGGCGATGTTCAAGACCAGCGGATCGGAAAGCAAACACCACGGCGCCGCCAAGGTCCACCACCTCCAGAAGAAGGGGTGAGGCCATGCTCGCCACGATTTCGCAAATCGCGATCGGAGCAACCGACCTGGTCGCCGCTTTCTTGTTCCTGTTTGGCCTCAAGCGCATGTCGTCGCCCGCCACGGCTGCCTCCGGCATCCGCGTTGCCGGCGTCGGGATGGCCGCGGCGGTGCTGGTAAGCTTCCTCTATGTCTTCACGCTCAACGATGCCGCCGCCCCGCATCTGCCGGTGAATCTGGGACTCGCTTTGTTGGCCCTTGGCATCGGCGGCGTCGGCGCATGGTTTGTTGGCCGCAAGGTCGCAATGACCGCCATGCCGCAGATGGTGGCGATCTATAATGGCATGGGCGGCGGCGCGGCCGCCGGCATTGCCGCGGTCGAGCTGTTCGGGAACAGGGCGCAGGGGACCACGCAGCTTGTCGTGACGCTGCTCGGCGCGCTCATCGGCGCGGTGTCGATGTCGGGCTCGGTCATTGCCTGGGCCAAGCTTCAGGGCGTCCTTGGCAAGCCGCTACGGTTCAGCGGCCAGCGGATTTTAAACGGCCTTGTCTTTCTCGTCGCGGTCGCCGTCGGTGGCTGGATCGCCCTCGCTGCGATGGGTGGTGCGGCGCCGGTGCTTCCGGTCGCAACCTGGATCACCATCTTCTTAGGCGTCGCGCTCCTTTTCGGTATCCTGATGACTCTGCCGATCGGCGGCGCGGACATGCCGGTGGTGATCTCGATCTACAACGCCCTTACAGGACTGGCCGTCGGGTTCGAAGGCTATGTGCTTGGCAATCCGGCGCTGATGATAGCCGGCATGGTGGTTGGCGCCGCGGGCCTCCTCCTGACGCTGCTCATGGCCACGGCCATGAACCGCTCGGTCGCCAACGTGCTCTTCTCCAACTTCGGCACCGCCCCCGCCAAGGGGAAACATGGTGCGATAACCGGGACAGAGCGCGAGACCCAGGCGTCCGATGCCGCGATCAAGATGCGTTACGCTAGCAGCGTGATAATCGTGCCCGGCTACGGTCTTGCGGCGGCGCAAGGGCAGCAGAAGCTCTACGAGTTCGTCAAGCTGTTGCTTGCCGCCAAGGTCAACGTGCGCTTCGCGATTCATCCTGTGGCCGGCCGTATGCCTGGCCAGATGGACGTGCTGCTCGCCGAAGCGGGTGTGCCCTACGACATGATCTTCCAACTCGACACGATCAACCCCGATTTCGCAACCACCGACATCGTGCTGGTTATCGGCGCCAATGATGTGGTCAATCCGGCCGCACGCACCGACAAATCCTCGCCGATCTTCGGCATGCCTATCCTCGACGCCGACAAGGCCAAGCAGGTTTACGTGATCAAGCGCGGCCAGGGAAAAGGCTATTCTGGCATCGTCAACGCGCTGTTCTACGCACCCAACTGCAACATGGTCTACGGCGACGCCCAGGCTGTCCTGGTCAAGATGATCGAGGCCGTGAGGGGACTTGGCGCCGCGGCCGCCTGATCCAAGACGAGGCAATTTTGCCTGACCCAAACCCCAGGAAAGGGACCAAGTCATGTCTCCCAAGAAGATGCAGGCCGCCGTCGTCACGGCGTTCAAGAAGCCGTTGGAGATCCAGGAATGGGATGTTCCGACACCCGGCCCAGGCCAAATCCTGGTGAAGACAGAAGCCTGCGGCGTCTGCCACACCGATCTCCATGCAGCGAGCGGCGATTGGCCCTTGAAGCCGAAGCCTCCCTTCATTCCTGGGCACGAAGCGATAGGCATCGTTGTGGCGCTTGGCGCTGGCGTCACCATCGTCAAGGAAGGTGACCGGGTGGGTGTTCCGTGGCTTTACTCGGCCTGCGGCCACTGTGAATACTGTCTGTCGGCGTGGGAAACCATCTGCGACCACGCTGAGTTCGGCGGCTACACCAAGAACGGCGGCTTCGCCGACTACGTCCTGGCTGACCCCAACTATGTCGCCCATATCCCAAAGGGTTTAGGCCCCAAGGAGGCCGCGCCTTTGATCTGCGCGGGGATAACCACCTACAAGGGTATCAAGCAGACCGAGGCAAGACCCGGTGAGTGGATCGCCATCTCCGGTTGCGGCGGACTCGGCCATCTGGCGATCCAATATGCAAAGGCCATGGGCCTGATGGTCTGCGGCGTCGATATCGAGGATGGAAAGCTCGAGCATGCCAAGCAATTGGGCGCCGATCTGGTCATCAACGCCAAAACCCACGATCCGGCCGAGGTTCTCAAGAAGGCAACTGGCGGCGGCGCACACGGCGTCCTGATTACCGCGCCCTCGCTGCCGGCGTTCAAGCAGGGCGTTGGCATGACCCGCAAGCGTGGAACTTGTGTGCTGGTTGGCCTGCCCCCTGGAGCGTTTCCCCTGGAGATCTTCGGCCTCGTCGCCGGCGCCATCACCGTGCGCGGCTCATTCGTGGGTACGCGCGAGGACATGGCCGAATGCCTGGATTTCGCGGCCAAAGGCAAGGTGAAGGCAGACATCGAGTTGCAGCGCCTGTCGGCGGTCAACAAGATCTTCGAGCGGCTGGAGCACGGAGACGTGCCATCACGCGTCGTCCTCGATTTCGCCTAGACATGAACTGAACCGATGACGCCGACCATGTCCAGTCGGGGTTGGCCGGAGATGGAGAACAGCCATGCAGGCGATGGTTCTGAACAGGCTTAAATCCCCTCTCGTATGGACGGAATTGCCTGACAGGCAGCCGGGTCCAGGTGAGATAAGGATTCAGATAACCGCGTGCGGCGTCTGCCGGACCGATCTACATGTCGTCGACGGCGAATTGCCCAACCCGATTTTGCCGATCATTCCCGGTCACGAGATCGTTGGCCGGGTCGACGCGATCGGTCCTGGCGTTGTCGGCCTGGTGGACGGCGAACGGGTGGGCGTCCCCTGGCTGGGACGTACCTGCGGCGTCTGTTCCTACTGCCTGAGCAACCGGGAAAACCTCTGCGACCATCCGTTGTTCACGGGATACACACGCGACGGCGGATTTGCCTCCGCCGCCATAGCGGATGCGCGATTTGCTTTTCCGCTGGGCGAGGCCGGCGATGATGCTTCGCTAGCACCCCTGTTGTGCGCCGGCCTGATCGGCTGGCGTTCCCTGTCGATTGCCGGCGGTGGCAAACGGTTGGGGCTCTTCGGTTTTGGGGCGGCCGCGCATATCGTGGCGCAGGTGGCGAAATGGCAGGGCCACGAGGTCTATGCCTTCACCAGACAGGGCGACCTGGCGACGCAGGCGTTCGCCCGCGAAATCGGCGCTGTGTGGGCGGGAGGGTCCGGCGAAACGCCCCCGGAGCCACTCGACGCGGCAATCATCTTCGCGCCCGTGGGCGAACTGGTGCCGTGCGCCCTGAAGACCGTGCGAAAGGGCGGGCGCGTCGTTTGCGCGGGCATCCACATGAGCGACATTCCCAGCTTCCCATACAGCCTGCTGTGGGAGGAGCGGCAGCTGGTCTCCGTCGCGAACCTGACGCGACGCGACGGGATCGATTTCCTGGGGCTGGCGCCGAGGATCGGCATCGTTACCAGGATCACCAAATATCCGCTGCGGCAAGCCAACGAGGCGTTGGCCGACCTGCGCGCGGGACGGTTCGAGGGCGCCGCTGTTCTCGTGCCCTGAGCCACGATGGAAGAGGCAAGGGCCGGCGTGAGTATTTTCCGAACCTCCTTTCCGCCAGCGGCTTGGGCTAGGTTTTGCTCCGCACGCCCTTCGACAGTCCGCGCCGGAAAGCGCGGCCACTGACTTGCCACTCTCGCGAACAGGACGGATATCCGGATGAAAATACTGCTGACAATTTTCGGCTGTCTTGTCGCCGCCGCGGTCGGAGGGCTCGTTTTCATCTATTCGGGCGTCTACGACGTCTCGGCCACCACGCCGGACAATCCCATCGTTGCCTGGGCGGTCCACAAGGCATCGGATCGGTCGGTTGGCGCGCGTCTCTCGGCGATAAAGGTTCCAGCGGGCCTGGACCAGCCGGCAACGATCGCCGCTGGTGCGCATCTCTTCTCGCAGAATTGCTCCGTCTGCCATGGCGGCCCAGGGCTCGAGAGGACAGCCATAGCCCAAGGGTTGAACCCGCAGCCGCCGGATCTTTTCCGCGCCACCCGGGTGCCAGCGGCTGACGAGAATTTCCAGTTCATAAAATACGGCGTCAAGATGACCGCTATGCCTGGGTTCGGCCCGTCGCAAACCGATGAACAGATCTGGTCGCTTGTGGCTTTTCTCGGCGTCGCACCCGGCATGACGGCGCCGGACTACTCATCCAAGAGCGGCGCAAAGGTAACTGAGTCGGCTCCCTCGGCGCCAGCAGGCGGTTGACGCGTGCATGAACGACGGTGAACCAAAGGGCCGAATCCGCCATGGCTCCGGGCTTTTTTAAATTCAACCTCAACCCAGCTGCGGACACGAGTATCGAGCTCATCGGTGGGTGCTTCGTGCGGTGGCATTGAGCGGCAAATTCGGAGCATCAGGAAAAATCCATGCAGATCCATGTCAGTACAGACCGCAATCTCGAGGGACAGGAAGGGCTCACGCGTCACGTTGAAGCCAGTCTCAAGGCTGGGCTTGCCCGGTTCCGGGAAGGGATCACGTCGATCGAAGTCCGATTGAGCGATGAGAATGCCGCTAAATCCGGCAACGCCGACAAACGATGTGTGATCGAGGCCAGGCCCGCCGGACGTAATCCGGTGGCCGTGAGCGACAATCGCGCAACCATCGAGGAAGCCGTGGAAGGCGCGACAAGGAAGCTGCGCCGGTTGCTGGACTCCGCCCAGGGGCGATCGAACGATCACAAGGGCGGTGCGTCTATCAGAATGGATGAAGACATTGAATGACCTCAGCGCAGCCCATTCTGACGATGCAGTGTCCGGTCCTTTGTTACCCGATCTGCTTACGAAGATGGACGCCTATTGGCGTGCCGCGAATTACCTGTCGGTCGGACAAATCTATCTCAAGGACAATCCGCTGCTCGAAAAACCGCTGACGCTTGAACACATCAAGCCTCGTTTGCTTGGCCATTGGGGTACCACGCCTGGCTTGAATTTTCTCTACGTGCATCTGAACCGGCTGATCAAACAGAACGACCTGAACATGATGTACGTCATCGGGCCGGGGCATGGAGGCCCGGGCATAGTGGCCAACACCTATCTGGAAGGCTCGTATACGGAACGCTATCCGGCGATCGAGCGCAGCCGGAATGGCTTGCATCGGCTTTTCCGACAGTTCTCCTGGCCGTATGGCATTCCCAGCCATGTGTCTCCGGAGACGCCTGGCTCTATCCACGAAGGCGGAGAGCTGGGTTATTCTCTGCTCCATGCCTTTGGTGCCGCATTCGACAATCCGAGCTTAATCGTTGCCTGTGTCGTTGGCGACGGTGAGGCGGAAACCGGGGCGCTGGCCGCAAGCTGGCATTCCAACAAATTTCTCAACCCGGCGCGTGATGGCGTGGTTCTGCCCATCCTTCACCTCAACGGGTTCAAGATCGCCAATCCAACGGTGCTCGCCCGTATCGGCAAGGACGAATTGACGGATCTTCTTCGTGGGTACGGCTATGATCCGCATTTTGTCGAAGGAGACGATCCGGCACTCGTGCACCAAGCGCTTGCGGGTACGCTCGACAGGATTCTTCTGGATATCCGCCAGTTTCAGCATGCCGCACGAGCAGGCGGCCAGTCGGCTGCCCATGAGCGCCCCCGCTGGCCAATGATCGTCTTTCGCACGCCAAAAGGTTGGACCGGCCCGAAATTCGTCGACGGCAAACCAGTCGAGGGGACATGGCGTGCGCATCAGGTTCCGATCGCGGATTTCAAGAATCCCGAACACCTCAAGCAACTTGAAGATTGGATGCTGAGCTACAAGCCCCACGAACTGTTCGACGAAGGCGGAAAGTTCCGCGAGGAATTCGCAGCGCTTGCTCCCACGGGCCATCGCCGCATGGGGTCCAACCCGCACGCCAATGGCGGCGACCTGCTGGTCCCGCTGGCGATGCCGCATTTTCGCGGTCACGCAATTGAGGTCGTGTCGCCCGGAACTGTCAAGGCAGAGGCCACGCGCAATCTCGGCAAGTTCCTGCGCGACGTGATGGAGCTCAATCTCGGTCGCGGGAATTTCCGGGTGTTCGGACCCGATGAGACCGCGTCGAATCGGCTGGAGGCGGTTTATGAGGCCTCGGGCAAGGAATGGATGGCGGCAGTCGAGCCCGTCGATATCAATCTGAGTGTCGACGGCCGTGTCATGGAAGTGTTGAGCGAGCACCTGTGCGAGGGCTGGCTCGAGGGATACCTCCTCACCGGCCGGCATGGCTTCTTCTCCTGCTACGAGGCCTTCATCCATGTTATCGATTCGATGTTCAATCAGCATGCAAAGTGGCTAAAGGTCACGCGAAAGATCCCGTGGCGAAAGCCCATCGCTTCGCTGAACTACCTGCTGACGTCGCATGTCTGGCGACAAGACCACAACGGGTTTTCCCATCAGGACCCAGGCTTCATCGATCACGTGGCCAACAAGAAATCCGACGTTGTGCGTATCTACCTGCCACCCGACGCCAACTGCCTTTTGTCCGTGGCGGATCACTGCCTGCGCAGCCGCAACTACGTCAATCTGATTGTCGCCGGCAAGCAGCCGGAATGGCAGTGGCTTGATATCGATGCGGCCGTGCGCCATTGCACCGCGGGCGCCGGTGTCTGGCAGTGGGCGAGCAACGATGATGGCGATCCTGACGTGGTCATGGCTTGCGCCGGCGACGTCCCGACACTCGAGACTCTGGCAGCCGTCACACTCTTGCGGGCCGACATTCCGGATATCCGTATCCGTGTTGTCAATGTGGTCGATCTTATGGTGTTGGAACCCCAGTCCGAACATCCGCATGGCATGGAGGACCAGGACTTCGACGAACTGTTCACACGCGAAAAGCCAGTCATTTTCGCATTCCATGGTTATCCCGCCATGATCCACAAACTGACCTACCGGCGGCACAATCACGACAACATTCATGTCCGCGGCTACAAGGAGGAGGGCACCACCACGACGCCGTTCGACATGGTGGTGCTGAACAATCTCGACCGCTTCCAACTCGCGCTTGACGCGATCAAGCGGGTTCCACGCTTGATCGATCAGGTAGGAGCGGCGACCCAGCGCTATTGGGCCGCCATGGAGCGCCACAAGCTTTACATCAGCGAACATGGCGAGGACATGCCGGAGGTGCGCGACTGGCGCTGGACGCCGTGATCGGGATATTTCCTTGGGAAGCGCGGTGACACGAGACGTTGTTGTTCTCACGCTGAACAGCGGCTCGTCATCGCTTAAGTTCGGATTGTACCGTATCGGTGTCTCGCTGACCGACATGCTGTTCTCGGGTGAGGCCGAGTCGATCGGCGAGAGCGATAGTAAATTCCATGCAACGGACGCGCACGGAACCAGACTGCCGGAAGCGACAGGTTCCATTGTCGACCAACGCGAAGCTGTCGTCCGCCTTGGAAAGCTCCTTGCCGTCCCTGGAACGCCTGCACCTGCCATCATCGGACATCGCATCGTGCATGGCGGGCCGAAGCTGCGGCAGTCTTGTCTCATCGACGACACCGTTCTGCACCAGCTCGAGGCCGCCACCCCCTTTGCGCCGCTGCATATGCCAGCGGCTCTATCCGTCATAAGATTTGCGCGGGAACATTTCCCCGGCCTGCCACAGGTGGCGTGTTTCGATACCAGTTTCCACGCCGATTTGCCGGACGTCGCCCGTGTCCTTCCTGTTCCCAGGGAATTGCGGGCGGAAGGCCTCCAGCGTTATGGATTCCATGGCCTTTCCTGCGCATCGATCCTGCATCAGCTTGGCAACGACCTTCCGGACCGCGTGATCATCGCCCATCTCGGCAACGGCGCTAGCATTACGGCGATCAAAGCTCGCAAGTCCATCGACACCAGCATGGGCCTGACCCCGACTGGCGGCGTCATCATGGGCACGCGCAGCGGCGATCTCGATCCTGGCCTGCTGGTCTATCTGATGCGCGAGAAGAAGTTTGACGCGCCAATGCTTGAAGAACTGGTTGATCATCGATCCGGCCTTCTTGGTATCTCCGGCGTGAGCGCAGACATGCGGCAGCTGCACGATGCCGCTGCGTCGAATGCCAACGCGCGTCTCGCCATCGAGATGTTCTGCTATTCCGTACGCAAGCAGATCGCCGCGATGACCGCCGCGCTGGAAGGAGCAGATCTGATCGTCTTCACTGGCGGCATCGGAGAGAATGACGGGAACGTCCGCGCCGGGATCTGCGCTGGTTTGTCCTGGAACGGCGTCAGGCTTGATGAAACCCTGAACAGTCGCAATGCCGGTCTTGTCAGCGATCCGGCGTCCCGCTGCCAAGTGATCGTGCTCCCTTCGCAGGAGGACGAACAGATCGGGCGCGATGCCTGCCGTCTGTTTCTAGAAAGTCATGAGACTCCAGGTGCCAGGATGGCCGCGTCGAACTCCTGTTTGTAGGCGAGTGCCGCGAGCATGATCGCTTCGGATTGCGCGGGATAGGTGTAAGCGATTTCGGCGAGAGATGTGGGCGACTCTCTCGGGAAATTTCGAAGGTCAAGTTGTCGCCCGACGACGGCACTCGCTTAGAGGATATTCAACAAAAAACAGGTAGACGCAGCGAAGATTCCTGCCACGGTCTTAACATCTCGGTTATGTCCAGCTGCCAACCCTTTAGCGTTAGCCGACCACCTGCTTGCGTATTTCTTGCAGTTCGCGTCGCCGTTTATCGTCCGTTTCAGGATAGCTCATCTTCAGGCCTCTCAGCGTATCGAGAACAATGTGGGATACGATCAGCCGGGCGTTTTCCCTGTCGTCGGCCGGCACAACATACCAGGGAGAGTTCCGTGTGCTTGTCGCGCCAAGGCACTCCTCGTAGGCCTTTCGGTAATCCTTCCAGAATTTTTGCTCCTCGATATAGGCGAGGCTGAACTTCCAGTTCTTGTACGGTTCGTCGATCCGCGCCAAAAAGCGCTGACGCTGCTCTTCTTTCGAAAGGTGAAGGAATATCTTGACGATCCGTGTTCCGTTGGCATGAGGATGCCTCTCAAGATCCGTGATCGAGCGATAGCGGTCATGCCAGAGCCGGTTGTCGTCGAGCAAAGCATCGGGCAGCCCTTCGCCATGCAGCATCTCAGGATGGACGCGCGTGATCAGCACCTCCTCGTAATATGAGCGATTGAAGATGCCAATCTTTCCGCGTTCAGGGAGATCGCGCGTCGGCGGCGGGTCATTCCGACCGCGGCGCCGCCTGGTGTTTGAGTGCTCGTGTATTCGCCCGAGTGCTCGACTACGCGGCCTTCTTCATTCTAGCCAACGTGTCGGCCACCACCTCGCCGAAGGACGATGGCGTCGGCACGATGGTGACGCCGGCTTCCTTGAGGATCTCGACTTTCTCCTGCGCTGACTCGCCGAATGCCGAAATGATGGCACCGGCATGGCCCATGCGGCGGCCCTTCGGCGCGGAAAGCCCCGCAATATAGGCGATCAGGGGCTTGCGCATGTTGTCGCGGGCCCAGATCGCGGCCTCGGCTTCCTGCGGGCCACCGATCTCGCCGATCATCACCACGGCGTCGGTGTCGTCATCATGCTCGAACAGTTTCAGCATGTCCTTGAAGGACGACCCGTTGATCGGGTCGCCGCCGATGCCGACGCTGGTCGACACGCCGATGCCATGCGCCTTCATCTGCGAGGCTGCCTCATAGCCGAGCGTGCCCGAGCGCCCGACGATGCCGACGCGGCCGGGAAGATAGATGCTGCCCGGCATGATGCCCATCAGCGCCTGTCCCGGTGTGATGACCCCGGCGCAGTTCGGGCCGATCAGCCGCATGCGGTCCTCGAAACGGTAGCGGCGCATGTAGCGCTTGACCTGCATCATGTCCTGCGAGGGAATGCCGTCGGTGATGCAGACGCAGAGCTTGATACCCGCATCCGCGGCTTCCATGATCGAATCGGCGGCAAAGGGCGGCGGCACGAAAACGATGCTGGCCTCCGCGCGGGTCTCACGCACCGCACCCTTGACCGTATTGAAGATGGGCAGGCCAAGATGCGTCTGTCCGCCCTTGCCGGGCGTCACGCCGCCGACGAGCTTGGTGCCATAGCGCTTCATGTCATCGGCGTGGAAGCTGCCGATCTTGCCGGTGAAGCCCTGAACGATAACGCGTGTGCTGCGATTGAGCAGGATCGCCATTTTTGAGCTCCCTCAGCTTGCTTTTTTCAATGACGCCGAGCGCCAGGCGGCGACGGCCTTTTCGGCGGCTTCGGCCAGTGTATCGGCAACGATCACCGCCTCGCCGGAATCAGCCAGGATGCGGCGTCCTTCCTCGACCTTCGTTCCGGCGAGCCGCACCACCAGGGGCACGTTGACGCCGACTTCGCGGATCGCCTTGATGACGCCTTCGGCGACCCAGTCGCAGCGGTTGATGCCAGCGAAGATGTTGACGAGGATGGTCTCGACATTCTTGTCGCCAAGCACGGCGCGGAACGATTTCGCCACCCGCTCGGGCGAGGCGCCGCCGCCGATGTCGAGGAAGTTGGCCGGCTCACCGCCGGCGATCTTGATCATGTCCATCGTCGCCATGGCCAACCCGGCGCCATTGATGATGCAGCCGATGTTGCCGTCGAGGCCGACATAGGAAAGGCCGCGGTCGCTGGCGAAGGTTTCGCGCGGGTCTTCCTGGCTCTTGTCGCGGAGCTCGGAAATCTCCGGCCGGCGGAAAAGCGCGTTCTCGTCGAACGACATCTTGGCGTCGAGTGCGACGAGGTTGCCGTCGCGGGTCACCACCAGCGGATTGATCTCCAGCATCGAGGCGTCGTAGTCGCGGAACACCCGGTAGCAGCCAATGATGGTTTCGGTCGCCTTTCCGATCAGATTGCTTTCCAGTCCGAGACCAAAGGCGATCTCGCGCGCCTGGAAGTGCTGCATGCCGACACCGGGGTCGACGGTGGCGCGTATGATCGAATCCGGGGCCTTTTCGGCTATCTCCTCGATCTCCATGCCGCCTGCGGCGGATGCGACGATCATGACGCGCTCTTCCTTGCGGTCGAGGACAAACCCGACATACAGCTCTTGCGCGATGTCCACGGCCTCCTCGAGATAGAGCCTCGATACAAGCTTGCCACGCGGGCCGGTCTGCTGGGTCACCAGCTTGCGCCCCAGCATCGCCTCGGCGGCGTTGGAGATTTCCTCGTCATTGGAGCACAGCTTGATGCCGCCGGCCTTGCCGCGCGCGCCGGAGTGGACCTGCGCCTTGACGACCCATTTGCCGCCGCCGATCTCGCGGGCGCGGTAGGTCGCCTGTTCAGGGCTGTAGGCCAGGCCGCCGCGCGGGACATGGACGCCGTGGCGGGCGAGCAGTTCCTTGGCCTGATATTCGTGGATATCCATTTTTTCCTCCCTGTTACCGTCAATGCGCGGCAACGCGCGCCTGGCCCGCGCGTTCGATAGCCTCGTTGACCACCAGCACGTTGCGCGCCATGCGCTCCGACGCCGCGTCGATCATCTTGCCGTCAAGGGCGGCCGCACCCTTGCCTTGCGCCTCGGCTTCCTTGAGAACCTCCAGGATGCGCCTTGCCCGGGTGACCTCCTTTTCGGGAGGTGAGAACACGGTGTTGGCAAGCTCGATCTGCGAAGGATGGATTGCCCACTTGCCCTCGATGCCCAGCGCTGCCGCGCGCCTGGCGCCCGCCATGTAACCTTCCGGGTCGGAGAAGTCGCCGAACGGCCCATCGATGGCGCGCAAGCCGTAGGCCCGGCAGGCGACGGTCATCCGCGAAAGGGCAAAATGCCACTGGTCTCCGGGATAGTCGGGGTTGAGGCCGCCTATGTTGACGGTGCGCGCCTTGCAACTGGCGGCATAGTCGGCGACGCCGAAATGCATGGCTTCCAACCGTCCGGGGAAAGCCGCGATAGCCTCGACATTGGCCATGCCCAGCGCCGTCTCGATCAGCGCTTCGAGACCGACGCGGGTCTGATATCCCTTGGCCATCTCGATCTGGTTGATCATCGCCTCGACCATATAGAGATCGGCGGGCACGCCGACCTTCGGCACAAGGATGGTGTCCAGCCGGTCGCCGGCCTGCTCCATCACGTCGACGACGTCGCGGTACATGTAATGCGTGTCAAGGCCATTGATGCGCACCGAGACGGTCTTGCCCTTGGCGCGCCAGTCGATGTCGTTGAGCGCCTGGATAATGTTCTTGCGCGCACGCTCCTTGTCTGGCGGGGCGACCGCGTCCTCGATGTCGAGGAAGACGAAGTCGGCGGCGCTGTTCGCCGCCTTGTCGATCATTTCCGGGCTCGAACCGGGAACCGCCAACTCGCTGCGTTGCAGGCGGAGTTTCCTGAGATGGTTGATGGTGTGGCTCATGGCTGCGTCCTCATGCTGCCTTGGCCACGGACATCTCGCCCGAGTCGCGGAAGTGCTTCATCGCCGCACCCACGCCTGAGCCGGGCGCCAGGCGGACGCCGCAGTCGAGCAGCGCCATCTCCGCCGCCGACAGCGAGGCGCAGACCATCACCTCATTCAGCCAGCCGAGATGGCCGATGCGGAACACCTTGCCGAACACCTTGTTGAGGCCGCCGCCGAGCGACGTCTGGTATTTCTGGTAGGCGCGCTTGACGACATCGCCGCTGTCGATGCCCTCGGGCACAAGGATGGCGCTGACCGTGTCGGAATGCCATTCCGGAGCCTTGGCGCATAGCTTCAGGCCCCAGGCGTCGACCGCCTTGCGCACGCCTTCGCCCAGACGATGGTGGCGGGCGAAGATGGCGTCGAGCCCTTCCTCGGCGATCAGGTCGAGCGAGGCGCGCAGGCCGCGCAGCAGTTGGGTCGCCGGCGTATAAGGAAAATAGCCCGCGTCGTTGGCGCGGATCATGTCCTCGAACGAGAAGAAGCAGCGCCGGTGGGTCGCGGTCCTCGAAGCGGCCAGCGCCTTCTTGCTGACCGACAGGAAGCCGAGACCGGCGGGCAGCATGAAGCCCTTCTGCGAACCGCTGACGGCGCAGTCGACGCCCCATTCCTCCTGCCGGAAATCGATCGAGCCGATCGACGACACGCCGTCGACGAAGAGCAGGGCAGGGTGGTTGGCCTCGTCGAGCGCTGCGCGGCAGCCGGCGACGTCGCTGGTTACGCCGGTCGCGGTCTCGTTCTGCGTGCAGAAGATCGCCTTGATGCGGTGTGCCTTGTCGGCCTTCAGCCTTTCCGCATAGAGGTCGAGCGGGACACCGGTTCCCCATTCGCAGTCAATCACCTCGACGTCGAAGCCCAGGCGTTCGGCCATGTCGACCCAGAGATGCGAAAACTGGCCAAAGCGCGACATCAGCACGCGATCTCCCGGGCTGAGCACGTTGGTCATTGCCGCCTCCCAGGCGCCCGTGCCGGACGACGGGTAGATGAAGACGCGCCCGGTTTCGTTCTTGAACACCTTCTTGATGTCTTCGAACAGCGGCAAGGTGAAATCAGGGAACGATCCCGCGCGCATGTCTTCCATCGGAAGGTTCATGGCTTGCCGGACCTGTTCGGGGATGTTGGTTGGTCCCGGAATGAAAAGATGGGTGAAACCTGCCACGGCGCGAACTCCTCTGATCCGTCAATCGTGGAGCGAGTCTCGTTCCGATGATGGCTCGCAACAACACCTTGGCGGGTAAGTTATCGCCGCGTGCGGGTGGGCCCGACCTACCCGAAAGGCTACCTAGGAGCCTCGACGCTTTTCGCTCGAATACAGCGCGACCGCCATTGCCCGGTTGCGGACGGCAAGCTTGTCGTAGAGATTCTTGAGGTGATATTTCACGGTGTTTTCGGAGATGCCGGTGCGTGTCGCGATCTGAAGGTTTGTCCAGCCATCGGCAAGCACCGCCAGAAGTTCCCGCTCCCGGACCGTGAGCAGTGACAGTGGCGTGTCGTTGACCTTGTTGATGTCGATATAGGGGATGCATATGCGGCCATGCGCGACCGCGAGGATCGTCTCGAATATGATCTCGGGATCGTCGAACTGGAAACAGTAGCCATGCGCCCCAAGGCGCACGCACTGCTTCAGGATTCCGATGTCGTGGTCGTTGGAAAAGACGGTTACACGCATGTCGAGCTTGCGGCTCTGGATCTCCGCCAGCAGGTCCGCGCCGTCCATGTCGGCGAGCTTCCAGCCAATGATGGCGACATCGAATTGCGACACAGCGGCGAGTTCCAGGAAATGCCTGCCGCTTCGCACCGAGCCCAGAAACTCGAAGCGCCCGTCACACTGCAGCATTTCACGCAGAGCCGACAAGACGAGAGGATTGCGTTCGGCGACGAGAACGCCGACGCGCCGTGCACTTGCCTCGTCTGTTCCGTCTGACTTGATGTTCAAGGGTTCCCGAATGTTCTGGACCGATTTGAGGGCCTCGCCCGGTCCGGTTGTTCTCCTCACGTTACGGCAATTTTGTCTCATGCGCGAATGGGTGCTCTTTCCCCAGCGACATGGGCTGTCGCGTCGCTTCAACCGGCAGTCGTTGCAATTGACTTTTACGTAAATGCCGTGCGACGCTTGGCGTGTTGGGGCAACATGCCGATTCCGGATGGGTCGGCATGGGACGGAAGGGGCCGATTGTCGGCGAGGGTGTCCGCTCCCTGCATGTGGAGTGACAATGCGGGAATATTATTCGATCACCGAACTGACCCGCGAATTCGATGTTTCGACGCGGACGCTGCGATTCTACGAGGATGAGGGACTGGTGCAGCCGGTACGGCGTGGCCGTACACGGCTCTTCCGCCCATCCGACCGGCATCTCATCCGCCAGATCATGCGGGGAAAAAGACTCGGCTTCTCGATCAACGAGATCCGCGAAATCATCCAGATGTACAAGGAGCCGCCCGGCGAGGTCGGTCAGCTCAAGTTGATGATCAAGCGCATCGAGGAGAAGCGCGAGGACCTCCGGCAGAAACGCAGGGATCTCGAAGAGACGCTGGCGGAGCTCGACCAGGCCGAGGAATCCTGCGTCGAGCGGCTGGTGGAGCTTGGCGTCAACACATAAGGCGTCGTTGCGGCTGGCGGCGGCTCAGATCCAACGCCGCACCCTTTTTGCGTAGTCCCGATATTTCTTGCCAAATTTGGCCGCAAGGATCTTTTCCTCGCCTTCGATCGCGACTTTCTGCGTAACGAAGGCCGCGATGAAAGCCAGCGGCAGGAACCACGCTATGCCCGAGACAAACGCCACGCCGATGAGCAGCAGCGTGTTCGCCAGGTACATCGGGTTGCGCGTGATGCCGAACGGGCCTGCCGTGACAAGGTGATCGGGCACTGCATTGGGATTGAGCGTGGTCTTGGCCAGCATCATGGTGCGGATCGCGGTGAACCAGAGAGCGGCGACGGCAAGCAGCGCCACCCAGCCGGCAGCAAACAGGATGTCGCCCAACAGGTCGCCGATCCATGGCAGCGGATAGAAAAGGCCGAGCGCGACGCTGATGGCGATGGCGGCGATATAGATCAGCGGCGGCCACGGGATGATCCCCGGCTTTGGCTGGCTGTCGGTCATTGCGACCCTCCCTCCATCATCTTGTCGTCGGTCTTGGCGGTGCAGCTATCGGCGAGGTCGCCCAGATGCGCTTTCCACTCGGCGGTCTGGTCATTGTTGTAGAGCCGGTCGAGCGTCGTCTCGCTCTCCAGCGCATTGAGCATGCACCCACAATAGGCCGTACAGAACGCCTTGTCGCGCTGCTGCTCGCATGAGACCTGGCAGGCTTTCAGGAAATTGTCCTGCTTGGTTTCGACCGGCGCCGGCATGACCTGGGCAAACAGCCAGACGCAGGAGATAAGCAAGGGCTGGTGGATCAGGTAGAAGGCGAGGCTGTGGCGGCCGATGAAGACCAGCGGGTTTGCCCAGCGCCCAGGCGTGATGCCGGCCAGACGCGCCGGGATGGCGGAAGCCGTGGCGAGTTTCGTGACGCCGATGCCCACAAGCACGGCGCCGAACCATGGAAACAGCGGAACATAGTCGTTGGAGCGCGGATTGACCGCCGACAGGCCGACCCACCATAGCCACGGGTGGTCAAAAAACTCGGAGCGCAGATAGAAAGGGGCGGCGATGACAAGCGCTGCCACAAGCAGCGTCAGCAGCGCCGGCAGGCGCAGGAACAACAGGCCAAGCAGGCTCGCCAGCGCGATCTCGTGCAGGATACCGAAGAAGATGAAGCCGTCGGGCGTGGCGATCCGGGTGACGACCGATATGGCGAGCGCGGCCACGGCAACCATGGCGAAACGCTTCCAGAAGCCGTTCCATCGGATTTTCTTGCCATGGGCCAGGAACAGGCTGACGCCAACCAGGAACAGGAAGGTCGAGGCGATGCAGCGCGCATAGATCTTCCACCAGCCGAAGGCGGTCAGGCCGGGCTCGGTGTAGCCGAAGAATTCGAGATCCCAGGTGAAGTGGTAGCTCGCCATGGCAAGCAGTGCGATGCCGCGGAGCACGTCGATGCTGATGATGCGCCTTGGTTGGTCCTGAACGGGTGCGGTCGGCGTATGAATGCTCATGGTCTCGCGATCTGAATCGGCCCCTGCAAGACGACTATCACGCTTGCACCGAACAAAAGAAGCTCGCGACGTGAAGCTTCAACGTGGATTGTCCGGCGATGGGGACATTCGGTCCGTAGCGGATCGCCGAATGGCGGAGGCGCACCGCATCCGGATCTGCTTTAGGCCAGCACCGGAAAGCCTTTGGCCGGCTTCGCTTTTGCGCTGAATGCGTCGGTTTCCTGTTACCTCGCCAGCAATGCCGCCGCCAGAGTCGGGTCCGCGATTCTGCTTCGGGGGAAGCGATGTCCACCCATGTGCGTCATCCGACCTGGCTTCCGGCCCTCAAGGCCGCCGATGCGCGCACCTTTGCCTCGCTCTACGCGGTCGAATCCTTCGCCCGCGCCACCGTGTCGAGCGTCATCCCGATCCAGGCCTATGAAATCCTGCACAACGAGCAGATCGTGTCGATCCTTTACACGGTCGTGGCCATGCTCGGCCTGTCGGTGACGCTGTTCATGCCGATGCTTATACGGCGCTTTGCCCGCCGCTGGGTCTACACCGCGGGTGCCTGCCTGCTCGCCATCGGTTCGCTGTTCTTCGTCACGCATACGCTGGCCGGGCAATTGGCGGGAATGCTGTGCCGCGTCATGGGCGCCAGCGCGCTCTCGATCACGCTCAACCTCTACATCATGGACCACATACGCAAGACAGATTTCATGCAAGCGGAATCGCTGCGCATGGCGTGGTCGATGGTGGCGTGGACAGGCGGTCCGACGCTCGGCATATTCCTCTACACGCGTTTCGGTATCTATGCCGCGCATGGCGCGGTCGCCGTCTTCGCCATGATCCTGCTGGCGCTGTTCTGGTTCTACCGGCTCAGCGACAACCAATTGATCCGCCCGGGCAAGACGCGGCCGGCCAATCCGCTCGCCAATATCGGCCGCTTCATCGCCCAGCCAAGGCTGCGGCTGGCCTGGCTCATCGCCTTCGGCCGCTCCTGCTTCTGGACGACCTTCTTCGTCTATGGGCCGTTGTTCATGGTGATCACCGGGCAGGGCGACCTGACCGGCGGCCTGCTGGTTTCCGCCGGCAATGCGCTTTTGTTCATGGCGATCTTCTGGGGCAGGGCGGGAAAGCGTTTTGGTGGCCGCCGTACCATGACGTTTGCCTATTTCGCCATGTCGGCCATGCTCCTGGCAGCCGGCACGGTTGGGGCGACCGCACCGCTGCTTACTGGCGCCTTTCTGCTGGGCGGTGCTTTCTTCACCATCGCGCTCGACGCGCTGGGCTCGACAGCCTTCATGCGCTCGGTGCGCTCCTACGAGCGGGCGCAGATGGCGGCCGTCTACCGCACCTATCTCGACTTTTCCGAACTGACACCGCCGCTGGTCTATTCCGTGGTGCTGGCGTTTTTCGGCCTGGGCTCGGTCTTCGTCACGCTCGCCATGCTGGCCGCGGTCTGCGGCTTCGTGACCTGGCGATACCTGCCGAAGTCCCTGTGATCCTCAAGGCCTCCGCGAAACCGCCGCGTGTCGCTCGCGCACCCAGTTGTGGAAGCGGTGCAGTTCATACTCCTCGGGCATGAGAACGCCGACCTCGTGGCGCATCGAGCGCAGCCCTTTCTGGTTGACCTCGCAGATGGCGGCGTCTTCCTCCAGCACCTGCTTGCCGAAGGCGACGATGTTGTCGATGTCGGCTTGAGGCGTCTTCAGGGCTTCTGGTGAAAACAGCCATTCGGCGGTGAGTTCGGTCTGCTCCGGACCAAGGGGTACCAGCCGCACCGTCCTGACATAGTCGACATGACCGACGACGAACATGGATGGCAGATTGGTGGCATAGGTCTGACCGGCGGCGCGTTCGGCCGGCGTCAGACCGGCGAAGACAGGTCCATGGGCACGCCCGTCGCTCGACCATGTTTCGGCACCGTTTCTCAGGCCGCCGGAAAACTCCGGCGCGTCATTGTCGGCATGGCGGGACCATTCGGGATCGTCCTGCCGGCCCATGAGGCCGCGGCCATAGATCGGCACCAGCCGTGACAGGTCCTTGTGGACGCCCGGACAGTGCAGGCACTCGTTGAAGTTTTCCCAAAAGATCTTCCAGTTGCAGTTCATCACCTTGCGCAGCACGTGGCCGGTGACCAGTGTTTCCAGCGGCCAGTTGCCGAGATTGCCGGATGCGGGGTCGAAGGATGTTTCGGCCGAGCCTTCGGCGTCCTCCTGAAGGTTGACGAAAACAAAGCCGCGCCACACGGAGAGCGCCACCCGGTAGAGCGGATGGTCGGCCTTGTCGAAGCCTTCTGGCAGCGATTTCGAGGGCACGCGCACGAGATCGCCGCGCAGCGAATAGGACCAGGCATGATAGGGGCAGGTGAGGAGCCGCGCCTTCAGCCGGCCCTCGCTTTCCTGGCAAAGTTGGGAGCCGCGATGCCGGCAGGTGTTGTGGAAGGCGCGGAGAACACCGGTCTCGTCGCGTAGCACGACGATTTCCTGCGTGCCGACCCGAAATGTCCTGAAAGCCAGTGGTTCCGCCAGGTCCGTCTCGCGGCAGACAAGTAACCAGCTTCGATACCAGATGGCGTCGAGGTCCCGCTGATAGTCTTCCATATCCCAATAGGCCGATGAGGCTAGCGTCGCTTCAGCCCGCTTCAGTCCATTGTAGGTGGCGCGTTCGCTGGGGTCGGGTTGCATGGTTGGCTCTCTATATTGGCTGAATGTTCAGCCAATACCTGACTGGACGAATTGTCAATCGGTGCACCGGTTTGCCGACCGTCCGAGGCACTGGATTCGCGGCAGCTGCCAGCGATTCGGGCACGGAGCGGCAAGAACCGGCTTGCAACCCCGCCGGTTGGAGGCAATAGGAACAGGATGAACACCGCTTCAGTCCTCCTTGGCGCTTGACCCGTCCGATGGCCGATCCCGTTGCAGATCAGGGCACGCTGACCTTTCTCATCGGCGGCGCGCGTTCCGGCAAGAGCGGACATGCCGAGACGCTGGTCACGGCCCATCCGGCGCCGTGGGCCTATATCGCCACCGCGGAAGCCTATGACGACGAGATGCGCGAGCGCATCGCCTTGCACCGTTCGCGCCGAGGCGAGGGCTGGACGACCATCGATGCACCGCTCGACCTTGCCGGCGCCATCGAGTCATTGCCGGATGGTCAGCCGTTGCTGGTTGACTGCCTGACCTTGTGGCTGACCAATCATATGCTGGCCGAACATGACGTCGATGCCGAATGCCGACGATTGGCGGATGTGCTGTCGCGGCCGCGCGGGCCGTGGTTCGTGGTTTCCAATGAGGTCGGCCAGGGCATCGTGCCTGACAATGCGCTTGCAAGACGTTTTCGCGATGCGGCGGGCCGGCTCAACCAGCAAGTCGCGGGCGTGGCTGAAACAGTGTTGCTGATGGTGGCGGGGCTGCCGCTGAAGGTGAAATGACATGACTGACATCGAGCACAAGGCAGTCGACCAAGGGGATGAAGAGCGCCACCGCGCCAAGATGGCCAAGCGCAAGGCGGTGCAGGATGCCGAGGTAGCGGCCAAGACGGTCGAGAAGGGTCTGCTGATCGTCAATACCGGTCCCGGCAAGGGCAAGACCACCGCCGCTTTCGGCCTGGCTTTGCGGATGCTCGGCTACGGCAAGCGCGTCGGCGTCGTCCAGTTCATCAAGGGCAAATGGCATACCGGCGAGAAGGATGCTTTTGCAGCCTTCGGCGACCGCGTCGTCTGGCACACAATGGGCGAGGGTTTTACCTGGGAGACGCAGGACCTGAGGCGCGACATCGCGGCGGCGGAAGCGGCTTGGGCCAAGGTGGTCGAACTGATGGCCGATCCTTCGATCAGCCTGCTGGTGCTCGACGAGTTGAATATCGCCCTGCGCTACGACTATCTCGGTCTCGAAAAAGTGGTCGCCGCGCTGAAGGCGCGGCGCGAAGGGCTGCATGTCGTCGTCACCGGCCGCAACGCCAAGCCGGCGCTGGTCGAGGCCGCCGATCTGGTCACCGAAATGGGCGTGACCAAGCACCATTTCTCGGCTGGAGTGAAAGCGCAGCAGGGCATCGAGTTCTGAACGCCAGCGCCCTCAGATGGCGATGACGATTGCCGCGACCAGAGCGAACAGCCCGAGCAGCAAGTAATCGGCGACCCGGTAGAGTTTCAAGGCGCGCCTGATGTCGAGGCTGTCGACCTCACGGCGGCCGCCTTCGCCCATGAACACGTCGTCGACCATGACGCCGCCATAGCTGCGCGGGCCGGCGAGCGCCAGGCCGAGCGCCCCGGCCATGGCCGCCTCGGGCCAGCCGGCATTGGGCGAGCGATGTTTCCTGGCGTCACGCCACACGGCGCGCCAGGCGTTGCCCGCATCCGCGTCCCTGACGAGGAAGGCCGCCAGCACGATGAGCAGCGCGGTCAATCGCGACGCCGGCAAATTGATCAGATCGTCGAAACGCGCCGCCGCCCAGCCGAAGGCCTCGTGGCGCGGCGTGCGGTGGCCGATCATCGAATCGGCGGTGTTGGCGGCCTTGTAGGCGACGCCACCGGGCAGGCCGCCGACACCAATCCAGAAAGCGGGCGCGACGATGCCGTCGGAAAAATTCTCTGCCAGGCTTTCGATCGCCGCGCGGCCGACACCGGCCTTGTCGAGCTTTTCAGGGTCGCGGCCAACGATCCGCGAGACGGCTATGCGTCCCATCACCAAACCGCCTGTTTCGAGCGCGTCGGCCACGGCCTCGACATGCTCGTACAGGCTTTTCTGCGACAGCAGCGAGGTTGCCAGGATCGCCGTGATCACCAATCCGGCGGGTAGCATCCGCCAGAGTGCGATTTCGACACCCAGCGCGATCATGGCCGGCAGCAGAACAATGATCACCAGCGCGACAACGCCCCGCCGGCGACGCAGCACGTCGGAATCAGTGGCGCGGTTGAGCCTGCGGTCGAGAAAGGATATCAGCCTGCCAAACCACGTCACCGGGTGGCCGATGGCGCGGAAGAGCCAGTCCGGATAGCCCAGTGCGAGTTCGATGGCCAAGGACAGGAAAGCGATCAGGACGGACATGAAGCTTCTTGATGGAGCGATTGCAACGGTGGATCACGGCGGCAGTCTTGGCCGGGCGAGGGCGCTCTTTCCCCACGCACCGCAGCCTTTCGTCGATCTCTCGACCGGGATCAATCCGCACTCCTATCCGTTTTTCGACCTGCCCGCCACCGCCCTGTGGCGGCTCCCTGAAAAGGCTCGCGCGCATGAGCTGGCCGAAGTCGCCGCGAGCACCTACGGTGCACCTTCAGCGGCGCATGTCGCGGCGGGGCCGGGAACGCAGATCCTCTTGCCGCGCGTTGCCTCCCTGGTCAGCCCTGGCAAGGCGCTGGTCCTGGGGCCGACCTATGCGGAGCATGCGCGAGCAGCGTCTATCGCGGGCCATGCCGTGATGGAGGTTGGGGATTTCGACGCCCTGGCGGGGGCTGACCTTGCCGTGATCGTCAACCCCAACAATCCGGACGGTCGCGTCGTGTCGCGCGCGAAGCTGCTGGAGCTTGCCGCGGGAATGCGCGCCAAGGGCGGGCTGCTGGTTGTCGATGAGGCGTTCATGGATGTCGGCCCGCGCACTGAGAGTCTTGCGGGAGATGTCGGGCAAGGCGGCATCGTCGTGCTGCGCTCCTTCGGCAAGTTCTTCGGCCTGGCCGGCCTGCGGCTGGGTTTTGCGCTCTCCGACGCGCTGACGGTCGAACGGCTGGAGACACAGCTTGGCCCCTGGGCGGTTGCCGGACCGGCGCTGGAGTATGGCATGAAGGCGCTCGCCGATATTGGCTGGCAGGACAAGATGCGGACGTCGCTGGCCGATGCCGCTGCAAGGCTGGACGGCTTGTTTGGCGGCTTCGGCGTTCCCGTCGCCGGCGGCACCACCTTGTTTCGCTATCTTCGCCTGCACGATGCCGCCGGACTGTTTTCGGCGCTTGGCGAGCGCGGCATCCTGCTTCGCCATTTCACCGACCGTCCACATGTGCTGCGCGCCGGCCTGCCTGGATGTCAGGAGGATTGGCTGCGGCTGGAATCCGCTCTTGCCGAATGGGCATCACGGCGCGACGATCAGTCAAGGGAAGCTACGCAATGATCCATGTCTGTTCACTGGCGAAGGTCGAGGAGACGGTGGCAAGGACCGGCGCCGGGCGGCTGCTTTCGCTGCTGTCCGCCGGCACAGAAGTGACGCGTCCCGCATCGATCACGAGGGAAAATCACCTCCACCTAGTCATGCATGACATCGCGGTGGCGCAAGAGGGCATGACCATGCCCGGCGAAGAGCATGTGCGAAATCTGCTTGATTTCGGCCGCCAGTGGGACCGCGCACGGCCGCTGGTCATACATTGCTATGCCGGCATCAGTCGCTCGACCGCTTCGGCCTATATCATCGCGGCGGCGCTGGCGCCGAAGTGTGACGAGGCGGAACTGGCACGGACGTTGCGGGCTTTGTCGCCTTCGGCGACGCCCAATCCGCGCCTGATCGCGGTGGCCGACGCGCTGCTTGATCGCAAGGGTCGCATGGTCGAGGCCATCCAGGCGATAGGGCGCGGTGCCGATGCCTTCGAGGGCACGCCTTTCGAGCTGAGGATCGAAGGTTAGCTGAGCCAGTCGGCGAGCTTTGCCTTGCGCACATCCTTGATCAGGTTGATGAAACCGTCGGCCTGATACTCGGCGGTCAGCCGGCCCTTTTCCGCCGTGGCGATGCTGGCATCGCCGACCACGCCATTCGGGTTGAGATCGCCAGCGATCCAGGCGAACGCGTGGGTGCCGGTGTGGCGCAGCAGCGAGAACTCCTTTTCGGCCTTGGCGACATTGGAGACGAAATTGTCTGTCTTGTTCATGTCCACGAGGTCCGGCCGGAAATGCAGCATCAGCGATGTCTCGACATCGCCGCCGTGGATGCCGTGACGGTCCTCGAGTTCCGTGTACATGCCGGCCGGTCGGCCGAAGCGCTGCCAGCTCGTCTTCACCGCCAGCATCTTGGCACGCACGCGCAACTCACGGGTGATGATGCCCATGATCTCCTCGTTGCCGCCATGCGAGTTGACGACGATCAGCTTGCGCACGCCAGCGCGTGCGATCGACAGGCCAAGTTCGGTCCATGCGTCGACCAATGTCGTTGCCGGCAAGGTGAGGGTTCCCGGCGCGTGCAGATGCTCGTTCGATTTGCCCACCGCCTGCACTGGCAGGATGCGGATATCGAGATCATCGGGCAGGCGCGAGATGACCGTATCGAGCATGCCGTTCATGATCGATGTGTCGGTCGAGACGGGCAGATGCGGTCCGTGCTGTTCGATCGCAGCCACGGGCAGCACCGCGATCGTCGCTTCGGGATCGATCGAGGCATATTCGGTTGTCCGGTAGTCGCCCCACCAGACGCGTCTTTTTGTTTGGGTCATTTTGAACCTCGATGGAACTGGTCTGGTGTTGCGCTGCCCCTCACCCTTACCCTCTCCCCGTGAAGGACGGGGAGAGGGGGCGCCAGCGTTGGTGCGCGTCCTTCTCCCCGTCACTATACGGGGAGAAGGTGCCGGCAGGCGGATGAGGGGCAGCGCAGACTTTGGTGTGGTGTATCTTCAGATTGCGAACCTGTCGATTCGGGTCTTGGTCTGTGCCTCTCACCCCGCCGCGATGGCCTCGACTTCGACCTTGAATTCCGGCCGGGCAAAGCCGGAGACGATCATCAGCGTCGAGGCGGGCGCGGGGCTGGAGAACAGCCTGTCGCGGACGTCCATATAGGGCCGTAGATGAGCGCGGTCGGTGACATAGGCGTTGATGCGGACGATATCGGAGAGCCCGATGCCGGCCTCGCCGAGAACCGCCGCGATGTTTTGAAAGCAAAGTTCGGCCTGGGCGCCGGCGTCCTCGGGGATCTGGTCGTCGGCGGTGATGGCGACCTGGCCCGAGCAGAGGACCAGCCGCCTGCCGGCGGCAACCTCGACGCCGTGGCTGTAGCGGGCGAAGGGCGGCTTGATCGACTTCGGCATCAGAAATTTGAACATGGCAATCTCCGTTTCGCCATCAGCCTAAGGCGGCGGCGGTGACATCTTCAAGATGTGGTTCACGTCTTCAGCGCGATTGTGGACAGCAGTTCAAAAAATAGGCACGATGCCTTTCGTACGGCATGACCCGTCCAGCCTTGACGCGCGACTGCGACGCAAGCGGGCGGTCCCGGCGCGAGGGGCCGGTGGCATGTGTCTTGCTTCATGAACCAATGGTGTCGAGCCCGGCGCGGAGCGCTCCGGAGCAAACAGAGGGTGGTCTCGATGTACGGAAGACGGAAGATTTCGGCGGGCGCGATGGTGCTGCTCGCGGCCAGCACGCTTGGGGCGGCAGCCAATGAGAAAGTCACCTTCGGCACCAATTGGCTGGCCGAGCCGGAGCATGGCGGATACTATCAGGCCATCGCGGATGGCACCTATGCGGCCTGCGGCCTCGACGTCACTATCATGCAGGGCGGTCCGCAGGTCAGCGGCAGGCCAATGCTGCTGGCCGGCAAGATCGACTTCTACATGGGCGGCAACCTGCTTTCAGCCTTCGACGCCGTGCAGCAGGGCATTCCGATGCGCGTGGTGGCCGCCGACTTCCAGAAGGATCCGCAGGTCATCATGTCACAACCCGGCCAGGGGCTGGACACATGGGACGACCTGAAGAATGCCGACCAGTACATACTGGGCGACGAGGGCGCACAGACATTCTTCCAGTGGATGATCACCGACCTCGGCTTCGACGCCACCAAACGCGTGCCCTACACCTTCAATCCGGCGCCGTTCATCGCCAACAAGAAATCGATCCAGCAGGGCTACGTCACCTCCGAGCCGTTCGCCGTCAAGAAGGCAGGCGGCTTCATGCCCGACCAGTTCCTGCTGGCCGATTATGGCTGGGACACCTACGCGACGACGGTCGAGGTGATGCAGGACACGATCGACAAGCGCCCGGAGGTCGTCCAGTGCTTCGTCGATGGCTCGGCCAAGGGCTGGTACAAATATCTCTACGGCGACAACAAGGCCGCCAACGACATGATCAAGAAGGACAATCCGGACATGACGGATGAGCAGATCGCCTTCTCGATCGAACAGCTGAAGAAATTCGGCATCGTCGATTCAGGCGACAGCGAGAAGCTGGGCATCGGCGCGATGACGGATGCGCGCATCCAGAGTTTTTACGACAAGATGGTCAAGGCCAAGGTCACGCCCGCGGGCATAGATATCAAGAAGGCCTACACGCTGGCCTTCATTAACAAGGGGGTCGGCCTCGACCTGAAGAAATAGGCCGGTCCCGAATGATGCAGGAGAAAGTGGCGCAAGCGCCAACAGCGTCGGGATCCTCCTCGACGATGTTGGCGTTGCGTGGCGTAGGCAAGGTCTTCTCCAACGGCGTGACGGCGCTCCACAATGTCGACCTGACGATCCGGGACGGCGATTTTCTCAGTCTGCTCGGCCCTTCGGGTTGCGGCAAGTCGACGGCGTTGCGGCTGATCGCCGGCCTCTCGACGCCGACGTCCGGCCAGCTCGACTGGCGCGGCGGCGGCTCGCTTGACCGCTCCAAGATCGGCTTCGTCTTCCAGGAGCCGACGCTGCTGCCCTGGGCCGACGTCTTCGACAATGTCTGGCTGCCGCTGCGGCTCAAGGGCATTTCACGAGCCGATGCGGCGCCGGCGGTCAACGAGATGCTGGCGCGGGTTCATCTGACGGGCTTTGAAAAGGCCGTGCCGCGCGAACTGTCCGGCGGCATGAAGATGCGTGTCTCCATTGCTCGCGCCATGGTGACGAAGCCGCGCGTGCTGCTGATGGACGAGCCGTTCGCCGCGCTCGACGAAATCACCCGCTTCAAGCTCAACAATGACCTGCTGGAATTGTGGCAGCACGAGCGCTTCACGGTCGTCTTCGTCACTCACAGTGTTTTCGAAAGCGTTTTCCTGTCCAACCGGATCGTCGTCATGGCGGCGCGGCCGGGCAGGGTGTTCGATGAACTCGCCGTAGAGGCGTCCTATCCACGCGACGAGGTATTTCGCACCTCGCCGGACTATGCGGCACTCTGCCGCCAGGCCTCCGACGTGCTGGTCAACGCCATCAATTCAACCGCGGGGTCGCATCATGACGGCCATTGAAAACGGCACGCTGAAACTCGACGCGGAAGAGGCGCGCCGCGTGCGCGAGGACCGGCTGGAGCGGATCGGCCGCTGGGTGCTGCCGCTGGCGATCATGATCCTGGCCGTCTGGCTGTGGGATCGCATCTGCGTCTGGAACGATATCCCGAAATACATCCTGCCGCGCCCCGGCGTGGTGCTGCAAACACTGCATGACGATGCCGGGCTGTTGTTCTCTTCGTTGCTGGTGACGCTGAGGATCACCTTTCTCAGCCTGGCTCTGGCCATCATCGGCGGGGTTGGGCTGTCTGTCCTGTTCGCGCAGTCGAAGTGGGTCGAGATGTCGTTCTTCCCCTTCGCCATCGTGCTGCAGGTGACACCGATCGTGGCCATCTTTCCGCTGATCAACATCTATGTCGGCAACCAGACGACCAAGCTTCTGCTGTGCGCCTGGATCGTGGCCTTCTTCCCGATCCTTTCGAACACAACGCTCGGCCTCAATTCGGTCGACCGCAATTTGCTGGATATGTTCAAGCTCAACGGCGCCACGCGCTGGCAGCAATTGCGCTATCTCCGGCTGCCGGCGGCGATGCCGTACTTCCTTGGCGGGTTGAAGATCGCCGGAGGGCTGTCGCTGATCGGCGCGGTGGTGGCGGAGTTCGTGGCCGGCGCGCAGGGGCAGTCGTCAGGCCTTGCCTCGCGCATCATAGAGGCCGGCTATCGGCTCAACGCGCCACGCCTGTTCGCGGCGCTGATCCTGATTTCGCTCACCGGCATCCTGATCTTCCTCGTGCTGTCGCTGATTTCGCATCTCATTCTCAGGCGCTGGCACGAAAGCGCACTGAAGCAGGAGCGGTAACGTTGTTGAGTTTCGCCTGGTGTCTCGGCCCTTCACCTATCCCGAAGTCGGCGCTGCCCCTCACCCTTACCCTCTCCCCGTATAGAGACGGGGAGAGGGGGGCGTCGGCGTTGGAGCTTCTCCCTTCTCCCCGTCGCTATACGGGGAGAAGGTGCCGGGAGGCGGATGAGGGGCAGCGATGACGTCGGCGATCATTCCAGAATCCGGTCAATTCGTACTTGCCAATGTCCGGCTTCATGCGTCCGTGACACCAGGCCTTGCCGCGACATTCGACAGCGACGGCTTTGCGCTGGCCGACATCGCCGTCGCCGACGGCAGGGTTTCCAGCATCACCGCTCATAGCCTTGCGGCGCCGGCCGCCGCGGTCGACCTTGCCGGCCGCATCGTGCTGCCGTGCTTCGTCGACTGCCACACCCATATCGACAAGGGCCATATCTGGCCGAGAAAGCCCAATCCGGACGGAACGTTCATGGGTGCGTTGAACGCAACCGGCGCGGACCGTGCCGCGCGCTGGAGCGCCCAGGATGTTGCCCGCCGCATGGACTTCTCGCTGCGCTCGGCGTACGCGCACGGCACCAAGGCTCTGCGAACCCATCTCGACAGTGTCGCGCCGCAGGAAGCAATCTCCTGGCCGGTGTTCGAGACGATGCGCGAGACATGGCGTGGCCGCATCGAACTGCAGGCCGCCTGCCTGATCGGCATCGAGGGCGTTCGCGAGACGACGTGGTTTGAAAGCCTGGCCAAACGCGTGGCGGCCGCTAGGGGCGTACTCGGCGTCGTCACCTATATGGTGCCGGATCTGGAAGCGCTGCTCGACCAGGTTTTCGCGCAAGCCATCAAGCATGGCCTCGATCTGGATTTCCATGCCGACGAGACCGACGATGTCGGGGCGATATCTTTGAAGAAGATCGCGGAGGCGGCGCTCTGGAACGGCTTCGAGGGCAATATCCTCGTTGGCCATTGCTGTTCGCTGGCCCGGCAGCCGGACCTCGACGTGCTCGATACGCTGGACAAGGTGGCCAAGGCCGGGCTAGCGGTGGTCTCTTTGCCGATGTGCAATCTCTACCTGCAGGACCGGCGCGCCGACCGCACCACGCCACGCTGGCGCGGGGTTACGCTGCTGCACGAGATGAAGGCGCGGGGCATTCCGGTTGCCGTCGCCTCCGACAATACGCGCGACCCGTTCCATGCCTATGGCGATCTCGACATGCTGGAGGTCTACCGGATGGCGACGCGCATCCTGCATTTCGACCATCCGGTCGCGGACTGGCCGCAAGCGGTGACCGCGACCCCGGCCAAAATTATGCGGCTTGATGGTGTCGGCTCGCTTGCGGCTGGCGGACCTGCCGATTTCATCCTGTTCAAAGGTCGAAGCTGGACGGAATTGCTGTCGCGGCCCGAATCGGATCGCATCGTCGTGCGCGCCGGGCGTGCCATCGCGCGGCAATTGCCCGATTATGCCGAACTTGACGATCTGATGGTGGAATGATGGATATCGCCGCGCTGAAACGCGATCTCGACGGGATAAAGCTCGACGACAATCCGGCGATCGTCCAGCAGAAGAGCCGCGACTTCTACTGGTACAGCCCGGTGCTGAAGCAGCAGCTCGACCATGTCACCGGCGATCTGATCGTGACACCCAGGAACGAGGCCGAAGTGATCCGCGTGCTCGCCGCCTGCCATCGGCATGGCGTGCCGGTGACGCCGCGCGGCAGCGGCACCGGCAATTACGGGCAGGCGATGCCGCTTTCGGGCGGCGTGGTGCTTAACCTTGCCGAGATGAACGACATCAAGTCGATCGCTCCTGGCCGCGTTGTGACTGGGCCGGGCGCGGTTCTCTCTGACATCGACAAGGCAACGCGGGGGCATTCCGGCCAGGAACTGCGGCTGTCGCCCTCGACCTACAACACCGCCTCGATCGGCGGCTTCATCGCCGGCGGTTCGGGCGGCGTCGGCTCGATCAATTTCGGCGGGTTGCGCGATTTCGGCAATGTGCTGCGCCTGCGCGTGGTGACCATGGAGGCAGAGCCGAAAGTGCTCGAACTCACCGGCGAGGATCTGCACAAGGTCACGCACGCCTATGGAACCAATGGGATCATCACCGAGGTCGAGATGCCGCTGACGGCAGCCTATGAGTGGGTCGATCTCATCGTCGGCTTCGATACCTTCATGGATGCCGCGCGCTATGGCAACGCGCTGGCCTGCCAGGACGGCATCCTCACCAAGCTGATCGCACCGATCGCCGCGCCGGTACCGCAGCTCTATTTCAGGCGACACCAGAAATTCCTGAAGGAGGGCCAGAGCATCTGCGTCGTCATGGTGGCGCCGCATGGGTTGGACGCCTTCCTGGCCTTCACCCGCCGCGCCGGCGGCGACGTCATCTTCAATGCCGCCACAGCGACGCCGGAGCACAAGAAGGGTCTGCCGCCGGCCTACGAACTGGCCTGGAACCACACGACGCTGCGGGCGCTGCGCGTCGACCCGTCGATAACCTATCTGCAGTCGCTTTATCCGTTCCCTAACCAGCTCGCGCTGGTTGAGAGGATGGATGCGATGTTTCCCGGCGAAGTGTTCTCGCATCTCGAATTCGTGCGGCTGGACGGCAACATCACCTGCTTCGGCCTGCCGCTGGTGAAGTTCACCACCGAGGCGCGGCTGGACGAGATCGTGCGGCTGCACGAGGACAATGGCTGCCCGATCTTCAATCCGCACCGCTACACGCTGGAAGAGGGCGGCATGAAGCAGACGGACGCGATCCAACTCGCCTTCAAGCGCGAGACCGATCCGCAAGGCCTGCTCAATCCCGGCAAGATGATCGCCTGGGAAAACCCGGACTATGATTACCGTTCGGGCCGGACTTTCCTCTTCAAGGGGCTGCAAAAGGCAGGTTGATGAACGTCCTCGTGCTCTACGCCCATCCGGTCGAGACCAGCTTCAATGCTGGCCTGCACCGGACGATCGTCGAGCGGCTGACGGCGGCGGGTCATACGGTCGATGATTGCGATCTCTATGCCGAGGATTTTGATCCTCGCCTGACGCGCAAGGAGCGAATGGCCTACCACGACCAGCGTAGCGCCGCAGAGCCGGCGGCGCCCTATGTAGAGCGCCTGTTGCGGGCCGATGCGCTGGTGCTTTGCTATCCGGTCTGGAACTACGGCTTTCCAGCCATCCTGAAGGGCTTTTTCGATCGGGTCTTCCTGCCTGGCGTGTCGTTCAAGCTAATCGACGGCGAGGTGCGGCCGTCCCTGCACAACATCAGCAAGATCGCGGCCGTCACCACCTATGGCGGCAGCCGCTTCCGCGCCATGCTGATGGGCGATCCGCCGCGCAGACTGATCAAGCGCATGCTGCGCGCCACGGTAAAGCCTGGCGCGCCGGTGATCTATCTCGCTCAATATTCGATGAACCTGTCGACCGATGAAACGCGCCGCGCTTTCATGGCGCAGGTCGCGGCCAGCATGGATGCGTTCTGATGCGGGTGCTGGTGGTCTACTGTCATCCTGTGCCCGAAAGCTTCTGCGCTTCGATCCGGGACAGTGCCATCGAGGTGCTGAAGACGAGAGGTTGGGAGGTGCGGCTGCTCGATCTCTATGCCGAGAAATTCGACCCGGTGCTGGGTTGCGACGAGCGGCGCTCCTACAACAACCAGGCGCCGCAAGACCCGGCGCTGAAGCCGCATTTCGAGCTCCTCAAATGGGCCGAGGCAATCCTCTTCGTCTATCCGACCTGGTGGTACGGCCTGCCGGCGATGCTCAAGGGCTGGCTCGACCGGGTTTGGGCCACTGATGTGGCGTTCAAGCTTCCGGTGGGCAAGGGGCGGATCAAGTCGCTGATGACCCATGTGACCAGGGTCGGTGTCATCACCACCTGCGGCGCGCCGACGTGGTGGAGCGTCGTCGTCGGCCAGCCGGGACGCAAGACACTGCTGCGGGGCATGCGCGCCCTGTGCGCGACACGCTGCCGGACTTTCTACCTGGCGCACTATCTGATGGATTCCTCGACGCCGGCGACGCGCGCAGCGTTTCTGGCGAAGGTGCGGGCCAAGCTGGAGCGATTTTGAGAGATGCGCGCCGTTCTCCCCGTGAACGGGGAGAGCGGTAAGAGGCGCTACATCTTCACCCGCTCCGACTTCGGGTCATACATCGGCTTCAGCGATGCTTCCGCCGCAAACCGCTCACCGGCGATCTCGATCTCGTAGGACGACGCCAGCACGTCGGCCTCGCTCTCGCCCCCACAGGGCACATAGCCCAGTCCGATGGCGCCGCCGAGATGGTGGCCGTAATTGCCTGACGTGACCGGGCCGACGATCTTGCCATCGCGCAGGATCGCCTCGTTGTGGAAGAGCAGGGGCTGCGGGTCCTTCAGGCGGAACTGCACGAGACGGCGTGACAGCCCGGCTTCCTTTTTCCTCAAGACCGCGTCGCGGCCGATAAAGTCGCCCTTGGCCGTCTTCACAGCGAAGCCAAGACCGGCTTCCAACACATTGTCCTCGTCGGTAATGTCATGGCCGAAATGCCGGAAGGCCTTTTCGATGCGGCAGGAATCCAGCGTATGGAGGCCGCAGAGCTTCAGGCCGACATCGGCGCCGGCCGCTTCGATCGCCTCGAAGACATGGGCGGTCTGGTCGGTCGAGACATAGAGCTCCCAGCCGAGTTCGCCGACATAGGTGACGCGGTGGGCACGGGCCAGGCCCATGCCGATCTCGATCTCCTGGAAGCTACCGAAGGGATGGGCTTCGTTGGAGAAATCGTTCGGGCTGACCTTCTGGATCAGCGTTCGCGCATCCGGCCCCATCAGGCAGAGCACGCTCTCGGCCGCCGTCACATCGGTGATGACGACGAACTCGTCGCTCAGATGCTTGCGCAGCCAGGCCAGATCGCGCTGCAGCGTCGCGCCGGGCACGACGAGGAAGTAGGCGGTATCAGACAGGCGCGACACGGTGAGGTCGCTTTCGATGCCGCCGCGCTGATTGAGCATCTGGGTATAGACGATCTTGCCTGGGGCGACGTCGACGTCGTTGGCGCAGAGCTTTTGCAGGAAAGCGCAGGCGTCGCGGCCCTCGACACGGATCTTGCCGAACGAGGTCATGTCGAACAGGCCAACCTTGCCGCGGACAGCCAGATGCTCCTCGCGCTGGTTGTCGAACCAGTTCTGCCGCTTCCACGAGTAGCGATATTCGCGCTCCTGGCCTTCACGGGCGAACCAGTTGGCGCGCTCCCAGCCGGCGACTTCGCCGAACACGGCGCCGCGCGCCTTCAGATGCTCGTGCAGGGGCGAACGCCTGACATTGCGTGATGTCGCCATCTGCCGGTAGGGGAAATGGTCGGCATAGAGCAGGCCGAGCGTCTCCGAGACACGCTCCTTCAGGTAGCGGCGGTTCTTCTGGAACGGCTGGGCGCGGCGGATGTCGACTTCCCACAGATCGAAAGGCGCTTCGCCGTCGCTAATCCACTGCGCCAGCGCCATGCCGGCGCCGCCGGAGGAGACGATGCCGATCGAATTGTAGCCGGTCGCCATCCAGTAGCCCCGGAGTTCCGGCGCTTCGCCGAGATAGTAGCGGTCGTCAGGCGTAAAACTTTCGGGGCCGTTGAAGAAGGTGTGGATGCCGGCGGTCGCAAGCATCGGCATACGGTTGACGCCCATTTCCAGAATGGGTTCGAAATGATCCATGTCCTCCGGCAACTGGTCGAAGCAGAAGTCCTCGCGGATGCCGTCCATGCCCCAGGGTTTCGCGACCGGCTCGAAGGCACCGAGCATCATCTTGCCCGCGTCTTCCTTGTAGTAGGCGCACTCGTCGGGAACGCGCAGCACTGGCAGCCGGCTGAGGCCGGGGATAGGCTCGGTGACGAGATAGAAATGCTCGCAGGCGTGCAGCGGAATGGTGACGCCGTTCCACGCGCCCAGTTCGCGCGCCCACATACCGGCGCAATTGACGACGATGTCGGCCTCGATCGTGCCCTGTTCGTCGCCCTGAGCCCAGGATACGCCAGTCACGCGCCCGGCTTTCGTGTGGACCTTGGTGACCTTCACATTCTCGACGATGGTGGCGCCGCGCTGACGGGCGCCCTTGGCCAGCGCCATGGCGATGTTGGCGGGATCGCATTGACCGTCGAGCGGGAGGTGCACCGCGCCGACAACATCGGACACGTTGAGATGCGGGTACATCTGCTTGACTTCATTGGGTGAAATCTCGCGTACGTCGACATCGAAGGCGCGGGCGAGCGAAGCCTGCCGGTAAATCTCGTGCTTGCGCTCTTCCGTCAGCGCCACGGTGATCGAACCCACCTGCCGCATGCCGGTGCCAACCTCGGTTTCGGCTTCCAGCTTGACGTAGAGATCGGCCGAATATTTCGCCAGCCGCGTCATGTTCTGGGAGCCGCGCAACTGGCCGATCAGGCCGGCGGCATGCCATGTCGTGCCCGAGGTCAGCTGCTTGCGTTCCAAGAGCACGATGTCGGTCCAGCCGAGCTTGGCCAGGTGATAGGCGACCGAGCAGCCGGAGACGCCGCCGCCGATGATGACGGCCCTCGCTTTGGTAGGAATGGTCTTGGCGGTCATGCGGCCTCGCGACGGTAGCTGGAAACAAATCGGCGCAACCGGAGTGCTGCTTCCTGCAGAACGGGCTCGGGCTGGCAGAGGCTGATACGGATATGGCCGGCGGCGGCTTCGCCGAAGCTGGAGCCGGGCATGACGCCGACATTCTCCTTGCCGAGGAAGGCGAAGGCGAATTTCTCGTCGTCCGGTTCGATGTCGGATATATCGAGCATGACATACATGCCACCCTCGGAGCCGCGCACGATGACATTGTTCATGCCGCTGACAGCATCGAGGAAGATGGTGCGCCGCGCCGCGTATCGCTCGGCGATCTCCTTGACGCCATAACGGTTCTCAAGCGCCTCCGCGCAGGCGATCGAGATGAAGGCGGGCAGGCCGTAAGTCGTCACCAGATTGAGATTGGTCAGCAATGTGATCATTTCCTGCGGGCCGGTCAGCCAGCCCATGCGCCAGCCGGTCATGCCGTGGCTTTTGGACATGGAGTTGATGACCAGAGTCCGCTCGGCCATGCCGGGCAGCGAGCGCGGCGAAATGTGTTCGCCGCCGCCAAGCGTCCAGTAGACTTCGTCAGACAGCAGCCAGAGGTCGTGCTCCCTGCAGATCTCGGCAAGCTGCTCCAGCCGCTCACGGGAATAGACCGCACCGGTCGGGTTGTTGGGTGTGTTGATCAGGATGGCGCGGGTGTTCGGCCGAAGCGCCGCGCGGATCATCTCGGCGCGCGGCTGGAAACCATCTTCCGCCGGCGTCTCGACAACGGTGAAGCTCGCGCCCGCGGCGCTGAACGTGTTGGGATAGGTGGCGTAGTAGGGGGCAACCACGATGGCATGATCGCCCTGGTCGAGGACGGCCTGCACGGAAGCGTAGAGCGCGGCCTGGCCGCCCGGCGTGGCGATGACCTGGTCCGGTGTCGTCTCGACGCCAGTGCAGGCGCTCGAGGCTGCCGCCATCGCCTTGCGCAGGCGCGGCAGGCCGGGAAGAGGGGTGTAGTGGTGGTGGCTGCCGCGAACGGCCGTAACACAGGCTTCGATCGTTTCCGACGGCGTGTCGAAATCATGGTCGCCGACCGAGAGCATGATGATGTCCTCGCCGGCTTCCTTGCGTGCCCAGGCGGCCGAATGGACTTCCCAGCCATCCTTGCCCGAAGGCACGATGCCGGAAATGCGCGTTGATGGTCTAGGCATGTATACCTCCCGAAATGTCATAGCCGGCATGGTCCAGCCGGTCGCGCAGGGCGGCTATATGCGCCGGCCCGACCTCGCAGCAGCCGCCGACGATGCCAGCACCGGCTTCTACCCAGGCCATGGCCTGATCGGCATAGGCTTCCGGATCAAGATCGTGACGGGCATGCAGCACCTCGACGGTGCCGCCATGCTTCAGCGCCTCGACCGAGGTGAAGCCGTTGGCATAGGCGCCAACCGGCCCGCCGAGCGCGAGCAGTTCCGGCAGCGCGGCGCTGACGGCTTCAGGCCGGCAACAATTGATCAGTCGCGCCGCGACCGGCAGGTCGCCGAGTGCCGAGGACGCGGCAGCGAGCGCTTCGCCACTGCGCAGCCGTGGCGTGCCATGGTCGGCGAGCGTCCATGACACCCAAACCGGTTTGCCGCTTTCCGATGCCGCGGTGACCGCCGCGCGCGCTTCATCGGCGGAGGCCATCGTTTCACACAGAAAGAGATCGACGCCATCCGCCTGCTCGGCAACGATGCGGCGGTAGATGTCGAGCGTCTCCTGATAGGAGATGGTAAGCGCCGGCGCGTAGCTACCGAACAGCGGCGAGAGGCAGCCGGCGACCGATGCCTCGCCGGCACTGTCACAAGCTTGCCTGGCCAATTCGATGCCACGCTTCTGCAGCGGCTTGAACAGGTCCTCGGCGCCCTCGCGCGCCAGGCGTTCGGGCGTGGCTGAATAGGTGTTGATGGTGATCACGCGGGCGCCGGCACGGATGAATTCCGCATGCAGGTCGCGCACCAGATCGGGTTCGTCGATCAGCACCCTGGCTGACCACAATGGCGTCGGCTCGGATTTGCTGCGCCGGACCAGTTCCTGACCCATGCCGCCATCGGTGAGGATAACGTTGTTCATGCGCGCAGCCTCTCATTCCTTGGATCCCAGAGCGGCTCGTCCTTCTGCACGACCGCCTTGAAGCGCTCGCCGAAAATCTCGATTTCGATCGCGGTCCCCGGTTCAGCCAGATCGGCGCGCAGCATGCCAAGCGCGATCGACTTGTCGACCCTGTGGCCAAAGCCTCCGGACGTTGTCTCACCGACGATCTTGCCGTCATGCCAGAGCGTCGACACGGAAGGGGCGTCGCAGTCGCCGGGGTTTTCGACCACCAGCGTGACGAAACGCTTCTTCACGCCTTGCTGCTTTTCATCCAGCAGCGCCGCCTTGCCGCGGAAGTCGGGCTTTTCCCATTTGACGAAGCGCTCGAGCCCGCCCTGCAGGACCGAATAATCGGTCGAAAGGTCGCCCTTCCAGGTGCGGTAGCCTTTTTCGAGCCGCAGCGAGTCCAGCGCATACATGCCGAACGGCTTCAGGCCGTGCTTCTGGCCCGCCGCCCAGATGGCGTCGAAGATGGCGGCGGTGTCGTCGACCCTGGTGTGGATTTCCCAGCCAAGCTCTCCGGCGAAGGAAACGCGTACCAGCCGCGTCCAACGTCCGGCGATGCTGGTTTCCTGATGCGTCAACCATGGCAGCGAAAGGTCGGCGGCGCAGACATCGGCGAGGATCTTTCGCGAGTTGGGGCCGGCGAGGATCTGCGTGGAATATTCCTCGGTCCGGTCGCTCAGCGTGAAGGTCGCGTCCTTCGGCATGCGCGACTTCAGCCATTCGAAATCGTGCCATTGCGCGACCGCCGCCGTGATCAGCGTCATCAGGTTCTCGTCATGGCGAACGACGGACATTTCGGTGACGATGCGGCCCTTGTCGTCGGCAAAATAGATCAGGCCGATGCGGCCGGGCTTCGGCACCAGTCCGGTGACCTGCAGGCTCAGCCATTCGGCCGCACCCGGGCCCTCAAGGTTGAAACGCGAGAAGCCGGGCAGGTCGAGGATGCCCGCGGCGTCGCGCACGGCGAGGCATTCCTCGCGCACGCGCTTGTACCAGGGGCCTTCACGGCGGAAGGTCAGCGTGGCTTGTTCCGACACGTCGTCGCCGTCCTGTGCGTACCAAGTGGCTCGCTCCCAGCCATTGTAGGCGTCGAAAGAAGCGCCGAGCGCCTTGATGCGATCATGGATCGGCGACAGTTTCCTGTCGCGCCCTTCCGGCCAGGCATGCCGCGGGAACTGGATGGCGTATTCGTTGCCGTAGATCTCAATGCCCTTGGCGACACAATAGTCCGGCGCGGACGCGAATGAGGTGAAGCGGCGCGGGTCGCACGACCACATGTCCCATTCGGTCTGGCCCTGCGTGATCCATTCCGCCAGCACCTTGCCCGCGCCGCCGCCTTGGGCGATGCCGAAGGTAAAGACGCACGCCTCGAAAGCGTTGGGAACGCCGGGCATCGGGCCGATCAGCGGGTTGCCGTCCGGCGTATAGGGGATCGGACCGTTGATGACCTTGGACAGGCCCGCGGTGCCGAGGATCGGCACGCGGGCGACGGCGTCGGCCAGATAATGCTCAAGACGGTCGAGATCATCAGGGAAAAGCTGGAACGAGAAATCATCGGGCATCGGATCGTTATGGGTCGCCCAGTGCGCACGGCAGTTGCGCTCATAGGGGCCGAGATTCATGCCGTTCTTTTCCTGGCGCAGGTAATAGGAAGTGTCGACATCGCGCAGCAGCGGCAGCTTCGAGCCTTGTTCCTTCGACCATGCCGCGAGTTCGGGGATTTCCTCGAACAATATGTACTGATGGCTCATCACCATCATCGGCACGTCGCGGCCGAACATCCTGCCCACTTCAGCCGCACGGTAGCCGGCGGCGTTGACGACGATCTCGCAGCGAATCTCGCCTTGGGCGGTCTCCACCACCCATTCGTCGTTTTCACGGCGCACTCCTGTAACCGGGCAGAAGCGAATGATCTTCGCACCCAGATCGCGCGCGCCCTTGGCCAGTGCCTGGGTCAATTGTGCCGGATCGATATCGCCGTCATTGGGATCATAGAGCGCGCCCTTCAACTCATGCGTCTCGATGAACGGGTAGCGGCGCTTGATCTCGTCGACGCCGACCACGTCGATGTTCATGCCCTGGTAGAGACCCATGCCCTTGGCGCGCTGGAATTCCTGCATGCGCTCGGCGGAGTGCGCGAGCCGCAGCGAGCCAGTGACGTGGTAGTTCATTGGATAGTCGACCGCATCGGCCAGCCCGCGATAGAGCTCGGTCGAATAGCGCTGCATGTTCATCAGCGACCATGAGGATGAGAAGGTCGGCACGTTGCCGGCGGCGTGCCAGGTCGAACCGGAGGTCAGTTCGTTCTTTTCCAGCAGCACGCAGTCGGTCCAGCCCGCCTTTGCGAGATGGTAGAGCGACGAGGCGCCGACGGCACCTCCTCCGATGATGACCACGCGCGCCGTGCTCGGCAAACCCGCCATGTTCTTCTCCCAAATTCCGTGCGCGTTGCGCTGCTATTCTTGTTTTGACGCACCTCCGGCCCAAACCGCTGCGCGGTCTTGGCCGAGATGCATTTCAATAAACCGGTGGCGAAACCACCCAGATGACCACCGCTGGCTCGGACCCCGGATTGCGCCAGCGGAACGGCTTGCCGTCGAAGCGAAAGGAATCACCCTCGCTCAACTGGTGCCAGATGCCGGCGATCTCGATATCGAAGGTTCCCGAAGCGACATAGCCGGCCTCCTCGGTCGGCCTTCGCGACAGGGTTTTCAACTCCGCTCCCGGCGCGAAGACGGAACGCAGCATTTCGAAGCTGCCGCCGAGATCGGGCGACAGAAGCTCCTCCACCAGGCCGGATTCGCTTGTGCCAAGCCGGCGGCGACTGCCGGCGCGCACGACCACGCCGCGCTCGCTTTCAACAGGCGCGTCGTGGCTGAAGAACAGGCTGACAGGGACGCCGAACAGTTCAGCCAGCGCTCTGAGATCCCCCAGCGAAGGCGTCGACAGGCCGCGTTCGACCTGGCTGACCCAACCAACCGAGCGGCCAAGCTTCAAACCGGTCTCGGCAAGCGTCAGCCCACGCGCCTTGCGCAGCGCACGAATGTCGCCGGCCAGCAGCCTTTCGTCAGGTCCCTGCAATGTTTTGGCTGTAGCTGGAGGCAAAATCGCTCGTTTCATGAAAAAATCTATTCGAATTTCATGAGAAAGCAGGTCCGTGAAAAAATCAAGTGGATTTTCATGCCTTCACAAGATTTGCTTGCGCCATTTTGGCTGATCATGCAAAGGCTCGACCGCGAACGGCGAGTGGGGACGTCCGGTCGAGACAAAGGGTAAGGGACGGCCCATGCTGGAAAACAACCCCCGGATCGCGGATGAAGCCGAGATCGTCGACGAGGCGATCATGTCGCGCCGCTCCGTGCGCGCCTTCCTGCCGGACATGGTTGACGACGATACGATCCGCGCCATTCTGGCGGTTGCGGCGCGCGCACCGTCGGGCACCAACATGCAGCCGTGGAGGGTCTACGTCACCAAGGGTGCGGTCAAGCAACGGATCACCGACGCTATCCTCAATTCAGGCATTCGAGCCGAAAAGGTCGAATGGGATGAGTATCAGTACTATCCGACACAGTTCTTCGAGCCTTATCTGACGCGACGGCGTGCCAATGGCTTCGGGCTCTATGGCGCGCTCGGCATCGGCCGGCGCGAGGTAGACAAGATGCGCGCCCAGCATGACCGCAACTTCGTCTTCTTCGACGCGCCGGTCGGCATGATCTTCACCATCGACCGCCGGCTGAACCAGGGCTCGTGGATCGACTACGGCATGTTCCTGCAGAACATCATGGTCGCGGCGCGGGCCAGGGGTCTGCACACCTGTCCGCAGGCGGCCTTCGCGCCTTATCACCGGCAGATCAGGCCGGTCCTCAACATCCCGGACGAGGAGATCGTCGTCTGCGGCATGGCGCTCGGGCACGAGGACACCTCCAAGCCGGAGAATGATTTTCGCACCGACCGTGTGCCGCTGGAAGAATGGGTGACGTTCAGCGAATAGGCCGGCCGAGCCGGCAAGCAGGCGACGATCCTATTCGGTGTTCATCTGCATGCCATGGCCGCTGACATGAGCGCCGTCCTGGGGCGTCAGCTTGAGGTAGGCAAGCAGCGCGCAAAGCGTGATGCCGCCCTCGATGAGGAACAGGATCCGGAAGTCGCTGCTCGCGGCGGGGCCGCCGCCCGCCAGGAATGACAGCGTCGCCGCAGCCAGACCGACGCTGATCGCTACCGCCAACTGCCAGAGAATATAATAGAGCGCGCTGAAGCGGGCGAGCTGTTCGGGCGCGATGTCGGAATAGGCCAGGTTTCCGGTCGATGCCCACTGTATCGAGCGGAAAACTCCGAAGGCAAAGATGTAGACAAGGACGATCCACACCGGGGTGGTCGCCTGCATCAAGGCGAACCCAGCCACCATGGCGGCAACGATCGGAGTGTTGAAGACCAGAACGCGGCGGAAGCCGAACCGGTTGAGGACGCGCGGCATGAAGAAACGCATGAGCACCGAGCCGAGCGCGGCAACGAAGGTCAGCGATCCCGCCTGCACCGCGCTCATGCCGAAGCCGAGCTGGAACATCAGCGGCAGCAGGAAGGCGACGGAGCTGAGGCCGATCGTGTCCAGCCCGCCGCCGGTGAGGAAGGAGACCCGGAAGGTGCGGATGCGCAGAAGCTTGAGGTCGAGCAAGGGATTGCGCACGCGTAGGCAGTAAAACGAGGCAATCGACAGGATGATGACCGCCAATGCCAGCTCGCCGGCAATCATGCCGCCGGCCACGTCTTTCGCCGCCAGCGAATCCATGCCGAAGACAAGCAGGATCATGCCGCTGCCGACCAGTAGAAAGCCCGGAAAATCGAATGGCGTGCGCACTGGCTTGGTCACCGTCGGAAACAGCGAGGCGGCGAGAATTGCCGCCGCCAGCGCGAAAGGCACGTTGATGAAGAAAATCCAGCGCCAGGAAATGTAGGTGGTCAGCGCGCCGCCGACGAGCGGACCAACCAGCGGTCCGGTCTGGCTGGCGACCGAGATGTACATGTTGATCTTCAGCGTCCGGTTGCGTGGAAAGGTCGACAGGATGACGACCTGGCCCAGCGTGCCCATCAGGGCGCCGCCGAAACCTTGCAGCGCGCGGGCGCCCACCAGCATCCATATGTCATTGGACACGCCGCAAAGCGCCGATGAGGCGGCGAACACCAGCAAGGCAAAACAATAGACGTTGCGCAGGCCGAAGCGGTCGGCCGCCCAGCCGCCGAGCGGCATGGAGATGATGAGGCTGGCGACATAGACGGTGATCAGCAGCCCGAGCTGGCTGGCCGGCCGGGCGAGGCTTTCTCCTATGCCGGGCAGTGCGGTCACCACGACATTCTGGTCGAGGCTGGTCATGAACACGCCGCAGGCGACCGTCAGCGGCAGCAGCAGCAAGGCCTTGGCCGACACATCGGCGCGATCCGTGGCGCCGGCGGATATTTCTGCGGTCATGGGGATTTGCGAACCAAACGAATGCGCCGACTCAGAGACGGGATTTTAGACCCTTGGACCGACTTTGCGGCCATTTTTGTTCATCATGCTCGCCTGGAGAGGATTTCTCTAGCGGCAGAACCGGCTGGCATTGATGCCAGATGCACATTCTGCGCCGCTACAGCGCGTCGCCCATTCAACCAAGCAGATGCTGAAGCTGCGACCGCAGCCATTGGTGCGCGGGGTCACCGTCGCGCCGCTTGTGCCAGATCTGGGTGAATTGAAATGCTGGAATTTCGAAAGGCGGGGTGAACACGCACAGCCCGTTATCTGGCGCCGGCAGTATCCTGCTGGCTACGGTCAGCACGAGGTCGGTGCCGGAGATCAGGTAAGGCGCCACGCCCCAATGGGGAATGATCAGGCAGATCCGCCGCTTGTGGCCCAATTCGGCCAGCGCCGCGTCGATCTCGTTGGGGCGATCGGCCCGCAAATCGACAAGCGCGTGCGGCCGCTCGAGATAGGCAGCCAGATCCATGGCCTGCCCGCCACCAAGGCTCGCCGCATCGGCGAGACAGGCAAAGCGCTCGTCGAACAGGCGATGCGAACGCACCGACCGGTCGAGACCGGGAAAGACGCCAAAGGCGAGATCGATCTCGCCACCGACGATTTGCGAAACCATCACCTCGCGGCTTGCCTGGCTAACCACAAGGTCCACATGCGGTGCCTGTGCCCGCATCAGAGGCAGCAGGGCGGGCAGCATGACCGCGGCGCCATAATCCGACATGGCCAGACGAAACGTCCGGCGCTCTGTCGCGGGATCGAAGTCCGCCGGCGCCAGGAGGTGTCGTACCCGGTCGAGCGCTTCGGCGAGTGCGGGGGCGATTTCCATGGCGCGCGCCGTCGGCTCAAGTCCACCAGACCGCCTGACCAACAGCGGGTCGCCAAGCAAGTGACGCAACCTGGCGAGTGCGTGGCTGACGGCGGGCTGGCTCTTGTTCAGCCGTGTTGCCGCGCGCGAGACGTGGCGTTCGGCAAGCAAGGCCTCCAGCACGACGAGGAGGTTAAGATCGACACCAGCAAGTCTATTCATCCCGTGCATATTATGCGTGCCATTATCGAATTTCCATACGCAAGGTTGATGATCTATCTCGGTGTGATCGATATGGAGATAATCTCATGCCTGGTTCCCTGTCCTTTCTCGTCGCCGCGTTGCTGGCGGGCGCGGCCGTTCCGTTCCAAGCCGGGGCGAACGCGATGCTTGGCCGCCTGCTCGGCCATCCGTTCTGGGCGACGTTCGTTTCGCTGGGCGTGAGCGCCGTGTTGATCGTGCCGCTCATGGTTGCCTTCAGGCTGCCCGTTCCATCAGTGGGAACAGCACTCAACGGTCCGTGGTGGATCTGGATCGGGGGCGCGGCTGGCGTCGTCTACATCACAGCCGCCCTGCTTCTGGCGCCGAAGCTGGGTGCGGCGAGCTTCATCGTTGCCGTCATCGCCGGCCAGATGGTCGCGTCGATGGTCATCGATCATTTCGCCTTGATGAGTTTCGCACACCGGCCGGTGAACATCGCCCGTCTCGCTGGACTTGCGTTCATCATCGCCGGGCTCGTGGTGACGCAATGGGCAAGCACCGTTGCGCCAGCAACCCAACCGGCTTCAAATCCGACCCAGAATGGAGACCAGAAATGAAACCTCATCTCGTCTTGCGCGTGGCGCGGCCGACCAACGATCTCGCGGCGGTCATCCGCTTCTATCGCGATGGTCTCGGACTTCAGGAATTGTTTCGCTTCGACGACCATGATGGCTTCGATGGCGTCATGGTCGGACAGCCCGGCGGCGCCTATCATTTCGAATTCACCCATGCCCATGGCCACGACGCGGGCAGGGCGCCTACCGCCGACAATCTGGTCGTCTTCTACATGCCGGATCGCGGTGACTGGGAGGCGACCGTGCAACGCATGAAAGAGCATGGCTATGCTCCGGTGCGGTCCTTCAATCCCTATTGGGACAGCCAAGGCGTCACCTTCGAGGATTGCGACGGCTATCGCGTCGTCCTGCAGAACGCCGACTGGCACATCGTTGCACGCCAGGCATAAGCCGCACGCGACGAGGCGGCATCAGTGCAGGTGCCTCAGCTTGTCCGGGTTCCGCACCACATAGATCGCCGCGATCTTCCCGTGCTCGATTCCAAGCGCGGTGGTGGAAAACTCACCGTCGTTCTCGACCGTGATGAAGCCCGGCAATCCGTTGATGAAAACGGCGCGAACAAGTTTCGAGCTGTTTTGCCGGAAGAAGTTCGCCAGCCGTTCATGCGTCTTCATGACGGCCTCGAAGCCGAGGATGGGCGCGGTCGCCGCCGGACGCTTGCCGCCACCATCGGCATGAAGGCTGACATCGGCCGCCAGCATCGCTCCAAGCGCCTTCAGGTCGCCGCTGCGCGAGGCTGCGAAAAAGGCTTCGGCCAGGGCCAACCCATGTTGCTTTTCCAGCTGGAATCGCGGTCGTGCCTCTCGAACATGGGCGCGGGCACGGCCGGCAAGCTGGCGGCAGGCCGCGGCGTCACGCTGCAGTGTATCCGCAACTTCCTCAAATCCCACTCCGAACACATCGTGCAGCAGGAAGGCCGCCCTCTCGAGCGGCGATAGGCGCTCCAGCGCTAGCATCAGAGGTAGCGTGACGTCTTCCTCTTCGTCATCAGCGACGAGGGGATCGGGAAGCCATGGACCAATGTAGGTCTCACGCTGGCGCCGCGCGGATTTGAGCTGATCGAGGCAAAGCCTCGTCACCGTGCGGCGCAGGAACGCCTCCGGCTCGCGCACCTCGCCATGGTCGGCCTTCATCCAGCGGATGAAGGCCTCCTGGACCATGTCCTCGGCATCGGCCACGGAGCCAAGCATGCGGTAGGCGACCCGGACAAGCCTTGGACGCAGCGGCTCGAAAGCCGCCGCGGCGTCTTCGGAGCGAGCGTTCGTCGTCAAGCCGCCGCCGCCTTCGCGGCAGCCTTTATGGCCGCGGGATCCACCCATGCACCGAAACCGACCGCGAGGCGGTTGTAGCCGTTGATGACATTGATCAGCAGTGTGAGCTTGACCTGATCCTCATCGGTGAACTCCGCCTTCAGGGCCTCATAGGCAGTCTCATGCGCATGCCCTTCTGAGAGCCGCGTCAGCGCGTCGGTCCAGCCGAGCGCGGCCCGTTCGCGGTCGGTATAGCAGGGCGCCTCGCGCCAGGCTGACACGAGGTAGATGCGCTGCTCGGTTTCGCCGTTTTCGCGGGCAAACACCGTATGCATGTTGAGGCAATTGGCGCAGCCGTTGATCTGCGAAGCCCGTATCTTGACGAGTTCGCTCAGGCTGGGCTCCAGGCTGGAGGCAATGGCAAAGGAAGCGCGCTGCCATTCCTTCATCTGAGAGGGAGCGGCGGTGAGAAAATCGAGTTTGGCGCTCATGATCGGCATCCTTCTGTTGGTTGCGAGATCATGACGAGCGGGAAACCGCCGATGTGACATGGACGGCGATTTTTTGCATGCCGCCAAGGGATGACGGCCCTAGACCACCTCGTAGCCGACCTCGTCGGCGGCGTGGCAAAGCGCCTTCCAGAATGACCGTGCGAACGAGCGGAAGACGTAGATGTCGAACTGGTCGGCACCGGTCCGCTGGATCTGGGCGAAGACATCGTGATGCACGGTCGAGCGTCCCGAACCAACCGGAAAGGCCGGCAGCGCGAAGTCGATGGCGAAGAATTTCGCCAGCACCCATTCGGCCTTCGGTCCCGCGATGCGGATGGCGGTGCGGCCATGAGAGAGATCGGTCACAGTGCCGATGGCTGAGGTCACGACCTTGGTAAAGGAAGCGGCGAGACCCTCGGCCTCGTCGACCACGGTGAATTTCCCCGGTGCGAAGCCGAACACCGATTTCACGCCGTCCGTGCTTCCGCCTCCGGCCCCGTCGGGCAAGGCAAGGCCGGTAACCGCGCGAATGCCGGCCATCAGCAGCTTTTCCTCGCCCGGCCATGCGGCAAGCTGCACGATCGAGCCTGGGCTCGTTTCGGAGAGGATGACATCGACGCCATTCTCGAAATTGCCATGAGAGCCGGGGCGCAGTTCCGGTTCCAGCGGTGACAAGCGTTCGGGTAGCTGGCGCTCAACCATGCATGCGGCTCCCGTCCGGATCGAAGAAGTGGTTGGAGACGATCTCGATAGGCCCGAAGCGATTGCGCAGCGGGTCGGAGACATAGGCGCGCGTGCCGTGGCGCGCCTTGCCGCCCTCGACCAGCGCCAAGGCGATATGCTTGCCCAGCGCGGGCGAATAGCAGCAGGCGGTGATGTGGCCAATGGAGCCATGCGGATTGGCCTCGTCGAGTTCCTCGACGATATGCGAGCCGCCATTGAGCGGCTTGTTGTCAAGCGAAACCAGGCCGACCAATTCAAGGCGGTTGGAAGCGATCAGGCCCTCGCGATCCATCATTGCCGAGCCGATGAACGGCTTCTTCTTCGACAGCATCCAGTCGAGATGCAGGTCGCGTGCCGTGGTGCGGCCGTCGATCTCGGCGCCGGTGACATGGCCCTTCTCGATGCGCATCGTACCCAGCGCCTCAAGCCCGTAGGTCACCAGCCCGAACGGTTTGCCGGCTTCGATCAGCGCCTCCCAGACATGGGTGCCGTAGCCTGCGCCGGAATAGACCTCGAAGGCCATCTCGCCGGAGAAGGAGAGCCGGCAAATCATCACCGGCACGCCGGCAATCTCGCCGCGCACGATGCCCATGAAGGGCAGGGTGGCATTGTCAACGGCGGTGCCTTTGACACAGCTTGCCAGAATCTGTCTTGCCTTCGGGCCGCCGATCGCCGCGCCCGCCCACTCGTCGGTCACCGAGGTAACGTGGACCTTCAGTTCAGGCCAGATCACGTCGAGGAAGTACTCCAGATGCTGCATCACCTTGCCGGCATTTGCGGTGGTGGTGGTCATCAGGAAATCCTGTTCGCCGAGCCGCCATGTGGTGCCGTCGTCGAAGGCAAGACCGTCCTCGCGCAGCATTAGCCCGTAGCGCGCCTTGCCGACGGCCAGGGTGGAAAACATGTTGGTGTAGACGCGGTCGAGGAATTCCGCGGCGTCGGGACCTTGCACGGCGATCTTGCCCAGCGTCGAGACATCGACGATGCCGGCGCTTTCGCGCGTCGTCCTGGCTTCGCGCACATAGGCCTGTTCGACCGTCTCTCCGGGCAGGCCATAGATCATCGGACGGTACCAGAGGCCGGCCGAGTACATGGTTGCGCCGTTTTCCAAGTGCCAGTCGTGCATTGGCGTCAGCCGCTCGGGCTTCAGGTCGCCAAAACGCTCCGCCGCCAGCGACCCGATCGAGACCGGCGCGAAGGGGGGCCGGAAGCGGGTCGTGCCGACCTCCGGGATCGGCTTGCCCAGCGCCTCCGCCATGATGGCGAGGCCCGGAATGTTGGAGCTCTTGCCCTGGTCCGTCGCCATGCCAAGCGTGGTGTAGCGCTTCAGATGCTCGACCGAGACGAAGCCTTCGCGATGTGCCAGCCGGACATCCTCGGCGGTCACGTCATGCTGGAAGTCGACAAAGCTCTTGCCCTTGGCCTTGATCTCGAACACCGGAGCCGGATCGGGATTGCCAGGTGCTGCCTCGACAGCAGGCAACGCCACTGGTGTTTCGGTTCCACCGGCGGCGGAGATTCCGGCGGCGCGGCCTTCGGCGATCGCTTCGGCCGTCGAGAAACTTCCGTTGAAGGCGCCGGCGCCGACCCATTTTTGCGTCGGTTTCGGCGGAAGGAAGGCTTGCCGGGCGGCATTCCACTCCGCCTTGGCGCCGGCCTGGCTGGCCAGATGGATGGTTGGAGACCAGCCGCCGGACATTAAAAGGCAATCGGCGTGGATGCTGCGCTCTTCGCCGATGAGCGTGCCATTGGCCATGTCGAAACGCTGCACCTTGAGGCCCGACAGCGCCTTGCCGCCTTCCGTGGCGACGACGGCGTGGCCCGAGAGGATTTCGGCCCCGGCTTCGCCGGCCAGCGCACGCATTTCGCTCGACAGTTCCGGACGCACATCGATGATGGCAATGATCGCGGCGCCTGCTTTCTTCAGTGCAAGGGCCGCGCGATAGGCGCTGTCATTGTTTGTGAACAGCGCGATCCTGCTGCCCGGCAGCACGCCATACTCATTGGCGTAGCGCTCGGCCGCATGCGCCAGCATCACGCCCGGGCGGTCGTTGCCTGGAAATACCAGCGGCCGTTCGAAGGAACCGGTGGCCAACACCACGGATCCGGCGCGGATCGCCCAGTAGCGGTGGCGTGGCTCACCCTTGGCGGGCCTCTCCTTGTGGTCGGTAACCCGCTCCAGCGCGGCGATCGTGTTGCCGTCATAATAGCCCCAGACCGTCGTGCGCTTCAGCAGGCGGACATTGTCGTGGCCTTCGAGCTGGGCGGCAGAGCGTCTTGCCCAGTCCGCCGCCGGCACGCCGTCGATCGTTTCGCCCGACCATTTGGCGGAGCCGCCGAAATGCGGATCAAGTTCGGCGAGGATGACGCGCGCGCCTTGGTCGGCGGCCGCCCTGGCGGCCATCAGCCCCGCCGGGCCGGAGCCAACCACAAGCACGTCACAGAACGCGTTCATGCGCTCGTAGCGCGCCGCATCCCCCGCCGACCCAGCACGGCCGAGGCCGGCGGCGCGGCGAATGAAATGCTCGCAGAACATCCAGAAGCGCGTGCCTTTCAATGGACCGACGACCGGTCCCATGAAAGTCTTGTAGTAGAAGCCGGCGGACAGGATCTTGCCGCCGAGCTGGTTGACCGCGTTGACGTCCCAGGCAAGAGAGGGAAAGCGGTTCTGGCTCAGCGCCGTCAGCCCGTCATGGATCTCGACCATGGTCGCCGGGACGTTCGGCTCGCGAACCTCGCCCTTCAGCACCGTGACAAGGGCATTCGGCTCCTCGACGCCGGCGGTCAGCACGCCGCGCGGACGATGGTACTTGAACGAGCGTCCGAACAGCGTGACGCCGTTGGCAAGCAGGGCCGATGCCAGCGTGTCGCCGGGGTGGCCGGTATACTGCACGCCGTCGAAGGTGAAACGGATGGTCCGAAGCCGGTCGATCCGGCCGCCGGTCTCGATGCGGCGCGGGCTCATGACCTGTCCTCCGCCTTGCGACGCGAGGCATGATCGCCGCGCGCGAAGGCGACGCTCGAAATCTCGTGCGTCAGCGTGTTCCTGATGACCCTGAGATGGGCGCGGCACCCGCCGGAATGCTGCCAGAATTCATTGTGGTCGCCAGCCGGGTTCAACCGGTCGTAGACATAGGCGTTCCAGGCATCGAGGTTCTGCGACGCCGGGTTCGGGCGCTCGCGGTTGGCGTCGCCCTGGTAGGTAAACTCGATGACGTCGCGCGGGCCGCAATAGGGGCAAGTGATGAGCACGGGATGTTCCTAGTGAAGCCTAGCCTGGTAAGCCTTGCTTATTGAAGCCTTGTCTAGTGGAGTCTGGGGTTCGCGCCCTGGCCCTTGTCGTCGATGACGAGGCCACGATGGAAGCGGTCGAGCGTGAACGGCGCGTTGAACTCGTGAGGCTGGTCCTTGGCGATGGTCCAGGCAAAGCACCAGCCCGAGGCCGGGGTCGCCTTGAAGCCGCCATAGCACCAGCCGCAGTTGAGATACATGCCGGGCAGGGGGCCCATGGTGATGATCGGCGAGCCATCCATCGACATATCGCAGACGCCGCCCCAGGAGCGTAGCATGCGCACGCGGGCGAGGCCGGGGAACAGAGCCAGCATCTCGCTCATCACCTCGTCGACGATGGGCAAGTTACCGCGCTGGGCATAGCTGTTGTAGCCGTCGATGTCGCCGCCATAGACAAGGCCACCCTTGTCGGACTGCGACATGTAGAAGTGGCCCATGCCGAAGGTCACTACGGTATCGATGAACGGCTTCAGCGATTCGGTGACGAAGGCTTGCAGCACATGGCTTTCGATCGGCATCGTGTCGACACCGGCCAGTTGCATCACGCGTCCCGTGCTGCCGGCCACGGCGACCGCAACTTTCCTGGCGCGGATATCGCCGCGCGAGGTCGTGACGCCGGTGATGCGGTCGCCATCGCGCAGGAAGCCGGTGACCTCGCAATTCTCGATGATATCCACGCCGCGACGGTCCGCGCCACGCGCGTAGCCCCAGGCCACCGCATCGTGGCGGGCGGTGCCGGCGCGACGCTGCATCAACCCGCCAAGGACGGGAAAGCGCGCCGTGGTCGATACGTCGAGCGCCGGGATCAGGCGCTTGATTTCGCCCGGCGTCATCAACTCGGCGTCGACGCCGAGGTGGCGCATGGCATTGCCGCGCCTTGCATAGTCGTCGAACTGGGCCGGCGTGTGCGCGAGGTTGAGGCAGCCGCGCTGCGAGAACATGACGTTGTAGTTGAGGTCGTGCGACAGGTTCTCCCAAAGCTTCATCGAATGCTCGTAGAAGCGGGTGTTCGCAGGCAACAGATAGTTGGAGCGGACGGCCGTGGTGTTGCGCCCGACATTGCCCGACCCAAGCCAGCCTTTTTCCAGCACCGCGACATTGGTGATGCCATGCTCCTTGGCCAGATAGTAGGCGGTCGACAGCCCATGCCCGCCACCGCCGATGATGATGACATCGTAGGCCGCCTTCGGGTCCGGCTTGCGCCAGGCCGGCTTCCAGTCCTTGTTTCCCTTGAGCGCGTTCGCGAGCAGCGAAAAGGCCGAGTACTCTGCCATGTGCATGTTTGTCCGGTTCGGGCGATGCGGCAGACTATAGAGCAGGCGGCGGGAGCAAAGCCAATATTGCGCCATCGCTTTTCAACTGGCCGACGCCAGACCCGGCAAACTGGATGGCGGATACGATGGCTTGCTCCATGATATAGCCGTCTTTATCAAGGACGGGCTGTTTTCAATGCCTTTGCCGTATGCCCGAGTCGCCAAACAAATCATGCTTTTCCGATTGCTCCGCCTTGTCCTGATCCTGACGCTGGCCGTATCGGCACCGCTGTCGGCGGACGCTCTCGCGCAGGTGGCGGGACAGGCGCCCGTAGCGCAAGCAACCAGCCCGGCCGCCGCGGCGCAAGGCGATCAGGCGCCCGCGGCAAGCCCGGCTCCCGCAAATCCGGCTCCGGCAGCGCCGACGGCGAGCCCGTCTCCGGCAGCGCCCGCGCTCGCCCAGTCTCCCACCGGGTTGATCGCCGACCAGCAGAAGATGATCAAGGACCTGACGTCGAAGACGGATGCCCTTGAGAAGCAGATCCAGCAGGATGGAGAAGAAGACGCCAGCCTCGTCGATATCCGGCTCAAGCTTGAAGAATTGTCGCGCGAGTCGCTGAATACGGCACTTGCCTTCCGCCCGCGCCTCGCCGAGATCAATGCCAGGGTCCAGCAGCTTGGCCCAGTGCCTGCCGCCGGTCAGCCGGCGGAACCCGACATCGTCGTCGCCGAACGCCAGGCGCTGACGTCGGAGAAGGCGGAGATCAATGCGGTCATCGCCGCCGCGCAAACCCTGTCAATCCGCATCAGCGGTCTAATCGACAAGATCGGCAACATGCGCAGCGAGCTTTTCCGCAATCTGCTGACCAAGCGCTACGTGTTGACCGATGCACTGAGCTCGCAGGTCTTTTCCGACGCCAATGACGAATTTGGCAGTCTTTACAAGGCGGTATCGTCCTGGCTGACGTTCGCTTTCAAGTTCAAGTTTCAGGCCATGCTGGCCGCGACCTTCATGGCGCTTGGACTGGCGCTGGTGCTTCTGGTCGGGAGCAGGCGTCTATTCGGGCGGCTGTTCGAGGCCGATCCAACCGTCGAGGATCCCTCCTACCTCAGCCGGTTGACGGTGGCTTTCTGGTCGACCTTGCTGCCAACGCTGGCGGTCGCCGCCTTTCTTGTCCTGGCGGTTTTCTTTTTCAATTATTACAACGTCCTGCGCGGTGACATTGGCATCTTCCTCAATGGACTGGCGACCGTCATCGGCGTGGTGTTCTGCGTCAACCGGCTGACGAATGCGGCACTGTCGCCGCGCCTGCCCAACTGGCGGCTCATTCCGGTCGAGACAGGGCCGGCGCGCTGGCTGGTCCGCCTGGCTACGGCGATGGCCGTGGTCATCAGTGTGAACACCTTCCTGTCTGTGATCAATGACAAGATGGGTTCGCCGCTGTCGCTGACCATCGCCCGCAGCTTCGGCGCCACCATCATCGTCGGCATTCTCCTGATCCTGATGGCGATGCTGAAGCCGTTCAGGGCGCGTGACGGAAGCTGGCGTCCGTGGCCGGCCTGGCTACGCTACCTCGCTCTCGCGCTGGGCCTCTTCACAATCGTAGCGGCACTGCTCGGCTATATCGGCCTTGCGCTGTTCGTGTCGCTGCAGGTGGTGGTAACCGGAACCGCCCTGATCACCGCCTATATCGGCTTCCTGTCGGCGCGTGCGATCGGCGAGGAGGGGGCCTTCGCCGACACTTCGGTCGGGCGCTGGCTGTCCACCAATTCCAGCTACGAGGATACCGCGCTCGACCAGCTCGGGCTCGTGGTCAGCGTCGCGATCAACCTTATGATCGTGCTGGTTTTCCTGCCGCTCATCCTGCTGATGTGGGGTTTCCAGCCAGGTGATATCCAGGCCTGGGCCTACAAACTCGCGACCGGTGTCAGCATCGGTTCGGTGACGATTTCGGCGACCGGCATCCTCTCAGGCATCGTCGTCTTCATCATCGGCTACTTCCTGACCCGGTGGTTCCAGGGCTGGCTCGACGGCTCGGTGATGGCGCGCGGCAAGGTCGACACCGGTGTGCGCAACTCCATCCGGCTTGCTGTCGGCTATGCCGGCGTGGCGCTTGCCGCCCTTTTCGGCATCTCGGCGGCAGGCATCGACCTGTCCAGTCTGGCACTTGTCGCGGGCGCCCTTTCTCTCGGTATCGGCTTTGGCCTGCAGAACGTCGTCTCCAATTTCGTATCCGGTCTGATCTTGCTGGCCGAACGACCGTTCAAGGTCGGCGACTGGATCGTCGCCGGCGATACCAGCGGCACCGTCAAGAAGATCAGCGTGCGCGCCACCGAGATCGAGACCTTCCAGCGGCAGTCGGTCATCCTGCCGAACTCCAACCTGATCAACAACGCGGTTGGCAACTGGACACACCGCAACAAGCTCGGCCGCGTCGAAATCAAGGTTGGCGTCGCCTATGGCAGCGATGTCAAGCGGGTGCATGCCATCCTGCTGGAAATCGCGCGCGGTCATCCCCTGGTGTTGAAGAACCCGGAACCCTTCGTGCTGTTCTCGAATTTTGGCGCCGCGGCGCTGGAATTCGAGATCCGCGTGTTCCTGGCCGACATCATGAATGGCAGTTCCGTGCAAAACGACATTCGCTTTGCCGTTCTCGAGGCTTTCGACAGCGAGCACATCGAGATTCCCTCGACGCCGCGCGCTGTTGTCGAAGTCAAGAAACATGCGGCATGGCCGATCGACGACGACAAGATCGAAGTCGATTTCGTCGAGCAGCAGCAGGCCAAGGCCGAAGCCGACGCCGAAAAGCGGCGCCTCGCCAAATCGCGCCGCAAGAAACCTGATCCCGGCTAGGTTTCAGGGCGCCCCTGTGCCCTTCGAGGCCACGCGAATGAATTGCGGCATGAATGCGGCATTCAGTTGCGGTTCAGCTTCCATCTCATATAAGTTCGCATGCAAAGGGCGAAAATGCCTTGCGAAATGCAACAGAGGCGGTGGGAACACCGATATTGCACATGTGGAAGTCTCTCGTCGCTGCTGTTGCCTTGTTCGCCGCGGGCGGTTCCGCCTATGCCGCCAGCGCTGTCAACAAGGACGCGCAGACCCGCACGCTCATCGTGACCGAAGGCGGCAGCAAGTCCGAGCTGGCGCTGGCCGCCGGCGAAACCGTGGAATTCTGCTCCAGCGGCTGTTTTGTCACCTTGCCGAATGGTGACCTCGAGGCGCTTACAGGTTCGGAGACCATCGAGATTTCGGGTGGCGTCGCCCGCATCAAGTAGTTGCAATGGACAAAGCGCTTCCGGGAACCGCACTTACCATCAGCGATCGATGCATTCGTTGAGAAAGATCTCAGCGTCGGACGGCTCCGGGGCGCGGCATACTCCGCGCTCGTCGCCGGAAGCCTGCCGACGCCCGAGGCCGTGACAGCCTCCCCCTCAATCGGTCCCGGGCGCGCCGGCCGGCAGCTCCAGGGTCCAGACCGCGGCGATGGCCGTGAGCTGGATCACCTGGATTCGGCCATTCTCCTGGCGCGCTGGCAGCCTTTGGCCCGTCGCTCGCAGCGATCTGTCCTTTTGACTGATCTGTCTTTTGAACGACTTCGCTGGAACGTCACGCAAAAGTGTATCTGCCAACCCTTGGCCCGAGGTGTTCGGTGCTTTAGCAGTTGTTGGCAATATATTCTGGGAGGTATTGATGAAACGCTTGGCTATGTTTGGCATTTTACTGGCTGGACTTTCCCCCATGGCGGCAATCGCTCAGACGCCAGCCAGTGACGCCAAGCCTTCGGAGATCCAGCAGCCGCCTTCCTCCGACCCTTCTGCATCCGATATGCGCCCGGTGGCCGTCGGCGATCACTGGACTTATCTCAGTCGGGACAATCTTACCGGCGACCTTAAAGGCGAATTCACCCAGACGGTCACGGACGTTGGAAAAACGGACGTGAGCGTCAGTGTGAAGGTTCTCGGAGGAAGTTTCCCGACTTACAGCGTCTTTGATCGGCAATGGAATGTAAAAAGCACCAACATTGTGAAGTTCGAGCCAAATGACGGCACAGGCGTGAACGATACGATGAAACTCAACGACAGCTGGAATGCAAAGGCGTCCGACATACGCGCCTCCCGGACGTTATGGAAACGGTTGGAGACATCCAAGGTTATTGGTGAGGAATCCGTCACGACGGATGCAGGCACATTCAAAGCCATCAAATACGAGACAGTGGTCAACATTCGCGGTGCTATCGACCCTGCCCAGAAAGCCACGGTCACGACCACCACTTGGTGGGTGCCGGAGATCAATCACTGGGTGAAGCGCTCCGAGAAAACCGTCCGAGACAAGCAAGTGAAATCAAACTGGACGATCGAGCTTACCGACTACGGGCGGTCGTGAAATGTCCCAATCCGGCAGGCCCATGATGACACAGATGAAGCCATTGTTCGTTGCGGTGGCGCTCATCCTTTCCAGCGGATCAGTGTTTGCCGAGGACACGAATACGACCACGGGACAGGCAAAAGATAACACGCCCGAAACGGTGGCTACACAGAACGCCGTAGCCATGCCTCAGGCCGCCGTCGGTGACCATTGGAGTTACGATATCGTCGATGACATAACCGGCGCGGTAAAGGAGAACCGTACCTGGCTGGTCACCGATATTTCGCCCAAGGACATCACTTGCAGAGTAGAGTTTGCCGGTTCGTCCAAACTCGAAAGCGTTGTCTACGATACGTATTGGGATGTTGTGCGGGACGGCGGGAGCCGTTGGTCGCCCCATAATTTCGGCGGTGTGCAACCGCCTCTCGAGGTTGGAAGATCCTGGACTTTCAAAGCCAGTGAAATCGATACGAAGGGACAAGTCTGGAAAAAGTCAGGCCAGTCCCGCGTGACCGGCAAGGAAACTGTCGTTACCAAGGCTGGCAGCTTCGATGTCTTCGTTATTGAAACGAAGTTTGTCGCGCGCAATGGCAATGACTCTTCGCGCAAGTCGGAGTTCACTATGAAGACATGGTACAGTCCCGCGATCGATCACTGGGTCAAGCGCAATACGATTGTTAGCCAGGATGGTCACGTCGTTCAAAATGACACGTTCGAACTGACCAGCTACGGCCGACGAAAGACTTAGCCGCAATGAGGCGCCGTGGTCGGCCGATGCCATGCCGGGCAAGGCGCGCCAACTTTTTTGTTTTCAATCGAGACGCAAGGGCGGATCGAGACCGTGAGCGACACAATCGCCCGTACTGCGGTCAAACAGGGATAGAACCCTCAGTCCGATATTTCCGACGGACTTTCACAGCGTCACGAATTTCATGGATAATCAGGTGTTCTCGATTGCGCGGGCGGGGAACGCGATCGGCATTTTATCGATCCTGGTTGTACCTGCTTAACGATGACGGGGGAAATACGGACCTCTTTCCGACCTGCCGCCGACAACTTTAACGTTCAGTACGCCGATCCCCGCTATAACTCGCACAAGACGCCCAACCACGGCGCATGCGGATTATCAGGGCAGGACGTGACATGGACGCGCGATCGGACAGGAACGCAATTCCGCTTGCGGTCGATCTCGACGGCACGCTGATCGCGACTGACCTGTTGTGGGAAGGGCTGTTCATCCTTCTCAAGAAAAACCCGCTCTACATCTTCCTCGTGCCCTTCTGGGCGGCCGGCGGCCCGGCGCGCCTGAAGCAGGCGATTGCCCGGCGCATAGATATCGATCCGGCCTCTCTGCCTTATCGCTCCGTGTTGCTCGAGCGCCTTCGCGCCGAACATGCCGAGGGTCGCAAGATCGTGCTGGCGACCGGCACGCCGCGCAAATTCGCCGATGCGATAGCATCACATCTGGGCATCTTCGACCGGGTGCTGGCAACGGACGGTCTCGACAACCTGACCTCCGGCAAGAAACGCGCCTCGCTTGTCGCCGCCTATGGCGACGGCGGGTTCGACTATGCCGGCAACAGCCGGCACGACCTCAAGGTGTTCGATGCCGCCCGCACCGCGATTGTCGTGGCGCCGGACCGCCATGCCGCGCGCTGGCAGGCCGCGAATGGCGCCGAGATGGTGCCGGTGCCGAAGCCGACATTCCGGACCATTGTCAGAATGCTGCGCGTGCACCAGTGGCTGAAGAACTCGCTCATCGCGGTGCCGATGGTGCTGGCGCACCAATATTTCAGCCTGGACATGATCTGGGAATGCATGCTGGCATTCGTCTCGTTCAGCGCGGTGGCGTCGGCCATCTACATTCTCAACGACTTCTTCGATCTCGCGCTCGATCGCAAACACGCCACCAAGCGCAACCGGCCCTTCGCCAGCGGCGCCCTGTCAATTCCGTTCGGGATCGGCGCGATGGTGGTGCTGCTGGCAATCGGCGTCTGCGCCAGCCTTGCACTGTCCATCGAATTCCTGGCCGTCCTTGGCGGCTACATCGTCGTGACGACAGCCTATTCGCTGTCATTCAAGCGCATGCTGCTGGTCGACGTGCTGACGCTGGCCGGGCTCTACTCGATCCGCGTCCTGGCGGGTGCAGCGGCAACAGGCGTCGCCGTATCGTTCTGGCTGCTGGCTTTCTCGATCTTCTTCTTCCTGTCGCTGGCGCTGGTAAAGCGCTACGTCGAATTGCGCACGACCGCCATTCCGGCGGGCGAGCGCATTGCGGGCCGCGGCTACCGCACCGAGGATCAGGAGATCGTCGCCCAGGCTGGCATGGCCTCGGCCTTCTCCTCGGCGCTCGTGCTTGCGCTCTACATGGACAGCGTCGCTGTGCGCGAGCTTTACCCGCACCCCTGGCTGATCTGGCCACTGGCGCCGATCGTTCTCTATCTGACCATGCGCGTGTGGATCCTCGCTCGCCGCGACGAGATGCACGACGATCCGGTCGTCTTCATCATCCGCGATTGGCGCAGCCAGATCGTCGTGTTCATCGGCGCCGTGCTGCTGGTCATCGGGGGCTGGTAGGCATGGCCGAGCGTTACCAGAGCTTCGGCCTCGCCAGCCCGGCAGCACCACGCGCAATCGCTGCCAATGACGGCATCGCGATGCTGAAGGGCCGGGGAGCGCAGAAGGACAGCCTGCTCGCCTATGGCAACGGCCGTTCCTACGGCGATTCCTGCCAGAACGATGCCGGCACGGTCGTCGACATGCGTTCGCTGAACCTTATTCGCGCCTTCAATGCCGAAACCGGTGTCATCGAGGCCGGGGCCGGGGTTCTCCTGTCCGACATCATCGCTCACGCGGCACCTTACGGCTTCTTTCCGGCGGTGGTCCCCGGCACGCAGTTCGTCACGCTCGGCGGCGCCATCGCCAATGACGTTCATGGCAAGAACCATCACCGGCGCGGCACGTTCGGTTGCCACGTCGAATCCTTCATTCTGCTGCGCTCCGACGGACGAACCTATCGCTGCTCGGCCACCGACAATGCGCGCCTGTTCCGCGCGACGATCGGCGGCATGGGACTGACCGGCCTGATCCTGTCGGCCTCGATCCGGCTGATGCGGGTGCCTTCGCTCGACGTCGTCGAGAAGGCGACACCGTTTCGCGATCTCGGTGAGTTCTTCGGTCTTGCCGAGGCCGCCGACCAGGCCAACGAATACGCCGTCGCCTGGATCGACCAGCTTGCCGGCGGCCGCAACAGCGGGCGCGGCCTGCTGCTCACCGGCAATCATGCCGAGCATGGCTCGCATGTGGCTTCACGCGCCGCGGCGACATTGTCGGTTCCGTTTCAGCCGCCGTTCAATGTGCTTAACCGGCCTTTCCTCACCGCTTTCAATGCCGCCTACCGCTGGAAGAAGGGCCGGTCTTCGGCACCGCGCCATATCGGCTACCAGGGCTTTTTCTTTCCACTCGACGGCGTCCGCGACTGGAACCGGCTCTATGGACCGAAAGGGTTGTTCCAGCACCAGAGCGTCGTGCCGGAGGACACCGCGCGGCAGATCGTGCCGGCGCTGCTCGCGGCGGCGCGAAAGGCAGGGCAAGGCTCGTTCCTGACCGTGCTGAAGCGCTTCGGCTCGATCCGCTCGCCGGCGCTGCTGTCGTTTCCACGACCGGGTTTTACGCTGACACTCGATTTCCCCAACCGGGGCGCATCAACGCTGGCGCTGCTGTCGGAACTCGACCGCATCACCGTGGAAGCCGGCGGCGCGGTCAACCCGTACAAGGATGCCCGCATGGGCGCCGATATCTTCGGCTCATCCTTTCCGGACTGGCGGCGGCTGGAGGCGTTGCGCGATGCAGCCTTCATGTCGAGCTTCTGGGCGCGAACGGCGAAGAAGCTTGACGGGCGGCGCGATACCGCCGAGGCCGCGGAATAGATAAAATTTGATTTAGTCTTGGTTATTGATTTGCTAACGGAAGCATTCACTCAAAATATGCTTGTTACTTCACGAAATATTTGCGGGTTTGCATTATCATGATCATAGGGTGAGTGGGAAAATATGAGATACATTGTCTTCATTCTTTTTACGGTCATGACCAACGCCGCCGCGCAGGTGATGCTCAAGCAGGGCATGATGTCGCTCGGTCCGATTTCGTTCGAAGGTGTCAACCCGGTGGTGAAACTGCTGCAGATCGTGTTCAGCCCGTGGGTTTTCCTTGGACTCTGCACCTTCGTCATCTCGATGGCCTCGCATCTTTATGTGCTGTCCAAGGTCGAGCTCTCCTTCGCCTATCCGTTCCTCAGCCTTGCTTATGTGGTCGTCGCCATCGTGGCCTATTTCGTCTTCCGCGAGGATCTCAACGCCTGGCGCATCGCCGGCATCGCCTTCATCTGCGTGGGCACGGTGCTGATCGCGCAGAGTGGCGGGCGCGTGCATGACGAGGAAACGGCTTCTCTTTCGTCCGACAAGATTCACAGCGAGATCATTCGATGAGACATGTGATTTTCGGCGGCGACGGTTTCGTCGGCCGTCACCTGGCGCCAAAGCTTGTGGCTGACGGCCAAGAGGTTGTCGTCGCCGATATCGTCAAGAGCGACCTGCAGCACTATCGCAATGTGCGCTTCGTTCAGTGCGATGTCACCGATCCGGCCTCCGTCGCTTCGGTCGGGCTGAAGGCCGACGACATGGTCTACAATCTGTCGGCCAAGATGCTGTCGCCGATCCAGGTGCGCGCGAAGCGGCACGAGTTCTTCTTTCCGGTCAACTTTCACGGGACCGAGCATATCATGCAGGCCATGGACAGGGCCGGTGCGCCAAAGCTCGTCCACTACACGACCGACATGATCTACGGCCATACGGTGACGCAGCCGATGACGGAGGAGCATCCGGTCGCTCCGCTCGGCGAATATGGCTGGTCGAAGCAGAAGACAGAGGAACTGGCCGCGCAATGGCGCGAGCGCGGCATGTCGATCTCATTGTTTCGCCCGCGCCTTATCATCGGCCCCGGTCGACTCGGCATCCTGGAAAAGCTGTTCAAGCTGATCGACTGGAACCTTCCGGTGCCGATGATCGGCTCAGGCAGGAATCCCTACCAGTTCATATCGGTGTTCGATTGCGCCGAGGCCGCGCGCGCCGCCTGGAAGGCCGGCGTCCCGAACGAGGCCTACAATCTCGGCTCGCTCAATCCGCCACCGGTCAGGAAATTGCTCGGCGACCTGATCAGGCATGCGGGTTCGAAATCACTGTTGATCCCGACGCCGGGCTGGGCGGTCAAGCGCACGCTCGACCTGCTCGACCTCATGAACATGCCGATCATGGACCCGGAACAATATCTGATCGCCGACGAGGAGTGCGTGCTCGATGTGTCCAAGGCCGAACGCCAGCTCGGCTGGGTGCCGCAATATCGCGACGAGGACATGCTGATCGCCGCCTACAGCGAATACCGCGCCAAGAAGGCCGGTCACGCCGTCACCACCAAACACGTCCCCGCCGAATAATGGGTTGGCCGAACAGCGGCCTAATTGGAGATTTTGAAATGACCGTCATGGCCAAACCGGATCAGACAAGCGCGCGCACCATGGTCAACGCGCCGGCGCTGTCGCCCGCCACCATCGCCAAGCCCGACCTGATCAGCGTCGAGCAGGCGAAGGCGATGGATGTCGCGACCATGACCGATCTGTTCAAGGCGCATCTCAATCCCGGCCAGCTGCATTTCATGAAGCTGCTCGGCTTCCACAAGATCAAGATCGAGCGCGCCGAGGGCATGTTCTACATCGACCAGAACGGCCGCAAGATCCTCGACTTCTTCGGCGGCTTCGGCTCGCTGGCGTTCGGCCACAATCATCCGCGCATCCTTGAAGCGCGCAGGAAATTCCAGGAAGAAAAGCGCCAGGAAATCGCCATCGCCTTCATGTCGCAATATGCGGCCGCATTGGCGCACAACATCGCCAATTGCTCGCCTGGCGATCTCGACATGGTGTTTCTCGGCTCGTCGGGCTCGGAAGCAATGGAAGCCGCGGTGAAGCTCGCCGAGCGCGCCGCCGGCCCGAAGCGGCCGAAAATCGTCTATGCCGAGAACTCCTTCCACGGCAAGACCAAGGGCGTGCTTGGCATCACCGACGGCCAGCTCTACCGCGCCGATTTCAAGATGGCCGACAACACCGTCCGCATTCCATTCGGCGACATCGGGGCAGTCGAGCGCCTGTTCCGCACCGATCCGGAGGTCGGTGTCATCGTGCTCGAAACGATCCAGGGCGGCGGCGGCATCATCCAGGCGCCGGCCGAATACTGGCAGAATCTACGCGCGCTATGCGACCAGTATGGCGTGCTATGGGTGGCCGACGAAGTGCAGTGCGGCTATGGCCGCTCGGGCCGCTTCTATGCCTTCGAGCATTACGGCGTGGTGCCGGATGTAACCGCGCTGGCCAAGTCGCTCGGCGGTGGCAAGGCGGCGGTCGGCGCGATGATTGCGCGCCGCGAGGTCTACATGAAAGCCTATGGCACGCCGAAGACGGCGATGATCCATGCCATGGCGACCTTCGGCGGCATGGGCGAGGCCTGCGTCACCTCGATCGAGGCGCTCAACGTGCTCTATGACGAGGGGCTGATCGACAACGCCGCCGTCACCGGCGACTACCTCCTGCGGCGCCTGCAGGCGCTCAAGGAGAAGTATCCGAAGATCATCAAGGATGTTCGCGGCAAGGGCTTCATGGTCGGCCTGGAGTTTCATGATTTCTCGCAGACCCTGCCGATGGTGCTGCGCCCCATCGTCAGCGTGCTAGACGACAAGCTGAAGGGCTCGCTGTCCGGCTTCGTCGGAGCGCTGCTGCTGCGCGATTACGATGTGCTGGTCGCCTTCACCGAATACAACCGCAACGTCATACGCCTCGAACCGCCGCTGATCTGCCAGCGCGAGCATGTCGACCGCTTCGTCGATGCTTTCGACAGCCTGTTGTCTCGCGGCATCGTGTCGATCGTGAAGGATTTCGTCAAAAGCCAGGTCCGTTAAAGACAGGTCCGTCAAAGAGAAGTTCGCCGAGCAATGCTGACCAAGCCTCCCGTCCCGCAAAATGCACTCGACCGGCTGACCGGAGCCGGTCTGGCGTGGGGCGAGGGGACCTATGCGCGGCTGGCCGCACCTATCGGCGCGGCGGCCTTCGCGCTGTATATTCTCTTGACGGCATTCACGGCATGGGTGCTGCCCGACGCCAATTGGGACATGCTGCCCTATCTCGCCGTCGCCGAGGAGGGCACCTATCCCGATGCGCAGGCGCTGCACGACTACGCCTACAGCACCGTAAAGGCCGGCGTTTCGGCCGGCGACTATGCGGCGCTGACCGACGATGGCGGCGGCTTCCGCAGCCACATGACGGCGAATGCCGCCGACTTCCATTCGCTGCTCGGCATGTACCGGATCAAGTTCCTCTACGCCGAAATCCTGTCGACGCTGAGTTCGGTGATGTCGCCGGTCGAGGCCATGCGGATCGTCTCGGTGTTTTCGGTGCTGTTGTTCGGCGCGATCACGCTGCTGTGGCTGCGCTCGGAGGGCGCGCTGGCGCTGGCGCCGGTGATCGGCGCGGTGCTGATCATGGCCGACTTCGGCGATGCGGCGCGCGGCTCGACGCCGGACCTGCTGTGTTCTGCGCTGTTCCTCGGCGGGCTCTATGCCTATGTCCGCGGCCGCGAGGTGGTGACGGCGACCCTGCTGTTCCTCGCCTTCATGGCGCGGCCCGACAACATTGTCTTTCTCGCCATTTTCGCCGTTCTGCTGGTTGCCTACCGGCAGAAGGCATGGGGTGCGCTGGCAGGCTTTGCCGCCTCCTTCGTCGCCTATTTCGCCATCTCGCACTGGGCGCACCATCCGGGCTGGTGGCCGCATTTGTGGTTCTCCAGCATCGAGCAGCACTACAATATGGACGACTTCCACCCTGCTTTTTCGGCAAACGCCTATCTCAGGGCGTTTGCCACCGCCGCATTGCGAGCGGTCAGCATGAACAGCTGGGTAGGTGTGTCGGTGCTGGCACTGGCGGGCTGGTATGCGGCCAGCCGCGCCGGCTTCCGGCTCGACCGCCCGGCCGGCATCCTGTTCGCGGCACTGGTGCTCGGCGTGCTGGCCAAGTTCACCGTTTTCCCGATTCACGACACGCGCATCTATTTTCCCAACCTGATCCCGCCGTTCCTACTGCTTGTCGGTCCGTTGATGGCACTGTGGTCATCATCCTTGGGTCACGGCGAACGCCGCGCCACCTTCCACGTCATTCCCGGAGACAAGCCATGAGTTCCGTTTCCAGCCTCGCGCGCATTGCCCTGTCTCTCGGTCTTCCAAAGGGGCTGCTCGATCGAGGGCCGTCGTTGCGCGGCACGAAATTCCTGGCAAGAGCGGCGCTGAAGGCGCGCTCTGGCGGGGCGGCGCGACCTTTCCAGATGGTCAATGTCGGCGCCTGCGACGGCGCGCTGTTCGACGATGTGACGCCGTGGCTGCATCGGATAAAGGGCGCCCGCGCCATGCTGGTCGAGCCCATTCCCTACAATCAGAAGCGCTTGCGCGCCAATTATCCCGACACGAGCCGCTTCATCATCGAGCCGGTGGCGGTGACCAGGTCCAAGGGCACGATCACCGTCCACACCTTCGATGCCGCCGCACTCGAGGCCGGCACGCTGCCTATCGAGTTCATCGGCTGCTCGTCGGTCACAGACACCAATTTGATGTCGGGCAAGAATGCCTGGGGCGAGGAAGACGCCAACTTCAACAAGTTCGCGCCGCATCTGAAGGACATCGAAGTGCCTTCGGAGACATTGCAGACGCTGCTCGACCGCAACGGCATCACCCATATCGACGCCTTTCTCGTCGATTGCGAGGGCGCCGACTGGATCGTCTTCGAGCAGCTTGACCTGAAACGCTATCGTCCGGGCATGATCAAGGTGGAGGTCGGCGCGCTGCCGGCAGCCGAGATCGGCCATGTCGTGGTCAAGCTGAAGACCGCCGGCTACCAGGTCGGTTTCCAGGCCGAGGACATCTGGGCCTTCGCCTAGGCCCGGTTCCAGTCAGAAGCGATGGACGGAGCGCCAACCATGGGCCATTCCTCCATCTGGTCGCACGGCTTTTTGCCGATGTCGCAAACAGGCTTCAATCGCCCCACCGCTCCGCCCTATAGTCCGCCCGCAAAAACGCTTTGGAGTCGCGGGCAATGGCAGAGTTTCCGAAAAAGGCGAAGGTCGTCATCATCGGCCTGGGTGGTATTGTCGGCGCATCCATCGCCCACCACCTGATCGAGCGTGGCTGGGACGACATCGTCGGCATCGACAAGTCGGGCATCCCCACCGATATCGGCTCGACCGCGCACGCTTCGGATTTCTGCTACACGACCAGCCACGATTTCCTGTCGTGCTGGACGACGCTCTATTCCATCGATTTCTACGAGAAGATGGGCCACTACGCCCGTGTCGGCGGCCTCGAAGTGGCTCGCGTCGGTGACGACAGCCGCATGGACGAGATCAAGCGCAAGATCGCCTCGGCCAAGGCCTTTGGCACCCGCGCGCGGCTGATCGAACCGGCAGAGATCAAGCAGAAGTTTCCGCTGATCGAGGAGCATCTTGTTCAGGGGGGGCTCTGGGATCCGGACGCCGGTCTGGTTATTCCGCGCTCGCAGACGGTTGCCGGCAAGCTGGTGGACCAGGCGGAAGCGTCCGGCAAGCTGAAGTCCTTCGCCAACACTCCGGCCAAGTCGTTGATCGTCAAGGACGGCCGCATCGCCGGCGTGGTGACCGATCGCGGCACGATCGAGGCTGACTACGTCATCGTCTGCGCCGGCATCTGGGGCCGGCTGATCGCCGAGATGGTCGGCGAGGACCTGCCGGTCATGCCGATCGACCATCCTCTGACTTTCTTCGGGCCCTACAATGAGTTCGCGGGGACGGGCAAGGAAATCGGCTGGCCGTTGCTGCGAGACCAGGGTAATTCGGCGTATATGCGCGACACCGGCGACCCCAAGACCGCCGAGGGCGGGCAGATCGAATGGGGTTACTACGAAGAGACCAATCCGCGCCTTTGCCATCCGCGCGACCTGCTGGAAAAGCATGAAGCGCGGCTTTCGCCTTCGCAGCGCGACCTCGACATGGAGCAGATCCTGGCGCCGCTTGAGCGCGCCATGGAACTGACGCCGATCCTGGGTGAACTCGGCTACAATGAAAGCCACTCCTTCAACGGCCTGCTACAGGTGACGGCGGATGGCGGCCCGTCCATGGGCGAAAGCCAGAAGGTGAGGGGTCTTTGGTATGCCGTCGCCATCTGGGTAAAGGACGGCCCCGGCATGGGCAAGCTGATCGCCGACTGGATGACGGACGGCCGAACCTCCATCGACCATCACGCCATCGACTATGCACGCTTCTATCCGCACCAGACCAAGGAACAGTTCATCTGGGATCGCTGCACCGAGACGGCGATGAAGGTTTACAATCCCGCGGTGCATCCGCGCGAGCCGTTTTCCAAGGGCCGCGACATCCGCCGTTCGCCGTTCTGGGAACGCGAGAAGGAACTCGGTGGCTACTTCATGGAACTCGGCGGCTGGGAGCGTGCCCATGGTTACGCCGCCAACGAGCATCTGCTGGAGAAATACGGCAACCGCGTCCCGGTGCGTGAGAACGAGTGGGACAACCGCCATTTCTGGCGGGTGTCCAATGCCGAACACCTCGCCATGAGCGAGGATTGCGGCATCGTCAATCTGTCGCATTTCTCGATGTATGACATCGAAGGCCCCGACCATGTCGCGCTGCTGGAATGGCTCTGCGCGGCGAAGATCGGTGGCGACAATAACATCGGCAAGGGCATCTACACCCACTTCCTCGACGAGGAAGGCATGGTGCGCGCCGACTTCACCGTCATCCGCATGGCCGACCGCTGCCGTTTGATCGACGGTGCGGATGCCGGCCCGCGCGACTTCCAGTACATGCGGCGCACGGCGCAGGACAAAGGTTTTGATGTCACCATCACCGATGTGACGGAGAAATTCGTCACCATCGGCATCTGGGGACCGAATGCCCGGACGACCCTGCAGAAGGTGGTCGAGAATCCGGATGGCCTGTCGCTGGAAAACTTCCCCTTCGCGGCGATCAAGCCGGTCAGGATCGGCGGCAAGGATGTCACGGCATTCCGCATCTCCTATGTCGGCGAGCAGGGCTGGGAACTGCATATGCGCTATGAGGATGGCCTGGCCGTCTGGGACGCGCTGCGCTCCACCGGCGTGATGCCTTTCGGCGTCGAGACCTATGCCAACACGCGGCGCATGGAAAAGAGCCTGCGCCTGCAGAATGCCGATCTGCTGACCGAGTACAATCTGCTGGAAGCCGATCTTGCGCGACCGAAGGTCAAGGAGAACGATTTCTGCGGCAAGGCCAAGCATGTGGAGTATCGTGCCCGCGAGCACCAGCCTGCCATGTTGTGCACGCTGGTGATGACTTCGAATGTCGATTCGAAGGGCGTTGCGCGGTATCCCGTCGGCATCATGCCGGTGATGGATCCGAAGACGGGCGAAACGCTGGTCGATGAGCTCGGCCGCCGCTCCTTCACCAGTTCCATCGCCTACGGCCCGACGATTGGCAAGAACATCGCGCTCGCCTATCTGCCCTGGGCCTATGCCCACGAAGGCCGCAAGCTCAACGTGGAGTACTTTGGCGAGACCTATCCGGTCGAGGTGGCGGCCGTCGGCTACAAGCCGCTCTACGATCCGGAAAACCTCAAGCCACGCAGCTGATTGCAGGTTTTGGGCGTGACTGTAGCGGTTGCACCCAAATCTAATGCCGTAACGCCGCGTCTATTTCAGCCTGGCTTTTTGGAAGGCTGTTACCGGTAGCGATCTCGGCACTCAATTTGCTTGCCCGCTCCCAGCGGTCGGCGAAGTTCCAGCCGCCGATCTGGATGCTTGAGTACACAGTGGTTTCGCCCCTGGAGCCCGGCGTGAAGTACATCACGCCGTCTGTCGGAGGCGGGTAAACGGCAGCGCGCTTGTACTTCTTGTAGAACTGGTCGCGGATGCGATTGCTGATCCTTGTGTTGTCCTGTTCGCCGATCCACGACACGAAGGCGGCCGAAAGAAATGTCGACAGGCCGGCGGCAAGCGTTTTCATCAACTCCTCGGTTGCCGGATCCGTGTCTTTCGGCGGTGCGAGGTCGATGGCCACGACAACGATCAGGCCGGAGACGAAAGCGGCTATGGCGGCCGGTCCGAGAACCCAGCCTTCGAGGAAAAGCAGCCCCGCGCGTGGCATTTTTGGAAGGAACAGATTGCCGATCAGTTCCAGCAGATAGCCGGCCCCGATTGCCCCGAGCACCAGCCAGAGGGCTTCGGCCCATTGGTGATTGATCAGCATCCATGCGAAAGCCATGCCGATCAGGACGACAATCAGTGCCTTCGCGGGACCGCGAAGATCCCCGAAAAGATCCTGCAGTTCCGACCACAGTCCGCCGAACATGACGGTCAGCTCTCGTGCATGGGGTCGTGGCTGCATTGCCAGACGACATGGCCGTCCGGCTTGCGCACCTGCTGCATCGGCGCATAGGGAAGGGCCATCTGGCACTCGTTGGTCGCGGCGAGCGCCGTGAGCAGCTTCACGCTTTCGAAAAGCGCCCGGACCAACGGCTCGGCGGGGCCGGCCGGCAGGATCGTCTCCCGGCTGCGATCCAGCGCGGTGATGGCGTCAGCCAGTTCAAATGTGGAGATCGACTTCGGATTATCGGTGGGAGGCGAAGCGGCATGGAACGTCAAAAGCCGTGTTGCCAGCGCCAGTGCGCGTACGATCGGCTCCAGATCGGTGGTCTCGGCGGCAAAAGGCCTGAACCTCGACAGTTCCGCGGTCAGCTCGCCCAGCTGTTCGACGGCCTGCTTTTGCGCGTTGGCAAGTTGATGGACTGGATCTTCCGCCTGCTGCGACATCGGTTTTCCCCACAGCTCCCGGATCGATGATAGTCCAAGTCACGTCGGTGTAGAAGTGCGGCGGTCGCGGCGGGTGACGTCGTTGAGGCGAGCAGCACGGAAAATGCGAGCGGCCACTTCACCCGCCGATCCCGTTCGCGCATTATCCCGGCATGGTTCGGGCATTGACAGCGCTGCTGGCGGTATCCGCGGCTATCCTGCCGCCGTACGGTTTTGCGCGAGCGGACGAGCCCGTCGATGTCGAGTTGATACTCGCCGTCGATGTTTCCTTGTCCATGTCGCCGGAGGAGCTCGAGATTCAACGCCACGGCTATGTGGCGGCCCTGACGCACGACAATGTCCTGCAAGCCATCGCCGACGGCGCGCATGGCAAGATCGCGGTCACCTATGTCGAATGGGCGGGCACGACCTGGCAGCGCGTGATCGTGCCGTGGACGGTCATCGCCAGTCGCGCCGACGCCGAGCGTGTTGCCGAGAAGCTTTCCGCGCAGCCACCCGACAGCGCCCGGCGCACCTCGATTTCCGGCGCCCTGCAATTCGGTAGTGATCTCTTCGCTGAAAGCGGCTTCCAGGGTGACAAGCGGGTCATCGACATATCGGGCGATGGTCCCAACAACCAGGGCGCGCCGGTCGACGGCATACGCGACGAACTGGTCAAGCAGGGCATCATCATCAACGGCCTGCCATTGATGACCCGTAGCGGCTTCGGCAGCGCTTACGACGTCGATCATCTCGACCGCTACTACAGCGATTGCGTGATCGGCGGTCCCGGCGCCTTCATGATCCCGGTCAACGACTGGACGCAGTTTCCCGAAGCCATCCGCCGCAAGCTGGTGCTGGAGCTCGCTGGCCCCGCGTCGCCGCAACGTGCGGAGGAAGAGGCCGGCCATGCGCCGGTGGTTCTCGTTGACGACAAGCCGTCCGTCGACTGCCAGCTCGGCGAAAAGATGTGGCGCAATCGTAACTGGATGCAGAAGCAGCCGTAGGGGCCCCGGTTGCCTGAGCTGGTTTCGTGGCAGCGCGATCATGATTCAGTGCGCGCTGCTCGGGTCATGACGCACTACACATTCCTGTTCATTGACAAGCCATGTGGCGTCTGTGAACAATTCCCCATTAAGAAAACAAAAGGGGAACCGAGATGAACAGGATCGCCATTTTTACAGCAACTTTGACACTCGCCGCCGGATTGTCCGCGCCGGTCATGGCCGCCACGGCGGTCACCATCGGCATCAGCGGGTGGACGGGTTTTGCCCCACTCACCCTCGCCAAACAGGCCGGTATCTTCGAAAAGCATGGCCTCGACGTCACCTTGAAGAAGGTGCCGCAGGCGAGCCGGCCGCTGGCCATCGCCAGCGGTGACCTGCAATGCGCGGCCACCACGGTCGAGACCTGGCTGGTGTGGAATGCGAGCGGTGTCAACACCAAGCAGATATTCCAGCTCGACAAGTCCTATGGCGCGGACGGCATCGTCGTGCGCAACGACATCAAGACGGTCGCCGATCTCAAGGGCAAGAATGTCGCCTCCTCGGCGCCGGGCACCTCGCCCTATTTCCTGCTCGCCTGGGTGCTGAACAAGAACGGCATGTCGACCAAGGACGTGACGGTGGTCAACCTGGAGCCGGACGCGGCGGCGCAAGCCTTCCTTGCCGGCCAGAACGATGCGGCTGTGACCTATGAGCCGTTCATCTCGGCGGTGCGCGACAAGTCCGACCAGGGCCATATCCTGGCGACCACGCTCGACTATCCGATGGTGCTCGACACGGTCGGCTGCACGCCGGAATTCCTCAAGGCCAATCCAGATGCCGCCAAGGCGCTGGCCGACAGCTATTTCGACGCGCTCGACCTGATCAAGAGCGATCCGCAGAAATCCTACGAGATCATGGGCGCCGACGTGAAGCAGTCGGCCAAGGAGTTCGAGGATTCGGCGAAATATCTGAAATGGGCCGACAAGGCCGAGAACAAGCAGTTCTTCACCAAGGATTTTCAGGATTTTTCCAAGACCGCCGGCGACCTTCTGCTGCAGATGGGGCTGATCAAGCAGGCGCCGGATGTCACGACGCTGGCCGACACCAGCGCCGTAGCCAACTGAGCGGCGGACAGCATCGCTTCGCGGCGGCGCATGGCGCCGCCGTCTTCCCATTTTCAAGGACACCCTAGATGCCGCGCCCCCTGCATCCGGTTTCGCCGGGCATCCGAACGATGCTCGGCATCTCCTTCTTTGTGCTGTTCGTGGCGTTCTGGGCGTGGATCACGCTCGGCGGTCACGTAAACCGCATCTTCCTCGCCGATCCGCTCTCCATGCTGAAGGACGGTTGGCGCCTGCTGGTCGAGGACCGCTTCTGGCTCGACATCCTCATCACCATCTGGCGCGTCTTTGGCGGCTTCCTGCTGGCGTCCATCGTGGCGGTGCCGATCGGCATCATGATGGGGGCGTGGAAGCCGGTTGAGGCATTTCTTGAACCGTTCGTCTCCTTCGCGCGCTACCTGCCGGCTTCGGCGTTCATTCCGCTGCTCATCCTTTGGGCCGGCATTGGCGAACTGGAGAAACTGCTCGTCATCTTCGTCGGCTCGGTGTTCCAGATCATCCTGATCATCGCCGTCAAGGTCGGCAGCACGCGGCGCGACCTGGTCGAGGCGGCCTATACGCTGGGCTCCACGGACAACGGCATCGTGCGGCGTGTGATCATGCCGGCCAACGCGCCGGAAATCGCCGAAACGCTGCGGCTGGTGCTGGGCTGGGCCTGGACCTATGTCATCGTCGCCGAATTGATCGGCTCGTCCTCGGGCATCGGCTACATGATCATCAACAGCCAGTCGCGGCTGGCAACGGGGCAGATCATCTTCGGCATCATCGTCATCGGCCTGATCGGGCTGTTGTCCGATTTCGCCTTCAAGACCTTCAACCGCTGGCTCTTTCCTTGGAGCCTGGCATGAGCAAGCTTCGGATCGAGGGCGTTTCGCGAACGTTTGCCGGCGTGCGTGGCGGGCAACCGGTCAAGGCGCTGATGCCGATCGACATGGTTGTCACGGCCAACGACTTCATCACCATCCTTGGGCCGTCGGGCTGCGGAAAGTCGACGCTGCTCAGGGTCGTTGCCGGCCTGGAGGAACCGAGCACGGGCCGTGTCTTGCTCGACGGCAAGGCGGTGTCCCGGCCCGGGCCGGATCGCGGCATGGTCTTCCAGTCCTACACATTGTTCCCGTGGCTGACGGTGGCGGAGAATATCGCCTTCGGCCTGCGCGAGCGGGGTATGCCTGAGCGTGAACGCGCAGGGATCGTTGCTTCCTACATCGATCTCGTCGGGCTCAAGGGGTTCGAGAACCATTGGCCAAAACAGCTTTCAGGCGGCATGCAGCAGCGCACGGCCATCGCGCGCGCTCTGGCCAATGACCCGGAGATCCTGCTGCTGGACGAGCCGTTCGGCGCGCTTGACAATCAAACCCGTGGGCTGATGCAGGAGCTGCTGCTGGGCATCTGGGAGCGCCGCAAGAAGACGGTGCTGTTCGTGACCCACGACATCGAGGAAGCCATCTTCATGGCCTCTCGCGTGATCGTGATGACGGCACGGCCCGGCAGCATCAAGTCGGATGTCGCCGTCGACCTGCCGCATCCGCGCCATTACACGCTGAAGACCAGCCCGGAATTCTCGGCGCTGAAGGCGCGGCTGACGGAGGATCTGCGCGTCGAGGCGATCCGAACCGCGCAGACACAGGGCTAGACGCCCGCGCGACATGCTGCCGGTGGCGGCTGTGTCGGTCAGGTTGCGGCGGGCAGTACGGCGTTGACCAGCGCGATGCAGCCATCGAGGCCGTTTCGGATGGCTGTCTCGTCGTGGCGGCGCTCCCAGTCCAGCCACAGGCCGTCGAGCGTTGCCATGATCGTGTCGGCGAGCGGCGTCACCGCGTCCGGCCCAATCCGGCGGTCGACCGCGACGTTGCGCAGAAGTTCGCTTAGTTGCGATCGATAGCTCTCGTAAAGTTCCCGCTCCACGGAGGCGATCTCGTCATAGGCGAGCGCGGCGGACCAGAGATCAATTCTGACGCGCAGATAGTCGCGCTTGAGGAAGGCCTTGCTGAAGCCCGTGCCAAGAAAAACCCGCAACTGCTCGATCGGGCTTTTGGGCGAGATGCCGAGATCACGCTGTGTCGCTTCGAACAGGGTCAGGGACGCGTAGCGGTAGGTTTCAACCAGCACCTCCTTCATGTCCTTGAAATGGTAGGTGATGTGTCCGAGCGATATGTTGGAATGTTCGGCGATCTTTCTCGCCGTCAGTTTCGCGTAACCATATTCCTGCAGGCACAGGAAGGCGGCCTCGACGATTTCGGCCCGCCTGTCTTGCGATGATCTGACGACATGCGCCTTTCGTTCCTGGGCCAATGCCTACGCTTCCTTCCCTGAAATATCGGCCGAAATCGTTCGGCGAGCTTTGATACCCAAGCTGCCTTTTTATGCGTCCGGCATCAACGGTCGGTTTCAGAGCCTGTTGACATGTCGATTTGTACGGACGTACAACATAGCGGCATTGGTACATCTGTACAACTCTTGGGCTCGCCATCTCGCGGAGCGCCACGAGACGGGGAGGGACATGCGACAGAAGGCCTGGGTGGATGCTCGGAACTGTGACCGCCGCGCTTTGCGCGACATGTTCGGTTCGTTCATGACGGGTGTGACAGTGGTGGCGGCGTGCGACGCGCGCGGCACGCCGAGCGCGCTCACGGCAAACTCGTTTACATCCGTGTCGCTCGATCCTCCGCTGATCCTGGTTTGCCTGGCCAAGTCGTCGATAACTGCCGGCGTCGTGACCCGAGCCGAGCACTTCAGCGTCAACATACTGGGCGATTGGCAACGCGAGGTTTCGGCCGTCTTTGCCTCGCGCAGCCCCGCCAGGGATGTCGCGCTTGACGCGCTTACGCCCGGTATGCCGCCGGTGCTCGACGACAGCCTCGCCATCATGACCTGCACACGTCACCAGGTCGTCGACGCGGGCGACCACATGATTCTGATCGGCATCGTGACCCGCTTCAGCTGCATGGGTGGCGAGCCTCTGGCCTATTTTCGTGGAGGGTATGCCGTCCTGGGCGCCGCGGCGCATGCGCAGGCGGATCAGCAGGCGCCGGTGGGTATCCACCTCAGCGCCGACATTCGATAACTGAAACCGGACGGGGACAACACCACATGGATTTCAACCACTTCCTGTCGAGCTATCTGCCGGATCCGGCCTATGGCGGCACCCGGCTCTACCGCGACATGATCGAGCAGGCGGTATGGGCCGAAAAGGTCGGATACAGCGCGGTGTCGATCCCCGAGCACCATCTCATCAATATCCTGCTCGTGCCGTCGCCGCTGCAGCTTGCCGTGCGCATCGCCGCGGCGACGAACTGTATCAAGCTGGTCACGTCCATCGCCGTGCTGTCAGTGCGCGACATGCGCGTCTTCGCTGGCGAGGTCGTGCAGGCGAGCATGCTGTGCGATGGCCGGCTTGTGCTCGGCGTCGGCCGTGGCGCCTTCGCCTACGAGGTTGCCCGGCTGGGCACCCCGATCGAGCAGACAAGGGCAAAGTTCGATGAATCGCTTGAAGTGCTGCAGGCGCTGCTGACGCGCGAGGAGGTTTCCTGGCACGGCGACTTCTACCGCTTCGACCCGATCACCATCATGCCGCGGCCCGAAGTGGAGATACCTCTGATGATGGCGGTGATGGCGCCGGAGGGCATCGAGGCCTGTGCCAGGCAGGGCTACATGGTTCAGACCACGCCGTTGCAAGCCTCTCATTCGGTGCTCATGGAGCAGGTGAACGCGTTCAAGCGCGGCAAGGCCGAGGCTGAACTAAACGGCAGGACGAGCCGCCTGTCGCTGATGCGCGGCATCTATCTGGCCCGCAATGCCGCCGACGCCCGCCGCAAGCTGGAACTGGCCTACAGTTACTACGAGCGTTTCGACAATGTCTTCTCTGGACCGGGTATCGTCGATTGCGGATGCATTCGGCCGCTGCCACGCCGTCAATCGCTGGAGGACCTCGGCAAGAGCCTTATCATCTGCGAGGCCGCTGAAATGGTCGACCGCATCTCGGCCTATGCCGAAGCTGGCATCGACGAGGTCATCACGTCCAGCAATTTCGGCCAGCCGCAGTCCGACACACTCGACATGATGGAGCGGTTCTCGGTGGATGTGATGCCACACGTTGCGAGCCTTCGCGAACGCTCCGCCGCCTGATTCCGAACAGCCAACCGGTTCAACATCGAAAAGGGAGATTTGAAGACATGCCGATCATCAAGGTGGAAATGTTCAGCGGGCGCACGGTCGACCAGAAGCGTCAATTGGCAAAGGCGCTGACGGACAGCTTCATCAATGTGTGTGGCGGCAAGCCTCAGTCGGTTCACATCATCATCGAGGACGTGGACAAGGCCAATTGGGGTATCGGCGGCGAGTTGTGCTCGGACCTCTATCCCGATCCCAAGCCGGCGGGAGGCGCCTGAGGTGCCGGCGATGAGCAAGCCTGTAGACTGCGTCCATTCTATAGAGGGCAGTGGGCCAGCCGTGTTCCTGATCCATGGGATTGGTGCGCGCCGCGCCGGTTGGTCGAAATTGGTGGAAGCACTGAAGGACCGGTTCACCTGTATTTCCTATGACCTGCGCGGTCATGGCGACTCGCCGCTTCCTTCGGATCGCTTCGGACTTGAAGACCTCGTCGACGATCTGGAGCATTTGCGTGCCAAGCTTGGCATCGAACGGGCGCATCTGGCGGGCCACTCGCTTGGCGGCATGATCGGCCCGGCCTACGCACGACGTTTTCCCGACCGGGTCCTGTCGGTGGGCTTGCTGTCTACTGCCGCGTTCCGCACAGAAGACGACAGCGCGAAGGTCAAGGCGGTCGTCGCGGCCATGCGTGAGCGCGGCATCGGCCAGGTGCTCGACACCCTGACGGCTCGCTGGTTCACGGACGAATTCGCGTCACAGCGCCCGGACGTCATCGAGTGGCGAAAGAGGCAGGTGATGGACACGCCTGCCGACATATTCCTCAACGTCTTCGACATCTACGCCGAGACTGAGATGGGGCCATGGCTGCATGAAATCTCGGCGCCATGCCTGGTGCTTACAGGCGAGTTCGACGGCGGCTGCAACCCGCGCCTCAACAGGCGGATCGCAGACGCCCTGCCGCATGCGGAGTTGGTGATCCTGGGCGGGCTGAAGCACGCCATCCTGATTGAAGCCAGCGAGCGGGTCGCACCGCCCATGCGGCAATTCCTGCTCGCCAATTCCTGACGGGCAGCGCCTGTTCTCGGGTCAGGCCGCCAGCAGTTGCTTGCGGTCGACACGCTCCTGCTGCGGTGATCGGGCGTAGAGTTCGCGGTAGCATTTGGAAAAATGCGAGGCCGAGACGAAGCCGCAGGCAACGGCCACCTCGACCACCGGCATGGACGACTGGATCAGCAGGTGCCGGGCGCGGTCGAGGCGAATCTCCAGATAGTAGCGGGCAGGGGATCTGCCCATTTCGGTCCTGAAAAGGCGCTCGATCTGGCGGCGGGACAGGTCGACATGATCGGCGATCTCGATCAGCGACAGTGGCTCCGACAAATTGCCCTCCATCAGTTCGATGATGGTCAGCACTTTCGAGTTCTGTACGCCGAGGCGCGCGCGCAGCGGCAGGCGCTGGCGGTCGGTCGGGCTGCGCACGCGGTCCGTCAGCACCTGTTCGCAGACCCGGTTGACGAGGTTCTCGTCGAAATCGTCGCCGATCAGCTTCAGCATCATGTCGAGCGCGGCGGTGCCGCCAGCGCAGGTATAGATGTTCTGGTCGATCTCGAACAGATCGGCAAAGACGTTGGCCTTCGGGAAAGCCTCGGAGAAGCCCGGCAGGTTCTCCCAATGGATGGCGCAGCGCTTGTTGGACAAGAGACCGGCGGCGGCAAGGATATGCGCGCCGGTGCACAGGCCTCCGACCGCGACGCCGCGATTGTATTCCTCGCGCAACCAAGCGAAGGCCGACTTGTTCTGGTAGCGCTCGACATTGGTGCCGCTGCACACGATGGCCATGTTCGGCCGCTCGGGGCCGGCCATCTTCTTGCGCTCCTCCTCCAACGAGGTATTGACGGCGCATTCGACACCGTTCGAAGCGCGCACCGGCTTGCCGTCAATGCTCGCCAGACGCCAGCGATAGGCCTCGTAGCCGAGCATCCGGTTGGCGGAGCGCAGCGGGTCGAGTGCTGTCGCGAAAGCGATCATGGTGAAATCGGGAACAAGGAAGAACACAAACGATCGCTTGATCGGATGCTTGACGGCGTTCAAGGGAACCTCATCTGGCCATGACGCGAACAGGATGTCGCGAATAGCATAGCGACATCAGGAAAAACCATTCCTGTCAATTGGCTAGGGGGCAAGGATAAGATTAAATTTGCGACATGGGTCGCAAATGGGCAATTGCTGTGCAGTGATGCTCGAACGGCTACCACCGTCAGGTTGTGAAAAGGCGCCAAGCGGCAATTCACAAACAAAAACGCCGCCCCGGTAGAACGAAGCGGCGCCAGTAAATACCAGGCCGCGGCAGGGAAGCGCGGCGCTGGAGGTCATCCGTGCGTCGAGAAAACGCTCAGCTTCTTGATATCAGGCGACGAAGCCGAGGCGCGCCGCATTCATGGCGCCGGTCTGGCCGGGCATGGTGTTGGCAAGGCGCTGGCGCTCAAGAGCGGTTGTCAGGTTCATTTCGCGGCGGGCGAAGAGGCGTGCGAAAAGCTTCATGATTCATCTCCATTCGGTTGCTCAGACGGGTCGCCTTCGCTTTATGGAGTGGGGCAGCTCGTTTGTTGGTGGTGATATAGGCTTGTGTGAGTGGAAACTAAATCGCAAAAGCGAAGCACTTGATATGAAAAGCGACACCGAATGCGACGCATTTGGGCAGTGTGCCAGAAATTTGTTATTTCCTACAAGGCGTTATCTGTAAAATGGGCTGCCATGCGGCTTGCTCATATGCGCCATGCAGCGATGACATGGCTCCAAAAGTTATTTGAATACAAATAAAACAGAAAGGCCTGCCGGGCGGGTCCACACGGCAGCCTTCAGCATTTGGTACACACGGTTTACTTTGCTCCAGCCCAGGATCCGACGCCATTGCGAATGCCGGTCTTGGTGTCGGCGGCTTCAGGCCAGCCAATATCCTTCTGCAATTCGATCGGCAGGGAGCGGATGGCGCGCTCTGTCTGGTAGCGGGCGCGTGCCGCATTGAACTCGGTCGCGATACGACCGATGGACGACAGGATAGACATTGCTTTCTCCTTTGTGCCGGCTGGGAGTTCCCGGCAACGGCTGACTACATCAGGTCTGTTTCAGCTTCATTTCATGTCGATTGCAGGTCTGTGTCGTGTTGGTTTCATGGCTGCTTTTGGCAGCATCCTGCTTCGACAAGATTGACTATCCTCCCAAACTGATGTTCAATCAAACGAAATGGAATGATGCTTTGTATCAGAAAAATTGAAGGTCGGTTCCCATGAACGCCCCGCTCAATCATCCGCTGCCGCTGCTCGATCTCGATGTTCTGCGCACGTTCGTGGCGATTGCCGAAACCGGCAGCTTCACCACCGCCGCCAATGCCGTGTTCCGCACGCCGTCGGCCGTGTCCATGCAGATCAAGAAGCTGGAGGACATTCTCGGCCGCTCCGTCTTCGCGCGCGACGCGCGTTCGGTGACGCTGACCACCGATGGCGAGATGCTGCTCGGCTATGCGCGCCGGCTGTTGTCGATCAACCGCGAGGTGGTGTCGAAGTTCATCATTCCCGACATTGTCGGCGTGGTGCGGCTGGGCTCGCCGGATGATTACGGCGAACGCGTGCTGCCGCACGTGCTGAAGCGTTTTGCGCAGTCGCATCCATCGATCGCCGTCGATGTCACCATCGACCAGAGCATCAACTTGCGCCGGCGCATGGACGACCGGGCGCTCGACATCACGCTCCTGACCAATTCCTACAAGACCAGCGCGCTCGGCGCCGAGGTGCTGCTCACCGAACCGATTGTCTGGGCCGGCGCCAAGGGTGGCTGCGCGCATCTGCGCGAGCCGCTTCCGGTCTCATTGTGGGAGGAAGGCTGCGCCTGGCGGGCAGGGGCGCTCGATGCGCTCGGCCGCGAAGGCCGTAACTATCGCATCGCCTATATGAGCGCCCACACCGCCGGCCAGCGCGCCGCGATCATGTCCGATCTCGCGGTCGCGCCGCTGCCGAAGTCGTTCCTGGGCAACGAGATGGTCGAACTCAGCCCGAAGGACGGCATGCCGGACATCGGCACCTACAACCTCGCAATGGTCGTGGCGCCGGACGCCAGCGCACCGGTCAAGGCGGTCGCGGACCACATCCGCGCCACCTTCGAGCTGTTCCGGGAGACGGGCAAGTTCTGATCCGCCAATAGGGCGGGACAGAAGGCAGACACGCTATTCCGCCGCCTCGGCGGACGGAGCCTCAAACCTCGTTCTCGCACCTTGCCTGGCCGGCGCGCCGGTTTCGCTGAGAAACGCAACGATGCGTTGGCGGGCGCGGCGCGATTCCGGCATGTCGATCAGCGGCCAGACATGGAACATGCCTTGTTCATGAATGACATCCACCTCGACGCCGGCGGCGCGGGCCTTTTCGGCGAAGATCAGATTGTCAGGCGTCAACAGATCGCGTGACCCGGTCAACAGCAGCGTTTTTGGCAGCACCGAAAGATCGCCGTAGACCGGGCTGATGTGCCAGTCGCTGCGGTCGATACCGGCACTGTACATCCGGATCGCTTCCAGGCCGCCCGGAATGCCAAGCCACGGATCGTTTCGCTCTGCCTCGAACAGTTTTGGATTGGAAAGCGACATGTCGAGGCCGGGCGAAATCAGCACGTGGCGCGATGGCAGGGGCAGGGCCTGCTCGGCAGCCATCATGGTCAGCACGACAGCCATGTTGCCGCCAGCTGAGTCGCCCATGAAGGTGATGTCGCGGGCCTCGGTCTCGTCGAGCATCTGGCGGTAGACCTCGCCGACCATTCCGAACATGTCGTGGAAATCGTGCTCGGGCGCGATGGGATAGATCGGCACCGTGATGCCGAAACCGAGCCGATCGGCCATCTCGGCGATCAGATGCCAATGATAGGGCGTGATTTCAAAGACATAGGCGCCTCCGTGCAGGTAGAGAATCCGCCTCTGCTCGTCGCCTCTGGGTGCTATTTCGTAGACGGGAAAGCCGTTCACCTCGCGCGTCGTGATGTCGAGGCGCGACCGCACCAGGGCGGGGGGCTGATGGTCTTCCGTCTTGCGCGCGCTGGCGATCCATCGCTGCAGGTTTTCCGGGCTGGAAAAGGCCTGCTTGCGGCTGTGCCTGAGCACGAAGGATATGACGTGGCTTTTGAAACTTGGCATGCGGATACACGAACTTCGGCAAAGCCGACTAAGAGAATTCCCCCCTCCTTTCCGAAGATCGTGCCGTCGCGGAAAATGTCAAGATTTGTGCCGCCCACGATTGTGTGACGGGTTGCGAAGCCGCTCACTTTCGGCGGGGCCGGAGGCGCAGCAGTGCCGCGCGTATCCGGTTGTCGGTTGGAGCCGCGGCCGTCTGGCGGCGCCGGCTTGCGCCGAGCAATTTGCATTTGTCGGCGAATGTCATCAGCGCGCCGCGTTCCAGATGGCGGTGGTCAGGCTCGCTTTTTCACTGGAGCGGGGCGACACCGGCCAGCCGATATCCTTCTGGATTTCGGGAGGCAGGCTGTTCAGGATGCGCCTTGCCTTGTTGCGGTCATGGGCTTGTCTGATGGCCGCGCCATAGCGGCCGAGGGTTTCAAACATCGACATCTTCATCTCCCTTGGAGTTTCGAGGCGGCCGAAGACATTTCGTGCCTGCCGATCGATGCCGGTTAAATGCCCTGCCCATGTATCCAGTGGATTTCGCTACAGCGCGTTTTGGTTTCGAGATCGGTTCGATCTTGAAACATTTGCATGCAAATGAATTTGCACCATACCGCGGCTGAGATTACTCCCGGCTGCGTCTCGCGGCGTGACCTTCGCGTGAACGCCGCCGTGGCGCGGCGTCGCCGGCAACGCCATCCTCGCTCACCGTCTTGCGCGGCGGCAGTTTGACCGCGGCCGACAGTTTCGGGAACGGATCGACCTTGTTCGGCAGCGCCATGGCGTAGACGAAATGCTCCTGGAATTTCGGCTCCAGGGCAGTTTCGATCTTCTCGATCTGGCTCACAGTCTCCTCGATCTCGCGGCGATAGCCGCGGTTCAAGAGCGCCATGCGCGCGCCCGCACCCGCGGCGTTGCCGACGGCCGAAACCTTGTCGAGGTCGCAATCGGGGATCAGGCCCAGCACCATGGCGTATTTCGGATCGATGAACGAGCCGAAGGCGCCGGCGAAATGGATGCGGTCGACATGCTCGGTGTTCTGCTTTTCCATCAGCAGCTTGGTGCCGGCATAAAGTGCTGCCTTGGCGAGCTGGATGGCGCGCACGTCGGTCTGGGTAATGGTGATCTTCGGCTCACCTTCCTTCAGCACGTAGGAGAAGGTGCGGCCATTGGCGATGACGCGCGGCGAACGTGCGGCAAGCGAGCCGTCGACGACGCCGTCCTCCGAGATGATGCCGGCGAGATACATCTCGGCCACGATCTCGATGATGCCGGAGCCGCAAATGCCGGTGACGCCGGTCGCCTGCACGCTGTCGAGGAAACCCGGCTCGTCTGACCACAGTTCCGAGCCGATGACGCGGTATTTCGGCTCCAGCGTGTCGGGGTCGATACGCACGCGCTCGATGGCGCCGGGCGCCGCGCGCTGGCCACCGGAGATTTCCGCGCCCTCGAAGGCCGGGCCGGTCGGCGAGGAAGCCGCCACGACACGGGTGCGATTGCCGAGCACGATCTCGGCATTGGTGCCGACGTCGACGATCAGCATCATCTCGTCCTGGCGATGCGGTCCTTCCGACAGCGTCACCGCCGCCGCATCGGCGCCGACATGGCCGGCGATGCAGGGCAGCATGTAAAGACGGGCGCCCTGGTTGAGCTTCAGGCCGATATCGGAGGCCTTGATGTGCACTGCCCCGGAGACGGCCAGCGCGAAGGGGGCGCCGCCGAGCTCGGTCGGATCGATGCCGAGGAACAGGTGGTGCATGATCGGATTGCCGACGAAGACGGAATCCAGGATGTCGTTGCGCTGGACATTGCCTTCGGCGCAGACCTTGTCGACAAGGCTCGAGATCGCTTCGCGCACCGCGACCGTCATGCCTTCGCGGCCATCCGGGTTCATCATCACGTAGGAGACGCGGCTCATCAAATCCTCGCCGAAGCGGATCTGCGGGTTGGACGTGCCCGAGGACGCGGCGACGCGGCCCGACAGCAGCGACACCAGATGCATGGCAATGGTGGTCGAGCCGATATCGCAGGCGAGCCCATAGGCTTCATTCTTGAGGCCGGGCCACAGCGCGATGACCCTTGCGGTCTCGCTATCGGCGTCCTTGTAGATGGCGGCGGTGGCGGTCCAGTTGCCCTTGCGCAAAATGCCCTGCACCAGCGGCAGGAGATAGAAATCGAAGTCCAGGCTCTTGAGATTCCAGTCCTTCATCAAGGCGATCTTCAGGCGGTCGAGATCGCCGAGCGGCTTGTGCATGTCGGGCTCTTCGATCTCGACATAGCACATGCGGATCGCCGCATCGCGCGCGATCACCCTGGTGTCGGCATCCTTGCGGATGGTCTGCGCATTGATGACCGTGTCCTGCGGCACGTCGATGACGAGGTCGCCGAGGATCTGCGCAGAGCAGGACAGGCGCCGCCGTTCGGGCAGTCCACGCACGCGCTCGTAGCGCTCTTCCTTAGGCCCCTTGGGCGAGATGTGGTCGTTGGACGACACGATCTTGTGCTTGGCGAAATTGCCTTCCTGCACCTCGATCTGGCAACGCCCACACGTCGCGCGCCCGCCGCACACGCTTTCGACATAGACGCCAAGCTGGCGCGCGGCATCCAGCACCGGCGTTCCGACCGGGAACCGGCCGCGCTTGCCCGACGGCATGAAAAGCACGAGCGGATCGGTGATGTTGGCGGGAGAATTCATGCTTCGGGTCTCGATAACAATTGTCGATGCCGTTTAACGGATCGTTTCACTCTTGGGTGGAGTGTCTGATGGTCCAGAGGCCAATCATGTCCGATCTCCTCCTGTCCGCCATATTCACGACGTTCACCATGGTTCGCCTGCTCAGGGGCCCGTGGCTGCGAAATCCGCAATATCTGGCGTCCGGTATCGTCGGGGCGGTTGTCTGTATCTTGCTGCTGCACGGCTTCTGGCCGGCCGAGGACGACGATTTCATCGTCGGCGGCGTGACCGGCATTTTCGGCTCGTGGGCGGGAATGGCTGTCTTCGACACCATCCTGGGCATGGCCTGACCGCAACACACACCAGCCCGACGGCATTGACAGCACGATCGGGCTAGTGAAGTTCGCGAGAGATTTCACGATTGCGCGCTTACCCCCGACCCATCCGGGCTTCGCGTCCACCGCGCCGGCGGCCGCCACTGCTTGCGCCATCGCCGGGCGCGTTGACCTGCGTCGGCGCTGCAACCGCCTGGCCGCCTTCGGCGGGCTTGTAGTCCTTGTAGGTCCGGATCCAGTTGGTGCAGTTCTCATCGGTGCCGTTCAGCACATTGGCGCCGCGCACGGCTTCCATTTCCTGCGGACGCACCGGGTTCATGATCGCCGAGGTCATGCCGGCGCCGATCACCATCGGGATGAAGGCGGCGTTGATGCCGTGGCGGTGCGGCAAGCCGAAAGAGATGTTGGAAAGGCCGCAGGTGGTGTTGACCTTCAGCTCTTCGCGCAAGCGGCGCAGCAGCGCGAACACCTGGCGACCGGCATCGCCCAGCGCGCCGATCGGCATGACCAGCGGGTCGACGACGACGTCATGCGCGGGAATGCCGAAATCGGCGCAGCGCTCGACGATCTTCTTGGCGACGGCGAAGCGCACGTCCGGATCCATCGAAATGCCGGTCTCGTCATTGGAGATGGCGACGACCGGGACATTGTATTTCTTGACCAGAGGCAGGATGGCTTCGAGCTTCTCTTCCTCGCCAGTGACGGAGTTGACCAACGGGCGGCCCTTGGCGACCTTGAGCGCGGCCTCGATCGCGGCGGTAACCGAGCTGTCGATCGACAGCGGCAGGTCGACCAGTCCCTGCACGATCTCCAGCGTCTGAACCAGCAGGCCGGGTTCCGTCTCATTCGGGTTGACCGAGGTGACGCCGGCGTTGACGTCGAGCATGGTCGCGCCGCAGGCGGCCTGTTCCAGCGCGTCCCGGATGACGGTTTCGAAATTGCCGGCGATCATCTCGGCGGCCAGCTTCTTGCGGCCGGTCGGGTTGATGCGCTCGCCGATCACGCAGAAGGGCTGGTCGAAGCCGATGATGATTTCTCGTGTCGCCGAGGCAACAATGGTCCGGGTCATGAAATTTCTCCGTCAGGATATAAAGATTTCTTTATATCGTTGTCTGTTCTCATTCAAGCGAATGGCTGGTTGTGACGCGCCGTCAATGCGCGGTCTTCACCATGTCCACCTGCGTTTCCGTAATCTCGTCATGCAATATGCGGTCGAGCCGGTCGGCGACCATCTGGTCATCGCGACGAATCTCGCGTTTCCACGGCTGGCGGCCCTTCAGCACGCCCGATTCATCGACGATCTCGGCGACATATTCCTCCTGGCGGTAGGCCATCACATGGATGCCGGCGACGCCTGGAATCTCCTTCACCTCGTTGATGATGTCGATGCAGAGCTGCTTGCCTTCCTTCTTCTGGTCCTGGGCGCCTTCCAGCCGCTTGATGACGGTGTCGGGGATATGGATGCCGGGCACGTTGGAGCGGATCCACTTGGCGGTCTTTGCCGAGGCCAGCGGTCCGACGCCGCAGAGGACGAACACTTTGTCGGTGTGGCCGAGATCGCGCGCCTTCTGCATGAAGGTCCTGAACATCGGCACGTCGAAACAATATTGCGTCTGCACGAATTGCGCGCCGGCGGCAATCTTCTTGCCGAGGTGGATCGGGCGGAAGTCGAAAGGCGGGGCGAACGGGTTGACGGCAGCACCCAGGAAAACCTGCGGTGGCGTCGTCAGCTTGCGGCCGGACAGGAACTTGCCGTTGTCGCGCATGATGCGGACCGTTTCGAGCAGCGACATGGAGTCGAGGTCGAACACCGGCTTGGCGCCGGGCTGGTCGCCGGCCTGCACGCCGTCGCCGGTCAGGCACAGCATGTTGGCGACGCCCATCGCCGCGCCGCCAAGCACGTCACCCTGGATAGCGATGCGGTTCTTGTCGCGGCAGGCGATCTGCATGATCGGGGCATAGCCCATGCGCGTCAGCAGCGCGCAGATGCCGACAGACGACATGTGGCAGTTGGCGCCGGAAGCATCGACCGCGTTGATGGCGTCGACCCAGCCATCGAAGATTTTCGCCCTGTTGTAGACGTCCTCGGGATCAGCGCTGTCGGGCGGATTGAGCTCGGTGGTGACGGCGAATTCGCCACGGCGCAGGACACGCTCGAGCCGGCCGCGGGAAGAGTGGCCGGGCAGGGGATCGAGCGGCAGGTGGATGCCGGCCGGATTCTCGTCGCGCTGATGACCGATCATGCGGATGCTCCGGTCTTCACGTTCGCCGCGGCTTCGCGCGCCGCCGCCGCCTGAGCGGTTACCCGCAGCCAGGCGGAGGTCTCACGCAACGACTGGTCTACCGGCTTCTGCACGGTCAGGATCTTGTCGCTGTTCACCATGTTCCGCGAGCCTTCCCAGGCCTTGACCCAGACGCAGGGCATGTCAGGCTCGACTTCGCAATTGCCGTTGGCGCGCACGCCGCCGCAAGGGCCGTTGCGCAACTGCTTGGGGCAATTCATGGGGCATGACATGCCGGTGGACGACAGCACGCACTGGCCGCACATGCGGCAGTCGAACATGAAGCCCTTGACGCGCTTCTCGACAAACTTGATCGGTCCTTCGACGCGGCCATAGCCGATGCCTTTCCATAGCGGGTGGAGCAGCAGGAACATGTCGGCGAATTTGGCATAGAACCATTCCAGCAGGCGCGAATGCCTGATCGACCACAACCGGATCGCGAAGGAGCGCTGCACGCGCCGCTGCGGCGAAACGTCGGCCGGCTTGTAGTCGGATTTCGGCGCTGCCTTCTTGACCAGAGTGGCCTGGGTAACCGCCGGCTGAGTCTCAGACATTTTCTTTGCCGCCCGCCTTTACCAGAGCGACAAGCCGCTCACGGTCGTACTTCGTGTCGAGATCCTGAAAGGCCTTTTCGACCTCGGCTTCGAGGTCGTCACCGACCGGTACGGGATCGGCCTTGCGCCATTCGGCCAGATAATCGTCGGTGCCGCCCGCGCCGGTGCGCATGGCACACATGTCGATGGCTTCAGTGAAGCGCAGCGGCAGTTCGCGCTTGGCGTTCTGCCGGCCCTTCTTGACGATGACCTGGGCTGGAATATCGCGCCAGTAAACGACGATCAGATCGGCCATGAATTATCACTCCTCGTGATTTCGAGCATTGCCGCATGCGTGGTTGGCCCGCTTGTTATGGGACGACGCGCGCGCATTCAAAAACGACGCATTTGGATGTCGCAAAATGAAAGCACGGAATCTTCCGCCCTGACGGGGTGAACTGGCCGGCGAGCCCGAAGTCAGAGGTTGATGCCAGACTTGCAGCGAGGGTGCTGGATTGGCCGTTGGTTCAGACGAATCCGGCGTTACCAGATGCCGCGTTTGATCCCGGTCCAGAGGTAGAACCAGATCGTCGGATGATACCATTGCATGGAAGGCAGGCCGGGATCGAACGTGGCGAGCCGGCCCGCCAGCGCATCGCTGATCGCGTCGACGCACATGTCACGCGAGAACGCGGCCTGCCGCAGCGCGTGGCTTGAAATCGTGTCACCCGGCTGGGGCTTGCCGCGTGCATGCCGCAGCACGCCGCCCGTGTCCACGCCGGCATCGACCAAATGGACTGTCGAGCCGAAGTTTTCAGCATCGCCGCTCGCGAGTGCCCAGTAGCCGCCATTCATGCCGCGATATTTCGGGTTGATGCCGGCATGATAGTTGAGCACCGGACACGGCATCCCGGCCAGGGTTTGCCTGGACAAAAGGCGGCATCCGGCGAGCAGCACGACGCCCGGGCCGACGCTTTCGACCGCCCGCAGGCATTCGGCTGAATCGGCCGAGGAAACGTGGATGATGGATTGCCCGGCGACCGGCCCGGTGCGCAGCTTCTCTTCGGCGATGATGCGGGCCGCGTGCCCGGCAAGGAAGCGCTTGCCGAGCCGGGTCAGCACCATGGTGCCAAGCTGCCCGATCACCGACACCCAGCCTTGCCGGCGCGCGCGCCGAGCCAGCAATTGCTTCTTGGATTGAGGGGTTTCGAGGATGACGCTGACAGGACCCAGGCGATCGGCGATGGCGTTGATGATGGCCCAGATATGCGGGCCGCCTTCGGTGATCACCACGATCGCGGCTCTCTTCTCAATCGCTGAAGCCATGGCGCGCTTTCTTGCCAGGCGCGGCCTGTCGCCGCGCGGCTCAATTCTCCGCCGGCCGGGTTAAATGTTGGTGACCGCAAGGGTTGCCGATCAGCGCTTGAACTCCATGATGTCGAGCTTCGATTCGTAGTAGGGCGCCGGGAACTCGATGCGCCACTCGCTGGGGCCGCTGCGGTAGGCATAGCCGACCTGGTCGGTTTGCGGGCCGCTGCCATAGGGTTTGGCCGCATCGTTGTTGACCGATGCGGCGCCGAGATAGATCGCCCGCTTCTGGCCATCGTCGAAGAAGCGGCCCCTGGTGCGCTGCGAGCCACTGACCTTTTCCAGCCTCCAGCCCGATCCGTCGTCGGTGACCCTGCATTTGAACCAGCCATAGATGACGAGCGGGGACAGCCCGCCAGCCTTGATGGTGCGGCACCTCCAATTGCCAGTCAGGTCCTTGTCGGAGAAGGACACCGGCGGCTTGGCCAGCAAGGCGTCGAGCTGTTTTACATCGGCCGGATTGCCGGCCTTCGCCTCGGCGAGGGCCGCCTTGCGCGTCTCGTCATACCTGTCGAGACGCGTCTTGTCGGCAGGTGTGATCAGCTTCTGGATTTCGCCGTCGGCACGTGCGGGAAGCGCCGCGCAAACGCCGAGGCAGAGCGATAGAAGCAACGGACGACCAATCATCGGGGTCTTTCTCCTGCGTGACTTGTTTTGGACTGTCAGCACGTGGCTGGAGCAGCGTGTTTGTGCGCCTGGCGCACAATTTACCATTTAGCGATGTCTCGTGATCCGTGCTTAACAGCCCGCGGACCAAAAATCATGGTGTAGCCGATGCGGATTTTGCTTACGGGGTCGTCGGGTTGGCTGGGTGCGACGCTGGCCCCGCGGCTCACAGCACTGGGCCACGAGGTAACCGGCCTCGATCCCGTTCCAGCGATGCAAACACGGATTGTCGGCTCGATCACGGACCGTGACCTCGTCATGCGGGTTGTCCGGGAAAACGGAATCGAGGCCATCATCCACAGCGGCGCGCTGCACAAGCCGAACATCGAAGATCATGACAACGGCGCCTTCATCGCGACCAATGTGGTGGGCACGCTCAACCTGCTGGACGCGGCGACGTCATTCGGTGTGGAACGCTTCGTCTTCACGTCCACCACGTCGCTGATGATTTCCCAGGCGATACGCGAAGGTTTCACGGGCGGCGCGCGCAAGGCTGCGTGGCTGACGGAACGGATGTCGCCCGAACCGCGCAACATCTATGGCGTCACCAAGCTTTCGGCTGAACATCTCTGCCGCCTCCACCATCTTCAGCATGGCCTGCCGGTGGTCGTGTTGCGCACGGCTCGGTTCTTTCCCGAAGCCGATGACATGGCTCATGCAATCGAGCAATCGGATGCCAACACCAAGGCGAACGAACTGCTGTTCCGACGACTGACGGTGGAAGATGCAGCCGAGGCGCATATTGCCGCGTTGGAGAAGGCACCATTGCTGGGCTTCGACACCTTCATCGTCTGCGCGCCAACGCCGTTCCGGCCCGACGATTGCGCAGCGCTGATCACCGACGCGCCGTCGGTCGTCGCGCGGTATTTCCCTGAGTTTCCCGGCCTCTACGCCCGAGCGGGCTGGACGATGTTTTCCTCGATCGACCGGGTCTATGACGCGTCGCGCGCGGGGGACAGGCTAGGGTTCGTCTGCAAGACGAGTTTCGCCGACGTTCTGGCCACGCTATCAGCGGAGCAGGGCGCGTCCTCATCGGGTCGCGCTCAGCGGTGAGCCGCGGCTTGCGCCAACCCCGCCGTCAGGTCGCCATAGCCGGTCGCGCGGCGCTCATAGGCGAGGCCTAGCATTGTCGCGGCGCCTTCGGCGACCTTGTCGAGTTCCGGATCGTCGGTCTGGGCCAGGTAGATCAGCTTCTCGTAATTGCCGAAATAGTCCTTGATCAGCTCGGGGTGCTTGTCGAGGCCGAGCGGCTTCATGAAGAAAGCGTCGAACTGGCGGCACAGGAAGTCCGTCATGTAGAACGACATCATGTCGTCGTCGGCGACCTTCGCGTAGGCATCCATGCCCTGGTAGAAGGCAAAGCAATGCGGCCCGGCCATGCGCTCGACGCCGTGCTTCTCGCAGATCCGGTCGAGCAGGCCGCCAGTGCCGCAATCAGCATAGCCGACGAAGATGTGTTCGTAGCCTTCCGCCTTGGCCTTCTCGATCGCCTTGTCCATCGCCGGGGCGATGCGGTCCGGATAGAAATGAAACTCCGCTGGCAGGCAGGTCAGGACCAGATGGTCGAGGTTGAGCTGTTCCTTCACGGCCAGAACTTCGCGCGCGATCATTCCGCAGGCGATCACCAGAAGCCTGCTGGCCTGATACGATTGTGTTTTTCGTGCCTTGGCCATGATTTCAGTGGAACCGGCTTTCGTCGCCCGAAGTCATCATCTCATCTGGTAACAAAAAAGCCGCGCTGCAAGGCGCGGCTTTTTGCTGGTCTGTGCCGGGAACGCCCGAAATCAGGCCGAAGCGCGAACGTTGTGCTTGCGCTTCATGAAATCCTTGGCGGTTTCGACCGCCACCGCCGCGTCGCGGCAGTAAGCGTCGGCGCCGACGGCCTTGCCGAATTCCTCGTTGAGCGGAGCGCCGCCGACCAGCACGACGTAGTCGTCGCGGATACCCTTTTCCTTCATCGTGTCGATGACGACCTTCATGTAAGGCATGGTGGTCGTCAGCAGCGCCGACATGCCGATGATGTCGGGCTGGTGCTGCTCGATCGCATCGAGATACTTCTCGACCGCATTGTTGATGCCGAGATCGATGACGTCGAAGCCGGCGCCTTCCATCATCATGCCGACAAGGTTCTTGCCGATGTCGTGAATGTCGCCCTTGACCGTGCCGATGACCATCTTGCCCTGCTTCGGCGCGCCGGTGGCGGCGAGCAGCGGGCGCAGGATGAACATGCCGGCCTTCATCGCGTTGGCCGACAGCAGCACTTCGGGAACGAACAGGATACCGTCGCGAAAATCCTCACCGACGATGCGCATGCCTTCGACCAGTGCTTCGGTCAGCACCTTGTAGGGCACCCAGCCGCGTTCGAGCAGGATCTGGGTGCCTTCCTCGATCTCTTCCTTGAGGCCGTCATAGAGATCGTCGTGCATCTGCTGCACCAACTCGTCGTCGGAGAGTTCGGAAAGGATGATCTCGTCGTCGGCCATTTGTATCAAGCTCCTGCCGGCATCGCGACTGTGTCGCAAGGCACAAAATATTCGCGTTCATACCTAACCCGCTGGGGGCATGTATCCATAGCTGATTTGCGACTTCCCGCAAAAGGAAAGCGACTGGAAAATCTATTGCTTTTCTTGTCGATTTTGCGACAGCCGTTGGCGCTGGCGGGCCGTTTCGAATAGGGTGCATGGCTACGATCCGGGGAGGAGCGGCGTTCGGTGGCCGCGGCGGATTTCAGATCAAGAACAGATTCAGGGAAGAACCACCATGAGCGATCACGCGGCAATCGACCAGGAAGCGTCAAACGCGCGGCGAGGGCGCGCCGCCAGCGGCGGTGCGGCTGCCCGCAGGGCCGCGCGCTCCGGCGGCGGGCCGGGCACCCAGCTCACCTACATAAAGCGCAAGATCAACGTCTACGAGGTGTTGAACGAGGAAGGCCTGGCGCTGATCGAGAAGAACACCGACACGGTGCTGGAGGAGACCGGCATCATCTTCCGCGATGACGCGGAAGCCCTGCAGCTCTGGAAAGAGGCCGGCGCCGACGTCAAGGGCGAACGCGTGCACTTTCCCAAGGGCCTTTGCCGTTCGCTGCTGAAGACGGCGCCGTCCGTCTACACCCAGCATGCCCGCAATTCCGAGCGCTCGGTGCAGATCGGCGGCAACGCCACGGTGTTCGCGCCGGTCTATGGTCCTCCCTTCGTGCGCGACCTCGACGGCAACCGCCGTTACGCGACGATCGAGGATTTCCAGAATTTCGTGAAGCTCGCCTATATGGCGCCGTCGATCCATCATTCGGGCGGCACGGTGTGCGAGCCGGTCGACGTGCCGGTCAACAAACGCCACCTCGACATGATCTACGCGCACATCAAATATTCCGACAAGCCGTTCATGGGCTCGGTGACGGCGCCGGAGCGCGCCGAGGATACCGTTGCGATGGCCAAGATCCTGTTCGGCGACGATTTCGTCGAGAACAACACGGTGCTGACCAGCCTGATCAATGCCAACTCGCCGATGGTGTTCGACGAGACCATGCTCGGCGCGCTGAAAGTCTATTCGCGCCACAACCAGGCCTGCATCGTCACGCCATTCATCCTGGCCGGCGCGATGAGCCCGGTAACGGTGGCCGGCACGCTGACGCAGGTCCTGGCCGAAGTGCTGGCTGGCGCCTCGTTCACGCAGTTGATCCGGCCGGGCGCGCCGGTGCTCTTCGGCACCTTCGCCTCGTCGATCTCGATGCAGTCGGGCGCGCCGACCTTCGGCACGCCGGAGCCGTCGCTGGTCTCCTATGGCGCGGCCCAGCTCGCACGCCGTCTTGGCCTGCCGTTCCGAACCGGCGGCTCGCTCTGCGCGTCCAAGGTTCCGGATGCGCAGGCTGCTTACGAAAGCGCCAACACGCTGAACTCGACGATCCTCGCGGGCACCAACTTCGTGCTGCATTCGGCCGGCTGGCTCGAGGGCGGGCTCGCGTCCTGCTATGAGAAATTCATGATGGATATCGACCAGCTCGGCATGCAGCAGAAATTCTGCGAAGGCGTCGACCTGTCGGAAAACGGCCAGGCCATGGATGCGATCCGGCAGGTTGGTCCGGGCAGCCACTATCTTGGTTGCGACCACACCCAGGCCAATTTCCAGACCGCCTTCTACCGCTCGAACATCGCCGACAACAATTCCTACGAGCAGTGGCTGGCCGAGGGTGAAAAGACCGCACCGCAGCGCGCCAACGAACTCGCCCGCCGCTGGCTGGAAAGCTACGAGGCGCCGCATCTCGATGCTGGCATCGACGAAGCGTTGCAGGAATTCATCGCCAAGAAGAAGGGGTCGATGCCCGACGCCTTCACTTGAAAGGAGCCCGAGTCAGGCGGGGCTAAAGTCGCCAACATCATCCACAAGGAAGTCTGGCGGAGTGCCTTCTCCGATCCGGTCAAGAAGGAATGATGTCCGCACACCACCGCATTGAGGCCATTGCCACGGCGCTTTCCGTAGATGGGCTCATTTTTCGCGGTGGTTTCAATTTCACATCGGGCGACGCGCCCCCGACCGGCTTGTCGGGCGCTCCGGCCAAATCCGTCCTGCTGGTGGGGCAGGCGGGGGCGGCACCATGGCCGCATTTCCTGCGCTGGCGCGAAAAGCAACCACGGACGGTCGCCAACCCGCTTGATACATGGTCGCGGCAAGTGATCGGCGCAGTGGCGGAAAGATTTGGCGCACGCACGGTTTCACCTTCCGACAAGCCATATCTGCCGTTCCAGCGATGGGCGATGCGCGCGGAAGGATTAAAACCGTCGCCATTGGGCATCCTCATGCACCCGCGATACGGGCTCTGGCACGCCTATCGTGGCGCGCTGCTGTTCGAGGACGAAATCCAGGTCGAGGCGCCTCAGGCAGAGATTCACCTTTGCGATGCATGTGTTGGAAAACCCTGCATGAAAGCCTGTCCGGTCGACGCGTACTCAGAAGATGGATTCGCCTATCAGTCTTGTCTGGCGCATGTGCGTGGGGTCAGGGGCGAAGCGTGCCGCAGTGGCGGTTGTCTTGACCGCAATGCCTGCCCTTACGGTACCTCCTATCGCTATCCGGCCAATGTGCAGGCGTTTCACATGGCAAGTTTCGCGCCGATGGTCGGCTGACGGAATCGCCTTGTTCCCGATACCGCTCTGCCGGTGCTGGTACGCGGTGTCCGCACGCCTGTAGCTTGACGGCAGGCAGAAGCCTGCCTATCCATCAAGTCATCGGATGATTTGATGAATAGGCCAATGCAACCCGCCACCAGAACCAATCTCACCGACAGTGCCGCCGAGAGCCTGCGCGCCGAAATCATTGCCGGACGCTGGGGCGTGGGCGGGCGTGTTCCCAATGAAGCAGCGCTTGCGGATCTTTTGTCGGTCAGTCGCGGCACGGTACGCGAAGCGGTGCGGGTGCTGGTCTCGCAAGGATTTCTGGATACGCGCCAGGGCTCCGGCACCTACGTGCGCTCCGCCGTCGATTCTTCGGCCGCGCTCGACCGGGTCAAGCGCGCGGGCCTGCGCGATCAATGGGAGGCGCGGGCCGCATTGGACCTGGAAGCCGCGCGGCTCGCCGCGCTGCGCCATACGCCTGCCGATCTCGAGCGGATGCGGCAACTGCTCGGTGAGCGCGGCACGGTCGCGGACGGCGGAAGCGAAGCCTTCATTCGTCGCGACTTCGCCTTCCACAAGTCGGTCGTCGCGGCGTCCGGCAACAGAGCGATGATGGAACTCTACGACTTCTTCACCGCCGCCATCACCGAAACCATCCATGCCACCATCGACGGCGAACTGCCCGAGCCCGACCAGCAGGCGCACGCGGCCATCGTCGAAGCCATCGCCGCGAACGATCCGGACCGCGCGGTTGCCGCCGTGCGTGCTTTCATGGCGCCGGTGCTTGCCCAACTTGAAAGACTGCTTTCCCAATGAACCAGAGTTTTCGTGGACCTCACGCGGTGGCGCAATCCGAGGCCGTCGGGAGCCTGGAACTCATCGATGCCGAAGCCGACAGCCTGCCGTTGCCGCCCGAACCGCGCAGCCGTGCCGCGCGCATCGTTCTCGGTGCCAGCCTTGTGTTGATCGCCTTCAATTTGCGGCCACTGTTTTCCAGCCTGTCGGTGCTGTTGCCCGAGGTGATGCAGGCGACCGGTCTGTCGACGACCGGCGCCAGCCTGCTGACCACGCTACCGGTCCTGTGCCTCGGCCTGTTTGCGCCGTTTGCGCCAAGACTTGCCCAGCGCTATGGGGCCGAACGCACCTTGCTCGGCGCGCTGGTGCTGCTGGCGCTGGGAACCGGGTTGCGCTGGTTCGGCTCGGTGCCGCTGCTGTTTGTCGCCACCTTCCTTGCCGGCGGCGCCATAGCCATCGGCAACGTCCTGCTGCCGGGCCTGGTCAAGCGCGATTTTGCCGGTAGCGCCGCCGTCATGACCGGGCTCTACACCATGGCCCTTTGCGCCGGCTCGGCTGCCGCCGCAGGTCTCACCCTGCCGATCGAGCACTTTGTCACGGGCTCCTGGTCGGGCGCGCTCGGCGCATGGGCGGTGCCGACATTGCTGATGCTGCTGATCTGGATCCCGCAGGCGCTGGGCAGCCGGCGGCAGGTCAGTCATGGCGGCTTTCGCGTCGTCGGCCTGTGGCGCGATCGCCTGGCCTGGCAGGTGACCTTGTTCATGGGCCTGCAGTCGGGACTTGCCTATTGCATCTTCGGCTGGCTGGCACCGATCCTGCGCGAGCGCGGATTCGACGCACCCACCGCCGGCGCCATCGCTTCGGTGTCTGTCATGGCGCAGGTCGTCACTTGCCTTGCCGTGCCCTCCATCGCGGTGCGGCTCAAGGACCAGCGCGGCATCAACGTGGCGCTTGTCGGCATCGCTGTAACGGCGTTGCTCGGCATCCTGTTCGCGCCGACCTCGACCGTGCTTTTCTGGGCGGTCCTGCAAGGTATCGGGCAGGGTGGCCTGATCGCGGCCGCGATGACATTGATCGTGCTGCGCTCGCCGGATTCGCATGTCGCGGCGCATCTTTCGGGCATGGCGCAGGGCGTTGGCTATGTGCTTGCGGCATTCGGCCCGCTGCTGGTCGGCCTGATCCGCGGCTGGACCGGCAGCTTTTCGGAGACGGCCTTCCTGTTTGTCGCGCTGGGTCTCGGCGCGGCCATCATGGGGTTTGGTGCCGGCCGGGCGCTGCACGTTGGCGCACGAACCGTGCCTGCCGATAGCGACGTCTGAGATGGCTTTTCGTGGGTCCCTGGTCGTTGGACGAACGCCGCACGAAATGTTGACCACACGGTTCGGGTAACGCCTTGCCCAACCTGCCGGCGCGGATATGTATCGCTCGACAAGGCAACGGAGCGCATTATGGCCAAGCAGGATATTCAGATCAAAACCAGCGATGGCGCGGCCAAGGCGGGGCTATTCCGCCCGGCTGGGGAGTCCAAGGCCGGTGTCATTCTCTATATGGACGCCTTTGGCCCGCGACCCGCGCTTGATGCCATGGCGGAACGGCTGGCCGGCGACGGCTATGCGGTGCTGGTTCCCGATCTTTTCTACCGATTTGGCTCTTACGGCCCGTTCGACGCCAAGACGGCATTCACCGAGGAGAAGAGCAAGGCGGCCATCATGGCCATGGTCACTGGCACGACACAGGAGATGACCATCAACGACAGCGGCGCTTTCCTCGATGCACTGGCGGCTGAGGGCGTCACCGGACCGATCGGCACTGTCGGCTATTGCATGGGCGGCGCACGGGCGCTCAACGCCGCCGCTGTCTATCCAGACAGGATAAAGGCCGCCGCCAGCTTCCACGGCGGCAATCTCGCCAGCGATGCCGCCGACAGTCCGCATAACAAGGCCGCCGCCATCAAGGCGCGCGTCTATGTCGGCATGGCGGGCGTCGACAGAAGCTTCCCGCCGGAACAGTCAACGCGGCTTGCCGAGGCGTTGCGCGTGGCGGCTGTCGACCACGCCATCGAGAACTATGTCGGCATGGCGCATGGCTGGTGCGTGTCGGATCACGGTGTCTTCGATGCGGCGGGCGCGGAGCGTCACTGGAAGCGGCTGGGCGCGCTCTTTGCCGAAACACTGATCTGAGCTTTCGTCCGGCTGTTCTTGCCTGTTGGCTGTCCAGTCCGTTCGCGGTATCAGGCAGCCAAGTGGCGCGGCCCCAAAGGTAGTTGGCCGAGCGGGAACGAATAGCCTGATGCAATCCTTTGATGTCGTGATCATCGGCGCCGGCGCCGCTGGAATGATGTGCGCCTTGGAGGCCGCCAAGCGCGGCCGTTCGGTGCTGATCCTCGATCATGCGGCAATGCCCGGCGAAAAAATCCGCATCTCCGGCGGTGGCCGCTGCAACTTCACCAACATCCATGCGAGCCCAAAGAACTTTCTGTCGGGAAATCCGTATTTTTGCATCTCGGCGCTCAGCCGCTATACGCAGCGCGATTTCATCGCGCTCGTCGAGCGGCATCGCATCGCCTATCACGAGAAGACGCTGGGACAGTTGTTCTGCGATGGCTCCGCGCGCCAGATCATCGACATGCTGGTCGGCGAAATGCAGGGCAGGGGCGTGGAACTGGCGCTATCGACAGGCGTCGAGGACATCAGCAAGACAGTGGACGGGTTCGTCGTGACCCTGTCCACCGGTGCGGTCGCCTGCCGGTCGCTGGTCGTGGCTTGCGGCGGCAAGTCCATTCCCAAGATGGGCGCGACGGGCTTCGGCTACGAGATCGCCTCCCGGTTTGGCCTTGCCATCGTCGAAACGCGCCCGGCATTGGTGCCGCTGACCTTCGATGCAAAGACACTCGAGCGGCTCGCGCCGCTGGCCGGCAATGCCGTCGATGCCGAAGTTTCCTGCGGCAAGACGCGGTTTTCGGAAGCGATGCTGTTCACGCATCGTGGCGTCAGCGGGCCCGCCATCCTGCAAATATCGTCCTACTGGCGCGAGGGCGACGAGATCCGCATCGCCATGCTGCCGGGAACGGATGTCGCCGATCTTGTTCGATCCGCCAGGCGTGTCAATGGCCGGCAGGCGGTGCAGACAGTGCTCGCCAACCATCTGCCGAAAAAGCTGGCGCAGGCGATCGCCGAGCGAACCGGTATCGATGGCAATCTGGCGGATCTTTCCGATGCGCGGATGAAAGCCATCGACGCCGCCGTCAATGATTGGCGTATCAAGCCTGCTGGATCGGAAGGCTATCGTACCGCGGAAGTCACGCTTGGCGGGGTGGATACCAAGGGGCTTGACCAGAAGACGATGCAGGCGAAATCCGTGCCCGGCCTGTTTTTCATCGGCGAGGTCGTCGATGTCACCGGCTGGCTCGGTGGTTATAATTTCCAATGGGCGTGGTCGTCCGGCTGGGTGGCGGGACAAGCGGTCTAGACGGCATCCGCGGCAGCCATGGTTCCGATTGCCTAGACAAGGCCCGTCGCATGGAGCCCGATGAAAATAGCCACACCCGCGCCGATCAGAAGCAGCGGATTCACCCTGGTGGTGAGAAGCGCCGCGGTTGATGCAAAGGCCACGGCGCGTGCGAACCAGCCGCCGTCTATGGCCTGCAGCAATATATAGGTCGACGCGAGGATCATGCCCGCGGCGACAGGCCGGAGTCCTGCCTCGAGCGCCCGCTTCCAGCGCGTGCCGCCGTCGCGGGACCATATATGAGCGACGGCGTAGATGAGAAAGGTCGTCGGGCCGAAAATGGCCAGGGTTGAAACGACTGCACCCCAAAACCCGGCGACCTGCCAGCCGATCAAAGTCACCAGCAAGGATCCCGGCCCCGGGGCCATCCGCGAGATGGCGAATGCCTCGACAAATTGCGACTGGCTCATCCATTGATGGACGTCGACAACCTGCCGGTTGATATCGGCAATGGCGCTCTGTCCGCCGCCAATGGTGACGAGTGAGAGCGGAGCAAACACCGCCAGCAAGCTCAGCACCAGCGAGGTGTGGGGGCTCTCACTCATCAACTTGTCCCCTTGGCGTAGGCAAAGGCCACGCCCAAGAATCCGGCGGCCAGTACGACCCAGAAAAGCGGCCAGTGCAGGATAGCGACGGCGACGAATGTGCCGGCCATGATCATGATGGGAATAGCGCTTCGAGGCACTGCTCGTGCTGCCGTGATGCCCATGGACAGCGACAGGCCGACAGCGGCCGCCGCGGCTCCGGTCAACACCACATGCGTCAGCGGATAGCGTGACAAGGAGGCGAATAGCGCTCCCAACAGAACGATGACGATAGCGGGCGGGACGATGATGCCAACAAAGCCAATCAAGGCGCCACGCCAGCCAAGAAACCTGTAGCCTATCCAGACGGCCATGTTCTTGACGTTCACACCAGGCAGCGCCTGGGAAATGGAAAGGCCGTTGAGGAATTCCTCCTGCGTCATCCATTTGCGGTTCTGAACGAACTCCCGCAGCAGCCAGCCGCTCAACCCACCGCCGAAACTCGTCAGGGCGATGCGTGTGAAGACCCAGAACAGCTGCGAGCCACTGGGGGCGGATGGTGTTTCCGGTTCCGACATGTTCAACGTTCAGGCCGCAGCCATTTCTCTATGGGAGCATGATCCCTGGACGAACGAACCGCCTGTCCGAGAAACCGGGTACCATTTTTCGTGATCAAGCTCCGCAACAAAGACCCGAGTCGAACCGGAATTGCCAGCGCCATGCCTGCCGACAACAGGTCACTCTTTCTTGCGCCTCCCGTGAAGGCCTCGTGGAAACAGTTGGACTTCGCATGCCGGGGCGAAAACAGCCAATCTGAAAAATTTCTTTCCATGGCCCCAAGGAATCGCCACTAGCCTTCGTCCAAGAGACAATGATGGCGATGATGCTGGATGAAAGCGAAGCCTCCGACGCCGAACTGATCGGGCGGGCGAAGGGCGGAGACAGGGGGGCGTTCGGCATATTGCTGGAGCGCCACTATGACTTCGTCTATCGCGCCGCCTATCGCTGGTGTGGGGCGAAGGCCGACGCGGAAGACATTGCCCAGGACGTCTGCGTCCGGCTCGGCCGGGCGATCCGCGACTATCATGGCGGTGGCGCGTTCACGACATGGCTCTACGCCATGACGCTGAATGCCGTGCGCGACAGAATGCGCAAGACTGCCCGCGAGGCGGTCAAAACCGAGGCCTATGGCGTCCATGCGCTGATCTCGGGCGAAGCCTCGGTCGACGTTGAAGATCCGGCCGAGGCGCTTTGGGCGGCGGTGCGAATGTTGCCGGACAAGCAGCGCGATGCCGTGCTCCTTGTCTATGGCGAAGGGCTCGGTCACGCGGCGGCGGCCGAAGTGATGGCGATCTCGGAGACGACTGTTTCCTGGCACATCCATGAAGCGAAGAAACGGCTGAAGACGCTCATGCGTTCGGCCGGGGAAGTGTGACCATGGTCGACGACAACGAACTCAAGAGGCTGCGCGACATCGCGGCACCGGCGCCGGGCGAGAGCGCGAAGGCACGCGCCTTCGAGGCTGCCTTGCGCGCCTATGACCTGGACGAAAAAGATTCGCCCGCCACCCAAGGATCGGCCGCGAGGCTTCGTCTCACAGAGCGAGCACAAAAGCTCTGGAGCCAAATCATGCAAAAGAGATTGATTGCCACGCCGGCCATTGCCGGGCTCGTCGCCCTGCCGATCGCCGGATACGCCACTTTCCATCTGCTGCGCGAACAGCCGCCGATATCGGGCGGTGGCCAAACGATCACGGAGACGCTGGCCGACAAGCCGGCCACGGTGAAGGCGCCGGCCGAGCCCTACAAGCAGAAGAAGGCTGACGACGACGCTGAACGGCGTGAGGCGGTAAAAGCACTCCTCGACCGGACTCCGCCGCTGAAATCTGGAGCAGGGCAAGTCGCCGGTCTGGGAGCGGATAAGTCGGTGGCACCTGTTGTCCCGCCGGAGGCTGAGATGCCAGCGGCAGTCAACGAGCCGGAATACGGCACTCTCAAGACCTACAAGCAGGCGCCCGCGCCGGCTCCCGCCGGTCAACTTTCACTCGATGGCAGCGCGAACGCGCCGCCCCCGATGGCGGATGCCTCCCGAGTTGCCCGCATGTCCGTCGGGTCCAAATTGATGGTGCGGCGGGCCGCACCGGTTTCCGCCGATCAGGTGCCGGCCCAGGCAGAAGACCGCAATCGTGTCGAGGATTTCAAGTCCAATCCGGTGCATGCCGCACTCGAGGATCCGGTCTCGACCTTCTCGATCGACGTCGACACCGCCTCCTATTCCTTCGTGCGGCGCTCGCTGAAGGAAGGCACCGTGCCGCAGGCCGATACGGTCCGCGTCGAGGAGATGATCAATTATTTCCCCTATGACTGGAAGGGACCGGACTCCGCGTCGACGCCGTTCAACTCGACCGTCAGCGTCATGCCGACGCCGTGGAACGAGCACACCAAGCTGATGCATGTCGCCATCAAGGGTTTTGACATCAAACCTGCCGAGCAGCCCAAGGCCAATCTGGTCTTCCTGATCGATGTGTCCGGCTCGATGGACGAGCCGGACAAGCTGCCGCTCCTGCAGTCGGCCTTCCGGCTGCTGGTCAACAAGCTCAAGGCCGACGACACCGTGTCTATCGTCACCTATGCGGGCGAGGCCGGCACGGTGCTGATGCCGACCAAAGTTGTCGAGAAGGACAAGATACTGGCGGCGATCGGCAGCCTGCGGGCGGGTGGATCGACGGCCGGCGAGGCCGGCATCAAGGAAGCCTACCGGCTTGCCCAGCAATCCTTCATCAAGGATGGCGTCAATCGCGTGATGCTGGCCACCGACGGTGACTTCAATGTCGGCCAATCGGATGATGACGATCTCAAGCGGTTGATCGAGAAGGAGCGCAAGACCGGAGTGTTTCTGTCGGTGTTCGGCTTCGGCCACGACAATCTGAACGACCAGATGATGCAGACCATCGCCCAGAACGGCAATGGCACCGCCGCCTATATCGATACGCTGGCCGAGGCCGAGAAGGTGCTGGTCGAGGACGCCTCCTCGACACTGTTTCCAATCGCCAAGGATGTAAAAATCCAGGTCGAGTTCAATCCGCAAAAGGTCTCCGAATACCGGCTGATCGGCTACGAGACCCGCGCCCTGAACCGGGAGGATTTCAACAATGACCGCGTCGATGCCGGCGACATCGGCTCCGGACATTCGGTCACCGCGATCTACGAGGTCACGCCAAAAGGCAGCGGCGGCGAGCAGGTCGACCCGCTTCGCTATGGCCAGGCCTCGGTGGACAATGGCGGCGTGGCCAATGCCGACGAATATGCCTTCGTCAAGATCCGCTACAAGCTGCCGAACGAAGACGTCTCGAAGCTGATCACCACGCCGGTGACATCAGCCAACGAGGTATCGTCCTTCGATCAGGCGAGTGCCGATCAGCGTTTCTCGGTTGCCGTCGCGGCGTTCGGCCAAAAACTGCGCGACGAAGATGCGACGGCGAAGTTCGGCTACGACAAGATCATGCAGATCGCCGATGCCGCACGAGGCGCCGACCCGTTCGGGTACAGGTCCGAGTTCCTGTCGCTGGTGCGACTGGCCTCGGCGCTGGGCGACAGCAAGTAGTGATGATAACGGCCGGTCTCTGTCAGGCTGGAGCGTTCTGACAGGGGAACCGACCTGCGGGCGGGTGAGGCAGGCCGGCGAGGGATCTTTCCCGTGCCGGCCTTTTTTCGTTGCACCGCGATCTTCCGCCAACCATTCTGGCGGAAAAGGCAGGACCATGAAGAAACGTATTGTTCTGGTGCGGCACAGCGACGAGCCTGCTGACGACCGCGTGTTCACCTATCTCCTGCTAAACGGCTACGAGCCGGTCTTGCGTCGCGCCTATGCCGGAGAGACGCTGGATGCGGATGACGGTGTCGCGGGCGGCGTCGTCTATGGCGGCATGTACAATGTCTACGATACGTCGCTGCATCCATTCCTGCTGGATGAGTACCGATTTATCGACTTCTGCATGAATGCCGATATCCCGTTGCTCGGTATCTGCCAGGGCGCGCAGCAGATTGCCTGGCATCGCGGTGCGCATGTCGGTCCGCCGGCGAGCGGCATACATGAATTTGGCTGTTATCCACTTTATCCGACCGTGGGGGCGGAAGATTTCCTGTCCGCGCCGATCCATGTGACGCAATCACACTGGCATGGCTTCGAATTGCCGGAAGGCGCCCAGCACCTTGCCTCGAGCGACCTGTTTCCCAATCAGGCTTTCCGCATCGGCGACAAGGTCTACGGCCTGCAGTTCCACGCGGAAGCCACGGCGACCGGTTTCAGGCGCGTGCAGGACCGTCCCGGGGCGAATTATGACAAGCCGGGCGCACAGACGCGCGAGGAGCAGGATCGCCTCATGAGCCTGCACGATGGCGCGCAAGCCGCCTGGTTCAACGGGTTCCTGCGGAAGCTTTTTCCGCCTTTGATTTGGCCTTCAACGAGGCGATAAGGCGGCTTGAGGCGATGTGCGGCGATCGTTAAATTGCGCGGCATTTCCGGTACCGGATCGCAACCTCCACTTGTTACACCGCTCATCTCTACGGGGCTTGAGGGAGCCGGAATTGCAAATCAGTACTATCGCCAACCCGACACCACCGGTGCGAAACGCTCCGGCGGTTCCATCAGCCGAATCCAGGCGCATCAGCGACGACGTCGCGCAGGCGCGTCACACCGCGATGTCGGCGCTGACCAACGACCGCTTCCGCATCATGCTGGAACAGATAAGCGATCCTGTTTCATCCGGCGCGATCATGACGATGCGCGGCGACAATGTTGTCGATTTCAGGTCGGCGCAGTCAAGCTACGCCGACAACGGCGGATAACCAAAAAGCGATCGCCTCAGGCGCGGCCGCGACGACGCTCGCGGCGGGCTTCGCTTGTCTCGGCGGTGTTTTCGGTCGCCACCTTGTTGCGCATCGGGCCGATGCGCTCGACGATCGCGGCAACCGTCGGGCGCTGCGACTTCTTGTGCGCGTCAAGCGCCTTGCGCATGGCGGCAAGGTGCTGGAACGAGGTGCCGCAGCAGCCGCCAACGATTTTCGCGCCGGCATCGACCGCGAGCCGCACATAATCGGCCATCAGTTCCGGCGTGCCGGAATAGTGGATTTCGGTGCCGCGAAATTCCGGAATGCCGCAATTGCCCTTGACGATTACAGTCGCCTCCGGCTTTGCCTCGGTCATGTCGAGCAGCGATGCCAGGATATCGGACGCACCGACACCGCAGTTGGCGCCGACGCCGAGCGGGGCCTGCGACAGGCCGTCGACGACACCATGGATATCCTTGGGCAGCAGCCCCATCATGGTACGGCCGGCGGTGTCGAACGAACCCGTATAGGTGTAGGGTAGGCCAACGCGAATGGCAGCTTCGGCTGCAGCGCGGATTTCGTCGGGCGCCGACATGGTTTCGATCCAGGCGACTTCGGCGCCGCCTTCCTTGAGGCCCTCGATCTGTTCGGCGAAGGCGTCGACCGCCTCGTCATAGGTCATGGCGCCGAGCGGGACCAGAAGTTCGCCTGTAGGGCCGACCGAACCGGCGACGATCACCTTGCGGCCGGCCTTGTCGGCGACGGCGCGGGCGATCTCGGCGGCGCGCTTGTTCAGCGCATGAACGCGGTCCTGGGCATGATGCAGCTTCAGCCGATGACGCGTCCCGCCGAAGGAGTTGGTGAGGATGATGTCGGCGCCGGCATCGACGAAGTTCTGATGCAGGCTGGTGATCGTGTCGGGCGCCGTCTCGTTCAGCAGTTCCGGTGCCTCGCCGGCTTCCAGCCCCATGGCGAAAAGGTTGGTGCCGGTGGCGCCATCGGCCAGCAGCACACCCTTTTCAGCCAGCAGCGCGTCAATGGGGTTGGTCGTCGTCATCGAATTGGCTTTCATGGTTTATGAATTGGATAAGGATATAAAGAAGTCTTTATGTCTAGTCAATGAAATTGCGGCCATGACATCGCGGACATCACTGCCACTTCTCACGATCCGCTGGTGATCTCGACCTCGATCCCGGTGCGGACTCCGCCATTGGTCGGGTAGCAATCGACCGAGCAGGCGGTAACCACCGGCAGCAGGTCCTGTTCGGCGCGCAACGTCACGTAGCCGCCGGGCGGATTGATCGATGCCTCTACAATCAGCCCGCCATCCGTCCGCGGCAGAGAGTTCTGGAAGAGATCGACAGGATCGGGGGCGAAGGGTACGGATGGTCTGGGGAAATGCGGTCTGGCGCTCGACCATGAGCTCGAGCGCCATCGATCAGACAGAGCCTGACGGGAACGACATGCCGGCCAGATTGCGGGCGTAGCCGGCGGCCTCATGCGGGTTGACGTCGGCGGCGCGGATCAGATTGTCGAAATGCTGGGTGAGGGCCTGGATCGGCTGGGTTGCGTTCAGCACCACATACATGTCGCCGACATAGATGGCGGCCCGGTAGGGACCGAAGATGGTGAGCGGTATCGAGTAGCGCATGCGGCCGTCATAGAGAAACAGACGGAAGGTCGGGTAGAGGTCGTCGAGCAGCGTCGCCATATGGGCGAGTTGCTGCTTCCGGTCAGCCTCGGGAAAGCGATCCCAGACGCCAAGGCCACGGGCAAAAATCTCCAGCGTGTGGCGCGGCATGCAGACTTCCATGTCGGTTTCCGGACGCCGGTTGTATTCGATGCGGTATTGGGTCTCGATGGCCTGCGCCTGGCGGCTCCTGTTGGTGATGTTGGCTTCGTAGTCGACGAGCGCGTGTGTTCGCAGAAGGTCGGGAATGCCGGCCGGCACATAGCGGATCTTGGTACCCGCGGCTTCCGCGAACCATTTGGCCAGCAGCGTGCGGTCGAAACCGTCGGGCGCTTCCTCGATCTCCAGGCTCTCGCGGATTTCACCAGTCAGGCCCTCGTCCTGGCTGAGGCCGAGCAGCCAGTCGAGCGACACCTTGAATTCGGCAGCGATGTTGAGCAGCGTTTCAGCGCGTGGCAGACGCGTCGAGGCGCCCGACAGCAGTTGCGACAGTGCCGAGCGGTCGATGCCGACAGCGGCGGCGAAGGCCGACTGGTTGAGGTCGGATCGTGTCAGGAGCAGCTTCAGACGCTCCCGGAAGATTGCTGACAGGTCGCGTTTGTCCATCGCTGCTTTCCACGAATCCTTAGGAAGAAATTTGCGCCGGAGCTATTCAATTCACCTGCTCAGGCGTAAATGAATCCCCAAGGCTGTTTACAATGTGTAACATGTGCGGTCAAAAATGCGCAATCGCAACAGTTTGTACACTTTGTCTCGTTGAGTGGAATCACTTCTCCTGACACTATGCTGTCAGGAGCCAGTTGGGGTTCCGGCGACTGAAAGGGACAGTGGTCGATAGCATGGCAGGCAAGAGCATCAGGCGACACAACGCACCAGCCATCGAATGGCCGACCGTGGTACTCGCTTTCTTCTGTTACGGGACATGGCTGGCGACCGGCTTCCTGCTCTGGCCCTCATATCCGGTCCTGGCGCTCGCCATCCTTGGCTTTACCCTGGCACTGCAGTCATCGATCATGCACGAAGTGCTGCATGGCCATCCGACGCGCAATGCGCTGATCAACGAAGCTTTCGTGTTTCTGCCGATCGGTCTTGTCTGGCCGTTTCGCCGTTTCAAGACGCTTCATTTGCGCCACCACGCCGACGAGCGGCTGACCGATCCGCTCGACGATCCCGAGAGCTATTACAAGGCGCTCTGGCATCACGACGAATTGCCCCTGGCGATGAAATTCCTGCTGAAGATCAACAACACCATGGCCGGCCGTTTCTTCCTCGGTCCATGGCTGTCCTGCATCGGCTTCTTCATTGACGATGCCAAGCATGTGATCGGCGGCGACAAGGTGATCCGCAAGGCTTGGCTGCTGCATGCGATCGGCCTCGTGGTCGTAGTGCCGATCGTGCAGTTCGGCTTTGGCATTCCGCTGTGGCTCTACATCCTGGTGCCGGTCTGGCTCGGACAGTCGCTGATCGCGATTCGCACTTTCGCCGAGCATCAATGGTCGGAACATCCGGAAGGCCGCACGGTGATCATCGAGCGGTCGCCGCTGTCCTTCCTGTTCCTCAACAACAATCTGCACTTCGTCCATCACAAGAGCCCGACCGTGGCTTGGTACAATCTGCCGAAGCTGTTCCGCGATCGTCGCGAGGAATGGCTGCGGATGAACAACGGCTATGCCTATCCGAACTATTTCGCGCTGATCAAAGCCTATGCCTTCAAGGCAAAGGAGCCGCTGGTACATCCGGTGCTGCGGCGTGCGCCGGAACCTGGCCGTGCTTTCCAGCCGCGCATCAGGGCTCGCAACGTCAATGGTCTCGGTACCGCGCCGGTCCCCGCCGAGCCGCCGAAGGAATAAGCTTTTGCGGCAAGCTGGGCTGGCCTGCTAGACTTCGGTCTGTGAACCCCTTCAACCTTCCCACGTAACGGTCTGATATCGGCATGAGCGAATTTATTGCGGCGTTGCCGATGTATGACTGGCCCGAAGTACGCGCGGAAGTCGATGCGCAATGGGTAGGATTGCGCGATGCCTTCCGGCAAAAGGGTATCGACGCGCCGCAAACCATCGTGCGCCTTAACGGCGACCTGCCGCCGGTGCCGGGCGGCATCCACGATGCCGATGGCAAGCTGATCGCGCCCGATCCGGCGACATTGCCACCGGGCGAACTCGATTTTCACAAGCTTTGGCTACATCCCGCACTGCTGTTCGCGCAGACTTGCTGGGGACCGATGGAACTCGGCCTGTCCAGGCATGTGCAAGTGGTTGGCCAGCCCAGCTATGACGCCTATGAAGGCGGGCAAGGCGAGCTCTACTCGAGTGCGCTGGTGATGCGCAAGGGCGAGGGGCCGGAGGTTCGATCGCCTGCGGACGGCGGCCCATCCCTCCCGCTCGATCTGATCCGTGGCAAGCGCTTCACCTTCAACAGTCTCGATTCCATGTCGGGCATCATCGCTCTTACGCGCGATTTGCAGGCCGCCGGGGAAAGCCTGGACATCTTTGCGTCGCGCAGCGAAAGCGGCGGTCATCGCGGCTCGATCGTCGCTGTCGCCGAAGGTAAAGCGGATATAGCCGCGATCGATTGCGAAAGCTGGGCGCTGGCGCGGCGTTTCGAGCCGGCGGCGCGGAAAGTCGTGATCGTCGGCTGGACAGGACGGCGCAAGGGCCTGCCTTTCATCACCGCCAGGACGACGCCGGAAAAGACGGTCCGGGCAATGCGCGAAGCCCTTGCCGGATTAGCCGAGCAGCCGCGCATCCAGCGGGTAGGTTGAGAGTTGCTCGTTGCCAGTCTCGGTGATGAGGATCTGCTCCTCGATCTTGACGCCTTCGCGCCCGCCAAGCCTGCCGATATAGCTTTCCACGCACAGCACCATGCCGGGTTCGATTACCCCGTCCGGCGTGTCTGATGTCCAGTCGCTGGCATGTGGCAGGGTCGGGTACTCGTCGGCCAGCCCGACGCCGTGATAGAGCACACCGTAGCGGGTCGGGAAACAGTCTCCCGGCGGCACCGCCGAGCGTTCGACAAGGTCTCGGAACGAGACGCCCGGCTGCATCAATTGCGTGTTGTTGATGATCTGGTCGGCGGCGATGCGGAACAGGTCACGCTGTTCATTAGTCGGCTTTGCATCGCCGCACAGCCAAGTGCGCGACAGGTCGGCGCAGAAGCCGTAGGGTCCGATGAGGTCCGTGTCGAAGGCCACGAGGTCGCCGGCTTCGATGACACGCGACGAGCATTCCTGGAACCACGGATTGGTGCGCGGTCCCGATGCCAGCAGCCGCGTCTCGATCCATTCGCCGCCGCGCGCGATGTTGCCGCGATGCAGTTCCGCCCATAATTCGTTCTCGGAAATGCCTGGCTTCAGGGCCTTTTCCATCTCGCCCATCGCGGCCTCGCAAGCGACGATCGAGCGGCGCATGGCAAGGATTTCGTCCGGTGATTTGATCAGCCGGGCGCTTTCCATCACCGCTTCGCCATTGCCGATCGAGACACCCAGGCGCGCCAGTTCCTCGACGCCTTCGGGATTGAGGTGGTCGACGGCGATGCGGCTGTTGCCGCCACCATGCTCCCTGACCAGGTCGGCGATGCCGGCGGCCCAGCGGCGGACTTTCTGGTCGGTCAGTTCGCCGCCATAGAGATACATCCAGGATATGGCGGGGCGCACCTCGTCGACGACGCCGGAATGGTCGGACAGGTGCTCGCAGGAAAAATAGTCGAACAGCACCACCGGCCCCTCGGTGGCGACGAAACAATGACGCGTCGGATTGTGCGCCACCCAGAGCTGCATGTTGGTCGAGTCTGTGGCGTAGCGGATGTTGACGGGATCGTAGAGCAGGGCGCCGGCATAGCCGCGCCGCTTCAGTTCGGCGCGGATTCGCTCCAGCCGATATCGGCGCATCGCCGGCAGATCGGGGGCGGCAATGCCTGCCGCCGCCCATTCCGATTCAGCCTGGGCGCCATAGCCCAGCAGATGCTGGTTGAGTGAAGCCGCCTTCTCGCGGGAGGCTTCACGCAGCGCCTCGATCGAGTCGGGCTCGAACGGCATGATCTTGCGGTGGCGGCCGAAGCTGCCTTTGGGCGCCGCGCTGTCCATGACCGGAGCTCAGGTCCGCATCTTCTCGCCGCTCGGATCGAACGGCGCTTCGACGTTGATGCGGGCCGGGCGGCGGTGGCCGAGGATCTCGATCTCGAAGAGGCCGGCACTTTCGTCCTCTGCGAGTGCCGCCGGAACGTAGCCCTGCGCCATCGATTTCCGCACATAGTGTGCATATCCGCCCGACGTGACCCAGCCGACCACGCGCCATTCACCGTCGACGATGCCGCGCACCGCGGAGGCGCCTTCCGCGGCCTTGGAGCCGCGCACTTCCTTGCCCTTGTCATCGAAGCGCGGAGCACCATAGCCATGCGGCTTTTCCACCGTGCCGTAGTCCTTGCTGACCTTGGCCCAGATCGGCTCGTCGCCCATCACGTCGGCGCCGTCCGCATCGACGATGAAGGAGACGCGGCGCAGTTTTGGTCCTTCCGCGTGTTCCTTGGCGGCGGCCTCGCGGCCGATGAAGTCGTTCTTCTCAAGCTTGATGAAGCGGTCCATCGAGCCCTCGAATGGCCCGTAAATCGGCCGCAGCTCGCGGAACCAGGTAGGGAAGTTCTTTTCCAGGCGCATAGAGAGCAGGGCCCGCATGCCGAAATCGACCAGACCGAATTCCTCGCCGGCGTCCTTGATCGCTTTGTAGACGAGGCGCTGGTAAGCCGGCGCCATCCAGATCTCGTAACCGAGATCGCCGGTATAGGTGATGCGGTTGACCATGCAGGGCGCGCCGCCGACGGCCATTTCGCGGAAATCCATGAAGCGGAAGGCCTTTGTCGAGATGTCGACATCGACGAGCTTCTGCAAGAGGTCACGCGATTTCGGTCCGGCGATCGAGAGACCTACCAGCGTCTGGTCGAAGCGGTGGATGCGAACCGAGCCGTCCTTCGGCAGGTGCTTTTCGAACCAGCGCATGTGGTACTTCTGCGCCGCCGACGAGCCCCAGATCATGAAGCGGTCTTCGCCGGCCTTGGCGATGGTGAAGTCGCCGATCAGCTTGCCGATTTCGTTGATCATTGGCGTCAGCACAATGCGGCCGGTCTTCGGCATGCGGTTGGTCATCAGCCGGTTAAGGAAATCCTCCGCGCCCGGTCCCGACACTTCGTATTTGGCGAAGTTGGCGATTTCCGTAACGCCGACACCCTCACGCGTGGCGCGCACTTCCTCGCCGATCGGGCCAAAATCGTTGGAGCGATGGAAGGAGACGATGTCCTTGGGTTCCTTGCCTTTCGGCGCGAACCACAGCGGGGTTTCGAGACCCCACGAGTCGCCCATGACGGCGTTGTTGGCCAGCATCGTGTCGTAGAGCGGCGTCGTCTGCGCCGGGCGAGCCGCCGGCAGTTCCTCATTGGGGAAGCGGATGGAGAAGCGGCGCGAATAGTTCTCGCGCACCTTGGCGTTGGTGTAGCGCAGGCCGGCCCACTCGCCGAAGCGGGCGACATCCATGCCCCAGACGTCGAAGCCCGGGTCACCATGCACCATCCAGTTCGACAGCGCGAGGCCGACGCCACCGCCCTGGCTGAAGCCGGCCATGACGGCGCAGGCGCACCAGAAATTGGTCAGGCCCTGCACCGGGCCGACCAGTGGATTGCCGTCGAGCGCGAAGGTGAAGGGGCCGTTGATGATCTGCTTGATGCCGGCCTTCTCGATGCCGGGGAAATGCTTGAAGCCGATTTCCAGCGACGGCGCGATGCGATCGAGATCCGGCGGCAGCAGTTCATGGCCGAAATCCCACGGTGTGTTGACCGGCGACCACGGCTTGCAGGCCTTTTCGTAAGTGCCGAGCAGAATGCCGTTGCGTTCCTGTCGGGTGTAGATCTCGCCCTTGAAATCGAGCACGCCGATCATCTCGCGGCCGGTCGATTTGTTGAATTCCTCGACCTCCGGCATAGGCTCGGTGAGCAGATACATGTGCTCCATGGCCAGCACCGGCAGTTCGACGCCGACCATACGGCCGATCTCGCGCGCCCACAGGCCACCGCAGTTGACGACATGCTCGGCTTTCACCGTGCCTTGTTCGGTGACGACGTTCCAGGTGCCGTCGACCTCCTGCGTCAATTCGACGACGCGGTTGCGCAGCACGATCTCGGCGCCGAGCTTCTTGGCCGCCTTGGAATAGGCGATGGTGGTGCCGGACGGATCGAGATGGCCCTCGACAGGATCCCACATGGCGCCGACGAAATTGGTTTCGTCCATCAGCGGGAACATGGCCTTGGCTTCGGATGGTGTGATCAGCTCGGTGTCCATGCCGAGATAGCGGCCCTTGGCGTGCGCCAGGCGCAGGAAGTCCATGCGCTCGGGGGTGTCGGCCATCATCACGCCGCCGGTCAGGTGCAGCGAGCAGGACTGGCCGGAAATCTCCTCGATCTCCTTGTAGAGTTGCACCGTGTAGGCCTGCAGCTTGGCGACGTTGGGGTCGCCGTTCAGCGTGTGGAACCCGCCGGCAGCATGCCAGGACGAGCCGGAGGTGAGCTCCGAACGCTCGATCAGCATGATGTCGGTCCAGCCGGCCTTGGCCAGGTGGTAGAGAACCGAGCAGCCGACGACGCCGCCGCCAATGACTACCGCTTTTACGTGGGATTTCATGAAGATAGGTCCGTTTTTAGAGAAATTGAATCGGGTGAGCGCGGCGTGAAAACAAAGCGGAGGTCGGATACGGCGATGTTTTCGGTCAGCCTGCCATCAAGCGCGGCAAGGATGGTTTCACAGACGGAGGTACGATGTTTCAGCACGTCATGGTTCCAGAGACGCAGGATCGAATAGCCTTGGACGCGCATGAAATCATCGCGTTGGCGGTCGTAGGAACTGTCGGCGTGTTGGGGTCCATCGACTTCAACGACAAGCCATTTTTCTCGGCAGGCGAAGTCTGCAAAAAAGGGGCCGATGGAGAATTGGCGGGTGAATCGATAGCCGCCAAGTTTGCGCGCCTTTAGTTCAAGCCAAAGCAATGCTTCTGCCTGGTTGCCTCCCTGCCTGAGAGTTCGGGCTCGCTGGGTTGTGCCTATTTTGCGGCGGCTGCGCGTTTCATGAACGGCTTCCCCCACTCCGGCGCTGCTTCGCAGCGCCACCTCTCCCCCCTCCGGAGGGAGAGGAAGGGCGCCGGCTGGAATAATTGCGCGCGCTTCCTCTACCCCGTCGATCGGGGGAGAGGTGTCGAGCGAAGCTCGACGGAGTGGGGGTCGACTATTCATCAAACGAATACAGATGGTCAAAAATCGGTTGGCGCGCCGCCTTCGGAGCGGCGCTTTTCGACGAAGGCGTTGAGCTCTTCGCGGACGGCCGGGTCCATGTACGGTTCTTCGTAGGTGGCCAGCCGCTCTTTCCAAACCTTGTTGGCCTTTTCCATCGCCGTTGGCGATCCGGCTTCCGCCCAGGTTTCGAAATTCCGCCAGTCGGAGAGGATCGGAGAATAGAAGGCGGTCTTGTAGCGGTCCTGCGTGTGCTGGGTGCCGAAGAAGTGGCCGCCGGGGCCAACCGACTGGATGGCGTCGAAGCCGAGGGCCTCGTCGGACAAGTCGAGCGGGGTGAGGAATTCGGCCACCATCTGCAAGAGGTCGATGTCCAGAATGGTCTTTTCGTAGGAGCAGCGCAGGCCCCCTTCAAGCCAGCCGGCGGCGTGCATCATCAGATTGCCGCCGCCTTGGACGGCGCCCCACAACGAGAACACGCTTTCATAAGCGGCCTGGGCGTCGACCGTGTTGGCGGCGCAGGTGTTGGAGGTGCGGTATGGGATGTTGTAGCGACGGGCGAGCTGGCCGCCGACAAGCTGCGCCTTCATGTACTCCGGGGTGCCGAACGCCGGCGAACCGGACTTCATGTCGACATTGGAGGTAAAGCCGCCATAGCCAACAGGGGCGCCCTTGCGCACCATCTGGGCAAAGGCGATGCCCGACAGCGCCTCGGCATTCTGCTGCACCAGCGCGCCGGCGATGGTCACCGGCGCCATGGCACCCGACAGGGTGAACGGCGTGACGATCACGACCTGGCCCTTGCTCGACATCTGGATGATGCCTTCCATCATCGGCACGTCGAGCTTGAGCGGCGAGTTGGTGTTGATGATGGTGAAGACGGACGGCTCTTCCAGCAACTGCTCGTGGCTGATGCCGCGCGCGATGCGGGTTATCTCGATGCCGTCGACATTGCGCTCCTTGCCGAGCGAATAGATGTGGAACACCTTGTCGGTCAGCGTCGCGAGGTCGCGTACGCATTCGAGGTGGCGGACCGACGGATGGATATCGGTCGGCTCGACCGGATAGCCGCCCGTGCAGTTCAGGATATTGTGCATCTGCGCCAAGCGGAGGAAGTTGCGGTAGTCCGCCTGGTTGCCCGGCCGGCGGCCGCGATCGATGTCGGAGCAATTGGGCGCCGAGGCCATCATCGAGATGATCAGGTTGTTGCCGCCGAAGCGCACATTATGCGCGGGGTTGCGGGCATGCATGGTGAATTCGGACGGGCAGTGCGACACCAGCTCCAGGATCATGTCGCTGTCGAAGCGCACGCGTTCGCTGCCGTCGCGCACATCGGCGCCATGCGCCTTCATGATGCGGCGGGCTTCGTCATGCAGCACGTCGACGCCGATTTCCCGCAGCACGCGCAACGAAGCGAGGTGGATCGATTCCAGCTCGTCGTCAGAGACCAGCCTGGTCGGTGCGAGCGGGTTTCTCAGCTGGCGGAAAGCCGGCTGCTCGAACGCGGCCGAGCCGCCGGCGCGCTTGCCGGCGCGGCCGCCACGCCGGGCACGGTCGGGCGCCTGGGCCGATTCTGCTGGTTGTAGGGCGGCGGTCATGATGGTCCTCGTGCGATGCGATAGCGGGCGGCATAATGGACCGGCTGCCCGCCAGCCATTGCGGAGGCGGCGACCACTAGGGCGAGGGAAGCGACATGCCCATGGGGCAGGCGGCTGGATCGCCGATTTGACGGCGCTGAAACTTACGCAAGCATCGTTCGGCTTGTAGGTTGGTTCGACCTCCAACCGCGAGCGGCAATGACCTCTTCCACCGACACCGTCGAACCGCCCCTGCAATGGGCAGCCCTTGCCGGCGTCACCGCTGCACTTGCCATGTTCGGCGCGGCGCAAGGCCTGAGTTCGCCGCTGTTCACGCTGCTGATGCAGAAGCAGGGCATGTCGCCGGCGCTGATCGGTCTTTCCGCCGCGATGATGCCGCTCGGCCTGGTTCTTTCGGCGTCATTGGTGCCGGCCGCCGTCCGGCTCGTCGGCGCCCGTACGCTTGCCGTCAGTTGCTCGCTGATCGGCGCGCTTTGCTTCTTCGCCATCGGCTATCTGCAGGACTGGGTCGCATGGTTCGTCATCCGCTTCGTCGTGGGCGTCATCATCAACCCGCTCTACATCCTGGGTGAAGTCTGGGCGCTGTCGCTGGCGCCACCCTCGCGGCGCGGCAGGGTCATGGGCATCTTCAATTCCGTGCTGGGCGTCGGATACGCGACGGGCCCACTGGTCCTGACCGCCGTCGGCACATCGGGATGGGTCCCGTTCATCGTCGGCACCGCCGGCTTCGTGCTCTGCGCGGTGATCCTGCGCGCCGTCTCGGCGAGCCTTGCCGGCTTCGAGGACGATGGCCAGCCCTCCGGCGGTCTTGTCGGCTTCGCCAGGCTGGCGCCGGCGCTGCTGTTCGCCGTGCTGGTGTCGGCCGCGGTCCAGCAAAGCACCTATGCGCTGATCCCTGTCTTCGGGTCCGGCTATGGTCTGCCCGAAGCCGTGCTCGCCGCGCTGGTCATGGTGTTGTCGCTGGGCAACATCTTCCTGCAGATCCCGCTTGGCCTGCTGGCGGAGCGTTTTGGCGGCCGGGCCATGATCATCGCCTGCGCCGTGGCTACAGCCGTCTGCGCGGTACTGTTGCCGTTGCTGATCACGACGCCGCTGATCTGGTTGGTGCTGCTGGTCATGGGCGCGGTCGGCTACGGCGTCTACACGATGGCGCTGGTCGAACTCGGCAGCCGTTTCAAGGGATCGGCACTTGTCTCCGGCAATGCGGCGTTCGCCCTGATGTGGGGTGCTGGCGGTATCGTCGGGCCACCAACCGCCGGCGCGCTCATGCAGGCGATCGGCCCGCTCGGCCTGCCCACCGTTATCGCCGTGCTCGATGTGTCCCTTGTCGCTTTCGCGCTCTACCGGTCGTCGGTGCGCGGGAGGTCCTGAGCCCGCTCCCTGGCGCAAGCTGATTTCGCCGCGCGGCTCTTTCGTTCTCGAAATCCTGGAGATAGCTGGATGGCTCGCCGAGGGAGAGCGGCACTTCATTGTGGATGACAAGATGGTAGCGACCGGTTCGAGCGACAGGGAGGCGGCAATAAAATGGGCCGCGATCACCGGAGTGATCGCGACCGTTTCGGTGTTCGCCATCGCGCAGGGGCTGTCTTATCCGCTGTTGAGCTTTATCCTGCAGCGCCAGGGCGAATCTCCGGCCATGATCGGCCTGTCGGCGGCGATGACGCCTATCGGTTTCATCCTGTCGTCGCCGCTTATCCCGGGACTGGCGCAACGGTTCGGGGCAGGGCGCACCGCACTCACCTGCGCGGTTCTCTCGGCGATCGTGCTGGCGCTGATCGGCTGGACGCAGAACGTCTATCTATGGTTCCCACTGCGCTTCCTGATCGGCGTGGTCACCAATCCGCTCTATGTACTGAGCGAAATCTGGGTCATCGCGCTGGCGCCGGCGGCGAGACGCGGGCGCATCATGGGTGTCTATTCGACGATCATCTCGGCCGGTTTCGCGGCGGGACCGCTTTGCCTCCTTGCCGTCGGTACGGAGGGCTGGCCGCCGTTTGTTGTCGGCATTTCCGCCTTCGTTGTTTGCGGTATCTGCCTGGCCTCGGTGCTCGGGCGCTTGCCGAAAGTGGACGAGGCAGGGCACCGCGTATCCGTCCTCGGCTTCATGCCGCGGGCCATGCTGCTGCTGTTTTCAGTCGTGGTCGCCGCCGGCTTCGAACAGGCGGCACTGGCGCTGCTGCCGGTCTACGGAACGCACTACGGCATCGCCGAGACCCGCATGTCGGCGCTGCTTTCGGTGATGATCGCAGGCAACATCGCCATGCAGGTACCGCTCGGCCTGATGGCCGAAAGACTGACGGCACGGCTTGTAAGGCTTATGTGCATAGGGATTACGGCACTCGGATGCGCTCTGCTGCCGGTGCTCATCGAAACACCGCTGATCTGGCCGATGATCTTCGTCTGGGGCGCCGTCTCCTATGGTATCTACACGATGTCGATCATCGAGTTGGGCGACCGCTTCACGGGCTCGACATTGATCGCGGGCAATGCCGCCTTTTCATTGATGTGGGGCGTCGGCGGCATTTCCGTTCCGCCGCTCGCAGGCAGCGCGATGGATGTCCTCGGCGCGGGAGGTTTGCCGCTCACACTTGGCCTGCTGTGCCTGGCGCTGGCGGTCGCCAGCGCAGTCGGCCGCAGGAAAGCCTGATTCCTCGGCCGAGGTGCCGCGGCTATTGAATATCGGACCGGGCATGTCGATGTTGCGTGCCGAAGCCTTGCCTATCGGAGATTCCATGACCAAGCCAATCGCCAAGCCAGAAGCCGGCACCAAAGACCCCTTCCTCTGGCTGGAGGACAGGACAGCCAAGCAGTCGCTCGACTGGGTTCATCGCCAGAATGAAGTCACCGTCGGCCAGTTGCAGGGGGATCCATCCTATCAGGCGTCGTTCGAGACGGCGCTGGACCTGATGACGGCCGAGGACAATATCGCTGTCGGGTCCGCGCTCAAGGGCCATGTCTACAATTTCTGGCAGGACAAGACCAATGCGCTCGGCCTATGGCGCCGCACGAGTGTCGCTTCCTACAAGACCGAGAAGCCCCAATGGGAAACAATCATCGACTTCGACCAGCTTGCGGCGAAGGAGGGGATAAAATGGGTGTTCAGCGGCGCCAGCCGGCTCTATCCGGAGCTCAGCCGCTGCCTGCTGTCGATGTCTCCGGACGGCGGCGACGCCAGCGAGATGCGTGAATTCGATATCGAGACCAAATCCTTTATCGAGGACGGATTTCGAGCCCCGGCTTCGAAGTCGGGCTTCGGCTGGCTGGACAAGGACACCGTAATCGTTTCCGCGGCCTTCGAGGAGGATGAGAAGACGCAGTCCGGCTATCCGCGCGTGATCAAGCTGTGGAAGCGTGGCACGAAGCTGGAAGACGCGACGCCGATCTTCGAGGCGCAAAAAGAGGATCTCGCCGTTGGTGCCGGCGTCGAGTTCGACGGCGACAGGCGCCATGTGTTCCTGGCGCGAACGCTCGATTTCTTCGCATCGCACAGCTTTCTCCATCTCCCGTCCGGCGAGAACCGACGCATTCCGCTGCCCGACGACGTCACCGACACGGCGCTGTTCAAGGACCAGATGGTGTTCGGTGTACGTACGCCCTGGACGGCGCCGGACGGCACGGCGTGCCAGCCCGACGGACTTTATTCGCTGGATTTCGCGCGATGGATTGAAACCGGTGAACTCGGCGCCATCGAAACCTTGTTCGCTCCGGCATACCGTGTGTCGATCGCCGGCCTTGCGCGGACCCAGGACCGGCTGTTCATCAACATGATGGACAATGTGCGCGGCAAGGTCATCGTCTGTGAGCGCAAGGACGGCGCCTGGTCGATGAAGCCGGTCGCGCTGCCCGAAAACGGCAATGTCGGCATCAGCCATGCCGAACATTTCGGCTCCAGCGTTTCGTTCTCGTTCACGGATTTCCTGACGCCAAGCTCGATCATCTGGTCGGATGACAATGGCGAGACGCTCGCCACCGTAAAAGCGCAGCCGGCGCGTTTCGATGCATCGCCGTTGATCTCTGAGCAGTTCGAGGCGCGCTCGAAGGACGGCACGATGATCCCGTACTTTGTCGTCCGGCGGCGCGACCAGAAAGGCCCGGTGCCGACGTTGCTCTACGGCTATGGCGGTTTCGAAGTGCCGCTGCTGCCCGGCTACGCCGGTGTGCGCGGCAGGCTGTGGTTGGAGAAGGGCAACGCCTATGTGCAGGCCTGCATCCGCGGCGGCGGCGAGTTCGGGCCGGCCTGGCATCAGGCGGCACTCAAGGGTAACCGCCAGAATGCCTTCGATGACTTCGCGGCGGTCGCGCAGGATGTCGTCAAGCGCGGCATTGCCACCGCATCCTCGCTCGGCATTCAGGGTGGTTCGAATGGCGGCCTGCTGACCGGTGTTTCCCTGACGCAGCATCCCGAGCTTTTCGGCGCTGTCATCATCGAGGTTCCGTTGCTCGACATGCTGCGCTACACCGAATTGCCGCCCGGCGCCTCCTGGATGGCGGAGTATGGCGATCCGTCGAAACCCGAAGACGCGAAGTGGCTTTCCGCCTATTCGCCCTATCAGCACGTCAACGGTGATGCCGATTATCCGCCGGTGCTGCTGACGACGTCGACCGCCGATGACCGCGTCCATCCGGGACATGCGCGCAAGATGGCCGCCCGTCTGCAGGAAGCGGGGCATGACAAGACGCTGTTCTTCGAGGAGACCGAAGGCGGACATGGCGGGCGCGGCGACCGCCGTCCGCAGGCAGCGCAGACCGCGATGAAGTATGTGTTCCTGCAGAGAGCGCTGACAGCCAAGGCTTGATCGCGAATCCTTCGGGTGGCCAAGCAAAGGGTGGTTCACCTTGACCATCCTTTGGTCTAAGGTGGCGGCCATGGCTTTCGCTAGACTATCAGCTCGCGCATTCCGCGTCGCGGTGACACCGTCATCGCGCACGCTGCGCGCCGAGCTTTTGCGGCTCTGCGCCCGCATCGGCTACTCGCCTCCCGCCTGCCTCTGACGAATCCGCCCCGGCCCAGCCGGAATGATTCCAAGAGGAAAGATCAAATCCATGACCTATCAGAACTATTCGCTGAAGCAGCTTCAGCAGATCGACGCCGCGCATCACCTTCACCCGTTTACCGATCACAAGGAACTGCGCGAAGCCGGCTCGCGCATCATCACCCACGCCAACGGTCCGTTCATCTATGATTCCGAGGGGGCTGAAATCCTCGACGGCATGGCAGGCCTTTGGTGCGTCAACATCGGCTATGGCCGCGACGAACTGGCGGATGCCGCCTACGCGCAGATGAAGGAACTGCCCTACTACAATTCCTTCTTCAAATGCTCGACGCCGACCCCGGTGCTGTTGTCCAAGAAACTGGCGGAAATCGCGCCGAAGAACATCAACCAGGTGTTCTATGGCTCCTCCGGTTCGGAGGCCAACGACACGGCGCTGCGTCTCGTGCGCCACTACTGGGCGTTGGAAGGCAAGCCGGAAAAGAACCGCATCATCTCGCGCAAGATGGGCTACCACGGCTCGACGGTTGCCGGCACGTCGCTCGGCGGCATGGATGCCATGCACAAGCAGCTCGGCGGCGAGGTTCCCAACATCGTCCATGTGATGATGCCCTACGCCTACGAACTGGCGCTGCCGGGCGAGAGCGATCATGATTTCGGCCTGCGCGCGGCAAAGGCCGTCGAGGATGCGATCCTCGAGGCCGGCGCCGACAAGGTTGCCGCCTTCATCGGCGAGCCTGTGATGGGCGCGGGCGGCGTGAAGATACCGCCGTTGAGCTATTGGCCGGAAGTGCAGCGCATCTGCCGCAAATACGATGTCCTGCTGATGCTGGACGAAGTCATAACCGGCTACGGCCGCACCGGCGAGTGGTTCGCCGCCCAGACCTTCGGCGTCGAGGCGGACACCATCACCACCGCCAAGGCGCTGACCTCCGGCTATCAGCCGCTGTCGGCGCTGCTGGTCGGCGACCGCATTGCGTCGACGCTGGTCGAGAAGGGTGGGGAGTTCAACCATGGTTATACCTATTCCGGTCACCCGGTGGCGTGTGCCGTGGCGCTGAAGAACCTCGAGATCATCGAGCGGGAGGGGCTGGTCGACCGCGTCAAGACGGACACCGGACCGTATTTCGCAGAAGCCTTGCAGGAGCGTATTGCCGGACACGACTTGGTCGGCGAGGTGCGCTCGATCGGTCTGATGGGCGCGATCGAGATCGTCAAGGACAAGGCCACCAAGGAGCGTTTCCTGCCATCGGGCAGCGCCGCGGTCGTCGTTCGCGACCACGCAATCGCCAACGGCATGATGCTGCGGGCCACCGGCGACACGATGATCCTGTCGCCGCCGCTGATCTGGACCCGCGACACGATCGACATGGCTTGCGAGCGTATCACCAAGGCACTCGACCTTGCGCAGGCGGATCTGCGCAAGCGATAGGCCTGTGACCTTAGCCGGGCGCTCTTCGATGAGAGCGCCCGGGTGGGGACTGCAATTGGTTGAGACCGGGAACGATGCTGTCTTCCGCGCGTAGTGTGATACGCAGTGGCCATATCGGCTGAGACAAGGGGTTCGTTTCCATGAGAAAGACCGGCAAGAGCCGACGCGTGCAAGAAGCAGCCAGCATCGGCGCGGACCTGATGCTGGCGCCGCTGGTGGCGATGATGCGCCTGCCAATGATGGCCAAGGATGCCGGGAGCAGCCGGCCGTGGGGCACGGAGACGGCCCGTGCGGTGAACGAGAAGACCGTCGCGATGGCCGAAGGTGCATTTGCCGCGCAAATGTCGCTGCTTCAGTCGGCATCGCGCTTCTGGCCGGAAGTTTTTTCCGGACGCACGCCGTCGCTGTTCAACGGCATCGCGGCCGAGAGGTCCGTGAACGCCGCGCTGAAGCCGGCAAGCGTTGCCGTGAAGGCGAATTTTCGCCGGTTGTCGACAAAGACCTGAACAAGGCGCCTGACAGACCGCCGGCCAAGCGAAAACCGATTACCGTTTTCGGGATCATCGTCTAGAACCCGCTGAGGCACCTTTGCCTAACGCATCGCCGCGGGCTTTCGGGCGGGATGCATCAGGGGGACATCATGGCTGGACAGCCGCTCAACGAGCCTGCCGAAATTCCGGCCGAACTTGACCGCTGGAATTGGGGCGCCTTCTTCCTCAACTGGATCTGGGGTATCGGCAACAGCACGTTCATCGCGCTGCTGGCGCTTATCCCTGTCGTCAACATCATCATGATCATCGTACTGGGTGCGCGCGGCAGCCGCTGGGCCTGGCGGAACCGCGCCTGGCGCGACGCCGAGCAGTTCCGCAAGACGCAGCGCAACTGGGCAATTGCCGGGCTGGTGGTCTGGGTGGTTGCGATTGGCGGCCTTGCGGCTTCCATCGGCAGCATTCCCTATATCCTCAAAGGCAACGACGCGTATCGCATCACCATGGACGCCATTCGGGCGGACGATCGGGTCAAATCGGCCATCGGCGATGACCTGGCTAATAATTTCTGGATCGGCGGCCATATCAACGTCAATGCGAACGGCTCGGGTGACGCCCAGTTCAGCATCCCAATCCATGGCAGCAAAGGCACCGGCACGGCCATATCCAATGCCGTGCGCACAGCCGGCAAATGGAGCATGCGCCTGCTTGTTGTCAGGGTGGATGGCGTCGATGCACCGATCGTCCTGATCAACGAAGATCATGTGCCGGTTCCGAATGCGGCAATCGGGATATAGGCCAGGCGCGGCAACATAGGTGACGGAAACGCAAAAACCGCGCTCCAGCGGGAACGCGGCTTTGCCAGATACGCATGGCGTTTCGCTACTCGAACACTTGGCGAAACTTACGGGCTCCGGTACGCGAGACCTGATCCGGAGCGCCGGGCGGATGCGATATGTCCGCCTCGAGATCCGTTTTATAGGGACATCGTTACCGGGGGGTTATCGAGAGCTTAAGCAAACCTAAATTTGACGAGTTTCTCTCGAAACAGCCGAAAAAAGTTCAGTCATATTAGCAACTTATGGATTTGCGCCGCGTAGAAAATTAATGATGCCTGAAAAATCGGCGCCGGCATGTCCCTGGGCGTTGAACAGCGCGTAGAGCTGCGCCGCCTCGGCGCCAAGTGGCGTCACCGCGCCCGCGCCCTGCGCCGCTTCCTGCGCCAGCTTCAGGTCCTTCAGCATCAAGGCCGCGGCAAAGCCCGGTCTGTAGTCCTTGTTGGCGGGCGAGGTCGGCACCGGGCCGGGCACCGGGCAATAGGTGGTCAGCGACCAGCATTGGCCGGAGGATGTCGAGGCGACATCGAACAACGCCTGATGCGACAAGCCCAGCTTTTCCGCCAGCACGAAGGCTTCGGCGACGCCGATCATCGAAATGCCGAGGATCATGTTGTTGCAGATCTTGGCCGCCTGTCCGGCGCCGTCATCGCCACAGTGCACGATGCGGCCGGCCATCGGCTGAAGGATCGGCTCGGCCTTGGCGAAAGCATCCTTCGAACCGCCGGCCATGAAGGTCAACGTGCCGGCGGTGGCGCCGCCGGTGCCGCCCGAGACCGGCGCGTCGATCGACAGCAACCCATGCTTGCTGGCGACGGCATGCGCCTTGCGCGCCGATTCCACATCGATGGTCGAGGAGTCGATGAACAGCGCGCCTTTCTTTGCCTTCGGCGCGATGTCCTCATAGACCGACAGTACGTGCTTGCCGGCTGGCAGCATGGTGATGACGACATCGGCGTCCTTCACGGCGGCGAGTGCGTTGGCCACGACGACCACGCCATGCTCGCGCGCGAGGGTCAAATTCTCCGGCATCAGGTCGAATCCATGCACCGTATGCCCCGCCTTGACGAGGTTGGCGGCCATAGGATTGCCCATGTTGCCGAGGCCGATGAAGGCGATCGTCGTCATTGTCTCTCTCCCGGATTTATCGATTTCAACGGCCGATCAGGACGCGTGCAATGATGACGCGCATGATCTCGTTGGTGCCTTCGAGAATCTGGTGGACGCGCAGATCCCGAACCAGTTTTTCGATGCCGTAGTCGTGCAGATAGCCGTAGCCGCCGAGCAGTTGCAGCGCATCGTTGGCGACGTTGAAACCGGTGTCGGTGACGAAGCGCTTGGCCATTGCCGACCATTTGCCGGCGTCGGGTGCCTTGCGGTCGAGTTTCGAGGCGGCGGCATAGAGGAAGATACGCGCCGCCTGCAGCTCCGTCTCCATGTCGGCGAGTCTGAACTGCAGCGCCTGGAACTGGTTGATCTTCGAGCCGAAGGCCTTGCGCTCGGCAGTATAAGACAGCGCCTTGTCGAGCGCCGATTGCGCGCCGCCCAGCGAGCAGGCGGCGATGTTCAGTCGGCCGCCGTCCAGCCCCGCCATGGCAATGCCAAACCCGGCGCCTTCGGTGGACAGCAGGTTTTCAACGGGCACCTTGCAGTCGTCGAAGATGACCTGGCGGGTCGACTGCATATGCCAGCCCATCTTGTGTTCGTTCGCGCCGAAGGAGAGGCCGGGCGCGTCCCTGGGAACCACGATGGTGGAAATGCCCTTCGGCCCTTCGGCGCCGGTGCGCACCATGACGGCATAGATGTCACTATCGCCGGCGCCGGAGATGAACTGCTTGGTGCCGTTCAGCACATAGTCGCCGCCGCTCTTCACCGCGCGCGTCTTCAACGCGGCGGCGTCGGAACCGGAGCCTGGCTCGGTCAGGCAGTAGCTGGCCAGCCATTCCATCGAAGTCAGCTTGGGCAGGAAGCGCTGGCGCTGTTCGTCATTGCCGAAGCGGTCGATCATCGACGCCACCATGTTGTGGATCGAGATGAAGGACGAAAAGGCCGGGTCGGCGCGGGAAAGCGCCTCGAAGATGAGCACGGCGTCGAGCCGCCCAAGCGCCGAGCCGCCGACATCGTCGCGGACATAGATGCCGCCAAGGCCGAGCGGCCCGGTTTCGCGGATCACATCGGCCGGGAAATGTTTCCTGCGGTCCCAATCCAGTGCGTTCGGCGCGACACGATCGGCGGCGAAGGCCTCGGCCATTTCCTGTATGGCGCGCTGCTCCTCATTGAGTTCGAACTGGCTGGTGCTCGCATCGACCGCGGCGTCCATGGCGTGCTCCCTGATCTGGGGCCAGTCAGTGTGCTGGCCTGTCGTTTTTGGCTTTGCGCGGGCACCAATCTAGACCAATGATGCCGCCGCGCAACCCGACCTTGAGCGGAGCGGCTGTGCGCGGATGGATGCGCGAACGAGAACCATGACGACAAATATCAACGAACTGCTTGAGACGTTCCATCGTTACCTCACCAGTGTCGACAATGCGCTGGTGCGCGATGCCGTGACACGAATCGACTGGGATATGCCGGCCCGAGCACTCGAACCGCACCCGCTTGCCTGCGTCAGCCACCTGGATCGCGCTGCCGACCTGGCGCCGGCGGGCGCCAGGCCGCTGGTACGGTTCCTGGCGGCGCATGGCAGTGACCTCCGCTGGGGCCAGACCTACACCGAAGCCGATTTCGGCAAGGCATTCATCGACAATTACGGCTGGCTGGAAGTATTCGGCATGCGCGGCCATTTCGCCAATGATGAGGTCGCCGCCGGCCTTCTCATCCTTGGGCCTGATATCGTCTATCCCGACCATCACCACGTGGCCGAAGAAATCTACATTCCGCTGACCGGTGGTACGGAGTGGCGCATGGGTGAGAGCGGCTTCCGCGTTCGCGCGGCAGGCGAGGTCGTACACCATGCCTCGAACGTCAATCATGCCATGCGCACGGGGCAGGAGCCGCTGCTGGCTCTCTATATCTGGCGCGGCGGGCCGCTGGCGGCGAAATCGACGATCACCGGAACCGTCGCGCAGGGCAGGGCATAATGGCCAGGGCCATCATGCTGCAGGGCACGGGTTCCGATGTCGGCAAGACGGTGCTGGTCGCGGGCCTGTGCCGCGCCGCGAAAAAGCGCGGGTTGAAGGTGCGGCCGTTCAAGCCGCAGAACATGTCGAACAACGCCGCCGTTGCCGACATTCCCGGCGACAACAATCGTGGTGGCGGCGAGATTGGCCGCGCGCAATGGCTGCAGGCGATCGCCTGCGGTGTCGAGCCGACCGTCCACATGAATCCGGTGCTGCTCAAGCCGCAGACCGATGTCGGCGCGCAGGTCATCGTGCAGGGCAAGGTGTTCGGCGAGGCGCGGGCGCGCGATTATCAGGCGCTGAAGAGCCGGCTGATGGACGCCGTGCTGGATTCCTGGGCCAAGGTCGGCGAGGGCGCCGATCTCGTCATCGTCGAGGGCGCCGGTTCGCCTGCCGAGATCAACCTGCGCAGCCGCGACATCGCCAATATGGGCTTTGCTACGCGCGCCAATGTTCCGGTGGTGCTGGTCGGCGACATCGATCGCGGCGGCGTCATCGCCTCTATCGCCGGCACGCATCTGATCCTGCCGGAAGAAGACCGGCGCATGATTGTCGGCTACCTCATCAACAAGTTCCGGGGCGACGTTTCGCTGTTCGACGACGGCATCAAGGCGATTGAAGGTTTCACCGGGTGGCGCTGTTTTGGCGTCGTGCCATGGCTCAAGGCCGCCGCACGGTTGCCTTCGGAGGATTCCGTCGTGCTGGAACGGCTGGCTTCCGGCGAAAAGCGGGCACTGAAGGTGGCCGTGCCGATGCTTGGCCGCATCGCCAATTTCGACGATCTCGACCCGCTCAAGGCCGAACCGCAGGTCGAGGTGGTGTTCGTGCCGCCCGGTCAACGCCTGCCGGAGGATGCGGGGCTGGTGGTCATTCCCGGCTCCAAGTCGACGATCGGCGATTTGCTGCAGTTCCGTGAGAACGGCTGGGACCGCGATCTGCTTGGGCACCGCAAGCGCGGTGGCCATGTCGTCGGCATCTGCGGCGGGTTCCAGATGCTCGGCAGGATCGTTCGCGACCCACAGCGCATCGAGGGCAGCGTGACCGAAGCAGAAGGTCTGGGCCTGCTCGACATCGAGACGGTGATGGAGCCAGAGAAGACCGTGCGCAACGTCACAGCGCGCTCGGTGCCATTCGACCTGCCGCTGGAAGGCTACGAGATCCATCTCGGCCGCACCACCGGTCCGGACACGCGACGGCCCTCCGCCGTCATCAACGGCGTCGATGACGGCGCGATTTCGGCTGATGGCAAGGTGCTGGGCACCTACATGCACGGCCTGTTTTGCGCCAACGCCTTTCGCGGCAAATTCCTCGAAAGCCTGGGCGTCAACGGCAGCGACCTCGACTACCGCGCCGAGGTCGAACGGGCGCTGGACGACGTCGCCGCCGAGCTGGAGGTGCATCTCGACTGCGACGCGATCTTTGGCCTGGCCAGGTAGGATCTATGCCTTTTCGCCTGCCTTTGGCCAGTAAGTGCCGAACGACCAGACATTGCCTTCCGGGTCGCGGCAAATGAACTCGCGGCTGCCATAGTCGCGGTCGACCAGTTCCTGGATGATCACCGCGCCGGCTTTCTTCGCGCGGGCATAGGCGACGTCGGCGTCCTCGACGGCAATGTAGATCGACTTGCCGCCGCCTGTGCCGGGTTCACCCACCATCTTGCCGTAGTCGTCGTCGCGCACGGTGCCCAGCATGATCATCGATGAGCCGAACGACAGTTCGGCATGATGAACGATGTCGCCTTCACCATAACGGGCGCGCACGCTGAAGCCGAAAGCTTCGCCGAGCCAGTCGATCATTCTTGCGGCGTTCTTGTAGCGCAGGGCGGGGTAAAGTCGCGGCGCCTCGGTAGTTGTGGGCATGACTGCCTCCTTCATCCGGTTGGTCGATAACCCACTCTGTGCGAAGGCCGTTCCGGCGTCTTGAAGAAATGTTACCTGGGGTTGTGGGCTACGCAAGCACGGTGAGCGCCGAGGGCGTCTCGCCAGCAAGGTCCCGGAATTCGCGCACCAGATGCGCCTGGTCGGCATAGCCGCAATCAGCGGCGATATCCGCCCAGTCGCATGTTTCCCGCCTTGACAAGCGAAGCGCCCGGTTGAAGCGGACGATGCGCGATAACGTCTTGGGACCGACGCCAATCGCATTGGAAAAGCTGGCGGCGAGATGTTTGCGGCTCCAGCCCAGGCTATCGGCGATCGACGAAATGCGCGCGCGGCCGCCGGACGCCATTATGCTGTCATAGGCCCATTCAATTTCGATCGGCATTTCCCTGGCTTTGGACAGCCGGCTGGCGACGAAGGCTTCGGCCAGATCGAAACGCGCCGCCCAGTCCGGCGTGTTGCCGAGCCTTTCGCGCAGTGCCGTTCCTTCAGCGCCGAGTAAGTCATCCAGCACAACCATGCTGTCGGTCAGCTCGCTCATTGGCCGGCTGAAGAAACGCGCGCGCCGAGTGGTGTGAAATTGACCTGGACGCAGCAGGCGGCGCCGAAGGATTCGATCACCACCGGTCCAGCATAGAGGCCGGCGGCAAAACTGGCGAAACGGTCATTGTCGCCAGGATTCCTGCCGAGCCCGATGGCGAAGGGTTCGGCAAAGCTGATGACCAGCGGCACGGTGAGCGATGCATGTTCGGTGTTGCGGAAATGGCCGGGAGCGGTTTCGCGGTAACCGCAGATGTCGGTGACGACGCCCGAAAGCCTGGGTTCAGGGACCCGCCGCAGCATGTCGAACCGGCCAGCGACAGACCAGTCCTGTTCCTTCCGACGTTGCAGCTCGATCGGCATGGCTATCCTTCCACGCGCGGAATCTAGCAGACCATCGATCAGAATCAAAAGCGCCCGGCTTTTGGCCGGGCGCTCCGAGTTGCCTGAGTCTGGAGTGCTCGGCCTTTTCGGCCGGCACAAGTCAAGGAGATGAAATTGGTCCCCGTCAGTTCATGTCGGTCCGCCAACCAACATGATTCGTATGCATCATTTTATCAGGCGTGCGGTCACGTGCCAGCAATCAGGACGCGCAATGGGTTGGCGGGATCAGCCAGAAGCTTCACCGCCAGTGCCAGGCAGACGATGACCAGCAGCGGTTTGATCAACCGCGCGCCAATGCGCATGGCCAGGCTCGCGCCGAGACGGGCGCCGAGGAACTGGGCGACGCCCATCATCAAGCCAATCTTCCAGTAGACAACGCCAAAGGCGGCGAAAACGACGAAGCCGCCGATGTTGGAAGCGAAGTTGAGCAGCTTGGTATGCGCCGTTGCCTTGAGCACGCCGTAGCCGGCCAGCGCAACGAAGGCGAGCATGTAGAAGGAGCCGGCCCCCGGACCGAAAAGGCCATCGTAGAACCCCACTGCCGGCACGATCGTCAGCCCGAACAGGAACGGCGAGAGCCGCTCGGCGCGGTCGACATCATTCATATTGGGTTTGAAAGCAAAATAGATGGCGATTGCGATCAGGACGATCGGCAGGAGAGCCCGCAGGAGATCGCCGGGCACGATCGTCGCCAGCAACGCGCCGATCGCGCTTCCCACGAGGGCCAGCAGGGCCGAAGGAAGCTGGCGGCGCAGGTCGACATGCCCCTTCGAAGCGTAGTGGATTGTCGCCGAGCCCGAGCCGAACATGCCCTGCAGCTTGTTGGTGGCCAGCGCCTGGACCGGTGTGAAGCCGGCAAGAAGCAATGCCGGCACGGTGATCAGGCCGCCACCACCGGCGATCGAATCGACAAAGCCGGCGGCAAAGGCCGCGAAGGCGAGCATGACGACGGTCTGGGTGGCGAGATCGAACATGGGATCGATGGAAGCGTTCGGACGTTGAAGGCAGAAGGCGTTCGACCACGCCCACCCCGTTTGCGCAAGGCCGATTCCGCGCTACCTATTGGGACGAATCGAAAGGGACCTCCATGGCTGCCGGATTGCTGGAACAGATACGCTCGATCTTCGACGGCGACCCCGGCGTGCGGAAGGTGGCCGACGATCCGGTGCTTTCGGCGGAATTGCTGATGCTGTTCCGCATGATCCTTGCCGACGGCTCCGTCAGCGAAAGCGAGATGGCCGTATTCAGGCGCATCTGCAAGGAATCCTTCGACATCCAGGAAACCAGCATCGATGCCGTGATCGAATATCTCAACGATTTTGGCTACGAGACAAATGGCTCGCAGGCCATCGCCCTGTTTCGCGATCTCGATATCGAGCGGCGCAAGCTTCTCGCCCGCCACATGGTGGAAATAGCCAAGGCGGATTCGCAGCTCGCCGAAAGCGAGGTACGTCTGCTGCGCCGTACGCTCGACCTGCTCGAGATCAGCCCGGTCGATGTCGTAAGGCCTAACGAGTAGGAGCGGAACGGCCGCTCACCCCTGTTCCTGCATTCTGCGTGCAATCGCCCTGCGCAGATCCGGAGCAGCCGCTACCAGTGCCTTGGCGGCTTCGGATTGCGGGTGGTCGAGCACCTCGCGCGTCTTGCCGCGCTCGACGATCTTGCCGTCATGCATGACCAGCACCTCGTCGGTGATGGCGCGCGCCACGGTCAGGTCGTGGGTGATGAACAGATAGGCAATGCCGAGCTTCTGGTTGAGTTCCGCGAACAGGTCGAGAATCTGGGCACGGATGGAGACATCGAGCGCGGAGACCGGCTCATCGGCGACGACCAGTTTCGGGCGTGTGATGATCGCGCGGGCGATCGACAGGCGCTGGCGCTGGCCACCGGAAAATTCGTGCGGATACTTGTCCATGTCAGCGACGTCGAGGCCGACCTCGTGCAGGGCATGCGCCACCATTTCGCGCCGTTCGGCCTTTGACGGCTTCGTTTCCAGGACATGCAGCGGTTCGGCGATCAGTTTCGCCACCTTCTGGCGTGGGTCGAACGAGCCGTAGGGGTCCTGGAACACCACCTGCATGTCGCGGCGCGCCGGCTTCAGCTCGGTCTCGCTCTTGCCAATGATGTCCTGGCTCTTGAACCGGATCGCGCCTGATGTCGGCCGATCCAGCGCCAGGATCATGCGGGCGAGCGTTGACTTGCCGCAACCGGAACGCCCGACCAGGGCCACCGATTGGCCCGGTGTCACCGACAGGGAAACATCGTTGACAGCACGGATCGGCGCAGCGCGCCGGAGGAGCGACATGCGCCGCCCGGGGTAATCCCGCGTCACGCCTTCGACCTCGAGCAGAGGCGCGGTCGATCCGGCATTGTGCGGCCGCGCGCGCGCCGGCACATGCATCGAGGCCTGCGCCAGCTGGCGCGTGTAGGGATGGGTCTGTTCCGACAGGGTACGCGCCGTGTCTCCTGCTTCCATGACCTCGCCGCGACGCAGGATGGTGATGCGATCCGCCATTTCGGTCACGACAGCCAGGTCATGCGAGATCAGCAGCAGTCCCATGTGGGTTTCGGCGACAAGGTCGCGCAGGAGGTCGAGGATCTGCGCCTGCAGGACCACGTCGAGTGCCGTGGTCGGCTCGTCCGCGATCAGCAGCTTCGGCTTTAGCGCGCAGGCAATGGCAATGACGACGCGCTGGCGCTGGCCGCCGGACAATTCGTGCGGATAGCGTGATAGCGGGAATTGCGCTTCGGGCAGGCCGACGCGGTCGAGCATTTTTCGCGCGCGCTCCTCGGCGTTGGCGCGGCTTGCCTTGGTGTGCCACCGTATGCCCTCGGCAACCTGCTCGCCGATGGTTTTCACCGGGTTGAGAGCCGTCATCGGCTCTTGGAAGATCATGCCGATGTCGTCGCCGCGCAGCGCGCACATCTGGTCTTCAGTGGCTGCCGTTATGTCGATGCCATCGAAGCGGATTTGTCCCGTCGTCCGCGCGGCGTGCGGCAAGAGCCGCATCAGCGCCAGCGCGGTCATCGACTTGCCGGAGCCGGATTCGCCGACCAGGCCCATCACTTCGCCGGGCGCGATGGAAAGTTCGACCCCCTTCAGGATCGGCGTGTCGCCGATGGTCAGCGAGAGGTCCTGGATGTCCAGCAGGCTCATCGCCGCCGCCGCGATTTCGGATCGATGATATCAGCGATGCCGTCGCCAAGCAGGTTCAGCCCGAGCACCGTGATGACGATCGCCATGCCGGGAAAGATCGCCATCCACGGCGCCACCACCATGCGGGTCTGCGCGTCGAACAGCATGCGGCCCCAGCTCGGCATGGGCGGCTGCGCGCCGAGCCCGACATAGGAAAGCCCCGCCTCGGCGAGAATGCCGAGCGCGAACTGGATGGTTCCCTGCACCAGCAGCAGCGTGGCGATGTTGGGCAGCACGTGCTCGATGGTGATGAGCGTCCTGCCTTTGCCGGCGGCGCGCGCGGCAAGGATGAACTCGCGCGGCCAGATCGCCAGCGCGCCCGCACGGGCTACTCGGGCAAAGACCGGTATGTTGAAGATGCCGATGGCGATGATGGCATTGACCGCGCCCGGCCCGAAGATGGCGGTGATCATGATCGCCGAAAGCAGGGCAGGGAAGGCGAAGACCAGATCGTTGACCCGCATCAGCATCTCGTCGATGAGACCGCCGCGCGCCGCGGCAAAGGCGCCGAGCGGTACGCCGACCCCCATGCCGATACCGACCGCGACCAGCGCCACGGCGATCGAGTTGCGGGCGCCGACCATGACCATCGACAGGATGTCACGGCCGAAATGGTCGGTGCCGAACCAGTGCGCCAGAGAGGGACCTTGCGTCTTGTCCGCGATGATCAGCCTTGTGACATCGTAGGGCGTCCAGACATAGGAGATTACAGCCATCGCCAGGATCAGCAGGGTTATGACGAAGCCGGCAACAAACGCGGTGTTTCGGAACGCCTTGGCGAGGATGCCGGTGAATGTCTCCTGGGGGATGTCGATATGCAGTGTCATTGGCGGCTTCTCAGTCGCGGATCGACGACCGCATAGGAAAGGTCGACGATCAGGTTGACGGCGATAACCGCCGCGACCAGCAGCATGACGACGCTTTCGACCACGATCAGGTCACGCTGGGTGATCGCCTGGAACACCAGTCGGCCCAGGCCGGGCAGGTAGAAGACATTCTCGATGATGATGGTGCCGGCAAGCAGGAAGGCGAACTGCAGGCCAAGGATGGTCAGTACGGGGATCATGGCGTTGCGCAGCGCGTGGCGCCACAGGACGGCACGGTAAGGCAGGCCCTTGGCGCGAGCGGTGCGGATATAATCCTCGTTGAGCACCTCGATCAACGCCGAGCGGGTCACCCGCGCCAGGATGGCGGCCTGCGGCAGGGCAAGCGCGATCGCCGGCAGGATCAGTGCTTTCAGCGCCGGCCAAAAGCCAGCGCTCCATCCAGGAAAACCTCCGGCCGGCACCAGCCTCAGCCAGACCGCGAAAACATAGATCAGCATCAGCGCGAACCAGAAGTTCGGCACGGCGACGCCAAGCTGTGCCGCGCCCATGGTTATCGTGTCACCAACCCGGCCACGCCTTCCGGCGGAAAACAGGCCGACGGGAATGGCGATGATGGTGGAGAGCGCCAAGGCGATCAGCGCCAGCGGGAGCGAGACGACGAGCCGCTCGCGCACGAGATCGAGGACCGGCACCGAATAGGTGTAGGAACGGCCGAAATCCAGTCTCAGCAGACCGCCGGCCCAGTGCAGGTAGCGCTGGACGAGAGGCGCGTTAAGGCCCATCTGGTCGCGCAGAAGTTCGACCTGATCGGCGCTGGCGTTCATGCCCAGCATCAGTCGCGCGGGATCGCCGGGGAGGATCTCCAGCACGGCGAAGACAACGACGGAGGCCAGCACCAAGGTGAGCGCGGCGATGACGAGGCGCTTGAGAAGATAGGCGGTCATTGGCGTAGCCATATGCCCCGGAAGTGGTTTCCGGTCCCGGGGCAGCGCATTTTATGGACGCGCGAAATCAATCCGCCCACTTCACCTTGGTCAGGTCGTTGGCCTGGATCGGTGCGTTTTCCCACAGGCCTTGCAGCTTGGCGTCCCAGACGCCGACCTTCGGCAATTCGTAGAGAAAGCCGACCACGGCATCATCCGCCAGGATCTTCTGCGCCTGGGCGTAAAGTTCCTTGCGCTTGGCCTCGTCGGAGGTGAGATCCAGGTCGGCGATGACTTTGTTGAAGGCCGGGTTCTGGTAATTGAAATAGTAGTCCTTGCGCGAATAGATATCGATGTCGTTGGGCTCGGTGTGGGAAACGATGGTCAGGTCATAGTCCTTCTTGGTGAAGACCTGATCCAGCCACTGCGCCCATTCGACCGGGATGATCTCGAGGTTGATGCCGACATCACGAAGCTCCGAGGCGATGATCTCGCCACCAAGCCGCGCATAGGAGGGCGGCGGCAGTTTCAGCGTCGCGCTGAAGCCGTTTTCCAGCCCCGCCTCCTTCAGGAGTTCCTTGGCCTTGGCGACATCGTGCGGATAACGGCCCGTGAGATCGACATAATATTTGTTGGTCGGCGACATATGCGAGCCGATCGGCAGGCCGAGGCCGGCCGAGGCGCCATCGATGATCGCCTTGCGATCGAGCGCGTAGGAAATTGCCTGCCGGACCTGCAGCTTGTCGAATGGCGGCTTCTTGTTGTTGATAGACAGGATGGTTTCGCCTTCGGTCGCGCCGACCACCACCTTGAAGCGCGGATCGTCCTTAACCTGCGCGACGCTGTCGGGATCGAAGAACGGGAAAGCCTGGATGTCGCCGGAAAGCAGCGCCGGCACATAGGCGGCGGCATCGGGCACGATGCGGAACTCGACCTTGTCGAGGAACACCGGAGCGCCCCAGTAATGATCTGACTTCACCAGCGTGATCGACGATCCCTTGGCCCAGTTCTGGAATTTGAACGGACCGGTGCCGATCGGCCTTTCCTTGTTGGTGTCCGCCGATTTGGGCGACACAATCACCGCGTCACCCCAGCCCATATTGTAGAGGAAGGAACCTTGCGGGTGTTTGAGCGTGACCTTCACCGTCGCTGGATCGACCACCTCGACGGTGTCTATGGCGGCAAACAGGCCCTTTTGCGCGTTGACCGAGTTGTCGGCGCGGGCGCGGTCGAGCGAGAATTTCACGTCGTTGGCGCTGAAGTCGCTGCCATCATGGAATTTCACGCCAGTGTGCAGCTTGAAGGTATAGACCTTGCCGTCGTCGGAAATGGTCCAACTCTCGGCCAGATCCGGCAGCACTTCGCTGTTGGGGCCAATGCGGGTCAGTCCCTCGAACACATTGGCATAGAGAACTTCCTTGATCGCGGCGGCGGCACCCGCGGTCGGATCGAGATGCGGGGGTTCGAGCGGGATGCCGATGACCAGATCGGTCCGCGCGGCAAACGCCGAGGTTCCGGCGGCAAGAGACATGGCCGTCGCGGCCAGAATGATCTTCCACAATTTCATCGTGCAACTCCCCATAGCTCGAACCCGGCGGATAGAAGCGTGATTTTTCAGCGGAGTAAATCGCGTTTCGTGCTGTCCGGCTTCGCACGGAGGAATGTTTTTTCCGCCAGCGGTTCCGTCTCTGGCCGTATCAACCGGCGAGCTTGCCACGCAGCAGCAGGTTGAGCCCGATCGCCATCACCTTCGCCGATTCCACCATGTCGTTGATGCCCACCCACTCGTCGGGCCGGTGAGCCAGATCAAGAATGCCCGGCCCGTAGGCGATGCAGTCATAGATATGTCCGATGCGGGCGATGTGCTTCTGGTCGTAGGTGCCAGGCGAAATCACATAATCGGGTTCGCGGTCGAATATCTCCATGATGCCTTGTGCCACAGCCTTTACCACCGGCGCATCGCGCTCGGTCATCAGCGGCAACACTTCCATGATGTCGCGAATCTCGTAGTCGAACTTTTTGCGCTCCCGCTTCAGCCGGTCGAGTATGTCCGTCACCTCGCTCTTGACGGTGCCGAGGTCCTCTTCAAGCAGGAAGCGGCGATCGATGGTCAGCCGGCAGGCGTCGGGCACGTTGGGCGAGGGCAGGCCAGGCCGGAAGTCCTCGGTCTGGCCGCCATGGATGGAGTTGATGTTCATGGTGGAACGCCTGGCGCCTTCGGGCACGACCGGCATGCGCGTCATCTTGCGATCGAGCGCCGGGAACAGCTCATCCTCGAAAGCCTGCAGCACCGCGCCCATGTGGCGTACAGCATTGTCGCCAAGGAACGGCATCGAGCCATGCGCGATCTCGCCCTTTGTCTCGATCTCCGCCCACCAGACGCCGCGATGGCCAAGGCAGATACGGTCCTTGTTGAGCGGTTCGGGGATGATGACGTGATCGACCCTGGGGGCGGAGAAATAGCCCAGCCTGGCAAGATGGGCGACGCCACCGAAGCCACCCGACTCCTCGTCAACCGTGCCGGAAATCTCGATGGCGCCGTGAAAATCGGGAAAAACCTCCATGAAGGCTTCAGCGGCGATGATCGAGGCGGCGAGACCGCCTTTCATGTCGCAGGCGCCGCGGCCATAGACCCTTCCGTCTTTCACGACACCGGCAAAAGGATCGACGCTCCAGCCTTCCCCGGCTTCGACCACATCGATATGCGAGTTGAAATGGACGCAGGCGCCCGTCGACCGGCCAGCGAAACGGGCGACGACATTGACGCGTGGATATCGGTCGGTGTCTCCCGGCGCGCCCTCGGCGCGAATGAATTCGGTTTCGAAACCCCGCTTCCTCAGGCGTGCACCGATGTATTCCGCGCATGGGCGATAGGCCTCGCCTGGCGGATTGATGGTTGGGAAGCGGATCAGGTCGGCGGTCAGCGCGATCAGGTCATCGACCCGATCATCCACCGCCTTGAGGAGTCGTTCGTTCATCTGGAGGATTGAGCAGGGATCATCATGGTTTTGCAAGCCTCGTTCGAAGAACGCTGGTGCAACGTGTTGTTGCGGCAACTATCGCGGGAAAATCGTTCAAATTCGCCGCTTCGGATTGGCCAATTCGTCAACGAGTGTGTGCTAAATCACGTCTCTGCCTCTTAAAAAATGAAAGCAACGTGAAAACATGCAGGCAGGGGCAATCAAAGGGGTTTGATCGCATGAAAAAGACAGTTCTCATGGCGGCGATGCTTGTCGCGATGCTGTTCGGTTCTTCGGTTCAGGGCTGGGCCGCCAGCCTGGTGGCCAACATCGACGTATCGTCACAGACGATGACTGTAAGCAAGTATGGCGAGGTGCTGTATCGCTGGAACGTTTCCACCGCCCGCAAGGGGTACTTCACGCCCCGAGGCACGTATCGGCCGCAACGGACAGAGCGGATGTGGTACTCGCGTAAATACGAGATGTCGCCGATGCCATATTCCGTGTTCTTCCACGGTGGCTACGCCATTCACGGCACCGGTGCGGTCAGACAGTTGGGGCGCCCGGCATCGCATGGCTGCGTGCGGCTGCAGACCGCCAATGCCGCGACGTTCTATTCGATGGTGCAGGAAGCCGGCTTCGGCAATACACGGATCCTCATCACGAACTAAGACGATCCAACGGCTATCTCCGTCATAGCCGCGGCCAACGTGGCTGCGTCCTTTCGACTGTATACATGGTCGAAATGTTGCAGGAATAGCGCAATGGTACCGAAAACAAAGCGGGCGCGCCCGGTTTGAAGCTGTTGGTCCTTGCTTTGAGGAGCATGTATCGGCGAGATTTCAATCCAACATTTGCCGGGGGACGACGGCCTTAGCCGGGGGATGCAAAACGCCGCGAGGAGGGGTCTTCGCGGCGTTTTGATTTGATAGCCGGCATTTGGCAATACGCCGATCCTCACACGAACCAGTACAGCCAGAGACTCGGGTTTTGCGAGGACATTCGGCTCTGCCAGGAGTTCGGGCGCTTATCGGCGCGGTGATACCATTTCGGGTCTGCGATGCCTGAAATGTTGCAGGAATATCCCAATGGTACCGAAAACAACAACGCTTCGCCTTGCATGGTCCCGCAGATGACTTGCCTGAACACGTGTTGGTGGTAAATCCCGGACAGGCAACTGAGGGGATTCTAATGTACAGACTGCTTATAAGCGTGGCGATGGCGGCGACGGCCACCTCGGCTTTCGCCGCCGATGCGATCGTCATGGATCAGACCGTCGCCGCTCCGCACATTTCCGGCTATGTCGAAGCCTACCTTGGCGGATTGTACCTGACTGTGCCAGGCGACCACGCGACGGCGACGACAGCGGGCGGAACAGGCCGCGTCAATTTCCCGATCGATGCCCGCTGGAATATCCAGACCGACGCCATGGTCGATTCCCTCTGGGTACAGGGCCAGAATCTTTACGGCTACGGCGGCGCGGTTCATGCCTATTGGCGTGATCCGAGCGCGTACGCGCTGGGCGGTTTCGCGACGATCACCGGATATGGCGGCGACGGTATCGGCGGCGAAAATATCTATGACTTCAGCGTCGGACCCGAAGCCCAGGTCTATATCGGCAATGTGACGCTCTATGGCCAGGTGTACTACGGGCAACTGCGGGCCAACGGTTCGTCCGAACATATCGACGACTGGGGTACTCGCGGCGTCGCGCGCTATTTTGCACGCGACAATCTTCGCTTCGATGCCGAACTCGGTTTTTCGAGCATTTCCATATCCGGCGAGCATCTCAACACCGTCACCGGTGCGCTCCAGGCGATGTACCGGTTTTCCGGGTCGCCGTTTTCGGTGTTTGGACGCTACCAGCTGGATCACGCCTACGCAGGCGGCGAAAGCGAGAACATCCACAAATACGTGATCGGGCTGCGCGCCAGCTTCGGTTCGGACACTTTGCTTGACGAAGACCGCAACGGCGCCACGATGGACACCTATCGGCCAAACTTCATCCTGCCATTTGCCGGGGGATGATGGTTTCGGCAAGCTGAAGACCATCGATGCAAAAGCCGCGGAGTTCTGCTCTCCGCGGCTTTTGCTTTTGATGCGTAGGTCGCGGCGCGGCGGAGCCTGGTCTCAAGATTTGGATTTGACGGTTGTTCTCAAATCCCTTCCGGCCAGGCGTCAGCTCGCCGTCTCGGCCTGTTCCCGACGCTTGCGACGGCCACTCATCTCCCACCTTTTGTGAAACCACATCCACTGGCCGGGATCTTCACGCACCCACCGCTCAACCACGTCGTTTAGCAACTGGGTGGTGGCATGGACGTCGACGCTGCCGCTGGCGGTACGCGGCAGGCTCAGCTTGTCCTCGATCTCGAGCCTGAAACGGTTGCCGGGCAATCTCACGCAGCGGGCCGGATAGACATCACATTCGTAATGGCGGGCAAGGGTGGCCAAAACACGATTGCTCTGGCAGGGGCGGCCGAAGAAGGTCGTTTCCAGTCCGTTCGAGAATTTCTGGTCGACGAGGACGCCGATATTGCCGCCATTCTCCAGCACACCCGCCAGCGCGAAGGAAGCGCCGGTCGAGGACGGCAGCAGCGATCCCATCGTCGAGCGGCGTGTCGAGAGGATGTAATCCGCGAGGTAGGGGTTGTTGGGGGGCCGAAACAGCGCCGTGATGTTCATGCCGAAGGTGGCGGCGGCTACTGGCAGCAGTTCGAAATTGCCGAGATGCCCGGTGAAGACGATATGCGGCTTCTTCTCGCCGGCAATCTCGACGAAATGCTCGATACCCTTGACCTCGACACGGCCCGGTTTCGTCGAGGCTGGGTCATAGTCGAAAAGGGCGTCGAGAAAGATGTATTCAGCGGCGAGGCGGGCCATGTTGCCCCACATGTCCGATGCGATGGCCTGGATCTCGCTGTCGCTCTTTTCGGGATAGGCCTTGCGCAGATTGTCGATGGCGACGTCATGGCGTCCCACCCACGGGCCGATGCGCCGGGCGACGCGGTCGGCAAAGTTGAGCGCGCTGTCTGCCGGCAGCAGGCGCAGCACGCCGATGATCAGCATCGCGGCCCGCGCAACCAGCCAGTAGTTGAGCTGGCGCAGTTGCCTGCCGTATCGAAACGCCAGGTCGCGGCGGGCCTTCTTGAACACGTTGGCCAAGACTGATCCTAGACGCGCAGGATGATCTTGCCGAACACGTCGCGGCCTTCCATGCGCTTCAGAGCCGTGTCGATGTCGTCAAAGCCGACCTCGGTGTCGATGACCGGCGCAACGATGCCCGCCGCCATCTTCTGCATTGCATTGGCCATGTTCTCCATGCGGCAGCCAAAGGATCCCAGCAGCTTCAACTGCTGCTGGAACAACTGCATCAGGTTGATCTGCGTCGACACGCCTGAGGTCGAGCCGCAGGTGACCAGGCGACCGCCGCGCTTCAGGCACAGCATCGACGCGGCAAAGGTATCGGCGCCGACATGCTCGAACACCACGTCGACGCCCTTCTTCTTCGTCAGCTTGCGCACGACGCCTTCGAAGCGGTCCTCGCGATAGTTGATCACGTGATCGGCTCCTAGCGCCTTGGCCTTCTCGATCTTGTCGTTGGATCCCACGGTGGTGATAATGGTGCAGCCCATCCGCTTGGCCAGCTGGATCGCGGCGGAGCCGATGCCGGAGCCGCCGGCGTGGATGAGGATCGTCTCGCCCGGCTGAAGCCTGGCGTTGTCGAACAGCATGTGCTCGACCGTGCCGAAGGTCACAGGGGCCACTGCCGCGCCGATATCGGTCACGCCGGGCGGTGCGGGCACCAGCAGGCGTGCGGGCAGGTTGATCTTCTCTCGGGCAAAGCCGTCGAGGTGGAAGCCGTGGACGCCAGAAACATGTTCGCACAGATTGTCGCGGCCTTCGCGGCAGGCGCGGCAGAGCCCGCAGGTGCGTGCGCCATAGATCGACACGAGCTGCCCCGGAGCGAGATTGGAGACGCCGGGTCCGACCGCTTCGACCTCGCCGGAGGCTTCGGCGCCGACGACAAGCGGCAGCTTGCGCTTGGCGAAGGCCATGCCGCGCCAGCCCCAGACGTCGATGTGGTTGAGCGCCACGGCCTTGATGCGTAGCGTCACTTCGCCGAGCGAAGGCGGCGGCGGAGGAGGCAGGTCCACCGTTTCCAGACGGCGGTCCTCGATGAGTTGCAGTGCGCGCATGGAGCCTGTCGGTTCTGTTGAGCGGAAGGGGCGACTTAAAAACGCGTCGTGCGTTTTAAGTCCTTGTTTTCATGCATGTCGTTATCCCAAAACCGCATCGCACTTTTGGGCGACATGCATTAGACCGGTTCCCGCGCCATGACAAGGCAGGTGTTTTGGCCGCCGAAGCCGAACGAGTTCGAAAGCACGCTGCGAACCTCGGCGTTGCGCTTCTTGTTGGGCACCACGTCGAGCACGATCGCGGGATCGGGATTGTCGTAATTGATGGTCGGCGGAATGACGCTTTCGCGCATGGTCATCAGCGAAAACGCGGCTTCGACGGCGCCGGCCGCCGACAGAGTGTGGCCGATCATCGACTTGTTCGACGAGATCGGCATCGAGCCGATGCGCTCGCCGAATACAGTCGACAGCGAAAGGTGCTCCATCTTGTCGTTTTCCGGCGTCGAGGTGCCGTGGGCGTTGACGTAGTCGATCTGGTCTTCGCTCAGGCCGGCATCGGCGAGGGCGGCGCGGACCGCGGCGATAGCCGGCGAGCCGTCGGGTTTCGAGCGGGTGCGGTGGAAATCGTCGGCCTTCTCGCCGCATCCGCTGAGGATACCCAGAACGGTGGCGCCGCGCGCAAGGGCGGCTTCCAGTGATTCCAGCACGAGAGCACCGGAGCCTTCGGCCAGCACGAAGCCGTCGCGATCCTTGGAAAACGGTTTCGACGCCTTTTCCGGATTGTCGTTGTGGGTCGACAGCGCCGACAGCAGCGAGAAACGGATCAACGCCTCGGCGGTCGCGGAACCGTCAGCGCCGATCGAGAGCGCCCGGTCGCATTCGCCGCGACGGATTGCCTCGACGCCAAGCTGGATCGCGGTGGCGCCGGAGGCGCATGCGGTCGACAGTGTGATCGGCAGGCCGCGCGTGCCGAAATGGTCGGCAAGGCGGTCGGCGATCGAGCCAAACTGGGTGGTTTCGAAGATATCGAGTTCCTTCAGCCCGCGCGCCACCCTCAGCAGCCTTTCGGCGCCGGAGTCCTGACTGTCGGAATTGTAGAGCGAGAAGCGCTCGTGCCAGTCGAGCTCGACCGGTGGCGAGGCCAGGAAGAGCGGTCCGCCGAAATCACCGGAGTCGAGACCGGATTCCACGATGGCTTCACGCGCAGCGGTTTCGGCCAACTCGTAGGTGAGAGGGCTGGCGCCCTTCGAACTCGACGCCAGGAAGTCGACCATGCCGGAGATGCGGGTGTTCAGGTGGTCGACGGGAAAGCGGGTTATCGGGTGGATGCCGGATTTGCCCGATGTCAGCGCCGCCCAATTGTCGGCCTTGCCGATGCCAAGCGAGGTAACAACGCCGATGCCGGTGACGGCGACGATCGGCCTGCCCATGTGATCATTCAGTTTGGCCATGCGTTAGCCCTCGACCGTTTATCGTTGCGGCATGCAAGTTCAAACGCCGCGTTACGCGGCGTTGACCAGCGCCATGCCTTCGAATTGGTGATAGCCGACCGCCGTTGCAAGGACGCTTTTCGGAACGCCTTCGAACGGCTTTTCGGCTGCGGCGTCGAAAACAGGGTAGGCGGCCTTGCGGTCGACCGCGAGCGCGGCCAGCGCAACGGCGAAGGGAAACTGGGCTTCCTTCATATGTCCGGTCAGCGTCGAGAAGCCGCGCGCCGCGATTGCCGGATTGGCGTCGAATGACGTTTTCTCGGCCGCTGTCGCCGCGTGGGCGCCCGATGCCCCCGACATTGCCAGCAAATCGCCCTTCGGCAACCCGGCCTGCCTCAGCAGCGTGGCAATCTCCGTATCGAGTCCGCCAAGACGCCTGCGAGCGCGGCCGGAAACGACCGATCCCAGCTCGGCATAGATTTTCCGGCCACGGGCGATAGCGTGTTCGCGCTGCTCCAGCACCAGGAAGGCGCCGCCGGAGCCGGACACGACGCCGCCGCCATCCGCGCCCTGTCTTTGCCAGACCGGCTTCCATGGACCGCGATGCAGATAGCCGGCCAGTTCATAACCGAGCAGCATGTCGGAATGCTCTGTCTGGAAGGCGCCACCGACCAGGATATGCGTCGACTGGCCCGAGCGTATGCGCGATGCAGCCGTCTCGACCGCGGAGACGCCCGCACCTTCCTCGCCCATGAAAGTACGCGACGACCCCGTCACCTTGTGAACGATGGAGATGTTGCCAGCGAGCAGATTGGAAAGCTGCGCCAGGAACAGGGTCGGACGCAGTTCGGTGGTCAGCTTCTCGTTGAGCAGCACGTCGCGGTCGTTGCGGCTTTCCGAAGCGGCCATGATGTCGGCGTCAACCGCTTCGTCGCGCTCGCCTCCGCCAGCGGCCACCACCATGTCCATGGTGGTGCAGAGTTCGTCATTGCCCTTGATGCCGGCATCGTCCAGCGCAAGACCGGCGGTATAGGTGCCGAGCCTCTGCCAGGTTTCCATCTGGCGCTGGTCGCCGCGCTTGGCGATCTGCAGGTTCCAGTCGATCTCCGGCAAAGGATGGACGGTGTACGGCGCGAACCGCCCGGACTCGAGCACCGGGCTCAGACCTGGTTGGGCGAGTTTCCGCCAATGCGCATCCGGACCTTCTCCCAGAGAGGAGACAAGGCCAATACCGGTGATGACGACGTCGTGAGAGCTCATGGGCGGCTGTTGTGGGTCAGGCTGCAAGGCGCGTCAAGGCCGCGCGGCTTGCACCACATCAGGCCGTCTTGGCCGCGACCAGCGCGTCGATCTTGGCGCACAGGTTCTTCATGACGAAATAGTCGTCGGTCGACGCCTTGCCGTCATTGACTTCCTGCGTCCACTTTTCCAGCGGCACCTTGATGCCGAATTCCTTGTCGATGGCAAAGACGATGTCGAGGAAGTCGAGGCTGTCGATGCCCAGATCGTCGATGGTGTGGCTCTCTGGCGTGATGGTGTCGATATCGATCTCGCTGGTGTCGGCAATGATCTTGGCGACTTTGTCGAACGTGGTGGACAAGGGCTTTTCCTTCATTCGCGGGCATTTGCGGGCGGAATCTGTCCGCATGTGGTTGCGCGCTGTCTAATCGGTTTTTCCCGGCAGGAAAAGGCCGAATGCGCCGCGCTTGGATGGGATACAGGGGTGCAATCGGCCAAAATGATGGCGTGGCCGCTTCGTGCTCGCCGCAAACCCGGTCAAAATGTCACGCGGCCGAGCACGCGCAGGCCCTCGCCCTGCGGCGCGACGACCACCGCTTCGCCTTCGCGCGGCGAGATGCCGGTGAGCGCGACGATGTCTTCGAGGTGGGTGACCATGACCAGATTGTCGGAGCCGGAATAGGCGCGGATCTCCTTCATGATCGCCGCGATCTGCGCGGCCTTCTGCGTCTCGTCGGTCGACAGCAGGTCGAGCGGCGCAAAGGGCTGCGGCTCGGCCTCGAAGGCGATGCGTGCCGTGTCGAGGCAACGGCAATAGCGGCTGGACAGGACGCGTGAGACGGGCGCCGCGCGTGCGGCGAACAATGCGCCGATCTTGCTGGCCTGCTGCTTGCCTCGCGCCGACAGGCTGATCTGGGTGGAACATGTGGCGATGTCGAAATTCGCCGGATCGGTGGAGCCGGTGACCATCGCATGACGAAGCAGCACGACATGTCCGCCGTCGCGCAGCAGCGCCCAGCCTGCGTCGGTCGCATGAGCAGAGGCGGGGACGACAAGCAGGAACAGCGCGAGGGCAAATCGAATCATCAACTATCCTTTTATGGTCGCCGGCAGGCGGGTGCCGATGACCGGTATATAGGGACGGTAAAGTCTGCCGAAAAACAAGGCACGGCCGCGTGACGTCGGCGGCCGGATCATTTCGAAGGCCAGGGCGATTGCGCAGCAATCAGGGCTCGCCTATCACCAGGGAAATGTCCCCGTTGACTGAAACAGTCCTTTTCGTCTTCAGCCTTGTCGCGCTCGGATATCTTGCCGGGCTCACCGGCTATCTGAAGCCTGCGAGCGGCGAGGGTATATCCGACTTCGCGGTCAGCGTGGCGATGCCGCTGCTGCTTTTCCAGACGATGGTCAATGCCGATTTCCATGGCGTGGCGCCATGGTCGCTATGGTCCGCCTACTTCATCGCGGTGGCGCTGACTTGGGCCGCCGGGCACCTTGTCATCACACGGATCTTCGGACGCGACGCACGCGCCGGAATCGTTGGCGGCGTGTCGTCGTCCTATTCCAATGTCGTCCTGCTGGGCGCCCCGTTCATCCTAGGCATATTCGGGTCGGACGGTTTCGAGGTGCTGTCCCTCCTGGTGTCGGTGCATCTGCCGATCATGATGATAGCCTCGATCGTGCTGTTCGAGATGTTTGGCCGCAGTGGCAATGAACCGGTGCATCCCTTGCGCGTCGTCAGGAGTTTCCTGCGCAAATTGCTGGTCAATCCGCTGATCATCGGCATCCTGGCCGGCCTTGCCTGGCGTATCGGCGGGACCCCGTTGCCGGGGCTCGTCTCGCGGCTGGTCGATGCGCTGGCCAGCACCGCCGGCCCCGTGGCGCTGTTCGCGATGGGGCTCAGCCTGCGCCGTTTCGGCATTACAGGCAATGTCCGGCCGGCGCTCGCGCTTTCGACGCTGAAACTCTTCCTGATGCCGGCACTGGTTCTCGGTCTAGTCTGGCTGTTCGGGCTGCCGCCGCTGACGGCCAAGGTGGCGGTCGTCGTGGCGGCACTGCCGTCGGGAATCAATTCCTATCTCATCGCGGTGCAGTTCAACACGGGCCAGGCGCTGGCGTCGAACCAGATGACCATCGCCACGGCTTGCGCGGCGGTCACCACCAGCTTCTGGCTGGCGGTTGTCGGACAGGTGTTCGGGTAGTTTCTCCCTGGCCCAAAGCCTATATGCCATCTTGCAATTGCTTGCAGGGCTTGCCCTAGGTAAAGAGCAGTGGCTCACGTCCTGACGTGCCCGCATCGCTGCCGTCAGGGACGTTCAAAAGAAATCCACAGACCGGCCCGTCAGTGCGCCGAACGGAGGCTAGACCATGCTTCAGAAAACCAGCCATTTCATGCGGCAGGCCAATCTCATCAACGGCGAATGGGTGCAGGCTGACAGCGGCCAGACGGTCGATGTCAACAACCCGGCCACCGGCCTGAAGATCGGCACCGTGCCGAAGTCGGGCAAGGCCGAGACCCGCCGCGCCATCGAGGCCGCCGACGCTGCCTTCAAGTCATGGCGCAAGACCACCGCGCTCGATCGCTCGAAGCTGCTGCGCAAGCTGCACGACGCGATCATGGACAACCAGGATGTGCTCGCCGAACTCCTGACCATCGAGCAGGGCAAGTCGCTGTTTGAATCGAAAGGCGAGATCGGCTCGGCCGCGGCGTACATCCTGTGGTTCGCCGAAGAGGGCCGCCGCACCTATGGCGACGTCGTTCCGTCGCCTTGGGCCGATCGACGCATCCTGGTCACCAAGGAGCCGGTTGGCGTCATCGCCGCCATCACGCCGTGGAACTTCCCGTCCTCGATGCTGGCCCGCAAGCTCGGCCCGGCGCTGGCCGCCGGCTGCACCGCCGTGGTCAAGCCGGCTTCGCAGACGCCATATTCCGGCCTGGCCTGGGGCGCGCTTGCGGAGGAAGTCGGCTTCCCGAAGGGCGTCATCAACATCCTGACGGGTGCCGCCGGCGAGATCGGCGACGAGATCTGCTCCAATCCGCTGGTGTCGAAGATCACCTTCACCGGCTCGACCGAAGTCGGCAAGATCCTCATCCAGAAGTCGTCCGTCACCGTGAAGAAAGTATCGATGGAACTGGGCGGCAACGCGCCATTCATCGTCTTCGACGACGCCGACCTCGATCGTGCCGTGGCCGGCGCCATCACCGCCAAGTACCGCAATTCCGGCCAGACCTGCGTTTGCACCAACCGCTTCCTGGTCCAGGCCGGCATCTACGACAAATTTGTCGAAAAGCTTGCCGCGGCCAGCAACGCGCTGAAGGTCGGTTCCGGCCTTGAGGACGGCGTGCAGCAGGGACCGCTGATCGACGACAAGGCCGTCGAGAAGGTCGAGGAACTGATCGCCGACGCCACCGCCAAGGGCGGCAAGGTCGTCGCCGGCGGCAAGCGCCATGCGCTGGGCGGCTCGTTCTTCCAGCCGACCGTCATCGCCGATGCGACGCCGAACATGCGGTTCATGAAGGAAGAGATCTTTGGCCCGGTGGCTCCCGTGTTCAAGTTCGAGACCGAGGCGGAGGCCATCGCGCTCGCCAATGACACGGAATTCGGACTCGCCTGCTACTTCTACACCGGCGATCTCGGCCGTGCCTTCCGGGTCATGGAAGGGCTGAAATATGGCATGGTCGGCGTCAATGAAGGCCTCATCACCACACCCGAGGCTCCGTTCGGCGGCGTCAAGGAATCGGGCCTCGGCAAGGAAGGCGGACATCAGGGTATCGAGGATTACCTCGACACCAAGTATGTTTGCATCGGCGGCCTAGGCCTCTGATTCTCAAAGCCGGTCCGCGAGGTCAGGCAAGCATCGATCAACGACTGGCGTTTGCGGGCATTGCAATGAAGGACGGCGAGGTTTTCGGAACGACGCAGGCGGGCGAGGACGTCCGCCGCTTCACCATCAAGGGTGGTGGCCTCACCGCCAACATCATCGGGCTGGGCGCAATCATCCAGGATCTGCGCCTGGCCGGCCATGATGCACCGCTGGTGCTGGGCTATGACCGTTTCCAGGCCTATGAAACGGACACGGCCTTCTTCGGTGCGGTTGTCGGGCGCTTTGCCAACCGCATTCGCGATGGCCGCTTCACCATCGCCGGCAATCGCTATCAGGCCGAACGCAATTTCCTCGACAAGCATACGCTGCACGGCGGCTCGCAGGGCTATTCCCGCCGGGCCTGGGCGGTCTCGCTGCATGGCCGGGATTTCGTCACGCTGACATTGCACGATCCCGACGGCGCGATGGGATTTCCGGGCGCGCTCGAGGTGACCTGCACCTATCGGCTGAAAATCCCGGGTACGCTCAGCGTCGAACTGACGGCGACCTGCGAGGAGCCGACACTGTGCAACCTTGCCCAGCACTCCTATTTCAACCTGGACGATGGCGGCGCCGGCGACATCCTCGACCACCGTCTGATGCTGAATGCCGGCGCCTATCTGCCGGTGGACGGCGACATGATCCCGACAGGGGCCGTGCAGCCGGTCGACGGCACGGCATTCGACTTTCGCCAGGCGCGGCCGATCCGCATGGAGAACGAGGGCGAACAACTCCCTTATGACCAGAATTTCTGCCTGGCGCCGACGCGCGGTCCGCTCCGGCAGGCGGCTTGGGCGCAAGGGGCGAATTCAGGCGTCGAAATGGAGGTCTGGACCACCGAGCCGGGCGTACAGCTCTATACGGGACAGTATGTGGCTCCGGTTTCCCTGGGGCTGGGTGGACGCCGCTACGGCGCGTTCTCCGGGTTCTGCCTGGAAGCACAGGTCTGGCCGGACGCTCCCAACCGTCCGTATTTCCCGCAGGCGACGCTATGGCCTGGCGCGATCTATCATCAGGTGACGGAATACCGGTTCAGGCTGCCTTAAGTCGGTCCTTTTCAACCTACCCCGCGAACGCGTTACGCAAAACCTCGAACGGTGCCAACGCGCCACGCACCTGTACGACGGCGGCGGCGACGCGATGCGCATATCCAGCGGCCTCTGTAGGCGCGTGGCCGGCAAGCCGGGCGGCGAGATAGCCGCCGTTGAAGGAATCGCCCGCGCCCGTCGTGTCGACGGGAGCGGCGACATGAACGGCGGGCACGCGCGCGATCACGCCGTTTGACACAACAAGCGCCGGGTCCTCGCCATTCTTGACGACGATCTCGCCGACGATCTCTCCCAGCCGTTCCGCCGTTGCCTCCGGCGTCGTGTCGCCAAACAGCATCTGCTCGTCGGGAAAGGTCGGCAGCGCGATGTCGGTGACGGCAAGCGCTTCGAGAATCGCGGCCTGCGCATCCTCGCGCTTGCGCCAGAGCCGAGGCCGGTAGTTGGGGTCGAATGCAATCCGGCTGCCGGCGCCGCGCGCGATCGCGATGGCCGCCAGCAATGCCTTGCGCGGGGCTTCGTCCAGAATTGCCAGGGTGATTCCGGAAAAATAGACAAGCGACTGGTTTTGCAGGCTTTTCGCCAAGGCGACGGGATCGGAGGCAAGCTGCCTGGCGGCTGCATCGCCGCGCCAATAGGTGAAGGACCGTTCGGCGCCTGCCAGGGAGATGGCGTAGAGGCCGGGACGTGCGCCCGCGATGACGGGACTGGCGCCGATGCCGATGCCGTTTTGCGCGAAGAAACCGATCTGGTCGTGCGAGAACGGGTCATCGCCGAAGGCCGACACGTAGGTGGCCGGACGATCGCCGCTCAGCGCATGCAGAGCCCACAGCGTGTTGAACGTGTCGCCGGCAAAGCCCATGCGCCAGTTCGGACCGGCCTGGCCCGAAAGTTCAAGCATGCATTCACCGATCGAGGCGACGCCGTTTCCTGCCATGGATATCCCTCCGTGAGAGTCCCGCTGTAGCTTTTTGCCGTCCGCGGCGCCATGCTTGGCAAAGGCGGATTTTTCCGCCAGATGCGTTTTCCCACAGGCTGACGGGACGCTATGTGTCCGTCGCAACGTTATCCGCGCAAGAGGAACCGGTTTGGCATCATTATGGCGTTATCTTCTGGCGGGTCTTGGTCTGGGCGCTTTGCTGGCCGGCATCCTTGCCGTGGTCTACCTGACCACGCCGCAAACGGCTCAGCTTGCCGGTCCGGACGTCTCTCGATCGAAGAAGAGCGACAACGGCTTGTTCCTGGCGAGTTTCGAGCCGGAGCGGGGTGTCGTGCGCCAGGGCGAACTGGAATCCTGGTTGCTGACATTGAAGACAACCACAGGCGACCCGGTGGAAGGAGCCGCGATAGCGGTGTCGGGCGGCATGCCGCAGCACAATCATGGCCTGCCGACAAGTCCGCAGGCGACCGACTATCTGGGCGATGGACGGTATCGAATCGAAGGGGTGAAGTTCACGATGGCTGGCTGGTGGCAGCTGCATTTTGCCATTTCCGCCACCGCGGGTTCCGACACGGTCGTCTTCAACGTGGTCTTGTGAGCCGCCGATGAGGCGTCTTCTTCGCCTATCTGGTTTTCTTGTACTTTCGCTGGCCACCATGCTCGCCGGCTGCGGAAAGCCGGACTTTTCCGACGCCGAGAAGAAGACGATAGCCTCGCTGGCCTTGTCGACGCTGCCGTCGCTGAAACCCGACACCACCAACCGCTTCGCCGACGTGCCCGCGGCCGCGGCCCTTGGTTCGACGCTATTCTTTGACAACAGCATGAGCCGCGACGGTACGGTTTCGTGCTCGACCTGCCACAAGATCGACCGGCAGTTCCAGGATGACCTGCCGCAGGCGGTGGGTCTCGCGCGAACCAACCGACGCACCATGGCGCTGGCCGGTGTCGCTTACAATGCCTGGTTCTTCTGGGATGGGCGCCGTGACAGCCTTTGGGCACAGGCGCTGACACCGCTGGAAAATCCGTTGGAGCAGGCTGGAAACCGTGCGGCTTACGCGCATTACATCAAGGCCCGCTTCGGCGATCGCTATGAGCGCATCTTCGGGCCGCTGCCAGATCTTTCGACCATTCCGGCCAACGCCGGCCCTTTGGGCAGCGATGCCGAAAGAGCAGCATGGAACGGCATGAGTGATGAGCAACGCGATGCGGTCAACCGGATCTTTTCCAACATAGGCAAGGCGATCGCCGCCTTCGAACGATCGATCATGCCACAGGAGACACGCTTCGACCGGTTTGCCCTGGATCTGGCGACAGGAGCCGAGCCGAAGGGCGACGATGCTTTCTCCGACCAGGAGATGCAGGGGCTGAAACTCTTCATCGGCAAGGCCAATTGCGTCACTTGCCACAATGGCCCGCGCTTCACCGACAACAGCTTTCACAACACCGGCGTGCCGCCTGTGGCGGATCTGCCGCTGGATCGGGGCCGCGTCGACGCGGTGGCGCAGGTCGAAGCCGATCCGTTCAACTGTCTGGGCGCCTTTCGCGATGGTGACCCCAGCGCCTGCGGCGAGCTGCGCTTCATGGTCAAGGACGCACCGCAGCTGATACGCGCCTACAAGACGCCGTCATTGCGCGGTGCGGCGACGCGGCCGCCTTATATGCATGCCGGGCAGTTTTCGTCGCTCGACGAGGTTGTGGGGCACTACACCAAGGCGGCGCCGAGCGTCGAAGGTGTGTCCGAAATCCACCCGCTGGAGCTTTCGGACCGGGAGCGTGCGGCGCTGGTGGCTTTCCTGAAGACGCTGGCGGAGTAAGTCACCTGTCTTTCACCGTCTCCATCGCCACGAAGGTCGAGGTCTGGGCGACATGGGGCAGAGCAGAAATGCGTTCGCCCAGCACGCGGCGATAGGCGGCGATATCCCTGGTTCGGACCTTCAGCAGATAGTCGAAGCTCGACGCCATCATGTGGCACTGCTCGATCTCCGGCACGGTTTGCACGGCGCGGTTGAAGGCGTCGAGCGCGGCCGAGCGTGTGTCCGACAATTTCACCTGGACGAAGGCGACGTGGCCTTCGCCCATGTGCTCGCGGTCGATGATCGCCTGGTAGCCGCGGATGTAGCCATCCTTTTCCAGTCGCTTCACCCGTGCCTGCACCGGGGTCTTCGACAGGCCGACCTTTGCCGCCAGTTCCGACATGGACAATCTTCCATCGCTGGCCAATGCGGATAGGATGTTGCGGTCAATGCGGTCCAATTGGTCTTCTGTCATCGGAATCTTGGTTCAAATCATAGATTGGGGACGTAACGATAGATCGATCGTACCATAATGTCGATTTCTTTGGACCGACCAAAAATCGCACCTGTGCTAGCGTACGCCATTCGGTCCGGTGACCGCCGGCCCGCTCAATTGTGCTCGCTCGATAGGACCGCCATGCCAGCGCTCAACGCCATCCGCCAGCAGATCCGCGCCAATTATTTGCCCGATGAGGACGAGGCCGTGAAACGCCTGGCCGAGGCGACCGGGCTTTCGGCGGCGGATCGCAAGGCAATTTCGGCGCGTGCCGCCGATCTGGTGCGTGCGGTGCGCGGTTCGACCGATCCCAGGCTGATGGAGGTGTTCCTCTCGGCCTACGGCCTCTCCACCAAGGAAGGCGTGGCGCTGATGTGCCTGGCCGAGGCGCTGCTGCGCGTGCCCGATACGGAGACGATGGATGATCTCATCGCCGACAAGATCGCGCCGCATGACTGGTCGGCGCATTCGGGCGGTTCAAGCTCCATCTTCGTCAACGCCTCGACCTGGGCGCTGATGCTGACCGGCCGGGTGCTCGATGAGGGCGAGGGTGGCATCGAGGGCACGCTGCGTTCGATGGTGCGCCGGCTGGGCGAGCCAGTGATCCGCAAGGCCGTTGCCGCCGCCATGCGCGAGATGGGCGAGCAGTTCGTGCTGGGCCGCACCATTGCCGAGGCGGTGAAGCGCGGCCGGTCGATGATCCAGAAGGGTTACCTCTATTCCTTCGACATGCTGGGCGAGGCCGCCCGCACCGAGGCCGACGCGCTGCGCTACCACAAGGCCTATGCGGACGCCATTTCCTCGCTCGATGCCGGCTCCAACGGTCCCGATATCCGCCAGAATCACGGCATCTCGGTCAAGCTTTCGGCGATCCATCCACGCTACGAGGTGGCGCAGAAGGAAGAGATGCTGCCGGTCATGACCGAGCGGCTTCTGTCCCTGGCTCTTGCCGCGCGGCATTCGCGCATGGGGCTCAACATCGATGCCGAGGAGGCGGACCGGCTCGATCTGTCGCTCGATGTGATCGAACGGGTGCTGGCCGATCCGGAACTGGCCGGCTGGAACGGCTTTGGCGTCGTCGTCCAGGCCTATGGCCCGCGCGCGGCTTTCACCATCGACTGGCTCCATGCGCTGGCCAAGAAGTACGACCGCACCATCATGGTGCGGCTGGTCAAGGGCGCTTACTGGGACACCGAGATCAAGCGGGCGCAGACGCTTGGGCTCGACGGCTACCCGGTCTTTACCCGCAAGGCCAACACCGATGTGTCCTACATGGCCTGCGCGAAGAAGCTGCTTGGCATGACGGACCGCATTTATCCGCAGTTCGCCACCCACAATGCCCACACCGTCGCCACCATCCTGTCCATGGCCTCCGATCGCGACTCCTTTGAATTCCAGCGCCTGCACGGCATGGGGGAGGCGTTGCACGAAACGGTTCGGCAGGCCGAGGGCACGCGCTGCCGTATCTATGCGCCAGTCGGCGCGCATTCCGACCTTTTGGCCTATCTGGTCCGCCGTTTGCTGGAGAATGGCGCCAATTCGTCCTTTGTGCACCAGTTGACCGACGAGGAGGTCGAACCGGAGGACATCGCCCGCGACCCGCTAGAAACGGTCGAGAAGCAGGGTCCGGCCGCCAATCCGGCGATCGCCCGTCCCGCCGCGATTTTCGGTGCCGGTCGTCGCAATTCCAAGGGATTCGACATCACCGACACGGTGACGCTGGCGGCGATCGACAAGGCGAAGGCCGGATTTGCCGGGCCGGACCGCTGGCACGCCAAGCCCATCACGCGCGCCGCCGGCTACGGCAAGCCGCGCCCGGTGGTCAATCCGGCAAAGCCCTCCGAAGTGGTCGGCACCGTTCATGAGGCGGCCGCGAAGCAGGTCGCGACCGCCGTGCGCATCGCGGTGGAGGCGCAGCCGGCGTGGGCAAGGCGTCCAGTGTCCGAGCGATCAGCCATCCTCAATCGTGCCGCCGATCTCTATGAGGCCAACGCCGTCGAGTTCTTTGCGCTCGCCACCCGCGAGGCCGGCAAGTCGCTGGCGGACGGCGTGGCGGAAGTGCGCGAGGCCGTAGACTTCCTGCGCTATTACGCCGCCGAAGCAGCCAGCGCCGAAGCGGGCACCGAGGCGCGCGGCGCCATTGTTTGCATCTCGCCCTGGAATTTCCCGCTTGCCATCTTCACCGGCCAGATCGCGGCGGCGTTGGTCACCGGCAATTCGGTGATCGCCAAGCCGGCCGAACAGACGCCGTTGATCGCGTTCCGTGCCGTTGAACTTCTGCTCGAAGCAGGCGTGCCGGAGGACGTCATCCAGCTTCTGCCCGGGGACGGCCCATCGGTCGGTGGTCCGCTGACCGCGGACCCACGTATCGCCGGAGTCTGCTTCACCGGTTCGACGGAAGTTGCCAAACTGATCGAAAAACAGCTGGCCGAGACCGCGGCGCCCGATGCGATGCTCATCGCCGAGACCGGCGGTCTCAACGCGATGATCGTAGATTCCACAGCACTTCCCGAGCAGGCGGTGCGCGATATCCTGGCCTCGGCCTTCCAGAGCGCCGGCCAGCGTTGCTCGGCCCTGCGCGTGCTCTACGTGCAGAAGGACGTCGAGAAGAAGATGCTGGAGATGCTGAAGGGCGCCATGGAGGCGCTCGATATCGGCGACCCTTGGCTGATTTCGACCGATGTCGGCCCGGTCATCGACGACGAGGCGCAGGCGTCGATCCGCGACTATTGCACCAGGATGGGCCTGCAGGGCCGGTTGATCGCCAAGCTCGAAGCGCCGAAGGATGGCCGCTTCGTCGCGCCGCACGTCTTCCGGGTCAAGGGCATCGAGGAGATGGAGCGCGAGGTGTTCGGGCCGGTGCTGCACGTCGCCACTTTCGATTCCGACGAGATCGACGCGGTCATCGCGGCCATCAACCGCAAGGGCTACGGCCTGACCTTTGGCCTGCACACCCGCATCGAGGGCCGCGTCCAGCACTTCGTCGACGGCATCCATGCCGGCAACATCTATGTCAACCGCAACCAGATCGGCGCCGTCGTCGGCTCGCAGCCATTCGGCGGCGAGGGGCTTTCGGGCACCGGGCCGAAGGCCGGCGGCCCGCACTATCTGCGCCGCTTCCGCAAGGGGCCCGAGGCCGGCACGCATCTTGCCGAGGGCCATAAGGTCACCGCCACCGAACTCGCCGACAATCTGCCGGATCCGGCGCTTGGCGGTTGGTCGACGCGGCCCGATCGGATCGCGATCCTGCGCAAGCATCTGCGCGGCAAGGGCTCGGCGGCCATCGCCGCCGCCGCCGGCATCGATTTCGGCCAGGTCGACTTGCCTGGGCCGACCGGCGAGGCCAACACGCTGTCGCTGTCGCCGCGCGGGCGGGTGCTCTGCCTGGGGCCCGATGGCGATACGCTGCTCGCCCAAGCCATCCAGGCGCTCGCGGCTGGCAATGCGGTTCTGGCCGTCGCGCCGGGTGCACCGGCGGCGCTCTCCGCGCTGACCGGCAAGGGCCTGCCGCTGGCCGCGATCGATGGTCGTCCCGATCCCGTCGAGGCGCGCTCGCTGCGGGTAGACGTCGTCGCCTTCTCGGGCACACCGGAAGCGGCCCGCATCGTGCGCAAGGTCATCGCCGACCGCAGCGGTCCGATCGTGCCTTTGGTCAGCGAGGTGCTCAACCCGGCCGCGTATGCCCACGAGCGCGCCGTCTGCGTCGACACCACAGCGGCGGGAGGCAATGCCAGCCTGCTGGCCGGAGCATAAAGGGCAAGGTTTCTTGCTCGTTGTCGGCTTTTTGTTTGTGCGAAAGGCAGGCGCTGGGAGATAGTCGGGTTTGAACCCGACTTGAGGCGAACCCCATGCAACGCCTGTTTCCGCCTGTTGAGCTGCCGCATGTTGATGTTGTCATCACTTGCTACAACTATCGCGCCTATGTCGAGGACGCGATCCGTTCCGTATTGACGCAAACCTACCGGCGGTGGAACTGTGTCATCGTCGACGATGCCTCCACCGACGGTTCCGCCGAACATATCCGTCAGCTTCTCGAAACCATAGGCGACCGGCGCCTGCGTTTGCTGGCACGATCGCAACATGGCAGCCAGATCGAAGCATTCCGCGATGGTCTTGCCGCGGGCAATCGGTCGTTCGTGGCGTTCCTTGATGCCGATGATGTCTGGCTGCCGAATTTTCTCGCCGCGCATGTGTCCGCCCATCTGAACTCGCTACACTCGGCATCTCTGTCCAGCTCCGATGTTCTTCTGGTCGATCGCGGCCGTGTCGTCCTGAGCGGGACCTACCTCGGGTTGCGCAAACAGCGTCCCGGGGAAGCTCCCATCGGGGTCGCCATACCGCCTGCCAATCAGCTCGGCGAGGGGGCTGGGATCGGCTATGCATCGGAACATTCGATCACCTATGTGGGGCCCAAAACCTACGGCTGGATATGGGCGCCGACATCATCGATGGTTTTCCGTCGTGGCGTACTCGAACCAGTGCTGGCTTTCCCATTCAAGGTGAGGACGGGCACGGATTACCTGGCGGCGACCTGCGCGCATATGGTGGCCGGCAGCCTGCTCCTGCCGGAATTCCTGGGCCTTTATCGCCTGCACGGGGCCAACATCTCCACCAACAGCTTATATGCGGGCGGACATGTGCAGCATTCGCCGGCGAACAAGGCCAAGCAGATCGCTTTGGGTGCCGATGTTTTCGATTATGTCGCGGCCAATTCCGCACGTCTTGACGCAATAAACGGCAAGGGCTTCGTGTCGGGGATCCTTGCGCATCATGTCAGGCGGTTTGGCCACTTGATCGATGACCCGCGCATCTGGCCTCTTCTTGATCGCAAAAGCCGTTGGCGGCGCCAGCGCAAGCGTTTCGCCCGGGGGCTGCGGCGACTGTTCGGCATGGCTTCGGCCTGACGACAGGCTGCCGGCGGTTTCACGGCTCTTCAGGCGCGCAGCTGATTTTTCAACAGGCTGCCATGCGGATCGTGCGCGGGCGGCCGCTTGGCTGTCATGCCCACGCCGCGCGGAGCCTTGAGCCTCGCTCACCAGGCCGTGTAGCAGGTGGAACCGCCAAATTCCCGCATGCGCCCGCGCCTGCTTGCCGGCTGGTGCATGGAGAGCCAAGGTTTTCACGTCGCGAGCTTGTGTGTATGCAAGAGAACACGCGCCTGGGCGGGGAACTCGGGCACAACTCGATTTGAAGCGAAACGCCCGATGCAACGCATATCCGCGCCTTTTGAGCTGCCGCATGTCGACGTTGTGATTACCTGTCACAATTATCGCGCCTATGTTGAGGAGGCGATCCGTTCCGTGTTGGCGCAAACCTACCAGGGGTGGAGCTGCGTCATAGTCGATGATGCGTCCACCGACGGCTCCGCCGAACATGTCCATCAGCTTCTCGAAGCGATAGGCGATCCGCGCCTGCGTTTGCTTGCACGATCGCAGAATGGCGGCCAGCTTGCAGCATTCCGTGATGGTTTTGCCGCGGGCAATCGGCCATTCGTGGCTTTCCTCGATGCCGACGATGTCTGGCTGCCAGATTTTCTCGCCGCGCACCTTGCCGGCCATCTGAACGCGACACATCCGGCGTCGCTGTCCAGTTCCGACCTCTTGCTGGTAGAACATGACCGTGCCGCGTTGAGCGGCACCTACACGGCGCTGCGCAAACCACGTCCCCAATTCGACGCGCGCGGCATTGCGGTGACACCCGCCACTTGGCTCGGCGAGACAGCGCCTGAGGTCGCCTCTTCATCGCAGTGTCCGATTACCTACTTCGGGCCCGAGACCTATGGCTGGATATGGGCACCGACATCCTCGATGGTTTTTCGGCGCGGCGCGCTCGAGCCGGTGCTGGCTTTCCCCTTCCGGTCGACTTTAAACACCGACTATATTGTGGCGACGTGCGCGCATCTGGTGGCCGGCAGCCTGCTTCTGTCGGAATCCCTGGGCCTCTATCGCCTGCATGGGGCCAATGTGTCGACCAACAGCGCATACGAGGGCGGACATGTGCAGCAGTCGCCGGCGAACGAGGCCAGGCAAATCGCTTTGGGGGCCGATGTTCTCGACTATGTTGTGGCCAATGCCGCACGTCTTGACGCAATCAACAACAGAGGTTTCGTGGCAGCGGTCCTTGCGCATCATGTGAGGCGGTTTGATTGCCTGATCGACGACCCGCGCATCGCGCCGCTTCTTGACCGCAAAAACCGCTGGCGGCGACAGCGCAAGCGTATCATGAGGGCACTGCGGCGTTTGTTCGGCAGGGCCGCTGGCTGACGACAGGTTGCCGCCCATGTGGCGACAGCCTCAAACCTCTTCCGGGGCGCAACCGAATTTCAGAAGATTGCCGTGCGGATCCCAGACGTAGAATTCCTTCATGTTCCAGGCGCGAACGGTGAAGGCACTCAGCCTTTCGACGCCGCGCGCGGAAAACTCAGCGTGCAGCGCCGGCACTTCACCGCCCCTGATGTAGCAGGATGATGTTTCCGGCAGTCTGCGATCCTCGCTCTTCCAGAAATGGATCTCCATCTCGTTGCGACGCACGATCAGATAGTCTTCCATCTCGGGTCCGACGACATCGAAGCCGAGCTGGGCGCGATAGAAATCGCGAGACACGGCGATGTCGGGTGAAGGCAGGACGGGGATCGTGCGCGCAGGCTCGGCCGCAGGCGAAACCATGTCAGGCGCCTTCGACAACCGAAAATCCCTCGAACTGAGGGTGGCCGATATAGTGGACCTTGGTGTTGCCGACATTCCTGTGGGCGGCGCGAAAGTTCTCGGATTTTGTCCAGGCGACAAAGTCGTCGTGACTCGCCCAAACCGTATGCGAAGCGAATAGCGTATAGCCCTCGTTCTCATTCACCGGGCCGCGCAACAGATGGAATTCCTTAAAACCCTTCATTTCCGAAAGGCTTGAATCACGGTTCTTCCAGACGCCCTCGAAAGCATCCTCCGAGCCTTTCTCGACCTTGAAGCGGTTCATGGCGATGTACATGGTGGTTTCCTTTCGCGTGGATGTTGATGGTTCGCGTCGCGGTTTTGCGCGCTCAAAATGGGCCGACCTCGGGCTCGAACACCAAGGTCTTGCTGTCGACCTGTGGTGGAATTGGCGGGAAGGGAGCTGCCTTGCGCACGATGCCAAGCGCGACCTGATCGAAATTTGGCGATCCGGAGCTTTGCAGGATACGCAGGTCCTCAATCCCGCCATCGGCGCCGATCATGAACGTCACGACGGCGTTGTTGACCGCAGTCAATTGCACCGAAGGCGGAACGGCACGGTTGACCCGGCTGAGCTTTCGGATGACTTCGCTGCGGTAGTTGAATTCCGCTTCGTCGCTGCCGGCCTCTCTCTGTCTTTTGCCCTTGCTGGCGGCCTCGGCCAGTCGGTCCTGGCCGTCCGCGGTGCCACGTTTGTCGTCCATTTCCTTTGCTGTAGCGGGAGGTGTGGCCAGAGTTGGACGAGCGCTGGGGATCGGCGGCTGCTCTGGAACGGCAACCAACGTTTCGGTTTTTTCCACCTGGGTGACCGGCTTGTCCGGCACTTTGGTGCTGGCGACAACGCTCTGGTCGTCGGGGCGGGGGGCTTTGGCCACCAGTATGTCCGGCTGCTTGGCAGGTTCCGGCGAAGGTGCGGTACGCTCGGCCGTTGGTTCCCGTATGGGCTCGGTAGGTTGCTTTGGCGGCGTTGGTCTGACTGGCTTTGCCGGCGCCGGTGTCGGCGGCTCGATTGTCACGTTTATCGCCGCTGGGTCCTTGTCGAGCGCGCTCCCGGCAACCTTGTCTCCAGATTGATCACTGCCCTCCGACTGCTCCGCATTCGGGGATTCCAACTTGCCCTTGGGCGATATCAGGAAAGCTGCCGCCACGCCGGCATGAAGAAGGCAGGATAAGATAATCGCCGCCGACCATTTGCCTTTGTCGGCCGGCGGTTGCGCTTGCGCGATGGATTCGGCTGGCGTGATCGCCAGTTCGGTACTGGCCTCGGGGAGGGGGCTGATATCCTGCATGTCGCGCGGCGCAAACTGCCGCGATGCACGAGCAATTGTCAAATCAAGATCGATTGCTTCGAACGAAACCGGGCCGGGGCTGGCCAGCGGCGAACCACTTATGCTTCGGGTGAAGGCAACTTCCAGTCCCAACGTCAGACGCCGAAGGCGATGCCGGTCTTGGAGACCGTCTTCAGCTTGCGCATGCAGGCATTGGGTTCGACGCCCGCGCCCGTGCATTGCGTCGCGCTGTTGATCAGCACACGGCTGATCTTGGCGCAGTCGGCGCCGGCCAGATCAAAGCGCGTCACCTTGGTCTTGCCGGCGGGCAGGTCCTTGAAGTCGAGCACGGTCAGCCGGTCGACGACTCCGGCCTCGTTGAACAGCGCGATCTCGAACGCCGTCTTGGACAGGTCGGCGCCGAGATTGTTGCTGACGACGAATGTCAGGCGGCAGCCCTTGTCAGAAGGCTGCGCGCCATTGAGCTCGAGGCCCAAGGCAGGGACCGGCGCGGACTGCTGAGCCCACGCCGGCACCGTCGCAAGCGACATCGCCAGCGCCGAGGTCAGCAGACGAAGCGATGTCGTCAAGCTCGTCATTGTCATCAGCCTCCAAATCGCATCGTTGCCGCCAGCTTCAGGGTGATGCCGGGCTCGTAGACGACGGATGTCGTGGTGGCATTCAGAGGGTTGGCGTATTTGACATCGAACAGATTGTCGGCTCGGAAATCAACCTTCAAATTGTCGGTCGCCTGGTAGCTGGCAAAGGCGTTGACCAGCGTATAATCCTTGGCCAGCGCATTGCCCTTCGGCTTACCGTTGTACTGGACCTCGCCGCCGACAGTGAGCTTGTCTTCGAGGAAGCGGAAGCCGACCTGCGCCGAGACCTGACTGGACGGGATGGTCGAGAGGTCCTGGCGGACGCCGGCATAGGTCATCTGATGACCGTTGGTGATGGAGGCGGAGAGACCTGCAAAACCCCATGCCGCCTCATAAACGCTTTCGAATTCAAAGCCCTGGATCTTGGCGTTGGCGTAGTTCTGATATTGTGCGCAGGTCGGGATATAGTAGCCTCCCGGAGTCCAGATCGGTGGCAATCCAGGCAAATAGGGGCATCCGTTGTTGCCCACGCCGACATTGTCGTTCAAGCCGATGTAATCGTCGATATCGTTGTGGAAGTACGCGGCCTTGATACGCAGCGCATCGTCGGCTTGGATAATTCCGTTGGTCTTGTAATTGATACCGGCTTCCATGGTTTTCCCGGTTTCCGGCCTCAGATTCGGGTTCGGCAGGAACGGGAAGGTAACACCGGCCGGATGCAGGCCGCTGATGAGGGTTTCGGTGATGGAGGGCGAGCGGTAGCCTTCGGCGTAAGTCCCGTAGAACTGCAAACCATCAAGGCCAGGGCTCTCGAAGGGCGAAACGCCGACCGTGATACGCGGGGACAGACGATCCCCGGAGGTGTCACCTTCATCGCTTTTCAGGCTGTAGTTGTCGTAGCGCAGAGCTGCCTCGATCTCCAGCCAGTTCCAGGAGATCTTGTCCTGGACGTAGCCGCCCGAGACCCGCCGCTTGCCGGATGGCGAGTAGAAGCTGTCGCCTCCCGTGGCTCCTCCATTTTCAACGTTGTCGCTCACAAAGTCGCCGCCATAGGTGAGCTGGTGGGCGAAATCTCCTGTCTCGAAGCGCGATGTGTTCCACACATCGAGGCTGAACGTGCCTAGGTCATAGTTCGACTGTGCGCCCGCGGGCACCGTCACCGGAAGGCCGGTCGAGGGGTCGTAGCGGTTAAGCGCTATCACGCTTGTCTGATCGAGATTCGTCTTGCCGTAGGAGGCGTTGACATGGAGATCGAGCCAGCTCTTCGCATCGTCGGTGATGTTGTAGCGGGCGGTAAAAGTATTCTGCTTGAGATCGACATCATAAGCCGGCACGCCGCTGCTGGTCTCCGTCCAGCTGTCGCCTGTGCCATTCCAGCCCAGTTTCAGTTCGCTGTTCTCGCTGGGGCGGATGGTCGTCTTGAGCAGGCCGCTCAACACGTCAAAGCCGGTGCCCCTGACCGTGTCGCCACCGCCATCCTTGTAGTCGTCATAGTTGCGATAGACGATGTTGCCGAGAACATCCCAGTTCTCGTTGAATCGGTAGGCGCCTGCCGCGCTTGTCGTCCAGCCCTTGGCGTTGCTTTCGTATCGCCCGGTAACCGATGCCGCCCAGGTTTCGTCTGGCTTCAGGAAATCCTGCGCGTCCTTGGTCTCAAAGAAGACCACGCCGCCTATCGCGCCCGAACCATAGGTATTGGCGACGGGGCCGCGAATCACGTCGGCTGACTTCAACAATTCAGGGTCGAGGTAAAACGTTGACTGCGTGCCATGGCCGGAACGCTGGAAATCCTGCCGCGCACCATCGACGATCACGGCGACGCGGCCAAAGTCCTGCAGGCCACGAATGTTCACGCTTGAGCTCACTCGCCGGGCGTCAGCCTGCATGGTGATGCCGGGAACACCGAAAAACACATCGCCGGGTGTCGTTGCCATGCGGCGGTCGAGCTGTTCCTGGTCGACATGGCTGACCGAGGCCATGGATTCGATCGCCGTCTCGCCGGTGCGGCTGATGATCAGGATCTTGTCGAGCAGCGTCACGCCCGCCGGCGCGGTTTTGGCCTCCTCGGCCTTCTTCGTTTCGGCCTGTTGCTGATCCGTCGGCGCCTGTGCCTGTTGCGCGCTAGCCTGTGGTGCCAGCAGCGTCATGGCGGCCACGCCGGCTAGCAATGTGGCCATTCCTTTTGCCATGGGCCGATGCGCCGGGACCGTGTTTTCAACCAGCCCCGACCGTCCCCAATGTACCAACCCCATGCCCCAACTCCAAAAATTCAGGTTTCATGCTGGCTGGCCTGGCGCTTGCTCGCATTTTTGATCGTCACCGGCGTCTTAAATGTTGACTCATTTAGTCCGGTATTGCACTGACTAGTAAACATGATTATTCGAGTCAAGAAATGAATCGGCATTCTATGCAACGCCTAGCCAGACGCCCGGCACAGGAAAGGGATCGATCCAGATGAACACCCACAATCCCCATGATTTTCGCTATCGCGTCCGCCGTTCCGATGATGCTTCGGCCCGTTTCGACCGGGTTCCGCTGGCTGTGCGGACCCTGTCCAGCAACACGCTTTTCCAGGGCGAGCACGAGATCGGCATCGAGCATCACGGTGCGCTGTACCGGCTGAAGATCACCCGCCAGGGCAAGCTCATTCTCAACAAGTAGGGGTAGACATGGACCAGCGCGTAAAACCCGCTCCGCACGAAATCCGGCGGGCGCGGACAGACAATCCGAAAACGCGCGAGCGTGACCTCGCGTCCCAGCTCGGCATTTCGGAAGCCGAACTGGTGGCCGCGCATTGCGGCGATGGCGTCGTGCGCATCGAGCCGCGCGTCAATGACCTGCTGACCGGCCTTGAGGCGGTTGGAGAGGTCATGGCACTGACCCGCAACGAGAGTGCCGTTCACGAGAAGATCGGCGTCTACGACAAGGTGGTGACCGGCAACCACAACGCCATGGTGCTCGGCGAGAACATCGACCTGCGCATCTTCCCCAAGGTCTGGGCGCACGGCTTTGCCGTTGAAAAGCGTGACGGTGGCGAAATCCGCCGCAGCCTGCAATTCTTCGACGATGCCGGCGAGGCCGTGCACAAGGTGCATCTGCGCCCTGCATCCAACCTTTATGCCTATCAGAAGCTGGTGGCCGAGCTCGAATCGTCGAACCAGGAGCCTACCGTCGCCATTTCGGCAGGCAAGGTCTTGGGTCAGGTCGAAAATCCGGATGCGTCCGCCAGTCTCGATGATCTGCGCGATCGCTGGAGCCGGCTGACGGACGTGCATCAGTTCTTTGGCATGCTGAAGACACTGAAACTCAGCCGTCGGCAAGCGGTGCGCATGGTTGGCCAGGACTACGCCTGGCTGCTCGACAATGACGCCGTCGGCGCCATGTTCCATCACGCCGCCGAGGGCGAGATGCCGATCATGTGCTTTGTCGGCAATCGCGGCTGCATCCAGATCCATTCCGGACCGGTCAAGTCGATCAAGCCGATGGGCCCATGGATCAACGTTCTGGACGAGACGTTCCATCTGCATTTGCGAACCGATCATATCGACGAGGTCTGGGCCGTGCGCAAGCCGACCAAGGACGGCTATGTCACGTCGCTCGAAGTCTATGGGGCCGATGGCAACATGATCATCCAGTTCTTCGGCAAGCGTCATGAAGGCGAAGGCGAGCGCGAAGACTGGCGCTTCCTTGCCGAAAACCTGCCGCGCATCCCGAGCCCGACTGCTGCCTGAGGACGAACGACAATGACCTTCTTTTCCAGATGGGCGCCGACGTCCAGATTTGCGCCCATCTTCAGGCTGTCACTAGCGCCGGCGATCGGTCTTTCGCTCGCTCTCGCGGCGGTTCTGCCGTCCTGGGCGACGCAAGGCGCTTCCGTCTTCGCCGACACGTCCAGGATAGCGGCCATCGGCGGCTCGATCACCGAGATCGTCTACGCGCTTGGTGAACAGGACCACCTCGTGGCGCGCGATTCGACGAGCCGCTACCCCGAAGCGGCGCTGAAGCTGCCGGATGTCGGCTATATGCGTCAGCTATCGCCGGAGGGCGTCCTGTCGGTCAACCCGACCGGCATATTGGCGCTGCATGGCAGCGGCCCCAAGGAGGCCGTCGATGTGTTGAAGAAGACGAGCATCCCCTTCATCGAGGTGCCCGAACGCTACGACAATGAAGGCATCCTGGAAAAGATCCGCATCGTCGGCAAGGCGCTCGGCGCCGAGGGCAAGGCCGATGCGCTGACCGCCGAGGTCGATGCCAAGCTGAAGGCCGTGGAGAAACAGACCGCGTCCATCAAGGAGCGCAAGCGCATCCTGTTCATTCTGTCGATGCAGGGCGGCAAGATCCTCGCTGCAGGAAGCGAGACCGCGGCCAACGGCATCATAAAGCTGGCCGGCGGCGTCAACGCGATCGAGGGCTTTTCAGGCTACAAGCAACTGTCGGACGAGGCGATCGTCACGGCCAAGCCGGACGTGATCATGATGATGAGCAATGCCGGCCCGCCCACGTCGGATGACGAGTTGCTCGGCAACGCGTCCATCGCCTCGACACCGGCGGGTGCCGCGCGCAGGATCATTCGCATGGATGGCGGCTACCTGCTTGGTTTCGGTCCGCGCACGGCGGACGCCATCCACGAGCTCGCCGTTTCGCTTTACGGCGCTCAGGTCTCGGACTGAGCGGGCGTATCATGGCCGATCAATCGATCGCCGGTCCGCTAAAGGATATGGCGACTGCATCCGAAGGCGATCGTTCGGGACGTGCACGCATCGTTATTCTTCTGTTGTGCCTCGGGCTTGCCCTTGCCATGCTGACATCGCTGACCTCCGGCGCCTCCAATGCATCGGCCGTCAGCGTGATTCGTGACTGGCTGTTCGGCATGGGACCAGGCGACGCGGCGCTGAGCGCACGCGACCGCCTGATCGTCTATGACATCCGCTTGCCGCGCGTCATTCTGGGCATGCTGGTCGGCGCGGCGCTCGCCGTCTCCGGGGCGGTGATGCAGGGCCTGTTCCGCAATCCGCTGGCGGACCCCGGCCTGATCGGTGTTTCAGCGGGATCGAGCCTTGGTGCCGTGTCCATCATCGTGCTCGGCGGCACTGTGCTGGCGCCGATCACCTTGGCGCTGGGCACGCTTGCGTTGCCGCTCGCGGCCTTCTTCGGCGGCCTGGCCACAACATTGCTGCTCTATCAGGTCGCCACGCGGCGGGGACAGACGTCCGTCGCCACCATGCTGCTGGCCGGCATAGCGCTGGCGGCCCTTGCCATGGCGCTGACCGGCATCCTGATTTTCATGGCGGATGATCGCCAGCTGCGCGACCTGACCTTCTGGTCCCTCGGCTCATTGGGCGGCGCGACTTGGCACAAGATCGGTTCCGTCGGGCCGGTCATCGTTCTGGCGCTGGCCTCGATGCCGTTCCTGGCGCGCGGGCTCAACGCGCTGTCGCTCGGCGAAGCAACGGCTGGCCATCTCGGCATACCCGTGCAGCGGCTGAAATATGTGGCAATCATTGGCGTCTCGGCGGCGGTTGGCGCGTCCGTCGCCGTCAGTGGCGGTATCGGCTTTGTCGGCATCGTGGTGCCGCACCTGCTGCGATTGCTGATCGGTCCGGACAATCGCTATCTGCTGCCGGCATCGGCGCTGCTTGGTGCGGCGTTGCTGCTCCTGGCGGATGCGGTCGCCCGTACCGTCGTTGCGCCCGCCGAGTTGCCGATCGGCATCGTCACCGCGATTGCCGGCGCGCCGTTCTTCCTCTGGATCCTGCTGCGCAAGCGCGGCGTCTTAGACCTTTGAGGCTATCCTTATGCAAGAGCGGCATGATGGAAAAGTGGGCATGATCGAGGGGCTGGATGTTTCGGTGGCGCTCGGCGGCAAGCGCATTGTCGCCAATGTCGATTTCCAGGCACGGCCGGGCGAGATCGCTGCCATCGTCGGACCCAACGGTTCGGGCAAGACGACCTTTCTCAAGGCGCTGTCGGGAGAGCTTGCCTATACGGGCCGCGTCACCGTCAACGGTCGCGACCTTTCGGCGATGAAGCCGGTCGAGACGGCGGCCTTGCGGGCCGTCCTGCCCCAGGCCACGATCCTGTCCTTTCCCTTCACCGTGCGCGAGATCGTCAAGCTCGGAATGGTCGGCGGACGCTCCGGCGTGCTGCCCGGGGAAGACGCGCGCCTGCCCGAGCGGGCGCTGGCCCGCGTCGATCTCGACGGTTTTGCAGGGCGGTTCTACCAGGAGCTTTCCGGCGGCGAGCAGCAGCGCGTCCAGCTTGCCCGCGTTCTCTGTCAGGTCTGGGCGCCGGTGCTCGACGGCCAGCCGCGCTATCTCTTCCTCGACGAGCCGGTGTCCAGCCTCGACATCAAGCACCAGCTGATCATCATGAACATCGCCCGCGACTTTGCCAGAAGGGGCGGGGGCGTCATCGCCATCCTGCATGACCTCAATCTGACGGCCATGTATGCGGACCGGATTTTCGTCATGCATCGCGGCAGGCTTGCCGCGACCGGTTCGCCAAAGGATGTGCTGAGAGATGACCTGATGGAAAAGGTCTTCGATTGCCGGCTCAGGGTCGGCGTCCTGCCGGCCGGCAACGCCCCCTTCGTTCTGCCTCAGTCGGCCGCGTAACCCTGTGTCGGCCAGGCCTTTATCCACCGCGGCAAGCAGCCGGTCATTGCTCCCGCGGCTTAAGGTGGTCGGCCATGTTAGCGACTATGGTGCGTTTCAGCGTCCCGTCCAAGGCGCTGATGAGGGCCGCGTCGTCAAGCTGGTCGGTTGAATTCACCATTTCCGCGAAGATTTCCCCCGAGCCGTCAGGCCGAACCTCGAGCAAAATTGACGACCTTGTTGATTCCGTCCTCGCCTATGGCGTTGAGTCGCGAACCGCAGACTGTCGAGTACGGGGCCAAGTGATCGGCATATACCGCCGATGAGCCCGCCAGAAACAAAACGCCGCGACAATGGCGCCAGATTTGCGCATTTCAATTCCCCCGGATTTTTTTCTCGCCGCTCTAAGACATGGTCTCGAACGCGGTTCAACCTCCGATTGCGTTATGTGCTTTCGGCACAATCGAGCGAGGAAAACCGCTGTGCGCCTTTGCCGGAATTAATCTCGCCAAAATTCCGACAGAAGGTCAGGCTGCCGGCGCGCGCCGGTCCACCAGCATGTCGATGCCGAGCAGGTTGCGTACATTCGGACGGGCGGCCACGAGATCAGCGATGCTGTAACGGGCGAGCACGGCGAAGAAGGCGTTGAGCGCCTCGCGCAGCGCCGAATTAAGCGCGCAGCTGTCGACCAGCGGGCATTCGGCGGCATCGTTCTCGAAGCATTCGGCCATGGCGAAGCTTTCTTCCGTAATGCGCACGACATCGAACAGGCTGATCGATTCGGCGGCGCGGCCAAGCTTGACGCCGCCATTGCGGCCGCGCACCGTCTCGACGAGACCATGCTCCACCAAAGGTTGCAGGATCTTGAACAGGAAGAGTTCCGACACCGTGTAGGCGGCGGCGATTTCAGGGATGCGGCTCAGCCGGTCGTCGTTGGCCGCGCAATACATCAAGATGCGCATGGCATAGTTGGTCTGACGCGTAAGCCGCATTTTGTCCTCATGAAGCACTGGCTGGGGCGGAATATGGCCTATACCTTGGAACAATTCCAGACTAGCCCCACCTAATAGATGAATATTCTCGTCAACTTTATGTGTGTCGTCGTGCAATTCGTGAGCTTGGTTGGGCGCGCAACATCGAGCAGGAGCAGCTCATCATGTCAAAGACCGATCCAGCTCCTGCGTCCACGCCCATCCCTCTTGACGCGGATGCCGCCGCCAAGCTCGCGGCTTTGCGGCGCACCAAGCTCCTGGCGACGGCATCGCTCGCTCTTTGCGTCCTGATCTTTGCGCTGGCCAAATCGTTCGAAGGCCGTTTTCCGTGGCTGGGTTTTGTTGCCGCCTTCGCGGAAGCCGCGACGATCGGCGGACTGGCCGACTGGTATGCGGTGGTGGCGCTCTTCAAGAGGCCGCTTGGCCTGCCGATCCCGCACACGGCCATCATCCCGGCGAACCAGACCCGCATCGCCGACAATCTCGGCCGCTTTATCGAGGTCAATTTCCTGGCGCCGGGACCGGTCCGGGAAAAGCTGGCCGAAGTGGATTTTTCCGCCCTCGTCGCCGACTGGCTGGCTGATCCTGATCGGGCGGCCGGCCTGTCCCACTTTGTCAGCCGGTTGGTGCCGCAGACGCTCGCGGCCGTAGAGCAGTCGGGCTTGCCTGGTTTCGTCAGCAGCCGCGTGCTGGAACAGGTCGACAAGATACCGCTGGCGCCGCTCTTTGCCGATCTGTTGTCGACGTTGACCGACGACCGCCGTCACCAGAAACTCTTCGACGAGTTCATCAAGGTGATGGGCCGGTTCCTGAATGACGAGCAGGCGCTGGCGAAGATGCGCGAGAAGATCCGCGAGGAATTGCCGTCGCTGTTCAACCTGTTCCGCGCCGACGCCTATCTCCTGAAGAAGATCGTCGCCTCTGCCGGCTCCCTGCTTGATGAGGTACGGGCCGATCCCGATCATCCGATGCGCGCCGAGTTCGACCGCTTTGCCGAAACTTTCATCGAGCGCCTGAGGACATCCAAACAATACGCCAGGCGGGTGGAGATGCTGAAACGCGATTTTCTTGCCCGCCCGGAGCTGAAGGCGCTGGCCGGCGACATGTGGGCAAGCCTCAGCCTGTTCATCGAGCAGGATGCCAAGGCGCCAAATTCGATGATCCGCGCGCACCTGACAGGGATGTTCGTCGAAGTCGGCCGGCATCTTGCCGATGATGCGCAGATCCGAGCTGATATGAACCAGGGGTTCGTCGTGGCGCTTGCCTCCTTCGTCGACAGCCAGAAGAGCGGCGTCTCGAAATTCATCGCCGACCAGGTCAAGCGCTGGGATCTTGCCCAGTTGACGCGGCTGATCGAAATGAACATCGGCAGGGATCTGCAATACATCCGCTTCAACGGCATGATTATCGGCGGCATCGCCGGTGTCGTGCTCTACGTGGCGGAGCGGCTGTTCCTGTCCAGCTGATCCGACCGCCGGCTCGAGCATGCTTCGCGGCATGTCCGCATGGACACGTGACGCGCGAGTGGTATTCTCGAAAAAAAGGGCGTCCGCGTAGCGGCAACAGGGAGCGAAAAGTCATGGCGAAACAACCGGATTCAGATTCATTCATGGACATGTTCGGCAGGTTCGGCCGTGACCTGAAGGTGCCGAATGTCGATGTCGAGGCCATCCTTGCCCACCACCGCAAGAACCTCGAGGCGCTGGAGAAGTCGGCCAGGGCGAGTGCCGCCGGTGCGTCATCGCTCATGTCGAGACAGCGCGAGATTCTGCAGGACGCGCTGCGCGAAATCACCGATATGGCGCAGAGCTACCGGGCTCCCGGCAATCCACAGGAGTTGATGGCCAAACAAACCGAATTCGCCAGAAAGTCCTTCGAAGCCGCGCTGAAGAATGCTGGCGAGGTCGCGGAACTCGTCAAGAAATCCGGCACCGAATCCGTCGAGATCCTGAGGGAGCGCATCAAAGCTGCGATGGAGGAAATCCGCGCCGGCTACGAGAAGAAATAAACCATCGATTTTTGCGATGCTTTCGGCGGCGTTCATGTCCGTTGTGAATTCGCCGTGCGTGCCTGAATCCGCTGCGGCAAACCGCGCCTGGCGGAACGGAATCACGGCAAGCGAATTGACAGGGACTGTCGGTTCGTGGTCCGGAGGCGGAAAACGTTACCAGGAAAGCGGGAATGACGGAAACACGGCCTAAGGCGCCGCCGACTTACGAACAGCTCAGGACAATGTCCGGGCAGGAACTTGGTGTTTCGGAATGGACGACGGTCGATCAGAATCGGATCAACCAGTTTGCCGAATGCACGGGCGATCACCAATGGATCCATGTCGATCCTGAAAGGGCACGTCGCCAAAGTCCGTTTCGTACGACGATTGCGCATGGCTATCTGACACTGTCGATCATCGGCTCACTGGCTCTTGGCATGGGCATCGTGCCGGAAAACACGCAGGCGGCGTTCAACTATGGTTTTGACAAGGTGCGCTTCCTCGCGCCGGTAAAGGTTGGCGCGCGCATCAGGCTCCGCGCGACGTTGATCTCGATGGAGGATATGGGTCCCGGCCAGTATCTGTTGAAAGCCGCGAACACCATCGAGATCGAAGGCGAATCCAAGCCGGCGCTTACCGCCGAAACGCTCGTCATGCTCTATGAGCGCCGCAGGCGGGCGGGGGCCTGAAAGGTCTGGGCTTGTCATGAGCGCCGCGCGGCGGCACGAGCCGAGAACAGTGCGAGGATCAGCGCGACGCATGCCAGGACCGCGGCAGTCACAAATGTGACCCGCATTCCGTAGGTCGCCGCATGTGGCGTCAGGACGCCGGCACCTGCCTGTCTTGCGGCCGATGCCACCGCAAAAACGGCGCCCATCACCGATGCGCCGGTGATCAGGCCGAGATTGCGCGCCAGGTTGAGCAGGCCGGAGACCGCGCCGCGCTGCTCCGCGCCGACACCTCCCATCACAGCTGAATTGTTGGCTGTCTGGAACAGGGCATAGCCGACGCAGGTGACGATGATTGGCACGACATAGCCGGCAATGCCGAAATCCGCCCTGACCAGTGACATGAGGACGGTGCCCAAGGTGAGACTGAACAGCCCGGTCACCATCATCCGGTGCGCGCCGAAGCGGTCGACCAGGCGTCCTGCCGCCAGCGCCGACAGGGACGAGACAAGCGGTCCCGCGGACAGCACCAGTCCGACCATCGCGGCGTTCAGGCCAAGCGCGCTGGAAAGGTAGAACGGGGCAACAACCAGTGTCGCCATCATCACCGTCGCAACGATCAGGCTCATGGCGAGGCTTGCGTTCAATGTGCGGTCGCGAAACTTCGCCCGCTGGATCAATGGGTTGGAAACGCGTGCCTCGACAAAGGCGAACAGAAGCACGCCGGCGCCAGCAGCGACAAGCAGGCCGAGATTGAGGACACCAAAGCTGCCCCGGCCAAGCGTCATGGCCAGAGCATAGGCGGCCAACGTCAGCGCGAGCAGGCTGGTGCCGATGGCGTCGAAACCGCCTCCATCCGTTGTCGTCTTGCGAACCGGCAGGGTTCGGAAGGCGAGGGAAAACGTCAGGACCCCCAGCGGCACGTTGACCAGGAAGATCGCCCGCCAGCCGAGCCAGGCAATCAGCAGGCCGCCGAGAGAAGGGCCAAGCGTGGTGCCGATCGAGGACATGGCACCGAGCAGGCCCATCGCGCTGCCGGTTTTCGTCCTGGCGACTGTTTCACCGACAAAGGCGAGCGTCAGCGCCATCATCATTGCCGCGCCAAGGCCCTGCACTGAGCGTGCCGCGACCAGCAGCCAAAGCGTGGGCGCAAGGCCACAGAGCACCGATGCCGCCGTGAACAGCGCGATGCCGCAAAGCAGCAGCGGCCGTCGCCCGACCATGTCGGCGAGCCGTCCGGCGCTGACGATCAGGGTCGTGATGGCAAGCAGATAGGCCAGGACGACCCACTGCACGTGCTGGAACGATGCGCCGAATGCCTGCATCAGCGACGGAAGCCCGACACTGGCAATGCTGGTTCCGAGTGAAGACAACAGCGTTGCAAGCGAAAGGCTTGCCAGTGCCCATCCGACGGATCGCGCCTGTTCGGGCGTTGCTATCAGTTCGATGCGACTTTGCTCAGCGATGGCCAAGATGATCTCCTTTGCGACCACTCCCGAACCGGGAGCCATCGGAAAGCTACTCATCGTGACGATGTGGCGGAACGCGCAGCATTTGCACTTTATTCGTGCATCAGACGCCACATCAGTATGGATCCATGCTACGATCTCCGCCATGTCGTCGCCGGATCTCAACCTCCTTGTCGCCCTTGACGTCCTGCTGACGGAAGGCAGCGTGGCGCGGGCCGCCGGCCGTCTCCGGCTCAGCCCATCGGCGATGAGCCGGACGCTGGCGCGATTGCGCGAGACGACAGGTGATCCGCTGCTGGTTCGCGCCGGACGTGGCCTGGTACCAACGCCGCGCGCGCTGGAATTGCAGCAGCAGGCCGGTCGTGTGGTTCAGGACGCGGAGGCGCTTTTGCGCCCCGTCAAGCTGCTCAACCCTGCAGGCCTCGACAGAATTTTCACGCTGCGCACCAATGAAAGTTTCGTGGAGGAGTTCGCGCCGCGCCTTGTTGCCCGTGTCGAAGCCGAGGCGCCTCGCGTGCGGCTGCGTTTCGCGCCGAAATTCGACAAGGATGTCATGTCGCTGCGCGAAGCATCAATCGACCTCGAAATCGGCGTCGCGGGTGAAACGGGACCGGAGATGCGCATTCAGGCGCTGTTTCGCGACCGTTTCATCGGTGCGGTCCGCGCCGGTCACCCGTTGAGCGAGGGCATTGTGACGCCCGAGCGCTACGCGGCAGGCCGCCATATCAGCGTTTCGCGGCGCGGCCGCGAGAGAGGGCCGATCGACGAGGCCCTTGAGCGGCTTGGACTCCAACGAACAGTTGGCTGCATGGTGGCCGGCTTTTCGGCGACGCTGGCCTTGGCTCGCGCATCCGACCTCATCGCCAGCGTACCCGAGCGCCATACCGAAGGCGCTCGCGCGGGCATGCATAGCTTCCCACTGCCGGTGGCTACCGTCGAGGTCACCATCTCCATGCTCTGGCATCCGCGTCTCGATGCCGATCCGGCGCAGCGCTGGTTGCGCGACTGTGTGCGGGAGGTCTGCGCGGCGTCACGGTGATCGGCGCGCTCGGACCGGGGCGGCAAGACACGGATAGCTGAAACGCTTGTCATGGTCCAAGGCCGTTGCCCTGGGCATGAGGAGCAATTGACCGTGCACGTTGCGGCACTTTCAGCTAATATGTCCGATGTTTATCCGCGCAGCGCCTATCGACAATTGGGGAGACACTGCACTCATTCAGTAAAAAGTCCTGGTGAATATGAAATGGGAGGGAATGTATGCCTATTCATAAGGTCCGCTTGGCGAATTCGCTGATATTGTTTCTGTTTCTCGCGGCATGCTCAACCAGTTCGGGCGGCGATCCCAATGGTCCTGGCTGGACAAAAACAACCACTTCAGGAAAGCCTGTCCTGCTTTCGGAGCACTATCAAGTAGATCCCAATTGTACGTTCCTTGCCCCTCCTTCGGTTCAGGTTTTATCAGGCCCGGATCATGGAACCATCAAGATCGAACAGGCGAAAGTTTTTCCGAGTTTTACGGCGGACAATGTCCGCTACAAATGCAACTCCATTCTGGGCAATGGAGTTAGGGTCTACTACACGCCGAATCCCGATTTCAAAGGTGAGGATCAGGTGGAAATCCGTTCCGGCTCGACCGACGGAGGTACGACCGACCTGACAGTTCGCATCGCCGTGAAATAACGGATGAATGCATGAGGACCGCACGATTTATCGCATGGCGAAAATCTCGTGCAGTCCGACGAAGCTGGGGCTTCCGTTGCGTGCCGGGGGCCTTGCCGGCATTCGCCTATGATTTGCCGGCCAATCGCCTCTGGCGAGCGCTGTTCCCGCGACATTCCCGAATTATTGCACTGCGCCGTTCGCCGTCACCGAAGCGGTGAAGACGATGCCCACTGCGATGGCTCGGCAACCTTCGACGTTCTTCGCGAGCAGGATGCAGTGATACTTGCCGCGACGGATCGGATCGAGTGTCGTTCAATGCGCCATCGCTGCTTCGAGCGTCCTGAACATCCGGTCTTCCTCGGACTGGGCGACATTGAAGCGCAGGAAGCGGCTGGCGGTCTGAGATAGGCTGAAGGCATTGCCGGGCGCCAGAACGACCCTGGCGGCCAGCGCCCGGTGCGCCACGTCGGCCGCATCGACGCCATCGGGCAGCCTGCACCATAAAAACAGGCCGGCCGGCTGATCGATCCAGGGGATGATGCCGATCGCCCGAAGGCGCCCGCCCGTCTGGTGCATGGCGCGCGAAAGCCGGGCGCGCAGCAAGTCCATGTGCTTACGATAGCTGCCGTCCTTCAAAAGGGTGAGTACGAGCTCCGATGCAAGCCGCCCGCCGCCGAAGGTCGTGGCGATCTTGAGGTCGATCAGCCGCTCGATCCAGTCGCGGGGCGCGGCAATGAAGCCGCAACGCACCGACGCCGAAAGCGTCTTGGAGAAACTTCCGATATGGACGACCCGGCTTAGTCCATCGAACGCCGCCAGCCTGGGGGCGGATGTATGTTCGAAATCGGCGAAGATATCGTCCTCGATGATGGTCAGGTCCGACTGGTCGGCGAGCTTTAGCAGGCGATGGGCGGTGACCGGCGACAGGATCGCGCCGGTCGGATTGTGGATGGCGGAGTTGGTGATGTAGAGGCGCGGCCGATGCTCGGTGAGTGCCTGGGCGAACAAATCGATGTCCGGCCCCGACGGCGTGTAGGGAACGCTGACGACCTTCGCTCGGTGCGCGCGCAACAGCGCATGGAAATTGAAATAGCAGGGATCGTCGACCAGCACCGTATCGCCGGGCTCGAGCAGCATCCGGCACAGGAGGTCGATGGCCTGTGTGCCCGATTCCGTCAGCATGATCTGGTCGGGGGAGGCGTCGATGCCGTGCTCGGCCATGCGCCGCGCCAGCAGCTGGCGCAGCGGCGGCAGCCCGAGCGGCGTGCCGTAGTCGGCAAGCGCGACATCGTCGGCCCGCGACACCGTGCGCAGTGCCCGGCGCAGGCCGGCCTGCGGCATCCATGATGCCGGCAGCCAGCCGCAACCCGGTTTCAGGACGTCGTCGCCGGCTTCCAGCGACTGGCGGGATACCCAGAGCGGATCGACCGCACGATCGAGCCGGGGGCCGATCTCGGCCAGCGATAGTGGGGCCAGTTGCCCGGCTGCGTAGAAGCCCGAACCCGGCCGTGAGCGTATCGTGCCTTCGGCCGCCAGCCGCTCATAAGCTTCGACCACGGTGGATTTGGAAACCTGCATGGACTGGGCGAAGGCGCGGATCGAGGGCAATCGCGCGCCTGGTGTCAGCGTACGCGCCGCAATGCGTTGTCGAATGGTGGCCATGACGCTTTCGACAAGTGTTGCGCCGCCGTCGAGCCTTATGGCTGGTTCACCCATCTGTACTCTCCAACGGACCATAACAGTTTTGCCGAATTGTACTGTACTGTCTCTGGCGGCGCCATAGGGCAAGCTCGATAGAGGACCCGACAGAAGGAGCCTGCAATGGACAAGACGGCGAGCGGTTGGGTGAGCGGTTTCATCGGCGTTCTGATCTTCAGCGGTTCGTTGCCCGCGACGCGCGTGGCGGTGATGGATTTCGACCCGATCTTCCTGACCTCGGCTCGCGCCGCCATAGCCGGCCTGCTCGGCCTGGCGCTTCTGCTCGTCTTTCGCGAGAAACGCCCGAAGCGGGGAGATCTGCTGTCGCTGGTGATCGTCGCGCTTGGCGTGGTGGTCGGCTTCCCCTTGCTCACCGCCCTGGCGCTGAAGCATGTCACCTCGGCGCACTCCATCATCTTCGTCGGCCTGCTCCCGCTGGCGACCGCCATCTTCGGCGTGCTGCGCGGCGGCGATCGTCCCCGCCCGGCGTTCTGGCTGTTTTCGTGCCTGGGCAGCGCGCTTGTCGCGGGTTTTGCACTGTTTCAAGGCGTGACCGCCTCACCGGTCGGGGACGGCTTGATGCTGGCCGCAATCATCGTCTGCGGGCTGGGCTACGCCGAGGGGGCGGCGCTGTCGCGCAAGCTTGGCGGCTGGCAGGTGATCTGCTGGGCGTTGGCGCTGTCGTTGCCGATCATGCTGGTGCTGACCTTTGTGACGCTGCCGCCGACCTTTGCCGGCGTCGGCCCTCAGGCCTGGATCGGTCTCGTCTATGTCTCGCTGTTCAGCATGCTGATCGGCTTCGTCTTCTGGTATCGCGGCCTGGCGCAGGGCGGCATCGCCGCTGTCGGACAGTTGCAGCTGCTGCAGCCTTTCTTCGGCCTGGCGCTGGCGGCGAGCCTGCTGCATGAGCAGGTCAGCCCCGCCATGGTGGCGGTTGCCTTCGCCGTCGTGCTCTGCGTCTTCGGTGCCAAGAAATTCGCGCGGTAGATGGTGGCTCCGCCGCGTTGCCTGCTAGAAGCTTGTCACGACGCCGATGCCGATGCCTTCGAAACCGCCCATCGCCATCAAGGCTGCGGGTGCCTCGTCGAGACTGATCTTCTTGCCGACCAGCAATTCCGGCTTGAGCTTGCCGGTGCGGATCATCTCCATCATCGCCTGGTAGCGGAAGGCCTGCATGCCGTGGCTGCCGAGAATTTCGAGTTCGAAGGCGATAACCTTGCTCATCGGCACGGGTGCCTTGGCATGGTCGCCAAGCATCAGGCCGACTTGCACGTGACGGCCGCGCCGGCGCAAATTCGAGATCGAGTTGAACGAGGTCGTCGGGTGGCCGAGCGCGTCCATCGACATGTGCGCGCCGCCATCGGTGATCTGCTTGACGGCTTTTACGACGTTGGGCGTCGTCGAAGCATTTATGGTCGCCACCGCGCCGACCTTGCGGGCAAACTCCAGTTTCTCGTCGGTGAGATCGATGGCAATGACATTGGCGCCCATGGCGCTGGCGATCATGATCGCCGACAGACCGACGCCGCCGCAGCCGTGAACGGCCACCCATTCGCCGGGCTTCACCCGTCCCTGGTCGACGATAGCCCGAAACGAGGTCACGAAGCGGCAACCAAGGCTGGCGGCGGTGGCGAATTCCATTTCTTGCGGCAGGCGCACGAGATTCGTGTCGGCGAAGTCGATGGCCACATATTCGGCGAACGAGCCCCAGGCGGTGAAGCCGGGCTGGAACTGATGCTCGCAGACCTGATGGTTGCCCGAGGTGCATTCGAAGCAGCGCCCGCAACCGCCGACGAAGGGCACGGTGACCCGATCGCCTGCCTTCCAGCGCGTCACGCGCTTGCCGGCCGCCACGACCACGCCCGCCAGTTCATGGCCGGGCACATGAGGCAGGCGGATATCATCGTCATGACCCATCCAGCCATGCCAGTCGCTACGGCACAGCCCGGTCGCCTCGACCTTGATGACGACACCTTCCGGAGCCGGCTTCGGGTCGGGAACGGTCTGGATCGTCGGCGTCTCGCCGAATTTTTCAAAGACGACGGCTTTCATTGGCAACTCCACCCTTCGCGCACCTGTGCGTCCGGGTCGACGATAGCCGATTCCTTGTCGCACTGACCGGAAATCGATTCAGCCAAACAAGCGCGCGGGGCGGATCGTCGCCGTCTTCCGGCACGCATGGGATGCAGGCGGCGCAGGCCTCGACGTCTGCCAGCACCTTTGCCTGGTCCTGGTCGTTGGCCTTCTACTCGGCATCGATTTGGTTCTGGGGAGCTGCCTTCTGAAAAGCCGGCAGCGCCATGCAGGCGGCATTGATACGCGCGATCGTTGGGTATGGCGTCATGTCGACGTCGAAGCGGGCATTGTTGGTGACCTGCGCAACCAGGCAGATATCGGCCAGGCCCGGCGTGCCGCCATGACAGTATTCGCCGGTCTCGACCGACGAAGCCAGAATCTTTTCAAGCGGCTGGAAGCCTTCGTTCACCCAGTGCCGGAACCAGTTGGCGATGTCCTGGTCACCCGCGCCGAACAAAGTTCGCAGCGACGTCAGCACGCGCAGATTGTTCACCGGATGGATGTCGCAGGCGATCATCTGCGCCAGCATCCTGACGCGCGCGCGACCCAGTGCATCCCGGGGGAGCAGCGGCGGCTCGGGCTTTGTCTCGTCGAGGAATTCAATGATCGCCAGCGATTGCGTCAACAGCCTGCCGCCCCATATCAGCGCCGGTACCAGCCCTTGCGGATTAACCGCCAGATAAGCCGGTTCCAGGTGATCGCCATGGCGCAGATGATGCGGCACGTAATCGTAGGTCAGTCCCTTCATCTCCAGCGCGATCCGCACCCGGTAGGATGTGGAGGAGCGGTAGTAGTTGTGAAGGACGATGTCGCTCATTCGGCTGGCCCGATGGTCACCTCGATCTCGCCGATGCCGTCGACGCCGCCGGTGATTGTCTCGCCCGGATTGACCGGACCGACGCCTGCCGGCGTGCCGGTAAATATCAGGTCGCCAGGCTTCAACTCGACCGCCTCGCTGCAGATCGAGACGATATCGGCGATCGGCCAGATCAGTTCGGCGAGGTCGCCGTCCTGCCTGATCTCGCCATTGACGGCGAGCCAGATGCTGCCCTTTTCAGGATGTCCGGATTTCGTGGCGGGAACGAGAGGGCCGCAAGGGGCGGAGCGGTCGAAGCTCTTCGACCAGTCCCACGGCCGTGCCGCCCTCTTCGCTTCCTCCTGGAGATCGCGCCGGGTCAGGTCGATGCCGACGCCGTAGCCCCAGATATGGTCCAGTGCCCGGCCAAGTGAAATGCGGAAGCCGGCCTTGCCGATGGCGACGACGAGTTCGATCTCGTGATGCAGATTCTCGGTCAGCGGGGGGTAGGGGATAACTGTGCCGGAATCGACCACCGCGTCGCCCGGCTTGGTGAAGAAGAAGGGTGGATCGCGTTCGTCATTTCCAAGTTCGCGCGCATGCGCCGCGTAATTGCGGCCGACACAGAAGATGCGGCGCACCGCGAAACGCTCGCTTGTGCCGGCGATGGCAACCGATGGCGTTGCGGGCGGCGGAAGGACGAACTTTGTCATGCGCGGTCTCTGCTTCAAATGTCGTGGGCTTGGGGTGGCGTGGCTGGCACATTCGACCGATTTGAACGACCGGGCAAGGCATGCGTTGGAGAAAGCGCCAACCGCCTCGTCCGGACAGAAGGTGATGTACTATTTGGCAATAATCTGGCCATGGTCAGGGGACTATCCTGCGCAAGTGCGAACTGAAGCGAGCCACATGACCACAGTCAACGACCGCGCCCGGTTTCTGATCATCGACGATCATCCGCTGTTTCGCGAGGCGCTGCACAGCGCCGTGCAGATGGCCTATCCGGAAGTCGATACGGTCGAGGCGCGCTCGATCACCGAAGCGCTGGACCTGCTGGCGGACGCAAAACCCTTTGACCTTGCGCTTCTCGACCTCAGCATGCCCGACGTGCATGGTTTTGAGGGCCTGCTGCAGCTCAGAACGCGCTATCCGCGCCTGCCGGTGGTCATCGTTTCCGGCTATGAGGAGCCGAAGATCATTTCCGAGGCATTGTCCTATGGTGCCGCCGGGTTCATCCCGAAATCGGCGCGCAAGAGCGTTCTGGCCAATGCGATCCGATCGGTGATGGAAGGCGCCATCTATGTGCCCGAAACCTATGAAGGCCAGCCGCCGGATGCCGAGAGCACCGACCGCGCCGAGATGGTACAACGTCTTTCCACGCTGACGCCGCAGCAATTGCGGGTGTTGCAGATGCTGCGCCAGGGCCTGCTCAACAAGCAGATAGCCTATGAGCTGCAGGTCGGCGAAACCACCGTCAAGGCGCATGTCTCCGAGATTCTGCGCAAGCTCAACGTCTACAGCCGCACGCAGGCGGTGATCGAGGTTTCGAAGCTCGACAATGCGGAACTGTTTCGGGACCAGGCGGGGTTTTGAGGGGGCGCTAGTAGGCCGCCGGTGATCGTGCGCTGCAGCAGGGTATGAAGAACACTTCTAGCGCAAAAAAAAGACGCGTGGTTTGCTACTCTCTATCGGACGCTAAAACGATATGGACGAAATTATCTCTCTCGTATCGTTCAATTCTTCATTTATCCGGTCGTTTTCCTCACCCAAGGCGAGGTATGTCACGAATGCAAAGTCGTCTCCATCTGACAAGTACCATGCAGATAAAGTCTGATCTGCCTTTTTTGATATTACATCAACGCACATTATTTTTTCAAATTTTCGCGCCGAAATATGCTCGGTGTCTATGAGATTGTTTTGACAAAGCTCAACCATAAACGATCTAAGTTCGCCGAAATCTGCGTTCGACTTTTTCCCGCTACGATGTTTTGCAATAGAGAATTGAACAGCTCCCACACCTGACGCTTTTGCTAGGGTAGGTGGTGACCCTGTGGGAAGGTCGTCAGTTATGTCTTCCCATCCGGTAGGCAGATCGAACGTGATACCGTAGAATTGTACGACCACTTTGTTCTCCTTCTCGTTACGCGGGCAAGAAAATGCCTCCTTGCATTGCGTCGATCTAAGGTCTCGCTTTTTGCGCAGCACGCCGAAGGCCAGGATGGCCGTACTTGGTAAATCGCAGATAAAGTGCACCGTCACCGTAACACAGGGCCTGCTCAACAAGCAGATCGCCTACGAGCTGCAGGTCGGCGAAACCACGGTCAAGGCGCATGTCTCCGAGATCCTGCGCAAGCTCAATGTCCACAGCCGCACGCAAGCGGTGATCGAGGTTTCGAAGCTGGACAACGCGGAGCTGTTTCGCGATCAGGCGGGGTTTTGAGCGCTTCTACCACGGCAAAAGCCACGGGTATTTTGGCTTGACTAAGTTTGTTTTTCCCAGCGGTCTGCAGGCTGCAACGTTCCATCGGTAAAGAAAGATCGTATTGCATACATTGCTAACGTTCTGTCGATTATCTGGCGGGTTGAGAAATCACCTTCCTGACCACCAATTTTCAAAACGATGTTTTTTTCTGTTTCGCTTCTTTCCGAGGTTAAGTTCCACAGATTCTCGTCTGGTGTGGAGACAAAGACAATATACCGATCGCCCCCGCCGCCGATTGTTAGAGATGAGCCATTGCGGCCGAAAAGAGATACAATCGTCCTGTCGTCTGCATTGAGCAGTCCAACCAGGTCGGAAATGACTTCGATAGAAGGAACAAGTACCTCTTCGTCACTCAACAAGTTGCCATGCCAGTCATCTATCACCGCACGTACTATGAAGTTCGGATGGCTCATTCCTGCTCCATCTAAGCGGGTCCCTAAGCCAGTAGATGCGCCAGCAGCGCGCGTAGCTGCGCCGGCTTTAGCGGCTTGCGCATCAGCTCGATGCCGGCGGCGCGGGCGGCTTTCGCCACAACTTCCGTGCTGTCGGCGGTGACGATCAGCGCCGGCACGGCGCGGCCGAGATAGTCGCGGACTTCGGCGATGGTCGCGGTGCCGAGGTCGCCGCCGTCGAGATGCTGGTCTGCTATGACGATGTCGGGCACCCAGTCGGTGTCGCCGAGCAGGTCGAGCGCGTCGTCGGTCGAGGTGGCCGCGCGCACCAGGCACTGCCAGCGCTCGAGCAGGAACGTCATCGCCTGCAGCACGTCGGCGTCATTCTCGACCAGCAGCACCTTGGTGCCGAACAGTCCGTAGCCGCGCGGCCGTTCCATGTCGGCGGCATGGGCGATGGCGTCGGCGCTGGCGCCGATGCCCACGGGAACATCGATGTGGAAGATCGTGCCGCGCCCGACCTTCGACGAGAACGTCACGGGATGGCCAAGCGCGCCGGCCATGCGGCGCACGATGGCGAGGCCCAAGCCGAGGCCGCCGCCTGCCAGTTCGGAATCGGCGGAGTTGGTGCCGCGATGGAATTCCTCGAACACGGCTTCGCGTTGCTCCTCGGGGATGCCGCAGCCGGTATCGGCGACGTCGATGCGGATCGTGTCACCGCGATGCCGGGTGCCGACCAGCACGCCGCCGGCGCGGGTGTAGCGCAGCGCATTGGATAGAATGTTCTGCAGGATGCGGCGCAGGAGGGTGCGGTCGGAACGGACCGCTGCGTGCACCGGGCGGAATTTCAGCGACAGGCCCTTCAACTGCGCCACCGGCAGGAAATCGGAACGCAACGACGAGAACAGCGCCTCCAGGCTGACATCGCCAATGTCGGGCTGGACGACGCCGGCGTCGAGCTTGGATATGTCGAGCAAGGTGCGGAGCAGGTCCTCCATCGTCTCCAGCGACCGCTCGACCTGGCGGACCAGTTTCCTGCCCTCGTCGCTGGTCTGCACCTCGGCCAGCGCCGAGACCGAGAGATGCGCGGCATTCAATGGCTGCAGCACGTCATGGCTGGCGGCGGCGAGGAACCTTGTCTTGGACAGGTTCGCCAGTTCGGCATTTTCCTTGGCGGCGCTGAGGTCGATGTTGGACTGTTCCAGCCGGCGCAGGGTCGAATGCAACTCATCGGTGCGCGTACGCACCCGGTTCTCCAGCGAAATGGCTGTCTGGAACAGCGAGAAGGCATTGCCCTGCTGGTCCATGGAGCGTTCGACGCGGCCCACGAGCGCTGCGTTGATCTTCTTCAGCTTCTCCAGGTCGTCGATGTCCTTCAGCGGCATGGCAATGTCCTATTCCGCCGCCTGGCGTTCGCCGAAGGCTATGCCGGTAAAAGTCTGGTTCAGGTGCATGGAGCGATATTGCTCGCCATATGTGCCGAAGCCAATGACATTGTTGACCCGGTAGAGCTCCGAAATGTCGCGAAAGACCTGCCGGTTGCGCGCATCGAGCCGGCGCAGGACGCAGTCGAAACCAAGGATCATGTCGATGCCGCCAAGCCTGTCCTCGACATCCTTGAGGGCGGCCCGCGTCGATTCCACCATGCTCTTGGGCTGGGCGATGGAAAGCACCACGCCATCGTCTATGGCGCAGAAGAACGACAGCGAGCCATCCGGGTGCATCTTCTGGATCGAGCGGCAGTAATATTCGCCGCCGACCTTCACCACCACCGGGTGCGATGCAAAGCTGAGCGGCGTCAGCGTCTGGGGCATGATGCCGACGGCAGCGGCATATTCCTCCGCCGCGTTGGTGGCGTTGAATTCCCGCACGATGCGATGGTCGGGATCGGACGCCGTCACCACCAGCTTCTCGTCGGTGGGAACGAAATTGTCGGTCTTGAAGACGTGGAAGGGAATCTCGCTGGCGATCAGAACGATGATGGCGCTGTCCGAGGTGACCTTGCCGTTGGAGATCAGGCGCGTTGTCTCGAATTTCAGATCGTCGCCGGCCGAACCGCCGATCAGCGGAATGTCGTCGAGGCCCCAGTGGATGGCTGATGTCACCGCTTCCTCGGCATAGGAGAGCCCGTCGATGAAGCAGAGCGCAAAGGTGCTTTTGGGGCGCTCGCCCCCTATTCTCAGGCGCAGCGATCGCCTGAGCGCCTCCACTTCGCCGGTGATCCTGTCCATGCCGGACGAGGACAGATCATCGACCATCGCGCTTACGGCCGTGAAGGACTCGGACGGAAGCAGCATGGCCAGCACATGGCCATCCTCCAGACCCTGCGGCGTGATTTCGCCGGCGGTGGAGCAGCCCGCATAGTGTAGTGCCGGCGCATGGGTGCGCAGAGCGTCTGACAGGGCGCTTGCATCGATGAGGCTCTGGGAGAAAAACAGCAGCGCGAAGCCGGCATCGATCGCGGCGGCTTCCGCCGCGATCGCCTTGGCGAACGCGTCCATGTCGGGCTCGTCGGTGGTGAGCGCCGACAGGCCGCATGCATAGCTAGTCCTTGAACTGGCCAGCGGCTTCCTCCGCATTTCCTCCGACGCTCTTTTGTGCTTTTGGACCGCGAGCGTCAGGCTGCATTGTTGTCTTCAGGCACCCGTTTGGCAATGGGGCGGTTGGGTGCCACGATTTCCGCGAGGCCATGACCGAAAGTACAATGTGCCGGCTTTTCCGCCGCGCTGTTTTTCATGCGTTATGCAGTATAAGAATAGCGGATCGCCGAAGCTTCCGCATGGCGTCGGCACGTGATGACCAAGGTCGTACCCAGGGAGGAATCATGTCGGACGTATCGTTGACGGTGAACGGAAAGCGGGTGAGCGGCACGGCCGAGGACCGAACGCTTCTGGTTCATTTCCTGCGCGAGAATCTCGGCCTCACCGGAACGCATGTCGGTTGCGACACTTCGCAATGCGGCGCCTGCGTGGTGCATGTCGACGGCAAGGCGATGAAGTCGTGCTCAATGCTCGCCGTACAGGCTTCCGGATCAACGATCGTTACGATCGAAGGCTTGGCTGACGGAGCCGACCTGCATCCTGTGCAGGCGGCCTTCAAGGAACATCACGGGCTTCAATGCGGCTTCTGCACGCCGGGCATGATCATGACGGCGACCGACATGATCAGCCGCCATCCCGAAGGTCTCGACGAGGCCACGGTCCGCGCCGAGCTCGAGGGCAACATCTGCCGCTGCACCGGCTACCACAACATCGTCAAGGCGATCCTCGCGGCATCGAAGACGATGTCCAAGGGCGTCAAGGGCAAAGCCAGGCAAGCTGCGTAGGACTTAGGGGGTAGGCAATAGGGAGTAGGGCAAATGGCTATAAGAAACCACGAGCCCCTTTTCACTACTGCCCTACGCCCTACTGCCTAATCCCTTAAATTCGGAGGAATTTCTGATGGGTATTGAAGGTGTTGGCGCTCGCGTTGCGCGCAAGGAAGACAAGAGATTTATCACCGGCGCCGGCCGCTATGTCGACGACATGGTGGTTCCCGGCATGAAGCACGCGGCATTCGTGCGCAGCCCGCACGCGCATGCGCAGATCAAGAAGATCGACGTCAAGAAGGCTCAGGCGATGCCGGGTGTCATCGGCGTGCTGACCGGCAAGGAACTCAAGGCCGACGGCATCGGCAACCTCATCTGCGGCTGGATGATCCATTCCAAGGATGGTTCGCCGATGAAGATGGGCGCCTGGTCCCCGCTCGCTTTCGACAAGGTCCGCTATGTCGGCGACGCGGTGGTCATCGTCGTTGCAGAGACCAAGGGCCAGGCGCGCGATGCGGCCGAAGCGGTCGAGATCACCTACAAGGAACTGAAGGCCGTCGTCGATGCTTCCAGGGCCATGGACAAGGGTGCGCCGCAGATCCACCCGGAAGCCGAGAACAATCTGATCTTCGACTGGGACATCGGCAATGCCGACGACACCGCCGCGGCCTTCAAGAAGGCAGTCCATGTCGTCAAGATGGACATCATCAACAACCGGCTGGTTCCCAATGCCATGGAACCGCGTGCGGCTCTCGGCCACTACGACAAGGCCGAGGACCACTACACCTGCTGGACGACATCGCAAAACCCGCATGTCGCGCGGCTGGTGATGAGCGCCTTCTACAATGTCGCCCCGGAAAACAAGCTGCGCGTGATCGCGCCGGATGTCGGCGGCGGCTTTGGCTCGAAGATTTACATCTATCCGGAAGAACTGGTCTGCCTGTGGGCCTCGAAGAAAACCGGCGTGCCGGTGAAATGGGTGGCCGACCGCACCGAAAGCTTCCTCACCGACGCGCATGGCCGCGACCATCATACCCACGCCGAAATGGCTTTCGACGCTGACCACAAGATCCTTGGTCTCAAGGTCGAGACGCAGGCCAATCTCGGCGCCTACATGTCGCTGTTCTCGTCGGCGACGCCGACCTATCTCTACGCGACGCTGCTGTCGGGCCAGTACAACATCCCCGCGATCCACGCCAATGTGAAGGCGATCTACACCAACACCGCGCCCGTCGATGCCTATCGCGGGGCAGGGCGGCCGGAGGCGACCTTCGTCATGGAGAGGATGATGGAGACGGCCGCGCGGCAGTTCGGCGTTTCGCCGGCGGAACTGCGTCGTAAGAACTTCGTCACCTCGTTCCCGCACCAGACGCCGGTCATCATGTGCTACGACGCTGGCGACTACGCGGCTTCGCTCGACGCGGCGATGAAGGCGTCCGACTATGCCGGCTTTGCCAAGCGCAAGGCCGCCGCCGCCAAGAAGGGGCTGCTGCGCGGCATCGGCATGAGCTGCTACATCGAGGCCTGCGGCATCGCGCCGTCGGCCGCGGTCGGCTCGCTCGGCGCCGGCGTCGGCTTGTGGGAATCAGCGGAGGTCCGCGTCAACGCGGTCGGCACGATCGAAGTGCTGACCGGCTCGCACAGCCACGGCCAGGGTCACGAGACGACCTTCGCGCAACTGGTCAACGAGCGCTTCGGCGTGCCGATCGACTCGGTCTCAATCGTCCATGGCGACACCGACAAGGTGCAGATGGGCATGGGCACCTACGGTTCGCGCTCCGGTGCGGTTGGCATGTCGGCCATCGTCAAGGCGCTCGACAAGGTCGAGGCCAAGGCCAAGAAGATCGCGGCGCACCTGCTGGAAGCGGACGAGGGCGACATCGTCATCGAGAACGGCGCATTGAAGGTGGCCGGCACCGACAAGAGCGTGCCGTGGTTCCAGATGGCGCTTGCCGCCTACACCGCCCACAATCTGCCGGGCGGAATGGAGCCCGGACTGAAGGAGACGGCTTTCTACGATCCGTCGAATTTCACCTTCCCGGCAGGCTGCTACATCTGCGAGGTCGAGGTCGATCCGGAAACCGGCACGACCGAGATCATCCAGTTTGTCGCCGCCGATGATTTCGGCAACATCATCAACCCGATGATCGTCGAAGGCCAGGTGCATGGCGGCATCGCGCAAGGCGTCGGCCAGGCTTTGCTGGAGGGCGCATATTACGATCCCAGCGGACAGCTGCTGACGGCGAGCTACATGGACTACACGATGCCGCGCGCCGGCGACCTGCCGTCGTTCAAGGTTTCGACCTCGAACACGCCTTGCCCCGGCAATCCGCTGGGCATCAAGGGCTGCGGCGAAGCCGGCGCCATCGGCTCGCCGCCGGCGGTGATCAATGCGATCACCGACGCCATCGGCAGCAACGACCTGGCCATGCCGGCGTCGCCGTCCACCGTGTGGGCAGCGATCCGCGCCGCGACGAAACACTGAGGAGGAAAGCCCATGTATTCGGTCAACTACCATCGCGCCGCGTCGGTCGCTGACGCCGCCAAGCTGATCAGGACCGGCGATGCCAAGCTGCTGTCGGGCGGCATGACGCTCATTCCCGCCATGAAGACGCGGCTTGCCGCGCCTTCAGACCTGGTCGACCTGTCGCGGATCAAGGAGCTGCAGGGCGTCAAGGTGTCGGGCAAGACGGTAACCATTGGCGCGGCCACCACGCATTTCGATGTCGCCAATGATGAGAAGCTCAAGAAAGCCTGCCCGGCGCTTGCGCATCTGGCGTCGCTGATCGGCGATCCCGCGGTGCGCCACAAGGGCACGATCGGCGGGTCCATCGCCAACAACGATCCGGCGGCGGACTATCCTGCGGCGATGCTGGCGCTGGGCGCCACAATCGTCACCAACAAGCGCGAGATATCAGCCGACAAGTTCTTCAAGGGCCTGTTCGAGACGGCGCTGAAGGAAGGCGAGATCGTTACCGCTGTGACCTTCACCGCGCCGGCCAAGGCTGCCTATGAAAAGTTCCGCAATCCGGCCTCGCGCTATGCGATCGTCGGCGTGTTCGTCGCCAAGGGCAAGGACGGCGTCAGCGTTGCCGTAACCGGGGCCGGCGATGACGGCGTCTTCCGCTCCAAGGAAATCGAAGCGGCGCTGGCCAGGAATTTCGAGGCTTCCGCGCTCGAAGGCTTCAAGGTGCCGGCGAAGAATTTGATGAGCGACATTCACGCGTCCGCCGAATACCGCGCCAATCTGATCGCGGTCATGGCAAAGCGTGCCGTGGCCGCCGCCAACGCCTGAGGGAGTTGGTAAACAACAGAAGGGGTCTTGCGGCCCCTTTTGTTTGCCGGCTTATTATCGATCAATTCTGGCTCGTTACGCCTTCAGTTCGCGCAGATAGTAGCGCACTGCCTTCTCGCCGCCATGGATCACGGCGTCGCCAACCTCGGCGAAGCCAAGGGTTGCATGAAAGGCATCCGATGCCGGATTGGGCGGTTCCGCGTTCACCTCGCAGGTGACGATCGTCTGGCCGGCGCGCGAGGCGTGGTCGAACAGATCCTCATACAGCCGCCGGGCAAGGCCGCGACCGCGCGCTTGCGCCGCGACCACGACACGGTCGACATAGACGAAACGCTGGTAGCGTTCGCGAAACCAGAGGAAATTCGGACTGTCGTAGCGCGCGTCCTGGTCGAAGGTCATGATGAAGGCTTCAAGCGTGCCGATGCGGCGTGCGTAGAAAGCCTCGCCGAGCAGGAAGGACAGACGCTCGGGCTCCAGCCACGACAATTCGGCCGCATGCTCGTTGTTGAGAGCGAGGATTATTGCTTCATCGTCCGCCGAGACATGGGCGATTGGGGACGGGGAAGAAATCATGCCTTGGCCGCCGCGATGGTGGCCGCGACAAGGTCCGTGTCGGTCAGGGTGTTGCGATATTCGCGGTCGAGGTCAGAGCCGCCCATGCCGACATGAGGGTTGCGGTAGTGCATGCCGCTCGGCACGTCCTTGAGCGCGGCGAAATGCATTTCGGTCAGTCCGGTGGTCTTGCGCACCTCAGCGATGTTTTGCAAGTCAAGCGCGCCGCAACCGAGGATGATGATGCGGTCGCCCGCCTGCCGGACCAGATCGGCGAGCAGTGCTGCCCCCTCGACGGCGGTATCGCGCTGGCCGCTCGTCAGGACGCGGCCGACCTTGCAGCGGATCAGTGCTTCCAGCGCCTCGACCGGATCGCGCGTCATGTCGAAGGCGCGATGGCAGGTGACGTTCACGAGGCCGGCCGCCTCGGTCAGCTCGCCCATGCGTCGGTCGTCGATCGTGCCGTCGGCATTGAGGCAGCCGAAGACGACGCCGGCAACGCCGAGGTCGCGCAGCGCAACGACGTCGGCGAGCATCGAGCGGTATTCGGTTTCGCTGTAGAGAAAATCGCCGCCGCGCGGCCGCACCATGACGTGAAACGGTATCGTTGACTGGTCAAGCGCGGCACGCACCGTGCCGAGGCTCGGTGTGATGCCACCCTCTATCAGGCTGGCGCACAGTTCCACCCGGTCGGCGCCGGCCGCCTGCGCGGCCAGAAGGCCATCGATGCCCTCGACACAGATTTCGATCAGCGGCGGGCGAGGAGCTTTGGTCAAGGGCAATCCAATCCATGATTTTTTCGCCGCCAGCCCTAGCATCGGGCCGATTGCCGCGAAAGCGCGAACAGCGCGCCGCCGCTTGTGCCAGGCGGCCACTCCTGGCCCGGGTACTGTTCGAGGGTCTCAGTGAGGGGGCTACTGGCGCAGAATCGTGTTCTTGGCGCCTTCCTCGACCTGATCGATCACCAGCAGCTTGACCGGACCGTCGCCGACATTGGTGGCCTGGTGCCACTGGCCGATCATTTCGATGATGAAATCGCCGGTCTTGTAGGTATTGCTCTTGCCGGTGTCGACGTTGGTGACCTGAAGCGTGCCAGCTTCGACATAGGCGTAGCGCGGGAAGGGGTGCTTGTGGACGGGCAAGGTGGCGCCTGGCGCGATATCATAGGTGGAAACCAGCACCTGCACGTTCTTCCGCGGCAGGGTGATCGGCTGACCGGATGCTGTCGTGGCGCGCGATGCCAGCGGGGTTACGACAACCGGCGTGCCGGTGCTGTCCAGCGCCAGCACGGCATTCGCATAGAGCGCACCCGCCATCAGCAGCGTCGTAGCCAGGATCTTGCGCATGATTCCTCCCCGAAACCATGCCACTTTCGCGCGGCGCGCGGCCCCACGCAAGATCATCGAAGCCACAGTCGAGGACTGAACGGCAGCCTCCGCCCCGTAGCGGATCGCATCATATGTCTTGTTTATGTTGGGCCGGATTTCCTTATCCGGCCCATCGGCCCATCAGGCCAGCCGACGCCCTGCAAGCGACTGGCGATGCCAGTGGCGAAATGCGCGGATCAGGCCGGAGCCTTGCCGCCATTTTTCTTGCAGGCTGCGCGGAATTTCTCCCGATCCTTGCCATGCAGGCCCTTGGCGTCGGCGAGCGCGGAACACTGCTTCGAAACCGCGGTTTGAGGTGTCGTCGCCTTCTTCATCGGCGTCGCTGCGGCCGGTGCTGTAGCCGGTGCCGTCGCTGGCGCTGTCGCGGTTGCCGTGGCGGCCATGGCTCCGCCCGAAACGAGCCCGGCCAGAACGACGGAAGCCAAGATGGTGGTAATCCTCATTGCGATCTCCTTTGGTAGTCCCCCGGAAGCGACGCTAGCATCGGCCCAGAATGCCAGCAATGCGGGAGTCCTCAGCCATCCAGCGCATGTCATCACGATTTCGTGGCGCCGTCGGCCCTTGGTTACCGGGGGTGGAATTCGACGCGACGAACCGCTGGACATGGCCCGCGGGGTTGGACTGCGACGCTGAAAAATCCGGACCTTTCGCGAAGCGTCGTCGATCAGGCCGCCCGCCGGCCCGGTGTCCGGTTGGTCTCGATCGAAGCTGCCCGCTGCCGACGCGGCTGTTGGCGCGATTCCTGGAAAGTCACGTATGCCAGGACAGCTATGAAAAGGACGAAAACGGTGACGATCGACGTTACGACGAGCAGGCTCTCTTGGGTCATGGTCTTCTCCATTCGATGATGGAGGCATGAGACCATGCCGATCAAGCGTCGGCGTTGACCTGCATCAACTTTGTCGCGCTGGCGCGGAGAGGGGGAGAGTTGATGGGTGCGCCTGCCTGCTTATGCCCAGGCTCCAAGCGCCGTCCAACCAAGGGGCGCTCTACGTTCTCGTGCGGGCTCGCACGCCAGTTCAACATGCCTGCGCCACGGGGGCACCTATACCCGCCGGTAGTCCCGAAAGCCGGCGGAAATCAATACGTCTGGTCACACAGCTAAATTCATGGCGTTTTCTCACGAAACGCTGTCTGCAGCCCTGACGAATATTTCACGTATCAGGGGGGCGAGGGAGGCTAGCAAGACTTTGAAAAACTTGGCTCCCCGGGCCGGATTCGAACCAGCGACCAACCGGTTAACAGCCGGTTGCTCTACCACTGAGCTACCGGGGAACAGTCGCTCTCTCTGTGAGTGGGGCAGCCTATAGCAAACCCGTTTCAGCTTTGCAAAGAAGCATTTCGTATTTTTTGTCAGGTTTTTCACCATGCGATTTCTCGCAATCATCCGCGTACGCCCACATATTAGCCTTTTAAAGGGATCTTGGAGCCAAAAGGGCGGTTGCGGCTTGTGTTCCTGATCTCCGGGATTTGTGAAACGCGGTTAATTCGATCGACATGACGGCTAACGATACTCAGGCGCCAGCGCGGAAGATTTCGATTCTTGGCCGCGAGTTCACCATGCCGCGCTCGCGCGGCCTAAGAATCACCATCGGCGTGCTGCTCGCCCTGGGCGGGATACTCGGCTTCCTGCCGATCCTGGGTTTCTGGATGATTCCCCTCGGCATCCTGGTCCTGTCCTATGAGTTCGCGGTGATACGCCGGCACCGGCGCCGGTTCGTCGTGTGGTGGGAGCGGCGCCGGCGGCTGGATGCGTGATTGGCGCCGGCTGGGATCATGAGCGCTTCGAGGGGTTGCGTCATTGATTCCTGTCGCGATGGGGCTTGTCACGGTTCAGCCCGGCGGGCCCGCCCACACCGGGCGATGAGTCTGGAGGGCCCGGTCTGTTTGCGGACGGACCATGCCTCGACGGGCGGACTTGTTCCAATGCCTCGCATATTTCCCTCAAAATGGCGGCGGCGGAAGCCAGCCGCGCGCGGTCGTGAGGCGATAAGCGGCTGGCGCTCTCGATGCCCAGGCAATCGATGGCGCAGCGGACAAGCCGCTCGCATCTCATCAGGGACAGTTCGCGTCGCGTACTCTCGTTTCCGTCCGGCTCAGCCTGATGCATGGCGCGGCCCTCCTGCTTACTCAACGTCACGAACGTTCCCGCGGTTTCCGCCGCCGGCTACCATGCTTAACAACCGGCTAACGAGTGGGAGCGGCCCGCTACGGCGATCCTTCAACGCAAGCTTTTGGATTGGTGCTGAGGAAACCGCAGGGAATGCGCCGTGGCCGCTTGACGGCATTTTCGCCGCAACCTATTGGAACCGGGTGGAACGCCGGGAGCAATGAGGCCTCGTGGCGGAGTGGTTACGCAGAGGACTGCAAATCCTTGCACCCCGGTTCGATTCCGGGCGAGGCCTCCAATACCCGGGCTCCCGCGCGTCAGCGCCGGAGCGCGACGTTCCGGTCGAAATGAACCGCGGTTGCTCGCGGCAAGCGGATTGGTTGGAACATGAGCGCTGATTTCTCCGAACGCCGCGTGAAGATGGTGGATGGCCAGGTCCGCACCACCGACGTGACCAGCGCGCCGCTGCTCGATGCCATGCTTTCGATCCCGCGCGAGGCTTTTGTCGGCGCCGGCCAGCGTGACCTCGCCTATATCGACGAGGACATCCGCATTGCCAGCGGCCCCGATGGCGCCCGCTATCTCATGGAGCCTTCGCCTCTCGCCAAGCTGTTGCAGCTGGCCGAGATCAATCCGGGTGATTCGGTGCTCGATGTCGGTTGCGGCACAGGCTATGCCGCCGCCATCCTGTCGCGGCTGGCAAAGTCGGTCGTGGCGCTGGAAAGCGATTCGGCCCTTGCGGAATCCGCCATATCAACGCTTGCGGCGCTGGGCTGCGACAATGTCACCGTGGTCAAGGGCGCCTTGGCCGAAGGCCATGCCGGCAAGGCACCGTACGATGTCATTTTCATAGGCGGCAGCGTGGAAAAGGTACCGGCGCCGTTGCTTGACCAACTTGCCGAAGGTGGCCGGCTCGTTGCCGTTGAAGGGCAAGGAAATTCCGGCGTGGCTCGACTGTTTTTCAAGGCTGGGGGGGTTGTAACCGGAAGACGCGCATTTAATGCGGCAATTAAGCCACTACCCGGATTTGAACGTGCTCGCGCCTTCGAATTCTAGTTAATTTGGTCTTGCAGCCAAAGCGCTGTCATGGTCGCTTGCGTTAACAATCGTTGCTGATCCGTTTATCCGGGGTGATCTGGGGCTGACAGCAGGGAACAACAAAACGCGGCGCCGACTGCTCGAATTTGAGAGGGGCCGGCGCGGCGCAGTTCCCATGTTAAACGAATGAGGGATATACCGTGCCGTCTGTACGCAAGAGTCTTTTCACCGCCGTCCTGTTCTCCGCGACAGCGCTTTCTCCCCTGACCGCCTCGGCGGAAACCATCCTTGGCGCACTTGCAAAAGCATACCAGAACAATTCGACGCTGAACGCGGCGCGTGCGGGCGTCCGCGTTACCGACGAAGGCGTGCCCCTGGCCAAGTCGGGCTGGCGGCCGACGATCAACGGCTCTTCGAGCATAGACTACACGAAGACAAACTATCCGGGCGGCTACCTGAAGGCTACGACCGCCAATTTCGGCATCCAGATCAACCAGACCCTGTTCGACGGATTCCAGACAAGCAACAACGTCGCTTCGGCCGAGGCCCAGGTGCGTGCTTCCGTCGAGAGCCTGCGCAACACCGAAGAAAACATCCTCTATAACGCGGCAACCGCATACATGGACGTGATTCGCGACCGGCAGATCGCGGTGTTGACCGAGCAGAACCTGCAGTTCCTGACCGAGCAGGCGCGCGCCGCGCGTTCCCGCTTCGAAGTCGGCGAAGGCACGCGCACCGACGTTGCCCAGGCGGATGCGTCGCGCGCATCGGCGGTGGCGCAGCTGAGTGCCGCCCGCGCACAGGCGCTGTCCAGTGCCGCGACCTATCATCAGATCATCGGTGACGAGCCGGGCAAGCTCAAGGGTGCTTCGCCGCTTGGGAAGCTTCTACCGGCCAGTCTCGGTTCTGCCATCGGGGTGGCGTCGAACGAGCATCCCGCCATTCTCGCCAACCAGCATCTGGTCGACGCGGCGGCCTTTTCGGTGAAATCGGCCGAGGGTGCGCTGTTGCCTCAGCTGTCGGCCTCGGCGGGCATTTCGGACAGCTACAACCACGACATTCCCGCATCCATATCGAGCCCGAACGGCAATTCGACCTCCGCCAACATCGGCGCGACGCTGACCATTCCGATCTATTCGGGCGGCCGTACCGAGGCCACGGTGCGTCGGTCGAAGGAATCGCTGGGCCAGGCGCGGATCGAGGTCGATGTCAGCCGTGACCAGGTGCGTCAGGCCGTGACCGCGGCCTGGACGCAGTACACGGCGGCTCAGGAAAGCGTCGCCGCCAACAAGCAGGTCATCGATGCCGCCCAGCTGGCACTTAACGGCGTCATCGAGGAGCGCAATGTCGGCCAGCGCACCACGCTCGACGTCCTCAACGCGCAGGCCGCCGTCATTACCGCCAAGATCAATCAGGCCGGTTCCGAGCACGATGTGGTGGTGGCGAGCTATGCCATCCTGTCTGCCATGGGACGCCTGTCGGTCGACCGTCTTGGCCTTCAGGTGACGAAGTACCAGCCCGAAGAGCACTACAATGCGGTCAAGGACAAGTGGACCGGCCTGCGTACGCCGGACGGCCACTAGTCGACAAACTTCCCGCCGGCGTTTCTCGCGCGCGAGTGCAGGTGGATACTCAGTCGATTGCCGGTGGCATAGTCCCCGGCATTCCGGCGCAGGGACGTGATCGAGATCCCCACCGTCGGCAATGCCAATCCAGAGCAATCGATGCGGCCGGTGATTGCTCTAATCTGTTGAAATCCAACATGTCTCCACATTGGGGATTCTCGTGTGGCAATCCGTCGGTTACGCTGGCGCCATGATTCGAATCCGGCCCCTTGCTGGATGGGACATTTACAACGAGTCACAAGGGCGGCGGATGTGACGATGGCGACGGCAAGCAGCGCACAGCGCGAACCTTCCATGGAAGAGATACTGGCTTCGATCCGAAGGATCATCGAGGACAGCGATAGCGGCCGCAAGCCTGCGGGCGAAGCGGACGAACCGCGTCAGGATCTTGGTCACGACCTTGACCTCGCATCTGCTCCCGCTCCGGTACAGGAGGTCGACGCATTTCGCGCCGAGTTGCGCGGCGGATTGGACGTCAGAAGGCCATCGAACTTCGCGGAGGTCCAGGCTCAGCTTCCTGCTGTCGACCCGGTGATCGCGCGCATGGAAACGCCGGTTCGATCCGATCCTGCTCCGGTCAAGGCGCACCCGGTGGGGCTTGCGCCCGTGACCCAGGCACCACCGACCTTGGCCGAAGTGGGTGCCAGGATCGCTGCCGCGCCGGTTGCGGCAGCCAGCGTCGATGTACCTGCCGCCGCCAGGGTGTCGGAGACAACGGACAGCATTGTCGCTGACTGGCGTCGTGATATCGCGGCCGTGGGCGAAACGATAAAGGCAACGACATCGCTTTCCGACGCGGCCGCCCTGCGAAGGGCACCGCCCTCCCAGCCGGTGGCCGTGGCTCCCGACAGAGAATTGGCGGCTGAACCGGCTTTCGACCCGGCACCGTCGCGGGATGAACCGGCGTCCGCCCGTCCGGCGATCGTGTCGGAGCATACGGGGCGCCAGGTGGCCGCCGCTTTCGGCGAACTGTCCGATGCTTTCGCCAGCCGCGGCAAGAAAACCTTCGACGAGATGGCCGAGGAAATGCTGAGGCCGATGTTGCAGGACTGGCTGGACAACAATCTGCCGACACTGGTCGAGCGACTGGTGCGCGAAGAGATAGAGCGCGTGGCGCGCGGCGCGCAATAATTCGTCGCCACAGGCCTTGCGTACAGCGCCGCCATCGAGCGGCGCTTTCTCTTTTGTGTTTAGCGAATTCCGGCCGGGCAGCCACTTTGGCCAGAAGCCAATGCGCATCAAGCGCAAGCCATGCGCAAGATTGTGTGTCGAATGCGGATATGGCCGTCTGTTGAAATGAGCGGAGCCACGCCTATTTGCCGTTGATGCATCAGGGCAGCCCTCGCGGTTGACTTGGCCAAAGCCTTCCGATTTACACCGGGTCAGCAAAAATTCCCGACAGCGCGGACCATTTCCCCATGCTTGAAAAGACCTACGACGCCAAGACCGTCGAGCCGAAGATCGCCAAAATCTGGGAAGAGGCGGATGCCTTCCGTGCCGGTGCCGGCGCGGAGGAGGGGGCCGAGGCGTTCACGATCGTCATCCCGCCACCCAACGTTACCGGCTCGCTGCATATGGGCCACGCGCTCAACAACACGCTGCAGGACATCCTTGTGCGCTTCGAGCGCATGCGCGGGAAGAACGTGCTGTGGCAGCCAGGCATGGACCATGCCGGCATCGCCACGCAGATGGTGGTCGAGCGCCAGCTGATGGAGAAGCAAATCCATCGCCGCGACCTGACGCGCGAGGAGTTCATCGAAAAAGTGTGGGAGTGGAAGGCCGAATCCGGTGGCGCGATCTTCAACCAGCTGAAGCGGCTCGGCGCTTCGGCCGACTGGTCGCGTGAGCGCTTCACCATGGATGAAGGCCTGTCCAAGGCCGTGCTCGAAGTGTTCGTCACGCTCTACAAGGAAGGGTTGATATACAAGGACAAGCGCCTTGTGAACTGGGATCCTAAACTGCTGACCGCGATCTCCGACCTGGAGGTCGAGCAGCAGGAGGTCAACGGCAATCTCTGGCACTTTCGCTATCCCATTGAAGGTGAGGTGTTCGATCCGGAGAACCCCAATACCTTCATCACCGTGGCGACGACGCGCCCGGAAACGATGCTGGGCGATACGGCTGTCGCCGTGCATCCGGACGACGAGCGTTTCCGGCATCTGGTCGGCAAGAACCTTGTCCTGCCCATCGTCGGCCGCAAGATTCCGGTGGTTGCGGATGAGTATTCCGATCCGGAAAAGGGTTCGGGCGCCGTCAAGATCACGCCGGCGCATGATTTCAACGACTTCGAGGTCGGCAAGCGCCACAAGCTGCCGGCGATCAACATCCTCACCATAGAGGCGGCGATAAACCTCAGGGACAATGAGGATTTCCTGGCCGGCCTCGATGTGACGCCGGAGCGCCAGGCCGTGTGGGATGAACTCAATGGGCTCGACCGTTTCGTCGCGCGCAAGAAGATCGTCGAACTGATGGAAGCCGGTGGCTTCCTCGACAAGATCGAACCGCATCGCCATGCCGTGCCGCACGGTGACCGCGGCGGCGTGCCGATCGAGCCGTTCCTGACCGAGCAGTGGTATGCGAATGCCGCCGAACTGGCCAAGCCGGCGATCGCCTCGGTGCGCGAGGGCCGTACGAATTTCGTGCCGAAGAATTGGGAGAAAACCTATTTCGACTGGATGGAGAACATCCAGCCCTGGTGCATTTCGCGTCAGCTGTGGTGGGGCCATCAGATACCCGCCTGGTACGGGCCAGACGGGCGGGTCTTCGTCGAAAAGACCGAGGAAGAGGCACTGGGCGCGGCGATCGAATATTATCTGGCGCTCGAAGGGCCGTGGAAGGCCTGGGTCGAGGACAAGCTGGAGAACTTCAAGCCGGGCGAAATCCTGACCCGCGACGAGGATGTGCTTGATACCTGGTTCTCGTCGGCGCTGTGGCCGTTCTCCACGCTCGGCTGGCCGGACCAGACTCCGGAGCTGAAGACCTATTACCAGACCGACGTTCTGGTGACGGGCTTCGACATCATCTTCTTCTGGGTCGCCCGCATGATGATGATGGGGCTGCACTTCATGGATGAAGAGCCGTTCCACACCGTCTATGTCCACGCGCTGGTGCGCGACAAGAACGGGCAGAAGATGTCGAAGTCGAAAGGCAACGTCATCGACCCGCTCGATCTCATCGACGAATATGGCGCCGACGCGCTGCGCTTTACCCTGACGGTGATGGCCGCGCAGGGGCGCGACGTGAAACTCGATCCGGCCCGCATCGCCGGCTACCGCAATTTTGGCACCAAGCTTTGGAACGCCACGCGCTTCGCCGAGATGAATGAAGTCGCCCGCAACGACGAGTTCTGGCTGAACGACGCCAAGCTGGCGGTCAACCGCTGGATCCTGACCGAGCTGACGCGCGCCGCGCGCGACATCACCGATGGGATAACGTCCTACCGCTTCAACGAGGCCGCGGGCGCGGCCTACCGCTTCGTCTGGAACCTGTTCTGCGACTGGTACCTGGAGCTGCTGAAGCCGGTGTTCATGGGCACGGACGAGGCCGCCAAGGCGGAAAGCCGGGCATGCGTGGCCTTCGTGCTCGACGAGATCTACAAGCTGCTGCACCCGATGATGCCGTTCATGACGGAAGAACTTTGGGCGCAGACCGCCGGAGAGGGCAAGGAGCGGTCGTCGCTGCTTTGCCACGCGGCTTGGCCGGCACCGGATTTCGAGGACGCGGAGGCGGCTGCCGACATCAACTGGCTGGTCGACCTTGTCTCCGGCATCCGCTCGGTCCGTTCGGAAATGAACGTGCCGCCGGCGGCGATCGCGCCCTTGGTGGTGATCGGCGCCAACGCGGTGACGCGCGAAAGGCTTCAGCGCCAGGATTCGGCGATCAAGCGGCTGGCGCGCGTAGGCGATATCTCGCTGGCCGATGCCGCCCCCAAGGGGGCCGCCCAGATCGTGCTCAACGAGGCGACCATCTGCCTGCCGCTTGGCAGCCTGATCGACCTGACCGCCGAGGCGGCGCGGCTGCAGAAGGAACTGGTCAAGGTGACCGAGGAAATCGCGCGGCTGCACAAGAAGCTCTCCAACGAGAGATTCGTCGCCAGCGCCCCGGAGGAGATCGTGGCGGCCGAGCGTGAAAAACTCGCCGAATATCGCGAGGCGCAGGAAAAGCTTTCGGTGGCCCTGAGTCGGGTGCGCGACGCCGGTTGAGCCAATGCGACTGGCGAGGCACTCAAGCAGCCTCGCCGACCGCGTTTTTGTCTCGAAAAGACACATTCCGTTGCGTTAATATTGACGTAAACGGAAAGTTTCAGCCCCATTGTTGCCATAATGTAACAATGGGGCGTTGCCCCCTTGAAAAGTGCTTATTTTGCACTGTTTTGGTCAGGTTTTCCTCTCTTTTTGGGTCTGTTTGCTTCCAAACGTCGGGTTTTCGACCTCCTGCCGGTGAGCCCCACTTTGTCGAAATTGCGTTCTGGTCACCTGTACGTGTACGCCTCCTGAATTCGTTGTTGCGCCGTTAACCTGAATTGGTTCTAGCTTGCCGCACTAGTATTTCGGGGAGGAATTCCATGGACATTTTGCGTCTGAAAGCACTGCTGGGGGCAGGGTGCGTTTCTTTGACCTTGATCGGTTCGGTGCATGCCGGCGGCTTTTCGCGCGGCACCGCGGACACCGACATCCTTTTTGAAGACGGCAACTTCAATATGCGCACCAGCGTGACGTATGTTGCGCCGACCAGGAAATATTCAGTAAATCCGCTCAATCCGTATTTGATCGGGGTGAATTACTCGGACGCATATGTTGTTCCCTCGTTTGCCGTCAAATTGAAGCTCACGGACAATCTGTCTTGCGCGGGGACGATGACGCAATCCTATGGCGGTGACGCGTCCTGGCCTCAATCGAGCGGCCCACTCGGCAAGCTGAGTGAAAACTTCACCATGTATGAATACGGCGTAACGTGCGGGGTGAAGTACGACCTCAGCAAGGGACGCATCTGGTTTCTTGGCGGCATCTACGACGAAGTCACCGATTACAATCTCGCTGCCGGAGCCGCGCTGGGGTCAAGTTTCGCGCCCATTCATGTCAATCTCAATGACAGCAATGTAGGCTGGCGCGCAGGTGTTGCTTATGAAATCCCGGAGATCGCGCTGCGCGCGCAGCTGATGTATCGCTCCGGCGTCAGCATCAACGCATCCGGGGAAGCCAATACCTTTGCTCCGACGAGCCCGCCGACGCCAATTACCGTTCCCGCGACTGGCGATGCGCAGTTTCCCCAGTCCGTGGAGTTCAAGGCTCAGACCGGCGTTGCTCCAGGCTGGCTCGCCTACGGCAGCGTGAAATGGACGAACTGGTCGGTCACCAAGCAGCTCAACCTGCAGGTCCCGCTGATTGGTCTCAATAGCGGCAATGACTATTTCTGGCGCGATGGCTGGACCGTCACCGGGGGCATCGGTCACAAGTTCAACGACTGGCTGTCCGGTACGGTGTTCGCAACCTGGGATCGGGGCGTAAGCACGGGATGGGATCTGACCGGCGCGAGCTATACGCTTGGGACCGGCGTCTCGATGAAGGACAAGATGGGCGGTGAGCTTCGTTTGGGCGTAGCGGCTGTCTACCTCGCGTCCGTGTCCGAAACGCAGTACTCGAATTATCCAGTTGGCGGCGGTAACTTCGCCAATATCAACCGTTCCGTTGACGGCGCCTGGGGCTATGCCTTCTCGGGTGGCTACAGCTTCAAGTGGTAAGCTGTTCGATTTGCTAACAAAAAGGCCGGGCATTGCCCGGCCTTTTTGTTAGCGCGAGCCCTTTGCCCCGGCTCGCCTGGCGCGTGTTCGCGCCTGGCGTTGCAGATAAGCCGCACCTGCGTCACCTCGTACGATTGTGACGTTTCGGCAACACTTTCTGAACAACCCCCGCGCTACAAATTCCGTCACGGAAATCGCCTATTTCCCGCCATAAACCCGGCGCACCTCGAATTGTCTCGGGACACGCGCCAAAAGGCTCGGCGATGGGGTGGGCCGCAACCCTGCGGCAAGGATGAGAATGGACGCCAAAGTCATCTCCAAGGCCAACTTGCCCAGCCGCCATGTGACCGTCGGTCCGGCGCGTGCCCCGCATCGTTCGTACCTCTATGCGATGGGGTTGTCGGCGGCCGAGATCGCGCAGCCGCTGGTTGGCGTCGCCAGTTGCTGGAATGAAGCTGCCCCCTGCAACATCTCCCTGATGCGCCAGGCACAAGTGGTCAAGAAGGGCGTGGCCGCGGCCAACGGCACGCCGCGCGAGTTCTGCACCATCACCGTTACCGACGGTATAGCCATGGGCCACCAGGGCATGAAGTCGTCGCTGGTGTCGCGCGATGTCATCGCCGACTCGGTCGAACTCACCATGCGCGGCCACTGCTACGATGCGCTGGTCGGCCTCGCCGGCTGCGACAAATCCTTGCCGGGCATGATGATGGCCATGGTGCGGCTCAACGTGCCGTCGATCTTCATCTATGGCGGCTCGATCCTGCCCGGCAGCTATCGTGGTCGCCAGATCACCGTGCAGGATGTGTTCGAGGCGGTCGGCCAACACTCGGTCGGCACCATCGGCGATGCCGAACTGCTCGAAATCGAGCAGGCCGCCTGTCCTTCGGCGGGTTCATGCGGCGCCCAGTTCACCGCCAACACCATGGCCACGGTGGCGGAAGCGATCGGGCTGGCCTTGCCCTATTCCTGCGGGGCCCCGGCTCCCTATGAGATGCGCGACCGCTTCAATTTTGCCTCCGGCGAAAAGATCATGGAGCTGATTGCCCGCAACATCCGTCCTCGTGACATCGTCACGCTGAAGGCGCTGGAAAATGCGGCGACCGTGGTTTCCGCCACCGGCGGGTCCACCAACGCGGCACTGCACCTGCCGGCGATCGCGCATGAGGCCGGCATAAAGTTCGATCTGTTCGACGTCGCGAGGATTTTCGAGAAGACGCCCTACATCGCCGACCTCAAGCCCGGCGGCAAATATGTCGCCAAGGATATGTTCGAGGCCGGCGGCATTCCGCTGCTGATGAAGACCTTGCTCGACCATGGCTATCTGCATGGAGATTGCCTGACGGTGACTGGCCGTACTTTGGCCGAAAATATGGAACACGTTGCCTGGAATGAAGATCAGGACGTGGTCCGTCCCGCCAACCGGCCCATCACAAAAACTGGCGGCGTCGTGGGCTTGAAGGGAAACCTTGCCCCCGAAGGTGCGATTGTGAAGGTCGCAGGCATGGCGGAGCTGAAATTCTCAGGCCCGGCCCGTTGCTTCGATTCGGAAGAGGAATGTTTCGAGGCTGTGACAAACCGCAACTACAAGGAAGGCGAAGTGCTCGTCATCCGCTACGAGGGGCCGCGCGGCGGCCCAGGCATGCGCGAGATGCTGTCAACGACAGCGGCTCTCTATGGCCAGGGCATGGGCGGCAAGGTGGCGTTGATCACAGACGGGCGCTTCTCGGGTGCTACACGTGGTTTCTGTATTGGCCATGTCGGCCCCGAAGCTGCCGTGGGCGGCCCGATCGGGCTGCTCAAGGATGGCGACATGATCGCGATCGACGCCGTGAACGGCACGATCGAAGTCGCGTTGTCCCAAACTGAACTGGAGACGAGGGCAAGGACATGGACGCCGCGCACGACCGACTATCAGTCGGGCGCGATCTGGAAATATGCACAGACCGTAGGGCCCGCGCGCGACGGCGCGGTCACCCATCCGGGCGGTGCGAAAGAAACACACTGCTATGCGGACATCTGAGTTGTTGAGGTCGTCTGTCCTTTCGGCGCTGGTCGCGATTGCGATCTTTGGCGCCGTGGGCCAGGCTTTGGCCTTCGACGACAAGGTGTTCGACGACAAGACCGGCGTGAAGCCGCAGTCCAGCCCATGGGCCGTGTTCCAATTCGGATTCTCCGCCTACAAGAACGGTCATAAGGATCAGGCCGTAGAGGCCTATAAATACGCGGCCGAAAACGGCCAGATCGGCGCCACCTGGAAGCTTGCCCGCATGTATGCCGAGGGCGACGGTGTGCAGCGCGACGATTACGCGGCATTCAAGTTCTTCTCGGAGATCGTCGATCAGGACGTCGAGCCCGGTTCGCCTGAGGAAAGCTACGTCTCCGACGCGCTCGTGGCGCTCGGCGACTATCTGCGCAAGGGCATCCCGGGCAGCCCAGTCACGGAAAACGAGGTGGCGGCGCAAGAATATTACATGCGCGCCGCAGCCAACTACCGCAATCCGAACGCGCAGTTCGAGATGGGGCAGATGTTCCTGAAGGGCGAGGGCGGGGTGAAGGCCAGCGTGAAGCAGGCCGGCCGCTGGTTCCAGCTCGCTGCTGAGAAAGGCCATGCCGGAGCCCAGGCGACGCTTGGCAATCTGCTGTTCCAGAGCGGCAAGATCGTGCGCGGGCTGGCGATGATGACGGCGGCACTCGAACGCGCTTCGCCGGCCGATCAGCCATGGATTCGCGGCATGCAGGAAGAGGCTTTCGCTGCTGCGGGCGAGGCTGACCGCCGCACCGCGATTTCACTGGCCGATGATATCCTCACAAAAGGCGGTGGTGAGGCTGGCGGCGACGGCGGCGGCGACCAGTAGCCGACTGCCAGTAGCCGAGTGATCGTGCGCCGCGTGCTGGTTCCAGAGTCTCGATAGAATCAGTTTGCCGTCGGCTCTGCCGGCGCGGCTTTTGGCGGGGGTGTCGAGAGAGGCGCGGTCGGATGCGGCGTGGGCGCGTCGCCTGGGCAATTGTCCGCCACCTTCGTCCACGACGAATTGTTGAGGACTTTGTCGCATCGGGCGAGGTGGCTTTCACCGGCGAGTGTGAGGCAGACGGACTGGCCGAGCTGGAATGACTTGCCGTTGGCCAGGCATTCCGGGGCGGCGAGCGCCGCGGCTGTCGCCGCGATTATCGATCCCATGGCAATCGGGCAAACAAGAAGTCGCAATGTCACTGGCAGCGTCCGTCCCAGCATCAGGATCTCCGATCAAACGCGCGATTGTGGCGAGATGTGGATCCGGTCGGCGGATAGGTTTGACCGGCCCATCTGTCAGGCGGGCCGCAGCGCGAGCTCTATTGCCACTGGAACGTGGTCGGACGGCTTCTCCCAGGCCCGGACATGCTTTTCGATGGAGGCCGATGAAAACCTGTTGGCGGCCTCCGGCGACAACAGCAGATGGTCGATGCGGATACCGTTGTTCTTCTGCCAGGCGCCGGCCTGATAGTCCCAGAACGTGTAGGTTTCCGGCGCGTCGGTGACCGCGCGAACCGCTTCAGTGAAGCCAAGGTTGAGCAACCGGCGGAAGGCCTGCCGCGTCCGCGGCTGGAACAGCGCATCGCCCAGCCAGTTCTCGGGAAAGCGGGCATCTATCGGTTCGGGAATGACGTTGTAGTCGCCGGCCAGCACCAGAGCTTCTTCGAGCCGAAGCCGCTCCTCGGCCCAGCGTTCCAGCCGCGCCATCCACGAGAGCTTGTAGGGAAACTTCTTCTCGTCATCGATCGGATTGCCGTTCGGCAGATAGAGCGAAACGACGCGCAGCGCGCCCTTGTCGGTGGAGAAGACGCCTTCGATGAAACGGGCCTGCTCGTCGGCGTCGTCGCCGGGCAGACCCCGATTGACCTCATCGAAGCGCAGCTTCGACAGAATGGCGACGCCATTGAAACCCTTCTGGCCATGGGTTTCGACATTGTAACCAAGCGCCTCGATCTCGGCGCGCGGGAACTGCTCGTCGACGGACTTGATCTCCTGCAGGCAGACGATGTCGGGTGCGCTTTCGGTCAACCAGTGGGTCAAATTGCCGATGCGGGCGCGGACGCCGTTGATGTTCCAGGTGACGATTTTCATGACGGCCTCGATGCTACTGCGGCGGATGGCGCTCGACGAGGCCGATCGTATTGCCTGCCGGGTCCTTTAGGAAGGCCATCCACTCGCTTTCCCCTGCCGGTCCGAACAGGCCCTCGGTGTCGCGATGAACCAGCGCCGGCGGAGCGGTGAAAGGGACCCCCGCCGCCTTGGCGTGGGCGTGAAAATCATCGAGGCCGGCAATGTCGAGATAGACGGTTCCGGCCGGGATGCCATCGGTGAACAGCAGCCGCACGCCGCCAGCCATGATGAAGGCGATGCCTGGCGGATCGAAACGGGCATGCGGGCCCAGCCCCAAGACATCGCGCCAGAAGGCAAGCGTGGTGTCGAGATCGCGCCCGGCCGAAAGCGCGATCTGCCGGACCGCGCCTATGGCAGGCATTTCTAGATGGAGAAGCTGGTGCCGCAGCCGCAGGACGCGACCGCATTCGGGTTCCGGATCTGGAATGACTGGCCCATCAGGTCATCGACGAAATCGATGACCGAGCCGCCCATATAGACCAGGGACAGGTCGTCGATCAGCACCGTGGCGCCATCCTTTTCGATGGCGACGTCGTCGTCGTTGCGGCCATCCACCAGATCGAACTTGTAGGAAAAGCCCGAACAGCCACCGCCCTCTACGGAAACGCGCAGCGCCGTTTTGCCCGCTTCGCCAGACACAATCTTGGCGATCCGCTTGGCAGCGGCCTCGGTCATATCGACTTTCATGGCGGTCTTTGCATCCGCGCCCATAGGCGTCACCTTGCTTTCGGTTTCACATGATAGGTATGAAGCGCGAGGGGCCAAGTCAACTGCAACCAAGTCAACTGCATCACGTCAACCTGCGGCATCGACCATGACCAACGAATTGGGCGACATCGGTTTCGGCTACCGGCCGCGCGCTTTATACGCCTGCGATCCGGCGAAGTCGCGCGGGCGATTGTTCGACGAAGTCGAGAGCCCGACACGCACGCCGTTCCAGCGCGACCGCGACCGCATCATCCATTCGACGGCGTTCCGCCGGCTGAAGCACAAGACCCAAGTGTTCGTCGCGCATGAAGGCGATCATTACCGCACCCGGCTGACGCATTCGATAGAGGTGGCGCAAATCGCGCGGGCGCTCGCGCGTGCATTGCGCGGCGACGAGGATCTCGCCGAGGCGGTGGCGCTGGTTCATGATTTCGGCCACACGCCGTTCGGCCATACCGGCGAGGATGCCCTGAACGAGAAGATGACTGCCTGGGGCGGCTTCGACCACAACGCGCAGTCGCTGCGCGTGGTGACGCGGCTGGAGCGGCGCTACGCGGAGTTTGATGGCCTGAACCTGACCTGGGAGACCCTGGAAGGGTTGGTCAAGCACAATGGTCCGCTGGTGGACGCCACCGGAAAGGGCCTGAAAGGGCCGGTGCCGCAGGCGATTCGCGACTATTCCGAGCTACATGACCTCGAACTCGACCGATTCGCGGGCATCGAGGCGCAGTGCGCGGCGATCGCCGATGACATCGCCTACAACACCCACGACATCGACGATGGCCTCAGGGCGGGGCTGCTGACGCTGGACATGCTGGAGACGGTCTCACTGCCGGGGACAATCCTGGCGGGTGTTCGCGCACGCTATCCGGTGCTCGACGACGTGCGCACCGGTCATGAGCTCATGCGGCGGCAGATCACGATGATGGTCGAGGACGTGATCAAGTCGACCACCGCCAATCTCGAGCGCATAAAGCCCGGCAGCGCCGAAGCGGTGAGGGCGGCTGGCGAGACGATGGTCGCCTTTTCCGCCGAAATGGCTGCCATGGAGAAGGAACTGAAGGCCTTTCTCTACAAGCACCTATACCGGCACAAGGATGTCATGCGCGTGCGCGGCGACGCGGATCGGATCGTCAAGGACCTGTTCGATGTCTATTTCGCCGATCCGCGCGCCATGCCGGATGGTTGGCGCGAGGGGCTCGACCGGGCCGACAATCGCATCAAGGCACGCAGCGTGGCTGATTTCCTGGCGGGCATGACCGACACCTACGCGCTCAAGGAACATCGGCGTTTGTTTGACCATACGCCGGATTTGAGCTAGGGCGGGCTCGATTTTGCCGGTCAACGGGCCGGATTCCCTGCAAAAACCGCCAGAGCCACACCCATGAACATCTTCGCCGATTTCAACGCGCGAATCATAAAAGCTGTAGAAGCGCTCGATCTCAAGGACCGCGACGGCGTCACTCCGGACCTGTCCCGCATTGCCGTAGAGCCGCCGCGCGACGCCACCCATGGCGATCTGGCGACCAATGCGGCGATGGTCCTGGCCAAGCCGACCGGGCAGAACCCGCGGGCGCTGGCCGAGAAGCTGGCGGAGTCGCTGCGCGCCGACAGGGACATTGCGGGCGCTGAAGTCGCCGGCCCTGGCTTCGTCAATCTGAGGCTGAAGGATGGCTTCTGGCAGGCACATCTGACCGCGCTTCTCGGCGAAGGCCGCAGCTATGGCCGCTCGACCGTCGGCGGCGGCAAGAGGGCCAATGTTGAATATGTCTCGGCCAATCCGACCGGGCCGATGCATGTCGGCCATTGCCGTGGCGCCGTCGTGGGGGACGCGCTCGCCAACATCATGATGTTCGCCGGCTACGACGTGACAAAGGAATACGTCATCAATGACGCCGGTTCACAGATCGACGTTCTCGGACGCTCGGCGATGCTGCGCTATCGCGAGGCGCTGGGCGAGGACATCGGCGAGATACCAGCCGGGCTCTATCCGGGGGACTATCTGGTTCCTGTTGGCGAGGCGCTGGTCAAGGAGTTTGGCCGCAAGCTGCTGCAGATGCCTGAAGACGAGGCGCTTGCCATCGTCAAGGACCGGACAATCGATGCGATGATGGCGATGATCCGCGAGGATCTGGCGCTGCTCAACGTGCACCATGATGTGTTCTTCTCGGAGCGCACGCTGCACGCCGACAATGCCAGGAAGATACGCTCGGCGATCAACGACCTGACGCTGAAGGGCCATATTTACAAGGGCAAGCTGCCTCCGCCCAAGGGCGAGAAGCCGGACGACTGGGAGGATCGCGAACAGACCCTGTTCCGCTCGACGGCGGTCGGCGACGACATGGACAGGGCACTGGTCAAGTCCGACGGCTCCTTCACGTATTTCGCTGCCGACGTCGCGTACCTCAAGGACAAGGTCGATCGCGGTTTCGTCAACCTCATCTATGTGCTCGGCGCGGACCATGGCGGATACGTCAAGCGGCTGGAGGCGTTGGCGCGGGCGATTGCGGGCGACGATGTCAAGCTGACAGTGCTGCTGTGCAATCTGGTCAAGCTGTTTCGCGAGGGCGAACCGGTCCGCATGTCGAAGCGGTCCGGTGATTTCGTGACGCTGCGCGAAGTGGTGGAGGAGGTCGGCCGTGACCCGATCCGCTTCATGATGCTCTATCGCAAGAACGACGCGCCGCTCGATTTTGACTTCGCCAAGGTGACGGAGCAGTCGAAGGACAATCCGGTGTTCTATGTGCAGTACGCCTCGGCGCGCTGCCATTCCGTGTTCCGGCAGGCGAGCGAACAACTGGGCGAGGCCAATTTCGACCGCACTAGCTTGGCGTCGGCCTCCGGTTTGCTGACCGATGAAGGTGAGATCGGCCTGATCCGCAAGCTTGCGGAATATCCGCGACTGATCGAGTCCGCGGCACTTGCACTCGAGCCGCATCGACTGGCATTTTACCTGTACGATCTGGCCTCCAGCTTCCATGGACACTGGAATCGCGGCACTGATAATCCGGACTTACGGTTTGTTAAGGTTAACGACCGACAATTGACGCATGCCAGACTAGGGCTGGTGCAGGCTGTCTCGGACGTGTTGACGTCCGGCCTGACGCTGATCGGAGCCGCCGCGCCCACCGAAATGCGTTAGGTTTGACTAAAAAACCTGTCACCTTTTGCCCACATTGCGCTGGTATGGGCCAACCCTACGCGACGTCCATGGCGTCCGAATGAGTGCGAGTTCGGGAACAATAATGGCAGACAGAACCCAGCTGAGAGCAGCCGACCATAACGACATCGCCGACGATGATCCGTTCGCTGAACTGACGAGGATCATGGGGTTCGACCCGCGCCAGCCGGTCAAGCCGCAGGCGTCGGTGCAGCCGCTGGCTGCCGTCGACCACCGAACGGACGAGGCGGATTTCGATATCGACCTCGAAAAGGAGTTGATGGGCGAGTTCGAGGCTGGCGACAACGATGCCGGTTCCGTGGTCCGTCTTCATGAGCCGACGTTCGAAACAGTTGCCGCCGACACGGTGGACGACGATCTTGCCATGTCGCTCGACGAAGACTTTCACCTGGATGCGGCGGATATCGCCAATCATGGTGCCGGTCACGCGGCTTATGGCTCGGTTCAAGCCCCCGAGCCGGTCGTCGAGGCTGCATTCGACGACGATTTCGACAATGCCGTTGCCAGTTCGCTCTCGGACGTGTCGCCCTTCGAGGACGACCAGCCGATGCAAGACGAGCTTGCCGCATCGTTCGAGCGGAATTTCCAGCTCGACAGCAATGCCGTCGACCATGCCGGACACTTTGCGCATGCCGCGCCGGCGATCGAGCCGGCGTTCGATCATGATTTCGACAGCGCCGTGGCCAACTCGCTCGAAGACGAACTGATGTTCGACGATTCCTTGTCGGCGCAGGACCATCATGGCGCGGCCGAGACGGAATACCGGGCTTCAGGGCATGTCGACGCATATCAGCCGCAGACGACCTCCGACGAGGATTTCGCGGTTCATTTCGACGATGCCATGACCGATGTTGGCGCGGCTGATGTTGACATCGATTTCCACCAGCCTGCCGATCGATCGACCGCGATGGTCGGGGAACTGGATGCGCATCACGTTCATGCCCATGACGTGCATGCCATTGCCACACACGACGAGACCGCCGGCCTGGCCTCGACAGACGCCTTCGACCACGATTTCGATCTGAATTTCGACGATGCGCTCGTCGAGGAAGCCCATGAGCCGTCGATTCGGGCGGCGGCCCCGGCGGTCGAGCCGCCTGTAGCCATCCCTGCCGCGCTCGCGGTGCAGTCCGTGCGGGCTCCCGTTGCGGACGAACGCAGCCTTGAAGACGAGTTGAATGCGCTGCTGGGCGCCATGAGCGCGCGGACAGCGCCGGTGGCGTTCAAGGAACCCGCCGCGATTCAGCAGCCCTTCGTTCAGCAGCCCGTCGCGGTGGCCGAAGCTTCGGCGGAGGAACCGATGGATCTCATCGGAGATCTCGATTGGGAAATCGACGATCACGCCGCGTCGCAGTCGTCGCACCATCAGGCGGCTCAGCCTGTCGCCGCCGATCTCGACGATCTTCTGCTGGATGAGCTCCAGAGACATGATCCTGAGGATGTCGCCGGCAATGTCGATTTCGACGATGACGCCTTCGACGCCGCCTTTGCCAAAAGCATCGGCCTTGGCGATGAAAAGGCTGATGACAAGACGGCGAACGCTTCGCGGCCTGTTTCGCGTGACGATAGGGTGGATTCGCTGAATTGGTCGGCTGATCGCGCCACGCCGACCGAGCCGTCCCGCTCATGGAGCCGTGTGACGCCGGTTGCGCAGCCAACCATGGCGCCTGTTGCCGCGCCACTCGCCTCCGTTGCAGCGGTGGCCGCCGCTCCAGCGATAATGGTTGCGTCCGCGTATCGGCCCGAGCCGGCCAGGACCGAGCCAGTGAGGAGCGAGCCGGTTTATACCGCGCCGGCACCCGTCCAGCACGAACAGCCCGCAAGATACGACGAAATGCCCGATGTCGAGACGGTCGACGTGCCGGAGCGCGTGGTGGCGCTGGCTGATGACCTCGACATTCCAGAGCTGCATTTCGAAGAGGATGAGCCGGCGTCTAGCACCTTTGACGACCTCGACTCGGAGTTCGCCAGCCTGCTCACCGAAATGAACACGATGGAAGTGCCTGCCGCCGCGCCTGCGCGCGGCGCGGCCTATGACGATGAATCCTACAGCGCGGGGTTCAAGCCGGGGTACGAGCAGACGCCGCAGTCCTATGCACAAACCAAGCCGGGCTATGAACAGTCCAGGCCGGCCTACGGCCAGGATCGTGTCGAGGCGCGCACCTATACGGCGCGGCCCGCGGAAATGCCGGCGGCAGGTGCCGCGGCATCCTACGCCGATGCGGCGGGCTTCGACGTGAATGAACTGCCTGGCAGCCAGCCGGTGTCGCAGGCCGATGATTTCACAGTGGACGAACTGGACTACGATCCGGAGCTGGACGAGGCGATGGCGGTTCCGGGCCTCGCGGCCCAGGAGAACGCCAGGCAGCCCCGCCGTCGGGGCCTGCTCATCGCGGCGATCGTCGGTGGCGTCGCGATCGCTGGCGGCCTTGGTGCCTTTGCGCTGTCGTTCGGCGGCAAGGGCAGCGGCGGCGCGCCGGTAATCGTCAAGGCCGACAACGCGCCGATCAAGGTCAAGCCGGAGAATCCGGGCGGCACGGTCGTGCCGAACCAGGACAACAAGGTGTACGACGCGGTGCTCAAGGGTGCGAAGCCCGCCGAGCAGGTCCAGCAAAAGCTTGTGACAAACACCGAGGAGCCGGTGGATGTGGCGGCCAAGGACCAGCAGACCCGCGTGGTCGATCTTTCTCCTGACCAGACCGATGCCGCACCGGGTACGGATGCGGCTGGTAATCCTGACACGGCGGCCACGCCGGCACCGAAGTCGGAAGACCGCATCGCCCAGGTCCTGCAGGACTCCGACAAGGGTGCGAATCCCGGTTCCGTCGCAGTGGCGCCGCGCAAGGTGAGGACCATGGTGGTCAAGAGTGACGGTTCGCTGGTCGCCCGCGAGGATCCGGCGCCGGCGGCACCACAGGTCGCCGCAGCCGAACCGACCGATCCCGCGCCGCAGCATGTCGCTCCGGCCGCCCAGGACGACAGCCAGGCGACCGGTGCCGTACCGCTTGCGACCCAGACAAATGCGGATCAGGAAAAGCCTGCTTCGGCCCTCAAGCCGGTGGCTGCGCCCAAGGCTGAAGCAAAGGCCCAGTCGGCGAACACGCCGGCCAAGGTTCCTGTCGCGCCGCAGCGTCCTTCGGACCAGCCGGTCGACGTGGTCGGCGAGGTCAAGCCTGACCAGGTCGCTTCGATCGATCCGACGGCCGCGGCCGCTGCAGGCGGTTCGTGGTCGATCCAGATCGCGTCGCAGCCGACGGTGGAGAGCGCGCAATCCACCTATCAGGACCTTCAGCGCCGCTACGGCAGCGTGCTTGCCGGCCGCACGGCCAACATCGTCAAGGCCGAGATCGCCGGGAAGGGCACCTTCTACCGCGTGCGGGTTCCCACGCAGTCGCGCAATGACGCGATCAACCTGTGCACCAGCTACAAGGCCGCGGGCGGTAACTGCTTCGTCTCGCGCTGAGCGCTTCAACCCAGTTTGCGCCAAACCGGCGCTGTCCCAGACAGCGCCGGTTTTTTGTTGAAAGGCCTCTATCTGGCCGGCACGATTCCCTTTGTCCGCGCGAAGCTCTAGACTTGTCGACATGACCGAATCAAAAGCCATGATCCTCGGCTGCGGCGGAAAATCGCTGACGCGCGATGAAATCCGCTTCTACCGCAATGAATGTCCCTGGGGCTTCATCCTGTTTGCCCGCAACATCAGCGAGACCGAGCAGGTCAGCGACCTCGTGGAGTCTATGCGCGACTGCATCGGCCGCCCGGATGCGCTGGTATTCGTCGACCAGGAGGGTGGCCGGGTGCAGCGCCTGCGGCCGCCGATGGCGCCGAACTATCCGTCGGGCGCGGCACTTGGCGCGCTCTGGCGGGACGACCACGATGTCGGCGTCCGTGCCGCTTGGCTGATGGCGCGGCTCTTTGCCTTTGACCTGCTGCGCTACGGCATTACCGCGGACTGCCTTCCGGTACTCGATGTGCCGATCGATGGGGCAAGCGACGTGATCGGCGCGCGCGCCTACGGCAAGGAGCCTCGCGCCGTGATCGAATTGGGCCGCGCGCTGGCGGAAGGGCTCATGTCCGGCGGCGTGGTGCCTGTCATGAAGCACATTCCGGGGCATGGCAGGGCCTTGGCCGACACGCATCTGGAGCTTCCGACCGTCAATGCTTCGATGAGCGATTTGCAGCGGCACGATTTCGCCCCGTTCAGGGAGCTCAATCACCTGCCCATGGCGATGACCGCGCATGTGATCTACAGCGCCATCGACCCCAAGAATCCCGCGACCACCTCCGGCAAGCTGATCGACGAGATCATCCGTCGCGAAATCGGTTTCGACGGCCTGCTGGTCAGCGACGACACCTCGATGAAGGCACTTTCTGGGGATTTCCCGACAAAGGCGGCCTCGATCCTTGCAGCGGGCTGCGATCTGGTCCTTCACTGCAACGGCGTTTTTGAGGAAATGGTCGGCATTGCGTCACGCACCAAGGGCCTCGAGGGAACGTCGCTGCATCGCGCCGATCGGGCGCTGACCTATATTAAGAATCGCGATCGCGCGGAAGAAGCCGAGATACGGGCGGAATTCGCCACCTACTTCGAAGCGGTGGCCTAACGAGAAGGCAACGGGCAGTGGCGGAAGCATTGGAAAGCAAGCCCGCAAAGGCCGCACCGATGGACCGTCTGTGGGCCGAGAACGACGATGCACGCGTAACCGGCGATCCTTCGCTGGTTGTCGACGTGGCAGGCTTCGAAGGGCCGCTCGACCTTCTCCTGCATCTTGCCCGCACCCAGAAGGTCGACCTGTCGCGCATTTCGATCCTGGCGCTGGTGGAGCAGTATCTGACCTTCGTCGAGACGGCGAGGGCGCTGAGGCTGGAGCTCGCCGCCGATTACCTGGTGATGGCGGCCTGGCTCGCCTTCCTCAAATCGAAACTGCTGATCCCCAAGCAACCCGGTGAGGACGGCGAGAGCGGCGAGGAACTGGCCGCTGTCCTGCAGTTCCGGCTGAAGCGGCTCGAAGCCATGCGCGACGCGTCGGCGCGCCTGGTCAACCGCAACCGGCTTGGCCGCGATGTGTTCGCGCGCGGCATGCCGGAAATGGTCATCGTCGAAAAGCGCAACGCCTATTCGGCCTCGCTCTACGATTTGCTGACTGCCTATGCGCAGCAGCGGCAGAAGCAGGCGATCACCAATGTGACCATTGCCAGGCGCGGTGTCTGGTCGCTGAAGGACGCACGCGATATCCTGACCCGGATGGTCGGCACGCTGACCGACTGGACGGCGCTCGACAGTTTCCTGATCCGGTACCTGACCAGTCCGGAAGAACGGCGCACCGCGATCGCGAGTTCGTTCGCGGCCTCCTTGGAACTGGTACGCGACGGCAGTATGGATTTGCGGCAGGATGGGGCTTTCGCCCCGATCTATCTGCGCGGTCGTGCCCAGGCAATCAAGGCAGTCGAGGTGGCATCATGAGCGAACGCGCCAACGCGTCGGTCATTCCCTTCAAGGTCGATGAGCAGACCGAGGAAGAGACATTGGCCCAGAATGCCCAGCAGAATCCGGCAGAGCGGCTGCATCTCGCCGAAGCGGTACGCATGGCCGAAGCGATCGTTTTCGCCAGCGCCCAGCCGGTCAGTGAAAAGCAGCTCGCCGCGCGGCTTCCCGACGGCATCAATGTCGCCGTGGCCATGGCTGAACTGCAGCAGATCTATGCGCGGCGCGGCGTAAACCTGGTGCGTGTCGGCGATGCCTGGGCCTTCCGCACGGCCGGTGATCTCGCTTTCCTGATGAGCCGCGACACGGTGCAGCAGAGAAAGCTTTCGCGCGCGGCGCTCGAAGTGCTGGCGATCATTGCCTACCACCAGCCGGTGACGCGTGCCGAGATCGAGGACATACGCGGCGTGGAAACCTCGAAGGGGACGCTCGATACGTTGCTGGAGACCGAGTGGGTGCGCATGCGCGGAAGGCGCCGCACGCCTGGCCGTCCGGTAACCTACGGCACCACCGACAGCTTCCTCGATCACTTCGCCCTGGAAGAAATCCGTGATCTTCCCGGCATGGAGGAATTGAAGGGCGCCGGCCTTTTGTCAGGCCGGATGCCGTCGAACTTCTCCATCCCGGTGCCGCCGGCCGATCCGGATGCGCTGACCGATGACGAGGATGCGCTGACCGACATCGATCTCGAGGAACTTGGCCTGCTGACGCCACGCGTCACGGAAGATTGAGCGCTGCCCCACGCAGGGCCGCCCGTGGGCGGGGCTGCGCCGATTCGTAGCGGGTCACCTGCGAGGAAAGTGCGTGACATCCGTCACTCATTCATAAACTTTGTCGCAGTTGTGTTTGAATCCCAACGTGAAAACGCATAGATCAGCGTCAGGGAAAACATTCGAGAGAGAATTGCTATGGGTTCATTTTCAATTTGGCACTGGATGATCGTGCTGGTCATCGTGCTCCTGGTGTTCGGCCGCGGCAAGATTCCGGAGCTTATGGGCGACATGGCCAAGGGCATCAAGAGCTTCAAGAAGGGCATGGCGGACGACGACGTTGCCGAAGACAAGCGCACCGTCGAGCATCGCGCTGACGAGACCGTTTCGGCAGTCAAGGAAAAGGCCAGCAAGAGCTGAGTCCAGAACCTAGTCGGAACAGGTAGCCATGTTTGACGTCGGCTGGAGCGAAATGCTGGTGATCGCGGTCGTTATGATCGTGGTCGTCGGGCCAAAGGACCTGCCCAACATGCTGCGCACCTTCGGCCGCACGACGGCGAAGCTACGCGCCATGGCGGCCGACTTCCAGAGGCAGTTCAATGACGCCTTGAAGGAAGCCGAACTCGACGACATCAAGAAGTCGGTCGACGAGTTGAGAGGCCTCAGTCCGGTCTCCGAGATCAAGAAGCAGCTCAATCCGTTCGAGCAGGCGGCGGCCGATGTGCGTTCCGGCGTGGACAACATGATGAAGCCGAAGCCGGCGCCGGATCCCTCCGCACCGGCTGCTTCGTCGGCGCAGGCCTCCGAGCCGTTGAAGAACGGTTCAACGGCGATGCCGGGCGTCAACGGACCGGAGACGTCGCCGACAGCGCCGATTTTCCCCGCGATGACCGATGAGTCCGTAGTCTCGGCGGCGCCTGTCGAACAGCCGGCCGCGCCCCGGAAGGCGCCGGCAAAGGCGGCCAGGGCCAAGCCAGTGGAAGCCAAGCCAGTAGTAGCTGAGCCGGTAGACAAGACCGCGGTCAAGGCTTCCAAGGCGGCGACACCAGCGAAAACGATTGCCGCGAAGGCCGCGCCTGCACCGAAAGGGCTTGCGGAGCCAAAGCCGGCCGCGGTGAAGGCCGTTAAGACGACCGCCACCAAGGCCGTCGCGGCGAAGACACCGGTGACGAAGGCTGAACCGAAATCCGCGGCGGCGAAGAAGCCGGCCGCGACTGGCAAGAAGACGGCGGGGGCCGCCAAGTGAGTGTTTCGGACAAGGAAAGGGAAGAGATCGACAAGTCGTCGGCTCCCCTCATAGAACATCTGGTCGAGTTGCGGCGCCGCTTGATATGGTCGCTCGGGGGCTTCTTCGTCGCCTTCCTCGTCTGCTTCTTCTTCGCCAAGAAGCTCTTCAACCTGCTGGTGGTGCCTTTCAAGTGGGCGACCAAGTGGGCAGGGCTCGATCCGCACAAGGTTGAGCTGATCTATACCGCGCCCCAGGAATTCTTTTTCACGCAGGTCAAGCTCGCCATGTTCGGCGGCATGGTCATCGCCTTTCCGCTGATCGCCACGCAAATCTACAAATTCATCGCGCCGGGCCTCTACAAGAACGAGCGCAACGCCTTCCTGCCATTCCTGATCGCTTCACCGGTCCTGTTCCTGATGGGCGCGTCGCTGGTCTATTTCTTCTTCACGCCGATGGTGATGTGGTTCTTCCTCGCCATGCAGCAGACCGGCACCGACGATCAGGTGCAGATTTCGCTGCTGCCGAAGGTGTCGGAATATCTCAGCCTGATCATGACGCTGATCTTCTCCTTCGGCCTGGTGTTCCAGCTGCCGGTGGTGACCAGCCTGATGACGCGCGTCGGCATGCTGTCATCCAAGGCGCTGGCCGAAAAGCGCAAATGGGCGATTGTCATCGCCTTCATCGTTGCCGCCGTGCTGACGCCTCCGGATCCGATGAGCCAGATTGGCCTCGCCATTCCGACTATCCTTCTCTACGAGGTCTCGATCTGGGCCGCCCGGTGGATCGAGCGGGACCAGGAAAAGCAACGGCTGGCGCGTGAGAAGCAGGACGCCGAGGAAGTTGCGGCGGACAAGGGGCCGGACGAGCCACCGACGCCGGCCGCTTCGTAACAACGATGTCATGATTGCCCTCTCACAGGGCATTCGAGGCGAGCTGACAGGTTCTGTTGCTCGTCTCGAAGGGTCGTTGCGCCCGGAAAAAGCCAGTGGCCGCCGACCGCTCATCTTGCATAGATCAATGATGCGGTTTACGCCCTCTGGCTGAAGCGCAGCGCTCTCAAAGCGATGCGTTTCAGTTTTGTTTCGAGCGTGTCGTTTCCCCAAAACCGCAGCGCATTTTTGGGCGACACGCTACCGCAGGAGCGTTCAGATCATGCTTGATATCAAATGGATTCGCGACAACCCGAAGACCCTGGTCGAGGCGCTGGTCAAGCGGTCGTGGTCCGGTGCTGACGCGCAGTCCGCGGTGGATGATCTGATCGCCCGGGACGAGGCGCGGCGCGAACATGTCACAGAGTTGCAGATCAAGCAGGAGCGCCGCAACGCCGCCTCGAAGGAGATCGGCAATGCGATGCGCTCGGGCGATGCCGCACTGGCCGAAAAGCTCAAGGCCGAGGTCGGCGAGATCAAGGCATTCATCCAGAACGGCGAGGCGCGGGAACGCGAACTCGACAAGGCGCTGAACGACGCGCTGGCGGTGTTGCCCAATGTGCCGCTCGATGACGTGCCGGTCGGCAAGGACGAGCATGACAATGTCGTCAAGCGCATCGTCGGCGAGGTGCCGACGCGCCCGAACTGGGTAAAGGAGCATTTCGAAGTCGGCGAAGCGCTGGGCATGATGGATTTCGAGCGGGCAGCGAAGCTCTCGGGTTCGCGCTTCACGGTGCTGAAGAGCGGGCTTGCGCGAATGGAACGCGCGCTCGGCCAGTTCATGCTCGACCTGCACACGACCGAACACGGCTACGAGGAAATCCAGCCGCCGCTGATGGTGCGCGACGAGGTTCTTTTCGGCACCAATCAATTGCCGAAATTCGAGGAGGATCTTTTCTTCACGCCGCATGGCGACGGCAGGCTTGGCCTCATTCCCACCGCCGAGGTGCCGCTCACCAATCTGGTGCGTGAGGAAATCACGGCGCATGAAAAGCTGCCGCTGCGCTATACCGCGCTAACGCCATGCTTCCGTTCCGAAGCGGGGTCGGCAGGGCGCGACACGCGCGGCATGCTGCGCCAGCACCAGTTCTACAAGGTGGAACTGGTGTCGATCACCGACCAGGAGTCCTCTCTTGCCGAGCATGACCGGATGACCGCTTGCGCAGAGGAAGTGCTGAAGCGGCTCGGCCTGCCGTTCCGCACCATGGTGCTGTGCACAGGCGACATGGGTTTTGGCGCGCGCAAGACGCATGACATCGAGGTGTGGCTGCCTGGCCAGAACGCCTACCGCGAAATCTCGTCCTGCTCTGTCTGCGGCGATTTCCAGGCGCGGCGCATGGACGCCCGCTACAAGGACAAGGACGGCAAGGGCAACCGCTTCGTCCATACGCTCAACGGTTCGGGCACCGCTGTTGGCCGTGCTCTCATTGCTGTCATCGAAAATTATCAGAATGAAGACGGCAGCGTAACCATTCCTGAAGCGCTGCGGCCTTACATGGGTGGTCTGGAAAAGATCGAAGCGAAATAATGCGCATTCTTCTGACCAATGACGACGGCATCCATGCCGAGGGCCTCGCGTCGCTCGAACGCATCGCCCGCACGCTGTCCGACGATGTCTGGGTCGTGGCGCCCGAGCAGGACCAGTCCGGCTATGCGCATTCGCTATCGATCTCGGAGCCGCTTCGGCTGAGGAAGATCGGCGAGAAGCACTTTGCCGTGCGGGGAACGCCGACCGACTGCGTGATCATGGGCGTGAAGAAGATCCTGCCGGGAGTGCCCGACCTGATCCTGTCGGGCGTCAATTCCGGCGCCAACATCGCCGATGACGTCACCTATTCTGGTACCGTTGCCGGCGCCATGGAAGGCGCTCTGCTCGGCGTGCGCTCGATCGCGCTCAGCCAGGCCTACAGCTATGTCGGCGAGGATCGCGTCGTTCCCTACGAGACCACCGAGGCTCTGGCGCCGGCGCTGCTGAAAAAGCTGGTTGCGATGCCGCTGCCGGATGGCGTGCTGCTCAACGTCAACTTTCCCAATTGCCTGGCCGAGGAGGTCGTGGGCACTGTCGTCACCTCTCAGGGCAAGCTTGTCCACAGCCTGTGGGTCGATGAGCGCCGCGACGGGCGCGGGTTGCCTTACTATTGGTTGCGCTTCGGCCGGGAACCTGTCGAGGGCAAGACCGGCACCGACCTCCACGCCATGCGCAACCGGCTGGTGTCGGTCACGCCGCTGCAGCTTGACCTGACTGCCCATGAGATCCGCGATCAACTGACCAAGGCGCTCGCATGAACACAATGGACGACCGCGAAGGTTTCGCCGCTTTCCTGCTGCGCTTGCGCGGCAGGGGGACCGTACCGAAGGCGCTGATTGCCGCTTTCGAGGCGACGCCACGCCGCGGTTTCCTTGCCGTACAGTACCACCCGATCGCGTGGTCGGACCGGATGCTGCCCATCGAATGCGGCGAGGCGATCGAGGGCGCCGACATGCAGGCGGCGGTCATAGCTGCTCTGAGCATAGAGCCAAGCAACCGCGTGCTCGAGATCGGGACCGGCTCCGGCTACACGGCGGCGGTCATGTCGCGGCTCGCGGCGCGAGTCGTCACCATCGATCGCTACAAGACGCTCACCGAGCAGGCCAGGCAGCGCTTCGAGGCTCTTGGCATCGGCAATGTCATTGCCCGCCAGGCCGATGGATCCGGCGGACTGGCCAATGAAGGCCCGTTCGATCGCATCGTTGCCTGGGCCGCTTTCGACAGCCTGCCGCGCTTCCTGCTCGACCAGTTGTCAAGTGGTGGCGTCGTCATCGCGCCGATCGGACCGGAGGAGGGCGAGCAGGTGCTTGCCAAGCTCACCAAGGTGGGCAGCCGTTTTGAACGCGAGGATATCGGCCTCGTGCGTCTGCAGCCGATCCTGCGCAGCCTCGCCGCTGTAATCTGAACTCTCCTGTCGCATCCCGATCCTTGCGAAGGCTGGGTGGCAGCCATCGCAGGTATGGGTATGCGCCGAAGCGGCCGAAAATTGGCTGCAAATAGTTTTAAGAAAAATTTCGTCGGATTCTACAGGCTTAACCGGCCAGTAACATTAACGCGCTTTAATCATGCACAGGTTGGTACAGAGTATGTGCGGGTTAGTGCGATGCAACTCAGTGTTTTGAAGGCAAACGGTCGCAATCTGGCGAGGGGCTGCGCTGTCTTGATGATTGCCGGTGCGGCGGCGGGGTGCAGTTCCCAGGCGTCGCGGTTCAATGGCGTCGACGACGTCTTTACCTCCTCGACCAACAATCAGCGCAACATCATCAACAAGCAGGATAACAGCCAGCCCTATCCAGGCGATGTTTCTGCTGCTCCGGTAGATGCCGCGCCCACGCAGTCGGTGGCCCGGTCCAGTCTGGATCCGGTTTCGTCGCGCCCCTTGCCACCGCCCACCTCGCCAAATCCGGCGCGTACCGCATCGACCCCGGTTGCCGTGCCTCCGGCGCCGCGTCTCGACAAGACGGCGACTGGCACCGTCGCTCCGGCAGCCAGGCCGTTCAAGGATGCGCAGCCTGATGCTCCGCGAGTGGCGACTGCCGCCAGTGCGCCGCACGCAACCGAAATCATTGTCAGGGACGGCGAGACCATCTCCGGTCTGGCAAGGCACTACAACGTGCCCGCGGATGCGATTATCAAGGTCAACGGGCTGAATGCGGCCAAGGGGTTGAGGACCGGCCAGAAGATCGTCATTCCGGCCTACGCCTATTCGAGCAAGGATGCGCCGAAGATTGCCGACGCCAAGCCCGCGAATGGCAAGCACGACCAGCCGGTCAATGCACCTGAGAAAGTGGCCGTGCTGCCGCAGCAGCCAAAGCTGAAGGAAGGCAAGTCCGCCGCGCAGGTGGATGCGTCCGCCGCCGCGAACCAGCCGAAGAACGGCAAGGCGCCGCAGGTGGCCTCGGCCGCTCCGAAGGGTGCTGGTGGAAGCTACACCGTGCAGCAGGGTGATACGCTGGCGGCAATCGCCCGCAAGACCGGTGTCGGTGTCGTCGCGCTGAAGAACGCAAATGGCATGAAGGATGGCGCGCTTAAGATCGGCCAGACCCTGAAAGTGCCGGCTGGCGGAAATGCCGCCGTCGCCAGCGCCAAGCCGGCTGCTGTCGATCCGGTGACGACCGCCACCACCGCGCCCGCCGCGAAGACCACCGAAACGCTGGCGTCCTACACGCCGCCGAAGAAGGATGCGAAGGTCATCGCGGCGGCCGAGGACGATGACGTCGTCGCGCCGAACGCCACCGGCATCAGCAAGATGCGCTGGCCCGTTCGTGGCCGCGTCATCTCCAGCTTCGGCGGCGGCAAGGACGGCGTCGACATCGCCGTGCCGGAGGGAACGCCGGTCAAGGCGGCCGAGAACGGCGTCGTCATCTACGCTGGCGACGGGCTCAAGGAATTCGGCAATACGGTGCTGGTGCGCCACGAGAATGGTCTGGTCACGGTCTACGGCCACACCAGCTCGATCGAGGTCCAGCGCGGCCAGAAGGTCAAGCGCGGCCAGGAAATCGCCCTTTCCGGCATGAGCGGCTCGACCGACTCGCCTAAACTGCACTTCGAAGTGCGCAAGAACTCGGCCCCGGTCGATCCGTCGGGCTATCTCGAATAGAAGAAAAAAAGCATTTGCGGGCCGTCTGACCTCCAGTCCGGCCTGCCGGCTCAGCCCGCTCCGCAAGGGGCGGGCTTTTTCAGTTCCTGGATAGGCTTCAGTCTTTCAGCGGCTTTCCCAGCCGGCCGGCCAGATCCTGCGTGAACTGCCAGGCGACGCGGCCTGAACGGCTGCCCCGCGTCGTTGCCCATTCGAGGGCTTCGGCGCGCAGCGCATCGGGATCGATAGCAAGGCCTTGATACTGGACGTAGCCGCCGACCATATCGAGATACTCATCCTGCGAGCATTTGTGGAAGCCCAGCCACAGGCCGAAACGGTCGGAGAGCGAGACTTTCTCTTCAACGGCCTCCGACGGATTGATGGCGGTCGAGCGCTCATTGTCGATCATGTCGCGCGGCAGGAGGTGACGCCGGTTCGACGTGGCGTAGAAGATGACATTGGCCGGGCGCCCCTCGACACCGCCTTCAAGTGCCGCCTTCAGCGACTTGTAGGAGGTGTCGTCATGATCGAAGGACAGGTCGTCGCAAAACAGGATGAACCGGTAGGGCGCGGCCTTGAGCAATGTCATGAGCCTTGGCAGCGTGTCGATGTCCTCGCGGTGGATCTCGATGAGCTTGAGCGGCAGGTCGGACTTGGCCTTGGCGTTGATCTCGGCATGCACGGCCTTGACCAGCGAGGACTTGCCCATGCCGCGCGCGCCCCACAAAAGCACGTTGTTGGCCGCAAAACCGGCGGCGAAACGCTCGGTGTTGTCGACCAGGATGTCGCGCACGCGGTCGACGCCGCGGATCAGGCCGATGTCGACGCGATTGACCCTGCGAACCGGTTCCAGGAAGCCCGGATCGGCTTGCCAGACGAAGCAATCGGCTGTCGCGATGTCGGTTTCCGGCACTGCCGGTGGGGCGAGGCGGCTGACGGCCTCGATCAGCCGGTCGAGCTTCTGGTTCAGGGCTTCAATGCTGTTTTCGGTCATCTTGCGTCTTTTTGTCTTGGCTTTCACAGGGGTGCGACATCGGAACCTACTCGATTCCCGCGGTTTCGAAATCGCCGCCAACCTTTTGTTTGAGCGTGATCTTTTCGCGAAACCGAGGCACGCTTCCCGGCATGATGCTCTAACACGGGCCAAGAGCCCGGAAAAGCGGCGTATTTGCCGGGTCCCGCAGTTGCATTGAGAACTTTACCGACTATATTCCGGCCAAATTTCATGGGCCGCCTCGCGGCTTTTTTCAAAATTCAGGAGTTACCTCGATGTCCGGCACCTCTCCCGATATGCTGATCAGCATTTTGCCGTTTGTCCTGATTTTCGTGATCATGTATTTTCTCATCATCCGGCCGCAGCGTACCCAGTTGAAGAAGCGCGGCGAGATGCTGGCCGCGGTGCGCCGCGGCGATACCGTGGTTACCGGTGGCGGCTTCATTGGCAAGGTGACCAAGGTGATCGACGATGCCGAGCTCGAGATCGATCTCGGCGGCGGCACCAAGGTGACAGCGCTGCGCTCGACACTCGCCGACGTGCGGGTCAAGGGTGAGCCGGTGGCGAACCAGAACGCCAAGAAGTAACTGAATTGTCGGCGGGACTGTCCGCCAGCATGCCCTGACGGACGACGCCATATGTTGTATTTTTCGCGCTTCAAGATGATCCTGATCTGGCTGGCCGTGGCCGCCACAGTGATCCTCGCCGCGCCCAATGTCATACCTGCAAGCGTGCTGGCCCAGCTTCCCAGTTGGGTGCCGAAACGGCAGATGACGCTCGGCCTCGATCTGCAGGGCGGCTCGCACATCCTGCTTCAGATGGATCAGAATGATCTGGTCAAGGCGCAGCTGGAAACCACGCGCGACGAGATCCGGACGCTGCTGCGCGATGCCAAGGTAGGCTATACCGGCCTGACGGGCACCGGCAGGACCGTGCAGGTGCGCATAACCGATCCGGCACAGGTCGATGCCGCCAAGACGGCGCTGAAGCCGCTGACCGATCCGGTTACCGCCAGCCTGTTTTCCGGCGGTTCCGTTCAGGAAATGGCGCTGGATGATTCCGAACCCGGCCTGCTCAAATTCACTGTCACCGACGCAGGCATCAAATACCGTACGTCGGCCGCGCTGGCGCAGTCGATCGAAGTCGTCGAACGTCGCGTCAACGAACTCGGCACCACCGAGCCGATCGTGCAGCGGCAGGGCGATGACCGTATCCTGGTCCAGGTTCCTGGCCTTCAGGACCCGCAACGGCTGAAGGAAATCATCGGTCAGACCGCTAAGCTGACCTTCCAGATGGTCGATCAGTCGATGCCTGTTCAGGATGCGCTGAAGGGCCGCCCGCCGGCCGGTTCATCGATCCTCTATTCGCAGGACGACCCGCCGGTACCGTATCTGATCGAAAACCGCGTCATCGTTTCCGGCGAAGACCTTGCCAAGGCGACCGCTACATACGATTCACGGACCAACGAGCCTGTCGTTTCGTTCACCTTCAACTCCAGGGGCGCGACCCGGTTCGGCCAGGCGACTTCGCAGAATGTCGGCAAGCTGTTCGCCATCATCCTCGACAACCAGGTGATTTCGGCGCCGCAGATTCGCGAGCCGATCCTTGGCGGCAGCGGCCAGATATCCGGCAATTTCACGGCTCAGAGCGCCAACGATCTTGCGGTCCTGCTGCGCGCGGGCGCACTGCCGGCGAAATTGACGGTGATCGAAGAGCGGACCGTCGGTCCGGGCCTTGGTCAGGATTCGATCCATGCCGGCAAGGTGGCCGGCATCATCGGCTCGGTCCTGGTGGTGGCCTTCATGTTCGTCGCCTATGGTTTCCTCGGCTTCCTTGCCAACATCGCGCTCGCGGTGCACGTGGCGATGATCGTCGCGGCGCTCTCATTGCTTGGGGCGACGCTGACCTTGCCTGGCATCGCGGGTATCGTTCTGACAATCGGCATGGCCGTGGATTCGAACGTTCTGATCTACGAGCGTATCCGCGAGGAGCGACGAAACGGGCGATCGGTCATCCAAGCCATCGATACAGGCTTTACCAAAGCCTTGGCGACCATCGTCGATTCGAACGTGACGTCGCTGATCGCGACCGTGGTGCTGTTTTATCTCGGCACCGGGCCGGTGAAGGGTTTCGCCATTACCTTCGCCATCGGCATCCTGACCACGGTGTTCACCGCCTTCACCTTCACACGCCTGCTGGTGTCGATCTGGCTGCGCCGCGCCCGTCCGAAGGAATTGCCGAAGGCGCCGATCACTTTCATTCCGCCGGGCACCAAGATCCCCTTCATGGGCATACGCCGCTGGACATTCGCGCTGTCGAGCGTGCTGTCGGTCGCATCGGTCGTGCTCTTCATGACTGTCGACATCAACTACGGCATCGACTTCAAGGGCGGCTCGCTTATCGAGGTGCAGTCGAAGGTCGGTGATGCCAATCTCGGGGACATCCGCAGCCGGCTGACGGAGCTCAACATCGGCGAAGTGCAGGTCCAGCAGTTCGGCGCGCCAAACGACGTGCTGATCCGGGTGGGGGCGCAAGGTGGCGGCGAGAACGCCGAACAGAGCGTCATCGACAAGGTGCGTGGCGAACTGCAGAACAATTACGATTTCCGCCGCGTCGAAGTGGTGGGACCGACCGTTTCAGGCGAACTCGCCAAGCAGGGAACGATCGCCATGTTGATCGCGCTGCTCGGCATCCTGATCTATGTCTGGTTCCGCTTCGAATGGCAGTTTGCCGTCGGCGCCATCGTCGCCACGGTGCACGACGTGGTCATGACGCTTGGCTTCTTCGTCGTGACTGGGCTTGAGTTCAATCAATCGTCACTGGCGGCGATCCTGACCATTATCGGCTATTCGCTGAACGATACGATCGTCGTCTATGACCGCGTTCGCGAGGATCTGCGAAAATACAAGCGAATGCCGCTGCCGCAGCTGTTGAACAACGCCATCAACGAAACGCTTTCCAGAACGACGCTGACTTCGGTCACGACAATCCTGGCGCTGCTGGCGCTGGTGCTGTTCGGCGGCGAGGTGATCCGTTCGTTCACCATGGCCATGCTGTTCGGCGTCATCTTCGGCACCTACTCGTCGATCTTCATCGCCGCGCCGCTGTTGATCCTCTTCAGACTGCGTTCTTCGTCCGGAACGGCCGATGAGAAGGCGCCGGCTGGCAAGGTGGTCGCGACCTGACGGCCGGCGAGGACGGGTAAACAAGGGATGGCCAAGGGCATCGTCATCCGGGAGGCGCATTTCCCGGGTCGGGCGCCGATAGAGGCCTATGGCAACGGCGGGTTCCGCTTTGCCGACATGTCGCATCGCGGCTCGCTGCTGTGCCTGCCCTCGGGCATCCACGGCTGGGAGCCAGCCGATCCGCTGGCGCTGGCGGTGGCCGACTTCGACAGGCTGCTTGGCGAAGCCGGCGAGGTCGAGATCCTGCTGGTTGGCATGGGCAGGGATCTTAGGCCATTGCCTGCTGCCTTGCGGGCCGCGCTTAAAGCGGCAGGGATTGCGTCCGATCCTATGTCGACAGGTGCCGCGGTGCGGACATACAATGTCCTCCTGGCGGAGGACCGCGCCGTGGCCGCCGCACTCATCGCCGTCGACTGACATGACGGAAAACGCCAAGATCGTCATGGAGACGGTACGCGCCGCCGACCATGACCGTTATCTCTGCGCGCTCTACGCGCCGGAGGACAAACGCGACGCGCTGTTTTCTCTATACGCCTTCAATGCCGAGGTCGCCGGCATACGCGACCGCATCCACGAACCGTTGCCGGGCGAAGTACGGCTGCAATGGTGGCGCGACGTCATTGCCGCTGGCGGCGAGTCAGGTGCCGGTCATCCCGTCGCCGAGGGCCTGAACGCCACGATAGCCAGGTTCAGCCTGCCGAAACTGGCTTTCGAGAACATGCTCGAAGCGCGCATCTTCGATCTCTACGACGATCCGATGCCGTCGCGCACCGACCTGGAAGGCTATTGCGGCGAGACGGCGGCAGCGCTGATCCAGCTTGCCGCGATGGTGCTCGATCCCGTCGAAGCATCAAAATTCGCCGAACTGTCGGGCAGGGCCGGCTGCGCGCAGGCGATGACCGGGCTGCTGCTGCTTTTGCCGCTGCACCGCAAGCGCGGCCAATGCTTCGTTCCGGCGGACATACTGGCCGCGGCGGGTTCATCGCCGGAGGAATTCGTCACAGGGGATGGCGGACCAGGCGCGAGCCGTGCAGTTGCCGCGATGATCGCGTTGGCGCGGGAGCATCTTTCCGCTTTCGAACAGGGTGCATCGGCGTTGCCGGTTTCGTTGCGACCGGCGTTCCTGCCGCTTGCGCTATCGCGGGCCTATCTGGCGAAAATCGAAAGCCGCTCGCCACTTGCGGCCATTCCACGGCTTTCGGCATTGCGCAGGCACTGGTTGCTGTTGCGCCTGGCGTCGAGGGGTTGGCCTCCACGTTGACGTAAACGTCAACCGTGCTAGGGTTCCTCGGGCCGGAATGCAACCGCGGATGTAGACGTCCGGAGGAGATGCCTGTCCATGAGCCTGCCCGTACTTGTCGCGATCGTCGCCTTCGGCATAGCCTTGTCGGTCGCGGCAGTGCATTTCACTGGCGGCAGCAGGACAGCAACGCTCACAGGCGCGGATCAGGCGTCGAGCCGTTTCGCCCAGGATTTCCCCGACGAAGTGATCGCAGCAGCTCGCCTGACGACGGATGCCAGGACAGCGTTTCTCGATCTCGGGCCAGCGCGCGCCGGTATCGTTCACAGCTTCGGCGATTGTTTTTTGACGCGCATCGTGACGCCCGCAGATATCTTGGCGCTGAACGCCGTCGACGACCGCTCGGTTTCATTGCGGCTTGCCGACTTCACCTGGAAGGGCGGGCAGTTTGTTTTCAGCAACGCCAATGATGCCGGCGCGGTGATCGCCATGCTCCGGACGCAAGCCTCAAGCCAAGTCAGGGAGGCCGCGTGATGGAGAGCTACAATTTTCCGCAAGTGACCCAGCTTGCCATCCCGTTCTTCGTCGTGGCGATCCTGGTCGAGCTCTGGCTCGTGCGCACCGGCCGCGCCAGTGGCTCTTTCGAAACCCGCGACACGCTGACCAGCCTGATGATGGGCACCGGCAATGTCGTTGCCGGGCTGCTCCTCGGCGTCGTCTCCTACTGGGGCCTGCTGTGGCTGTGGCAGTTCCGCTTCTTCAATCTCGGCCTGTCGGTCTGGGTGTTCCTGGCCGCCTTCCTGCTCGATGACCTTCGCTACTACGTCTATCATCGCATCGCGCACCGGGTTCGCTGGGTCTGGGCCGAGCACGTCAACCATCATTCCAGCCAGCACTACAACCTGTCGACGGCGCTCAGGCAGAGCTGGACGAGCCTGTTCACCTTCATGTTCGTGCTGCAGGCGCCGCTGGTGCTGCTTGGCTTTCACCCGGCGGTGATAGCGTTCACTTTTGGCTTCAACCTCGTCTGGCAGTTCTGGATCCATACGGAAACGATCGGCAAGATGTGGGGCTGGTTTGAATTCATCTTCAATACGCCGTCGCATCACCGTGTCCATCACGCGACGAATCCGCGCTATCTCGACACCAACTTCGCCGGCACGCTGATCATCTGGGACCGTATGTTCGGAACCTTCGTCGAGGAGTTGGAAGAGGACCGGCCCCGCTACGGCATCGTCAAGAACATCGGCACTTTCAATCCGCTGAAAGTGGCGTTCCATGAGTGGATCGGCATGTTCGCCGACGCCTTCGCACCCGGCCTTACGCTGCGCGAGCGCATCAACTACCTGTTCAAGCCGCCGGGCTGGAGCCATGACGGCTCGCGCGAAACGTCGGAAAGCCTGAAGGCAGGTTATGTGCGGCGAAATCCCGGTGAGGCTGGCAAACCAGGGCTGCCGACGGCGAGCATGGATGCAGCGGAGTAGCCTTGCCTATTCCGCAGCTTCCGCCGTCTGCGCCGGCAGTCCCAGCCATTCCCTGCAATCGGCGCGCGCACGCGATGTGATGGCGTGCCGCTTGGCGACCGTCTTGTCCTTGCCCCGCAGGCGCTTGCCTTCGATCTTCACTGCTTCCACCGGTGGGAACAGGCCAAAATTGACGTTCATCGGCTGGAAGGAACGCTTGCCCGGTTCGTCGTCGGAGACGATGTGGCCGCCGGTGATGTGGTTGAGCAGGGCGCCGAAGGCCGTGGTCAAGGGCGGCAGCGAAAGCTGATGTCCAAGCCTTTCGGCGGCGGCGAAACGTCCGGCGAGCAGGCCGATGGCGGCGCTCTCGACATAGCCTTCGCAGCCGGTGATCTGGCCGGCGAAGCGCAGGCCGGGGCGCGACTTCAGCTGCAGCGATGCGTCGAGCAGCGTCGGCGAATTGATATAGGTGTTGCGGTGCAGGCCACCGAGGCGGGCGAAGTCGGCATTTTCCAAGCCCGGAATGGTGCGGAAGATGCGGACCTGCTCGGCGTGCTTCAGCTTGGTCTGGAAACCGACCATGTTGTAGAGCGTGCCCAGCGCATTGTCCTGCCGCAGCTGGACGACGGCATACGCCTTGACGGTCGGGTTGTGCTGATTGGTCAGGCCCATCGGCTTCATCGGCCCGTAGCGCAGCGTCTCGACGCCACGCTCGGCCATGATCTCGATCGGCAGGCAGCCGTCGAAATAGGGCGTGCCTTCCCATTGCTTGAATTCAGTCTTCTGGCCGTCGACCAGCGCCTGCACGAAGGCAAGGTACTGGTCCTTGTCCATCGGGCAATTGATGTAGTCCTTGCCGGTGCCGCCCGGGCCGACCTTGTCGTAGCGCGACTGGAACCAGCAGATGTTCATGTCGATCGTGTCGAAATGCACGATCGGCGCAATGGCGTCGAAGAAAGCGAGCGCGTCGGCGCCGGTCGCCTCGGCGATCGACTGGACGAGCGAAGGCGCCGTCAGCGGACCGGTGGCGATGATGGCCTGGTCCCACTCCGCCGGAGGCAGGCCCGGCACTTCCTCGCGCTCGATAGTGATGAGCGGATGCGCCTCCAGCCTTTTGGTCACCGCTTCGGAAAAACCGTCGCGGTCGACGGCAAGCGCGCCGCCCGCCGGCACCTGATGGGCGTCACCGGCGCTCATGATCAGTGAGCCGGCCAGCCGCATTTCGGCATGCAGCAGGCCCACAGCATTGTTTTCAGCGTCATCGGAGCGGAAGGAATTGGAGCAGACCAGTTCCGCCAGGCCATCGGTCTTGTGGGCGTCGGTGCCGCGGACGGGGCGCATTTCGTGCAGCACGACGGGTACGCCGGCTTGCGCCGCCTGCCATGCGGCTTCGGAACCGGCGAGACCGCCGCCGACGATATGGATTGGGTTTTTGCTCATGAGCGCCGGAATAATCGCTTGCCGTCGCGATTGCAATTGTTGTGGAAAGCGCTTGGTTTGGAAAGCCGCCCTGAAAACAACAACACCCGCCGGGGGAGGAGGTCCGGCGGGTGTCGTTTTGGTGGTCAGCCCTCGGGAGGAGGTGAAGGCCGACCGTATTCGTCGTTGCCGGGGAGGAGGTCGGCTTCGACGAAAACTCTTTCGCGTTTTGAAAAGGGGCGAAACCCTTTGGGAAACAGCGCCCGCCGCGGGAGGAGGTGCGGCGGGCGCCGTTTGGGTGGCCAACCCTCGGGAGGAGGTGAAGGTTGGGCCTATTCGTCATCGCCGGGGAGGAGGTCGGCTCTGACGAAAACTCTTGTCGCTTTTAAAAGGAGCGAAACCTTTCTTGGGAAACAACGCCCGCCGCGGGAGGAGGTGCGGCGGGCGCCGTTTGAGTGGTCAACCCTCGGGAGGAGGATAAGGGCTGACCGTCTTCGTCAGGGTCGGGGAGGAGGTCGACCCTAGCGAAATTCCTTTTTGTTAGATCGCCTGACGGGCGATGATCTTGATCTCGTCGCGGACGATGCCAAGGTCATGCAGCTGGCGGTTCGACAGGCGACCCAGCTCGGTAACCGTCTCGCGATAAACGCGCCAGTTACGATAGTTGCGGATCAGGTTCATTGTCGTTCTCTTTTTCAAAACTGGTTCGGACCATTCGCGGTCCGAAGAATTAGACCGCCTTGCGAGCGACGTAGGGAATGTCGCTGCGGCTGATGCCGAGGTCGGTCAGTTCACGGTTGCTCAGGCGGCTCAGCTCGGAAACAGTGTCCCTGTAGCGGCGCCAGTTGCGATAGTTGCGGATCAAGTTCATGATATTTCTCGTTTCGTCTTTCTTCCGGATCATTCCGTCTTTGTGTACGAAGCATAAATAGGCGGGCCCATATCGATTTAAAAGCGCTATTGGCGCATGGCAGCAATGCAATTTGTGCAATGCAACATTAATAGGCCTTCACGCCACCGACACAAAGAAACCCGAATCGGAAAATGCCGTCACGTCAACGGTTTGGCCGGATCGGTTGAATAACTGACCAAGAAGGGGGAGAAAGCCATGGCGACCTATTCGACGCGGGTCAGAACGGACATTGCGCGATGGGTGCAAGCGGGCCTGATCGACGCTCCAACCGCCGACGCGCTTGCACGCGATGTGGACGCGAACGACCGCAAGTCGCTCAGCTTCGGCTCTATACTCGCCATGATGGCGGCGCTGCTGTTTGGCGCGGCGATCCTGATCTTTGTCGCGGCCAACTGGGAAGCCATTCCGAGGCTCGGGCGCGTGGCCGCGCTCTTCGTCATCATTGTCGCCGGCTATGTCGGTGGCGCGGTGCTGAAGACGCGCGACCATGCGGCAATCGGCGAGGCGCTGTGGATCGTTGCCGCGGCGGCCTTTGGCGGGTCTATCGCGCTGATTGGTCAGATGTATCATTTTTCAGGAGACGAATCCTCGGCGGTGATCACCTGGGGCGTCGGCACCGCGCTCGCCGCGCTCGCCTTGCGCTCCAATCCGCTGACTGTCGCGGCGGTGGGTATTGCCGACGCATGGCTGTTCCTGGACGTGTTCGACTATTTCCGGAATAGAGACATTCCACATCTCTTCATCGTCATGATGGTGGTGCTGTTTGCGATTTCGTTCTGGACCCGCAGCCAGGCGGCCCGGCACCTGATTATCCTGTCGGTCATTTTCTATCTGGTCCTGTTGATGGCGGACCACGGCACGTTGCCGGTCGCTGTGCCGCTTGCGCTGGCATCGGTGGCGCTGTTCGCGGGCGCCGTTCTGGCGCCCGGTCCGGTGGACAAGGTCGTCCAACTTGGCGGCCGGTTGCCCTTGCACGCCTTGCTCGGCTTTCTCACTGGCCTGGCGGTCATCCAGTTCCAGTTGGCGGATCGAGGTACTTCTGATGGCGGGTTTGCCATCGCGTCCGCCATCGCGCTTGCCGGCATTGCCGCGGCAATCGTGCTGGCAGGGCGCGAGAGCCGGGCATTGCGATGGATTGCCTATGCCGGTTTCGCCTTCGAACTCGCCATCATCTATGTGGTGACCCTGCAGTCGATGCTGGATACGGCGGGCTTCTTCCTCGCGGCCGCCGTGCTTCTCGGCATTCTTGCCCTCATTATCATTCGCGTAGAGAAACGCATGAAGGGCCCAACCGTTCAGGGAGCAGCAGCATGATGACCGGTAAGCGACTGATCATCTCGGCGCTGGTGCTGTCACTCATCCAGATCGGGTTCCTGAGCTGGATCATAGCCGGAAGGGCAGCGATCCTGCGCAGTGGCAAGGAGGTGCTGCTGAAGGTCGAGCCGATCGACCCGCGCGACCTCCTGCGTGGCGACTATATTCTGCTTGGCTATGACATTTCGCGGATACCGGTCGCGCTGATCGCCAACATCCCCCAAGGCAAACTGACCACGGACGATACATCTTTGGTGGTGCGGTTGAAGAAGGGCACGGACGGCTATTGGCAGGCAACGACCGCTTGGTTCGGGCAAGCGCCGTCGCCGGCCGGCCCGGATGAAGCCGATATTGTCGGCAAGGTTGCCGCAGGCTGGGGCCTGGATCCCGGTGCCACGATCGCGCCGGATTACGGCATCGAGCGGTTCTACCTGCCGGAGGGCGAGGGAATGCCGATCCAGAACGACATGCGGGTGCGTCCTTTCGGTATCCGCGTCGCGCTCGCCACCAATGGCACGGCGCAGATCAAGGCACTGATGGACGGCGACAAGACGCTGTTCGAGGAGCCGCTTTATTGAGAACAGCTGCAGCCCGCTAGGGAAAATCGGCCATGACAGGCGCTACTATCGTGACACTGGAACACCGCGCTCTTGAGTTTGCCACCCGTGCTCACGCCTCGATCGACCAGCGTCGCAAATATACCGGCGAGCCCTATATCGTACATCCAATCGCCGTCGCCGAGATCGTCAAGACGGTGCCTCATACGTCGGAGATGCTGGCGGCTGCCTACCTGCACGATGTGGCCGAGGATACGCCCTTCGGGCTCGATGTGATCCACAAAGAGTTCGGGCCAGCGGTCGGCGACCTTGTATATTGGCTGACCGACGTTTCGAAGCCGTGGATGGGCAATAGAAAACATCGGAAAGAACTGGACGCCCAGCACACCGCCAAGGCGCCGCCAGCGGCAAAGACGATCAAGCTGGCCGATCTGATCGACAACACGATCTCGATCAAGGCGCGGGATCCCGATTTCTGGCGGGTCTATCGACATGAAAAGCTGAGGCTGCTCGAGGTGCTGAGGGACGGTGATCCGACGCTTTGGGCTCGCGCTGCGCAATTGGTCGAGAAAGAGAATGCAGATAGCTGAGGCAGCGTTGCGTGAAGCGTGACGGCTCCGTGCGAGGCTGACCTGCTCAAGCCATTTCTCAATTGGAACTGGAAGAGGAAGCGACTGAAGGTCGGCTCGGCCGAGCAGCCACAGTCGATGACCTCAATGGGGGCGATCCGAGCATGCCGATCATCTTGACGACGCGAGACGATATAAACCTGGACACGGTTTTTCGCGTGGCCTGGAAAAGGGAGACGGTGGAGATCAGTGGCAAGGCACTCGATCGGATTGCCGAGTGCCGCGCCTCGTTCCTGCAGCTTATCGATTCCGATCCGGCGCCGGTCATCTATGGCGTGACCACCGCCATGGGAGAATTGGCGAGCCAGCGGCTCGCGCATGACGAACGGGATCGCCATGCGCGCATCAAGGCGTTCGCGGCCGCGACATCCTTTGGCGATCCCTTGCCTGATCGCGTGGTCAGGGCGATCGCGTTTGCGCGCCTGACCAACTTCATCGAGGGAAACGCCGCGACCACGCCGCGTATGGCGCTGGCCGTCGCGGCGATGCTGGATGGAGGCTCCATGCCCACGGTCTCGTCCGCCGGCCAGGGCGGCGCTGGTGAAATCCTCGCCCTCTATCCGTTGTTTGCTGAGCTCACTGCGCGTTTCGACCTCGAGGTGAAGGAAAGGGGCGCCTTGATCAACGGATCACCATGCGCCGCGGCGCTGGTGGCCGATGCGGCGCTCGCGGCCCGCCGTCGTGTTCGGCTGGCGCAAAAGGTCTTCGCCTTGTCGATCGAAGCGTTTCGCGCGCCTCTGGAGCATTATGATGCGGCGCTCGACGCGCTGTGGGGTGATGAACACGAGGCTGCGGCGTTGCGCGGCCTGAGGGAATTTCTGCTCGGTGCGGGAGACGGACGGCGTAACTACCAGGCGCCCGTGAGTTACCGGATCGTGCCGCGCGTTCTCGGGCAGGCACACCGCGCGCTCGCCGCGGCGGAGCGGGCGGCGACCGTGTCGCTCGCTTCGATATCCGACAATCCCGTCTATATCCCACCCGACGACGCACACCCGCTCGGCCGCTGCATCAGCACGGGCGGCTATCACAATGCCATGGCGACGCCGGCCCTTGATGACCTGGCGGCGATCTGGGCCGATATCTGCCTGCTGTGCGACCGTCACGGCTCAAAGCTGCTGAACGGCAAGGTGTCGCAGCTGCCCGACCTGCTGATGACGGGGCGGCACTGGGCCGACAGCGACGGCCATGGCAATGTCGGCTATGTGCCGATGGCAATCACCGGCTATCTGGAGCAAGCAAAGCTTGCGGCGCAGCGCACCTTCATTCCTGGCACGGAATCAGCCGGCGCCGGACAGGACGATGTCGCCACGACGGCGTTCCTGGCCTGGACGAAGGAGGCGACCGCAGGCCGCTGCGTCGACGCCGCGATGGCGATGCTGGCCATGATCGCCTCCCAGGCGCTTGACGTTACCGGCCGCGCGGCACCGCCGGCGCTGCAGACGTTCGTCGCGGATATCAGGAGCCTGGTACCGCCGGTCGGCGATGATCGCGTTCTAGGGCCGGAACTGGCGAAACTGAGCGAGTGGTTCACCAGCCAGGTATTTGCAACGTAAGCGCGTTCTTGAAGGAACAGGGGTTCTTTTTGGTCCGCCGAATTCTGGTGCGGCTGAAGGGCATCTCGACATCGCCTACGGCAGGATCACGTCTCAACATCGTGCGCCATGTAGGAATGATCGATTCCGATCGACTTGCGGATAGTGTCAGTCGACAGGGAATAGGTGATCTCAGGGAGTCTGGTCCGACAGAAAAAGACGAAGTCTACCGACGGAATGCCACCGCGGTCGCTCTCACGCTTTGCGCACAATAAGGCGACGTCGTGAAACCCAGTGTATTGTATTTGACGTCGGAAATGCCCGACGCCCCCATATTGACGGCGTTCTGTTTCAGCTGATTGAGCGCTGCGTCGTGTGAAGGAGTTCGCGCAAACAATTCCTTCACGCAGACCACACCTTGAACCCGTCCCATGCGCACTGCCCCGATCGGAATGTCGTCCGCGATGGTCAGCGACACAGGAGGAACGGGGGCGGGGCTCAGCTGAGCCGTGGAACTGCCGCAACCCGCAAGGAAACAACAAAAAACCAACACAGAGACAGAAAGGGTGCGCATGACTGCGATCTTTGCACGTTCGCGCCAGAAGTCCAATGGTGCATCACATCGCTGGATCTGGCGCGCTCCTTGGGTGTCTGGCCGCCGGAGTATGTGTGCAGGTCAACGACGACCTCCCCCAAAGAGGTGCGCATTCACACGGCAATCAAAGCAGGGTGCTCCCGGTCGCAATAAACCCGCCAACCTTGCGATCAGCGGGTCTCGGGAGGCGCCAAAGTGGAATCTGGCCGGCCCGTGATCCGGGGGTTGGATCAAAACAGAGCATACAGCACTTACCTGGATAAGATAGCGATCTACCAGTTGGTCTTAAATGCAAAAATCGCCCAGCGTTGGCCGGGACACGCCTCGAGGCAAAGTAGATCACTCAAAAGGCAAAAGGGATCGACCGAAAACGAAGGTGGCGGGTCCAGCCTTTGCGCTCGTCCAGCTTGCACAGTGGGTGGGGGCGCGGCCGTCTTGGTCAGCGATCGGGACCGTTGAGCACTTTCGATCGATTGCGTCGATCTGTGCGCTTTGGTTGTGGTGCGGATGAAGTGCATCTTTGAATTTGAGTGCCATTGAAAACACACGCGATTTCAGAATTTTATGAGATGGTGTGGCATGATATGTGGCACGATAGGCGGCATTCGAAAGGGTGGTTGGGTGCGGAGGCCGCAAGCATTGGTGTCTTGGTCATGTCCAATTCTGCGCATTTTTGCCGCAAGGCTGGCGCAAGCGGGGCGCAGTATGTCCCTTGAAATGTCCCGTGGAAGATGCAATCTGAACGCCTCCCAAGAACTTGACTGCGGCGATTCATGTAATCGGGCCGGAACGCAGGGGGCTGCGGACCGTTAACGTTTTCGGATTATTGTGAGGAACCGGGAGAATTGTCATGGCTACACTGACCCTCAAGCAGATCGAACAACGAGTGCAGTCTCACGTCATAACCCCAGCTGAGAAGCGTGCGCAGCGAGTAAGCTTGGTTTACGGACTACAGTCTCACAAGTCTGGTCTGACACGGGAAAAAATTTCGAGCTTAATGGACGAAATCGAAGGACATTCTCAGTCGAGAACTGAAGCGAAATAGCTGAAAGAAGGCGGGATCAACCCGCCTCTTTTTTTGGGAGGGGGTCATCAAAGCTAATGCTCGATGACAATTGGGAAACTGTAAACGGACCTATCGCGCATCGCATTGAGGTTCTGAATGCCACCAACCAGATAAATGTTCTGGAGGGCTTGGTCGTATTTCTGCTAGCGCACCGTGGCCCTCACGCTAGTGGCCCACCCGCAATGCCCGACGAGCCTGCTCTGAAGCAACTGCATCGTTCCGGTACAATGTTCCTATTGGCAAGACCCGGTGAATATCGAAATCACGAGGTCCAGGTAGGAGACCATGACGGCAACGTCCGCCATCAACCTCCGCCGTGGCAGTTAGTGCCCGGCTTGATGCAAACGTTCTTCCGCCAGCTTTCGTCGCTTTGGGCATCTGGGGACGCTCTGGATATATCCGCCTACTGCCTTTGGAAAATCAATTGGGTGCACCCCTTCAGGAACGGAAACGGAAGAACGGCGCGCGCTTTCGCCTACTCGTGCTTGTCTTTAAAACTAGGCGGTGTTCTGCCTGGAACGATTACGATAATCGATCTGATAATGTCGAACCGTAAGGCATACGAAGATGCTTTGAAGGTGGCCGACGACTCGTTCGCGGTTGCCCCGCATCACCCCGATCTTCGGCCGATGAAGGCCTTTCTCGACAGCCTCTTACAGCAACAGATCGCGAGTATTCCCGCAGTCACCGAATGAGCGCGGCACATCATCGCGGTGCAAGCACACCCGCCACCCGCTCCGTATAGGCTTCCTCGACACCAGCGACGGCTTCATCCCTGGTGGCGACCGTATCGCGCGCGCCGCCATCGTAGCATGACCAGAACCACGTGCCGGTCAGGGGCCCATGCATCTCCCTCATGATGCGCCCGACACTCCTTTGTTGGAAAATCGCCTGGAAGTCGAACGGTCTGGTTTCACCGCCAATGGCCATGCGTCCCCATTTAAGATGCACCCTGGCGCCGCGATCAACGACGAACCGGAACGCCGACTGCTGCTCCGCAAAGGTCTGAATGACGGCCCCATTCGCAACAACCTGCCAGCCGCGCTGGTAGGCGGAGCGGATGATCAACCTCTCTTGGCTCATCCTCGAAACCGCTCCGTATACCATTTGATCTTGCCGTCCACCTTCATCGGCTTATGGATCATCAGGCGTTTCGGCAGGTGTTCGGGGTGAACCTCGAGCAACGTGATCTTGACCTGAGGTTTGCAGCGGCTGCAGTCGAACTTCAGGGCGAGGGGATCGACGCCGCCGCCATAAACCATCATGAGGTCCGCCGACCGGCAGTAGCGGACATTGCCGCAACTGCACTCGGCTTTCACAAGCATATTATGCCGGGTCGCTTTTCCCAGCGTGTCGATCGGATCGTGCGCCATGAGAACGAATAAGGAACATTTTCCTTGCCCGTCAAGATGGGTTGTGGAATCAATCCACCGATCAGGAGCCTGAAAAGCCCATGTGCAACCTCTACAATCTCACCACCTCCCAGGAGGCAATCCGCCAGTTTACGCGGGCTTTGCGCGACGTCCTGGGCAATCTTGAGCCCTCGCTGGATGTCTATCCCAACCGCCCCGGCGCGGTGGTTCGGAATGCCCCGGACGGGCAGCGCGAGCTTGCCAATCTGCTTTGGGGCATGCCGACGCCGGCGGAGCGCGTCAAAGGAAAGGCCGACTACGGCACGACCAATATCCGCAACCCGCAATATGGCCACTGGCAGCAGTATGTCGGCGTCGAGCACCGCTGCCTGGTGCCGGTGACAAGCTTTGCCGAGCCGAGCCCCACGCCGGGCGACAAGGATCCGGAGACGGGCATCCAAAAGAACTATTGGTTCGCGATCAACGACGATCGTCCGCTGTTCTTCTTCGCCGGCCTGTGGACGGCATGGCACGGCGTTCGCAAGGTGAAGGACGGCCCGGGCGATTTCGAACTCTACGGCTTCATGACGACCGCGCCCAACGCCCTCATCAAGCCGATCCACGAGAAGGCCATGCCGGTGCTCCTGCGGACGCAAGAGGAAACGGAGACCTGGCTGACGGCACCGTGGTCGGAGGCCAAGAAGCTTCAGCGCCCCGCGCCGGATGATGCGCTGGTGATCGTCGACAAGCCCGCCACTCAAATCAAATTCCCGCAACAGGCTCTGCCACAAGGCTCGCTGTTCTAGGGAGTACCGCCATGGATCATATCGTTACACTGGACAGTCGTCAGGAGGCCGCATTGAAGGCCGTCGCCGAAAAGTTGATTCGCTTGCACGATGGCGACCCGGTGAAGGCGCTGAAGGAAATGATCGTGCTCAACAGGCATCTTCAGGATGAGCTTGACGCCCTCAAGGGACCGTCGTCGAGAAAGTGCCATTCGTGAGCGATGAACCCGCCAGACTTGCCGAAGGCATGGCGCCGGTAACGCGAGAGCGCGTCACGACGCTTGGCCATTTCTGCGAGCATCCAGGCTGCGCGAAGGTCGGCGGCTGGGGCTTTGCCCGGCCGCGCCAGGAATCGCACTGGTTCTGTTTCGAGCACCGCGGCGAGGGGGGAGCGATACCTCTGATTCCTACTCGGGGATACCCGGATCGTAGTGCACGATCGCGTCGAGGATCGTTCGATAGAGGCTCGTGACCTCTTCATCGATTTCTTCCCGCTTGATGCCGATGGCCTTCGCATCGGCGAAAAGCTTGTGCGTCAGCTCGTCGACTGAGATGACGTCGGCCTTGGCGGTCTCTGGAATGTTGTTGGCAATCCACCGGTCTAGAAAGTCGATTCCGCGCGTGCTCATCAAAGCATAAGCTCAGCTATCCGGTTAGGTTCCAGCCGGCGGATGACTGACCGCGCCGTCACCAAGTTCGGCCTCCAACGCGTTGCTGACAGGCTTGGCCTTGCTCCCAACCATAGGTTCTCCATCGAAACCCTGAAGCCACGCTTCGGCGTATTCTTCCCAGAATGCCGGGACCGTGCGCTCCTTGCCGTCCTTGCGCGCCTGTGCGCCATACATCCACGCGTAGGTGATGCGCTCCTGGTCCTTCTTAGCCACGGCCATCTACTTACTTCTCCTGGCAATCCAGCAGTTTGCCGTGACGCAACTTTGTGTCGGCACGAAGATGCCTTGTGTGGTCAAGTCTCAACGCCGATGCCAATTGGGAAGGGCTTTGATCGAGGATCGACGCGCCGCTTGCTATAGTCTGCAATCCCAGTATCGTCGGCTTTCTAATTTAGGGCGGCAAAATGGGTCCAACTGCAGTTCTAATACTAACTGTTGTAACCTTCGCGGTGGGGCTCGCCTCGTGGGCGCTGCCATGTTGGAAATATCACAACAACATAGACGTCGGGCTATTTGCCGTCCCCCTACTTTTTACCGGAATCGTACTCATGAGCATGTTTAGCTGGAGTGAAATCGCACTCGACATTGAGGGGGCCAAGCTCGAGATCAAGCAACGGGAACAGAAGATTGAGGAACTTCAAACTAATTTGTCGAAGGCCGAGACCGCCTTGGCACAGGCGGAGGAAAAGGCCCCTGACACAGCGAAGCTAGCCTCGGACATTGACGACGCTATGAAAGAAGCTGGAATCAAAGTCGACCAGAACACCGTCAAAACCATCGCTGCGAAGTCGTTAAAGCCTCTCAAGACGTATTTCGACAGTACCGAGTGGAATTTAACCAAACCCCCGGCGCCGTCCAGCGGTGACTTCAAGACGAGCAACCCAGGCGTCTTTAAAGATGATGTCGGCCCAGGCGGGTCCACGTCGCCCAGCACACTCCCTCCGAATTCGACCCCTATGGTCCAGCCTAACTCTCCGAGTTTCACCCCAATGGTCCAGCCTAATAACAACTAACCTGACGGGCTTCGCGATTCTTCCTCCCGGAAATCCTGCAGCGAGGCGTGGCGCAAGTCTTCCTCGCCGCGCAGGTGCTTGACGCGGCCGATGAGGCCCGGCGTGACCCATTGTGTCGCAGGCCGCTTCATGCCCTTGGGCGCCGGCCCGGCGTGCTCCTGGACGCGCTTCCACAGCCGCTCGCGAATGGCGCGGCTTGAGTTGATGAAGGCCGAGCCGACATAGCAGCCCGTCGCTCGATCGGCCATCAGCGCGAACGCCGGCTTGCCGGCCTCCCGCTCGACGCCAAGCAGTTCGTATTCGTCGACTGCGTAGCATTTCGCCTTGAGCCAGCTGGTCGACGGACCGCTGCGATACTTGCTGTCACGCCGCTTCGACACCATGCCCTCAAGGCCGTTCTGGTCGAGAAGCTGGAAGATTGCCTTGGCGTCGCCCGGCAGCGCCTCGCTGAACTGGATGCGCCGGCCGGGCTCGATCATGCTGGCCAGGATCTCGCGCCGCTCCTCGAGCGCCATGTTGCGCAGATCATGGCCGTTGAGATGCAACAGGTCGAAGGCGACGAAATAGAGGTCGTGCTGCCGGCTGGTGATTGCCTTGCGCAGTTCGCCGAAGTCGGACAGGCCCTTGTCGTTCAGCACGATGATCTCGCCGTCGACGATCGCGCTTTCCGCGCCGAGGCTTGCCGCCTCCTTCACCAGGTCGCGATATTTCGCCGTCCAGTCGTGTCCGTTACGGGTGAAGATCCTGGTGCCGTCCTCGTCGATGACGAGCTGCGAGCGGTAGCCGTCGAACTTGACTTCATGAATCCAGTCGTCGCCCTCCGGAGGCTGCTCCACAAGGGTCGGCATTAACGGCAGAATGAAGTCCAAACGCATGAACTGACTCGCAAAACCGCGATTCAATAAGATTGCGCTAAAATTGTTCCCAAAACACAAAAGCCCGCCGCGGCGTGAGCCGAGACGGGCCTTGGTGTCGTCATGAACCCACTTTGAGGGAAGCAGGCTTTGAGACAACTCCGAGTTCACATGCCGGTTCCATAGCCAACAAAAAAGCCCGCCGGCGCGAGCCGACGGGCTTTCTGTTTCTAGAGACTGGTCAAGCGGACCTTGAATTCACCGGTCCAGCCGTCACCTTGGAAAGGCGTTCGCGCTTTACGAGCGTCGGCTTTTCGTACTTCTTCATGATAACCCCTAGGTTGCAGAATGTCCCTCAATGGCGGCCAGTTGCATTGAGGCGTCGGTGGTTGTCAACCTCCCTTATAAGAGCCCGCCACCGTCAGGCATGGGCAAGAGAGGAGTAGCTGGGATCAACCAGCGTATGGTCACCGAGCGGCGGAGGGATGGTTGCGAAGCGTCAACGCCTGCTTCTGCTAATAATCGGGAGTGAGTTTTCCCCCTTGGCCATTGCGGCAAGATGCCGATGACGGCAGCGAAAGTCTTAGACGCTTGGAACGTCTAGGTCTGTTGGGTCGGATGTCATCATTAAATCTGAGCGTTTTGCTTCGCACGCGCAGGGTTCAACTAAACGTGAAATGGAAGACAGCCCGACACATGCAATGCATTATCAGAGGCGGTCGCACAGAGTGGAGGGACGGCAGGTGAAATACGTTGTCATCGGAGGGGTTGGTGCTGTTCTCGCAGCCTTTATTTCGACCGCCGCATCTGCGGGACAAATTTCAAGTCCAGTTGGGCAGGCCATGCAAGACTGCATAACACAAGCGATTCAACAAAGAGCGTTTGCTAAGGATTGGATCGCCAAGAACGATGATGACTCGGACCGTCACAACACAATCTATCTCAGTTGTGGCGCTGATCCAGCGAGGAGCTTCTGGATAGAACTTGGAAGGCTGGGGGTGCAGCAAACAAAAAGCGAGAAGTCCCACGATGGATTTACCGGTCACGGGCGCTGGTTTGGCAACTCATCAGTTTGCGTCCACTATGACCAGCAAGCCAACGGCGATCCGATCGATGATTTCACTTGCATAGTTAGCCTGGATGTTCTGCCCGATACCGCGAATGCGTTTTGAGGGCTAAATCGCGACAAGGAGGACAGGCTCGACCGGCTCACTCCTCCGTCGCCAGCCTGAACTTCCGCACGACGTATTCGAACAGGATGTCCGATATCCACATGGCGCTGACACCGATCAGGAAAGCAGCGGCGAGTGTCGTCGTCTCGTCGCTGGGATCCGGCATCGGCAAGCCGGTCGCCTTGAAGTAGGAGACCGCCGGTAGCGTCAGGTATGCCGCCGCCAGGGCACCGCAGATAGGCGACGCCACCATTTCACGAAGCTTGTAACGGTGGCGCGACAACGCCCGCAGGATGCCGCCGGAAAGGCCGGCAACAAGCACAGGCGCCTTGATGCCGAGAAGGTCGAACAGATCGTGCATCATGGCACCCATCCACAGAGCTTCTGGCCTTTTTCATTGTGAGCCAGGATTGCCGCAACCGACGCATCCGACAGCATGGCGACCTCGGCCTTTGTCGGCCGGATCGGATGTTCGACCGCGCAGAATGAGCCACCGGTGGCCGCGCAGCCGGCAAGCATGAGTGACAGCGCTACGACTTTGACCATTTGACCAACCTCTCCCGGTTGTCGTCTGGTGCGCGGCCGGCAACGGCGTCGTCGATCTTCTGGCCTTCGGTGCGCGCAGCGACGTCAGCGGCGGCCTGTTTGGTCCGCTCTTTCGCCTTGCCTTTGACGTAGGCCGTGGCCAGCCCGCCGAGGAAGACGACGGCGCCAAGCAGATACGGCCAAAGCTGTTGGATAAGCGCGGTTGCGATGACCGTCATTTCGACCACCCGAACTTACGCGCCATCCAGTACCAGCCCTCGGTGATTCCGCCGATCGCCAAGCCGGCGCCGGTCTCCACGATCATCTGGATATCGGGATCTGCGGAGAACGTGCCGCCGTCGTCAGCGGACAAAAGTCCGCGGGCGACCAGGATGCCGGCGAAGTACCGAAGCGCGATGCGAACAATGACTGAGGTCATAGTGGTGCCCTTTCAAAAGAAGGAATGAAGCCAGGCGGCGAGCTCGTGCCACCAGTTGGCAACAGCGGCAGCGGCGATGACAAAAACGCCGGCGGCCACGGCGGGCTTCGTTGCCGGGGACGTCGAGGGCGCGGCCGCCGGGGGCACAGGAGCGGCGGGAGCCAGTGCCGGCGTCTGTGGAGCCGGCGAGGGCTTCGCGGGCGCCGGTGAGGCTGCCGTAAGGAACTGAGCCCGCTCATCCTGCCGGCGGCTGGTCAGCCCATTCAAGATAACCTTCTTGCCGTCGACCGTGCCCTTGTTCCACATCAGCATCGCATCGGCCGCGCCCACGCGATTGCCGGCGTTGAGCTTTTTCAGCACCGTTGATTTCTTGAAGGCTGGCGCGCCGATGTTGAACACCAGCGATACCAGCGCGTCGAATTCGTTCTGGTTGAGCGGCACCCTGACGAGCGACGAAATGGACGCTTCGACGTCGGCCAGGTCGCGAGACAGGATTTCATCCGACTGCGCCGCCGTGATCTTCATACCCTTGGTGACCTTTGGCGCGCCGGCGGCCGAGGTGTGACCGACGCCAATGGTGAGAACCCCGACACTATCGAGATAGGCGGTGAGCTTGTTTCCTTCGCGACGAGCGATTGCCGCCCGCCCGGATGGGCTGGTTTGCATTGGATTATCCTCCAGGTTGCAAGTGTGGTTGTGCTTTGTGGCAGGAAGTGCCAAAATCTATGTTTCACTTCCGGGGGGAAGAAATCATGTTTGATCTGCTAAGAGCACGACTGTGGCCAACAAAGCGGCAACGTGTCGTCTATACATGCATGTTTGGTTATTCAGAAGAATTTTCTGATCACCAGTTTCATCAAGACGGTGATACCGAGTTCATATGCTTCACTGATGATAGGTCGCTGAGGTCGAAGCTATGGCGATTTCGATATGTTGATAGTCGGCCACTAGGCCCGGTTCGCACTTCCAAGAAGGTAAAGATCCTACCGCACCGTTATTTAAGCGTATACTCATCAAGCCTTTACATGGACAACACTGTTAAGCCTAAGGTCGCGGCGGACACGTTTTTTTCGTTCCTGGACAAAGCCGATAGGCCCATGGTCTGTTTCCAGCACTATGAGAGGTCATGCATCTACGACGAGGCTGCACTGGTTTCAGAGCTACGACTGGATGATCTCGACACGATCGCCGGCCAGATGAACTACTACCGGTCGCTCGGCTTCCCCGAGCAGGCCGGCCTTATCTGTGGCACCGTTCTATTGAGACGCCACAATGAGCCCAAGGTGGTTGCCGTGATGGAGCGATGGTTCGCCGAGGTGCTGCGGTGGAGCTATCGCGACCAACTGTCGTTCAACTTCGTGGCTCGACAATTCGGCTTCGAGCCGTCGTTTCTCCCCGGCCTGATAAACAGTAGCAATCTGTTGGATTGGCCCGTCGTGCCGGGACCGAGACTGCCCCGCTCGTTTCGTGACGAAACCTATCTGCGGCTTCATCCCGATGTTAAGGCGTCAGGGATGAACCCGAGGAGGCACTATATTCAGTTCGGGGTCCATGAAGGACGTCGATACGAATAACTAGAGTTTGGCTGCGGCGGCGAACAGGCCGTCGACCTGGTCATCGGTCAAACTTAACTCCATTGCCAGTGCTTGGAGATAGGGATGACCGCGCGAGATGAATGTCGCCTTGCGCCACCAGATACGAACAGGCTCGTAGGGAAATGCCTCGATCGCAGCGTTGACGTTGGCGAGCAGCGCCCCGTTGTCAAAGTTGAAAAGAGCTATTTCCGCTTGGGCGGGAGACACTTTGCCTGGAATGCGAACGATCGGACCCGGCAACCCGCACGCCGCAAGCACATCGCTCAACTCGTCTTCGCTGGCGATGCTGGTCACACCGGCACCCTCCGGCGCCACACCGACATAGGCGCCGGCAGCACTTGACCAGAAGCGGCTTTCGTCTTGCCCGACGATCCAGAACCAGTTCTCGGGTGTATAGGTTGGGATATCAAGCATACTGCCCCCCTGTAGCGGTGGTTCCCGCGGTGCCGCCGAAAAGAGCGGTCGCGCCAGAGCCGAAGGCGTTGATCACGCCGTTCAGGGTGACGTCGTAATACTTTCCCGTGGCAGTTCCGACCTTCGTCAGGGTAAAGATCGTTATCCCGCCCCTGTTCGTGCAAGAGGCGAATGCCCCGCTGAACGCCCTGGTCCCCGACATCGTAATCGTCTGCCCCGAAAGGATGACATTAGCGCCATCCACGGACCAATGACGCGGGCTATCTCCACTGACCGTGTAACCGGCACCTATGCTCAGCGTACCACCTGTGTTTACTTCGAAGTGGTAGCGGGTGCATGCTCCTATATCCATGTTTCCGGTGAGCGAGACTACAGCGCCATTGCTGATCAGGATGGCTTGACCGAGTGCACTGGCGGCGGAATTCTGTATCTTGAAACCGGCGAGGTTTAGCCACGTGCCGTATCCGCTGACCGCGAATGCCCCGTAAGAGCTGTGGGAGATGGTGCAATTGGCCGGCGTGGTGGTGTCGCCCAGTAGCGTCACTGAGCCGCCAAGAAACGGCGACGAGACCGATATCGACCCTGTGTAGGTTCCCGCTCCAACCTGGATGGTTACAGAAAACCCGCCAAGATCGAGCGTCTTGATGGTGTCGAAAGCCTTCTGAATCGTCTGGAAGGCACCGCCAGGCGCGTTGGCCAAACCGTTGTTGGCGTCCGATCCGTCTGTACGAACATAATAGGCACGGTTCGCCGTGAGGATTTCGCGCGCTGCACCCCATTCGGGCGCGGTCAGGGCGGTGTTCTGCCGCAGGACCTGAAGCGCCGTGCCCTTGGGCAGGCGCTGCCAACCGGATGCCCCCCGGAAAAGGATATCGCCTGGCGCGGGCGAACCGATCATGTCGAGGAGCTGGCTCAGCGTCAGGTCTTCAGGCGCGCCGGTGCCGGTCGTCGCCCGACCCTTTATGCGCTGCGTCACCATGTCGGCCAGCCGGTCGTTGGCGACCGAACCAATGGCGAGGTCGGCGGTGGCGACCAGGCCGCCATCCTTGATCAGCTTTCCGGTCGTCCCGCTGAAGCGCGCGATGCGGTCGGCGACGGCACTCGCGGGGCCAACGACATCGCCGGCGCCAGAGCCGGACGCGCCTTGCTGGCCGGCGAGGTTGATGTTCCAGTCGGTCTTGGTCCCAGAGCCGCCGACGAGATCGACCGCCAGCACAAGCGTGTTGGCGGCGTAGGAGGTGACGACGCCCTCCATGAAGTTGGCCCCGCTGGCCCTCGATGATGCCCGAAGCCGCGCGCCGGCCGACCACCCGCGGCTGTTTTCCGCGACGGTGAACGTCCTGGTGCCGGTGCCGATCGTCAGGCTCGTGGCGGATGTGCCGGTGACATTCGAGGATCCGGCCTCGCCGGCGACCGGGAAGGGTCCGTCCCACGCCGTGCCCGTCCAGCGGTAGAAGGCAAAGGCCACGCCCAGTTCGGCGCGCAGGAAGATATAGCCCTTGTCCTGAGCGGTGAGCGTCAGCGCATTGCGGTCGACAAGACTGCCAGAGGCATTCGGGTTGATGCCCGCGAGCGACAGCGTGAGGAGCACCTTCGAGAGGCGGTCGTAGAGATCAACCACATTCGCCGCGTCGGAGTTTTCGCGCGCGATGGCATAGGCGGCGCCGGCCGCGTCCGCGCCCGGCCACGGATAGGCCAGCGTCAGCGACACGTCGCTGTCGACCGAGACGATCGGAATGGACATGCCCGCGCAGGAGAACGAGCCGCCTTTGACCAGCGCCACCGCCCAGGCCGTGCCCGAGCCCGCCACCACGGCATTGCCGTTCGACACGGAAACCGTGCCGGCATTGTATATCGATGTCATGGGTTGGTCCCTAGAGGCTTTGGGGGATGCCGAAGATGACGTAACTGAGGCCAAGTGCCGTGGCGTCGGAGCCGCCAACGACACTCAAGTCTCGGTTGTATACCGTGCTGCTGGTCGTCGCGCCGACCGGATTGCTTCCGGCCATGTAGAAATCCACGGCGCTCTCGTCGGCACGGACATTTGCCCAGGAGCTGTACTGATTTGATCGCCCCGTCCACGTGCCGCCAGCATCGGTGAACACACGATGGTAGCCGCTGACCGATGCGACCTGACAGTTTTTCCCGAAGACAACCGCCTGCTTGGGGAACAGCTTGAGGCCTGGCGACGGGTTGACGACAGAGATCGTCCTCATCCTCTCGCCCTTGAAACGGTCGCTTCCGGTAATGACAGTCGGGAAACCCGAACTCCATGGGAGGAAGCCCTGTGCCAGGATCGGCACATAGGCCAGCCGCGTGTCGACCATGATGTCATTCAGGTTGGGCGACAGATCCGACGAGCCCGGGCGCTTGATCTGCACGTAGTCGCGGACGCCGTCATTGCCCCTGAGAAAGACCTTTTTGCCCCCGGTGGTAAAGTCCTGCTCGGAATCCGCGTTGATCATGCAGCGGACCACGCAGGCGGTATTCACCTTGTTGACGATGGTGATCCTGTCGCTCTTCACCTCATAGGTGAAGCTCAGCGACTTGTTTGACGCGATGCTGTCGAAATAGGGCGGGTTCCAGAATTCGGCGTCGGTGGCGCGCCGGATCATGAAATCCATGTAGGTCAGCGGCGTCAGGGGAAGCGGGCAGATGAGGTCTATGCTGCCGAGCGCTGGAAGCGCGAAGTCTCCGGCCCGCATGATCTTGGCCGGTATCTTGTTCTCGTGGAAAATGAAGTGGTTGAGGTTTGTGCTTGTGACATCGCGGCCGGGCAGCGCCAGCCGCGCGGTCGTGGGATTGAGAAGGAGCGGCACCTGTCCACTGACCGGCGCCGCCGAGTAATCGGGCATGACGTCGTCACGAACCGGCACCTGAAACACCGAAAGGAGATATTTGAAGTTTTTCCCATTCTGCCGCAGCAAGATGTTGGCCGCGGGACGAAAGTTGTAGTTACTGGTGAGGGCGCCAATTTCCGTGAGCGGACCTGTGTTGCCGGTCTGGCTTGTGTACCCTGATGCGCTTGTGACGACTCCGCCTGACACCTGGAACTGAGCGTAGTCGACCGATGGGCCCACAAAAACATTGGGCGCGAGGTCGGGGTTAATATAACGCCATTCGACGATAGGCATATAGCCGAACGGCCACCAGCTATCCATCATGTATATCATCTGGCTACCGCTGCCAGTGCTGCCCCAAATGATGGTTGCGTCGCTGCTGTAATACATGTTCGACGACGTGTAAGCCGTGTTCAGGTCGCCATTCTTGAAGAACCACGCATAGTTGTTGTAGCCGCCGGTTTGGTAGCGGCTGTCATATGCTATCGTGGTGATGTCATAGACATAGCCCAGCTTGCCGCCACCGACGCTGTCGAACTGAAACTTGCCACGATTGCCGGCCGGTTCGTTCATCAAGTCGGTGGCGTTGTCGAAGGAGATGCGCAGGCCAGGCGTAGTGCCGCCGATGAGGCCGAAACCGAGCTTTGGCATCAGGGCACCGCGATCGAATGGTACTTGTTGTTATAGTCCGAGATCATCGCGTTGTCGGCGCTGTGGATATAGGCCGCCGTGACATCGCCAAGGTTGGCGATCAGCGACTTGAGCGTGCCGTTCTCGAACGTCAGCGGAGTGCCTCTGCTGGTCCCGTCCGTCACCACAAACTTGCTCGCATTGATGACGAAATTGGAGAACGGGGCAGCGGCGTTGCCTCCAACGAAGCCCGCCTCCATGTAGAAGCCAGATGACACCCATGCCGCGCCGACAGTGGCCCGCACTTCTGCGACCAGGCGGGAAACGACGTCGCCGCTTCCCGCTTCGGCGCGGATCCTGAACAGTCCGCCGGCGGACACGTCACCGACCGACGCTTGCACGCCAAGAATGGCTGTCGCCTGTGCCGACAGGACGCCGTTTATGTCGTCAATGTTGGCGTCGAGTTCGAGGAAGGCGGCGGCGCTCGCATCACGAAAACGCCGGGCGACGGCGTTGTCCTCGACCTGGCGGCCCGCGGCCTCGAGGGTCGCCGCCGCCAGTTGGGCAAGCTTGTCGCGATCCGCCTGCAGGCTTGCCGACATGCCGGTCAGAAACGCGATCGTATCCGCCTGCAGCTGTGCCAGCCCCACCGAAACGTCGAAAACTTCCGCCGGCGTCGAGACCTGAGACCACCCGGTAAAGAAGGTGGTGCGTGGCGGGCTGGTGATGATGCGGTGGCGATACTCATAGGTCTTGCTCGGCAGCACGCCTTCCGAAACCGTGAGCACCTGGACCGGCATTTCGGCGCGCTTGACGATGCTGTCGACATAGCCGCTGTGGATGCCGGATTGCGGCCCCGTGGTGGCGATCGCCGCGCCGCCGGGCGTCAACGAGGCCGTGAACGTGCCGGAGGTCAGCACCGTCTTGACGTAGAGCGGGCTGTCGGGCGCCAGCCCGGCCGGCAGTGTGCCGGTGGTGGCGAGATAGAACAGATCGTTGGCGGCAAGGCCGTGGTTCGGCCAGGTGATGACGGCCGGGCTGCCGATCGAGATAGCGACGCCGACCGCTTCCGGCCGGTACTCGACATCGACGGCAGAAACGGTGACATCGGTGAAGGCGTCCCACTGGAATCGGATGCCCGTCTTGCGGTCGGTCGAACCCTCGACCTTGATCTGGATGCCGTTGGCGGTGAAATTGCTGGCCGATACGGCATAGTCCGGCTCGCCAGGGGGTGCAGTGACCACGGGCACGGTCACATAGGCGGTCGGGTCAAAGATCGAGCCGTCGACCTCCTGCACGGTCAGATAGATGTTGCGCGCGCCCTTGTCGCCGAGCGGGCCGAGCCGCTTCTCCACGATCTGGAATTTGCGCGTGCCATATTCGGCGGAGTTCCACTGCGCCCACCGACCGACCTTCGCGTCGCCAAGGTATTTCGGGTGGATGCAGATTTCGCCATTGGCCTGAAAACGGCTGGCCTTGAAGGCGATGTCGGCAAGCCGGTCGGCGACTTCGGAGCGATTGACGGCACTATAGGGCACCGACACGGCCAGCCGCTCGCCATCTTCCGCCAGGGCCGGGCCATTGATGCGGATCGCCGTGGGCGTTTGCGCGTAGAAGTTATCCGGCTCCAGATATGTGCCGGCCAGCGTGTTGATCAGTTCCGACTTGGTGCGCTTGACCGAGAACCGGAACGGTTCGTCGATCATGATGTCGTCGTCCGTGAAGGTCATCACGACGGATTGCGCCGCGCCGGCGATCGGGAACTCGCCCGTGGCATCCTCGACCCATGTCGCGGCGCACGCCTCGAGGAGCGGCTGCAGGTTCTGGTCATGCGTGACGCCGGAACCGGCGGCGGCGATGAGGCCGGCCGTATAGCGCGCACCGGTGCCGGCGAACTCGTCACAGATGTTGGCGGCCAGCGTCCACACGTCGAGCGGCAGGCGCGCCGCCGGCGCATTCTTGCCGACCATCATTTCGGTGCCGTTGAAGATGCCGCGCTCAAGCGCATAGGCCATCAGCACCGGGTTTTGTGTGAACTCCCATGTCGACTGGTCATTCCACCGGTGCGCGCCGCTGCCGCCGACCGAGCTATCCTTGCGCCAGTCATAGAGCGGCGCGCCTTCGATCTCGAAGAACGCCTCCCAGGGCTGGGTCAGCTTCTCGCGATCGAGAAACTGCGTGACGACCGCGTAGGCGATGCCGGCGCCGCGATGCGCAGACGTCCAGCGGCCGGCCGGGTTCGCCCTGGCGATCAGGCCGGCGTCGGCCGTCTGCGTCATCGTGCCCTTGTAGAGCTTGACCCAGATTTGCGCGTCGATGTTCTGGATCCGGAAGCCCTTGGTGGCATCTTCCGCGCCGCCGAGCGTCTTCCACTCGCCTTTGTAGCGCACGCGCGTGATGCGGTTGATGCGGAAGTTCGACAGGATATAGGCATCCTGAATGGTCCGGTTCCCCGAACCATAGGCGTTGCGATAGTCCAGTTGTCCCGCCGTTCCGACCTTGCCCAGGGCGACAGTGCGCGCCAGATCTTCGCCATAGGTCGTGTTGAGCTGGGACGCCTGCGCTTGCTGCTTGGGCCCGCCGAGGAGGGCGCCGAGGGCATACTTGGCCGCAAGCCCGAGCCCGAAGCGCGCCAGGCCGGCAAGTATCGTCGACGCGCCCAGCCAGCTTGAAACGCCGGCAACGGCCGCGCTGACCGCCGTGAAGATCGGGACAAGAAAACCCACGGCCTAGCCGACCTTGAACGCCGACTTGATCGCCGTCTGCGGCAGGATGGTGCAACCGGCCTCAGAGCGCACCATGAAACCCCTGTCGCAGACGAAGCCGGCGCACAGCATCCCGTCTTGCTCGACCACGCCGACATCGCCGCGCTGCGCCATGAGCGCGCCGACCGGTGGGAACAGGCTGGCGAGCGCCATCTCGACATCATCGAAGCCGCGCTTGCGCAGGATCCTCGCCGCGCCCGATTCAGTCTTGTAGCGCCCGCGAATGTCGGCCGCCGGATCGAAGCCGGTGATTTCGGCCACGACATCCATCACCGTCAGCAGGCAATCGGTCTGGCCCCACACGCCAGGCGTGGAAGCGATCTCAGGCACCAGACGCGCAAGGCGTCGGTCCCAGTCGGGCAACCGGGTCAGTTCAAGCATGATGATGGTGGCCTCAGTCGAACTTTATGTCGAAGCTCTCGTGCTGCACCTTGCTGGCGTACTGAAAGAACATGTCGCCGGGTGAAACGAGCTGCTGGTCTTCGTGGCTGGCGGTGCGGTAGCCGTCGCGGTGGTTGGCGATGGCGCCGGAACGGACATTGGCGATCAGCTTCTTGTCGCCGCTCTCGCGGGAATGGTCGATCGTGTCGACGAAACCGTAGGCGCCGGGCTCGGCATGCAGGAATGAGCGGTCGTCGGGATCGAAGTAGAAATCGAACACCGACAGCGGCGCGTCCTTGTAGCCTTCATTCTCGATCAGCAGCAGCTTGTCCGGCGTCAGTCCGGAATCGCGCTTGGCAACCAGGCTGACAGTGAAGGTCGAGGCGGCGGTGCCCAGCCCATAGACCGGCTCGGACACCTCGATCAGCGTGTTCGGCCAATAGAGCTGCCCGTTGACGGTGATGTCGCCCTTGCCGTTCCAGAAGCCATAGGTGCCGGTGGTGCAGGCCACCTTGAGCCCCGACCGGATGATCGCCCGGCCTTCGGAAAGTACGGTCTGCAGGCGGGTCGGAAAGCTCACTTCGGCACCTCGACCAGGGTGAAGGTGGCGACGGGATTGCGCTCGTCGGGGATCGAGAACGAACCGGGCAGGGCGCGCATGTTGGCGATGGGGTTCTTGAAGGTCATCACCGCGCCGGTGGCGATGTAGGACGGCACTGTTGGCTCGACAGTGACCGTGATCGCGTTGCCCGCGGCGACGCCGCCGCTCTGGATCCTGAACAGCGAATTGTAGGCGCCCGTCGTCGCCGAGATCAAATCGCCAGCGCCAAGCGTGAGCCCGTTGTCGACGCTGTTGATGACCAGTTGGTTGCCGGTGATCGAAACCAGGTTGCCCGTGTTCAGCAACGCCGCCGCGCCCGCATTGCCCCAATAGGCACGCGGAACGCACATATGCTTTGGCGTGTAGAGCACGGTCTGAAGCCCGCCACGGCAGGCATCCTTGAACGCCTCGACCAGCAGCCGTTCCGAAGCCTTGAGCGGCTTGGTGCGCATCTGGATCGACCAGTAGGCGTCGGCATAGTCGACGAACGCCATGGCACGCGTGCCGGCGCGTGATACCGAAACCGATTCCACCAGCTGCGGATAGGCGGGCTGGAAACCGACAGCGGGCAGGGCGATCATGCCAGCATACCGGTTATCTTAGCCTGCCGTATCGACTTGACGACGCGGCCGGTGAATTCCTGCTCGAACTTCTTCAGCGCCGCCGCAACCTGTTCACCGGCATCGCCATTTCCGCCATCCATGTTGATCGTCGGTGCGAAAACCGGGCTGATGACCGACGATGACGACGAGCCGGCGGCGACACGCTCGCTGACATCGTGAGGCAGCACCTGACTTCCTTTCGGAAGGTTGACCAGTTCGCGGCCCCTTTCGCCGACCCACGCCAATCCGCCAGGGTGGCCATCCGTACCGCCAGCATAGCCGGGAATTCCAAGCATCTGGGCGAAACCGCCCGGCGTGCCGAACGACGAGGAGCTGCTGCCGCCCAGACCGAGAGCGCCGAGCAAGGTTCCGAGGATACCGCTGCCACCGCCCGCGGCGCTATTGGCCTGCAGGATTGCGTCGATAAGGTCGTTTTCGATCTTGTCGATGATCTTGTCGAGCGCGTTCATGGCGATGTTGCCCAGGTCCTGCCAGTCGAGCTTGCCATCATCGAGCGCCGAACGAAGGTCGCCGAAAGCGCCCTGCAGAAGATCGCGCTGCAGCGCCTGCGCCTCGCGCGCTTCCTTCAGTTGCTGCGCCTGCTTCGCGTAAGCCTCCGCCACGGCATTGATCGATGCTACCTGCTCCGGCGACAGATGGATCGAATCGAGATCCGTCTGGCCCTTCTTGATGGCCTCCTCGCGCAACTGCTTCAGCGCTGCCTGCTCAAGGTCGAGCGCGATCCTGCGCCTCTGCTGCTCCTCGAAGGAAAGGCCGATCATTGACGCTTCCTGTTGAAGCGCGGCGGTGCGGTCACGGATGGCCTGTATGTCCTGCCCGATCTTGTCGTCGGCGGTCAGGCGCCGCAAACCGGATTTGTTCGAGCGCGCGAGCTTGTCTTGTTCTGTCTGATACTGCGATTTCGTTGCATTGGCCCGGTCGGTCTGGACCTGATTTTCGTCCTGAAAACCACCGCCGCTGCTGAACACGGGCGGCAGCGTTCCCAGCGGCGACAAAACGCTATTCTTGATTTGCTCGTCGAACGTGAATGCCTTTGCCTGACCGCTGGCGTTGGCAATGGCCGCTGCCAGGCGGTCGAACGCACCAGCAAGACCTTCGGCCGCCGGTATACCGGTTTCGGCAAGGATGCTGGCCAGCGCCTCCTGCACACGCTGCGCATCTTCCGACGTGGCCGTCTGATCCTTGACCTTGTCGTCAAGCTCGGCGAAGGCCGACTGTAGCCGTCCAACTTGCGCCTCCTGACCGCCCATGGTCGCAAGGTCGGCTATCAACTGCGCCAACTCTGCCCGCAGATCGTTTACCTGCGTTCTGGTGTCCTCGAACGCGCCTTCCTTACCGATCTGTGTTGCTTCGCTGATCGATTTCTGATCAGCAAGCTTCTGCCGCTCTTCGGCATAGGCCTTCAGCGCCGGAAGGGCGTCGCCCCATTTCGAAGCGACCTGCTGGATAAGGCCTGCTTCCTTTTCCAACTGTTCCGCCGATTTCTCGCCGTTGGAAAACAGGCTCGTGAAGTACTGAAGCGCAGCGCCACCCAGTGTTATGATAGCGATCGTGGCCAGCCCTACCGGGTTGATCAGGGACGAAAATGCACCGCCGAGCGCCGTGATCGCACCCTTTGCGCCCGCGTCGCCGAGCGCCTGGTTGATCTGGGTTCCTTGCTGCAACGCGATCAAGAACGGCGACTGTCCGCCGGCAAGCTGCACCCCGATATCGTTCAACTGCGCGGCAAGGTTACTTGTCTGGACTTTGGCGCCCTGGATGGACTTCGCCATCTTGTCGATGCCCGGCGTGCCGCGAGAACCAACCTTTGCCAGAGAGTCTTCCGCCTTCTTTCCGGCGGCTTCGATAGCGGCAAAGTTCTGGTTGGCGGCCGCGCGTGATTTGGCCAAGGCCTTGTCAAGTGCGTCGAATTTCGCTTCAAAGATGGCGAGCAAGCGCTCGGCTTCGATAGTCATGGGGAGGAGACCTTTTTGGAGACTTGGCTAAAAGTGTTGATCGCGGCGGCTTGCTGCATTGTGATCGCAGGTGGCGCTTACTTCGCGTGGGATCAGTACAGTCAATATCGCGTGCGATCAGATATCGCCGCTGGGCGTGAAAGCGCCAGAAGAGAGCTTTTCCAACTGGCTAACGCTCAATCTTACGAGATCGACAAGGTTAGAGCGTTCTGCAAGACCATGTCCGACAGACGTTACCGTGATAATGACAACACGGAGATGGTCAGAATTCTTGTCAGAAATTGCAGTGGGCTAAACTATCTCTAGTGCAGTCCTCTTGCTCGCGCCACCGCTGCCTCGAACTCGCCGATTGACGGCGGAGCAACCGAGTCCTCTGGCGCATGAGCCGCATTCCAAGTTCTCACGATGGCTACCCACTGGCCGATAGATAGGTCGCCAACATTGTCCACGCCCATCAGGACGGCATTGCCCCGGATGGCGCCGAAGTCGAGGCGTTTGACCTCGGCGCCTGCTGTTCCCCCGGCTCGCCGTCCTCCAGCGATTCCGAATGGACCCGTTCCATCGCCGCGCGCAGGATGACCTGGCCAAGCGCGACGCTTTCCGACAAAGGCCTTTCGTCGACATAGCGCTTGACCAGCACCCGCGCCTCGATCGGCTTCATGCCGCCGCCGATCAGCCCGAGGCGGATCGTTTCGGAATAGTGCTTGAGACGCGAAAAGGGGACTTGCGCGCTCATCGCGGCATGCAAGAGGAAAACGGACATGTCGACGCCGGCTTCCAGCTCTTCGATCTCGCCGAGGCCAAGGCGAAACGTATGGGTTCCGCCGGCCCAGTCGAGGTCTATGGCACCATGCCGGTTCATCAGGGCACCGGCACCCAGACAACGGCGCCATCCGAAACGATGGTCACAGTCGTGGTGGCGGTATCCTTGTTGCCATCGGCGGTCACCTCGAAGTCGGTGAGCTTGAACGCACCTTGCCAGTAGCCGGCCGGCGTGACGTTGAAGCGGACGTTCTTGGCGTCGTCGCTGTTGTACCAGTCCCACCAATCGCCGAGCGAGGCGGCATAGAGCATGCCGGCGCCGGAAATCGTGGCCTGAAAACCATCCTTCGACACCGACTTCCATGCAGGATCGTCGGGATTGTCGCAGTCTGGCATGATCGATTCCGTCTTCTCGGACGAAAACTGCACCCCACGCTTGGTGTTGATCAGGCAGTCGTGATCGAAGACTTCAGGGTTAGCGCCGTTGCCGATCTGGACGAGCAGCTTCGACCCGGTAACGCGAGGCACAGCGGTCATGATGGTTCTCCATGGTTGATGCCCGTCCGGGCCGGGTTAGGCCGGGTCGATGAGCGCCCGGAAGGAAACGACGGCGTGTTCGGTGAGGCCGTCAGGATCTCGAAACACACGCGTGGTCTGATGTTCGATCGACACGAGTTCGTAGCCGGGGATCGAAGTAATCCCCCGCACCGCTGCGACGGCCTGGGCGGCAAGCGTCTTGACCTCGACCTTCGAACCGCTGGCCGGTCGCGACCAGCAATGCACGTCGGAAAACACTTCCCATCCAACCTGGCAGGTGTTGCTGTCGTCGATCACCTGTTCGTCGCCGACGGTGATCCGTGGGAACGGGTCGCTCGCGGACACCTGGTCGAAGACATTCCCGCCGGCGATGGTCGCGCCGTTCAAGGCAGCGAAGATTGCCTTCTGCATTTCGGCGCCGATCATTTCTTGAAGGCCTTCTTGGCGCCGTTGCGGATGGCGCGGCCGAGGCGCGCCTTGGCCCGCTTCTTGCCGAACCGAAAGCCGGGATAGAAGAACGGGTTCGCCGACATGTTCACCGTGCCGAATTCCTGAAAGCGCGCATAAAACGCCTCGCCGCCACCGGCATACATGGTTACCGACAGGCCGGTTTCGGCCTTCGCGGCGCGCGCATTGCCGGCGGTGCTCAAGGCACTGCCCTTCGGCGCTTCCCCGAAGGCGTAGCCGATGCTGTTGGCCAGCTTGCCCGTGCGCCGTGGCGCGAACCGCTTCATCAGGTCGGTTGTCTCCTCGGCGGACGTCGTCAACGCCTTGGTGATCTCTTCGCGCATCGCCTGCGGCAACGCCGCGATCTGCGCCAGGAACTTATCCTTGCCTTTGATTTGCATCAGACGGCCACACCCTTCTGGCACAGGAAATCAATGAACTGGCGGTCAAGCCCCGGCGTGATGTCGCGGATGTTGAACACGTCGCCATTGCGGACATCGCGGATCTGCCAGTCGCCGGAAACGCCGCGCGTCAGCGAAGAGGCGCGTACGCGGATGATCTGGGGATGCTGGCCCTGCAGGCGCGCCGCCTGAACGGTTTCGCCGCCGCGCAGATGCACGAAGGCGGCGCGGCAACGGAACTGCTCGGAGAATGCCGTCGTGGTGCCGCCGGCGCCGTCCGATGCTTCGCCCCTGCGGTCGAAAGCGACGCTGTAGAACAGGTCACCGGCTGTCGGCTTGCTCGCCATTGTCTAACTCCTCGAACACACCGCCCTTGCGCGGCTTCCGGCCCTTGACCGCACTGCGGGCGGCAACGGCCAGGTCGGCGCATTCGCGCGTGACGTTCTCAACCATGCCGGCCTTGTAGGCGATGGTGCTGCGGCCACCGTGGGCGGCTGGCGAGAAGTCGAAATCGCCGGTAAACCGCACCCACATCGTCAGTTGGACACGCCGGTGAACTGGTAGTTCAGCGACAGCACCGTGGCCGACTTAGCCAAGCCGATCAGCCCCACATATTCGCCGGTGCCGACATCCGCGAATGGACAGATGCCGCCGGGCGTATCCGACAGGTAGTAGGCCACGCCTGGCGTCAAGGTCGCGCCGATCGTGATGTCGCCGGCCTTCTGATACTTGATCGGCTGGTCGAGCGCTCCGCCGTTCAGCGCCGTGCCGATCGCCTTGCGCGCCTCCGGCGTCGCCGAGTTCGAATCCGCCAGCATGAGCTTCTTGGTGGTGCTCGACAGGTAAACCTGCTTCCCCGCGGCGATAACCTCGCCGGCGGAAGCTTGATCGGTAACGGCATTGGCGCCGGCGACGACAAGCGTCGCGGTGATGGAAAGGTCGGCCATGGGTGTCTCCGGAGGAGGTTGAGGGGAAAGGGCTAGACGCCGACTTTCTTGAAGGGCCAGATCAGCGCCTCGTAGCCGAGCGGCAGGAATTCCGAGACGGCATCGACCGTTACGGCTTCGCGGTTCTGGTAGAGGTGACCGACATGCAGAAGGATTGCGGTCTTGAGCGCGGGCTCGACGTTTTCGACATCGTTGCCGGCAACGTAGGACACCGAAACCGCATCCGGACGGCTGCTTATGGCCGGCCACGCCTGACCCGGCTCAAGGGCGACAAATGAACCCATACTGTCAGTCAGCAGGTAATACGCTGATCCCGTGAGTGTCTGCTCGACGTTTTCCGCGTCTCGATACTCGACAATGATCCCGTCATCCTGCACCGGGCCCTTGGCCAGCCGCAGGCACTGGAAGCTGTCAAACTGCTGGCGCCAGCCCTGCGTGACCAGCGCCATGTCCAGCACCTTTTCGAGATGCGCCGTGGCCGCACCGATCAACCCCTCCAGCAGCATGTCATCGTCGTCGAAATCGGCACGGCAGTGCAGCTTCACCTCGTCGAGCGAGACAGGCGTTTCCTGTGGGGGATCGGTGCGGACAGGCGCGAGCATGGCTTTATGCAACCAGAATGTGGAAAGCGCCCACCTTGGTGGCGCCGCCCTGCGCGATGCTGATCTTGACGCGATCGTTTGCCACGCCGGGACGCGACAGGACCCCCGTACCGCCGGTCGCGAATAGGGCGGCCACACCTGCCGTAGAATGCGTGGGAACGCGCGGAGCGCGAGCGGCCGACGCGTTGACGTCGTTTTCCGCCCATAGCGTCTTGCCGGTCGCTTCCGACGTGATGTTGAAATCAACGCCGGCTGCGAAAGGATTGGCGCCGCCATCCTTGATGTACTCGATTTCATGGATCTCTCCGGACAGCCGAGGCGTGTAAGCCACGGCGTTGCCGGAACCGTCCGTGGTGACAGAAACCTTGTAGCGCTTCATGATAGTGCTCTCCTTCGTGGTGGCGCGCGCGCCGTTGGGGTGGCCGTCAGGATCTGGCTTTCGCCTTCACCCTCTTGCCGGTTGCGGCCTTGTTCGCCGGTGCGGCGGACTCGGCCTTGTTTTCGGGAGCCGGTTCGGACTTCGTTGCGGCCCCGTCGACCGGGCCAATCGGTGTCAGGGACTTGCCGACCAGGTGCGCGACCGTGGTCTCCTCGGCCTCGCGGACATCGCCCTCGAGGAAGGCACCGTGCTCGCGGATGACGCGATACTTCATGATGGACATTGACGCTCTCCTTCGTCGGTTCAGAGAGCGGGCGGCCCAAGCCGCCCGCCTTACTGAGCCGAACGCCGTCAGGCAGCGAGAGCGGTATCGAAGTCGCCGTAGATGAAAGCCTCCGGCCGGTAGACGGCCAGCGCCAGACGCTCTTCGGCAAGCGCGGTCACCAGGTTCTTGATGAAGTCGTCATTGACGTAGCCGGTCTCGACGCGCGCATCCCAGCGGTCGAACACTTGGGCGCCGAGCTTGAAGGCGCCTGTCAGGAACTTGCGAACCGTCATCGCCTGCGTTGCGACAACAGGCAGGCCCCAGAGGGTCGGCGGGGTCGTGCCCTGGGGATTGCCGATGATATAACGGCCCTGGCTGTCCTTCAGCGTCTCGATGCCGGCCCAGTCGGTCGGGTGCATCACATGCCCCGTAGCCGGATACTCGGCGAGAGCCGCCTGCAGCATCGCCAGCCGAAGAACATCCATGATATTGAGGTCGGCCAGCGAGATGGGACCAGCGTATGCGGTTGCCTGCGGGATGATGCCGTTGAGGTTCTGGCCGGTGCCGTCGCCTTTCAGCAGCTGCGCCTCCTCGACATAGGCCAGGCCATAGATAAGCCGCTGATCGATCAGCGATTGAAGCTGGCTGATATCGGACAGAACCTGCTTGGAAGCCTTGGTCCAGTGCGCGATGACCTTTGCCGATGTCGTGATCAGGTCGAACTGGATGTCGGATTCGGGCTTGGTTGCCGCTTCGGCGACCGGGGCGGCGTTGTTGTTGAAGCCAGTTTCCTTGACATATTCCAGCGTGTTGCCGTCCATCCTGCCCGGAGTGAGCAGGTCGCGAACCGTCAGCCGGCGCTGCGGCAAAGGCAGAATGCCAGGCAGACGTGTGCTGTCGATGGCGTCGCCCACCGAACCGGCAGCGTTCGTCGTCGCCGAGGTCAAGGTCGTCTTGATGCGCAGGTCCGTGCCACGACCGCTCTTGGAGAAGCCGGTTTCCTGCCAAGCCTTGAAGTCGTCGGTCTCGGTAAACATTTCGCCGATCGACTTTTTGGGCTCGTCATCCTTGCCGCCCTTGGCTCGCAAAAGCTTCTGCTCGATCTGCGCGACCTGCTCATTGAGGCCATTCATCTTGAGCAGCGCCTCGTCGGCCTTTTCCTTCTCGGAAGTGGCCATGTCGATGCCCTTCTTGGCATCGGCGACGGCCTTTTCAGCGATCGCCTTCACCTCATCGAAGGACTTCTGGAACTTGGCGGTAACGTCCTTTGCCAGCTGCTCGATGTCGACGCCGCTATCATTCGGCTTTTCGAATGCGATGCGCGGAGCGAAGCGGGAATAGGCCATGCCGGCAACAAGCGCGGCAATGCCACCCGCAAGAATGCGGTGGTGAGTCATTTTTGAAAGTCTCCTGTGGAGGTTAAGGGCTTCAGCCGGCCTTCAGCATTTGCAGGAAGCGCTCGGCCTGTTCGGTCGCCTTGTCGCCCTCGGACTCACTCCGAATGGCCTTCGCATAGCCGACAGAGGCGATCTGTACGGCCATGGCCTTCGGGATCCCTGCCTCGCGCAGGAGATCCTCGAATTCCTTAACTGGAGGCGGCTCGCCATCACGGATGCGACGGGCGAAATCCTCCATTCGTTCGGACTTCACGGCCTCGATCCGCGCGCGGCGGTTGGCCGGGAAAGTGACCGGGCTGATCTCATAGAGATCGAGCTTCTTCAGCAGGCGCACCGCGCCATCCTGGTCGGTGTCGGTTTCGCGATAGCCGATCGACAGGCCGCCGATAGCTTTGGCCTTCGCCAGCGTGTGAACCTCGCGCGCCTTCTGGATGTCGAGCAGGAACCTGCCTTTACCCCACAGCCCCTTCGCATCCTCGGCAAGATCCTCCCAAACGCCGATCGGCTGAGAGGAATCATGGTTCCAGAGCATGAGGACATTGGAGCCTTCGCGCTTGTGGCGCGTCAAGCTCTCGACGAAGGCGCCCGGCATGACCTTCTCGCCGTAGACGTCGACATTGCCGAACACGGAGCCATAGCCCTCGAACGTGCCGTCATCCGACAGGTCCTTGACCTGCAGGGCGAAATCCTTGGTTTTCATTTCGGACCTCCGATCAGGGGCTTTTCGTCTGGCGTTGCGGTGATGGGCACGTTCTGCATCTGCATGCGCGGCACGTCGCCGCCGTCGACCTTCGGCAGGTTTTCGAGCGACCGCACCTCATTGATGGTCATGGCGCCGATCGAGGTCATCTCGCGGTAGAAGGCCGACCGGCCGGCACTGTCCGCGCGCAACAGGCCTTCGATGCTGAATTCGATCGACACGCCAGCGGCGCGATCCTGTGGAGTGAGCAGTTGCTGCTCCAACGCCTGCTCGATGCGCTTGAGACGCCGGCGGAGCGTGAATTTCTGCAGGATCAGACCCTGCTGCTCGACGCCTGTCGGCCAACTGGTGGTCTTCGACGTGTGACCGATCATGACCGGCGGAACGCCGAAGAAGCGACAGATTTCCTCGACCGAAAAGGCGCGCGATTCAAGCATCTGGGCGTCTTCCGGGTTCAGCGTGAACTGAACCCAGTCGGTACCGCCCTCAAGCACCAGCGGTTTGCCGGCATTGTCGGAGCCGATCTTGTCGGCCAGCTTCTTTTCGGCGATGTCGCGCTGCTCGGCGGTCAGCCACTTGTCGAATTTCAGGCCACCCGACGGCCGAAGGCCGTTGGCAAAGGTCTTGCCGGCCGCCTTGTCGGTCGCCCTTGCCAGGGAGAACGCATGACGACCGAAGTGCAAGGTCGACATGCCGCCAAGCGGATCGCCGCCAGGTCCGCGAATGTGCAGCATCGTCTGGTCCGTCTCGACAAAGGCGTTGCCTTCGAACGACCATCTGTATTCCAGGGTGCCATTGGCGAGCCGGCGAACCGACACTAGGTCAGGACGGATGGGCACGATCCCCTTGATCCTACCGCCCTCCCGCACGACGCGAGCGTAGCCGTTGCCCCACAGTTCAACGGAAGCCGCGATGAAGTCCCAGAAGTCGACGGCGGTTTGATCGAAATTTGGACTGTCATGCAGGATCCGGTAGAGCGGATGATCTTTGGCTATGGTGCGTGTGCCGCCGGCGCTTGTCCGGTAGACCTGGAGCGGCAACGATGAGATCGTGCCGGCGAGGAGATTGACGCAAGCCCAGACGGCCGAGAGAGCGAGCGCACTGTTTCCGGTCACAGGCTCGCCGGCATCGCCGATCTGCCCTGTCGGATACCATCCATCCGGCTGGCGCACGGTGAGAGAGCGCACAACGATATCGGCCATCTTGCGAAACAGATTCAAGCGGCACCTGCCAGGGATTTGAAGTAATCGCCCATGTTGCCATCGGGCGACGCCTCGGGGTTCCAGCTCATCAGGATCGCCGCGCAAAGCATGGCGATCACTGGGTCGATCTTTGTGCGGCCGGCCGCCTGCTTGGTGGCCATGTTGCCATTGCCCTTGACCTCGATCTTCACGTTGCCGACCGACCAGGCCATCATGGCCGATCCGTCATGGCTGATCGTGTCGTCGCTCAGCTTGTGCTCAAGGCCCCAGAGCGCCGGTGAGAGCGCCGGGCCTTGACGAAGACGATGCAGCATCAGGCCGGTGATGTTCTTCAGCGCAAGTGCATCGACGAAGGCGGCGATGTTGTTCGGGTCGAAGCCGACGGCGTTCTTTTCAGGCATAAGGCCGGCGTCGCGCACTTGGGCGGCGATCTCGGCGATTTTTTCGATGTACTCCGACACTTGGCACAGGGTCAGCGACCCTTCCGCGACGAAATCCAGCAGCCGAGGCGCGATCTCCTTGCGGATTTTCAGCACGTTCGGATGCGCAAAGGCATGCGTCCAGACCAACCAGCGGCGCGTGACCTTCTCACGCCCTATGACGCAAATGCCGAAAAGATCATCCAGGCCGCCGCCGTCGGCTCCAACCACTGCTACTTCCGAGCGCGCAAGCAGCAATTCCAACGTCAACGTCTCGTCGGCGCACTGCTCCCAGTACTCGGCACCGCGCCAGCCATCGCCGGCAAGGCCGACGCCGATCTCTATGTTGAGATGCTGGCTGGCCCAAATCTGCTCGGTTTCGGCCGTCGCGGAACCGTTGTTTTCGTAGTCCGCAACCAAGCGCTGCGGGTCGATCGAGCGGCCGATGTTCGGCAGTAGGTACTTCCAGTGCCGCTGGTTGCGCCAAAAGGATTGGTCGCGTTGCTGCTCGGCCGGAAATTCGTAGAGAACAGGGAGAAGGATCGGTTCGCTGCCGCCTTTGCCGTCCCTGATCTTCCTTGCCTTGTCGAGTTCGGTTTTCCAGATGCCGGCCGGCTGCTCGTCCGACTGTGTCGTGATCATCAGCACCTGGCCGCCCTGCATGGTGATGCCGCCGCCGCGTATCTGCTGCATCACGGCGGCAGCCTTCGCCTTCTTGCCCAGTTCGTGAAGCTCGTCGATGATCGTCAAGATCGGTATTTCGCCGGTGACGATCGAGGTGTCGAACGTCTTGACGTCGAGCTGCGTGCCGGTTTTGCGCCGCTCAATGCATTTCAGGTGATCCTGCACCTTGAAGATGGCGTCGAGCCGAACGTCCAGCCTGATCATGCCCTGCGCCTGTTCGAAACACCGCTCCGAAATGTTCTGGCTGGGCGCAACGATCAGCATCTGCCGGTTCGGCGCTTCCTCCATGAACAGCGCGGTGAGGCCGAGCGCGGCAACATAGGTCGTCTTCGAGTTCTTCTTGGGAACCATGCAGAGAAGTTCCCAGACCAAGCGTTGCTTGGTGTCCGGATCCTCGCTGGCCAGGAAGGCGACCAGGATCTCTCGGAACCATTCGCCACATGCCTCCGACAGCGGCGGATTGCCAGGCACGTCCGGCAGCTTTAGCCGGTTGAAAAACGCCAGTGCCTTGGCCGCCTTCTCCTGGTTGAGAGGGACATCGGCCATCGGCGTTTGCCCGGCCTTGATGCGCTCCCACCAATCGGGGCAGGCGAACCGCGGCAACGCCTCAGTGGCGAGCATTCTGCGCGGCCGCTTCGCTCTCGAGTTCGGCCATCAGATCGGCATCGGCAGCATGGGCGCGCTGCTCGTCGATCTTTTTCTTGCCGACCTTGTCGTTCGATGCCGGCGGCTGCTCGTCGCGGCCCTTGCCCATCGAAGCTTCGATCGTCATGCGGTCGTTGCGGTCGATCATGGCGCCGAGTTCGCGCAAGGCCGTGACGTTTCCTGCGTTGGCCTGCTCGAGGGCAATCTCGAACCGCCTGGCGTCAAGCCGGTCGCGCATTGCATCGCGTTCCTTCATGTCGGCTCTAAAATACCGTTTCAACGTCGCTGGCGAGACGCCGATCGCGTTCGCAATTCGGCTATTGACCCAGCCGAGAGCCATTAACAGCTTGACTTTATTGCGATCTTTTTCGGTCGGCTCATACGGCGGACGGCCACGATTACCGAAGCCCTCACGAACCGGATGACCGAACAGGTCAAAATGCGGCTCCATCAGAAAAAAATCTCCGAATGTGGGGGACGCGGGTCCGGGGTGGGAGGGCTTCCAGACTTTCGACCACCCCCCTCGGTCGAGGTGAAGGGTCAGTGCCAGATGCCGCGCTGCTGCAGGGTGGTCTGCTCGGCCTTCTGCGCATCGCTGTCGTGCCATTCCTTCGACACGGCCACGAGGTTGGCCTCATCCCAGAACAGCAGTTCATTGCCGCGATGTTCGTTGTCGTGATGGATGACTGGGCTGTTCGGGGCAGGGTGCTTGCCGATCAGAAGCACGCCAGTCTTTCGACATGTGTACATGTCGCGTAGCAATATCCGTTCCCGCACCTGCTGCCAACGTGCGGTCTTATACCAGCGCCGCCATGGCGCTGTGTTGCTGCTCATTGCCTCACCTCGGTCGCCTGCGGCCGGACTCTTTTATAAACCTCGAATTGCAAAAGATGATGTGACGGCTCGTTATTGCGTCACGCACAGGCCGTGCACTATACGTGCCTAGTGGACGTCACAATCAAACCAGCCTCGGGGGCTAGAAATGCTTCATTCGCGATTGCTGCCAATTGTCTTGGGAATATCTGCGCTTTTATTTTCAACGATTGCCTCTTTGGCCGCCGACTTGGACCGTTCGACGCCTGAGAGCGTGATTGCTGCTTACATTGACGGTGTAGCGCGACGCGATTTTGATGCTGTCTTGGCGGCGACCGCAGCCGATGACATGAGCAAGAAATTTGATTTCGTTAACAATATTAATCGGCTTAAGACGCTTTCGGTTTACGCGCCAGCTCCGGCAAGCGACCCATTTTTTGTTAGGATCAATAAGGAAGCATTTGAGGCGCAGACAGCTTCTGCGGTTAAGTTTTTGGCCTATGGGCTGATGACTACGAGCAAAGTCATTGAAGGGAACCAGGTCCAGATGGACGCAGCGGGCGCTGAGGATTTCAAGAGTGTGGTTCGTGCAGACCGCTTGGTTGAACTCAAACTTGTCAAGGTTGGCATACCCAACCCGACCGTTATGAACGGTGAAATCAATCAGAGAAACTTGGCTAGATCGGCAGCTACGTACGGTGCAGATGCGCAAACGGAGCGTGTCGCACTGCTATCGTTTGAAGGTCTTGATTTCATGGTCGGCTTTCGGCTGTTGCGATACGGCCCAAATTGGGGAGTTGCAGGACAATCCTCCGGCCTTGCCGGCACCAACCCTCTGGGAGCCCCAACGCGCGTAACGCCAGAAGCATTTGAGGAAACGCTCAAATAGTTGCCTCTCATTCGCCGCAAGCCAGGTTAGGCTAGGTCGTTACCGCCTCGCGTAGGTACATTCGAAGAGGGGCTATAGATTTCCATTGCGGTGAAGCTGATCCGCTTCACCAGGGGCCGATGGCGCTTCCACCTTTGAGGCGTGCGACACTTTCGACTCGTCCTGAGTGGAATCAGCTATTACGCTTTGCTGATCTGCGCAAGATCGAGGTCGACCGACACCGCACGCCCGAAGATCATCACCTCGATCATCGCCCGACCCTTGTCCCCGACAGCCTGCACCACACCGGGGAATGACGCGAAGGGACCATCGTCGACACTGATCTGGTCGCCCACGTTGAACGCCTTGATCATTGCCTTGATCGCTTCCGGGTCATGCTCGACATCCGCCCGCAATTTCAACATCTTATCGACGGGAACGGGAGCAGGGCGTTCGGCCCCGCCAAGGATGTCGACAACGCCCTTGATGCTGAACAGGGCATGCCAGCACGGCGCGCACCACACCACTTTGACGAAGACATAGCCGGGCAGGAACGGCACTGTTTTCGCCTTCGGCCGCATCATGCCGAAGCGACCGCGGCGCCGAACGACCACAGTTTGCTGTGCCATCCAGTGCTCGACACGCGCATCGGCGAGCGACTTATCCACAGCAATATCGGCACCGTGTTTCACCTGCAGCACGTACCAGCGCGCCTCCGGGCCATCCTGACCAGCCGCCGCGAGCATCGCCTGCTCGCGCCGCGACAGTGCGATTCGCCTGTCGCTCTTCTGCCAGGCGCGGTCGATGTTGATGGGCTCGCCCGCATCGTCGAGCCAAACCTTGCCAGCCTCATTCAGCCGCTTCTGATCGACCCGCATCATGGTTCCCTCGCATGGCAATTTCGAATGCTTCCAGTCCGTCCGGCCCGCCAGCCGGGAAGTAAGCCACGCGTCCCGGGTCCGGCAGCCAGGGCCAGCCTTGCCGGGTGAAGTGGTCGCGCCATTCGATCCACAGCGGCGTGTCGACGGGCACGGCCACCATGGACCCTTTCAGCGCATGCCAGCGCTCGCCGAAGCGATAGCCGAGGCCAGCACGTGCCTTGCGGTAGAGCACATCCACCGATGGCCACTTGGCGCTCAGCGTGCTTGCTGTCGGGTTCTCCGGGCCATCGAGCAGCCGGCCGACCACGAACGCCATCCATGTCGGCCCGAAGGGCGGGGCGGCGTCGTCGGGGCGCGTCAGCGCCTCGGCCTTGGGCGGCAGCTTCTCCCAACGCTTCTCGGTGAGGTACACCCCGAAGGCGCAAATCGTCGTGCGCCCGCCGACCTTGGCGCTGATCAGGTAATCGGCCATGCGGTCGGCGGCGATCTCTCGCTCGTCTGCCGTTAGCCGGCGCGCGGCGGCCCTGGCCTTGGGCTCCGAATCGTTCACAAAGCTCGGCCATTTCGGGTGCGTTTTCTTCAGCCAGCGCTCGACCGCCTTTTCGTCCTCCCGCGCACGCTCTCTCTCGACGTTGGAAGGGGTCGTTAGAGAAGGGTCGTTAATAGGTGCCGGTCCAGGACCGGCAGGGGGTGCCGACACTGGACCGGCAGGGGGTGCCGATATACCGGCAGGGGTGCCGACAGGTCGGCAGGGTATTTCCGTCACGAAATCAGCCGGTTCGTCCACTTCCTTCACGGCGTGCACGCCATGGTGCACGGGATCGAGGATGACGCGGTAAACATGCGCGCTGTCGCGGCCGGAGACCTCTTCCTGCAGATGCCGCTCAAGATAGCCGGCCTTCACCAGCCGCTCGATCGCATCGAACACGGTGGAGCGCGCGCAGCCCATTTCGTCGGCCATCTTGACCTGGCTGCGACGGCACCAGCCGAGATCGTCAGTATGACGCCCAAGCACGCACAGGACCTGCAGGTCGCGTGGCTTGAGCGAGCGATCCGTTGCCGCACGCGCCGGAATGATGGAAAGGCGAGGCCCACTCATGATAACTGTCGATCCTCGTCAAATAGTCGCTGCAAACAAAGTCTGGGGTCTGAGGGGTCGCAAATATGTTGCAAGAAGACGTAAGTGTAATATTTGGACTTATACATAATCGTCGCGCAATGAACCTGAGCAGAAAGCGCCGTGATGAAAATGTGTCTAAGTACAGAATCATAATAGCTATGCTCGAAGCCAAAATTGAGGAAATTCGAAGATCGACAGGGGAGCAAAGTCTCTATGAGAGCGAACTCGAATTCATAAGTAGATTTAATTCCGTCATTGACGACAGTATAGAAATCGCAGGTAGTCTGCCAATCATAGAGGACGAAATAGACGGTTTGAGGCCGAAGATAATCCCTGATATGGAGGACGGAGAAGACTTCGGAATGCTTAGAGCGTTCGTTGCTGGAATCCAGTATGAGTGCAAAGATATTGCACCGAATTACCGGATCAGCAGCGAAATAGGCCATCTTTACAAAGACAGTTATGCGCGGTTGGCGGCAAGCTTTCCGCCGAGAGCTGATCTGAGGGCGATGTTTGATGCTGCCGAAACGACTTTGAGGGATGCGCTGTCGAAGGTTATAAAAGATGAAGAAGTCAAGATTTCCAATTTGTACGCCGGACTCTATCAACAAGTGGACGAGCGGATATCTAGGGCTAACGATCACTTCGTTGCGGCCATAACCGAAATACAGAAAATCGTAGATGCCTCGGCGGAAACAGCCGCCATTGGCCGTGCCACTGCAGAGAACGCAGTTCGTGAGGCCGAGGAAGGTCAAAGCCGCGCAAAGGCAATAGACGAGAAGACAAAGACGACAGAAAGTAATCTCGTCGCGTTCACGAATGAGGCGAGGGCGAGAGGAAATTTTGATCAGCTCAAGATTGAGTGGAGTAACCGTGCTAGATCGTCCACGTGGGCTGTCTGGTTGTCCTACGCCGTTATCCTGATCTTGATCGTCACGCCTGTCATTTGCCTGGTTCTGAATTATACGGCGGTTATGGATTATCTCAAGCAAGTGGGATCGCTGACGAAGGACGAGCTCGGTGTGAATCCCAACGCTGGGCTTGCCGCGGTTGTCGCAGCTACGCGCCTCGCTTTGATCGGTATCCCGCTTATCCTCTATTTTTGGGTCATACGCTTGGCAGTCAAATTCAACTCCCGCTCGATGATGCTTATGGATGATAGCCGTGCGCGAGCTACGATGCTGGAGACCTACTACAGAATGGTAGCTAAGGACGCAGCCAAGGATGCCGATCGAGCGCTTGTCCTTGCTGCGTTGTTCCGCCCCACGCCTGGATATGAGGCTGACAGCGGCGAGCCGCCAACTCTCATTTCCAGCGTACTGAATTTGGCCGGCGGGAAAGGCTGACACCCTCGGAATTTTGCTATTATTGGGGCTCATTCCGCCGCCTCCGCGAAGGCGTGGCGCACGTTGCATTCGGCTAGCAGCCTGATCATGTGCGGCGGCACGCTGTTGCCGACCAGGTGATATTTCTGGGTCTTGGTCAGGGCGCGCGTCGTGCCGTCGATGATGATCTGTGACGGCAGCGCACCGGGCTTGAAGCCGTGCGCGGCAGCGCCTTCCTCCGGCTCAAGCATGCGGATGCCGATGTCGTCGATGTAGTGCGGGACGCCCTTCACCATGACCTCGACAAGGCCATAGCGAGCCTTGCCAGTCAGTGCGCCGAGCGGCTGGCGCACGTCGTCATCCTGCTTTCCGGAGCCGAAATAGTGCTGCAGGAAGCCGAGGATCAGATGCGCGTGGCTGCCTCCGGCAGAGATCGTCGCCAGAGGTTCTTCGATCGGCCTGCCATGCTCGTTCGTGCCATGCATGTTGCCCAGCGTCGCAGCGACAAGGGCGGACTTTCCCGACCCGCCGACCGTCAACGTCGGTGCAGGATCCCCGACATCAGCCCCCACGCTGGCACCGAACTGGCGCTGCAGGCTGACCGCCGCGACGCCCTGCTGCGATCCTGTGCTGGTGATCGTCGGCACCGGATCGAGCATATCCTTGGCGGGCTGGCCCGGGTGCGAGCCTGCGCTATGCTGCGCGAGGAACGACGCGACGAGAGCATGCTTGCCCCCGCCGGCGACTTGCGCGCCGATCGGCTCCTCGATGTCGAGGCTGCGCGGCAGCTGCCCTTCGCGCTCGCCATAACCGGCCTGAATGAGGCCCGCTGCCACGACAGCCTTACCGCCGCTTGCGCCAACGGTGCGCAGGGGATCATCCAGCGACCATTCCGAGACGCCACGCCCCATGCCTTCGCCATGCGCGGTATCGACCAGGTGCGCGGCGACGAGCACGCGATCTTCCTTGCCCGTCGTCGTGCCTAGAGGTTCCCGCATATCGCGTGGCGGCGATTGTGCCGCGCGACCGCCGGCGCCGACGATGGTTGCGCCCATCACAGCCAAGCCCGACGAGGTATGCAACGTGTTGATCGGCTCCTCGACCGAATGGACCCCGTTGCGCTTTGCGGCGCTCTGTTGGTCGGTGCGGATCAGTGCCGGCGTCACAACTGACAACTCGCCCCGGTGCGCCGTCGTCAGCGTGCGCAGTGGTTCTTCGGCGTCATGCACACGGTTGTCGCCGGCATGCGTGATCGGCACGATGAACGGCTTCGCCGCCTCGACCACATAGCGCATGACGCCGCGCGCGGTGCGCCGCAGCGTGGCATCGGCCAGCGGCTTCTTGCGCCCGAAGATCGATTTCACCGGAAGCGACCAGTCGATGATCGTGTGCGCGCCGACCCATGGTTTCAGGCCAAGCCGCTTCGCGTCCTTACGCGGCGCATGCGTGCGCACCGGCCAGATGATCGGCCTGCCGTCAGCCTGGGCGACGCCGAAGAAGCGCTTGCGGATGGTCGGCACGCCATAGTCGGCGCACACAAGCACGCGGTGCTCGAAACTATAGCCGAGGCCCAGCAGATGCTTCAGCCAGGCGCGCCAGATGCGGCCCTTGTGACGCGGATCCGGGATAAGCCACTGCTCCTGCACCGGCACGCGCTCGCCCTTGGCCGCAACGCTACCGTCGAGCCGCAATACGCGGCCGGTCGCCGGGTCGCGCTTGGCGATCAGCGGTCCCCATGTCGTGATCTCCTGCACGTTTTCCATGGTGATGGTTTCGGGCCGCACCGTGCCCGCCCAGCGGCAGATCACCCACGCCAGAGACCGCCGCCGCTTGCTGACAGGCTTCGAACCCTTGGCGACGGAAAAGTGCGTGCAGTCTGGAGAAGCATGAAGCGCGCGCACGCCGCGCCCATTGGTCACCTTGTATGGATCAGCCTCGAACACGTCGCAGCGCAGGTGCCGCGTATGCGGGTGCCGCTTCTCATGGACCGCGACGGCGATGGGATCATGGTTGATGGCGACATGGACATGGAAGCCTGCATCCTCCAGCCCGTCGCAGCCGCCACCCATGCCGGCGAACAGAACGACCGTCATGCGATTGTCGAGCGAAAATGGTGCGTTCATCGTCACGCCTTCTTCCATGCGGCATAGGCGCCGCGCAGCGCTTTCCACGCGTCGCCGGTCTTGCCGCCATTGTTGAGTTCTTTCCGTGAGGTGACGCCGAGCAGCGAGCGCACCTTTTGTTCGACGCGCTCAGGGGTCAGGGGCTTTTCCAGCCCATGCTGCTCATGCAGGAACACCATGAACGCCGGCTCCTGGCATTTCATGGCGCATTCGGCGGCGAAGTCCTTGGCCTTGCTGGCCGCAGGTTCGCCGCGCGGCTCGACCTGTTGGCGTTGCGCGGGCAGCCCGCGCAGCGCGCGGACTTCACCGAAAGCCTTGTCCAGCAGCCGAAGCAGGAAGCGCACCGTGTCCGGCGCGTCGGCGGCGAACGCGATCTCGTCGACGCTGGCGGCATCGAAGCGCGCCAGCACCAGCAGTTCGCCCATCTCGCCGCGCGCCTCGATCAGCGCGCCCCTCTCGTCATGCGCGCGCGTCCAGTCGGCCGGCGCGATCGCGTCCAGGCTTTCGCGGATGGCCTTGAGCTTGGCCGCATCGGGCGAGAGCGCGACGGCGTTCATGCCATGCGCCCGTGCTTGCGCATGACGCGGCCAAGCAGCTTGCCGGCACGCTCCAGCGCCCGGTGCGCGGCGGGTTCGCCGGCGGTGTACTTTGCCTGCGCCAGCCTGTCGGCGGCCACGGCCACCTGGCGGCAAGCTTCCATGATCTCGTCATCGGCCTTGCTCGGCTTGGCCTTGGCGACGGGCTGGATGGCGGCCGCCATCCGCTCGACCTCGGCCATGAGCATTTCCCGCACGATCGGCGCTAGGGCACGCGCGACGGGATCGACCTGTTTTCCGATCGCGCTCATGACACACCAGCCACGAATTCGGCCAACGCGGCCCGGAACCGCTCGGCCATATCGGCAAGGTCCGCCGGCGGCTGGCCGGCTTGGTCGCGAACGGCCAGGCAGAGCGAGACGCGCATCGCCAGGAATTTCCATCCTGCCTCGAAACCTGCCTTGCGGCAGGCAGCGTCGATGACCGGATGGTATTTGAGCGCGACCGCATCCGGCATGCGCAGCAACACGTCGGCGCGGGCGCGGTCGCCATCGGCATCGTGAAGCTGGCGCAGGATCGGCAGCATAGTATCGGTCATGCATCCAACCTCCGGTTCGCGAAGACGACTTCGACTGAGCCGGTTCTATCCTCATGGGCTGCAATCGCTTGCGGCAGGCCCCGATCCATGACCCGGCGAAGTTCCTTACGAATGCGTCTATCCTTCACCGAGGCGAGCATCGAACCCGTGACGGAAACCAGGGCACTTGCCACGGCATTGAGCATGGGCTGGTGCCCCTCGGCAGCAAGGCGCTTGCCGAATTCCGTGATCTCGCGCTGGAGGATTTGGGATAGCTCCTGCGACTGCCGATCCTGCTCTGACTTCCAAGTGTTGCCCGTCATCGCACGTCGCCTCCCACGCGCGTTTCACATGGGACGCGGCGTGTAACAGTCTGTTTCAAAATGGTTTTTCGCGTCACGCGCGCGCGTTTCACACCGGCCACATAGAAGTCGAGCGGGCGCAGCCGCAGCGCCTTGCAGATGGTCAGGAAGCTGCCGATCGACAGGTTCGATCGACCCTGCTTGGCGCGGGTGATCATCGCCACGTTCAGCGCCGGGAATGCATCCACCACCTGGCGAACGGAAACGCCGCCAAGCCGATGGCGCACGGTCGCGGCAAAGCGGTCGCGGTCGAACGGATCAGCCATGGCCGGCCTCCCGCAGCTTGCGGTCCAGCGCACGCTTCAGCCGCCGCATCGCGCGTTCGGTTTCAGGATCCGGCGCGCGCTCTTTCGGCGTCGGGTAGTGCGTGTCGCCGCGCAGCCGCTTGGCCTCAATCGCGGCGGCGTAGCAGCCGGCGGAATTCTTGTCGGGGTCGTATTTGGCGCGCTTTGTCACTCCGCCGCCTCCGCCTGCATCTTGCCGCGCAGGAAGGTGAGATACGGATCCTCAAAAGCGATGGTGACGGGCGCATTCATGCCGGCACCGCCTTCTGCAGCCTGTCGGGGTCGCGGCCGATCATTGCGTGTTGAACGCGCAACGCCGAAATATGCGCCGCCAAGTCATTGGCGGGCACTTCGTCGATCCGCTTCAGCAGCCGGCGCATTTCGAGGGTATCGGCACTAGCGAAGGCCACGAATTTTTTGAGGTCGCTCATGCCGGCACCGCCTTGCGCGCGCGCTTCGGCTTTGGTGCTTTGTCGGCTCCGGCCGCCAGTTCGGCTTCCACAACAGGCGTGAGTTCCGCGAGCCGCGCGGCTTCATCGGCGGTCAGATCGTCGCCGCGAGCCTTGAGCTTGTTGAGTTCGGTCCAGTCACTCAGGGCGTCCTTGAAACCGCGCTTGTTGGGCTGCACGTTCACGGCATCGCCATCGGAGGCCGCATCGACCAACCTACCCAATTCCGCGAGGCGCTTGGCTCCGCCGACGGAGAGTTCTTTCCCGGCCCAAATCAGGCCTTGTTCTTGCAGAGATTCGAACAGAGGGCCGGAAACACCGATGCCGTCGGCAATCGCGCCAAGCATCCTGAATTCGGCAAAATCCGCAGCGGTCACCGAGGGGCGCGCGTCATCCGTTGCCGGGGGCCCCGATTGCTCCGCAATCTCCCCGGCCTTCTCGGCGGGCGGAAGGTCCACTGGACCTTCCGATGGACCCGCCTCAAAGCCCCAATGGTCCCAGCCCGGCCGGGGCGAGCGGCAGAACAGTTCCAGCCGGGCGATGCCGGGGAACAGTCGCTCGATCGTCTCGGCGTAGAAATCGGGCTTGGCGGAATGGCGGGTCTTGCGCTCGCGGTGCACGGTTTCCGGCTGCGAGCCGGGCAGGGGCGCGGCCACGTCGCCGCGGCGACCGATCAGCAGGATTTCGTGGCGGTCGCGGCCCCAATAGCCGGTGCCGGCGACTTCCTTGTCCCAGATCCAGTGATGCACATAGGTGAAGCCCAGCGCATCCAGCAGGCGCAGCCCATCGAGCAGCATCGGGTTCGTCGCCCAGCAGAAGAACACCGCATTGTCGGCGAACGGATCGAGCTCGCGAAACAGCGCGATGATCTCGTCGGTCGTCATCGTGGGATAGTGGTTTTCCGCGCTCTTCTCGCGGCCCGTCACTTCCGAATGGACGCCGAACTTCCACGGCGGATCGGCATAGCCGACCGAATATCTACGCGGCAGCTTGCCCGGCGAGGTGGCGCGGCCAGTTTCCCGCACCATGTCCATATGCGCCAGGCGCACCGTATGGCGCAGCTTCTGCCGTGCGGCGCGGATTTCCTTGGCCCGCGCCACGATGCGCTTTTCCTCCAGCGCCAGGACCTCGCGTTGCGCCTCGACCGCCAGGTCGGACAGCGCCTCGCCGGCATGAACGGAAACGCGGCCGTCGCGGATGGCCTCGACCAGTTCGGGCGTGCCGTGGTCGCGAATGCGCTTGGCGGCAATGACGGCGCGTTCCGAAATCGACAGCCGGCGCGCGGCTTCCCGGGTCGGCAAATTTGCTGACCCGGCAGTGGCCTGGTTGATGCCGCGATCCCAGTCGACCAGCCGAGCTGCCACCATGGCGCGCTGGCTTTCGCTCAGGTGCCGGCGATGCAGGTTGAGCGACAGAACGAAGCCAAGCGGATCATCGCCTTCGAAGTCGACAAGCACCGGCTCGACATCGGCGAAGCGGCAGGCCGCCAGCCGGTTGCGCCCGTCCAGCACCATGCCGTCGAGCAGCACGATGGGTTCGCGCTGGCCATAGGTGACGATATCGTCGGCCAGTTCGCGCATCTCCTGTTCCGGCAGCATCGGAAACAGTTCGGCCAGCGGGTGCGGCTGCAGGTCGCTCATTTCGCCACTGCCTTCCGCCGACGCTTGCGCTTGCGCCGGACCACGCCATTGGCGATGTCGCGGCGCTTCTGGTTTTCGATGTGGCTGACCATCTCCAGATGGTCGGGATTGACGCAGCGCCGGTTGTGGCACTTGTGGTCGATCTGCTTGTTGCGCGGCACGTAGCCGAATTCGTTCGTGTAGCTGACGATATGCGCAGCGCAGGTGCGATCGTTCAGCTTCATGCGCGGATAACCGCCGCCACGGCCCTTGCCGCTGTCGCCCATGGTCCACAGCCAGCACAACGTGATGTAGCCGCCGTCGACGACTTCGACGGCGGCGGCGATGCGCTCGGCAATGGCGGCACGCCTGTCCATCATCCCGCCAGCCTTTCCAGCACGCGCGGCGCCGAGCGCTCCGCTTCGGTGCCTCGCCCGACCGTCACACGCTGGTGAAAGGCGCAGTAACAGCGGCCCGGACTGCCGGGCAGCCACGCGGCGTCACTCACTTCGGCCGCGCAGAAGCGCGTCGCCGCGCCTTCGCCGCGCAGCGGAAACCGGCATTGATGGCTTTCGAGATCGGCGAGGATCCTGCCAAGGCCGGTCTGGCCATGCGGCTGCGGCGCGTCGCGGCCGGCGATCATGTCGAGCACGGTGCGCATCAGTCCACCGTCGCCATGGAATCGTTGGGCTTGTCGCCCGCCGAGATGTGCGCGTCATAAAGCGCGCGCCGTTGTTCAGCCGACATGGGGCTTTCGTCATCCAGATTGACGAAGCCGCAAGCCTCGTTTTCGTCCAGCAGCATCGAATAGGTCGGCGCGCAGACTTGGCAGAGCGTGCCAGACACGTCCGGATAGGTAGGCTCGCCGTCTTCGATCGGTTGCACGCATGAAAGGCAGAGGAAGCGCGCGTTCATCATTCGCCCCCGACGATCTTCAGCCCGCCGCTGGCGCGCGCGCCGGCCAGGATCTTGCGGTACTCGGCGGTGCCGGCCTCGACCTTCGACAGGGCCCGGTCGATGCGCTGGCTTTCGGCTGGCGTCAGCTGGCCGTCCGCGAAGGCAAGGGCGCCTTCGGTCATCAGCTCGCCCATGCGCACCACCGTCTCGGCATGGGCAGACATCACGCAGCCATTGACGGGCGTCGCCTCGTCTTCGGCGAACCGGCGCCCGCGCGACGAGGCGATCGCCTCGCTCATGTCGAAGCGGCCGGTTTCCTCCTCCAGCGCGAAGATCGCAGGCAGTTCCATCAACTCCGGGCTGTCCGGATTGTACCAGCGGCCGACGACGCTCTTGGAATAGGAGCAGATCATCGCCGCGCGCTCGATGCCGCCGGCGGCGGCGATCAGGTCGCGTTGCTTGGCCTTGAGCAGGAAGTGGCGGGCGTTGGCATTCGGAACCATGGCTGTCCTCGCGGCAAAAGGTTTCCCGCGCCGGGAAATCCCGGCGTCGTTTCCCGTGGCGGGAAGGGTTTTTTGGATTCAATGTGCGGGCGTCAGTTCACGGAGGCCCGCAAGCAGATGTTCTCATGGTCCGCCACCTCGAAACCGGTTCGCCGCCGCGCGGGCGAAGCCCGGCAGTTCGGCCAGGTCGATGCCCTCGGCATCGCGCGAAAGCAGGGCGGAAAGGCCGATGGCCTTGCCGGCGGCCGCGATCATCTCGGCAAGCACGTCGCGCTCGCTGCGGCCCTCATGGGCGGCGATCAGCGACAGGATGAAGGCCGAGGCCTCCGAAAGGGTGACGGGGCGGCCGGCCGGAGTGGGGGCAGCCGACCGCCCCGTGGCCTGTCCGTCAACGGGGGCAACCGGACAGGTTTCGGTGAAACGGGAAAAAGCCGCGCCGGCGGGGGAAGGGTTGACCGCCGGCGCGGCAGGCTTCGCGACATGGGAGGACGCGAGAGGATAGGCGCCGACTTGCGCGAAGCGCGCGCCACGGTCGGCGAGGAAGGAAGAGTCGAGGCGGTGTTTCATGCGGCCCTGCCTTCAGTAAACGCGGCGACATGCACGCGAACAAGTACGTCGCTGTCGATGGCAAGGCGATCCTGCGACGCTCGCTCCATCAGCGCCGGCCAGTATTTGACGGGGATCGATTGGCGGCGGCGCATCTCCGAGGCGGCGGAATGCTTCACGCCGATGACCTTGGCCACCGCGCCTGTTCCGCCCAACGCCTCGAATATGTCGTGCACCGTTTGCATGGTCGCGGATACAACATCAATCGTGTTTGCATGTCAACATGATTAGTGTTGAAGCATTTGCGATTGTCGCGCCTATGGAAACGATGGGTGAGCGGCTGCGTGCAGCCAGGGAGAATGCTGGCTACACGTCAGCCGCCAAGGCGGCGGAAGCGATGAACATTTCAGCGTCGACGTTCCGCGCCCACGAAAACGGCCAGAACGAATTCGGCCCTGTCGAGGCCGAGCGGTATGCGAAGCGTTTCGGCACTACGGCCGCTCATCTGCTGACGGGAACGCCTGCCACCGTTCAGCGCCTTCCTGTCGCCAGCAAGGATGCGATGCCAAAGCCGAACGCCAGCTTCCCGCCCCGGTACGAACAGTTTCCCCAGGTCGGGACGATCGCAGTGCTGGGTCAATCCGTCGGCGGGCCAAACGGGCGATTCGTTCTCAACGGCCAGGAGGCAGGGCGCGTCTTTTGCCCTCCCATGCTTGAGAACGTCGACGGCGCCTATGCGGTGCGCGTGTTCGGGACGTCCATGGAGCCCCGGTATTTTGCGGGAGAAACCATCTGGATAAATCCGCACGAACCCGTGCGTTCCGGCGATTTCGTGGTGGTTCAGGTGGTCGGCGACGACGACGATGAAACTCGCGAGAGCTACATCAAGCAGTTTGTCTCCCGTTCGAGCAGCCTGGTGCGGCTTCGTCAGCTGAATCCGGACGAAGGCGAAAGCGAGATGCTAGATTTCCCGACAAAGCGGGTCTTCTCGGTGCATAAGATTGTGTTTCAGGCGAGCCTGTAGGCACCTCGATCCATGTCGGACGGATCGTGAGATTGCGTGATCGAGGAGGCTTTCGCGGGCACTCGCTACAACTGAGGTGCCGGCACAAAGCCTGGTAGGTATGAGCGCCCAGTTCGTTGGCCTTGGCCAGATTTGACAGCCGTAGGATCCTTGAGTGTCCGCAGTCGTCGCAGGCGACGTAGACGCTGGCCAGTTCAATGATCAGTCGCGACGCGTGGGGATTATCATTGCAAGCCGCGGCTCTCATGATGCCCATCCATGGACGCACTGCACCCTCATTCTTATCGGCTCCCTGCCTGTTTTATGTGCGACAGCATGACTCAGTAAAGAGAACACATCAAGAACAAATTCACGGATAATTGATTCGACGCGTTCGTCGAGCAGTACGATTCGTGCTCGCATCAACACGATACATGTTGACATGTTTTATGTTGATATGTGATGTTCGCCGCCATTCGCAATTCAGCGATGGAGGCAAAGTCTCATGATCACCACGCAGCCCCGCCAATCCCGCGCGCCATCACGCGCCGTCATCGGCCGGTCTATCGTCGAGCGTATGGCTGACCGCGTCCTTGAACTCGGCATGAACGGCACCGCCGTCACCAAGGACGTCCTGTCTGAGCACACCGAATTCACGCTGGCCGAAATCGAGAAGCACGCCAAGGAAGCGTGCGACCTCGCCAAGGCCCGCGCCATCCGCAACGTCGGTTGACGGCCATGGCTTCTCTTGTCACGTACACCGTTCACGGTCGCGAGACTGCGCACATTCGTAAGGAGGCACTCGACGTCGCTTCCGCTCTTTTGGCGGCGGCTGAGAAGTCACCCGACACCGAAGCTTGGATTTCCCGCCAGCTTTCAGCCGGCCAGAAGCCGTCCCAGATCCTGGCCGAGCTGGGGCAGGGAGGTCACGCCGATGTTTGACCGCGCCTGCAATGCACTCGCCGACATGCGCATCCGCCTTGCCCTGGCGACCGCCTTCACCTTCGGCATGACCTTCGTCAGCCTTGCCGTGGGGGTGCGCTGATGGAAACGCGCCCGCATCTCGAAATCATTACCATCCCGCCGGACGGCAAGCCGCTGGTGCGATGCCAGAACTTTCCCGAATGCATGTGCGGCGACGACTGCAACGACGCCGTCCCCGCCGACCCGGCCATCGTGCGCCGCGTCCTGTTCGGCCTGCTGATCGCCACCGCGATCATCGACGGCGTGCTGCTCTATCTGGGGCTACCGGTCGAAATCGAATGACAGCCCGGCCGCGCCAGTCCTGGGCGACGCGACCGCTGCCGCCGCTTACCGTCGAGGAGATCGAGGGCCACCTCGACCTCTTGGCGGAACTGATGCAACTGGCCGGCCGCAAGGCCGACCTCTATCTTCCGTTGTGGCGGCGGTCGCAGCTTGAGCTGAAGAAGCGCAAGGAGACCGATGCCATCCTTGCCGAGGCGCGCGCCCGCCTCACACGATCGAAGGATCAAACGGCAGCACGATCCGCATAAGCAGCTGCCGACGCCACTCCAGGCCACCGCCCGATCCGTATTTCGGCCTGTCGACAGTGTGACCCATCAGGATCCGGCGCAATTCATCCTCTATCCCGCCTTCCTTCATCCTGTCCTCGAATGAGTGCCGGAACGAATAGACGGTGTGACCGCGCGTCGGAAACAGGCCGTTTGAGCGCAGGAACTTGTTGAGCACGGCCGAGAGATCGTTTTCGCGATTGCGATAGCGCGGGAAGCCGCCCTTGTGCCGCTCCGCCGCCTCCAGCGCCACGCCCATCAGCGGCACCAGGCGCCGCGATGATTCCGTCTTGATCTCGCGCGGATCGTCCGGATCTTCGCGAGGCTCGATCGACAAGTGCGGCACCTTGGCCGACCAGCGGATATTGGCCGGGTCCAGATTGCAGATCTCGCTTGGCCGCGCGCCCGTTTCGATCATCATAAGCAGGATGCCACGCGCCTCATCGTTGAGCGTGGCGAGGTTGCCGGGCTTCATTACCGTGTCGCGTATCCATTCGGTCGGGATAGGTGGCCGCGACTTCTTGTTCTTCTGCGAGAAGCTGAAGCCGTCGAACGGGTTGGGCCGCTGCGCATCGCCCTGGTATTTGAAAAAGGCCTCGTACAGCACCCGCATGTTGCCCAGGTCGCGGTTGCCGGAGTTGGCCGACGCCGTCGCCTTCTCGCCCTTCTTCGGCACGATGCGGCCCAGCCAGTGCTTGTAGACCGTGCGTGCGTCATCAGGTGTGATTTCATCCATGGGCTTGTCGGACACCAGCAGGATGAAATTGTTGACGGCGCGCTGCTTCACCTTCTTCCACTGCGCCTTCTGGACCTCGCTCTTGCCGAGCAGCTCATCGGCGACAATCTCATTGCAATAGGTATCGAAGGCATCGCTGACCTTGGTCTTGGGAACCTCGATCGCGCCGAGCAGGGCAGGGCCGAGTTCGCCGCGCTGGCTGCTTTCCTTCACCGCGGCAAAGCGCCGGCGCAGATCATCGTAATTGTCGACGTGCTCCAGAACGGCCGCCGAATGGAAAGTGAAGTCCATGGCCTCGACCCGGCGCACCGCCGCATCGTAGCGCAGGCGGGCAGGATCGTTCTTGCCGTCGACCACATAGGATGACCAGAGATTGTTGTCGGCTGCCTCGAGCTGGTCGCGCTTGCGCCGAGCCAGGGTCTTTTCCTTGGTCTTCAGCGTCATGCGGATCTGCGGCGCACGTGCGTCCAAATGAGCCAGGAGTTTCGGAACGCGACGTTTGTACCAATAGTACCCATTGATGACCGCGAGATACCGATCGTCGTCGGTTTCGGTGTCGGACTGCTTACGATTTCGACCCATTGCGCACCCTGAAAAAGCCCTGTTGCGACAGGTTAGGTGGCATGATTTGTGGCATGATATCGACTGCATGCGCAATCGAACTTTTCCAACAGGCGATTTTATGGAGCAAAATCAGCTTGTTACGGGGAATTGTGCGCTTTGGTCGTGGTGCGGATGAAGGGACTCGAACCCCCACGCCTTTCGGCACTGGAACCTAAATCCAGGGCGTCTACCAGTTCCGCCACATCCGCATGGACCGGCAATCCCACGTAGCCATCATTCTGTCAATGTCGGGGACAATATGACGGCCATGTGTGAAAACGCGAAGATGGTTGAAAATTGGCCTAGCCTGTGACAAAAGGCGTGTCGAATGTGACGGGACGCGACGATCCGCTTCTGCAGAATGTGATAAGAAGTAGGAAAAACAAAGACTTATTCACATTTTGGGGCGCAGTTTGGGAGGATTTTGGCCGTATTTCCGGTCAAATCGCCAGGTTCCGTACCAAAAGCCATTCCCGGCAAGAATATACCGGCAGGCTGTGAACGGCAGGAGCCGTTTGGCAGTCTCATTGGTGAAAACAAAGGTTTTACTATGCAGGTCACCGAAACCCTCAACTCCGGTCTCAAGCGCGAGATCAAGATCACCGTGCCGGCCGGTGACATGGAGGCCAAGTTGATGGCGCGGCTTTCCGACGCCAGGAACAAGGTTCGCATCAACGGCTTCCGCCCCGGCAAGGTGCCGGTACAGCACCTGCGCAAGGTCTACGGCAAGTCGTTCATGGCCGAAGTCGTCAACGAGATTCTCAATGATTCGACCCGTTCGATCATTTCGGGCCGCGGTGAAAAAGCCGCCATGCAGCCTGAAGTCATCATGACCGAGGACGAGAAGGAAGCCGAGAAGATCCTGGCTGGCGGCGTCGATTTCGAATTCCGTCTCAACTACGAGGTCATTCCGGCCATCGAGATCAAGGATTTCTCCAACATCAAGGTGACGCGTCAGGTTTTCGAGGTGCCGGATTCCGAGATCGACGAGCAGGTCCAGCGTGTCGCCGAATCGGCGCGCAGCTATGAGCCGAAGACCGGCAAGGCCGCCAATGGCGACCGCGTGACCATTGACTATGTCGGCAAGATCGACGGCGAGGCCTTCAACGGCGGCGCCGGCACGGACCAGCCGTTGGTGCTGGGCTCCAAGGAGTTCATCCCAGGCTTCGAAGACCAGCTCGTCGGCAGCAAGGCGGGTGATGAGAAGCAGGTTACCGTGACCTTCCCGGACAACTACCAGGCAGCCCATCTCGCCGGCAAGGAAGCCACCTTCGATGTCACCGTCAAGGAAGTCTCCCAGCCCGGCGCGCTGGAAATCAACGACGAGACGGCCAAGAATCTCGGTCTTGAGTCGCTGGAGCGCCTGCGCGACGTGGTGCGCGGCCAGATAGAGAGCCAGTTCGGCGCCATGACGCGCCAGAAGGTCAAGCGCCAGCTGCTCGACCAGCTGGATTCGTCCTACTCGTTCGAAGCCCCGTCGAAGCTCGTCGAAGCCGAGTTCAACAACATCTGGGCCCAGGTCAATCGCGATCTGGAAGCTGCTGGCCGGACCTTCGCCGACGAAGAGACGACGGAAGAAGAGGCTCGTGCCGAGTATCTGCGCCTTGCCGAGCGTCGCGTGCGCCTCGGTCTGGTTCTGGCTGAAATCGGTGAGAAGGCCGGCGTCACCGTTTCCGATGAGGAGTTGCAGCGCGGCCTGTTCGAGCAGGTCCGCCGCTATCCGGCCAACCAGCAGCAGGAAGTCTTCGAATTCTATCGCAGCAACCCTGAAGCGCTAAACACGTTGCGCGCACCGATGTTCGAGGAGAAGGTTGTCGATCACCTGCTCGGCCAGATTTCCGTCACCGACGTCAAGGTGAGCAAGGAAGAGCTGATGGCCGACGACGAGGAGGCCGAAACCACCGCCAAGGCAAAGCCTGCCAAGAAGGCCGCGTCGAAAAAGGCAGAGGCCAAGGCGGCTGACGACAAGGCTGGCGACGACGTGGAAGAGCCCAAGAAGAAGGCCGCGCCGAAGAAGAAGGCCGCCAAGGACGCCGAGTAACAGCGATTTTCCGATGGATTGAGAGAGGCCGCCCTTGAGGCGGCCTTTTTCGTTGCGAAACTGCAACAGATGGCCATCTTGCGGGCTGGCGCGATGGCGACACCAAGCTTTGATCATTATCTGCGCTAGGATGCGCGGTGCAGGGTTGGTGGAGAGATCGTTGAGGCTGTTCTTCGATACTGGGCTAGCCGTCGCGGCGACGCTTGTTCTTGCCGGGGCGTGCGGTGTTGCGCGTGCCGAGGCCGCTGTTGGCGAGTGGCGCTTCGCCGAGAACGGCGATGGCCTGGTCACGGCGTCGCTCTATGCCACGAACAAGCTTGTCACGGGCGGCGGAGCCCTGAGCTACAGTCCCGTATTGACCATTGCTTGCCGGCCCGACGGCGAGCCGCGCTGGACCGAATGGCTGCAGTTGAACGATGCAGTCTCCGCCAGCCGCAAGATCACCATGTCGGTTGCGATCGACGGCAGCAAAAAACTCGATGAGAGCTGGTCCGTCAGTCCGCGCGGCAGGATGCTCGTTCGGGACGGAGCCGATGGCGTCAAGCGCCTGGTTGCCGCAAACCGGCTCCTGCTTTCCTGGCGGTTCGGATTGCTTTCTGGACGCGGCCAGGCCGATTTCGATCTTGCTGGCTTTGATCAGGCTGTCGGCCGGATCGCGAGCAGTTGCAAGACCGATCCACCTTGATCAGATCAGCAGCAGGCCCTTCATGCTTGCATAGCCTTTCTTGCCGATGATGATGTGGTCATGGACGGAGATGCCCAGCCGCTTCCCGGCATCGATGATTTCCTTGGTCATCTCGATATCGGCGCGCGACGGCGTCGGGTCTCCCGATGGGTGATTGTGCACCAGGATGATCGCCGTGGCGGAGAGTTCAAGCGCGCGCTTGACGACTTCGCGGGGATAGACCGGCGTGTGATCGACTGTACCCCGCTGCTGCACTTCGTCGGCAATCAGTGCATTTTTCTTGTCAAGGAACAGGATTCGGAACTGCTCGCGGTGCTCGAAAGCCATGGCCGATCGGCAATACTCGAGCACCTGCGTCCAGGACGATAGCACCTCGCGGCCCAAGACCTCGCCGCGCGCCATGCGCTGTGCCGTCGCCGCGACGACTTTCAGGTCGAGCGCCACCGCGGGTCCGATGCCCTTGACCTCCTGGAGAAGGCCAACAGGGGCGCCAAGCACTTCGGCCAGCGTGCCGAAGCGGGCCAGCAGTGCCTTGGCGACAGGCTTGGTATCCGCGCGCGGAATCAGACGAAAAAGCAGGAGTTCCAGAAGTTCGTAGTCGGGCAGGGCATCCGGGCCGGCGCTGGCAAAGCGCTCGCGCAATCGATCGCGATGGCCGAGATAGTGCGGCTTTTCCGGAACCGCCGAGGCCTTTGCCGGCGGTCGGATTGGTGCTTCGGAGAAGAAACTCCGTTCGTCGTCGCTCATTGTCCCGTTGCCGCCCGTGTTCACCCCAGACGCAGACACTAGTCCGGCAGCACTGGGCGGTCGAGACCCCTGGCCGCAGCAAGGCTTGTTACAATCAGGATTTGACGGGGCCGCCTTCGATGGCCATGTGTTTTTGGACTGGGGGCGAGCGCGCTCAGCCTGGGCCGCTCATATACGGCGACGGCAAAATGCTAGGCAGGCAGGCCGGGGCGGTCGAGATTTTTGGGCGACAGCGTGAAAATCTCACAGCCGGTCTCGGTCACGCCAATCGTGTGCTCATACTGCGCCGACAGCGACCGGTCGCGCGTTACGGCGGTCCAGCCGTCCGAAAGAACTTTGACGTGCGGCCGGCCGAGATTGATCATCGGCTCGACGGTGAAGATCATGCCTGGTCGCATCTCCACGCCTTCATTGGCGTTGCCATAGTGCAGGATGTTCGGCGCGTCATGAAACAGCTGGCCGACGCCATGGCCGCAGAAATCGCGCACCACCGAGCATCGCTCGCCTTCGGCAAAGCTCTGGATGGCGGCGCCGATGGCGCCGGTGCGGACTCCCGGCCGGATCGCGGCGATGCCCCGCATCAGGCATTCATGGGTAACTTCGAGCAGACGCTCGGCTGCGCGCTTTATGCTTCCGACCGGATACATGCGCGAGGAGTCGCCATGCCAGCCGTCGAGGATGTAGGTAACGTCGATGTTGACGATGTCGCCATCCTTCAGCGGCTTGTTGTCGGGAATGCCATGGCAGACGACGTGGTTGATCGAAGTGCAGGACGATTTCGTGTAGCCCCGATAGTTGAGCGTTGCCGGCAGCGCGCCGTGATCCATGCCGAATTCGAAGACGAAACGGTCGATTGTGTCCGTTGTGACGCCAGGTTCGACCATCGGCACCAGTTCGTCGAGGCAACGTGCGGTAAGATCGCAGGCCTTGCGCATGCCGGCAAAGCCCTCTTCGCCGTAGAGGCGGATCTGCCCGGTATTTCTGAGCGGTGCGGTGGCTGCGTCGAGATAGGTGACCATTGTGTCCGTTTTGGCGGGTAAGGCCCTTTATATATGAGCCGGCGTGAAAATCCCTCCAGATTTGGCACTTGAAGGCCAAAGGTTCAAGGAAGAACTGTTCGTGACGACCGAAGATGGCGGAGATTCGCGCCTGCCAATTCGATGTTCTCGCCGCTGCCCGCGTTCCTTTCCTTTCTTGTCCATCCGCGGTAGGGCGGGTTGACGATTTTGGAGACACGCGCCTTGGGTTTCAAGCGTATCAGGTCATTCGACACGCCGATGACGGCAGCCTGCTCATGTCTTGTGGGCCTGCTGCTGTTCGCGTTGCTGTGTCTAGGCCAGCCGGGCGCGCCGAGATTTTCGGGTGCCGGCTCGGACGGCCCAAGCCTCAGTCTTGAACGGAGCGGCGAAGCGGCCGCGCTGCTGCGCGTAGCCGGCAAGGTTCAGGCACTCGAAGTCCGCTCCGGCCGGCCGGTGTTTGCAAAGTTTGCTGGTGGCAACCCCGCCCTGTTGTCTCCGGCACCCGATTTCCTCCTGCTCGATCGCACGTCGCTGGTTGACCGCTTGGTCGTACCCGCGGTCTCTACCGTACCGCGGTCCAACGCCAACCGACCACGCGCGCCGCCGTCCGTCTGACCGGCACTTTCAGCTTTCATCCATAAATCCTTCCGCGTCGCACGCCGCTGCGGCGGCCGTTGGCCGTGCATCGGCGACGTGACGCGTCATTCGGACTGTTTTCAATGGAACGTATCAGGACATTCAAGACACTTTCGCGCGCGGCGATGGCCGCATTGTTTCTCTCGGTTCAGGCGATCATCTGTATCGGCACTGTTTATTGGGCCGCCGCCGAGACGCTCAGGCTTTCAGGAACGGGAGCCATGGTTCTCGGCGCTATCTTCGCGGTGCCGTCGGCCTACCTCCTGCTGGTGGTCGCCCGCATGAGCTATGAAGCGGAGACCGATCCGGCAAACCAGTGAACTTGTGGGGGGGCACGGTCCGGCCTCAGCTGCTGGAGGACTGGCGTGACGCCCGCGGATGACTGTGGACGACCACGGCATGCATTGCCGTGGTCGCAGTAGCGACACATTTCCTTGCCGAAAAGCCGCTTCAGGCAACTTTTTAAGACGAACCGCGTTAGGCTCTCGAGGTTGGTTTGGGAGACTTGGAATGGACAGATTGCAATTCGAGGTTCCGGTGCGCATCGCACTCGAGCCCGGCATGGCTGTCGAGGAGATCTATGGCGTCGAACAGGCGCTGGATTTCCTGCAGGATTGGCCGGCGCGCAAGCAGGGGCCGGTCTATCAGAAGGCCTTTAACGCGTGTTTTGGCGCCACTGTCGATGTAGTGAAGACGGAAGATGCATGCCGCGCCTTCATGGCGTTCTGCCGGGTAAGCGGCCTGATGGCCCGCGACATGATGGTGACCCGCAAGCGTGGTGGCGAGGCCAGGGCGCTGCGGGTCTAGCGCTGACAACCCCGGTTTTTTCGGCCTGGAGGCAGTGGGCGCAAGCGTCGATCACGTTTCGTGAATCGTCGTTAAGGGTCCGTTTTCACCTTCCCGGTTACGCCAGCGACTGTAGGGCAGCGTTCGATTCGTTGCGTCAGTCTCATGGTGTGAAAGATGCATTCAGCAGAAGTGCGAGTTTTTCCGATAGACCGTCAGATCGTCCTGGTTCGCGAGGTGGCGGCCCAGCTAGACAAGCTGCACGGCGATACCGCCACATCGTTCTGGAAGGCCACGGCGGGCGAGCTCCTCGATCGCGTCGTCGGATCGGGCAAGGACAGAGCCTCGGCAAGCGATGAGGTCCGGCGCTTCTTCGCTGCGGTTCAAAGAGAGATGCACACGTTGACCGTGACGTCGCCTGAGTCGACGCCGAAACGGCAGTCGGCACCTTTGTTCGCGGCGCAGCCGATCACCAATCTTTCTGTCTTTGGTCAAGTTTAAGCGGTCAGCCCAATCGTCGCTTAATGATGAAATTGAGGCTCAGGTTTGTTCGGGCGTATCGTTTCGAGACCTGTGGCCCCGAAGATCAGGTTCCTTGGATGTTATATATTCCTAGTGACCTAAGGTGAAGTTCGGGCATGTCGGGATTTTTGCGCTGCGTTCGCCAAAGACTCATGATTCATTTCAAAATTATTTTTGACAAATTTAGTAAGTGCGGAACGTATACTGTCCATTCCACCTTAGAATAATTATAAAGTGTGTGTGCTCGCGAATTTGTGATGTTTCGATCTGATCGTGTTTCTGCATTTTTCTTGTTGCCTCCATTCGCAAGGGTGTAGGTGCAGCCCACGTAGCCGGAAAATTGGATGAACGGCTCCAGGGCTTTTGAATGCTGGTTCCTTTCCTCATCATGCTGCGCGAGGGCATCGAAGCCGCGCTTATTGTCGGTATCATCGCGAGCTATTTGCGCCAGACGGGCCGTCGCGCCTGGCTACCGCTGGTCTGGGTGGGCGTCGGTCTTGCGGTCGCCATGTCACTCGCAGTCGGCATTGCGTTCGACCTTGCGAGCGGCGAATTCCCGCAGCGAATCCAGGAGATGTTCGAGGCAGCTGTCGGGCTGGTAGCCGTCATTATCCTGACCTCGATGGTGTTCTGGATGCGGAAGGCGGCGCGCTCGATCAAGGCCGAACTCCACGACTCGATCGACCACGCGTTAAGCACCGGCGATCATCAATCGATGGCTTTGCTGGGCATGGTGTTCTTCGCCGTTGCCCGTGAAGGACTGGAATCGGTGTTCTTCCTGCTCGCCACCTTCCAGCAAGGCGCCGAAGTGGGCATCGGCGCGCCGCTTGGCGCGGTGCTTGGCCTGGCGGTTGCCGTGATTGTCGGCCTGCTCATCTACCATGGTGGCGTAAAGCTCAATCTGCGGATGTTCTTCCGCTGGACCGGCTTCTTCATCCTGTTTGTCGCGGCGGGGTTGCTTGCCGGCTCGTTGCGCGCCTTGCACGAGGCCGGGCTGTGGAACGGCCTGCAGGCCACGGCTTTCGACCTCAGCTCCATCCTGCCCATGGACAGCGCGCTTGGATCGGTGCTGGCTGGCATCCTCGGCTATCAGGACCAGCCAACCGTCGGCGAGGTCCTGGTCTATCTGCTCTATCTGGTTCCCGCGCTGATCCTTTTTGTGCCCGCGCCTCCTCGTCCAGTTTCTTCCAAGCCTGCACCGGACGGTTCGCGCCGTCCCGGCGCCGTTTGAGGGTAGGGGCGATGTCTGGCCGATTGAAACAATCTCAGATCGCGGCCGTCGTGGCTTTCTTGGTGATCGCGGCGGGTGGCGGCTACTACGCCTGGCAACAGGGCGGTGACACGGGCGCGTCGAAGCCCGTTGCCGGAGCCGCGGCTCCGCCCGTCCAACCGTCCAGTGCGGCCCCCGGCAAGGTCGCCGAGGCGACGGTCACGGTCAGCGCCAGGGCATGCGACCCGGAGAACATGACCGTGCCGGCGGGCAAGGTGACCTTCTCTATCGTCAACAAGAGCACGCGCGCGCTGGAGTGGGAGATTCTCAGCGGCGTCATGGTGGTGGACGAGCGCGAGAACATCGCGCCAGGTTTTACACAGAAGCTGACGACCACGCTTGAGCCCGGCGATTACGAAATCACCTGCGGCCTGCTCACCAATCCCAAGGGCAAGCTCCATGTCACCGGCGCCATGCCGGCTTCCGTGAAGCCGAAACTGGTCGACCTGATCGGACCGATGGCCGAATACAAGGTCTATCTTGGCGGGGAAGCGGCGGGGCTTGGCGAGGCGACCGTGAAATTCGCCAATGCCATCAAGGCCGGCGATCTCGACACCGCCCGCAAGCTCTACGCGCCGGCGCGCGCGCACTATGAGAGCATCAAGCCGATCGCCGAACTCTTCGCCGATCTTGATGCCGCCATCGATGCGAACGCAGGCGCTTATGAGAAGAAGGAAGCCGATCCCGGCTTTGGTGGTTTTCACCGCATTGAATATGGGCTGTTCGCGCAATCGAATACCACCAGCCTGGCGCCGCTGGCCGACAAGCTCTCCATCGATGTCGCCCAACTTGGCGAACGGCTTAGGACGCTTACCGTTCCTCCTGACAAGATGGCGGCTGGTGCCGCCAGCCTGATCGAACAGGTTGCGTCCTCGAAAATCGCAGGCGAGGGCGGTCGTTACAGCCTTACCGATTTGTGGGACATCCAGGCCAATGTCGATGGCGCAAGGAAGATCGTCGATCTTTTGCGGCCAGTGCTGGCCAAGGCCGACAATGCGCTGACGACCCGCCTCGATATCGATTTCTCGACGGTTGCCGCGATCCTGGCCAGATACCGCGCCGCCGACGGTTCCTTCGCAACCTACGACAAGATGACAGAAGACGATCGCGCTGCCTTGCAGCAGGCGATGGTCACGCTTGCGAACGATTTGGCCGCGTTGTCCGGCGCCCTCGGTCTGTCTTGAGGTGATGACAATGGCAGGGAAATCCGTCGACGCCACGAAACAGTCGGGCATCGGCCCGTCGCTGGACCGCCGTCGTTTGCTCCTTGGCCTGGGCGCTGCCGGTGGGGCGATCGTCAGCGCCTCCGCGGCTCGTGCAGACAGTTGCCCGATGGCGGCCGCCGGCGTTGCGGCTTCACCTCTGGCAGCCATTGACGACCGCCAACCATTCTACGGAATTCACCAGGCCGGCATCACCTCGTCGCGACCGCCCGCGGGACTGGTGGTCGCCTTTGATGTTCTGGCCAGGAAGAGATCCGATCTTCAGCGCCTCATGCGCATTCTGACCGAGCGGCTCGCGTTCCTGATGGAAGGCGGTGTGGCGCCTGTAGGTGAGCTGGATTTTCCGCCTCCTGATTCCGGTCTGCTGGGGCCGGTCGTCTCGCCGGACAATCTTACCGTAACGGTCGCCGTCGGCGCGTCGCTGTTTGATGATCGTTTCGGCCTTGCTGGCGTCAAGCCGGCAAGACTCAGGACGATGCACCAGTTTCCCAATGATGCGCTGGAGGCTGATCGCTGTCATGGCGACCTCCTGCTGCAGATCTGCTCGAACACGGCGGAGACAAACATCCACGCATTGCGTGACGTGGTCAAACACACGCCCGATCTCCTGATGGTGCGCTGGCAGCAGGATGGGTTCGTGCCGGCACCGCGCGAGCCCGGCGAGCGCAAGGAAGCGCCCCGCAACTTGCTCGGCTTCAAGGATGGCACCGCCAATCCCGATTCGTCCGATGCGGCCTTGATGGACCGGATCGTCTGGGCGCGCCAGGGTGCGAACGAACAGGACTGGGCCGCCGGCGGCACCTACCAGGTGGTGCGCATCATCCGCAATTTCGTCGAGCGCTGGGACCGTACGCGGCTTGTCGAACAGCAGACGATCATCGGCCGCGAAAAGTATTCAGGCGCGCCGCTGACCATGAAGGCGGAGCAAGACGTCCCCCAATATGCTGACGATCCCAAGGGAGACAAGATTCCCCTGGACGCCCACATCCGGCTCGCAAACCCGCGCACGGCGGCGACCGATGCCAATCTGATCCTGCGGCGTCCGTTCAATTTCTCGCGCGGAGTGACCAAGGCGGGGCAACTCGACATGGGCCTCCTGTTCATCTGCTTCCAGGCTGATCTCGATGCCGGCTTCATCGCCGTCCAGAGCCGGCTGAATGGCGAGCCCCTTGAGGAATACATCAAGCCCGTCGGCGGCGGCTATTTCTTCGCCCTTCCCGGCGTTCCCGATCAGCACAGCTATCTTGGTCAATCCATGCTGGAGGCGGCCGAACGTTTCGATCAATCGGAAGAAAGTCCTTCAGCAACAAAGAAAGGAGCCTGAAACATGAATTTCCGTTCCATCGCGCTTGCCGGCGTCTGTGGCCTCGCGCTGTCGAATTTCGCCTGGGGGGCCATCGATCCAATGGCGCTCGTCCAACCAGTCGCCGACTACAAGGTCTATGTGTCCAAGGGTGTCGACGATCTCGTCTCCCAGACGGAGAAATTCACGGCGGCCGTGAAGGCCGACAGGCTTGATGAGGCAAAGGCGCTCTACGCGCCGACACGCGTCCACTACGAGGCAATCGAGCCGATCGCCGAACTCTTTTCGGATCTCGACGGATCGATCGATTCGCGCGCCAGCGACCATGAGAAAGCGGAACAGGATCCGGGTTTCACCGGCTTTCATCGCATAGAATACGCGCTCTTCGTGCAGGGCTCGACGAAGGACATGCACGACTTTGCCGACAAGCTGAATGCCGATGTGCTCGACCTTCAGAAGCGCGTAAAGACGCTGACCATTGCGCCGGACAAGATGGTGGGTGGCGCCGCCGGCCTGATCGAGGAAGTCGCATCGTCCAAGATCAGTGGCGAGGAAGATCGCTACAGCCACACCGATCTGTGGGATTTCCAGGCCAATGTCGACGGCGCCGAGAAGATCGTCGACTTGCTGCGGCCGCTGACCACCCAGGCCGACAAGGGCCTGTCGGACAAGATCGACGGCAACTTCAAGACCGTCGATGACATCCTGGCCAAGTATCGCGCCGCCGATGGATCGTTCGCCGCCTATGACAAGCTTACCGGCGATGACCGCAAGGCTTTGCAGGGGCCGGTGACCGCCCTGGCCGAGGACCTCTCGACGCTGCAGGGCACGCTCGGGCTGAAGTAGGATCGAGGCACCGTGGACGAGGCTTTTCCGCGTTCGGTGCCATCTTCGAAATGACCACAGCGTTTACGAAGCGGGTCGGCCGGCGCGATACCCCCGGTCGACCTGTTGCTCGCGAAATGTTTCGCCATTTTGCCCAATGCCCAGTCCCGGAGTGGACGGGCACTTGGTCATCGATACAACTGAAAAGCCCGCTGTCCGTTCTGGTGGACAGCGGGCTCTTTGCATGACTAGCCCCGTCTATGCGGGGGGGGTGGGAGGGACTAGCCGCAGTCAACATCAGGCCGAATCGCGGTCAAGTCCAGCCAGGGGGCGGCCTCCAAAGGTATAGCCGCCTGTCCGAAGGTATAGTGCCGGCTCTCGAAGGCTTGCGTTGCATCGGCAGACTTGTGACCCTTGGACCTTGAAAGGCCGAGGGTTTTGAAGTTCAGTGCGCGGCCATGCTTTTGACCGCTATCGTTCTCGCACAAATACTCGATCCGATCAGGATCATCCTGGTAGGCATTGCATTTTTCGTTTGCAGGCTGGTTGAGCGTCAGGGCGCCGGATGGCTCGCACTTGTCGCCACGCTTGTTGCTATTGCTGGCTTTTTCCCGTTCGTCATCTTCGGCCAGACTGGCGATGCCGCATGGACGTTGGCGGCGGTCGGGGTTATCTCGAACGGACTCATCGTTCTTGTCATGGCCGGGCTCCAAGGACTTTATCGGTGGGTTTTCTGATTAGCTCCGGATTTGCGGGCCACCTGAGAGCGATACCCTTGCAAACCATCACCATTTGACGATGCCGACGCCGGCGGTATGGTGAAGGCATGATCGACCCGCCCGAGCGCCAGGACGACCATCCCGATCGCCAGATCGATCGCCCGGAAACCATCGAGCCAGGTCTTCAGGCAGGAAGGGCGCGCAAGATTCCCTTGCCCGGCGGCTACCGGCAGGGTGTCATCTCCGCGATCACCGTGCTGCTCGGATTTTCGCTCCTTTTCCTTCGGTACTGGAACTTCGAAGCCGAAGGCGGATGGACGGTCGCCTCGATCCTGGCGACGCTCCTGCTCGCACTGGCCATCGCCCTTCAGTTCGTCGCCCTGTGGCGGGCGTTGCTTCCGCAAGACGATGACGAGCCGGTCTATCAGGTCACGCTGCGCTGGTTTCTTGCATCGATCATCGCTCTCCTTTCGGGCGTGCTGCTCGCCGGCTTGATCGCGTCGCATGTCTTCAATCTTTGACCAGGGCGCTCGCCGGCCGCGCGACCATCCCGTCACGCCGGAAGCCGCGCCCGGATTGACCCAATTTAAGTCAGGGCTTCGTGCTTGAAAACGCAGGGACCTCTGTTACTTGCGGGCAGTGCTGCGCTTCGAGCGGAAGCTCCGAATTGGGTTGAGTCAATGACTGCGGTGAAGACGGAGTGCCCGCGCTGCCATGGTGGCGGCAGGGTTTTTGATTGCTCGCGATGGTGCGCGTCAAACGGGCATTGCTGTCCGCAAGGGACCCACCATACCGGTTGTCCGGGAAAGACGGTCACATGCGTCGGGTGTGCCGGCATGGGGTGGCTGGGAGAATCTGACAACAGGGCCGCCGCGTAGTCAGCGGCAGAACGAGCGATTTCAAATTCGCGGATCAGGGCGTTGCCGCCGCGACGAAGGATGCATCAACCGGCGTGTCGCCAAAATCCAAGGCGGCAAGGGCCGATGCCATCGTAGTCATAAAACGACGGGCCGATTGTCGAACCTCAAGACTCCAGGTGAGGCCACACACGGGGCCGCGCATGTTAATCGTCAAAGCGACAAGACACGAATGATTTGTCTGACATTTTCGCTGCGTCGCTTTACATCTTGAAATGTCTGGTACGCCCAAGGGGAATCGAACCCCTGTTACCGCCGTGAAAGGGCGGTGTCCTGACCGCTAGACGATGGGCGCGCTCAGATGTGGGGCTTATAGTTGCGTTGTTCGCAGCCGGCAACCCGTCTGTCGCTGCCTGCGACAACTTTTTTCGATTGTTTCACAGGAGTGTTTTCAGCGGTCTAATTCTGGCGGTGGCCGTGCCTTGCGAGCGCCAGATGGAGGCGCTGAACCGGGTTAGCCGTCACCGCCATCGCTGCCGCCACTGCGCCGGCGGCACCGCCAGTTCCAGTCGCGCTCGGGGCCGACATCGACGTGCACCGACTCGGTATGGCAGTAGGTGCCGACGCCGCCGCGGCCGGGCATGGTGCGGATATAGCTTGCCAGCTCCCACTTCGACACGCCTGGCACCTGGATATCGGCGGCGGCGCAATACATGTGCAGCGAATTCTTGGCGCCGTTGGCACGGCGATTGCGGGTCGGATCCCGATAGCCAGAGGTCACGACCATCTTGCGGCCATAGTGGCCCTCGATCGTCTTCAGCACACGCACCAGCGAGGGTTTCAGGCAGGCGACATCGACGGTCTCGTTCTGCTTGAGAAGTCCATTCGGCGCCAGCCGGGCTAGACCGGCGGCCGAGGCGACCTGATAGGGGCCGCCCGAGCCTTCATCCTCGTTCAGGTCGACGTCGCTTTCGTCGTCGAGACCGGACTTGCGCTTGATCTCGAACAAGGCCGTCTGGCGCACGCCGGGCAGCGCATCGCTGGAGTAGTGGCTGGTATCGCCGCCCACGGAGGCGAGTTGTACCGGCTTTGAAGCGGAATCGGTTGTTGCCAGGGTAATTATCGGCTTTGCCGCGGCCGGCTGTGGTGCGGGCGGGGTTGCCTTCGCCTGAGCCGTCGAGGGCTGTTCGCCAAGACGCGCGTTGACAAGCGGAGCAGGGGTGGCCGAAGCCGGCGTGGCGCCGAACAACGAGGCCAGGAAGCCCTTTTTCTTCGGTGCGTCGGCCTGCGGTGGTGGTGTCTGCGCGGCCGTCACATAGACTGGATTGTTCATCGCGGGAGCCGCGGGCTTGGGCTCGGGTGTGGGCGCGGTCACCTCGGCATCGGCGGCGGCGATCTTCGCGGCGACCGCATCCGTTTCCTGCTTCGTCTGCGTGGGTTGCGTCAGCGGTTGCGGCGTGGTGCCGGCAATCGTTTCGGCGGCCGCGGGCGTCGTGATCGGAAAGGCCACCTCCGGCTTGGCCATCGGCACATAGGCAACTTCCTCGGGCAGCGCGGCGTCACCTTCGGCGGTCATCATCATCTGAGGATGAGCCGCCAACTGTGCCGAAGAATCAGCCGTCGCCACCTGATGCATGGCCGAGGCAGTGCCCATTTCCGTCGACGATGCATTGTAACCAGGCATGCCGACCGACATTGTGGGGTCGCCGGCCGAGGTGCAGGATGCCAGAAGCACGGAGAAGAGCGCGGCCGCGATAGCGCGACTTTCTCCCTTCGCCAGGCACGATCCTGCTGATTTCAAAACAATTTCCCCCTCGGTGTCCGGCCGGTGCATCGTGGCGCGGCGACTGAACGTCTGCGTCGCGATGATTCTTGTCCCCGACCCGGAAACGAGACCTGTGTCAAATCCGCAAGCCTGACGGAAATTCAGCAGTTGCGGACGAATTAAGGCTGCTTCGTGGTTGACGCCACATTTCGCCCGCTTTTACCGGGCCGTCAACTCACCAGACATTACAGTCCGTTACACACGCGTCTTGACATAGGTGCCGGGAGCATCGCCCAGGGTTTTCATATGCTTGCCCGGGACGCGTGCGGGTACGCGGGTATTGTCCTTGGCCTCGACCCAGCCTTGCCAGTGTGGCCACCAGGAACCGGGATGGTCGGTGGCCTTGGCGATCCATTGGTTGAAATCCCCTGTCGGCGTTCCCCCGGTCCAATACTGGTACTTGTTGGATGCTGGCGGATTGACCACGCCGGCGATGTGGCCGGATCCGGCCATCACGTATTCGACCTTGCCGCCGAAATATTTTGAGCCGAGAAAGACCGAAAGCGCTGGCGCTATGTGGTCCTCCTTGGCGGCGAGGTTGTAGACGGGAATGGTGACATCCCCGAGCGACACCGTCTGGCCCGCCAATTCCATCGTGCCTTGCGACAGGTTGTTCTCGAGATAGCAGTTGCGCAGATAAAAAGAGTGATTGGCCGCCGCCATGCGGGTCGAATCCGCATTCCAGTAGAGCAGGTCGAAGGGCAGGGGATCCTTGCCGCGCATGTAGTTGTTGACGACGTAGGGCCAGATAAGGTCGCCGGAGCGCAGCATGTTGAAGGCGGTCGCCATCTTGGTGCCGTCGAGATAGCCCTTCTCGCTCATCGATTTCTCAACGGCCGCGACCTGCTCCTCGTCGACGAACACTTTCAGGTCGCCGGCATGAGTGAAGTCCACCTGCGTGGTGAAGAAGGTGGCAGATTTGATACGGTCATCGCCTTCGCGCGCCATCAGCGCAAGCGCCGCCGCCAGCAGCGTGCCGCCGACGCAATAGCCGATCGCGTTGACGTCGTGTTCGCCGGTCGCCTTCTCGACGGTGTCGAGGCCGTATTGCAGGCCTTCCCGAATATAGGCTTCCCAGTTCTTGGCGCCGTGGCGTTCGTCCGGATTGATCCACGAGATGACGAACACGGTATGACCCTGCTCGATCGCCCAGCGGATGAAGGATTTCTGCGGGTTCAGATCGAGGATGTAGAATTTGTTGATCCATGGCGGGCATATCAGAAGCGGCCGCTTGAGCACCATCTCGGTCGAGGGATCATACTGTATGATCTCGGCGACATCGCTGCGGCCGACCACCTTGCCAGGCGTGGTGGCGATGTTCTTGCCGATCTCGAAGGGCGAATAGTCGGCCTGGCGCAGTTTCAGGTCGCCCTTGCCGGCGGCGATATCCTCGGCCAGCATCTTCATGCCGCGCACCAGGTTCTCGCCGTTCGAGGCAACGGTTTCGCGAAACAGCTCGGGATTGGTGAGGATGAAATTCGACGGCGAGATGGCGTTGGACACCTGCTTGACGTAGAAGCCAGCCTTGTGGCGAGTGTGGTCGTCCAGACCTTCGGCGTGCTCGACCAGTTCGGACGCCCAGCGCGAGGTGACGAGATAGGCCTGTTTCAGGAAATCGAAGAAGGCGTTGCGGCCCCATTCGGGGTCGAGGAACCGCTTGTCGCCACGCTCGGGCTTGACGGCGTCTTCCGTGCTTTCGGCCGCATTGCCGGTGCGTTGAATGGCGTTGGCCCAGACGGTCATGTAGCCGGAGAACAGCCGCGTCTGGGCTTCCAGCGCGCGCTGCGGATCGGCAAGCCAGTATTCGCTGAGCTTGGAGAAGGTCTTCACCATGTCGACAACCGGCTCGGCGACTGTGTCGCGCACTTCGCCTTTTTCACGCGGTTCGGCCCATGCGGAGGCGGCCTTGCCGGCCTGCTCGATCATGCGCGCCATGTTCAGGGCGAAGCGTTCCGGGTCCTTCACCAGATATTGCTCGACGGTCGAACGCTCGTCATCTTCCGCTTTGCCCGAATCGGGTGTTTTGGACATGGCTGGCGGGGTTCCTCCCGAAGCGTTTTCTTGACATATTATCACGGGACATCAGACCGGGTCCAATATGCTGTAACCCGGTTGCCAGGGAAACAATATGACGATTGATATTGGCGATACCGTTTTTTCCGGGACTGGTCGTTTTTGCCGTGCGGGCCTTGCGATCGTGCTGCTGGCCATAAGTGGTTGTTCTAGCACCAATATGGAAGGCTCGACGCCTGTCGCTGGTGTGGAAGGCCCCAAGGATACGGCCACCTTCCCAAACCTGAACATTCCGCCGAAGGTGGCTGCGCCGCAATTCACCGAAGCTGAAAAGAACGCCAAGCTTGCGCAGTTGAAGGCTGACGAGCGGGCCCAGGCCGCGAAGAACCGCGGGGCCAAGCCCACCAACCCGGCCGAACTGACCGCGCTGGCGAAGCAGCACGGCGGCGACACGCTTAAGCAGATCGAAGGCAAATGTGACCTTACCCTCGACCCTACCTGCAAATAGGTCTATATCGCGCGCCCAGAAACCCCCTCGCTGTCTGGAACTGCCATGGAAGAATTTCACAAGGTTCGCCGGCTTCCGCCTTACGTCTTCGAGCAGGTCAACCGGCTGAAGGCCAGCGCCCGTTCGCGCGGCGCCGACATTATCGACCTTGGCATGGGCAATCCGGACCTGCCGACGCCCAAGGCCATCGTCGATAAACTGTGCGAGGTCGTGCGCGATCCGCGCACCCATCGCTATTCGTCGTCGCGCGGCATTCCGGGCCTGCGTCGCGCTCAGGCCAATTACTATGCGCGCCGCTTTGGCGTGAAGCTCAATCCGGATACGCAAGTCGTGGCGACGCTGGGTTCCAAGGAAGGCTTCGCCAACATGGCGCAGGCTATCACGGCTCCCGGCGACGTGATCCTGTGCCCAAATCCGACCTATCCGATCCATGCCTTCGGCTTCATCATGTCGGGCGGCGTCATCCGTTCGCTCCAGGTCGAGCCGAACGACGGTTTCATCCCGGCGGTCGAGCGTGGCATCCGCCATTCGATCCCGAAGCCGCTGGCGCTGATCCTCAACTATCCGTCGAACCCGACCGCGCTGGTCGCCTCGCTCGATTTCTACAAGGACGTGGTGGCCTTCGCCAAGAAGAACGACATCATCATCCTGTCGGACCTTGCCTATTCGGAAATCTATTTCGACGGCAATCCGCCGCCGTCGGTGCTGCAGGTGCCGGGCGCGATCGATGTCTGCGTCGAGTTCACCTCGATGTCGAAGACCTTCTCCATGCCGGGCTGGCGCATGGGTTTCGCCGTCGGCAATGAGCGGTTGATCTCGGCGTTGACGCGGGTGAAGTCGTATCTGGACTATGGCGCCTTCACGCCGATTCAGGTTGCCGCGGCGCATGCGCTCAATGGCGACGGCGCCGATATCGACGAAGTGCGCGACGTCTATCACAAGCGCCGCGATGTGATGGTCGATTCCTTCGGCCGCGCGGGCTGGACCATTCCGGCGCCGGCGGCTTCGATGTTCGCTTGGGCACCGATCCCCGAACAATTCCGCCATCTCGGCTCGCTCGAATTCTCGAAGCTGCTGATCGAGCACGCCGACGTGGCGGTGGCGCCAGGAATCGGCTTTGGCGAATATGGCGACGAATTCGTTCGCGTGGCGCTCGTCGAAAACGAGCACCGGATCCGGCAGGCGGCGCGCAACATCAAGCGCTTCCTGTCGTCCAGCGCCAAGCAGCCCAACAATGTGGTGCCGCTCTCCGCCCACCGCTGAGTTGCCAGACATCATATCGATCGAATTTTTGAGGGACGTCGCCGGACATGGCTGAAGCATTGCGTGTTGGAATCGCCGGTCTCGGCACTGTCGGCGCGTCCGTGGCGCGCGTTCTGCGCGACAAGGCAGCGGAACTGACCCGGCAGTGCGGGCGCGATATCGTCGTCACCGCCGTCTCGGCGCGTGACCCCAAGCGCGACCGTGGCATCGATTTGAGCTCGACGCAGTGGTTCGACGACGCGGTGAAAATGGCGCAGACCGCCGACATCGATGTGTTCGTCGAACTGATCGGCGGCGACGAGGGGCCGGCGCGCAGCGCCGTGAAAGCGGCGCTCGATGCCGGCCGTCATGTCGTCACGGCCAACAAGGCGCTGCTGGCCAAGCATGGAGTGGCGCTGGCCGAGATCGCCGAGAAGAAGGGCGTGCTGCTCAACTACGAAGCGGCGGTGGCCGGCGGCATTCCCGTCATCAAGACGATGCGCGAAGCGATGGCCGGCAATTCGGTCACCCGGGTCTTCGGTATCCTCAACGGCACATGCAACTACATCCTCACCCGCATGGAGGCAGAGGGCATCTCGTTCGACGCCTGCCTGAAGGACGCGCAGCGGCTGGGCTATGCCGAGGCTGACCCGACCTTCGACATCGAAGGGCAGGACACCGCGCATAAGCTGTCGATCCTGACCAGCCTTGCCTTCGGCACCAGAATCGCGGCGAACGACATCTACATGGAAGGCATTTCCAACATCACCCAGGCCGATATCCGCGCGGCGGCCGATCTCGGCTATCGGATAAAGCTGCTTGGCGTCGCCCAGCGCACCGAGAGCGGCATCGAGCAGCGCGTGCATCCGACCATGGTGCCGACTGCCTCGGTCATCGCGCAGGTGCATGGCGTGACCAATGCGGTGGCGATCGAGACCGACATACTGGGCGAGCTGCTGCTTTCCGGACCGGGTGCCGGCGGCAACGCGACCGCGTCGGCTGTCATCGGCGACATCGCCGACATCGCCAAGAGCCGGCCCGGCTTCCAGCACGGCCCGGTATTCGGCCGTCCTGCCAAGGAATTGAAACCCTACAAGAAAGCGCAGATGCGCAGCCATGCTGGCGGCTACTTCATCCGGCTGACCGTGCATGACCGTATCGGTGTGTTCGCGGCGATCGCCAAACGCATGGCCGACAATGACATCTCGCTGGAATCGATCGTGCAGCATGCCGTGAATGGCGAGGCCGAGGCGCAGAAGACGGTGATCCTGGTCACCCACGAGACCACGGAAGCTGCAGTGCGCAAGGCCGTCGACGGCATCACCAAGGACGGTCACCTGACCGACAAGCCTCAGGTCATCCGCATCGAGCGGGCAGGGTAGAAAACAGCGCTGCCGGCATCCGGCGATGCAGAGCGTCTTCGACGCCAGACTCCGAAACATGTCCCTTGAGTGCCCGGTCAAACGACGCCATTTGACCGGGAACGATTTTGCGCGCTCGCCGTTCTCTTGGTCTACAACTGAAGGAACCCCTCAATGGCCGAAGCAAACAAGTCCGACGTCCCTCACATCGACGATATCCAGAAGACGCTCGAAAAGCAGATTGCTGAACTGCGCAAGGAGATCACCAAGATCAACAAGAGCATTTCGGAGCGGGGCGCCGAACTGGTCGACGATGCCAGGGAACAGGCGTCCGACCTGTATGATACAGCCGCGGCGCGCGCGTCCCGAACCGCGCAGCAGTTGCGAACACAGGCTCAGGCCGTATCCGAGGTCGCACGCGACAACCCGGGCACGACCACGGCGGTGGTCGGGATCATCGGGTTGATCGGCTTCTTGGCTGGAATTGCCGTTGGGCAGGCCCTGAGCGACACGCCGCGCCGCTGGTATCAGTAAGTTATTCGAGGCCGGCTCAGCCGGCCTTTTCGTCTCGGCACGTCAATTTTCAAGGAGGGTTTTATGGCATCATCCATGCTTATAGGCATTCTGATCACCTTTCTGGTGATCGTTCTGGTTCTTTATCTGGTGCAGCGTCTTCCGCTCGATGCCAAGATGCGGCAGATCGTTCAAGTCATCGTCATCATCATCGGCATCATCTCGCTGCTAAAGTATCTCGCGGTGTTCTGAGGCTTCGCCCGGCGCGAGCGGGCAAATCCGAACCAATCCAAGCACGCCCGGCGCCACTAGCGCCGGGCGTTTTCTTTTGCAGAGCCGACTTCAATCGATTGATATTGTTGCCTTTTCGATAATTCCCCCGGCAGGTCTTGCCGTTGTCATGCTCGTTTGACAAAAGAGACGCGCCTCCGGCGGGAGGCCGCATGCCAACGAGGATTTCCACCATATGAATGTGGCTCACAACATTGTCGCCGGTCTCGACCGGATACTCACCATGGAACTGGTGCGCGTCACCGAACGGGCCGCGGTCGCGGCCGCCCGATTGCGTGGGCGCGGTGATGAAATGGCGGCCGACCAGGTCGCCGTCGACGCCATGCGCCAGGAGCTCAATCGCCTCGCGATCAAGGGCACGGTGGTGATCGGTGAGGGCGAGCGCGACGAGGCCCCGATGCTCTACATCGGCGAAGAGGTCGGCACCGGCAAAGGACCGGCCGTCGATATCGCACTCGACCCGCTCGAAGGCACGACGATCTGCGCCAAGAACCTTCCCAATGCACTTGCCGTCATCGCCATCGCCGAGAAGGGCAGCCTGCTGTTTGCTCCCGACGTCTATATGGACAAGATTGCCATCGGTCCCGGCTATGCCGACGGCGTTATCGACATCGACGCTTCGCCGGCGGAGAACATCGCCAGCCTTGCCAAGGCCAAGGGTGTCGCCGTGTCCGATATCACGGCCTGCATTCTCGATCGGCCGCGTCATGCCAGGCTGATCGAAGCCGTGCGCGCCACGGGTGCGGCGATCCGGCTGATCGGTGACGGCGACGTTGCCGGCGTCATTCACACCACCGACCCGGAGGAAACCGGCATCGACATCTATCTCGGCACCGGAGGCGCGCCGGAAGGCGTGCTGGCCGCGGCCGCCTTGCGCTGCACGGGAGGCCAGATGCAGGGCCGGCTGATCCTCGATACACCGGAAAAGGTCGAACGCGCCGCCAGGATGGGCATCTCCGATCCGAGGCGCGTCTATCGGGCCGAAGACATGGCGCGAGGCGATGTGCTGTTTGCCGCGACCGGCGTCACCGACGGCAATATGCTGGCGGGCGTCAAGTTCGGCCGCAACTACATCATCACGCATACGATCGTTCTGCGTTCGTCATCGCGCACCGTGCGCGAGATCAAGGCGCGTCACCAGGATCTGGAAAAGTTTTGATACCTTCCTGTTTAGCCGTCGCATATTGTGAGAAATGACAATTCGCAGACGGCGCGTCGCATGACGGGCGAGAGACGAACTTTTCTTGATGTCAGGCAGTCGGCGACCGGTGTTTCCTGGGAACACCGGTTGACGGCGCGGCAGGACATGACGGCGCTCGCCATCGCGCAGGGCCATGGCGTTCCCGACATCGTTGCCCGCGTGCTTGCCGGGCGCGGCGTGACGGCGGAACAGACCGAGCGCTTTCTCGACCCGACCATCCGGGACCTTCTGCCCGATCCGACGTCGCTGACCGACATGGAGAGGGCTGCGGCACGCATCGCGGCGGCGGTCATGACCAAGGAGAAGGTGGCGATATTCGGCGACTATGACGTCGACGGTGCCGCTTCGTCGGCGTTGCTCAAGCGGTTTCTCGCGCATTTTTCCGTGCCGTCGGAAATCTATATCCCGGATCGAATCTTCGAGGGATATGGTCCCAATCCCGATGCCATGCGTGAACTGGTCTCGCGCGGCGCGACACTGATCGTCACGGTCGATTGCGGCACCAACAGCGCGGCGTCCGTCGATGCGGCGATAGAGGCCGGCGCGGATGTCGTGGTGCTCGACCATCACCAGGTCGGTGGGGCGCTGCCGGAAGCCATCGCTGTCGTCAATCCCAACCGCGAGGACGACCTTTCCGGACAAGGCCATCTTTGCGCGGCGGGCGTCGTCTTCCTCACATTGGTGCAGACGGCGAAGATCCTGCGCAGCCGCCTGACGGACACGCCGCCGCCGGACCTGCTCTCGATGCTTGATCTTGTCGCGTTGGCGACTGTCTGCGACGTGGTGCCGCTTGTCGGCGTCAACCGCGCCTTTGTCGTCAAGGGACTGCAGGTGGCGCGCCAGCAGAAGAATGAAGGCCTGGCGGCCCTGGCGCGGGTGTCGCGTATCGGCGAGCCGGTCAGCACATTCCATCTGGCCTATCTGATCGGGCCGCGCATCAATGCCGGCGGACGCATTGGTGACGCGGCACTTGGCAGCCGGTTGCTCGCCACCGACGATCCTGTGGAGGCGCGCACCATCGCCGAGACGCTGGACAGGCTCAACCAGGAGCGGCAGCTGATGGAGCAGGAGATGCTGGCCTCGGCGCGCGCCGAGGCCGACGCCGAGCTTGCCGGCGGCAATGGTCCCGCAATCGTCGTCACCGCCAGCAACAACTGGCATCCGGGCATTGTCGGCCTGCTTGCCTCGCGGCTGAAGGACCATGCGCGCCGGCCGGCCTTCGCCATTGCCTTCAACGCCAATGGCGTCGGCACGGGCTCAGGCCGCTCGGTGTCGGGATTCGATCTCGGGCGACTGGTGCGCGAGGCCGCGGAAGCCGGTTTGATCGTCAAGGGCGGCGGCCATGCCATGGCGGCGGGCATCACCGTCGAGCGCGCGAAACTCGGCGAGCTAAGGGCCTTCTTCGAGGAGCGTGCCGCCGGCGATGTGTTCCGGCTGCAGGACGAGGAAAGCCTGGCCATCGACGGGGCGCTGGCGGCCGAGGGGGCGACGCTCGGCCTGCTCGATGCATTGGAAAAGGCAGGTCCGTTCGGCGCCGGGCATGTCGCGCCGGTCTTCGCACTGCCGCGCCACCGGCTCGCCGACGCGCGGCCGGTCGGCACAAATCACATCCGCGCCGATCTGCAGTCGGAAAGCGGCGGCAGGATCCAGGCGATCGCGTTTCGCGCCATCGACACCGCGCTTGGCGAATTCCTGTTCAAGAACCGGGGCAAGACGATGCACGTTGCCGGGTCTCTGTCCGGTAATTACTGGAATGGCAACCGCACGGTGCAGTTTCGCATCACCGATGCTGCCCTTGCCTAGCCGCGTTCGAGGTTCCGCAACTCAGCTGGCAGGCACGTAACGCAGCAGCGTCACAACCGGGCCAGGGCTTTGCGTGGGTCAGGCAAGAACCGACTGCAATCGGGTCAGTTCGCCGATCTGGGCCATCGTTGCCTGGTAGCCGAGGCTGATCGCCTCGTCGGCGCGATGGAACTCGGTCAGGCCGATATGGCTGAGCTTGGGCTGCAGCGACATGTCCGGAGGATCTCCCGCCAAGCGTGCCCGTGATATGCGGTCCTGGATGATGTTGAAGGCTTCGACCATGACGCCGGTGATGCCGAGCCGCGTCTGGTGCGGCTGGTGATCAGGATTTGCGCGGCCAGTGCGCGGCGCGTCCTTTTCAATGACAAGCTCGCCGGCGCTGTGCTTTATCACGGCGGCGCGTCCAAACAGGTCATAATGAAGATTGACAGCCACCACGAGAGGTTGCTCGTAGGCCCGGCAGACCGAAACCGGCACCGGATTGACCAGCGCTCCATCGACCAGAACGCGACCGTTGCAATTGACCGGTTCAAACACGCCTGGCAGCGCATAGGAAGCGCGCATGGCGGTGATGAGCGAGCCGCTCGACAGCCAGATTTCGTGGCCGGTGCGGATCTCCGAGGCGACGCAGACGAAGGGCTTGGGCAGATCTTCGAAACGAATGCCAGCCATATGCTCGCGCAGGCGCGCATCGAGTTTCATGCCGCCGAAAAGGCCGCTGCCGCGCAGATTGAGATCGAGCAGGCCGAAGATGCGTCGCTTGGTCAGGCTGCGCGCGAACTCTTCCAGTTCGTTCAGTTTGCCGGCAAGATAGCAGCCGCCGACCAGCGCGCCGATGGATGTGCCGGCTATCATCGACACTTCGATGCCGGCTTCGTCGAGTGCACGCAGCACGCCGATATGGGCCCAGCCTCGGGCACAGCCGCCACCCAATGCCAGGGAGATGCCTGTTTTCCTGGAAGGTTCAGGATCGGGCGCGCCGCCGGACGAGGAGAGGCCGCTGGCTTCCCGTACGTCTGACCTGTTACGCAATGACGCCCATTCGAGCATCATGATCTCCCTTGTCCCGCATCCTTTGTACCGGAAGGACGTTTGAGAATAGTGAAGATGAGTGGTTTGTGAATATGGAATGGTTCACAAAGGTTTCCGATACGTCTTTTCCGCATCGAACAGCGGTTTGCTGCCGTCGTCGGCAAGCGTCGCCGTGCCGTCGACTAGCCCCACCGTCCTGTAAAAACATGAACGCCGGCCGGTGTGACAGGTTGCATCGTGGCCCAAGACTTTGACGCGCAGCCACAATGCGTCCTGGTCGCAGTCGGTCCGCATCTCGACGACATGCTGGAAATTGCCCGAGGTCTCGCCCTTTTTCCAAAGCGCATTGCGCGAGCGCGACCAGTAATAGGCGATGCCGGTTTCCAGCGTCAGCGCCAATGCCTGCGCATTCATATGCGCTACCATCAGCAGCATGCCGTCCTCGCCATCGGTAACGACGACGGTGACGAGGCCGCTGGCATCGAAGCGCGGCGAAAAGACCGCGCCTTCTTCCAGTGCCTTCTTGTCCGATGAAGCTTTCGGGAATTCCAGTGCCGACATCGCCGGTCTATTTTCCTGTCTTGGCCATGATCTTATCCGAAAACCGGCCTTCGTTTTTCGCTGACGCGGCCCTTCGGTTCGGGATCATGGTCCGGCTGACCGGCGAGGGCGGTCAGGCCCTGCCGCCGCGCACCATGGTGACGAAGCGAACCTGTTCCTCGGGCGTGTCCTTGAACACCCCGGTGAACGTCGAGGTCAGCGTTGTGGAGCCCTGCTTGCGAATACCGCGCATGGCCATGCACATATGCTCGGCCTCGATCATGACGGCGACCCCGCGCGGATTGAGCACGTCCTGGATGACGCCGGCGATCTGCGCGGTCATCGCTTCCTGGGTCTGCAGGCGATGGGCGAAGATGTCGACCACGCGCGCGATCTTGGAGAGACCGACCACCTTGCCGTCAGGCAGGTAGCCAACATGGGCCTTGCCGATGATCGGCACCATGTGGTGCTCGCAATGCGAATGGAACTGGATGTCCTTGACGATGACGAGATCGTCATAGCCTGCCACTTCCTCGAAAGTGCGGCCAAGCTCCTCCGCTGGGCACATGTCGTAGCCGCCGAACATCTCGCGAAAAGCCTTCGTCACGCGCCTCGGCGTATCGATCAGGCCCTCGCGGTCCGGATTGTCGCCAGTCCAGCGCAAAAGCGTGCGCACGGCGGCCTCGACTTCGGCTTCGCTCGGACGGTCGGTGACCGGCTTTTCCATGTAGGCCGACTGGGGCATGAGTTTCTTGATGACGGCATCCATAAAAGGCGTCTCCCGTAGTCCCTCTCGACGGAGGAACGAGTTGAACGGACCACGACCTTTCGGTGTCAGAAACTCGCCCGGTTTCTGCCCCGTAAGCGGCGTGAACAGATTTGGCAAGGACGCGGCCCGCGATTGCCTTGTCGATACCTGACTGCCATCATTATATAAGATCGTGCCGAGCGAAAGGAAGACGCTACAGCGGCAATTGCTGTCCGCTTGGCGGCGACGGATTGGAAAAATATGATCGACGACGTCTACAATGCGAAAATTCTGGGTTTTGCTGGAAACATCGCGCGGATCGGCCGCCTCGATCATCCCGACGCGACGGCAAAGGCGCATTCCAAGCTGTGTGGCTCGACCGTTACGGTCGACCTCAAGATGGAAGACGGCGTGGTCACGGATTTCGCCCATGACGTGAAGGCCTGCGCGCTTGGCCAGGCGTCATCCTCGATCATGGCGCAACATGTGGTCGGCGCCACGGCGGACGAGTTGCGCGCCCTGCGCGAGACAATGTTGAAGATGTTGAAGGAGGGTGGCATGCCGCCCGATGGCCGCTTCGCCGACCTGAAGTACCTCGAGCCGGTGCGCGACTACAAGGCGCGCCATGCCTCGACGATGCTGACCTTCGACGCCGTGGTTGACGCGATCGGCCAGATCGAGAAGAAGCACGCCGAACAGGCAGCCTAGGCCCTGTCCAGAAAACGCCTGCTTTCCGCGAACTCTTTCCTCACCCAATCGGCGAAAGCCCTTGCCGGTTCCGACAGGTTGCGTAGGCTCCTGGCCACCAGCCAGTAGGCGCCGCATCTGACGTTGGTATCGAACGGCTTGACCAGTGTGCCCGAGGCCAACTCCTCCTGCACCAGCAGGAGGTCGCCGAGGGCAACGCCATGGCCGAGCATGGCCGCCTGTTTGGCCAGCGAGGCATCCGCCAGCAGCGGACCGCGCTCGGGCATCGCATCATCGGCGACGCCGGCCGCTTCGAACCATCGTGCCCAGTCCTGGCGGTTCTCTTCGTGCAGTAATGTGTGGTGGCGCAGGTCTGCCGGGCTTTCCAGCGGCGGGCCGGACCTGAAGAGCGCCGGAGACAGCACCGGCGAATCGATCACCGGCGCCATCAGCTCCGCCTCGCTGCGCGGCCATGATGTGGCGCGTGCGCTGAAGCGCAAGGCGAGTTCGGCCTGATCACCGCGGAAGTCGATCAGACGCGTGTCGACGTCGAGGGAAATATCGATGTCCGGCCGCGACTGACGAAAGCGATTGAGCCTTGGCACCAGCCAGGATGTGGCAAGCGAGGGGTCGACGCTCACACAGGCCACGGCCTGTGCCGGCGTTGCCACCAGATCCGAAAGCAAGCCGTCGATGGCGTCGAAACTTTCCACCAGTTGGCCCAGTAAGCGCTGACCGTTGTCGGTCAGTTCGACGCGGCGGTGGTGGCGCTCGAACAAGGGCTGGCGCAGGAAGACTTCGAGTTCGCGCACCTGACGGCTGATTGCCGCCTGCGAGACGAAAAGCTCCTCGGCCGCGCGGCTGAAGCTCAGATGCCGGCCGGCCGCTTCAAAACTTCTCAAAGCCGTCAGCGGCAGGCGTCCACGTTTCATTCGCATAATCTCAAGTTATACGACGTCGAAATTATACTCGTTTGAGGACAAAGGCCAGCGGCGGTCTAATGGGCCTTCAAAGGAGATATGGCCATGTTCCAGTTCATGGAGATTTTTGGCGACATGATGCGGATCGTGACGTTCCAGAGGCAGAGCGAGAACCCGTCTCGGCTGCATGAAGACAGCCCGGTGCCTCATCGCTGGGTCCCCCGTCCTGGTCGACGCACGGTTCCCTCTCGCCGCTGACCAGTGCTGTTCGAGATATCGGTGAAGGGCAGGGGATTGCGTTCCCTGGCTGAAACTCACATCTATGCCGGGGAACGCGATGCGGAGAATGCGATGCGTGACGACCATCCGCACGCGCATGCCGCCAGGCCACCCCAGCGCGGGCGCAACTGGCCCGGCCCCTGGCGCAGGACGCCGGGGCGTGTCCTTGGCACGTCCATCGTGCGCCTCTACCAGCTGACGCTTTCAGGCTTTGTCGGCAATTCGTGCCGGCATCTGCCGACCTGTTCCGAGTACGCACATGAGGCGATCGCCCGTCACGGGTTATGGGCTGGCGGCTGGATGGGCTTGTTTCGCGTGCTGCGCTGCGGGCCATTCGGTACGCACGGTATCGACCTCGTGCCAGAGGTACTGGCTGGGTACTATCGTTGGTTCGTGCCTTGGCGGTACTGGCGGATCGGAAGAAAGCGGAGCGATCCTCACAACTGATCGCGTCGGCTCGGGACGAGGAGCCTCGCATCTGGCAATTTACGATCCGGTAGGGTTAACACAAACCTGCACAAAGACTGCTCATTTGAGACAAAATCGAGACAAGAGACCTCGTTAAGCCGCTCGCCAACATCCTCTCAAGAGCGAGCTTAAAATGCGCCAGATCGACCGTCTTCCCTTCATCCTTGCCGGTATCCTGTTCCTGCTTGCCTGGCTGCTGGGATTTCCGATGCGCGCTCAGTCGGCGCCGCTGGACGATGTCCAGTGCACGGTGATCCTCGATGCGGCGAGCGGCAAGACGCTTTATCAGGACGGTGTCTGCGACCAGCGCTTCAGCCCGGCCTCGACGTTCAAGGTACCATTGTCGCTGATTGGCTATGACGCGGGCATCCTGGGCGACGAGCATACGCCGACCTGGGACTACAAGCCCGAATTCAACGCGGTGAAGCGAGATCAGAAGGCCGTCGATCCGACGATCTGGGAGCGGGATTCGATTATCTGGTTTTCTCGCGAGATCACCCGCAGGCTTGGAGAGAAGAACTTTGCCGGCTATGTGTCAAAATTCGACTATGGCAACAATGATGTTTCCGGCAATCCCGGCAAGAATGATGGCCTGACGCACTCCTGGGTGAACTCCTCGCTGAAGATCACGCCGATCGAGCAGGTGAATTTCCTGCGCCGGCTGCTTGACCGCAAGCTGCCGGTTTCGGCCAAAGCTTATGACATGACCAAGGCGATCATACCGACATTCCAGGCCGGTGACTGGAGCGTGCAGGGCAAGACCGGAAGCACCAGGCTTCGCAACGATGCCGACAAGGTCCAGGACAATCGCTCGCTGGGCTGGTTCGTCGGCTGGGCGAAGAAGGGGGATCGGCGGATCGTCTTTGCCCGTCTTGTTGTCGACACCAAGCGCACCGATATGCCAAAGGGGCTCAAGACACGGGCCGGTTTCCTGAAGGACCTGCCTGGGCTCATCAAGTAAAGAATGACGTTTGACCCGGCTTTACCGCGACGGGATCTGCCCATAAAAGACAGCCCGCCGCCGGACGCATCCGGCTTTTACCCGTGCCTGTCGCCCAAGACGCTCGTCCTGGGCTCCATGCATTTCAACCACCCGCGCTCGTTTGCGGGACTGGATAGGAGAAAACCATGTTGAATTCCGTTTCCCTCACGTTTCCCGATGGCTCCGTCCGCGAATACGACGCGGCGATGACCGGCTCTGGCCTGGCCGAATCGATCTCGAAATCGCTGGCCAAGAAGGCGGTCGCCTACAGCATCGACGGCGTGGTCCGCGATCTCTCGGATCCTCTGGGTAAGTCCGGCAAGGTCGAGATCGTCACCCGCGACGATCCGCGTGCTCTGGAGCTCATCCGCCACGACACCGCGCACGTGCTGGCCGAAGCCGTGCAGGAATTGTGGCCGGGAACCCAGGTGACCATCGGTCCGGTGATCGAGAACGGATTCTATTACGATTTCGCTCGCAACGAGCCGTTCACCCCTGACGACTTCCCGGTGATCGAGAAGAAGATGCGCGAGATCATCGCGCGCAACAAGCCGTTCACCAAGGAAGTCTGGTCGCGCGACAAGGCGAAGAAAGTGTTTGCCGACAAGGGCGAGCGCTACAAGCTTGAGCTGATCGACGCCATTCCCGAGGGTCAGGACCTCAAGATCTATGCGCAGGGCGACTGGTTCGACCTTTGCCGGGGGCCGCACATGGCCTCGACCGGGCAGATCGGCAACGCCTTCAAGCTGATGAAGGTGGCCGGCGCCTACTGGCGCGGCGACTCCAACAACCCGATGCTGACGCGTATCTACGGCACCGCATGGGCCGACCAGGCGCAGCTCGAATCCTACCAGACGATGCTGGAGGAGGCGGAGAAGCGCGACCATCGCAAACTCGGCCGCGAGATGGATCTGTTCCATTTCCAGGAAGAGGGGCCGGGCGTCGTCTTCTGGCACGCCAAGGGCTGGAGGATGTTCCAGAACCTGGTCAATTACATGCGCCGCCGGCTCGACGAGCAGGGCTATCAGGAGGTCAACGCGCCGCAAGTGCTCGACAAGAGCCTGTGGGAAACGTCCGGACACTGGGGTTGGTATCGCGATGCCATGTTCAAGGTGACGGTCGCCGGCGACGATACCGATGACGACCGTGTGTTCGCGTTGAAGCCGATGAACTGTCCGGGCCATGTGCAGATCTTCAAGCACGGGCTGAAGTCGTACCGCGACCTGCCGGTGAAGCTCGCCGAGTTTGGCAACGTCCATCGCTACGAGCCGTCGGGCGCGCTGCACGGGCTGATGCGGGTGCGTGGCTTTACCCAGGACGACGCGCACATCTTCTGCACCGAGGAGCAACTCGCGGCTGAATGCCTGCGCATCAACGATCTGATCCTCTCGACCTATGCCGATTTCGGCTTCGACGAGATCAGCGTCAAGCTGTCGACGCGCCCTGACAAGCGTGTCGGCACCGACGAGGCATGGGATCACGCCGAGGACATCATGAGCCGCGTGCTGGAGACGATCCGCGCTCAGTCGGGGAATCGCATCAAGACGTCGATCAATCCGGGCGAGGGCGCCTTCTACGGTCCCAAGTTCGAATATGTGCTCAAGGACGCCATCGGTCGCGAATGGCAATGCGGCACGACGCAGGTCGACTTCAACCTGCCGGAACGCTTCGGCGCTTTCTATATCGGCGCTGATTCGGAGAAGAAGCGCCCGGTCATGGTCCACCGCGCCATATGCGGCTCGATGGAGCGTTTCCTCGGCATCCTGATCGAGAACTATTCGGGTCATTTCCCGCTCTGGTTCGCGCCGCTGCAGGTCGTGGTGGCGACGATCACCTCCGACGCCGACGACTACGCGCTCAAGGTGGTTGCAAAGCTGAAGGAGGCGGGACTGCTGGCCGAGGCCGACCTGCGCAACGAGAAGATCAACTACAAGGTTCGCGAACATTCGCTGGCCAAGGTTCCGGTCATTCTCGTGTGCGGCAAGCGCGAGGCTGAAGAGGAGACGGTCAACATCCGCCGGCTCGGCTCGCGCGACCAGGAATCGCTTGGTCTTGGCGAGGCTATCGCACAGCTTACGGAAGAGGCGGTCACGCCTGACCGCAGACGCAAGCGCGCTGCCTGAACCAGCTGAATTTCCAGCGAAATGGCGGTGGAGTGATCCACCGCCATTTTCATATGCCTGTCACGCCAATCTTGTAACGAATCCCCATGCTCAAGCTGAAAATGCGTGAAAAACCGTTCCCAGAGCTTTCCTATGCCAATCCGTGTCAGCCGGCTCTGGCGCGTTGGGTGATTCATTCCATCGAAGGCCTTTCGGGCCGCGACCGCTACACCGCACTCTATGATTTCTGGCGCCGGCAGGTGGTGCCGACCGGTGAGCGGGTGTTCAGCCGCATGCTCGACCTGATCGACGTGCGGATACGGACCGCCGACCAGTGGCCGCCGGCGCAATTGCCGGACACGCCGCTGGTGATCGTCGCCAACCATCCCTTCGGGATCGGCGACGGGATCGCCGTTCTGTCGCTGGCCGAGCAACTCGGGCGTCCGTTCCGGGTGATGATCCACAAGGACCTTCTCAAGATCCGCGAGATGGAACCCTATTCGCTGCCGGTCGATTTCTCCGAAACCAAGGAAGCGTTGAAGAACAATCTGGCGGTGCGCCACGAGGCGGTGCGGCTGCTCAAGGAAGGTGTCACCATTGTGGTGTTTCCGGCCGGCGGCGTCGCCACCGCGCCGAAGGGCTTTGGCCGGGCGCGCGATCTGCCATGGAAGATGTTTCCGGCCCGTCTCGTCCAGGACGCCAAGGCGTCTGTGATTCCCATGCATTTTTCCGGCCAGAACGGCAGGCTCTTCCATCTGGTCAGCGGTCCGATGAACATGGCCGAACGCGACGGACGCGTGGCGAAATTCGTAGGCAAGGCGTCGCTGACCTTGCGCATTTCCCTGCTCATCCATGAATTCGCACGCCTGTCCGGCAAGCCGATCGACGTTCGCGTCGGCGATGTGCTGAGGTGGAACGAACTGGAGCCATTGCGCGACCGCAAGGCGCTGCTTGATCGGCTTTATCGTGGGGTTTTCGATCTGGCGCCCGCCGTGCCGCGCCGTCGGCTGCCGTTCCTGCCGGCGCGGACCAAGCTGGCCGCCTGAAGGGTGATTATTCGCCTGACGAATTGACCCTCACGTCGCAGTCATGGCCACACGGCAACCAAGAACCGCGGAGCGCTAGTCCGCGCCTTCTTCCGGGTCCATCGCCGCGGCTTCGTTGGCCAGAACCTCGATCTCCTGGTTCTGCCCGGCCACGACGGTAAAATCCTTCTGATAAATGCGGTCGCGATTCTTGGCGATGATGGTGTAGTCGCCTTCGGCGAGCACCATCGAGGCAAAGGCGCCGACGGTTTCCTTGATGGGATCGCCGGATTCGTTCAGCAGCGACCAAGACGTGTCCGCGATCGCTTCGCCGCCGGTCTCGCGCACCAGCTTCATCGTTATCTCGGCCGCGTGATGCTCCACGGTCGCTTCGGTCAGCTTGCCGGCCTCGACGCGGATGTCGGAGCGGATGACCGCGTTCACCGCGCCATAGGTCGACACGACATGGTAGATACCGGCATTGAGGCGCACCACGCTGTTCGGCTCGACGTCGGGGATGATCAACGCGCGGTCGCCATTGGGCTCCGTATGGCCTTCATAGATCGAGAAACGAAGCTTCTTCGGTGGGATATGTGCTCCGCCCGACAACACGGCATCGAGCTTTAATCCTCCGGCATCGAGCACGAGGCTTTCGCGCTTGGCTTCCTTGCTGACGGTGATGCGCTTGGTGGCGCCGGCCCGGCCATAGGAGGCATGGACGAGATAGCTGCCCGGTTCGAGCTGGAACACGGCAGTGCCGCCATGGGCCGAAGCCACCATTGGCAGCTTGCCGTTGACCGTTTCAGGCTTGAAGACGCGCCAGACGATGCCACGCGTGATGTCGGCGCCCTTGTCCGTCAACTGGGCCGAGAGGGTGATCTGACCACTGCTTCCGGTCGCCAGCGTGGTTTCGCCCTTGGGCGTCGCATAGCTCGAAATCCCCGGAAGTTTCAGGTTGTTGATGCCGTCCGCGTTCTGCGCGTTGGTGAGCGAAACCGGCACCAGAAACAGTGCGGCGGCGAGCCAGACCAGGAAAAGGCGCAGAGTCCCCTCAAACATGCCTTGCGTTGAAGCCCATGGCGGTGGCAATTTCAAGGCTTAAGAGTCCGATACACTTCTGGTAGAGGACACTTTCTCAGGCGTGTCTCGCGCCAATGCCCGAGCCGCCCAAATTCCCGCAAGGCGCGCTTCAGCTCAAAATTGAGTGTTTTAGGAGAATTGCGCCCATGGCGTCGCCGATCATCGACTTCCTGCTGACCCGCAATTCCGCGCCGATCCTGGACCTGCAGGAACCGGCACCCAGCGACGCGGATATCGCGACGATGATGGCCGCCGCCACCCGGGTTCCCGATCACGGCCGGCTGGAGCCCTGGCGCTTCATCCTCTATCGCGGCGAGGCGCGGGTCGAGGTCGGCAAGCAATTGGCCGCCCTTGCCGAACAGCGTGAGGGACTTTTGCCGGAAGGCCGCCGCAACCAGGAGCTGGCGCGGTTTTCGCGCGCGCCGCTGGTGATCGGTGTGGTGTTCGTGCCGAAGGAGAATCCGAAGATTCCGCAATGGGAAATGTTCCTGTCCGGCGGCATGGCGGCAATGAACCTGATGATATCGGCCAATGCGCTTGGCTATGGCACCAACCTGATCAGCAACTGGTACTCCGACGTGCCGGAGGGCAGGGCCATCCTTGGCCTGGCGCCGGATGAGCGTGTCGTCGGGTTCATCCATATCGGTTCCTACGCAGGAGCGGCGCCGGAGCGGCCGCGGCCTGATCCGGCAAAGCTCTATGCCGACTACGCCGGGCCATGGAACGGCTGAATGTTCTACGAACCATCAAAAGGTCACGGCCTGGCGCATGATCCTTCGAAGGCGATCGTGGCGCCACGGCCGATCGGCTGGATTTCGACGGTGAACGGGGCAGGCGAGGTCAATCTCGCGCCCTATTCCTTCTTCAACGCCGTTTCGACGCGGCCCTTCATCGTCTGGTTTTCATCGGAAGGCGAGAAGGACAGTGCCAGTTTCGCCCAGGAGACGGGAGAGTTCGTCGCCAATCTTGTGAGCCGCGATCTTGCCGAGAAAATGAACCTTACTTCCGTCAACGCGCCGCGCGGCGTCAACGAATTCGTCTACGCCGATCTCGCCATGGCGCCGTCGCGTCTGGTCGCTCCGCCTCGCGTGGCGGCGGCGCCGGCCGCGCTCGAATGCCGGGTGACGGAAGTCTTCCGGCCAAAGGCACTCGACGGAACGACGGCAAGCGCCGTGGTCGTCGCCGGTGAGGTGGTCGGCGTACATATCGACGACGCCTTCCTGAAGGACGGCATGTTCGACATCACCATGGCCGGCAATGTCGCCCGCCTCGGCTATATGGACTACGCCAGCGTCAACGAGATTTTCTCGATGCGGCGGCCGCGTTGGGACAAGGGCTAGACAGTTGCAGGTTCCACGGGTCCGGTAGGGGTTTCGGGCGTTCAGTCGGACAGTCCGGCAGCCTTGGCCCGCGCCAGGAGCCGTTCCGCCAATCTGAGGTGCGGGCGATCATACATCTTGCCGTCGATGCCGACGACGCCGGGATTTCCGGCTGCTTCGAATGCCGCTACAACGGCGGCCGAATGCGCGATGGCCTCGCCCGACGGTGTGAAGGCCGCGTTGATGACCGGCACCTGCGCCGGATGGATCGCCATCTTGCCGGTAAAACCGTCGCGCTCGGCCTCGGCACATTCCGCCTCGAAGGCGGCCATATCACGGAAATCCGGGAATACCGTGTCTATCGCGGCGACCTCGGCGCTCCCTGCGGCAAGGACCGTCATGGTGCGGGCAAAACGAAACACATCCGTGTATCGGCCTCGTTCGTCGCGCGCCGATCGCGCGCCGATCGCGGCCGAAAGATCTTCCGCGCCCCAGGTCAGGCCGGCCAGCCTGGCGCTCGTTCCGGCATAGGTTGCCGCCGCCAGCACACCCGCCGCCGTCTCGGTGATGATCGGCAGGATCCGAATCGCGCCGTCAGCCAGGCCGTTTTCAGCCTCGTGAACCCTTAGCTTCGCCGACAGGTGCTGCACGTCCTGGCCGCTGTTCGATTTCGGCAGCATGATGCCGTCGGGTCTCGCCGCAACCAGCGCTGCCAGATCATCGTCGGTGAGACCGGTCGACAGATCGTTGACCCGTACATAGATCGCCGAGCTGGTTCGTTGCCTGTGTTCGATGATGAAGCGCGCCGCGATGTCGCGCGCTGTCGGCTTGTTTTGCGGCGCGACGGAATCCTCAAGGTCGACGATGACGACGTCGGCGCCCGCGCCGAAACCCTTCTCCAGCTTCTTTTCCGAATCGCCGGGGACAAACAGCAAAGAACGCACCGGTCACGCCGCCTTCTTCATCATTGCCTGCCGGGTGCATTTGGCGACGAGATCGCCATGCTGGTTGTAGGCGCGATGCTCAAGTTCGACGATGCCGCGGTCCGGCTTCGACTTCGATTCGCGAACCGAGATGACGGTGGTCTCGACATGGATCGTGTCGCCATGGAAGACCGGATGCGGGAACACCGTTTCCTTCATGCCGAGATTGGCGATCGTGGTGCCCATGGTGATGTCGTTCACCGAAATGCCTATCATCAGGCCCAGCGTGAACAGCGAATTCACCAGCGGCTTGCCCCATTCGCTTTTGGCGGCGAAATCGAAGTCGATGTGCAGCGGCTGCGGGTTCAGCGTCATGACTGAAAACAGCATGTTGTCGCTTTCGGTGACTGTTTTGCGCAGCGTGTGCTGGAAGACATGGCCGACGACAAATTCATCCAGATACAGGCCAGCCATGGTCGATGTCCTCCGTTCGCGTTGCTTGATAGGCGTTGCAAACCGGGCCATCAAGCGGGTTAATGAATATGGTGAACCGTTCGTAAACCATTTTTGCCTACCCTCCGCTAAGGGGCCGGAAACATCTGGCAGGGGGCGTAAGCAGGCGGCATGGTTGTTTCGCATTTTTTGAAATGGATCTACACGGCAAGGGTCTCGGAGCGAGCCGCCGCCGCCAGTGCGCTGGCCCGTGCCTATATCAGTTCCGACTTGCCGTTCGAGGATCGCTGCGCCGCCGAGGCGGCGCTGACGCTGCTGCTCGACGACGCGTCATCGAAGGTTCGGCTGGCGATCGCCGAAGCGCTCTCCATGAGCCACCACGCCCCGCTGCAGATCATCAGCGCGCTGGCGTCCGACCAGCCGGAAGTCGCAAGCCTGGTGCTGGCGCGCTCGCCGCTGCTTACCGATGCCGACCTGATCGATCGTGTGGCCTCGAGCCAGAAGGCGACACAAAAACTCATCGCTGATCGGCCGGTTGTTTCCATGGCGCTTTCGGCGGCCATCGCGGAGATCGGCGAAGCCGAAGCCTGCGCCGTGCTTCTGGCCAACAGCGGCGCCGACATCGCGTCGCTCAGCTTCCGCCGCATGGCTGAACGCCATGGGCACCTGCCTTTGGTGCGCGAGGCGTTGATCGCCGACTCGCGCCTGCCCGCCGACTGTCGGCACATGCTTCTGGTCAAGCTCGGCGAAACGCTCAAGGGCTCGCCATTGGTGATGGCGCTGATGGGCGCCGCCAGGGCCGATCGCGTCCTGCGGGATGCATGTGTGAAGGCCTCGGTGACGTTGATCGAAGGCACGCGCCAGGAAGAGCATGCGGCGCTGATCGAGCATCTGCGCCTGCGCGGCGACCTGACCGCCAGCTTCATCATCAGGACCATTGCGCATGGCAAGGTCGATTTCTTCGGCTCGACGCTGGTCGCGCTGTCGCAGCAGCCCGAGCAAAGGGTGAGGGCCCTGCTGGCCGGCGGGCACGACGTTGCGTTGCAGGCGCTGTTTCGCGGCGCGGGCCTTGCCGCCGCCACGCATGCCATCATCCTGCGGGCGCTGAAGATCTGGCGCGAGGTCGCCAACGGCAAGCGGATCGCAGGCGTCCAGGAAGTCAGCTGGCTGATGCTCAAGGAATTGGGTGGGCAGTCCGCGGAAGGGGATCTGGCCGCCCTCGTCAAGTCGATCCATCTCGACGCGCTGCGTGAAAACGCCAGGGGCCATGCGCTGGCTATAGCCGCCGCCTAACCCCGGTCTTTCGCGAAAAAATCCGGAAAATCCTCGATTGCCGCGGCGATGATGCGCAGCGAAGCCGCGACCTGCAGCATTTCGGCCGCGCTGCTTCGCTGGGTAATGCTGGCCGCGTATTGCCTGGCGACAGTGACCGTGGATGTCTGCGCTTCATTGGACCGCCGGAACAGCAGTTCCCGCGCCAGCCCACGCAGAAAGTTCGAGATCGAAAGGGCCGTCTCCGCTGGCAGGGCAGAACTCTGCAGCGCGTGGCGCAGGCGCAGGATTTCGATACCGACGGTGACAGCGGCGATGCTGCCATCCAGAACCGCATCGCCCTTCTTTCCGGTCCGCTGCGTCTGAGACATGAGCTGGTTGACCCGGTCATAGGCAAGGCTCTCGAAAGCGGTGCGTCTTGGCACACGCTCGTGCAGGCAAAGGCGGGCCAGGTCCTCGCGCATCACGCGCACGATGCGATTGACGAAGACCCACGGATCAGACGGCAGCACGACGATGAAGACGCCGATCGCCAGCAGGATGCCGACCAGGATCGACGCACAACCTGCCAGGAAGGGCCCGGGATCATAGGTCATGCCCTGATGCGGGCTGAGAAAAGCGAGGAAATTGATGGCGAAGGCAGTGGCCACGCCGACAAAGCGCGGATTGGCCATCGCCAGCGCGGCGGGCACAAGGATCGGCACGACAAAGACCATGAACCAGCCGAAGCCGGGCAAGGCGGGCAGCGCGACCTGCCCGACCAGGAAGGCAAAGGGCAGGGCCAGCAGCGTACCCTTGAAGAAGCCCCAGGCTACCTGAACCGGGTCTGGCCGTGCGGCAAACAGGCTGGAGACGACGGAGACGAGGATGACCGTACCTGCCGCCTCCGACCATTTCGTTGTCAGCCAGAAGGCCGCGACCAGCAATGTGGCGAGCGCCGCGCGCACGGCGTTGCGCGAGGCCGCCTGGTAGTCGCGGTGCACCACCAGCGCGGGCTGCTTGCGCACGCGGGCGGCGCGTGAGGCCGGCGCGCGCATGGCATCGAGGCCCCGCAGCACCTGTTTCAGCGCTTCGGCGAAATCGGCGGCGATAGTGAGACGGGTGATGGTACCAAGCCTTTCATCGGCTTGTCCGTCCGGCATGTCCGGCATTTGCCGCGCCCTGGCGGCGATGACGTCGAGCCGCGCCAGCCATGGCGCCGTATCGTCCAGGGCGTCAGGTTTGTTTGCGAGTTCGCCGACCAGGGCATACAGATCGGCGCGCACGGGAATCAGCGCCGCGTTTTTCGGCGCCGCATGAGCATGTAGCGCGCGTGCCGCTGAAAGTGCCGACAGCAGTTGGCCGATCGTGCGCCGGACAGGATGGGCGCGGGTCGCCAGGCTTGGCGCTTCCAGCCTTGCATAGACGCGCATTTCGCCAAGCGTCTCGGCTTCGGCCATCAGCTTGCGGTGAAGATCGGCCAGCGTTGTGGCATCACGGCCCGAGAAGGCACCGCCGGCATAGACGGCAAGGTCGAGAATGCTGCGCTTCAGCCGTTCGATGATGGCTTCACCCGCCAGCTTGGGCAGGATCAGCCGGCTGGTCACGCCGGCGCAGACGATGCCAAGCACGATTTCGGCGCAGCGGGCCACGGCAAGGTCGACCACGAGATGGGGTTGTCCGAAGGCAGGCAGGCCGATGATCATCGCCGTATAGCCGGCCAGTGCCGCGCCATAGGCCTCCGGGTTGCGCAGCAGCGACGAGACGAAGGTGCTGATGCCGATCCAGACGGCAAGCACCGTCACCAGCAGCCACTGGTTGGAACCGAAGACCGTGGTGATGGCGATCGCCGCCAACCCGCCAGCCAATGTGCCGAGCAGCCGGTAAAAACCCTTGGCCAGCACCATGCCGGCGACGGGCTGAGCGACGATGAACACGGTCATCATTGCCCATTGCGGATGATCGAGCTTGAGGCTGTAGGCGGCCAGAAGTGCGATCAGGCCGGCCGAAACGGTTCTAAGGGCGAAAATCCAGTCCGAACGCGTCGGGCGCGTCAGGTCGGCGAATCTCGTCCCGATATAGTCTTTAAGACGCGCCCAGATCACACGCTTGTCTCCGCACCGTTACGGACAAGGTAGAGCAGCGAGCGCTCAGATATCCAGCACTTCCGTCTCGGCGAATTCCGCACGTTCCTGGATGAAGCGGAAGCGGGCTTCGGGCTTGGTGCCCATCAGTGCGTCGACGGCGTCCTTGGTCGCCGCTTCGGCATCGATCACATCGACCCTCAGCAAGGTTCGCTTCCTGGGGTCCATGGTGGTTTCCTTGAGCTGCGAGGCCATCATCTCGCCCAGTCCCTTGAAGCGGCCAAGCTCGACCTTGCCGCGACCGGTGAATTCAGTGCGCAGAAGCTCGTCCTTGTGGGCATCGTCGCGGGCATAGGCGACCTTGCCGCCTTGCCGGATCGAGTAGAGCGGCGGCACCGCCAGGTAGAGATGGCCGCCGTGAACCAGCGACGGCATTTCCTGGTAGAAGAAGGTGATGAGCAGCGAGGCGATGTGGGCACCGTCGACGTCGGCGTCGGTCATGATGATGACCCTGTCGTAGCGCAGATCCTCGTCGCGGTATTTGGAGCGCGTGCCGCAGCCAAGCGCCTGGATCAGGTCGGAAATCTGCTGGTTGGCCGCCAGCTTGTCGTTGCCTGCGCTGGCGACGTTGAGGATCTTGCCGCGTAGCGGCAGCACGGCCTGGCTGGCACGGTCGCGCGCCTGCTTGGCCGAGCCGCCGGCCGAATCGCCTTCTACGATGAAGAGTTCGGCACCCGCCGCCGCGTTCTGGGTGCAGTCGGCGAGTTTGCCGGGCAGCCGCAGTTTGCGCACCGCGCTCTTGCGCGACACTTCCTTTTCCTGGCGGCGGCGCACCCGTTCGTCGGCGCGCGCGATCACCCATTCGAGCAGCTTCGAGGCTTCCTGCGGATTGTCGGCCAGCCAGTGGTCGAACGGGTCCCGGATCGCGCTTTCGACAATGCGGATGGCTTCGATCGTTGCCAGCCTGTCCTTGGTCTGGCCGACGAATTCTGGCTCGCGGATGAACACCGACAGCATGCCCGCCGCCGAGATCATGACGTCTTCAGAGGTGACGATCGAGGCGCGCTTGTTGCCGACGAGATCGGCATAGGCACGAAGCCCGCGCGTCAGCACGTTGCGGAAACCCGCCTCATGCGTGCCGCCTTCGCCGGTCGGGATGGTGTTGCAGTAGGAATTGATGAAGCCGTCGCCGCCGAACCAGGTCACCGCCCATTCCAGCGAGCCATGGCCGCCCTGCTTTTCGCTTTTCCCCGCGAAGATCTCGCGGGTCACCTGGAACTCGTCGCCCAGCGAGGCTTTCAGATAGTCCTTGAGGCCGCCGGGGAAATGGAACGTCGCCTTGGCCGGCGTCGTGTCTTTTTCCTTGATCAGCGACGGGTCGCATGTCCAGCGGATTTCGACGCCGCCGAAAAGATAGGCTTTCGACCGCGTCATGCGGTAGAGCCGCGCCGGTTCGAATGCGGCGCCCTTGCCGAAAATCTGCTCGTCGGGATGGAAGCGGATCTTGGTGCCGCGCCGGTTGTGCACCTCTCCGAGTTGCTCCAGGCCGGTCACCGGAATGCCGCGTGAAAAACGCTGGCGATAGAGCTGCCGCCCACGCGCCACCTCGACCTCGAGATGATCCGACAAGGCATTGACGACAGAAACTCCGACGCCATGCAGACCACCCGAGGTCTCATAGACCTTGGAGTCGAACTTGCCGCCGGAATGCAGCGTCGTCATGATCACTTCGAGCGCCGGCTTCTTGAATTTCGGGTGCGGATCCACCGGAATGCCGCGACCATTGTCCGTGACGGCGAGATAGCCGTCGGCCGACAGCTCGACATCGATGAAGGTCGCGTGGCCGGCCACCGCCTCGTCCATCGAGTTGTCGATGACTTCGGCGAACAGGTGATGCATCGCCTTGTCGTCGGTGCCACCGATGTACATGCCCGGTCGACGCCGTACCGGCTCAAGTCCTTCGAGCACCTCGATGTCGGCGGCGCTATAGCTGTCGCTGGCATCACGCGCTGGCGCTGGGCGTTTCGTCGCCTGCACCAGCGGGTCGGCCGGGCGCGCCGGTGCGCGAACCGCTTGCGGCTGCTTGTCCAGATCGCCGAAAAGATCGTTGCTGTCGTCCATGCCTGTCTGGGTACCGATGCTGCGAATCACCCCGCGATACTGCCACGCTTTTAAGCGCCAAGCGACGGAGGTTCCTGTTACGTTCGAGGATTTGACCCCTCTTAACTCAAAACCATTCGATAACCAAGCAGGCGGAAATAGGTCGAATGCCGCCGTGCAGGATTCCTGATTCTTTAACAATGCCGCCTAGCGTGAGCCCAACAAAACAAGAGACTGCGGGCATCAGGGGTTTCGGCGTGAGGGGCAAGGCCATAACGATGATCGGCATCGCCGCCGTTTTCGGCGCGATCTCGATCTTTGCCGCCGATTTCTGGGTCAAGAGCCAGGCCAGGACCGGCATTGAGGAAAGAACGGCGTCGATCGCCGCTCCCGAGACACCGAAAATCGAGTTCAAGACCATCGTGGTGGCGAATGCCCCGCTGCGTTACGGCATGCCGTTGGAGCGGGGACAAGTTGTCGAAATTCCCTGGCCGCAGGACTCCCTGCCGCAGGGCGCGTTCGCCACGGTTGACGCCCTGATGGCGGACGGCAATCGCGTGGTGCTGTCGCCCATTGAAATCAATGAGCCGGTGCTGCTCGCCAAACTGTCGGGGCCGAATGGCCGCGCGACGCTTTCCAACATGCTTTCGCCCGGCATGCGGGCGGTGACCATACGCACCGACGAGATCGCCGGCGTCGGCGGTTTCGTCACGCCCGGCGACCGGGTCGATGTGGTTCTGATCCGTGACGCCGGCGAAATCCAGGAAGTGGCCAAGAACGCGCAAGGGGCGGCAGGGTCGACCATCACCTCCGAGATCGTCGTGGCCGATGCCAAGGTGCTGACCGTCGGGCAGGGCGCCGACGTGCGCCAGACCACGCCGCAGGTCGCCAATTCCGTGACCATCGAGGTGACGACCGAGGGCGCGCGCAAGGTCGCGCTTGCCCGCACCGTCGGTACGCTTTCGCTGTCGCTTCGCTCGGCCAGCGACAGCATTGTCGGCAAGGACGGCGTCACCACCATCTCCGCGTTCGGCGGTTCGGTCGCGTCCGGCGTCAAGGCGGCCGCGGCATCTGCGTTCGACGCCGTGGCGAAGGAGCCCGAGGGGCCGAAGTTCAAGAAGGTCATCGTAACGCGCGGCACGCAGGTTGAAGAGTATCAGGTTCCTTCGCGGGACCAGAAATAGAGGCCGGCTTGTGCCGGACAGGGACGACACAATGTTGGCGCTGATCATACATCGGGTGACGAAACGGCTGCGCCTGGCGCGTACCTTGGCGATTGCGGCCTCGGTGGCGGCCGCCGGGATACTCGCTGTCGGTGCGCCCGCCAGTGCGGGCAACGATGTCGTTTATGTCTCGTCGACCAAGAATGCCTCGGTCAAGGTAGCCAAGGGCAAGCCGAAGACCATCATCACCAGTGCCGCCTTCTACCAGATCGTGATCGGCGACCCCGAAATCGCCAACGTCAACCCGTTGACCGACAAGTCCTTCTATGTGCTCGGCAACAATCTGGGCACCACCGGCATCGCGCTGTTCGATGAGCAGAAGCGGCTGGTGGGCACGATCGACATCGAAGTCACCCTTGATACCGATCAACTGGCAAGCACCATCCGCGCCAGCGTGCCGGATGCCAACATCAAGGTCGGGTCCGCCAATGGCCGCGTGGTGCTTTCGGGAGAGGCAGACGATGCCGTTGCCGCCGACAAGGCCAACAAGATCGCGACGCGCTTCTCCGGCAAGGAGGAAGTGATCAATTCCGTCAACATCTCGTCGTCGCAGCAGGTCCAGCTCAACGTCCGTTTCGTCGAGATCAACAGGCAGGCTGGGCAGCAACTGGGCGCGACATACGCCGCCAATTTCGCCTATGGGCTGGGTGGCCGCAGCGTCCAGATCGAACCGGGTACGGTCCCGACGGCAGGCTCCGGCCAAATCATCGGGCAGTTGCTGTCAAATGGGGTTTCAATCGACATTGCCATCCAGGCGCTGGAGAACAAAGGCCTTGCCCGGCGGCTGGCCGAGCCGAACCTGATCGCCCGTTCCGGGCAGACCGCGAGCTTTCTCGCCGGTGGCGAATTCCCGATCCCGGTTTCGGACGACAACGGCAAGATATCAGTCAGCTACAAGAAGTATGGCGTCAGCCTGGACTTTACGCCGACCGTTCTGAAGGACGGATTGGTCAGCCTGGACATCGCCCCGGAAGTCTCGTCGATCGACACATCCGCCTCCATCAGTGTCGGCACGATCTCCATTCCGGCCTTCGTCGTGCGACGCGCCAGGACCTCGGTGGACCTGAAGAACGGTCAGAGCTTCATGATCGCGGGATTGCTGCAATCGCAAAACGACATCATGACCTCGCGCATACCCGGCCTTGGCAAGCTGCCGGTGCTTGGCGCGCTGTTCTCCTCGAAGTCCTACCAGCGGCGCGAGACGGATCTGGTCATCATTGTCACGCCCTATCTGGTCAAGCCGGTCGACCCGTCGAAGAAGATGCTGGAGCCAACCGACGGCACGCTGCCGCCGAGCAACGCCGACTACTTCGTCAACAACACCGACGAAGTTAAGGCGTCCGACGCCGGCCGGTCGGTGGCGATGGCGGACAGCAGTGTCGAGCGGCCGGCAGCCGTCACCACCGTCGGTCATTTCCTTGACCTGCCGAAGGACTGAAGCCATGCGCGGGATTTCGAGATCGGGCATCGCCCTGCTGCTGGCCGGCTTCGCCGGCGGCTGCACCAGCGACGATTATCAGCGCACAGAGGGGCCGACTCTGGCCGCCGGCAACGCGCAGGCGTCCAACACTGTCATGCAGATGGTCGACCCATGGAAATACGGCGTCCAGAACACGAAGCTGCTGGTGCCGGCAAAACGTGACACCCCGGCGGTAGGCGCCACGAACCCGACGGCGGCTGCGCCGACTTCGCAATCGACCACCACTGATTGATCTGATCGGTGATTTGTTAAACTGGCGACTGACCTGACGGGCTGACAGAATGGCAAGCGGCACCAAATCCAGGAAGATCCTGCTCGTATCGACCGACAGGGCGTTCCTCCAGGACACGCGGACGGCATTCGCCGCCTCCGAAATCATCCAGCTCTCGACGGTGGAAAAGTCCGTCATCGAGTTGCGCGGCGAAATCCAGGAAACCGACTTCGGCGCCATCATCGTCGACATGGACGCCGCCAAGCTCGAGCAGGTCGAGTCGCTGCAGCGCATCATGCGCCGGCTGGAAGGGCGGGTGCCGGTGGTCGTCGTGACGCAGGAGTTCAACGCGGCGGCGGTGCGTATCCTGGTCCAGCTCAAGGTCGCCGATTTCCTCGTCAAGCCGATCACCACGGCCGATCTGGTGCGTTCGGTCATCCGCGCGCTGCAGGGGCCCGGACGCGAGGAAAACACGGAGTCGCAGATCTATACCTTCATGCCGGCAGCCGGCGGCGTCGGCACCACGACGCTGGCGCTTCAGACCGCCTTCCAGCTCCATCATTCGGTGACGCGCGGCGCGTCCACCTGCGTGGTCGACCTCAATTTCCAGCAGGGCGCCTGCGCCGAATATCTCGATCTTGAGCCCCGCTTCGACATCACCGAAATCGAGAACCAGCCCGAGCGTCTCGACCGGCAACTGCTCGACGTGATGCTGTCCAAACATGCGAGCGGGCTGTGCGTGCTGGCGGCGCCAACGCATCCATCGGAGATGCGCTCGTTCAAGACCGATGTCGTGGTGCGGATGCTCGACCTGGTCTCGGCCTATTTCGACAATGTCGTCATCGACATGCCGCGCACCTGGTTTCCGTGGACCGAGACGGTACTGCTCGGCTCCAACAAGCTGTATATCGTCGCCGAAATGACGGTGCCGTGCCTGCGCCACACGCAGCGTCTCATCCAGGCGGTCTATGAGACCGCCGGCAAGGAGGTGAAGCCGAACGTCATCGTCAACCGTTTCGAGCAGAAGATGTTCGACAACGGCATCAAGCAGGCCGATGTGCAGGAGATCCTTGGCGAACATTTCGTTGGCGGTATCGCCAACAATTACCGTCTCGTGCGCGAGGCCGTGGATCGCGGCGTTCCGCTTCACGAGATCGACCCGAATGCCAATGTCATCAACGATTTGAAGAAGATCATCCTGCCCGAGGAGCAGATCGCCGCGCCTTCGAAATCACGCTCGTTCTTTGGCATCGGCAAGGGCCTGCTGCGGAGGAAAGCGAGATGACCAGCCGCTTTTCCGCCCTGCAGAACCGTGACGTGCAGCCAGCGCGTCCGCTGGATGCAGCGCCGGTGGCGCATCATGCCGTCGTCATTCCCACGACCCGCAAGCATGTGCCGTCGAAGCCGGAAGCGGCGCCGGCGAAGAACGCCAACAAGGTTCTGGATGCGCGCGTGCGCATCCACCGGATGCTGCTTGAGGAAATCAATCTTGTCGCCCTGGAGCGGCTGCCCAAGGACGAGATGCGCCGGCAGGTGCATGAATTCGTGTCGGAAAAGACCCGTCAGGAGCGTATGGCGATCAACACCGCCGAGCTCGACGCACTGGTCGACGACATCGTCGACGAGATGGTCGGCCTCGGCCCGCTGGAACCGCTGCTGAAAGACCCGGATATCAACGACATCCTCATCAACGGCCACCAGAACTGCTTCGTTGAGAAGAAGGGCAAGCTGCAGCAGGTCCACATCCCATTCAAGGATGAGGCGCACCTGCTTCGAATCATCAACAAGATCGTTGCCGCGGTCGGCCGCCGAGTCGATGAATCGCAGCCGATGGTCGATGCGCGCATGCTGGATGGCTCGCGTTTCAATGCCGCCATCCGCCCGGTCGCCGTCGACGGGCCGCTGGTATCGATCCGCAAATTCTCGAAGAACAAGCTTGGCCTGCACAAGCTGGTCGAGTTCGGCGCCATCACCCAGAACATGGCGGAAGTTCTGGCGGCGGCCGTGCATGCCCGCAAGACGACGATCATCTCGGGAGGCACCGGCACCGGCAAGACGACGATGCTCAACGCACTGTCGGCGTTCATTCCGGAAGACGAGCGGCTGATCACCATCGAGGACGCCGCCGAGCTCCAGCTGCAGCAGCCGCATGTCGCGCGCATGGAGACGCGGCCAGCCAACATCGAGGGCCATGGCGAACTGAAGCAGCGCGACCTGGTCAAGAACGCGCTTCGCATGCGCCCCGACCGCGTCATTCTCGGTGAGTGTCGTGGCGAGGAAGCCTTCGACATGCTGCAGGCGATGAACACCGGCCACGAAGGTTCGATGGCGACCATCCACGCCAACACGCCGCGCGACGCCATCTCGCGGCTCGAACAGATGCTTGGCATGACCGGCATGCCGATGACGGTGCAGTCGATCCGCAGCCAGATCGCAAGCGCTCTCGATCTCATCGTGCAACTGACGCGCCTGTCCGACGGCAAGCGCAAGGTGACCAGCGTCGCCGAGGTGACAGGCATGGAAGGCGATGTCATCCAGATGCAGGAGATTTTCCGCTTCGTGCGCACCGGCATGGAGGCCGATGGGAAGATCCTCGGTCACTTCGAGGCGACGGGCATCCGGCCGCGCTTCCTGGAAGATCTGCGCGCCATGGGCATCGAATTTCCCGGGAAATATTTTGAACCCGGCAGGCCGCAGGACTGACAATGTTCGAGGGGGTCAGCGCCGTATACGTCGTCTATGCCAGTGCCGCGCTCACCGGCATCATGATCGCCGAAGCGTGCTATCTGCTCTACGCTGGCCGCAGCGACAAGCGCACAGCCATCAACCGCCGCATGAAGCTCCAGGAAAACAAGATCAGCCAGGAACAGGTTCTGCTCCAGCTGCGCAAGGAGCGCGGCATCGATGCGGGCACATCGCGGTTCTCGCTGGACCGGTTCCGCGCGTTGCGCACGCAGTCCGGCATGGTCATGCCGCTGCCGCGATTCCTGTTGATCACCTCGGGCGTGGCTCTTGGCCTGGCCTGTGTCGCCATATGGTACGGCCTGTCACTGCTGTTCGGCCTCGTCCTGTTCGTCGTTCTCCTGCCGGTCGTGCCGGTGATGACGATGCGCTTCAAGCGAGGGCGACGGCTGAAGCGGTTCGGCATGCAACTGCCCGAGGCGCTGGAGCTGATCACGCGCGGCCTGAAGGCCGGTCATCCCGTCCCGGTCGCTATCGCCATGGTGGCCCGGGAAATGCCCGATCCGATCGGCACAGAGTTCGGCGTCATCGCCGATGAGGTGACTTATGGCTCCGATCTGGTCTCGGCCTTGAATTCGCTGTTCGAGCGGGTTGGCCATGAAGACCTGCCGCTGTTCCTTACCGCCGTGTCGATCCAGACCAGCTCGGGCGGCAATCTGCGCGAGATCCTCGATGGGCTTGCGCTGACAATCCGCGAACGCGGGAAGCTGCGCCGCAAGGTTCGGGCGATCTCCACCGAAGGCCGCATGTCGGCTTATATCCTGACCGCCGTGCCTGCATTGCTGTTTGCCGCCATAATGGTGCTGATGCCGCAATTCTATCGAAGCGTCTGGAACGAGGCGAAGACCTGGTATCTGCTCGGCGGCTCCATCACCTGGCTGATGCTGGGCAACGTCATCATGTTCAAGATGTCGAACTTCCGGTTCTGACATGAACAGCGTGATCGAATTCCTCGCCTCGCTCGCTCCGACCTCGCCGATGCCGCTGGCGGTTTTGCTGATGGTGCTGGGTGGCGGGGCGGTGGCGTGGCCGCTGGTCACGGCAAAAGGCGATCGTAACGACCTCAGGCGCCGGCTCAAGGTCGAGGACAGCCGTATGGTTGAGAAGGCAGGGCCCGCGCTCAAGAAGAACCCGGGCGCCGTGCGCGAGAAGGCGGTCAAGCGCGCCCAGGAGTTCTACGCCAAGAGCGATCCGGAGAATGTCGCCCGGCTGCGCCTGAAGCTCATTCAGGCCGGCTATATGGAACCGCGCGCCGTCGGCATGTTTTTCCTGGTCCGATTCGCGGCCCTGGTTGGCGGCGCGATCGGCGCATACCTGGTCAACCGATGGATGGCAAGCGCGGACGCGACGATGACGAGCCGCTGGACATTCATTATCCTGGCGGGAGCCGCGGGCTATTTTCTGCCCGGCCTGGTTCTGAGCCAGAAGGTTCGCGAAAAGATGCGCGAATATCGCAACGGCTTTCCCGATTTCATGGACCTGATGATCGTCTGTTCGGATGCCGGCATGAGCATGGAAGCCGGTATCGAGCGCGTATCCAAGGAACTCGCCAAGACCTATCCTTCGCTCAGCCAGAACCTGCAGCTCGTATCACTGGAGCTGCGGGCCGGCCGCAGCCTTGACGATGCCCTGAAAGCGCTTGCCGATCGCCTCAGCCTTGACGAGGTTCGTTCTTTCGCCACCCTGCTGCAGCAGTCGAAGGAGCTCGGCACCAGCCTGTCGGGGGCGTTGCGGGTTTTCTCCGATGAAATGCGCCACAAGCGGATGTCCCTGGCGGAGGAAAAGGCACATGCTTTGCCGGCTAAGATGTCGGTTCCGGTGGTCGTCTGCATCTTGCCGGTGGTGCTGATGATCGCGGTCATTCCGATCATCGTCAAGATGACAGGGCACTAGCGCCAGTTCCATTGCGCACCTGGGTAAAGTTCCAGCCACCTTGCTCGAGCATGATCTTTTGCCAAGACGAATTCCACGTCGAGGGAGCGTGAAGCACACCCGAAAAGTTAATGGGCTCTTTGCCCGGTCTCGAAATATTGGATGTATTTCGGCACTGAAGTTTAATCGCGCGACGATACTGTGGTGCTGAACAACGACCCGGTAAACCGGGCTATCGGGGCAGGGCATGCGTCACAGAGTTTTCACGGCAACGGCCGCGATGGCGGCCATCTTGATGGTAACCGGCTGTTCGACCAACAATGTCGACACCACCAGGACGACGGCCATTCCACCCGTGGCGAAAGACGTCGGTACCTCGGATCTGGCGCAGGGCAAGGTGCAGTTCCGCGAGGCAAATTACGGTCTTGCCGAACAGCATTTCCGCAAGGCGGTGGAATTGAAGGCTGACAATGCCGAAGCCTGGATGGGCCTGGCAGCCTCCTATGATGAGCTTGGCCGCTTCGACTTTGCCGATCGCGCTTATGACCAGCTCCTCAAAGTCGCCGGTCGCAAGCCGCGGATCCTCAACAACATGGGTTATTCCCAACTGCTGCGCGGCAACCGCAAGAAGGCCAAGGCGCTGTTGCTGGAAGCCAGGGCCGGCATGAAAGACCCCACGGTCGTCGACGCCAACCTGGCGCTCCTGAACAAGGGGTGACGCAAAGCCTCAATTGAGCAAAAGGGTCGGCACCGGGAGGCGCCAACCCATTGATTGTTAGTTATTCCGCAGCCCCCAGATACTCCGACAGGGGCGGGCAGGAGCAGACCAGGTTGCGGTCGCCGGCAACGTTGTCGATGCGTGACACGGGCGGCCAGTATTTGGCTGCTGTGTCCGCATCGCCCGCCGGGTAGGCTGCCTCGAGCCGCGAATAAGGGTGGTTCCATGTGCCGGCCAGCGCCTCGGCGGCGGTATGCGGCGCGTTGACCAGCGGATTGTCGGCCAAGGGCCACTCGCCCCTGGCGACCTTCGCGGCTTCCCCCGCAATTGCGATCATCGCCTCGCAGAAGCGGTCCAGCTCGCGCTTGGGCTCGGACTCGGTCGGCTCGACCATCAGCGTGCCGGCCACCGGAAACGACATGGTCGGCGCGTGGAAGCCATAGTCGATCAGGCGCTTGGCGATATCGTCGACACTGATGCCAGCGCTTTCCTTGAGGACGCGTGTGTCGAGGATGCATTCATGCGCGATACGATCGTGGCGGCCCTTGTAAAGCAGCGGGAAGTGTGGCGCGAGCCGTGTCGCCACGTAGTTGGCCGAGATGATGGCGGTCTCCGTCGCCTGCTTCAGGCCGGCAGCACCCATCATGCGGATGTACATCCAGGTGATCGGCAGGATGGAGGCGCTGCCGAACGGTGCGGCGGAGACGGCGTGGGCCGAGCCTTCGGCGACATGGCCGGGCAGGTAAGGCTTCAGATGCGCCCTGACGCCGATCGGGCCGATGCCGGGACCGCCGCCGCCATGCGGGATGCAGAAGGTCTTGTGCAGGTTCATATGGCAGACGTCGGCGCCAATATCGGCAGGGCGGGCAAGGGCGACCAGCGCATTGAGGTTCGCGCCGTCGAAATAGACCTGGCCACCATGCTCATGGATGAGGGCGCAGAGGTGGCGGGCACCTTCCTCGTAGACGCCGTGCGTCGAGGGATAGGTGAACATCAGCGCCGCGAGATTCCTGGAATGCTCGTTGGCCTTCGCCCGCATATCGTCCATGTCGATATTGCCGTCCTCCAGGCAGCGCACGACGACAACGCTCATGCCGGCCATCGCAGCACTTGCCGGATTGGTGCCATGTGCCGACGAGGGGATCAGGCAGACGGTGCGATGGCCCTCGCCGCGCGCCCGGTGATAGGCGCGGATGGCGAGCAGGCCGGCATATTCGCCCTGGCTGCCGGCATTGGGCTGCAGGCTGACAGCGTCGAATCCGGTGATTTCAGACAGCCACCCCTCCAACTCGTCGACCATGGCACGGTAGCCGGCCGAATGGCTGGCCGGCGCGAAAGGATGCAGGTTGGCAACGCTCGGCCAGCTCACCGGCATCATTTCCGCCGCCGCATTGAGCTTCATGGTGCAGGATCCCAGCGGGATCATGGTGCGGTCCAGCGCCAGGTCCTTGTCGGCCAGCCGGCGCAGCAAGCGCATCATGTCGGTTTCCGACTTGTTCTCGTGGAACACGGGCTGGGTGAGGAATTCCTTGCCGCGCGGCTTGCCGGGCACAGTGCTGTCGGCGGAAACGCCGGCGGTGGCCCCGAACAATGCCGCGATCGCGTCGAGATCGGCATCGGTGGAAGTCTCGTCGAAGGCCACGCTGACATGATCGGCGTCTATGATACGCAGCAGCCTGCCGGTCTTCTCGGCCGAGGCGGCAATCGCCGCGGCCTTGCCCTTTACCTCTACCGTCACCGTGTCGAAGCGGCTGGCGCCGAGCACGGAAACGCCGGCAGCCTCGAGGCCGTTCGCCAGGCGATTTGCCAGCGCGTGGATGCGCCCGGCAATCGCCTGAAGTCCGGCGGGGCCATGCCAGATCGCATAGGCCGTCGCCATGTTGGCAAGCAGCGCCTGCGCGGTGCAGATGTTGGAGGTGGCCTTGTCGCGGCGGATATGCTGCTCACGCGTCTGCAGGGCAAGGCGATAGCCGGGGCGGCCCTTGCTGTCGGTGGACTGGCCGACGAGGCGGCCGGGCATCAGGCGCGTCAGCCTGTCGGAGACGGCGCAATAGGCGGCATGCGGGCCGCCAAAGCCCATTGGCACGCCAAAGCGCTGCATCGGGCCTACGGCGATGTCGGCGCCGAGTTTCGCCGGGGGATCGGTCAGTGTCAGACCAAGCGGGTCGGCGATGAAGACGACGATGGCGCCGGTGGCGCGGGCCTTGTCGATCGCGGCCTTGTGGTCGCCATAGACGCCAAACGTATCCGGCCAGGAGACGAGCAAGGCGGCGGTGTTGTCATCGATCGTTTCGCCGTCAATCTCGATGCCGAGCGGTTCGGCGCGGGTGCGCACGACGTCTAATGTCTGGGGGTGGGGAGTGCCGGCGAACGCGACCCTTGTGCGCTTGTCGCGGTGATGGCGCAGCGCGATACCGACCGCTTCCGCCACCGCCGTCGCTTCATCGAGCAGCGAGGCCGATGCCACGGGCAGTCCGGTCAATTCGGTGACCAGCGTCTGGAAATTGAACAGCATTTCCAGCCGACCCTGGCTGATCTCGGCCTGGTAAGGTGTGTAGGCGGTATACCAGGCCGGATTCTCGAACAGGTTACGCTGGATGACCGGCGGCACGTGGACGCCGTGATAGCCAGCGCCGATGAAGCTCTTCAGCACCGTATTCTTCGCCATGGTCGCCGACAATTCGGCCAGCGCTTCGGCTTCGCTGGCAGGCGCTGGCAGGCTCAGCGGCACGTCGAGGCGGATCGACTGCGGCACGGCCTGGCTGATCAGCGTCTCGACGGATGGAACGCCGATCACGGCAAGCATGGCTCTGACATCGTTGATGCCCGGACCGATGTGGCGGGCCGAGAAGGGAGTGAGTGCTGTGGTCATCGTCTTCAAGTCCTGATTTCAGCTGATATGGGCCTGGTAGGCGGCCTCGTCCATGAGACCTTCGAGCTGGCTTTCATCGGCCAGCTTCATCTTCCAGAGCCAGCCATTGCCGGTCGCCGCCGAATTGACGAGCGAAGGGTCGGATGAAAGAGCGCCATTGGCCTCGGTGATCTCGCCGTCGACCGGCGCATAGACATCCGACGCCGCCTTGACCGATTCGACCACGACGGCCGTATCGCCCTTGGCCAGCTTCTTTCCCACGTCCGGCAACTCGACGAAGACGAGATCGCCGAGCTGTTCCTGGGCGTAGTCGGTGATGCCGACGGTGGCGACGCCGCCCTCGACGCTGAGCCATTCGTGATCAGCGGTGAAATAGGTCTTTGCCATGAGGATTATCCTTTGCGGTAGCGATGGGGAGTGAAGGGCAGGGAGTTGATATCGACGGGGATTTTCGTTCCGCGCACATCGGCGAACACCCGTGTTCCGGGCTTGGCCAGCGGTGCCGAGACATACCCCATGGCGACAGGATGGCCGGCGGAGGGGCCGAATCCGCCTGATGTGACATGGCCGGCGGGATTGCCGTCGGCGTCGAAAAGGGCAACGCCGGCACGCACCGGCTGGCGGCCTTCGGGCTTCAGGCCGACGCGCTTCTGCGCGGGGCCTCGTTCCACGGCGGCGCGCAGCGCATCGGCGCCGATGAAAGCGCCGGTGGCGCGGATTTCCTTGGGGATCGCCCACATCAGCGCCGCGCTTGCCGGATCGGTCTCCGGCGTGATGTCCTGGCCGTGCAGGCAGAGGCCGGCTTCCAGCCGAAGGCTGTCGCGGGCGGCAAGGCCGATCCACAGCACGCGCTCGTCCTGAAGCAGTTTGGCGACGAGGTCGCGCGCGTCAGCCTCCGGCAAGCCGATCTCGAAGCCATCCTCGCCGGTATATCCGGAGCGGCTCATGAACCAGTTCTTGCGCGGCTCGATGCCATGCATGAACAGCAGCGAACCGGTCTCGATGCCGGCGCGGGACAGCACTGCCCAGGCCTCCGGGCCCTGGATGGCCAGGAAGACGCGGTCGAGCGGCTCGACCCTCACATCGAAATCCCCGGCCAGCGCACGCAGATGCTTCTCATCAGCCACGGCGTTGCCGGCGTTGGCGACCACCATGAACCTGGTATCGCCGAGCCTTGTGACGATCAGGTCGTCGAGAATGCCCGCTGCTTCATTGAGGAAGAATGTCAGCTTGGACTGCGAGATTTCGAGCGCGCCGGCATCCAGCGGGCAGGCGCGATTGAGCAGCGCAATCGAACCGGGTCCACTGACCTCGAACAGCTTCATGTGCGAGATGTCGAACAGGCCGGCATGTTCGCGAGTGTGCAGGTGCTCCTTCATGACGCCGGCCGGATAGGTCAGCGGCATGGACCAGCCGGCAAAGGCGCCAAAACGCGCACCGGCGGCCATATGCATATCTTCGAGGGGAAGGTGTCTTGTGTCGTCGCCCGTCATGTCATCTCCAGAGTCGCACGCAAGCGGCCGCGAATGGCGACCAGTCCGTGCCCCTCTGTCTGAAGCCTGAGAGACTCGCGCAACCGGAACTCTGTCAGCGGCGCTTACACCTTCGGCGCGGGGGCAAGCCCCGACTTTCCAGAGTGTCTTTCCCGTCCACGGTTCTTTTGCCTGAGAGATTTCGGGCGATTTCCCCTTCGGCGACAGCTCTCGCTGCTCTCTCCCGCAAACAGGTAGGACTCAAAGCATGAGCCCTCGACGCACCATCCATAGCCCCTCGACGACACGTTGTCACCTGTCCGCGACGCATCAGCGACAAGTCTTCGCTAACCACGCCCTTTGCCGGTTTCTCAAGAGAACGCTGATATTCTGGCTGATGTCACGGGGATTTACCGTGGCGGCGAACGGGGAAGAAAAATGGGCGAATTGATCATGACCGCGCCGGTGGCGGGGCTGACTTCAAAGAATCGCATTGCGGCCGAGGATGTGCTCATGCTGCGTCGCGAGGTGTTCGCCGATGGCGTGGTAACGCGCGGCGAGGCCGAGGCGCTGTTCGCGCTGGATGCAACCGCCAGGGACAAATGCCTTGAATGGCCGGTATTCTTCGTCGAGGCCGTGACCGACTACATCGTCCATCAGGAGAAGCCGGAGGGCTACATCTCGCAGGACAATGCCGAATGGCTGATCCGGACGATTTCGCGTGACGGAATGGTCGACAGCCTGACGGAACTTGAACTGCTGGTGCATGTGCTGGAAGAGGCGAAGTCGTCGCCGAGCAGGCTTTCGGCCTATGCGCTGGAGCAGGTCGCGCACGCCGTCGTCGACGGCAAGGGGCCGTTGATGTTGGGCGGCGCGCTGGTTCCGGGGCTGATCGCAAAGTCCGAGGTCGAGCTTTTGCGCCGCATCCTGCATGCCTATGGCGGCGACGGCAACATCGCGATCACCCGCGCCGAGGCCGAAATACTGTTCAGGATCAACGAGCAGACGGTGGCGGCCAACAACGACCCGTCCTGGAACGACCTGTTCGTCAAGGCGATCGCCAATTTCGTCATGTGCTCGGCCGGCTACGAACCGCCGACCCGCGATGTGGCGCTGCGCCGGGACGAGTTTTTCGAGAAAAGCGAGCCGGAGATCGGCGGCTTCTTCAGCCGCATGGTGTCGGGCGGGCTTTCCGGCATCATGGAAGCGTACAACTCGCCCGGCGACATCGAGGCCGATTGGGAATCGAAGAACAGGGCAGCCGAGGCGCTGGCGCGCCGCGCCGAAACGATCGATGCCAGCGAAGCGAAATGGCTGGCCGAGCGCATTGGCAGCGATCGTCCGTTGCGCGACAACGAACGCGCCTTGCTCAGCCTGATCAAGCACGCGTCGCCGGAGATCCATCCGGTTCTGAAACCGCTGCTCGACAAGGTTGCCTGAGCCGGAAGGGCAGGTCAGTGCGAAGGTATGGCTGGCGGCATCAGATGCCGCCATACCAGTCGTAGCCATTGTCTTCCCAATACCCCCCGCGGCCTTCGCCGACATCGGCGAAGCCGTCGACGAGTTCGATCTTGGAAAGATATTTTGGCATCTTGTAGCCAAGCTGGCGCTCGACGCGGACGCGCAGCGGCGCGCCGTTCTCGACCGGCAGCGGCTTGCCGTTCAGGCCATAGGCAAGGATCGTTTGCGGGTGTCGGGCATCGATCAGGTCGATCGTGCCGTAATATTTGACGTCGCCGGCAAGGCTGCGGTCGATCGTGTCGAGGCAATGGAACATCACGTAACGCGCCTGCGGCTTGACCACCGCCTGGTCAAGCAGCAACGACAGCGGAGTTCCCGTCCATTTGGCGATGCAACTCCAACCTTCGACGCAATCGTGGCGGGTGATCTGGGTACGGGCCGGCATGTTCATGATCTGGTCGCGCGTGAGTGACAACGGCTTCTCGACAAGGCCGGTAACCTCCAGCTTCCAATCGGCAAAGTTGTTGGCGAGCAGGGCCTTGTAGGCGTCATCGTCGGGCGCCGTGACGCCATTCGGCCGCTGCGGCTGGCGGATGTCGGCCTCCGTGAATTCCGGCGCCAGCGAATCGCGCCCGGCAAGAAGACGTTGCGCGCGCCATGTCAGGCCGTTGGCGTTTTCCAGGAAACCGCGCAGGCCATCGCCGATGCCGAGTTGGCTGTCGAAAGCGTCGCAGCCCGACAGCATGATGCCGGATACGCCGAGGCTTGCCCCGGTGAGGAATTTCCTGCGGCTGATCTGAAACTTTGCCATGTCAGGCACTCCTCTTGGACGCTTCGTCAACATGCGCGGGCGGATCCGTGCGGTACCAGCCGGTGATGATCGAGCGCAGTTCATTGATCGGACCGGCGGCAATGATCATCAGGATGTGCACGACGAAGAAGAGCACGAGCAGCACCATCACGCTGAAGTGGATGGTCCGCGCCGTCTGCCGGCCGCCAAGCAGATCGTTGAGGAACGGAAGCACCGAATTCATGCTCGGCGACATGGCCAGCCCCGTGATTATCATCAGCGGCAAGAGCACGAACAGCACCCCGCCATAGGCCATCTTCTGCAGCGTGTTGTATTCGCGGGTGTGGTGGAACTTGAGCTTCGCGTGATCGATGATGTCTTGCGGCAACCGCTTGAGGTCATCGATGCGCGGTGCGAGATCACGGCGGATATGGCCATTGATCAGGCTTGCGACCAGCCATACGATCAGCGTGGTCACCAAGATCCAGGCGAAGAAGAAATGCACCACGCGAGCCGTGCCGAGATCATAGTAGGACGGGATTGTCGCCCATGACGGGAAGCCGCGCGCCGTCTCCTGGCCGGCAGGGCCGGACCAGCCGAGCACGCCGGTCGTGTCGAAGCGATGCCCCAGGATTTCGGTATAGCCGCGCGAGCCGTTCGCCGTGTTTTCCGCGCCAATGGCGAAGACCGTGTTGTTGAATTCGAAGCCCGACTGCTTGCCGATATAGAGCTGGGGTCGGGCGTTGAAGATCTGCAGGCCCGAAAGCAGCATGAAGAACAGCGAGATAGCCCAAAGCCAGTGGGTCAGCCGCGTCCAGCGCGACTGTCGGTAGATCAGCGTTTTTTCGTTCGACACGGGAGCATCTGGCCCGGTGGCGGATTGGTTTCTGGCAACCGATTCCATCTTGTCTGGTCTCCCGGCCTCGCGACGTGGCCTGCGTGCTCATTGTCCTCCTGATACGTCGCGATCCAAACCAATGTTTCATCCGATCACGGATTTATTACGGCCCGCCCAGGCTGACCGCGAGATTGACCGCGGCGGCGACGATCACGGTGTTGAAGAAGAACGACAGGATCGAATGGACAAGCACGACGCAGCGCATATGCGTCGTCGAAATGTTCGTGTCGGCGGTCTGCGCCGTCATGCCTATGACCGCCGAGAAGTAAAGGAAATCCCAGCCTTCGGGCCGTTTGTCGCCTGGAAAAAGCAGGCCGCCGACAGGGGCCTTCTTCCTGGTCTTGGTATCGGTGGTATCGCCGTCCATCCAGTAGACATGAGCATAATGGAGCGCCGCCATGGCATGGATGGTGAACCAGCCAAGCGGGATGGACAGCAGCGCGAAGGCGAGTTCGATGGGGTGGCCTTTGTCCTTCTGATTGATCAGCAGGAACAGTGACACGACGGCAACGCAGACGACGACCAGCGTCACGGCGAAGATGACCAGAACAGGCTGATCGGCGGCGCGCGCATTCTTGCTGAGATAGGTCTCGGTCAACTTCGGCATCTGGGCAACGACCAGGATGACGTAAGCGGCAAAGAATGCGTTGGCGCCAACAGAGTAGGCGAGCGGCGCATGAAGCAGCAACGCAACGACGAGCGCCGCGATGCCCAGGCAAGCAGACACCGCGAACAGCATATGGCGCTGCATAGGGGGGCTGACGGGGGGCTTTGTCACCATGGCTTCAGCTTGGTGTGGCGGATTTCAGCGCGCGCCGCAAGATGCGGTCGAGTTCGCCGAGAAACCGCGAGCGGTCCTGAGGCGCGAAGCTGGCATTGTAGCCCTTGCTCTCGCCGGTCTCGCGCAGATGCTGCTTGAGATCGCGCATGGCCACCGCCATGCCGATCGTTTCCGGCGTGAAGGGGCGTCCCGTCGGTCCCAGCACATGCGCGCCGAGCGCCACGGAACGGGCGGCAAGCGGGATGTCGGCCGTCACCACGATGTCGTTGGCCCGCGCATTCTCGACGATCCAGTCGTCGGCGGCGTCGGCTCCCTTGGAGACGACGACGTTACGGATCATCGGGTCGCGGGACGGGCGCAGGCCGCCATTGGAGACGTAGGTGACGATGACGCCATGACGCTCGGCGACCTTTTCGACCTCGGCTTTCACCGGGCAGGCGTCAGCGTCGACGTAGATGGCGGGTGCGGGCATCATTCATTCCAAGAAAGATGGGGCCGGTGATTTCTTCCGGCCCCATGGGTACAATCTGATCGGCTGCTAGGCCGGCAAAGCGCCGGACTTCTTCGCGGTCCAGGTGGCTATGTAGTCCATCAAGCCGGGATTGAGGCAATCGTACGGTTCGAGCCCGATCGTCTTGAGCTGAGCGCGAATACCGTCCATCCGCTTCGGGTCGACGCCGGATTCGATGATCGACGAGACGAAAGCAGTGAAACCCGGAGGCGACCAGCCATCCTCGACGAAGCGCTCGGGGTGGATGAAGGTCAGGCCCTTGAACGGATGGTCGCGCTCGACCGGGCCGTGCATGTGGACGCCGCAGCCGGTGCAGGCATGGCGCTGAATGAGCGCTGAGGGGTCAACCACCTTGAGCTTGTCGCCATTCTCGGTGACGGTGACATCGCCGGTGCCGGCCACGGCCACGACCGAGAACACAGCACCCTCGGGCTTCCAGCACTTGGTGCAGCCGCACGCGTGGTTGTGGGCGATCTGGCCCTTGACCTTCACCTTCACCGGCTTGCTGGTGCAGGCGCAGACCAGAGTGCCGCCGGCAAAGCCCGAGCTTTCCTTGGGCAGGCCGTTGTCGATCTTCGGATGCAGTTTTTCCGCCATGTCTTCTCCTCCCATGTTGTGAACCACAGAGGTCGCGGGCCGATTGGTCCGCGGCGTGTCGCTCTTCCAGCGTATGACCCGCAAAGTTTTGGCTGGTCCTACGCAGATTCGGTGGAACGCGACCGGACGCCGACTTGCATCCGCTCCTGTTGGCCGCGCGTCCTAGTAAACCACGACGCTCCGGATCGATTTGCCCTCATGCATCAGGTCAAAGCCCTTGTTGATGTCCTCGAGCTTCAGCGTGTGGGTGATCATCGGGTCGATCTCGATCTTGCCGTCCATGTACCAGTCGACGATCCTCGGCACGTCGGTGCGGCCACGCGCGCCGCCGAAGGCGGTGCCCATCCAGGTGCGCCCGGTGACCAATTGGAACGGCCGGGTCGAAATCTCCTGGCCGGCACCGGCAACGCCGATGACCACAGACTTGCCCCAGCCGCGATGCGAGGCTTCCAGCGCCTGACGCATCACCTTGGTGTTGCCGGTGCAGTCGAACGTATAGTCTGCGCCGCCGATCTGGTCGGCGCCGCGCTTGGTCATGTTGACGAGGTAGGGAACGATGTCGCCGTCAATCTCCTTCGGATTGACGAAATGCGTCATGCCGAACTTCTCGCCCCAGGCCTTCTTGTCGTTGTTGAGGTCGACGCCGATGATCATGTCGGCGCCGGCAAGGCGCAGGCCCTGGATGACATTGAGGCCGATGCCGCCGAGGCCGAAGACGATCGCCGTGGCGCCGATCTCGACCTTGGCCGTGTTGATCACCGCACCGATGCCCGTGGTGACGCCGCAGCCGATGTAGCAGATCTTGTCGAAGGGGGCGTCTGGATTGACCTTGGCCAGCGCGATCTCCGGCAGCACGGTGAAGTTCGAGAAGGTCGAGCAGCCCATATAGTGAAAGATCTTGTCCTTGCCGATCGAGAAGCGCGACGAGCCATCGGGCATCAGGCCCTGGCCCTGCGTGGCGCGGATGGCGGTGCACAGGTTGGTCTTCCGCGACAGGCAGGACGGGCACGAGCGGCATTCGGGCGTGTAGAGCGGAATGACATGGTCGCCCTTCTTGAGCGAGGTAACGCCCTTGCCGACATCGACGACGACGCCAGCGCCCTCATGGCCAAGGATGGCCGGAAACAGGCCTTCGGGGTCGGCGCCCGACAGCGTGAATTCGTCGGTGTGGCAGATGCCGGTTGCCTTGATCTCGACCAGCACCTCGCCTTCGCGCGGACCTTCGAGGTCGACCTCCATGATTTCAAGCGGTTTTCCGGCGGCGACAGCGACTGCGGCGCGGGTTTTCATGGGGCGTCCTCCAATGCGAATTTTTTTCCAAGGTTTCAGGTTTTGTCGACACGATCAACTGGAAGCTGGCGGCGGCTTTGCCACGGCGACGATTTGGAATCGCAAATCGATTGAAAGGCGGTGAATTACACGGCCGGCTTGACCCCACAAGCACAAGCCATAAAAGGAACGGCCGACCGGAGGGGAATGACCTCAGCATGTTTACGAAAATCCTGATCGCCAACCGTGGCGAGATCGCGTGCCGCGTCATAAAGACCGCGCGCAAGATGGGTATCGCCACCGTCGCCGTTTATTCCGACGCGGATCGCGACGCCGTGCATGTCGAGATGGCCGACGAAGCCGTGCATATCGGGCCTTCTCCCGCGGCTCAAAGCTATCTCGTGCCTGAAAAGATCATCGCGGCCTGCAAGGCGACCGGCGCGCAGGCAGTTCATCCCGGTTATGGCTTCCTGTCGGAGCGCGCCGCCTTCTGTGAAGCGCTCGAAGCGGAAGGCATTGTCTTCATCGGTCCCAAGCCCAAGGCGATCAAGGCGATGGGCGACAAGATCGAATCGAAGAAATTCGCCAACGCCGCCAAGGTTTCGACGGTGCCTGGCTGGCTCGGCGTCATCGAGAACGCCGACCACGCCGAAAAGATCGCCGGCCAGATCGGCTATCCCGTCATGATCAAGGCTTCGGCCGGCGGCGGCGGCAAGGGCATGCGCATTGCCTGGAGCCAGTCGGAAGTGCGCGACGGTTTTGACCGGGCGCGCTCGGAAGCCAAGAGCTCATTCGGTGATGACCGCGTCTTCATCGAGAAGTTCGTCGTCGATCCCCGCCACATCGAGATCCAGGTGCTGGCCGACGCGCATGGCAACGCTCTCTATCTCGGCGAGCGCGAATGCTCGATCCAGCGCCGCAACCAGAAGGTCGCGGAGGAGGCGCCGTCGCCGTTCCTCGACGCCGAGACGCGCAAGGCCATGGGCGAGCAGTCGGTGGCGCTGGCCAGGGCCGTCGACTATCAGAGCGCCGGCACGGTCGAGTTCATCGTCGACAAGGACAAGAACTTCTATTTCCTTGAAATGAATACGCGATTGCAGGTCGAGCACCCGGTGACGGAACTCGTTACCGGCATCGATCTGGTCGAGCAGATGATCCGCGTCGCCGCCGGCGAGAAGCTTGCCATCAAGCAAAGTGACGTGAAGCTGAACGGCTGGGCGGTGGAAAGCCGGCTCTATGCGGAAGATCCCTATCGCAATTTCCTGCCCTCGATCGGCCGGCTGACGCGCTACCGCCCCCCGGAGGAAGGACAGTTCGGCGACATCGTGATCCGCAACGATACCGGCGTTACCGAAGGCTCCGAGATTTCGATGTTCTATGATCCGATGATCGCCAAGCTGTGCACCTGGGCGCCGACTCGTATCGAGGCGATCGACGCCATGTCGGAGGCGCTCGACAGCTTTGTCGTCGACGGCATCGAGCACAACATCCCGTTTCTGGCGGCGTTGATGCAGCACCCGCGCTGGCGGGAAGGGCGGCTTTCCACCGCCTTCATCGCCGAGGAGTATCCCGACGGTTTCGCGCCGATCGTGCCGGATGACGATGAGAAGGCCGTGCTGGCGTCGATCGCAACCGCCGTGGAGTTGCTGCGCCGCGACCGGCTCGACCGCTTGGGCGGCCGGCTTGCGCCGCACTCCGGTGCCTTGAAACGCGATTGGGTGGTGAAGATTGGCGAGGATTACCTTTCGGCCTCGATCCTCGAGGGCATGATTTCGATCCCGATGGAAATCGATCTGTCGATCGAAGGTGGCAAGGCGCTGACCATTTCATCCGACTGGCGGCCGGGCGACCTGATCTGGCGGGGCAACGTCGGCAAGCGTTTGGTCGCGGCGCAGATCAGGCCGGTTCCGAACGGCCTTCGCATCGCATGGAAGGGCATGTCGGTGACCGCTCGCGTCATGCTGCCGCGTATTGCCGAGCTTGAAAGGCTGATGCCTGAAAAGGTGGCGCCGGACACCTCGAAGATGTTGCTCTGTCCGATGCCCGGGCTCGTCGTGTCGATCGCCGTTGCCGAGGGGCAGGAGGTCAAGGCCGGCGAAACGCTGGCCGTTGTCGAGGCGATGAAGATGGAAAACGTGCTGCGCGCTGACCGCGATCTCACCGTATCGAAAGTCAATGCCAAGCCTGGCGACAGCCTGGCCGTCGACGCGGTGATCATGGAGTTTGCGTAAAGACCGAGGCCAGATTTCCGGCCTCATGTCGGTGAGACCGAATTTGCCCGTTCGCGACCTATCTGTGAACAGGCAATCGCTGGACTCGCATCCGGCCGTCCCGGACAATACATCCTTACCGACTGAGTCCTTGCGAACGGCGCTAAGAAAACCATGGCGGATGAGAGACTTCCACGCGATCCCCTGAAGCGCGAAGCAGCGATCCAGGCTGCACGGCCAGAGGCACCGTCGCGTCCGTTCATCCATCTGCGCGTGCATTCGGCCTATTCGCTGCTCGAAGGCGCCCTCCAGCTCGGCAAGATCGTCGGCCATGCGGTGAAGGACGAGGCTCCGGCCATTGCCGTCACCGACACCAACAATCTTTTCGGCGCGCTGGAATTCGCGCAGAAGGCGGTCAAGGACGGTATCCAGCCGATCATCGGCTGCCAGATCGCGCTCGCCTTTTCCGGTGAGAACAGCGACGGCCAGCGCGATCGCCGCCGCCAAGGCCCGGACATGCGGCCGGTCGTCCTGATCGCCGCGACCGAGGCTGGCTATGCCCATCTGGTCAAGCTGGTCAGCCGCGTCTATCTCGAAACGCCTCCGGGCGAACCGGTGCATCTGACCACCGAAATGATGCGAGGCTATTGCGATGGATTGATCTGCCTCAGCGGCGGACCGCGCGGCCCGATCGGCATCGCGCTGAAGGAAGATCGTCGCGACCTTGCCGAGGCGCGGCTTTTGACGCTCAAGGCGATGTTCGGCGACAGGCTCTATGTAGAGCTGGACCGTGTCTCCGGCTATGACCGCGTAATCGAACAATTGTCGATCGATCTCGCCTATGCCCATGAACTGCCGCTGGTCGCCACCAACGAGGCATTCTTCTCCGCGCGCGACGACTATGACGCGCATGATGCTCTCATCGCCATCGCCGAGGGATCGGTCGTTGCTGCCGACAATCGCCGGCGGCTGACGCCCGACAATTTCCTGCGTGGCCAGGCCGATATGGCGCGGCTGTTCGCCGATCTGCCGGAAGCGATCGACAACACGGTCGAGATCGCGATGCGCTGTTCCTATTATCCAAAGAACCGCAATCCGATCCTGCCGCGCTTTACCGGCGGCGATGTCGCCGACAACGCCGCCGCCGTGCAGGCGGAAGCCGACGAGCTCGCCCGCCAGGCGCATGAAGGGCTCGACGCGCGACTGGCCGCGCATGGCCCGACGAAGGGCTATACGGTCGAGCAATATCGCGAGCGGCTGAATTTCGAGCTCGGCATCATCACCAAGATGAAGTTTCCGGGCTATTTCCTGATCGTTGCCGACTTCATCAAATGGGCCAAGGCGCAGGGCATACCGGTCGGGCCGGGCCGCGGTTCGGGCGCCGGTTCGCTCGTGGCCTATTCGACGACCATCACCGATATCGATCCGCTGCGCTTCTCGCTGCTGTTCGAGCGCTTCCTCAATCCAGACCGCGTGTCGATGCCCGACTTCGACATCGACTTCTGCCAGGATCGGCGCGAAGAGGTGATACGCTACGTCCAGCAGAAATACGGCCGCGACCAGGTCGGCCAGATCATCACCTTCGGAACGCTGCAGGCCCGCGCGGTGCTGCGCGACGTCGGCCGGGTGCTGCAGATGCCGTACGGCCAGGTCGACAAGCTCTCCAAGATGGTGCCGCAGAACCCGGCCAATCCGGTCAAGCTGGCCGAAGCCATCGCCAACGAGCCGCGCTTTGCCGAGGAAGCCGAACGCGAGCCGATAGTGCAGACGCTGCTCGACATGGCGCAGAAGCTGGAAGGGCTCTATCGCCACGCTTCGACACACGCCGCCGGCATCGTCATCGGCGACCGGCCGCTCTCCGAACTGGTGCCGATGTATCGCGATCCGCGCTCGGACATGCCTGTCACCCAGTTCAACATGAAATATGTCGAGCAGGCCGGGCTGGTGAAGTTCGACTTCCTTGGGCTGAAGACGCTGACGGTGCTGGAAACAGCGGTGAAGCTGATCCGGCGCCGCGGCATCGAGATCGACCTCGCAAATATCCCGCTCGACGATGCCGAAACCTACGCCATGCTGTCGCGCGGCGAAGTGGTCGGCGTGTTCCAGGTTGAAAGCGCCGGCATGCGCAAGGCGCTGATCGGCATGCGGCCCGACTGCATTGAGGACATCATCGCGCTGGTCGCGCTTTACCGTCCCGGTCCGATGGAGAACATCCCGACCTACAACGCCAGAAAACATGGCGAGGAGGAGATGGCCTCGATCCATCCCAAGATCGACCATCTGGTGAAGGAGACGCAGGGCGTCATCGTTTACCAGGAACAGGTGATGCAGATCGCGCAGGAGCTGTCCGGCTACTCGCTCGGCGAAGCCGACCTTCTGCGCCGCGCCATGGGCAAGAAGATCCGCGCCGAAATGGACAAGCAGCGCGAGCGCTTCGTCTCGGGCGCGGTCGAACGCGGTGTCGGCAAGCCGCAAGCCGACTTCATCTTCGACCTGCTGGCCAAGTTCGCCGACTACGGCTTCAACAAGTCGCACGCCGCCGCCTATGCGGTCGTTTCCTACCAGACCGCCTATCTGAAGGCGCACTATCCGGTCGAGTTCCTGGCGGCGTCGATGACGCTGGACATGGGCAACACCGACAAGCTGGCCGATTTCCGCCAGGATGCGCTGCGCCTCGGCATCGAGGTGCTGGCGCCGTCGGTGATGACCAGCTTCCGCCCCTTCGAAGTTGGTGAAAACCGCATCTATTATTCGCTGGCCGCGCTCAAGGGCGTCGGCGACGCGGCGGTCGAGCACATCGTTGCCATGCGTGGTGAAAAGCCGTTCAAGAACCTCGCCGATTTCTGCGAACGCGTGGACCCCAAGATCGTCGGCAAGCGCGTCTTCGAAAGCCTGATCACGGCTGGAGCGCTCGATTGCTTCGGCCATGACCGCGCTTCCATGATGGCGGGTGTAGAACGCATGATGGGGCTGGCGTCACTGGCGCAGCAGAACGCGGTCTCTGGCCAGCATGACATTTTCGGCGCATCGCTTGGCGCGCAGTCGCAGGCGCTCAATCTGCCGGTGGCCGAACCGTGGCTCGCCGCCGATCGGCTGCATCGAGAATTCCAGGTGGTCGGCTTCTATCTCTCGGCCCATCCGCTCGACGAGTACAAGGCGGCGCTGCAGAAGATGCGGGTGCAGAACTGGGCGGAATTTTCGGCGGCCGTCAAGCGCGGTGCCGCAGCGGGGCGTCTTGCCGGCACGGTAACGTCCAAGCAGGAGCGCAAGACGCGTACCGGCAACAAGATGGGCGTCATCGCATTCTCCGACACTTCGGGACAGTACGAGGCCGTGCTGTTTTCGGAAGGGCTCGCGCAATATCGCGACCTTCTGGAAGCCGGCCGCTCCGTCGTAATCACCGTAGCGGCCGAGGACAGGCCGGAAGGCGTCAATCTGCGCATCAATTCGGTGCAATCGCTGGAGGACGAGGCAAGCCGCATCCAGAAGGCGCTGCGCATCTTCGTGCGCAACGCCACGCCGATCAACACGCTGGCCAACCAGTTGACCGTCAAGGGCGAGGGCCAGGTCAGCTTCGTGCTGATCAAGGAAGAGGGCGCGGGCGAGGTGGAGATCGAGTTGCCCAACCGCTACCGCATCTCGCCGCAGATCGCGTCGGCCATGCGCGCGGTGCCGGGTGTGGTCGAGGTCGAACTCGTCTAACCGGCTGGACTGGTTTCGACACGGACGCTATCGCAATCACCATGAACAGCGACGCCGGGGGCAGATTGCAGAACGATGCGGCGCTGAGGCGGCTGCGCAACAGGCTGCGCAAGCTCTATCACGGGCGCACGCCCGCGGCCTTCCGGTTTCAGGTGGCGGCCATCATCATCGATCTGGCCATCATCGCCTTCTTCATTGCCAGCCCAGTCATTCAGCAGTCGCCCTCGTTCCTATGGCTCGACTATGCGGTGGCGGCGCTCGTCGCCGCCGACATGGCTGCCCGGCTGCTGGCCTCCAACGACATGCTGCGCCTGATCAAACAGCCGACATCATGGGTCGATATCTTCATCCTGCTGACATTGCTGATGCCGACGGCGCTGGCCAACCTGGCTTTCCTGCGCATCCTGCGGCTGTGGTCGCTGTCGCGCAGCGGCTCGCTTTGGCGGCATTTCGAAATGCGCGGCCTGAGGCCCTGGCGCGAGGCCAGCCAGGCGGTCATCAATCTCGTGACCTTCCTGTTCGTCATCACCGGCTTCGTCTACACATTCTTCTTCCGAACCGGCACAGGTGTGGAGAATTACGTCGACGCGCTCTATTTCACGGTTGCCACGGTGACGACGACCGGCTTCGGCGACATCGTGCTGCCGGGTATCGCCGGCAAGCTGACGGCCATCGTCACGATGATCATCGGCATATCACTGTTCGTCAGGCTGGCGCAGGCGATCTTCCGGCCGCCCAAGGTGTATTTCCCCTGCCCACAATGCGGGTTGCGGCGACATGAACCCGACGCCGTGCATTGCAAGGCTTGCGGTCATGTCCTCAACATACCGGATGACGGAAACTAGGCACACATGGCGGAGTGCTAGGACGCCGCCACTTCGGCCGGCTTGATCGGCTTGCGCTGAAGATTGAGCAGGTTGCCCAACAGAATGAGCAGCGCGCCGCCAGCGGTGAAAACGTCGATCTGCTCGCTGTAGAGCAGCCAGCCCACCAGCGCCGACAGCGGCACGCGAAGAAAATCCATCGGCGAAATGACGGTGGCGTCGGCATATGTCAGCGCACGGGCCATGCAGAAATGCGAGGACATGCCGGTGAAGGCGATCAGCAGAATCCATGGCCAGAGCTCCAATGGCGGGTTGCGCCATTCGTAGAGAGCCGGGACAAGGCCGACCGCCGACTGGATGATCAGCATCCAGAAGATGATGCGCACCACGCTGTCGGTTCGGGTCAGAGACTTCACCAGCACCAGCGACACGCCAAAGCAGACGGCCGCGCCCAGGACCACGACATGCCCGAGATCGGCCGAACCCATGCCGGGGCGCACGATGATCACGACGCCGATCAGCCCAAGCACCACCGCCGCGAGCCTCGCGCGGTTTAGTCTCTCGCCAAGAAATGTCACCGCCAGGATCGCCGTCCAGATCGGCGTGGTGAATTCGATGGAGATCAGCACCGCCAGCGGTATCAGGGTCAGCGCGTAAAGCCAGGCCGCCTGGCCAGTGTAATGGACGACGTTGCGGGCGATATGCGCGAGGGGGCGTTCGGTGCGCATCGCCGCAAAGCCGCCGCTCGCCATGACCAGCGGCAACAGGATGAAGAAGCCGATCACCGAACGCAGTTCCAGCACCTGGAACACGTTGAGTTCCGCCGTGGTGGCGCGGCCGGCGATGGACATCCCGAGAAACGAGGTGACCGAAAGCGCCATCCAGAAGGCTGCCTTGGGGATTGAAGGTGTGGCTGACATCGGAGCTATGTCGCAAGCTGGAGCCATCACCGCAACCATGAGACAACGCATTCGACTGGGCCAGCCGGGGTGGCCAGAGGTTGCAAAACCATCATATCGTTGGTGGAACCTGCCGAGGCGCGGCGCATTGAGTCTCGATCCGCCGCGTATCACGAGACGTATTTTGTTCCCGACGCCAGTAAGGAGAGTTTCGATGAGGTCATTCGCACGATTGGCGCTTGCAGGCTGTTTTTTGGTCGCGGCAGGTGCGGCGCATGCGGATGAGAGCAAATTCCTGCAGTCGTTCCAGGGAAATTTTGCCGGCAACGGCACAGTCAAGATCAGAACGACTACACCGACGGTGAACGTGACGTGCAGCTTCAAGTCCAATGCGAAGGCCAACGCTTTGTCCCTTGTTGGGACCTGCAGTGGCCTGGTTTTGGTGACCCGCAACATCAGTGCGAATTTGAAGGTGGCCGGGACCCGATATTCAGGAACATACATCGGGTCGCGAAGCGGGCCGGCACAGTTGAGCGGCACCCGTTCGGGAAACGCCATCAATCTCGTCATTCATTGGGCCAAGGAGATCAATGGCGACCGCAAGGCCCAGTTGACCGTCGAGAAGACGGCCAATGGCATGCGGCTCACCGTGACTGATATGGATCCGCGGACACGCAAGAACGTGGTGACAAGCCTGATAGACCTACGGCGCAGCTAATCTTCGATGGGCTCCGGCGGATGGGCGCCGCGGCCCTTGCCAAACGTGTAGCCGGTTTCCACCGCCTTGCGGCCAAACTTGTCGCGCAATGCGTCGATGGCGCCTTCGGCCATGGCGCGCTTGCGCGCCTGGACATCGACGAGATCGGGCGGATCAGCCTTGTCGTCGTCGGAGAGGTCGCTGACGCCGATGCCGAGCAGCCGATATTTTGTTCCATCCGTTTCCTTGCGAAGCAACTCCACCCCGGTCTGGAAGATGCGATCGGCGAGTCGGGTCGGGTCGCCGAGCTGCCGGTTGCGGGTGCGGAGCTTGAAATCCTGGGTCTTCAGCTTCAGCACCACGGTGCGTCCTGCAATTCGTGATTTCTTCAATCGCGCCGAGACCTTTTCCGAAAGGCCCCTCAGCACCGCGACAAGCTCTTCCAGCGAAGCGATGTCGGTGTCGAAGGTGGTCTCGGCCGATACGCTCTTGGCATCCTGGTCGGGATCGACGCGGCGGACGTCCTCGCCGCGCGAAAGGCGATAGAGCCGGTCGCCCATCGTGCCGTAGCGGCGCATCAGGTCGCCGCGCTCCATGCGCTGCAACTGGCCGATGGTGCGGATCCCGTCTCGCTCCAGCGTTGCATTGAATGCCTTGCCGACACCCCAGATCATTGTCACCGGTTGCCCGGCCAGGAAGCCGACCGCCTCGGCTTCGCCAATCACCGAGAAGCCGCGCGGCTTGCGGAAGTCCGACGCTATCTTGGCCAGGAACTTGCAGTAGGAGAGGCCAGCGGAAACCGTGATGCCGATATCCTTCTCAACGGCAAGCGCGAACCGCGCCAGCACCACCGCCGGCGGCAAGCCGTGCAGCCGTTCAGTGCCGGAAAGGTCCAGGAACGCTTCGTCGATGGAGAGCGGCTCGACCAGCGGCGTCAGCGCCTGCATCATGGCGCGCACCTCGCGGCCGACACGTACATATTTTTCCATGTTCGGCGGAATGACGACGGCTTCGGGACAGGCTTCGAGGGCCTTGAACATCGGCATTGCCGAGCGAACGCCCTGGATGCGGGCGATGTAGCAGGCGGTGGAGACGACGCCGCGCTTGCCGCCGCCGATGATCAGGGGCCGGTCCTTCAGGGCCGGATTGTCGCGTTTTTCTATGGCTGCGTAGAAGGCGTCGCAGTCGATATGGGCAAGATGCAGCCGGTAAAGCTCGGGATGGCGGGTGAGGCGAGGGCTACCGCACCGCTCGCACCGGCGTGTTTCGCCGCGCTGAAGAGTCAGGCAGTCGCGGCAAAAACCGTGATCGGGATTGTTGACAGGGGCCGCCATCGCTGCGAACATAAGAAGAACAAAAGCAATGGTACGACAGTGCAAGGCCAGCGACAAGGCTGGCCTGGGGAGAACGTATGAGCACGACGGTCGCGCCACTGACGCCCGAGCTTTGGTCGGATTTCGAGGATCTTTTCGGCAAGCAAGGCGCCTGCTACGGCTGCTGGTGCACGCATTTCCGGCTGGCGCCGGCGGCGCGCCGGGCGAGCGACCGCGAAAGCAACAAGGATCATATCAAGTCGCGTATCGAGGCTGGACCGCCCCCAGGCCTGCTGGCATTCGAGGATAGCCAGGCAGTGGGCTGGATGCAGATCGGCCCGCGCGCCGACGTGCCCGAATGGAACAACAAGGGCAGGGGCTCGGCGCCGGTAGACCCTTCCGATGCAATGGATCCTGGCGTCTGGGCAATTTCCTGCTTTTTCATCCGCGCCAAGGCACGAGGCCGGGGCGTGACCCATCGGCTGGTGGAAGGTGGCATTGCGTTCGCCCGACAGAATGGCGCGCGTCTGGTCGAGGCCTGTCCAATCGATCTGTCCAAGGATTCACGCTCGATAGGACTTTTCGTCGGCTCGTCGCGGGTTTTCGAGAAGGCCGGTTTCGAACGGCTTGTCGAACGCAAGGCCGGTCGACCGCTGATGCGGTTGTTTCTTTAAGTCAGACGGCTGAATGTTCATGCCCGTCTTGCGGCTGTGATGGTATTTTCCTACCAGAGCAGCGAAATGTTTTTGCCATCCGAGGCCAAACGGAGAATTCGCGTGAACCGTGCCCTGCCATTTGCTTTCCTTCTTGCGCTGAGCGCGCCTGCTTTCGGTCAAACGGTCGACAGCCAGGGGGCGACGCATCTTTCCGAGAATCTGTCCCGCTATGTCGGCAAGCAGGCAATCGACAAGGGGGTGCTCACGGTCTCCGTGGAAGGCGATGCCTACAAGATCGCCTTTGATCTGAAGGCCCTCGCCGCGGCGTTCCCGGACCAGAAGCTGCTGAAATTCGACTTTGCTCCCTATGCCTTGCTGGTCAAGCCGCGCAGCGATGGGTCCTGGGATGTTTCGATGGATTTTTCGCAAAGCGCATCCTTCGAGTTCAACGGGCCCCAGGGCCTGCAAAGCACGCAATTCTCGATCAAGGATGGGAAGGCCTCCGGCGTCTACGATCCCAATCTGGCGGCCTTGACCAGCGGCGCCGGTTCGATGGCTGGCATGACGATGACCTCGAAGGACGCCAAGCAGCACGTGGATTTCAGTGCCGGCGCCGGCACGGCGACCATTGCCGGGACCAAGTCCGCGAATGGCGGCGTCGATTTTACCACCTCGCAAAGGGTTTCGAGCTTTGTCGAAGCGATCAATTTCGACGATGCGGAAAGCGGGTTGAAATTCCCGGTCACCATCAAGTCGCCGGAAGTGTCGCTCGAGGCAGCCGGCAAGGGCGTCCAGACAAGACCGCTGCTCGACCTGCTGGCATTTGCCGTGGCGAATGAAGACGAGGCCACGCTCAAGGCCAACCAGGCGCAGCTCAAGACGCTCTTACGCGCCGCCTTGCCTTTGTGGGAGCGGGTCGACGGAAGCTACGGCTTCAAGAATTTCACCGTCGAAAGCCCCGTCGGCAATTTCGGCGCGGCGCAGCTCAGCACCGCGTTCGGAATGGACGGGATCGCGCAGAGCGGAAAGGTCAATTATGCGATCAAGGCGTCAGGCTTGACCATCCCGACGCAGGTCCTGCCTGGCTGGAGCGTCGCGCTGCTGCCCACGGATATCGACCTCAATTTCGGCGGCGCCAACATCGATCTCGACAGCATGGCGAAGAAGGCGATCGATGCCTTTGATCTCAACCAGGATCCGCCACTGTCGGCTGACTTTGGCGATTCCCTGACCGCTGATTTCATGGCCAAGACGCCGAAGGTCGTGATCGGGCACAGCGTCGTGAAGAACGCCAATATGGAAGTCGCCGTGGAAGGCGAGATGACGTTCCCCGACGAAAAGCCCGAGGCCAATCTGAAGGTCGATGTAGCGGGCTTCGACAAGATTGTCGAAAGCCTGCAGGAGGCGGCAAAATCCGATCCGGATGCGGCGCAATACGTGCCAGCAGTGCTCGTCGTCAAAGGATTTGCCAAGACTCTGCCCGATGGTCGCCTGGAATGGGCCGTCAACACCAAGGCCGATGGCTCGGTGACGGTGAACGGCGTCATGGTGAAGCCGGCCGACCCGGTTGCCGATGACAGCGGTGCGACCGACGACAGTGGCGACGATGATGGCGGCGATTCGGGCGCCCAGATGGGGCAGCCTTCTCAGGAGAGCAAATAAGCGATCCGAGATTTGATCAAACACAGGGCCGGTCGATGAATATCGATCGGCCCTGTTCTCATTGCGATGGCAACGACAGCCCGCGCTATTTGGCGGGTTTATGCGCAGGCACTTACACTAGAGTCGGTTCCATCTCGATGGAAACGGGATGGGGCTCTATCTGTAACCGGATTCCAATTTTCGGGATCATGCACTAAAGCCCAAGCGCCGCCGCGATCTTTGGCGCCGCCTCGGGCCAGTCCTGCACGACGACGATGTCATCCGGTATCGGGGGCAGGAATTCGCGCAGCGAATTATCGGCCATCAGATGGAACAGATGCGCGTCGGCGACTGAATGGCGTGCCGACACCAGATTTGGTGGCTGGTCGTCGACGAAGGCAATAGGGCGCCCCTTGTCTCCGCGCAGCTTGGCCACTGCCGGTCCCTTGGCCATTTCGGTGGTCAAGAGCGGGTAATTCAGTCCGAGCGCATCGAGATGGGCGCGGCGAACCGCGCGATGCTTGTGCGGCATCGCCGTCAACATGACGATCTCTGCCCTGTCGCCGAGCGCCGACAGCGCCTCGGCCGCGCCGTCGGTGATGCTTTGCCAGTCGGCCTGGGTGTGAAAGAAATCGTCCAGGAGCGCCGTCACTTCCGCCTGCTCGATCAGCCTGCCGGTGGCCTGCTCTGCAATGTTGCCGGTCAGCCGGAAGGAGGCCAGCGTCAGCCCGAAGCCGCGAGCCTTGAGGAAATTGGGGAAGGGGCGGATGAATTCGAGCACGACATCGTCGACGTCGAGTATCAGCAACGGCCGGTCGTCGGCCGCGAGTTCGGCGATCTGTCTTGCGGTTTCGGGATCATCGCTCATATCGAATGCTCATGGTTGTCGTCGCCTAGGGGAAGCGCCCGCAGAGCCTTGCCGACCGACGCAGGCGGCGTGCCCGTTTCCTCCGCGAAACGCATGAGCGTCGGCTCATGGGCGAGAATGAATTGCAGGACGCCGGCCAGGAACCCGGGTTCGCCGGCAGCCTGACGGATGGAATGGGCCTCGATGCCGGTGATTGCCAGGAAGCGCGGCAACAGCTCCGGATCCGAAGCGACGAAGGCCAGTGCCTTGACGGCAATGGTTTCCGCTTCTTCGCGCATTGACGCTACGTTTGCCATCACTACCTTCAGGGTGTGCGGGATGAGTCTGTTTCCGCAGTAATGGCAAGCGTCGCTTGCGGCAAGCCACCAACCCCTCCCAAGCGGCGTTCGAGGTGGAATCCGGACAGCTTTTCCCGCGGCGGATTTCCGTTTCGTCAATCATATTGCCGTAAAGTGAAGTAGGGTTTGGTGCGCTCCGGCGGGAACGCATGACGGCAGCCTTCAAATGGAAGGCCGGCCGGGACGGGAAATAAATGCCAAAGAAGGTCATGATCGTCGAGGACAATGAGCTTAATATGAAGCTCTTTCGGGACCTCATCGAAGCCAGCGGCTATGAGACGGTGCGCACGCGCAACGGCCTGGAAGCGCTGGATCTGGCGCGACAGCATCGGCCAGACCTCATCTTGATGGATATCCAGCTGCCGGAAGTGTCCGGCCTGGAAGTGACCAAATGGCTGAAGGAGGATGACGACCTTCACACCATACCGGTCATAGCGGTTACGGCTTTCGCCATGAAGGGCGACGAGGAGCGTATCCGGCAGGGCGGTTGCGAGGCCTATATTTCCAAGCCGATCTCCGTGCCGCGTTTCATCGAAACCATCAAATCCTACCTAGGCGATGTATGATGTGCCTTCCCTGCCAATCCGGAGCGTTGTGACATGACCGCGCGGATTCTCGTCGTCGACGATATCCCTGCCAATGTGAAGCTGCTCGAGGTCCGGTTGCTGGCCGAATATTTCGAGGTGCTGACGGCCACCAACGGGCCGGACGCGATCGAGACCTGCGAAAACGGCAAGGTCGATGTCGTGCTGCTCGATGTGATGATGCCGGACATGGATGGGTTCGAAGTTTGCCGGCGGCTGAAGAGCGACCCAGCGACCTCGCACATACCGGTTGTCATGATCACGGCGCTGGACCAGGTTTCGGACCGGGTGCGCGGTCTCGAGGCCGGCGCCGACGATTTCCTGACCAAACCCGTCAATGACCTGCAGCTTATGACGCGCGTCAAAAGCCTGGTCCGGCTGAAGTCGCTGACGGACGAGTTGCGGCTGCGCGCCTCGACGACGCGCAACATCGGTATCGAGGAGCTCCTCAGCCGCAATTTCGCCTCCGATGACACGACGCCTAAAGTGCTTTTGATCGACGAGCGCAAATCTTCGTTCGATCGTATCCAGAAAATGCTGCGCGGCAGCGCCGATATCGACCTTGCCATGGATCCGCATGCCGGCTTCTTCCAGGCTGCGGAACTTCCCTATGAATGCGTGTTGATCTCGACGGCTTTCACGGATTTCGACCCGCTCAGGCTCTGCTCGCAATTGCGATCGCTCGATCGCACGCGGTTCCTACCGATCATCCTGCTGGCGGAGCAGGGCGATGAGGCCCGCATCATCCGTGGCCTTGAACTTGGCATCAACGATTACCTGATGCGGCCGATCGACCAGCAGGAACTGACGGCACGTCTGCGCACGCAGGTGCGCCGCAAGCGTTACAACGACCATCTGCGCGCCAGCGTCACCCAGACGATCGAGATGGCGGTCACGGACGGCCTTACCGGGTTGCACAATCGCCGCTATCTGGACAGCCACCTGCAGACCCTGTTCGAGCGTGCCGTGGCGCGGCGCCGGCCATTGTCGGTGATGATCACGGATCTCGATCGCTTCAAGAGCATCAACGACGCGCATGGCCATGATGGCGGTGACGAGGTGTTGCGCGAATTCGCGCGGCGACTGCGCAAGAATGTGCGCGGCATTGATCTGGCCTGTCGTTTTGGCGGCGAGGAATTCGTCGTCGTCATGCCGGATACGGAAGGCTCCGTGGCCGAAAAGGTCGCCGAGCGCATCCGTGCGGAGATCGCGCAGCTTCCGTTCGCGGTCGGTCACGATGGCAAGACGATTGAAGTCACGGTCAGTGTCGGCGTCTCATCCGTGCTGAAGGGCGTGGACAGCGTCGCGGCGTTGATGAAGCGCGCCGACCTCGCGCTCTACGAAGCCAAGAGCGGCGGCCGCAACCGCGTCGTCGCCAAGGCGGCGTAGGGGCAATCGCTCGATTATCCAGCGAGGCCGACAGGGTTACGAATTTACCTTAATCCAAGCGATTCGCGAGCCGTGGTTAAGAAACTGTTGATTTTCATCAGTTCTTGGGCGAGTGTGCGGGTAGACAAGAGATGGCCGGCACGAGGGTAGATCGCCGGTCAATCCCAAGAATACCCCATGTCTCAGGTCCGCCGCATCTCCTGGGTCCGTGGGGTCGGCCGGCCGGCGCTGGCACATAGTGGCCTCCTCGTACCGCTGCCAAACGCCGACCGGCCCCCTTTTTGAAAACACATCAGGATTCCATGCCAGGCCGTTGAAGACGCTGGCGGTTCATGGAATGACCTTGAAGCACCGCCGCCTCGGTGCAACGGATATACGCGACCCCAGCCGCCCAACTCCCGGCGCACAATTTCCGGTGAAAGCAGTCTTCGCTCCTGACGGTCGGTTGACAGGAGTTTCCTTCTGTGCAGAAATTGGTTGGACCATTGGACCACTTGGAGGAGATGTGGACCAGAACAGCCTGCCACCCATCCAGACGACGGCGCGCGACGACGCCGTGCTGAAGGCGTTGGTGGGCTTTGTCAGCGCCGAGGCCCTGCAGCCGGGTGAAAGACTTCCGACCGAACGCATCCTTGCCGAGCGGCTGAAGGTCAGCCGCAACACGGTGCGCGAGGCGCTGACGCGCTGGGAGGGGCTGGGCCTCGTCGAGCGGAGGCAAGGCAGCGGTACCTATCTCAAGGCTGCCGTATCGGCCGACATGCTGCATATGCCGCTTACGCTGGCGGGCGGCCATGATTTCACCAGCCTGATGCACACGCTGGAGATTCGCCGCGCGCTGGAGGCGGAGGCCGCGGCGCTTTGCGCCGAGCGCGCAAGCCTGGCGGATATCGCGGAGATATCCCGCAAGCTGGAAGCCATGGAACAGGCCTTTCTCATGCGTGATGGAATGTCGTCGGATGAGGACTGGGAGTTCCACCAGGCAATCTATCGGGTTTCGGGCAACCCGCTGTTCGAGCAGATCATCTCCGCCATGCACGAATTGTTCCACCGCTTCTGGGAGCATCCGCTCGGCGTGCGCGATTTTGGCCACGCCAGCTTTCCCTACCATCGCACCATCTATGAGCGCATCGCCGACGGTGATCCTGATGGCGCACGCGCCGAAGCGCTCAAGCTGATCGCCACGGTCGAGAACGACCTGAAGCTCGGCGCCGCCAAACTCAAACTCCTGGACCTGAAATGAACGAGCATCCAACCGGTTTCGATCACGACTATCTCGCCGAGGCGGCAACGCTTCTGGCTCACGACGAGCCGTTTCCTGGCGGCGCCGTGGTGCCACCGATCTACCAGACCTCGCTGTTCACCTTCGCCAACTACGCCGAGATGGCCGATACGTTCGCCGGCAGACGGCGCCAGCCGATCTATTCGCGCGGCGACAATCCGACGGTGATGGAGTTCGAGGGCCGCGTGGCGGCGCTCGAGGGTGCCGAGGCGGCACGCGGCTTTTCCAGCGGCATGGCGGCCATCAGCGCCACGGTGCTTGCATTTGTCGGCGCGGGCGAACGCATCGTGGCCGTGCGCAACTGCTACGGTGACGCCTACCGGCTGTTCGAGCGGCTCCTGCCGCGGCTCAACATCAAGGTGGACTACGTCGATGGCTCCGACCCCGACGCGGTCGCGGCCGCACTGCCCGGCGCAAAGCTGCTCTATCTCGAAAGCCCGACGTCGATGATGTTCGAGCTGCAGGATCTGCCGCACCTGACCCGCTTGGCCAGGGAGCAGGGCATCATCACCACGATCGACAATTCCTGGGCGACGCCGGTTTTCCAGAAGCCGATCCTGCACGGCGTGGACCTGGTCCTGCACTCGGCCTCTAAATATCTGGGCGGTCATAGTGATACGGTCGCCGGCGTCGTGGCGGGGTCAGCGGTTCATATCAAGCATATCAATGAGCAGACCTATTCGTTTCTTGGCGGCAAGCTGTCTCCGTTCGAGGCCTGGCTGCTGTTGCGCGGGCTGCGCACGTTGCCGCTGCGCCTGCCGTACCACATGAAGAGCGGGCTGACCATCGCCGAACGGCTGAAGGCGCATGGCAATGTCGAGCGGGTCAACCATCCCGTCTATTCGAACCATCCGGGCAAGGCGACGTTGGCCGGCTATGCGGGCCTCTTCTCGTTCGAGGTGACCGAGGACATCGACATCCCCGTCTTCGTCGATGCGCTGAAATATTTCCGCATCGGCGTCAGTTGGGGCGGGCATGAGAGCCTTGTCGTGCCTGCCAAGGCGTCTCTCGAGCAGACGCCTGGCGTGAATTCGATGGCGCGCTTCGGCGTCAGCCCCCGGACCATCCGCTTCAATGTCGGATTGGAGAATGTCGAGGACCTCTGGGCGGATGTGGCCCAGGCCTTCGAAAAAGCAAAAAAATAACTGGAGCAGCAAACTGAAATGGGAGTGTTCAAGATGAAACGTCTGAGCGTAATGCTTGCAGCCGCCGCGGGACTGGCGATTTCCGCCGGAACCGCGATGGCGGATACGACCCTCAAGATGGTCGAGGTTATCACCAGTCCGCCGCGCACGGAATTCCTGAAGAAGCAGATCGCCGAGTTCGAGGCGGCCAATCCGGGCGTCAAGGTCGACCTGGTCTCTCTGCCCTGGGGCCAGGCTTTTGAAAAATTCCTTACCATGGTGCAGGCCGGCGACACGCCTGATGTGGTCGAGATGCCGGAGCGCTGGATGGGGCTCTACGCCAACAACGGCCAGCTCGAGGATCTCGGTCCCTACATGGCCAAATGGCCTGATGCCAAGACGCTGGGCGAGCGGGCCAAGGAGTTCGGCTCCACCGTCAACAACACGCAGTACATGATCCCTTATGGCTACTACGTGAACGCGCTGTTCTGGAACAAGAAGCTGTTCAAGCAGGCTGGCCTGGACGGTCCGCCCGCGACGCTCGACGAATTCATCGCCGACGCCAAGAAGATCTCCGCACTGCCGGGCAAATATGGCTACTGCCTGCGCGGCGGCCCGGGCGGCTTCAACGGAATGCACATGTTCATGAACATCGCGGACGGGAAGGGCGGCTACTTCAACGCTGATGGCACGTCGACCATCAACGATCCGGGTTCCGTCAAGGGCCTCCAGATGCTGGCCGACATGTACAAGGACGGTCTGGCGCCGAAGGATGCCGTCAGCTGGGGCTTCAACGAAACCGTCACGGGTTTCTATTCGGGCACCTGTGCCATGATCAACCAGGATCCGGATGCGCTGCTCGGCATTGCCGACAAGATGAGCGCCGATGATTTCGCGGTGGCGCCGATGCCGGTCGGGCCAACGGGCAAGTCGTTCCCGACGCTGGGCTACGGCGGCTGGGCGATGTTCGCCAACTCGCAGCACAAGGACGACGCCTGGAAGCTGATGGCGACGCTTTTGTCGCCCAAGGACAATCTTGAATGGGCCAAGGAAGTCGGTGTCATTCCGATCCACAATGGCGCCGATCAGGACGCGCACTTCAAGACCGAGCAGTTCAAGGGCTGGTTCGAGGAACTGAGCGACACCAGCAAATACGAAATGGTCACGCCGCCGACCCATCTGGAAAATCTCGGCAATTTCGTTGACCAGGTCGCGATCAAGAACTTCCAGGAAGTTCTCCTTGGCCAGAAGACGGCCAAGGATGTTGCCGACGAATGGGCTGCCTTCCTGACCAAGGAGCAGCAGGACTGGATGGCCAAGAACAAGAAATAGGCCTGGCTTTCCTTCTCTCCGTTCGCGGGGAGAAGGTGGCCCGAAAGGGCCGGATGAGAGGCGGCGCCAACACCCCAAGGTTCGCGCTGCCCCTCATCTGCCCTCGGTAACCGGTGTTTCGCTGGCGCTCCGGCCGTTCCAACCAACTCGCTTTCATCCGCTACGCGGATCATGCTCACCCCGCAAAACGGGGAGAAGGGCGCTGTCGCCCAGGCGGCATTCACCTCTCAACGCAGAGCCATCTATGACCTATGCCGTCCCTGAAATGCGATCCGCCGGCGCCTCGCGCCGTAAACGGCTGTCTTATGCGACCATCGAGCCCTGGCTGTATCTCAGCCCGGCAATCGTGCTTCTGATCGTGGTGCTGGTGGTCCCGCTCATCATCGGCATCAGCTATTCGTTCCGCAAGTTCTCCGCTTTCAAATCGGAATATGTCGGCCTTGGCCAATACCACGCCATGCTGTCGGATGCGGTGCTGGGGCAGGCGCTTGTCAACACGCTGTGGTGGACGGTCGCCAGCCTTTTCTTTCAGTTCTTTCTCGGCCTCGGCCTGGCTTTGCTTCTCGACAAGCCGTTCATCGGGCGCAAGTTCGTCCAGGCCGTGGTCTTCCTGCCATGGGCGGTGCCATCCTTCCTTTCGGGCCTGACATGGGCGTGGCTGTTCAACCCGATCATCGGGCCGCTGCCGCACTGGCTTTTCGCGTTGGGGCTCAGGTCTGATCCGTCCACCAGTATCCTGTCCGATCCGGCCACGGCCATGTGGGGGCCGATCATCGCCAACATCTGGTTCGGCATTCCGTTCTTCGCCATCACGCTGCTCGCCGCGCTCAAGTCGATCCCCGCAGAATTGCATGAGGCGGCGGCGATAGATGGCGCTTCGCCGTGGCAGCGCTTCAGCAAGGTGACGCTGCCGTTCCTCGCGCCGACCATCGTCATCACTGTCATGCTGCGCACGATCTGGATCGCCACATTCGCCGATCTGATCTTCGTGATGACGGGAGGGGGGCCCGCCGGCTCGACCAACACCGTGCCGGTTTACGTCTATGTCAGCGCCTTCAAGTCGCTGGACAAGGGCTATGCCTCGGCGGTGGCGGTGCTGCTGCTTGGGTTGCTGATCCTCTACGCCGTGGCGCTGATCGCCATCCGGCGCACGCTTGTGAGGCATGTCTGATGATCGCCGGTCGTTCCACCTCGTCGCGCATTGTCGGCGGCATTGGCCTCTACGGCGCCATCGCTGCCTACATGGTCTTCGCACTGTTTCCGATCTTCTGGACGCTGAAGATATCGGTCACGCCCGAGCGGCTGCTCTATTCCGAGGGCATCACCTTGTGGCCGTCGCAGACGACGTTCCAGAACTTTTTCACAGTTTTGGAGGCCTCCGACTTCCCGCGCTATTTCCTGAACAGCGTCATCGTTTCGGTGGCGACGGCGGCGCTGGTGACGGTGATCGCCACGCTGGCCGGCTATGCCATGTCGCGCTTCACCTTTCGCGGCAAGGCAGCGCTCGCCATCATGCTGCTTTTGACCCAGACGTTCCCGCTGGTGATGGTCATTCCGCCGATCTACCGCGTGATGGGCGAGCTTGGCCTGACCAACAGCCTGATCGGGCTGATCATCATCTACACCGCCTTCAACACGGCCTTTGCCACCTTCCTGATGCAGTCCTTCTTCGACGGCATCCCGAAGGACCTTGAAGAGGCGGCGATGATCGACGGCTGCACGCGCGCCCAGGCGATGCGCAAGGTGATCGTACCGCTGACGCTACCCGGCATGGGCGCGACGCTCGGCTTCGTCTTCACGGCGGCGTGGAGCGAACTGCTGTTTGCGCTGATGCTGATTTCCAGCGACGACAAGAAGACCTTCGCGGTCGGACTACTCACTTATATCGGCAAGTTCGCCGTCGACTGGGGACAGATGATGGCCGCGTCCATTCTGGCTTTGATCCCGGTCTGCATCTTCTTCGCCTTCCTGCAACGCTATCTCGTGACCGGCCTTACCGCCGGCGCGGTCAAAGGATAACCGATGGCTTCCGTTACGCTGCAACACGTCCAGAAGGATTACGGCTCGCTGCGTATCCTTCATGGTGTCGACCTCGAGATCGCCGATGGCGAGTTCGTCGTGCTGGTCGGTCCGTCCGGCTGTGGGAAATCGACCCTGCTGCGGATGATCGCCGGTCTGGAGGAGGTTTCGGGCGGCGAAATCCGAATCGGCGAACGGCTGGTCAACGACGTCGCCCCCAAGGACCGCGACATCGCCATGGTGTTCCAATCCTACGCGCTTTACCCGCACATGGACGTATCGTCGAACATGGGCTTTAGCCTGCTCCTGAAGAAGGCGGAAAAGGCAACGATCGACAAGCGCGTCGGCAGCGCCGCCAGCCGGCTGGGGCTTGACAGCTACCTGCAGCGCCTGCCGCGCCAGCTTTCCGGCGGTCAGCGCCAGCGTGTCGCCATGGGCCGCGCCATCGTGCGCGACCCAAAGGTCTTCCTGTTCGACGAACCGCTTTCCAACCTCGATGCCAAGCTGCGCGTCCATATGCGCGCCGAGATCAAGGCGCTGCACCAGCAACTGAAAACCACCTCGGTCTACGTAACCCATGACCAGATCGAAGCGATGACCATGGCCGACCGCATCGTCGTCATGCATGACGGCTTCGTACAGCAGGTCGGCGCGCCGCTGGAACTTTACGATCGTCCGGTCAACATTTTCGTAGCCGGCTTCATCGGCTCCCCCGGCATGAACTTCCTGCCGGCGACGGTGCGCAAGGACGGCAAGACCAGCGCGGTCCTGGCCGATGGCCAGGCGCTCGCGCTGCCCGATGGATTGCCGCTGAAGGACGGTGATGCGCTCACCGTCGGGTTGCGGCCGGAGCATATCCAACTGGTCGACGACGGCGCCATCAAGGCCGAGGTCGAAGTGGTCGAGCCGCTGGGCCTGTCGACTCAGTTCTATGTCAAGCTCGCCAATCAACAGGTCTGCGTCTTCGCCATGGGGCGCAGCAATGTCAGGCCGGGCGACACCGTGCGGCTATCGGCCGATCCGGCCGCGCTGCACCTGTTTGATCCCAAGAGCGGCGATCGCGTGGGATAGGGCGCTTCGCGAGAAGCCTGCAACGACCAACGCACAACGAAAAACGCCGCCCATCGGGCGGCGTTTTGGCATTCCGGAAGAACCAGATTACTTGATCTTGGTTTCCTTGAATTCGACGTGCTTCTTGGCGACCGGGTCGTACTTGCGGAACGACAGCTTGTCGGTCTTGGTGCGGCTGTTCTTGCTGGTCACGTAGAAGAAACCGGTGTCGGCGGTCGACAGAAGCTTGATCTTGATGTTTGCGGCTTTGGCCATGATATCAGTCCATTAATGTTCGTGGAGTTTTGGCCGCTGGAGCACGGGCAAACACCCGGACGCGGGAAACTTGGCGCGACACATAAAGAACGTGCCTGGAAAGTCAAGCCCGATGGTCCTGGAACTGGTCGGCGGCAGGCGACCTCGCCACGCCGATCGAGGCCTCGTCAGCCGAAAATGTCCCTGGGGTCGCGTCAATCCTGGCCGGCGCGGCGGCCTTTTTCCAGTCGCCGGTGGTGTTCCACCAGCGATTCGGATTGGCGCGATCGTCCAGTCCCTTGGAGCGGCTGGCGAGTATCGGCTGAATGCGGATTACCGGTTCCTGGTAGCTATGTGCCTGGAAGATCGCTTCGACGACGCGGGCGGCCAGCGCCTGATCGTCCGGCAATTCGAACGAAATCTCGACGGTACCCGGCCGTCGCCGCAATTCGGTCTCCGGACCGGCGGCGGCGCCTTCTAGCGGCCGATAGCGCTCGATGCCATCTGCCGACTGATAGGCGTTGCGGTCGTACTTGCCCATGCGCAGCGGCGTGATCGCAACGACTGATTCCATGATGCGGTCGACATCGGCGGAGGGTGCCTGGAAGGTCACAAGCAGGAGCAGTGTCATGCGCAACGAAGTGGTTTCAAAGCCGCTGTCGATCATCGGAGTGTCCTCAACTCGGGAGTTTTGAGGTCTCCTTATATAGGGGAGCTCCTGACACGGTTCTGTCAGCAGCCTGTCACCGCATCAGCCTGAACGTAAGGGGCTGGCTCTAGAGAATTTTTCGGACAAGCCTCGCGCCGACAAGCACCATATAGGCGGCGAAGAATATGCCCAGCGACCAGCCGAATCCGGACGGTCCGAACGCATCCATGCCGATGCCGATCGCCTGCGGCCCAAGCACCATGCCGACGCCGTAGCAGAGCACGAAGGCGGCGTTCGCAGAGGCCAGTTCGTGGCCTGACAACTGGGAGCCGAGATGGGCCAGGCCGATCGTGTACATGGCCGCGACGACGCCGCCCCAGACGAACAGAAGTGCCGCCATAAGGTGCCAGTTCTGCGCGAAGAAGGGCATGAAGATCGTGCCTGCAAGGCCGACTGTTGCGCAAGCCAGCAGCAGATAGCGTCGATCGCTGACGCGGTCGCTGATCATGCCGATCGGGATCTGCAACAGCACGTTGCCGAGCCCGATCATGGTCAGGAGAAGCGCCGCGTCGGCTTCGGAATAGCCGATGCGGTTGCCATAGACCGGGAAAAGCGCGAAGCCGCCGGTTTCGACGGCGCCGAACACCAGAACGGCGGCGGTCGCCGTCGGTACCAGCCAGATGTAGCGCAGGAAATTGCTGGTTTCGCCGTCCTGAACGATTGTCGGGCTCTCATTGCGCGCTGCCAGAACCGGGATCGCGGCCAAGGTCACCAACACGATGATGACGCCGAAAGGCCTGAAGCCGGAACTGCCCAGATGGGCAAAGAGCCATGGCCCCGCGGCAAAGCCCAGGGACAAGACGGTGGCATAAATGCCCAGTACCAGGCCGCGCCGGTGTGGCGGCGCCGACGTGCTGATCCAGAATTCCGACAGGATGAACAGCACCGTCAGCGCGATGTGCAGCACGATGCGCAGTGGAAACCACATCCAGAAATCAGGTGCGAAATGAAAGCCCACAAACGCCAGCGCGCCCGCCGCAATCATGGCAACCATTGTCCAGGCGACGCCAAAGCGCGTGGCGAGCGGCGTGGCGAGCGGTGCGCCCGCGATCGAGGCAAGGCCGGCGACCGCCGTATTAAGGCCGATCATCGACGCCGAATGGCCGCGTGTTTCCAGGATGACGCTGAGCAGTGGCATGCCAAGGCCGATGGCAATGCCGACGACGCTGATCGACGAGATCGCAGCGACCATCGGAAGCCAGTGTACGCGCTCGTCGCCCTGTGGTTGGGTATCGACCGTCATGGGATGCTAGGCACTCTGTGTTCTATAGAATTTCGCGGGTGAAACGGTTGCGGATGAGCCTGTAGAACGGCACCGAACCGCCGGGGTTCAAAAGCGGATCGTGCGCGAGGCGCTTCTCCAGTTCCTCCAGAACCGATCGAGTGATGTCAGGAATGTCAGCTTGCCTGGCGTCGGCAAGAGGCAGCCAGACGAGTTCTTCCAACTCGTTGGTCGGCCCGCCATCCGGCAACTCCACTGCAACGTCGTCGCGCCAGGCGCTGAAGAACCGGGTGTCGAAACGGCGCACGCGGTTGGGTGGGGTTATGGCGCGTGCGACGAAGCGCAGCCTGTCCAGCGAAGGCATCACACCGTGTTCGACAAAGCCCTGCCAGTCGCTGACGTCGGTCGCGAACGCGCCTTTCTGGCCGATCAGCAACCCGGCTTCCTCATAGGTTTCGCGGATTGCCGACAGCGCGATGGCGCGGGCACGGATTGTGCTTGTGCGGCCTGGACCTGCAAGCAGCTTTGCTTCTTCATCGCGATGCAGCGCGGTTGCTGTGGGGATGCGGCTATCGGCAGGATCCGTGCGGCCGCCGGGAAAGACGAATTTGCCGGGCATGAAGGCATGGCTGGCGTGGCGACGTCCCATCAGGACAAGGATTTTGTCGCCCTTGCGATCCAGCAGGATCAGGGTCGCCGCGTCGCGCGGGCGAATCGGCCTGTCTCTAGGAGCGATCACGCCCCGCTCGATCCTGTCGACTTCCACCTTGGTCATACCGTCCATGCGCAGGACCTAGCGGAAACTTCTGGCAAGCGAAAGTGGCCTTTCACGGTCGGTATGTTGCGCCAGGCGGCATCATGGCCGCAACCCAGGCTCAGGAATGGGGCTCGATCACGTCGTGTTCGTCACCGAACCCGTGCATATAGAAGGCCCATTGCAGTCCGATGACGGCGCCCTTTACAGGCTGCAGCAATGCCACGGAGAGCAGGATGGTCAGCGGCACCCAGATGGCGATGTGCTGCCAGGTGGAGAGCGTCGATGTCGCCTCGACCCCCATGAAGGCGCCGAGAATGATGTGGCCGACAATGACGATAACGAGATAGGCGGGAAGGTCGTCGGCGCGATGGTGATGAATTTCCTCGCCACAGACACTGCAGGTATCGACAGTCTTGGTGAAGGCGCGAAACAACTTGCCTTCCCCACAATTCGGGCAGCGGCCAAGCATGCCGCGCTTCATGGCAGTCCACAACGGACGGGCTGTCCGGCCCGAGTGGTGTTCGCCACCGAAAACCTGCTGTTCCATCATCGTCTCCTGCCGCGCGTCCCTGGACGCGATTGCGACGCGCGGGCACGGCCCTTAGCCTTGTGAAACGACCGCTTGGAGCCTGCCAAAGGCTTCGGGTCGGTCAACATCTCGAATCGCATCGATCCGGCCATTGGAGCCACCTCCACCAGCCGGACTTCGACACGGTCAGCCAGTTGGTACCCCTTGCCGCCGCGTTCTCCGAAAAGCGAGCGGGCCGCTTCGTCGTATATATAGTAATCGCCGCCCAAGGTTGACACCGGGATGAAGCCATCCGCGCCGAACTGCGGCAATTGGACAAAAAGCCCCGATTTGGTGACGCCTGAAATGCGCGCGTCGAAACGGTCGTCTATGCGCTCGGCGAGATAGGCGGCGATCAACCGGTCGACCGTATCGCGCTCAGCGGCCATGGCGCGGCGTTCGGTGCCGGAAATCAGCACCGAGACATCTTCGAGCCGGGCCTCCTCTTCCTGCGTAAGCCCGCCCGGGCCAAGGCCGAGTGCGGCAATCAGACCACGATGCACGATGAGGTCTGCATAACGGCGTATAGGTGAGGTGAAATGCGCGTAGCGCTTCAGGTTGAGGCCGAAATGGCCGATGTTCTTGGGCGAGTATTCGGCCTGGCTCTGCGAGCGCAGCACCACCTCGTTGACAAGCCCTTCATTGTCGTCGCCGCGAACTCGCTCCAGAATGCCGTTGAACTGGGCAGGGCGCATCTGTGCGCCGCGAGCCAGCGACAGGCCAAGTGTCTGCAGGAATTCGCGCAGCGATTCCTGCTTGGCCAATGACGGCGCATCGTGGATGCGGAAGACAAGCGCCTGTCTCTTCGCTTCCAATGTCTCGGCGGCCGCGACGTTGGCCTGGATCATGAACTCTTCGATCAGTTTGTGCGCGTCGAGCCGCTCCGGAACGATGACGCGGTCGACGGTTCCGTCCGGCTTCAGAATGATCTTGCGCTCCGGCAAATCCAGTTCCAGCGGCTGGCGTCCGTCACGGCCGCGCTTCAGGACGGCGTAGGCATCCCAGAGCGGTTTCAGCACGGTATCGAGGATCGGGCCGGTCTTGTCATCCGGCGCTCCGTCGATTGCCGCCTGAGCCTGCTGGTAAGAGAGTTTTGCCGCCGACTTCATCATGACACGATGGAAGGAATGCCTGATCTTTCGCCCTTCGGCCGAAAACACCATGCGTACGGCCAGAGCGGGCCGTTCCTGGCCTTCGCGTAGCGAGCAGAGATCGTTGGAGATTCGCTCGGGCAGCATCGGCACGACACGATCGGGGAAATAGACCGAATTGCCGCGTTTCAAGGCTTCGCGATCAAGCGCTGTGCCATAGCGGACGTAGGCGGCGACATCGGCAATCGCCACGGTGGCGACCACGCCGCCGGGGTTCTTCTCATCCTCGTCCGGAGCCGCAAACACCGCGTCGTCATGGTCCTTGGCGTCGGCCGGATCGATTGTGAGCAAGGGCAGGTCGCGCCAATCCTCGCGATGGGCCATCGTGGCCGGCTTGACGGCTTCGGATTCGGCGATGACGTCGGCTGGAAAGATGTGCGGGATATCGTGGGCGTGGATGGCGATCATCGAGACCGCCTTTTCACTGGTCAGTGACCCCAGAACCGCCAGCACCTTGGCCCTGGGCAGCCCATAGCGGGAGGCCCGCGCCGGCTCGACCTCGACCAGATCGCCGTTCCTGGCGCCGTTCTGGAACTCCTTGTCGACGATCAGTTCGGGCTGGCGCCGTTCGACCGGTTCGATGCGGAAGGTGCCGTCCTGCAGGATGCGAAACACACCGAGCACCGCATCCGTGCGCTTCTCGAATATCTTCATCACCCGCCCGGTATAGGCGGGGCCCGTCGCGTCGTCGGTCGGGAAGGTCTTGGCCAGCACGCGGTCGCCGATGCCAGGCGCCGGGGCGTTGCCGCTACGCGAGACGCGGATGGAAACAACGGGCGGCTCGCCGGTGCCGACGGCTTCGGCGGGGTGGGCCAGCAACACGCCGTCACCGTCGCGGCCGAAGATGTCGAGCACGGCGACATGGGGCAGGGCGCCGACGCGGGCAAGTTTCTTGCGCTCCTTGGTCAGCAGGCCCTCGTCCTGCAGGTCGCGCAAGATGTCCTTCAGCCAGATGCGATCTTCGCCACGCAGCGCGAAGGCCTTGGCGATATCACGCTTTCCGGCGCGATCCGGATTTTCGGCGATGTAGCGCAGGATTTCGTCGCGCGAGGGCTTGTAGTCGTCCTTGACCTTGGCCCTGTTGTCGGCGGTGCGCGGATCGCCGTGCCTTCTACCGGTGATCCTTCGCGCCACGCTGACCTATCCCTTTTTCTTCGCTACCGGCTTCTTGGCAGCCGCTTTCTTTTCCGCCGGTGCCTTGGCCGCGTCAGCCTTGCGGACAGGCTTCTTGCCGCCGCCCTTGGCTTCCCTCTCGGCGATCAGCGCCAGCGCGTCCTCGATCGTCACCGACTGCGGATCCTTGCCCTTGGGCAATGTGGCATTGACCTTGCCGAAGTTCACGTAGGGCCCGTATTTGCCATCGCGCACGACAATCTTGCCGCCGCCATCGGGATGGTCGCCAAGCTCCTTCAGGGCGGCCGCCGTACCACCGTTGCGTCCGCCCTTGCCCTTCAGCTGCTTCTCGGCGATCACCGAGACCGCGCGGTTCAAGCCGATCGAGAACACGTCCTCGATGCTTTCGAGATTTGCGTAGGTTCCATCATGCAGCACGAACGGACCGTAGCGACCGAGCCCGGCGGAAATCATCTTGCCGGATTCCGGATGCTGGCCGACGTCGCGCGGCAGCGCCAGCAGGGCGAGCGCCTTTTCGTGGTCGATCGACTCCGGCGTCCAGCCCTTCGGCAGGCTGGAGCGCTTTGCTTCCTTGCCATCGCCACGCTGGATATAGGGGCCGAACCGGCCGCTGCGCAGCGTTATTTCCTCGGCCGTGTAAGGGTCCTTGCCGAGCACCTTGGTGCCGTCATCGCCGCCGCCATTCTCGCCATTCGGGTTGGCGGCGTCGCCGAGCTGGCGGGTGAAGGAGCATTCGGGATAGTTCGAGCAGCCGACGAAGGCGCCGAACTTGCCAAGCTTCAGCGACAAGTTGCCGGTGCCGCACTTGGGGCAGATGCGTGGATTGGAGCCGTCCTCGCGAGCGGGGAAAACCAGCGGCGCCAGTTCCTCGTTGAGCGCATCGAGCACGTCGGTGACACGCAGTTCCTTGATGTCGGCGACCGCGCCTGAAAAATCCTTCCAGAAATCGCGCAGCACGTCTTTCCAGGCGAGCTTGCCGTCGGAGATTTCGTCCAGCTTTTCCTCAAGCGATGCGGTGAAGTCGTACTCGACATAGCGTTCGAAGAAGCTTTCGAGGAAAGCCGAGAGCAAACGGCCCTTGGCCTGCGGCACCAGCCGGCGCTTGTCGATGGTGACGTAGTCGCGGTCCTCGAGCGTCTTCAGGATCGCCGTGTAGGTCGACGGGCGGCCGATGCCGAGTTCTTCGAGCTTCTTGATCAGGGAGGCTTCCGAGTAACGCGGCGGCGGTTCTGTCGTGTGCTGGGTGGCGTTGATTGCCTGTCGTGCCAACTGTTCGCCAGGGCGGATCTCGGGCAGGCGGCGGCTTTCCTCGTCTTCCGCGTCGTCGTCCTTCTGGTCGGTGTAGGCGGCGATGAAGCCGTCGAAGCGGACCACCGAGCCGATGGCGCGCAACTCGGCGGTACGGGCGCCGTTGACGGCTTCGATCTCGACGGTGGTGCGCTCGATCTCGGCCGACTGCATCTGACTGGCGATGGCCCGTTTCCAGATCAGTTCATAGAGCCGCATCTGGTCGGAATCGAGATACTGCCTGACCGATGCCGGGGTGCGCATGAAGTCCGTCGGGCGGATCGCTTCGTGCGCTTCTTGGGCGTTCTTGGCTTTCGCGGTATATTGGCGCGGCTTTTCGGGCAGGTATTTCGGGCCAAACTCCTTGGCGATCGCATCGCGAGCGGCGGAAATCGCCTCTGGCGCCATCTGCACGCCGTCGGTTCGCATGTAGGTGATGAGGCCGGTGGTTTCGCCGCCGATCTCCATGCCTTCATACAGGCGCTGCGCCACCTGCATGGTGCGGCTGGCGGAAAAACCCAGGCCCGATGAGGCCGCCTGCTGCAGCGTCGAAGTGGTGAAGGGAGGGCCGGGATTGCGCTTGGTGGGCTTGGCTTCGACCGAAGCCACCTTGAAGGTCGCGCCTTCGAGCATCGTCTTGATGTCGTCGGCCTGCGCCTTGTTGGCGATATCGAGTTTCTGCAGCTTCTTGCGCTCGAAGGCGGTCAGCCGCGCCTCGAAAGTCTCGTTGCGCGGCGTGCCGAGCAATGCGGCGATCTGCCAGTATTCCTCTCGGATGAAACGCTCGATCTCGGATTCGCGGTCGCAGACCAGGCGCAGCGCCACCGACTGGACTCGGCCGGCAGAGCGGGCGCCCGGCAATTTGCGCCAGAGCACGGGGGAAAGCGTGAAGCCGACGAGATAGTCGAGCGCACGGCGGGCGAGGTAGGCATCGACCAGCGGCGCATCGATCTGGCGCGGATTGGCCATCGCTTCCAGTACCGACGACTTGGTGATGGCGTTGAAGACGACGCGGCTGACCGTCTTGTCCTTCAGCGCGCGCTTCTGCTTCAGCACTTCCAGCACGTGCCAGGAAATGGCTTCGCCTTCGCGATCCGGGTCGGTGGCAAGGATCAAGCCGTCGGCATCCTTCACCGCCTTGGCGATGTCGGCAAGGCGCTTTCCCGAGGCCGTGTCGACAGCCCAGGACATGGCGAAATCCTCGTCCGGACGCACCGAGCCGTCCTTGGCCGGCAAATCACGGACGTGGCCGAACGAGGCCAGAACCTTGTAGTTCTTTCCGAGGTACTTGTTGATTGTCTTCGCCTTGGCCGGCGATTCGACGACGACTACGTCCATGAGGTCTCATATCAGCTGTGATGCGGCAGAAGAATTCCGCTGCGCGCGACGAAATCTCGTTCAATTTGTCGCTCACATGGCCGCGCTTTTGCATCCGGTCAAGGGCGAACGCCCAAAATGCATCTCTTGTGCAATGTATGCAATCGGCCGATGCGGAGCAAAATCCGAGGGCAAGAACCGGGTTGTTGCCGCCGACAGGGCAAGCCGCCAACGAAGCCGGGAGGAGGAACAAATCACATCGAATATAAGGGGGACATCGATCCAGCGCCAGCCTTTGTGAAAATCCGCGGCGGCAAGTTCTCGGTTGAGGCTGGACCGGTTGCGCCCAGGCCTGGGCTTGCGAAACCCGCCACGGGAACGGATCGGATAGGTGGGCGCCGGATTTCGAGTTCTGTCCGGCGACCGCAGCCGCCAGACACGGCGGGTTGTTCAGGTCGGGCTCAATCGGCCTTCAGAGCGTGCCAGACGCCGCCAACGCCTTCGCCGTTCATGTCGCCGGCCTTCGTGTCCTTCACAAACGTGTAGACCGGCTTGCCGTCATAGGCCCACATCTTGCTGCCATCGGTGCGGTCGACAACAGACCATTCGTCGTCAGCCTTTGCACCGGCTTCGGCTTTCAGCGGCGGCCAGTTGGCGGCGCACTTGTCGTAACAGTTCGATTTGCCCTTTTCGTCCTTGTCGTAGGAATAGAGCGTCATGCCGCTTGCGGCGGTGTAGATCTTGGTGCCGCCGACATCGGCTTCCTTCCACGCGTCGGCGGCGTAGGATGTAACGGTGCCAAGCAAAAGCGCGGCAAGTCCAACGATCGTCGTGTTCATGAAAATCTCCCTGGATACGAAGAGGCGCGGCAAATCGCGGCCTCCCGGTGCAAACGCTTGCACGATACTGTTTCTTCCGGACAGTTCGCCTGACGACTTGCCACGCAATGGTGATTGGCAGACAGATCCTGGCGTCTCTATATCGGCGCGGACTTCAATGGAGCTTGGCAAATGGCATTGGATATCGGCTACGTCAGTGCGGTAGGAGCGGGAGCCATCTCATTCCTGTCGCCTTGCGTGCTGCCGCTGGTGCCGCCCTATCTCTGCTACATGGCCGGCGTGTCGGTCGATGATTTTCGCGGCAATGCGGGTTTGGCGGCACGGGAGGGCACGCGCGGCGCGCTGCTTTATTCCTCGCTCGCCTTCGTGCTCGGGTTCTCGACAGTCTTCGTGGCGCTCGGCGCCGGGGCCTCGACGATCGGCCGGCTGCTACGCGTATGGCAGGAGCCGCTGGCGATGGGGGCCGGCGTGCTCATCATCCTGATGGGCCTGAATTTCCTCGGTATCCTGCGCATTCCGCTGCTGTCGCGCGAGGCACGCTTCCAGTCGCAGGGAAAACCGGCCAGCGCTGTCGCCGCCTATGTCATGGGGTTGGCATTCGCCTTCGGCTGGACGCCTTGCATAGGCCCGGTGCTGGGGCCGATACTGACGTTGGCCGGCGGACGCGAGACTGTGGGCGAGGGCGCATTGCTGCTCGCCGCCTATTCGCTCGGCCTCGGCATTCCGTTCCTCATCGCGGCGCTGTTTTCCGGGGCCTTCATGCGTTTCCTCGGAAAATTCCGTGTCCATCTCGGCCGCGTCGAAAAGGCCATCGGCGCGCTACTGGTCGTCGCCGGCATCTTCTTCCTAACGGGTGGCGTGCAGACCGTATCCTACTGGCTGCTGGAGAATTTTCCGGTGCTAGGCCGGCTGGGATAGGCAAGGAAATCGAGCTGGCAGCAGGCCAATTGCGGCCTTTGTCACTGAGGCGGATTGCTCACTGAGGCGGATTGCCGGAAAGGTTGTTCCGCAAGGCCTCAAGCCAGGCCTTCAGTCGCGCCGAGTCGTCATTGGCAGTCGCGCCATTGCCCTGATCGTTGCCAACGTTGCCGTTCCCATTGGTGGTATTGTAGTTGCCGTTATTGTCGCCGGTGTTGAAATTGCCGTTGTTGTTTCCGGAATTGCCGTTGCCGTTGCCATTGCCAACGTTGCCGTTGCCATTTCCGTTACCGGTCCCCGCCATCGCGGGAGTGACGGACGAAGCGACCGCCAATGCCGCAACGATCAGAAAGACAGCGGGTGCTGATACATTGTCGGCCATCGTCTACCTCGCGCAGAGTTGCGGTTTGTCCTTGACGCCCCCGGTATGCCGGTTCCAATAGGCTGGTCCGGTTGTTGTGATAACTCAATTTCCGTTGGCCGGCGGCGTGCCGTTGCCGGTTCAATCGTTGCCGGCCAACGTTACTTTTACACTTACATTCTTACTCGTACTTACTCGTACGCTTGCTAATTACTTTGGGCAAATGCTGTTGAGCTGAGCGCCAGAGTGCAGGCCACCGCAGACAGTTGTCACCGCCGCCTGGGAGGCGCCGGCCCGGCTGTTGCTTCCGGTGCCACCAGTGCCACCAGTGCCGCCCGTGCCACCAGTACCGCCCGTGCCACCAGTACCGCCGGTGCCACCAGTGCCTCCGGTACCGCCCGTGCCTCCGGTGCCACCAGTACCGCCGGTACCACCAGTACCTCCGGTGCCGCCGTTACCATTACCATTGCCATTGCCATTGCCGACGCCGGCATTGCCGTTGCCGTTGTTATTGCCATTGCCGATGCCGGAATTACCGTTACCGTTGGCGTTGCCATTGCCGATGCCGGTGTTGCCGTTGCCATTACCGTTGCCGTTGCCGAACCCGGAATTGCCGTTGCCGTTGCCGTTACCGTTGCCAATGCCGGTGTTGCCATTGCCGTTGCCGTTACCACTTCCGACAGACATGGCGTCGGAATAACTAGTAAAGGCAACCAGAATTGTTGCGACGAGAAGGATCTTTTTCATAACCGCATCCTCTTTCTGAGATGTGCGTACTGATTACATCTTGCCAACAACCAATCCGTGATGGCAAAGTTAACGATCTCATAATCCGTCGATACGAGATTTAAACAATTGTGATTCACCCACGTACTGAGTCAGGTTTTAAGCTGGCATCCCCTTTCGGTTTATCCGCCCAGAGCCGGGAAAAGCCTGACAAGCAAGCCGGGCAAAAAGGTGTATTCATTCGCCCTGATTGCAGCGTTGCGGCCATACCCGCGCTTCTTGCGTAGCCAGGGCGGGGCATGCTGATATTGGGTCGTTGGCATCCCGTCGATTGCCGCTCCAACGTTGGTTTCATGCCGCCAGGCCGTGGCCGACCCCGCAGGAAATCAAATCCCAGATTTTATCGTGATGAGCGCGACAGGCCGACGTCAGGCCCCGCCGATGGAGTGTCACCTGCTCCGCAAACTCACCGGAATTTAACCGCATTGGTGAAGCATTGCGCCGCTGCTAGCATGCCTTGATTCCAAATCCCTTTCATATGGTTGCCCGTCCATGAGCCAGAGATCCTGCCTGTCCGTCATCCTCGCTGCCGGCGAAGGCACTCGCATGAAGAGTGCGCTGCCGAAGGTGCTGCACCAGATCGCCGGGCTGCCGATGGTGGCTCACGTGGTGAAGGCGGCCGAAGCCGCAGGTGCCGGCGGCCAGGCGTTGGTGATCGGCCATGGCGCGGAAGAGATGCGCAAGGCGGCGGCGAGGTTCGCGCCGAAGGCGGAGACCTTCGTGCAGGAAAAGCGCTTGGGCACCGCCCATGCCGTGCTTGCGGCGCGCGACGCGATATCAAGGGGATATGACGATATCCTCGTCATGTTTGGCGATACGCCGCTGATTGATCCGGAGGCGCTTGCCGTGGCGCGACAGAGGCTTGCCGAGGGTGCGGCCGTCGTGGTCATAGGCTTCCGTCCGCCCAGTCCTGCCGGCTATGGCCGCCTGATTGAAAAAGGCGGCAATCTGATCGCCATCCGCGAGGAAAAGGACTGCAGCGAGGAAGAAAAGAAGATCACTTTCTGCAATGCCGGCATGATGGCGGTGGCCGGAGACCAGGTGCTGAAGCTGCTCGATGCGGTCGGTAACAGGAATGCCAAGGGCGAATATTATCTCACTGATATCGTCGAGATCGCCAGCGCACGGGGGCTTGATGTCGTAGGTACAGAGGCAAGCTTCGAGAACGCGCTGGGCATCAACAACCGAGCCGAACTCGCCCAGGCCGAAGGCATCTGGCAGGCGCGCCGGCGGCGTGAGGCGATGCTGTCAGGCGTTACGCTCATCGCACCGGACACCGTGTTCTTCTCGCACGACACCGAGATCGGTGCTGACACGATTGTCGAGCCCAACGTCTGGTTCGGACCCGGCGTAAAGATCGCCAGCGGCGCCAAGATCCATGCCTTCAGCCATATAGAAGGCGCCAGCATCGCTGAAAATTGCGATGTCGGACCGTTCGCGCGCCTGCGACCGGGTGCCGACCTCAGGAACAAAGCCAAGGTCGGAAATTTCTGCGAGGTCAAGCAGGCCGTGATCGAGGAGGGCGCCAAGGTGAACCACCTGACCTATATCGGCGATGCCCGGGTCGGCGCCGGCGCGAATATCGGCGCCGGCACCATCACCTGCAACTATGACGGTTACTCGAAATTCTTCACCGATATCGGCGAGGGCGCTTTCGTCGGCTCGAATTCCTCGCTGGTGGCACCCGTGTCCATCGGCAAGGGCGGCTATATCGCATCGGGCAGCGTCATCACCGAAAGCGTGCCCGAGGATGCGCTGGCCTTCGGCCGGGCCCGTCAGAAGACGATCCCGGGCAAGGGCAAGGAGTTGCGCGAGCGCTTTGCTTCGGCCGCCGCGGCGAAGAAGAAGGCGGCTGGCGCGGACCATTAGCGGCTAGCCGGCGGCATCCTTGCCGAAAGCAGCGGTCACCTCGATCCTGCCGACGATTGCCCGGTTGAAATCGGCAAGGTCTTCGGCCGGGATCCAATATTCCAGATGTGCCCTGCTGCCGGCATGCTCGACCCGGTACCTGTCGAGGAAGCTTTTCAGCACATCGAACCGCGTGACATAGCCGGCGCCGCTGGCCGGCACATTCCAGTCGCGCGCAATCTGTACGGCATAGGCTTCGGACAGAACCGGATAGAAGATGGGCTGGTCCGGCAGGCGCGGCGGGAATGCCCGCATTTCCGCCGCTTCAATAAGCCTAAGCTCCCGCGGGCCCACCGGGCGCCACAGCGTCACGACGTCTCTGATGCCACTCATCGGTTCGCGGCCTGATCGAAGTGCCTGCAGTCTCTAGGGCAGGCCGCGGACGTGGTTAAGCCACAAAGAAAGGCGACCATGGCCACCGGATGATAGCGTTCCATCGTTTGATCCCTTCAGCGGGCGAGCTTCGTCGCGCCATTCTACCGGAAACGGCAGTTGGGCAACACCAGGCGAACGCCCGGGAAAATCGAGAAAATCCTGGTGATGCTGGTAACGGGATTGCAAGAGCGGTCTGTCATGATGCATGCGTGCACGAGCGTTCCGGCTGATACGGGACGAAATGCAATGTGACTTTCGTGGCGGGCCGGCCATCCCTAAGTAACGCTGGTTTTCCATGGGGAATCGGGGGCTGTCTTTATGTGCGGTATCGTTGGAATTGTCGGCCAGTCACAGGTTGCGCCGCTTATCGTCGACGCTCTGAAACGGCTCGAATACCGCGGCTATGATTCCGCCGGTGTCGCCACCATCGAACACGGCCAGCTCGGCCGCCGCCGCGCGGAAGGCAAGCTGGTCAATCTGGAACGCCGTCTGAAGGACGAGCCGCTCGACGGCACTATCGGCATCGGCCATACGCGCTGGGCAACCCATGGCGTGCCGAATGAGGCGAATGCGCATCCGCATTTTTCGGACGGCGTCGCCATAGTTCACAACGGTATCATCGAGAATTTCGCCGAACTGCGCGAAGAGCTGATCCGCGACGGTTACAAGTTCTCTTCGCAAACCGATACCGAGGTCGTCGCGCACCTGGTGGCGCGCGAACTGGCCAGGGGGCTGAATCCCGTCGAGGCCGCGCACCAGGCGCTGAAGCGCCTGCAAGGTGCGTTTGCGCTCGCCATCATGTTCAAGGGCGATGAAGACCTGATCGTCGGCGCCCGTAACGGCCCCCCACTGGCCGTAGGCCATGGCGATGGTGAAATGTTCCTCGGGTCCGACGCCATCGCGCTCGCACCCTTCACCAATTCGATCACCTATCTGGAAGACGGCGACTGGGCGGTGGTGCGCCGCGGCGGCGTCAGCATCTTCGATATTGACGGCAAGAAGGTCGTCCGCAAACGTCAGCAGTCGCTCTCGACCAGCTTCATGGTCGACAAGGGTAACCGGCGTCATTTCATGGAAAAGGAAATCCATGAACAGCCGGAGGTTATCTCTCACACCCTGGCGAATTATCTGGACTTCGTCGGCGGCGTCTCCAAGCCGCTCGACCTGCCGTTCGATTTCGCCAAGATCGACCGGCTGGCGATTTCGGCCTGTGGCACCGCTTATCTCGCCGGCCTGATCGGCAAATACTGGTTCGAGCGCTATGCGCGGCTGCCTGTCGACATCGATGTGGCCTCGGAGTTCCGCTACCGTGAAATGCCCTTGTCGAAGAATGATGCCGCCTTCTTCATCTCGCAATCGGGCGAAACCGCCGACACGCTGGCCTCGCTGCGCTATTGCCGCAAGGCTGGCATGAAGATAGGCGCCGTGGTGAATGTGCGGGAATCGACGATGGCGCGCGAGTCCGACGTCGTGCTGCCGACGCTCGCCGGGCCGGAGATCGGCGTCGCCTCTACCAAGGCCTTCACCTGCCAGCTTTCCGTGCTTGCCTCGCTGGCCGTGCGGGCGGGCGTGGCGCGGGGAACGATTTCAGCCGAGCAGGAGAAGACGCTGGTGCGCGAGCTCTCGGAAGCGCCGCGTTTTGCCAATCAGGTGCTGAAGCTCGACCATCAGATCGAGAAGGTCTCGCGCGATCTCGCCCATTACAAGAACGTGCTTTATCTTGGCCGCGACACCAATTTCCCGCTGGCCATGGAAGGCGCGCTGAAGCTCAAGGAAATCTCCTATATCCACGCCGAGGGTTATGCCGCGGGCGAACTGAAGCACGGCCCGATCGCCCTGATCGACGAGAACATGCCGGTCATCGTCATCGCCCCGCATGACCGCATCTTCGAAAAGACCGTGTCGAACATGCAGGAGGTGGCGGCGCGCGGCGGCAAGATCATCCTGATCACCGACGCCAAGGGCGCGGCGCAGTCGAGCGTCAAGACGATGGAGACGATCATCCTGCCTGATGTGCCGGAAATCATCTCACCGATCATCTATGCGCTGCCGATCCAGATGCTCGCCTATTTCACCGCCGTGTTCATGGGCACGGATGTCGACCAGCCGCGCAACCTGGCGAAGTCGGTGACGGTGGAATAGCCGCGGGCAACACGCCGTCTTTAAAAACTTCGCAGTTCCAAACCGGGCGGCGGTTCACTAATGTTGCGGCGCAACAGCGCGCCGCGGTGAATCATGTCCGATGCCCCCAAAACCTCCGGCATGACCCGGCTCAGAAACTATTTCCTGACCGGTTTCATCGTCTGCGCGCCGCTGGCGATCACCGCCTATATCGCCTGGTCGGTTATCGGCTGGGTGGATTCCTGGGTCAAACCCTATATTCCCGCGCGCTACAGCCCCGATACCTATCTGCCGTTTCCGGTCCCCGGCTTCGGATTGATCGTAGCCCTGTTCCTGATCACCCTCATCGGTTTCCTGACCGCCAACATCGTCGGCCGCGCCATCGTCTCCTTCGGCGAACGGCTGCTTGGCCGCATGCCGCTGGTGCGTGGCATCTATGGCTCGCTGAAGCAGATCTTCGAGACGGTGCTGTCGAACAAGGGCGACATGTTCCGCCAGGTCGGGCTGGTCGAATATCCGCGCAAGGGCATCTGGTCGCTGGTCTTTGTCGCGGGCGAGAGGCACACCGAGATCAACGAGAAGCTCGATCAGGAAGGCGACCCGCTGATCGCGGTTTTCATGCCGTGCACGCCCAACCCGACCACCGGATTCCTGATGTATGTGCTGAAGTCGGACATCGTACTGCTCGACATGACGATCGAGGATGGCGCCAAGCTTATCGTCTCCGCCGGACTTGTGGCGCCCGAGGTCAAGGCGAAGCTTCTGACGGCGAACGGCGAGCCGATCAATGGAACGCTTGCCAATCCGCCGCTCGGCACGGGGCCTCAGCCGGCGCGCAGCAGCCGCACGGCCTCGTCGCGGCCGAACAGGTAGAGCAGCAGCCGAAGCGCTTCGCCGCGTTCGGATTGCAGGTCGGGATCGCGCGACAGGATCAGCCGAGCGTCGTCGCGGGCGGCTTCGAGCAGATCGGCATGCGCCTCGATATCAGCCACCTGGAAACCCGGCGTGCCCGACTGGCGGGTGCCCAGCAGTTCGCCTTCGCCGCGCAGTTTCAGGTCCTCCTCGGCGATGCGGAAGCCGTCTTCCGTTTCGCGCATCACAGACAGGCGGCGCTTTGCCGTTTCGCCGAGCGGGTCCTTGTAGAGCAGCACGCAGGAGGACGGCCTGTCGCCACGCCCGACCCGCCCGCGCAACTGATGCAACTGGGCAAGGCCAAAACGCTCGGCGTGTTCGATGACCATGATCGTCGCATCCGGCACGTCGACGCCGACCTCGATGACCGTGGTGGCGATCAGGATGCGCGTCTCGCCCTGCTTGAAGGCCCGCATCGCCTCGTCCTTTTCGGCGCCTTTCATGCGGCCGTGAACGAGGCCGATCCGGTCTCCGAACAGCGGCTGCAGCGAGGCGAAACGGTCCTCGGCCGACATCAGCTTGATCTCTTCGGATTCTTCCACCAGCGGACAGATCCAGTAGATTTTCTGGCCTTCAGCCACCGCGTCGCGCATGCGGCCAACCAGCTCGTCCAGCCGCTCCAGCGGCAAGGTGACGGTGCGGATCGGCTGGCGCCCGGCAGGTTTTTCGGTCAGCTTGGACACGTCCATGTCACCGAAGGCGGTCAGCACCAGCGTGCGCGGGATTGGGGTGGCCGTCATCACGAGCATATCGGGCGCGTCGCCCTTGGCGGTCATGGCGAGCCTCTGGTGGACGCCGAAACGATGTTGTTCGTCGATGACGGCGAAGACGAGGTCGTGGAACGCTACCGTCTCCTGGAAAAGCGCATGTGTGCCGATGACGATGTCGATGTCGCCGTTCGCCAGCCCAGCCAATGTGTCGTTACGCTCACGGCCCTTTTCGCGGCCGGTCAGGATCGCGACGCGCATGCCGGCTTTTTCCGCCAGGGGCGCGATGGTCGCTAGATGTTGCCGCGCCAGGATTTCGGTCGGCGCCATCAATGCCGCCTGGCCGCCGGCCTCCACCGCGCGGGCCATGGCGAGCAGCGCCACCACCGTCTTGCCTGAGCCGACGTCGCCCTGAAGCAGGCGCAGCATGCGTTCGGGATCGGCGAGGTCGGCATTGATCTCGGCCAGCGCGAATTCCTGGCTGGACGTCAGCGAATAGGGCAGGGCCGCGCGCAGCTTTTCGACGATGCTGCCGTCGCCAATCAATGGGCGGCCAGACAAGCGGCGGACCTTTGCCCGCACCAGCGCCAGCGACACCTGGCCGGCCAGCAATTCGTCATAGGCAAGCCGGCGCCACGCCGCGCCATCGACGGAAACATCGATGGGGTCGGCCGGATTGTGGATGCGGGCGAGCGCATCGCCAAAGGCCGGAAACGTGCGGCGGCGCAGAAATTCAGCATCCTGCCATTCGGGCAATACAGGCAGGCGACCGAGTGCCTGGCCGATCGCCCGGCGCAGCACCTTGCCCGACAGCCCCGCCGTCAACGGATAGACGGGCTCGACCAGAGGCAGGTTCTCGGCTTCGCTGGCCAAGGCGATGTGATCGGGATGGACCATGGACGGGCGGCCGTTGAACCATTCCATCCGGCCGGAAACGATGACGTGTTCGCCCTCCGGCATCGCCTTTTCGAGATAGGCGGCGTGGGCGTGGAAGAAAGTCAACGCGATCTCGCCGGTCTCGTCATGGGCATAGACCCTGTAGGGCACCGATCGGTTACCGCGCGGCGGCGGCTGGTGGCGATCGATGCGCACGTCGAGTGTGACGATGGCGCCTTCGGCCGCAAGCGCGATGCCGGGCCGGTTGCGGCGGTCGATGACAGTGTGCGGCAGCACGAACAGGAGGTCGCCGGCGCGCGCCGCGCGATCGCCGAGATCGGCGGTCACCACCTTCTCGATCAGCGCGCCGACCTTCGGTCCGACACCGGCAAGCGATGTGATCGGGACGAACAATGGATCGAGCAGGGAAGGGCGCATGATGTCAGCTTATGTCGAGACGGTCACAGCGCAAGGCTGACAGCCCCTTCTATCCACGCTATATGCGCCGCAGCAAGTGAGGATGCGGCACGATGACTGGAACGACACGATCAAGCGAAGGGCTCGACGCCCGCCGCCGCAAACTCCTGTTCCGCTCGTGGCATCGCGGCATGCGGGAAATGGACCTCATCCTCGGCGGCTTCGCCGACGCCGAGATCCACGCCTTGACCGGTGATGAAATCGACCAATATGAGAGGCTCCTCGACATTCCCGACACCGAATTCCTGCCGATGATCACCGGAGAGCGACCGGTTACAGCGGACGTTGATTGCATCGTTCTACAAAAAATCCTGGCTTCGCGCCGTTCCATGACATTCTGAACACAAGCAATTCCAGGAAAAGTGCGAAGCGGTTTTCCGTCCGGAATTGCGACAAACAAGACCGTGATTTCATGACCCTCATTCCAACAATCGGCCTGCCCAAGGGCCGCGCCGGCCAGTTCATTGTTGACGGCGTCGCCGACGGCTATGAGGCCTTCGCGCTGGTGCAGACGGCGTTGGAGATCGCCCACGACAAGCCGGTTCTTTTCGTGGCGCGCGATGGCCAGCGGCTGCCGGCTATCGTCGAGGCGCTGGCCTTCGCCGCGCCCGGCCTGCCGGTGCTCGAGCTGCCGGCATGGGACTGCCTGCCTTACGACCGCGTATCGCCTGGCTCCGATGCCGCGGCGCGGAGGCTCGATGCGCTGACCGCGATGATCGCGCTGGCCAGGAAACCGCATCGCGCGGTCATCCTGACCACCGCCAATGCGCTGCTGCAGCGGATTCCGCCAGCGGGTCTGGTGGAAGCGCAGACCTTCCATGCCAAGCCCGGCAATCAGATCGACATGAACGCGCTGATCTCGCGCCTGGAGGTTTCAGGTTTCGAGCGGGTTCCAACCGTGCGCGGCGTCGGCGAGTTCGCGGTGCGCGGCGGCATTCTTGATCTCCTGGCACCGGGCTGGACCGAGGCGCTTCGCCTCGACTTCTTTGGCGACACGCTGGAATCGATCCGCGTCTTCGACGCCGCCACGCAGCGGACCACCGGCCAGCGCAAGTCGATGGCGCTGCAGGCGATGAGCGAGGTGGCGCTGACGCCCGAAACCATCAGCCGCTTCCGCCGCTCCTATATCGAGGCGTTCGGCGCGCCCTCGCGCGACGACGGGCTCTATGCGGCGGTCAGCGAAGGCCGGCGTTTCGCCGGCATGGAGCACTGGCTGCCGTTCTTCTACGAGCGGCTGGAAACCGTGTTCGACTATTTGCCAGACACACCCGTCATCTTCGATCATCTGGCGCATGAAGCGTTGGCCGAACGCCACACGCTGATCCTCGATCATTACGAGGCGCGCAAGAAGCAGGCCGACGCCGCGTTGAAGGACGCCGTTCCCTACAAGCCGGTGCCGCCGGATCTGCTTTACCTGTCGCCGGAGAATCTGGTCGCGTCGCTGGGACCGCGCGAAGCGATCGACTTCACGCCTTTCGACGCGCCGGATGCCGGCGCGAAAAAAGTCTACCACGCCGGTTCACGCCAGGGCCGCAGCTTTGTCGAGGAACGCGCAGACCCCAACATCAACGTCTTCGATGTGGTGGTAAAACACATCGCCGATGAGCGGGCAGCGCGCCGGCGCATCGTCGTCGCCGGCTGGACCGAAGGGTCGCTCGACAGGCTCGGCCAGATCCTGGCCGAGCATCATCTCGGCAATCTCAAGCAGGTCGCGACGCTGGCCGAAGCGGAAAGGCTCGAGCCAGGGCAGGCAGCGCTTGCCGTGCTGCCGCTGGAATCCGGCTTCGAGACCGAAAAGCTGGTCGTCGTCGCCGAGCAGGACATTCTGGGCGACCGGCTGATCCGGCGCTCCAAGCGCAAGAAGCGCGCTTCCGACTTCATCGCCGAGGCTTCCGCGCTTTCGTCGGGCGATATCGTCGTTCATGCCGATCACGGCATTGGCCGTTTCATCGGCCTGCGCACCATCGAAGCGGTCGGTGCGCCGCATGACTGCCTCGAAATCCACTATGCTGGCGACGACCGGCTGTTCCTGCCGGTCGAGAATATCGAGCTTCTGTCGCGCTACGGCTCGGATTCGGCCGAGGCGACGCTCGACAAGCTTGGCGGCGGTGCCTGGCAATCGCGCAAGGCAAAGCTGAAGCGACGCCTGCTCGACATGGCCGGCCAATTGATCCGCATCGCCGCCGAACGGCAGATGCGTGCAGCGCCGGCACTGGTGCCGGCGGACGGGCTCTATGACGAGTTCGCGGCGCGCTTTCCCTATGAGGAAACCGACGACCAGCAGACGGCGATCGATTCGGTACGGGACGATCTTGGCGCCGGCAAGCCGATGGACCGGCTGATCTGCGGCGATGTCGGCTTCGGCAAGACCGAAGTGGCGCTTCGCGCCGCCTTCATTGCGGCCATGGAAGGCTTCCAGGTCGCCGTGGTGGTGCCGACGACGCTGTTGTCACGCCAGCATTTCAAGACATTTTCGCAGCGCTTTTCAGGGCTGCCGATCCGCGTCGCCCAGGCCTCGCGGCTGGTTGGCGCAAAGGAACTGGCCGAGACCAAGAAAGCCCTGGCGGAAGGTCAGGTCGACATCGTCGTCGGCACCCACGCGCTGCTCGGCTCGTCGATCTCGTTCAAGAACCTCGGCCTGCTGATCATCGACGAGGAGCAGCACTTTGGGGTCAAGCACAAGGAGCGGCTGAAAGACCTGAAGACCGACGTCCATGTGCTGACGCTGTCGGCGACGCCGATCCCGCGCACGCTGCAGCTAGCGCTGACGGGCGTGCGAGAACTGTCGCTGATCGCCACGCCACCGGTCGACCGCATGGCGGTGCGAACCTTCATCTCGCCTTTCGATCCGCTGGTCATCCGCGAGACGCTTCTGCGGGAACGCTATCGCGGCGGCCATTCCTTCTATGTGGTTCCGCGTATCAGCGATCTGGCTGAGATCCATGATTTCCTGAAGGAATCCGTCCCGGAATTGAAAGTGGCGGTGGCGCATGGCCAGATGCCGCCGGGCGAACTCGACGACATCATGAACGCCTTCTACGACGGCCAGTACGATGTGCTGTTGTCGACCACCATCGTCGAATCCGGCCTGGACATCCCAACCGCCAACACGCTGATCATCCATCGCGCAGACATGTTTGGCCTGTCGCAACTCTATCAGTTGCGCGGACGCGTTGGCCGCTCGAAGGTGCGCGCCTATGCGCTGTTCACGCTGCCGGCCAACCGCAAGCTCACCGACACCGCCGAGCGCCGGCTGAAAGTGCTGCAGTCGCTCGACACGCTGGGCGCCGGTTTCCAGCTCGCCAGCCACGATCTCGATATTCGCGGTGCCGGCAACCTTCTGGGCGAAGAGCAGTCTGGGCATATCAAGGAAGTCGGTTTCGAACTCTACCAGCAGATGTTGGAAGAGGCCGTCGCCGAAGTGAAGGATTCTGGCGAGGTGCAGGATGGCGGCTGGTCGCCGCAGATTGCGGTCGGCACGGCGGTTATGATCCCGGAAAGCTATGTTCCCGACCTGCAGCTCAGGCTTGCGTTGTACCGCCGCCTTGGCGATCTCGAAAACACCGAGGAGATCGACGCCTTTGGCGCCGAGCTGATCGATCGTTTCGGGCCGCTCCCGGAAGAGGTGAAGCACCTGCTGAAGATCGTCTTCATCAAGGCGCTCTGCCGCAAGGCCAATGTAGAAAAGCTCGATGCCGGACCAAAGGGCGTTGTCATCCATTTCCGCAAGCGCGAGTTCCCCAACCCGGTCGGGCTCGTCAAGTTCATCGGCGAGCAGGGCTCGCTGGCCAAGATCAGGCCGGACCACAGCGTCGTCTTCGCCCGGGATTGGCCGACACCGGAAAAACGGCTGGCTGGCTCTGCCGTGGTGATGACGCAACTGGCCAAGCTGGTGGACAAGGCCGCTTAGGGCAGCCCCATTCGCCATGCGGCCGAATCCGGTCTAGAATAGGAAATCGGCTTCGTGTATGGAGCCGCGACCCCATATGGGGCGGGTTTGGTGGACGATGGCGTCTGCCAGTTTGTTTGAAGCAATTCCGAACGGAAAGCTGTTTGGAATTGCTCGGAAAGAGCGTTGGGTGCAGCGATGACGAAATGGTCGCCGAATTCGTGGAGAGCAAAGCCGATCAAGCAGGTTCCTGCCTATCCGGACCTTGCCGCGCTGAAGAACACGGAAGCCCAGCTTGCGACCTTTCCACCGCTGGTTTTCGCAGGTGAGGCGCGCAAGCTGAAGAAGCAGCTTGCCGCGGTCGCGGCCGGCGATGCATTCCTTCTGCAGGGTGGCGATTGCGCCGAAAGCTTCGCGGAACATGGCGCGGACAACATCCGCGACTTCTTCCGCGTGTTCCTGCAGATGTCGGTGGTGCTGACCTTCGCCGGCGCGCAGCCGGTGGTTAAAGTTGGCCGCGTTGCCGGGCAGTTTGCCAAGCCGCGCTCGTCCGACAATGAGACCAAGGGCGACGTGACGCTGCCGTCCTATCGCGGCGACATCATCAACGGCATCGAGTTCGACGCCAAGTCGCGCATTCCCGATCCCGCCCGTCAGGAAATGGCTTACCGCCAGTCGGCGGCGACGCTCAACCTGCTGCGCGCCTTCGCCCAGGGCGGCTATGCCAGCCTGGAGAATGTGCATCGCTGGATGCTCGGTTTCGTGTCCGACAGCCCGCAGGGAGAGAAGTACGAGTCGCTCGCCAACCGCATTACCGAGACGATGGACTTCATGAAGGCTGTCGGCATCACCTCGGAAACCAATTACGCGCTGCGCGAAACGGATTTCTACACCAGCCACGAGGCGCTGCTGCTGGGCTATGAGGAGGCGCTGACCCGCGTCGACTCGACTTCAGGCGACTGGTACGCCACGTCGGGCCACATGATCTGGATCGGCGATCGTACCCGGCAGCCCGATCATGCGCATGTCGAATACTGCAAGGGCATCAAGAACCCGCTCGGCCTGAAATGCGGCCCGTCGCTGACACCGGACGGTTTGCTGGAGCTGATCGACCTTCTCAACCCGGAGAACGAGCCGGGCCGGCTGACGCTGATTGCACGCTTCGGCTCCGACAAGGTCGCGGACCATCTGCCGAAGCTGGTGCGCGCGGTGAAGAAGGAAGGCCGCAGCGTGGTCTGGTCGTCGGACCCGATGCACGGCAACACCATCGAGGCCGCGGGCTACAAGACGCGGCCGTTCGACCGCATCCTGAAGGAAGTGCAGACCTTCTTCGAGGTGCACCGCGCCGAAGGCACGCATCCGGGCGGCATCCATGTCGAGATGACCGGCAAGAACGTTACCGAGTGCACCGGTGGCGCCCGCGCCATCACCGCCGAGGAGCTGCAGGATCGCTACCACACCCATTGCGACCCGCGCCTCAACGCGGACCAGGCGATCGAACTGGCTTTCCTGGTCTCCGACCTGCTCAAGAAGAGCCACCCTGTGCAGCACAAGCAGGCCGTCAACGGCTGATCTCTTTCTATATTTCTGGGATCGAAAGGCGTCGGAGAAATCCGGCGCCTTTTCAGTTTCAGCGTTCGCGTTCCCAACGCAGGTCCTTGAGCCTTGGATCGGCAAAAGCCGTCCTCGAAAACTCGATCCGCTTTTCCGGAAATTCGCAGATCGCCTGCACGCCGAAGGCGCCGAGGCGGATGCGCCATGTCTGGGGTTCGAGCGGCTTCGGCTTGGTGAAACCACGGCATGTAAGCAGCGCGATGTTGGCACCGTTCGGATTGCGCGCGGAGCGATAGCGGATCGCCTCCAGTCCGGCTTCGCGCGCGACGTCGGCAATGCCCTGGCAGGCCGCATAGTCGGTGGGATGGGCCCAGCTCGCCTCGTCGCGGTCAAGCGGCGGTCGGGTCAGGTCAACGGCTTTCGCGCAGCGTATCGCGGCGGCGAAGGCGGTGTATTCGGCAGCGTCACGTGGCCAGGGCGTATCCGGCGATTCAGCAAAGAACAGCAGCCGGTAGAAGGCCATTTCCGACACGGCGGTCATCATGGTTTCCGCCGCGTAGTAGACGCCCTTGGTCCTGCCGGCGCGGCGGAAGCGGGAGCCGTGCGGATAGACCGACCCGTAGCGGAAGGGCGTTGCCAGCAGATAATGGAGATGCCGGCATTCGAGCGGGATTTGCGGCTTGGTTTCCTCGATCAGGTCCTCGAGCAGCGACTGCTCATCCAGCGTGTCGACGACTTTCAGCGTCGAGACACGGTGCTGCGCCTCGACCATCCGCCAGTATCTGCCTTCGAGCTGTACGGCTTCAGACGAGAGCGCGGCGGGAGTCCAGATAGGCAATGACATCGACAAGCCCGGTGATGGTGAGGATTTTCTCTAGCGGCGTGGCGTCGAACGCGGTGTTGGGGTTCTTCAACCATGCGCGGGCAACGGTCTCGTCGCCGCCGACAATGGCGTCAAGCGAGCGGAACAGGCGTACGAACAGCACCGCAAGCTCGAATGGCTTGGTGCCGCGTTCCAGCAGGAATTCCTGCCTGCGCATGCGCGAAATCGTTGCCTCGGAAACCCCGATGACGGAGGCGAGCATCCTGGCGGTTATGTCCAGAAGGTCAGCGGCGCGCAGCGTGGCCTTGGTTAGAACTGCGTTCTCGGCTGCGTCGGCAGCAGCGCGGGGCTGCATGGTGGCTTCACCTTTCCGTTTCCATGGAAAATATAGGCCATGAAAATTCATATGGAAAGGGGAGGGCCGGTCAAATTCGAGAAGCGGAAAAAACGATCATCCTGAGCGTCAGTCCTTCTTGTAGAGCAGCCAGCTCTTGCCGGAACGGCCGGCCATGGTCGAATGCTTGGTCACACGGTTACGGCCGCTGACCTTCGAGCGGTAAAGCGCGCGGTCGGCCTTTGTGTAGAGATCCTCGGGGTTCTCGGCCTCCGATGCCATGCAGATACCCATGGAAACCGTGACTGTGCCGTAATTCATACCGGTCTGGCTGCTGGTGAAAGGTGTCTGCTCGATCAGCGCGCGGATACGCTCGGCGATCTCGTAGGTCGTGTCCTCGCTGGCGCCTTCGATGATCAGCGCGAATTCCTCGCCGCCGGTGCGGGCAACGAACATGTCGCCAAGAATACTGGTCCGCAGGATGTCGGCGATGATCTGAATGATCTTGTCGCCAACGGGATGGCCATAGCGGTCGTTGATGTCCTTGAAACGGTCGATGTCGGCAAGGATCAGGGCGTTGAAAAGGATGCCCTTGTTGCTGTTGTAGATCCGAGTGATTTCCTTGTCGAAGGCGCGGCGGTTCCAGATGTGGGTGAGGGGATCGGTGTCCGCGAGCCGCTTGTACTCCTCGAGCTTCGACTTCACGCTCTCGAGTTCGGCCGTCTTGTCAGTGAGCGTGGTGGCAACCTGCCTGCCATGATCGATCGTGGAATTGGTTGCGGCGGCCATGGCGTTGGCGATCTTCTGTAGCAGGTCCTGCGAAAGAAGGCTGCGGCCGCTCAGTCCGCTCGACGTCTCATCGAGGATCCTGCCATATTTCTCGATATGACTGCGTTCGCTTCTCAGCAGCGAAGCAACGTCCTCCAGTTCCCTGGCGATGACATCCCTGGCGTGTTCGACGATGCTCGGGCCATGGTTCTGCGCGAAGAAGGCGCGTCCGATCTTGTCCAGTTCGTCCTGGGTCGGGCGATTGCTTAGCGATACGACGGCAAGACTGAGTTCGTGATTGGTACCGCTCAACGCTTCGTAGAAGATCTCGTAATTGCGCGGCAAGCCCAGGACACCCAACTGTCGCATGGTCGCCACAACCGTGCTTGCGATGTCGGTGTTTCGTTCGGTCGGGGCGGTTGCCGGTTGCATTTTTTGTTCACTCTACCCTAGGAGCCATCGCGGACTGCGAGTGCCGGATATCTCCGACGGGGGAACGCGATTCGACATTCCAGAGCATCTTGCGAAGAGACGCGTCCCCACCCGCGACTTTCGCTCACCGCACAATAAATGCAGGCGCGCTAAAGTTTCCTTAATTTATCGTAGCTTCGCAAGCTTTTTCTACCTCAGGCTGTAGAAACCATGCGCCGGTTTTTGAGGCGGGCGCATGTGGAAGATGGTCTTTCACCATTTAAACAAGATCACTAGCCGTAACCCTTGTTTGCAAACGCGTGAGTTTTGGACAAACCACCTTATTCCATTGATGCGGCCATTGCATTATCCCGGGCCGGTGATTCTGACGGGGATTTGGCATGCAACGGCTGATCGACGCGTTCTTCAATTCGGTGCGGGCGTTTCGCAAGCTGGCTGCAACCGAAAAGGCCTTCCAGCAGGAACTAATGCTGCTCATCCTCGCTTTGCCGCTGGGCTGGTTTGTTTCGACCTCCTGGCGAGGCTACGCGTTGCTGATTGGCGCGGTGCTGCTCCTGCTCATGGTGGAAGTGCTGAACACGGGCATCGAGGCCGCGTGCGACGCCGTCTCCCGCGAATTCCACATAGAGATACAGCTAGCCAAGGACTGTGGCTCGCTGGCGGTGCTGATTTCGGTCGTGATCGTTGCCGGTGTCTGGGGGATCGCTCTGATCGAACGGATCACGGGACTACCGATCTAGCGTTTCACCCCCTATATGGCGGTTATCCCAACCTGATCCGGACATGATGCATCCCGAAAACCGGTATCCACTTTTCGGGATGGATCGTGGTCCAGGAGACCGTCATGAGCGACGCCGCCAGTTTTCTGTTGCTTGAGCGAGCAGGGCTGCCCGACGATCTGCGCTGGCTCGCCGAAAAATACCCGCGTGAGAATTGGCAGGGACATGCCAACATCCACGGCATTGCCAACATGTGGCTGCAGCGGCACGACATGTTCCGCGAGTTGGGCGGCATGCTGACCAAGGGCATTGGCGACTATCGCGAGGGCAGGCTGACGGCACCGGACTTCGCGCGCTGGTTCTCGCCGCGTCTCAACCACTTCCTTGGCAATCTCGACGGCCATCACAATGTCGAGGACCACCATTATTTCCCGGTTTTCGCTAAGGCCGAGACCCGATTGAAGCATGGCTTCGAGATACTCGATGCCGATCATCACACGATCCATGAGGGACTGGAACGCAATGCCGAAGCGGCGAACGCCTTTATCCGTACGCTCCAGGAGAGCGAGGACAAGCAGCGATTCGCGGCGGATGCCTATGCCGACGAAAACAGCCGGCTGATTGCCATGCTCACCCGGCATCTTGCCGACGAAGAGGACCTTATCATTCCGTTGATCCTCGATCGCGGCGACCGCCTTCTCGGTATCGATTAGGACACCGTTTCCCTGGCTTCCTTGGCGCGTTCTTTCCTGGACACGTAGCGGGCGATCAGCCAGGCGATGACCGCGACAGTCAGGCCGATTGCGAGGCCGATCAGCAATTTCTCGTGGCGAGCCAGGGCCTTGCCGACCAGCTGCTCCGCCCCCAACCCGAAGAAGTAACCAATGCCGCTGAACAGCACCGCCCATATCGCCGATGATATGGCGTTCAGGATGACGAAGCGCATCATGCCTATGCGCGAGAGGCCTGCCGCGATACCGCCGACGAGACGCAGGCCGTAGATGTAGCGGTTCGACAGGACGAATATGTTGGGGTGCGTGTTGACCAGCCGATAGGCGCGCCTGAAGCCGGGACGCTTTCTCAGCCTGACCACGAATGGATGTTCGGCGAAGCTTCTTCCAAGAATGAAGAACAAAGTGTCGCCCGCGAAGGCGCCCAGCGCGGCTGCAAGGACGGTATGCCACAGAATGAAGAGATGCTGGTGCGCGAAAAATCCGCCCAGGATCGCCGCGCTCTCTCCTTCGGCAACGCAACCGAGAAAAACAGCGATAAGCCCGTATTGTTCGATGAGGTGATGGATGAACTCTGTCATGAAGCTGACCGGTGTTGCGACGGCATACCGTCGAGCGCGTCAGGATCGTTCGTCCGTGGTCTCGCCCAACGGTTTGGCAGACCTCTTTTTACCTTGTTCATGCTTGTTCCCACAGCTATGTCCACGACAGACGTAGAGGCTGCCGGCGTCTACGGGAAGTGGTACATTCGCGGCAACTGGCGAGGGTGCGATGGCCGATTTTCAGAAAATTCGTCAGCGCGCCGCAAAACGCAAGGATGGCGAAGCCCAACTTGCCTCGCTTCTGGGACCTGCGCCCGACAATGCGGCGGTGGCTGGCATCGCGGACGACCGAATTCTTTCGACAATGGCCGAGCGCGTCTTTGCGGCAGGTTTCGTCTGGCGGGTCATCGAGCAGAAATGGCCGGGCTTCGAAGAGGCCTTTCTCCACTTCGAGCCGAAGCGGCTGTTGTTCCAGCCCGATGATTTCTGGCACGACCTGACAGCCGACAAGCGCATCGTGCGCAATCCCCAGAAGATCAAATCCGTTCGTGACAATGCCGCCTTCGTCGAGCGTATGTCGAAGGAACATGGCGGTTTTGGCAAATTCCTCGCCAACTGGCCGGCCGACGACCAGGTCGGTCTGATGGCCTATCTCGGCAAGCATGGCAGCCGGCTCGGCGGCAATACCGGGCAGTATTTCCTGAGGTGGCTGGAGTGGGACGCTTTCATCATTTCGGGCGATATGTCGGCGGCGCTCCGTGATGCCGGTCTCGACATCGCCGACAGCCCGACGTCGAAGAAGGACCTCGACAAGATCCAGACCCAGATCAATATCTGGGCAGCGGAATCCGGCCTGCCGCGCCGGCATATTTCACGCATCCTGGCGATGTCGATCGGCGAGAACCATTCGCCGGACTCGCTGCGCGAATATATGGGCGAATAGTCCGTGACCGACATTCCTTCGACCGGTCCGGGTGGTCCAAACGAACGTCATTGCCCGGCGAATTCCGTCGCGCTAAACCCGCTGACATGATCAAGCAAACCGCTCCCGACATCCTGCGCATCGCCGTCGCCCAGCTCAATCCGACTGTCGGCGACATTGCCGGTAATCTCGCCAAGGCGCGTGAGGCGAGGGCGGACGCCGCCCGCCAGGGCGCCGACATCATTCTCTTCACCGAGCTCTTCCTTGCTGGGTATCCGCCGGAGGATCTGGTGCTGAAGCCGGCGTTCCTGCGGGCATGCGAGCGGGCGGCGGAAGAGTTCGCCGGGGATACCGCGGATGGCGGGCCGGGCTTCATCATAGGCACGCCGTTGAAGCGCAAGAGCGGGACGCATAATTCGATCATCGTCGCGGACGGCGGCAAGATTCTTGCCGAGCGCTACAAGCTCGACCTGCCGAACTACGGCGAGTTCGACGAGAAGCGTGTCTTCCAGGCCGGGCCGGAGATCCAGGGGCCGGTCAATTTCCGCGGTGTACGGTTGGGAATTCCGATCTGCGAGGACATCTGGGGCGATGTCGCCATCTGCGAAACGCTGGCTGAGAGCGGGGCCGAAATCCTGCTGGTGCCGAACGGCTCGCCCTACTATCGGGCCAAGATCGACGTCCGTCACCAGGTTGTCATTCGACAGGTCATCGAGTGCGGGCTGCCGATCATCTATGCCAACCAGCTTGGCGGTCAGGACGAGTTGATCTTCGACGGTGCGTCTTTTGCCATAGGCGCCGACAAGACGCTTGCCTTCCAGATGAGCCAGTTCGAGGAAGCCCTCGACGTCACCACCTGGAAAAGACAGGGCGATGGCTGGGTCTGCTCGGAAGGGCCGATGTCGAAAATACCCGACAAGGAGGAGGCGGATTATCGCGCCTGCATGTTGGGCCTGCGCGACTACGTCAATAAGAACGGCTTCAAGAATGTCGTGCTCGGACTGTCCGGCGGCATCGATTCGGCGATCTGCGCCGCTCTTGCCGTCGATGCGCTTGGCGAGGAGCGGCTACGCGCCGTCATGATGCCCTATCGCTACACGTCGAAGGACTCGCTGAAGGACGCCGAGGATTGCGCCCGCGCGCTCGGCTGCCGCTATGACATCGTGCCGATCTTCGAGCCGGTCGAGGGTTTCGTGCACGCGCTGACGCCGCTTTTCGAGGGCACCAAGGAAGGCATTACCGAGGAGAATCTGCAGAGCCGGGCGCGCGGCACCATCCTGATGGCGATCTCGAACAAATTCGGATCGATGGTCGTCACCACCGGCAACAAGAGCGAGATGTCGGTTGGTTACGCCACGCTTTATGGCGACATGAATGGCGGATTCAATCCGATCAAGGACCTCTACAAGATGCAGGTCTACGCCCTGTCGCGCTGGCGAAATTCGCATGTGCCGCCGGGTGCGCTCGGCCCCTCCGGCGAGGTGATTCCGAAGAATATCATCGACAAGGCGCCGTCGGCGGAACTGCGCGAGAACCAGACAGACCAGGATTCGCTGCCGCCCTATCCGGTGCTCGACGATATTCTCGAATGCCTGGTGGAGAACGAGATGGGCGTCGACGAGATCGTCGCGCGCGGCCATGACCGGGCAACGGTGACGCGCATCGAGCATCTGCTCTACATCGCCGAGTACAAGCGCCGGCAGGCAGCGCCCGGTGTGAAGATCACCAGGAAGAATTTCGGCCGCGACCGCCGCTATCCGATCACCAACCGGTTCAGGGATCGCGGATAGGCGCTTTCCTTAAAGTTTCAAACCGTCGCCGTCCGGCATGACTGCACTGATGAACCAGGCCAGACCACGTCGGTATACAACCCGTCGTTGTTGCAAAATAATCCCAGTGGTTGGCCCAGTTGCCGTTTTGGCGTTGGTTCGCCTTGGCGACGTCCGCGGCCATCTCTATAAGAACCTTTCCGCGATTCTTTGCGGGAGGTCCGAATGGCAGTATTTGAAATGGTAATGCGAGGCCGCGAAGCTTAGGTCTCTGCCGGCGCAACGCGAGGGCTTTTCCTTCGTGCAGATGCCGGATTGAGAACAGGCTTGTGCCGATGCCGGTCGCCGCCCGAGCAAGGGCTGGTCGCCAAATACGCCACGCCGCATTCCGGGCGATTTCTTAGCCTTTGAGCGGTTTTTCAATTTCCGAATTTATTGGGACCGGGCTCGTTTGCGCCCGAATGACATCATGGCTCGTTTTCGAATCGATCTGCGCGCGAGCGCCTTTCGCAGCGTTCTAGGTTTCACGTTCGCCCACTGGCGGCGCCAGCCGTGGCGGCTTTCGCTGATCATGGGCACTTTCCTGTTGTCGACGCTGGCCGACGTGATGACGCCGCTTTATTCCGGCAGGCTGGTGGACGCCGTTGCCAGCAGTGCGTCCGCGGACGAGGTGGCATGGAATGCCGCGATGGCCGCGTTCTCGGTGCTGGTGGCATTGGCGCTGACCGGCGTCGTGTTGCGCAATCTCGCCTTCATGGGGATCACCGACCTGACCCTGAAGATGATGGCGGATATCGCGGCGGATGCGTTCCACCGCGTTCAGCGCTTTTCCACCGACTGGCACGCCAATAGCTTCGCCGGCTCGACAGTGCGCAAGGTGACGCGGGGCATGTGGGCGCTCGACCTGCTCAACGACACGATTCTCATTGCCTTGTTTCCTTCGCTGGTGATGCTGGTCGGCTCGACGCTGCTGCTCGGCTGGTTCTGGCCGATGATGGGCGTGGTGGTCGCTGCCGGCTCGGTGCTTTTCATCATCGTCACCGCGATGCTTTCCTTGGGCTATGTCGCCCCCGCGGCCCGGCTTGCCAACGCTTGGGATACGCGCATGGGTGGCTCGCTCGCCGACGCCGTCAGTTGCAACGCGGTGGTGAAGGGTTTTGGCGCGGAGGCGCGTGAGGAAGCCCGCCTTGCCAAGGTTGTCGCCAAATGGCGCGCCCGTACAAGGCGAACCTGGGTGCGCGGCACTGTCAACGGCACGACGCAGGGATCGATGTTGCTGCTGCTCAGAGCGGCGGTGATCGGCCTTGTCCTGTTCCTGTGGTCATGGGGGCAGGCAAGCGCCGGCGACGTGGCTTTCGTGCTCACCTCGTTCTTCGTGCTGCAGGGCTATCTGCGTGACATCGGCACGCATATCCGCAATTTGCAGCGCTCGATCAACGACATGGAGGAACTGGTCGATTTCGGGTCCGAACCGCTGGGCATCGAGGATCAGCCCGGCGCCAAGCCGATCCGGATCACCGATGGCCGCATCACCTTCGACAATGTCACGTTCCACTATGGCAGCCACCGATCGCCGCTTTATCGCGACTTCTCGGTGGACATAGCTCCAGGCGAACGGGTCGGGTTGGTCGGTCACTCCGGTTCGGGCAAGACGACCTTCGTCAAGCTCATCCAGCGGCTCTACGACGTGAACGCCGGGCAAATTCTTGTCGACGGACAAGATATTTCCATGGTGGCGCAGGCGTCGTTGCGCGGCCAGATCGCCATCGTGCAGCAGGAGCCGATCCTGTTCCACCGTTCGCTGGCGGAAAACATCGCCTATGCGCGGCCTGCCGCCACGCAGGCGGAGATCGAGCACGCCGCCCGGCTTGCCAGCGCGCATGACTTTATCGTCAACCTGCCAAAGGGCTACGGCACGCTGGTCGGTGAACGCGGCGTGAAACTGTCGGGCGGCGAGCGCCAGCGGGTGGCGATCGCACGCGCTTTCCTGGCCGACGCCCGAATCCTTATCCTCGACGAGGCGACATCAAGCCTCGATTCGGAATCGGAGGTGCTGATCCAGCAAGCGATGGAGCGCTTGATGGTCGGTCGTACAACCCTGGTCATCGCGCACCGGCTTTCGACAGTGAGGGCACTCGACCGGCTGTTGGTCTTCGATCGCGGCCGCATCGTGGAGGAAGGCTCGCATGACGAGCTGATCCGGCTGAAGGGTGGCATCTACCGCCGCCTGTTCGAACGCCAGGCGCTGGAACTGACCAAGGGTCTTGTGCTCTGATCGAGCTGTGCACAGCGCCGCGCATCCAGCGCGGCGCTGTAGCCTTTTCATTCCTTTCGGCATGTTCTATGTCTGCCGCTCGGCGCGGGGGCGTGTCTTGTCAACAACAAAAGCATCCGGTACGCCCCGCTCATGACAGTTACTGTACGTTTCGCTCCGTCGCCCACAGGCCGCATTCATATCGGCAATGCGCGCACCGCCCTGTTCAACTGGCTGTTCGCCATGAAGAACAAGGGCCGCTTCATCCAGCGCTTCGACGATACTGACCTTGCGCGCTCGAAGCAGGAGTTTTCCGACGCCATACTTTACGACCTGCATTGGCTCGGCATCTTCCAGGACGCGACGGAGTATCAGTCGCGGCGTTTCGAAATCTACGATGCCGCGGTGGAAAAGCTGAAGGCAGCCGGCGTTCTCTACGCTTGCTACGAGACGCCGGAGGAACTCGATCTGAGGCGCAAGGTACGCCGCACGCGCGGCCTGCCGCCGGTCTATGGCCGGGAGGCGTTGACGCTGACGCCGCGGCAGATCGCCGAATACCAGTCCGATGGCCGCCGTCCGCACTGGCGCTTCCTGCTGCCCAATTTCGCCGGGGATCCGCAGGAGCCGGAGCGTACGGAAGTTCATTGGAACGACTTGGTTCGGGGTGAGGAGACCGTCGACCTCGCGTCGCTTTCCGATCCCGTTCTGGTGCGCGAGGACGGCACCTATCTCTACACCTTGCCTTCGGTGGTCGACGATATCGACATGGGCATCAGCCATGTCATTCGCGGTGACGACCACGTCACCAATACGGGCGTGCAGATAGCGCTGTTCAAGGCGCTGGGCGCCGAGCCGCCGGTGTTCGGTCACCACAATCTTCTGACGACGACCTCGGGCGAGGGACTGTCGAAGCGGACCGGTGCGCTGTCTATCGAGAGCCTGCGCGAGAGCGGTATCGAGCCGATGGCGGTCGCCTCGCTGGCGGTGCTGGTCGGTACGTCTGAAAATGTCACGGCCGTGCCGACGATGAGCGAGCTCTCCGATCGCTTCGATCCGGCCGCGACGTCGAAATCAGCAGCCAAGTTCGACCCGGATGAGCTTCTCGTCCTGAACCGGACGCTGCTCCATCACATGCCGTTCTCAGAGGCACATGACCGGCTTCTGGTGCTTGGCATATCCGGCGAACAGGCCGAGCCGTTCTGGCTGGCGGTCCGTGGCAATCTCGATCGATTGGCCGACGCGACGAGTTGGTGGCGCATCCTGCGCGACGGGCCGCAGGAACAGCCGGAATTTTCCGACGACGACCGCGACTTCCTCCGCCAGGCATTCGATCTGCTGCCTGAAGACCCGTGGACCGGGGCGATCTGGAAGGAGTGGACGACCAAGGTCAGGGAGGCGACAGGCCGCAAGGGCAAGTCGCTGTTCATGCCGCTTCGGCTGGCGCTTACTGGACTGCCTTCGGGGCCGGAGCTCGCAGATCTATTGCCGCTGCTGGGTCGGGAAGGAACGATGGCCCGACGACCCTGATCCTGCGCTGGTCCGGCGGCAACGCGGATACGGGCGAGGTGGCGGGCCTGAAGGTCAGGCGCTTGATCGCTTCGCGATCGAGCTTTCCCTCGGCATTGGCCAGGGTCTCCGGGTCGGCGCCCGGATCGGGCTTCGTCAGAGGCACTGGAACAAACGGCGCGACGTCTGTCGTCGGCTGCGATTGTTCCGGGTTTGGCGGATTGCCGGCGATGATCTGGAAATTCCGCGCGGCATTGCAGCCGCAGGCCGGCGGGCGCGATATGTTGGGCGCCTTGTAGAGATAGGCGGTCGGCAGTTCGCTGTAGGGCCTGCCGGTCACCGATGAGGTCATGGATGCCGAATCGTCTTCCATGCCGCGCGAGTAGAAAACCTGCATCTCGGTGCCCGGGCAGCTCGATTCGCAATTCTTCTGGTCGCGCTCGAAGTCGCCGGCCGAAGCCGCGTTCGACATCGGGAAGAAATACCCGTCGCAAGTGCGAACGCACAATGTACGAAACTCGCCGCCAGAGCGCGGCGGGTCCATGACGGGCTGGTTGAGCACCTGGCGGCCGGTCTGCTGTTCATCGCGGCTGTCCGGCTGGTCGAGTGCGTCTGGCTGGGTTCTGTCGCCACCAAACAGCTGATTGAACAGGTTTCCCTTGTCGTTTTCGGTGTTCGCAGCCTCGACGGGGTTGCTTCTTTGAGGCGCCGCTCCGTCCCGGCAGCCATTGGCGTCAAGGGACGCCAATATGCGCGCCCGATCTCGGCGGGAGCCGCCGCCAGCAAGCCTGGCGCGCTTGTTCTGCAGCGCGTCGAGATTGGCATTCATGCGGTCGATGCTGGCGTTGAGCGCCGCGCATTCGGTGACATTGCTGCCGAACAGAGAAAAGCCGCAGCCAGCGCTGCTCGACTGGCTGCGGGCCTTCGAAATCTGCTCGTGTTGCCGGGCAATCGCGTCGTCGTATTTGCCGAGCAGCGCCGGCTTGCCCCCACCGGTCGAGGCTGCCGCGAGATCGGCTTCGAGTTGGCGGCAGGAACGGGATGCCGCCTGCGGCTGGGACATGACAAGACAGGAAAGCACCAGAGCGCCGAGCAGCACGGCGGTATGCGCCTGCTTCCACCCTCCGCTGGTCATCCGCCCCGAACTCCGCCTGCCTGTTCGCCGCCAAACCTACCGCGCTCGCGGTTAACTGTTTCTTAAGCTTGCCGACGGGCCCGATGCGATCCACAGTGGTCGATATACTTCAGCCCAGATTGACCGTCGCCTGCGCCTTCTGCGCGGCTTCGACAACGGCAAGCGCCGTCATGTTGACGATGCCGCGCGATGTCACCGACGGGGTCAGGATGTGCGCCGGTTTGTCGGTGCCGAGCAGGATCGGGCCGACATGAAGGGCATCCATCATCGTGCGCAGCGCTGTGAGCGTGATGTTGGCGGAATCCAGGTTGGGGAACACCAGAAGATTGGCTTCACCCTTCAGCCGCGAATGCGGATAGACCCGCTGGCGCAGAGACTCCGACAGGGCGGAGTCGGCATGCATTTCGCCGTCGCATTCCAGGTCTGGCGCGATCCGTGCCAGGATCGCTGCTGCGTGCCGCATCTTCAGCGCGCTCGGTGCGTCGCGAGAGCCGAAATCCGAGAATGAGAGCAGGGCGGCTTTTGGCTCAATGCCAAATCGCCTGATCTCTTCGGCCGCCAGAACCGTCATCTCGGCGATTTCCTCGGCAGTAGGGTCGACGGAAACGTAGGTGTCGGTCAGGAAGATAACGCCGCGCTGCGAGATCAGCATGGATAGCGTCGACAGGTCGTGATCCTTGATGCCGGCGCGGGGGCCGATGATCAGCGTGACATTGCGCAGATGGCGGGCAAAGCGTCCCTCCAGGCCGCAGATCATGGCGTCGGCGTCGCCGCGTTTCAGGGCGAGCGCGGCGATCACCGTGTTGTCGGTGCGCACCATGGTGCGCGCGGCTTCCGTCGTCACGCCACGCCGGCCGGCAAGCTCGATGAGCAGGTCTACATAATTGCGGTAGCGCGGGTCGTCCTCGGGATTGATCAGGCCGAAATCGACGCCCGGCTTGATGCGTAGGCCATAGCGCTTCAACCGCACCTCGATGACGTGCGGGCGGCCAATCAGGATCGGCTCGGCTATGCCTTCTTCCAGCACCACCTGGGCGGCGCGCAGCACGCGCTCATCCTCGCCGTCGGCATAGATGACGCGCTTGGCGCTTGATGCTTTCGCCGAAGAGAACACTGGTTTCATCACAAGCCCGGAGCGGAAGACGAAGCGATTCAGCTTGTCGATATAGGCGGCGAAGTCGGCGATCGGCCGGGTGGCGACACCGGTGTCGCAGGCCGCCTTGGCGACAGCTGGAGCGATGCGCAGGATAAGGCGCGGATCGAAGGGCGAGGGAATCAGGAAATCCGGCCCGAAGATCGGCGTCTCGCCGGAATAGGCGCGGGCCGCTACATCGGATGGTTCTTCACGGGCAAGGGCTGCGATCGCCCGCACCGCCGCCATCTTCATCTCTTCATTGATGGCGCTGGCGCCACAGTCGAGCGCTCCACGAAAGATGTAAGGAAAACACAGTACGTTGTTGACCTGATTGGGAAAATCGGAACGGCCGGTGCAGATCATGGCGTCGGGACGTGCCGCCCGTGCGGCCTCCGGCATGATTTCGGGATTGGGGTTGGCCAGCGCCAGGATCAGCGGCTTTGGCGCCATGAGCGCCAGCAATTCCGGTTTGAGGACGCCGGCGGCCGAAAGGCCGAGGAACACGTCGGCTCCCGGCAACACGTCGGCCAGCGTGCGGGCGTCGGTGTCCTTCACATAAGGGTCTTTCCAGCGGTCCATCTCGTCGACGCGGCCCTTATAGGCAACGCCGAAGCGATCGGTGACCCAGATGTTTTCGACGCGCACGCCGAGCGAGACCAGGAGGTTTAGGCAGGCAAGGGCCGCCGCGCCAGCGCCGGAGGTGACGATCTTGATGTCCGAGATCGTCTTGCCGGCAAATTCCAGCCCGTTGAGCACGGCGGCGGCAACGATGATGGCGGTGCCATGCTGGTCGTCGTGGAAGACAGGTATGGCCATGCGAGCCTTCAACCGCTCCTCGACCTCGAAGCATTCCGGCGCCTTGATGTCCTCGAGATTGATGCCGCCGAAGGTTGGCTCCAGCGCCGAGATCGTCTCGACCATGCGCTCTATCCCCGGCGCATCGATCTCGATGTCGAACACGTCGATGCCTGCGAATTTCTTGAACAGCACCGCCTTTCCCTCCATCACCGGCTTGGAGGCGAGCGGACCGATATTGCCAAGGCCGAGCACCGCCGAACCGTTGGAAACCACGCCGACCAGATTGGCGCGCGCCGTGTAGTCGGCGGCGGTCGCAGGATCATCGCGGATTTCGAGGCAGGGAGCGGCGACGCCCGGCGAATAGGCGAGCGCCAGATCGCGCTGGTTGCCGAGCGGCTTCGTCGCCTGGATCTCAAGCTTTCCCGGCGTCGGGTATTTGTGGAAGTAAAGGGCGGCTTCGTCGAGGTCCGAACGTGCCGTTTTCTTGTTATCGCCTTCCATGCGGCCGCTCCATCGAAACCTGCGTAGAGATTCCTTTTAGCATGCGGTCAGCGTTTTTCGCGACGCTAAATGACGCGCCGGCGGCTTTACGCGCTGACCGATAGAAAATCGATATATATCAGCCACTTATGCCGGTCAGCTGAATTCTGGGCCTTGGCACCGCTCGATTTTCCAAGGGATGGATTGACGCCAGTCTCGATCGCGCGGCAAGGCCACGACGGCACACAAAGACCACGTTTTTACCGATGGATCACGATGGTGAAGCCTTCATCGGCGGTCGGCGCTACAAAGTGGCTCGTGATGAGATCGAATTGCTCGTCTGTTGCCGCGAACTCGTGATCCCCGCTGGCATTTCGCGCCCGAAGACGCGCCTTGCAGACGGCATCGGAAACGTCGAAGTAATGCAGTTGGTGGGAAGCTCCCGCCTCCTCAAACATCGTTCGCATCCATGCGCGATTTGCCGGCGTGTTGGCGGGAAAATCCAACACAACCGATACACCTGATTTCAGCAGATCGACCAGATGCGATCCCATCGCGTTTCGAAGGTGGGCAGAGCGGCGGACGTAGTCGGCGACGGAAGTCATTTCGCCCGGGTAAAGCCGGGAAAGCCAATGATCCTCGCTGACAACGACAGTGTGGGGCAGGGTGGCAAGTTGGGCTGCAAGCGTTGACTTGCCGGCGGCAATCTTGCCGCACAGGAGATGCAGCGTCGCTTCGTTCGATGACATATGGATGGACCTGTGTTTGGCGTGTTGCGCGCCATTGATGCTCACATGCGGGAAGACCCGGCCTAACGTGTGTCAGGCCGGGCAATTAATTCGGCCGCCAAAGGCGCAATCCGCGTGGTCAACAAGCAAGGTCATGAACATTCCAACCGAGACATTGCCGAGTGCCGCTTTGTCTCAAACGTGTTGATCAAAAAGCGCTGACGTAGAGACCGCCATCCACCGGTATGTTCTGTCCGGTCAGGTAACCGGCATGGACAGAGCACAGGAAAGCGCAGATCTGGCCGAATTCCTCCGGTGTGCCAAGCCGTTTGGCGGGAACGTCGGCGCTGATGCGGGTCTTGCGCTCGGCAGCCGCCTTGGGATCCTCCACCGTGCCGGCTTCGTGGGGGCCGCGCAGCCTGTCGGTGTCGAGTTTGCCCGGCAGCATGTTGTTGATGGTGACGTTGCGCGCGATCACCGTCCGCGCCACGCCGGAGAGGAACGAGGTCAGACCGGCGCGCGCGCCGGAGGAAAGGTCAAGGCCGGGAATGGGAACATAGACCGACAGCGAGGTGATGTTGACGATGCGACCGAAGCCGCGCGCCGCCATGCCGTCGATGACCGCCTGGACCAGCTCGACCGGTGTCACCATATTCTGCGTGACGCCTTCGAGGATTTTCGCGCGATCCAGTTCGCGGAAATCGCGCAGCGGCGGGCCGCCGTTGTTGTTGACGAGGATGTCGGGCTCGGGGCAGGCGGCAAGCAGCGCCTTCTGCACCTCCGGCTTCGAGACGTCGCCGACGACTTCAGTCACGGTGACGCCATAGCGCTCGCGCAGTTCCTTGGCGGTCTTGGCCACCAGTTCGGCGTTGCGCCCGTTGACCACGATATCGCAACCGGCCTCGGCCAGCGCCATGGCGCAGCCTTTTCCAAGTCCTTTGCTCGATGCACAAACGATGGCCTTCTTGCCGCGAATACCGAGATCCATGACGATTTTCTCCTGGTGAGTTGGCGGCAACCTACCCTTGGGGCTGGACCAATCGCAACCGTCATACGGTTGTTGCATGAATCGGGGCATAGGCTGGGCGAAAGCAACGGTGACAAATCGATGTCCGGCCAAGAGCCCCGCACTTTCCGCAGCATGTTCATCTCCGACGTCCACCTTGGGTCGAAGGCGGCGAAGGCTGAATTCCTGATCGATTTCCTTCGATATCACGACGCCGATATCATCTATCTCGTCGGCGATATCGTCGATGGCTGGCGGTTGCGGCGAAGCTGGCACTGGCCGCAAAGCCACAACGACGTGGTGCAGAAACTGCTGCGCAAGGCGCGCAAGGGCGCCAGCATCACCTATATCGCGGGCAATCATGACGAGTTCGCGCGCCAGTTCCAGGGCGTGCATTTCGGCGGCATCGTCGTGGCCGACCGCGCCATACACGAAACCGCCGACGGCAAGCGCCTGCTCGTCATCCACGGCGACCAATTCGACACCGTCGTGCACAATGCGCGCTGGCTCGCCTATCTCGGCGACCATGCCTATGACGCGGCCATGATCGTCAACCGGGTGGTGACGCGGCTTCGGCAGTTGCTTGGCCTGCCATACTGGTCGTTCTCATCCTGGGCGAAGGTCAAGGTCAAGAAAGCGGTGAACTTCATCGGCTCGTTCCAGACCGTGCTGACCGAGGAAGCGCGCCGTTCGCACGTCGATGGCGTGATTTGCGGTCACATCCACCATGCCGCTATCGAGAACTTCGAGGATGTGCGCTACATCAACACCGGCGATTGGGTGGAAAGCTGCACGGCGGTGGTCGAGCATTTCGATGGCCGGATGGAAATCCTGACCTGGGCGCAGGTGCTGCCGGAGGCGCCGGACCAGGCTTTCGTCCCGATGCTTATCGAAGATCGTGTAGGGCAGGCGGCCTGACGCGGAATTCCCTGAGTTTTCAGCATCAATCGACTGGTCCAGCCGGTTTCGTCCGGTTTTTCTACATGTTATGGGATCGATATGCGTTGCTGACCAGCCGGTCGTGGGCGACGTGATTGGATCGATTCATGTCCCTGCCGCCGCTCTCGCCTGAACAGCTCGTCAAGCCCAGCCATTTCGAACTGCGCATGAGCCTGATCTTCGCGACGCTGTTCGTGCCGCTCGGGACCCATCTGCCTTATTTTCCGCTGTGGCTGCAGGCGAAAGGATTTCACGCCGAGCAGATCGCGGTCATCTTGGCGGCTCCGATGTTCTTGCGCGTGGTGACGACGCCCTTGCTGACGGCGCTGGCGGACAAGGCTGGCGACCGCGCTGATGTCTATATCGCGCTGGTCGCGGCGTCATTGCTGCTGTCGGCGGGCTATTTCCTGCCTCCGACCTACGCCATCGTGCTGGCGGTATCGCTGGTGCTCACCACCGTCTGGACGCCGCATTCGCCGATTGCAGATTCGCTGGCGCTGTCGGGCGTGCGCCGCTTCGGCTCGAATTACACGAGCATGCGCAAATGGGGATCGATCTCCTATCTGTGCGCGAATGTCGCCGGTGGTTTCATCCTCTCGGCGACCGGCTCGCGGGCCGTCCCGGTGATCATCTTCGTAGCGCTGGCGGCGGCGCTTGTCGCCGGCCTGTTCGCGCCGCGGCTTGGCCGTCCCAGGCGCTCGTCGCCGCTTTCGGCCACCGACATCCAGCATTCGGCACCAAAGCTGCTGAATCCCTACTTCCTGTATTTCTCCATTGGCGTCGGCGTCATCACCGCCAGCCATGCATTCCTCTACGGCTTCGTCTCGATCTACTGGAAATCGATTGGCATCAGCGATTCGGTGGTCGGCCTTCTGTGGGCATGGGGCGTGGTGTCCGAAGTATGCATGTTCATGATGTTCACCCGCTTTTTCAATAAGTTCTCCGTCGTGTCGGTCATGGTGATGGCAGGGATTGGCGCCATTGTGCGCTGGATCGCCTTTCCGCTGGTATGGCCGCTAGGCCTCGGCATTCCCGGCTTCTTTGCCGTGCAGTCGCTGCATTCGGTCTCGGTGGCGCTGGTGCTGATCGGTCTGCAGAAGATGATCGGCGAGACGATCTCCGAGGAGCGTACGGGCGCCGCGCAAGGCATCGCCTATTTCTCCAACGGCTTCTTCATGGCGGTGGTGACGCTGGCGTCCGGCCCGCTCTACGACCGTTTTGGCGTGGACGGGTTCTTTGCCATGATTCCGGTTGCCTTGATCGGATTGGCGCTGATCGGGCTCGCCGCGCGCTCAGCCCCACAGCGCCGGCTCGGGCGGTGAAACCAGCGATCCCTCGTAGACAAGGCCGGGCACGCGGTCGCGGGCAAGCAGCAGCGGACCGTCGAGGTCGACGAATTCGGCGCCCTGAGCGAGCAAGACGGCAGGCGCCATCGCCAGCGATGTGCCGACCATGCAGCCGACCATGACGCCGAACCCCAGATCGCGGGCGCGATCGCGCAGGACAAGCGCCGCGGTCAGGCCGCCCGATTTGTCGAGCTTGATGTTGACGGCATCGTAGAGACCGACCAGCGCCGCCAGGTTCTTCGCCTCGTGCACGCTTTCATCGGCACAGATCGGCACAGGATGCGCGATGTGGCGCAGGATCTCGTCATGGCCAGCCGGCAGCGGCTGCTCGATCAGCGTGATGCCCTGCTCGGCGGCGAAGGCGAGGTTCGCGACAATGGTCTCGTCGGTCCAGCCTTCGTTGGCGTCGAGGATGATGCGGCTGTCGGGTGCGGCCTGCCTGACGGCGCGGATGCGGGCGATGTCATTGTCGCCACCGATCTTGACCTTCAGCAGTGGCCGCGCCGCGTTGGCGCGGGCCTGGGCCGCCATTGCATCGGGCTCAGCAAGCGAAAGCGTGTAGGCCGTCTCGAGTGCCTTTGTGGGAACCGCGCCAATCGCGGAGGCAACCGACGTTCCGCTCCCTTTTGCTTCCAGGTCCCACAAGGCGCAGTCTATGGCGTTGCGGGCCGCTCCCGCAGGCATGGCGTCGAGGAGGCCAGCCCGGCTGATGCCATCGGCGATCTGGCCGCTCATCGCCTGGATCGCGTCACGGACGCCGTCCATGGTCTCGCCATAGCGCTTGTAGGGAACGCATTCGCCGCGACCGGTATGGCCGCCGTCGCGGATAATACAGGTGATGACTTCGGCCTCGGTCTTCGAGCCGCGCGAAATGGTGAAGATCCCTGCTATGGGAAAGCGCTCGGCCTCAACCGAAATGACACGCGCCATATTTTTCTGCTCCGGCTATGTGACAACCAGCCTGTCGGCAAATCGACAGGCTGGTTTCGTCAGGCTAAACAGGACGCCATGTTGACCATCGGCAAACGCGACGCAAGCGGCACGACCGCCAAGGAGGCTGACCACCAGCCTTGCGTCGCTGTGGGCGATGAGGGCGGCGTTCTCGGCTGCGCCTTTTCCGGAATCTGGACGACACGCACCGTCGCGCTGATCGACGCCGAGATGCGCAAGATCGAAAAGCGAAGCGGATTCAAGACGCTGGCGCTTGATCTTTCCAAGATCGAGAAAATTGATACTGCCGGCGCCTGGCTGATCGACCGCCTCGTCAGCGCCTTCGAAAAGCAGGGCGCCGAGATCAAGATGCAAGGGCAAAGCGATGTCGCGTCAATCCTGCTTGGCGCCGTCAGCGATGCCGTTCGGCGTGCGCCTGATTCCACACCCGCCCGGCCGCCCAACGTCATAATACGCGCTCTGGAGGCCGTCGGTCGGCGCGTCTACGAAATGCGCGACGATTTCCTTTCGTCGATGAATATTCTTGGCGCCACCATCCGTGGCGCGCAGATGAAGCTTGGCCGCGGTCATGGCGTCAACATGGCGGCGATCTTCAACCAGATCGATCGCATGGGCGTCGGGGCCATTCCGGTGGTCGTGCTGATGTCGGCTATCGTTGGCGCGATCGTTGCCCAGCAAGGCGCCTATCAGCTCAGCTATTTTGGCGCCGACATCTTCGTGGTCGATCTGGTCGGGGTGTTGATCCTGCGCGAGCTTGGCGTGCTGATGACGGCGATCATGATCGCCGGCCGCTCCGGCAGCGCCATCACCGCCGAGATCGGCTCGATGAAGATGCGCGAGGAGGTCGACGCGCTCAAGGTCATCGGGCTCAATCCGATCGGCGTGCTGGTCTTCCCGCGGCTTGTCGCGCTGGTAATCGCACTGCCTTGCCTGACCATCATCGCCAATTTCGCGGCACTTGGTGGCGGCATCGCCGCCGCCTGGCTCTACTCCGGTATTTCGCCGGCTGCCTTCCTCGACCGGCTGCGCGTCGCCATCGACCTCAGCACCATCTTCGCCGGCCTGATCAAGGCGCCGTTCATGGCCATCATCATCGGCACGATCGCTTCCGTCGAAGGGATGAAGGTCGGCGGCAGCGCCGAATCGCTCGGCACCCACGTCACTGCATCGGTGGTGAAGTCGATCTTCGTTGTCATCATCCTTGATGGCATGTTTGCCATCTTCTATGCGGCGATTGCGTTCTGACATGGCGATGAAAAGCGACACAGCCGCCGAGATCATGGAGCAGAAGGGCGAGAGCGACATCGTGCTCTCCGCCCACGACGTCACTGTTTCCTTCGCGGACAAGGTTATTCTCGACAAGTTGTCGCTCGATATCAGGCGCGGTGAAATTCTTGGCTTTGTCGGCGCCTCTGGTGCTGGCAAGTCCGTTCTCTTGCGCACCATCCTTGGCCTGACGCGAAAGCAGTCGGGAACGATCAAGCTGTTCGGCGTCGATATCGAGAAGGCCAGTGACAAGGAACGCCTGCGCATCGACATGCGGCTGGGCGTTCTCTTTCAGCACGGCGCCCTTTTTTCCGCCCTCACCGTTCTGGAAAACGTGCAGGTGCCGATGCGCGAATATCTCGACCTGCCGCGAAAGCTGATGGACGAACTGGCGATGCTCAAGGTCGAGCTGGTCGGCTTGCCGCCGGACGCGGCGTGGAAATTCCCGTCCGAACTTTCCGGCGGCATGATCAAGCGCGCCGCGCTGGCGCGGGCGTTGGCGCTGGACCCCGACATCGTTTTCCTTGACGAGCCGACATCCGGTCTCGACCCGATCAGCGCGGCGGAATTCGACGAACTGGTCGTAAAACTGCGCGATACGATGGACCTGACAGTCTATATGGTCACGCATGATCTCGACACGCTGTTCACGGCCTGCGACCGCGTTGCGGTGCTTGGCAACAAGAAAGTACTGGTCGAAGGCACCATCGATGACATGATGAAGAGTGAAGAACCGTGGGTAAAATCGTATTTCCGCGGAAAACGCGCCCGACAACTTGATCTTGCGGCACGCGCATAGCCATAAGTGAAGCAATGGAAACCAGAGCCAACTACGTCATTGTCGGCATATTCACGCTGGTTGCGATCCTGGCGGCTTTTGCCTTCGTCTACTGGACAGCGGCGATCGGCGACAAGGGCGAGACCACCTTGCTGCGCGTGCGCATCCCGGGCTCGGCTTCAGGGCTCGGCCGCGGCAGTTTCGTGCTGTTCAACGGCGTCAAGGTCGGTGACGTGAAGCGCGTCTACATCGATGTCGACAATCCGACCGTCGCCATCGCCGACACCGAAATCGACCGGATGACGCCGATCACCAAGTCGACGCAGGCCGATATCGGCCTTGCCGGTCTGACAGGACAGGCCAACATCGAACTGAAGGGCGCCGACCCCAAGGAGGTGAAGCTCCTCGACCAGGCCGAAAAGGAAGGCAAGGTCGCCGAGATCATCGCCAACCCGTCGGCCGTCACCAACCTGCTGCAGACCGCGCAGACCATCTTCAGCCGTGCCGACAAGGTTCTTTCGGATCTCGAAGGTTTCACCAAGGATGTACGCGGGCCGCTGACGCAGACCGTCCAGAACGTGCAGACATTCTCTGACGCCCTTGCCAAGAATTCGGACGGCATCGACAAGTTCCTCTCCAGCGTCAGCTCGCTTTCCGATGAGCTGAAGGGTGTTTCGGGCAAGCTCGACGGGACGCTGAAGGCGGCGGAAGGGCTGCTCAATGCCGTCGACAAGGATCAGATCAAGAGCATCGTCGCCAATGTCGATACGGTGACAGCGAATCTCAAGGAAACATCAAAGCAGTTCGATACGGTCATCAAGAATGTCGATACGGCGGTTGGATCGATAAACGATTTCGCCCAGAAGACGCAGGGCACCCTGACCAAGGTCAATGGCGTGCTCGACGGTGTCGATCCGGCGCAGCTTCGATCCGCCCTGGCCAATATCCAGCAGGCGAGCGAGAACGCCAACAAGGCGGCCGCCGACATTGCCCAGGTGACCAGCAAGATCGCCAACCGGTCCGATGATATCGACCAGACCGTCAAGGACGCGCGCCAGCTGGCGCAACGCCTCAACGACGCTTCCGTGCGGGTCGACGGCATCCTCGCCAAGGTCGATACGTTGCTGGGGTCTGGTCAAGCTGACGGCGTCATGGCGGACGCCAGGGATACGCTGAAGTCGTTCAAGCAGGTTGCCGACACGCTGAACGGCCGCCTCGGCGCCATCCTGGACAATGTGTCACGGTTCTCGGGCCAGGGCCTGTCGAACGTGGAGGCGCTGGTGCAGGACAGCCGCCGTTCCATCGGCCGCATCGAAGACGCCGTGACCGACCTCAGCCGCAACCCACAGCGGATCCTTTCCGGCGGTGACGGCGAGGTTCGACAGTTTGATGGCAGGGCGCGGCGTTGACTTCGGCTTGCGCTCGCCCCAAGAACGTAAGGCAGATGCAACCCAGAGGATCGGTTTTGCGATCCGGGGACAATGGGGATCGCACGTGAAGATCGCGCTCAAATCGGGTGTGGCATTTCTTGCCCTTACCCTCGCCAGTTGTGCGGCGTTGCCAGGCGGAGGGCCCGCGCCCCTCGACACATTCGAACTGTCGGCGCCGGCGGTCGAGGCGCATGGCCACAGCCGCCGCCAGATCCTGATCGCGCAGCCGTCGGCGCTGAAAGCGCTGGACAGCCAGAACATCGTCATCAAGCCATCGGCACGGTCGATCCAATACCTCAAGGGCGCCCAGTGGGCCGATCGGCTGCCGCTGATCGTGCAGGCGCGGCTGGCCGAGACGTTCCAGCGTTCCGGCAGCTTCGCCGGGGTCGGCAAGCCGGGTGAGGGGTTGGCGATCGACTATCAGGTGATCGTCGAGATCCGCTCCTTCGAAGTCCGTGTTGACGGTGGCTCGCATGCCGAGGTCGACCTGTTCGTGCGCATATTGAACGACCGCAATGGCGAGGTGCGCTCTTCCAAGAGCTTCACCGCAACCGCGCCTGTCTCGGGCAGCGGCAACCAAGCCTATGTCGGTGCGCTTGACGCCGCATTCGGCGACGCGGCCAAGCAGATTGTGCGCTGGACAGATTCCGTTATCTGAGCGCAAGGCTCGCGGGGGGCGCGATCTTCTAGACTACAGCGGATCGAAGGCGTCTGGGTGCAACTTTCCAGCCCTCATGAGATGCCGCAGTGCGTAGGTTACCGACAGCGCGTCGTCGAGTGCGTCGTGCCCTCGCAATGGCGGATGCTCGACGCCGTAATACTCAGCAAGCTTGTTGCTTGGCGTCTTTGCCAGATCCTCGATCGGCATCCCGGCCGCAATCAGCAGCTTGACGGCATTGTCGAACCGGTGGGCGGGGATGGCAGGCTGAATGCCTGCGACATAGCAACTTATGGCGACCATGTTCAGTTCGTCTTTGCCCCAGGACCAGAGGCGAGCCGCGCCGGAGAAGCGGTCGACCTCAGCAAGAGCTTCCCCAAGCGCGACCCCTTCGGCGTCCATGGTTTCTTCAGTGATGCCGGTGAGCTTGGTGAAGAACGGATCGAGCGTGTATCTGTCGCCAAACCGGTCGACGGGGCGACGTAAGCCTTGTGGGTACCCAACAGGGGAAAGTCGTCTTCGAGGCCAAGCCTGACCGCGCCGATCTGCGCAATCACTGGATCGGGATCGTGGGCAGCGCACCAAAATCTGCGCTGTGAGCCCTCGAGGCAAAGAAACTCGCAGTCGAATATGATTGCCGTTTTCACTATCAGCCCCTTTGTATCGACGGTCAGGGCAGTGGGCTTGCCCGTGGTCTCGCACTTATCCGGGGGAAAGCGGACTTCGCACTGAAAGTCTCAAAGCGTCAAGGGCGGGGTGTTGGCCCCGCCCTTTCAGTTCCGCCATAGTGGCCCGCCAAGCTAGTGCAGGCGTCCGCTGGCATGGGCCAGCATGGTGTAGACCTTGCCGGTGTCGGAGGTCAGATAGGTCTGCGCCATGATGTTGTCTCGGTCGTTGCGCGACACATCCTTGAGCAGCTTCTCGAAATCGTCGCAGTAGCGATCGACCGCGCCGCGGAACTCCGCCTCGCTCTGATACTTGCGGCGGATTTCATCGAACGTCTGCTGACCCTTCAACGTGTAGAGCCTGCGCGTGAAGACGTCACGCTCGCCTCGCCGGTAGCGGTTCCACAACTCGATCGAGGCATCGTGGTCGATGGCGCGAGCGATATCGACCGAAAGCGAGTTCAGCGATTCCACGACGTGAAGCGGCGAGCGCTGGGCCGGGACAGGACGCGGCGCTTCCACCGGGGCCGCGGGCCTCGCTTCCTCTTCGCGCGACGCGCCGGTCAAGAGATCGCGCACCCAGCCGCCCTGAGGCGCACGGCCATTCGGATCACGCTGACGCGGCGCGGTCTCGGACGGACGCTCAAGGTCGAGGGCGCCGCGTAGCGCGGTACCGCCCAACGGCGCCTGAGGGGCCAGACGCTCCGGCTGTGGCGCCGGTGGACGACGCTGAGGCTCAGGCGCGCGTGCCACCGGTGCTTGCGGCGCTGGACGTAGGTTGCGCTGCTCCGCATTGTCCGCGCCGCCGCGGCCCGATTTCGCAACGATATCCGAAAGCTCCTTCAGGGCGTTGATCTGCTCGGAAACGGCGCGGCGGATGGCCGTGGTCGATTCCTTTGCCTCTTCGGGCATCTCGATCACGCCCTTCTTGAGCTCGGCGCGGGTAAGGTCGAGCTCGCTCTTGATGGAGCCCGCTGTGCGCCGCATCTCCTCGGTCGCGTCGGCGAAGCGCCTTGTCGCCGAATCGACGACCTCGGAGATGGCGGTGCGGATCTTATCCGCCGACTCCAGTGTCTTGCCTTCGGCATTCTGCAGCGTCTGGCCGACAAGGTTCTCGAACGAGCGCATGACCCTTTCGAGATCTTCCGACTTCTTGACCAGGCCGACGGCGAGATCCTCGAGTGAGGACTGCCTCTCCAGCGTATGCTCCAGGTTGCTCTGGGCCGAGCTCAACAGATCCGAGGCACTGGACAGCAGACGGCTGTGCTCATCGAACTTGGTCGCGATCGAGGCAACCTCACGCAGGGTCGAGGAGGACAGTTCAGTCAGCCGGGTCGTGTTGGAGTCGACCAGGCGTGCCGAACTGGCGAAGGTCTGCGCGGCCTTTTCCGTCGTCGCCGCGAAGCTCTGCGTGCTGCCGGTCAAGCGTTCGTCGACCTGACCGAGATTCATCGCAGCCTGCTCGATCAACTGACCGAGCTGCGAGCTGGACTTCGTCATGCGGCCGATGAGATCGGCGACGCTGTCGGACAGCGATGAGCGCGCGCCTTCCACGGCCGAAAGCGTCTCGGCGGTGCGGCTGGCAAGCGCGTTGACGAGGGCGGCGTTTTCGCTGCGCAGTTTCTCTGTCGCGCGCTCGGTGACCTCCTCCATGCTCCTCTGCAGTTCAGAACCGCCCTGGGCGAAGCGCTCGACCAGTGGCCGTGCCGTCTCGTCCAGGATTTTCGACATTTCGGCCGAGCGCGCGGCGAGCATCGTATTCAGCTCGCGGGTGTTGGCTCCAATGGTCTTGGCCGCGTCGTTGGTGCTCTGGCCGATATGCTGGCCGACGGCCGTGAAGGTTTCCGCAATGACGTTGGCGCGCGAGACCAGCTGAGCCTCGGCATTCGACACCTGTTCGTTGAGGCGCTGGCTCATTGACTCTGCCGTATAGGCAAGGCGGTTCTCGACACTGGCGACCTGCTCCTCGACACGGGCAGCCGTGGCCGCGGCGCTTGATGCCAGCCGTTCGTCGACGCCGACGAGTCGGTTCTCGACATTGGCGACGTGCTCTTCGACACGGGCAGCTGTTGCCGCCGCGCTCGATGCCAGCCTCTCATCGACGCCGGCAAGCGCCTGCTCGATTTCGCGGGTATGGACAGCGAGCTCCTGGCCGGTCTTGCGGGCACGGTCCGCGACCCTCTGCTCCGTATCGGCAAAGGCGCCGACGATGCTTTCGGCGTGGCCGCCGATGGTCGAGGTGCTGTCGGCGATACGCGACACCAGACGGTTATCCGCCTCATCGAAGATGCGGCCGATTTCGGACGCGCGCGCCGACAGGGCTTCCGAGCCCTCGGCTATGCGCGAAATCAGCTGCTGGTCGGCCGCATCGAAGATACGGCCGAGGTCAGACGCACGCGCGGCGAGCGCTTCGGCCGATTCGCCGATGCGGACGCTCAGGCGCTGGTCGGCGCCTTCGAAGTTGCGCAGGATGTCGCCGGCGCGGGCGGCCAGCGACTGTGCCGTCTCGACCGCGCGGGCAACGAGCTTCTGGTCCGCCACGTCGAACGTGCTGGCGATTTCGCCTGCACGAGCGGCGAGGTGGTCGGCCGTTTCCTGGGCGCGGGCCAGCAACGTGCTGGAGGCGTCGTCGGCGCGAGCGATAAGAGCACTTGACGTGTCTTCGGCGCGGGCGTGGAGACGACGATCGGCATCCTCGAAGGTTCTGGCGATGTCGTCGGCCCGTGCGAGCAGGGCGCTTGACGTGTCGTCGGCACGTGCCGCCAAGCGGCGGTCCGCCTCCTCGAAGGTGCGAGCGATGTCTTCCGCTCTCGCCAGCAGCGCCGCTGAGGTCTGCTCGGCGCGTTCGGCAATCTTGCGATCGGCATCACTGAAGGCCGCGCCCGCCTGTTCATGCAGGGCGCTGGTGACTTCCATGACCTTTTCGCGCAAGGCGCCGGCGACGAACACGGCACTTTTCTCGAGCACGCTGCGAACGTTGTCGACGCCAGTCGAAAGCGCACGTTCCATCGTTCCGGCGCGTTCCTCGATGATCCCGGTCTGACGGCTGAACGCCTGCTCGATCTTCTGGACGTCCGCGGCGATCGCCTCGGAAATGTCGGTGCTTCTGGCCGCGATCTGGTCGATATGGCCTGACAGCGAACGATCGACATCCTTGCGGGTATCGGCGAGCTTGGAGAGGTCTTCTTCCAGCGCACGTGTCAGCATGTTGCGGCCTTCGGCCAGCTTGCCGACATGTCCGGCGATGATGTCGTCGACATCGGTGCGGCTCGCCGCGATCTTCTGCAAATCGGCCTCGAGCGCGCGCTTCAGGATGTCGCGGCCCTCGGCCAGTTTCTCGACCTGGCCGGCCACGAGACCGTCGATGCTCGAACGGCTTTCCGCCAGTTTGGCGAGATCGTCCTCAAGCGCCCTGGACAGGGTCGAGCGGTCCTGCACCAGCTTTTCCGAATGGCTGTTTACGAGGCCATTGACGCTTTCGAGATCGGCTTCCAGCGCCCGAGCAAACTGCGCGCGATCGTCGGTGAGCTTTTGCGACTGGTCGGCAATCGTGCCCCTGATCGTGTTGAGGTCGGCCTCCAGCGCGCGCTTGAGGATATCGCGACCCTCGGACAGCTTCTCGACCTGGCCGGCAACGAGGCCGTCGATGCTCGACCGGCTTTCCGCCAGCTTGGCAAGATCGTCTTCCAGCGCCCTGGTCAGGCTCGAGCGGTCCGCGACCAGCTTCTGCGACTGGTCGGCAATGGTCCCCCGGATCGTGTTGAGATCGGCTTCCAGCGCGCGCTTGAGGATATCGCGGCCTTCGGCCAGCTTCTCTACCTGGCCGGCAACCAGGCCGTCGATGCTCGAACGGCTTTCCGCCAGCTTGGCAAGATCGTCTTCCAGCGCCCTGGTCAGGTTCGAGCGATCCTCAACCAGCTTCTGGGAATTCTCGGCGATGACGCCCTTGATGGTATTGAGGTCGGCTTCCAGCGCGCGCTTGAGGATATCGCGGCCCTCGGCCAGCTTCTCGACCTGGCCGGCGACAAGACCGTCGATGCTCGAACGGCTGTCGGCGAGCCTGGCAATGTCATCCTCGAGCGCCTTGGACAGCGTCGAACGATCCTGCACCAGCCTCTGGGAGTGGCTGTTTACAAGGCTGTTGACGTTTTCGAGGTCGGCTTCCAGCGCGCGGGCGAACTGCGCGCGATCGTCTGTAAGCTTCTGCGACTGGTCGGCAATGGTGCCCCGGATCGCGTTCAGATCGGATTCCAGAGCCCGCTTCAGGATATCACGGCCCTCGGCCAGCTTCTCCACCTGGCCGGTGACCATTCCATCGATGCTGGTACGACTGTCGGCGAGCTTGGCAAGATCGTCTTCCAGTGCCTTGGACAGGATCAAGCGATCCTGGGCAAGCCTGTGCATGTGATCGGAGACGACGTCCTTCACCTTGAGCAGGTCGGTTTCCAGCGCCTGCGAAAGCTGGCCACGGTCTTCCACCAGCTTGTCGGACTGGCTGGCGATCACGTTCTTGATCGTGTTGAGATCGGATTCCAGAGCCCGCTTGAGGATATCGCGGCCCTCGGCCAGCTTCTCGACCTGGCCGGCGACCAACCCGTCGATGCTGGAGCGGCTCTCGGCCAGTTTGGCGAGGTCGGCCTCAAGCGTCTGGGAAAGCAGGCTACGGTCTTCGGCGAGCCGACCCGAATGGTTTTCCAGCAGGTTGCGTATTCCAGACAGGTCGTTTTCGAGCGAATTGCTGAGCTGGCCCCGGTCTTCGGCCAGTTTCGACGAGTGGGTTTCGATGAGGCTCTTGATGCCTGCGATATCCGCTTCGAGGGCCCTTGCCAGCACGGCGCGGCCTTCGGCGATCTTCTCGACCTGACCGGCTACGAGACCGTCGATGCTGGCGCGGCTGTCGGACAGCTTGCCGAGATCCGCTTCCAGGGCACGCGAAAGAATGTTGCGGCCTTCGGCGAGTTTCCCGACATGGCCAGCGACCATTTCATCAATGACTGTCCTGGCTTGTACAAGTTTTCCGGAGTCTTCGTTCAATGCCTGGGCAAGCCGGTTGCGGCCTTCCTCGAGCCTTTCGAGATGGCTGCCCAGCGAAGCGTCTATGGCTGCCCGGGACTCGTTGACCTTGCGCAGGTCTTCTTCAAGCGCGCGCGCGATCAGGTTGCGGCCTTCGGCCAGTTTCTGCACCTGGTTGGTGACAGCGGCATCGATGCCGGCGCGGCCTTCGGCGAACTTGGCCAGGTCGGCCTGCATTGCCTCCGCCATGCGCTCGCGGCTTTCGGAAAGTTTGCGGCTGTGATTCTCGACCGCTTCCTCGATACCGACGCGTGCATCGGCAAGCCGCTGGATGTCGCTGTCGAAGGACCTGGACACGACATGGCGCGCCGCCTCCATGCGTCCGGCGAAGTCGCTGGCGCGAGCTTCGAGCATGGATGAGGTCGACGTCACGATATCGGCCATGTCGGCGCCGATCTGGGCCTTGCCCTGATCGATCATGCTCGACAGCGTGTCCCTGCTTTCGGCGAATGTGTGGGCGATTTCGCGCGCGCGCTCGACGAGCGTCTCGTTGATCTGGCGTGCGCGGGCTTCGAGCGCGGCATTGAGTTTCTGCGTGCCGGTATCCAGCGCTTCGGCGCGGGTCTGAAACTCGCTGATCAGCGCCTGGCCGCGCTCGGCCAGCGTGCGCTCGATGCCATTGAGGCTGGCCTCGAATTCCGAATTGAGGGTGCGCGCGGCGCCACCAAGCAGCGAGACCATGCCGGTGGTGCGGTCGTCCAGCAGGTCGGTGAGCGAGCGGGTCAGGCCGTCGGTTGTGTCCGTCAGCTTGGCGATGCGCGTATCGAGCAGGCTGGCAAAGGCTTCACCCGACGTCGACAGCCGGTCCGTGATCGAATCGAGACGGCCCTCGACGGAATCGAAGATCGACATCGAGCTTTCGTTGATGCGGTCGATCAACGTGTCGCCCGAATTGGTGATCGTCATGGACAGCTTGGTCGAAGCGTTGAGGATGCTGTCGCGAATGATATCGCTGGCGGCGCCGATTTCCTCCTTCAGCGTCTCGTGAGCGCCGGTGATCGAGGCGCGAACGCGCTCGGCATGGGTGACCACCGCCTCGCGCTCGCTGCCAAGTCCGTCGACCAGCGAGCGGATGCGGGATTCATTTTCGGAATAGGAGCGTTCGATCTGGTTCACTTCGCTGTGGACGAGCGTCTCAAGCTCTACGGCACGGGCGAGTGTCCGCTCGATGCCTTCGCCCATGGCCGCCACTTCGCGACGAACGGCCTGGCCGATCATCATCACGCGGTCCTGGGCTAGATTTTCGGGCTCGGCGAGGCGGAAGGCCACTTCGGTCATCGACTGCGCGGCAATCCGCATTTCCTGCGCACGACGGATCATGGCCGCGAATGCCCAGAACAGGATGACGGGCACGATCGCCGCGATCGCCAGACCGATCAGTTCGGGGCGCGCGAAAAACTGGTCGACCGTGCGGATCCTCCAAATATCCGGTCCGAACAACAGATTGGCCAACCCGCCAGCACCGGCGATCCAGGCGAGCGACACGAATGCCACGACCCAATAGATCGTGTTCGATGCGCGACGGTTGAGTGTGTGCAGGAGCGTCTTGTAATCTTTTTGGCGATCGTCATTGGCTGGCGCGAAGCCGGTCGGCTGCGAGGCGTTGCGGGTTTCCACGGGCCGCAGTTCAGCCGGCTTGGCCTCTGATTTCGCGGGCTGGGGTTTCGCGGGCTGGCTCTGGGTCGCCACAGGTGCTGTTGAAACAGGCGCCGCTTTCTGGCTGCGACCTTCGCGCGCCAATTCGTCCGCGGCCTGCGATATCTGCGCTTCCAGATCCTCCATGGAAGCCGCGATATCGAGATCGCCGCTTCCGTCTCCGCTCAGGTCGAGATCGAGCGCCTTTTCGAGTTCCCTTGCTACGTCGCTGTCAAGAGTTCTTGTCGTGGTGGTTTTCTTCGCCATGCCTTCGCTACCCTGTACTAGCTGCCGAGGGACTTATGATTCTGGTTATCTTATCCCACGCAGGAGGCTGAAAATGGACCCTCGTATCGTAATGACACAGGGGGGTAAAGAAAACATGCATTCCGCGGGATACGTAAAACTTTAAATATAAGGTTAACGGAACCGTGATCTGGGCGCCGTTTTCGCAACATTTTTCCGGTTCAATCGTTAACCCGTTGTCCATGGGATTCGCCTAGTTTTGCGGGCAAGAGATGAACGGAGTGCAGATTATGCGCGGCGAAAGCGGCATTGCCTTTTCAATGCCCGGCGGCGACGCGTCGGGAAGGGGTCGATCGAGGCCGGTGGATATGGCCCATCTCTCTCGCCAGACAATGGGTGACAGGGGCCTCGAGCAAGAGGTGCTGGCGCTCTTTGTACAGCACGCCCTGTCCGTGCGCGACAAGATCACCGACGCCGATATCCACGAGAGACTTCTGCTGGCGCATGGCCTGAAAGGCTCGGCGCGAGGCGTTGGCGCCTTTGCGGTTGCCGATTGTGCCACCGATATAGAGCACGCACCTGGAGACAATCGTACGATCAAGCGACTTGGCGCACTGATCGACGAAGTGCGCGATTTCATCGCCGCCATCAGCCGATAAGTCCTGTTTCCGAAAAAACGTCATCCGGTGGCGTTTTCACGCGGCAGTTGACTTGTCTGCCGGAGTGATTATCTCGGCTGAAACTCCCTTCAGGTGACAAATGACCAAGCTGACTTTCATCGCCCATGACGGCACACATTTCGACATGGACGCCGAGAACGGCTCGACGGTCATGGAGAACGCGATCCGCAACGCAGTGCCGGGTATCGAGGCCGAGTGCGGTGGCGCGTGCGCCTGCGCCACCTGCCATGTCTATGTCGACGAGGCATGGACGGCCATTGTCGGCGAACCTGAGGCGATGGAAGAAGACATGCTGGACTTCGCCTACGATGTTCAGCCGAATTCGCGGCTGTCCTGCCAGATCAAGGTGCGTGATGCGCTAGACGGTTTGGTCGTTCGCGTTCCCGAACGCCAGGGCTGACGTTTCCGGCCTTTTTTGCCATTGCTGCTTGGCAGCGGGCTCCAGGTCATGCAGTCTCGCCGGGGTTCCGCAGCGAGGCGAACAGCATGACCGATATCATCAGGACAGACGTGCTCATTGTCGGGGCAGGGCCCGTCGGCCTGTTTGCCGTGTTCGAACTCGGCCTCTTCGATATGAAGTGCCATCTGATCGATATACTCGACCGGCCTGGCGGGCAATGCGCCGAACTCTATCCGGAAAAACCGATCTACGACATCCCGGGCTGGCCATCGATCTCGGCTCAGGGTCTTGTCGACAAGCTGCTTGAGCAGATCGCGCCATTCAAGCCCGACTTTACCTACAACCGAATGGTTTCCAGCCTCGAGAAACTCGAGGACGGCGGTTTTCGCGCGACCACCGACGAGAATGAGGTGTTCGAGGCCAAGGTGGTGGTGATCGCCGCCGGCGGCGGCTCCTTCCAGCCCAAGCGGCCGCCGATCCCGGGTATTGAGCCCTATGAAGGCAAAAGCGTCTTCTACTCGGTGCGCCGGATGGAGGATTTTCGCGGACATGACCTCGTCATCGTCGGCGGTGGCGACTCGGCGCTGGACTGGACGCTCAACCTGCAGCCGGTGGCCCGCAGCGTCACGCTGGTCCATCGCAGGCCGGAGTTCCGCGCCGCGCCCGACAGCGTCAACAAGATGTACGCCATGCAGGAGATGAAGCAACTGGAGTTTCAGGTCGGCCAGGTGACGGGGCTGGTTGGCGCGGACGGCCAGCTTTCAGCCGCAACGATCAAGGGGACTGACGGCGACATCGAGGTGCCGTGCACACGCATGCTGCCATTCTTCGGCTTGACGATGAAGCTCGGGCCGATCGCGGAATGGGGGCTCAATCTTCATGAGAACCTGATCCCTGTCGACACCGAGAAATTCCAGACGTCGGTTCCCGGCATCTTCGCTGTCGGCGACATCAATTGGTATCCAGGCAAGCTGAAGCTGATCCTGTCGGGGTTCCATGAGGTGGCGCTGATGGCGCAGGCCGCCAAGCGCATCGTCAGCCCCGGCGAGCGGATCGTGTTCCAGTACACGACCTCTTCCACCAGCCTGCAGAAGAAGCTCGGCGTTTCGGGTTAGAACCTGCTCGCGTCTCGCCTTGCGGGATCAGCTCCGTTCTTACTCCGCCAGGATCGGCGCCGGATTGTCCATGTGGCCGCGCAGTTCCTTTTCGGGCATCAGCGTCAGCGTGATGAGCCCCAGCACCAAAGTGGCCGCCGCGACCAGAAAGATCATCTCGAACGGCAGGGCGGACGCCACGTGGCCTGTCATCCGCACGCCTTCACCGGCAAGAGGCAGCCCAAAGCCCAGGGCGACGGCGCCTAGTATCGCGACGCCAAGCGCGCTGCCCAGCGAACGCAGGAAGGTCAGGACGCCCGTGGCGACGCCAAGATGCATCCGGTCGACGGCGTTCTGTACCGATACAGTGGTCACCGGGAATGTCGTCCCGGTTCCCAATCCGATACAGATGGTCAGCACTTCGACGACAAGCAGCGATGCATGGCCGGCGAAAAAGGCCAGCAGGCCAAGACATAGCGTGGCGAAGATGACGCCGACCATCGCGATGCGCTTGTAATGCGTGAAGCGTGGTATCAGGCGGCCGCTGGAGGCCGCGCCGCCGACGGTTCCAAGCAGAAGGCCGAGCATGGCAATGCCCGACTCGCTGGCCGTCAGGCCAAGAATCGACTGCAGATAGACGGGCAGATAGACGGCAAGGCCGACGCTGGAGGCCTGGAGCAGGAACATCGACAGCGTGCCTGCCAGGACGATCGGGTTGCCCAACACTTCGAGCGATATCAGCGGTTCGGCCGCCCGCATCAGCCGCAAGGCAAAGGCGGCCCAAAACAGCGCCGAGCAGGCCAGCACGCCAATGACTTCCGGCGATACCCAGGGATAGGCGCTGCCGCCCCAGTTCAGGGCGAGCAGCAGCAGTGCCGTGGCGACGATCAGAAGCAGCGCGCCGAGGCCATCGATACTGTGGTTCTTTGCGGCGATCGGAAGCTTCTTGAGCGGTTTGTTGATGATCGCCATTGCTACGAAACCAAGCGGAATGTTGATCCAGAATATGAGCGACCAGTGCAGATGCTCGGCAAAGGTGCCGCCGAGCAGCGGCCCGGCGACGCTGGCGACGGCCCACGTACCCGAGAACCAAGCCGCGTAGCGCGCCCGCTCGCGCGGCGGAACAAGGTCGCCGACCACGGTCTGCGTCAACGCGAACAGGCCGCCGCCGCCGGCGCCCTGGATGGCACGTCCCAGGACGAGGGCGAACATGTTGGGGGCCATGGCGCTGACCAGCGATCCGGCGAGGAAGATTAGGATTGCCGCATAGACGGTTGGCCGGCGCCCATAGACGTCGGAAATCTTGCCATAGAGCGGCGCCACGGCGGTGGCGGTCAAGAGGTAGCCGGTGACGATCCACGGCAGGTATTCGGCATGGCCGAGCGAGCGGCCAATGGTCGGCATGGCCGGGGCAACGATCGTCTGGTCGAGCGCCGCCAACAACATCGACAGGAGCACGCCGCCGATGATGGCGTTCTTCTCACTCTCCGTTAGAGGAGGTGCTTCCTTGTTGACGACCTGATCCATCAATTCACTCCAGCCGGCCTTTGCCGGGCATCTTCTCCAAGGCCAATTCATGCTGCCGCCGCGCCGTTGCCGGCGACGCATGTCGGAGCCTTGGAATTCAGCTGTGGACCTCGTTGGGACGACGGGGTTTCGGATCCCGCCTCGCGGGATCGCCGGACTACCGACCGGCACGCGTTTCCTTCAACAGCGGCGCGGAAATAGCAGACGGCCCGTAAAGTGTCGAGCCAAGGGCGCCGCCAGTGCCTAAATCGTTACCGACTGGCACAAGTCAACCTGGCAACTGGCCGTTCTGCATACGCTCGAGGCGATAACGCATCAGCCGCACGATGCGGCTTTCAAAATTGACGCTTTCGACGCGGTCGCATTGCACCTGGGCCCGGTCATGCTCGGCCAGTATCGCGGCGGTGATTTCCGCGGCTTTCTCCCTGACGGCCTTGCAAGTCTTCCGCGGGTAGGTGGCCTTGAGCGCATCCTCGAGTTCGCGGCCGTGGTTCTTGGCGATCTCGACATGGCGTTCCTCATGGCGCTTGATGTCGGCCGATAAGGTGTCCCAGAACAGCTTCACATCCGGATCGGCCTTTCTCGGTTGACGCCACCGCGGCAGGATCACCTTGACCTTGACCGTCACCCTGGCGTCGACAATCCGGCAAGAGTCCGCTCTTTCCGCATACCTGGTACGGGTGGTGAACGACATCTGCGTGGCGCCGGGATGCCGAGTCCCGCCGCTGGTTTTCACCTCGGGACCATGCTCCGAAAGCTGTTTCTGAATCTCGTCGAGCGTGCTGCCACGGATGGCAAAGTAGCTGTAGGTCTTCACGAGTGTCGCCGCGTTCGCTGGAACCGCGGCAAGACCGAGCATAAACGCGCAGAGCAGGGGTCGTTTCATCATGTTGCCTCTTCGGTCACCTTGCTTTACGGCCGTTGCCGGCGCAACGGAATTGATCCTTGTTGGATCAGACATGGTTGATTGGCAATGATGACGAGGCGATGGCGGTTGGCGCATGGACGCCATCTCGACCTTGGTGACAAGGCCGTGGTTGTCGGCATCCTCAACGTCACGCCCGACAGTTTTTCCGATGGCGGCCTGTTCGATGTCCCGGATCAGGCGATGATCCAGGCGCGCCGCATGGCGGCGGAGGGCGCCTTGATCGTCGACATTGGCGGCGAATCGACAAGGCCCGGCGCGGAGCCGGTTTCCGCAAGCCAGGAGCAGGACCGCGTCCTGCCGATCATCGAGGCCTTGGCCCGCTCTGGCGACGTGCTGATTTCTGTCGACACTTACCGCGAGGAGACCGCCCGGCGCGCCGTCGCTGCCGGCGCGCACATCGTCAATGACGTGTGGGGCCTGCAGCGCGAGCCCGGTATCGCCAACGTCGCGGCCGAAACCGGTGCCGGCCTTATCATCATGCATACCGGGCGTGGCCGCCAGAAGCTCCCCGATGTCATCGACGATCAGTTGCTGTTCCTGCGGAAATCCCTGGAAATCGCGGCCAGCAGCGGCATCGGCGACGAGCAGATCGTGCTCGATGCCGGCTTTGGCTTCGCCAAGGAGACGGCGGAAGAAAATCTCGACCTGATGGCGCGATTCTCCGAGTTGCATGCGCTGGGCTTTCCGCTGATGGCCGGCACGTCGCGCAAGCGCTTCATCGGCGCGGTTACAGGTCGCGAGCCGACGGGCAGGGGAGCTGGCACCGTCGCGACAAGCGTCATTCTGAGGCTCAAGGGCGCGCATCTGTTTCGCGTCCACGATGTCGCAATCAACGTGGACGCGCTGGCCGTGGCGGATGCTATGCTGGCGCGTGAACCCAACCCGGCAGGACGCTGAGCACGATGTACGTCATCCGCATGAAGAACTGCGCCTTCTTTGCCCGCCATGGCGTGCTGGACGAGGAGGAGACGCTTGGCCAGCGCTTTTATGTCGATGCCGCGCTCACGGTCGAGCCCGGCCGGGCGCTCGTCGATGATTCCATCGAGGAGACCGTCAATTACGGCATTGCCTTCGCGGTGATCGAGAAGATCGTCACCGGCCACCGGCGCTTTCTCATCGAGGCCCTGGCGCTCGAAGTGGCAAAAGCTTTGACGGATCGCTTTCCGCAGATCAATAAAGCCGAGATCACGGTGCGCAAGCCGAATGCGCCGGTGCCCGGTGTGCTCGATTATGTCGAGGTGACCGTTGCCTGGCCACAGTAACACTGTCTATTTGAGCCTGGGCGGCAACCTTGGCAATCCCGAGCAATCAATGGGCGCTGCGTTGCGGATACTCGATGCCGACGACAACACACGCGTTGTCGCGGTTTCATCGCTCTATCGCACGCCGCCCTGGGGCAAGCTCGACCAACCCGATTTCCTGAATGCGGCCGCCGAGATATCCACCACGCTGGCGCCGCGCCCCCTGCTTGAGCTGTGCCTCGACGCCGAGCGCAGGCTGAAGCGAGTGCGCGAGGAGCGCTGGGGACCGCGACTGATCGACATCGATATCCTTGTGTATGGCGAGCGCATCATTCACGAGACAGGGCTGGAAGTGCCACATCCGCGCATGCTGGAGCGTGCCTTCGTCCTGGCGCCGCTGGCCGAGATCGCGCCCGGCCTTGCGGTTGGCGGCAAGAGCGTGGCGGAACGGCTCGACGCCGTTGCCGTTGACGCCGCCGGCATAGAGCGGCTGCCTACCGGCCGCGGCTGGTGGCAGGCCTAGGCGATACCGGCAAAGGCGTGAGAGCGTTCAGCCGGAGAAGCCGCCCCCATCGAGAAAGGCCTGTTCCTCCTGCGTGGTTTCGCGGCCGAGCATGCGGTTTCGGTGCGGAAAACGGCCGAACCGCTGGATGATGTCTCGATGCTGGACCGCATATTCGAGATAGTCCTTGGCCCTTTCGGTCATGAGCCTCATCGATTCAAGCTGGTCCGCCAACAGCTCGGAATGCTCATAAGGCAAATAGAGGAAGATGCGGATTTGCGCATCGAGCCTCATATCGTGGCCGGCAGCGACTGCCTTTCCAGCAAAATGCCGTGCCAGGGGATCGGTGGCGAACATGTGGGCCGTGCCGCGAAAGCAGTTCCTTGGAAACTGATCGAGCAGAATCATCAGCGCCAGCGAACCCTCGGGCGACTCGGACCAGGCGTCACACTCGCGGCGCGCGGCGGCGTAGTGCAGGTCGAGGAATTGTTCGCGAAGGGCCGCGTCGAAGGCGTCGTTCTTCTCGAACCAGGCGTCCGGCCCGGCGTCGCGCCAGAATTTGGTGACCGACAGGGCGTTGGCGTCCCGTTTCACGATCAGGGCCTTGTTTCGTTCGCAGGCGTGGATTTGTGCAGCACACCCGCGGTTTCTTCATTGAGGGCCTGACCAGGGCGCCGTGGTTGGGCAAGAGGTGTCGGGATCGGCGTGCCGATATTGCCTTTCAGGAAGCGCTGCCCGGCTCGGATGCCCTCGGCGAGTTGCAACTCGAAGCGGGCGGCATCCCGCCGCCGCACATCCTCGATCACATCAGCCACTTCCTCCGGATCGACGCCCAGCGCCTCGAGAGTGGAACCGCCGAACACAAGCGCCGATTCAAATGTTTCGCGAAGCTGGAAGTCCACGCCGGCACGAATGAGCTGCAATGCGGTCCCGCGGTCGAAAGCGCGCGCCAGAACGGTCAGCAGCGGGAACTCCGCCTTGATGAGTTCGGCGATGCGCACCGCGACATCGGCTTTGTCGACGCAGATGAGCACCGCGCGCGCCCGCCCAGCCCCAGCCGCATGGAGAATATCCAGCCGCGTGCCATCGCCGTAATAGACCTTGAAGCCGAAATCGGCCGCTGCCTGGATCATTTCGACGTCATTATCGATGATCGAGACATCGATGCCGCGCAGCAGCAGCGGTTGGCTGGCGATCTGTCCGAAGCGACCGAAGCCGATGATCAGAACGCTGCCGGTAAGCCCTTCGGCAACGTCGACACCTTCGAGAGACTGTTCATCGCGGGGAGTCAAATGGCGCAATGCGACGATCGCCAGCGGGGTCAACACCATGGAGATGATGACGATTGCCGTGAGCGTCGCGTTGGCCTGGCTGTCGATGATGCCGACGGCGGCGGCGGCCGAATAGAGAACGAAGGCAAATTCACCGCCTTGCGCCATGAAGACCGCACGTTCGAGGGCCTCCTTGTGGCTGGTTTTCAGCACGCGGGCGACGGCGTAGATGGCGATGGCCTTCATCACCATGTAGGCGACGACGTAGATGGCGATGAGCCGCCAGTTTTCGACGACCACATGCAGGTCGAGCGACATGCCGACCGCAAGGAAGAACAGGCCGAGCAGGATGCCCCGGAACGGCTCGATGTCGGCTTCGAGCTGATGACGGAAGGTCGATTCGGACAGGAGCACGCCGGCCAGGAAGGCGCCCATCGCCATGGACAGGCCGCTGAGCTGCATGACGAGCGCCGAACCCAGCACGACCAGAAGCGCCGCGGCCGTCATCACCTCGCGGGCGCGGGCATCCGCCAGGATACGGAAGAACGGATTGAGCAGATAGCGTCCGGCCACCACCAGTCCGACGATCGCGCCAAGACCAATACCGACTTCCGTCAGCCGTTCGGTCAGGCTTGTATCGGCGCCGCCCGGCGCCAGGAAGGCGATCAGTGCCAGCAGCGGCACGATTGCCAGGTCTTCGAGCAGAAGAATGGAGACAATGCGCTGTCCCTTGGGAGAAGAGAGCTCACCGCGCTCTTCCAGAATCTGCATGACGATGGCGGTCGACGTCAGCACGAAGCCGGCGCCCGCGACGAAGGACTGCGATATCGAGAAACCTCCCGCCAGCCCGACGCCGGTCAGCAAGAGGGCGCACATGCCGACCTGCAGCGCGCCGAGGCCAAAAATCTCACGGCGCAGGCCCCAGAGTCTCGACGGCTGCATTTCCAGCCCGATGATGAACAGGAACATGACGACGCCGAGTTCGGCGACATGAAGAATGGCCTGTGATTCGGAAAAGATGCCGATACCGAACGGGCCGATCACCACCCCGGCGGCGAGGTAACCGAGGATGGAACCGAGCCCAAGCCGTTTGAAGATGGGTACGGAGACAACGCCGGCAGCCAGCAACGCCACCACCTGGACGAGATCGCTGCCCGCTGCCTCTGCCGCCATGCCGGTCATTCCGTTCGTTCGAGGATAGCCGCGCATGCAGCCCTACAAGGTGGCAAAGATAGGGGCTTCGTTGGAAATCGAACAGTGCGAAATCCAGGCCCGGCAATATTGCAGACGCGTTACACAAGTTTACGCGGGGGTTGCGTTGCTTGTTGCCGCAATCGAGGGTTATGGACGCTCGGCTTTGGCCATTGAAGGGCGGACGACGATCAAGTCGCGGCCCTTTCTGAGGAGATGACTGACATGAAGAAGTTTTTGCTTGTTGCCGTTGGTGTTGCGGCACTCGCCGGTTCGGCCTGTTCGAAGGCGCCGGAGTGCACCACCGAAATGCTGACCAAGAAGGGGCAGGATCTGACCGCTGCACTGCAGGCCGCGATCACCAAGGATCCGTCCAAGGCGGCCGACCTCACGGCCAAGGTCCAGGCGGTGACAACCAAGTATCAGGGCGCCACGACGGCGGCCGAAGCCTGCAAGGCGTATGATGACATGATCGCGGCGGTCAAAGGCTGAGCTGGAAGCCTGACAATGCGAAAGCGGCGGCCAATGGCCGCCGCTTTTTTTGAACTCGACCGACTATATTCAGTTTGGCGTGATCGAGCCGACCTCGACCGTATCGACCCGCTTCAGGCTCATGCCGATGACGGGCACCAACTGTTCGTCGACGCGCACCGCGATCGTCACGGTCATCGAATTGTCGTCGGGAATGCGGGCTTGCATGACGCCGCGCAACTGATTGCGGTTGATGGTGAAGACGACCTTGCGCGCATCGACAACGTTACCGCCGATGATATCTAGGCCTGAGCCGGCGGCGCCGCCCATGAAACTGCCCTTGTAACCCTCGCGGCCCTTGTGTTCGATTGTTGCCGACATGGCCTGAGTGAACACGCCGACGCGGCAACCGCCATCGAGCGTCATGCCCAGCTTGCTGCCCGGCGTCGTGCCGGTAAACGTGCAGGTGAATTTCGTGCCCTTGTACTTGCCGGCGATGATTTCGCCCGGGCCGACCCATTTGCCTTCGGCCGTCTGGAAGAACTGCTTGTCGGGCTCCGCCGAGTAAGCCTTTTCGACCAGGCTGACCGTCGTGGCAGCAGCGATCGCCATCGGCAGAACGCTGGACAATAATACGCTTTTCATCGACGACACCCGGCAACAAAGAGGCTGTTTGGAACTCAGCTGACCATGAACAAGATTGGTTAATGCTTCGTCACTGGCGAGCCGTCATCTTGCATCCTCGAGGCCTTTGAACAGCAATGCCGCTCACTTGCCGGGGGTCGCTGTTTCGTTGTCTTTCTTCGTTGCAAAAGATGTCAATGCCGACAGGAAATCACCCAGGCCAGGCCGTCGGGAGGCGCTGAAGGGCAGGGGGCGTGCCGTTTCCATCGCCGCGATGCCGATGCGCGCCGTCATCATGCCGTTGACGACGCCCTCGCCGAGCTTTGCGGAGAGCCGCGCCGCCAGGCCATGGCCAACGATCTGCTGGACGAAACTGTCGCCGACGGCGATCGATCCGGTAACCGCCAGATGGGCAAGGACGCTTCGCGCCAGGCGGAAAAAGCCCAGCGTGCCTGGCCTTCCGCCGTAAAGTTCCGACAAACGTCGGATCAGCCGGCCTGCCTCGAACACGACATAGGCCACGTCGACGAGCGCGCGCGGGCTGACCGCCGTCACCAGCGAAACGCGCTTTGCAGCCTCGAGAATCATCACCTTGGCGCGGGCGTCGAGGGGGCCGAGGATTTCGGCCTCCGCCAGCCGCACCAGATTGCCGCCGTCGATGATTTCACCGCGCAGTTCCGCCAGAGAACGTCTACCGGCAGCGGTCTCTGGTTTGCCCGCGACAAAGGCTGACAATTCGTCGACGACGGATCGGGCGGCCTTTGGATCGTCGCGGGCGATGGCGTCGAGCGCCCTCTTCTGCAGCTTCTCGACCTCGGCGAGGCGGGCGATCGCCATGAACTCGCGGATGAGGATCACGACAAGCGCCAGTACGGCGATGGCGGCCATTCCGGCGGCCAGCCAGCCCAGCCATGCGGCGCGTTCGAACAGATCGCGAATCAACTGGTCGGTCCACAATCCCACGGCCAGCGAAACCAGCACGCCGAATGCACCGAAGAAGATGCTGGCGAGCAGCGAACGTTTTCTCGGTGCGACCGATGGCGGCGGCTCGGAGGCGATGATGTCCGGTTCGTCGAAAACATCGATCTCGGCTGGCACGACAACGGCGACATCGGTCCTGACGGACCGTGGCTTTCGCGTGACCTCGGCATGGGCGCGGCGGGGTTCCGGCGCTTCTTGCTTGGGCGCGTTTTCCGGCTCGATGCGGAATGCCGCCGGTTTGCGGGGCGCGGTCATGCCAGATGATCTCCGATCAGGAACTGCAGGGCGCGGTCGAGCCTGATGTGTGGCAACGACAGCGTTACGCCCTCGGCCGTGCGTTCGAGTTTGGGCGGGCGGAAGCGCACGAAGCGGATGGCGGGATCGTCGCTGTTCTGTCGATGATCAGGTTCGGAAACGTCGAACACCGCGTCGATCTTCTCCGGCAAGTCGCCGGGGAAAATGGCGGTTTCGGTGTTGCCGTCGAATGTCTCGCCATTGATCTTTTCGCCCTTGAGGGGCGTGCCGATGATGACCGGCAGCGTTTCACTGCCTTGCTTCACCGTACCTTCCCGCGTCGCGCGCACCGCGGCCATGGCCACCACATCGACATCGGCGCCGGTGAAGTTCGCCCGCGCCACGGCGCGGTCGGCAAGCCGCCGCACGATCGCCTGCAGGCGGTCGTGGCTTTCATGATGCAAATGGTCGGCCTTGGTCGCCGCGACCAGTATGCGGTCGATGCGCCGCGAAAACAGGTCCGTCAGGAAACTACCGCGCCCGGGCCGGAAACAGGAAAGGATTTCGGTGACGGCCCGCTCCAGGTCGGCCATGGCGCCCGGGCCGGCGTTCAGGGCCTGCATGGCGTCGATCAAGACGATCTGGCGGTCGAGGCGCGTAATATGCTCGCGGAAAAACGGTTTTACGACATGGGTCTTGTAGGCCTCGTAGCGCCGCTCCATCATGGCGTGCAGCGACCCGGGGCGGGCCCGCTTGTCGCCCAGGTCCTGAAGCGGGGCGAACGTCAGCGCGGGTGAGCCTTCCAGGTCGCCCGGCATCAGGAAGCGGCCAGGTGGCAAGGTCGAAAGCGCGCGCTCGTCGAGCTTGCATGCTTTCAAATAGGCAGCGAAACTTTCGGCAAGGCGCCGTGCGGTCATTTCGTTGGCATCCGCATTGGCGGCGACCTCGCCCGACAAGGCTCGCCACTCCTGTGACAGGTCGGCGCGCACCGGCAGCGCCGCCATCTCGAAGGCCTCGCGCGAGAAATCGGTGTAGGATTTTCCAAGCAGCGGAAGATCGAGCAGCCATTCACCGGGATAATCGACGATGTCGACCGACAGCTTGCCGGCCGAAAACATGCGGCTCCAGCCCGAGGCCGATTCATACTCGATAGTGAGCCGAAGTTCCGAAATGGCGCGCGTCGAATCCGGCCAGACGCGGTCGTTCACCAATGCCGCTATGTGATCCTCGTATTGAAACCGTGGCACGGCGTCGTCCGGTTGCTCCTCGAGAAAAGCGCGTGCGATGCGCCCGGACTTCTGCGCCTCGAATAGCGGCAGGCGTCCGCCATGGATCAGATTGTGCACCAGCGCCGAAATGAACACTGTCTTGCCGGCGCGTGACAGTCCTGTTACGCCAAGCCGCAACGACGGTGAGAACATCCCCGTCGCGCGGCCCGACAGTGTGTCGAGCGCAATTCTCGCCTCGTCGGTGAAGGTGGTCAGCGATGATGCCAAAATCTGCTCTCTCGGGCTTGGGCCGTGACCCCTTGATACGCTCCGATATAGGCAATGGAGTCCGGCTTTGAAATGGCATCAGGGATCGGCGGGCGTCAGGAATGCCTCGAGATAGCCCAAGCCCCGGGTCGCATCGGCAAGATTGCCGGGGAAACGGATCGCCGCGAGACCTGAGGTTGGAAAACCATGGTTCAGCATCGCCAAGGCCGCCTCGTCACCATTGCCCGAGACCGCCATGGCGAGGTCCTCCATCATCGGATTATGGCCGATGACGAGCAGGGAGCCTGGCCCGCCATTATCACGGATGATCGCCAGATAGCCGGCGGCATCCTCGCTGTAGAGCGTGTCCAGGAACAGGACCCGTCCGGTGTCCGCCTGCCCGGCCAGGCCCTCCAGGGTTTCGCGCGCCCGCCGTGCATTGGAACACAGGGTCACGTCCGGCACAAAGGAGCGGGCACGCATCGCGGCCCCCATCCTTTCGGCGTCGGCGAGGCCGGATGCGTCGAGCGGACGGTCGAAATCGCGGACGCCGGGGAGCGCCCATCCGGCCTTGGCGTGCCTCAACAGATAAAGTCTGCTCACCGAACCCCCGTTGGTCTTGAGCGGCGAAAGGCGCCGAAGTCGAAACAGGATTAGCCATCAGAAAGGCCTTGCGCACAATGGCGCTGTCCTTGGTACGTGAGGAATCATGCGTGAATTTGCTCTCACCGGCACTGTAAAAGGCCTGCGCGCCAGGCACTAACAATTGCGTGAGACCGGGGCCGATTGCGCTTGTGCAGGCGTCGGACGGCGAATATATAAGCGCGAAATTTGGGGCTGTTTGGGTGAGTCGAATGAACGACATCGTTACCGCCGATTACGTACCCTCCGAAGACGAGCCGTTCATGAACGAACGGCAGAAATCCTACTTTCGCCTGAAGCTCGTCACCTGGAAAAACGACATATTGCGCGAAGCGCGCGAAACTCTCGAAATCCTGCAGCAGGAAAACGCCAACCACCCCGACCTTGCCGACCGTGCCTCCTCGGAAACCGACCGTGCCATCGAGCTCCGTGCCCGCGACCGCCAGCGAAAGCTGATTTCAAAAATCGATTCCGCCTTGCAACGCATCGATGAAGGCACTTACGGCTATTGCGAGGAAACCGGCGAGCCGATCGCGCTGAAGCGCCTCGACGCCCGCCCGATCGCGACCCTGTCCATTGAAGCGCAGGAACGCCACGAGCGCCGCGAGAAAGTCTATCGCGACGACTAAGTCGGGATTTGCAGCGGCGCTGCATTGGCGACATTGATTTGAAATGGCCGGGTTCGCCCGGCCATTTTTGTATCTGTGAAGCCAGTTGTGCGGAGTGGCTCACGGCGGCAAGTTGCCGGCGTGCGATACTCCCGGTGACGGGCCTTTAGCTCCGTTTCTGGCTGGAGAGTTCGCCCAGCAGTTTCGTCATCTCGTCATCGAGAGACGGCGGCGCCTTTGGCGCTGTCTTGCCAGTGGGGGCGGCGTGCCGAGGTTGCTCAAGCGAAACTTCAAGTTCCTTCATCAGCGTGTCGTCGATTGAATCCTGTGTTGCCATCGGCGCCTGCCGGTTTGCATTCGCTCCATAGACGGGGAGCGGGCTCACCTTGGCCGGCTGGTGGTTCTGTGTGGGTTTCGGAGCGGGTGCCGGTGTTGGTGCTGGCGCCGATGCAGGTGCGGGTGTTGCGGGGCGAGGGCGCGCTGGTGCGGGCGGAGGAGCAGGGGCCACGTTGACTGGCTGCGCAGCCGGCGCCTGCCTTACCGGCGCGGGAGCGGGGGCTGGAGCCGGTTGAGGCGCGCGGGGCCTGGGCGCGGGAGGAGCCGGCTGGTGACCGCCATCTCCGGTCAGTGCCGGGCGGCGTGGCGCCGACAGCCTGATGTCACGTTCGACGACGACATCGGTAGGGCCGCCAATCAGCAGCAGATGTTCGATATCGTCGCGGCGCACCAGCACCAGCCGTCGATGGCTGTCGACAGCGGTGGCATCCATGACGGCCAGCCTCGTCTTGCGGTTCCTGCCGCCGGCGACAAAGGTTCCGAACGTCAGGTTGCGGACAAGCTTGATGATGAGGAGAACGATGACCAGCAGGACGAGCGCGGCAAACGTCCACAGAAGTGCCGCGGCATAGCCGGGACCCGCCACACTATCGAGCCATTGCAGCATTGGTTCCCCCTGAGCGGTCCTTGAAGTGACGCGACACTAGACCGTTGCGGCAGGCTACCGCAAGTTGCCTTTCACCTGTCGTGAACAGCTTGAAACATTGATCGCTGAACAACATCATTTTTATCGGACATTTGCGACCGAGGCCTTTTCCGGATTAGGAGAATATGATTCAACCCGTTAGGGGCAGGTGTCGGAACACCGGAATTCACGAGCAGGGGGCACATGGCCAAGGAAGCGCGCGGCGATTTCTATCCGGTACCTATCGTCGACCAGAATACGCGACCGGGAGCGGTCATTCGGCTCGTTGTCTTCATCGTCGTCCTGACCGGCGCGGCGATTGTCTTCGGTCTTTTTCGCGATCGCCTGGGCGACCCCTTCCTGCTCGGCATGCTGGGCGTTCTGGCGATGATCGGCGTTGGCTTCCTGTTCGCCACCGCGATCGGCTTCGTTCAGATCACGCCGCGCTCGACGGGTGACGAACTGTCGAAGGCGTTTGTGGATTCGATGTCGCAAGGGCTCCTCGTCACAGACACCAAAGGCCGCGTCATCTACGCCAACCGTGCCTATGCCGACATGACGGGGGCGTCATCCGCCACGGATCTGAAGACGGTCGAAGGGTTGCTCTCGGATGTGTCGGAGGCCTCGGTCACCATATACAGGCTTGCATCCGGGCTGCGCGACGGACAGCCCGGTGACGGCGAGTTTCGCCTGGCGCAGTCCATTCGACCAGGCGCCGAACCGGGCGCGCGCTGGTACCGGGCCCGCGCCCGTGCTTTCAGTGTTCCCGGGCAGCGGCTGCCGATGCTGGCCTGGCAACTTGCCGATATTTCGCAGGAACGCGCCGAGCAGGAGCGCTTCTTTCTCGACCTGCAACAGGCTATCGATCATCTCGACCATGCGCCCGCCGGCTTCTTTTCCGCCGACCAGGACGGTCGCGTCACCTACATCAACGCCACGCTGGCGGAGTGGCTGGGAATTGATCTCGCCAGTTTCACGCCGGGCGCGGTATCGCTTTCCGAGATCGTCGCCGGTGACGGCATGGCGCTGGTTCGTTCCGTCAAGGCCGACCCCGGCTCGACGCGCAACGCGGTCATCGATCTCGATCTGACGACGATGACCGGCGAGGCCCTGCCGGTGCGCTTCATGCACCGCGTTTCGGCGAGCCGCGAGGGGCTGAATGGCCCGACGCGGACGATCGTGCTCAATCGAACGCAAGGCGAGGACGCATCGGCCGACCTTCGTGCGTCGGAAGTTCGCTTCACGCGCTTCTTCAATTCGACGCCGATGGCCATCGCGGGCGTCGATCACAATGGCCGAATCCTGCGCACCAATGCGCCATTCCTGTCGCTGTTTTCCTCCGTCGTCGATCGCGATGCGGTCGATCGCCGCGTGCGGCTCGACACGGTGATTCATGAGCGCGACCGGCCGGCTTTCGCCGCGGCCTTCGAGAAGGCGCGGCAGCGGCAGGCCGACATCGAGCCGATCGACACGCTGCTGCCCGGCAATGACGAGAGGCATATACGCTTTTACGTCAATGCGGTCGCAGACGGTACAGGCGGCGAAGGAGCCGAGGAATCGGCAATCGTCTATGCGGTCGAGACCACCGAGCAGAAGGCGCTCGAAGGGCAGATGGCGCAGAGCCAGAAGATGCAGGCCGTTGGCCAGCTCGCGGGCGGCATCGCGCACGACTTCAACAATGTGCTGACCGCCATCATCATGGCGTCGGACCTGTTGTTGACCAACCACCGGCCGTCCGACCCGTCTTTCCCGGACATCATGAACATCAAGCAGAACGCCAACCGTGCGGCCTCGCTGGTCCGGCAGCTGCTCGCGTTTTCGCGCAAGCAGACGCTGCGGCCGGAGGTGCTGAACCTGACCGACGTGCTGGCGGATCTCCGGATGCTGCTGGCCCGGCTGGTCGGCAACGACATCAAGCTCAAGGTGGACCATGGTCGCGACCTGTGGCCGGTCAAGGTCGATATCGGCCAGTTCGAGCAGGTGGTGGTCAACCTGGCCGTCAATGCGCGCGACGCAATGCCGGCTGGCGGCGATCTGACGGTGCGCACGCGCAATGTGACCGCCGAGGAGTGCAAGACCTTCTCATACCGCGAGCTCACGCCTGCCGACTATGTCGTGGTGGAGGTCGAGGACACCGGAAGCGGAATCGCGCCGGATGTGCTCAAGAAGATTTTCGAACCCTTTTTCACCACCAAGGAAGTTGGCAAGGGCACGGGACTGGGCCTTTCCATGGTCTATGGAATCATCAAGCAGACCGGCGGTTTCATTTTCTGCGATTCCGAGGTCGGAAAGGGGTCGACGTTCCGCATCTTCCTGCCGCGCCACATCGCTGAGGTGAAGAAGGCTGGCGAGCCCGGGGAGGCGCCGGTTGCGCCCGTGAAGATCCCGGACGCCGGCAAGGATCTGTCGGGATCGGCCACCGTGCTGCTGGTCGAGGACGAGGACGCGGTGCGCATGGGCGGCGTGCGGGCACTGACATCACGCGGGTATACCGTGCACGAGGCGTCGTCGGGCGTGGAAGCGCTTGAGGTTTTCGAGGCGCTTGGCGGCAAGGTCGACATCGTGGTGTCCGACGTGGTGATGCCGGAAATGGATGGGCCGACCCTGCTCGGGGAACTGCGCAAACGGCAGCCGGATATCAAGTTCGTCTTCGTATCCGGCTATGCGGAGGACGCATTCGCCCGGAACCTGCCGGCCGACGCGCATTTCGGCTTCCTGCCCAAACCGTTCTCGCTCAAGCAACTGGCAACGATCGTCAAGGACGTTCTCGAATCGTAGGGCCGCCGATCAGGCGGCTTCCCGCTTCGGCGTCAACTCGTCCATCTCCGGCCGGTGGCCGCGCAGATAGAGAGCACAAGTCGTGCGCAGCATGGAGGCGAAGTTTGGAATTGCGCCGTTGATCTCGATTGCTTCATCGTAGAGCTTCGAGATGAATTTCGGCGTCGTCAGGCCCTGGCTCTCGGCGATTTCATCGAGCAATGCCCAAAAAGTCGCTTCGAGCTGTATGCTCGTCGAATGTCCGTCAATTCGGATCGAACGGTTGATCTGGCGATAGCCTTCGGGGTCTTGGCCCGCAAAAACCCTGCACATCCGAAAACCTCCCATTATCGATTGTTGCTCTTGGGTGGACAGGTCGCGGATGCCGTTGGCGTCGTGCATCCTGTCCCCGCCGCCATCTTCCGGCAAAAATGCCCTTAGGGCAATCGGACTTTCGTCCTCTATCGGCCCTCAGGGCCGATCACGGTTTTGGGCGTGGTAACCGGCTGCCACCACCTTTTGCCCGCGCCGCTCATAATCGCTTCGAAGCATACAGCGACGGAGACTGATTTGGCGAAGGTTATCCACAGCATGATCCGGGTTCTCGATGAGAGCCGCTCCGTCGGTTTCTACCAAAACGCGTTCGGGCTCGATGTGGCCGAGAGGCTGGATTTCGAGACCTTCACCCTTGTCTATCTCAGCAATACGGCATCCGATTTCGAGGTCGAGTTGACGGTCAACAAAGGCCGGACAGAGCCTTATGCGCTTGGCGATGGCTACGGCCACCTTGCCGTTTCCGTTGCCGATCTCGACGGCGAGCACGACCGGCTTGGCGCGCTCGGCCTCAGTCCCAAGAAAATCGTCGAGTTCAACCGCGACGGCGCATTCATCGCCCGCTTTTTCTTCATCGAGGATCCCGACGGCTACAAGATCGAGGTCCTGGAGCGTCGCGGCAGGTTCAAATAGGAGGCGGGCCGCGCCAGGAGGCGCGGCGCCAGCAACGGCACCTCAAGGTGCGAATAGCAAGCAGGGAGGAAAATATGGTCACGATCTATGACAGGAAGCCTGGGCTTTCCCGTCGGGAGCTTTTGAAACGTGGTGGTGTCGGGGCATTGCTGGTCATCTCCGGCAGCGCGGTCATCAGCCCGGAGCATGCCTGGGGTCTCGAGACGTCGACGCTCAAGCCCGAAACGATGGCGACGCTGATCCAGATGGCGCGCGACATCTATCCGCACGATCAGGTCCCCGACAAACATTACGCAATCGCCGTCAAGGGTCATGACGAACAGGCCGGCAAGGATGCCGCCTACAAGACCATGATTGAAAACGGCATTGCCGACCTCGACACGAAGGCCGGGCCCGGTGGCTATCGCAACCTCGGCTGGGAAGACCAGCGCGTCGCCGTGCTCAAGCAGGTCGAGGCGACGCCGTTCTTCCAGGCCATTCGCGGCGGTCTCGTCGTCGGCCTCTACAACCAGAAGGAGGTCTGGCCGATCTTCGGCTACGAGGGCGAGTCCTATTCCAAGGGCGGCTACATATCGCGCGGGTTCAGTGACATCGAGTGGCTCTGAGCCCCTTCGTCTCGGCAACCCATAAACAGGACATCATGGGAGGAAACCATGGCAGCACCATTTGATCTCAAGAACGATGGCGTGGTCGTCATTATCGGTTCGGGCGCCGGCGGCGGCACGCTCGGCAATGAGCTCGCCCAGAAGGGCATAGATGTCGTGATCCTGGAGGCGGGCGCCCGCCACGAGTTCGAGGATTTCATCAATGACGAGTGGGATTCGTTCGCCCAACTCGCCTGGAAGGACAAGCGCACAACGTCGGGCGACTGGCGGGTGGCGAAGGATTTTCCCAACCTGCCGGCCTGGATCGTCAAATCGGTGGGCGGCTCGACCACCCATTGGGCAGGGGCGTCGCTGCGCATCCAGGAGCACGAATTCAAGACGCTCTCGACCTACGGCAAGGTGGAGGGAGCAAGCCTGCTTGACTGGCCGATCACGCTTGCGGATCTCGAGCCTTACTATGCCAAGGCCGAGGACAAGATGGGCGTGACGCGCACCAACAATATTCCAGGCTTGCCGGGCAACAACAACTTCAAGGTCCTGAAGGCCGGCGCCGACAAGCTTGGCTACAAGGAATGCCACACCGGCCGTATGGCGATCAATTCGGAGCCCCGCGACGACCGCAATTCCTGCCAGCAGACCGGCTTCTGTTTCCAGGGCTGCAAATGGGGCGCGAAGTGGTCGACGCTCTACACCGAGATTCCCAAGGGCGAGGCGACCGGACATCTCGAGGTCCGCCCGAACGCCATGGGAATCAAGATCAACCATGACGCGTCCGGCAAGGTAACCGGCGTCGTCTACGCCGACAAGGACGGCAAGCTGCAGGAGCAGAAAGCGCGCATCGTCGCTGTCGCCGGAAATTCCATCGAAAGCCCGCGGCTGCTGCTCAACTCGGCATCGGCAAGGTTTCCCGATGGTCTTGCCAATTCGTCGGGGCAGGTGGGCAAGAACTACATGCGCCACACCACCGGCTCGGTCTACGCCATCTTCGACAAGCCGGTGCACATGTATCGCGGAACCACCATGGCCGGCATCATCCGCGACGAGGCGCGTCACGATCCATCACGCGGCTTTGTCGGCGGCTATGAGTTCGAAACGCTTTCTCTCGGCCTGCCATTCATGGCGGCCTTCCTCGATCCGGGCGCCTGGGGCCGATCTTTCACGACGGCGCTTGATCACTACGACCACATGGCCGGCCTGTGGATTGTCGGCGAGGACATGCCGCGCGCCGAAAACCGCATCACGCTGCATGCCGACATGAAGGATGAACACGGCATGCCCATCGCCGATGTGCACTTCGACGACCATCCCAACGACACGGCGATGCGCAACCACGCCTACAAGCAGGGTTCGGCACTTTACGCGGCGGTTGGCGCGACGCGCACGTTTCCAACGCCGCCCTATCCGTCGACCCATAATCTCGGCACCAACCGGATGAGCGAGAAGGCGGAGGACGGCGTCGTCAACAAGCACGGCCAGGCGCACGACATCAAGAACCTGTTCGTGTCGGATGGCAGCCAGTTCACCACGGGTGCCGCTGAAAACCCAACCCTGACGATCGTTTCGCTGGCAATCCGCCAGGCCGACTACATCGCCGGGCAAATGTCGGCCAAGACCATCTGAAGCAGGCCTCCCGAGTGACTGAGGCGCGGAACCCCATGGGTTCCGCGCTTTCTTTTTTGGCTCAGCGCCTGGTGCAGGTCGACGCGGTAAAGGCACCGTCGGACTGCTTCATGATGATGTCGAAGGATGGGGCGCTTGTGCCATCCAGCGTTGCCTGGGTAAGCGAGATCGAGTTGCCGCCGCTTGTGTAGCCGCCGAGTGGACCCAGCCAGCTGATCACGCCGTTTGCATCCATCTGGTAGTTGTAGCCCTGCTGGGGAGGACCGAACGTCACAGGTCCGCTGTAGACGCTGCCCTTGATGGTGATGTCGCCGAGATTCAGGAACAGTCCCAGAAGATAGACCTCGCAGTGATAGACGCCGTCCGGCAGCTTGCCATCCGTGAAGTCGGCTCGCGCGCTGGTGGTCGTCGTGAGCAGAAGCAATATGCCGAAAATGCGTGAAATGATGGATGCCATGACGTTGCTCGCTTGAGACCTGAGCTTGCCCTATTTTTTGGCGGCGCCGCAATGATTGATGTCAGCGGCCACGTAAAGTGCGCCTGCCAAGGTCAAAGTTTGGGCACTTTTCCAGTTTGTGCGAAAATTAGGCATAAGCGTTGTGCGTTGCGTAAAATTCTCTCAATCTGATTCTAACCCGTCTCATTTAATGCGGGCAATCTAATATATCTAAATAATTGATATATATATGGTATTTTTGATGCCTCGAGATCACTCAACCGGTTGGCATGGCGGTTGCATGGCCCATCGCGGTGCAACAACATGGTTGGAGTGTACGAATATGAGGGGCAGTTTTTCGACGATAACAAGAATGATCTCAGCAAGTGTGGTCGCGGCGGGACTTTTGACGGCCGTTCCGGCGAAGGCGGCTGACGACACGATCAAGGTCGGTATTCTCCATTCCCTGTCGGGTACAATGGCGATTTCCGAGACGACGCTGAAGGACGCGATGCTGATGCTCATCGAGCAGCAGAACGCCAAGGGCGGCCTGCTCGGCAAGAAGCTGGAGGCTGTCGTCGTCGATCCGGCATCCAACTGGCCGCTGTTCGCCGAAAAGGCGCGCGAGCTCATTTCCAAGGACAAGGTGGCGGTGGTGTTCGGCTGCTGGACATCGGTGTCGCGCAAATCGGTTCTGCCGGTGTTCTCGGAACTCGACAACATCCTGTTCTATCCTGTCCAGTATGAGGGCGAGGAAAGCGAGCGCAACGTGTTCTACACCGGGGCGGCTCCGAACCAGCAGGCCATCCCCGCCGTCGACTATCTGATGAGCAAGGACGGCGGCTCGGTGAAGCGTTGGGTGCTGGAAGGCACCGACTATGTCTATCCGCGCACCACCAACAAGATCCTCGAAGCCTATCTGAAGTCGAAGGGGGTTGCCGCCGAAGACATCATGACCAACTACACGCCGTTCGGCTTCTCCGACTGGCAGACCGAAGTTTCGGCGATCAAGAAGTTCGGTTCCGCCGGCAAGAAGACCGCCGTCGTCTCGACTGTCAACGGTGATGCCAACGTGCCGTTCTACAAGGAACTCGGCAACCAGGGCATCAAGGCCGAGGACATCCCGGTGATGGCATTCTCCGTTGGCGAGGAAGAGCTTGCCGGGCTCGACACCAAGCCGCTGGTCGGCCATCTCGCCGCCTGGAACTATTTCGAGAGCGTCAACACGCCCGAGAACAAGAAGTTCATTGCCGACTGGCACAAGTTCATCAAGAACAACAAGCGCACCACCAACGACCCGATGGAAGCCCACTATATCGGCTTCAACATGTGGGTGAAGGCGGTTGAAAAGGCCGGCACCACTGATCCGGACAAGGTCATCGATGCCATGATCGGCGTTGCGGTGCCTAACCTGACCGGCGGTTACGCGACGATGATGCCGAACCACCACATCACCAAGCCGGTGCTGATCGGTGAAATCCAGGCCAACGGCCAGTTCCAGACGGTCTCGAAGACGCCGGGCCTGGTGATGGGCGACGAATGGTCAGACTATCTGCCCGATTCCAAGGACCTGATTTCCGATTGGCGCGCGCCGCTCAGCTGCGGCAACTTCAACGTCAAAACCGGCAAGTGCGGCGGCAAGGGCACGAACTGATCCTCCCCGGACTGGCCCTTCGGGTCCTGTCCACGACCGCGCGCGTCCGGACGGTGGATTCACTGTCCGGACGCTCACTTAACCTTCAAGGGTCAACAAAACCGATGAAGATTATCCACGCGATGGGACTGACGCTGTTGCTCCTGCTGACGACGCTGTCGTCTTCGGGCGCCGCGGAAGCCGATTTGCGTGCCATCATCGGCAAATTCGCAACGGCGGCGGACTTTTCCGAGACAGGAGCTGTCGTCCAAGAGTTGACGGCCACGGGCGATCCGGCTGTCGAACGGCCGCTTGCTGCATTGGCGGAAGGCAATCTTTACATTCGTACGGCCGACTCGATGGTGTTTGTCGGTAAGGAAGGCGACGAGAACGTCCAGCTTTTCGATCCGCTCAGCGGCGAGGCGGCAGGCGAGGCTTCAGCGGACGACTTAACCCAGATCAGCGTCAACAACACCTTGCGCCGTACCATCCGCGATGCATTGGGCACGTTGACGCTTGGCTCCAAGGATCCGACTGTCCGCATCGCCGCCGCCGACACCATGTTCAAGACACCGGACGCCGCCAATATCGGGCCGCTCGACGCAGCGATCGCCAGTGAAAGCGTGGCGAGCGTCAAGGCTTTGCTGGAGCAGGCGCGTGCCGCCTCCGTGCTGGTTTCAGACAAGCCAGACCCAGACAAGCTCGCCGCGATTGCCTTGATCGGTACGCGTGGCGACCGCGGCGCGGTGTCGCTCCTCACCTCCGTCGAGGCCAACGCCTCTGGAGCAGTCAAGGAAGCGGCGACGGCCGCGATCGCGCACATCAATTCGACGCTGGCTTTCTGGGATGCCGGACAGAACATCTGGTACGGCATTTCGCTGGGCTCGGTGTTGCTGCTGGCGGCGATCGGGCTTGCCATCACCTTCGGTGTCATGGGCGTCATCAACATGGCGCATGGCGAGATGGTGATGCTCGGCGCCTACACGACCTTCGTCGTCCAGCAGGTGATCCGCACGTCCTATCCCGGCCTATTCGATTGGTCGCTGGTCATCGCGCTGCCGCTCGCCTTCCTGGTCGCGGCGCTGGTTGGTCTTGTCATCGAGCGTGGCGTCATCCGCTTCCTCTACGGGCGGCCGCTCGAAACGCTGCTGGCGACCTGGGGCGTATCATTGATCCTGCAGCAGGCGGTGCGCTCCATCTTTGGCCCCAGCAATCGCGAGGTCGGCAATCCGTCGTGGATGTCGGGCTCCTTCGATGTCGGACAGCTTGCCATCACATGGAACCGGCTTTGGATCCTGGTGTTCGCGCTCGTGGTGTTCGGCGTGCTGCTCTACGTGATGAAACGCACCCCCTGGGGCCTGCAGATGCGCGCCGTCACCGCAAACCGGCGCATGGCGGCGTCGATGGGCATCAGGACGCCATGGGTGGATGCGCTGACCTTCGCGCTCGGCTCCGGCATCGCCGGCATAGCCGGCGTCGCGCTCAGCCAGATCGACAATGTCTCGCCCAATCTCGGCCAGAGCTACATCATCGACAGTTTCATGGTCGTGGTCTTCGGTGGCGTCGGCAATCTCTGGGGCACATTCGTCGGCGCCTTCTCGCTCGGTATCCTCAACAAGTTCCTCGAGCCATACGCCGGCGCCGTGCTTGGCAAGATCGTCGTGCTGGTGCTGATCATCCTGTTCATCCAGAAGCGCCCGCGCGGCATGTTCGCGCTCAAGGGCAGGGCGGTGGAAGCATGATCACCAGCCGCTTCTTCGGCGCGGACCGCCGCATTGCCATCACCATCTTTCTGCTGCTGGCGGCGGCCATCATCGTGCCGGTCCTCAATCTGGCGGTGTCGCCGGCAAGCGCCTTCTATGTGCCGTCCTACATCGTGGCGCTGACCGGCAAGTATCTGTGCTATGCGCTGCTCGCCCTGGCGCTGGATCTCGTCTGGGGGTATTGCGGCATCCTTTCGCTCGGCCACGGCGCTTTCTTCGCGCTCGGCGGCTACGCGATGGGCATGTATCTGATGCGCCAGATCGGCTCGCGCGGCGTTTACGGCAATCCGGTGCTGCCTGATTTCATGGTCTTCCTGAACTACAAGCAACTGCCGTGGTTCTGGTACGGGTTCGACCATTTCTGGTTCGCCGCGATCATGGTGCTGGCCGTGCCCGGCCTGCTCGCCTTCGTCTTTGGCTGGTTCGCCTTCCGAAGCCGCGTCACCGGCGTCTACCTGTCCATCATCACCCAAGCGATGACCTATGCGCTGCTGCTTGCCTTCTTCCGCAACGACATGGGTTTCGGCGGCAATAACGGCCTCACCGATTTCAAGGATATCCTCGGCTTCAACGTGCAGGCGGATGCCACCCGCTCGGCGCTGTTTGCGGCAAGCGCCCTGGCGCTCGCACTTGCGGTCCTTGCCACCTGGGCCATCATCAGTTCCAAATACGGCAAGCTGCTGATGGCGGTGCGCGACGCCGAAAGCCGCACGCGGTTCCTTGGCTGGCGGGCGGAGAACGTCAAGCTGTTCGCCTTCACCGTGTCGGCCGTGATGGCAGGCATTGCCGGAGCGCTCTACGTGCCACAGGTCGGCATCATCAACCCTGGCGAGTTCGCGCCGTCCAACTCGATCGAGATCGTCATCTGGGCCGCCGTCGGCGGACGCGGCACCATCGTCGGACCGATCGTCGGCGCCCTGCTGGTCAATGCCGGCAAATCCTGGTTCACCGGGGTGCTGCCAGAATTCTGGCTGTTCGCGCTTGGAGGCCTGTTCGTCGCCGTCACCTTGCTCTTGCCGAAGGGCATCATCGGCATGTGGGATAGCTGGCGCGGCAATGCGAGGGCGTTGCGTGCCGCCTCGGTCGCTGAAGAGGAAGGCACCGAGGTTGAAACCGTGTCCGCGACATCGAAGCCTGCCCTCTCGCCAGCGAGAAACCCAGGCGAATGGTCCTGGTCCGACCCTGAACCGCAGGCGGCGGAGTAGGTGACCATGAGCAAGTCGAACACCATTCTCTATCTCGACGGAGTCTCTGTATCCTTCGACGGGTTCCGTGCCATCAACAGCCTGTCGCTGGTGCTCGACAGGGGCGAGATGCGCGCCATCATCGGACCCAATGGCGCCGGCAAGACGACGATGATGGACATCGTCACCGGCAAGACGCGCCCTGACGAGGGCGAGGTGTTCTTCGATGGCCAGGTCGACCTGACCAAGCACGATGAGGCCGAGATCGCCATGATGGGCATCGGCCGAAAGTTCCAGAAGCCGACCGTCTTCGAAAACCACACGATCGAGGAGAATCTTTTACTGGCATTGAAGGGGCCGCGCTCGATTTTTCCCGCGCTGTTCCACCGCCGCACAGTGACAGAGGCGCGGCAGATCGACGACATTCTCGGCATCATCCGGCTTGGCGACAAACGCCACGAGATGGCCGCCAATCTGAGCCACGGCCAGAAGCAATGGCTGGAGATCGGCATGCTGCTGGCGCAGGACCCGAAGCTGCTGCTGGTCGACGAGCCGGTCGCCGGCATGACCGATGCCGAGACCGAGGAGACCGCGCGGCTGCTCAAGGACATCGCGCGCGACCATTCGGTCATCGTGGTCGAGCACGACATGCATTTCGTGCGCGAATTGGGGGTGAAAGTCACCTGCCTGCATGAGGGTTCCGTGCTCTCCGAAGGCTCGCTCGATTTCGTTTCAGCCGACGAGCGTGTCGTCGAAGTCTATCTGGGGAGATGAGCATGATCTGGCGGGTTCAATTTCATCGCTTCGATCCGCGGCTTCTTCGGTTCTGGAAGAGGCGCTGACATGCTCGAAGTGTCGAACGCCACACTCCACTACGGCGCCGCCCAGGCGCTGCGTGGCGTGTCTCTGAAAGCGGATGCCGGCAAGATCACTTGCGTGCTGGGCCGCAACGGTGTCGGCAAGACAAGTTTGATGAGATCGATCGTTGGCCATCACCGGCTGACGAGCGGAAGCGTTGCCTTCGAGGGGAAGGCGCTCGACCGGAGCGCGGCGTATGACCGCGCCCAGTCGGGCATCGCATTCGTGCCGCAGGGCAGGGAGATCTTTCCGCTGCTCACGGTGCGGGAAAATCTCGAATCGGGCTTCGCGCCGCTGCGGCGTGCCGACCGCAATGTGCCAGCCTATGTGTTCGAACTGTTCCCGGTGCTTAAGCAGATGCTGTCGCGGCGCGGCGGCGACTTGTCCGGAGGGCAGCAGCAGCAGCTTGCCATTGGCAGAGCCTTGGTAATGAGACCGAAACTGCTCGTCCTGGACGAGCCGACCGAAGGCATCCAGCCGTCGATTATCAAGGATATCGGCCGCGCCATTCGCTATCTGCGTGACCAGGCGGGCATCGCCGTGTTGCTGGTCGAGCAATATCTGGATTTCTGCCGTGAGCTTGCCGACGAGGTCAACATCATGGACCGTGGCCAGATCGTCCATACTGGCCCCGCGGCAGATCTCGACCGGGCGGATGTGCGGAAATTCCTGACCGTATAGGCCTTCTGCCTATCTATTGTCATGCAACTCTGGTGTGCCGCAAGTTGCGTGTTAATCTTTGCTTGGCCTTGGTGAGTCGGCCGCTTTCCGTAACAGTCTCAGCGTGACAGATCAGGGGACGGCGCGGGCAGAGCCGGCAAGTTCCACGCAAGCAAGCTTTCCTAGCTTCCCTCCTGTGATCTGATTGTTGTTCAGCGCGTTAGGCACACAGGCCAGGGACAGCCTATGGAACATTTCGTCGAAGACCATCAGAAACGACGGCTCACCGAGCGTGTCGACATCATGACAGCCATCAATATCCTAAGATCTCAGGGATATGATCAGGACGAGGTCATCGAGGAGATGACCAAGGTCTTCTATGTAGACCTCGACGCCTACAATGAGGTCGTTTCGACATAAGGGCTGGCCTTCGCTCGAACTGCGTCAGCTGGCGCGGCGAAACGCAGAGGCGGCAACTCGGTTGCGGCCGTCGCGCTTGGCGTCATAGAGCGCCTTGTCGGCCGCGCTGAGCACCTTGTCGAAGCTCATGCCTTCGTTCGTGCCGAAGGCGAATCCCGCGCTGACCGTGCATGTCAGGGGACCATCCTCCGTTTCGATCCTGCACGCGGCGAAAGCGGTGCGTATGCGCTCCGCGGCTGCCTCGACAGTCTCAGGCAGGGTCCGTTTGAGCACCAGCGCGAATTCTTCTCCTCCCATCCGCGCGGCGACATCGGTCGAGCGAAGATTGCCGGTAAGTTCCCTGGCGAACACCCTCAGAACTTCATCGCCGGTGGCGTGGCCGAATTCATCGTTGATCGCCTTAAAGCTGTCGAGGTCGAAGACAACCACCGCCGTAAACGCACCGACAGGACCATTGCCGTGCAGGTCAAACAAGGCGCGACGGTTGAGCAGGCCCGTCAACGGGTCGGTCAGCGCATTGCGGCGATGATGCCTGGCAAGGCGTCCCTGGTTGAGCGCCAGGGACAGCGCGCCGATCCCGGTCATGCTGGCGATGACGATGATGAGGCTCAATTCCTCGGCCCAATTGCTTGGCGCATGTCCGAGGACAAGCTTTCCATCCCAGGCGAGAACAATCGCGCAAAGCGCGAAGGACATGGCGGTGGCGGAATAGAGTGCGGAGATGCCTATCGTCAGCGCTGGTGCTTCGTCGCGGCCTTTCCAGTATTCACGTGCCGTTGCAAACAGCAGCAAGGCCGCAAAACTGTTTTCAAACATAAAGCCCAGCCCGTCATAGCCAAGAGCCATGGGGGGCAGCGCCACGACCAGGGACATTCCGCCAAGTACCGTTCGCCGTGTCGGCGATCCGCCGGTTCTGAACTGGTGGGCCGCGCCCAGCATGGTCGAAAAGCCAAGCAGGAGAAAGGCAATGCTGGCAACGCCGAGCAGGCGCCCGGGCATGTCGATATAGGCGTCATAGACGAAGATGTCCCCGACCACCAACAACAGGCTGATCGCCCATGTCAGCAGGAAGCGCTCCGAGCGCGCCGTCAGCCACATGCCGAACAATGTCAGGCCCAGGCAGGCAGCGGAGAAACCGACAGCCAGCAGAAGTGAAGTGTAGTCGAGCGACATGCCCCTCTTTTCCCTGCCGGCGGCGGCTCCAGCGTTGCGGCTTGGCGTCGCGCATTCATGCAGCAAGGAAGTGTCGATAAGGTTACGATGGTGCGGAAGATGCCACGAATAGCTGCCTTGCTACGCTTTAAAAGCGTATGAGACAGGCTCGCTACGCGGCACAAAAAGGATCGATAGCCGGCAAATTATCGCCAGTCGACTAGGCGCTTCATCAACGCCATCGCCCCGAATGGCGCCCGAACCTTGCCCTCGGTGATGAAGTAGACGAACACGTCCCGCGGCTGGACTGGCGCCTCGGTTGAGGGGTCGGCACGCCGCAGGTCGTCCGGTTGCTTGCCTTGCGCCCAGGTCTTGGCCCGCTCGGCCCACTCATCGAGGCCCTTCGCCGTGTAGCAATCGGGATTGTCGTCGCTGCCGGTTTGCAGCCGTGCATAGACGAAATCACCGGTGACATCCGCGATATCAGGATATTTGGCGTGATCGGCATAGACGATGGCCGCCTTGTACTTGCGCGCCAGAGCCACGAATTCCGGCACGATGAAACTGTCGTTACGCACCTCAAGCGCGTGGCGGAGCGCGACGCCGTCCTGCCTTTCCGGCAGCAGTTTCAGAAAGGCCTCGAAATCATCCGGATCGAACTTCTTGGTCGGCGCGAACTGCCAGAGGATCGGCCCTAGTTTTTCACCAAGCGCCGCAACGCCAGAGCCCAGGAACCTCATCATGGATTCGCCGGCTTCCCCCAGCACGCGCCGGTTGGTGACGAAGCGGTTGCCCTTCAGCGAATAGACGAAACCGTCCGGCGCCTCACTTGCCCATTTGACGAAGGTCGGTTCCTTGAAGCTGGAATAATAGGTGCCGTTGACCTCGATGCTCGGCACCTGCCGAGTGGCATATTGCAACTGCTTGGCCTTCGATAACTTGTCCGGGTAGAAGGACGTGTCCCACGGTTCGAAGGTCCAGCCACCCATGCCGGAGCGGATTGTTCCCGATTTGCTCATTGTCGTCCTCCCGAATTCAGAAAAATCAGACCGTCGTGATCTGATCGACGGGTTTTGCCATGTGGACGAGCGTCCATCCTGCCCGGTACGGATTGGGACCGCGACCGGTCTCCCGATAGCCGTATGCCTGATAGATCGCGATGTTCCGTTCCATCCTGGCGTTGGTGAAGAGCCGCACTTCCGGCAAGCCCCAGCGTAGCGTTTGCTCGTCCGCTTGCCTGAGCAGCGAGACGCCGAAACCCTTGCCCTGAAAGCCGGGCGCAACCGCAACGCTGAAGATCAGGCTGTAATCCAAATGCCGTTCGAGAACCAGCAGGCCCGCCACGGATCCGTCTTCTTCGATGAGGGTGACTTCGCCCCGCGCAATTCGCGGGGCGTAATCCTCGGTGATCGGGAGTGGCGGACCGCCAAGCAAGGTGATGTAGTGCCCATAGGCAGCCTCTGTCAGCCGGACGATGGCGGCGAGATCGTCGGCAAGTGCGGGTCTGATATTCATGGCTGGCTGATGCTCATGGCTGGCTGGTGCCCGCAGCGGCTTGGATGACCTTTTCCATCCCCTCAGACATCGCAGTGACGGCATCGCGACTTGCATCGCCCAGGGCGTGACGCTCTGCAATCCAGTGAGGATCGTTGTAGGAAAGCCAGACCGTGCCTTGTTCGTCTTCCCAGGCAAGCGCCTTTACCGGCAGGTCGATGCCGGCTAGTTGCCTGTCCAGCATAAGCGGTGTGCCACCCTTGGGATTGCCGAAGATCAGCAATTCGGTGGGACGCAGCGATAAGCCGACATCGCGTGCGCCGGCCGCATGATCGATGCGCGCAAAGACGAGAAAGCCGGCTCGTTGCACGGTCTCGATCAGCCGGTCGATGGTTTCGGCCACGCCGAAGCGGGCCTGGATGGTGATGAGACCCTTGTCGGCCATCATTCCGCCGCTTCGCGCTTGCCTCCGGGGCGCCGCTCCAGCAGTTCCTTGAGGAACTGGCCAGTGTAGCTTCGCTTCTCGCGGACAATGGCTTCCGGCGTGCCGGAGGCGACAAGCTCGCCGCCACCGTCGCCGCCCTCGGGGCCCAGGTCGAGCACCCAGTCGGCAGTCTTGATGACTTCCAGATTGTGCTCGATGACCACCACGGTATTGCCCTGATCGACCAGTTCGTGCAGCACTTCCAGCAGCTTGGCGACATCGTGGAAATGCAGGCCGGTGGTTGGCTCGTCCAAAATGTAGAGCGTCTTGCCGGTCGCCTTGCGCGACAATTCCTTGGCGAGCTTGATGCGTTGCGCCTCGCCGCCCGACAACGTCGTCGCCTGCTGGCCGATGTGAATGTAACCGAGGCCGACCTGCTTGAGCGTGTCGAGCTTGTCGCGCACGGCAGGCACGGCGGCGAAGAAATCGACGCCTTCCTCGACCGTCATGTCAAGCACGTCGGCGATGGACTTGCCCTTGAACAGGACGTCGAGCGTCTCCCTGTTATAGCGCTTGCCGTGGCAGACGTCGCAGGTGACGTAGACGTCGGGCAGGAAGTGCATCTCGATCTTGATGACGCCGTCGCCCTGGCAAGCCTCGCAGCGGCCGCCCTTGACGTTGAACGAGAAACGGCCGGGCTGATAGCCGCGCGCCTTGGCCTCGGGCAGGCCGGCGAACCAGTCGCGGATCGGGGTGAAGGCGCCGGTATAGGTGGCCGGGTTCGAGCGCGGTGTGCGTCCGATCGGCGACTGGTCGATGTCGATGACCTTGTCGAGGAATTCGAGACCCTCGATGCGATCGTGTTCGGCCGGATGTTCGCGTGAGCCCATGATGCGGCGGGAGGCCGCCTTGAACAGCGTCTCGATCAGGAAGGTCGACTTGCCGCCGCCCGACACGCCGGTGACGGCGGTGAAGGTACCCAGCGGGATTTCGGCGGTGACGTTCTTCAGGTTGTTGCCGCGCGCGCCGACCACCTTCAGCCGACGACCCTTCTTCGCTTCACGCCGCACGCCCGGCGTTGCCACCTCCAGTTCGCCCGACAGATATTTGCCGGTGATCGAATTGGGATTGGCCATCACCTGCCGCGGAGTTCCCTGCGCGATGATCTCGCCGCCATGGATGCCGGCTGCCGGTCCCATGTCGACGACATAGTCGGCGTGCAGGATGGCGTCCTCGTCATGCTCGACCACGATCACCGTGTTGCCGATGTCTCGCAAATGTTTGAGCGTCTCGAGCAAACGTGCGTTGTCGCGCTGGTGCAGGCCGATCGACGGCTCGTCCAGCACATAGAGCACGCCGGTGAGGCCAGAGCCGATCTGCGACGCCAGGCGAATGCGCTGGCTTTCGCCACCCGAGAGCGTGCCGGAATTGCGCGACAAGGTCAGGTAGTCGAGCCCGACATCGTTGAGGAAGCGCAGCCGCTCGCGAATCTCCTTGAGCACGCGCACCGCGATCTCGTTCTGCTTGTCGTTGAGAGCGCCGGGCAGGTCGGTGAACCACTGGTCGGCCTTGCGGATCGACAACTCGGTGACCTCGCCAATGTGCTTGCCTGCGATTTTCACGGCCAGCGACTCGGGCTTCAGCCGGTAGCCCTTGCAGACAGGGCAGGGCGTGGCCGACATGAAGCGCTCGATCTCCTCGCGCATCCATGCGGATTCGGTCTCCTTCCAGCGCCTCTCCAGATTGGGAATGACGCCCTCGAAGGTCTTTGTCGTCTTGTAGGAGCGCAAGCCGTCATCATACTGGAAAGTGACTTCACGCTCGCCGGTGCCACGCAGGATGGCCTCCTGGGCCTCAGCGGTCAGGTCCTTGAACTTGTCGCCGAGCTTGAAGCCATAGGCCTTGCCAAGCGCTTCCAGCGTTTGAGAATAATAGGGCGAGGTCGACTTTGCCCAAGGGCTGACGGCGCCATCGCGCAGCGAGACATTTTCGTCGGGAACGATCAGGCTGGCGTCGATGGCTCGCTGGCTGCCGAGACCATCGCAGGTCGGGCAGGCGCCGAACGGATTGTTGAAAGAGAAAAGCCGCGGCTCGATTTCCGGAATGGTGAAGCCGGATACCGGACAAGCGAACTTTTCCGAGAACAAGATGCGCTCATGCGTCTCGTTCTTGGACTTGTTGACCGAGTCCGCGCCGGTCTGGCTGGCATCGAGCGGCTTGTCGGCGAACTCGGCCACGGCCAGCCCTTCGGCCAGCTTCAGCGCGGTTTCGATGGAATCGGCAAGTCGCGTCGCCAGGTCTCCGCGCACGACAATGCGGTCGACGACGACGTCGATGTCATGCTTGTATTTCTTGTCCAGCGCCGGCACGTCGGCGATCTCGTAGAATACGCCATCGACCTTGACGCGCTGAAATCCCTTCTTCTGAAGCTCCAGCAGTTCCTTGCGGTATTCGCCTTTGCGGCCGCGCACCATCGGCGCCAGGATGAACAGGCGGGTGCCTTCTTCGACGGCCAGCACGCGGTCGACCATCTGGCTGACTGTCTGGCTCTCGATCGGCAAGCCGGTGGCCGGCGAATAGGGCACGCCGACACGCGCGAAAAGGAGGCGCATATAGTCGTAGATCTCGGTGACGGTGCCGACCGTCGATCGCGGGTTCTTCGAGGTGGTCTTCTGCTCGATGGAGATGGCGGGAGAAAGGCCGTCGATCTGGTCGACGTCCGGCTTCTGCATCATTTCGAGGAATTGCCGCGCATAGGCCGAAAGGCTTTCGACATAGCGCCGCTGACCTTCGGCATAAATGGTGTCAAAGGCGAGCGATGACTTGCCGGATCCCGACAGGCCAGTCATGACGATAAGGCTGTCACGCGGCAGGTCGAGATCGACGTTCTTCAGATTGTGTTCGCGCGCCCCGCGAATGGAAAGATATTTATGGTCGGCCATCGCCGGTCGCCGCCTCAAATTTTGAATTCGTGGGATTGGCGGGTTTTCCCGACCATCCCCTATGTAGGTATTATTGCCGCAACGTCGAGGGACACCGCGGTTCTCGACGAATTCGTTTAACCGTCTTTCCTGCGAAGGGGCAAGCGGAAAGAACAAAGGCCGAACACGCTCCTGACAAAAGCGGCTTGTCAAACGGCCTCTCTAAGCGTCTCAACGATCACATTTTTCATAACCGGCTATTGAAAGGTTGACGTCCCCGCGTCAGGGGAGCAGACTCCGAACGTCAACGAAGCCGGCCGTCTTTCGATGGCCTCGCCGCCCAGGGGGCGGCCTGCGAGACGCCGCAGGCATCCGCGATTTGCGCTTCGAACGACAAATGTCGAAACGGACAGAGGAGCGGAGCCATGACGCCACCGGATAGTCCCCATGGGTTCCAGGTATCACTGGAACCGCGGCAGGCATAAGTGTCAGGGCTTCAGCGTTTGCGCCGCCCGACAAACCGTGACCTGCCGGTCCCCACGAAAATCAAAGACTGCTAGTCGGGTCGTCGGCTGAACGCCGCGAAGCATCCGAAGTGAAAGTCGGAAGGACTCCCTCCGACAAATTGGATTCGATATCCAATAGGCCCCGACCGTTTGCGGAAGCAGCGGCGGGGTCGTTTGTTTGAAGCTTGCTTTGTTTGATGCGGGAGATCGAAGCGCCGCAGGCTTTGGCCTACCGGTTGGAAGGCTTGATTCCGCCGGCGCCGACATCCACGGTGATGCTGCCGGAGATCCTGACATCCGTGTTGCCGATCCTGAACTGGCCGTTCCCACTGCCGGGGAGCGCGTCGTCGGGTTCAGGCTGAGGTGCGGGTTTGGCGATACGATAGTCGCCGGTCACACCGGGCAGGGCGCCGTTCTGAGCCGGCGCCTGACCGTCTTCGGCATATGCCGCGCCGCAAGCCATGGTTGCGGTTACGGCGATGCCAACGATCAGTCGGTTCAACCCAATGTGTGACGTTTTTCCGAGCATCGGCGAACTATAGTGCCGTGACCGGAGCGAAACCAGAGCGGCGTCGGCAAAAAAGGCAGCCAGCTGATCGACTTCTGCTCAGCTCGCGAGCTCTCGGTCGTCATGCCGCCTGTTTGCGCGTGTCAAAAACATGGTCGACGATACCCCATTCCCTGGCCTCGCGAGCGGTCATGAAATGGTCGCGGTCCAGCGTGCGTTCGACCTCTTCATAGGTGCGCCCGCAATGCCGGGCGTAGAGCTCGGTCATGTGGCGCTTTGTCCGCCCAATGCGCTCGGCATGACGCTGGATGTCGGAGGCCTGGCCCTGGAAGCCGCCCAACGGCTGGTGCAGCAGGATGGTGGCGTTGGGCAGTGAGATGCGGCGCCCTGGTGTACCGGCCATGAGCAGGAATGAACCCATCGACGCGGCAAATCCCATGCACACCGTCGACACCGGGCAGCTGATGTATTGCATCGTGTCGTAGATGGCGAAGCCGCTGGTCACCACGCCGCCAGGCGAGTTGATGTAGAGCGATATCTCCTTGTCGGGATTGTCCGATTCGAGTGAAAGCAGCTGGGCGCAGACCAGCGCCGACATGTCGTCGTTGACCTCTCCGTTGATGAAGATGATGCGCTCGCGCAGAAGCCTCGAGAAAATGTCGAAGGCGCGTTCGCCGCGGCTCGACTGCTCGATCACCATCGGCACCAGACTGGCGACACCACTCATGGCCTTCATCTCCATTGTCCTTGTTCAAGCCGCGCGCAGCATCGGCGGATGGGTGTTCGCGGCGATAGGCTTCCTGGAATTGCCCAACCCCAGCGAAAGCCGGCAGTTGGCGCCGGCCATGGCAACAGCCGGCATCGCCTTGCGGCCAAACCCGTCATGGACAATGCGCAGATGCGTCCCGCCGGTAACGGTGCGCGCGAGTGTGAACGTAACGGTGCTGTCGAGTGCGTCCTGGCGCGTGGCATCGCGGTGCCGCTCCCGCCAGGAATAACGCAACAGCCGCCCGGGCTCGGCGTCGAGGATTTCGCATTCTATCGTTGCCTCTGGCCCGGCGAAGGAAAACCGGCTGCCGGCCTGGGGCCTGATGTCGTTCGGCATCATCCAGGCTGCGAGCAGTTCTGGCACGGTCAGCGCCCGCCACACCTTTTCCGGCGGCTCGGGAAGGTCGTACTCGAACTCGATCGCATCCTGGGCGTTCTTGTCCTGGCTTTCGGCGATCATTGATTTCGTGTCCCTCATTGATCCATGTCCTTTAAAACCGTCTTCAGCTTTTCGATCCGCTCCGGCCAGAAGGCGCGGTAGCGATCGATCCAGGAGAGCAGGGGAGCGAGCCCCCGCGGGTCGGCGCGGTAATAGGCGTTGCGGCCGGCTCGCCGCTCGATCACGAGGCCGGCGCCTCTTAGCACAGCCAGATGCTGGGACACGGCCGGCTGCGACACCGTCAGCCCGTTGCGCAGCTCGGACACGCTCATCTCGTTTGTGGCGAGACGCTCGAATACGGCACGGCGTGTGGGGTCCGCCAGGGCCCGGAAAATCTCAGCTTCGATCATGATGAAAGCATAAGTGTATACTTATCGATTTGGCAAGCGCTCTTTTCGAACCCATATGAGTTTGCCAGGCACTGCCGCCATTCCTTGACAATAAGCGGCTATGCATATAGGAACGAAAAGAGAACAAAAACCTTGTGGGAAAAGGCAGCCACGGCAGGCGAGGATTGTCCGCAGCCTGTAAGGTACGCCAACAAAAATGTGTTTCGGATGAGCGCGGAGAAGTATCATGGCGGGTAGCGTCAACAAGGTCATTCTGGTGGGCAATCTCGGCGCGGACCCCGAGATCCGGCGCCTGAACTCGGGCGAACCGGTGGTCAACATCCGCATTGCGACGTCCGAAAGCTGGCGCGACAAGAATTCCGGCGAGCGCAAGGAAAAGACCGAGTGGCACAACGTCGTCATCTTCAACGACCAACTCGCCAAGGTGGCCGAGCAGTACTTGAAGAAGGGCATGAAGGTGTATGTCGAGGGCCAGTTGCAGACACGCAAATGGCAGGACCAGACCGGTGCCGACAAGTACACGACGGAAGTCGTGCTGCAGAAATTCCGTGGCGAGCTGCAGATGCTCGACGCGCGCGGACAAGGCGAGGGCGGCCAGGTCGGCGGGTATTCCGGTGGCGGCAGCAGCCGTGGTTCCGACTTCGGCCAGTCCAGCCCGAATGAGGGCTTCAACCGTGGCGGCGGCGCCCCCAGGGGTGGCGGCGGTGGCGGTTCGTCGCGCGAGCTGGACGACGAAATCCCGTTCTGATCGCAATGCGATCCTGAACGGCGAGTGCAACTTTGGTTAAGCATGGTGCCCCGAGAGTCCTATGGACTTTCGGGGTTTTGCATTGATGACCGGCGTCTGAGCGATCAAGGAAATTGAGGGAAGGGCGAGTTCGGTGAAGGCACGGGTAAAATGGGTCGAGGAGCGTACCTTTGTCGGCGAGTCCGGCAGCGGCCACAAGTTGGTTCTTGGCACGGCGGTCGGACCGGACGGCAAGACGCCGGGACCGAGCCCGATGGAATTGCTGCTGATCGGCACGGGCGGCTGTTCGGCCTATGACGTCGTTCATATCCTCGAAAAGGGCCGCGAGGCGGTCGAGGACTGCGTCGTCGAACTCGACGCCGGCCGGGCGGAGACCGAGCCCAGGGTGTTCACCCGTATCCACATGCATTTCGTCGTCAAGGGCCGGGCGCTTTCGCACGACAAGGTGAAACGGGCGATCGACCTGTCGATCGAGAAATATTGCTCGGCCTCGGCGATGATGGCGAAGACCGCCACGCTCACCCACGATTTCGAAGTGATCGACACGACGGCCAAGTAGCTGGGCAGCAGCTTCGCCCACAAGACAGTGCGCTAGCCTGCCATCAGCGCCTTGATCCCATCGGCGACGAACTGCACGGCCAGAGCCGCCAAGATGACGCCGAGCAGCCGCGTCAGGATCGAGCGGCCGGTCTGTCCGAGGATGCGGTCGATGCGTTCCGACAGCACGAACACTAGATAGGTGATGACCAAGCATACAAAGATGATGCCGACCAGCGCCGCCTGGGCGGCGAAGCCCTGGAATGAGCCCGACAACAAGACCGTGGCCGAGATCGCGCCGGGGCCGGCGATCAGCGGGATCGCCAGAGGGAAGGCGGCGATGTTGTGGATCATATCCTTGGTGATGGCGACGTCGCCGATCTTCTCCTTGCGGTCCTGCCGGCGCTCGAACACCATTTCGAAGGCGATGAAGAACAGCAGGAAGCCGCCGGCGACGCGGAAGGCAGGCAGCGTGATCCCGAACACCGACAGGATCGACGCACCGGCGACCGCGAACAGCGCCATCACCAGGAAGCCGATGATCGAGGCCCGGACGGAAACCTGCCGGCGCTCCTCGCGGTTCATGCCGCGCGTCACGGCAAGGAACAGAGGCGCCAGGCCGGGCGGATCGATGGTCACGAGAATGGTGACAAAGGCATTGAACAGGCTGTCGAAGCTCGGCATCTGATCTCCCCACCGGGCCGCGCCAGAACTGGCCCGAACCAGCCTATTGGTAGAGCAAAGCTGGTTCAGGGGAAACTGTGAGCGTGGCGGAAATTCATAGGCGCCGAACTGATAGCGACCGGCCGATCTCGCTTGCCGAACGCGCGGGTGAGGCCGTGACCAGCCGCTACCATTCCCCGCGCACATTCCGGCAGGTCGTGGGGATGACGCCCTATCAACTGCCGCTGTGGACACGCCCGGACAAGGCAGCCATTCGCTTGCGTGCCTCGGACGATGCGACCTCGTCGATCTCTCCGCATGCTGGCTTGACCGGGCTGCCGATCTTCAACCGCCGCTTCCGACAACTGACGGGGAGACATCAGCTGGCTATCGAGGCCACCGTCGGTCATGGCGTTGAAGACGGTGCCCGTGGTCGTTTCGCACGAAGCTCAATCCGATGTCGGGCCGCACCAGCCGGGCAGATAATCCGCGTCCTTGCCCTTGGCCAGGGTCAAAGCTCCCTTCATGGCCTTGTCGAAGTTTTTCGCCACTTCGTCCTTGGTGATGCGCCGGCGCAGGAAATCGGCCCAGATGAACTCGGCGAACGGTGTCGTGTCCTTGGCGTAGCCACCGAGGCGGCGTAATTCGCCAGCCATGCTTCGGTAGGGATCATCGACAAGCTCGGCGATGGTCTTGGGAATGGCGGCGTAGTCGCGGCGCTGTCCGTTTTCATCGAACGGGTGCATCCAGCCGCGATTGTCGAGCACGAAAAGGAAGGCGTCCTTGTCGAGCGCCGACAGATCACTGATCACCGTCACAAGCACATCCCTGACGCCCTCCTCAAGCAGGGCGCGGGCCAGATGGTGATGGTCGGTGACATAATGGCGTCCCTTAGGCCCGATCACTGCCGGCACCATATGGGAGCCAAGGAACGTGCTGGTCTTCCTGACGCTCTGCGCCCGGATCATCTGCCGCTTCAGCGCCACTTCGCGCATGCCCACGGTGATCTGCGTCGGTCGCAGTTCTTTCACCGGAACGGGTTTCAGCAGGGGTTCCCTCTGGATTGCGGTGCTGGAGGGTGTCATGTCGGGCTTCCCTGTTTTTCCGGCGATTGGCTGGAATGCAATGTGCGGACGGCGTCATCAACGCTGTGAAAGACGTGCTGCGGGCCGATCAGGTCGGTGATGCCGAACCGCGCCAGCGCAGCCTGGGCCCGCAGCGATTCCATCCGGGCGATGGCAAAGGTCACGCCTTCGCTTTGGCAGTAGGCAATCGTTTCGATCAGTGCCTGCGCGGCGGTATAGTCGATTTCGACGACGTTGCTGGCCTCCAGAACGACCAGTTTCAGGCTACCGCGCCTTGCGTCGATCATGCCGCGCACGCCTAGTTTGAAGCGGTCAGCATTGACAAAGGACAGTGGCGCCTGAAATGCGGCGACCAGGACACCAGGCAGTTGGTCGCCAATATTGGCGGCGGCCGGTGGCCACCAGATCGACGTGCCGTGAACCTTCGCCAATTCGATGGGCTGGGTGCGCGTTGCGCTCCAGATTCCGTGCAGCAGTGAAAGGCCGATGCCGATCGCCACGCCGGTCTGGATGGGCAATGCGACGATGGCGACCATGGTCACGATGATCAGGGCGAACTCGACCGGCGCCTGCCGGTAGACATTGGCAAACACCTGCCATCGCAGGATCCGTTGGGCGACGAACAGCAGCACGCCAGCAAGAGCCGCCTGCGGAACATTGGCGAGCAGGTTGCCGCCAAAGGCGCCGAGAGCGAGCACGATTGCGGCCGCGACGATACTTGCCAACTGCGAATGACCGCCTGTCTGTGCGACGATGGCGGTGCGCGGCGGGCTGGCATTGACCGGAAATGCGCCAAGCAGGCCCGCGGCGATGCTGCCTGCCCCAACGCCAATGAAATCCCGGTTGACGTCAGGGGCATCGCCCTGTTGCGAGACGAAAGAGCGTGAAGTGGCCGCTGTCTGCACCATGACGACGATGGCGATCAGCAATGCCAGGGGGATCAATGCCCGCGCGTCGTCAAGGCTGACCAGCGGCAAGCCGGCCCGCGGCAGGCCGTTCGGCAAGGCACCGAGCACCGCCACGCCGCGATCTGCCAGACCGAAGGCGATGACGGCCGCGGTCGCCAGCACCACGCCGATCAGGGCGCCGGGTATGCGGGCACTCATACGCTCGGCGACGAACACGATCGCGAACACGCCAAAGCCCAGCGCGAGACTGTAGGGATTGGTGAGATGAAGGTTTTCGGCGATCTCGCCGACGCGCCGCAGGGTTTCCCCGGTCTCCGCCGGCAGGCCGAGCAAGCCCGGCAACTGCGAAACGATGATGTGGATCGCGATGCCGGCCAGGAAGCCGGTGGTGACCGGCACCGACAGGAGGTCGGCAACCCAGCCAAGACGAAAGACGCCGCTGACCGCCACGATCAGCCCGACCAGCAGGGCCAGCACTCCCGCAAGCGCCAGATAATGCGGGGAGCCGGTCGTGGCGAGCAGCGCGAGGCTACCCGCGAACAGCGGCGTAATGGTTGAATCCGCCCCCGCCGACAGGTGGCGGTTGGCTCCGAACACGGCAAAGGCGACCGAACCGGCGACAAAGGCGAAGAAGCCTATCTCCGGCGCGAAGCCGCCAAGACGGGCTGTCGCCATCTGTTCGGGAATGGCTATGGCGGCCAGCGTGATGCCCGCGACGATGTCGCCATTGATATCCTTCGGGACCCAGCCGCTCAACGATCGGAACGGCAGCCACGGGGATAGAGTCATCGCGCTGTTGGCTTTCACTCGAGAAGCACGCTCAATTCCATGCTTTGCTTCGAGAGCCATGAAAAACGCCTTGGCCATATCGTCGCAATGAGCGGTATCCTTTTGAATTTACCACCGAAATGGACACTGGAAAAGTGCCGGGAATGTTGGAGTTTCGGCGTCGCTTCCTATATAAGCGGAAAGTGATTCCTGATTAGATTGTGATCCGATTTGACCGACCAAAAAACACCGCGCGGCGCCGACGGCGGCCCCACAGGCATCGAGCCGATATCCATCATCGAGGAGATGCAGCGCTCGTACCTCGATTACGCGATGAGCGTGATCGTCAGCCGCGCGCTGCCGGACGTGCGCGACGGACTGAAGCCGGTGCATCGCCGGATTCTCTACGCCGCCCATGAGAGCGGCTACCACTGGAATCGCAAATATGTGAAGTCGGCGCGCCCGGTCGCCGACGTGATGGGTAAGTACCATCCGCATGGCGACGCCTCGATCTATGACGCCTTGGTGCGCATGGCGCAGGACTGGTCGCTGCGAGTGCCGCTGATCGACGGGCAAGGCAATTTCGGCTCGATCGACGGCGATCCGCCGGCGGCGATGCGCTACACGGAATCGCGGCTTACCAAGGTCGCGCATGAACTGCTCGAGGATATCGACAAGGACACCGTCGATTTCCAAGACACTTACGATGCTTCCGACACCGAGCCGAAGGTTTTGCCGGCGCGGTTTCCCAACCTTCTGGTCAACGGTTCGGGCGGCATTGCCGTCGGCATGGCCACCAACATCCCGCCGCACAATCTCAGCGAGATCTGCAACGGCGCGATCGCCATCATCGACAATCCGGCGATCGACCTGCCGGCACTGATGGAGATCATCCCGGGCCCCGATTTCCCGACCGGCGGCATCGTGCTTGGCCGCTCCGGCATCTACAGCGCGTATTCGACCGGCCGCGGCTCCGTCGTCATGCGCGGCAAGGTCAACATCGAACAACGCGGCAATGACCGCGAGTCGATCATCATCACCGAGGTTCCCTACCAGGTGAACAAGTCGTCGATGATCGAGAAGATGGCCGAACTGGTGCGTGACAAGCGCATCGAAGGCATTTCCGATATTCGCGACGAGAGCGATCGCCAGGGCTACCGCGTCGTCATCGAGTTGAAGCGCGACGCCGTCGCCGACGTCATCTTGAACCAGCTCTATCGCTTCACACCGCTGCAGACGTCCTTTGGCGCCAATATGGTGGCGCTGAACGGTGGCAAGCCGGAACTGATGACGCTGACCGACATGCTGAAGGCGTTTGTGTCCTTCCGCGAAGAGGTGATCACCCGGCGCACGAAATTCCTGCTGCGCAAGGCCCGCGACCGCGCCCATGTGCTGGTCGGCCTTGCGATCGCTGTTGCCAATATCGATGAAGTCATAAAACTGATCCGCACCGCGCCGGATCCGCAAACGGCGCGCGAGCAGTTGATGGAACGGCGCTGGCCGTCCGGCGACGTCGAATCGCTGATCCTTTTGATCGACGATCCGCGTCATCGTATCAATGAGGACGGCACCTACAATCTGTCCGAGGAGCAGGCCCGCGCCATCCTCGAACTGCGCCTGCAGCGCCTGACCGCGCTTGGCCGCGACGAGATCGCCGACGAGTTGAACACGATCGGCGCCGAGATCATCGACTATCTCGACATCCTGTCGTCCCGCGCCCGCGTCCAGCAGATCGTCAAGGACGAACTCGCCGCCGTGCGCGACGAGTTCGGCACGCCGCGCCGCACCGAACTCACCGACGGTGGATCGGACATGGAAGACGAGGACCTGATCCAGCGCGAGGACATGGTCGTGACGGTGAGCCATTCCGGCTACATCAAGCGTGTGCCTTTGTCGCTCTACCGCGCACAGCGCCGTGGCGGCAAGGGTCGCTCGGGCATGTCGACCAAGGAGGAGGATTTCGTTACCCGCCTGTTCGTGGCCAACACGCACACGCCGGTGCTGTTCTTCTCCTCGCGCGGCATCGTCTACAAGGAAAAAGTCTGGCGGCTGCCGATAGGCAACCCGCAATCGCGCGGCAAGGCGTTGATCAACATGCTGCCCCTGGAACAGGGCGAACGCATCACCACGATCATGCCGCTGCCGGAGGACGAGACGAGCTGGGGCGAACTCGACGTCATGTTCGCCACGACGCGCGGCACGGTGCGCCGCAACAAACTTTCGGATTTTGTCCAGGTCAATCGCAATGGCAAGATCGCTATGAAGCTGGAGGAGGAAGGCGACGAAATTCTCGGCGTCGAGACCTGCACCGACAATGACGATGTGCTGCTGACCGCAAGCTCGGGCCAGTGCATCCGGTTCCCGGTAGGCGACGTGCGTGTCTTCCAGAGCCGCAACTCTGTGGGCGTTCGTGGCATCGCCATGGCGGACACCGATAGGGTGATTTCCATGGCGGTGATCGAGAATGTCGATGCCCCGCCAGCCGAACGCGCCGCCTATCTCAAGCGGGCGGCGGCTGAACGGCGGCTTGCCGCCGGCGAAGAGGAGGAGATCGCGCTGACCAACGAAGAGGTTGGCGAGGAGACGGAGCTTTCCGACGAACGCTACGAGTTCCTGAAGCAGCATGAGAAGTACGTGCTGACAGTGACCGAATACGGCTACGGCAAGCGGTCTTCGTCCTATGACTTCCGTCTGACCGGTCGCGGCGGCAAGGGTATTCGTGCCACCGACGTGTCCAAGACAGCCGAGATCGGCAGGCTGGTGGCGACCTTCCCGGTCGGCAATGATGACCAGATCATGCTGGTTTCGGATGGTGGTACTGTGATCCGCGTGCCGGTCAACGGCATCCGGTTCGCCAGCCGCGCCACCAAGGGCGTAACCATCTTCAATACGGCGGAAGGTGAAAAGGTCGTGTCGGTGGAGCGGATTTCCGAGCCGCAATCGGAAGAAGAGGTTGAAGACAACTCTGCTTCCGAAGGTGGGCCGACTGACGGTGCCGCGCCGGATGGCGCGCAATAATTCCGGATACGGAAACGCCGGCCCCAGGGGGCCGGCGCGGCAATAAGGCAACTTACTCTAACGGCAACAAAACTCTACCGGCACAAACTCTGATGGTTCAGAAGTGGCGATACGGCTTGCGTATGCCGAACCCTTCGAACCGCTTCGAGTTAACCCTGGCGCGGACCCTCTGCGCTTCCTGATGCAGCCCGAATGCGGTGGCGATCAGCATGGCGACGGTCATTGCGGTGGCGAGCATGTAGATCAGCATTTGCGTGTTCTCCTGCAGCCTATAACGGTTAGATGGGACTTTGGTTTCATCCTATGAAGCGGCAATCTAGTGAACGCTGCGTGAAGCATTCGTGATCAGCCCGTTCATCTGTCGTTCATGCGGGCGAAAAGGTTCACGCCCTACTCGCCAATCGGATTTGCCTTTGCGAGAGAGGCTCGCTAGAAGCACCTCCCATGATTGAACGCATCGCCCTTTACGCTGGCTCCTTCGACCCGCTCACCAATGGCCATCTCGATGTGCTCAAGGCGTCGCTGGCCGTGGCGGACATCGTCTATGCCGCGATCGGCATCCACCCGGGCAAGAAGCCGCTGTTTTCCTTCGAGGAACGTGTCGGGCTGATCGAGGCAGCGACAAAAGCGGAATTCGGCGCTGACGGGGCGCGCATCAAGGTGGTCGCTTTCGACGGCCTGGTCATTGATGCAGCCAGAAAAGAGGGCGCATCGATCATGATCCGCGGCCTGCGGGACGGCACCGACCTCGACTACGAGATGCAGATGGCCGGCATGAACGAAACCATGGCGCCGGAATTGCAGACTGTGTTTCTGCCCGCCAGTCCCTCGGTGCGCACCATTACCGCCACACTTGTCCGCCAGATAGCCTCGATGGGCGGCGACATCCGCCCCTTCGTGCCGGTGGCGGTTGCCGGCGCGCTCACCGCAAAATTCGCGAAATAAGATCCCGGAGATAACAAATGCAGCTCAAAAGGCTCGCCTCGTTCCTTATCGTGTTCGCCGGTCTCGTGACGGCGTCCGTCTCAGCCTTTGCCGCCGAGCCGGAGAACACCATGATCATCACACTGAAGGACGGTGACGTGACCATCGCGCTCAGGCCCGACCTCGCGCCGAAGCATGTCGCGCAGATCAAGAAGCTGGTGCGCCAGGGCGCTTACGACAACGTCGCCTTCCACCGTGTCATCGACGGCTTCATGGCGCAGACCGGCGACGTCAAGTTCGGCAACATGAAGAAGGGTTTCAGCGCCGATGCGGTTGGCACCGGCGGCTCCGACCTTCCGGACCTGCCGGCGGAATTCTCCAACACCGAGCACTTCAAGCGCGGCGCGGTCGGCATGGCCCGTTCGCAGGATCCGAACTCGGCCAATTCGCAATTCTTCATCATGTTCGCGCCAGCGCCTAACCTCGATGGCCAGTATACCATCGTGGGCAATGTCGTCAGCGGCATGGATCTGGTCGACAAGATCAAGAAGGGCGACGAGGCCAACAATGGGAGCGTCACGGATCCCGATCGCATGATCAAGGTGCGCATCGCCGCTGATGGCAAGTAAATCTGTTCATTTTCAAAAGGATATCTGACATGGCTGAGATCAAGGACCGCGAGAACGCGCTCATCATGGAGACGACGAAGGGCAATGTCGTCATCGAACTGTTTCCCGATCTGGCGCCTGGCCACGTCGCCCGCATCAAGGAACTGGCGCGCGAAGGCGCCTATGACGGCGTGGTGTTCCACCGCGTCATCGAGGGTTTCATGGCGCAGACCGGCGACGTGAAGTTCGGCAATTCGAGCAAATCCACTTTTGCTCCGTCCCGTGCCGGCATGGGCGGCTCGGAGAAGCCTGACTTGAAGGCTGAATTCTCCAACGCCAATCATGGCCGTGGCACCTGCTCGATGGCGCGTTCGCAGAACCCGAACTCGGCTAACTCGCAGTTCTTCATCTGCTTCGACGATGCCGCATTCCTCAACCGCCAGTACACGGTCTGGGGCCAGGTCATCGAAGGCATGGACAATGTCGACAAGATCAAGCGCGGCGAACCGGTCGTCGACCCCGACAAGATCGTGTCGCTGAAGGTCGCGGCCGACGTCAAGTAAGGTGGAACGACAATGATGGGCGTCGTCTGGTCGCTTCTCGGCATCCTATCCGGCGCCTTCATTGCCATTCAGGCACCGATCAATTCGCAGCTGGCGCGCGGTCTGGGTCTCCCGGTCGCAGCGGCTGCGTTTTCGTTCCTGTCGGGGGCCGTCGTGCTCGGCATCATCTCCGTCACCGTGGTGAAGCTGCAGGGCATATCGCTCGACTGGAAGGCGCCGGCGCCCTGGCTGTTTGTGGCCGGCGGCATGCTCGGCGGGTTCTACGTCACGCTGTCCACGATCCTGACGCCGCGCATCGGCGCTGCCGCCCTGATGGCGTTCCTCGTTGCTGGCCAGTTGCTGGCCGGCATGCTCATTGACCGCGTCGGCTTCCTCGGCGTCGCCGTGCGCGAGATGTCACTCGGCCGTATCGCGGGCGCGGTGCTGCTCTTAGCCGGAGCGCTGCTCGTCCGGTTGTTTTAATTCCATGCGCGTCGATCTCTTTGACTTTGAACTGCCGGAGGAGCGCATTGCGCTGCGACCGGCGGAACCGCGCGACAGCGCCAGGATGCTTGTCGTCAGGCCGGGTGAAGGACTGGAAGATCGGATCGTTCGCGACCTGCCTTCGCTGCTGAGGGCCGGTGATGTGCTGGTCTTCAACGACACCAAGGTCATTCCTGCCCAGTTGAAGGGCATAAGGCGTCGCGGGGAAGCCGTCGCGCAGGTCGAAGCCACGCTGCATATGCGCATGGCTGGCGATCGCTGGCTGGCTTTCATGCGGCCGGGCAAGCGGATCGCCGCCGGCGATCGCATTCATTTCGGGCATGACGGCAATTCATGCTTGCTCGGCCAGCTCGACGCTACGGTGATCGAGAAGGGCGAGGGCGGCGAAGTGCTGCTCGGCTTCGACCTTTCCGGTGCATTCCTCGACGAGGCGCTGCATGCGGTCGGGCACATTCCGCTGCCGCCCTATATTGCCTCCAAGCGCCACGACGACGAGCGTGACCGCAGCGACTATCAGACCATCTATGCAAGGGAGGAGGGGGCCGTTGCCGCCCCCACGGCGGGCCTGCATTTCACGCCAGAGCTTTTCGCGGCGCTCGATGCAAAGGGTGTGGAGCGCCGTTTCGTGACGCTGCATGTCGGCGCCGGCACGTTCCTTCCCGTGAAGGCCGACGATACCGCCGATCACAAAATGCATGCCGAGACGGGTTCGGTGGGCCAAGAAACCGCCGATGCGCTGAACGCGGCAAAGGCGAGGGGCGGGCGCGTCATTGCCGTCGGCACGACGTCGCTGCGCCTGCTGGAGAGTGCCGCACGCCCAGATGGCACCATGCCGGCCTGGTCGGGCCCGACGGATATTTTCATCACGCCAGGCTACCGCTTTCGCACCGCCGACATGCTGATGACCAATTTCCATCTGCCGCGCTCGACCCTCTTCATGCTGGTCTCGGCGTTCAGCAGCCTCAAGACGATGCGCGCGGCGTATGCGCATGCCATCGAGAACCGCTACAGATTCTACTCCTATGGAGACGCTAGCCTGCTTTATCGAGCGGAGGACTCTCCAGACCCGCCGTTGCAAGGAATTCAATGACCGACGCGTTCACCTTCAAGGTTCTGGCGACCGATGGGAAAGCGCGTCGCGGTGCGATCACCATGCCGCGCGGCGAAATCCGCACGCCCGCTTTCATGCCCGTCGGTACGGGCGGCACCGTCAAGGCGATGTATATGGACCAGGTGCGCGGCGTCGGCGCCGATATCATCCTGGGCAACACCTACCATTTGATGCTGCGGCCCGGTGCCGAGCGCGTGGCGCGGCTCGGCGGCCTGCATGAGTTCGCCCGCTGGCCGCATCCGATCCTGACCGACTCTGGCGGTTTCCAGGTCATGTCGCTGTCGAAGCTGAGAAAGCTCACCGAAAAAGGCGTGACCTTCCGCTCGCATATTGATGGCGCCGCTTACGAAATGTCGCCGGAGCGTTCGATCGAGATCCAAGGGCTGCTCGATTCCGACATCCAGATGCAGCTCGACGAATGCACCGCGCTGCCGGCCGAGACGAAAGAGATCCAGCGTGCCATGGAGCTGTCGCTGCGCTGGGCCGAGCGCTGCAAGGCGGCGTTCGGCGATCAACCCGGCAAGGCAATGTTCGGCATCGTGCAAGGCGGCGACAACGCCGATTTGCGTGTGCGTTCGGCGCAAGCTTTGAGCGCGATGGATTTGAAAGGTTACGCTGTCGGCGGCCTGGCCGTGGGCGAGCCGCAAGCCGTGATGCTCGAGATGCTCGACATCACCTGCCCCGAACTGCCGGCGGACAAGCCACGCTATCTGATGGGCGTCGGGACGCCCGATGACATTTTGAAATCGGTGGCGCGCGGCATCGACATGTTCGACTGCGTGATGCCGACGCGAGCCGGCCGCCATGGCCTTGCCTACACAAGGCGCGGCAAGGTCAATCTGCGCAACGCCCGCCATGCCGATGATCCGCGCCCGCTCGACGAGGAAAGCGACTGCCCGGCCGCGCGCGATTATTCGCGTGCCTACCTGCATCATCTGGTGCGTTCGCAGGAGGCGCTGGGCGCAATGCTTCTCACCTGGAACAATCTCTCGTATTATCAGACGCTTATGCAGGACATTCGTGCAGCGCTCGAGGTCGGCGCGTTCGAAGCGCGAGCCGGAGAAATCTCCGAGGCCTGGGCCAAGGGCGACCTGCCGCCGCTTTGAGGCCGAGGTTCGCTCGCGAACTGTTTTGAAACGACTGCAGGGTAACCATGCCCCTGGTGTTTTCAGGCAAGGGCCAAGAACCTGTTCCTCTCGGGGCAAGCTTCCATTCCGGCCATAGAGGCGCGGACGCAAGAAGTCGCAGGGTCCCGCCATTCGGTGGCGGTCCCGAAGCGATGGGCCACATACCTGCCAATCCTGCTGATCGTTGCGGTCGGTCTCGCCCTGCGGTTGATGGGTGCGCGCGGCGATCTCTGGTTGGACGAGATCTGGAGCCTTGAACTACTGAGGCCGCTGACCTCGATCGACCAGATATTCTGGCGGGTCAACCATGACAACAACCACTTTCTCAACTCGATCTATCTCTATCTGGTCGGCCCTGATGCTTCGCCGTTGATCCAGCGAGGACTCTCGGTGGCACTCGGCGTGGCCACGATCGCCGTAGCCGCGATGACGGCCGCCGCGCGCGGACGATGGACGATGATCGCGACGAGCCTGCTGTTCGCGGTGAGCTATCCGATGGTTCATTACGGCTCGGAAGCGCGTGGCTATGCAGGCCTTGTGTTGTTCACGCTGGCCTGCGTACTTCTGCTGGAGCGCCGCCTGGACGGGCGCGGCTCCACTCTCGCCTTCGCGGCGGCGATCCTGCTCGGATTCTTGTCGCATCTCACCATGCTCGAAGCAGCTGTTGTCCTTGCGGTATGGGCGACATGGATGGTCTGGTTGCGGACCCGGCGCCTTGCGCGGACTGTCGTTGAGGTAGGCTGGATCTTCATACCGGCCGGGCTCGCCGTGCTGCCGCTGGCTATCGGAGTGGTTGTCGGCGCCAAGCTGTTCGGCTTCAGTGTCGGTGGCGTTTCGCCTTTCACGTTGCCAGCCTTTGCCGATGGGTATGGCGGCATGATCCGCTATCTGTTCGGCCTGCCGTCCTGGATAGGTAATTGGGCCTGCATTTTTGCCGCGTGGGTCCCTGTCGGCGTCTCGGCGGTCATCTGGCGTGATCGGCGGTCCGGCCTCTATGTCATCGGGATCGTCGGCCTGCCCATGCTCATGGCGGCCGCACGGCTTCCGAACCTGGAATTCCCGCGCTACTTTCTCGTCAGCGCCACGCTGCTGCTACTGTGGGCCGGAGAGGTGCTTGGCCGTGGTTTGGACGCCGGGGGAAAGCACAGGCTGCTGGCGGCGGGAGGGCTCGTTGCGGTTTTGATGGGCACGGCGGTGTCGCTGCTGTCGTTCTACGAATACGGCCGCGGCTCCTATTCAGCGATCGTCGAGCGGATGACACGAGATGGCTCGGCCACCTACGCCAGCAATCATGATTTCCGAACCGGCATGGTTGTTGACCATTTTGCCGCAAGGCTGGATCGCCAGGCATCGCTGGTCCCGCAGGGCAAAGTGTGTGCCGAACGCCCGGCATGGCTGATCCTCGAGGGGCCGCCCGACAATCAAGCACAGCATGTAACGCCAGAGGCAAATTGTACCTTGGCGTATGAACGCGTCGCGGCGTCGGCAAGCTGGGGCCTGTCGGGTTTGGGCTGGACGCTGTATCGTCGAGTGGACTGAGCCAGCCTGATCAGGTGCTCAATGAGTTCGCCGCGCGCAGACTGCACCCGGTGATCTGGAAGGAGCCGTCGGGCTGCTGCTGGAGCGTGTACACCGCTTCGTAGTCCTTGCCGTCAGGCCCCACGATCAGAACCTGCTGGACAATCGATGTCGGACCGGTCTCCTGCACCTTGCCGAAGGAATAGGTCTGCGGCTTGCGCACCGGCGGATAGCCGTTGGTGACCATGTTCATGAACAGGTCGACAGTCGGAAAGGTCTGTTTCACATTCGGTGCGGCAAAACTGTAGGCGCGCGCGCCGTCATTGGCGATGAAGGCCTTCAGCTGACCGTCGATTGCCGTCTGTGCTGCCTTGATTTCAGCATCCCCGGCCATTGCCGGCGAATCAAGGAGGAGTGAAACGAGCGCGAATGCGAGAAATGCGCGACGCATGGTCTGTCTCCGTTGTTCCTCGAAAAGTTATCCCCAAAAAACTGCTGTCCGGGCACATATCATAACATACGCAATATCTTACGTATCTCGGCGCCCGAGGGTTTCAGTGCCCGCAAACATTCGCCCCAGAACGGCCAAAGAATGGCCAAACGCGCGAGTTTAAGCATAGTTTAAGAGGCTGCGCTCATCCTCGGGGCGAGGGGGATTAAATCTACAACCCACGGGACGAACAATGTCTGGACAGATTCATCGACGTACCTTCCTGAAAGGTGCCGCAAGCTTCGCGGTTCTGGCTCCCTTGCCCGCATGGGCGGGTGCTTCCGAAGTGCCCTTTGATCCGGCGATCCCCGCACTCGGCAACCCCCGAGGCAATGTGACAATCGCTGAATTCGTCGATTATCAGTGCCCCATCTGCAAGCTCACCTATGTCCAGTTGAAAAAGCTTCTCGCCGAGGATCATGGCATCCGGCTGGTGATGAAGGATTGGCCGATTTTTGGTGATGCCTCGCGCGACGCGGCCCGCATGGCGCTCTCCGCCGGCCCACACTATGCCAGGGCGGTGAATGCCCTCATGGCCAGTGGGCAAGGACTTTCCGAACACCGCACGAACGAGATTCTCGCGTCGGCCGGCGTTGATGTGACCAGGGTGCGTGCCGGCCTCGCTGTCCGTCAGCCGAAAATCGATGCGGTCCTGTCTCGCAACGGGGCCCAAGCAAGTGCCTTCGGATTGCGGGGTACGCCGGCGCTTGTGATCGGCGGTACCTTGTACCGGCACGGCATGTCCGTGGCGGACCTCAAGGTCGCGGTTGCAAAGGCTCGGGCTGCCTGAGCAAGGGGTGCCCGAGACAGTCCTTAAGCTTGAAAGCCGGGCGGCAGTCTGCGACAAGGGCCGCGTCGAGCGCATGACCCGAAAGTCGGATTGGATTTTCGGCGGAGATCATGCGCAATCAACGTGCTACGACATCCTTCGCGCCTCTGAGGCCGCGTGGCGTTGTCGGTACGAGCTTGGGCGGGACGGAGCGATGAGAGCGTTTTTCGTGCAGATCAAATGCGACCTCGGCAAGGCCTATCAGGTGGCCAGCGCGCTCGCTGATGCCGAGATCGCTTCAGAGATCTACTCGACAGCCGGCAACTACGATCTGCTCGCCAAGTTCTACGTCGATGACGAAGAAGACATTGGTCACTTCGTCAATGAGAAGGTGCAGATTCTTCCGGGCATCAAGGACACGTTTACCGTCGTCACTTTCCGAGCGTTCTGATCGCTTCCGCCAAATGCCCGACGACGAGGCAAAGGCTGATCCCGGCCATATTGGCACTGCCTTAATTTTAGGCAGTCGCAATATACTGACCGCCCAACCCGCCCAAATCACCGATTGCGCTTGATTTTCTCCAGAGACGTCAGTGAAATGGTGTCACAGGGGAGTATGCGATTGGCAGCGTTCGACGAAATGCTTCCGGAAGTTTCCGGATTGAGAAAACCGTATTCGGCTTACGATCGCTGGCTGAAAGAGCAGGATCCGGCCAGGCTTACCGAAAAGATGCAGGACGCCGAGCGCGTCTTTCGCAAGACGGGCATCACGTTCGCCGTCTATGGCGAGCAGGATGCGTCAGAGAGACTGATCCCGTTCGACATCGTTCCCCGCATCATTTCCGGCCAGGAATGGCGGCGGCTGACGCAAGGCATCGAGCAGCGGGTGCAGGCGCTGAATGCCTTTCTAGATGACATCTACCATCGCCAGGAAATCCTGCGGGCGGGGCGCGTTCCCAAGGAACTGATCGCCAGGAACGAAGCATTCCTGCCGGAGATGATTGGTGTGCGGCCGCCAGCGGGCGTCTATACGCACATTATAGGCGTCGACATCGTGCGCATCAGCGAGAACGAATTCTATGTGCTGGAGGACAATGCGCGCACGCCATCGGGTGTCTCCTACATGCTGGAGAACCGGGAGACGATGATGCAGCTCTTTCCCGAGCTGTTTCAGCAGATCAAGGTCCGGCCGGTCGAAAACTATCCGCAGCTTCTGCGCCAGTCGCTGGCGGCGGTGCGGCCGCAAGGCACAAAGGGCGCGCCGACCATCGCCGTGCTGACGCCGGGCAGCTACAACTCCGCCTATTTCGAGCACGCCTTCCTCGCCGACCAGATGGGAGTGCAGCTTGTCGAGGGCCAGGATTTGCGTGTCGTCGACGGCCATGTCGCCATGCGTACCACCGAAGGCTACAAGCAGATCGACGTGCTCTACAGGCGTGTCGATGATTCCTTCCTCGATCCGCTGACCTTCCGCCCGGACTCCGCACTGGGCATTCCCGGCATCATGGATGTCTATCGCGCGGGCAACATTACCATCGCCAATGCGCCGGGCACCGGCATCGCCGACGACAAGGCGATCTATTCCTACATGCCCGAGATCGTCGAATTCTACACAGGCCGCAAGGCGATCCTCGGCAACATCCCGACATGGCGCTGCTCGGAGCCGGACAGCCTGAAATATGTGCTCGAACACATAGACGAACTGGTGATCAAGGAAGTGCATGGGTCCGGCGGCTACGGCATGCTGGTTGGACCGGCGGCAACCAGGAAGGAGTGCGACGATTTTTCCAAGAAACTCGCGGCAAAACCTTCGAACTACATCGCCCAGCCAACCCTGGCGCTATCGACTTGTCCGATACTGACGGACAAGGGTCTGGCGCCCCGTCACGTCGATCTCCGCCCCTATGTGCTGGTGTCCGACCGCATCCAGATCGTACCGGGCGGCCTGACGCGTGTCGCGCTCAAGGAGGGCTCGCTGGTCGTCAACTCCTCACAAGGTGGCGGCACCAAGGATACGTGGGTGCTGGATGATTGAGGCCAGTGAGTAGGGAAATAGGCAGTAGTGGGAAGCAAAAGGGACAGGGAAATGCCATATTCCGTTGAGATTCAATCAGTTATTATTCCCTACCCGCTATTCCCCACTCACTAGCCCGAAGGGCCATTTCATGCTTCTAGGCCGCACCGCCAACGGGCTATACTGGATGAACCGCTATATCGAGCGGGCCGAGAACATGGCGCGGCTGGTCGATGCCGGCTTGCGCATGGCACTGACCCGTACCCAGAGCGCGTCGGAGGAATGGAATTCGGTGCTGCTGAGCGCCGGCTCCGATGTCGCCTTCACGCAGAAATACTCGGATTATACGGCCGCCAACGTTGCCGACTTCCTGCTGCGTGACACGACGAACCCATCGAGCACGATGTCGTCGATCGAGACGGCCCGCAACAACGCCCGCATGGTGCGGACAGCGTTGACGCGCGAAACCTGGGAAAGCATCAACGAAGCCTGGATGTCACTGAAGCGCATGCTGGCCAGGCCGATCGACGAACGCGACCTGCCCAGCGTGCTCGATGCCATCAAGCGCGAGACGGCCCTGATCCGCGGTTCGTTCTACGGCACCATGCTGCGCAACGAGATTTTCGACTTCTCCCAACTCGGCACCTATGTCGAGCGGGCCGACAACACGGCACGCATTCTCGATGTGAAGTACTATGTCCTGCTGCCATCGATCTCCTGGGTCGGCTCGACGCTCGACAATTACCAGTGGGAATCGATCCTGCGCTCGGTATCGGCGCATCGGTCCTATCGCTGGGTCTATGATGCCGAGTACAAGCCGACCAATATCGCTGATTACCTGATCCTCAACGTCCGCATGCCGCGCTCCCTGACCTTCTGCTACCGCTTCCTTACGGAGCATCTGAAATTCCTGGGCGACGATTACGGCGAGCGGCATGCCTGCCACGCAACGGCGGAGAAGACGCAGGCCATGTTGAGAACCGGCTCGATCAAGGACATATTCGATACCGGCCTGCATGAGTTCCTGGCCAGCTTCATACTCGACAACACCAAGCTCGGCGATGAGATCGCGCAAGACTATCGGTTCAACTGAGCATGATCCCGGAAAGCGGAACGCGGTTTTCGGACGAGATCATGCTCACCAACGGACAACAAGCATGCGGCTGAAGATCACCCACCGCACCGAATACCGCTACGATACGCCGGTACAGTATCTGTTGCAGCGGCTGCGGCTGCTTCCTGCCAGCGGACCGACGCAGACCGTGTTGTCCTGGGGGCTGAATATCGAAGGTGCGCGCGAGGAGGTTCGCTTTGTCGACCATTTCGGCAATGACACGCGCCTTCTAAGCGTCGAGGGCGAACGCGATTTCATCACGGTCGAGGCGGCCGGCGAAGTGGTGACGCGCGACACCGCCGGTGTCTGCGGACCGCACCAAGGCTTTGCACCGCTCTGGCTGTTCAGCCAGGAAACAACCCTGACAACGATCGGCAGCAGCATTCGCGAGCTCGCGGCATCCATCGGCAAGGGCACCGATATCGAAAGATTGCATCGGCTGATGGCTGTGATCGGTGAACGTGTAGCCTACACGCCAGGCACCACCAGCGCCGCGACGCCGGCAGAGGAGGCGCTGGTGCTCCAATCCGGCGTCTGCCAGGATCACAGCCATATCTTTGCGACCGCCGCGCGCGCCATGGGGTTTCCGGCCCGCTATGTCAGCGGCTATCTGATGATGGACGCGGCGATCGAGCAGGCGGCAAGCCATGCCTGGGCAGAGGCGCATGTTTCCGGCCTTGGGTGGGTTGCCTTCGATGCCGCCAACGGCATTTCCCCAGATGAGCGCTATGTGAAGGTGGCAACCGGCCGCGACTACCGCGATGCCACGCCGGTGTCGGGAATTCGGCTGGGACAGGCGGAAGAACAGCTTGCGGTCACGGTCACGGTGGAGCAGTAATCCCCATATTGCCGCCGGAAAAGATTCCATGACCTATTGCGTTGGCCTGAAGATCGATCGCGGGCTCGTGTTCATGTCGGACACGCGCACCAATGCCGGTATGGATTCGATCTCGACCTTCAGGAAGATGCATGTCTGGGAACAGCCGGGCGAGCGCGTCATCGTGCTGATGTCAGCCGGCAATCTGGCGACGACGCAGGCAGTGGTCAGCCTGCTGGAAGAGCGCACCAAGGCGGTTGCCGATCGTCATGCGACTTTGTTGGAAACGCCCTCCATGTATCAAACGGTGCGGCTCGTGGGCGACACCGTCAAGGAGGTCATCGCCCATTCGTCTCCTGCCGGTGAAAAGGCGGATTCCTACTTCAATGCTTCCTTCATTCTCGGCGGCCAGATCAAGGGCAGCGAGCCCCGCCTGTTCATGATCTACCCCGAAGGCAATTTCATCGAGTCGACCGACGATACGCCGTTCTTCCAGATCGGTGAGACCAAGTACGGCAAGCCGATCATCATTCGCGCCTATGAAAAGACGATGAGTCTTGCCGAGACGGTGAAGCTGCTGCTGGTGTCGTTCGACTCGACGCTGAAGTCGAACCTGTCGGTCGGCTTGCCGCTTGACCTGCTGTTCTATGAGAAGGACGCCTTCAAGGTTGGATTGAAGAAGCGCATCGGCCAGGACGATCAGTATTACCGCACGATTTCCGACGGATGGTCGAACGCCCTGAAGACCGCCTTTGCCAGCCTGCCGGATTTTCCGGGATAGCTGCCGCACCCTCGTGGATGGTTGCGGGTCGATATTTCGCCTGTTAATTAGCGTGCTTGAAGCGCCTTTTTCAAACGGCGGCGCCTGAACAAGGCTGGGGGGGCGATGAACAACGAAGAATTCCGGCAATGGTCGCTGCGCGCGGCTGAGTGGGGCGCCGATTACCGAGCCGGCCTTCCCGATAGGCCGGTGCGGCCACTTGTCGAGCCGGGCGACATCTTCAAGAGCATAGAGGTTTCGCCGCCGGAGAGGGCGGAGCCGATGGATACGATCTTCGCCGATTTCGAGGAAAAGATCCTGCCCGGCATGACCCATTGGCAGCATCCGCGCTTTTTCGCCTATTTCCCGGCCAATGCAGCACCCGTTTCCGTCGTGGCCGAATACCTCGTTTCGGCGATGGCCGCGCAATGCATGCTCTGGCAGACCTCGCCGGCCGCGACCGAGCTGGAGACGAGGGTCGTCGACTGGATGCGGCAGGCGCTCGGCCTGCCGGAAGGCTTTTCGGGGGTCATCCAGGATTCGGCGTCCTCGGCCACGCTTGCCGCCGTGCTGACCATGCGTGAACGCACCCTCGATTGGCAAGGAAACAAGAAGGGGCTAAGCGGGCAGGCAAGACTGCGAATTTACTCCTCCGATCAGGTCCACACCTCCATCGACCGGGCGATCTGGGTCGCGGGCATTGGCGAGGATAATCTGGTCCGGATTCCCGCGTCTGGCCGCTTTCGCGCCATGGACACCACGGCTCTCGAGGCGGCGATCCTCGCGGACAAAAAAGCCGGGCTGCTGCCAGCTGGCATCATCGCTTGCGTCGGCGGCACCAGCACGGGGGGAACCGATGATATCGCTGGCGTTGCCGCGATAGCGAAACGGCATGGTCTGTATCTGCATGTCGATGCGGCGTGGGCGGGATCGGCCATGATCTGCGAGGAATACCGACATTTCTGGGCCGGTGCGGCGTTCGCGGATTCCATCGTCTTCAATCCCCACAAATGGCTGGGCGCGCAGTTCGACTGCTCGATCCAGTTCCTGCGCGATCCGGAAAGCCATGTGAGGACTCTCGCCATCAAGCCTGAATACCTGAAGACCCATGGCCATGACGGCATCATCAACTATTCCGAATGGTCGGTGCCGCTCGGACGGCGCTTCCGGGCTCTGAAACTCTGGTTCCTGCTGCGTGCGTACGGGCTGGACAATCTGCGCACGATGATTCGCAACCATGTCGCATGGAGCGAAGGCCTCGCCGAGAGGATCGGAGGCGAGCCGGGTTTCGAACTTGTCACCGAGCCGATGTTGTCGCTGTTTTCGTTCCAGCATCAGGCGCCTCCAGGCGTCGATCCGGATGAGCATAATCTGCGGCTGGTCAACGCCATCAATGACGATGGCCGTATCTATCTGACGCAAACGCGCGTTAATGGGCGGGTTGCGATCCGCTTTCAGGTCGGTCAGTTCGAGACGACAGCGGCGGACGTCGATGCCGCATTCGGCATCATTACCGAAATCGCACGCACCCTGACCTGAACCGATTTTCTGAACCTGCGACACGGTTTCCTTTTGCAATCATCCATTTCTGTTCAAGGGCTCCTGCCTTTTCATAACTTTCGTTTTCGGGTATGAACAAGGAAAACGAAAACGGGAGCCTGTCCAATGTACCTGTCGCCGCGCCATTCCGAGATCATCCAGATGGCCAAGGACAATGGCAGGGTGCTGGTTGACGAACTGGCAGCGCATTTCAGCGTGACGCCGCAGACGATACGCAAGGATCTGAACGATCTCTGCGACCAACGGCTGCTGTCGCGCATTCACGGCGGTGCGCTGTTTCCTTCCGGCATCGAGAACATGGAGTATGAGGCGCGGCGCAAGATTGCAGCCGAGGAGAAAGATGCGATCGGCCGCGCGGCGGCCAGGCTCATTCCGGACAACGCCTCACTGTTCATCAACATCGGCACTACGACCGAGGCCGTCAGCACGGCGCTCCTCGATCACACCGGACTGATGGTCATTACCAATAATATCAATGTTGCCAACAGGATGCGTATATATCCTTCGATGGAGGTGGTAATTGCCGGCGGTGTCGTGCGTGGCTCCGATGGCGGCATTGTCGGCGAGGCCGCGGTCGACTTCATCAGGCAGTTCAAGGTCGACTACGCTGTCATTGGCGCATCGGCGATCGACCACGACGGCGCGCTGCTCGACTTCGATTTCCGCGAGGTCAAAGTGGCGCAGGCGATCATCGCCAATGCCCGCCATGTCATCCTGGTTTCCGACCAGACGAAGTTCGAACGCACTGCGCCGGTGCGCATTGGCCATCTGTCGCAGGTCAACACATTCATCACCGACCGCTGTGACATCCCGTCGGTGCGCAAGATCTGCCAGGAGGCCGAGGTTCAACTGATAGAAACCTCCGCGGTCTGATGCTCCCGGAGACAGATGCAGGGCATTCGTATTCGTTTGACATTCGTTATCATTTCGAATAATTCCGCCACGGTTTCGTTGCAACTCAAGACTATTGCATTGCGAAATCGGTGGAGACTCTCGTGGACGCACCTCCCATCCATGACATTTTCGTCATAGGCGGCGGCATCAACGGCTGCGGCATAGCCCGTGATGCAGTCGGACGCGGTTTTTCGGTTTTCCTGGCGGAGATGAACGATCTGGCCAGCGGAACCTCCTCCGGTTCGACCAAGCTTATCCATGGCGGCCTGCGCTATCTCGAATTCTACGAATTCCGCCTGGTGCGCGAAGCGCTGATGGAGCGTGAGATCCTATGGAGGAACGCGCCGCACATCATCTGGCCCATGCGCTTTGTCCTGCCCTACGCCAAGGGGCTGCGGCCTGCATGGCTGATCAGGCTTGGGCTCTTCCTCTATGATCATATCGGCGGGCGCAAATTGCTGCCGGCAACGCGGACGCTGGACATGGCCAACGACCCAGCCGGGCGGCCGCTCAAGCCACTGTTCCGGAAGGCATTCGAATACTCTGACGGATGGGTCAATGATGCGCGGCTGGTTGCGCTGAACGCGCGCGATGCGGCCGACCGTGGCGCTGTCATCCGGACCCGCACCAAGGTGGTCAGTGCCCGCCGTGAGGGCGATGTCTGGAGGGTCAGCCTCAAGAACACGGCGACCGGCGAGACCGAGGAGGTGAAGGCGCGGCTGCTGGTCAACGCGGCTGGTCCGTGGGTCGATCACGTGCTGACGGACACGGTTGGCATGAATGACGTGCACAATGTCCGGCTGGTGCAGGGCAGCCACATCGTCATTCACAAGAAGTTCGATGACCCGCGCGCCTACTTTTTCCAGAACAGGGACGGGCGCATCATCTTTGCCATTCCTTACGAGGAAGAGTTCACGCTGATCGGCACCACCGACCGGGATTATCCCGGCGATCCCCATGACGTGAAGATCAGCGATGTTGAAATCGACTATCTTTGCGCGGCTGCGAGCGAATATTTCGCCGAACCGGTCAAGCGTTCGGACATCGTCTGGACCTATTCGGCGGTGCGGCCGCTTTATGATGATGGCGCCTCCAAGGCGCAGGAGGCGACGCGGGACTATGTTCTGAAGGGCGAGGGCAGTGGGGGTGCCGCGCCAATCGTCAATGCCTTCGGCGGCAAGATCACCACCTACCGGCGGCTGTCGGAATCGATGCTCGAGAAGATCGAGGGCTTTCTTGGCAAGCGCGGCGAACCGTGGACGGCAACCGCACCGCTGCCAGGGGGCGATTTCCCGGCGACCGGTTTCGATGCCGAGGTCACGAAACTGAAGACGGCCTATCCGTTTCTCGATGCCCGCCTTGCCCGCCGGCTGACCCGGCTTTACGGAACCCGGGCACGATCGCTGCTTGGATCCGCAAAATCGAATGCCGACCTTGGCCGCGGTTTTGGCGAGGACCTCTACGAGGCCGAGGTGCGTTATCTCGCCGAAAATGAATGGGCCGTGACCGCCGATGATGTTTTGTGGCGCAGGACCAAGCGCGGTCTGCATCTCAGCCGTGAACAGGCGGCGGCACTCGACGATTTCATGCGGGGTATGAGCAGCCAGCACATTGCGGCAGTCGAGTAGCGGACGCCGATATTGCATCGGCAAAATCCCGAGGGCAGGCTGTTGTTGTTCTTACCGGTTGCATGGCCGGCCGAACCCCAGCAAGAATTGGTCCTGTGGGGGCTCGTGCAGCGGGGGTGGGAATGAGTGGCTTTGTCCTGGCAATCGACCAAGGAACGACATCGACGCGGGCGATCCTGTTCAATGGCGAGATGAGGATAGCGGGCAGCGGACAGAAGGAATTCGCCCAGCACTATCCGGCTTCGGGTTGGGTCGAGCATGATCCAGAGGAGATCTGGTCGAGTGTCGTGACGACCGCGAAGGCAGCCCTGAAGAAGGCCGGACGCAACGCTTCGGAGGTTGCAGCGCTCGGCATCACCAATCAACGTGAAACTGTTGTCATCTGGGAGAGGGCGACTGGCAAGCCCATCCACAACGCGATCGTCTGGCAGGACCGGCGCACCGCACCGCTTTGCCAAAAACTGAAGAAGCAGGGGCTGGAGAAGACATTCACCAGGAAAACCGGGCTGCTGCTGGATCCGTATTTTTCCGGCACCAAGATCGCCTGGATGCTGGACAGGGTGAAGGGCGCCAGGAAGCGTGCGGAGAAGGGCGAACTGCTAGCCGGCACGATCGACAGCTTCCTCATCTGGCGGCTGACCGGTGGAAAGGTTCATGCCACCGACGCCACCAATGCGTCGCGCACATTGGTCTATAATATCCAGGAGAATGCCTGGGATAACGAGCTTCTGGCCGTCCTCAAGATACCGGCGAGAATGCTGCCGGAGGTGAAGGACTGCGCCGATGATTTTGGACGCACGGAAAAAAGCCTGTTCGGTGCCGAGATAAGAATTCTAGGCGTGGCCGGCGACCAGCACGCCGCGACAATCGGCCAGGCCTGCTTCGAACCGGGCATGATGAAATCGACCTACGGCACGGGGTGCTTCGCGCTGCTGAACACGGGCAGCGATCTCGTGCGCTCAAAAAACCGATTGCTGACGACGATCGCCTACAGGCTGAACGGCAAGACTACCTATGCGCTGGAGGGGTCGATCTTCATCGCGGGTGCGGCTGTACAATGGCTGCGCGACGGGCTGAAGGTGCTGGGCAAGGCGGAGCAGAGCGGCAAATTGGCGGCGGCGGCGGATGCGACCCAGAACGTCTACCTGGTGCCCGCCTTCGTCGGGCTCGGCGCGCCACACTGGGACGCTAATGCAAGGGGCGCCATTTTTGGGCTGACCCGCAATTCCGGCCCGGCGGAGTTTGCCCGTGCTGCACTGGAATCGGTAGCCTTTCAGACGCGCGATCTGCTCGACGCGATGCGCAAGGACTGGAAGGGTGCCTCGGCGAGGACTGTGCTTCGCGTCGATGGCGGGATGGTTGCGTCCGACTGGACCATGCAGCGTCTGGCCGACATTCTCGACGCGCCGGTCGACCGACCAACAATTCTCGAGACAACGGCGCTGGGTGCCGCGTGGCTTGCCGGTTCGCAAGCCGGTGTCTGGCCGGCGGCTGAGACATTCGCGAAAAAGTGGGTGCTTGAGCGTCGTTTCCAACCCGAAATGGATGCCCCCACCCGTGCAGTAAAAATTGCCGGTTGGCGCGACGCGGTGCGCAGAACCTTAAGCAAACAATGAAGACCCGCGCCGTGTCCGGCGCGGGTCTTCAGGTCGGCTAGATCAGCAAAGTCGATCAGTAGGGCGGTCTATCAGTAGGGCGAACGGCACTGCTGACGAGGGCCGTTGTTCGGCTGGAACGTGTTGTCCGAAGCGCGATAGGACCTGTAGTGGTCGTAGCACCACTGAACATGCGAATTTCCGCGATTCTCACTGTTTACGATAGCTCCGCTGATGACCGCGCCAGCGGCGAATGCGGCCAGCGGGAACCAGAAGTCACCATGGCGACGGTAGCCGGGGCGGTAATAGCTATAGCCACGGTGCCCGTTCCAGTAGCCACCATTTCCCCTGTTGCCGAAGTTGCGATTGCCGTTGAAGTTCCGGTGACCACCGAAATTGCGGTTGCCGCGAAAATTGCGATTCTTCAACTGCGGATTGAAATCTACTGCCTGGATATCGGATGGAGCGACGACCGGAGCCTGAGGCACATATATCGGTGAGGCTTCGGCAGGTATGGCGGCGGTGGCCGCGAATGAAATTGACAAAGTGGCGGCCAGCAAGCCCGACATGACCTTGTTCATTATATTCTCCTTGAGAGGTGGTTACGTCCCTTGTGCCGGGAGAACGGATAGGGGGCGCTATTGTTCCAGAAAAATGCTCAAGTTGCTGATCTGTAATGTTTCTCCTGTCGGAATCTTTGTTTGAAACCGGTTTCCCATGATTTTTGCGGAGGCGATTCCATGTTTCGCGAACCGTTCCGAACTTCTCCATGAAATCGTTGGAATTCTCCACGTGCTGGCGATCTTTTCCGGTTGACCCGTCGAGGCACTCTCCCTATGTTCCGCGCAATTTCGAGGGCAGCCTTTCGCGCCCGCGGGAGCGCGTAGCTCAGCCGGTAGAGCAACTGACTTTTAATCAGTAGGTCATGGGTTCGAATCCCATCGCGCTCACCAGCCTTCAGGACTCTCCGAACAGCAGCGAAACATTTCCGCCGGCATGTCGCTCCAGCCGGCCGGCGAGGTCAAGTTCCAGCAGCACCATGAAAACCTGCGCGGGATGCAGACCGGTGTGGCGGATGATTTCGTCGACCGGCACCGGCGTCGGGCCTAATGTCTCTATCACCCTTGCGCGGTCATCCTCGCCGGGTGGCGGTGCCGAGAAATCGATGGGGTCTTCAAGCGGCGTGTTGTTAGGCGCGTGAAGGCCGGTTAGCGGCGCGATGGCTCCGGAAATGTCGGCGGCTTCGGTGACAAGGGTGGCGCCGTCCTTGAGCAGGCCGTTGGTGCCGGCCGCGCGCGGATCGAGCGGCGAGCCGGGAACAGCGAAGACCAGCCGGCCCATCTCGGCGGCAAGCCTCGCGCTGATCAGCGATCCGGAACGATTTGCGGCCTCGACCACGACAAGTCCCAGCGCGATGCCTGCGACGAGCCGGTTGCGACGCGGGAAGTCCTGGGCACGCGGCTGCCAACCGAACGGCATCTCGGAAACGATGGCGCCGCCGCGCTCGGCTATCTCGTCACAGAGGCCGACGTTCTCCGGCGGGTAGGGCATGTCGAGGCCACCCGCCAGAACGCCGATCGTGCCCGTGGAGATGCTGCCCTGATGCGCCGCCGTGTCGATACCGCGCGCAAGGCCGGACACGATACTGTACCCTTCGCGGCCAAGCTCCGTCGCAAGCGTGCGCGCCATCTTGATGCCGGCGAGCGAGGCATTGCGGGCGCCGACGATGGCTAGGGCCGGCAGCCGAAACACCGCGCCTTCGCCTTTGACCGCGAGCAGCGGCGGTGGGTGGTCCATGTTCTTCAACTGCGGGGGGTAGTCGGGTTCACCAATGCCCACGAAGCGGGCGCCAGCCCTTCGGGCCGCTTCCAGTTCGGCCTCGGCTTCAGCCACTGATGGAATGCGGGCTATCCGGTTGGCGCCGCCGGAGATCATCAGTTCGGGCAATATTTCCAGCGCGGCCTCGGCGGAGCCGAAGCGGTTGATCAGATCGCGAAAAGAGGCAGGACCGACATTCTGGGTACGGATCAAACGAAGCCAGCTCAGCCGTTGCCGGTCGCTGAGGCGCGGCCCGACGAGCCGGTTGCTCACCCCTTGGCTCCGATCTTGCCCTCGGTACCGGCGAGGAGCCGCGAAATGTTGGCGCGGTGCTTGATGAAGACGACGATGCTCATGACCACGAACAATCCGGCAATCCGCGGCGTGCTGAGGAAATAGACTGCGATCGGCACGACGATCGCCGCAATGAGTGCCGCCAGTGACGAGTACCGAAAGAGGAAGGCAACGGCGAGCCAGACCACGGCGAAGACCAGCGCAACCTGCCAGGCGAGGCCGATCAGCACGCCGAGATACGTTGCCACGCCCTTGCCGCCCTTGAAGCCGAGCCAGACCGGAAAAAGATGGCCGAGGAATGCGCCGAGGCCGGCCCACAGGCCGAATTCCGGCGCGTAATGACCGGCGATCAGGACAGCAGCGGTGCCCTTCAGCGCATCGAGAACCAGCGTGGCGGCGGCCAAGCCCTTGTTGCCGGTGCGCAGCACATTCGTGGCGCCAATGTTGCCGGAGCCTATCTTGCGCACATCGCCTAGGCCGGCTGCCCGGGTGATCAATAGCCCAAACGGGATCGAGCCGAGCAGATAGCCGAACACCAGTGCCACGATGAGGCCGTAGGTCATTGTTTCCCCCTGAACCCCGCCCGGCTGACCGGAAAGGAGCGCGAGTTGCTCCCCATTCTTCCTGTCTGCCGGACTAGGCTGAAAATACTGTGCGACCCGAAACCATGGTTTGCAAGACCCTGCCTTGCAGTCGCGCGCCTTCGAAACAGGTGTTTTTCGAGCGTGAGCGGATGCCGCTTTCGCTGACGATCCATGGCTCGTTCAGATCGACGACAGCCAGATCGGCCAATGCTCCCGGCTTCAGCGTGCCGCCGGGCAGTCCAAACAACTTTGCCGGCGCGGTGGACAGCGTTTCGACCAGTCTCAGCAACGTCAAATCTTCATTGTGGTAGAGCCGCAGTGCCGCGCCCAGCAGCGTTTCAAGTCCGATGGCGCCAGCCGCGGCGTCGGCGAAGGGCAGGCGTTTGGTGTCGACATCCTGCGGATCGTGCGAGGACACAATGATGTCGACGGTGCCATCCTTGACCGCCTCGATCATCGCTAGGCGGTCCTCTTCGGCGCGCAACGGCGGCGTCAGGCGGAAGAAGGTGCGGTATTCGCCAACGTCATTTTCGTTGAGCGAGAGATTGTGGATCGATACACCGGCAGTCACCGTCGCGCCGTCGGCTTTCGCGCGCGCTACCGCCGCGGCCGCCATGGCTGTCGATATCTTTGCCGCGTGATAGGAGCCGCGCGTCAGCCGCGCCAGTGCAAGGTCGCGCTCCAGCGGGATGGATTCGGCTTCGCGCGGAATGCCGGCAAGGCCGAGCCAACTCGCATAGAGTCCTTCATTCATCACGCCGGCGGAGGCAAGGGCGGCGTCCTGCGTTTCATGCACGATGGTAGCGCCGAAATCGCGTGCATAGGTCAGGGCACGGCGCATTACCAGCGCACTGGCGATGGTATGGCGTCCGTCGGTGAAGGCCACCGCGCCGGCCTCGCGTAGCAGGCCGAACTCGGTGATCTCACGCCCATCGAGACCCTTGGTGATCGCAGCCGCGGGGAACACATTGACGCTTGCCGTGTCCTTGGCGGTACGCAGCACGAACTCGACCAATGCCACATTGTCTATCACCGGATCGGTGTCGGGCATCATGACGATGGAGGTGACGCCGCCGGCGGCAGCCGCGATGCTGGCCGAAGCGATGGTTTCGCGATGCTCTCCGCCGGGTTCGCCTATGAAAACGCGACCATCGACGAGGCCAGGGATGACAGCACTGCCGGCGCAATCGATGATGGTCGCACCTTCCGGTGCGCCCTGGTTCAGTGCCGCCTTGCCGGCGGCCGCGATCCTGCTGCCATCAACGATAACGGTGCCGACTTCGTCGATACCGCGCGACGGGTCGACGATGCGAGCGCGCTCGAGGACTGTCGTGCTCATGCTCCGCGCCCCTCTAGGTTGCGGCGCGGATCGAGAAGCGCTTCCATCACCGCCATGCGCACGGCAACGCCCATCTCCACCTGTTCCTGGATGACGCTTTGCGGACCATCGGCAATTTCCGAGGCGATCTCGACGCCGCGATTCATCGGGCCGGGATGCATCACCAATGCATCGTCCTTCGCGGCCTTCAGCTTTTCCGCGTCGAGACCGAAATATCGGAAATATTCGCGCACCGAAGGCACGAGGGCGCCTTCCATACGCTCGCGCTGCAGGCGCAGCATCATCACGACGTCCGCGTCCTTCAGACCTTCCGCCATCGAGCGTGTGACAATGACGCCCATCTTCTCGATGCCGGTGGGCAGAAGCGTCGAGGGAGCGACGACACGCACCTGCGCCCCGAGCGCGTTGAGCAGCATGATGTTCGAGCGCGCCACGCGCGAATTCAGGATGTCACCGCAGATGGCAACGATCAGTTTCGACAGTGGACCCTTGGCGCGCCGGATGGTCAGAGCGTCAAGCAGCGCCTGCGTCGGGTGCTCGTGGGCGCCGTCGCCGGCATTGACCACCGAGCAGCCGACCTTTTGTGCCAGCAGCGCCGCCGCACCCGCCGACTGATGGCGGATGATCAATATGTCGGGGCGCATGGCGTTCAGCGTCATCGCCGTGTCGATCAGCGTTTCGCCCTTCTTCACCGAAGAGCTTGCCACCGACATGTTCATGACGTCGGCGCCGAGCCGTTTGCCGGCAAGCTCGAAGGAAGATTGCGTGCGGGTCGAGGCTTCGTAGAAGAGGTTGATCTGCGTGCGTCCGCGCAGCGTCGTGGTCTTCTTTTCCGATTGCCGCGAGATGGCGACCGCCCGATCCGCGCGATCGAGCAAAAGCTCTATGTCGGCGGGGGAAAGGTCGCGGATGCCCAGTAGATGGCGGTGAGGATAGAGCGGCAGGGACGAAGCGTCAGTCATCTCAAGGCGCTGCTATAGGGTGCGGATTCGGCGGCTGCAAGCGCCAGCTTTGGATTGCTGCCTTTCTCCCCGGTATTTTCATCGCGCACGCGGCAAAGCTTGAGCTATAAACCGCCGATGGCTTCGGATTCGTGGCCTGCGATGATAGGGACAAGGCGTGACCGACGACGTGACGAACCAGCCGCCGCCGTTGACAGGCGGGAATGCCTGGCGGGGCGATCCGTTGTTGATCCAGCTTGCCGAGCGCTTTTCCGATCCTGTGCGCAAGGACCTCGACGGCCTCGGCCGTTTCGTGCTGACCCAGGAAGCACAGGAGCTTGCGCGCCTCGCCAATGTCGAGACGCCAAAGCTCAGGACACATGACCGGCAGGGCCGGCGCATCGATCTGGTCGAATTCCATCCCGCCTATCATGCGCTGATGCGCCGTTCCGTCGCGAATGGGCTGCATTCATCCATCTGGGAGAATGGCGATGCCGAGATCGGCCGTCGCCATCAGGTGCGGGCGGCCCGATTCTACCTGACAGCCGAGTTGGAGACCGGGCATCTGTGCCCGATCACCATGACAAGTGCGTCGCTGGCGGCGCTGATGGCCAGCCCGAAACTGTTCCGCGAATGGGCGCCGCGCGTGACGACCCGAAAATATGACCAGAGTCAGAAGCCGCCTGTCGAAAAGACCGGCCTGACACTGGGCATGGGCATGACGGAAAAGCAGGGCGGCACCGATGTGCGGGCCAATGTCACCAGGGCCGAGCGCGCCGGTGGCGGTTTTTATCGCCTGACCGGCCACAAATGGTTCATGTCGGCGCCGATGTCCGATGCGTTCCTGGTGCTCGGCCAGGCTCCGGAGGGGCTGTCGTGCTTCCTGGTACCTCGCGTTCTTGGCGACGGATCGGGCAATGGCTTCCGCTTCCAGCGGCTGAAGGACAAGCTCGGCAATCGCTCCAACGCTTCTTCCGAAGTCGAATTCGTCAACACCATTGGCGAAATGGTCGGCGAACCCGGCGCCGGCGTGAAGACGATCATGGACATGGTGACGCTGACCCGGCTCGATTGCGCCGTCGCTTCATCGGCGATCATGCGCGCCGGGCTGGCCGAAGCGGTGCATCACACACGTCACCGGCAGGTGTTTGGCACCAATCTGATCGAACAGCCGTTGATGCAGCGCGTGCTGGCAGACATGGCGCTCGACGTTGCCGCGGCCACGGCCTTGTCGTTTCGCTTGGCGCGTTCCTTCGACGAGGCGGCGAGCGACCGTGGCGAGGCGGCGTTTGCCCGCGCCATGACGCCGGTCGTCAAGTACTGGGTCTGCAAGATCGCGCCGCCGCTGCTCTTCGAGGCGATGGAGTGCCTTGGCGGCAATGGCTATGTCGAGGAGGCGCCGCTTGCCCGCTATTATCGCGAGGCGCCCGTCAATGCGATCTGGGAGGGATCCGGCAACGTCATGGCGCTCGATGTGCTGCGCGTGCTCAGCCGTGCGCCAGGGCTGTTCGAGGACGTGCTGGCCGGTATCGATCGTGATCTCGGCGCAGGCGGACGCGGCACCATCGGCGTGCTCAAGGCCGCAATGCAGGTAGCGGGCACTGACGAGGGCTCGGCCCGGCTGCTCACCGAGCAACTGGCGCTGTCGGCCGCCGCCGCGGAACTGCGCCGGCTGGGGGCAGGGCGGATCGCCGACGCTTTCGTCGAGACCCGGCTGGCCGGCCAATGGCGCAATACCTATGGCATGCTCGATTCGCGCCACGACGCGCGCATGATCATCGACACGCTCTATCCGCCAACGAACTGAACCGGAGGTCGGCAGCGCCTCGAGTAGGTCGCGAAACGCCCGTGACGAGCGCTGTCATTCTCCCTGTGAATTGCCGTTAACCTTAACAAATGGTTTAGATTGCAGGAGTGATCCGCAAAGCCCACTGTCTCAGGATACCGAAGCAGGAACGGCATGCGTCACGTCTTGACCTCTCTTTTGGCTTTGCATTGGGCGCTCGTTTTCGCCCTGCTGGCGTTCATCTGCATCGATGGCAGCCGTGGTGTCTCGGCCGCGCTCGGCATGCTGGGCGTCACCGTACAGAGCCCGGGCCTGGCCGATCTCGAGAACGCGATTGTCGTGGCGCCACTGGCGACCGCGCTGATGGTGGTTGCCGTGCTGTTTTGCTGGGCGTTCGTCGAAACACTGATCAGCACGATGAGCCTGGATGCCGCCGACAGCGTCATGCGCATCGCATTCATCTCGGCCTTCGGCTTGCTATCCGTGATTTTGGTGGGCGGCGCCGCGCAGGGCATCAACGGGCTGTTCATGGTCATCGCCATCCAGATGGCGGCTCTGCTGGCGTCCTACGTCGCCATGCTCGCCGAGCGGCGTTCGACATCCCCGGCCACCGTTCCCGGCAAGGGAGAAACCCGCGCGGCGCATGTGATGGCGAAGGGCGCCGCGCATGATTCGCTGCTCTCGCGCATTTCCGGTCGCCCGGATACGAATCGGAAGGATGGTCGCTGATGCGCTATTTGTTCGCGCTGTGGGCGGCCCCGCTCGTCTTGTTCTGGGGATGGTTCTTCCTGTCGCTCAACGACATCAATTTCGGCTATGTGATGTTGAGCCGGCAACTGCATGATCTGGTGTTCCAGCTTTATGGGCAGATGCTGGGCATCGACCCGGCGATCATTCCCGGCATGGTCGCCAAGGCGTGTATTTTCGATGGGTTTCTGCTGATGGCGCTGTGGGCGTTCCGCCGCCGTCGCAACATTGCCGGTTGGGTCAAGAAGCAGTGGACGGGCCCGGTTCCGTCCGAGCGGCTGCATCGAGCGACTGAAGGCGGTCGAGAACACCCTGCAGGATGAAGGCGGCCGCGGCCGAATCGATCTTGCCGGCGCGTTTCCTGCGCGAGAAATCCATCTCGATCAGCGTCCGTTCGGCCGCCACCGTAGACAGCCGTTCATCCCACAAAATGAATGGCAGGTCGGTGATGCCAGCCATGTTGCGGACAAAAGCGCGCGATTTCTGCGCGCGAGGGCCTTCCGATCCATCCATGTTGATGGGCAGGCCGAGCACGATGGCGCCAGCATTCTCCTTGTTCAGCACGGCAAGGAGAGCGGCGGCATCAAGCGAGAATTTCCTGCGCATGATCACTGGACGCGGATGGGCAAAGGAAAAACCCCTGTCCGAAATCGCAACGCCGATCGTCTTGTCGCCAAGGTCAAGACCGGCCAGCGTCTTGCCGCTACCGAGCCGTGCCGGCAACTCCTCGATCGCGATGATACTCAACGGCTTTCCCTCGTCTGCGATGCCGCCCGCATTCAAGCGGGCAAAGATGCCGGATGTCATTGATTTGCGTCGCTGGCGTTCTATCCTCTAGCACAGCAAAAATCGAGGAACCTCTTCATGAAGCTCACCTGGTACGGCCATTCCGCATTCCGCATCGAAACCGCGGGGGCGAAAATCCTCATAGACCCCTATCTGGTCGGCAATCCATCGTGGACGGGTGGCTGGGAAGGACCGGCTGAAGGCATCACGCATGTCCTGCTGACCCATGGCCACAGCGATCACATCAGCGGCGCGGTGGAGGTGCTGAACAAGAGCGGCGCTCAGCTCGTCGCCAATTTCGAGATCTGCATGTACCTGGTCGGAAAAGGGGTAAACGGTCAGAAGATCAACCCCGGCAACATTGGCGGCACCGTTGACTGCGGCGCTTTCACCACGACTTTCGTCCAGGCGCTGCACTCATCCTCGTTTGGCGAAGAGGGCGGCAAGAATATCTATCTCGGCAATCCAGGTGGACTCGTCCTGCATTTTCCCGATGACGAGACCCTCTACCATATGGGCGATACCGACATCTTTTCCGACATGGCGCTCATCAACGAACTTCACGAACCGAAAATCGGCATCGTGCCGATCGGCGACCGTTTCACCATGGGCGGCGCCGTGGCTGCGCTTGCCTGCCGGCGTTTCTTCAAGTTCGATACGGTCGTTCCCTGCCACTTCGGAACGTTTCCGATGATCGACCCCACCGCCGAAAAGTTCGTGGCTGGAATGGATGGATCTGGCGTGAAAGTGGCCCTGCCGAAGATCGGCGAGACGATCACCATCTGAGACGGCTAGGTTTAAAAACGTGAGCTGGCTGGCGAGGCACTCGGCGTGGCCTCGCCATGGTCTGCAGTTGCCATTACGAAGTTGGTGTGCTGGCCAGATCGGCGTGCTAGCTTCGCTTCATGGGGATCATCAAACGGGTGGGGTCGTTTCTCCGCGGAGAGCGACCTGTGTTTCAAAGACTCGAACTGCATGTGGCACATGGCTGCAACCTGTCGTGTGAGAGCTGCTCGCACTATTCCAACCACGCCCATGCTGGCATCGTTTCTCTTGAAGACGCCGACCGCTGGATGGGGCTGTGGAGCCAGCGCGTTTCGGTTGCTTGCTTCTCGCTGCTGGGCGGGGAACCCACAATCCATCCGCGACTGCCCGAATTTGTCGGGCTGGTGCGGTGGCACTGGCCAAGGACTAAAATCGAGATTGTCTCCAACGGCTTCTTCCTACACCGCCACCCAACGCTGCCGGCGGTCCTCGCCGCCGATCGTGAGGCACGCCTTTTTGTTTCGATCCATCACGATTCCGATGAGTATCGCGAGAAGCTGAAGCCGGTGTTCGACTTGCTGGAGACCTGGCGGCGAGACCACGGTTTCGTGGCCAGGACTCGTCCGTCGCACAAGCAGTGGACGCGGCGCTACACCGGCTTTGGCGGCAGCATGCTGCCCTTCGAGGACGGTGACCCTAGGGCCAGCTGGGAGATTTGTCCCGCCCGCCACTGCAAGCAACTATTTGAGGGGCGTATCTGGAAATGTGCGCCGCTGGCCTACCTGCCGATGCAAAAGGCCAGATACCAGCTCTCCGAAAAATGGGACGCCTATCTGGATTATCGTGCGCTGGAGGCAGGCTGTTCCGACGCGGAACTGCGGGCTTTCGCCGCGCTGGAGGATGAGGCGGCATGCGGCATGTGTCCGGGCAGGGAGCGCCTGTTCGAACTGCCAATTCCGCTGCGCCAGCCGAAGAGCCGGGCCAGCACTTCGGCGTAGGTTGCCGCACGATGCAGTTGCGCGCCACGCGCCGCGCCGCTATAGCGCCATTTGGTTTTCCAGAGGCAGAAACATGTCCGTTGATCTTCAGACAGTGAAGCGCGTCGCGCGTCTCGCCCGCATCGCGGTGAGCGAGGAGGACGCTGAGCGCATGACCGGCGAATTGAATGCGATCCTGGGCTTCGTGGAGCAATTGAACGAGGTCGATGTCTCCGGCATCGAACCGATGACGTCGGTTACGCCTATGGAGATGAAGAAGCGCCAGGACGTGGTCACCGACGGCAACAAGGCGGCTGACATCGTTGCAAACGCGCCAGCGACGGAAGAGAATTTCTTCCTTGTTCCCAAGGTGGTGGAGTAGGCCACGATGGCAATCGAGATCGCCATCGAAACGCCGCTGCAGGACGATGTGCGCGGGTTGGTGAACGAACTCAACGCCACGCTGCTCGAATTGACGCCGCCGGAGCACTGCTACCACATGACCGTCGAGCAAATGGCTGACAAGTGTACGACCGTGTTCATCGCCCGCGACAATGGACTGGCCATCGGTTGCGGCGCGCTCAAGCGGCATGGTAGCGTCGGCGAAGTCAAGCGCATGTATACGCGTCCTTCCCATCGCGGCCAGAAGATTGGCGCGAGGATCGTGGAGCGGGTCGAGGCGCTGGCGCGGGACGAAGGTCTGGACCGCCTGGTGCTGGAGACCGGCGATCGCCATCCGGCTGCGTGGACTGTTTACGAACGTGCCGGCTTTTCGCGCTGCGGACCCGTGCTGGATTATCCCGATTCCGAGTGGTCGGTGTTTTACGAAAAGAGTCTTGCCTGATGAGCGATCTGACCCATCTGACGATTTCGCAGGCCCGCGCCAAGCTGCGCGCCAAGGAAATCACCGCAACCGAGATCACCGAGGCGTATCTGTTGGCGATCGATCGTGCCAACCCGGCGCTCAATGCCTATGTCACGGTCACCGGCGACAAGGCCCGCGACATGGCCAAGGCCTCCGACTCGAAGCTCGCAAAAGGCGAGGGCGGAGCGCTTGAAGGTATTCCGCTCGGGATCAAGGATCTCTTCGGTACCGAAGGCATTCACACCCAGGCGTGCAGCCATGTGCTCGACGGCTTCAAGCCGCGCTATGAATCGACCGTCACCGCCAATCTGTGGGCCGACGGCGCGGTCATGCTGGGCAAGCTGAACATGGACGAATTCGCCATGGGCTCGTCCAACGAGACGTCCTACTATGGGCCGGTCATCAACCCTTGGCGGCGTTCGCGCACGGATACGGTGGTGATGCCGACGACTCATCAGGGCGACGGCGGCTTCGTCTCCGCCGGTGGCGCCAAGACCGCGCGCACCCTGGACAACGCGCAGCTGGTTCCCGGCGGTTCGTCGGGCGGCTCGGCTTCGGCGGTTGCCGCCTTCCTTTGCGCGGGCGCGACCGCCACGGATACGGGCGGTTCGATCCGCCAGCCGGCTGCCTTCACCGGCACCGTCGGCATCAAGCCGACCTATGGCCGTTGCTCGCGCTGGGGCGTCGTCGCGTTCGCCTCGTCGCTCGATCAGGCCGGACCGATTGCACGCGATGTGCGCGATGCGGCGATCATGCTGAAGTCGATGGCCTCGGTCGATCCGAAGGACACGACGTCCGTCGATCGGCCGGTGCCCGACTACGAGGCGGTGATCGGCAAGCCGATCAAGGGCATGAAGGTCGGCATTCCCAAGGAATACCGCGTCGACGGCATGCCGGAGGAGATCGAGGCGCTCTGGCAGAAGGGCATTGCCTGGCTGAAGGACGCCGGCGCGGAGATCGTCGACATTTCCCTGCCGCACACCAAATACGCGTTGCCGGCTTATTACATCGTGGCGCCCGCGGAAGCCTCGTCCAACCTCGCCCGCTACGACGGCGTCCGCTATGGATTGCGCGTGCCCGGCAAGGACATCGTAGACATGTACGAGAAGACCCGGGCCGCCGGTTTCGGCCGCGAGGTCAAGCGCCGCATCATGATCGGCACCTATGTGCTGTCGGCAGGCTATTACGATGCCTACTATCTGCAGGCGCAGAAGGTGCGGAACCTCATCAAGCGCGATTTCGAGAATGTGTTCGCCGCCGGTGTCGATGTCATCCTGACCCCGGCAACGCCGTCGGCGGCATTTGGCGTCGCTGACGAGGACATGGCGTCTGATCCAGTGAAAATGTATCTCAACGATATTTTCACCGTGACCGTGAACATGGCCGGCCTGCCCGGCATCTCCGTGCCCGCCGGGCTCGATCCCAAGGGCTTGCCGCTCGGGCTGCAGATCATCGGTCGCCCGTTCGACGAGGAGACGCTGTTCCAGACCGCTCACGTCATCGAGCAGGCGGCGGGGACGTTCAAGCCGGAGAAGTGGTGGTAGGCTCCCGAGCCTGACGGGGCGAGGGGATGTTCTTCTACCTTTCCAAGGTCTTCTGGTTCTTCATCCAGCCGCTGAACCTGTCGATTTTCCTGCTCCTTGCAGGCGTGATCGCGGTGACTTTTGGCCGATGGAGGCTGGCAGTCACCGGCAGTTCGCTGGCGTTGCTGGTCCTCGCGCTTTCGGCCTGGACATCGCTCGGCGCGCTGATGCTCAACCCGCTGGAGGAACGCTTTCCACGCCCGTCCTTGCCGGAAAAGGTCGATGGCATCGTGGTGCTTGGCGGCGGTTTCGAGGGCGCCATCAATCTGGTGCGCGGCGGCTACGAGTTGAACGCCGGCGGTGACCGCATGGTCGAGACGGCAGTGCTGGCGCGGCGCTTTCCCGGGGCGAAGATTGTCGTCTCCGGCGGTACCGGCGAACTGATACTTGACGGCGAGGGCGATGCGACCACCGCGCCGCGCCTGCTCGGCGCCCTAGGCGTGGCGGCCGATCGGCTGATCCTCGAGAACAGATCCCGCAACACCTACGAGAACGCTATTTACACCCGCCAGATGGTGGTTCCGAAACCAGGAGAGACCTGGCTGCTGGTGACCTCGGCGTTCCACATGCCGCGTGCCAAGGCACTGTTTGTCAAGGCTGGTTTTCCCACCATTGCGTGGCCTGTCGATTATCGAACTTCGGGGCGGGAGGGCATCGGGCTGTTTCGGGACAATGCGGCCGATTCGCTGCAGGCCACGACCATGGCGATCCGCGAATGGATCGGCCTTTTCGCCTACTGGATGTCAGGCCGCATCGATGAGCCCTTTCCGCGCCCCGGCGATGTTGGTTGACATGCCACACCGGCAATACTGGCGGATGTCGCTGCCGGAGCAAACAAGGTCGGCGTGAACCGCGCCGCGATTTTCAAAACAGCGGAAACATTGCGGGAATTCCTATATGTAGTCCTCGACAGCTCTCCCGGAGACAGCCGCGCGTGTTCCTTTCGGTTTTCGACCTGTTCAAGATCGGTATCGGCCCGTCGAGTTCCCACACAATGGGGCCGATGACGGCCGCCGCCCGTTTCCTGGACGAAATCCTCGGTGGCGACTGGCCGCGCCCCGCTGGCGTCAAGGTGGATCGTCTTGGCGCCAGCCTGCATGGCTCTCTCGCCTATACGGGCATTGGCCATGGCAGCGATCGCGCCGTTGTGCTTGGCCTCGCCGGGCTGACGCCGCAGACAGTCGATCCCGATCTGGCTGACGGCATTGCGGCGCGCATCGCGGCCGACAGGCGGATATCTGCGCCCGGCCATCCTTCCTATCGCTTCGATCCGGCCACGGATCTCGTGCTTGACCGCAAGGCGCCACTCGCCGGCCACGCCAACGGCATGGCGTTCCATGCCTATGATGCCGGTGGACGCTTGCTGCTCAAGCGCATCTATTATTCGATCGGCGGTGGCTTTGTGGTTTCGGAAGAAGAGCTGCAGCGGATGAAGGCCAAGGGATCTGTGACGACCGAAGGCAAGAAAGTGCCTTATCCCTTCAAGAACGCGGTCGAGATGCTGAAGATGGCGGCCAAGAGCGGCCTTTCTATCGCCGAGATGAAGCGCGTCAACGAGGAAACGCAGATGTCGCGCGAGGAACTCGATGCCGGCCTCGACGGTATCTGGAGCGCCATGAAGAGCTGCATCGATCGCGGCCTGTCGCAGGACGGCATCATGCCGGGCGGGCTGAAGGTGCGCCGCCGTGCGCGCATGCTGCACGACAAGTTGCAGGAGCAGTGGCAGCAGAATAAACCCAACCCGTTGCTCGCCAATGACTGGCTGTCGATCTACGCCATGGCGGTCAACGAGGAGAACGCCGCCGGGGGACGTGTGGTCACCGCTCCGACCAATGGCGCGGCCGGCACGCTGCCTGCTGTGTTGCGCTACTGGCTGCATTTCCACCCCGAAGCCGACCAGCCGAGCATCCGCGATTTCCTACTGACGGCCGCTGCTGTCGGCGGCATCATCAAGACCAATGCCTCGATCTCCGGCGCCGAGGTGGGCTGTCAGGGCGAGGTGGGTTCAGCATCGGCGATGGCTGCGGCAGGCTTGTGCGCCGTCATGGGCGGGACGCCGGAGCAGGTCGAGAATGCCGCCGAGATTGCCCTGGAACATCATCTTGGCATGACCTGCGATCCGGTCGGCGGGCTGGTGCAGGTGCCGTGCATCGAGCGCAACGCGCTCGGCGCGGTCAAGGCGGTGACAGCCGCCTCGCTCGCCATCAAGGGCGACGGCATTCATTTCGTGCCGCTCGACGCGGCCATCGAAACCATGCGCCAGACCGGTCTCGACATGAACGAGAAATACAAGGAAACCAGCCTTGGCGGGCTGGCTGTCAACGTCGTGGAATGCTGAGCGCCAATTCAATCCCTGTGGCTGGCACTGTGGAGAACCCCGTCGGCCCGTTGACGGCTCCGCCCGTGAGGCTAAAGCTTGGGCGATGTCTCTCAACCTCATAAAGCTCTGCGTCGGCTGCGACAGTGTCGAGGACCTCGAGGAATGGATCGCCTTTCGCCTCGATGAAAGACGGCGCGCCGGCGAGCCGGTGGAGCAGTTCCACACGACGCGGATGGTACCGACGCGGGCGACCGAAATCATCGATGGCGGATCGCTTTACTGGGTGATTAAGGGCAACGTCCAGTGCCGCCAGTTGATCACCGATGTCCGGCCGTTTACCGATGACGAGGGCATCGGTCGTTGCCATTTGATCCTCGATCCGCAGGTCGTGCGCACCGACTGGCAGCCGCGCCGTGCTTTTCAGGGCTGGCGCTACCTGAAGCCGTCCGATGCACCGCTTGATCTTGGCAAGGGCAAGGCGGGGTTGGTCGAGATGCCGCCGAAACTACGGCGTGAACTTGCCGATCTCGGGCTGCTCTAGATCGCAGCATCAGGCGGGAAGTTATCAGGGTCTGGCCCTCATGTTGCTCCATGCTGGACTTGCAAGCGACGCGACAACGCCACATCTTGGATTTCATGACCGACAAGAGCCTGCCGATATCCAAGAAGGGTAACGCCGCGCCGACCAAACCTCGTTCCGACGCGGGCGAGATCGAAGCGTTCGTGCGCCAGGCAAGAGCCCTGTCCGCGGTCGGGAATGGCGCCGGCAGGCTGATCCTCTCGCTTGACGCGACGATGAGCCGGCAACCGACATGGGATCTTGCCTGCACGTTGCAGGGCGAGATGTTCGATGCCGCGGGCAAGGCTGGCTTGCTCAGCGTCCAGCTGGTCTATTTTCGTGGCCTTGGCGAATGCCGCTCGTCTGCTTTCGTCACCGACACGGATACGCTGAAGGAGTTGATGACTCGGATTGATTGCCGCAGCGGTCACACCCAGATCGGCAAGGTCCTGGCCCACACGCTGAAACAGACCGTATCCGCCAAGGTCAATGCGCTGGTCTATATTGGCGATGCCATGGAAGAAAATGCCGACGAGCTTGCGGACAAGGCAGGCAGGCTAGGCCTGCTTGGCGTCCCTGTCTTCGTCTTCCAGGAAGGCCATGATTCTGGCGCGGAAAAGGTATTCAAGGACATTGCGCGGTTGTCCAAAGGGGCATGGTTTCGATTCGACCGACGGGCCGCCGCGACCCTGGCCGGGCTGCTCTCGGCGGTTGCCGTGTTTGCGACTGGCGGATTGAAGGCGCTGGAGGCCAGGGACAGGCCGGAAGACCGGCTGATGATCGAGCATCTGCGGGGCGGCGGAACATAATGGGCGCAATCATTGCAATCGTTGCATTGCTGCTGGTGCTTTTCGGCTTCGCGACAATGTTCCTGCGTGCGGACCCGGCGGCACTCGCGGGTGGGCTGAAAACGCTCGGGCCGGCCCTGCTGGCGGTCTTTGGCGGCGCGGTGCTTCTGGTGGGGCGCGAAGCTATCGGCGGTGCGATGCTGCTGGGAGCCGCCGCGTGGTACGGCTCCATGCGCACGAGCGGACCCGCGGCAGGATTGGCGCCGGGAAGACGTTCGACGGTGCGGACCGCCGCGCTCGAAATGGAGCTTGATCACGACACCGGCGGCCTGGAAGGCCTCGTGCTGGCTGGCCACCACGAAGGCAAGATGCTCGGCTCGATGGCACTTGCGGAACTGCAGCAACTTTATCGGGAACTCTCCGGCGATCCGGAGAGCCGGCAATTGCTAGAGACGTATCTTGACGGCAGATTTCCCGTCTGGCGCAAAAACGCTGACACGAACAGTCGCGAAGGGCTGGGTGTTGCGCCAAGTTCTGGCGCCATGACTAAGGAGGAGGCCTACAAGGTCCTTGGTCTTGAAGCGGGGGCCGCCGCGGCGGATGTCCGCAAGGCGCACCGCCGCCTGATGCAGCGCCTGCACCCCGATATCGGCGGCACGTCTTTCCTGGCGGCGCGGATTAACGAAGCCAAGGACGTCTTGCTCTCCAATCACAACTAAGTCTCCTTCGACGCAGAACTTTTCCGGGAGATGACTTCCACGCCGCCCTACTGCTGGACGGCGTAGCACTCGATTTTCTTCTTCTTCAAAGCGGTGCAGGCCTTCCAGGCGGCGTCCTTCGATCCAAAGCCGCCGAACCGTGCGCGGTAGTAGGTCGTGCCGTCCTTCTCGAAGGCGGCCGTGAACCCTGAAGCGTTGGCGAGCACCGAAGGCGCCTGCTTTGTCGTCTTGTCGAGGAATGCCTGCGCCTCGGACTGCTTCGGCGATGAAGCAACCTGGATGGCCCAGCCCGACGGCACCGACGCGGTGTTGACCGGATCGACAGCGGGGGTGGGCTCGGAAGCATAGGCAGCCACGACCTGCGCCGTCGCAACCTTCGGCGCGGAGACGATGACTGTCTTTACCTTCTTGGCGGGAACGACTTCCTTGGTCTTTTCGACAGCGGCATTGTCGTCGGCGTCGTCTTCATTCTGCGCAACTGTGTCATTCTGCGCAGCGGACGCGTCGTCGGCCGCGGCTGCGTCGGCGCTTGCGACGGCCACCGGCTTGTCGTCCGGCGTTGGCGCATCGTGCTTGGGCAGGAGAACATTTGCCAGGGCCTTGATCGGATTGTCGCCGGTGGCCTTGGCCACCAGCATGCCGCCGCCGCGCGTCGACGCCCTCGGCATGTAGGTGGTGATCAAATGCGCCATCTCGTTGTCACGGCTGCCGCCTGATACTCCGCCCATGACAACGGCCACGATGCGGCGGTCGCCATCGGCAACGGAGGAAACGAGGTTGAAGCCGGAGGCGCGGGTGTAACCTGTCTTGATGCCGTCGACGCCCTTGATGCGTCCGAGCAGGCGGTTATGGCCATTGATACGCTGGCGTCCGTAAAGGAAGGAGCGCTGGGAAAAGTAGCCATAGTACTGCGGGAAATGCTCCCTCAGCGCGATGCCGAGCGTGGCCATGTCGCGCGCCGTGGTGAACTGCCCCGGATCGGGCAAGCCGTTGGCGTTGCGGAAGACCGTGCCGTTCATGCCTAGCTGCCGGGCCTTGGCGGTCATCATGCGGGCGAAAGTGGTCTCGTTGCCGCCGAGCATTTCGCCGAGCGCGGTCGCCGAGTCGTTGGCTGATTTGGTGACCATCGACAGGATCGCGGTCTCGACCGTAACAGAACCGCCGGGCTTCACGCCCAGTTTCGTCGGCGCTTCGCCGGACGCCTTGGCCGAGAAGACGACCGGCGAGTTCTTGCTGATCCTGCCCTTCGCCAGGGCTTCGAAGGTCAGGTAAAGGGTCATCATCTTCGTAAGCGAGGCGGGATAGCGTCGCCCATCGGCATCCGCCGAATAAAGGACCTTTCCGGTCTTGGCGTCGATGACGATCGCCGCCGACCGCGCCGCGAGAGACGGCGCCGCACCGGCAACAACGATTGTCATCGCAAGCGCGACGACCATGATCGCTTTGAAGGAGGACGCGGATTTGGAGATGATGCCCGACAACGCCTGACGCACTGGTAGTTCCCTTGAATTTTTCGTTGCATTGGAGGCGGCAAAGGGTCCTGCCTCACTTCAGGTCAAACTACGCGGGCAGCGTTACCAATCCGTTTATGGTAACCGCCGCGTTCACCATTTTCTTCGGGCTTGAACCTCTCTTTATTCGAATCTTAGGCATTGCCTGGCGGATCGGCTGGCGTGGCGTCGGCGAAATGTTGACTTTTTGTGCATCGCACAATATATAAAGTGCATCGCACAAAGCGACCCGATCAGGGCGCATCTCAGGCAGCCGTCAAGGGAATCAGGAAATGACCCAGACCTACGAAGATTTCAGCAAATTTGGCAAAGAGTTCGCTGACACCGGACTGAAGAGCTTTGCCTCGCTCTCCAAGGGCGCGCAAGCCATCGCCGCCGAGGCTGGCGAGTACACCAAGAAGAGCTTCGAAGCCGGCAGCGCCGCAGTAGAGAAGATGATTTCCGCCAAGTCGCTGGAAAAGGCGATCGAGATTCAGTCGGAATTCGCCAAGCAGTCCTACGAGTCGTTCGTCGCAGAAGCCACCAGGATCGGCGACCTTTATGCCGAACTGGCCAAGGATGCCTACAAGCCGTTCGAATCGATCGTCGCCAAGGCGAAGTAATTCCTCACATTATTTGAAATTGGCCTGTTCGGGCCTGAAGGCAGACCCGGCCGCGACCGCGCGGCCGGGTTTTTTCATTTCGATTTCATGTCAGCGGCTCATCTGCCCTTCACGATTGCGAAAATCGGCCAAGTTTGGGCACCTAGCCATATTGTCAGCTAAACAGAAGGGCTTAAAATCGTTCATCGAACACCTACATGTCGATCTCGCATGGGGATTCGAAAGAGGCAGGAATACGTGACGATTGGATTGACTGCCACGAGACATGTGGCGCGTATGCAGAACGGTAGCGGCAACGGCAACGAAGCCGGGCGTGGCACCGCTGTGATAACGCGCACCAAAACCAAGACCAAGAAGCCCAGCCTTTATCGGGTCCTCATCCTCAACGACGACTACACGCCCATGGAGTTCGTGGTCCACGTGCTGGAGCGTTTTTTCCAGAAGGACCGCGAAGCCGCCACACGCATCATGCTTCATGTTCACAATCATGGAGTGGGCGAGTGCGGGGTCTATACATTCGAGGTGGCCGAGACCAAAGTGTCCCAGGTCATGGATTTCGCCCGACAGAATCAGCATCCGCTGCAATGCGTGATGGAGAAGAAGTGAGGTAACATGCCGGCTTTCTCCCAAGGCCTGGAAAAGGCGCTTCACCAAGCGCTGACGCTCGCCAATGAGCGACACCATGAATACGCAACCCTGGAGCATCTGTTGCTCGCCCTCATCGACGATACAGAGGCAGCCGCCGTCATGCGCGCCTGCAATGTCGATCTCGATGAGTTGAAGCACACGGTTCTGACCTACATCGACACCGAGCTGGACAATCTCGTTACCGGTTACGACGAGGATTCCAAGCCGACCGCCGGTTTCCAGCGCGTCATCCAGCGCGCGGTGATCCATGTGCAGTCGTCGGGTCGCGAGGAAGTGTCCGGCGCCAACGTGCTCGTCGCGATCTTCGCCGAGCGCGAGAGCCACGCCGCCTATTTCCTGCAGGAACAGCAGATGACCCGTTACGACGCGGTCAACTATATCTCGCACGGCATCGCCAAGCGCCCCGGTGCGTCGGAGACACGCTCGCCGCGTGGCGCCGATGACGAGCAGGGCGGCCAGAACGGCGCCGAGCCGCAGGAGGAAGGCGGCAAGAAGAAGCAGCAGCAAGATGCGCTGACGGCTTATTGCGTCAACCTCAACAACAAGGCCAAAGCCGGCAAGATCGACCCGCTGATCGGCCGCGAGACCGAGATCAACCGCACCATCCAGGTGCTGTGCCGCCGCTCCAAGAACAACCCGCTTTATGTCGGCGATCCCGGCGTCGGCAAGACGGCGATCGCCGAAGGCCTAGCCAAGCGCATCGTCGAGGGCGACGTTCCCGAGGTGCTGCATAACGCCACCATCTTCGCGCTCGACATGGGCACGCTGCTGGCCGGCACCCGGTATCGCGGCGATTTCGAGGAGCGGCTGAAGCAGGTCGTCAAGGAACTCGAGGATTACCCCGGCGCGGTTTTGTTCATCGACGAGATTCATACCGTGATCGGGGCAGGGGCAACGTCAGGCGGCGCCATGGATGCGTCCAACCTGTTGAAGCCTGCCCTGTCATCCGGTGCCATCCGTTGCATTGGCTCGACCACCTACAAGGAATTCCGCCAGTTCTTCGAGAAGGACCGTGCCTTGGTGCGGCGCTTCCAGAAGATCGACGTCAACGAGCCCACCATCGAGGACGCCATCGAAATCATGAAGGGCCTGAAGCCCTATTATGAGGAATTCCACAAGGTGAAGTTCACCAACGAAGCCATCAAGGCTTCGGTGGAGCTGTCGGCGCGCTACATCAACGACCGCAAGCTGCCGGACAAGGCGATCGACGTGATCGACGAGACCGGTGCCTCGCAGATGCTGGTGCCTGAGGCCAAGCGCAAGAAGACCATAGGCATCAAGGAGATCGAAGCGACGATCGCGACCATGGCGCGCATCCCTCCGAAGACGGTTTCGGCTGATGACGAGCAGGTTCTAGCCGGGCTCGAAGTCGAGCTGAAGCGTGTCGTCTACGGTCAGGATACCGCGATCACCGCGCTGACTTCGGCGATCAAGCTGGCGCGCGCCGGCCTGCGCGAACCGGAAAAGCCGATCGGCTCCTACCTGTTCTCCGGGCCAACCGGCGTCGGCAAGACCGAAGTGGCAAAGCAGCTTGCCGCGTCGCTGGGCGTCGAACTGATCCGCTTCGACATGTCGGAATATATGGAACGTCACACCGTTTCGCGGCTGATCGGCGCGCCTCCAGGCTATGTCGGCTTTGACCAGGGCGGCCTTTTGACCGACGGCGTCGACCAGCATCCTCACTGCGTGCTGTTGCTGGACGAAGTCGAGAAGGCGCATCCGGACCTGTTCAACATCCTGTTGCAGGTCATGGATCACGGCAAGCTGACCGACCATAACGGCAAGCAGATCGACTTCCGCAACGTGATCCTGATCATGACCACCAATGCGGGCGCTTCCGACGCGCAGCGCGCGGCGATCGGTTTCGGTTCGACCAAGCGCGAAGGCGACGATGTCGAGGCGATCAACCGGCTGTTCACGCCGGAATTCCGCAACCGTCTCGATGCTATAATCCCGTTCGGCTCGCTGCCTGTGCCGGTCATCCATCAGGTGGTGCAGAAGTTCGTGATGCAACTCGAGGCTCAGCTCTCGGAACGCGGCGTCACTTTCGACCTGTCGCCGGACGCGATCGCCTGGCTGGCCGACAAGGGCTATGACGAGCGCATGGGCGCACGGCCGCTTGGCCGTGTCATCCAGGAGCACATCAAGAAGCCGTTGGCCGACGAGGTTTTGTTCGGCAAGCTGAAGAAGGGCGGCACGGTGCGCGTCACCGTCGAGAAGAAGGAAACCGGCGAGACCGGCCTGAAGCTCGAATCGCTGGCGGACGAGGCTCCGGTCAAGCCGAAGAAGGAAGAGCCGGAGGACGGACCGACGCCGAAGAAGGCCGTGGCGAAAAAGCCCGCCGCCAAGAAGGTGGTGGCGCAGAAGCCGGAGCCCAAAGGCAAGGATGGCGGCAAGCGCAGCCTTGTACCGCAGTTGCCCAGAAAGAACTGACAGGACCGATTGTCAAAAAGTCCCGTCGGTGAGCTGCCCCTGAAAGTTGGAAACAACCTGCGGGGCAGTTCGCCGACGGGTTTTCTATAGTTGAGCCTGACGGCTATTCGCTTGTGTGCAAGGCGGGCAACGTCGCGATGGCATTTGGCGGCGACTGCGGATTGTCACACGACGTCAGGAATGCAGCCGCGATCAGGAACAGACTGATGATACCGCTCAACTCGGACATGGCGAAACTCCCTCTGTTTCGCCCCGCGCGGTAACAGTCGTAGCCCGAAATCGGCGTTTGACGGCATGACTTATGATGACAGAAATTTGCGCTTCGTGACTCTCTAGGCCGGCAATATTTGGCGGGGCCACGATTGCGTTTTGCGGGGCTTTGGCTAAGACGGGCGCGACGCTTCAATCGATCAATCGAGGACATCGCAATGACTGCCATCATCGACATTGTCGGGCGTGAAATCCTGGACAGCCGTGGAAATCCGACCGTCGAGGTCGACGTCATACTCGAAGACGGCTCCATGGGCCGTGCGGCCGTGCCGTCAGGCGCCTCGACCGGAGCGCATGAGGCGGTCGAACTGCGCGACGGCGGCGCCCGTTACCTCGGCAAGGGTGTGCTGCGCGCCGTCGAATCCGTTAATGGTGAGCTGTTCGAGGCGATCGGCGGCATGGAAGCCGAAAACCAGATCCACATCGACCAGACCATGATCGAGCTGGACGGCACGCCCAACAAGAGCAGGCTTGGTGCCAACGCCATCCTCGGTGTCTCGCTTGCGGTTGCGAAGGCCGCGGCCGATGCCGCAGGCTTGCCGCTCTACCGCTATGTCGGCGGCACCAAGGCTCATGTCCTGCCTGTGCCGATGATGAACATCATCAATGGCGGCGCGCATGCGGACAATCCCATCGACTTCCAGGAGTTCATGATCCTGCCGATCGGCGCGCCGACGCTGCGCGAGGGCGTTCGCTGGGGGGCGGAAGTCTTCCACACGCTGAAGAAGAAGCTGAAGGATGCCGGCCACAACACCAATGTCGGCGACGAGGGTGGCTTTGCTCCAAATCTGAAGAGCGCGCCGGTCGCGCTCGACTTCATCATGGAATCGATCGAGAAGGCCGGCTTCAAACCGGGCGAGGAAATCGCGCTTGGTCTCGATTGCGCGGCGACCGAATTCTTCAAGGACGGTAACTACGTCTATGAAGGCGAGAAGAAGACCCGTGATCCGAAGGCTCAGGCCAAATATCTGGCCAAGCTGGCCGCCGACTATCCGATAATCTCGATCGAGGACGGCCTTGCCGAGGACGACTGGGAAGGCTGGAAGTATCTGACCGACCTGATCGGCAAGAAGACCCAGCTCGTTGGCGATGACCTGTTCGTCACCAACACGGCGCGGCTGCGGGACGGCATCCGCATGGGCGTCGCCAACTCGATCCTGGTCAAGGTCAACCAGATCGGCTCGCTGACGGAAACGCTCGACGCCGTCGAGACCGCACACAAGGCCGCTTATACCGCCGTGATGTCGCACCGTTCCGGCGAAACCGAGGATTCGACCATCGCCGACCTCGCCGTCGCCACCAATTGCGGACAGATCAAGACGGGATCTCTGTCGCGCTCGGACCGGATGGCCAAGTACAACCAGCTCATCCGGATCGAGGAAGAGCTCGGCAAGCAGGCAAGCTACGCCGGCAAGTCCATCGTCAAGGGCTGATACAAACCACATACGAAGGACAAGGGCGGGAGCATTCCCGCCCTTTTCCGTTCTGGCGACCGCCAAATCCTGCCGCCCGTAACCGTCCATTAAGCACAATCGGGCGAGATGGGCGCACAGAGGATTTGGACGATGTGGACACGCCAGCATAAACAGAGAAACACCGGCCGGCTGATCATCCCGTCGCTGTGCGTGGTGTTCGTGGCCTATTTCGGCTTCCACGCCTATCACGGCGAGTTCGGGATCAATTCAAGATATCAGATGGAGGCGAGGGCCGCCGACCTCCAGGGCCAGCTCAATGTCATCAAGGCTCGCCGGATAGAACTCGAACGCCGCGTCCAGCTCCTGCACGAGGGTTCCATCGAGAAAGACATGCTCGATGAGCAGGCACGCAGGGCGCTGAATCTGTCCCAGCCCGATGAAATTACCATCATGCTGCCCGACTCCGACAAATAACCGAATTCGAGTTAATCGCCAATATTTTCAATGTTTCTAACTGCTTAGATGCATGTCAGCCATGCAATTTCGGCATGGCGGAACGCATTGTCGCGTGTTAGCCTCCCTGAAATCGGTGGGGAGAAGTGATATCCCCTAATGTCCGCGAAGAGACGCCAACAGGGAGTGATGCATGGCCACCGCCGCCAGAAAAGCGCCTGCCAAATCCAAATCCGACGGCAAGTCAGGGCTTTCAGCGCCCAAGCCTGCCGAATTCACCAAGGACGAGGAACTTGCCGCCTACCGGCACATGCTCTTGATCCGCCGTTTCGAAGAGAAGGCCGGTCAGCTCTATGGCATGGGCTTCATCGGCGGTTTCTGCCATCTCTATATCGGCCAGGAAGCGGTCGTTACAGGCATGAAGATGGCTCTGATCGAAGGCGACCAGATGATCACCGCCTATCGCGATCACGGCCATATGCTGGCGATGGACTTGTCGCCTCGCGGCGTCATGGCCGAGTTGACGGGACGCCGTGGCGGGCTATCGAGGGGCAAGGGCGGCTCCATGCACATGTTCTCCAAGGAGAAACATTTTTACGGCGGCCATGGCATCGTCGGCGCGCAGGTGTCGCTTGGCACAGGTCTGGCCTTCGCCAACCGATACCGCGACAACAACAATGTCTCGCTGACCTATTTCGGAGACGGCGCCGCCAATCAGGGCCAGGTCTATGAAAGCTTCAACATGGCCTCGCTGTGGAAGCTGCCGGTGATCTACATCATCGAGAACAATCGCTACGCCATGGGCACATCGGTCTCGCGCTCATCGGCCGAAACAGATTTCTCGCACCGTGGTGCGTCGTTCAAGATCCCCGGCATCCAGGTCGACGGCATGGACGTCCGCGCCGTGAAGGCGGCTGGCGACTTGGCCACCGAATGGTGCCGCTCCGGCAACGGGCCGCTGATCCTGGAGATGCAGACCTATCGCTACCGTGGCCACTCCATGTCGGACCCGGCCAAGTACCGCTCGAAGGAAGAAGTGCAGAAGATGCGCTCCGAGCATGATCCGATCGAGCAGGTCAAGGCTCGGCTGGCCGAGAAGAAATGGGCGACCGAGGACGAACTGAAGACCATCGACAAGGAGGTTCGAGACATCGTCGCCGACGCCGCCGAATTTGCCCAGCACGACGCGGAGCCGGATCCGTCCGAGCTCTGGACCGACATCGTACTGTAACGGGAGGGCAAGGACATGCCGATCGAAATTCTCATGCCCGCTCTCTCGCCTACCATGGAAGAGGGCAATCTTTCCAAGTGGTTGAAGAACGAGGGCGACAAGGTTGTCGCCGGCGATGTCATCGCCGAGATCGAAACCGACAAGGCCACGATGGAAGTCGAGGCCGTCGATGAAGGCACGCTGGGCAAGATCCTGATTGCCGCCGGCACCGAAGGCGTCAAGGTCAATACGCCCATCGCCGTTCTGCTTCAGGATGGGGAAAGCGCTGCCGATGTCGGCAAGTCCGCCGCTCCTGCCAAGGCGGAAGCGCCGGCAAAGGCGGAGGCCCCGGTCGAGGAGAAGGCCGAGACCGCCAAGCCGGCGGCCGCGCCAGTTGCCGCCGCCCCGAAAACCGAAATCGCCGCCGATCCCGACATTCCGGCTGGCACTGAAATGGTCTCGACCACGGTGCGCGAAGCTCTGCGCGATGCGATGGCCGAAGAGATGCGCCGCGACGGCGATGTCTTCGTCATGGGCGAGGAAGTCGCCGAATACCAGGGGGCCTACAAGATCACCCAGGGCCTGCTGCAGGAATTCGGTCCGCGTCGCGTCGTCGACACGCCGATCACGGAACACGGATTCGCCGGCGTTGGTGTGGGTGCGGCGATGGCCGGCCTGAAGCCGATCGTCGAGTTCATGACCTTCAACTTCGCCATGCAGGCTATCGATCAAATCATCAACTCGGCCGCCAAGACCCTCTATATGTCCGGCGGCCAGATGGGTGCTCCTATCGTGTTCCGAGGACCGAACGGTGCCGCCGCCCGTGTCGCTGCCCAACATTCGCAGTGCTACGCCGCCTGGTACAGCCACATCCCAGGCCTCAAGGTCGTGATGCCTTACACGGCTGCCGACGCCAAGGGACTGCTCAAGGCCGCGATCCGCGATCCGAACCCGATCATCTTCCTCGAGAACGAAATCCTCTACGGCCAGTCCTTCGATGTGCCGAAGCTGGATGATTTCGTGCTGCCGATCGGCAAGGCGCGCATCCACAAGACCGGCAAGGACGTTACAATCGTCTCCTTCGGTATCGGCATGACCTACGCGGTAAAGGCCGAGGCGGAATTGCGCGGCATGGGCATCGATGCCGAGATCATCGACCTGCGCACCATCCGCCCGCTCGATTTCGATACGATCATCGCTTCGGTCAAGAAGACAAACCGGCTGATCGTCGTCGAAGAGGGCTATCCGCAGAACTCGGTCGGCGATCACATCGCCAACCAGGTTTCGCAGCGTGCCTTCGACTTTCTCGACGCGCCGGTCATCACCATTGCCGGCAAGGATGTGCCGATGCCCTATGCGGCGAACCTCGAGAAGCTGGCATTGCCCAATGTCGGCGAGGTCATCGAGGCGGTCAAAGCCGTCACGTATAGCTGAACCGGGCGGGAGGAAAACATGCCAATCAACATCACCATGCCGGCGCTCTCGCCCACGATGGAAGAGGGCAATCTTTCCAAGTGGTTGGTCAAGGAAGGAGACAAGGTTTCGCCGGGCGACGTGATCGCCGAGATCGAGACCGACAAGGCGACGATGGAGGTCGAAGCCGTCGATGAGGGCACAGTCGCCAAGCTGGTTGTTCCGGCCGGCACCGAAGGCGTCAAGGTCAATGCGCTGATCGCAATTCTTGCCGCAGAAGGCGAGGACGCGAGTGCCGCGGCAAAGGGCGGCGGTGACCCCGCGCCGGCTAAAGCCGAGGGTCCCAAGGCCGATACTGTCAAAGCTGAAGCGCCAAAGGCCGAAGCACCGAAGGCCGAGCCTGCTGTTGCCGCCGCGCCGAGAGTGGAAGCTGCACCAGCGGCCAATGGCCATGCTGGCGGTGAACGAAGCTTTGCCTCGCCGCTCGCACGCCGCATCGCCAAGGACGCAGGCGTCGACGTATCCTCGGTGACGGGCACTGGCCCGCACGGCCGCGTGGTCAAGGCCGACGTCGAAGCAGCGATTTCAGGTGGCAGCGCCAAGTCGCCTCCCGCGGGCAAGGCGACGCCTGCTGCTGCGCCGGCAACGCCATCCGCCGCGCCCGCGCCGAAGGCGATGTCGGACGATCAGGTGCTGAAGCTCTTCGAACAGGGCTCCTATGACCTCGTGCCGCACGACAACATGCGCAAGACCATCGCGCGCCGCCTTGTCGAAGCCAAATCCACGATCCCGCATTTCTACCTGACGCTCGACTGCGAGCTCGATGCGCTGTTGTCGCTGCGCACGCAGCTCAATGCGGCCGCGCCGGTCAAGAAGACCGACAAGGGCGAGGCTCCCGCCTACAAGCTGTCGGTCAACGACATGGTCATCAAGGCGATGGCCATGGCCTTGAAGGCGGTGCCGGATGCCAATGCCTCGTGGACCGAGAGCGCCATGGTCAAGCACAAGCATGCCGATGTCGGCGTGGCCGTGTCGATCCCCGGCGGGCTGATCACGCCGATCATCCGCAAGGCGGATGAAAAGACGCTGTCGGTGATCTCCAACGAGATGAAGGATCTTGCCAGCCGCGCCCGCAGCCGCAAGCTGAAGCCGGAAGAGTACCAGGGCGGCACCACGGCGGTGTCCAACCTCGGCATGTTCGGCATCAAGGACTTCGCCGCCGTCATCAACCCGCCACATGCGACGATCCTCGCGGTGGGCGCCGGCGAGCAGCGTGCTGTGGTGAAGAACGGCGAGATCAAGGTCGCGACCGTGATGTCGGTGACGCTGTCGACCGACCATCGTGCCGTCGACGGGGCGCTCGGCGCCGAACTGCTCGTCGCCTTCAAGCGGCTGATCGAAAACCCGATGGGCATGCTGGTCTAGGGAAGAGCAGGCGGTGCGGAAATTCTTCACCAGCCTTCTCGCTTCAGCCACTTCTTGTTCACCTGGCGGATCGATGGCGCGGCAATGCGCCATCGTCGCTCGTTATGAGACGCTATTGCAGGGTTTGGTAGTTGATGCGCCGCCCAAATGCGCGCGCAGGGATGTCTGGGGAGGAAAGACGGCGTGAAGACAGTTCTTTGCTTTGGCGATTCGCTGACCTGGGGCTACAATGCCGAGGGCGGCCGCCATCGCTTTGAGGACCGTTGGCCGAGCGTAATGCAGGCAGTGCTGGGCGATGGCGTGCATGTTGTCGCCGACGGTCTGAACGGACGTACCACCGCATTCGACGACCATCTGGCCGGCGCGGACCGCAACGGCGCGAGAGTTTTACCAACCGTCCTGACGACGCATGCGCCGATTGACCTGATCGTCATCATGCTCGGCGCCAACGACATGAAGCCGTGGATCCACGGCAATCCGGTGGCGGCCAAACAAGGTATCCAACGCCTGATCAATATCGTGCGCGGTCATGACTATCCGTTTGACTGGCCGGCTCCGCAAATCCTCGTCGTGTCACCGCCAGTGGTCAGCCGCACCGAAAATGCCGAGTTCAAGGAGATGTTCGCCGGTGGCGATGACGCGTCGACCCGGTTGGCGCCGCTCTATGCAGCGCTTGCCGATGAGAGCGGCTGCGGCTTCTTCGACGCGGGCAGCGTGGCCCAGACCACGCCACTCGACGGCGTGCATCTCGACGCCGAAAACACACGAAATATCGGTCAGGCCCTCGCGCCGCTCGTGCGCGTCATGCTGGAATTGTGAACCAGGAGAAAATCCGTGGCTGAGAACTACGACGTCATCATCATCGGCTCCGGCCCCGGCGGCTATATCGCCGCAATTCGAGCGGCGCAGTTGGGCCTCAAGACGGCCGTCGTCGAGCGCGAACATCTGGCGGGCATCTGTTCGAACTGGGGTTGCATCCCGACCAAGGCGCTGCTGCGCTCGGCCGAGATCATGCACTATTCGGACCATCTCAGGGACTATGGCCTGAAGATCGAGGGCACCATCAAGGCGGACCTGAAGGCGATCGTGGACCGTTCGCGCGGCATTGCCCAGCGCATGAATGGCGGGGTCGGGTTCCTCATGAAGAAGAACAAGGTCGATGTCATCTGGGGTGAAGCCAAGCTGACGAAGGCCAACGAGATCGTCGTGGCGAAGACATCGAAGAAGCCGATGGAGCCGCAGGCGCCACTGCCCAAGAACACCAAGGGCGAGGGCACCTATACGGCAAAGCACATCATCATCGCTACCGGCGCCCGGCCGCGCGCGCTGCCCGGCATCGAGCCGGACGGCAAGCTGATCTGGACCTATTTCGAGGCGATGGTGCCGCCGGAGATGCCGAAATCGCTGCTGGTGATGGGCTCGGGCGCCATCGGCATCGAATTCGCCTCCTTTTACCGCACCATGGGCGTCGACGTGACGGTGGTGGAAGTGCTGCCCGCCGTCATGCCAGTGGAGGACGCCGAGATTTCCGCCTTTGCCAAGAAGCAGTTCGAAAAGCAGGGCATGAAAATCCATCTCGAGGCCAAGGTGACCAAGGTCGAGAAGTCGGCCAATTCGATCACCGCACATGTGCAGATGAAGGACGGCAAGGTCGAGAAAATCACCGCCGATCGGATGATTTCGGCCGTCGGCGTGCAGGGCAACATCGAGAATCTCGGCCTTGAAGCGCTCGGCGTAAAGACCGATCGCGGCTGCGTGGTTGTTGACGGCTACGGCAATACGAATGTTGCCGGCGTCTATGCGATTGGCGATGTCGCCGGGCCGCCCATGCTCGCCCACAAAGCCGAGCATGAGGCGGTTATCTGTGTCGAGAAGATCGCCGGCCTTCCCAACGTCCATCCGATGGACAAGCTAAAGATCCCGGGCTGCACATATTGCAACCCGCAGGTCGCTTCGGTCGGCCTGACAGAAGCCAAGGCGAGGGCCGAGGGCAAGGACATACGCGTTGGACGCTTCCCCTTCGTCGCCAACGGCAAGGCGATCGCGCTGGGAGAGGATCAGGGTCTCGTCAAGACCATCTTCGACAAGAAGACCGGGCAGTTGCTGGGCGCGCATATGGTGGGCGCCGAGGTGACGGAACTGATCCAGGGCTTCGTCGTGGCAATGAACCTCGAGACCACCGAGGAAGAGCTGATGCACACCATCTTCCCGCATCCGACACTGTCGGAGATGATGAAGGAAAGCGTGCTCGACGCCTATGGCCGCGCGCTGAATGCATGATAAATTGAGCGTGCAAGACTCGAATTCGACGGCGGGGTAATTCGGTTCCGGATGCATTTTCACCCATCATACAAGGAGAGGGCACATGCACTTGAATGGCGTAGGTTGGATAGCAGCAATCATCATCGGAGGCTTGGCGGGGTGGTTCGCCGAAATGTTCATGAAGAGCAACACCGGCATCTTCATGAACATCATTCTCGGCATCGTCGGCGCGATCGTGCTGAACGCCATTCTGCAGGCCCTGAATATCGGCGTCTTCGGCGTAGGCTGGACCGCCTATCTGATCACCGGTTTCATCGGAGCGTGTCTGCTGATCTGGGTCGGCCGCTTGGTGCGTCGTTAACCGGCTTGAATGCCAGCTATGCGAAAAGGCTGTTGCGGCATGTGCCGTGGCGGCCTTTTTCTTTGTGATGAAAAGTCTTAGATGACAATGGAAAGGCGAACGCCGGACAGGCGGTCGCGAAGAGCCGGGTTTTCAAATGGTCACTGTCCTCGACACCATCGCCAATGCGCCACGCCTTCGACATCCTGAGAAGGCCCACAAGCCTGATCAGGAGGTGCTGCGCAAACCCGATTGGATTCGCGTGAAGGCGCCGGTTTCGAAGGGCTATGCCGAGACGCGCGAGATCGTTAAGTCCCACAAGCTGGTCACGGTGTGCGAAGAAGCCGGCTGTCCGAATATCGGTGAGTGCTGGGAGAAGAAACACGCCACCTTCATGATCATGGGCGAGATCTGCACGCGCGCCTGCGCGTTCTGCAACGTCGCCACCGGCATCCCGACTGCGCTCGATCCTGACGAGCCTGCCCGTGTCGCGCACGCCGTCAAGCAGATGGGCCTGACGCATGTGGTCATCACCTCCGTCGATCGTGACGATCTCGCCGACGGCGGTGCACGGCATTTCGCCGAGGTGATCCGTGCCATCAGGGCAGCGACTCCTTTGACCACGATCGAAATCCTCACACCGGATTTTCTGCGGAAGGAAGGCGCGCTGGAGATCGTGGTCGCGGCCAAGCCCGATGTCTTCAACCATAATCTGGAGACAGTGCCGTCCAATTATCTGACCGTTCGCCCGGGAGCGCGTTATTTCCACTCGATCAGGCTCTTGCAGCGTGTGAAGGAACTCGATCCGTCGATCTTTACAAAGTCCGGAATCATGGTGGGCCTCGGCGAAGAACGGAACGAGATCCTGCAGTTGATGGACGACCTGCGCTCGGCCAATGTCGACTTCATGACCATCGGCCAGTACCTGCAGCCGTCGAAGAAACATCATCCGGTGATCCGTTTCGTTACGCCGGAGGAGTTCAAGTCCTTCGAAACGATCGGCAGGACCAAGGGCTTTCTTCTGGTGGCGTCCAGCCCGCTGACGCGTTCCTCGCACCATGCCGGCGATGACTTCGCCCGGCTGCGCGCGGCGCGCGAAGCAGTCCTGAAGAAATCAGCCTAATCGGCTGGTTTCATGCCAAAATTCGAAGCAACCCGCCGGGTATCCCACACGCCGGAACAGATGTTCGCGCTGGTCGCGGATATCGAGACCTATCCGCAATTCCTGCCACTTTGCGAGGCGCTGACGGTTCGCTCGCGCAAGGAGCGCGATGGGCGCACGATCCTCGTCGCCGACATGAGCGTCGGCTACAAGGCGATCCGCGAAACCTTCACCACGCAGGTGCTGCTGAAGCCGGACGAGAAGGCAATCGATGTCAAATACATCGACGGTCCGTTCAAGTATCTGACAAATGTCTGGAGGTTCGAGCCGGCCGAGGGTGGCTGCGATGTTCGTTTCTTCATCGACTATGAATTCAAGAGCCGAATTCTCGGCGCGCTCATGGGAACGATGTTCGACCGCGCCTTTCGCATGTTCGCCGAAGCGTTCGAGAAGCGCGCGGACGTGATCTACGGTACCACTCCCGCGGTCTGACCCTCGCCAAGTGCTTGCAAGCCAAGCTCCAGCGCGTGCCTGACCGTTTCGCGTCTGATGAAATCGCGGCCATTGTCGGCAAACAGTTCGCATTCGGCGAGAACAGGTTGGCCGGCCAAAGCGACAGCAAACCAGACCAGGCCGACAGGCTTCTCCGCCGAGCCCCCGCCGGGGCCGGCAATGCCGGTGACCGCAAGTGTCAATCCGGCGCGCGAGAGGGCCAAGGCGCCGCTTGCCATCGCCATCGCGGTTTCGCGCGAAACCGCACCATGCGCTTCAAGTGTATCGACTGAAACGCCAAGCATTTCCATCTTGGCTTCGTTCGAATAGGTGATGAAGCCGCGATCGACCACGGCCGAGGAACCGGCGATGTCGGTCATGGCGGCGATGATCATGCCGCCGGTGCAACTCTCGGCTGTCGCCAGCATGATGCCGCGCCTCTTGCAGGCTGCAAACAGCGCATTCGCGAGATCGCTGTTGTTCATTCCGGGACCTCGCCTGGAAAGACCACGCTGGCCGTGGCGATCGCCGCGATACCCTCCTCGCGGCCGACAAAACCAAGCTTCTCGTTGGTTGTCGCCTTTATGGAAATGCGGTCCGGGGAAATCCCCAGCATTGCCGAAAGCGTTTCGGTCATCACCTGACGATGCGGACCGACGCGCGGCGCTTCGCAGATCAGGGTGATATCGGCATTGGCGATCCGTCCGCCGCGCTCGCGCACCAGCTTCGCAGCGTGTTCGACGAATATCCGCGACGCCGCGCCTTTCCACTGTTGGTCGGATGGTGGGAAATGCGTTCCGATATCGCCGGCGCCGCAGGTGGCCAGCAGCGCGTCGGTCAAGGCATGGAGGCCGACATCGGCGTCCGAATGACCAGAGAGTTTCTTGTCGTGTGGAATGGCCACGCCGCACAACGTAACGTGATCGCCGGGCTCAAAGGCATGGACATCGTAGCCATTGCCGGTTCGAATATCAGGAAAGTGCAGCCGTTCGCCGGAAAGTCGCTGATGCGCCATGGCAATGTCCCTTGCCCAAGTGAGTTTGACATTGTCGGGCGAGCCCGGAACGATTTTTACAGGGATGTTCGCCCATTCCGCGATCGCCGCGTCATCGGTGAAGTCGCTCTTGCCCAGATGATGGGCCTTTTCGTGAGCGGCCAGGATCGGCCAGAACGGAAATCCCTGTGGTGTCTGCGCGGCATGCAAGCCGGCCCTGGGAACCGTCTCGCCAATCATGCCGGCAGCCGATTCCCGTTTCAGCGTATCGGCGATCGGCAGGGCAGGCAGTGCCCCCTGATGCTCACCGATCGTGGCTATCGTGCGGTCGATGAGTTCGGCGTCTACGAACGGCCGAACGGCGTCATGGATCAGCACCCGTCCCGGTTCATGGCTCCTGAGCGCCAGCAGGCCGAGCCGCACGGAATCCTGCCTTGTGGCTCCGCCGATGACCGTCATGATCCTATCGCCGTGGCCGCCTGCTGCCTGCTGAAACAGATCGAGATCATCGGCATGAATGGCGACAACGACAGGACCGGTAAGCGGGTGTGCCAGGAATGTGTCCAGCGTGCGCGCGATCACGGCTGCGCCGCCGATGCTTTGATATTGCTTTGGTCCATTGGCCTGCCCGGCACGTGCGCCACGGCCGGCCGCGACAACGACCACGGCTATCTTGTCATCGGTGGTCAAAGCTTGCTTTTCGCTTGCGTCAGTCATGTTCAGTGGCTTAGTCGCGGCCAAAGCCGAAGGCCAGCAATTTTCCCAAATGCGCCTTAATGTGGCGTCATTCCGCGTTGCACATTGCCGTTCTTCTGGCTAGAGAATGTGCATCAATAGAAAATGCTTGGTTTTTGTGCATGTCTGAGTTGAGCAAATTGGCCGAGCCACTGGTCGTCGGGGGCGTTGGAATTCGCAATCGCGTATTCCTGGCCCCCATGTCGGGAATCACCGACGAGCCGTTCCGCCGGCGCGCCCATGCGCACGGGGCCGGACTTGTCGTGTCCGAAATGGTGGCGAGCGGCGAACTGGCCAAGGGCAGGGCCGGCTGCGACCTGCGTATCCGACATTCCGGACTGCCCGTGCACATGGTCCAGCTTGCCGGCCGCGAAGCGGTGCACATGGCCGAAGGTGCGCGGATCGCTGCAGGCGAGGGCGCTGATATCATCGACATCAATATGGGTTGCCCGGCCAAGAAGGTAACTGGCGGCTATGCGGGTTCGGCGCTTATGCTGGACCTCGACCACGCGCTGTCGCTGATTGACGCGGTGGTGGACGCCGTCAATGTGCCTGTGACCGTGAAAATGCGGCTTGGCTGGGACGACGGCGCGCTTAACGCACCGACGCTCGCGCGCCGCGCCGAACAGGCAGGGGTCAGGATGGTGACCGTGCACGGGCGCACGCGCTGCCAATTCTACCAGGGCAAGGCTGACTGGCGCGCCATTGCCCGCGTCAAGGACGCCGTATCCATCCCGGTCGTTGCCAACGGCGACGTTTCCTCGCCGGCGGAGGCTGCCGATATCCTCGACCAGTCGGGCGCTGATGCGATCATGATCGGTCGCGCGCACTACGGTGCGCCCTGGATGGCAGGCAACATAGCGGCCGCGGCTCTGGAACAGGTCGCCCAGGGTATTCCGGCCAGTGGGCAAGCCTTGGCCGACTACGTCATTTCCCACTACGAGGATATGCTGGCGCTGTATGGCACAGAGAGCGGCCTGCGTCAGGCGCGCAAGCATCTTGGCTGGTATCTCGATCGTCACGCTGGCGGCGTTGCCGACGAGAAGCGCAAGGCCATACTCACCTCATTTGAGCCTGAACGCGTCATCGTATTGCTGCGTGACGCTTTTTCAGGCGGGCCGGAAACAGTGAGCCTGCGGAGCGCGGCATGAATTCCCCGGTAGCACAGGGCATTGAAATGGCGGAGGCCGCCCACATCGTGCTCAACACGATCCGTCGTCCCGTGATCATGGTCGATGCGGAAGGGTTCATAACCTACGCCAATGCGGATGCTGAGGACTTTTTCCGCTCCAGCGCGAACATGCTCGCCCGCAACACATTGTCCAAACTCATTCCTTTCGGCAGTCCGCTGTTGACGCTCGTGGATCAAGTCCGCGAACGCCGCGCGCCCGTCAACGAGTACCGGGTTGATGTGTCCTCGCCGCGCCTCGGTATCGAGAAGGTCGTTGATCTCTATGTCGCGCCGGTGCCGGAGTTTCCCGGTTCGGTCGTGGTGATGTTCCAGGAACGGTCGATGGCCGACAAGATCGACCGGCAGATGACCCATCGCGGCGCGGCGCGCTCGGTGACTGGCCTGGCCGCTATGCTGGCCCATGAAATCAAGAACCCGTTGTCGGGGATCCGGGGCGCCGCCCAGTTGCTTGAACTGTCCGCCTCCGATGAGGATCGCGCCTTGACGCGGCTCATCACCGACGAAACGGATCGCATCGTATCGCTTGTCGATCGAATGGAGGTGTTTTCCGACGAGCGGCCGATCGACCGCTATCCGGTGAATATCCACGTCGTCCTCGATCACGTGAAGGCGATCGCCAAGAATGGTTTTGCCAAGAAAATCAAGATAATGGAGGAGTATGATCCTTCATTGCCTCCGGTATTTGCCAACCGCGATCAACTGATCCAGGTGTTCCTTAACCTGGTCAAGAATGCCGCCGAAGCCATCGGCAGCGACCCGCAGGGGGAGATCATCCTGTCCACAGCTTTCCGACCCGGCATCCGCGTCTCGGTTCCAGGCACGCAGGACCGGGTGTCACTGCCACTGGAGTTCTGTGTCCGGGATAACGGCTCTGGCGTGTCGGAGGATATCCTGCCGATCCTGTTCGATCCGTTCATCACCACCAAGCCGAATGGCTCGGGGCTTGGCCTTGCCCTCGTCGCCAAGATCGTCGGTGAGCATGGCGGCATCATCGAATGTGATTCGACGCCGCGCGGAACCACTTTCCGCATTCTCATGCCGGCCTGGAAAGAAACGTCGCTCGGTGTCGACGATGATAGCGAAGGAGACCGCAAATGACTGTTCGCGGCAATATTCTGGTCGCTGACGACGACGCGGCAATCCGTACCGTTCTCAACCAGGCGCTGTCGCGCGTCGGCCACGAGGTGCGCGTGACATCGAACGCCTCGACACTATGGCGCTGGGTGGCGGCGGGCGAGGGCGACCTGGTCATTACCGACGTGGTCATGCCCGACGAGAATGCCTTTGACATGCTGCCGCGCATCAAGAAGGCGCGGCCGGAATTGCCAGTCATCGTCATGAGCGCCCAAAACACCTTCATGACGGCGATCCGCGCCTCGGAAACCGGCGCCTACGAATATCTGCCAAAACCGTTCGACCTCACCGAGCTTCTCAACATCGTCAACCGGGCGCTTTCCGAGCCGCGGCGGCCGAAGATCGATACGCGGCCGGAAGAACAGCCTGACGCGATGCCGCTGGTCGGCCGCTCGGCGGCCATGCAGGACATCTACCGCATGCTGGCGCGCATGATGCAGACCGACCTGACGGTGATGATTTCAGGTGAATCCGGCACTGGCAAGGAACTCGTCGCGCGTGCACTGCACGAGTATGGCCGCCGCCGTGGCGGCCCCTTCGTCGCCATCAACATGGCGGCGATACCGCGCGATCTGATCGAATCGGAACTGTTCGGCCACGAGAAGGGCGCCTTCACCGGCGCGCAGAACCGCTCGACCGGCCGTTTCGAGCAGGCAGAAGGCGGCACGCTGTTCCTCGACGAGATCGGCGATATGCCGATGGAAGCGCAGACGCGCCTGCTGCGCGTGCTCCAGCAAGGCGAATACACAACCGTCGGCGGACGCACGCCGATCAAGACCGACGTGCGCATTGTCGCGGCCACCAACAAGGATCTGCGGACGCTTATCAACCAGGGGCTTTTCCGCGAGGATCTCTTCTACCGCCTGAACGTCGTGCCGCTGCGGCTGCCGGCGCTGCGCGAGCGCTCCGAGGACGTTCCGGACCTTGTCCGGCACTTCTTCAAGCTCGGCGCCATGGAGGGCCTGCAGACCAAGCGGATCTCCACTGGCGGCATCGAACTGATGAAGCGCTACCCGTGGCCAGGCAATGTGCGAGAACTTGAAAACCTGATCCGCAGGCTAGCCGCCCTCTATTCGCAGGACGAGATTTCCGCCGAGATCATCGAGGCCGAGTTGAAGACCGGAGAACGGCCGGTTGTTCCTGGTGGCGGCAACCTGATTCCCGACGACCTGTCCATCGGCCAGGCGGTGGAGCACTTCCTGCAGCGCTATTTCGCTTCATTCGCTGGCGAACTGCCGCCTGCCGGGCTCTATCAGCGCATTCTGTCCGAGGTTGAGTATCCGCTGGTTCTGGCTTCGATGACGGCAACGCGCGGCAATCAGATCAAGGCCGCGGAGCTCTTGGGACTCAACCGCAACACGCTGCGCAAGAAGATCCGTGAACTCGGCGTCAACGTCTACAAGTCGTCGAGGCAGGCCTGATGCCTGAGCGAAATAGGCCTGCCTAGGTCGTTTTCCGGGGGACGATCGCCAAAAGATTTCCGCATCGGTCACACTTGTTGCATAATCGCCACAATGCGTTGCATACATCCGACGCAATCAATGGCTTAGACGGCGACATGGCCCTGCAGGTACCCACACTGAAAGAACCGCTGTTCAGCGAGACCCGTCCGCAGGAGGGGCGCCGGTTGCTGGCGCTGCCGGGCGTGATAGCCGTGGTGGGGGCGTTGGTGGCGGCGGCCATCTCATTCGCCATTCTTGTCGGCGCCACACCGATCACCCCCAACGAGACGACAACGCTTGCGCTGATCGCACTCAATGCCGCCTTCGTCCTGTTCCTCATCGCGCTGGTCGGGCGCGAGGTGCACCGCATCCTCATGGCGCGCCGGCACGGTCGGGCTGCCTCGCGCCTGCATGTGCGCATCGTCGCCATGTTTGCGCTTGTCGCGGCTATCCCTGCCATCATGGTGGCGATCATCGCGTCGATCACGCTCGATATCGGCCTCGACCGCTGGTTCGAAATCCGCACCAAGACGATCGTCAATTCATCGCTGTCGATCGCCGACGCCTATGTCCAGGAAAATGCCCGCAACCTCCAGGGCACGACGCTGTCGATGGCCTACGATCTCGATGCGTCGCGCACGCTCTACGGCCTCGACCGGACCGGCTTCCTCGATCTCATGAACAAGGAAGCGGTCGGGCGGACCTTGGCACATGCGGCGCTGATCAAGCCGGACGGCTCATTTGTCATGAGCGCCAAGACCGACGCCGATTTTGCCATGCCCGAGCCGCCAGAGGGCGCCGTCGCCAGCGCCTCGGATGGCAAGCCGGTGCTGATCGAGCCGAAAACCCGCAACATCATGGGCGCCATCGTCAAGCTGCGCGAGATTGAGGGGCTCTACCTCTACACGATCCGCCTCGTCGACCCAGAGGTGATCAAGGCGCGGCAGATCGTCAAAGCCAACACCGACGAGTATCGCGGCCTCGAAGACAATCGCCGTACCTCGCAGGTGGCCTTTGCGCTTCCCTATCTGTCGCTGACGTTGATCATCATCCTGTCGGCGATCTGGACGGGCATCGCGGTCGCCGACCGGCTGGTGAGGCCTATTCGCCAGTTGATTGGCGCCGCCGACGAAGTCGCGACCGGCAATCTCGATGTCTCGGTTCCTGTCCGGCCTTCCGATGGCGACGTCGCATCCCTTGGCGATACATTCAACAAGATGCTGCTGGAGCTGAAATCGCAGCGCAACGAAATCTTGTCCGCCAAGGACCTGATCGACGAACGGCGGCGCTTTTCGGAAGCCGTGCTTGCCGGCGTCACGGCAGGCGTTATCGGTGTCGACCCCTACGGCACGGTCACCATCGTCAACCGGTCGGCCGAGACGATGCTGGCCATATCCGCCACGGCGGCGCTCGGCCAGAACCTTTCCGCCGTACTGCCCCATGTCGGTCGGGTCTTCGAGATCGGGCGCAAGTCGGGCAAGCCCGTCTACCGCGAGCAGGTTACCTTCTACCGCGCCGGCGCCGAGCGTACCTTCAACGTGCAGATCACGATCGAGGCCGGCAATGACGGCGCGGAAGAGAAATCCTATGTCGTGACGGTCGACGACATCACCGACCTTGTCCAGGCACAGCGCTCTTCCGCCTGGGCGGACGTGGCGCGACGCATTGCCCATGAGATCAAGAATCCGCTAACCCCGATCCAGCTTTCCGCCGAGCGCATCAAGCGCCGCTATGGCAAGGTCATCACAGAGGATCGTGAGGTTTTCGACCAATGCACCGACACGATCATTAGGCAGGTCGAGGACATCGGCCGCATGGTCGACGAATTCTCGGCATTCGCACGCATGCCCAAGCCCGAGATGAAGGCGATAGACCTGCGCGAATCGCTTCGCGAGGCTTCGTTCCTGATTGAGGTCAGCCGTTCGGATATCGCGTTCGAAAGGGTGTTCGGCAACGAGCCGCTCAAAGGCACTTTCGATAGCCGCCTGATGGCCCAGGCATTCGGCAACATCATCAAGAACGCCGCCGAGGCCATAGACGGACTTGATGAAGAGGACCGTTCACACGGCATAATCCGGATTCAGGCCGGGCGTCAGAATGGCGCGATACGGATCGACGTCATCGACAATGGAAAAGGTTTGCCGCGGGAGAATCGTCAAAGGCTTCTGGAGCCCTATATGACGACGCGCGAGAAGGGCACAGGGCTCGGCCTCGCTATCGTCAAGAAGATCGTGGAGGACCATGGCGGCAGGCTCGAACTCAATGACGCACCCGCGGACTTCCACAATGGGCGCGGCGCGATGATCTCGATCATCCTGCCGCCAGCCGCTGCCACGGCGCCAACGCGCGGCGAGGGCAGGGCGGAACACGAACGAGAAACTGAAAAGGTCGGTAATGGCGTCTGATATTCTCATCGTCGATGACGAAGAAGACATCCGTGAACTTGTCGCCGGTATCCTGAGCGACGAGGGCCATGAAACGCGCACGGCATTTGATGCCGACAGCGCGCTGGCGGCGATCGCCGACCGCGCGCCGAGGCTGATTTTCCTCGACATCTGGCTGCAGGGTTCCCGCCTCGACGGTCTGGCGTTGCTGGATGAGATCAAGACGATGCATCCGAACCTGCCCGTGGTGATGATCTCCGGTCACGGCAACATCGAAACGGCGGTGTCGGCGATCCGTCGCGGCGCCTACGACTTCATCGAAAAGCCGTTCAAGGCTGACAGGCTCATCCTGATCGCCGAGCGCGCGCTCGAGACCTCGAAATTGAAGCGTGAGGTTTCTGATCTCAAGCAGCGAAGCGGCGAGACATTCGACCTGATCGGCATGTCGTCGGCGATGAGCCAGTTGCGCCAGACCATAGAGCGTGTCGCGCCGACCAACAGCCGCGTCATGATCATCGGTCCCTCGGGGTCAGGCAAGGAGCTGGCAGCGCGGGCCATCCACACGCTCTCTGCGCGCAAGACCGCGCCTTTCGTCACGCTGAGTGCGGCCAATATCACGCCCGAGCGCATGGAAATCGAGCTGTTCGGCACCGAATCGAACGGTGTCGAGCGCAAGGTCGGCGCGCTTGAGGAGGCGCATCGTGGCATCCTCTACATCGACGAAGTGGCCGACATGCCCCGCGAGACGCAGAACAAGATCCTGCGTGTCCTGGTCGAACAGCAGTTCGAACGGGTAGGGGGCACCAAGCGGGTGAAGGTCGATGTCCGTATCATCTCCTCGACCTCCCAGAATCTGGAGGCGATGATTGCCGACGGGCGGTTCCGCGAGGATCTCTATCATCGCCTGGCCGTGGTTCCGGTGATGGTGCCGGGGTTGGCCGAGCGGCGCGAGGATATCCCCTACCTCGTCGACAATTTCATGAAACAGATCGCCCGCCAGGCCGGTATCAAGCCACGGCGCATCGGCGATGACGCGCTTGCCGTGCTGCAGGCGCACAACTGGCCCGGTAACGTCCGCCAGCTGCGCAACAATGTCGAGCGGCTGATGATCCTGGCGCGCGGCGATGATGTCGATTCGCCGATCACCGCCGACCTTTTGCCGTCCGAGATCGGCGATGTCATGCCGCGCACGCCAAACCAGTCGGATCAGCACATCATGGCACTGCCGCTACGCGAAGCGCGCGAACAGTTCGAGAAGGACTACCTGATCGCACAGATCAACCGCTTCGGCGGCAATATCTCGAAGACAGCGGAGTTCATCGGCATGGAGCGCTCCGCCCTTCACCGCAAGTTGAAGTCACTCGGCGTCTGATCTGTTTGGCGCGCCGCCGTGGCCTACGCAATTGTCGGTTACGGTGGCAGCGGAATCGCCTAAGAAAGCCCTAGAATTCCTGCAAGGGTGGACCATGTCGCGCATTGCCTATGTGAACGGCCGCTACGTCACTCACGCCGACGCTTCGGTGCACATCGAGGATCGAGGCTATCAATTCGCCGACGGCGTGTACGAAGTCTGTGAGGTTGCACGGGGTTTTATTGTCGACATGCCCCGCCATCTTGCCCGGCTGAACCGTTCCTTGACCGAACTGTCGATCGAGTGGCCGGTCAGCCGAGGCGTGTTGCCATTCCTCCTGCGCGAGGTGGTCAATCGCAATCATGTCGTGAATGGCCTGGTCTATGTCCAGGTGACGCGCGGCGTCGCCAGCCGGGATTTTGTTTTCCCGGTCGACGGCACGAAACCGTCATTGGTGATCACCGCGAAGAAGGCCGATCCCGCGGCAAACGTGAAGCGAGCCGAGACCGGCATCAAGGTCATCACCGTGCCGGAGAACCGTTGGGACCGGGTGGACATCAAGAGCGTCGGACTGCTGCCAAACGTATTGGCCAAGCAGAAAGCCAAGGAAGCCGGCGCCCAGGAGGCATGGTTCGTCGACGTTGACGGCAACGTCAAGGAAGGCGGATCATCCAACGCATGGATCGTCACGAGGGACGGCGTGCTGGTGACGCGGCCGGCCGAGCACGGCATTTTGCGCGGCATCACCCGCACAACTCTTTTTGAGGTTGCCGCCAAGCTCGGGTTGAAGGTGGAGGAGCGTGGCTTTTCGGTTGCCGAGGCAAAGGCAGCCCGGGAAGCATTTCTTAGCTCCGCGACCACGATCGCCATGCCGATCGTGGCGATCGATGGTGATCCCGTTGCCAACGGCCACCCAGGTTCAATTACACTTTCGTTGAGGCAGGCATTTTTTGACATTGCGGAAAAAAGTCCAGCCTGATAACCGCACAGGTGGAATGAACATCAATATATCTCGTTCTGCTTGTCGTTCCTGACGACAAGAAGGTGTTTGCGCGCTTGACATGGGCCGGTTAATTTGGCGCATTGGCTTGCAAACCGAAGGGGATCGGCGAAAGACAAGAACAATGGCGGAACGATCGCAAAATCTTCAGGACCTGTTCCTGAATTCAGTTCGCAAGAGCAAGAACCCGCTCACCATCTTTCTCATCAACGGCGTGAAGCTGACCGGCGTGGTCACTTCGTTCGACAATTTCTGTGTTCTGCTGCGCAGGGACGGGCACTCCCAGCTTGTCTACAAGCACGCCATTTCCACGATCATGCCGAGCCAGCCGGTTCAGATGTTCGATGGCGAGGAAAGCCAGGGCGCCTGATTGGCACGTGAAAGAGACGCGGACCGCGGCGTTCGTGGAAAATCAGCACAGCCGCCGGGGATGGAAGCCAAGGGGCCGACCCGGGCCGTTGTCATTGTACCTGTGCTCACCCGCCAGCCGCGCAGTGACGATGACACAAATCGTCCCCGGTTGACGCGTTCCGCAGACGCACGCCACGACGAGGCGGTCGGCCTTGCCCGCGCCATCAATCTCGATCCGATCCATACCGCGGTGGTTACGGTCAACGACCCACGGCCGGCGACCTTGCTCGGCAGTGGCAAGGTCGCGGAATTCGCCGAAATCGTCAAGGAGGGCCACGCCGAGCTGGTCATTGTCGACCATCCTCTGACGCCGGTGCAACAGCGCAATCTCGAAAAGGAATTCAACGCCAAGGTGCTGGACCGTACCGGGCTTATCCTCGAGATTTTCGGTGAGCGTGCAAGAACCAAGGAAGGCACGCTGCAGGTCGAACTTGCTCACCTCAACTACCAGAAGGGTCGTCTCGTCCGGAGCTGGACCCACCTTGAAAGGCAGCGCGGCGGCGCCGGCTTCCTCGGCGGTCCCGGTGAAACGCAGATCGAATCCGACCGGCGGCAGCTGCAGGAAAAGATCATCAAGCTGAAGCACGAGCTCGAAACGGTGCGCCGCACGCGCGACCTGCACCGCGCCAAGCGCAAGAAGGTGCCTTTCCCGGTGGTCGCGATCGTCGGCTATACGAACGCCGGCAAGTCGACGCTGTTCAACAGGCTGACAGGAGCTGACGTCCTGGCCGAGGACATGCTGTTCGCCACGCTTGATCCGACGCTGCGCCGTGTGCGCCTGCCGCATGGGACGCCAATAATCCTTTCCGACACGGTGGGCTTCATCTCCGATCTGCCGACGCATCTGATCGCGGCGTTCCGTGCGACACTGGAAGAGGTGGTCGAAGCCGATCTGGTCGTCCATCTGCGCGATATTTCCGACGCCGATACTGCAGCGCAGGCCGAGGATGTCGAGCGCATCCTCGCCGATCTCGGTGTGGATGCCGGCGACGACAAGCGCGTCATCGAGGTATGGAACAAGATCGACCAACTCGATGAGGGCAACCGAAACCGGCTGCTTGCCGACGGTGCCGACAGCAGCAAGGCGCCACCGATTGCAATCTCCGCGATCACCGGCGAGGGGATCGATGCGCTCAAGGCGATCATCGAGACCAGGGTGTCCGGCGAGCTTCAGTCATTGACGGTTACGATCGAGCCGGCGCAGTTCGGCCTTGTCGACTGGCTGTATCGCAACGGGGACGTGGTCTCCAGGGCGGACAATGAGGATGGCAGCGTGACCATATCGCTGCAGGCCACGCAAAGCGCCCGTGAAGAGATCGAAAGCCGATTGCTTCGCAAGAACAACGGGTAGGAGCGGCTATTTCGCGCTCTTGGCCTGCTGCCAGAGCGCTTCCATCTCGCTCAGATCAGCCTTTTCGAGCGTGCTGCCGGATGCTTCCAACGCCTGTTCGACATAGTGGAAGCGAGAGCGGAACTTTTCGTTTGTGCCACTCAGTGCCGCTTCGGAATCGACCTTGAGGTGCCGACCGAGATTGACGAAGGCAAACAGCATGTCGCCGAATTCGTCCTTGATCGACGCCGTATCGCAGCTGGCCAGAGCCTCGCGCAACTCGCCGATCTCTTCCTCGATCTTGTCGAGGATCGGTGCTGCCTCGCTCCAGTCGAAGCCGACACGGGCGGCCTTCTCCTGAAGCTTCAGCGCGCGGGTCAGAGCGGGCAGGGCGACTGGAACACTGTCCAGAAAGCCCTTACCATTGTCTTCGGGGTCAAGCCCGCGGGCAAGGCGCGCGCTTCGCTTCTCGGCCTTCTCCTCGGACTTGATCTTCTCCCACATGCCCTTGGCCATTCCGGCACTGCGGGCTTTCTCATCGCCGAAGACATGGGGGTGGCGGCGGATCATCTTGCTCGTGATCGCCTGGACCACGTCGCCGAAGGCAAACTCGCCGGCTTCTTCGGCCATTTGCGCATGATAGACAACTTGCAGCAGGAGATCGCCAAGTTCGTCGCGCAGATCGTCTAGATCGCCGCGCGCGATGGCATCCGCCACTTCGTAAGCTTCCTCGATCGTGTAGGGCGCGATGGTCGAGAAGTCCTGCTCGATGTCCCAGGGACAGCCGGTCTTGGGCGTCCGCAGCGCCGCCATGATCTCGATCAGCCGGGAAATGTCTTTCGATGGCTTCATATGCGTGATGCTATCCTGCGGCCCGTCGCGCGACCAACGCTGTCAGCCGGCGTCGGCAGCTTGTCCACAGCTGGCATCAATCCAGTACGGATACAATGGCCTTGGCGAGCGCATCCATGCCATCTTCAGGCAAACCCGCCACATTGATGCGGCTGTCGCCGACCATGTAGACGCCGTACTCGATACGCAGGCGTTCGACCTGGGCTTCGGAAAGGCCAAGTCGGGAAAACATGCCACGATGGCTGGCGACGAAATCGAAGCGGTCCGAATTGGACTGACGCCGCAAAGCGTCGGCGAATGCGACCCTTAGCCTGAGCATACGCAGGCGCATCTCTTCGAGCTCCGCCTCCCAGTCGGCGCGCAACGTGGCGTCTTCCAGTACGATACGGACGGCGGCCGCGCCGTGATCCGGCGGCATCGAATACATTGCGCGCGCCGCGGACAGCATCTGGCTCATCGCCACATCCGCCTGAGCCCCGTCCTTCGCCATCACCATCGCCGCGCCGACGCGGTCGCGATAGACGGCAAAATTCTTCGAGCAGCTGGAGGCGACCACCATTTCGGGAACCTTCGCGGCCAAAATCCGCAAGCCGGCGGCATCGGCGTCGAGGCCTTCGCCAAAACCTTGATAGGCGATATCGACAAAGGGCAGCAGGCCGCGCTCAAGCAGCAACTCGGCAACCTCGGCCCATTGCGCCTCGCTGAGGTTGGCGCCCGTCGGGTTGTGGCAGCAGCCATGCAGCAGCACCACGTCGCCGCTCTTGGCCGTCCGCAGTGCCGCCAGCATGTCGTCGAAGCGAACGGCTCCGGAGGTGGCGTCGAAATATGGATAGTCGCGGATCTGCAAGCCGGCGGCGCGCATCACCGGCATGTGGTTCGGCCATGTAGGGTCCGACAGCCAAACGGTTGCGTCCGAGCGTGTGCGCTTGAGCAACTCGGCCACAAGGCGCAGCGCGCCGGAACCGCCCGGCGCCTGCGCAGCGCGAATCCGCGTCAGATCGGCGGCCTGGCCAAAGGACAATCTGGCCATCGCTGTGTTGAAGGCGGTGTCGCCAGCGAGGCCGAGATAGGTCTTGGTATCCTGGCTCTGCAGCAGACGCTTTTCAGCCTCTCGCACGGCGCGCATCACCGGTGTCTTGCCATCGCGATCCTTGTAGACGCCGACGCCGAGATCGACCTTGTCGGGGCGCGGATCGGCGCGGTAAAGTCCGATCAGGGCAAGGATCTTGTCGGCTGGAGCTGGCTGCAGGTCTTCGAACATCATCAGGGTCCTGTTTTGGCGCGGCGGAGTGATACGCAAATTGGTCGTCATTCACCAGTAGTTTCAACTGCGCCAGGCCGAAAGCGTATCAATGGCGTTCCACGGGCGGGGCGGCGTCACTGGCTCATGAATCGCGGGCAAGCGGCCAAGCTTTGAGACTGCCGACGCTTTTGCTAACGTGCCAGCAGCAAGGCAAAACGGACCGACAAAGCGAGGACTTGTGGCACAGGACAGCCAGACGCTCCATGGTGACGGCATTTCGGCGACCGTAGTCGCACAAGGCGCGGAACTCGTTTCCCTGCAAAACACCGATGGGCTTGAGCTCTTGTGGCAGGCCGGGCCGGACTGGAGGCGCCATTCGCCGGTGCTGTTTCCCATCGTGGGCCGTCTGAAGGGCGACCAATTGCGTCACCAAGGCCGAACCTACCCGATGACGCAGCACGGCTTTGCCCGTGACAGACAGTTCGCATGGGCGGAGAGGGGACCGCGCTCCTGCACGCTGGTTCTCACCGACGATGCCGATACCCGATCGCATTATCCGTTCGCCTTCCGCCTAGCCATCACCTATTCGGTCTCGGGCCTAGAGCTTTGTGTACGGTTTGAAATAACCAATACAGGCAACGAGACACTACCGGCGTCGATCGGCGCGCATCCGGCGTTCAACTGGCCGCTGCGGCCGGATCTGGCCAAGCCAGACTACAGACTTACCTTTTCCGAAGCCGAGCGTGCTCCAATCCGCCGCCTGAAGGATGGTCTGTTGCTGGCTGCATCGCAGCCGACGCCCGTTGACGGCAAGATCCTCGATCTTTCCGAGCAGTTGTTTGTCGACGACGCCGTCATTCTGGATCGGCCAGCAAGTCGCCTCGTGCGCTACGCCGCCAAAGGCGGCCCTGCCATCAACATGTCCTGGGACGGTTTTCAAGAACTGGGCATCTGGTCCAAGCCCGGCGGTGCCCCATTCCTTTGCATCGAACCATGGCATGGCATTGCCAGTCCGGTGGATTTCGATGGCGAGTTTACCGAAAAGCCTGGACTGATGCTCATTGCGCCGACGGAAAAGCGAATGCTGAGTTACAGCATTGGTCTGCGGACAGGATGATGGTGCGGCCAGGGTCGGTTCTGCAGCTTTCACGATAACTACAGTTCGGAACCGTTGCGTGCATGCCCAATCGAAATCTAGGCGCTCGCGGAGCGCGCTCCGCGAGCCTGGACATATTGTGCGATCGTGTAGCGTCGCGGCCTCACGGACTATCACGACCCTGGTGCGATGACAGTTCGTCAGGCGACATCCGTCTGCTCAGCCTTACGTTTGCGCCCCGTGACCATGGCACGGACGAGATTTTCGCGATGGCGAAAGCTAGCCAGAGCAACGCCTCCGATGTGGAAGAACACGAGCAGGAGTAAGCCGTGTGCGACCAAGCTGTGCGTCGTCTCGACCCATGGCACGCCAAAATAGGCGTCTGTCGTCATCAGCCAGCCGGTCAACGCGGTTAAACCCATCGCCACGATCAGCACGATCACCATCGCGCCGCCCGCCGGGTTATGGCCGAGATAGCGAGCTTCGCGGCCGCTGAGTATTGCGCCGAGATAGTGCAGCACTGTTGCTGGACCGCGCACGAACTGCGAGAAGCGCGCATAGGGCGTGCCGATGACCCCCCAAAGAAGCCTCATAGTGACGAGTCCGGCGGCGGCGTACCCGGCCCAGTGGTGGATCTCCTCGGAGGTATGATCGGTAAGCCACGCGGTAACGAAGCTCAGTACCAGTGCCCAGTGGAAACTCCTCACGACCAGATCCCAGACGCGCACCATCTTCGGCGATGGCTGCGCGTCTGCCGCTGTCGAAACGGACCGATCAGTTTTCGCCGGCTTCGGCATTGTCGAGCTTTTCAAGGGTCTCGGCATTATAGGCCAGGTTCACCTTCTTGCCGGCCTTGTCCACAGCATAGACTTCGTAGCAGCCTTTCTCGACCTTGATCTGCCGGACGGTGAGGCCTTCGCCGGCCAACTGGCTTTCAAGTGTGGCTTTGGGCTTGAACTGTGATTTCGGGGCGGTGCTGCAGCTGCCGCCGGCGGCGAGCGCTGGTCCTGCAACCATGACGGCGAGGGCGGTGAAAACGAGTGTGCGGTACATGATAGCTCCATGCGGGATGGTTGGCTGCGGATGTTGCGTCGACCGGTTCCTATCAGATGGCGACGTCACCGCCATTGGTGCGAATAGCCGGTTCAAGCTGACAACTGGCTGACAGCAGCGTCGGTGCCGCCGATTGGCTTGCGCCGGGTCAGTTTGATCTGGCGCAAGGACGGAGGGTGACGCAGCGAGCAGGATGAGGGCCGAGATGCAGAGCGCTTCTGCCACCGTCTCCAGGAGGTTGTCATGAAAAGCATATCGAGAAGAGCAGTGCTCGGGATCGCCGCCGCAATTTCAATCGCAGGCAGTGCAGGCATCGCGCAAGCTGCCTCGACTGTCAGGGTATCGATGTGGGACAAGGGCGCGAATGCGGAAATGCCGATGGGGCTTGCTTACGCGACGCCGGGCCTCAATCCCGCAAAGGCCACAATGGGCATCAAGGCTTCGCCAAACGCGGTGAAGGCGGGCGAGGTAACATTCAAAGTGAAAAACGACTCCAAGGACACCATTCACGAAATGATCGTGATGTATCTGGCCGATCCGACCAAGCCACTTCCTTACATCGGCAATGAGAACCGCGTCGACGAAGACAAGGCAGGAGACAAGGGCGAAGTTTCGGAACTTGATCCAGGGAAATCAGGCACATTGACCGTAGACCTGAAGCCAGGGAAATACTTGCTTATTTGCAACGTGCCGGGTCACTATGAAGCCGGCATGTGGACCGAATTCACCGTCGATCCATAGAGTCCTGAACGGCGGTGCGGTTACGGTGGAGGGAGTGGATCACGAGAAGCTCGTAAGCCCGCTGTTTGAGTTGACATAAAAGTCGCATAAGATAGATTATGGAACTAACGACTATAGCCGGCGCTCAAGATTATGTGCGAAATATCAGCGGCTTGGCCCCATGCCGACCATATCCACGGCATCGACGACCTTGTTTTCCAGAACCGCCTCCTGCTGTGCCTCGACCGCGCAGCGCCGCAGCTTCTTCGGCCTTACGTGTCGAGGCGCCCCATGCGTCTGATTTCCATCTCGAGGCCGGCGTACGCTGCCGCCTGAGGTTACACGCTCGAATGGAACTAACGACTATAGCCGGCGCTCAAGATTATGTGCGAAATATCAGCGGCTTGGCCCCATGCCGACCATATCCACGGCATCGACGACCTTGTTTTCCAGAACCGCCTCCTGCTGTGCCTCGACCGCGCAGCGCCGCAGCTTCTTCGGCCTTACGTGTCGAGGCGCCCCATGCGTCTGATTTCCATCTCGAGGCCGGCGTACGCTGCCGCCTGAGGTTACACGCTCGAGCTGCCGGCCATGAGGAGTCTTTCTCATCAAATTGATTCAAAAGGAATTTCAATGACCATGCCATCATAGGCCGGCTCGACATTGGCCGGCGTCTCGGCCATGACCGTGGCGTAGTCGAGTGGCACGTGCATATGTGTCAGAACGGAATGTGCCGGCGCCAGCCGCTCGATCCAGCCAAGCGCTTGGCCGAGCGACAGATGGCTTGGGTGCGTCTTGTACTGCAGCGCGTCGATAACAAGCACCTTGAGGCCTTTCAGCCGCTCGATGGTAGCCTCTGGGAAGTCGCTGACATCCGGACAGTAGGCCAGCCCGCCAATGCGAAAACCCAGCGATAGGATATCGCCGTGGATCTGCCGAAGCGGCTCGAGGGTGAGGGCGCCCCCCTCTCCCGCTATGGTCACCGGTCTGCCATGGTCGATGAGATGCGGCGTGACGATCGGCGGATAGGAACTGCCTTGAGGCGTCTCGAAGCAGTATCCGAACGCTTCTCGCAACCTGAACATGGTGGCCTGGTCGGCGTGAACGTTTATCCGCTCGCGTTGGTCGAGGACGAAGCCACGCAGGTCGTCGATGCCGTGGATATGGTCGGCATGGGGATGGGTGTAGACGACACCGTCGATGCGCCTGACGGATGCCAGCAGCATCTGTTCACGAAAGTCAGGCCCGGTGTCGATGACGACCGTTGTCCTGGCGCCATTTTCCGCGATCCTCTCCACGAGAACAGAGGTGCGCATCCGCCGGTTCCTCGGGTTCGCCGGATCGCAATTTCCCCAGTCGCCGGTGATGCGCGGCGTGCCAGGCGATGAGCCGCAGCCGAGAATGGTCAGGCGCAGCCGATCGGTCATGCTTCAGGCGCTCCGGACGTCCGGTCGCGGCATCTTCCGGAACAGGCGGAAGAAATTGTCGGTCGTGGCGGCTGCGATCTCCGTCTCACTGATCCCGATGGTTTCCGCCAGCACCTTGGCCGTATGCGCGACATAGGCGGGTTCGTTGCGCTTGCCGCGAAACGGTATCGGCGCGAGGTATGGTGCATCGGTTTCCACCAGCAGGCGGTCATGCGGCACGTCAGCGGCAATGGCGCGCAATTCGGCCGAATTCTTGAAGGTAAGAATCCCCGAAAAGGAAATGTAGCCGCCCAGTGCGACACCAACCTCGGCCAGTCTCCGCCCGGAAGAAAAACAGTGCAGGATGAAGGGGAAGGCACCCTTCCCTGTTTCTTGCGTGAGGATATCGGCCATGTCGTCGTCGGCTTCACGGGAATGGATAACGAGCGGCAGCCCGGTCTCTCGCGCCGCGGCGATGTGGGTGCGAAAACCCTGCGCCTGCGCCGCCCGCGGCGCCTTGTCGTAGAAATAGTCCAAACCGGCCTCGCCGATCGCAACCACCTTGGGATGGGCAGACAAACGGATCAGCTCCGCATCCGTGACGTCCAGTTCTTCGGCGGCATTGTGCGGGTGGGTGCCGACCGAACAATAAACCTCGTCAAAAGTCTCTGCGATTTCAAGGATTTGCTGAAAGCGTCTCACCCTTGTCGAGATCGTCACCATGCGGCCGACCCCGGCAGCCATGGCGCGGGCGACGATGGCCGCCCGCTCCTCGGCAAAATCTGGAAAGTCCAGATGGCAGTGGCTGTCGACAAGCATCAGGCGTTCGCGTCCGGCTGTTCGACATAGCGTGGAAACACACCTTCCGGCACCGGGAGAGCGGTCCCGGGAACCAGCGCATGATCCGCGTGGAGATGCACGAAATCGCGATTGTTCGCGGGAACGGCCAGCAGGTCCAGAAGCTTGTTGGCCGATCCCGGAATGTAGGGCAGACACAACAATGCGACGCGCCGGACGACTTCAGCGGTTGTCCACAGGACCGTCTCCATCCGCGCCGGATCGGTCTTCTTCAGTGCCCATGGTTCCTGCGAGGCGAAGTAGCGATCGGCTTCCGCCACAACGTTGAAAATCGCCGCGAGCGCCAGATGAATGCCCTGCTCCGCCATCGCCCTGCGCGCGGCCGCAAGCGCTGCCACCGCCTGATCAAGGATCGCCTTGTCGTCATCAGTCAGGTCGCCGCGCTTCGGCACCACGCCGCCGCAGTTCTTGGCGATCATCGACAGCGAGCGCTGCGCCAGATTGCCGAGACCGTTGGCAAGGTCGGCGTTTGTCCGGTTGACGATTGCTTCATGGCTGTAGCTGCCATCCTGGCCGAACGGCACCTCGCGCAGGAAGAAGTAGCGCACCTGGTCGAGGCCGTAGTGCTCGACCATGGTGAACGGGTCGATGACGTTGCCGACCGACTTCGACATCTTCTCGCCGCGGTTGAACAGGAAGCCGTGGCCGAAGACACGTCTCGGCAGAGGGATTCCCGCCGACATCAGGAAGGCCGGCCAGTAGACGGCGTGAAAGCGAACGATATCCTTGCCAATGATATGCGCATCCGCTGGCCAGAATTCCCATTTGTCAGCGTTTTCATCGGGATAGCCAACTGCGGTAATGTAGTTGGTCAATGCATCGACCCACACATACATCACATGCTTGTCGTCACCCGGTACCGGCACGCCCCAATCGAAGGTCGTGCGCGAGATCGACAGGTCCTTCAGGCCCGACTTGACGAAGCTCATGACCTCGTTGCGACGCTCGGCCGGGCCGATGAAATCGGGCTGGCTTTCATAGAGCGCCAGCAGCCTATCCTGATAGGCCGACAGCCGGAAGAAATAGCTCTCTTCCTCGACCCATTCGACAGGCGTGCCCTGGGGACCGTAACGAACGTCGTCCGCCCGGACCTCTGTTTCTTCTTCGCCGTAATAGGCTTCGTCGCGCACCGAGTACCAGCCGGCGTAGCCGCCCTTGTAGATGTCGCCATTGGCGGCCATCGCCTTCCAGATCGCCTGGGACGACGCATAGTGCCGTTCTTCCGTCGTGCGGATGAAGTCGTCGTTGGAGGCGTTCAGGGCCGCGGCCATACGCTTGAAGTCGGCTGAATTGCGGTCGGCCAGTTCGCGCGGCGAAATGCCTTCCCGCTTCGCGGTCTGCAGCATCTTGATGCCGTGCTCGTCGGTGCCGGTGAGGAAGAACACCTCCTTGCCATCGTGGCGCTGGAAGCGGGCGAGCGCGTCGGTCGCGATCAGCTCATAGGCATGGCCGATATGCGGCTTGCCGTTGGGATAGGAAATCGCTGTCGTGATGTAGAATTTGTCGCGTGACATGAATGAACCGTCATGAATGTCTGAATGTCAGTTGTGGCGGTGGATATCGCATCGGGGTGGTGATTGCCATACCGAGGCCAATGCATGCCATCCGAAAGTGGGCAGCGGCATGCATGGAAACCGTCACATTCGCATTGCAGAATTCAGGCGGTCGATCATGATCAGAGCGTGCTGCTTCTTGTCGAGATTGTAGGTTTCGGTCTCAGATATCGCGTCCAGCGTCTCATGCCAAGTATCGGACAGCGTTTTCGCGCGCACGAGGTCGCCGGCCAATGCGGCCTGGCTTGCCGCATCCGACAGCAGGTCGAGCGCGCGCCGGTTGAAAATGTCGAACTGTATCGCCTGGTCGCGGCCCGCCACCGCTTCCGCCAGGCGATAGGCGCCAGCGACATCGCTTTTCCTTCCGGTCACCAGGGCGTCCAGTGTGCTGGCGATCTCCAGTCCGCCATATTGCGTCAGCAGGATCGCCGTGCGCGCGCTGCCCCCTGCCCGTTCGGCCAGTGCGGCGCGCGCAGCAGGATCATCCGGCGGCGCCGGCTCGACGGTCTCCAGGACGGTCATCAGATCCTCGGCATCGAGAGGCGCCAGGCGCACCATCTGGCAACGCGACCGAATGGTCGGTAGCAGGCTGCCTGGTGCGTGGACGATCAGGATGAACAAGATGCGAGGCGGCGGCTCTTCGAGATTCTTCAACAAGGCATTGGCCGCATTGGTGTTCATGTCGTCGGCCGGATCGACGATCACCACCCGGTAGCTGCCGTCATGCGAGGTCATGGACAGGAAGCGGTTGACCCTGCGGATCTCGTCGACGGTGACAACGGTCTTGAAGCTCTTGGTCTTGTCATTTGCCGGCCGGGTCAAGTGCAGCACTGATGGATGCGCTCCGGTAGCAATCTGGCGAAACAGCGAGGAGGCTGGATCCGGAACCGCGAAGAATGGCGGCGCCTGTTCAAAGGCCGGATGTTTCAGCAGATGATGCGCCAGATGAAAAGCCAGCGTCGCCTTGCCGATGCCGACCGGTCCGGCGAAAATCAGAGCATGGGGCAGCTTTCCGGAGCGGTAGGCGGCAGCGAGCATGTTGGCCGTCTGCAGGTGTCCTACCAGGCGGGGCGTCTCGGAAGGCTCCGGCACGCCGTCAAGCGTGTCATGCTGTTCGGGTGCGATGCGTTCGAAAATCATGCGGGCGTCGCCTGTCTCTTGTTGGGCGGCGTCCGTGTCTCCAGCGCCGCGAATACGGCGGCTGTGACGACATTCTCGACCGTGTCGGGGTCGGCGGACGCATCGATGACAACGCAGCGCTCTGGCTCGGCAGCGGCGATCGCCAGGAAGGCGTCGCGGCGCCGCTGATGGATGGCCAGGGTCTCCTTCTCGAAGCGGTCGGCGACCGCTTCCGTGCCACGCCGCACGGTCGCGCGACGCAGCCCCTCCGTCGGGTCGATGTCGAAGATTAGCGTCATGTCAGGCACCATGCCGTTGACGGCCACCTTTTCAAGCGCGTCCATGAACGCCGGGTCGATGTCGCCGGTGACCCCCTGGTAGACGCGCGAAGAGTCCATGAAGCGGTCGCAAAGCACGATCGAGCCGCGTTCGACCGCCGGGCGAATGACCTGCTCGACGTGATCGGAGCGGGCGGCGGCGAAAAGCAGCGCCTCCATCTTGGGACCGAACGGCTCGGCCGCGCCGGAGAGCAGCACATGCCTGACGGCCTCGGCTCCGGGCGAGCCTCCCGGTTCGCGCGTGACGACGACATCGTACTTCTTGGCGCGCATCTTCCTGGCCAACCGCTCGATCTGCGTCGACTTGCCTGCTCCTTCGCCGCCTTCGAAGGTGATGAAAAATCCGCTCGACAAACGAAAGCCTTTATCCACGCTCGTGGTGAACGTAACGCATGAGCCCGAAAATCGGAATCGGTTTTGCGTCCGCAACATGTCTTGATGGTGGCGACCTAATAGTCCGGACCCAGTAAAAGGTCCACGCCGTTGACGCTACCGCAGCCAGCCCACCGCCAGTTCCTTCACGGCGTCGAGCGCGCGCTGTGGCAGCGTGCCCGTGCCGACCGATTCCGCGGCGAACAACGGCGTTTCCTGGCTCAGCGTGTCACCGATCCACACGCGCAGCGCACCCACCGCCTGCCCCTCCTCCACCGGCGCGGTGACCGGCCCGTCATAGACAATCCTGGCTGTCAGCTTGTCGCGGTTGGTGATGGGCAGGAATATGTTCACGGGCCCTTTTGCCTTCAAGGCCACGCCGGATTTCACGCCGCCGAAAACCTGGGCTTCGCCAACCACTTCGTCCTTGGCGAAAATCTGGGTCTTCTCGAAGGAACGAGCGCCCCAGTCGAGCAGCTTGCGCGCCTCTTCGGCGCGTTCACGGTCACTTGCCAGCCCACTCATGGCCGCGATGACCCGCGCGCCATTATGGTTGACGGAAGCGACGATGCCGAAGCCGCCTGCCTCGCTCGTGCCGACCGCAAGGCCATCGGCCCCGATATCCATGGCCAGCAGCGGATTGCGGTTCCGTTGGGAAATCTTGTTCCAGGTAAAATCCTTCTCGCCGAAATAGGCATAGAGATCCGGATACTCCCGCTGGATATGCAGGGCCAGTTGTGCCAGTTCGCGCACCGTCGTCTGTTGGCCATCGGCCGGCAGGCCGGTTGAATTGACGAACGTCGACTTGCGCAGGCCGATCTGTCGCGCGCGCTCGGTCATCTGCGCGGCGAAATTCTGTTCCGATCCGGCCATGCCCTCGGCAAGGATCATGCAGCCGTCATTGGCGGCCTGGATGGTGACGCCACGGATCAGATCCTCGACCCGGATCGAGGATTTGAGTTTCGCGAACATCGTCGATGTTCCCGAAGGGGCGCCGCCCTTGCGCCACGCATTCTCGCTGACCACGAATGTGTCATCGAGTGTCATGCGCTTGGACTTGATGGCGTTGAAAACCACTTCCATCGTCATCAGCTTCGCCATCGACGCCGGCGGAAAGGGCTTGTCGGCGTCCTTGGCAAACAACACCGTCCCGGTCTCGGCGTCGATCATGAACGCCTGGGCGGCCTTGGTCTCGAAAAGCTGTGCGCTGACTGGCGCCAGCGAAAACAGCAGAAGAATAGACCCCAGAAATCCGACCAAAGGCGCCGAAATGCGAAATTTCATGAAGTTCGACCCGTTTGCCGGTTAGTGCATGTCGCCCAAAGTTGACCTCGGTTTTGGGGGAGTGACATGCATAAGCGGGGCAAAGCTATCAGGCTTTTTCCCGGCGGATCAACCGCGCGACGTAAATACCGCCAGACTTTCGGTTTCTCGGGATCAGTTGCGCACAACAAGCGCGTCAGGCGCACCATGCGACCACGCCGCCTGCAGCATTTCGTCCAGGCTACGGTGCCCGTCCGGATAGAGATTGACTGAATACCAGTCTTCGCCATCAAGTTCGGAGCGCTGGATTTCGGTCTTGCCGAATTCAGCCAGCTTGGCTGCTACGCGTTTTGCCTCGGCGGCATTCGCGAAGGATCCGGCGGCGACATAGTCCGAAGCGGAATCGGCCATCGGAGCCTGCCGCTTCCATGATTGCAGGAGGTCGGCGGGCGACATGCCGTCTTCACCCATCGAGGCAAACACGTCGGAGGCGCGATGCACGCGTTCATCCGCGTAAGACAGCGACGCCATGGCAAACGGCGATTGCGCCGGCAAGCCTATTTCCGGACGCTCCGGCACGATAGGTCCGAAATCAGGCAGTGCGAGATCGCCGAAGGCCGGCGCCTGTGTCGATGCGGCGGGACGCGAAGGTGCGGAACTCGTCAACTGACCCGGAAACGGTACGGCCATGGCCGCGCCGCCTACCGGCACGCTCGGCGATGGACCATTCATGGCCACCATCACACCGGTCGGCAGGCCATCCGAAGGATCCGGAATCCTGTTTCCAGGATGATAAGATGCCATCAAATACTGATCGTCATTGCCATCAAGCGGCGCGCGGCCAACATACTCCACCTTCACCTCGGCCGTGCCGATGTTGGCATAGTCAAGCATCTGCGCCGCACGCTCGGATACATCGATGATGCGGCCTTCGTGATAGGGACCGCGATCGTTCACGCGAACGATGACAGAACTGCCCGTCTTCAGATTGGTGACGCGTGCATAGCTGGGCAGCGGCATGGTCGGATGCGCCGCCGTCAGATGCGTCATGTCGTAGACTTCGCCATTGGCGGTGAGCCGGCCGTGAAAGGCATCGCCGTACCAGGAAGCCAGGCCGACCTTCTTGTAGTTCTTCTCTTCCTTGGGATAGTACCACTTGCCGCGAACCTGGTAAGGCTTGCCGAGTTGGTCACGCCCGCCGCCGCGCAGTCCTGCCATTCGGGCGACGCGCGGGCTGGCCTTCACGCCATACTCGGATTCGGAAAAGTATTCCTTGGAGCGCGGCCTCTTGTCGATCATGGCCTTCGGCTGCGGTGTCCCGCAGGCCGACAGCATGGCGGCCGACACGACGAACAACGCGACAGCGGAAACACGGCGAATACGCGGGCGCGCCGTAGTCTGCATAATCCGATTGTCCCCTACAGTCTCGACAGAGACATCGCTACTTGAACATCATCAGGGCCGAAGCACTCTCACCAATGCCAACGACCCTGAACCCCTATCCTTTGTGCGCAGGAATTGTTTATCAGCGTATTAACCGATTGTGTCCGGAACCGGGCAAGATTGTGGCATACCGCCACACTGTGAATCGGATTGAAAAGTAACGGTTTTTCGACCGACGCCCCAGGGCGATCAAACACGCATGACCTTAAAGTCGGCTAAATCGACGATCGGCCAGGGATCCGCGTCCGTCTCGTTGGTTGGCGGCGTCAAGTTCGGGCTGGGTTGGAACGCCCATCGAAAATAAACCTCATGCTCGAAAATCAATGAAACGGGCCGATGACGATCGTCACCGGCCCGAGCCGTCTGTCTGCGTGAAGTTCAGCTGCCGCTATGAATTCATCAAGGTGGCGCCTGCACTCCCGACTGGTTCGACTGTGCCGTCACACAAGACAGTTTTTCACGTTTTGTCAGAACTGGCTTTTCGTAGATTTTCTTCATGGACTCCTCCGAAAAGAACGTACGCAACGAGTTGGCCAGCACAACGCTGCGTTGTCAACAGCAAGGTCCGCATAGACAGTGCCGGTTGACAGGCCTTTGTCGGGCACACTAGAGCAGTGACGCGCGACGGATCTCGACATGCGGGTTTGCCTGCAGGCGGTCAGAACCGGCGCCCGTGGTTGAAAGACCATCTGGAGGAATGGCCGAGCGGTTTAAGGCACCGGTCTTGAAAACCGGCGTGGGTGCAAGCTCACCGTGGGTTCGAATCCCACTTCCTCCGCCACCACGCTCCATTCGGCCTGTCTGGCGCGCGAATTGCCGCCATTGTCCGAATTCAGCGGCACTCTCAACGATAGAAGGCCGAAGGCGGAATGCCGAAGTGTTTGCGAAACATGGCGGTGAACGCGCTTTGGCTGGCGTAGCCGCAGTCGAAGGCGACATCGATGATCCGTTCACCAGCGGCGATTCTGCGAAGGGCATAAAGCAGCCGCGCCTGCTGGCGCCATTGCGCGAAGCTCATGCCGGTTTCCTTCGCGAACAGGCGATGCACCGTCTTGGCCGTCACATCGAGGCGCCTGGCCCACTGTTCCGCGGTGGCGTTTTCGGCCGGGTTTTCGATCAGCGTTTCACAGACTGCCTTTATCCGCGGATCATGGGGGACGGGCAGATGCAGCGGCAGCACGTCCGACACGCGCAGTTCGTCGATCAGCAGGCGCATGAGGCGTTCGTCCCGACCGCCCTGCGGATAGTCCACACGTATCTTCACGGCCGCGACGATCAGCTCCCGCAGCAATGGTGAGACCTCCACGACACAAGTCCTGCCGGGCAGATCGGGAACCGCCGTGTCATCGATGAACACCGTCCGGATCTTGACCTCGCCAGCCATCCCGACCTCGTGCTCGAGGCCGGCCGTCAGCCATAGCGCGCGGTTCGGCGGCACGATCCAGGTGCCGATGGTGGAGCGAACGATCATCACGCCCTCTATCGCGTAGAGCAACTGCCCGCGCGGATGGGCGTGAAGACCGGTTGATGAGCCATCGGGATAGTTCACCTCCATCGCCGCCATGGCGCGTTCGGTGTCGTGAAAGTCCAGATGACGCCGGGTGATCTCGTTCAGCATGTCCTGATCTCTACAGGATGGGTCATCATAAAGCGATACGGACCAAGTGGGAACGCGCTAGCTGAGGTCAAGTCAAGACATCAGCGGCGCGAACTCATGAAAACAAAATCAGCATTCCTCTATCCCTTCCTTGCCATCGTCCTGTGGTCCGGAAACGTCATCGTCTCGCGCCTGTCCGCGCATACGATCGGGCCTGAGGCGATCACATTCTATCGCCTCCTGCTCGCCGTGATTCTGATGAGTACCTTCGTTGCCATTCCCGCATGGCGAAATCGGGCGGTCATCTGGCCGCATATCGGCCAGTTCGCCATCCTCGGCTTCCTTGCGATGTGCCTTTTCCAGAGCCTGTCCTATCTGGCGGCGGAAACCACCACGGCGACGAACATGGCTGTGTTCACCGCTCTCACGCCATTGCTGACCGTGGCGTTGAGCGCGGTCCTGCTGGACGATGCGCCGACGGTCGGAATGGTTGGTGGCGGCATCCTATCGTTGCTTGGTCATGTCTACCTCGTCAGCGGCGGTGATCCAGCATCGCTGGCGCGCAACGGAGTCCATCTCGGTGATCCGCTCATGTTCGTCGCTGCCATGGTCTACGCCCTCTATGGCGTCCTGCTGAAGCGCTGGAGCCTGCCCGTTGCCGGCTGGCAATCGACCTACATGCAGGCGATCTGTGCCCTCGCGATCATGTTCCCGGCGTTTCTCGCCACTCCGGCATCTTTGCGGTCGCTGAACGCCCAGACAATGCCACTCATCGCCTATGCCGGCGGCCTGGCATCAGTGGTTCTTCCGTTCCTGTGGATCAGGGGCGTGCACATTCTGGGGCCAAACCGCTGCGCGGTTTTCATGAACCTGCTGCCGGTGCTGACCGCGATTGGGGCGATCGTGCTGCTTGGTGAACAGGTGCGTCCCTATCATGTGATCGGCGGCGGCGTGGCGCTGGCGGGTGTCGCCTGCGCCGAACTCTTCCGGCGACCGCTTCGAGGTGCTGCTCCCGCCATGCCTGAGATGGTTGAATGACGGGAGACGCGATGATGAACGAACATGCAAACCGTGACATCCTTCTGCGTATCGCGGAGGCGTTGGAGCGCCTGTCACCGCCATTGCGGTCATCGGGCCTGGAACAACCCGCAGAGGGCTATCTCTGGGTTGCGAACGAACGTCGGCTGAAGCCTGTGCCGCGGATTTCGCGCATTGATATCGGCCTGTTGAAAAGCGTTGAGCGGCAGCGGGACGCACTACTCGACAACACACGGCGCTTTGCCCGTGGCCAGCCGGCTAACAACGCCCTGCTGTGGGGCGCCAGGGGGACAGGCAAGTCGTCGCTGGTCAAGTCAGTCCATGCCTCCGTGGCTGGTGAGATGGAAGACGTGGCCAGCCCGATCGCTCTTGTCGAAATCCAGCGCGAGGATATCGATACGTTGCCGGTGTTGCTGGCCATCCTTGAAACGGCCAGTGCGCGGCGTTTCATTCTGTTCAGCGACGACCTATCGTTCGATGCCGGCGACGCCACCTACAAATCGTTGAAGGCCATCCTCGACGGGGGTATCGCCGGCCGGCCGGAAAACGTGATCTTCTATGCAACCTCCAACCGGCGGCATCTACTGGCGCGGGACATGATCGACAACGAGCAGGCCACCGCGATCAATCCGGGCGAGGCCGTGGAGGAAAAGGTCTCCCTGTCGGATCGGTTCGGCCTTTGGCTGGGTTTTCATGTCGTGGACCAGAACGCCTATCTCGACATGGTAATGGCCTATGCCGAGCACTTCCAGTTGCCACACGGGTTGGAGGAACTCAGGCGCAGGGCTCTCGAGTGGGCGATGCAGCGCGGATCGCGCTCCGGGCGAACGGCGTGGCAATTCGTTCAGAGCCTGGCAGCTTGATGAGGGCTGGGGTCAACCGCGTGCTCGCGTGACGGAGCCGGCGCGCGATGCGTTGAATCGCTTTCTTCAACGCCAGTCAGACCCTTGCGGACGTTTTGGGGAATCATCTGCCGCCATTTTGCAAGTCAAAGGCGAAAAACCTGCCATCGCCGCCGAAGCCGAGGCGCTGCACTCACAGGGTGCCGATGTGGGGAACAGTTCTGTGATCGTGTTCGCCAATCGCAGTCTATATTCGATCTTGTTTGATTAGTTGACGCTGCAATTCATTGAAATAACACGGGATTTATGGTCGATCCGCTGAGAACGCTTGCTCGTTTTCTTGCCGAAGGCGAAATCGTTCAAAACAGCCCTTGGTTGATTTTTCAGACAAAATATGCTGCTTGTCTCGCCCATGAAAAAGCTTTTCATCGCCGCCCTGGCATCGACAGCACCGGCTTTGCCGGCACACGCCATGGACAGCGCTTTGCGCGCGGGCTTGATGAAACTTGACCCGCAGACCCGGCTCGAGCAGCGGTGCGACGCCGAAGTCCTCGACCGGATCACGCATGACGATCACAAGTTCAAAGCGGATCGCGTCGTCGCCTACGCTTTCGCGACGCCCGAAATGGGTACCGATGCAATTCGCAGCACTGGCGCTGCGTTTCGCAGCAAGGGGCAGTGGTACCGATTGAAATTCAAGTGCCAGACGGCTCCGGATCATATGGAGATTCTGAACTTTCGTTACCGCATCGGCGACGAGATTCCAGAAACTGACTGGTCCAAATACAATCTCTATAACTAGGATCCTGCAGTTAGATTGTTCTCGACACGACGATCTGCGATCGTGTTGGCAATGCAATTTTTCAATCCTGTTTTGCAACCGGGATAAGGTTGCAGCATTGATGCAATCTGTTGACGCACCTCAATCATACACGGTAGGGCGTGCACCTATCGGGCGCGGGCAATCGGCGAACAGCAAGGGGCTTCCAGTCGATGGAAATTTTTACCGCCGCAGGCATATCGGCCCTGCTCCAGGTCATCGCCATCGACCTCGTGCTTGCCGGCGACAACGCAATTGTCATTGGCCTCGCCGCGGCCGGCCTGCCATCTGAACAGCGCAAGAAGGCAATACTGATCGGTGTGCTCGCGGCGACGGTGCTGCGCATCTGCTTTGCCGCGATCACCGTCAAGCTGCTTGCCATCGTCGGCCTTCTGCTGGCCGGAGGCATCCTGCTTCTGTGGGTTTGCTGGAAGATGTACCGCGAGTTGCGCACCTCCCATGCCGATGAGCTGGAGGCGACCGAGGCGCTGTCGAATTCAAATGGCACCGGCCCGAAGGGGCAGCGCAAAACCCTTGGCCAGGCGGCATTGCAGATCGTCGTGGCGGATGTGTCGATGTCGCTCGACAACGTGCTTGCCGTTGCCGGCGCCGCACGGGATCATTTCACCGTGCTGATCATAGGGCTGGTGCTGTCGATTGCCTTGATGGGGCTCGCTGCGAGCTTTATCGCCAAGTTGCTGCACCGCCATCGCTGGATCGCCTATATAGGTCTGCTGATCATCCTTTATGTCGCGGTGGACATGATCTATCGCGGCGCGATGGAGGTGTGGCCCCACGTCAACAACGCGGTCAGCTGAGGCTGGCCATTCTGGAAAGTCGGTTCGCACGGCAATCGCCGTGCGTTTTGCCGCATTGAAGGCGTGACCATACCAATGCCGCAATAAGTGTGGTACTGCGCCGCCAATCCTGAAAAGCCCGGAAAACCTGTATGTCCGCTCCCCGCGTGAGTTTTGTCAGTCTTGGATGCCCTAAAGCCCTTGTGGATTCGGAGCGCATCATCACGCGCCTTCGCGCCGAAGGTTACGAGATCGCGCGCAAGCATGACGGCGCCGATCTCGTCGTCGTGAACACATGCGGGTTCCTCGATTCCGCCCGCGACGAGTCGCTGAACGCCATCGGGTCCGCGCTTTCGGAAAACGGCCGCGTCATCGTCACCGGCTGTCTCGGGGCCGAGCCTGACGTCATCCGCGAGAAGCACCCAAACGTCCTCGCTATCACCGGGCCGCAAGCCTATGAGAGCGTGATGGCCGCCGTGCATGAGGCGGCGCCGCCGAGCCACGATCCCTATATCGATCTTCTGCCGCCGCAGGGCGTCAAGCTGACGCCGCGCCACTATGCCTATCTCAAGATCTCGGAAGGCTGCAACAATCGCTGCACCTTCTGCATCATTCCCGCACTGCGTGGCGACCTCGTCTCCCGCCCCGCGGCCGACGTCTTGCGCGAAGCCGAGAAACTGGCCAAGGCCGGCGTGAAGGAACTCCTGGTCATTTCCCAGGACACCAGCGCCTATGGCATCGACATCAAGTATCAGACCAGCATGTTTGGCGACCGCGAGGTGCGGGCAAAATTCCTCGATCTTTCAGAGGAACTGGGCAAGCTCGGGATCTGGGTGCGCATGCACTATGTCTACCCCTACCCGCATGTCGCCGACGTCATTCCGCTGATGGCCGAGGGAAAGATCCTTCCCTATCTGGACATCCCGTTCCAGCATGCCTCGCCGCAGGTGTTGAAGAACATGCGCCGTCCCGCGCACGGTGAAAAGACGCTCGAGCGCATTCGCGGATGGCGTGACGTGTGCCCTGATCTTGCGATCCGCTCGACCTTCATCGTCGGCTTCCCTGGCGAAACCGACGATGATTTCGAGATGCTGCTTGACTGGCTGGACGAAGCCAAGATCGACCGCGCCGGTTGCTTCAAATACGAGCCGGTCAAAGGCGCTCGCTCCAACGATCTCGGGCTCGAACAGGTGCCACAGGAGATCAAGGAGGCGCGCTGGCATCGTTTCATGCAGCGCCAGCAGAAGATCTCGGCGACGCAACTGGCCAAGAAGGTCGGCAAGCGCCTGCCCGTTCTGATCGACGAGGCGCATGGCACCTCGGCGAAAGGCCGCACCAAATACGATGCGCCCGAGATAGATGGCTCAGTCCACATCCAGTCGCGCCGCCCGCTGCGCGCCGGCGATATCGTCACCGTCAAGATCGACCGCGCGGACGCTTATGACCTCTACGGTTCGGCCGTCTGAGCCTTTCTCCTTTTCCAAATTAGCCACAAACAAAAAAGGGCGCCCCACGGCGCCCTTTCCTGTTGGTACTTCTGTACTGCCTACTGCGGCAGCTTGTCGTCGACGCCCTTGACGTAGAAGTTCATGCCGAGCAGCGTGCCGTCATCGGCGACTTCGCCGTCCTTCAGCCATGGCGTGCCGTCCTGCTTGGCGATCGGTCCGGTGAAGGGATTCCAGCCGCCGGCGATCTTCTTTTCGGTCGCTTCCGCCATCGCCTTCACATCGTCGGGCATGTTGGTGTAGGGCGCGAGCTTGACCGCGCCGTCCTTGATGCCGAGCCAGACATTGTCCGGCTTCCATGTGCCGTCAATAGCTGCCTGGACCCGGCTGATATAGTAGGGACCCCATTCGTCGGTCAGCGAGGTCAGTTGCGCCTTCGGTGCGAACTTGATCATATCCGAAGACTGGCCAAAGCCGTGCAACTTGCGCTCCTCGGCAACCTGCAGGGCAGCGGTCGAATCGGTGTGCTGGACGATGATATCGGCGCCCTGGTCGAACAACGCCTTGGCGGCGTCGGCTTCCTTGCCGGGATCGAACCACGAGTTGACCCAGACGATCTTGGCCTTGAAGTTCGGATTGATCGACTGTGCCCCGAGCATGAAGGAGTTGATGCCCATCACCACTTCCGGAATCGGGAAGGAAACGATGTAACCGGCGACGCCGGCCTTCGATTCCTTGGCGGCGATCTGGCCCAGTACGTAGCGGCCTTCATAGAAACGTGCATTGTAGATACCGAGATTGTCGCCCGTCTTGTAGCCGGTCGCGTGCTCGAACATTATCTTGGGAAACTTCTTGGCGACCTTCACCTCGGCGTCCATGAAGCCGAACGACGTGCCGAAGATGATCTTGCAGCCTTCGCGAGCCAGGCGCTCGAAGGCACGATCGGCATCGGGGCCTTCGGAGACATTCTCCAGATAGGCAGTTTCGACCTTGTCGCCCAGCGCCTTCTCGACCTCGAGGCGGCCCTGGTCGTGCTGGTAGGAATAGCCGAAATCGCCGATCGGGCCAGTATAGACCCAGCACGCCTTCAGTTTGTCAGCGGCCTGCGCGGTCGCCGCCAGCGAGAGTGCCGCGGTCGTGGTCATCAGCGCAATAAGCAGTTTTTTCATCGTGTTACCTCTCTGTGTTGAGCCTTGGAGCTTCCCGTTTGTTTTTGTTGTCAACGATCCGGAACGAATGGCTGCCCCAAGGAAGCCGGCGTGTTCATCATCGTAAGACGCTTGTTGCGCGAGATTAGAACGAGAACGACGACGGTTGCCAGATAGGGCAGTGAAGAAAGCATCTGTGACGGCACCGGAATGCCAAAAGCCTGTGCATGAAGCTGTCCGATCCAGACCGCGCCAAAGATGTAGGCGCCGGCCAGCACCCGCCACGGCCGCCACGAGGCGAAGACCACGAGTGCCAACGCGATCCAGCCGCGCCCGGCCGTCATGTTCTCCACCCATTGCGGCGTATAGACCAGCGACAGATGGCCTCCCGCGAGACCGGCACAGGCGCCGCCGAAGATCACGGCAAGATAGCGATAGCGGATAACCTGGATGCCCAGTGCATGGGCGGACGTATGGCTGTCACCGATCGAGCGCAGCGTCAATCCAGTCCGCGTCCTGAACAGGAACCACATGACGGCGGCGGTAAGCGCGATCGAGATGTAGAAGATCGGATCCTGGCCAAACAGCAGCCTGCCGACCACCGGGATGTCGGTCAGGACGGGGATGTAGAGATTGGGCAGCCTTTGGCCTGGCTGGCCGACGAAGCTGGTCCCCATCATGCCGGAAAGCCCAAGACCGAGCAGCGTCAGCGACAGGCCTGTCGCCACCTGGTTGGTGGCCAGCGACAGCGTCATGACGGCAAACAGCAGCGAGAACAGAGCTCCCATAACGATTGCCGCCAGAAGGCCGAGCCAGGGCGAACCGGTCAGATAACCGGCGCCGAAGCCGCCGACCGCGCCCATGATCATCATGCCCTCGACGCCGAGATTGAGCACGCCGGAGCGTTCGACCACGAGTTCGCCGATCGCCGCGATCAACAGCGGCGTCGCCGCAGTGGCGATGGTCAGGAGGATGTTGACGGTGATGTCCATCAGCGGGCTTCCTTCAACTTGGGCGCGGCTTCGAGCTTCGCCGCCCCCTGCGGTTTGGTCAGCGCCAGGCCGATCACACGAATGCGGTAGTGGATGAGCGTGTCGCAGCCGAGCACGAAGAACAGCAGCATGCCCTGGAACACGCGCGCCACCTTGTCGGAGATGCCGAGCGCGCTTTGCACCGCTTCGCCACCGAGATAGGTCAGCGCCAGCACGAGGCCGGCCGCGATGATGCCAAGCGGGTTGAGCCGGCCGAGAAACGCCACGATGATGGCGGTGAAGCCGTAGCCGGGCGAGATCACCGGTTGCAACTGGCCGATCGCTCCGGAGACTTCCGATATGCCGGCAAGCCCGGCCAGCGCGCCTGAAAGCAGAAAGGCGAAAAAGACCATGCGATTGAGGCCGAAGCCCGCGAAGCGTCCCGCCCGCGGGCTCGAGCCGAGAACGCGCACTTCAAAACCCTTCAGCATGCGCCCCATCAGGAACCAGATCACCACGGCGGCGACCAGCGCGAAGATGAACCCCCAGTTGGCCCGGCCGGCGTCGGGCATCAATTGCGGCAACGTGGCCGAGTCGCTGAACTGGATCGTCTGCGGGAAGCCGTGGCCCTGTGGATCGCGCCATGGACCACGCACCAGCCAGTCGAGGAAGAGCTGCGCGACATAGACCAGCATCAGGCTCGTCAGGATCTCGTTGGTGCCGAAGCGGGTTTTCAGAAAGGCGGGGATCGCCGCATAGGCGGCGCCGCCGACCATGCCGAGCAGAAGCATCAGCGGCAGCACCAACGGGCCCTCGAACTGCGGAAACAGCACCGGAATGGCCGAGCCGAAAATCGCGCCAAGGACGAATTGGCCTTCGGCGCCGATATTCCAGATGTTGGCCTTGTAGCAGACCGACAGGCCGACAGCGATCAGGATGAGCGGTGCTGCCTTGATGGCCAGCTCGTGCAACTGCCAGACCTGGCTGATCGGCTCGATGAAATAGATATGGAAGGCGGTCAACGGATTGACGCCGAGCAGCGCGAACATGATGGCGCCGGCGATAATCGTGAGCGCGAAAGCAATGAAGGGCGACAGTGCCGAGAACAGCACGGAGCGTTGCGGGCGTTTGACGAGTTCGAGGCGCATCATGCGGTCTCCATCGTGTGTTCGGCGTGGCCCGGTTCGGCGCCGCCCATCAACAACCCAACCTTCTCGAAGGTCGCCTCCGCGATAGGCATCGGCCTGGACAACTCGCCATTATGCATGACCGCGATCGCATCCGATATCTCGAACAGCTCATCGAGATCCTGGCTGATCACCAGCACCGCTGATCCGCTGCGCGAGAGTTCGATCAGCGCCTGTCGAATATGGGCGGCGGCTCCTGCATCGACCCCCCAGGTCGGCTGGTTGACCACCATGACGCTCGGCCGGCGGTCAAGCTCGCGACCAACGATGAATTTCTGCAGATTGCCGCCTGACAGCGCCGCAGCTTCAGGGTCCGGCGCGCTCTTGCGCACATCCATGGTTTCAATGATACGCTGAGCCGCGGCATAGATCGCGCCACTCTTCACCATGCCGCCGCTGCCGACAAACGCCTTGCCGTCGGTAGCGTGGCGTGACAGCAGCAGGTTTTCCGAGAGCTTCATGCGGGGCGCGGCACCGTGGCCGAGACGCTCCTCCGGCACGAAGGCCGCGCCAAGCAAGCGTCGTCCGGTGATTGTGAGCCCACCCGCATCCTTGCCGCGAATACGCACGGAAGCCGCATCCTGCTGCGACACCTCGCCGGAGATGGATTCGAAGAATTCGCCCTGACCATTGCCTGCGACGCCCGCGATGCCGATCACCTCGCCGGCGCGGACATTCAGGTTGATGTTTTTAAGCGGGATCGAGAACGGGGTTGCCGGCTTGCGGCTGAGGCCGCGGATCTCGAGCAGCCGCTGCGCGGTTTCGATCCCGTCGACCGGCGCACGCACCACCGCCTTAACCTCGTTGCCGACCATCATGCGAGCCAGGGACGAAGCGGTTTCCTCGCGTGGATTGCAGTGGCCGACCACCTTCCCGTGACGCAGCACAGTGGCCCGGTCGCAGATGCGTTTGACCTCTTCAAGCCGGTGAGAGATGTAGAGGATCGATTTTCCTTCAGACCGAAGCCGCTCCAACGTCTCGAACAGCTTGTCGGCTTCCTGCGGGGTCAGCACCGAAGTCGGTTCGTCCAGGATGATGAGCTGCGGCGTCTGCAGCAGGCAGCGGATGATCTCGATACGCTGACGCTCGCCCACCGAAAGGTCGCCGACCAGCGATTCCGGGTCGAGCGGCAGGCCATAGCTGAAGGAAAGCGCCCTCGCCTTCGCCGCGATGCTGCTGATCGGCGAGCCGTCGTCCAGCGACAGCGCGATATTCTCGGCCGCCGTCAACGCCTCGAACAGCGAGAAATGCTGGAACACCATGCCGATGCCGAGCTTTTTCGCGACGCCGGGACTGGTGATGCGGACCGTCTGGCCATTCCAGAAAATCTCACCGGAATTGGGCTCCAGCGAGCCGAACAGCATCTTGACCAGCGTTGACTTGCCAGCGCCGTTCTCACCGAGCAAAGCGTGGATTTCACCTTTTGCGATGTTGAGATCGATATGATCGCACGCCGTCAGTGTGCCGAATATCTTGGTCAGGCCGCGAACCTCAAGCAGGTTCGCCCCATTGTCATTTGCACTCACAGTGCCTCCCATCCGGGTTCCCGGATATGTTCTGTGTTCCCGCAAGCATCGTATGCGCGGCCCGCTCTCATCGGAAAGCAGCACCCAACTTGAAAGAGCTTCAAGAATTTCAGCGGAAACTCAAGGGTAAAGATAGGCGCTCGCCGTACCCGACAGACTCTAGCAGGCTTTTCGTGCAAGTTCTGTCCGCCACTCAGGCAGGACGCTGAAAATACAGGCAAACTTCCATCAGGGAATGAGGATGGTCGTGCCGGTCGTGCGGCGCCCCTCAAGATCGGAATGCGCCTTGCCGGCATCCTTGAGCGCATAGCGCTGGTTGATCTTGATCTCCACCGCGCCACTGAGCACCACGTCGAACAGCGCGGCGGCGGACGCATCGAGAGCTTCTCGCGTGGCATTGTAGACGAACAGCGTCGGCCGCGTGGCGAACAAGGAGCCCTTCTGTGCCAGCAGCGACATCGAGAACGGTGGGATCGGCCCCGAAGACTGACCGAAACTGACGAACATGCCCAGCGGCTTCAAGCAGTCGAGCGAGGCCGGGAAGGTGTCGTTACCAATGGAATCGTAGACGACGTCGCATTTGTTGCCACCGGTGATTGCAAGGACACCAGCGACGAAATCCTGCTCCTTGTAGTTGATGACGTGGTCGAAGCCATGCGCCTTGGCGAGTTCGATCTTGTCGACCGAGCTGGCCGTGCCGATGACCGTCGCGCCCAGGTGTTTTGCCCATTGCCCGAGGATCAGCCCTACCCCGCCGGCAGCGGCGTGATACAGGATCGTGTCCCCCGCCTTCACCTTGAATGTGCGGCGCAGCAGGTATTCCGCCGTCATGCCCTTGAGCATCATGGCTGCCGCCTGTTCGTCACTGATGCCGTCTGGCACCTTCACTATATGCTTGGCATCGACCACACGTTGCTCGGCATAGGCGCCAATCGTCGTGGCATAGGCGACGCGGTCGCCCGGCCTAAGCCAGTCGACACCTTGCCCCACCTCAAGCACGACGCCGGCCGCTTCGCTGCCAGGAACAAGCGGAAACCCACCTGGCGGCGGGTAAAGACCGGAGCGGTAGTAAACGTCGATGAAGTTGAGGCCGATTGCGGTATGCCGGACCAGGATTTGACCCACGCCCGGCTGGCCGGTTTGAACATCCTCATATTTGAGAACTTCCGGACCGCCATTGGCGTGGATGCGGATCGCTTTGGACATCAAGGCTCTCTTGGGTTCAGGTTTTCTTGGCGCCGAGATTTGGGAACAACTGCATGATGCCACCGATGCAGGCAAGGTAAAGCCCGGTCACCGTGATGCCGATCTTGGTGAAGTCACTCACCTGCTCGCCCAGAACACCGATCTGGTCATAGAAAGCGGCGAGAGCGGCCTGGGCCAGCGCGAGCGCGCCAAAGGCGCACCACAGCAGCGTCATGGAAAGGTTTATCCGCCGCAGCCGCACGACGCGCACCGGATGGATGAAGTTTATCGGCAGGAACGTCAGGATGCCGGCCGCCACGACCACGCCGAACGATACCCATTGGCCCGGCTCGATGACGAACAGCGTGAACACCACCATGTTCCAGACCACCGGAAATCCCTTGAAGAAATTCTCCTTCGTCTTCATGCCGGTGTCGGCATAGTAGATCGCGCTGGAAACGACGATGATCGCAGCCGACAGGAACGACAGGCCTTCGCCCATGAAACCGCGCTGATACAGCGCAAAAGCCGGAATGAGGACATAGGTCACATAGTCGATGATGTTGTCGAGGAGCTCCCCCGACCATGTCGGCAGTATTTCCTTGACCTCAAGCTTCCTGGCGATCGGCCCGTCGATCCCGTCGACGAAAAGCGCCAGTCCGAGCCACCAGAACATGGCCGTCCAGCGCTGTTCGCTGGCCGCCACAAGCGACAGGAACGCGAGGAACGATCCCGACGCCGTCAGCAGATGAACGGAAAACGCCCGCGCCTGCGGCCATGTCACTTTCTTCTTCGGCCTTGGGATGCGGTCGGAGATTTTCTTGGCCGTCGTTTTCTTTTTCACGGGCCCCGCCAGTCCAATTTGCAGATTTCGGCCGAGCGGCCGGCAAAATTCCAGTTGCGGCCGAAAGCCCGCATCTTGCTCTTGTCGGACCGGGCGACGATGATTTCCGGCGCGATCCAGTATTCCGAATTGCTGATCACGGTATCCTTGTCGCGATCCTTGCCGGCGATCGGCGTTACCGCACCGTCGATGATCTTCGGTATCTGGAAGATCCGCGTCTTGTCTCGCGTCTCGTAAGTGATCGGGACCTGTTCGACGCCGAGGAATTTTCCGACCAGGATGGAGAGCAGTGACGTGGTTCCACCGGCCTTGCCGGTAAAGATCTTGGTCAGCGCCTTCACGGCATAGACCGAGGCGCGTTTGTCGATGAACAGCCCAGCGGTCCAGTTGCCACGGCTCATGTAACCTGGGATTTCCATCACCAGCCCAAGATTGAGGCCGGAGAGATCGACTTCGCCAAAATGACCGGCATCGATGCGGAAACCCGCCCAGGTCTGGCAATAGCCTTCTGTCGGCGGATGGTTGCCAAGCGAAAGCACGCAAGGACAAAAAACCGTGCAATTGCAGGAGAGTACGAGCTCCCCTTTCATTGCCCAGCTCTGGTCTGCCATCGAATTCCCCCTAGTCAAGCCGAGATTACTAGCAGCGCGGCTGCCCAGACAAGCAGTATCGCACCGGCCAACCGCGTTGGAAGCCTGCTTGCGGTTTGTTTTTCGATCAAGGTGAACAGCCCGATGACCGCCATCCAGAATATGTTCATCACCCCGACGGCGAACATGACCAGCATCAGCGCCCAGCAACAGCCGAGGCACCATATGCCTTGCCTGATGCCAAGACGAAAAATGCCGAGAGGTCTTGCGCTCCAGTTCGCGAATAGAATCGAGAACGGGTTTTTGCACTTGGTCAGGCAAACCTCCTTGAAGCCGCTGAACTGGTAAAGGCCGGCAAACAGTAAGGCGAGCGCACCGGCAATACCGACGACCGGGTCGAGAATCTGTCCCGGTGAGGCGAATGCATGGACCATGAGCGTCAAGACCGCGAACGCCACGGAAGCCACCAACCAGACGCTCAGATATCCCGCGACCAGCACCAGCGGATGAACGACCGGCTCCCCCTTGATCCGGGCCGTGTCGGCGATCTCGCAATAGGTTCGAATCATCGGTGCCGCCGACGGCAGCATCGTGGCTAACGCCATGAGGAACCACATCAAAACCAGCGCGACTGTTTGTTGACCGGCATTCGCGCCAACCGGCAAGGGCGCAAGGCAGAGGCCAAAGAACCTGTCGACGGCGTCCGGCAGCGGCAAGCGCGGAAGATATCTGAGTGCTGAGTCCCCGGGAGAATCGACGCCCGGCGCCCTGCTCTGCGCACCGCGGATCGCCATCGCGCCTAGAACCAGCCAGGCCAGCGCGATGCCCGCCCCAATGGTGACGTTCACGGTTGTGCGCGGATTGCCGGCGACGTTTGCCGTGGCCCGGCCGGCGCGGTCGAGGTGGCTGAAATCGTCTGACGGACCGCTCATGGCAATCGAATGGGCCGAATCGCCGCGTTGATCAAGCTGCTTGATGTGACCTATATGTTTATCAACGGGATGGTCGGACGGACCACCCTTCTCGAAAATCCGGAAGCCGATCTTGGAGCATCAGAACACAGGGCGGATATTGGTGGCGGGCACAGGGCCCGCCGGGCTCATCGCGGCGCTCGGATTTGCGGACGCCGGGTTTTCCGTGACCCTTGTTGGAACGGAAGCGAGCGGCCCGGATAGCCGCACCACCGCCCTGATGAACCCTGCGCTGAAGGTGCTCGAACGGCTGGGTGTTCTTGACGGGTTAAGGCCCATGGCCGCACCGCTCAAGGTCATGCGCATTGTCGACGCCACCGACCGTTTGATCCGCAGTCCGGTGGTCACGTTTCGCGCCAGCGAAATCGACGAGGACCAGTTCGGGCTGAACTTGCCCAACAGCGCGCTCTATCCCGCGCTTGCAAAGGCTGTCGCCGCGCATTCCGGGATAGAATGGCGGAAATCGATGGTGGAGACCTGGCATCTCGACGCCGGACACGTCCATGCGACACTGTCTGACGGAAGCGAGGTGACGGCATTGCTGGCGGTTGCCGCCGATGGGCGCATGTCGCCTGCCCGTGAGGCCGCCGGCATTTCGACCTCTGCTCGATCCTATCCGCAGGCAGCCCTGGTCCTCAATTTCGAACACCGGGCCGATCACGCCTTCACGTCGACCGAGTTCCACACCGAGACCGGTCCGTTCACGCAAGTTCCCCTGCCTGGCAAGCGCTCGAGCCTCGTCTGGGTCGTGCGACCGGAAACCGCCAGGGAACTCTTGGCGCTGGATGACGTGTCACTGTCGACGCGGGTCGAACAGCGCATGCAGTCAATGCTTGGGCGCGTATCGGTCGAGCCCGTCAGGCAGATCTATCCCCTGTCGGCGGTGACGCCCCGGCGCTTTGCGCAGGATCGGGTTGCGTTGGTTGGCGAAGCCGCCCACGTATTCCCACCGATCGGTGCGCAAGGCCTTAATCTCGGCATCAGGGATGTCGACGACCTCATTGGCATTGCTTGCGAAAATCGAGCTGATCCGGGAGCAGCCAAGGCCCTGGCAAGCTATGATTTCAAGCGCCGACCCGACATTCTGGCACGCAGCAGCGCCGTCAACCTGCTCAATATGTCCCTGCTCTCCGACATGTTGCCGGCTCAGCTGGCGCGCAGCGCCGGGCTTGGTGTGCTCGGCGGCTTTTCACCGCTTCGCGCCTTCTTCATGCGCGAGGGCTTGCGGCCCGGCAGCGGATTTGCAGCGCTCGCCGGAGCCCTGGGGAAGCAGGTCAGGCGATAACGCCTGACGCCTGGCAATCGGACGACATTTTTGCACCGAATCGAAACCCTTATGGAGGGTTGGTGCGTAGCTTGAGGGCGCGCCGGGCACTTCGGGATTGAATTGATGCGGCGTCTGCGCCAAATAAAGCCAAGGATTTCAGTGGTGAGTACGATGAAAACAGCCAAATTCTCGATCGGACAGGTGGTTCGCCACCGGCTGTTTCCATTTCGCGGCATCATTTTCGATGTCGACCCTGAATTCGCCAACACCGACGAATGGTACGAGGCGATACCGGCGGATGTCCGTCCGCGCAAGGATCAGCCCTTCTACCATCTGCTGGCCGAGAATTCCGAGACAGAATACATCGCCTATGTCTCGGAGCAGAATCTTCTTGAGGACCAGTCGGGCGAACCGGTCCGCCATCCGCAGATCGGCGAGATGTTCGACAAGATGGCCGACGGGCACTACGAGCCGAAACGTCAGTCCAGGCACTGAGCATCATTCGGAAGCAAAAAAGCGGGGCCGGGCCCCGCTTCTTTCATTGGCTTCGACTCGGTCGACCGATCAGTTGGCGGTCTTGGCCTTGTCCTGCTCGTCCTTGAGCTTCTTGGCGAAGTCCTGATTGTTCTTGGCCACGAAATCCTGCAGCTTCTTCTGCCGGTCTTCGATGTCCGACTGCTGCAGCGGAGGGCCGTCATAGGCGCCGCTGAAGCCCTGCAAGGCAATCTTGACCGGGTTCGGCTGGTTCTGGAAGTTGATCGAGGCCACTGTGATCGCCTGTCCCTTCTTGAACGACGCGATGAGCTGGTCGGTCAAGGGAACTTCCGCCACGCAACGATCCGGGAAGCACACCACATAGCTGAGCGTCTGGGTCTTGCCGGCATCGATCTGGAGGCCAACGCCGGGGGTGACCAGGCGGCCGGTCGGGACCGTGACCTGGAACACCTTGCGGTTAACCTTGCCCTTGAGTTCGATCAGGCTGACGCCTGTGACGAGCTGGCCATTGCCGGCGGTCACGATGTTCTGGACGTTGCAGATATCGACGTCTTCCTGCTTGGTGCAGGCCTTGAACCAACCCTGCGGAATCTGCTGCTGCTCCTGTGCGGAGGCAGCGGGAAGTTCGGCGCCCAGAAAGCCGACCACGCCAGCGGCCATGACCGAAAGGCGGTATGCGTTGCTCTTCAGGCTCGTCATGTCGTGCATTTCCTCTCAAATGATCCCGGGACCGGCTTTTTCATGCCGTGGTGTCCAGCTACCTGTTGCCGAAATGAGGCAACAGAATGACTTCGGTCGGCGTGTTACACTGCCAGCGGTGCCGAATCCAGCCCGATACTTGTAAATCTTGAAAGCGCGATTGGTCGGCCTGCCGCCGCCTCGTGGTAGTGTGCGCTTCGAATCATCAAGCCGACCCATAAAGGAGACGGTCATGGGCCGCGTTCTTGTCTGGCTGATCACCGCGATATCGTTTGTCGTCCTCTCGCTACACCCGGCCGCCTCGGAACCGAAGCATGCCATCGCGATGCAGGGCGATCCGGCGCTACCGGCCGACTATCAGCATTTCGACTACGTCAATCCCGAGGCGCCGAAAGGCGGCAACATCACCTATTGCGTGGTCGGCAGCTTCGACAATCTCAACCCGTTTATCCTCAAGAGCCTGCGCACCACCGCGCGCGGCATGATGGACACGATTTTCGGCAACCTCGTCTTCGAACCGCTGATGCAACGCAATGCCGACGAGCCGTTCAGCCTCTATGGTCTGCTCGCCGATACGGCCGACATGGACCCGGAGCGCAAGACGATCGAATTCCATCTCGATCCGAAGGCGAAGTGGTCGGACGGCGAACCGGTCACGCCGGAGGATGTGCTGTTCACTTACGAGGTCTATACGGAGAAAGGGCGCCCGCCCTATAGCGAACGCATGGCCAGGGTCGCCAAGCTGGAAAAGACCGGCGATCACAGCGTGCGCTTCACCTTCAACGACAAGGCCGATCGCGAATTCCCGCTGATCATCGCGCTGACGCCGATCATTCCCAAGCATGCCTTCGACAAGGATACATTCGACAAGACGACGCTGAAGCCGCTGACCGGCAGTGGACCCTATACGATCTCCCAGGTGTCCCCCGGCCAACGCATCGTGTTCAAGCGCAACCCCGATTATTGGGGCAAGGATATCCCCTCCAAGCGCGGCTTCGACAATTACGATCAGATCACCATCGAGTATTTTCTCAACGCCAATGCCAAGCTCGAGGCGTTCAAGAAGGGCATATGCGCGATCAATGACGACAGCGATCCGGTCAAACGCGAGCGCGATCTCGACTTCCCGGCTTTTCACAAGGGCGAGGTGATAGCCGAAACCTTCGACACCGGCATTCCGCCAGTGGTCACCGGCTTCCTGTTCAACACAAGGCTGCAGAAATTCTCCGATCCCGTCGTTCGGCGCGCGCTTGGCATGCTCTACGATTTCGAATGGGCGAACAAAAACCTGTTCGGCGGCAAATACACGCGCACGATGAGCTATTGGCAGAACTCCGAGCTCTCGGCGCTTGGCCATCCGGCCGACGAGCGGGAAAAAGCGCTGCTGGCGCCCTATCCCGGCCGTGTGCCGCCCGATGTCATGGATGGTACATACCGTCCGCCGGTCACCGACGGGTCGGGCCAGGACCGCAAGGTCTTGAAGGCCGCCTTCGATCTGCTGAAGAGTGTCGGCTACAGGGTTGAGAACGGCGTGATGCTGGACCCCAAGGGACAGCCGTTCGGATTCGAGATCATGACCTCGTCGCAGGATGAGGAACGCCTGGCGGGTATCTATCAGCGCACCCTGGAGAAGATCGGTATCAACGTCACCATCCGCGGTCTGGACGGAGACCAGATACAATCCCGCAAGCAGCGCTTCGATTTCGAGGTCCTGATTGGCGCGAGCGGGTTCAACAATTCGCTGTCGCCAGGTATCGAGCAGATCGGACGCTGGGGGTCCTCGGCGGCCAGGGCGGAAGGTTCGTTCAACCTGGCCGGTGTCGCCGATCCGGCCGTGGACGCAGCGATCGAAGCGATGCTCTCTGCCCGCGAGAAAGCGGACTATGTCGCTGCCGTCCGTGTTCTCGACCGCTTGTTGATCTCAGGCAACTACATGGTGCCAATGCAATACAACACGCAGCAATGGATCGCGTACTGGAACTATCTGGAACATCCGCGAAAGACGCCCATATACGGCTATCAATTGCCGACCTGGTGGCGCAAGCCCGACTGAACCTTGTCCGAGAAACAGGATCGGTCTTGTTTCGGGTCGTGCAATGTACAAGGAAATAGGTTCTTGCCGGACAGGAGATCAAGAATGAGCGCGCCGAACTCCATCACCGTGGATGTGGTGTCCGATGTGGTCTGCCCCTGGTGCTTCATCGGCCAGAAGCGGCTGGACAAGGCGATCGCCTCGGCCGGCGATGTGGACGTCCATATACGCTGGCGGCCGTTCCAGCTCGACCCTACCATCCCGCCCGAAGGACAGGACCGGCGTCAGTACATGTTGGCCAAGTTCGGCAGCGAGCAGCGCATTCGGGAGATCCATGCCCGAATCGAACCGCTGGGCGAAGCCGAGGGCATTTCCTTCGCCTTCGACGCCATCAAGGTCGCTCCCAACACGCTGGACGCGCATCGCCTAATCCGCTGGGCCGGGGCTGTCGGCGAGGATGTGCAGAACAAGCTGGTGCGGCGGCTGTTACAACTGAATTTCGAGGAAGGTGCCAACATTGGCGACCATGGGGTGCTGACCGAGGCCGCCCGCGACGCCGGCATGGATGCATCGGTGGTGGAGACACTTTTGCCGACGGACGCCGACGTCGAATCGGTTCGCACCGAAATCGCCACGGCCTCACGCATGGGCATCACCGGCGTTCCCTGCTTTCTGCTCGAAGGCAAATACGCCGTCATGGGCGCACAGGACGCCGATACGCTGACGGATGCCATCCGCCAGGTCGCCAAGGCCAAGGCAAACGGCGAATTGGAGCGCGCCGACTGAACACGAGGCGGTGCATCGCTGCAGCCGTGACAGGGATGCCTCGCGCCCACGAAAGCAGCGATGGCGGCGAGTCAGACGCTCCGCTTGAGGGGCTTGGTTGGACCGATTAGCAGGCTCTGGAACCGACGCGGGCGGGCCAAACAACGCAGTCGATACGAGTGTTCTCACGCGTTTGAGTTGGTTCGCGGCTAGAAAAATCGTCAAAAAGCTCGCTGAAAGCATTCACGAAACCGTGTGATGGCCTTCCCCAAGGGAAGCTGTGGCCTGCGGGCGGCGTTGACAAACAAGCCATTGAAATAATTAAGAATAGCCAGGCTTTAAGGGCCTCCCCACTGGCCTGGCGTCCGTTCGATCTGTTGCCTCGCGGCAACGGCTGGAGTGGGTCGTTTCATAGTCGGCGGGATAAAATTAATAGAAAATGATCAATTGGTGTTACCCTCCGTAACAAAGCAAAAAAGGTTTGGGCGGGATTGTGATTCGGGTCGTCAGACCACCGCGACACTCAGTAACTGAAGGAATACCTCGCGATGCCGAAAGGCCGTCGCCCCTGACCCCGGTGTCGTCAATGCGCAGCTTCTGGGGCCTGATGAAAGCCTATTGGCTTTCCGAGCGCTGGAAGGAAGCCTGGACGCTGACGCTGGTCATCGCGTTGCTCACGGCTCTGTCCAGCAAGGCCAGCGTCTGGTTCGCCATGGCTTCCGGCGAATTGGTGAATTCCATCGCCTTTCTCCACGATGCAGCCAACACCAGCCCGCTACGAACGATCCTGACCAATGCCGGCATACTGGTGTTGCTGGTCCTGCTCAAGGACGCCGGGTTCACCGGTATACGCAATCTCGTTTCGGCAACCTTGCATCGAAAATGGCGTGGCTGGCTGAACAGCCAATTCAACCAAGCCTTGCTTGACGGCAACCACACCCATTTCCACGCCCAACATGGTTCCGTGGCCGGCGGCATGATCGCGCCCGACAACATCGACCAGCGTATCCAGGAATCGATCAAGGACATGACCGGCGGTGCTATCGGCCTCGCCATGGGTGTGCTTGGCCTAGCGACCTCGCTCTACTTTATCGGCCAGAACCTGCTGCAATCATCAGTGGAGGTCAAAGGTCTGGAGTTTCTGGGGAGCTATGGCAGCGCCGTCCTCGCCTTTCTGGCTGTTGCCATTTACGTGCCGCTCAACACCTGGATCGCCGTCAAGCTTGGCAGCTTGCTGGAACGTCTCAACATTCGCATGCAGAAGGCCGAGGGCAGCTACCGCGGCGAACTGACGACGTTCCTGCGCCGCAGCTTCCATGTCGCGGCATCACATGGCGAGAGTGTCCAGAAAATGATGCACGACCGGCTCTATGTCGACATCGATCGCACTTGGGGCCGGCTGAATGTCGTCAACACCGGCTATATGTCGTTCGAGCTGATCTACAACTTCATCGGCGCTCGTATCGTAGCGTATGCTCCGGGACTCGTGCCGTTCATCCATAGCCGATTGGACTATAAAGGCTACATAACCGGCTCCGAGATGGTCGCCCAGCTCATCAGCCAATGCTCGTGGTTCATTCACGTCATGCCGGCCATCGCCACGCTGCGCGCCAACAGCCAGCGGGTCACCGAGCTGGCCAATGCGATCGAGAGTGTCCAACATCCGCAGGAGTTCTACAGCCAGACCGGCCGGTCGGACTTCCGCTACGACCATCAGAATCCGGTTTTCGGCCTGACCATTCAGAAACTGGAATTGACGCATCAGGGCGAAGATGCGACGCCGTTCCTGACCGCTGCGAACCTGCGCTTCCGTCGCGGGGAATGGACGTTCCTGAAAGGCGAATCGGGCTGCGGCAAGACTTCGCTGATCAAGGCGATCAATGGCCTTTGGCCCTATGGCCGAGGCACTATCGTCTTCCCAGATGGTGCTCGACGCTTTTACGCCGCCCAGGAAGTGAAACTGCAGCAGGTTTCGCTGAAGCAACTGGTCTGTCTGCCTGGCTCCGAACACGACTATTCTGACACACAGGTCGCGTCGGCATTGCACAAGGGAGGGCTTGGTGACTTCATCTCCCACATGGCCGACGAAAGCCGCGACGGCAAGAGCTGGGATCAGGTTCTGTCGGGTGGCCAAAAACAGAAGCTGGTCGTGGCCCGCATAATCCTGCAGCAGCCGGGTCTGTTGTTCCTCGACGAGGCAACCGGGGCGCTGGATCCCGAAGGCAAGATTGCCTTCCATCAGGCGATCAAGGACAACTGCCCGGACGTTACGGTGATCAGCGTCATGCATGAAGCCGTCGCGCCGCGGTCGCTTGCAGGCGCCGAGTTCTATCACAGCGTGGTCGCCATCGCGGACGGGATCGCGACCAAGAGGCAGCTGGTTCCGAATCTGCCCGCGGAACTCACAACAATCCTCGCGCATCCAAAGCCCGCTGAGGAAAGATGGCTGAAATTCTCTCGCCGGATGAAGCAGAAATAACGGCAATGCGATGAGGACCCGGCTTCGACGCTGGCTGGTATCGTGCCGCATCGCCGACGGTCATCACAGTCACGCGATTTTCCTTGTCCGCCGCCGCATTCCGCCCTCATTGCGATTGACACGACAAGGCGCGCTTCTATGTTGCGCCGGCTTGCAGAATTCACCCAGAACCCGCGAGCGGAAAGGTTCCCGCGCCATGCCTGGCGACAGTCACAGTCGAACGCAATCGCCGTCCGCCTAGACGTGACCTGATCGGTTCACGTCCTGCCGGACGGCAAGGAGTGAGCCCATGAATGAATTTTCCCCCGTAGCGGACGACGATGCCGTGGCAATCGCCCGCATCCTTGCAAATGACCACGTCGCCGATGTCGTCGAGGCCCTGAACCGGGAGCCGCACGAAACGGCATCGGAGCTGCTGCGCGAAGTGCCGTTCGAGCGTGCGGTCGAGATATTCGACCAGCCAGAGCTGGACGGAGCGCCTGAACTCATCGAGGCGCTGCCTCGCGCCAAGGCCGGCAAGCTGCTTGCCGCCATGTCGGTCGACCGTGCCGCCGACATACTGCGCGAGCTCGAGGAGCCGGCCCGTTCCGAACTTGTCAGCGGTCTTGCGCCGCCGCTTCGCGCCACGCTGCTCGCCATTCTCGGTTATCCTGAAGGCAGTGCCGCGTCATTGATGACCACCGAGTTCGTCAGCGTACCGGCGGATTGGACGGTGGGTCGGACGCTGGACTATATCCGCAAGGTGGAGCGGACGCGCGAGACCGTCTACGCGATCTACATCACTGATCCCGAGACGCATGTCCTGCTGCGCTCGACCGGCCTGCGCCGGCTGATCACGGGCGAGCCGGACGACTTGATAACGACGGTCGCTCCTGACCGCACGCCGGTGACTGTTTCGCCGCTGGCCGACAGCGAAAAGGTGGCCCAACTCATCTCCAAATATGACCTTCTGGCCGTCCCCGTCGTGGAAGGCGGCAAGATCCTCGGCATCGTCACCGTCGACGACATCATCGACACCATGATCGAGGAGACCACGGAGGACGTGCATCGTTTCGGCGGCATGGAGGCTCTGGACGAGCCCTACATGAAAATGAGTTTTCTCGCCATGATCCAGAAGCGTGGCGGCTGGCTCTGCGCGCTCTTCATCAGCGAGATGCTGACCGCCAATGCGATGCAGGCCTACGAAAGCGAACTGGAAAAGGCCATTGTGCTGACCCTGTTCATTCCCTTGATCATGAGTTCCGGCGGCAATTCCGGCTCGCAGGCGACATCGCTCGTCATCCGGGCACTGGCCTTGCGCGAAATCGGTCTTGGTGACTGGTGGCGGGTGGCGCTGCGCGAACTACCGACGGGCCTCGTGCTTGGATCAATGCTCGGCGTGGTTGGAATCTGCCGGATCGCGCTCTGGCAGTATATGGGCTTCTACGACTACGGTCCGCACTGGATGCTGATCGCGGTAACGGTTGGCGCGGCACTTGTCGGCATCGTTACCTTCGGCTCGCTGTCAGGGTCGATGCTGCCGTTTGCCCTGAAACGGATCGGGTTTGATCCCGCCAGCGCATCAGCGCCATTCGTCGCCACATTGGTCGACGTCACCGGACTGGTGATCTATTTTTCGGTGGCGCTGATCATCCTGCGCGGGACGCTGCTGTAGCAGGCCTCGGATATTCCTGTCGCGGCACTCCGGTGCCGCGATGGTCTTCTTGGAACGCATATTTCAATCCACGCGCTGGCCGTCCTTTACCCTGTAGGTCGGCTTGTACATGGTCACGAGCTCCTCGGCGGCCGTGGGGTGCACGGCCATGGTGCGATCGAAGTCATCCTTGGTCAGCCCCGCTTTCAGCGGAATACCAAGAAGCTGCGCCATCTCGCCGGCGTCCGGACCAAGGATATGCGCGCCGAGCACCTTCTTCGAGGCACCGTCGACCACCAGTTTCATCAGCATCTTTTCGTCGCGGCCGGACAGCGTGTGCCGCATGGGCCGGAATGTCGCGCGGTAGATCTCGATGTCGGGGAAACGCTTGACCGCATCGTCCTCCGACAGGCCAACCGTGCCGATCTCGGGTTGCGAAAAGACGGCTGTTGCAATGGTCTCGTGATCCGGGGCGGTCGGATTGCCCTTGAAGGCCGTCTCGATGAAGCACATGGCCTCGTGGATGGCCACCGGCGTCAATTGCACCCGGTTGGTGACGTCACCGATCGCCCAGACGTTCTCGATATTGGTGCGGGAATACTCATCGACCTTGATGGCGCCTCCACCGGTCATCTCGATGCCGGCGCCTTCCAGCCCCATATTCTCAGTATTGGGGACGCGGCCGATGGCGAGCATGACCTGATCGACGGTCAGCACCTTGCCACCGCTGACGAGCGCGTCGAGCCGACCATCCGGCCGCTTCCTGACCTCTTCGGATACTGCGTGACAGAGGATCTTTATCCCCTTCTTTTCCATGGTTTCGTGCAGCATGCGCCGCAGGTCCATGTCGAAACGGCTGAGAATCTCCTTGCCGCGATAGACCAGAGTGGTTTCGACGCCAAGGCCGTGGAAGATGTTGGCGAACTCCACGGCAATGTAGCCGCCGCCCTCGATCATGATCGCCTTCGGCAGTTGCTTGAGGTCGAAAGCCTCGTTGGAGAAGATGCAATGCTCGTGGCCGGGCAGAGCCGGATGCGCCGCCGGCCGGCCGCCAGTGGCGATCAGTATCTGGTCGGCGGTGACGGTGCGATCCTCACCCAGCAGATGCACGACATGCGGGTCGACGATCATGGCGCGTGAGTGGAAGGTCTCGCCGCCGGCACCCTGCACATTCTTCTTGTAGATGGCCTCCAGCCGGCTGATCTCGCGATCCTTGTTGGCGACCAGCGTCGGCCAGTCGAAACTGGCTTCGGGCACTGTCCAGCCATAACCAGCGGCATCGGCGAAGTGCTCTGGAAATTGCGAAGCATAGACATAAAGTTTCTTCGGCACGCAGCCGCGGATGACGCAGGTGCCGCCATAGCGGTACTCTTCGGCGATGCCCACCCGCTTGCCGAGCGCGGCCGCCACGCGCGCCGCCCTCACCCCACCCGAGCCGCCGCCGATGACGAAAAGATCGTAGTCGTAACCGGCCATAACGAAGCTCCTGGAGAGAAAACAGTTGGTGCCACAGGTAGGCCGCAAACCGCCAAAAGAAAAGCCCGGGCGAGGCCGGGCTTTTCTGGAAGAATGGCAGCTTCGCCGCCTGGAAACTCAGAATCAGTTCTGCGAATCGTCCGCAGGAGCCGAGCCATCGGCAGGAGCGGCGGGAGCGGCCGCACCATCCGCGGGAGCCGTTGCATCAGCCGCCGGTGCAGCCGGCGCTTTGGCCTTGGCCGCGGCCGCCAGCGTCTCTCCAACCTGCTGGGCGAGATCACGACCGACGCCGTTCCGCCAGATGTCAGCCGCCTTCACCAATTCACGGGTCACATTCGGCCCGTTATCCAGCAACTTCTTGCCGGCGTCGGAGGCGTAGAACGCGGCGATGTCATTCAGTTCCTTCTCGGAAAAGATCTTTGCATACGCAAGCGCCGCTTCCTTTTCGAGGTCGGCGCGACGTGATGCCAGGCCCATGGCCTTCTCGGCGACGGTCTTGCCGATCAATTCCTGCATGTCCGGGTTCTTCTGGATGAGCTGCGACTCGAGTGCCACAGCCGCATTCGGCAGGATGTTGTCGAACGTGTCCGTCGCATGAATCGCCTGGATCGCGGCACGGGCGGCCTTCAAGTGCGACTCAGTGACATCCTGCGAAAACGCCGGCGAGGAAAACGCTAAGACCGCTGAAGCAGCCACAATGGCGGAAAAGCGGCGAACCCGGCTATGCAACATCATGATCGGTAGAACTCCCTGGTTTTCGGGCGGCATGGACGGTTTGGATACCGTCGCCGCCGGCTACGATTGCCGCTGACGCCAGCCCGATGAAAAGACCGTGCTCTACCACGCCAGGAATGGCGTGTAGAGCATTCGAAAGCGCTCTTGTATCCGGAATGCGGCCAAAAGATGCATCAAGGATAAAATGGCCGCCGTCTGTAACAAATGGCTGGCTCCCCGTCATCCTCAATGTAACGGGACCGGCAAGGCCGAGGCTTTTCGCCGCCGCGCCAATGGCGATCTCGGTGGCGCGCAGGCCGAATTTGTTGACCTCGACAGGGAGCGGAAAACGGCCGAGCGTTTCGACCATCTTTGAGCGATCGGCGATGACGATCATGCGGGCCGAAGCGGCCGCGACGATCTTTTCGCGCAGCAGCGCCCCGCCGCCGCCCTTGATCAGGGTGAGCGCCGGATCGACCTCGTCGGCGCCGTCGACGGTAAGGTCAAGCTCAGGCGTTTCCTCGAGTGTCGACAGCGGCACCCCAAGTTCGCGGCAAAGCGCGGCTGTCCGCTCGGACGTCGGAACGCCGATGACAGTCAAGCCGGTGGCGACCTTCTCGGCCAGCAGCCTTACGAACTCTTCAGCCGTGGTGCCGGTGCCAATGCCGAGTCGCATGCCGTCCGTCACGTAGGCAAGGGCTGCCCGTGCGGCCTCGACCTTCAGTTGTCTTGCATCCATAACGTATTTTGCCCTGGGGACCGCCTGACTGGCGCTCCTAGCATTTTTGCCCGCCCGGTCAAAGCCTTTGGGCTGACCTTGCCAAGCCTTCTTGCCTGAAAGGGCCACAGCGGCTATCGCCTGCCGGTAACGCAATCGTCACAGGACTGGCCATGCCCCGCCCGATCATCGTGTTCGACCTCGACGGTACGCTGATCGACACAGCGCCGGACCTGCTCGATAGCCTCAACCACAGCCTCGCCGCCAGCGAGCTCGCGGCGGTCGATGAAACGGGTTTCAGGCGCTTCGTCGGTCATGGCGGACGGGTCATGATCGAGCGTGCCCACGCCGCGCAACAGAGATCGCTGGCCGTCGAGGAGCATGACCGGTTGCTGAAGCTTTTCCTAGACCACTACACCGACAATATTCCCGGGAAATCGCGCCCCTACCCCGGTGTCACCGAGGCGATCGCAAGGTTCGAGGACGCCGGCTATCTGCTGGCCATCTGCACCAACAAGTATGAAGCCAACTCGCTGGCGCTGATAGAGGCGCTCGGCCTGACCAGGCATTTCGCCGCGATCTGCGGCCAGGACACGTTCGCGTTCCGCAAACCCGATCCGCGCCATCTCACCGAAACCATCGCTCGGGCCGACGGCGACCCGAATCGCGCACTGATGGTTGGCGATTCGCAAACGGACATCGACACCGCCAAGGCTGCCGGCATTCCCGTCGTGGCCGTCGATTTCGGTTACACTGACCGCCATGTGCGCGAATTCGAGCCTTCGGCGGTGATCTCGCATTTCGACGAGTTGACCCTGAACCTCTCGGAAAGATTAATCAAAGCCGCCTCCGGGCGCTGAAGACACGGTCACTACCCGCAGTCGTCAGGGCCTCGCCCGATACCTCTTCAGAATGCTGGACACCGCCTTGACTTCGCAACCCTGCCTCCCTTATATCGCGGCTCGCTTGGCCTTCGGGCAAGGAGCGGGCGATTAGCTCAGCGGGAGAGCACACCCTTCACACGGGTGGGGTCGCAGGTTCAATCCCTGCATCGCCCACCATCTCCCTTTCCAGAATCGCGCGATCCTTGTTGATCTATGCATCGCGGCAATTAGCGATTGGCCAGCGCATGGTCATTGTTCGATCATTGGAACCAATCGGCATCCAGACGAGTTTCTGCACGACGAAGTCTGAGGGATCCCACATGCATAAACTTGCCTTGGCGACGAGCGTCGCCCTTCTGCTTGCCGGCGGGGCCGCCCATGCGGCCGATGACAAACCCTTGCCACCTCCCGATGCCAAGAAACTCTCCGAGATCATAACCAAGGTGGAGCAGCGTGCCGGCTTTCGCTACGTGAAGGAGGTCGACTGGGATAACGGCGCCTATACCGTGACTTATTACACTTCGGACAAGGCGAAGGTTGAAATAACCTATGATCCCGTGACCGCCGAACCGAAGTGATCGCGCGGCGCGTCTTCATCCTTTCGGCAATTCCTTACGGACCATTTTTTCCCTAAGATGCGTGTCGTATACCTCTTGCCAAGGGGCAACCATGCGCTCTTCCAGCCTCAGTGCAGTCTGGCTAGCCCTCCTTCTGGTCAGCGTCGTTTCCGGCTCAGGCCCTGCCAAAGCCGAAGGCCCATCTTTCGACTGCCGGAAGGCTGCCCTGCCGGCTGAAAAAGCTGTATGCGCCGACCCGCAACTGTCTGCGATTGATGCGTTGATCGCCACGGCATTCAAGGATTTCTCGCCTTCTTTCGGCGGTGACAAGCGCAAGATCGCCCGCGCACTTGTCACCGACAGGAACGCGTGCGGGAGCGATGCCGCCTGCATTGTCAGCGCGCAGAACAATGCGCTCCAGACATATGGCCAGGCCCCGTCTTGGGTTCAGGACTACAATCTCGCATTGATCGGCAAGAAGGCGCTCGACATTGCAGCGAACCGCCAGGAGGTTGCCGATCAGCCGCTGCCCTCCGCTATCGGCCAATGTACCCCCACGCACATCAAGACGCTGGGCACGCGCCTCGGTGACGATCCTCTCGAAACCGCGAGCCCGGAGGCCGGTAGTGCCGCCAGCTTTACCAATGGTGGCTCGGTTGTTTCCTATGACCGGGAGCCGGGCCTTGTCAGTTCGAAGGTTGGCGATCCCGTCATCATGTGCCTGATTTCGATCCCAAGGGACTGCCCGAAGGATGACGATCGCGGTAGGGTCTACTTCGCTGTCGATCTCGTGGCCAAGGGCACATGGGCTCTGCCTGACTCACAGCATATGTGCGGCGGCGCCTGACCGGAGCGCCAACCGAACAGCCGGCGCCATCCGGTCGCCTGCTTCAAGCACCGGATATGCACGCACCCTTGCGCAGGCAAGTCTTTGATGGCTGACTGTGGATCGACACTGCACCACACGGGAGGGGGTGGGCATGGCGGGGCACGTGCTGAAGCGCATCCTGATGATGCTTGCAGGCTATCTGGTGGCGGTACTGGTCGGGCTTCTTGCCGTGGCTGTACTTTACGCCGTGCTTAGCTCGCTGCCGAACGCGCCGGAATATTTCGATGTCATGGGCGTCACGCCCATCGCGGCGCTGGCCGTGCCGCCGCTTGGCATGTTCATCTACTTCCTGACGATCATACTCACCGGCATGCAGACGCTGCTGTTCGCGCTGGTCGCCGAGTTGTTCTCCTTGCGGAATTTCGCGCTGCACATGGTCTTTGGCGCTGCGTCCGCGGCGGTTGGATTCGCACTCATCTGGCCGGACGCGGACATCAATCCCGAACGTTGGCCCGACCTGGGCATCATTGCCGCGGCAGGCCTCATCGCGGGGCTGGTCTATTGGCTGATCGCCGGACGGGACGCCGGCTTTCGGCGTCCACTGTTTGGCAGGTAGGGCATGATCCAGAAAGTGGAACCAGCTTTCGGGAAAGGACCCTCTCAAGCCGAGAGATGGCTATTCCGATTCTATCGGCATGGACCAGGCCTAACGTTCAGCTCGCCGGCGAGCGCACCGCTTCCGTGGCATCCAGCGCCTGCATCAGCTTGGTGTCGCGGTCGTAGATGTCGTTGAAGTACTCCACCTTGCCTGACATGTCCGGCCAGGCGGTGAAATAGGCGACATAGACAGGTATCGAGCGCGTGACGTTCTGGGTCGAATGTCCGTGCTTGAGCGTCTCGGCGATATCGTCAACCGATGTGTCGAGTACCGCGGCGGCCATGCCGCGCGGGTCCTGCAGGCGAACGCAACCATGGCTCAGGGCGCGCATGTCCTGCTTGAAGAAGGATTTCTGCGGCGTGTCATGCATGTATATGGCGTGCTTGTTGGGGAACAGGATCTTCAGCTCCCCCAACGCGTTCGCCTCGCTTGGCTGCTGGCGCACATTGTAGGGAATGTTCGCGCCATAGGAGCCCCAATTGATCGATGATGAAGGGATGCGTTTGCCACGCGTATCGGTCACCTCATAGCCGGACCTGTCGAGATAGCCGGGATCGCTGCGCAGGCGCGGCAGCATCTCATTGACGATGATCGACTGCGGCACGCCCCAGTAGGGATGGAAGTCGACCTGCTTGATATGGTCGTAGAAGAACGCGGTCTGGTTGGTGGTCCTGCCGATGACCGCGCGAGTCTTCAGCTTCTCCTCGCCATTGTCGATATAGCTTGCGGTGAAAGCCGGCTGGTTGATGAAAACGCGGGGGCTGCCGAGATCGGAAGGCAGCCAGCGCAACTCTTCCAGCGCGACCTGGACCTTCTGGAGCCTGTCGGCCTTGGACGTTCCGGCAAGAGATGCGACCGTGCGCGGTCCGATGACACCGTCACCTTTCATTCCGGCTCTTTTTTGCACCGCCTCGATCACGGGCACCAGTTCCGGAACATAGACTTCGCTGTTGACGAGCCTGGATAGGATTTCGCCATAGGAGCCGCCCATGTCGTCATCGAGATTGCGTGCGATGAGGGTCAGCAGCTTCGGCAGTTCGGGGCTGGTCTCTCCCGGCTTCAACAGCAATTTGGGATCGACGACGATCTCGTTCTCGGCACTTGCCTGCAGCGATTCCAGTTCGACGCGCAGGGCTTGGTATTCCGCGTTCTGCGGATGCCGGGATTCGAGATAGGTGCGCACTTCCTGGGTGTGCGCCAGCGTTTTCAATACGCCTTCCATATCGATCGGCTTGGCCGGAAAATCATAATAGGCGGTCATGCGGTTGGGATCGACGCGGCCGTTCTGGGCATCATGGGCATAGCGCAGCACGCGTGCCGACAGCGCCATCTCGAAGCGGACAAGTGCTTTCATTTGCGCTGAGGCATCGCTCGCCGATCCACTGGCGGCCGGCACCTCGACCGTATAGTCCGCCGGCGTGAGGCCATAGCTCGAAGCCTCGCCAAGCACGCGCACGGCATCCTGCGCGCGGCCGTTGATGCTCGTTCCGGTCACCCAGATAAAATCGGGATTGGCCGTGTAATAGGCGATCAGCGCCTTGGCGATGTCGGGCTCGGCATAGAGTTCATAGTCGCCCAGTCCCGCAACGGCGTCGTGGAAGGCCGCGCTTGTGGCCGAGGGCACGAAGGCAGCATTCTGCAGGGTTGACGATTGCGGCGCGGCGGCCAGCGCCGTGAAGTCGACGCGAACCAGCTTGTCCGCCTTGTATGTGTTGTAGGTCGGGCTGCTGATCTTGACCGCGCCACCGCTCTCCGAACCCTTGGGCCTTGGCTTGTGCACCGGTGGCGGAGGCGGGAATTCGCCCTGTGGCTGATGCCTGATGCCGCCGCCAAAAAGCATGTCAAAGAGACCCTGCGCGCTCGCCTGCGGTGCGCCGAGAGCCAATGTCGCCGCGATCGCGGCGAGCGGCATCACGGTTGATCTGTTTCCAAGAAATTTCATAAATCACCCGCTCCGGTAGCACCGGTTCCCGTTCCGCACCGTTAGAAGGTCTCGCCCACCGCATGGCGGATGTAAGGCGCGACTATACCGATTCATACCGATTTCGTTAAGCTTTCATTAATTTCAGAGGCGCTGTTGCAGAACGGTTTCACAACATCGTGACGGGCACGAGCGGCTTTTTTCCACTCCGGTCAGACAATATGCCGGTGGTGCCAGTGGCCTCAGGCGTTCGCGCCGCCATTGATGGTCAATGCCGCTCCAGTGACAAAGTGGATTTCCGGACCTGCCCTCCTGGCGACCGTCTCTGGCGCGATGGCTGCATGGAAGACGATGGCCGGAACGGACACGGCGTGACAAACCCCGACAGTTATGCTGGAAATTCAAATAGCCAGCCACAAATGCGCGGTCGGGAGGAGAAGCCTGTGAAAAAGGGATATCGCGAGCTGCTGGACGAGGCGAATGCCGAGATCGAAGTGGTATCGCCCGAGGAAGCGGCGGGACTGCTCGACGACGAAGGCACCATCTTCGTGGATTTGCGCGACCCGCGCGAACTGGAGCGTGACGGCAAGATACCCGGCGCCCAGCATGTCACCCGCGGCATGCTCGAATTCTGGATCGATCCGGAGAGCCCCTATCACAAGCCATTCTTCGCTTCGGGAAAGAGCTTCGTCTTCTTTTGCGCCGGCGGCTGGCGCTCGGCGCTGGGCACCAAGACAGCGCAGGACATGGGCCTTTCTCCGGTGAAGCACATTCTTGGCGGCTTCACCGCGTGGAAGGCGGCCGGACTGCCGGTCGAGCCCGGCAGCAAGAAGAAATAGGCGGCTGGTCGGCGTTCAGTGCAGCCGCGCCAACTCCGGACGGCCAGCCACGAAACTGACAGCCTGACGGACCACGCCCTTGTCGGCCAGAATGCGTCGGTGGCCGAGTCCGTCAGCCCAGTACAGCTGCACATGATCGCCTGCGCCAGCGTAGAGCCTGGCGTGATCGGCGGAGACCTCGCGGTCGTCGGGTGCGTGAATCACCAGTGTCGGCAGCGGCGCGCCAGCGAGCTGGCGGTCGCCGACAAATTCGTGAAGCGGCCGGCCCGCAAGATGCTCGACCCGATCAGCCATCGCTGCCTGCGAGCGAGGGCCGACATTGAGCATGCGGCTGAAATCGGCGAAGATTGCTGGCAGCGAGCTCGGCGCCGCGATCAGCACCAACCTAGAGGCGGCTACCGGTGGGATATTCTTGACCGAACCGACAATGGCATTGGCTGCTACGGCGCCACCGAAGGAATGTCCGATGACGGCCTCGAATGGGCCGAACCATTCGCCGGCCACGCGTGCCGCATCGACCGCGCTGACCATGTTTAGCCGGCGGCCAAGCGACTGGCCGTGGCCAGGCAGGTCCAGGGAAACAACCTTGAAGCCCGCATCGCGATAGCCTTCGATCAGCGCGCGCATATATTCGGTGCGTGAACGCCAGCCATGGATTACCAGCACAGTGCCAATAACCTCCCTGCCCGGCTCAGGGCGGAATTCATGCACCGCCACGCAGCCCGTCGTCGTCTTCAGCCGGTGGTGGCGCGCTTCGGCCATGAATGCGATGGAGCGGTCGATGGCGCGTCGCTCTCCATCCGTCAAGCCCTTGGGGTTAGGGGTGCGGCAGAACAATTCGAACGCCGCCCGCCCGGTCAGACGTGGTGCAATATGTTCCGCGGCAGCGAACACCCCCCGGATGACCTTCAGACCAAATGATGCCATAGTGGCGATCCATCCATTCGTTCAAGCATGAACATAATAGTTCAAAGATGAACATTAAACAAGACCTCCTCCCCTGGGATAACCCACGTTTTCGCAATTGGGTCGCGGTGGCGCGCGCCTGCCATGTGATCGAGAGAGCCTTGGCAGTTAAGCTCGCGCCGCTCGACCTGAAGCCGGCGCAGCTCGACGTGCTGATGAACCTTTATCGCCACCCCGGCATGTCGCAGCATGACCTCGCCAGGCGGCTTCTGGTCGGCCGTTCCAACATCACCATGCTGCTGCCGCAGCTCGAAACGCGCGGATTGCTACGCCGCGAAGGCGATGAGAAAGATAAGCGCGTCCTGCGGCTGACGTTGACCGAGGCGGGCGAGGCCTTGCTGATGCAGGCGCTGAAAGTCCACATGGCGTTGATCGAGAAGGCGATGAGCCAGTCAACGGCGGAACAATGCGACATGATCGGCGAGCAGATGCGCAAGATCTATGACGTGCTGAAGGAAGCGTGACTGCCGCCTCCCTTTTGGCTACCACATCGTCTTTTTTGCCCGTTCCGGCCATTCCTTGTCGTAGGCCTCGCCGTCGATATTCTTGCGGCTGGTCTTTTCCAGGATCTGCCCGGGCGTCGGCAGCGACTTCGGGTCTACATGCCTTGCCGGGTTCCAAAGATCCGAACGGACGATGGCGCGGGCGCATTGGAAATAGACCGAATCGACATCGACGACGGTCACAGAGCGTGCCGCCTTGCCGTCCACGACGAAAGACGCGCACAGCGCCGCGTCAGTGGTGATATGAGCGCGGCCGTTGACTCGCAACGTCGTGCCGGAGCCGGGCACGAGGAACAACAGGCCGACGCGCGGATCGCGGATGATGTTCCTCAGCGAATCGGCGCGGTTGTTGCCGCGACGGTCCGGCATCATCAGGGTTTTCGGATCATGTATTCTCACGAAACCGGCGAGATCGCCGCGCGGCGAGCAATCCAGCCCCTCCGGGCCGCTGGTCGCCAGGGCGACGAAAGGCGAGGCTTCGATGAACGCGGCGTATTCCGGGATGACGTGGTCGAGTTCCTTGACCAATGAGGCCTCGCCCGGAACGCCATAGAGTGCTTCGAGCTGTTCAACCGTGGTGATGAGGGACATCGTCTTCGTCTCCGAATTTTTGCCGGCGCTACCCCAGATCTGTGACGTCTTCACGACGTCTGTCGAGCATGATCCTGAAAAGTGGAGGCCAGTTTTCGGGAAAGACCATGCTCAACCAAGAAACACTAGCGATCACGGCTCAGGCCTTTTTCCGCAAGCTCCGCGAGATAGGCGGCCCAGCGGGCATCCTTCTCATGGCCGAGCGTGTGCAGGTAGTTCCAGGTGAAGATGCCGGTGTCGTGGGAATCGTCGAAGGTGATGCGCACGGCATAATTGCCGACCGGCTCGATCTTGAGAATGGTAACATTGCGCTTGCCCGGGACGGTGACGCGCTGCTCCGGCGAATGTCCCTGCACTTCCGCCGACGGCGAGGCGACACGCAGCAGTTCCGCCGGCAGTTCGAATGGCTGGTGGCCGGGAAAGGTGACGGAGAGCAGCTTGCGGTCCTTCGAGACCCTGAGTTCCTTCGGCGCTGTCATTGTGAGATATCCCGCTGTGTCTCCCCGTCCCTACGCTGCTTCGCAAACATGGAAAAGGGCATTTGACGCTGGCCGACACGCAATGTCGGCCAGGGAATGTTACCAAAGATCAAGGCCAGCTATCTTGAATGGCGGGCCGTATCGTATCACATAGCAGTATATAACGAAGCCGTTCGCGGCCCCGGGAAAAGCTTAAACATGGATATGATCGACCCATTCGGACGCACGATCAGCTATCTGCGCGTGTCGGTCACCGACCGCTGCGATTTCCGCTGCACCTATTGCATGGCCGAAGACATGGCCTTCCTGCCCAAGAAGGACCTGCTTTCGCTGGAAGAGCTCGACCGGCTCTGCACCGTGTTCATCGAAAAGGGTGTGCGGAAACTGCGTCTTACCGGCGGCGAGCCACTTGTGCGCAAGAACATCATGCATCTGGTACGCCAGATATCGCGCCACCTTGAAAGCGGGGCGCTGGAAGAACTGACACTGACCACCAATGGATCGCAGCTTGCACGCTTCGCCGCCGAACTAGCCGACCGCGGGGTCAAGCGCATCAACGTCTCGCTCGATACACTCGATGCCGACAAGTTTCACGCCATCACGCGCTGGGGTCACTTCGGCAAGGTCATGGAGGGTATCGACGCCGCGCTGGCGGCAGGGCTCCATGTCAAGCTCAACGCGGTGGCCCTGAAGGATTTCAACGATGCCGAATTGCCGGAGATGATGCGCTGGGCGCATGGCCGCGGCATGGATCTGACCGTCATCGAAACCATGCCGATGGGTGAGATCGACGCTGACCGAACCGACCAGTACCTGCCGCTGTCGCTGTTGCGCGCTTCGCTTGAGCGCCAGTTCTCGCTTTCCGACATTCCCTACAAGACCGGCGGCCCCGCGCGCTACGTTCATGTCGCGGAAACCGGCGGCCGGCTCGGCTTCATCACACCGATGACGCACAATTTCTGCGAAAGCTGCAACCGTGTCCGGCTGACCTGCACCGGCACCCTCTACATGTGCCTGGGCCAGGAGGACGCCGCCGATCTGCGCGCGCCGTTGCGCGCATCGGAAGGCAACGAACTGGTCGCCGCCGCCATCGACGAAGCCATCGGCCGCAAGCCGAAAGGCCATGACTTCATCATCGACCGCCGCACCAGTCGCCCCTCGGTTTCGCGGCATATGAGCGTCACCGGCGGCTAATTTTCAGCCGGTTCGTGCGATGTTCCTTTCCAGTCCTCGGAGATGGGCCTATCCATGCGGCGGACGTTCTCAATCCCAGCGTTCCAACTTGCAGTGGCCATGCTGGCGGCGTCGGCCCAGGCTACTTCCTTCACCTATGTGAACGCGCGTTTCGGCACGACCTGTACGTTTCCTGATGACGTTTTCACCGACCGCCAGCCTGAGCCGGAGAATGGTGATGGGCAGGAATGGCTGAGCGCGGACGGTGCCAGCCTTATATGCTCGGGCATCCTGAACATCGACAACGACACGCCGAAGGGGTTCGTCACGGCCGAGAAAGCCGACAACGGGCCGGCTTACAAGATCACTTATAGCAAGACCGGCAAGGACTTGGCGACGCTCTCGGGCATCAAGGACGGCAAGATCTTCTACGAGCGCCGGCTCTTCGGCGGCGACGGTGTCATCCGCACCGTCTGGATCGAATACCCGCCTGCCCTGAAAGCGAAGTATGACGCGCTTGTCGGTCCCATCGCCGCGAGCCTCAAGGCAGGTTGAGCATTTCCTGCCACACCACGATAATATTGTTACACTTAAGCACACGCGCATTTACCGCCGACCTCTCAAAGCCTAGCTTGCACTGGCAGCGATTTTCGCTCGGCGGGAGACAACACTATATGCGCAAATTCATTCTTTCTCTTGCACTGCTGGGCCTTTCGGCCCTGCCCGCGGCGGCTCAGTCGATTGGCGGCACCTATACCGTCGCCGGCACCAATTTCGACGGATCGAAATATGACGGCGAAGCCACCATTACATTGACCAGTGAAACCACCTGCGCGATCCACTGGGCGACGGGCGGTTCGACGTCCGACGGCATCTGCATGCGCAATGATGATGCCTTTTCCGCCGGCTACGTCATGGGCAAGGATATCGGCCTGGTCGTCTACAAGGTTGAGGAAGACGGCTCGCTGCACGGCCTGTGGACGATTGCCGGTAAGGAAGGCAACGGCACCGAGGTGCTGACGCCAAAGAAGTAAGTTTCGCCGCTTCTCCTGAAGCCGCCCCAACATCGGTGGCAATGACATTGCTCGGACCGCGCCGCAACGCGGCGTGGCCCAGCCCTTTGACGTTGCTGTCCTGCGACCGGCTGCTACAGGCTTTGGGAAAAGCATAACGGTAGTCGCCTTGGCCCTTTCTCCCAATATTCGCAGCGCCTTGTTCATGCTGGTGGCCATGGCCGGCTTCACGTTCAACGACGCGATCACGAAATACTCGTCCGAATCGATGAACATGGCGCAGGTCATGCTGGTCAGGGGCGCCTTCGCCTCGCTGTTCGTCGGTCTGCTGGCATGGCGCAACGGCGCGCTGGCGCAGTTGGGTTCCATGCTGCAGCCCCTGGTGGCGATACGCGTGATGGGGGAAGCCGGCGGAACGGTGACCTTCCTGATCGCGCTCGCCCATTTGCCGATTGCCAATGTGTCGTCCGTGCTGCAGGCGCTGCCACTGGCCGTGACGATGGGCGCCGCACTTGTCTTCAACGAGGGCGTTGGCTGGCGGCGCTGGTTGGCGATTGCCGTTGGATTTACCGGCGTGCTCATCATCGTACGCCCCGGCTTCGAGGGGTTCAGCGTGTTTTCCCTTGTGGCGCTGGCTTCCGTCGCGTGCTGCACGGTGCGCGACCTAGCCACAAGGCGGATCCCCTCGGACATCCCGTCCTTGCTGGTCTCGACGGCAACGGCGGTCGCCATGACAATCGTCGGTGCGATACTGCTGACGCCGATGGGCGGTTGGACGCCGCTCTCGGGACACGCAACGGCGTTGCTGGCACTAGCCGCCGTGCTCGTGCTCATCGGCTACCAGTTCATCATCATGGCCATGCGGGCCGGTGAAATTTCGTTCATCGCACCGTTTCGCTATACCTCCCTGCTGTGGTCGATCGTGCTCGGACTGATCATCTTTGGTGATATGCCCGACCTCCTCATGATCACCGGTGCCACGATCATCATTGGATCCGGCCTGTACGCGCTCTATCGCGAAAGGGTCGTCGGACGGCGCAGAATCGTCGCTGAAAGCACTGGACCCTCCATGGCGCCCGACGGCATATAGGCCTCTACCCATCACCTGGAGGATTGGCCTGACGGCCTTATGATGAAAGAGGTTGCAGGGATTATCCTGGCCGGTGGTCAGTCACGACGGATGGGCGGCGGCGACAAGAGCCTACTTGCGCTTGGCAACACTCGCCTGTTGGATCGCGTCATCTCGCGGTTCGCCCCGCAGGTGGGACCATTGGCGCTCAGCGCCAACGGCGATCCGGCCCGGTTCACCGGCATTTCGCTCCCGGTCCTCGCGGATACCGTGGGAGGCTTTGCCGGACCTCTGGCCGGAATCCTGGCCGGCCTCGAATGGGTTTCCGAAAACACCGATTGCGATGTCCTCGTTACCGCGGCTGGCGACACACCATTCCTCCCGGACGATCTGGCGGAAAAGCTGGGGGCCGCCGAGGCCGCCCACCCTGGCTCGATCGCCGTCGCCTGTTCCAACGGCAAGCGGCACCCGACATTCGCGCTTTGGCCGATAGGATGCCGTGATGCCCTGCGGCATTTCCTGGTTGAGGAAGACAACCGCCGGGTCTCCGCATTCATTGACCGCCATGGCTCAGCCGACGTCGAGTTTCCGGTCACGAAATCGGACGGACAATCGATCGACCCCTTCTTCAACATCAACATGCCCGGTGACCTCGCGCACGCCGAGCACCTGCTGCAGAGCATGAGATCATGAACAGACGTGTCTTCGGCATTACCGGATGGAAGAATTCCGGAAAGACCACACTGACTGAAAAGCTGGTCGCGGAGCTTGTCCGGCGCGGTTGGAAAGTATCGACGATCAAGCACGCCCATCATGAGTTCGACATCGACAAGCCGGGCGCCGACTCCTTCAGACACCGGCAGGCCGGCGCTACGGAGGTCGCCATCGTATCCGGCAGGCGCTGGGCATTGATGCACGAATTGCGCGGCGAAACCGAACCGTCGCTCGAGGCCATCCTGTCGCGGCTTGCCCCGTCTGATATTGTCCTGGTCGAAGGCTACAAGCGTGAAGCGCATCGCAAAATCGAAACGCGGCGGATGGAAGCCAAGGATCGCACGCCGCTTTCGGCAAGCGATCCAAACATCGTCGCCATCGCTTCCGATTTCGCCGCCGAGAGCGACGGCCTGCCTGTGTTCGCCCTCGATGATGCCAAATCGATAGCCGACTTTATCGAGCGCACGACCGGTCTCGTTGCTTGAGCGATGACGTAACGGCAGAATAGCGTCGCGGTTTTTGATGGTTTTGCAGTTGCTTTTTTCTTGGAAAGAGTGGGAGTATCCAATCAGCGGGCGGTCAAAAGCACCGCCCCACAGAGCCGTTAGGAACGACGGCCGGGACCTAAAGAGAGGACAATTATGCGTATTGCACTGCGTATCGCGCTCGCCGCATCGGCGGCGCTGCTGACGCTCGGCGTAGCCCAGGCTCAGGAAAAAACCCTCAGAATCGGCACCGAAGGCGCTTATCCTCCGTTCAACAACCTTACGGCTGATGGCCAGCTCGTGGGCTTCGACATCGACATCGCCAAGGCGCTCTGCGATGAAATGAAGGTGAAGTGCACCTTTGTCGCCCAGGATTGGGACGGCATCATTCCTGCTCTGCAGGCTGGCAAGTTCGACGCCATCGTCGCGTCGATGTCGATCACGCCCGAGCGCAAGGAGAAGGTCGACTTCTCGAACAAATACTACAACACCCCGTCAGCGATCGCCGTGCCGAAGGATAGCACTCTCAAGGGGGTGACCAAGGCGGATCTGGCCGGCAAGACCATCGGCGTCGCCACCACCACGACGCATTTCAACTATGCCTCGAAGACCTTTACCGACAGCACCGTCAAGGGTTACCCGAGCAGCCCAGAAGAACAGGCCGATCTCGCCAATGGGCGCCTCGACGCCATCGAAGACGATATCGTCGTGCTGAGCCAGTGGCTGGCCACGCCGGATGGCGCCTGCTGCAAGATCCTCGGCACACCTTCACCGCAGCCTGTTGAAATCTTCGGCCCCGGCGCGGGCATCGCCGTGCGCAAGGGTGAGACGGATCTCGTCAACAAGCTCAACGCAGCCATCGACGCCATTCGCGCCAATGGAAAATACAAGGAAATCAACGACAAGTACTTCAAGTTCGACGTCTTCGGTAGCGCGACCTGATAGTCAGCCGATGAAGGCGGCAGGGGCATTCCCTGCCGCCTTCCCTTCGTTTCAGGAATGCCGGGGAGATAGATTTCGTCGATGCAAGGGCCGACCATATGGACGCTTCTCAGCTGGGGACCTGATGGCTGGTCGGACGATATCGCCTATGGTGCGATGGTCACCGTTGCATTGGCGCTGGCAACTCTTCCAATCGGCCTGACGCTGGGTTTCTTCATCGCACTGGGAAAGCAATCCGAAGAACCGTCGCTGCGCCTTGCAGCCAACATCTACACAACGGTCTTCCGTGGCCTGCCGGAACTGGTGACGCTGTTCCTGTTCTTCTTCGGCATGCCGATTTTGCTGCAGCATCTCATCAGATTTTTTCGCCCCGAGGCGACGGTCGACGTCAACAGCTTCGTCGCCGGCATGATCGTGCTGTCGCTGATCTTCTCGTCCTATGCCAGCGAGGTTTTCCTTTCGGCCTTTCGTGCCATACCGAAAGGCCAATATGAGGGTGGCTACGCCATCGGCCTTTCGAACTGGCTGACCATGCGCAAGGTGATCTTGCCGCAGCTTCTGCGCATTGCCTTCCCTGGCCTGGAAAACTGCTGGCTGAGCCTGCTTAAGGACACTTCGCTGGTGTCGGTGGTTGGCCTCGCCGAGACTTTGCGCAACGCCGGCGTGGCCGCTCGCGTCACCAAGCATTCGTTCCTGTTTTATGGCTTGGCCGCCCTGGTCTTTCTTGGATTGGCGATCCTGTCGTCCTTCGCCACCAGCGCAATCTTGCGCTCCCTGGGCCGGCGGGAGGCGCAACGATGAGCGCCACGGCGACAATGGTCGAACGGCCGCCGCCTGAGGCCCGTGGCTGGCCACGCAGGCGCATTATCGGCTATGCGCTGGTCGGCGTGTGGATAGCCTTTGGCCTGGGCATCGTCAGCTACCTCTTCTTTGCCTGGAACGCCGCCTTCTTCGCAAAATACGCGCCGGCCTACCTGCAGGGCCTGGGCGTCACGCTGGCACTCGTTTCCATCTCAATGGTGCTCGGCGCCATCCTTTCCTTGCCGGTCGCTTATGGGCGTATGTCCCGGAACCGGATCCTGTCTGGCGTCGCCTATTGTTACGTCTATTTCTTCCGCGGCACGCCCCTGCTGGTCCAGACCTTCCTGGTGTACTATGGCTTGGGTTCGTTCAGGCCGGAACTGCAGACGATCGGCCTTTGGGACTTCTTCAAAGACGCCTTCAATTGCGGCGTCTTTGCTTTTGCGCTGAACACCGCCGCTTACCAGGCCGAGATTCTACGCGGCGCCATCGAAAGCGTTCCGAGGGGGCAATGGGAAGGCGCGGCCTCGCTCGGCCTTCACAAGCTGCAGACGCTGCGCAAGATCATCCTGCCGCAGGCATTGATCGTTGCATTGCGGCCCTATGGCAACGAGTTGATCCTGATGATCAAGGCCTCGGCCATCGTCGCGATCATCACCGTCTACGATCTCATGGGCAACGCGAAACTCGCCTTCGCCAACAGCTTCGACATCCAGGCCTATATCTGGGTCGCCTTGGTGTATCTCGTCATGGTCGAGTTGCTGCGCCATGGGGTCGAATGGATCGAGCGCCGGATCACCATTCACCTGAAACGCTGACCTGCTCATCCCCGCTGTGCCAGTCGATCAGCTGGCGCGCGTCTTGACGAATTGAACGCAGGGCCTAGAGCTTTCCCAGCAAATTCCATTTTCATTCTGAAGGGCAAGCGCATGGCATCTGTGGCATTTCTGGGTCTGGGCGTCATGGGCTATCCGATGGCCGGACACCTGAAAAACAAGGGTGGCCACGATGTCACCGTCTACAACCGCACCAAAGCCAGGGCGGAGCAATGGGTCGGCCAGCACGGCGGCACCTTTGCCATGACGCCGGCGGAAGCAGCCAAGGACAAGGATTTTGTCTTTTCCTGCGTCGGCAATGACGATGATCTGCGCTCCGTGACGATTGGATCCGGAGGCGCGTTCCAGTCCATGAAGAAAGGCTCGGTCTTCATCGACAACACCACGGCCTCGGCGGAGGTCGCCCGCGAACTGGCGGCAGAGGCAACCGCGCGCGGTTTTTCCTTCCTTGATGCGCCTGTCTCGGGTGGTCAGGCGGGTGCTGAGAACGGCGTGCTGACGGTGATGGTCGGTGGCGAGCAGGAAGCATTCGACAAGGCCAGACCTGTCATCGACGCCTTCGCACGCATGGTCGGGCTGATGGGGTCGGCGGGCGCCGGCCAACTCACGAAGATGATCAACCAGATTTGCATTGCCGGACTGGTGCAAGGCTTGTCCGAGGGCATCCATTTCGGCAAGAAGGCCGGACTGGACATCGAGAAGGTCATCGAGGTGATCTCCAAGGGCGCGGCGGGCTCCTGGCAGATGGAAAACCGGCACAAGACGATGAATGCCGGGAAATATGATTTCGGCTTCGCCGTCGACTGGATGCGCAAGGATCTTGGCATCTGTCTGGCGGAGGCCGATCGCAACGGCGCCAAGCTGCCGGTCACTGCCCTTGTCGACCAGTTCTACAAGGATGTACAGGCGATGGGCGGCAAGCGCTGGGACACCTCTTCGCTGCTGGCGCGCCTGGAAAAATAGGCTTTTGTGGTGGCCTCGCTCTCACCCCAATCCAGCGCGGAGGAGATTGTCTCTCATCTGCGCGCGATCGGCTCGGAACAAAATTTCGCCGGCATGGCGCGGTTTGGCATCAACACCAGAACGGCACTCGGCATCAGCAATGCGGTCCTGGATCCTATTGCCCGAAGGGTCAAGCGGAACCACGAACGCGCCCTGAAACTATGGCAGAGCGACATTCGCGAGGCGCGGCTGCTGGCCGCTTTCACGGATGAGCCTCGTAAAGTCACCATCGTACAATGCAGCCTCTGGGCTGACGACCTGGATTCCTGGGAGGTTGTGGACACGGTTTCCCACCTGTTCGCCATGACACCATTCTGGCGCGACCGCGTGGAGGAATTCGCCGAAGATAAGCGCGAATTCGTCCGGCGTGCCGCCTTTGCCACGCTGGCATACGCAGCTGTGCACCTGAAGAAGGAGCCGGACGCGACGTTCTCATCCTATCTGCCTCTGATCGAACGGCATGCCGTCGACGACCGAAATTTCGTCAGGAAGGCGGTCAACTGGGCGCTCAGGCAGATCGGCAAGCGCTCCATGGCATTGCACGCACCTGCCCTTGGCCTGGCGCGAAAACTTGCTGCCGCGAATGGCAAGAGCGAGCGTTGGATCGGCAAGGACGCCGTACGCGAACTGGCCTCCGAAAAGACACTCGGGCGACTGGCGGCAAAGACAAAGCCCCTGACATGACCAGACTGGAATTCGTCCCCGTTACCAGCAAGACCTGGCCGGATTTCGAAACCCTGTTCGAGCGGCCAGGCAGTCCGAATTTCTGCTGGTGCATGAGCTGGCGAGACCTTCCCGACCGACAGTCGGCCGGCAGCGCCGACAAGAAGAAGGCGATGGCCGCGATCGTCGCGGCCGGCACGCCGGTGGGGATCATCGCGCGTTCAGGCTCCGAAGTGGTTGGCTGGTGCTCGGTGGCGCCGCGCGAGTCATTTCGGAAGCTGTCGGCTGACCAGGACGATATCGAGAAAGGCATCTGGTCGATCGTATGCTTCTTCGTAGTCCGTTCTCGCCGCAATAGCGGTATCGGCGCCGCATTGCTCGACGCGGCCATCGATCACGCTTTCAAGAGTGGCGCGTCCGCTATCGAGGCCTACCCGGTCGATCCGCGATCGCCCAGTTTCCGATTCATGGGATTCAAGCCCATGTTTGACACACGCGGCTTTCGCGCGACCGGCATGGCCGGTTCCCGGCGAAATGTGATGCGGCTCGACGGTTGACGCCATCTGACGCTTCGCGTTACCTCATCCAAGCAGAGGAGTGCGATCGATGAGCATGCGTCTCAAATCGATGGCGAGCCTTACGGCAATGATACTCATGGCCATACCTTCAGCCAATGCCTCGGCAGAGGCCACCCACATCTTCTGGAGGGATTTGCGCCCGGCCACGCAATCTGCCGCGGAAAGTGCGGGATTGCCGATGATCGCGGCCAGGATGCCCGACCATGGCGAGACACTGTCACTCGGCCTGCAGGACAAGACCATACAATTAGCCGGCTATGCACTGCCGGTCGATCGCGACGGCGACCTCGTCTATCAGTTCCTGCTGGTGCCGTGGACGGGTGCCTGCAGCCACATGCCGACACCTCCGCCCAACCAGATAGTTCTCGTCACTCCGGCCCAACCCTACAGAATGTCACAAGCCTACGAGCCGGTTTCCATTACCGGCGCCCTGAAGCCCGGCATGGAGAAGAGCCAGCTCTTCATCCTCGACGGCGTCAGCATCATCCAGTCGGGCTACACCGTTCGCAAGGCCGATGTGGTCAGCGTCGACAGCGTCCCGGACACCATCATCCTGCCTGTGAACTCGCCTTGGACTCTCCTGCTCAAAAACAAGAAGAACTGAGCCTCCAAGCGCCCGATGTTTGTCAGGCCGCGTTCGCACCCGATTCCTTGTCCAAAACCATGTAATCCAGCGGCATCTCGGTTGTGTACTTGATCTGCTCCATGGCGAAGGAGGACGAGACGTCACGGATTTCGATCTTGGCGATCAGCCGCTTGTAGAACGCGTCATAGGCGGCAATGTCTGGCACCACCACGCGCAGCAGATAATCGACGTCGCCGCTCATGCGATAGAATTCGACCACTTCAGGAAATTCCTGGATGACCTCCGAGAAGCGCCGCAACCATTCATGGCTGTGCGAATTGGTGCGGATCGATACGAACACCGTAACGCGCACATTGACCTTCTCGTGATCGAGGATGGCGACGCGCCGCTTGATGACGCCCTCTTCCTCGAGCTTCTGGATGCGGCGCCAGCACGGCGTTGTTGAAAGGCCCACCTTCTTGGCCACATCGGCGACCGCGAGCGTCGCGTCCTCCTGCAAGAGGCGGAGAATTTTTCTATCAAGGCGGTCCATTGGGTGCTCCCGGGGGAATAGATTGCTTATGATCCGACTTACTTCGTCCTTTCACAAGAAAGAAATTCTGCCGATTGCTGAAAAAGCGAGTGATTTCGTCCTGAAAGCTCAGCCAAGGCGATAGCGGATTTCCATTCTCAAAAATGGCAGCAAATCCATTTCAAACCATGGATTCTGTTTCAGCCAGCCGCTGTTGCGCCAGGATGGATGCGGCAGCGGCAGCACTTTTGGGCTACTGGGCGCATCCCAGATGGCACGCCAGTCCATCACGGTCTCGGTCAACGAGGGACGCCGCGCTGCGCCCATATGCCAGGATTGCGCATAGATGCCGATCGTCAGCACAAGGTCGATTTGCGGCATCAGGGTCATCAAGGGAACACGCCAGGCCGGGGCGCATTCACGCCGCGGCGGCAGATCACCGCCCTTCGCATCCTGGCCGGGGAAGCAAAAGCCCATCGGCACGATGGCGAATTTTTCAATGTCATAGAACTCTTCACTGCTGACACCCAGCCAGTTCCGAAGCCGGTCACCAGAGGCATCCGTGAACGGCATGCCTGTAATGTGCACCTTCGTGCCTGGCGCCTGGCTGGCGATCAGGATGCGGGCGGTCGAAGACGGGCGCAGCACCGGGCGCGGTTCATGCGGCAACGGCCGGCCGATCGGATTTTCGACGAAGATGCGGCAGGCGCGAACTGTCGCCGCCAAACTTTCAAGCTCGTCACTCATGGCTCAGGCGGCGGCGCTCGGCCGGCTCGAAACGGCGCGGTACCAGCGCAGCACATTGCTGCATTCGTCAGGCACCTTGATGCGTGCCGGCTTCATGAAGTCGATGGCGATGAGACCGGTTATATCGGCAATCGAGTAGGCGTCGCCCGCCACGAATTGGCGGTCTGCCAGTTCGATATCGAGAAGCTTCAGGAATTCGATGGCTTTCGGCTTGTTGGCCTCTCCCCATTCGGGAATCTGTGGAATTTCCCATTCCTTCATCGCCGGATGGATGTGACGAAACGCTTGCGCGACACAGGAGAGAAGATTGAACTCCATGCGCCTCTGCCACATCTCCACCTGCGCCTTGCCAAGCGCGCCGTGTCCAAACAGTGCCGGCTCCGGATGCAGCTCTTCGAAATAGCGGCAGATGGCCACCGATTCGGTAATGACAGTGCCGTCGTCAAGTTCGAGTACGGGCAGCCGCCGCAGCGGATTGCGCGAGCTGACAGGCTCCTGCCTGTGCTCCAGTTCTCCCATGTCGACGGGCACCAGTGGGACCTCAAGGTGCTTTTCGGCCAGGAAGACGCGGACTCGCCGTGGGTTGGGCGCGCGCCCGCCGTCGAAAAGCTTCATCAAGACCTCCCTGTCACTATCACGGCAAATTATAGGGTGCCGGTCACCAGAAGCGAAAGATTTCTCGCAAGGCATCGCCGACCGAAGCCAGCGTACCGTGTTTTCTCTCAGCCAGCTGGCCGTTGTGGCTTGCGCGCCAGTTTTGCGGCTGATCGAAGGTACCAGCCCAGATGCCAACCTTGTTGGCCCGCGCCGCCGCTTCCTCGGCCTCGAAATCGCCATAGGCGACCGCCCATCCCGTGGTCACCTGCGAACGATTGAGGTCCACGCCGCCTGCCTTGCAGTCGCCCAGCAGCCGGCCATAGCGATCGCGTTGCCAGCCGGAGCAGGAAACGGGGCCTCCGGCTATCAACCGCACCAGCGACTGGCGGGCAAGCTTTCCGCAAGGGTAGTCGGCGCCTTCCTTGCGACAGGTCTGCGAATACTCGGGCGCATCGATGCCACGCAGCCTGATGCGCTCGCCGCCGAGGGTGATGGAATCGCCGTCCGCGACGATAGCGGCGCCTTGCGTATTTCTCGTCTCCATCCGGTCAATACGTGCCGCCAGCAGGATCAGCAGGCCGAGCAAGATGACGGCGAGGCCATGGTCGGTCATCTTGCGCCGCAGGCTTCGCGGAGCTGACGGAATAGTTCGCCGACGCGACCTTCCGTACCAAGAACGGCTCATATGGCAAACCGTTGGTTAATCATTCGACCGTAGCTTAACACTCTGAAACCGCTGCCCGCATGAATTGAAGTTTCCATGCCCTTGCAACGCTCGAACACAGCGGACAAGTTTATCGTGGACCGCAGGAAACGCCATCGCAACAGCGATGTCGCGCGCGCGGTGCGCAAGACTCGCGACCGTCTTTCGCAGCAGGCCGGCAACCCAGACTTCGACCGCGAGTTGCTGAAACTTCATGCCCGTTCCATGGTCAACGGCGCCATAGCCCTTCCGCTGATCGTTCTGGCCATAGCTGCGGCTGGACTGCTTGCGGGCATGAACCGGGAGATTGGCGTCTGGGCACTGTTCACATTCATCTGCTACGCCATCGTCGCCTTCATGGCGCGGCGTGTCGAACGTACCGAAAGTTCCGAACTGAACCCGTCTCAAACGCGCCGGGATTTCCTGATTGGCCATTTTCTTTGCGGCCTTGGTTGGGCATGGTTCGCCTGGATTGGCTGCAGCACATGCCAGACCGACCAGTTCCAGATGGTCAAGGTGGTGGTGCTTTTGCTCGCGATGGCCGTCAGCGCCGTCATGGCGTCGTCGTTGCGCGGAGCGCTTCTGGCGACCTTTGCCGTTCCCGTGGCGGTGTATGCCTATGCTGGTGCGCGCCTGTGGATGCCGATCGAGGTAATCATGGTCGGCCTGCTGGTCATGTCCCTGCCCTTCTTTGCCTATGTGGCGCGCCAGCTTCACCGGTCGTCCTTGATGCTGCTGTCGTTCCGGTCCGAGAAGGATGCGCTTGTCGCCGAACTGGAAACGGCGAAATCCATGTCGGACGAGGCGCGGCGGCGTGCGGAAGACGCCAATCTGGCCAAGTCGCGCTTCCTGGCATCGATGAGCCACGAACTGCGCACGCCGCTCAACGCCATTCTCGGCTTCTCGGAGGTGATGTCGAACGAGGTGCTGGGGCCGATGAACAATCCCACCTATCGCGACTACGCCCACGATGTCCATGAATCGGGACAGCACCTGCTCGACCTGATCAATGAGATCCTCGACCTGTCGCGCATCGAGGCGGGGCGCTACCAGCTCAACGAAGAGCCGGTGATGCTGCTCACCATCGTCGAGGATTGCTGCCACATGATGGAGCTGAAGGCACGCAACAAGGACATCCGCATCGTCCAGGATTTCGAGAGTATCCTGCCGCGTCTGTTCGCCGACGAACGGGCCGTGCGGCAGATCACGCTCAACCTTCTCTCCAACGCCATCAAATTCACCGCGACGGGCGGCGAAATCCGCGTGCGCGTCGGCTGGACAGCCGGCGGCGGACAGTACATTTCGGTCAAGGACAACGGACCGGGCATACCGGCAGACGAGATTCCGATAGTGCTTTCCGCCTTTGGACAGGGATCGATCGCCATCAAGAGCGCCGAGCAAGGCACAGGACTTGGCCTGCCGATCGTGCAGGGACTGCTCGCCATGCATGGCGGCGAGTTCGAACTCCATTCAAAGCTGCGCGAAGGCACCGAGGCGATCGCCATCTTCCCGCTGAGCCGGGTCATGGAGGAACTGCCGGCGCTGCCGACCAAGGCGGTCGCGGCGGCGCGCCGGCGCTGAATATCTAGCCGCGAACCGCGGCGGCCATGCCTGAGCTGGTCAGCGCCGCGGCCTTCACGAGCCCCGCGGCAAGACCGGCCCCTACCCCTTCACCATGGCTCATTCCAAGGTCGAAAATCGGACGAAGCCCAAGCCGTTCGGCCGCCCGGACATGTGCGGGCTCGGTCGAGAGGCTGGCAAGCAGGCAGTGATCCAGGGCGCCCGGATTGGCCGCATACAGCACGGCAGCGGCAGCGGTCGCCGCGAACCCGTCGAGCAGCACCGGGATCTTCTGCATGCGCGCGGCAAGGATGGCGCCGGCGATCGCCGCGAACTCGCGGCCGCCGACACGGCGCAGTGCTTCCAGCGGGTCACGCAGATTGGCGCCATGGAAGGCAAGCGCGGCGTCGACCACCTCCGCCTTGCGCCGCTGCATTGCCGCATCCGCGCCCGACCCTGGACCTGCCCAGTCAGAGCCCTTGCCACCGAACAACGCCGCAAACAGTGCGGCCGCGACGGTGGAATTGCCGACGCCAAGATCGCCAAGGCAAAGCAGGTCGGTTCCCCCGGCGATGGCCTCCATGCCGAAAGCCATGGTGGCGGCGGATCCCCGCTCGTCGAGAGCCGCATCCTGCGTGATGTCAGCTGTCGGAATGTGCAGCGCGAGATCGAACACCTTCAGCCCGAGGTCATTGGCGATACAGACCTGGTTGATCGCCGCCCCGCCAGCCGCGCACAGCTCGACCGCATTCGCCGTCGCGGCCACCGGCCGCGGCGAAATGCCGTGCCGGGTCACGCCGTGATTGCCGGCAAACACCGCCACCAGCGGCCGGTTCACGGCAGGCGGCGCACGACCGCTCCAAGCTGCAAGCCACGTGGCGATATCCTCGATTCGGCCAAGCGAAGCCCGTGGCTTGTCCGCCTTCGAAAACAGCATGCGCACCCGTTCCACCGCCGCCATGTCGGCGGCTGGCAAGTTCGCCAGCAGATTGCGAAAATCATCGAGAGGCAGCGTGTTGGTCATGTCGTTCCTGATCATCCCTGGAATCGCCAGCGGCATAGCCGCGTTATTCGGTCTGCACAACCTCCACGCATTGGCGCGAAAGCGCTTGTCGGCGACGGATTCCGAAGGGCTTGCATTGGCCCATTCGTTGCACCATGTGGAGATGGACAAGGGCTTCCGGATGGAGGTCCTCAAGAGAAAGTCATGACGGCCATCGAATCCCCGTGCATCCTGGTCTGCTCGATCGACATGAAAACCGGCTTCTGCTTCGGTTGCGGTCGCACACGCGAGGAGATCGGCGCGTGGATGGGCATGACGGCGGAAACACGGCGAAGCGTCATGTCCGAGCTGCCCGCACGCCTGGAGACGGTAGAGCGTCGTCCGCGCCGGGAAACGCGGCGCACGCGCATGGCGCGCGAACGCGACAGCCTCCCGTGAACAGGCCACGCCCGTGAACCGCATTTTCTGGATCCTGATGGCCGTGATCGGAGTGGGCGCGGCCCTGCTCATGTTCAATGATTCCGCCGGCAGCACGATGGGTGTCGAGAATTACGATTTCGGGCGGCTGATCTGGCTTGGTGCCTTTGCCGCGCTTATCGGCTCGGGTTTGCTCCGGTCAGGCAGGCCGATTGGCGACATGATGAGAAACCTCGCCGCATGGGCGGCAATCGTGCTGGTGCTGATTGCGGGCTATCAATATCGATACGAATTGCAGGATGTCGCCAGCCGGGTCACCGCCGCTCTGGTCCCAGGCAGCCCGCTGGCGCTGGGCCTGGAAGATGGCCGTGCCACCGTGTCCCTGGACAAGGCCGACAATGGCCATTTCGAAGCACGCATCATGGTCAACGGCACGCCTATCCGGGCCTTGGTCGACACTGGTGCGACCAGCACGGTGCTGACCGCCGGGGACGCCCGCGCAGCCGGGTTTGACCCGGACAAACTCAACTTCACCATCCCGGTTTCGACCGCGAATGGCATGGCGCGCGCCGCGGCGGTAAAAACCGACGAGTTGGCGATTGGCGGCATCGTGCGCAAGAACATGTCGATCATGGTCGCCGCACCCGGCGCTCTCGGCCAAAGCCTGCTCGGCATGAATTTCATTGGCTCTTTGTCGGGCTTCGACGTGCGCGGGGACCGGATGATCCTCAGGGATTAACGGTCGGACGAGATTGACGGTCAGGCGGCTTCGGCCGCCGCGCCACTGAAACCGACAGCCGCGAACGCCTCTTTCAAGACCGCGGGTCCCGCGCCCGGCTTTGTCGCGTCGGTCGACAGGATCTGGCGGTAGCGCCGGGCACCCGGCAAACCATGGAACAGTCCAACCATATGGCGGGTGACATGACCGAGCCGGCCGCCTTGCTCGACATGGCGGGCTGCATAGCCTGCCATGGTGTCGATCAAACCGGCAAAATCGAATGCCACAGCTTCTTCGCCATAGATCGCCGCGTCGGCCGCCGCCAGGATGCCAGGCGTGTGATAGGCGGCGCGGCCAAGCATGACGCCATCGACATCGTCAAGGTGCTGGCGAGCCTCCTCGAGGGATTGAATGCCGCCATTGATGCCGATGAATTCGTTTGGCTTTCTGGATTTCAGGCGATAGACGCGCTTGTAATCGAGCGGCGGGATGTCGCGATTTTCCTTGGGACTTAGCCCCTCCAGCCACGCCTTGCGCGCATGCACCCAGAGCGCATCGGCGCCAGCGGCAAATACGCCATCGGCCAACGCATCGAGCGCGGGCTCCGGGTCCTGCTCGTCGACACCGATACGGCATTTGACCGTAACGGGAATACTCACGGCAAGCTTCATCGCCGCGACGCAGTCGGCGACGAGAACCGGCACCCTCATCAGGCAGGCACCGAACGTGCCTGACTGGACACGGTCGGACGGGCAGCCGACGTTGAGGTTGATCTCGTCGTAGCCGAACGCCTCACCGATGCGCGCCGCCTCGGCAAGCTTGCCCGGATCGGAGCCACCGAGCTGCAGCGCAACCGGATGCTCGGCATCATCGAAACCCAGCAGCCTATCCCTCGCTCCGTGGATCACAGCGTCGGCTACCACCATCTCGGTGTAGAGCCGCGCACGACTGGTCAGCTGGCGATGGAAAAACCGGCAATGCCGGTCAGTCCAGTCCATCATAGGCGCCACGGATAGTCTATGGGCTTGATATTTCAGCATTTTTTCTTTAGCATCAAATCGTTAGCCATTGCCACGCCCACACAAATCCACTCAAGAATACGACGCTTTTCGCCAAGTTTCGATCTCTCAGTGCACACTGGAGCGCACACGACAATTGGCCACCTACACAAAACTCTCATCCGCTTCCTGGCGTCTCCATGTCCGTAGCAAGGGCCGCTACGTCAGCGAGACCTTCCTGCGCCGGGGCGACGCACGGCGTTGGGCAACCTGTGCCGAGCGCCAAATCGATCTTGACGAGACGCCGAGCAAATCCCGCGCAGCGCGACTGAAGACTTCGGCCAACTGATCGACCTTCATATCGACGACATGCGCGATGTAGGCAAGCCCCCTCTCAGGTCCAAGGCCGCAGCCCTCGATATGCCGCAAAGACATCTTGGAAAGTGCAGCATCGCGGCCCTTCATCGCTAACGGCTCATCAGCTTTGGTCGCTATCGCGCCACCCAGGGTGCTAAATCAACAAGCAGCCCAACACCACGCTGGCCTGATTGGCCCGCTCAACCCGTTATAAGCGATGAGCCGGCCAGAATTGCCGAAGGCATGACGCCCGTTGGGCGTGACCGCATCGCTATCCTTGGTCATTTCTGCGAGCACGCTGTCCGCGGCAATATCGGCGGTTAGGGTTCTCACAACCAAGGCAGGACCCGCATTGGTTCTGTTTGACGCGCCGGGCCGATGGTGAGGCTTTCGTGTAACGGTGATTGACGGTCATAGCTCCTGCCAAGCCGCTTAGAATAAGTCCATGCCTCTACTATTTGTAGGTCCAGTCTAGGCGAAACCACTCCGCCTGCTGCTCTATGCTTGCCGTCATCCAAAACCCAATATAATCGCTCCGAATAATGTAATTTGTTCCCGGCCGGCAGTATCCTATTATGTTTTTATGTTCTAATAAATGTTTTTGGTATGTTTTAGATCTTTTCATGGCTCCTCGCCCGGCGCCAAGCTTCGCGGGCCGCACGCTTCCGATTATCTCAACTGCCGACATCAAGTTGAAGCACCGTGAGTTGGTGCTAACATTTGACGATGGGCCGGTACCGGAACATACGGAAGCGGTGCTGCGTATCTTGGATGATGCGGGCGTAAAGGCGACTTTCTTGATGATCGGGGCGCAGGCCCAGCGCAATCCACAACTTGTGCGGCTTGTCGCCGAGCGCGGCCATACGGTTGGAAGTCACACCAACCATCATTTAAATTTGAAGGAGCTCGACCCAGCAAGCGCAAGGGCTGAAATCGAGGCAGGCATAAAGAACGTCGCTGCTCCGCTGCAGTCGTCGCCGTTCCGCATCGCTCCCTTCTTCCGCTTTCCCTTCCTTCTGGGGACCAGACAGTTATGCAACGAACTTGGCAAAAGGCGAATTGTAGTGCTGACTGCAGACGTCACCGTCGGCGACAGCGATCCGACGTTGTCGCCACAACGCCTTTATAATCAGGCGATAAGGCGTATTGTGCGCCGCGGGTCAGGCATCGTGCTGCTCCATGACATTCACGCGCGCACGGTCGCGATGCTCCCGGGTTTGCTGGCGGATTTAAAGCGGAAGGGCTTCACGATCGTGCATCTTGTACCGGCCATCAGCGTAGCGCGCCGGGCCCGCCGGGAATGACCGCTCGCTGATAGGAGCGCCGAAAGCACCAATGTATGAAAGCCGCGGTGTTTCTTCCGTGCTGTCCATTGCCGTTGCAGCTAAGACTGGACCTCGGTCCGGCTGTCGCAGGTCAGGCAAGCAAACACCTGGATCCGGGGCCATTCCGACGAACCCGCACGCCTTGGTTGTGGCAGTTGGCTGAACGCTATCGGCCGCAAGCAAGTATGAGGCGCAAGAAATACGGATCGACACGTCTGACGCTTAAACGGAATCGTTGCAATGGTCCCAAAACCCATGACCAATCCGTTGAGGTCAGCTCGACTCTTCACCGATCAGCCTCGCCCTGATCACCCGAGATTTCATGATCGCCGCCAACGGCTGCCTTTATCATCTTCAAGTCGCAGAGAGGTTCCACTGCCTCCATCGGACGTTTTCCTGCTTTGCAAAGGCGGTTCGTGTGATCGGCTCTCCATCGTGACAGAGCCCGGTTTCGTAATGCCATACTTCCGATGGCCTCCATTTCGATCCCGCAGCCGGCGATGCGATAGAGGATTCGGTAGTCGGCCCTTGGAAAAGATCGCCACTAGTATCGCAGAGAGGCCGTGATCTCGGCTTACCGCCCGGCCTGCGGTCAGAACCTCCCTCACAAAAGATCAGAACCTCCCTCCACAAAAGAACTAAAGGATGGAGAGGTTTAACGGCCATTGGGGCAATGACGGGGAACTGATTTCGCTACAAAGCAACGATAGCCGTTACCCAAGCGCGGAACAGGCTCGGAATCTACCCAAGCCGCGATCCGTAACGGCAGCCAGCGGTGACAACGGCGTCCGCAGCGGATGCCAGGGAATTGACATGATCAACTGGCAGGCAAGGGGTTGGAAGAGTGCCAGTTCCTCGACCGGTGCGATCACATTCGGCGCAGACTGACGCTGAACTCAATTTGGACCGGTGAGAAAGATCACTATTTTCGGCGCGAGTCCCGACAGCGCCGCCGCGCCATAGGTAGTTTCCGAGGCTGTAAGCGCAGCCTGCACGCGCTGTAGCGTGATCGCAACCTTGGTTCCTGAATTCGGTTCAACCGGTATTGCGATCGGACGTTGGACCGAATTGCGAACCCTACAGCCCGCCACGAAAGCATGGCTTCTGCCCTCGCCGCGAAGGATCATGACGTGTTTTCCATATCCCTGTATATCTTTCCATTCATCTTGCTTGCCGCGCTGGCGCTGGTGAGCGCGAGCGTCAGGATATTGCGTGAATACGAGCGAGCAGTCGTCTTTACGCTAGGGCGCTTCGACAGGGTCAAGGGACCCGGGCTTGTCCTTCTCATTCCCTATATTCAGCAGATCGTGCGAGTTGATCTGCGCATACAGGTCATCGAAATACCAAGCCAGGATGTGATCTCGCGCGACAATGTCTCGATGAAGGTTGACGCAGTGCTGTACTTCAAGGTTGTCGATCCGGAGCGGGCCGTCATCCAGGTGCAGAACTACCTTCCCGCCACCAACATGCTGGCGCAGACCACGCTGCGCGCTGTTCTGGGTCAACATAAACTCGACGAGATGCTCTCCGAGAGAAAGAAACTCAGCGTCGACGTTCAGAGCATCCTGGATGCCCAGACCGAAACGTGGGGCATCAAGGTGAGCAACGTCGAGATCAGGACCGTTGAACTGACCGAAAACATGGTCCGCGCGATTGCCAAGCAGGCGGAGGCCGAACGCGACAGGCGCGCCAAGATCATCCATGCGGAAGCTGAATTCCAAGCTTCGCAGACCCTTGTCAATGCCGCCCAGATCCTTGGAAGCGTCCCTGCAGCCATGCAACTGCGCTACCTGCAGACATTGACCGAAATCGGGGCCGAGCAGAACTCCACTGTCGTCTTTCCGATGCCGATCGACATCATCAAGCCGTTTCTTGAAATTATGGATCAGGCTGCCAAGCCGGTGGCTACGAACGGTTCCGGCCGCGCCAAACCTGGCAAGGATCCGTCATTGGCCACATGATCGCCGCCAACCCGGATCTATCGCGATGCCATGGTTGGAGCGGTCGCGCCGATACTGCGTGGCATCTTCGGCATGTGAGATATTCATGGCACGGGCAGAGAACGCTTGCCGCCCCGACCGTCTTGCTCTGCCCCTGCAACAGCCATGCCACCGCGCGCGGTCCGGGATCACTCACATCGTGCCGGAACCCAAAACGCCCACAGGTGTTTTACTGAGTTGCAGCTTGTGGTCTGGGGGAAATCCACAGGGACCAAGCGCAAGGCGATTTCGTCAGCGCAGGAGCCGGTATGGACTATGAGGAGAAGGGCGAGCGCGGACAAGACAGCGCTCCCGACCAGAAGGTAGAGCCCCGACCGGCGCCTAAGCCAAAGGGCCGGAGGCGGATAACGATCGCCGTCGTCGCGGTTCTGGTCATTTTGGCCGTGGTCGGCGGATTTGGCTATTACCTCTATTCCAGTCAGTTCGTGACAACCGACGACGCCTTTATCGACGCCCAGCTCGTGCTGGTCGCGCCGCAGGAGGCCGGAACGCTGGTCGCGGTTCCAGTCCAGAACAACGCCCGGGTCAAGGCGGGCGAGGTTCTCGTGAAGATCGATGCGGCGGGGCCCATGGCCAGCCTTGCGCTGGCGCAGGCGCAGTTGCAGCAAGCGGTTGCCGGCGCAGCGCAGGCCGAGGCGCAACTGGGCCAGGCACAGGCGGCCTTCGAAGGCGCTAAGAGCAAGAAAACCCAAGCCGATGTGACGGCCGCCGAGTCGGCCAAGCTGGCTGACCGATACCAGGCGCTGACGAAGCGGACGGATGTCGGTGTCATCTCCACGCAGACGCTCGACGACGCGGTTGCCGCAGCGGCGGAGAACAAGGCCGCGGCGGACTCCGCCCTAACCGAGGTCAACAGCGCCCGGAGCGGCGTGATGGTCGCCCGCTCCGCGCTGACATCGGCCCAAGCACAGGTCAAGGCGATGGCGGCCAACGTGGCGATCGCCCAGGTGACCGTCGACCGGCTGACAATCGCCGCGCCCATCGATGGCCATGTGGTGCAGCTCAATGTCAACCTTGGCAGCTATGTGCAGCCTGGAATGCAGATCATGGCCATCGTGCCGGACGAGCTGTATGTCACCGCCAACTACAAGGAGACGCAACTCGACCAGGTGAGGATCGGGGCGAAGGTCGATCTGACAGTCGACGCCTATCCGGACGTGAAATTCAATGGGACGGTCCAGTCCATTCAACGCGGCGCCGGTCAGGCGTTCCAGTTGCTGCCGGCGCAGAACGCGACCGGAAACTTCGTGAAAGTCGTGCAGAGAGTGCCTGTCCGCATCTCGATCGACAGCCAGCTCGCCGACAAATATCCGATCGGGCCAGGCATGTCGGTGGTGCCGAGCATCATTCTGGACACCGGCAAGCATTGGTACGATGGCTGGTTCTGACAATACTCAGGCACGCTCGGCGGCGGGGCTGGGTGGCCCCTGGCTGATGACGGCGGTCGTCTCGATCGCCACCTTCATGGAGGTGCTCGACACGTCCATCGCCAATGTCGCCCTGGACAACATTTCCGGCAATCTTGGCGTGTCCATCGACCAGGGCACGTGGATCGTGACCAGCTATCTCGTCGCCAACGCCATCATCATCCCGATCTCCGGATTTCTGTCGCGAGTAATCGGCCGCAAACGCTATTTCGTTATTTCCATCGCGCTTTTCACCATCTCGTCCTTCATCTGCGCGATCTCCACAAGCCTGACCATGCTTATCGTCGCGCGCGTGTTCCAGGGCATAGGCGGCGGCGGGCTTGCGCCGGTGGAGCAGTCCATGATCGCCGACTCCTTTCCGCAGGAGAAACGGGGACAGGCTTTCGCCGCCTTCGGCATGGTCGTGATCTTCGGGCCGATCATCGGACCGACGATCGGCGGCTACATCACCGACGTCATTTCATGGCACTGGATCTTCTTCATCAACGTGCCGGTCGGCATACTGGCGCTGGTGGCGGTCATCACGGTCGTGGGCGAACCCGACGCCCTGGTGAAAGAAACGCGAGAGTTGCGTGAGCGCGGCATCCGCTTCGACTGGCAAGGTTTCCTGCTGCTTGCCGTCGGGCTTGGCGGCCTCCTGATCATGCTTGACCGGGGCCAGACGGAAGACTGGTTCTCAAGCAATCTCATCGTAACCATGGCGATCCTGGCGGTGGTGGGCCTGGGCGGCATGGTCGCCTGGGAACTCAATCACGACGACCCGATCGTGCCGATCTCAATTATGGCGAACCGGAACTTCGCGATCTGTACCATGCTTATGACGGTGCTCGGCCTCCTGGTCTTCGGAACGATCCAGATCATCCCGCAGATGCTACAACAGGTGTTCGCTTATGACGCCTACAGCGCGGGACTGGCGCTCACCTATGGCGGCGCGATCACCCTTGCGACGATGCCGATCGCCGGCATGGTCACCGGCAGGATCGACACGCGCTTCCTGTTGTTCCCTGCCTTCGCCATGCAGGGAGTGTCGTTCTGGTGGTTCGGTGGGTTTGACCTGCAAAGCACGTTCGCGGCGGCCGCATGGGGACGATTCCTGTCCTCGATCGCGCTGCCCTTCCTGTTCATACCAATCTCGACAGTGGCCTATGTCGGACTGAAGCCGGGTGAGTCCGACAAGGCCTCCTCGATGCTCAACTTCTTCCGCAATCTGGGCGGTGCTTTTGGCATTTCGCTGTCACAAACGCTGCTGGCACGCCGCGAGCAGTTCCACCAGTCCCGTATTACAGAGGGTCTCAACGGACTGAACCCCGTCTTCCGGCAGGATCTCGCCAAACTAACGACGTCGTTCAACGGCTCGAAGCAGACCGCGCTGGGGGTCATCTATGGTCAGGTCCAACAGCAGGCAGCGATGCTGTCCTATATCGAAGTGTTTCACGTGATGACCTGGGCCGTCATCGCCATTCTCCCCACGATCCTGTTCCTGAGAATCGCCAGCGGTCGTGCCGTCACATCAACCGCAGGGCATTGAGACGACGCGGAAAAAGGAAAGTGAACTTTGACTATTTGCCCGCAGGAAGGCGATTTGGACGTTCGAGGCCCGTCTCGCCTCTTGCAAGACGGGAGCCATCCACAGAAGACCTCGTCGGGGACTTCGGTGAGGCTGCTAGGTCGGCAGAAGATTGGCCCTTTCCTGATCGCGTCCGACGAAGCTGCGCCAGCCGCCATAGTCGGAGATATCGGAAGCGTCAGTCAGGCCGGCGGTTTCCACCAGAAACCCCTTGGCCGCGCTGCCATCCTCGAGTTCGATCGTTCCTACGCCCAGCGGTGGGGGGATGGCCGCGACGAACCGTCCGAAGGCGTCGGGGGCAAGCCGCCAGACCTCGACGTCTATTCGCATGCCATCCCTGGAGACCCGGACGAGGCCCGGCTTGGGCACGGACTGGCCGGCAAGAGCGTAGAGCCGGTAGGCAGGTATGGTTTTCGTTACTCTCGAGAATTGGGCGCCTAGATCCCTTAGCTGACCGTTGAGCGGCATCCCCGAGAGATGCGCGCCGACCACCACCAGATCGATCGTCTGGTCCTGCGCGATGTTGCCAGGCAACACACTTCCCGACTGCGTCCAGCCGGTCGCGCCAAGCGTCAGTCCGCTTGCGGCATGGATGTCCCGGGCCAGCGCCGATGTCAGCCAGTCCTTGCCCGCCATGGCCAGTAGGGTCACGCTCATCGGCAGGCCGTCGCCGCGCGTGCCGGTCGGCACGGCGATGCCGCACATGTCGAGCAGATTGACGAAATTGGTGTAGGTGCCGAGCCGGCTGTTGGTGGTGATCGGGTCGGCCAGCACCGCCTCCAGCGCATAATGCGTTGGTGCGGTGGGCACGCAGAACAGATCGACCGAGCCGATGACCGAAGCCAGCTTCGCCTTGTAGGCCTGTAGCGCGTAGAGCCCCTTGAAGGCGTCGGCCGCCGACAGGCCGCGCGCGCCGCCGATGATAGTACGCGTCACCGGATGCAGGGCGGACTCGTTGGCGTCCATGAAGTCGCGGATCGCCGCGTAACGTTCGGCCACCCAGGCGCCTTCGTAGAGCAGATTGGCAGTGGCGTAGAAATCGCCGAACGGGATCTCCACCAGCCGGCAGCCAAGCGCCTCCAGCGTCGCCAGAGCGGCCTCGAACCCGGCCTCCATCGCGGCGTCGTCAAAGAACTTCAGGTCGGCCCTCGCCGGCACGCCGACGCTCAGCACCGGCGGGCGCACGGCCAGCGCCGGCACCTTCACGGTCCGCGAATAGGCGTCTGCCGGGTCCTTTGCCGCCGCGACGGCGAACACCGCATAGGCATCGTCGACCGTCAGCGCGAACACGGAAATGCAATCGAGCGTGCGGCAGGCCGGCACCACGCCGGCGGCCGAAAGCGCGCCGACCGTCGGCTTCAGCCCGACGATGTTGTTGAGGCCGGCGGGAATGCGGCCCGATCCGGCGGTATCCGTGCCCAGCGCGAAGGAGACGATGCCGCGCGCCGTTGCCACCGCCGACCCCGACGAGGAGCCACCGGGCACCAGGCTGGCATCGATGGCGTTTCTCGGGATCGGATACGGCGTGCGCACGCCGACGAGACCGGTGGCGAACTGGTCGAGATTGGTCTTGCCCACCACCAGCGCGCCGGCCGCCTTCAGCCGGGCCACCACCGTGGCGTCCTTCTCGGGCATGTAGGCATATTCGGCGCAGGCCGCCGTGGTCGGCATGCCCGCGACATCAATATTGTCCTTGACCGCGAAAGGCACGCCCCACAACGGCTTGGCCACCGGATCGAACGGTCCGAGTTGTTGCGCCTGCGCCAGCATGTCGGCCCTGCCGGCGAGGTGGATAAAGATGCCCGGATCGTCGGCCGCCTCGATGCGGGCGTGGACGGTTTCGATCATGTCGGCCAGCGTGGCGCCGGCGGCATAGGCGGCATGCAGGCTGTCGATATCGAAGCGAATGGTCATGTCGCCTCCCCCAGGATGATCACCGGCAGGTCCCACTGGATCAGCACGACGCAGCCGTCCTTCGTCCACACCGAATGCTCGGTCCCCACCGGGTTGAGGATGAGGCAGCCGGCCGCATAGTCGCCATTCTCGTCGCTCTGCGTGCCCTTCAGCACGACGATGGTTTCGAGCCCGACATGGCGATGGCGCGGCACGCCCGCGCCGGGCTGGTAATTGAGGATCGCGACCGAGGGTTCGACCGGTCCGCCCTTCAGCAGCCAGTGCACCGTGATGCCCTCGCGAAATGGCTCAAAGGCCAGGTCGCGCCAGCCGCCGTCGATCAGCCCGCCGAAGGCAAGATTAGCCATTGGCAATCCCCCGCAGCACCTGGTCCGTCGTCGCCGTCCAGCCGACGATTGCGCCCTGCGCCCGGATCATGGCTATGGCCGCCGCCTTGAACTCGGGAAAATAGCTTTCCGTGGCGTCCTCGGCGAGCAGGCATTCATAGCCGCGATCATTGGCCTCGCGCATCGTGGTCTGCACGCAGACCTCCGTGGTGACGCCGGCAAACACCAGTTGCTGGATTCCGAGCCGCTTCAGGTCGTTACCGAGGCTCGTCGCGTAGAACGCGCCCTTGCCCGGCTTCTCGACGACAATTTCGCCCGGCAGCGGCGCCAGTTCGTCGAGGATCGCCGTGCCCGGCTCGCCGACGATCAGCACGCGACCCATTGGGCCGACATCGCCGATGCGGATCGATGGATTGCCGCGGTTGCGCTTTGCCGGCGGCAGGTCCGAGAGATCAGCTTTGTGGCACTCCATCGTATGGATGACCGGCAGGCCGGCGGCGCGGAAGCCCTCGATCAATTTCTTCACCGTCGGCACGATGGCGGTGATCCGGCTGACATCGTTGCCTAGGCTGGCGCCGAAACCGCCGGGCTCGGCGAAGTCGCGCTGCATGTCGATAACGACCAGCGCCATGGACTCCGGCTTGAACGCGAAGACAAACGGCCGCGCATCGATTTCGGCCATCAGTGATGCCCCGCCATATGCTCGCCGATGGTTTGCACGCTCGCCCCGGCGATCGGCGTCTCATAGACCAGCGCGCCGTCCGACATGACAAAGATGCGGTCGGACAGTTCCAGCAATTCGTCGAGGTCTTCGGACATCAGAAGCACGGCCGCCCCGGCATTGCGCGCTTTCATGATGCGCGCACGGATTTCGGCCACGGCCGAGAAGTCGAGGCCGAAGCACGGGTTGGAGACGATCAGCAGATCCACCTCGCCGGTCAGTTCGCGCGCCAGCACCGCGCGCTGCACATTGCCGCCCGACAGCGAGGCGATGGGTGACGAGAGCGAGGCGGTCTTGACCTTGAATTGCTCTACCAGCCTGGCGCTGAACGCCCGGATCGCGCCGGCGCTGATCCAGCTTATCGGTTTGCCGTCGCCGTCGATGTCGAAGGTTCGGAAGGAGATGTTCTCGGCCACCGTCATTTTCGGCGCGCAGGCATTCTTCAGCGGCTCCTCGGGAATGAGCCGGACATGCAGCGCGCGCGCCTCGGCCCTCGTCGCGGCATAGGCCTCGCCGCGCACCAGCACCTCGCCTGCGTCGCGCGGTCGCTGCCCGGCCAGCACTTCCAGGAACTCCTTCTGGCCATTGCCGGAAATGCCGGCGATGCCGACGATCTCGCCCGATCGCACGCCGAGATCGGCGATGTTGATCGACTTCAGCCCGGTGCGGTCAGGCGCCTTCAGCGATTTGACCTTCAACACGATCTCGGAATCGGCCCTGGGTGCGGCGCGGCTGTCGAGCGCCGCGATCGGCTGATCGCCGATCATCATCGCCGCCATCGCCTTGTGATCGAGATCGGCGACGCGGCCAGTGCCCATGAGCTTGCCCTTGCGCAGCACGCTGACATCGTCGGCGAAGGCCGTGACCTCATGGAACTTGTGCGAGATCATCAGGACGGTCAGGTCACCCGCCTTCGTCATGTCGCGCACCAGCCCCAGCACCTCCTGCGCCTCGCCCGGCGTCAGCACCGAGGTCGGTTCATCCAGCACCAGGAAGGAGCGGCCAAGATAGAGTTGCTTGATGATTTCGAGCTTCTGTTTTTCGCCGGCCGCGAGCTCCGCAACCTTGACGTCGAGCGGCAGCTTGAATGGCATGCGCTCCATGAACACGGCAAGGTCGGCGCGCTCCTTGCGCCAGTCGATGATACCCGGCACCTTTTCGCGCGAAATGACGAGGTTCTCCGCCCCCGTCAGCGACGGCACCAGCGTGAAATGCTGGTAGACCATGCCGAGGCCAAGCGCCGAGGCATCCCTTGGACTGGCGATCTTCACCTCGCGCCCGTCGACCACGATGTCGCCGGAGGTCGGGTGATAAAAACCCATCATGCATTTGACCAGGGTCGACTTGCCGGCGCCATTCTCGCCGAGCAGCGCGTGGAAGGACCCTGCCGGCACCTTCACCGACACGCCGTCCAGCGCCGTGAAGCCGCCGAAGCGCATGGTCATGCCGATGGTCTCGACGCCGACCGCTTTCCTGATGCTATCGCTCATCGCGCCCCCCTCATGAAACCCCTCGTGACACACCTCATGGCAGTTGCGCGACGAGCGCCTTCGAATTCGATACCGTGCCGAAAACGCCGCCCTGCATCTTGATCATCTTGATCGCCGCCAGATGATTTCCGTAATCGGTCGCCCCGCAGCAATCCTCCAGCATGATGCACTCGTAGCCGCGGTCGTTGGCCTCGCGCATGGTGGTGTGCACGCAGACATCCGTGGTGATGCCGGTGAGCACGATGTTCTGGATGCCGCGCTGGTTCAGGATCAGCTCCAGGTCGGTGGCGCAGAATGAGCCTTTGCCCGGCTTGTCGATGATCGGCTCGCCCTCGATCGGATAGAGGTCGGGGATGATGTCCCAGCCTGGCTCGCCGCGCACCAGGATGCGCCCGCACGGACCGGCATCGCCGATGCCGGCATTGATGCGGCGCGAGCGCCAGCGCTTGTTGGCCGGCAGGTCGGCGAGATCGGGACGATGCCCCTCGCGCGTGTGGATGATGGTGTAGCCCTTGGCCCGCATGGCTGACAGCACCGACTTGATCGGCTCGATCGGCGCGCGCACCAGCGACAGATCATAGCCCATATGGTCGACATAGCCGCCCGGCCCGCAGAAATCGGTCTGCATGTCGATGATGATCAGCGCCGTGTTGGTGGGCCGCAGATCGCCATTGTAGGGCCAAGGATAAGGCTCGGCGTCGATCGTGTGCTGGGTGATTTCGGCTCTGGCGTTCATGGGCAAAACTCCAGTCATTTGGTGATGGACAGTTCGCCCGGCGCGCCCGCTAGCGAGCGCGTCGGCGACGAGGTAGCAATCATGATGATGAGGGTGAGGATGTAGGGGGCGGCGTAGAACAGGTAGTAGCCCTGCGTGACGCCAACCGATTGCAGCGCCGGACCGAGCGCCCCTGCCCCGCCGAACAGCAGCGCGGCGGCAAAGCAGCCCAGCGGGTTCCAGCGCGCGAAGATGACCAGCGCCACCGCCATCAGGCCCTGGCCCGACGAGATACGCTCGGTCCAGCTGCCGGGATAATAGAGCGACAGATAGGCGCCGCCGATGCCGGCCAGCGCGCCGCCGACGCCGGTGGCCAGCAGCCGCACCGTATCAGGATTGAGCCCCATGGCGCGCGCCGCGTCCGAACTGTCGCCGACGACGCGCACGATGAGGCCGGCGCGGGTGTTGCGGAACGCCCACCACAGGATGACCGAAAGCACGGCCCCGATGAGAAACAGCACGTTGACGTCGAGCGCCGCCTGAACCTGCGGAATGTCCGACCAGCCGCCGAAGGGAATGGCCGGCAAATTGGGCGCCTTGGGCTTGATGAACGGCTTGCCGAAGAAGAAGGCGAGCCCGGAGCCGAACAGCATCAGCGCGATGCCGATGGCGATGTCGTTGACTTTCGGGAATTTGCAGATCCAGCCATGGAACAGGCCAAAGCACAGGCCGGCGAAGGCCGCGGCCAGCAGGCCGAGCCAAGGCGAGTTGGTCATCACCGCCACCGCATAGGCGGTCATGGCGCCGAAGACCAACGTGCCTTCGAGCCCTAGATTGATGCGCCCGGAACGCTCGGTGATCGCCTCGCCCAGCGAGACGAAGATGAACGGCGTCGAGACACGGATGGCCCCGCCCAGTATGGCCAGCGGCACGCCCCAGAGGCCGATCTCGGTCGCGTCCATCAGGAGGCCCTCTTCCAGAGATCGGGATTGAAGGCCTTGAAGCGGCCGTAGAAGGTTTCGCTGAACAGGATGACGATGAAGATCATCCCCTGCAGCACCAGCACGGTGGCGTCAGGCAGGTCCATGCGGCGCTGGATCAGTCCGCCCGAGGCGTCGATGCCCCCGAGCAGGATGGCGACCGGGATGATGGCCAGCGGGTTGTGGCGGGCAAGGAAGGCGACAAGAATGCCGGTGTAACCGTAACCGGCGGCGAGCGAAGCGTTGGCGCTGCCTTGCACGGCGGCGACTTCCAGCATGCCGGCAAGCCCGGCGAAGCCGCCGGCGAGCGCCGTGAAGCCGACGATCAACTGCCCGACCGCAAGCCCCTGGACCTGGGCCGCCCGCACATTGCCGCCCGCGATACGCGCGGCAAAACCCCAGCGGGTCTTTTCGATGAGCACCCAGGAGAAAATGCAGGCGACGACGCCGACGACCAGCCCCCAATGCACGTCCATGCCTGGAATGTTGCCGATGCGGTATATTTCCGCCAGCGGCTGCGTCGACGGTTTGTTGAGCGAGGCCGGGTCGCGCAGCGGCCCTTCCACCAGTTGGTTCATCAGCGCGATGGCGATGTAGGCCATCAGCAAGCTGGAGATGGTTTCATTGACAGCCCGGTAGTGGCGCAGCGCGCCGACGACGCCGATCCAGACGCCGCCGGCGGCCATGCCCGCCACGCCCATGGCAAGAATGACGATAAAGGATGGCGCGCCGCTCAGCGCCACGCCGATCGCCGCGGCGCCGACGCCGCCCAGAACGATCGCGCCCTCGCCGCCGATGACGACGAGACCGAGCCGCGCCGGCAGCGCCACGCAGAGTGCCGCCAGCAGCAAGGGCGTGGCCCGCGACAGCGAGTTCTGCACCGAGAACCAAGAGCCGAAGCCGCCCCGCCACATGGTCTCGAAAAGCAGGATCGGCGACTTGCCGACCAGCGCTATGAACAGGCTGAACAGCGCCATGCCGACGATCAGCGCCGCCAGCGGAATGACGAAGGCTTCCGCCCTGCGCGCGATCCATTCCAGCGCCGGGGGATACCCCCTGGCGCCGAACAGTGCCGGCATGCCGGCGCTTGTCACCGTGTCCACCATCGCCGCGCTCTCCTCAAGATCAGGCGGTAGAGCCGACGACCCCGTCGACCAGGTAGTCCATGCTCTCGAGTTCGATCGCGGTCTCCGGGAAAGCCTGGCCCGCGGTGGCCACGACGACCCCCTTGTTGCTCTTCAGCGGGCCTTTGATGACGGCGAAGCCGCCCTTCATCATCTCGGCCAGCGTGGCGTCGAACTGCTTGCGCGCCGGGTCGCCGACAGCGGGACCGAGCGGGCTCATCTTGACAAAGCCATCGGCCAGGCCGCCACGCGTGAAATTCGGCAGCGGCGTGCCGGCCATCAGGTCGTCGACGAACATCTTGTAGACCTTTGCCCAGTTCCACTCGGCGCCGGTGAGATATTTTTCCGGCGCCAACGGACTCTGGTTGGCATGGTAGCCGCAGACGAAAGCCCCGCGCCCGGCAGCCGTCTCGACCACCACTTTCGGGCTGTCGACATGGCAGGTGATGACATCGACGCCCTGATCGACCAGCGCGTTGGTTGCTTCCGCCTCCTTGACCGCCAGCGACCATTCGCCGGTGAAGATGACCTGGCAGGTGATGGCTGGATCGACCGAGCGCGCGCCGAGCAGGAAGGAGTTGATGTTGAGCAGCACCTGCGGGATGGGCTTGGCCGCGACGAAGCCCAGTTTCTTGGTCTTCGAAGTGTGGCCGGCAACGACGCCATTCAGATACTGGCCCATGCCGATATAGCCAAAATAGGAACCGGCGTTCATCGGGTGCTTGGTCTTGTCCCACATGCCGCCGCAATGGCGGAACTGCACGTCAGGGAATTTCTTGCACATGGCCAGCATGTGGGGGTCGAAATAGCCGAACGAGGTCGGGAAGATCAGCGAGGCGCCGTCGAGATTGATCATCGATTCCATCGTCTTCTGGACGTCGACCGTCTCCGGCACGTTCTCCTCCTCGACGACGGTGATCCCCTCGATGCCCTTCAGCGTCGCCGCGCCCTCGGCATGCGCCTGGTTGTAGCCGTAGTCATCCTTCGGCCCGACATAGATGAAGCCGACGGTGGCCGTGGCGGCAAAGGCTCGGGAGACGGGAAACGACGCCGAAGCAAGGCCGAGCGCCGCCCCGGCGGCGGTGGTCTTGAGCAACTGGCGGCGGCTAAGCATGAAACGATCAGTCATGTTGATGCTCCTCTTATAGGGCCCCTCAGGAAGCCGGTTAACGCCTCGATAAGAAAGTGTATGCAATCACCGTGCCAACTCTGAAATCCTGATTTCTCCAATGAAATCAATCACAGAATGTTTTCGCACTGCACAAGTCACGTGCATTTGCATGCACTTTTTGCCTTGAAAACAGCCAGTTTGACATGCAGATTAAAATACAGGCATAGAGGGTGGGAGCCCGAGTCGAGCGCGGACCTTTGTCCGCCCGGTTCACCCTTGGAATGCGAACAGCGACTGGAGGAAGACGTGTCGGCAAAGCGCGGCTTGATCCGGTCGGGAACGACCGCCGATCAGATGGTGCGGGCGATCGGCGACCGCATCGTCACCGGCGTGCTGCGCCCCGGCGAAAAGCTCGACGAAGCTTCGCTCGCCGCTCGCTTCGAGGTGTCACGCACGCCGGTGCGCGAGGCGCTCGGCCAGCTCAGCGCCATGGGCCTTGTCGAAAGACGACCCAACCGGGGCGCGATCGTCGCCGTGGTGACCCAGGAGCATCTCGCCTCGATGTTCGAGAGCATGGCCGAACTGGAAGGAATTTGCGCCCGCTTCTGCGCTGAGCGCATGACCGGCGGCGAGCGCCGCGCGCTTGAGGTCGAGCATCAGGACTCGGCCCGGCTGGTGCGACTGGGCGCCGAGGAAGACTATGAATACTTCAACACCGAGTTCCACAGCAGGCTCTATCGCGGCGCCCATAGCACCCACATTTACGAGTTGACCGCGACCACGCGCAGTCGCCTCGCCCCCTTCCGTCGCGCGCAGTTCAGGCTTGCCGGCCGCCTGGCCAAATCCTGGCAGGAGCATGACGCCATCGTCACCGCGATCTTGCGCGGCGACGGCGCAACCGCTGGAGCAGCTGCAAAGGACCATGTCTCGATCGTCAGCGAGGCGAGCGCTGTCTTTGCCCTCGGCGAACAGCCGAAGGATGCAAGCCCAGCGATGCCATTCATCGCCAGCTGACAAAGAGATTGTCAACCTCCCTGAAAAGAGCCCATCACCAAGGCGGCGGGTAACCAGAGCCTGAATATAGGGATGGGCGGCGTGTGAGGAGCACCGCCCTCCTTGTGCCCGGCCGAACTGCGGTTGCCGAAGCGATCTGTTACGCGCTCGCGCTGATAGCGCTCGGCCGCACGCGTCTATGCACATTTCTCGGCGACGATGGCCCTCAGCTTGTCGACCAGCACCGGCAGGAGGCGATTGAGGATGTCCTCGCCCATCTCCTTCGTCGCTAGCGTGGCCTTGCCATTCATGCCGCCGCTGTGGAGGGCCAGTGATTTGCGCGAATACGCCTCATGCCAAGGCTTTTTCAGCACGAAATCCTCGGCCCGGTCCATGTGCACGAGGCCGCCGATAGCGATCGCCGGTGATGTCCATACACGCCAAAGACCAACGGAAAGGCCGAACGCTTCATTCAGACCGCTCTGAGGGAATGGGCTTACGCACGCGCCTATGAGACCTCGGATCGGCGAGCCCAAGAACTTCCGATCTGGACCCACATGTACAATTGGCATAGGCCACATGGCAGCCTCGGTTCAAAGCCGCCGATCAGCTGCCTCGCTCAAACCGTGGACAACCTGTTGAGGCTTGACATCTAGACCGTCGGAAAATGACAGGCCACTTTGCGACCGGGTCGATACTCTCTCACCTCAGGACGCTCGGTGCGGCATCGATCCGCCGCGATCGGGCATCTCGGATGGAAACGGCAGCCGGCTGGCGGCTTGAGCGGGCTCGGCACGTCGCCGGTCAGGATGATGCGCTTGCGCGTCCCGCTGGGTGTTGTCTCCACAATGGGAACCGCCGAGATCAACGCTTGGCTGTAGGGGTGGGCGGGCGTTGCAAACACCTCTTCCGCAGGACCTTCCTCCACAATCGAGCCGAGATACATGACGGCGATGCGGGTCGAGACCTGGCGCACCACCGACAGGTCGTGGGCGATGAAGATGTAGGTGAGGTTCAGCTTCTCCTGGAGGTCGGCAAGCAGGTTGACGATCTGCGCCTGTACCGACACGTCGAGCGCCGAGACGGGCTCATCCAGCACGACCAGATCAGGATTGAGCGCGATGGCCCGCGCGATGCCGACACGCTGGCGCTGCCCGCCGGAGAATTCGTGCGGATAGCGCATGACATGGTCCGGCAGCAGCCCGACGAGGTCGAAAAGCTCCGCGACCCGACTCGTGATCTCGCGCGACGACAGCTTGCCATGGATGCGAAGCGGCTCGGCCACTAGGTCGCCGACGCGCCGGCGAGGATTGAGCGAGGCCGACGGATCCTGGAACACCATCTGCAGACGCCGCCGGAGCGGCCTGAGTTCGGAGAGCGACTTCGAGGTTATGTCGTGGCCTTCGAAGAGGAGTTCACCGTCGGTGATGTCGTAGAGCCTCACCAGGCAGCGCGCCAGGGTCGACTTGCCACATCCGGATTCGCCGACCAGGCCGACCGTCTCGCCGCGCTTTACTGACAGCGAAACATCGTCGACCGCATGTACCGTTCGCTTGCCCTCCGCGGAAAACCGCGAGCCGATCGAGAAGCGCTTGCCGAGCGAACGCGTTTCGAGGATTGGCTGGTCTTTGTCGATCATCGGTCCGCTCATGCCTGTGCCACACGGAAACACGCCGCGGCGTGCGTGCCGGCGCCAAGGTCGGGCTTGCCGGTCGCACAGGGCTCGTAACGAACAGGGCAACGCGGGCCGAAGGCGCAGCCTTGCGGCAATCGCAACAGCGACGGCGGCGAACCGGGAATGGCCGGCAGGCGGCGCGGTTTTTCGCCGGTCAGCGGCGGGATCGAGCCAAGCAGCGCCCGCGTATAGGGGTGTCGCGGATCTGAAAACAGTTCCGTGCGGCTGCCGCGCTCCACCACACGGCCCGCATACATGACCATCACCCGGTCGGCGAGTTCGGAGACCACGCCCATGTCATGCGTGATGAAGATCACCGCCGAATTGTAGGTCGCGCGCAGCTTGCGCACGAGGTCGAGAATGCCGGCCTGCACCGTGACATCGAGCGCGGTGGTCGGCTCGTCCGCCACCAGCAGGGTCGGATTGCACGACAGCGCCATGGCAATCACCGCCCGCTGGCGCATACCCCCGGAAAGCTGGTGCGGGTAGCGCGACATCGCCTCGTGCGGGTTGGGGAAATTCACCTCCGCCAGCAATTCTTCGACGCGCTCCATCGCCTTGGATTTGCTGATGTTGCGATGCGCGCGGATCTGTTCGGCGATCTGCCAGCCAATCGTGTAGACCGGCGTCAGCGCTGTCATCGGGTCCTGGAAGATCATCGCGATCTCGTTGCCGCGAAGGCGCCGGAGCTCGCGCGCGGGCAATCCCACCAGCTCGCGGTCCTTGTAGCGGATCGAGCCTTCGATGACGGCGTTGGGATCGGTGATAAGGCCCATCACCGCCAGCAGCGAGACGGTCTTGCCGGAGCCGGATTCGCCGACGACGCCAAGGATCTCGCCCTCTTCGAGGTCGAAGGAAACGCCATCGATGGCGCGCACAAGGCCATCGTCAGTGCGGAAGGACACTCTGAGATCGCGCACCGACAGTATCATGATGTCCTCAGGCGCGGATCGAGAAGGATATAGATGAAATCGACGACAGCGTTGGCGATGACCACGAACATGGAAGCGTACATCACAGTCGCCATGATCATCGGCAGATCGAGGTTCTGCAGCGCGTCATAGGTGAGCTTGCCGATGCCGTGCAGCCCGAACACAACCTCCGTCAGCAGGGCGGAACCACCCACCAGCGCGCCAAAATCCAGGCCGAACAGCGTGATGAAGGCAATGAGCGACGTGCGCAGCGCATGGCGCAGCAGGATGCGGGTCTCCGACAGGCCCTTGGCGCGGGCCGTGCGGATATAGTCCTCCTGTAGGGATTCGATGATCGCCGCGCGCAGGACGCGCCCGTAGATGCCGATATAGAGAATGGCCAGCGTGATCCACGGAATGACCAGGGTCAGGAACCAGCCCTTGGGATCGTCCGAGAAATTCTTGTAGCCGAGCGGCGGCACCCAGGAGAACGCCCAGCTGTCGTGATAGCGGCTCTGGGTGATCAGGTTCATCACTTCGCCCAGCCAGTAGACCGGCATGGAAATGCCAAGCAATCCCAGCGCCATCAGAAGCCGATCCAGCCAGCTGTCGCGGGTGGCGGCGGCGACAATGCCGATGATGATGGACACCACCACCCAGAGGATCGCCGCCCCGAACACCAGAGAAAGCGTGACCGGAATCGAATCCAGCACCGCCGGCACCACCTTCCAGCCGCGATTCACGAAGGAGGTCAGATCGCCGGTGACGAAGATCTTCTCCATCATCTTCACATATTGGACGTAGAGGGGCCGGTCGAAGCCGAAGCTGTGACGCACGGCTTCCAGCACCTCGGGCGATGCGTTGCGGCCGGCGATGCGCGCCGCTGGATCGGCGCCCGGCGTCGCGAAGAAGATCAGGAAGACGATGACCGAGATGCCGAACATCACGAACAGCATCTGACCGAAACGGCGCAGGATTGCGTAAATCATCAGTCGCGCCCCAGCCGGACCTTGGAGCGTGGGTCGAGCGCATCGCGCAGGCCGTCGCCAAAGACATTGAGCGCCATGACGGAGATGGCGATCGCCAGCCCGGGCGCCAAGGCCACAAGTGGCCGTGTGTAAAGCAGTGCCTGCCCGTCCTGGATGATTGTGCCCCAGCTCGCCGCCGGCGGTTGGACGCCGATCGAGAGGAAGGAGAGCGCCGATTCCGTCAGCATGTTCAGCGCCATCATCAGCGGCACGAAGACGATAAGCGTGGTGGTGATGTTGGGCAGGATATCGCGCCACAGGATCCGCGATCCCGGTACACCCAGGTTGATCGCGGCCAGAACGAACTCGCTGTTGCGCAGTGACAGGACCTGCCCGCGTATCGGACGCGCCACATAGGGCACATAAACGATGCCGATGATGATGACCGGCAGCCAAAGACTGCCTGACTCGATCTCGATGGGTCCGATCGCGATGCCCTGCGCGATGGTGACAATGGAAAGCGAAATCGCCAATAGGTAGATCGGAAATGCCCACAGCACATCCAGCAGGCGCGACAGAACCGTATCGGTAATGCCGCCGAAGTAGCCGGCGATAAGTCCCGCCGCCGTGCCGATGAGCAAGGTGAAAATGGTGGCCGCCGCGGAGATCAGCAGTGAACTGAGCCCGCCATAGAGCATCCTTGCCATGACATCGCGGCCCTGACTGTCGGCGCCGAGGAAGTAGTTGCCAAGCCGCCAGGTCGGGCCGAGCGGCGTGTAGCCCAGACCAAGCCCTTCCGTCGACTGTTCCATCACCGGAACATCGGCGCCGTCGATCTGTATGACGGCGTCGAGTGTCGAGGCGAATGGGTCCACGCCCGCCCAATGCGCATAGAGAGGCGCGCTGAGACAGGCAACGGCAATGAGGAGGAACACACCCAGGGACGCCATGGCGGCCCTGTTCCTCGCCAACCTCGCAAACGCGACGGCCCAAGGCCCCCGCGTCCTGCGTGGGACGGCAATGGCAACAGCTTCGTTCGACACGGGCGTGCCCTCCCCGGTTCCTTACTGCACCCAGGACTGGGTGATCATCCAGTTGAACTGCCGGTTGAACTTGAAATTGCCCAGGCGCTTGCTGACGAAGTCGAGCCGCTTCGGCGTGAAGAGGCCGACAGCCGGCGCCTTGTCCGTGACCTGCCTGTCAATTTCAGCCCAGATCTTGTCGGCTGCCTTCTGATCGGTCACGCCAAGGTCCAACGCCTTCTGCATCTTGGCGTCGATCTCCTTGTCGCAGAAGCCGGCTATGTTGATCGAAGCGTCCGAGCCCTCGCGGTAGGATGCGCAGCTGAACAGAATATTCAGGAAGTCCGATGCGGCGGGATAGTCCTTGTACCACTGGGTAACGGACATCTGCACCTTGTTGTTGGAGTTCTGGATGTAGGTGAACTGGATGTTGGCGGAGATCGGCTTTACGTCCGCGGCATAGCCAATGCTGGTTAGAACGCTCTGCAGATAGACGCCGATAGACCGCGATACGGCGGTGTCCTCGACAATGATGGTCACCTTCTGGCCCTTGGTGCCCGACTCCTCGACGAGCTGTTTTGCCTTTTCCAGATCAGGCGCCGACCACTTGGCACCGGGGTTCTTGGTGTAGGGGCAGTAGTCCTCATGACCAGGGAAGTCCGGAGGCAGGACCTGGCAGACCGGGGAGGCCAGCACCTTGCCGCCAAACAGCTTTACCAGCGTGTTGCGGTCGATGGCATAGGCAACAGCCTGGCGGGCCTTTTCGTTGTCGAACGGAGCTAGACGGGTGTTCAGCGGTGCGTACCACCACGCCGAAAGCGGCGAGATGTGCAGCTGGTCCATGAACTTGCTGCCAAGTTCACCCAGGCGGTCGCTGGGCAGCGCGTCGAACATCCAGTCTGCCTCGCCGTTCTGGATCGCCGTGACGGCAGCCTCCTCGGACAGGCCGAAATCATATTGGACGACATCCGGATAGCCGTCCGGCTGGGCTTCCTCGCTCCATTGCTTGAAATTCGGGTTGCGCGAGACCGTCATGCCCTTGTTGGGATCGAAAGTGGAGATCATGTAGGGGCCGGTGCTGGGAATGGGCGTCGACCCCATGTCCTCCGCGGCCGTGTCCGCCGGCAGGACCACGGCATGCGGCAAGGCAAGCTTGTAGAGGATCTCGGCATCCGGCTTGGTGATGTTGATGGTGACCGTGCCGGCCGCCTCGTCACCGACAACGCCGCCTTCAAGCGTGCAGCTCTTGGTGTCGGCCAGGCATTTGTCGGCACCGACGATGCCGGCGTAGAAGGTGCCGGAGGTCGGGCCGGAAACCTTGAAGATGCGCTGGAAGGAGGCAACGACGTCCTTCACGCCGAGGTCCTGGCCGTTTGAGAACTTGATGCCTTTGCGCAGCTTGAAGGTGAAGGTCTTGCCGTCATTGCTGACCTTCGGCAACGCCTCGGCGAGATCGGGGACGATGGTGAAGCCGTCCATGCCCTCGGCTTTGCGGAAGGCAACCAGGCCGTCATAGACCGGCTGGTACAATTGCCAACCCTGGTCGGTGTAGTTGATATGCGGATCAAGCGTTCCGGCGGCAGAGCGGGCCAGCAGGCGAATGGTGCCGCCGCGGTGTTCCTTGAGATATTCGGCCTGCGCCGGAGCCAGCCATGTGCCGGCCAGCAATGCGGCGGCCGACGCCGCCAAGAACAGTTTCTTCATGCTTGATCCCCTTTTCTCAGTTGTCGTTGCGGTCCAGGAAGTCTCCCACCACCCGCATGCACGCATCCTGCTCTTCGACATGCGGCATGTGGCTGGAATGCTCGAATATCTCCCAGCGCGATCCCCTGATGCCGTCCTTGTAGGGCTGCACGGTCGCGGGCGTGGCCTCGTCGTGGCGTCCGGAGATGATCAGTGTGGGAACATCGATGGCAGGCAGGCGGTCGATGATGCTCCAGGTCTTCAGCGTGCCGATGACGTGGAATTCGTTGGGCCCGTTCATCACATTGTAGACAGTCGGATTGCGGGCAACCTGGGCGAAACTCTCGGTCACTTCGGGCGGGAACGGCACGACCCGGCAAACATGCCGCTCGTAGAACACCATCGTTGCCTGCTGGTAAGCCGCATCGTCCGTCGTGCCGGCCTGTTCATGACGGCTCAGCGTTTCCTGCACATCTTTTGGCAGGTCAGCGCGCAACCGGTTGGCCTCTTCGACCCAGAGCTTCATGGAAGCCGGTGAGTTGGCGATGGTCAGCGACTTCAGACCTCTTGGCCGCGTTACCGCATATTCGGCGCCCAGCATGCCGCCCCAGCTCTGGCCGAGGACATGGAAGCCCGCGCGGATGCCGAGATGGTCGACGAGGTTTTCAAGCTCTTCGATGAAAAGCCGGGGTGTCCAGAAGTCAGCGCCCTTTTCGGGCAACAATGTGGAATTGCCGCACCCCAACTGGTCGTAGTGGATGACAGCGCGATCTCTCAGCGCAAGAAGCTTATAGGCATCGACATAGTTGTGGGCGACGCCCGGACCGCCATGCAGGATTACCACCGGGGCTTTGCCGGAATCGAGTTCGCCGCTGATCCGATACCACGTTTCGTAGCTGTCGAAGGCCGCGCGCCCTTCCCTGGCGATAATCTCGGTCGACATCCCAATTCCCTGCGCGTTTGAAGGCATCTCGTCGTTGTCCTAGAGGCAAGCCGCTTAGTTCACCCTGCGGCTGGCCTGCACCCATTCTTCCAGCATCTGCACGCCGAATGCCGTTGCGCCTTGCCTGGCCAGCGGCCGGTCGGTGTCTGTCAGTTCCTTGCTGGCGATGTCGAGATGCACCCAGGGGCGGTCTTGCGTGAAATGGCGCAGGAAGGCCGCGGCATAGGGAGCGTCGCCATCTTCCATATCCTTGGCATGATGCCGGAGGTCGGCGAATGGCGATTGCAGCCCTTCATCGTAGGCCCGGTCGAGCGGCAGCCGCCAGAACCGCTCGCCGACCGCTTCTCCGGCCGCGATCATCTGCGATGCAATGGCATCGTCGGTACTGAAAAGGCCGGCGAATATCGATCCGAGTCCGCGTGTCACCGAATAGGTCAGCGTAGCCAGGTCGACGATCACCGAAGGATTGAAGCGCGTGGCTGTGTAATGGAGGCAGTCGGCCAGAAGCAGGCGACCTTCCGCATCCGTATCGAACACTTCCACGGTCTGTCCCGAGGCCGTCGTGATGATGTCGCGCGGCTTGAGCGCGTTGCCGGACGGCATGTTCTCGGCGATGCCGAGCACGCCGACGGCATGGATCGGGCTGCCCTGTCGGGCAAGCGCTATCATCAGGCCAACGACCGCGGCCGCGCCGCCCATGTCGGCCTTCATGTCGAACATCTGAGCGCCGCCCTTGATGCACAGGCCACCGGAATCAAAACAGACGCCCTTGCCGACGAAAGCGAGCGGCTGGGCCGGCGCACCCTTGCCGCGATAGTGCAAGATGGCGACCCTTGGCGGTCGCGCCGAGCCCGAACCCACGGCGAGCAGCGCATTCATGCCGAGTTCTTTCAGTTGCGCTGCGTCCAGCATTTCGACGTCGATGCCGGCTTCGCGCAGCGGCTCCAGATGATCGTGGAAATTGTCGGGGTGAAGATGGTTCGGCGGCAGGTTGATCAACGTGCGCGCATACTCGACGCCATCGGCGATGGCATTGATGCGGACCAACGTCGCGGACACATCCGCGCTGCCTGCTCCAACCAATTGCACCCGCAGGGTGCGGTCCGCTCCCGCGCCCTGCCGCTGGTTGCGCATGTCGAACCGATAGCGTCGCAGCCGCATTCCAAGTGCCACGCGCGCCAGGACTTCCGCGCCGGGGAGGTCAACACCGGCGATGGGGTCAAGCACGACAGTGGCCGAACATTCCCCTTTGCTCTCCAGATGTGCGGCCAGCAAACCGCCGGCGCGCGCCAAGGAAAGGGCGGTTACGGCTTCAGCTTTGCCCAAGGCAAGAACGATCACGCGCCTGGCTGACACCGCCTTCGGGGCGATCAGATCGATGCAGGCGCCGGATTCGGCCAGGGCGGCTGGCTCGGAGCACGCCCGCGACAGAATTCCGCCCATTTCGGCGTCCAGTGCCGCTGCCCGAGGGCCAAAGCCGTCTTGGGCAGTTTGCAGGATCACGACGACCGAGGCTTCCGCGGAAATCTCGTCAGCCGCTTCGAAGACCGGCACTGGCGATTGAGGCATAAGCGGCTGTTCTCTCCTGTTGTGGTGAAACCGTCTGAAACGGCGGCTGGTGGCACGTTTTGCTGTCACGCGGCCAAGCTCCGCCCGCCACCGGCGGAACCGGTCAAGCCGATCTCCGCCGCCGGTGAAATGATGCCGGAATCCCCAAATAGTCGTTTTCTTTTGACGACTTAGTTGCTCTTGCCTTTTCGGTATCCTCGACTGAGCACGCGTTCAAACGCCAATTTTGTCCATATCGATTGACAAAAACTCAACTGACAATTCATGATCGTCCAATGGCCTTACCTTCACTCAATGGGATGCGCGCTTTCGAAGCCGCGGCACGTCTCGGCAGTATCAAGGATGCAGCGGAAGAGCTGCATCTGACTCCATCGGCTATCAGCCGCCATATCCGCGCGCTTGAAAGGAATCTCGGCCAGGATCTGTTCGAGCGTGGCTTTCGCCAGATAACGCCGACTACCAGAGGCTCCTACTATGCGCGCAGCCTCTCGGAGGCGTTCGAGGCTATCTGGCGTGCGACCGATGATGTCAGCCTCTCCGATGGCCCCCGCCACAGCAGAGCCCAACGTGTGAGGGTCTTGTGCGTCCCGGCTGTTCTGAACCTCTGGCTGGCGGACCGGTTGCCGAATTTTCGGCGACTGCACCCGTCCGTCGATCTGGAGATCTCGACATCGGGCAAGCGCGCCAACTTCGACTTGGCCATCGTCGACGAGTTCGTCTACAAGGCCGGCCCAGCCTTGACGCTGCTGATCCCGCTGGTTCTGACGCCGGTCTGCGCGCCCTCGCTGCTAGAGGGGCCGGTGCCGCTGCGATCGCCCGCCGATCTGGTCCATCACCACCTCATCCATGAATGTGAGAGCATGAGATGGAGGCGCTGGCTGGAGCAGGAGGGAGTTTCGGACACGACGCCCAAGTCCAGCACAACACTGGATGATTGCACGCTCATCATGCGCGAGGCGATCAATGGCGCCGGCATCGCGCTTGCCGACACGATGATGGCCCAGGATCTTCTCGACCAAGGCAAACTTGTAGCGCCGTTCAGCGCTCGCCATACCTATCCGGCCGGCATCTACCTGCATCAGCGTCGCAGCATCGGAAACAAGCCGGGCACCGGCTTGTTTCAGGATTGGCTGCTCTCAGAAGTCGCAGACCACAAGCGGGTGATGGCCATCGCTTAGGCGGAACGCCAGTTCCGGCAAAAGAAGAGGATCGCCGGAGCCGCTTTGGATTAAAAACGCTAACGCCGACGTGGCCCGCGGATAGCGGTCAGTCCGCCCACCACGGGCGCGGACGTTGAATTGCACTCGAGATCAGGCTAACGCCTCAGGGCGTACACGTGCCCCACGCCTTCGCTGCTCATCGGCATTGCCGACTCATCGTCCAGCAAGCGGGTGATCCGGGCAAAACCCGTGAAAGCCTTCCTCGCTTCCTCGGGCGACATCTGGCCTGACAAAGCCGCGGAACAGCAATTGAGCGCACACTGATACACCGGCCCACGTCGTCCAATCGGCCATTTCCGCAGAAATACCATTGCTTCTGCTACGCCATCGACTTCTTCCAAGGGATGCCCTTGCCCGCGCGTGATCCGCACCGGCGTAAAGAAATGCAAGCGATCCATGATTTCCTCCCGGTCGATCGCATTACGATCGAACGTTAACAAACTCACAACAGGCCAGTTGGTTCCTGAAAAAGTTGCGGCTGTCTAAAAAAATACGGACGGTCGCGGAAATAGCGCGAACCATTGGAAATGGAGAATCAGCGCCCCGCAACGGGGGCAGCCGATAACAGCGATTCTCATTGAATATCTTTTAGGTCAAAGCCGGCAAATCACTCCGTTGCCGCTTCCCCGGCGTCAGGCCTAACCTGCGCGACCAACGCGTGAGGGCGCGTGGGGCAAAAAGGGGAGGACATCGCGATGACAATACAAGGCGCATCACCCGGCCTGTACAACGAGGATCTCGCTCCGGCGAAGGTTCGAAACTGGGGCCCATTCTCGATCTTCAATGTCTGGACGTCTGACGTCCACAGCCTCTGGGGCTACTATCTGGCTGCCAGTCTCTTCCTGTTCTGCGGTGGCTTCGTCAATTTCATCATCGCCATCGGCATCGGTTCACTGATCATCTACGCGCTGATGAACATGGTCGGTTACGCTGGCGTGAAGACCGGGGTGCCCTACCCTGTGCTTGCCCGCGCGTCCTTCGGCATCTGGGGCGCAAACGTGCCAGCACTGGTGCGCGCCATCGTCGCCTGCTTCTGGTATGGGGCGCAAACGGCGGCGGCCTCGGGCGCGATCGTGGCGCTGCTGACCCGCCTGCAATGGTTCGACGACTTCAACAAATCGACGCATTTCCTTGGCCATTCGGGCCTGGAAGTGATCTGTTTCGTGATCATCTGGGCGTTGCAACTCCTGATCATCCAGAAAGGCATGGAAACGGTGCGCCGCTTCCAGGACTGGGCGGGACCCGCCGTCTGGGTGATGATGCTGCTGCTCGCTGTTTATCTCTGCTTCAAGTCTGGAAGGTTTGCCCTGACCAGCGACATTCCGATGGACGTGCTGCTTGAAAAGACGAAGGATGCCGGCGTGCCTGGCACACCGGGATCGTGGACGTCGCTGTTTGCGGTCGCGGCGATCTGGGTGACTTACTTTTCAGCGCTCTATCTCAACTTCTGCGACTTCGCCCGCTATGCGCCCGACAAGGCGTCGCTGCGCAAGGGCAACATCTGGGGCCTGCCGATCAACCTCATCCTGTTTTCGCTGGTCGCGGGCGTCACCACGATCGCCGCCTTCGACGTCTATCACGAAGTGCTGCTACATCCCGACCAGATCTCGGCGAAATTCGACAGCTGGTTCCTGGCGGCGCTTGCGGCCCTGACCTTCGCCGTGGCTACGCTCGGCATCAATGTGGTGGCAAATTTCGTGTCGCCGGCCTTCGACTTTTCCAACGTCTTTCCCCGTCAGATCGACTTCAAGAAGGGCGGCTATATCGCGGCCGTAATTGCCCTGGTGCTCTATCCCTTCGCGCCATGGGAAGGCAGCGCCGCCTCCTTCGTCAATATCATCGGCGCGACGATGGGGCCGATCTTCGGGGTCATGATGGTCGACTACTACCTGATCCGGAGGGGCGAGGTAGACGTCGACGCACTCTACCGGGAAGACGGCGAATTCCGCTTCCAGGCCGGTTGGCACGTCAATGCCTTCATCGCGGCGGGCATTGGCGCGGTCTTCTCGTCGATCCTGCCCAACTTCACCAGTCTGCTGCCATCCTGGTGGGGTGTCTATGGCTGGTTCTTCGGCGTCGCCATTGCCGGCGTCATCTACTACGTGCTGCGCACCGCGGCCCTGGGCGCTGGCGCCAGGACAGCCAAGGCCTGACAGGCAGTTTCGGGGCGGCGCCATGCCGCCCCGCTTTCTACGCTCCGACCATGTCGGCCAGCCGGCGAACCGTGTTCCAGTTGCGGGAAGTCCCTACACCCAGACGTTTGTGGCTTATGGCCGCCAGAAGCCGGGAATTCGGCGTCTGGCGTGAAAAGAAAATCCAGATGTCGCCGCCGACAGCCTGCATTCTTTCGCCGGGGCCAAGACTGGCACCGAGAGCTTGGAGCGATCCGGCAGGAACGGGCGCACGCATGACCCGCACGGCGACCTGATCTCCCGCGGCTTGCGATTCGATCGGAAATGGATTTCCCGCCGCCAGCATCCGCCAGCCAGCCGCATCGCGCACGACGATATCCACGTGCCGTCCGAACGTCCTTTCGAAAGCCGTCTCCAGCCGCGGTTCCAGCGCGGCGATCGCGGTCTCGTCGGTATCGAAGACAAGGTTGCCCGTGGCGACGAGCGTACGCGGATTCTTCAGGCCAAGACCTTCCGCCATGACCTTGAGATCGGACATGACGACCCTGCGCCCCTCGCCCAGGATGATGCTGTAGAGGAGCGCGACGTAGGTCTGCATCAGTTGAACCGATGGGCTTGCCTAGACCAGCCGGGACTGCTCCACGGCGGCCTCGATGAAGCTGGCAAACAGCGGATGGGGATCAAGCGGCCGGCTTTTCAGTTCCGGGTGATACTGCACACCGATAAACCACGGATGATCCGGATATTCGACCGTCTCCGGCAGCACGCCGTCAGGCGACATGCCGGCAAAGACCAGGCCGCAATCCTCAAGTTGCTGCTTGTAGTCGACATTGACCTCGTAGCGATGCCGGTGGCGCTCGGAGATGCGGGTATCGCCATAGATCTCGGCGATCTTCGATCCCTTGGCGAGGTCGGCTTCATAGGCACCGAGCCGCATCGTGCCACCGAGGTCGCCGGTTGCGCGGCGCTTCTCCAGCATGTTGCCCTTCAGCCATTCGGTCATCAGGCCAACGACGGGCTCCTTGGTCGGACCGAATTCGGTCGACGAAGCATGCTCGACACCAGCCAGTGAGCGCGCTGCTTCGATGCAGGCCATCTGCATGCCGAAGCAGATGCCGAAATACGGCACCTTGCGTTCACGCGCGAATTTCGCCGCCAGGATCTTGCCTTCCGAGCCGCGCTCGCCAAAGCCGCCAGGGACAAGGATGCCATGCACTTTTTCAAGCCAGGGCGTCGGGTCTTCCTTTTCGAAGATCTCGCTCTCGATCCAGTCGAGCTTGACCTTGACCCGATTGGCTAGTCCGCCATGCGACAGTGCCTCGATCAGCGATTTGTAAGCATCCTTGAGCCCGGTGTATTTGCCGACCACGGCGATGGTCACTTCGCCTTCCGGATTGTGGATGCGGTTGGAAACCGCTTGCCATGGATCCATGCGCGGCTTCGGCGCCGGCTCGATCCCGAAGGCGGCAAGCACTTCCGAATCCAGCCCTTCATTATGGTAGGCCATCGGCACGTCATAGATGTGCGGCACATCCAGCGCCTGGATGACGGCGCTTTCCCGGACATTGCAGAACAGCGACAGCTTTCGCCGTTCTTCCTTCGGGATAGGCCGGTCGGCGCGGACCAGCAGAATGTCCGGCGCGATGCCGATGCCGCGCAGTTCCTTGACGGAATGCTGGGTCGGCTTGGTCTTCAGTTCGCCGGCGGTGGGAATGTAGGGCATCAGCGTCAGATGCACATAGACGGCATTGTTGCGCGGCAGGTCGTTGCCGAGCTGACGAATTGCCTCGAGAAACGGCATCGCCTCGATGTCGCCGACCGTGCCGCCGATCTCGCAAAGCACGAAGTCGTAGTCGTCATTGCCGTTGAGGACGAAGTTCTTGATCTCGTCGGTCACGTGGGGGATGACCTGCACGGTAGCGCCGAGATAGTCGCCGCGCCGCTCGCGCTCGATGATGTTCTTGTAGATACGCCCGGTGGTGATGTTGTCTTGCTGGTTGGCAGAACGGCCGGTGAAACGCTCGTAGTGACCAAGATCGAGATCGGTCTCGGCCCCGTCATCGGTGACAAAGACCTCGCCGTGCTGATACGGCGACATCGTTCCGGGATCGACATTCAGATAGGGATCGAGTTTTTTGATGCGTGCGCGATAGCCTCGCGCCTGCAAGAGAGCCCCGAGGGCCGCTGCGGCTATGCCTTTTCCAAGTGAGGAAACCACGCCGCCTGTGATGAATACATATCGCGCCATGGGAGTCATCGCTTAACGCGGCCGAATTGATTCCGCCAGAGAAAAAACCGCCGCAAGGTCTTTTTCCCAAGAAGGCATGGTGCCCCGCAGGGCCAAGTCAAAACAAAAGGGCCGGCGAAAGCCGGCCCTTTCGGCAATATTGTCGAAGGCGTCAGATGATGACGACCTTGGTGCCGACCTTAACGCGGCTGTAGAGGTCCATCACGTGCTCGTTGATCATGCGAAAGCAGCCATTGGACGCGCTGGTTCCGATCGACTGCGGCGCAATGGTGCTGTGAATGCGCAGATGGGTGTCCTTCTTGCCGTCGTAAAGATAGATGGCGCGCGCACCAAGCGGATTCTCACCACCGCCAGGCATACCGTCCTTGAAGCGCCCGTAGTGACTGGGCTCGCGCTTCTGCATGTCGAGCGTCGGGATCCAGCGCGGCCATTCCTGCTTGTCGCCGACGGCGACGGTACCCTTGAACTGCAAGCCTTCACGGCCGACCGCGATGGCGTAGCGGCGAGCAGTGGTCGAGGATTCGACGAGATAGAGACGGCGCGCGCTTGTGTCGATGACGATGGTGCCTGCCTCATAGCCGGTGAACGTTACATCCTGGGGGACGAACTCCGGCTTGACCTTGAACTGTCTCTTCGCTTCCTTCTTGGCAAGCGCAGCGTCCAGAGCGCGCGTCTCGGGGAGATACGCAATCGAGGAGGAAGAGGATGACGTGCCGCCGAACAACCCGGCAAAGAGACCGGTGCTCTGCTGCTGCTGCCCGGACACTTCGCTGCGCAATTCGCCGTTGTTGCCGGTCAGTGCGACATTCATGGCTTCCGCGGGAATCGGCTCGGCCGACTGGATGGGCGCGATCGGTGCGACCGGCTCAGCCTGCTCGATGATCTTGACTGTTTTCTTGGATGGCTTGGCATCGGCAACCACCTCTGTCGCAGTTGGCTTGCCCTTCTTTGCAAGGAAAGCCTGGCGTTCGGCGTCAGCCCTGGCCTTGGCCGCCTCACGCATCGCCAACTTCCTGGCCTCGAGCGCCTTGGCCTGAGCGGCTTCCTTGTCGGCCGCTATCTTGGCCTCGAGCTTGCTGATCTGGGCTAGGTCCTCGGACGTCGGGTTCTTCTTCTTTTTAAGAAGCCTCAGTTGCGCCGCGTCACTCTTGACGGCGACGTTGATCACATCGGTCCTCTCGACCGACGGCGATACGGCCATGTTTACCGGCGTGCCGGCGAAGGCTGCGGAACTCAGGCCGAGTGCGGCGCAAAATCCCAGGAAAATGAAGCTGCGAAGCTGCATGGCGAAGATCCGATCGTTCTATGCTTGTTGCCCACGGCGTCGCCCGGCGCCCCCCAAGGACGCCGAAAATGCCGCCTGCAATCTATAGTCGATTAAACGGCGGCCTCTCAAGCGCACTGGTGCGCTGCACAAGGTCGAATCTTCGTGATAGCGCGGCATTTGCCGCGACTGTGATCAATCGACAACAGGTCGCGGCATGAGGCCGGCTTACTGGTTGGGGACCTGAGGCGTAACCGGCGAAGTGACGCCATTCGTGGCCGGTTGCGTCGTCGAACCCGCCGCCGGCGGCGTCGAAGGCGCGGTTGCCGGAGGTGTCGTCGTCGCGTCGTTACCCGAGGGCGGCACCGGCTTGGCAGGCGTCGCCGGCGCTGGCGTGCCCGAAGGCGGTGTCGGCGTGGTGGTGCCGGGCAACTGGTTGAGCACGCCCTTGCCCGCATTGTCCGAGGTTGCCGGAGCGGACGGCACGCGGTCGAGGATGTCGATCGGCTTCTCGCCGTATCGAGCGACGACGGAAAGCGTCAGCGACGTGACGAAGAAAGCGGCCGCCAGGATCGCCGTCGCCCGCGTCAGCGCATTGGCGGCGCCGCGTGCGGTCATGAAGCCCGAGCCGCCGCCGATGCCAAGGCCGCCGCCTTCGGAGCGTTGCAGCAGCACTACACCAACAAGGGCGAGCACAACCATGAGGTGAACGACGATCAGTACGGTTTGCATAGTTTATCCTGGCAAGGCCTTGCCCAGTCATGGACAAGGCCGGTGATTTGGAGGCGGCTCAATACAATGCTTTAACGGCATTTCCAAGCCCGTGGGCCGAATATGGGAAGCAATACGTGCTTTGCAACGACTTGTGCCGCGGCGCGGCCTCGTTCGAGGCCGGTAGCACGCTTCAGATACTGCGATACGCTTCCGCGATTGCGAGAAAGTCCGCAGCTTTCAGACTGGCGCCGCCGACCAGCGCGCCATCGACGTTTTTCACGCCGAGCAGTTCGGCGGCGTTGGATGGCTTGACCGAACCACCGTAGAGTATCCGGATCTTGGCCGCGGCAGCCCCAAGCTTCTCCGTCAGTCTTTCGCGTATATGCGCGTGCGCTTCGGCAACATCGGCGGCGGTCGGCGTCAGCCCGGTCCCGATCGCCCACACAGGCTCATAGGCGACGACTGTGTTGGTGGCCGTTGCATTTGGCGGCACGGAACCGTCGACCTGCCGGGACAATATGTCGAGCGTTGCGCCCGTCTCCCTTTCAGCCTTGGTCTCGCCGATGCAAACGATTGCTACAAGCCCGGCGCGCCATGCTGCCGATGCCTTGGCATGGACCATGGCATCGTCGTCGCCGCACTGTTCGCGACATTCGGAATGTCCGACAATGACGTGGCTCGCCCCAGCGTCCTTCAGCATCTCGGCCGAAATGCAGCCTGTATAGGCGCCGCTTTCCTTAGGGTGGCAATCCTCGCCGCCCGCCCGCACGGGTGTGCGCGAGAGGATCTCCGCGGCATGCGCAAGCAGGGTCGCGGGGACGCAGACCAGCGCTTCGGTATCCGCGTCCAGTCCACTCATGAAGCCGTTGCCGATCATCCTGAGTTCGTTGAGGGAGGCGCTGGTACCGTTCATTTTCCAGTTGCCGGCGATCAACGGGCGGATTCCTGGCGTCATGGGTTTGTTTCTCCGGGCAATATTCGGCTCTGGCCCTCACTACCAAAATCAAGCCACAAAGCAATCGACAGTGGGCCGGAAGGGCGCTATTGCGCTTGTTTCAGACTCGGCGCATGCGAAAATGCGCATAAATCGGAAGTAACCATGCTTGGTATCTTGAGAAACGCGGCGGGAACCTGGGTCGCGAAGACGCTGCTTTCGCTGCTTGTGGTCAGTTTCCTCGCCTGGGGCATTTCCGGGCGGCTGATGGGCGGCTTCGCCGGGCATGACTCGGTGATTACCGCCGGAGGCACCAAGGTGTCCATCAACGAATACCGCCTGGCCTACGATCGCCAACTGAACGTGATGTCGCAGCAATTCGGCCAGCGCATCACCCAGGAACAGGCGAAGGCCCTTGGCATCGACAACCAGGTGCTGGCGCAGCTGGTGTCGGGTGCTGTTCTCGACGAGCAGGCCCGCAAGCTCGGTCTCGGTCTTTCCAAGGACCGGCTTGCCGAACTGACGCGCGAAGATCCTGCATTCAAGGGCCCTGGCGGCACGTTTGACAGGAAAACATTCGAATACATGCTGCGCCAGGTCGGCATGCGGCCGGAGGATTACCTGAAGAACCGCGCCCAGGTTGCGGTGCGCCAGCAGATCGTCGAAGCAGTTTCCGACGGGCTCAAGACGCCGGACACATTCCTGAAGGCGGTCGCGCTCTATCGTGGCGAAGACCGCACAATCGACTATGTGACCCTGCCAAAGGCCTTGGTCGAGCCGATACAGGCGCCGTCAGACAGCGTCCTTTCCACCTATTTCGAGGCAAACAAGAAAGCCTACGCGGCGCCCGAGTACCGCAAGTTCTCTTATGTGCGGCTCGAACCGGTCGATATCATGGATGTGAGTTCCGTGACCGACGCCCAGGTCAGCGAGGACTACAACAAGAACAAGGCCCGCTATACCACGCCGGAACAGCGCACCATCGAGCAGTTGGTGTTCAAGAGCCCCGAGGCTGCCAAGGCGGCATTCGATTCGCTCAAGGCCGGCGCCACTTTCGACAAGATCGTCACGGCTGAAGGCAAGACGCCGGCTGATACGCTCCTTGGGACGCTCGCCAAGGACAAGATCGCCGACAAGGCGGTTGCCGATGCCGCCTTCGCGCTCAACGTCAATGAAGTCAGCCCCGTGGTACAGGGCGCCTTCGGTGCCGTGCTTTTGCGTGTCACGGAGATCAAGCCGGAAGTGACGAAGCCTCTGGCGGAAGTCTCCGACCAGATTCGAAAGGACATTGCCCTGGGCGAAGGAAGCCGCGTCCTGCTGGATGTGCACGATAGTTATGAAGACGCCCGCGCGGCGGGCAGCTCGCTTGCCGATGCAGCCGCCAAGCTGAAGCTCAAGGTCGTTACCATCGATGCAATCGATCGTACGGGCTTGAGGCCGGACGGGACGATCGTGAAGGACCTGCCGGAATCCCCCGACCTGATCAAGGCAGTGTTTGCAGCCGAACCGCATACGGAGAACGAGGCGATGACGACGGCCGACAATGGCTTCGTCTTCTACGAACTTGATTCGATCACACCTGCTCGCGACCGCACGCTTGATGAAGTGCGCCAGAAGGTGGTGTCCGACTGGACGGCAGCTGAAACCACCAAGCGCCTCGCGGCCAAGGCCGACGAACTCGAGAAGCGCCTGAAGGCAGGCACCACGCTCGATGTGATTGCGGGCGAGCTCAAGCTCGAAAAGCAGACCAAGCGCGGTGTGAAACGCGATGCCGATGATGTCGATTTCGGCAAGGCGGGGGCGGCCGCGATGTTCGGCGTCGGCGATGGAGGCACCGGACTGATCCCCTCGCCCACGGGCGATGGCCAGATCCTGTACAAGGTGGCCGAGGTGTTCGAGCCTGCCGGTGCGGATGCCAGCTCGGTCCCGGAAGATGTACAGAAGACTTTCACCGCCGGCATGTCGGATGACCTCCTCGATCAATTGGTGGCGCAGTTGCAGACGCAGTATGACGTGCGCATCGATCAAGCCGCTGTTGCGCAAGCCCTGACAAGATGAGCGCACTGAAGACCCATATCGCCAAGGTCGCCACCGGGACCGCGCTGTCCTTCGAGGAAGCGCGCGAGGCCTTCGACATCATCATGTCGGGCGACGCCACACCCGGCCAGATCGGCGGCTTCCTGATGGCGTTGCGCGTACGCGGCGAGACGGTGAGCGAGATTTCCGGCGCCGTCGCGACCATGCGCGCCAAGATGCTGCGCGTCGAAGCGCCTGACGGCGCCATCGATATCGTCGGCACCGGCGGCGACAATTCGCACAGCGTCAACATCTCCACCGCATCCTCCTTCGTCATTGCCGCCAGCGGCGTGCCGGTGGCCAAGCACGGCAACCGCGGCCTGTCCTCGCTGACCGGTTCCGCCGACGTTCTGATCGCGCTCGGCGTCAAGATAGACCTTGCGCCCGAAGCGATCAGCCGCTGCATTCACGAGGCAGGCGTCGGCTTCATGTTCGCACCGGCGCATCATCCGGCAATGAAGCATGTCGGTCCAACCCGGGTTGAACTCGGGACGCGCACCATCTTCAATCTGCTTGGACCGCTCTCCAATCCGGCCAGCGTCAGCAGGCAGATGGTTGGCGTGTTCCTGCCCGAATGGATCATGCCCGTGGCCGAGACGCTGAAGGCGTTGGGCGCCGGTCATGTCTGGGTCGTCCACGGTGACGGCTATGACGAGATCACCACGACCGGAGAAACGCATGTGGCCGAGCTGGTTGGCGGCGAGATCCGGAGCTTCACATTGACCCCGGAAGCCGTCGGGCTGAAGCGTCATACCAAGGATGAACTGCGCGGTGGCGACGCGGCGTACAATGCCAATGCGTTGCGTGAGATGCTGGGCGGTGCCGCTGGCGCCTATCGCGATACCGTACTGATGAATGCCGGCGCCGGACTTGTGGTGGCAGGCAAGGCAACCACGCTTGCCGACGGCATTGCGGCTGCTTCGCAAGCCATCGACAGCGGCCGGTCGCTTGCCGTGCTCGACAGGCTGATCGCGATTTCGAACGGTTAGAAGAATGTCCGACATCCTGCGCAAGATCGAAGCCTACAAGCGCGACGAGATCGCGGCGGCAAAAGCAAAGATACCGTTGGCTGAGATGAAGGCACGGGCGAAGGACGCCGCCGCGCCGCGCGGCTTTCTTGCTGCGCTCGAGGCAAAGCACAGATCGGGTAACTTCGCCCTGATCGCCGAGATCAAGAAGGCTAGTCCCTCCAAAGGGCTGATCCGTGCCGATTTCGATCCACCATCGTTGGCGCGGGCCTATGAGGCGGGCGGCGCCGCCTGTCTTTCCGTGTTGACCGACGCGCCGTCCTTCCAGGGCGCGCCGGAATTTCTGACCAGTGCCAGGGCTGCTGTCGCCCTGCCCGCGCTGCGCAAGGATTTCCTGTTCGATCCCTACCAAGTGTACGAAGCTCGCGCCTGGGGCGCGGATGCCATCCTGATCATCATGGCCAGCGTCGATGACGCCTTGGCGAGCGAGCTTGAGGCGACAGCATTCGAACTTGGCATGGACGCACTGATCGAGGTGCATGACGAGGCCGAGACAGACCGCGCGTTGAAACTGTCATCGCAACTGATCGGCATCAACAACCGTAATCTGAGGACGTTCGAGACCAGCCTTGAGACCTCGGAGCGGCTGGCGCCGATGGTGCCGGGTGGCCGGTTGCTGGTCAGCGAGAGCGGCATTTTCACGCATGACGACTGCCTCAGAATGGAGAAAAGAGGCATCGGCACCTTTCTCGTTGGCGAGAGCCTGATGCGGCAAAGGGATGTCAGCACGGCGACCCGTCTGCTTCTGACGGGCAAGGCGTCGGCCGAGGCGATCTGATAATGAAGGCTGCCCTCACCCATCTTGGCGCACGGGGCGAGGCCAACATGGTCGATGTCGGCGACAAGGCCGAGACAACGCGCACGGCGATCGCCGAAGGCTTTGTCTCGATGTTGCCCGAGACGCTGGAAATGATTTTGGCAGGCGACGCCAAGAAGGGTGACGTGCTGGGTACGGCGCGAATAGCCGGTATCATGGCCGCCAAGAAGGCGCATGAGCTGATCCCGCTCTGCCACCCATTGCTCCTGACCAAGGTATCCGTCGACATCGAGCCGGACCCGAAGCTGCCCGGACTGCGCGTCACGGCGCTCGCGCGCGTCACCGGCAAGACCGGCGTCGAGATGGAAGCTTTGACCGCGGCCTCGGTTGCATGCCTGACCATCTATGACATGGCCAAGGCGGTCGACCGCGCCATGGTGATCTCCGGCATCCGGCTGATCGAAAAGAGCGGCGGGAAGTCCGGCGACTACAGGGCGGCCGAGTAGATGGCGCTGGTTCCGGTCGCGGACGCGCTTGAACGCCTGCTGGACGGCGCGCAGCCCTCGGGCCATGAAGCCGTTGGTCTTATGGACGCAGTCGAGCGCGTGCTGGCGGAACCAGTCATCGCGCTGCGCACCCAGCCGCCTTTCGATGCATCGGCCATGGACGGCTACGCCACGCGCGCCGCCGACGTGGCATCCGTGCCGGCACGCCTTTCGGTGATCGGCATGGCGCCGGCCGGACGCGGATTTGATGGTGCTGTCGGCAAGGCACAGGCCGTGCGCATCTTCACAGGCGCGCCGCTGCCCGAAGGCGCCGACACCATCGTCATCCAGGAGAACGTCCGCGCTCTCGGCGGCGGCGTCATCGAAGTGACCGAGCCTACGGCCGAGGGGCGCAACATCCGCCGCATCGGGCTCGACTTCTCGAAAGGCGATATCCTGCTTGAAAAAGGCCGCCTTCTCGATCCGGCGGCGTTGTCGCTGGCCGCGTCCGCCAACCATCCCTTCGTCAATGTGTTCAAGCGGCCGCTTGTCGCCATCATCGCCACGGGCGATGAATTGCTGCCGCCGGGCAGCGAGCTTGGCCCCGACCAGATCATTTCGTCCAATGCCTACGGCGTTGCCGCGGCTGCCCAGTCGGTCGGCGCACGCGTGGTCGATCTCGGTATCGCCGCCGACAAGAAGGAGGCCATAGCCGCCCTGTTGAAAAAGGCGGTCGAAGCAGGCGCGGACGTCGTCGTTACGCTGGGCGGCGCCTCGGTCGGTGACCACGACCTGATCCATGACGTGCTGACCGGCGAAGGCATGACGCTCGATTTCTGGAAGATCGCCATGCGGCCCGGCAAGCCGTTGATGTTCGGACGCATGGGCAATATCCGTTGCATCGGGCTGCCCGGCAATCCGGTGGCGAGCCTCGTCTGCTCGCAGTTGTTCCTGAAACCGTTGCTGGCGCGGCTCGGCGGCCGCGGCTATCGGCAGGATGTGCGCGAGGCTCGGCTGAGCGCCCCGATGCAGGCCAACGATCTCAGGCAGGATTATGTACGAGCCATCGTCAAGGAAGACGCTGACGGCCTCGTGGCTACGCCTTTCGGCATCCAGGATTCCTCGATGCTGAGAACGCTGGCCGACGCCAACGGGCTTATCGTGAGGGCGCCGTTTGCTCCCGCGTCGGCCGCGGGCAGCCCCTGCAGCGTTCTAATGCTTCGGTAAGCAAAGCACGACAAGCCACTGATAACGCGGCTGAAAGGAGAGCCACGCTTATTCGGCGACCAGGGTTCGCGTGAGCGCATGCTGTGGATCGGCAAGGCCGTCGACAATGCTGAAATGATGTCGATCCGGCTCTACGACCGCGGCGGTCTTGGCGCCAAGGCCGGTCCAGATGTTGGCCAGCAAGGCGCTCTGGCGCAGGAATTCGGCGCGCTCGCCGCCGCCGACCCAGCAGGTGATGCGCGCACCATCCATGGGACGCAACAGCGCTGGGCTTTCGGCCAGCGCTTCGGCCTCGTCGAGATTGAGTCCAGCGTTCATGTCGGTTCGCATCAGCGGGCGCAGATCGTGCACACCCGAGATCGATACGACATGGCGGATGCGTCTTGCCACGGCTGCCGCCAATGGTGTCGTTGCGGTCACCATCCGGCTGACGAGGTGACCACCAGCGGAATGGCCTGTCAGCATCAAGGGCCCTTCGACAAGCTCCGCGGCCTTGCTGATCGCCGCACCGACTTCCCTTGCGATGCCGGCGATGCGTATATCCGGGCAAAGCGTGTAGGAGGGCATCGCGACGGCATAACCATGGCTGACAGCGCCGACGGCGAGATGTGACCAGAAACTCTTGTCGAAGGCTTTCCAGTAGCCGCCATGGACGAAAACGACCAGCCCTTCGGGGCTCGCTGCAGGAAGGAACAGATCGAGCCGGTTACGCGTCCCGTTGCCGTAGGCGATGTCGAGCCGCGCCCTGCCCTCCGCTGAAAGCTGATCGCGAAACGCTCGCGCGGGCTCCACCCATTCCGCCGGCCAGCGGTCGCTTGCGGCGATGTTCGCGCCGTTGGCATAGGCATTGTCCCAATCGGTGATGTGTTGTTCGAGCACCGGCACCCTCCCCCAAAAGCGCATCGTTCAGTTTCGTAGCAATGAGCACCGAAACCGATGACGTCAATGCTTAGGGACAAAAACCTTTAGGCTTGAAACAAATTTCGGCAGGTGCCATGCTGCACCATGTTCAGTCGAGAACGGGAGATCTCACTGTGCCGTCCAATAGACCCGCATACCTTCGTTCAGCCATGGCTGTGCCAATGGCTTCGCGCGCCGGCCCAGGGTCGCCGTGACGGACCTTCGACCTAAAGCAGTAGGCACAGAACAGAGCCGGGCAAAGCGTGCCGCGGCCACAACAGGGGAATGTCGCGAAATGCTTGGGCCATCAGCGCATATCGACACCTTTACGAGGGACAACCTTCCTCCGCCGGGGCAGTGGCCGGACTTCCTGCTTGACGGCTTCGACTATCCCGAACACCTCAACGCTGGCGTGGAATTGACGGACAGGCTGGTTGAAAAGGGCCTCGGCGACCATACGGCGCTGATCGGCAACGGCCGCCGCCGCACCTACAAGGAGCTGTCCGACTGGACGAACCGGCTGGCCCACGCGCTGGTCGAGAACTATGGCGTCAAGCCGGGCAACCGCGTGCTGATCCGCTCGGCAAACAACCCCGCAATGGTCGCCTGTTGGCTCGCTGCGACCAAGGTGGGCGCCGTGGTCGTCAACACCATGCCGATGCTGCGCGCCGGCGAACTCGCCAAGATCGTCGACAAGGCGGAAATCACGATCGCGCTTTGCGACACCAGGCTGATGGATGAGATGACGGCTTGCGCCAAGGACAGCGCCTTCCTCGAACAGGTCATCGGCTTCGACGGCACCGCCAACCATGATGCGGAACTCGATCGCGCCGCCCTGGACAAGCCGGTGACCTTCACCGCCGTCAACACTGGCCGCGACGACGTCGCCCTTCTCGGCTTCACCTCGGGCACGACCGGCGTGCCGAAGGCGACGATGCATTTTCACCGTGATCTCCTGATCATCGCCGACGCCTATGCGCGCGAGATTCTCCAGGTGACGCCGGACGATGTCTTCGTCGGTTCGCCGCCGCTTGCCTTCACCTTCGGACTTGGCGGGCTCGCCATCTTTCCGTTGCGCTTCGGCGCGGCGGCCACGTTGCTCGAACAGGCGACACCGCCCAACATGATCCACATCATCGAGACCTATAAGGCGACGGTCTCCTTCACCGCGCCGACCGCCTACCGCGCGATGCTAAAGGCCATGGATGAAGGCGCCGATCTATCGTCGCTGCGCGTCGCCGTTTCGGCAGGCGAAACATTGCCGGCACCCGTCTTCGAAGAGTGGACGCAAAAGACCGGAAAACCGATCCTCGACGGCATCGGCGCCACGGAAATGCTGCACATCTTCATCTCGAACCGCTTTGGCGACATGAAAGCTGCCTCCACCGGCAAGCCAGTCGCCGGCTACGAGGCGCGCATCGTCGACGACGAAATGAACGAACTGCCGCGCGGCGCGATCGGCAGGCTGGCCGTACGTGGGCCGACCGGCTGCCGCTACATGGCCGATGCCAGGCAAGAGGAATATGTCCGAGATGGCTGGAACCTCACCGGCGACACCTTTACGCAGGACGAGGATGGTTTCTTCCATTTCGCAGCGCGCTCCGACGACATGATCGTCAGCGCCGGCTATAACATCGCCGGTCCCGAGGTCGAGGCGGCGCTATTGTCGCACGCGGATGTTGCGGAATGCGCGGTGATCGGCGCCGATGACACCGAGCGCGGCCAGATCGTCGAAGCGCATGTCGTGCTTGTACAAGGCGTTGCGGCGGACGCCATGACGATCAAGCGACTGCAGGATCACGTCAAGGCGACAATCGCCCCCTACAAGTATCCGCGATCGATAAAATTCATCGCCGCCCTGCCCAAGACCCAGACCGGCAAGATCCAGCGTTTTCGGCTGCGCACGGAGCAAACCCATTGAGCGAGCCATACGATCCTTCGTCCGAAGGCGCTGAGATGTCGTTCAAGGAACGGATGTCCTACAGCGACTATCTGCATCTGGAGAACATTCTCGACGCCCAAGCTCCACTCTCGACCGCGCATGACGAGATGCTGTTCATCATCCAGCATCAGACCTCGGAGCTGTGGATGAAGCTCGCTCTTCACGAGATCGGCGCCGCCATCCGCTCGATTCGCGCCGACCGCCTTGAGCCGAGCTTCAAGATGCTGTCGCGCGTCGCGCGCATCTTCGAGCAGTTGAACAATGCCTGGGATGTGCTGCGGACAATGACACCCAGCGAATATACCGAATTCCGCGATTCGCTCGGCCAGTCCTCCGGTTTCCAGTCCTGGCAATACCGCGCCATCGAATTCATGGCCGGCAACCGCAACCTCGCCATGCTCGGCCTCCACAAGCATCGGGCGGACCTCACCGGAAAGCTCGAGGCAATTCTCGCCGTCCCGTCGCTCTACGACGAAGCAATCCTATTGCTGGGCCGAAACGGGTTCGAGATCGGCGCTGACGCCAAGCGCACAGACTGGCGCAAAACACGCACCGAGAATGAAGAGGTCCTGGTCGCATGGCAGGCCGTCTATCGCGATCCGCGGCGATACTGGATGTTCTACGAGCTGGCGGAAAAACTGGTCGACTTCGAGGACTATTTCCGGCGCTGGCGCTTCAACCATGTCACCACGGTCGAGCGCATCATCGGAATGAAGCGCGGCACCGGCGGCACCTCCGGCGCCTCCTACCTCAAGAAGATGCTGGAAGTCGTCCTGTTTCCCGAGCTCTGGAATGTTCGCACCAGGCTATGACTGAACGCCCATTCGAGTAACGGGCCGAGCGGTGAGCAGCCGCGCCATGCCAAGCGAGGCTGCAACGTCGCATCAGGTGACGGCTTCCTTGGTGGCGAAACGTGGGTCTTGCCAACTGCCTGTACGCAGGATGTCTTCCAGCACCTCGACTGCCTGCCACACATCCTTGTAGCTGACATAGAGCGGCGTGAAGCCAAAGCGGATGGTCGACGGCGCGCGGAAGTCACCGATCACGCCACGCTCGATCAGCGCCCGCATGACCTGATAGCCATGGTCGTGAAGGAACGACACCTGGCTGCCGCGCCTGTTCCCATCGCGGGTACTCTCCAGCGTCAGGCCGAAGGCACCGCATTTCGCCTCTACAAGGTGGATGAAGAGGTCGGTCAGCGCGATGCTCTTCATGCGCAAAGCCGCCATGTCGACGTCATCCCAGATATCAAGCGCGCCTTTCAGCGCCCGCATCGACAGGATCGGCTGCGTGCCGCACAGGAACCGGCGAATGCCGGTTCCTGCCACATAGCCACGCTCAAAGGCAAAGGGCCGCGCATGCCCCCACCAGCCGCTCAGCGGCTGGCTAACATCTCCAAGGTGCCGCGCGGCGGCATAGATGAATGCAGGCGCGCCCGGACCGCCATTCAGATATTTGTAGCTGCAACCGACCGCGAAATCGGCCTTGGCCCGGTCGAGTTCGACCGGCAAGGCGCCGGCGGTGTGGCACAGGTCCCAGACGATCAGCGCGCCGGCTTCATGTGCCAGGCGCGTCAGCGCCACCATGTCGCGCAGTTCACCCGATTTGTAGTTGACGTGGTTGACCAGGATGACGGCGACGCGTTCGTCGATCAGTTCCTCGATGGTTGGCCCGTCGACGCCTTCGAGGCGCAGCACCGCACCGGGCCGGGTCGAGGCAACGCCTTCGGCCATATAGAGATCGGTCGGAAAACTGTCTCCTTCGGCGACGATGACCGACCGGTCCGGCCGCATCGCCAACGCCGCATGCAACACCTTGTAGATGTTGATCGACGTCGTGTCGCAGACCACCGTCTGGCCGGCGGCGGCACCGATCAGGCGGCCGAGCTGGTCACCGAGCGTGGTCGGCATGTCGAACCATCCGGCCGTGTTCCAGGCCCGAATAAGGTCCTGGGCCCATTCCTGCGTGGAAGCCTTCTGAAGCTCGTCGAAAACGGCGTGCGACGCAGCCCCCAGCGAATTACCGTCGAGATAGATCACATCCTTCGGCAGGATGAAGCGCTCGCGCATCGAACGCAGCGGATCGGCCGCATCCATCGCCTCGATCGCGGCGAGATCGGGAATTGCACTCATGATCAGTCAGTCCTTGGTTATTCGCGAATGGTTTCCCGCGCGAGCGCGGGCCCGCGCCCGCGCCCGCGCTTCAGGCTCGGGAGTGCCAGCATGGCAAGCACGAACAGGCCTGTGGCAAGCTTGAGATCCGGTGGCGGCATTCCCGCGGCAAGGCAGAACGACACCAGCTGGTAGTAGACGATCGCTCCGACGAAGGGCGCCAGCAATTGGCGCCGCACCGTCTGCTTGCCGATGATGGCTTCGCCGATCATCAGGGCGGCAAGGCCATTGATGAGGATGCCCAGACCCATATTGACGTCGGCAAAGCCTTGCGATTGCACCATCAGCGCACCGCTGGTCGCCGAGAACGCGCTCGCCAGTCCGACACCGCCGATGGTGGCGGCCCAGACATTGATGCCTTGCGCTTCGGCCATGTCGGGATTGGCTCCGACCGCGCGGACGGCGGTGCCTTTCTCGGTCTTGAAGAACATGTTGAGCAGCAGGAAGACAGCCAGCGCGATCAGGCCGGCGACAACGATCTTGCTGACGGGAAAACCTGGCCGTGCGAACGGCACCCAGTCGAATACGGTGGGCGAACCGAAGACGGAGAGGTTGGACTTGCCCATGACGCGCAGGTTGATGCTGTAGAGCATCGTCATCATCAGGATGCCCGCAAGCAGCGTGTGGATGCGAAAGCGCAGATGGATGAAAGCCGTGCAGCATCCCGCGACGAAACCCATGGCAAGCGCGACGGCGATGGCTATCAGCGGCGATGCGCCGGCTGCAAGAAGCACGCCGCAGACGCAACCACCCAGCGGAAACGCGCCTTCGCTGGTCAGGTCGGGAAAATTCAGCATGCGAAACGGGATCATGATGCCAAGCACGACGAACGCCAGCAACAGGCTTTGCGCCAGGGTGACGGGGATGATCGAGACGAAGCTCGTCAGAATTTCCTGAACAAAACCCATGATGATCAGCTCGCCAGCAACATGCGGTCGGTCTTGACCGAGAAATGGCCGATGAGGTCGGCCACCGTGACCCTGGCTTTCGCCTCGCCGGCCACTTCGAGAAGGACCCGGCCAGCGTCGAGCATGATCACACGGCTGCCATAGTCCACTGCGTGCTGCATGTTGTGGGTCACCATCAGGGTGGTGAGCTTCAGGGCATTAACGGCACGCACCGTAGCCTGCATGACGATCTCCGCGGTGCGCGGGTCGAGTGCCGCCGTATGTTCATCAAGCAACAGCAGATCCGGCGAACCGCCGACAGCCATGATCAGCGACAGCGACTGTCGCTGCCCGCCAGAGAGGAGGTCGACCCGAGTATCCAGCCGATTTTCAAGGCCGAGGCCCAGTATCGAGAGACGCTCCTTGTAGGATGCGAGCCGCGTGGGGTTCAGCCCCTGCCGCAAGGTGCGTTTGTGGCTGCGCAGGTCGGCCAGCAGCATGTTTTCCGCCACCGTCATGCTGGCAGCGGTGCCGCGCATCGGATCCTGGAAAACACGTGCCAATTTGGTGGCGCGCTTGTGCACCGGCATGTCGGTCACATCGGCGCCATTGATCAGGATCCTGCCGGAATCGAGGACAAGGGCGCCAGAAATGGCATTGAGCATGCTGGTCTTGCCAGCCCCGTTCGAACCGATGACGACACCGAAATCGCCGGTGGCAAGCGACAGGTCGAGGCCATCGAGCGCCACCTTCTCATCGGCCTGGCCCCTGTAGAAAACCTTGCGTGCGGATCGTATCTCGAGCATCAGACCCTCCCGAAAAACGGTGGCGGCCCTTCAAGGTGCCGCCACCTGCTTGATGACGCAGGATGTCAGTCGACGATGCAGCCGCAATCCGCCAGCGAAGCCGGGATTTCGATGCCAAACGCCGCCATCGCCTTTTTGGAGATCAGCGCCGCGTGGTCTTTGTAGGCCGGGCGCGAAGGCGGGATCGTCTTCGGGTCCTTGCCCTTGAGGATTTCCGCCGCGATGTTGCCAGCATTGACGCCAACCTGTTCGTAGTTGACCGCGAAGCTGGCCGGCACGACGCCGCCGCGCACGGCATTGTCGTCCGCGTTGACCACGGGGATACCAGCCTGGCGCGCCGCCGCCGAGACAGCCGCGATCGCCGGCTGGATGAGGTTCGAGGTGGGCCCGTAGATCACGTCGGCCTTGCCCGCCAGCGAGGCGATGCGCTGCTGGATATCGTTGACGTTGTCGATGCCGACCTCGACGACTTCGAACCCGGCAGCGGGTGCCGCCGCCTTGATCTTTTCAAGCAGCGCGACGTCGTTCGCCTCGCCCGGATTGTAAGGCACGCCGAAACGCTTGGCATTCGGAAGCAGCTTCTTGGTGAAAGCCATGACCGCGGCGACATCCTGGAGGTCGGTCGCGCCGGTCATGCCTTCGTCGCCCGAATCCCAGGACGGAACGAGCTTGGCCGCGACCGGATCGGTCACCGCCGCGAAGACGATCGGAATGCCCGAACCTGCAAGCGCCTTCTTGGCGATCTGCGAGACCGGCGTGGTGATGGTATACATGAGCTTCGGCTGATCCGCCTGCAGCTTGGCAATCATCTGCGGAACCAGAGAGGCATCGAAATTGGTGTGGCTTTCGGTGTAGACGACATCCTTGCCCTCGACGAAACCGTCCGCGGCAAGCGCCTTCTTGAAACCGGCAATGGCTGCGTTCAGCTGCGGATGCTCGCCGAAATTGGCAATGCCGATCTTGATCGGATCGGCGACAGCAGCGCCGAGGCTGACTGCGAGCGCGCCGGCCGTGATCAATCCCGACAGCCAAGCGGATTTCGACTTCAACATCATTTCCTCCCAGATTTGATTAGCGCCGCTTAAAGGACGGCAACCGCGGCGATCATGGTCAGTCGCTCCAGCCATGTCAAACATTATATATAATTCTTGCCATGCATTCGCATCATATATAATTTCTAGAACTCAGATAGCGGACGGATCGCGATGCAGGACCAGAAGAACTCCACGAAAACGGAGGCGGCCTATCAACTGCTGCGGCGAGACATACTCACCACCCGCCTTATGCCTGGCGCACCGCTCAAGCTGAGCGCGCTGCGCGGCATCTATGGTGTCGGCTGGACGCCACTGCGCGAAGCGCTGTCCCGCCTGGAGGCCGAACGCCTGGTCACAGCCATCAGCAATCGCGGCTTTGCCGTCGCTCCCGTGTCTCGGGCCGAGCTTGAGGACCTGGCACGCGCAAGAATGGTTGTTGAGATTCCCCTGTTCCTGGAATCGATCGAGAAAGGCGGCAGCATGTGGGAAGACGCCGTGGTTACCGCACATTACCGGCTATCGCGCTGCAAGACCGCCGTCGACGATCCCTCGGACGCGGCGGTCGACATATGGGACGAGAACCATGAGGCCTTCCACGCGGCACTTCTCAGCGCCGCTACATCGAGTTGGCTGTTGCGGTTCCGCTCGACCATCGCGGATCAACTACGCCGGCATCATCGCTTTCTCGGACTGGCGCCGACATTGCGGGCCGCCGCCGGCCTCAAGGATGGCTACGAAAAGGCCATGGACGCGCTGCGCGAAGCGATTGCGATCGAACACCACACTGCAATCATGGAGGCGGCGCTTGATCGCGACGTCGAGCGGGCAAAGGCGCTGATGACCGCCCATATCGGCTACACGCTGCATGTCTATGTCCACAGCGAGGACAGCGCGGCGAACAAATACACAGCGCGCGCCGGCAGCTCGAAAGCGGTCGGTGGATGATATCAACACCGCCGCATAGTCCAACGCCAGACCGGATCGCTTCCGCCCCGGGACCGGCTGGCCAGCCGGTTGCTCCCAGGCACAAGCGAGAGAAATCCCGCCAGCTTGACGCGAACACGCCGCCGTCAACCATCAGGTTGGCGTTTTGGTTTCGTTTCGTTCACGGATAGGCAAGACAAAGTCCCGCATCCATCCGGATTGCGCACGGTTTAACATGCAAGACAGCCAAGCTTGCCAAACCTTCGCAATCGTCTGGGAAGATGAAAAAATGTTATGGATTCAATCCGGTAACTTCGGATCTTGAACTACGCGTACGTAGCCGCGCCTGCATGGGCGAGAAGCATATGGTTTCCGCAGTCTGAACATATTCACTAAACTTTAAACGGTTGCGGAACACAAATGGAACAGATAGTGTTTGTTCTGGGTTTGTTTTTCTGATTCCGGTTTCAGATCCATCTTCGAAACCCCTGGGGGCCGCCATGCTGACGCGCAAGCAACATGAACTGCTGATGTTCATCCATGAAAGGCTGAAGGAAAGCGGCATTCCACCCTCGTTCGACGAAATGAAGGAGGCGCTCGACCTCGCTTCCAAGTCCGGAATTCATAGGCTGATCACGGCCCTTGAGGAGCGTGGCTTCATTCGCCGCCTGCCCAACAGGGCGCGCGCGCTGGAAGTGCTGCGTCTTCCCGATTCCATCGCACCTGGCCTCAACGCTGCCCGCAAGTTTTCGCCGAGCGTCATCCAGGGCAGCTTGGGTCGGCAGATCAAGCCGGCTGCCCCCTCGCGCCAACCCGCTGCCGGCAATGACGACGACGCCGTCTCGGCGATTTCCATCCCGGTGATGGGCCGCATTGCCGCGGGTGTGCCGATCGATGCCATCCAGCACCAGACCCATTCCATCTCGGTGCCGCCGGACATGATCACGGGCGGCGATCACTATGCGCTCGAGGTCAAGGGCGACTCGATGATCGAGGCCGGGATCTTCGACGGCGACACGGTCATCATCCGAAACGCCGACACCGCCAGCCCCGGCGAGATCGTCGTGGCGTTGGTCGATGAGGAAGAAGCGACGCTGAAGCGTTTTCGCCGCAAGGGTGCCTCCATCGCTCTCGAGGCCGCCAATCCGGCTTACGAAACGCGCATCTTCGGACCAGACCGCGTAAAGGTGCAAGGTAAGCTTGTCGGGCTGATCCGCCGTTATTGAGCCGGCACGGCAACGGGTTTGTCGGGCTTGACGTAGGGCGGTAGCCCCCTTGCCTCGCGTGAGAATTTTCTTTGCTGGTGCCAAGGCCGGTACGGTCTGTCGATCGCGAAGCTTATTGTCGGTCGTGAAACGGCTGATTGGGGGTCGAAGAAGACAGCGGCGCTTCCAGTGCGAGCGAGCTGTCGTTTGGTGACGACGAGAACGATGGGATTGTGGCATGGGTCGTAGGCCCTCGCGTCGTTGACGACGATCAGATCGGCAAAACGGCAGGCTTTCCACGCTTTCTTGCGATCCTCGGCATACGCAACGATCGCGCCGGATGGGTGTCGGGCAACGCACAGGTCGTCACCGCAATAGAAAGGCGCTCCCGGTGGCAGTTCGGCGGCATCGGCGATGTCGAATTGTTGATCGCTTGAGCCGAGGGTCTCCGGCTTGATAATGGTCTCGGACTTCAGCGCACGTTTCCAATTGTCGACCGTGAATTCATTGGGGCGTGCCCGGCTGACGGCGAGTTCGCCGCCGCCGATCGGCAACGCCACTAGGCGTGCATCTTCCGAAATCAACACATCCGGTGCGGGCGTATCGGAAATCGTCAGCAGGCCAGCAAGCGCGAACGGCAGCGACACCAGCCGCAGCCAGGTTGTCGCCATGGTTGCGATGACAAGGGCGATCGTAACAAGCAGGACCGACTGTAGCGAAATCAGCCCGACGGCGTCGATCGGCGAACGCTCGGAGAACCACGCCGACAGCGCGATCATGGCCGTTAGTCCCTTGCCCATGACATAGAGAAACGGCCCATCGGCGCCGAACGGCATTGCCAGCGCGCTGAAGACGGCAAAGGGCATGACGATCGCCGATACAATCGGCATGATGGCCAGATTGGCGAACAGGCTCAGTGGTGACACGCGCTGGAAATGCCAGATCGCGAAGAGTGCCGTTGCGCTGCCGGCGATGATGGACGTCATGGCAAGGCCGCCGGTAGCCAGCAGCAGTTTTCGCGTGAGGAAGACGGGCAGTGACCGTCGCGGCGGCGGCGTGCTGGCCTTGCGCGAGCGGTAGTCGGACCAGCCGGCATACGCACCGACCAGGGCGGCGGTCGCGGCAAAGGACATCTGGAAGCTTGGGCCGACCACCTCATGCGGCGAGATGGCGATAACGGCAATAGCGGAGATCGCCAGATTGCGTATGGTCAGTGCCGCCCGATCGAACAGCACGGCGACAAGCATGACCGAAAGCATGATGAAGCTTCGCTCGGCCGCAACCACGACGCCGGAAATCACAAGATAGGCGGCAATCGAGACAAGCGCGGCCGCCGCGGCATATTTCTTCACCGGGCGACGCGAGGAGAAATCCGGAAACAGCGCGAATGAGCCACGCAGCAGCAGCATGATCGTACCGGCGACCAGCGCCATGTGCAGTCCCGAAATAGAGATGACGTGATAGATCCCGGTACGCCGCATCGTCTCGTTGATCTCTTCGGGAATCCCGGCGCGAACACCGACGATAAGCGCCGCCGCGATCTCGCCTTCCGCCCCGCCGATGCTGGCACGGATATGGTCGGCGATGGTTTCGCGCGCATTTTCGATCGATGACGAAACACGGGCCTCGAGCGGCATGCCGTCGGAAGGAACAACGGTCGGATTGCTAAGGAAGAAGCCGCTGGCGCCAATGCCGGCGAAATAGCTGTCAAAGGAAAAATCATAACTGTCCGGCCGTACCGGACCAGTGGGTGGCAACAGCCGCACATAGCCGGCGATCTGGGAACCGGCGGTCATGTCGGGGGGTATTTTTCGCGCCGACAGGCGGACCCGTTCGGGCGCATAGCGCAGCGTTGGCCTTGCCGTCGAGAGGACATCAATCGTCAGGCGGACACGGCCATTCGGCATCAGATCCAGCGAGACGATGCGGCCGGTCAGCCGCGTCGAGATTTCGGAGCCGAGGATTCGCGTCCCGGCGCGCCATGTTTCGACCTTGGCAGCCAATACGCCCAGCGCGCACAGCAGCCCCACCATGAAACACAGATGGGTTTTGCGGTGCGACCGCGAGAAGAGTGCGCATGATGCAGCGAGGAGCGCAACGGCGACTATTTTCGAAAAACCGGGTTCCTCCGCCAATGAGAAGTACCCGATCACGCCCAATGCCAGGAACACAGGAACCAGGAGAAAGCCTACGCCGCGATCAAGCTCCAGATTGGTTGCCGAAACCACGCTATCGCGCAAAACCGGCAGCGAAAGGCGGCCAATTTGCCGATGCAGACGTGCGACGGCACCGGTCCCCGGCACCGGATTTCGCGTTGGCATTGCGGGAGGCGGATGATTGTCATCGGGACGTGAGGGAGGTCGCGCAACCGGCACGCTCGGAACGGCGACGGCAGGCGCAAACAGGGACCATTCGCTGACGCCGGTGACGGCATCCTCGCTCTCGTCCGTACCCCGGCTTCCTCCAGCCATCGGGTCTGCCCCTTGCGCCCTCGACCTCCTATGCTACATGAACGCGCAACGCGCGAAAGCCCGCGAACCCACACACGCCTCACACGCCTTCCGAGAGTCCCATGTCCGACAAGGTCGTCACCCGTTTTGCCCCCTCGCCCACTGGCTACCTGCATATAGGCGGGGCGCGCACCGCACTGTTCAACTGGCTCTATGCCAAGCACACCGGCGGCACGATGGTGCTGCGCATCGAGGATACCGACCGCGAACGCTCCAGCGACGCGGCAACCGCGGCTATCCTAGACGGGCTCACCTGGCTCGGCCTTTCGTGGGACGGCGATGCAATCTCGCAGTTCGAGCGAGCGCCGCGCCATCGCGAAGTGGCCGAAGAGCTCGTGCGCATGGGCAAGGCCTATTATAGCTACGAGACGCCAGCCGAACTGGAGGCGATGCGCGAGGCGGCGCGCGCCAAGGGCCTGCCGCCGCGTTACAACGGCCAGTGGCGCGACCGCGACGCGTCAGAAGCACCCGCCGGGGTCAAAGGTGCGATCCGCATCAAGGCGCCGACAGAGGGCGAGACGGTGGTGCACGACCGTGTCCAGGGCGAGGTACGCTTCCCCAACAAGGATCTCGACGACTTCATCATCCTGCGTTCGGACGGCAACCCTACCTACATGCATGCCGTCGTCGTCGATGACCATGACATGGGCGTCACCCACATCATCCGTGGTGATGATCACCTGACCAATGCCGCCCGCCAGACCGTGATCTACAGGGCCATGGGCTGGGACGTGCCGTCGATGTCGCACATTCCGCTGATCCATGGCGCCGACGGCGCCAAATTGTCCAAGCGGCATGGCGCGCTCGGCGTCGAGGCTTATCGCGCCATGGGTTATCTGCCCGAGGCTCTTCTCAACTATCTGGCGCGGCTCGGCTGGAGCCACGGCGATGACGAGATCATGTCGATCAAGGACATGATCTCGTGGTTCGACATCGGCGACGTGAACAAGGGCGCCGCACGCTTCGACTTCGCCAAACTCGAGGCGATCAACGGCGCGCACATGCGCCGCATGGCCGATGCCCAACTCTTCGATATCTTCATCGCCACTCTGCCCTACCTGGAGGGTGGACCGGAGATGGCCGCCCGCCTCGACGACAAGAACAAGGCGCAGTTGCTGGCGGCGCTTCCCGGTCTGAAGGAGCGCGCCAAGACGTTGGTCGAACTGGTCGATGGCGCGGCCTTCCTGTTTGCCACACGCCCCCTGCCGCTCGACGACAAGGCCGCTTTGGTGCTCACCGACGACGCCCGCAAGGTTTTGCGGGGCGCTCACGAAGCTTTGAACGCGCTTTCAGGCGACTGGACGGCCGCCACGGCGGAGGCCGCGATTCGGGACTATGCGCTGGCCGGCGGCCACAAACTCGGCGCCGTGGCCCAGCCGTTGCGCGCCGCATTGACCGGCAAAAGCACCTCGCCCGGTGTGTTCGACGTGCTTGCTGTGCTGGGGCGCGAGGAAAGCCTGGCACGGATAGCGGATCAAATCGATTAGGAGCGATCTGGCCCAAGAAGATTGGCATTGAAAGGCGCGTTTCGCAGTGCAACATTAGGCCTTGGCCCAATCTGGCACGCACCCCCAAAATGCGGTGGCGAATATGCGCATTCCGGTGATTTCGACGTGTCGCTTTGCAGAATTTGCCCTTGCCGGCATGAGGAAACAAGAAGGAGTTTGCAATGACCGAAGCTGCGACAAAACTGGAATTTGGCGGCAAGACCCAGGAGGCTACGGCAAAGCTGGAATTCGCTGGCCAAACTCACGAATTCAAGGTGCGAAGCGGCTCGGTCGGACCGGATGTCATCGACATCGCCACGCTCTACAGCACCACCGGCGCCTTTACCTATGACCCCGGCTTCACCTCAACGGCAAGCTGCGAGTCCGAAATCACCTTCATCGACGGCGACGCCGGGATCCTGCTGCATCGCGGCTATCCGATCGACCAGTTGGCCGAACACGGCGACTTCCTCGAAGTCTGCTACCTCCTGCTCTACGGCGAGTTGCCGACCAAGGCGCAGAAGGACGATTTCGATTACCGCGTGACGCGCCACACCATGGTGCATGAACAGATGTCGCGCTTCTTCACCGGCTTCCGCCGTGACGCGCATCCCATGGCTGTGATGTGCGGCGTGGTCGGCGCGCTATCGGCCTTCTACCATGACTCCACCGACATTTCGGACCCTTACCAGCGCATGGTGGCGTCGATGCGGCTGATCGCCAAGATGCCGACGATCGCGGCCATGGCCTACAAGTACCATATCGGCCAGCCCTTCATTTACCCGAAGAACGAGCTGAACTTCGCCGCCAACTTCCTGCATATGTGCTTTGCCGTGCCTTGCGAGGAATACAAGATCAATCCGGTGCTGGCGCGCGCCATGGAACGCATCTTCATCCTGCATGCCGATCACGAGCAGAATGCCTCGACCTCGACCGTTCGTCTTGCTGGTTCCTCTGGCGCCAATCCCTTCGCCTGCATTGCCGCCGGCATCGCCTGCCTGTGGGGGCCGGCCCATGGCGGCGCCAATGAAGCAGCGCTGAACATGCTGGGCGAGATCGGCCATGTCGATCACATCCCGGAGTTCATCGCCCGCGCCAAGGACAAGAACGACCCGTTCCGCCTGATGGGCTTTGGCCACCGCGTCTACAAGAACTATGATCCTCGCGCGAAAATCATGCAGAAGACCGCGCATGAGGTTCTGGGCGAGCTCGGCATCAAGGATGATCCGCTGCTCGACATCGCGATGGAACTGGAAAAGATCGCGCTGACCGATCCCTACTTCATCGAGAAGAAGCTCTACCCGAACGTCGATTTCTATTCCGGTATCACGCTGAAGGCGCTGGGCTTCCCCACCACCATGTTCACCGTGCTTTTCGCGGTCGCCCGCACCGTCGGCTGGATCGCGCAGTGGAAAGAGATGATCGAGGATCCGCGCCAGAAGATCGGCCGCCCGCGCCAGCTCTACACCGGTGCGCCGGAGCGCGATTACGTGCCGATCGCCAAGCGCTGATCCAGGCATTTCGAATTGAAAAAGGCGCCTGTCAGGGCGCCTTTTTCATACAGCGAAGCACAACACCCGCCGCGATCTCGCCGGACGGCCTGTCTGTCGCCATGCGCCTGGCAACCTCGGCAAATCCGTCCTTCTGCCATGTACGATAGGCCGTATCTGAAAACAGGCTCTCAAGCTGCCGCGCCAGATAACGCGGCCGCACATACTGGTTGTAGTGCTCCGGCACGACTGCCTTATCGGCGATCAGGTTGGGCAAGGCGGCGCTCCATACGGTGACCATTTTCTGGACCACGCGCATGACCGGATCCAGCCGGTAGCACGAAATCATCGGCACTCCGGACAAGGCCAGTTCCAGCGACACGGTTCCCGATGCGATCAGCGCCGCATCCGCCTTGCCGAAGGCCTGCCATTTGCGTTCGGGATCAAGAATGATCTCAGGCTTTTCATCCCAGCGCGCGACCGAGGTCCTGACCAGATCGGCGACATGCGGCACCGTCGGCAGCAGCAGACGCAAGCGGTGTCCGCGCGCGCGCAGTGCCGAGACGGTTTCGCCGAACGGACCGATAAGCCGGCTCACCTCGCCGCGCCGCGAGCCCGGCAGCACCAGCAGTGTCTTGACACCATCCCCCGACAGGTCGCGCGGCAGGCTTTGCGCCCGGGCAGCGCCCAGCACACCCGGGTCATGTGCAAGGCGATGCCCGACATAGGTGCCGGGCGGGCCGTTCAGACGGCTGAGTTCCTTCACTTCGAAAGGAAGGATGCAAAGGATGTGATCGACATAGGGCTTCATCGCCGTTGCCCTGCCCGGCCGCCAGGCCCAGACGCTTGGACAGACATAGTGGACGATAGGGATCGACGGATTGGCCGCGCGGACCTTCCTCGCCACGCGCAGTGAAAAATCCGGGCTGTCGATGGTAATGAGGCAGTCGGGCTGGTCCGCGACAACCGCGCTTGCCGTCTGGCTGATCCGCCGCATCAGGCGGGGCAGATCGCGCACGACGGCGCTGAGCCCCATCAGCGCGATTTCCGACCCTTCGAACAATGGCGTCAGTCCGAGCGCTTGCAGGTGCCGGCCGCCTATGCCGGCGAGTTGCACCTCGCGCCCGGTCATGCGTTTCAGGGCCTGTATGATATCGGCGCCCAGAACGTCACCGGATTCTTCACCGGCCACGATGGCGATCTTCAAGGGCCTATCAGCTTTCATGTGCCAGCTCCGCCGCAGGCAAGCCTATGATGAACAAGCCAAGCGCGTTGGCGCGCGCAATCGTTGCAGGGCCGTCGAGAACCAGCGAATGCCCCGCCTCGACGGCAATGCCGGCCAGTCCGGCCGCGTGCGCGGCGTCGACTGTCTGTGGACCGATTGAAGGCAGGTCCGCGCGCAGCTCCTGGCCGGGTTTCGCACATTTCACCAGAACACCCCGGCTCTTTCCGGCGATACGGCCATGGCTCCGCAGTTCCTTCGCGCGAAGGAGGAGACCAGCGGTGCCCTCGATACCCTCCAGCGCGATCACACGGCCGCCAACCGCGACAGCGGCCTGACCGATATCCAGCGCGCCGATGGCCTTTGCCGCCGCCCGGCCGGCTTCTATGTCACGCCAATCCGATTTCGACGGCACACTCTTCGTCAACTCGCCATCGGTGGCGACAAGGTCCGGTATGATTTCATGGGCGCCCACAACCTTGATTCCGCGCGCCTCAAGACCTCGCGCCAAGATCTTCAACAGGCCGTCGTCACCGCGTGCCAGCGCCATGACAACCAACGGAATCACGGCGACCAGACCGAGGCTCGGCCGCAGATTGATAAGCCTCGGCCTGCGCTTGATCTCGCCGGCAAGAACCAGATGAGTGATCCCATGGCGTTTCAGCAGGGGTACAAGAGAGCCGACATCCTCAAGCGCAAGGCTTTCCTGCTCATAGGGGCGGAACTCGCTCTCGCGATCGACCTCGCCTTCCATAAGGATGACGAAGGGTGGGTGTCCCTGCCCTGCGAGACCTGCAGCGACCTCGACCGGGAGGCTGCCGCCACCGGCAATGATACCGACCTTGTCGCCGGGCGCGAGTTCAAGACCCGTTCCGGCGACCTTAGTCTTCGTCATCGGCATCGTCGCCATCGCCACCCTTGAGCGACGGCACGGCGTAGTGCCGCTTGCCGCGGCTGGAGATGAAATCGATGATCTTCATGGCTGTCGGGGACGAGCCGAATTCAGCCTTGGCGAATTCAATGTTCTCACCGACGGTGCGGCTGCGGTCGAAGATCGTCCGGTATGCCTTGCGCAGCAGATGGATCTCGGAACGCGGCAGGCCGGAGCGCTTCAACCCGATGATGTTCAATCCGCGCAGGCTGGCGCGATTACCCACCGCTATGGCGTAAGGAATGACATCGCCCACGATCGCCGAGCAACCGCCGAGGAAGGCATTGTCGCCGACGCGCACGAACTGATGAACGGCGGTCAGGCCGCCAATATAGACATTGTTGCCGACCTCGCAGTGGCCGCCCAAAGTGGCGCCATTGGCAAATGTGGCGTTGTTGCCGACGACGCAATCATGGGCGATGTGGGCATAGGCGAGGAAATTGCCATTGTCTCCGACCGTCGTCTCGCCACGGCTGGAATCCGTGCCAAGATGCATGGTGACGCCCTCGCGGATCGTGCAATTGTTGCCGATGACAAGCGTGGTGCGACCGCCCTTGTGCTTGGTGTTCTGCGGCGGAGCGCCCAGAATCGCCATGGGGTAGACCTTGGTGCCGGCGCCGATGGTGGTCGCGCCCATGACCGAGACATGGCTGACCAGTTCGACGCCGTCGCCGATAACCGCGTCCGCGCCGATGTGGCAGAACGGCCCGATGCGGGCGCCCTCGCCGATTTGAGCACCAGCCTCGACGACCGAGGAAGGATGGATGAATGTCTGGATTTTCATAAGCATTTCGATCGTCAGTCGCTCGTCACCATCATCGCCGAGATTTCAGCTTCGGCGGCCTTGGTGCCGTTGACGAGAGCTTCGCAGGCGAATTTGAGGAGGTTGCCGCGTTTCTTGATTTTCTTCACATGGATTTTCAACTGGTCGCCGGGAACGACCGGTTTGCGGAACTTGGCGTTGTCGACGGTCATCAGATAGACCAGGGACGGCGTTTCTGTTCCAAGGCTGCGGATGCAGATGGCGCCTGCCGTCTGCGCCATGGCCTCGACAATCAGCACGCCTGGCATTACCGGCTGGCCTGGAAAATGACCTTGGAAATGCGGCTCGTTTATGGTCACGTTCTTGATGCCGATGGCGGATTCATCGCCGTCGATGTCGATGATACGGTCTATCATCAGGAACGGATACCGGTGCGGCAGGAGCTTCATCAGCCCCATTATGTCGACCGCCTCGAGCGTCGTTCCCGCCACTATGTCAGCCATTGCCCCCGTCACCCTGTTTGCGCGTTCTGGCCAGTTTCCGTAGCGCGGCTATTTCCCGCATGGCTTCCGCCATCGGTTGCGCGGGATAGCCTCCCCAAATCTCGCCAGCGGGAACATTGCTCATGAACCCGCTTCTTGCGGCAAGTTTGGCGCCTGTCCCGATGGTCAAGTGATCCGCAAGGCCGACACCGCCGCCCATGGTGACGTTGTCACCAACGGTCACGGAGCCCGAGATACCTGAAAGCCCAGCCACGATGCAGTTGCGACCAATGCGGACGTTATGGGCGATCTGCACCAGATTGTCGATCTTGCTGCCCTGGCCGATCACGGTATCGGACATCGCACCGCGATCGACCGTGCTGTTCGAACCGATCTCAACATCGTCCTGGATGATCACACGGCCAATCTGGGGGACCCGTTCAGGCCCCTTGGCGCCGGCAACGAAGCCAAAACCATCCTGACCGATCCTCGCCCCACCATGGATGATCACGCGATTGCCGATCAGCGCATACTGGATGCTGGCGCCAGGGCCGACATAGCCGTCGCGGCCGATCTGGCAGGATGGACCTATCACGGCGTTGGGAGCGATGACGGTACCTCTGCCGATGGAGGCTCGAGGTCCAACGACCGCCCCAGCCTCGATGATCGCACCGGCCTCGACATGGGCAGTTGGATCGACATGCGCGTGTGGCGAAACGCCGGTTTCGCTGGTCATCGGGCCCGGCGTCGCGGCTGTCGGGAAAAGCAGACGCCCAACAAACGCAAAAGCCTGCTGCGGGCGCGGATGGGTGAGAACAGCAATGCCAGCTGGGGCCTTGCCCGCCAATTCGGCTGGGCACAGGACCGCCGCGGCGCGCAGGGACGGCATCAGCGCTATGTTGCGCCTGCCGTCGACGAAGACGAGCGCATTCTTCCCGCCTTCGCTCGCGGGCGCCAAAGCCTCGATCACAATATTAGAGTGGCCGGAATCGACAAGCACGGAGCCGGTCAGATTCGCGACTTCGCCCGCCGTATACCGGCGTGAGGGCGCGAAGAACACCGGATCGGTCATTCCAGAAGCTATATCCAGCTAGGTCGGGACACTTTCTTCCGGACCCAAACGGTCCGGAAGCACTCTTGCCCGCTGATCAGAAACGGGTCGCTATGCCGAAGTTGAATTCCTGCACGTCGTCGGTCGGCTGCTTCTTGATCGGGATCGCATAGTCGATGCGGATCGGGCCAAACGGCGATGCCCACATCAGACCGACACCAACCGAAGCACGGATTTCCGAACCCACCGAAACCTGATTAAGCCCTGCCAGATTGATCTTGCTACCATAGAGCGACGCAGCATCAGCAAAGACCGCGCCACGCAGACCAAAGCTTTCCGGAATGACAGGCATCGGGAACTGCGCTTCCGCCGATGCATTGAAGTATGTCGTACCGCCGAGATGGTCGCCTGTAGCAGCATCCGCAGGGCCAATGCCACCGTAAGCAAAACCACGAATCATACGATCGCTGCTCTGGAACTGATCGAAGATGCGCAAGCCGCCGTTGCTATAGCCCTCGACATATCCAGCTCCGCCCGAAAGCAGGCCCACTACGTCCAGTTGCTCGGAAAGCGTGTGGTAAATGCTACCGCGCGCAGTCAACTTGACAAACTTGGCGTCGCCGCCAAGCCCGGCCACTTCAACGGAACTGTTTGCATAAAGGCCATCATGCGGGAGCTTCATGTCGTCGATCGTGTTGTAGACAAGACCGAGACTGACCGAAGACTTGAGCCACGGGCTCTCATTAATACCCTGAATGATCGCCGCAGAGATGGTGCACGGATCACCAGGTACGTATTGGCCACTCGAGTTCAGACACCCATCGGCGTACGAGTATTTTTCCTGCGCAATGTTATACGCCAACTGCGTCGTGATGCTGTTGGTGATCGGCAGTCCGAAACGCACCGTCGCACCGGTCGTCACCGCGTTGTAGTTGGTATAGTTCCGGGTCTGCTGGTAAATATCGAAACCGGCAGCGATGCGGCGTCCGAGGAAATATGGCTCCGTGAACGACAGACCGTAGTCGCGCGAGTTCTTGCCGCCGCCCGCGGAGATCTTGATGAACTGGCCACGGCCGAGGAAGTTGCGCTCGGTGATCGAACCTTCGACGGTCGGGCCGGGCGTGTCGCCACCGGTCGAATAGCCCGCGCCCACCGAGAATTCGCCGGTCGACTTTTCGACGACGTCGACGACGAGCACGACCTGATCGGGCTGCGAGCCCGGCACCGTCGAGATGTCGACCTTCTCAAAGTAGCCAAGGGCCTCAAGGCGCTTCTTCGCACGCTGGATCAGAACCTGGTTGAAGGCATCGCCTTCGCTGACGTCGAACTCGCGGCGAATGACGTAATCGCGCGTACGATCGTTGCCCCGGATTTCGATGCGCTCGACATAGGCCTTGGTGCCCTGGTCGATCGTGTAGACAACCGAGATGGTGTGGTTTTCGAAGTTGCGATCGCCGCGCGGCGTCACCTGGGCGAAGGCATAACCCGAACCCGCGACCTTTTCGGTCAGCGCGATGATCGAGTCCTCGACCTTCTTGGCGTTGTATACATCGCCCTTCTGCGTCTCGACCACCGACTGCAGCGCCTTGCCGTCGACTTCCGGGATCGTGCTTTCGACACTGATGTCGCCGAAATTGTAGCGGTCGCCTTCCTGCACGGTGATTGTGACCGTGTACTTGTTGGTCGCGCTGTCGAGCTCACCTACCGCCGAGACGACCTGGAAATCGGCATAGCCATGATTGTAGTAGAAGCGGCGCAGCAGCTCCTGGTCGGCGCGCAGCTTGTCTTCGTCATAGACGTCATCACGCAACACGAAGGAAAGCCAGGTCGAGCGCTTGGTGTTGATCACGTCCGACAGGCGGCGGCTCGAATAGGCGCTGTTGCCGACGAAATTGATCGCGGCGATCTGGGTACGGTCGCCTTCGTTGATTTTGAAAACAACATTCACGCGGTTGTCGCCGAGCTGCATGACTTGCGTCGTCACGGTAGCATCGTCGCGGCCAATGCGCTTGTAGGCGGTCTTGATCGCCTCCACGTCGGAATCAAGGGTCGCCTGCGAGAACGTGCCGCGCGACTTCATCTGCACGGCGGCCTGAAGCGCGTTGTCCTTGATCTTCTTGTTGCCCTGGAACAGGACCTGGTTGACGACCTGATACTCGGCAACCTTGATGACCAGAGTCGAACCTACCTGGTTGATCTGCACGTCTGAGAACAGCCCGGTGCCGAAGAGAGCCTTCACCGCTGCGTCGATATCGGCGCTGGAGAACGGCTTGCCCGGCTTGATCGTGATGTAGTTGCGGATGGTCTCGGCGTCGATGCGCTGATTGCCGCTGACCTCAACCCTGCTGACAACAGCCGCTTCCGCGGCGGATGTGGCAACAAACTGAACAGTGAGCGCGCCAGGCACGACCAGGGCCGCTGACATGGCAACCGCGGACGCGGCGCTCAGAAACTTGGATGCTGCCTTCATCGGGCTTTATAACCTTTTTCTCGAAGTCCCCACGGCGAGAAAACCGGACGTGCGGTCATTTCCCCTACCGTATTAACCGGATTTTCCCTACACGCAAGGCTTCTGGTTAATTTGTATTTACTTAACCCTGTTGCGTGGCTTTCGCGTCACGCATATCCCCACGCATGGTAAACGGCGTCTCAACATCGGCTGTGTCAAAGCCAAATTTCTTCATGATTTCAGCACCCAAACAGATCGTTCCAGAAAACGAACCCCATGAAGCACAGCACGAGAATCATGCCGGCCCGATAGGCCATTTCCATCATCCGCTCCGACACCGGCCGTCGTATGACCGCCTCCACGCCGTAGAACAAGAGATGGCCGCCGTCGAGGGGGGGAATCGGCAAAAGGTTTAAAATACCTATGCCGACAGAGAGCAGCGCGACCAGTTGCACGAGCCATTCGAAGCCGAGCTTTGCCGCCTTGCCTGCCATGTCGGCGATCTTCACCGGACCGCCAAGCTGGCATTTGTCTTCCCGCCCGACGACGAAACGCTGCAGGAACTGGCCCGTGCGCTGTATGATGTGGCCGGTTTCCTCGACCGCCGCCGTCAGCGCCCCGGCGGGGCTGTAGGTGACCAGCCGGGGTTGCCCGAGTTCCTTGTTGTTGACGACGCCGATCACGGCAAGCTTGACCTTGTTGCCCAGCGCGTCGTCCTGCTCCATCAGCCGTGGCGTCGCCGTCACGGTGACGTCCTTGCCATCGCGCAGCATGACGAAGGTGATCGAATCACCGGCGCGCCCTGAAACCAGACGCTGAACGTCGGCGAAGGTCTCGACCTTGCTTCCGTCGACGCTGACGAATCGGTCGCCGGGAAGAATTCCGGCCTTCGCGGCCGGACTATCCGCCGTGACCTCGGCCACCATGGGCTCCGAGACATAGCGGCCGTAGGCCGCGAACAGCACGGCGAAAACCACGATGGTCAGGAGGAAATTGAACAGCGGACCGGCGACCACGGTCGCCGCGCGCTTCCAGATCGGCTGTGTATGGAACGCCACCTTGCGCTCTTCGTCGGACAGCGCCTCGATCTCATCGGAACTCGGCTGGCTCGACGTGGCCGTCATGTCGCCTACGAATTTGACGTAGCCGCCGAGCGGGATGGCACAAAGCTTCCATCGCGTGCCATGACGGTCATTGAAACCGAATATCTCGGGGCCGAAGCCTATCGAAAAGGCTTTCACGCCAATGCCGCACCAGCGGCCGACGAGATAGTGGCCCATCTCATGGACGAACACCACGACCGTCAAAACAAACAGGAAGGGCACGAGCGTGCCGAGGAGAAACCCCTCCGTGCTGAAAACCGCGTGAAGAACCTCGTTCAAGTCATCCCCTCAAATTCTTCCGCAGCGCAGGCCGCGCCGCGACTGTCACATCAATCGAGGCGAATCCATGACGCTTGTGCGCCTAATCTTGGAACGGTATCGATCAAGCCGGAAACAGCCCGTGTGCAGGATGCTCGGCGGTGGCCGAAATCCAGCCAATGACGTATAGGGCGAACGCCGCCGCGACAAGCCCGTCGACCCGGTCCATGACGCCGCCATGGCCTGGTATGAGGGTGCCTGAATCCTTGCAGCCGTGCCGGCGCTTGACCCATGATTCGAATAGATCGCCGGCCTGCGCCACGATCGAAAGCACAAGCGCCACAAGGCCAAGCAGCGCCAAGTTGCTGGCACCGGCGACGGCGGCCAGTATGAGCCCCGCGATGACGCCGCCGGCAGCGCCGCCAACAGCGCCGCTGCGCGTCTTGCCGGGCGAAATCGATGGCGCCAGCTTCGGGCCGCCGACCGCGCGTCCGACGAAATAAGCAAAAATGTCGGTCGCCCAGACGACCGCGAAGAGGAACAGGATCGCCACGAGACCCGAATGGTCGTCGTCGCGCAGCAGCGCCAGGCAAAGGCCGGCGACAGTCGCGTAGGCAAGGCCGGACACATCCCATTGCCCGGCGTTTCGCGCCCTTGATGCGACAGCTGTGACGGCGACCAGAACCGCGACGAGTGAGAGCATCAAGGATGCAGGCAGGGCAAAGATCAGGGCGCCGACGAAGACCAGGACCAGCGCTTCCGGCAGGAGACCCAGCCCATTCACCCCAGATGGGCGGGACATGCGCGTCCATTCGTAGAAGATCACGGCAGAAATCGCAGCGGAAAGCAGTCGGAACGGCAGACCGCCAAGCCAGGTCAGGCCAAGCGCGACGATGGCGAGCACCACCGCCGAAATGACACGAAGCCGAAGATTGCTCATCCGGCGGCCGGTCGCGACGCAACGTCCCGCGGCTCCAATCCGCCGAAGCGGCGTTCGCGGCCGGCAAATTCCCGCAAGGCCTCCACCAGGTTCTCGCGGCTGAAATCGGGCCAGTAGCAAGGCAGGAAGACGAGTTCGCTGTAGGCAGCCTGCCAAAGAAGGAAGTTCGAAAGCCGTAGCTCCCCGCTGGTGCGGATAACCAGTTCCGGATCGGGAATGCCTTGCGTGTCGAGAGCGCCGGCAAAGCTCTCGGCCGTGATCGCCTCGCTGTCGATTTCGCCGCGCGCGGCTGCCTGTGCGAGCTTGCGGGCGGCACGTACGATCTCGTCGCGCCCGCCATAGTTGAAGGCGATGACCAGGGTCAGCGAAGTGTTGCGAAGCGTCAGCGATTCGGCCTCTTCGAGAAGCCCCCTGATGTCGGCCTGCAGCCCTGCCCTGTCACCGATGATCCGCACCCGCACGCCGCTCTGATGCAGCTCGGCGAGATCACGGCGGATGAAGAGCTTCAGCAGGCCCATCAGGTCGCTGACTTCGGACTTCGGCCGCGACCAGTTCTCGGACGAAAAAGCGTAAACCGTCAGGAAGGATATGCCGAGGCCAGGCGCTGCCCGCACCGCCTTGCGCAGCGCCTCGACGCCGGCGCGATGCCCGGCAAGCCGCGGCAGGCCGCGCGCCTTGGCCCAGCGTCCATTTCCATCCATGATGATCGCGACATGCGCGGGCGTTGCCATATCTTCGCTTTCGGGCCAGCCGACGGCCGGACCCTAAACCTGCATGATTTCAGCTTCCTTATCGGAAAGCAGATGGTCGATATTGCTGATCGTCTCGTCAGTGAGTTTCTGGACCTGGTCCGACCGCTTGCGCTGATCGTCCTCGCTGATATCGCCGTCCTTCTCCGCCTTCTTCAAGAAATCCATGCCGTCGCGGCGCACATGGCGCACGGCGACACGGGCGTTCTCGGCATAGCCGTGCGAGATCTTGACCAGTTCCTTGCGGCGCTGCTCATTGAGCTCGGGAAGCGGAATCCTTAGATTCGTGCCGTCGACGATCGGATTGAAGCCGAGATTGGATTCGCGGATGGCGCGGTCCACGGCGCTGACCATCGACTTGTCCCACACCGACACCGAAATCATGCGCGGCTCAGGCACCGAGACGTTGGCCACCTGGTTGATGGGCATCGATGTGCCGTAGGCCTGCACCTGGATGGCATCGAGCAGGTTGCTCGACGCGCGGCCGGTCCGCAGCGAAGCAAGGTCGTGCTTGAAAGCGGCGATCGCCCCATCCATGCGCCGCTTGAGGTCTTCGTACTCACCACTCATCATAGTCTCCTCGACCCGGCTGTCCCGGGTTCACTGCTTCAGGGGAGAACCCCGTGTTCAAGCATCGTTGCGAAACCGGTCCCGCCTTTTCGCAATCCGCTCCGGATCAACTGTCCGCGACGACCGTACAGCGGCCGCCACCCCTCAGAATATCGCCAAAACCACCTTTTTCGTGGATTGAATAGACGATTATCGGAATGTTGTTTTCGCGCGCAAGTGCAATCGCTGCTGTATCCATGATGGAAAGCCCGCGTTTTATGACTTCCGCATGGCTGATGCGCTCGAAACGCGTCGCATCGGGATCTTTCTTGGGGTCGGCCGAATAGACACCATCGACCTGAGTGCCCTTGAACAGGGCGTCGGCGCCGATTTCCGCGGCGCGAAGTGCCGCTGCCGAATCAGTGGTGAAGAACGGGTTGCCCGTGCCGCCGGCAAAGATAACGACCTTGCCCTGGTTCATGTAGGCGGTGGCCTGCCGCTGCGAAAAGCTCTCGCAAAGCTCGGGCATGGCGATCGCGGAAAGCACCACGGCGTCGACGCCGATCTTGTTCAGCGAGGTGCGCAATGCCAGCGAGTTGATGACGGTAGCCAGCATGCCCATGTGGTCGCCGGTCACCCGGTCTCCCCCCTTGGAGGCAACCGCCACGCCGCGAAAGATGTTACCACCACCGATGACGACTCCGACCTCGATACCCAATGCGCGGGCCTCGGCGATATCGGATGCGATGCGATCGACAACCGACACGTCGATCCCGAAATGCTGTTCGCCCATAAGTGCTTCGCCCGACGCTTTCAACAAGACACGTCGGTAGAGGGGCTTCGCCGTCATCTGGTTCCTCGCATGTGGGCGGCAAATCTGGAGGCGAAAACTGCTCCGCTTCGCCGGGCGGTGCTGTCATGACGGGTTGACCCGATACACGAAGGGCGCGGCGATGTCACGCCGCGCCCCTGTGCAAAATTCCTGGCTTCCTTGAGCAACTGCCGCCGATGCCGGTGGCTTCGCCTTCGACCACAACTCGGGACGCATAGCCGGAGGGCTTGTCGCCGGCAACGGCACCGAGACGAAGCTGTCGGCGCTCGGCGAACCACAATTGCATCGGCTACCGGCTGGTTCGTTACGGCTCACTGTACCGCCGGGCCTACCTAGAACGAAAGCGTTAGTGGTGGTCGAGACGCGCGGCACCGCAATCGTCACGGGGGGGTCGCTCGCGGCAATGGACCTTGCACTGGCAGGGGTGGGGCTCGCCCATGTGTTCGAGCCGCTGGTCCGCGCGGATTTCGCTGCCGGTCGCCTCTTCCAGATCCTGCCGCGAACGGTGATCGGGGAACCGGGTTGTTGCTTTACTTCCAACGCCGGGCCGCGATGGCGCCCAAGCCCGGGGCGTCCATCGACACCGCAAACGAAATCGGCCGGGCGTCACAGTGGACGCCCGGCCGATCAATTTCACCAGAAGATAGCTGAGCTTACTTCTTCACCGCGGCCGCGACTTCCGCCGCGAAATCGGTCTCTTCCTTCTCGATGCCCTCGCCCAGGGCGAAGCGCAGATAGGCGGTGATCTTGGCCGGAGCGCCGATTTCCTTCTCGGCATCCTTCAGCGCCTGCTCGACAGTGATGTCGGGATTGAGCACGAAGGCCTGCTTCAAGAGCACGACTTCCTCGTAGAACTTGCGCAGACGGCCTTCGACCATTTTCTCGATGATCGCTTCCGGCTTGCCGGTCTGGCGCGCCTGGTCGGCGAAGATCGCCTTCTCGCGCTCGACCGCCGCCGGATCGATCTGCTCCGCGGTCAGCGCCAAGGGATTGGTGGCGGCGACGTGCATGGCGACCTGACGAGCGAAGGCATTTGCAGCCTGCGCATTGCCGGTGGTTTCGATGGCAACCAGAACGCCGAGCTTGCCGAGACCATCAGCAACCGCGTTGTGCACATAGGTTGCGACCGCGCCCTGCGCGACGGTGAGCTTGGCCGAGCGGCGGAAGCCCATGTTCTCGCCGATCGTGCCGACAGCGTCCTTGATGGTGTCGGTAACCGACTTGTCCGAACCCGGGTACTTGGCGCCAGCGACAGCCTCGGTCGTGCCGTAGGCGAGCGCGACTTTGGCGACGTTGGCGACGATTTCCTGGAAAGCCGCGTTACGGGCAACAAAGTCGGTCTCGGAGTTGACCTCGACCACTGCGGCCTCACGCACGCCATTGTCGACGCCGATCAGGCCTTCGGCGGCGGTGCGGCCGGCCTTCTTGTCAGCCTTGGAAATGCCCTTCTTGCGCAGCCAGTCGACGGCCTCTTCCATGTTGCCGTTGGTCTCGGTCAACGCCGCCTTGCAGTCCATCATGCCCGCGCCGGTCAAGTCGCGGAGTTCTTTGACCTGTGCAGCCGAAATGCTCATTGTCGCCTCTTTGTTTTAAATGCACCGACGCACCACCGAATCTCGATGATGCGTCCGTTTAGCGTGCCAAAATATTAGAAAGATGAAGGCCGGGACCGGCCCTCTCCGTTTAAGCCTGCGGGGCCTCGCCCGACGGAGCCGGATCAAGTGCCGGTTCGACCGGAGCCTCGACCGAAGCGCCGATGTCGACACCAAGCGCGCCCTGCTGACGGGCGATGCCGTCGATGGCGGCCTTGGCGATCAGGTCGCAATAGAGCTGGATGGCGCGAGCCGCGTCATCATTGCCGGGGATCGGGAAGTCGATCTTGTCCGGATCGCAGTTCGAATCGATGATGGCGACGACCGGAATGCCGAGACGCTTCGCCTCGAGGATGGCGATCGCTTCCTTGTTGGTGTCGATCACGAACATCAGGTCCGGCGTCGAACCCATGTCCTTGATGCCGCCGAGCGCCTTGTCCAGCTTCTCGCGTTCGCGATCGAGGTTCAGGCGTTCCTTCTTGGTGAGGCCCTGTGCCTCGCCGGCCAGCATCTCGTCGAGCTTGCGCAGGCGCTGGATCGAGTTCGAAATCGTCTTCCAGTTGGTCAGCATGCCGCCGAGCCAACGCGAGTTGACATAGTACTGGGCCGAACGCTGGGCGGCATCGGCAACGATGTCCGAAGCCTGGCGCTTGGTGCCGACGAACAGCACGCGGCCACCCTTGGCGACAGTGTCGGAAACCTGCTTCAGCGCCTGGTGCAGCAAAGGCACCGTCTGCGACAGGTCGATGATGTGGATGTTGTTGCGAGCGCCATAGATGTAGGGCGCCATCTTCGGGTTCCAGCGGTGGGTCTGGTGGCCGAAGTGAATGCCAGCTTCCAAAAGCTGGCGCATGCTGAAATCAGGCAGAGCCATTCTTAGTTCCTTTTCCGGTTAGCCTCCACGGACACAGGCATTTTTGGACAATGTCCTCTAACGCCACCGGAGGTCTCAGCCGGATTTCTCCCGGGCAGACACCAAAGTCCGTGTGTGGAATGAGCGCGCATATAGAGGGGAAGCGCGACAAACGCAAGCGGGGCGGCGCTTTGATGCCTAGCGTGCGGCAATCAGCGCTCCGGTGCCGATCATGGCGCTGCCGGCAAACCTGTTCATCAGCCGCATGCGCCCGGGCGTCTTGAACCAACTCGATGCCCGCCCCGCCAATGCCGCGTATAGGCCCATGGTGAGGATATTGACGCTGATCACCACGGCGACAACCGCAAGGCCATCGGCGAAGGTCAAGGTGTCGAGGTTCAGTATCAGCGGCATGATCGAGGCGTGAAACAGGATCGCCTTCGGGTTGCCGAGCGCAATGGAGGCGCCAAGAAAAAACGATCGGGACAATTTCGCCTGCGATGTCCGCGATTCGGCCGATTGAGTGGCCGCCGCGCGCCACATCCTGACGCCGAGAAAAACCAGATAGGCGGCGCCAGCATATTTCAGCAGGTGAAAAACCCATTCGAAAGTCTGGGCCAGCGCCACCAGTCCGAGCAACGCCAGGGTGACCAGCACGGCATCCCCGGCCGCGACGCCAATTCCCGCCATGAATGCCCGGACAAACCCGCGCGATACGCCGCTGGTGATGACCGCGAACATTGCCGGACCTGGTGTGGCCGCGGCCAGCGTGATTGCCGCGCAGTAGGCCAGAAATGCGGTCAACGTCATGGCCGACGCCCCTTCCCGTTGGGTACCCTCACCCGCCTGAAGATCTCGACGATCTCCTCGCGGCTGCATTCGATCGCGCCAAGCCTTACGGCGCGGTCCCGCTCGAAGCCGGTTATGTCGTAGTGTGGGGCCGATGTCTTCGGCGGCCCTTGATAGGATGAGCGCTTGACGCCGAGTTGTAAGGCAAAGCGGTGCAACTCGTCGGTATCGTCGGCCATCAGATGACACCAGCGATGACCGGCCCATTTCCAGATCGCCGCGTCGACATAGACAGCCATGAAGCTTGCCGCACTCCTCGTCTCGCCAGATGAAAGCATGGCCAGTCGCATGAACTAGCAATGATAGAAGGGATTCGGGTAGGAAATGAAGCCGCCGGCAGCCTCAAGCTCGCTCACCATCGCGGTCACGGCTTCCTGCATCCGCCGACGCAGCTCAACGACAGCATCGTCGATCGAACCATCGTAAGCATGCAATCCCAGGGGCTCGGGCACACGGATATGCGCACAGCGCGGTCCGGCCGGCTGCGGCGCGAAATGGTTCAGCGTGTCGCGCAACGTGCCCTTGCAATAGTCGTTGCGGATACGTTTCAGATGTTCCGCCATCTCCTCCTGCGTCGTCAGCGGATTGGCCCATGCCCATGGCCCGACGCGCTGCAGCCGCTGAATTGTCTCCATCAGCCTGCGGGCCTGTTTCTGCCCTTCACCCGCGCTTTCCTTCAGCCAGCGGCGCGACCGGCGTAGAAGTTCAGAGGGGTCAAGGGAATTAGCATCGATGGATATCTCCTTCGCGAGCCGGCGTCTCAATTCGAGCAGCAGTTCGCGCTGGCGTTCGGCGTAGAACGCGTTCGGATCAGACTGGACGTCGTAAGCGGACGCGTCACGCGTAAGCAGCACCGCGTAGATATGATGGATGCGCTCCGGTAGCTTATCGGCGATGCGCTCGATCCCCAGGCTTCGCTCGACATAGCTGCATTCCCGCGCCAGCGCCGAGTACACATCTTTCGTGAAGGTCAGTTTCCAGACAACGGGCGCAATCCAGGTTTTGAAATGCGGATCCGTTTCCCGGCCGCGCTTTAGCGCCTCCAGCCCCATTTCGACGGCTCCTGGCAACAGCGGCGCTACAAAATTACCGTGCCAGCCGACGCCGCCTTCGGGATGAAGCAACACACCGTGGCCCTTTAGCGCCCATTCGACGGAGTGTTCCTTGGCCGCGGCGCTGTTGCCGGGTATCTGCGCGATCAGATTGTTGGCCAGCCAGAACTTCTGCATCATACGGCCAAGACCGTTGACGACGCCATTCGTGGCCCAGGATGCGGCGAGCGGGCTGACCCGCGACACGATTTCCTTGTCGATCATCCAGTCCGTGAAGAATTCAGGATGATTGGGCGTGATGAAGGTCGCCTTGCCCGGCCCAGAGACGGCTTTCAGTCGACGCTGTTCACCGTCGGGGAAATCGAGATGACGGACATTGGCGATGCCACGCAGTCCGGCCAGGCGATTGAACGGCAACAGGTCGCGAAATCCGGGAACGCCGCGCAACATGAATATCCGATTGACGGACGTCATGGTCTTGATCAGCGCCGTATTGGGTCTCGGCGCCACGAACACATCGATCCTGCTCAACCTGCTTCCCCCTCGGAGATCGCGCACAATCTGCGATACGAAAGAAAGGTGAGAGGCAATTGCGGCGTGTTCAAGTCATGAGCCACGGCAACCCCGCGCCGTGGTTAATCAGACAGGCGTGTGGTTTCGACTATTTCGCCGGGCAGGGTTTGGCTTGGTCGAACAAGGACAGATTCACCAGCTTCCCGGTCATCGAGAAATCGCCATAGTCCATGACCAGATCGCGCGTGATGCCGTTTTCATGCAGCTTGAAGCTGATGCGGTATTCCGGCACTTCCTCGCCAGTCTTGGCGCTATCGTCGAAGTAGGCGATGTCGACGGGCCAATATTTGTCGGTTGCGAGTTTCGCCAAGGCCGGCGCTTCCGGATCGGTCTTGTCGGCATCGGTCTTCTTGCCGACGATGACGGTGGTGGTCATCACCTTGTTGGCATCCTCCGAACCGTCGAACAAATTGGTTTCGTAGAAGTTCTCGCCTTTCTCCGCCTTTCCGATCAGCTCGACCAGATGCTGGGTCGGAAATTGGGTGGCCGCTAGCTCCAGGCTGCTTTTTTCAGGCTTGTCGATATCGACCTTCAGTCCTTTCGTGTCCTTGGTCGCGGTGCCCCGGACCTCCTTGTCGAGGTTCTGGTCGACGAAGGATTTCGTCACGAATGAGAAAGTCTTGCCTTCGGCATCCTCGAAGGTGGTCGTCTGCTGGTCGGTCAGCCTTGTGTTGTCGTTGGTGACGATCTGGGTCACGAAACGAAATTTCACCGTATAGCCTTCACAAGCCGAGCCGTTGAACTCATAGACCATGCGGCCGGTAATGCCGGTGATACCGGAGCGGTCGGACGCCTTGTTCAGTGAAAGATCGTAGACGGCACGATGCGCTTGCAGTGCCGGTGCGGCGAAAGCGGGCCCCATCGAGAAAGCCGCCGACAGCAAGACGGCGGGGAATACGAGGCGGCGCGTTGCGCGCATGAGGTGCTCCGATCATCGTGGCTGATGGCAGCCCGCGGGGAAAGATGGTCCAGCTTAAAAAAAGTCGTGGCGGAAGCGAGGCAAAAATAGCAATTTCGGCCCCGGCCAAAGCCGCGAGATCAAGCAATAGGGAAATACCATGAGCGAAACAATCGAAAAGCGGCTAAGCGATCTGGGCGTGACACTTCCCGTCGCGGCGGCACCTGCGGCCAACTACGTGCCCTACTGCCAGACAGGCAATCTGCTGTTCACCGCCGGGCAGTTGCCGCTCAAGGACGGCAAGCTCCAGGCCAGCGGCCTGCTTGGCCGCGACGTCGACACGGCGACCGGCAAAGAGGCGGCAAAATACTGCGCCATCAACATATTGGCGCAGGCCAAGGCCGCGCTTGGCGACCTCGAAAAGATCCAGCGGCTGGTCAAGATAACCGTCTTTGTCGCGTCGACGGCGGATTTTGTAGAGCAGCATCTGGTTGCCAATGGCGCCTCCGATTTTCTCGTCGCGGCGCTCGGCGAGCGCGGCAAGCATGCCCGCTCCGCGGTCGGCACGGCTTCCCTGCCGCTTAATGCCGCAGTGGAAATCGAAGCGATCTTCGAAGTCGAATGAGCCTGGGAAGAACCATGACAGACCTATCCTGGCTCATCGCCCGGCCCGTCGCCCATCGCGGCTTCCATGACATGAACAAGACTCGCTGGGAGAACACGCTTACCGCCTTTGCCGCCGCGGCCGAGCGCGGCTATGCCATCGAGTGTGATGTCCATCTGTCTTCGGACGGCGTTCCCGTCGTCATTCATGACGATGATCTGCGGAGGCTGACTGGCCAGGATGGCTTCGTCTGGCAACGCACAGCCGCTGAACTGGCGGCGCTCAAGGTCGGGGGCACGGCGGACCATGTGCCGACGCTGCGGGAAGCACTCGACCTGGTCGATGGCCGCGTGCCTATGGTCATCGAACTGAAGGGTATTCCCGGCCGGGATGAAGGTCTCGTTGCGAGAGTCGGCAAGATACTGAAGCGCTACGAGGGCAAGGCGGCGATCATGTCGTTTGACCACTGGCTGATCCGCGATTTCCCAAAACATGCGCCGGGCATTCCCGGCGGATTGACCGCCTATGGCAAGGACACCGGACTTATCGAGGCCCATTTTGCCATGCTGGCGCATGATATTGTCTTCACGTCCTACGCTGCCGGCGACCTGCCGAATCCCTTCGTCAGCTTTGTTCGCGAAAAGCTCAACATGCCGGTGATCACCTGGACGGTGCATGACCAGCCCGCGATCGACCTGACCGTCAAATATGCCGACCAGATGACGTTCGAAGGGTTCGAGCCCGACCTTGCCAAAGTGGCATGACGCCAGCTTGCCTGAAACGTGACTTGTAGCGGCTCGTATGGAGCTTAAATAAGCCTCATGGATCAAGGCGAAGACGGCGACGGGCAAACGGCGAACGCGGATTATGCGATCCGCGTCGCCGCGGGTATCGGCGCCTTCACCCGCGAGGAATGGAACCGTTTCGGCGGCGCCACGCGTGGTGATCCAGCCAATGCCTATAACCCGCTTGTTTCATTTGCTTTTTTGAGCGCGCTTGAGGACTCCGGCTGCGCTACCCGGCGCACGGGCTGGCAGGGTCATCATCTCAGGCTCGAAACCACCCAGGGCAAGTTGCTCGGCGCTGCCCCCTGCTATCTGAAATCGCATAGCCAGGGCGAATACGTATTCGATCATGGCTGGTCCGATGCGTTCGAGCGGGCCGGTGGCCGTTATTATCCCAAACTGCAATGCGCGGTGCCGTTCACACCCGTGACCGGCCCTCGCCTGCTGGTGAGCAAGGGCGAGGACACCAATACAGTCAAGGCAGGTCTGGCCGCGGGGTTGAAAGCGGTAACGGAAAAGCTCGGCGTCTCCTCGGCGCATGTCACCTTCGCGCAGGAGTCCGACGTCGCCACGCTGGAGGCTGCGGGCTTCCTGCACCGCACCGATCAGCAGTTTCATTTCTTCAACGAAGGGTTTTCAACCTACGACGACTTCCTCGCCACGCTTGCCTCGCGCAAGCGCAAGGCCATGAAGAAGGAGCGGCGCGAAGCGCTCGCACCCGGCATCTCCATCGACTGGCTGACTGGCAAGGATCTGACCGAGAAGGCCTGGGACGACTTCTTCGCCTTTTACATGGACACCGGCAGCCGCAAATGGGGGCGCCCCTATCTCAATCGCGAGTTCTTCTCGCTGATCGGCGAGCGCATGGCTGACGACATCCTGCTGGTGATGGCCAGGCGCAATGGCCGCTACGTTGCCGGCGCGATCAACTTCATCGGTTCCGAAGCGCTTTATGGCCGCAACTGGGGCTGTGTCGAGGATCACCCCTTCCTGCATTTCGAGGTCTGCTATCATCAGGCGATCGATTTCGCCATCGACCGCAAGCTGAAGGTGGTCGAAGCGGGCGCGCAGGGCGAACACAAGCTTGCGCGTGGCTACCGGCCGGTGACCATGCACTCGGCGCACTACATCGCGCACCCCGGATTGCGCAATGCCGTGGCCGACTATCTCAAGCGTGAGCGGCGCGAGGTGGAACGCATGGGCGAGTACCTTGAAGAGCACACCCCGTTTCGCAAATCGGATCCGTCCGGCGAAGAGTGACCTCCGTCAGGGGGAAAAAAGGTCGCCCCCGATGGCTAGATGTCGCGCCTGCAGCTCCCAGTCTGCTTGGCTCTGTCCTGTTTACCACCCCGATAAAGTCGGCTAAATATATGACCGGGGAGCGAGGTCGGGGTGCTTCGGGGGATATGCAGAGTTTGGCATTTTGGGAAACCGACCAATGGCTCGGTTTGATTGGGCTTGTATTTGGCATCATGCTGATCGCATGGTTGGAACGGAAACCATCGACTTGGCATCTGGGCCTTGCAACATTCTTTTTTCTTTTCAGCATCATCCATCTTCTGATTCCGCAAAAGAGCGCCGCGCTCTGGATGACGCTGGCGTTGACCGCAACGATCGGCATCGCTTCCAAGGTTAAGTATCGCTATCTCAGCTTCAACCTTCTCGCCGGAGATCTTCTTTACCTCGTCGGAAGCAGCATCCGTGGGCTGCTGGCAGACCACACACGTCTGATCGTCACCACGACTTCCGCCATGATCGCGGTACTCGCAATGGGTTGCGTGATTGCAATCGCGATCGAGGAGTCGGTCAATCCATTCGAGGTCCGCGTTCAGCTGCTGGGAGCGGCAACCCTGATTTACTTCGCGGTATTGTGGTCAAGTGGCGGATCGGCACGCTTTAATTTCCGGGTGCTGACCCGGGATCGTGCCCATCTCTCGGCATTTGTGGCCTCGTGGTTCAAAGTCGGGCTCTCGCCCCGACCGGTTTTCATAGACATTGACCAGGAGGCATTGCCGCTCCTCGCGCCGACACAGGAAAAGCGCGCGCAAGGTGAAAAAGAGCCCAGCATCATCCTGATCCTGCATGAATCGACATTTGATCCCAGATGCCTGGGGTTGCCACTCGAAACCCGGTTCGAAAACTTCTTTGCACCGCAAGACGGCCTCTCGGGCCGGCTTCATGTCGATGTGTTCGGCGGCGGTACGATACAGACCGAATTTTCAGTGCTGACCGGCCTGTCATCGCTGTCGTTCGGCAGTGACAGCGGCTTCGTATTCCATCGCATGCCCGGGCGGATCCATCACTCACTGCCATCTTTTCTGAACGGCATCGGGTATGATGTTTCCCTGATAAGCTGCAGCGGTCCGAAGCTGCTGAATTGCGAGCGTTTCTACCGGTCGCTCGGATTGCGGAATATCAGTTTTGCGGATGCCCTGCAGGCGCCCTTCGACAGGGCGCGCTGGGAGCGCGAACATCATGATGAACAGCTCTACTCCCACGCGCTCGATCTGTTGGCAAATCGGAATGACGATAAGCCGTTCTTCCTATCGGTCATGACGCTGATGAACCACGGCAGCCACGGCAACCGCATATTTGGCGCCGAACATCGCGCTGAGCTCCGGCAACGCGCCGCCGCTTCCACGGGCAACACGGATTTTGGCGAATATATCGTCCGGCTTGCCGACAGCGTCGACGCCTACGAGGCGTTCCGCAGGGGCCTTCGTGAAAGACTGGACGGCAAACCGGCGATCATCGTCCGTTTCGGCGACCATCAGCCGTCTTTCACCGCCCCGCTTAGCGGCAAAGCGCCCTCCGATCCGGCGCTGCACAAGACATTCTATGCGGTCGAGGCCGTCAACTGCGTATTGCCGCTGGATGTTCCATCACCGCCAGTACTCGACGTGACCTATCTGTCGACGCTCGCGCTGCTGGCCGCCAAGGTGCAGCTCGATCCTGTCTTCGCCACCCGTGCCGCCTTGCTAAGAAACGACCCGGCTGTCTATTTCGACCCAACTTCGGTGCCGAAACGGCGGTTCCATCGCGCTCTTGTCGAAGCGGGTGCGGTCGATCTCGCCTGATCGTCTTGCCGCTCACAGGAGGCTTCGCTACACCGGGCGCAGAGCCTCAATCCGGAGCACGCCATGGCCGAGACCCCCTACGACCCACAAAACATCTTTGCCAAGATCCTGCGCGGCGAAATCCCGTCGCACCGCGTCTACGAAGATCAATCCGTGGTGGCCTTCATGGATGTGATGCCGCAAGGGCCTGGGCATACACTAGTTGTCCCCAAGGCGCCGTCACGCAACCTCCTCGATGCCGACCCTGCAGCGCTGGGCCCACTGCTCAAGGCTGTTCAAAAAGTGGCGCTGGCGGTCAGAAAGGCTTTCGAGGCCGATGGCGTCACCATCCTGCAGTTCAACGAGCCGGCTTCGGGGCAGACTGTCTATCATCTCCACATCCACGTCATCCCACGCTTCGAAGGCATCGCATTAAAGCCGCATACCGGCGTCATGGAGAAGCCCGAAGTTCTCGCTGATGACGCGGACAAGATCCGTAAAGCGCTGGTTTGAAACACACCAGCCCTGTCGTGTGAGGTGCACGCCCAGGTCAGGATAATGATCCGCCCCGGCTTCATCATCGCCCGCCCCATGGAAAAGCCCCGTCTTCCAGAGACGGGGCTTTGGCGAGATCAGGCGTCAGTGCCAGTAAGGCGTGACTTTGTAGTATTCGTAGGACGCATCACGTGCGTTCTCGCCATCCGCTCCGGCCAGTTCATTGATCGAATAGGCGGGCGCCGCCTCCAACTGCTCCTTCGAGAACGGCACGACATAGCCTTGCTTGGCCTTGTCGTAGCCGAGACTTGACCATGGTACGGCGTGGTATTTTTCGCCGATGCCGAGAAAGCCGCCAAAACCGATTACCGCGAACATGATTCCATTCGACGTCTTGTCGAGCATGATGTCCTCGATGCTGCCGATGCTCTTGCCTTCGGTGTTGTACACGGATGTACCGATGACGCGCGAAGCGGCAATGGCTTCCGTGTGGCCTGTCTGGGTTGTCATGATGTGCTCCTCTTTGTCATTGATCGGTACTTTGACAATGAGGGGCGCCGGCGAAAGTTCCCGAGTTTTGCGGCGACCGCCGGTCACTCCGCGAGGATGAACGTGACCTTCATGTTGACCCTGTAGGCGGCGATCTTGCCGTCCTCGACAACGATCTTCTGATCCTGAATCCAGGCGCCTTCGACGTTCTTCAATGTCTTGGAAGCGCGCGCGATTCCCTTCTCGATGGCTTCCTGAAAACTCTTCTTCGACGATGAGGTGATTTCGGTAACGCGGGCGACGGACATGGCTTTTCTCCTGCCAGGACGCTCATTTGCCAGGCAAGCGTACAACCGGAGTGTTATTGCCACAAGCGCAGGCGGTTTCAGCCCTTGGCGATGCGATCGAACGCCATCAGCCGTTCAAGCAAAGCCGGCATATCCTTGAGTGGTACCATGTTCGGCCCATCGGAAGAGGTCGAGTTATCGGGATCCTGATGGGTCTCGATGAAGACACCGGCGACGCCGACCGCAACCGCCGCTCGGGCCAGCGTCTCGACAAAACGACGCTCGCCACCCGAGGAGCCGCCCTGGCCGCCCGGCTGCTGCACCGAATGCGTGGCATCGAAAATCACCGGCGCGCCGATCTCGGCCATGATCGGCAGAGCGCGCATGTCGGATACCAGCGTGTTGTAACCGAAGGACGCGCCGCGCTCGGTGGTCAGCACGTTGGCATTGCCGGAGCCGGTGATCTTGGCGACGACGTTCTTCATGTCCCAAGGAGCGAGGAACTGGCCTTTCTTCACATTGATAACCTTACCGGTCCTGGCGGCGGCGACCAACATGTCGGTTTGGCGGCTGAGAAAGGCCGGTATCTGCAGAATGTCGACATGCGGCGCGACAATCGTACACTGTTCCTCCGTGTGAACATCGGTCAGGACAGGTAGCGAAAATTCCTTGCGCAGTTCGTCGAAGACCGGAAGCGCTGCCTCCATCCCGGCGCCGCGCGTCGCCGACAGTGAGGTGCGGTTGGCCTTGTCGTAGCTGGTCTTGTAGACAAGGCCGATCCCGAGCTTGCCCGTCAGTTCCTTCAGCGCGCCCGCCATATCGAAGGCATGCTGACGCGATTCGAACTGGCAGGGCCCGGCTATCAACGAGAGCGGTGCGTTGTTGGCGAAAGTTACGTTGCCGACGGTTACGGACGGATTGGGCTTGCTCATCGGATCTCCCGGAAAATAAACGCCGCGCCCTGCCCTGGCGCTGGCTGCACGACGATGTCACTGCCGCGTATGTCGTGTGCGATGCCATTGGCTGCAAGCAGCGTCCTGGCAATCTCGACATTCCGCACCGAAAAGACGATTGCGGCGAAGCGCAGCTTTGACGGCGCGCCGGACGGCACACCAAGGCGGCCTTCGAATTCCGCGGGTGTCAGTACGGTCAATCTCGCGTTCGGCAGGTTGAAAGAGTTTTCCCCGCCGACGCCGGTCGCGATCGAAATCAAACAGCCCTGTTCAGCGGGACTGTCGCTGACTGCCGCGACTTCCAAGATGCCGGCCGCACCATTGGCATGCGCCTGCAGCGCGGTGCGATCGGTATTCGGTGCATTGATCCGCTCACAGGCGAACAGGAATGCATCGGTCGCCTCGCTGGCGGACGCGAAAGCGAGCCTGAACGATGCCATGTCGCTCTTGCCGGACCTGTCCACGAACGCACGCGAGAAATTCAGTACATTTCCCCCCGATACGCCAGCCTCGACAAAGCGGGCATGATCCGCATCCGCGCTGTCCGTGCCCAGGACCACGGCGGAAAATCCATCCTCGCCGCGCCTATCGCGATAAATGCGGTCGCGTGCGACGAAGACATTGCCTTGCGCGATCGCCAGTGTCGCGGCCTGCATGTTCCCCACTGCCAGCGGTTCGAGATAGGTACCATCGGCAAGGAAGACGCAGCAGTTTTCGGTGCCGAAGGGATGGATGCCGTTGGGAGCCACGACGAACCCAAGTGAAGTCAGCCGTGTTCGCGCCACATCCAGGCTGACGGTTGGCAGCACGAGATGGTCGAGCGGATGCTTGGCTGCATTTTCTTCGGTCATGGGCGCGATGTGCATCATTCCGGAAAGGGGTTCAAGAGCTTGATCCGGCGACCGTGCGAATCCCGGCCCCAAGGCGGCAGGATGCTTGCCGTTGTCGAGAACCGGCCTACGTGACTCCTATGAGAAGGATTAGTTCATCGCAGCGGCGATTCTTTCCATGACGGTGATTGCCCTGCTGGTCTGGAACGCGCCCAAGTGGGACGGCATCGACATGACCGATTCATCTTCTGTTCAGACCGAATAGGTCGGCCCCTTTCGGCTGGATGTCATCGGCAGCCGCGTTGGCGGCGGAAGTCTGCTTTCGCGTTTCCAAGAATATGCGGGTAAAGAAAGCCGCCACACCCACCTGTTTGGGATAGACCCAAAAAGAGTTTACACGCAAAGGCTTGGCGACGATAGGGTGCGCGGCATCGCGTGACTCGGGCGCGCCAACTGGCACCTGCATTCTCCTGCGATCAATTCATCCACATCAAAATACTCTTTACAGGATCGATTCGTGTTTGACCGCGTTGCGCCACAATACTCCACCAAACATGAGCTTCCCCTGTGACCGTCTCTCCAACCTCGTTGCCGATCGAACGTGACAGCCTGGTCGCGCCCAGGCTGGCAGTTGTCGTTCCGGCCAGAAATCGTCGTGAGAGCCTTCCAAGAACCTTGGCGTCCGTTCTTTCCGACCCCAGGCTGGATATCGAACTCGCTGTCGTTGACGACGGCTCGGACGATGGCACGGCCGACTATCTGGCCTCGCTCAGCGACCCGCGACTGATCTGGCGACGCTTGCCGGTGCGAGCCGGCGCGAACCGCGCCCGCAACGAGGGCGCGGCCCTGACCACCGCCCCGCTGATCGCCTTTCTCGATTCCGATGACGCCTTTGGTCCGGATCGGATGAGCAGGTTGATCGCCCACTTCGACGCACATCCGGACATCGCCTGTACCATCGATGGCTTTAGCGATGTTTCGAACGGGCGCGAGCGCCTGCACGAATTGCCGCTGTTTACGCCGGACGGAGAAACGCTGCGGCAGCTGCTGCTCAGCCACTGCATCCCTCTGACGAATTCGACCGTCACCGTCCGCCGCGGCGCGTTTGCAGCGATCGGTGGCTACGATCCCGACCTGATGCGCCATCAGGATCGGGAATTCCTGGCACGGCTGGGGAAGGATCACAGAATCGTCTTCGGCGGAGCGACGGACGTACTCAAATATCGAACCGTAAACTCAATCTCACATGACCACGCCGGTTATATCGAGGGGCTGGACAACCTTGTTGCGCGCTGCCCGGACTATCGGGCGGCCGATTATGGCCCGATCCTCAGCTATCTGACGATACGCGGTATCATGAAGGCGCTTGCACAGGGCCGCTTCGGCATCGCGCTGGCCGAACTGGAAGCCTGGCGAAGCGCCGCCAATCTGCCACGGGGCCTACATGTGCTATCGGGCTATGTCTCGGGGCGCCGGCAAAGGCGCCGACTGACGCAGGATTTCGCTCAGGTCAGAGCAACGACGTCGGCGGAATAACGCAATTCGCGCAGTGGTTTCACCTCGCTGGTCGTCCTGGCGTAGACTGGATGCGCCTTGTAAGCGGCAAGCGCCGCCTCATCTTCGAATTCGGCGTAGACAACCACATCGATCTCGTCCGACATCGGATCGACTTTCGTGTTGAGGGTGACCTCGAAGAGGCTGGAATGAGGGATTTTGCCCAGCGCCAGCAGGCCGTTGCGAACAGCCTCCACATCATCTTTGCGCCGCGCACTGAAGAAAACGATATGCCGGATCAACCCAGACTCCCCGATCGCTATGCGGGCGTCTTTTGGGTCAGCAAAACTGTTTCGTCAACAGGCAAGGATGCCGCGCCGGCGAGCCGCTGGGACGTTCAAGCCTTGCCGGTGACATAGCGCACGACGCGCGACAATTCCCGAACGGTCGTGTCGAGATAGCGGCCATGATTGTAGAGACCGTCCCAGATGAGGAAGAACGTAATGGCGCAAATGACGATTACATAACGCATGGCTAAAGCTAGCGTATGTGATTGGCCGCATCCATAGCCATTCGCGGATTGGCAAGCGCCCTCCCCAGGATCTTCTCGAAAGCGTTTTTCTCGGACTTGCCATGGCAAGACGGCTTCCGACGCGCCGAAAGACACTTTGTCTGGCGTCAGGATGAAACTCGACGTCGATTGCCCCGTAACTCATTGACCAGCAACAGAGCGAGCCAACGCCCTGGGACCAGAAAATCGACGCAAGGGGACAAGATGAACATCGTGCCTATCAACCGGGGCCAGGACGGCGCCAGAAAGAAGATAGCGGTTATCGGGTCGGGAATCTCCGGCGCCGCGGCAGCGTGGGCGCTCAATTCGACGGCTGATGTCACCTTGTTTGAAGCATCGGGCCGGCCTGGAGGGCACACGGCCACGGTGGACATCGACTACGACGGCACTCCGGTCTCGGTCGATACCGGCTTTATCGTCTATAATGAACTCGCCTACCCGGACCTTACGGCGTTGTTCTCGCACCTTGGCGTGGCCACGCATGAAAGCGACATGGGTTTTTCCCTGTCGCTCGACGGCGGCAAACTCGAATGGTCCGGTTCGACACTGCGCACGATCTTTGCCCAGAAGCGCAATGTCTTCTCACCCGGCTTTCTTTGGATGCTGCGTGAGATCCTGCGCTTCAACAAGGAATGCGTTGTCGATCGCGACAGCGGTTCGCTCGGCCACCTGACCATCGGCGATTATCTGGAGAGAAAGCGTTTCTCCAACGTGTTTCGCGACAATTATCTGATGCCGATGGCGGCGGCCATCTGGTCGACTCCCCGCGCCAAGATGCTCGACTATCCGGCGGCAAGTTTTATCTCCTTCTTCGAAAACCACCGCCTGATCCACAGCGAGCGCCCCATGTGGCGCACGGTGAGCGGTGGCTCGCGGAACTATCTGGAAAAACTGCTGGCGCCGCTTGGTACCAGATTGCGGCTGGCAGCGCCGGCCAGGACCATGGTCCGCGACGCCTTCGGCATCACTGTATGGGCCGGAGACCAGGCGCCGGACCGCTTCGACAATGTGATCATCGCCGCCCACAGCGACCAGGCGCTTGCCATGCTGGGCGACGCGTCCAGCGTCGAGGAATCGATCCTCTCGGCCATTCCTTACCGCCCGAACCGCGTGATCCTGCACCGCGATCCTCGCCTGATGCCGAAGCGCCGCGCTGCCTGGTCGGCATGGAACTATCTGCGTTCTTCCTGCGAACGTGACGAACCCGAGGTTTCCGTCACATATTGGATGAATCGCCTGCAGGGCATCGACGAGAGCAAGCCGTTGTTCGTCTCACTCAACCCGGTCGTCGAGCCTCGGAAAGGACTGGTGTTTGGCGAATGGGTCTTCGACCACCCACAGTATGATGCACGCGCCCTGTCGGCGCAGGCGCGGCTCGACGACATCCAGGGTGTGCGCGGCACTTATTTCGCTGGCGCCTGGACAGGCCATGGCTTTCATGAAGACGGGCTTCGGTCTGGGCTCGACGCGGCGATCGCGCTTGGCGCATCGGTTCCGTGGCGTCCCCAAAATGCCCTGCCGGGACTCGCACTCGCGGCCGAATAGGGATTAGGCTGAGACAATGGCCAGGGAACGCGTAACGACGATGACAGAGAACGGGCCGCCCCCACAGGCGGCCGGCGTGCTCTATCCTGGCGACGTCATGCATGCGCGATTGAAACCATTCGGTCATCGCTTCGTCTATTCGGTTTTCTCGCTGCTCGTCGACATCGACCGCCTGACCGAGATGAACGGCATGACTTGGTTGCTGAGGGTCAATCGGCGCGGCTTGTCCTCATTCCATGAGAGCGACCATGTCGAGCGGGATGGCGAGACATTGCGCGACTTCGCCGACCGGCTGCTTGCCGGCGCCGGACTTGCCAAGCCTGCCGCCCGGATCCTGTTGCTCGCCTATCCGCGCATCCTCGGCTACGTCTTCAATCCAATCTCGGTCTATTTCTGCTACGACGATGCCGGTGCGCTGATCGCCATGATCTATGCCGTGCGCAATACATTCGGAGAGCGACACAGTTACGTCGCTCCGATCGAACCCGGCGACCTCAGCCCTGCCGGTGTGCGCCAGACCCGGACAAAGATCTTCCACGTTTCACCTTTCATCGACATGGGAGCCCGTTATCACTTCCACATACTGCCCCCCGGAAAGGTGGTGCGCCTGCGTATCCACGAGACGGAGAAGGGTGAACCATTGCTGTCGGCGACCTTTGCCGGCGAAGGTCGACCGCTTGGCACACCGCAGCTGGCGACTTGCCTCTTGAAGTTCCCGCTGATGACGTGGAAGATTATGGCGGGAATTCACTGGGAAGCGCTGAAGCTCTGGTTAAAGGGTGCGCGTTTTCGTTCGAGCCCGCCCGCTCCCGAATCGATCAGTTACCGGGACCAGGGAGCGGCGTTCGAGCCTGGCGAATGAACTGCGAGAGAGTGAGGAGCTTGGCAGCTACTACAGCCGGTTCCGCAGAAGTCCAGGAACGTGAAATGGCTAACAGGGAAAACACCGGCGTTGGGTTGGGCGAGGCGATCAGGCTCGATGAGTTCAATTTCGCCGAAATCGTAAAGGGCTTGCCTGCCAAGGCAAAAATGGTGCTGTCGGCGGCGATGAACCTGCCGCGCGGTTCGCTGAAGGTGAGAATGCCGGATGGTCGCGCTGTTCTGGTTGGCGGCAAGGGTCCCGGTCCCGATGCGGAACTGGTGTTGAAGAACTGGCGCTTGCCTGGCCGCGCCTTTACCGGCGGCACGATCGGCGTCGCCGAGTCCTACATGGACGGCGATTGGGAAAGTCCCGACGTGACGAGTTTCCTGGAGCTGTTCGTGGTCAATTCAGAGACCGGCGAGCGCATAGCGGGCGGCGCCAGCTGGCTGATCAACGCCGTCCAGCGCATCCGCCACTGGTTCAACGAAAACACCCGGACAGGCTCGAAGCGCAATATCTCGGCGCACTACGATCTCGGCAACGCCTTCTACAAGGAATGGCTCGACCCGAGCATGACCTATTCCTCGGCGCTCTATACGAGCGGCGCCAATGATCTGGAAAGCGCTCAGGCCGCCAAATATCGTGCTCTGGCCAAGGACACCGGCATCGGACCGAAGGACCACGTGCTGGAGATCGGGTGCGGCTGGGGCGGCTTTGCCGAATTCGCCGCACGCGAGATCGGATGCCGCGTGACAGGGCTGACGATCAGCCGCGAGCAGCATGACTTCGCCAAGGCACGCATCCAGAAGGCAGGGCTCGCCGACAAGGTCGATATCAAGCTGCAGGACTATCGCGACGAGACCGGGAAATACGACCGCATAGCCTCGATCGAGATGTTCGAAGCCGTCGGTGAAAAATACTGGCCGGTATTCTTCAGCAAGATGAAGGATTGCCTGCGGCCTGGCGGCACCGCCGGTCTGCAGATCATCACCATCAACGAGAAGGCCTACGACACCTATCGGGCCCGTCCGGACTTCATCCAGCGCTATGTTTTCCCGGGCGGCATGCTACCGACGCCGTCCATACTGAAAGCACTTGGTGCCAAGCATGGCCTCGCCCATCTGCGCGAGCATGTGTTTCCAGACGACTACGCCCGTACGCTCGCCGAGTGGCGCCACCGCTTCTGGGCATCCTGGGAAAAGATCGTCCCGCTGGGTTTCGACGATCGATTCAAGAAACTCTGGGAATTCTATCTGCACTATTGCGAGGCTGGCTTTCGCGCCAGCTACATCGATGTCCGCCAGGTGATCTACAAGGCATAGTATCCAAAGACCTTCCCAGAAGTACCTTTCCAGAATCCAAACCTGGGTTCAACCATACCTGGCCGATCGCTGTCTGCTCATTTGAATGTGATGCAACCGCGGTCACGAGGTCGCCGTTTTTCCGCACTGGCGCCCGCGCCACATAGCACATCAACGCTGAGCGCCTCTTTGACATAGGAGGCTTCCTTGAAACGATCTGTAATCGCTACGCTAATCCTGATGGCCGGGATATCCGCTGCCGCCGCAGCACGCGAGATATCGCCACCCGTCGATAATCCTCTAAGTCTTAGTACCAGCCAGGCACCGACGCCTGAGGTCATCGACAGCACACCCACTTCCGCCATCGGTTCCCCCGCGGGAGTGACTTCGCCGAACGCGCCGAGCGCCGCGCCCGGCACATCGACAGAACCATCGCCGCCACCGGTTCCGACCTCGCCCGACACGACCGTTCCCGTGGCACCCATGCCTGCGAACTAACCGGTCGGTTTTAGTGCCCGTTCAGACGGCCCCGTTGGGGCCGTCTTCTTGCATTGTGGCGCAAAGAGCAGGAACGGCTCGAACTGCCGACATGAATTTGCCCCGCCATCGCTCTCAAAAAGACGAATCCCGACGCAGGCTGCGGCAGGCCGGTAAGGCGGCGGCTCTCATCGACAGCGTGAACAAACCAATCCACGCCGCCGGGCGTCGTAGATTTAAATCACCTCGCATTCGCAAGCCGTTTCTCAGAGAAGGATACGATACCTTGCAAATCCCCCCTCGCCTTCGCCGGCGGGCTCAATCCTCAGCGTCTTGACCTCGGCGATGAAATTCTTCGCCTTGGCGCCGGTCTCGAAAACCACGCTGGTTCCTGGCAGCGGGGCAAATGACCAGTTATCGTCCGCCGTCGGGTTTATCGTGCCCTGGCTGACAATATAGCGAACGATCACATCGCGGTTCGTGTCCGGCGCCTCGTAGATGATCTTCGAGGCATTGATGTCGGGGAAGTTGCCACCACCGCCGGCCCGGTAGTTGTTGGTTGCAACGACGAATTTCTGTGCGGGATCAATCGGTTTGCCGTCGAACATGAGGTCAACAATGCGATTGGAACCGGCATTCGCCACGCCGCCCTTGGCGTCATACTTCGGCGGCTGCGACAAATCGATCCTGTAGGTGACGCCATCGATGACATCGAAGTTGTAGGACGGGAATTCAGTGTTGATGAGTGGCTGGTCGCTCTTGCCCGGCTCGATCCTGTTGAAGATGCCGGCCGACATTTCCAGCCACTCCCTGACCTGCGCTCCCGTGATTTCGACGGCACGAACAGTGTTCGGATAGAGGTAGAGGTCGGCGACGTTCTTGATGGCGATGTCGCCGACTGGAACGTCGGTGTAATAGTCGGCGCCATTGCGCCCACCCGCCTTGAAGGGTGCCGCCGCCGACAGCAGCGGCACATCCTTCCACTGGGTGTTCTTGAGGATGTCCTTGAGATACCAGGTCTGCGCCTGGCTGACGACCTGCACCGAGGGATCGTCGGCGACCAGCGAGAAATAGGAATAGAGCGGGGCCGATGTCTTGCCGACGGGGCGGCGTACATAGGCAAGCGTCGCCTGATGATCCTGTTCGAGCGCGGCGATGATGCGCTTGTCGTCGTCGACCGTCGGCTTGTTCTTGTTGTCGACGCGCTCGAAAATCGGCCGCGCCTCGGAAGTCGCCGAGACGACCCGCCATTTTGACCCGTCGCGCTCCAGCATCAGGTCGATCAGGCCCATATGCGAGCCCCAGAAGCCGCCCATGACCGCCGGCTTGCCCTGCAGAGTGCCTCGTTCCGTATCGACGCCCTCGAGCGCCAGAAAATACTTCTTGCCCGGGAAGACAAGATGCTGGTGGCCGGTAAAAACGGCGTCGATGCCGTCGACGCCGGCCACGAAGAACGAGGCATTCTCCATCATGTCGCCCTGCTTCACGTCGATGCCGGAGTGGGAGAGCGCGATCACGATATCGGCTCCCTCTTCCTTCATCTGCGGCACCCATGCCCTGGCCGCCTCGACGATGTCGCGCGTATTGACGTTGCCTTCGAGGTTCTTCAGATCCCAGACCATGATCTGCGGCGGCACGAAGCCAATGACGCCGATCTTGATCGGTTGCTCGGCACCCGAACCATCCCTGATCTTCTTCTCCAGGATGACATAGGGCTTGAGGTAGAGCTTGTCGTCGCGCGGGTTGGAGGCAAGCGTGGTGCCGCGGATCAGGTTGGCGCACACGAACGGAAAATTGGCGCCGGCAAGCGCCTTGTCCATGAACGACAGGCCGTAATTGAATTCGTGGTTGCCGAGCGTCGAGCATTCGTAGCCGAGCAGGTTCATGCCCTTCATGATCGGGTGAAGGTCGCCCTCCTTCATTCCCTTCTCATAGGCGATGTAGTCGCCCATCGGATTGCCTTGGAGAAGGTCGCCATTGTCGATCAGCATCGCATTGGTGGCTTCCTTGCGCACCGCGTCGATCAGCGACGCCGTGCGCGACAGCCCCATCGTGTCGTTCGCTTTGTCGGCGTAATAATCGTAGGGCAGCACATTCACATGGATGTCCGTCGTTTCCATGATCCGCAGATGCGCCTGGTTGCCTTGGGCGCGGGCTGAGAACGGATGAAGCATGACCAGCGCTCCTGTGGCAGCAGCGCCGGCGAGAAAACCACGGCGCGAGACGGAGTGGAGCAGTTGGGACATTGTTTTCTCCTTCTTCGACATGACAAGTCCTGCCCAAAGCAAAGCTTCGCGCCGAAATCCTCTTGAGTCCATCAAGAAGAATCACGCGCAGTCGATCAGCAAGACATGACGCGCCGATGAAGGTCTAGGGAGACGGCGAAGGAGGCGAAGTCAGCCCTTGTCGTCGTCACCCTGCGTGATCAGGCGCGCGCTACGTTGACCCGTCGCATATATCCATAGCCAGCTAAGCGACACCGCAAGCCGGTTGCGAAACCCTATCAGGAAATAGACGTGCGCAATGCCCCACAGCCACCAGGCCGGCCAGCCGGTGAGCTTTATCCAGCCGAGATCAATCGCGGCCGATCGCTTGCCGATCGTCGCCAGGTCGCCATCGTGCCTATAGCGGAATGGCCTTTGGCTTATGTCGCCTTCGAGCCGGGCCTTGATGGTGGTGGCGACATGGCGGCCTTGCTGCTTGGCGGCGGGTGCAACGCCTGGCACTAGCCTGCCGTCCGGGCGCAGGACATGCGCCGCGTCACCAATGACGAAAATCTCCGGGCTGCCGGGCACCGTCAGGTCAGGCTCGACAAGCACCCTGCCCGCCCGGTCCGCCGCCGCTCCAAGCCACTCGGCGGCGGGCGAAGCCGCGACCCCCGCTGCCCACAGGATCGTCCTGGCCGGCAGATGCGTCTTGCCGAAGACGACCCCTTCCGCATCGCAACGTGTTACCGCCTGGCCGAGTTCGACCGTCACGCCAAGCCGTTCGAGTGCCTTGCGGGCATAATCCGAGAGTTCCGGCGCGAAATTGGCGAGGATGCGGTCGCCGGCCTCGATAAGCACCACGCGGGCGTCTCGGGTATCGATGTTGCGGAATTCGCCACGCAACGTTTCATGCGCGAGTTCGGCGATTGTACCGGCGAGTTCAACACCGGTCGGTCCGCCGCCGACGATGGCAAGCGTGAGCAGCGCCTGACGCTTTTGGGCGTCGGTCTCGCGTTCAGCCTGTTCGAAGGCCAGAAGAATACGCCGTCGAACGGTGGTGGCGTCCTCCAGCGTCTTGAGGCCGGGCGCGAAGGGTTCCCACTCATCATGGCCGAAATAGGCATGGCGGGCGCCGGTGGCGAGCAGCAGCGTATCGTAGGCCACCTCGCTGCCGTCATCGAGCAACACCAGTTTGCCCGCTCGATCGACTCCCACGACGTTGGCGAGCAGTGTCGTCACATCCTTGCGTTTGCGCAGAAGATGGCGGACTGGCCAGGCAATCTCGGAGGTGGCCAACGCCGTCGTCGCCACCTGGTACAGCAGGGGCTGGAAAAGATGATGGTTGCGCTTGTCGATCATGGTGATGCGAACTGGCGCGCCTGCAAGCGCGCGCGTGAATTCGAGGCCTCCGAAACCCGCGCCGACAACAACGACGTGATGACTGGCTTCACTCATCTCATTCACCCCAGTTTATCCGAGATTTATGTAATGGCCTTTGTGCACCGCAACAATGTCGTGGCGTGCAGGGCTGCCCTGCATTAGGACCGCCCGGAGTTTCGCCCTCTCATGTCGTGAATGCACGTTACGGACGGCTCACGCCGGGTATAGCCTCTCCGAGACGAGACTACGGGAGCAAGGCATGGCCAACGATCATGACGACGCCAAGGACTGGGTCGACGTCAGGCGCTGGCGCAAGGCCGAGCGCGAGCGACTGATCGTGGCGCGTCTCGAAGTGCCGGCGGATGCGCGAACCGCCATGTCGCAACGCATTGCCAAAGGCCTCGATGCTGTCATTGGCGAGATCGCGGGCCGCATGGTGAGCCTCTACTGGCCGTTTCGAGGCGAACCAGACCTGCGGCCCTGGATGGCATCGATCAATGCACGTGGCGGCCGCACGGCACTGCCCATTGTCATCGAGAAAGGACAGCCGCTCATTTTCCGCGCCTACAAAGCGGGCGACCGGCTGGAAAAAGGTATCTGGAACATTCCGATCCCGGCCGAAGGCGATCCCGTGCTGCCGCATATCGTCATCTCTCCAATCGTCGGCATTGATCCGGCAAACTACCGCTTGGGCTATGGCGGCGGCTTTTTCGACCGCACGCTGGCCGCAATGCCGTTGAAGCCACTTGTCATCGGCGTCGGCTACGAACTGCAGCGCATTGCCACCATCTATCCGCAGCCGCACGACATTCCGATGGATCGGGTTGTTACCGAGACCTAGGTACCTATTCCGGACGAAAATCCATAATTCCGCCGCGCAGCAGCGCCAAATGTCACGTGACAACAATCCGCCTTGGTCGATAATGGCATGACTTTAGGCCGACCATGTTGCGGAGACCCCTTTCGACAAGCGCTCTGGGCGGATCCAACGCTGGACGGTCGCTCCTGGATTGGGCGACAAGATGAACCGACGAACAATAGCGGCTGCCTTTTCCATCACGCTTTGCTGTTCTTCTTTGCATGCGCAACCTCAGCATCGTTTGCCAAGCGGTTACAAGTGGGGCCGCTGCCTGCTTGTCATTAACGGCCAGACCCGCATATCCGGGACATGCTCCTATCAAATCGAGAGGGGTGGCGATTTTAACATCCAGGGGCCGCGGCAGGTTTTTGCGGGTATCGACTATCCTGATACGCATAGCGGGGCCGGCGAGATGTCCGCCGATTACTGGGCGGTTGTCTACAAGGATGGCGATGTTTGGAGCGGTTATGGGAACTCGGACATTCGCGCGACTCACGGTGAACCCGGAGATTGGGGAGACCTTCGCCGCACAGGCGCTTGCTATATCGGGAAGGACGTCCGGGTCTGCCTTTGGCGTTAGGCCAGTTCCGGCTTCATGCCCACGGCCGTCCGATCGACGATCTCGCGCAGCGCAAAGGATGAGTTGATCTTCGTCACATGCGGCATGGCCGACAGCCACTCCTTGTGGATGCGCTCGTAGTCGACGAGGTCCTTCGCCGCTATGCGAAGGATATAGTCGTATTCACCCGACATCAGGTGGCAGGAGAGCACGTTCGGGCAGCGCTTTATCGCCGCCTCGAAATCCGACAATGTCTTTTCGAACTGGCCAGACAGCGATATATGGACGATCGCCGTCATCTGGTGACCAAGGGCTGCGTTGGAGAGCCGGGCGTGATAGCCTCGGATGGTTCCGGACTTCTCCAGATTGTCCAGCCGCCGCGAACAGGCCGATTGTGACAGGCCGACCTTCTCGGCAAGTGCCGCGTTCGGGATCCGCCCATCCTTCTGCAACGTCTCAAGAATAGCGATATCGATCCTGTCGAGCGGCATTCTTAGCGATTCCTACGATCATCCAGCGATTGAACGCAAGGATTAACGAAGCGCCCCTTCCGGGGCAAGCGCATTCGCAAACACTTGCACTACGATTCATGGTTCACTCAGCCAATTCAGGGAGCGAGCCCGGAACGGGTCTGATCAGGAGAAGAAAATGCGTGTCGGTTGTCCTCGGGAAATCAAGAACCACGAATACCGCGTCGGCCTGACGCCGGGCTCGGTTCGGGAATATGTCGCCCACGGCCATGAAGTTCTGGTCGAGACCGGCGCTGGCGCCGGCATTGGCGCCGACGACAACGCCTATCGCGCCGCGGGCGCCACCATCGCCAAGACTGCCTCCGACGTGTTTGCCAAGTCGGACATGATCGTCAAGGTCAAGGAGCCGCAGCCCAACGAATGGGTTCAGCTCCGCGATGGCCAGATCCTCTACACCTATCTTCACCTGGCTCCGGATCCGGAGCAGACCAAGGGCTTGCTGGCTTCCGGCGTCACGGCGATCGCCTACGAAACGGTGACCGATGATCGCGGCGGCCTGCCGCTGCTCGCGCCGATGTCGGAAGTCGCCGGTCGCCTGTCGATTCAGGCCGGCGCAACGGCACTGCAGAAGGCCAATGGCGGCCGCGGCGTGCTGCTCGGCGGCGTGCCCGGCGTGTTGCCAGGCAAGGTCACCGTGCTTGGCGGCGGCGTTGTCGGCCTGCATGCCGCAAGGATGGCGGCCGGTCTTGGCGCCGACGTCACCATCATCGACCGCTCGATCCCGCGCCTGCGTCAACTCGACGACCTCTTTGCGGGCCGAGTGCACACCCGCTACTCGACCGTCGAGGCGCTCGAGGAAGAGTGCTTCTCGGCCGACATCGTCGTTGGTGCCGTGCTGATCCCTGGCGCTGCGGCACCCAAACTCGTCACACGCGAAATGCTCTCGGGCATGAAGAAGGGCTCGGTACTCGTTGACGTCGCCATCGACCAGGGCGGCTGCTTCGAAACCTCGCACGCGACCACCCATGCCGACCCGACCTACGAGGTCGATGGCGTCATCCATTACTGCGTTGCCAACATGCCTGGCGCCGTACCCGTCACCTCGGCGCATGCGCTCAACAACGCGACGCTGCACTACGGTTTGCAACTGGCCGACAAGGGCCTGAAGGCACTGGTCGACGACCATCACCTGCGCAATGGGCTCAATGTCCACAAGGGCAAGATCACGAATCGCGCCGTGGCAGAAGCTCTCGGCTATGAACTGGTCGAGCCGAAGGCCGTTCTGGCTGCCTGATTCCAGATAGAACGAGCCTCCTCCTGTCAAACCCGCCGGGCACTCCGGCGGGTTTTTTCTTAGCCGGCGAATGGCGGGGCCTGCTTTTCCGTGCACAAGCCTGATCGATTGGCACTTTGCCTATAACTGTGGCAATTTTATCATAGCTAAATAATACACCTCCCGATAGGACACGCCTGGGTTGTTAATTGGGGGTTTGACTATGCTATTTCGCACATCTGCGAAATCTATCCTGCTTTGCGCTGTCTCGGTTGCCGCACTTGTGTCTGGTGCTCAAGCGGCCGACATTATTAAACCTGTTGAATCGGCTGGCTTTAATTGGAGCGGTGTCTATGTAGGCTTTGGCCTTGGTGCCGGAGCTAATGTTCACGAACTTGGCAGTGATTTTGCACCAATATCGTTGAACGGAATTGGTGGCGAAGGTGTCTACGGTGAAGCAACCGTTGGCTACGATTATATGGTTTCTCCGCGCTTCCTGCTTGGCGGACTGCTGGACGCCCATGTCGGCAACATCGAAACAACGCTGGACGCTGGCGGGTTCAACGCTTCCATCCAAGAGACTTACGGCTTCGATGCTGGCCTGCGAGCCGGCTATCTCCTCACGCCGAACACGCTGGGCTATGTGCTCGGCGGTTACTCGTGGCAGAAGTACAAGCTCGACACGAATGCTGGTTTTGGCTTCGATTGGAGCCAGAGCGGCTATTTCCTCGGTGCCGGCTTGGAAACAGCTGTCAGCAGCAACTGGACGATCAAAACCGAGTATCGCTATACGCGCTTCGGCACCAAGGACGATCTGCTGTCCGAAGCTGGTTTGAACGTGCCGGACGGCGCCCTCAATCTCGACACGTCGAGGCATACTTTCCAGGTTGCGGCCGCCTATCGTTTTGGCGCCCAGAATGGCGGTGCTGCTGCTTTTGAAGCGCCTACTTACAACTGGACCGGCTTCTACATCGGTGGCTCGGGTGGCGCTGGCGCGTCCGTTCATCAGATCGATGTTCCGCCGTTCGGCGATCTGAAAGCCAACGGACTAGGCGGCGAAGGCGTGTTCGGCGAATTGAATGTCGGCTACGATCATGACTTTGGCAGCTGGGTTGCAGGCGTCATGGTCGATGCCCGCTACTCCGGCATGACGTCGAAGCTGGATCTCGGCGGCGGATCGATAAATCTCGATACCGATTACGGTTTCGATGTGCTGGGTCGCGTCGGCAAGAAGGTCAGCGAATCGACTTTGGCGTATGTGCTCGGCGGCTACAGCTGGCAGCATTTCGACTTGAACGCCTCAGCGCCGGTTGGCGACCTCCTCAAATGGGGTTCGAGCGGCTTCTCGGTTGGCGGCGGTCTGGAAACGGCCTTGTCCAACAACGTGACGGTCGGTCTCGAGTACCGCTATTCGCAGTTCGCCAAGAAGGATTTTTCTTCAGAAATCGGTGCGCCTGACGATTTTCTCACATCCACGCCATCCTTTCACACGGTCCGGATTGGCGCGAAATACAAATTCAACTAAGCCCTCCAGGCAACCAGTCTCAGCCCGTCGGTCAATCCGACGGGCTTTTTCTTTGTGCGGATGAAGCAAGCAACAAAAAAGCGGAGCCAAAGCCCCGCTTCCTCGATTGTCGAGACTTACCGCCGGTCCATCCGCGGTCGGCAAATCTTATCGACACGCAACATCTAGCGCTTCAGTGTTACAGCAATACGACAAGGTGGGCTGGCGGTGCTGTTGGTTCGTTCAACCGCGCTCGATCCTGCATTGATAGCAATTGTTGCGCGCCGAGCGGACGTGGACGTAGGCGATGTCATCGCGCTCGAACAGTATCTCAGCCCGGGCCGCGATGGCATCTGTCGCGATCACGCCGCCACTACCATAGACGATGCGGTCATTGCTGCCATAACCGCGCACGATATAGTCGCTGCTTGCGAGGATTTCCGGCAATGACTCGACTTCAACCGCCCGCTCGCACTCTCGCGCATGCAGGAAGATCGGACCGGTTTCAGCATAGGGCTGGAGGTCCGGGAATGGGCGATAGGCCACGACGAGATACGGCTCGCCCGCTTCCACGTTTTTGAGGCAATGGCGGCAGGGCACGCCGTCGCCGTCGGAAATATTGCGTTCAGGGATACGGCCGTAAGCATCGGGTGCGCCGTGCTGCAAGGCTCTGACATCTTAGGTCGGCAAGGCTTTGAACTGGATGGGCATGCTGGAATCTCCGGTGTCGTTGAACGGGAAATTATGCGCACCCAACGACGCTTCCCACCCGATTCCCGCCAAGCACGTCAGGGCTTTTGGGCGTCAGCCGATTTCCAATCCATCAACGCGTCGGCGCCGCGCACCAGCCGGTGACCTCCCGCACATGTCAAACTGTGCCGCGATCGCCGGAATCAGCACCGTGCCGACCCAGTGGGCCGCGCCTTCCATTCTGACCGTATCGCCAGTCCCTCCGGCCATTAGCTCGAATGGCCAGCGATGTGAAAAGAGCCCGGCTCATTCAAGCAGGGCTCCTTCGATGCGGTTCCGGGAAAAGCCCCGTCAGGGTGCCGAGCTATCGGATGAAATCATCGAACCGGCGCAACGTTACCCGGCGATTTTGCCAGTTCTCGTTCTGGGTCTGCACGAGCAGGAATTCTTCGCCATAGCCGACTGTCTCAAGCGCATAGCCAGGCACGCCGAACTCACGCACCAGCGTGCGCTTCAGCGAGGCCGCGCGCTGTTCCGACAGGATCTGGTTGGACTGGAACGAGCCGACTGCATCGGTATGCCCTTCGATCAGCACGCGGGCACCGGGATCGCGGCGCAGGATGCGTTGAAGCGCGTCGGCTATGTTCTCGATCTTGCCGTATTGCGACGGCGAAATGGCTGCCGAGCCGAAGGCGAAATTGATCGACTGGATGTCGATCGAGCGGGCCATGCGCCGCAGGTCGGGCCGCCGCTTGAATTCGCGGATGGTGACGCGTTCGTCCGGCCGCAGTTTTACGCGCGGCGCAGCCTCAAGCTTACGCTCAATTGTCGCGGCCGAAGGCGTGGTGGCCTGGGCGGCGGCAAGGCTCGGCATGGCAATCGCCGCGATCAGCGCGGCGGCAAGTGTACGGCGTGTCAGCATGTCTTTATCTCCTTCGGCATCGCCAATCGTTGATGCCGGCAACATGCCAAAGGCAGCCTGAAGCGCCGATGAACGGGTGGTTCAGGTTTGTCCGAATATCACGGCCGCATGACGCTGGCCGAGCGCTCGAGGAAAGGCAGTGGGTGCACCACCTCCTTCTTTTGCGCCACCGGGGCAAAACCGAGCTTCTGATAGAGCGGGAGAGCCGCCGGGTGATCGAGCGTACAGGTCTGGACCGTCACACGCTTTGGCCCGTATGACCAAGCGGCGGCGATCGCCGCCCCCAGAAACCAACGGCCGATCCCCTGCCCGGTCGCATGCTCCATCATGCCGAAATAAGCGAGTTCCACCTCTTCCGGTAGATGTGGCTTGAGATCGAAGAAGCCAGCCGGCGCGCCATCCAGATAAAGCACCCTTATGTCGCGGTCCTCGCGATGGATGCCGGCTGAAAGCTCATCGTCGCTCAGCCTGAGCACGTTGACCCAGTGCCATTTCCGGCCCACGCGATCCATCAGATAGCGATAGAAATGCAGCGGAATGTCCTTGGTCCTCAGCAGGGCGATCTGGCGATTGTAAGGGACCGGCGGAGAATAGGCCGGAGGCACGTGCATTTCTAGAAACGTCACCGTGACATCGATATCATCCAGCGTTCCGTTTTCCATCGCCGTCATTCCTTGCCCGTGACCACGGGTGTGTCGGAGAGCCCGCCCCATTCCGTCCATGAGCCGTCATAAAGCCTGTTCCGCGTATGGCCAAGCGACTCCAGGGCGAGCGTGATCACCGCAGCCGTGATGCCCGATCCGCAAGAGGTGACAACGGGCTTCGACAGATCGATGCCGGCGTCCTCGATCGCCTTGCGTAGCCGGTCCCCGGGCAGCAGCTTGCCATTTTCCGAAAGCGCCGAATAGGGCAGATTGCGGGCGCCCGGCATATGGCCTGAACGAACGCCGGCGCGCGGCTCGGGCTCCGAGCCGGAAAAGCGGCCCGGTCCACGAGCATCGGCGATCTGACTTTCGCCGCTATCGACGATCCGGCGCATGTCGGCGAGCGTGGCGACGCGACTGGCGTCGAAATCGGCATGGAATACGCTCGGTGCGATCTTGGTCACTTCGGCCGTGACCGGCCGGCCGGCGGCTTGCCAGCCATCAAGGCCGCCGTCCAGAATGTACGTCTGGACAACGCCCATCGTCCGGAACATCCACCACGCCCTTGGCGCCGAGAAGAAGCCCGGACCGTCATAGACAATGATGGTATCGTCCGCCGACACGCCCATCGATCCAACATACCGCGCGAAATGCCTTGGCGACGGCAGCGTGTGTGGCAAGCTAGAATCGGGCTCAGACACCGCGTCCTGATCGAGGAAGCGCGCGCCGGGTATATGCGCTGCGTCATATTCGGCCCGTGCATCGCGCTTTTGCGCCGGCAGGTACCAGGATGCATCGACGATCACCACACCAGGTTCACCAAGCCGCTGCTGCAACCAGTCGGCGTCGACTGTGAAAGGACTGTCTTCGGCCATTGTATGTCTCCTGCCAGGCTGGACGATGCTTGCCTATCTTACCGTTTGACCATGATCTTTTACCGAAACCGGTTTCCATGTTTCGGGACCATGGTCTAGGCAGCAGGCATCGGACCAAAGCGGATGCGGAAGCGCCGGTTTTCACGGCCCTTCTTCTCGATCTTGCCGATATGAATCTCGCCGACTTCGCCGGTGCTCTTCACATGGGTGCCGCCGCAAGGCTGGCTGTCGACCGAGGCGTTGTCGCCAATGCAGACGAGGCGGATCTTGCCCGTGCCAACCGGCGGCCGGACATTCTTGGATTTGACCAGGCCCGGATTGGCGGCCAGTTCCTCGTCGCTGATCAGCCGGGTGAAGATCGGATGGTCGGCGCGCACGAGTTCCATCAACCCGGCCGTTACGTCTTCCTTGGTGTAGCTCACATCCGGGATGTCGAAGTCGACCCGGCTATCGTCCTCGGCGACGGAGGCGCCAGTAATCGGAAACGGACAGACGACGGTGAGCAGATGGCAGGCCGCGTGCATGCGCATGAGAAGATGCCGGCGCTCCCAGTCGATGGCAAGCTTCACCTGCTCACCGATATCAGGCACGGCCTGTTCCGGTGCCGGCAGATGGATGATCTCTTCCTTGGTTTCGCCGGTGATGGTCGCGGCAATTGCGATACGGCTGCCATCGGAGCGCTCGAGGTAACCAGTGTCGCCCGGCTGGCCGCCTGACGTTGCGTAGAAGATTGTCCGGTCGAGGATGATGCCGCCGCGCTCATTGATGGCGACGACTTTCGCCTCAGCCGTCCGCAGATAGGCGTCGTCGCGAAACAGCGCTTCCGTCCTGTACGCCATCACGCGACCTTCTCGAACGGCACCGATATGGTGCTACGCTGTTCCATCCAGCCTGGCACCGGCAGGTGCTTTTCACGCAGGAACTCCGGGTTGAACAGCTTCGACTGGTAGCGCGTGCCGTAGTCGCACAGGATGGTCACGATGGTATGGCCCGGGCCTAACTCCTTGGCCAACCGGATCGCACCGGCGATGTTGATGCCGGTCGACCCGCCGACACAGAGGCCTTCCTCCTGGATCAGGTCGAAGACGATCGGCAGAGCGTCTTCGTCCGGGATCTGGAACGAGAAGTCCGGCGTGAACCCTTCAAGGTTTGCGGTGATGCGCCCCTGCCCTATGCCTTCCGTGATCGAACTGCCCTCGGACTTCAATTCGCCGCTGGTGTAGAAACTGTAGAGCGAGGCACCCAACGGATCGGCCAGCGCGATCTTCACATTCTTGCTTTTGGCTTTGAGCCCGAGGGCAACTCCGGCCAGCGTGCCGCCGGAGCCGACCGCCGACACGAAACCGTCGACCTTGCCGCCGGTCTGGTTCCAGATCTCTTCCGCCGTTGTGCGGATATGGCCATTGCGATTGGCGACATTGTCGAACTGATTGGCCCAGATGGCCCCATTCGGCTCCGACTTCGCCAGTTGCTCGGCCAGCCGGCCCGACAGCTTCACGTAGTTGTTGGGGTTCTTGTAGGGCACGGCGGGCACCTCGATCAGTTCGGCGCCGAGCAGCTTGATCGTGTCCTTCTTCTCCTGGCTCTGGGTGTCGGGGATGACGATCACCGTGCGGTAGCCAAGCGCCTTGGCAACGAGTGTAAGCCCAATGCCGGTGTTGCCCGCCGTGCCCTCGACGATAACCCCGCCGGGCTTGAGCACACCACGCTGTTCGGCGTCACGGATGATGAAAAGGCCGGCACGGTCCTTGACCGATTGTCCGGGATTCATGAATTCAGCCTTGCCGAGGATTTCGCAGCCGGTTTCTTCCGAGGCTTTGTTGAGGCGGATGAGAGGCGTGTTGCCGATCGCGTCAATCACAGAACGAGGCATTTGGATTCCTTTATGCGTGCGGCGAAACCCTAGAAACCCGAGGCTTTGGTTTCAAGGCAAGATTTTGCCTGGCACACTCGCATTTCGGAGGCTTCTCCGCCGTTGGGCCGCCGCGCGCCCGCGTGAGCGCACCAAATACGCCAGACCGCTGCCATTCATGGAGCTGTCGGAAAATCGATTCCGATTTCCGGGACGATGCGCTAGAGCACTACGGATCAGTTTTGCAGGGCGTAGCATGACACTCTATAGGGCCAATCCCAAGGACGGCGTTGCCTGGATCACCGGCGGCAGCAGCGGGATAGGCCGTTCACTGGCCAAGGACCTTGCCGCACAGGGTTACGTGGTGGCTGTGACCGCGCTCGACGAGGACCCCATCGATACGCTCATAGTCGAGACGGCACAGATGCCTGGTCGCGTCGTTGCCTATCCCTGTGACGTGACCGACGAGCCACGGATGGCGAGAACCGTCGCCGCGATCGAAAGGGAACTCGGGCCAATCGTGTTGGCCATCTTCAATGCCGGAAACTACCTCGCGACGCCGGGTGAGAACCTGACGGTCCGCAATTTTCGCAAATCCTTCGAGGTCAATTATTTTGGTATCATCAATGGCCTGGTGCCGCTCATCGAGCATATGCGTGTGCGCGCACGCGGCCACATCGTCCTCGTCGGTTCGGTCACGGCCTATTTCGGCTGGCCAACCACGGCCGCCTACGGCGGGACAAAGGCCGCGATCAACATCCTTGCCGAGTCGCTGAAATACGATTTCGACAAGATGAACATCCGCATCCAGGTGATGAACCCGGGATTTGTCGACACGCCGCTCACCGAAAAGAACCTGCTGCCGATGCCCGGTCTTATGCCGGTCAACCGCGCCTCGCGCCGCATGGCCCGCGGCATCAAGTCCGGCGGCTTCGAGGTCACCTTCCCGCGTCGCTTGAGCTGGGGGCTGAAATTCCTCGGGCTGCTGCCACGGCCGTTCTGCCGTTGGTTCATCAACGCGACGACGCACTGGCACGCGCGGCCGCTGAATTTCGATCGCAAGCCGCCGAGCCAATAGGCCTCGTCACCAAGGAAATGGCGATCCGTTTAGCCGGCAAGCTGCCCGTTGCCTGTTTGCAAAGGCGGCCATAGGTTTGAGGTTGTTGTGTGGAGTCTCTGATGGGGCGACGGATCGTGCTTGCTGTGCTGGGCCTTGCCGCCGTCCTTGCACTGGCCTTCGTGCTTGGGCCGCGCGTTGCCGTCGATACGACGCTTCGTTTCGATCCATCATCGATCGGTGAAGACCCTCAGGCCTACATCGCAAGGAAAGAAGCCACGGTGCCTGGCATTCGCGACGGTCTGGAGAAAGAGATCGTCTGGGCGGATCCTATGGTCCACGCCAAGACGCCGCTGTCGATCGTCTATATCCACGGGTTTTCGGCATCGAAAGGCGAGATCCGCCCACTGCCGGACGAGGTGGCCGAACAGCTCGACGCCAATCTTTTCTATACCCGCCTCACCGGCCATGGCGAGGACGGCGACGCGATGGCTCAGGGCAGCGTCAACGCCTGGATCAATGATTATGAGGAAGCGCTCGCCATCGGCCGGGCGATCGGCGACAAGGTGATCGTCATCAGCACTTCGACCGGCGGCTCGCTGGCGGCATGGGCAGCCACCCAGCCGGGCGCTTCTGACGGTGTGGCGGCTATCGCGTTCATTTCGCCGAACTTCGGCGTCCAGGCTTCCGGCGCGGAGATCCTGACCATGCCGTGGGGCAAGCAGATCGCCGAACTCGTCGCGGGCAAGGAGCGTAGTTTCGTGCCGCGCAATGCGCTGCACGAAAAATTCTGGACCACCAGATATCCGATCACTGCCACGCTGCCGATGGCCGCATTGACCGAACTCGCTTATGGCGCGCCGGTCGAGAAGGCAACCATCCCGGCTTTGTTCATTTTCTCGGATCTGGACAAGGTGGTGCGACCCGACCGCACCCGCGAGATCGCCGGGCGCTGGGGCGGACCGCATGAGCTGGTGCCCATCGAAAGCACTGGCGATCCCGACAACCACGTCCTGGCCGGCGACGCGCTGTCGCCGTCCACCACCGCTTTCCTGGCGCAACGGATCGCCGTCTGGATCGAGGCTGTCGCCAGGTAGGTCCGCGCTGCGGATACGCTTCCAGGACATGCAAAGGGCGGCTGAAGCATCGCTCCAGCCGCCCTTGCTTTTCAGTCACCCGCGGTCAGGCCAGATCGGCTGGCCCCACCTTGGCTGCTTGATCAAGCAGCCCGCGCGGCGGGCCGCTTGCCGCCGAAGCGGCGCTTGTTGTTGCCCTTGAAGGGCGGCTTGGCGCCTTCCGGCTTGCGTTCGCCTGCGAAAGCCGGCTTGTCGCCAAAGCGCTTCTTGCCGAAGCCATTGCCCTTGTTTTCGCCGCCCGGCCGCCTGCCATCGCGACGGCCATTGCCGTTGCGATCATTGGCGGGCTCGAAGCGCTCGTTCTTCTCGGCCGGATTGCGCTGCGGATCGGGGCTGCCGAGATGGTCGGCAACGATCGGCAGCTTGGTGCGGATGATGCGCTCGACCTGGCGAAGCTTGCTGTTTTCCGAAGGATCGCAAAGCGTGATCGCAATGCCGTCCATGCCGTTACGGCCGGTACGGCCGATGCGGTGGACATAGCTTTCCGCTTCATCCGGCAGGTCGAAATTCACGACATGGCTGATGCCGGGCACGTCGATGCCGCGTGCCGCGATGTCTGTTGCAACCAGAATGCGCACCGAGCCTTCACGGAAATCATTGAGCGCCTTCTGACGGGCATTCTGCGACTTGTTGCCGTGGATGACGGCAGCCTTGAAGCCGTCGCGCTCGAGGTCCTTGGTCACCCTGTCGGCACCGTGCTTGGTGCGCGAAAAGATGATGACGGACTTCATGGCCTCGTCGGCGAGCATCGTCGACAACACCTGACGCTTCTGCTTGGTGCGGGCGAAGACAACGCCCTGCACGATCTCGACGGCCGCGGTGCTTTGCGGCGACACCTCGATACGAACCGGATTCTTCAGCAGGCCCTTGGCCAGTTCCGCGATCTCGTCCGGCATGGTGGCCGAGAACAGCGCCGTCTGGCGATCAGGCGCGGTCGCCTTGGCGATGCGCTTGACGTCGTTGATGAACCCCATGTCGAGCATGCGGTCGCCTTCGTCCAGCACCAGCCATTTGGTGTCTGCGAGCACGAGGTCGCCCTCGCGTACCAGATCGGTCAACCGGCCGGGCGTGGCGATGAGGATGTCAACGCCGGGAGCAACCTTCTTGACCTGGCTGAAGCGCGAGACACCGCCCAGCACAAGCGCGGTCGACACATGCTGGCCCTTGGCGAGGATCTTGATGGTGTCTTCGATCTGCACGGCCAGTTCGCGAGTCGGCGCCAGGATCAACGCACGGGCGGTCTTCGGCCGGCGCTTGGTGCCAAGCGCGATGATCTTCGACAGGATCGGCAGCGCGAACGCCGCGGTCTTGCCGGAGCCAGTCTGGGCGATACCGAAAATGTCACGGCCTTCCAGCTGCGGCGGGATAGCCTGCGTCTGAATCGGCTTCGGCTCGCTGAAGCCGGCGGCATGGGTGGCCTTGAGCAGCGCGCCCGTAATTCCAAGTGCGGCGAAACCGTTCAGTTCCGCTGTGTTTTCGTTGGTCAAAATTCTTCTTCTTTCACGCGGCTCATGGCCGCAAACATCAATGGCGGCAGGGCGCAACCTGCCGTCGAACATATTATCATGGAACGACAAGGCGGCGGACGTGTTGTCCGCGCGGCTGCGCTGTCGTGCCCGCAGGCATCATGCCACGGGGCTTTTTCGCCACTTTGTGATGTATCGGAAAGAGGCGCCGATATACCGGAAAGAGGGAAAACAGACGCAACCAGTCTCATTCTTCGAGAAGGCCGGATAGTCCCGGCCCAAGCGCCTATGACGCCGCATATGGCCCAGTTCGCCGCCAAATGCAAGGGGCGCCATGCTGCAGCGCAACAAAAGTGGAGTGAAAGCGACGCTTGCGCTCCCCCGCGGGCATCATTACCACGAAATGCAGCTTTCCACCTGGGGACCAATCAATGAAGGACGTGCTGAAGGAACTCGAGCGCCGCCGTGACATGGCCCGCGCCGGGGGCGGCCAGGCCCGAATCGACGCCCAGCACAAGAAAGGCAAGCTTACGGCCCGCGAGCGCATCGACATCTTTCTCGACGAAGGATCGTTCGAGGAATTCGACATGTATGTCGAGCACCGTTCGACGGATTTCGGCATGGAGAAGACGAAGATCGCGGGCGACGGCGTCGTCACCGGCTGGGGCACGATCAATGGCCGCCCCGTCTACGTCTTCGCCAAGGATTTTACCGTGTTCGGCGGCTCCTTGTCGGAGGCCCACGCGGAGAAGGTGATCAAGGTGCAGGAGATGGCACTGCGCAACCGCGCGCCGATCATCGGTCTCTACGATGCCGGCGGCGCACGCATCCAGGAAGGCGTGGCGGCGCTGGGTGGCTATGCCGAGATTTTCCAACGAAACGTTCTCGCCTCCGGCGTCATTCCGCAGATTTCCGTCATCATGGGCCCCTGCGCGGGCGGTGACGTTTATTCGCCGGCGATGACCGACTTCATCTTCATGGTGCGCGACACCTCCTACATGTTCGTCACCGGGCCTGACGTGGTGAAGACCGTCACCAACGAAACCGTTACCGCGGAAAGCCTTGGCGGCGCCTCGGTTCACACGACGAAGTCGTCGATCGCCGATGGGGCCTACGACAATGATGTCGAGGCGCTGCTGCAGATGCGCCGGCTGATCGACCTACTTCCGGCTTCCAACACGTCGGAGATTCCCGAGATCGAATGCTACCAGTCGGTCACCGATCACGACCTGTCGCTCGACCGTCTGATCCCCGACAATGCCAACAAGCCCTATGACATCAAGGAACTGATCCTGAAAACCGCCGATGAGGGCGACTTCTTCGAGATCCAGCAGAGTTTTGCCAAGAACATCGTCACCGGGTTCGGCCGCGTCGAAGGCCGAACCGTCGGCTTCGTCGCCAACCAGCCGATGGTGCTGGCCGGAGTTCTCGATTCGGATGCCAGCCGCAAGGCGGCGCGCTTCGTTCGCTTCTGCGATTGTTTCTCGATCCCAATCGTGACCTTCGTCGATGTTCCCGGCTTCCTGCCCGGCACGGCGCAGGAATATGGCGGCCTGATCAAGCATGGCGCGAAACTGTTGTTCGCCTATGCCGAAGCGACGGTGCCTAAGATCACGGTCATCACGCGCAAGGCCTATGGCGGCGCCTACGACGTGATGGCGTCAAAGCATCTGCGCGGCGACATGAACTACGCCTGGCCGACGGCGCAGATCGCGGTGATGGGTGCCAGGGGCGCGGTCGAAATCATCTATCGCAAGGATATCGGCGACGCGGAGAAGATCGCCGCGCATACAAAGACTTACGAGGACCGTTTCCTGTCGCCTTTCGTCGCCGCGGAGCGCGGCTATATCGACGAGGTGATCATGCCGCACTCAACCCGACGCCGCGTTGCCCGTGCGCTTAGAATGCTGCGCAACAAGGACATGCAGAACCCCTGGAAAAAGCACGACAACATCCCGCTCTAGAATCGCTGGAGGGATATGCGGCTTGTTCGCCGCCAAGGCATATTCGACTTAGAGGTATCGCGTATTGGACCCCATCCTCGTTGTCAGCTTTCCGGCGGTGGGCGATTTCGTGCGCAGCCATTCCGCGATTCAGCTTATTGCCCAGAGATGTCCCAATCGTCCCATTGACGTGGTCACGTCGTCCGTGGCCGCGCCCCTGGCCAGCCTGATGCCGGGTGTCAGGAAAGGCTGGGGACTGGACAAGAGACCAAGGCGGCTTGGTTTTATGGACCGCTATCGTCTTGCCCAACAACTCCGCCCCGAAAACTATCGGACCGCCTATCTCCTGACCAGCGCCACCAAGGCAGCGCTCGCGCCGTGGATGGCCGGCATACCGGAGCGCATAGGCTATCCGCGCGAGTTCCAGTTTGGCTTGGTCAACCGTTTTCCGGCCGACTGGCTGAGGCAAATGCTGACGCTGGGCAGGCAGCACCTGCGCTTCTACGAAGAAATTTGCGAGATTGCGACGCTTGCCAGCGAGCCCGCTCCGCTCGAGGGATGGCCCGCCCCCCAACTCGTTATCCCGCCCGGGCAAATGGCCGACTGGCGCCAGCGCAACAATGTCGACGTGTCAAAGCCGGTGCTGACATTCTACACGTCCGGCCTCGATGACCGGCGAACATGGCCAATCGAGCGCTTCATATCCATCGGCAGGGATTATTCCCTTCGCGGCTGGTCGATCTGGATCGCCGGCGCCTCACGCGAACATTCCGCCGCCGCCGCCATCAAGGCCGCGCTGCCGCAAGCCTTCGATTTCACCATTAAATCGCGTATCACCGACGCCATGTGCCAGATCGCGGCTTCAACGCTGTTTCTTGGCGTCGATGGTGGCCTTGCCCATGCCGCGGCCGCGCTGAACGTCCCGTCCGCTATAATATTCAGGCCGAACTGGGCCTTCAAGGATGGGCCGATCAACCGTGGCGTCCAGCTTCTGGAGGCGCCCATCGCGACGCCAAGCGCAATCCACGGCACGCGTGGCGTCAGCGAAGAGCAAGCGCGTGATGCCCTGACACGACTTATCGCGGAGAAGGGTCTCCCGCCAGGCGGCTGAGCGGCCACCGGCGGCATGCCATGTCGCGCCGCGAGCGGCATGCCGTTCAGCGGCGGCCGCAACCTTCAACAATCTCGCGCAGCACCGGCGCCAACGCCAACGGCAAATCCTCGGCGATGAGCCCAGCCCCAAAGCGGCTGCCGGCCTCGGCATGAATCCAGACGCCGGCGCAAGCCGCTTCAAAAGACGGCATGCCTTGCGCCACGAGCCCGGCGATAATGCCCGACAGCACATCTCCCGAACCCGCGGTTGCGAGCCAGGGCGCGCCATTGGAATTGATCGCCGCCTTGCCGTCAGGTGCCGCGATCACGGTGTCTGCGCCCTTGTAGACGACCACAGCATTGGCGCGGTGCGCGGCGGCGCGCGCCTTGGCTAGTTTGGACAGGCTTTTATTCCCGGCAATATCGGGAAACAGCCGGCCGAACTCGCCCTCATGCGGGGTCATCACCAAGGCCGGAGCACTCGGCTGATGAGCGGCGTTGAACAATGGGTCGGGTGTGTCCCGGAAGGACGTGATGCCATCGGCGTCGAGCACGAGCCCATCGACTGCCGTGCCCTGCAGCGAGCCGCCCAATATTGCCAGCACAAAGTCGCGCGCCTTTTCACCGACGCCGAAACCCGGGCCGAGAACGAATGATGATGGCCGGCGTTCATCGATGAATTCGCTCACATCGGCGACGGTGTCGACCTTGCGAAGCATCACCGATGTCAGGTGCGCGGCGTTGACCTGCATGGCATCCGCTGGAGAAAGGACGGTCACGGCGCCTGCACCGCTTCTGGCTGCTGAAAGCGCCGACAGCCTTGCCGCGCCTGTCGCCGACGGCCCGCCGGAAAACACACCGGCATGGCCGCGTTTGTATTTGTGGGCGTCGATGGCCGGCACGGGAAATTCATGCCGCCATAAGGAGGGTCCGTTCTCGAAAGTCCGCACATCAAGGCGAGCGACCACATCGTCGGCGACGCCGATATCGGCGAGCACGACCTCGCCGCACGCCTCGCGTCCCGGCAACAGCAAATGGCCGGGCTTCTTGCGCACGAACGTCACGGTGATTTCTGCGCGAAACGCCTTGCCAAGGCTGTCACCGTTGTCGCCAGAGACTCCGGAAGGCAGATCGACGGCGACAACCGGTAGATGCAAGGCCGCCGCAACATCGACCGCCCTGGCGGCGTCGCCCGACAATGGCTTGGACAGCCCTGCCCCATAGAGCGCGTCGACGACGATCGAACCGGCCTCGGCGTGGAATTCGGATAGTGGAAACGCCTCGACCGAACATTCGGCGGCCGCGAAGGCCGCGTCGGTTCCCGGTCTCGGCCTGCCGCTTGCCCAGATCTTCGTATCGACCCCGCTATTCGCCAGCAACCGCGCCACGACGTAGCCATCGCCGCCATTGTTGCCGGGGCCGCACAGCACATGTGCACGCGTCGCCGCCGGATAGCGCGCGAGCACGACGTCCGCAACCGCGGCGCCGGCATTGCGCATAAGGCCGATGCCATCATAGGGACCGTCGGCGATCGCCAACCGGTCGGCCTCGGCCATCTCTGACGGAGATAGAAGTTCATTGCTCATGGATTGCCGTCCGCGCTTCAATCAAGCATTGTCCAGTTTTCAATTCGACGCAAACGATCAAGAGACCGCAGGCGTGCAAACGAGTTATCGGGGGCGCCTTCACGACGACCAATTTGCCCAGAAAGTGTGCGCTTTGCCTAATTTGTGTGCGGACGAGCCTGTTGGCAATGTATGGGTTTTGGGTGCACATGACGCAACCGATGCAACGAATGACGTGAATATGCATCCCGGTGTGGCGTGGCGTTGGAATCACGTGTTACCGGTTGGAATAGACTGAAATTGGCACAGTTCGTGCTTGAAGCAGGCGCAAGCGGGGTATTCACAACCCGTTTTTGGCAGTGGAGGCCACTTTTTACATGAAAAAGATCGAAGCGATCATCAAGCCATTCAAGCTGGACGAAGTGAAGGAAGCGCTTCAGGAGGCCGGACTGCAAGGCATTACCGTGACGGAAGCCAAGGGTTTTGGCCGCCAGAAGGGGCACACCGAACTTTACCGTGGTGCCGAATATGTCGTCGATTTTCTGCCCAAGGTAAAAATCGAGGTCGTGCTCGGCGATGATGCGGTCGAAGGCGCGATCGAAGCGATCCGCAAGGCTGCACAAACCGGCCGCATCGGCGACGGCAAGATCTTCGTCTCCAACATCGAGGAGGTCGTGCGCATCCGTACCGGTGAAACGGGGATGGACGCCGTCTGACGTTTCTGATTTCAGAGCAACTCTACAAAGCGTCATCACACAGGGAAAAATGACATGACGACAGCCAAGGACATCATGAAGCAGATCAAGGACAACGACGTTAAGTTCGTCGACCTGCGCTTCACCGACCCGAAGGGCAAACTGCAGCACGTGACGATGGATGTCATCGAAGTCGAGGAAGACATGTTCGCCGATGGCGTCATGTTCGACGGCTCGTCGATTGCCGGCTGGAAGGCCATCAACGAGTCCGACATGGTGCTGATGCCAGATCCCGACACCGTGCACATGGATCCCTTCTTCGCCCAGTCGACCATGGTCATCCTGTGCGACATCCTCGATCCGGTCTCGGGCGAATCCTACAATCGCGATCCGCGCGGCACCGCCAAGAAGGCCGAAGCCTACATGAAGGCCGAAGGCATCGGCGACACCATCTATGTTGGTCCTGAAGCCGAGTTCTTCGTGTTCGACGACGTCAAGTACAAGGCCGACCCCTACAATACCGGCTTCCAGCTCGACTCCACCGAACTGCCGTCCAACGACGACACCGACTACGAGACCGGCAACCTCGGCCACCGGCCGCGCGTCAAGGGCGGCTATTTCCCTGTGCCGCCGATCGATTCCGCGCAGGACATGCGTTCGGAAATGCTGACCGTGCTCGCGGAAATGGGCGTGCGCGTTGAAAAGCATCACCACGAGGTCGCGGCCGCCCAGCACGAACTCGGCATCAAGTTCGACACGCTGGTCCGCAACGCCGACAAGATGCTGATCTACAAGTACGTCGTGCACCAGGTCGCCAATGCGTACGGCAAGACGGCCACTTTCATGCCGAAGCCGATCTTCGGCGACAATGGCTCTGGCATGCACGTGCACCAGTCGATCTGGAAGGGCGGCAAGCCGACCTTCGCAGGCAATGAGTATGCCGGCCTCTCGGAGAGCTGCCTTTTCTACATCGGCGGCATCATCAAGCACGCCAAGGCGATCAACGCCTTCACCAACCCGCTGACCAACTCCTACAAGCGGCTGGTGCCCGGCTATGAAGCGCCGGTGCTGCTGGCCTATTCGGCACGCAACCGTTCGGCCTCCTGCCGCATTCCGTTCGGCTCGTCGCCGAAGTCCAAGCGCGTCGAGGTCCGCTTCCCCGATCCGGGCGCGAACCCTTACCTCGCTTTCGCCGCGATGCTGATGGCCGGCCTCGACGGCATCAAGAACAAGATCCACCCGGGACAGCCGATGGACAAGGATCTCTACGATCTGCCGCCGAAGGAACTGAAGAAGATCCCGACCGTCTGCGGCTCGCTGCGTGAGGCGCTACAGAGCCTCGACAAGGATCGCGGCTTCCTGAAGGCCGGCGGCGTGTTCGATGACGACCAGATCGACAGCTACATCGAACTGAAGATGGCCGAGGTGATGCGTTTCGAAATGACCCCGCATCCGGTCGAGTACGACATGTACTACTCGGTCTGAGCGTCAGCCTGAAACAGAGCCCTTGAAAGGTTTTTCTTGAGCCTTTCAAGGGCTTTTTGCTGCCATCGTGCATCAGGCACACAGCGACTGTGTTCTGTCAGGCGCCGGACATTCGCAGAGGTCGGGGAACAGCCGAAGGGAGCCTTTGGCCTGAAAACAAGCCAAGAGCGAGCGGCGCACTGCCTCAGGCTGCAGTGTCCGCTCGTCCGGCGCCCATGCCATGCTATCGTTAACGAAGCCCCCGCCCCGTTTCGACAACACTGCTATGGCGTAACCCCAAGAGCTGCGAATACGCACGCTACGTTGAGATCTGTCAACGCGACGGACTGTGAGATCGGCACGTCGATTTCAGAGCCGAAACAGCCTCTTGTGCGAAGGGCAGCACCACCAAAAGCCCCAAAAACAGGCGGATTTGCTAGGTTTTCGGGGTATATTGCGCCAAGAATGATGACAAGGCGAACCGCGTTCGTCCGAGCATGCACCAGTTCTATCAACCTGACTTTTTCTGGGTATGTTTTCCGGATGGCTGTTTGGCCAGCCGCTACCCAAAAAGAACCCCGGCGATAGCCGGGGTTCCTGCTCGGACAGACCCAAGGAGGGACTGAGTCCTATCCGGCAAGTTCGTCGGGGCCGTGCAGGTTCCAGTCCTTTCGCCTAGCCAGCACCAGCAGGTAGTAGATGGCCGCCACAACCATGATCAGGCCTGTTGCAATCAGGCTCGGACGGCCGAAGGCAACGTCGAGATAGTTCTGGTAGGCGACATAGATCAGGGCCAGGAAGGCGAGGATGGCCGGAACCGGGAACAGCGGCATGCGATAGTGCCCGCCATCGGTGGTGCCGCTGCGGCGGCCGACGAAGACCGCCACGCACAGCAAGGCATAGATCACCACCAGCGACGTGCCACTGACGACCAGCAGCAGGTTGATGTCGATGAAGCAGGCGACGGCAGCCAGGATCGACACGACGATGGTGGCGATCCACGGCGAGGCGTAGCTGCCGTGAACGGCAGCGACCGCGGCGTTGATGGGACCGAACCAGGTCCTGTCGCGGCCAGAACTGAACAGCAGCCGGGCCGCCTGCAGGATGATGGCGATCACCGCATTGAAGATGGCAATAGCGATGGCGAGGCTGATCACGACGGTCAGCGCGTGACCACCACGCGCCTCGAGGAAGTACTCGATCTTCTGCGGCGCGGCGAGCAAGGCCCCGAGATCCGGCGATCCCAACAGCACCGCCGTCAGCGGGATGAGTTCCGCGGCAACGGTGATGACCAAAGCCCACAGCACGACCTTGCCGATATTGTGTTTGGCGTCCTGCGTCTCTTCGCCGAAATAGGCGGCGGCGCCATAACCATTGTAAGCGAACAGCGCGACGGCGGTCGCGGCCATCACGATGCCCGCCGATGCCGGAACCAGGGCGTTGGTGGTGGGATCGAGCAATTGCGGCGTCGTGAACAGGCTGGAAAGCGGCCGCTCGATATGGGTGAAGCCCAGCCACATGAGGATCAGCAGCGCCAGCATTTCAATGCCAAGGAAGATGCCGGTGACGAAGGCGTTGAGCTTGATGCGCATTGCCGCGACGGTACCCGCGAGCGCGATCGTCACGACGCCGACCAACTGTGGGCTCAGATTGGGAATGAGGACGCCAAGGTAGGTGCCGACGCCAAGGGCGATGACAGCGACGATCAGCACGATCGAAACGAACACCAGGACCAGCGTGACAAATCCCCAGAACCGGCCCAGCGTTCGGCCGATCATGGTGTATTCACCGCCGGCCATCGGATAGGCCGATGACAGCTCGGCATAGACGAACGCCATGAACAGCCCGATGACGGCGGCAATGACGAAACTGAGAAATGATCCGGTACCCGCGAGCGCAATGACACCAGGAACGATGATGAAGACGGAAGATGCCGGCGTCACCGCCGACAATACGATCATGAGCGTCCCAAGAGCATTAAGGGCTCGATCAAGCCCCTTCGCACTTGTTGCGGCCTTGTTGGCGGACGCGGTTGTGGCTTCGTTTGTAGACATAGTCCTCCCCTTTTTTTAATGAGATAAAAATTATCCTCCGCAGCGAAACCTACCGGCACGAATTGAAATCGTCAACGAATATGGGGTATCGGTGCTTGCAAGTTTTTGTGCGCCAGCTTTAAATTGAACTAAATTCAGGAAATAGAAATGGGCCGACCCAAAACACAGACCGACCGCCGCCTGACTTTGGTCGCGGCCGCCGAATCGATAATCGCCAGGCGCGGGCTCGCCGACGTCACGCTGCGCGACGTCGCCAACGAGGCCGGGATGAGTTCCAGCGCGCTGCTCTACTACTATCCGGGCTTGAAGGATCTGCTGGACGATGTGCAGAGGAAGGCGGTCGAGCGGTTCTGCACGATACGCGCGGCGTCGGTCGCGGCGCTCGCCGATCCCCGGTCGCGCCTTAAGGCGATGATCGAAAGCGGACTGCCCACCGATGCCGACGACCAGCTCTGCCGCCTCCTGCTCGAACTCGGCGCCTATTCACGGTCGGACGCAAGCTACGCGGCGCGTCACATCACGCTGTTCGAGCGGCAGGTGTCGATCTATGTCGGCATTCTCGAAGCGGGCGCGGCCACCGGTATCTTCAAACTTCAGGCAAGCAGCGAAACGGTCGCACGCAGCCTGGTCGTGCTTGAGGACGGATTGGGACTGCATCTCGTGAACGTCGTACCGGCGGTCGATCAAGCCTCGGCGCTGGCAATCCTGACCAGCTACGCCGAGCTTGCGACGGGCTGCGGGCTGCGCTGAAGCCATCATATCAACGGAGTAAAACTGAATATGAACCTGGGAGCGCCCGTCAACACGACGCCAACCGGCAAGCCAAGGGCCCGCGCGCTTGGCATACCGCTGCAAGGCATGCCAGGGACAGCCAACGCCATCACCGACGTGAACGGCGTGCTGGTCGGCTATTCGACGATCATCAAGGGGGACGGGAAGCTAAGCGTCGGCCACGGACCGGTCCGCACCGGCGTGACGGCCATCCTGCCGCTTGGCCACGACGGCGTCGGCGTGGCCTGCGCCGCCGGCTATCATTCATTCAACGGCAATGGCGAGATGACCGGCGCGTCCTGGATCGAGGAGGCCGGCAGCCTCAGCCTTCCCATCCTGATCACCAACACCCATGCGGTTGGCCCCTGCCATCGCGGCGTCATAGACTGGGTGGCGAGCCACAAGCCCGCCATTGCAAACCAGTGGCTGCTGCCGGTCGTGGCGGAGACATGGGACGGCTATCTCAACGACATCAACGGCTCGCATGTCACAGTCGATCATGCCATGGCGGCGATCGATGCGGCGGCGGCCGGCGCCATCGACGAAGGCTCGGTCGGCGGCGGCACGGGCATGAACTGCTATGCCTTCAAGGGCGGCTCTGGAACGGCTTCGCGGATCGTTGACTACGGCCACCGCAGCTACACGGTCGGCGTTTTCCTGCAGGCCAATTTCGGCTCGCGCCATGAGCTCAACATCGCCGGCGTGCCGCTCGGCAACCTGTTGAGCGATGACAATCCGATGGAATCCTATTTCCGGGGCGGGCCGACGGGCGCCGGCTCCTGCATCGGCGTCATCGCCACCGATGCGCCGCTGCTGCCTGGTCAGTGCAAGGCCCTGGCCCGACGCGTGCCGCTCGGCTTGGCACGCACCGGCACCACCGGCTCGCATTTCTCCGGTGATATTTTTCTCGCCTTCTCGACCGCCAACCCCGACGCACTCAACGGCCGTTTTCCCAAGGGCCAAGCCACCGAGGAGAGCTACAGCCACATGGATTTCATCCCCTGGGGACGGATGGACGACCTTTACGCCGCCGTCGTACAGGCGACCGAGGAGGCAGTGCTCAATGCGCTCGTCGCCAACAGTGACATGATCGGCCGTGACGGCAATCGGACCCCCGCCCTGCCTCATGCAAATGTCGTGGCGGGACTAAAGGCGCGCGGCACCATCCCCGGCTAGAAGCGGCCGGCAGAACCACATCTTGCGAGCATCCAAAGAAAAGCCCCGGCGTTGCGGCCGAGGCTTTTCACTATCGGGGTCTGCGGCGAGGAACTCTTCGTCCTCGCCGGCAGTAATCAGGCAGCGGCGGAAACCGATGCGTCGGTCGAAACCTGCGAAATCGTCTTCAGGACCTGCGAGGCGATCTGGTAGGGGTCGCCCTGCGAATTCGGACGACGGTCTTCCAGGTAGCCCTTGTAGTCATTCTTGATGAAGGAGTGCGGCACGCGGATCGAGGCGCCACGGTCTGCTACGCCGTAGCTGAACTTGTTCCACGGCGCGGTTTCGTGCTTGCCGGTCAGACGCTTGTCGTTGTCCGGGCCATAGACCGCGATATGGTCCATGAGATTCTTGTCGAATTGCGCCATCAGCGCCTCGAAATAGGCCTTGCCGCCGACTTCGCGCATGTACTTGGTCGAGAAGTTGCAATGCATGCCCGAGCCGTTCCAGTCCGTGTCGCCGAGCGGCTTGCAGTGGAATTCGATGTCGATGCCATATTTCTCGGTCAGACGCAGAAGCAGATAGCGCGCCATCCAGATCTGGTCGGCGGCCTTCTTGGAGCCCTTGCCGAAAATCTGGAATTCCCACTGTCCCTTGGCCACCTCGGCGTTGATGCCTTCATGGTTGATGCCGGCGGCGAGGCAGAGATCGAGATGCTCTTCGACGATCTGGCGCGCGACATCGCCGACGTTCTTGTAGCCGACGCCGGTATAGTACGGGCCCTGCGGCGCGGGATAGCCGCTGTCCGGAAAGCCAAGCGGGCGGCCATCCTTGTAGAAGAAATATTCCTGCTCGAAGCCGAACCAGGCGCCCTCGTCGTCGAGAATGGTCGCGCGGCTGTTCGAGTCATGCGGCGTGACGCCGTCGGGCATCATGACCTCGCACATTACCAGAATGCCGTTGGCGCGGGCCGGATCGGGATAGAGCGCCACAGGCTTCAGCACGCAATCGGAGCTGCGCCCCTCTGCCTGCATGGTCGAGGAACCATCGAAACCCCACAGCGGCAGTTGCTCGAGTGTCGGGAATTCAGCGAATTCCTTGACCTGCGTCTTGCCGCGAAGGTTGGGGACCGGTGTGTAACCGTCGAGCCAAATGTACTCGAGCTTGTATTTCGTCATTCTAGCCTCTCGTTGCTTGGACACCGCAAACCGACGGTATCAACGCATGGCCGGGCCGAGCCGACCTGCCGATAAATAAAATGCAAATCGTGTGCCACTCTTGCGCCAATGGGTGCGGCAAAATGGTCGCCCTGGAGCTGGAAATTTGCTCGGCCGCCTGACGTTTGCGCCCGGATCGATCAAGGGCACAATCTGCACAATAATCAGGCAAACACTGATCTTTTCATAGGCATATTGCCTAAAGGAATCGCAGAACCTATCTTAGTGGAAAGATGAATCGACAGGCTCCTTGAAAAGGAGGGACATTGATTATGGAAGTCACAGCATCACGCCCTACGGCCACAATTTTGCCGTTCCCCCTGGCAGGACGAAAGTCTGCCTTAAATTTAGGCGCAAAGGCCAAATTCGCGGCAGAGCTCGCATCGTTGCGCACCACGCAAGCCGATTTTGACGGTTGGTACCACGAGGCGGCAGTCGAGGAAGAGAATCCGCAAAGGAGCTGACTGTTCGGGAGCTCCGCAATGAAAAGAGCCCGGCGCGAGCGATCGCGCCGGGCTCTCTTATTGAGCATCGAAACCTCGCCTACTGCTTTGTATCAAGGTCGGTTCCGAGCGTATCCCTGACAAAGATCATGCCGATGATGAGTGACATGGCCGCAATGATCACCGGATACCAGAGGCCGTAGTAGATATCGCCCTTGTAGGCGCTCAGCGCGAACACGGTTGCCGGCAGCAATCCGCCGAACCAGCCATTGCCGATGTGATAGGGCAACGACATGCCGGTATAGCGGATACGGGTCGGGAACATCTCGACCAGGATGGCCGCGATCGGACCGTAGACCATGGTCACGAACAGGACCAGGATGAACAGGATGCCGATGGTCATCGGCCAGTTGATCGCTGCCGGGTCGGCAAACATGGCGAAGGCGCCGCCACCCGGTATGTTGTAGACATTGATTTCGGGCGCGCCTGCCGCTTCCTCCTTGGTCAGAAGCTTGTCCGCGACCGCCTGGTCGACCGGAACCGTCGCCTTGTCGCCGGCGCGGATCGCAGCGGCATCGAGCTTCAATTCCGGATTGGCGGCAATGAAAGCTTCCAGCTTCTGGTCGGGAACCTTGATCGCGCCGCGCTTCAGCGGGTAGCCGCCGTCCTGCAGAGACATGTTCACGGCCTTGGCAAAGGCCGCATCCTTCGCTTTCGCCTGATCGCCAGCGGCGATGGCATCGTAGGAATTCACAGTTTCATTACCGATCTTCACCGAGGCGGCCGTTCCTGCAGCAGCCGTCGACACAACGTCATACGGCACCGAGTTCCTGGTCAGGAACGAGGTCGCGATGTCACAGGACGTTGTGAACTTGGCGGTGCCGACCGGATTGAACTGGAACTTGCAGTCGCCCGGTGCCGCCGTCACCGTTGCCCTCGTGTTTTGCTGAGCCTTGGCAAGTGCGGGATTGGCGGCCCAGGTCAGAGCCTTGAACAAGGGGAAAGTGCAGACGATCGCCAAGGCAAGACCGGCCATGATGATCGGCTTGCGGCCGATCTTGTCGGAGAGCCAGCCGAACACGACGAAGAAGATCGAGCCGATGGCAAGCGCGATGGCGATCATGATGTTGACCGACTGCGCCTCGACCTTGAGCACGTTCTGCAGGAAGAACAGTGCGTAGAACTGGCCATTGTACCAGACCACGGCCTGACCGGCGGTGAGGCCAAGCAGTGCCAGGATCGCGATCTTGGCATTCTTCCACCGGCCAAAGGCTTCGGAGAGCGGCGCCTTGGAGCCCTTCCCTTCGTCCTTCATCTTCTGGAAGGTCGGAGACTCGGAGAGCGACAGCCGGATCCAGATCGAAACTGCCAGCAGCAGGAAGGAGACGATGAAAGGAATGCGCCAACCCCAGGCGGCGTAGCTTTCCTTGCTCAGTGATCCCTGCACGATGAGGATAACGATCAGCGACAGGAACAGACCGAGCGTCGCAGTCGTCTGGATCCACGATGTGTAGAAACCGCGGCGATCATCGGGGGCGTGCTCGGCCACATAGGTGGCCGCGCCGCCATATTCGCCGCCGAGCGCCAGGCCCTGCAGCATGCGCAGGAGGATCAGGATCACGGGAGCCGCGATGCCCAGGGTTGCGTAGCCAGGCAACAAGCCGACCAGGAAGGTCGACAGGCCCATGATCGTCATGGTGACGAGGAAGGTGTATTTGCGGCCAACCAGGTCGCCGATGCGGCCGAACAGCAGTGCGCCGAACGGGCGGACCAGGAATCCGGCGGCGAAGGCCAACAGCGCGAAGATGTTGCGCGTCGCTTCGGGAATGGTGGGGCTGAAAAAGGTCGACCCAATGAACACCGCCAGTGAGCCGTATAGATAGAAATCGTACCATTCGAAAACGGTGCCGAGCGAAGAAGCGAAGATGACCTTCTTCTCCTCCCGCGTCATGCCGCGGCTTGTACCGCCGGCGGTCGATGCGATTGCCATGAGTTTTCCTCCCGTGAGATCCCGTCTGTCCTCGATGCCGCACACCAATGTCCGTGTTCTCCTCCGAACGCGGACTCAAGGCAGCCATCACGGAAAAAATGACAGAAAGCTCCCACCAACGGCAGAGCGCCTTTGGGATTATGACTTTGGTCTAATGTGCAGTGCGGGATGAACGGAAGCGAGCGGTATCACGGTCAGCTTTTGAGTGCTTCAAGCAGGCCGACCGCAGCCATCATGTCACGTTTGCGCGCCGAACGCCGCGCAACGGCCTCCGCATCCTGGCCCCATTGCTCGACCTGCCAGTCCTCGTCGACATGGCCGGCCGCCCACGCCGCCTCCGCGTCGAGTTCGCCAAAATCGACCGCCAGCGCCAGCAGCGCCGAACCGGTCAGCGATGTCATGACATGGATGGCGGCCAGCCGCAGCGGATCGGCACGTTGGGCAAGGTGAACACCGAGTACGGCGATGCTTTCGCGCGGCTGCTCGACATGGATGATGCCTTCGGCAAGATTGAAGCGCGCGCCAAGCGTTGCGCGTGCCCAGTCGATGACCGGATCCCAATGCTGGTTCTGCCGGTCAACCAACCCTTGCGGGGCGTCAGCCCGATAGCAAAGCAGATCCGACGAGGCAAAACGCAGGATGTCCTCCAGCACCGCCTGCGGGTCGCTGGCGACGCCGTCAATCGCGGTATTGACAAGGCGCATCACCGGCATCGACACCGGATTGATGACCTCGTCCTGCGCGTTGAATTCATCGGCAACAAGATTTGCCGCCGGCTCGCTCGGCAATACGAGCAGCGCCTTGCCGGGCGTGCGCACTGGCTTGCCGTCGAGATGCACAGCAAAGCCGCCGTCCATCGGGGCGACAGAGACGGTCTTGTAGAAGCGCTTCGGCAGCGGCGTCTTCATCTGAATCTGGGCGCGCCGCACCGGATCTGGATCGGAGAGCAGCTTTCCTGCCTCGAGGTCATTGAGGATATCACGCATAAAGGTCTCTCTTACACCGGCGTCATTTTGCGCGGCGGTCGGTTGACGATGATCAGGCCGGCGGCAATCAGGCCAAGCGCCAGGAAGATGCGCACGGTCAACGGCTCGTTCAAGAACATGGCCCCGCACAGCACACCGAAAACCGGCGACAGGAAGGTAAAACTCGACAGGCCGGCCGCCGGGTAACGACGCAACAGCCAGAACCAGAGCACGTAGGTGAAGGCAACAATGTAGATGGCCTGGAACAGCAGGGCCAATGTCGACACCAAAGCGGGATCGCGAATGGGCGAACCCGCCAATGGCATGACCAGCACGCCAACGATTGCCGCACCGGCGAGCTGATAGAGCAGGAGCTTTTCGGCGCTCGCCTCGACCAGTCTGGACCGCTTGATCAGGATGCTCGTGGCCGCCCAGAAAAAGCCGGAGCCAAGGCTCAGCAGGTCGCCGAACAGCATGTCTCCGCCGCCGCCGAGCTTGTCGGAAAAGACCGCGGCAAGGCCGGCAAAGGCCAGCAGCAGACCGAGGAATTTGCGCAATGTTATCTGCTCGCCAAGCAGGAAGTGGCCGCCGAGCAGCATCCAGAACGGCATCGTGTTGACCAGCAACGTGTTGCGCGCAACGGTCGTATGCTCCAGGCCGACATAAAGGCAAAGGAACTCGATGCCGAAGAGCACGCCGACGGCAATACCGGCAAGGAGCGTCCCATCGCGCGTGAACAGCGCAATGCCGCGCCAGCGGCACCAGAGGACAACACAAAACCCACCGATTACCGACCGCGCAATCGACAGGAAGACGGGATCGTAGCCGGCATAGGAAATCTTGGCGGCGACATAGTTCAGCCCCCAGGAAAAGGTCAGGCCGACCATGATCGCCGCGGCGGCCATATCGACCGAGTCGCGCCGGTCGATTGTATCGGTGGCGCCGCCCAAGCTCACTCCTCCGCGCTGGCGTCGTCGAAGCCGATCAGGTTCCAGCTCTGGCGCATATGCGGCGGCATCGGCGCGGTGACATCGATGAAACCCTTGTCGGGATGCGGAATGACGATGCGTCGCGCGTGCAGGTGCAGGCGGTTCTGCATGCCACCTGGAAAATCCCAGTTGGTGTCGGCCTCGAAATATTTTGGATCACCGATGATCGGGCAGCCGATGTAGGCCGCGTGGACGCGAAGCTGGTGCGTGCGGCCGGTGTAGGGTTCCATTTCCAGCCAGGTCATGGTCTGTGCGGCTTGCTCGATGATGCGATAATAGGAAACAGCGTGGTCGGCGCCCTTTTCACCATGCTTGGCGACGCGCACGCGGTCACCGTCGGGCGTTGGCTCCTTGATCAGCCAGGTCGAGATCTTGTCCTCGCGCTTCGGCGGCACGCCTTTGACCAGCGCCCAATAGGTCTTCTTGGTTTCGCGCGCGCGAAACGCCTCGGCGAGCTTCATCGCGGCGAGCCGGGTGCGCGCCACGACCAGCACGCCCGAAGTGTCGCGATCGAGCCGATGGACAAGGCGCGGCTTCTCGCCCTTCTGGTTGCGCCAGGCTTCCAGCATATCATCGACATTGCGGGTGACACCCGAGCCGCCCTGGACGGCCAGCCCGGCTGGCTTGTTGAAGACGAAGACCTTCGGATCCTCGTGGATCAGCATCTTTGCCAGAACATCGGCATCGCCCTGATTGCGGATCGAGTGGCCGGTGAGCGCGCTTTCGCCCTTCTTGTCAACTTCGAGCGGCGGAACGCGGACCACCTGGCCCGGCTCGACGCGCGTATCGGCCTTTACCCGGCCACCGTCGACGCGGATCTGACCGGAGCGCAGCAGCTTTTGCAAGTGTCCGAACCCAAGGCCCGGAAAGTGGGTCTTGAACCAACGATCGAGCCGCATGCCCGCTTCGCCGGCCTCCACTGTAATCTGTTCAACGCCTGCCATAGTCTCGCTTTACCCGTTTCAGGCGCATGACACGAAAACGGAATCGGTTTTCGAAGGGGATCGTGCGCAAGATCAAATTTTCCATAGCGCCACCGGCGCGTCCCCAGGGATGCGCGGCGCCATTGTCGCGGCAATAGCACTAAGGCAGGCTTCTTGCGAGCCAAAGACCCACAAACAGTGCAATGATCGCCCCAATGACGCTGGCAAGCGCGTAACCGAGAGCCGGCAGTGCCGATCCGCGTTCCCACAAAGTCGCGAAATCCAGTGAGAAGGCGGAAAAGGTGGTGAAACCGCCCAAAATGCCGGTGGCCACGAACAGCCTAAGTTCGCTCGATCCGCCGCGCCGCACCAGCATTGCGATGAACAGGCCCATGGCGAAGGAGCCGACGATGTTGATTACCATCGTGCCCCAAGGGAAATTCGGACCGACAAGGCGCAGGGCACCCAAGTTTGTCAGGTGACGTATACCGGCGCCGATGCCGCCGCCCACAACGACGAGAAGAAGATTGAGCATCGTCGTTTACTGCCCCGGTCACGCGAACCGGTCAATCCCCGTAGTCGGGGTGGTTAGGCCGACGGCACGGCACAGATCGTGGAGCGCGTGAGGAACCGCCGCTCGCGCCCGTTGTCGAGCGAGAACATACCGCCCCTGCCCGCTACGACATCGATGATGAGATCGGTGTGTTTCCACACCTCATATTGCGAGGCGCTGATATAGACCGGCGTCTCGCCAATCTCGCCCAGAAGCACATCATTGTCACCGACAATGAAGTCGTCTCGCGGGTAGCACATCGGCGAGGAACCGTCACAGCAGCCCCCCGACTGATGAAACAGGACCGGGCCATGATCGGCGATGATCTCAGCCAGGAATGTCGTCGCTTCCGGCGTGGCTGAAACTTTCCCAAGCGAGACCTTGTCGAGCATGGCATTTCTCCTTGTCCAGACTAACGGGGCGCGGCGGAACCGCCACGCCCCGTTTGCGATACGCATGACCCGGCCGGAGGATATGGCGCCGCCCCGGATCATGCGTAGCCCTGGGAGGACGTCAGAAGAACCCAAGCTTCTTTGGGCTGTAGCTGACCAGCATGTTCTTGGTCTGCTGATAATGGTCGAGCATCATCTTGTGGTTTTCACGTCCGATGCCCGACTGCTTGTAGCCGCCAAACGCAGCATGCGCCGGATAGGCATGGTAGCAATTGGTCCAGACACGCCCGGCTTGAATGGCGCGGCCAAAGCGATAGCAGCGGTTGGCATCGCGGCTCCAGATGCCGGCGCCGAGGCCGTAAAGCGTGTCGTTGGCGATGGATAGTGCCTCGTCGTCATCCTTGAAGGTCGTGACCGAGACCACCGGCCCAAAAATTTCCTCCTGGAAGACGCGCATCTTGTTGTGCCCCTTGAACACGGTCGGCTTGACGTAGTAGCCGCCGGCGAGATCGCCCGGCAGGTGGTTCTGCTCACCGCCGGTCAGCACCTCTGCGCCTTCCTTGCGGCCAATGTCGAAGTAGCTCAGGATCTTTTCCAGCTGTTCGCTCGAGGCCTGGGCGCCGATCATGGTCGCGGGGTCGAGCGGGTCGCCCTGCACGATTGCTTCGACGCGCTTCAGCGCACGTTCCATGAACTTGTCATAGATCTTTTCATGCACCAGCGCCCGGCTGGGGCAAGTGCAGACTTCGCCTTGGTTGAGCGCGAACATGACAAAGCCTTCGATCGCCTTGTCGAAGAAATCGTCATCCTCTGATGTCACGTCCTGGAAGAAGATGTTGGGCGACTTGCCGCCGAGTTCCAGCGTCACCGGGATGAGATTCTGGCTGGCATATTGCGAGATCAGCCGGCCCGTCGTGGTCTCGCCGGTGAAGGCGATCTTGGCGATGCGGTTCGACGAAGCGAGAGGCTTGCCGGCCTCGAGGCCGAAGCCGTTGACGATGTTGAGGACGCCTTCCGGCAGCAGGTCCCCAACGAGGTCCGCCCACAGCATGATCGTGGCTGGTGTCTGTTCGGCCGGCTTGATGACAACGCAATTGCCGGCGGCAAGCGCAGGGGCAAGTTTCCACACCGCCATCAGAAGCGGAAAGTTCCAGGGAATGATCTGACCGACAACGCCGAGAGGTTCATGGAAATGGTAAGCGACGGTATCGTGGTCTATCTCCGAAATACCGCCTTCCTGGGCGCGTACGGCACCGGCGAAATATCGGAAATGATCGATGGCCAGCGGCAGGTCGGCGGCGGTGGTTTCGCGGATCGGCTTGCCATTGTCCCAGGTTTCGGCCAGCGCCAGCAGGTCGAGATTTTCCTCCATGCGGTCGGCGATGCGATTGAGGATCAAAGCGCGTGCGGCTGCGCTCGTCTTGCCCCAGGCATCCTTGGCCTTGTGCGCGGCGTCGAGTGCCGCTTCGATGTCCTTGGCATCAGAGCGCGCGACTTCGCCCAGCGGCCGGCCGGTCACCGGCGATATGTTCTCGAAATATCTTCCGGAAAGCGGGGCGACCCATTTGCCGCCGATGTAATTGTCATAGCGCTTGGCGAAGGGCACCTTGGCCGTGCGCGAAAATTCAACTTTGTTCATGCGTTCCTCCCAGGAAGCAGCGCCACGGGATGCGGCGCGTCGCTGAGGGGATTTTGCGGACGTGGTGAGGTTTGTCAGCCCAAGCCCATCATTCGCCGTCGCCAACTGTCGCAAATCTGCGACAGCCTGGAGCCCGAAAGCTCAGTGCGGACGGCGGATGCCAAAGCGAGCGAGCTTGCGATGCAAGGTCGCCCGTGAAATTCCAAGACTGGTGGCAGCCGCCGAAACATTGCCTTCGGCGCGCGCAATGGCACGCTGGATCACGCCGCGCTCCGCATCGTCGAGATCCTCGGCGGCCCCGGCCGAGCGGCCCACGATGTCCGCCGCGGGCAGTCCCTTGGCCAGTGTCTGTTGGGTGACGCCCAGCGCCAGGCGCGCCGAGCGCGTCGCGCCGATCACAAGGTCGTCCTCATCGACAGCGATCAGGGCACCGGCGCTGCGCTCGGCTACCGGCGCCAGCAAGATGCGAGCGTTGGAAAACGCCAGGCGGAAGTTCTCGGCCTCGATACGGCGCGCCGCATCGCCCACCGCCATGGCGATCAGGTTCACGAAACCTTCCGTCAGGTCCGACCGGCACGACGAGATATCGAGCGCGGCCGCCAGATTGCCTTCATGATCGTAGATCGGCGCGGTGGTGCAGCTCAGCAACGTGTTGCGCGAGAAGAAGTGCTGGTCGCGATGAATGGTGAGCGCGCGCTGGTCGGCCAGACAGGTGCCAATGCCGTTGGTACCTTCGGAGTCCTCACTCCATACGGTGCCTGTCCAAAGCCCCCATTCGTCGAATGTGTCGTCATCCGCGACAGCACCGCGGCGTTCGACCGGTATGCCTTCGCGATCGGCAAGCAACACGCAGCAGCCGATGCCACCGACGGCCAGATAAAGCCGGTCTAGGCTGGCATCAGCGGCGCGGAGCAATGGCTCCATGCGCTGCCGCGCCTGGCTCAACTCGCCTTCAGTCAGGCGACGCGGCGACTTGCGCTCGGCGGGATCAAGACCATGCAACGTGAGAGAGCGTCGCCACGAGGCGACCAACGCCGAGCGCGCCGCATCGCTGGTGGCTATGGCTGCCTGAACGACATCCGCGTGATGAGTGGCAGACTGTCCGTTCACCTTATCCTCCCAAGGTGAATACCGCGCCTTTCCAGCAGCGTTATATCCGGTGAAATATATCCGTCAGTCGAGTTCTAGAGGATCAACGACCGATGCCGCTATAGGACGATGGTCCAAGAGGGTCGAAATACGGCGCAACCGTCGGATGGATGCGCCACGATCGCTCAGGCGTAAGGCGTGCCCGCCATCGCTGCTTTCGGGCCAATGCTCCCCTTGTCGACAAGCGCGAGAAAGGTCGCATTCGCGTCGTCGGTCCGTCGAAACGCCAGATGAGCCTGGATGAAGGCCACGCTCCAAGTCGCCAGCAGCAGACCAGCCGCAAGGCGGGTGCCGGGATGGTCAATCGGATGGCATCGGAATCGTGCTCCTGATAGCGACCTGCATATACTGAGTACATATTCGCGTTGACAGGCAAATGTCGATAATTTATATACTGAGTACACATTTGGTCTCAGTCCTAATCGTGAGCGCTCGGGGTCGGATGCGGCCGCCATCAAGCCGGTTTGGGGTGCTTGCGCGGAACGCACGGTCGAAGGAAAAACTCATGAAGGCAGTTCAGTTCAACGACTATGGAGGTCCGGAGGTTCTGCATGTCGACGAGGTCGATGAGCCGCATGCGGGTCCCGGCAAGATCCGGATCGCTGTCCGCGCCGCCGGGGTCAATCCCTCGGACTGGAAGCGCCGGGACGGCCAATACCGCGATTTCGAGGAGGTGACATTTCCCTCGGGTCTCGGCGTCGAGGCGTCGGGCATAGTGGACGAGGTCGGCGCAGGCGTTTCCAGCGTGTCGGTCGGGGACGCCGTCTTCGGCTTTGGCGAAGGCGCGATGGCTGAGTATGCGGTTCTCACACATTGGGCGCATAAGCCGGATGATGTGCCTTTCGAAGTCGCCGGCGGCCTGCCGGTGATCGTCGACACGGCGACGCGCGCCCTTGATGAAGTGGGCGTGAAATCCGGCCAGACGCTGCTGGCAAGCGGTGCTGCGGGTGGGATCGGCACAGCCGTCATCCAGTTCGCGTGCCTGCGCGGGATTGCCGTAATCGGCACGGCGAGCGCGCGGAAGCATGACTATCTGCGGGAACTCGGCGCCATTCCGACGACGTACGGACCGGGCCTTGCGGAACGCGTGCGGGAGCTGGCACCGCAGGGTATCGACGCAGCACTCGATCTCGCTGGTTCGGGGATCATCCCGGAGCTGATCGACATCGTCGGTAATCCCAAGCGCGTCCTTTCCGTCGCCGATTTCTCGGCCGAGCAGTATGGCGCGAAGTTCTCTCACGGGCCGCCGAAAGCCCCCGAGCTGATCTTTGCCTATGTGGCCCGGCTTTGCTCCCAAGGCCTTTTCCGACTGCGTGTGGAACAGACCTTTGCGCTGGAGCAGACCGCACAGGCGCAGCAGGTCAGCGCCAGGGGACATGTCGCCGGAAAGCTCATTATTTCCATCGCCTGATCCCGTATTCGTCCAGGCTGGCGCAACGGGAAAGGCAGCCGAGAGGAACCTTCCAGGCGCGCTGCGCCTGGAAGCGGAGCCTATCGGCGTACTTTTTGGACCCACACCATGAACAGACCTCTTGTCGTCATTTTTGCCGCCATCGGCCTCGATGCCGTTGGCCTGGGCCTCATCTTTCCTATTCTGCCGCGACTTCTCGAAGAGGTCGCGCACACAAAGGATGTCGCCATGTATATCGGCATCATGACGGCGCTCTATGCAGTCATGCAGTTCATCTTCGCGCCGGTGCTTGGCGCCTTGAGCGACAACCTTGGCAGACGTCCCGTGCTGCTCATCTCATTGGCGGGCGCGGCGATCAACTATGTCATCATGGCCTTCGCGCCGCGGCTCTGGATGCTGTTACTCGGTCGCGCCATTGCCGGCCTGACCAGCGCCAACATCTCCGTGGCGATGGCCTACATCACCGACATCACGCCGCAGGACAAGCGAGCCCGTCGCTTTGGACTGTTCAACGCCGTGTTTGGCGCCGGCTTCATCGTCGGACCGGTTCTCGGGGGACTGCTTGGCGACTACTGGCTGCGGCTGCCCTTTATCGCCGCCGCCGTGCTGAACGCCTGCAATCTCCTGCTGGCTCTGTCCGCCCTGCCGGAATCCCGCACACCGGCCCGCCAGATCGACCTGCCCGCGCTCAATCCGTTTCGTCCAATGCGCTGGGTTTTCTCGATGAAAGGACTTCTGCCCATCATCCTGGTGTATTTCATCCTGAGCGCGGCGGGTGATGCCTATGGCACCTGCTGGGCTCTATGGGGCTTCGACACATTCCAATGGAATGGGCTGTGGATCGGCCTTTCGCTGGGCGCGTTCGGCCTCTGCCAGACAACCGTGCAGGCATTGCTGCCCGGATCGGCGACCAAGCTGCTCGGCGAGCGCTGGACCGTCATCGTCGGCATTGGCTTTGGCTGCGCCGCTGCTGTTGCGATGGCCTTCGCCAACCAGGGCTGGATCGTGTTCGCCATCATGCCGATCTTGGCTCTCAGCGGAATCGGCACGCCGGCTTTTCAGGCGTTCGCCACCCGGCAGGTCGACCAAGCCGGCCAGGGCCAACTCCAGGGCGTGCTGGCATCGGCTGTAAGCCTCGCCTCCATCGTCGCGCCGCTGGCTTTTTCGACATTCTACTTCGTCATCCAGAAGCAGTGGCCAGGCGCCATCTGGCTTTCCGTGGTTGTCATCAATGCCATTGCGATCCCACTGGTGTTTATCAGCACCCGGACAGCCCGCTCCATGCACACGGCGACCGCTTAGCGGCGCGCTTCGCCAAATAGGTTCAGGCGATCCGGTCGAGGGGCGCCCTACCCCTCGATTTTCAGCGGCCGGCTGGATTCCCGTAGAACTCAGGTCGTTCCGACCTTCTTCGGCTTGCTTGAACCGATCATCTTCCAGTTCTTGTAGAACATCGAGTTGATGCGCTCGACGCTGACCGAGACAACCGCGAGCATGCCGGCGATCAGCCCAGGAACCGGGGACGGCCTGATAATGTCCATGAAGACGCAGTAGCGGCGTCCGTCATATTCGTTGACCGAACGATGCAACAACGTGTCGTCGAAAATGAATAGCGGATTGTCGTACCAGTAGTTCTTGACGTTGCCGCACTCGACGAAGATTTCCGACTTCACCGGAACGAGGTTATAGAGGATACGCAGGCTGAGCCGCAGCGGCCCGAAATGCCACGACGTCGATTCACGCTTGCTGAAAACGGAAACGGCGATCGTCTTGATGTATTTGAAATCCTTGTTGAATTCGGCGACGTTGTCGATCTTGTGCTTGCCGTACCACTGATAGACATACATGCCACGCCGACCAGCGCCAAAATTGGCGTCGATGTCCGCGATGATCTCGTCCTTGCGCGCCTTGAAGATGTCCAGGACCTCATTGACCTCGCGCTGATAGTCCGCCGGAAATTGCTCCAGTTTCCAGACACCAGGGTTCCTGTAACACAGGAGATCGACCAGCAGGTTGAATGGCGAAAGCAGCCAGGTGAAGATGCCGTTGCCGAGGAAATAGCCTGAGAACAGCGACAGATCCTTGCGGTCATTGCGCAGCACATCGATGAGGCCGAGGACAATGAAAACCGTCGTCAGGATGGGAATAAAATAGAAGCCGAGGGCCAGAAGCGGGATGGCAATGGCGAATTTGCGAAGCGATTTGCGAAGGGTTTTTGTCATTTTTCCACGCGCGGAGCGCGATCCTGTTGCGAATGAGGTGTGCCAAATCACGGCAACGACCACCGCCCGGCCGTGCGCCTTGATAAGGTTTTTTGGGTCGTCGCACAACGGCCACGGCATCGTGGCCTAGCGGCTGCCTGATAGAGCCCGCTGGATATCGGTCAATGCACCGCCGGCAAGCCAAACTCGTCCCATCTATCCCTGGCCACGGGATCGCCGACCAGGAATTCAAAGCCGATGACGCTTTCGCCGTCCTGCGCGAGCTGGCATTTGAACTTGAGACTGTACCAGTTTTTGCGGCTGCGGAAAGCGGCACCATCAGCGGTGATCATCGTACCGGCAACCTTTTCTTCAGCCGTCGCATAGGGCACCACCCGCTCCGGCTGGAAATCGGCACGCCACTGGCGGATCTGGTCCATCGCCTCGAGATTGCAAAGCTGCACCATGCGCTCATCGGCAGCGAATGTCCTGAGATCGGCACGCGCCTGCCTGCTGCGCGGATCGGCCAGCGTCTTTGCCGACAGCATCCGTGTCGGGCGAATCATGGCCGGCGCGACCGGCGACTGAGGCTTGGCAGCCAAGGCGGCGTCGGGAGAAGGCTGCGCCGAGGCAGGCTGCGGCTGGGGCGATACCGCCGGCGCGCTTGGCGGGGCTATCGCCGTGTCGAACTGCCGAGATGTCAGGATCTCGACCGACACCGCGTCTTCCTGGGGCCGTTTTGGACGTTTTGGAGCCGGCAACACGGCAAGCGCCGCAATCAGCAGGGTGTGGAGGACAACCGAGGCGGGGACACCCCAAGGCAATGTCTGGTTGCGAAGCGTAAGAACCGCCGGGCCGCGCAAGCCTACTTTTCCCGCTCGCTTCGCAACTTCGACCAGTAGTCCAGACGCTTCCTTATATCGCGCTCGAAACCACGTTCCGGCGGATCGTAAAAGGTCTGGCGGCCCATCTTCTCCGGAAAATAATCCTGGCCTGAAAAAGCATCCGGCTCGTCGTGATCGTAGCGGTAGCCGCTGCCGTAATCCTCCGCTTTCATCAACTTGGTCGGCGCGTTGAGAATATGCTTTGGCGGCAGCAGCGAGCCGTACTCCTTGGCAGCGCGCGTGGCCGCCTTGAAAGCGTTATAGACGGCATTGGATTTGGGCGCGGTGGCGAGATAGACGGTCGCCTCGGCAAAGGCGAGTTCGCCCTCGGGCGACCCAAGATAGTCGTAGGCATCCTTGGCGGCGTTGGCGACAACCAGTGCCTGCGGGTCAGCCAGCCCAATATCCTCCATCGCCATGCGGACCAGACGGCGACCGAGATAGAGCGGGTCCTCGCCGGCATCGAACATGCGTGCAAGATAATAGAGCGCCGCATCGGGATCCGATCCGCGTACGGACTTGTGCAGCGCCGAGATCAGATTGTAGTGGCCGTCCTGGCCCTTGTCGTAGATTGGCGCGCGGCGCTGGACGATGCGCTGTAGCCCTTCCGGGCTGAAGACTTCGCCAGGCTTGGCGGCGCGCCAGACCTCTTCGGCCAGCGTCAACGACGCACGACCGTCGCCATCGCTCATGCGGATGAGCATCCCCCTCGCCTCGTCATCGAGCGGCAACGCCCTGCCCTCGGTTTCCTCGGCGCGCGCCATCAGCTTGGCAATACTTTCCTCGTCGAGCGAACGGAAAACCAGAACGCGTGCGCGCGACAGCAACGCGGCATTCAGTTCGAAGGATGGATTCTCCGTGGTGGCGCCGACCAGCACCACGGTGCCGTCTTCCATCACCGGCAGAAAACCGTCCTGCTGAGCCCGGTTGAAGCGATGGATCTCGTCGACGAACAGCAATGTCTGCCGGCCATTGGCGCGGCGCAGCTTGGCTGCTTCGAACACCTTCTTGAGGTCGGCGACGCCGGAAAAGACAGCCGAAATCTGTTCGAAGGCCAGGCTGGTTTCACCGGCGAGAAGTCGTGCAACCGTGGTCTTGCCAGTTCCGGGTGGGCCCCAGAAGATCATCGACCCCAGCGAGCCGGAATTGATCAGCCGTGTGAGAGCGCCATCAGGGCCAGTCAGATGTTCCTGGCCGACAACCTCACCGAGGTTTCTTGGCCGCAGCCTGTCGGCCAGCGGCCGGCCGGGCGGCGCCTTCTCTGGTTCGTCGACGCTGAACAGATCGGCCATGCACTTCTTTACGGTTGGGGCATGCCTCCCCGAAATGTCCGGGGGGGCTTGCTCTAATAACGCAACACCTGACGCAGTATCTGCCCGCCACGCTCGACGGTAAAGCGCCACCAGCGCGTGTCCTGTCTGGTTATCTGCTCCAAGGCCGCGGCGGTTTCGATGGTCGTTCCATTCACCTCGCGGATGATATCGCCGGGCTGGAAACCGAAATCGGCCGCGGGTGAATCACGGTTGATGTCGGTGACTGTCACGCCCTTGAGGTCGGTCCGCAAACCGAGACGCTGGGCAAGACGCGGTGACAGTTCCGCTACCTTGGCGCCGGAGAACGGGCTGCGGCCGCGCAAGGTGAGCTCGGGGGCTTTCGCCCCTTCCGGAGCCCGCTCCAGCGCGATATCCATGCTTGCCTGCTTGCCCTTGCTCAGGATGGTGAAATTCGCGTTGGTGCCGATCGACAGCGTGGCCATGCGGTAATCGAGTGCCTCGATGCTCTCCACAGGCGTGCCGTTGAGCGCCAACACCACATCACCCGGCTTCAGCCCCGCCTTTGCCGCCGGGCTGGCCTCTTCCACCGAAGACACCAGCGCGCCGGTCGGCTTGTCCATGGCGAGCGACTCGGCGATCTGCGGGGTCACCGCCTCGAACTCGGCGCCAATATACGGGCGTTCGAAGAAGTCGCGCCCAGCCTTTGCCGCTTCCGCGAATGCCCGAACCATGTTGGAGGGGATGGCAAAGCCGATGCCGATGGAACCGCCGCTGCGGCTGTATATGGCGGTGTTGATGCCGATCAGTTGGCCGCCCATGTTGATCAGCGCGCCACCGGAATTGCCGGGGTTGATGGCGGCGTCCGTCTGGATGAAAAAGCTCGAGTCCGATACGCCAATATGGCTGCGGGCAAGAGCGGAAACGATGCCGCTGGTCGTGGTCTGACCGACCCCAAAAGGATTGCCGATCGCCAGCACCAGGTCGCCGACCTCGAGCGCATCGGAATCGCCGATGGCGATAACCGGGAACGGCTTGTCGGATTCGATCTTCAGCACCGCGAGGTCGAGCGTCTCATCCTTCAACAGCACCTTGCTGGTGAATTCGCGACCGTCCGATGTTGCAACCCTGACCTCGTCGGCACCCTTGATGACGTGAAAATTGGTCACCACGATGCCGGCCGGGTCGACAAGCACCCCGGAGCCGAGCGAGGACTGCGCGCGGGGCTGCGAGCGGCCGAAGAACTCCTCGAAGAATGGGTCGCCATCAAAGGGTGACGTGACCTTGGCCGTCTGGGAGGCATAGACGTTCACCACGGCCGGCGCGGTCTGCTTGACCAGCGGCGCGAACGACAGCTGCACTTCGTCGCGGCCGAACGGCACGCGCTTGTTGTCACTGGCACCGCCGTTCTTGCCCTCGACGCCATGCAGAAGATCGGTGAGCACGTCGGAAAGGCCGGGATCTGTCTTGGCCTCCTCCGCCAGCGCCTGTCTGACCGCCGGCACGACTGCAAACGCCATCATGGCGAGGAGCAGAACAAGTGGCAGTCTTTTGGCGCGCATTGCGAATCCTCCGAGGCGAGTTCGGGCGCCATTGTCCCGACGATTGTGCAAAATGAAAGGCTAAGACGCTGGAAACTGGCTGTTTTACGCGCGTTCCTTTGAAAACGGGCACAAAACAACCTCGGCCGCCGATTGCCATTCCTTCCTTACGACAAAAGGGGCCCGCGGGCCCCTTAAGATTGCTGGCGAAAAGCTGAAGCTTATGCGGCTTCGGCTTCCTCGTTGCCTTCGGCTTCGAGGCGAGCGCGGTCTGCCGCGCCCTTGGCCGAGGTGTCGCGATCGACGAATTCGATGACCGCCATCGCGGCGTTGTCGCCGTGGCGGAAGCCCGCCTTCATGATGCGCAGGTAGCCGCCGTTGCGGTCGGCGTAGCGCGGGGCGATCGTGTCGAACAGACGCTTGACGACGCCTTCATTGCCGATTTGGGCAATGACCTGGCGGCGGGCGTGCAGGTCGCCGCGCTTGCCGAGCGTCACCAGCTTCTCGACGATCGGACGCAGGTCCTTCGCCTTAGGCAGGGTGGTGACGATCTGCTCGTGCTCGAGCAGCGACACGGCGAGGTTGGCGAACATCGACTTGCGGTGGCTAATGCTTCGGGCGAAGCGGCGGCCTTTGAAACCGTGGCGCATGGCTCTTTTCCTTCTTCAGTTGTTCAAGAGGCCGCGGCCCCTGATGGTTTTCCGCATGACCGTCGGATCGAGCGGCCCACGCCGCCGATCCTTGGAATTCATGCTCAATATTGGTCTTCGTAACGCTTGGCGAGGTCTTCGATGTTCTCCGGCGGCCAGTCCGGCACTTCCATGCCGAGGTGCAGGCCCATCGCCGCCAGGACTTCCTTGATCTCGTTCAGCGACTTGCGGCCGAAGTTCGGAGTGCGTAGCATCTCGGCTTCGGTCTTCTGGATCAGGTCGCCGATATAGACGATGTTGTCGTTCTTCAGGCAGTTGGCCGAACGCACCGAAAGCTCGAGCTCGTCGACCTTCTTGAGCAGCGCCGGGTTGAAGGCGAGCTCGGTGACGGCTTCCGCCGCGACTTCCTTCTGCGGCTCGTCGAAGTTGACGAACAAGCCGAGCTGGTCCTGTAGGATGCGAGCGGCGAACGCCACAGCGTCCTCACCGGTGATCGAACCGTCGGTCTCGATCGTCATGGTCAGCTTGTCATAATCGAGAACCTGGCCCTCGCGGGTGTTCTCGACCTTGTAGGAGACCTTCTTGACCGGCGAGTAGAGGCTATCGACCGGGATGAGCCCGATCGGCGCGTCTTCAGCGCGGTTGCGGTCGGCCGGCACGTAGCCCTTGCCGGTGTCGACGGTGAACTCCATGCGGATTTCCGCACCCTCGTCCAGCGTGCAGATGACGTGGTCGGGGTTGAGGATCTCGACGTCGCCAACCGTCTGGATGTCGCCAGCCAAGACCGCGCCCGGTCCCTGCTTGCGCACAACCATGCGCTTGGGGCCATCGCCTTCCATGCGGATGGCGATTTCCTTGATGTTCAAGACGATGTCGGTCACGTCCTCACGCACGCCGGCGATGGACGAGAATTCATGCAGAACGCCGTCGATCTGCACAGCCGTGACGGCCGCGCCGCGCAGCGAAGACAGGAGAACGCGGCGCAGGGCGTTGCCGAGCGTAAGGCCAAAGCCGCGCTCGAGCGGCTCGGCGACCAGCGTGGTCAGCGTCTTCTTCTTCGACGAGAACTCGATCTTGTTCGGCTTGATCAGTTCCTGCCAATTTTTCTGGATCATGGTGCTTTCCTTCCGTTGACCCGCCACCATCCAATCGTGGCGGGCGACCTGGAAAACCACGGAGGAACGCTTTTCAGCGTTCGCGTGGCGTTCGGTATTGGTTAGACGCGGCGCTTCTTGCGCGGGCGGCAGCCATTGTGCGGGATCGGCGTCACATCTCGGATCGAGGTGATGGTGAAGCCGGCCGCCTGCAGGGCGCGCAGAGCCGATTCACGGCCGGAGCCGGGTCCGCAGACCTCGACTTCGAGCATGCGCATGCCGTGTTCCTGTGCCTTCTTGGCGACATCCTCGGCGGCCATCTGGGCGGCGAACGGGGTCGACTTGCGCGAACCCTTGAAGCCCTGGGCACCCGCCGACGACCAGGCAATCGAATTGCCCTGTGCGTCGGTGATGGTGATCATCGTGTTGTTGAAGGTAGAATTGACGTGGGCAACGCCCGACGAGATGTTCTTGCGTTCGCGACGGCGAACACGTGCGGCTTCCTTGGCCATGGTATTCCTTTCAGTTGATCTCGACACCGCCGTAATGCCAGCGGCTCCACCATCCCGTTTTTCAGTTGCCGGGAAAACGCAACCGGCAGCCGAGGCTGCCGGGCGAGACGGACAAGCCGCCTGAAATTCTTACTTCTTCTTGCCGGCGATCGACTTGGCCGGGCCTTTGCGGGTGCGCGCATTGGTATGCGTGCGCTGGCCGCGAACCGGCAGCGAGCGGCGGTGACGAAGGCCGCGGTAGCAACCGAGGTCCATGAGCCGCTTGATGTTCATCGACACTTCGCGGCGCAGATCGCCTTCGACCTGATAGTCGCGGTCGATCGTTTCACGAATCTGCAGCACTTCGGCATCGGTCAGCTGGTTGACGCGACGCTCGGCCGGAATGCCGACCTTGTCGACGATTTCCTGGGCGAACTTCTTGCCAATGCCGTGGATGTACTGAAGCGCAATGACGACGCGCTTGTTGGTCGGAATGTTAACGCCGGCTATACGAGCCATTTTCTTCTCTTCTCCATATGGACCGCCAACCTTCGAAAAGGCAGGACGGCGCTGTTCAGATTGCCCCGCGTCCGGTGGAGGCCGGCCCTTGCGGGTGTTTCCAGTTCAAAGCGGCGGCCTTGCCCTTGCGGACAAGCAACGCCCATGCCTGATAGGAGACGGGCCGCCATAGCGCAGCGAACCGCTCCAGTCAAGCATAATCGTTAATTTACCGGCGCCGCCGCCTGGGTGGTCGCCGCGAGCACCCCCTCGATCTCTTTGGTGACCGTGTCGATGCCTGCCATCCCGTCGACGCCCTTGAGTTTGCCCTTGGCGTAATAGTAGCCAATCAGCGGAGCTGTCTTTTTGTAGTACTCGCGTAGCCGTTCCTCGAAAACGACAGGATTGTCGTCCTTGCGCACAGGCTGGCCAGCGGCCTTGGCGTCGTCGGCACGTTTGACGATCCGTCCAACCAGCGCCCTGTCGTCCACGACAAGTTCGATGACCGAATCGAGGCTCAAGCCGCGATCCGAAAGCATCGATTCCACCGCGTCCGCCTGCACCAGAGTACGCGGATACCCGTCGAGGATGAACCCCCTCGCACAATCGGGCTGGTCGATTCGCTCGGCCACGATGGCGTTGACAATAGCGTCGGAAACCAGCTCACCGGCATCCATCACCGCCTTGGCGCGCTTACCCACTTCCGTACCCGCCTGGACTGCAGCACGCAGCATGTCTCCCGTGGAAAGCTGGGGTATGCCGTGTTTCTCTACCAGTCTTTGTGCTTGCGTCCCCTTGCCCGCCCCCGGCGGCCCAAGCAATATCAACCTCATCTGCCCTTCTTCCCCCCGCGCAGCTTCGACTTCTTGATCAGGCCCTCATACTGGTGCGCGATCAGGTGACCCTGAATCTGCGCCACCGTGTCGAGCGTTACACTGACCACGATCAGAAGCGATGTGCCACCAAGGTAGAATGGTACGCCAGTCGCGGAAATCAGGAACTCGGGCAGCAGACACACCAGCACCAGATAGATGGCGCCGACGACGGTGATGCGGGTGAGAACGTAGTCGATGTAGTCAGCGGTCCGCTCGCCCGGGCGGTAGCCCGGAATGAAGCCGGAATGCTTCTTGAGCTGGTCGGCCGTGTCCTTCGGATTGAAGACGATCGCGGTGTAGAAGAAGGCGAAGAACACGATCATCGCCGCGTAGAACAGCATATAAAGCGGCTGGCCATGGCCAAGCGACGCCAGGATGGTGCTGGCCCAGGTCGGCAGATTGGTCGCCTGCGAGAAGCCGGCGACGGTCGCGGGCAGCAGCAGGAGCGATGACGCGAAGATCGGCGGGATGACGCCCGAAGTGTTGAGCTTGAGAGGCAGATGCGAGGTGTCGCCCTGGAACATGCGATTGCCGACCTGGCGCTTCGGATACTGGATCAGCAAGCGGCGCTGGGCGCGCTCGAAGAAGACGATCAGCGCGATGACGACGATGGCCAGAACGATGATCGCGAGAATCAGACCCGTCGACAGAGCGCCGGTGCGACCAAGCTCGAGCGTGCCGGAGATGGCATGCGGCAGGCCAGCGACGATGCCGGAAAAGATGATCAGCGAAATGCCGTTGCCAATGCCGCGCGCGGTGATCTGCTCGCCGAGCCACATCAGGAACATGGTGCCGCCAACGAGCGTCACCACCGTCGAGATACGGAAGAACATCCCGGGATCGCTGACGATGCCGTTGCCGTTCTCCAGCCCGACCGAGATGCCATAGGCCTGGACCAGCGCCAGCAACACGGTGCCGTAGCGCGTGTACTGGTTAATGATCTTGCGGCCCTGCTCGCCTTCCTTCTTCAGCGCTTCCAGCGACGGGATGACCGAGGTCATCAACTGCATGATGATGGAGGCTGAGATGTAGGGCATGATGCCAAGGGCGAAGATCGCCATGCGCTGAACGGCGCCGCCGGCGAACATGTTGAACATGCCGAGCACGCCCTTGCTCTGCTGCGTGAAGGCTTGCGCGAAGGCATCCGGGTTGATGCCGGGAAGAGGAATGTAGGTACCAAGTCGGTATACGAGCAACGCGCCGATGGTGAACCAGATACGCTTCTTCAGGTCCTCCGCCTTGGCGAACGCCGAAAAATTCAGATTCGAGGCTAGTTGTTCAGCAGCCGAAGCCATGCCTGATTCTCCGCTTGGTCACGCTTCATGGCCCGCAGGTCAGGCGGCGCGTGTCACCGAAGCTCACGAGATAAGCTCCGGACTGTAAACATGCAAGCGGCCGCGTTGACGCGGCCGCCATATTCCAAATCAAAACGCGATCAGAAGCAAAAACGGTTCCCACCTTTGCCGACCGCGCTTCAAATCGTTGTTACTCGGCAGCCGCCTTTTCGGGGAGCTTCACCGACCCGCCGGCCTTTTCGATCTTCTCGATCGCGGCCTTCGAGGCGCCGGCGACGTCAAACGCCAGCTTCGCCTTGATCTCGCCATCGGACAGGATGCGAACACCGTCCTTGACGCGACGGATAACGCCGGCCGCGACGAGCGTTTCGGCCGTCACGGTTTCCTTCGTGTCGAGCTTCTTGGCGTCGATCGCGACCTGGATACGGGCCAGCGACACGACGGTAAAGCTCTTGGCGAAGATGTTGTTGAAGCCACGCTTCGGCAGGCGCCGATAGAGCGGCATCTGGCCACCCTCGAAGCCGTTGATGGCGACGCCGGAGCGAGCCTTCTGGCCCTTGACGCCGCGACCGCCGGTCTTGCCGGAGCCGGAGCCAATGCCACGGCCGAGACGCTTCTTGGAATGCGTCGCGCCGTCCTTGTCACGCAGATCGTTGAGTTTCATCTGAGTTCTCCTGCGCTTCGGCTCAGCCCTCGTCCACGACGCGGACGAGATGCTGGACGGCAGCGATCATGCCGCGCACGGAGGGAGTGTCTTCCAGCGTGCGCTGCTTGTGCATCTTGTTGAGGCCGAGCCCGACCAGCGTCGCGCGCTGTTCCTTCGGACGACGGATCGGCGAACCGATCTGCTCAACGGTGATGGTCTTGGTTGCTTTCTTGGCCATGGTCAAAATCCCTGGTCAGATCGACTATTCTTCAGCCGCTACGGCGGTGCCGCGGCGGGCCTGAAGGGTCGAATACTTGATGCCGCGAGCAGCAGCCACATCCTTGGGATGCATCTGGCTCTTCAGCGCGTCGAACGTGGCGCGAACCATGTTGTAAGGGTTCGACGAACCCATCGACTTGGCGACCACGTCATGCATGCCGAGCGTCTCGAAGACGGCGCGCATGGGACCACCAGCGATGATGCCGGTACCCTGCTTGGCGGCGCGCAAAAGGACGCGGCCAGCGCCCCAACGGCCTTCGACGTCGTGATGCAAGGTACGGCCCGAACGCAGCGGCACGAAAATCATGTCGCGCTTTGCCGATTCAGTTGCCTTGCGGATGGCTTCCGGCACTTCGCGTGCCTTGCCGTGACCGAAGCCAACGCGACCCTTCTGATCGCCGACAACGACGAGCGCTGCAAAACCAAACCGACGGCCGCCCTTGACGACCTTGGCGACGCGGTTGATGTGGACGAGCTTGTCCACCATGCCATCGTCGCGCTCTTCGCGATCACGGCCGCGGCCGCCATCCCTACGTTCTTGTGCCATATCCTGTTCCTTGTTTTTTTCCGGAAGCACGGTTGCTGATGATAATCCGGCGCCTCTTTGGGTCACCGGGGGCGAAAGTCATTTCTTCCTTCGCATGATCCTATCCAAAAAGTCCGCGACTTTTTGGGAACATGCTTAGAAGCTCAGGCCACCTTCACGGGCAGCTTCGGCCAGCGCCTTGACGCGGCCGTGATAGATGTACGGGCCGCGGTCAAACACGACTTCCGTGACGCCAGCCTTCGAAGCACGCTCGGCGATCAGCTTGCCGATCGCCGCGGCGGCCGCGGTGTCCGCGCCGGTCTTGAGCGAACCCTTGAGGTCCTTCTCGAGCGTCGAAGCGGCGGCGATGGTGTGGCCCCTGGCGTCGTCGATCACCTGGACATAGATGTTCTTCGACGTGCGGTGAACCGACAGACGCGGGCGCTCACCGGCGACCTTCTTGATCTGGCGGCGAACGCGCTGCGCGCGGCGCTGAGTGGCTTCCTTGGTACCCATAATATGTCTTCCTTGCCTTCAGAAAACGGGGGCCGCCATATGCGGTAGGCCAAAATGCCTCCCGCGACCGCTCCCCGCGGCGTTGCATTTCCTTGGCTTGGCCCTTTCCGAAAAAGTCTGCGACTTTTCGGGCCAAGCCCACTACTTCTTCTTGCCTTCCTTGCGGACGATCTTCTCGCCAGCATAGCGAACGCCCTTGCCCTTGTAAGGCTCGGGACCGCGATACTCGCGGATCTCGGCGGCAACCTGGCCTACCTGCTGCTTGTTGATGCCGGTAACCGTGATTTCGGTCGGCTTCGGAACAGCGATGGTGATGCCCTGCGGGGTCTCGTAGACGACATCATGGCTAAAGCCAAGAGCCAGCTGCAGGTTCTTGCCCTGCATCGCGGCACGATAACCGACGCCGGTGATCTCGAGCTTCTTTTCAAAGCCGTCCTTCACGCCCTGCAGGATGTTGACGATCTGCGTGCGCGACATGCCCCACTTGGAGCGGGCGGTCTTGGTCTGGTCGCGAGGCTGAACAGCGATTTCGCTGCCTTCCATCTTGACCAGCACTTCGTCGTTGACCACGAACTTCAGCTCGCCCTTCGGGCCCTTCGCCGTAACGGTCTGGCCGTTGACGGTCGCGGTCACGCCCTGCGGCAGCGAAACGGGTTTCTTTCCAATACGAGACATTTTGTTGTCCTCGTCACTTCTCTTGTTTCAGGTCTCTGTCTTCGGGGAACGATCCGAAGACCGGATTCCACTTTGCGGTGAGCTGCCGGATCAGAAGATCTGGCAGAGAATCTCGCCGCCGACGTTCTGTTCGCGTGCTTCGTGATCGGCCATCACGCCCTTCGGCGTCGAAAGGATGGCGATGCCGAGGCCGTTGGCGACGTGCGGGATCGACTTCGCCGAGACATAGACGCGGCGACCCGGCTTCGAAACACGGGCGATTTCACGCACGACGGGAGCGCCGTCGAAATACTTCAGCTCGATTTCGATCTCGGACTTGCCGTTGTCGAAGTCGGTCTGGCTGTAGTCGCGGATATAGCCTTCCGCCTTCAGCACGTCGAGAACGCGGGTGCGCAGACGCGAAGCCGGCGTCGAAACACTCGACTTCTTGCGGCCATATGCGTTGCGGATGCGGGTCAGCATATCGCCGAGAGGATCGCTCAATGACATGTTATGTCCTCCTTACCAGCTCGACTTGACCAGGCCCGGGATCTGGCCGTTGTTGCCGAGATCACGAAGCGCGATGCGCGATACCTTGAGCTTGCGATAGTAGGCGCGCGGACGGCCGGTGACTTCGCAGCGGTTGCGGATGCGGATCTTGGCCGAGTTGCGCGGCATCGCCGCAAGCTTCAACTGGGCGCGGAAGCGCTCTTCCATTGGCTTGGACTGATCCATGATGATCGCCTTGAGGGCCCCACGCTTTGCAGCGAACTGGTCCACAAGCTTCCGGCGCCTGTTGTTCTTCTCGACTGAGCTGGTCTTTGCCATTTCAGATTTTTCCTTTTCTCGCTGCCGTTACTGGCGGAAGGGGAAGTTGAAGGCCTTGAGCAATGCCCTGGCTTCGTCGTCCGTCTTCGCAGTCGTACAAACGATGACGTCCATGCCCCAGATCTGATCAACCTTATCGTAGTTGATCTCCGGGAACACGATGTGTTCCTTGATGCCCATGGCATAGTTGCCACGGCCATCGAAGCTCTTCGGATTCAGTCCGCGAAAGTCGCGAACGCGCGGCAGCGCGATGTTCACGAGGCGGTCGAGGAACTCGTACATGCGTTCCTTGCGCAGCGTGACCTTGGCGCCGATCGGCATCTTCTCGCGGACCTTGAAGCCGGCGATCGAATTGCGGGCGCGGGTGACGACGGCCTTCTGGCCGGCGATCATCGCGAGATCTTCCGCCGCGATCGAAGGCTTCTTCGAATCGCCGGTCGCCTCGCCGACGCCCATGTTCAGCACGATCTTGTCGATGCGCGGAACCTGCATTTCGTTGTCGTAGCCGAACTGCTCCTGCAATGCCTTGCGGATGGTCTCGTTGTAGACCTTCTTGAGGCGCGGCACATTGTTGGCAGTTGCCTGCTTGGTTTCAGCCTTAGCCATTGATGACTTCTCCCGAGCGCTTGGCGACGCGCACCTTCTTGCCGTCCTTCTGGAAGATGAAACCGACGCGGGTCGGCTTGCCATCCTTGGGATCGGCCAGCGCGATGTTCGACAGCTGGATCGGCGCTTCCTTGGTGATGATCCCGCCCTCTTGGGACTGGGACTGCTTCTGGTGACGACGGATCATGTTGACGCCGCGCACCAGCGCGGTGTCTTCCTTCGGCTGAACCGAGAGGACTTCGCCCGAACGGCCCTTGTCCTTGCCGGCCAGCACGACGACCTTGTCGCCTTTTCTAATCTTTTGCATTGGTCCGGCTCCTTACAGCACTTCAGGCGCGAGCGAGATGATCTTCATGTGGTTCTTGGCGCGGAGTTCGCGCGGAACCGGTCCGAAGATACGCGTGCCGATCGGCTCTTTCTTGTTATCGACGAGAACGGCCGCGTTCTTGTCGAAACGGATCACGCTGCCGTCCGGGCGGCGGATGTCCTTGGCCGTGCGAACCACGACCGCCTTCATCACATCGCCCTTCTTAACGCGGCCGCGCGGAATGGCTTCCTTGATAGACACCACGATGATGTCGCCCACGGAAGCGTATTTCCGCTTCGAGCCGCCCAGCACCTTGATGCACATGACACGACGGGCGCCGGAATTATCCGCGACGTCGAGGTTTGTTTGCATCTGAATCATGACTGGCCGCCTTCTTCTTTTCTAACGGGACGGGCTCAAAGCCCCTCCCCGGTCTGTCCAAAATTCGTTGTTTACGCCTGGTCCGAAGACACGACGATCCAGCGCTTATCCTTGGAAATCGGCTTCGATTCCTGGATGAACACCTGATCGCCAACCTTGTGGGCGTTGTTCTCGTCGTGCGCCTTGTACTTCTTGGTCATGCGCACGGTCTTCTTCATCACGGGATGCGTGAAGCGCCGTTCGACCTTGACGACAACCGTCTTCTCGTTCTTGTCGCTGACGACGGTGCCCTGCAGAATGCGCTTTGGCATGGTTTTCGTCCTTAAGCCTTCTTAGCCGCGGACTTTTCCGCAGCGATGGTCTTGATACGCGCAATGTCCTTACGGACCTGCTTCACGCGCGCGGTCTTCTCGAGCTGGCCCGTGGCCTTCTGGAAGCGCAGGTTGAACTGCTCCTTCTTCAGGCTGGCCAGGTCGTCTGTCAGCTGGTCCTGGGTCTTGGTCCGGATGTCTTCGGCTTTCATGATCAGCCCGTCCTTATTCTGCGATGCGCTGCACGAAGCGCGTCTTGACCGAGAGCTTGGCCGCACCGAGACGCAGCGCCTCGCGGGCGGTTTCCTCGTTGACGCCGTCGATCTCGAACATGATACGGCCCGGCTTTACGCGCGCCGCCCAGTAATCGACAGCGCCCTTGCCCTTACCCATGCGGACTTCGGTTGGCTTCGAAGTGACCGGGAGGTCAGGGAAAATACGGATCCAGACGCGGCCGGCACGCTTCATCTCACGAGTGATCGCGCGGCGGGCCGCCTCGATCTCGCGTGCGGTGACGCGGTTCGGCTCAAGCGCCTTCAGCCCGAAACCACCGAAATCCAGGTTGGTGCCGCCCTTGGCGGTGCCATGGATGCGGCCCTTGAACTGCTTGCGGAACTTTGTGCGCTTTGGCTGCAGCATCGTTCTAACTCCAAATTCCTAATTGTATTAGGCGTTTTCGCGACGACGACCGCGTTCGCGATCACCACCACCACCGCCGCCGCCATGCGAATGATCGCCTTCGGTCGCACGACGCTCCGAGGCCATCGGGTCATGCTCGAGGATCTCGCCCTTGAACACCCAGACCTTGACGCCGCAAATGCCGTAAGCCGTATTGGCTTCCGCCGTGCCGTAGTCAACATCGGCGCGCAACGTATGCAGCGGCACGCGGCCTTCGCGGTACCATTCCATCCGCGCGATTTCGGCGCCGCCGAGGCGGCCCGAGCAGTTGATGCGGATGCCTTCGGCACCGAGGCGCATCGCCGACTGCACGGCGCGCTTCATGGCGCGGCGGAACGCGATACGGCGCTCGAGCTGCTGAGCGATCGACTGGGCGACCAGCGTCGCGTCGATTTCCGGCTTGCGCACTTCAACGATGTTGAGGTGCGTCTCGGACTTCGTCATCTCCATCAGCTTCTTGCGAAGCTTTTCGATGTCGGCGCCCTTCTTGCCGATGATCAGACCCGGACGCGCCGCATGGATGGTGACGCGGCACTTCTTGTGCGGACGCTCGATCACGACCTTCGAGATCGCGGCCTGCTTGAGTTCCTTCTCAAGATACTTGCGGATCTTGATGTCCTCATGCAGCAGCTTGCCGTACTCGCCGGTGTTCGCGAACCAGCGCGAATCCCAGGTGCGGTTGATGCCGAGGCGCAGACCGATCGGATTGACTTTCTGGCCCATTATGCGGCCTCCCCTTTTTCTTCGACTTCACGAACAACGATCGTGAGGTGCGAGAACGGCTTCTCGATGCGGCTTGCGCGACCACGGCCACGGGCATGGAACCGCTTCATGACAATCGACTTGCCGACATAGGCTTCCGCCACGATCAGAGCATCGACGTCGAGGTCGTGGTTGTTTTCCGCGTTGGCAATCGCTGATTCCAGCGTCTTCTTGACCGTGCCGGAAATCCGCTTGGCCGAGAATTCGAGGTCGGAGAGTGCTGTCGCGACCTTCTTGCCGCGGATCAGCGCGGCAACGAGGTTCAGCTTCTGCGGGCTGATACGGATCGTGCGCAATACGGCGCGCGCTTCGTTGTCAGCAAGCCTGCGCGGAGCTTTGGCCTTGCCCATGATTATTTCCTCTTCGCCTTCTTATCCGCGCCGTGACCGTAATAGGTCCGGGTCGGAGCGAATTCACCGAACTTGTGACCGACCATGTCCTCGTTCACCGAAACGGGAACATGCTTCTGGCCGTTGTAGACACCGAAGGTGAAGCCGACGAACTGCGGCAGGATGGTGGAGCGACGGCTCCACATCTTGATCACCTCATTGCGACCACCTTCACGAACCTTGTCCACCTTCTTGAGAAGGTAGCCGTCGATGAAGGGGCCTTTCCAAATAGAACGAGTCACTTGGCGTTACCTCTTCTTAGCTCTTGCGCTGATGGCGCGAGCGCAGGATGAACTTGTCGGTCGCCTTGTTGGACCGCGTCTTCTTGCCCTTGGTCGGCTTGCCCCACGGGGAAACCGGATGGCGACCACCGGAGGTGCGGCCTTCGCCGCCGCCGTGCGGGTGGTCAACCGGGTTCATGGTCACGCCGCGATTGTGCGGACGCTTGCCGCGCCAGACTGTGCGGCCGGCCTTGCCGTCATTGATGTTGCCGTGGTCCGGGTTGGACACAGCGCCGACGGTGGCCATGCAGGAACCGTGAACGACACGCTGCTCGCCCGAATTCAGGCGCAGGATCGCCATGCCCTGGTCGCGACCAACCAGCTGACCATAACCACCAGCCGACCGTGCGACCTGGGCGCCCTTGCCCGGCTTCAGCTCGATGTTGTGGACGATCGTGCCGACCGGCATCGATGCCAGCGGCATCGCATTGCCCGGCTTCACGTCGACCGCTTCGCCAGCCACGATCTTGTCGCCAGGAGCGAGGCGCTGCGGAGCGATGATGTAGGACAGCTCGCCATCGTCATACTTGATCAGCGCGATGAAGGCGGTGCGGTTCGGATCGTATTCGATACGCTCGACCGTGCCGACGACGTCAAACTTGCGACGCTTGAAGTCGATGATGCGGTAGGAACGCTTGTGACCGCCGCCGATGAAGCGAGCCGTGATGCGACCGTGGTTGTTGCGGCCGCCCGACTTGGTCAGGCCTTCGGTCAGACCCTTGACGGGCTTGCCCTTGTAGAGGCCCGAGCGATCGACGATGACCAGCTGGCGGGTGCTCGGCGTTACCGGGTTGAATTTTTTCAGTGCCATTGTTGTTGTCCTCGCGGCCTTGCTCAGAGACCCGTCGCGACGTCGATCGACTGGCCGTCGGCCAGCGTCACAATCGCCTTCTTGACGTCGCTCTGGCGGCCAACCGTGCCACGGAAGCGCTTGATCTTGCCCTTGCGGACAAGCGTGTTCACGGCCATCACCTTGACGCCAAAGAGCGCTTCGACGGCGGCCTTGATTTCCGGCTTCGACGCCTTCTTGGCGACGTTGAAGACGACCTGGTTCTGCTCGGAGGCCATGGTCGACTTTTCAGTGATCGCCGGCGAGACGATCACGTCGTAGTGACGAAGGTCGGTCATTTAAAGCGCTCCTCGAGAGCCTCGACGGCGGCCTTCGAAAGGACCAGCGTGCCGCGGCGCAGAATGTCGTAGACGTTGATGCCCTGGATGGGCAGCACGTCGATGTTCGGGATGTTCGTGGCCGCCAGCTTGAAATTCTTGTCAAGCTCGGCGCCGCCGATCACCAGGGCGTTGGTCAGGCCCAGCGTCGCGAAATTCGCGATCAGCGCCTTCGTCTTGGCCTCGGTCAGCTTCAGCTCATCGATGATGATGATCGAGGCGCTCTTGGCCTTGGCCGAGAGAGCATGCTTGAGACCGAGAGCGCGCACCTTCTTCGGCAGCTCGTGTTCGTGGCTGCGAACGACCGGGCCGTGGGCCTTGCCGCCGCCGCGGAACTGCGGAGCGCGTGCCGAATGGTGACGGGCGCGGCCCGTACCCTTCTGCTTGTACATCTTGGCGCCGGTGCGAGCGATTTCAGCGCGCCCCTTGGCCTTGTGCGTACCTTGCTGCCGCTTGGCAAGCTGCCAGCGCACGACGCGCTGCAGAATGTCCTCGCGCGGGTCCAGGCCGAAAATCTCCTCGGAGAGTTCCACCTTGCCGGCGTCCTTGCCACCAAGCGTTGTGATCTTGAGATCCATTATTCCGCTCCCTCTGTGGCCGGAGCCTCATTCTTCGTAGCGGCGCGGATCGCGGCGGGCTTCGGCGCATTGGCCGGCAGTGCCACCTTGGCCGCGTCGCGGACCAGGATCCAGGCGCCCTTGGAACCCGGAACCGCACCGCGGATCAGGATCAGGCCGCGATCGGCGTCGGTCGAGACGATCTCGACATTCTGCGTGGTGACGCGGGTGTCACCCATGTGACCAGCCATGTGCTTGCCCTTGAACACCTTGCCGGGGTCCTGGCGCTGGCCGGTCGAACCATGCGTACGGTGCGAGACGGAGTTACCGTGGGTCGCACGACCGCCACCCATGTGGTGGCGCTTGATGACGCCCTGGAAACCCTTGCCGATCGTCGTGCCCGTCACATCGACCTTCTGGCCGGCGACGAAGTGCTCGACGGTGATCTCGGCGCCGACATCGATCATGTTGTCGGCCGACACGCGGAACTCGGCGACCTTCGCCTTCGGCTCGACGGAAGCGGTCGCGAAATGGCCGCGCATCGCCTTCGACGTGTTCTTCACCTTGGCGAGGCCAACGCCGAGCTGAACGGCGGTGTAGCCATTCTTCTCCTGCGTGCGCTGAGCCACGACCTGGCAGTTCTCCATCTGGAGAACGGTGACGGGAACATGTTCCCCGGCATCGTTGTAGATGCGGGTCATTCCCACCTTCTTTGCAATCACACCTGAACGCATCGGTTCAATTCCTTTAGAGTTCCGGGCCAGGGGCACCGCCCCTTTCCTCGCTCTCGTTCCTTAAAGCTTGATCTCGACGTCGACGCCGGCGGCCAGATCGAGCTTCATCAAAGCATCGACCGTCTGCGGGGTCGGATCGACGATGTCGAGCAGACGCTTGTGCGTGCGCATCTCGAACTGTTCGCGGCTCTTCTTGTCGACGTGAGGCGACCGGTTGACCGTGAACTTTTCGATCCGCGTCGGCAGCGGAATGGGGCCGCGGACGTTTGCGCCGGTGCGCTTGGCCGTCGATACGATTTCCCGCGTCGAGGCGTCGAGCACCCGGTGGTCAAACGCCTTCAGGCGGATGCGGATATTCTGTCCGTTCATGCGTCACTTCCTTGTTCTGGCGCGGCGCGGGCATATCCTGCGCCCGCGACAGATCGGTTTAAGTCCAAATTACTCTTTGATGGTGACGACGATGCCGGCACCGACGGTGCGGCCGCCTTCACGGATAGCGAAGCGCAGCTTCTCTTCCATGGCGATCGGAACGATCAGCTCGACATCGACCGTGATGTTGTCGCCGGGCATCACCATCTCGGTGCCTTCCGGCAGCGACACGATGCCGGTCACGTCCGTCGTGCGGAAATAGAACTGCGGACGGTAGTTGGTGAAGAACGGCGTGTGACGGCCACCTTCGTCCTTGGTCAGGATGTAGGCTTCGGCCACGAACTTCTTGTGCGGCTTCACGGTGCCGGGCTTGGCCAGGACCTGGCCGCGCTCGACGCCTTCACGATCAACGCCGCGCAGCAGCGCGCCGATGTTGTCGCCAGCCTGGCCCTGGTCGAGCAGCTTGCGGAACATCTCGACGCCCGTGCAGGTCGTCTTGGTCGTCGGACGGATGCCGATGATCTCGAGTTCCTCGCCAACCTTGACCACGCCGCGCTCGACGCGACCGGTGACAACCGTGCCGCGGCCCGAGATCGAGAACACGTCTTCGATCGGCATCAGGAACGGCTTGTCGAGCGGACGGACCGGGGTCGGGATGTAGGCGTCGACCTGAGCCATCAGCTCGCGGATCGCGTCCTCGCCGATCGTCTTGTTGGAATCTTCAAGAGCCGCAAGCGCCGAACCCTTGACGATCGGAATGTCGTCGCCGGGGAACTCGTTCTTCGACAGCAGTTCGCGAACCTCGAGCTCGACCAGTTCGAGCAGCTCGGCGTCATCGACCTGGTCGACCTTGTTCAGGAACACCACGATCGACGGAACGCCGACCTGACGGGCAAGCAGGATGTGCTCGCGGGTCTGCGGCATCGGGCCGTCGGCGGCCGACACGACCAGGATCGCGCCGTCCATCTGCGCCGCACCGGTGATCATGTTCTTCACATAGTCGGCGTGGCCGGGGCAGTCGACGTGCGCATAGTGGCGGTTGGCCGTCTCGTACTCGACGTGCGCGGTCGAGATGGTGATGCCGCGTGCCTTCTCTTCAGGCGCCGCATCGATCTGGTCATAGCGCTTGTATTCGCCGAAATACTTGGTGATCGCAGCCGTCAGCGACGTCTTGCCATGATCGACGTGACCAATCGTGCCGATGTTCACGTGAGGCTTAGTGCGCTCGAATTTACCTTTGGCCATTGTCGTTCTCCGTCTTATTCTACCCGCTTGGGGAAATTGATATTTGCTCTGTCAGATCCGGCAACGCGCAAGGAGCGCGGTACCGGCGGCGCAGGCATCCTTACGCGTATTTCTTCTGGACTTCCGTCGCCACCGCCGTAGGGACCGGCTCGTAGTGATCAAACTGCATCGTGTAAGCCGCACGGCCCTGGCTCATCGAGCGCAGGTTGTCGACGTACTTGAACATGTTGGCCAGCGGCACCATCGCATTGATGACGACCGCGACGCCACGCGCTTCCTGGCCCTGGATCTGGCCGCGACGGCCGTTCAAGTCGCCAATGACGCTGCCGACGTAGTCTTCAGGCGTTACGACCTCGACCTTCATGATCGGCTCGAGCAGCTGCACGCCAAGCTTGGGTGCAGCTTCGCGGAAGCAAGCGCGGCCGGCGATTTCGAAGGCCAGAACGCTGGAGTCCACGTCGTGGTAGGCGCCGTCGATGAGCGAAGCCTTGACACCGATCATCGGGAAGCCGGCGAACGGGCCGGACGTCATGACGCTATTGATGCCCTTCTCGACACCGGGGATGTATTCTTTCGGAACAGCACCGCCGACGATCTTGGACTCGAACAGGAACTCGCTGCTGTCCGGGTTCGGCTCGAATACGATCTTGACGCGAGCGAACTGACCGGTACCGCCGGTCTGCTTCTTGTGGGTGTAGTCCTGCTCATGCTTGCGCGTGATGGTTTCGCGATAAGCAACCTGCGGGGCGCCGACATTGGCCTCGACCTTGAACTCGCGACGCATGCGGTCAACGATGATGTCGAGGTGAAGCTCGCCCATGCCGGAGATGATGGTCTGTCCGGACTCTTCGTCGGTCTTGACGCGGAAGGAAGGATCCTCGGCGGCCAGACGGTGAAGGGCGAGGCCCATCTTCTCCTGGTCGTTCTTGGTCTTCGGCTCGATCGCGATCTGGATGACCGGATCGGGGAATTCCATGCGCTCCAGGATAACCGGATGCAGCGGATCGCAAAGCGTGTCGCCGGTGGTCGTGTCCTTGAGGCCGGCCAGAGCGACGATGTCGCCAGCGAAAGCCTCCTCGACGTCGGCGCGCGAGTTCGCATGCATCTGAAGCATGCGTCCGATGCGCTCCTTCTTGCCCTTCACGGTGTTGTCGACCGAGGTGCCCTTGGTCAGCTTGCCGGAATAGATGCGAGCGAAGGTGAGCGAACCGACGAACGGGTCGTTCATGATCTTGAAGGCCAGCATCGACAGCGGCTCGCTGTCATCGGCATGACGCTCGATCTCGGCATCCGTCTTGGCGTCGACACCCTTGATGGCCGGCACGTCGGCAGGCGACGGCAGGTATTCGACAACGGCGTCGAGCAGCGGCTGCACGCCCTTGTTCTTGAAGGCCGAGCCGCAGAACATCGGGTAGAACTTCACGGCGATGGTGCCCTTGCGGACCAGCGCGCGGATCTCGTCATTCGACGGCATCTTGCCTTCGAGATAGTTCTCGAGGGCCGTCTCGTCCATTTCGACGGCGGCTTCGATCATCTTCTCGCGGTACTCTTCGGCGCGAGCCTTGAGGTCGTCAGGGATCTCAACGACGTCCCAGGCAGCACCCAGCGTCTCGTCACGCCAGACAAGCGCATTCATCTCGACGAGGTCGACGACGCCCTTGAACTCAGTCTCGGCGCCGATCGGCAGCTGCATGACAACAGCCTGCGCACCGAGGCGCGAGCCGATCATCTCGACAGAGCGATAGAAATCAGCGCCGATCTTGTCCATCTTGTTGCAGAAGATCATGCGCGGAACGCGGTACTTGTCGGCCTGGCGCCAGACGGTTTCCGTCTGCGGCTCAACGCCGGCATTGGCATCGAGCAGAGCAATGGCGCCGTCGAGAACGCGCAGCGAACGCTCCACTTCGATGGTGAAGTCGACGTGGCCGGGGGTGTCGATGATGTTGAAGCGACGCATCTTGCCATCACGACCCTTCCAGAAGGTCGTGGTCGCGGCGGACGTGATGGTGATGCCGCGCTCCTGCTCCTGCTCCATCCAATCCATGGTCGCAGCGCCGTCATGGACTTCGCCAATCTTGTGCGACTTGCCCGTGTAATAGAGGACGCGCTCGGTGGTCGTCGTCTTGCCGGCGTCAATATGCGCCATGATACCGAAATTGCGGTAGTCTTCGATTTTGTATTCGCGGGCCATGGTAGGTGCCTCTCAGTCTCGTTCGCGCTTTACCAGCGGTAGTGCGCGAAAGCGCGGTTGGCTTCAGCCATTTTGTGGGTGTCTTCACGCTTCTTGACAGCCGTGCCGCGGTTGTTGGCCGCATCCATCAGCTCGCCGGAGAGGCGATCAACCATAGTGGTCTCGTTGCGATTGCGAGCGGCAGCGATCAGCCAACGGATGGCCAACGCCTGGCGACGCTCGGGGCGCACATCAACCGGAACCTGGTAGGTCGCACCACCAACGCGGCGCGAACGCACTTCCACATGCGGCGCGACATTGTCGAGCGCCTGATGGAAGACCGTCACCGGCTCCTGCTTGGTCTTCGACTGGACCTGGTCGAGCGCACCGTAGACGATGGTCTCGGCGACCGACTTCTTGCCATCATACATGACGGCATTCATGAACTTGGTAACGATCAGATCGCCGAACTTCGGATCCGGATTGATCTCACGCTTTTCTGCACTGTGACGACGGGACATGGTTCTTGTCTCTCAATCTCGTAGCCTTGCGCCAAAGGGCGACAAGGCCGGAAAATCTTACTTCGGACGCTTCGCGCCGTACTTCGAACGACGCTGCTTGCGGTTCTTCACGCCCTGCGTGTCGAGCACGCCGCGGATGATGTGGTAGCGAACGCCCGGAAGATCCTTCACGCGGCCGCCACGGATCATCACCACCGAGTGTTCCTGAAGGTTGTGACCTTCGCCGGGGATGTAACCAATCACTTCAAAACCATTGGTCAGGCGGATCTTGGCCACCTTGCGCAGCGCCGAGTTCGGCTTCTTCGGCGTCGTGGTGTAGACGCGCGTGCAGACGCCCCGCTTCTGCGGGTTCTGCTGCATGGCCGGGACCTTGTTGCGCTTCACCGGCGCAATGCGCGGCTTGCGGATCAGCTGGTTGACGGTAGGCATTAAACCCTCTTGTCTCTCAATTCCGTGTCTCGTGCCCAGTCAGGGCCGCTCAAAGCGTCAATTCCATACGCAAATTCGGGCCATAAACCGCGCCTCGCGGTCTTGCCCGAACAATTGGCAGAGGAAGCGGAAGCCGCTTCATGCGCGCCGGAAATGTCTTTTCGCTCGTAAAGTGAACCCTGTTTGAGGCAAACTCCAAAGCGTGTCGCTTCGGAAGGGAGAGCCTCACATCGGTTCTGACTGGCCGGCTTCTACCCGCAACACCGCGAACCGTCAACCCCGGAGCGCCAAATATTGCGCTCAATCCGAAGCGTGGCAGCCATGCATAAGACGCATGTAATTTTCTTTCGCCATTTTGCAAGCAGGAGGAAGAAAGTGACCGGCTTTCGACTGTTGCAAGGCGATGCTTCATGCGAAAAGGCGGCATGAACACCTCAAATCCCCTGGCCCGCCCAGTCTCTTTAGCAAAAATGAGGAATCAGCACGTGAACGACAATGAGGAGCGCCCGGTTACCATCATCACCGGCCGGGTGTGGAAGCGAAAAGGCGGCAAGCCGGAAGGCGTGCACGTCATGCTCATCGCTCCCGATGACGATTCGGCGGTGCGCCGGGCACTCGAATCGCTGGCGGCTGAAGGCTATGCCGAGGCGGAACTCGACCAGATCGGCGACATGGACGGCGAGCCCGACGATGAGCCTCATCTGTCGGCTTTTCAAGGCGCGCTCGAGGGAGAAGTGTCGATAGTAACCTTTGACGTCCCCCTCTGAAGCCGAACCAAATCGGGGTCAGGCCGATCCGAACCGGCCAATCGGAGGCACCATGGCCAACTTGAGAACGGCGAAACCAGAATCCCGCGCCTGGGCTGACCGGGCGGTTGCCGCGATCGAGGCGGACCAGCATCGTTCAGCCGACACCCATCTGTGGAAGCTGGACATGCCGGCACTGGCCGGCATCGACTTCTATCTCAAGGACGAATCGACTCATCCCACCGGCAGCCTCAAGCATCGACTGGCGCGCTCTCTCTTTCTCTACGCCTTATGCAATGGCCATGTCCGCGAGAATGCGGCGGTCGTGGAAGCATCGTCGGGGTCGACCGCGGTGTCGGAAGCCTATTTCGCCCGCATGATCGGGGTTCCGTTCTACGCGGTGATGCCGCGCACGACCTCGCCTGAAAAAGTCGCGGCGATCGAGCATCATGGCGGCAATTGCCACTTCATCGATGATGGCCGGCACATCTACGCCGAATCCGCCGAACTTGCCGCGAGACTTGGCGGCCACTTCATGGACCAGTTCACCCATGCCGAGCGCGCGACGGACTGGCGCGGCAACAACAATATCGCCGAGTCCATTTTCGGGCAGATGCGCGAAGAGCCGCATCCCATCCCGGCCTGGGTGGTTATGAGCGCCGGTACCGGCGGCACCACGGCAACGATTGGCCGCTACATTCGCTACAAGCGTCATGCGACAAGGTTGTCGGTCGCCGACGTCGAGCGCTCCGCCTTCTTTGATGGGTTTGCAACGCGAAATGCCAAGTGCCGCTGCGAGCAGCCGTCGCGCATCGAAGGCATCGGCCGGCCGCGCGTCGAGCCATCCTTCGTACCGGGGGTCATCGACCACATGCTGCGGGTGCCCGATGCGGTGTCGCTCGCGGCAATGCGGGTGCTGTCGCGCCGTCTGGGTCGCCGCGTCGGCGGATCGACCGGCACCAACTTCATCGCCATGTGTTTCCAGGCGGCGCGCATGATCGAGAACGGTGAGGCAGGCTCGCTGGTGACGCTGATCTGCGATTCCGGCGAGCGCTATGCCAACACCTATTATTCCGACGAATGGCTGAAGGCGAACGGTCTTGACCCCTCGCCTTTCGAGCCGGCGATCGAATCCTTTCTGGCCGGCGAAAGACTGACGCTGCAGTTCGAGGAAAGCTGGGGCTGAGATACCGCACGCCTGCCGCTTGTCCGGGCCGAGTGTTCTGCTAAGAAATCCCATCAAATCAACAGACGGAGCGCCCGTGTCCCCCATCAAGATAGGCATCGTCGGCGTCGGCAAGATCGTGCGCGACCAGCACCTGCCGGCCCTGGCGAAAGACCCGAACTACAGCCTCTTTGCCGCCGCCAGCCGGCATGGAAAGGTCGACGGGATCTCCAACTTCCCGACTATCGAGGCCATGCTCGACGCAGCGCCTGAACTCGAAGCCGTTTCACTCTGCATGCCGCCACAGTTCCGCTATGACGCAGCGCGGACTGCCCTGCTGGCGAAAAAGCATGTCTTCCTGGAAAAGCCGCCCGGCGCAACTGTCAGCGAGGTCGAGGATCTGAAGGCACTGGCGGCCGCGAACGGCGTCTCATTGTTCGCCAGCTGGCATTCACGCTATGCGCCGGCGGTTGAGGCCGCGCTCACCTTCCTCGGTTCGACCAGGATCAGGTCGGCCGCCATCAACTGGAAGGAAGATGTGCGTCGCTGGCACCCGAACCAGGATTGGATCTGGCAGCCTGGCGGCTTTGGCGTGTTCGATCCCGGCATCAACGCGCTATCAATCGCGACCTATATCCTGCCGGCAATGTTCATTACCTCCGCGGTTCTCGATTTCCCCGAAAACCGTGAGGCCCCGGTGGCAGCGCAAGTGAACTTCCGCACCTCGAATGGATTGCCGGTGACGATGGACCTCGACTGGCTCCAGACAGGTCCACAAAGCTGGGACATCCTGGCCGATACCGACAAGGGCGCCATGGTGCTTTCTGGTGGTGGTTCCAAGCTCATCGTCGATGGCCATGTCGTGCATGATGAACCGGAAGCAGAGTACCCGATGCTCTACAAGCGCTTCGCCGAAATCGTGCGCGCGGGTATCTCCGACGTCGATCTCGCACCTCTGCAACATGTCGCCGACGCCTTCATGCTCGGCAAACGCAATGTGGTCGCGGCGTTTTTCGACTAGGCGGCGACAACGGAACGCCGCACTCGCTTCGTGCGGCGTTCACGGCTGAGGCAGTGGCGTGACCGCTCTCAGCGGATTGGCTGTCTCAATCCTTGATCCGGCAGCCAGCGCGTTTCACCATGTCGGCGACGATCAACGGCGTTGCCGGCGTTTCGGACCAGTTGCTCCGACTGGACGCGCCCGTCTCAAGGGCGGCGCGCATGCTCCCGGTATCCAACCGGAGCGCGGTCTTGCAAGAGACCATATGCGATCCGCCGATCGTATCGACGATCACACTGGCCGCTTCCCCTACCCCGGAGACATAAGCAACCAATGTCTGCTTCGCCATCGGGCTCGAATCGGCCTTGGCGATCATCTCCATGACCTGTCCGACAGAGACCTGCCCCTTCGCGGTCGACGGAAGGGCAAAGGCGGCAATGGGCAGTGCGGACGCCACCATGGCGCCAATAGCCGCAACGGCAATCTGGTGTACGAAGGAACGCATCGAATTCTCCTGTCTGGAATGTCATCTTGACAGAATGCATCATTACGCATAAATTTATTATTGTAAAACAATAATTATTTTCTGCCTCGCGAGATACCCCATGACCGACTTCACCGTGACGGCCACAGCCTCCGACCCCAACCGCCTATCGAGGTTGAACCGCATCCGGCTTTTCAGCCTCGCCCTGGCGAGAGGCTGCATTCTTCTGGCGGTGCTTCTGGCTGCCGGGCTTCTCTTCTATTGGTTTTCATCATCCCCTAGTTCTATCGCTGCGGACGCGCAGATGCCGCCGGAATGGCTGGCAGGTCTGGGTATCGGGAGAAGAGCCGCGGGATTTGCGATCTCATTCATCCCCCTTGCATGCCTGATAGTGGCGCTGATGTCCGCAAGGCGCTGCTTTGGTGCGTTCGCGGCCGGACGTTTCTTTGGCCGGGATGCGGTGAAGGGCCTGCGGGACTTTGCCCTGGGCCTGCTCGCATCCGCGTTGCTGAAGCCATTTTCGGCGGCGGCGCTGTCTGTCCTTCTGAGTTCAGACGCACCCGCTGGCCAGCATCGCCTGGCCCTTGGCTTTGGGAGCGACACGATGCTCGCGCTGTTGGCGGCCGGCATAATTGCCGTCATCGCCTGGGTGTTGGCCGAGGCCGCGGCCCTTGCCGACGAAAATGCGCAGTTCATCTGAGGATCCGCTCATGCCCATACGGGTCAGGCTCAACGTCGTCCTCGCCGAACGCAATGTGAAGTCCAAGGATCTGGCCGAGCATGTCGGCATCACCGAGGCCAATCTCTCCTTGTTGAAGCAGGGAAAGGTCAAGGGCATCCGGTTCGATACGCTGGAGCGTATCTGCGAGTATCTCGACTGCGAGCCAGGCGATCTGCTGCGGTTCGAGAAACCACCCGAATAACGCAACAAAAAAGCCGCCGGGTTACCCCGACGGCCTCGTTGCCTGAGATTTCAAGGCGGCCGTTCACGGAAACGACCGCCCTATATTTTTATCCTGACGCAATTCCCAGAGAACGGTTTCTCCCGGGATTGCGTTGGCCGCCGCGCTTACTGCGCGGCGGTCGTCATATCGGCCAGCATCGGCTCGGCGATCTCGACGCCGGACGCCTTGCGGCGTTCGTCGATGATCAGCTCGTCGCGCGAGGTGGCGATGCGCCGGATCTGGCTCATCGTGCCGCCCGTACCAGCCGGGATCAGCCGGCCGACGATGACGTTTTCCTTCAGACCCTGCAGCATGTCGGTCTTGCCGGCAACCGCGGCTTCGGTCAGCACCCGGGTCGTCTCCTGGAAGGACGCGGCCGAGATGAAGGACGGCGTCTGCAGCGAGGCCTTGGTGATGCCGAGCAGCACCGGCAGGCCTTCGGCCGGCTTCTTGCCGTCCTCGACCAGACGCTCGTTGACCTCTTCCAGTTCGATCACGTCGACGTGGTCTCCCGGGATGTAGGTCGAGTCGCCCTGCGTGGTGATCTCGACCTTCTGCAGCATCTGGCGAACGATCACTTCGATGTGCTTGTCGTTGATCGACACGCCCTGCAGGCGGTAAACTTCCTGGATCTCGTTGACGAGGTAGGACGCAAGCGCCTCCACGCCCTTGATGGCCAGAATGTCGTGCGGCGCGGGATTGCCGTCGAGGATGTAGTCGCCCTTCTCGATGACGTCGCCGTCCTGGAGATGGAACGGCTTGCCCTTCGGGATCAGGTATTCGACCGGCTCAAGCGTCGAGTCATGCGGCTCGATGATGATGCGGCGCTTGTTCTTGTAGTCGCGGCCGAAGCGGATCGTGCCATCGATCTCGGCGATGATGGCGTGATCCTTCGGACGACGTGCCTCGAACAGCTCGGCAACACGCGGCAGACCACCGGTGATGTCCTTGGTCTTGGCGCTTTCCATCGGGATACGCGCCAGCACGTCGCCGGGGCGAACCTGTGCACCCGGCTCGACCGAGAGAATGGCCTCGACCGAGAGCAGGAAGCGGGCATCGCCGCCCTTCGACAGCTTGCCGACCTTGCCCTTGGCGTCCTGGATGGCGATCGCCGGCTTGAGGTCGTTGCCGCGCGGCGTCGAGCGCCAGTCGATGACCTCACGCTTGGTGATGCCGGTCGACTCGTCGGCCGTTTCCTGCACGGAAATGCCGTCGACCAGATCCTCGAACGCCACCCTGCCCTCGATTTCGGTGAGGACCGGACGGGTATAGGGATCCCACTCGGCGATACGCTGGCCGCGCTTCACCTTGTCGCCATCATCAACGAAGATGCGCGAACCGTAGGTGACGCGGTGCGTGGCGCGCTCCTTGCCGGCCTCGTCGAGGATCAGAACCGCCATGTTGCGGCCCATGACCATCTGCTGGCCGTCGGAGTTGCGAACCACGTTGCGGTTGCGGATCTCGACCTTGCCCTCATACGAGGCTTCAAGGAACGAAGAGTCCACCACCTGCGCCGTGCCGCCCATGTGGAAGGTACGCATGGTGAGCTGGGTACCCGGCTCACCGATCGACTGCGCCGCGATGACGCCGACGGCTTCGCCCTGGTTGACCGGGGTGCCGCGCGCCAGATCGCGTCCATAGCAGACCGCGCAGACGCCAACCCTGACTTCGCAGGTCAGTGCCGAGCGGATGCGTACCGACTGGACGCCGGCCTTCTCGATCTGCTCGACATCGCGTTCGTCCATGAGCGTTCCGGCCTTGACCAGAAGCTCACCCGACACCGGATGGTTGATGTCATCGAGCGCGGTACGGCCCAGCACGCGCTGGCCGACCGACGCAACGACCTGACCGGCATCGACGATCGGCTGCATGGTGAGGCCCTTGTCGGTGCCGCAATCCACGGAGTTGACGATGCAGTCCTGCGCCACGTCGACCAGACGACGGGTGAGGTAGCCCGAGTTCGCCGTCTTCAAGGCGGTGTCGGCCAGACCCTTGCGGGCGCCGTGGGTCGAGTTGAAGTACTCGAGCACGGTGAGGCCTTCCTTGAAGTTCGAGATGATCGGCGTCTCGATGATTTCACCCGACGGCTTGGCCATCAGGCCGCGCATGCCGGCGAGCTGACGCATCTGGGTGGGCGAGCCACGCGCACCGGAGTGCGACATCATGTAGATCGAGTTCATCGGCTTCTGACGGCCGTTGTCCTCGAACTCCACCGCCTTGATGCGGGCCATCATTTCGTCGGCGACCTTTTCCGAGCACTTGGCCCAGGCGTCGACGACCTTGTTGTACTTCTCGCCCTGCGTGATCAGGCCGTCATTGTACTGCTGCTCGTATTCCTTGGCCAAAGCCTCGGTGTCCGACACCAGCTTGATCTTCGCATCCGGGATCAGCATGTCGTCCTTGCCGAACGAAATGCCGGCGCGGCAGGCGTGGCTGAAGCCGAGCGCCATGATGCGATCGCAGAAAATGACCGTCTCCTTCTGACCGCAATGGCGGTAGACGGTATCGATCATCTTGGAGATGTTCTTCTTGGTCATCTCCTGGTTGGCGGTCTCATAGGGCACATTGACGTTCTTCGGCAGAAGCTCGCCGATGATCATGCGGCCAGGCGTGGTGTCATGGATCTTCGACACGACCTTGCCTTCGGCGTCTACCGTGCGGAAACGACCCTTGATCTTGGCGTGCAGCGTGACAGCCTTGGTCTCAAGCGCATGCTGGAGTTCGCCCATGTCGGCAAACACCATGCCCTCGCCCGGCTCGTTCTGGTTGACGATCGAGAGATAATAGAGACCGAGAACCATGTCCTGCGACGGCACGATGATCGGTGCGCCTGAAGCCGGGTGCAGGATGTTGTTGGTCGACATCATCAGCACGCGGGCTTCAAGCTGAGCTTCCAGCGACAGCGGCACGTGGACCGCCATCTGGTCACCGTCGAAGTCGGCGTTGAAGGCCGTGCAGACCAGCGGGTGCAGTTGGATCGCCTTGCCTTCGATCAGGATCGGCTCGAACGCCTGGATGCCGAGGCGGTGCAGCGTCGGCGCGCGGTTCAGCAACACCGGATGCTCGCGGATGACCTCGTCGAGGATATCCCAAACTTCCGGACGCTCCTTCTCGACCAGCTTCTTCGCCTGCTTGACGGTCGAGGAATAACCCTTGGCGTCGAGACGGGCGTAGATGAAGGGCTTGAAAAGCTCCAGCGCCATCTTCTTGGGCAGGCCGCACTGGTGCAGCTTGAGCTCCGGACCGGTCACGATCACCGAGCGGCCGGAATAGTCGACGCGCTTGCCGAGCAGGTTCTGACGGAACCGGCCCTGCTTGCCCTTGAGCATGTCGGACAGCGACTTCAGCGGACGCTTGTTGGCGCCGGTGATGACTCGGCCGCGACGGCCGTTATCGAACAGCGCATCGACGGCTTCCTGCAACATGCGCTTTTCATTGCGCACGATGATGCCGGGAGCGCGCAGTTCGATCAGCCGCTTCAGACGGTTGTTGCGGTTGATGACGCGACGATAGAGATCATTGAGGTCGGACGTCGCGAAACGTCCGCCATCCAGCGGGACGAGCGGGCGCAGGTCCGGCGGAATCACCGGAACCACCTTCATGATCATCCATTCCGGACGGTTGCCGGATTCCATGAAGTTCTCGACGACCTTGAGCCGCTTCAGATACTTCTTCTGCTTGAGCTCGGACGTGGTCGAAGCCAGTTCCGAACGCAGGTCTCCGGCGATCTTCTCGAGATCCATGCCGGCCAGGAGGTCATGGATGGCCTCGGCGCCGATCATCGCGGTGAAGCTGTCCTCGCCATATTCGTCGACAGCGATCATGTACTCTTCCTCGCTGAGGAGCTGGTGCTCCTTCAACGCGGTGAGACCGGGCTCGGTGACGATGTAGTTCTCGAAGTAGAGGACGCGCTCGATATCCTTCAAGGTCATGTCGAGCAGCGTGCCGATGCGCGACGGCAGCGACTTCAGGAACCAGATGTGGGCGACGGGCGCGGCCAGTTCGATATGGCCCATGCGCTCGCGGCGGACGCGCGACAGCGTGACTTCGACGCCGCACTTTTCGCAGATGACGCCCTTGTACTTCATGCGCTTGTACTTGCCGCACAGGCACTCATAGTCCTTGATCGGACCAAAGATGCGCGCGCAGAACAGGCCGTCGCGCTCCGGCTTGAAAGTACGATAGTTGATGGTCTCCGGCTTCTTGATCTCGCCGAACGACCAGGACAGAATCTTCTCAGGGCTGGCGAGCGAAATCCGGATGGAATCGAACACCTGGGCCGGCGCCTGGGGATTGAAGAGATTCATGACCTCTTGGTTCATGCCGTTCTCCTTTTCGGGGTCCTCGAAAACCCCTTGCATCTAGCGCGGGCCAAACGCCCGCCGTCTTGTACCGGCCAATGGCCGTGGAATTTCAGATGCGCGCCGCGATCCGCCGCGGCGCGCGCCTTTCAGTCTTACTCGGCCGCGTCGGGCAGCCGGACAGGGTTGTCGTCGAGCTTCGTGTTCTCGAGTTCGACGTTGAGGCCAAGCGACCGCATTTCCTTGACGAGCACGTTGAAGCTCTCCGGGATGCCGGCCTCGAACGTGTCGTCGCCGCGGACGATCGCCTCGTAGACCTTGGTGCGCCCGGCGACGTCATCGGACTTCACCGTCAGCATTTCCTGCAGCGTGTAGGCGGCGCCGTAGGCTTCCAGCGCCCAGACCTCCATTTCGCCGAAGCGCTGGCCACCGAACTGCGCCTTGCCGCCCAGCGGCTGCTGGGTGACGAGCGAGTAAGGACCGATCGAACGCGCGTGGATCTTGTCGTCCACGAGATGGTGAAGCTTGAGCATGTAGATGTAGCCCATAGTCACCTTGCGATCGAACGGCTCGCCGGTGCGCCCGTCATAGAGCTGCGACTGACCGCTGGTGTGCAGGCCCGCCTGCTCCAGCATGATGTTGATGTCAGCCTCATGCGCGCCGTCGAAGACCGGTGTCGCGATGGAGACGCCGCGACGCATCTGCTCGCTGAGGCGAACAATGCTCTCGTCGTCATACTCACGGACCGGCTCGTTGCGGTCGTTGGCCGGGATGAAGCTCTCGAGCGTCTGGCGCAGCGGCTTGATGTCGCCCGCCACCTTGTACGCGTCGATCAGCTCGCCGATCTTCTTGCCCATGCCAGCGCAGGCCCAGCCCAGATGCGTTTCCAGGATCTGGCCGACATTCATGCGGCTCGGCACACCCAGCGGGTTGAGCACGATATCCGCATGCGTGCCGTCCTCGAGGAACGGCATGTCCTCCACCGGAACGATACGCGACACGACACCCTTGTTGCCGTGACGGCCGGCCATCTTGTCGCCGGGCTGCATCTTGCGCTTCACGGCCACGAAGACCTTGACCATCTTCATGACGCCCGGAGGCATTTCGTCGCCGCGCTGCACCTTCTCGACCTTGTCCATGAAACGCTGTTCAAGCGCCTTCTTGGAGTCGTCGTACTGGCCACGCAGGGCTTCCAGTTCGCTCTGGAGCTTCTCGTTCTCCACGGCAAACTGCCACCACTGCGAACGCGGATACTCGTCGAGCGTATCCTTGGACAGCGTCGAGCCTTTCTTGAAGCCCTTCGGCCCGGCAATCGCTTCCTTGCCGACGAGAACGTCGGAAAGACGCGAATAGACGTTGCGGTCCAGGATCGCCTGCTCGTCGTCGCGGTCCTTGGCGAGGCGTTCGATCTCCTCGCGCTCGATTGCCATGGCGCGCTCATCCTTCTCCACACCGTGGCGATTGAAGACGCGCACTTCGACGACGGTGCCGAAGGTGCCCGGAGGCATGCGCATGGAGGTATCGCGTACGTCGGAAGCCTTTTCGCCGAAGATGGCGCGCAGAAGCTTCTCTTCCGGCGTCATCGGGCTTTCGCCCTTCGGCGTGATCTTGCCGACCAGGATGTCGCCCGGCTGAACTTCCGCACCGATATAGACGATGCCGGCTTCGTCGAGGTTCTTCAGTGCTTCTTCCGACACGTTCGGAATGTCGCGCGTGATTTCTTCCGGACCGAGCTTGGTGTCGCGCGCCATGACCTCGAACTCCTCGATGTGGATCGAGGTGAAGACGTCGTCGGCGACGATGCGCTCGGACAAGAGGATCGAGTCCTCGTAGTTGTAGCCGTTCCACGGCATGAACGCGACCAGCACGTTGCGGCCGAGAGCCAGATCGCCAAGCTCCGTCGACGGACCGTCGGCGATGATGTCGCCCTTGTTGACCCGGTCACCCATGCGAACCAGCGGACGCTGGTTGATGCAGGTGTTCTGGTTCGAGCGCTGGAACTTCATCAACCGGTAGATATCGACGCCGGACTTGCCCGGATCGAGATCTTCGGTTGCACGGATAACGATACGCGTCGCATCCACCTGGTCGACGATGCCGCCGCGACGAGCGCCGATGGCGGCGCCGGAGTCACGGGCAACGATCGGCTCCATGCCGGTGCCGACGAACGGCGCTTCGGCGCGCACCAGCGGCACGGCCTGACGCTGCATGTTCGAGCCCATCAGGGCGCGATTGGCGTCGTCGTTCTCCAGGAACGGGATCAGGGCCGCGGCCACCGACACCATCTGCTTCGGCGAAACGTCCATAAGGTCGACGTTTTCGCGCGGCGCCATCATCACTTCGCCGGCACTGCGGCAAATGACGAATTCGTCAACGAAGCCGCCATTCTTGTCGAGCTCGGCGTTGGCCTGCGCGACATGGTGCTTGGCCTCTTCCATCGCCGACAGATAGACGACGTCATTGGTCAGCTTGCCGTCGACGATCTTGCGGTACGGGCTTTCGATGAAGCCGTACTTGTTGACGCGTGCGAAGGTCGCCAGCGAGTTGATCAGACCGATATTCGGGCCTTCCGGCGTCTCGATCGGGCAGATGCGGCCGTAATGCGTCGGGTGCACGTCGCGCACTTCGAAGCCGGCGCGTTCGCGGGTCAGACCGCCAGGTCCAAGCGCCGAGAGACGACGCTTGTGGGTGATCTCCGACAGCGGGTTGGTCTGGTCCATGAACTGCGACAGCTGCGAGGAGCCGAAGAACTCGCGCACGGCGGCAGCCGCCGGCTTGGCGTTGATCAGGTCCTGCGGCATCACCGTGTCGATCTCGATCGAGGACATACGCTCCTTGATCGCGCGCTCCATGCGCAGCAGGCCGACGCGGTACTGGTTTTCCATCAGCTCGCCGACCGAGCGCACGCGGCGGTTGCCGAGATTGTCGATGTCGTCGATCTCGCCCTTGCCGTCGCGCAGTTCGACCAGCGTCCTGACCACGGCCAGGATGTCGTCCTTGCGCAGCACGCGCACGGTATCCTCGGCCTTGAGCTCGAGGCGCATGTTCATCTTGACGCGGCCGACGGCCGACAGGTCATAGCGCTCGCTGTCGAAGAACAGCGAGTTGAACATGGCTTCGGCGGTCTCGAGCGTCGGCGGCTCGCCGGGGCGCATGACACGATAGATGTCGAACAGCGCGTCCTGGCGGCTCTCGTTCTTGTCGACGTTGAGCGTATTGCGGATGTAGGCGCCGACATTGACGTGGTCGATGTCGAGAACCTTGATCTCCTGCTCGCCGGTGCCGAGCAACACCTTCAGCGTCTTTTCGTCGATCTCGTCACCGGCTTCCAGGAAGATCTCGCCCGTGCCGTAGTTGACGATGTCCTCGGCCAGGTAGTTGCCGAGCAGATCCTCGTCGGTCGCCTTGATCGCCTTCAGACCCTTTTCGCCGAGCTGACGCGCCTGGCGGGCGGTGATCTTCTTGCCGGCTTCGACAACGACCTCACCCGTATCGGCGTCGACCAGGTCGCCTACAGCCTTGAGGCCGCGGAAACGCTCGACGTTGAACGGGATGCGCCAATGGTCGCCGGCGCGCACGTAGGTGATCTTGTTATAGAAGGTCGACAGGATCTCTTCGCCGTCCATGCCGAGCGCCATCAGCAGCGACGTCACCGGAATCTTGCGGCGGCGGTCGATACGGGCGTGCACGACGTCCTTGGAGTCGAACTCGATGTCGAGCCACGAACCGCGATAGGGGATGACGCGCGCGGCGAACAGAAGCTTGCCCGACGAGTGCGACTTGCCCTTGTCATGGTCGAAGAAGACGCCCGGCGAACGATGCATCTGCGAGACGATGACGCGCTCGGTGCCGTTGACGATGAAGGTGCCGTTCAAGGTCATGAGCGGCATGTCGCCCATGTAGACATCCTGCTCCTTGATGTCCTTGATCGACTTGGCGCCGGTATCCTCGTCGATATCGAACACGATGAGGCGCAGCGTCACCTTCAGCGGCGCGGCATAGGTCAGGTCGCGCTGACGGCATTCGTCAACGTCGAATTTCGGTCCTTCGAACTCGTACTTCACGAACTCCAGCATCGAGGAGCCGGAAAAATCGGAGATCGGGAAGACCGACTTGAAAACGGCCTGCAGTCCTTCATCGGGACGCCCACCCTTGGGCTCTTCCACCATCAGGAACTGGTCATAGGATGCCTTCTGAACCTCGATGAGGTTCGGCATCTCCGCAACTTCCGGGATCTTTCCGAAGAACTTGCGTACGCGTCTGCGGCCATTGAAAGTCTGGGTCTGGGCCATCGTCGCTCCTTAGCTCAATTCTCGGGGCGAGCCTCGCCGCGGCTCGCCTTGCATCCTGAGCCACCTCGGCGGCGGCCCTCTGTCTGTTCTCCGGCTGCCCTGCGGCGACCGGCTAAAACGGGAGAAAACCCGTTTCCTGAGGGCCGATCCTCGGCCCTCAGGAAAGAGGTTCTCGTACGTCTCGCGCCACGCGTCCTCCCTTTGCGCAAAGGGAGTGGCGGACGGCGCGAGGCCGCCCGCCAACAATCAAACGCTTACTTAAGTTCGACCTTTGCGCCGGCTGCTTCCAGCTGGGCCTTGAACTTGTCCGCGTCGGCCTTGGAAACGGCTTCCTTGACCGGCTTCGGAGCCGCTTCGACCAGATCCTTGGCTTCCTTGAGGCCAAGACCGGTGATAGCGCGCACTTCCTTGATGACGTTGATCTTCTGGGCGCCGGCGTCCGTCAGGACGACGTCGAATTCGGTCTTCTCTTCGACCGGAGCAGCAGCGGCCGCACCACCACCAGCGGCGGCAACAGCCACCGGAGCAGCGGCGGAAACGCCCCACTTTTCTTCCAGAAGCTTCGACAGCTCGGCCGCCTCGAGGACGGTCAGCTTCGAAAGGTCGTCTACGATCTTTGCGAGATCAGCCATTGTAGTATTCCTTCATAAGGTTCGAACGTGTGTTTGTGATAGCGAGGAACGGCCTCATGCCGCCTCGTCCTTCCGGGCATAAGCGCCAATGACGCGCGCGACCGAAGCCGCCGGCGCATTGACGATCTGGGCGATCCGGGTTGCCGGTGTGGCGATCATGCCAACCAGCCTGCCGCGCAGCTCGTCGAGCGACGGGAGTGTGGCGAGAGCCTTCACACCGTCGGCGTTGAGCGAGGTCGTGCCCATCGCGCCACCGAGAATGACAAGCTTGTCATTTCCCTTGGCGAAATCGGACGCGACCTTAGGCGCCGCAATCGGATCCTCCGAATAAGCAATCAGCGTCTGTCCCTTGAACAGATCGATGATCGATGCGGAGTCCGTGCCCTGAAGAGCGATTTTGGCGAGACGGTTCTTCGCGACTTTAACGGTGCCACCGGCGGCGCGCATTTTCGACCGAAGGTCGTTCATTTGCGCGACGGTGATACCGGCATAGTGGGCCACGACGACTGAACCGGCGTTTCCGAACGCTTCGTTCAGGCCCGTGACGAGTTCGCGTTTTTCCGCTCTGTCCACTGCCTATCTCCAGTTGACCCCAATCCTGCCAATGAGAACATCTCATTCACGAGGACAGGCGTCGGGTTGCCTTTTGCCGGCCGGGCCATCCAGTAACGGATCTCCCGAACGACGCTCGAGGATCCTGCCCCCTTTCGCCACACCCACGGCCAGGCCGTCGATGCGCAGACAAAAGGCAAACACGGTTCGAACCTTTCATTGGAGCATTCCGCTCCGTTGTCGGGTCTTCACCCGTCTCATGCAGGCCCACATGAATTAAGGCTTTTGGGCCGCCTGCAATCTCGGACAGGATGTCCGGAAGCCTTTCGACTTCCGGCACCGGGCCTCCGAAACAATTCAGAGGTCCGGAATTCTTGCGGATCAGCCCTGTCGCGGGCCGACCCAGGTCGATCTCATCAGGACGCGGTGAGCGTCGAAACGTCGAGCTTGAGGCCCGGGCCCATCGTCGAGGTGACCGACACCTTCTTGACGTAGTTGCCCTTGGCGCCAGCCGGCTTTGCCTTGTTCACGGCATCGGCGAAAGCGCGGACGTTTTCTTCCAGAGCCTTGACGTCGAACGAGACCTTGCCGACGCCGGCGTGCACGATGCCCGCCTTCTCGACGCGGAACTCCACGGCGCCACCCTTGGACGCCTTGACGGCGGCGGCGACGTCGGTGGTCACGGTGCCGACCTTCGGGTTCGGCATCATGCCGCGCGGGCCGAGCACCTTGCCCAGACGACCGACGAGCGGCATCATGTCCGGCGTGGCGATGCAGCGATCGAAATCGATCGTGCCCTTCTGGACGATGTCCACCAGGTCCTCGGCACCGACGATGTCGGCACCAGCGGCCTTGGCTTCCTCGGCCTTGTCGCCGCGTGCGAACACGGCGACGCGCACGGTACGGCCGGTACCGTTCGGCAGGTTGACCACGCCACGGACCATCTGGTCGGCATGACGGGGGTCAACACCGAGGTTCATGGCGACTTCGACGGTCTCGTCGAACTTCACCGAGGAACGATCCTTGAGCAGCTTCAGGGCATCACCCAGGGCATAAGCCTTGTTGGGATCAATGCCTTCGCGGGACTTCGATACACGCTTTGCAATCTTTGCCATGATCTCAGCCCACCACTTCCAGACCCATCGAGCGGGCGGAGCCCTCGACCATGCGCATGGCCGCCTCGACGTCGTTTGCATTCAGATCCTTCATCTTGGCGGTGGCGATCTCGCGAACCTTTTCGCGCGAAACGGTGCCAGCCTTGACCTTGCCCGGCTCCTTGGAGCCAGCCGTCAGGTTCGCCGCCTTCTTGAGGAAGTAGCTCACCGGAGCCGTCTTCATGACGAAGGTGAACGACTTGTCCTGATAGTAGGTGATGACGACGGGGACCGGGGATCCCTTTTCCATTTCCTGGGTCTGCGCGTTGAACGCCTTGCAGAATTCCATGATGTTGATGCCACGCTGACCAAGCGCCGGGCCGATCGGCGGAGACGGCGTTGCCGATCCCGCTTTGACCTGGAGCTTGAGCTGGCCTGCAATTTTCTTAGCCATCTCTTTTCCTGCCTCTTCTCATGCCGGCCCCGCTATCTGGGACAACACCGGCGGTTGCAGTCTGGTGGTTCGATCCATGCGGCCGGCTAAAGCCACACTCGTCTCCCACCGCTCTCGAGGCCACGCCCTTCGACGCCGCCTCACCTGACACCCGAAGGGCGCCAGGAATTTTCGGATCAGCCCTTTTCGACCTGACCGAACTCCAGATCCACAGGCACGGCGCGCCCGAAGATCGAAACTTCCACCTTGAGCCGCGCGCGCTCCTCGTCCACTTCCTGGACGAAACCGTTGAACGACGCGAAGGGACCATCCGAAACGCGGATCGCCTCGCCGATTTCGAACGTGACCGAAGGCTTCGGCCGCTCGACGCCTTCCTGCACCTGGTTCAGGATTCGCTGCGCCTCGGCCTCGGTGATCGGCACAGGCTTCGAATCGCCCAGGAAACCCGTGACCTTCGGCGTGTTCTTGACGAGCGAGAAAACCGCGTCGGTCAGGTTCGCCTTCAGGAGCACGTAACCCGGAAAGAACTTGCGCTCGGCATCGACCTTGCGGCCGCGACGAACTTCGACGACCTTCTCGGTCGGCACGACGATCTGCTCAATGTCAGCGGACAAGCCCTTCTGCTTGGCCTTGTTGACGATGTCCTCGGCAACCTTTTTTTCAAAATTCGAATAGGCGTGGACGATGTACCAGCGCGCGGTCATTTCAAGACTTCTCCGTAATCGCCGGACTTAGCGTCCGATGCCCAGAATCTGTTCGACCGCAAGGCCCATGAGCTGATCGGCGGTGAAGAAAAAGATCATCGCAATCACAGCGAAGGCCAGAACCATCACCGTCGAGATCATCGTCTCGCGCCGCGACGGCCAAGTCACCTTGGCGGTCTCCGCGCGAACCTGCTGGAGAAAGACGAAAGGATTTGTGGTTTTCGACGCCATATGCCGCTCTGTCTTCAAGATCCGTTGGCCGGATCTCCTGGATGATCCCGCTGGCCGGGACGTGCCGCCTGGGTTTGCGTTTACGCCGAATCAGCGCAACCATTCCGCCCATGCAAATCAGACGCGTAAAGCCGGGTTCCCAGCTCCACGCGTCGCGTGTCTGTTTCGTCTACATAAAACCGATTCTTGATCCACGCAAGTGGCAAGTGCTCGCTTTATGACCAAACGCCGCCTCGGAACCATCCAGTCGTCCCGTCCCGGCTATGGGGCTCTTATGCCTCAGTCGGCCTAATATGGCAAGCGGGTTGCCAATTTTCAAAGGCCTGCGCGCAGGAATCATGTCTTCGTGAATTGGCCATTCCGGAAAATGGCACGGGCAGCAGGGCTCGAACCTACGACCTGCGGTTTTGGAGACCGCCGCTCTACCAACTGAGCTATGCCCGTATGGGCGCTGCTATTTCATAAAGCGGATGAGAACTCAAGTGCAGTTTTCTGATTGGCCGCCGACAAATCGCGATCGCCGAAACGCGAGCACCAATGCCCCGCCGCAGATGAGAAGCTCAAGCACGAAAGTCCAATGCAGGACAAAACTAAAAACCCAGTTACGGTAGACCGCAGGCACCCTCACCCACTCGAATGAATGGCGGTCGAACGGCATCAGCCACATTATGGGCGAGGCCACCGTATCCAGAACCATATGCAACATCGCCGCGACAAAGAAGGTGGCGACGACAGCGAGCTGTCGTGGAGCGCACCATCTTGCCAGTGCCAGCGCGATGAGGCCGGACGCGGCCCAGAAAAGAGGCCAGTGCGTGATGTAGTCGTGGTGGTGGGTTCGCCCGCCATCCACGAAATGAAAATAGAACATATCGAAATCGGGAGCGACGCTGCCGACAAGCGCGGCCGCCATTATGGCTGACCCCGGCTGCCGGCCATCCTGCGCGAAAGCGCCCAGAATATAGCCAGACGGAAGATGCGCGATCAGCATCGCCAAACCTGCTCATTGCCCAACCAGACCGGATTATCACCGCATATTGTGGCGCGATTCCGGAAGATCCAACGGGCGTCTGACCCGAGCTTATTTCCCACTCGGCGGCCGGTACGGCCCACCGGGTACGCCCCAGCCCCAAGCCGGCATCGGCTCCGTCTCGGGATCACAGGTTTCGCCGAGATTGGAGTTCAGCTTGGCGAGCCGCGAACCCCATTCGAGATAGGCCGTGAACGCCGAGCGAAACTCCGGATCGTCAGGCAGGCCAATGGTATCCGCGGCATCCATCAGCAGATTTATCCAGCGGCGCCGCTGCTCCTCCGTCAGATGCTTGCCCAGATGATGCATGACCATCTCACGGTGGCCGCCATGCTTTTCGCTGTAGGTCTTCGGGCCGCCAAAGACCTCGCCGATAAAAGCCGCGACATGCGCCGGATGATCCGGCGCCATGTGCTTGAAGACCGGCCCCACAATCGGATCGCGAAGCACCTGCTCGTAGAAGGTTTCCGTTAGGCGGCTCAGGGCCTCAAACCCACCAACCCATTCGTACAGCGTCGGGACGCTTGTCTTTCCGGTGCTGTCGTCCATGTCTGGCCTCGTGTCGTGTTGCCGGAACTATCCGCCTTCACCATTGCCCGCTCAAGCTGGCAGGACGGCTAGTGGAAGCGCCTAACGCTTGAGGTCCAGCACAGTGAAGACACGGCAATTGTCGGCGGCGGGGGCAGCCTTGCAGACCGAGCCTGCGGTCAAAAGCTCGGGTCCGGCGGCATCGGTGATCAGTTTCATCTTCAGCATCCGTTCCGAAAGCAGAGGATCAAGCCCGGTTGCCGGCGCTTTTTCCATGGCGTCCAGAAGACTGCTGTCAACGCCCATTTCCTTGACGTAGGTCGACAGCTTGCGCGACGGGGCAGTTTGCCTGACGCCGACAATGGCATCGGTCGCGACAAGGCGCCTGACCCCGCCTGCCAGCATCAACACGCATTCGGACGCACAATAGCCTCCAGCGGAAATGGCGCGGCCGAGGAAGCGGGCTCCCTTGCCATCGTTGGCCTTGCAATCTGACTGCTCAGGCCGACAACCGTCGAACAAGGTCCTCCCGACCGCGACGCCGAGAGCGCTGCGCCGAATGAGCCGGCCAAGCGTCATGGCGGCGTCGCTGTCGCCACCGGCCGAGAAGACCACGATCGGAAGTTTACGGCTGCCCACGAGTTGGAGCGTCTTTTTCAGAAGCTGCGGCGAGTTGGCGTTGATGTTGCCTTCGGCCGATATCCACTCGGGGCACGTCGGCTCGCAACTTGCGTCGCTGCCGCGAACAACCACAAAGCGCATGGCCGTGGACTGTGGGCTGTCGGGTCCGGCAGCGACCGCCGGCGCCACCAGGCTCCAGCACAGCAGCCAAATGAGCAGGCCCGGCCAGCGCCCAGCTCCAGCCCAAAAATGCGACAAGGCCACGCTCACTGGATCAATGATCCCCGCTTGATATCGGACACCGTCACCACCCGGCAGTTGGCCGCGGCCGGAACGGTCTTGCAGATTGGTGCGCCGGTCAACAGATCGACGGAATCCAGGCTGGTCACGAGATGCATGCGCAGCATGTTATCAGGCACGAGCTGATGAATGCTGCTGGCCGGAGTGTTCTTGATCGTCAGCAGGACCCCTTCACCTATGCCCATTTCCGTCAGATATGCAGCCAGCCTCTTCTCGAGCGCCTTGTCCATCTCATAGGTCTTGTAGCTGCCCGCGTTCTTTCGGCTGACGATCTTGGTGTCGATGATGTGCTTCTTGCCTCGCACCACGCGATATGTCGTGCGGTACAGCAATTTCGTGCGCACGAAGGTGGTCGTGATCTGGTGGACGCCGAGATAAGGCAGCGGCCCGACCAGCCGCCGGACGCCCCCGGCCAGCATCAACGGGCAGGCGGAGGCGCAATAGCTGCCGAACTCATATGGATTGCCGATATAGTGGGAACCCTTGGCGTCATTCTCCTTGCAGTCCTTGGCGTCCGGTTGGCAGCCGAAGAACAACGTCCTTCCAACAGCAACGTCCAGCCCCTCCTGCCGGATCATTCGCCCCATCGCGATGGCCGCGCTGACATCGCCGCCCGGCGAGTCGACAACGACCGGCAATTTTCGAGCGCCCAAGGTTCTCAGGAGGTTTTTCAGCAACTGAGGGCTGTTGGGGCTTATGGTTCCTTCGGCGGATATCCATTCAGCACAGGTCGGCTCGCAGCCCGGTGCGCTGCTGCGAACAACGACAAAACGCATCTGGGGATTGTCTTCCGGCTCAACCGGCTTCCTGGCCGCCGCGAGCGTCGCGCTCGCATGAACAATAAGGAAGAGCGCTGAGATCAGAGCCAGCAGCCGGTGTGAATGAACCATCGAACAGAGCCTCTGGGCCACTCGCCGATCCCTCTCAGTGCAGCTGACAATAACGCACGTCCGGTAAGGCCGGAATCGATTTCTGCTGTGCCAAACGGCGTCCGGGAAAAATTCTGCGTGAGTGGATGCTTCGATGTCACGGCGAAAAAGAAAAGGGCAGCCCGAGAGCTGCCCTTTCGCATTCGATCCGGCTGATGCCGGTGTCGACTATTCCTTGATGGTGACGACGATGCCGGCACCGACGGTGCGGCCGCCTTCACGGATAGCGAAGCGCAGCTTCTCTTCCATGGCGATCGGAACGATCAGCTCGACATCGACCGTGATGTTGTCGCCGGGCATCACCATCTCGGTGCCTTCCGGCAGCGACACGATGCCTGTCACGTCCGTCGTGCGGAAATAGAACTGCGGACGGTAGTTGGTGAAGAACGGCGTGTGACGGCCACCTTCGTCCTTGGTCAGGATGTAGGCTTCGGCCACGAACTTCTTGTGCGGCTTCACGGTGCCCGGCTTGGCCAGGACCTGGCCGCGCTCGACGCCTTCACGATCAACGCCGCGCAGCAGCGCGCCGATGTTGTCGCCAGCCTGGCCCTGGTCGAGCAGCTTGCGGAACATCTCGACGCCCGTGCAGGTCGTCTTGGTCGTCGGACGGATGCCGATGATCTCGAGTTCCTCGCCAACCTTGACCACGCCGCGCTCGACGCGACCGGTAACAACCGTGCCGCGGCCCGAGATCGAGAACACGTCTTCGATCGGCATCAGGAACGGCTTGTCGAGCGGACGGACCGGGGTCGGGATGTAGGCGTCGACCTGAGCCATCAGCTCGCGGATCGCGTCCTCGCCGATCGTCTTGTTGGAATCTTCAAGAGCCGCAAGCGCCGAACCCTTGACGATCGGAATGTCGTCGCCGGGGAACTCGTTCTTCGACAGCAGTTCGCGAACCTCGAGCTCGACCAGTTCGAGCAGCTCGGCGTCATCGACCTGGTCGACCTTGTTCAGGAACACCACGATCGACGGAACGCCGACCTGACGGGCAAGCAGGATGTGCTCGCGGGTCTGCGGCATCGGGCCGTCGGCGGCCGACACGACCAGGATCGCGCCGTCCATCTGCGCCGCACCGGTGATCATGTTCTTCACATAGTCGGCGTGGCCGGGGCAGTCGACGTGCGCATAGTGGCGGTTGGCCGTCTCGTACTCGACGTGCGCGGTCGAGATGGTGATGCCGCGTGCCTTCTCTTCAGGCGCCGCATCGATCTGGTCATAGCGCTTGTATTCGCCGAAATACTTGGTGATCGCAGCCGTCAGCGACGTCTTGCCATGATCGACGTGACCAATCGTGCCGATGTTCACGTGAGGCTTGTTACGCTCGAATTTACCTTTTGCCATAGTCTCTTTCCTTGGACGGCCTTGACCTTCAGTTCAGTCGAATGCGGGGCGATTAGCGACAAAGGCCGAAAAACACAAGCGTCTTTTGGCTGGGCGCAGTCTCACTCGGTCTGAACCCGGGATCCGATTTCGGGGTGTGACGCGGATATAGGAACGAGCGAGCCGAAATCAAATGGCGGCAAAGGTGTCGCCCAGAGGATGGCTCAGCGGCTCCGGCGGCCAATATTTCACCCATTGCGGCAGCAGCCCGGCTCTGATTTTCTGACGCGATGCATTCGATCCCAAGCACCATTCGCGGCCCGTTGTTCATGATCGTCGCGACCGGGTCGTACCTGGTCAACGACACGATGATGAAGCTCGCCACCGCGGGGCTGCCGTTCTACGAAGTGCTGTTTCTGCGCGGAGCCGCGGCGACGCTGTGGGGAATTCCGCTGTTGTTCCTGCTGGGCCAGGGCAAGCAGATACCGCTGATCCTCGACCGGCGCGTCCTGCAACGAAACCTGCTCGAGCTGGCCGCAATCCTTTGCTACGTCGTGGCGCTGGCCAACATGCAGATCGCCGATTCCACCGCGCTCGGTCAGATCACGCCCCTGCTGATGCTGGTCGGCTCTTCGATTCTGTTTGGTGAACGCATCGGCGGCCAACGCATGGCGTTGATCGGGCTCGGCTTCATCGGGGCACTGATGGTGGCGCAACCAACCATGGAGGGCATCTCGGTCTACGCCTTGCTGGCGCTCGGCAACGCGGCGTTGTCGGCCGCGCGTGACCTCGCTGGCCGGCGGGTACCGCCTGAAGTGCCGGGAATGATCGTGGCGATTTCGGCCGTTGTCGTGGTGCTTGTCGGCGCAGGCGCCGCGCATCTTGTTTCAGAGCGCGGGGTCATGCCTGAGATGCGCCATCTTCTGTTGATGGCCGGCGCCGGGTTTTTCCTGATCTTCGGCCACTTCTTCATCTTCATGGCCTATCGCGTCGGACCGACGAGCGCAGTGGCGCCGTTCTACTACTGCTTTACCGTCTGGGCGGTGATTTCGGGCCTGCTGGTGTTCGGGCAATTCCCCAACACGCTGGCCGTCTGCGGCATCGTGCTGGTCGTCGGCAGCGGCTTGACCATCGTCACGCTGGACCAGCGCAGGCGCCGGTTGACCATCGTCGCCTGACATCTCGAGCATCTGCGTATCGCCACCCTCCTCTTCCTGTTGGGACCAGAGAGTTTGCGGCGAATAGACTCACGCGCCGGCCAGACGAATGCGGACGACTACTGGCGGCTGGCTGGGCCGGACCTGCCTTTCGCCTAAAGTGTGCGACTGCCGCTGAACTGGTGGTAGGCCCAGAGAACAACCACCGCGCCGACCACCGCGACGATCAGGCTGTAGATGTTGAGACCGGTGACACCCGACGCACCGAAAGCGCTGAATATCAGGCCGCCGACAATGGCGCCAACTATGCCGAGCACAATATCCATGATCATGCCCTGGCCGGTCTTGTTGACGATTTTGCTGCCGATGAACCCCGCGACGACGCCGAGAATGATCCAGCTGATGATACCCATTTTTTCCTCTCCAATCCCCCGGGCCGAACATTTTCACATGATTGTCAAAAGCTCAAGCCAGCTTGAAATTCCGCCCGATTGCGCCATTGTTGAGGATGGGTTGGGCTTGGTTGAGATGGAGGATCCACTATGGGACTTTTTGACAACGCCGTTCCCGGCGGCAATATCGCCAAGCCGCTGATGATCGCGCTTGGCGCCTTGATGGTTGGAAAGATGCTGAGCGGCCGAAGCGCCGAACAACCGGCACAGCCACAAAGCCCCGCACCCGCCGGAACGACATCCGCCGATGGCGGCCTGCTTGGCGGGCTGGGTGGCCTGCTCGACAAACTCAAGGACGCCGGCCACGGCAATGTCGCCGATTCATGGGTCGGCACCGGTCAGAACCAGCCGATCCATCCCACGGACCTCGGCAATGTGCTCGGCCCGCAGGTGATCCATGAGATCGCGCAGCGGACTGGAATGGATGAACAGGAACTGCTCACGCAATTGTCAGCCGCCTTGCCGGGCGTCGTCGACAAGCTGACACCTGCCGGACAGGTGCCGCCCCAGCATCAGGTCGCGTCCCTTTTCAACAGCTAAGTCTTGTACATTCGCCCGGGTGCGCGAATTTCGCTTTTGAAGCCGTGAAATCAAGCCGGCGCAACAACACATGGTCGCCGGCTTGTCCGGCGCGACAGGGCCGATACATGCGGGAGAAAGCTGATCAGCTGTTACGGCTTGTTGACGTGAAATTTTGGAGCGGGTAGCGGGAATCGAACCCGCACCGGGAGCTTGGAAGGCTCTTGTGATACCATTTCACCATACCCGCGTATGGCCACCTAGCTAGTCGACGATGTTGCGAAGGTCAAGCAGCGTCGACCCGACATTCCAAACCTTCTTTCAGCGCCACCCAACCGACCCAGCCAACTCCCGCTATTTTCCGCAGTGATGATCATTGATCTTGTTCGTGGCATTCGCGTCAGGCCCAACGCGATGGTAGGAGCACGCACCCGCCGCCGTCGTGAACAGCTGCTGATCATAGTAATGCGGGCCGCCGAACAGCCAGTCGATTACATCGTCATTGGCGGGAACATAGCGTTCGCGTCGTTCCTGGCTGTCGTATTGCTGGGTTCCGGCGAATGCCGAGCCGCAAACGCCACAACCTATACCGACAGCCAGAGCGAAGATCGCAAAGCATTTCGTCGTCATGGACTTTACACTCCTGGCCATTTGGACTCACACCATACATCCAAAATCGCCAGCTGAAAAAAGGTTCCAGCGGAGCCCGGTTCATCATTAGTAGCCGAGGGCGATACCGTCCTTGCGTGGATCGGATGCGCCGGTCAGCGTTCCCTTCTCCCAGTCGATCAGCACCAGCTGGCCGCCACCCAGGGGCTCGTGCGGCGCCGCTACCTTGTGGCCCCGCCGGCGCAGGCCTTCGATAGCTTCAGTGGAGACGCTGCGTTCAGCGCTCACCATGTCATCGTTGTAGAATACACGCGGTGCGTCCAGGGCCTCCTGGGGATCCATGCCAAAGTCGAACATGTTGGTGAGCAGATGGACATGGCCGAATGGCTGGTAGCCGCCGCCCATCACCCCGAACGGCATCAGGGCTCGGCCGTTCCTGGTGACCATGCCTGGCATGATGGTATGCATGGGCCGCTTGCCGGGCGCGATGCAGTTCGGATGGGTGGGATCGAGCCGGAAGCTGGTCCCGCGATTCTGCAAGACGATTCCGGTTTTCGGTCCGACGATGCCGCTACCGAAGGAAAAATAGGTCGAGTTGATGAAGCTGACCGCGTTGCGGTCGCGATCGACGACAGAGATATAGACCGTGTCGCTGCCGGGCAGAGCGACGCGCGGCAGATGCGTCATGGCGCGCTCGCGGTCGATCTCGGCGCGTAGCCGGTCCGCGTATACAGGAGACAGAAGTTCCTTGACGGGAACCGCCACATGGTCCTGGTCGCCAACCAGATTGTCGCGGTCGCGATAGGCAAGCCGCCCCGCCTCGATTTCCAGATGCAGCCGCTCGGCGCCGTTGGGGTCGAGTCCGCCCGGCAAGAAGCCGGACAAGACGTTCAGCATCAGCAGAGCGGTCAAGCCCTGATTGTTCGGCGGCATCTGGTGAACGTCGTAGCCGTGGTAGGATGTGCTGACGGGCGTGGTGTAGTCACCCCTGGTCGATGCGAAATCCTCGTGCGTGTGAAGGCCGCCGAGGGCCTGCAGCCTCGAAACCATGTCATCGGCTGTCTCACCCTCATAGAATCCCGCCCGACCGTCCCTGGCGATCTTGCGCAACGTCGCGGCAAGCTCCGGCTGCCGATGGACATCGCCGGCAACGAGCGCCCTGCCACCCGGCAGGAAGATGCGCGCGGCATGCTCGTCCGCCGAGAGATCCGTCTCGGGATCCGCCCAGTCGAACGCAACACGATCGTGCACGACATAGCCGTGCTCGGCATAGTGGGTGGCGGGAGCCAGCGCATCGGCGATGCCCTTGCGACCATGATCCTCCAGCAGCCGGCACCATGCATCCACGGCGCCCGGCACTGTCACCGAATGCGGCCCGCCAGCCGGAATACGGTCGAATCCTTTTTCGAGATACCAGTCGACGGTCGCGGCCGCCGGGGCGCGGCCTGAGCCGTTGAAGGCCAGCACGTCGCCCTGCCCGTTCGGGCAGTAAAGAACGAAGCAGTCGCCACCGATGCCCGTCGACTGCGGCTCCACCACGGCCTGCACGGCTGCCGCCGTGACCGCTGCATCCATGGCGTTGCCCCCGGCACGCAGCATGTCGACGGCGGCGAGCGTCGCCAGCGGATGCGAGGTGGCGGCCATGCCTTCGGTGGCGCGGACTGGAGAGCGGCCGGGAAACTGTAAGTCACGCATCGAGGATCAGTACCTTGTCATGAGGAGCAGCTATAAATTCGGACCATACTCTAACGGCGGCGCCCGAAAAGTTGCGCCATAGAGAGCAGCACGACCGAGAGCACGATCAGGCAGGTGGAGATCGCGGCGATCGTGGGGTCGATCTGGTCGCGCAGCGCATTGAACATCCGTCGCGTGAGCGTCGTCACCTCGCCACCGGATATGAAGAACGAAACGACCACCTCATCGAATGAGGTGATGAAGGCGAAAAGCGCGCCCGAGACGATGGAAAACCGGATCTGCGGCACGGTCACCTGCCAGAAGGCGGCAAAGCGCCCCGCTCCCAGGCTGCGCGCCACACGCTCCTGGTTCATGTCATAGGACCTGAACCCGGAAAGCACCGTCAGCATCACCAGCGGCAATGCCTGCACGGTGTGGGCCAGCACCAGGCCGGTCATGGTGTTGTTGAGGCCGACACGCGCATAGATGAAGAAGGTGCCGATGCCCACGAGGATAACCGGGACGATCAAGGAGGCGGTCATCAGCGCATTGATGTACCCCGACATGCGCAGCATTCGGGAGTTCAGCGCATAGGCCGCCGCCACTCCAATCGGCGTCGCGACGATCGTCGTCAGGATCGCGGCCTTGACCGAGACGATGGTGGCATCACGCCATTCCACGGACTGGAAATAGGCCTCGTACCAGCGCAACGACCATTCCTGCGGCGGAAACTGCAGCAGCGTCGACCCCGAAAATGACATCGGCACGATGATCAGCGAAGGCGCGATCAGAAACAGCAGCACGAGGCCGCCAAAAGCATATAGCCATAGCCGCCGCCAATGCGAGATCGGTAAGCCGAGGCTCTCGTTCATCTTGCGCTCCAGACGCCGGTCGCACGCGCTCCAAACAGCCTTTGCAGAAGCGCAAGAAGGCCGAGCGTGACCGCCAGCAGGATGACACCGAGCGCGCTGCCGGCGCCCCAGTTGGAATAGAGGCTGGTGGTCTGTTCCATGCGCATCGCCCACATGATGACCTTGCCGCCGCCCATCAATGCCGGGGTGACGAAGAAGCCGAGACACAACACGAAGACGATGACCACGCCCGAAGCCAGGCCAGGAAGCGACAGCGGAAAGAAAATCTGGCGAAAGGTGGCCGATGGGCTGGCGCCAAGGTTCATCCCGGCGCGCAGGTAGTCGGAATCGATCGCCTTCATGGAGGCGTAGAGCGGCAGGACAAGGAAAGGCAGCATGATGTGCGTCATGCCGATGACGACGCCGGTGAAATTGTTGGCGAGCGACAATGGCTGGTCGATGACGCCGAGGTTCATGAGCCAGGTGTTGACCAGGCCCTTGCGCTGCAGGATCACCAGCCACGCATAGGTGCGGACCAGCACCGAGGTCCAGAACGGCAGGATGACGAAGATCAGGCAGACGGAGGCGATGCGCTGCCGCAGCTGCGACAGCATGTAGGCCAGCGGATAGCCGAATAGGACACAGAGCCCCGTGACGGTGAAAGCCACCTTGAACGTGGTGACAAAGGTGCGGATGTAGGAACTCTGCTCGACGAAGCGGGCATAGTTGGCACCGCTGAGCATGCCGTTTTCGTCGAAGAACGAAAGCCAGAACAGCCAGCCGATGGGCAGCACGATGATGATGCAGACGAGCAGCAGGCCTGGCGAACACAGGGCCAGCAGGGCCAGCGATTCACGCCGCGCATCCGCCTTCAGCACGTTGGCGTTCGCGCCGCGAAGGTGACCTTCGGTGTCCGCCAGCGCCGTCATGCTTCGCTCGTCACGATGCTTGCATCCTCAGCGTTGATCTGAAGATTGATCGCCTGTCCGAATTGCGGAATCCTGGAAAGAATATCGCTGCGGCAATAGTCGCGAAGCGCGATCTGTTCGCCATTGGCCAGCGTGGCGTAGCAGATGAAGCTGTCGCCTTGATAAACGATGTCGGCGACGGTGGCCGCAAAGGCATTCGCATTGCCGTCCAAAGTGTCTCCGGCGAGCCTGACGCATTCCGGACGGGCAACGAGCCAATGCCTGCCGGACGTTGGCACCGGCGACCCGGTATGAATTCTCTGTCCAGCGTACCATGCGGCACCGTCCCGGCAGTCGACGGGGATAAAATTGGAGTCGCCGATGAAGCCGGCGACGAACCGGGTTCGAGGTTTTGCATAGAGCGTCCTGGGTTGATCCAATTGCTCGATGCGGCCCTTGTTCATGACGGCAATCCTGTCCGACATGGTGATCGCCTCGCGCTGGTCGTGGGTAACGTAGACCGTGGTCATGCCCAACCGACGGTGCAGGCTGCGCAATTCGATCTGCATGTGCTCGCGCAGTCCCTTGTCGAGGGCCGAGAGCGGCTCGTCCATCAGGACGATGCGCGGCTCGAACACGATCGCGCGTGCCAATGCGACGCGTTGGCGCTGGCCGCCCGACAGTTGATCGACGCGCCGGTCGGCAAGGCCCTGCAATTGCACGAGTTCGAGTGCCTTCTCGACCCGCTCGGCGGCTTCCGCGGCAGCCACGCGCCGCTGCTTCAACGGGAAAGCGATGTTGTGGAAGACGTTCATATGCGGGAACAGCGCATAGTTCTGGAACACCATGCCGATGTTGCGCTTGTGCGGCGGCATGGTGATGACCTCATCCCCGCCGATCCTGATGCTGCCGGCATTAGCTCTTACAAACCCGGCGAGGATCATCAGGAGCGTGGTCTTGCCTGACCCGGATGGACCAAGCAGCGTGAGGAACTCCCCGGGCGCCACGTCGAGATCGAGATTACTCAGAACGGGGACACTGCCGAAGCGCTTGGCAATACCCTTGATGCTGATCGGTGGCGAGCACTGTGCTGCAGACAAAATCGACACTTCCTTCAGAGACGAGCTGCGCGAGAACGCAAGGGACTTTTCCCGCCGGAGAATTGGCCCGGCGAGAAAGTGCCTGTCGGACAGGACGCAACCTTACTGCTGGATCAGGTTGTTGAATTTTTCCGTGGCTTCCACGAGGTTGTCTCGCCAGAATTCAGCATCCTGCAGAACCTGCTTCTTGACGTTCTCGGGCGATGAATTGATATCCTTGATCCTGTCCGCGGGGATCTTGCCGGTCTCGAATGCCTTCTCGTTCACCGGCCCGTTGTCGACATAGAGCGGCAAATTGGCCTGCAGTTGCGGACTGACGAACATAGCCAGCGCCTTCATGGCGGCGTCCTTGTTCTTCGAACCCTTGGGGATGACCATGCAGTCCGCGGTGAGCACACCCTGATCGAACGAGAAGCTGACCGGCGCGCCTTCCTTTTTCAGGGTGCCGGCGCGGCCATTCCAGATGCTGGCCATGTCGACCTCGCCGTCCTTGACCAGTTGCATGGCCTGCGCGCCGGACGTCCACCAGGCGTCGATATGGCCGCGGATCTTGTCCACCGACTTCAGGGCGCCGTCGACATCCACCGGATAGACCTTGTCGATGGCGATTCCTTCGGCAAGGGCCGCGACGCTGAGCGTCTCGGTCGACTGGCTGCCGCTGAGCGCACGGCGACCCGGAAACTTCTCGACGTTCCAGAAGTCGGCCCAGGTCTTCGGTCCCTTGTCGCCGAAGACATCGGTCCGGTAGATCAGGACCACGGAGGTGTAGGATATGCCCACCCAGTCGTCATGCACGAGCTTCGGGTTGATACCGCTTTTGTCGATGACGCTGTAGTCGAGCTTCTCGAACAGGCCTTCCTTGGAACCCCTGGCGCATTCGTCCGCACCCAGCTCGGTGATGTCCCACTTGACCGCGTTGCCGGTCACCTGGAGCCGGACGTCGTCCAGCCCGTTGGTGGTGTCTTCCTTGATCGTGATGCCGAGCGCATCGGCGGTGGGTTTGAAGAAGGCTTTGGTCTGCGCCTCCTGATAGGTGCCGCCCCAAGAGGCGACAGTGATGGTGTCGGCGGCGAGCGCGGCCGAGGCGACGCCGACGGCCAGACCGGCCGTGGCCAGTGCACTTGCAAGGCTTGATTTTCTCATCTTCGTGTTCCCCGGATATTGCCATTGTTTCGGCATTCTATTTTGTATACAATTTTGAATGTAATCGCTGGGAAAAACAAATGTCAACTTGAAAGATCGCGTTCTTCAGCCATAAGCTGGCATAAGCGCGGGAGGGGTTGAGATGCCGCCGACCAGGGCTGCCACGGCGAGCCGGGCAGCCAACGACTGATGGCGTTTCTCGAGCAAGAATTGGAAATCGGTGAGTATGTCCAAGGGGAAGAATACGCTGCGCGAATCCGTGTACGGGTCGCTGAAGGCGATTATCGTCACCGGACAATTGCCGCCGGGCTCGCGCGTCACGGAGAACGACCTGGCAGTGAAGCTGAAGGTCAGCCGCACACCAGTGCGCGAAGCGCTGAACCGGCTGGAGCAGGATGGTCTGGTGATCGGCCGCCCCCGGCAGGGCTATGTCGTGACTGAATTCGACATCCATATGTTCCGCGAAGCGTTCGAGATACGCGAACTGCTGGATGGTTACGCGACCGAACTGGCCACGGCCAATATCACTGCCGAGGACAAGGAACGCCTCCGCGAAATGGTCAGGGAATGCGAGCGCCTCGCCGCCCTGCCCGACCGCAAAGCGGAAGACATGTTCCAGGAACTGCAAATCGGAATGGACATCCACCGCACCATCGCCGGGATCAGCGGTAATGTGATGCTTTGCGGAATGCTGAACGGCATCCTCGACAAATGCCAGCATTATGTCTGGATGGAACTGCTGAGGCTCGACGAATGGAAAGTTGCTCGTGACGAGCACTACGCCATTGTCGAGGCCATTTGCGCCGGCGATGCGGCTCGTGCCGTCGAATTGACGCGCGAGCACATCCGCGGATCGCGCGACAATATCCTTCGCCTGTTGCAGGCGAAGTCTGACTACCAGACATTTCTTGCCCGCGCCTCATAGTGAAGGAGGCCGGGTGGCTGGAAGGACAAGCCGCCCAGTCCTTCACGATATCATGGATAGGCGCCGGCAATACTCGCGCGTTGGCGCACCAGAGCCAACACCGTGTCTATCGTCGGCGTTTCGACGCCGACGATGCGGCCGAGTTCGGAAACGGCGGCAACCACCGCATCGATCTCCATCTGCCTGCCGCGTTCGAGATCCTGCAGCATCGATGTCTTGTGCTCGCCGATGGCGGCGGCGCCGTCGATGCGCCGCTCCACGGAGATCGGCATCGTCACGCCAAGCGCGTTCGCCACCTTTTCCGCCTCGGTCATGATCGAGAGCGCCAGGCGGCGCGTCTCGGCATCGCCGCAGATGCGGGCAAGAGTGGCTCCCGTCAGCGCGCTGATCGGATTGAAGGCCACGTTGCCCCAAAGCTTCACCCAGATCTCGGTGCGGATGTCCGCCTTGACGGGCGCCTTCAGCCCGGCGCCGATCAGCGCCTTGCTGAACGCCTTCACGCGTTCCGTGGCAACGCCCGAGGGTTCACCAAGGCTGAACCTGTCGCCGGAAACATGCTGGACCACGCCGGGTTCGACCACTTCCGCCGCCGGATAGACGACGCAGCCAATCACCCGGTCGGCGCCAATGCCGCGCTCCTGCACGCGGCCTGGATCGACGGATTCCAGGACATGGTCACGCCATGGACCATCAAGGCCATGAAAATACCACCATGGCACGCCGTTGACCGCCATCACAACGCTGGTAACCGGCCCGAGCAGCGGCTGCATGCGCTCGACGATGCCGGGAACGGCCGGCGCCTTCAGCGCAACGACGACAACGTCCTGTTCGCCGGCGTCGGCCGGATTCTCATAGGCCGCAACCTGCACGATCGACGACGTGTCGGCCTCGACAAGGCGCAGACCATTGGCCTGCATCGCCTGCAAATGAGGCCCGCGCGCAATCAACGAGACTTCATGGCCGGCTTTCGCCAGGCGAGCGCCCATCAGGCCACCGATGGCGCCGGCGCCGTAGATGCAGATTCTCATCGCGTGATCCCCAGCCGTTCCGCAAGCCCGATCCGCTGCAGCTTTCCGGTCGGCCCCTTCGGTATCTCCTCCAGGAAGACGACGCGGCGCGGCACCTTGAAGGGTGCGAGCCTCGCGGCGACGAATTCGCGCAATTCGCTCTCGGCAGCGGATGCGCCTTCGCGCAGAACGACGGCGGCGGCGACCTCCTCACCGAGCTTCTCGCTCGGCATGCCGAAGGTCAGCGCCTGGAGCACGGCCGGATGTTCGGCGATGACGTCGTCCACCTCGCGTGGCGAAATCTTCTCGCCACCGCGATTGATGATCTCCTTGAGGCGGCCACTGATGGTGAGATAGCCCTCGTCGTCCAGAAAGCCGAGATCTCCGGTGCGAAACCAGCCATCGCGGAAAGCCTCCGCATTGGCTTCCGGGCGGTTCTCGTAACCGCCGGTGACATTCGGCCCTCGAATGACGATCTCGCCGGGCTGGCCGGGCGCCGCCAGCTTTCCGGATGCATCAAGGATCGCCACCTCGGGGCCGGCGGCAATGCCGACAGAACCGGGCTTGCGCACGGCCGGCGGCAGCGGGTTGCTGGCCATCTGGTGCGCCGCTTCCGTCATGCCGTAGGATTCGATCACAGGACAGCCGAAGGCCTGCTCCAGTTCGCCGATGAGCACGGGCGACATCGGCGCGGATGAGGAGCGGATGAGCCGAAGCCTGTGCCGCTCCATTATTTCGCGGTTGCGTTCAGCGCGGCCGAGGATCGCCTGATGCATGGAGGGGACGGCGCTGTACCAGGTGGCGGTCGACTCATCCAGCCAGCCGAAGAAGCGCAGCGCGTTGAAGCCGCCGCCGCAATAGACGCTGGCGCCCGCGGCGATCGACGACAGCAGCGCACCGATCAGTCCGTGAATGTGGAAAAGCGGCATGATCACCAGGCCGCGATCTGACTGGGTCAACGACAATGTGCGGGCAATGTTGCGCGCCGAAGTCGTCAGGTTGAGGTGGCTGAGCGGTACGATCTTGGGTTTTGACGTCGTTCCGGAAGTATGCAGAACCAGTGCGATATCGGCAGGCGTCGCGTCGGCACCAGCGACCGGCGCGCCTCCCGCGGGCTCAGCGACCAGATCGAAGGACCCGGCCGGCGCGTCATTCGCGGGCCGCAGTTCGATGATCGCCACGCCGCGTGCCAGTGCTGCCTCACGTGCCGGAGTCTCCGAGCCCTGCAGTACAACCAATGCCTTGGCGCCGAGGTCGTTCAGGTAATAATCGAATTCCTCCAGGCGATAGGTGGGATTGAGCGGCGCGGCCGTCGCCGCCGAGGCTATCGCCAGAAACACGGTCGCCAGCTCGGCGCTGTCGGGCATGACGATCGCGACGCGGTCGCCAGGGACGATGCCGGCCTTTCGAAAAACCGTGGCCGCCGCCGCGATCTGGTTGGCAAGCCCGCCATAGGTCAGCGGCGCGCGGCCAGGTGCGAGAATTGCAAGGGAGGCGGGATCGTGTGCGGCGACAAGGCCCGGAATTGTCGAAGTCACGGATGTCATGGATGGTTCCTCGCTTATCGCTATGAGTTCAGCCGGTGCTGCCGAAAAGGCCGTCGCGCACGGATTCCAGATGGCGCCGCATCGCCTGGGCCGCGGCTTCCGCGTCGCGCCCGGCAATGGCGTCGACATAGGCGCGGTGTTCCTCGCGATAGATCATAAGGCGCTCCTGCGTCAGCGTTTCGTGTCGCAACCGCGACCATTGTGGCTGGGCACGAATGGCGTTGAAGGCCTCGTATATCGACAGCAGCAGCACATTGTGCGCGGCCTCTGCTACCGCGCGATGCAGCCGTGCATCCCACAGCTCCCAGGTCTCGACGTCCCTGGCAACTTCGCTCCTGGCGAGCAGATGATGCAGTTCGGCGATCTCGGCCGTCGTTGCCCGCGTCGCCGACAACCGCGCCAGCGACGGCTCGACCAGGATTCGTGCTTCCATCAGTTCATTCGGACTGGTGTGCGGCGCGACCAAGGGCGCCGTTCCCGCAACCCGGCGCGGACGGGAACCAACGAAAGTGCCCTGCCCGACATGACGCCAGATCCTGCCTTCGGCCTCAAGCACTTCGAGGCCCTCGCGCAACGCGCTTCGGCTGAGATCGAGCTGTTCGGAAAGATCGCGCTCGGCCGGAAGCCGGCTGGCTTCGGGAAAAGCCGGGCTCTCGATCAACTCAAGCAGCTTGGAGATGGCGCGCTCCCTACGCCTCATTTGATACCATTTTGAATTGGTTTCGCTTTTGGGAGCAGCGTATCAACGAAATGTTCGTCGATGCGAGCAGAATCTTGATGTCAATTTCGAATTGGTATCAAACAGCCGAAGTGAAAACGTCACCATGCCGCCAAGCGCGCCGACGTTTTGGCAGGCGGCGCCGATGCCAATCCCGGATTGAAATCGTCTTTCACGAGATGCCGAGACGGATGGGACGTTTTTTACGGGGAACAGAACCATTGGTTCTTCAGGGCCGTTCGAACGAACCAGTCCTGCTTCGCGTTTCAGGGCTTCCGGGCCGGCAGTGGTGGAGAGGGTTGGATTTGAACCAACGTAGGCATAGCCAACGGATTTACAGTCCGTCCCCTTTAACCACTCGGGCACCTCTCCAGTCTGCCGCCGGAGCCATGCAACGAGGCTTGTCCGCAAGACGACCGCCATGGCTGTCGTCCGCGATGGGCCTTATGGCGGGACCATCCAAAACTGTCAACCGCAAGATTCCGCCAAAACACACTGAATTTCATCCCCGCGACAATGCGCGGTCCAGGCGCGGCTGTATCCATTTCCACCGGACATGTTTATAGAACCGGCATGAACAGCGACAACAATTCCAAGACCCCCAAAGACTCTCACTACGCAAAGCTGCGCCGCGCCTATCGCGACGAGAAGAGCGGCGGCGCGCCGGCATTCCGACCGCGCCAGCCGGTGCCGCCGGGCGAGAACGCGGCGGACGGACTGGTTCGGCTCTATGGCCTGCACACGGTGCGGGCGGCACTCGACAATCCACGCCGCAAGATCAGGAAGATGCTGGTGACGCGCAATGCGCTGGAACGGCTGGAAATAGCTGATCTCACCGCTCTGCCCTTTAAGGCCGAACTGGTCGAACCGAGGGATATCGACAAAGTGACTGGCTCCGATGCCGTGCACCAGGGCGTGTTGATCGAAGCCGAACCATTGAAGCCAAAGCGCCTCGACGCGCTTGGCGATGCCAAGCTGGTGCTGGTTCTCGACCAGGTCACCGATCCACACAATGTCGGCGCGATCCTGCGCTCGGCTGTCGCCTTCGGCGCTGGCGCGCTGATCACCACGGCGCGCCACAGCCCACAGGAATCGGGCGTACTGGCGAAATCGGCGTCCGGCGCGCTGGAGCATATCGACCAGATCGAGGTGAAGAACCTGGCCGATGCGCTTGGGCAATTGCACGAGGCCGGCTTCCAGACCATCGGCCTTGATTCGGACGGCCCCACGGAACTTGAAACCGGCTTTGCCGGGGACAAGATCGCGTTGGTGTTGGGCGCAGAGGGCAAGGGTCTGCGCCAGAAGACACGAGAGACCGTAACGACACTCGCCCGTCTGGAGATGCCCGGAGCCATCCGCTCGCTCAACGTGTCGAACGCGGCGGCGGTCAGCCTATATGCGGCGCGGGCATTCCTGAAGCAGCATGGTTAATCCGAAGCCAAGGGCGGTTTGCGAACAGCCCTGATTGAAATAAGAAACGGGTTCCGGCGACGAACGCCGAAACCCGCTCTTCGCGAGGCAAGAAGCAGGCGGCTTGGGAACGTTGCGCAGCCCTCTCCTGACCTATGCCGCTTTGCCTTTGATCTCCGCTGTCTCGTCGCCGACTTCGAAATTGGCCATCCGCTCCAGCGCGCGCACCAGCGCCGAATGATCCTCCTTGGCGCCGCCGTTAGCCGCGCAGGAATTGAACAGCTGCTGCGTCGTCGAGGTGTTGGGCAACGAGACGCCGAGCGCCTTGGCGCCCTCAAGCGCCAGGTTGAGATCCTTCTGGTGCAACTCAATACGGAAGCCCGGCGCGAAGGTGCGCTTGACCATGCGTTCGCCATGCACTTCGAGAATGCGCGAGGCCGCCAGGCCGCCCATCAACGCCTGTCGAACCTTTGCCGGATCTGCGCCGGCTTTTGAAGCAAAAACAAGAGCTTCGGCGACGGCTTCAATGGTCAACGCGACAACGATCTGGTTGGCGACCTTGGTGGTCTGGCCGACGCCGTTCGGCCCGACCAGCGTGATGTTCTTGCCCATTTTCTCGAAAACAGGCTTTGCGCGGTCGAACGACTTTTCCTCGCCGCCGACCATGATGGTCAGCGATGCCGCCTTGGCGCCAACTTCGCCGCCGGACACGGGGGCATCGAGATAGAAGCAGCCGAGATCGTTGATCTTTTTGGCGAACACCTTGGTCTCGATCGGCGAGATCGAGCTCATGTCGATGACCAGCTTGCCCTTCGACAGGCCGGACGCGACGCTGTTCTCGCCAAACAATACGTCGGCGACCTGCGGTGTATCCGGGACCATGGTGATGATGATGTCGGCGGCCTTGGCCACGGCGCTATGGCCGGTCACGGTTTTCAAGCCTTTGGTGACGAGATCGGCCGAGGGCTTCGAGCGATGGTCGCTGGTTACAACGGGATAGCCGGCGTCAAGCAAATGCCCCGCCATTGGGGCGCCCATGATGCCGAGGCCGATGAAGCCGATGGTTTCCATTTTTGTTCTCCAGTAACTCTTAGTTAGAACTCATTCACAGGTTGGCGCCGCCCCTCATCCGCCTGCCGGCACCTTCTCCCCGTATAGTGACGGCGAGAAGGAAATCACTCCAACGCTGGCGTCCCCCTCTCCCCGTTCTTCACGGGGAGAGGGTAAGGGTGAGGGGCAGCGCAAACGCTGATCAGATATCCCGCTAGGCCGCCGCGCTCCCCTGTCCGGCCAACGCCCGGAACCACCCCAAGCCAGCTTCCGTCCCGGCCGTGGGCTTGTATTCGGCGCCCACCCAGCCGGAATAGCCGATGCGGTCGATATGGTCGTAGAGAAAGGGATAGTTGATCTCGCCCGTCCCCGGTTCGTGACGACCGGGATTGTCCGCAAGCTGGATATGCGCAATGCGGCCGAGGTTTGCCTCGATGGTACGGGCGAGATCCCCCTCCATGATCTGCATGTGGTAGATGTCGTATTGCAGGAAGAGGTTCTTCGAGCCGACGCGGCCGATCAGCGCCAGAGCCTGGTCCGAATAGTTCAGGAAGAAGCCCGGGATATCCCGCGTGTTGATCGGCTCGATCAGAAGCTTGATACCGGCCTGATCGAGTTTCTCCGCCGCGAAAGCCAGGTTCTCGACGAAGACGTCCTCGAGCACCTTTGGCTCGATGCCTTGCGGCGCGATCCCGGCGAGGCAGTTGACCTGTTCGCAGCCTAATGCGTGCGCATAGGTAATCGCCTTGGCGACGCCCTGGCGGAATTCAGGGACGCGATCCGGCAGCACGGCGATGCCGCGCTCGCCCTTGGCCCAGTCACCGGCCGGCAGGTTGAACAGGACTTGGCTCAGCCCGTTCTTCTTCAACCGCGCGGCCACGACATCGGGCGCATGATCATAGGGGCCGATATATTCGACGCCCTTGAAGCCGGCGCGGGCGGCGGCATCGAAGCGGTCGAGAAAGTCATGCTCGCCAAAGAGCATAGAAAGATTGGCTGAAAACCGTGGCATAGCGCTATTTCCTCACAAAGTGAATCAGTCGAGCATGACGATCGACGTCGGCGCGTCTTCATGGCTTTCGGCAAGTTGCTCGAATTCGGTGATCTTGTCGATTTCGGTGCCCATGGAAATGTTGGTGACGCGTTCCAGGATGAATTCGAGCACGACCGGAACCTGGTGTTCCTTCATCAGGCGCTGCGCCTCCTTGAAGGCTCCGGCGAACTCCTCCGGCTTGCGCACCCGCACTGCCTTGCATCCCATGGCTTCGGCAACCGCCACGTGATCGACGCCGTAACCGGCCTCGGGGTCGCCTGTCCGGTTGATGTTCTCGAAGGCGAGGCTGACCTCGAAATCCATCGAGAAGCCGCGCTGCGCCTGACGGATCAGGCCGAGATAGGCATTGTTCACGACGACGTGGATGTAGGGCAGCTTGTGTTGCGCCCCGACAGCGAGTTCCTCGATCATGAACTGGAAATCATAGTCGCCCGACAATGCCACGATGTTACGGTCAGGGTCGGCGGCGCGAACACCGAGCGCTGCCGGCAGCGTCCAGCCGAGCGGCCCGGCCTGCCCGCAATTGATCCAGTTGCGCGGCTTGTAGACATGCAGGAACTGCGCGCCGGCAATCTGCGACAGTCCGATCGCGGTGACATAGGTGGTGTCGCGGCCAAACGCCTTGTTCATCTCCTCATAGACGCGCTGCGGCTTCAGCGGCACCTGGTCGAAATGCGTCTTGCGTTTCATCGTCTTCTTGCGGCTCTGGCACTCTTTCGCCCAGCCCGACCAGTCGCGCAGCTTTCCCGTCGTCTTCCATTCGGTGGCGACGTCGAGCAGGATTTTCAGCGCCGCGCCCGCATCCGAAACGACGCCAAGGTCGGGCGCGAAGACACGGCCGATCTGCGTGGGCTCGATGTCGACGTGAATGAACTTTTTCCCCTTGGTATAGACATCGACCGAACCGGTGTGGCGGTTGGCCCAGCGGTTGCCGATGCCGAACACAAAATCGGCTTCGATCATCGTGGCGTTGCCGTAGCGGTGCGAGGTCTGCAGTCCGCACATGCCGGCCATCAGCCGGTGGTCGTCGGGGATCGCACCCCAACCCATCAAGGTCGGGATGACCGGAATGCCGGTGATCTCGGCGAATTCGATGAGAAGGTCCGAGGAATCCGCGTTGATGATGCCGCCGCCGGCAACGATCAGCGGCTTTTCGGCCGCGTTCAGCATGTCCAGCGCCTTCTCGGCCTGGCCGCGTGTCATCGCCGGCTTGAACGGCGTCATCTGCTCATAGGCATCGATATCGAATTCGATCTCGGCCAGTTGCACGTCAACGGGAAGATCGACCAGGACAGGCCCCGGCCGCGACGAGCGCATCAGGTGGAACGCCTTCTGCAGCGCCATCGGCACGAGATAGGGCTCCATGACGGTGACCGCCCATTTGGCGACGGGCGAAGCGATGGCTGCGATATCGACGGCCTGGAAATCCTCCTTGTTGAGCCGTGCGCGTGGCGCCTGGCCGGTGATGCACAGGATCGGAATGGAATCGGCGGCGGCCGAGTAGAGCCCGGTGATCATGTCGGTGCCGGCGGGGCCCGACGTGCCGATGCAAAGCCCGATGTTTCCCGCCTTGGCACGAGTATAGCCTTCAGCCATGTGCGAAGCGCCTTCGACATGACGGGCAAGGACGTGGCGAATGCTGCCCCTCGCCTTCAGCGCCGAATAGAACGGATTGATCGCCGCGCCCGGCACGCCGAAGGCGCAGGAGATGCCCTCTTTTTCGAGAACGAGAACCGCGGCATCGACAGCGCGCATCCTGGCCATTTTCCAGCCCTCCACGGGTTTGTCATTGTTGAATGGACTGATGATGCCCGTGTCGTCGCCATTTTTCAATTTTTTCAGAATATTTTTTCATTTCTAGGGAATGCCTTCTATATGTTGATTTTGTTATATTTTTCGTTTTTCAAGAATCTTGTCGCGTCAAGCAGTGAAAAACTTTTTCATTGCCTCTTTGACAAAACCAACGAGAATGACACTCATGGAAACAGCCGAAAAACGCCAGCGCGGCCGTCCGCGTTCTTTCAATGGTCCTGCCGAAGCCGCCTCGGTGCAGTCGCTTGACCGAGCACTCCGGATTCTGGCCATCGTGGCAGATGGCAGCGGCCTGTCGCTGAGTGAGATCGCGGCGCAGAGCGGCCTCGCCGCCTCCACGGCCTATCGAATGCTGACGACGCTCGAGAACCACGGCATGGTTGAATTCGACTCGAGCGACCAGCTGTGGTCGATCGGCGTCGAGACCTACCGCATGGGCGCGGCGTTCCTGCGCCGCCGCAAGCTGGTCGACCGCGCGCGTGTCGTCATGCAGGAGCTGATGGAAAAAACCGGAGAGACGGCCAATCTCGGCGTCGCCGAGGATGATTGCGTCGTCTTCGTCAGCCAGGTCGAGACACACCAGGCGATCCGCGCATTCTTTCGGCCAGGCACGCGCAGCCCTTTCCATGCCTCGGGCATCGGCAAGGCGGTGCTGGCGCATCTCGAGCCTGAGCGCGTCGGCGCCATCCTGCGCAAGGCCGGGCAGGAGCGCTTCACCGACAAGACGCTTTCAGACCTGCACGCCCTCACCCGCGATCTCGGCAGGATCAAGCTGCGCGGCTGGTCGGTGGACGACGAGGAACGGCACCCGGGGATGCGCTGCGTGGCGGCGGCCATCTTCAACGAGTTCGGCGAACCGATTGGCGGCGTCTCCGTTTCAGGACCGACAGTACGGGTTACGCCGGAAAGGCTGGCCGAGATCGGGCCGCTGGTGCGCGACGCAGCGGCCAACGTAACGAAGATGATCGGCGGCCTGTCGAATGGTGGCCAGCCTGTTCGAGCGCTTTAGGGTGGTTTTGAAACGTCCTTGCGGCAACGGCTGTCGCTTGCCTTGACAGAAGGCAACCAACCGCCAAAATCTGTATCACTTCTGACAACGCGTCCAAGCCGATCGGGAACCATGAGCCTCCAGTCAGTCAAGGCCTTTTTCGCCGAACATGCTCCCGATATCGAAGTGATCGAAACACCGACCAGTTCCGCGACCGTGGCGCTGGCAGCCGAGGCACACGGCGTCGAGCCCGGCCAGATCGCCAAGACGATCTGCCTGCGAGTCGGAGATCGGATTCTGCTGGTCGTTGCTCGCGGCGACGCACGCATCGACAACCGCAAAACACGCGAAGCCTTTGGCGGCAAGCCGCGTATGCTCGATGCAGGTCAGGTGGCGGAGATTACCGGCCATCCCGTCGGAGGTGTCTGCCCCTTTGGGCTTGCCACCCGGCTGCCGGTTTATTGTGACGTGTCGTTGCGCGCCTACGAGCAGGTCGTGCCGGCAGCTGGCGCCACAAACGCCGCGGTCAGGATCGGCGTGGAACGGATGGCCACTCTTGTTGGCGCCGAATGGTGCGACATCTGCCAGGATGCGGCGCCATCCTCTTCTGCTGGACCAAATTCCGTGGCGCCCGACGACCGGGGACACGCGCGGTAACGTTCGCCTCTGCCTTATGCGGAAAAGCGGAAAGAGGGGCGGTGCGTCACCCCTCTTTCTGGCTGAACAGAATCCTGCAACTCTATTCTAGAGCCGGCAGTAGTGGCGATAGCCGTCGTGGCCGATATAGGTGTTGGAGTCCGGATCGTAGCTGTCGTAGCGTTCGAAGCAGCGGCGGACATGCCATGAGCCGCCTTCGTCGTCGACATAGACGGTCTGCGGCTGCTGCTGTGCCAGTGCGCTGCCGAGCAGGAAGCCGCCAACGCCTGCGGCCAAGCCAAGACCCAGGCCATAGCCGTGATGATGATGCAGCGGATGTGCCGCGGAGGGCTGGATGGTGCCGGCCAGCATGGTGGCGGCGACGGTGGTGGCGATGAGGCCGGAAACGATTGTGCGCTTGAACATGACGATCTCCTTGTTTCGTTGACAGAGGCGAACCATCCGCCTCTTGATCATCTGTCGTTGCGGCAACGAAAAAGGTTCGAAGATTTTTTGATTTTTTCGACGAGCCGAGAAACCCGGGCTTGAGAGCGCGGGAAACGACGGCCAATGGCCGCCGACTCGCGCATGGTGACGGCAACGCGACGCCGCACATAACGAAAGGGCGGCCGAAGCCGCCCTTTCTGGTCTCGTCGGTCGAGCAGTCGGGCTGCTCCTAGAAAAAGTGACGATGATGGTGGTGATTCCACCACCAGTGATGATGATGTCGGTGATGATGATGGTGATGCATGCCGTGAGCCGACGAAGACTGGACAGTGCCCGCCAGACCGACAATGGCAAGGAAGATAGCGACAAGGCCGGAAGCGAATGCGCGTTTGAACATGACTGATCTCCTGGATCTCCGATCGAGGCGACCATTCGCCTCTGGAGGATCAGTCGTGACGACACGCGAAAAGGTTCGGCGAATTTCCAGAGGCAGGCGGCAAGCCCGTCTCATTGTCCAGAGAAGCGGCGCTTGGAGTGCGGCAGGCTACGTTGATCAGCCCATGCCGGTCACATGGCGCAGCCAGAAGGCCAGCGCGATGAAGCCGACGATGGTGGTCACCCCGGTCCAGTCGATGTTGGCGCTCTTCAGATCCTTGATAAGCTTCATCAGCAAAGCCCAGACGACGACCACCACCATGGCAATGACGACAAACCTGATCATCTCCGACATCCCTACGCACAAATGCACCTTCTGCCATGTAGGAAGTCGGTCGGCGGTTTTCAGGATGCCTAACCTGCCAGCCTAGCCATCACGCCTGTGGTGAAAAACGGACTTTTGTCTTTACTGGCGCGGCAAATATGCTAACCGGTGCGCCGTGCCCTTGTAGCTCAGCTGGTAGAGCAGCGGTTTTGTAAACCGAAGGTCGGCGGTTCGATTCCGTCCGGGGGCACCAGCTCTCACGAAACAATCCAGACGTGCCCAAACCCACTTTTGCAAATGCGGGCGCTTTTCGGCGTCGTAACGCACGACCTCTCCGTTGCCCACGACGGCAGCCCGCTTGCCTGAAATTCGCCGCGACGGAAAAACGCGCGAGCGGCGTTTAAGGTTCGCACCACTTCCAAACAACGTGTCGTGCGACCCAAAGAGAGGACATTATGAGAAAGATAATCTTGATCGCATTTGCCGTCGGAGCCGCCCTTTCGGCGGTCGCTCCAGCTGAAGCAAGTGGCGGCTGCGGCATCGGATTTCATCGCGGGCCGTATGGCGGCTGCCGGCCAAATCGCGGTCCCGTGGTCGTCGTCCCGGGGCCTGTCCTAGGCACTTTCTATCCCGGTCGCGGTTACTGGTACGACGGCCGCTATTGGGGACATCGCTATCGGGTACACGGCGGTTGGCGCTATCGCTGATCCAACCACGCGTCGGCGGGAACGGGCGCACGGTCCGTTCCTGCAAAGGCTCCAACATGTAATCTTTCCCTGCCGCAAACATTTGGCCGGACAATCGGAAAAGCTGATCCAGGGGAGCCGCGAGCGAATCCGGCGCTGCCGAATGCATGATCCCGACGCTGGGGCGACGAAGGCTCACCGCGCGCTCCCAGCGTGTCCACCACCGATTTGGGAGTGCGGCGCGAATCCGCTTGCCATCCCGCAGTTCACTTAATAGCTTGTAAAGTGAACTGCGGAGCCCCCATGAAAATCGCCGAGGATCACAGCGACAACGACAGCGCCATGTCCAGCATGGAAGCGCGCCGCTCCACGGTATTGGGCGATCGCGTCAAGTTCTACCGCACCGCACGACGCCTCACGCTGCGCCAGCTCGGGGACATCGTCGGCACCACCGCCAGCTTCCTCAGTCAGCTCGAACGCGGCCTCTCCGGCGCCAACACCAGCACGCTGATGCTGATCGCCAATGCGCTGGGCATCAGCCTTTCCGACCTCTTCGATGAGCGCAAGGCAACGCCGCACGCCGTGCTGACGCGCGCCGAGCGTCCCGCGCTACCGGTCAGCGAGGGCTATCGCAAGACGCTGCTGTCACGCCGTCCGATTCGCGACGTCGAGGTCTATTGCGGACATTTCGACGTTGGCGGCTCGACCGGAGACACGCCTTACACCCATGGCAACGCGCATGAGATGTTCCTGGTCCTGCGCGGGCGGGTCGAACTGACGCTCGGCGCCGAGATCTTCGTGCTCGATGAGGGTGACAGCATCGAATACCCGACATCGACGCCGCACAAGACGGTGAATGTAGGCGGCACGCCCGCCGAAGTGCTTTGGATCATTGCGCCCCCAACCAGCGGCACCATCGATCTCGACGAATATGTAGCCCGGAAACCACTCGCGGCCGGGTTGCCTAAAGCAAAAGGCGAGTTTGGGAAGGATGAGTAATATGGGATACAGATCAACGCTTGCGAAGATTGTCGGCGCGACAGCGCTGGCAGCCATGGCGACCGCGGTTGTCCATGCGCAGAGCGCACCGCCAGCCGGTACCGTCGTCGATGGTTCGCTGAAAGGAAAGACCCTGACCTTCGTGTCCTATGGCGGCATCTACCAGGACGGCCAGGTCGCCGCGCTCAAGGAGTTCGTCGACAAGAGCGGCGTCAAACTGCTGAATGACGGCCCGACCGAAATCGCCAAGCTCCAGGCGCAGGTGGAGTCCGGCAATGTGACCTGGGATGTCGTCGACACCGACGATCTTCCCCCCTTCGTGCATTGCGGAAAACTGTTCCAGAAGCTCGACCTTACCAAAATCGATATCTCGAAGATCCCTGCCGGACAGGTCGGCGAGTGCAGCGTGCCGGCGATGAACTACGGCGCCGTGCTGATGTACAAGAACTCGACCTACAAGGACAATCCGCCGAAGGACTGGAAGGATTTCTTCGACACCAAGAAGTTCCCTGGCATACGCGCCATCGATGGCAGCGGAAGCCCGGTCGGCGGCCTTATCGAACAGGGCATCCTGGCCGATGGCGGCTCGGTCCAGAACATGACGGCGGCGGATATCGACAAGGGCATCGCCAAGATCAAGGCGATCGGCCCGGACACGATCTTCTGGAAGACCGGCGCGGAATCCCAGCAGCTCGCCGAATCCGGCGAAGCCGACATGATCATCATGTGGACGGGCCGCGCCATGACCGCTGTCAAGAATGGTGCCGCCTATACGCCGGTGTGGAAGGACTGGCTGGTCGTCATGGATCAGTTGACCATCCCTGTCGGCGTCAAGGATCCCGACGCGTCCTATGCGCTGATCAACGCCTATCTCGGCAAGAAGTCGCAGGAGATCCTGACGGAACAGACCTCCTATTCGCCGATCAACACCGAGGCACAGCCGAAGGTGGAACCTTCCGTCGCCGCCTTCCTGACCAACTCGCCGGACCACGCCAAGCAGGGCTATCAGCAAAACATCAAGTTCTGGGTCGCCAATTTCGCTGCCGCGTCCGACAAGTGGACGGCCCTGATGGCCGGCAACTGAGCCGGCTGGACCGCGAGGCAAGGGCGTGAGCCAATCATCACAGATATCCACGGCCGGGCGCGAAAGCTCCCGGCCGGCGGGCGGCGCGCCGGCCTCTCGGCGGCGCCCGTTGCTCACGGCCTATCCCTCTCTGCTGGCACTGCCGGCGTTGCTGCTGCTCATCGCGGCCATGGGCTATCCGCTGCTGACCATCGTGCTGCGAAGTTTTTCGGATCCGGCCTGGGGCTTGCAGAACTACATCTGGTTCTTCTCCACGCCGGTGAACGTCACGGTTCTGTGGCGCACCTTCTCCATCGCGGGATGGGTCACGATCGTCTGCGTGATATCAGCCTATCCCTATGCCTATCTCATGACGGCGGTCGGGCCGCGCCTGCGACTGGTCCTCATCTTGTGCGTGCTGGTGCCGTTCTGGGTCAGCGGCGTGGTGCGCACCTTGGCATGGGTGATCCTGCTGCAGGATTCCGGCATCATCAATTCCGTGATCGGACTGCTCGGGCTTGACACCGTGAAGCTGATCCGCACGCAGACAGGTGTGGTCATTGGCATGGCGCAGGTGTTGCTGCCATTCATGATCCTGCCGCTCTACTCTGTCATGCGCGGCATCGACCTGCGCCTTGTCCAGGCGGCGCGCAGCCTGGGCGCGCGCCCCTCGCGCGCCTTCCTGCAGGTCTATCTGCCACTGTCTCTGCCCGGCGTGTTCGCCGGCGCCATCATCGTGTTCATCCTGTCGCTCGGCTTCTACATCACGCCGGCGCTGCTCGGCGGCCCACGCAGCACGATGCTCTCGACGCTGGTGCAGAGCCAGGTGCTCAGCCTGCTCAACTGGGGTCGCGGCGGCGCCATGGGCGTCGTGCTGCTGGTCGCGACCTTCTTACTGCTGGCGCTCGCCGCACCACTGATGCGCCAGCGTCACAAACAGGCGTCGAGATCATGAAGACGCCGTTGCGCATCATACTTGGTCTGTTCTGCCTGCTGGTCGCCGTCTGGCTGGTGATGCCGACGCTGGTCATCATCCCGATGTCGTTCAACGAGAAGAAGTCGCTGGCCTTCCCGCCGTCCGGCTTTTCCTGGCAGTGGTACGAGAATTTCTTCAACAACCCGGATTGGCTGTCGAGCTTCTTCAATTCGCTCAGGGTAGCAAGCCTCGTTGCCATCGCCGCCACGGTGATCGGCACGTTGGCCGCGCTCGGCCTCAGCCGCATGAAGCATTCCGGCGCCGGCTTCTTGCGCGCCATCCTGATCACGCCGATGATCGTTCCCGGCGTGGTCCTGGCGATCGGCATCTATGCCGTCTATCTCGATTACCAGCTTGTCGGCACCACCACCGGCTTCGTCATCGCCCACACAATGCTGGCGATCCCCTTCGTCATCATCGCCGTGGCGGCAAGCCTGGAAGTCTTCGACGTGCGGCTGGAGACGGCAGCGGCCAGCCTTGGCGCCAATCGTTTCACCACGTTCCGCACCGTGACCTTGCCGCTGATAGCTCCCGGCATCCTGTCCGGGCTGCTGTTTGCCTTCGTGACCTCCTTCGACGAGATCATCGTGGCGCTGTTCATCACCAGCCCATACCTGAAAACCTTGCCCGTCCAGATCTTCACAAGCATCACCCGCGACGCCGATCCCACGGTGACCGCGGTCGGTACGATCATCTTCATCGCCACGACGCTGGTCATCAGCGCCGGGCTGATCATCAGCTCTAAATCGAAGAGGAGTTGAGATGTCTGCGTCCAACACCAGAGAACGCGGCGCGGCCATCGACATTCAAGGCGCCACCAAACGGTACGGCAATTTCACCGCGCTCGACGACGTCAGCCTGCACATCGAGCCGGGCGAGTTCATGACTCTGCTGGGGCCGAGCGGATCGGGCAAGACCACCACGCTCAATGTCGTGGCGGGCTTCACCGACCTTACCTCCGGCGACCTCGCCGTCGGCGGGAAAAGCATCGTCGCGCTACCAGCGCACAAGCGCAACATCGGCGTCGTCTTCCAGCACTATGCCCTGTTTCCGCACATGACCGTGGGCAAGAACGTCGCCTATCCGCTCACACTGCGCGGCATGGATAAGCAGGCGCGCGAGCGCCACGTCGCGCGGGCGCTCGACATGGTCAAGATGGCTGACTTCGCGCATCGCTATCCAGCAGAGCTTTCCGGCGGCCAGCAACAGCGCGTGGCGCTCGCCCGCGCCATCGTCTTCGATCCGCCGCTGCTGTTGATGGACGAGCCGCTCGGCGCACTCGACAAGAAGCTTCGCGAGTGGCTGCAGCTGGAGATCAAGCGCATCCATCGCGAACTCGGCACCACCTTCGTCTACGTCACGCATGACCAGGAAGAGGCGCTGGTTCTGTCCGACCGCATCGCCGTGTTCAACCAGGGGCGTATCGAACAGGTGGGAACCGGCCGCCAGCTCTATGACGAGCCTGAGACCCTGTTCGTGGCGAAATTCATCGGGGAGTCGACCAGTTTGCGCGGTGCGGCCGAAACGTCAGGCGGCGAGACGAGCCTGACGGTTGCCGGTCAGAAGATCGTTGCCCGGGGAAAACTCGCCAGCGGCCAGAAACCGGTGGTCCTGCTGCGGCCGGAGAAACTCTCGCTTGCCAGCGTGAACGCGCCTCTGGCCGACGGGGAGAACAGCCTTACCGCCCAGGTCAGCGAAGCGATCTATCTAGGGTCCGGTTCGAAATACCAGGTGACGCTTCGCGATGGTTCGGTCGCCATCGTGCGCGCGTCCCTCGAAGCCCAGCCCTTCTCCATTGGCGACACAGTCGATCTGCGCTGGTCGACCGTCGATGCAAAACTTCTTGCCGACGACGACCGCGCCGACATGACCATGACGTGACACTTCTTACTCCTGCAGGATTTTTTGACATGGATGCCAAGGTCAACGGCAACGTCTCGTTCTGGTATGCCGACATTGGCGGCCTGCCAGCCTATCGCGCACCGCTTCCAGGCGACATCGAAGCCGACGTCTGCATCGTCGGCGCTGGCTATACCGGTCTTTGGACGGCCTACTATCTTAAGAAAGCCGACCCTTCGATCCGCATCGCCATCGTCGAAAGGGAATTCGCCGGCTTCGGCGCTTCCGGCCGCAATGGCGGCTGGCTGTCCGGCGGCTTCAGCTGGTCGCGCGAAAAGTATCTGAAGACGTCGACCCGTGGCGCCGTCATCGATATGGAAACGGCCATGCATGGCACGGTCGACGAAGTGATCGCGGTGACCGAAGCCGAGGGCATCGACGCCGATATCCGCCGTGTCGACAATTTGACGGTCGCGACCAACAAGCCGCAGTTGCAACGGATCAAGGCTGCCTACGAGGACGCGATCGGCTGGAATGTGCCACGCGATCGCATCGCCATGATCGGCCAGGAAGAAGCCAGGGCCCGCATCAATATCAAGAATGTGCTTGGCGCTTTCATTCATCACGGCACGGCGCGCGTCCAGCCGGCCAAGCTCGTGCGCGGCCTGGCCGTAACGGTCGAACGCCTCGGCGTGCCGATCTATGAACAGACTGAGGTGACCGGCATCGAAAAGGGAAGGGTCACGACCAATCGCGGCACGGTGCGCGCGCCCATCATCATCCGCGCCACGGAAGGCTTCACGGCCGGCATTCCCGGCAATGAGCGGCTCTGGCTGGCGCTCAACAGCGCGCAGATCATTACCGAGCCGCTGCCGCAATCGCTGTGGGACGAGATCGGCTGGGAAGGTCACGAACTGCTGGGCGATGCCGCGCACGCCTATTGCTATGCCCAGCGCACCCGCGAAGGCCGCATCACCATGGGCGGCCGGGGCGTGCCTTATCGCTACGGTTCAAAAACGGACGTGCGCGGCCAGACCCAGCAGGCGACCATCGAAAGCCTGCACGCGATCCTCACCAGTCGCCTGCCGCAGACCGCCGGGCTTCGCATCGATCATGCGTGGTGCGGGGTGCTTGGCGTGCCGCGCGACTGGTGTACGACAGCCGGTCTCGATCCTCAAACCGGCATTGGCTGGGCCGGCGGCTATGTCGGGCTCGGGGTCTCGAGTTCCAATCTTTCAGGCCGGACGCTGCGCGACCTCATCCTGCGCCGCGACACCGAACTGACCCGCCTGCCCTGGGTCAATCGCCAGGTCAGCAAATGGGAGCCGGAGCCAATGCGTTGGCTCGGTGTCCATTCGATGTACCAGCTCTACCGCATGGCTGATGAGCGCGAGGAAGGCGGCTTGCAACACACATCGAAGCTGGCAGGGATCGCCGACCGCATCACGGGACATTGAGCCGGTTGCGCCATCCTATTGGACGCTGTGGCACCAGCCAATCCGCACATAAGCCCTACAAGCATTTCAGTGCCTGCCCGGAGACCATCATGACCGACTTCCAGACCTTTGCCCACCTCGCTTCCATCGATCTTGGTGCGCCGGAACCCAAGCCAACGTCGATCAGCGGGGAGCAGGTCGAAGCATCAAGGACATTATGGACGTCGCCGGAAGGGACACTTGAGGTGGGCGTGTGGGAGTGCACGCCAGGCCGGTTCACGGCCGCGCGCGACACGAATTCCGAAACCTGCCACATCGTGTCGGGCCGCGTCACATTGCACGGTCCTGATGGTCGCAGCGAGACCGTCGGCCCTGGCGAGATGCTTGTCCTGCCCAAGGGCTGGCAGGGCGAGTGGACCATTCACGAGAAGACGCGAAAACTCTACATCCTGCACTTCGAGGCGTGACCTGGTTCCCATTGCGGTGCATGCAACCGGGCATGCAGTCCCGAAGGCGCGGTTAGCCGCGCGGGGCCAGATCAAAATGCCGTGGGAATGCCTGGTGCAGCAGCATCAGCGTTGTCTTGCGCAGGACATCGGATCGGCCTTCCGGTGGGTTCAGGTGGTCCCAGAACCATGCGCCGTGAACGAGATAGTTGAGGCTCTCGGCCAGCGTGTCCGTATCGACGTCGGTGTAGCCGCCTATTGCAGCGATCTCGATGAGAAATTCACGCGCCTCGGCCGTGTAGGCGAGATCATTCGGCATGCCGATTTCGTTGTAGATCTGCATGCTCTTGCGATCGCTGGAGAAGACGACGAAGACCGACACCCACTTGGGATGCAGTCGTGAAAACCTCTGCGCGCATTCGAGCGCGCCCATCAGCCTCTGCGCCGGTGACAGGCCTGGAGGGCGCACCAGTGTCGCCCACAGTTCGTCATACTGGTCACTGAGATACTGCAGAACAGCCCTGAAGAGGTTTTCCTTGCTGCGGAAGTGAAACACGACGAGTGCATTGGACGAGCCTGCATGCTCGGCAATGCGCTGCATGGTGACGGTCGCCAGCCCCTCCTCGGCGATGAGCTCGATCGTGGCATCGATGATCCGCTGGATGCTCGCCTCGCCACGTTCGCGCCGGCGATCCTTGAAGACGGGGGCGGGCTTGGAATGCTCCGCCTTTGCAACCTTGCGGATCTCCGGTGCCACGGTTGCCTTGCGTTGCGCCATTGTCGTCCAGTCCCGTTCGAACCCTGCAGTGGATATCCCGCCGGCTCACCATTGAAGGAGCCGGCGCCCAAGCCTCCGTTGCGGGTGTTACCTATCCGCGATCAAAGCGCCGGTCGCGTCCGCGCGTTACCGTACCATTGGCCCCGCGCCGTCTCATACGCCATTGCTGCCTGAAACACATCGGCGTCACAATAGGTGCGTCCGACAATCTGGATCCCCGTCGGCACGCCATTCGACGCCCTGCCCGATTGTATCGACAGGACCGGGCAGCGGCTCATCATGTTGAATGGCGTCGTCAGCACCCAGCCAAGCGACGGGTTCACCTGCTTCCCGTTGATCTCGACAGTGTCCGTGGTCTGGTCGAACTCCGCCGGCACCGCCGGAATTGCATTCGTCGGGCAGATCAGCACATCGTATTTTTCCAGCAGTGGCCCAAGCGTCTGATACATCCTGGCGGCAACATCCAGCGTTGCGACAAAATCCGTGGCTTTCGATTTTTGCCCGTCCTCGGCGAACTTGCGGGCATAGCTGGTCATGTCGTCGGCATGACGGCTGAGCAACTGCGACAGCGACGCGCCGAACAGATGCTCGAGATACATCATGGCGGCCTTGAGCACTTCATCGCCCCAGCCCAGATCGACCTCCTCGACCGTGGCCCCCAGCGAGCGGAAGACGTCGCACGCGGCAAGCGTGTTCTTGCGCACCTCCGGATCAATCTCATAGGAGCCGAGATCCATGGAGAAACCTATCTTCCAACCATGGATCGGCTTGTAGTCGAGCGGCAAGCGCAGCTTGGGGCGAAGCGTGGCGATGTCCAGCGGGCTCGGTCCCGCCATCACATTCTGCAGGAGGATGGCGTCCTTGACGGTGCGCGCCAATGGACCCGTGTGGCAATAGAAATCGAGATTGAAGGGCGGATCATCCGGGTTTCGCCCATAAGGCGGCTTGAAGCCGACGAGACCGGAAGCCGACGCCGGAATGCGGATCGACCCGCCAATGTCAGAGCCGGTCGCGATCGACGCTGTGCCCGAGGCCAGTGTCGCCGCCGCGCCACCGGACGAGCCGCCCGGCGTGAAGTCGGGATTCCACGGATTGCGTGTCACGCCCCAGCGCTTGGACCACGTGTAGCCGGCGCAACTGAATTCCGGCGTGGCCGTGCGGGCATGCACGATGCCGCCCGCCTTCATGATGCGCTCATTCATCGTCGACGTGTGGCCGCCGATGGCGTCCTTGGACAGAAGCGAGCCGTGCGATGTGGGTTTGCCCTTGATGTAGCTCTCGTCCTTGATGCCGATGGGCAGCCCTTCGAGGGCGCCAGTCTTGCCGCCCTTGGCGTATTTGGCCTCGGCCTTCCGTGCCAGATCCATGGCCTCGTCGAAATGCGTGAAGGTAAGGCAGTTGATCGTGGATTTGATGGTTTCGGCGCGACTGATGGTGGCTTGCATCAATTCGACGGGCGAAAGTTTCTTCGCCTTGAACAGCCGCAGCGCTTCGCTGGCCGGCATGTAGCAAAGGTCGAGATCGGTCATGGAAAGTCTCCCGCGATCGCCAGATCGCTCTGCTCAAATGAATGGAGATGGCCGCGCCGCGTGTCGCGGCGCGGGAAAGGCTCGGCAGGCTATTTCTGGAGATCGGTCCAGATCTTTGTGTAAAGCGCCTGAATATTCGAAGGGCAGGCCGGCATGAACTGACCCTTGTCGGCGAATTCAGCCGGGATAACCACCTCCGGCGCATTCTTCATGTCGTCGGGCATGAAGGCTTCCGAGCCCTTGATGCCATTCGCGTAGCGCGCGAAGGCCGAAATCAACGCAGCGTTCCGCGGGTCCATGATGAAGTTCTGGAAGAGCTTGGCATTTTCGACATTCTTGGCATCCTTGAGAACGGCGACATTGTCCATCCAGATCGGAAAGCCTTCCTTCGGATAGCCGTAAACGATCTTGTCGTTCTGCAGCCGCTGCCGCAGGGAAATACCGTTCCAGTTGACTCCGGCAGCGATGTCGCCTCTGCCCAGGCCGTCGACCGCCGCATAGTCGAGCGAAAGCCATTTTCCCTTGGCCTCGATGAGCTTGTCGTGGACCTTCTTCAGCACCTGCATGTCATCGGTGCAGTATTTGCCACCTTCGTACGCGATGGCCAGGAACATGATGTCCCCCATCTCGGGAACGACATTGATCTTGCCGGCAAGCTCAGGCGGCGGATCGAGGAAGATGGCAGAGGTGTTGATGTCGCCGGAATAGACCGCTTTGTTCACCGACACACCGGTCGTGCCCCATTGCCACGGAACAGTGTATTTGCGGCCCGGATCGAAAGGCACATCAACCCATCGCGGATCGACGTTCTTGAAGTTGTCCATCTTGTTGGGATCAGTCTCCAGCAGGAGGCCCTCGCTGATCCAGATCGGCACGACGCTGGCCGAGGGCACAACGATGTCATAGCCGGAGGCGCCCTGGCGGACCTTGGCCAACGCGGTGTCGTTGGAATCGTAGTCGGTAACGGTAACCTTGACCTTGTAGGTCTCCTCGAATTTCTTGATCAGATCGGGATTGGTGTAATTGCCCCAATTGTAGATGTTGAGTTCACCGTCGGCCCGGGCGGCGCCCGCGCACAGCAGCGACAGCGCGATGGCCGTCGCGGTCAGTTTCCAGTTCATGCTTACTTGCTCCCATTGTTGGGACCGGCGGCAACGCGGCCTCAGGTCCGTTTCCTGCTGAAGAAAAGGATGGTGGCGACGCCTTCGCCGCAACGGCAACCCAGATGGGTGCCAGGATATTCCCCTCGCGATTTCAAAGTGGCCATTCACCGGCAAGCCGGCTGTCCAACCCGATCGACAATCACAGGGATAACATGACTAACTATACAGTCAATATCTTTTCGCCGCAGGATCGCTGCGGTCGATCAGGTCGGCACAAGGAACCAATCGTGCGGGATAAGCACATTCGGATGGTGTTTGAAGTCGTGTTTCCCAGGGGCCCTGGAGTCGGAATGATTGCGCCAAGAAAGGTTCCTGGCCCGCACCGGACACGGACCCCCGTCACGTAGCAATCGCGGCAACCAGTATCCGGTTCTGCCGTCGTATCGCGAGCCGCAATTCGGGTATCCTCGCCTCGTCGCGTTTCACGAACTCGATGAACATCATGTTCATGTTGTTGAAGATCAGCTCACCCAGCGCCTGGCCGTCAATGTCCTGCCGCACAAGGCCAAGCGCCTGCAACCGCGCGATCAGCGCGCTGATCTGCTCGGTCAGCGAGCGGTCAAGCGCGGTGTAGGCCTGTCCGAACGGGCTGTCGGGCAACTGCGTGGAGATCGCCATGGCCTGCCGCCACATCTCCTTGCTGAGGTAGTGCAAGGAGTGCTCGATGTAGATGCCGACGAGCGTATCCAGCGCATCGCCGACATTGGCCGGCGGGTTGGCGACCACCCCACGCCCGGCATTGAGCACTTCGTTGACTTCCAGCGATACGATGGCGCCGAGGATGTCACCCTTGTTTTGATAGTAGTTGTAAATCGTGCCGATCGAGACCTCGGCCTGCGTTGCGATTGCCTCGATCTTGGCGCCTTCATAGCCGGCTTCGCGAAAAAGCGCCGCCGCCGCCTCGATGATGCGCCTGTGCCGATCCGCTTTTTGCCTTGCCCGCAATCCGCTCATATCAGCCTCTTGCCACAAAAACAGAATTGACTCAATTTTAGAATTGGTTCAATTTTTTGCAAGAAGCCACTAAGGCAAAGGGAGAGCACTCGATGTCCATGAAATCCGCATCCACGAATCCTCACTCCGCCGTGAAGGCCCGCCTGCGCACCGCATGTGCCGCCGTGGCGCTTCTGCTGGCGGCCGGCGGCATCGCCCAGGCAGCTGATCTCAACGCCTTGATCTGGTGCGATCATTCCGACCCGGCGCTGCTGCAACCGTTCGAGCAGGCCAACAACGTCAAGGTCAACGTCAAGGAATTCGAGGGCACCGGCGCGGGCCTCGCCATCGTCGAGCAATCGCAGCCCGGCGACTGGGACGTCATGGTGATCGACAGCATCGATGTGCCGCGCGGCGTGGAAAAGGGCCTCTTCGAGCCGTTGCCGGAGGACAAGCTGCCGTTGGCCGACATGTTCCCGCAGGTGAAGATGGACGGTTCAACCGTCGTCGGTGGGAAGCGCTACGGCATCACCGAAAAATTCGGCTACAACACGATCGGCTACAACAAGACCAAGGTCGATCCGGCCGACATGCAGTCGCTGGCGTCGCTGACATCAGACAAATACAAGGGCAAGGTCGCCATCTACGACTACTATCTGCCGGTGATCGGCATGGCGGCTCTGGCCATCGGCAAGAAGACGGCTGATCTCACCGAAGCCGATTTGCCCGCCCTCAAGGCCGAACTTCTCAAGATGAAGGCCAATGCCAAGCTGGTCGGCGAAGTGACAGCCAGCCAGACGGCGCTGGCGACGGGCGAGGTCGACATTCTGGTCGGCGGCGGCGAGTGGGTGACCGCGGGGTTGGCTAAGGAAAACCCGGCACTGGATTTCTCGATCCCCAAGGAAGGCGCGGTGCTGTGGTCGCAGTCGCTGGCCATGTTCAAGGATTCCAAGAACAAGGACTTGGCGCTGAAATTCATCCAGTACATCATGAGCCCGGAAGGCCAGGCGCGCCTTGCCACCTCGTCGTGCTACTGGGGCATGCCCTCCAACACCAAGGCGGCGCTGACCGACGATCAGAAGAAGATCCTGCGCTTCGGCGAACAGCCGGAATTCCTCGCCCGTGCCCAAGCCTATCCGGCGCCGAACGCCGATCTCGACAAGAAAATGCAGGACATGTGGACCGAAATGCTGCAGGCGAAGTGAGCGACTGCCGCTGATGAGCACTGCTGGAAACAATGGGCGTGCCCTGCCCTGGGCGCTGGTCACGCCGGCGCTCGGCTGGACGCTGCTGTTCTTCGTGCTGCCTTTCATCGCCATGGGGCTTTCCAGCCTCACGGCGCATGAAGGCGGCGGCTTCACATTGTCCAATTACAGCCAGTTCTTCACAAACCCGTCCTACTGGCAGGCGATGGTGAACTCGCTGCAGGTGACGGCGCTCGTCACCGTGGTCTCGGTACTGCTCGCCTATCCCTTCGCCTGGATCCTCGCCGAACAAGTACCCGAACGTTGGCAGCGGCTGGCGCTGATGCTTGCCGTGTTGCCGTTCTGGACCTCCTATGTCGTGCGCTCCTATTCCTGGCTGCTGGTGCTCGCCCAGAACGGCGTTATCAACCGCGCGCTCACCGGTTCCGGCCTGCTCGCCGAGCCGCTGCAGCTTGCCAACACGCGCTTCGCCACAGTCACCGGCTTCGTGCATTTCTTCGTCATGCTTTTGACGCTGACGATCTTCGCCAATTTGAAGCAGCTCAGCCCAAGCTATCGCAAGGCCGCCGCCGATCTCGGCGCCGGGCCAGTGCGCACCTTCCTGCACGTTGTCCTGCCGCTGACCCTGCCCGGCATCATGGTCGGCGCTTTCCTCACCTTCGTGCTGTGCATCGGCGACTACATTACGCCGCAGATCCTGGGCGGCAACAATGAGCTTCTGATGCCTCAGCTTGTGATGATGCAGATCGGCCGGCGCGGCGATTTTCCCCTCGCCTCTGCACTGGCGATCATCCTGATGGCGGTCGTCACTGTCGCCTATCTCGCCTGCGCGCGCTGGCTGAAGATCGAGCGGGCCTGACCATGCGCCGGATCGTCCGCATCGCTTCGTGGCTGTACGCCCTTGCCATATACGCCTTCATCTTCCTGCCGGTGGTCGTGCTGGTGCTGTTTTCGCTGCAGGCGACGTCGTTTCCGATCCCGCCCTTCACTGGCCCGTCGCTGCGGTGGTACGACGCGGTTCTTTCAGACACCCGGCTGACCTCGGCGCTGGTCAATTCGCTCATGGTCGCGGTTCTCTCCTCGGCCACCGCCGTCACGCTCGGCTTCCTCTCGGCGTGGGGCTTTGCACGCTTCGTCCTGCCAGGCTCCGGCCTGTTGCGCGGATTGATCACGCTGCCATTGACGGTCAGCTATCTCATCATCGGCATGGGACTGTTGGTGCTGTTCAACTGGGCCGGCGTGCCGAAGTCACTCTTGTTGGCCGGCATTGGCCACGTGGTGATCAATTTGCCTCTGTGCTTCGCCATCATCTACAGCCAGATGGGCGATCACCAGATCAACATCGAGCGCGCCGCGCGCGACCTCGGCGCACCCGAATGGAAGGTCCTGCTGCTGATCACCGTGCCCGTCATGGCGCCGGCCATCTTCGCCGGCTTCTTCCTGTCGATGACATTCTCCTGGGACGAGTTCGTGATCTCCTTCCTGCTGACGCGCTTCGACACCACCCTGCCGGTGGAAATCTGGAATCTACTGCGCTCCGGCCTCAATCCCAAGACCAATGCCGTCGGCTCGCTGGTCTTTGCCGTCTCCATCGTGCTGGTGGTTCTGTTCGAGCTGACATTGTTGCGGAGAAAGCCGGCATGAGCGCGCCCCTCGTCGACATTCGCAACGTTTCGCACCGTTTCGGCCAGCTTGCCGTGTTGAAAGATGTCTCTCTCGCCATCGAACCCGGCAGCTATACCATCCTGCTCGGACCTTCCGGGTCCGGCAAGACGACACTGCTTTCCATTCTTGGCGGCTTCATCACACCGAGCGAAGGCAAGGTGTTCATCCGCGGCGAAGACTGTACCGCTGTACCGCCGGCAAAACGTCCCACGACAACAGTGTTCCAGGACTACGCCCTGTTTCCGCATATGAGCGTCGGCAGCAATGTCGGCTTTGGTCTGCGTATGCAGGGCGTCGATGGCGCAACGCGCGCCGCACGAGCGCGCGAGGCGTTGGCGCTGGTCGGACTGGGCTCCGCCTTCGACAAGAAACCGCACCAGCTTTCCGGCGGCCAGCGGCAGCGCGTGGCGCTGGCCCGCGCGCTGGTTGTCGAGCCAGCGGTGCTTCTGCTCGACGAACCTCTAGGAGCGCTCGACCTGAAACTGCGCCGGCAGATGCAGGACGAGTTGAAGGCGATCCAGAAGCGTGTCGGCACCGCCTTTATCCATGTCACACACGATCAGGAAGAAGCGATGGCGCTCGCCGACCATTGCGTGGTGATGAATGACGGACGCATCGAGGACGAAGGTGCGCCCGAGCGCGTCTACGCACGGCCGGCAACGCGCTTTTCAGCGACGTTCATGGGCGAAAGCACGCTCGTTTCGGGAACGGTGGCGGCGGCGAACAACGGCACAGTCACGGTAGCCACTTCCGAAGGGCCTGTTCTGCTGCCGGGCACGTCGCAGACAGGCACTCGCGTTGCTTTGGCGATACGCCCGGAGCATCTTGTCCTCGGCAATGCCGCGGGCACTATCGCGTTGGGGTTGGCTAGGGTTAGCGACGTGGTTTTCCAGGGCAGCTTCAAGCGTGTGCTGGCGGTTTCCTCGAAGGATCCGGCGCTGCATTTCATCGCCAAGGTTCCGGCTGCCGCCAGCGTTCAGCCGGGCGACACGATCGCTGTTTCATGCGACGCTGCCGACATCATCCTGCTGGCGAGTTGAAAGCATGGGCGCGCTCCCGATCGTTGATGCTCCGAACTGGTATGAAACCATACGCATGGGCGATGGCATCACGCTGATCCATGAGCCATGGATCAAGCCGTTCTTCCGCTGCAACATGTGGCATGTGCGCGGCCGCGACCGCGATCTTCTGTTCGACACCGGCCTCGGCCATTTCAGCCTGCGGCGCCATGTGCCGCTCGTGGCCGAGCGAAAGCTTATCTGCGTCGCCAGCCACACGCATTTCGACCATATCGGCTGCCACCACGAGTTTCCCGACCGTTGCGTGCACGCGGCCGAGGCGGCGATCCTTGCCGATCCGCGCAACGAATGGACCGCCGCCGGCACCTACGCGACAGACGAGATGTTCGATGGCATGCCGGAAGGCTGGGACACCGCACGCTACCGCGTTCAGCCCGCACCCGCCGACCACCTGCTCGTGCATGGCGACATCGTCGATCTCGGTGACCGGGCCTTCCAAGTCATCCATACACCAGGCCATTCGCCTGGCGGCATCGCGCTCCATGAGAAGAAAACCGGCATCCTCCTTTCCGGCGACATTATCTATGACGGCCCCCTGATCGACGATGTCTATCACTCCGATATCGACGACTACGTCGCCACCTTGCTGCGCATGCGCGACCTTGATGTCTCGGTCGTGCATGGCGGCCATTTCCCCAGTTTCGGCAAGATACGCTACCGGCAGCTTGTCGATGAGTATCTGGCGCAAAAGCGGCAAGCCGGCTGCCATCTGCTGCGGACGCGGTAGTACGCTCACAGTGGTTGCAGTTGGGTACGCCCCGGGATCGGCGACGGCCAGAAAAGCGATAGCCTAGAATTCCAAGCTGCTAAAATCAGAACGACATCTAATTTAGCATATACTGCCTGACTGCGGCTTTCCACCCGTCGGGAGTGTATTGGTTTGCAGCTGGCGCACAAAGAACTCTCCAATAGACCCTTCGCAACTGTACAGATTTTGGTGTATGGGGCCGCCGCGGCTTCAAGACTCGAAAAACTGAAAAGCCCGAGGGAACGGCCAAGGCATGAAGATTGCGAGCAAATGGCCGGCGGAAACGGGAAAACGCGATCTCGTGATCGTAAGGGCCGGCGACAAGTCCCTACACCGGGGTTGGGGTGCGGACACACCTGAATGCGGCTTCGACCTGATCGTGAGCTATTTCGGCGCGGATCCTTCCGCGTTTCGATTGCCATATGAAAACCGGGTCGATTACATGGGCGGGAAATGGGACGGCATCCATGTGCTTTTCGCCCAGCAACCCGAACTGCTTGACCGATATCAGTATTTCTGGCTGCCTGATGATGATCTGGAGGCGGACGGCGCGACCATAGAGGCGATGTTCGCCAACATGCGCCGGTTCGACCTACATATCGCCCAGCCGGCATTGACGCTGGATAGCTACTTCACGCACCTTGCATTCCTTCGATGCAACAGCTTCGAACTCCGCCTCATAGACAAGATCGAGGTGATGGCTCCGTGTCTGAGATCAGATATCCTGGCGAAGATACTGCCGCTCTTCGAGCATTCGATGAGCGGTTTCGGCCTAGACTCCCTGTGGACAAGGCTCGGCACGGATAATACCGGAAAATCAGCTATTTTCGACGCATTGCCTGTTCGTCACACGCGGCCTGTCGGAATTGTCCTGGCAAGCGCGATGCGTGCGTCCGGCCGTACGCCCAACGCGGAATATCATCAGTTGAAAGCGCGATATGGCTTCGGTGAATTCTATCCCCTGTCGTATGAAGCCATCGATGTGAAAGGCCGCCGATGGCGGTCCCGGACAGCGATCGGCCTGCGCATGGTGGCAGACTACGCACTGGGTCGAGGAACGTTTCGTCAGGCAGATCAGCTGAAGAAATTGCTTTGGCGGCTCATCCGCCGGCAACGGTTCAAATCAGCCGACCTGTCTCCGATAATGCTCGATCCAAAGGAACAGCAGATGCAGGAATGGGCGGGAACGTGCTGACAGGTACTGAAATTCTCATCGTCGGCGCGGGGTTTTACGGCGCGACGCTGGCAGAGCGCATTGCCACGAAGCTCGGACGGCGTGTGCTGGTGATCGACCGGCGCCGGCATATCGGCGGCAATGCCTATACCGAGATCGACCCCGTCACGGGCGTCGAAATACACCGTTATGGACCCCATCTCTTCCACACTTCGAACGAAGCGGTCTGGAATTATCTGCGCCGGTTCACCGGGTTCAGTTCCTATCGCCATCGTGCCTTCTCGACTTACAACGGCAAGGTCTATCCCCTGCCGATCAACCTAGCCACGATCTGCCAGTTCTTCGGACGTCGCTTGAGCCCAGACGAAGCCCGCACCATGATCGCCGAACAGGCGTCGGAACTTGGCGATCGACCTCCCGCCAATCTCGAGGAAAAAGCGATCTCCCTCGTGGGGCGGCCGCTATACGAGGCTTTCATCAAGGGTTATACCGCCAAGCAGTGGCAGACCGATCCACGTGAACTACCGGCGCAGATCATCGCACGCCTGCCCGTGCGCTACACTTTCGAGGATGGCTACTTCAACGACCGTTTCCAAGGCCAGCCGCTCGACGGTTACACCGCGATTTTCGAAAAGATGCTCGGCCATGAACTGATCGAGACAAGGCTCGGCGTCGATTTCTTCGACATCAAGAACCAACTGCCAAAGGACCTGCCGGTCGTCTACACCGGGCCGATCGATCGCTATTTCGACTATTCTGAGGGAGAACTGGGCTGGCGAACCATCGACATCGAATTGGAGGTCATGGACACACCGGATTATCAGGGTACGGCCATCATGAACTATGCGGAGGAAACCGTACCCTATACAAGGGTAACGGAGTTTCGCCATTTCAACCCTGAACGACCGCACCAGACAGGCAAGACACTCATTGGCCGGGAATATTCGCGCTTTGCGCGCCGCGCCGACGAACCCTATTATCCAATAGATACGAGCAGCGACCAGGCGATATACCGGCGATACCTCGCACGCGCCGGCCAGGAACAGAACCTTCATCTTGGTGGACGGCTGGGGACCTATCGGTACCTGGATATGCACCAGGCCATAGGCGCGGCTCTCAAGGCCTTCGATACCGTCTTCGAGCCACACTTCCAGGGTGGCCGGGACACGCTCTCCAGCCCGACTTGAAAAAACGATTTGCGATCAACGCATGGAAATCAAAGCGCGGCAGCGCCCGCCGCGCGATTCTCAAGGGCGGACCCAATTGCCATCTGTTCCCGAAACCATTCGAGGGTCATGCGAACTCCCTCCTGATAGGCGGTTCTCGCTTCCCAGCCTGGAAGGACCTGCCTGGCCAAAGTCAGGTCCGGACAGCGGTTTGTCGGATCCTGGGGAACCGGCGCATGGTGCTCGATGCGGCTGCCGGGAACCAGCGAGCAAACGAATTCCGCAATCTCCAGGACTGAAATCTCGCAATTGTTGCCGATGTTGAGCGGTCCCTGATGAGTTATGGGATCCCGCCAGAAGAACCGTTCCATCCCCTCGATAATGTCGTCGACATACCCCCAGCTCCGCGACTGCGCGCCGTCGCCGTATACGGTTACGATTCCGGTCGTCAGTGCCTGCGCAATGAAGTTCGATACGGCGCGGCCATCATCGATGCGGGTGCGCGGTCCATAGGTGTTGAACAGCCGCACGACACGGACGTCCAGGTCGGCAACGCGGCGCTGTTCGAACAGCAATGCTTCCGTGCAACGCTTGCTCTCATCATACGACGACCTGGGACCGGTACAGTCCACCGAGCCCCTGTAGGTCTCGGGCTGCGGAGAGACCAGGGGATCGCCGTAAACCTCCGAGGTCGACGCGAAGCAAAAACGGCCGTCTGGCTTCAGCAATGTCAAAAGGTTCAGCGCTCCGCCGATGTTGGCCCGGATGGTGCGCGCCGGTTCACGCATGTACCAGAGGGGCGACGCCGGTGAGGCGAGGTGTATGATCTCGTCGAAGCGATGGTGTGAGACGAAGCTTTCGGCATCCTGAATTTCCAGACCAAGGCGAGGATCATCGATGTGCGCGATATTGCGCATGGATCCGGTCCACAGATTGTCGACGACAACCAATCTTTCCAGATCCGTGCGCAGCAACAGGCGATCGATCAGATGGGAGCCAAGGAAGCCGCAGCCGCCCGAGATCAATACACTGCGCATTGAGGTTTTCCTCTCGACATCAACCGTTCAACGACGGCCAATGCCCGTTCATGGACTGCTGACAGGCGCTCCCTCCGAAGCCATAGATGAAGCCATGGATCTTGTCTGCAAAGAGCATTTATCTACGCCGCGACACGCTGGAATTGCAACGCGCGAGCCTGGATTTCGCTAGGTATTATTGAGATGGCTGACCATGCGCAGGGTCGATGGATAACTCCGCACGGAAGAAAGCTGCCCGGTTGCACAACAGGTTGGCGTCTGATGCAAGCCGACATCAGGAGCCTCGGTGACAGCCTACATAACGCCGACGATCACCTGTCTTTTGCCAACTTATAGTGCCCGTTGCGGGCACGGCGTCCCAACCGCGTCACCACAGCGCGAGGCCGTTGGCTGAGGCCTGAAGCTCATCTGTTCGGACTGGCGCACCAGTTCGGAAAAGACCAGCGCGAAGCTTCCCAACATCAGGAAAACAATGATCAGGCGTGTCACCGGCAATATATCGGCCTCGACTGGCTAGGCCCCACGCTACCCATCCACTGTCGGCTAACATGATCGAGGCCGCTTTACGAGTGCTTAAGCTCCATCTTAACCATCAACGTCATCACATTCGCAAATGCAGTGACACGATGCGCGATCAGCCGGTCGATTTCCCGGCCGCGCCCTCGCCTCGCGAGACAGGACGGCGTCTCCCTTTGCAGACGCGCCTCGCACATGTTAACCCGGCGCTGGAGCGACCCACGCAACCGGTCGCCATCCGGGAGCCATGAGCAAAGCCGCCAGCCGTTTCGCTTTCATCTCGTCCGATACAGCCGATGCCAAGGCGGCGTTGGAGAGCCTTTCGGCTCGCTATGGCCAATGCCCGGTCGAGGATGCGGAGGTCGTAATCGCCCTTGGGGGTGACGGCTTCCTCCTGCAGACCTTGCGCGACACCATGGGCACGGGAAAAAAGGTCTACGGAATGAACCGTGGCACCATAGGATTCCTGATGAACGAATACCGTTCCGGTGGCCTCACCGAACGCATCGCCGCCGCTGTCGCCGAAACCATCCGTCCATTGGAGATGCAGGCACTGACATCGGAGGGCGAGACGATCTCGGCGCTGGCGATCAACGAAGTTGCGCTCTGGCGCCAGTCCTACCAGACCGCGAAGATTCGCATCACCGTGGATGAGCAGGTGCGCCTTGAAGAGTTGAGCTGCGACGGCGTCATGATCGCGACGCCCGCTGGTTCGACCGCTTACAACCTTTCAGCGCACGGGCCCATCCTGCCGCTCGATGCCCCATTGCTGGCGCTCACCCCGGTCAGCCCGTTTCGGCCGCGACGCTGGCGCGGCGCCCTGCTCTCAAACAAGGCGACCGTACGCTTCGACATCCTGGAGCCTGAAAAGCGGCCTGTGAACGCCGCCGCTGATCACACCGAGGTCAAGGCAGTGACGTCGGTGACGGTGCGAGAATCGCCGACGGCCACGGCAACGTTATTGTTCGATCCCAACCACTCCTGGAACGAGCGCATTCTTGCCGAGCAGTTCCGCTACTGAGCCGACACGGCAATCGGCCACGATATTAAGCATCGCGATTAAGGTTACGACCTGACAATCGTGCCAATCCCACCCGTTTCTGTTGACAAATCGCGGGCTTGCGCCTATTCGCAATACCAATCTTGCAGGCGCGTGGCGCTTGCCGCGACGGATGCCGTTGCGCTTCCCCGAACCAGCCAAAGACAGCAACACTTGTCCTCAGACACCACGACCGCTCAAGAAGCGTTGACCTTCGCAGACCTCGGCCTGTCGCCGAAGGTCCTTTCCGCCGTCACCGATGCCGGCTACACCGAGCCGACGCCGATCCAGGCTGGCGCCATACCGCATGCGCTGCTCGGCAAGGATGTGCTGGGTATCGCCCAGACCGGCACCGGCAAGACAGCCTCGTTCGTGCTGCCGATGCTCACCCGGCTGGAAAAGGGCCGGGCCCGCGCACGCATGCCGCGTACGCTGATCCTCGAGCCGACGCGCGAGCTTGCCGCGCAGGTCGAAGAAAACTTCGTCAAATATGGCAAGAACCACAAGCTCAACATCGCTCTCCTGATCGGTGGCGTGTCCTTCGACGAGCAGGACAAGAAGCTGGAGCGCGGCGCCGACGTGCTGATCGCGACGCCTGGCCGGCTGCTAGACCATCGCGAGCGTGGCAAGCTGCTGCTCAACGGCGTCGAGATTCTCGTCATCGACGAGGCCGATCGCATGCTCGACATGGGTTTCATTCCCGATATCGAACGCATCTGCGAAATGATCCCTTTCACGCGCCAGACCTTGTTCTTCTCGGCGACGATGCCGCCGGAAATCACCAAGCTTACCGAGAAATTCCTTCACGCGCCGGTACGTGTCGAGGTCTCGAAAGCCGCGTCCGCCGCCACCAACATTACACAACGGCTGGTCAAATCCGGCTCGAAGCCCTGGGACAAGCGCGAGACCCTGCGCAACCTGATCAGAGCGGAAGACGCCGAACTGAAGAACGCGATCATCTTCTGCAACCGCAAGATTGAAGTGTCGGAACTGTTCCGCTCGCTGCTGAAGTATGATTTCGACGCCGGCGCGTTGCATGGCGACATGGACCAGCGCGCGCGCATGCAGATGCTGGCCAATTTCCGCGACGGCAAGCTTCGTTACCTGGTGGCCTCGGACGTCGCGGCGCGCGGTCTCGACATCCCCGACGTCAGCCATGTCTTCAACTACGATGTGCCCATCCATGCCGAGGATTACGTTCACCGCATTGGCCGCACCGGCCGTGCCGGACGCTCGGGCAAATCCTTCACCATCGCGACCAAGTCGGACACGAAATACGTCGATGCCATCGAGCGGCTGATCGGCACCAAGATCGAGTGGCACGATGGCGACCTGTCGACTGTGGTCGCTAGCGAGAGCGAGGATGAAGCGCCGCGTCGTGGCAAAGGGGCGCCGCGCCGCGCCGGCCGCAAGGATGACGACCGCAAGGACAGGGGCGAGCGCAAGCCACGTGAACGCCACGCCAAGCGCAATGACGATGTCACGCCGGAAGCAGTGCATGACGAGCAGCCGGTCGTCGCTGAAGCCGCCGTCACGGATATCGTTGAGCGGCGCGCGCGCAAGGAATCGATCCGCTCCGAGAATACCGAACGGAAAGTTTCGACTGAACGTAATGAACAACGTGCGCCGGAGCGCGGGGACACCAGGCCGCAGCGCGACAACAACCGCCCTGCCCGTCACCGTCAGGAAGACAACGACGCCACGGTCGGGTTCGGTGACGACATGCCTGCCTTCATGCGGATCGTCGCCAAGGTCTGATCACTGTTGGATTCGTCAGAAAGCCAAACGAAAAACGGCCCCTTCCGGGGCCGTTTTGTATTGGATGCCGCGTTGCTCAGGTGAGCGGCGACAGCTGGATTTCGACCCGGCGATTCTGAGCGCGGCCTTCGGCGGTGGCATTGGACGCAATCGGACGCGTCTTGCCAAAACCGGTGACGGCGAAGCGACGCTGATCGACGCCCTGGCCGGACAGATAGTTGGCGACAGCCAAGGCCCGGCGCTGCGACAGATCGAAATTGTGCTGGTCGCCGCCAGTCGAATCGGTATGGCCGAAAACGTCGACGGTGGTCTGGCGGAACTTCTTCAGAACCAGGGCCACGGAGTTCAGCGTCTGGTAGAAGCCCGGCTTCACCGCGTCCTGATCGACATTGAAGGTAATGTCGGAGGGCATGTTCAGGATGATCTGGTCGCCGCTACGGGTGACGCTCACGCCGGTGCCCTGAAGCTGCCTGCGCAGTTCGGCCTCGTTCTGGTCCATCGTGGCGCCGATGGCGCCGCCGGCGAGCGCGCCGATGCCCGCGCCGATCAGCGCATTCCGGCGGTCATTGCCTCCCGCGAGCAGACCGAGGCCCGCACCCGCGAGCGCGCCAAGCCCGGCGCCGGCGGCGGTGTTGGAAATCTTCTGGTCTCCGGTGTACGGGTCGGTGGTGGTGCAAGCGCTCACAAGCACAGCCGTCGCCACAACGGCGAGCACAGTCTTTTTCATAGAAATCGTCCCTCTCAAAACGCGGTCGATCGCGACGCGCCAAATCAGCCCTTCCAATGCCTTGTACCATGAAATACGGCGAAAAACGGAATGGGGAAAGCAGCAGCCACGGCTTTTCCGGCCGGATTCCGTTCGCGGCGCGATCGGCGGCGACCAGCTTGGAACACCTACCAGAGATTCTTGCCGTCGATGATGACCAGTTCGACCTTGTCGAGGTCGAAATCGTCCAACAGGCGCGAGTTCACGCTGATCCTCGGATTGTCGAAATCCGGCTTTCCTGTCGACCAGTCCGGTGTTTCGGTGAAGGTGCCGCAGCCACATACGGCGCAAAAGCCGTGCTTAACGGCTCTCGACCCCCATTGATAGAACGAGACATTTTCGGGCGGACTGGTGAGCCTGAATTGTGACGGCATGTAGTAAGGCCCACAAGGAGCCGCGCTTCGAGCAAAAAAAGCATGTGCATTGCGTGACGGTCCGCGGCGCCTGCGAAACCTCGAATGTGGTCGCCTTACAGTGGCAACTTGCCTTGATGATCATGACCGAGCTCCTCACGATTGCCGCCGCCCATGCGCAATGGCAACACAAGGCGGTTCGTCTGACAACCACCTGCCGGCCGCTGTCAGCACGGATCGTTGCGCGCGATCCAAACCCAGGAGTTCCAAGCGCAAACCGAACCACCCAGCCAGAAGCGCGTCGCGTTTGAACGGATTCTTGCGACGCGCTTTAGTCCTGTCTTGCGCACGCCGTCGCCGAAAACCGCGGCGCACTCTTGGGCAACATGCGTCAGAAGGAAGACGGCGGCACAAACAGGCAGATGGTCTTGCCGGCATCAAGCCCGGCTTGATGCGCGCACCAGTGGAATTCGCCGTCGGGCGAATTCTTGACCCGCTTGTCGCTATAGGCAACCACCTCCCCCGTATCCTTGATGACGTAGCCGTCGGGGCGCTCGCTGATGGATGTCTGCGGCACCTCATGGCAATCATAGTTCGCACAGCAGGCGAATGGATAACTCCAGCCTTGCGGCATGGCGGCGGTTGGCTTGGCGTCATGAGCGGAGGCGGTTGGCGTGAGCAGCACGATCGCGCCGACCGCGAGCAGAAACAGGCGTCGGCCAGCCGGTTGAACGGCTTTGGCCGGTCGAATTGTGGCAGCAGACATGACACGTTCCTTTCAAACGAGTTTCAAGCATTGCGCTTGCCCGTTCCCGGAACGTATCTTCCCAGTGGCCAGATCGACAGTTCGCAGATATGCCGCGCCCGGCCATAAATGCTTTTTGTCCCTCACCCGCATGTTGAGCCGATTGATGAGTCGGCGCAAGAGATCGCGGGGCCCATGGCTGCCTGTGGATGGGTCAGCCTATGTCGCGTGTTCTTCAAATCGAGGAAGATCGTCGGTGATTGTGAACCACGCTGCCTTGGAGCCGACAAAGATGTGCATGGTCGGCCGGATTGCCGGATCGTCGACGAGCGTACCCATGGGGACGTGAGCGAAAGCACCTTCTCGCACAACCGAATAGAGCAGCGATCCGCATAGCTTGCAGTGAGTATCGTGGTCGGCGCTTTCGTCACCAAAGATCAGGAGATCGCGAGCACCGTTGGTAAGGTTGAGCTTGGCACGTTCGATGCCCGCGAATGGCTTGAAGGCCGAACCGGTCGAGCGCCGGCAATTCGAACAATGGCAATTGGCCGCGTAGATGAATTCGTCCGCCACGGCATATTGGACGGCGCCGCAAAGGCATTTCCCGGAAAGCTTGCGCGCCATCGACTCCTCCTGGCATGCCCAACCGAGCACTAACCGGCGGGCCGCACCTCGCGGATACGGCCCTGCGGTTGTCCCAGCCTAGTCCAGATCCGCCACCGCTTCGCCGGAGCCGCCCTCGATACGCTGCGACAGCGAGGCTTCCATGAACTCGTCGAGATCGCCATCGAGCACGCTCGAAGGGCTGCTGCTCTCGACGCCGGTGCGCAGATCCTTGACCAACTGATAGGGTTGCAGGACGTAGGATCGTATCTGGTGGCCCCAGCCGATGTCGCTCTTCGAAGCCTCGGTGGCATTCGCCACAGCTTCACGCTTCTTGAGCTCTTCCTCGTAGAGCCGCGAGCGCAGCATTTCCCAGGCCTTGGCCTTGTTCTTGTGTTGCGAACGCTCAGCCTGGCAAGCGACCGCGATCCCGGTGGCGAGATGGGTGATACGAACGGCCGAATCGGTGGTGTTGACGTGCTGGCCGCCCGAGCCGGACGAGCGATAAGTGTCGATGCGCACGTCGGATTCGGAGACGTCGATCTCGATCCTGTCGTCGACGACGGGATAGACCCAGACGCTGGAGAAGGACGTATGTCGGCGCGCATTGCTGTCATAGGGCGAGATACGCACCAGTCGATGGACACCCGATTCCGTCTTGAGCCAGCCATAGGCATTGTGGCCCTTGATCAGCAGCGTGGCGGACTTGATGCCGGCTTCTTCACCGTCATGCACTTCCAGCACCTCGACCTTGAAGCGGCGACGCTCGGCCCAGCGCGTATACATGCGCAGCAGCATCGAGGCCCAATCCTGGCTCTCCGTGCCGCCGGCGCCCGCATGGACTTCGAGATAGGTATCGTTGGCGTCGGCCTCGCCCGACAGCAGGGTCTCGATCTGGCGGGCTTTTGCTTCGCCACGCATCGAGCGGATCGCGGCTTCCGCCTCCGCCACGATACCTTCGTCGCCTTCTTCCTCGCCAAGCTCGATCAGGCCAATATTGTCTTCCAGCGCCTGTGTGAAGCCCTTGACCGCCGCGATGCCATCTTCGAGGCCCTGGCGTTCGCGCATCAGCTTTTGCGCTTCCTGCGGCTCGTTCCAGAGGCTTGCATCCTCGGCACGGACATTGAGGTATTCAAGCCGCTTTATGGCCTGATCCCAGTCAAAGATGCCTCCTCAGCAGGGTTATCGCCTGCCTGATTTCGTCGACAATATTCTGCGTTTCCGCGCGCATGGGCTGCTGTTCTGTCCTGTTGGAGAATGATGCCTTGATCGGCGCGATACATAGGCACGGCACCGGCGCCTGTAAAGTGAAATGGGCCGGCTGGTGCCGGCCCATCGAAACGCATCTCAGGTCAATAAAGGCCGCCGCCGCCATCCTGGATGGCCTGATTGGCCTGGGGCGACAGCGCACCCCCCGTCGCATTGGAGCCATCGGCGCCCATGCCGATAACCCAGTAGCTGTCGGCCGGTCCGGTACCCGGCTTGAAAGCCTCAATGATGGTGCCGGGGTCGCCCGCGGTCGCGCGCATGCCCGTCTTGTGGTTGATGGCAATCAGCTTCATGCCGTCGGGAACCTGGAAGTCGACATTGGGCGTGCCGTCCAGCGCCACGCGCATGAAGTCCTTGAAGATCGGAGCCGCCAGACCGCCGCCGGTGGCGCCATGGCCAAGGCCGCGCGGCGTGTCATAGCCCATATAGAGGCCGACAACGAGGTTCGGCGTATAGCCAATGAACCAGGCGTCCTTCTCGTCGTTTGTCGTGCCGGTCTTGCCCGCGATATGCCGGCCGAGTTCGCCGATTGTGGCGCCCGTGCCGCGTTGCACGACACCTTCCATCATCGAGGTGATCTGATAGGCCGTCATCGGGTCGAGCACCTGCTCGGAATTGTCGACCAGTTCCGGCTCAGGCTGGTTATGCCATTCGGTGGCGTTGCAGCCCTCGCAACCGCGTTCGTCCTGCTTGAACACGGTCTTGCCATAGCGGTCCTGGATGCGGTCGATCAGCGACGGCTTGATCGACTTGCCGCCATTGGCCATGATCGAATAGGCCGACACCATGCGCATGACGGTCGTCTCGCCAGAGCCGAGCGCCATCGGCAGATACGGCGCCAGATGATCGTAGACGCCAAAACGCTCGGCATATTCGACGACGAGCTTCATGCCCATGTCGTTGGCAAGCCGCACTGTCATGAGATTGCGCGATTTTTCGATACCGGACCGCAGGGTTGCCGGCCCGGCAACGGTCCCGTCATAATTCTTCGGCGTCCAGGTCGTGTTGCCGCTCTGGATGGTGATCGGTCCATCCATGATCACCGAAGCCGGCGTATAGCCATTGTCGAGCGCGGCCGAGTACACGATCGGCTTGAACGACGAGCCCGGCTGACGCATGGCCTGGGTGGCGCGATTGAATTCCGACTGCGCGTAGGAGAAGCCGCCGACCATCGCGAGCACACGGCCCGTGTGCGGATCCATGGCGATCAGGCCACCTTCCACTTCCGGAATCTGGCGCAGGCTGTAGGTTCCATCCGAGCCATCGTTCTTCTGCACGAATATGACGTCGCCCGGCTTCAGCACCTCCGCCGGCGACTTGGCCTTGACGGTCTTGCCATCGACGACATGGCGCATGGCGAAACCCATGTCGTCCTTGCTGACGGTGCCTGTGACACGCTCCTTGACGATGTCGCCCGAAGCCTGCCGCGTCGGCTGAAGGCCGATGGACAGGCCGGTCGAAGAACTGTCCAACACCACGGCAAGCGACCATTCCGGCACGTCCTCCAGTCCCTTGACGTTGCCCAGCGGCACGCCCCAGTCGCCGGAAACATCGATCTTCGTCACCGGTCCGCGATAACCACGCAGCGTGTCGTATTTTAGCAATCCGTTCTGCATCGACTTGCGGGCAATGATCTGGATCTTTGGATCAAGCGTCGTGCGGACTGAAAGTCCGCCTTCGTAAAGCGCATTCTCGCCGTAGCGCGAAATGATCTGGCGGCGCACCTCCTCGGTGAAATACTCGCCGGCGAACAGATATGTGCCAGTGCGGCGCGGCGTAACGCCAAGCGGAGAGGCTTTTGCCTTCTCGCCTTCGTCATGCGTGACGTAGCCATTCGCGACCATCTGGTCGATGACCCAGTTGCGGCGTTCGAGCGCACGGTCGGCATGCTTGAAGGGGTTGTAGTTAGCGGGGCCTTTCGGCAGCGAGGCCAGATATGCGGCCTCCGCGACGGTCAACTCATTCACCGACTTGTCGAAATAGGTGAGTGCGGCACCCGCGACACCATAGGCGCCGAAGCCGAAGAAGATTTCGTTGAGATAGAGTTCGAGAATGCGATCCTTCGAATAGGCCTGCTCGATGCGGAAGGCGAGGATCATCTCCTTGATCTTGCGCTCATAGGTCTGGTCGGAGGACAGCAAGAAGTTCTTCGCCACCTGCTGGGTGATCGTCGAGGCGCCAACCTGCCGCCTGCCGGAGCCGAAATTCTGCAGATTGACGATAACGGCGCGGCCAAGACCGGTCACGTCGATGCCGGGATGGTTGTAGAAGTTCTTGTCCTCGGCGGACATGAACGCTGCCTTGACGCGATCCGGAATGGCCTGGATCGGCAGGTACAGACGCCGCTCGCGCGCGTACTCGGCCATCAGCGATCCATCCGATGCATGGATGCGCGTCGTCACCGGCGGTTCGTACTTCGCAAGAACCTCGTAGTCGGGCAGGTCCTTCGACAGATGGCTGATATACAGCGCAAGGCCCGCCGCGACCAAAAGGGCCAGCGTCGTGCCGATGCCGAAGAAATAGCCAATAAGACGAATCATGCCCGCTCCAGTCCTTGGTTCGGGATTTTCCTAAACGAAGCCGCCTTTCGCGCAAGCTTTCCAGACGGTCCCAATCCGTAATGGAAGACCCATGTCGCGACCATGTGGACAAAATACGGCAATGGCGAATTTCGGCCCGGGATGCCGAAAATAAAAACGCCACGTGTTGTCGCCATACAACGCCGCCTGTGGTTGTGGGCGGCGCCGGGCATCTCACCCTCCAGTTCTATTTTCAGCCTTGGCCGCGGCAAACAAGGCAACGGCGTTGGTTATGCTCTGCGCCGCCTTGCCTCTCCAGTCCGCATCCAGCAATTGGGCCTCGTCCTTCGCGTTGGACAGATAGCCGAGTTCGACAAGAACCGAAGGAACATCCGGGGCCTTTAGCACCCTGAAGCCCGCGGAACGCTGTGGATTGTTGATCAGGCCGACGCTGGTGGACAACTGGCCAACCAGCGTGTGAGCAAAACTCATCGAAAAACCGTGGGTCTCACGACGGATCAGGTCGATCAGGATATCCGTCACTTCCTTGTTGTCATCCTTGATCTCCATGCCCGCGAGTTGGTCCGACAGGTTCTCGCGGTCGGCGAGCGCCTGCGCCTGCGGGTCGGACGCCTTGTCCGAGACAGTATAGACGGTGGCACCCCTGATGCCCTTGACGCTGATGGTGTCGGCATGGATCGAAATCAACAGGTCGGCTTCGTGCTGACGGGCAATGCGGACGCGGTCGTCCAACCGAAGAAACTCGTCGGTGTCGCGCGTCATGAACACATTGTAGTTACCTGTCGCGGCGAGTTTGTCGCGCAATTCGGTGGCGAAGGCGAGCGTGACATTCTTTTCGATGGTACCGTTAAGCCCTTCAGCGCCGCCGTCGACACCACCATGGCCCGGATCGAGGACGATGGTGAAGCGATGGCCCGCGGCCGTCGTCGGCCCCTTCCCGACCCTCTCGCCCTTTTCGGTCGAGACGGTTGAGCCGGTGGTCAATGCCTGGTTGGCCAGCGCTTCGTCAAACTCCCGCTCGGACGCAGCCGACATCTCGATGGCCAGCCGATAGCCCGTGCCGTCGTCGTTCTTGAGCACATCGAGCTTGTCGACCGCGAACGGCCCCTTGCCGGTCAAGATCAACCGCGACACGCCCTCACCCAGATCACCGAGGCGCACAGCCTTCACAAGGCCGCGTGCCTTCAGATCCTTGGCGTCGAGAGCGAATTTCGTGTTCTGGAGGTCAACGACCAGCCGGTTCGGGCCGCGCAGCAGGAACCATTTCAGATCGGGTTCACGGTCGAAGTTCATGACGATGCGCATCTTGGTGGCATCGCCCGCCATCTTGTAACCGGTCGCCTTCAGAGGCGCATCGGCAGCCTGCGAAAGTGACGGCAAAGCAAGGCACAATGACATCACCATCAAGGCCAGCATGGCGCGCGAGAACCAGCCACCGGCACGAGGCCCCTTGTCCGTGAAGTCTGCCCGTCCCATCTCTTTCCAGTCGCCCCCGGTTTGGCGTCAAGCGCCGGGCCTGCGTTCGTCGAAGTGCCGGTTACGCCGCGAACTCGATTAACGATTGGTATCCAGAGAAGGTTAACCAAGCCTTTTCATGCGTGATCGAGGCCTGGCTTCCGCTACGGAACTGCTTTTTGCCGGCATCGGAAATCGGGGTTGCCTTCCACCCCGCCAAATCATAAAAGCGATGGTGGATCACTGCAATCCTGGAACCGCTCTCCTCCGCAGCTTACTGCTACAGGTCAGATGAAAGGCGGCTCCTTTCGCTTCAAGCGAAAAGGCTTCAGGTGATCGCGACGAATTTCGCAAGTGTGCTCCCGTGGCGGGGGAATCGCTTGCGTGAAGAAAACGGCCGGGATCGTCCCGCGCCGGCTCTGTACGAGCAAACAAGCTGGTCCGGTTTTTCCCGGGCTTTGGTTCAAAAGGTTCTGCCGGTTACGATGGCTTCAAGCGCAATCATGGAAAGGTCCGCATCAAACCGCGCCAATATGGCTGCGGGCGGTACCACCATGGCGCTCAAGCGGCGGCTGGCGGACATTCAATTATCCGGCACCCAGAATCAACCAGACCCACAGCAGCGGGCTTTTCCCCGCAAGCTGCGGCTGACGGCTGCCGGGGGGAAACGAAATAATGCCCAACAAAATGCTGATAGACGCCTCCCACCCGGAGGAAACACGAGTTGTCGTCGTTCGCGGTAACCGCATCGAAGAATTCGACTTTGAATCACAAGACAAGAAGCAGCTCAAAGGAAACATCTATCTCGCCCGCGTAACGCGCGTCGAACCCTCCCTTCAGGCAGCCTTTGTCGAATACGGCGGCAACCGCCACGGTTTCCTCGCCTTTAGTGAAATACACCCAGACTATTATCAGATCCCGGTCGCCGATCGTCAGGCCCTGTTGCGCGCCGAAGCGCAGGAGGCGGAAGACGAAGAGGACGAAGACGGCGACGGGGAAGACCGCCAGAGCCGTGATCGCGGCCGGCGCGGACGCCGCCGTGGCGGCAAGAGTCGTGAGCGCGCAGAGCACAAGCGCGACGCTGGCGAGGAAGCCATTTCGGAAGAGGCACATGCTGCTCCCGACAATGCGGACACGTCGTCCGATGCAACCGCGCATGGCGACGATAAGGCTGACCACGGCGAGCCAGAGACGTCCGAGGACGGAACCACATCCATCGCGGCGGCTGTCGACGCGGATGTGATCTCCGAAGCGGCGCCACACGCGGAAGCTAACAGCGAAGGCGCAACGGACGAGGCTGGATCCTCCGACAATGACCGTGGCATGCTGGAGGAGGTTCAGTCCTCGCATCCGGACGACCATGAGATCGAATCGGTCGGCGCCGAGGATGCACTGGAGGAAGTGCGAAACCGCCGCAAGCCGGTCCGCCGCCAGTACAAGATCCAGGAAGTGATCAAGCGCAGGCAGATCCTGCTCGTGCAAGTCGTCAAGGAAGAGCGCGGCAACAAGGGCGCCGCACTCACCACTTACCTGTCGCTTGCAGGCCGCTATTCGGTTCTGATGCCGAACACGGCGCGTGGTGGCGGCATTTCGCGCAAGATCACCAATGCACAGGATCGCAAGCGGCTTAAGGAAGTCGTGGCCGACCTCGAAGTGCCGCAGGGCATGGGCGTCATCCTGCGCACAGCCGGCGAAAGCCGGACCAAGGCAGAGATCAAGCGCGACTACGAATATCTGATGCGGCTTTGGGAGAATGTCAGGAACCTGACGCTGCAGTCCACCGCCCCTGCCCTCGTCTATGAGGAAGGCAGCCTGATCAAGCGCTCGGTGCGCGATCTCTACAACAAGGACATCGACGAGATTCTGGTCTCCGGCGACGAAGGATATCGCGAGGCCAAGGACTTCATGCGCATGCTGATGCCGAGCCACGCCAAGGTGGTTCAGCCGTTCCGCGACACGACGCCGATCTTCGTGCGCAATGGCATCGAGGCGCAGCTCGACCGCATGCTGCAGCCGCAGGTGACGCTGAAGAGCGGCGGCTACATCATCATCAACCAGACCGAAGCCCTGGTTGCCATCGACGTCAATTCGGGCCGTTCCACCAAGGAACACTCGATCGAGGACACAGCGCTCCACACCAATCTGGAAGCGGCCGAGGAAGTCGCTCGTCAGCTCCGGTTGCGCGACCTTGCCGGCCTGATCGTCATCGACTTCATCGACATGGAGGAGAACCGCAACAACCGCTCCGTCGAGAAGCGGTTGAAGGATCACCTCAAGAACGACCGTGCCCGCATCCAGGTCGGCCGTATCTCGCATTTCGGCCTGATGGAGATGTCGCGCCAGCGCATTCGCGCCAGCGTGCTGGAATCGACCATGAAGCCATGCCCGCATTGCGGGGGCACCGGCCATGTGCGGTCCGATTCGTCCGTGGCACTCATGGTGGTGCGGGCAATCGAGGAATTCCTGCTCAAGGATTCGCGCAGCCACATCACCGTGCGGACGCCGGCGGCGACCGCACTCTACGTTCTCAACCACAAGCGCGGCACGCTGGTGGAACTCGAAAGCCGCTTTGGCCTGACCATCACCATCGAGGCGGACGACAGCGTCAGTGCCCAGCACTATGCGATCTTCCGCGGCGCGCTGGCCGAAAAGCCCGAAGGCTTCGTCGAGGCGCGCAGCCTGCCGGCCTATGACGAGGCGGAGGAGCCCGAGGACGAGATCATCGTCGAAGAGGAGGACGAGGCTCCGGCGCAGGCCGAGCAGCCGCGTCACGCCCAGCAGCCGCAGCAGGCACAGCAGCCCAGGTCCGGCGAGGATGGCGAAGGCCGCGATCGCAAGCGTCGCAAGCGCCGCAGGCGTCGTGGCGGCAAGGATCGCGACCGCGAACATGGCGCACCAGTTGAAGGCGCATCCATCTCGGCACCCACGGATGGCGCCTCGGAATCCGCAAGCGATGAAAGCATCGAACAGGCATCGGACGATGAGGCACAGGTGGGCGTCACCGAAGCGGTGGAAGCTTCGGATGACGGCCAGGGCAAGAAGCGCCGGCGCGGAAAGCGCGGCGGCAAGCGCAATCGCCGTGAAGACGGCGAAGGCGAGACAAGCGATGCCGGCACCGGTGAAACCTCCGAGGCTTCGGAAGGCGATGTCCCTGTCGACGCCGTCTCTGAAGTCGAGGTCGCCGCAACCGAGGCGGTCGCCGTCATACCCGTCGAAGAGCCGGCGGCGCTAGCGCCGGCCAACGACGACGCGCCGGTTGCCGAGAAGCCGAAGAAGCCGCGTCGCGCCGCCAAGCCGAAGAAGGCCGCAACTGACGCCGTGGCGGAAGCGGCGCCTTTGACCGAGGCCGCGCCCGAAACGCCGGTCGTGGTGGCGGATTCCGTGGTTGAAGAAACGCCGGCAACGCCGGCCGAGGAGCCGGCTGCAAAAGCGCCGCGCGCGTCGCGCCGCAAGCCCGCGGCGGTTGATGCTCCGGTGGTGCCGGTGGTGTCGTCCACGGTTGACGAACAACCGGCCGAAAAGGCCGAAGAGAAGCCGAAGCGAGCCGGCTGGTGGCAACGGAAGGGCTTTTTCTAAGCCTTTCAATTCGTTACATTGATTTTCCGACAAAAAAATCCCGCGTCATCAAAGATGGCGCGGGATTTTTCATATTTGAACTCCCTGGATCGAGAGCTGACGCTACGGAGCGAAGATCGACCAGTTCATCATCTTGGCCAGTCTTTCCAGCGCGATCGACCCCAGCTTGGAATTGCCGTTGGCGTTGAGGCCCGGCGACCATACGGCGAGCGAAGCCACGCCGGGCACGATCCCCAATATGCCGCCACCGACGCCGCTCTTGCCGGGAATGCCGACGCGGAAGGCAAAATCGCCGGAACCATCATAGTGGCCGCAGGTCAGCATCATGGCGCCAATGCGCCGCGCACGTTCGGCCGATACAACCGAATGTCCTGTTGCAGGGTTCTTGCCACCATTGGCGAGAAACCGGCCGGCCATGGCCAGTTGCCGGCAGCTCATGGCTATGGCGCAATGGTGAAAATAGACACCCAGGGCAAGATCTGGCTCGTGGTGAAGATTGCCGAAGGATTTCATGTAGTTGGCGAGCGCGAAGTTGCGGTAGCCGGTGGCGCGTTCCGAGGCCGCGACCTCGCGGTCGATGATGATCGTCTCGTCATCGGCCAGGAACTGGATGAAGCGCAGGATCTCGCCGATCGCCTCGCGCGGTTGGTGACCCGCGAGCAGAATGTCCGAAATGACGATGGCGCCGGCATTGATGAAGGGGTTGCGGGGAATGCCGTTCTCATGCTCGAGCTGCACGATCGAATTGAACGGATTGCCCGACGGTTCGCGCCCCACCCGCTTCCACAACGCATCGCCGACATTGCCGAGCGCCAGTGTCAACGTGAAGACTTTCGAGATGCTCTGAATCGAGAAAGGCTGATCGGCATCGCCAGCCACGAACGAGCGACCGTCATTGGTGACGGCGGCAATGCCGAACTTCTTCGGATCGACCTTGCCGAGTTGGGGAATGTAGCTGGCGACTTCGCCGCGGTCGGTCCGCTCCGCCATTTCAGCAGCGACGTCGGCCAAGGCCTGTTCGAGTTCCGGCATGGCGCTACCTCAGCCAATTCTCTATGCGCGCCATAGCCGCTACCATGTCGTCGTGACTGCCGGCATAGGAGAAGCGCATGGTCCTATTTCCTTGCAGCGGATCGAAGTCGCGCCCGGGTGTCGCCGCGACATGCGCCTCGGCCAGCATTTTTCGGGCGAAGGCCATGCTGTCATTGGTATGCCTGGTGACGTCGCAGAAAGCGTAGAATGCGCCGTCCATTGGCGCTGCCAACACGAAGCCGAGTTCAGGCAGGCGCTTCATCAGCAGTTCGCGGTTCCACGCGTAGCGCGCCTTCACCGCCTCCAGCTGCGGCGTTGCCTTGAACGCCTCGATCGCCGCGATCTGCGACAACTCCGGCGGCGAGATGTAAAGGCTCTGGGCGATACGCTCGACCGGTCTTACCAGCTCTTCCGGCAGCACCATCCAGCCGATCCGCCAGCCGGTCATGCAGTAATATTTCGAGAAGGAGTTGATCACCGTCACGTCCGGACCATGGCCGAGCGCTGTCGTGTCGTGCGCGGCATAGGCGAGCCTATGGTAGATCTCGTCCGAGATCACGGCGATGCCAAGTTCATCCGCCGTCCTCACAAGCGCCGACAATTGGTCGGCGGGAATCACGGCTCCAGTCGGATTGGCCGGGCTGGCGAACAGGGCACCCTTCAACGGTTTTTCGTGATGCGCGGCCCGCAGATGATCGGCATGCAGATAGGCGGCGCCATCGAGTTCGACCTCGACCACTTCGATGCCGAGCGCGGCCATGATGTTGCGGTAGGCGGGATAACCGGGCGCTGCGATGGCGACGCGGTCGCCCGGATCAAACATGGCCAGGAATGCCAGGTTGAAGGCGGCTGATGATCCAGTGGTGACGGCGACCCGTCCGGGCGAGACATCAAGCCCGTAGTGGTCGCCATAGTGATCGGCGATGGCCTTGCGCAAAGCCGCGAGACCGAGCGTGTCGGTGTAGCCGATTCGGCCGTCCTCCAGCGCCTTAGCCGCTGCCGCGCGCACAGGTGCCGGCGCCGGGTCCGAAGGCTGGCCGACAGCCATCGATATGACCGGCACGCCCCTGGCCTTCAGCCGGTTGGCCTCGGCCAGGATATCCATGGCATGGAACGGCTCGACCTCGCCGCGGCGCGAAAGCGAAACAACCATTTGACCTCGTTTCCTTGCCGGCGAGCGAATCCGGAATCCGAATTAAGTTCGAGCACACATGAGCAGAATTGCGTGTGGGCGCCTCACTGGCGGCCCGTACCAAGTCAGGCAGCCATGCCGCACAAATGCCCGATTGATATGGGGATCACAAGTTCAGTAAGTTCTCGGCGCCGACTTTTCATCCTTCGCCCGCTCGTCTACCAGTGGACTTGTCATGTTGAGCCGACCCAAATCAGCGATCGTCAGAACAGCGCGCGTTTTCGCGACGCTGTCGCTTGCCGCCGCCGTCGCGGTGGCCGGCACGTTCAATGCCTTCGCGCAAAATGTCCCTGTTGTTCGCGATGCCGAGATCGAGGCGCTGGTGCGAGACTATGCGCGGCCGATCTTCAAGGCCGCAGGCCTTGGCAATGACGGCATCGATATCGTGCTGGTCAACGACAGGAGCTTCAACGCCTTTGTTACCGGGCGCCGCATGTTCATCAACACCGGTGCGCTGATGACGGCCGAGACACCAAACGAGATCATCGGCGTCATCGCCCATGAAGCAGGCCACATCGCCGGCGGTCACCAACAGAAGCTGCGCGAACAGCTCGAACGCGCCAAGACGATGGCCATCATCGCAACGCTGCTTGGTGCCGGCGCCATTGTCGCCGGCGCAACCACAAACAGCCGGGGTCTCGCCGGTGCGGGCGTGGGTGTGGCTGCCGGCGGAGGCGAAATGGCCCAGCGCAGCATCCTGGCCTATCAGCGAGGAGAAGAGGTCACGGCCGACCGTTCGGCGATCACCTACCTCAACGCCACCGGCCAATCCGGCATGGGCATGCTGAAGACATTTGCCCGCTTCCAGAGCGCTCTGTCGCTGTCGGGCACACAGATCGATCCATACCGGATCAGCCATCCGATGCCGCAGGAACGTATCGCCAATCTTGAAGTGCTGGTGAAGCAGAGCCCCAATGTCGACAAGGTAGACCCGCCCGCGCTGCAGCAGCGGCACGACATGATGCGCGTCAAGATCGCCGCCTATATGGAAGGCCAGGCCGCCCTGTCGCGGCTGGTGCGCAAGATGCCGGGCAGCCTCGCGGCGCAATATGGCGATGCACAGGCGGCCTACCTCTACGGCAATCTCGGTGCCGCGCTGACCAAGGCCAACGCCCTGATCAAGGCACAGCCGAAGAATCCCTATTTCCAGGAGCTGCGCGGCGACATCCTGATGAAAGCAAACAAGCCGAAGGATGCAGCGGAAGCCTACGCCAAGGCGGTCACTCTCGACCCGGCACGGTCCGGCCTGCTGCCCGTCTCCTACGGTCAGGCGCTTATGGCCATCGGCACGCCGGATTCCCTGAAGAAGGCGGTGGTCCAGATCAACAATGGCCTCGGGCGCGACAAGGAAAACGCCGACGGGTACCGATATCTGGCACAAGCCTATGGCGAGCTTGGCGACGTCAGCGCGGCGGAACTCGCGACAGCCGAAGGGCATTTCTATTCCGGCAACTACAAGGATGCTAAGATCTTCGCGATGCGGGCGCAGAAAACCCTCAAGCGCGGCGAGCCGGGCTGGCTCCGGGCGCAGGACATCGTAAACTATACGCCGCCAGGCAAAATCTAGTGAACCATCCGGCGATGCGCGACGACCAAGTGGACCGGAACAGGCAAAAGGATACAGGAACCATGAACAAGGCAGTTCTGTTGGGCACCACGGGAGCAGCAATAGCGCTTGCCATGCTTGCTTTCGGATTCGTGGCTGGAAATCCACAGATGGCAAGGGCCGGCACCACGCAGTCCGCCCAGGCGGCGTCGCCTGATACAAAGATCGATCGGGCCGAGGTCGAAGGCATCATCCGCGATTATCTCTTGAAGAACCCGGAAGTGCTTCTCGAGGTGCAGGACGCGCTCGAGGCCAAGCAGAAGGAAGAGCAGCGCATCGCTCATCTTGGGGTGATCAATAGCGCCAAGGACCAGATCTTCAATTCCAGCTTTGACGGCGTCGTCGGCAATCCCAATGGCAAGGTCACCATTGTCGAGTTCTATGACTACAATTGCGGCTTCTGCAAACGCGCCATCGACGATATGAAGGCCCTGACGAAGACCGATCCGGACCTGCGGTTCGTATTGAAGGAATTCCCGATTCTCGGCCCGGATTCACAGAAGGCAAGTGTCGTCTCGATGGCATTTCACCTCATGATGCCTGAGAAATACGGCGAGTTCCACAATGCGCTGCTGGGCGGCCAGGGTCGTGCCACCGAAGCTGCGGCCATCAAGGTCGCGCTGTCGCTCGGCGCCAACGAAGCCACGCTGCGCGAGAAGATGAAGGACCCGACGATCGCCGAGGCCATCAACAAGACCTATGACCTTGCCAACAAGCTGGCGATCACCGGAACCCCATCCTATGTGGTCGGCAACGAGGTCGTGTTCGGGGCGCTCGGACAGGAAGTGCTGGCGGAAAAGATCGAGGCGGCGAAAGCCGCACTCTGATTGGTTGGGGAATTTTTCCTCACGGCCACATTTCCGCCTGTTGTGGACAGTGAAAGAACGTACTTGCGCTCTTTTCGCAGGCGTCTATGCCCATTATAGAGGGTCCGGCGCGCCGGCTTGAGGCCGGCGCCGGGAAAGGTCGGCATTTTTTGAAAACGGTTTTCGTCCTGAATGGTCCCAACCTCAACGCGCTCGGCAAGCGCGAACCGGGAATCTATGGCGGAAAGACGCTTGCCGCCATTGCCGACGACTGCAAGGAAGCGGGTGCAACGCTTGGGCTCGAAATCGATTTCCGCCAGTCGAATCATGAGGGCGACCTCGTTGACTGGATCCAGGAAGCCGGAGACAAGGCGGCTGGCATCGTCATCAATCCAGGCGCCTACAGCCATACCTCTATCGCCATTCACGACGCCATCCGCGCCATCGCGCCGCTGCCTGTCGCTGAAGTCCATCTTTCCAACATCCACGCGCGGGAATCATTCCGCCACGTCTCCATGGTCGCGCCGGTTGCGGTCGGCATGATCTGTGGTTTCGGGCCGCTGGGCTATACGTTGGCGCTGCAAGCGCTGGCGGCACGCCTATGACCGGCCAACAAACAGAAGGCTCCAAAATGTCGATAAAGAAGACCGGTGTTGACCAGCAGCTGATCCGCGATCTGGCGGGCATCCTGAACGACACCAACCTCACCGAGATCGAGGTTGAACTGGGCGACCTCAAGGTGCGCGTATCGCGGCAGGCGCCAGCCGTCCATGCGATCGCGGCGCCGCAGGCGTCGTCCTATGCGCCGGCGCAGCCCGCTGCCGCTCAGGCACCGGCCCCGGCGGCGGTGGCCGACATTTCCAAGAACGCGGTCCCCTCGCCGATGGTCGGGACCGCCTATCTGGCGCCGTCGCCCGATGCCAAGCCGTTCATCGAGATCGGCCAGCAGGTGAAGGAAGGCCAGACGCTGCTGATCATCGAAGCGATGAAAACGATGAACCAGATTCCCTCGCCGCGCGCCGGGACGGTCAAGGCCATACTGTTCGAGGACGCACAGCCGGTCGAGTACGGCATGCCTCTCGTCGTGGTCGAGTAGAGCAGGCCGGATGTTTCAGAAAATCCTCATCGCCAATCGCGGCGAAATCGCTCTCAGGGTGCTGCGCGCCTGCAAGGAGCTCGGCATCCAGACCGTGGTGGTGCATTCGACGGCCGACGCCGACGCCATGCATGTAAGGCTTGCCGACGAAAGCGTTTGCATTGGGCCGCCGCCGTCACGCGACAGCTACCTGAACATTCACCAGATCGTCGCGGCTTGCGAGATTACCGGCGCCGACGCGGTGCATCCCGGCTACGGTTTCCTGTCGGAGAACGCGAAGTTCGCCGACATATTGGCCGCGCACAACATCACCTTCATCGGCCCGTCCGGCGATCATATCCGCATCATGGGTGACAAGATCGAGGCCAAGCGCACAGCCAAGCGTCTCGGCATCCCCGTGGTGCCGGGCTCCGATGGCGCCGTCACCGAGGAAAAGGAAGCCAGGCGCATTGCCGCCGAGATCGGCTATCCGGTGATCATCAAGGCCTCGGCCGGCGGTGGCGGACGCGGCATGAAGGTGGCGCATACCGAAGCCGACCTGGAGGTCGCGCTGCAGACAGCGCGCACGGAAGCGGGCGCGGCATTCGGCGACGACGCCGTATACATCGAGAAGTATCTCGAAAAACCGCGCCACATCGAAGTTCAGGTGTTTGGCGACGGTTTTGGCCAGGGCGTGCATTTCGGCGAGCGTGACTGTTCGCTGCAGCGCCGCCACCAGAAGGTCTGGGAAGAAGCGCCCTCGCCCGCGCTCAATGCAGAAGAACGCGCCCGTATCGGCGGCATCTGCGCCAAGGCCATTGCCGATCTCGGCTATTCGGGCGCCGGCACGATCGAATTCCTGTACGAGAACGGCGAGTTCTACTTCATCGAGATGAACACGCGCCTGCAGGTCGAGCATCCGGTGACGGAAGCCATCACCGGCATCGACCTCGTGCATGAACAGATCCGCGTCGCTTCAGGCGGCGGCCTGTCGGTGAAGCAGGAAGACATCAAGTTCAACGGCCACGCCATCGAATGCCGCATCAACGCGGAAGACCCGCGTACCTTCACGCCCTCACCCGGCACGATCACCCATTTCCACACGCCGGGAGGCCTGGGCATCCGCGTCGATTCCGGCGTCTATTCCGGCTACAAGATACCGCCCTACTACGACAGCCTTATCGGCAAGCTGATTGTGCACGGCCGCAACCGTGTCGAGTGCATGATGCGTCTGAGGCGGGCGCTGGATGAGTTCGTTGTCGACGGCATCAAGACGACTCTGCCGCTGTTTCGCGATCTCGTCGGCAATGCCGACATTGCCAATGGCGACTATGACATCCACTGGCTGGAAAAATACCTGGCCAAAGGCGAGTAGCGCGGGGACGCGATGACCCGCCCCTTCGCGCCCGGCTATCGCATCCCCACCGATCTTTTGCTGAAGGCCTACGCTTCCGGCGTCTTTCCGATGGCGGAAAGCGCCGGTGATCCAGAGGTGTTCTGGGTGCGGCCGGAGACGCGCGGGATCATCCCGCTGGATGGTTTTCACACGCCAAAGAGCCTGAAGAAAACCATCAAGAAAAATCCGTTCGACATCCGTTTCGATTTCGATTTCGAAGCCACGATCGATGGCTGTGCCGAACGGCGCGAGGAGCGCCGGTCGACCTGGATCAATGCGCCGATCCGCGAAGCCTATTTGCAGTTGCACCGCATGGGTCATTGCCATTCCGTCGAGGCCTGGCGCGAGGAGCGGCTGGTCGGCGGACTCTATGGCGTGTCGCTGGGGCGCGTGTTCTTTGGAGAAAGCATGTTCGCCAAGGAAACCGATGCTTCCAAGACCTGCCTGTTCTATCTCGTCGAACGGTTGAAAGCGCGTGGCTTCGCGCTGCTGGATACCCAGTTCACCACCGAGCACCTGAAGCGCTTCGGCGCCGTAGACGTGCCGCGCGGTAAGTATGAGAAGATGCTGGCCGAGGCATTAAAGGGTGAAGCCATCTTCTTTCCGTGAAGCCAAGCTGATCAGCCTTTCGCGACAGCCTTCAACGGCGTGTGCGAATGGAACATCATCTTCCAGCCGTTGACGCGGTGGACATAGCCGGTGCTGACCAGGGCCGCGTAGGGTTCGCCATTTTCGCGTATCGCATGCGCCTCGTAGGTCAGCATGACAATATCGCTGCCGGGCTCGACCATGCCCTTGAGCTCGATCTCGAGACTGCGCCAACGATTGGGTTTTACCACGGTTTCAGCCAGCTCAGCGTTGCTCATCGCTTGTGCCATTTCCGGGAAAGCGACAAGGCATTCCGTGTCCGCATTGGCGGCATAGAAGGCCGCATTGCCTGTCCAGAACCCTCTTTCGAGCTCAAGCAATTCCTTCTTGCTCGCGGTGATCGGCTTGCTGGCTGGCATCGCGGAATCCTCCATGCGCATCTTTGCGCGGTCCGCTAGCCAACGTCTGGCCGGCTTGGCGGTTCCGAAGGATCAGTTGGTGTTGGTGGTCTCGTCGCCGGTTGTGTCCGGGACAGAGGCGGGCTTTGGCTTGGAGGCGGCGGGCTTTGAGGCGGCGGGCTTGGAGCCACTGGTTTTGCCGGCGTCGGCCTTGGTGCCACCAGCTTTCGCCGCGTCAGGCGCCGGCACGTCCGACTTCTGTTTGCATTCCTTCAGCCAGATATCATAGACGGCGTGTTCGACAGCGTTGAGGCCGGGACTTTCGGCAAACATCCAGCCGGTAAAGATGCGGCGAATCTTCCGGTCGAGCGTGATCTCGTCGACTTCGACAAACGAATCCGTCTTCGGCTCTTCGGTTTGCGGCCGCGAATAGCAAACGCGCGGAGTGACCTGCAATGCCCCGAACTGCACCGTCTCGTCGATATAGACATCGAAGGTTATGATGCGACCGGTGATCTTGTCGATGCCTGCGAATTCGGCAACCGGATTGCTGATGCGATCGGAACCCGCAGGCGCGGCCTGCGTCGGGACGGCCGGCGCGGGTTCGGGAGAAGCAGCGAATGCCGTGCTGCAAGCGGCAACGGCGGCTGCCGCCGCCATCAGTCCACGCACAGAGATTCGGCCGAAAATGCTCATACAAGGATACCGGTGGTTGGCGCCCGGGTGATTCTCTCAATCAACGAGGCTAGTTGCCGCTGTCAGATGAGCAAGCAGCTAAACGCCAATTGTGGCGATAAAGGACCGAGCTTGTGATTACGAGCCGGGTGTCCAGGCGTCGTAGTCGCCGGTCACCTGCGGACGGTGCTGGTTGGTCAGCACGGAGCCCTTGGGGCGATAGGCGGCGGGGCTACCGGTCAGGTTCGGTTGATGCGGCTTCTGCCAATCGCGCGGCTTGTAGTCGTCGCTGGGCGGAGCGACATCGACGCGATGATGCATCCAACCGTGCCAGCCCGGCGGAATCATCGAGGCTTCCGAATAGTTGCGATAGATGACCCAGCGACGGGTACGGCCTTCCGAATCGATGCCGCCCTCGTAGTAAATATTACCGGCCTCGTCCTGCCCGACCCTTTTGCCATAGCGCCATGTATGCAAGCGCGTGCCTATGGTCTGGCTGTTCCACCAGGTGAAAAACTGCGTAAGGAAAGTCTTCATCTCGGAGTCCTCGCGCCACGGCGCCTGTCTCCTGCTTATGGCGTCAGGTCATCGCGAAGGCAAGGGTTTTGCCACGGCGACCGCGCAAATGGACCGCTGGAAAGCCAATGTACGATCGCATGCCTCGGCAGAGTAAGCTTGCCAAGCCAGCTTCCTGTTTCTAAAGCTCGGCGCGCCGAAAGCGGGCGCCCGCCATGGTTACTGGCCGAGGAGATTAAGAGTGGGCCCAGACGCATCCGACCTCGATCTCCGCATCAGCACCGATATGATTCGCGATCGCAAGGGTGGTGTGCCGATCGTCTGTCTGACCGCCTATACCTACCCTGTTGCCCGCCTGCTCGACGACCATGTCGACCTGCTCCTGGTCGGTGACAGCGTCGCGATGGTTCTGCATGGCCACCAGACGACACTGGGGGCCTCGGTTGAAATGATGATCGCCCATGGGCAGGCCGTCATGCGGGGCTCTGCAAAGGCGTGCGTCGTGGTCGACATGCCGGCCGGAAGCTATGAGGACTCCGCCACTCAAGCTGTCGCCTCCGCACGGCGTATTGTCGGCGAGACCGGCTGCCAGGCTGTGAAGCTCGAGGGGGGCGTCGGCATGGCCGCGCAGATAGCGGCAATTGTAGCCGAGGGCATCCCGGTCATGGGTCATATCGGCCTGCTGCCGCAATCGGTGGAGGCCGACGGCGGCTACAGGATCAAGGGGCGAACCGAGGAGAATGCGGCGGCGCTGTTTCGGGACGCGGCCGCGGTCGAAAAGGCCGGCGCTTTTTCGGTGGTCATCGAAGGCACGATCGAAGCCGTTGCCGCCGACCTCACACGAAATATCTCCATTCCGACGATCGGCATCGGCGCAAGCGGCGATTGCGACGGCCAGATCCTGGTGATCGACGACATGGTCGGCCTGACCGTCGATCGTGTGCCAAGATTCGTCAAGGAATACGCCAAGCTGCGCGATGTGATCTCGCAAGCCGCGTCGACCTATGCGGCGGAGGTGCGGAGCCGTGCTTTCCCGGGCCCGGACCACGTCTTTTCCGCAACGACTGGCAAGGAGCGGACATGAGCGGGCCGATCGTCGTCGACAGCGTTGCGGCTCTCCGCGCTCAAATCCGCGGCTGGCGGCGCGACGGACTCAGCGTTGCCATGGTGCCAACCATGGGTGCGCTGCATGACGGACACATCTCACTGGTGAGGATGGCGCTTGAGAAGGCCGACCGTTGCGTCGTCTCGATCTTCGTCAATCCGGCACAGTTCGCCCCCAGCGAGGACCTCGACAAGTATCCGCGCCAGCTTGCCGCTGATCTCGACCGCCTCGCGGAGGCGAACGCTCATCTGGCTTTCACACCAACGGTCGCGGCAATGTACCCTGCCGGCTTCGCCACCAGGATTTCGGTCGGCGGCCCCTCCCTCGGCCTCGAATCGGACTTCCGTCCGACGTTCTTCGAAGGTGTCGCAACCGTCGTGGCAAAACTGTTTTTGCAGGCGTCTCCCGACGTCGCGGTTTTCGGCGAAAAGGACTACCAGCAGCTTTGCGTTGTCAGGCAGCTTTGCCGCGACCTCGATCTGCCTGTCGAAATCATCGGTGCGCCGACCGTGCGTGATGCCCATGGTCTCGCCATGTCCTCGCGCAACGCCTATCTCAGCGAGACCGAGTTGAAGATCGCCCGCCAGTTCAACGTGATATTGCGCGAGACAGCGGCGGCTCTGGCAGCAGGAGCCGATGAAGCAACCGTGACCGGGGATGCCGTTTCAGCGCTTACTCAAGGCGGATTCGGAACGATCGACTATGTGCAGGCGCGCGAGAACCTTACACTCTCGCCTTGGCGAAACGACCATAGCGGCCGACTGCTTGCCGCCGCATGGCTGGGCAAGACCAGGCTGATCGACAATGTCGAGATTCCCTCCCGCTAGGCCAAAGGGGCAACGCTCAAACCACACGTCATTCCTCGGTCGGCATATGCAGATACATCGACTGGATGCCAACCCGGCCCGGACCGGTGAAGCGGTTAACTATGAAATTCATGTTGGCGCCGAAGAAGCCGCTGGATAGGCGGTCGATCTTGGTCTCCATCCTGACCGACGCATCCTTGAACAGCCAGCCACCGGGCTCGATGTCGATCGTTTCGCCGGCGGCAAGTGTCTTTTCGAAGACATTGCCATAGCCGTGCAGCCAGACAACGCCGTCGCCGGCATCGCCGCGAAAGCGATCGATGAAGAAGCCGCTCTGGCCAAACAGCATCGTCGCCATGCCCCGCACGCGCTCGAATGTGTATTCGACATTGCCGGTGGCGGCGAGAAACTGATGTTCGCGCACCTGAATCTCTTCACCGCGCTTGAGATGAATCGGCACGATATGGCCCGGTCCGTCGCGACTGAAGGCGATGATGCCCTGCCCCGACGCCTCGGTGACGAATATCTGCATACCGGCCATCATGCGCTTCAGCGCGCCTTTCAGCGATTTCAGGCCGATGGTGATGGTGGAGTTCTTCCAGAGCAGGATGTGATGCTCGAAATAGACGGACATGCGCGAAACATCGACCGAAAGAACAGGCACCAACTCGCCCGCAATATGGTAGGTGACGCCGCCAAAGGTTTCATCCGACGCCTGTGTCGGCAACAATTCTGGTAGGCTTGGCATGGTTCCCCCTCAACGCCGGCCCCGCGCAAACATCCAGTTGTTCTGGCATGCCCGCAGATCCCGGCGCCGTGAGCTTGGTGCCGGGACATCCTACCGTCAAACGAAAACGAACCCTTTGCCTTCCGCTCGCGCGAAGGTGATACACGCATAGGCCTGCTGGTGACGATCAGCCGGCAAGAGGCCGGCGGTAGACGAGCGTGGGCTTTCCCGTGGCGCCGGCGTGGTCACCGGCCTGGGCGGATCGCACGAAGCCGTTCGCTTCATAGAAGGCGATTGCGCGCGTGTTCTGCTCCTCCACCTCCAGGCTGACGGCATGGGCTTCGGGGAAACTTTCGATGACCTCGTCGAGGAGCATTCCACCAATGCCCCGGCCCTGGAGGCTGGGAAGCACGTAGAGCTGTTTCAGGGTAACCAGTTTGCCGCCTTCGACGCTTTCGGCGAAAGCCACGCCGCCAATGCGCTTGCCGTCATCGGCTACGAGGAACTCGCTGTTCGGTCGCGTCAGCCTCGTCTTCAGGGAAGCGATCGAGTGCCACTTGTCCGTGATTTCAGTGACACGCTCGGCGCCGTATATTGCGTCATAGGTCGCATGCCAGGTTTCGACCAGCAACGCCCGGATGGCGGCGAGGTCGCGATCCCCGGCGGTGCGGACGAACATGCCTACTCGATGCCCAGCTTGGCCTTGACGATGTCGTTGACGGCCTGCGGATTGGCCTTGCCACCAGTTGCCTTCATCACCTGGCCGACGAACCAGCCAGCCATGGTCGGCTTGGCGCGCGCCTGTTCGACCTTGTCGGGATTCGCCGCAATCACGTCATCGACAGCCTTTTCGATGGCGCCGGTGTCAGTGACCTGCTTCATCCCCAGGCTTTCGACCAACTGGCGCGGATCGCCGCCCTTGGTCCAGACGATCTCGAACAAATCCTTGGCGATCTTGCCCGAGATCGTGCCATCCTTGATCAGGTCGATGATAGCGCCAAGTTGATCGGGCGAAACCGGAGCGTTCTCAATGTCCTTGCCGGCCTTTTTGAGCTGCCCGAGCAGATCGTTGATGACCCAGTTGGCGGCGAGCTTGCCGTCGCGTCCGGCGGCGACCTTTTCGAAATAATCGGCGATCGCCTTTTCCGAAACCAGGATAGAAGCGTCGTAGACCGAAAGGCCAAGCGAGGAGATCAGCCGCGCCTTCTTGTCATCCGGCAGTTCCGTCAGGTCTTTTGCGAGTGCGTCCACATAGGCCTGGTCGAATTCAAGCGGCAACAGGTCGGGGTCGGGGAAGTAACGGTAGTCGTGGGCCTCCTCCTTGGAGCGCATCGACCGCGTCTCGCCCTTCACGGCGTCGAACAGGCGTGTTTCCTGATCGATCTTGCCGCCATCCTCCAGAATCGCGATCTGACGTCGCGCCTCGTATTCGATGGCCTGGCCGATGAAGCGGATCGAGTTGACGTTCTTGATCTCGCAGCGAGTGCCGAACTCGCCGCCGGGACGGCGCACGGAGACGTTGACGTCGGCGCGCATCGAGCCCTCGTCCATGTTGCCGTCGCACGTGCCGAGATAGCGCACGATGGTGCGCAGCTTGGTGACATAGGCCTTGGCTTCGTCGGCCGAGCGCATATCCGGCTTGGAGACGATCTCCATCAGCGCCACGCCGGAGCGGTTGAGGTCGACATAGGACATGGTCGGATGCTGGTCGTGCATCGACTTGCCGGCATCCTGTTCCAGGTGCAGGCGCTCGATGCCGACCTCGATGTCCTCGAACTCGCCCTGGCGATCGGGGCCTACCGAAATGATCACCTTGCCCTCGCCGACGATCGGCTGCTTGAACTGCGAGATCTGATAGCCCTGCGGCAGATCGGGATAGAAATAGTTCTTCCGGTCGAAGACGGATTTGTGGTTGATCTGTGCCTTCAGTCCCAGGCCGGTACGGATCGCCTGTTTGACGCACTCCTCGTTGATGACCGGCAACATGCCCGGCATCGCCGCATCGACAAGGCTGACATTGGCGTTGGGTGCCGCGCCGAACGCCGTCGAGGCGCCCGAGAACAGTTTCGCTTGCGAGGTCACCTGAGCATGGACCTCGAGACCGATAATGATCTCCCAGTCGCCGGTGGCGCCGGGGATCAGGCGTTTTGCGTCGGGCGTGCGGGTGTCTATGAGTGTCATGGTAGCCTGCGAATTACGGTGACCGAACTCACGCTTGAGCGTGGGTTTCACGTCTGAAGTGAAACTCATTCGCTAGTGCAAACCGCCAAAAGAGACAAGCGCAAAGCCACGGGCTGGCCTTTTGCAGCGTGTTTGCCTATAGGACGCTCGTTCCAATGGAGAGTGGATGTCCACTTACGCTCAGTCCCGGTAAGGCCCTGACCTCCTGGTGAGGCAGGGCAGAAGACCTGAAACCCCGTGCCGCGATGCTTCGCGGCGGCGGCTTTTTTGTTTTCCCGGAAACGCTCAGATGGATATTTCACGAACTGAACAGCGCGTCCTGCACCTGCTCGCGCAGGGCGGTCGCATTGAAATCGAAAAGAACGACAAGAAACGGATAGCCTCCGTCAAATGCCTTACCCGCGACGGATGGCACTATACGGGCGTCGATCTCGAACTGTTTCGAAAGCTGAAACGCAAGAAGGCGATTTCGTCGTCGGATGGCGGTCCCTACGGCGTCACCAAGTGCGGGCTCGAACTCGTCCGTTCCGAACTCGACAACAGGTAAGGGCAAAGCTTCGCCGGCCGGCAATGCCGGTCGGCGGTTTTCTTTCAGATCAAGCCGTGGCGATGTAGGCCCTGATTTCGTTGGCCTCGCGCTCCACATCGTCGATCCGCCGCTTGACCACGTCGCCGATGGATATGATGCCGTCGAGCAGGCCGTCCTTTTCCACCGGCAGATGGCGGAAACGGCCTCTGGTCATGATCTCCATGACTTCGTTGACCGTATGATTTTCGTTGCAGATCTTCACCTTCGGCGTCATCGCCGAACGCACCGCGATGTCGAGCGCGGCGGCTCCTTCCTTTGCGATCACCCGCACGATGTCGCGTTCGGAGAGAATGCCGACGATCTTGCGGTCGCCATTGGTGATGACCAGCGCACCGATCCTGTGCTCCGTCAGGAGGCGAATAGCCTCGCTAAGTTTTTCGTTCGGCCCGAGCGTCAGTACGTCGTGGCCCTTGCTCTCGAGAATTGCCTTAACCGTCATGGCGACCTCCTCCTGCTTGCCGGTTCCTGCCCTGACCGGCTTCACTTAACGGTGAACATCGTGCGCCGCGATCGGTTGCATTTCAAGTGCGGTGGTCGGTGGCCATCCACTCGGGGTGCTGCCATCGCCGATCGAACCAGCGCAGGCCGAAGAAGCCGGCGACAAAGCCGCCGACATGCGCTTCCCAGGCAATCTGGCCATCAAAGCCGAAGGCGAAGCCGAACAGGCCGGTGGCGAGGTTGATCACCATCCACGCGACGATAAAGATTGTGACGCCGCGCAGCCGCAGGATGATCGAGATCGGCAGCACGGGTCCGGCAAAGGCGGTCTTTCCAGACGAACGTTCGGTACGCAGGCCAAACCGAGTGGCGGCGCCCATCATGCCGGAAATCGCTCCGGAGGCGCCGACCAGCGGCGTTTCTCCGAATGGATGAATTGCCCAGAACAGGACAACGGAGGCCAATCCGGTCAGCGCGAAGAAGAGCGCGAACCAGAATGTGCCCAGTCGGTTTGCCAGCGGCGAACCGAAAGCGGCCAGCATGACCATATTGATAACAATATGGGGCACGCTGCCATGCAGGAATGCATAGGTAAACGGTCGGGAAAGCAGGGACCAGTCGAAGCCGTATTTGCCGGTGTAGAGGACGGGAATGAATGACCCGTAGTCAAGCAAGATGTACTGCTGGGTTTGTGTCAGGACGTATTCCTGCAACAGATAGATGGCCACGCAGATAAGGATCACCGCCAGCACGACAGGAGGCAGATTGAACACCGGTTCCCGACGCGGCTCTGCCTCGTGTTGCGTTTGTTCGATTTCCGAAGGGCTATCCGGTTCACTCATGCGTCACTGCACTCGGTCCAGGGTTCAGTTTCACGGTCATCCCTGCCGCTTACCCATAAATGGTAGGCAACGCCAGCCGCCAATGCCCGCACTTACCTTCATCGCCGGTCCAGGCCGACCGGCACCACGACTTCGCGGGCCGCATTCTATCTCCGCGCGGGCAGAGCCCGATCACGCCCTTGCGAGTCTGGGCTATGACAGATGGAGCCTTGGCTTGACCGCCGCGGGGACGGCCCCCTCATGCTAGCACTTGTGGAAATAGCGATATGTGTCCGGTGCGCCCATCCACTTGAAGTCTGGCGTGAGCCCACCTCGCGCATTGATCCAACCCTGAATATCGGACGCATAGGAATGCCAGAGCACAGCCGTCATGTCCGGCCGATGCGCGGTATGGAACCCAAATCGCGCTGCCGGCATGACGCATATGTGGTCACGCGGAATGTACCCAAGCAAGACCGTGCACGCCGACTGGCAAGCGCCGACGATCCGCACTTTGACGCCACGTGCCGCCAGGCCTTTCCAGCGCTGGCTGTAGGCGGCAACGCTGCCACCATGATTGTCGGACACGTCTATCGTCTCAGCCGCGGCCACCGACGCAACGAGCATGGTAAACATCAAGAACAGCCCTGTGATCACCTTTTTCATGATGCACCTCGACATGGTTGGAAACCCATCCGGATGGTTTCATAGTCTGCCGATTTTCGGGTTTTACAATGACGATCGCAGCCGCCGGATAGGCCGTTTCATCATCGTGTCGTGACGTATCTCGATGTGATTCTGGGCCATGCACGAGTTCGCCGCCAGTAAAGCCACAATAGAGAATCACACACGAATCGAATCGCGGAGCCCGAATCAAAAAGAAGCCGTCCAAGGTTTCCCTTGAACGGCTTGTCGAGCCCCCTGCTCCCCTAAAACTCTTAACCGAAGTGCTGCCGATCGTCGCAAAACGACCGCTTCTGGAGTGATTTTGGTATGCCATAGGCCTGTCGCGAGCACAACGTAAACCACTTGTTAACCTTAACGGCCCCGACCCGTGAACAAGTGTTAACGACGCTGGCACGCTTCCTGCTCCGCAACGCATGTAAGTCATCGGAGGGCGCCCTTCTGTTCACCGATGGGACATCAGACGACAGATTGCGCGGAGCAGCATACCATGAACCAGAACGGATCGATCACGCTGTTCCATTATTGGAACCGCCTGCGTGACGGACGCCCTGCGCCGAAGCGCTCTGAAATCGAGCCCTCCGATATCAAGTCGCTGCTGGCCGATACATTCATCCTGGAAAAGGATACCCGTGGCGAAGCCGTCTTCCGGCTGGCCGGCACGCGGCTGTGCGCCACCTATGGCCGTGAACTCAAGGGCTTCTCCTTTCCTTCGCTTTGGCGCGAGAAGGACCAGCGGCTTGTCTCAAAGCTCATCCATGGCGTTTTCGATCAGAAATCCGTGGTGCTGATCACCTATGAAGGTTTCAGCCGCAATGGCCGCACCAACAAGTTCGAACTGCTTGTGCTGCCGCTTGACGGCGGCATCGAAAATCCACGTTGCCTGGGCGCGATAACAGCGGTCGAGAAACCGTTCTGGCTGGGCGCGGATCCGATCACCGACGTGTTGATTGATTCCATTCGCGTCGTTGATCCGGAAAAGGAACCGATGTTCCTGAAAAACCGGCCCGCGATCGACGTTCCGTCGCTTGTTCCATCGGAACTCGATGCACCGGAAACGATCTCGGCACTCGGTCGGGCGCGACGTATCCGCCACCTTGTGGTGTTCGACGGCGGACGCGAGGAATAAGCCGGAATACACCAAGCTGGAAGGTCCGGCTTTTCCCTTTGTTAACCTGCGCTGCTGTATTTTTTCCGCTGAAATTCCCAGCATCACCGCGCGGGAATGCCAAACGGGGTGTAGGCAGTCATGAGGTCAGCGGCGGTCGACTACGCGCCGTCCCGCGCTGAAAGGCGTAACTTTCAGCGCGTCCGGGTGAAGATTTATGGACGCTTCATGCTGGAAGACCGCACCGAGCACCCCTGCCAGGTCGTCGATATGTCGCCCGGCAACGTTGCCTTGCGCACCGAGCGCGTGGGCATGCCCGGCGAGAAAGTCATCGCCTACATCGATCATATCGGCCGCATCGAGGGCGTGGTCACCCGCACCCTGCAGGACGGCTTCGCGATGACCGTTATCGCGTCGGACCGCAAGAAGGACAAACTCGCCGCACAGTTGACCTGGTTGGCCAACAAGCACGAGCTGGATCTGCCGGAAGACCGACGTCACGAACGCGTGGCGCCGCGCAATCCGACAAGCGTGCTGCAACTGACCGACGGACGCCAGTACCAGTGCCGCATCATCGACCTGTCCCTTTCGGGCGCGGCGATCGAGATCGACGTCAAGCCGGCGATCGGGGTCCAAGTGATGCTGGGCACCATGCGCGGACAGGTGGTGCGCCATTTCGAGGACGGCGTGGCCATCGAGTTCGCGGTCATACAGCGACCCGAGACACTGGATTCGGAATTCAACACGCCGCGCACCTGACGCTGGTTGCAAATCGGCAGAACCAATCAAACCGGCCGCAAGGCCGGTTTTTTGTTGGCGAAGCACCGTGCGCATTCGCTCATTCACACATCAGCGAAACCGCGTAGACGGACATCCCCTGAACGACGGCTCCGGCCCGCCGCCATCAAGGATCGCGGCCGTAGAGATCCTGAATATTTTTATACTCAGATGATTCAAATTTTATGTTTATTCTACAGGCGTTTTACTTAATATCTACTTCGGCCTTTTGCGTCAAATAAATCCAACCCTGTCATTGTCTCCTTAAACGGGGAGACTAGAAAAATGAAGAACACGTGGGGCAAGCTGTTGCTTATGGCAATGGCGATGCAGCTTTCCGCTTGGGGGACGGCATACGCGGCGGGACCGGTTTTCATGCACACCGGCGCACGTACGACACAGCCTGTCGGCCACTATGATTTCTGCCAGCGCATACCGGTGGAATGCAACGAACGGACCCCGAAGGGCCCGCCTGTGGACCTGACCCGTAAGCTGTGGGCAACGATCGTCAACATCAACAACTCGGTCAACACCCGCATCAAGCCGCGTACCGATCTGGAAAATTACGGCGTCGAGGAATACTGGTCCTACCCTGACAACGGCTACGGCGACTGCGAAGACTATGCGCTGGAAAAGCGCCGCGAGCTGATGGATGCCGGCGTTCCGGCGGGCAATCTGCTGATGACGGTTGTGCGCCAGCCGAACGGCGACGGCCATGCCGTTCTGACCGTGCGCACCAGCCTTGGCGAATTCATCCTCGACAACCTCGAACCCAAGGTCCTTTCCTGGACCGACACCGACTACACATACCTGAAGCGCCAATCGACTGAGAATTCCGGCGTCTGGATAACGATCAATGACGGTCGTGCCGACGCGGTCGCCAGCGTCCGCTGAGGGCGCGCAAAACAAAGATCAAGCGCTTTGCCCATGCGACGCGCCTAAAGAGAAACCCGGTCGAGTCCCCACCCTCCCCGTCCCCAACGACCGGGTGAAAGGAGCCGGCCCCCGTCCCCGGGGCCGGCTCCGCCATTTCCGGCGATGGTCATGAGAGCTAGGCCTTCTTCAACCCTGCCTTGAAGCGCTTGCCGTTGGCGACATAATGGGCCGCCGAGCCACGCAGCCTTGCGACGGCGGCATCGTCGAGCGCCCTGATAACCTTCGCCGGCGAGCCCACGATCAGCGAATTGTCGGGAAATTCCTTGCCCTCGGTGACCAGAGCACCGGCGCCAACCAGCGAATTCCTGCCGATCCGGGCGCCATTCAACACGATGGCGCCCATGCCGATCAGGCTGTTGTCGCCGATCGTGCAACCATGCAGCAAGGCGCGGTGGCCAATCGTGCAGCCTTCGCCGATTGTCAGCGGAAAGCCGGGATCCGTGTGCATTATCGTGTGTTCCTGCACATTTGTATCGGCGCCGATGACGATCGGCTCGTTGTCGCCGCGAATGACGACGCCAAACCAGATTCCGGCATTGCGGCCGACCTGGACATCGCCGATCAGCGTGGCGTCGGGCGCGATCCAGTTGCTGCCGGCCTCCTCGAAGGCGGGCTCTTTTCCGTCGATCGCATAGGCGGGCATTTGTCTCTCCGATTCGCTCAGGCTGGGAAGCCGGCGGAACCTAGGGGAAGGGTAGCCCAGCAGGCAATGGCGATCAGCACGACGCCAAGCGCCAGCGCCCAGATGGCCGCCGTACAGCCGCAGGAGATCAGCATAACCGTCGATATGCGGCGGTCGCGACGGGCATCGAGGGCTTCGTTGACCAGCATGAATGGCCCGGCGCAAGCGGTCGCGAGGAGGGAGCGAAGCATGTGCGCCGGCGACACATAGGGCTCCGCGAACGCAACCTTGCGGCCCGCGATCAGCTCCATTGCCGACCCGGCAAGCCCGCAAGCCGTCAACCCGACTGAAAACGCGAAAAGCACAAGCAGCATCGAACCCATCTTTACCTTCCATTTACCATGAAATCGCACAGTCGTGGCAACAGCGGTGCAAGGGCCATGCCGCGTCATGTGTCCCGCCTGGGGACAGGCGGCATAGATCGAGGATTTCCATGAGACAGGCAGCGACCGCCACCGAACCGGAATTCACCGTGGTCGATTCCGCGCTGATGAGGCGGGTGTTCTACGCGTTCGCGACGCTGGCATTGCTATCGGTGGCGATCAGTTTTGGCGGCAAGTGGTTCGGCCACTCGATCGCCATGGCCGGCTACACAGACGACGGCACAGTCCGCGAAATCGTCATCGGCAACAATGTCATCGCCGTGCCCGCCAATGCCATTCGCTTTGCCCAGGCCAGGCGCGACGGCATCGCCTCGCGGCTCGACCTCTATCTCCGCTATCCGGAGATGGACGGTTACAGCGAAGCCGCGCGCGACGATTTCAACCACACAGGATCAGCCAAGAAGATCATTTTCCTCTCGTTCGAACAGCAGATGATGTCGCGCGACATGAGTGGCCGGTTCGCACCCATCTACAGCGCGCTGATCGTCCAGCCCGGCAGACCCGGCCCTGGCGGCACGACGGTCTACGCCTTCAATGAAAAGTCAGGCTATGTGAACGAGGTGCTGGTCGTCGGGGAACGCCCGGGCAAGGACCCTTTCGTGGCACGCTGCCTGGGTGGGCCGAATGCGGATGAATCGCTGGCGCCCTGCGAACGCGACATCCACGTTGGCGACAACCTCAGCCTGACATATCGATTTCCGAAGGAGTTTGTCGGCGACTGGCCGACTCTCGACGCGGCAATTGTCGCTGAAACCACGCGCATCTTGAAGACGGGGCGCTAGATTAACATGCTGGAGGCGCCGGCCGGACGCAATCGATGCTGATCCGGCCGCCGCGGGTAGCCGGTCTCAGGCCAGGTCGATATCGAGGATCGCCATCGAGAAATTGTAGTCGCCGTCGTCCTCATCCTTGAAAACGATGCCGAGGAACTCGTCACCGGCATAGACCTCGGCCGAGTCGTCCTTGCGCGGCCGCGCCTTCACCTGCAATTTGGGGTTCTGGAAGACGCGCTTGAAATAGGCGTCCAGCTTTCTGATTTCGTCGGGCTTCAACAGTCTTCTCCGATCGTCGGCTTGCTCGTGTGAATGCGCTTCTGGCACGTCGACAATGGCGATGTAAAGGCAAGCCGGGCTGATTGCAGGGGATGCCGGCACGTGGGCGAACCGGTGAGGCAATCCGTGCCCGACCGAGCATCAACGCGAAAAAATCAGATATCGAACGAGACGACCTGATCCATGCGTTGCGATGGGAGAAGCTGGTCCATCTGCCGCGAAGGCTGGTCGCAACCCGTCTCTCCCACCACTCGAGCGGGAACGCCGGCAACCGTCTTGTTGTGAGGCACGGGCGAAAGCACGACCGAGCCGGCAGCGATCTTCGAGCAGTGACCGATCTCGATATTGCCGAGAATCTTGGCGCCGGCGCCGATCAGCACGCCGTAGCGAATCTTGGGGTGGCGGTCGCCACCGGCCTTGCCGGTACCGCCCAGCGTCACGCCATGGAGGATGGAGACGTCGTCTTCGATCACCGCGGTCTCACCGACGACCAGGCCCGTGGCGTGGTCGATGAAGATCCCCTTGCCGATGCGGGCTGCCGGATTGATGTCGGTCTGGAACACCGAGGACGAGCGGCTCTGCAGATAGAGCGCGAAATCCTTGCGGCCCTGGTTCCAAAGCCAATGCGCCAGCCTATGTGTCTGAACCGCATGAAAACCCTTGAAGTAGAGCACGGGCATGATGAAACGATCGCAGGCAGGATCGCGGTCATAGTACGCCTGGATGTCGACGCGCACCGTCGTCGACCACTCCTTGTCGTCGTCCAGCATCGACTTGAAAGTCTGACGGATGAGATCAGAGCCGATATCCTGGTGGGCCAGCCGCTCCGCCAACCGGTGTATGACCGCTTCCTCAAGGCTGTCCTGATTGAGGATCGTCGAATAGAGGAACGCCGCCAGCAGTGGATCGCGGTTGACCGCGTCCATCGCCTCATCGCGGATCGAGCGCCAGATCGGGTCAACCGGCTGCAATGCGCTGTGTCGGGAAATGCTGATGCTGTTCATCGACGTCTCGTCCTGCCGCCTTGCCTAATGTCCGGCCGCACCTATAGGCCAGATTGTAGCACGATTGAACTCAATTTTCCTTAGTGCTTTGTCAAATGGATTGGGTTGGCGGAAATTCAAGAAGCCATGGAAAACGAACCCTTGATCGACAACGCGACTAAAAGCGCGCTATCCGTGCTTTATGTGGCTGAAGGCCGCCACTATCACGGTCTAGCCCATATCGAGGCAATGCTGGCACTTTGTCGCTACTATAGCGTGCTGCTGGATGATGTTGAAGCCGTCGATGCGGCGATCTGGTTCCATGATGCCATCTATGACAGCCGGGCGAAGGACAACGAGGCGAGAAGCGCCGCACTTGCCGAGAAAGAACTGGCCGGCCGCGCCGATACAAAGCGGATCGACCGTATCAAGGCGATGATCGTCGCCACCGCCACACATGAGCTCCCACCGTTCGGAGACACAAACGCCCTCCGCGACGCCGCCCTGTTCCTCGACATGGACCTGTCGATCCTTGGCGCGGCGCCCGCCGCTTTCGACGCCTACGAGAGCGCGGTTCGTCGCGAGTATGGCTGGGTGGAGGAGCCGATGTGGCGCGCCGGCCGCGGCGCGGTCCTAAAGACCTTCCTTGCCCGAGAGCACATCTTCCACACGGAGGAGTTCCGGCAGAGGTTCGAAGCACAGGCACGGCACAATATCGCGCGGTCGCTTCAGGCGCTTGCGCTGGCTCCAAACCCCACCTGAGGCCAAGCCGAAGCATGGTCAGGAAACGTCTCCCCGGCCGCTCGGCATCTTCACACTGGCGACGGAAGATTAACCAGCGCCGAGCCGCTCAAAGCGGATTTTCGGCGTAGAACTCCAGAACCCGCTGCTTGAAAGACTTGTCCCCGACAGCCAGCATATGGTCGCGGCCCTCAATATGAAACGCGCGGGCGTTCGGCATCAAGGCGGCCAGCTCATCCGGCGAGCCGCCAATATCATCCGTCGTTCCGACAGCGATCAGCGTCGGCTGGGCGATACGCGCGAGGTCATCTTCGGTCAGCAACTCCCGCGAGGTGGCGATGCAGGCGGCCAGCGCGCGTCGATCGCTCCGGGTCTGGTCGGCAAAGGCGCGGAATGAGCGGCCGCGCGGATGGCTAGTGGAGGCCGGATCCTCGGCTAGAAGTGCCGCCGCTATGGGGTCCCAGTCGCCCACGCCGTCGATCATCCCGATGCCGAGCCCCCCAAAGACCAGAGTCGCCACCTTGTCAGGATCGGACAGCGCCAGGAACGCCGATATGCGCGCGCCCATCGAATAGCCCATGATATGCGCCCGCTCGATGCCAAGGTGGTCCAGCAACGCCGCACCATCGGAAGCCATTTTCCCGGGCGTGTAGTCGGCCTCATCGTAACTTTTCGAAGACGAACCATGTCCGCGATTGTCGAAGGCGATCGCGCGGTAGCCCGCATCGTTCAGCGTCTTGAACCAGCTAGGCGACACCCAGTTGACGTAGTGGCTGGAGGCAAAACCGTGGATCATCAAGACCGGATCGCCACGGCCCGACGCCGGCTGGCGGTCAAGGTAGGCTAGTTCGAAACCCTCATGGGAGAAAAATTGCATCGGCCAAACGTTCAGTGAGAACCGGCATTCGCGCCGATTTTTGGGTGGCGCAACAGGTCGCCGTCCGCGATGCCATCCTTGGCGGCGGTTCCCGCCTTGAGTTCCAGGACGAAACGGACCGGCGTGCCGGGAGAAATGATCGCTTCCGACTGCGGCTCACCCCGTTTTATGGCCCGGATCCTGCCGTCCTCCCCGACAAAAACCAGGTCAAGCGGCATCGGCGTGTTCTTCATCCAGAAGTTGACCTCCCGCGACGCATCGAACACGAACAGCATGCCGTGATCGTCGGCCATGTCGGTCCGAAACATCAAGCCGGCCTCGCGTTCGGCTTCCGTATCGGCGACTTCGATGGAGAACGAACGCTCGCCCGCTTTCGTCATCACGACCAACGGCGCCGGATCGACAGGAAGGATCATCACCTTGCCGTCGGCCGAACTCGATTCCTGCGAGAAGAAGAATGCGCCTGTGGCGACGATCGCCGCCACCAAGACGCTCAGCACTCCGGCCGTCAGCCAGTTCCTGTGAGCCATTCAAGATCCTCAGCCGGAAATCGTCCTAATGCGATACCGACAAGGTACCCATATCGGGGTGAATTTCGGCAGCCATAAGGCCCTTGTCGCCGCGCCCGAACCGAACCAGCACGACCTGTCCCGGGCGAAGCTCGGTAATGCCGTAACGGCGCAGCGTCTCCATGTGGACGAAAATGTCCTCGGTGCCTTCGCCCCGGGTCAGGAACCCAAATCCCTTGGTGCGGTTAAACCATTTCACCAAGGCGCGCTCCAGCCCACTCTCCGGCGTCACCGACACATGAGTGCGCTGTTCCTGCATCTCCGCCGGATGGATCGCGGTGGATGTATCCATCGAAAGGACACGGAAAGCCTGCAGGCCACGGTCGCCCTGCTTTACCAGGCAGACGACGCGCGCACCCTCCAGCGCGGTCTGAAAGCCGTCTTTTCGAAGACATGTCACATGGAGGAGAATATCGCCCGACGAGCCGTCATCCGGTAGAATGAAGCCGTAGCCCTTGGCAACATCGAACCATTTGATGGCTCCGGCGACCTCGACGAGATCAGCCTCACTGCCATCCTCGCGCTTCAAGGCGTCGCCGAGGGTCCCGTCCCGCCCCATAAAAGAGGCCTTTTCCCCCATAAGAATGCCCCCTTTTTTCAAGAACACCGCAACTGATTCTTGACATCAGATTAACACTGCGGCTTCCGGTGTGTGCAAGACCTGCCGTGCCTTTTTTCACGGTTCATTACGGCAATACCGGATTTGTTGTTTGCCGACGCCATCAACTCTTGGCGATTGCCCTTTGAAAGGCTCGCCCCTATGTTCCGCGGCGACCCAACATCCCGAGGAAATCAAATGCGCTATCTGCACACCATGGTCCGCATCGCCGATATCGATGCCTCGCTCGATTTCTACTGCGCCAAGCTTGGCCTGAAGGAAGTTCGCCGCTACGAAAACGAACAGGGGCGCTACACCCTGATCTTCCTCGCGGCCTCCGAAGACGAGCAGAGCGGCATCGCCGACAAGGCGCCGCTGGTCGAGCTGACCTACAATTGGGACGCCGAAGACTACAAGGGCGGTCGGAATTTCGGACACCTCGCCTATGAGGTCGACGACATCTACGCCACCTGCCAGAACCTGATGGACAAGGGCGTCACCATCAACCGGCCGCCGCGCGACGGCAACATGGCTTTCATCAGGTCGCCGGACGGCATCTCGATCGAGCTTCTGCAGAAAGGCCCGGCCAAGGCCAAGGCCGAGCCGTGGGCCTCGATGGCGAATACCGGGAGCTGGTAATCGCTCGTCACTGAGGCGGATGGCCATGAATGCTGTCCGCCAATCTGGCGCCTCGCCAGATGGTGCCTATCTGTCCGGATATGCGCCCGCCTGTCCGCTGGCGCCGGGAGAACCAACCATGACATCCAGCCGTGCCGACGTCGCCACCGAACATGCGAGCCGCTACCTGCAGCAGCTCTGCAAGCACTGGGCGCACAAATTTCCGGTCGAGTTCGATCCCAGCCATGGCGTCATCGATCTGTCGATGGGACGCACGGTGTTGGACGCGGATGCCGCGACCCTGCACATTGTGGTGACGACCGAGGACGCCAGCTCGATCGAGCGGCTGGAAACGGTCGTTGCCGATCACATCAAGCGCTTCGCCTTCCGCGAAGAGCTGGTTTTTGACTGGAACCGCGCGCCAGCGGCTTAAGTCAGTGGCCGCCGCCGCCTTTGCCTGCCATCTCAAGCAGCGCCTGCACCGAACGCCAATTGCGCGCGGTGCCCGGCACTTTCAGCGTGCGTCCGATCAGTCCGGCGAACACGGATCTCCCTAGCCCATCAGGGGCGTGCAGATAGAGCACGTCGCCCTTGATCTCGAATTTTTCCGCACCTGTGCATTTCTCGGAAAGCCGGGCCTCTTCCTCGACGGTCGGCTCACGCTCCAGCACATAGGCGTGGAGCTTGGTCGGCTCCGCGGCGATATCCGGGTAGGGATTCTGCTCGACCAGTCGGCTGAACCACTCGGCGTCGCGCACCATGATGCGCGAATGAAATCCCCATTTCTTCTCGAAAGCGGCTTCCAACTGCCGGGTCAATGCGGCCGCGTCACCATGGGCTGCCCGGAACACAACGTTGCCGCTCTGCACATAGGTGGCGACATTGCCGAAGCCGAGTTCCTCGAAGAACCCCCTCAGATCGGCCATCCTGACGATGCGGTTGCCGCCGACATTGATGCCGGAGAGCAGCGCTATGAAGACATTTTCGGTCTTGCCGTTCATATGATGAACCCCGCCAGCGTCTCGTTGTCGGTAATGTCCTGATACTGGACGCCCTCCGCTTCGAAATTCGCCCTGAGCAGATCGAAGTTCCGTCGATCCTTGGTCTCAATGCCGATCAGCACCGAGCCGAAATTGCGCGCCGACTTCTTGAGATATTCGAAGCGCGCGATGTCGTCGTCGGGACCGAGCATTTCGAGGAAATCGCGCAGCGCGCCTGGCCGCTGCGGAAAGCGGATGATGAAGTATTTCTTCAGGCCCTCGAAGCGTAGCGCCCTCTCCTTGACGTCCGGCAGCCGCTCGAAATCGAAATTGCCGCCAGAGACAACCGCAACGATGGTCTTGCCTCGGATCTCTTTCCGCGAGAAGTCTTTCAATGCGTCGATTGCCAGGGCGCCCGCCGGCTCGAGCACGACGCCCTCGATGTTGAGCATCTCGATCATCGTCGCGCAGAGACGGTTTTCCGGGATCAGCCGCACCGTATCGGCGGGAAAATCCTTGAGGTAGCGCAATGGCTCACGACCGATCTCCGCCACGGCCGCGCCGTCGACGAAGTTGTCGACCTTGTTGAGCTTGACACGTTTGCCCGCGGAAAGACTCTCGCTCAGGCTCGGCGCGCCGGCTGGCTCACAAAAAACGAAGCGCGTTTCGCGGCCCTGGTCAGCGAAAAAATGGGTCACACCGGCCGCAAGGCCGCCGCCACCAACCGGCAGCATGATGATATCGGGCATGCGGGCGCCGATCTGGGCTGCGATTTCGTAGGCGACCGTCGCCTGTCCCTCGATGATGTCCTTGTGGTCGAAAGGCGGCACCATATGCGCGCCGGCACTTTCGGTGAACTCGATCGCGGCCCGGTAGCAATCGTCGAAGAAGTCGCCGACCAGCTTGATCTCGACGAATTCGCCGCCGAACAGGCGCGTCTTGTCGATCTTCTGCTGCGGCGTCGTCACCGGCATGAACACCACGCCCTTCTTGCCGAAATGTCGGCAGACAAAGGCGAAGCCCTGGGCATGGTTGCCAGCGGAGGCGCAGACGAACAGCTCCGCGTCATTGCCGGCCGCGAGCGCCTTGCGGAAGAAATTGAAGGCGCCACGAATCTTGTAGGAACGTACCGGCGACAGATCCTCGCGCTTCAGGAGGATGCGCGCGCCGGTCTTCTTCGACAGATAGTCGTTCTCCTGCAGCGGCGTTTGCGGGAAAATCTCGCGGATCGCCGCAGCGGCGGTGGCGACGCGGGAACAGAAATTGCTCATCGGAAAACACCTCGGATCGCGGCTCGGTTGCCCTCAGTCCCTGGCGGCCACTCGAGCTGGCTTACCACGGCGCGATGGACGGCGCCCTAGCTTACCTCTTGCCAGGACGACAGCGGCTTGTGCCAGAAAGGTTCGTAGTACACAGCGCCTTTGGACAACAGTCCCGCAACGTAGCTCAGGGAACTCTTGGCCATTATGAGGCAATCGGCATGGATCAATCCCGACAGCGTGGCAAAAATGTCTGAATCGAGTTCGAATTCGCATATGCCCGGCAGCGGCTGGAAGTCCGATGCGTTGCCTTGCGAGAAGACACGCACAGAATGACCGGGATGATCGCGAAGCACCGATTCGATGCGGCGCGCGATAACAGCGTTGCCGGTTAGACGTTCGGCATGGGCTGGCGCACCAACGACATCGCCGCGCCTGGCATGGACTGCAATTGTGGGTGATGAATACGACCTTGGCGGCAACGTCAGTCGCGCGCGAAACTCATCGACAATGCCTCTGTAGAAATCCGGATTTTCGTCGGCGAAGGCATGGAAATGTTGTTGCTCCACAATGGCGGGCGGGCCTCGATACCCTTTGGAGAAAACATCACCCGGTATGATCGGGATGCCCTGAGGAAGACCAGGCGATCCCGCTCCGAGATTGAACGACTTTTCCCATCGACACGCAAAAAGCGCGGGATCCCCTCCGTGCTCAACCGACTTGAACGGCGTATGGAAATACGGAATGCCCGTGGCGCGTGAAAACAGGATCGCCGACATGACGGCGTGAACCTGAGCTCCGCCACCGTCTTTTTTACCGGCGGATGTAATGCCAAGCAGCGAATTCTTTTCGAGCTTGGACAATTCGACAGACCAGTCGTGCTTCGACGACGTCGGCAATATGTGCTTGAGCAACCGCCTAAGCCCCATGAATCATGTCCTGTTTTCCGCACGACGTTCGTTCCAAGCACCCGACCCGGTTCGAGACGCGAAGTCCGTCCGCCAACAGATTCAGGCGCTTGCCCCTATTGCATATCCGTCCCGCACAAGCCATCGCGCGGCGGTCTCGCAAGATGAAATCTGCAATCCTGGATTGCGCAAGGATTGAGTTTCCGGTGCATGCAGTGTCAGCTTGTCCGCGCGACCGTCGGTGTCGCGCGAGCACTCAGCTCCAGCATTACGATGGCCTTGCCGACAATTCTCGGCTTTCGCGCAACACTGTCGCGACGGTCGCGCCCCGCTAACCGGATTTCAACCGCCAGCGACTTACTTCCGCCTCACTCTGCCTGTCCGGGAGGGACTGCGCAGGTGGATAGCCTTGCGGCCGGAGTGGAATTTCAGACGTGCCTTTCAAGAAGATTTGCATCATTGCCCTTGCCTTGCTGATTGCCGGCTGCGCCGGTCGGCAAACCCAAGAAATTCTCGGCAGCGCCGTCGTTGCGACGCCGGTGACGGAGATTGCCGGCAATCACAGCATCTTCATCGCCACGACACGCAAGAAGTCCGCCGATCCCAACAAGGTTTTCGACGGCGAGCGCTCGGCGACGCTGAACTACGCGCGCGTCAACGTCACCGTTCCCGGCGTCCACCAGACTGGCCAGATCGAGAGGCGGTCGCGAGGCAAGTCGAATGACCCCGCGAAATACTTCATGGCCTCGGAGGTCGTCGGCTACGACACCGCTCCTCAATTCTCGAGCGCCCTTAACGCCGATATCGCGGCGCGTGGCGGCCGTGTCATGGTCTTCGTTCACGGCTACAACACCGGTTTCGACAGCGCGGTCTATCGTGTGACCCAGATCGTCCATGATTCCGGCTATCCAGGAACGCCGGTGCTGTTCTCCTGGGCTTCGGGCGCCAGGACCACCGATTATGTCTACGACAAGGAAAGCGCGAGTGCTGCGCGCGACCAGCTCGAAGTGACCCTTCGCATGCTCGCTCAGACGGGCGCGCGGCGCATCGACATCGTCGCGCATTCGCTGGGAACCTGGGTCACCATGGAAGCGCTGCGGCAGCTCGCCATCACCGGCGACCGTGACCTCAGCGGCAAGCTCGGAGACGTCGTGCTGGCCTCGCCCGACATCGACGTCGACGTGTTCAAGAGCCAGATGCGCCGCTACGGCAAGCCCGACAAGCCGTTCATCCTGCTCCTGTCCAGCGACGACCGGGCGCTGCGCCTCTCCGGCCTGCTCGCCGGCTCGCGGCCGCGCGTCGGCGACTACAAGGACGCCGCCGACCTCGCCACCTACGGGGTGACCGTCATCGATCTGTCCAGTCTCAAGGGAACGGACAGTTTCAATCACAACAAGTTCGCCGACAATCCGGCCATGGTGAAGATGATCGGTCAGCGATTGCGCGAGGATGATGGCTTTGCCAGCGACCGCGAGGTTACCGATCGCATCAGCCTGCTTGGACAGTAAGTCGCTCCGCGATGGCTTTCTGCGGTCACGTTAACGATTTGCCGCACAATTGGACCACTTTGAACTGGACCGGGCCTGACTCAGTCTTTATCGACATAGCCATGGACGTCATCAGCTTGGCGTTGCTTGCAGGGACTGTGTAACCGTGCGTTCGAAGAGCTTCCTCATCGTCGCCTTCGCGTTGCTTGTCACAGGCTGCGCCGGGCAGAACACGCATGACCTTCTCAACCGGACGACGGTAACGGTTCCTGCTTCCGACATAGCAGCGACGCATGAGATATTCGTCGCCACCACCCGGCAAAGAGCCACGAAGCAGCCGCGGCAGGTATTCGACGGCGATCGCTCGCTGACCACCAGCTACGCTCGTGTCGACGTGACCGTCCCGAAGTCCCATCAGGTCGGCGCGATCGAGAGGGCGAAGGGATCGGCCAACAGCAATCCTGCCAAGGATTTCACCGCGAAGGATGTCGCTTACTACGCGAACGCGCCGCAATTCGCCAAGGCGATTGGCGCCGATATCGCCATGCGTGGCGATCGCGCGCTGGTCTTCGTGCACGGCTTCAACAACGGTTTCGATGACGGCATCTACCGGATCACGCAGATCGTCCACGACACCAAATATCCAGGCACACCGGTGCTGTTCTCGTGGGCCTCGAGCGCCAAGACAACCGGTTACCTTTATGACAAGGATAGCGCCACCGCCGCGCGCGACGACCTCGAAGCGACGCTGCGCATGCTTGCCAAGACCAAGGTCAAGAGCATCGACATCATCGCCCATTCGATGGGGAACTGGGTAACGATGGAGGCGCTGCGCCAGCTCGCCATCACTGGCGACCGCGATCTTGGCGGTAAACTCGGCTATGTCATCCTCGCTTCGCCGGACATCGACGTCGACGTGTTCAAGAAACAGATGATCCGCTATGGCAAGCCCAGCAAGCCCTTCGCCATCCTGCTTTCAGGGGACGACCGCGCCCTCAAGCTCTCGTCCTTCATCTCGGGCGACAAGCCGCGCGTGGGCGACTATGGCAACGCGGCTGACCTTGCCAGCTATGGCGTGTCGGTCGTCGACCTCACCAAGACCAAGGGCGGCGACCAGTTGAACCATGCCAAGTTCGCCGACAACCCGTTCCTGGTGCAGTTGCTTGGCGACCGCCTGCGCGCGCCGGCCGGCCTGGCTTCGGACGAAAGCCCGCCAGGGCAGCTTGATGACCTTGGCCAAGGCCTTGGAAAGGCCGTTGGCTCCGTGGCCGAGATCGTCATCACCACGCCGTTCAAGGTGCTGACGATCGCCACCGGGGGCTGAACGTCCCAAGGCTCACTGACTTCAGATGAACAGGTCGACCTTCTGGAATGTCGTGACGTCAATGAGGCCGACGTCGGAAATCCTGAGCTCGGGAATGACTACCAGGGCCAGCAGCGAGTGTTGCATGTAGGCGTTGTTCAGCGAACAGCCCATCGCGCGCATTGCCTCGGTCAGCTTCTCCGCCTTGGCGGCGACGATCTCGGCTCGCTCGTCCGACATCAGGCCGGCGATCGGCATCTCGACCAGCGCCAGTTCCTTGCCTTTTGAGAACAATACGACGCCGCCACCGACCTCGCCCAGACGGTTGACCGCCAGCGCCATGTCCTGCTTGTTGGTGCCGACAACGATGATGTGGTGGCTGTCATGCGCCACGCTGGAGGCCATGGCGCAATCGCCCATGTAGCCGAAGCCGGACACGAAGGCGTTGGTGACGCCGCCCGTGCCTCTGTGGCGTTCGACCAGCGCGATCTGGCAGACATCGTCGCGGCGATCCATGGCGACCAGCCCGTCCTCGACAGGAAGATCGGCCTCAAGCGCCCGTGTCGGCGCCTGGTTTTCGATCACGCCGATCACGCGCACGCGCACCTCATTGGCGCCCTTGGGCGCCACGATGTCGAAATCCCCGGCCTTGAGCTTCTTGCCGAGCTTGACCGTGTTCTTCGCCGTTTTGGGATAATTGTAAGCCGGAATGTCGGCTTCGAGCTTGCCGCCCTTGGCCAACCGGACGCCGCGCCCGTAGACCTCGTCGATGGTCATCTCGGCCAGGTCGGAGACGATCAGCAGGTCGGCCAGCCGCCCCGGCGCGATCGAGCCCAGTTCACGCTCCAGCTTGAAATGCTGGGCGGTATTCAGCGTCGCCATCTGGATCGCCGTCACCGGCTTCAGCCCCTGTCGAATGGCATGCCGCACAACCCGGTCCATATGGCCTTCATGAATGAGCGTGCCCGAATGGCTGTCGTCGGTGCACAGTATGAAGTTGCGCGGATCAATGCCGCTTTCGGTCACCGCCTTGATCTGCGAGGCGACGTCATACCAGGCCGAGCCCAACCGCAGCATCGCCTTCATGCCCTGGCGGACGCGGGCAATCGCATCCTCGGCGCGCGTGCCTTCATGGTCGTCCTCCGGCCCGCCGGCGACATAACCATGGAACGGCAGGCCGAGGTCGCGCGAGGCATAGTGACCGCCGACTGTCTTGCCCGCGTTCACCGTCGCGGCGATCTCGCCCGACATGATCGGATCGTTGGCGGCGACGCCGGGAAAATTCATCACCTCGCCGAGGCCGATGATGTTTTCCCATGTCATAGCCTCCGCCACATCGGCGACTGTCAGCTCGGCGCCAGCATGTTCGAGGCCCGGTGCCGACGGGACGCAAGACGGCATCTGCACGTGCACATTGATAGGCATCGCGATGGCTTCGTCATGCATCAGGCGAACGCCCGGCAGCCCCAGCACATTGGCGATCTCATGCGGATCGATGAACATCGAGGTGGTTCCGTGCGGGATCACGGCACGGCAGAATTCGGTTACCGTCACCATGCCGCTCTCGACATGCATATGCGCGTCGCAGAGGCCTGGCACCAGATAGCGCCCGCCCGCATCGACCACCTTCGTGCCCTGCCCGATGGCGTGGCTGGCGTTCGGCCCGCAATAGGCGAAGCGACCGCCGGCAATGGCGATATCGGTGCCGGCAATGATCTCGCCCGAATGGACATTCACCCAGCGCCCGTTGCGGATGACGAGATCCGCGGGCTTGCGCCCCATCGCGACATCGACCAGATGCGGTGCCATCTCGGCCCATGGTCTTGGCTTGGCGGCACTGGCGGTCTTTGTCGGCATCAGGCGATTCCTTCGGTTGCGGTCAGTCTCGCAAATGTCGGCGCACGTAGCCAGAGGCAGCAACCGCCATCGAGCACCCCGGCAACGGCGTACCGATTTTCGGACAATGGCCGTTTCAATTCCCTGGCTACCCGGCCTTCACATCAAGAGTTACGACCGCACCACCGGACGAGATCTTTTCGAGGATGCGTTCGAGCTCACCCGGCGCGAATGTGCCTCCGACAGCGTGGGCCCGTGCAAAAGCGCTCATATGGGCTTCGCTCAAACCGTGGGGAAATCGATTGCGCGGAAATCTGATTCCGTTTTCCCCCGAATGGGATTATCCTGGGCTTACAGATCTTTCTGAATCGACGTTCGGGGAGTTCTATGCGTCGTTTGGTGCTTGCAAGTGCAGGGTTCATTGTAGCGCTGACCGGACCAGCCTTCGCGGCCGATCCGACGGTGGACCTGCCGATGACCGCCACAGGCTTCGACTGGACCGGCTACTATGCCGGCTTTCAGGCAGGATATGGCTGGGGTAGCGCCAATATTACGGGAACAGACGGCACACCGTTCGCCTCGCCCGATCTGAGCGGCGGATATGTCGGCGGCCAGATCGCTGGCCTTTGGCAGTTCAACCAGTTCGTGATCGGCGGCGAGGCCGACCTCAACTATTCCGGGATCAAAGGTTCGGCCGACCAGGCCCCGGGAAACTCATTCGGCACCAACGTCCAATGGTTCGGGTCGATCAATGCAAAGGCCGGCTATGCCATGGACCGTTATCTGGTCTACGGCACTGGTGGCGTTGCCTTCGCCGGTATCGAAACCAGCCAGAACTCAGTTTCGGACTTTTCGCGAACCCGCACAAATACAGGTTGGACGATCGGTGCCGGCGTCGATTATGCGCTGACGGACAAATTCACTGTCGGCGCCCAGTACCGCTATTATGATTTCGGCTCCGAACATTACGATGGAAGCAACAGCTTTTCGGATCGCGATCAGGACGTGAAGCTGAATACCGTCGGCATCAATCTGAACTACAAGTTCTGAGCGCTTCCGTTCAATGCCGGTATTGCGCGGACGGCCCCCGGGCCGGCATCCCGATCATTGTTCTTTCGTGAATAGGGAGCGGACATCCGCCTCTCGATCCAACCCTGCGCGAGCGTCAGGACCGAGACCATGACGAGGTAATAGAGGAACGCGCAGGCATACCATTCGGTGAACCGGAAGCTCGCCGATATGGAAAGCGAGGTTGTCGTCATCAATTCCCGCAGCGAGATCGTGTAGGCCAGCGACGTCGATTTCAGCAGGGAAATGAATTCATTCATCAGGGACGGCAAGGCGATGCGCATGGCCTGAGGCAAGACGACAAGGCGAAAAGCCGGGAACCTGGTAAGCCCGAGCGCGGCCGCCGCCTCCCTCTGGCCAGCCCCCAAAGACCCAAGCGCGGCACGCATGATCTCCGCATTGTAGGCCACGCCGACCAGGGTCATGCCGATGTAGGCCGCGAGAAACGGTGTGAACCACGCGGAGCGGAATATCGGGAACAGCTGCGGCAGGCCGTTCCAGATGAACAACAGCACCAGGATCATGGGCGCGCTTCTGAACAACCAGACATAGGCCAACAGAGCCCAACGAACCACGGTGCGCCTGGAGCTCAAGCCGATCGCCACCGGAAGGCATAGCGCAAATGCCGTCACCTGCACGCAGATCGACAGGCCGATCGTTGTCAGAGCGCCCTGGATCAAAGCGGGGCTGACGAGAGCTTCCAGAAAAATGGTCGGATCAAAAAGCACGTCGGCCCCGCGTCATTGGCTACGAGCCGTAATCCACGTCGAAGCCTGACTCGGGAAAATTGTACTTTTTCGCTATATCGCCGAATGTTCCTTGCTGCTTCAGCGTCTTCAGCGCCGATCTGAGCAGCGTCAGGTCTTCCGGCGATTTCTGGATATAGATGCCGAACTGGAATTCGGACGGATAGGTGTACACAACCTTGATCTTGTCGCCCGTCTGCTTGGTGCGAACGCCAGCTTCAGCCGCTTCTGTCAGCGTCGCATCGGCTCGTCCGATCATGACCTGCTGGGTCGCGGCGACCTGCGATTCATAGGTCTGGAAGGTGACGAGCGCCTTGCCCTGCGCCTTGAAGGTCTTGTTCATCTCATCGGGGGCATCCGCATAGGACGTCCCGGCCTCGATCGCCAGCGATTTGCCGGCAAGGTCGTCCGGGCTCTTGATCGCATCGTTCGTCGCGGCGGTGACGATCACGGTCGACGATTTCAGATAGGGCACGCCATCGTAGGACTGCCGGCGCTTGTCGTTGAGATAGATGCCGCTGATGACGAGCGAGCAGCGGCTCGCCTGCAACGACGGCAGAAGCCCGTCAAAGCCCGAGACGACGAAGGTGACATCGGCGCCCCAGAGCTTGGCAAGCGCGTCGGCGACGTCGATGTCGACGCCCACCGGCCGCGTGTCGGTTGGCTTGTCCATATAGGTGAATGGCGGAAAACCGGCCGAGGTGCACACGGTGAGGTGTCCGTCGCGTATGAACGACGGCGCGTCGACCCCTGCAAGAGCGGTTTGGCTGAGCAGAGTTGCGCAAAACAGAGAAGCGATCTGGCAGGCACGGTGCATCGTTCGTTTCATGGCAGTTCCCCTGTTGCAATTCGGCTTCTTATGGATGCCTCGACAATCGAGCTCCAATCCTGGGCATCGAATGCAGGCAGCACGACCGGATCGACATGACCGTCCTGGCGGGCGACAAGCAGGTACCGCATCATCGCCGCTTCGCTCGGCATCTCGAAAATCTGCACGAAATCGTAGGCGCCCATGGTGGCGTACAGAGCGACGCTGCGCCCGCCCAGGGCTTCGACGCGTTCACGGCTGACCCGCGCGCGCTCCGGAGAATTGGCGATCTCGTCCAGCCCCCGCTGCGTCAGACGCATCAGAGAAATGAAATATGGCATTGAAACAGTCCGGTTGGTTTTGGTCAGCTCTTGGCGGAGGACACGTCCAGCGCGCGCAGGCCCGCAATCACGTCCGCTGCCCTGGAGACGACGCCGTAGATGCCGTCCTCGACGGTGACCATGTGGACGGCTGCGTCATGGGCGTATTGGTCGCCGCTGGCACAGGCATCCTCGATGAGCAGGCACTGATAGTTCCTGTCCGCCGCCTCACGCATCGTGGTGCTCACGCATACGTCCGTCGTGCAGCCGCTGAAGAGCAGATGGGTGATTCCCCTCGCCCGCAGGACGTGATCGAGATCGGTATGGGTGAAGGCGCCGTTGGCGGTCTTGTCGATGATGACATCGTTGGCGTGGACGGCTATCTCCGGGACGATCTCAAATCCGGGCGAAGAACGCAAAAGCACTTCGGTTCCCTCGAGACCCGCACGTTTGCGACGCCAACGCTCGTAAGGCGTCATGTCGGCCATATCCGCGCGATAGCCCTGCCTTGTATGCAGGATCAGGCAGCCTGCCGCCCGGGCGGTATCGATCAGGGCATTGACAGTCGGCAAGATCGCCCGCAGCGGCGCGGGGTCATAACCCTTCCTGGCGAAATAGCCATCGGACGACAGGAAGTCGACCTGAAGGTCGATGACGAGAAGCGCCGTCACCTTGGGGTCGAGATTCCCGTCATAGGGATAATCGAAAGGCCGCGACCTGATCCACCTCGTTCCTGTCATTTGGCGCCTCCGCTTGCTGCTTGACGAGGAAGCTAGGACACGCCAATTGTTTTGACAAACCAAATGATTTATACATTTTGAAATTAGCACAGCTAAACAATCGAGATGAAGCACCCACACGGCCTAGCCTATCTTCGCGTCTTCGAAGCGGTTGCCCGGGTTGGCTCCGTGCGCGCGGCGGCGATCGAGCTCAACGTGACGCCCGGCGCGGTAAGCCAGCAGGTGCGCAACCTTCAGGACAGCCTTGGGGTAGCCCTGTTCGTCAGGGACGGACGGCGCCTGCGCCTCACGGAATCTGGAAGGACATTGCAGCGCTCCGCAGCAGCAGCGTTTTCCGAGATCGACGCGTGCGTCGATGAAATTGCCGCGGCCACTCCGTCGACGGGACCTCGATCCATCACGATCGCGGTGCCGCCAGCTCTCGCGGTCTCGTGGTTCACGACGCAGATGTTCGACTTTGCCCAGGTCGCGGGCCTGACATCCTTCCGAATGATCCCCGCCGTCGATTTCAGCCAGATCGACTGGCGCTCGACCGATATCGCAATCGTTTACGGTTCACCGCCCTGGAAGGGTTTTTCCTGGAGCCTCATGGCCAATGTCGTCCTGCGACCCGTCTGCAGCCCAAAACTGCTGAATGCCTCGCCATCCTTGAGATCGCCGCGCGACGTAACGGAGCACTGGCTACTGCATGAGGACGATGGAAGCGAATGGCTGCGGTGGCTGACAGCGGCGAACGTGTCGCAAGTCACCTCGCGCAACGCGCATTTCGGCACATTGATGATGGCGATAACCGCGGCTCTGGAAGGACGCGGACTGGCCCTGGTCAGCGATTTCCTCGCTTCCGAATATCTTCATTCGGGACGGCTGGTCAGGCCCTTCGAGACAGCTATCGAGGCGTCGCGGAGCTATTACTGCGTCCGCGCCGAAAGTCGCGCCGCCGATCCACAGATCATGCGAATGACAGAGTGGATCATAGACCGATCGAGATCGCCGCAGCGGATTTGAGACGAGCGGTGTTCGACACGTCTATCAAGCACCAAGGCGCAATCGGCTGCAGCAACGGGATTTGAGCTCCGGTCGCCCAACGGCATGACTGAGAAGAAAAGCCCCATGGTGCGGACGACGGGAATCGAACCCGTACGATCAGAGATCGAGGGATTTTAAGTCCCTTGCGTCTACCAATTCCGCCACGTCCGCAGGCCCGCCCTTTTCAGATTTCAAACAAACGCCGTCAAGTCTTGATCTGCAGTCCGGTCGCTGCCCTGCAATGCCCCAATCGTCATCGGTTTTCGATATTCAATGAGCATGCGGTTGATCTCGGGCGATTTCCTGCGACTATTGAAAAATTGGGCGCACGGGGGCGACGGATGAGGCAGGCTGCGGGGCTGCGGTTTCTCGATTTTTGCGCGGAAGAAGCCGACGCCGCCAAGGTGATCGACCGCTTCCTGGAGGTCATCAAGCTCTTCGGCTTCGAGGTGTCGGCTGGCGGCGCCTGGGTTGGTGTCGGCGGCACGCGGGTCCATCGCTTCTACTTCAACAATTGGCCGAGCGACTGGCTCGAACTCTATCTGGCCAATGGCTTCTTCGAGATCGACCCTATACTCATGGAGACGCGCCGGCGCATGACGCCGTTCCTGTGGAGCGAGATCGGCGACGCGCGCAGCTTCACCGTGGAAGGCAGGGTGGTGCTGGACGCAGCCAAGGCCTACGGCTGGTCCGAAGTGATGGGCATCCCCATCCATGGGCCGGCAGGGTACCAGGGGCTCGTCTCCCTGGCATCGCTGAATTCGGTTTCCATGAGCAAGACCGAACGCGCGCTGCTGCACACGATGGCACTTGCCGTGCACGACCGCGCGCATGCGTCCATCGGGCTTGGCGAGAGCACGCGTCCCCCGATCCACCTGACGCCACGCGAGGCGGAGTGCATGCGCTGGGTCATCGCCGGCAAGACCGACGCGGAGATCGGCATCATTCTGGGCATCGCCACCGCCACCGCGCATTACCACGTGGAGCAGGTCAAGAAGAAAGCCGGCACCCGCGGCCGCAGCGAAGCCGTGGCCCTGCTGGTGCTCGCGGGCACGGTTTAGGGCCGTACCGGCCCCGCCCCGCCATCCTCGTTCTTTTCTCAAAACGACTCGGCACCACGTCGCGTTCTCCACCCTATCTTTTCAGTTAGGTGCGCTGCAGCACGATCTGTTTTAGCGTTGCTTCATTGCGGGTCTGAATCGCGCCGGTCAAACGGCCAGAGGCAACGAGGCTTACAGTTGAAGAGCAGGATTTGTGACCGCCCTCGCCGGGCGGATGGCACAGCTTTGCGCCGAGCGGCGTGGTTGGCGACAGCGGCGCTCATGCCCTTGGCGATGTCGGCCGGTGCTCGCGCCGCCGATGTCAATGTCACCGCCAATGTCGGAACCGGCATCAATCTCGACACTCAAACCGGCAGTACAGCGGAAGTCGGGCCGGGCGTCACGGTAACCAACGTCTCCGGAAGTTCGTCGATCTATGCGACCACAAGCGTGTGGGGCCTGACGAACAACGGCTCCATCTCGTCTTCCCTGGCCAATACCATCTCGCTTTCGGTCAACGGGTCCTCGGTCACCAATTTCGGCTCGATCACCAGCGACGCAAACGGCAACTCGATCTGGATGACCGGCGGCGGCAGCGTCGACAACGAGGCTGGCGCGACCATCAGTTCAGGTCATAGCGCCATCAGGATCGGCACCGCCGCGGCGGGCCCGGGAACAGTCACCAATGCCGGAACCATCACGCAGACTGGAACGAGCGGCGATCTTGTCACCTTGCTGTTCGGAGGCACCGTGACCAACCTCGCGGGCGGCACCATTGCCGCCAACAATGGCAGCAACGCGGTTTCCGTCGGCCAGGGCGCGTCACGAACCGTGATCAACTCCGGCAGCATCACGAACACCGGGTCGGGCTACGCGACCGGCGTCCTGGTCCAGGGTGGGGCAAGCGTGGTGACCAACAATGCGACGGGGCGTATCAGCGGCACCTTCAACGGCGTATATGCCAGCGCCAGCGCCCCGCTCACCTTGACCAACAATGGCATCATTGAATCGACTGGCTCAAGCACGAGCGCACGAGCGGTCGAAGCGACAGGCGGTGGCACCTTCACAAACACCGGTACGATTCAGTCGGCATCCAGCGACGGGCTGTACCTGGCGCGGGGCGGAACCGTAACAAACAGCGGAACGATTTCCGGCGCGGTACGCGCCATCAACTTCTCCGGCAATTACGCGCGCACGCTCAAGCTGGACACCGGCTCGGTGCTGAACGGCGTCGTCCAGGGCGGAACCGGGGTGGACAGTCTTGTCCTGCTTGGCACCGGCACCGAAAGCGCGGCTAAGTTCCTCGCATTCGAGACGCTGTCTATGCAAGGCACCGCCTGGACCCTCAATGACGCAGGCACCTTCTCGACGAGCTCGGAGGTTCAATCCGGCACGTTGACCGTCGCGGGGATACTCACCAGCCCGACGATCACGGTGCGGTCGGCCGGCACGCTGACCGGCAATGGGACGCTTGTCGGGGCGGTCACCAATTCCGGCACCGTGCGCGTCTCATCCGGGGCCCTGGCCGTCACCGGCAGCTTCACCAGCCAGGCCGGCTCGACTTTGGCCATTGGCCTGACGCCAGCGAGCAATGCAGTGCTTGATGTCTCCGGCGCGGCGACGCTCAACGGCGGCACGGTTGCGATCCTTGCCGGCTCGGGCACCTATGCGCCAAGCACGATCTACACCATCCTGACGGCCGGCGGCGGGCGCACTGGTGCATTTGACGGCGTCACAAGCAATCTTGCATTCCTCAATCCAAGCCTGAGCTATGACGCCAACAACGTCTATCTCACCCTGGTGCGCAACAGCATAGACTTCGGCGCCATCGGTGGCACGCCAAACCAGCGTTCGGCAGGAACCGGTGTCGAATCTCTTGGCTTCAGCGCCCCTCTCTACGAGGCCGTTGCGCTTCTCGATATCAACGGCGCGCGCGATGCCTTCGACCAGCTCTCGGGAGAAGTTCACGCCTCTATCAAGGGCAGCCTGCTGGATGACAGCCACTTCATGCGTGATGCCATTCTCAACCGCCTTGACGCCGCTTTCGGCGCCACGGGCTCGAATACCGTTCCTGTGATGGCCTATGGCGAAGGCGGCCCGCAAATGGTTACGGCCGACACCGACCGCCTTGCCATCTGGAGCCAGGGCTTTGACTCGCGGGGCAGCCACGACAGCGATGGCAACGCCGCCACTCTCGATCGCTCAACCACAGGCCTGCTGATGGGGGCGGATGGCACGGCAGGCGCCTGGCGGCTCGGCGTCGCCGGTGGCTACAGCCGCTCAGGCTTCGATGTGGACGACCGCCATTCCTCCGGTGACAGCGACAATTACCATCTCGGCCTCTATGGCGGGACAAACTGGGGTGCGATCGCTTTTCGCGCGGGCGCCGCTTATGCTTGGCATCGCATTTCCACCTTGCGCTCGGTTTCCTTCGGCGGCGTCGCCGATCAACTGTCGGCCGATTACGATGCCGGCACGGCCCAGGCCTTTGGCGAGCTCGCCTACAAGGGCGAAACAGGGCATTTCGGTTTCGAGCCCTACATCAATCTTGCCTATGTCAATCTGCACACCGATGGCTTTGCCGAAAGGGGCGGCGACGCGGCGCTGACCAGCGCAAGCTCGAGCACCGATGCTGCATTCACCACGCTCGGCGTCAGGATCTCCAGCGGCTTCACGGTGGGCGGCGTCGCGGCGACGGCGCGCGGCATGCTTGGCTGGCGGCATGCCTTTGGCGATGTAGCACCGCTCTCGACCTTCGCCTTCGCGGGCGGCAATGCCTTCACCATCGCAGGCGTACCAATTTCCAGCGATGCCGCACTTGTCGAACTGGGCGTCGATCTCAGGTTCGCCTCGAATGCCACGCTTGGCCTGTCCTATGCGGGGCAATTCGGTGCGGATGCCAGCGACAACGGTTTCAAGGCCAAGCTCGATCTTTCCTTCTGACGAGAAATGGCGCGGTACCGCCGCCTCGGCTCAAGCGGAGATCGGATTCAACTTCAGGTGCTGGATCAGGATGATGGTTTTCGCATCGATGATGCGGCCGTCGGAAATGCCGGCAAGCGCCTCATCGAGCGACATTTCCAGCACCTCGATGTCCTCGCCCTCCTCCGGCGCGCCGCCGCCGGCCGAGATGCGGTCAGCGGGCGAATAGCGCGCGATGAAGAACCAGAGCCGTTCGGTGACGCTGCCTGGGCTCATATAGGGCGCGAACAGGCGCTCGACGTCCTTCAGCCGGTAGCCGAGTTCCTCCTCCGCTTCCTTGCGGATGCAGGTCTCCGGATCGTTTTCGTCAAGCAGGCCCGCGCAGGCCTCGATGAGCGGCTCGCGGTGACCAGTGACATAGGCCGGATAACGGAACTGCCGCACAAGCAGCACCGTCGAACGCACGGGGTCATAGGGCAGGATTACCGCGCCGTCGCCACGATCGTAGGTCTGCCGGATCTGTGTCTCCCACTGCCCGTCACGCCGGCGATAGTCGAGCACGGTCTTTTTCAGGACCGCCCAGTCGTCGGACAGGATCTCCTCCGAACGGATGCGAATGCGATCTTCCATCGTTTTCTCCAAAGCTGTCGGTTGCGAGGCGTAACCGCGAACCGGTGCGCTGGCAATCTGGCCAGCGATTGGTCCAGATCAATCGTTTCACCGGCTCGTGTCTGGCGCCTACGGGATCGATTGCCTAGATAGCTGTCTACACCCTCCCGGAGTCCCCTTGATGACCGCATCGCTTTTCCAGCCGATCACACTCGACGGCCTGACCTTTCCAAACCGCATCGCCGTGGCACCGATGTGCCAGTATTCAGCCGAAGATGGCTCCGCTAGCGATTGGCACCTGTACCACTGGATGAACCTTGCCATGTCCGGAGCCGGCATGGTCACCGTCGAAATGACAGATGTCGAGCGGCGTGGCCGCATTTCGCATGGCTGCCTTGGCCTCTATTCCGACGACAATGAGGCTGCCGCCAAGCGCGCGCTGGACGCCGCCAGGCGGGTCGCCGCGCCTGGTACCAAATTCGGCACGCAGCTTGCGCATGCCGGACGAAAGGCTTCAAACCAGAGGCCGTGGGAAGGTGGAGGGCCGCTCAAGCCCGACCAGGATCCGTGGCCGGTCGTGTCGGCATCGGCCATTGCCTACGACACCGGCTGGCAGGTGCCGCGGGCGCTCGAGGACGATGAAATCCTGCAGGTCATCCAGCATTTCGCCGACGCCGCCCAGCGGGCCGAGCGCGCCGGCTTCGATTTCATCGAATTGCATGCCGCGCATGGCTATCTGATCTTCCAGTTCCTGTCGCCGCTGTCCAACCAGCGCACCGACCGTTGGGGCGGATCTCTGGAAAACCGTATGCGGTTTGCCGTCGAGATTGCAAAGGCGGTCAAGAAGGCAGCTCCAAAGCTGATGCTTGGAGCTCGCCTGTCGGTCAAGGACTGGGTCGATGGCGGCTTCGACGTCGACGATGCGATCCAGGTGGCCAAGGCGCTGAAGGCGGAGGGCGTGGCCTATCTCTGCTGCTCCAGCGGCGGCAATTCGCCATTGCAGAAGCTGCCGACTGGCCCGGGTTATCAGGTGCATCTGGCGGAAGCCGTGCGCAATGGAGCACACATTCCGACGCGCGCCGTCGGTCTCATCGACGATCCCAAGCAGGCCGAGGCGATCATCACCGAGGGCCGCGCCGACATGGTGGCGCTGGCACGCGCCTTCCTTGCCGATCCGCGGTGGGGCTGGCGGGCCGCCGCCACATTCAGCGAGACGATCCATCCGGCGCCGCAGCTCGCGCGTTCGGTGACGACGATGCAACACTGGATGAAGGCGGCGGGTTGACGCCACGCGCCTGGCCGGCCGCTGTCGTGCGGCTGGACAGTCCGCCACGGCTTCGCTTTAATCCAGCCCGTGAATTGTTCCACGGTGCAAGGCCGCACCCAACGCGGCCGGATTGGGGCAGGCGGCATGTCCTTCAAGGCAAACTACATGATTGCGGGCGCCGCGGTTGCGGCCGCATTTTCTTTCAGTGCGCCGTTACCGGCCGGCGCGCGATATTGCGACGGAACGGTGCACGGCCTGTCCGGCCGCTACGACCTGGCAACGGGAAGCGGCTTCCTGGCGGTGCGAGCGCAACCAAATCCGTCATCGCGGATGACCGGCCAGCTTTTCAACGGCGACCACACCGAGATCCTCGACCGTCGCGGCAATTGGTACCGGGTTGAAATCGGGGGCATTTCCGGTTGGGCGAATGCCCGCTGGCTCTCCAATGATTGCGGCTACTGAGACGTTTGGGCGCAGGCCAAAGGACACGATTGCAACCAAATTGGCTGCTTTGCGTTTGCGGCCATGGACAACAAACCCTTTGAAACGCCTGTCGTCGTCGAACTCGGCCACGTCGGCAAATACCGCCATATCAGCAACACGCGCGAAGCGGCCGAGTGCCTGATGACCGTTTGGCCGCTCAATCGCGGCCGTCGTCATCGCGAAGCCCTCGACACTTGCCTCAAAGTGCTGGAAGGTTATCGCTCCACAGCGGAAGCTCGCAAGGCGCTGATCGAGGCGGCAAAAGAGTCGGAAGTGCTGGTGCCAGACGACAGACTGCCAGACGGAAAGCTGCATTGAGCAAGCGCGTTTTAACCGGAGGATTCCATGGCGAATGTGACTTATAAGATCGTCGAGCATGATGGCGGCTGGGCCTACAAGGTTGGCTCGACATTCTCGGAGACCTTTCCCAGCCATCAGGACGCCTTGCGCGCCGCCGAAATCGCTTCGGCCGAACAGCAGGTAGCGGGCGCTACCGATGGCATCCAGTATGAGGATGCCGACGGGAAATGGCATGATGAGTTGGCCGATGGCCGCGACCGGCCGCAGACCGAAGTTTCCGACTGATTACAATCCGATGATCTGGCCCACGTGCCGACCGCGGGGGATCCGTGAAGACAGATGCCTGACGGTCGGCCACGAGGCCACTGCTGATTTACTTGCCGCAGTACTGATCGTTTACATTCTGGCCTGAGTTGGCGTCGGGGCCAGCTGTGTTCGAGGCGCAAGGACCGATAGGTCCAGGGTTGCCCTGCACCGCCAACCCGCTGCCATCTCCGTAGATGCTGCCGGTCGTGCTGGTATCTACGCCTTGGTCATTGTTGAAGAGCCACCAATTGTGATGGTCGGTCCTGTAGTCCGAGGATTGTGCCATCGCCGACGTGGCGAGGCCAATCGTCAGAGCGGACGCCGCAAGAATTTTCATGAACATGATTTTACTCCGTGTCTACGCCGCTTGATGCGACACGGGATAAACCCGGCAGTCAGCCCAATGGTTCAGTGAAATTGTCGTGAGGATGCGGTGATGCCCGACCCGCGAAGGCGCGCTCGGCGACGCGTTTTATAAAGGCGACGATCCGTTCCGGCTCGATAAACTGGGGCATGTGACCCACGCCAGCCACGCTTTCAAACTCAAGTCCCTTGATCTTCTCGATCATCGGGCGGCCATGAACGCCGACGCCGAGCACGCGGTCGGACGTTCCGAAAAGGATGCCAGCCGGCATCGCGATTTCGTCATAGCGCTGCTGGATACGGCCAAGATCGTGCTCGATCGCCACAAGATCGGTCGAGGTGGCAAAGAAGTGGCTCGGACGCAGCCCCAGCCAGCCGCCGCCTTTCGTGCCGTAATCGGCTGGCGGCTGCTGTGGCGAGAAGACAAGGTCAAGCGTAGGTCCGGCATATTTCAGGCTCATCGGTATCGCGACAGTGTTGGCCGCGACCGTGCGCAGCAGCCTCGAGCGAATATAGATCGCCTTGAACAGCCCGCGTATCCGGCGCTCCATATGCGTCAGCGGCGCCAGCAGGGCGATGCCTGAAATTGTTTGCGGATGTTCCACCGCCAATGTCAGCGCGATGGCGCCGCCAAGCGAATGGCCGACCACGAGCGGCTTCTCCAATCCCAGCTCTTCAATGAAGCGTCGCACGACCTCTGCCTGTTCGGGCAGTCGCCCCGAAGCCCCGGTGGTTCGCACCGAATATCCCGATCCCGGACGATCAAGCGCGATCAGCCGATAGCCGGAACCAAAGCGCCCGAACAGCGGATGGAGGAAATGATGGAGCTGCGCGCCAAGGCCGTGGAGAAAGACGATGGGCACTCCCTCGCCCGTATCGACATAGTGAATGCGGTTGCCGTCGATCTCGACGAACTTTCCAACCGGGGGCACCTGCTTTTCGGCCTCGGCTGCGATCCGCCGCGTCGACAGGACCATGTAGCCGATCATGGCCACGGCAAGAATGGCCAGCGCGACGACCGACCAGAAGATAAGCGACATCAGCATTCTTCACCCGCACGAGGAAGGCAGCACCTTACCGCTGATCGGCGCTGCCGCAAGCTCACAGGCAAAAGGGCGACCCCGAAAGGTCGCCCTTTTGCCGAAGGTATGAATGTCCCGCCTCGCAGGGCGGAAAAATCAGCCGTGGAGCTTCTTGGCAATCTCGGCGACGCGCTTGCCCTGGAATTTGGCGCCTTCCAGTTCCTGTGCCGAAGGCTGGCGGGAGCCGTCGCCATCGCTGGTGGTGGTCATGCCGTAGGGTGCTCCGCCACGAACGACATCGTTGCCCATCTGGGCCTGGTAGGCATAGGAAAGCGGAACGATGATCATGCCGTGATGCTGCAGCATGACCTGAGTGCTGATGAGCGCGATTTCCGCGCCGCCGTGCTGGGTGGCGGTGGAGACCATGACCGAACCGACCTTGTTGACAAGCGCGCCCTTGGCCCAGAGCGGGCCGGTCTGGTCGAAGAAGTTCTTCAACTGGGATGCCATGGCGCCATAGCGCGTCGAGGCGCCGACGATGATCGCATCGTAATCGGCGAGTTCGAGCGGATCGGCGATCGCCGCCTCCTGATCGAGCTTGTAATAAGCCGCCTTGGCCACCGCCTCGGGCACGAGTTCGGGAGCACGCTTGATCGTCACCTGGGCGCCAGCCTCGCGGGCGCCTTCAGCGGCGGCCTTGGCCATCTGTTCCATGTGGCCCCAGCTGGAATAATAAAGAACAAGTACCTTTGCCATCGTCGTCTCCTTTGTATCTTGTCAGCCACGGGAACCCGCCGGCCGTTAAAGCCTTCTAGGCGGGTCATCGTTCCAAGGATACCGCCCATATCCGGCACAGATTGTTCACAATTCGGGCGGCATTGCCGCTGGGCACGCGTCGCGCTATCTGAGTGAAACCTTTACCGGAGCGTCTCATGCATGAAATCGTCACCGCCGCCATGCTCGTCATCGGCGACGAGATTCTCTCCGGCCGCACCAAGGACAAGAACATCGGCCATCTGGCTGACATCATGACGGCGATCGGCATCGACCTTAAGGAAGTTCGCATCGTTCCCGACGAGGAAGACGAGATCGTCGCGGCGGTCAATGCCGTTCGTGCGCGCTACACCTACGTCTTCACCACCGGCGGCATCGGCCCCACGCATGACGACATCACGGCGGATTCAATTTCCAAGGCCTTTGGCGTCCCTTGCGAGTACAATGCCGAGGCCTATGCGATGCTGGAGGCAAGCTACGCCGCGCGAAACATCGAATATACGGACGCGCGCAAGCGCATGTCGCGAATGCCCCGCGGCGCCGACCTTATCGCCAACCCGGTATCCACCGCACCCGGCTTCCGCATCGGCAACGTCCACGTCATGGCTGGCGTGCCGTCAATCTTCCAGGCCATGCTCGACAACGTCGTGCCTACGCTGAAGGCCGGCGCCAAGATGCTCTCGGCCACGGTGCCATGCCCGTTCGGCGAGGGACTGATCGGCGGACCCCTGGGGGAGATCCAGAAGGCGCATCCGGACACGATCATCGGGTCTTATCCAAAGTATGGCGACGGCAAATTCTGGACGGAACTTGTCGTTCGCGCCCGCAGCCAGGAGGCGCTGGATGCCGCCAGGGCGGATGTCGAGGCGATGGTCGCGGGCTTCGCCAGCGTCACGACCTGATCGGTCCCAGTCCGGAACCAAGCGCGTCGCTGCGACGTTTCCTTCCTGCGAGTTCGATCGCTCGTAAAATGAGGGATTACCATGCGATTCAAGACCATCGTCGCCATACTGCAGAACGAACAGGATGCAGAGCGGGTGCTGGACTGCGCCGTTCCGCTTGCCGCCCGATTTCAAAGCCATCTCATCGGGATCCACGCCGAAGCACTGCCGGTGCCCTACACCTCGGCCACCGGCTTCCCGGATACCGAGTTCCTGCAGGTATCCGCCGACATGAGCCGGGAGCGCGCCGACAAGCTGCAGGCTGTCTTCCTCAAACACATCGAGGATTCCGGCCTGTCCTTCGAATGGCGCAGTCTCGAGAGTTTTTCAGGTGACAGCGCGCTGACCGGCATATCAAGCGTCCGCACCGCAGATTTGATCATTGCCGCGCAGCGCGAATCCGGTGGCGATCCTAGCGCCGATGTCGACACGCTGGTCTATGACGCCGGCCGGCCGGTGCTGGTCGTGCCGCACTCTGGCCCTCTGGTGACGACGTTCAAGCACGTCCTGCTTGCCTGGAACGGCAGCAAGGAAGCCGCTCGCGCCGCCTTCGATGCCCTGCCCTTCATCATCGAGGCCGAGAAAACCGATATCGTTGTCATAGATCCGCCGGACACGCTCGACGAAAGCCCGGAGTCCGCAGGCGCTGAAATCGCGGCGGCTCTTTCAAGGCATGGCGCCACGGTCAGCGTGTCGGTGCTGAATTCGGGCGGCGTCTCGGTCGACGATGTCATCCAGACCAGAGTCGCCGAAACAGGAGCCGACCTGCTCGTGCTCGGCGCCTACAGTCACTCCTGGCTGCGCCAGCTGCTTTTCGGCGGCGTGACACGCACCGTGCTGCGCACCGTGCCGGTGGCGGCATTCCTCTCGCGATAAGTCCACAACGATCGCTGCCCGCCACCCTTGCCAAAGCCAAGGCTTTCCAGTTAATTCCGCGCGCATTCCCTTGTAATCTTGCGCGCGGCAATCGCGCGCCCTGGAGTGCGCGAAAATGTCCCTTCCCGAAAAAGCCTTTCCGGTCTCCTGGGATCAGTTTCACAGGGACGCCCGCGCGCTGGCATGGCGGCTTGCGGGCAACAACAAGGGGCAATGGAAGGCGATCGTCTGCATCACCCGCGGAGGTCTCGTTCCCGCCGCCATCATCTCGCGTGAGCTTGGCATCAGGATCATCGAGTCGGTCTGCGTCGCCTCCTATCATGACTACGCCAACCAGGGGCAGTTGCAGGTGTTGAAGGAGATTACGCCCGCGCTGCTGGCCGACGAAGGCGCGGGCGTGCTGATCATCGACGACCTCACCGACACCGGCAAGACCGCCGGCATCGTGCGCGCGATGATGCCCAAGGCGCATTTCGCCACCGTTTACGCCAAGCCCAAGGGCAGACCGCTGGTCGACACCTTTGTCACGGAGGTCAGCCAGGACACCTGGATATATTTCCCGTGGGACATGGGCTTCACCTACCAGAAGCCAATCGCCGACGACCACGCTGGCTGAGTCGCGATACGCCGATTTTCCCCAGCCGGTAGCCCCAAAAGAGTGTCACTTACTTCGGAAAAGCACCCGGAGAGCACAATACCGTGTGAATTCGTCATCGATTGGCTGAATTCGACCCGCTGACATAACGTTTTTACTTTTATTGCTGACAATTAGCCGTAAGATTCATGAGGCGGCAAACGATTCCTGGGAGTTGGGGCTAGCTTCTCCGATGTTGACGAGGCCAACGACGCACAACCATCTGGCTGAGAGGGTCCGGCGCCTTTTTGGCACGGCGCCTTGCCGCCTGCAGGTTGCGGCCCTGCCCTGGCGCGATAACGGGCACGGTGTGGAGGTTATGCTGATCACGAGCCGCGACACCGGACGCTGGGTGATACCCAAGGGCTGGCCAGAGGCAAAGGAGCCGCTTTGCATGGCCGCCGCGCGGGAGGCCGGCGAGGAAGCCGGGCTGCGCGGGACAATCTCCCATATCGAGGCTGGCCGTTATTTCTATGCAAAGGTGCTTGCCTCCGGAGAGGAAGTGCCGTGCGAGGTCCTGGTGTTTCCGATGCAGGTCGACAGCATCGCCGACCAATGGAAGGAAAAGCGGGCCCGCACGCGCAAATGGGTAAGCTCCACGGAAGCCGTGCGCATGGTCAACGAGCCGGATCTTTGTCAGATCATCGCCTATTTCTGCGCCGATCCGAGCAGGTTCAGCTGATAGCTATTTCTTGAAGGCTCCCACCGCCGAGCAGACACGCATCGCGTGCGTTATCATGAATGGTTTGCTAATCATTCGCGGGTAAAAATCGAATCGTCTGGCGCTGATGTCGATGACCAACCCTGCGAACTCAATTCCTGAAAAGTCTGACGAGCATCGGCGTGAACATCGCCAACGCGTGCTCAAGGGCGGGACGATCATCACCGGGATTCAAAATTCCGAAGTCAGTTGCACCTTGCGCAACCAGCATGAGGGCGGCGCCGAATTGAAGATTCCGCTCGAAGCCCGGGTTCCGGACCGGTTCCTGCTCTATGTATCCGTCGATGGCATTGCCTATCGATGCGATGTCCGTTGGCGGCGCAATGACCGGCTCGGCGTTCAGTTCACTGGTACGGAGCCGAAGCCGAAGCTTCACTACGGCTGATAGTTCCCGGCGGTCGGCAGGGCCCCTTCACGGAGGGGTACCGATAATGCGGATGGCCCCGATGGGAGCCCGTTGGCAACGGCGGCGGGCCGGACGCCGAACGCCCCCACCCTCCATTCTATCCCCGTTATCCACATATGTGACACACAAGATGTTGGGGTCACAAAAGCTACGCAAACGAATCCTTGACGGCGCAAAACGAGTCGCCTTTTATAGGCCATGTGCTCCTGTTGAGAGCGCGACCGGAAAGTTCTGAGCCCGGTCTTTTTCCCGGATTATGTGCGTTTTTGCTCGCATTTCCGCCTGTTCACGAGGCCGGCGGAAGCGTTGGGATTGTGGGGTTGTGAGCAGCGAAAGGGAGAATTGTCGGACTGGAATAAATTGTCTGTTAATACTATATTTAGTGTTTGCAGGTAGGTTCGACGCTAGATAATGTGAATTTCCCTCCTGGGAGGGAATCGGAAAAATCAGCTTTGAGGGACCCGCGGGGTTTCGTCGGCGAGTTGGACAGGCGCTTCGCAAGACGTTTGACCAGCATGGCCAGCGGAGAACCGCGAAAAGGAGAGCCGGCCGTTTTCGGACGCCGGCAGGCGGCGGACATGCGCGTTTCGAATTGGGGGCGGAAATCCCCAGAGAAAAGCGCTATATATAGACAAAAGGGACCGGACCAATGCGCATCGAGCGTCGTTTCACCAAGCCAGGCCAATCCGCCTATGCGGAGATCGAATTCCGCAAGGCGCTTTCCGAGATCAAGAATCCGGATGGCTCCGTGGTGTTCCGTCTCGACAACATCGATGTGCCCGCGCAGTTCTCGCAGGTTGCCGCCGACATCCTGGCGCAGAAATATTTCCGCAAGGCCGGTGTCCCCGCACGACTGAAGAAGGTGGAGGAAAACGACGTTCCCTCCTTCCTGTGGCGTTCCGTGGCCGACGAGGCCGAACTTGCCAAGCTGCCCGAAGCCGAGCGCTATGGTTCCGAGATCGACGCCCGCCAGGTCTTCGACCGGCTCTCCGGCACCTGGACCTACTGGGGCTGGAAGGGTGGCTACTTCAAGTCGGAGGACGACGCGCGCGCCTTCCGCGACGAGCTTGCCTACATGCTGGCCACGCAGCGCGTGGCGCCGAATTCGCCGCAGTGGTTCAACACCGGTCTGCACTGGGCCTATGGCATCGATGGCCCGAGCCAGGGCCACTATTATGTCGACCCGTTCACCGGCAAGCTGACCAAATCGAAGTCCTCCTACGAACACCCGCAGCCGCATGCCTGCTTCATTCAGGGCGTGCAGGACGACCTCGTCAACGAGGGCGGCATCATGGATCTATGGGTGCGTGAAGCGCGCCTGTTCAAATACGGATCGGGCACCGGCTCCAACTTCTCGCTGCTGCGTGGCGAGGGCGAAAAGCTGTCGGGCGGCGGACGTTCGTCCGGCCTGATGAGCTTCCTCAAGATCGGCGACCGGGCGGCCGGCGCCATCAAGTCGGGCGGCACGACGCGCCGCGCGGCGAAAATGGTCATCGTCGACGCCGATCACCCTGATATCGAGGAATTCATCGACTGGAAGGTCAATGAAGAGCAGAAGGTCGCCTCGCTGGTCACCGGGTCCAAGATCGTCAAGAAGCATCTCGAAGCGATCATGAAGGCCTGCGTCAACTGCGAGGGCAATGGCGACGACTGTTTCGACCCGTCGATCAACACCGCGCTGAAGCGCGAGATCAAGGCGGCCAAGAAGGACGCGGTGCCGGAGAACTACATCTACCGCGTCATCCAGTTCGCCAAGCAGGGCTACACCTCGATGTCGTTCAAGACCTACGACACCGACTGGGATTCCGATGCCTATCTGACGGTCTCCGGCCAGAACTCCAACAATTCGGTGTCGCTGAAGGACAATTTCCTGCGCGCCGTCGAGGATGATGCCGACTGGCACCTCACCGCCCGCAAGGATGGCAAGGTGATGAAGACGCTGAAGGCACGCGACCTCTGGGAAAAGATCGGCTACGCCGCCTGGGCATCGGCTGATCCCGGCCTGCATTTCAACACGACGATGAACGACTGGCACACCTGCGCTTCCGCCGGTGCGATCCGGGCCTCCAACCCGTGCTCGGAATACATGTTCCTCGACGACACGGCCTGCAACCTGGCCTCGATCAATCTGCTGCCCTACCGCAACGCCGACAGCACCGTCGACATCGCCGCCTATGAGCACACGGTGCGGCTGTGGACCATCGTTCTCGAAATCTCGGTGATGATGGCGCAGTTCCCGTCGAAGGAGATCGCCAAGCAGTCCTACGAATACCGTACGCTCGGCCTCGGCTACGCCAATATCGGCGGCCTGCTGATGACCTCCGGCATTCCCTACGATTCCGACGAAGGCCGCGCGATCTGCGCCGCGCTCACCGCGATCATGACCGGCGTTGCCTATGCCACTTCGGCCGAGATGGCCGCCGAACTCGGCGCCTTCGCCGACTACGACCGCAATGCGCAGAACATGCTGCGCGTCATGCGTAACCATCGCCGCGCCGCCTATGGCGAGAAGCAGGGCTACGAAAAGCTAGCGGTCAATCCGGTGCCGCTGGTCGCCTCCGACCTGAAGCAGCCCGAGCTCGCGGCTCATGCCAAGGCAGCCTGGGACCGTGCCATCGAGCTTGGCGAGGAACACGGCTACCGCAATGCGCAGGCGACCGTCATCGCACCGACCGGCACGATCGGCCTGGTCATGGATTGCGACACCACCGGCATCGAGCCCGACTTCGCGCTGGTGAAGTTCAAGAAGCTGGCCGGCGGCGGCTATTTCAAGATCATCAACCGCGCCGTGCCGGAAGCCTTGCGCTCGCTCGGCTATTCGGAAGCACAGCTGGCCGAGATCGAAGCTTATGCGGTCGGGCACGGCAACCTCAACCAGGCGCCTGGCATCAATCCCGGCTCGCTCAAGGCCAAGGGCTTCACCGATGAGAAGATCGCGGCGCTCAATGCGGCATTGAAATCGGCCTTCGACATCAAGTTCGTCTTCAACCAGTGGACGCTGGGCGCCGACTGGGTGAAGGAGACCTTTGGCTTCACCGATGAGCAGCTCAACGACTTCTCGTTCGAGATCCTGCCGGCGATCGGCTTCTCCAGAAAGGACATCGAGGCCGCCAACATCCACGTTTGCGGTGCGATGACGCTGGAAGGCGCGCCGTTCCTCAAGGCCGAGCACCTCGCCGTGTTCGACTGCGCCAGCCCGTGCGGCAAGATCGGCAAGCGTTCGCTTTCGATCAACAGCCACATCCAGATGATGGCGGCGGCGCAGCCCTTCATCTCCGGCGCCATCTCCAAGACCATCAACATGCCCAACGATGCGACGGTGGAAGACGCCAAGGGCGCCTACATGCTGTCGTGGAAGCTGGCGCTGAAGGCCAACGCGCTGTACCGCGACGGTTCGAAGCTGTCACAGCCGCTGAACGCCTCGCTGCTCGCCGATGGCGAAGAAGACGAGGATGAAGTCGTAGAGCAGCTGATCCAGGCACCGGCGGCAGCACGCGCGGCGCAGATCACCGAACGGATCGTCGAGCGCATCATCGAGCGCGTGTCGCGCGAGCAGGAAAAGCTGCCCGGGCGCCGCAAGGGCTACACCCAGAAGGCCAAGATCGGTGGCAACACAATCTTCCTGCGCACCGGCGAATATGATGATGGCCGCCTTGGCGAGATCTTCATCGACATGAACAAGGAGGGTGCCACGCTGCGTGGCCTTCTCAACAACTTCGCCATCGCCATTTCGCTGGGTCTGCAATATGGCGTGCCGCTCGACGAATATGTGCACGCCTTCACCTTCACCAAGTTCGAGCCGGCCGGCATGGTGCAGGGCAACGACGCCATCAAGAGCGCGACGTCGATCCTAGACTACGTGTTCCGTGAACTGGCCATCTCCTATCTCGGCCGCAACGACCTCGCGCATGTCGACCAGTCGGACTTTTCCAACACGGCACTTGGCCGCGGCATCAGCGAAGGCAAGACCGACGCCGTCTCCAAGGGCCTGACCCGCGGCGCCTCGCCGGTGAAACTGGTGTCGAGGGCAATCGGCAACGAACCGAAGGGCTTTGCTGCCCCCTCGGGCGCCCCTGCCCGCTCGGCTCCGACCGCCTTTTCAGGTTCCAACGTGCTGGCGCTGAAGCCGGCCAGCGACGAGGCGGTCGCCTACAAGCGCGACTATGAGGAGCGGGCCAAGGAACTGGCCGAGGATATCGCCTTCGAGGAAGCGGCGGGTGCGGCTTCCGTAGCTTCGGACGCCACGGCGGCGCTGTTCACCGATGCCGCCGCCAACGAAGCCGCCGAGGCCAAGAAGCTCGCCAACGACCGCCGCGCCAAGTCCCTGCTCCAGGGCTACACCGGCAATTCCTGCTCCGAGTGCCAGAATTTCACCATGGTGCGGAACGGAACTTGTGAGAAGTGCGACACCTGCGGCGCCACGAGCGGGTGCAGCTGAGGAACCTCAAGACGACGGACGGACGACGTAACATCATCATCGGCCCGATCATCAGATCGGGCCGAAATGGTAGAAGGAACAAAAAGGGTACAATGCATGAGGATGTCTTTATGTGACACCGTATGGAAACACCAAGGCCGACCCTCTCGGGTCGGCCTTGGATACCGCGAATAAGCCGAAGCCCACGAGGGGCAGGCCAAAGCGCTCGATCTGGACTTCGCCTCCGCCGAAGGGGAGACGCTCAAAGCAGGCGCCATAGGAGCGCTATCAATTCGCTCTGCTTATGCGTGTCGGTCTTTTGAAAAATGGCCTTTAGCCTATGTCTGGCTGTTTCAGCAGCTATCCCATCATGCCAGTTGCTTCCTTCAGCGAATGACCAAGCAAAAGCACCTTGCACAGCCGCTGTTCAGAGGGTGTCAGGCCGAAGGCGGTGGCCAAATCCGCCACTTTGCCGGCCTCAGCCGGCATGGACAGGTTGCGCACCATGACATGAAAGAGCGGAGAGCTGGCAAACCGTGAGCGCTACCCCGAGAGCGCCTCATCCATCACCAAGTGCCCAATCTGGAAAGTTCGTTTGAACGTCACTCCGTTCCCTGTGCTTCGGCGAGACGTGACTGAGCGTTGCTTGCCGCCTCCTATACCGATGATCTCCATGATAACCTAAGGCGCAGCTTGGATAGCCCGTCAAGTAACAACGGTTTTGTTCCTGTCACGACCGCCGGCAAGACCCAGCGCGAAGTAGATCGCGCCCAGGACGCCAAACCAGGCGGCGGCGAAATAGAAGGCAATTCGCGTCTCGGGATCAAAGGCCATCAATATGACGACGACGCCGACGAATGCGAGAACAAGCCAATTGGTGACGGGAGAACCCGGAAGGCGGAACGTAACGCCTGGTCTGGTTCCGTTCTGTACAGCCCGACGATACCGCATATGCGACACCATGATCACTATCCAGGTCCACAACAGAAACACCAGGACGCCGGTGATCGCATAGTTGAAAACGCTGGCAGGAACCAGATAGTTCAGTAGGACTCCCAAGAGCATCATGGCAACCGAGACGGCCAGGCACCGGCTGGGAACCTGGTGCTTGTTGAGGTGTGAGAGAAAGCGCGGAGCTTGCCCGGAACCGGACATGGAGTAGAGCATCCGGCTGGTCGCGAAGAGCCCGCTGTTGCATGCGGACGCTGCTGCCGAAATCACGACAATGTTGACGATCGCGGCGGCGGCCGGAAGGCCTATGCGCGCGAAAACCAGTACGAAGGGGCTCGCCGTCGGATCGAGCTGATCCCAAGGATAGAGTGTCATGATCACCGTGAGCGCGCCGATATAGAAAATCAGGATCCGGTAGATAATCCCGTTGAATGCTTTTGGAAGCGATTTGCCGGGGTCCTTCACCTCTCCGGCGGTCAGCCCCAGGACCTCCGTGCCACCGAAGGAAAAGGCGGCGATCGGGAGCGCGAGCAGCACGCCCATGGCACCATGCGGAAAGACGCCCCCGTGCGACCAGAGGTTGGAGAAATCGGCGGGACCGGGAGTGCCTTTCAAGCCAAAGAAAATGATCACCGAGCCCAATGCGATCATCGCCACGATCGTGACGACCTTGACCAGCGACAGCCAGAATTCGATCTCGCCATACAGCTTTACGGAGATGATGTTCGCGCCATAGAGGACGATGACCGCGCAAAGCGCTGGGATCCATTGCGGCAGATCCGGGTACCAGTAGTGAAAATAGATTCCGATCGCGCTGACTTCCGCAACCCCCGCCAGGATCCAGTTCAACCAGTATGACCATCCCGTCAGAAATCCTGCCCAGGGGCCGATGAACTCCTCGGCATAGGACGCGAAGGACCCGGCGACGGGCCGATAGATCGCGAGTTCGCCTAGCGCCCTCGCGATCAGAAAGACAATGATCCCCGTGATCAGATAGTCCAGGAGCAGACCCGGGCCGGCCTTGTGGATGGCTTCGCCGGAGGCGAGGAACAGGCCGGCCCCGATAGCCCCGCCTATGGCAATGAACTGGACCTGACGATCGCCCAAGGCGCGCGACAATTGACCAGGTTGGGTCTGGACCTTGGTGTCTGAACCTGTTGCCGCTATGGGCAGTGCCACAAGGGGACTGCCAAGTTCACTCAAGATTGCCAACCTTCAGGGGGTGATTAGAGCGCGCGGGGTTGGTTTCACTCGCTTTGGGCGTATCCCTGCTTGGTGCCGCGGGTTGAGACCGGTCATGCGCGATGATCCGGCCAATTTCCTTTTTCATGATCTCGAGATAGGACTGCCAGCTCTCGGGATAGCTCGCGACCTTGACGATCCACGGATGGAGCACGCAACACCTGAGAACATAGACGTTGTGGATACGGTTCCATTCCGCCTCCGGGATTCCCAGACGGCCGACCAGCCCCATCGGGGCATTGCCATAGGAATCGAATTCAAGGACGGTGTGCGACGTAATCCAGTCGTCGGCGTATAGCGGTCCGCCTTCATAGGACGACGCCTTGTAGATCTGGGCATTCAGATCGTTCATTCTGGTCAGATCAGTGTTGCCCTTATAGTTGAAGGCCATGCAGACCACATTGAAATCCGGGCCGTCGAGCAACTGCTCGCAGACGATAACCTGGTCACCGACCGTGAATTCCCGGACGCTTTCCAGTGCCTTGGCGAAATGGGCGGCGCCGGCAACGCTGCGACCGATCAACTGCCCGTATCCGGCAATGTTGAGCGGCAGGAGTCTGTGCGCCGCCCACACGCCGGCCGCCGCGGCGCCTGATTTGGAGCCTTCAAGTATGACGCTGCCGAGGTTCATTTCCAGATTTTGCTTGTTGTCGAACACGTAGGCCGCATCGTAGGAAACAAGCCCCAGGATGCGTTTGTCCCGCAACGCTATGCCGCCCGCGGCATAGGGAATGTAGCCCATCTTGTGCGGATCGATGGTGATCGAATCCGCCAAGGGCATCGCGCGATATGCGCTCCAGACATCCTCGGACGGGAACATGGCCTCCGAAACCGGAACACCCATCCCGGCAATCCTGGCGCGGACATCGGCGAAGCTCATGAAACGGTTGCCCTCGTCGAGGAACACCGCCCGCCCGTAACCGCCATAGGCCGCATCGACGTGAAAGTAGAACGACAGACCCTGCTTGACATATTCGTCGCGCAGCGCGGCGACGGCGGCGATGTCATCGACAGCCCCCTCCTCCGTCGTCGCGACCACGGCAACGATGGATATGATTGGCGTCCTGGACTTGATACAGGCGTCGATCGCCGATCGCAGCGCGCCGATGTCCATGCGATACCGATCCGTGACGGGGATCCGGATGAGATTGTCGACGCCGATGCCGAGAACATCGGCCGCCTTGTCCCAGGAGTAGTGCCGGGTCTGCGGCACAATGATCTTTCCGAGCTTGCCTCCGCCGGCGCCGCGCGCCCGCGCCGATGCCTTCAAGACAAGGCCGAAGGTCTTCTGCTCTTTGGTCCGATCGACCAGATCGAGGATCTGGGTCACGGACAGGTTGAGCAGTTGCCAGTCGTCGAGACCTTTGACGAGCTCGGGACTGACCTCCTTCACCGCCAGCGGGAACGATTTGAGGTTGCGGGCCAGCCACAGCGATTCATAGTTCGCTATCGTGCCGTCCGACGTGATGTGGCCCCAGGAACGATCCGCATCGTAGCCAAGCAATTTCGCGAAATCGCCACCGCACTCGAGTTCCATATGGGCGGTTGCGACCGAGGATTCGTAGGCGACATTGTTCGGGTTGTACATCGTGGCCGCCATCTGGGCGAGGTTGGCCACCATCAACGTGTCCGAATTCATGTGACCGAGGTAGCGTGTCGAGAACCAGGGCGTCGAACTGTCCTTCAGCTTCGCCGACACCATGTTCAAGACGGCGGTCGTACGGTCGAGAGTGGAGGTGAACGGCGGTTGCCGCATTTCGCTCGGTTCGACCATCTCGTCGTCGGCCGGATGGAAGTCACGCCGCCAATGGACGTGCTCGTCCATCAGGAAATCGAGCGTTGTCTTGAAGAAGGCCTGGTTCTCCGATTTCGGACCGAGAAAGAGGGCTTCGACGACAATCGGTTCTTGGCTTAAAATTTTCACGGTTGCACTCAGCTTTCAGAATTTTGCACGGATAGTGCGGGAATGGTTCGTCTGCGGGCTTGTCTTGCGTCGCTAAGCGACGGGCAGCGGAATGACAGCGACCTGCTTCCAGTTGGCTTTGCGGAGGCGATAGATCGCGATCGGGATCAGGCACACCACGATCGTGCCGATGATCATGAAGAGTTCGAACGGCAGCGGGTCTTCCTTGACCTGCGTAGGCGGCAGCAGCGAGATCACGAAAATGAAGGCGGCGGCGACAATCCCCCACCCGGCCATGAGCCACATGCCGAGCTTGCCTCCGGGTATCCGGAACTTTCGCGGCGTGTCCGGCTGGCTGTATCGCAACCGGATGGCGGCCGCGTACATGAAGAAATACATGACGATATAGACTGAAGTCGTCAGGGCGAAGAGCGCCCAGAAGCCGGCGCTGACGCCGCCTGGCAGCACAACGAAGACCGCTCCCCAGAACGTCACCAGAACAGCCTGCAGGAACATGAGCGCGGTCGGTACACCCTGCTTGTTTTCCTTTTGGAACACCGCGGGCAGAAGTCCGTCGCGCGCTGCCACACTCAGTCCGCGCACCGGGCCCAGCACCCAGGCGATAACTTCGCCCACGGCCCCGACGATGATGAGAACACCGACGACAGGGGTAATCCAGCTAAGCCCCGGACCGAAAACGACCTGAAAGCTCTGCATGATTCCGGCGATCAGGCTCAGGTTCTTCACCGGAACGATCCACGCAACGACCAGGCCGCCGATTACGCTTGTGACCGCCATGATAACGCCGACGACGAGGATCGCGATCGGGTAGTCGCGGTTGGGGTTCTTCATTTCATTGGCGTGCGCGGCAGAGACCTCGATGCCAATGAAAAAGAAGACGAATGTGATCAGGAGAACGAGATCCCCGGCATCGGAGAACTGTGGAACGAGGTCCCTGGCCGACGGGATCAGGGGAATGAGGACGGGGTGGCCAGTCCAGATATAGAGAATACCGCCGCCGATCAGAACGATCATGGGAATGAAAGCCCCCAGGATCACGAAGAGCGTCGTCCATCGGGCGTAGGTCTTCAAGCCTTGAAGATTGAGCAGCGTGGCTCCCCACCAGACGCCGACGACCACCGCGAAGATAAAGAGCTTGCTATCGGCCAATGCGGGGTTGAACAGATAGGCGGCCGTGCCCGCGATAAAGGTCAGGATGCCGATGAAGCCTATGGTCATCTGAAACCACTGCAGCCAGATCGCGACGAAACCGCATTGCTCGCCGAAGGCCTCCTTCACCCAGACATAGACGCCGCCTTCCTTGGGCCAGCCAGTCGCGAGCTCAGCCGAAACGAGTGATGCCGGGATCAGGTAGAGAATGATCGCCAGTGCGTTGAAGGCGATGGTCTGCCAGCCCACGAGGGCCTGAAGCGGAAAGGTGCGGATGCTGATCAACACCGCGGACGTAATCATGATGAACGTTGGCAGTGACAGGGAATAGCTGGTTGGTTTTGCAGCTGTCGCCATGATGTCTTCCGATCCAATTGACTGTGCTTGAATGTCGCCGATTGCCATTGCCCGGCGCGATACGGTCGGCCGGAGCGATGAATCTCGTGAGCTCGATCATGAGCGCCCAAAACTTGTGTCGAATGGGTTTGATGGCAAAACGGATTAATTGAAAGCATCGGAAACTACCTACGGTCCGAGGGGGCCGAAGCGAAATTTCCAGGAACATCTCCGCGCGCTAATACGAACGCAGGCAGGGCCGAGCCGCTGCGTGCCCGCCGATATCTAATCGCCTGCGTAGTTTCCGACCCTGTGGGCGCGATCCCTAGAAGGCTAAGGTCAGTTCCAGGCAGCGCGCCGGCCGGATAAAGGACGATGAATCCTGCACCTCCGGCCAGGTCCCAGGCTCTTTGCTTTGCCTTGGCCTGGCGATGCCGCTGGTATCGATGGCTGATCCCGCTGCTGTATCACCGACACCTGCGAAACAGACCACGGATACAAGGAAGCTCATAATGTTGAGGCACAAATCAGAAATCATCGGTTATGCCATCGCGGCAAGCGACGGTGTGATCGGTACCGTTACCGACGTCCTGTTCGATGACACGAACTGGATCATTCGATGGTTGGTTGTCGACACCGGCAAGTGGCTCTCGGGCCGCAAGGTGCTTCTGCACCCTTCGGCGCTAAAGCACGTCAATCATAGGGGTCACCAGTTCTCCGTCAAACTCACGATGCAACAGGTCAAGGACAGCCCGGATATCGACACGGATCAACCGGTGACGCGGCAAATGGAAACCAGCATCTACGATCACTACCCATGGGGTGCGCCCTATTGGTCGACGCCATATTATATGGGCGGATACGGCTACTACGTGAACGGCTTCGGCTATATGGGCGGGCCAATGGAGGAACAGCTTTCCGATGACGACATTCCACGCCGGCACGGCGATCCGAGCCTGCGCAGCATGAAATCGGTGAGCGGATATCATATCCATGCGACCGACGGCGAGATCGGCCACGCCGAGGACTTTCTTGTCGACGACAAGGATTGGAGCATCCATTATCTGGTGGTCGACACGAACAACTGGTGGCTTGGAAAAAGGGTTCTGATCTCGCCATGGTTTGCGACGGAGATCAGCTGGAGGGATAGGCTGATCAACGTCGACGTCACCCGACAGACGGTCAAGGACAGCCCGGCCTATGATGCCGCCACCGTGGTGGACCTTGATTACGAGAGGCATTTCCAAAGTCACTACGGTGATGGGCAACCCAACCTCCACCACTGAGGTCTTGCCCGGTCTTTTCTGACACTATCATCAGGAGGGATCGGGCGAAGCCGATCCCTGTGAGCTGAGCGCGGCTGCGCATCGCGCAACAACGCCATGGTGTCGCGCTGGCCTCCATTTGGCGAGTGCGACCGCCGCCCGGAGCCATGTAGTTCATTGAAGATAGCCTGGACGGCCGCATGGATTGGAGCTTCTTCGGCCACGTTACAGGCAGGTCCGAGCCTGCACGACAGACCACGAAAACGTTGCTGGCGAGGTTTCGGCGTTAGATGTCGGATTTGGCCGGGTCAGTGTCGATGTCGGGGCCACGCCAACGAGGTATGCTGAGCTTACCCGTTATGCGGCGGCCCGGAAGACTGCGATCCATCCGGGTTTCTCCGGCATTGTCACCCAGCCCCAAGCCCGTTCCCGCGCTGGTGTCGCCCGTTGCCCCTCCGAGGTCGAACCCGGGCCGATCCACCGCGCCAGCCATGGGCGCTCTTTCCGCGACAATTCGATTCAGGCCCTCGCCCGCGTACTTTCTCCTGGCCTTCTTGAGCCAGGTCGAACCGGACGGCAAAAATCCATGATCTTTATCGTTTTTCATGATGTCACCAAAACCAGAATGTCCAAGGACCAGGAAACAGTTCATCGGAGCGATCGCGTACAGACGGCGCCCTCGATCAAGTCGGGCACAAGCGACCGTCTGACGCCACCGTACGATCATGCCGAGCCGAGGAAAGACTCGGAAACTACTCAGATTGACAGTACGAGCGCGAACCAGATCATCGCCACTTCGGAAACAAGACCCGGCCGGCATCGGCGTTGAGTTTAACGAGCATCTTTCGCAGGAGCACGGTCTTCACGCGCCCGGCTTCCTTGGGATCGACGAGATAGCGCACCACCGCGTCCAGCCAGCCATCCTCGTTCGTACGGAAGAAGACCGTGGGCTCCTCCCGCACGTCGATCTGGTCGACCGGCGTCTTTTCCAGAACGGATCGGTAGGCGCGAATGCGCTGCGCCATGACCGCGCCGACCTCTTCCGTAGCCACGCCCAGCAAGATATCAGACACGAAATCCAGGTCGCTGTCATACGCGACGTAGAAGCGGATCTCATCCCAAATGTAAGGAAAGAGCTCCCAGGAGTAGTTATAGACCGGAGCACTCAGCACGATCGAATTCGGGAATTTGACGATGCGCCCGCTTGGATGATCGGTGGAAAGATATTGGCCCCCAAACTCCCAAAGCGTGGTGTCGAAATAGCTCACGTCGATGACATCTCCGGTCACGCCGGCGATCTTGATGCGATCGCCGACCCGATAGGGCTTGCGCGACAGAACATAGATCCAGCCGACAAAGCTGGTCATCGGCGTCTGCAGCGCAAAACCCGTTACAATCGAGAAGATGCCGATCGCTACGGGCACCGTGTACCAGGTCTGGGAAATCGCGGAGAGAAAGACCAGACAAACCAAGGCTATTGCAATCAGCCTGACGACCAGACGCAGGTTGAAAAACGTCACATTGTCATTGAGGGTCTTCTTGTTGATGACAGCATCCGCCAGCCTTTGGACGGCAAGTATGAGCCCGCTCAAAAGGGCGGCAAGCAGCAGATGAACCGTCAGCGAGCCGTATGACGCGGAGACGCCGAAAGCGGCTGCCCCCAGCTTGATGTAGGCCGCCAGGAGCGCCCCGGGAACCAGCACGCCAAGCACATACCAGTATGTCCGATGCCCATGCCCGCTTCTGTGTTTCTTACCAGCCGCGCTCATCGCCACGGCTTCGTGCATCGCATGTTTGACGGGATCCGTGTTCCCACGCACCACCTTCTCGCTCGTCTTGGGATTGATCATCGCGACAGGCCCGCCTGAACGGTGGCAGACGATCCTACGCCCATGGCACGGCCGTGCGCGCGAACTGGTGCCAACGATGGCGCAGCCCTTTCTCGCCGTGCTCCAGTTCGGCCGCCTGACTGGCCAGGATGGCAGCGATGGCGCCATTGGGGTGAGCCAGTTCCTGCCTATGCTTCAACTCGCCTATTAATCCGGGCGTGCGGGCAATGTCATTGAAACGTCCTAGCGTATCCTGGAGGCGCGCCAAAGCTTGCGCATAACGCTTCATCTGTTTCGTCTTGCCGACCACGGGAAGCAGGAAATCAGCGACATAACGCAGCTTCTTGAGGGCTATCCGCAACTGATGGCGCTGATCGGCAGCAAGATGATCAAAGTGCCTGCCGCGCTTTATCGCCTTTCGATGCAGCGCACCGAGCACATCGACCGCAAAGCGCCTTGTTGGTTTTGACAACTGCGCAAGCCCTTCAGGCGTGGCGTCGCCGCGCCACCCGCGCTGCCGCGCCCACAGGCCCAGTTCGAGCAGGAAGCGGGCGACGTGCTCGTCCGTCGTTGCTAGACGCCCTTTCTGATGTGCCTCTCGGCGAGCCGTCGCCGCCGTACCGCGAAGATCGTCGTATCCATTCACCGATACGCTTTTGCTCAAGATGGACGGCACGGTTTCAGTCGCGAAAACATCCCAGTCACGCGCATCTCCCAATGCCGCCTCCAGCCTCTTGGCTTCAGCGCGCAGGCTTTCGATCCTTGGGGACCCCGAGGTCCGCTTCACGAGGTCAAACGCGGCACGGACACGACGCAAGGCGACCCGCGCCTGATGCACGCCTTCCGGACTGTCGCTGTCACCCGCGAAGTGCAGATTGCCAACCAGATGCGTCAGGACGCTGGCGAATATCGCGGCGAAGGATTCATCGAGCGGTTGTCGTGGCGAAAGATCTGGTTGGCAAGCCTTGAGGGCCGTCGGCTTTGAGCCAAGCGCCAGATCGAAACCTCTGTCGGCCTTTGCCCTCGAGCTCGGCATAAGTACGCCTGACTGACCGAGAGCGAGTGCGAGTTGATAGAGCGCAGCCGTTGCGCCTGCCTTTAGTTCGAGTTCCACTTCGGCGACCGGTTCGGTCTTGTCACCCGAAACGACCCGCCCCCTGTCTATTGCGACTTCAATGATGGACGAGGAAAACGACAGGGTTGTCTGCTCGCGGTCGATCTCGGTGGTGAACAGCGGTTCGAGAGCGGCTTCGCCGATTCTCTCCAGCACGTCCGCCGGCAACAGGCCCTGAAGCCGTATGCGGTCCACGTCCTGACTGGACACAGCGCACTCCCATTCGCCGCGCAGAAGCTCGTCAGAGGCGCTGTCTGCCGAGCTTTTCACCGTCATGACATAACCATCCCCGTCATCTCTTACGCGAAGCGTGAAGCCATCCTTTCGCAGCGCACGATCCGGCGTGTCGTAGTAGACAGACGTCAGCCGGCGTTTCTTGTGATCCAGGACATGTCCATGCAGGATCGGCGCGGCGGCAATATTGTCGAGTTCGTCCGGCTTTGCGACCAGCATCTTGAGTTCGATTTCTCGACCAATCCCCGCCGTGACGCTAGGCGGCGGCGCGTGGCCGCCGGAAACAGACGTTTGAATGCCGGGAACTGGTGCCCGCATGTTCATGGCTTCCTCCGATGCCGGTTCGAATTGTGTTGGCTTTCCGCCAACGCTATCGCCGTCGAACGCGCGACGTCCGGCTATTGTGTCGAGGAGTATAGGCTTGGCGCAGTGCTTTTCGGGAGCGTCGGAAATTACTCACGCCAGATCTCCGGCGGATGGCCGACCCACCCAAAGTTCTTCCGCGCCGATGCCAGCCGGCCCTCGCTTCGGAGCGGCTCCGGGACGGTTCGGCACGAAATGCCCGACGCAAAGTCTCAACCCTCGCCTTTGCCCCGGCCGATTGTTTTTCGTGGCTCGGGCAGCAAGGACGGCTCGTCGGTGGATGCCCTGCCCAGCGCGCTTGCAACGGCACGTGCTAGGTCGGATTCGCGATATGGCTTCTGAATCACCACAGCGCGCGGGTCGCGGCGGCAGTTCGTCAGGATGTCGCCAGTCGCGAAGATGTGCGGAATGAAAGTTGACTTGAGGATTTCCTCTACCGCCGCGATGCCGCTTCCCATACTCAGACGTACGTCCACGATCATCACATCCGGCCTCGTCGCCAAAGCCGCTTTTACCGTCTCTTCTTGTGTCTGGGCAGACGCGCATACCGTGTGCCCCATCTCTTCAAGCATCTCGACAAGCATCATGCTTATGAATGGGTCGTCTTCAGCGACCAGGATACGAAGGCTACTCATGCGAGTGGCTCTCCGCCCGCTCCGCCTTCATTGATCCAGGCCTCTATCTGGAGGCGCTGCAGCAGCTTCAATCTGCCATCCCGTCGACGATCGGTTGTTTCGTCACCCGGCTGGGTATAGTCGTGGCGCGACCAAACCACCATCTGTGCCCTCGACTGTTCTGGAACTGGCTGCATTTCGTTCATCTAAAAACTTCTTATCCGTTGTATCTTGGCGCTAAGCCCATATTGAAATCCGAGCCGCGCCAAATATGGCTCCAGAGAGCCGAGCGAGGCTAAAGCCCTTGGTCCCACTTTTTGTCCGTGGCCGGCCACGAAGGATGGCGGAGGGGACGGCCATTCGCAGCCGGCCACGTGACGGTCATGAACGGCGCCTCATAGGTTCGTTCAGGATCAGGAAGCTGGCGCAGAGCGGCGCGGCAAACCCGACCATAGGATCATACGCCTTGCCGTCGATATCGGCAGCGTCGGAAACTACTCATGCAATTTTGCTAAGTCTTAGGTCGGATGCGCCGGCCCCGTTTTGGCTATCGTGTCCGTTCACGCAACAGTGTTTCCGTGCGACGAAACCCTGGAACTTGCACGCCCCCTGCAACGTTAGCGGTGGACGAGATCGAGAATCGATTTCAATCAAAATGATTTCCGCGAACGCACCGTAGGCTCCTAAGCGTCCCTTGGCCACCAATCTCAAGCGTTGCTGTGCGGCGATGATACCAGTGCTAAACTCGGATTGCCCGTTCCCTGCGGAGCTGGCCCAAAGGAACCCAAAATGCCTGGGACCACACCCGACCATGCGGAGACGGCGCGACCGTCGCCGAGCGGGTCCTTGCTCGCGGACGCCTTTGATCCGACCAATTTCCGAGTTGTCGCCATAGGCGCCTCCGCAGGAGGATTGGAGGCTTGTCAAAAGCTGCTGGATGCCCTTCCGACAAAGCCGGACATGTCATTTCTGCTGGTACAGCATCTGGATCCCTCGCATAAAAGTCTGATGGCCGAGTTGCTCGGCCACCATACGACCATGACAATTGCAGAGGCAGCCAACGGCACGGCAATCGAACCGAACCACCTTTATGTGATACAGCCCGGAACATATCTGGCCGTAAAGAACGAGACATTGGTCGTGTCCAAACCCAGCGCGCCCCACGGAGCGCGCTTGCCGTTCGACTTCCTGCTGAACGCGGTTGCCAACGAGTATGGCGCAAGAGCCATCTGCGTCGTACTTTCAGGAACAGGCGACGACGGCAGCGTCGGACTGAGGGGAATAAGCGCCAGAGGCGGCCTGGTCATAGCGCAGGATCCGCAGGAAGCAACGTTCGACGGCATGCCCCGAAGCGCCATAGCCACAGGCCTTGTAGACCTCGTCATGCCTGTCGGGCGGATCGCCGAAGCGCTGGTTGCCAGAACCGCACCGTCTACCCATGACATTATCGAACCACTCGATACCCCATCAACCGAGCGCGCGCGCGCTGAGATCATCGAATACCTGCGCACTCAAACCGGGCACGATTTCACGCATTACAAGACCGGGACTCTCCAGCGCCGCATCGAGCGGCGCATGGGCATGGCTGCGGTCAAGTTCGACGACATGACCGACTATCTGACGCATATCAAACAGGACGAGGCCGAAAGCAACGCACTGGCCAAGGACCTTCTCATCCATGTCACGCGTTTCTTCCGTGACCCCGAGATATTCGAATTTCTGACCAGGGAAATCATTCCGGGTCTGGTAAAAGCCGCGGCCCCGGAGCGCGCGCTCCGGATATGGATCGCTGGCTGCAGCACTGGCGAAGAGGCGTACTCCCTTGCCATTCTGTTCAGGGAGGCAATCGATGCCGTCGACAGCCGATCGAAGCTGCATGTATTCGCCTCGGACATAGAAGCCGACGCCATCGCAACGGCACGCGAGGGCTTCTACGGGCATGCGATCAACGCTGACATTTCGGAAGAGCGGCTCGCCAAGTTCTTTTGCCGGGAAGACACTGGCTACCGTGTCTTGGCCGAGCTGCGCGCTACGGTCGTCTTCACGGTGCAGAACATCCTGTCAGATCCGCCCTTCTCCAGACTGGACTTCATTTCCTGCCGCAACATGCTGATCTATCTCGGGCCAGATGCCCAGAAGAAGGCTATCGCGCTGTTTCACTTCGCGCTCAATGACGGCGGAATGCTTTTCCTGGGAAGCGCGGAGACGGTCGGCAACGCGGAGGGCCGCTTTGAAGCCGTAGCCAAGTCCCAGCGGGTCTACCGGCATATTGGCCGAAGCCGCCCCGGCGTGTTCGCTTTTCCGTTGGCCGCCGGCGCGGTCGATATGTCGCCTTCCAGGCTTGGGCAGCGCCGCACCCTGTCTCGCCAGGCAACGCTCGGCGAACTCTGTCGTCAGATGATACTGGAATCCCATGCGCCGGCGGCAGTGGTGATCAATCGCAAGAATGACTGCCTGTATGCCGTTGGTCCAATCGACCGTTACCTGAGCGTGGCTCAAGGGTCGCCAACACTTGATCTGCTCGCGCTCTCGCGGAAGGGCATTCGCAACAAAGTTCGAGCGGCTGTTCAGCAAGCTGTGCAGACAAATGCTCGTGTTCGACTTTCGGGCGGACAATCCGAGCGCGACGGGGTCGCGATTTCGCTGAGCATCGACGTCCAACCCTTCATAAGCGAGGGCGAAGACCTTCTGCTTGTTTGCTTTCATGAACAGGCATCTCGCGCGGTGCATGGCGCATCTGCCCTGCCTGAGGACGTACCGCGTATAGCTGAACTAGAGCTGGAACTCGACGACACTCGAACGGAACTTCAGAATGCCATTCGCAACCTGGAGATATCCGGCGAGGAACAGAAAGCCATCAACGACGAGACGCTCTCGGTCAACGAGGAGTATCAATCGACGAACGAGGAGTTGCTGACCTCGAAGGAGGAGTTGCAGTCGCTCAACGAAGAGCTGACGGCCCTCAACAGTCAACTTCAGGAAACGCTGGAACATCAGCGCACGCTGTCCAACGACCTTCAGAACGTGCTGAACAGCACGGATATAGCGACCGTATTTCTCGACCGGGATCTCAATATCCGTTTCTTCACGCCGGCGACGAAGCAGCTTTTCAACGTCATTCCAGGCGATGTGGGACGCCCCCTTGCCGACCTGGCCTCGATGGCGACCGACACCGCACTTCTGATAGATGCCCGCACGGTGCTTGAATCACTCGCCCCCATCGAAAGCGAGATCGAAGCAGCCGACGGCACTTGGTACATGCGGCGGATCCAGCCGTATCGGACGCAGGACAACCGCGTTGAAGGCGTGGTGATCACATTCGCTGATATCACCAACCGACGGCACGACGCGGACGCCCTGATCGCCGCCAAGCGCGAGGCTGAACAGGCGACCGCGGCGAAGTCGAGGTTCCTTGCGGCCGCAAGCCACGATCTTCGCCAGCCGCTCCAGACACTGACCTTGGTGCAAGGCCTGCTTGCCAGGACGGCCAAGGGCGAGAAGCAGGAGAGACTGATCGCGCGTTTCGATGAAACGCTCGATGCCATGACCGGGATGCTCAACGCCCTGCTCAACATCAATCAGATCGAAGCCGGCATCGTTCGAGGCGAAATCACGAATTTCGCGGTTGGCGACCTGCTGTCCAGGCTTGGACGTGAGTTTGTCTATCTCGCTCAGGCAAAGAAATTAGAACTGCGCCTCGTCACGACCAATTTGCGGGTCCGCAGCGACCCGCATCTTCTCGAACAGATTATCAGAAACCTGGCAGCCAACGCCTTGAAATATACCAAATACGGCAAGGTGTTGATCGGTTGTCGCCGTCACCTCGGCAAAGTCAGTATCGAAGTGTGGCATACAGGACCAGGCATCGAGGGCGATGACTTGCAGGCAATCTTCGACGAGTACTACCAGATCGACAACGCTGCTCGTGAGACAAGCAAGGGGCTAGGCCTTGGCTTGTCGATCGTCAAGCGTCTCAGCGACCTGCTCGGTCACGACGTGCGTGTTCATTCGATCCTCGGAAAGGGCTCGGTCTTCGCGATCGAAATCCCGCTTGCCGCGGACGAAGCTGAAGGCACGGAAGACAAGGTTGCAAAGCAAGAGATCACATCGCTTCCGACGGAACGACTCGCCGCCGGTGCGATTCTCGTGGTGGAAGATGATCCGGAAGTCCTTGAAATGCTTGAAGACCTGCTGAAGGACTCCGGCCACCATGTGCTGGTCGCTCCTGATGGTGCGTCCGCGCTTGAACTGACGCTGCATGGGGCCATCAGGCCCGACATCATCCTGGCGGATTTTGGGCTGCCGGGAAAAATGGACGGTGTGAGAACGGCAATTACGCTTCGCGAAAAGCTCCACAGGTCGGTTCCAGTGATCATACTCACCGGCGACATTTCCGCCGACACCTTGCGGGTTATCGCACAGAATGGGTTTGCACAGCTCCATAAGCCCGTCCGACTGCAGGACCTGACCAGCCTTATCCAACGTCTCTTATCCGACGAACGCGCATCATCTTTAGTTGCCGAAGAACGCGCGGAAGCGAACGAGGCGGTCGCGGCGCCGACGATCCACATCGTGGACGACGACACAAACATTCGTGAAAAGATCAAACGTGTGTTCGAGGATGACGGATACATAATGGAGACCTACGAGAGCTGCGAGGCTTTCCTCGAAAGCAGCAAGAGGAACCTTCCGGAATGTCTGCTGCTCGATGCCTACCTGCCGGGAATGAGCGGGTTGCAGCTCCTTGAAAGACTGCGTCAGCGGGGCGATGTCCTTCCCTCGATCATGATCACCGGCGAGAGCGATGTGTCGATCGCGGTGGAAGCCATGAAAGCAGGGGTTTCCGATTTCATCGAGAAGCCGATCGGCCTCACGGAATTGCGTGCCAGCGTACACCACGCGCTCAATCTGGCACGGGATTCGAACAGGCGGGCCCTGTCGCAGGAATCAGCCGCGTTGCACATGGCTGAGTTGACCCTGAGACAGCGCCAGATCATGGATCTCGTGCTGGCAGGCCACCCCAGCAAGAACATCGCCGCTGACCTCGGAATCAGCCAGCGGACGGTTGAGAACCATCGCGCGGCCATCATGAAGAAGACAGGCTCGAAGTCGCTACCGGCGCTCGCAAGGCTCGCGGTCACGGCTGTCAAAGTTCCAACGGAAACCAAGGTCTCCTGAGACCGTCCTAGCTACTGAGTAGTTTCCGACCCTGTGTCCGCCAGGCGGAAACGCGGTAACATCCGGTCGTTGCGCGAGCGAACTATTGCATGGGTACATGCCTGAACCCCTTATCAAGCAGGAGCGTGCGATGCCAAACAGATACGACAATTTCGTGCGTCGAGAGAATATCAAGAATTTCGAAGAGAAGTTGAGCACGGAAACCGACCCGGAAAGACGCAATCTGCTTCTTAAATTGCTGTCCGAGGAGGCTGCTGGCAGATTTTTGATCGTTAGTCTAACACCATGATTGCTCACTCCGGTGCCACACCCCCTCCCTGCGCTCGCCAGACTGGCACTTTTGCCGCCAAGACCAAGACGAACGCTTGACGCGAGACCGTCGCGTTCGATGTTGAAATCGCCTTGCCTTCGCGCGCCGGCGCCACAAATCGTGGTCTTGGTGATCTTGACGATGGCGTCGGTGGGCGCCGGGATCGATGGTTTGGGCCGCTCTTCAAGCGACTTTCTGCCAAGTCCCGAGTAGACAAGTGCTTTCATTGCTTGGTGCCGATCATTCGGTTTCGTGCAGGTGCCATGCTGGTTGTCGGCTAGATCGTATTGGCGGGAACCGCCGCCGGGAAAGCACCGGAAACTACCTAGGGGCATTGCCGTCAGGCTCTCGAAAACAGCCGCGGCGACTGACGCTGGACAGGTCCTTTTTTGAGTAGTTTCCGAACCTGCTCCCCAGTGACCAACCCGCCTAATGTCGCGTCTCCGTGTCAGCAGGCGCACGCCCTGAAAGCGGGGCGTTGCGTGACTGTAACATATTGAAAAGGCTCTCGGATCAGGTGCCGGGAGAAGCCTTTCCATCCAAAGGAGAACGAGAATGAAGACCATGACAGACGCTGCCGTCGCCATATTCCCCGATCACGAAGCGGCGGAATCGGCCGTTAAACAACTAAGTGCCGCAGGATTTGCAATCGGCAGCTTGAGCGTCGTGGGCAAGGGCTACCACACCGACGAGAAGGTCGTGGGCTTCTACAACGCCGGCGACCGCATCACGTTCTGGGGAACGCGCGGTGCTTTCTGGGGCGGCCTGTGGGGCCTGTTTCTGGGCGGCATGTTCATAACGCTACCGCTGGTCGGACCGGTGGTAGCGGTGGGCTATTTCGCTGCAGCCTGGATTGCCGCGTTGGAGAGCGCGCTTGTCGTCGGCGGCTTGAGCGCACTTGGCGCGGCGCTCTACAGCATCGGCGTGCCCAAGGACAGCGTCATCCAGTATGACAGCGCGATCAAGGCCGACAGCTTCATTGTGATGGCTCATGGAACACCTGAAGAAGCGACTCGAGCCAAGGCTATCCTCGGCACCTTGAAGCCATCGCGCCTTGATGTGCATTCCGGCCTTGGCAAGAAGCACGCCGCCGAGCTTGCCCTCGCAAACGGCTAGCCGAGGTTCTGGTTTGCGCGCGATTACATGAAATCGCTCAGGACACAGCCCGCCGAGCCTCGCCGAGGTTGGGTGGGCTTTCACGTCCTGGAAAGCCTTGAAGGACGAATGCCCCGCGCTCTCGTCGAGAGCGGCCTTGTCGGAAGATCGACTGGCTGAGAGCGGCAGTGCCCGGGGCCACTAACGGCATCATCTGCCTCCCGGCACGTTCAGTCGTCGATAGCCATGACGCGGACATACCCCTCCAGTTGAAGCGACCGATCCCGGATGACGTTGGTCGCGTCCGATGCCTGCATGGGCACGAACATCGTGCCCTGCCTTGTTTCGTACAACGCATCCCGTGCCTTCGTTTCGCTGTCGCGGAAGGACAGCCACGCGCGCTGTGACAGGCGCAATTGCTGCGCTGCCTTCTCGGGCAATTTGTGCATGAGGGTCGCATAGGCGGTATTCATGCGGCGATCGTAGTCGCTCGACGCCGCCGCCTCGCATTCTGTTTGACCGGCGGTGGAGGCATTGGCCGGGTCGTTCAGACAGCGGTCGAGTGTCGCGGCGGTAGGATCTTCCAGTGACGCGCCCATCAGGCTGGCCGGAGATGCCAGCACCAGCAAACAGGCCAGCACAGCTTTCGCTGCAACCAGTTTACGGCCTAAGCGCTCGATCTGCATGTCACCTCCAGACATCTTCCCATCAGGGTCGCGCTGTAGCAGGTTCCTGGCTCTGACCACGGAACTTAGCCGGCCAATGACCCTGCTACAGGATAACGTAGACTAGCCTCTCTTCCTTGACGGTTTCAAACGTCGTCGCCGACAATCTGTCTTCCACCGCGCAAAATGGCGCGTTGCCGACGGCGGTTTCATACCTGCGCACCTTGATGCGGACCGGAACACCGGTGACGCGATTGCCGGACAGCTGCGCGAGGAAGGCATCAAGGTCAAGCGCACGGTTCTGCCCGGTTTGACGCGGCGAGGCCCTCTCGGTAGCGGACCCAGCCAGGCACAAAGCTCTGATGAGCGATATCCAGAAGATCCTCCAGGACTCGGACGTCATCATCCAGCCTTACTGGCGCAAGCTCTGCGATCACTCCGCTGCGTCAGTGAAAAACCACGGCATGCACCCGACCTACGAGCACGACTTCGGCAAAGTCTGGCTCGACGAGCCGTGAAATAGCCTCACGCATTCGAACGGCGATGGCGAACGGATTGCCGCCAAAGGTGCCGCTGGCGACGGTTCAACCCACGGATTGAGGCGCTTCAGTCGGCGGCGGCAATCGTTTGCCGCCCGCCAGCCCAGTCACGCCATTGCCTCTCGTCGCCATGGAACACGTTGAGGTCGATGCGTCCCGTCACCCCATGAGAGAGGCCGGAGCCGGAATACTGCCAGAACAGCCATTTGCGACCCGGATAGACCTTTGATGGATGCTGTGCCACGGCACGCAGCCAGAATGGATAATCCAGGAACGCGCCCTGCAAATTGTCGCGGTAGAAGTCGGGCGCGGTGTAGATGATCGGCCGCTGGCCATAGTGGCGCTCAAGCTTGTCCATGAACACCTGCATCTTCTCCAGCACCTTCTCGCGCGAGGGCCGGTGCTTGCAGGTCGATTCTCCATTCCACTCGACATCGATGACCGGCGGCAGCGCGCCCTCCATCCTCGGCACATTGCGAATGAACCAGTCGGCCTGCTCGCCGGCGGTGCGGCACCAGTAGAAGAAATGATAGGCGCCGCGCTTCAACCCGGCGGCCTCGGCGCCGCGCCAGTTCTTCATGAACATCGGATCGAGATGGTCCCCGCCATCGGTCGCCTTGATATAGGCGAAGTTGGCGCCCTGGGCGCGCAGCTTCTGCCAGTTCACGTCACCTTGCCAGCGCGAGACGTCGACCCCGTGCACGGCCAGATGCCTGGGCGAAGACCTGCCGAAGTTGATGGGCTTGGCGTCGCGAAAGGCATAGCGCGTGACCGGTCCGGCAAGCATGGACGGAGCGGCGCGCGACAGGAGCTTCGGCGGCGAGACAAGGGCAGCCGGTTCGATCGAAGCATCGCCGCTGTCGGGCATGCCAGCCGACGCCAACGCCACCGTCTCCTCTTCGGCCAGGCCGAACGGCCGAGCGGGGCCGGCCATGGATGCCTGCTCAGGAGCCCCGCGCGCGATCATCGGCTTCGCTTTCGCCGAGGCGGAGGCAGAGGCAGAGGCGGAGGCCACGGGGGCGCTCGGCCGGACCACCGAACTGGTGATCTCATTGGACGGTTTGCCCATATCGAGCGCGTCGACGCCGGACGTCGACGAACAGCCGACGAGGCACAAGGATGCAATCAAGGAAGTGAGAATGCCGGGTAACCGCATCTGGACCTGTACGCAAAACACAACAGACCGAAGGCACACACAGAAAGCCGCCGGACAAATCAGACCGAGTTATGAATGAGAAATTACCAATAAAGTTTGAATCAAAATTTTATTGCCGGTGTGATGGTAAACACACGGCGGCCGAGGATCAGGGGCGGCAAATGGTGCACCCCTCGCCGGCCATGTGGCGGGAGGACCTCCGGCTGTGTGGCCGGCGTGACCCCCGAAGGCGGAATTCGACGATATGATGGGCGCGAAGGCGTGCGCCGCGCTTGACAGTCCCCGACGAGGCTGTTCAGGAAACAGGCAGCGCGGTCGACCGCCCATGCCCTCCGATCCCGAAAGGCGCTAGATGATTGCCTTGCAGAAATCTTTCCTGGTGCTTTTGCTTGTGATCCTTGCCTCGGCAGGCATGCCGTCGATTGACGCGGCCCATGCCGACACGATCGTTGTGCCGCCGGGTAACCGCTCCGTGACCCAACCGCCCATTCCCAACGCGTCAGCGGTGAGGACGCGCGCCTTCAACACGACCTATGATGAAAAATACCAGAAGATCATCGCGCTTCTGAAGCGCGAGAAGAAGCTCATCACGCATATCAAGCAGGTCGCCGCGGTCTATGGCGTTGATCCCATTCACATCGTCGGCGCGCTCGTTGGAGAGCACACCTATAATGTCACCGCGGTCGGTTCGGTGCAGACCTATTATGTGAAGGCACTCTCCTATTCCGGTCTTGATTTTGCCTTCCGCTACAAGGGGGTGAAGGTCCAGGATTTTGTCAAACGTCCCGAGTTCGCGGCCTGCGAACAGGCGAAAGGCAACGCCGCCCTCTGGAGCTGCCGCGACACGGTCTGGACGCAGCATTTCAAAGGCAAGACCGTCGACGGCGTCGCGTACGAGCCGATGACCTTCCAGCAAGCATTCTTCCAGCCATTCTTCGCCGGCCAGACATTCGGTCTCGGGCAGATCAGCCCGCTTACCGCCCTTGAGGTCACGGATCTCGTCAACAAGGTGAGCGGCTACGACAAGCTGACGCCGGACAATCCGCAAGCCATCTATCGTGATGTCATGGATCCCGACCGCAGCATCGTCTATATCGCGGCCATCGTGCGCGATGCGATCGACGCCTACAAGCAGCAGGGCTTCGACATCTCCCACAATCCGGGAATTACAGCGACCCTGTACAATGTCGGGCAGCCCAGGCAGAGGGCGGCCGCGTTGCGCGAAGCAGGTCGCAAGCTGCCCGTCGAGAATTATTATGGCTGGCTGGTCAATGACAAGCTGGACGACCTCAAGGCGCTGCTCGACAGCGGCAGCTAGGCTCAAGTCAATTGCCGCGGCCCATGTTCAATAAAGTGTGATCAGGCCGACTATTTTACGGAGCTGACCAGCGCTTCGTCGCCGCCCAGGATCGACACCCAGCGCCCTGTATTCTCGCTCGACTGTCTCTTCAGGTAGCGATAGCCTGTCTGGCTCCAGAGACGAACCTTGTTGGTAAGGTTGTCGAGAATGAAGTCGCCCTTGTCGGTCCGCACGGTGAGCACCGCATGGCCTTCGCCATCAGGCTTGCGAACAACCGTCATCAGCAGGTTGGATACGGCCACACCGCTGGAGATAAGCTCCCGCCGCTTTTCGAGCGCATAGTCCTCGCAGTCGCCGAACCCGTCTTCCGGATACGCCCACCACTCTTCCTTGCCGTAATTGTCCATGTCGCTCATCGGCTTGACGCGCGTGTTGACGGACAGGTTGACGGCGGTTATCTGCCGCAAAAGCTGGCTGGACATGTGCTCAGGCATATTGTTGGGCGAACGGATCGAGCATTCGTCAACATGGATCTTGCAGAAATCGTAGTGTCCGATGGGTTGCGATGTCGGGCCGCCGATGACCATCGAGAGCTCGGACGCATTCGCCAAACTCGATGCCGAACCCAAAACCGTCAAGGCGACGGCAAGGCCAAGCCTCCTTGCCGCACACCGCCAACCCACCGAGGATGCCATGAGGCCCCGCCCATTCATTCTTGTTAACAGAATGTTAACGGCGGTTTTTGATGCGTGTCAATGAAGGCATTGGGCCGATCCCAGGTATCGGCGATTTGCGTTAACGGCGTGGTTCCAGCGCAACACCGGTCGCGAGCCGAACCGCGGCCCGATAGCGCAGGCTTGCGACGTCCACGCCAGACCATGTGGCCTACAAGCTCACAAGAACCAGCGCCCCGCGCCGACCTTGTGGGATTTCTCGCGTCGCCCAGCGCCTTGACGATCAGCGACGCGATGCGCGCGGCTCCGGCTGGCGGCAGATTTTGTAGTTCATGCCGATGGCGCCGTAGTGGCGTCATCGGCGCTGCCGTCGCGATGTCTCGAAGCCAAGATCGTCTCCCAAAAGAGCCGTCCCTGGCGACGTTCAATGACCGGCGTCCAACAGCCGGCTATTCGGCCGCCTCGTAACCGGCGATGCCCTTGATCTCGAGGAAGTCCTCAAGGCCGTATTCGGCATATTCACGGCCATTGCCCGACTGCTTGTAGCCGCCGAAGGGCAGGCCGGCGTCCCACGTCGGATAGTTGATGTAGACATTGCCGGTGCGCATGCGTGCAGCCACGTCGCGCGCCTTCTTCATGTCCTTGGCCTGGATGTAGGAGGCAAGGCCATAGACCGTGTCGTTCGCTTGCTCGACGGCCTGTTCGACCGTGTCGTAAGGCATAATCGCCAGCACCGGCCCGAAAATTTCCTCGCGGGCGATGCGCATGTCATGGGTGACATCCGCGAAAACCGTCGGCCTGACATAGTAGCCGCGGTTGAGTTCGGCTGGACGGCCGGGGCCGCCCGCAACCAGCGTCGCGCCTTCGTCGATGCCGGCCTGGATCAGATCCTGGATCTTGTCGAACTGGACCTGGCTGACAACCGGTCCGAGCTTGGTGCCGGGTGCATCGGCTGGGCCGACGGTGAACTTTTCAGCGGCCGCCTTGGCATAGCCGGCAGCCTCGTCATGACGATCGCGCGGCACGAACATGCGCGTCGGCGCGTTGCAGGACTGGCCGCTGTTGCCGAAGCAGCCGGCGACGCCCTTGGCAACCGCGGTGGCGAGGTCGACATCCGGAAACAGGATGTTGGCCGACTTGCCGCCAAGTTCCTGATGCACGCGCTTGACCGTGTCGGCGGCGGCCTTGGCCACCAGGATGCCGGCCCTGGTCGAACCGGTGAACGACATCATATCGATGTCGGGATGGCTGGACAGCGCATGACCGACGCCCGGTCCATCACCGTTGACGAGGTTGAACACGCCCTTCGGCACGCCTGCCTCGTCGAGGATCTCGGCGAAGATGATGGCGTCGAGCGGCGCGATTTCCGAGGGCTTCAGCACCATGGTGCAGCCGGCGGCGAGAGCGGGGCCGACCTTGCAGGTGATCTGGTTGAGCGGCCAATTCCACGGCGTGATCAGGCCGACGACGCCGATCGGCTCCTTGACCACAAGGTGGGGGCCCTTCACATGACGGAACTCGAAGGTCTTGAGCACATCGGCCATCTTCTGCAGATGCGCGAGGCCGATGCCGACCTGGCTGTCCAGCGCCATCTGGCGCGGCGCGCCCATCTCGCGCGAGACAGCGACCGCAAGATCGGCGCTGCGCTTCTTGTAGACAGCGATGATGCGGTTCAACAATTCCAGCCGTTCACCGACCTCGGTGAAGCCGAACGTGTTGAAGGCGCGCCTGGCGGCGGCTACCGCCTTGTCGACATCGGCCTTGGAGCCGAGCGATATCTGGGCGAAGGCATCCTCGTTGGAGGGATCGATGACATCGAACGTGTTGGGCACAACCGGATCGACCCACGCGCCATCGATGTAGAACTGCAGATTGTGTGACATGGTTTTCTCCCTTGGGGTGCGCCGCATGGCCTTTGCGACCGTGATATGTGGCTAGAGATAACGATGCTCAAACGCCGCTGTCAAACGCAACCCCCGAAGTCGTTGAGCCAGCGCGCCAGTCGTTGAGCCAGGGGGGTGCCCGCTGGGTGAGTGCTAGAGCAGCGTGTGCCCGGCCTCGGCCAGAAACCGTTTCGCCGCTTCCTCATCCACCGCTTTCACCAGCAGATGGTCGCCGTCGAACGTGGAAACCACAAAAATGCCCAGGCCGTTCTCCGACAGCGGTCTGATGACCGATAGCACGATGCCACTTTGGCCGAAGGCAAATGGCCCTTCGAACTTGAAGGCGACCCAGTCGCCGTCCTGCCTGACGTCGTTCGGCACGCGATCCTGCAGGCAGACGACCGAAAGCTCGTCGTCGGTTCTGGTGATGCTGACGAATCCTGGCCCATCCGCCCAGCCGGGAATGCCATCTCTGGCTTCAAGCCGCGCAATTGCGAACAGTCCGGGGATTTGCTTCAACCTGATCCTGGCGGCCATCGTCGCACCTCGATTGTGGATTATCCGGCGAGCCTCTTGCTCATATAGACCGTCACGCCATTCATGAATGGCTCCTCCCGATCGATTGCATAGCCATGGCGCTTGTAGAGCGACACATTGGCCTCGAAGGCGCCATTGGTCAGCAGGCGAATCTCCCGGCGGCCCGCTTCGATCGCCTTGCGCTCGGCCTGCTCAAGCAAAAGCCGGCCGATGCCCCTGCCCTGCGCCCGCGGCACCACGCAGACGTTCTCGATCCAGAGGTGATCCTCGGCGAGGATGGTTTCAACCATTCCAAGGATGCCGCCATCCTCGACGGCCAGATCGAACCGATGCTCGCGAACGGCCTTGTCGTAGTCGGCGCGCATGGGCAACGGCTCGCGGCCGATCACCGGCACCCATTTCGCATAAGCAGCGCGCACGATATCCCTGATCGCGTCGGCATCCGCAGGCTCGGCCGCACGAAGATTTGCGACAACGCCGATCGTCATTGAAAAAGCTCCAGGCCCGTGAAAAAGGCCGCCGACCGCTACCGCATCGGTCGGTGAATCGAAACTCATTTTTGAAAATCACCGCGTCCATGGCGACGCATGTCCTTGAAACGTAGAGACACGAAGCGACCAGCAACAGTCGACGAGGATGCTTGGCGTCCATGGCATCCGACCGAACTGGCACAGCGCCTTGGCGGCCTGTCGAAGCCCTGGTGTATCGTCGGAGGCTGGGCGCTCGATGTCTGGCACGGACGCCAGACCCGCGATCATGAGGACCTCGAATTCACCATCCTGCGGGAGGATTTCGGGACCTTTCGCCGTCTGCTGAAAGGCATGCGGTTCCACACGGTCGCAAGCGGTGTCATCAAGCATCTGCCGGCGCGCCGTTCGGCAGAGATTTCGCAGATATGGTGCGGGGATATCCAGGAACGCCGCTGGCGGGTGGACATGATGATCGAGCCGGGAACGTCGGACCTGTGGGTCTACAAGCGGGATGCCTCCATCACCCGGCCGCGCGCCGAGATGGTCGAGGTCACACCGGACGGCCTGCCCTATCTCAAACCAGCGGCCGTCCTGTTGTTCAAGGCTAAATACAGGCGCGACAAGCACGAGCTCGATTTCGCCAATGCCCTGCCGAAGCTGGTGCCATCCGAAAGGGCATGGCTTAAGGGCTGCCTTGCTACGGCCCATCCCGACCATGAATGGTCAAAGCAGTTGTAGCGCTTTGTTGCGGCTCAATACTCCTGGGCAGTCGGCCGGAACAGGATCTCGTTGATGTCGACCTCTTCGGGCTGGCTCATGGCGAACACCACCGTCCTGGCGAAGGAATCGGCGGGGATGGCTACTCGGTGGTAGAGCGCCCGCACGCCCTCGGCGACATCGGGCTCGGTGACGCTGTCGGGCAGTTCGGTCGCCACCGCACCCGGCGAGATGATGGTGGTGCGGATGTTGTAGGGTTTTACCTCCTGGCGCAGCCCCTCGGAGATGACGCGCACCGCGTGCTTGGTGGCCGCATAGACGGCGCCGCCCGGCCCGACCTTGTGGCCGGCGACCGACGACACGTTGATGATGTGGCCGCTCTTCTGCTTCGTCATGTAAGGCAGCACGGCGGCGATGCCGTAGAGCACGCCCTTGATGTTGACGTCGATCATCCGGTCCCAGTCCTCGATCTTGCCGCGCTCCAGCGGCGAATGCGGCATCAGCCCGGCATTGTTGATGATGACGTCGACGCGGCCATGCGTCTTGACCGCATGGTCAACGAGATGCCGGACCTGGCCGACATCGGTGACGTCGGTCTGCACGACGGCGTCCTTGCCGAGTGAAAGCTCAGCCGCCAGCACTTCCAGCCGGTCGAGACGCCGCGCGCCCAGCACCAGCTTCGCGCCCTCCTTCGCCAGCAGCCGTGCGGCGGCTTCGCCCAGCCCGCTGCTGGCGCCGGTGATGACGACGACCTTGCCCTTGATGTTATCTGTCATGGGATTTTCCTTACGCCTTCAGCGATCGATCCGTGCCGCCTGTTGCGGGGAATAGCGCTCGCCCTGCACGGCAATCGCCGAGACCGCGTTCTCGATGTCTGCAAGATCGTCCGCCGTCAGCGCAACCGTGGCCGACCCGATGTTCTCCTCGAGGCGGTTGAGCTTCGTTGTGCCGGGGATCGGAACGATCCAGGGTTTCTGCGCCAGTAGCCAGGCGAGTGCGACCTGTGCCGGCGTCACCTTTTTCTGCGCGGCGATTGCAACGATGGCATCGACCAGCGCCTGGTTCGCCTTGCGGGCCTGCTCCGCGAAACGCGGCACGGTGTTGCGGAAGTCGCTGCTGTCGAAGGTCGTGCTGGCGTTGATGGCGCCGGTGAGGAACCCCTTGCCCAGCGGGCTGAAGGGCACGAAGCCGATGCCCAGTTCCTCGAGCACCGGCAGGATCGCCTCCTCGGGCTCACGCCACCAGAGTGAGTATTCGCTCTGCAGGGCGGCGACCGGCTGCACCGCATGCGCGCGCCTTATGGTGCGCACACCGGCTTCGGAGAGGCCGAAATGCTTGACCTTGCCCTGCCCGATCAGATCCTTCACGGCGCCCGCCACCTCTTCGATCGGCACCACCGGATCGACGCGGTGCTGGTAAAGCAAATCGATGCGGTCGGTCCTCAGACGTTTGAGCGAGGCCTCGACGACGTCGCGTATATGCTCCGGCCGGCTGTCCATGCCGCTGTGTCCGGCGGTGCCCGCAATGTCGATGCCGAATTTGGTGGCGATCACCACCTGGTCACGGATCGGCTGCAACGCCTCTCCTACGACCTCCTCGTTCTTGAACGGTCCATAGACTTCGGCGGTGTCGAAGAAGGTGATGCCGCGCTCGAACGCCGAGCGGATCAGGCGGACCGCGTCCGCCGTGTGCATTGGTGCCCCGTAGGATTGGCTCATGCCCATGCAGCCGAGCCCTATGGCCGAGACTTCGAGACCGCTGTTTCCAAGTTTGCGCTTTTGCATTTCAATTCTCCTTCGGTGTGATCCGCACCGTGGCGGCGCGGGCGCGCGCCGCAATCATCGGCGCGAGATAGGGGCTGGCCGCGTATTTCGCCCGGTAGGCCTCATCGATGCGATCGTTGACGGTTCCCTCGACCGCCTCGAAGCCGACGTCCCTGGTCATGCCGGCAGCGGCGATGCGGCCGGCCCTTTGCTTGATCGCGGCCTGATACCAACGCGACCGCGGGCCGTTGTAGCCGCGCACATAAAGCGCTCCATCGGCGACGACCGACCAGATCCAGGTCGGCGTGCCCAAGGTCACTGCGTCATCGCGCAATGGCGAAATATGCAGATCGTCGGTCGCGGCGATCCTTTCGAGTTCGTCCTTCGGCCATGGCATGGCTTCATCCCCTTTTCTCGGCGTCGGCCTGTTCGAAGATCTTGCGGGCAATGCCGATTGCCGTGCTTGCCGCCGGCCATCCCGCGTAAAAGGCAAGGTGCGTGATGGTTTCGATGAGTTCGTCGCGGGTGACGCCGTTGTCGAGCGCCCGCTTCATGTGAAAGGGCATTTCGTTGATCCGGTAATTCGAGATCAGGCTGGTAACGGTGACCAAGCTGCGGTCGCGCGGCGAGAGGCCGGGGCGCCTCCAGACATCACCAAATAGCACTTCGTCGGTGTATTTGCCGAGCGCGGGCGCGATATCGGAGAACGGGCTTTTGGGGGCGTCTGGTGCATCGGTCATGGCAGTTTCCTTCGTTGAGAGATACTTGTCCGGACATGGAGCCGGGTGCCGCCCGGTCAAATCCCGTATTGTTGGTCGGTGACCTTCTCCATCCAGTCGACGACCTTGCCATCAAGCGCTTCGGCGATGGCGACATGGCTCATAGCCGTGGCCGGCGTCGCGCCATGCCAATGTTTTTCGCCGGGCTCGAACCAGACGATGTCACCGGGGCGGATCTCTTCGATAGGGCCGCCTTCACGCTGGACCAGGCCGGCGCCCGAGAGCACGATCAGCGTCTGGCCGAGCGGATGGGTGTGCCAGGCGGTGCGCGCGCCGGGCTCGAAGGTCACGGTCGCGCCACCGATACGGGCCGGCTCGCTGCCCTTGAAGGGTGCATCGACACGCACCGATCCGGTGAAATAATCGGCGGGACCTTTCGCGGAAGGCTGGGAGCCGCTTCGCTTGATATCCATGGTCTTTCCTTCTCCATGCCTGGCAGCGAACCGCCACAGGCTTTCTCGGCCGCCCACTTTCGGCGCCCGATTGTCATGGTGGTTATCTAGCGCCTCCTATTGGTCGTGATTAGGTGCTATATCCGGCATGTACTTATGAAGAAGGCTCATCAATGCCGCGAGACAATCTGAACGATTTGACCGCCTTCCTCGCCGTCGCGCGCGAAAACAGCTTCACCAAGGCGGCGGCACAGCTTGGCGTCTCGCAGTCGGCGCTCAGCCACACCGTGCGCGCTCTGGAGGAGCGGCTGGGAGTAAGGCTGCTCACCCGTACCACGCGCAGCGTGTCACCCACCGAGGCCGGCGAGCGGTTGATGCGCTCCATCGGACCAAGGCTCGACGAAATCGAGGCCGAACTCACTGCGTTGAGCGCCTTGCGCGAAAAGCCCTCCGGCACCATCCGCATCACCGCCGGCGAGCACGCCGCCGATGCGGTCCTGTGGCCGGCCATCGCCCGGCTGCTGCCCGACTATCCCGACATCAAGGTCGAAATCATCGTCGATTACGGCCTGACCGACATCGTCGCGGAGCGCTACGACGCCGGCGTGCGGCTGGGCGAACAAGTGGCGCGCGACATGATCGCGGTGCGCATCGGCCCTGATCAACGCATGGCGGTGGTCGGATCGCCGGCCTACTTCGCCAAGCGGCCAAAACCGCGCACACCGCAGGACCTGACGGCCCACAATTGCATCAATCTGCGCCTGCCGACCTATGGCGGACTCTATGCCTGGGAATTCGAGAAGGCCGGACGTGAGCTGAAGGTGCGCGTCGAGGGCCAGCTGATCTTCAACACGGCTGGCTTGCGCATGAATGCCGTGCTGGCCGGCCTCGGCCTTGCCTATCTGCCCGAGGACCAGGTGCGCGCACCGCTTGCCAGAGGCGAGTTGGTGCGCGTTTTGGCGGACTGGTGCCCGCCTTTCCCCGGCTACCACCTCTATTACCCCAGCCGCCGCCAGGCGACGCCGGCCTTTTCGCTGCTCGTCGACGCGTTGAGGTATCGGGGCTAGTTCCACTGCGCCCGCGGTCGTCCTATCTTCGCGTTCAACCGATCTAAAGCACCGGAGCATCGCCGTGACTGTGGCCGACCTCTATCGAGGCTATATCGACTGCCTCAACAACTAGGATTGGGCGCGGCTGCACCGCTTCGTGCATGACGAGGTGCACTACAACGGCGACCGGGTCGGCCTGTCAGGCTATCGCGCAATGCTGGAGCGGGATTTTCGCGAAATCCCTGACCTCTATTTCGACGTCCAGCTCTTGATCTCCGACCCGCCCTTCATCGCCAGCCGCATCCAGTTCCACTGCACGCCAAGAGGGACCTTCTTCAACCTGCCGATCAACGGCAAGAAGGTCTCTTTCAGCGAGAACGTCTTCTATGAGTTTCTCGATGACCGGATCAGGAATGTCTGGTCGGTGATCGACAAGGCGGCGGTTGCAGCGCAGCTTTGATTGGCATGTGGCGCCAGGCAAAGTGCCTCGCGACTAGCGCTGCCAGTCGCTCCACGTTTGAACTGCTATTCCGCCGACGTTCGCGCTGCCCCTCACCTGCCTGCCGGCGTTCGTCATTCGAAAAGCCAAGCAATTGGCTTTTCGTCCGCAAGCGAACCATTCCTCAACTCCCCGTATAGTGACGGGAGAGGGACGCTGTTATCGGCGATTTCGCCAATCTCCAACGCCGTAAGACAGGCGCCGACAGCGAGGCCAGCTTCTCTCGCCCCGTTTACGGGGAGAGATGTCCGGCAGGACAGTGAGGGGCAGCGCCGACTTTCGATATCGGCGATCGATGCCGCCTCACGGCCACGCCCTCAACCCGCCCCCGCATGCGTCACACTCGGCCAAGCCGCCAGCAGCTCCCTCGTATAATCCTCGCGTGGCGCACCGAACAGCGCCCCCACTTCGCCACCCTCAACCACCTTGCCTGCGCGCATGACGACCGCGTTTTCGGCGATAAGCCGCACGATCGCCAGATTGTGGCTGATGACGACCAGCGTGATTTTGTCGGACCGCCTGATGTCCTGTAGCAGATTGAGCAGATCCCCCTGCACGGAGACATCGAGCCCGGCGGTCGGTTCGTCGGCGATCAGGATCGATGGCTTCATCAGCAATGCCCGCGCGATCGCCACGCGCCGCGCCTGGCCGCCGCTGATCTCGTGCGGATATTTGTCGATGACGCCGGGCGGCAGGCCGAGCCGGCCCAGGATGACGGCGAGCCGCTCGTGCGTTGCCGCATGCGGTTCCCGCAGCACCGTGCCGACCTCGTTCATCAGCGTGCGGATGCGGCTGCGCGGCGACAGCGAGGCGGCCGGGTCCTGGAAGATCGGCTGGATGAAGCTGGCGCGTTCCTTGAGCGCCGCGCGGCCATGCACCAGCGGCTTGCCAAGGATGCGGATCTCGCCCCCGTCGAGCTTCCGCAGGCCAAGCACGGCGCGCATCAGCGTCGTCTTGCCGGAGCCGGATTCGCCGACAATGCCAAAGCAGGTGCCTTGCGGAATGGCAATCGATACGCCGTCGAGTGCCGCGGTCTCGCCGAAGCGCAATTGTGCATTGCTGATGGAGATCGCATCGGTCATTGCGTGCGCAACCGCAGGCAGCGAGCACTATGCCCGGGATCGCCGCCGACAGGATAATCGCCGGGTTTGATGATAGCGCAATCGTCGAACGACACATCGCAGCGCCCGTTGAAGATGCAGCCGGGCGGTCTCTGGCGCGGGTCGGGCAACTCGCCTGATATCACCGTGAATCGGTTTTGCGAGGCATTGGCGTGGCGCTCGCGGTCGATCGGCACCTCGCAGTCGAACAGCATTCGCGTATAGGGATGGCCGGGCCGGCGCTGAACTTGATTGACCGTGCCACTTTCGAGTTTCTCGCCGGCATAGAGCACCGAGATTGCATCGCAATATTCGGTGACCAGCCCCAGACTGTGCGTGATCAACAGCACGGCGCAGCCGATTCGGTCGCGCAGGCCGATGATTTCGCGCATGATCTGCGCCTCGACGGTGACATCGAGCGCCGTGGTCGGTTCGTCGGCGATCAGCAGCGCCGGCTCCGACAACAGCGCCATGGCGATGACCACCCGCTGGCGCATGCCGCCGGACAGTTCGTGCGGATACTGGTTCATGCGCCGCGCGGGGTTGCTGAGCTTGACCTTGTCGAGCGCGTCCTCAGCCATCGCAACACGGGTCTTGCGATCGCTCTCGGGAGTACGCCGGCGTAGCACTTCGCAAAGCTGGGTGCCTATCGTGAACACCGGGTTGAGCGACAGCATCGGGTCTTGAAAAATCATCGCCATGCCGCGACCGCGCAAGGCAGCCGTCGCGTTACGCTTCGTCAGGTCGAAATTATTGCCCTCAATCGTGGCGGTGCCGGATGTCACCCGGGCGTTGTTGGCAAGCAGGCCCATCAGCGCGAAGGCGACGGTGGATTTGCCGCTGCCGGATTCGCCGACCAGCCCGAGCATTTCGCCCTTTTTTATGTCCAGCGAAACGCCCCGCAAAGCATGCGCGGTGCCCTGCTGCAGGCTGTAGTCGACTGAGAGATCGCGCAACGAAACCGCCATCAACGTGCCCCCGTCGACTTGGGATCGATGACGCGCCGCAGCGCTTCGCCGAGTAGCGTGGCGCCGAGCGTGGCGATGGCCAGCACCAGGGCGGCGGCGACCGTCGGCCACCAGGACTGGTTGATCGAGACGAAGCCGTCCTTGATCAGCGTGCCGAGCGAGGATTTCGGCGGTTGGACGCCAAAGCCGAGAAAGGACAGCGAGGCTTCGAAAGCAATCACGACCGGCAGGTTCATGCTGGCCAGCACGATGATCGGCCCGGCGACATTGGGCAGATAGTGCCTGACCACGATGGTGAATGGATGCACGGCCAGCATCCGCTCCGCCTCGATGAAGGAAAGGTTGCGCAGCGTCTGCGCCCGGGCGCGCGCCATGCGGCCGAACTGTGGAATGAAGACAATGGTCACCAGCAGCACGAAGGTGGCCGAACCCTTGCCGTAGAGCGCGATCAGCGCGAAGGCGAGGATCAGTGGGGGGAAGGCGTTGACAATGTCGAAGACAGCCGTCACCGCGCGATCTACCCAGCCGCCGGCGATGCCCGCGACAATGCCGATCAGCGAGCCGATCATCGACGAGATGACGACGATCATCACCGCCAGCGTCAACGCATAGCGCGTGCCGACCGAGGTGCGCGCGGCGAGGTCGCGCCCAAGATTGTCGGTGCCCAGCAGATGCGCCAGACCGGGTGCGGCGAAGCGGGCCTTGATATCGATGGCGTTGGGGTCGGGGCTGATCAGCGGCCCGATGAGCGCGAACACCAGAATGGTCAGGGTGAAAGCCAGCCCAAGCCGGCCATCGCGCTCCGAACAGATGCGTTTGAGCAGCCCCGCCAGTCCGCTCATCCGCGATCCGCCGCGATACGGGGATCAAGCAGCGCGTTGATCATGTCGACCACGAGATTGGCGACGATGTAGAAGGCGACGATAAAGACGACGCAGGCTTGCACCACCGGATAGTTGCGTTGTGCGATCGAGTTGAAGATCAGGCTGCCGATGCCGGAACGGGCGAAGATGATCTCGACGACAACCGAGCTGCCGATGAGGTCGCCGAGCCCGATGCCGAGGATCGAGACCACCGGCACCAACGCGAGCTTCAGCGCGTACAGGCCGACGATGCGGTATTCCGATACGCCATAGGCGCGTAGCGTTCGCACATGCAGTTCCGCCAGCGTGTCGAGGAGCGAGGCGCGCACCAGCCGCGAGATGTAGCCGACCCAGCCGAGCGCCAGCGCCACGCTGGGCAGGATCAGATGCCGCAACCGGTCCATGATGTCGTTGGGATCGCCCGCACCCGCCACCGGCAGCCAGTGCAGACCGATCGCGAAGATCAGGAACAGGATGACCGAGACCACCAGCGTCGGCGTGGTGATGAAGGAGATCGACAGCAGCGCCAGGCCGCTGTCGAGCCACGACCCCGGTTTCAGCGCCGCGATCACGCCTATGGGAATGCCCACTACGAGTGCCAGCGTCAGCGCGCTGAAGGCCAGCGCCAGCGTGTTGGGAATGACATCCAGCACAATGTCGAGGATCGGCCGGTGAGAGACAACATCCTCGCCGAAATTGCCGGTCGCGGCACGGCTGGCGAACAGCCACAGCTGCTCGAGCAGGCCGCGGTCGAGCCCCATGTCATGGATGATCTGGGCGCGAAGTTCCGGCGTCGCCCTGGGGCCCAGCATCACCGAAGCGAAATCGCCCGGCACTAGCCGTACCATCAGGAACAGGAGCAGCGTGGCGCCGGCGATGGTCAGCACCACCGACGCGAGGCGGCTTGCGATGAAGGCGGCGGTGCGTCGCGCTCTGGTCATGGACGCAGCAAGTCCGGTTCGTCGAGGTTGGTCAATGGCTTCAACCTAACTGGAGATGGGCCAATGGTGGAGGCTGGCGCCGCCCCTCATCTGGCTGCCGCCATCTTCTGCCCGTAAACGGGGAGAAGGACGCTATCGCGCGGCGTTTCGGCCAGCTTCTCTCGCCCCGTTTACGGGGAGAGATGCCCGGCAGGACAGTGAGGGGCGGCGCCGACGTATCGTCCCCTGCCCTTACGCCTTGTCGAAGAACTCGAACTGCCAGTCCTTGCCGTTGGGCAGGAACACCGGCTTCAGCCAAGCTGCGTCGGCGAAGAAATTTCGGCCATGGGTGATCCAGATGCAGGAGGCCGATTCATCGAGCAGCTTCTGCATCTTGATGTAGATCTCCTCGCGCTTTGCCTTGTCCAGCGTCTCCAGCCCTTCCTGGTGCAGCTTGTCGAATTCGGGGCTGTTCCAGCGCTGCCAGTTCCACAGGCCGATCTGGCTGGCGAGGAACCACTGCGTCTGGAAGCTCGGATCGAACTTCGAGGTGTAGGGAATGAGGGTCAGTTCGAGGTTCTTGCTGGCATCGCCAGCGCCAAGCGCCCAATAGGCGCCGGAGTCCATCGCGTTGATGGTGAGCGTGATGCCGACATCGGCAAGGTTGGCCTGGGCGATCTGGGCGACGGCCAGCGAGGTTGCATCGTTGAGGCAGGTGAATGTGAAGGCAAGGTTGGACTTGCCGGCCTCGCTCAGCAGTTGCTGCGCCTTGGCGACGTCCCTGGTGTAGAGCGGTGCATCGGCCCAGTTGCCGAGCAGGCCGGGGGCCAGCAGCGTCTTGGCACGCGAGGTGGCGCCGGAATAGGCGCCCTGGATGATGGCGTCGACATCGATTGCCCAGCGGATCGCCTGGCGCACCTTGATGTCGGCGAGATCGCCCTTCTCCACATTGATGCCGATCCAAGTGTAGTCGATGCCGGGGATATCGATCACCTTGGTGTCGGGCAGGCCCTTGGCGGTTGCGAGCTGGTCGGCATCGAATGCGGTGAAGTCGAGTTCCTTGGCCTGATAGGACAGGAAGGCGGTCTTGTGCTCGGGGATGATCTTGCCGGTGATCTCCTCGAAATGAGCCTTGTTGGGGCCCTTGTAGTCGGCGTTGGCGGCGAGCACGAACTGTTCCTTCGGCCGCCATTCCTTGAGCACCATCGGACCGGAGCCGATCAGCGTGGTGGCGATCTTGTCGCCGAGTTGCTCGGTGGCCTTCTTCGACAGGATCGCGCCCGACGCGTCGCAGATGCCGATAAGCCAGAGTGCGGCCGAGGGATGCTTCAGGACAAGCTTGCCGGTGTATTTTCCGGTGACCTCAACCGATTTCAGCGCTTCCAGATCGTCGGCGTAGGCGAGCTTCTTGCCGTTCTTGTCGCCGTTGATGTAGCGGTCATAGGTGAACTTGACGTCGTCGGCCGTCATCTCGCCAAAGCCGCCGGTGAACATCTGGCCGGGGTTGAGCTCGAACTCGAACTCGGTATCGGAGACCTGCTTGATCTCCTTGGCCGCATCGTTGGTCCAGCTGGTCTTGCCCGGCTCGAAGCGCACCAGCGTCTGGCAGACGGCACGGATGATGTTGCCTTCGGTGGTGCCGACACGGTTGCCCGGATCGAGATTGCCGATGTCGGCATCGAGCGCGATGATCGGGTTGGTCCTGGCGCCCGCCGCCACAGCGAAGCGGGCGTAGGGCAGGATCGCCAGTGCCGACGAGCCGGCCAGGAAAGTTCTGCGGTCGAGTTTCATGCGCATTTTCTTGTTCCCCTTTTTTGTCGGTTACATGCAATCGCGTGGAATGACCTCGTCGTAAGACCTCTCGGCGAAGATCGTTCCTCGCTCGTAAGCCTTGACCCATCCGCGCGCGTAAAAATTGTCGCGGTCGCAGCTGAAGCTGATTTCGCAGTCGACCCGCGCGTTCCAATCGGGCCTCATGAACTCTTCGTGGCAGGTCACCGTCGTCGCGCAGCTTGCCGGATCATTGTCGGCGATGCCGTATGTCTTGCGGCGCCAGGACGTGATCTCGGTGCCGGTCTCCTCGATCAAGAAACGGCCGTCATCCGACAGCGCCGTCAGCTCGGTTCGTTCGGTTGGCAGGTCCGTGGTCAGCGAACGCAGTTGGCGAGCGGGCTCCTTGATGGTGACCGGGCGAGGTTCGGCCCACAGCGCTTCCTCGAACGCCACCGAGGCCAACCCCTCCTCGCTGGCCAGAACCGACAGGTCGAGCCGGCAACCCTTCGGATCGAAGGTCAGCATCGTGCGCTCCGGTGACGGCCAGGCCATCGGCCAGTAGGAGGAAGAAATCGCGACCCGAAGCCTGTGTCCCGCCGGGATGATCTGCGCAACCGGTTTGAAATCCAGCTCGACATCCTCGAACTGGCCCGGCGTCAGCGGCTCGGGAAATTCATGACTTTGGCGATGCGCCAGATTGAGCAGCGCAAAGGTGATGAAGGCGGACGTGCCGTCTGGCGCCACATCGGTCAGCCGCACGCAAAGCTGGGCTTGCGGCTTGTCGGCCGCCACACGCAGCCTGATCTTCGATATGCCGGCAAGCTGCAGGTCGGCATCCATGACATGGCTGTCGAAGCACAGCGAGCCGCCGTCATCGGCGCGCTGGTCACGCGCGCCTTCGGCCGAAATTCGACCCTGACCGTAGGGGCACCATTCCTGTCCTTGCACACCGGTGGTGAGAGGTGAGCAGACGGTCAGCGGCCCTGCCCCATTGGCATCCTGCGTTTCGCTCAGTTTGCCGTCGCCGTTCAGCCACCACGCCTTGCCACCGATCTGCCCGGCCGGCCATTGCGGAAAGCCCAGCCAGCGGCCAGGCCGGACATCGATATGCGAATGCGGCCTGGCGTAGTCCATCAGGTAGAGGCGCATGTCGGGCTCGCTGTCGGCGCCGTTGTCGATACCCTTCAGCCAGCGATCGTACCAGCGGATGCATTCCTGCAGATAGCCCATTGCCGGGCCGGGAACGCCATAGTTGGGCTCCTTGTGGCCCCATGGACCGCAAATGCCCTTGGCCGGCCCCTTGAGATTCTTGACCAGGCTGAAGATGGTCTGCGTGTAGCCGTCGAGATAGCCGCCGACCGCCAGCACGGCGCATTCGATGGCGGAAAAATCCTCGCAGACCGAACCCTGTTTCCAGAACGCGTCCCGGCGCTGGTGCTTCAGCCATTCGGCTGCATGGTTCTTGTGGTCGTCGAGCCGATCTTTCCACATTTGCCGCCAACGATCCTCGCCAACGACGGCCGGGTCCGGCGGCAGCGCAGAATAGCCGAAAAGCGCCCCACCCCAGCCGAAATTGTCGTTGATCAGCAGGCCGCCATTGTAGTGCGCGTCGCAGGCGTAACGGTCGTCGGTCGAGCAGGAAGTGACGATCGCTTTCAATTGGGGCGGGCGGCGGGCCGCGACCTGCAGACCGGAGAAACCGCCCCAGCTGTTGCCGATCATGCCGGCAACGCCCGTGCACCAGGGCTGCGAACACAGATGATCGAGGATCTCCAGCGCATCGTCCTGCTCGCGCTTGACGTATTCGTCGTCGAGCAGGCCGTCGGAATCGCCCATGCCCGCAATGTCGACGCGGGCCGAGGCATAACCATGGCCGGCGAAGAAAAGATGCATCTCCTCGTCGCCGGTGCGCGTGCCGTCGCGGCGGCGATACGGTATGTATTCGAGGATCAACGGGACGGGGTTTTTCTCGGCGTCGTCGGGCAGGAACAGGCGAGCGGCCAGCTTGCGGCCATCGGCAAGCGGAATCCAGTGGGTTTCGACCGTTCTGACCCCGGAAATGACGACGCTGGGCATGTGAACTCCGGCTTGGATTGAACAACGATATGATATATTGAATGGCCAATCAATATACAAACGAGAAGGCTTTGCAATGGCGAAACGATCCATCAAGGCGATGCGCCGCGACGAGCTGGTCGACGCCGCGATCGCCGTCGTGGGCGAGGAAGGAATGTCCGGTGCCACGATGGCGGTGATCGCGCGGCGCGCCGGCATGTCGGCCGGGTTGGTCAACCATTATTTCGACAGCAAGGAGGAGTTGCTGGCGCTGGCCATGCGCAATCTGTCGAACCTGTTTCGCCAGGACATCCTCAAGCTGGCGCCTGCCAATCCTACGCCCGCGCAACGATTGAAGGCGATCGTCGATGGCTCCTTCGCGCCGCAGCATCTGGGCTCGCCCAAGCGCGCCGTGACCTGGATGCAGTTCATGATCGCCGCGCAGACCGAGCCGCGCATCAAGCATCTCTACCACCTGACTGGCGCGCGCTTCGTTTCCAACATCCGTTATGCCGTCAAGCAACTGGTTCCGGCCGATAAGGTCGATGATATCGTCGACGGCATCGCCGCGCTGATCGACGGCTTCTTCTGGCAGAACGCAGGGGAGTATCTGGAAGAGGACCTGGAGCGAGCGCGGCGAATTTGCTGGCGCTATGTCTCCTTGTTGATCCCGGGGATAGAGGGGTAACACGCCAATACAGCCGGCGTTCAGCGCACAGCTAGAGAGACGAGGCAAGGATCGTTCGTAAAAATCGATCATTTCAAGCAGAACAATTCGTTGGAAAGATCGTTTATGGAATGGCATTCTCCGGCGGAACTTGCTTGGAGAATTGCATTGTCTTCCGTCACCCGCATCGCGAACGAAATTCCGAAAAGCAAGATCTCCGCCGATCTGGCCGCGGGCCGCAGGCGGCTCGATTCGGCGTGGAACGGCATCATTCCGGGCATCGTGCTGGTAGCGATGATCACCGCCGTCGCCTTCTCCGCCCACAATGTCTCCGGCTTTGCCCTGTTCAGCCCGATGATCCTCGCCGTCGTCGCGGGCATGGTTTATTCCAACGTGCTCGGCACTCCCGCGCACGCCAAGGCCGGTATCGCCTTCTCGCAAAAGCGCTTGCTGCGCTTCGCCATCGTGCTGCTCGGTTTCCAGCTCACGCTTGGCCAGGTCGCAGCCATCGGCGCCAGCGGCGTCGGTATTGTGGCGCTGACACTTGCCTCGACCTTCGTCTTCACCATCACGCTCGGCCGGTTGATCGGCGTCGACCATAAACTGGCGCAGCTGATCGCCGCAGGCACCTCGATCTGCGGCGCCTCGGCCATCGTCGCCACCAACATCGTTACCGACGCGCGCGATGAGGACGTCACCTATGCAGTCGCCTCGATCACGCTGTTCGGCACCATCGCCATGCTCGGCTTCCCGCTGCTGGCGCCCATGCTCGGGCTTGACCAGCACGCTTTCGGCCTTTGGGCCGGCGCCTCGATCCATGAGGTGGCGCAGGTTATAGGCGCCGGCTTCCAGAACGGTACCCAATCAGGCGAGATCGCGACCGTCGCCAAGCTGACCCGCGTCGCCATGCTGGCGCCGATGGTCATCGCGCTCGGCCTGATGGCGCGCCGCAGGAGCAGCGATCAGTCAGCCGCGCGGCCGCCCATGCCGTGGTTCGTCGCCGCCTTCGTCGCCGTCGTGGCGCTGAACAGCCTCGTTGCCGTGCCGACAGAGGTGAAGTCGGCAATGGCGCTGGCCACCACCATCATGCTGACCATGGGCCTGGCCGCGATGGGTCTGCAGGCCGACATTTCACAACTACGCTCGCGCGGCCTGCGCCCGCTGGCGCTGGCGTTCTCGGCCTTCCTGTTCATCGGCTGCTTCAGCCTGATGCTGGTGAAGTTCGTAGGCTAATCAATCCTCGAACGAACTCGCCGCGACATAGATCGCGGCGAGCTTTTCGATACCGGCCTGGTCGGCGCTGTCAAAACGGCCGGGAAGCGGGCTGTCGAGATCGAGCACGCCAAAGGCGCCGTCATTGTCCTGCAGGAGCACGACGAGTTCCGAGCGCGAGGCGGCATCACAAGCGATATGGCCGGGGAAATCATGCACGTCCTTGATCAGCATCGACATGCCGAGTTCGACGGCCGTTCCGCAGACGCCTTTGCCGACGGCGATGCGCACGCAGGCCGGCTTGCCCTGGAATGGGCCCAGCACCATTTCCTCGTCGGACTGCAGGAAGTAGAAGCCGGCCCAATTGAGGTCGGGCACCATCTGGAAGATCAGCGCGGCGGTGTTGGCGGCGTTGGCGATCGAGTCGCGCTCGCCATCGAGCAGCGCCTTCAACTGGGTGGCGAGGTCGCGGTAGAACGCGGCCTTGTCCGTAGTATCGATGGCCTTGGCGGCAAACATTATGCTGATCTCCATATCGGGAATCGCGGTCTGCGTTCCTGCAGCCTGTCTGCACCAAACCACGGTTGCGACATAGTAGCGTGAATTCCACTGATTGCGAAAGCAAACCCGCGCAGCACGCCGCCTGCGCGGTGCCGATCTTTCAAGGCATTGCCATCAAGAGCAGAGCCAGAGTTTCTGGCACGTCCTTGCAATCACATGGGGCGGTGGCAAACGTGTCTCATCCAAGGACGGGCGACGAACCCGCTCAAGCAGCATGCGCACCTCTTCAGGCCGCACGCGGTCACGCGCCATCACCAGTTGGATCATCGGATCACCCAGCAGTTCTTCCAGGGTGTTGATGGTGTCGTTCATCCGTTGCCTCCTCGAATACCGGCCCGCAGCCGATAGATAGGGAGGCAATCATGGCCCGCCAATGACGCTTAGCCGGCGATCTCATGTCCTTGCGAGGATTTTTCGGACACAAAAAAGTGTCCGGCGGCCAGTTCCACTAAGCAGGTGGCGCCCCTTCATATTGCGGCAGGCCGTCGTCGAGTTGCACCCACGACTGTTTCGACGCCGTGAAGATATGCATCTGTGGTTTGAAGACGGACGGATCGTCAAGCGAGCCGGAGGTGACGCCGACAATGCCAGCGGCATCCCGCCTTGAAAACATGGTGGTACCACACCGCGGACAATAGCCGCGCTTGAGGTCGGGCGACGAATTCACTGTTGCCAGCGGCCCTTCGATCGTCACATCGTCGATGCGAAACAAAACCCGGGCGTTGAAGGCGGCGCCAATCGCTTTCTGACAAATCCGGCAATGGCAGACTCGTTCATTTATCGGCGCGGCATCAGACCGATATCGAACCGCGCCACACAGGCACCCGCCCTCATATTTCGCCATCGCCATGATCCATCGCTTTCAAGGACGGAAAGGTAGCCGCGGCCGCGTCTCCGTCAATTGAAAAGCCTTGATGGATCTATCGGCGGTCGCGATACGATCCGCCGAAGCCATTGCTCCTCGACACCAGCCGGTATGGCGCCGCGCATATCAAAGGGTCTTGGCAACCGCTTCGAGTTGATCGGTGCACTGCCCCCAGCCTTCGTGAAAACCCATCTTCTCGTGCTGCTCGCGGTCGGCGACGCTCCAGTGGCGGACGCGAGCGATGTAGCGGGTCCTGCCTTCGCCTTCGTCCTCGAACGTCAGCAGGCCGGTCATGAACGGCTTCTGCGACGGTTCCCAAGCCCGGGTGTAGGCGTCGGAGAAGACGATCTTCCGGCCGGGAATGACCTCCAGGAACACACCCGGATTCGCAAACTCGTTGCCGTCGGGACCAGCCATGACGATGAGGCTGGAGCCGCCTGTGCGCACGTCCAATTCAGCGCGCGGCGTCGTCCAGGGTTTTGGGGCGAACCACTGGGTCAGAAGCTTCGGCTCGGTCCAGCAGCGGTAAACGTTCTCGCGCGGCGCATCGATGATGCGGGCCAGAACCATTTCGCGGTCGTTGGCGGGAGCGATGTCGAGCTTGGTGGTCATGATGGTCTCCTCACATGCAAAGGCGGGTTCGATTTGATTTCCGTCCCAAGGACGAGCGGCGCGCGCGCAAGCCGACATGTCCGCGTGAAAAGATTCAAGGAACGATCGGGATACGCGATCGAATTGAAGGATCAGTGGCGCTTGGCTTGCACCAGATAGGCTTCGATCTCGGTTTCGCCGAGCCATTTTGCCGCTTCCAGCCGATGCAGGCCTTCAACAAGCACATGCCGCTTGCCGTCGTGACGGACCTGGATCGGCGTCTTCATGCCGTTTTCCAGGATGTCCTCGGCCAGATGCCGGACCGTCTCGGGATGCAGCGTCTTCTTGCGCGCCGTCGGCACGTAGATGTCGTCGACCTTGACTTTTTGCACTCTCAGCATGCCGACCCCCGCGGCGGAAAAGGCCGCCTCCCCCTGAGATAGGCGGTTTGCTGAAGGCGGCCAAGGGCGCGGCTAACGAATAACCCTGCCGATTTGAAGATGGCGGGACAGCAGCCCGTGCGCCCGACGGTTTGCCTGTCGCGGCGCATTGCGATATTGCGTGTCCGCCATCGTCGGCAGGAAACCTCCATGAGCAAACCCCTCGTCACCTTCATCGGCGTAACGCATCCGTGGATGTGCGACAGGATGGGACATTTGAATGTGCGCCATTACGCGGCGATGTTTGATGATGCCAGCTTCCAGATCCTCGGCCATATCGCCGGGCAAGACGACAACCAGGCGACGGAGGCCGGCTGGGCCGACGTTCGCACCGAGATCGACTATCGGCATGAGACCAAGGCGGGCGCGCTCATCACCATCCATTCCCATGTGGTGAAGATCGGCCGCACCTCCATCACCTTCGAGCAGGTGATGTCGGGGACGCTCGACGGAATGGTCCATGCCGTCAGCAGGACGACCAGCGTTCGCTTCGATCTTGCGGCGCGTGCGTCGGTGCCTCTTGACGACGCCAGGCGCGAGCGCGCGTCGGCCCTACTCATCGATCAAGCCTGATCATTAGCCGGCGAATTTTTAGACGGAGCTTCAAGCGTTGTAGATCCGATCATCAATCGGTGTTTCGGCGATGATCGCATGCAGGCCTGAAAGCAGTGCCTTCTCGGCGCGGTTCATGGTCTTGTCTGGGTTGACCAGCAGGAAGATGTCGACGGCAGGCGGCGCGTCGTAAGGCGGCAGCCGCCACAGCACGCCATCATCCACATCGCGCCGCGCCACATGCAGCGGCAGCGGGCCGATTCCCAGCCCGGCGACAATCATGCGGCGCACCTCTTCCAGGCTCGATGACACGCCGACGACGTCGGCGTTCAGCCTGGCTTCGCTGCGCAACAGCGCGACCGGTCGCAAGGCGTCCGAAATGTGATCGGTCTGGAAGGACACCGAAGGCTCGCCGCGCAGATCGGCCAGCGTCAGCCCTTCACGCCCAAACAATCTGTGCCGCGGGCCGCAGAAGAAGCCGAAGAATTCGCGATAGACCATTTCGTATTCCAGCGCCGGATCGCGCTGGCTGACCAGGCAGATGCCGAAGGATGCACGACGTTCCCTGACCTGCTTGGTCACTTCGGTGCTTGCCGCAACCGAAATGGTGATGCTGGCGCGCGGATAGTTGCGGTGAAATTCCGATAGCGCCTGGTCGAAGATCGGCGAGACGACGTGGCTCGCCGTGGCGATGATGACATGGCCTGTGACATCGTCGCTGATACCCCGCATCAGCAATGGCAACTGCGATATGGTGCCGAACACCTCGACGCTCTGCTCATAGAGCAGGCGACCGACCTCGGTCAGTTCGAATCGTGTCGCATCGCGCTCGACCAGCCGCCGGCCAACCCGGTCCTCCAGCCGCCGCAGCGCGTTGCTCACGCTCGGCTGCTTGAGGTTCAGCCGCTCGGCGGCACGCGTGATGCTTTTCACTTCCGCGATGACGACGAACGTCCGCAGAAGGTTCCAATCGAGATCCCAGACCAGCCGTTCGGGTCGCGCAATCATTCCTGAAATCTATGCTCCGTATTCCCATTATCTATTTGCGCAATGCTGAAGCAAAGGCAATCATGAAAATCAGGAGAGCGCCCCAACGCCTCCCAAGAACAAGACTTCGCGCTCCATCCAGAGGACAGGAAATCACATGAACAGAGTATTTTCCGGCATCGCCGTCGCGGCAGTGCTGCTTGCTTCCACGTTCACAACCGTTTCGGCCAGGGCTGACGACCTTGAGAAGATCAAGGCGGCGGGCGAACTGAAGATTTCGATGAGCGGCCAGTATCCGCCCTTCAATTTTGTCAATGACCAGAACGAGGTGGTCGGCTTCGACGCCGATATCGGCAAGGCCATCGCCGATCGCATCGGCGTCAAGGGCACCATCGTCACCACCGCCTGGGATGGCATCATCGCCGGTCTGCTGGCCAAGAAATACGACACCGTGGTCGGCTCGATGACCATAACGCCCGAGCGCGAGAAGGTCGTGGACTTCGTCGGCCCGTACTATCACGCCGGCCGCGCGGTCTTCGTGAACGAAAATTCCAAGGTGAAGAGCCTCGACGAACTCAAGGGCAAGACGCTTGGCGTCACACTGGGCGAGACGCATGAGAAATGGGCCCGTGAACAGGGCGGCTGGGACGTCCGCACCTACAAGGGCCTGCCGGAACTGCTTCTGGAGCTTAGGGCCGGCCGCGTCGACGCCATCGTCGTCGACAACATTCCGGTCATGGTCGCCGTCAAGGAAACCGGCGAGAAGGTCCGCAGGCTCGAGACGCCCAACATCGAAGGCGGCAGCGTCGGCATCGGTATCGCCATCCGCAAGGACAATCCCGAGCTGAAGGCAGCCATGCAGAAGGCGCTGGACGACATGATGGCGGACGGAACCTACGAGAAGATTTCCAAGCAGTGGGTCGGCAGCGACATCCGCTAAACTCGTCAGGCTCCAGGTGGCCAACACCACCTGGAGTCGAGCGCAACTCCCGCCGGGCGTTTCCATGGATTTCTCCTTGATGTGGCGAGTCTTCCCATTCTTCGTGGAAGCCGCCTGGGTAACGATCGAGATCACGGCGCTGGCCTTGATTCTCGGCCTCGTGGTCGCGGCGCTCGCGGCGGCCGCCAAGATGTCGAGGTCCGCACCGCTGCGGGCCATCGGCGCCGTCTATGTCAGCGTGTTTCGCGGCACGCCCTGCCTGATCCAGCTGTTCGTGCTTTACTTCGGCGGTCCGCAAATCGGCATCAACCTGGAGCCGTTCGCGGCTGGCGTCGTCGGCCTTGGCCTCAACATCGGCGCTTACATGGCGGAATCGATCCGTGGCGCGCTGATCGCGGTCGACCGGGGCCAGACAGAGGCCGCCCGCACCATCGGATTCAGCCGTTTCCAGACGCTGCGCAAAGTCGTGCTTCCGCAAGCCGCGCGGCTGATGATCCGGCCGCTCGGCGTCAATACGGTCGCTCTGTTGAAGGGATCGGCACTGGTGTCGACCATCTCGGTCGTGGAACTGACCTATACGGCTCAGCGCTTCATCGGCTCGACCTACAAGCCGTTCGAGATCTTCGGCGTCGCGGCCCTGCTCTACATGGTCATGGTTTACGCCGTGGCGCGGATCGTCGACCTGCTCGACAAGCGCTTTGCCATCGTCTGACCGGAGAGCGTGATGGAAGGCTTGGATTTCAGCGTCGTACTGCCCTACTGGGACCTGCTGTTGACGGGCGCCTGGTGGACGGCCGTGCTGACGATCTCGGCAGGCGCACTCAGCTTCGCCTTCGGCATCCTGTTCGCGGTCATCGTGCTCTACGCGCCAGCGATCATCGCCTATCCCGTGCGTGCCTTCATGTGGGTGTTCATGGGCACGCCGCTGCTGCTGCAGCTCTTCCTCATCTATTTCGGCCTGGTTCAGATCGGCATCGATATTCCTGCGCTTGCGGCCGGCATCGTCGGGCTTGGCCTGCACTTCGCCGTCTACAATGCCGACGTCGTCCGCGCCGGCATCGTCGCCGTCGATATCGGCCAGACGGAAGGCGCGCGCAGCATCGGCTTCGGCAAGTGGCAAACGCTGCGCCATGTCGTGATCCCGCAGGCTGTCCGCAGCACGGCACCGCCCATCGGCGGCAACATGATCGCGCTCTTGAAGGAGTCCTCGATCGTGTCGGTGATCGGCATTGCCGAACTGGTCCATTCTTCCCAACTGGCGATCAGCGAAACGTTCCGGCCGTTCGAGTTCTACATCACCGCGGCCGCGATCTATTACATTCTCAACCTCGCGCTAGAAGCGGGTTTGCGCCGGTTCGAGCGGCGCGTGGAGGTTTCCCGATGAACACGCAGAGGCCAATGGTCGAGGTTCGCGGCGCACGCAAATCATTCGGGGCGATGGAGGTGCTCAAGGGCATCGACCTGTCCGTGGATCGTGGACAGATCGTGGCGATCATCGGGCCGAGCGGCTCGGGCAAGAGCACGCTGCTGCGGGCCATAAACCACCTTGAGACTTTGAACGGCGGCGAGGTCTGGCTCGATGGCGTGCAGGTCAACCAGCCCTTGCGCGGCCAGGCTTTTGAACGTCATATCAATGCCGTGCGACAGCAGATGGGCATGGTTTTTCAGCACTTCAATCTTTTTCCGCATCTGACCGTACTTGAGAACATCGCCATGGGACCGATCATCCTCAAAGGCGTGAGCAGGAGTGACGCGCATGCGCTCGCGCACAGCCTTCTGTCCAAGGTGGGGCTCGCCGACAAGATCGACGCCTATCCGTCGCGGCTTTCAGGCGGCCAGAAGCAGCGCGTGGCGATCGCGCGTGCATTGGCCATGCAGCCCAAGGTGATGCTGTTCGACGAGGCCACTTCGGCGCTCGACCCCGAGCTTGTCGATGAGGTCAACGCGGTGATGAAGCAGCTCGCCGCCGAACACATGACGATGCTGATCGTCACGCACGAGATGCGTTTCGCCGGCGAAGTGGCCGACAGGGTGCTGTTCATGGACGGCGGCGCGGTTGTGGAGGAAGGTCCGCCGTCCGAAATGTTCCGCGCACCGAAGATGGAACGGACCCGCACCTTCCTCAAAAAATACCTTTCAGCCTGAGCAAGACCATGATCAGCCTCCCGACAGAATTTCCCGATTTCGGGCTGACGCCCGACCAGCGACGCCAGGCCGTGCGCGGCCATTACTACGAATGGCCGGGCATGGATGGCGAGCTCGGCGAAATCTGGTGCTACACAGACCGCTTCTCGTACCGCCCCGGCGAGGCGGTGGCTCTGCATGTCAGTTCGACGGCGCGTGCCTTCAACATGACAATCATCCGCGACGGCGGTAGCGAAACGAAGCTGTTCGATAAGGGCGGCATCGCGGCGCGCTGGCAGGACAGTCCAGACCAATGTTCGGTCGAAGGCTGCGGCTGGGAATCCTCACTGGAATTCCGCGTCGGCGATGATTGGCCGTCCGGCGCCTATCGCCTGACGCTGACCGCGGATGGCCGCGACGGCACGCCGATCCAATGCCACCATATCTTCATCGTTGCGCCCCTGCCCGGCCGCAAGCCCGGCCGCGTGCTGCAAGTGGCGGCGACGGGAACCTGGCTGGCCTACAACACCTGGGGCGGCTCCAACCACTATCAGGGCATCACCGGGCCGGGCCGCAACCAGTATGCGACGTCCGTGTCGACGCAGCGCCCATGGTGCCGGGGCTTCGCGGTGCTGCCGAAGGACGCGCCGCGCGTGCCGCTGGAAGTCGCCGTACCGCCAAAGACGGTACCGCGTTATCCGCATATGGAATGGGCGTTTGCCACCGGACATTCGAAGAAATATGCCTCGTCCGGCTGGGCCAGCTACGACAGCCACTTCTTCCGCTTTGCCGAGCGCGCCGGCTACGGCGTCGATCTCATCAGTCAGCACGATCTGCATTTCTCGCCGGACATCCTCGATGGCTACGACTGCGCCATCTTCGTCGGCCATGACGAATACTGGACCTGGGAGATGCGCGATGCCGTCGACGGATACGTCGAGCGCGGCGGCCATGCGGCGCGCTTTGCCGGCAATTTCATGTGGCAAACGCGGCTGGAAGACGAAGGCCGCCGGCAGGTCTGCTACAAGTACCGCTCCCGTGCCGAAGACCCCGCCTATCGCGGCGGCGACGTGACCCGTGCCACCAATTCCTGGGAGGCGCCGGAAATCGGCCGGCCGGGTTCGGCGACCTTCGGCCTCAACGCGACCCGCGGTGTCTATGCCGGCTGGGGCGGCTGCGCGCCGCGCGGCGTGCGCGGTTTTCCTGTCTACCGGCCAGAGCATTGGGCCTTTGCCGGAACCGGCATCTATTATGGCGACCTGCTCGGCGCGGACAGCCATGCGTATGGCTACGAGGTGGATGGGCTCGATTTCGAGATACGCGGCGGCCTGCCCTACCCCACAGCGACCAGCGGCGCACCGGACGGATTGCAGGTTCTCGCGGTCGGCATGGCTAGCCAGGTCGAGGAAAGCGCCGATATCCCGATCGAGGACCAGTTCCTCACCGACGAAGACGGCCGCTTCACCGCCGAAACGCTGTTTGGCGAGGCGACCGATGCCAATCTCGACAAGGTCAAGCGCGGCAACGGCATGATCGTCAACTTCCCGCGCGGCAAGGGCGAAGTGTTCCACGCCGGAAGCTGCGAATGGGTTGCCGGCCTGCTAAGACAAGACCCGATGGTCGAACGCGTCACCCAGAATGTCCTTGATCGCTACCTTGGAAAGTCCTGACATGTCGAAGACCCACACTGCCACTCCAGACATAGAGCCTCGGCGCGAATCGCATCTGTTCTATCTGTCCAGCCTGCGCCGGCCGCTGATCGACCGCGCCGAGGGCATCTACATGTGGACGCAGGACGGCCGCCGCTTCATCGACGGGTCGAGCGGACCGATGGTCGCCAATATCGGTCATTCCAACCGCAATGTGCTCGATGCCATGAAGCGGCAGATGGACCGGGCCACCTTCGCCTACCGCCTGCATTTCGAGAACGAGCCGGCGGAAGAGCTGGCTCGAGAGCTCGCGGGCAAGCTGCCGGAAGGCATGGACCGCATCTTCTTCGTCTCCGGCGGATCCGAAGCGACGGAATCCTGCATCAAGCTGGCGAGGCAATGGGCTGTCGCCACCGGCCAAAACAGTCGCTGGAAGGTCATCACGCGCTTTCCCTCCTACCATGGCGGCACGCTGGGTTCGCTGTCGATCACCGGCGACGATGCCCTGGCCGAAAGCTTTACGCCGATGATGCGGGTGATGCCGACAGTGCCGGCGCCAACCGCCTGGCGCGACCGCGATAATCTTTCGATGGAGCAGCGCGGCATCCGCTACGCCGACATGCTTGAGGAAAAGATTCTCGCCGAAGGGCCGGAAAGCGTGGTCGCCTTCATCATGGAGCCGATCGGCGGCGCGGCGACCGCGGCCCTGGTCGCGCCGGACAGCTATTATGCGCGCATCCGAGAGATCTGCGACCGCTACGGCATCCTGTTGATCCACGATGAAGTGATGAGCGGCGCCGGACGCACCGGCAAATTCCTCGGCGGCGACCATTGGAACTGCAAGCCCGACATCGTCGCGCTGTCGAAGGGGTTGGGCTCGGGCTATGCGCCGCTCGGCGCCCTTGCAGCTCCCATGCGGCTGGTGAAGCCGTTGCTCGCTTCGGGTGGCTTCCAACACGGGCACACCTACGCTGGCAATCCGCTGGCCTGCGCCGCCGGCCTTGCCGTTCTCGGTGAAATGGACAGGCTCGACCTGATCGCCAATGCGGCGGCCATGGGCGATGTCCTGATGGATGGGTTGAAGGGGCTGGCGAAGCGGTTCCCCTTCATTGCGGATGTGCGCGGCAAGGGCTTGCTCACCGGGGCCGAGATGGTCGCCGATCCCGAGACGCTGCGACCGATCGACCAGAACAAGAAGGCTACGCAAAGGCTGCTCGACCTCGCCTATGAACGCGGGCTGATCATCTATGGCCGCAGGGTCAAGGGCGGCGTCGACGGCGACAATTTCATGGTCGCGCCGCCGATGATCGTGACCAGGGAGCAGGTCGGCGAGATCGTCTCCATCATCGGCGACTCGCTGCAGGCGCTCGCCTCTGAACTCTACCTTCCAGTCGAGGGCTGAGGAGAAAAAATGGCACCGCGAAAAGTCATCATCACCTGCGCCGTCACCGGCTCGGTGCACACGCCGTCGATGTCGCCATACCTGCCGGTGACGCCGGACCAGATCGCGGCGGACGCGATCGCGGCGGCCGAAGCAGGCGCGTCCATCCTGCATCTCCATGCCCGCGACCCAAAGGACGGACGGCCGACCGCCGACCCGGACGTCTACATGCAGTTCCTGCCGCGCATCAAGCAGGCGACATCAGCGGTGATCAACATCACCACCGGCGGCTCATCGCTGATGACGCTTGACCAGCGGCTGGCGGCGCCGTTGCGGGCCAAGCCCGAAATGTGTTCGCTCAACATGGGCTCGATGAATTTCGCGCTTTTCCCGATGCTCGACAAGCCGAGGGAGTGGCAGCACGAGTGGGAGCCGAAGCTGCTTGAAGCCACGCGCGACACCATTTTCAAGAACACTTTCGCCGACATGGAAGGCGTGCTCGAAAAGTTGGGCGAAGGCTGCGGCACGCGCTTCGAGTTTGAATGCTATGATGTCGGCCACCTCTATTCGCTGGCGCATTTCCGCGACCGTGGTCTGGTGTCGGGACCGCTGTTCATCCAGTTCGTACTGGGCATTCTTGGCGGCATCGGCGCCGATCCGGACAACCTCATCCACATGAAGCGAATCGCCGACAAGCTGTTTGGCGACAGCTACCAGTTCTCCGTTCTGGCCGCTGGCCGTCATCAGATGCCTCTGATCTCGATTGCCGCCGCGATGGGCGGCAATGTCCGCGTCGGGCTGGAAGACAGTCTCTATGACGGCCGCCAGCTGGCGAAATCCAACGCCGATCAGGTGCGCCGCATCCGTGGCATTCTCGATGGACTGTCACTGGAAGTTGCCACGCCCACCGAAGCGCGCGAGATGCTGGCGCTCAAGGGCGGCGACCGGGTAGCGTTTTGAGATACAACCGTGACCAATACAGCCTCCAATGATGTCCTGATCCGGCCCGGCCGGATCGACGACGTCGAAACGATCCACGCGGCGATCCTGAAACTCGGTACCCATATTGGCGCGCCAGAGGAAATCATCTCGACGCCCGGCGACCTCAGAACCTACGGCTTCGGCGAAAAGCCAGCCTTTTCAACGCTGATTGCCGAAGTCGGCGGCGAGTTTGCCGGCCTGTGCCTGCATTTCCCGATCTTCTCGACATGGATGGGACGGCCCGGCGTCTATGTGCAGGACCTCTATGTCGAGAACCGGTTTCGTGGCCGCAAGATCGGCGAACGCCTGTTGCGCGCAGTCGCGGCACAGTGCCGGAAGGAAGGCGGCGTTTATCTGCGGCTGTCGGTCGATACCGACAATGAGGGCGCCAAGGCTTTTTATGAAAGGCTGGGCATCGGCTGGTCGAGCTACGAGCAGACACAAAAGATCATAGGCGATGCCTTCTTTGCCTTCGCCGACGCCCCGGACAATGGAGAGCGGGAATGAAAGCCTTCTACGCCGAGGAACAGAAGCGACACGATCCCAAGGCTTTTCTTTCAAGCGGTGCACCGCAGCCCAATCCGGAAAAACCCGAGCGAATCGAACGATTGTTCGCCGGCGCAAAATCCGCGGGCTGCGCGATCGAGCGGCCGCGCAATCATGGGCTTGGCCCAGTCTCGGCTGTCCATACGCCCGAATATCTCGACTTCCTGGAGCACATTTTCACGCGCTGGCAGCGCATCGAAGGCGCTTCGGCCGAAGTGATCCCGAACATCCACCCGATCGCTCGCAACGGCTCCTATCCAGCCTCCGCTGTCGGCCAGGCCGGCTATCACATGGCCGATACGGCTTGCCCGATCTCGGGCGAAACATGGCAAAGCGCGTTGTGGAGTGCCTGGAGCGCTGTCGAGGCGGCGGAAGCCGTGATGTCGGGCGCGCCTGCCGCCTATGCGCTCTGCCGGCCGCCGGGTCATCACGCCTTCTCTGATGTGGCCGGAGGCTTCTGCTTCATCAACAATTCGGCGGTCGCGGCACAGACGCTACGCAGAGCGGCGGCGCGGGTGGCGATCCTCGATGTAGACCTGCATCACGGCAACGGCACGCAAGGGATTTTCTATGCCCGTCCGGACGTGCTCACCGTCTCGCTGCATGCCGACCCCGTGCGCTTCTACCCATTCTTCTGGGGCCATGCCGACGAACGCGGTGAAGGACCCGGCCTCGGTTATAATTTCAACCTGCCCTTGCCTCGTAAATCCGCCGATGCAGCGTTCCTGGAGGCACTTGGGACGGCTTTCCAGCGCATCCGGGCCTTTTCACCCGATGCGCTGGTCGTGGCACTCGGCCTCGACGCGTTCGAGGGCGACCCGTTTGGCGGGCTTTCGGTGACGACGCCCGGCTTCTCGCGCATTGGCGAAGCCATAGCCAAACTCGGCATGCCGACGGTCATCGTCCAGGAAGGAGGCTACCTCTGCGACGAGCTCGGCGACAACCTCACCGCGTTCCTCACCGGTTTCGGCGGCAAGGCGCGGTGACGATTCAGGCTGGCTTCAGGAGCGCTGCTGCCTGAGCATGGCGATCACCCGATGCACGCTCTCCAGCGTCTCGTCGATTTCGGCTGACGTGTTGTAGTGGGCGATACCGATGCGCACGACACCATGCTCGGCCGGAATGCCGAGTTGGTGGACGATCTCCCAGGCGTAGTTGTGCCCGGACCACAGGAAGATGTTTTCGGCGTTCATCTGCCGCACGATCGTTTCCGGCACGATGCCCTCCACGGTGAAAGACACCGTTGGCACGCGCTCATCGACCCGCTTCGGATCGGTGATGCCATGGATGGTCAGTCCTGAAATGTCGGACAGGCCGTCGATCAGCCTTTGCGCCAACGGGTTTTCGTAGGCGATCGACACTTCGAACGCCCTGGCGATCTTCTGCCTTCGCGAACCGCCCTCTCCCGCAGCGGTACCGAGATCGGCGAAGTAGTCTACGGCGGCGGTGAGACCGGCCATCAGCTCGATCTGCGGCGTGCCCAGTTCAAACCGCTCCGGCAGGCCGTTGGACGAGCAGCGGCATTTGTAGGGTTTCAGGCCATCGATGACGTCGCGACGACCCCACAATATGCCCATGTGCGGGCCGAAGAATTTATAGGCCGAGCAGATCAGGAAATCGCAACCGAGCTCTTGTACATCGACGAGGCCGTGTGGCGCGAACTGCACGGCATCGACATAGACGAGAGCGCCGGCTTTCCTGGCAATGGCGGTCAAAGCTTTCACGCGGTTGATCGAACCGGTCAGGTTGCTGGCGTAGTTCAACGCGACAAGGCGGGTCTTGTCCGAAAGCAGACCGGCCAGCGTCGCCTCTTCGACCTGCCAGGTCTTTTCGTCGAACGGCAGCCAGCGCACGATAAGGCCCAGATCCTCGGCCAGTTGCAGCCATGGCGAGACATTGCCCTCGTGGTCCATGCGGGTCAGGATGATCTCGTCGCCCGGCTTCATGGTGCGGCCGAGCGTGCGCGACATGTGATAGGTCAGCGTCGTCATGTTGGCGCCGATGATGATTTCCTGAGGGCTCTTGGCCCCAAGGAAATCGGCCATGGCCTGATGCGCCTCGTCGACAACGGCCTGCGCGGCAATCGTGGTTTCGAAATAGCCGCCAAGATTGGCGTTGGTGGTCAGCAGGCAGCGCGACACCGCGTCCGCCACTGCTTGGGGCACCTGCGTGCCGGCGGGATTGTCGAGATAGATGCGGCGGCGACCCTTGTCGGTCAGGGCAAGTGCCGGAAATTTCCCGCGTACGGTGTCGATCTGAAATGTCATGTTTCCCCCTCGATCAATTCTGTTTTTGTGCCGCTTTGCCTCAAGGGCACGGATTGCCGACGCGCTGGTGGATGGCGTCGACCGCTTTCTGCATCTCCTCGGTCCAGACAACGTCCGCCGAAGACAGCGCCATGTCGAGTTGCGCGATGCTGGTGGCGCCGACGATGTTCGACGTCACGAATGGGCGGCTCGACACATAGGCGTTGGCAAACAGGGCCGGCGCCATGCCGAAGGAGCGCGCCAGTTCGTTGTACTCGAGCAGCGCTTGCGCCGCATTGGGCGTCTCGTAGCGCTGGCCGCGATTGAACAATTGCGAGCGCGAGCCCTGCGGTCGCGCGCCATGGTCGTATTTTCCGGTCAGATAGCCCTGCGCCAGCGGCGAATAGGCGAGCAGCGACACCTCTTCGCGCTCGCAGACCTCGGCAAGGTTCACCTCGAAGGTGCGGTTGACGAGATTGTAGGCATTCTGGATCGAGGCAACGCGAGGACCGCCCCCTTTGTCGCTTTCCGCCAGGAACCGCATCACGCCCCATGAACTCTCGTTCGACAGGCCAAAATGACGGATCTTGCCGACCTTCACCAGGTCCTCGAACACCGCAAGCGTCTCGGCAATCGGTGTCTCGTCGGCCGGCGCCCCGACGGAATCGGCGCGCGGCGCTATGGCGCCTACGCGTGTCGGATTGGCACCCCAGGGAATGTCCCGTTCCGGCCAGTGGATCTGGTAGAGATCGAGATAGTCGGTGCCTAGCTTGGCAAGGGATTTGTCGATGGCGTCAAGGATATCGGCGCGCACCAGTTGCGACGGCCTGTCGCCGCGAAACCAGGTATTGGCCGTGCGGCCGACGACCTTGGAAGCCAGGATGACCTTGTCGCGGTTGCCCTTGGTCTTCATCCAGCTGCCGATGATCTTCTCGGTTCGCCCCTGTGTCTCGGCCTTGGGCGGGATCGGGTAGAGCTCGGCGGTGTCGATGAAATTGACGCCGCGCGAAAAGGCCAGATCCATCTGGGCATGCCCTTCCGCTTCCGTGTTCTGCTGCCCCCAGGTCATCGAACCCAGGCAAATCTGGGTGACAAGGAGATCTGTCCGACCGAGACGGCGTTTGTGCATGGGATATTCTCCGACGGGGAATCTTGGGCGCGACTGCGCGGGAGGGAACCCGAGCATACGCGAAAGCCCGGACCTTCTCCAAGCCGGAAACCTCCGGATTCCAGCGAACCTGGAAGTTTTAGCGCCTTGCGCCGGCCAGAGCCCGCCGCTTGGCCTCGTCGATCAGCATGTTGGCCACCTGCATACGGATCATCGCGCGCTGGCGCAGATGCGGGGCGACACGATCGGGATGGTTCGAAAAGGCGAAGCTGCGGCGAATGCGGCTGAAATCAGCCGCCTGTTTCGGCTGGTTGAGGCCAAGTTCGACAGCGATCGATTCGGGATCGATCGGCGGCAGTTTCTCCTCGGGCTTCGCTTCTTCGCCGATGAGGGTCAGCTTTGCATGATCAAGCAGTGCCGCGAACTCGCTTGCGAGATCGGCGCCCGATTCCCGATACTCGGCGGTGAAGGTATCGCCCGAAACCTTGATGCGGCCGGAGTGCAGTTCGTCTGCCACCGAAAGATAGTCGAAGGGAATGGAAGGACGAGCACCCACCTCTTCGCCCCTATCGTAAACGACGAATAGATCGTCGAGCAACGAAGCGAAATCCCGCTTGGCGCTGGTACCGATGTCAGCCTCCCCCTGTCACAAGTCCGTGCATCGAAGATCCACACCCGAACATATAGGACCGGCTCGTTAAAAATGAATGCCAATCATCTTGAGAGTTTGGCCATTTCCTCGGCGAGATGAGCACCCCAGATAAAAAGCCGGACTGCACTTTCATGCAGTCCGGAATTCGCCAGGAGTGGCGAGGAAAAACCGGCCATGTGCCAGCGTCTAAGCATACGGTCCGTACGCGGCAGAAGTTTCGTTTGGACACTAAAATAAAGTCGAAAAAAATCGGCAAGGCATGGCAGCCATGCAAATGCTGCACTGCACAATTGTCACGATTCACCTATATTCGGGCTCGGGAGGACCAACAAAAGGAGCCTGTATCGTGGGGTTCTTCACTGAAATGTTCGCCCGCCCGCGCCCGCAAGAGCATCTGCGTTATCGCTCGGCTCTTGCGCTGCTTCACTCCATGAGCAGTGCCGACCGTGCAGACATCGGCATAAAGCCGGCCGATTTCCCGCGCATCGCTCGCGAAATGTCCCTGCGCCAAGGCGTCAGGTAGCGTTAGGTCTCCCGGCAGAACCGGGAAACCTTGATATGTCTGTCTTCAACGCGCGCCAAGGAACGTCGCCTTGCCCAACGGCACACCGTTGTGGCGCAGGATGTCGTAGGCCGTGGTCAGGTGGAAATAGAAGTTGGGCATGGCCAGGTGCAGCAGGTACTGCATGCCGCTCATCGACATTTCGCGCCCGCCAAGCTTCAGTTCGATCATCCTATCGTCCGAGCCATCGATATCGGCTGCTGAAAATGTCGCCAGAAGCGCAACTGTCTTGGCGATGCGCGCTTCCAGATCAGCGAAGCTCGCTTCGTTGTCCTCATATTTCGGCACCTCACGCCCCGCCAGCCGCGACGGCGCGCCCTTGGCATGGTCGGTCGCGATCTGGACCTGCCTAGTCAGCGCGTACATGTCGGGCGCCAGCCGCGAGGTCAAGAACACCTGGGGGTCGATCTTGCGTTCGACCGCATTCTGTTCGGCCGTCACCAACACGGTGGAAAGTGCCTTCAGCCGGGCCGAAAACACCGGCACGGACGCCTCATACATCGATATCGTCAATTGAATTCTCCCTGTGGGCTGGAACGCCAGGTGGGACGTAGCGCCTTCCCTTCCGATTTTTCAAGCAGGGGAAATTCGGCGCGTCACCGCGTCGCCGCAATCCCCGTGGTAGAATCTCGCATCAGGTGGAGATTGCCTTATGAAACGTTCCCTCTTCGCAGCGACCGCTGTTTGCTCCCTCGCGGCGATCAGCCCGATCGCACATGCCGCCGATGCCCCCTATGTCGACGACAGGACAGATGCCGCAGCCGTAGTCCGTTCGCTCTACAGCGCGATCAACCGGCATGAATTCTCTCGCGCCTGGAGCTATTTTGGCGAAACAAAGCCGGCTAAAGACTTTGATACCTTCGCGAAGGGCTACGACGGCACTGAAGCGGTCGAGGTCAAGACCGGCGCCGTATCCGAGGATGGGGCGGCCGGAAGCGTTTTCTACAGCGTCCCTGTAGCCATCCGAGCCAAAGCCAAGGATGGCAGCGAAAAGGTCTTTGCCGGCTGCTACACGGTGCGTCAGGTCAACGCGCAGATCCAGGAGCCGCCGTTCGACCCTATCCACATCGACAAGGGCGAACTGAAGCCCGCGACAGCCGCTTTCGACGATGCCGTGCCGGCAAGCTGCGGCAATGGTCCGCCCCCGCCGAAAAAGGACGCAATGCTGGATCAAGCCAAGAAGGCATTTGCCGCCGCCTATGGCGAACAATGCGACAAGACAATGCCCGGCGGCGACCCTCGCGGAGAGCCGGATGCCTACAGCCTTCACTACAAGGATGCGGGTGCGGCGGCCAGCGATCCCGACCGCGAGACACGATTGTTCCACTTCTTCTGCTCGATGGCCGCCTACAATGAAAGCTCGGTATACTATATCGCCGACGATGTCGCGGGTGTGCGGCAGTTGCAGTTCGCCGCGCCGACGCTCGATATTCGCTATGAAAACAACAACAGCGAAGGCAAGGTGCAGGCGATCAACATCATCGGCTTCCAGACCGACGACCAGGCAGTCAATTCGACATATGACGACGCCACCAAGACCATCACGTCCTTCACCAAATGGCGTGGCGTGGGCGATGCTTCGTCAACGGGTACCTATCTGTTCCGAAACGGCACTTTCTCGCTTGTGCAGTACGACGTCGACGCGTCCTACGACGGTGAGGTCAACCCGCAGACGATCCTCGACTACAACAGCGCGCCCTGAGGCCGCCACCACTGTACGACCGACAGACTGTCACGGCGCTTTCGACAGCATCCAGTTGAGCGTACCGCGCCAATCGGTCATGCGGATCGGCGTGCCGTGGGTACCCGTCTCGAAACGGACGAAACGGGTCGGATAGGTCTTGGACTTCTTCAGGATGGAGCGGAAAAAAGCCTCCTGGTTCGCCACCGGAAAAACCACGTCATGGCTGCCCTGGCCGAAGAAGACCGGCACACGGCGCCTGAAGGCCGGGCTGGAGAAGAAAGTCTCATCCCATAGCGAGCCAAGCAGCAGCAGCCCATTGATGCGCCCGCCCGTGTCCTTGCGGGCCGCAAGTTTCCAGCAAAGTGCGCCGCCCATCGAGCCGCAAGCGACGAAGATCTTGGCGCCCGGCGATTGTCCGGCATAGTGGTCGATCAGCGCCGCCACCTGTGCGGCGCCGGCGTCGCCGAAATCGGGGAAATCAGGGGACAGATAGAGACCGTCATTCTCGGCCATCAGATTCTTGAGGCGATTGAAGTTGCCGCCGAAGGTGAAGTCGTCAACGCCCTGTTTGCGGCTGCCGCCCTGCCCGTGCAGGTACAGGACGATGATGCCGGCGCCCTCTGTCTTGCCGACGGCGACGTGTTTGACATCGCCTACATCCGTCTTCAGGGACAGGTCCTGCTGCACCTTGCGCACGCCAGTGTCGGTATATTGCGCATGCACGCGCCGCTCGGGAACCTCGTCGCGAGCGTTGATGTCGCGCATTTCCCGATAGTCGAAGACCGTGTATGCGCCGTTGTCACCCGACGAGAGCGTGGCCGGATAGGCGAAGAGATCATCCTTGAAGGGTTTGAGCGTCAGCGTCTGACTTTGGGCGGCGGACGACAGCAACGCTGTCGCGGCGGCAAGGACGCAGAAAGATCGGAGGCGAAAGAACATGCTTGCAGGCATGCGTAATTCGACTTGGGTTTGTCAATCCTGCAGCACGCCGCCGGCGTCTTCCAGCGCCTGGCGGGTGTCGACATCGACAGCCGCGCCCTCGCCGATCTCGACATCGATGACCTCGAGCCCTCCGGCCTCGACAAGATGGCGCGCACCGGTATCGCCCTCGAGATGAGCCATCGCGGAAAACAGCGAGCGGGGCAGCAGAACCGGGTTGCCGCGGCGACCGTCGTGAGCCGCGCGAACAACCGAAACTCCCCCGGCCTTGCGGAATGCATCGATCAGCCTGTCGAGATCGGCCGAAGAAACGCCCGGCATGTCACCGAGGACGATCATGGCACCAGCGACATCGCCACCTACATGGGCAAGGCCCGCCTTCAGCGATGTCGACAGGCCCTCTGCGAAGTCCGGATTGTCGGCGAAGGTGAGATCGAGCCCAGACAGCGCGGCGCGCACGCGCTCGCGTTGATGACCTGTAACGACAACCGTGCCTGACGCCTTCGAGCCAAGCGCTCGCTCGGCGGTACGGCGAACCAGCGGCTTGCCGTCGAACAGCGCCATCAGCTTGTTCGGCCCGCCCATGCGACTGGAACGACCGGCGGCCAGAAGCACGATGTCAACATTGAGTGGGGCCTTGGTCGGCAGCGGTTCGCGCGGCTGTGGCCGGGTCGGGATCTCCATCAACAGCCCGCCGACCCCCATGCCGGCAATATCCTTGGCCGTAACGTCGAGACCCGCAATCAGCCGGTCCAGCACCCAGTCGAAGCCGTTTTCCTTGGGGCTGCGGGCACATCCGGGCGCGCCGATGACGCGCTTGCCGGCAAGCGTTCCCAGCACCAGAAGATTGCCGGGATCAACGGGCATGCCGGCGCGAACGATAGTGCCGCCGGCCTTCTCGATCGCTGCCGGAACGACATCGTGGAAATCGCTCATCGCGGATGCGCCGAAGATGACGACCATGTCGTTGTCGGCAGCCAGCGAAGCCACGGCTTGAGCAACCGGCTCGATCTCGTGCGGCGTCCGTCGCTCCGTCGTCAGCCGACCGCCCGAACGCGCCAGCCGGGCTTCGGTGACGCGCAGCGTCTTGTCGAGCACGCTGGACTTGATGCCGGGCAGAACCGTCTGGATGACGCCGACCCGAACCGGCTGATAGGCGTTGACGGCGAAAATCTCCCCGCTGCCGCAGATCGTTGTCACGGCATCGACCAGCGAAGACGCGACAGCAAAGGGAATGATCTTCACGGTCGCGACCATCTGGCCGTTTTCGACCGGGGCATGTTGGGCCAGGGTGGCGATGGTGATGGTCGCATCGACGGCGTTGATGGCATCGATCATCGTGGCGTCGACGGTGAAGATTCCAGACGCCTTGGCGTAAAGATTGACTCGGCCAGTCGCCGCGGCGTTCGCCTCGACGTTGCGATGGACCATGCTTTCGGCAATTTTCTGCGCGGCGGCGTCCTCGCCCAAATCATCGGCGTCGAGCACAGCCGCGACGATCCGCGAAACACCGGAAGCCTTCAGCAGGGCGACATCGGACGCGCTCAGCCTGTGCGCCTTGCGATAGCGCCGTTCACCCGCGCTGGTGGCATGAGCCAGCACGGCTCCCTCGGCCGCCTCTATGGGGATCTGACCAAATTTCACGCCGCCACGCCTTTGGCCTGGAGACCGCGCGCACGAAAGGCGTGCACAACCTGCGCCAGCACCGCGACGGCGATCTCGGCCGGGCTGGCGGCACCGATGTCGAGGCCGATCGGCGCGTGGATGCGAGCGATCTGCTCTGCAGTGGCGCCCAACCCAAGCAGGCGTTCCACGCGCTTTGCATGGGTTTTACGGCTGCCGAGCGCCCCGACGTAGAAACAATTGGCGTCGAGCGCCGCCTTCAGCGCGAAATCGTCGATCTTGGGATCATGGGTGACGGCGGCCAGCGCCGTGTAGCTGTCGAGCGGCTCGCGCTTCAGCACATCCTCGGGCCATTCGGCATGCAGTGCCACGCCGGGAAAGCGGTCGGGCGTGGCGAAGGCGGTGCGCGGATCGATGATCTCGACAGGATAGCCGGCGATCTTCGCCATCGGTGCCAAAGCCTGGCTGATATGGACGGCGCCGATCACCATCAGGCGCGGCTGCGGCAGATGCGCGTTGAGGAAAAAGGTGCGTCCCTCGGCTTCGACCGAACCCGAATTGCCGGTGCGAAACGCCTTGGATATCGCGGCCCCCAGATCGCCGGCGACATGGTCGCCTTCGCGCACGATACGATCGCGGCCATCGCCGAGATCGGTGACCAGAACCGCCGCGCGACGGGCGCGGCGTTCGACATTCAGTGTCTTGAGCGCGTACGGATCCATTGGAAATTCTCTTTTTTGAGCATGATCTTATCCAAAAACCGGTTCCCACTTTTTGGGATCATGCTCTAACCCAGCCTTTCAACATACACCTTGATACGCCCGCCGCAGGACAGGCCGACCTGCCAGGCGGTCTCATCGGCGACGCCGAATTCCAGCATTTTCGCCTTGCCGCTGTCGATGACGTCGATGGCCTCGGCGACCACCGCGCCTTCCACGCAACCGCCCGATACGGAACCATGGAACTTGCCGTCCGCATCGATGACAAGATGACTGCCGACAGGACGCGGCGCCGAGCCCCAGGTCTCCACCACCGTGGCAATGGCAACGTCCTTGCCGTCCTTCATCCAGCCCTCGGCGATGATCAGCGGGTCACGAGCCTCATCAAGATAGATGCTGTTTTCCATCACCGTTTCTCCTGAAGTCTGTTTTTGGCCTGGGCAAACATATGGCTATGCGGCGCGCCTCGCGCCAGCGTCCATCCATCGGCGCGGATCGACCGACCGCGCCGACTTCTTGTCCAGCGACGCGCACAGATCGGCCAGCGCATCGAGATTGTGCACCGAGCGGAACTCGTCGACATGCGGCAGCATCGCCTTGACGCCACGCGCCCTGGCTTCGAAGCCATCGAAGCGCAGCAGCGGGTTCAGCCAGATCAGCCGCCGGCAGGATTTGTGCAGGCGCTCCATCTCCTCCGACAGGCCGGCGACATCGTCGCGTTCGAGCCCATCGGTGATCAGCAGCACCACCGCGCCCTGCCCCAGCACGCGCCGAGACCATAGCCGGTTGAACTCAGCCAGCGTATCACCGATACGCGTGCCGCCCGACCAGTCCTTGACCGCCGCCGAACAGTCGGCAAGCGCGGCATCGGGATCGCGATGGCGCATCTGGCGCGTCAGGTTGGTGAGTCTGGTACCAAAGACGAAGGCATGCACGCGCCGTCGTTTTTCGGTTAGCGCGTGGAGGAAATGCAGGAAAATGCGCGTGTACTGGCTCATCGAACCCGAAATATCGGCAAGCACGACCAGCGGCGGATGAACCTCGCGCGGCGACCGGAATTTCGGCAGGATCAATTCCCCGCCGGTACGCGCGGCCGATCGCATCATGGCGCGCGGATCGATGCGGCGGCCATGCGCATCGGCCTTGAAACGCCGTGTCGTGACCAGATCGAATGGCAATCGCAACTGGCTGATCGCCTTCTTGGCGTCGGCCATCTCCGTCGCGTTCATCTGGGCGAAGTCCTTGCCTCTGAGCACCTCATTGCCGGAGAAGGTGAAACGGGCATCGACCTCGATTTCAGGAATCTCCTGAACCGGCTGGCTCTTCTGATGGCCTTCGAACATCGCCTGGCTGACACGGCTTTCGGCCGCGCGCGGCTTCTGCTTCTCCCTGTTGTCGGGAGCCACCGGCGAAAACATCGCCAGCATCTTTTCGATCAGCTCGCGTGATTTCCAGAACAACCGGAAGGCTTCGTCGAACGTGGCGTGATCCTCGTGCCGGGAAACCAGAACGGCGTGCAGCGTCCAGTAGAAATCGTCGCGGGACCCAATACCGGCGGCCAGGACCGCTTCGATCGCGTCCTTGACCGAGGCCGGCCCCACCCGCATGCCCGATTTGCGCAGCGCGCGGGCAAAGTAGACGATGTTGTCGGCGATCCGCCCGTCCGCTGTCGCCTCCCTGGGCTCGGGGCGCGCCATGGGCGTTACTCCGCCGCCGAAAGCTCGGCCTTCACCTCGTTGAGGATCCGCCGGCCTTCGCCCTGTTCGATGCGGGCAATGTCGTCCTGGTATTTCAGCAGCACGCCTATCGTGTCGGACACGGTTTCGGGATCGAGCGCCACCTTGTCGAGCTCGGTCAGCGCGCCGGCCCAGTCGATGGTCTCGGCAACGCCCGGCATCTTGAACAGCTCGATCTGGCGCAGTTTCTGGACAAACGAAACCACTTCGGCGGAAAGGCGACGATTGGCTTCCGGCACCTTCCGGTGAACGATCTCCAGCTCTCGCTCGGCATTCGGATAGTCGACCCAGTGATAGAGGCAACGCCGCTTCAATGCGTCGTGAATTTCCCGGGTGCGGTTGGTGGTGATGATGACGATCGGCGGCTCTTCCGCCTTGATCGTGCCGAGTTCGGGCACCGTCACCTGGAAATCGGACAGGATTTCGAGCAGGAAAGCCTCGAACGCCTCGTCGGTGCGATCGAGCTCGTCGATCAGGAAGACCGGAGCGGCACCCGCCTTGCCGGTCAACGCATCCAGCACCGGGCGGCGGATGAGATATTTTTCGGAGAAGACGTTGCGCTCCATATCGGAGCGGTCGACCTTGCCGGCAGCCTCCTCCATGCGGATCTCGATCATCTGCGCGGCATAATTCCATTCGTAAACGGCGGAGGAGACGTCGAGGCCTTCATAGCACTGCAGGCGGATCAGCCGGCGGCCGAGCGATTGCGCCAGAACCTTTGCGATCTCGGTCTTGCCGACACCGGCTTCCCCTTCCAGGAACAGGGGCGCTTCATGCGCAGCGACAGGAACAGCACCGTTGCCAGCGATCGGTCCGCGACATAGTCCGCGCCGGTCAGAAGATCGAGCGTCTCGTCGATCGTCCGCGGCACGGCGCGCGGTGTCAGCTCGGTCATTCTCTCTCCGTCGGTGCGGCCTGCCCGTTACAGAACGTGGTAGGCGCGGTCGTGATAGATCAGCGGCCGCAAATTATCGCCGATGCGCAGACCTGTCACCTTGCCAAAAAGCACACGATGCGTGGCCAGATCCTTGGTGTCGATCAATTCGCAATCGAACACGGCGAGCGCACCCTTGAGCGTCGGCGCACCAGTCGAGATCACATCCCACTCGCCAAGCGCGAAACGCTCCTCGACCGGCAGGCCAGTGACGCCGGAAAAGCCGATCGCGAGCGGCTCCTGGTGCGAGGCCAGCGTGTTCAGCGCGAATTTGCCATTTTTCACGAAAGCCTCATTCTTGGCATTCTCGCGATTGAGGCAGGCCAGGATGGTTGGCGGCGTGTCCGACACCGAGCAGGCGGCAATCACCGTCGCGCCACGCCGGCCGGCCGTGCCGTCGGTGCTGACCACATGGACGTGACCGGCAAAATGGCTCATCGCGTCGCGATAGGCCTGCGGCCCAATGTCGTTCTTCTTCAGCACGGGCGATTTTCCACAGTGAGAACCCAACCCGGTATATATTGCGACATATGGCACGCCACAAGCGAAGTGCTTGGCACATATCCGGAAATTCGCGTGTTGCACCAAGGCCGGACAGCCTTTAGGTCTTTGCGCCAAGGGGACCGGGACACGCGTGACCGGTACAAAGGAATGTTTCGACCAGAATGCGACCGGGGACAACGACAATAGCGCTGCTGCTCTGGCTGTCTGTGGCCGGCGGCGCGAGTGCCCAGGCGCTGCTGGTCGGCATCGCCGCGCCGCTGTCGGGACCATCGGCGATCCTCGGCAAGCAGATCGCGACGGGCGCCTCACTGGCGGCCCAGGCGAATGACGTCGATATCAAGACGGTCGATGACGCCTGCTCGGCCGATGGCGGTGCCGCCGCCGCCCGGGAACTCGCGGCGGCCAAGGTCAACATGGTCGTGGGCTTCCTCTGCACCGACGCCATCGAGGCGGCGCTTCCGATCCTGAAGGACGCCAACATACCGGTCATTACGGTGGGCGTGCGCACCGAGAGCCTGACTGACCGGCGTGCCAAGACAGGCTGGCCGATCTATCGTCTCGGGCCGCGCGGCGACGACGAACGCAACGCGGTCGCCACGACCCTCACCCGTCTGTGGCAGAACGAACTGTTCGCCATCATAGACGACGGCACCATCTATGGTCGCGAGATGGCCGAAACATTCCGGGCAGCCGCGGAGCAGGCCGCGCTGAAACCGGTATTCACCGACACGTTCCGGCCGCAGCTCGACAATCAGATCGGCCTCATCGGCAGGCTGAAAAAGGCCGGCGCAACGCATGTCTTTGCTGGCGGCGACGGTGACGACATCGCGATCATGGGCCGCGATGCAGCGCAGCTCAATGCGGGTATCGTGTTTGCCGGCGGCGAAAATTTGCGCACACCGCCTGGTGACGTCCCGTATGCGGTAGGTACTCTGATGATCGCGCCGCCAGAGTGGGCCGATATTGCCGACCCCAAGGTGATGCAGGCATTCGCCGGCCAGAAGATCGTGCCGGACGGCTACACGCTGCCGGCCTATGCGGCGGTTGAGATCGCCAAGGCCGCGTCGGGTTTGTCGGAAATCTCCGCAAAGCCTCTGGCCGATGCGCTCACCGGGCATGACTTCACTACGGCGATCGGGCCAGTCCGCTTCGACGGGAAAGGCGACGTCAGCCAGAGCCTCTACCGCGTCTTCCGCTTCGACGGCACGCGTTTTGTGCATGCGGAAAACAACTGATGTTCAGAACCGGCCCGCGCAATCTGATCACGGATGTTGCGGGCCTGCGCGTCGGCAATGCATCCGACGCCAGGCTGAAGTCCGGCGTGACGACAATTCTCTGCGAGGAGCCCACCGTAGCCGGCGTCCAGATTCTGGGCGGAGCGCCGGGAACGCGCGAGACCGATCTGCTCGAGCCGCACAATTCGGTCGAAATCGTTCACGCCTTGGTGCTTTCAGGCGGCTCGGCCTTTGGCCTCGACGCGGCCTCCGGCGTCCAGGCCGCCTTGCGCGAAAATGGCGTTGGGCTGGACGTCGGCGGGTTTCGCGTTCCGATCGTGCCGGCCGCGATCCTATTCGACCTGCGCAATGGCGGCGAGAAGGATTGGGGCCGCTATCCGCCCTATCGCGAACTCGGCTACGAAGCGGCGCAAGCCGCGACCATCGATTTTGCACTCGGTACTGCCGGCGCCGGCACGGGCGCGCTGACGTCCGGGCTCAAGGGCGGGCTCGGCTCGGCCTCCACCGTGCTCGACAGCGGCGTCACCATCGGGGCACTGGCCGCCGTCAATCCCACTGGCTCGGTGACGATAGGCCGAACCCCCTATTTCTGGGCCGCACCATTCGAGATCGAGGACGAGTTCGGCGGGCTGGGCTATCCCTCGCCAATGCCAGACGACGCGAGAAAGATCCTGCTGAAATTTCGCGACAGGAAGGCTCGAGACAAGGACATCGGCGGCGGCAACACGACCATTGCCATCATCGCCACGGATGCGGTTCTCACCAAGGCCGCTGCGAAGCGCTTGGCCATATCTGCTCATGACGGCTTCGCTCGCGCCATCTGGCCGGCGCACACGCCCGCGGATGGCGATCTTGTTTTCGCTCTGGCGACAGGAAAGAGCGGCACCGAGCTTTCGCCGAACGATGCCATAGACCTCTACGCGATGGCCGGCGCAACGATGGCGAGGGCCATCAGTCGCGGCGTGCACGCCGCGACGCGATCAGATGGCGACCTGTTTCCGGTGTGGTCGTCGCGCTTGGCCTGAGGCGACCGATCAGACGGGGTCCGACTTTTCTTCCTCAAACGTCACCGCTACATCGGAATTCGCGGATAGCCAAACCTTCTTGCCGTCGACCTCGGCAACCAGGGCCAGCGAAATGTAATGGTGATGGCCTTTGTGAGCGCCCTCGCCGCTGTCGGCCCTGGTCAGCTTGATGCGCTGGCCGTCAACCTTGTCGACAGTGCCGACATGCACGCCATCGGCGCCGACGACTTCCATGTGTTCACGAATTTTGCTGGTGTCGGTCATGGTGGTTCTCCATTGGACTGCCGACAATAACAAATGACTGGCCGATTGGATGCATTGCATTTGCTTTATAGGCCTCGCGACGGTGGGGGCCCGCCATGATAGGGATTTGCTCCGCTGGCCGACGAATCGGAGATGCGCTCCCGCTGTCGGCTGTCATTTGCTTGCTCGCGCTTGGGAAACAGGCTGCTGCCACACAGTGACCGGACATCATGACGACATCCGATCAACCCGCGATGGCGAGCGGCGCTCGTGATCGTGTCCGCCGTGCGCTGCCACCACTGCCAGACGCGCTTCTGGGCGGCTTGCTCTGGGGCATGGCGATGGGCACCAGCGCACTGACCAACCTGTTGCTGGCCGGATGGGAAACACCGGCAAAAATCCGGCTGATTTCATTGTTGTTTGCCTCTGGCGGGGCGATTGCCTTCCCCGTCGCACTTTTCCTCGCACGGCTTGTGTCGCTTGGACGGCAGCGGGAAGTCGCCTTGGCGGCGGGTCTTGTCTGCCTCGTCGCTTCGACGATCGGCCTCACCGGAGGGCTGTTCGCCCTGCAGTACCGTTCCTACTATGCCGAGTGGCACGCACCCGCCTTCACCGTCACCTGGGCGTTCCAATTCTCGTTCACCGTGCTGATCGCGCTTTATCAGTTCGCCGTTCTTGGCATCCGGCTCTATTTACCGTTTGGTTTCGTTGCATTGGCTGTCGCTGGGGTCTGGTTTGCGCGACGCCAGCGTTGAGGATTTTGCCCACCTCTGTTAGGACGCGGCCAACGCAACGCGACGCTGGAAAATCAATCGACATGATCCCTCGCTATTCCCGGCCGGAAATGGTCGCCATCTGGTCGCCCGAAACCCGGTTCCGCATCTGGTTCGAGATCGAAGCCTATGCCTGTGATGCGCTGGCCGAACTCGGCGTCATTCCCAAGGAAGCCGCAAGAACCATTTGGGAAAAGGGCGGCGCGGCAACATTCAACGTCGAGGCGATCGATGAGATCGAGCGCGTCACCAAGCATGACGTGATCGCCTTCCTGACCCATCTCGCCGACTTCGTCGGACCGGACGCCCGCTTCATCCACCAGGGCATGACCTCTTCGGACGTTCTCGACACCTGTTTTGCCGTCCAGCTCACGCGAGCCAGCGACATTCTGCTTGCCGACATCGATGGCCTGCTCGCCGCGCTCAAGCGCCGTGCATTCGAGCACAAGGACACCGTTACCATCGGCCGCAGCCATGGCATCCATGCCGAGCCGACGACCTTCGGCATCAAGCTGGCGCAGGCCTATGCCGAGTTCTCCCGCTGCCGCGAGCGGCTGGTGCATGCGCGCGAAGACATTGCCACCTGCGCGATTTCAGGCGCGGTCGGCACCTTCGCCAACATCGAACCCTATGTCGAAGAGTATGTGGCGGCAAAGCTCGGCCTGAAGCCGGAACCCGTGTCGACGCAGGTCATCCCGCGCGACCGCCACGCCATGTTCTTCGCCACGCTCGGCGTCATCGCCTCGTCGATCGAGCGGCTGGCGATCGAAATCCGTCATCTGCAGCGCACCGAGGTGCTGGAAGCCGAGGAGTATTTCTCGCCGGGCCAAAAAGGCTCGTCGGCGATGCCGCACAAGCGCAACCCGGTGCTGACCGAAAACCTCACCGGCCTTGCCCGCATGGTGCGCTCCATGGCGCTGCCGGCGATGGAAAACGTGGCGCTCTGGCACGAGCGTGACATTTCGCACTCCTCGGTCGAGCGCATGATCGGACCGGACGCGACGGTGACGCTGGATTTCGCGCTGTCGCGGCTGACCAGCGTCGTCGACAAGCTGCTCGTCTATCCCGAGAACATGCTGAAGAACATGAACAAGTTCCGCGGTCTCGTGCATTCGCAGCGCGTGATGCTGGCGCTGACGCAGGCGGGCCTGTCGCGTGAGGATTCTTACCGGCTGGTGCAGCGCAACGCCATGAAGGTGTGGGAGCAAGGCGCTGATTTTCTTGAGGAACTATTGGCAGACAAGGAAGTCACCGCCGCCCTACCGGAAGCCGAGATCCGCGAGAAATTCGACCTCGGCTATCACACCAAGCACGTCGATACGATCTTCAAGCGCGTATTCGGATAGGATCTTCAATGCGGCTGGCTGTCGTTTCGGACATCCATGGAAATCTTCGCGCGCTGGAGGCCGTACATGCGCGTATCAAGGAAAGCTCTCCAGACATCGTCGTCAATCTGGGCGACTGTGTCTCCGGCCCGTTGTGGCCGGAGGAAACCACCCAGTATCTGATCGCCGAGAACTGGCCGACCGTTCGAGGCAACCATGACCGGGTTCTGATCGAGCCTCCCGATTCCGGATTGGAAGATATCGATGCATTTGCCCGCCGCTGTCTCTCCGGGACATCCCTGACCTGGCTTTCGACCTTGCCGGCCACCCTGCTGCTGGCTTCGGAAATCCTGTTATGTCACGGCAGTCCGGACAACGACGAGACGTTCCTGCTTGAGGAAGACGGCGGCAATCACTTCTATCCATCCGGTGAAGAACAGGTCAGGCGCAAGCTGGGACGTGCCGATGCCAAGCTGATCTTGTGCGGCCATACACATACGCCACGCGTCGTTCATCTGTCCGACAGTCAGCTGATACTCAATCCCGGCAGTGTTGGCGTCCAGGCGTTCCCCGGCCTCACCGTGACCGGCAGCCCGCACGCGCGCTTCGCGATCGCTACACGAGCTGACGGAAAATGGTCGTTCAGCCAGCGCATGATTGCCTATGATTGGGCGGAGGCCTCCGGACGCGCGGCGGCAACCGGATTCGCCAATTGGGAGCACGGGCTGCTGACAGGCTTCGGAGCGAGGTCCCGGTAAGACCCAACGAATCGTCTTCAGCCAGCCTTGCCAGGCACGCTCCTGATCACCGTGCCCCACGGGTCTTCGCGGGTCGTTTCGCTCGACACATTGTCCGAACGCATTTCGACCCATGAGAGGCCCGAACGAGAGGAGTCGCGGCGGCCGGCGCCGGGGCTCTGCCAGGCATTGGCGCCGATGTGGTGGTGATAACCACCCGACGACAGGAACACCGCCTGGCCACCATATTTGGCTACAGTGTCAAAGCCGAATTCCTGGTTCCACCACGCTTCGGCGTCTTCCGGGCGGCCGACGCGCAGGTGGACATGGCCGACAATGCTGTTTTCAGGCGCCCCCAGCCATCCGGCATCACCCGCCGGGACTTCGGCAAGGACGGACGGAACGTTCAACCGTTCGGTCGCCATCGCCACCTTGTCGCCATTCCACTTCCAGTCCTGCGGACGGCGGTCGGCATAGATCTCGATGCCGTTGCCTTCCGGATCGGTGAGATAGAGCGCCTCGCTGACCAAGTGGTCCGAGGCCCCCTCGATGGCGATCTTGTCGGCGATGGCGTGATTGATCCAGCGACCGAGATCGGCACGGCTCGGCAGCAGAAATGCAGTGTGGAACAGGCCGGCGCTGCGCGGGTCGTCGGGCTTGGCCGCGGCATCCGCCTCGATGACGAGCAGCGGACGATTGGCGGCGCCCAACGTGATCGCGCCATCGGCGCGGCTCAATTCCTGCAGGCCGACGACCTTGCGATAGTAGGCAGCTAGGCTTTCGGCGTCGCGCGCCTTCAACCCGACACGAGAAACGCTGACGGGGGTCGTGGCGGCAAAGGGCAGTTCACTCATCTGATGCTCCGTTCGGGCGGCAGCCGAAGAAAGGTCCCATGCGAGGAGCCCAGCGCCACCGATCATTGTACGTCGTGTCAGTCCCAAAATCCTGGCCATCCACGGCTGTTTCCATTCCCAACAACAAATCGTTGATCGGCATCGTTCACACAAGGTGGCAATATGCGAACATCCTGTTCACTGTTTTGACCAAGCGCGCATTCCGAGACAGTTGCAGGAAGCAGCAGCGCTCGCTATCTCAGCACCATGAAGGTCAAGGACGCAGATATTCTCATCGTGCCGGGATACACCAATTCAGGCCCTGAGCACTGGCAGAGCCGCTGGCAGTCGAAACTGTCGACGGCGCGCCGGGTCGAGCAGGCGGAATGGTCGAAGCCGGTGCGTGACGACTGGACATCAAGCGTGGCTAAAGCGGTCAATGAGGCCGAGCGCCCGGTCGTCATCGTCGCCCATTCGCTTGGTGTCGCGGCTGCGGTCCAGGCCATACCGCAGTTCCGGAAGCCTATCGCTGGCGGCTTCTTCGTGGCGCCGCCCGACGTCGCCAATCCGGAGATAAGGCCGAGGCACCTGATGACCTTTGGCCCCTACCCGCGCGAGCCCCTGCCATTTCCCTCAATAGTCATCGCCAGCCGCAACGATCCATTCTGTGCGTTCGACGTCGCCGAGGACATTGCCGGGGCCTGGGGATCGCTGTTCATCGATGCTGGCGAGACCGGTCACCTCAATGCCGATTCCGGCTTCGGGCCATGGCCCGAAGGATCCATGACCTTCGCCAAGTTCCTGACCGACCTCAAAACCCCGTAGATCGGCCAGCAGCAAGCAAGACCAGGCCTTAGCCCCTGATCGAGTCCTGCACGCTCTTTAGCAGCGTTTTCGCTCCCAGGCCGATCAGCGCGTGCTCCGAACCCATGGCGAGCAGCCTGTAGCCCATCGATACGACGCGGCCGGCGATTGCCGGCTCGACGACATAGATCGCGGCATGCTTGCCGGCCTTGCGGGTACGCTCGGCGACCGACGCAACGGTCTCCATCATGCTTTCCAGCGTCGAACTCACGGTCGCACCGTTGGTCCATGCGATCGAGAAGTCCGACGGGCCGAGGAATATACCGTCGATGCCCGGCGTATCGAGGATGCCATCAAGCGCATCAAGCGCGGCGCGGGTTTCGACCATGGCGAAGGCCAAGGTGCGCTGGTTGGTGTCGCGCAGCCAATCGGCCTGGTCGCCCTTGCCATGGCGCGGGAAGGCATAGGTGGGGCCCCAGGACCGCTCGCCCAGCGGCGGGTATTTCATCGCCGCGGCAAACAGCTTCGCGTCGGCGACGGAATTGACCATTGGTGCGATCACCGCCTCGGCGCCGAAATCGAGCGCGCGGCTTGCCATGTCGAAGCGGCCGACGGGAATGCGCACCAATGCCGGCTTGTTGGCGGCCAGCACCGGAACAAGGCCGCGCAGCACGCTGTCCTCGTGGTGGCCGCCATGCTGCATGTCGAGCGTCACGGCATCGAACCCCTGATTGGCGACAATTTCGACCGTCAGTGCGTCCGGAACACCCGACCATGCCGTGAACAGGGTCTCATCCGCCGCCAGGCGTGATTTCAGGGACATTTGGCGCTTTCCTTGTTGGATAGGCCCGAGGACGGGCCCCGGCACAGTTTCAGCCGGAAACCGTGAAAAAGGCAAAGAAAAACCGCCCGGCTAGGCCGAGCGGTCGATTGGGCCAGTCATTCCTTGATTGTCGCAGGCTCTGTCGCAAAACCGCGGCGGAATCTTGCTTGGCTGGATCAGGTGTTCTTGATCTGCTCGATCGCCTGCGCCATCATTTCATCCATGGTGCGGCGGATCTGATGGTCCGACTGGTCGACGCCGGCTGCATCGAAATCCTTGCGGATCTTGCGGAAAACATCGTGGTCGCCGGCTTCCTCGATGTCGGCGATGACCACCTGCTTGGCATAGGCCTCGGCGTCGTCGCCGGACTTTCCAAGCTTCTCCGCGGCCCAAAGGCCGAGCGCCTTGTTGCGGCGTGCCGCGGCCTTGAACCGGAGCTCCTCGTCGAATGCAAATTTGCGCTCGAAGCCCTCTTCGCGGTCTTTCATGCTGCTCATGGCGTCCCTCCGGGTAAATCCGATTCGTTGGCAGGTGAATATGTGTGTTGCCAAAGCACAAACCAAAAGGTCGCGGACGGGTCAATACGCTTCGTCGCATGCTGCGCTGCGGCATTTCGGTCCCGAAACCAGTTGATTGGAAGGATTTGCCGATTGAGCAAACGATGTGATTGGGATAGACCCGGCATTGAACCCAACCGTCGCCGCACTAATATAGGCAGACGGACAGGAACTGGTCGCTTGCCGCCTGCCCGCAAATCCAGAGAAAAAATCAGATGAAAAATCGCCGCCGCATTTATGAAGGCAAGGCCAAGATCCTCTATGAAGGACCCGAGCCGGGGACGCTGATCCAGTTCTTCAAGGACGACGCGACCGCCTTCAACAAGAAGAAGCACGAAGTGGTCGACGGCAAGGGTGTGCTGAACAACCGCATTTCCGAGCACATCTTCAACCATCTCAACCGCATGGGCATTCCCACCCACTTCATCCGCCGGCTCAACATGCGCGAGCAGCTGATCAAGGAAGTCGAGATCATTCCGCTCGAAGTCGTCGTGCGCAACGTCGCCGCCGGTTCGCTGTCCAAGCGCCTGGGCATCGAGGAAGGCACGGTTCTGCCGCGCTCGATCATCGAATTCTATTACAAGGCGGACGCACTCGACGATCCGATGGTGTCGGAAGAACACATTACGGCTTTCGGCTGGGCGAGCCCGCAGGAGATCGACGACGTGATGGCGCTGGCCATCCGCGTCAACGACTTCCTCTCCGGCCTGTTCATGGGCGTTGGCATCCAGCTCGTCGACTTCAAGATCGAATGCGGGCGCCTGTTCGAGGGCGACATGATGCGTATTGTCGTCGCCGACGAGATTTCGCCGGACTCCTGCCGCCTGTGGGACGTCGCCACGCACGACAAGCTCGACAAGGACCGTTTCCGCCGCGACATGGGCGGACTGGTCGAAGCCTATCAGGAAGTGGCCCGCCGCCTTGGCATCATGAACGAGAACGAGCCGGCGCGCCCAACCGGCCCTGTGCTCGTCGCCTCGACGGATGGCCTCAAGGGCAAGCCTCACTAACCTCAAGACCGATATTCGAACAGGAGCGTTTCCAGCGTGATCAAGGCCCGCATTACCGTCACTCTCAAGAATGGCGTTCTCGACCCGCAAGGCAAAGCGATCGAACACGCGCTGTCGGGATTGGGCTTCGACGGCGTTGGTCTTGTGAGGCAAGGCAAGGTGTTCGACGTCGAGTTGGCCGAAAGCGACAAGTCCAAGGCCGAGGCGGACCTCAAGGCCATGTGCGACAAGCTGCTGGCGAATACGGTGATCGAGAACTACGCGGTGGAGATCGCATAAGGTGAAATCAGCCGTCGTCCTCCTGCCTGGCCTCAACCGTGACCGCGACATGATCGCGGCGCTGACGAAGATTTCCGGAACGCCGCCGGTCACTGTCTGGCAGACCGATACGGAAATCCCCGATGTCGACCTAATCGCCATTCCGGGCGGCTTTTCTTTCGGCGACTATCTGCGCTGCGGCGCGATTGCCGCGCGCATGCCGGTGATGCGGGCGGTCGCCGAAAAGGCGGCCAAGGGCGTCACGGTCATCGGCGTCTGCAATGGTTTTCAGATCCTGGTCGAGGCTGGCCTGTTGCCGGGCGCGCTGATGCGCAACACATCGCTGAAATTCGTCTGCCGGCAGGTCAAGCTGCAGATCACCAATGCCAACACGATGTTCACCCGCCGCTATCAGCCCGGCCAGATCATCCGCTCGCCGGTCGCGCATCATGACGGCAATTACTTTGCCGACGCCGAGACGCTTGCCCGTATCGAAGGCGAAGGCCAGGTGGTGTTCCGCTACGCGGACGGCACCAATCCCAACGGCTCGATCAACGATATCGCTGGCATCATCAACGGCCAGGGCAATGTGCTCGGCCTGATGCCGCATCCCGAGAACCTGATCGAAGCGGCGCATGGCGGCAATGACGGAAGGGCGCTGTTCGAAAGCGCCCTCGGTATTGCCGCTTGAAGTTTGCGACCGCAACCTTAAGAATTGCGGACAAATCAAAACAAGAGGGAGAGAGACGGTCATGAAACTCTATTCGCGGCCGTTGTCGCCCTACTCATCCATCGTGCGGGCACTTGCCTACATCAAGGACGTCCCGCTCAAGATCATCGCGCCGCCGGCCGGATTTCCCATCCCCGAGGAATTCCGCGCCATTTCGCCGCTTAACCGAATTCCGGTGCTGATCACCGGTTCAGGCGAGACGATCGTGGAATCGGTGGTCATCGCCGAATATCTTGAAGAGCGGTTTCCCGAGCCGGCACTGCTGCCGCCCGATTCGAAGGATCGCGCGCTGGTGCGCATGTTCGCCCGCATAACGGATCTCGACGTGCTTACTCCGACAATGAAGCTTTTCGAGCTTCATTTCGGGCCAAAACGCAACGAGACGGAGATCGCGGCGCAGTTCGCCCGCCTGCATCACGGACTGGCGGCCATCGAAGCCCGGATGGCGCAAGGGCCCTTCGCGCTTGGCGACGACATCAGCTTCGCCGACGCCTGGCTGACGCCGACACGTTTCATCTTCAACAATTTCCGGGCGATGACAGGACATCATGACCTGCTTGACGCCTATCCCAAATTCGATGCCTACGAGCAGATCGCCTCGCAGCATCCGGCACTGTCGCGCGTCTGGGGCGAGATGACGGATGGGTTGAAGATCTTTCTTTCCGAACTGGAGATGGGTGCAGCGTGACCACGAGACAGACGACTGTTCGCCTCACTCTTGTCGCTGCCGCCGGCCTTCTGATTGCTTCCTGCCAATCGAGCCCGACGAGCACGCCAGTTCCTTCGGGCAAGAGTGCCGGACTTCTTTCCATGGAACAGGTGGCGATCGCCGCCCACAAATGCTGGATCGCAAGCAAGGACCCGGCTTTCAAATCATACCAGATGGCGAACGAACTGAACTCGTTCAGCGGCACACCGCGCTTCCTGCTGGTTCCAGCCAACCATTACGGCGGAAAACCGTTGCTGGTGGTGCAGGCCAAGGGCAATTCGAGCCGTGTCGACGCATTTGGTCCGCTGATGGCCCAACCGCTTGGCGCGCGTATCGGCTCGGACATCGCCCGCTGGCAGACGGGCAATCCGTCCTGCAGCGCGTCGGCATGACACCGTGGGCCGGTTCCTGCAGGTTGCGGGTCTGGTCATCGGTCTGGCCGCGCTTGTCCTGCAGTTCTGCATCACCATCCTGGCATCCATGGACGCCGGTCGCGGTTTCCTCGGCTCGATAGTATTTTATTTCAGCTTCTTCACCATCCTGACGAATATCGGTGCCGTGCTGGTTCATGCCTCGCTGCTGTCACCGAGCGGCTACGCCTGGCTGCCGGCCTTTGCCGGTCCGCGCATGCGGGCTGGCGTTGCGGTGTCCATCGCCCTGGTCTTCATCGTCTATGCCACCGTGCTGGCACGACTTTGGCAGCCACAAGGCCTGTTCCTGCTCTGCGACGTCCTTCTGCACTATGTGACGCCGGTGCTCTTCGTGCTGTGGTGGCTGGTGGCGGGCACTGACGGGTCAACGCGATGGCGCGACATTTCCTGGTGGGTAGTCTACCCGATCGCCTATCTGATTTATGCGCTGGCCCGGGCGCCTATCGCCGGTGAAGTGCCCTACCCGTTCCTCGACGCCGCCAAGAATGGCTGGATGAGCGTGGCCGTCTGGTCGCTCGCGATCACGGCGCTCTTTCTTGTCCTGTGCGTGATTGTCGTGCTTGCGGACCACGGCCTCTCAGCCACCAGGGCGCCCAACAGACGGGTGCACGCACGGAAGAAGGCTTGATGCCCTCCATATCTGGAAGGCACCGGCTTTTCTCAATCCCAGATCGGCCGGATGCCCTCGCGGTGGGCGTCGCAGCGGGATAGGCCGATGTCCTTTAGCTGATCATCCGTCATTTCAAGCAATGCCAGGCGGCTGCGCCGACGCTCCATCAAGTCATCGATCCAGAGCGCCAACGATGTAGCCATCCGCACGAGGCGACGGACGTAGCCGCGCCGGGCCGAGGGGCGCACAGCCTGTCCAAACATATCCGCGTGATGGATTGTCTCTATTGTACCCATTTTATTGCTACCAGAAGTTCCTATTGCACCCTTTTTGCCACGCGATTGATATGTATTGACTCATTGTGCTGCGCAATATAGAAAATTGTCACCATGACAAATTGGCTTCCTGACCTAACCACCGGTTCCGGGCCGCTGTACCAGCGCCTTGCCGACGCCATCGAGGCCGACATCGACAAGGGCACGATCGATCCCGGGGCAAAATTGCCGCCACAGCGGGATCTCGCCTATGATATCGGCGCGACTGTCGGCACGGTTGGCCGGGCCTACCAACTGCTGCGCGAGCGCGGGCTGGTGAGTGGCGAGGTCGGACGTGGAACCTATGTGCTCGGGCAACGCGCGGACGGCGCCGAACCCAATCTGTTGCCGGCCAATGACGAGGGTACCCGGTACATCGACGCGCCCCGCGACAAGTTGCGGTTCGACAGCACGGCGGCACCTGACATCGGCCAAGGCGCTATCGTCGCAGACGTTCTGTCGCGCACTGCGCAGGACCATCCGCACGAAATCTCAAGCTACACACGCGATTTTCCAGACCGCTGGTACGAAGCGGGCGCTCGATGGCTGTCGCGAAACGCCTTTCGCCCTGCCGCCGATGCCATTGTGCCCACGCTTGGCACCCATGCCGCGGTGATGGGGGCAATCGCGGCGCTGACGACGCCCGGCGAGTATGTCGCCTTCGAACACCTCACCTATTCGCAGATTTCCCGCAGCGCCGGACTGATCGGCAGACGGACGGCGTTGGTGGCCTCGGACGAGGACGGCGTCGATCCCGATGATTTCGAGCGCGTCTGCGCGCAAAAGCATCCCAAAATGATCTTCCTGATGCCGACGGCGCAGAATCCGACACTTGTGACCCTGTCGGCGGAGCGCCGCGCGGCGATTGCGCGTATCGCACGCGAATACAATGTTATTCTCATCGAGGACGACCTCTATGGCAATTTGACCGACGACCCGACGCCGCTGCTCGCCGAATATGCGCCCGAACGAACCATCGTTGCCGGCGGCCTGTCAAAATCGGTGGCAGCCGGCGTGCGCGGCGGCTGGCTCTCCTGCCCGCCCGCCTACCGCCACCGCATCCGGGTTGCCCATAAGATGATGACCGGCGGCATGCCTTTCCTGCTGGCGGAGGTGAATGCCCGGCTGGTGCTGTCTGGTCAGGCCAGCGATATCCGCAAGGGCAGCATCGCCGAAATAAGCGCTCGCACGGCCATCGTACGCGAGACCCTGGCCGGCTTCACGTTCAAGTCACATGAAAGGGTGCCGTTTGTCTGGCTTACCTTGCCCGATCCATGGTTATCCGGGACATTCAAGAATGCCTGCCTGGAGCACGGCGTGCTGATCGATGACGAAGACGAGTTCAAGGCTGGCCGCTCCGAGCAGGTCTTTCACGGTGTCCGCTTCGGCATATCGCAGCCAAGGCAGCGCAAGGACATCGCCGAAGGGGTTGCGGTGATCAGACGTCTGCTGGACGAAGGCCGCGCCGGTTACGACAGCTTTTCCTAAGTCTCCAACCGCTTCACGGGCCAACGAACGCCAGCTATCCCGGATTGGCCTGTGGCTTTGTCCGGTTTTCGTGCTTTTTTCGCCAATACATGGGTGTATCGGCCTGTCGGCTTGCGATAAGAGGAGACTCAAAATCCCCACTTCCATGGACACAAATCGCCGCCCATGACCATTTCCAATTCCGTGCCGATCACCCCCGAGCTCATCGCCGCGCATGGGCTTAAGCCCGACGAGTATCAGCGCATCCTCGACCTCGTTGGCCGCGAACCGACCTTTACCGAACTCGGCATCTTCTCGGCGATGTGGAACGAGCATTGCTCATACAAATCCTCGAAGAAGTGGCTGCGCACCCTGCCGACCACCGGACCGCAGGTCATCCAGGGGCCCGGCGAGAATGCCGGCGTCGTCGACATCGGTGACGGCGACTGCGTCGTCTTCAAGATGGAGAGCCACAACCACCCCTCCTACATCGAGCCCTACCAGGGTGCGGCAACCGGCGTCGGCGGCATATTGCGCGATGTCTTCACCATGGGAGCGCGGCCGATCGCGGCGATGAATGCACTGCGCTTCGGCGCGCCCGACCATCCCAAGACCCGGCATCTCGTCTCCGGAGTGGTTTCGGGCGTCGGCGGTTATGGCAATGCCTTCGGTGTTCCGACCGTAGGCGGCGAGGTCAATTTCGATGCCCGCTACAATGGCAACATCCTGGTCAACGCCTTTGCGGCGGGCCTTGCCAAGACAGACGCCATCTTCCTTTCGGAAGCCAAGGGCGTTGGCTTGCCGGTCGTCTATCTCGGAGCCAAGACCGGCCGCGACGGCGTCGGCGGCGCCACCATGGCGTCCGCCGAGTTCGACGACAAGATCGATGAGAAACGCCCGACCGTGCAGGTCGGTGACCCCTTCACCGAAAAATGCCTGCTCGAAGCCTGCCTCGAACTGATGGCGTCCGGCGCCGTCATCGCCATCCAGGACATGGGTGCCGCCGGCCTCACCTGTTCCGCTGTCGAAATGGGCGCCAAGGGTGACCTCGGCATCGAGCTCGATCTCGACAAGGTGCCGGTGCGCGAGGAGCGCATGAGCGCCTATGAGATGATGCTTTCGGAAAGCCAGGAGCGCATGCTTATGGTGCTGCGCCCGGAGAAGGAAAAAGAAGCCGAAGCGATATTCCACAAATGGGGGCTCGACTTCGCCATCGTGGGGAAGACCACCGACGATTTGCGTTTCCGCGTCCTGCATCAGGGCGACGAGGTCGCCAATTTGCCGATCAAGGATCTTGGCGACAAGGCGCCGGAATATGACCGCCCTTGGACCGAGCCGAGAAAGCCGGCGCCGCTCGCCGCCAACGACGTTCCACAGGCCGATGTCGCCGATGCGCTGCTGAAGCTGCTCGGCGGACCGGACCTGTCCTCGCGCCGCTGGGTGTGGGAGCAGTACGACACGCTGATCCAGGGCAATTCGCTGCAGCTCCCCGGCGGCGACGCCGGCGTGGTGCGCGTCGAAGGCCATCCGACCAAGGCACTCGCCTTCTCCTCCGATGTCACGCCGCGCTATTGCGAGGCCGATCCCTATGAAGGCGGCAAGCAGGCCGTGGCCGAATGCTGGCGCAACCTGACAGCCACCGGCGCGCTGCCGCTCGCTGCCACCGACAACCTCAATTTCGGCAATCCGGAACGGCCGGAAATCATGGGTCAGTTGGTCGGCGCGGTGAAAGGCATAGGCGATGCCTGCCGCGCGCTCGGCTTCCCGATCGTTTCCGGCAACGTCTCGCTCTACAACGAGACCAATGGCCAGGGTATCCTGCCGACACCGACCATCGGCGGCGTCGGCCTGATTGCAGACTGGTCGAAGATGGTGCGGACCGGCTTTGCCGCCGAGCGCCAGATGATCCTGCTGGTCGGCGCCCCCGCCTCATGGGGAACGCATCTCGGCCAGTCGGTCTACTTCAGGGATATCCACGGCCGCGCCGACGGCCCGCCGCCGCCGGTCGACCTTGATCATGAGAAGCGCGTCGGCGACCATGTGCGCGCCTTGATCGCGTCCGGCATCGTCACGGCGGCGCATGACGTTTCCGATGGCGGCATCGCCGTCGCGCTTGCCGAAATGGCGATCGCATCCGGCATTGGCGCGACCGTTCCAGGGCTTGTCGGCACAGATCCGATCCCGGTCTGGTTCGGCGAGGACCAGGGCCGCTATCTCCTGACACTGTCGATCGACCCGCATGGCGACGAGTGGGACGCCATTCGCAAACAGCAGGGCGAACTCGGCATTTTCGCGCCGTGGATCGGCTCGACCGGTGGCAGCGAGTTGAAGCTTGGCGAGGCGCGCGCAATACCGGTCAGCGAGTTGACCTCGGCCCATGAAGGCTGGTTCCCGCGCTTCATGGACCAGGCCAGTTGACCAGACTGGCTGCCCGGGCGCTGCTTGCAGTCGTTTTCTGGCCGTCGCTGTTCTTCTTCTGGTTCCTGGGACCGTTCGTTTTTTTCCTGCTGTCGACGACCTCGAGTGAGGTTTGCGCCAGGCTGGAGACGCGTGGTGAATTCCTCGCCGCTGCGAATGCCACCATTCCAATGCTTGCCGTTCAGAACCTGATCTATGCGGTTCCGATCGTCTGCCTGGTGCTGTGGGGCCGCCTTGCGCCAGAGCCGGCGCGGGCAAGGCATATCGTCACCTGCATCAAGCTTTTTGTCATCGCGGCGGCTGTAGGCGCGGTGTGGGAGTACGGTTCGTCGCTTGTATGCGACGGCTACGGCCTGTCGTTCTTCTCGCCGTCCTGGCAGATGACGAGTTATCTTCCCATTGTCAGCCTGGTCATCAACGTTCCACTTTATGTGCTAGCCTTCAGTCTTGGCCGCGCCTTCTCGACCCGAGAGGACGAGCCGGAAGCCGACGCAAGCTAGCAGATCAGCTCGGCACTCCGATTTGCCGCAATGGAACAGACCGGCTTCAATCCGGAGCCGAAAGGCTTTAGGTTCTGGCGAGTCACATCGTCGCATGGGCCGCTCGTCTGCCCGCTATAGACAGGATCAAGCCATGGCAATGGATGCCCACGACATCGAGAAACTGATCAAGGACGGCATTCCGGACGCCAAGGTGACGATTCGTGACCTGGCCGGCGACGGTGACCACTATGCGGCTGAAGTGGTGGCCGAGAGTTTCCGCGGCAAGAGCCGCGTGCAGCAGCACCAGATGGTCTACAACGCACTGCAGGGCAATATGGGCGGCGTTCTGCACGCCCTGGCGCTGCAGACCAGTGTGCCTGACTAAGGCGTCTCCTTTCAACCTACAGAGACCGACAAGATGACCTGCGATACGCCGATCGCCAAGCCAGCCTATGCTGCGTTTGCCGATCGCTACGATGCGCTTGCTCCAACCAAGCCGCACAATGCGCTCTACGAACGCCCCGCGTCCCTGGCGCTCGTAGGCGATGTCGCCGGCCTCGACATTCTCGATGCCGGTTGCGGCTCCGGCATCTGCTCGGAAAAGCTGGCAATTGCGGGCGGGCGTGTCCGTGCCTTCGACGTCACGCCGGAAATGACGGCGCTGGCCCGCGAGCGATGCGCGGGGCTCGACGTGGATATTCGGGAGGGCGACATGTCGAAGCCGCTGGACTGGATTGTCGATGGCAGCGTCGATGGCGTGCTATGCTCGCTGGCACTGGATTATGTCGAGAACCTCCAGCCGGTTTTCGCCGAATTCCACCGCGTCGCCCGGCCAGGCGGCTGGCTGGTCTTTTCCATGGGGCACCCGATGCGCGACTGGGCGGATGTTCGCGCCAGGGGTGAGAAGACCTATTTCGAAACCAATCGCTGGGGCATGCACTGGAGCGGCTTTGGCGAACCCAATCCATATGTCGAATCCTATCGCAGGCCACTCGGTGACATCCTCAACGGCCTCACCGGCACCGGTTGGACACTCGACCGTTTCGTCGAGCCGCTTCCCGTTGCCGAAATGCGAACCGTAGACCCCCGGCATTTTGCCGAGCTCAGTCGGGCGCCCGCGTTCATCTGCGTGCGTGCGCGGAAATAGATCGCCTATTGTTTTGCAGTCACGGCAATGATCGGCCCTACCGGGGATTTTCCACCCACGATCATCCTGCCGCCATCCGATAGCGCCGAGATGGCACCGTCGAAGAACAGCGCATTGGGGCACTGCAGCGCGTCTCGGAACAGGCGCGCGAAGCTGCCGAGGCTGACTTGGGATCGTGAGATCGCCAGCACGATGGTGCCATCGACCCGGACACCGACGCCGTTGCGGATGAAACGCGAGGTGCCGTTCTCTTCAAAGCGAGGATGGATGTGACCGTCGATGACCAGCATCGGGCCAGACTGCGTGGCGAACATCGCCTGGGGCTTCGCGGCGGCGAATGCCGTCGTTTCCATGACGGCTGCCTTGCCGTCCTTGCCGATCATGAAGACGCCATTTGGCTTCAGGAAGAAATTGCCGGCGCCGTCGGCGAGGTTGAGCGGCGCCTCCTCCTGCCCGTTCTCGACGAGCAGTCCGACCGGTGTCAGGTCCTCGTGATACATGCCGGCGTTCATGGACAACAGGACTGGCCTGCCCTGCGCCGACATCGCCTCGTCGAATGTCTCCAGCGAGCCGAAAGCCTTGCCGTCATCGGCCTTGAGGAAAACCGCGACATCATGGCCGCGCGGGTCGATCTCGCAGACGACATAGGAGACGGCCTCGAAATCGAGGTCGCGGCAAGGACCCGGCAATCCGCCACCGACGACAAGCGGCGGGCGCACAGGCGACGGGCGCCACCAGACCAAGGCTAGCGAAACAAGAAGAACGGCGGTCAGCATTCCGGCAAGGTATCGGGTTTTCATCATTCTTCACGGAAGTGGGACGCTTGGACGCTTGGCCCAACATCGGGCCATCCTTTACGCCATTTAAGCCGCGGCGTGGCAAACGTCTTGTTTCGGGCAATCTATGGGTTTATTTGAGAGGTATGTTTCGAGCCTGACTCCCACAGGCGTGAAAGGATTCACCATGAGTGGCATCAACGACTACATCGACAATGAAGTGAAGGGCAACGACGTCGTGCTCTTCATGAAGGGCACGCCCGGTTTCCCGCAGTGCGGATTTTCCGGCCAGGTTGTGCAGATTCTCGACTATATCGGCGCCGACTACAAAGGCGTGAACGTTCTGGACTCGGCCGAACTGCGCCAGGGCATCAAGGAATATTCCAACTGGCCGACTATCCCGCAGCTCTACGTCAAGGGTGAATTCGTTGGAGGCTGCGACATCATTCGCGAGATGTTCCAGGCAGGCGAGCTGCAGACGTTCCTCGTCGAGAAGGGCGTAAGCGTAAAGGGCGCAGCCTGAATCCTGCCTTGTTGTCCCGACTGCCGGGACATGAGACGCGCCAATGCGCCGGCCCGCCGGCGCATTTTCTTTTGAAAGATCGGATCTACCGTGGACCAGCAAACTGCCGCTGCCAAGCCGGCAAGCACCCTGCCAATTCCGCGCTGGGAGTTTATCGCGCTGTGCGCCGCGCTGATGGCACTCAACTCGCTGGCCATCGACATCATGCTGCCGGCGCTGCAGCAGATCGGCGCCTCCCTTGGCGTCGAGAATGAAAACCACCGGCAATATGTGGTCACAGCCTATATTCTTGGCTTTGGCGGAGGCCAGCTTTTCTTCGGGCCGATCTCCGACCGCTTCGGGCGCCGTGCGCCCCTGGTCGCGGGACTGGTGATCTATGTCGCGGCGGCAGCCGCGGCCGCGATTGCCCCAAGTTTTGAAACACTGCTGCTGTGCCGGGTCGTGCAGGGCATCGGTGCGGCCGCGACCCGCGTCATCGCCGTCTCGATCGTGCGCGATACGTTCGACGGTCGGCGCATGGCCGAGGTGATGTCGCTTATCTTCATGGTGTTCATGGCCATTCCGGTCATAGCTCCCGGCATTGGCCAGTTCATCATGCTGTTCGCCACCTGGCATTGGATCTTCATCACCATGGCGATCGGGGCGCTGTTCGTCTCAGCCTGGTCGCTGCTGCGCCTGCCGGAAACGCTGCATCCCGAATACCGACGGCCGCTGACTGCGTCATCCATCCTTGGCGGGTTCCGGATCGTGCTCACCAATCGGATCGCGCTGTGCTACGCCTTCGCCAGCACCTTCGTCTTTGCCGCCATGTTTGGCTTCATCGCCTCGGCACAGCAGATTTACGTCGACATATTCCATGTCGGCGAGGTGTTTCCGGTCATCTTCGCGGGCGTCGCCGGCGTGCTCGCCTTTTCCAACTATCTGAACTCACGCCTGGTCGGCCGCATCGGCATGCGTCGCCTGTCGCAGAGCGCGCTGCTGCTGTTTCTTGTGATCAGCCTTGTGTGGCTTGTGGTTTCGCTGGAAATGCAGATGCCGCTCTGGCTGTTCATCGCTTTCTTTGCCAGCGCCATGCTTCCGTTCGGTGCGCTCGGCGCCAATTTCAATGCCCTTGCGATGGAGCCGCTGGGCGCGCTGGCCGGCACGGCATCATCCATCCTGGGTTTCATGCAGACGTTCCTCGGCGGTATTCTCGGCACGCTGATTGGCCAAGCCTTCAACGGCACTGTGACGCCGCTCGCCGCCGGCTTCTGCAGCGTGTCGGTGGCGGCACTGCTGATGATCCTGCTCGCCGAGCGGGGCAAGATGTTCCAGCCACACAACCCACCCGTTTCAGGCCACGTCACCGACCTGCACTGAACCATTATCTGTCGGCCGGCAGTTCGCCGATCTAAACACCAAGCGTAGGAATTACTCCGCCCAGATCTCGCGGCGCAGGTCCCGCCAGCTTTCCTCGTCGGGTGCGACGAGCAGGCCGCCATCGATGTGGGACGGCAGATAGGCGCTGCCGTCGAAGCGGGCGGAATAGCCGCCGGCCTCGGCGTGGATCAGCGCGCCGGCAAGGTGATCCCAGGGCATCAGCTTGTTGTAAACGACGAAGTGGGCATGGCCGCTCGCCAGCAATCGGTATTCGTGCGCGGCGCAGCGATAGGCGAATTGCGACAGTGTCTTCGTCTGGTTGCGCGCCAGGCGTGAGCGCTCGGGCTCGGCCATGTACTGCCAGGAGACGGAACCGGTCATTTCCGAGATCGGCACGGGTGGTGCGACCGCGACTTTCTCCAAGCTGCCATAGGAGTGCTTTATATGGCTCCCAGCCCCCTTCGCGCCGATCAGCCAGTCCTTGCCAACGGGATCGTGAATGATGCCGGCTACCGTTTCGCCCTCCACCACCACGGCCAGCATGACGCCGAACAACGGCATGCCGGAGGCGAAATTGAACGTGCCGTCGACAGGATCGATGACGAAGGCGAGTTCGGCGTCGCCGAGCCCCTGCAGCAGCGCCGGATTGTCGGAGCACGCTTCCTCGCCGACGATCATGGCCGACGGGTAACGCTCGCGAAGCCTCGCGGTAATCAGCCGCTCGGCGTTCACATCGGCCTCCGTCACCAGATCCGCCGCCGAGCTCTTCTGGCGGATGTCGCCAGCGCCCAGCCTGCGAAACCGCGGCATGATTTCAGCTTCGGCTGCCTCCGCAAGCATGGTTGCGAGCCAGTCGATCGCGGTATCGTCAAATCTCATGGGGACTATCTTGCCGTTCGCCGAGGGTTTCGTTGAGGCTCGCGAAATCAAACAGCTTCCGGTCGAGCAGATGTGAAGGCCTGGTGTTGGAGAGCGCGCGGATCATGGTGTCCTTGCGCCCTGGCATGCGTTTCTCGATATCCTCCAGCATCGCCTTCATGGCATTGCGCTGCAGTCCTTCCTGACTGCCGCAGAGATCGCATGGGATGATCGGGAAGCGCATGGCGTCAGCGAATTTTTCGAGATCGGGTTCCGCGCAATAGCTCAGCGGCCTGAGCACCATGACGTCGCCTTCGTCATTGAGCAGCTTCGGCGGCATGGCGGCAAGACGGCCGCCATGAAAGAGATTCATGAAGAAGGTTTCAAGAATGTCCTCGCGATGATGGCCGAGCACCAGCGCCGAACATCCCTCCTCCCGTGCGATCCGGTAGAGATGACCGCGCCGCAGCCGCGAGCAAAGCGAACAGTAGGTGCTGCCTTCGGGGAGCTTGTCGGTGACTACCGAATAGGTATCCTGATATTCAATGCGATGCGCGATGCCATGGGCATTGAGATAGTCGGGCAGGATGTGCTTGGGGAAATTCGGCTGGCCCTGGTCGAGATTGCAGGCCAACAGTTCGACCGGCAGCAGTCCGCGCCATTTGAGGTCGAGCAACAGGGCGAGCAGGCCGTAGGAATCCTTGCCGCCCGACAGGGCGACCAGCCAGCGGTCGCCCGGTCTCACCATCGAGAAGTCCTCGATCGCCTGGCGTGTGAGCCGCAGCAGCCGCTTGCGCAGCTTGTTGAATTCGACCGACGAAGGCACATCGGCAAACATCGGATGGAAGCCGCCTTCGACGTCGGCGATTGGCTCTGACAACATGTTCATGGCGCCGCGCCTCTTTAGTGAATTCGAGGGACCGGATTAGCGGACATGTCCACCAAAGAAAAGGCCGCCTCGAAGGGCGGCCTTTCCTGATATCGAAAACCGGGACCGATCAGCGCGAATAGAATTCGACGACCAGGTTCGGCTCCATCTGCACGGCGAACGGAACGTCGGCCAGGCCGGGGATGCGCGAGAAGGTCGCGACCATCTTGTTGTGATCGGCTTCGATGTAATCAGGCACGTCGCGCTCGGCCAGGCCCACCGCTTCCAGAACGATGACCAGCTGCTTCGACTTCTCGCGGACCTCGACGACGTCGCCCGGCTTGCAGCGATACGAACCGATGTTGACGCGCTTGCCGTTGACGTTGACGTGGCCGTGGTTGACGAACTGACGGGCGGCGAAAATGGTCGGCACGAACTTGGCGCGGTAGACGACCGCGTCCAGACGCGACTCGAGCAGGCCGATCAGGTTCTCCGAGGTGTCGCCCTTGCGGCGATCGGCCTCTTCATAGACCTTGCGGAACTGTTTTTCCGAAACGTCGCCATAGTGACCCTTCAGCTTCTGCTTGGCACGCAGCTGCAGGCCGAAATCGGAAAGCTTGCCCTTGCGGCGCTGGCCGTGCTGGCCGGGGCCGTATTCACGCTTGTTGACCGGGGACTTCGGGCGGCCCCAGATATTTTCGCCGAGACGGCGGTCGATCTTGTACTTCGCGGATTCGCGCTTGCTCATCGCATTCCCTTTTCAAAACAACACACCCGGAACCTCATGGTCCGGGTGAAGGAAACGCGCCCTCCTCTGGCCCCCGTTTTCGAGGCCTGACAGGGCTTTCCCACGCAACGCGGCGGAAAGCCCACGGGACACGTCATTTCAAACAAGACCAGAATCGGCTAGGCGGAACGGTCTTGCGCATACAAAAGAAACCACCGGGCATTGCGGCCCGGTGTTGATGGGGTGGTTAGACGGAGTTTCATCAGGTGTCAAGCTTGGAGCTAGAATGGCTGACGGCAACCATACGGCATTTTCGACGTTGATGCCGTGCCGGATTTGGCAAGAGGTTGCGCCAACCGGCATCAGGAAGGGACTGGAGTTAGAGGAGCCTATTAGTATGAAGAAGTTTTTCCTTACCCTGGCAGGCGCCGCGGTGCTTGCAGGTTCCATGGCGGTTGCGCCGGAGCCGGCACAAGCGAGGCATTGGCAAGGCCATCGACATCCCCAGGCATGTCGAGTCATCGTCAAAAAGAGAGTCGTATGGCGCCATGGACACCGTAAGGTGATCGTGGAGCGCATCCGTCGCTGCCATCGCTAGTAGATTTATTGCTCGAGCGCGCACGCGCTCAAGATAAAATCAAATCAGAACAGGGCCTGTGAGATACTTCGCAGGCCCTGTTTCGTTGGTCCGAGAGTCTGGCTCGAATAGTCAGTCTTTCGACTTCTTGTCAGGCAGCCCCTTGCGCTTCGTTTCGGCGAATTCCTCAAGCTGCTTTTCGCTCATGGACTCATACATCTCCCGGGACGCGCCGATCAGTTCGCTCTTCTTGGTCTCGCCGCGCTTGGCCGACAGGGCGGCACCCGCGGCCTTCTGCTGGGCTTTTGATTTGGCAGGCATGGCCATTTCTCCTTCTGCTGTCAGAGAAGAAACGCCGCCATTCGGCGGCAGTTCCAGTGGAAGGCCCCAGATGCTTGCGAGCGGCCGTGCCTGCCAGTCGGCAAGCTTTGGCGATTTTGGTTGGCAACCTTCCCGTGTGAATGGAGCCAGTGTAGGACGACGGCATGAAATCACTGACCGATCCTACGCAAGCGCTTTCCACCGGACTGACGAAAATCCGCGCCGAATTCCACGTGCCGGATGGATTTCCGGCCGACGTCATGGCCGCGGCGGAAGCTGCCGCCAGACGCGTGCCGGACCAGCATGCCGATCGGACAGCGATGCCCTTTGTCACGCTCGATCCGGCCGCCTCTACCGATCTCGACCAGGCGTTCTCGATCGAGGCGAGCGGCAGTGATCTTCTGCTGCATTATGCCATCACCGACGTGGCCTGGTTCGTCGATGACGGCGACGCTGTCGATCGCGAAGCCTGGACGCGGGGCGAGACGTTTTACCTGCCTGACGGCAAGGCCGGGCTTTACCCGCCGGTAATCGCGGAGGGTGCGGCGAGCCTTTTGCCGGATGGACCGCGCCCAGCCGTCATCTTCACCGTTCGGGTCGCCGGGGACGGCGCGGTCAAACTGGACGGCGCCGAGCGGGCAATCATTCGAAGCCGCGCCAAGCTCGCCTATGACAGCGTGCAAACCTCCGATGTCCCGACCGGCTTTGCCGAATTGGCGCGACGCATGGCGGCGAATGAAGAGGGTCGTGGCGCTTCCCGGGTCGACCCGCCCGAGCAAGAGGTAGAAAGGCTCGCCGATGGCACATTCCGGCTTTCTTTCAGACCGCTGTTGCGATCCGAGCAAGACAACGCCGCGCTTTCGCTGGCTGCAAACATGGCGGTTGCCGACGCCATGTTGGCGCACAAGACCGGTTTGTTCCGGGTGATGTCGGAGCCGGATGCTTCCCAGGTGCAAAGACTGCGCAGCGCGGCACAGGCTCTCGGACTGTCCTGGCCGGCCTCGACCAGCCTGCGCGACTATCAGCGGACCCTTGATGCGAGCAACAAGCAACAGGCGGCACTGATGTTGGAAATCCGCCATGCCGGCACCGGCGCGTCCTATCAGCCCTATCGGGAGGGTGTCGTCCCCTGGCATGAGGCGATGGCGGCGACCTATGCTCATGCAACAGCGCCACTCAGACGGCTGGCCGATCGCTACGTCGTGCGTTGCGGGCTGGCCATCGCCAACGGCCAGCCGGTGCCGCAGGCCGTCACCGATGCGTTCGAGAGGCTGCCGAAGGTGATGGGACGTGCGGATAGCCGCGCGTCGCAGATCAACCATGCGGCCATCGACCTTGCCGAGGCGGTAATGCTGAAGGGACGCGAGGGCGAGACCTTCAAAGCCGTTGTGACCGATCTCGTCGACCATGGCGTGCGCGTCCAACTCGCGGACATGCCTGTCGTCGCCAATCTGAAGGCATCCGGGCTTGGACAGGGTGATCTTCTGACGCTAAGGCTGGTCTTGGCCGATCCGGATCAACGCAGCATCGTCTTCGAAGCTGTTTGAGCAGCAGACGCTTTCCTCCACCCTCTCTTCAGACTCACGACGAGCCCGACTGCTCGCATCAGGCAACCGTCAGGCCAAAGCCCTGCATCAACCGGCTGGTGGCGAAATCCATCTTGCCGGATGTAAAGACGGCGATGTCGGGCTCGCCTACCGGCAACGGTCCATCGACGGGCGCCAGCAGCGACATGGCGCGTCGGGCAATCGCTTCGGCCGGATCGATCCAGTCCACCGGCCAGGGTGCTGTCTTGCGCATGCGATTGGCCAGGAAGGGGTAGTGCGTGCAACCCAGAACGACGATATCGGTGCGGGCACCATCCTTTTCGACAAAGCATGGCGCTATCTCCTGCCGAACGATCTCCTCGTCGACAAATCCTTCGCGCATGTAGATTTCAGCCAGAGGCGCCAGCCGGTCCGAACCGACCAGCCGCACATGGCATTTCTGCGCCCATTTGCTGATCAGGTCACGCGTGTACTGACGTTTCACCGTGCCCGGCGTCGCCAGCACGGAAACCAGGCCAGAGCGCGTGCGCTCAGCCGCCGGCTTGATGGCCGGCACCGTGCCGACAAAGGGATGGCCGGGGAATTTCTGGCGCAGCGCGTCTATCACCAGCGTCGAGGCGGTGTTGCAGGGGATAACCGAAATCTCCGGCTGGAATCTTTCCAGCAGCGCGCCAAACAGCCCGAGGATGTGGGCGCTGAGGGCCGGCTCCTCCCATGCGCCATAGGGGAAAGCCGCGTCATCGGCGACGTAGACAAAGCGGCGGTCCGGCATCAGCACGCGCGCTTCGCGCAGCACGGTCAGCCCGCCGATGCCGGAATCGAACATCAGGATCGGCCGCTCAGTCATTGTCGGTTCCCCTACCGCCGGGAGGTGGCGTGTCATTATCGTCGGCGTCGGGCGCCTGGCCAGCCGCCTCCGCTTTGCGGACGCGCGCGGCTGCCGCGGGCAATCGTCTTGGATCATCGCCCGGCGAACCATCGCCACGGGGCATTGCCGGTGAGAATCTGTCCAGCGAAGAGATGATGCCGCGCAGAACCTTGAGCTCCGGTTCGGCGAAACCGGCACGCGTCAGCACGGCGCGCAGATTGTCGACCATCTTCGGCTTTTTCGGCGCCGGGCGGAAATAGCCACGCGCTTCGAGCGCCCCTTCCAGATAAGCAAAAAGGCCGTGCAGCTCTTCCTTGCTCGCCGGCTTCATCTCCGGACCGGAAAAATTGGTCTGCGTCTCGTCTTCGAGACCGGACTTCATCCACTCGTAGGACATCAGAAGCGCGGCCTGGGCGATGTTCAGCGAGGAGAAATCCGGGTCCACCGGGAAGGTGACGATCTCGTCGGCAAGGCCGACCTCGTCATTGTAGAGACCGAAGCGCTCGCGCCCGAAAAGGATGCCGGTCCGCTGACCCATTCCGTGGCGGGCCCGGAGCACCCTGCCCGCCTCGACCGGACCGCGTACCGCCTTGAAGCCATCGCGCTGCCTGGCCGTCGTCGCGAAAACAAAATTCAGGTCGGCAAGGGCCGAGGCCAGATCGTCGAATACCGTGACGGCATCGATGACATGATCGGCCCGGCTCGCCGCCGCGCGAGCCTTCTCACTCGGCCAGCCGTCACGCGGGTTGACGAGGCGCAGCTCCGAGAGGCCGAAATTGGCCATGGCGCGAGCGACCATGCCTATGTTCTCGCCGAGCTGCGGCTCGACCAGGATGATGGCCGGGCCGGCGGCTGCGATGTTGTCGGGATCTTTGGTGTCGGGCATGATTATCAATGAACTGCTGTTTGCGGCATTTCAGCGTTCCCTGCCATATTCGGGCGTGAAAATGAAGCATTCGCCAACAACCACCGTGCTCGCCTCCAATTCGTGACCGATCGCTGTTTGCACGGCCAAAAACGCTTTGATATACGGGCGGCTTCTCCGGCCGAACGCCACGCGGGCAAGGCCGTCCCATATCCCCAGCAACGAGGCATTCTTTCCATGGCGAAGATCAAGGTGGCGAACCCGGTCGTCGAACTCGACGGCGACGAGATGACCCGCATCATCTGGCAGTTCATCAAGGACAAGCTGATCCACCCTTATCTCGACCTCAAGCTTGAATATTACGACCTCGGCATCGAGCACCGCGACGCCACCAACGACCAGGTGACGATCGATTCGGCCAACGCCATCAAGAAATACGGTGTTGGCGTCAAGTGCGCGACGATCACCCCCGACGAGCAGCGCGTCGAGGAGTTCAAGCTGAAGAAGATGTGGAAGTCGCCGAACGGCACGATCCGCAACATCCTCGGCGGCACCATCTTCCGCGAGCCTATCATCATGAAGAACGTGCCGCGCCTGGTGCCCGGCTGGACCAAGCCGATCATCGTCGGCCGTCACGCCTTCGGCGATCAATACCGCGCCACCGATTTCCGCTTCCCCGGCAAGGGCAAGCTGACCATCAAGTTCGTCGGCGAGGACGGCAAGGTGATCGAGCATGAGGTTTTCGACGCGCCTGGCGCCGGCGTCGCCATGGCGATGTACAATCTCGATGAATCGATCCGCGAATTCGCGCGGGCCTCGCTGAACTACGGCCTGCTGCGCAACTATCCGGTCTATCTCTCGACCAAGAACACCATCCTCAAGGCCTATGACGGCCGCTTCAAGGACATCTTCCAGGAGGTCTACGAGGCCGAATTCGAGGCCGAGTTCAAATCCAAGAAGCTGTGGTACGAGCACCGCCTGATCGACGACATGGTCGCATCCAGCCTGAAATGGTCGGGCGGCTATGTCTGGGCGTGCAAGAACTATGATGGCGACGTTCAGTCCGACACCGTCGCGCAGGGTTTCGGTTCGCTCGGCCTGATGACCTCGGTGCTGATGACACCGGACGGCAAGACGGTGGAAGCCGAAGCCGCGCATGGCACCGTCACCCGCCACTACCGCCAGCATCAGAAGGGCGAGGAAACCTCGACCAACTCGATCGCTTCCATCTTCGCCTGGACGCGTGGCCTTGCGCATCGCGCCAAGCTCGACGACAATGCCGAACTGAAGCGCTTTGCCGAGACGTTGGAAAAGGTCTGCATCCAGACTGTCGAGTCCGGCTTCATGACCAAGGACCTGTCGCTGCTGATCGGCCCCGACCAGCCGTGGCTGTCGACCACCGGCTTCCTCGACAAGATCGACGAGAATCTGCAGAAGGCAATGGCATAACAGGCAAGACCCTCTTCTGGGGAAAAATGAGCAAGCCGGTCGTCTACGGTGCTAACTACAGCGTCTATGTGCGCATCGTCCGGCTTGCTCTCGAGGAAAAGGGGATTGAATACGAACTGGTGCCTGTCGACGTCTTCGCGGCTGACGGTGTACCCGGCTGGTATCTCGAACATCATCCGTTCGGCCGCATACCGGCCTTCGAGCATGACGGCTTTCGCCTCTTCGAGACCAGCGCCATCGCCCGCTATGTCGATGAGGGTTTTGCGGGTCCTGCCCTACAGCCGGCGGATGCCCGCGCCCGCGCCACAATGAACCAGATGATCGGCCTGCTCGATGCCTATGCGTATCGGTCGATGGTCTGGGATGTCGCCGTCGAGAGGCTGGAGAAGCCGGCGCCTGACGAGGATCTGATTGCCAGGGGACTTCACCAGGCAGCCACTGCATTGCAGGCGCTCTCATCGTTGAAGGCGCAAGGATCATGGCTGATGGGCGACGAACTGACCCTGGCCGACCTTCATGCGGCGCCCATCATCGGCTACTTTCTCAAGGTCGGCGAAGGGCAAAGCCTGCTGGCTGAATTTCCCGATATTCAGGCCTGGTGGAACCGCATCGCGGAGCGTGCGAGCTTTGCGCGCACGCAAAAGTCGGGGTGATGGACACCGTTCATCTGAGCTACGCCACCGCGAACTTCTCGCAAGCCGCCAAAATTCTGCGGAAGAGCGTGCGCCGGTTCGGTCTCGACAGCCGCCTCTACACGCCGGAGCATCCGGCCTTGGCCGACTTGAGGCGGCAGTATCCGTCAATCATGGCCGCGCCACGCGGCGCCGGTTACTGGCTCTGGAAACCCTTTATCATCCTGGACGTGCTGAACAGCGTGCCTGACGGCACCGCGGTTTTGTACACGGACGTGGCGATGACTTTCATAGCCGACCCCACGCCTCTGATATCGCTCGCCAAAACTCACCCGGTATGTCTCTTCAAGATGAGCGGACCAATGCTGCAGGGGACATGGACAAAGCGCGACTGCTTCGTCGAAATGGGTGCCGACACCGAAGAGTTCTGGTCGCTGCCACAACTTCTGGGGGGAATACAGCTCTACCGTGCCGGTGCGGAAGCCCGGCAATTTGTGTCGTTGCTTGCGGCGGCGATGGCCAGCGAGACGCGTCTTACCGACATGCCGAATATCCATGGCCTGCCAAACCTGCCGGACTTCGTCGAGCATCGGCATGACCAGTCCGTACTAACCATCCTTGCCAAGCAGCAGGGCGTCGCCATTTTTCGCGACCCGTCGCAATATTGGGACATGGCTCCCGCGCCGGCTTGGGAAGAGCCGTTTGGCCAGACTGTCTTTCTTCACAGGATGCGAAACCAACCCCTGCACAAATGGCTGCTCAAGCGGCTGCGCCGCAAGTACACGGGTGGACACGGCTTCGTCTGACAATGCCTTCGTTGGCGGCGATGGAGCCATCCGGAGGAGGTCGCGAAAGCCATTCTCTTGTCGCCTCGGATGACTCACCATTCCACCACCGGTCGGAGATCGGAGCCGATGAAGAGATATCGCAAGCACGACAATCAGCACCCCTTGCCGTTCACTCAGGCAGGCAGATTTCCGCCTTCATGAAGGTGCTGGCGTGACCCAGGATTTGCACGCGATCTCCGACCAGATCGCACAACAGATGCCCGCCGCGCTGAGAGCACTGGAACGCTGACAAACTGGTCTTGCCGAGTTTTTCAGACCAGTATGGCACCAGTGTCGCGTGGATGGAGCCGGTCACCGGGTCCTCGGGAATGCCTGCTCCGGGAACAAAATAGCGGGAGACGAAATCTTGCGCCTGGCCGCGCGCCGTGACGACAAGGCCCAGCGGATGGAAGGCTCCGATCCGAAGCAGATCCGGAACGAAAGACCGCACGGACTGCTCGTCGGCAAGCTCCACGAACAGGTTCTCGAAATTGCGAAAGCTCGCGACCAGGCGCTCCGAGAACATCTCTTGCAGCATCGACATCGGTTCACCGTCGATTGGCCGCGGCGGAAAACAGGGCAGATCGAGCTGATAGGCGCCTTGCCGCCGGGAAACCCGCAGCTCACCCACACGCGTGGCGAATGCCATGTCACCGGCCACATTGTGTTCGGAGGCCAGAACATGGGCGGTTGCAAGGGTGGCATGGCCACAGAAATCGACTTCATGAACCGGTGTGAACCAGCGCAAGTCCCAACCCTTGCCGTTCGGCCGCGCAAAGGCGGTTTCGGCAAGATTGTTCTCGTTCGCGATCGCTTGCATGACCTCGTCCGCAAGCCAGTCCTTCAGGATGAGGACGGCGGCAGGGTTGCCCTGGAAGACGCGCTCGGCAAAAGCGTCTACCTGATACATGGTCAGCGTTGGCACGATATCCCTCCAAGATGTCGCTGGCAGACGTCCAGGCCAGCCTCATCTCACCGGCGCGGACAGCGACCTAAAAATGGATTGCCGGTCGGGTGACCATCAGCCAGAGGATTGCAAGTACGGCGGCGAATGCAGGAAAGCCGCAAGCGAACCATATGCGAAAAAGACGCCTCTCCTCGCATTCACCACCACATCGATGCCCGCCACCACCGGCAGCCAATCTTCGGCGGCAAGCCGCTGCGAGATGTCCGCCGCGACCCAGCGAACCGCAGGTCTGCGCCGTTGCGCCTCCCGGACATCGCGGCCAAAGCCGGTGACATGATGACCGTCACGGAGCAAGCGGCCGACGATGGCGTCCCCGATCAAACCATAGCCGCCGAGGACGAGCACGTTCATGTCGTGGCTCTCAGGCCGCTTCGAGTGCAGCCCTTACCGCCGCGATCGCATCGTTGGCCTTGGAAGCATCGGGGCCACCGGCCTGCGCCATGTCGGGCCGGCCACCGCCGCCCTGCCCGCCCAATGCGGCAGACGCCACCCGCACCAGATCGACGGCGCTGAAGCGGCCGACGAGATCATCGGTGACGGCAACGACAACGCTGGCCTTGTTGTCCTCACCAGCGCCGACGAAGACCACCACGCCCGAACCCAGCGAGGTCTTGCCGGCATCGGCGAGCGGCTTCAGGTCCTTTGGCGATACACCGGAGACCGCCTTGCCTAGGAAACCGACGCCAGCCACCGTCTCGTTCTCCGACGGCGCACCGGCTGCGGCACCACCGCCCAGCGCCAGTTTCTTGCGCGCCTCGGTCAGTTCCTTCTCGAGCTTCTTGCGCTCGTCGAGCAGCGCCTCGACGCGCGCCGGCACGTCGGCCGGCGAAATCTTCAGCGTCGAGGCAACGGACTTCAGACGCCGATCCTGCTCGTCGAGATGCTTGCGCGCAGCCTCGCCGGTCAATGCCTCGATGCGGCGCACGCCAGCGGCGACCGCGCTGTCCGACACGACACGCACCAGACCGATATCGCCGGTCGCCCTGACATGCGTGCCGCCGCAGAGCTCGACCGAATAGGGCCGGTTGGCCTTTGCCCCATGCAGGCCCGTGCCCATAGACACGACGCGCACTTCGTCGCCATACTTCTCGCCAAACAGTGCCATGGCGCCCTCGGCAATGGCGTCATCGACCGACATCAGGCGCGTGGTTACCGGGCCGTTCTGCACGACGATCTCATTGGCCATGCGCTCGACCTCTTCGAGCTCTTCGGGTGAAATGGGCTTGTTGTGCGAGATGTCGAAGCGCAGACGCTCGGGCGCGACCAGCGAACCCTTCTGCGCGACATGGGTGCCCAGCACCTCGCGCAGCGCCTCGTGGATCAGATGGGTCGCCGAATGGTTCGCCCGCAGCCTGGAACGCCGCGCATGGTCGACCTTCAGTTCGACGGCGGCGCCCGCCTTGGCGGTGCCGCCGACCACCTTGCCGATATGGACAAACAGTCCATCAGCCTTCTTCTGCGTGTCGGAGACCTCAATCGAGAAGCCTTCGCCCGAGATGACGCCGGTGTCGCCCATCTGGCCACCGGACTCACCATAGAACGGCGTCTGGTTCACGACCACGGCGACAGCGTCGCCCTTGCCGGCACTGTCCACGGTCTTGCCGTCCTTGATCAGTGCCTGGATGAGTCCCTCCGCCTGCTCGGTTTCGTAACCGAGGAACTCGGTGGCGCCGGTCTTTTCACGCACCGAGAACCACACCGTCTCGGTGGCGGCCTCGCCTGATCCAGTCCAATGCTTTCGCGCTTCGGCCTTCTGCTGCTCCATGGCATTGGTGAAGCCGGCGAGATCGACCGAAATGTTGCGCTGGCGCAGCGCGTCCTGCGTCAGGTCGAGCGGGAAGCCATAGGTGTCGTAAAGCCTGAAGGCCGTCTCGCCGTCCAGCATGTCGCCGGCATGCAGCGTCTCCGTCGCTTCTGAAAGCAGGCCGAGACCGCGCACCAGCGTCTTGCGGAACCGGGTTTCCTCGAGCTTCAACGTCTCGGTGATCAGCTGTTCGCCCCGCACCAGCTCGGGATAGGCCTGGCCCATCTCGCGCACCAGCGCCGGGACCAGACGCCACATCAGCGGGTCACGGGCGCCGAGCAACTGCGCATGCCGCATGGCGCGGCGCATGATGCGACGCAGGACATAGCCGCGGCCTTCGTTCGACGGCAGCACGCCATCGGCGACCAGGAAGGAGGACGAGCGCAGATGATCCGCGATGACACGGAACGACGCGACCGTCTCCTTGTCGGGACCATGCCCGATAGCCGATGAGGCGGCGTCGATCAGATGACGGAACAGATCGGTTTCGAAGACGCTTTCCACCCCTTGCAGGATGGAAGCCATGCGCTCCAGGCCCATGCCGGTGTCGATCGACGGCCGCGGCAGATCAATGCGCTCCTCCTTCGTCACCTGTTCATACTGCATGAACACCAGGTTCCAGAATTCGAGGAACCGGTCGCCATCTTCCTCCGGGCTGCCGGGAGGGCCGCCCCAGATGTGTTCGCCCCGGTCAATGAATATCTCCGAGCACGGACCGCAAGGACCGGTGTCGCCCATGGCCCAGAAATTGTCCGACGTCGGGATGCGAATGATGCGGTCGTCCGAGAAACCGGCGATCTTCTTCCAGAAGCCGGCCGCCTCGTCATCGGTGTGATAGACGGTGACCAGCAGCTTGTCCTTGTTCAGCCCGAACTCCTTGGTGATGAGGTTCCAGGCAAGCTCGATGGCGCGTTCCTTGAAGTAATCGCCGAACGAGAAGTTCCCAAGCATCTCGAAGAAGGTCAGATGGCGCGCTGTGTAGCCGACATTGTCGAGGTCATTGTGCTTGCCGCCGGCGCGGACGCTCTTCTGCGCGGTCGAGGCGCGCGAATAGGGTCGCTTTTCAAGACCGGTGAAAACGTTCTTGAACTGCACCATGCCGGCATTGGTGAACATCAATGTCGGATCGTTGCGCGGCACCAGCGGGCTCGACGCGATGATCTCGTGACCCTCCTTGCGGAAGTAGTCGAGAAATGTCGACCGGATCTCGTTCACGCCACTCATGAATGCTGCCTTTTCCAGAGGACCGCCGGCAGAACCAGCGGAATTGGGCTTTGCGTTTCTAGAAGATAGACTTGGCCTTTTAGCGGTCACACCGCACCCTGTCCAGAAACACGGAATTGGTCCAAATGGCGGCCTTGGCCGGCCAGCAAATTGGCCCGGTCCGGGGCCCAAATGCAAACCGCCGGCACGAGGCCGGCGGTTGAAAACGCATCGATACGCAAACTCAAACTGGGATATGCGAACTCATCGCGGCAGACACCGCCTGACTACATGGCTCCGGCTTCATCCTCGAAACCGTCGTCGCCACCTTCGGAACCGCCATTCTCGAGGAACTTCTCGGCGATCAGACCGGCGTTCTGCCTGAGTGCCAGTTCGATCTCGCGGGCGGTGTCGGGATTGTCGCGCAGGAAGAGTTTCGCATTCTCGCGGCCCTGGCCAAGGCGCTGCGAATTGTAGGAGAACCAGGCGCCCGACTTCTCGACCACGCCGGCCTTGACGCCGAGGTCGACCAGTTCGCCAGTCTTGGAGACGCCTTCGCCATACATGATATCGAACTCGACCACCTTGAAGGGCGGGGCCAGCTTGTTCTTGACCACCTTGACGCGGGTCTGGTTGCCGACGACCTCATCGCGATCCTTGACCGAGCCGATACGGCGGATGTCCAAGCGCACCGAAGCATAGAATTTCAGCGCGTTGCCGCCCGTTGTGGTTTCGGGCGAGCCGAACATGACACCGATCTTCATGCGGATCTGGTTGATGAAGATGACCATGGTGTTGGAACGCGAGATCGAGGCGGTCAGCTTGCGCAGCGCCTGGCTCATCAGGCGGGCCTGCAAGCCCGGCAGCGAATCGCCCATCTCGCCTTCGATTTCGGCGCGCGGCGTCAAAGCCGCGACCGAATCGACCACCAGCACATCGATGGCACCGGAACGCACCAGCGTGTCGCAGATCTCCAGCGCCTGCTCACCGGTATCGGGCTGCGATATCAGCAGGTTCTCGAGATCGACGCCGAGCTTGCGAGCGTAGACCGGATCGAGCGCATGCTCGGCATCGACGAAGGCACAGATGCCACCCTTTTTCTGGGCTTCGGCAACCGTATGCAGCGCCATTGTCGTCTTGCCCGAGCTTTCCGGCCCATAGATTTCGATGATGCGACCGCGCGGCAGGCCGCCGACGCCAAGCGCGATGTCGAGGCCAAGCGAGCCGGTCGGTACTGTCTCGATCTCGACGACCTGCTCATTCGCGCCGAGCCGCATGATCGAGCCCTTGCCGAAAGCCCGCTCGATTTGCGACAGCGCCGCATCCAGAGCCTTTGATTTGTCCACCGCTTTGTCCTCTACAAGCCGCAAAGTATTCTGAGCCATGATACATCACCCCTTGGTCGTCAATGAAGGCCGGACAATCCGTTATCCCTGTTGATTTGTACCTTTTTTGTTCTCATTTGGCAAGAGCCCTAAGCTACTGAAGATAAATAGCTATCCAAATCTGTTCCATTTTTGTTTCCCAGCCCTGGCCCAAGGTTGCCCGGCACTACCGCGACTGGCCCAATCCGCGTTCTTCCGAATCGCGCCTTCGGTTGCGAGGTCGCGCCGGGCGATCTAGAACGCGTCGGGCAGTTCGACATGGATTGATGTCCGAGCCGCACACAAACAGAAGGGTCACATGGCCAGCATGGTGAAGTCCCCGAGAATCCTCGCGATAGGCGGCGCCCACATCGACCGGCGCGGTCAGGTTTCGGGTGACTATGTGCCCGCCGCGTCAAATCCAGGCACAATGCGCGAGGATGTCGGCGGCGGGGTCTTCAATGCCTTGCGCAGCACCGTGCGCCGCGGCGTATCGGCGTCGCTGCTATCCGTTCGTGGCGGCGATGCCGCCGCCGACACGGTATCGGCCGCCATCGACAGGGCGGGCATTTCCGATCTGTCCGCGGTGTTCCTCGACAGGACAACGCCGAGCTACACGGCGCTGCTGGACCGGGACGGCGAGCTGATCGTCGGCTTTGCCGATATGGCGCTTTATGATCTGGCGTTTCCCAAGCAAATACGGCGCGCCAAGGTGCGGGCGGCGATCGATGCCGCCGATGCCGTCTTCTGTGACGCAAACCTGCCCTCTGCCGCGCTCGAGCGGCTTGTGTCGCTCGCCAACGGCACGCCGATCTTCGCGATTGCGATCTCTCCGGCCAAGATCGTGCGGCTGCATCCGGTGCTCGACAGGCTGGCCATGGTGTTCATGAACCGCCGCGAGGCCCTGGCATTGGCCGGCGTCGACACCGGGACAACAGAGCGAGGCATTCTCGACGGCCTGCGGCGTGCCGGACTCAAAAGCGGCGTGGTGACGGCGGGCGGCAATCCCATGCTCGCTTTCGACCAGGACGGCGCCTTCTCGATCCTGCCGCCGCCACCAAGAAGGGTTACGGATGTGACCGGCGCCGGCGATGCCCTGGCGGGCACGACGGTCGCGGCCTTGTTGCATGGCATGGCGTTGCGCGCCGCGTTGCGCGAAGGCATCGCTGCGGCGACACTCGCCATAGAAAGCGCCAGTGCCGTTCCGGATTTCAGCGCTGCCACCTTTGCCGCAGCCCTGGCTCTTGTGCCCAACGCGCAGGAAGTGGCATGAGACCGGCAAATTCACAGTGCCGAGATGTCGCTTGCCTGTCCTGATGGACGCATAGCGCTCCGGATTGGAGATACACATGACCCCAGAGACCGCCCGCCCCTTCATCGACATTCACGAGCCTGTGGCAAAGGCGCTGGCCGCTGGCCGGCCGGTTGTGGCGCTGGAAAGCACCATCATCACCCACGGCATGCCCTACCCCGACAATGGCGCCATGGCGGCCGATGTCGAAAAGATCATTAGCGATGGCGGCGCCGTGCCGGCGACGATCGCCGTCGTTGCCGGTCGCATCAAGATCGGCCTTTCGGACGGCGAGCGCGAATCGCTGGCCATGACCGGCGACGCCATGAAACTGTCGCGTGCCGACCTTGGCTTTGCGGTCGCGCAAGGGCGCACCGGCGGCACGACGGTCGCCGCCACGATGATCGCGGCGCATATGGTCGGGATAAAAGTGTTCGCCACTGGCGGCATCGGCGGCGTGCACAAGGGCGCCGAGAAGAGCTTCGACATATCCGCCGATCTCGACGAACTGGCGCGCACGCCGGTCATCGTCGTGTCGGCTGGCGCCAAGGCTATCCTCGACATCGAAAAGACGTTGGAAGTGCTGGAAACGCGTGGCGTTCCGGTGGTCGGCCACGGCTGCGAGACAATGCCGGCCTTCTGGTCGAGGCAGTCGCCCTTCCGCGCACCGCTGACCCTGCATACCCCGGAGGACATCGCGCATTTCTACAGGACGCGACAGGCGCTCGGGATTGGCGGCGGCATGCTGATCGCCAATCCGGTTCCGGAGAACCACGAGATCCCCGCCGGCGAGATGGCTGGCTATATCGAGGCGGCGCAAAAGGCCGCCTTGGCGCAGAACGTCACCGGCAAGGCGGTGACACCGTTCCTGCTGTCGAAAATCCTCGAACTGACCGGCGGACGGAGCCTGAAGACCAACATCGCGCTGGTCGAGAACAACGCACGGCTGGCGGCGAAGATCGCCAAGGCTCTGTAGTCTCAAAGACACTTATTTCCCGGCGCGCCGTCCGGCCTCATAGGCCCGGCGCGCCCAAACCGCCATCTCGTCGGGATCGTCAAAGGCGCTGTCGGGAATGCTCCAGTAGGGCATGGAGACCTGCTTGCCATGGCGGGATCCGGTATAGGTCCATTGCGTACAGCCGGCGGCTTCGAAGTCGCCAGCGCTCTGCCCGTCCGCCTTCAGCATCAACTCACCGCGCAGCACGATGGCAACGATCACGCCGTCCGAGTAGATGCCCTTGCCGCCGAAGAGTTTGCGAATGCTGACCGGGCCGAGGCTCTGGAAAAGTTCTTCTATGCGTTCATTGTCCATACGGCGATCATGTCACCGGGTTTGAGCCTTGTCATCGCCGCAACCAAAACGATGCTGACAAGTTCACTCCCATTCGTCGGAGTTTTGCCATGCCGCTTCTGCTCAAGGGTTCATGCCGGTGCAATGCCGTGCGCTTCGAGGTGGAAAGCCACACGCCGGCACCTTTCATGCTGTGCTACTGCTCGATCTGCCGCAAACAGCAGGGCGGCGGTGGCTTTGCAATCAATCTGGGCGCCGACAGCGAGACATTGAACATCCGGGGAAAAAGAAACATCGGCGTCTATCGCGCGAAGATCGAGGACGACGAGCATCCGCATTGCGATGTCTCGTCTGGCGAGCGGAACTTCTGCCGAAAATGCGGATCGGCGCTGTGGCTCTACGACCCGACCTGGACGGAGCTTGTGCATCCGTTCGCCTCGGCAATCGACAACGATCTTCCCATCCCGCCGAGCCGGGTGCATCTGATGCTGAAATACAAGGCGAGCTGGGTCGAACCGGTGGTCGGCAAGAGCGACAAGACGTTCGATGTCTACCCGGAAGAATCGATCGCCGACTGGCACAAACGGACGGGAATGTGGGTGGACTGAAGCGTCCGCGACAATCAGGCCGACGCGCGTGCTTCAGCCAGCGCCTTTAGATCGGCAGGCTTTAGTTCGACGGATTCGCCACAGCCACAGGCCGAGCTCTGGTTCGGATTGTGGAAGGTAAAGCCGGTGCGCAGCGTCGTCTGCTCGAAATCCATCTCGGTGCCGAACAGGAAAAGCGCAGCCTCGGGCGCCACATAGACGTGGGCGCCGTCGCGCTCGATGTGGTCGTCCTTGGCGTTGGGTTCGGTCACCAGATCGACCGTGTATTCCATGCCGGCGCAGCCGCCCTTCTTGATGCCCAGGCGAATGCCATGCGCATTGTCACGGGTCGCGACGATCTCGCGCACCCGGTCGGCGGCCTTTTCGGTCATCGTGATGACGGCGAAGCGTCCCATGTTTTCCTTCTCCATTCCATGCAGGTTCAAGGCCTGCCGAATGATTCCTCACCTAAAATGGTGAAGTTTTATCACTGGCGCAAGTGCGCCAACCATTGTCCGGCTTGACGCTAGTACCAGCCCACCGCGACCTGCGCCTCTTCCGACATGCGGTCGGGCGACCATGGCGGATCGAAGGTCATGTTGACCTCGACGCCGGACACGCCTTCGACGGCGCCGACCGCGTTTTCCACCCAGCCCGGCATTTCGCCGGCCACCGGGCAGCCGGGCGCCGTCAGCGTCATGTCGATCTTGACCGAGCGGTTGTCCTCGATATCGATCTTGTAGATGAGGCCGAGTTCGTAGATGTCGGCGGGGATTTCCGGGTCATAGACTGTCTTCAGGGCCGAGACGATGTCGTCGGTCAGCCGCGCCAGTTCGTCAGCCGGGATGGCCGAAGCTGAAACCAGCGGGTTGGCTGCCGTGTCCGGAGCGGTCTCTGCAGCGATGGTCGCATCATCCATGGTGGTCACCCAAAAAACTTTCGCGCTTTTTCAAGCGCCTCGGCCAAAGCGTCGACTTCGGCCCTGGTATTATACATGCCGAACGATGCCCTGCATGTGGAGGTTACACCAAAGCGTTTCAACAGCGGTTGGGCGCAATGGGTGCCGGCGCGGACGGCAACGCCCTGCCTGTCTATCACCATCGACACGTCATGGGCATGAATACCTTGCAATTCGAAGGATATGATGGCGCCCTTGCCCGGTGCGTCGCCGAAGATACGCAGCGAGTTTATAGCCCGCAGCCGCTCATGCGCATAGGTCTTTAGGTCTTCCTCATGCGCGGCGATGCGATCGCGGCCGACGCTTTCCATGTAGTCGAGCGCGGCGCCCAGTCCGATCGCCTGGACGATGGGCGGGGTACCGGCCTCGAAACGGTGCGGCGGCTCGTTGTAGGTCACGATGTCTTCCGTCACCTCCTCGATCATCTCGCCGCCGCCCATGAAGGGGCGCATGCCGGCAAGAATGTCCTTCTTGCCATAGAGCACGCCGATGCCTGAGGGGCCGTAGACCTTGTGGCCGGTGAAGACGAAAAAATCGCAGTCGAGGTCCTGCACGTCGATCGGCATGTGCACGGCGCTCTGGCTGCCGTCGACGAGCACGGGAATTCCACGCGCATGCGCGATCCGCACGATCTCCTTGATCGGCGTCACCGTGCCCAGCGCGTTCGACATCTGCGTGATGGCGACAAGCTTCGTGCGGTCGGTCAGCCGTTTCTCGAACTCCTCGATATGGAACGCACCGAGATCGTCGACCGGCACCCAGACCAGCTTGGCGCCCTGGCGCTCGCGAATGAAATGCCAGGGAACGATGTTGGAGTGGTGCTCCATGATCGACAGCACGATCTCGTCGCCCTCGCCGATATTAGGCATGCCGTAGCCATAGGCTACCGTGTTGATCGCCGAGGTCGTGTTCGAGGTGAAGACGATGTTGTCGGTGCTCGGCGCATTGAGGAAGCGGCGCACCGTTTCACGCGCCTTCTCGTAAGCATCGGTCGCGGCGTTGGAGAGGAAATGCAGGCCGCGATGAACGTTGGCGTATTCCTGGGAATAAGCGTGCTGGATGGTATCCAGCACCACCTGCGGCTTCTGCGCCGAGGCGCCATTGTCGAGATATACCAGTGGCTTGCCGTAGACTTCGCGCGACAGGATCGGGAAGTCGCGGCGGATCGCCTCGACGTCGTAAAAATCCCCGATCTTGCCTGGAGCGTTCATCATGTCACCCGTGCACTACAAACCATTCGTCGAGCTTCGCTTCCAGCGCCTCGACGATAACCTCGTCGTCCAGTTCTTCGATCACCTCGGCGACGAATGCCTTGACCAACAGGCCCCGCGCGCTCTTCTCGTCCACGCCACGCGCCATCAGGTAGAACAAATGATTGTGGTCGATCTCGGTGACCGTCGCGCCATGGCCGCAGACCACGTCGTCAGCGAATATTTCGAGCTCAGGCTTGGTCGAGAACTCACCATCATCCGACAGCAGCAGCGTGTTGCAGGCCATCTTGGCATTGGTTTTCTGCGCATATTGATGGACGTTGATGCGGCCCTGGAAGACGCCGCGGGCCTTGCCTGTCACCACGTTGCGGATAATTTCCGTCGACGTCGTGTGCGGCACGGCATGGTCGAGCACCATGGTCACATCGGTGTGGGTGTCGCCGGCCAGAAGGTTGATGCCGCGCAGTTTGAAATCAGCGCCTTCGCCTGTCGTCTTGATCATGATCTCCTGGCGCACGAGCTTGCCGCCAGCGTTCATGACGAACAGCGTCAGTTTGGCGTTCTTGCCGATATCGGCCTTGAACTGCGCCAGATATGTCGCCGTTTCCGGCTGTTCCTGCACGATCAGCCACGTCACCTCGGCGCCCTCGCCGAGCACAAGCTGGCTGACCGAACTGACCAGAGCAGCCCCGCCACCCGTCTGGCGCTCGACGATAACTGCCTTGGCGCCAGCGCCGACGCGCACCGGCAGGCGGACATGGGTCTGGCCGCCAGCTTGCAGGTTCTGCAGTTCGAGGGGCTTTTCCAGCTCGGTGCCATCGGCGATGTCGACAAAGTAGCCATCAGCGACGAAAGCGGTGTTCAGCGCGCCGATCGCATCGTCACTGCCATAGGGATCGAGCCCTGGCGCGATACTGCCGTCGATCAACTTTTCCGAAACGCGCTGGAAGGTGACGCCGTCGATATCAGGCGTCTTCGCGTCGGATTTGCCGTTCAGGATCGCCAGAACGGCAGACCCTTCGACGATCGGCGCGACGGCCTTGGCGACGGCGGCCGGATCGAAGTCCGGCACCACATTCAGGAGTCGGCGCAGGTCCGTATAGTGCCAGGATTCGACGCGCCGCGTCGGCAGGCCGTGCTTGATCGCCTCGATAGCGTCGTCGCGCTTCAGCATGACAGCGCCATCGCCCGGCAGCAGCGACAGCCGGTCGCCGAACGCGTCGATCAACGCGGTTTCGGCCGGTGTCCGCTGCGGTTGTGTGTGCATATTCATCAGCTTGGCCTCAGGCATGTCACGCGGCTTCGCCGATCACGCCGGCATAGCCATTGGCTTCGAGGTCGAGCGCCAGCGACTTGTCGCCGGACTTGATGACCTGACCCTTGTAGAGCACGTGCACGCTATCGGGCACGATGTGTTCGAGCAGGCGCTGGTAGTGGGTGATGACCAGGAAGGCCCGGTCGGGCGCACGCAACGCATTGACGCCGTCGGAAACAATCTTCAACGCGTCGATGTCGAGGCCGGAATCGGTTTCGTCGAGCACGCAGAGCTTCGGTTCCAGAAGCTTCATCTGCAGGATCTCGGCGCGCTTCTTCTCGCCGCCGGAGAAGCCGACATTGAGCGGCCGCTTCAGCATCGCCATGTCCATGCTGAGCGACGCGGCGGCTTCTTTCACCCGCTTCAGGAATTCCGGGATCTTAAGCGGTTCTTCGCCACGCGCCTTGCGCTGCTCGTTCATCGCCACCTTCAGGAATTCCATGGTCGCGACGCCCGGTATCTCCATCGGGTACTGGAAGGCGAGGAAGATGCCCGACGTGGCGCGCTCGGCCGGATCCATTTCGAGGATCGACTGGCCGTTGTAGAGGATGTCGCCTTCGGTCACCTCATAGTCCTCGCGGCCGGCGAGGATGTAGGACAGCGTCGATTTGCCCGAACCGTTCGGGCCCATGATGGCGGCGACCTCGCCGGCTTTCACCGTCAGGCTCAGGCCACGGATGATTTCGGTGCCCGTCGAAGCGATGCGGGCGTGCAGGTTCTTGATCTCAAGCATTGTTCTTTTCTCTGAAATAATCGTCGTAAGTGATCGAATAGTCGGTGTGACGGCGCTGCAGCGCCTTGAACCACCAGAAGGACACGCCGAAGGCGATCGCAAAGACCGCGATTCCGGCATAGAGATTGACGAAGGCTGCCAAGAGGATGCCGGCGAACGCCGAGACGACGGTTGCGGCGGCATACTTTGCCATAGCGATGTTGCCCTCGCGGCGGACGGCCCAAAGCCGCCGCCAGCGGACGGCAAACCAGATGTTCTCTCTGGGAATGGGCGCACTCATCGATATCACCCAGCACCGCCATCGACTTTGTGCTGTCCCATCGGTCTCATTCGGTTAGCAACGCCCAACACCAGAAAGGCAGTAAAAAAGCAGGACACACCCAATACGGATAGCGAGCCTCCAACGTGCTTCAGAACCGGAAACTCGCCGATAGATCCGACGAGCGCCAACACAGCACCGGCTACCGCCAGGAACAGCGCTATCGCCAAGGCACCAAGTAGCACTTTTTCCAAGAGCTTCCGCATCTTCTCGACTAGCCTACCGAGCCTTCCAGCGAGATGCCGATCAGCTTCTGCGCTTCGACGGCAAACTCCATCGGCAGTTGCTGGATGACGTCCTTGACGAAGCCGTTGACGATCAGCGCGATGGCTTGTTCTTCGGGAATGCCGCGCTGCATGACGTAGAATTTCTGATCGTCTGAAATCTTCGAGGTCGTCGCCTCATGCTCGAACTGCGCCGTGGAATTCTTGGCTTCCATGTAGGGCACGGTGTGCGCGCCGCACTGGTCGCCGATCAAAAGCGAGTCGCAATTGGTGAAGTTGCGGGCGTTGGTTGCCTTGCGGTGCGCCGAGACCTGACCGCGATAGGTGTTCTGCGAGAAGCCGGCGGCGATGCCCTTGGAGATGATGCGGCTCGACGTGTTCTTGCCGAGATGGATCATCTTGGTGCCGCTATCGACCTGCTGGTAGCCGTTCGAGACGGCGATCGAATAGAATTCGCCTGAGGAATCGTCACCGCGCAGGATGCAGCTCGGATACTTCCAGGTGATCGCCGAGCCGGTCTCAACCTGCGTCCACGAGATCTTCGAACGGTCGCCACGGCAGTCGCCGCGCTTGGTGACGAAGTTGTAGATGCCACCCTTGCCCTCGGCGTCGCCGGGGTACCAGTTCTGCACCGTCGAATATTTGATCTCGGCATCGTCCAGCGCCACCAGTTCGACCACGGCGGCGTGAAGCTGGTTCTCATCGCGCTGCGGCGCGGTGCAGCCCTCGAGATAGGAGACGTAGGCCCCCTCCTCGGCGATGATCAGCGTGCGCTCGAACTGGCCGGTGTTCTTCTCGTTCATGCGGAAATAGGTCGACAGTTCCATCGGGCAGCGCACGCCCTTGGGCACGAAGACGAAGGAACCGTCGGTGAACACGGCGGAATTCAGCGTCGCATAATAATTGTCGGAGGTCGGTACGACCGAACCTAGATATTTCTTCACCAGTTCCGGATGCTCGCGGATGGCTTCCGAGATCGAACAGAAGATGACGCCGGCCTGCGCCAGTTCCTTCTTGAAGGTGGTGACGACGGAAACGGAATCGAACACCGCATCGACAGCGACACGGCCCGATTTGTAGACATTGTCGCCGGCTTCCTCGAGTTCCGAGGCGTCGGTCTTCTGCACGCCGGCAAGGATTTCCTGCTCCCTGAGCGGGATGCCGAGCTTCTCATAGACCTTCAGGATTTCCGGATCGACGTCGCTCAGCGACGTCGGGCCGGGCGTGCTCTTGGGCGCCGCGTAGAAGTAGATGTCCTGAAAATCGATCTTTGGATAATGAACGCGCGCCCATGTGGGCTCCTCAAGCGTCAGCCAGCGGCGATACGCTTCAAGACGCCATTCCAGCATCCAGGACGGCTCGTCCTTCTTCGCCGAGATGAATCGGATGATATCCTCGCTCAGGCCCTTTGGAGCCTTGTCGACAGCGATTTCGGTCTCGAACCCGTATTTATATTGGTCGACGTCGATCTTTCGGACCCGATCGATCGTGTCCTGCACAGCAGGCATCAGCGTTCTCCATCCACGCCGGGGTCAAGGCCCGACAGTTTTCAAACTATGGCATCGCCAACAGCACCCGAGGGCACCCGAGGCGGCGTAAGTTCCATATAGTGCGTTTCCGCCGGAATTTCACCCGGCCAGCTTGAAACGCACGGCTCTACCAGGCCAAACGGCCTGAATTCATTGTACCGCCCTCAGGCGGCCTGTTCCCGGCCTGCCCGCCGGGACGCTATTCCAGCAAGGGCGGCACGAAACAATGCGATTTCCCCGGCGCTTGTGGCCGCACCAATCGACACGCGAAGGGCTCCGAGGCCGTCGCCATGTCCCATGGCCTTCAGTACATGGCTTGGACCGACCTTTCCCGACGAGCAGGCGGATCCGGCAGACAGGGCTACACCGGCAAGATCGAAGGCAATCTGTGCCGTTTCGGCCTTGATGCCCGCAATAGCGAAGAATGTCGTATTGGCAAGCCGTGTCGCACCGGTTCCAAAGATTTCCGCGTCCGGCACCAGGCTCTTGACGATGGCCTCGACCTCGTCGCGGCGACGCCGGACGCTATCGATGTCCTTCAGGCCGGCGACGGCTTCCCGTGCCGCGGCGCCAAAGCCGGCGATCCCCGCGAGGTTCTCGGTGCCGCCGCGATGGCCCTTCTCCTGGCCACCGCCATTGATGAGCGGCTTCGGCATCATCAGATCGGACGAGGCGATGATGGCCCCGACACCCTTGGGCCCGCCGATCTTGTGCGAGGATAGAATCAGGTAATCGCCGTAACCCGCTGACATGTCGATGTGAATTCGCCCAGCTGCCTGTACGGCGTCGACAACCAGGATACCGCCCGCCGCCTTGACGATTTCGGCGACCCGGTCGATGGGCTGGATGACGCCGGTCTCGTTGTTGGCTGCATGCAGAGCCACAAGCGGCAAGCCCTCGGCCTTGTCATGAGTGGCGAGAGCCGCCGCCAATGCGCCGAGATCAATGACACCGTTGGCATCGACGCCGATCCGCGTGACCAGCGTCGCCGGGAAGCGCCCGCCATTCAAGAGGCAGGGGTGATCGGCCTCACTGACATAGAGCCGGCTCATGCGCACCGATGCGCGCCCCATCCGCCAATCCGAGGTGAGCAAGGTCGAAGCCGCTTCCGTCGCGCCGGAGGTGAACACGACGTGCTCGTGCCTGGCGTTGACCAGCGACGCGATATCGCGCCTGGCAGTCTCGATGAGCCGCCGTGCCGCGCGCCCCTCGGCATGGACCGATGACGGGTTGGCCGAAATGTCGAGCGCCGCAACCATGGCGTCACGCGCCGAGGCTAACAGCGGCGCGCTGGCATTGTAGTCGAGATAGGCGCGTATCGCGGTCATTTCCCTTCAATTGGTCCCGTCAAAAGCCATTCCGCGAGCGTATCGCGTTATTTCCTTGAAATTCCAAGGCGAGCCGTCCTATTTACGCGGCTTGCGGCGCGGATGGACAAGCTGTTTTTTGGCCATCCAGTTTTGAACAATTCTAAACTAGCTTCTAAGAAGACGCTCGCCCTGCGTCAAGGCCAGAGGAAAAGTTGTTCCGGGCGCCGCGCATTCGTATGCCAAGTGGAGTATTTTATGCCTGAGGTCATTTTTACCGGTCCGGCTGGTCGCCTGGAAGGCCGTTATCAGCCGTCCAAGGAAAAGAGCGCGCCGATCGCCATCGTCCTGCATCCGCACCCGCAGTTTGGCGGCACGATGAACAACAAGATCGTCTACGACCTCTTCTATATGTTCCAGAAGCGCAATTTCACCACGCTTCGCTTCAATTTCCGCGGCATTGGCCGCAGCCAGGGCGAGTTTGACCATGGCACCGGCGAGTTGTCGGATGCCGCCGCGGCGCTCGACTGGGTCCAGTCGCTGCATCCGGATTCCAAGAGCTGCTGGGTGGCGGGCTATTCGTTCGGCTCGTGGATCGGCATGCAGCTTCTGATGCGCCGGCCGGAGATCGAAGGCTTCATCTCGATCGCACCGCAGCCCAACACCTACGACTTCTCGTTCCTGGCGCCCTGCCCGTCGTCGGGCCTGATCATCCATGGCGATGCCGACAAGGTGGCGCCGCCAAAGGATGTCCAGGGCCTCGTCGACAAGCTGCACACGCAAAAGGGCATCACGATCACCCAGAAGACGCTGCCGGGGGCGAACCATTTCTTCGCCAATGACGCGGACCTTCTGCTGGAAGAATGCGCTGATTATCTCGACCGCCGGCTTGCGGGCGAGTTGTCGGATCCACGGCCCAAGCGGCTGAGGTAGCAAAGAGCCGATCGCGATGTACGAGCCCCCTCTCTTCCAGGAGATTCGGCAGGACGTGCTGCACGGGCTGATAACAGCGCACCCGCTTGGCATGCTGACTTCCAATGGACCGGAGGGGCCGGTCGCGAACCTGCTCCCGTTCCTGCTCGACGCCAATGTGCCGCCAAACGGCCGGTTGCGCGCCCACCTTGCCCGGGCCAATCCGCAGTGGCGTCTTCTTGCCGACAATCCGGCGTCACCCGTGCTCATCGTCTTCCAGGGTGTGGACAGCTATGTGACGCCGTCATGGTATGAGACCAAGCGTGAGACCGGCAAGGTTGTGCCGACATGGAATTATGCCATGGTCCAGGTGCGCGGCATGGTAAGGGTGATCGAGGACCCGGATTGGCTGGCGCGGCAGATCACGGAACTGACCGCGGCCCACGAAGGCCGACGCGAAGCGCCGTGGGCCGTTACCGATGCCCCAGCCTCGTTCATCCAGTCGCAGATCAAGGGCATTGTCGGGCTGGAGATCGAGATCACCGACATGCGCGGCAAGTGGAAAGTCAGCCAGAACCGTCCGGTTGCCGACCGCGTCGGCGTTGCCGAGGGCATGGAAAACGAAGAGCCCAATTCGCCCGAGATGGCCAAGTTGGTAAGATCCTATGGCGGGCTGGACAACCCTTAAGCGTTTCGCGTCCTAACGGACCCATCCGAAGCGCGTGTGCTCTAGCTAGCCGACCCGCTTCGCTTCGCCGAACCATGTCAGCCGAAACGTCTTCTTGCGGACCGGAAGGCCTGACCGCACCTGACGAAACATGAACCCAAGGCGGGCAAAGACCAGCGTCGAAGCTACGGCAAAGGCAAAGCCGAGCCCAAAGCCGGCGACCGTGTCGCTTGGATAGTGTGCCCCGACGAAAACCCGCGTGGACGTGAGGATCGCGGTAAGCGCCAGCGCAATGTACCAGCGCTTCGGAAACAGCAGGAGAGCGATACCAAAGACGGCCCCCATGGTGGTGGCGTGGCCGGATGGGAATCCGGCAAAGCTTGCATCCATCGCGAAGGGGTGCAGGGACAGAACGCCAAACTCTTGAAAATGCGAGGGACGAGCGCGGCCGATCGCGTATTTCAGCACGTTGACGGCGAGACCGGACAGGCCAACCGCACTCAGCACCAGGAATGCCAGCGACGTCCAGTTGTAGGCCAGCATCAGGGTTCGCCGTGAAAGGCTTCGCCAATCGGTCAGATTGGCGACGACGAGCAAAAGTGCCGCGGGTATGAGATACCAGCCGCCCAAGGCGAACTGGGTGAGAAAATCCGCAAGCTTGACGAAGCCCGGCGGCCATTGGTCCCGAAGCATTCCGGCGGGAAGGTCGAGGCGAACAAACACCGCCGCTGTAGCCAGTCCCCACACAAGTACCCAGACCGGCCATTTGATGCGCGGATAAGTGGCTGGACGCGTCGCAAAGCGCTTCCTCGCGATCCGTAAAGTGTCGCGAAAATTATCAACCGATCGGCGCGGCATCGCAAGCAGCGCGGCGGAGATGGAAGTGCGCGATTTCAGCAGCATTTGAGGCCGGACCCTATCACCGAACAGCCGTCATTGGACCATTCGGTAGAGGCCGAGGGACATCTTCTCACCTGACGAATAGTTGATGCCGTCGATCACGGCGACACGGTTCGCCGACTTGCCCTGCCCCGTCAGGACACCATTCAGTTCCTGTTCTTGTTTGACTGGCGCCAATCCCATGGCACAGGCAGGATCCGCGAGCATGTGTTGGGCGACGCCTTTCACATCGGTCAGCAGCGTATTCGTGCCGACGAGGAACACCAGGCTTGGTTCCTGGAAGCCAGCCGAAGCCAGCACCGTCGTGTCGCAAGGGCGATTGGCTTTTACGGCCGCCTCGATCGCCGGGCTCAGCCATATCGGTTTCAAGGACGGCGCTATGACGCCGAACAGCAGGGCGTAGCCAATGCCCGCGCAGACCGCGGCGGCGCCAATGCGGCTGACGGGAACCCGTAGCTGCCGCGAAAAGGCCAGATAACCGGCCGCGAGCATCGCGGCGGCCGCCGGAATGCTCCACCAGGAAAAGGCATGGGAAAGATAGATCGGCGCGCCAATGCACAACGCGGCGAGGCCAATGGTGACCGTGCCCAGGCCAAAGGCGGTCGCCCACCACAACCATACCTGCCAGCGTTTCAGCGGCGCATTCGCGTCCTGCGGCGTCAAGGTCAGGAGCCATCCGACCAGCAGGGCCATTGCGGGATAGGCGGGCAGGACATAGTGCGGCAGCTTGGTGGGGATCAGCTCGAAGACAAGCCAGAACGGAATGTACCAGGCGAGGCAGAACCGGACCCGAGGATCGTCGCGCAGCCGATTGATCCCCTGGAGCCCGGCGCCCACCGCCATCAGGCCGAACGGCCACATGAACAGGGAATAGGTCAGCACATAGAAGCCGGGCGGAACGCCATGCGATTCCGCGCCTTGCGAGACCTTGCCCATCAGATCCTTGCCGACCGCCTGCTGCAGGAAGGCCCCACCGCTCTTCCAGGTGATGAGGGCGAGCCAGGGCAGAACGATGACGAGAACAAGGGCCAGGCCGCGCCCGGCCTTCAGCTTCGACAGCCAGCGCCAGTCCCGCTCGAAGGCAAAAAGCACGACGATGGTCAGCGCCGATATCAGCGGCGTGATAGGCCCCTTGATCAGGATTCCCGCGCCCTGCGCGATCCAGAACATCCATCGCAAACGGCCGGGCACGGGTTCGTTCCCGCGCGAAGCCATGTAGATCTGCGCCAGCGCGCCCTGCGCCACAACGCAACAGGCGAGAAGCATGGCATCGGTCTTGGCGTCCCGCCCCTCGAAGGCGGTCGCGAAAACGGCGGCCATGATAAGGCCTGCGGCGAGGCCGGCGTTGGCGCCAAAGAGATTGGCGCCCGTCCACGCGGTCGCGACAACGGCGATCGCGATGCCCAGGACCGAAACCAGGCGGTACACCCAGATTGGCGCCCCGGCTCCCTGCCCGCTCAGGATCACGGCCGCCGACTGCAACCAGTAGATTCCGATCGGCTTCTGGTAGCGCGTGCCTTCCTGGAACCGGATGTCGACATAATTGCCGGTCTCGGCCATCTGCTTGGTGGCCTGGACGAAGCGTGGCTCGTCGCGGTCGAGCGGCGGCATCGCAGCCAGACCGGAAACGGTCATCAGCACGCTGAACAGGAAGAGAAAGATGTAGTTCCTGTTCATCGCGATATCCCAGCCCCTCGAACCGCTTGCTTCAAAACGACGGCCGCTCAGTCGACCTTCGTCATCGCCGCCGCCCGACGCTCGTTGGCGATCAGCCAGAGATTGCGGACGTAGATGAACATGCCCATGGCCTGGCCGGCGATGAAAACCGGATCCTTGCGCTGGATGGCATAGATCAGCAGCAGCCCGCCCCCGAACAGCGAGAAGAACCAGAACGCGATCGGCACCACGCTGCGCTTTGCCTTCTCCGATGCGACCCATTGCACCACGAAGCGCATTGTGAAGAAGAACTGCGCGACGAAGCCGAGCAGAACCCAGCCATCGAACTGCAGCACAAAAACCTGGTGTATCCAGCTCGCCAGTTCCTGAAGCACGTTAGCCATGCCTGATTTCCTCTACCTTGGGCATTCGGCGGCGCCTGCGGCGCAGCCACCAGACGCCGCCGAGATCGAGGGCGCCCTGCAGGCCACGGTCGAAAATTCCGTAATTCGAGCTGCCGTGGCGGCGCGACCTGTCGACCACATCGCAATGAACGACGCGATAGCCCTCTTGGATGACCAGTGCCGGAACAAAACGATGCGTGCCATCGAAGAAGGGCAATTTGCGGATGATGTCGGTGTGCACGGCTTTCAGGCCGCAGCCGGTATCACGGGTCTCGTCATGCAGGATGGCATTTCTCAGCCAGTTGGCGAAACGGGACGCCAGTTGCTTGACCTTGCTGTCGCGGCGCTTCAGGCGTTGACCCTGAGCAGCACCGAAACCAGGTCCCGCCTGACGCAGTGCATCGACCAGCACCGGAATGTATTTCGGGTCGTTCTGGCCGTCACCATCGATGGTGGCCACGATGTCACCCTTTGCCGCCCAGGCGCCGGAGCGCACGGACAGAGACTGGCCGGCTGATTTCTCATGCCTGAGGTGGCGAAGCGGAAATGGGCGAATGGCGGCCTGAGCAGCGAGCACGTCGGCCGTTTCGTCGGTCGACCCATCGTTGACGACGATCACCTCGAAGGCGCGCCCGCTCATGGCCGCGCCGATCTCGTCCAGCAAAAGCGGCAGGTTTGCCGCCTCGTTCCGGCATGGAATGACAATGGATATCAATGCGTCCGGCATATCATGTGAGGCTCTGTCGCGGGATATGGCATTCGATGGGTGCCGTACGGTGCCATTCCAGACTTTGAGCTGCAAGAACCTGGCGGCGCGGCGCCTCATTACGCCAGCCGAAACGATGACGCAAGCATTCGCGCCCTATGCCGCATCGTTTCAGGGGATCGTTGATGTGATCTGAAAAACGTTCCAGATCCAGGCTGGGCAGTGCCATTGGCTATTCGATTGGAGACGTCATCCAAAGAAGCGGATTGTCACTTTTTGCTGATCGCGCATTCCCCATGACGCGCGATCGCACGCAAAACCGGATTCCACTTTTGCTGATCGCGCTTGGATGCTAAACGCGCGCGTTCATGCACGCCACGGCCAAACAGCACCGGCCGGAGCTTTCGGGAAAGAAAACATGTCCGCCTTCAAATCCGACTTCCTGCGCACGATGAGCGAGCGCGGCTTCATCCACCAGACCTCGGATGATGCCGGGCTCGACCAGCTCTTCGCCAAGGAAACGGTAACCGCCTATATCGGGTTCGATGCAACTGCGAAGAGCCTGCATGCCGGCTCGCTGATCCAGATCATGATGCTGCATTGGCTGCAGCAGACGGGCCAGAGGCCGATCGCGCTGATGGGCGGCGGCACCTCGATGATCGGCGACCCGTCCTTCAAGGACGAGGCGCGCAAGCTTCTGACGCCAAAGGACATCGACGACAATCTCGCCGGCATCCGCCGCAACTTCATGCCTTACCTCAAATTCGGCGATGGCCCGAATGACGCGGTCATGGTGAACAACGCCGACTGGCTGATGGAGATCAACTACGTCAATTTCCTTCGCGATGTGGGCCGGCATTTTTCCGTCAACCGCATGCTCGCCTTTGATTCCGTCAAGCTCAGGCTCGACCGCGAACAGTCGCTGTCGTTCCTCGAATTCAACTACATGATCCTGCAGGCCTATGATTTCGTCGAACTCTACAAGCGCCTTGGCTGCCGGCTGCAGATGGGCGGCTCCGACCAGTGGGGCAACATCATCAACGGCATCGACCTTGGCCGCCGCATGGAAGACGCGCAGCTCTATGCGCTGACGACGCCGCTTTTGACCACCTCTTCGGGCGCCAAGATGGGCAAGTCCGCCTCGGGCGCGGTCTGGCTGGATGCCGAAATGTTGAGCCCGTATGAGTTCTGGCAGTACTGGCGCAATACCGAGGACGCCGATGTCGGCCGTTTCCTGAAGCTCTACACGACATTGCCGCTGGACGAGGTGGCGCGGCTGCAGAAGCTCGGCGGGTCCGAGATCAACGAGGCGAAGAAGATTCTCGCAACCGAAATCACTGCCCTGCTGCACGGCCGCGAGGCAGCGGACGGGGCAAGCGAGACCGCGCGCAAGACATTCGAGGAAGGCGCGCTTGCCGAGTCCCTGCCGAGCATCGAGATCGACAAGGCGGCCCTCGAAGCCGGCGTCGGCATCCTGTCACTGTTCGTCACCGCTGGGCTCGCAGCCTCCAACGGTGAGGCGCGCCGGCATATACAGGGCGGCGCGGTACGGCTCAACGACCAGCCGGTGTCGGACGACCGCCGCGTGGTGACGCTTCAGGACCTGAGTCCGGAAAACGTCCTAAAGCTCTCGCTGGGCAGGAAAAAACATATTCTGGTGCGGCCGCTTTGATTGGACCGTATCCATCCGATGATCAGGATGGACCTCTCCGTTTTCACGCCATGAGCGCCTAGCGATATTCGAAGATAGACCTGAATATTCCGGGCGCGATGACAGACAGTGGATTGATGTCGAGAACCGGCTTGTTGGCATTGCCCTTCAGCCGGTAGGTGACGCCGATCAGGCCGCGATCGCGGCCATTGCCAAGCAGCGCCCCCACCAGCGGAAGCTCGCCGAAAATGCGGTTGAGACCATAGGCCGGCATGAACGTGCCGGTCATGTCCATGTTGTTGTTTTGATCATAGAGCGTCCCCTGGAAGGTCGTGCCGATCCTTGGGCCGCGCAACACGCCATTTGCCAGTTTCAGATAGCCGCTGCCCTTGTCGATCTCGGCAAAGCCGCGTTCGAATTGGACCCGCGACGTGTCGAGGTTACCTTTGACCGCCTCGTTCAGGCTGCGCTTGTCGCCGGCCGGCGTGGTCGAGACGATCGATGCGAGCTTCGGCTCGTTGACCACGAAGAAGTTGCTGGTGTCCACCTGCCCCTTCATTGGGCCGTCGCTGGCGCCGGCCAGCGCAAGCGTGAGAGACCCGCCCTCCATATGCTCGTAGATATTGAGGAACCGAAGGATCGCCCCAGCGTCGGCGGATTTGACGCTCAGCGCGCGCCTGCCATCGCCGGTGGTATTGCTGATGGCTATGGCGGCACCCGAACTCGCAGTGGCGCTGACTTTCAGCCCATTCACCTTGGAGCCGGCGGCACTGTAGTCCAGTTTGAGATTCGATAGTTTCTCGTCGTGGAAGCCAGTCAGTGAATCCACATTGGCGCTGACGGAAATCGCGTCGGAACCCGTGGTTTTTGTGGCGGTATCGACATCGGAGGTAAATTGCTTGATCAGCGAGCGAGCATCCAGCGCACTGCCCGATATGTCGACCGCATAGGACCTGCCCGACCGCTTGACGGAGATGGCAACGTCGTCATCCCTGTTCAACGTGACCTTGCTGAATCGTGCCGACGACAGGCCGTTGTTGACCAGCACCACGTTGCCATCGATGGAGAACGTTTTTCCGCTCAGGTCGAAATTGGACAGCGTGGTGGTGTCGCCGGATTTTGTCATGACGAAGCTGACGTTGGCGGGAATGCCCGGTCCCTTGCTCCAGCCCGCCCATGGGATGTCCAGCTTGGCATTCGACAAATCCGCCGAGACGTTCTGGTTGCCATCACCGCTTTTGTCGATCGCCACCTTGATCGTCCCGGAAAGCAGCGGCGACAGGCCGGGCATGGCGCTTGCCCGCGTCTTGTCGTCGAGCACAAGCGCGACTTTCCTGCTGCGCGGCGGACCATCATCCTTGAGCGGCTCGACCAGGTCGAGTTCAGCCGAGATGCCGTTCAACTGCGCCTTGGCGGAGATCACGGCTTTTTCCGGATCCACCGTGATCGCCCCGTCGGCATTGGTGACTGTCTGACCTTCGAATGGCTTGGCCAGCGAAAGCCCGGTGTAATCAAGCGATACCAGCCAATCGAGTTTCGACGTATCAACCCCGGACGTAAGCGGGATATCCGCCCTGACGTGCCCCGTCACCGAACCTGACAGGTCTCCGGCCGCAAAACCGACATTGCGCATGGCGTTGATCGGCTCGTAGGACGCGAGTTCGGCAATCGCGGGAGCCTCGCCGGCAACGTCGATGTCAAGCGAACCAATCACAGGCGGCAGGTTCGCCGCCTTCACCGTCAGCTTGCCATTGCTGGCCGCAACGGTTCCGCCGCTGGGCATGAAGACAGTGCCCGAAGACAGCGCGATATCGACATCGTTGCCATGGAACGAGACCATGCCAACAGCATCGCGTATCGGGGGAATGCGGCCGGCCGTGTCGAAACGCGCGCCCTCGATCTGGAAGCGACCGAATACTTCTTCGGAGCCCAGCGGGACACCATTGCCGAGCCGCCCTGGAGCCACCTGAAATTGCAGATTCGCGTCGACGACGCGACCACCGAACAAGTTCTCCAGCACCCAGAGCCTGGCGCCACGCGCGGTAAACCACGGCCACAGCTGCTTGACGTGCGACACCGGCATATCGTGAATGTTGACTGCCATCGAGACGCCCGGCGCCTTTCCGTCGACGAACTGGACGGTCGCGGTACCCAACGCTTCGCTTGTGGAACCGGACCTGATCCCGATCTGCTCCGCCATGAGCTTTTGGCTTCTGGTCTGATAGACACCGGCGACGCGGGCGATGAAATTGAGAGCCGGCTCGGGCGATTCCGACGGCGCCAGCGTCGAACCGTCACTGGTCAGATCATAGCGATAGGACGGTTCGTCATCCGCGGCCCCGGTGGCCGGCTTCGGCCCGATCGAGCCCGCGAAATTGAATGTCGAGCGGCCGGTCTTCAACAGCAGCTTGTCGACCTGTATCTTGTTGCTGCCGGATACGAGGGTCGTATCGACATCGACATCGGACGCAAGCAATCCACGCGGACCGAGATCGAGCACGGACCCGGTCAACGACAAGGCCGCCGTCAGCCGCGACATGCCGTCACCCGTGCCCTGCGTGCCTTCCAGCTTCAACGCAACGGCACCCAATTTGCCCCCGGTCGCCGCCGTTGCGCCATCGGGGTCCGCCATTTCAATGCTCGCATCGAGCGCTGTTACGCGCCGCGTCGCCGTGTTGCGTGTGGCCGACGCGGCAATTGTCAGCCTCCTGCCATCGATGTCGAGGCTGGACGAGAATGCCATGCTCGAGGACCCGGACTGCTGAACAATGGCGTCCGCGACGATGACCGATTTGACCGAGCCTGCAGCGGGCAGCACGAACTCGACATTGTGAAGGTCGATCCGGCGCAGAGAATCCTCGCGCACGGCGTCGAGCCCAAGATTGACGTTCTCAAAGACCGCCGTGGACAGCTTGTCCGGATCGATGAGACCGTCCGCATTGCGCAGCGCGGCCAACCAGTCGCCGCCAGACGGCATCGACGCCATGACAATGCGCGCGTCGGAAATCCTGGCGCTGGTTAGCCTCACCTCGCCCCAAAGCAGCGGGATCAGGCGCACGCCGAAACGCACGCGCCCGGCATCGGCCATCGGTCTGCCATCGGACGTCTTCAGGCTGACATCGTTCACCTGAAGCGCCACGAAGCTCGATCCGTCGAGCGTGATGCGAGCCGGCCCCATCGAGGCATCGATGTCGAAGCCGACAAGCTTCTCGATGGCGGCTTCGGCCTCGGCGCGCAGCCGCTCCGACCCAAATCCGGACGCGCCGACCACATAAACGACGAGAGCCGCCAGCAGAACGAAAGCCGACAGGCCCGCGACCAGACGCCCGAGAATGCGAAAGCCGCGACCGATCGAGGCCTGGCCGAGTGGCGGCACGCGGCAGGCGGACGGAAGAGCGCCCAGGTCGGTGATCTCGTCACGCCTGAACTTGATCTTCTCGTGCTGCGGCTGCTCCTGATCCAAGGAATTTTCCGTTGTATGAACTAGCGGATGAACTCGACGTGGACGAATCCACGGCTGACACTATATCGGTGCGACTTCGCGCGTAACCTCAAACAAGGGCACCGATATGGCTGATCTAGACGTAGGCGATCTTGCACCGCAATTCGAGCTCCCACGTGACGGCGGAGGAACGCTCAGTCTTGCTGCATTTTCTGGAAAACCAGTGGTCCTCTATTTCTATCCACAGGACGACACCACGAGTTGCACGCAAGAAGCGATAAGCTTTTCGCAGCTGAAGCCTGAATTCGAAAAAGCTGGCGCCGTCGTGGTCGGCCTGTCGCCGGACAGCACGAAGAAACACGACAAGTTCAAGTCCAAACACAACCTTACCGTCGATCTCGCGGCCGACGAAGAGCGCAAGGTGATCGAGGCCTACCATCTATGGGTGGAGAAATCGATGTATGGCCGTAAGTACATGGGCGTCGAACGCGCAACGTTCCTGATCGGCGGCGATGGCCGCATTGCCAGGGTATGGCGCAATGTTCGCGTAAAGGGGCATGCTGAAGAGGTTCTTGAGGCCGTCCGCGCTCTTTGATTCGCAAGAAACAGCCTGCAAATCGCCCGCCGCTTGTTCGAGCGGCGGGCGTCTTGTTGTTTGCGCTCGGCGGCAAGGGAGAACCGCCTGCAACCCGCCACGCGTTCTACGGGCAATTCCCATCGGCGGTCAGGCGCCGCAAAGCTTTGTTAACCTTAATAATGTGTATTTGGCCTGTCGTGGTGTCGTAACGAAAGCTTGGTCCCGTGAACGCAACCGGTCAGTCGGCAGTCTTCGGCAGACGCAAAGAACCCCACACGATTATCATCGCCCGGGGCGATCAGATACGACACTTCACCGTGCGACCCTGGATAGCGACATTTCTCGGCTCCGCGCTGGCCGCCATGGCCATAGGTTATCTGCTGGCGACATCCTATCTCGTCTTGCGCGACGATCTGATCGGCGCGACGACGGCACGGCAAGCGCGCATGCAGCAAGCCTACGAAGATCGCATATCCGCGCTTCGCGCCCAGGTCGACCGCATCACCAGCCGGCAGCTTCTCGACCAACAACTGATGGAAACCAAGGTCGGCGAATTGCTGGAGCGGCAGACGCAGCTCAGCCAGCGCCATGGCCGTCTCGGCCCTCTCATCGAACGCGCGGAAAACGAAGTCGGAACGCCGCCGCCCGAAGCTGCGGCACCTGTCGGAAAGCCTGACCAGCATGCAGAAGTGACGGGCGGCATCGGTGCTGCCCAGGCCTACTCCGTTGCCAGCCTCGGCGCTGGCGATACCAGACCGTTCTCGCTGTGGTCGACACGCTCCGATCCGGTTGCCAGTGAATCGTCGGCCGACCGGGCCGACAAACTGTTCGTCTCGATCAATCAGTCGCTGAAAGCCATCGAGACCGAACAGCTTACGCGTATCGCCACGCTGGCCGACAATGCCTACAAGAGCGCCGACGCCATCACCCAGGCCCTTTCGGCGGCCGGCCTGCCGGTCGACAGCGATTTCGGCAAGGGCGACAGCGATGTCGGCGGGCCACTGATACCGCTCGACAGCTCGATGATCTTCGACAGCAAGGTCAAGGAACTGGACGAGGCGCTGGACACGCTCGACCACCTCAAGAAGGAAGCCCGCCGGCTGCCGCTCGCGAACCCCGCGCCAGGCCATTCCGTCACCAGCCCGTTCGGCGTGCGCACCGACCCCATTCTGGGCACCGCCGCGTTGCATTCGGGCATGGACTTCAGGGCTCCCGTCGGCATGGCGGCCAAGGTCACGGCACCCGGCGTCGTCACCAAGGCCGGCTGGAACGGCGGCTATGGCCGCATGGTGGAAGTGGATCATGGAAATGGGTTTGCCACACGCTATGGGCATCTAAGCGAGATCGACGTGACGGTGGGCCAGAAACTCAATGCCGGGGATGTCATCGGCAAGACCGGCAGCAGCGGCCGCTCGACAGGACCGCATCTTCACTATGAGGTCCGCCACAATGGCGAGGCGATCGACCCTCTGCGGTTCCTGACGGTCGGCAAGAAGGTCGAACAGTACCTTTGAGGCGGCTAGCCTTGCGCTGATCAGACAGGCCAGCCATCCCCTTTTGATCCTAGACGATTCAGCGAGCGCTAAACGCCAACGGGCCGGCGTTGCTCTCGCGCCAGGAAACCGCTTTGCTCCCTGGACAGCGCTGGCAGGCTAGCCGCACCTCCACCGAACATCAGCAAGCGCCCTCCCCGCGTTTTGCCGTTGACTCGAACTAGGTTGTAGGATGATATGCATAAGCATACTCCATAGCATTGGTACTGACCCGATAATGACCGTCCACGGCATCACGCCCGAAGTTTTCGCTGCCATGGAGGGCATTCTGGGACAGGGTGGCGTGGCGGCCGATGCCCACGAGATGGCGAAGTATCTCGGCGACTGGTCCGGCGACCATCACGGTGGCGCCCTGGCGGTGCTGAAGCCGGCCTCGGTCGCCGAGGTTCAGGCAGCTGTGCGTCTGTGTCATGCACTCGGGCTCGCGATGATCCCGCAAGGCGGCAATACCGGGTTGGTCGCGGGGGCCATCGACATTGGGCCAGACCGAGGCGCGGTCGTGATCAGCCTGGAAAGGCTGAACCGTATCCGCCTTATCGACGCCGACAATTTCATTCTTCAGGCCGATGCCGGCTGTGTCCTGCAACACATCAAGGACGCAGCCGAGAACCAGGATTGCCTGTTCCCACTCGCACTTGGTGCACAGGGCAGTTGTCAGATCGGCGGCAACGTCGCAAGCAATGCCGGCGGCGTCAACGTGCTGCGCTATGGAATGGCTCGCGATCTTATCGTCGGCCTGGAGGTGGTGCTGCCGGATGGCGAGTTGTGGAACGGCTTTTCCGGTTTGCGCAAGGACAATCGCGGCTATGACCTGAAGCAAATCTTCATCGGCTCGGAGGGAACGCTGGGCGTTATCACCGGCGTCGAAGTCAAGCTGTTTCCGAAGCCTCGCCGGGTCGAGACGGCGTATCTGGCCCTCCCCTCGTTCGAAGCAGCGGTTGCGCTGTTCGGGCGAGCCCGACGCGAATGCTCGGACCTGACGTCAGCCTTCGAGATCATCGGCGCGGAATGCATGGAGCTTGCGCGCCTGGCCGACCCGAAGATCACCGCGCCGGTGACAGCTCCTGTTCACGTGCTGATCGAACTGTCGTCGGGCGGCGCCATTGATCTGCGCGCCCTGCTGATCGATTTCCTGGCTGGCGCCATGGAAAGTCGACTCGTCACCGACGCGGTCCTGGCCGAGAGCGGCGCACAGGCCAAGGCGTTCTGGGCCATCCGGGAAGGTCTTGTCGAAGGCCAGGGCAAGCGCGGCTATCACGTTCGCACCGATCTTTCGGTCCGCATCTCCGACATTCCCGCGCTGATCGCACAGGCTCGCCATCTTGTGTCAACGGAGCACCCTGGCTGGATCTCCCAGGCGTATGGCCACGCCGGCGACGGCAACATCCATTTCAACGTGCTGCCACCACTCGGCCTTGCCGAGGCGGAGGCACGCACCAGGGGCAGCGCCATCACGGCAGGGCTGTACGATATCGTCAATGCGCTCGGTGGCTCAATCAGCGCCGAGCATGGCATTGGCCGGACCCGCCAGCGCGTCTACTGGACGGGAATGTCTCCTGTCCAACGTCATCTCGTCAGCACGCTCAAGACTGCCATCGACCCCAGCGGGTTGATGAATCCCGGCTGCCTATTTCCCACGGCGGAGAGTGTTTCATGAAACAACGACTGGCTGCCATCGGCACTGTCGAAGCCCTGCCGCACAGGGTCGCGGCTTTCCTCAGCCGCGAGATCGAGTCCGGCGATCTCAACCCGGGCAGCCTGCTGCCGACGGAGCAGCAATTGTCCGAAAAATTCGGCGTCAGCCGCAACGTGGTGCGCGAGGCGATCGCGCAGTTGCGCGCCGACGGCATGGTCGAGGCGCGGCAGGGCATCGGCTCCTTCGTCCTGGCGCCTGAGCAGCGCGCCTCCATCCGCATCGACCGCGAGACACTGAAGGAAGGCCAGAACATGGAGCGGCTGTTCGAGCTGCGCTGCATCCTCGAGGCCGAGTCCGCGGCACTTGCCGCCGAGCGGCGCGACCGGCAGCATCTCGACGCCATCAAGGCCGCACTCGACCGCATGAGCGGCGAGGAGCGCTGGGAAGACGGCAGCATCGACGCCGACCTTCTGTTTCACCGAGAAATCGCCCGGGCGACCGGCAACAGCTACATCCACACCTTCATTTCCTTCGTCTGCGAACAGATCAGGCGCTCGATCTACTACGCACGGCAGACCAACCCATTGCATGACCTGGTGGAGGTCAATGTCGGCGAACATGTGCGCATCTACGAGGCGCTGGTCGCTGGCGACCCGGCGGCCGCGGAGGCAGCGATGCGCGCTCACATCATCGGCGCCGCCGACCGGGTCGGCGTCAAGCTGCCCGCATCGCGCGCTCGGCATACCGACGGAGACAAATAGCCATGTCGATCGCAACCACCTATCGAATTTCGGACGTCTGCCTGCTTGTCGAGGATATCGAGCGTACGGTGGCGTTCTATGTGGACAAGCTCGGCCTCCGCCTGCGCCGCCGCGCCGAGGGCTTTGCCGACTTCCATGGCGAGGGCGTGACGCTCGCCGCCTGGGAGATCGGCCATATCAGCCATCACACTGGGGTATCCAAGCTGCGTTCGCCGCGCCACGCTCACAAGGTCTGCGTTGCGGTCATGCTCGACGCGCCCAGCGAGATCGATCGCTTGTACGCCGAACTGACCGCCAAGGGCGTTCCCTTCCAAGGGCCACCCGAGGACTACGTCTGGAACGCGCGCTGCGCCTATTTCACCGACCCGGATGACACACTCTGGGAACTCTACGCCTGGCTCGACGGCGGCCCCGGCGATTACCACGACGAACAGCCGTAGGCGACATCGCGCCCAGGGAACGGCGCGCAATCAAGAGACGACACAAGTCTTGCAACAGGAGCGAAAAATGAATGGGAACTTGAACCGCCGCACCTTCGTCAAAGGCGGATTGGCCGCGGCCGCGGCCGCATCGGCCGGCATGCAGCTTGTCCTCACGCCCGGCGCAAAGGCAGCCGGAAAGGTCGTCATCCAGTATGACTGGCTGATGTCCAACGGCCAGATCGGCGACATCGCCGCCGTCGCCAACGGCTACTTCAAGGATGCAGGGCTCGACGTCGAATTCAGCCCGGGTGGCCCTAACGCCTCGACCGTGCCGCCCGTGATCTCGGGCGCGGCACAGCTTGGCCAATTTTCCGAGACGCCGCAGCTGTTTGCGGCACGCGCCAGCGGCGTGCCGGTGAAGATCATCGCCTGTGGCTTCCGCACCGGCCCCTATGCGCTCACCTCGAAGGCAGCGAACCCGATCCGCAATGTGGCCGACCTCAAGGGCAAGAAGATCGGCATACAGCCAACCGCGCGTTTCGTCATGGACGAGATCCTGGCGAAGAACGGCATGAGCGCGTCCGACGTGACCGTGATCAATGTCGGCTTCGACAAGGGGCCTCTGGTGCGCGGTGATGTCGATGCTATTGGCGGCTGGATCACCAACACCCAGGCGCTCAGCGTCGTCGGCGAAGACCGTATCGACCTTCTCGTGCGCGATCTCGGCCTGGACTCCTACGCCGATGTCTATTTCGCGACCGACGCTGCGATCGAAAAGGACCCGGACACGCTGGCGAAATTCATCGGCGCGGTTGCCAAGGGCTGGGGCTGGGCGCACGCCAACCCGCAGGAGGCCGTGAAGAAAATGGTCGCCGCCTACCCGGAGATGGACCTTGGCTGGGAAGAGAAGACCGTGGATCTCGTGCTGAAGCTCGCTTTCGACGGCACGACGGCCAAAGACGGCTGGGGCACGTTCGACCCCGCCTCGATAGAGGAGCAGTTGGCGCTGCTCGACAAGGTCGGCCAGTATCCGAACGGGCGTCCCGCCGCCGCCGATGTCTACACGACCAAGATCCTCGAACTTTCGGCCGCGGACCGGCCGAAGCTCGACGCGCCCGCCGCCTGATGGCGACCGCGATCGAAGCCAGCAGGCTGGATGTCGGCTATGGCGGCCGCCAGACGGCCGTCAAAGTGCTTTCCGGCCTCGACCTAACCGTCGAGACCGGATCGTTCCTGTCGATCCTGGGACCATCTGGGTGCGGGAAGTCGACCTTGCTCAGGGTGGTCGCCGACTTGCTCGATCCGCTGGGCGGGACGATCAGCGTACTTGGCGACACGCCGCATTCGGTGCGCTCGCGGCGCGATGTAGGCTTCGTCTTCCAGGACTCGACGCTTCTGCCGTGGCGCACGGTGCGCGAAAATGTGCGCCTGCCGCTTGGCGTCGGGCGAGGCAGCCTGACCCGCCAGATCGATGACCGCAGCGACGAATTGCTGGAACTGATGGGGCTTTCCGGATTCGGCGAGCGCCTGCCGCACCAGCTTTCCGGCGGCCAGCGCCAGCGTGTGGCGATCGCCAGGGCATTGCTTGGACAACCAAAGCTGCTGCTGATGGACGAACCGTTCGGGGCTCTCGACGAAATCACCCGCGACCGCCTCAACGACGAGTTGCTTGCCCTGTGGCGGCGCACCGGCGCCACGATCCTCTTTGTTACCCATTCGATCGCGGAAGCCGCCTATCTCGGCGAAAGGGTGATCGTGCTTGCCGCCAATCCCGGTCGGCTGATCAAGGACCTCGACATGCGGCCGCTCAAGCGGGAAGGCAACCGCTGTTCGAGAGAGGATCCTGCAATCGTGGCCGCCATGGCTGAATTGCGCACCGCGCTGGAGCGCGCATCGTGAGGCCCGCGGCGCTTTCGCCACAGTTGGCTGTCGCCCTGCCCGTTCTCGGCGCGGCGTCGATGCTTCTCGCCTGGCAATATCTGCTGCCCCTCCTCGGCGTCCCGGCCTACATCGTGCCGACGCCGACAGCGATTTTCGGAGTCTTCCAGAAGAACTTTTCGCTGCTCATGAACAATCTGAAGCCGACACTGATAGAGGCGCTAGCCGGCTTCGTCATCGGCAATCTCGCCGCTGTTCTTCTAGCCGTCGTGTTCGTGCACAGCCGCATCCTTCAGGCTGCCTACTTTCCGATCGTGCTGTTCTTCAACACCATTCCGATCCTGGCGCTATCGCCGATCATCATCCTGATCTTCGGGCTAGGGATGACACCGAAGATCGTGATCGCGGCGGTGATCTGCTTCTTCCCGACGCTGGTCAACATGATCCGCGGGCTGGATTCAGCCAGCCACAACGAACACGAATTGTTCCGGGTGTTGTCCGCCACGCGCTGGGAGATCTTCTGGGGCCTGCGCCTGCCTCGCGCCTTGCCCATGCTGTTCTCCTCGCTCAGGATCGCATCGGCGACGGCCGTGATCGGCGCGATCGTCGGCGAATGGATCGGTTCGGACAAGGGCCTTGGCGCGCTGATCATCCAGGCGACATTCAACTATCAATCCGACCGGCTTTACGCCGCGATCGTGCTGTCGTCCTGCCTGTCGATCGCGCTGTTCTGCGCGGTCGTTCTGGTGGAGCGGAGGGCCATCAAGTACTGACTGCTCCGAGAATTGATTGACCGGGGCTCTCCGGTTGCATCTGCAAGAACGTGGTCGCGGCCGAAGCCAGGGTTGCGGCTCCGACTTTCAGGGCCGATTCATCGACACGAAACCTGGGATGATGAAGCGGGAAGACCGATCCCGCCTCGTCGTCGCGGATTCCGAGCCGGAAATAGACCGAGGGGCGTTTCTGGCTGTAGTAGGCAAAGTCGTCGGCGATGCTCCACCCGGGCATATTGAGGACATTGTCGGCACCGACGCAGGCCTTGGCGCTGGCAAGTATGAGTTCCGTCATCTCGGCATCATTGACGACGCCCGACTCACCCCTATGGATGTCGAGTTGCACACTGGCGCCATGGCTGGCCGCCATGCCCTGTAGTATCTCCCGAACCCGGCGCCATGCCCGCGCACGGGTTGTGTCGCTGCCGCTGCGAATGGTTCCCTTCAACGACACTTTCCCGGGGATCACGTTGTAAGCGCTGCCGCCGTTGATGCCGGTCACCGATATGACCAGCGGATCGTAAGGATCGATCTCGCGCGAAACGATCTTCTGCAACTCGCCCACCATGGAGCAGGCGATTGCTATTGCATCGATCCCCTCATATGGCTTTGCCGCGTGCGCGGCCGAGCCGGTGACCAGAACGTCAAATGTATCGCAAGCGAGAGTGTACGGACCAGCGCCTACCGCGACCTTGCCGGACGCCGTGTACGGATCGACATGCACGCAGATCGCGGCATCGATATCGTCAAGAAGCCCTTCCTCCACCACCCTCTTGCCGCCCGACGGCTCATCTTCCTCGGCAGGCTGAAAGATGAGGCGAACGGTTCCGCCAAAGTCGGCCCGCGACTGGTGGAGTTGCGCCGCGACGGCGAAAGCCATCGCGGCATGGGCATCGTGCCCACACGCATGCATCACACCCGGATTGATCGATGCGTACTCGACGCCGGACTCCTCCTCGATCGGCAAGGCGTCGATGTCCGCCCGGATAGCTACCTTTCGATTTGACGGCCTGCCGGTGCCGATGATGTCGACGGCCAGGCCGAAGCCGGCAACGTCGCGAATGTCCAAGATACCCTGCCCCGTGAGCATCTCACGCAAATATCGCTGCGTTTTGGCTTCATGGTTCGACAGTTCGGGATTGCGATGCAGATGGCGTCGGATCTCGATCATCCGATCGAGAATACTGGTGTCGATATCGACCGCGACGGCATTCACGACGCTGCCGGCAGTCGCCAGATCTTCAGGATTTGACATGGATGTCTCGCGGAAACCTGGTCAGGGTTTCGTTACCGGTCTCGGTCACCAGGATGGTCTCGCTGACCTCGATGCCCCAGCCGTCCATCCACATGCCGAGGATGGAATGAACGACGTTTCCTGGCTGAAGCACCGTCTTGTCGCCAGGCCTCAGGCTGATCGTGTGTTCGCCCCAATCTGGCGGATAGGCAACGCCGATGGAGTAACCGATGCGCGACTCCTTCTTCAGCCCGTGGCGCTGTATGACTGTTCGCCAGGCGGCTTCCACCGACTCTGCGGTGGTTCCCGGTCTAACCGCGTCAAGCACCGCGTCCATGCCTTCGATCACGGCTTTCGCCGTATCGGAGACACGCGTCGGCGTCTTGCCAAGCTGCATCGTTCTGGCCAGACCGGCCGCGTAGCGGCGGCAGACGCCGGCCAGTTCCAGCGCAATCGTCTCGTTGTCTCCAAATCGCCTGTCGCTCCACATGATGTGCGGAGCCGAGGCATTCTCGCCGCCCAGGATTGTCGGAGGAAGCGCGGTGATGTCGCCCGCGAAATCCGCGCTGCCGGCGATCTGTGCCGCCTGGATCGAGGCGATGGCATCGCACTCGCGAACGCCCGGCGCGATGACCTCGAAGGCCCGCGTGACCGCTGCCTCGGCCAAGGTCGATGCCTTGCGCAAATAGGCGATCTCGGGGGCCGATTTGACCGCGCGAATCCAGTTCACCAGGAGATCGGCATCATGCCATTTCGCGTTGGGAAGGCCGGCGACGAGCCGAGCATGGCCCTTCGGGGAGAAATAATAGGCTTCGAGCTCGATGCCGATATGTCTGGCACCCCAACCTTTGGCAACTATCCAACTCGCGATCCAGTCCATGGGGTGACGATCGGCACGCTGAACGTGATCCTCCGGAAAGCCAACCACGTTCTCGGGCTTCATCCAGGCCGTCAGAAGCCCGCCGGCGGCATCCATGGCGCGCCCGATCCAGACCGGCTCGACCTCCTCGACAGGAACCAGAACCACCTGGGGCGTGTAGAATGACCAGCCATCATAGCCGGTGATGTAATGCTGGTTGGCAACGTCGTTGACGACAAGAAGTTCGAGACCGCGCTTCGCCATTTCGGCGCGGATCTTGCGGAGCCGCTGCTGGTATTCGTCGCGGGCAAACGGCAATTCGATCATCTCTACTCCATGCTTTGTTGGATCAACGGTTGCGAGGCTCGCTCAGCATTGAAGCGTTTTACAATGACGGCAATCGGCCAAGGGCGACATGTGGACAGGTCCTAGGTCAGGCCACGAATTGCGGCTTACAGCAAGTTTGTCGCCGGCGCTGCTGGCGCTCGCCGTCAGCGGCCTTGTCGGCGCCTTCAACGGCTGTCTCGTGGTGAAGGTTAGGATGAGCGCCTTCATCATCACGCTTGCGTCCTACATCTGGGTGCGCCGCCTGGTGCTTGTCATCTCGGGTGGCCGCTCGGCGCAGGACCTGGCGCCTGCCATTCGCTTGTTCGGCATCCAACGCCTGGTCGGCCTGCCGCTCACCGCATGGATCGCGGCGGCCTGCTTCGTCGTGTTCTGGCTGATCATGGCCAAGACGCCATTCGGCCGGCATCTGGTGATGATCGACGGCAACGAAACGGCTACGTTCCGTGCCGGAATCCGGGTGAACCGCAACCTCATCATCGCCTTCGTTCTTATCGGCGCCATCGCCGGGCTTGCCGGTTGGCTGCTGGCGATCCGCACCTCAGGCGCCACGGCCGATATGGGCGTCGGCCTTCTCTTCAATGCCTTTGCCGCGGTCGTCATCGGCGGCGTCAACCTGAATGGCGGCGTCGGCGCCCTGCCCGTCGTCTACGCCGGCGTGCTGCTGCTCTCAGCCATCAACACGGCGATCAATTTGATGGGGCTGCCCGCCAACTTCACCCAGGTCATCCACGGCCTGCTGGTGCTCGCTGCCGTGCTCCTCGACGCCTTCAAGCAAACAATTCGCCAAAGACTGGCATGACAGGACGGCTCGCATGACAGGACGACTGCAGGACAAGGTGGCGCTGATCATCGGCATCGCGCGCGGCATCGGCAAGGGAATCGCGCTGCGCTTCGCCGAAGAAGGTGCGAGACTGGTGCTGGCCGACACGGAGAGCGAGGCAGGACAGGCGACCGCAGGCGAACTGGGCGTCCCCTTCATCCGCAACGACATCTCTCGGATGGCGGACGCCGAAGCGACCGCAACCCTGGCGATGAAACACCATGAACGTCTCGACATCATCTTGCAGAATGCCGGTATCTGCCCCTGGCAGTTGATCGAGAACATCAGCGCCGACGAGTAGGACCGCGTGATGGCGGTCAACATTCGTGGCACTTTCAATGCCTCGGACGACGCCAGCGACATCACCGGGACGACAATCATTGTCGACGGCGGACAGTTGCTTCCTGACGGCAACGACTTCCGGCTCGTTCCGCCCTGATTCTCGATTTCCGCGATGATGTTCTTCCCCACCGCAAACTTGGTCGCCGTACCGATGCGGGCCGCGATGCCAATTTTCGACTGATCGCGTGCCGCGACTGGTTGATGCAGAATGCCGGCGGCGAAGGACGAACATACGAACGGTCAAATCGCGAAATAATAAGTGAACCGCCGCTTTGCAGTCTACTCTTCCATGAAACGCATAATTCATCGCCTGTTCATGGGTGCTATAAGATGCTGTCTGAATTGAATAGAGGACAAATCGTGTCAATAACCCCCAAACTCTCAATGCGCGTGGTACTAACCTCCATCTGCCTGGGCGGCCTCGTGACAGCCGCGTCGGCTCTCTTCCCAGCTACGGCTTCGGCTGATCGCCTCCAGCGATGCGCAGATGAGGGCGGCATTTGCCGGCTGCCATATCCGGCGGAGGTCGTCTATGGCGCGCAAGGCAGCAATACCTCCCGCTTTATCGACCGCGGTGCCGTGCCCTGCACGAATCGTGTTTTCGGCGACCCGGCGCCGGACCGCAAAAAGGCATGCTACATCGTGATGCGCGATCGCGGCGGCTATGGCGGTGACTATGGTGGCAACTATGGCGGCAACAACAACGGTTCGGGCGGCGATCGTGGCGGATGGGCCGCGTGCGCCAACGAAAACGACTATTGCGATTTCGATGGCCGCAGGATGGTCCGGTATGGCGCACGTGGCCAGTATACGGTGGGCGTGTTCCGCAACGGCGTCCAGTGCAACAACGACACATTCGGAGACGACCCCGCGCCCGGCCTTCACAAGCGCTGCTTCGTCCGCCAGTAGCTTTATTGGGCAGCGCAGGAACCGAACGCCGACCGTTCACGCCGTTTCAGCAAAAGCCTATTCGTGGGTTGAAGGTCGGTTTTTTGACACCGCCTTCAACCCACATTCGATGGCTAAAATAGAGCTGAAATCCGCGGCGGCCACGAGGCTATGGAGTCATCGGCGCAGGGATACGCAGTTGCCGACATGCCTTCCCCACCACCAGAATCTGGCTGGTCATGCGCAACCAAGCCCAGATCCAAAAAGATCTGAGCTGCTTGATTCAACAAGGATTCTTTGACATTTAAGTCGACATTTCTCTGAAGCCAAGAGCCTGGACCCTTGAGAGAAATGGCGCGAGTGACGGGGCTCGAACCCGCGACCTCCGGCGTGACAGGCCGGCACTCTAACCAACTGAGCTACACCCGCGCATTTGACGAACACGTGTCAGCCGTGTTCGTCGTTGGGGCGGTGGATAAGGGGTTCGCCCGCAGGTGTCAAGCGTGCGAGGACAGCATAAATGCAAACATGAGAAGGTTTTTTGACAGGCGCCGTTTTCTTGGCAAAACCGAGCCGAAGCCAGTGCACTAAGCGCGGATTTGGCCTTGCGAAGCTCGTGCTAACTGCTTAAAGGTCCGCGCGGAGCGGGCGATTAGCTCAGTTGGTAGAGCGCTTCGTTTACACCGAAGATGTCGGCGGTTCGAGTCCGTCATCGCCCACCATATTCAAGCACTTACGTCGCGTTTGATCATGGCTGCGCCTTGGGATACTGCGGCACAAGCGCCGCCAAGTCAGACCTTGGCGAGCACGGCCTCGACTTCACGCAGTGTCGGCATCGATGGCGCGGTGCCTGGCCGCGTGACCGATATGCCGGCGACCGCGCAAGCGAAACGGACAGCCTCCAACGGCGCCACTCCTCTCGACAATGCGGCGGCCAGTCCGCCGTTGAAGGCATCGCCTGCACCGGTGGTTTCGATCACTGGGCCGGCGTTGACGGCGGGAACGTGGTCGGAACGATCGGCGGTGTGCAGCAGCGCGCCTTTTTCGCCGAGCGTCACGATGACCGCGCCCACGCCCTTTTCAAGCAAAGCAGTGGCAGCGCGGCGGGCGTCGTCGACGGTCAAGACCTTGATGCCGGTGAGTTCTTCGGCCTCGGTCTCGTTGGGGGTGACATAGTCGCAAAGGGTGTAGATACGGTCGGGAAGACTTGCGGCCGGCGCCGGGTTGAGAATCGTCGTCACCCTCGCCCCATTGGCGATCTCAAGCGCCCGCATCGCCGCGTCGATCGGCTGCTCGAGCTGCGTGACAAAGACCCCGGCCGAACGGATCAGGTCCTCGTTGGCGTCGATATCGCCCGGTGAAATGAGCATGGCCGCGCCGGGACTGACGATGATGGCATTGTTGCCGGTCGTTTCTTCCACGAAGATGTAGGCAGCGCCGGTGTAGCTTTCCGGCGTGTCGATGACCGCGCTTTTCACACCCGCCAGCGCCCAGGTTTGCCGTGCCATGTCGGCAAAGGGATCGACGCCAAGGCGCGTCAGGAAAGTAACGTCGGCGCCGAGCTTACCGGCAGCGACTGCCTGGTTCGAACCCTTGCCGCCCGGGCCAAGCTTGAAGGACGTGCCAAGGATGGTCTCGCCCATGCGAGGCTGCCGCGGCGCCCGGTACGCGGTGTCGGCGACGAAGACTCCCAATATGACAACAGGCTTGGCGGGGCCCATGCTGCTACTCCGCATCCGGCGGAACGACACCCTTTCGGAAGGCGAAACAGCCATAGAAGCGGCGCTCGCCGGTCTGGATGACGCAATAGGCCTGCTTTGCACGTTCGTAGAAGGCGTAGCGCTCCACCGGGATCATTGGCCAGGATTTTCCCTCGGCCGCGTCGATCGCTTTTTGCACTTCTTTCTGCACTGGCGGAATCTCGTCTGGTTTGCCGACAATTTCCATGCGCGCGGCGGAATCGTCGACGAAGGTGTCCAACGGGTAGAGTGACAGCACCGCCTTGACCACCTCGGCCGCCGATGCATCGATGCGCAGCAGCCGGCCCAATACGGTTTGGCGGGCCACGGAATCGGAAGGGAAATTGGTGTCGGCGATGATCAAGTCGTCGCCGTGCCCCATTGCCCGCAGCGCCTGGAGCACATCGGCGTTGAGCAACGGACTGATTCCTTTGAGCATGGCATTCCTCTCGAACAGGCTTTTGGGTGAGGGATCAGATACGGCTACCGGTCTCGGCATCGAACAGATGAACCTGATCGAGGCGCGGTTTCAAATGCAACGTGTCGCCCGGCTTGAAGTCGTGGCGTTCGCGAAACAACGCCACCATTTCACTCTCGCCGAAGCGTAGGAATACCAGCGTTTCAGAACCCGTGGGCTCAACTACTGAAATCCGTGCGGCTATGCCGTCCGGGTGGATTTCGAGGTGCTCCGGCCGGACGCCATAGACGACGCTTCGGCCATTCTCCACGGTGCTGTTCGCGGCCATTGGAAATGGCGTGCCATCGATCTCGACAACGGTCTTGTCGGCCCTGCGGACAACGCCCTTGAGCAGATTCATCGAGGGCGATCCTATGAACCCCGCGACGAAAAGATTGGCGGGCCGGTCGAACAGTTCCAGCGGCGCGCCGGCCTGCTCGATGCGGCCATCACGCATCACGACGATCTTGTCGGCCATTGTCATGGCCTCGATCTGGTCGTGGGTCACGTAGATGGTCGTGGTCTTCAGGCGCTGGTGAAGTTCCTTGATCTCGGTGCGCATCTGAACGCGCAACTTGGCGTCGAGGTTGGAGAGCGGCTCGTCGAAAAGAAAGACCTGCGGATTGCGCACGATGGCGCGCCCCATGGCGACGCGCTGGCGCTGGCCGCCGGACAACTGCCTGGGATAGCGCTTGAGGTAGGGAGCAAGGTCAAGAATTTCCGCCGCGCGGTTGACCCGTTCCGTCACGACAGCCGGGTCTGTGTTGCGCAGCTTGAGCGCGAAGGCCATGTTCTGTTCGACCGTCTTATGCGGATACAGCGCGTAGTTCTGGAACACCATGGCGATGTCGCGCTTGGCCGGCGGCAGATGGTTGACGACGCGATCCCCGATCGAGATAGTGCCGGCTGAGACGGTTTCCAGCCCGGCCACCATGCGAAGCAGCGTGGACTTGCCGCAACCCGACGGGCCGACCAGCACCACGAACTGCCCGTCGGCGATATCGACGCTGACATCGTGAAGGACCTTCACGGTCCCGAACGCCTTGGCTGCATTGCGGATTGCGACTTGAGCCATATCCTCCCCTTCCGGCCCTCTATGCCGTTTGCGCAGAAGCTAACCAACGCCAACCGACAGGGCAAGACAGTCTCTTATAGATAAAAACCCGTTTTCGTTGACACGGCACCGGGTTGTGAGAATAGTGGCGAGCGCCAATCCGAATGCCGGTACTTCTACCCGATAATCGGAACTCGAAGCGACGCGAGGTGAGGGCCTGCGTTTCCGTTTTTGATTGGGGCCGGCATCCGACAAAATTGGCATATCCATTCACAACTAATGTTCTGGGAGGAATAGTAGATGAGAGTCGGACTTTACGAAGAACTGGTACGCGCGGGCGCCACGCGGCGTGAAATCCTCAAGGGAGCGGCCAGCATGGCCGCGATCGCCGCCGCATCCGGCACCGGACTTGGGGCATTGACGCGACCTGCATCCGCTGCCAGCGAACTGCGCACGAAGATCCTTCAAATTCCCGGCGTCGGCAAAGGCCAGCCGACGGATTCCGACTTTCAGAAGGTCGGTGAAATCTGCCTTGAGGCGACCAAGGCCAACGTCAAGCAAGGCGAATTCGCCGGCGTCGAACTGACCTTCATGGGGCTCAACAACCAGAACCTGCATAACGTTCTGTTTCGCGGCTTCCTGAAGCCCTGGGAGACCTATACCGGGGCCAAGATCAACTGGATCGATCTGGCACAAGCCGACTACAACGCCCGCCTGCAGCAGTCGATTGCCACCGGCACTGTCGATTTCGACATAGCCGAAATGGGCGCGCCCTTCGAAGGCGACGTATGCGGCAAGGGGCTCACTTCGGAAATGCCCGATTGGGTCAAAAAGCAGATCGATATCGACGACTATGTCTCCTACCTGAAGCCACCTGTCGGCACATGGGACGGCAAGCAGTACCGTGTCACCATCGACGGCGACACGCACAGCTTCAATTACCGTACCGACGTTTTCTCCGATCCCGAGCTCGCCAAGGCGTGGAAGGAAGCGGGCAACAAGACCGAGTGGGGACAGCCCCGCACGTGGCAACAGGTCCAGGTGGTGACCAAGTTCCTCAAGGGCCAGAAATTCAAGGGCCAGGACGTCTTCGGGTATCTTGATGCGCCGAAGGCATGGGGCGGTTTCGGCTTCTATTTCCTCGGCAGCCGCGCTACCGCCTATGTCAAGCATCCCGACGACAAGGCCTGGCTGTTCGACCCGGACACGATGAAGCCCCGCGTCAACAATCCGGGCTGGGTGCGCGCCATCCAGGACGTGATCGACGCGCTGCCCTTCGAGCCCGCCGACCAGATCAACGCCGACCCCAACACGACCGGCTTCCAGCAATTCCTCGCCGGTACCGGTTCGCTGCTCTCGTGGTGGGGTGATATCGGCCAGGTCGCGAATACCAGCGACACCTCCGTGATCGGCGATGTCATCGGTTTCGATATCCTGCCCGGCTCGGATGATGTCTACAACTCAAAGACCGGAAAGTGGGAAAAGCTTGCAAGCGGTCCCAACTTCGCACCCAACTGCGCCTATCTCGGCTGGGGTGTCTACGTGATGGCCCGCGTGGATTCCGATGAAAAGAAGAAGAAAGCGGCATGGTCGGCCGCCGCTCATCTCGGCGGCAAGGACCTGTCGCTTTGGACGGTGATGTATCCGTCGGGCTTCCAGGTGCATCGCAAGAGCCACTACGACATCGCTGAATGGGTCGCGGCTGGCTACAAGCAGGACTATATCAAGTCCTACCTGGACTCCGAGTTCAACTCCTACAACCACCCGAACGCGGCGATCGAGCCCCGCATCCCCGGCATTTTCCAGTACTACAGCGCCGCCGAGGACATTCTGGCGAACACATTCGCCGGCAAGATGAAGGCTCAGGAAGGGGCCGACGCGATCGCGGCGGCCTGGGAAAAGCTCACTGACCAGATCGGCCGGGAGAAGCAGATCAAGCTCTACAAGGCTTCGCTCGGCATAAGCTGACGCGTTGATAAACCTGGGTCCGGCGCCAAGCCGCCGGACCCGTCTTGACCGGCCAGACCGGTCGATAAGCCTCTTGTGAATCGGACGAGATGCGTGGCTGACCAGACTTTGCCAACGAATGCATGGCCGGCAAACGCCGCCCCCTCCGATCTGATCCCGCCCGGCCGCAAGCGCCTCGGCTGGGCGCTCATGGCTGTGGCGACGCTCTTCCTGCTGGCAACGATCGGGCTGCAAATCCTCTACAAGAGCGACGTAGATGCCATCGGCTTCGAGACGTGGCGGCCGGTCGTCTACGCCTACGTGCTGTGGGGGATCGCGATCGGCGTGGGACAGGTGCTGACGCGCGGCGAAGACGGCCAGCGCGCGCTGTTCCTGTTACCGGCGTTGCTGTTCACCATTGCCATGGTGATCTTCCCTACCTTGTTTGGATTCTACATAGCGCTGACCGACTGGAACCTCAGTTCTTTCGCCGGCCGGAAATTCAATGGACTCGACAATTTCTGGCAGATGCTGGGGGATCCATACTATCGCAACGCGCTGCTCAACATGGTGCTCTACGTGCTCGCGGTTCTTGTCGAGTATGTCATTGCCTTCGGTCTAGCCTTGCTGCTCAACGCCCAGATCCGCGCACGAAAATTTTTCCGCGTCGTCTTCCTGATGCCCTTGATGCTCTCGCCAGTGGCGGTGTCATGGATGATCGGCAAGTCGCTGATGGAATACAGGTTCGGACCGGCAGCGACGCTGGCGCGCCATCTCGGCTGGGAAAACCCGGCTTTCTTCTCGAACCCGATCACCGCTCGCATCTCCATCATGGTGCTGGATGCCTGGACCTTCATCCCGTTCATGATGATCATGCTGCTTGCGGGGCTGCAGGCCATGTCACGCGAGGTGCTGGAGGCGGCCAAGGTCGACGGTGCCAATGCATGGCAGACATTCTGGCAAGTCACCTTCCCGCTGATGCTGCCGGTGTCGGTAACAGCCGTCATCCTGCGCATCATCTTCAAGCTGAAGCTTGCGGATATCATCATCACCGTTACGTCAGGCGGGCCGGGCGGCGCGACTGATTCCGTGTCGAGCTTCATCTATCGCGAATACCGCGACCGTTCGAATGTTGGCTACGGCACGATGCTGGCGATGGTCTACCTGATCATCATCGTCGTGTTCGTGACCTGGCTCTTGAAATTCGCCAACCGCTTCGTGCGCAACGTCAACTGACCCGCGGGCCCTATGAGCGTTCAGACCACCGACTACGTCGTTTCCGAAATCCGCTCGCCTGCGAGCTTCTTCGCCAGCCGCGTGTTCATCTATGGCGCGCTCGTCTTTTGGGCCTTCATCTGCCTGTTTCCGATTTATTGGACGATAACGACCTCGTTCAAGGCGGCCGTAGACGTGACCCGGGGCCACCTCATCCCCTTCGTCGACTTCCAGCCCGACTGGAAAGGCTGGCGTTCACTTGGCCTGTCGCCGGACTCGATTTTCGAGACTTCGACCGTGCGCGAGGAATTTCTCAAGCGCTTCATGAATTCGGTCATAACCTCGGTCGGCGCGTCGAGCCTCGCCATCGTCATTGGCAGCCTCGCCGCCTATGGGCTCACACGCTACCGCTACCAGTTCGCCTGGTTCAGGAATGAGGATATCTCCTTCTTCTTCCTGTCGCAGTTGATCCTGCCCCCGGTAGTGCTCGCCCTGCCCTTTCTCGTGCTCTACCGCGAGGTCGGCCTGCTCGATACGCGCATCGGCCTGATCCTGCTCTACACGCTGATGGTGCTGCCGATCGTCATCTGGATCATGCGCGACCAGTTCAACTCTATCCCGGTGGAACTGGAGGAAGCAGCCCTTGTCGACGGCCTCTCGATCTGGGGGGCGTTCTTCCGGATCGTCATGCCGATCGCGCTGCCCGGCATGGTCGCCGCCTTCATCCTGGCGATGGTGCTGTGCTGGAACGAATATTTCTTCGCCGCGCTTTTGACATCGACGGACGCCAAGACCATCCCGGTCATGCTGGCGAGCCAGACCGGCTCGCAAGGCATCAACTGGTGGTCGATGGCAGCCCTTGCAACGGCGGCGATAGCACCGCTGGCCGTCATCGGCGTGGCGCTGGAGCGCTACCTGATCATGGGCATGACGGCCGGCGCGGTGAAGTAAGGCCGCAACCCGCTACCGAGCCGCTGCCAACACGGCCTTATCAAGCCGTGAGCGTCCTGCGCAGATGGTCGAGGATCATCGCCAAACCCTGATTGCCGAGTTCCGCCGAAGCCTCGGAAGCGCTCTTCGTGTACCAGCTGTTGTTATCGGCGAAACGGGTGGCGTCCACGGCCTCGGGGCACAGCGCCAGCATCAGCGAAGTCTCGCCGATGCCGGCATGATCGAACGGGTATTTGCCGTTCATATCAGCCGGCATCAGCGGATGCACCTGCACCCAGTTGAAGAAATTGCCGCCGCCGGCATGTTCGGCATAGTAGTCCGCCATGGCGTTGGAGCCCCACCAGCCGTCGCCGCGTTCCTTTTCGAGGAAGCGGAAGATGGCTTGCCGTCCCGCGGTCTTGAAAGCGAGATCAGTCGGCATGCCGGCGGCAAAATTCTCGGTCTGATGGTGGATGATGGCGTGGATGTTGCGAAATCCGATGCGCAGCAGGCCGTAAAATAAGTCCTCGGCGAACGGCGCCAGAGCATTGCCGCCGACCTGAACCGAGCCGCTGCCTTCGGGCGGCGCCACGGCGTAGCTGGCAGCGCCGTAGTAGAAGGGCGGCAGGATGACGATATTCCTCTCCTGCTCCAGAAGCTCCAGCGTTTTGATGACTGCCAGCGTGTCCATGCCAACCGCCATGTGTTCGCCGTGGTATTCGAGCACGCCGAGCGGCAGGGCAACCGGCCAGTTCTCGGCGATCGCCTTGCGGATCTGATACGGAAGCATGAGTTCGTAGCGCATGATCTATTCCATGTTGGTGTGGCGGGAGCGCATGGCTTCCGACGACTGGCCGGTCATTGTCTTCAGCTTCAGCACCATCACCTCGAACACCAGGAACAGAGCGCCTTCGAACACCGATCCCATCGGCAGCACCGATGTCTTTTCCGGCCCCTGATCATCAGCCATTGTTTGCGCGGGGACCAGCAGCGTGAAATCCGACAGGCTTGCCGCGCTGCTCCGCGGTTGCGCGGTCAGCAGCAGGATTTTCGCGCCTGCCGCCCGGGCGACCCGCATCAGGGCGAGCACCGTGGATGTCTCACCCGGTCCGGAACTGACGAGGAACACATCGCCTTCGCCGAGCGGCGGGGTGGTCATGTCGCCCACCACCGATACCGGCAGGCCGAGATGGTGGAGCCGCATGGCAAAGCCCTTGACCTGCAAGGCTTCACGGCCACAACCGTAGACGACGATCTGTTTCGCCTCGACCAGCATGCCGCAGGCGGCATCGATGCGGTCGTCGTCGATCCGCGCCAGCACGCCGCCAAGCTCGTTCAAGGCAATGCGGAACAAATCCGTGCCGCCACCGGTCATGATCCTGCCGCCAGCTTTCCCGAGCGCAAAAACGGTCTGGACGCCCTCATCATCTCTCCCGAACGGCTTGTTTTTGTTCATGCTATCACCGCGAAAATCCGTGTCCAACGGTTCGCGGCGCTTTTGCAAAGCCACGGGCATGATAGTGTCGACCAAACCGGCAAATCAGGAATCCGCACGACATGAAGACACGGCATTTCGACCGCATCGGCAATGGTGGCATTACCTTTACGGAACTCGGCTTCGGCACGGCGCCGATCGGCAATCTTTACCGCGCCGTCTCCGACGAAGACGCCAATGCCACGCTGGAGGCGGCGTGGCGGACCGGCTGCCGTTACTACGACACCGCCCCCCTCTACGGGCTCGGCCTCTCCGAAACACGGCTCAATCCCTTCCTGCGCTCGAAGAAGCGCGATGACTATGTCCTGTCCAGCAAGGTCGGCCGCATCATGCGCGCCTGCCCGCCGGAACAGCGCACCGGCATCGGCAAGTTCTTCGATACGCCGTCGCGCCGCGAGGTCTACGATTACAGCTATGACGGCGTCATGCGCTCCTTCGAGGCGTCTCTCGAGCGCCTTGGCGTCGATCGCATCGACATCCTTTTCGTGCATGATGTCGACATCTTCACGCATGGCAGCAAGGAGGCGTCCGACCGGCGCATCGAGGAGTTCATGCGCTCGGGCTATTACGGTTTGCTTTCGCTGCGCGACCAGGGTGTCATCAAGGCGTTCGGTGGCGGCATCAATGAGTGGCAGGTCGCCCAGACGCTGGCGGAACGTGGGGATTTCGACCTTTTCCTGCTGGCTGGCCGCTACACGCTGCTGGAGCAGGAGGCACTGACATCATTCCTGCCGCTGTGCCAGGCACGCGGCATCGGCATCGTGCTTGGCGGCCCCTACAACTCTGGCATCCTGGCGACCGGGCCAAAGCCTGGCGCCTACTACAATTATTCCGAGGCGCCGCAGGACATACTCGACCGGGTCTCGCGCATCGAAGCGACCTGCAAGCGTCACGGCGTGCGGCTGATCGAGGCGGCGCTGCAATTCCCTCTCCAGCACCCTTCTGTCGTCTCGGTGATCCCCGGCGGCCAACGGCCGGCCGAAGTTGAGAGCAACCGCTCGCTGCTCGATGCAACCTTGCCCGAGGCGCTCTGGTCCGATCTGAAGAAGGAAGGCTTGATGCGAACGGATGCGCCCACGGCCTGACTCGGCCACCCAATCGCGCAGCGATCGAGGATCGGCGCATACGCATAAAAGAAAAGCCGGGCGAGCCCGGCTTTTCTGATCGCTAAAAACAAAAGGTCTTAGTTGACCGCGTCCTTGAGGCCTTTGCCGGCCGAGAACTTCGGCACGGTGCGCGCCGGGATCTGCACTTCCGCGCCCGTCTGCGGGTTGCGGCCGGTCGACGCCGCACGCTTTGACACGGTGAAATTTCCGAAGCCGACAAGCCGTACATCGCCGCCCTTCTTCAGTTCGCCGGTGATCACGGAAAATACCGCATCCACGGCCGACTGCGCGTCACCCTTCGAAATGCTCGCGGCGTCGGCGACAGCGGACACCAGTTCGTTCTTGTTCATAAAAATTCCCTTCCATGAGAAAACCGGAACTTACGACTCATCCGGCAGGAAACGGACTTTAGAAAGAAGCGTTCCGGCAACCAAGTCGAAAAGCTCAAGAAAAAACGGAAAAAGCCCGGAAATCCGGGGTTTTTCACATGAAAAAGCCGGGCGCGAGGCCCGGCTTTCTGTTTGTGCGCCGCAACTTTAGCTCCGGCTAATGAGCAAGCGACTTTCCAGCATCGTCGGCACTGTCGGTCGTGACCGGCGGATTGACCGGTTCGACCCATTCGATCGGCTCCGGCATACGCACCAATGCATGGCGCAACACCTCGCCCACACGTGAGACCGGAATGATCTCCATCCCGTTCTTCACGTTGTCCGGAATCTCCGCCAGATCCTTGGCGTTATCTTCCGGGATCAGCACCTTCTTGATGCCGCCACGCAGTGCAGCGAGCAGCTTCTCCTTGAGGCCACCGATCGGCAAGATGCGGCCGCGAAGCGTTATCTCGCCAGTCATCGCCACATCCGCCCGAACCGGAATACCCGTCAGTACCGACACAATGGCTGTCGCCATGGCAGCACCCGCGGATGGGCCGTCCTTCGGCGTCGCGCCTTCCGGCAAGTGCACGTGAATATCACGCTTGTCGAACAGCGGCGGCTCGATACCGAAATCGATGGCGCGCGAGCGGACATAAGAGGCCGCCGCCGAGATCGATTCCTTCATGACGTCGCGCAGATTGCCGGTTACCGTCATGCGACCCTTGCCGGGCATCATGACACCTTCAACCGTCAACAACTCGCCGCCGACTTCCGTCCAGGCAAGACCGGTGACGACACCGACCTGGTCGTCAGCCTCGACCTGACCGAAGCGGTAGCGCTGGACACCCAGGTATTCGGCAAGGTTCGCCGCCGTGATGTTCACCGTCTTCTTCTTCGTTTTCAGGATCTCGGTCACCGCCTTGCGCCCGAGCTTCATCAGCTCGCGCTCGAGGCTCCTGACGCCCGCTTCGCGGGTGTAGGTCTGGACGATGCTACGGATCGCGTCCTCGCTGACCGAGAACTCCTTAGGCTGCAGCGCATGATCGCGGATCACCTTCGGCATCAAGTGCCGCTTGGCGATCTCGATCTTCTCGTCCTCGGTATAGCCGGCGATACGGATGATCTCCATGCGGTCCATCAGGGGCGCAGGGATGTTCAGCGTATTGGCGGTCGTCACGAACATCACGCTCGACAGATCGTACTCGACCTCGAGATAGTGATCCATGAACGTCGAGTTCTGCTCGGGATCAAGCACCTCGAGCAGCGCCGATGACGGATCGCCACGGAAGTCCTGGCCCATCTTGTCGATCTCGTCGAGCAGGAAGAGCGGATTGGACTTCTTCGCCTTCTTCATCGACTGGATGACCTTGCCGGGCATCGAGCCGATATAGGTGCGCCGGTGGCCACGGATCTCGGCCTCGTCACGCACGCCGCCCAGCGCCATGCGGATGAACTCACGTCCGGTCGCCTTGGCGATCGACTTGCCGAGCGAGGTCTTGCCGACGCCGGGAGGTCCGACGAGGCACAGGATCGGCCCCTTCAGCTTCTTCTGGCGGCTTTGCACGGCGAGATACTCGACGATGCGCTCCTTGACCTTGTCGAGACCGAAGTGATCGGTATCGAGAACGTTCTGCGCGAAGGCCAGGTCCTGCTTCACCTTGGAGTTCTTGCCCCACGGTATCGACAGAATCCAGTCGAGATAGTTGCGCACGACGGTCGATTCCGCCGACATCGGCGACATCGTCCTGAGCTTCTTCAATTCGGCTTCCGCCTTTTCGCGAGCCTCCTTGGAGAGCTTGGTCTTCTTGATGCGCGCCTCGATCTCGGCGGCTTCGTCGCGACCGTCCTCGCCCTCGCCGAGCTCCTTCTGGATCGCCTTCATCTGCTCGTTGAGGTAGTATTCGCGCTGGGTCTTCTCCATCTGGCGCTTGACGCGCGAGCGGATGCGCTTCTCCACCTGCAGGACGGAGATTTCGGCTTCCATGAAGCCCATTGCCTTCTCAAGCCGTTCCTTGACGGACAGCGTGGCAAGCATTTCCTGCTTCTCGGGAATCTTGATGGCAAGATGCGAAGCGACCGTATCGGCGAGCTTGGAATAGTCGTCGATCTGGCTTGCCGCGCCGACCACCTCGGGCGAGATCTTCTTGTTCAGCTTGACGTAGTTTTCGAAGTCCGTGACGACCGAACGTGCCAGCGCCTCGACCTCGACCTCTTCCTCCTCCGGCTCGACCAGCGCGGTGGCGTGGGCCTCGTGGAAGTCGGGACGGTCGGTGAACGAAACGATTTTTGCGCGCGAAGCGCCTTCGACAAGCACCTTGACGGTGCCGTCCGGCAGTTTCAGCAGCTGCAGCACATTGGCGAGCGTGCCGATGTCGAAGATGGCATCGGGCTCGGGTTCGTCATCGGCGGCATTCATCTGGGTGGCAAGCAGGATCTGCTTTTCCTGCCCCATCACCTCTTCCAGCGCCTTGATCGACTTTTCGCGCCCGACAAAGAGCGGAACGATCATGTGCGGAAACACCACGATGTCACGCAGTGGGAGGACTGCGAAGACGCCGTCGCTGGGAGCCTTGGATACTTTGGCCATTGTCCAACCTTTCATATCGCGGCCGCCAATCAGCCAACCGCGAATCTCATATTAACGACCGAGGATCGTTCCGCCTATCACCGTTTGTTACCGGAGTTTTACAGCACAGAATTCGGCCCCGCGGCCTTCTTTTGTTAGTTGGATGCACGAGGGGCAAAGATCAAGGGCTAACACGGTCCGTTCATCCATCTCATTACCAGGCTAACATCCACGAAAGCAAAACGGCGCCTCGCGGCGCCGTTTCCCAATCCGCTGTGAGGAGCACGTCAGGCGCTGACGTTGCCCTTCTTTTCCTTCTGTTCGGAATAGATGTAGAGCGGCCGGGCACTGCCGGTCACCACCTCTTCCGAAATTACCACTTCGCGCACGCCTTCCAGCGCGGGAAGTTCGAACATCGTGTCGAGCAGGATCGCTTCCATGATCGAGCGCAGGCCGCGAGCGCCGGTCTTGCGCTCGATGGCGCGCTTGGCGATCGCCGACAATGCGTTCTCATGGAACGTCAGGTCGACATTCTCCATCTCGAACAACCGCTGATACTGCTTGACCAGGGCGTTCTTCGGCTCGGTCAGGATCTGGATCAGCGCCGGTTCGTCAAGATCCTCCAGCGTCGCCAGGACCGGCAGACGGCCGACAAATTCGGGGATAAGGCCGAACTTCAGCAGATCCTCGGGTTCGACAAGGCGGAAAACATCGCCGGTGCGGCGATCCTCGGGCGAAGCCACGACAGCACCGAAGCCGATCGAGGTCTTCCTGCCGCGGTCCGAGATGATCTTGTCCAGCCCGGCAAAGGCGCCGCCGCAGATGAACAGGATGTTGGCGGTGTCGACCTGCAGGAACTCCTGCTGCGGGTGCTTCCTGCCGCCCTGCGGCGGTACGGAAGCGACCGTCCCTTCCATGATCTTCAGGAGCGCCTGCTGCACGCCCTCGCCCGACACGTCGCGGGTGATCGAGGGATTGTCGGACTTGCGCGAAATCTTGTCGATCTCGTCGATGTAGACGATGCCGCGCTGGGCCCGCTCAACATTGTAGTCGGCCGACTGCAACAGCTTCAGGATGATGTTCTCGACATCCTCGCCGACATAACCTGCTTCGGTCAGCGTCGTCGCGTCAGCCATGGTGAAGGGCACGTCGATGATACGGGCCAGCGTCTGCGCAAGCAGCGTCTTGCCGCAACCGGTCGGGCCGATCAGCAGGATGTTGGACTTCGCCAACTCCACATCGTTGTTCTTGCCGGCATGCGCGAGGCGCTTGTAGTGGTTGTGAACCGCCACCGACAGAACGCGCTTGGCGTAGGGCTGACCGATGACATAATCGTCGAGAACCTTGAGGATCTCCTGTGGAGTCGGCACGCCCTCGCGCGACTTCACCATCGAGGTCTTGTTCTCCTCGCGGATTATGTCCATGCACAGCTCGACGCATTCATCGCAGATGAAGACCGTGGGTCCCGCGATCAGCTTGCGCACCTCGTGCTGGCTCTTGCCGCAAAACGAGCAATAAAGCGTGTTCTTGGAATCACCGCTGTTGTTGCCGACCTTGCTCATTTTCATGTCCTTTCATGGCCGCCCGCCGATGGTCTGGCTGAAAGGGCGCATACTCTATCTATCGCGAGAATCCGCCGCCGCCAGTGACCCAGCTCACACAACGCATTCCGTACGAAACACAAATCAGAAAACGTGGCAATGATTCGCGACAACCCCGCACAAAGCTAAGCCGCCGAAACTCAATAGAGCCTTAACGTAGGCAATCCTGTCCCCCGAGGGAACAGCCAATTGTGGCCGAAATGCCGCAAGACGCACCAAAAGCGCGTGATACCGACAATCCAACCGCCAATTTGCCTTTATGCCAGAGCTCCTTCAGCAGCCTCACGCGACGAAATGACCTTGTCGATGAGGCCGAAATCCTTGGCTTCGTCGGCGGTCATGAAATGGTCGCGGTCAAGCGTGCGCTCGATCTCCTCATAGGTCTTGCCGGTGTGTTTGACATAGACCTCATTGAGACGGCGCTTCAGCTTGACGATATCCATGGCGTGCCGCTCTATGTCGGAAGCCTGCCCCTGGAAACCGCCGGAAGGCTGGTGAACCATGATGCGGGCGTTTGGCGTGGCGAAGCGCATGTCCTTGTGGCCCGCGGTCAACAGCAGCGAACCCATCGAAGCCGCCTGCCCGATGCAGAGCGTCGAAACTGCCGGCTTGATGAACTGCATGGTGTCGTAGATCGCCATGCCGGAGGTGACCACGCCGCCGGGCGAATTGATGTAGAGGTTGATTTCCTTCTTCGGGTTCTCGGCTTCGAGGAACAGGAGCTGCGCGCAGACCAGCGTCGCCATACCGTCTTCGACCGGACCGGTGATGAAAATGATGCGCTCTTTGAGGAGGCGCGAGAAAATGTCGTAGGCCCGCTCGCCGCGATTGGTCTGCTCGACCACCATCGGAACGAGGTTCATGTAGGTTTCGACAGGGTTCTTCATGGACTATCCCTTTTTGGACATGGGATTCCGGCGCCGGGAGATGTTTGCAGGTCGGGCAGAATCGGTTCTGGATCGTTGTGCAGTAAATAGGATGCCGGCTCACCCTTGCGCAAGGCCGGTAGGCCTAGCCATCCGGTTAAGTCGCATTAAGGTTGCCGCCAATGGAACGGTTGTATGCCCTTAGCATCGTCTCCGCCGTTTCGTCGAGCTTGACGAGACGAAAGCCCGAGATCATCGCCGTGTAGCGATTTCTTAACCGCGTCGCTTAACGACATCCGGCGAATCCTCTTCCCCTAGACACCGCCTCCCCTACAATTCAACGTTGAACCCGCTTTGTACGGTTCGACAGGGGGAGTGCAATGTTCACGAAAACCGCATCCTTCACCATTGCCGGACTGACCCTTCTCGGCTCGGTTTCCGAGACAGCCGCCGGAAGCCGCGCCGTCGAATGCTACGAACCCGTCAGCCGGCCCGCCGTCTACGACACAGTTTATGAAAACGTGCTGGTCCGGCCCGCCGGCCAGGTGGTGGAATACGATCCGCCGATCTACGGCACGCGCGAGCGCGTGGTGCGGACCGCGCCGGCACAGGTCAGATACGAGATCGTGCCGGCCATCACCCGAACCGTCCACCACACGGTGAAGGTCGATGACGGCGCCTATGCCTGGGAATGGCGCGTCATCCATGGCCGCAGGGTGCTATGCAAGGTTTGGCGCAAGGCGCGCTACGAGCGCGTCGCCGAGACCGTGGTGATCCAGCCGGAGCGGACGCGCCGCGTCGTCATCCCCGCCGAGTACGACGGTATCGCGGAGGAAGTGCTGGTGCGGCCCGAGCAAAGGCGCGTCATCGACGTTCCGCCCGCTTATCGGACGGCGGCGCGCCGGGTCGTGGTCCAGGACGGCTCAACCGGCTGGCGACGCGTGCATATTGCCAGACATTGCCAGGATTAGAGGCAACTCAAACCGCCTCGGCCCGCAGCCAACGCTTCAGGCCCATAATATCGCCGTCACCGACGGCCGCAGCCACGCGACGGCCGACCGCGGCGCCGAACTTGTAGCCATGACCCGAGCAGGCCGAGACAACCAGGCATTTGCCTTTCTCGTGCACCAGGAATTTCTCGTCGGCGGTGAAGGTGTAGGCGCAGGTGACGACTTCGGTAATCCGGTATTCCTCGATGCGGGCGATCGGCGGTGAAAACAGGTTGCGGATTGCCTCGCCCTCCCCCGCCACCGGCTCGCGGTTCCAGTCGGCGTCGCTGGTCGGCACCTTGTGCAGACCCGAGCCGAATTTCATGCCGGCCCCGCCGGTGGGCGGGACCATGTAGCCATCGGTCTTGCCGCCGACATCGAGAATGACCGGCGCCGCTTCCCAGGCCGTCTTCAAGTCCGCCGGCGGTTCGGCATAGGCAAGCGCGGTGCGATAGGTCCTGAGCTCACCGTCAAGTTCCGGGAACAGTTTCAGCACCCAGGCTCCGGCGGCAACGACGACACGGTCGGCCTGCATGGTCTCGCCGCTTTCCAGCACGATGTGGCCGGCTTCGGCGTCGATCTCCACCACTCTGCTGTTCTCATACACATTGGCGCCGTTGGCTCGGAGCCATTTGGCCAGCCCTGCGGCGATCTTACGGCAATGCAGCGCGCCGCCTTCCGTCGAAAAATAGGCATAGCGGAATGTACCGGCTTCAAGGAACGGCCAGCGCTTGACCGCCGCCTCGGGCTCAAGCAGTTCGAACGGAAAATTCCCTTCCTCCAGGCCTTCGCGATATTCCTCGGCCTCGTCTCCCGGCTCTCGCGAGATGCAGAGGAAGCCCCTGGCATCGAGATGGTTTTCGCCAAGGTCCGCCCATAGTTCGTCCCAGGCCTCATAGGCCTCGGTGATCAATCGGCCATAGCCGGTTCCTGCCCGGTAGGCGCGGCGGATGATACGGTGATGGTCGCCCGATGCGCCGAGCGGATTGGGAACCGGGCCTTGTTCGACGATGGAAACACTGTGCCCGGCCTTGACCAGTGACCATGCAGCGGACAGACCCGCAATGCCCGCGCCGACCACGATCACATTCATAGGAACCGTCTTTCCGCCACTAGCTGGCTGGCACAATTCATTCGACTTGGGAGTACTAGGACTGCTTCAACATACGGTCTGGCACAAGGCTGGCAAGGCGCGCTAGTGATCCAGCATGACCGATATGATCCCGCCACCGCCCTACCTGACGTTCGATCCAGCCACCCGTCATTTGCGGCTCGATCCGCATGAGCCGGCCTTTTTCCTGAATCCGTATGAAGCCTATGCCTGGCTGCATGGCGCTTCGAACGCATTCTTCTGGGAGGAGTTCGGCTTCTGGTGCTTTGGTGGCTTCGAAGAGGTCAACCGGCTGCTGCGCGATCGGCGCTTTGGCCGACAGAACCCCGCCGGCATTCCCGACAGCCGTGGCATCGGCCAGGATCGCGCGCATCTCAAGGCGTTCGACGGTATCGAGGCCAATTCGATGCTTGAACTGGAACCGCCGGTGCACACTCGGCTGAGAACACTGGTCAACCGCGCCTTCGTCTCGCGGCAGGTCGAGCGGCTGAGGCCGCGTGTCGAGGCGCTCGCCAACGAATTGATCGACCATTTCGATCCGGCCGGCCCGGTCAATCTTTTGCCCGCTTTCGCCGCGCCGCTTCCGATCACCATCATCGCCGAAATGCTCGGCGTTCCGGTCGAGATGGGACCGCAACTGCTCGACTGGTCGCACCAGATGGTTGCCATGTACATGCATGGCCGCACGCGCGAGACCGAGGATACGGCCAATCGCGCCGCGCGCGAATTCTCCGATTTCCTGCGCGGCTACGTTACTGAGCGACGCAAAAAACCAGGCGATGATCTGCTGTCCCTGCTGATTTCGGCGCAGGAGGATGGCCAGAAGCTCTCCGAGGACGAACTGGTGTCCTCCGCGATCCTGCTGCTCAATGCCGGCCATGAGGCGACGGTTCACCAGACCGGCAACGCCGTGCGCTCGATCCTGGCGCAAGGCGGTGACTCCAGACGCTTCTTCACCTCGCCAGAGGCGACCGCGGCGACGGTGGAGGAGTGCCTGCGATTCGATGCGCCGCTGCATATGTTCACGCGCTATGCCTATCAGGAGATCGAACTCGCGCCGGGCATCGTCGTGCAGCCCGGCCAGACGGTCGGTCTGCTGCTCGGCATGGCCAACCACGATCCGAATGCCTTCGCCAACCCATCGGCTTTCAACCCCGGCCGCGAAGACCAGAAGAACGTCTCGTTCGGAGCCGGCATTCATTTCTGCATCGGCGCGCCGCTTGCCCGGCTTGAGCTACAGGTATCCCTGAAGACGCTGTTTGACAGGCACCCGCGGTTGCATCTCGCCGAGCAGCCAAGCTTCCGCGACACCTATCATTTCCACGGGCTGGAAGCGCTCTCCGTCCGACTTTGAGCTTGCGGGCTCGGATTAGCGGGTAGCCAACAGATTTCAGCGACGGAGCCTCGCTATGACCATCGTCGAAAATACTGTCCCCAAGCACTGGTCCAAAGTGGAGTATCTGCACAAGACCGTGCGGAATCCGAACATCCATGTTCGGGGTACGCACAGCTACTATAGCGATTCGTGGTCAGGGTCGTTCGAGGACAGCGTGGTGCGCTATCTTTATGGCGACGAATACAGTCTGAAAGCCTGGCAACCCCTCTGGCCGATCGATCAGCTGCATATCGGCGACTATGTCTGCATCGGCGCGGAAGCAGTGATCCTGCTAGGGGGCAACCACACCCACCGGATGGACTGGTTCAGCCTCTATCCGTTCGCCGAATTCATCGCAGATGCCTATGTCGGCAAGGGCGACACCGCCATCGGTGACGGTGTCTGGATCGGCATGCGCGCCATGATCATGCCCGGCGTCACAATCGGCGAAGGCGCGGTCATCGCTTCGGGAGCGATCGTGACCAAGGATGTGGCGCCCTATACGATCGTCGCGGGGAACCCGGCAAAACCGATCAAGTCGCGATTTGCCGAGCAAACAACCAAAAAGCTGCGATCGCTCAAGGTCTACGACTGGCCAGCGGACAAATTCGAGGCGCTCAAGCACCTGATCTGCGCCGATGACATCGACGCCCTTGCATCGGCTTCGCAGCAATACGACTCAGGCTGATGCCGCGTCGTCAAAGCTTGATCACATATTCCTTGCGAGTCGTTTCAAGCACTTCCCAGCTTCCCTTGAAGCCCGGCCTCAAGACAAAGCTGTCGCCTGCGCGGACCGTGCGTGCTTCGCCGTCCGCTTCCGTGATCACCGAGACGCCGGAGAGAATGTGGCAAAACTCCCACTCGTCATACTCGATCCGCCATTTGCCGGGGGTCGATTCCCAGATGCCGGCGTAGAGCCCGCCATCGCGTTCCTCGACGTTCCAGGTACGGAATTTCGGATCGCCTGAAATCAGGCGACCCTCGGCTGGCGCTCCAGCCTCGGCCTCGACGCTGTTCGCGTCGAGGGACAGGAAATTCGATGCGCTCATGATCAGACCTTGGCCAGCGCCTGCTCGAGATCGGCGACGATGTCGTTGACGTCCTCGATGCCGACCGAAAGCCGGACCGTGTCCGGGCCAGCCCCGGCCTTGACCTTCTGCTCATCGGAAAGCTGGCGATGCGTTGTCGATGCCGGGTGGATGACCAGCGATTTGGTGTCGCCGACATTGGCAAGGTGCGAAAACAGTTCCAGCGCTTCCACGAACTTCACGCCTGCCGCGTAGCCGCCCTTCAGGCCGAAGGTGAAGACGGCCCCGGCGCCAAGCGGTGAATACTTCTTCTGCAGCGCATTGTTCTTGTCGCTGGGCAGGCCGGGATAATTCACCCAGGCGACCTTGGGATGGTTGGACAGCCAGGCGGCGACGGTGACCGCATTGTCGCAATGGCGCTGCATGCGCAGCGGCAGGGTTTCCAGGCCGGTCAGGATGAGAAAGGCGTTGAACGGCGAAATGGCGGGGCCGAGGTCACGCAGGCCGAGCACGCGCGCGGCGATTGCAAAGGCGAAATTGCCGAAGGTCTCATGCAGGACAAGCCCGCCATACTCCGGACGCGGCTCCGACAGCATCGGGTATTTGCCCGACTTCGACCAGTCGAAGGTACCGCCATCGACGATGACGCCGCCGATCGAATTGCCATGCCCCCCGATGAACTTGGTCAGCGAATGGACGACTATATCGGCGCCGTGCTCGATCGGCCGGATCAGGTAGGGAGAGGCCAGCGTGTTGTCGACGATCAGCGGCAGCCCGTGCTTGCGCGCGACCTCGGCGATCTTCTCGATGTCGACGAATGTTCCGCCGGGATTGGCCAGGCTCTCGATGAAGATGGCCTTGGTCTTGTCGTCGATCTGGTTTTCAAAGGTCGACAGGTCGTTGGTGTCGGCCCACCGGACCTCCCAACCATAGTTTTTGAAAGCATGGCCGAACTGGTTGATCGAACCGCCATACAGCTTGTTGGCGGCAATGAAATTTTCGCCAGGCTGCATCAGATTGTGGAAGACGATCACCTGCGCGGCGTGGCCGGAGGCGACCGCAAGCGCCGCCGTTCCGCCCTCGAGTGCCGCGACACGCTCCTCGAGCACCGCCTGGGTCGGGTTCATGATGCGGGTGTAGATGTTGCCGAAGGCCTTCAGACCGAACAGCGATGCGGCATGGTCCGCATCGTCGAAGACGAAAGAGGTGGTCTGGTAGATTGGCGTGGCTCGTGCGCCGGTCGCCGGATCCGGCTTGGCGCCGGCATGGACGGCGAGCGTGTTGAAACCGGGCGTACGGGTCATCGGAAACCTCCCTTTTTTGAAACTCTCAAATCGCGGGGCATTCTTGGCGAAGCCGGAGCGCGAATGCAAAGAAGAAAATACCTTTCGACGAACGATCTGCGATGAACGCGCGAGAAAACCTGTTTCTTCCCGGAATAATTTTTCGCCCAAGGCATATCGTCGCCGATGGAGTTCACGCGACGTGCCTCAAGCGTCTCCCTGTGCATATCGTCGTCCCAAAATCGCCGCGCAACTCTGGCCGACATGCATCATTTCTGCCGCACGCCAAAACTCTGGAAACCAGATCGCATCAACGGCTTCTTCGACGACAGGACACCTGAGTTCACTCCGGTCCAGCCGATCTCGCCCGACAGCTTGCCATACTCGATTTTGGGGCAACGGTTCATAACCACCTTGATGCCGGCGGCTTCGGCGCGCGCAGCCGCCTCGTCATGACGCACGCCAAGCTGCATCCAGATCACCTTGGGCAGCGGATCGAGTTTCATCACCTCTTCGACGATACCCGGTACAGCCGAGGCGTTTCGAAAAACGTCGACCATGTCGATCGGTTCGGGAACATCCGCCAGGCTCGCATAGGTCATGCGGCCGAGGATTTCCTTGCCGGCATGGCCGGGATTGATCGGGAACACCGAAAATCCCTTCGCCAGCAGATATTTAAGCACGAAATAGCTTGGCCGAACATCGTTGGCGGACGCACCAATCATGGCGACGGTCTTTACCGAATTCAGGATGCCGCCGATGTAGGCGTTGTCGTAGGCGTCGTGGTTCATGCCGAAATGGCCTTCCTGCGGTAGTGATATCGGTAAAGTTCCCGGTTGAAGCCGAGCGACGCATAAAGCGCTCGTCCCGCCACGTTGTCCGCCACCACCTGCAGGCACGCCGCCGACGCACCCTTGCGTCGGGCCCAGCCGATCAGGCCGCCGACAGTCCTGCGGCCTAGGCCCTGCTGCCTGAAGCGGCCATCGGTTTCAACGGACTCCACGACAAGCAGCCCATCCCGGATCACGCCGTAGGCCACGGCGGCGACTTCTCCGTCGTGTCCTGTCGACACAAATGCCTTGTCGCCCGTGATCAGCGCGGTCATGTCGCGAAAGACGCGGCCATCGGTGGCATCATAGGCGCCCATGCGAAACCGCGCTTCGAACCAATCCTCGCCCGGCGTCGGTGACACGATGACCTCGTGGTCACGCACATCCTTCAGTTCATCCATGTCGGCATATAGATGGATCGTCCCGCCTTCGAGGCTGTAGCCTCGACTGTCGAGTATGGCGTCCATTTCGGCGGCGATGTCTGGAATCCGGAACAGGGGCGTCTGCCTGTGCTTGCCATAGAACTGCTCTGCGACAGCAACCACGGCTTCCGGAGCCGCTCTCCGTCCGCGCAGAGGGTTTGCCGAGTTGGTTCGCCGTGTCTTGCCTCCGGACTGGCGCAGAAGCCAGCCGTCAACCACGACCTCCTTCGACGCCGGGCATCCCTCCAAACAGGTCTGTTCAACCTGCCAATCGAGATCATCCGCGCCCGCTGTCATTCGCCATCCTCCTGGAGCGCTTCCGCCATAAAGGACTGAGGATCAATGCAGAAGTCCCTGAACATGCGAAAATGGTCCGTATCCTGAAAATCCGTGGGATCGAGCCCGAACCGGCTGATACGGAACAGCCGCGCGCCGGGACAGGCCATCAGCAGCGGCGAGTGCGTGGCCATGATCACTTGCGCGGCACCCGACCGGTCCATGCGACCAAGCATCTTCAGCAATTCGATCTGGCGCGACGGTGACAGTGCGCTCTCGGGTTCGTCGAGGATGTAGATGCCTTGCCTGCGGCAGCGTTCCTCGAAGAAGCGGATGAAACCCTCGCCATGCGACCAGGACAGGAAGTCGGGTGGCGCCCCACCAGAATCCAGGGCGGCCTGATCGAGATAGCGGGCGACCGAGTAAAATGATTCGGCACGGAAGAACCAGCCGGCGGTGACCTTCGGCAGCCAGTGCGCGCGCAGCGTGTCGGCCAGCGCCGCGCCGCTCTTGTCTATGGCGCCGGAATGGTCGACGGGCCGGTAGCCCTTGCCTCCGCCGGCCTCGTCATAGCCTGCCAGCGCGCCGATCGCCTCCAGCAAGGTGGATTTGCCGGTGCCGTTCTCACCGACGATGATGGTGATCGGCGTCGTGAATTCGAGTTCGAACGACTGGCTTCGAAACAGCGGCAGGTTCCAGGGGTATTTTTCCCAGTCCGCGACGCGCGCCGGTTCCAGAAGGATGCGCTTGAGATAGGGTGCCTTGAGCCGCGTCAGTTGCTTGCGATAGGCCATGGGGCGGCGTCAATCCGGCAGTGAAATCGTGCCGTCTTCCGCGATCGGAAAGGCCGGATTGTGCGCCACTTCCCAGACATGCCCGTCCGCATCGGCGAAATAACCGTACCAGCCGCCCCAGAAGGCGCGGCCAGCCGGCTTGACGATACGGCCACCGGCTTTTTCGGCCTGCGCCAGCACTTCGTCGACTTCCGCCTCCGAGCGTGTGTTGTAGGCGAGATAGACAGCGGACGGCGCCCTGGCGAAGGCAATGCCCGAATCCTCCTCAGCGCTTTTGCGCGGGAACAGGCCGAGAATGGCGCCGCCCATCTGGAAGAAGGCGACACCGTCGGTGATCCCCACGTGGCGTTTCAGCCCCATCGCCTCGTAGAAGCAGACCGCGCGGTCGAGATCGTCCGTGGCAATCGTGATGATGGAGACGCGAGGCTCCATCCTATTCCTCGGGCCATTCGGGCTTGCGCTTGCCGATGAAGGCGCCGATGCCCTCTTCCGCGTCACGCGCCAGCATGTTCTCGACCATGACGCGGCCGGTATAGGCATAGGCGTCCGCCAGCCCCATTTCGGCCTGCTCGTAGAAAGCTTCCTTGCCGGTCTTCACCACCAGGGATGATTTGGAAGCAATGGTTTGCGCGTATTTGGTGACAATCTGATTCAGGTACTCGCGCGGCACGACCCGGTTGATGAGGCCGAATTCCTTGGCCGTCGCGGCATCGATCGTCTCTCCGGTCAGGAGCATTTCCATCGCGTGTTTTCGCGAAACATTGCGAGAAAGCGCCACCATCGGTGTCGAGCAGAACAGGCCGATGTTGACGCCCGGCGTGCAGAACGTCGCCTCATGCGAGGCGATGGCGAGATCGCAGCTGGCAACCAGCTGCAGGCCAGCCGCCGTGGCCAGCCCATCGACTTCGGCGATCACCGGTTTCGGCAGGCGCACGATCGCCTGCATCAGCGTAGCGCAAGCGGCGAACGTCTTTTCGAAGAACGCCCTTCCCCGGTCGGCATCGGCACGATGCGCGGTCATCTCCTTGAGGTCATGCCCGGCGCAGAACACCTTTTCGGACGACGACAATATCACGACGCGGATGGATTTGTCATCGCGCGCACGATCGAGTTCCGCCGTCAAAGCCGCCATGACAGCCAACGACAAGGCGTTGGCGGGCGGATTGGCCAGCGTCAGCCGCAACACGCCCTTGTCAAGACGGGCGACAACCGGACCTTCGGCGAGAGCCGGCTTGATGGCAACGATTTCCGCCACGGTCGTTTCTCCGCGATTCTGGATCATGCTTGGATGCCCTTCAATCTAGTATGCCATTACGCTTCGTCCAACACCCTCAAACAGATTGCTGGCACAAGCGACAGGCCTGCCCTGCATTTGTCGTGATGGGATAGGATGTCACCAGTGATGGCCGAACGGTGTTGCCAGGGATACCCGACCCCGTTCAAACAGGCAGCAGCGCAAGGGAGACCGTCATGCCCGCCCAAAGCAATCTCAAGCCGGTGCTGACCGCCGCCGAGATCAACGTGCTGATGGACACCGTCTATCCGCAACTCAACGAGCAGTTCAAATATTACCAGGCGATCGACGTGTTTCCGGGCGGCTGCATCGTGAGGCTCAATGCCGGCGAGCGGCACCTGCGTCCCGGCGGGACGGTGTCCGGCCCATCGCTATTCACGCTGGCCGACATTGGCGGTTACGTCTGCGTGCTCAGCCATGCCGGGCCCGACGCGCTGTCGGTCACGGTCAATCTCGACATCAACTTCGTGCGCAAGGCCGAGGCCGGTCCGATCGACGGCCATTGCCGCATCCTGAAGCTCGGCAAGAGCCTGATGGTGTTCGACATTGACATCGTCGCCGGTCCGGATCAACACACGATAGCCCACGCCACCGGCACCTATTCGATCCCGCCGAAGCGCAATGACGATGTGGTAAAATAATACCTTTTGTCTAACACTCTGTTTTTACTTATTTTTTCCAGCTATCACGCTTTTTCGTCAGCTTGACGCGCCGTTTCCCCTCGCCTATAAGCCCTCACGAAGCAGCGGCCCGCAAAGGCCGCCGTTTTGTTATTGGCGGCGGGCACGCTCTTCGCCAATCCAAGCAACAAGAAACGCCTTCACTCCTGAAGGTCCGAACCGAAAGCAGAAAACACATGACAACCTTTTCGCAGAAGCCTGCGGATGTGGTGAAGAAGTGGATCCTGATTGACGCCGAAGGTCTCGTCGTCGGTCGTCTCGCCACTGTCATCGCCAACCATCTTCGCGGCAAGCACAAGCCGACCTTCACCCCTCACGTCGACGACGGCGACAATGTCATCGTCATCAATGCCGACAAGGTGGTGTTCACCGGCAAGAAGTTCACCGACAAGGTCTATTACTGGCACACCGGTCACCCCGGCGGCATCAAGGAGCGCACCGCGCGCCAGCTGCTTGAGGGACGTTTCCCCGAGCGCGTCGTCGAAAAGGCCGTGGAGCGCATGGTTCCGCGTGGTCCGCTCGGCCGTCGCCAGATGAAGAACCTGCGCGTTTATGCAGGCGCCGAGCATCCGCATGTCGCCCAGCAGCCCGAAGTTCTCGACGTGGCCAAGCTGAATTCCAAGAACAAGAAGGTCGCATAAGATGGCTGAGCTTTCCTCGCTCGCAGAACTGGGCGCCGCCACCGGCAACACCAACACCCAGCCGGCAGCCCCTGTCCACGTCCAGAAGCTCGACAAGTCGGGCCGCGCCTATGCCACCGGCAAGCGCAAGAACGCCATCGCGCGCGTCTGGGTGAAGCCGGGTTCCGGCAAGATCGTCGTCAACGACAAGGAATTCGCAAGCTACTTTGCGCGTCCGGTCCTGCAGATGATCCTGAACCAGCCGATCATCGCGTCCAACCGCGCCGGTCAATACGACATCGTCGCGACCGTTGTCGGCGGCGGCCTCTCCGGCCAGGCCGGCGCTGTCCGTCACGGCATCTCCAAGGCGCTGACCTACTACGAGCCGGCGCTGCGCGCCGTGCTCAAGAAGGGTGGCTTCCTGACCCGCGACAGCCGCGTCGTCGAGCGCAAGAAGTACGGCAAGGCCAAGGCACGTCGTTCGTTCCAGTTCTCGAAGCGCTAAGCGCTACACGGTTCCAGACAATCGAAAAGGCCGCCTCCGGGCGGCCTTTTTGCGTTGGGCATTCCTATCCGGCGGAATGATCGGCAGCGCGGATGAACAGGAACGCGCAAAGGGCCGAGGCCGCCAAGGCGAGCGCGGAAGCGAGGAAGGTCAGTTGCATGCCCGTGATCGTGCCCAACGCCAGCGCGGAACCAAACAGCGCCACGCCGATCGCGCCGCCCGACTGACGCACGGTGTTGAGCACGCCCGACGCCGTGCCCGACATCTCCGCAGGCACGGCAGACAACAGCGCCGTGGTCATGGCGGGCACGGCAAGGCCAATGCCGACCGGCAGGAACAGCAATCTCCACAGCAGCGACAGATAGGATGTGTCTGTCTGGATCAGCGCCATCAAGGCGAAACCGACCGCACCAAGAAGCAGGCCGATCGCCATTGGCAATCTCGCGCCATAGATTGCCGCGATGCGTCCAGCCGCGACGTTCGAAACCGTAACTGCCGCCATGAAAGGCAGAAACGCCAGCCCAGTCATCTCAGGTGAAAAATGCCTTTCCTGCTGGAAATAGAGGCTGAGCATGAAAATCGTGCCATAGAGCGTCAGGTTCACCGCCAGTCCGACGAGGCTCGTCACCGCCGGTATGCGGCTTACAAAAAGACCGAGCGGAACCATCGGCGACTTCGTCCTGCTCTCGACCAGAAGGAAGGAGCTTCCAGCAACCAACGCCACCGCCAGCCCACCCATGACCGGCAATGAAACCCATCCCGACGAGCCAGCTTCGATGAAGGCACCGGTCAGCGCGAACAGCGTCAGCACGACCAGCCCCTGCCCGACCCAGTCGACCGGCTTCCTTTCAGACTTGAGCGGCGTTTCCTGAAGAAACCGGTAGGCCATCCAGATAGCGAGAGCGCCGACGGGCAGATTGACCAGAAAAATGCTGGCCCAGCCAAGCGACGCGACCATGAAGCCGCCAAGCACCGGCCCGGCCGACAGAGCGATGCCACCTGCAGCCGTCCACAGGCCAACAGCGCGCGCCCTGCGCGCCTTGTCGGAAGCGTAGGCACGGTTGAGAAGCGCCAGCGAACAGGGCATCAGGAAGGCAGCGCCCGCGCCTTGCACGGCGCGCGCCGTGATCAGCACCCAGGCACTACCGGCTAGGCCGCAAACCAGGGAGGCAATGCTGAAGAGCCCCATGCCGCCGACGAAAACGCGGCGAGCACCAATCCTGTCACCGAGCACGCCGCCGGCCAGTAGCAGAGAAGCGAAAGCCAGGGTGTAGGCATCGACGACCCATTGCAGGCCGCCTATGCCCATCGACAGCGCCGAGCCGATCCGGTTGAGCGCAACATTGACGATCGACACATCGAGCTGCACAACCACGAAACCAAGACTGGTTGCGGCTATGGTGACGGCATAGGTGAAACCGGCGGACGGCTTGAGAACCATGGTATCAGACATACACATCGGTAGCGCTTGCGTCCTGACACCGTTGTGTCAGGAGACGCCCGCCTGCGACAAGTGCGCCGGAATCTCCGGCGCGGCAATCATTTAATGCTGGCGGTCGTGGCGGGCTCGATGCGTGGCTGCGCATAAGGCACGCGGTAGCCGTGTGCCGCCAGCCAGTCTATCGCCACCTTCGGCTCGTCGGTCTGGATGATGGTCGCGCCGTGCTCGGCCCAGAAACCATACGTCTCGCGTGGCAAGCTTGCCTGTACGGCCAACTCGTCACCTCGGCCGCCGGAAAGGAAGCCGCCTGGCTTGTTGATGATGGCGTAGGTGTCTGCCCAGATGTGCCAATCGCCCCTGACAGCCAAGTCACGCATGCGCGGACTGAACAGCGGGCCGCCGGTCTCGGTCAGCGTCTCGCCACCTGCCCGCCAGTTGATGAGTTCGGCAGCGCGCATGGAGAAGGCACGCTCGACCGTCTCTGCGAAGGCGGCATCGCGAACCGCGTCATCGGCAAGTATGGGCATGAACTGGAAGCCGCCGCCGATGGCGTCCATGGCGGCCTTTACCTTTGCGATCCTCTGCGCATTCCAAAGGTTCTCCTTGACGATGACCTGTTCGGCCACGCCGAGATCGCGGGCCAGCGCGATCATCCCCGGAAGGTCGCCGACCTGGAGCTTGTTGTCGAGGTTGATGAGGATCCTGTCCCTTGTCACGACCAGCATCTCGCGCAGCGTCGATACCGTCTCGTTGCTGACAATGCCGGTCCCCTCGACCACCAGCCTGCAGGTCTTTAGTTCGGCCAGCGTATGCTCCGCCACCTCGCCCTTGCAGGTTGTGGTCCGGTCGAGCCAGCTGTCGTGCATCACGACGAACTCACCGTCCTTCGAGCGTCGGATGTCGACCTCGACGATTTCGGCACCCATGGCGATCGAGCCTTCCACGGCAGCGATCGAGTTCTCCGGATAGAGGGTCTTGCCCGCCTGCATGCCGCCGGCACGATGCGCGGCCACCATCACGTGGTGGCGCCACTGATTGGCATGCTCGAAGCGGTCGAGTATCTCCGCGGCTCGCGTTTCGCCCGCCGATGACTGGCTGACGGAGGCCGCCTGTGCGATGCAAAGAAGAAGGCTCAGCCAGAGGGTCCGCATCGAGAATCGCTCCTTGCCGGATCGAACTCCGGATAGGCGACACCCATGACGGGCACGTGAACGAAGCCGGCTAGCGGCGCGTTGCGAACCCTATCTCAAATGCGCTTGGCGAGCCGGCGGGACCAGGTCATCCCAAGCATTTCGACGAAGCGCCAAGTGAACCACGATATGGAGACTGTGGCGACGAGCATCACGACAATGGCTACGAATCCTACCCACGGCGAACTGGCGCCAAAGCCGATTGCATCGTGGTCGCGTACCCAGATGTCACCAACAAGCCCCAAGCCGAACTTGCGCTGTATGAGCCCGGCAACATTGATCATGCGTGCCTGGACAAAGATGTGAACCATGTAGATTGAATAGGACAGCGCGCCGAGCATCAGCATGGCTGGGGTGCGCAGCATGGCACTGACCCAGCCGCCCTCATGCGCGAAGAGATAAAGCGCCAGCGCGAATACGAAGGGCGCCGCGATCCCGACGTCACTGTTGCCTGCCAGAGAGACGAACACGACGATCACCGCGATCATCACGATTTCCGCAACGGTCCAGGCGAGCCTGGCCCCGCCCCCGGCAAGCGCCTGTCGCGCCTCTGCAATGGAATCATGCTGAAACCATGCAAGCAGCGCGCCCAGCGAGAAACCGTAGAGGCAGCGGATGAAGCCGAAATCGAAGGAGACATCCATGTGATGGGTGGAGAAGGCAAGCAGGAAAAGCGGTGCCGTCACCACCGCCGCGACGAACCAGACCCAGGCGCGCGCGCCGGCGACGAAAACCGCCGCGGCAAAAAGCAGATAAGCGAAAAGCTCCGCCGAAATGCTCCAACTTGGCGCGTTCCAGGTCAGCTGATTCTCAAAACCAAGATCCTGCACGAGGAAGAGATTGGCGAAGAAACTCTGGATGTCGAAACCGCCGGTAAAGGGCGCTGGCCCTGTGCCATTCAGTTGCGGCAGCACTAGCCGCAGCGTCTCGAAGGCGGCGAAGGCAAGCAGCATGACAAAATGCAGCGGATAGATGCGGCCGAGGCGCACCAGCGCGAAACGGGCGACATCATCCGGCTCGTTAAGCCGGTTGCCATAGCTGGAGGCGATGACGAAACCGGACAGAACGAAGAAGAAGTCGACGAAGAGATAGGACGAGCCGATGAAGGCGCTCTGCGAAATCATCGAACTGGTCGGAAAATGGAAAAGAGCGACCAGCAGCGCGCAGATGCCGCGCCACGAATCGAGAACCAGGAAACGCGTACCCGCCTTCGTACCTGTCTGAGCCGGCACCGAGACACGGGTGGGATTAAGGAATGCGGCTTGCGTCATGATGATACGAATCCTGTCTCGCCACGGCACTCCCGCGGTGCCATTTCGTTTCCCCAAGCTTTGACTGGCATGTTCCGTGCCGGTTCTGTAGTTGTTGCTCCCCGATGAAACCTGAGGACCCGCGATGCCGAACAGAAACATCGACAATGCCTTCACTGCCCGTTCCAAGACGGGCGCATCGCTCGAGCCCACCTATGCCGGCGCGCTGTCGTTCATGCGGCGCAAATACACGAAGGACGTGAAGGGCGCGGATGCGGTGGTGTGGGGCATTCCCTTCGACGCAGCGGTAACCAACCGGCCAGGCGCTCGATTCGGGCCGCAGGCGATCCGCCGCGCCTCCGCCATTCTCGACAACGACCCGCAATATCCTTTTTCGCGCGACCTGTTCGAACACATGACGGTGGTCGACTATGGCGATTGCCTGCTGGATTCAGGCAACCACCAGAAGACACCCGGCACGATCGAACGCGAGGCGGCGAAGATCCTGAAGTCCGGCGCCTTCCTGCTGACGCTGGGCGGCGACCATTTCGTCACCTGGCCGCTGCTCAAGGCGCATGCGGCCATCCACGGACCCTTGGCACTGGTGCAGTTCGACGCCCACCAGGACACCTGGGAAGATGACGGCAAACGCATCGACCACGGCTCGTTTGTCGGCCGCGCGGTGAAGGAAGGCATCATCGACCCGGACCGCTCCATCCAGATCGGCATCCGCACCCATGCGCCCGACACGTTCGGGATCAAGATCCTGTACGGCCATGAGATCGAGGAGATGCGGGCGTCGGATATCGCCTATGCCATCGTCGACCGTACAGGCGGCAAGAAGACCTACCTGACCTTCGACATCGATTGCCTCGACCCTGCCTTCGCGCCGGGAACGGGCACACCAGTCGCCGGAGGCCCTTCCTCGGCGAAAATCCTGTCGACGCTGCGCCAGCTCAACCAGGTCGATATTGTCGGCGCCGATGTTGTCGAGGTTGCACCGGCCTATGATCACGCCGATATAACGGCGATCGCCGGTTCGATGGTGGCGATGCAGTATCTCGGGCTGCTGGCTGAACGGAAGGCGCGGCTCGAGGAAATGAACAATGGCGGCCACGGTATCGCGGTGAATCACGGTCACGGCATATAGTGTTGAAATAGCAGGACATACAGGCGGGACGATTGGCAATGAAACCGAAAATCTTCATCGACGGCGAACACGGCACCACCGGCCTCCAGATCAGGGCGCTGCTTGCCGAGCGCGGCGACCTCGAGATCATTTCCATTCCAACCGAGCGCCGCAAGGAAACGGCGGCACGCGCTGAATTCCTCAATGCCGCCGACGTGGCGATCCTGTGCCTGCCCGACGACGCAGCGAAGGAAAGCGTCTCGCTGATCACCAACGATACCACCAAGGTCATCGATGCATCGACCGCGCATCGCGTGGCCGAGGGCTGGGAGTACGGCTTCGCCGAGATGGATAAGGATCAGGCCAGGAAGATCGGCTCCGCGAAACGCGTGGCCAATCCGGGCTGCTGGCCGCAGGGGCCGATCGCCACGCTGCGGCCGCTGGTTGCCGCCGGTTTGCTGCCGTCCGATTTTCCGATCGCCGTCAACGGCATATCCGGCTATTCGGGCGGTGGCCGCCCGATGATCGAGGACTATGTCGCCAAGGGCGAGGACGCGTCGGAATTCCTGCCTTACGGGCTGACGCTGCAGCACAAGCATGTGCCGGAACTCAGGGCCTATGCGAAGCTCTCGCACGATCCGATCATGCAGCCGGCCGTAGGCAATTTCGCGCAAGGCATGATCACCGTGGTGCCGCTGCAGCTCGGCGGCCTCGACCATGTGCCGACTGGTGCGGAGCTTCATGCGGCCATTGCGGACCATTTCGCCGCGATCAAGGGCGGCGTGGTCGAAGTGGCGCCCTACGCGCATCTGGAGCGCGTGCCTGAGATCAATCCCGAGATCTACAACGGTACCAACCGCATGAAGGTCTATGTCTTCGCCAATGACAAACGTGCGCAGGCGATGTTGCTGGCGGTCTACGACAATCTGGGCAAAGGCGCTTCGGGTGCCGCGGTTCAGAACATGGACCTGATGCTCGGGCTTTGATGGACGCGCCTGCCTTTCCAACACGCTGGAAGGTCAGCGCGCCCGAACTCATTGCCGAAACCTTTTCGAGCCGCATCTGGAAGGTTGTCCGCGAGGACGGCTCGCCGGCCGTGGTCAAGGCGCTCAAGGCTTTCGATGATATCGCCGACGAATTGCGCGGCGAGCATTATCTTGCCTGGCGGCGTGGTGAAGGCGCGGTGCGGTTGCTGGGCCGCGACGGCCACCGCATGCTGATCGAATATGCTGGCGATACCTTGCTTTCGCGGATTCTCGGTGAGCAGGGTGAAAACGCCGCGACCGCGATCGTGGCGGAGGTGATGACGCGCCTGTTTTCTCCTGGGAAAGACCCCTTCCCGTCCGAGCTTCAGCCGCTCAAAGAGCGGTACGTCAGCCTGTTCAAGAAAGCAGCGACCGATCGTGCGGCCGGCGATCACAGCCTTTATGTCGAGGCAGCAGTCATCGCGGATCGTTTGCTGGCCAACCCGCGCGCTGTCAGGCCTCTGCATGGCGACCTCCACCACGACAACGTCCTCCAGGGGCCGCGCGGCTGGCTTGCGATCGATCCGAAAGGCGTTCTCGGTGACCCCGGCTTCGATGCCGCGAACATGTTTTACAACCCGCTTGACCGGGATGCGCTGTGCCACGATCCCATTCGGATCGCGCATATGGCCGAGGTCTTTGCAAAAACATTGAACCAGCCCCCGCCCGCGATCCTCGATCATGCCATAGCCTATGGATGCCTGTCTGCGTCCTGGCATCATGAGGACGACAATGCGGTCGAAGAGAACCGCGAACTTTCAATTGCGAGGGCGATCCGTGCGGTGCGGGCCAGTTTCTGATCAAGCAAGGCAATTGGTAAACACTTATTTACCATGTTGGGCTACTGAGATGTCTTGGCTCCCGACCCAAGGATTTGTCATGGTCAGCGCAATCTCCGGTTCCTCCTCGGCAATCCAATATTCCTCGTCCAATTCCTCGAGCAATGCAGCCCAGGAGGCCGCGCTCGAAAAGCAGATCCAGGATCTGCAAGATCAGGCCAAGGCGATCAAGGATCAGGTTCAGGCAGCTCAGATTCAGCAAGATATCGCTACGGCCCAGGCCAAGCTCGATGCGCTAAGAGCCGCCGACGCCGACAAGGCAGCCAAGGCCGCTCAGAGTCAGTCGACGCCATCCGCCGCGGCCTTGCGCCAGGCGGAATTCGACGGCGAGAAGAAGACTTCGTCAAACGCCTTCTGGATGTAGTTGACGGATCGCGGCTTGGGATCAGTTCCCAAGCGCGATCTCATGCGGCAACGGGTAAGCGCCCTTGGTGCCGCGCCAGTGCGCGGCGGCAAAGCCCAGCACGATGAGCGCAAACCCCTGATGCGTCAGCGCCATGTGCAGGGGCACATGCATCAGCAGCGTACCGATACCGATCGAGGCCTGCACCAAAACCAGCAGGAACAGTACTGTCGCACGACGTGCATGCGTAGTGCCCGGCTGGCGCCGGCGTGTCGCAATCATGTGCCACAGTGCCACGGCGAAGACCGTGTAGGCGCCAAGCCGATGGACGAACTGCACTGTCTTCGGGCTTTCGAAGAAGTTGCGCCATGCAGGCTCGAGGATCAGCAGATCGCCCGGAATGATCTTGCCGTCCATCAAGGGCCAGGTGTTGTAGCTCAGGCCGGCATCGAGCCCTGCGACGAGCCCGCCAAGATAGATCTGGATCAGCGCCAGCAGGACGATAATTCCGGCCAGGCGTTGCGTCGAGCGGTCGGCCGCGGGCTCTGAATGCGGCGCCAGGCCGCGTGCGACGACCATGGTCGCGGTGAAGATCAGGGCAGCAAGGGTCAAATGCGTTGCCAGCCGGTATTGGCTGACCGAAACCCGGTCGACCAGGCCCGAGGCGACCATCCACCAACCGATCGCGCCCTGAAGGCCACCCAGCAGAAGAATGCCGACCAACTTTGGGCCAAGGCCACGCTCGACGCGGCGCGTCACCCAGAAGAACAGCAGCGGCAGCGCGAAGACCAGCCCGACACTGCGTGCCAGAATCCGATGTGCCCACTCCCACCAGAAGATCGACTTGAACGCCTCCACGCTCATGCCCTTGTTAAGTTCGGCATATTGCGGGATCTGCTGGTAGAGCTGGAATTCTTCTTGCCACTCGGCGTCATTGAGCGGCGGTATCACGCCGTGTATCGGCTTCCATTGCGTGATCGACAGGCCGGAATCAGTTAGCCTGGTCGCGCCACCAACCAACACCAATGCAAACAGCACCAGCAGCACCAGATAGAGCCAGCCGCGCACCAGCGCCCGATTATGCAGGTCGCGGTCGCGAGCCATAAAAGGCGCGGCATCGGTGATGGCAGCCATGGTGTTTCTTCCGCGGTTCGACGTGGCGGATTGGTGAACCATCGCAACCTTGCTGGCAAGACCGGCAGACGCGGCACGCCGTCGCGCCGCGTCTGCCGGGTTGCGCGGCTTCGCGCCAGGGCCTATGCGAGGCAAATACACCAAGCATGCCGGATCCTTCAGGAGTTCCGTCACGCTCGCCTTGGAGGCCAACCATGCCCTTGCGCCTGAAAAAGCTGATCGGAACGTTCCTGCTGTTGGCGCTGGTGATCATCTATGCGCTGCTCGCATCGATCTTCGCGGTAGCCCGACTGTCGGAGTCGGGCCCGTTGGTGCATTTCCTCTTTTTCCTGCTGAGCGGCCTGCTCTGGGTGCTGCCGGCGATGGGCATTATCAAGTGGCTGATGCTGGAGCCGCGGCCCAGGCGCTGACTGCCGCAAGGTCCAAGCCCAGGTCTAGACGGTGACCACCATCTTGCCGGCGTTGGCCAGTGGCGTTGTGACGCCCGACAGCATGGTGCGGATATGTGCCACGCTCTGGTAACGGCCGTTCATCGAAATGCGCGGCAACGCGTGCAGGAAGCCGGCGTGCCCGGCGTGCAGCACACCATGGCGTGTCGTCACCGCCGATGCATAGCCGGCTTCGCGCGCAAAGCCCACTTCGCGGCAGCCCACCGCGCTGGCATAGCCGTAGGGATAAGCGAGGTGACGCGGCTCTTCACCCAGTTCAGCCTGCAGGATACGCTTGGCATCCTCGATCTCGCGTCGTGCATCAGCTTCGGAAAGCCGCTTCAGACTGTGATGATTGACCGTATGCGATCCAATGGTAACCAGCGGATGCGCGGCCATGGCGCGGATTTCATCCCAGTTCATCAATGTCCTGAGACGCAGTCCATCCGCGTCAACGCCACTGCTGTCAGCCAGTTCACGCAGCACGGCACGCTGGTCTTCCTCGCGGACCTCCGTGGTGAGATGAGCATGCAGGCGCGCAATGGCCTGGAGCTTTCTGGCCGGAGTCGAGCAATCGATCCTCTCGGGACCAACGGGCGTGTTCAGGGTCAACCGATCGGATGCCTGGACGATGTCCTCGACCAGTTCCCACCATAGGTCGGCGGTGCCGCTGATCAGCCCCGGCGCGACGTAGATGGTGATCGGCGCGCCGTGCTTTTCCAGCACCGGCAGCGCCTCCGTCATGTTGTCGCGATAGGCATCGTCGGCGGTGATGGCCGCGAACTGGCCGCCCTTGCCTCCGGATTTGATGCGCTCGATCGCCTCGTCCAATCCGACGAAGGTGTAGCCACTCGCCTTCATGTCGGCGATTACCGTGTCGAGGAATTCAGGCGCAATGTTCAGGTGCCGGTTGACGCTATCGGGCTTGTCGGGTCTCGCAGTGACCCGATGAAGCATCAGGATGGCACCAATGCCGCCTATGAACGGCTTTGCCAACGGAGCCAGTCCGGTATAGCGGGCGACGTTAAGCGCCAGTTTCCGGATTGCCTCGCCTCCGTCGATCATTCATTCACCTTTTGCGCCTAGGCTTAGCCAGCACGGAACGCGCCTACGCGAACCCCCAAATCGCGATGAATACGCCTTAAGGATTTAGGGATGGTTGACGCAGCTGCGTCATTTGATGGCAATCGGCTTGCGACAACCGAGGGGTCGCCAGATGCTCTGCCTGGCGGAGCGACGGAATCCGTCTCGGTGGCCTCCAGCGGAGCGCTTGCCGACTACGCCCAATTCTGTCGCTCCGCTCTCTTTGCTCCTGCTCAGGGTCCCGGATGGGTGACGAACTGGTCCGCGCGGATCAAGCCTGCGCTGCTCATGGCGACCCTGAGCGTTGATGGCAGGCCGGCCTTCATGCTGGCGCTGGAGGTTAGCCGCCAAGGCCCCTTTCGCATCGCCCGCTTCATGGGCGGGCGCCATGCCAATGGCAATTTCGTTGCCGGCGATCCACATTGGCTCCCGAAGGCGAATGTCGCGTCGATCCGGTCGATGCTGACAGCCATTCACAAGGCGCGACCGGATATCGACCTGATCGCACTGGAGCGGTTGCTGCCCGATCTCGACGGCGTTGCCAATCCGCTTGCAGGCCTTCCCCATTTTCCGAGCCCGAACCTGTCGCTGGCCGTTGATCTGGCGGGAGGATTCGATGCGCTGCTGGCGCGTGCCAGTGGCAAGCGCAAGCGCAAGAAGCATCGCGCCCAGATGCGCAAATTCGATGCCGTCGGCAGCCACCGTCGCATCGAGGCAAGGACCGCGGACGAGGTGAACCGGCTGCTCGACGCCTTCTTCGAGATGAAGGAACACCGTTTTCGCAAGATGGGCATCGCCAACGTATTCGGCGACAATGACGTGCGTGCCTTTTTCCGCGCGCTTTTCATCGATGCGCTTGCGGACAACAATCCATCCTTTGTACTGCATGGGCTCGAGGTTGCCGGCAAGCTTCGCGCCGTGACCGGGTCCAGCCGTTCAGGCGGACGCCTGATATGCGAATTCGGGGCGATAGCCGAGGATGACCTCGGTCATACCAGCCCCGGCGACTTCCTGTTCTTCGACAATATCCAGGAAGCCTGCGAGACCGGTTTCGCGGTCTACGACTTCTCCGTCGGCGATGAACCTTATAAACGTCTCTGGTGCGATATCGAGACCCAGCATTTCGAGGTTCTGGTTCCTCTGACGCTGAAGGGCCGCGGGCTGGCGCTTGTCCTGCAACAAGGTGCGCGCCTTAAAGCCTTCATCAAGCACAACCCGACGATCTGGAAGCTGACCAAGTCGCTTCGCCGAAAGGCGGCGGGGCAGCCTGCGGCAGCGGCGCCCGAAGACGACAACTAGAGCCGCGGCGTCGCTTCACTGAAATGCCGGGCCACTCCATCTTTTGGTTTTGAAGCACTATCCCGACGGAAAGTCGTTTCAGGCTTGTCCTTGAATTGCCCTACGGCTGTCTCCCATCAGGCGGCCGAGCGCCGGTCCGGCACCGGGTTGCCTGGGGTGTCGTGGCCGACAGGGGTCACCAGGGTGAGGTCCGGATAGCCGCTTTCGATCAGGCTGACAGTGGCCTTTGCCACCTCATCATCCGGTTCCAGCATGGACACGAAGATCTCCGTGGCATCACCGACCAGCCGACCGATGCCTTGCGCGTCGGCCGGGCCGCATTCGACCACGACAAGATCATAGGCGGTGGTCAGCGACTGCATGATGATCGGCAACCGGTCCGCGGCGCGCATGGCATGAACCGGATCGGCGGTGCCAACCGGAATCACATGGCAATCCGAATAGTGGTCGGCGTGGATTACCTCGCTGAACTGCGCTTCGGAGGCGAGCAGGTTGGTGATACCCGGGAAAAGCGCGCTGTCCAGCACCGGCCGCGACGCGGCTCCCGAAGCTGTCAGGTCGAGCAACAGCACCCGCAATCCGGCATCGGAGACCTCGCGCGCCACCAGGATGGCCGAGGCGGCGGCCTCGTCGCCTTCCGGCGACACGAAAATGGCGCGTGCGGCACCGCTCGCAATCAGTTTTTCCGCGGCTCTCTCGACGTCGATCTCGCCGAAGCTGGAACGCTTCGGTACAACATTCGCGACCGGCGGTTCGGCCGCGACGGCATTGAGTGGCGCCGCGACTGTTTCAACCGCCGCCGTCTCGGTCGCACGACCAATCTCTGGCTCGATATCGGCCGGCGCCTCGATATCTGTGGGTTCATGCCGGATGACAGGCATGGCGACCTGCTCGATCCGCTCGAAGCGGGCACCGGCGGCCGGACGCATGGCGCGCCCCGAAAACAATTCGCGCAGAAGCGTAACGATCGCCATGATCAGCAACGATGCGGCGAAGGCCGCGCCGACGATCGGCACGATCTTGGGGAAATAGGGCTCGGAGGGGGTGACGGCGCGAGAAAAGACACGAGCATCGACCGGCAGATAATTGCGATCCTTGCGCGACGACGCTTCGCGGTAGCGGGTCAGGTAGGATTCGAGCAATTGGCGCTGTGAGGTCGCCTCGCGCTGCAAAGCATCCAGTTCGACCTGCTGCTCGCCGGCGCGCGCCGATGCCGCCTTCAAGGTGTTGACCTCGGCGACGAGCTGGTTTTCACGCGCTTGAGCGGTCTGCGCCTGGGTCATCAGCCCTTTCATCAGCTTTTCCGCCTCATTGCGGATCTGGCCGTCGAGATCGGCAAGCTGGGATTTCAGCGCGCGGATGCGCGGATGATTGTCGAGCAAGGTGGTGGACAGGTCGGCGATATTCGCCTTGAGCTCAACCTGCCGCTCGCGCAGCCGCTGGATCAGATCGGAAGAGAGCACCTCCGGGACCGCATCCAGTGACCCGCCGCCCTGCAGTGCCTTGCGGACGCTGTCGGCCGTCGCTTCAGCCGATGCGCGGTTGGCGCGCACCCTCGACAGTTCGCTCGACAGTTCGGAAAGCTGCTGCGTGGCCAGCACGGAATTGTTGCCTCCCATGAGGAGATCCGACTGAGCGCGATAGCTGGCGACCTTGGCTTCGGCATCCTTGACGCGCTTGGAGAGGTCGGCGATTTCGGGCGCCAGCCAGTCCGTCGCCGCCGAGTTCGATTCAAGCTTGGCGTCGCCCTGCACCGAAATATAGGCATCGGCGATTGCGTTCGGGATATCGGCCGCGAGCTTGGGATCCTCGGATGAGAACTCTATGACGATGACGCGCGATTTTTCAACGCGGTAGACGTTGAGCTTCTCGCGCATCTTCTTCAAGACGCGCTCGTCCGGCGGAATTTCGTTCGGATCGCTTTTCAAGCCAGCAATGATCAGCACGCGGCCCAGCATCGACATCTTGGCGGCATCGTCGAATTCAGGCACCTGCGACAGATTGAGTTTCGTCGCCACCTGCTTGAGGATATCGGTAGAGGAAATGACCTCGACCTGGCTGGTCACCCCTTCCTCGTCGAGGATAGGTTTGTCGTTGTCATTGGTGCCGTCAGGGCGCGTGAAGACCGACTCGCGCGTTTCAATCAGCAGCCGCGTCTCGGCCTTGTAATGAGGCTTGGCAAGCCACGCGAGCGCAAAGGCAAGGCCGGTAACAATCAGCGCCACCACAAGGATGCGCAGCCAATTCCTCGCAAGGCTTGCGAAGAGTTGCCTGAGATCGACATCGACGTCTGCGGCCGCGGATTGAACGGACATGCATCCTGCTCCGGTACTGAGTCAGGATGCACCGTAAACAACTATGGTAACTCAGCCGTTAAGATCGCGGTAAGCTCTTGTTAGGCTTTGCTGACAATGGGTGAACAAAGAGCCTGAAAAGGCGCCTCTTCGTCTCTCCGCGCCCCGATCTTCGACATATCGGGCTCGCGCCTTTACCGGCCATTAACCCTAACAGGATGATAACGGGCCTCGATCCTTAAAGTTGCCGCGATATCGCAGCGGCCAGTCGAAGGTACGTATCCGGTCATGAAAAGCACTGCTTCTCTCTTCCGCGCTCTGCTTGCCGTATCGATGCTTGCCGGCTGCTCCAGCTATCGCCCAACACCGGCGGCCTTCCACGAAGTGCTCGACCAACCTTACCGCCTCGGCGCAGGCGACCGCGTCCGCGTCACCGTTTTCGAGCAGGATGGCCTGACCAACACCTACAGCGTCGACCAGTCCGGCTACCTCTCCTTCCCGCTCGTGGGCGCTGTGCCGGCGCGCGGCCACACGGCGCAGCAACTCGAAAAAGAGATCGCCGACAAACTACGCCAGGGCTATCTGCGTGACCCCGACGTTTCGGTCGAAATCGATCGCTACCGGCCGATCTTCGTCATGGGCGAAGTGGGCGCGGCCGGCCAGTATTCCTATGTGCCCGGCCTCACCGTGCAGAAAGCCATCGCCATCGCCGGCGGCTTCTCGCCACGCGCCAACCAGGAAAGCGTGGACATCACCCGCGACATCAACGGCAAGGTCATGACGGGACGCGTGGTCACATCCGACCCGCTGCTGCCAGGCGATACAGTCTACGTTCGCGAACGCCTGTTCTGACGAACCCACGTGGCTGACAAGCTCAGGATCGTCCATTGCTTTCGCTCACCCGTCGGAGGAATTTTCCGGCATGTGCGCGACCTGACCGAAGCGCAGGTCATGGCCGGACATTCGGTCGGCATCGTCTGCGATTCGACGACGGGCGGCGAATTCGAGGAGCGGCTGTTCGATCGCATGAGAGACAGCCTGGCGCTCGGCATTCATCGCACGCCCATGCAGCGCCATGTCGGCCCCGGCGACCTAGCCTCGGCCTGGCGCACCTACAGGATCATCAAGGAATTGCGGCCGGACGTGCTTCACGGGCACGGCGCCAAGGGTGGCGCCTATGCCCGCCTGTTCGGCTCATTGTTGCGGGTATCAAGGTCTCGCGTAGCCCGCCTTTATTCGCCGCATGGCGGTTCACTCCACTATGACGAACACACGACCACCGGAAAGCTGTTCTTCGCGCTCGAGCGTTTCATGGCGCGCTTCACGGACACCCTGCTCTTTGTCTCCGACTACGAGAGACAAACCTATCGCAGAAAGGTAGGCGAACCGCCGATCCCCAACGCCTTGGTCTACAACGGCCTGCGCGCGGCCGAGTTCGAGCCCGTGGTGACGACGGCCGGCGCCGCCGACCTGCTATACATCGGCATGATGCGCGACCTCAAGGGCCCAGACATCTTCATTGACGCCCTAGCCGACGCCACGTCCCGTCTTGGCCGCGCCCTGACGGCGGTGATGGTTGGCGACGGCGACGACCTGCCACGCTACCATAGCCAGGTAAGGCGGCTGGGGCTCGAAGGTCACGTCCGATTCCTGCCACCGATGCCGGCCAGAGACGCGTTTGCATTGGCGGGACTTGTGGTCGTTCCGTCTCGCGCCGAGGCAATGCCCTACATCGTTCTGGAGACGCTCGCCGCGGGAAAACCGATGATCGCCACCGCCGTCGGCGGCATTCCAGAGATATTCGGCGCCAGCTCCCCTGCCCTGATCCGGCCCGACCCTGACGAACTCAGTCTCAAAATGCGCGAGGCGCTCGCCAATCCGGATGCTTACATCAGTCTCATGCCGGCTACCGCCGAATTGAAGGCGCGTTTCGGTGCCGACGTGATGGCGGCCGAAATCGAGAAAGCCTACTTCCTGGCACTGAAACGCTAACCTTGTCCAAAGCCAACGGTTGTTTCAAGGGTTTCTTAGCTCTCTTTTGATATTCACCCGAGGGAAGCTCGCGGATAGCCCCATGAACGAGATCGATCCCGCGCGCCGCTTCTCGTTGGATGCGGTGCGCAAATTCGACGCCCCTCCCGAGGCAGACAAGCCCGGCGGCATGAACGATGTCGCCCGTCAGGTTGCATCGCAATACCGGCGTGACACCATGTCGCCGATCATGGTCAGCGGCGTGCTGCGCATGGTTGAATTCGCGCTGCTGTTTCTCTCGGGCCTCTGCGTCTACTTCTACCTTGTCGGCTTCTTCAACTATCTCGCCTGGCAATATCCGCTGACGATCGCCGCCGCTTCCTTCCTCGCCGTCGTGCTGCTTGACGTCACAGACTGCTACCAGGTCGTTTCGCTGATGCGGCCGATCGCCAATTTCGGCCGCATTCTGCTGGTCTGGGCCGGCACATTCGCCCTGATGGCGTTGACGGCCTTCGCCATGAAGATGTCCGGCGATTATTCGCGCCTGCTGTTTGGCACCTGGTTCGTCGTCGGCTTCATCCTCGTCTTCGGCCTCAGGCTGGTGATGTCGAAGCTGATACGACGCTGGGCGCGGGATGGCCGGATGGAGCGCCGCGCCGTCATCGTCGGCGGCGGCAAGGCGGCAGAAGTGCTGATCCGCTCCGTCGAGAAGCAGCCCTACAACGATATCCGCATCTGCGGCATCTTCGACGATCGTAGCGACAAGCGCTCGCCGCCGATCGTCGCAGGTTATCCCAAGCTTGGCACGATCTCCGAACTCATCGAGTTCGCCCGCATCGCGCGTATCGACATGCTGATCGTCTCGCTGCCGCTGACCGCCGAATCGCGCGTCCTGCAGCTGTTGAAGAAACTGTGGGTGCTGCCGGTCGACATCCGGTTGTCGGCGCATTCCAACGCGCTGCAATTCCGCCCGCGCGCCTATTCCTACATCGGTTCGGTGCCGATGCTCGACATTTTCGACAAGCCTATCAACGATTGGGATTCTGTCGCCAAGCGCGCCTTCGACATCGTCTTCTCGATCGTCGGCATCATCGTCTTTTCGCCCGTGATGCTGGCGACGGCCATCGCCATCAAGCTCGACAGCAAGGGGCCGGTGCTGTTCCGCCAGAAGCGGCACGGCTTCAACAACGAGATCATCGAGGTCTACAAATTCCGTTCGATGTACACGGACAAGGCCGACCCGACCGCCAAGCAGACTGTGACCAAGAACGATCCGCGCGTCACCCGCGTCGGCCGTTTCATCCGCAAGACCTCGATCGACGAACTGCCGCAGTTCTTCAATTCGCTGCTGGGCTCGCTGTCGCTGGTCGGTCCACGCCCGCACGCCATCGCCGCGCAATCGCACAATCTTCTCTACAATGAGGTGGTCGACGGTTATTTCGCCCGCCACAAGGTCAAGCCCGGCGTCACCGGCTGGGCGCAGATCAATGGCTGGCGCGGCGAAATGGACACGAACGAAAAAATCCGGATGCGGACTGAGTACGACCTCTATTACATCGAAAACTGGTCGCTGCTGTTCGATCTGAAGATTCTGTTCCTGACGCCGATCCGGCTGCTCAACACGGAAAACGCCTATTGAGCGCGATTGCCCATGAGTTGCCGCCAGCCGCGGTCAACGCCAAGCTGATTGCGCTGATCTCGTCCGGCGCGCTTTTCTTCGGCGTGTTCCTGTCGGGTTTCGTCATCCGCGAACCGGCACCCTACGAACTCTACATGGCCGGCCTGATCGCCATCTGGGCTCTGTTCGGCCTGCGTATATCGCGCGCCGTGCTGCCTATGCTGGTGCTGCTGGTGATGATGAACATCGGTGGCATGATCTCGATGACACAGATGTCGGACCTGGCGAATACGCCTCTCTATCTTTGCGTATCGCTGTTTCTCGCCTTTACGGCCGTGTTCTACGCCTCGGTGAGCGCGGTTGACCCCGGCCGCTACCAACTGATTTTCCGTGCCTACGTGATCGCGGCGGTGATCACGTCGCTGCTCGGCATTGCCGGCTACTTCCACGCCTTTCCAGGCGCCGAGCTGTTCACTAAATACGACCGTGCCGCCGGCGCCTTCCAGGATCCGAACGTGTTCGGCCCGTTCCTGGTGCTGCCCGGTATCTACCTGCTCTATCTGCTGCTGACCGGCCCGATCTCGCGAATGCCCCTGCTGGCGATGCCTTTGCTGGTCATCACGGCCGGCATCTTCTTTTCGTTCTCGCGCGGCGCGTGGGGCATGTTCGCGGTGTCGGCGGTGCTGCTGACCGGCTGCCTGTTCCTGCAGAGCGCGAGCGGCATGTTCCGGCTGCGGGTCGTGGTGATGACGATCGCGGCGCTGTCGCTGCTGGTCATCGCCATCATCGTCATCCTGCAACTGCCAGGCGTGTCGGAGATGTTCTCCAATCGCGCCCATCTAGAGCAAAGCTACGACACCGCCCGCCTCGGCCGTTTTGCGCGCTATACGATCGGCTTCCAGATGGCGCTGGAACATCCGCTGGGCATCGGCCCGCTCGTCTTCGGCACGATCTTCGGCGAAGACACCCACGACATCTGGCTCAAGGCGTTGATGGATTATGGCTGGCTCGGCTTCGTCTCATTCCTGACGCTGACGCTGTGGACGATCGCGGCCGGCTTCCGCATCCTGTTGCGCGACAGGCCATGGCAACCCTACCTCCTGTGTGCCTACGTCGCGTTCATCGGCAATATCGGGCTCGGCACCTTCATCGACATCGACCACTGGCGCCATCTCTACCTGCTGCTCGGGCTCGTCTGGGGCGCGATCGCGCTGGAGTATCGCCACCAGCGGGAGTTGAGCCCGACGCCGCAACACCAGTCGGCAAGAGCAATCTCATCCGTGCATCAAGCCTGATGCGCTTTCCGATGTGATCGCAACAGGCCTCCATCCTTTTGCTTGATTGCAATCTTTCCAGAAAAGATGTTGCCCGTCTCGGGATCATGATTCAGCTGCCGAATTCGGGTTGACCCGAACAGGGTTATCACGATACATCGCGACCGGTCCGGAGTGTAGCGCAGCCCGGTAGCGCACTTGACTGGGGGTCAAGGGGTCGTCGGTTCGAATCCGGCCACTCCGACCATTTAAAACAGGACTTGCCCCCGAAGTCCGATTTCAAAAATAAGATCTGCATTGCATGGCGACCGGTTGCTCGCGGTACACGCCAATCAAGTTCTTTTGAATGGCCCATCGCCGATTTGCCGGACGGTTTGCGTCGCTCGTTCGTTAAGCGACTGTCGCTGGCGTTTCAGCTCGAACCGAGCCAGCCATTTCGAAGGATGAATGCAATGGACTTCAAGAGATTCGTGCTCGGCGCGGTCGTTACAAGCGCGACACTTGCCGGGATCAGCCTGGCCCAGGCGGCGGATGCGGTGCGCCTGCGCGGGAGCGTCGTCAGCTTCGACGGCGCGACACTGACGGTCAAAACCCGGGAAGGCACGACCGATACGGTGAAAATGGCGAGCGGCTGGAAAATATCTGGCGTCGCCAAAGCATCGGCACAGGACATCAAGCAGGGCGATTTCCTCGGCATCGCATCGGTTTCCAAGGCCGATGGCGGCAGCGGCGCGCTCGAAGTCGTGGTCTTTCCGGCCGCGATGAAAGGGGCCGGTGAAGGCGACCGTCCGTGGGATCTGCAACCCAACAGCCGCATGACCAACGGCACGGTCGCTGATGTCACCGACATCAACGGTCGGTCCGTAACGCTGACTTACGACAACGGCCAGAAAAAGCAGATCGCGATTCCGCCGACAACACCGATCGTCACCTTCGCGCCGGCAACTCCGGAAGACCTCAAGCCCGGCGCGGTCATATTCGTCAACGCCGAGCGCGACGGCGGCGGCACGTTGACCTCCACTCGTGTCGTGGTCGGCAACAACGGCATCGTTCCGCCAATGTAATCGACCCGGTGCCACTTCGGATTCCACGACCGGTGCCGAATTTTGGGCCGGCTTGCTGTATCGTGGTCTAAACCCGATTCGGATTTTTGAGGCGATCCAGCAAGCTGTCGTGACGAACGAAACCTCGCTCTATGCTCCGGTGAAACTTTTCCTCGAGGATCTCGGCTTTGCCGTGAAGGGCGAGATCGGCGGCTGCGACATGGTCGGGCTGCGCGAAGGCGAGCCGCCGGTCGTGGTCATTTGCGAACTGAAGCTGCAGTTCAATCTCGAACTCGTGCTGCAGGGCGTCGATCGCGCTGGCGCGAGCGACGAGGTATGGCTTGCCGCCCGCATGTCGGCGCGCGGCAAGGGCCGTGAGAACGATGCGCGGTTTCGCAATCTCTGTCGTCGCCTGGGATTCGGGTTGCTGGGCGTCACCGGCCGTGACCAGGTCGAGGTGCTGCTCAGCCCGGCCGCCTTGCCGCCGCGCAAGGATCCGCGCCGTCGCTCGCGCCTTGTCGACGAGCACCAGCGGCGCCGCGGCGACCCGGCCGCCGGGGGCAGCACGCGCAAACCGATCATGACCGCGTATCGCCAGGAGGCGCTGGCATGCGCGGCGGCGATGACCGAGGGCCCAAGACGTCCGCGCGACCTCAAGCCAACCATGCCGAATGTCGTGAAGATCCTTCGCCGCAATGTCTATGGCTGGTTCGTCCGCGCTGAACACGGCGTGTATGACATCACCGACAGCGGTCGCGCCGCACTGTTGCAGTGGCCGCAATCGACCGAAACCAAAACGGAGTGATGGCGGGCCACGGTCCGGAGAGTGGCTCCCGAACCTCAGGCAGCGCCGCGTGCATCCCGGAAATCAGCGTTTCTGATGTCGCCTTCGACCTTGGGCCGCAACACGAATGACAGCACGGTCGCAACCGCGATGTTGGCGATCACGGCGATGACACCATTATACGCGCCATAACCAAGGATCGTCGATGTCGGCACCCACGCGGTCGGGCCCCACGACAGATAAGAGCCCAGGCCGAACCCGACGACCCAGCCAGCAAGCAGCGCCTCCCCGCTGTACCAGCGCGTGTAGAGGCCAAAGATCACGGCCGGGAATATCTGGATCATCCAGACGCCGCCGAGTAGCTGCAGGTCGAGCGCGAACTTCGTCGGCATGAAGATGATCACCGCAAGGGCGCCGACCTTGACGATCAGCGACATCAGCTTGGCGAGTTGCGATTCCTGCAGAGGCGACATTGCGGGGTTGACGAACGGCCGCCAGACATTGCGCGTGAACGTATTGGCCGCGCCGATCGACATCACCGCGGCCGGCACCAGGGCACCGATGGCGATTGCCGCGAAGCAGAAGCCCGCGAACCAGTCCGGGAACATCTTCAGCAGCAGTTGAGGGATCGCATCCTGCGGGTTGGCGACTTCCACGCCCGCAGCGTGCGCCATCAAGCCCATCAGCGCGATAAGGCCGAGCAGCAGCGAATAGGCCGGCAGTGTCATGGCATTGCGTCGTATCGCCTTGGGGCCCGACGCCGAAAGCACGCCGGTCAGCGAATGCGGATACATGAACAACGCCATCGCCGACCCGATGGCGAGCGTTATGAACGGTCCCACCTGTGACGGCGACAAGGTAAGCCCCTGATTGGGTTTGCCCGCATAGGCCTTGGCGGCCGCGTCGAAGACCGCGCCGTAGCCTCCGAGCTTCGCCGGGATGATCACCACCGCCGCGATGACGAAGACGTAGATCATGATGTCCTTGACGAAGGCAATCATGGCAGGCGCGCGCAGACCGCTCTTGTAGGTGTAGAGCGCCAGGATGACGAACGCGATCGTCAATGGAAGATGAGACATCACCCCCTCGCCCTGGAACCCCAGAGCCTGGATGACCTTTTCCATACCGACGAGTTGCAGGGCGATATAGGGCATGGTCGCCAGTATGCCGGTGAAGGCGATCGCGAGTTCCAGGCCCTTGTTGCCATACCGTCCGAAGACGAAATCAGCACCGGTGATGTAACCCTTCTCGCGGGCCACGTTCCACAGGCGCGGCATCGTCAGGAAGATGAAGGGATAGATCAGGATCGTATAAGGCACGGCAAAAAAGCCGTAAGCGCCGATCGCATAGACAAGCGCCGGCACAGCGATGACCGTATAGGCTGTATAGAGGTCGCCGCCGAGCAGGAACCAGGTGATCCACGCGCCGAAGCGCCGGCCGCCAAGACCCCATTCATGCAGTTCATCGAGATTGCCGGATTTCCAGCGAGCTGCAACGAAGCCAATGACCGTCACGACGGCAAAGAAGAAGACAAAGACGGCCGTCGCGGTCCAGTTGAGATGATCGATCATGCGTCGTCCCCTCCGACCTTCGATGCCGCCCAAATGAAGATTGACGATACCGGAATCAGAGCCAGCAGAAACCAGAAGAAGAAGGGAATTCCCGCCAGGGTCGGCTCGACGCTGTTGTAGAGCGGAACCCACACGCTCAGCACACAAGGGATGATCAGCAAAAGGTATTTCATGCCTGATCATTCCTCCCAGACTCACGGCTGTTCGATCATAGCCATTAGCAATGCGCGGGCAACTCCGGCAGCGGCTCTCGTGCGGTATACGTCATTGTTATTTCAGGGACGGCGTCGCAATGGCATGCTTCATGAAAGCCACGGGCAGGATTTTGTATCTCCAGTTGATCACTCACCGTCGAGATGCGATATGAAACGAAGGCTTCGAAAGACGCTCGACGGGACTGTTCGAGCTACTGAGCTTGGAAGTGATCAACGATCACATTTGTGCGACGTGATGGTCGTTCGCGAGCGCGACGCCGGTTCAGCCGCCCCAGACATAATCCAGAAACAAAATTCTACAGTCGGGAAACACTGTCGAAAAATTCGAGGGCGATAATGATTTTCGCGGCGGTCAGGTCACCGACCTGCTTCAAAAACGGCCTGCGAAAAAGGAAACGATCCATGAAAAAGTCTCTCATCTCTGCCCTCGGGCTCGCTGCTGCAATCGCCCTGGTGCCGGTTGTCGGCGCAACCAGCGCCGATGCGGCTCCTATGCATAAGCATCATCGTCATCACCACCGTCATCACCACCATCACCATCACTACCATCATCATCACCACAAGAAGATGATGATGAAGAAGGCCTAAGCCTACCGCTCGCCAACAAGAAGACTGACTTTGGTCTTTTTGGCTAAAGGCGGTCTTCTTGTGGTTGCCGTCGCGCAAGCGCGGTATGTCAAAAATGGGCCACGGTAGCTTCCGCTCATCGTGAGTTAGAGCTTATATCGTACTAGGCGCAAGCGCCGACCTTGCCTGGAGCCATGGGTATCTGTCACAGGGCCTTCTGGGCCAAGGCAAATATCTATACGGCGAAAGAGATATCGCTGACCGGTCCCGCCCCGGATCAAGCGGAGCCCGTAAGCCCAAGGTATCTCTGATGACGGCCAAGGCCGATATTTCGTGGACGAACCGCGCTGTCCTGGTTGTCGCGCGCATATGGCTGACTATCCGACATCCAATGCTGATGTTGCGTTTCGTCAAACGCGTGGGCTATTGGCCCAATCCGGCCGCGCCTGAAACCTATCACGAACGAATGCTGTGGCGAAAAATCATAGACCACAACCCGCTGTTCGTGACCCTCACCGACAAGCTGGCGGCCAAGGCCCACATCCAGGAAGTCTGTCCGGATCTGAAGCTCCCGGCTACGCTCTGGAGCGGCCACGACCCCGCCGATATTCCCTCGGCTCTCTTCAGTGACGACGTGATAATCAAGGTCAATCATGGCTGCGCCATGAACATCTTCGTGTCAGGCGGCGAACCTGATCGCGCTACGATACTGCGCAAGACGAGGCGCTGGCTCGGCAAGACGTACGGGCGACGCGATGGCGAGTGGGCTTATTGGCCTATCAGGCCGACGATTCTGGTGGAGGAAAAGCTACCTCTGAGCGGCGGAACGATCGCCACCGACATCAAGGTCTATATTTGCGGCGGCGTCGTCTGCCATGCGTGGGTCGAAGACAAGGTGGCCGGGCGTTCGCATCTATTCGACCGGAATGCGAATCCTCTGCCAGGCCGCGATTCGGATTACCCGCGCGAAGATCAATCGATGCCTGTCAGTGCGCGGCTTATAGACTACGTCCGCGAGGCGATTGCCACAGCGCCACGTCTCGCGGGGGATCTCGATTATATTCGCGTGGACTTCCTCGTCACTGACCATTGCCTCTTTGCAGGTGAGATCGTCGTTTACTCTGGATCGGGCTACGGCAGCTGGTCCAACCCCGACATTGCGCTGGAACTCGGACGGCGCTGGCGCATCGAACGCTCCCACTACATGCGCCGAAACCATCGCGGCGCCGCAGGACTTTATGCCAGGGCGCTCCGGACCAAATGCCTGTTGGAACCGCTGATGTAAATGTTGATGGCGGCTACGCCCCGAAGGGCGAGCCGCCATTTTCTTTCCTGGATTTTTTGCCCAGATCAGCGCCGGCTGAACAGAAGGCTGGCGGCCAGACCGAGCACCACGAGCCCAACCGCAGCGGCGGCTGTCGGATGGTCGCGGGCTGATTTCTCGATCACCCTGCCCTGCCTGCGGATTGCCGGCATGGCATCCCGCAGGCGCCCGGCAAGATCGGAATAGGTGTCGAGCGCGGCATCACGACCATCTTCGTAATATGCGCCACCCCGCTTCGAGACTGCCTTGCGCAACGTCGCGAGTTCTTTCGAGAGAGCCGCTACCTGTTTTTCGAGGTCGATGTCCGAAAGGGTAGAGAATGATGCCATCATGCGTTTCCTTGTCTTGCTGAACGATGTCTTGCAGAAGGAAACGTAACGCGTCACCCCTAGGCGGGTTCCAGTTTCTAGGCTTTAAAGCGCCTAGCGGCGGTCAGCGCACCTGGTCGAGCAACCGCTTGCATTCCAGCAGGTCGAACAGCGCTTCCTGCAGCAAGGCGCGGTTGTCGCGCGAAAGCTTCGATGCTCCCGGCATGACCGGACCGTCCTCGTCGGTCTTGCCCAAGCCGAAAAACCGGCGGCTGGGCTTTACCTTGGGTTGTCCGACCAGCATCTCATCGTCGGTTCCGCGCGGTTGTGCCGCCGGCGTCAGCGGCACGGCATCGGCTTGCCGCCGCTGCGAAATCGCCTCGACGGCGGCCATGTCACCATTGCCTATCGCGACCAGAAACTGATTGCCGTTCTCCCGCAGCAGCTTCTGCACGCCCTTGATCGTATATCCCTGATCGTAAAGCATATGGCGGATGCCCTTGATCAGCTCGACATCCTGCGGCCGGTAATAGCGGCGGCCGCCGCCGCGCTTCATTGGCTTGATCTGGTTGAAACGTGTTTCCCAAAAACGCAGCACATGCTGCGGCAAATCGAGATCTTCGGCGACCTCACTGATGGTGCGGAAGGCGTCGGGGCTCTTGTCCATGGGCGAATCCTCACGCTGGACGGCGATCCGGCCACGATGCCGAATCGAGCGTTATTTCAGCGGTTTGTGGAGCAATATTCAAGCCCGGCATCATGGCAGGGCCGGTTTTCAACGCCTATTAGACGACTATTTACCAGCCTTGGTCTTGCTGCTCTGATGGGAACGCAGGATTCTGCTCTTCAACACATTCGACGACTTGAAGGTCATCACCCGGCGCGGCAGGATAGGCACCTCCTCGCCAGTCTTCGGATTGCGTCCGATACGCTCGTTCTTGGAACGGACGTGGAACGTCGCAAAAGATGAGAGTTTCACCGTCTCGCCGCGAACGATCGCCTCGCAGATTTCGTCCAGAACCGCCTCGACGAGTTCGGCCGATTCAGTGCGCGACAAGCCTACCTTTCTGTACACGGCCTCGGCAAGGTCGGCGCGCGTAAGTGTCTTTCCCCCCATGCGACCGTCCCATCAGCTCAAACACAAAATCGGCACAACAACGGCAGAGCCTAAGTAATTGATCCGGCAAGGTCAAGGACCGAAACCGGACCGTTCGGCACTTACCAGCGAACCAGAACCGCGCCCCAGGTAAAGCCGCCGCCCATTGCCTCAAGCAGCACGAGATCGCCCTTCTTGATGCGACCGTCGGCGACGGCCACCGAAAGCGCCAGCGGCACCGAAGCAGCCGAGGTGTTACCGTGCAAATCGACGGTCACCACGACCTTTTGCTCGGCTATCCCGAGCTTCTTGGCCGAAGCGTCAATAATTCGTTTATTGGCCTGATGCGGCACAAACCAGTCCAGATCCTCGGCGGTGATCCCGGCAGCCGAGAATGTCGCTTCAATGACGTCGGTGATCATGCCGACCGCATGCTTGAAAACCTCCCGGCCTTCCATCCTCAGATGCCCGACCGTGCCGGTCGTGGAGGGGCCGCCATCAACGAACAGCTTGTCCTTGTGGGCTCCGTCCGACCGCAGGCTGGCCGCCAGGACGCCATGGTCGGCGATGTTGCCGGTCCCCTCGCCTGCCTCGAGCACCAGCGCTCCGGCGCCGTCGCCGAAGAGGACGCAGGTCGAGCGATCGTTCCAGTCGAGGATGCGCGAAAACGTCTCGGAGCCGATTACCAGCACCCGTTTGGCCAAGCCGCCTCGGATATAGAGGTCCGCGGTCGTCACGGCATAGACAAACCCCGAACACACCGCCTGCATGTCGAAGGCAAAGCCATGATGCATGCCAAGCCGGTTCTGGATTTCGACGGCGGTCGCCGGGAAGGTGTTGTTGGGCGTCGAGGTCGCCAGCACTATCAGGTCGATGTCGGCTGGTGTCAGGCCGGCATTGTCCAGTGCCGCGCGCGCCGCCGCCTCGCCCAGCGAAGCTGTCGTCTCGTCATCTCCGGCGATGTGGCGCTGGCGGATGCCGGTGCGCTGGGCGATCCACTCATCGGAGGTCTCGACCATGCCTTCAAAGTCGGCATTCTTCATGATGCGGCGGGGCAGCGCGGCACCGATGCCACGCACGACTGATCTTATCAAAGCTCTTTCCTATTCCTTAGCGTCGTCGTCGACGTCGGATTTCCTGTTGGTCTGGGCATGCGGATTGCGCGCATGGAACAGATCGAGGTCCGCCTCGATGCGATCAAGCAGATTGTTGCGCACCATGTCGTATCCAAGTTCTATTGCCGCCGCAAAGCCGTCAGAATCCGCTCCGCCGTGGCTTTTCACCACGATGCCGTTCAGCCCGAGGAAAACGCCGCCGTTGGAACGGCCGACATCCATTTTCTCGCGCAGCCGGTCGAAGGCGCCCTTGGCGAAGACATAACCGATCTTGGCCATCAGCGTGCGGCTCATCGCGGCGCGCAGGTAGCCGGCGATCTGCCTCGCCGTGCCTTCCGCCGTCTTCAGCGCGATATTGCCGGCAAAGCCTTCCGTCACCACAACGTCGACGGTTCCCTTGCCGATATCATCCCCCTCGACGAAACCGTGATAACGCATGGAGGCCATATTGGCCTCGCGCAGCATGCGCCCGGCTTCCTTGACCTCCTCCTGGCCCTTGATTTCCTCGACGCCGACATTGAGCAGGCCGACCGTCGGCCTCTCGATGCCGAAAATCGAGCGCGCCATGCCAGTGCCGAGGATGGCGAAGTCGATAAGCTGATGCGCGTCGGCGCCGATGGTCGCGCCGACATCCAGCACCACGCTCTCGCCGCGCACGGTCGGCCAGATCGCCGCGATGGCAGGGCGGTCGATCGTTGCCATGGTGCGCAGGCAGAATTTCGACATCGCCATCAGCGCGCCGGTATTGCCGGCCGAGATGCAGGCATCCGCCGTGCCCGACTTCACGGCCTCGATCGCCTTCCACATCGACGACTTCCAGCGGCCATGGCGGAGCGCCTGGCTCGGCTTGTCGTCCATCCGGACCGATATCTCGCAATGGAAGAACTCGCTGATTTCAGCAAGCTTCGGATATTTGGCGAGTTCCGGGCGAACCTGTTCCTCGCGACCGTAGATGACGAAGCGGATGTCGGGGCGGCGAGTTGCAACCGTCATGAGCGCCGGGATGACCACGGCTGGTCCGTGATCGCCGCCCATGGCATCGATGGAAATCCTGATCACGCGGTATTCATCTCACGGTTTGCTGGGCGGTCGCCAAGGTTTGGCGAAAATAGCGGTTTTGGGCTTTCACACAACCGACTTTTCTCTGTTCGGGTCGCGTTTCAGGTTTTTCCCAACAGGGATCGGAGCTTTTGCTGAAATTCGTTCTCCGCGGATCCGGCTTCGTCTTTCGCTTCGACCGACGCGCCTTGCTTGCGCGGATAAGGGTCGATCGCAAGTCCAAAGAACTGCTCGGCGAGAGCGCCGACATCGATCGTGTCACCTGAGAAAGTCTCCGGGCTGTCCGGTCCGTCGGCATCGAGAAGAATTTCGCCGCCGCCTTCAAACCCCTGCCGCCCGAGCTTTGACGCCTCCGGCAGGAACAGGGCTTCGATCTCTTCGTCGATATGCGCTTCAACCGGGTCGAGGGTAACGATGCAGGCCTGGGTGATGTCGGCTTCGACACGGCCAGTGACTTTCACACCATTGCGCTTCCACGGAGCGACAAGGAGATCGGCGCGATACTTCTCGACTGAAAGCAGTTCGTGCTCTTCAGCCAACGCGGCGCGTTGGGCGACATCGGTCTCGATGACAACCGGCAACCCCTTTTGCGGCAGGCGGCCGACATTTGCCACGAAAGAGACGGGGCTTCGCGGGTCTGAATGTTTCATCGATTCACCTTTCAGCCCGTGCTCGCCACGGGAAACGCCACCGTCCCTGAAACAATCGATTCGGACTTTTGGGCCCTCAGTCCCTTGCTGGCTTCAACAACATAGCCTGCCAGTCGGGATGCTTCAGGCCAGGCATCGGAATCGGGCCTGACATTGCGCGCAAGGGCTGCGGCAAGCGCGTCACGGTCTTCACGTTCAAGCGCGTCGTCATAGGCGGTCGTGCGGCCATAGAACATTTTCGCCAGCTTTTTCATGCGCTTCGGCACGCCGACATCGCCAATCCCCAGTTCCCTCAGCGAATGGTCGACATCCAGGAAGAACTCATCGATCAGCACTTGCGCCACCTCCGCCGCGGCGCCGCCCTCGCCGCGCAGCCGGTGCTGGAAGAGGAACATATGCAGGGAAAGCATCTCGAAACGGCCGAGCGGAGTGTCAGGCACATTCCAGTCGGAATAAAACACAGTTTGCCGCGCCGCCGCCACGATTTGTGCGTAGAGCGCCTCGGTGATGGCGCGGTTGGCTTTGCGTTCGCGGCCAAAAAGGCGCTGGAACATTGGGGATGGTCTCCCGGGACCGTTTGTTGAAGTGGCCTTGTTGCATCGGCGAGCAAGCTGGTTTACCGGTTTTGCGGCCCAGCGCAAGTTGCGGCGATTTGAGGGAGTTGTTGTTGGGCGCGCTGAAATTCAAGTCGAACTTTTCGTCCGGTCCTGTCGGTGTGATTTCGCTGCTGGTTGCCGTGTCGGCGTTGTCCGCATGCAATTCGTCCAAGATGGTCGGCGACCTGAGCCCGAGCGAGACGTTCACCCAAGGGTACGTGATAGACCAGCAGTCCATCGATCTGGTGCCGGTCGGCTCCAGCCGAGAGCAGGTGCTTCTGGCCCTCGGCACGCCCTCGACAAGCGCGACGTTCGACAACGAAGCCTTCTATTACATTTCCCAGACACGCAAACGCTATGTCGCGTTCGACAAGCCACGCCTTATCGATCAGCATATTCTGGCGGTCTATTTCGGCGCGGACGGTCGCGTCACCCAGATTGCCAATTACGGCATGAAGGACGGCAAGATCTTCGACTTCATCTCACGCACGACGCCGACCGGTGGCAAGGATCAGAACTTCCTGAGCCAGATCATGAACGGCGCCAGCAAGCTGGCGCCCGGTATTCCTGGCGCCGGCGGCGACGCCGGCCCTCGCTGATCTTTAGGCTCTGAGGCATTAACATCTCAGGCAAACAAGAACCCGCGGGAGCAATCCCGCGGGTTTTTGTTTTTGCCAACAGCCCCGTATGTCCGACGCAGTGCCTGACTTGCCAGCCAACGGGCAAACTCGTATCAACGCCGCGCAACGGCTGGGGAGCCCTAATGAGCCACGAAAACCGCAAGGAACCGCAAGGATGGATGGCGACTGGGACGCCTGACCGGCAGACCGTCACGCCTGATTGGATGGCGATCGACGCTCCGGAAATAGACGGCGTTCAGGTCAAGGAGATCAGATCGGTTGCAACCTCCACCGGCTATCTGACGGAGATCTTTCGAGGGGAATGGGAGCTGGATACTCTGCCGGTTGGCCAAGTGTTCCAGCGCACACTCTACCCGGGATCCGTGACCGGATGGCACGCGCATGCGGTGACCCTGGACAGGCTTTTCTGCTGCGCCGGCAGCGTTCGCATATCGCTTTACGACGGAAGAAAGGCTTCGCCCAGTTTTGGTGCGCTCTGGCACAAGATAGTCGGCCCACTACGCCCGGCGATCGTCGTCATTCCGCCCGGTGTATGGCATGGCGTCACCGCGCTCGGGCCCGAGACCGCCCTCCTGCTAAATCTGGTCGACAAGGCCTATGCTTTCGAAGACCCGGATCACTGGCGACTGCCTCCGGACACGGACCTCATTCCATACAAACTGGTGTAAGCCTTGACGCGGCCCTGGTACGTCGCTCAGGCCAATCCCGGCGAGCCGCTTGTGTCGGTCGTGATCGCCACGCACAACCGTCCCGCAGCCCTGCGGCAAGCTCTTAGAAGCGTGGTGGCCCAGACCCTTCAGGACTGGGAGGTTCTGGTCATCGGCGATTGCTGCCGGCCAGACACCGCCGCCGTAATCTCTGAATTCAACGATGATCGCATCGGCTATATCGATCTCCCCGTGAATTTCGGTGAACAATCCGGACCAAACAACATCGGACTTGCCCGGGCGCGCGGCCGATTCGTTGCTTTGCTCAACCATGACGATCTCTGGTTCCCCGACCATCTCGCCGCGATGACCGGCTGGATCGATGCCACCGGCGCCGATGTCGTCATCGCTCTCGGTGCCATCATCCAGCCTACGCGGATGAAAGGCGATCCGCTCAAGACCCTGATCTACGGAATGGGCAAGAACGGTTTGTACGATCCGGTCGTCACGGCGGGATACGGGTCAGCACAGATGGTCAGGCGGGCATCGCTGGGTCGGCTCGGCCCATGGCGCCCTGCCAGCGAATGCTCGTGCGAAAGTTCGCAGGACTGGCTCTTCCGCGCCTGGCGAAAGGGAGCCGTGATCGCGACCATGCCGCACCTGAGCGTGCTCAGCATTTTCTCCGGCCAACGCAGTGGCAGCTATGTCGAAGACACGGCAATGGAACAGGAGGAGCTCATCGACGGCATGCGGATGCCGGACGACCTGCGCGTCAAAATTCTTGCCGCAGCCGAGGTTCCCGCTCGGCTGAAGAGATCCAGCTATCTCAAGCGCAGGCTTTGGGCCGCGGTCGGCATTCATCCAAGATCGATCGAGTTTCGCCGCAAATACGGACGTGGCGCCTTTGTCCCCAGGCTGCGAGAGATACGCGGCCTGCCTCCGATGCCTGAACGGGATCCGGGTGTGGACAGTCTGTTGGCGATCTACCGTAGTCGCGGAGAACGGAAAGACCCTGCAGGGTAACAAACGACACGCGCGGCGTCCGGACCCCGCGGCTGGAGCGTCGGATTGCCTGGAAATGGAAAACCCGTGGGAATCGCTCCCCACGGGTTTGTCATTGAAATCCTTGTCGGATCAGGCGCCGTGCGCGAGCACGGCCAGAAGCAGGAGCGCCACGATGTTGGTGATCTTGATCGCCGGGTTGACCGCCGGACCAGCGGTATCCTTGTAGGGATCACCGACCGTATCACCGGTCACGGAAGCCTTGTGCGCTTCCGAGCCCTTGAGATGCTTGACGCCGTCCTTGTCCACAAAGCCGTCCTCGAACGACTTCTTGGCATTGTCCCAGGCACCGCCGCCGGAAGTCATCGAAATGGCGACGAACAGGCCATTGACGATGACGCCGAGCAGCGAAGCACCGAGCGCGGCGAAGGCGGAAGCTTTCGAGCCCGATATCAGCAACACGCCGAAATAGACGACGAGCGGCGCCAGCACCGGCAGCAGCGACGGGATGATCATTTCCCGGATCGCCGCCTTGGTCAGCAGGTCGACAGCCCGCGCGTAGTTCGGCTTGGACGTGCCTGCCATGATGCCAGGATCCTCGCGGAACTGCCTGCGCACCTCTTCGACGATGGCCCCCGCCGCGCGGCCGACCGCAGTCATGGCGATGCCGCCGAACAGATACGGGATCAGGCCGCCAAAGATCAGGCCGGCGACAACGTACGGGTTGGAGAGGTCGAAAGAGACGTCGCCCATGCCGTGGAAATAGGGATATTTGTCGCCATTGGCGGCAAAATACTTCAGGTCGTTCGAATAGGCCGCGAACAGCACCAGCGCGCCGAGGCCGGCCGAACCGATGGCATAGCCCTTGGTCACCGCCTTGGTGGTGTTGCCGACCGCGTCGAGCGCGTCGGTCGAATGACGCACTTCCTTGGGCAAGCCGGCCATTTCGGCGATACCGCCGGCATTGTCCGTGACCGGACCGAAGGCGTCGAGCGCGACGATCATGCCGGCGAGGCCAAGCATGGTGGTGACCGCGATCGCCGTTCCGTAGAGACCGGCGAGTTGGTAGGTCGAGATGATGCCGCCGACGATGACGATCGCCGGCAGTGCCGTCGATTCCAGCGAGACAGCCAGCCCCTGGATGACGTTGGTGCCGTGACCGGTCACCGACGCCTGTGCGATGGAGTTCACCGGGCGCTTGCCGGTGCCGGTATAATATTCGGTGATCACGACGATCAAACCGGTCACCACGAGGCCGAGCAGGCCGCAGATGAACAGGTTCTTGCCGGTGATCGACATGCCTGCGACGACGCCGATCTCGCCCCAGCCCACGGTGGCCGAGGTGGCGACACCCAGGCCGACGATGGACAACAGACCCGTGACGATCAGGCCCTTGTAGAGAGCGCCCATGATCGAGCCATTGGCGCCAAGCTTGACGAAGAAAGTGCCAATGATCGAGGTGATGATGCAGGCGCCGCAGATAGCGAGCGGATACAGCATCACGGCACCGAGAATGGCGGTGCCACCGAAGAAGATGGCGCCGAGAACCATGGTAGCGACGACGGTCACCGCGTAGGTCTCGAACAGGTCCGCGGCCATACCGGCGCAGTCGCCGACATTGTCGCCGACATTGTCTGCGATGGTGGCCGGATTGCGCGGATCGTCTTCAGGAATACCGGCTTCGACCTTGCCGACAAGGTCGCCACCGACGTCCGCGCCCTTGGTGAAGATACCGCCGCCCAGACGGGCGAAGATCGAGATCAGCGAAGCCCCAAAGCCAAGCGAAACCAGAGAGTCGATAACGATGCGATCGTTGGGCTGCAGGCCCATGAAATGCGTGAGCACCAGATAATAGATCGAGACGCCGAGCAATGCGAGACCGGCCACCAGCATGCCGGTGATGGCGCCCGATTTGAAGGCAATGTCGAGGCCGGCGGCGAGGCTGTTCGAGGCCGCCTGCGCCGTGCGGACATTGGCCCGCACCGAAACGTGCATGCCGATGAAGCCGGCGGCGCCGGACAGGACGGCGCCAATCAGGAAGCCGATAGCGGCGGTGATTGAAAGCAGCCACCAGGCGAGCAGAAGCACGACCACGCCAACGATGGCGATGGTGGTGTATTGACGCGCCAGATAGGCTTGCGCTCCTTCGCGGATGGCCGCGGATATTTCCTGCATGCGTGCGTTGCCCTGATCGGACGCGAGAACCGAACGTGTCGCCCAGATGGCGTAAAGGACAGAAAGCAGGCCGCAGGCGATGACGGCGGAAAGAATTGTCATTGCCGGATTTTCCTCGATTGATGACCCAAAAGAACCCCTCCCTGGGCCGTTGAGACAGAGACCGGGTTCCGCGGGCGGAATCCGACCCATCGCATCGGTGTATGCGAAACAGGTTGGCGACCGTCAAGATATTGTTCAGTTTTTGCCCGGCTTTCGCCGCAATGCGTTCTTGCAAACCGATTGAATCCAGGTGGACGCGATAGGCTCGTTCCGGAACGGCGTGTCGCTGCCGTAAAAACGCCGGCGTTTGGCTGCCCGGAGGCCGCTGAGGGGCTAACTGCCCGCCGATTCGAATCCGTGAAAAAGACGCGTCATTCCGTCCCCTGCCCCATGCGCCGCGCCGCGTAACGCTCGACTGCCGACAGCCCGTCATAGATCAGCACGGCAAGGGCGGCGACGATGAGACCGCCTTGCAGAATGAAGGAGAGGTTGTTTGACAAGAGCCCGGCGATGATGACCTCACCCAGCGTCTTGGCCGCGACGGTCGAGCCGATGGTGGCAGTGGCAAGACCGATGACGACCGACAGTCTGATGCCACCGAGGATAATCGGCGCGCTGAGCGGCAGTTCGACCTTGATGAGCCTTTGCCAACCGGTCATGCCAGCGCCGCGAGCCGCTTCAATGACACTAGCCGGCAACGTCGTCAGTCCGGTGAGCGCATTCTCGAAGATCGGCAGCAGGCCATAGAGAAACAGGGCGATCAGCGTCGGCGTCTCGCCAAAACCGACGGCGGGCACGGCAAGTGCCAGCACCGCCACAGGCGGAAAGGTCTGGCCGATATTGACCAGACTGCGCGACAGCGGCAGGAATTCGGCGCCGGCCGGTCTGGTGACCAGGATGGCAAGCGCCACCGCGACAATGGTCGCCGCCACGGTGGCTATCAGAACGGTGCGCAGATGCAGCAGCGTCAGCGTCAGCAGACTGCCCTGGTTGTAGATCGCCGGCGCATTGTTCTCGGTCAGCGGCTTTAACAGCGGTTCAAACCAGCCCGGATTGGTCACGAAGGCAATAAGCAGCACAAGCAGGACAAGCCTGAGAAGCGCTGGCACCCAGGCTTTCATGCCGGCCTCGCCGCGCGCTTTACCAGTCCGTCGACCGTGACGCGACCAAGCGGCTGGCCATCAGCGCCTTTCACCGGCAAGGCGGGACGGCCGGACCACAGCAATTCAGCGAGGGCATCGCGCTGGCTGGCATCGCCGGGAATTGCTTCGCCTTCCGCGGGGCCACTTTCCACTGCGTCACGCACGCGCCCCAGGGACAGCAGCCTGAACGGGCGCTCACTGGCGCCAACCAGCGTTTCCACGAAGCTGCTTGCCGGGTTTGCCAGAATCTCCGCCGGACTGGCGTATTGCACCAGCTTGCCGGCATCCATCACGGCGATCTTGTCGCCCATATGCACGGCTTCTTCCATGTCATGGGTGACGAGAATGATGGTGGTGCCGAAGCGCTTCTGAATCGCCAGGAGGTCCTCCTGCGCCTTGGTGCGGATGATCGGGTCAAGAGCACCGAAGGGCTCATCCATCAAAAGCACATTTGGTTCAGCAGCCAGAGCCCGGGCGACGCCGACGCGCTGTTGCTGACCGCCTGACAATTCGTGCGGATAACGTGGCCCGAACTCTTGGGGATCGAGCTGGTAGAGGGTCATCAATTCTTCGACGCGGGCCTTGATACGGTCCCTGTCCCAGCCGAGCAGGACGGGCACGGTGGCGATGTTCTGCGCCACGGTGCGGTGCGGAAAAAGGCCATGGCCCTGGATGGCGTAGCCGATGCTCCGGCGCAGTTCATAAGCCGGAACAGAGCGATTGTCGGCACCGTCCAGCTTTATGACGCCCGATGTCGGCTCGACCAGACGATTGATCATCCGCAGCAGCGTCGTCTTGCCCGAACCGGACGTACCGACGATGACGGCGATGGTGCGCGGCTCGATCACCATCGAGACGTCGTCGACCACCGTTGTCGCATCGTAGCGCTTGGTGATGTGTTCGATCTCGATCATGCGGTTTCGACCCTGCGCTTGGTGGCGGTCATTTCGATCACTGCGTCGAGGATGATGGCGGCGGTGAAGGCAAGGGCGACCGTCGGCACGGCGCCCAGCAGCACAAGATCCATCGCCGTCTGGCCGACGCCCTGGAAAACGAAGACACCAAAACCGCCGCCCCCGATCAGGGCTGCAATGGTGGCGAGGCCGATGTTCTGCACCAGCACGATGCGAATGCCGGTCAGGATCACCGGAAAGGCGAGTGGAAACTCGACCCCGAACAGGCGCTGCCGATCAGTCATGCCCATGCCACGCGCCGCGTCGTTGGCCGCGCGCGGCACGCCGGCAAGGCCGACCACGGTGTTGGCCACCACCGGCAGCAGCGAATAGAGAAACAAGGCGACGAAGGCGGGCGCCGTACCAATGCCGCGAATGCCGAGCGCGGCGGCTCCCGGCACGTGCGTGGCCACCCAGCCGAGCGGCCCGATCAGTAGGCCGAAGAGGGCGATGGACGGAACAGTCTGGATGATGTTGAGCACGTTGAGCACGCCGGCCCGCAATTTTTCGACACGGTGGCACAGGATACCAAGCGGCAAGCCTACGATTACAGCCGCTGCCAGTGAGCCCAGCGCCAGTGTTACGTGCTTGGAACCTTCCGCCCAGAAACTGTCGGCGCGGTTGAAGTATTCCTTGAGGATCGACAGGCTGTCCCAGCTTCCCGACACCAACAGCAGACCGATCGCCGCCGCGGCAACGAGGAGCACGCCAACCCTGGCCAAGGGCGAGAGGTTGAGGCGGGTCAGGACATCGGCCAGCAGAATCGTAAAGGCAAAGATGAGCAGCCAGAAGCCCGAGGCAGGCGATACCCTTGCGAATGTATTGCCAGCCGGCGTCAGGAACTTCCCGGCAACGCCGATCAGCAGCGCGAGCGCGGCAAGCACCACGATGCTGGCGGCAAGGCGCGGAACGAGCGGCGTCTTGAACAGCGCGATGAGTACCGCGACAACGATGACCGTCAGCAGCAGCGGCCCTGCCGTCGGCGGCAACGCCTCGATAATCGAGCGTGCCGCGCCTGGTACGATACGATTGGCACGAAACGTGGCAAAGGGTGCCGCGAAGGCGGCGTAGGCTGCTATCGCGGCAATGACCACGCCAAGCTTGTCGAACCGGATACCCAAGCCATCCCCCGCCAATCGATCCGGCGCGCCACGAATGCGACGCGCCGGAATCGCTCTACTTCAGGAAGCCGTTCTTCTTCAGGAAGTCCTCGGCGACACCCTTGACCGGCTCACCGCCGACCTGCACACGGCCGTTGAGATCCTGCAAGGTGACAAGGTCGAGCTTGGCGAAAACCGGCTTCAGCAGCGTTTCGATTTCGGGATGGTCCTTCAGCACCGCCTCACGGATGATCGGCGCAGGCTGGTATACCGGCTGCACGCCCTTGTCGTCGTCGAGCACGACGAGGCCAGAGGGGGCGATACCGCCATCTGTGCCGTAGACCATGGCCGCATTGGCGCCGCTGGTCTGGTTGGCGGCCGCGGCAATGGTCGCGGCCGTGTCGCCGCCGGAGAGGGTGATCAACTGGTCCGGCTTCAGCGCAAAGCCGTAAGTGGTCTGGAAGGCTGGAAGGGCCGCCGCCGAATTGACGAACTCGGCGGACGCCGCCAGGACGACCTTGCCGCCGCCCGATACATACTTGCCGAAGTCAGACAGCGTGGCGAGCTTGTTGGTTTCCGCAACTTCCTTGCGCAGCGCGATCGCCCAGGTGTTGTTGGCCGGCGACGGCGACAGCCAGACGATCTTGTTGGCATCGTAGTCGAGCTTCTTGGCCGTCTCATAGGCCTTGGCCGCGTCCTTCCAAACCGGATCGTCCGCCTTCTGGAAGAAGAAGGCGGCGTTGCCGGTATATTCCGGATAGATGTCGATCTCGCCGGCGGTAATCGCCTTGCGCACCACCGGCGTGCCACCGAGCTGGATGCGATCGGTCGTCTTGATGTTGTTGGCGTTAAGCACCAGTTGGATGATGTTGCCAAGCACACCACCCTCGGTGTCGATCTTTGACGAAACCACAACCTGCGCGTTGGCCGAGGCAACGGCGAAGCCAAGCGCGAGAGCAGCGCTGGCCAGGAGTTTGATTGAACGCATTGTGAAATCCCTTGCTGTGAACCGAAGACCGGCTGGGCGCGCATATGATCACGGGTTCAGCGCCCCGTCGGGGTACAGGATTTCATAAGATGTGGGTCCAGCGCAATAATTTTGTCCCAAGAAAGCGATTCCCGCCCAAGCTTTCCTGTCAGCACCATGTCAGCAAAGGAGATGCGGAAAAAAGCCGCAGCTGCTTGATTGTGCACAGGCTTCGGGATTTTCAGCCGAGTTGGCGCGCGCCGTTCGCCCTGAGCGCGCCAAGCGCTACGAAGCAAAGCGCGGTTACTGGAAAGATCATCCAGTTCAGCATGGTCCAACCCCAGGCGTTATAGACCATGCCCGACATAAGCGACGCGCAGGCGACAGAACCGAACAAGACGAAATCGTGAAAACCCTGGAGCTTGCCCTTTTCCGACGGCCTGTAACTGGCGGCGACCATGGCGGTGGCACCGATGAAGCCGAAATTCCAACCAAGGCCAAGCAGGACCAGCGCCGTCCAGAATTGCCACAGCGCCAGACCCGACAAGGCAACGACGGCGCAGCCGATGAGCAGGATCAGGCCGGTGGCAACAATGCGTTCGGCGCCAAAGCGATGGATCATCGAGCCGGTGAAGAAGCTCGGCCCGAACATCGCCATGACATGCCAGGAGATGCCCAGCGTCGCCGCGTCCTCTGACAGGCCGCAGCCGACCATGGCCAGAGGTGCGCCGGTCATGACGAAGCTCATCAGCGCATAGCTGCCGACGGCGCAAAACAGCGCCGCGACGAAACGCGGCTGAGTGACGATTTCCACCAATGGCCTTGCGTCGCTGGTGGCAACATCCACCTTGCGCATCGCCTTGGCGGGCAGTCTCAGAAACGACAGGATGACGGCACCGGCCGCGGCCAGCGCCAGGATGGATGCGAACGACCCGGCAAACATGACGGGTGCAAACAGCTCGCGGGTAAAGATTACGATCTGCGGCCCGAGAACAGCGGTGATGATGCCACCGGCAAGCACGAAGGAGATGGCGCGCGCCTTGAACTCCGGCGGCGCATTGTCGGCGGCGGCAAAGCGGAACTGCTGCACGAAGGCGCCACCAACGCCAATCACCGCCAGGCCGAAGGCAAACAGCCAGAAGCTGCCGTGGAAAAGCGCCACGGTCGAGACCAGCCCGCCGAGCGCGGTGACGACTGTGCCGGTCATGAAGCCGTTGCGCTGGCCGAGCTTGCGGATGATGGCGGCGGCCGGCAGCGCGCCGAGTGCCACACCAAGATTGAAGCCGGTGATCGGCGCAGTCGCCAATGATTTGTCGGGACCGAGCAAATAGTGGCCTGCGAGCGCCCCCATGGATATGGCGATGGGGGCGGCTGAACCAATGATTGCCTGCGAAGCGGCAAGGATGATCGCGGTGCGGCGTGCTTCCCTGCCCGCTTGGGCAACGACAGCTGTCACGTGGCGTCCTTGCCGCGCCCCTCGCCGCGCACCCGGCGCGACACGCGGTCGAGCACGGCGTTGACGAGCTTCGGCTCGTCTTCCTCGTAGAATGCCTTGGCTATATCGACATATTCGGAGACGATGACCGCTACCGGCACATCGTCACGCTTCATCAGTTCATAGACGCCGGCACGCAGGATGGCGCGCAGTGTCGAGTCCAGCCTGGACAGTGGCCAGTCCTCTGTCAGTGCCTGACGGATGATCGGATCGACGGTCTTCTGGTTCTCGACGACCCCTGCCAGGATGGCGCGAAACCATTGAGCGTCGGCCTCCCGGTAAAGCGCGCCATCGACTTCCTTGCCCAGCCTGAACGCCTCGTACTCGGCGGTGATCTCGAAGACGCCGCTGCCGGCCACGTCCATCTGGTAGAGAGCCTGCACGGCCGCAAGACGGGCCGCACCACGCTTGTTGGCCTGGCGCACCGGTGGTCGGTCATTATCTCCGGATTGCGTCACGTTCAGGCCCCGAGCTGTTTTCGCACGGCAATCATGGTCAGGGCAGCCCTGGCGGCAAAACCGCCCTTGTCGCCTTCCGTGCGCCGTGCACGCGCCCAGGCCTGTTCATCGTTCTCGGTGGTCAGGATGCCGTTACCGATACAGATCGCTTCCTGGACTGACAGATCCATCAGGGCGCGCGCGGATTCATTCGCCACGATATCGAAGTGGTGGGTCTCGCCGCGGATCACGGTTCCAAGCGCGACATAGCCATCATATTCAGCGCCTTCGCCTTCGGCGGCGTCCAGCGCAAAGGAGATCACCGCCGGAATTTCCAGGGCGCCGGGCACGGTGACGATGTCATACTTGGCACCCGCCTCGTCGAGCGCGGCCTTGGCGCCTTCGAGCAGCGCATCCGCCAGATCATCATAGAAGCGCGCTTCGACGATCAGCAGCTTGAGTTTCTTGGTCTTGGGCATTTTGGGTCACGTCTCCGGAGGAGCGGGTGACTTAGGCCGAAGCCGCCCAGTTCGCAAGCTTTGTCCGACGGTCGGTGCGAGCCTAATTTCGATGAGTCCCCTAAAGGCCCTCTTTTGCGGCATCCGCCAGCCGCGCCGCGTAGCGGGCCATGGTGTCGATCTCGAGGTTCACGCGGTCGCCCGCCTGGCGCTCGCCCCAGGTGGTCACAGTCAGCGAATGGTGGATCAGCAGCACGTCGAAGCGCGTGCCCTCCACCTTGTTGACAGTAAGCGACGTGCCATCGAGTGCGACAGAACCCTTGGGCGCGATGAATTTCGCCAGTCCGCGCGGCGCCTCGAGCGTGAAGCGTACGGCATCGCCCTCTTCCTTGCGCTCGATGATCTCGGCCGTGCCGTCGACATGGCCCGAAACAATGTGGCCACCGAGTTCATCGCCGATCTTCAGCGCTCGCTCCAGATTGATCCGCGTGCCTGATTTCCAGCCCATGGCTGTCGTCAGCCTGAGCGCTTCTTCCCAGGCCTCGACCTCGAACCAGCGCGCGTTCGAGCCGCTCTCGGGCAAGGCCGTGACCGTCAGGCAGACGCCGCCACAGGAAATCGACGCGCCAATGGCAATCCCTTGAGGATCGTAGGCGGTGTCGATGCGCAGACCCACCCCTTCCCTCAGCGGTTTCACGGCTGAGACGGTGCCAACGTCGGTGACAATTCCGGTAAACATGTGCGTCAATCCTGGAAATCTCTTATCCACTCGGCGTAGCTGTCTTCGCCGAAGCGCATGTCGCGAAGCTTGCGAAAGCCTGGCGGGATATGGTCAGCATCGATGGGCGACGCAATCCCGTCTTCTCCGATCTCTTCGGGTCCATGGAACAGGATGATGCGGTCGACAAGCCCGTCGGCAAGGAAAGCCTTGGCCACCTTGGCGCCGCCCTCGACGAGTATGCTGGCCATACCAAGCGCGGCGAGATCCTCGAGCAGTTCCGGCAGCGCCACACCACCTTCATGCGTTTCCGTGCCGATGAACCGCACCCCGGAGCGTTCGAGTTCCGCCCGCCGCTGCGGATCGGCTTCCAGGCAAGCCGCGACATAGAGCGGAACGCGGTCGATGCCGGAAACCAGCTTCGAGGCAACCGGCAATCGGATCTGGCGGTCGAGCACGATGCGCGCTGGCGAGCGATTCTCCAGCCCCGGCAACCGCACCGTCAGCGCGGGATCATCTTCCAGCGCCGTGCCAACGCCCACCAGTATGCCATCCACTTCGGCCCGCAGCATATAGACTTCGCGACGTGCAACATCACCGGTGATGGCGACCTGCCCCGCACCTCTTACGCCGATCTTGCCGTTGCTGGAAAGCGCCAGCTTCAGAATCACTTCCGGGCGCTTTTTCAGCGATCGAATGAGATAGCCGGCCATCTGCTCGCTGGCTTCGGCTGCCAGCACTTTTTCGACGACTTCAACGCCTGCGGCGCGCAGGATGGCATAACCTTTGCCGGACACGCGCGGATCGGGATCGCTGGCGGCACCGACCACGCGCCCAATGCCGGCACTGACCAATGCGTTGGCGCAAGGCGGCGTGCGGCCGTGATGGGCACAGGGTTCAAGAGTGACATAGGCGGTGGCGCCACGGGCCAGTTCACCAGCCTCGGCCAGCGCTTCCGTCTCGGCATGAGGGCGGCCGCCGACAGCGGTAACGCCGGTGCCGACAATCATCGGACCGGCTCCGTCGTCACGCACGATCAGCGTGCCGACCGACGGGTTGGTCGAGGTCCTGCCCGCATTCCTGCGCGATAGCCTGAGGGCTGCCGCCATGAAGCGGCGATCGAGAGCCTGCTGCTCGGCGTTGCTCGGCCCTGCCATTCTCAGCCGACGTCCTCTTCGCCCTTGACCTCATCGCCCTTCAACTCGCCCAGCAATTCATGGAAATCCTTGGCCTCGCGGAAATTGCGATAGACGGAGGCGAAGCGCACATAGGCGACGTCGTCTAGCGACTTCAATGCGTCCATGACCAGGCGGCCAACCTCGCCAGAGGCGACCTCCGTCTCGCCGGAGCTTTCGAGTTGGCGCACGATGCCGGTGACCGCGCGGTCGATGCGCTCAGGATCGACATTGCGCTTGCGCACGGCAATCTCGACCGAGCGCAGCAGCTTGTCACGGTCAAACGGCACCTTTCGCCCGGATTTCTTCACCACCACGAGGTCGCGCAGCTGCACGCGCTCGAACGTGGTGAAACGGCCGCCGCAATCGGGGCAGACGCGCCGGCGGCGGATCGCCGCGCCATCCTCGGCGGGACGCGAATCCTTCACCTGCGTATCTTCTGACTGACAATAGGGGCAGCGCATGGAGAGCCTTTGGTTCGCGAATCTGACGGAGCGAAAGGCTTAGAGCTTTTTGCCGCAATGGCAAAGCATGGTGGAACAGCCTCCCACGCCTCAGAGATAGCGAGGCGCGAGGAAAATTGCGAGAGCAGCGACCAGCCAGACGGCGATGCCGCCCAAAACCGCCAGACGGTAATCAACCTTGTCGATGAACAACCAGCAGGCGCCAAGGAAGGCGAGATAGGCGGGGATGGTCTTGAAGCCAGCAAGGCAGGCCTCGCGGAAGCCAACTGGATTGCCCTTGGCGCCAACGGCGAGCAACGCGATAACCGCGAACGTCGGCGCCAGCGGCAGTATGCCAGGCAGGACATTGCCGCGTTTCGATGCCCAGACGATCAAGGCTGTGACCAGTCCGCCGATGACGCCTTTCCACAGGATATCCATCGCCAGTCCCCAAGTGGAGAAGCCGTTCAAACTTCGCTGACGCGCTGCGGTATCACGGCGTAACGTCGCGCGTGGGGAAGCCGCATGATGTGCCAAGGCTGCGATATGCCTTGGTGAAGCCGTCCATGGCGATGCTCGCCACCGGCTGCTTGCCAAAGACGACGTCGAGCATCGGTGCGTTGCGCATCGTCCGCAGAAGCGCAAGGCTGGTCTTGGGGTTGTTATCCATCATCCATTGGCGATGCGCTCCAGCGCCGCCGACCCCGCGAAACTTCGCGGGGACCTTGTTGTTGACGTCGTTGAAGGTGGCAGCGACGTTGTCGCCTGTCGGCAAGGTGTGGTTGTCAACCGCCAGCATGACGGCGGGATAGCCATTGGGCGGCAGCACGTCGCCATTCGAAATGCTCAACGTCAAGGTTCCAGGACTTCCTTGCGGATCGACAAAGGCGGTCGACGCCGCGCAGGTTTTTAGTGTGTCCTGGCCGGTGCTGATCTCATCGATGGTGACGGACCATCTGCCGAACGTCTGGGTCTTGGGGTCGGCGCGGGATGCGTTGGCGTAAAAGCACGCCAGGACGGCCATGGCGGCCAAAGCCACGGATCGCGACGGATTGCTCATCCGGTCATCTCCTCTTTTTCACTGAGGGTGCTGCACGGAAAACCAATACGCAAGCGGCGGCGCGCAAAAGCGCCGCCGAAGCAGAAGCATGCAGCCGGGATATCGCTCAGCCCAGGTACGGGTAGAGCGGGAAACGATCGGTCAGAGCCACCACCTTGGCCTTCACGGCGGCTTCGACCGCCGCATTGCCCTCGTCGGAATTCGCGACCTTCAGTCCGTCCAGGACTTCGGCGATCAGCTTGCCGATTTCGCGGAACTCGGCTTGGCCAAAGCCACGCGTGGTGCCGGCCGGTGTGCCGAGGCGCACGCCCGAAGTGACGAAGGGCTTTTCCGGATCAAAAGGAATTCCGTTCTTGTTGCAGGTGATGTTGGCACGGCCGAGCGCGGCCTCGGCGCGCTTGCCGGTAGCGTTCTTGGGCCTCAGGTCGACCAGCATCAAATGGTTGTCGGTGCCGCCGGAAACGATGTCGAGGCCGGTTTCCTTCAGGCTTTCGGCCAGCGCCTTGGCGTTGGCCGCGACACTCTCGGCATAGACCTTGAAGCTTGGCTTCAGCGCTTCGCCAAAGGCGACGGCCTTGGCTGCGATGACATGCATCAGCGGGCCGCCCTGCAGGCCGGGGAAAACCGCCGAGTTCATCTTCTTGGCGATGTCCTCGTCATTGCACAGGATCATGCCGCCGCGCGGGCCGCGCAGCGACTTGTGCGTCGTCGTGGTCACGACATGGGCATGCGGCAGCGGCGACGGATGGACACCGCCAGCGACCAGTCCGGCAATGTGGGCCATGTCGACCATCAGGTAGGCGCCGACAGCGTCCGCGATCTCGCGGAAGCGCTTCCAGTCCCAGATGCGGGAATACGCGGTGCCGCCGGCCAGGATCAGCTTCGGCTTCGTCTCGTGGGCGGTCTTCTCGATCGCATCCATGTCGAGCAGGTGGTCTTCCTTGCGCACGCCATAGGAGACGACCTTGAACCACTTGCCGCTCATGTTGACCGGCGAACCATGGGTCAGGTGACCGCCCGAATTGAGGTCGAGGCCCATGAAGGTGTCGCCGGGCTGCAACAGCGCCAGGAACACGGCCTGGTTCATCTGGCTGCCCGAATTCGGCTGCACGTTGGCGAAGTTGCAGCCAAAGAGCTTCTTGGCGCGCTCGATAGCCAGTTGCTCGGCCACGTCGACAAACTGGCAGCCGCCATAGTAGCGTTTGCCCGGATAGCCCTCGGCATACTTGTTGGTCATGATCGAGCCCTGCGCTTCCAGCACGGCACGGGAGACGATGTTTTCCGACGCGATCAGTTCGATCTCGTGACGCTGGCGACCGAGTTCGTTGCGGATCGCACCGAAAATCTCCGGATCGGCATCGGCAAGCGTGGTTTCGAAAAAGGACTCGAATTTGTTCGACACTGCCGCTGCTGTTGCCATCGCTTGAAATCCCTAGGGTTCGGAGGTCAGTTTTGTTTCGAGCATGTCGTTGACCCAAAACCGCTGCACACTTTTGGGCGACATCCATTAGGTTCGCCGCGCCATTAACACAGTTGTTTTCACCTCGCCACGTTTGCGGCGCGAAATTTGCTGGCCGGTTTGCGGCAGCAACCGCAAAACCGCCAAACCAGGGTTCAGTCTTCTATTTGCGCGACTGCCTGCCTTTCAACAGAGCCTCGGTGAGCGTGATCTCGGTAAACAGCGCTCGCGCCGTATGGTCGTTGATTTCGCGACGGCGAAGCATGGTGCGCACGGCCTCGCGCTCAGCGCCGATGCCGGCGAGCCTCAAATCGAGTTCCAGCCTCCCCGCTTCGCGCACTTCGGCTCGCGCTTCCTCCGCCTCGTCGGACGCAGCGATGCGCCTCTGATAGGCCGCGACAATGCCGTTGGCGGTGGCGAGCCTCGCGCCCGGCACCTCGCCCTCATGCTCTTCATCGGCCTGCGAAAGGCTTTCGATGTGAGCAATCGCGGCCTTGGCCGCGACGACACGAGCCATACGCTCCTCTGCGGCATCGGCATCCTCTCCAGGTTCAACGAGGCCGCGAGCGATCGCCGGCAAGGCAAGGCTGGCGATTACCAGCGAGCAGATGATGACGCCGGCTGCAAGGAAGATGACCAGATCCCGCGCTGGAAATGGCGAGCCATCCTGCAGTGTGAATGGTAGCGACAAGATGCCGGCCAGCGTGATCGCGCCGCGTACGCCGGCGACGGAACCAGCGAGCCGCACGCGCAACCCGAACGGCTCCGCCTTGCCCTTTCCCAGTCGCGCCGCGATGCCGGCGCCGATATCGCCAATCCAGATCCACACGAAGCGAAGCGCAATCAGGCACAGTGTCAGAGCCACCACCGTCAGCACCGGCTGGAGCACGGGATAATGGCCTGTGAGTTCCGGCGGCACCTTGCGGATAATTTCAGGGAGTTGCAGGCCTAGCACGATGAACAGCGCACCGTTGAAGACGAAGGAAAACGTCGTCCACAAAGAGATGGTCTGCATGCGCGCCGAAACGCCAAGAAAGCGGAAGATGCCCGTGCTTCCCGTCAACAGACCGGCGGTCACCGCCGCCAAGATGCCCGAGGCTCCGAAATGCTCGGCGCCGAGATAGGCGATGAAGGGCAGCAGAATCGTAATCAGCACCTGCGCCTCGGCCGGGACGCCGCCGATGCGGCTGAGCAGTTGCAGTGCCTTGGCAGCTATGAAGAGCGCCGCCACGCCGGCCAGGATGCCGACCGCCACGGCGTAAAGGAAACTCAGTGAGGCGCCGGCAAAGGAAAAGCTGCCGGTCAATGCCGCCGCCACGGCAAAGCGGAACATGACGAGGCCCGAGGCGTCGTTGAGCAGCGATTCGCCTTCCAGAATATGCATCAGCCGCGCGGGAACGATGCTCTTGTCGACGATTGATGAGACGGCCACCGCATCTGTCGGCGACAGCACTGCCGCAAGTGCGAATGCGACGACCAGCGGAATGCTGGGCACCAGCCAGTGCAAGGCATAGCCGAAACCGACGATGGTGAAGAAGACCAGACCTACGGCCAGGTCCAGGATCGGTCCGCGCAGCGCCATCAGTTCGCGCTTGGGAGCGCCAAAAGCATCACTGAACAGCAGCGGCGGAATGAACACCAGCAAGAAGACTTCGGGATCGATTTCGACATGCAGGCCGCGCGACGGCCACGCGAGCGCGGCGCCCATGGCAATCTGCAATACCGGCAAAGGCACTCGCACAAGCCGGACCAACGCGCCGGAAACCGCAACGAAGACCAGCACCACAAGGATGAAGACGGCAACTTGCATGACGCGATTCCGAAGGCGTTTTCCCAGACCATGCGCAAATCGCGCGGATCCGTCCAGAAAAAGCAAAAAAGGCCGCCTTGGCGGCGGCCTTTCTACAAAAAGATCAGATGCTTAGAGCGAAGACGTGATCTGCAGTTCGTTGGCGCCGTCGAGCGCGTAGACGTCGTCACGGAACTGCACCACACCCGGGCCTGTCGACCAGGCCGACAGATAAAGGAAGTGAACCGGCACCGGGTTGGTAACCTGGATCGGCGTGTTCTCGCCGGTCTTGATCGCCGCCTCGAAATGCTGGCGATCCCAGCCGGGCGTATCGCGCAGGATCCAGGTGACGAGATCGCGCACGTTCTGCACCCGCACGCAGCCCGACGAATCGAAGCGCATCATCTTGCCGAACAGGCTCTGCTGCGGCGTGTCGTGCATATAGACGCCATCCGGGCTCGGGAAGTTGATCTTCACGGAGGCCATGGCGTTGCCTGCGCCGGGATCCTGGCGGAAGCGATACTTTGCGGCATCGTCGGTCGACCAGTCGACATTCAGCGGATCGACCTCGCTGCCGTCCGGCGCGAACAGGCGGATATGGCTGTCCTTGAGATAGTTGGGATCCTTCCGCATCAGCGGAATGATGTCCTTGCGCACGATCGAGACCGGGGCATTCCAGTACGGATTGACGATGATCTCGTTGATCTTCGAATTGACGATCGGCGTCTGGCGATCGATCTTGCCGACGATCGCGGTGTGGCGAAGCACCACGCGGTCGTTTTCGACCGCCTCGACCTGGGCCGCCGGGATATCGACGAGCACATAGCGATTGCCCAGCGTGCCGGCCTTTTCGTGCAGCCGCTGCAGATTGGTCTGCAACTGGCCAAGCCGGACCTGCGCCGAAACATTCATCGCCGCATAGGTGTACTTGCCCATGGCGCCATCGGAAGGCAGGCCATGACGCGCCTGGAAGCGCTTCACGGCAGAGTCGACGTAGGAATCGAAGGCTGTCGAAATACCAGCACTCTGCGAGAGGTCGCCCGAGATCATCAAACGCTTGCGCAACGGCACAACATCAGGATCGTCGACGCCGAGCTGCAATTTCTTGGTATCGGGAACCGGCTGCCACCCGCCCTGCGCCACGATGTTCTGGTACTGGGTGATTGCCTGTTCGGTGAATGAAACGGTCTGCGGGCTGAAGATCGGCAGCGTCGACGCGACCTTGCCGCCCTCGCTGGCGCGAGCGTCAAACTGATCATCCCAATTGCCGCGCGCCGAGGATTTCAGGATATCCCCGATCACATCCTGGGCGCTTGCCGTGCCAGCGACCATGGCGGCTGCGAGCGCGGAGGCTCCGGAAAGGAAGAAACGGCGGCTGGTTCTCATGGACGTTCCAGACATTCTTGCTGCGGTTCGATCAGCGGACGACATCACCCGCACTCTAAAGTTGGCTGTGTTAAGAATTAACCAACCATGACCTGTATCACTTCGGCGTGAAACGCGCGAGGCGCGATGCAAGGTCCAGATGAATTCGTGACCTTCGCCACCACTTCACCCGTATCCTCGCTCACATTGGAATATGGCGGCAACGTGGCTTCAAGCCGATTTTGGGTCGGGGCATGCGCGGAAAAGAAAGGGCCGGTGCTTTTCGGCACCGGCCAGCGACTGGAGGTCTGTTTTTCGGCCGCGCTTCTGCAGGGCGGCTCCGATTGAAGTCGAGCCCACTCGCCTCACATGCGATAGGCGATGGTGTCGTTCCAGAAGCGGTCGAGGCGTTGCAGCGCGCGGTTCATCTGCTTGAACTCGTCCGTGTTGATACCGCCGACCTGCTCGATCGAACCGACATGGCGCTCATAGAGACCGGCGACGACTTCAGCCACCTCATTGCCTTTGGGCGTGAGCGAGACGCGGACCGAACGACGGTCGATGCGCGAGCGCTGGTGATTGATGAAGCCGAGATCGACCAGCTTCTTCAGATTGTAGGAGACGTTGGAGCCGAGATAGTAGCCACGCGAGCGCAACTCGCCGGCGGTCAGCTCCGAATTGCCGATGTTGAACAGAAGCAGCGCCTGGATGGCATTGATATCGGAGCGGCCATTGCGGTCGAATTCGTCCTTGATCACGTCAAGCAGACGGCGGTGCAGCCGCTCTACAAGCTGCAGCGATTCCATGTACAGGGAACGGATTGCCTCGCGGCGATCGTCGGATACGTTTGCGGTCTTCGCCGCCGGACGCGAATTGATCATTGTCTTTGCCTCTCGTTTGTCGCCTTGGTGATTTTTTGTTTTTCACCTTGATCGCGACACTATCGAATACTCATAAAATTCGACTTAAACGCTAGGGCTAACAAGAGCTTACCGGTAAGAGGTTTCGGAAGACGCTTAACGAACGGTCACCCGAGCAAGGATAATTAACCTAAAGATTTCGCCAACGATTCCGGAGCCAATTCCGGATGACCAGCATCCACAAGGGCTTACGGCCGAACCGGCCTTTTCTGCAGCCAGATGATGGTGCGGAACGCGATATAGAGCAGTGCGACAGCCGCATGCGAGACGACGATGAGCGTGCGGTGCCCGTACAAATCGGGGAATCCGGCATACATAACGGTCTCGGTAACCGCGCAGATGAACCAGATCACCGGCCCCCAGGACGCCAGCATCCATAGGCCGGCCGCGGCGAAGGGGAAGAAAACCGCCAGCACCACCGCCGTCACCTGCCAGTGCACCGGCATCAGGTCGAAGCGCCACAGCGGACCCGGATAAAAGCCGATCAGCTTGATCCAGTAGAGAACGCCGAACAGCAGGCAGTAGCCGGCGATGATGCGCTGGAACCAGGCGAACAGGACTTCGACCGTCGACGGCTGGAGCATGATGCGTCTCGATACGACCTCGCTCACAGTTCGAGCTCCCGTTCGCCGAGCGGGGCAAAGTAGGCATCGACGTCCGCGTCACCGACAGCTTCGAGATTTGCCGGATGCCATTGCGGAACCGAGCCCTTGTCGATGAGCACCGCGCGGATGCCCTCATAGAAATCGTGACCGGCCAGCATCCGGTTGAGGATGCGGAATTCCATTTTCATGCACTCGTCCATCGACAGCGTCTGGCCGGCGCTGATCTGGCGCCACGCGACACGGATGCTGGTTGGCGAGCGGGTCCTGATCGTCGCCAAAGTCCTTGCCGCGAACTCGTCAGTGACCGCCGCACGCTCCAGGCTATCGATGACGTCACTCAGAGACGCTTGAGAAAAATGCCGGGCGATCGCATCCAGAGTCCGCCTCTCGGTCTCGCGTTCTACGGAAACGAAATAGCCGCGCAGAACGGAGTCCGGATCACCTGTCTCGGTCAGCGCCGCGAGAATCCCAGCCTGATCCTCCGCCTTGATCGTGTGCGTCGCCAGCCCCGACCGCAGCGCGTCGCCATACCGGATGCGATTGCCGGTCAGGGCCAGATAGATACCGAAGCTGCCGCCGAGATCCGGTAGCAAATGACTTGCGCCGACATCCGGGAAAAAACCGATGCCGACTTCGGGCATCGCGAATTGGGCATTCTCGGTCATCACCCGGTGTGAACCGTGGAACGAGATGCCGACACCGCCACCCATGACAATGCCATTGATCAGGGCGACATAGGGTTTCCTGAGCCGGGCGATGTGGGCGTTGAGACGGTATTCATCAGCGAAGAAATCGACTGGCGGATTTCCGGCACGCCCGGCCTCGTAGACATGGAGAATATCGCCACCCGCGGAAAATGCCCGGCCTTCGGCCTTCACCACAACAACGTTGACGTTGGGATCGCGCTCCCAGGCATGCAGGGCCTTGTCCAGAGCCTTCACCATGCCGTGGGTGACCGCATTGAGCACCTGTGGCCGCGTCAATGTTACAACACCGGCCCTACCCAATCGTTCGAAGCGGATTTCGTCGCCTCCGCCAAAATCCATGGTTTAAGAATCCCTTCCCCGCGCCGTCGGGTCTGAAGTGCTAAAGGGTGGCGCATGGGCGCGTCAATGCCGACGGCCAATTCACGCGACCTTGGCTATGGCCAAAGCCCGGTGCTAGAAGTTGGCCGCCACGCAAACGGTGCGTCGATCAGGTGGCTTTCGAACCGGACGGTGAATGATGCCTGGGTTTTCACGATTTGTCTTTGCCCTGATCGGCATCATGGGCATATGCATAACGGATCACCCGGCATTTTCGGCAAGCATCGACGACCTCTACCAGACGCAGACCGTCGTGACCGGCCAGGGCGAACCAAACCGCCAGTTGGGCTTCAGAACGTGCCTCGACGCGGTTCTGCTTAAGGTGTCGGGAGACCAGCGGCTTCTCAAGAAACCGGAAATGGCTGCCTTGCGCGATAAGGCCGGCGGTTTCATCGCCAGTTTCCGTTACCGCGACCGGCTCGAGGGCATTCCTATCCACGACGAACAGGGCACGCACGACCGGCCGCACGATCTCACTTGCATCTATGATCCGGCAGCGATCAATCCAGTGCTTGCCTCGCTCGGAAGCGAACCATGGCTGACGAAGCGGCCGCGACTGGTGGTCTTTCTTGCCGCCGAGCAAGGCGCGAGGCATTTCGCGCTTTCCACGGATGACGAGCGCAGCGCACTGATGCGCGAATCCTTCACCAACGCCGCCACGCCGCTGGCGATGCGGATCGCGTTTCCGAAAGCATCGACGCTGCCGTCCGCGAAACTGGACGACAGGACGCTGGGGGACGCCGACATAATGGTGCTCGACAAGGTCGCGCAACAGAGCGGCGCCGACCAGGCGCTTGCCGGCACACTTGTGTGGAGCGACAAGGAACTGGGCTGGATCGCCAACTGGCGGCTCGCCAGGGACGGCAAGACCTACCGCTGGCAGGTGCGTGGCGTCAGCTTTGACGACGCGTTCCGCGTAGCGATGCGCGGCGCCGCGCAGATCCTGTCGGGCAACGGCCAGCCCTGACCGGCCGCTGCCGGTCATGAGCAGTGGCAACCCAGGCCTGGCACAACTGTGTCGCATTGGTCAGCGCCAAGGTCGCGTGGTAAAAACCACCGATCTGGAGTTATGGCGATGAACAAATTCACCCCCGCAAAGCCTGCCGGCGCCCGCAGCGTCGACGAAATTACCGGCAGCCGCCGTCTGCGCCGCATGCGCAAGGCCGACTGGTCGCGCCGCCTCGTCCAGGAAAACAGGCTGAGCGTCGATGACCTGATCTGGCCGATCTTCGTTGTCGATGGCAAGAATGTTCGCGAGCCGATCGCCGCAATGCCGGGCGTGTTTCGGCTGTCGCTCGATCTCGCCGTGAAGGAAGCCGAGCGCGCCGCAAAGCTCGGCATTCCGGCGATCGCGACCTTCCCCAATGTGGAACTTGGCCTGCGTGACCAGACCGGCTCGCATATCCTCGATCCCGAGAACATCATCAACCGCGCCACGCGCGCCATCAAGCATGCGGTGCCTGATATCGGCATCATCACCGATGCCGCGCTCGACCCTTTCACCAGCCACGGCCACGACGGCATCCTGCGCGATGGCATCATCGTCAACGATGAAACGGTTGAACAGGTGACGGCCGCCGCCGTCATCCAGGCCGCGGCCGGCGCCGACATCATCGCTCCTTCCGACATGATGGACGGGCGCATCGGCGCCATTCGCGACGCGCTGGACGCCAACGGCTTTTCCGACGTGGCGATCATGTCCTACGCGACCAAGTTTGCTTCAGCCTTCTACGGTCCCTACCGCGAAGCCGTCGGAACGGCCGGCCTGCTCAAGGGCGACAAGAAAACCTACTACATCGATCACGCCAATTCCGACGAGGCGGTTCGCGAGGCCGAGCAGGATATCGCCGAGGGCGCCGACATGCTGATGGTCAAGCCTGGCCTGCCCTATCTCGACATCATCCGCCGGCTGAAGGACGAATTCCAGATGCCGACATTCGCCTACCAGGTGTCGGGCGAATATTCGATGATCAAGGCCGCGGCCGCCAATGGCTGGATCAACGGTGAGAAGGCAATGCTGGAATCGCTTCTCTCCTTCAAGCGCGCCGGCTGCGACGGTATCCTCACATACTTCGCGCCTGAGGTAGCAGAGATGCTGAAGGGCTGAGGGCACGCCGTTTCAGGACGCCGAAGGGTGATCCTGGACCCGCAATTTTTCCACTGACAACACCTGTCTTTCCCGGCTATTGTGTCGGCACGGTCGGAGGCGGCCGGCAGCCCGCGCCCTGCCAAGGGCATGGCGAACGCCTCCAGAGGATGGCTTCCTGACCCGTTTCACCGTCGGGCGAAGGCGTCGGCAATGCGGGCACTGACCAAGTCTTCGCCGTGACCAAAGGAACGGACATGCTTGCCTATCGAGATGCCAAGACCATGGCGAAAGCCGTGCGGGAGGCGCTTGCCTCCCGCGACATGACGATCAGCCACAGCGAAGCCCTGGAGATCGTCGCACGCCAGTTCGGACTGTCGAGCTGCAATATCCTCTCAGCCAAGATCGAAACAACGGCGGAGCGGACGGAGACGATCATCTTCGAACGGACGGCGCCGATCGTGCGTATCTTCGACGTGGCCAAGGCTCACGAATTCTACCTCGGCTTCCTTGGTTTCGACGTGGACTGGGAACATCGCTATGGCGACCACTTTCCGCTCTACACGCAGGTCTCGCGTGGCAGCCTTGTGCTGCACCTTTCGGAACATGCCGGTGACGCGACGCCTGGCGGCAACATGGTCGTGTACATGAAGGGCATTCGCGCGTTTCACGCGGAATTGTCGGGCAAGAACTACCGCTACATGAAGCCCGGCGTGGAGAACGAAGACGGGCGGCTCACTGTCGAGGTCATCGACCCGTTCAACAACCACATCCGTTTCATGGAACTCACCGGCGAATGAGGGCGATGGCGGCTGTCTCGACGGCCGCCATCCTTTGCTGCCGCATCGATCGATGGGTGCGTCAGTACTTCTCCGGCACATAAAGCTCGCGTGGCAGCACCTGGCGCTCATATTCGGGATTGAACACACGCTCCGGCAGCGTGATCTCCTCGTGCGGTACCTCTTCATACGGCATTTGCTTCAGAAGGTGGTCGATGCAGTTCAGCCTGGCGCGCTTCTTGTCATTGCCTTCGACGATGAACCAGGGCGCTTCGGGAATGTTGGTGCGGGCGAAGGTTTCTTCCTTGGCCTTGGTGTACTGTTCCCAGCGCACGCGCGACTGCAGGTCCATGGGAGAGAGCTTCCATTGCTTCATCGGATCGTGGATGCGCATCAGGAAGCGCATCTGCTGTTCCTCGTCGGTGATCGAGAACCAGTATTTGACGAGCGTGATGCCGGAGCGGACGAGCATGCGCTCGAAGTCCGGCACGTCGTGGAAAAATTCCTCGACCTGGTCAGGTCCGGCAAAGCCCATCACCCGCTCCACGCCCGAACGATTGTACCAGGAGCGATCGAACAGCACGATCTCGCCGCCCGCCGGCAGATGCGGCACATAACGCTGGAAATACCATTGCGACTTCTCGCGCTCGCTCGGTGCCGGCAGTGCGACGACACGGCAGATGCGTGGATTGAGGCGCTGGGTGATGCGCTTGATGACCCCGCCCTTGCCGGCGGAATCACGGCCCTCGAAGATCACCACCAACTTCTTTTTGTGGTAGGCGACCCAGGACTGCAGCTTGATCAGTTCCGACTGCAGCGAGATCAGGTCACGGAAATACTGCAGGCGATCGATCGATGGCGGATGGGCATTCTTGTAGATCTTGGCGATCTCGAGGGATAAGGCCGGCTCCGACATTTCGAGCTCGTAATCTTCGTCAAGCGTGTCGGCGAGTTCCGCCTCAAGCCAATCCCTTGCGCCGGACTTTGGTTGGGAATCGTTCATCTGCGCTGCTCCGCGTAAACTTCCGTCCTAGGCAAGCTCGGCCTGCCGGCCACTGATGCTACGCCCTCGGCCGACTTGAATATATGCAGGCGGTGACGGTTTTATTTCATCCGCGATTTTGCGGGCCATGGCCCATATCGGCGCCATGCCACGCTGATTTTACCTGCGCAAGGCGACAAACGGGAGGAATTGTCCTACAAATCGGCCAAGCCCGTTCGGGCTCTTGTCTCAACGCAATCGCGAGGATCTGCAATGGAATACCGCACACTCGGCCGTTCCGGGCTGAAGGTTTCGACATTGACCATGGGCACGATGACATTCGGCGGCGCCGGCGCGTTCGCCGCGGTCGGCAAGACCGATCTCGACGAGGCACGGCGTATGATCGATCTCTGCATCGATTCCGGCATCAACCTCATCGATACCGCCAATGTCTATTCGAACGGACTGTCGGAGGAGATCATCGGCGAAGCTCTCGGCGGCAACCGCAAGGGCGACGTGCTGATCGCCTCCAAGGCGCGGATGCGGGTCGGCAAAGGCCCGAATGACGAAGGCCTGTCGCGCTACCATCTGGTCCGCGAGTGCGAGCGCAGCCTTAAGCGTCTCAAGACTGACGTCATAGACATCTATTTCCTGCACGAATGGGATGGCACGACACCGGTCGAGGAAACGATGGCCGCGCTCGACACGTTGGTCGCCCAGGGCAAGATCCGCTACATCGGCTGCTCCAACTATTCCGGCTGGCAGGTGATGAAGGCGCTGGGCATCAGCGACCACAACAACCAGCCGCGCTTCGTCACGCAGCAGATCCACTACACGCTGGAAGCGCGCGAAGCCGAATATGAGCTTTTGCCGATCTCCGTCGACCAAGGGCTTGGCGTATTGGTGTGGAGCCCGTTGGCCGGCGGATTGCTGTCAGGCAAATACAATCGCGACAGTCCCACCGCACGCCAGCTCAGCGGCTGGTCGGAGCCACCGATCCGCGACGAGGACCGGCTGTGGCGGATCGTGGATGTCCTGATCGAGATCGGCAAGGCACGCGGCGTCTCCGGTGCCCAGGTGGCGCTTGCTTGGTTGCTGGGCCGGCCCGCTGTCAGTTCCCTGGTGATCGGTGGGAGAACCGAGGCGCAGTTCAAGGACAACATCGCCGCGGCAGGCCTGGTGCTTTCCGACGAAGAACGCAGCCGACTCGACGCGGTCAGCAGACCGCCGGTTCTCTATCCGTATTGGCACCAGCAATTGACCGCCAAGGACAGGTTCGGCCCGGCCGATCTCGTCCTTGACCGCAGCGATGTCTGACAATGATTCTTTGCGAGGCGACCGGACGTCAGCCTGAAATATAGCGCCAGACGTTGGGGTCAGGCTCGATCTGGCCGCTGAGCACGAAGTATTTGTACAGGACGAGCAGGGAAATCGCCTGCTCGGCCCGCTCGTTGGCGAATGTCCGGCAATAGGCGTTTGCCGCGGAAATGATGCGTTGCGCCTCCTCGGGATGCCGTTCGAAGTACTGCACCTTTTCGGGAAGGTCGGAGAAATCCCGTTCGAGCGACGCGTAGTGGACGTTCGCCTCGAGCCTGCTTTCGGCGAACCATGTTTCGTATGTCGGAGGCGGCATCAGGCAAAGCGAATTCGAGCTCATGATCCATTTCAGATTGGTCGCCACATCGTTGCCTTCGAGCGAAACGATGTAGCGGTACTGCTTTTGCTGCGCGATGCTCAGATAGGGCTTGCGGTATTTTTCCGCCGCTGTCCTCTTGGGCGAACCGGCATCGCAAAAAGGCAGATCACGAACAGCTTCCAGAAACCGGGTCCGTATGGGATTGTTTAGATCGCCGCGCCAGACCACCGCAGCGCGCTTGTCCACAAAAGGAAGGCGGTCCGCGGGCATATGGAAGTGACGAAATTTGTCGAGCTTCATGATCACGGCGTTGCCGTTGTCAGCTTTGATCGGCCGGTCCTTCACGACCGATGGCACCTTCGGCACATTTCTGACGTCACCAAACTCCAGGTCGATCAGCAATCCCGGATCAAAGTACCGGGCAAACTCCTTCAGATCGTAGTAGTACATGCTCGGCGAAAACGGCACCCGGCTGACTGGCACCGCGTCGGAACTCGGCACGAAGGCATTCTCCAGCTTGTTGTAGAGCCGCAAGCGGGAGCGGATCGCTTCGTCGGGGAGCATGGCTTGGGCAAGGCGCGCGCCCAACCTGTGGCGGAACATTGCCTGCGGCGCCACATCGCGCAAGGCGTTGCGCGCGTAGTAAAACACCTTGACGGAATTTCTTAGAATCGTTGCCATCGGTCAATTGATTCAAAACAATTCGGCTGGAAATACGAGCGCGCCCATTCCTACACCATTGTGCCGCGTATCTTGCAAGCCCGGAAACCGCGCAGGACCGCGCTGATCGTTGGCTTAAGGCTCGGCTCGGCCCTTCCGGTGTTGTGTTTGTGACCCAATCCTCCTAGGCAGGGCCAAGCACAATGAAAAGGAAGTAATATGGCGCGAGCACCAAACTACGATCAGGAGCGCAAGGAGCGCGACCGGCAGAAGGCAGCCAAGAAGGCGGAAAAGCTTGCGGCCAAGGTCTCGGCAAGGGAACGGTCGAAGCCCGAGGACGACGCAGGATCAGAGACCGAAGCGGCGAAATAACGCCGCTCCGCCCTTAATAGGCCGGTTTCCCGGCGATTGCGGTGGCTCAGACCGGCGCCTTGTCGCTGACGAACACATCCACCTCGCGCGCCGCCGCGATAAAGGCGCGCCTGGCGTTCATGGCCGGCTTGTCGCCGGCCAGCGCGTCGTGACATGCCTGAAGCGCGGCGCGGTGCTTGGGGCTGCGCTTGCCGGGCCAGCTGTTGAGGAGATAATCCGAAGCCTCACGCGCCGAACGCAGGAGCTGGGTGGTTCCCGCCGTCGCCGATTTGACGGTGATGGGTGTTTCAAACCGGTTGTTTTCCATCGCCGCTCTTACGCCATCGCCGTTCAGGAAGCGAGACCGAAAGTGCTCGTCGATCGGCACATCAGCCGTCGCGCCTTGAATCACCCGCCCTTACATCGGCAGCGTCAGGCCGCGACAACCGCAAAACCCCTGGCACGCAGGCCACGCCTGTCATTGTGCAGAGACGTCACCAGCCTCTCGCGGCTGCCGACGATGTGAGCGGAAAGCCTGTTTGCAGCGTCATCGGCATCGCCAGCCCGCACCGCCGTCAGAATGGCGCGATGTTCGGCCCAGGCGCGGCCAAGCGCAGCCTCATCGCGAACCTCCAGCCAACGGGCCCGCGACAGGCGCGTCATCGCATCGCGAACGGCGCGGAACAAAAATTCGTTGCCGGAGAGCCTGGCCAATTCAATGTGAAAATCCATGCCGACGCGATGCCATTCCTCGCGCGGTGTGTTGCCGTCGCAGGAATCGAGCATCGCCTCGATGACATCGACGACGCCCCGCTCCGCCAGCCCGCATGTCAGCCGCACCGCCGCGACCTCCACCGCCTCGCGGTAGACCGCGATCTGCTTGAGTTCACCAAGGTTGATGGGGGACACCGTCCAGCCGCGACCATCGCGACAGATCAGTCCTTCGGTTTCAAGCCGCAGCAGCGCCGCCCGCACTGGAGTTCGGGAGGCTCCAAACCGGCTTTCGATCCAGCGCTCCGTCAGGCGTTCGCCGGGCCCGATCTCTAGGGCAAGAATCATTTCGCGAAGTTGTCTTTCGACATTCTGCAACTGCGACATGGCGGTTCCGTTTTCCGGATCTGTTTCCAATGCTGCCTGCATCGACGGTTGGCCGCATTGACAAACAACCGGCTTGCCCTCCATGAAGCATACCAGTTTGGTATCCCAAAATGGTATCCGCGGCAACATGCGGATCGGGGCTGCCCGGACAGGACACATCTTGATGACGCAGAAACCCTCTCCGACCGCGGACGCCGTCTACAATATCCATTGGCGGCGAAACCTGTTTGTCTGCGTGGCCGGTTCGTTCAGCACGCTGGTCGCGATGACGCTGCTGCTGCCCTTTCTTCCGCTCTATGTCGAGCAACTGGGAGCCGAGGGGCACGCGGCGATCGTGCAATGGTCGGGCATTGCTTATGGCGCGACATTCTTCGCGGCGGCGCTGGTCGCACCCCTGTGGGGGCGGCTTGGCGACCGCTATGGGCGCAAGGTGATGCTGGTGCGCGCCAGCTTCGGCATGGCCATATGCATGTCGCTGACCGGAATGGTCGAAACTGTCTGGCAACTGGTGCTGCTGCGCCTGCTGATCGGCTTTGCCGGAGGCTATTCGTCGGGCTCGACCATTCTCGTAGCCATGCAAACGCCGAAGGATCGTTCCGGCTGGGCGCTTGGCGTGCTGTCGGCGGGCATCACCGCCGGCGCGCTGGTCGGCCCGTTGCTCGGCGGCGCCCTGCCGCCATTGATCGGCATGCGCACGACCTTCCTTCTTTCAGGCGGCGTCATCTTCCTGGCATTCCTGGCAACGACGTTTCTGATCAAGGAGAACGCCCGGCCGGCCGCGGGCACGACCTCAAAGGAGAAGCCGAAAGGCGGCTGGGCGCAGATTCCCGACAAGCGCCCGGTTGTCGCCATGCTGGCGACCGGCATGCTGCTGAGTTTCGCCACCATGTCGATCGAACCGATCATCACGGTCTATGTGCAGCAACTGATCGAAGACCAGAGCCGGGTCACGTTGATTTCCGGTGTCGTCATGTCGGCGGCGGCGCTCGGCGCCATCCTATCGGCCTCGCGTCTTGGCAAGCTCGCTGATCGTATCGGTCATTGGAACGTCATCATCGGCGCACTGACGGTCTCGGCGCTGCTGCTGATCCCGCAAGCCTTCGTCACCAATGGCTGGCAACTGGTTGGTCTGCGCTTCCTCATGGGGCTTGCACTTGGCGGTCTCTTGCCGTGCATCACCAGCGTGATCAGGCACAATGTCCCGGACGGTGTCGGTGGCAACGTGCTGGGCCTTTCCATATCTGCCCAATATGTCGGGCAGGTCGCAGGCCCGTTGCTCGGCGGTTTCGTCGGCGGCCATTTCGGCATGCGGGCGGTGTTTCTGGGAACGTCCATGCTTATGGCGGGCGGAGCGGTATATAACTGGTTTGTCCAATCGCGCCGCGAACGCGACATGCTATTGGACGCGGGCAAGTCCTGATACACGACAGGCTTGGCATTTGATCCTGGAAGTACAATGAGCGTATCCCATCACCCTGCTGGCGGCACCGACGGCATTCTTGTTTTCGCAGGCGGCCTTTGTGGCGCTGCCGGCGTGGCGCTGTCTGCCGCAGCGGCGCATTTGGGCGGTGCGTTTGTCGCGACAGCGGCATCGTTCCTGCTTATGCATGCGCCGGTCTTCCTCGCCGTCGGACTGCTTGGTGGAAACCGTATCCTGCGCATCGGAAGCTTCGTCCTGCTGGTCGGGCTTCTGCTGTTCTGCGGCGACCTGCTGGCCCGCGACTTTTTTGGCTCCAGGCTGTTCCCGATGTCCGCGCCAATAGGCGGCAGCCTGCTGATCGGCGGGTGGCTGGTGATTGCAGCCTCCGCGTTGGTGCGAGAACGTCTCTGACACGGCAACCAGCCTCGCCGGCTCACACGTCGGCTTGCGGTCTTGGCGCTGCCTGCGCGCTGCCTGCGTGCAACCGCGCTCAGTCTTGCCGATGGTCAGGCCGGAGCGGAAGTTCCCGAATGCTCAGGGCCGGCCTTGCCAGGCGCCTTGGCTTCGGTCGGTCGAATGCCGGGGTGATGCCCCAATAGTTGCGGTAGATATCCTCGAACAGATAGCTGACAGGATGCATGGGCTCGGTTCCTCTAAAAATATTGAATCGATCCAATCGCAATACGCAAGAAGCAATTGGATCGATTCAAAACCTATGCCTTCCTTAAATTGGCATCAAGCAAAATTTGAACCGATCCAACGAGAGTGCTAGATCAGGTCTGGTTCGGGAGAGAAAAATGGCGCCACAGACCGCGAGAAAGACGAGGCCGATCCGACTGGCGGACATCGCCAAGGCGGCCGGTGTGTCGCACGGCACCGCCTCCAACGTGTTCAGCCACCCCGAGATCGTCCGCGAGGAGGTTCGAGAGCGCGTCAAGGCCGCCGCCGAGGCCATGGGTTATGCCGGGCCCGACCCCAAGGGTCGGCTGCTGCGTGCAGGCAAGGTCAACGCGATCGGCGTGGCGACGGCGGAACCCCTGTCCTACTTCTTCGACGACCCGTTTGCCCGCACCATGATGGCCGGCATTTCAGAAGGGTGTGATGCCACCGGCGCCGGCATAGCGCTGGTATCGGCCGTCAATGAAGAAAAGCTCGCCTGGAATATCCAGAGCGCGCTGGTCGATGGTTTCATCCTGTTTTGCATCGAGGGCGGCTCGCGTCTCGTCGGCCTGACACGAGAACGCAAACTGCCTTTCGTGGCGCTCGAACTCGGCTTCGAGGATGAAGACATTTCCGCGATTGGCGTCGATAATGTGGCGGGCGCGCGCCTCGCCGCGCGCCATTTGGCCGAGCTCGGGCATCGCCGCTTCGCGATACTGGCCCTGCCCTTCGTCGACAACAGCACCGGTCCAGTCTCTCCGGCGCAGATACAGGCTGCCCGCTACACGGCGACACGTGACCGCCTGATCGGTTATTTCGACGCGCTTTCACCATTCGGCATCGATACATCCAGGGTGCCCATCTACGAAACCGGCAACGACAGGCTGACGACGCGGGCCGGCCTCGAACGTGTTTTCGCCGGTGACGAACCACCCACCGCCATCCTCGCCATGTCGGACAGGGTTGCCATGTTCGCGATCGACTGGCTGAAAGAGCGAGGCCTCGCCGTTCCCGGCGACGTCTCCATCGTCGGCTTCGATGGCGTGCCGGACGCGGCATTCTGCACCCCGCCGCTGACCACAATCGCTCAGCCGATTGCCGAGATCGGCCGCAGGGCCGCAAGGGCGATCCTCGACTTCAACGGGACCGTGCGGCGCGAAACACTAGGCGTGGAGCTTGTCATCAGGGCCTCCGCCGGTCCGGCGAAGGCCTGACCTCCCACCTCGGGTCTAGCGGCTTCTTGCCATGGCTTGCAGGCCAAAGGCTGGGCCAGGCGTCGCCTCCCTGGCTGGCCGGGGTGCCCTGCCGGACCAACCGATGCCGGATAGCCATTCGAGATAGAAGGCAAGCGCGAATTGCATCCCAATGCCGCTGGTAAGCAGCAGGCTGTCATAGGCAAACCCGCCGGCACTGATCTGTTTCATCACCTGTGCCACCATGGCGATCAGCGTGCCGGCGATGAAGACCGGCAGTGAGTGCTTGCCAAGGATGGCGAGTGGATGATCAGGCGCGGTGCGGAACAGGTTCGAGAACGCCGGAAGGGCCACGACCAGATAGCTGATCGCCAGGATATGGAGCAACCTGGGCAGAGAGAGAAACGTCTTGTCGAAGCCGGTCAGCACGGGTGGCAGGCCGAACCAGGAGATCTGACCCCAAAGAGGGCTATGCACCCACACCAGTGCGGTGACGGTGTAAGCCAAGGCCGCGCCGACCAACCACCGGTTGACGGGAATGGCGCCGCCGCGCCGCACATGCAGCATACCGGCAACGCCAATATTGAACAGGAACTGCCAAGACAGCGGATTGAGGAACCAGAAACCGGGCTCCGGATAATTTGGTGGAGCAATCTGGCATATGCCCGCGACCAACCACAGGGCACCGGACGCGGTGAGCGCCAGCCAGGGCCGATGGCTGATGAACAAGAGCCATACCGGCGCCATCAGCAACAGCGCCGAGTAAACGGGCAATATATTGTTATAGCCGAGTTGGTGGCCGAGCGTCACGATGCCGATCAGGACCTCCGGCGTATTCTTGATCAACGGCTCGATGTTGATGAATGTCAGCAGTTCCGGCCGACTGGCCAACACTGACGCCATGCAGAATATGGCGATCACCATCATCGTCGCGACGATATGGGCGACATAGAGGACGCCCGCGCGCCGCCATAGCTTCAGTGTCGCAAGCAGCCGGTTGCCCGGCTGGAACTTCGCGCCATAGGCCAGCGCGACGGATACGCCAGAAATCAGCACGAAGGCTTCCGCCGCGTCCGAAAAGCCGAAATTCTTGTAGGTCACGTGTTCATAGGCTGTGCCTGGAACATGATCGACATATATCGTGAGAAGAGCGAGAGCGCGGAACACGTCGATGCGTGTGTCGCGTTCCGGCGAAACAGGGGTTGTCATCGATAGGGCCCTCAAAGCTGGTTGTCATGCCGGGCAATGCGACCCCCGGCGCACCGCTTCGATTCCTCCCGCAGGAACGATATCGGCAGACAAAACGGAATGAAATGCGCCTGGTTCAATCAACTTTCGCGGAGCGGGGAAATATGACGTTCGCAAGCCGGCGAAACAGCCGGAAACGCCGCGCAATCAAAAGGATGTGACCGCCATGGACGAACTGCGGGAAGACGGTGAACTGAGGTCTGAATTGGACTTTTCCTACCGCCTTTTCCTTCCGGACGGCCTCAGCGAGGAAACCCTGTTCCTGCTGCATGGATCCGGTGTCGACGAGACCACGCTGGTGCCGCTGGGCAGGCAGATCGCCCCACGCGCCAGGCTGGTTGCGGTTCGCGGCCGCATCGCGCAGGACGATGGTTTCCGCTGGTTCACCCGGATCACGCCGACGCGTTTCGAGCAGGAGAGCATCCGGACCGAAGCGCGCGCGTTCGCGGGTTTCGCCGCCGAGGTGGCGGCACGTCACAAGCTCGATCGCACGCATACGACATTTCTCGGCTATTCCAACGGCGCCAACCTAATTTCCAGCCTGATGCTGCTGCATCCGGGCCTCGTCGAACGGGCAGCACTTTTGCGCGCGATGCCGGTGCTGGATGTCGTTCCGCCAACTGATTTGTCGACCACTCGCGTGCTGATCATAACCGGAAGAGCCGACCTGACTTACGCCCCTTTCGCGCCGGCGCTCGAGGCACTGCTTGGCCGGCACGGCGCCAAGGTCGAGGCCCGGACCGTTCCTTCAGGTCATGAATTCGGGGCTCCAGACTCGGCGATCGTCAAGCAGTGGCTCGCAGAGCGAACGTCCGCGCCGGGAATCGGCTAAGCTGTCCGCCGGTCACTGGGGTCCGGTCATCCTGGCTCGGTTCCGGCGATCAGCGGAGCAAGACCGCTTTGGAACTGTGCCTCGTGACCGCCGATCCGGTCATGGGCCAGCGCCAATCGCGGCACCGGAAAAGGTTCGGCGCCCGCGTCCAGGGCAGTTCCCTGCCCGACCCTTCGGGCACACCGGTTAGGGCGCCGCACCCTATCTGCTTTTGCTGCCCCTGATCGTCACCATCAGACAGCACAGCAACACGGCAAACGCGGCTGCTTAAACCTACCCTCGCCCCATGCGGTTCCAAGCGTCCAGCCCGGCGATCTTGTAGGCTTCGGCGAGTGTTGGATAGTTGAATGTGTTGTTGACGAAGAAATCGACCGTGCCGCCGAGATTGATCACCGCCTGACCTATGTGGATCAGCTCGGTGGCGCCCTCGCCGACAATGTGGGCTCCGAGCAGCCGGCGCGTTTCGATCGAGAACAGCAGCTTCAGGAAGCCGCTGTCGACTCCCATGATGTGACCGCGCGAGGTTTCGCGGAAACGCGCGACGCCAACCTCATAGGCGGCTCCGCTCTCGCGGACCTGTTCCTCCGACTGGCCCACGGTCGAAATCTCTGGCACGGCATAGATGCCGTAGGGAAAGGTTTCCGGCGGTGGCGGCAATGGCACGCCAAAGGCGTGGCAAGCCGCGACCCTGCCCTGTTCCATCGAGGTTGAGGCGAGGCTCGGAAAACCGATGACATCGCCGGCGGCATAGATGTTGGGCGCGGTTGTCTGGAAGGTTTGCGGATCGACCTTGATGCGGCCCCTGGAGTCGGCCTCGATGCCCACCACGTCGAGGCCAAGACTGCCGACATTGCCGGTGCGGCCGGCGGCATAGAGCACGACCTCCGAACGAATGGTGCGCCCGTCCGCCAGTTCCACCTCGGCGGTTTCGGGCTTGGACCGGATTTCCTTCACGGCGCTGCCAAGCCGGATGGTCATGCCGCGATCTCGCATCTGGTGGATGAAATCGTCGACGATCTCGCGATCGACGAAATCAAGGATGGAGTTGCGCGGTTCGACCAGCGTCACCGGTACGTCGAGCGCCGAAAAGATCGTGGCGTATTCGACACCAATGACGCCACCGCCGATGACGGTCAGCGTGCGCGGCAGACGGGCGAGTTCCAGCATCTCATCGCTGTCGAAGACACGGGTCTTGTCAAAAGGTACATCGTGCGGTCGATGCGGCCTTGTGCCCACCGCGATCAGAGCGTGCGCAAAGCCGACCTCGCTGTAGTCGCCAGTGTCCGTGGTCAGGCTGACCTTGTTGGAGCCGAGGAATTTGACCGCGGCGCGCGCGCTCTTCACCGTGTTGCGCATGAACTGGTGCTGCAGCACCTCGACCTCATGGTCGAGGGTCTTGTGCAGGCGCTCGACCAAGTCGCCGACCGAAATGTCCTGCTTGACCCGATACCCCCGGCCATAGAAGCCGCGCTCGCGCCAGCCCGAGAGGTTCAGCACCGTCTCGCGCAGCGTCTTTGACGGAATGGTGCCGGTATGCACGGAGACGCCGCCCAGGCGCCGGCCCCGGTCCACAACCAGCACGGATTTCCCCAGCTTGGCCGACTGTACCGCGGCGCGGCGCCCTGAAGGCCCACTGCCTATGACCAGCATGTCGTAATCCATATTGCCCCGTCCCCTCGCCTCTGCCGCAAATGCTTTGTTGCGCCGCAGCAAGCTAATGCTATCCGCCGCGCGAATTCAACCGGCCTGCGCTTCGTGCTCTTCGGTCTTTTGGTGCGGCGAGAGGATCGATCTTGATTCCGCCGCAACCGTTCACCATTTCTCTCCACAGCGGCCCGCACCCTATGCCGGGCCTGATAACGAGGAAATGACATGAACGCGCGCGTTCTCGACGGCGAAATCATCACCGGCAGGCTCGACGACACCAGGGCCTATGAAGGCGTGCGCACACGGCGCATCCTAGCCTTCTTGATCGACTATATTGTCATCGCGCTGCTTACCATTGCGTTCGCAATAGTGGTCTTCTTCCTCGGGTTCTTAACTCTCGGCCTGGGCTGGATGCTGTATGGCGTTCTCGTGCCAGCTGTCGCCCTTCTCTACATCTGGAACACGCTGGGCAGCGCCGATCAGGCCACCACCGGCATGAAGATGATGGGAATCCGCCTCGACCGCCTGGACGGCAGGCCGATCGACGGAATGACCGCTGTCGTGCATTCGGTACTGTTCTGGGCAGGTAACGTCATCCTGTCGCCGTTCGTCCTTCTGGTGACGCTGTTTTCGGATCGCAAGCGCGCGCTGCACGACCTGCTGCTCGGCACGGTCGTCAGCCGCACAGATCGCTGAAACAGCCCTTTCAGGAGTCACCACAGCCAGTTATCAGGAAATGTGAAGGCGGAGAGTCAACCACGCCTTCACAATCCTGTTGAATTTTTCGCCGTCCGCGCCAAAGGTAGAGCGATTCGAAGGAGTGTTTCCAAGACTCGATGACGCAGCATCCGACCCAGTCGCCGCAGTTCTTCCTGACCGCGCCGTCACCGTGCCCGTATCTCGAAGGCCAGTTCGAGCGCAAGGTGTTCACGCACTTGGTCGGCGACAAGGCGTCGGAGATGAACGACCTCTTGACGCAAGGCGGTTTTCGGCGCTCGCAGAACATCGCCTACAGGCCGGCCTGCGAAACCTGCCGTGCGTGTGTATCCGTCCGAATTCTAGCGCAGGAATTCTCCGCCAGCCGCAATATGAAACGCGTGCTCCAGCACAATTCGGACCTTATCGGCGCCATGCACGACGCCCAGCCATCCACCGAGCAGTATTCGCTGTTCCGCAGCTATCTCGACGCGCGCCATCGCCGCGGCGGCATGTCCGACATGACCGTGCTCGACTACGCGATGATGGTCGAGGATACCCATGTCGACACCAAGGTCATCGAATACAGGCGGCGGGGCCCCGACACTTTCATCACCGGCAAGGGCCAGGGCGAACTGATCGCGGTCGCCCTCACCGACAAGATGGCCGACGGCCTGTCGATGGTCTATTCCTACTTCAATCCCGAGTTCGAAGACCGTTCGCTCGGCACTTTCATGATCCTCGACCATATCGCCAGAGCCAGGGCGATGGGATTGCCCCATGTCTATCTCGGCTACTGGGTCAACGGCTCGCGCAAGATGAACTATAAGATGCGTTTCATGCCGCAGGAGCATCTCGGCCCCAAAGGTTGGGAACGCTACCACAGTGAAGCGGTTACGCGCTGACCGGGTTTTTCCAAGCCCAAACTTAAACAGTTTCAATGGATAGGATGCTGGTCTTTCCGCCGATTGACCGGAGAGTGTGCTATCGCGTCGACCGCCCCCCCTGCCCGCAAAATCACTGCGAAAGTTGAGCATGCCTTCCCACAATGCACACACCAAAGGGCTTTTGCTGACCGCCATCGGCGGGTTGACGCTAACCGTCGACATTCCGCTGATCCGGCTTGCCCAGGGCGAGGCATGGACGATCCTGCTGTTGCGCACCGGCACCACCTTCGTCGCGGGGCTGATCATGTGGGCCGTCTGGCGTTCGCTTAGCAACAGGGCGCCGCAACTGATCCCCGGCAGGTCCGGGTTCGTCGTCGCCGTGCTCTACGGGCTTGGTTCGATTGCCTTCGTCACCGGCGTCTACAACACCTCGACCGCCAACCTTGTGTTCATCCTGGCCTTCACCACCATGTTTTCGGCCTTGCTGTCATGGCTCTTCCTCGACGAAAGGCCGAGACCGCTGACGCTGGGCGCAATGGCGCTCATGCTCGTCGGCATCGTCATCATAGTGGGTGGTTCCGTGGGTTCAGGGCATGTGTTCGGCGACTTCATGGCGCTGTGCGCATCCTTGCTGATCGCTTCGGCCATCACCATCTCGCGCGCCAGCGGCAAGGACATGGGATTTACGGCTCTGATCGGCGTCATCCTGCCATTCGCCCTGGCTGTTTTCATGGTCTCCAAGGTCGGCTTTCAGGTGCACGCGCCGTGGTGGATCATCTTCAACGGCGCTGTCATCATGCCGATCTCGTTCTTCTGCCTCGCCAACGGCCCGAAGTATATATCCGGACCGGAGGTGGCGATGTTCTACCTGCTTGAAACGGTGCTGGCGCCGGTATGGGTGTGGCTGATCTTTTCGGAAACACCAACACGCAACAGCCTGATCGGCGGCTCGATCCTCATCGTCACGCTGGTGGCCCACTCGCTGTGGCAATTGCATGATGGACGCAAGCGCCGTGCAACGCTTGCCGTGAGCCATCCCGCTTAAACGCAAATCGTGCTTTGGGTCCCCAAACCCCGCACGCTTTTGGGCGACAAGCATCAGATATCACAGGTGGGCTTTGGCCTGCGATCAGGCGTGGGTCTTCTCCTCGGCGACGACTTCGATCCGAGGTGGAGCGCCGCCGAGCACGACTGTATCCGCCAGTTCAGGCTCATCGGCCATCTCGACCTCGCGCAGCCACTCGCGCCAGATCGCGACAAGCAGCGCCATCAGCACCGGCCCGATGAACAGGCCGAGAAAGCCCATGGTCTTGACGCCGCCGATCAGGCCGAAAAAGGTCGGCAGGAAGGGCAGCTTAATAGGCCCACCAACCAGCTTGGGGCGCAGCGTCTTGTCGACGATGAACAGTTCGACCGTTCCCCAGATGAACAGCGCCACGCCGGCCATCATCGAGCCGCTTGCGGCGAGGTAGATCGACACCAGCGTAAATGACAACGGCGCGCCACCAGGAATAAGCGCCATGACTCCGGTCAACGCGCCGAGCGTCACCGGCGAGGGCACGCCGGCCAGCCAATAGGCGATGCCGAGTACCAGGCCCTCGCCGATCGCGATCACGGTCATGCCTGTCACCGTCGAGGAGATCGTTGCCGGCACCACGCGCGAAATCCGTTCCCACCTCGTCGGCAGGATGCGTTCGCCAAGACGATCGATCTGGCCAGCGAAATGCTCGCCGTCGCGATAGGCGAAGAACAGCGCGATCATCATGAACAGCAGGGTCAGGATCAATCCGAAGGCGCTGCCGCCGGCGGCGAGAACGCCGCGATAGATACTGCCGATGTTGGCGCCGCTGGTCAGCTGGATCAGTTCGCCGATGCCGCCGGGATGGCCAAGGTTGGTCGTCCATTGGTCGTTCAGCCAATCGCCGATTGCCGGCATCGTGGCAATCCAGTGTGGCGTTGGCGCGCCATGCCGGTTGGTCTCGATGGCCCAGCCGACCCATTCGCGAACTTCATTGATGGCGTAGGTCCCGGCGAGCGCGATCGGCACCACGAGGAAAGTCAGGATGAAAACGATCGCCAGTGTCGCGCCAATCGTCCGGTTGCCGCCGACGGCCACGAGCAGCCGCCTGTAGAGCGGCCAACTGGCGAAGGCGATGACGAGGGCGGCCAGCACCGGAAAGAGGAAGCCGTGAAAGAAATAGACGCCCGCCGCGACGATCAGCACCAGCAGCCAGCGCGCCGCGGAGATCGGCGGGATGACCGCCGACCTGAGTGGCGTGGACAGGCCGAACAGGCGCTGGTGCCGCTCTGGCTTCTGGATCTCAGTTTCCTTCAAACACCACCACTCCCTGCCCGGATATCACGTGCACCGCTGATAGACGATCATAGTGCAGCAATCGTGACGACAATCCAAATGGCGACGAAAATGCGAAACAGCAATGAGACTAGAGCCCGTTCGATCCCAACATAATCGGGCTGGGGCTCGATCTGTTTGTTTTAGCATGATCTTTTCCGAAAGCCGGATTCCACCTTTCGGGATCATGCTCTAGCCGGGAACCTTGGCCCCGCCGGTTCCCTTCCTATCGGCGAGGAAACCGACGTATCCCGCCGCTAGCCAAATTTGCCGGTGCGAGGAAATCCTTTCGGCACCATGCGTCCGGCCGAGGCGCGGGCGCCAATCCATTCCGCCAATTCATCCTTGGACTTGACGAAGGTGCGATCGGCCGAATCCTGCCATGACAAGCCGGTCTCCAGGGTGAAGGGCTTCAGGTCGAGGACGCCGCCATCCTTGTACTTCTGCAGGCGAACGCCCTTGCCGCGACCCATCTCCGGAATCTCGGAGAGCGCGAAGACCAGCATCTTGCGGTTCTCGCCGACGATGGCGAGGTGATCGCCGGTCACCGGCACGCATCGCTTGGCTTCGTCTGGCGACTTGACGTTCATCACCTGTTTTCCCTTGCGGGTGTTGGCGACGACTTCTTCCTCCAGGACGATGAAACCGTTGGCATCGTGCGATACCAGAAGAAGCTTGCGCTTCGGATCGTGGACGAAGGCGGTGACGATGTCCTGGTCATTGTCCATGTCGACGATGATGCGGATCGGCTCGCCATGGCCACGTCCGCCCGGCAGCCGGTCGGCGCCGATCGTGTAGAACTTGCCGCCGGTGGTGAACACCAGGACCTTGTCGGTCGTCTGCGCGTGGAAGGCGAGCTTGAGGCTGTCGCCTTCCTTGAAAGTGAGCGTGGAATAGTCGGTCAGATGGCCCTTCATCGCGCGCAGCCAACCCTTTTCCGAAACGACCACGGTGACCGGCTCGCGCTCGATCATGGCATGGGCGATATCGGTCAGGTCATGCTCGGGCGCGTCGGCGAACTGGGTGCGGCGCTTGCCGATCTCCGTCTCCGGCCCGTACTTTTCGCGAACGTTGGCGACTTCCCACTTGATCGTCGCCCACTGCTTCTCGTTCGAGGCAAGCAGAGCCTCGATCTGCTTCTTCTCGGCGCTCAAGCCGTCGAATTCCGTGCGGATCTCGAATTCCTCGAGCTTGCGCAGGGCTCTCAACCTCATGTTGAGGATGGCTTCGGCCTGGGTATCGGTGAGCGACCAGCGAGCCATCATGACTTGCTTGGGCTCATCCTCCTCGCGGATAATGCGGATCACCTCATCGATATTGAGGTACGCGATGAGATAGCCGGCAAGGATCTCCAGCCGTCTCTCGATCTCGCCGAGGCGATGCTTCGAGCGGCGGACCAGCACGTCGCGGCGGTGCTCAAGCCATTCCTTGAGCACGCCCTTCAGCGACAGGACGTTCGGTACCTTGCCGCGCGACAGCACGTTCATGTTGAGCGGGAAACGGCTTTCAAGCTCGGTGAGCTTGAACAGCGATTCCATCAGGATGCCGGGATCGACCGAACGACTCTTCGGCACCAGCACGACGCGGATATCCTCGGCGCTTTCGTCCCGGATGTCCTCAAGCAACGGCAGCTTGCGCGCCATCAACAGCTCGGCGATCTTCTCGATCAGCCGGGCCTTCTGCACGCCATAAGGGATTTCTGTGACGACGATGCTCCAGGTGCCCCTGCCCTGGTCTTCCTGGCTCCACTTCGCCCGGACGCGAAATCCGCCGCGCCCGCTTTCATAGGCATCGAGAATAGAAGCGCGGCTGTCGACGATGATGCCACCGGTCGGGAAATCCGGCCCCTGGACGAAATCCATCAGCTTCGTCACCGACGCATCCGGATGATCGATCAGATGCAGGGCGGCGTCGCAAAGCTCGGCGGCATTGTGCGGCGGAATGGAGGTCGCCATGCCGACGGCGATGCCGGACGAACCATTGGCAAGCAGGTTCGGGAAGGCGCCGGGCAGCACGACCGGCTCCTCATCCTCTTCATTGTAGGTCGGGCGGAAGTCGACCGCGTCCTCGGTGATGCCTTCCAGAAGCAGCGTCGACACCTCGGTCATGCGTGCTTCGGTGTAACGCATGGCGGCCGCGTTATCGCCGTCGATGTTGCCGAAATTGCCTTGCCCGTCGACCAACGGGTAGCGCATCGAGAAATCCTGCGCCAACCGCACCAGCGCGTCGTAGATCGACTGGTCGCCATGCGGGTGGAACTTACCCATCACCTCGCCGACGATGCGTGCGCATTTGGCGAAGCCCTGCTCGGGATTGAGCCGAAGAAGGCGCATGGCGTGCATGATGCGGCGATGGACCGGCTTAAGTCCGTCGCGAACATCGGGCAGTGCCCGGTGCATGATGGTCGACAGCGCATAGGCGAGATAGCGCTCTTCAAGCGCCTTCTTGAGATCGACCGGTTCGATATGATCGCCGCCGCCATCTTGAGGCGGCAAAAGCCTTTTTCCCATGGGCTGGAACTAGCTGAGTGGGTGATTCGCGGCAAGGGCGCATGGCGCCTGGTCAAATCGGCCCGGTCGGCAACACGCAAACAGCAAGATGCGGCGCACCACCCAACATCAACCTGTTACATCGGCCCTCTAAGGCGGAGCACGACGATGTGCGGCTACCCGATCTTCATGGCAAATTCACCGATATACGCAAAGACACACGCTTCGGTTTGCCTTTCGCCGTGAATTTCGACCATTGTTCGGGGATACGCCTTTTTCCCGTCCAGTTCGTCACGGAATGGTGATGGTGCGTCGAATTGAAAAACAATTTCAGGACACTCTCAGGGAACCCGCGATGACAATCAAACGCTCAACTCTCCAAAAACTCGCTTTCTCGACCTTCTTGTTGACGCTTCCTCTCAACGCGGCCCTCGCACAGGATGCGGCGGTTGCCGATCGATTGAAGGCAGTTCTCGCAGCCCAAGGCTTCGACATCTCCTGGACTGGCGTCACCGGCGATGATTCCAGCATGGTGTTGCAGGGCGTGGCCATCAAGCCCGCGGCCGAAAAGGAATCGCTCGCGATCGGCGACGTCAAGCTTGAAGGCGTTACCGCCGCGAACGGCGGCTATGACATCGCAACCGTATCGACTGCCGCGTTCTCGCACAGCAAGGACGGCGTCACACTCACGACAACCCCGTTCGTGATCCACGACATGACGGTTCCAGCCGAGGGCGCCACCGGCCCGCTGGGTTCGCTGATGATATACAAGTCCGCGGAACTGGCGAACCTGACAGTCAAGAAGGATGACAAGACGGCGTTCTCGATGGACGGCCTTGCCATTACCATCACGCCGCCCGCCGACGGCAAGGCGATGGAGTTTTCCGGCACGACAGAAAAATACCATGCCGACCTCACCCTGGTCGACGATCCGAAGTCCAAGGAAGTCATCGATGCGCTGGGCTATCAGAACATTTCGGGCAATTTCGAAATCGCCGGCACCTGGCAACCCACGGACGGCAAGATGGAGCTGTCGAAATACGATATCTCCGTCGACAATGCCGGCACGCTCGGCATGACCTTCGACCTTGGCGGCTACACGATGGATTTCATCAAGTCGCTGCAGGCGGTGCAGAAGCAGATGGCAGCGCAGCCTGAAGGCGCCGACAAGTCGGCACAGGGCATGGCGATGCTCGGCCTGTTGCAGCAACTGTCGCTGAACAGCGCGTCGATCCGCTTCGACGACGACTCGCTGACCAACAAGGTCCTGGAATACGTGGGCAAGCAGCAGGGCATGTCGGCCAAGGACATCGCAAACCAGGCCAAGGCGATCGTGCCGTTCGGCATGTCGCAGCTCAACAATCCGGAACTGACCGCGCAGGTGACGACCGCGGTTGGCAAATTCCTCGACGAACCGAAGAGCCTCGAAATCTCGGCCGAGCCGCCGGCGGCAGTGCCGTTCGCGTTGATCATGGCAGGCGCCATGTCCAACCCGCTCGACTTGCCGAAGACGCTCGGCGTCACTGTCAAGGCGAACGAAGACTGAGCTTTCAGATCCAGTGAAACAAAAAGCCCGGCATCGCTGAAAATGCCGGGCTTTTTCATGGAATTGCCGAGTCTAATGAATCGGTTCGGCTTGTTTTCGGAAGCCTCGCCCGAAGCGGTCAGCCGTCCTTTTTCGTCACCGCGACGCGTAGCGACAATTCGCGAAGCTGCTGCGGGGTCGCTTCCGACGGCGCATTCATCAGCAAATCGTAGGCCTGCTGGTTCATCGGGAACATCGTGATTTCGCGCAGGTTCTTCGCACCAACCAGCAGCATGACGACACGATCGACGCCGGCGGCCATGCCGCCATGCGGCGGCGCGCCATACTGGAAAGCGCGGTAGAGACCACCGAAGCGCTCCTCGACCGTCGCGCGGTCCAGCCCTACCGTCTCGAACGCCTTGACCATGGTTTCCGGCAGGTGGTTGCGGATGCCGCCCGAGGCGATCTCGAAGCCGTTGCAGACCATGTCGTACTGGAATGCTTTGATGCCCAGCAAATCCTCGCCGTTCAGCGCGTCGATGCCACCCTGCGGCATGGAGAACGGATTGTGGGCGAAGTCGATCTTCTTCTCGTCCTCGTTCCATTCGAAGAACGGGAAGTCGACAATCCAGCATAGTTCGAAGCGGTCGCGATCGACGAGGTTCAACTCCTCGCCGGCGCGTGTGCGCGCCGCGCCCGCGAACGACACGAATTTCTTCGGGTCGCCGGCCACGAAGAAGGCGGCATCGCCATCGGCAAGGCCAAGCTGCTGGCGGATGGCCTCGGTGCGTTCTTCGCCAATGTTCTTGGCGAGTGGGCCCGCCCCCTCTATCTTGTCGCCTTCCTTGCGCCAGAAGATGTAGCCAAGGCCCGGCTGGCCCTCGCTCTGCGCCCAGGAATTCATGCGATCGCAGAAGGCACGGCTGCCGCCGGTCTTGGCGGGAATGCCCCATACTTCGGCCTTCGGGTCGTTGGCCAGGATGTTGGCGAACACCTTGAAGCCGGAATCGCGGAAATGGTCGGAGACAGCCTGCATCTCGATCGGGTTGCGCAGGTCCGGCTTATCGGAGCCATATTTTCGCATGGCAACGTCGTAGGCGATGCGCTGGAATTTTTGCGTGACGGGCTTGCCGTTGGCGAACGTCTCGAACACGCCACGCATGACCGGTTCCATTGTCGACAGCACGTCGTCCTGCTCGACGAAGCTCATCTCCAGGTCGAGTTGATAGAATTCGCCCGGCAAGCGATCAGCGCGCGGATCCTCGTCGCGGAAACACGGCGCGATCTGGAAATAGCGGTCGAAGCCCGACACCATGATCAACTGCTTGTACTGTTGCGGCGCCTGCGGCAGCGCGTAGAAAGTACCCGGATGGATACGCGACGGCACCAGGAAGTCGCGCGCGCCTTCCGGAGACGACGCAGTCAGGATCGGCGTCGAGAATTCGGTGAAGCCGACGTCGTTCATGCGCTTTCGCATCTCAGCGATGATTTTCGTGCGCGCCACGATGTTCCTGTGCAGCGTTTCGCGGCGCAGATCGAGGAAGCGGTATTTGAGACGGATATCCTCCGGATAGTCCGGCTCGCCAAACACCGGCAGCGGCAGTTCCTTGGCAGCGGAAAGCACCTCGATCTCGCGGGCGAAAACCTCGATCTCGCCGGTCGGCAGGTTGGCGTTCGTGGTGTCAGGCAAGCGGGCCTTCACCTCGCCGTCGACGCGGATGACCCATTCGCCACGTACGGTTTCGGCAATCTTGAAGGCCGGCGAGTCCGGATCAGCGACAATCTGGGTCAGCCCATAGTGGTCGCGCAGGTCGATGAAGAGCAGGCCGCCGTGGTCGCGGACGCGATGGACCCAGCCTGACAAACGAACGCTCGAGCCGACGTCGCTCTTCCTCAACTGGGCGCAGGTGTGGCTGCGATAACGATGCATTGTCATTGGTAAAGTCCAGGATGCTGGGTTGCGGGCCAAAGCATGACAGCCAGACCCGAAATTCGCGCGAAAAGCGCATGAGAGACGGGTTTTGTCAAGGTAAGCGGGCCGAGCATGGGCCTGCGGGTTGAACTTCAATCATCCTGTGGCTCGGTTCCGCGGAGGGTTGGTAGCTTCAGGACATTTTCGCTGATCCCATCAACTGCCGGACTCACATTCGTGTCCGCCCGCGCTACGAGGGAAAGATTCTGGACCTCGTCCGTAGGCAAGCCATGGCAGCCGCCTCAGGGCACAATCGCACATATAGACGGTTTTTGCCCGCCTCATAAGGCGCAATGGGGAGCCCGATGGCCCAACGGAAGCATAGATGACTGCACTGCGGCTTGACGAAAGCACGCGCGGCTGAAATTGAAAGAGACCTTACTTTGACAAAAGCGATTTGATGCACGTCATCACCACCCAAAAAGAGCTCGAGACCGTTCTCGCCGCTTTCGAAAAGTCGGATTTCGTCACCGTCGATACGGAATTTATCCGAGAGACGACTTTCTGGCCGATCCTCTGCCTGATCCAGATGGCCGCGCCCGGCGTGACCGCACTGATCGATCCCTTGTCGCCCGGCATCGACCTGACGCCGTTCTTCAGGCTGATGGCCAATGAGTCGGTGGTGAAGGTTTTCCACGCAGCCCGGCAAGACATCGAAATCATCGTTCATCTCGGTGATCTGGTTCCACACCCCGTGTTCGACACCCAGGTGGCGGCGATGGTATGCGGCTTCGGCGACAGCGTTTCCTATGACCAGCTTGTTCAAAGGGTCACGGGGGCGCGGCTCGACAAGTCGTCGCGCTTCACCGACTGGCGCCATCGGCCGCTTTCCGACAAGCAGCTCGACTATGCGCTTGCCGATGTCACCCATCTGATCGAGGTCTACCAGCATCTCAGCGCCGAGCTGGTACGGGAGAACCGCGCCCACTGGCTGAACGAGGAAATGGAGGTCCTCACATCCCGCGAGACTTACGATCCACATCCCGAGGATGCGTGGAAGCGGCTCAAGATGCGTTTGCGCAAACCGCAGGAGCTGGCGATCGTGCAAGCCGTGGCGGCTTGGCGAGAGCGTGAGGCGCGCGAGCGCGACGTGCCCCGCGGTCGCGTGCTCAAGGATGACGCGATCTACGAGATCGCGCAGCAGGCGCCGCGTGACGTGACGGCGCTTGGCAAGCTGCGCACCACGCCAAAGGGGTGGGAGCGGTCGTCGACCGCAACCGCGCTGCTCGGCGCCGTCAACAGCGCGCTCGCTTTGCCCAAGGAAGACTTGCCGAAACTGCCGAAGAACTTCCAGCCACCCGAGGGCGCGAGCGCCGCTGCGGAACTGCTGAAAGTGCTTTTGCGCATCATCGCCGAAAAAGAAGGGGTTGCCTCGAAGGTGCTGGCGTCCAGCGACGATATCGACCGGATCGCCGGCGAAGGCGAAGCCGCCGATGTGCCCGCATTGCAGGGCTGGCGGCGCGCCGTTTTCGGCGAAGCAGCGCTCAAATTGGTGCGCGGCGAGCTCGCCATCAAATTCGACAAGCGCAAGATCGCTGTGTTCGAACTCTAGCGCCCGCTCCATCCCAATTCAATGGGATGGGCTCTACCGATTCGCTGCTCGGCCTCAGACGACTCCGAGCAGATGGAGCGCGAACCAGATCCAGGTCAGCGCCAGCACTACCGCCCCAAGGAAGAAGGCGCGGCTGCGCAGCAGAAGGTTGTTGCTGGTCAGGTGGACCCACGCGTGGAAGTAGCGCGACGCCACGAATATCCACATCAGGGCCAGTGTCAGGTAGTTGACGCCATTGGTCGTATGAAGCGTCAGGCACAGGACGTAGAACAGCACCGGCAGTTCGAACTGGTTGATGAGATTGTTGGCGACGGTGACGCAAGAGGCCGGTTCGGTCGTGCGCACCTTGTATTGACCAACCTTGGCTTCGCCCGATTTGACCGCCGCATATCTGCGCCTGCCCATTACGACATACACGATGTAGATGAGCAGCACATGCGCGAGCATGGGCCAGAAGATCGTGGTCTGGTTCATGGAATATCCCTACCCTTCTTGCCTTTCGGCTTAACGCTGCGTCTGCCCCACCATGGCAAGCACCGCGATGACGATCAACGGCACCGCCAAGAGGGCGAATTTGAAGACGGTCAGCGTCGAGGCGAGCGACAGCGAATCGGGATTGGCCGAGAGGAAGTCTGAAAGCAGGCGCGCCACCGCCAAGTTTTGTGCGTAATCGGCAAATGTGTAGGGCAGAACGAGCACGAGCGCGAACACAGCCTGCACCTGCGCCGGCAGCGCGCGAAAAGTGCTCATGCGCCGCGCCAGGGCCACGATAACGCTGACCAGAGTCACCGACAACAGCGCCGGGAACAAAAGATCGAACGTCAAATAGTGCCACACAAGAATGATTTCGCTGCCGCGACGCCCGAGCGCCGTCAGCCACGCCATGCCTTCGTCCGGCGTGAAACCGGTGACGCGGACATCAAGCGACGGCAGGCCGCCGCTCAACTGTCGGAAATAAAGGAATTCCAGCGCCGTCATGGCGAGGAAGACCGCTACCGACACGAAACACAATGCCGCGGCATGACGCGACAGCCGTAGGATCGTCACCGGCAGACCCCGGTATGCGTATTGCTCGGGCCGATCAGGCTCCGCCGGGATAGTTCGGGCTTTCGCGGGTAATCGTGACGTCATGGGCGTGGCTTTCACGAAGTCCGGCATTGGATATGCGCACGAAGGTGGCACGTTCGCGAAAATCAGTGAGATCGCGACCACCCACATAACCCATAGCGGCTTTCAGGCCGCCCGCAAGCTGGTGAAGCACGCCAGACACAGGTCCTTTGTAGGGAACCTGCCCCTCAATGCCTTCCGGCACCAGTTTCAGCGTGTCGCGAACCTCGGCCTGGAAGTAGCGGTCGGCGGAGCCGCGCGCCATGGCGCCGACCGAGCCCATGCCGCGATAGGCCTTGAAGGAGCGGCCCTGGTGCAGATAGACCTCGCCCGGGCTCTCGTCGGTTCCGGCCAGCAGCGAGCCGATCATGGCAGCACTCGCACCCGCGGCCAGCGCCTTGGCGAGATCGCCGGAATATTTGATACCACCATCGGCAATGACCGAGGCACCCGATTTGTGCGCGGTCTCCACGGCCGACATGATCGCCGAAAGCTGCGGCACGCCAACGCCCGCGACGATACGGGTGGTGCAGATCGAGCCTGGACCGATGCCGACCTTGACGGCGTCCGCGCCAGCATCGATGAGGGCCTGCGTGCCCTCCGCGGTGGCGACGTTGCCCGCCAGGATGCGAACCGAGTTGGACAGTTTCTTCGCCCGCGTCACCGCGTCTAGCACGCGCTGGGAATGGCCGTGCGCCGTATCGATGACCAGAAGATCGACGCCGGCGTCGATGAGGCGCTCGGCGCGCTCGAAGCCATCGTCACCGACGCTGGTTGCGGCGGCAGCGCGCAGGCGCCCCTGGGCGTCCTTGGTGGCGTGCGGGTTGAGTTGCGACTTCTCGATATCCTTGACGGTGATCAGCCCGACGCAATTGCCCCGCTTGTCGACCACCACCAGCTTTTCGATGCGGTGCTGGTGCAGGAGACGCTTGGCCTCGTCCTGATCGACATTCTCCTTGACCGTGATGAGGTTCTCACGGGTCATCAATTCGTAGACTTTTTGCGATGGGTCGGAGGCAAAGCGCACGTCGCGGTTGGTCAGGATGCCAACCAGCCTTCCGACCGTGTGGCCGCCAGCACCGCCATTTTCGACCACCGGAATGCCCGAGATCGAGTAGGTGCGCATCAGCGACAGCGCATCGGCAAGGGTGGCGTCCGGCCCAATGGTGACCGGGTTCACAACCATCCCGGATTCGAACTTCTTCACCTGGCGCACCTGCTCGGCCTGTTCGGCGGGTGAGAAATTGCGGTGGATGACGCCGATGCCGCCGGCCTGCGCCATGGCGATGGCGAGGCGTGCTTCGGTGACCGTATCCATGGCCGCGGACATGATCGGCACGTTGAGGTCGATGTCACCGGCGATGCGGGTGCGGATGTCGGTTTCGCCAGGCATGACCTCGGAATGACCGGGCTGCAACAGCACGTCGTCAAAGGTCAGCGCCAGCGCGCCGGTGGACGTTTCAATGATTTTTGCCATGGCCAGCCCTTAGAATGCATGAAAGGCGCTGGACCCGTATGGACAGCGCCGACTCGTTCTTCCCTTTCAGGATTGGCGCTGGCTGGTAACACGTCCCGTCGCGGATGAAAAGCAGATCGTTGCATTGCACAAAAGCTTCATCGAACGGCCTGGGCCGCCACCAATGGTTGCGGTCGCACAAAAGTGACAGCAAATTAACACGACATCGATGGCCAGCCATGATAACCGCCCCAAATATCGGCTCGCCCCCAGCCGCAAAAGGAAACTGAAAACGGGCACGCTCGTGAATCGCACTATTCCGCTCATCCTGGCGGTCGCACTTTTCATGGAGAACATGGATTCGACTGTCATCGCGACGTCGCTGCCGGCGATCGCGGTCGACATCCAGACGAGCCCGATCGCACTCAAGCTGGCGCTGACGGCGTATCTCGTCTCGCTCGCCATCTTCATTCCCATCAGCGGCTGGATGGCGGACCGTTTCGGCGCCAAGAACATCTTCCGCGCGGCGATCGCGGTGTTCGTGGCCGGTTCGATCGCCTGCGCTATCTCCGATTCGCTGCTGGCCTTCGTGATTTCGCGCTTCCTGCAGGGCATTGGGGGCGCCATGATGACGCCGGTCGGGCGCCTCGTGCTGGTGCGCGCCACCCCCAAGAGCGAACTTGTCTCCGCCATGTCCTGGCTTACCGTCCCCGCACTGGTCGGGCCATTGGTCGGGCCGCCCATCGGCGGCTTCATCACCACCTACTTCACCTGGCACTGGATCTTCCTGATCAACGTGCCAATCGGCCTGATCGGTATCTGGCTGGCGACGCGGTTCCTGCCTGAAACCGAACCGATGGAGAACCCGCCGCTCGACGTCGTCGGCTTCGTGCTGAGCGGACTGGCGGCATCGGGCGTGGTGTTCGGCCTGTCTGTAGTCTCCTTGCCAGCCTTGCCGCCAATGGCCGGTTTCATGACGGTGATGGTCGGTCTGGTCTCGGGCGCGCTCTACCTGGCTCACGCGCGCCGTGCAAAAAATCCGCTGCTAGCGCTCGAATTGTTCCGAAACCAGGTGTTCCGCTCGTCCGTGCTTGGCGGCTCGCTGTTTCGCATCGGCATCGGCGCAGTGCCATTCCTGCTGCCACTGATGTTCCAGATCGGTTTCGGCCTGACGCCCTTTCAGTCCGGCATGATCACCTTCGTCTCCGCGATCGGCGCGATCGGCATGAAATTCGTCACCGCGCTGATCTTTCGCGTCGCCGGGTTCCGCCGCGTGCTGATCATCGGCTCGCTTGTCGCGGCGGCGTCCATCGGCATCAATGGCCTGTTTACGCCTGACACACCTTATCTGGTAATGTTGGCAGCGCTTTTGATCGGCGGCTTCATCCGCTCGATGTTCTTCACAGGTGTCAATGCGCTCTCCTACGCCGAAGTTTCGACGGAGGACACCAGCAAGGCGACGCCGATCACGGCTGTTTTCCAGCAACTGTCGATCGCGCTCGGCGTCGCGGTTGCCGGCGGCATATTGGAAGTGTCGACGAGCGTTCATGGCGGCCCGCTGACGCTCACGGATTTCCACAAAGCGTTTTTCATCGTCGCCGCGATTTCCGCGGCGGCAGCGCTATCCTTCATCCGGCTGGCGCCTGACGCAGGCAACGCGGTCTCCGGCCATGGTCGGCTGACAGCGCCCAAGACGCTTGAACCGGTGATCCCGCCGGGATCCTAAGCAGGGCGGCTCAACGTCCGCGGGCTCCGCCCTTCGCTGTCGCTACGGTCACTCAAGCCTTCGGAACGTCCACTGGACGTTCCGATCCGCCCAAGGGCGGACCGGCGGTCGGCGGGTCGATCAGTCCTCGGCGTCCCCCTGCCCTTCGCTGTCGCTACGGGCGCTCGAAGCCTTCGGAACGTCCATTGGACGTTCCGATCCGCCCAAGGGCGGACCGGCGGTCGGCGGGTCGATCAGTCCTCGGCTTCCCCCTGCCCTTCGCTGTCGCTACGGGCGCTCGAAGCCTTCGGAACGTCCACTGGACATTCCGATCCGCCCAAGGGCGGACCGGCGGTCGGCGGGTCGATCAGTCCTCGGCGTCCCCCTGCCCTTCGCTGTCGCTACGGGCGCTCGAAGCCTTCGGAACGTCCACTGGACGTTCCGATCCGCCCAAGGGCGGACCGGCTTCTCGCCCCTTGAAGTCTTTTGCCAGCAGGTAGAGTTCGACAGATTCATCGCGCGACGCCGGCGGCTTGACGTGATGGACGGAGCGAAAATTCTTCTTGAGCAGGGCAAGCAGTTCGTTTTCCGCGCCGCCCTGGAACGTCTTGGCCAGGAAATGGCCGCCGGGCCTCAGAACCGACAAGGCGAAATCGGCCGCGACCTCGCACAGATGCATGGTTCGGATGTGGTCGGTCCTTTTATGCCCGGTCGTCGGCGCCGCCATGTCGGACAGCACGATATCGGGATCGCCGCCCAAGGCCTCGGCGAGTTTTTCCGGTGCCTGCGGGTCGAGGAAATCCATCAGCAGCACCGGAGCGCCGGGAACCGCGTCCATTTCAAGGTAATCGATGCCGATGACATGCGGCTTTTCCGCGGTCGACTTCGTCCGCTGAGCGGCGACCTGGCACCAGCCACCGGGGGCCGCACCGAGGTCGATGACCTTCATGCCTGGCTTGAGCAGATGATGCTTGTCGTCGATCTCGATCAGCTTGTAGGCCGCGCGGGAGCGATAGCCGTCAGCCTTCGAGCGCTGGACATAGGGGTCGTTGATGTGGCGCTGCAGCCACCGGCGCGACGATTCCTTGAGGCCGCTCTTCTTCTTGATCCGCGTCTTCAGCACGCGAATGCTGGCGGAGCCTGGCTTTTCGGGTTTCTTCGTCATTGCTTGACTTCTTGTTTCAGCATGATTTCTGGACAAACGGAACCGTTTGTCCGCGAAAACCGGGCGCCACTTTTCTGGATCATGCTCTGCCACGCCCATTGTTGCGCCAGACGCCATCGTCGGCCATCAATTCGCTCAATATGCCCTCGCGCAGGCCGCGATCGGCGACACGAAGCCGCTCCGAAGGCCAGACGGCGCGGATCGCCTCAAGGATGGCACAGCCGGCCAGCACAAGGTCGGCACGGTCGGCGCCAATGCAGGGGTTGGCGACGCGCTGCTGGAAATCCCACCCAACCAGTTTCTCGATCATGCGGTCAACGCTATCACGGTCCATCCACAATCCATCGACACAGCGGCGATCGTAGCGCTCCAGATCGAGATGGACGCCGGCCAAAGTCGTCACCGTCCCCGACGTGCCGAGCAGATGAAAATTCGGACTGGCCCTGAGATGATTCAGCCGGTCGCGTCCGTCGAAGCAGGCCAGCCGGCCCGCGACATCATCGACCATGGCAGCGAAAATCTCGCGCGTCACGGTGCGGCCACCGAAACGCTCGGCCAGCGACACCACGCCGACGGGCAATGATGTCCAGGAGACAATATGGTTGGCGAGCCGTGGCGACCGACGGCCGGCGAGATCGATCAACGCTATCTCCGACGAGCCGCCGCCAATATCGAACAGCACGACGCCCTCTGTTTCGCGCTCGACAAGCGATCCGCAGCCCGAAACCGCCAGCCGCGCCTCGGTCTGGCGATCGATGATTTCAAGCTTCAGCCCCGCTTCGCGCTCCACGCGATCGAGGAATTCCACGCCGTTTTCAGCCGTGCGGCAGGCTTCCGTCGCAATCAGACGGGCTTTTCGGATCTTGCGGTTGCGCAATTTGTCGCCACAGATCTTCAACGCCTCGACCGCGCGGTCCATGGCGGGCTGCCCAAGCCGACCATTGGCGGTGAGCCCCTCGCCCAGCCTGACGATGCGTGAGAATGCGTCGATAACACGGAACTGGCCGTGACGCGTGGGCACAGCGACCAGCAGCCGGCAATTGTTGGTGCCGAGATCGAGCGCGGCAAATACCGGGAGTTCCGGCATGGGCGGCCTGCGCACGGCCGGATCCGAGCGTATGGCCGCGATCGTGGCCAGGACCGCGGCCGGTTCGCCACGCGATGGGGCTGCCGGAGCCGCGTGGTCGCGAGGCGCCGGCGATCCATTCACCGAGGCCTTGGCTTCGTCGCGAGCAAAAACCTTGCGCCCACGCCGACGCTTGCGCCGCTTCTTGGGCTTGCCCTTCTGATTCTGGTTCGCGTCATCAACCTGCCCGGCGCCCGCATGCCTGCTGGCTGACCGATGCTCCCCCGGACGGCGATGTTGCCGACCGGTGGATGGCCTTCCCGAGCCTTGCGGTGGGGAAGCGCTGGACGCGCCTACCTCCGGCGCGCCTGCGCCGGTGTCGCGGTCTTCCACTGTCGTTCCTTCCGGCGCCGCGCGAACCGTTGAACGGACGCAGCAGGCGCTTTCCATGTTTCAAGTTGTCGCAAGACTAACAGCGCCCGGCCGGATCACCAAGAGCGCATGCCGAAATTTTGCCGGGCGGGACGAATGCGGGCACATGGCGAGGCCCCATTCGTGACAGATGGAATGAGCACGCAACTCCAGTCACGTAATGTGTGGGTAACGTCATACTGGTTGAATAGCCGGCTTTGATGAGGCATTTCTCAATATGGGGCTGAAGGATCGGGAATCGTCGTCGATCCGCCACCGCGAACCAGAAAGAGGAACAGGCCCGAACGCATGGCAGGCAAGCAATGAACTGGAAACGCTACTTCTGGCCGGTTGTCGGCATTGCGGCGGTTGTCTTTTCGCTCTTCCTGCTCTGGCACGAACTGCGCGGCGTCTCCCTCGATGATGTCTGGGACGGCATATCCGCCATTCCCGCCCGCGGCTGGATCCTCGCCGCTGTCAGTTCGGTCATCGCCTATGCGTCGCTTGCCGGTTACGACCACATCGCGCTCCTGCACATAGGCAAGCGCGTTTCATGGCTGTTCGTCACGCTCTGCTCCTTCACCACCTATGCGCTGTCGCACAACATCGGCGGTTCGGTGTTTTCCGGCGCCGTGATCCGCTACCGCGCCTATGGCACAAGGGGGCTGACTGGACAGGAGGTCGGCGTGCTCGTGGCGATCTGCTGGATCACCTTCGTGCTGTCGACGATTCTAGCCTGCGGCCTGGTGCTGGTGTTCGAGCCGCAGATCCTCGACCGATTCTCCGGCATTGCCCATCACGGCCTCTCGGAGGCGGCGGGGATCGCCATGCTGCTGATCGTCGCCGCCTATGTGTTCGGCAGTTGGTTGCATCTGCGCCCGCTCAAGATCGCCAGCTTCCAGTTGCACTATCCGGCGCTGCCGATCGTCGCCCGGCAGTTGATCGTCGGCCCGATCGAACTTCTGGCGGCGGCGGCGATCATCTTCTTTGCCCTGCCCGAGGCAAACAATCCCGGTTACTTCGTTGTGCTCGGCGTCTTCCTCATTTCGTTCTCGGTAGCGCAGATCTCGCACGCGCCGGGTGGGCTTGGCGTGTTCGAAGTGGTGTTCCTGGCTGGGCTGTCGGACATGGACCCGGTCAGCGTGCTGGCTGCGTTGCTGGTATTCCGGCTGTTCTACCTGATCATCCCGCTGATCATTGGACTGGGCGTTGTGCTGTTTTTCGAGCGCTCGCAGTTCAGCCGGCCCGGCAAGTAGGCGCCGCGCGTCAAATCGCGGAACGTTGTGATTTGAAAGATAAAGCAGGCTTGACTATTTTCCGCTGGCGGCTACAAGGCAGCGCTCACAGCGGCTCGGCCGCTCAGCCCGCGCGGTTCATGACCACGCCTGCTGGGGAATAGGTTAACGGTAGACCCACGGACTCTGACTCCGTTAGTCCTGGTTCGAATCCAGGTTCCCCAGCCAAATTGGATGCCTCGTCAACGACACATCCCCACGAGCTTGTTCAGCTGCGGCAGACGCGGCCGCTTCCGCAAGTAAATCAAACGGTTGCCTGAAAACGGCGCGGACCTCTCCGCCACTCCATTCGCAGTTCGACAGCACCAGATTCAAAAGTCGTTTTTTCTCATTTGGGGCCTGACGAGTGAACATTTGGCTGGCGTTGCGGGCTAGCTCAAGCAGTTGGATTCCATCGTCCATGTATGATTCTTGCGCCTCGCCATGGCGCTCTATCTCACGCAGCAGGCGCGTTTGTTCGACGCGCCATTGCGCCGACATGCGGTCGTAGAAGGCATTGTCGATGCGACCGTCGAGCTTGTCCAGGTACATGGCGTTGAGGCGGTCTTCGAGACGCTTGTACTGAGTCTGACACCGCTCAATCGCCTGTTCCTGCTCCCGCCGCTCATCTGCATGGCTCGCCTTCAGCGCGTCGCGTACCCATTCCAGAACCTCCTCATCGAAATGAAGTTGGTCCAGGAGGCCGGCAAAGGTCTTATCCAGCACCTCCTCGCGAACATATTTGCGGCGACAGTCCGCATAGCCGCCCCGGCCTTTGTCGGCATGTCCCGTGCAGTGGTAGTAGATGTATTTCCCCTTCTTGACCTCCGCCACGACCGCACAGCCGCACTCAGCGCAGGTCATGAGGCCCGAGAAGGCGAACTCATAACCATAGGAATGGATAGGGGTCGCGTGCCGGCCTGCCAGGACGCCCTGGACCCGTTCCCAGAGGTCGATCGATACCAGCGGCTCGTGCTTGCCGTGGTGCAGCCTGCCATTCCATTGAAACAGGCCCGTGTAGAGCCGATTGCGCAAAATCGTGTGCACGGTACTGACCGGTACCGGATTGCCGCTCTTTGGATGGATGAGGCCGTGGGAATGCGCGGCCTTCGTGAGTGCCTTGAGTGAATACTGGCCGGTCGCGTAGCGCTCGAATAGCTTGGTGATAACCGACGCTACCACAGGGTCCGGCTCGATGACCTTCTTACCGTCCTTGGCCGTGACATTGAGATAGCCGAGCGGCGCCTTGGACGGCCAAATCCCCTGTTCCGCCTTTTCCATCTGCCCTTTCCGAGCTTCCTCAGAAAGGTTGTCGATGTAGTTTTTGGCCATCAGCACCTTGATGCCATGCATGAACTTTTCCGAGGATCGCGAGTCTCGCGACAACACCACGCCTTCCTTGGCGAGGTGGATTTCGACATCGAGTTCGTCGAGCGTCACCCAATCCTTGAGGTTGCGGTAGAGGCGATCGGTCTTCTCGACCAGGATGACGCGTACGCCAGGATGCTTGCGCAGATATTTGACCATCTCGCCGAAGTTGGTCCGCCCGGTGTTCTTGGCGGTCTCGACATCAACATATTCCTCGACAATGCCAAACTGCCGCTGAAGAGCATATTCTCTCAACAGCTTGCATTGCGCCGGGATCGAAAAGCCTTCTTTCTCCTGCTCTTTCGAGGACACGCGCGCATAAAGCAGTGCTTTCACGAAGCTGCCGGGCTTCGCCTTCGGTGCTTCCCGTTTGTCAATCGGCTTCATCTCAGCTCCTTCGCGGTCACGAAACCGCACATGTGATTAACATGTCGGCGGTCAGGACTGGCACAACGTGCGGACCTGCAGTCGGCGGAACCGTCTTTCCTCGTGCCATCTGAGGCGGCCAAGAGCCATAACGCGATATCAGGTGGGTCCGACTCAATCGATCTTGTGCCACTCGGCAAGGATCCGAAAGAACCCGCTGACATTCTCTACGATCTGGCGCGCTTCTTCCTTGGAAAGCGAACGACCGGTGCGTGCCTCGAAGAGTTGAACCGTTCGTTCCAGCAAGGCGTCGTCGACAGCGCGCGGCCGAGAATATGGGACGGCCTCGACCTGCCGACTGGCATCTCTGCGTGTTGCCTTCATCGCACTTGCCCGGTTTCGAACGCGCGATTGCGCGGTCAGAGCAAGGATCGTTGAAATCTGCGTAATCTCGCATGCCCGTTATGTACGCTACCGTTGCCTTTTCTACTCCGCTTCGCTTCCGATAGTCATTCCGGGCTCTGGAATTCCCAGCGCCTGTCAATCAATGAGGAGCGTGGTGTAAGGAGCACTCGCGAGCTTCCGACAGGAATCACCTAAGCAACCTGCCCGCGACCGAAATGGGTTCGGCGGACGTTCCGCTCTCCTTGTCGACGGCCGCCAGTTCCTCCCCCAATGCGGAGATCAAGGCCGACACACGGCCGCGCACCCGTGGATGAAGTTGCACCAGCCCTTCAATCAGGCGTCGTCCTTCCGCGCTGGCAATAAAATCGATGCGCTCGTCTACCGGTAGCGTAGGAACGTCACGGTCAGTCTCATTGCCCGGCAGGCCTTCGAAAAAACGGCTGACTGGGACGGCCAATGAACTGCCGATCTCGAAGAGCATGGAGGCGCTCACGCGGTTTCTAGCGTTCTCATATTTTTGCAGCTGCTGAAAACTGATCCCTATAGATCGGGCAAGCTGGGCCTGCGATACGTCCGACTGCACGCGAACCGCAGCGATCTGCCTGCCGACATATTGATCAGCAGGGTGCGGGCCACTCTCGATTCCACGGCTTACCGGTGCGTTGAAGACGCTGCGGCGCCCTGGCTCCGCAAATGCTTTTCGGAACTGCATCAGTCGCTCCATGTGTAGAGAGTTTGTCTCGGTAAGCCCCCGCGAAAATCACCAAACCTGGTACCGAAATCGCGATCATCAGCTCGAGACTTTCTGCTCTCTAATCCGAGCTATATCGTCTAAGGCCGAGCGGATTTGTGGCCATGGTGGTTCACTGTCGTGCAGCGAATACTCCCCTTCCCTAAGCACTGCATCCAGCTTAGCGGCTATACCAGCAAGCGACGTAGCAGGGACTTGGGAAAAGGCTTCCAGCAATTCCCGCACTTTCTCGGCAGCTTCGCGCTCCGCAAGCAAGCCCGTTGAGTAACCAATCGCTCTGTCGGCCGCATCCCAGCGCGCCTGATGGGCTACGATTTCGGCTTCGGCCTGAGTGACAGCCGCTGTGTTCGCCGAACGAACATCGAGCAATTCTTGGAGGGCTTCAAGAGAGTGAACGGTCACGCTCTCGCCGTCGGAAAACTTCACTGTCGTACAAGGGAAACCGACGGTCTCGATAAGTACCCTCTCCAACTGCTGCTGCTGATTGCAAAGCCGTTCAGTCTCTTCCCAAGCCGCCTGCCATCGTTTCCACACCACCACCGCTGGATCAATGGCGTCATCACCCTCCAATTCGCTGCGAGCAAACGATGTAGCCTGCGTTGCCGCCATTGCGATTGCTGTTCCCGCAAGCACCTTCCTGCGCGTGACGAAAGGCAAAGTCGTGTTATTGTCGGAATCAGCCATGATCCGAGCTCCCAGAAGCTTAGGCGTGGTCAGGCCGCACCGGTGTTACCAGCACCTGTGCGGCCGTGTCCTGTAATTATTAATGTCACTTTTTGTGACTTTTAGCAAGTTGAATGTCATGAAAAAGGACATATTGCCCCAGCAGATTCGCGCAGCACGGGCATTGATCGATTGGACAAGAGACGACTTGGCAAACGCATCCGGTTTGACAGTTCGGACGCTTGCCAGAATCGAGAGTTCTCAAACTGCCCCCAGACAAACAACGCTTGAAGCGTTGGCCAAGGCACTTGAGGCCGCAGGAATCGAATTCATTTCACAGAATGGAGGCGGACCCGGTGTTCGGCTTGCCCGTCGAGTGGATGGGAAATGACCAGAACCCGGGAGTACATCTAGCGCTGACTGAAACACTCTGAGATGATTATCCTGAGGGAATAACCTGTCGCAGCGACTGGATATTCTTACGATTTAATGAAATCGTGATCAAGATTCAAGTAAATTCTCAGCATCCTGAGAAGTTCGACGAAACCAGCAGCGTCACCAAGTTTAGCTTGCTCCACGAAGATTTGCTTCAATCTGGGCTTTGCTTGGGGATGGATTTCGCGGTGCGTCCGCCCGCCACGCTCGACCTCAGCCAAAACGCCGCTCGGGTGCTGCGCTTTGAGAATTGACAGGACGCGCTCGGAACAAAGGTCCTCGATCTCCCAATCAATACGTCCGAACGGCCGGTTCACTCGAGCAACCTCCATCGCGCGGTCCAACGCTGGAGGAAACATAGGCATCACCGGATGCAGCAGAAAAACATCCACATAGGGCTCGACCCGACGATCGAAGCGGGAAGCGACAACAAAAGCGCCTCTGCCAGCCATGTCGTTGTCAAAAAGACCGACGAAGCGGTGCAGCACCACGCCCGCTGCCTCCGCGTCATTTTCGGCAAGTTGTCGGAAGAAGCTGAGGCGACGATTCACACCATCGACGCCCCCGTCATCACTACGACCGGCCGCGACAACTGCCAAATCGGCATCTAGCAAGGGCCGGCCGTGTTCAATCGCATGGAGGTCTGAGGCACGGGTGAAATAGGCGACGTCGGACGTTCCTTCCACGATCACGTTATTGCGCGCCAAGTTCCAGCCCATCTGAGCTGCCATCTGCTCGACAACCCCAGTCACCGCCACGCCGCCGTTAGGGGCCTCAGGAGAGGCCCATTGTGCCCAAAGGAAATGTAGCCTGCCAATTCAGAGCCCGGGGCAAGCCTAACCTGGCCAAACTCGGCAGGTCGGAAGGGTACCTCGACACCTCCGAACACTTCGATCTTCGCAAATGCTCGACCGTCGTCGTTGGAAACCACCCGCGCTCTAACTTGGCGTCGTTCTGAGCCAGATGTGTCCAGCAGCCAATGCAGTCTCGCCGGTACCTCCACGAAGTGCTCACCACGCCGCCACATCGACCTGAGACGCCGAAACTGGATATTGCCTTCGTGCGCCCGATTCTGCTGGAACATCAGCAAGGCCATTTCCAGCTGCATCTGGGGCGTGAACGCGGGGCCGCTCCCATTCAGTGATTGCAGGAGTTCGAGCTGCACTGCAAAGTCGAGTGGGCGATCAATCGAGAGCAAGAGGTAGCGGAGTTTAACAGCTTGGACGTTACCTGACAGCACCGGCTGGGCGAGAACAGCGGCAGCCGAGGCACGGTTGGTGGGTGGCAAGTCAGCAAGCGACGCTCCTTGGAGGCGTACTACGCCCGCGCCCAATTGGGCGAGGGCGATCGCGACTGCTCCAAGCTCCGTCTCTGGATCGGCCTTGTCCGTACCGCTGCTGTTCATCAGGAGCGCAAAGGCGCGCTCTGCGAGCCGCCCGAGCGCGTTTCGGCGCGCCTCAGACCCAGGACGATCCATCAAGCCATATACGAGCGCGAGCACCTCCAGCGCCCGGCCGGCCGCGACGTGCTCGTCTGCCGCCCCTTCGGCAAGAAGTGCGCGGCCGTAGGTTTCCACCACGAATGAGTTGTCTGGATTGAGCGAATAGGCCCGACGCGTTGCCTCCTGGGCAGCCGCTCGGGAAGCCTGAACAACCGTGTCACTACAGCCCGCAGAAACTTGCGCCTCTGCAAGATCGTGAAGCGCATGAGCCAGCGAATTGTACAGGTTGATGTCCGACTCTCCCCCGGTTGTGGGATCGAGGCGAAGAGCTACCTCCAAATCCGCAGCCGCCCGGCTCAGCAGTTCAACGCGCTCGAGATCCGAGACCATGAAGCCGTCAGGGTCGGAGGCGATGCGACGCCGGGAAATTGAACAGTGGTGAAGGAACGTCCTGCTCGTGGCACGCAGCGACCGCGGCATTTCGTCAAGAGCCGCCAGAACCTCGCGCCAAAACGGAACGAAAGCGGCATGGCCATGATCTGGATCGATCTTAAAGATCGATATCGCGAAGGCGTCGGCAACCTCTCTAAGGTGAGACTGCTGGAGGACAGGTAGCGAAGAAATCTGCCTAAGCAGCAGGAAGCGAAGATGCTCGGGATTCCTTGCCTCGACGTAGCCAAGCGCCTCCCGTGCGCTGTAGTCATTAAACAGCCCGCCTAGCAGGTAGCGCCCAAGAAGATTATGGGCTAGCGACCAATAGCGCTCGGTCTCACCATGCACCCTTGTGAGCCCGAGAATCCCAAGTTCCTTACGCGCATCCTCTATACGCTCCGCGAGAGGCCAGCCGGTTGTCTCGGGAAGCAGCGCATCGGGAAGCGGCTCGCGTTCTGTGCTGAATGCAGCGACTCTCAGCAATGCCACCCTTATCTCGCCATCGGCAACTTGATCACGAAAGGCTCGATACACTCGCGACTGCACCGTCTCGCCAAGGTCGACCTGTCGCTGCAGCCAGAAGGCGAGCACGATCCAGAAAGCGGTAACGCCCCGAGAAGCCCCAACTGCCGTGGAATCAAAGAAAGCGCGCCACTCGGCGTCAGTCCGAGCGGTGTTGTGCGGAGCCAGAAACCGATTCAGGTGTCTCCCCAAGAGCAGCGCGTCGCTTGCCTTGACCCGGTGCGACAAGCTTGCGAGCGGGACGAATCTTGAATCGCCCAGGACCTCCAGCCCGACGATCGGACCAGTCGCCATTACGATGCACACGCGACGCCCGCTACGTGCGATCTCGCGAGCAAAATTCAGCAACTCGCCGTGCCTTGCGTACCAGTGGCTCTGGTCGAAGATCAGGACGCATGGCGCCTCATACAGCCGACCGCCGCCATTATGGTCCCTGTCCGCGCCTATTAACCTTGTGAGCAGACCAGACAGCTCAAGACCCGTAGCCGACGACGGGCCACGCTTTGCGACCAGCGTTGGATAACCCGCCGACGCAGCCTGCCAAGCCAAGTCACGCAGGAAGGTAGTTGCGCCAGCCCCAGATTCGGCGGTGACATAGAGAATGCGATTAGCTTCCACCCCATTTCTATCGAGCAACCGCAACCGGGAACGGAGGGTCTCCCAGGCGGCCGCTTCACGTTGCCATGCCAAGCCAGCGGCGTAGGGCCGCCAGGAAGTCGCAGGATCAGAGAAGAAGCCGTCGACCTCCGACGCGGTGAGGTCTGTTGGCTGTATGGGCGTGAGCTCTTCAACACCGATTAGTTCGTATCCGGCTAATACAGGCCGTTGAGGATCGTCGATGTGGGCCGCGTCAACGTTTCGCGTCCCTCCCCTGTCGTCCCTAATGCGGACGACGCGCGAGCCATCGCGCCCGCGCAGAAACTCTGTCCTCAGTGCCTCTGCGAAGCTTGACGGCGCTGCTCGGATTAGAGTGACGAAGGGCGCGGATCGTTCATTCCGCCAAAGTCTGAGTGCCTCGTCCGCACTAGGGTGGTCGGAAACAAAGGTCAGTACTGTGCGGAAGCCATCGTCCCACAGCTCGCCCAGTTCATCCGGCACGGCAAAGGTGCCCGCCACTGCAACGATCAGCTGCCGGACCGATCGCGTACGCAATTCCTGCAACATCGTTAGACGCCGCGTCAGCGCTGCGAGGCCTGTGCGGCGCTGGGTACCCCTTCCGTTCAGCAGGAGAACCGCCAGATGGCGCGGCGGCATTAGCACATCGGCAGGATCCGTATCCACGACGTGTATGAGGCCGCGGCGACGGACTAACGGGTGGTCGACCGGCTCGGCTGCCTCAAGCCCCCGCACGAAGGCCTCGTCTGAGCGCTCCGAGAGCACGACACTCCAGGGCAGCTGACACATGCCGATGGCGGCACCTGCCTCCAAAGCATCGTCACTGCCGGCTAACCACAGCGCGATGTCCCGGCTGTCCAACTGCGTAAGTATCGGCGCGGAGATGCTATGGTGAGAATCTTTAGACATCGTCATGAGGTTGATCGTTAGCGAAGAAGCAATTTTTGTCTAGCGGCGGATGGTACTTCCTCATCGAGGCCCATGCTTTCTGTCAACTTCAAAGAAATCCGACGACCATCCCGCAGGGAACGTGGGAACTTTAAGTTAATTTTATCAGCTGTCCGACGCCCCGCCTATGTTCGCGATTCTATTGGTTTTGGCATTTGGGAGCATATCTACAGAGGGAAGCACTACGTAGCATCGAGTCGTCGCTAGCAACGCTGAGGCGGAGCCGCCAGGGCCTCGCCCAGCATTGAAGTTCATGGCGGCTATCTCACTGCGCTCGCCATTTTCAGGCAGTTGCTTGTTCACCAGTTTTCCTCAACGCGGTCTTGGTCGCGCCGAAAACCGAAATCAAAACGGGATTTCGTCGTCAAGCATCTCTGCCGTTGTGATGGTAGTTGGGGCAGTTGGCGAGCCGGGACTTGGGGCAGGATATGGGCTAGAGCTCGCGTCACCAGGCGCGGGTGGATCATCCGCTGCTATAATCGACGACAGATCGATCTTCAGCGGATTGGTGGCGCCTCGATACCACAATTTTGAAATCTCAGCGTCGTGACTGTCAGGACGCGGATGCGCCGTTCGAACCCGAAACGTCGCCGGTAGTGCTACTGCGCTCCCGAATGCCAACGCGTGCTGCTTTGGCAGAGTGGGCAGCCGCTTCAAAATGGCATCCGATATTGAAGGCGTCATCTGTCTAATTTGCAGCAGATCATCTGGATTTTGAATCCGATGCACCAAGAAATTGGCACACTGAGAAAGCACGGTTTTGGACAACTCACTGGGCCGTTGCGACGCCAGGATGAGTAGAAGGCCATATTTCCGACCTTCCTTGGCGATGCGTTCAAAAACCACACCCGCATCGACGGCAAAGCGCGAGGGTTTCTCCGAAATATACCGATGTGCCTCCTCCAGCACGAGATGGATCGGAAACTTGTTCCGGTTTTTTGACGCGCGAAGCAGCTTGAAAAGCGTGCGTCCTACAAACGAGGTGACGAGCTCAACGATTTCGTCATCGACCTGGCTGAGGTCAATAACAATGACGTTGGCTTTTTTGATGAAACTGCCGTTGTTCGATTCAAGGCCAAGCAGATTCTTATAGTAATCCGAAACACGGCTCCGCGCCGTTTGGCCGCCCAGCAAAGGAGCCCGCATGAATCGATAGTCCGCCCGGTCGCTTAGAGCTGAATGACGCGTTAGCATCGATGAGCAGTAGTCGCGGATTTGGCGATTGCCGTGCGCCTCTGCATAAAGGATCGCAAGTTCGAAAGCGGTTTCTAGCTCCGGGAATTCAAAAGGCACATTTTTGTAGGTCGGCATTTTCGCGTCGGGCAAAATAAACCGGTCGATGGCGTCCAGAAAATTCTTTTGATTTTGAGCCGCGCTAGCAGCACCTGATGGATTGAATGTCCCATATTGCGAGTTGAAGTTATTGCTTGTAAGCAAGTCGGTATTCAGTTGACTATCTGCAAATCGCTCAAGCACGCCGTAAATAAGCTGGCCTTTCCCACCAGCGCCTCCCCCTACATCATTCTGAAATGCTCCCTTCGCGGCAGACGCGATGATGTGGCGGCGCAATTTTATCGCGTCGGCTCCGGTTGCTGCAGGTGCCATGAACGTTGCAATCCCCAGAGCATTCCGCAAGACCGGCAGCTGCGCCCGTTCGCTGGCCTTTAGCAGTAGCTCCCATTCACTGAAATCGAGCATCCAGTGCGGAAGGGTTAGTTTGCCCTCGTCCGCAGACCCATCGAGAGTGAGAACGGTCGTCTGAATCCCGTGCGGTAGTGCACCCAATGCCGCTTCGTACTCACCATTCACATCAAACACCACAAACGTCGCCCCGCGTGCGTGATGCTCATCCGGTCGCTCAAACAGCGACTGCATAACCGAAGCGACCGTACAGGATTTTCCGCTCCCGGTATTTCCAAGGATTGCGACGTGGCCGCCAAAAAAGGCGTCGATGCGAACCTTTACGTCATAGTCCTGAAATACGCTGGACTTGCCAATTTTGAGCGCTTCTAACCTCGTCCCTGCTACGGCTATCGGCGAAGTGATTTGACCATCAGAGCCGGCAGTTGGCCCTTCTGCTTCTGTAGCTGAGCTCCCTGGCTCGTCGGCGACGACCGTGTCCGCCGTATCGAATACCAGATCGAGTTCGCTGGGCAGAGCATATAGCGCATCCGCGTATAGTGAGGGGAAGGTTGTCACGCCGAACCGGAACTCAAACTGCCGCTGAACCAGACCGTTTCGGGTTTCGTCTGATTTTTTCTCAACAATGTTGCCGACCGGCGTGAGATCCAGAAACTTTGCCGATGCGGCCTTATCCAATTCTCCCGCGTGGTCGGATGCTCCTGGGTCCCGCTCTCTCAACCCAACAACTTCGGCCACCACTTTTTCGGATTGGACAGGGATGATTACGAAGCTCCCAATGCGCGCGACGTAGTGGATGCCATCAAAGCCGACGACGGTAAAATTGTCCGTGCGTCCTTGCATCTCCACGACAAAGCGATCGGAGGTGACAGAAACAACCTTTCCAATGGTGCGGGCGCGCTCGTCGCTGATCACTCAGTCTCACCCTGTCCTTGACGCGGTTGACGGCCGACCATGGCGAGAACTTTTTCTAAGGCGACATCAATACGGTCGCTTGGAAGGTAAGGCAGAAGGTCGTCGACCATCGGCGCGAAGTAATGTGCCTGCTGACCATCAGGTCGCTTGCCGCCCACAATCCAAATACGGGGATCGTCGAGGTCTCTCAGCCTGCCAATCTCACCGTCCGTGTCGGGGTCGGAAAATATGACCAGACGGAAAGTTGGGATGGAGAGGGCCTGATAAATGATGTTATTTACGTGATCATCGCTGAAGCTGTAGCCAATTACGAAAAGCACGCTTTGCTCGCGAACCACGCGCTCTTGAAACTGCCGGAACAACTCAGCGTACGGCGTCCCAAGTGTGAAGCCCTGCTTCGCCGGAGTTGGATAGATTATGATCGGATCGCCCTCGCCAGCCTTTGGCGGGCCAGGCAACTCCCTTACCGGATACAGACCGTCCTTTGCAGCAACCCAGTTGATCGAACCGTGCAGCTTGCAGAGATAAAGGTAGCCATCGACGGCGGACCATTTTCTTGCGCCGACATCAATTTCCTCTGCGAGGGCATATCGGTAGACGGCGGGATTGAAGCGCCGATCTATAGTTCCGCTAAATCCATTCGAATAAGAGACGCCCATTCGGTCGAGCGACTGTTCACTGAAAAGGTCATAGTTGGTTGTGAAAATCCAAGGGCGTGGAAGGCTGCGCTCACGAAAAACGAGGCGGCGATAAAAGCGCTCATACGTATCGCGAACCTTTGTGTCGCCTTCGGAAAACAGACCGGTCGACATCTTTTTTACCAGGAAGTTGCGAAGTTTCAGGATTACGCTTTCGACTTCATCTGTCGCGGCGAGAGCGTTTCCGACCGGCGCGATGGCTCCAGGACTTGCTGCCAGATTAGGGCTTGGCTCATTTTCTTGCTGACTTGCTGATACTGGTTTTGCGAAACCGAATTGGAGTGCAATCAGCTTCTCCATTAGGCGTTCAAGGTTGCCAGCATAGGCAGCGTCAGCGATATCCAATCCGAACGCCGCGACCAATTTCTGGCGCTGCTCCGTTGTCGCCCCATCCTCGGCGGCCAATTCCATGAATTCTTCGGCGAGATATTTCATCGTCGGGATGCCGTGCTCGACCCAACCATCTTCGGCGGACTTTTTTACGGAGAAAGACGAAGTTCCCGATCCGAATAGAAACGCGATGTTCCGGCCATTTAGGGCTTGCGCCAACTTTCCACGTGCAAAACCAGCCTGCCGCTGCCACTCGGCCTCAGGGTCAGTCTGAGGAGCGTCGCCGGCAGTGCCTAAATTTCGCTCCGCCGGGGGAATTATGTTCTCTTTGCCCTGCAGGAACCTAAAACTGTTTTTAGTCGCCGAAGGAGGTGCGCCGGTGACAGGATTATTTCCTTCAGTCATTTTTGTTACCTGTCGGCGAAAGGAATAAGGTCGGCAATTATTCTGCTTAATTGCCGCTATCGCAAGCTCCTCGTACTTCCATTGGGGTGAGTTGTTGGCATTTGGGGGACCTAACTTGGCCTCTGGCTCACGCCGAACGATCGCGCGCTTAACAGCGGCCTTCGAGGCCGTGTCAATGACCTCAGAAAATCTGAGAGGTTCGGTTGCAAGAATAGCCGCTTCTCGAATCACTCAGCCGATACCGGAATGTCAGCAATCGGCTCCTACTCGGTCTGAATCGGTGAACCTTTATCGATGGCCGCGATGTGCCTCCCGACCGATTGCCGCTAGTCGCTATCCTTCCGCCCCCGCTCTTGGGCACCACGAGATAGGGTCTGCGATCCACCGATTGATATCGGATTCGCGCCAGCCGGCACCATTGACGCTAATCTTAATCTGAGCCGGGAATGTGCCTTCGGCGATCTTGCGATAGACTGTTGAACGGGACAGGCTGGTCCGGGCAAGGACGGTTTTGAGGCGTATGATACGATCCGGCTCGGACATAACTGCCTGCACCTCACTGGTTCTTGCTGATTCTGCTGGGACAGAGAGGACCAACCCATGCCGGAGGCAATCAAGTTTGTCGCCTCCGCCGTCTGCGGCGTGAAAACGGCGGCAAATCGGAGGGGTGTCAGAGCCCAAGGCCCCGCCCCTTACCGATGCCGTGGTTGAACGCGATTTCGACACCCAGGCGGCGGCCGGATTCGACCTGGATGCCAAGCGCCTTCTTATGATTGGCAAGCAGCGATTCAAGTTGAGGATCGCGTTGGAGGCTCTTGGCCATATCGGACATCGCCGAGCGCGTTGACTTGTAGCCGGACATGTCGCCGGCCTGATATTGCTCCCGTCCTGTCCGATCGAGCTTTTGCCAGCGTTCCACGAACCGGTCGGCACGGCGGCCGGCATCGATGTCCAGTCCGGTGCGGATTTCCGTCTCAAGCTGGAGAGCAAGCACGATGCGGCTGACGCGGCCGGCGCTCGCTTCACGAACCAGCTCGGGGTTTTTCACATAGGCCGCTTCGGCATCGCGCCAGCCATGCGGTCGCACCTTCTCGAAAGCGCTACGGGCGTCCCTCAGTTCGCGCATCTGCTCGGGACTGCCCTGCCCGTCCGGATTTCCAGTCCTGAGGATCGCGTCGAGCGCACGCGCGTGACGCACAAGCGCCTTCGTGCGAGCGCCGCGCAACGCCGCTTCCGCGTCCACCGGCACATTTGTGTCGCGAGGCACTCCGGTGGCTAGATTTCCTCTGCCGGGCGTCGGGCCAACATCTCCGATCTGCGCCCCAACATCTTCCCTTTCCGGTCTTCGGCCACGTTCCTGCATGAGCTCGCTGTCTCCGAGCGAGCGCAATCCGTCGACCAGCCCACCGATCCCGTCGCGCAGCTTCTCAGGAACGATCCGGCGCACGATCTCGACCAGGCGCTCGCGGAAGGTGATACCTCGCTGCTCGGCATAGCTCCGCGCCGGGTCGACCTGCTCGTAATCCGACGCCATGTCCTTGGCGCGGTCCCGTGACAGCGTGCGCTCCAGCCGTTCGCGGGTCGCGAAGTCATCGCTGCCGTAATGCAGGTCCATCCCGTCTCGATGCCGCGACAGTGCGACGTAGCTGCCATGCGCATCCATGCCCAGCGTGGCGAGTACATGGGTCCGGTCGACGGTCATGCCCTGCGCCTTGTGAACGGTCGCGGCATAGCCGTGGTCAATGTGGGCATAGTCTTTCAGGTCGAAGCGAACCAATCTGTCGTCATCGGTGCGCACGGTCATGCTTTGTTTGCTGAGCTCCTCCACAATCCCAAGCGTTCCATTCTTGACGCCGAGCCCGCGCTCGTTGCGCAGGAACATGACACGGTCGCCGCTGGCGAACTCTCTTGCACCGCGCTCCACATTCACCTGGACATCGTCGCTGAGTTCTCCAGCAGCGCGCATGCGCTCGCGCGCTGCCTGGTTCAGCGCGCGCACCTCGTCGTTTGTATGGGTGAGGATGATCCGGCTCGCCTCTGGATGCGCCTGTCTGTCGCGATCCCAGCGCTCGACGAGTTCACCTCGCGCTTCATCGCGCGTTGCAGCCTGATGCACCATGCCTCTCGCGTCGTAAGCGCTGATTGCGGCACCGATCCTGCCGGTTGCCAGATCGCGCGTGGCATCGCGCTGCCAGTCCTCGCGCTGCCGACGCACCTGGCCGATTTCGACGCCGCCATGTCGCTCATGAATCGAGCGGAATGCAGCACCCGCTTCGATTGCCTGCAACTGCTGCGGATCGCCGACGAGGACGACTTTTGCGCCAACATCCGCCGCATGGGAAAGCACGCGCTCCAACTGGCGCGTGCCGACCATGCCGGCCTCATCGATCACCAGGACATCACGCGTGGTGAGCAGATTCCGGCCCTGTCCCCAGCTGTGCTCCATACTGGCGATGGTGCGTGACGGGATGCCTGATCCGCCTTCCAGACTCTCGGCGGCTATGCCGGAAAGTGCCGCGCCTCGAACCTCGTAGCCCGCCGCTGCCCATGCCTGGCGCGCAACGCCCAGCATGGCGCTCTTGCCCGTTCCGGCAAAGCCGACAACGACACCAAGACCGCGGCCTTCGGTGATATGCGCAAGCGCATCGGTTTGCTCGCCTGACAGGACAAGTCCGCGATGCGCAGCCCGCGCCAGCGCTGCCTCGCGATGCGCGTCACTCACCGCGAGGCGCCCGTCCAAATCGATACGCTCTGCAGCGTGGTGAAGGCGCTGTTCGGTCTCGATCATCTGCCGGGTGGTTAAACGGTCTTCGCCGCGTCCGTCCTTGCCGAGTTCGACCAGATCAGGTGCATTGCTGACGGCTGCCACCACCTCGTTGAACTGCTCCATTCCGTCGCTGTGGCGATGCGCAAACTTCGCAATGTCCTTTCGGGTGAATGTCGATTGCTGATGGGTGATGGCATCGAGCGCCAGGTGAGGATCGGCAATGATGCGCGCACCATTGTTGCGCGCGATCTCGCGATGCAGTTCGGCGCGATCTGCTTCAATGCCGCCAGCGTCCAGGCCACCGACCTCAATGCGTTGAGCCGGTGCACCAATCTGCGTCTGCGGCTCCAGGGCAATGCCCTGCGCTTCCAGACTGCGATGGTCGATGCGGGCATCGATGTCGAGTTCGGCCAGGCGTTCATTGGCAAGCTCCGCCCACCGCTCGCGCCAGCGCTCGACCAGTTGGGTAGCATTCCAGTCTCGGACCTTCGCGCCAAAGCCGCTCTCGCCCACCGACCGCATGGTCAGCATGACATGAGCATGCGGCTTGGGACTGCCATCCTCCGCCCGGTCCCAGTGCACATTGAGATCAGCGATCATGCCCTTGCTGACAAACTCGACTTGTACAAAGTCGCGCGCCAGTTCGATGCCTTGCGCCTCGCTGAGTTCACGCGGGAGCGCAAACTCGACCTCGCGGGCAAGCTGCGCATCCCTGCGTACCTCGAACGCCTCGACATCGTTCCACAGTCGTTCGCGGTCGCGCCAAGCCTCCGGAGCATCCTCAGGCAGCATCACCTCGGAATGGACGACACCGCGTTTGGCTGAAAAATCATGGCTGCGTTCGATGCGCTCGTCGCGCAACCGCGAGGCCGAGCGGTAGGCGGCCGACGCAACAGCACTGCTCCCAGCCTTGCGGCCAATGACCTTGACGTGAAGATGATAGATCGCCATCGCGACGAAATCATTTGCACATCAAAGCGCACGTCGGCACGACGTATAAGCGCGCCCTCCCTCGAAAAATTCTCGGGATGGACCAGCCCGTCCCGGGCTGTCTCGGCAACCCTGAAGCCTTCCGGCGGACGCTCCCCTATGATCATCCGATCGACAACCGATGGAGAAAGCACATGCGCAAACCACGGGACTTTGACGCGGAACTAAAGGCGCTGGAGGACAAAGCCAAAGAACTGAAAACCCGTAAGGTGCAGCAGCTTGGCGACCTGGTCATCGCCACCGGCGCCGATCAACTCAGCAGCGACGAACTGGCCGGCGCACTGGTCGCAATTGCCGAGACGAAAGACACCTCAAGGCGTGAGGCGTGGGCCAAGCGTGGGGTGATGTTTTTCGAAAACAGGTCCCGGCGAATTGCTCCGGCATCTCAGCGCAACCCTCGCGGCGCTCCAGCACAACCGGGCAGCCCACAATCGCCGGCAGGCGGCACAGGCTCGCAGTGACATGCGCACCTGGCAGGTCGAGCGTCGCAAGCGCACACGGGAGCTCATCGAACTTGGCGGTCTCGTCGTCAAGGCAGGCATCGTCGAGCTCACCAATGACGATCGCGCTGCGATCTACGGCGCACTGCTCTGGATCGCCGCCAAACTGCAGAGCAATGAAGGTGAGCATGCGCGCGACCTGTGGAAGGCGAAGGGGAAGTTGGCGTTTGCTGCGGAATGGCATAAAGACCAAAAGAGCCAGCCAAACAGCGGTGGTCGGCGAGCGGCCGATGCAAAGCCGCCCGTTTAGTCAAACCCGGCCAACAAACATGCCAGTGTGAAATCGGAATTTACACTGATGTCAGGTTCGCGTTGGCTGTTTTGAGGCCGTTTGGGCCGGGAGCAGACTGTCGGGTTTCTCAGAATCGACGGCAGTTTCCGCCGATCAGGTCTCATAACTTAAGGTCACAGGTTCCAACCCTGTCCCCGTAATCCAGATACCACAGCCAGTTCAACAGCTATGCAAAGCCCGGCTTGTACTTGCCCGCGAGGCTTTGCTTGTGTCAGTCTTGGGCCATTCAGACGCCGTCGCGACGTCCCCTGACCCGGCCGTCCGATGCCGAACTGACCAATTATGATTCTTCCTGGGTATCAGCCCTTGGGTTTGCTGGGGGGCCGTCGCCAGGGGTGTTGCGGAGCTTTTGGTATGCCTCCGAAGAAAGCCAGCCGGTTACGACTTTCTGGAACGACTTATCGTTCATGAACCGCGCGAAAATCTCCTCGTTCTGGTCCATGCGTTCGACAAACAGCGCCTCAAGCAAGTTCTTGAATACCAGTTCGAACTTGTCGCCTGGATTGACGGCTGCCGCCTGCTTCAGCGCCATGTCGGAGATTGCTGCCTCCACGATCTGATCGAAGAACAGCTGATCGGCCTGATTGAAGTCAGTGCCGAAGCGGTCGTTCACGACATCGATGAGCCGCGAAAGCGGAACCGCCTCCTCATGAAGGACGCCGGTTCCAACTTCGGACGGGCCATCGAGCCGGTTGGCTTGGCCATCGCTCAGGCTGATGGAGCCTTCGCTGATCTTCTGCAAGCGGTAGTATTCGAGCCGCACTTCGTCATCGAACTGGTAGGACGGCCCCGCTCCGCGCTTCGGCAGCTTGGTCGCGAGGTGCCGCAGGAAAACATATAGGCGTTCGAGGTCTGTATCCTGGTAGGGGATGATTTGGCTTAGGAAGCCATAGAGGCTGCAGAAGGCCATCAGCTTGCCCCGCCACAGCTCGGCCTCGTCGGGCTCTTCATGCTGAAGCTCTTTGAAGCGCGCCACACACGGGTCAAGCGCAGCATTCATCAACTGATGATCGTTCGGGCTCTGGCGCTGGCGTGGCTTGAAATAAACGGCGCTGAAGCGTTCAACGTCGGCAGTCACATAGATTCCGTCGGCATCGAGTTCGCTCTTGATTTCGTACATTCGGGCCGGGTCGACTTCCTCGCCGATCTCCGCGCCTTCGAAATAGGTCTTGAACGCCTCTCGGATTTCATCTCGCTCGTTGACGAAATCCAGGACGAAGGTGTCTTCCTTCAAAGGGTGGATGCGGTTCAAGCGTGATAGGGTTTGAACAGCTTGGATTCCCGCAAGCCGCCGGTCGACATACATCGTGTGCAGCAAGGGTTGATCGAAACCCGTCTGGTATTTTTCGGCGACGAGCAGTACCTGATATTCCTGGGTGGCGAAGACTTCCGGCAATTCCTTTTCACGGACGCCGAGATTCATGCCTTCCTCGGTGTAGATGACATCCTTCAGCTTGTCGTCCGTGACGACGCCCGAGAAGGCCACCAGCGACTTGATTGCGTAACTCTTCTCCTTGATGTAGCGGTCAAAGCTCTGCTTGTAGCGCACCGCTTCGAGGCGGGAGCCCGTGATCACCATCGCCTTGGCCCGGCCGCCGATCTTATGCTGGGTCGCGGCGTGGAAATGCTCGATCATCACCTCGGTCTTTTGGCCGATATTGTGTGGATGCAGCTTGAGGAACCGCGCAAGCGCCCGTGCTGCCTTTTTTCGCTCGACGTTAGGATCACCCTCGCTCGCCTTGAGAAGTCGGAAATAGGTGGCGTAGGTCGTGTAATGCTTCAACACGTCGAGGATGAAACCTTCCTCGATCGCCTGCCGCATCGTGTACCGGTGGGCGGGCTTATCGTCGCGTCCGAACACCTTGAAGGTCTTGTGCTTCGGCGTCGCGGTGAAGGCGAAGAAGCTCAAATTCGCCTGCCGTCCGCGCTTCGCCATCGAGCGGTAGAGTTCTTCGACATCCTCTTCGTCATTTTCCGCCATGTATTTCGCGGCTTCCTCGCGAAGGCCCTGGCCGCCGAGAACCTCCTTGAGGTCGGTCGCTGTTTCGCCGCCCTGCGAACTGTGGGCCTCGTCAATGATCACAGCGCAGTGCCGCGACTTCAGCGTGCCGCCATCCGCCTCCCCGCGCTCTTCCGCTATCTTGGCGAGCTGGCGCGAGACGAAGGGGAACTTCTGCAAGGTGGTGATGATGATCGGCACGGCGCTTTCGAGCGCTTCGGCTAGCTGGCGTGAACTCTCGTCGATCTTCTGCACGACGCCATGCTTGTGCTCGAACTGGTAGATCGTGTCCTGGAGCTGCTTGTCCAGCACTACCCGATCGGTAATCACGATCACGCTGTCAAAAATGCGGTTGTTCTTGTCGTCATGCAGCGACGCCAACCGGTGTGTGAGCCAGCCGATAGTGTTGCTCTTGCCGCTGCCGGCCGAGTGTTCGATCAAATAGTTATGGCCGACACCCTCGCGCTGGGCCTGCTCAACCAGCGCACGAACCGCCTCAAGCTGGTGGTAGCGCGGAAAGATCATCGTTTCTTTCTTGACCTTCCGGCCCTGATCGTCGCGCTTTTCCTCGATTTGCAGATGGATGAAACGTGCGAGCAGATCGAGCAGGCTGTCCCGCTGCAACACCTCTTCCCAGAGATAGGCCGTGCGATAGCTGCGCCCGTTCGGGTCGGGTGCATTGCCAGCACCGCCGTTGTTACCCTTGTTAAAGGGCAGGAAATGGGTGGCTGATCCCGCAAGCCGCGTGGTCATGAACACAGTGTCGGGATCGGCCGCGAAGTGGACCAGCATGCGCCGCTTGAACTCGAAGATCGGCTCACGTGGATCGCGATCGTTGCGATATTGGTGCAAGGCATGCTGGACGGTCTGTCCGGTCATAGGATTCTTGAGTTCGACCGAGGCGACCGGAATGCCGTTGATGCTGAGCGCCACATCCAGCGACTTCGCCGACACCTTCGAGAACCGCAGCTGCCGGGTTATGCCGACGCGGTTGGCCGCGTAGCGCGCCTCAAGCTCGGGATTGAGCCCATGCGCTGCCTTGAAGAAGGCGACGCGCAGCGTCTTGCCGTAGCATTTGAAGCCGTGGCGTAGGGTGGCGAGCGAGCCTTCTCGATCCATCCATTTGGTGAGGTCGGTCAGTATCAGTGCGCCGGTCTTTTCGCCGTGCAGCGCTTCCAGCGCCCTCCATTCCTTGGGCTGGGTGGCGCGGATGAATGCAAGCACCGTCTCCGGATAGATCGCTCGGTCACGGTCAAAACCTGTCGCAGGTTCCGGCACGGCGCCATTGGCCAGCATTGTCGATTCAATGAGGGTTTCGAAAGCGCCTTCCGAATGCCGGGCGTGGTTCATGCCGCTGCGCCTCCTAGCTTTTGCCTGAGGAACCAGACCGCCACTGGACTGAATGGCTGATGCTCCGCCGCGTTCATGCGGTGATCGATCTGTTGCTGAACTCTTTGGCGCGCATTCGGTGTCGAGCGCCACCAGTTCAGCACGGAGTCCAAAACCGCTTTTCGGCTGTTCTTCAGATAATTTAGATTCAAACCCAGAACGTCGTTCAGCTGCGTATTAAAATCGCCATCGGCGCTTTCAACTGTGCCATCGGCGCGATAGCGCAGTCTGCTTTCGATGACATGGGCAGGGGTTGCCGGGTTCCAATTCAGATCGCGGTTGGCCTTTCTGGTGTCGCAATGTTGCTCGGCCGGTGATTTCCCCTCGCCGCCCAGGCACGCACCTAGCAGATTTCCATAGGCAAGTTGCTGCTGAGGATAGTTCGCCTGGCATTGCCAATGCTCGATCTTCATCTCGGTCGACACCGCCCCAATACGTCCGGTGCAGTAACAGCATATGCCCCTCTGCTCGCCAACGAGGGCAGTGCGCAGCGCATCCTTGTGCGCATAGTTGTCGTAGTTGCTGTGCGCTTGTGCCCGGTGCTGCGTGAGACTGTTCGGCTCGGCGCCTTTGGTGATCATCCTCACGCATCCCCCTCCATGAAGTCGAGGAGCGTTCGCGCACGGGTGATCTCGGGGTCGTCCTCTCCGATCTTCTTGGACAACATCTTGATCGCCGCCTTGGCTTCGTCGATCCTCCTGTCACTAATGAGCCTACCGATACGGCTGATTGCTTTCTCGACTGTCGGGTTCCGTGAGTCCGTTTCCATCACCTCTTCAAGCACGCGGCTCGAGTCGATCCCGAAAGACCTACTAGGCGAATAGATTCGCCCGTTCTTGATCATCTGGATTTTTTCGTGAGGCACTTCTCCGACGATCTGCGGAGAATGGGTGGTGGCGATGAACTGGCAGCTCGGAAAGGTCGTTTCGAGATTTCCCGCGATCTTCCGCTGCCATCGCGGATGAAGATGCAGGTCGATCTCGTCGATGAGAATTACGGCGTGGGCGCTCGTCAAAGGATCATCCAGGCGTGGATTGGCCTGCGCGAGACGTTTCGCGATATCCAATATAAGTGCCAGGACGCTGCGCTCGCCGTCCGACAGCTGGCGCACATCAAGGGTCGTGCCGTTGATGTCGATCTCGACTCTTGAAGCGCTTTCCGCAGATGGCCGCAAGTTCGAATAGCCAGGCAGGAAGCGTTCAAGCGCGGTGCTGATCCCATCGACCAAATGCCGCGAGGCAAGGCGCTCTGACGCGAGTTCGATTTGGGCACGCATCCAGTCGGCGAACTGGCGAAGGCTGAGGGCGTTGGATTGGAGCGCGTTCACATAGGCGAGCTGGCTGGTGCCGGCGGCAGATTTCCGTTCCGCCTGTTCGTTCATGATCGACCGGGCGGTGGAGTAGTGAATAATCAAAGGGGCGCTGGGCTCTCTGCTCGCCCGAGCCTTCAGGTCGTTCTTTGAGGGGTAGAAGAATACGGGTTCTGCAGGCGACACCGTTTCCTGTAAATCGCGTAGCTGGTTGCGCAGGCGATCCCTGGGGCGTGCTGTTTCGAGGATTTCACGACGCAGGCGCTCAACGTTCTCTGTTGTTTCAGCGGCGACCTTTTCCCGCCATTCGCGCAGGCGGACAAACGCCTCTGCCTCATCACCGAAACTGAGATGCAACGCGGCTTCGGCAAAAAGCGCGTTGCCATGAATGTCGTCGATGCCAAAGCCAAGGGGTTTGAAAGGCATTTTCTGAAGGACGGACAGGAGATGCGAACCGCAAAAGCGGATAGCGTCCAGTGCCGTGCTCTTGCCGGCGCCATTGATGCCGATGATCAGATTGAAGCCGGGATTGAAGCTGAACTCGGCCTCGTCAAAGGCCCGCACATTGTCGAGCGATAGCCGCGTGACCTTCATGCCGCCTCCGGAATATCGATCTCGCCAGTGACAGCGGCAGCTATAAGCGCGCCGCGGCGTTCCTTTAGCAGCGAGATGGAATGCTCGGTGGTGGCGCGAAGGCGGTCGATCTTGGCTGTTTCGGTTGCGATATGGCGGACGATCCTGCGTTGTTCGTCGAGTGGCGGGTAAGGGAACCAGAGCGCCAGGAAATTTTCCGAATAAAGCCTCAGGAAGCCCTGTGAACCGGTGCCAAGCCCAGTCGATTCCGAACGGAAAACGGCCTGCAACAACGGTGTCTTGAACATATGAACGTAGTAGTCTGCGGAGATTTCAAGAGATGGCCAGAATACAGCATAGTCCGGGCTGACAAGGCCATCTTGGGTCGTAATCGCAATTAGCCCGGTGGCAGCCCGCATGCGGTTTACAACCAATTGTCCGACTGACGTTTTCTTGTAGCCGATCAGTTCCTCAGGGCGAGTTAGTTTATCAGACACATCGTTGTGCGGCACCAAACCTCGTTCCATGCGGAGCGAAAGCAGAACCTCAGAGCCATCTGTGCTCCGCTCGTCGCGCTCATGAAATAGCCATTTGCTCCGCTTCATTTCCCAATGCACGGGGATGTCGCCGAGCCATTCGATGCCGGAGGGGCGCAGGCGGGCGGCGGGGTTGAGACCGCGCATGACAGCCTCGGCGACAATCGCCCGTCGCTTTTCGGCCAACAGTTCGAGCAGAAGCTGCTTGGCAGCGATCAGGGCATCGATGTCGGCGGTTTCTCGGTCGAGGAAGCGAGCAATTGCACGTTGAATGGGTGTCGGCGGCACGGGAAGCGCCATCGAACCGATGGCATTCTTTGGTATGCCAAATCGCGTGATACCGTTGGCGGCTAGTTCCAACTGAATTCGCAATGTCTTTGATTGCAGGCACCGAAAAAGGAACGCGCCAACCAGCTTTTCAGGATCGGGTCGAATCATGGCCAGATGGTAGCCGCACACAAAGTCATCTGCGGTCTCAGTCACCAAAGCGGGAATGGCGATGTCGTCCCAAGACTCGGAGTCCTTCGTGATTACGACATCGTCAGTGAGCAGGTGAAACTTGTCGATCTCCGCTTGTGTTGCGGTGCCCGCCATGAACTCCATGCCGAGGTGGATCGTCTCGTTGTTATAGACGTCTGTGTAGTTGCAGAGACGAACCGGCAATTCGTCATCCGATGGAATCTTGTCGACGTTGCTGACGGCATACTCAGCAACCGATCGAAGCGGACGAACAGTCCAACTCCGAGGGATCGCTGTTTGCCAACCATCAATGCCGCTCATTCCGTCACCTCCCGCAGCAGCCGGAGGATTTCGTCTTCCGCCTTCTTGAGGTCCGCATCGATCTCGGCCAGCTTGCGCGGCGGTGTGAACTTGTAGAAGTGGCGGTTGAAGTTGATCTCGTAGCCGACCTTGTCCTTGCTGCGGTCCATCCAGGCATCGGGCACATGGGGCATCACCTCGCGCTTGAAATAGGCGTCGATATCCTCCTTCAGTGGTACGTTCTCGAAATCGCGCAGGTCTGCATCGGCCTCGAAGCCTGAGCCTTTCTTCACAGCCGCGCCCTTCGCGTCCTTCACGGTGAAGACCATGCGGAACAGCTTTTCCTCCGGCGACTTCCAGCGCGAGCCTGCCTTCTTCAGTAGCTTTTCGATGCTCGCCCAGGCGGCGTTCCAGTCGAGTTGCGGCTCGCGGCCAAGCGTCTTGTCGATGGCCTGAATGTGGTCCAGCAGGTGCGGGGCGGTATCGAGGAAGCGCGCCTTGTCCTCCAGCGTCATCTGGTAACGCAGCTTCAGGGGCCGCTCGACGGTGACGCGGGTATAGCCGAAGTCAGCATTGTCAAATACCTTCGATTTCTCATTCGCTTCGAACCGGCCATAGAGCCGGACGATATCGGCGATCTGGTCGGGCTCGTCGGCGCGGTCATCACCCGGCTCGGCCTTGCCTTCGCCGATCTTGCGGCGCTTGTCGCCCTGGCTGCGGCGCATGGGAATGAAGGTGTCGCGCGCATCGACGAGCTGGATTCTGCCCTTGCGCTCGGCCGCCTTCCGGTTGGTGACGATCCAGATATAGGTGCCGATGCCGGTGTTGTAGAACATCTGCTCCGGCAAGGCGACGATGGCTTCAAGCCTGTCGCGTTCGATAATCCAGCGACGGATTTCGCTCTCGCCGCCACCCGCGCCGCCGGTGAAGAGCGGCGAACCCGAAAAAACAATCGCAGCGCGCGAGCCGAACTTCAGCTCTTTCGGAGCGACCCTTTCAAACTTCGACATCATGTGCTGCAGGAAGAGCAGCGATCCATCGTTGACCCTCGGCAACCCGGCACTCCAAGGGTTCTCCTTTGGGGCTTTCTCGTGTCGGCGGACGATTTCCTTCTGCTGCTTTTTCCAATCAACGCCGAAGGGAGGGTTTGCGATGAAATAGTCGAAAGCCTGCCCTTCAAATTTGTCGTCTAGAAAACTATCCCCGAATTGGACGTTTTCACCGCCGCCGTTGTGGTCGACCTCCTTCATGAGCATGTCTGACGCAGCAGTGGCGAAGGCCCGCTTGTTATAGTCCTGCCCATAAACATAGAGATTTGCATCAGCGTGATGATCGCGCATGTACTTCTGCGCGCCGGCGAGCATTCCGCCTGTGCCGCAGGCTGGATCAAGCATCCGCATCGCAATACCCGGCTTGCTGAGAAGATCGTCTGCATCGAGAAAAAGCAGATCGATCATCAATGTAATGACTTCACGCGGCGTGAAGTGATCACCAGCTGTCTCGTTGGCCAACTCATTGAACCGTCGGATCAGGTTCTCGAAAACGAGGCCCATCTGTTCATTCGGCACCACCTTCGGGTGCAGATCGACATCGCAGAATTCCTTGATGACGAGATAGAGGATGTTAGCTTCGCGCATCCGCTCGATTTCGTTGCCGAACTCAAAGTAATCGAAGATTCGGCGCACGTTGGGAGAAAACCCGTTGATGTAGCTCGTCAAATGGCTGTGGATGTTGTCGGGATCGCCCTTTAGCCGCTGAAAGTCGAGCGGCGAGCAGTTGTGGAAACGGTGACCTGAAGCCCTGTTCAAGATGCGGTCGAGCGCATCGTCCTCGAGCTTGCCACCCTTGCGGCGCTCGAATTCCGCCAACACTTTCGGCTTGGTGTCGGCGAGCACGCAATCGAAGCGGCGCAGAACGACCAGCGGTAACATTACGCGCTCATATTGAGGCGGCCGGTAGGGCCCGCGCAGCAGGTCGGCAATCTGCCAGATCAGGTTCGCTAGGTCGGAATGGCTGGCCATGCTATGCTGCCTTCCGGGTTGTTGCCGCTACTCTATTCGTCGTCATCACATCTTCGGCCCTTTGCCCTTTGCGGACGCTGCCGTGGAGCGCTGTTCTTTTGCTAGACCTAGAAGGCGTTCGTATTCTTCGACCGCCATTACCACCACCACTGGCCGCCCGTGCTTCTCCACAACCACGGGCTCCGATCGAGCAAGATCGATCAGGCGTCCAAAACCATACTTGGCGTCTTTCGCTGACAGGCTGTGCATGTCGCGGCCCCTAACCAAATCGAAATTCACTTTTTGGCCATTTTGGCCCATTTATCAATGGGAGATTTGGCGATAGCCTGTCGAAAGTTGGCACATCCGCCATCCGTGACCGAAAGAGGCAGCTCGTGGCAGAACCCGTTGAGGCTTTTGGCCGAACCATCCAGCTCTTCTTGGTTGACGGGACGCCGAACGGACTCGCGATCGCGTCGATCCACGGCTGGACCGGGTCCGTTCTGGTTGCTGCGCAATCAACCTTTGCCAAACTCCTCGCCCGACCCGAGGTCGACCGGACCGGCATATATATCCTATTCGGTCCGGACCCCTCGGATGCACTGTCGATGCGAGCCTATATCGGAGAAGCGGACAGCGTACGTGAGCGGATCGCACAAAGTGCAGCAAGTCGCGGTTTCTGGGAGACCGCAGTCGTGATCACGACCAGCGATGAAGCTCTAACGAAGGGTCATGTTCGCTACCTTGAAGCACGCTTGATCGAAATGGCGACCGGTGCCGGTCGAGTGAGTCTCGATAACGGCCAAGCACCGAGCGCGGACAAGCGGAGAATGCCAGAAGCCGATCGCGCAAACATGGAGGCTTTTCTCGCAAACTTGAAAGTGGTGCTGCCAGTCGTAGGCCTCGACCTACTGAAGCCGCGTCCGGTTGCAGCAACCAAGCCAGCTGGAAACGTGTCGGACATCGGTCAATTGCGTTTCGAGATCCGTCACAAGAGCGGGGTCAAGGCAACAGGCGTGGAGGAGGAAGGGGAATTTATCGTACTCGAAGGCAGCGAAGCACTCAAAGATGCAGGGTATCAGGGCGCAAACTCCTACGGCGAGCTAAAGCAGGAATTGATAGCGCAGGGCGTGCTCGGTGCGTCTGCTGACGATAAGTTTTACCGGTTCAGTCGACCCTATGCATTCAAGAGTCCATCGGCAGCCGCAGCGGTGGTCCTTGACCGTAATTCGAACGGTCGCTTGGAGTGGAAGGTGGTCGGATCAAAACAGACCTACCATCAGTGGCAGGAAGACAAGGCCCAAGCGGCCGAAGCAGCGCAAGTTTCGGCGTAACTATTTTGGATATGCGCGCTCCTAATCGCGCAGCCAGGTGTCCAGCATCGCCCGTTCCGGCGCCGCGCGGGGCGGCAGGCGTTTGATTTCATCGGCAGGTCGTGCATGGAAGGCACGGTCGTAAAGCCACACCGCGCGCAACGACCGCTGGCCCAGAAGCTGCCGTCGCGAAAGCACCTCCGAGCATCCACTCCTATATTCGAAAGCTGGTCCCGGCGGCACGCGCCTTGAGATGAACAGGAAAGCCGCCTGTTTGACAACTACAATATGGCAGCTTTTGGGAATTCATCACTTTCAACTGTATGTCTGACTTGGGGGCGCAAAGCTACCAAAGCGAAGCGAGGTGTCAAAAGTCCTTCGAACTCGTCAGTGTGAATAAGTCTTTCGCCTAACCCCTCTTAAGCTGCCTGCCAGACTTGATTCAATATCCGCGCAGCAAGTGCAGCTTTGTCCTGCGGCAAAAAGCGACCGTAGTGGTGCGCCACCATGTCGGGCGTGTCCTGGATCGCGTAACTTGCCTGTTCATATGAGCCGGTCTGTTTCAGGATGTGCGTCGCCAGCACGTCACGAACATTGTGCGGGCCATGAGGGAGAAGACCGGAGATTGCGCCGCGTTGAGTATATGGATTGTAAATGCCATATCGCTGGATGGTCAGGCGCCACGCCTCATAAAATGTATTTCGATCGTATGAGGCGTCCTTGCTGGTCGCCTTCACCGTTTTGATAAAGAAGGTGCCGGGGTCTTCCGTTCCTCCAAGCAGCACTCGGCGGTGCCGTTCGATATACGCTTCGATGTGCTCGTATAAGCCACCCAGGTTTGGCAGGACGAGCCGAAATGGTTTGCTCCCGAAAAAGGATGAGTTCGCGTTCTTGAACGCGACTGAAGGAATAAGCACCTCCCAGCCATTTTCACGTTCGGTCCAGCGGAGTTCACCGCGCTTCATGTCGGCAAGCTGGCGCTCAGATCTCGGCAGTCTCCCACGTTCACTGACCATCAGTTGACGCAGGTTCTTCTGTCGCAACCCAAGATGCAGCCCGAACCGAAGCATCAGGAACGAGCGCACTGCTTCGGCGGCAGGACGGCGATGGAAGCGCTCATCAGGCATGAGCCGAAGAACCTCTTCAGTGATCTTTCGATACTCGCCGACTGGGCTATCGGCCTCCAGCACAGGCATGATTGGTTCAAAGGGATCACGATGCACACGCGCGACACGCTGAATTTCCTTCACGCGAGAGGTGGCGTGCTTAAAGTAGACATCGCAGGCGTCGCCCCAGTCCCCGCTCGCGCGATCAATGTCGGTCTGTGAAACCAGTCCATTGATGGGACGGATCCGCGACGCCAGATGAGGTTGCTGCCTGAGCCAGCCCGTGTCTTTGCGGGTGAGCGCAAGAGAAATTCGCAGCATGTCCACCTCCCACGCAGTGTAGAACCCGCGCCGCCTCTCGCGCCATTGGACATACCAATCCCAGACCGAGGGGAAGACGAGCAGGCCAAATGTCAAATGTTGCGTCGGCATGCCATAGCCGCGTACTGGTCCGCGCGGATGCGCGGCCAAGGCACCGAACATCAAACCGAGATGCTCAACCTTCTGCGATGCCGTCTCCTCGCCCCAAACACCGTTGCGCTGCAGACCGAACGCAGTAAGTGTCGCAGTCTTGAAGCGGATCAGATCCGCCATTTCCATGGCAAGCGCAGGTGGAGCGTCGATGACGCCGGACATCAGGTCCGGGTCCGTGAATTGGGCGCCATGATCGTCCTGTTGCTCGCGCTGAACTCGATAGCCGTCATTTGCAACATCCGACTGGCCATAGGTGATACCCGGGAAACGGATGGCGTAACGCTGTTTCAACGCAGCCGCCTGGAATTTCCGGTAGTCAGTTGATCCGCTGATAATTACGCGCCGAACCCATTCCAAAATCTCTTCCTGCTCCTCGGAACGACGCGTGTTGAAGTCGTCAGGCAGGTGCCACGCAAGCCGACGGCGTTCAGCTGGGCCGATATCATCGAGAATGTGGCCGGAGGCGGAGCGCGTCTGAAGCGGGAGTCTCGCTTTAAAATACCCTGCTGAAAGACGATAACGACGCTCGATCCGCGCTAGCACTTCCATGCTCGCCACGCTGCGCGGCGATTTTAATCCCTGGAGCCAGTGACGAATTGTCGAGCGGTCTAGACTTTCGTCGTCTCGCACGACGGCACGATGAAGATGCCAATAGCTGTCGCCATGGCGGCGCATCTGGAACTCCAGCGCCGCCTGGAAGCTCGGGTGATCGGACGCTTCCTCGAAAAGTGGTGGTGGGAACTCCTCGATAGCGCGCGGTTTCATGCCGGACTTTTGCCGGTCGACCGCTACTGCGGGCTCCCGCTCTGACCGCTCGAGCTTTTTTTGACGACTTGGAACTGGCGCCTTCCCTGCCGGCGGTTGCGGGCGTTCCCGCTCATGACGCTGCGGTTTCGTGTTGCGACGGCCGGCGATGGTCGCCCGCTTCGGCGCAGCCTTCGTATTTCGAGCAATTGCATCCAATGCTGGTTCGATTGCGGTCCGGGCAGATCGCAGCGTTTCACTGTCGAGGTCGCAACAAATGCCGATTTCTTGCCAATCATAGCCGCGCAGTTTTCGCGGCGGTGTTTTAGCACAGGAGATCAGGTTGAGCAGAAACGCTCTGATGCGGGCACTTTCTTGAGGGGGAAACAGTGGGTCGAGACGGATACGGCAAAAATCAGAGATTTTGCGGGAGAGCAGTCTGGTATGCGAAGTTTCAGTCATGTGAGCAAGCGATGGGGTTCGTCAGCGACGGTGAGTGGAGGAGTGCGCGCGCACATACGCGATTCTTGTCGCTTGGGAGGACCAAAGCGCATGTATCTGACAGAAATGTCGCAAAAGCGTTATATGAGCACAAGCTGGAGCTAAAGGGCGCCACGCCGGACCCACTTCCGACTCAAACCCGCAGTGGAAGGATCAGAACCCGTCGCGGCAGCTTTTCATGCTCCGGCCTCGCTTGCGAGCTCGCGCAATTCGGTTGGTGCAGTACGGCAGAAAGTTCGAAAAGCTTCCAAGAACCCCAGCCAAGTTTCTTTCTCGTAACAAAACAGCAAGTTAAGCGAAACTCAAAGCCTGTGGCCGGAACACTTTTTGGCCATGGCAGCCTTTGCACCATGTCACGCTACGCCGTCGTTGCACATCGGGCCGCCAGTCATACGGTCTCCGGGCATTTTACCCCCCCATGTTCAGATTGGTTGCCATGTGCGCAAACCGGGACCGCCGGTACCCGAAAACCGCCATCGGGCGCGATCGAGACACCCTGCTGTGTCATTGCCATGAGCAAGGCGATGCAGCATCCTGGCCCGATCGCGAAAAATAAGGGTGTATCGAGATGAACACCGAGGCAGGAGCCCAAGAGACCGCCAAGGAACCCTTTATCACGATCGGCGCTATATTCGCCTTCTACGTGGTCGCTGAAGGGTTGCTGCGAGCCTATGAGTGGTTCGCAGGACACCATCTTGAAATTACGGATAACAGCACCTGGCTTAAGATGATCGGCATCGGAGGAAATCTCGTCTTTGGCGGGCATTTCCTTTACAGCGCCTGGGAGAGTCGCAAGCTAACCGGCTTTGTAGTCGGCGTGACGCTTGTTCTTGGCACTGTAATTGGCTCCTACCTTTGGGTCACCAGCCTGCCCGAACAAGGCAGGCAGTGGATCGAAACCGTTCAACAAATGCCAGACGGCACAATCTTTCCGGATCCATACGATCATGGGCGATTAAAGCGGAAGCAAGGGTTGGGAATCATGCCTGTTGACGGGCCATTCGACGTTGGCCGTCCGGAACCGTGCCTCACACCGAACAATCCGATTGGATGTCAGCCGTAATCCCTCGCCCGCGTTGCGCAAGCGGTGGCGCGCGCGTGAGAAAACCCGAGCCAAAAAGATCGGTGGCCGTTGATGGGTGCCACTGGCTAAGCTTCCTGAAGAGGATTCCCGACCGAGGCCGCATCATGCCAACCGATAGCCAGTACATTCTCGAAAGCATCAGCCAAGGCTGCGTGGTGCTTTCAGATGGCGAGTTCGTCATCGACAGGCTGGTGAAGTATTTCGGCAATGGGAGGATCCGATGGCATGTCGAGTTCCATGGGCACCGCATCGAGTTGACGACAGGCCAGCTCAAGAGGCAGCCCGCTTTCCGCAGGAAGATGCTCGAAGAGGCTGGTGTGTTGCCACCCCAGCTTGCCGGGGCTAGCTACAGGCGATGGGTTATCGACCTGAGGAGGAACGCCGTTGAGCTTCCGTGGCGAGATAGACCGGTCGATACCGGTTTCTCCATCGACCGGCTCTTCAGACACGGGGACGGGCGCTGGAAGGTCGAATACCAGGGCAAGGTCATCAAATTCACGACGACCAAACTCCGCAGGCAAGTCAGTTTCCGCAAACGCATGCTGGCCAAGGCCAAGGTGCTGCCGCCCCAACTGGACCCGGCCGCCTATCGGAAGTGGATCGACTGGCTCATTCAAAACTCCGCCGAGGCTGCACCGCAGGCCGACGATGCCCTCAGGACCGAGAAAAGCTGGCTCGACGACCTGCCAGAGTTGGCAGGCTGGCAGAATGAGGCGCCGGTCCGGGGGACTCGCTGAAAAAAAGAGCAGCCAAGCCGAAGGAAACTCATCTGATCAATGAAAAGAGGCTTCCGAGGGCGAGGTTGACCAGCATCGGCCTGACGGCATGAGAGCCCCGCGGTCCGAGGGCGGGACGGTGACGCATCAGTCTGCAAAACCGACATAATGGGTTCAATTCCCATTCAGACCTCCATTTTCAAGAGCCGCCCGTGCTTGAATAAGCGGGGCGGCTTTGCTTTCGAGGCGACACCAGCCTTTGCCCTCTCAACAGTGATGTCGGCACTCTTGGCGTTTGCCATGCCCACAGATTTCAGCTCAGATTGATGGCGAGGAATCTGGCTGAAGCTTCGCTCGCGGCTGACAAGACATTGCATGAGACACCATGGACCACTTCAACCTCGGCACCTACCGCCGCCCCATCTCTACCCAATCAGTTGAAACCCAGCGCTGGTTCGATATTGGCCTGAACTGGTGCTACGGCTTCAACCATGAGGAAGGCATCAAGTGCTTCGAGAAGGCGCTGGAGACCGATCCAGCCTGTGCCATGGCGCACTGGGGCATCGCCTATGCCGCCGGTCCCTTCTACAATCTGACCTGGAAGGAACATGGCGAGGCCGAGGCCAACATCGCGACCAAGCGTTGTTTCGAGCATGTCCGGCTTGCACGCGCCAACGCCGCTCGCGCCAGCGACGTCGAAAGGCGATTGATCGAGGCATTGGCCTGTCGTTTCCAGAAGCCGTATCGGGTGAGCCCGCAGGAATTCGAGCGGTGGGACGATGCCTACGCCGCCACGATGCGAGGCGTCTATCAGACCTTTCCGGACGATCATGACGTGATGGCGCTGCTGGTCGAGGCGTTGATGATGCGCACCGTGCGGCGCCTGTGGAACCTCAAGACCGGCGAGCCGGCCCCCAATTCCGATGTCGTCGAGGCCCTGGAGGTGTGCGAACGGTCAATCCGGCTCGCCGACGCGGCCGGCATCGCGCAACACCCGGCGATCGTCCATCTGCACATCCACCTGCTGGAAATGTCTGTCATGCCCGAACGTGGCCTGCGCTCGGCGGACCTGCTCGGCGAAATGTGCCCGGATGCCGGCCACATGAACCACATGCCCGGCCATATCTATGTGCTGTGCGGCGAATATGAGAAGGCAAGGCTTGCCAGCGAAAAGGCGGTTCGGGCCAACGACCTCTATCTCGCCTATGCGGAAGAGCCGACCTACTATCTGCTTGGCTGCTGCCATGACCTGCACTTGATGATGTTCACCTGCATGTTCCTCGGCCAGTACAAGCCGGCGCTGTGGGCCGCCGACAGGGTGCGCAGCCTGGTGACGCGCGATGTGGTCAGCCTTGCCGACCGGCCCAAACTCACCCAGACGGTGGAAGGCTACCACGCCATGAAATCGCATGTGCATGTGCGCTTCGGCCGCTGGCAGGAGATCATCGACGAACCGGTTGTCGAAGAGCCCGACCTCTACGTGCTGACGGCAGCCATGCAACACTACGCCAAGGGCGTCGCGCATGCGACGTTGAGGAACTTCGATGCGGCTGAACAGGATCGCGAACGTTTCCACCGGCACATCGCTGGCATCCCGCCGGAGCGGCGTTTTCTCAGCAACCCGACGCGCGCATCGCTTGGCGTGGGTGCTGCCCTGCTCGATGGTGAACTTGCCTATCACCAAGGCCGGCATGAAGAAGCCTACGCCCAGTTGCGGCAGGCGGTCGAGCTTGATGACAATCTGTCCTACACGGAGCCGTGGGCGTGGATGCACCCGCCGCGCCACGCGCTGGCCGCGCTGCTTCTCGACCAGGGTCATGCGCAGGAGGCCGAACAGGTCTATCGCGACGATCTGGGCCTGAGCGGCCGGGTACAGCGCTGTGCCCAGCACCCGAACAATGTGTGGGCTCTGCATGGTCTGGTGGAATGCTTGAAACTGCGCGGCGACACCGAAGAATTGTCCGCACTGCAGACTAGGCTCACCGCGGCGTTGGCCAAGGCGGACGTGCCGATCAGTTCTTCGTGCCTGTGCCGGACCAACGCGGGACCGGTCCACAGCTGCTGTCATTGATATCCGCCATCGCCGGAAGGCTCGCTTTGCTCGCAAATTGTATCAAAACCGCTGCGCAATTTAGCGAAAGATGAATTATGATGCTGTCCTTGATTGCGAGTTGACGGCTGCCGGAATGGGGACAGCTGTCTTGCGGGCGGAGGTGACAAATTGTCTTCTCGGGGCACATCGGGATGAGAGCGCGTTTTGGCCTCACGGTTGTCTGCTTGTTGCTGCTGGTCCAAAAAGCCGCGGCAGGCTGGTATCATGTAGAAAACTACGAAGGGTCCCTCGGGCCATTTCCCATCCACCTTTCCATACAGACCTACAAAGGCTTCGGCAGCGGAATAACGGTCGAGGGGAGTTACTTCTACGATGCCAAGCAAAGTCCCATCGCACTGTATGGCAAGGCCAATGGCACCAAGCTCGTGCTTTGCGAGATTGCCGACAACAACGAATTCAATCGGGTCATAATAGTAGGAACCAAGACCCCCATCGGCAGCACCGGATGCTCGTTTTCCATCGACCTCAACGAAAGCGGGGCGACGGGAACCTGGAGCCAGCACGCAACGAAATATCCGGTTACGCTCAAGAAGGTCGCGACCCTGGACGATACCGGCGACGGCAAGATCGACGGAGCTTTCGCCATTCCCTTCTGGGCGCAGACGGCCACCAGCATGTTTTCAGGAATCTATACCAAGACAGGCTCGGGCATGTGCATGGCGAAAATGCAGATCATCAACAAGACCAGCAAGAAGGTTGATCAGGAGATAACTTTCGACAAGGGTGATTGCAACGCTGGCATGCTGATGACGCCCATCTACCTGAATGTTCAGACGTTCTCGAAGAAAGGTTCGGACGTCATCTCGGTGAATTTCCGCAATGGCGGCGCGGGATATGCGACGGACTATATCTTCGATAAAAAAGCCAAGCAGTTTCGCCAGAAGAATCTGAAGAAATAAGCAGGAGCGTCACTCGCCAGCTGCATTTGCTCGCACCGCTGCCCTGAGCAGGCCACGATTCGAGAGTTGTGACAGTTCCGGCATCAGGTAGAAGGCATGGAGCAGCGCTGATGATTTGCCGGACAGGCCGCCGGCGGGATGGGTCTGCTCGACCAGCGTGACATTCACGCCGGACTTGGCCAGATGATAGGCAGCGCTCGAACCGACAGTTCCCGCACCAACGACGATGACGTCGCGTCCGTTTCGCATGATTGTTCCCCACAGTCTCTTTGGCTGCTTTCGGTCAGGGTAAGGCCAGCGATCTCGGAATGTCAATATCTCTTCATTGTTGACCGATATTTAAATCTCTGTAATAAACTCAACACAAGAAAAGAACACGGATTTCGGGGAGGCCAATGGCGATACGCGATGTTCTGATGCGCGGAGACCTGGCTCTGACGCCATCGGAAGAGAAGATCGTCCGGCTGCTTTTGACGGACTATCCGACCTCCGGCCTGGGGACCGCCTCTTCACTGGCGCGGCGCGCCGGAGTCAGCGATCCGACAGTTGTCAGGCTGGTGGTCAAGCTCGGCTACGAAGGCTTTCCGGACTTCCAGGCGAAGCTCCTGGCTGAAGTCGAGGCCAGGCTGCATTCGCCTCTGCTGATGATGGAGGCGAAACGCCAAGGCAGTTCCAACGACAGCGCCGTGCTTGCCTATCTCGACTCCGTAAGCGAGGCCCTGCAGAAGGCCACTGCCGCGACACCGGTCCAGACCTATGAGCGCGCCGCGCGCCTGTTGATGGAGGCGAAGGGCGAGATTGTGCTGGTTGGCGGCCGCTTCAGCCGTCACATCGCGGGAATGTTGGCTGGATACCTGGTGCAGTTTCGCCCGGGGGTCCGCGATCTCGGCGTGCTCTCTCCGCAAAGCTTCGACACGTTGGCCGACCTCGACCGCCGCGACGTGCTTGTAGTCTTCGACTATCGCCGTTACCAGCTCGACGTGGTGGCCTATGCGAAGCAGGCCGCGGCGCTCGAAGTGCGCATTCTGCTTTTCACCGACCAGTGGCTGTCGCCGATCGCCGATCTCGCGGAAGTCACGATCGTCAGCCCGCTCGAGGTTGCCTCCCCCTATGATACGCTGGCGCCGGCGATCGCGCAGATGGAAGCCCTGACCGCCCACATTGTCTCGACGCTGGATGACGACGCCCGCGCCCGCATCGAGCGGCTGGAGAAAGTGCGGCATGCCAATGCCGTGACGCTGGACAGCGAAGGCCCCGAGGAAAGCAGTGCGCGCAAGATACCTGGCCCCAAACCGGCCCGATCCAAATTGCCAAAACAGGACGACAAAGCATGACCAAATCATTGCCTGAACGAAACGAAGCCTTCCGTCCCGGCGAAACGGCGCTGCTGCTGGTCGACATGCAGCGCATCTGGCTGGAGCCGGGCGCAGATCCGTCGCATCCCGAGCGCGGGCCGGACCACTATTTCTACCGGCAGACATCGTCGCGGACGATCCCCAATCAGGAACGCCTGCTGGCGGCCGCGCGGGCCAACGGCGTCGAGGTCATCCACACCATCATCCAGAGCCTGACCGAAGACGGCCGCGACCGCTCGCTCGATCACAAGCTGACGCCGATCCATGTCGCGCCCAGCCTTCCCGAAGGCCTGCCAGTGCCGTCGCTGGCGCCGGTCGGCGACGAGATCATGCTGCCGAAGACGTCGTCCGGCATCTTCAATTCGACCAACGTCGACTATTTGCTGAAGAACCTCGGCATTCGCTATCTCGTCGTCGTCGGCGTGCTCACCGACCAATGCGTCGACATGACGGTGCGCGACGGAGCCGACCGTGGCTATCTCGTGACCTGCGTGTCAGACGCCTGCGCCACCATCACGCAGGAGCGTCACGACATCGCGCTCAAGGCTTTTGGCGGTTATTGCTGGGTCACCGATACCGACACCGTCGTCACCCGTTTCGAAGGCCTGGGTAAAGTCGCATGACGTCGACTGTCGAATCTCTTGTTGCCGTCGTCACCACGGATCTCTCCGCTGTGACGCGGGGCCGCTTCATCGCCGAAAGCAAATTGCAGAAGACCGCCGCGACCGGTGTCGGCTGGTTGCAGGCCAATCTGTCGATGACGCCGTTCAATTCCATCGTCGACCCCAATCCCTGGGGTTCGTCGGGCGACCTGCGGCTGATACCCGATCTCGGCGCGCGGTTTCGAACGACGCGAACCGGATCGACGACACCGTTCGACATGGTCGCTGGCAACATCGTCGAACTCGACGGGAGCCCGTGGCTTGGCTGCACACGGACCATGCTGAAGGACGCGCTGGCGGATCTCAAGGCGGCCACCGGTCTTTCCGTCGTCGCCGCTTTCGAGCACGAGTTCCACATCGCCGATGCCGGCTTCGCCCCAGCGCATTCGATGTCTTTCGCCGCGCTGCGCCGCGCCGACCCGTTCGCCCCCAATCTGATGGCGGCGCTGGAGGAAGCGGGCATCGGACCCGAGGTGGTCATCGCCGAATTCGGCAGCGAACAGTTCGAGGTGACGAACGAGCCGGCTGATGCGCTGACAGCCGCGGACCGTGCCGTCGCGATCCGCGAAATCACGCGTGAACTGGCGCGCAATGCGGGCTGGCGCGCGAGCTTCGCGCCCAAGATCGCGCCGGATGCGGTTGGCAACGGCGTTCACATCCATTTCAGTTTCGTCGATGGGGCCGGCAAGCCGGTGACTTTCGATTCAGGACAAGCTGGCGGGCTCTCGGCTCAAGCCGGGGCCTTCTGCGCCGGCGTGCTGCGTCACCTGCCGGCGATTACCGCCATGACGGCGTCGAGCGTGTCTTCCTTCTACCGGCTGAAGCCGCATAGCTGGAGTTCGTCCTATACCTGGCTGGCGGATCGCGACCGCGAAGCGTCCTTGCGCATCTGTCCGACCGTGACGATCGGCGGACGCGACCCGGCTCGGCAATACAATGTCGAATACCGGGCCGCCGACGCCACCGGCAACCCCTATCTGTCACTGGCGGCCATCATACGCGCCGGGCTGGAAGGACTGAAGGCAAGGCTGCCGTCGCCGCCGCTGGTCACCGGCGACCCGACGCTGATGAGCGAAGCGGAACGGGCAAAGCTCGGCCTCGTGCGCTTGCCGGAAACCCTGCCGGCTGCACTGGACGCGCTTTTGGCCGACAGCACCGTCACAGGATGGTTCGCGCCAGTCTTCATCGAAACCTTCGTCGGGCTCAAGCGACACGAGGCCGAGCGCCTTGCTGGTCTCGATCCGGCTTCGATCTGCGATCTGTATCGGACGCTTTATTGATGATCGCGAAGCCTGAAAACGATTGGCCCGAAGCCGTCGAGGTCCTCAACGAGCACGGGCATTCCGATATCGTCCTGTTGTGCGAACACGCATCCAACCACATGCCGGCCGAATATGGCAGCCTGGGCCTCGATGCCGCTCATCTGCAACGCCACATCGCGTGGGATATCGGCGCCGCCGAGGTGACCCGCCTGCTGTCGGCACGGCTCGATGCGCCAGCCTTCCTGAGCGGCTATTCGCGACTGCTAATCGACCTCAACCGGCCACTGGGCACACAGGGCAGCATTCCCGTTTTGTCGGAGGATACCGGCATCCCCGGCAATGTCGGGCTCGGTGCGGCTGAACGAAACCGACGCGCCGAAATCATGTTCACGCCGTTTCATGACAGGGTGGCCGCGCATCTCGATCGGCGGGAGAGAAATGGCACGCCAACGCGAATCGTGACGATCCATTCCTTCACGCCGGTCTTCCTCGGTGTTGCGCGGCCTTGGCATGCCGGCGTGCTTCATGGCCGTGCGAACGATCTCGCTGAAGCGATTCTCTCGGGTCTGCGCGTCGACACGACGCTCCACGTCGCGGCCAACGTGCCCTATGTGATCAGCCGCGACGCCGATTATGCCGTGCCCGTCCATGGCGACGATCGCGGCATACAGGCTGTTCTCATCGAGATCAGGCAGGACCTGCTGTCGAACCGCTCCGGCATCGAGGAGTGGGCGAACCGGCTGGCGGGAGCAATTCCCGCACGGCAAACGGCGACTGTCTCGTGAGCAATCTCAGCCTGCGCGAGCGCGATGCCGCGACCATCGGCGAATAACCGCGAGGCTGTCCTCCAACACCCGGCCGATTCGGAATCGGTCAACCCGCTCCAGCAGCGGCGCCGACACCATGTTCGCCCCGCCTTGCCGTCTCTACGAGAAGATTTCAGCGAGTTCGCTGACGCCGGTGCCTTCCTTGACTTGACGCAGTTCGACGTAACTGACTGCCGTGGCTACCGACACAACCATCGACACCACCGTCTGCACCAGGGATGCGACGATACCGGCAACAATTCCGTGGAACAGGAAAACTATCAGTGTCATGGCGGATTGTATGGCGATCGCGACGATAAACAGTATCACGAACAGCCCGAACAGCGACCAGCGGCTGCCCTTGGTGAGGGCGCGGCTGCGCGACATGGAACCGAAAACGCCGAGCCGCTCCTGGATCAGGACGGGCACGGCCACCGACCAGCCAAGCCAAAGGATGATGCCAGGCACCAGCAGCGCTATTGAAGCGATACCAGCGCCGAGCGCTACAAGCAGGCCGACACCTACAGTCGGCAGCAGATAGCGGATGGCTATCTGGATGCAGTCGCCAAAGGACGGCCGCTTGCCGTTCATGTCCTCGATCGTTGCCCGTACAAGGGACGATTGAAGCAAAAATGCCAAGACTACGATTACCAATACCGCAACAATTGAGAAGGTGGAATTGCGAAACACCATGCTGCCGTCAGTCAGAGCTTTGGGATCAACCTTCAACATCGCGGCTATGCGCGATTCTGACCAAAGTCGAAAAATAAGCGCCGGCAAGCCTGAAAACAGCAGCGCAAGCCCAAGGAACAGGCCAATATTGCGACCGATGACTGCAAAGCAGTTGTTGAACACCCTGCCGATTTGAAATTTTTCGGGCCGTTCCATCGCCATCGAAGTCAAAGCGTGTCCTCCCCCTGCCCCATCACTGATCAGCTTGACCTGACGACAATCCAAGTCTGCCAATATTGACGACCAGCGTCCAGCCCACTTGCAATTTTCTTGATGCATTGCCAGTGTCGGCCCAGGACCATAGGTTGCATGGGGAGCGAGCGGAGTGGCAGCGGCACAGCCGGAAACAGCGGGGGCCGAGCAGCTGGCGCAACTTCACAAGCAACTGCTTGGAGACAGTTCCATCCAGTTCGACCTGCCAAGCTATGTGCCACCCAAGCCACCGGATTGGCTGGTCGATGTGATGTCGTGGCTGGGCCCCTACATGATCTACCTTTTCTGGGGCGCTGTCATCGCCGGCGCACTCGTCATCCTAGTCATGGTCTTCCTCGAAACGAGCGGCATCGCTTGGCGCCTGCCCTGGCGGGGCAAACCTGGCGAGGCCGAGGCGGAAGAGAAATGGCGCCCTGACATCGCCACCGCGCAAATCCTGTTGTCGGAAGCCGATGCACTGGCGGCCCGAGGCGACTATGACGAAGCCGTGCACTTGCTGCTTCGCCGCAGCGTGGCAGACATCGCCGGGCGGCTGCCCGACTTCCTGCGCCCGTCACTAACAGCGCGCGACATTGCCGGTGCGCCTTCGATCCCGACCCGCGCGCGCAACGCATTCACCCAGATCGCGCGCATCGTCGAGGCCGCGCTGTTCGCACGCCGGCCGGTCGGCGCCGAAGGCTGGCGCGAGGCGCGCGCTGCCTACGAGCAGTTCGCGTTCCGGGATGCCTGGGCGTGAGTGCTGTACCTGTCGATTCCACTGCGCAGGAACCGTTCAGCCGCAAGACGCTGTTCTGGGGTATTTTCGCGAGCCTGTTCGCGGCGGCTGGGTTCTTCCTCCTGTCGACCTATGCGCCCGACTTCCGCCTGTCCGGCGAAGGCGCGACGCCGATGTCGAAAGGCGGCTCTGGCTATGCTGGCCTTGCGGAGTGGTTGCGGCTGAACGGCGAGACGCCGCTGATGGCGCGAACCGAGCGGGACCTGGAAACCGACATGCTGTTGATCGTGACCATCTCGCCCGATAGCGATCCGCAGGCACTGGAGCACATCCTCAAGGTTCGCGAGAATCTCGACACGCTTTTTGTCCTGCCGAAATGGCAGACCTATTCGCAACCGGACCACGAGGGATGGGAGATCAAGTTCGGGCGACTGCCTTCGTCCGTGGTCAATGACTGGCTCGGCAAGATCGCAAACGCGAAGATCGGTGTCGGCGAGATTATGGCAAAGCAGCTCGACATCGCGGGCCAGACGGTCGGCATTCCTGATCAGTTGCAGTGGGTGACCGACGACGCCCCGCTCGTTGCCGCCGGCGATGGCAAGGCCGTACTGACCGAGATCAAAGACAGGCCGATCTACATCCTGACCGACCCCGACCTGATTAACAATGCCGGACTAAGGGACCCCGACAAGGCGGCAGCGGTGCTGAGGCTGATCGAATTCCTGCAACCCGACGAGGGCCCGGTGATGTTCGATCTGACCCTGCATGGCGCCGGACGAAAATATGATCTCGCCAAACTGCTGGTGGAGCCGCCGTTCCTGGCGCTGACGCTGTCGGTCCTCGCCACGGCGGCACTCGCATTCCTGCACGGGTTGGGCCGTTTTGGTCCGCCGCGCGCCGAGGAGCGTGCCATCCCCTTCGGCAAGCGTGCGCTGGTCGACACGACGGCCATGCTGTTGCGGCGCGCCGGCAGGCTGGACGAGTTGGGTGGACGCTACGCGGCACTGGCGCGGCAGCGCGCCGGCGCGCTGCTTGGTGCTCCCACGGGACTGCAGGGCGAAGCACTCGACCGCTGGCTTGATTCCCGAGACAAGAAAGAACGCAACGCATTCACCTCGCGGGCGCAGGCCGCGGGCGAGGCGAAAAATCTGTCGGAAATGCATGAGGCGGCCGAACGGCTGCACGACTGGACAGCAAGGAGGCTCGGTGAACGTCGATGATGTGAAGGCCCTGGCGACACGGATCAGGGAAGAAGTGGCCAAGGCCATTACCGGGCAGCATGATACGGTCGACCTGATGCTTACAGCATTGTTCGCCGGAGGCCACATCCTGCTGGAAGGTCCTCCGGGGACGGCCAAGACAATGACGGCGCGCTGCTTCGCACAGGCCCTGGGCGTCGCCTACGGGCGCATCCAGTTCACGCCGGACCTGATGCCCGGCGACATTGTCGGCTCGAACATCTACAATTTCCAGACCGGCCAGTTCACCCTGACTCGCGGCCCGATCTTCTGTGATGTGCTGCTGGCGGACGAGATCAACCGCACCCCGCCCAAGACGCAGGCCGCGCTTCTGGAAGCGATGCAGGAACATGCCGTCACCTTTGACGGCACGACGCACACGCTGAGTGAGAACTTCATGGTGGTCGCCACACAGAACCCGATCGAGCATCAGGGCGTCTATCCGCTGCCGGAAGCGCAGCTCGACCGCTTTCTGTTCAAGCACCGGGTCAGCTATCCCGGCCTGGAAGAAGAACGCGCCATCATCATCCATCATGGCGGCGGCACCGCCTCGCATGACATCGCGCAATACGGCATCAAGGCGCAGACGGATCGCAAGACCCTTGAAGAGGCGCTTGCGACTGTCGGCTCGGTCACGCTTGTCGACGACGTCGTCAATTATATCGCGGCCCTGGTGCGCGCGACCCGCGAAAGCGCCGAGCTCGAAGTCGGGGCAAGTCCGCGCGCCGGCGCCATGCTGGCAAGGGCGGCACGGGCGCGCGCTGCGCTGGACGGCCGCGCCTATGTCATACCCGACGACGTGAAGGCTCTGGCGGTGCCGGCGCTGCGCCATCGTGTCATCCTTTCCCCAGCCGCGCAGATCGACGGACGCCTGGTGGAGCAGATCGTTTCAGACCTCGTCGACCAGACGGAAGTGCCGCGTTGATCTATCCGAGCGGCCGAGCAGTATGGGCAGCGGCGGCGGGCGCGGTCCCGGCCTTTCTGGTCGCGCTCGCCCTGCCCTCCTTCTGGTATCTGGGACTGCTGTGGATCTGCGTTCTGCTTTCCTTCCTGGCGGTGGATGCCGCGGCGGGGCGTGGGCGTGCATCGCTGACCGCGAGCGTGCAGGCGCCTGCCCAGGTCGGCGTTGGCGGAGAATTCACCGTCCATGTCAACGCCCGCTTTGCCGGCCCGCGCGCTTTGGAAGCGCGGGTGGGTCATGACGCCCGCGTGGTGCCGGTGGATCGTGCCGGAGGTCAACTGGTTCCCTCCGCGGGCGGCGGATCACTGGACCTGCGATTTCAGGCTTTGAGGCGTGGCGTGGCCCGGTTGGACCGCCTGTGGGTGCGTTGGCGAGGCCCTTTCGGACTGGTCTGGAACCAGGTCAGCTTGCCAATGGAGAGCAAGGTGGCGGTGCTGCCCGACGTCAGCCGCGCGCGCGATGAAGCGATCACGCTGCTGCAGCGCGCCGCATTGCCGGACGGCCACGCGCAACGCCGGGCCGGCCAGGGCCGGGAGTTCGAGGCGCTCAAGGACTACCAGCCGGGCATGGGCCGGCGGATGATCGACTGGAAGCGCAGCGCCCGCCACGGCAAGCTTCTGGCGCGCGAGTTCCGTATCGAAGAGAACAACAACATCGTACTGGCTATCGATAGCGGGCGGCTGATGTGCGAGCCGGTCGATGGCGTGCCGAAGGTGGATCGGGCGGTCACGGCAGCCCTGTTGACGGCATTCATCGCCCTGAAGGGCGGCGACCTGGTCAGCCTGTTCGGTTTCGATGCCAAGCCGCGCGTTTCGAGTGGTGCGGTGCGCGGCTCCGCCAGCTTCGCCATGATCCAGAAGCGGGCGGCCGAGATCGACTATTCCAACGAAGAGACCAATTTCACCCTCGCCCTGATCACGCTCGCGGCGCGGCTTGACCGACGCTCGCTGGTAATCATCTTCACGGATTTCGTCGACCCGATCAGCGCCGAGCTGATGCTGCGTACGGTAGGCCGTCTCACGGAGCGGCATCTGGTGCTGTTCATGATGATGAAGGATGTCGAACTGGAGACGCTGACCGACATGCAGCCGCTCTCGGGCGAGGATGTCGCTCGCGCCGTCACCGCCGGCGGTCTGTTGCGCGAAAGGCAGATCGTCATTGGCCGGCTACGCCTGCTCGGCGCACATGTCATCGAGGCCGACCATCACCGCCTCGGCCCGGCGCTTGTCGAGCGCTATCTCGAACTCAAGCAGCAGGACCTGCTATGAGCGTTTCGGCCGGCAACGATGTGGTGCGCCAGTCGCTGGCCAGTTTCCGGCTGGAGCGGGAGGCTGATTGGACGAATTTCGAGACGCTTCTGACACGCGCGGAAAAACGGCCACCGCACTTGCTTTCGGAAGATGAGCTGCTCTCTCTGCCGCTGCTTTACCGGTCAGCGCTGTCCTCGTTGTCGGTCGCACGAGCGACGTCGCTCGACAATGCGCTTGTTGCTTATCTCGAAGCGCTTTGCCTGCGCGGCTACTTCTACCTCTACGGCGCGCGCCGCGGCCTGAGGCAGCGCATCGGAGATTTCTTCCTGCATGACTGGCCGCATGCCATTCGTGATCTGTGGCGCGAGACATGGGTGTCGGTTGGCCTGACGGCAGTCGGGACACTTGCCGGCTTCTGGCTGGTGGCCGCCGACAAGGGCTGGTACGACGCCATCATTCCCGCAAGCCTGGCGGGCGGCCGCAACCCGGATGCCTCGGCGGAGATGCTGCGCAGCGTGCTCTACGGTGGCGGCAACCATTTCCTGTCGGGCTTCGCCGCCTACCTTTTCACCCACAATGTCCAGGTCGCCATCCTCGCATTCGCGCTTGGCTTTGCCTTCGCGCTGCCCAGCGTGTTGCTGATCCTGATGAACGGTTGTGTGCTGGGCGCCATGTTCCAGATCTATGCGGCCAAGGGGCTCGGTTTCGAGTTGGGCGGGTGGCTCGCCATCCACGGCACCACGGAAATCTTCGCGATCATACTGGCTGGAGCCGCGGGCATGCGCATCGGCACCAGCATCGCCTTTCCCGGTGAACTGCCCCGCATGGCGGCTGCGGCCCATGCCGGGCGGATCGCGGCGACCGCCATGGTCGGCGTGGTGGTGATGCTGCTGTTTGCCGGCCTGCTCGAAGGCATCGGCAGGCAGACAATCACCAGTGATACAGCGCGATATGCCATAGGCGGTGCCATGCTGAGCTTGTGGATCGCCTATTTCTATCTGTTCCGGATGGTGCGGCATGGCGACAGCTAAACGCGCCAGGATCCGTGAGACGGAAACCGCCAGGATCCGGCCGCTGATCACTCCCGAGGGCGTTGATCTGCGGGTGAAGCTGGCCGACGCGGGGACCCGGGCTTCCGCGTTCCTGCTCGATGTCGTGTTCCTGTCCACGGCCGGCATCATCATCACCATCGTCGCCATCTTCGGGCTGAGAGGCCTCGGCCGCGATCAGTTGCAGCCATTGTTCGTCGTCTGGATCATCCTGGTCTTCCTGCTTCGCAACGCCTATTTCCTCGTCTTCGAGGCCGGACGCCGTGCCGCGACGCCGGGCAAGCGCATCCTGGGCATCCGGGTGGCCTCGCGCAGCGGCGCCGGCCTGTCGGTCGACCAGATCATCGCCCGCAACCTGATGCGCGAGATCGAGGTGTTTCTGCCGCTGTCGATCCTGGCAGGACGCGGCGGCGCCGGGCTCGCCGACACGTTGACCACCGTCTTCGGCCTGGCGTGGGCGCTGCTATTCGCCCTGTTCCCGCTCTTCAACCGGGACCGCCTGCGGATCGGCGACCTGCTGGCCGGAACCTGGGTGGTCGAAGCCCCAAAGCGCAGCCTGCTGGAGGACCTGTCGGTAAGGCAAGACCCCGTTGCAAAGGCCTTCCGCTTCAGCCAGGCGCAACTCGACGCCTATGGGATCGCCGAACTGCACAAGCTGGAAGAGGTTCTGCGCCGCCACGACTATTTCGCGCTAAGAGCGGTGGCCGAGACGATCGGACACAAGATCGGCATCACCATCGAGCCGACCGATTCAAGAGTTTTCCTCACTGCATACTATGGCGACCTGCGGGCGCATCTGGAGCGCAAGCTGCTGCTCGGCAACCGCAAGGCGGACAAGTTCGCGCGGTAGCGAACCCGCAGGAACGACGCTACAATGAGGAAATAGTGTCGGATCTTGAGCTTGAGGAAATGGAAGCCCGGGCGGCTGCGGCTCAACCAGGCCCATGTAAATCCCAGATCAAGGGTGGAGATTTTCTTGGAGGATCGAATTTCATCCAAACTGATGAAGGGTCGGAGCGCGGCGAAGACATCGAAATGTCCGGCGCGACAGCTGCGGACCAAGATTTCACGGCCGCCGCTCACCGAAATATCCCTCGGCTGATCGCCGAAGTGCGCAGGCTTGCGCACTTTCCGATCCAGCCAAATAGAAGCAGAAGGCTTACCGCCTACCCCAACCACTTCTCATAATCGGACACCAGCAGGTGCAGCGGAGCGACATCCTCGTCGATGTTCGAGAACCGGCCGATCGGTTCGCGGAACACGTTGTCGGTCAGATCGTCATTGACCGTCGAAACCTCGCCGATCAGCACGTCCTTGCCCTCGGCCCAGAAGGCGTGCCAGACACCCGGCAGCAGCGTGACGCTCTGGCCGGGATCGAGCTTCAGCAGCCCGCCCGCTGGCAGCCTGTGGATGGTTCCATCGACAGGCACCGACACTTCGGCCTTCGGATCGATGCCACCGTCACGGTCATGCATGAACAGCTCGAGCACCAGCTTGCCGCCGCCGCGGTTGATGATGTCCTCCGCCTTGATGTTGTGGCGGTGCATGGGCGACAGCTGATCCTTGCGCGAGATCATGATCTTCTCGGCGTAGAGCATGCCCATGCCCTTCTTCATGTCCTCGTAGCGGCCGTTGCGCACGGTGAACAGAAAGAGGCCGAGCTCCTTGAACTTCTCCTGGCCGTAATCGGTGATGTCCCAGCCGAGGCGCGAGGCGAATACCGCAGCGGAGTCGGTCTGGCGCGCCTTCGCTTCCTCCGGCGACCAGTATGCGAAGGGCGGCATGATGTAGCCGAACGAGCGAATGAAGGCGTCGGCTTCGCGGATGATGTCGTTGATGGCGGAGCGTTTCATGACCGGGGTCCTTCGTGACGATTTGTCTGGCAAATCGCATAGCCGAACGTCGCCGCGGTGTCGATCCATCTTGCCGCCCTGACCCGCCGGCGCCGCGTGCGCATGGACCACAAATCCCGGGCACTGGCCGCGTGACATCACGCGCATTCAGGATCATAAACCCTGCGGATTTTCCACATGGGACCGATGATGCCGACCATCCACGATCTTGATACGCCGTCGATCCTGATCGACGCCGCGCGCGCTGAAGCCAATATCACCCGGGCGCAGGCCCATGCCGACCGCCAGGGATTGAAGCTCAGGCCGCATATCAAGACCCACAAGCTACCCTACTGGGCGAAGAAACAGATCGCCGCCGGCGCGGTCGGCATCACCTGCCAGAAGATCGGCGAGGCCGAGGTTATGGCCGATGCCGGGCTGACAGACATTTTTCTTCCTTACAACATTCTCGGCCCGGCGAAGCTTGCACGTTTGCTAGCACTGCATGGCCGCGTGACCCTCTCGGTGACGGCCGACAGTGTGGACACGATCGAGGGACTCGCCGCCACCTTCACCGATGGCGGTCATCGCCTGTCCGTCCTGGTGGAATGCGATACCGGCATGGGCCGTTGCGGCGTCCAGTCGGCAAGCGAAGCTGTCGCGCTGGCAAGGCGGATCGACCAGGCTGTCGGCCTCGCTTTTGGCGGCCTGATGACCTATCCGGCGGCCGGCCGCGCGGAGGAGGCCGAGGCCTGGCTGGCGAATGCCAAGCAAGCGCTTGCCGCTTCCGGTCTCGCCTGCGAGCGCATCTCCAGCGGCGGCACACCGGATATGTGGCGCTCCAGCGATACATCGGTAGTCACCGAATATCGCCCGGGCACCTACATCTATCTCGATCGCTTTCAGGTCACCAAAGGCGTGGGGACTATCGACGATTGTGCGCTGACCGTGCTGTCGACAGTGGTCAGCCATCCGACGCCGGCGCGCGCCATCCTCGACGCCGGCAGCAAGGCCCTGTCCAGCGACACGCTGGGGCTCAAGGATTTTGGCGAGTTGCTCGGCACTCCAGGCGCGAGGGTCACTGGGCTCAGCGAAGAACACGGCACCGTCACGCTTTCCGGAGACGCGAAGCTGCGCATCGGCGATCGCGTGCGCGTCGTGCCCGACCATTGCTGCGTCGTCACCAACCTATTCAACGAGGTTAATCTGATCGACGGCGATCGGGTGCTGGAAACACTAACGGTCGAAGCACGCGGCCGGATGGCGTGAGCTTAGCGCTGTTCGAAAATATCAGGCGGGTTGCCGCTCAGCCTGACGCGCTGCCACGCGACGCATGGCGATTACCCGGCGGCGACGGATTTCGGTGCGCATCGCCATCAGGTGTAGCGCGAAAAACAGCAACGTGAAGCCGACCGCCATAACGAGCAGCGGCCATAGCAGGCTCGGATCGATGGTCGGGCCGCCGAGCCGGAATACCGATGCTGGCTGGTGCAGCGTGTTCCACCAGTCGACCGAGAACTTGATGATCGGAATGTTGATGAAGCCAACCAGCGTGATGATGGCGGCGGCCCAGGCGGCACGTCCGGCATCATCGAGCGCACGGGTCAGCGCGATGATGCCGAGATACATCAGGAACAGCACGAAGACCGAAGTCAGCCGCGCATCCCACACCCACCAGGTGCCCCACATCGGCTTGCCCCAGATCGAACCCGTGATGAGGGCAAGCGCCGTAAAAGTAGCACCAATAGGCGCCGCGGATTTGAGCGCGACATCTGCCAGGGGATGGCGCCAGACCAGCGTGCCAAGCGCCGAAACCGCCATCAGCGTGTAGCACATCATGGCGAGCCAGGCGAACGGCACGTGGATGTACATGATGCGCACCGTGATGCCTTGCTGGAAGTCCTCAGGTGCCGCGAAGCTCATATAGAGACCGACAGCAAGGACAAGCGCGGCGAAGCCCGCCAGCCACGGTACAACTCTGTCGACCAGCCCGACGAAGCGCGTCGGGTTGGCCAGATCTGTCCAGCCACTCAGGCGTGAAGTTGTGTCGCTCATGCGACTTTACATAGACCGGCAACGCAATTGGGGCAATCGAGCAGCGGTGTCGCAGGCCGGGTTGGACCCTTCTCCCGCACAATGACGGGTAAGCAAATCGTATCTGCCTAGGCTGCCTCGCCCTGCACGGAGCGGCTGAGGCGGCGAACCTCCTCGTCGTTGAGCAGGCCGCCGGCGCGGAGCAGGCTGGCAAAGCGCCCGTTGCGCATCGACAACTCGGCGAAGCCACCCATTTCAACCACCTTGCCCTTGTCCATGAACACAACCAGATCGGCGTCGCGAACGGTAGTCAGGCGATGGGCGATGATGAAGGTCGTGCGATCACGCCTCAACTCGTCGATCGCCTCCTTTACGCGGTCCTCGGTCTCGACATCGAGCGCGCTGGTCGCTTCGTCCAGAACCAGGATCGGCGCATCCTTCAGCACGGCGCGGGCAATGGCGATGCGCTGGCGCTCGCCACCCGAAAGCTGCCCGCCGCGCTCACCGACAACCGTGTCGTAGCCAGCACTTTTCGACAGGATGAAATCCTGGGCGGCGGCGGCACTGGCGGCGGCGTGAACCTCATCATAGGTTGCGTCGGCACGGCCGACGCGGATGTTGTCCTCGATCGAGCGGTTGAGCAGCCCAGCGTCCTGGAACACCGTGGCGATCGAATGCCGCAGCGACTTGCGGGTCACAGTGCGCGTATCGATTCCATCGATCAGGATGCGGCCGTTGGAAGGGGTGAAGACGCGCTGCAACAGATTGATGAGCGTGGTCTTGCCGGCGCCAGTCGGGCCAACGATGGCCACGGTCTGGCCAGCCTGCACCTCGAAAGACACGTCGTCGATGCCCTGCCCTGAATTGGCGAATTCGAAGCCGACATTCTCGAACCGGACATGCCCAGTGACGTTGGCGAGTTCACGCAAGCCGTCCGGCTCGGCGGTTTCCGCTGCCGAATCCTCAAGACGATAGAAATCCTCGAGCTTGGCGCGAGCCTCGGAGATCTGGCTGGTGAAGGCCGACATCTGGTCAAGACGGGCGATCAGCATTCCGGCAAAGCCAGTGAAAGCGACGACATCGCCGACGCGCAGCTGGCCACGGGTGACAAGATAAGCGCCGATCGAGAGTACAACCATCATCGAAATGGTCGACGACAGGCGGTTGAGCGCGTTGGCGATCGCCCACCAGTCGAGTACCGGGTTCTGTGCGTCGAGCAGATCCTTCACGTAGCGCTTCAACGCCGCGGTCTCGAGGCCGATGCGGTTGTAGCTCTGCAGCACGGCGACGTTGCTGACGCTGTCGGTCACGTGGGCAAAGACGGTGTGGTAATGGCGTTCGACAGCAGTCTGACCTGCCTTGGTGCGGCGCATGACGATGCGGCCAATGGCGACGTAAAGCACGCCGAGGCCAAGCAGCACGACCGACATGCGGATATCCATGGCAATCGCGGTCGGCACCAGAAGAACCAACGCGATGGCCGTCGCGAGATGCACGCGCATGAATTCGAGCCACAGGCTGAACAGGGTCTCTACAGCTCGCAGCAGCGTGTGCAGCGAATTGGAAGTGCCGCGCTGATGGTGCCAGGCAAGCGGCATGGTGATGACGCGCTCGAAGGACTGGCATAACACTTCCGAGCGACGGGCATGGGCGAAGCGATCGGCTCCGCGCGCCACCAGGACGTAGGCTATGACGTTGAAGGCACCGAGAGCTGCCCAGACGGCGAGCGTCGAAAACACCTGGCCTTTTTCGGAAATGGCTCCGATCACCCGGCCCAGCAGGATCGGCTCCAGAATTGCCACGGCCGCAAGCGCGACATTCGCGCCGCAGATCAACGCGACGCGCTTCTTGTCGGCAGCGAGATAACCGAGTGCTCTCCAGTAGATTTGCAGAAGGGACACCGCAGTTACTCCGCCAAACTATTTATTGTGCACTGCATCATTTCATGACTCGTATCGGGTCACACGTCGCAAAACAATGCCCGTTTACAGCTTCCGTTCCCATTTCGCGAACAAAAGATGGCGACGTTCCGAAATCTGCCGTGATCAGCTAACGGTCTGAGATAAAAGGTGAAATGTCAGCCATACGGCAAAATCATGGCAATCAGATAGTGCTGCCACAATTTTAATCAATAAAGGCTTCCGATATGCCTGCCAAAACCGCAGTTACCTGGGATGGAAGCATATCCTGGATGTATTCAGACACGGAACCTTTGCGAGGAACCGTTGCGCTCGTCAGGTCGAGCATGGCGTCCAAGCCATTGAATTTAAAATAAAAAACCCGAAAATCGATCACGATTTTCGGGTTTATTGGTAGCGCATCGCCAGGTTAGGCCGCCCTCTAGGCGGGAATTCTGACGATAACTTCGCTATTGTCGCCAGCCTTGGGCTCGAAAGATGATCCCTTGGTTTTCGAACCGTTTACTTCAAGCGAGACAGCTTTGGCCTTGCTGTCCCTGACGACGCGAACCTTGAGCTCGCTGCCCAACATCTTGAGCGTTGCGGTATAGCCCTCCCAATGGCTGGGCAGACGCGGCTGGAACTGGATGCGTGTGCCTCGCCTTTCTATGCCAAGGATGCTCTCGACCGCCGCACGGTAAAGCCAACCCGCGGAGCCTGTGTACCAGGTCCAACCACCACGGCCGCCCCTGCCTTCACCGGAGTAGATGTCGGCGGCGACCACATAGGGCTCGACACGATAGTGCTCGGCCGACGCCTCATCGCGAGCGTGGTTGACCGGATTGAGCATCGAGAAACAGCGATAGGCATCGTCGGTGCGCCCCATTTCGGCGAGCGCGATGACGAACCATGTCGCCGCGTGGGTGTACTGGCCGCCGTTCTCGCGGACGCCCGGCGGATAGCTCTTGATGTAGCCGGGGTCCTTGTCCGTCTTGGAGAAGGGCGGCGTGAACAGTTTTACGATCTGGAGCTCGTCATCGACCAACATTTTCGTAGCCTGGTCCATCGCAGTCTCGGATCGCGCCGGATCGCCGTCCCCCGAAAGCACGCTCCAGGATTGGGCAATGGAATCGATCTTGCACTCCTCGGAACTGCGCGAACCAAGCGGCGTGCCATCGTCGAAGCTGCCACGGCGGTACCACTCGCCATCCCAGGCTGTGGTTTCCAGGGCACGCTTCAGCGTCTCGGCATGCTTTGTCCATGCCTGAGCGTGCTTGGCGTCGCCTTCAGTCCTGGCCACGGCGGAAAAGTCCCCCAAGGTCTTCAACAGGAACCAGCCCAGCCAGACGCTCTCGCCCCTGCCGTGGTCACCAACCCGGTTCATGCCGTCGTTCCAGTCGCCACCCAGGATCAACGGCAAGCCCGCAGGACTGCTGCGCTTGACCGCAAGGTCGAGCGCACGCGCGCAGTGCTCATAAAGCGAAGCGGTCTTCTTCATGGGTTCAGGCGTGAAGAAGGCATCATGCTCGCCCTCGGCCAAAGCCTGACCGTCGATGAAGGGCAGTTGTTCCTTGAGGATCGCTGTATCGCCGGTCACCAGCAGGTAGCGGGCGGTGGCATGGGCGAGCCATACGACGTCATCGGAGATCAGCGTGCGCACACCCGCTCCCGTGCGCGGCAGCCACCAGTGCTGCACGTCGCCTTCTGGGAACTGCCTGCGCGCGGCGTTGAGTATCTGTTCGCGCGCAAGGTTTGGATCATGGGCAAGCAGGGCCAACGTGTCCTGGAGCTGGTCACGGAAGCCGAAGGCGCCGCTCGCCTGATAAAAGGCGGAACGCGCGCGAATGCGGCAGGCAAGGCTCTGGTAGGGCAGCCAGTGGTTGACCATGGCATCGAGCGTCTTGTCGGGCGTCTCCACCTGGATGGTGTCGAGAAAACCGCGCCACTCGCGCTCGTTGTCGGCCAACCGCTGATCGAAATCCTTGGAGCGATGGGTCTGCACCAGCGCACTGGCTTCCTCGACGGAGCCCGCATCGCCGAGCAGCCAAAGCAGGGTCACATCTCCGCCGGCCGGAACCTCGATGTCACGCGTCATTGCCGCGCAAGGATCGTCGCCGGCCTCGATGCGGCCTGACAGGCTGCTGCCGGTGAGGACGGCATGCGGGAATTCGCTGGTGCCGTGACGGCCAAGGAACTCGCTTCGGTCCGCCGTGACCGACTGCACGTCGGTGTCCGCGGCGAGGAAGGCCACGCGCTCGCTGAAATCGAGGCCATAGGGGTTCTGCGCCAGCAGAGCTCCGGTCGCAGCGTCCCTCGAGGAGACGATCGTCGCGGCCGTGCGCGAGCGATGACCGCCAAGCACCCATTCGGCATAGGCGTAGACGCGCAGCCGCGCCGGCACCGAGCCGCCATTCTGAATGCGCAGCCGGGAGACCTTCACCGGATCCACCGGATCGACGACATGGGTGAGATCCATCGACAGGGGCCCGCGCCTGGAGCGGAAGGTCGAAAAACCCTGCCCATGCCAGGCTTCGTAGGTCATCGTAGGATCGCGCACGACGGTAGCCAGCGGCGAGAACGCCTTCCCGCTGGCCTGGTCGTAGATATAGACGCCCTCGCCCGGCCGGTTGGTGACCGGGTCGTTCGACCACGGCGTCAGCTGGTAATCGCGGCTGTTGCGGCTCCAGGTGAAGGCAGCACCCTCCGCCGATGTGTGGAAGCCGAAGGACTCGTTGGAAACGACATTGATCCATGGTTGCGGCGTTGTGCGCCGGCCGGCCAGTCGCACGACGTAGTGCCTCCCGTCGCTGTCAAAGCCGCCAAAGCCGTTCCAGTTGCTGAGCCCGCTGCCATCGGCCCGACTGTCCACCAGAGCATGGCTGGCCATCACCGGCGCCATCGGCACAGGCAATGACGACGGCTCGCGAGTGCTCGCCGGCCCGACAGGCTGCTGGCCGTCACGCGCCTGCAGCGCCGCGGCCTCGGCCCGCTCGATCTGGTCGAAAATGGTGCCGTTGCGCGTATGCAGCACCACCCTGGCGACCGCGAGCAAGGTCTTGTAGGTCGTCTCGTCCATCAGGTCGCGGCGCACAGCGAAGATATGCTGGCGCGGCCCGAGCTCCTTGCCGCGCAGGCGGCTGTTTTCGCACAACGTCTCGACCGCGCGTTGCAGGTCCTGGACATAGGATGAGGCCTGCTCGTTGACGACGACGAAATCGATCATCATGCCGCGGGCACGCATGTATTCCTGGAAGCGCAGCGCCTGAGCGACGATTTCCAGATCGGCGACGTCGCCGATCCTGACCAGAAAGATCGGGAAGTCGCCGGAAATGCTGGTCGGCCACAGGCTCGACTGCTTGCCGAGCCCGGAAGCGATGGATTCGGCGGGAAGGCGCAGGAACGGATCGGGATAGATCAGGTAGCGCGCCAGCTTCTGCACGTTGGCGGCGTCGGTCAGACTCAAGCCTAGATGACGGGTCTGCACCTGGCTACGTGTCCAGGCGAGCATCGCCTGGCGGGCGAAACTTTCCTGATGATCAAGCCGCGCGATGGCCTGATCCAATTCGGCGCGGTTCGCGCCGACCGCGGTCCAGAACGTCAGCGAAATCTTCTTGTTGGCGGGCACGCGCACCTGGCGGCGCAGCGAGACGATCGGGTCCAGCGTGAAACCGGAGTGACCGCCAAGCTTTGCCCCGGGATCGAAGGCCGCCGCGTCGACGATGGTGCGGCCGCGCCCGATGAAGGCGCGACGATCGGTTTCCGCCTCGGCATCGCGCGACGGGCCGGACGGATCGGTGACGAAGTGCACCATCGTGATGTCCGGTTCGCTCGTCTCCCGCTTGCGCCGTGTGGCAAAGATCGCGCCGTTGTTCGATGCGATCTCGGTCTCCACGAACATCTTCGAGAAAGCGGGATGCGCATTGTCCGAGGCATCCGAGCCGAGCACCAGTTCGGCGAAGGATGTCACTTCAATATGCCGATCGGTGTTGCCTTCATTATAAAGCGTGACCCGGCGGCCCTCGCCATTGCCTTCGGAAATGACGATGCATTCCACCTCGGAGCGCAAAGTGCCCACCGTTTTGACAAAGCTTGCCTTGTCGTCGGAGAACAGGGTCTGCGCCTTTTCCTCGGGCGCGCGCTTCGGTTCAGCTGTCGCCGACCACCAGTCTCCTGTGCCGGCGTCGCGCAGGAATATGTAGGAGCCGAGCCGGTCCTCCGTCGGATCCGGCTGCCAGCGGGTTATGGAAAGTTCACCCCAGCGGCTGTAGCCCGAACCTGTTGCCGTGACCATGACCGAATAGCGTCCATTGGACATGACGCTGGTCGACCGCAGCGCCTGCAAGGGATTGAGCACGATGCGCGTGTCAGGGCTTTCGACCTCGGTCTCATCCTTGGCCCGTTCATCGGCCTCGGTCCTGACCGTCGCCGTCGGAATGTCGCGCGGCGCCCTTTCCTGAAGCAGCAATTCGGCGGATTCGATGACCGGATCGCTGTGGAAGCGGTCGCGCAAGCGGCCTTCGAAGATCGCATCGGCGACGGCGGCGATCGACATGCCCGAATGGTGGGCATAGTAGTTCAGCACGACGGCGTGGTTGGTACCTTCGGGCACGCGCTGGGGCGTGAAGTCCACCGCATCGTAGAAGCCATGACGGCCTAGCGCGCCGATTTCGCGCAACCGAGCCAGGTTCTGGACCGCCTCGCGTGGATTGAACTGTGCCGCAAGCACCGTGGCATAAGGGGCAATCACGGTGTTCTGGCCAAGGCCACGCTTCAGACCAAGCCCGGGAACGCCGAAATTGGTGTACTGGTAGGTCAGCTCGCGGTCGCGGGCGTTGTAGGCCGCTTCGGAAATGCCCCACGGCACGTTCTTCTGGCGGCCGTACTGTATCTGCCGCTTGATGATCAGCTTACTGGTCTGGTTGAGAATGCTGCCTTGCGGCTCCTTCATCACCAGCGGCGGCATCAGGTACTCGAACATCGAGCCCGACCAGGACATGAGCGCGCCCTGGAATCCGATCTCGACGATCGGCCTCCCAAGCCGGAACCAGTGCTCGGTCGGCAGGTCGCCCTTGGCGATGGCGAACAGGCTGGTCAGCCTCGCCTCGGAAGCGAGCAGGTCATAGCAGCTTTCGTCGAGCTGATGTTCCTCGACCCGATAGCCGATCGACAGCAGCTTGCGCTCCGGCCGCATCAGGAAGGCAAACTCCATCTCGAAGGCAAAGCGGCGCGTGCGTTCACGCAGCTTCAACAGCTTGGCGCGCAAGGCTTCGACGGCATTGTCATCGCTGTGCGAGTCGGAGACATGCGCCTCGCAGGTCGCCTCGAGCCTTGCCGCCCAATCGGCGATGACATCGCTCCGCGCCGACCCGGCCTCGGTGTCGATGGCGGTTGCCAGCTTGCGGATTTCGCCGGCCAAAACGGCAAGGTTGATGGTGCGGATAGACGCCATTTCGGGCTGGGCCTTGATGGTCTCGACCGCGCGCCGCATGCCGTCGAGACGGTCCGTCAGGCGCTGACGCAACGGCCGCAACTGGCGGCGGTCATCCGGCAGATCATCGAGGCTTTCCGAGAGGATCGTCACCGTGTCGAGAATGCCCTCGAAATCGCCCTGCAGGTGGACAGAGGGCGCTTCCGCCCATTCCGCGCAGGCGGCGGCGACCGCGACGAGATGGCCGGCGAGATTGCCGCTGTCGACCGCTGAAATGTAGAGGGGATAGAGCGGCTTCAGGGTCGTGGTGTCGTACCAGTTGAAGAGATGGCCACGGCTGCGCGGCATGCTCTCGATGGTCGTCATGGTCGCGTCGATGCGGGTGATGGCATCGGACAGGCTGATCCAGCCGAAATCGCGTGCCGAGACAACTGACAGCAGATAGACGCCGACATTGGTCGGCGACGTGCGCGGCGCGACAACAGGCGCCGGACTCTCCTGGAAATTGTCGGGCGGCAGATAGTGATGCTCGGCCGTGACGAAGGTTTCGAAGTAGTGCCAGGTTCGCCGCGCCACCGTGCGCAGCGCATGGCTGTCGGCGGCGGAAATACGCAGCCGGTCCTCGGTTTCGGCCGAACGGCTGATCCACGACGCGACGGCCGGCGAGCCGATCCAGAACAGGGCGAAGAAGAAGGCCACGAAGGCCCCGGTGGAATCGGCGAGAACCGGTATGGCGAGGCCGACAAAGCCGATGATCACCGCGCCATACATCATGCCGTAGTAGGAGCCGAGATCGTTGTCGCCGTTCTTGTGCGCCTGCGATGCGGTGCGCCATTCCAGCAGGTTCTGCCGGCTGACGAACAGCCGGTAGAAGGTGCGGATAATCGCGTCGCCCATCATCCAGGCCAGATGCGCCATGAGAACGATCTTCAGAGCGACCATGGCGGTGCCGAAGGCAACGTCACGGGCCAGCGCCGAGAAATGGCCACGCGGCGTCTGGTCGCCGCTCTTCGGCAGGATCGAGTTGACGATGTCGAAGGTGGGCGCCATGAACAAGCTCAGGATCAGCAGCGCCTGCCATTGTGCCGCCTGCGTGAAGGGCAGCAGGGTCCAGCCGGCGATCGCCGCCATCACCCAGAAGATCGGCGTCAGCGATCGGCGCAGATTGTCGACCATCTTCCAGCGCGACAGCGCAGGTACACCCGAGCGTGGATCGAGGATGAAGCCGAGAAGCTGCCAGTCGCCGCGTGCCCAGCGATGATGACGCGAAGCGTCCACGGAGTAGCGGGTGGGATAATCCTCGACCAATTCGACATCGGTGACCAGGGCCGAGCGTGCCAGCGCGCCTTCGAGCAGGTCGTGGCTGAGAATGGTGTTTTCCTCGATACGCCCCTGCAAGGCGGCTTCGAAGGCATCAACGTGATAGAGGCCCTTGCCCGTGAAGGAGCCGTCCCCGAACACGTCCTGATAGAGATCGGACACGGCGAAGACATAAGGGTCCAGACCACGATTGGCGGAGAAAACACGCTGGAAGAATGACGCGTCGTCGCCTGATGTCAGCGACGCGGTGATACGTGGCTGCAGGATGGCGTAGCCGGCGGTGACCACCCGTTTGACGGCATCGAAATGCGGCCGGTTGAGCGGATGGGCGAGCTTGCCGACCAGCGTGGCGACAGCATCGCGCGTGGTGCGCGTGTCGGCGTCGAGCGTCATCACGTATACGACGTTTTCCGGCAGTGGAACGTCTAGCGGCAGGAAGGTTGTGTCGCTGTCGCCGCGCAGCATCAGGTTCAGTTCATGCAGCTTGCCGCGCTTGCGCTCCCAGCCCATCCATGCACCTTGGGCGGCATTGAAGAGCCTGTGCCGGTGCAAGAGATAAAAGCGGGGTGCGCCGGCTTCGACGGGATAGCGGGCGTTCAGCCGGGCGATCTCGGCGCGGGCGTATTCGAGGATCTCCATATCCGCGGCGTCGATCTCGGTCTTGCTGTCCGGCCAGTCCGACAGCAAGGCAAAGTGAATTTCGCCCGCCAGGTTGGCGAGGTGATGCACTTCGATGTTGCGGATGTTCTCCTCGACATCGTCGCGTGAACCGATGAGCGACGGCACCACCACTAGCGTGCGCGCCTCCGGCGGCACGCCATGCCTGTAGTCATAACCGACCAGCCGCGTCGGCTTCAGGAACAGCAGCACCACGGTGTTAAAGAACGCAAGCGCGCCTTCACTGGCCGGCACGGCAAACAGGGCCAGCATCAGGACGATTGACGGTACCGAGAGGCCGAGATGGGCAAGGGCGTTGCCGGACAGGACGAGAAGCAGAACCGTCAGCGCGAAGACCGGCAGCACGATGCCCAGCCACCCGGTCTTGCGGAAGCTCCGGTTGACGATCTGGCTGACGGTCTGCCGATAACCGATTGCCTTTTCCAACTCTTGCCGGCGCGGGCCGACGAGGAAGAAGCCGACATCGGTGAGGGCCTTGGCAGGATCGATCTCGGAGCCGGCGGACAGGTGGCCGGCGAGTTCGATAGCCTTTTCGGCGACACGAAATTCGGATAGGTCGGAGCGGCGCGCCAGTTCCTCGATCGAGGTGCGGTACTGGTCGCGCGAGAAGAAATCGAGCGCGGCGAAATCGGTGCGTTCACGCAGAAGCGTATCGATGCGGCTCACGCCTTCGAACCACACTGTCCAGTCGACGTCGTTGATGAGGCGAAGGCCGCGGATGATGTTGCCGGTGGTCACATTGCCGCTGGAGAGCGTGTGGTGCTCGCCGATGATGATTTCCTCGGCGTCGGAGCCGGTCTTCTCGAGTTCCCCTTCCAGCCATTCCAGCGCCTTGCCGGCATTCTGCGATCCATCGCGCAAACGGTAGAGCAACTGGGTGGCGAAGGTGGTGTCCTGCGCATGCGCGCTGTAGCTCGACAGGATCGCCTGGCGGTCGGCACTGTCGTCCGTCGCCAGCACACGGTCGGCAACGTCATTGGCGATCTGGCGCATCTGCCGGGTGCGATTGACCCTGACGGCCAGACGACGAAGATTTTCAATCAGAACAAAGCGCAACAGTGACGGCAGTGCCCAGAGTTCGCCGATCTTCAGCGGTTCGACCGACTGAAATCCCTCGACGATTGCCTTGAACATACTGGCCGAGACAGAACTGTCCGAATGCGCCACGTAGGTCCAGGCCAGCGCAAGCGCGCGCGGCACGGCAGCTCCATCCGGCAGCTTCAGCGTCGGCAACTGACGGTAGAAACGGCGCGGCAGATCGCGCTTGATCTGGAAAATGGTCTCTTCGACCAGATAATTGTTGTCCAGCAGCCATTGCGCGGCCGGAGTGATGGTCTCCCCCTTGGCCTGCGCCGCATTGGTCGACCGGTAGACTTCGAGGATTTTCTTGGCGCTATCGCGGGTGCGTGCCTGAAAATCGAAAGGCGTAAGGCCGAACAGATCCGTGAGATCGCCCCTGGCGAGGCTTTCGCCGAGGGCGCGCAAGCGGTCCTCAGGCAGAAAATTGGAGCGTATCGGCTCCTCGGTGATGGCCGGGAAGCTGGCGCTTGTCTTGTCGATTTGGGCAGGGTTCGTCTGAATATTCATTGAAAATTCCGTATGGCGGACACTCAGCGGCGTCACCGCCACGGCAATGTCCCTAAAACCGATTCAAATGCAATTGGTTGCATCGCAACACTTGGCCGAAAGTTTGTGTCCGCACCACGACAGGGCGTTATCTTTCGACAACCTCCAGACGAGCGCCCCTCGCTGCCGTCCGGATTTGATCCGCGAAGAGGATTCAGGCTTTTTCGTGATGCCGTGACGAGCTTACGCCATATTTCGCCGGCGTCACGATCATGTTTGGAGACAGACGTTAATTGTTGCCCACGACACGATCGATGCGGATCACGAACAACGTCGTCACCCCCACCGGTTCGATGAGGATCTTGCCGTCATTGGGCTCGGCCAAAAGCGCGTCGAGAGGGCCCAGGCGGGCGGGCATTGCTCCGGCCACCTGGATCTCCCCATCGAGGCTCAGGATGAGGGTCGTATCGGCTTCGGGATGGATTTCCAACGAAGCCGATATCACCAGGCGCTCGACCGCATGGGTCGTGCGGCTGCGTCTTGTCATGACGTTGAGGTCCGTGATTGGACCGGAAATCAGCGCCGCGGTCGTCGGCGCATCGGCGGGAAAGAAGAGCGGCGCGGCCGCCCGGGTCATCGCGACGGATGGCCGACCGGCAATGTGGAGGGAAATTCCCTCCCCTTCCAGCACCGCCAAAGTGCGGTCGATGCCGGCGAATTGCGAGAACGGTCCGCCATTCTCGACGCGCGCCATGGAAATGCGCCAGTCGAAATCATCGAGGCCTGCGGTCGGGGGCGAGACGACGATTTCCGTCGTCACACCACCACCGTTCTTCCACGGCATCGACCGGTATTCGGCTGCCCGCAGGATGTGCATCGCCTTAGCCAATCACCCGAGAATGCCGGGCAGATTGAGCTGCTGCTCCTTGGCGCAGTCGATGGCTATGTCATAGCCGGCATCGGCGTGGCGCATGACGCCTGTCGCGGGATCGTTCCACAGCACGCGTTCCAGACGCCTGGCCGCTTCAGGGGTACCGTCGGCGACAATGACCATTCCCGCATGTTGCGAAAAGCCCATACCGACACCACCGCCATGATGCAGCGACACCCAGGTGGCGCCGGACGCGGTGTTGAGCAGCGCGTTGAGCAGCGGCCAATCGGACACGGCATCCGACCCGTCCTTCATCGCTTCCGTCTCGCGGTTCGGCGACGCGACCGAACCGGAATCGAGATGATCGCGACCGATGACGACCGGCGCCTTGAGTTCGCCCTTTGCCACCATCTCGTTGAAGGCCAGGCCCAGCCTATGGCGGTCGCCTAGCCCGACCCAGCAGATGCGCGCCGGCAGGCCCTGGAACGCGATACGTTCGCGCGCCATGTCCAGCCAGTTGTGCAGATGCGTGTTGCCGGGCGTCAGTTCGCGCACCTTGGCGTCGGTCTTGTAAATGTCTTCCGGATCGCCCGAGAGCGCTGCCCAGCGGAAGGGGCCGATGCCACGGCAGAACAACGGACGGATATAGGCCGGCACGAAGCCCGGGAAGGCAAATGCATTCTCGAAGCCTTCGTCCTTGGCGACCTGACGGATGTTGTTGCCATAGTCGAGTGTCGGCACGCCGGCATTCCAGAACGCCACCATGGCCTCGACATGTTCGCGCATCGACGCGCGGGCCGCCTTCTCGACCGCCTTGGGGTCGCTGACGCGCTTCTCGCGCCACTCAGCCATCGTCCAACCCTTTGGCAGATAGCCATTGATGGGATCGTGGGCCGAGGTCTGGTCGGTAACCATGTCTGGGCGGATGCCGCGCCTGAACATCTCCGGGACGATCTCGGCCGCATTGCCGAGCAGGCCGACCGACTTTGCCTCACCAGCCTTGGTCCAGCGCTCGATCATCGCCATCGCCTCGTCGAGCGTCTCGGCCTTCTCATCAACATAGCGGGTGCGCAGGCGGAAATCGATCGAGTCCGGATTGCATTCGATCGCCAGGCAGCACGCGCCGGCCATGACCGCCGCGAGCGGCTGCGCGCCGCCCATGCCGCCGAGGCCGCCAGTCAGGATCCACTTGCCCTTGAGATTGCCGCCATAATGCTGGCGGCCGGCTTCGACGAACGTCTCGTAGGTGCCCTGCACGATACCTTGCGTGCCGATGTAGATCCAGGAGCCGGCCGTCATCTGGCCGTACATCATCAGGCCCTTCTTATCGAGCTCGTTGAATTTCTCCCAGTTCGCCCAATGCGGCACCAGATTGGAATTGGCGATGAGCACGCGCGGCGCATCGGTGTGGGTGCGGAACACGCCCACCGGCTTGCCGGACTGCACCAGCAGCGTCTCGTCATCGGCCAGCGTCCTCAAGGATGCAACGATGCGGTCGAAGTCGTTCCAGGTGCGCGCCGCCCGGCCGATGCCGCCATAGACGACCAGTTCGTTGGGGTTCTCGGCAACATCGGGGTCGAGATTGTTCATCAGCATGCGCAGCGGCGCTTCCGTCAGCCAGGAACGAGCGCTGATTTCGCTGCCGCGCGGACTGCGGACTTCACGGATATTGTGACGAGGGTTGTTCATGCGGACATCTCCAGAAAGGAAAGGGCTTCAGCCTTGTGCCCAGGCAATTGCGGTCTTCAGGATCTTCTCGAGCGTGGCGCGGATGGGCGCGGCAAACTCGGCGTCATAGGGGACCGGCCAGTTGTCCGGCTCGCCCTTGCCTTCCGGCTCGCGCATGTAGCCGCGGTTGGACAACTCCATTTGCAGCGCATGGATGCCGTTTTGCGGCTGCCCGAAATGACGCGTGATCCAGCCGCCCTTGAAGCGGCCGTTAACGACGAAGGTTTCGCCGGTTTCGGCCATGATCTGGCCGACTGTTGCCTGCAGGACGGGATCGGCGCTCTTGCCGTCATTGGTGCCGAGATTGAAGACCGGCAGCGTGCCTTCGAACAGACGCGGCAGAACCGAGCGGATCGAGTGGCAGTCGTAGACGACAATCGCCGGGTGCAGGGCGCGCAGCCGGTCGATCTCCGCCTGCAGGGCCGCATGATAAGGCATGAAGTATTTTTCGCGGCGTTCATCGACCTCAGACGGTCCCGGTTCTTCGCCTTCGCGGTAGAGCGGATCGCCATCGAAGGTCTCGGTCGGGCAGAGGCCTGTCGTCGCCTGCCCCGGATAAAGCGAGGCGCCGGATGGATCCCGGTTGACGTCGATGACGGTGCGCGAGATCGCGGTGTGCACAACGGTCGCGCCAAGGTCGCCAACGAAATCATAGAGCCGGTCGATCCACCAGTCGCAGTCGCGGCGGCCTAGCCACGGCGAAACCAGCCGGTTTTCAAGACCCGCGAGATCGATCCCGGTGTGCGGGATCGACACCAGCAAGGGTGCCGTACCGCGGCTCACCGTAAGCCAGGGCGTGCCGGTCATCACGCAGCCCCCGAAATCGATGGCAGCGTCACGGCGGAGGCCGCCTTCACGGCAGCGCCGCTGCGCACCATGGCGATGGCTTTTTCCATGTCGGGATGGAAATGGCGGTCATTGTCGAGGTGCGGCACCTCTGCCCGGACCAGCTTGCGCACCGCTTCAAGCGCCCCACTCGAAGCCAGTGGCAGATGGAAATCGCAACCTTGCGCGGCCGCCAGCAGTTCGATGCCGATCACGGCGGTCGCATTCTCGATCATGCCGATCAGGCGGCGCGCACCATGCGCCGCCATCGAGACGTGGTCTTCCTGGTTGGCGGATGTCGGGATGGAATCGACGCTGGCCGGATAGGCCTTCTGCTTGTTCTCTGACACAAGCGCCGCCGCCGTCACTTGCGGGATCATGAAGCCGGAATTCAACCCCGGCTTAGGCGTCAGGAAAGCAGGCATGCCCGACAGCGCGGGGTCGACCAGCATGGCGATGCGACGTTCCGACAGAGACCCGATTTCGCAGACGGCGAGCGCGATCATGTCGGCGGCGAAGGCTACCGGCTCGGCATGGAAATTGCCGCCGGACAGTGCCGTATCATCCTCGGCGAAGATCAAGGGATTGTCGGTTACGCCATTGGCTTCGGTGCCGAGCGTATCCGCCGCCTGGCGCAGGACCGTGAGTGCCGCGCCCATCACCTGTGGCTGGCAGCGCAGGCAATAGGGATCCTGCACGCGCTCGTCGCCGACGCGATGCGATTCGCGAATGGCGCTGCCCGCCATCAAATTGCGCAGTGCGTCCGCGGTTTCGATCTGGCCGGGATGCTTTCTCAGGAGATGGATACGCGGATCGAAAGGCGCGTCGGAACCCTTTGCAGCGTCGGTCGATAGCGCTCCGGCGACCAGCGCGGACTGGTATAGCACTTCAGCCTCGAACAAGCCGGCAAGTGCGTAGGCGGTCGAGAACTGCGTTCCGTTGAGCAGTGCAAGGCCTTCCTTGGCGCCAAGTGTGACCGGCTCCAGCCCGTGCGAGACAAAGGCGACCTTGGCCGGCACCCGGCCATGCGGGGTAAAGCATTCGCCGACACCGATCATAACCGCCGTCATGTGCGAAAGCGGGGCAAGGTCGCCGGAGGCGCCGACGGAGCCCTGTGCCGGGACGACCGGGATGACGTCATTGGCCAGCATCGCCTCGAGCAATTCGATCGTGTGCGGGCGGACGCCAGAGGCGCCCTGCGCCAGGCTGGCGAGTTTCAGCGCCATCATCAGACGGGCGATGGCAACCGGCATCGGCTCGCCGACGCCCGCGGCATGCGAAAGCACGATGTTGCGCTGGAGGGTCTCGAGATCCTCGGCGGGGATGCGGACGCTGGCCAGTTTGCCGAAGCCGGTGTTGATGCCGTAGACCGGCTCGCCCTTGGCAACGATCCTCGCGACAGCCTCGGCACTCGCCTTGATCCTTGGCCGGCAGGCATCATCAAGCTTGGGCACGGCGCCACGGTAGATTGCGCGCCAGTCGGCCAGGGTGGCGTTTCCGGGCTTCAGCGTCAGTTCGGTCATTGTCCTCTCCAGATGCGGGCATGCAGCGGGTTGAAGCCCATGCGGTAAACGAGTTCGGCCGGGCGCTCGATGTTCCAGATCGCCAGATCAGCCGATTTGCCGGTCTCCAGCGTGCCGGTTTGCCCCTGCAGGCCCAGCGCCCGAGCAGCCTCCCTCGTGACGCCGGCAAGGCATTCGTCGACTGTCAGGCCAAACAGCGTCGCCGCCATGTTCATGGTCAAAAGCAGCGAGGTCAGCGGCGAGGTTCCGGGATTGTTGTCGGTTGCGACTGCCATCCTGACGCCGTGCCGGCGGAACAGGTCGATCGGCGGCTTTTTCGTTTCGCGAATGAAATAGTAAGCACCGGGCAGGATCGTCGCCACGGTCCCTGCGCTGGCCATCGCCACGGCACCCGCCTCATCGGTATATTCGAGATGATCGGCCGAAAGGGCGCCAAAGCGGGCGGCAAGTTCAGCGCCATGCAGGTTGGATAGCTGGTCGGCGTGAAGCTTGACGGGCAAGCCCGCCGCCTTCGCGGCGTCGAAAACAACAGCCATCTGCTCGGGCGAAAAGGCGATGCCTTCGCAAAACCCGTCGACGGCATCGGCCAGCTTTCCGGCCACGATCGCCGGCAGAATCGTATTGGCGACCAGATCGATAAAAGAGTCCTTGTCGCCCTTCGCTTCCGGCGGCAGCGCATGGGCGCCAAGGAAGGTCGTGCGGACCGTGACCGGACGTTGCTCGCCCAGCCGGCGCGCGGCGCGCAGAGACTTCTTCTCGTTTTCTAGATCGAGCCCGTAGCCCGACTTGACTTCAACGGTGGTGACGCCTTCGGCCATCAGGGCATCGAGGCGCGGCAGCGACTGGGCGACCAGTTCATCCTCACTGGCAGAGCGCAGCGCCTTGACCGACGAGACGATGCCACCGCCGGCACGTGCCACCTCCTCATAAGTGGCGCCGGCCAGCCGCATCTCGAATTCGTTGGCGCGGTTACCGGCATGGACAAGATGGGTGTGGCAATCGATCAGGCCAGGCGTGATCCAGCGCCCCTCGCAATCGATGGTCTCGGCGCCCTGGCTGAGCGCTGACGGAACATCGGCATCAGGGCCGGAATAGACGATGAGACCATCGCGCAGCGCGATCGCGCCCCTTTCGACAATGCCCAGCCCAGGCACACTTTCCGCCATGGTTGCCAGGCGCGCGTTGCGCCAGACGCGAACCTCGCTTGCCCGACTTTTGCTCTCTCCAGCCATGATCTTTTCCGTTTCAATCGGTCGAGATTATGTATATACATATTGAAACACACTGCAAGCGCTATCATCGCATGAGACACAGGGAACCGGGGAGAACAGCGTGACGTCGATTTTTGCGGAGCAGGCCCTCCTGCCCGATGGCTGGCATGACGATGTGCGGATCGTGTTCGATGGCGGCAGCATCGCGACGGTAGAAACCGGGACGGACGCCCTGCCCGGCGATGAGCGTCATGCGATCCTTCTGCCCGGTATGCCGAACCTGCACAGCCACGCGTTCCAGCGCGGCATGGCCGGCCTTGCCGAGCTGCGCGGCCCCTCCGCCGACAGTTTCTGGAGCTGGCGCGAGGTGATGTACCGTTTCGCTCTGTCGATGACGCCGGACCAGGTCGAAGCGGTCGCGGCCCAGCTCTATGTCGAAATGCTGGAGGCCGGCTTCTCGCGCGTCGGCGAATTCCATTACCTCCACCATGACCGCGATGGAAAACCCTATGGCAACATCGCGGAGATGGCCGAGCGCATTGCGGCAGCGGCCGGCGATACCGGCATCGGCCTGACGCTGCTGCCGGTCTTTTACGCGCATTCGTCATTCGGCGGCGCTGCGCCGAATGACGGCCAGCGGCGATTCATCAACGATGTGAATCGGTTCTCGCGCCTCGTTGAGAAAAGCCGCGAATCCGTTCGCACGTTGAATCAAGCCATCGTTGGTGTCGCCCCGCACAGTTTGCGCGCCGCGACGCCGGAAGAACTGGTTGAGGTCGTGGCCGTGGCGCCCGATGGACCGATCCACATCCACGTGGCCGAACAAGTGAAGGAGGTCGAGGACTGCCTTGCCTGGTCGGGCGCGCGGCCGGTTGAATTCCTGCTTGGCCATGCCAGCGTCGACCAGCGCTGGTGCCTGATCCATGCCACGCATATGACCGAAGCCGAAACCGTTGACATGGCGAAGAGCGGCGCCATTGCCGGCCTTTGCCCGATCACCGAAGCCAACCTTGGCGACGGCACATTCGCCGCGTCCCTGTTCATGCAACATGGCGGCCGCTTTGGTGTCGGGTCGGATTCCAACGTTCTGATCGGCCTGCCCGATGAGTTGCGCCAGTTGGAATATTCGCAGCGCTTGGCCCACCGCGCCCGCAACGTTCTGGCAGTGGCCGGCGGTTCGACCGGGCGCGCACTGTTCGACGCAGCGATCGACGGCGGCAGTGTCGCGCTCGGGGCAGGCGCCTCGCGGATCGCCGTTGGCGCTCCCGCCAATGTCGTCTCGCTCCAGGCTGACCATCCCTCGCTTGCCGGCAAGCGTGGCGATGCGATCATCGACGCCTGGGTCTTCGCCAATGGCAGCAAGGTCGACTGTGTCTGGGTACATGGCGGAAAACAGGTCAGCGGTGGCAGACATCTGAAGAGAGACGCCATTGCCGAACGTTTTCGGGGCGTGATGGTGGCGCTCTCGGCATGAGTGGGATTGGCACAGTCGATGCGGAAGGCGGCGGCTCGCTGCACCAGCGCATCCTGTCCGATATCAGCGAGAAGATCCTGTCCGGCGCCTGGGCGCCGGGCCACCGCATCCCGTTCGAGCATGAACTGACCGAACAATACAATTGCTCGCGCATGACCGTGAACAAGGCACTCTCGCAACTGGCCAAGGCCGGTTTGATCGAGCGCCGCCGCCGCTCCGGAAGTTTCGTGCGGCGGCCGCAATCGCAAGCGGCGATCCTCGAAATTCACGACATCAGGATCGAGGTCGAGGCGCTTGGCCTGCCCTATCGCTATGAACGCCTGACGCGGCAAAAGCGGCGCAGCACCGCCGAGGATCGCGAATTGCTGGAACTGAAGGCCGCGGGGCCTGTGCTGGCGCTGGAATGCCGGCATTTCGCCGGCAAGCAGCCGTTCGCCCATGAACAGCGACTGATCAATCTGGCTGCCGTCCCCGAAGCCACCGAAGAGGAGTTTCTCAACACCTCACCCGGCCCCTGGCTGATCGGCTGCGTACCGTGGAGCGCCGCCGAGCACCGCATTCGCGCGGTCGGTGCCGACGCTCGGGTTGCGTCGGCACTCGATATCTTGGCCGGCGCGCCCTGTCTTGTGGTCGAGAGACGGACCTGGAGCGCCGAGTATCCTGTCACTCACGTCCGCTTCACTTATGCAGCGGGGAATCACGCTCTGGTGGCGCGGTTCACGCCCTCGCGGGGATAGCCATCCCAAACGAAAGCCCCCGAAAACCGGGACCGGCTTTCGGGGGCTGCGGTTTAATCAAGATATTGCCGTAGCCCGCTGAAGGGCACTGGCGGAGCGGAACCGCCTCAGATCGCGGCGGTGATGATGATTTCGACGGTGTATTCCGGGCCGGCGAGCTTGGCTTCGCCAGTGGCGCGGGCCGGCGTGTTGCCCTGCGGCACCCACTTGTCCCATTCCTTGTTCATCTCGGCGAAGGTGCCCATGTCGGCCAGCCAGATGATCGCCTGCAGGATCTTGGTCTTGTCGGTGCCGGCCTTGGCCAGCAATTCGTCGATGGACGCCAGGATCGACCTGGTCTGCTCGCCAACGCTTGCGCCGGGCGTTCCGACCTGGCCGGCGAGATAGACGGTGTTGCCGTGGATGACGATCTGGCTCATGCGCGGGCCAACATCGATGCGACGAATGCTCATGGAATGTTTCCTTCTTGTGTCGGTGGGGCCTCTTTAGTGTTGCGGTTCATTTCGGGCAAGGCCGACAGCCAGAAACCCCTTGAGCCACGACAAACAAGGCACGGTGAATTGAGCGTCGCGCCGCAATTCCGCCCGATTGGCTTGTTGACTAATGTAATAACATCACATATCCAGCCGAACACTGCCAGTAGCCGCCCTACCCCTCACGGATCGCAGAATGACCAACACCTGCCTGACCTTCCGCGACCTGACACTCGGCTACAACAGCCACCCCGCGATCCATCATCTCGACGGCACCATTCGCAAAGGCTCGCTGACGGCAGTCGTCGGCGCCAACGGCTCGGGAAAGTCGACATTGATGAAGGGAATCGTCGGCGTGCTCAAGCCCATGGCCGGCGCTGTGACGCGAGCACCCGGCGTGCGCGCCGCCTATCTGCCGCAGCAATCCGAACTCGATCGTTCCTTTCCCGCCCGCGTCGTCGATCTCGTTTCGCTCGGTCTGTGGCCCAAGCGCGGACTGCTCGGCCGCCATACCGCCGAGGATCGCGATTCTGTCGGCAAGGCGCTTATGGCCGTCGGCCTCGGCGGGTTTGAAAAACGCCCGATCGACACGCTGTCGGGCGGCCAGTTGCAGCGCACGCTCTTTGCCCGCGTGCTCTTGCAGGACGCGGATCTCATCCTGCTCGACGAGCCCTTCAATGCGGTCGATTCCAAGACGGTCGGCGACCTGATCGCGCTGATCAAGCGCTGGCATGGCGAGGAGCGCACCATCATGGTCGTCGTCCATGATCTGGAACTGGTGCGCGAGAATTTTCCCGAAACGCTGCTGCTCGCACGCCAGCCTGTCGCCTGGGGCGAAACGCGCGAAACACTGCGGCCGGAAAACCTGCTGCGCGCCCGCCGTTTTCATGAGGCCTGGGAAGAAAACGCACCCTGGTGCGAGCCCGTAGACCACGATCACAGCCACGACCACGCCCACGATCACGGGCATGACCATAATCACAGCTCCGGTCCGAGAGCGGCGTGATGGACAGCGTGTACGGCCTTTTCATCGCGCCCTTCGCCGATTTCGGTTTCATGCAGCGGGCGCTTTTCGGCTCCCTGATGCTGTCACTCGGCGCTTGCCCGATCGGCGTCTTCCTGATGTTGAGGCGCATGAGCCTGTCGGGCGATGCCATGGCGCACGCCATCCTGCCGGGCGCCGCCGCCGGCTTCCTGTTCTACGGATTGGAAATCCTGCCGATGACCATTGGCGGCCTGATAGCCGGCGTCATCGTGGCGCTGGGCGCGGGTGCGGTCTCGCGTTTCACCATCCAGCGCGAGGACGCCTCGATGGCGGCCTTCTATCTGATTTCACTCGCTATCGGCGTGCTCATGGTGTCGATCCGCGGCTCCAGCGTCGATCTCATGCATGTCCTGTTCGGCACGGTGCTGGCGCTCAACAATGAGGCGCTGGTGTTGATCGGCGGCATCGTCATCGTCACCCTGGTCAGCCTTGGCATCTTCTGGCGGGCGCTGGTCGCCGAATGCCTCGATCCTCTGTTCCTGCGCTCGGTCAGCCGGCTTGGCAGCCCGGTGCATTTCATCTTCCTCGGCCTCGTCGTGCTTAACCTTGTCGGCGGCTTCCAGGCGCTCGGCACGCTACTTTCAGTCGGGCTGATGATGCTGCCTGCCGCCGCCGCACGCTTCTGGACCACGCGCGTCGAGCCGATGTGCGTGCTGGCCGTTGTGATCGGCTTTGCGTCCTGCATTGCCGGACTGCTCCTGTCCTATCACGCATCCCTGCCCTCCGGCCCGGCGATCATCCTGTCCGCCGGCGTCGTCTACTTCGCCTCGATCCTGTTTGGTACGCGCGGCATCCTGCGCGCGCGCATCATTCATCACCGTCACAGAACAGCCTGACCCCCAACGGCCCTCTACAAGGAGACTTTTCCATGCTGAAATCGATCCGCGCAGCCCTGGCGATGAGCGTTATAACATTAACCGCCATCAGCGCTTCGTCGGCGTTCGCAGGTCCCCTGAAGGTGGTTGCCAGCTTCACCGTCATCGCGGATTTTGCCAGGAACGTCGGCGGCGACCGGATCAAGGTGACAACCATTGTCGGGCCCGATGGCGACGCCCATGTCTATGAACCAAGCCCGGCGGACGCCGTGGCGATGGCCGGGGCGGATGTGGTGCTGGTCAACGGGCTGCATTTCGAAGGCTTCCTGCAGCGCCTCGTCGACGCCAGCGCCACCAAGGCGTCGATCGTAACGCTGACCAGCGGGGTTACCCCGATCAATTTCAAACCGGAATTCGCCGATGCCGATGCAGCCGAGGGCGCCGACACGAGTGGCGGCAAGACAGTCATCGATCCGCATGCCTTCCAGTCGATCGCCAACGCCAAGATCTATGTGAAGAACATTGCCGACGCCTTCTGCGCCGCCGATTCCGATGGCTGCATCAGCTACCAGACCAATGCGGCGGCCTACAGCAAGAAACTCGACGCGGTCGAAGGCGAAGTGAAGGCGGCGATCGCCTTGATCCCGGAAGCCAAGCGCGTGGTCATCACCTCGCATGACGCGTTCGGCTATTTCGAGCATGCATACGGCCTCACCTTCCTCGCCCCGCAAGGCGTGTCGACGGACTCCGAGCCATCAGCCGCCGACGTTGCCAAACTCGTCACCCAGGTAAAACAGGACAAGGCTGCGGCGATCTTCGTCGAGAACATCACCAACCCGCGCCTGATCGAGCAGATCGCGAGCGAAACCGGGATCAAGGTAGGCGGTACTCTCTATTCGGATGCGCTGTCGCAGCCCGACGGCCCGGCATCGACCTATATCGACATGATGCACAACAACATCACCCAGATCAAAGGCGCCATCCTCGGCAGCTGAGACCAGCGCCAATGAAAAGGCGGAGCCGGACTCCGCCTTTGCCGCTTCCGCTCAAGGCGGCATGAGTTGGATTCTTCGCCGGAAATGTCTATGTGCGCTATGGTTTGAACCGCGCAGGGATGCGGATCGACCGCTGTTCGAAAGCCGGCATCGCCATGACAGACTTCACGCCCTTCCAGTCGCTGCTTGGTGGCGCCCTTATCGGCTTGTCGGCGGTTCTGCTGATGGCGTTGCATGGCCGCATCGCCGGCATGACCGGCATATTGACCGGAGTCATTCCGCCCCTTTCGCCGGAATGGCGATGGCGAGCCGCCTTTCTTGCCGGCGCCGTCCTGGCGCCGCTTCTGTATCTCGCCGCTGGCGGTCGAATCGTCTTCAGCGTGCCGGTCCCGACGCTCGCACTGGTCGTGGGCGGTTTTCTCGTTGGTATCGGCGTGCATTTCGGTGGTGGCTGCCCGAGCGGGCACGGCATTTGCGGCATTGCCCGCCTGTCGCCGCGTTCGATCGTCGCCGTCGCAACCTTCATGGCGGCAGCCTTCGCCACCGTCTTCATCATTCGTCACGTGATCGGAGGCTGACGCCATGAACAAGCTCGTCTCGGCATTCCTGATCGGTGGTATCTTCGGCCTGGGCATCGCCGTTTCCGGCATGATCAATCCGGCAAAAGTACTGAATTTCTTCGATATCGCAGGCACCTGGGACCCGAGCCTGGTCTTCGTGATGGGCGGCGGGCTTGCCGTCGCCTTCATCGGCTACCGCCTGGTGTTCAGCCGGCGCAAGGCGCCGGTATTCGAATCCGACTTCGCGCTGCCCACCAAACGAACCATCGACAGCCAATTGGTGGGCGGTGCGGCCGTGTTCGGTATCGGTTGGGGCATTGCCGGCTTCTGCCCAGGCGGCGCCATTCCCGCACTTGGTCTCGGCTATTCAGCAACACCGGTCTTTGTCGCGGCGGTCATCGCCGGCATCGTCGTGGCGCGTTCCGCCAGGGCGTGGCTTGCCCAGCCGGCCGCGGCATAGGAATTAGTTGCCGGGCGCGTCAGGGAGTGGCAAGACTCCAGGCAAGCCACAAGGCATTCAACTTTGCGAGGACGCACCATGGAATATCGTGAGATCAGCGAGGACTATTCGGTCTCGGGCCAGATCCAGCCAGAAGACGTCGCCGCCATCAAGGCCGCCGGGTTCAAGAGCGTTATCTGCAACAGACCTGATGACGAGCAACCCGGCCAGCCATCGGCCGACACCATCAAGGCGGCAGTCACCGCCGCCGGGCTCACCTTCCGCTACATCCCCGTCATCAGCGGCCAGATGACGGCGGAGAATGTCGAGGATCAGGCCGAGGCGCTCGACGAACTCGACGGCCCTGTGTTCGCGTATTGCCGCTCCGGCGCGCGCTGCACCAATTTGTTCGTGGCGATACAGCAGCAAAAGGGTTAAATCGGCAGCGCGCCGGTTTCCTTCAGCGTCTCCAGCACGATCGCCGTCTTCACATGCTGCACGGATTCGTGCGGCAGAAGCACGCCGTTGACGAATTCCGACAATGATTTGAGATCGGGCGTCACCACCTTCAATATGTAGTCCATCTCGCCGGTCAGCGCGTGCGCTTCCTGCACTTCCGGCAGCCGCGCCACCAACTCCCCAAAACGCCGTGCGTTGTCGCGGTTGTGGGTGGCCAAGGTCACCGAGATGACGTTGACCAGCGAGAAGCCAAGTTTGTCGCGGTCGAGCACCGCCCGATAACCCTTGATATAACCGTCCTCCTCCAGCCGCTGGCGGCGGCGCGAGCACTGCGACGCCGACAGGTTCACGCGCTCTGAAAGATCGTTGTTGGTCAGCCGCGCATCGCCTTGCAGAAGCGACATTATCTTGCGGTCAAACTGATCAATGCGCGTATCATCCATGAATTTCTCCTTCATTACGCACGCTTCACGCATAGTCTGATCATTTCAAGCGTTTGAATGCAAGCACCATGCAGCCGGTCCGCGCTATGATTGCGCCATGTGTGGTCCGATGCGGCCACCTCACGTTTTGGAGGAAAGCCATGGGTCCCTTCCCGCACGACGCCCCGCCCGCAAGGATCAGCAAGGACAACCCCGCGGGCACCGATGGTTTCGAGTTCGTCGAGTTCGCGCACACGGAACCGGAGAAACTGGCCCAATTGTTCACCCGGATGGGCTATGTCGCGGTGGCGAAGCACCGCACGAAGAACATCACCGTCTGGCGCCAGGGCGACATCAACTATGTCGTCAATGCCGAGCCCGGCTCACATGCGATGAAATTCGTCGGCAAGCATGGACCGTGCGCGGCCTCGATGGCGTGGCGGGTGGTCGATGCCAAGCATGCGTTCGACCATGCCGTTGCCAAGGGCGCTACACCCTATGAAGGCACCGACAAGGCGCTCGACGTGCCGGCCATCGTCGGTATTGGCGGCTCGCTGCTCTATTTTATCGAGACATACGGCAAGAAGGGCTCGGCCTACGACGCCGAGTTCGAATGGCTGGGCGCGCGCGACCCACGGCCGCAAGGCGTCGGCTTCTATTTTCTCGACCACCTCACCCACAATGTCTATCGCGGCCAGATGGACAAATGGTGGGATTTCTACCGCAATCTGTTCGGCTTCAAGCAGATCCATTTCTTCGACATCGACGGCAAGATCACCGGACTGGTCAGCCGTGCCATCACCTCGCCCTGCGGCAAGATCCGCGTTCCCTTGAACGAATCCAAGGACGAGACCAGCCAGATCGCCGAATATCTGAAGAAGTACAATGGCGAAGGCATCCAGCACATCGCCGTCGGCACCGACGAGATTTATGCCGCCACCGACCGACTGGCCGACAACGGGCTGAAATTCATGCCCGGCCCGCCCGAGACCTATTACGACATGTCCTATGACCGCGTGAACGGCCATGACGAGCCGATCGAGCGGATGAAGAAGCATGGCATCCTCATCGACGGCGAAGGCGTGATCGACGGCGGCATGACCAAGATTCTGTTGCAGATTTTCTCGAAAACCGTGATCGGGCCGATCTTCTTCGAGTTCATCCAGCGCAAGGGCGACGAAGGGTTTGGCGAAGGCAATTTCCGCGCCCTGTTCGAATCGATCGAGCAGGACCAGATCAAGCGCGGCGTGATCAAGATTCAGGCGGCGGAGTAACGCCGACCGAACCAGCCCTCTTGCGACGAGATCAATTATGACCTAAATTTTGGTCATAAAGGATCAAATCATGAATGTTTCCATCGCCGAGGCCAAGTCCAAATTGTCGGAACTCGTCAGCCGCGCGGAAGCCGGCGAGGAGATAATATTGACACGCCACGGCAAGGTGGCCGCGCGCATCGTACCGCCGGCGGTGGTAGAACCCCTGCCGCGTATCGGCGCACTGAAGGGCAAGATCTGGATTGCGGACGATTTTGACGAACTCGGTCCCGAGTGGGACGAGTACGTGAAATGACGGGCGGCCCGTTTCTCGCCGATACACATATCATCCTCTGGTCGATTTCGGACGATCCACGTCTCGACGAGCACCACCGCGCTATCCTGGCTTCGGAAGCGGTGGTGTTCGCGAGCGCGGCAAGCGTCTGGGAAATTGCCATCAAACGTTCGATTGGAAAACTCAACGCGCCAGATGATCTGCCAACGCTGCTTCCAAGGATGCAATTTCAGCCGCTTGCCATCACTTTACAGCATGCGAACGCCGTCGGTCGTCTACCGCGCCACCATGGTGATCCGTTCGACAGGCTGCTGATTGCACAGGCGCAGGTGGAGAACCTGACAGTCCTTACATCCGACCCGCATTTCGCTCGTTACAACGTGGCTCTGGTGTGACTGGAAAAAACAACAGGCCCTACAAACCCAGCCGCTCGACCTCTCCCTTCCTCAGCCTCACATCACAATCGAGCAGGAACTCGTCGAGTTGCGGCGGCTTGACCGATGTGCCGGACAGCATGGCATGCACCTGGCCGCGGTGGTGGATGTCGTGCAGGAAGACATGGCCGAGGATATCGCCGATGCGTTCGGGGATCATGCCGTCCTCGCGCCGGTCGGTGATGACGCGGCGCTCGAGATCCCCTTGAGAGAGACCTTCACAGAAGGCGATCAACCGCCGGTCGGCCGCAACCTGAGCGGCAAACAGCGCATCGGGTTCGTCGAAGGGCACGAAATTATCGTGGGCGGCGGCCCCGATGCCGCCCTCCTCGAGAAAATCGAGATAGAGAAGATCCACCGCCAGTATGTGGTTGAGCGTCGCCTTGATCGACGGGAAGAAGCTGGTTCGCTCTGCCTCGAATTCACCAGGCTGCAGGGACAGAACAGCGCGGTAGAGCCGGTCGTTCGACCAGAGATTGTTGCCGGCCATGCGGCGGAGATGATCGAGAAGGTTCACACTCAAGCCCCGCTTGCTATCCCTATCTGACGTACTTCTCGACCGCCTGCTCGATGGCGCCGAAGATTGAATGTCCGGCCCTGTCCTTCATCTCGATGCGCACCGTGTCGCCGAAGCGCAGGAAAGGCGTCTTGGGCTCCCCTGTCTCGATAGCCTCGATCATGCGCAGTTCGGCGATGCAGGAATAACCGGCGCCGCCTGCCGACACCGGCTTCCCCGGACCGCCGTCCAGCTTGTTGGATACTGTCCCTGAACCGATGATGGTGCCGGCGACCAGCGGCCTCGTCTTCGCCGCGTGAGCGATCAGCGTCGGAAAATCGAAGGTCATGTCGACGCCGGCATTGGCGCGGCCGAACGGTTTGCCGTTGAGATCGGCAAGCAGCGGCAGGCTGACCTTGCCGCCGTCCCAGGCATCACCGAGTTCATCAGGCGTTACCGCGACAGGTGAAAAAGCCGAGGATGGTTTTGACTGGAAGAAGCCAAAGCCCTTGGCGAGTTCCGGCCCGGTGAGCGCGCGCAGGGTGACATCGTTGACCAGCATGATCAGCCGGATGGCGTCGCGCGCGTCGTCGAGGCTGGCGCCCATCGGCACGTCATCGACGATCACGGTGACTTCGGCTTCCATGTCGATGCCGAAAGCTTCGTCAGCCATGCGGATGGGATCGCGCGGCGCAATGAAGGAGTCCGAGCCGCCCTGGTAGATCAGTGGATCGGTCCAGAAACTCGCCGGCATCTCGACGCCGCGCGCTTTCCGCACCAGTTCGACATGGTTCACATAGGCCGATCCGTCAGCCCATTGATAGGCGCGCGGCAGCGGCGAGTGCGCATCATGCTCGTGAAAGCGGACCGATGGCATCGCATTGTTCTCCAGCGATTCCGCTATTGTCGCCAAATGCGGCGAGACCCTGCGCCAGTCGTCGAGTGCCGCCTGTAGCGTGCGCGCCAGGAACGAGGCATCGGTGTACTGCGTCAGGTCGCGCGAGACGACAACGAGTTTCCCGTCGCGCGTCCCGTCCTTCAATGTGGCAAGCTTCATGCGGTTTCCTCTCCTCCTGCGGCTTTTGCACCGCTTAGGTTTTTGCCTTGCGCATGATCTTTTCCGAAAGCCGGTTCCCACTTTCCGGGATCATGCTAGTTCCACAACAAGGCCGTCACGGGCGATCGTCAAGTCGCCGGCCCATGTTTTCCTGACGGCGGCGGTCCAGTCGGCCTCACCGACCGCAGGATCATCGGCCGGAATGAGGTGATTGAGCACCAACCTGCCAACGCCGGCATCGCTGGCAATGCGCCCGGCCTCCTCGGCAAAGCTGTGGCTGGCGAGCAGATGTTCTTGCAGCCGCGCGCCATTGCCGGTCCTGGCAACCAAACGTTCGATGCCTTCTTCCAGCATGGCCTCGTGGACCAGAATGTCCGCACCATCGGCAAAGTCGGCGAGTGGTGGAAAGAAGGCCGTATCGGCGGAGAACACCACGCTCTTGCCGCCATGCTCGAAGCGCAGGGCAAAGCAGTCGGTCACCGGCGGATGGTCGACGCGTAGCGCCATCACCTCCAGGCCGCGTTGCTCGACCACCTGGCCCTCGCCGAATTCATTGATCGAAACCAGCTCTCGAATATCGGGCCGGCCCTCGTCGACCATGCGTATCTCGATGTCGAATGCCATTGCCTGGCAAAAGCGCCGCCAGTAGTGGCCGGTACCTGGCGGCCCGAACACGCCGACCGGCGTCGCCAGGCCCGCCGTCCAGGCGGTGTGGATCAGCGGTCCGAGTTCCAGCACATGGTCGGAATGCAGGTGAGTGATGAAGATGAGGTCGAGGGCCTTCAGGCTGATGCCGGCATCGACAAGACCGCGCGTCACGCCAAGCCCGCAGTCGACGACAATGGCCCGGCCTGCTAATTGCAGCAGTGACGAACTCGGCCATGGTCCGCCCGGCCGCAGTGCCGGGCCGCCTTTCGAGCCCAAAAGCACCAGCCGGTCCGGCATTGGCTCGGCGCTCAAGACCAGTCGCCCTCGGGCGTGCCGTTGAAGCGCTTCTTCAGCTCGGCCCAACAGTCGATGTAATTGTCCTGCCGGGTTTCCAGTTCGGCGCCGTAGCGGGTCAGCATCTGCGGAAAGCGGGTCTCGAACATGAAGGCCATGGTGTTGTCGAGCTTGACCGGTTTCAGATCGGCGCGCGAGGCCTTTTCGAAGCCAGGCGCGTCCGGCCCGTGGGCCAGCATCAGATTGTGCAGGCTCATACCGCCGGGCACGAAACCTTCCTCCTTGGCATCGTACTGTCCATGGATCAGGCCCATGAACTCGCTCATGATGTTGCGATGGTACCAAGGTGGCCGGAACGTATCCTCGGCCACCAGCCAGCGCGGCGGAAAGATGACGAAATCGATGTTGGCGGTGCCTTCCTCGCCGCTTGGGGCGGTCAGCACGGTGAAGATCGACGGATCGGGATGGTCGAACAGCAGCGCTCCGACCGGCGAGAAGGTCGCCAGATCATATTTGTAAGGGGCGTAGTTGCCGTGCCAGGCAACGACATCGAGCGGCGAATGGCCGATCTCGGTGACATGGAAATTGCCGCACCATTTCACCGTCAGCCGGCACGGCGTTTCCTTCTCCTCGAACCACGCACAGGGCGTCTTGAAATCGCGCGGATTGGCGAGACAATTGGCGCCGATCGGGCCGCGATCCGGGAGTGTCAGCTTGGCGCCATAGTTCTCGCAGACATAGCCGCGCACTTCCTTGTCGACCAACTCGACCTTGAAGACGAGGCCGCGTGGCAGGACGGCGATCTCGCCGGGCCTGAGCTCTATGACGCCCATCTCGGTGATGAAGCGCAGCGCACCGACCTGCGGCACGACGAGCAACTCGCCATCGGCGTTGAAGAAATGATCATCGACCATCGAGCGATTGGCGACATAGACATGAGCCGCCATGCCGGTCTGCCCCAGCACATCGCCAGCGGTGGTGATCGATCGCATACCGGCGACGAAATCGGTGGGCTCCTTCGGCATCGGCACCGGGTTCCAGCGATACTGGCCGAGCGCGAGTTCATGATCGCCAACATTTGGGGCGCTCTTCCACAGCGGATAGTTAGCCGGCTTGAAGCGTCCGGTGTGCTTTACGCTCGGCCTGATGCGATAGAGCCACGAGCGCTCATTGGTGCCGCGCGGCGCGGTGAAGGGGGAGCCCGAAAGCTGCTCGGCATAGAGACCGTAGGCCGGTCGCTGCGGCGAGTTCCGCCCTTGCGGCAGCGAGCCGGGCAAGGTTTCGGTTTCGAAGTCGTTGCCGAAACCCGGCATGTAGGAAAAGGCCATCGCTTCCTCCCTTGCGCATCCAGAAGACGGCAGGCGCCAGCCGGATTGACCAAACTGGTTTCATTTGTAACCATTGAGAATGTAACTATCAATCGCGACGAAAATTGCCGCATGGCTTGTCGCGCAACCCAGAAAAGGCTGTTCCATGGATCCGGAAATCCTCGAACTGGAAGCCTTCCTCCCCTATCGGCTCTATCGTCTTGCCGACGCCGTCAGCCGGGAATTCTCGACGATCTACAGGGAGCGTCACGGACTAACCCGGCCGGAATGGCGCACGCTCTCCGGATTGGGGCAATACGGCACGATGACCGCGAAGGAACTTGGCGAGCAATCGGCAATGCACAAGACCAAAGTATCTCGTGCCGTTGCAGAGCTTGAACGGCGCCGTTGGCTCACCCGAACGCTCGACGAAAACGACCGCCGCGTCGAGCATCTTACGTTGACCAAGGCCGGTCTTGCCGCCTATCGCGAAATGGTGCCATTGGCCAAGACGTTCGAGCGGGCGTTGCTGGCCAGGTTGAGCGCCAGCGAGCAGGCCTCCATCGTCAAAGGCGTCGTGTCACTGGAAACCGCGTTGGGTCGGGACAACGGCCGTCGCCGAAGAAAATATGAGACGCTCATTCAGAAGCGCTAGCGCGTTGACGCAGGCACGGTCTCGCAATCATTTTAGATCCTTGCTTGCCCGATAGCGGATTTTCAGCGCTGTATGTCAGCCATCGGATGGTCCATGAACGAATTGAGGGATGGATGAAGTCGCTGATCGCGAGGCCGGTGGCTATCATCGTTTTGCTGTTTGCCCGAGCCATCACCGCCGTTCGGCCGTTTTGGCATGAAGGCAAGCTGCCTCGCCGTCGCTCGGTCTTCTTTGCCAACCACTCCAGCCACGGAGATTTCATCCTTATCTGGGCTGTCCTGCCGCCGCGCCTGCGCCGGCGGGTCCGTCCCGTAGCCGGCGCCGACTACTGGCTGAAATCCAAGGTTCGAGGCTTCATCGGGCGCGACGTTTTCAATGCGGTCCTGATCGATCGCAACCGCGAAGGACGCACGATGGATCCTGTCGAGAGCATGGGGAAGGCGATGAAGGAAGGCTCTTCGCTCATCCTCTTCCCGGAAGGCACGCGCAATCTGTCCGACGCATCCTTGCAGCCATTCAAATCCGGCCTGTTCCATTTGGCGGCGTCGCATCCGGACTTCGAGTTGGTGCCGGTATGGATCGCCAACCTCAACCGGGTGATGCCGAAGGGGGAATTCGTGCCTATCCCACTGATCTGCACGGTGACGTTCGGCGAGCCAATTCACCTGGCTGATGGCGAGGGCAAGTTTGTTTTCCTCGAGCGGGCACGTGCGGCATTACTCGCGCTGGCGCCGAAAAAGCCAGCGGTCGAAAGGGTAGAGGAATGAGCCCGACCCAATTCGACATGATGGTTCTCGTGCTCGGCGTCTTCGGCATACTGCTCGTGGCCTATTTCGTGGGCCAGATCCTGGAACGACGCTTGTCGCCAGACGGCTCGAATCCGGCCATCGAGAACCTCAACGCCCGTATCAATGCCTGGTGGGTGATGGCGATCCTCATCGCTCTAGCCTTCATCGCCGGGCGCATCGGCGTCCTGCTTCTCTTCGGCTTCTGCTCCTTTGCCGCGCTTCGCGAATTCGTGACGCTGACCAATACGCGGCGTGCGGACCACTGGGCCCTGGCCACGGCGTTTTTCGTCGTGCTGCCGCTGCAGTATGTCCTGCTTTGGATCGAGGACTACGAAATTTTTTCTGTTTTCATCCCGGTCTACGCCTTCCTGTTGATGCCTATCATCTCGGCTGTCCGGGGTGACACGCAGCACTTCCTCGTCCGAATCGCCGAGGTGCAATGGGCGCTGATGATCTGCGTCTTCTGCGCCTCGCACGTGCCGGCTCTTCTGACACTGCATATTCCCGGCTACGAGGGGCGAAATGTGCTTCTGATAGCCTTCCTTGTCATCGTCGTTCAGTTGAGCGATGTGCTGCAATATATCTGGGGGAAGATGATCGGGCGTACGAAGATCGCCCCGAGGCTTTCGCCGTCCAAGACGGTTGAAGGTTTCCTCGGCGGCATTGCGAGCGCCAGTCTCATCGGCGCTGGCCTGTGGTGGATCACGCCCTTCTCTCCGCTTCAGGCGGGTGCGATGGCCTTCCTGATCACGCTGATGGGTTTTTTCGGCGGCCTTGTGATGTCCGCGATCAAGCGCGACCGCGGCGTGAAGGATTGGGGTCATCTGATCGACGGCCATGGCGGCCTGATCGATCGGCTGGATTCCGTGGTTTTCTCCGCTCCGATCTTCTTCCACCTCACGCGTTACTTCTGGTCGCCGGCGTGACGGTCCCTTTGCGCGCTCTTACAGCCCCGTTGCCATTCGCGGCGACCCGCGACCAATCGACGTTCCGAAACGCGATGAGGCAGTGGTGAACACGGGCGATCGCAGACCGCTTGCAAGCCGTGACACGCGCTGGGCACAAGCGACGGCCAGACGTCTGGCCAAGCTCTCGGTCACCCCCAACCAGATTTCGCAGGCGAGCATCCTTGCCGGCGCGCTGGCTGGCGGTGCCTTCTGGCTTGGCGGGCAGAGCGACGGCACGGCCCGTTTTCCACTGTTTCTGGGCGCCGCGCTGTTTTGCCAGCTGCGCCTGCTATGCAATCTGTTCGATGGCATGGTCGCGGTCGAAGGCGGCAAGGCGTCGGCCGATGGGCCGTTCTGGAACGAATTTCCTGACAGGATCGCCGACATCGCCATCATGGCTGGAATAGGCTACGGCATCGCCATGCCTGGCCTTGGCTGGGCAGCGGCCTGTTTTTCGGTCCTCACCGCCTATGTGCGAGAACTGGGGCGGGCCAACGAAGCGCCGAGCGACTTCTCCGGCCCGATGGCCAAACCACATCGTATGGCGATTGCGACCATAGCGGCCCTGGTGTCTTCAGTGGAATTCCTCTGGAATGGCCACAACCAAGTCTTGACGCTCGCGCTTGCCATCATCGCGATCGGCGCCGCCGGGACTGCGCTGCGACGCGCCTGGCGACAGGTCCGATGGCTTAAAGCCAGGCGACCCTAGGTTCCGGCGCGACGGCCTACCAGTCCATCACCACCTTGCCGGAACTGCCGCTGCGCATGGCATCGAAGCCGGCCTGGAAATCATCGATGCCGATGCGATGGGTGATGAGGCCGGATACATCCAGCGGACCCTGCACCAGCGCGATCATCTTGTACCAGGTCTCGAACATTTCGCGACCGTAGATGCCCTTCAAGTGCAGCATCTTGAAGATGACCTTGTTCCAGTCGATCTCGAAGCCGGTCGGGGCGATGCCGAGAATGGCGATCTTGCCGCCATTGTTCATGGTGTCGATCATGTCGCGGAACGCAGGTGCGGCACCGGACATTTCGAGGCCGACGTCAAAACCTTCGGTCATGCCGAGCACCGGCATCACGTCGCGCAGTTTTTCCTTCGAGGCGTCGACGACATGCTGGACGCCGAGCTTCTTCGCCAGGGCAAGCCGCACCGGGTTGATGTCGGTGATGACAACTTTTCTGGCGCCGACGCATTGCGCGACAAGCGCGCCCATGATGCCGATCGGCCCTGCGCCGGTGACCAGCACGTCCTCGCCGACGAGATCGAAGGAGAGAGCGGTGTGAACGGCATTGCCAAGCGGATCGAAGATCGCGGCGATCTCGTCCGGCACATCGTCGGGGATCGGCACGACATTGTGCTGCGGAATGGCCAGATATTCACCGAAAGCGCCAGGACGGTTGACGCCGACGCCGAGCGTATTGCGGCACAGATGCCCCCTACCGGCACGACAGTTGCGGCAATGGCCGCAGACGATATGGCCTTCGCCCGACACGCGCTGGCCGACCTTGTACTCCGTTACAGCCGCGCCGAAATCGGCGACGGTGCCGACGAATTCATGGCCTGTCACCATCGGCACCGGCACCGTCTTCTGCGCCCACTGGTCCCAATTGTAGATGTGGACATCGGTGCCGCAGATCGCCGTCTTCCTGATCTTGATCAGGACGTCATTCGGGCCGATTTCCGGCACAGGCACTTCTTCCATCCAGATGCCCGGTTCGGCCTTGGCCTTCACCAGCGCCTTCATCATGTTCGACATTCTGTTGTCCCTTGAATCTCTTGATCCGGAATCGCTTTTCGCTGTTCAGGAAATCACGCCCAATTCCCTGCCGACCTCGCCGAATGCCTCCACCGCGCGATCGATGTCGGCGCTGGAGTGGGCGGCCGACATCTGCGTGCGAATGCGCGCCTGACCCTTGGGCACCACAGGGAACGAAAAACCGATGACATAGATGCCGCGCTTGAGCATTCGTGCCGCCATCTCCTGCGCCAGTGTCGCGTCGCCCAGCATCACCGGAATGATCGGATGGTCGGCGCCGGCCAGCGTAAAGCCGAGCTTGCCCATCCGCGACCTGAACCGCGCCGCGTTGGCATATAGGCGCTCGCGCAAGGCATCGCCATTGCGGATCAGGTCGAACACCGTGATTGAGGCACCGGCAATCGCCGGCATCAGTGTGTTGGAAAAGAGATAGGGCCGCGAACGCTGGCGCAGCCAGTCTACCACTTGCCGCTTGCCCGATGTATAGCCGCCGGATGCGCCGCCGAGTGCCTTGCCGAGCGTGCCGGTGATGATGTCCACCCTGCCCTCGACGCCACAATGCTCGGCTGAGCCGCGGCCGTGTCTGCCAACGAAACCAACGGCATGGCTGTCATCAACCATCACCATCGCATCGTATTTGTCGGCAAGATCGCAGACGCCCTTCAGGTTGGCGATAATGCCGTCCATGGAAAATACGCCATCGGTGGCGATCAGCCTGAACCGGCAATCCCTGGCCTCTTTCAACCTCGCTTCGAGGTCGGCCATGTCGTTGTTGGCGTAACGGAACCGCTTGGCCTTCGACAGCCGAACGCCGTCGATGATGGAGGCGTGGTTGAGCGCGTCGGAAATGATCGCGTCCTCTTCTCCGAGCACCGTCTCGAACAGGCCGCCATTGGCGTCGAAACAGGAGCCGTAGAGGATTGTGTCCTCCAGGCCGAGGAAGGAAGAAATCGTCGCCTCGAGCTGCTTGTGCTCCTCCTGCGTACCGCAGATGAAGCGAACCGACGCCATGCCGTAACCATAGCGGTCTAGCGCCTTTTTCGCCGCATCGCGCAGCTCGGCGCTGTCAGCAAGACCGAGATAGTTGTTGGCGCAGAAGTTCAGCACCTTCTCGCCGCCGACTTCGATGCGCGCTGACTGCGTGGAGGTGATGACGCGCTCGGATTTGTAGAGCCCGGCCGCCTTCAGTCCGGCAAGCTCATTGTCGATGTGGGAAAGGAATGCGGTGGTCATGATCACGCCTTGTTCAATGTCTGGATCGACTGTCGTCCCGCGCGCACGAAAAATCCATCGCAAATGCGACCGCTTCGGTGGCCATTGCAACGCGAAACCGAATACCGACGCAGGCAAGCGGCAACGATCGAGGGAAGTTCAAATGCAAGCGTGCCATGAAACAGCGCGATAACCATTTCGTGAGCTTTACGACACGGTCGCTGTGACTGTCCCCTTGATTTCCAAACCTGTTAACACTTCCACGCCAATGGTCCCTGCACAGGAATCCGTTGGCGAAGGGCCGCCCCAGAAATGTCGCAGCAGCCGGTGCAAGCCGTTTCGAGCAGACTCATATTGCTTATCAAGGCTGGGTACTGGCTGGCACTGATGATCATTGCCGCCATGGTGATGGCTTCGTTCATCCTGCTCCAGCAGATGATGGCCGCCAAGCAGCACGACGACACCTTGCTCGATATTGTCGGCACGCAAAAGGCGCTGTCGCAACGCATCGTGTTCCTTGCCGGTGCAACCGGCGCCGCGTCGCGAGACCAGCAACCAGCGCTGGTTGCGGCGCTCAAGCAAGCTACGGCTGAGTTCGAAACGAACTATGACCTTCTGCTACAGCGCACCGCCGCCGATCCGGCATCGCCGGCGAGGCTCGATCCGAAATCGATTGAGAGCGTGCTCTTCTCCAAGCCATTTCATCTCGACTACTTCTCGGTCGCGCTCATCGCCAATGGTGAGCGCTTTGTATCCGCATTTGAATCTCAGCTCGCCATGCCTGGCGGCGACTACAAGGGCGGTGGCGAGCGCGTGAACCTCAACGCGTCCATCGCCAACGCCACACTGTCGGGCTACGCCGCGCTTGGCCAGCGCATCAGCGCCTATGCCGGCGCACGGTCCGACCGGCTGCTCGACCTTCATCGCACGCTGTTTTATGCGACCATAGGTGTCATCGTCTTGGTGGCACTCTTCATCTTCAGGCCGATGTCCAACGCCATCCTGCGCAAGACGCATGAACTGGTCGACGCACGCAATTCCATGGCCTTCATCGCCGTTCATGATGGCCTTACAGGCCTGCACAATCGCAGCTTCCTGACCGATCATTTCGACACGCTGATCAAGGGCGCGCATCGGAGGCGCGAGCGGCTCGCCGTGGTCCAGCTCGACCTCGACCGGTTCAAGCAGATCAACGACACGCTCGGCCACGCAGCCGGCGACTATGTGCTGGTCGTCACGGCGCAGCGCATGCGCGATTCCTGCAGGGCCTCTGATTTGTGCGTCCGGCTTGGCGGCGACGAGTTCGTGATGATCCTCAATGGTGCCGGCGGCACGGAAGACATCAACATGGTCGCCAGGCGTATCCTGGGCCACATCAACGAGCCGATCATCTTCCAAGGCACGACGATCCTCCCGGGCGCCAGTGCCGGCATCGCGGTCTATCCGGTCGATGCCGACAATGCTGGAGATCTGCTGGTTCACGCCGATCTGGCGCTCTACTCCGCCAAGAAGATGGGCGGCGGCAACTTCTCGTTCTTCTCCGAGGAATTGCGGCGTGAGCTCGACTATCGAAAGCAGCTTGAGCACGACATCAGGGTCGCCATCGCGGACAAGGCATTCCAGGTCTATTTCCAGCCACAGGTTTCGCTGACCAACGGCGCGATCAGCGGCATTGAAGCACTGATCCGGTGGAACCATGCCGAGCGCGGAATGATCCCGCCCAGCGAATTCATTCCAGTCGCCGAGAAATGTGGGTTCATGCCCGAAATCGGCCGCATCGTCATCGCCAAGGCGATCAACGAAGCCGCGGAGTGGAATCGCTCCGGAATTGGCTTCGGCCGGCTGGCCGTCAACGTCTCCGGCACCGAGTTGCGTGAGCCCGATTTCGACAGATTCCTGTTCGATACGCTGGAGAAGGCCGGCCTGCCGCCGCAGAAACTTTCACTGGAAATCGTGGAATCCGTCATTCTGGACGACGAGAAGACCGGCATCGCCGCAAAGCTGCGCCACATACGCGCGGCTGGCGTCCACCTCGAACTCGACGATTTCGGCACCGGCTATGCATCGCTCAGCCATGTCAATCCAAACGAGATCGACCGGCTGAAGATCGACCGCCGCTTTGTCCAGAACATCCATGAAAACGGTGACAACTCGAAGATCGTGCGCGCCATTACCGAACTTGCGCGCGGACTAGGCATCTCGATCGTCGCTGAAGGCGCCGAGACCGAGGCCGAGCTCGATTCGCTGATGGCGATCGGCTGCGATCAGGTCCAGGGCTATTCCATCGCCTTCCCGATGCCGCAGGAAAAGGCGCGTGAATGGCTGGTCGCGCGGAGCCCGAAGAAAGCCAGGTTGACCGTACTGCAGGGCAGCCTGGCCTGAGCTGCCAGGCGGCGATCTTGACAAGCGCGCACGGAAGTGGCGGCGTGCCATGATCGGACACGGGATATCGTGCATGGCGGCACAGCTTCGATTTGCGCTGACAATATTGCTGCTTCTGACGCTCCCCGCGCATGCCGCGCAACGCGTCATCTATCTGACCTTCGATGACGGGCCGCTTGATGGGACCAGCAACATCCTGGACGTTCTGGAGGCGGAGCAGGTTCCAGCGGCGCTGTTCATGGTCGGCATGCATGCGCAGGCGAGCGCATCCAACAGGGCGCTCGTCCAGCGAGCCAAGAAGCTCCCCCTGGTGACGATCGGCAACCACAGCTACAGCCACGCCTATAATCACTATCGGCATTTCTACGGCGATACCGAAGGCGTGGTCGCCGATATGCTGAGGGCGAATGTCGTTCTGGGCTTGAAGCCGTTCGTGCACGCGCGTCTACCGGGGCGCGACGTGTTTCGGTTGCCCTCGATCTCCAAGAACGACAATTCACTCGGGCAGGCGCAGGCCGGACGCGAGGACCCCGACTACGAATTCGTCGCCGCGTCCGGCTTCTACCTCTATGGATGGGACCATGAGTGGGTGCACGAAGACAGCGGCAAGCCGGTTCAGAGCGTCGATCATCTGGTGGCCGAGATCGATCACCTGTTCAGCTACGGACATTTCGTAAAGCCTGGAAAGCTGATCCTGCTGATGCATGATGAGATGTTCCGGGATGCGTTCGACGGCAAGACGAATTTGACCAATCTGATCGATGCGCTGAGACAGAGGAACTATACGTTCGGCGCGCTTCCGGGCTACGATGGCTGAGGCGGTTGTGGTGGCTTGTACGCACTGACTTGCGACGTTGGCTCGCAGTGCCGCCAGAACCTCGGCGAACTCGATCAGCCTTTCATCGGCCAATCCCTTTCGCAGCCGCTTGTCGAAGACGAGTGCGGCCGTGCGCAATTTGATGAACATCGCCTCTCCGGCCACTGGCATTGTCGCCGCATTGGCCGCCGCCGGCGTGATCGGTTCATTGGTAGGGTCGGCCAGCCGGCGGTTTGCCGGTGCCGACGCCGCGACTGAAGCGCTGGTGCGCGCAAGGATGGCCGTCGGCGAACGCATTGCCGCCGGCTTGCTCGTCGTGACCGTGTTTTGCATGGCGGTCGCCCGGATGTTCTGAACCGCCGGGCGTTTGCTTCAGCACACCGCAGGTGCGTGGCGCGCGGATCAAGCACTGTACCCAGGTGGCCCTTCGTAGGCTGTCTGGCTGCGCGCCACCATCACAACGACTTCAGTAAACTGACTCGTCTCAGGTTAGCTTCTTTCGACCCTGCTTTTCGAGCTGGGAAAAGCTCGAATTGCTGCAACGCCGGCGCATCTCGGCCGTCCTGCATCACGACCTCAGGCACGACACGCGGATAGCATGCATCCACATCATGCGGGCGCAGGGCGCGTTGCCCAAGTCGACGTCTCCGGGAGCCTCCAATATCCAGGTCATCACGCCATTCAACATACCGGCCTGAGCGGCTGCTTTCATCCAATCATATCCTCAGGCCAAACCTGATGCCGTCATAGATGGCGGCGTGGATGTTGCGCGAGGCAACCGCGTCGCCGATGCGCAACAGCACGAAGCCAGCGTCCGCATTGCGTTTCGGAAAGATGTCCCCGCCGCTGACCAGCCGTTCGTAGTCGACCGCGCCGCCATTCTTCGACAGCGGCTTGAGCGTCAGATAGAGGTCGTCGAGCGGCGCCGTGCCGTGCTCGACCACGACCTGATCGACCCGCCGCTCATCGCGCCAGCCATCGGCGAAGTCCGAAGCGAGTTCCGCCACCAGTTGATTGCCTTCACGCCGCACCGAACGCAGCCTTGTGTTGATCGTGACGGTGACGCCCTTTTGGTGGAATGCGCGCATGTATGGCACGTGGTTCATGCCGCCCATTTCCGGAGCAAAGAATCGCTCGGGCGAGACAAGCTCCAGCCGGGATCCGCTGTTGGCGATCAACTCGGCCGCCCCCATGCCCTGATGGCCACCATTGTCGTCGTAGAGCAGCACATTCTCGGCCGGCTTGACGCTGCCGGCCATGATGTCCCAGCTTGAGGTGACGAGGTTGTCACCCGACGCCAGCGGCGGATTTTGCGGCAGTCCGCCAGTGGCGACCACCACGACGTCGGGCGACAGCGCCAGGACATCGTCCTTCTCGGCCCAGGTAGCATAGCGGATCTCGACACCCAACCGTTCGAGCTCGGCCAGCCGCCAGTCGATGATCCCGATCAATTCCTTGCGGCGCGGGTTCTGCGTCGCCAGCCTCACCTGACCGCCTGCCTGGCCTGAGGCTTCCAGCACTGTCACATGATGCCCACGCTCCGCCGCGACGCGCGCGGCCTCCAAGCCACCCGCGCCAGCGCCAATGACGACCACCTTGCGCTTTGGCCCCTCTGTCTTCGGGATAATGTGCGGAATATCAGCCTCGCGTCCGGTGGCTGCGTTGTGGACGCAAAGCGCCTCACCACCTTCGTAGATGCGGTCGAGGCAATAGGTGGCGCCGACACATGGGCGAATCTCGTGCTCGCGGCCTTCCATCACTTTCCTGATGATGTGCGGATCAGCGATATGGGCGCGGGTCATGCCGACCATGTCGAGTTTGCCGGTGGCGATGGCGTGGCGCGCGGTGGCCACATCGGAGATGCGCGCCGCATGGAACGTCGGGAACTTCGTCGCCGCCCTCACCTCGCCGGCGAAATCGAGATGCGGCGACGAGCGCATGCCGGTCACCGGGATGACATTGGTGAGCGCCGCATCGCTCTCGATGGAGCCGCGGATGATGTTGAGGAAATCGACCTTGCCGGAATCCGCCAGCCGCTTGGCGATCTCGACGCCTTCTTCCTTTGACAGGCCCTTTTCGAAGTCCTCGTCGGCGACCATGCGAATGCCGACGACGAATTTCTCGCCAACCGCGGCCCGCACGGCATCCAGGACCATGTTGGTGAACCGCAAGCGGTTGTCGAGCGACCCGCCGAACTCATCGTCGCGGTGGTTGGTGGCCGGCGACCAGAAGCCGTCCATCAGATGCCCATAGGACTCGAACTCGATGCCGTCCAGACCGGCCGCCTGGCAGCGCTGGGCGGCCGAGGCATAGTCGGCGACGATGCGCTCGATATCCCAGTCCTCAATGGTCTTTGGAAAGGCGCGATGCGCCGGCTCGCGCACCGGCGAGGCCGACAGCACCGGCAGCCAGTCGGCCTTGTTCCATCCGGTGCGGCGGCCGAGATGGGTGATCTGGATCATGACCTTGCAGTCATGCTCGTGGCAGGCATCCGCGAGCTCGGCGAGCCACGGCACAATGCGATCGTCATAGACATGCAGATTGCCGAAGGCGGCAGGGCTGTCGCGCGAAACGATCGCGGAGCCAGCGGTCATGGTCAGTGCCATGCCGCCCTTGGCCTTCTCGGCGTGATAGAGCCGATAGCGCTGCTTTGGCATGCCTTCCTCGGAATAGGCCGGCTCATGGCTGGTCGACATGACCCGGTTCTTCAGCGTCAGATGCTTGAGCTGATAGGGCTGTAGGAGCGGATCGTTGCTGGTCATCATCTTCCTGCTGTTTTAAATTGTGCTAATGAGCGGCAACCCCAATGAGGCCAGCGCCCATGACCATCACCAAAGACCTTACCCAACTCGGCACACGCGTCGAGGCGCCACAGAGCCCAGAAGCAGCGGTCCTGGAAATCGTACCCTTCGCGCGCGGTGACGGGCCGCCGGCCATCGTGCGCTTTACCTGCCCGGAGTTCACCTCGCTGTGCCCAGTCACCGGCCAGCCGGACTTCGCCCATATCGTCATCGACTACGCGCCGGACACGGCTCTGGTGGAATCCAAGTCGCTCAAGCTGTTCATGACCTCGTTTCGCAACCACGGCGCCTTCCACGAAGAGTGCACCGTGATGATCGGCCGGCGCATTGTGGCGGCGACCAAGCCCTTGTGGTTGCGCATTGGCGGCTATTGGTATCCGCGCGGCGGCATTCCGATCGACGTGTTCTGGCAAACCGGCGTACCTCCCGAAGGCGCCTGGCTGCCCGATACCGGTGTCGCGCCCTATCGCGGTCGTGGCTAGTCGCGCACTCATTCACATTGGTACTGGCTGAGCGCCCATTCGCCGGTCACCGACAACAGGTCGGATATCTTCCAGTCGCCACCGACCTTCTTGAGTTTCCATTCCAGGCGATGTGGGTTGCCGGCCACCACGAAGGCGACGATGACCTTGGCTTCATCGCCATTGACGGATTCGAGCGTCTTGAAACTCTTGTCGATAGCGTCCTTGTCATAATCCACATTGTCCAACGCCATGTTGGGATCGAGGCACTCGCCCTGCCCCGACTTCCGCAGCGCATCGCTCTTGTCGAGCACTGTTTTCGCCGGGTCGACGAAATGACTGCGCTGGGCCGGATCGATCTCGAGCCCAAGGTGCTCGTAGAACGGCTTCACCACGGCCGTCGGCGAACCTGGCAGGATGGGTGCCGCAGGCGTGCTTTCCGCCGGGGCCGATGGCGCGGATGGACTTGGCGCGGGCGCATTTGCCGCTGGCGCGCCAAGCAGCCCCTCCGCCGAGGTACCGCCGCTCAAACCCGCCATCACAAGGCAAACGGTCATCCAAACCCGACAGCGACCGGCCATGGCATCACTCCGGGTCCTGCCCCGCGACGCACTCAAGCTTGCTGAGTGTCCAGTCGCTTGTCTTAGAGGCGATGTCGGCGATCTTCCACTTGCCATCGATCTTTTTCAGGGTCCAATGCATCTCCCGCCCGGCATCGTCACCTTCGGCAAAGAGCTTGAAATTCGCCGTCACCTCGGCGTTGTCACCGTCAATTTTTTCCGAAAGTTTCAGGGTCCTCGACAGGGTCTTCTGGTCGAAATCCTGTGCATCGAGACCTGGATCGAAATCGATGCAGGCGACCTGGTCAGGGTTCTTCTTCGTCGCCTGGTCATTCAGATCGAACAATTTGGTGACCGGCTCGGTGAAACGATCCCGGTATTGAGCGTCAGCCTCGAACTTGACCTCCGGCACATAGAAGAACTTCACCGCGTCGGAGGCAGGTCCGGCAAGGGCCGCGACAGGCGCGGCGATCGAAAGAATGGCAGCAAGAAGCGGCAGTTTCATGCATTTCCCCAGATGCTGGACGATTGTGTCAATCAGTACCACGCATCTTGCATATCGGCTTTTTTACGGCTCATGAAGGCCTGCCGCTCCTTGTTTCAGCTGTCCAGCCAGACGTTCTGGAGATCCATTTCGTAGGTCTGGTGAATCCCGTAATTCTTTACCTTCTTGTTCATGTGGCAGTAGAGCTTCTGCCAGAACGGCTGGATGATGACGCCTGAATCCTGCAGGATCTGCTCGACATCCTTCATGACCTCCTTGCGCTTGGCGACATCGACAAGCGAGAGCGCCTGCTGGAGCTTGGCGTCAAATTCAGGATTGGAGTAGGCCGATTCATTCCAGGCTTCGCCGGTGCGATAACCCAGCGCCAGCACCTGAACGCCAAGCGGGCGCATGTACCAGATCGTCATCGAATAGGGATATTTCGTCCAGTCGTTCCAGAAGGTCGAACCCGGCAGCACTGTCCGCTTGACCTTGATGCCAGCATCGCGCAACTGGCCGGCGATCGCATCGCCCGTGTTCTTCTGCCACTCGTCCTCGACTGTGATCAGTTCATGCTCGAAGTCGGCCTGTCCGGCGTCCGCCATCAGCTTCTTGGCGCCGGCCGCGTCCCGCGTCTTCTTGGGCAGCGGATAGTATTCCGGATGGATCGGGCTGACATGGTGGTTTTCGCCTACCGTGCCGCGACCGTTGTAGCCGAGCTGCAGCACCGCATTGTTGTCGACCGCCATCTGCAATGCGTTGCGCACGCGCTTGTCGTCATAGGGCTTGTGGGTTGTGTTCGTTCTCGCGACCAGTGTGGTCGCCGTCGCGACTTCTGATTTCACCAGTCCCATCTTGTCGAGTATGTCGATGAAATCGGATGGCGTCTCGAAATTGAGGTCGATCTCTCCAGAGTCGAAGGCACTTACCGACGCGTTGAAGTCTGTGCCGTAGTCGATGAATTCGACGCTATCGAGCGGTGCTTCGCCACCCCACCACTTCCCGTTCTCGCGGCGCTTGACCACCGCTTTCTGACCGACCGAGTAAGACACCAGTTCGAAAGCCCCGGTCCCGATCGGCTTCTTGATCGGATCCGCGCCATCGGCATCGAAATTGCGGTGAACGACGAGCGCCGGGTAGTCGGTGAAGCCCGGGATGATTGCGATGTCGGGCTCGGAAAGCTTCAGCTTGACCGTGTGGTCGTCGACCTTGGTGATCGCACCGTCCTTGGCCTTGCCGGTCTTTGCGTCGATCAACGCGCCAACGCGTGCGGCCATGGAATTGCCGGCGGCACCCTTCTCGCACCAGCGGTTCAGATTGGCGACCACGTCGTCGGCGTTGAATGTATCGCCATTGTTCCAGGCAATGCCCTTGCGAAGATGCAGCGTATACTCGGTGGCATCGTCATTCACGTCCCAGCTTTCGAGCAGGACGGGCTCGAATGTGAACTGTCGGGTATAGCGGACGAGCGGCTCCAGCCAGCTGCGGGTGACGTTCGCCATCTCGGTCCAGTCGTAAGTGCGAGGATCCTTCTGCGCCTTGACCGACATCGCGACATGCAGCGTTCCGCCCTTCTTCGGCTCGTCGGCCAGGGCCTTGCTCGGCGCGGCAAGGCCGATCATGCCGTAGGCAAGGGCTGTCGACGCGCCAAAGGCGCTTGCCAGCGCCAGGAACTCGCGTCGATCCATCTGGCCCGCGCGCACTTCTTTCGCCATCGCCTCGATGGCCTCCGGCACGCGATCTCCATTGCTTCTGAAAAGCGTCATTTCTTGCTCCATTGTGGTTCCCATTGGGTCTTCGCCCTTTGCATCAACTGACTGTGTCCGGCAGCTTCTCCTCACGCCGTGCGATGAGATCCCTGAGACCCTCGGCAATGCCCTCATCAAGCTTCGGCTCTTCGTAATCGGCCAGCATGTTGCGCGCTTTCTCGCGGCCGCGTGTGTCGTGGTCCTTCGCCCCCTCGGCCTTCCACTGTTCGAACGAGTTGAAGTCCATGATGCTGGGCATGAAGAAAGCGGACTCGAAATGCTCGAGCGTGTGCTGGGTGCCCAGGAAATGGCCCTGCGGCCCGACCTCACGGATCGCCGCCATCGCTTCCTTGAAATCGTCGAACGGCAGCCCGCCGGCATATTTGTACCAGCCTACAAGCTGTTCGCAGTCGGTTGCGAATTTCGAGTAGCCGCAGGTCAGGCCGGCCTCCAGCCATCCGGCGGAATGCCAGATGTAATTGGCGCCGGACAGTATGGCGGCGTGCATCAGCATGTTCGATTCATAACCCGCTTGGGCGTCGTTCAGCTTCGAACCGACGTGGAAGCCGGAGGTGCGCCATGGCAGCCGATACTTTCGCGCCAGTGCGCCCATCAGATACATCATCTGGGCAGCTTCCGGCGTACCGCCCATCGGAGCGCCGGTCTTCATGTCGACCGTGACCATGAACTGTCCATAGATCTGCGGCGAGCCGGGACGAATGAGCTGGGTGAATGCCACGCCGGCCAACGCCTCCGCGTTCACCTGCGCCACCGCGCCGACGGCGGAGGCCGAAGTCGAGGCGCCGCAGAGTGCGAAAGGAGCTAGGATCAGCGGCTGGTTGTGACGCGCATAGACCTTCATGGCGTCCAGCATGGTGGCGTCCCACACAAGAGGCGAATTGCAATTGGTGATCGATACCAGGACCGGGTTGTCTCGGACAAAATCCTCGCCGAACACTATGCCTGCCATCGCCATGGTGTCCTCGGCCCGGTCCTTGGAGGTCACGATGCCCATGAATGGCTTGTCGGAGTGCTTCAGCGCCGAATGGATGATGTGGAGGTGACGCTTCGGCACGGCGATTTCCATCGGCTCGCAGATGATCGAGCTCGAGGAATGCAGCGCCGGCGCCATGTAGGCGAGCTTGTGGAAGTTGTTGAGGTCGGCCAGCGTGCCGTAGCGCCTGTTGTTGTCGAGGTCGCGCACGTAGGGTGCGCCATACATCGGCACGAAGATCGAATTGTTGCCGCCGACGCGGACCGAACGCTCAGGGTTGCGCGCGTTGAGCGTGAATTCGGATGGGACCTTAGAGACAAGCTCCATGAGGAGAGCACGGTCGATGCGGACGCGTGTCTCGGAGACGTCTGCTCCGGCCGCCTTCCACATGGCGATCGCCTCGTCGTCGCGGAACTCGCAACCGACCTCTTCGAGAATCGAGAGCGACTCCTCGTGGATCAGTTCTACAGCCTCGTCCGGAACCATCTGGTAGACCGGAATCTTGCGCACCAAAGTCGGGAACGACGCGATTGGCACGGCGCGAAGCGCTTTCCGTCCAAGACGACCACCGCCCCGGCGATGAGTGGGTTCGGTCAATTCAGCGGCGGGTGCGTTCATGAGGCCTCCTAGCGTCCATCCCAGCCAAGTTAGAGAGATGAAACCTGGCTGTGACGCTGGAAAATCCTGATCTTTTGTATAAGCTGAGCTTATGCGAAGCCTGCGCCACCTGCTGCCTTCGGCTGGCAGCCTCATCGTCTTCGAAGCCGCCGGGCGGTTGTCGAGTTTCACCGCCGCCGGGCGCGAGCTCGGCATGACCCAGGCGGCCGTCTCCTACGCGGTGCGCGGGCTGGAGGAACAACTCGGCGCCACGCTCTTCCAGCGCCGCCATCGCCAGGTGACACTGACCGAGGCCGGCGAGCGCTTCCACGCCGACGTCTCGCTTGGCCTTTCGCATATCCGCAAGTCGGCCGAGGATCTGCGCCTGCAAGCGACCGGCGGCCATGTAACGCTGGCCGCGTCAACCGCTTTCGGCTCCTTCTGGATGATGCCACGCCTGCAGCAGTTCCGAGACGAACTGCCGGGCATCGACCTGCGGATCCAGACGGCCGATCGCGACCTCGACATCATCGCCGAAGGCATTCCGCTCGCCGTACGCGGCGGCGAGCCGCGCGACTGGGCGGACTATCATTCGTTGCCGCTCGCCGACGAGGAAATCTTCCCGGTCGCGGGGGCGAGCTATCTGGCGAAGTTCGGCATGCCCAGGACAGTCAAGGAATTGTCCACCCACCGTCTCATACATCTGGAAGAACCCTACCGCGAGGCGGCGAGCTGGGACGAATGGTTCCAATCCGCCGGCGGCAGCCTAGACGATACAGCGCGCGGCCTGCGTATCAACGACTATGGCCTTGTCATCCAGGGTGTCATGGAAGGTCAAGGCATAGCACTCGGCTGGCGGCATCTCGCCGAACGGCTGCTGGCAACGGGCCTGCTGGTGCCGGTCACGGATCATGTGCTGAGAACCGGCAAGGCCTTCTATGTCGTATGGCCGAAGAACCGGGAGCTCGGCGACAACGCCCGCAAAGTGCGGGACTGGTTGGCGGCGCAGGCGTGAAAGAAAAATGGTTGCATCCCGAAAATTCAATCTACCGGAGGTAGTCGCCCTGGTTTATTGAGTGATTCTGGGACGGGGGTAACTATGATCGCTAAGTTCGGTGGCCATCTCGGCGTTGGTATATCTGGCCTGATTTCTTTTTCCTTGGTCGTGCTAGCCGTAATAGCCGTCAACCATCTGACAGGCTTCAACATTTTTTTATTCGGCTTATGGGTGATCATTCCCGCTGGGGCGTTGCTGACGGGAGTGGCTGCAACATCCGGCTACTATTTCGGCGGCCTGTATTTTCATACTAGACCCACATGGTTCCTGTTTGTTCAAATCGTGGTTGCAGCCGCTACGGCGCAATTTGTCATCTACTATGGTGAATATCGCTCGCTGGTTCTCGACGACGGCACGATGGCTTCCGATGCCATAGGGTTTTGGGACTATCTCGATGGATATCTCCGATCGATGCATATCAGGACCGGACATGGCGGCCATATCGACACAGGCGAAGTCGGCGATTTCGGCTACTGGCTGGCGGTGATAGATTTTATCGGATTTATGCTCGGAGGGTTTTTCGTCTTCTTCATGCTGCAGAATTCGCCCGGCTGCTGGAAATGCAGCCGGTACCTCCGGAAAATAAGCAGGACAGCCCAGATGTTTGCAGACCATGGGCAGTTCGCGGAATATTACGACACTCTTTTCAAGCACCCCGTCGGCAGCAAGGCTTTCGCGGACTTGATGAAAGGCAGTCCCAAAGTCCGCAAACCCGCGGTGGATACGGTCATGATCGCATCGGATCTTCTCGGCTGTACACATTGCAATACGCAGTTGCTCACCCAGAACGTTGAAATCCTGGGAAAGAAGGGGTGGAAGGACATTCCGAAACTGACCCGGCACGTCCGACTGCCGGACGGGGTCGATTTGCGGCAGGTGGTGAAACCGTTCTGATTTCCATGACGGCAGAGGGCCCGACACAATTGGCCTATGCGCAGCGACGGCGAATCCGCCTATAGTGGCAAGATGCCTATTCGCCAGCTTTCCGAAACGATGATCAACCAGATCGCCGCTGGCGAAGTCATCGAGCGTCCGGCCAGCGTGGTCAAGGAACTGGTAGAGAACGCACTTGATGCCGGTGCTTCGCGCGTCGAGATCGTCACCGCCGGCGGCGGGCTGAACCTGATCCGCGTCACTGACGACGGATCGGGCATCCCCGAGCAGGAACTGGCGCTGGCCATCGCGCGTCATTGCACATCGAAGCTCTCCGAGAACATCCACGACATCCGTTCACTCGGCTTCCGTGGTGAAGCCCTGCCGTCGATCGGCTCGGTGTCGCGGCTGTCGATCCGCTCGCGCACGACGAGCGGCGACAGCGCCGCCGAGATCGGCATCGAGGGCGGCCGCGTCTCCGCGGTCAGGCCGGCGGCGGCCAATCTCGGCACGACGGTGGAGGTGCGCGACCTGTTCTTCGCCACTCCGGCCCGACTCAAATTCATGAAGGGCGAGCGCGCCGAAAGCTCTGCCATCAGCGATGTGGTCAAGCGCATCGCCATTGCCTTCCCCTCGGTGCGCTTCACGCTCGCCGGCACCGACCGCTCGACGCTGGAGCTTTCGGCGACGGACGATAGCCCGGAAGGCAGCCTGCGCCGCGTCGCGCAGGTGATGGGGGCCGACTTTCCCGCCAATTCCATCGCCATCGATGCCGAGCGCGAAGGCGTTCGCCTGACCGGCCATGTCTCGATCCCGTCCTTCACCCGCGCCAATGCCTTGCAGCAATATGCCTATGTCAACGGCCGGCCGGTGCGCGACAAGCTGATTGCTGGAGCCATTCGCGGCGCCTTCGCCGACGTGCTGCCGCGTGACCGGCATGCGGTTACCGTGCTGTTCCTGACGCTCGATCCGGCCATCGTCGACGTCAACGTGCACCCGGCCAAGGCCGATGTGCGCTTCCGTGACCCCGGCCTTGTGCGAGGGCTGATCGTCGGCGCCATCCGCCAGGCACTTGCCGATGCCGGTATCCGCGCGGCGACCACCGGGGCGGCCGGAATGATGGCAGCGTTCCGGCCGGGCGCCGCATCCTATGGTCACGGCGGTCCGGCAAACGGCCATCGCAGCTACGAGGCGGCCTACAGGGCATCCGGTTCGGCCGGTTTTGATCCGTCCCGTTCATCGCAGCGTCCCCTCGATATGGGATTTGAAGGCGGTCGCTTTGACGATCCCGCGTCCAGAAACCATGGGTTCGGCGAGAATGAGCAAGCCGCGTTCGACCCGGGCTCCCTTCACAGTGCCGACGCACGCGCTGGCCAAGCCGAAACAGCGGAGACATTGCTCGGCATGGCGCTGGGTGCGGCCCGCGCCCAGGTGCATGAAAACTACATTGTCGCGCAGACCAGGGACTCCCTGATTATCGTCGACCAGCACGCGGCGCATGAGCGGCTGGTCTACGAAGCGCTGAAGAACGCGTTGCATTCGCGCGCCGTGCCGTCGCAGATGCTGCTTCTGCCGGAGATCATCGACCTGCCGGAAGAGGATGCCGAGCGTCTGGCCATGCATTCGGAGACGCTCGCCCGCTTCGGGCTCGGAATCGAGCGCTTCGGGCCTGGCGCGGTGGCGGTGCGAGAAACGCCGTCCATGCTCGGCGAGACCAACGTCCAGCAACTGGTGCGCGACCTTGCCGACGAAATCGCCGACAACGACACGGTCGAGACGCTGAAGGAGCGTCTGGACAAGATCGCCGCGACCATGGCCTGCCACGGCTCGGTGCGCTCCGGCCGTCTGCTCAAGGCCGAGGAGATGAACGCGCTGCTGCGCCAGATGGAAGCGACGCCCGGATCCGGCACCTGCAATCACGGCCGCCCGACCTATATCGAGCTCAAGCTTGCGGATATCGAGAGGCTGTTTGGCAGGCGCTAGTTTCGCAAAGCGCGAAATGAGCAGCCGCGCGCCGGCTGTTGTGAGTCAGGAACCCCGTCCAAGCTTTTGAACTACCTCTTCAAATTGACCACAATCACTCCGCCCAGCGCCAACGCGCCCCCGACGATGCCCAGCAGCGTCGGCACTTCACCCAGCCAGAAGAAGCCGATCAGGGCAGACATGGGTGAAACCAGGTAGAGGAAGTTCGAGGCACGCGACGCCGGCAAGCGCGACAGGGCGGTTGCCCAGGCGGCGTACGCGATGAGGCTGGGCACGATGCCGAGATAGATGACGGCGCCGAGGCCCGCGGTGTTGGCGATGGCGGCCTGTGACAGCGCGCTCGGCAGGAAGGGCGACAGGCAGAGTGCTCCAAGCACCATGTTCGAGGCCGAGATGGTCAGCGGATGATGGCGGGCAAACAGAGGCTTCTGGACGATGGTGTTGACGGCTGAACACAGCGCGGACCCAAGCACCAGCAAAGCGCCTGCGTTGAAATGCAAGCCATGCCCGTCGGCCATGGCTATGAGGCCGATGCCGGCGAAAGAAATGATGGTTCCGGCCCACGCCATGCCGGAAAAGCGTTCGCCGAGCAGAGCCATCGCCATGATCGCGGTGAAGATCGGGCTGACGTTTATGATGAAGCCGGCGGCGCCGGCCGAGACGGTCAATTCGCCGAAATTGAGCATTGCAGTGTAGAGCGCGACGAAAATGGCGCCGCCAAAGGCCAGGCGCCACAGTTCGTCGAGCCTGGGCAACGCCGGACGTTTGACCGCAAGAAAGAGGGCAGCGGGCACCGCGGCGATGGCAAAGCGCAATGCGCCCAGTTGAAGGGGCCCGAAGGCGGCGAGCCCAGCACGGATCGCCGGAAAGGCGGATGCCCAGCCAACCACCGTCAGCGCCACGGCGACAACTGCCGTCGTATCCATGCGCTGTGTCGGATTCGACGTGCTGGTCATTGCGCTCATCTCACTATCCTCGTGTGCTTCGACCTGAAGCGGACAGAACGCCTTTTCCTGCCGATTGACAAACGACCAAATCGAGGATCACCTGTGACCATGGATCACAGCTCAGATACGATGGTGCCGCTCGAAACGCTCCGCGCCTTTGATGCGGCGGCGCGAACCGGCAGCTTTTCGGCGGCGGCCGACAGGCTCAACATCACCCATGGCGCCGTCAGCCGGCAGATCGCCAAACTGGAGGCCTGGCTGGGTCTAAAGGTGTTTGATCGCGGCGCGCGCGGCGTAACGCTGACAATCGAAGGCAATAGGCTGCATCTGCGCACGGCCGAGGCGTTCGCGCTGATCTCCAGCCATTCCGACCGCTGGGTCGAGCCGCGCGGCACGGCCGTGGTGCGGCTGACCTCCATACCCTCGATCAGCGGGCTGTGGCTCATGCCGCGAATGGCGGCGCTGGAGAACGATCCGACCAGGCTGCGCATCGTACTCGAGGTCGACATCCGCCAGGCCGACCTTGCCGACGAAGGCATAGATCTCTCGATCCGCTGCGGGCGTGGCAGCATTCCGGGGCGTGTCTCGGTGCAACTGTTCGAAGAACAGGTGTTTCCGATCGCATCGCCGGAGCTTGCCCGCGAGATCGGACGCGGCGATCCGGCCCGCCTGCTCAAATTTCCACTGATCAATGATTCCGATGCCTCGGGATGGCGCGCCTGGTTTGCGGCGCAAGGCATGGATTACCGCCCTCGCCCGCAGGATCGTCGCTTCGAGGATTACAATCTGGTGCTCGACGCCGCCGCCTATGGGCTCGGCATCGCGCTGGCGCGACCGCCGCTGACCGGGCATCAACTGAAATCCGGCCGGATCGTCGCCGTCGACGACCGCACCGCGCTCAATCCGGTTTCCTACTGGCTCGACCGTCCGATCGGACGTCCGCGCACGGCAGCCGCCGATCTGTCGCGACGCATCGCCTCACAGGCCGGGTTGAGTGCCGAAAAGCTCGAAGCGTTCATCGAAGCCGAGCGGTAATCGATCGACACCGAGCCGCAGGGCAGTGCCGCGACAGCGCGACAAGTCCTGCGACCGTCGCCGCCGGCAGCCCGGCAGCCAACGCGGTGAGCTTGCGTACGCCCGTCAGTCCGACACGGCGCTACGCTTTCCACGTTTGTTCCTGGTGGCCCTTGCCTCCACGACTTTTTCAATCTGCCGCTTCAGTTCGTCCTTGATATCCGCCGTCTCGTTCATCAAGGCGTCGACCTTCATGAAGTCCAGCACACGGTATTTCGACACCGCCGGGCGGATCAATATATCCGGCTGACACTGCTTCAGCTTGTTGGCAATGATCGACTGCATGAGCAGTTGCGTTGCGCCAAACATCAGGTCGACGGAAGTCGGCTGCTTGCCCTCCACCTCCTCAGGTGCCCCGACCACGTCGACAGCAATGATGACGTCAGCATCGTTTTCGATCAGATCGAAGGGCACGGGGTTGTAGATGCCGCCGTCGATCAGCAGCCTTCCATCGCGCAACACCGGGCGAAACACCGCAGGTATCGCGGCTGAAGCGGCAAGGGCTGAATGCAGGTCGCCGTCGTTGAACACGGCGAGCTTGTGGCCGAAATAATCAGTCGCCGTCACCTTCAGCGGGATTTTCAACTCGGCGAATGTTTCGGGAACCGCCTCGGGCAGGAAGGCCTTGAGAATGCGCTCGACATTGAATTGGCTGACCCTCAACCCGCCCTGCATCGCCTCCGCGAAAGTTTCCGGCCGAGCCCTCCACATGCGGCTGGCCACTTCGGTGCGCCGGCCGAGGATCGAACGTGCATAATCGTGGATCTCCTTGCCGGTCATGCCGGACGCCATGCCTGCGCCCATGATGGCGCCGATCGACGAGCCGGCTATCGCCACCGGTTTTATGCCCAGTTCGTCCAAGGCCTCGATGACGTGGATATGCGCCAGTCCGCGCGCGCCGCCGCCGCCAAAGGCGATGCCGAAACTAGCCTCCATTGGCAACCTCGCCGAGCTTCGGCCCGACGACCATGATGGTCGGTTCGGTGGACAACAGCTTCCTGGCAGCAGCCTTGACCTGATCGAGCGTCACGCCGTTGATGTAGGCCGTCCGCCGCTGCATGTAATCGATGCCGAGCTTGTCGACTTGCAGCTGAACAAGGGTCGCGGCGATCGAGCTGGAGGAGTCCAGATTGTTGATGGCGTAGGCGCCGATCATGTATTTCTTGGTCGCTGCCAGTTCCGCCTCGGTCGGGCCTTCCTCGGCCATGCGCTTCACAACTTCACGGACGATGCCAAGTGTCTGTGCTGCCCTGTCCGAACGGGTGCCGGTCGAGATGATCAGCGCGGTGGAATGGTCCTGGTTGATGAGCGACGAGTTGACGCTGTAGGCCAGACCGCGTTTTTCACGAACTTCGTTGAACAGGCGCGACGTGAACGTGCCGCCGCCGAGGATCTCGTTCATCAAGGCAGCCGCGAAGAAATCCGGAGCATCCCGCTTCACTCCCGGATAGGCCAGTTGCAACGAGGTCTGCGGCAAGGCGTAGTTGACCTCGACACGCGCGGCCAGTTTCGGGTCGACATCGGCAACCGGCCGAAGCTGCTGCTTGTCCGGCAGATCGCCGAACAGGAGATCGAGTTTCAGCTTCAGCGTTTCGGCGTCGATGGCGCCCACCACGGCGACATGCAGCCCGCTGCGGGCAAAATTCGCCTTGTGAAAGGCGCGCAGATCGTTTGGCGTGATCGTGGCAATGCTCTGCCTGGTACCCTGATCGGACCGTGCGTAGGGATGGGTGCCATAGAGCGCCTCGGCCCATTTGGTCTGGGCAATCGTATCGGGGTCGTTCTCGCCGGCGATGATGCCGGACAGCACCTGGGCGCGGACACGATCGATCGGCTCCTGGTCGAAACGCGGTTGCGTGATCGCCAGCCGCAAGAGGTCGAACGCCTCGTCCCTGCGCTCGGCCAGCATGCGCATTGACCCATAGGTTCCGTCACGCCGCTCGTCGAAGCTCATTTCCGCGCCGACGTCGTCGAGGCGGATCTGGAAAGCCTCGCTGTCGAGATTGCCCGCACCCTCGTCGAACAGGCCGGTCATCAGATTGGCCAGCCCCTCCTTGCCCGGCGGATCCTGCGTCGAGCCGCCGTCGAAGACGAAGCGGATGGCAATGATCGGCACGGAATAGTCTTCAACAAGCCAGGCGTCGACGCCCTTCGATGACTTGACATCCTGGATGGCCACGTTGGCGCGCGCGGTGACCGCTGGCAGGATCAGAAACAACACCGACAGGAACAGGACCACGATGTGCAGACGGAAACGAATGGTGCCGAGCCGCGTCATCAATCAGTTCCCAGCCTGGGTTTGCGGCAAGAGATAGCCGGTCGTCGATCGGTCGAGGACGAGATAGCGAGCGGCAACGGCCTTGACCTCGTCGGCAGTGACCTTGCGGATGCGATCCGGCCATTGCTGGACATCTTGCACATTGCCACCGGTGGCCAGCGTCGAGCCGTAGATATTGGCCATGGAATCCTGCTTGTCGCGGGCAAAGATCATCGAGCGCACATATCGATCCTTGGCTTTTTCCAGTTCCTCGTCCGTCACGCCATCCTTGGCGATGCGCACCACCTCGGCATCGACCGCCCCCTCGACATCGGCCAATCTGGCATCGCCGCGCGGCGCGCCGTAGACGGTGAAATTGGTATCGTCGAGCATGGTGCCCTGGAAGTAGGCGCCCGCGCTGGAGGCAATGCCCTGCTTGACCACAAGCTGCTGATAAAGCCGGCTGCGCGTGCCGCCGCCCAGGATTTCCGCCAGAAGATCAAGTGCTTCCGCCTCGCCTTCCTTGCCCGAGTGGTAGGACGGAACCACCCATTGCGTGGAGAAGCTCGGCACACTGACGCGGCCGTCGGAGAGCGTTACCGTGCGCTTGGTGTTCTGCTCCGGCTCGACCGGGCGAACCCGCGGCGGCAGATCGGGACCGCGCGCCACCTTGCCGAAGGTCTTCTCGGCCAGCGCCCTGACCGTATCCGGTTCGACGTCGCCGGCCACGATCAGTACGGCATTGTTGGGCCTGTAATACTTGTCGTAGAAGGCGGTGGCGTCAATGCGGTTCAACTGCTCCATCTCCTGCATCCAGCCGATGACCGGAATGCGGTAGGGCTGGTTCTGCCAGAGCGTTGCATTAACCTCTTCATCAAGGACCGCCTGGGGATTGTTGTCGATGCGCATGCGGCGCTCCTCAAGGATCACGTCGCGCTCCGTCTTGATGACATCGTCGGTCAGGATGAGATTGCGCATCCGATCAGCCTCGAAGCTCATCATCTGCTCCAGCGCCTGCGGCGCGACCGTCTCGTGGAATGCCGTGTAGTCGTAGGAAGTGAAGGCGTTGTTGGAGCCGCCAATATCGGACACGGCGCGATCGAACTCGCCGGCCGCATGATTGGTCGTAGCCTTGAACATCAGATGCTCGAAGAAATGCGCTATGCCGGATTTTCCCGGCGGCTCGTCGGCACTGCCGATCTTGTACCAGACCATATGGGTGACGATCGGTGCGCGATGGTCGGGGATGACCACGACTTCCATGCCGTTGTCGAGCAGGAAATCCGTCACCTTCCATTCACTTGGCGCCGTCTCGGCCAGCACCGGGCTGGTCGCAGCGAAAGCCAACGACGTCGCCAGCAGTGCCGCCCGTAGCCATTCAGTCTGAAATGTCATCAATGGCTCCGGTTTGATGGACGGACGATAGGCAAGGTCCTGACGACAAGCAAAGTGATCGTGACTCATTCGCCCGCAAAGGAGGCCGTAAAGAGGCCGACCTCAGTTGGCCTCGATGAAGCGGATGATGGTCTCGCCGTAGTTGCGCTCATCGATGACGGAGAAGCCGGGGCCGGCCTCAAAGGCCACGGCTGCCGCCTCCTCGACGACGCAGAGAGCGCCAGGGCGCAACCAGCCGCCGCTCTTCGCCGACTGCAAGGCGCGTTCACCGAGGCCCTTGCCATAGGGCGGATCGGCGAAGACGAGATCGAAGGGGGCAAGCGTGCCCGCCTCGCCCAGCGCGGTGGCGTCGCGGCGGAATATCTTGGTGCGCCCAGTTAGCCCGAAAGCCTCGACATTGTCGCGGATGAGCCCGCGGCCCTCCGCCGACTCCTCGATGAAGACGCCGTACGCCGCGCCACGTGACAAGGCCTCCAGGCCAAGCGCGCCCGTGCCGGCAAACAGGTCGAGCACGCGCCGGTCCTGAAGCTTCTCCGCGAACCGGTGAGCCAGCACATTGAACACGGCCTCGCGGGCGCGGTCCGTCGTTGGGCGTATGGCGTTGGTGCGAGGCGTTGCCAGCGGGCGCCCTCGAAACTCGCCGCCGACAATCCTCATCTTTTTGCGAGCCTCATATCGCCTTGGGCCTCATCTCGTTCTCGGACCCTTGGGTCCGCCGCGTGGCCGATCATCGCCTGGACGCTCGCCGCGCGGCTTGCCGAATGGCTTTGCGCCGGCAGGCTTGCCATAGGTGGGTTTGAAAGATGCCTTGCGCGCCTTCGCCTCGGCAGCCTTGGCCGCATCGGCCTCCGCCCTGCCCTTGCCGATCGGCCGGGCGCCTGGCGCCATCCAGACATTGGCTTTCCGCTGACCCGGCGGGTCTATCGGCTTCTGCTCGCGTTCTGATTTCTTGCCACCCGGCTTGCCGCCAAAGCCGCCGCGAGGCTTGTCGCCAAAGCCGCCACGCGGTTTGTCGCCGAAACCGCCGCGCTCGGGCCTTGGGCTACGCTCGCCAAAGCTCTTCTCCGGCCCCGCGCTTCTGTCGGGACTTGTCGACAGCTTGCCCAGCGCTTCGTCGCGGCTGTTCTCGCGGCGCTTGCGGTTCTTGATCAGACCGCCCTCGCCGATCGGACGACGCTCGCCATCACGGGTGAATTTCGGCCGCTCGGGCTCTTCTTCGCGCACAGCCTCGCGCCGCACCGGCTTGTTGGAAAACGGCTTGGTGATCTCGGCGTCGAAATTGGCGCCGGATTCCTCAACCAGCCGCTCACCGAGCTGGTCGCGCAGCACGCGGCCCTTGATCTCCAGCACATGGCCTTCGCGCAGATCCTCGAGCTGGAACGGTCCATATGAAATGCGGATCAGGCGCGTGACATCGAGACCAAGCGCACCGAGAATGTTCCTCACTTCGCGGTTCTTGCCCTCGCGCAGGCCAAGCGTCAGCCAGGCATTGGTGCCCTGCTCGCGATCAAGCGTCGCTTCGATGGCGCCGTAGAAGACGCCGTCGACCGCGATGCCTTCGCGCAAGCCGGCAAGCGCGCTTTCCTCGACCTTGCCATGGACCCGCACGCGGTAGCGCCGCAGCCAGCCGGTAGCCGGCAGTTCGAGCACACGCGCCAGTCCGCCGTCATTGGTGAGCAGCAGAAGGCCCTCGGTGTTGATGTCGAGCCGCCCGATCGTCATCAACCGTGGCAGGTCCGTCGGCAACACATCGAAAACGGTCTTGCGGCCCTCGGGATCGCGGTTGGTGGTGACCACACCCGCCGGCTTGTGGAACAGGAAAAGCCGCGTCCGCTCGATCGGAGGAATCTCCATGCCGTCGAGATGGATAACGTCGCCGGGCATGACATTGAAAGCCGGCGAGGCTAGTGCCTTGCCGTTCACCTTTACGCGGCCTGCCGCGATCAGCTCTTCGGCATCGCGGCGAGAAGCCAGGCCGGCACGGGCCAACCGCTTGGCAATGCGTTCGCCTGCCTCCTCGGTTGCTTCGGCCGGGCGCAAGCGTGGCTTGAAACCAGCGCCGCCTGCTCCCTGCGAACGATCGTTGAAATCGCGCTTGGGCCTGTCGCCACCGAAGTCGCGCTTGGGACGATCGGCGAAATCGCGCCTGGGGGCATCACTGAAGTCGCGCTTGGGACGGTCGAAGCGTTTTTCGCCGCCGTCGGCCGAGGCCGGCCGGTCGCCGCGCGGAGCATAGGGCTTGCCGGCTCCATCGCGCTTCACAAACGGCTTGCCTTCCGGCCGTGGCCTGCTGAATGGCCTTTCGGCGCGTGGCGCGTCGCCCTCGGCGGTTGCGCGCGGCCTGTAGACGCGTGCTGGACGCTCACCGTCGGCGACCACAGGACGGTCGCCACGCGCAGCATACGGCTTGCGAGGGCCTTCGCGTTTCTCATAAGGCTTGCCTTCGGGGCGCGGTCCCTTGCTGAACGGTCTTTCGGCGCGTGGAGCGCCGCTTTCCGACGTCGTACGCGGCTTGTAAGCCCTCGCGGGCCTATCACCGTCGGCCGCCATCGGGCGATCTCCACGCGGCGCGTACGGCTTGCGCGGACCTTCGCGCTTTTCGTAAGGCTTGCCCTCGGGGCGCGGTCCCTTGCTGAAAGGCTTGTCGCCGGCCTTGAAGTCCCGCTTCGGCCTCTCGCCATCCGCCGCCAGTGGACGGTCGCCACGCGGCGCATAAGGTTTCTTGGCGCCAAAAGACGGCTTGCCGCCCTTGCCCGCCGCGCCGTCGCGGCCACGCGGCCCTACGGATTTCGTGCCGTTACCCGGACCCTTTTTGGGGCGGAACTTCTTGTCGTTGTCGTCCATGTGGCCTTTGTCCGTTTGCGCTGCTACAGCGTGGCGCATCCTTTCGGACGCGCGCGGGACGCGATAGCACTATTGATTTTGCGCATGATCCGTTCCGAAAACCGAGTCCGATTTTCAGATTGTGCGCTAGATAACAGGATCACCACCGGGTGGCGAGGAGATAATCGGGATGGAACCTGTTTGAAGCGGCCGGATTTCATGGCACTGGCGCTGAAAGAGGCCGAAGCCGCCGGCCAGCGCGGCGAAGTTCCGGTCGGCGCGGTCATCGCCAGCCGCGACACGGTTATTGCCAGCGCCGGGAACCGCACCCGCGAACTTACCGATCCGACCGCGCATGCCGAGATGCTGGTAATCCGGGATGCCTGCCGCAAGCTATCCAGCGAGCGGCTCACCGGGCATGATCTCTATGTGACGCTGGAACCGTGCGCCATGTGCGCAGGCGCCATTTCCTTCGCCAGACTGCGCCGCCTCTATTTCGGCGCCTCGGACGAGAAAGGCGGTGCGGTGGTCAATGGCGCGCGCTTCTTCGCATCGCCAACGTGTCACCATGCGCCAGAAATATATCCGGGCATTGGCGAGACCGACGCGGCTCTTCTTCTGAAGGACTTTTTTCGGGAACGGCGCGATCCCTGACCGGGACAGGCAACCTAGCTTATAGCGAAGGCAGCCAGTCGAACCAGCCGCTGCTTTTCTTGCCTTCCGCCTCTTTCCTGAGACGGCGTTCCTTCTTGAACTCGTCCTCGCCGAGCTGGTCCTTCGGCGCTGTGTCGGCGGCCACACGATAGGCAAGCGGCGGCTCGCTCAGATATTTGCGGGTATTGGGATCGCCCTGCTTGCTCGCGGCTAGGCGACGCTGGATTTCGGCGGCGCGCCCCTTGTCGGAGTCCGCCGGGGTCCATGCAGGCGGATGGCTTGAGCCCGATTCCGCCAGGGCTTTCTTCACCGCTGCGGGATCGGTCTGAACGTCATCGACTATCTGCGACTGATAGGCAGGATCATCCTGGTGCGCGGTAGCATCGGCGCGCAAGCGCGCGCGACGCTGTTCAGGCGATTCGGGCCAGGCAGCGCTGGCCGTCTGGATGCTTTCCTGCGGTGCGGGCAGCGCTTCCTTCTGCCCGGGGGCGGGCTTTACCAGAGTCGGACGCGGCTTGTAGTCGATCTGAGGCTTGGTCTTTGGCACGATCGAAAACGCACCGGTGATATCACCCGCCAACTGGGCGCCCGCGGTCTTGTCGGTACCGTAGGTGGGCGAACCCATGCAGCCCGATAGAGCGAGGCCCGATACGACAAGCGGCGCCAGCAGCGCAAGGCGCGCATTATATCTCTCGGTCATATCAAAAAGTCCCACTCTAGACAGCCTCTCGATCGCCACCGGGCAAAGTCCGGTCCCCATCGCATATGCTCTTCCAACGGAAATCCGGCGACAATTTGTCGTCCGGAGTTTCGCCTATCTATCCCAACCACTCGTTAAGGGCAACGCGCGGACGGCCAGACGTCGCCCGCAGTGGCATTTGTGCACCTGTTTGGACCGTCAAATCCTGCCCAATGCCTTCAACTCATGCAGAACCGCGGCATCGCGCGCCGAGACATCCGGGAATTCCGCGTCCTGCCCGACATCTGCGGTGTAGCGCCATGAACGCGCGCACTTCACCAGGCCGCGTTCCTCGGCTTTCTCGACCACCACGGCAACCCCCTTGACGTCGTCGAGCGTAAAGGCGCCGGCCGGAGCCTTGCCATGAGCAATGACGAGGTCGCTGGTGATCGCCATCTCGGCCATGTCGACATCCGCGATCGCCGCCTCGAGCGACGCATCGTCGAGCGTGACAACCGGCACCGCTTCCAGCGACGAACCGATAACCTTCTGGGCTCGCGCGATCTCAAGCGCGCCGGTGACAACACGGCGCACCTGGCGGACTTTGCGCCATTTTTCCGCCAGCGCCTCGTTCTTCCAGTCCGCCGGGATTTGCGGAAACTGGTCAAGATGCACCGAGACGGCGTCCGGATGCCGGTCGAGCCACGCTTCCTCTGTGGTGAAAGGCAGCATCGGTGCCAACCACTTCACCAGGCAGTCGAACAAATGCCGCACCACCTGCACCGAAGCCTTGCGCTTAACGCTGGAAGGCCCGTCGCAGTAGAGCGCGTCCTTGCGAATGTCGAAATAGAACGCCGACAGTTCGACAACCATGAAATCTAGCAGCGTGCGCGTAATGCGCTTGAATTCGAAGGCGTCATAGCCCGAACGCACGACCTCATCGAGTTCGGCCAGGCGGTGCAGCATCAAACGCTCCAGCTCCGGCAGTGTTTCCAGCGGCATCTCCTCGCCATCGTCATGGGCGAGCGTGCCCAGCATCCAGCGGATGGTATTCCGCAGCTTTCGATAGGCGTCGATATTGGTTTGCAGCACATTCTTTCCGAGCCGCTGGTCCTCCCAATAGTCGGTCGTCACCACCCAGAGCCGCAGGATATCCGCGCCTGACTGCTTGATGACGTCCTGCGGGACCACCGTGTTGCCGAGCGACTTCGACATTTTTCGCCCGTCTTCATCCATGGTGAAGCCGTGGGTGACGACGGTGTCGTAAGGCGCCCTGCCCCTGGTGCCGCAGCTTTCCAGCAGCGAGGAATGGAACCAGCCGCGATGCTGGTCGGAGCCCTCGAGGTAGACGTCGGCCGGCCATTTCAGGTCTGGACGATCTTCCAGCGTGAAGGCGTGCGTCGAGCCCGAATCGAACCAGACGTCGAGAATGTCCATCACCTGCTTCCATTTGGACGCATCGTGATTGCCAAGGAAACGCTCCTTGGCGCCGGCGGCGAACCAGGCGTCGGCTCCCTCCTGCTCGAAGGCATCCATGATGCGCTGGTTGACTGCTTCGTCCTTCAGCACATTGCCGTCGGCGTCGGCGAAGACGGCGATCGGGACGCCCCAGGCGCGCTGGCGCGACAGCACCCAGTCCGGACGCTCCTCGATCATGGCGCGGATACGGTTCTGGCCGGCGGCCGGCACGAAACGCGTGTCGTCGATCGCCTTCAGGGCGCGGCTGCGCAGCGTGGAGCCGTCGCCGAGGTCCTTGTCCATGTAGACGAACCATTGCGGCGTGTTGCGGAAGATGATCGGCTTCTTGGAGCGCCAGGAATGCGGATAGGAGTGCTTCAGCCGGCCGCGCGCGAACAGCGCGTTGCGCTTGATCAGTTCGTCGATGACCGCCTGGTTGGCGTTGCCCTTCTTGCCGTTGTCATCAAGGACGCGCGCGGCCCCGCCCTCACGGTCCGGGCCAAAGCCCGGCGCGTCCTTGGTGAAGAAGCCGCCATCATCGACCGTGAACGGGATCGCTGCATCGATGCCCCGCGCGCGCAAGTCCGATGCCGCATCCATCCAGGCGTCAAAGTCCTCGCGGCCGTGCCCGGGCGCGGTGTGGACGAAACCGGTGCCTGCGTCGTCGGTGACGTGGTCGCCGGCGAGCATCGGCACCGAGAATTCGTAACCGCCCCCCAAACCCTTGAAAGGATGCGAAAGCACAAGGCTTCCAAGCTCTTCGGCGCTGACGTTGCGAAGGTGATTCAACGTGACCTTGGCCTTGTCGGCCGAAGCATCGGCCAGAGCCGCGGCGAAGATCAGCTTTTCACCGGGCTGCGGACCGAAAGCATTCTCCGCGGCCGTAACCTCGTAAAGGCCGTAGCCGATGCGCGGCGAATAACTGACGGCACGATTGCCGGGGATTGTCCAAGGTGTCGTCGTCCAGATGACGACATGAGCCTCCAACAGGTCCAGGGACTTCTCGCTCAGGCCCGGAACCAGTTTGGCGGATTCGCCATCCGGAACGCTGGCGATGGCTATATTGGCCACCGGGAATTTCACCCAGATCGTATCGCTCTCATAATCCTGGTATTCGACCTCGGCCTCGGCCAGCGCGGTGCGCTCGACCACGCTCCACATCACCGGCTTGGAACCGCGATAGAGCTGGCCGGACATGGCGAATTTCAACAACTCGCCGGCGATGCGTGACTCGGCGTGGAACGCCATCGTCGTGTAAGGATTCTTGAAGTCGCCGATGACGCCGAGGCGCTGGAACTCGCCACCCTGCACGGAGATCCAGTGCGCGGCGAACTCCCGGCATTCCCTGCGGAATTCGTTGACCGGCACCTCGTCCTTGTTCTTTCCCTTGGCGCGATACTGCTCCTCGATCTTCCATTCGATCGGCAGTCCGTGGCAGTCCCAGCCCGGGACGTAGTTGGAATCGTAGCCGCGCATCTGGAACGAGCGGGTGATGACGTCCTTGAGGATCTTGTTCAGCGCATGGCCGATATGGATGTTGCCGTTGGCGTAGGGCGGGCCATCGTGCAGCACATACTTTGTGCGGCCGGCAGCGCTCTCGCGCAGCTTGCGGTACAGGTCCATGTCCTGCCAGCGCTTGACCAGAAGCGGCTCCTTCTCCGGCAGGCCGGCACGCATCGGAAAGTCCGTCTGCGGCAAGTAAAGCGTCTTGGAATAGTCGATTGTCGAATTGTTGGGCGTTTCGTCGGTCATTGGTCTGCCATGTGCATGCCCGGCCAGACGGCCTGAGGCGTTGAAGTCTTCGCTTTGACGCATATCGTTTCCCAAAACCGGAGCCACTTCTGGGCAATATGCGTTGATGATCTGGAAAAAGCGCGAGAGGCCGCGCGCAAGATTCCCGGCGGTTCCGGCAGCACTCAGGCTGCCCGAAACACCGGGCCGGTAATTCGTATCGCAATGGCGATGGGACGCGAAAAGCTCGTCATAACCGGGCTTTTAGCGGACAAAGAGGCAAGAATAAAGCGTCTCTTGCTGGATTCGATTACATCGTGAAGTCGAAGCGGTAACTGGTCGATACGCCGATCGTGAACTGGTTGCGATCGCCGCGCTCCCTGACCAGGCTGGAATCGGCGGCCGGTCCCATCAGGCGGGAGTATTCGCCAAACAGGCTGGCCGTCATCGGGTCGGTCACCTTCCAGGTTATGGCGCCGCCGAGACCCGTTGATTTCAACCCACCACCCGGATGGTATTCGCTAAGGCCGGAATCCACGGCTTCCCGCGCGTCGACACCATAATAGGCATCGAAATAGTTGGCCGAGGCGAACGAGACGCGCGGTCCGCCCGAAATCCTGACAGTCGGCGTCACGTCGTAGAAGGCGTCCGCGGCAATATCGGCGACAAAGCCGTTGTGGGCGCGAATGCCGTGCCGCAATTCGGCGCGGGCGCGCAGCCAATCCGTTGGGTAGAATTCGAAGAAGCCACCAACCTCGCCGCCCCAGCGTACAGGGTCGAGGCCCTTCAGCTCATCGTCGCTGCTGCGCGAAAACAGGAATTTTCCGGTCAGGCCAGCCCTCACCCCGCCCTCGTCGATCAGCGCCAGCGAGATGTTGTCGTTACGGGACACGAAACGGGCCTGCGGGCCAGCCTTGCCTAGTGAAATGATCGGCGAAGCACTGAGCAGGTACCGCTTGCCGCCCTCGAAATTCGGCGCGACCATGCCGGTCGCTCCAAGTGTCAGATACCAGTCGCCCGACACCCAACCGAAGGCGCCGTCACCAGCCTCGGCGACGCCAGCCGTACCCAGGATGAAGGTGGCCAGAACCACCGGAATCGTCGGGACAGAACGCATTGCTACTCCGTACACACACAAGGCCCTTCACGATAGCAAGGCTTTGCGTCGGTTTGGTAAAATTTGATTTAAGTTCGACCGATTCCTTGAGCTTTTTTGGCGTGTGCCCGCCGCAGACGCTCGCTGGACGGGCAAGGCCTTCGAGGTTAACGTCCGGATCGGAAACATGCAACGCGACACTCAATGGAGATGGCGGCGATGACCCTGAACAGCGATGCTCTGAAAACCGCGATCGGCCAGACAAGAGCGAAATGGGGATGGTTTGTCGCTCTCGGCGTACTGCTGCTGATCTTCGGCGGCATCGCCTTCGGCAATCTTTTCATCGCCACGGTCGCTTCGGTTTACGTGGTCGGCTGGCTGATGCTGATGGCGGGTGTCATCGAGATCGTGCATGCCTTCGGCGTGAAGACCTGGGGTCGCTTCTTCTACTGGCTGTTGAGCGGGCTTCTCTATGCGGTCGCCGGTTTCTTCGCTTTCGACAATCCGCTTCTGGCCTCCACCGTACTGACGTTCCTGCTAGCGGTGGCGCTTGTCGCTTCCGGCGTGCTCAGGGCCTGGGTCGGCTACAGCCACCGGCCGGAAAGCGGCTGGGGCTGGGTCGTGGCGGCCGGCATCATCAGCGCGCTTGCCGGCCTGATCATCGCCATCGGCTGGCCGGTTAACAGCGTCTGGGTGCTCGGGCTGTTCCTGGCGATCGATCTGATCTTCCAGGGCTGGACCTTCATTGCAGTCGGCCTTGCCCTGAAGAAATAGACCTGCTGTCGAAGCGATAACTCAAAACGCCATGGCGGCGTCGAGTTCGGAAAGCGGCTTGACGCCGGCCAGAAGCGCGCGAGCTTCGGCTTCGTCGCTCTTCATCTGCGCAACCAGAGCGTCCAGCCCATCGAACTTCACCTCGGATCGCAGGAAACCGAAGAAAGATACCCGGCAGATCTCGCCGTAAAGGTCGCCGGAAAAATCGAAGACGAAGGTTTCCAGAAGCGGTGCGCCATTGTCGTCGACGGTCGGTCGGCGGCCGAAGCTGGCGACACCGTCTTGGATCGTGCCGTCGGCGCGGCGAAAGCGGACGGCATAGATGCCTTCCTTCAGTGTCGTTTCCGCAGAAAGCCTCATATTGGCGGTCGGAAAACCGAGCGTGCGGCCGAGCTGCTGTCCGCCAATCACCTTGCCTTCAACAGTAAAGCGATAGCCGAGCAACCCGGCAGCCTCGGCAACGTCCCCCTCGCTCAACAATGCACGGATGCGGCTCGACGACACCACTTCTGCCCCCTCGTCGCGGAAAGCGTCGACCAGCGTGACGCCAAAACCATGACGCTCGCCCGCCGCCATAAGATAGGCGGGACCGCCCTGGCGATCCTTGCCGAAGTGAAAATCGAAGCCAGTCACCGCATGGGTGACGCCAAGATTTGTGTCCAGCACATCGGTCACGAACGCCTCGGCTGACAGGGACGCAAAAGCCCGATCAAAAGGCTGCTCCACGAGTGCGGCAAAACCCAGTTGCGCAAGCAGCCGCGCCTTCATCGGCGGCGGTGTCAGCACACAGAGCGGAATGTCGGGCCTGAATACCTTTCGCGGATGCGGCTCGAAGGTCAGCACCAGAGCCGGCACACCGAGCCGGCGCGCCTCGGCCAGCGCACGCTCGAGCACAGCCTGATGACCGCGATGGACGCCGTCGAAATTGCCGATCGCCACGACGCCGCCGCGCAAATGGGCCGGCAGCGGGGAAACGGCCGAAATGTGTTCGAGGACCTTCGCCATCGGCCGACCCTATCGCAGTCTCGGAATGACGGCGACAGGCCGATAGCCGTGCCTTTCCAAAAAAGCAGCCAGCAAAAGGGGATCCGGCCGCTGCGGATCGCCGTAGTCACGAGCATGGATGCCACCCGACACATAAAGCACGTCGAGCCCGTTGTCGGCGGCCCCCTTCACGTCGGTCATCATGCCATCGCCGATGGCCAGCACTTCCTTTCGCTCGACGGGGCGACCAAGAATGTCGGCAACCTCCGCTAGCGCAACCTCGTAGATCGGGGCGTGGGGCTTGCCTGCGATCAGAGTGCGCCCACCGAGCTGGGCATAGTCACGGGCTAGTGCCCCGGCGCACCATATGATTCGTTCGCCACGCTCCACCACGATATCGGGGTTGGCGCAAATGAAAGGCAGGTTCCTGGCGCGCAGCCTTTGCAAAAGCTCGGCATAGTCCTCTGGCTTTTCGACCTCGTCATCGAAGAGGCCGGTGCAGACAACGCCTGAAGCCTCGAACTCCTCGACAAGCTCGATGTCGAGACCATCATAGATCGTGAGGTCGCGATCGGCGCCGATATGAAAGATCTTTCGTGGCCCTTCAGCGATCAGGTCACGCGTAACGTCACCGGAGGTAACCACCCGGTCGTAAGCCGTGGCCGGTACACCAATCGCATTCATCTGCGCCACCACGTCGGTACTTCTGCGTGGTGAATTGGTGATCAAGACAACAGGGATCCCTGATTCGCGCGCTTCCGCCAGGGCCGAAGCCGCCACGGGGAAATGGCTTTCACCATTGTGGACCACACCCCAGACATCGCAAAGGATTGCCGAATACCCTTTCGACACATGCGCGAGCGAGCCGATGATTTCAGGCGAATCCGCCATGTTGTTTCCTTGAGCAATGATCGTTGCGAAAGCCACGGCCGACGGTCCGCCACAGCCGGTTCGAATTAGCCGAACCGGTCCACGCTGTCATCAGCTTTCGCCGCAAGACATGGCTCGTCGGCGATGGGCTGTCGTCTTAACCGGCGGAGACGAAACAGCACCATGATTAACGGGTACTGAAAATAAATCCGGATCTTCTACTCATTTCGGCAACCTGAAATTTAATGATTAATGACATTGTCGCGACAGCAAGTGGGTCTTGCCGAGGGCACTCAAGATCATGATTGGCAAATTCTGCCGGGACCGGCGCGGAAACTATGCGTTGGTGACCGCCATCTGCCTAGTGCCTCTGATGGGCGCTGTGGCACTTGCAGTCGACTTTGGGGAATTGGTGCGCCAGCGCCAGGTTACATTGAACGCGCTTGACGCGGCCGGTATCGCCACGGCGCGGCAGATTTCTTCCGGGGCAAGCGAGAGCGATGTCAAATCCTATGCCAAGAATTTCTTTGAGACGAACCTCGCACAAATCGATCCCGCCAACACAACGCTTACCGTCACCTTACCCAACAACAATACCGGCGGCGGCACACTGAAGCTTTGCTCAGACTTAACATATCATCCGTATCTCCTGCCGGCCGCGGCCATGCTGATTTCCGGATCCGCCAAATCCACCGACATCAGGTTCTCGGCATGCTCGGAAGTCCGCCTCAAGAATACGCTGGAGGTGGCGCTTGTGCTCGACAATTCCGGATCGATGAGCACCAATGGCTCGGGTACCGGCAAACCCAGAATAGACCTTCTCAAAACCGCTGCAACGGAACTCGTCAATACGCTTGCGAAGCAGGCAGAACAGATGAAACAGGTCGACAAGCCTGTGCAGTTCGCCTTGGTTCCGTTTTCGGCATCGGTCAACGTCGGCTCAGGCCACAAGGACGATGCCTGGATGGATCTCACCGGACTCTCGCCGGTCCATCACGAGAATTTCGACTGGTCGACGATGACGGCCGCCGCCAACGCCAACAAATACATCCAGAAAGTTGGCAGCGTATACTATCAGCGCGGCTCCGGCTGGGGTGCGGACAAAGACAAGCCGATGACTCGCTTCACGCTCTACAACGACATCATGGCGACAACTCGGACATGCACAAAGAAGGATAGCCGCGGCAATTGCACGACGTCCGTTGACACGACTGGCCAGTATGAAGCGTGGGCCGGCTGTGTCGAGGCGCGGCCGTATCCTTACAACAACGATGACACGACGCCGACAACCGGCGCACCGGCGAGCCTGTTCGTTCCAATGTTCGCGCCCGACGAGGCGGGCAATTTCTGGACCGACAACGACACGCACGCCAGCACCAGTTCCTGGGGCTACAACAACAACTGGTGGGTCGATTCTCTCGACAGCCTGACGGTCGCCAAGCGTCAATCCGACATGCGAAAATACTTCATCACGAAGCCCTATAACGCAGCGGCCGCTCCCGATGGAGATGGCCCTAATTCCGGTTGCACGACCACCCCCATCACGGCACTGCAAGACGTAACGACCACGGCTGGAAAGAAGGCGATCGTCGATGCCATCAATGCCATGGCGCCGACAGGCAACACCAATGTGCCGGAAGGTCTCGCCTGGGGCTGGCGGACGGTCTCGAGCACCGAGCCGTTCACCGAAGGCCGGCCGGAGACCGAAAGAGGCAATGACAAGGTGATCATCGTGCTGACCGATGGCGCCAACACCTATAGTTCCATCAGCGATGGCAGTTATGCCAAAAACCGGTCGACCTATGCCGCCTACGGCTACGCCGGTCTGACGTATCCAGGGTCAGGAAGCGTGACCCGCTTGTTCATGAACACCAGTAACGCCGTCGGCAAGACCACCTATACGGACGCCAACTATACGACCGCCCTGGACGAGCAGATGCAGACGCTTTGCGCGAATGCCAAGAGTGCAAATGTCATCGTGATGACGGTCTCGCTTGACCTCAGCACGACAAAGACCGCCGATAAAAAGGCCATCGCGGCACTTACCGCCTGTGCTTCCGACTCGCGCTTTCGCAAGGACCCGACCAATCCGAGCAAGCCGGCCAAGCTGTTCTGGAACGCCACCGGGGCGACGCTGTCGGACAATTTCAAGGAAATCGCCGACGAACTGTCGAACTTGCGCATCGTAGGCTGATCTCAAATCACGTTGGAAATGTCTCGCGTTCCGGCGAGACATTTCGTCTCGAATGAATCGGCCGGCCACAAGGTTAGCGTTCCGTGAACTTCGGCTCGACCAATCGAGCGGTTTTTCCAACCTGCCCTTCAGCGTTTTCTGCGAGTTTGACCGGATTGCGATTATGACGGCGGGGGCCGCTTCAGGACATGTGGGAATTCTGGCGCCAGTTCAGCCGCGACAAGCGTGGCAACTATGCTCTCATGACCGTTGTGGCCATGATCCCCCTGGCGGGTGGCCTGGCGCTGGCGGTCGATTTCACGGAGATGAACCGGCAGAAGCAGCTCGTGCTCAACGCGCTCGACGCCGCCAACATCGCCACGGCGCGGCGGCTGGTCGAAGGCGCGACCGATGACCAGTTGAGGGCCTACGCCCTTGATTTCTTCAACGCCAATCTCAACAACGTCAGTCCGGCCAACACCACGCTCAATGTCGTGCTGCCCAACAACAAAACGGGTGGTGGCCTGATGAAGATGAGCGCGCGGCTGGACTATCAACCCTATTTCTACCCCGTCCTTGCACAGCTTGTCGGTCAATCCCAAGCCGATGGGAACAAGAAGATCAGCTTCGATGTGGCGTCGGAGGTCCGGCTGAAGAATACGCTGGAAGTCTCCCTCGTGCTTGACAACTCTACCTCCATGACCACGCCTGGCACGGGTTCGGGACAAAAGCGTATCGATCTCCTCAAGACCGCGGCCAAGCAACTGGTCGACACACTCGCCTTGCAGTCGGCCCTGATGAAGCAGATCGACAAGCCTGTCCAGTTCAGCCTCGTGCCGTTCGCGGCCTCAGTCAATGTCGGCGCCGGAAACGACAATGCGGCGTGGATCGACACCTATGGATTGTCGCCGGTGCATCACGAGAATTTCGACTGGTCGACGCTGAGCGCGGCCAACAAGTATGCCCAGAAATCCAACGGTATCTGGTACAAGCGGGGGACGGGCTGGGGCGCGGAAGAAGGCCAGATGCTGACCCGGTTTTCGCTCTATCGCGACATGAAGGTTGTCACCAGCCACGAGCGTGTCGCCGGCAGCAAACGGGTCGTCTGCGACGAATATCGCTCTAACCACACCTGCAAGCGCAGCCATGACGAGTATGACTACGTCGACACCTATGGCCCCTTCGCCAGTTGGCAGGGCTGTGTCGAGGTGCGCCCCTACCCCCATAATGTCAACGATACGCCGGCTTCCGGTGGCCCCAACAATACCGGCATTGGCAACGGCGATCCGGCGACGATGTTTGTACCGATGTTCGCGCCCGACGAACCCGGCAACCACTGGAAGGTGACACAGGATCCCGACGAGAATGCGCCGCAGACTTACGGCGCCTCGAACAGTTGGTGGAACGACGACCCGTCCAGCACCACGGGCAAGGCCCGGCAGCGCGACATGGCCAAATATTTCATGCCGCGTCCGATCGATGCTCCGGTGCTCGGCAAGGGAGCCGGGCCGAACTACAGCTGCACGACAACTCCGATCACTCGGCTCACGGACGTAAGCAAGCCCGAAGGCCTGACTGCCATCAAGGCGGCCATCGACCTGATGGCGCCCAACGGCAACACCAATGTGCCCGAGGGCATGGCCTGGGGCTGGCGGACCGTGTCCAGCGGCGAGCCCTTTCCGGACGGGCGGCCGGAAACCGAACGAGGCAATGACAAGGTTGTCATCGTGCTGACCGATGGCGAGAATACCTATTCGGTTCCAGGCAGCGACCCCGCCGGCAACAAGTCCACCTATGCCGCCTACGGCTATACGGGCCTTGGCTACAACGGCACTTCGGCTACAAGGTTGTTTGGCGGCACATCAAGCGCCATCGGCCAGTTCAACTATTCGAGCAGCAATTACACGGCCGCGCTCAACGAACAGATGACCACACTTTGCAACAATGCCAAGGCGGCCAACATCATGGTGATGACAGTGGCGCTCGACCTGTCGATGACCAATGCCGGTGACAAGAAGGCGATCGACGCGCTCAAGGCGTGCGCCTCCGAATCGCGGTTCCGCAAGGACACCACGGACCCAACCAAACCGGCCAAACTTTTCTGGAACGCGACCGGCGCCTCGCTATCGAACGATTTCAAGGAAATCGGCAACGAACTGTCGAACCTTCGCGTCGTCGGCTGACAGGAGATCCTTCTGGCGCAATGACCGACGCGGTGATGCCCTTGCGCTCTGGCGTCGGCGGGAGCAGATATCGAGCGCTCGTGAGATCACAATTCCAGGATCGCACCTTGGTCGTCGGCGAGCGCCAACGTGCTTCATCGCCACGCGCCCGACACGGCGTGGCCGGAGATCAAGGCAATGCCCGACGCCGCCAACCATATCGCTTTCGCGCTGGTCTGCCTCGGCATGGTGCTGACGCCTGGTCCGAACATGATCTACCTGATCTCGCGATCGCTGTCGCAAGGGCCAAAGGCCGGACTGATCTCGCTCGGCGGCGTGGCGCTTGGCTTTGTGTTCTACGTCCTGTCGGCGGCGTTCGGCATCACCGCGCTTCTGATGACGGTTCCCCTCGCCTATGACGCGCTGCGCTTTGCCGGCGTGCTCTATCTGCTGTGGCTGGCCTGGCAAGCGGTGAAGCCGGGTGGTCGTTCGCCGTTCCAGGTTCGCGAACTGCCGAAGGACGGGCCGCGCAAACTGTTTGCGATGGGCTTGCTGACCAATCTGCTCAATCCGAAGGTGGCGGTGCTTTATCTGTCACTGCTTCCGCAGTTCATCAGCCTCGGCAAGGGACACGTTCTATCGCAACTTCTGGTGCTGGGCGCCACGCAGATATCGATCAGCCTCACCGTCAATTCCATCATTGCCGTGACGGCCGGCTCGATAGCCACCTTCCTCGCCGGCCGGCCGCTATGGCTGGTCATCCAGCGCTGGATGATGGGCGGGGTGCTGACAGCACTTGCCCTGAAGATGGCGACCGACGCCCAGCGTTAACCCGCGTTCAGATACGTCCCTACATGGGGCGCCTGATCTGTTGCGCCCGTTCCGGCTCTACGACCTTGCGATAGAGATGCCAGGTCGCATGGCCAAGCACCGGCATGACCACGGCCAGTCCCGCGAAAAGCGGGATCGAACCGATGACCAGCAGCACCGCGACCAGCAGCCCCCACAGCGCCATCGTCAGCGGATTTGCCATCACGGCCCGAGCGGAGGTCTCGATCGCCGAAACCGCACCGACATCGCGATCGAGCATCAACGGAAAGGCGACGACGGTCGTGGCCAGCACGATCACGGCAAAGACAAAGCCGGCGGCGTTGCCGAGCAGGATCAGGGTCCAGCCACGGCTCGTCGTCAGCACCTCGCGGATGAAGCCGCCGATCGAGGCCGGCGGCTGATCGCCAAACAGGCTTGTGTAGATCGATTGCGCGGTGAACATCCAGAGCAGGAACAGCGCCAGCAGCATGATGCCGATCACGGCGATCGAGGGAAGTGCCGGCGAGTGCCGGACATTGAGCGCGTGGCGCCACGAAGTGTTCATGCCGAGCTCACGCCGGCGGCTGATCTCGTAGAGGCCGATCGCGGCGAACGGGCCGACCAGTGCGAAACCCGACATCAGCGGATAGATGAGCTGGATGGCGTTCGCGCCGGAGGTCCACTGCGTCAGGATCAGGCCCACAATCGGATAGATCAGGCAGAGGAACACATAGTGTGAGGGCTTGGCCCAGAAATCCTCCGCGCCGAGACGCAAGGCATCCCTCAAATCCGCGATAGTGATGCGTCGTACCGTGGGCTGAACGTGCATTCCACGCGCGTCCGCCATGACATGAAAGCCGGCCATAACCTTCCTCCCGTGTGTCGGGGCGGTCACCGCCAGGATGGCCGCCGATAGCTGCCACTGCTCGTAACAAGGGATGATAGCCTATTTGGCCGGGGTTGTCGCCAAATGCCTCGCCATCACGCTGTTTTCCGCGCCAGCGCGTCAAACGCCGCCGTCGAATTCATTCCGGCGAATTGAAGACTGCCTCAATGTGATGACCGTCGGGATCTATGACGAAGGCCGCGTAATAATGCGAACCATAGTCTGGCCGAGGACCCGGTGCACCATTGTCACGGCCACCATGGGCGAGTGCAGCGGCATGGAAGAGAGCAATGCTCTGGCGATCAGGGGCCGCGAAGGCCAGATGAAAGCCGGGCCCCGGCGGACGCTGGCCTTGCGGACGAAGCTTGATCGCCAGCTTGTCGCCACCGCCGGCAACGCCATAGCCCACGGCCTGATCCGGTAAGCCGGGGTTGAGATCCTCCCAGACGCGACGATAACCAAGTGGCGCAAGCGCGGCGTCATAGAATGCCGCGGAGCGCTCGACATCCGAAACCCCAAAAGAGACGTGGTGAAGCATGTCGCGGAAACCCTTGTCTTTGATCGGCACGGTCGAGTGGTTTTCGCCGGTTCTCTCGACCGGCACCTAAGCGGCTTGATTCAGGCAGCGTGATCGCTGGCGAGGCGCCCGAACATCCGAAAATCGTGGAAATCTCCCTTGAACCAGGCTTTTTGCCGCAGTGTTCCTTCATAGCGAAATCCGGATTTTTCCAAAACTCGGTCAGATCCTGTATTTCCCGGCAGCGTCCATGCCTCGATGCGGTTGAGTCCGAAGAACTGGTGACCGCAATCAGCGACCGCGACGGTGGCCTCGGTCATCAGGCCTTTTCCCCAAAAATCGGGATGCAATTCATAACCGATCTGGCCGCATTTCCATTTTGCCTCGAAGTGGTTGTAGCGGATCGCGCCGGCCAGCCGTTTCGACTCCCGGTCCTCAATCATCCAAGCGCATCCCTTGCCGCTGCCGAAAGCTTTTGCCATCCATTTCATGACCCGCTCCAGCTGTGCCTTGTTCGGTGTGGTGGGCCAGTTCGAAAAGCGCGTGACAGCGGGGTTCGACAGGATGCGGCCGAACGCGGCGGCATCCTCCTGCACAGGCGCTCGCAATGCCAAACGTTCCGTGGCCAGGATCGGGAAGCTACGGGCAGCCGTTCGCATCTGTTCCTCAGTTCGCATGAGCTCTCGGGGCAACCGGCGGACGCCGGGTGTGTCGCCAATCTAGTCGTTGCGGCCGGCGGAATCTCCATTCGCAGCATTTTCTCCCGCGAATTTCGTCGCCTGCCCGCCAAAAGCCATGATCGCGGCTATCTGGGTCAGCCATGGTTATTGCAAAAAACGCTGATGACACCCGCTCTCCCATGGACAGACGCACGCTGATCAAGGCCGCCGGCCTTATCGCATTGGCCGGCCTTGCCGCCTGCGGCACGGTTTCGCTTCCATCTGGCGAAGGCGCTGGCGCCTCGTCGTCCGCCGCCGCCACGCTTGCCGGCATCCGGACCGCCGCCGGCCTTGGGCCGCTGGTCCCCGATTCACAGCTCGAACAGGCGGCCCTGCAACAGGCCAAGTATATGGCCAGCAGCGGCCGCATGAATCATACGACCGGCTGGGGCAAGGACTTCGCCTCGCGCGTCAAGGACAGCGGGATCGTGGGTGCCGCCGCCGAGAACATCGCCGAGGGCCGATTCGACCAGCAGAAGCTGTTCGAAATCTGGATGAATTCGCCGGGCCACCGGCGCAACATGCTCGACCCGCGCTTCACGCGCTTTGGCCTTGCCTATGTCCGCGACGGCCGCGACAGCGCAGTCCGCTACTGGGCGCTGGTGCTCGGGAAGTAGAGCTCTCCAAAACGACGCCCTGGCAACGGTCTCACGATGCCTAGTCCATGTGTACGGCGGGCGCTCCGCCACCAGCCGGCGCCCGCGCTGGCTTGCGCAGCAGAAAGACAAAGGGGACGGCAAGCAGCGTCATCATCATCAGCAGTTTGAAGTCGTTGACGTAGGAAATCATCATCGCCTGGATATTGACCATGCCATCCACTTGCGAAAGCGCGGTCGGATCACCGCTGGCGGCGGCCGGCGAGGCCGCCCACAGATTGGGGTTGAACGGGTTGATGAAAGCCGACAACTCGGTGTGATTGACCTGCGTGTTGCGCACCAGCAGGACCGTCACGACAGACACGCCAATCGACGAGCCGAGATTGCGAACCAGGCTGAACAGAGCCGTGGCATCGGTGCGGAAGCGCGCGTCAAGCGTCGCGAAGGCAATGGTGGACAGCGGCACGAACACCATTCCCATCCCAAGGCCCTGGATGACGCCGGAGCTAATGATCAGCCAGCTGTCCATCTGAGGCGTGAAGCCAGCCATCGTATAGAGTGATTGCGCGGTCAGCAGAAAGCCGATGACGACGAGAATCCTGGCATCGATCTTGGTCATGAGCCGCCCGACGACGAGCATCGAAACCATCGTGCCGACACCGCGTGGCCCCATGACGAGGCCTATGGTGATGGTTGGATAGCCAAAAATGACCGACAGCATTGGCGGCAGCAGCGCCATGCTCGCCAATATGAGCACGCCCATGACGAAGATGAACGCCAATCCGGTCACGAAATTGCGGTCGACGAATATCTTTGGGTCGATGAAGGGATGCTCCGCGGTGACCATGTGAATGATGAACACCCAGAAGCCGGTCACGGAAAGACCGAGCTCTATCCAGATCTCGACCGAAGAGAACCAGTCGACCTCGCCGCCGCGATCGAGCAGCAGTTGCAGCGCGCCGACCCCAAGCGACAGCATGGCGAAGCCGAAGAAATCGAAACTCCTGATGCGCCGGGCAACACTTGGAAGATACGCGGCCATGCCGAGGAAGGCGATGATGCCGACAGGCAGGTTTATGAAGAACACCCAGCGCCAGTTGAAATTCTCGGTCAGCCAGCCGCCAAGGGTCGGGCCAAGAATGGGCCCCAGCATGATGCCGGCGCCCCAGATGGCCATCGCCTGGCCGTGGCGTTCCTTCGGGTTGATGTCGAGCAGGAAGGTTTGCGACAGCGGCACGATCGCCGCGCCGAACACGCCCTGCATCAGCCGGAAGAACACCATGGTCTCCAGACTCCAGGCGATGCCGCACAGCATCGAGAAAATGGTGAAACCGACCACCGCCGTCAGGAACAATTCCTTGCGGCCGATGCGGTCCGCAAGCCAGCCGGTCACCGGCGTCATGATGGCGGCGGCAACGATGTAGGAGGTGAGCACCCAGTTGATGTTGTCGGGGGAAGCGCCGAGATCGCCGGTCATCGTCGGCAACGCGACGTTGGCGATCGTCGTGTCGAGTGCCTGCATGATCGTCGCCAGCATGAGCGCAACGGTGATCAAGCCGCGGTGCGGCACTTCCTTGAAGGGTTCTTGCGTACTCATGGTGCTGAACTTCCAACCGGTAACGAAAACGTGTATTCTTGGTTTCCGGGCGGCGAGGCCTTCCTCGTGGAACGACACTCATCGCGGTGGGACGCGAGCATCGATGTGGGGGTTACATCGACAGAGTGGCTGCACACAGATAGAGCGTTCGCCGCCCGGAAACCCGAGGTCCAAAAGGACTGGCGTTCAATGGCTGAGGGCTAGATCAGGCTCAACACCGCCCAATTCCAGCGACCCCTACCATACCCTCCATCGGACCAATCCTGCCTTAATCCGCGTTTGCGCGCAGCGAAGCCAATTATTCGGGCGGCCAATTATTCGGCCTCACTCGCAGCGGCATGACCGAATATGCTCGGAAACCCGCGGGCCACGCCGGTGTCGACGGTTACGTTCGCGCTCATGCCCGTGCGCAGCATCATCTTGGATTCCGGATCGGTCAGTTCCAGGCGCACGGGGATGCGCTGGGTGACCTTGACCCAGTTGCCGGTGGCGTTCTGTGCAGGCAGAAGGGAGAATTCCGCTCCGGTGCCAGCGCCAATAGCCTTGACCGTCGCTTCGAATTTCCGGCCCGGATAGGTGTCCACGACGATTTCTGCCTTCTGGCCGGGCTTCATGTGGGTGAGCTGCGTTTCCTTGAAATTGGCGTCAATCCAGGTGTCGCCGGTCTCGACCAGTGAAAACAGCGGTGTGCCCGAGCCGACATACTGACCAACCTTGAACGACGAGGCCCGGCTGATAACGCCGTCGGCGGGCGCCCTGACCGTGGTCTGTGCCAGGTCGTAGGCAGCCTTGTCACGCGCGGCGAGAGCGGCCATCACGGTCGGATGCTTGTCTGTCTCGATGTCGGGATTGCCGGCAAGCGCGGCCTTGGCGCTGAGAATGCCTTGCTGGGCTACAGCCAGTTGCTGCTTGGCCTTGTCGAGGTCGTTCTTGGCCTGATCAAGCGAAGACTTGGTGTTGATGCCCTTCTGGGCAAGGTCCGACGCCCGGTCGAATTGCGACTGTGCATAGTCCATTTCGCTGGTGGCCGACTTTTCCTGAGCCATGGACTGGCTGTAGGCGGCACGAAGCTGTTCGACGCCAACACGCGCGACAGCAACCGCGGCGTCGGCCTGGGCAAGCGCGATATGATAGGGAGCGGGGTCGACAACAAAGAGCACGTCGCCTTGCCTGACCACCTGATTGTCCGCGATGCCGACCTCAACGATACGGCCGGCCGTATCCGAAGCGATCGCCACCTTAGCCTGCTGGAGGTTGGCGTTTTCCGTCTCCTGGTAACGGCCACCGGTGACCCAGACATAGCCGCCGCCGGCAACCAGGGCCAACGGGAGCGCGACCATAAGCAGCAAACGGCCGAAATGGCGCTTCTTCTTCGGCTCGCCCGGGGCTGGTTGCACAGGAGGAGCGACAGCGATCGGGGCGGCAACCGGCTGGGCCGGGGCTTCCATTTCCACCTTGGTTGCGTTCTCGTCTATCTTGGCTACCGCGTTCATGCTGCTGCGCCTTCCGCACTCTTGTTCTTGTCGCTCGCTGAGTCATCGTCAGCGAGATTCTCCACCATCGCCTCAAGCGCCTTGATCAGCACGCGGCGGTCTTCCGGCGATACGCCGGAAAGCGACTCCTCATAGACTTCGCCGGCCATGCTCTTGATCTTGGCATAGGCTTCGCTCGCCTTGGGCGTCGGGAAGATCATGCGCACGCGCCGGTCGGTGGCATCGGAACGGCGCTCAATCCAGCCGCCTTCCTCCATGCGATCGACAAGACGCGAAACGCTGATCGGCTCGATTTCGAGCAATTCGGCAAGGCGCGCCTGCGATATCCCCTCTTCCTTGGCAACGCGGACCAGAAGCCGCCATTGCGCGGAAGAAAGGCCAAGACCACTCGCCCGCGCCTCGAAGCGCTTGCGCATGAGGCGCTGCACGTCGTGGATCAGGAACCCCAATCTATCTAAGCCATCAGAAACCATGAGCGAGACATATAATAAGCGTGCTTACTATTCAAGATACCCATATCGCCCTACGCCGATAAATATGCATGGCAGCGCTGCAAGCTGGTCGCGATCGGTGAATATCGCAGCGCACTCTTCCAGGCAGGTGAACCCAATATTGGACGGGGTGCCTCGCCCAATGAGATGGGATCGCCGACGCCCCGTTCGACAAAGCCGCAACCGTGGTTGCGGTGGCGGTTCCCGGTCGTGTATGGCGGTCGATGAGGATAGATTATTCGGGAGGAAGACATGAAACTTGGATTGCTGACCGCTCCATTTCCGGACTTGCCCCTGGCCACGGTCGCGGACTGGGCCAGTTCAACCGGCTTCGAGGCGCTGGAGATCGCCTGCTGGCCGAAATCGAGCGGTGCGGCTCGCCGTTACGCCGGCACCGCCCATATCGATGTCGCGGCAATCTCGGCATCGGAAGCACGCGATATCGCGGCTTCGCTAGAAGCCAGGAACCTGTCGATCTCGGCGCTCGGTTACTACCCCAACCCGTTACATCCCGATGCAGCCCATCGGCAAGCCGTCATCGAGCATCTGAAGAAAGTCATCTCGGCAGCCGGCAAGATGGGCGTCGGCCTGGTCAACACCTTCTGTGGCGGCGACGCGTCCAGGAAACTGGATGACAATTGGCAGGACGCGCTGAAGGTCTGGCCGGATATCATCGCCTTCGCAAAGGACAACAACGTCAAACTGGCGTTCGAGAACTGCCCGATGATCTTCAGCTATGACGAATGGCCGGGTGGCCACAACATCGCCTACTCGCCGCTCATCTGGCGACGTATCTTTGAGGCCTGGGGCGGGGATATCGGCATGAATTTCGACCCCTCGCACCTGATCTGGCAAATGATCGACCAGGGCCGATTCATCAGTGAGTTCGGCGCCCATATCGTGCATGCGCACGCCAAGGACCTGATGATCGACCGCGACGGCCTCTATGAGCGCGGCATTCTCTCGGCCGGAATCGGCTGGCAGATACCGCGCATGCCGGGTCTGGGCGAAGTCGACTGGAATGGATTCTTTTCGGCACTCTACCGGGTGGGCTATGACGGGCCGGTCATCATCGAGCACGAGGACCGCCGGTTCGAAGGCAGCGACGATCTGGTAAAGCGCGGCTTCCTCCTGGCCCGCGACGTGTTGCGGCCCTTCGTCAAATAAGCATCGGCGCGGTATTGACGCGGAACGTTCGCAGCCGCTGACCGGTCTTTCAAAGGCGGTTGCGAACAAGCATCGTCACGACGAAAAAAGCACCGATCGAGCTGGTGATGATACCGATCGGCAGTTCCTGCGGCGGCAGCAAGGTACGCGCCATGAGATCGCTGGCCAGCAACAGGATGGCGCCAAACACGGCGCAGGCAGCGACCAGGCGAAGGTGCAATTGGCCGGCCAGGGGCCGGCACAGATGCGGGATCATCAGCCCGACAAATCCGATGACGCCAGCGACCGACACGAGAATGGCCGTCGAGAACGCGGCTACCAGGAAGGTCGTTCTGCGCATCCGCGCCACCGGAACACCCAGGCTTTCGGCCGCATTCTCCCCGGCCAGGAAAGCGTCGAGCTTGCGATGGTTCCACAGTGCGTAGCCCAGGATGGAACCCGCCCCCAGCACGGCAAGCGCAATATTGTCCCATCGCGCCAACCCAAGCCCGCCCATCGTCCAGAACAGCACCGAATGCGCCGCGCGCTGGTCGCCGGCGAAGACGAGATAGTTGGTCAAGGCCGTGAACATGAAAGAGACGGCTAGGCCCGCGAGGATCAGCCGTTCGGGTCCTTGCCCCCTCACCCGCGCAACCAGCAACAGCACGACGGACGTGGCCAGTATGCCGCCAGTGAACGCCGCGACCGGCAAGGTCCAGATGCCGAAACTGTCGCCGAAGACAGTAATCACGGAGACCGCGCCGGCGGCAGCTCCCGACGAGAGGCCAAACAGGAACGGATCGGCGAGATCGTTGCGCGTTACCGTCTGCAGCAGCGCACCGACAACGCCAAGCCCCGCCCCGACGCAGATGGCCATGATGGTGCGCGGCAATCGCAGATCGACGACGATCTTGCCAATCGGGCCTGAGACGACGTGTCCGTCCAACCCCATCGGATGGCCAAGTGATGCAATGACGTCCGTCAACGGTATCAGCGTCGAACCATAGGCGATCGACAACAAAGCGAGAGCGGCGATTACCGCCGCTCCCGCCGCCATGGCCAATCCGAATGCCTTGTGTGGCAATTTCAGAAAGCTTCCGGGTGCATCGCCTTGGCGATCTTCTCGATCGCCTCGATGTTGGCGGGTCCGGGGGTCAGCTCCGCATAGCGCAGGGCGACGAAACGCTTGTTCTTCACTGCATCGGTCTCCTTCATGGCGGGGTGGGCTTCCAGGAAATCGAGCAGTTTCTGGTACCCGCCGCCATCCTGATAATCGAGCAGGATCAGGAACTGGGGATTGCGCGAAGCCACCGTTTCCCAGTCCGTCGTGCCCCAGCTGGTTTCCATGTCGGCCATGACATTTTCGCCGCCGGCAGCCGAGATCATGGCGCTGGGAATTGCGAACTTGCCAGCGGTGAAAGGCTTGTCTTCACCGGAGTCATAGAGGAACACCCGCGTCCCCTTGTTGTCGCCGACCTTTGCCGTGATATCCGCCAGTTGCTTTTGCCAGCCCGAAACAAGCTCTCGCGCCTTCGCTTCCTTGTCAAAGATCTTGCCCAGCTTTTCGATGTCGCCATAAAGCAGGTCCATCGACGCGGCGGGGCGGTTCTTGTCGAGATGGACGCAGCTTTCGGTCAGCACCAGCGTCTTGATGCCGTGCTGGGCGAGCGTGTCGGGCGTTACCTCGCCGCCCGGCTTCATGCCGTAGTACCAGCCGGCGAAAAAGAAATCGGGATCGACCGCGACGAGATTTTCCATCGTCGGGTACTTTGGCGCAAGCTCAGGAATAGACCCCTGCTCGGCCTTGAATTCGGGGCCGACCTTGTACCATCCGGTAATGCCGGTGAGGCCGACGATCGATGGCTGCAGCCCGAGCGCGAAGGCCATCTCGGTCATGTTGAGGTCGTGGATGACGGCGCGTTTCGGCGCGGCGTCGAATGTCAGCGGCTTGCCGCAACTGTCGACAGTCACCGGGAAGGCAAAAGCGCCCGATGCCATCAACGAGAAGGCAAGGGACAAGACGAGACGTTTCACGGATGTTGCTCCTTTTTCAAACGGGATCGGTCGGGCTCAGGATTGCGGCGCGGCGCGATTCGGGACTTCGAACACCGTCAGTTCGCGGTCCTCGGTTGGGTGGCGCAGGCGAAACACATCGACGCCGAAAATCTCGCGGATCAGTTGCTGGGTCAGGGCCTCGCGCGGCGCCGCAAGCGCGTGCAGCCGGGCCTGGTGCATGACAGCGACCCTGGTGGCGAACGGCGATACCAGCGAGAGGTCGTGCAGCACAGCGATCACCGTCATGCCCATCCCGGCCACAAGCTCAAGCAGTTCACCGCGGGCGCGCGGATCGAGGTGGTTGGTCGGTTCGTCCAGGAACAGGATTTTCGGCTCTTGCGCGACGGCGCGCGCGAGCTGGGCGCGTTGCCGTTCGCCTCCGGACAGCGAGCCGATCGTGCGGCCCAGAAGCGGCAGCAATCCGGTCCTGCGCAGCGCCTCGACGACGATGTCGCGTTCCTCGCTCCTTCGCCGCAGGCCGGCATGCGGAATCCGCCCAAGCTCGACATAGTCGATCACGGCAAGCCGCGGATCGGGTTGATCGGTCTGGCCGACGACAGCCATGTGAAGTGCGCGCTCGGCCGCCGAAATCCTGTCCAGTCGACGCCCGGACAGCTTCAGCTCTCCCGAACTTGGCCGCAACGTGCCGGACAGCATTCGCAGCAATGTGGTCTTGCCGGCGCCGTTCGGGCCGATGACGGCAAGGCGATCGCCAGCCGCCACAGACAGGCTCACCGTGTCCACCAGATGCTGACCGTTCGCCGTCGCTGTCAGATCGATCGCTTCCAGAAGAGCCAAGGTCATACCCCACCCGCTGCACGAGGTGGGCCAGGGATGCGGGCCAGTGTCTTGCCGGCCAGCCCGGCCGGGCGTTGTCCGGAGTTGCACCAACCATCGGGCAGCGACGCATAGAGTTTTGCAAACTCGACCAGCTCGGCCGTATCAGCGTGCCGGTCAATGGAACCGAAAAGATAGGAGGCTTTTGCGTCCGCATGGAAGGCAACCGTCAGCGGACGACCACAACCCGCCATGCAGGCAATGCCTTCGACCTCGTAGTCCCGGAGAGTTTTCTCCTCATGCACCGAAAGCAGGGAACGCAAGTCGGCACACAAATCTTCGCCCGTCCTGACCCCGGTCGCGGGATCACGGCAAAGCGTGCATACCATGATGCGGTGGATTGCCTGGCAGGCGCCCAACTTTCCGTCACTTTCTCAACTGGCGACGGAAGGAAGCCCCGGCAATCGGTCGACAAGACCGATGCCACGTTTCCTCCCGGCACACCCCGTCCGGTCCACTCATGCTGATGGCAGGTCTCCTGGCTTACGGGTCGTCGCGCCATCCCGCCTTCCCAGCCTTGCCGGCCAGTGGCATTTCGGATTTTGCTCGCCGCTTACAGTTGCGGGGGCAGCCACGGCCTCGATCCAGACGGATCCTACCGTGTTCCCTTTTCACCCCTGGCCTTTCGGCTCGGGGACCATCACTGAGCCACCGTAGTTTTACCCCGAGCCCATCGCAATGAATTTTTTTGGTGAACTCGCCATACCTCTGGCTTGTGCCGTCTTGCAAGTTTTTGTTACGTAATATTATTACAGGTAATCGCACTTGCGCGTCAACCCTTGGATGCCTCCCGGATTTAACCTTCGGCTTCGCGGTTGATGCACCGCCGGACCCAAGGTGACAGGGGAATCGGACGGCGAAGTGGCTTCGATTTTGCGCTCCACGCAATTTCGATCAAACTGGTGGCGAAGCCGGGCGTCACGATGGCCGCGCGAATTGCGAGGAATGCATGAACCCAACTGAAAGAGCACTGTGGTTTGTTGAAAGCCACCTGTCGGAAGCGATCACGCTTGACGAGGTTGCCGAGAAAAGCGGCGTATCGCGCTTTTACGTAACGCGCGCTTTCGGTGCTGCCGCGGGCCGCTCGGTCATGGGCTACATGCGCGCACGCCGGCTGACGGAGGCCGCGCGCAAACTCGCTGCCGGGGCTCCCGACATCCTCTCGATCGCGCTCGATGCCGGCTACAACTCGCATGAGGCGTTCACCCGCGCCTTCCGTGGCCAGTTCGACACCACGCCGGAATTGGTTCGTGCACAGGGCAACCTCAAGAACCTCGATCTCGTGGAGCCGATCCTGATGGACCAGTCCTTCCTCGCCACTCTCGAACCGCCGCGCTTCGAGACCAGCCGTCCCTTTCTGATCGCCGGTCTTGGCGAGCGCTACAATTGCGGGACCAGCGCGGCCATTCCCATGCAATGGCAGCGCTTCGGCCCTTATATCGGCAACATTCCGGGCGAGACCGGCGACATCGCTTACGGCGTCCGCATCAACGGCGATGACGCCGGCAATTTCGACTACATCGCCGGCGTCGAGGTCTCCGACTTTTGCGACCTGCCCAAGGAGCTTTCGCGCGTGCGGGTGCCGGCCCAGAGATATGCTGTCTTTGCCCATCGCGACCACATTTCGACCATTCGCCGAACGGTCAATACGATCTGGAACAGATGGCTACCGACCTCGGGGCACGAGATCGCGGACGCACCCGAATTCGAGCGCTATGGCCCGGAATTCGATCCACGCAGCGGCGACGGTGGGCTGGAAATCTGGATACCGGTCAAAGGGTAAGGCTTCGTCGGATTGTGTTTCGGCTGCAATGGCCGAAACACAATGCATTGCCGCCACTCATTCCACGGTGACGGCGACCTCATAGAGCCCTGGATGTGCCTGCCCCAATGCCTTGTTGCGCTCCAGAAAACCGTCTTTCTGAAGATGCTCGAAGACGCGGCGCATTGCCGCCTCGTCTCGCGCCTGGGCGTAGTTGACGACACGACCGCCATCGAGGCTTCGGTGCAGGCTGGCCGACATCCAACCGGGCACAGTGCGGCAGCTTACAGCCGCCTCTCGCAAGAGGTCGATCAGCACCTGCTGGCCGCCTTCCGGCACGGTGAAGACATTGATCTGGGTGATGACGCCGGCATTGGCGCGAATGATTGGCATGGACGTTCTCCTTCGGTGAGCGCCTGGCACACGAAGGGACGCCCGAGGCGAAAACTCCGCACGCCAAGCTGGGCGTAAGGCACGCCTTCAGCTTGCCGCGGGTTCACCGATATGAGGGAACGGAGCTTCCTGACGGAAGGGAGCGGGCTTACCTTTTGCCGCTCCAAGCTTCTTTTCGACGGCTTGTCGTAGCATGTCGAACTGCGGCCAACAATTACCTCGGTTCGCCGAGGCCGCCGGAAGATCGATATCTCGCAAAGCCTATTTGGAGAAAACTATTCTTTGCTCTCAAGGTGCCGGCGCGCCTTGACTCTGGCAAGCCGCGCGCCTATTTCACGGCCACGTTAGCACTCGCCATTGGTGAGTGCTAACCAATATGTCCGGCGCCGCCGGACGGAGGAACTGTTCTCACCGTTCTCATCGAGGAAGAAAAAATGGCAAAGTCGAAGTTCCGCCCGCTTCATGACCGCGTGGTCGTTCGCCGGGTCGAATCCGAGTCCAAGACCGCCGGCGGGATCATCATCCCCGATACGGCCAAGGAAAAGCCGCAGGAAGGCGAGATCATCGCTGTCGGCTCCGGCGCTCGTGACGAAGCTGGCAAGCTTGTCCCGCTGGACGTCAAGGCTGGCGACCGGATCCTGTTCGGCAAGTGGTCGGGCACCGAAGTCAAGCTCAATGGCGAAGACCTTCTGATCATGAAGGAATCCGACATCATGGGCATCATCGGCTGATAATCGGCCTCACCGTCAACTGAATTTCGGGCTTGATCCCAAGCCCCTGCCAGGAGCTGAAAATGGCTGCTAAAGACGTAAAATTCTCCCGTGACGCCCGCGAGCGCATGCTGCGCGGTGTCAACATTCTCGCCGACGCGGTGAAGGTCACGCTCGGCCCCAAGGGCCGCAACGTCGTCATCGACAAGTCGTTCGGCGCACCGCGTATCACCAAGGACGGCGTCACCGTCGCCAAGGAAATCGAACTTGAAGACAAGTTCGAGAACATGGGCGCGCAGATGGTCCGCGAAGTTGCTTCGAAGACCAACGACATTGCCGGCGACGGCACCACGACCGCTACCGTTCTGGCACAGTCGATCGTCCAGGAAGGCCACAAGGCGGTTGCCGCCGGCATGAACCCGATGGACCTGAAGCGCGGCATCGACCTGGCCGTGACCGAAGTCGTCGCCGCTCTCGGCAAGGCTGCCAAGAAGATCAAGACCTCGGAAGAAGTTGCCCAGGTCGGCACGATCTCGGCCAATGGCGACGAGTCGGTCGGCAAGATGATCGCGGAAGCGATGCAGAAGGTCGGCAACGAAGGCGTCATCACGGTTGAGGAAGCCAAGACCGCCGAGACCGAGCTGGAAGTCGTCGAAGGAATGCAGTTCGACCGCGGCTACCTGTCGCCCTATTTCGTCACCAACGCCGACAAGATGGTCGCCGAACTCGAGGACGTCTACATCCTCCTCCACGAGAAGAAGCTCTCCAACCTCCAGGCCATGCTGCCGGTTCTCGAAGCCGTCGTGCAGACCTCCAAGCCTCTGCTCATCATCTCGGAAGACGTCGAAGGCGAGGCTCTGGCCACGCTGGTCGTCAACAAGCTGCGTGGTGGCCTGAAGATCGCCGCCGTCAAGGCGCCGGGCTTCGGTGATCGCCGTAAGGCCATGCTGGAAGACATCGCCATCCTCACCGGTGGTCAGGTCATTTCGGAAGACCTCGGCATCAAGCTCGAGAACGTTGGCTTGAACATGCTCGGCCGCGCCAAGAAGGTGTCGATCTCCAAGGAGAACACCACCATAGTCGACGGCGCCGGCAAGAAGGCCGAGATCCAGGGCCGCGTCGCCCAGATCAAGCAGCAGATCGAAGAGACCACGTCGGACTACGACAAGGAGAAGCTGCAGGAACGTCTGGCGAAGCTCGCCGGCGGCGTTGCGGTGATCCGCGTCGGCGGTGCGACGGAAGTCGAAGTCAAGGAAAAGAAGGACCGCGTCGATGACGCCCTCAACGCGACCCGCGCGGCCGTGGAAGAAGGCATCGTTGCTGGCGGTGGCGTTGCCCTGCTTCGCGCTTCGGCCAACATCAAGGCTACCGGCGCCAATGCCGACCAGGCCGCCGGCATCAACATCGTTCGTCGCGCCCTGCAGGCTCCGGCCCGCCAGATCGCATCGAACGCCGGCGCTGAAGCTTCGATCGTCGCAGGCAAGATCCTTGAGAACAAGGGCGCGACCTTTGGCTACAACGCACAGACCGGCGAATATGGCGACATGATCGCCATGGGCATCGTCGACCCGGTCAAGGTCGTTCGCACGGCTCTCCAGGATGCGGCATCGGTCGCCGGCCTGCTCGTCACCACCGAAGCCATGATCGCGGAGGCTCCGAAGAAGGAGTCGGCTGGCGGCGGCATGCCTGGCGGCATGGGCGGCGGCGGCATGGGCGGCATGGGCGGCATGGACTTCTAATCCAGCCAAACTGGCTATGCTTACGAAAAGGGCGGCAGCGATGCCGCCCTTTTTGTCATCGTGGAACCCACCGCCATCACAGCGCGAAATCCCAGCTTCAAGATATCATTAAGCATAAATCGCGGAATTCGGTTTTTGCCTGCGTCAAGTCCAGCAGGCAGTCGACTATAGTTATGCTGAACAACGCAGGCTATTTATGCAGTCAAGGATCAGCTGACGGCCAGCTGTTCAGGTTTTTACCAAACAAAATCGGCGTTAGGCACCGGACTCTCGCCTCGAGATCCGAAATATGTCGCGAAGCCGATTTTTAACAAATGCACGATTACTAAAGGAGATATTCACGCCAAGGTTGCGTCGGAGTGCATCGTTTTGTCCATCAAGGCAGACATCATCCGGATTGTCGGCAGGTTTGCGGGTAGCCGCAACGGCAACGTCCTGATTATATCCGCATTGGCAATGCCGGTGCTGATCGGGATAGCCGCGCTGGTGACCGAATATGGCAGCGCCTTGGTCCAGCAGGCGCAGAACCAGCGGGTCGCCGATCTGTCGGCCTATGCGGGCGCGCTCGCCTACAACACGACAAAGTCGACGGACCAGATGACGGCGGCCGCGGTGAACGTCGCCACCCTAAACGGCGTTCCGGCGGCAAGCGTCACGGCGGCTCTCATTGCCTCTCCGAAAACCGCCGGCGTCAACGCTGTAACGGTCTCGATCAGCACTCAGCAGAACCTGCTTTTGGCGCGCGTGCTGCAGAGCCGCCAGCAATTGCAGATCACGTCGAACTCGGTCGTCGAGGTCGGAGCCCAGCCGCAGACACCTGGCTGCGTGCTCGCGCTCGACGGTACCCAGAGCGGCGTCACCTTGAGCGGCGGCACCACCATCACCGCGCCCAAATGTACCGTCTCGTCCAACAGCACGGTTACGGTTCCTTGCGGTACTTATGTCTCGGCGATCGGCGTCAACTACAATTCCACGACGGCACCCAGCCAGCCTTGCGGCGGCATCACCGGTCCGAACGGCACCGCGGCGGTGATCGCCAAGAAAGCGACAGCCGACCCCTTGGCTGGCAATACAGCCATCACCACGGCCGTTGCCCGTATCGCGACCGTGTCAGCGCTTTCAGCGACAACGCCACCGACCAATACAACCGGCACAAATATTGACTTCGGCTACAGTCAAGGTTCCACGATAAATCAGGCAACCGCGCTTGGCTGTAGCGCCACATTCAGCGGCAGCACCTGGACCCTAAATTGCGGCAGCACGCCCACCGTCAACATCGGGGCGCTCACGATCCAGGGCGGCATCAATCTGAATTTCGCAACAACTGGGGCCGCGACAACAACATACAATTTCGCCAGCAACGTCACGACAAGCGGCACCACAAACTTCGGACCAGGCATCTACAATTTTGCCAAAGGTCTTACGACCGGCGGTGGCAGCACCACCACTTTCGGCGCGGGGACCTTCAAGATCGGCATGAGCCCCAACGCATGCAACGGGGCGGCACGCGTCAGCATCTGCAACACCAGCAGTTTGAGCTTTGCCGGACCAAGCACCTTCGAACTGCCGGGTGGCTTCAACAACACCGGCGGCTCGACGCTCACCTTCGGTTCGGGTACCTCCAACAGCTACAAGATCGGCCCCGGCAGCAATGGCGATGCGATCACGCTTGGTGGCGGCGGCACGATCGTCATGGCCGACGCCACCGGCGCCAACAGTGTGTTTCAGGTCGTCGGCAATGTGAATGCCGGCGGTGGCGGCAGTTGCTTCGTCATCAGCGCCGCGGCTCAACACGACATTTCCGGAAACTTCATGGCTTCCGGCGCGGTCCTGATGGGCGCCGGCGTCTACACGGTCGACGGCTATTTCACGCTGGGCGCCAATGGTGGCGGCAGCGCCAACTGTGGTGGCAGTTCGATCAGCGTCAGCGGCACGAACGTCACACTGGTGCTGTCGGGAAAAACCAAGGCAACATCGGGAACCTGCAATGGCTACGTCTTCTGCATCGCCTCGGGTTACAGCAACATCGTGCTGACAGCGCCACAAACGGGTGCGACGGCAAAACTGGCCGTTATCGGCCCCACCTCGACATCCAACACGGGCGGCGCAACCCTCACCCAGGGCGGGTCCAACGCACAGATTTCCGGTGCGTTCTATTTCCCCTACGGTCCAATCACCTTGAGCGGCGGAGCCAGCATAGGCTCTACAAATGATACGACCAAATGCCTTCAGATCATTGGCTCAAGCATTACACTGTCAGGCGGGACCGCCGCCACCTCGGAGTGCATCGCGGCCTCGGGCGCCACCACCAGCAGCAAAGTGAGCCTGGTCCAGTGAAGACGATATCCGCTTTCCGCCCTCGCCTGCCCAGCACTTTAATGCGATCCTGCTTCGCCCGCTTCCTGTCGCGCGAGATAACCGGCGTCTCGGCTGTCGAATTCGCGCTGATCAGCCCGATCTTGCTTCTCATTCTTGCGGGAACGGTCGATATCGGCGGCTCGCTGAAAGCAAAATTCGAACTGAGCACGGCGGTCTCCGCCGGCTCCAACTATGCCTTGCTCAACGGCGCCAACGTCAATTCCGCCGGCGGCAGTGCGCTGGCAAACAACATCGTTGCCGTGACCGCGAGCGGGCTTGGGGGCAACGGCGGCAACGTTCAGGTCGTCGTCAACAATGGCGCATCGACGGCCCTGAACGCCAGCACCTCCGTCACGACCCAGACCGGAACCGCATCCAACGCCGACCAGTGCTATTGCCCAACCGTTGCGTCGGGCAACATCGCCTGGGGCTCACCAATGACATGCGGCAGTGTCTGCAGCAGCGGCGGCATAGCCGGAAAGTTCGTGACCATCACCGCAAGCAAACCCTATTCTCCACTCTTCGGCGGTCTCGGTGTCGTCCAGGGTGGCAACATCACTGTCCAGTCCGTCGTACAGCCACAATGAAACGCCTGACGTCATTCTTGCTCAACAGCTCGGGCGCCAGCGCTGTAGAGTTCGCGTTGCTTTCAGTGCCGCTCTTGATTGTGTTGATGGGAACCATCGAGTTCGGGCGGATGTACTGGGCGCAGCACGTGTTGGAACAGACAGCCACGGCAGGTGCCCGTTGCGTCGGCGTTCTGCAGCCCGGATGCACACAGAACGGCGTCTACAACGCCGCAAGCACCGTCACCTACATCAGCGGCATCGCCGCGACCGACGGCATCGTTCTTGCCGGCACCAACATCACCGTCAACAACAACACCAGTTGCTCGGGCCTTTCCGGCTTCTCGACCGTCAAGATTTCCTACACATTCTCGACCGCGCTGCCCGGCTTCATCACGGCGCTGGCCAATGGCCCCAACCTGAGCGCACAGGCCTGCTTTCCGAACCAGGGCGCGTAGACCTGCCTGGGATATTGGGGCGAGGCTTGGGGCCTACTCTAGGCAAGCTGCGCATCTGTCGTAACGCCTCGCGTCAGCCGGCCCGTGCCCAGAACAGCGCTTTCAATCAATGCAGCGACTTCGTCCGCAACAGCAAGGATCGGCGCACGGTCGCGAGTGGCCCGGGCGATCACCATCAGCCCTTCCAGCGATGATTCGACGAGCACCGCCAACGCGTGCGCGCGGCGGTCGGGCACCCCTGCCCTGACAAAAGATTCCTCCAGGAGGCCGATCCATTGCTGAAACGCAGATCGGCAGAGCTCGGCCAGTTCCGGCACATCGGCCGGCGCGTCGAGCACCAGAGGAGCGATCGGACAACCAAGCGTGAACTCGTTCTCCTCCAGCATGCGTCCAATGGCCTGATAGATATGATGTACGGCGACCGCCGGGTCGGCCTCGGCTGCAAGCGCCTCGTCCAGTCCTTGCGTCACCTTTTCAACGCTGTCGCGCGTGACCTCGACGACGAGTTGATCCTTTCCACCCGGAAAGTGAAAATAGAGCGACCCTCTCGGCGCGCCGCTGGCACTCAAGATGTCGTTGAGCGAGGTGCCATGATAGCCGCGCTTCCTCAGCAACTGCGCCGTCGTCTCGATCATGCGGGTGCGGGTATCGTTCGCCATGTCAACCTCTGTCAGGAGAGGCAACTATAGGCTTTGCTCATAATATGACAATCGGTCTACATATTATGTAGGCCAGTCTATATACTCTGACGACGATTGAGTTCCCGGCTTCAGTTTGATGTGCGTACAGAATGTACTGATGTCCAGGCGATAGGATATCTGGAAGAACAATCCCTAAGAACTCACCGTTCCGTCAGCGCCAGCTTGGCCCCAAGCATGACGAACGCGCCGGCGAAGGTACGGCGCATCCAGGTCATTACCATTGGCCTCGACACGACATGGCTGCGGATCGATGCCGCGAAGATGCCGTAGCCGACAAAAACGACGAATGTTAAAAGCATGAAGACGCTGCTGAGTTCCAGCATCTTTGAAATCGCGTCAGGCTGCGTCGTGCTGACGAACTGAGGCAGGAAGGCGAAGAAGAAGATCGACAGCTTCGGGTTGAGGATGTTGATCAGGATGCCGGAGGTGATCATCTTGCGGGCCGAGCGCGGCGCAACATCCTGGTCGACGCTCAGGCCGCCCTTTTCCTTCAGCGTGTTCCAAGCCATGTAAAGCAGATAGGCAACACCCAGATACTTCAACGTTTCGAAGGCCACCGCGCTGGTGTGCAGCAGTGCCGCGAGACCGGTGATGGCTGCCGCCATATGCGGGATGATGCCAAGCGTGCAGCCGAAGGCGGCGATGATGCTGGCGCGGGCGCCGCGCGAAAGGCCTGCGCTCAGGGTATAGAGAACGCCGGTGCCGGGCGAAGCCACGACGATCAGCGATGTCAACAGAAACTCAAAGCTCACGACGCTCCTCCAAAGCACTGGCCTGACCCGCGCAAGAACGTACCTAGCCAAGGAGGCGCGCACAAGCGGCACAAACCGTCAAGGAAAGCGGTTCACAGGGTTGGCAGCCGGTGAGCATGACGTGCCATCAGGCAATCGTCGTCGCCGGGCATGCAGGCGCGGCAAACGTCGGGGCGGACTTCGTAGATGCCGCAAGCCGTTGATTTGCCGACCTCCCCGGTCAATGCCGAACAGCGCACGCCGTCGCAGCGCATTCCGGATTCATTGGCCGCCACATATTTTGTCGGAATCAGGTCAAGCTGAGCGTCATCCTCGGTGGAAAAGCGAGGCCATTCCGATGAGTATGAGCAGCACGCACCGCAGGCCTGGCAGTCGAACACGGCCGTGGCCCGCGACGATGGCGCGGTGGGGTCGCTAAGCGGCAAGGAGGTTATTTCTTTTTCCTTGTCTTGCCCTTCGGAGCCTCAGACGACAGGAACAGGTCGGTCGCGCCGTCGCCAGCGCCATCCGCCTGCTTCGGCGTGGCGGACGGCTTCTTAACGTCGCCTGCCGCCTTTGCGGGCTTCGCGGCGACCGTTGCTCCCGGTTGCTCCTTGGTGGAAAACTTTATGGCCATGTCAATCCTCGTCAGCGAAACGCGATGATGGTGCGCGCGGATTGCGAAGGCGCCCGATCAGCGCCGACACCGCGGTGATGTTCATTTCCTCAGGCGACCAGTTCCTGGCATCCTCGATGTGCTTGGGCGCCAGTTCACGATGCGTGCTGCCGCTATAGGCGGCATCCTGATAGACAGCGCGCTCGTGGGTCTTGGGGTCCTCGCGGACATATTCTATCAGATAGTTCGGGCACTCGGCCCGGCCGCGCACGCCAAGACGCACCTGGGCATCGCCATGGGCCCTTTTGCAGCGCTCGAGCTTTTCGAGAACACGCCGGACATATTCGACCGGCTTGTCGAGAGTTTCGACGACATCGGCAATGGTTGAGTCGGTGGCGACCGGCTTCTGAGGGACGCGTTTGGTGGCCATCAGCGTTTGCCCGCCCGTTTCGGCAACGACGCAAGCGCGGCGGCGGCAGCCACCTCTTCCGCTTCTTTTTCAAGACGCAATTCGCGCAGCCTGGCCGTCTTCGCCTCCCGAGCCTCACTGACGGCATCCCGTTCGGAAATGATGCGGCCAAGGGACATCGACTGGGTCTGGGTCTTGCTGAAGAGGGACTCGGCCCGATCGCCGGATACCTTCGAAGGTGCGGTCAAAATCTTTCTCCCGTTCGGAGCCTGACGCCGAAAAATGGCAAGGCCTGTCTTTTTGGCCAGGACCATGCACAAAGCAATACCGCGTCCCGATCCCAATTGCTGGCCGATTCAGATTCAGGCCAATTTTCAGATTTCTGGAACGTCCTTAGCATGTCCGCGCAGACGCGCAGCGCTCTTTCGGCGGTCGGAGTGCAAAAATGGAAAAGGCCAGGCATTGCCTGACCTTCTGTCGAAGTGCCGCGCGTCTCTAGGAGCGCGGCCCGAAATTCGCCGTTACCAGTGCCAGTACATCCGTGGTCACCGGAAGGCTGAATTCCGTTTTCAGGCCGCCTTCAACTGATCGGCGGACATCTTGCCGGACTTGTTGTCGCGGACCATCTCGTAGCCGAGCTTCTGACCCTCGACGATGTCGCGCATTCCGGCGCGCTCTACAGCCGAAATGTGGACAAAAACGTCGGCCGAGCCGTCGTCAGGCTGAATAAAACCAAAACCCTTGGTGGCGTTGAACCATTTAACTGTGCCGGTGCTCATAAACGAACCCTTTCCATGGCAAATATTCGTTCGCCGTCGCGCGAATACGCAACAACGTTTGTCTCGATTTTGGATGGGGGAAGTTCGTCAAAGGCGCGCTTGGATGCGCGGATAACAAAAGTCAGTCAAACAAATATCGACGATTTATTTGTAGACCCCTTTTGGCTCGATGTCAATTCTTGTTCCATAGCGCACGATATGTCGCCCGTGCTGCACCTAGGCCGCCATTTTCTCCAGATGGAGAATCGCTCGCCGCAGCGCCTCGTAGCAGGATTGATCGAGTGCCGAGCCAACTTCGCCGGCCATGATCTCAAAGGCCTCGGACACCGGCATCGCAGCGCGATAGGGCCGCTCCGCCGTCAGCGCGTCAAAAATGTCAGCAGTGGTGACGATACGCGTGTCGAGGTCGATCGCATCACCTTTCAATCCGCGCGGATAGCCCTTCCCGTCCAGCCTTTCATGATGCGAGCCCGCGATTCGGGAGAGTTCCCGAAATGCACCAATGCGAGACAAGATGATCTCGCCAAGCGTGGGATGATGGCGCACCGCCACCCACTCTGCTTCATCCAAACGGCCGGGCTTGTCCAGAATCTGGTTGGAAACACCGAGCTTGCCGATGTCGTGCAGCAGCGCTGCACGCTTCAGGCGACGGCGGTGCTGCTCGTCGAGCCCGATCTCCTCGGCGATCATGTCGGTGAACAACGCCACGCGCTCACTGTGGCCGTTGGTGAAGGGCGACTTGGCATCGACCACCTTGGCGAAGGCGGCGGCGACGTCGTCCAGATAGTCATCATCGATCGGCAAATGCTCTTCAGAGGGCGCGAGATCGATCACCGCCAGCGAGAGTTCGGGCGAGTCGAGCATGGCCCAGAAATTTGGCGCGGTTGCCGCTCGCTCGCAGGCGGCAACCAGGCGAGGCTCGAACCATGTGCCTGAACGTGCGCGCAGCTCGGCGAGCGCGCCATCCGGACCGGCGCTGGCGTAAAAGACGTCCGCGATCTGGGCGACCAGTGCAATCCGTGCCTGAAGGGAAATCGCCTCCCCCTTCAATCCGGCCGGGTGACCGCTACCATTCCAATGCTCGTCCAGATCCATGACGCCCTGCGCCACCTGTTCCGGAAATCGCATCTGCCGGACGATTTCCGCGCCGGTCTGGCAACGCGTCTGGAAAAGCTCGTTGACGATCGTGCCTCCATTCATGGCAATGTTGAGCAGCGCCCTGAAGCGCTCGGCCAGCTTCGCCTTCATGCCGGTTCGCGACAGCACGAAGCGCAGGATCTGCGGCAGGCTGTCATTGACGAGGTGGAAATCGTGCTTGAGTGCGATATCGTCGGCTAGATATAGGCGGCAAATGCGTGCCGCGTTGCTGCTGCAGCCGACATCCTTCAAGAGAAGCGTATAGTAGAGGTGCGAAAGCTCATCGGATGAGAGCCCCGCCTCACGGCCGATGTGAAAGCCGATCCAGCAGGACCGGACGCAATGTCCGGTTGGATGACCTTCACTGATGTCGAGTGCGTAGCTGAGAGCGCTGACCAGTTCGGAAAGCCGAACGCCTTGAACCGGTGACTTCTCCTTGCAAGACCGCATGACACTCTGCCACCCCTGACACGGGGATAGAAAAGCACACTGGCCTTTAACGTTTCGTTCCACCTGTGGGTGTGGTCGGTTGTTGTCTTTCGGCCGGGCAATGCAATTGGGCGGGGAACAATCTTGCTGCGTCCGCAGATCCAGTTCAACGCTCCTGATCCGTCGGCCTGATGACGATCTCGTTGACATTGACGCGGGCCGGCTGACTGACGGCATAGAGGATTGCGGCAGCAACATCCTCGGCGGTCAGTGCCTCGATGGTGGCAAGCCGATGGTCCTGTCCAGCCTGCGATGCGGCGGGCACACGAAAAGGCCGAAAGCCATGCCCCTTATGCCCGCAACCGGCTGGCCCGCGGAACCTAAGTCGCGAACTCTGCGTTTGTTGTCGCGGATAAAAACTTCAGGAGATGCGGACGTGGTGAACAAGGATCAGGTTGCAGGCATGGCCAAGCAGATCAAGGGATCTGTCAAACAGGCGGCAGGCAAGGCCACCGGCAACAGGCGAACACAGGTTGAAGGCATGGCCGACAAGGTCGCAGGCAAGGTGCAAAAGGCCTATGGCGACGTGAAAGACAAGGTCAGGAAGGCGTTCTGAACCTGCTACATCGGCTGGCCGGTCATATGAAGGCGGCATAGGTATGCCGCCTTTTTCACGTGCGCCAGCTCTTGCGGAAGGCGTTTGTGAAGTTCACTTCGCCATGCTCGCCGCTCGCCTCGCCCAACACAAGTTCGAGGTCATCTCCTGAAACCCGCACCAGCGCGAAGCCCCCCAGATACGCGGCTTTGGGCTTGAAAAGGTCAAGTCCATCACGACTGTAAACCATCGGCGTTTCATGCTGATGGCCATGAAAGATGCCAATCACGTTGTAGCCCTTCAGCGTCGCCAGCAGCGCCTGCCTGTCGGCCTCCCCCCACCAGTGCGGCACACCCGCGCCATCATCATCAAAGGTGCTTTTGGCGGGATCCCACCTCTCAGTCGAAAAAGTGTCCCATCCGTAATGCTGAAAGAGCACGACCGGTCGCCCATCCGCGGCATAGGTCGCCAGATCCTGCTTGAGCCAGGGCAGAGCGCTTGTGGCGCCGTGTCCGGTATCGCCCGCGAAGCGATGTGTCTGGACGAGATGAAGGCCGCCCCAATCCCACGAATAGCAGTCGGTGTCGACATCGTAGCTTGTGGCGGGCACCGGCGGCTTGAAAAACACGCCCGCCCGGTGATTGACCTCGACATAGTCTCGCATTTCACGCCGGTACCAGTCGACGTGCGGTGGCGGGCCATTCTGGTCGAGGTCATGATTGCCGAGCCCGACATAGACAGGCATATGCACGCGGTCGGGGCCAACGCCCTCCTGATAGCGCTGGCTAAACTGGAGAAGCTGCGTGCCCTCGCTCGGCTGCGTGATCTGACCGCCGCCGTCGTCGGTCATGTCGCCGCCGACGATGACACCGCGCGGTGTGCCGATGCGGCTGCCGGCCGAGCGCAGGCCCGTCGCCGCACCATTGATCTCGGCCGGCCATTGCTTCTCACCAATGTTGTTCAGCGCGGCAATGTTGCGGAGCAAAGCGGCGTCGGTCTTGCCTTCCTGCAAGCAATTCGGGCTCAGTCCATTCGCCATGCGGCAGGCATGGACATCGCAGACGAACAGGAAGGTGGCGTCGACATTGGGAATCCTCGCGCCGGCCTGTGCAAAGGCGGGTCGCGCGGCAAGACTCGTGGCCGCAAGCCCTGCTGCCTGCCGCAGGAAACCACGTCTGGACAACAATCTTGGCGACAGGTGATTCATCACCGCGGATTCAGCACGAGAGGCACCCGGCCGTCCAGTTCCCAGACCGCGCGCACAGCATCAGAAGGGCGCGCTCCCCGGGCATCGACAACATGTCGCAGCTCTGCCATGTCTAGAGGCCCGAACAATCATTTTGTGCGCCAGTGGGAAGAGCCATGAAGACTGCAGCTTTACATGGAGTATTGGCGATTGTGCTGTCGGCTGGCGACGCGCACGCCGCTCAGTGTGTCGACGCCAAATCCGCCAAGGAGGGTTTCGTTCTGGAGCGGCCTGGCATCCACAGCGAATTCCGACCGGCGGCAGGTGGAATGATTTCTGTCGCCAACAAATACGAATCCCAGTCGCCGCAGACGCAGTTCCTTTTTGGCGGCCTCATCGAGGTGTTCAGAGATAGCAAGACGGGCCAGATGGCGATGATCCCGCTATCGGACATGCGAAAGTTGTTTCCTCTGCAGACAGGAGCAAAAAGCAAGACGCTTTTTGTCCGCCTGGCGTCGAACAAGCAGCCCAAAGGTACCGAGACGGTTGCGATTGCTGTCCAGGGCAAGGAAACGTTCCGACTGGGTGACTGCAAGTACAATGTTCTCAACGTCAAGCAGACGATCACCAACGAGGCCGGCGAAACACTGGATGAATACACCGCGCTCTACGCGCCCGACCTCCAGGCGGTCCTGGCCAAGCGCTACGACCAGGGCACCAAGGCCGAGAGCGTCGTTGGCTACGAGACCATCAAAGCGCTGACCGAGTAGCCTGACCGTTCACACTGGCTTCAACGCTGCAAGGCAGTCCCGCAAAATGCTGGCATCCTGCGCCGTCTTGGCCATGGACATGGCGCCGGAATAGGCGGCCACAGCGAGTGCCGCAAAGCGCTGGGGATCGGTGCCTTGCTCCACGCCCGCCTGCTGGTCGGAGGCGATCTTGTCGGCAAGCGCCTGGCGCCATGTCGAGAAGATGCCGGACAGCGCAATACGGAAATCCGGATCGGCAAGCGCCAGTTCGTGCGCGAGATTGTTGAGTGGGCAGCCGCGCACGAAGCCCTGCCGCTCCAGCTCCGCCGCCACAGCCTCGAAAACACTCCGCACGCCTTCGCGCGCCGAAGCCGCCGCCAGCAAAGGCGCGATCCAGGTCTGTTCAACCGCGGCGGCCACACGCTCCTCGATCACCGCCATCGCCAGCGCTTTCTTGGTCGGAAAATGATGATGCAATGCGCCGCCGGTTATGCCAGCGGCCATCATCAAATCGCCCAGGCTGGAGGCGTGGTAGCCACGTGCCTGGAACGACTCCTCAGCGACATCGAGCACGCGTTTGCGCATCCCCCGCGGGTCGTTGATTCGTTTTCGTGGTCGCCTTTCCGGCGGAGCGGTAACCTCTGCTGACATGTTAGCACGATAGCAGATTGACAAAACAGGACAACCGGTTTGTTTTAAACAGGAGGATCAACCTGTTTTGAAACTGGGAGATGAACATGCCGCTGAACACGAAACTCGACCTCTCCACCTCGCCGGTCGTCGAACTCAGGCAATACACGTTAAAGCCCGGCAAGCGCGAAGTGCTGATCGACCTGTTCGACAGCAAGCTGATCGAAGCTCAGGAAAAGGCCGGCATGACCATTATCGGCCAGTTCCGCGACCTTGACCGTCCGGACATGTTCGTCTGGCTGCGCGGCTTTGATAGCATGGAGGCGCGAAAAAATGCCCTGACCGGCTTTTATGACGGGCCGGTTTGGGCCGCGCATCGCGATGCCGCCAATGCGACGATGATCGATTCCGACGATGTGCTTCTGCTCAAGCCGGCCTGGCCGGGGGCTGCATTCGACCTTTCCGGACTGCAACGGGACAACGCACCACATCTGGAAAAATCAAGGGAAGGCAATCGAACGACCGCCAACTTTGGCATTTGGATTCATCACTTGCGATCCGGCACCGAAGCCAGATTCGCCAGGCACTTCGAAATCACCGCCGTTCCTTTGTTGACGGCGCCCGGCGGGCGCTTGCTCGCAGCCTTCGTGACTGAACATGCCAAAAACAGTTTTCCCCGCTTGCCAGTGCGGGCCAATGAAAACGTGTTCATCGCGGTTGCTGATTTTGACAGCGCCGAGGTCTACGCCAGCCACGAAGCCACGCTCGCTGCCTCGCCCGCATGGCAGGCATTTGGCCAGGAGACCAAGCCATATCTGGCAAAACCGACGGAGACCTTGCGCCTGTCGCCGACAAAGCGATCCCTCTTGAGGTGACATCCGGCAACAGATCGCCCTTGACCATGCACGCATCGGTTTAATCCCACGAAACAAGCAGACAGGATGAACCCGGCACCTCCGGCCGCGCGCATGAAGCGCTCGACAGGCCCGACCGGATTCGGCCGACGCGGCCGTTGAGTCAACGGAAGAGCCATGTGAGAACGCTACGGCAATATCGCAACTCCGGCTGCATTCTCCGCTAGAGAGCGGCTTGTGCAACGCGATAGGATGTCGCCTCACTCGACAAGGAGAACCATCCTGAACGCCACAAAGATCACAAGCTGAACTGATACGTTCCTTATCGAGATCGCCTCCGGCCGCTAGTGGCGGGCGCTGCGCGTCAGCCAGCCTTTAGCTGGGCGGGTCCGCCGAGCTCGTCCTTGAGCCCAGAAGCGGAAGGAGCCACGCCCACGACGCCAAAGCCTATGTCGCGCGCCTTTTCCTCTCGAGGCCGGGCTTCAGGTTGCCGCCGGAAGCCGCGTGGTTTTCGAGCAGCCGAGCCCATGTCGCCACGGCCGCCGAACGCGTAAGGTGCGTTTGTGCAAACCGTTGGGCCTCCTCAGCTATCTCAGCTTCCCTCTTGGGATTGTCGTGCAGCCATTCGATACGCTCGACCAGATCAGACAGATCCCGTGCCACCGGGACGTAGTGACGGAACGGCTCAATGTCGGCAAAAAACCACTCCCGCCATGGCCGCTCCTGCAACAGAACGACCCGTTTGCTATGGAGCTGCAACTTTAATCGACCGCTATAGCCTGCCCCCTCCACGTCTATCAGGTATCTATAGGTCGCTACCTGCTCTTCCATTGTCCTGAACGTGCCGGAATACCGCATCGCCGCGCCGTCATAATTCGGCTCGGTGTCATAAGCCTCCAGAAGATCTGGGTGCATTGACGCAATCCGCACCGCCGCCTTGCGCGCTTCGTTCATGCAGCGGCCGGCCCAAAAAGCCCGATTGTCGAGCGGCGTCTTCTCCGACGCCGCCGACATCGCCCGCGCTTTCTGGTCGTAGTCGTCGAACTGCGCTTCCGGCCAGCCATTGAACACAAAATCAGGAGCAGCAATTTCGGCATAACCGTCCGCGGCGGACGTCCCGAATCTGGTCCGGAAATGCCTGTATCTCCTCGCGGAGGGCGTGTCGGCCAAATTAACATAAAAGGGCTGGATGCTGCGAACGCCGAGTAGTGCCAGCGCCTCAGCAATCAGAGTAAGAGTTTGTATGTGTCTTTCAAGCCATGCCGCGCGGAACCTCGCCTCGACTTTGCCGCCATGGAACCGACAGTACATTTCATTTCGATTGAGGCCAGGCAGGAAGCGGCGATCCACTTCTACAATATCGACTGGTATGGGGAGATTCGGTATTCTTGTTTTTAAGCGCGCCATTAAAAAAAGTCTCTTCATAGATCAATGTCGGAAACGTGCAGGCGGCCTTTCAAAAGTCTAGAGACCGCTGTTGCTTGCTATCTTTTCGGCACTCCCTCAGCAAGCCTTCGCAAGCGTTTCCACAGGGTGCGAGCCTCTATTCGCTGTCGAAGGGTGCTCTGAATTCTTGACCAAGTCGCTGGCGCTCGAGCTCGATCCGCGCGGCATCCGCGTCAATGCCATTGCGCCTGGAACCATCGACGCCGCCACGCGGCGCAGGTCGATCGAAAACCTGCCCGAGACCGCACAACAAGAGCTGGCCGCCTATGTCGAGCGCAGCCATGCGCTCGGTCGTATCTGTCGCACCAGCGAGTTGGGCGGCATTGCTGTCTATCTCGCCAGCGATGAAGCCGCCTGGACCAGCGGCGGTATCTTCGCAATCGATGGTGGCTATACCGCCGGCAGAGAAGAGGCGTGCCCTTCAACCGATTTGCATCGCTCCCATATGTATTCTCCGCTTGAAGCCATTTGTGCAACGCGATACGCCCTTGCCGACGTCGACAGGAGAACCCTCGTGAGCGCTGAAAAGACCAGAACCGAAACCGATACGTTCGGCCCCATCGAGGTTGCCGCCGACCGCTACTGGGGCGCGCAGGCGCAGCGCTCCCTCGGCAATTTCAAGATCGGCTGGGAAAAGCAGCCGGCCTCTATCGTGCGCGCGCTGGGCATCGTCAAGCGCGCCGCGGCGGAAGCCAATATGGAGCTCAAGCGGCTCGACCCGGCGATCGGCAAGGCGATCATCGCGGCCGCGCAAGAGGTCATAGACGGCAAGCTCAACGATCATTTTCCGCTTGTCGTCTGGCAGACCGGCTCGGGTACGCAATCCAACATGAACGCCAATGAGGTAATCTCGAACCGCGCGATCGAAATGCTGGGCGGTGTCATGGGCTCGAAGAAGCCGGTGCATCCCAACGACCACGTCAATATGAGCCAGTCGTCGAACGACACCTATCCGACGGCCATGCACATCGCTTGTGCCGAGCGCATCGTGCATGACCTCCTGCCGGCGCTGAAACACCTGCACAAGGCGCTCGCCGCCAAGAGCAGAGAGTTCAACCACATCATCAAGATCGGCCGCACCCACACGCAGGATGCCACGCCGCTTACGCTGGGCCAGGAATTTTCGGGCTATGCGGCGCAGGTCGCCTCGTCGATCAAGCGCATCGAGATGACGCTGCCCGGCCTGCAGGAACTGGCGCAAGGCGGCACCGCCGTCGGTACGGGGCTTAACGCGCCGGTCGGCTTTGCCGAAAGAGTCGCGGATCGCATCGCTGATATCACCGGCATCGCCTTCGTCACCGCGCCGAACAAGTTCGAGGCGCTCGCGGCGCATGATTCCATGGTGTTCTCGCATGGCGCGATCAACGCGGCGGCGGCGGCGCTCTTCAAGATCGCAAACGACATCCGCTTCCTCGGTTCGGGCCCTCGCTCGGGCCTCGGCGAACTGTCGCTGCCCGAAAACGAACCGGGCTCCTCGATCATGCCCGGCAAGGTCAACCCCACACAGTGCGAGGCGATGACGCAGGTCTGCGTACAAGTGTTCGGCAACAACGCCGCCGTCACCTTTGCCGGCAGCCAAGGCCATTTCGAGCTCAATGTCTACAACCCGCTGATGGCCTACAATTTCCTGCAATCGGTGCAGTTGCTCGCCGACGCTTCTGTCTCCTTCACAGACAATTGCGTCGTCGGCATCGAGGCGCGGGAAGACAACATCAAGGCAGCGCTCGACCGCTCGCTGATGCTGGTGACCGCGCTGGCGCCAACCATCGGTTACGATAATGCAGCCAAGATCGCCAAGACAGCGCACAAGAACGGTACCACTCTTCGCGAGGAAGCGCTGGCCACCGGACTGGTCAGCGAAGCCGATTATGACCGCCTGGTACGGCCGGAGGACATGACGCATCCCGGCTAACGCAATCTCGAGAAAACCGGCGGCGATGTTCAGGCCAGATATATGTTCGCAAAAACACCAGAGGCGGCCGCTGCCTGCATTCGAGCGCCCCATGTCATTTCTTCGGGGTAGAATTTCCTTGCCTGATCATGGGATGCGACAAGAATTTGGCGCTGGCTCGGCGATCGCGGAACTAGACAGGCTGTGAACAATGTGTCGCCGTATCGGCGGCTTTGGTGAACAGTCGACATCGTTTATCTGGTTGGTGATCAAACCCTTTCGGAGCGCCACCATGTCCATGAACACTTCTATCGCCTCCACCGGCACCGCATCCAACAGCTCACTTACAATCCTGCTGGGTCGCATCCTGCTTTCCGTCATTTTCCTGCTTTCCGGCTTCGGCAAGCTCACCGCCATTTCTGGCACCGCTGCCTACTTCGGCGGCCTCGGCCTGCCTCTTCCGACCGTAACAGCGGTTGTCGTTGGCCTGATCGAATTGCTCGGTGGCCTCGCTGTCCTCACCGGTTTCCAGACCAGGGCCGCAGCCTGGGTACTCGCGGTCTTCACCGTCGCCACCGGGCTGGTTGCGCATACCGGTTGGGCCGATCAGATGCAGATGATCCAGTTCCTCAAGAACCTCGGTATCGCGGGCGGTTTCCTGCTGCTGGCTTCTTCGGGTGCTGGCGCCTACTCGATCGACGCCAAGCGCGGCTGAGCCATACATCCAACTCGCTGAATCAAAGCGGCGCGGAATTTTCCGCGCCGCTTTTTCGTTATTTGGGATAGCTGTCCGTTGGCCGCTGCCTCGCGACAGTAAGATATCTGGCGGCTCGAGCCTCATAACGTGCCGGCAGGGGAAAATGGCCATGGCCCGCAACGCATTGCTTCTGGTTTCGCGACTTCTGTTTGCCGTGCTGTTCGTTCCGTCCGGCTGGCAGGCGCTCGGCAACATCGCCGCCACCACCGGCTACTTCGCCGGCCTCGGCTTGCCACTACCGGCTCTCGCGGCCTGGGGCACCGGCCTGTTCGAGATGATCGCCGGCTTGCTTATTCTCGTCGGGCTTCAGACACGGATCGCGGCGCTGCTGCTTGCCGCTTTTTGCATAGCCGCCGGCTTTATCGGCCATTACGGCCAGGGCGGTGGCGACGCGATGCTGGCCTTCCTGCACCAGCAGATGCTGATGAAGGACATTGCCATTGCCGGAGGCTTTCTGGCGCTGTCCATGGCCGGCGCCGGCTCATGGTCGGCGGACGGGCGTGGTTCGGCCTGACCCGCCAAGCTCCTGGCCGCACCGGGTTATTTCACCGAAAGGCTCGGCCCGCCCTCAACAGCCAGCACCAGCCTGCGGCCGGTGATCCTTGCGAGTTGCGCCAGCCGGCCAGCGGGCCGCTCGCCATAGAGATCGGCCAGCGACGCCGGCAGCACCAGTGCCAGCACGCCATTGCCACGGTTTTCCCATTTCAGCCGGGGCATGATGCCTGGCATGGATGCCGTCAGCAGGTAGACGACGCGCATCATTGCCGCCAGGAGCCGCGCACGTTCGAGATAGCGCGGTGTCGCCAGCGCCTTGATTTCCGGGGCAATGGCCTCGTTGAAGATGCCATCGTGGCGATAAGCATTGGTCAGCGCCAGGAAGGCGCGGCCGGGATGGTCGACGCCATAGAAAGACGCATGCGCGATGATGTTGAGCGACTGCCTGCCGCGATATTCGGGGTGCGCGCGCCAACCAATATCGGCCAGCAACGCCGCCGCCTGCCGATAACGGGCCTCGTCTTCGGTCTCGTCAATGCCGAAGGCGGCGAAAGTCCTGCCCGTCCATTCGACGAGTTCATGCGCATGGGTAACCGAGCGCGAGCGCAGCCGGGCGAGTTCTTCCGAGGCCGAGATCAACGGGTCTGCCTTCTGCTCGGCCTCGTCGAGAAGCGAATAGAGAAACCCCTCGCGAACGCCCAAAGCCGAGACGATGATCTTGGACGGCTGCATCGCCGCCATGATCTCCTGCAGCACGACGGCGCCATAGGGCAGCAACGAACGGCGGTTCTTGGACACGCCTTCAATGCCCTTGACCTTTTCGATCTCGCCCTTCGCCACTTGCTTGAGGAAATTCCCCGCGCTTTCGATGCCGATCTCGTAGTGGTGCATGACACCGAGCGGATAGTTGGTCATCTCCATGTGCAACCGGGCGAGATTTCGCCAGGTGCCGCCAACCGCATAGAATGGCCGGCCCTGCCCGCCTTTCAACAGTTTTGCCCTCGCCAACTCATCGCGTGCGATCTTGGCAGCCTGAGCCAGCGAGTTCTTCGCCATATCCTGCAGGCGTAGCCCCCCGAGCGGCAGCGTGATGCCGTCGCCGATCTCCTCGCCGGCGACATCGACCAGTTCGAGGCTGCCGCCGCCAAGGTCGCCGGCGATGCCGTTGGCTGGATGGAAGCCGGAAATGACGCCAAGCGCGGAATAATGTGCTTCCTGGCGCCCGCTCAAGACGCGGATCTCGGTCTTAAGCACGTCCTCCGCACGATGAATGAAATCGGGGCCGTTGACCGCCTCACGAGCGGCAGCGGTTGCCAGCACATACATATGTTCGGCACCAGCCTGGTCGGAAAGCGCGCGGAAGCGACGAAACTCCTCCATCGAGCGCGTCACCGCCTCCGGGTCGAGCTTTCCGGTCGAAACGATGCCGCGACCGAGGCCGGCCAGCATCTTTTCGTTGAAAAGCATGGTGGGCGAGCGCGCCAGCCCTTCATACACGACAAGGCGGATCGAGTTTGAACCGATGTCGATGATCGACAGCGGCCGGCGGTCCTGAAGCCGCCCCTGGGATGCTGACATCATCAGGTGGACGCTGCCGCGTTCTTCTTGCGGCGCTTGAACTGCGCGATGCGCTTTGGCGCATGCGACTTCAGCGCGTCACCCCGTCCCGACAGGCTCGGATTGGTCATGAAATATTCCTGTGCGTTGAACGGTTCTTCGCCCTCCTCCAGCACGACGCGCCGGGAGGTTCCATCCGCCAATACGTCGAAACTTTGCTGATTGTCCATGATGTTGCCCAGCATGATCTGACCCAGTATCTGCTCATGCACAGTTGGGTTGGTGATCGGCACCATCGTCTCGACACGGCGGTCTAGGTTACGCGGCATCAGGTCGGCCGATGAGATGTAGACGATCGCATCGTCGGACGGCAGGCCATGGCCATTGCCGAAGCAATAGATGCGGCTGTGTTCGAGGAAACGCCCGACGATCGATTTCACCCTTATGTTTTCCGAAAGGCCAGGCACCTGCGGCCGCAGGCAGCAGATGCCGCGCACGACCAGATCGATCTCGACGCCTACACGGCTGGCGTCATAGAGCGCGTCGATGATGATGGGATCAACGAGCGCGTTCATCTTCATCCAGATGCGCGCCGGCCGGCCTTCATGCGCGTGGGTCACCTCGTCGGCTATATGCTTGAGGATGCGGCTTCTCAGCGTGAATGGCGAGATCGCGATCCGCATTTCGTCGGTCGGCTCGGCATAGCCGGTGATGAAATTGAACAGCTGGGCGACGTCGCGAGCGATCGTCGGATCGGTGGTGAAGAAGGACAGGTCGGTGTAGATGCGGGCTGTAACCGGATGGTAGTTGCCGGTGCCCAGATGCACATAGTTGCGCAGCTTGCCGTCCTCGCGCCGCACCACCAGCGACATCTTGGCGTGGGTCTTGAGCTCGAGGAAACCGAACACGACCTGAACGCCAGCGCGCTCGAGATCGCGCGCCCAGCGGATGTTGGCTTCTTCGTCGAAGCGCGCCTTGAGCTCGACCAGTGCCGTCACCGACTTGCCCGCCTCGGCAGCGTCGACCAGCGCGCGCACGATCGGGCTGTCGTTGGATGTGCGGTAAAGCGTCTGCTTGATCGCCACCACTTCAGGATCGGCCATCGCCTGGCGCAGGAACTGCACCACCACGTCGAACGACTCATAGGGATGATGGACGACGATATCCTTCTCGCGGATGGCGGCAAAACAGTCGCCGCCATGCTCGCGGATGCGTTCGGGAAAGCGCGGATTGTAAGGCGTGAACTTGAGGTCGTCGCGGGGAACGGCGACGATTTCCGAAATCTGGCTGAGCGCCAAAGGTCCGGTGAGCACGCTGATGCGGCTTGACGAGACGCCAAGCTCGCCGGCGACGAAGTCGCGCAGTTCCGACGGCATCAGCTTGTCGAATTCGATGCGGATGACCGAACCGCGGCGGCGCCGCTTGAGCGCCGTCTCGAACAACCGCACGAGATCCTCGGACTCCTCCTCGACCTCGATATCACTGTCGCGGATGATGCGGAACGTGCCCGAGCCCTTGACCTCATAACCGGGAAACAGCTTGCCGATATAGAGGCCGACAGCCTCCTCCAGCGGAATGAAGCGGACGTGGTGCTTGCGGTCCGGCAGGCGGATGAAACGCTTCAGCGCCACCGGCAGGCGCAGCAGCGCGCTCATCTCCTCGCCATTCTTGCGGTGGCGCAGTTGCAACGCCATCGAGAAGCCGAGATTGGGGATGAACGGGAACGGGTGCGCCGGGTCGATCGACAACGGGGTGAGCACCGGGAACACCTGCTCCTGGAAATGGTCCTCCAGCCAGACCTTCTCATCCTTGGTCAGCGCGTCGCGGGTGATGCTCTCTATGCCTTCCTTGTTGAGCAGCACGATGAGCGCCGACAGGCTCTTTTGCTGGTCTTCCTGCAGGCGTTCGACCTCGCGCAGGAGCTGTTCGAGCTGCTGCTCCGGCGTACGGCCATCCGGGCTCTTCAGCGCGATGCCCTCGCGCACCTGCCCGGCAAGCCCGGCGACGCGCACCATGAAGAACTCGTCGAGATTGGCGGCCGAGATCGACAGGAAGCGGACGCGCTCCAGCAGCGGATGATGAGTGTTCAGCGATTCTTCGAGAACGCGCCGGTTGAACTGCAGCCAGGAAAACTCGCGGTTGACGAAACGGTCCGGATTGCCTTCAGGGCTCGCCACCTCCGCATTGATGAACTCGCTCTGCACCGGCTTCAGTTCGTTCATGATTCCTGCTCTTCCCGCGCGTCCACCGGTTAACCGGCTTAACTTATCCTCTGACAGGGTTTTGCGACAGTTTCATTTCATCGATCTTGCAAAGAGATGGGTTATGATCCAGATGCAAGCGATCGAAGGCCAAGGAGACGATGATGGCAGGCGGTTCCATTCCCCATTTCCAGAACGATGCGGGCCATCCGGCGATCGACATCGGCGTCAAGGAATTCATGTGCACGGGCGCCAACCCGCCATTCGACCATCCGCATGTGTTTCTCGACATGGGCGACGACAACGAAAAAGTCTGCCCCTATTGCTCGACGCTCTATCGCTACTCACCAAAGCTGAAGGCAACGGAGACGTCCCCCGCAGGGTGCCTTTATATCGATCAGGCTGCCTGATTCGGCACGGCTGATCCAATGGACGATTCGAAGTCCCGGCAGATCGTCATCGCCGGGGCAGGCATCGCGGGGCTGACAGCGGCCATCGCCTTCGCCAAGCGCGGCTATTCCGTGCAGGTTTTCGAACAGGCGCAGCGCCTGGAAGCGGCAGGCGCCGGCATCCAGCTTTCGCCCAATGCAACGCGGATCCTTTGCCAGTTCGGTGTGCTCGAAAGGTTGCTGCCGAGAGCCGTTCAGCCAGAAGCCGTCGTGCTCAAGGATGCCGCGACACTGCGCGAGCTGGCGCGCGTGCCGCTTGGACAGGCAGCCGAAGCGCGCTGGCAGGCGCCTTATCTCGTCGCCCACCGCGCCGATCTGCAGGATGCCCTGATGGCATGCGCCGCAGAGGCGGCGGGCATTGAGATCATCACAGGCGCGCGCGTCACCGGGGTCGCAAGGACTAGTGACGGAATTGAAGCGACGATCGAGACATCCCAAACCCTCCACGCCGGAGGCCTCCTGTTGGTCGGCGCCGATGGCGTCTGGTCATCGATTAGGGAACGGGTTTCGAAGAGGGCTTCCGGCAAAAGCCGGTTCTCGGGCGAGTTGGCATGGCGTGCCACAGTCGGCGCGGACAGCGTCGCTGGCAGAGCATACGCTGCTGTCGGCACCGCCAATTGCGTGACAACCTTCCTGCACCGCGGCTTCCACATGGTCGCCTATCCCGTCAGCAAGGGCACTGCGTTCAATCTGGTGGCCTTCACCAAGGGCGAGCGCATCGCTGAAGGCTGGTCTGGTGCCGCCGACCCGGCGATCCTGGCCAAAGCCATGCGCGGCACGGCGCCTGGGCTGATCCAGCTTGTGGAGGATGCCGGCGTGTGGACCGCCTGGCCCATCCACACTGTCGACCCGCAACAGCCTTGGACGACGCCGCACGGCATCGCGCTGATCGGTGACGCCGCACATGCCATGACGCCGTTCGCGGCGCAGGGCGCGGCCATGGCGATAGAGGATGCCGCGATGCTCGCCGAGTGCGTCGCTACCTTCCCCACAGATCCTGCAACGGGCCTCCGTGTCTGGGAAAACTCGCGGCGGCCGCGTGTCGCCAAGGTCGCCCGTCGCGGCGCGCTCAACCGCCTCGCCTGGCATGCGGCGGGCCCAGTGGCGATCGCTCGCAACCTGTTCCTGAACATGCGCTCGCCTGAAAAGCTCAGCGCGGATCTCGATTGGCTCTATGGTTGGCATGCGGCATCAGGGTGGCATTGAAGGCGCACCAGCCGACAATGCGAGGTGCGCTGGCGAGTTACTGCGGCGAGAGCGAAGCCTTACGAAAACAACGTGCCCACAACCGGCTTCCATAAAAAGCTGCGGTACAGCAGAAAGAAAATCAGAGCCGAGACCGCAGCACAGGAGACAGCGGCAATCACGACTGTAGCTATTGCCATGTAAATATTGCTCTTCAAGGCATATTTTGACACGAGAACGAGCTGGATGAGGACCGCTAGGGACGAAATTTTCCAAATTCCGTATGCGCTTAACGCCCTATCCAAATCCCTTACCAACTCATACGCCTGAAACATTGCTCCAAGGACGGTCCATGCGAGCATCTCCCCCGCCTTACTCGGAAGCACATAAATAAATCCGAGAAACGTATAATTTAATAGAAATATAAATGCTGATACCGCCAATATTATTGGGAATTTCAACAGAACGCCCTGAATAACACTCTTTAGACTCGACCTTCCTGCCATCATGCCGGATAGGCAAAATATGACAGACGAAGCGGTAAATATAACTAAAATTATCGTAGCCATTTGATACGATATAAATAATTTTGATATTTGGAATATTCGAACAGGACCGAATACGCTAAAATACCCAACGTAGATCTGTGCCAGCGCCAACACCAGCATGATGCCGGTAACTTGAGGCCACGAAAGGTCGCGATCCATTGCATCGCGAACTGTGGCGCTCGGCCTAATATAGAATACCACTCCACTGAAGAGGTATCGTATTATCTCGACGAAAAATGCCATACGCCCTCTTACAGCAGCAGCATTCCGACACAATCAAGGATAATATTTAACACCGCGTGTAGATGAACGCCGCTCATGTTTTAGGAGCATCGCATATGAAAACGTCAACTGTGACGTCGTCATCATGAAAGCATGGTTTGCAGAGCTATGATTTCTTACGTCGGAAATTCTGGGTGATCAGCCATCAATTATAAAGCCGCATCGACAGGCCAAGCGACACCGGCAAGGGGTTCCACCAGCCGGTGCGCAGGCCAGCGGTTCGCAGGGCCGCCGCTGTCCACGTGTTGCAGCCTGCCAGCGCGTTGAAATGGCCGTTGGCTTCGAAGAAGCCGTCGAAGTTCGAATATTTGGCGTTTTCGATATGGATCGGGCCGTTCGGTCCGCGCTGAAAACTGGCCTCTATGAAATCGAGCAACGCCGCGAACCGGTCCTCGCCGATGTCAAAGCCTGCAACGTCGGGATGGGGCTCCGAGATATCGCCGGCGACGTCGACATGCATGACCGAGGTGTCGAGCGTGAGCGCCTTCATCACCGGCACGGCCTTCAATTCCGACCATGTCGGCGTTTCCAGGTAGAAGGCGCGGCCGCCCCAGCCAAAGACTATGTAGCGGACTTCAGGGATATCAGCGGGGATGCCGTCATCAACCAGGAAATGGAACCGCTGGCGAACGGCGTCGTCGACAGGAATGGCAATGTCGGTGTGGATCGCGTTTTTCAGAACCAGGATATGACGCGTCGCCGCGGGTTTGGCATCGGCCGTTGTCCAGAGCGGTCTTGGAACAAACGCGCCCAGGGTCACCGCGAGCGCCGCCACCAACAGCAGGAGGCCAAACAATCGTGCCAGCTTCTTCATGAATGGCGGCCCTGCGAACGCATCTCGGCGTGACATCACCGCCCGCCCCTGCTCACCTATACGCAAAAGAGCCCGGCACTGTTTCAGCGGGGCTCTTTAATCGTCATCGAAGACCTAGAGCCCCATCCGGATGTAATCGGGATGGGGCTCTATCCGTTTGTTTGAGCATGATCTCCGGACAAACGGGAACCGTTTGTCCGCGAAACCCGGATTCCACCTTTCGGGATCATGCTCTAGTGCAGGATCTGCGACAGGAACAGTTTCGTGCGCTCGTGGCGCGGATGGTCGAAGAACTCGGCCGGCGTGTTCTGCTCGACGATCTGGCCCTGATCCATGAAGATCACCCGGTTGGCGACCTTGCGGGCAAAGCCCATCTCGTGAGTGACGCACAGCATGGTCATGCCTTCTTCAGCCAGCCCAACCATCGTCTCCAGAACTTCCTTGATCATTTCCGGATCGAGCGCCGAGGTCGGCTCATCGAACAGCATGATGCGCGGGTTCATGCAGAGCGAACGCGCTATCGCCACGCGCTGCTGCTGGCCGCCGGAAAGCTGGCCCGGATATTTGTTGGCCTGTTCGGGAATCTTGACGCGCTTGAGGAAGTGCATGGCGATTTCCTCGGCCTGTTTCTTCGGCGTCTTGCGCACCCAGATCGGCGCCAGCGTGCAGTTCTCCAGGATCGTCAGGTGCGGGAACAGGTTGAAGTGCTGGAACACCATGCCGACCTCGCGGCGCACCTCGTCGATCTTCTTGAGATCGTTGGTGAGTTCCTTGCCATCGACGATGATCTTGCCCTTCTGGTGCTCTTCGAGCCGGTTGATGCAGCGGATCATGGTCGACTTGCCCGACCCCGACGGGCCGCAGATGACGATGCGCTCACCGCGCATGACCTTCAGGTTAATGTCCTTCAGCACATGGAATTCGCCGTACCATTTGTGCATGGCGATGATGTCGATGGCGACATCGGTGGTGGAAATCTGCATCTTGGCGGCGTTGACCTTGATCTCTTCCGCGCTGACTGCATTTTCTATGGCCATTGGAAGGTTCCCTATTTGCTTTTAGCGTTTGTGGCCGGTGTCGAGTCGGCGTTCGGTGAACATTGAGTAGCGCGACATGCCGAAACAGAACAGCCAGAAGATGAAGGCCGCAAAAACAAGGCCCGAAATCGGCGTCTGTGGCGAGGCCCATGCCGGGTCCGAGAAGTTCTGGCGGACCACTCCAAGCAGGTCGAACATGCCAATAATGTAGACCAGGCTGGTGTCCTTGAACATGCCGATGAAGGTGTTGACGATGCCGGGAATGACCAGCTTGAGCGCCTGCGGCAGCACGATCAGGCCCATCTTCTGCCAATAGCCGAAACCGAGCGAATCGGCGCCCTCATACTGTCCTTTGGGAATGGCCTGCAAGCCGCCCCGCACGACTTCGGCCATGTAGGCCGAGGAGAACAGGGCGACGCCGACCAGCGCGCGCAGGAACTTGTCGAAGTTGACGCCCGGCGGCAACAGCAAGGGCAGCATGATCGTCGCCATGAACAGGACAGTGATCAGCGGTACGCCGCGCACGGTCTCGATGAAGACGACGCAAAGTGTCTTGACCACCGGCATCTTCGAACGGCGACCTAGCGCCAGCACGATGCCGAAAGGCAAGGAAACCGCGATGCCGACAAATGAGATCGTCAGCGTCACCAGCAGGCCGCCCCACAAGGGCGTCTCGACATGGGGCAAACCAAACATGCCGCCAACCAGCAGGATAAAGGCAACGATCGGGAACACGAAAAACAGCGCGATGGCGTTTAAGCCCTTGCGCGGCACTTTCGGCATCAGCATAGGGACGAGCAGAGCGACAAACAGGATAGCGACCAGGATAGGCCTCCATCGCTCTTCAATCGTATAGCGCCCGAACAGGAACTGCGGGAACTTGGTATTGACGAAGGCCCAGCAGGCGCCGGACCACCCATTCGGCTGTATGCCGCCCTGTGCCACCGTGGCGCAGAAGGTGCGATCGGTGCCCGTCCATTGCGCCTGCACGAATGCCCAGTTCAGAAGCGGCGGCAGGAAGAGAGCGACCAGCAAAATGCCGATGATGGTCAGCACGGTGTCGCTGACGGATGCAAAAAGGTTTTTGCGGGCCCAGGCGACAATGCCGCGTTCGCTCAGCGGGGCGGTTTGCGCCAATGCCATCTCGGTGCGTACCCAGGATGTGTCATGCTCCTGCATGGCCCTACCTCTCCACCAGCGCCATCTTGGCGTTGAACCAGTTCATGAACGCCGATGTGATCAGGCTGATGCCCAGATACACAACCATCCAGATCGCGATGATCTCGATCGCCTGTCCCGTCTGGTTCATCACCGTGCCGCCGGTCGAGACCAGGTCCGGATAGCCGATGGCGACCGCCAGCGACGAGTTCTTGGTCAGGTTCAGATACTGGCTGGTCAGGGGCGGAATGACGATACGCATGGCCTGCGGCACGATCACCAGCCGCAGCGCCTGTCCCGAACGAAGCCCCAGCGCTGACGATGCCTCACTCTGCCCCTTGTTGACGCCCCTGATGCCGGCTCGGACAATCTCGGCGATGAACGCGGCGGTATAGAAGGAAAGCGCAAGGTAGAGCGACAGGAATTCGGGCTTGACCTGAAAACCGCCGGTCAGGTTGAACGTCGACTGCTTCGGCATATCAAAGCTCAGCGGAAAGCCGCTGAGGACAAAGGCAAGCAACGGCAGGCCGATGATGAGGGCCACGGTGGTCCAGAACACGGGAAACTGTTGGCCCGTCGCCATCTGCCGTTGGTTCGCCCGTCTGGCGACGAACCAGGACATGCCGATGGCGAGAACCAGGGCGACCGGAATCAGCCACGCCCCCTGACCCCAGACGAACTTTGGAAAATAGAAACCGCGGCTGTTGAGGAAAGAGCCGAACGGCAGATGAATGCTCTCCTTCGGCAAGGGAAGCACCGAAAGCACGCCGAAATACCAGAAGAAGATGACCAGCAGCGGCGGGATGTTGCGGAAGGTCTCGACATAGACCGTGCATATTTTCCGGATGAGCCAGTTGTTTGAAAGGCGGCCGATGCCGACCACAAAGCCGACGGCCGTGGCCGTTACGATGCCGGCAACGGCAACGATAACGGTGTTGATCAGGCCAACGACAAGGGCGCGAAGATAGCTGTCATCCGACGTGTACGGAATGGCGCTGTCGCCGATGTCGAACCCGGCCCTGTTGGTCAGGAAGCCGAACCCGGAGGCGATGTTCGAGCGCCTGAGGTTTTCGACGGTGTTGCCGACGATCCACCAGACCAGGAATGTCAACGCCGCGACGAGGACAAGCTGGACCACGATGCCGCGGACTTTAGGGTTGTTTATAAGTGAGCCGCGACTTGTGTCCTCGCGAAGGATTTCCTGCGATGCCATTCGACCGTCCCCTGAAAAGAGAAGCCGGAAGGCAGCTCGGCTGCCCTCCGGATCACATTTTCGATCAGCGGATCGGTGGAGCGTATTGCAGGCCACCCTTGGTCCACAGTGCGTTGATGCCGCGCGCGATCTTCAGCGGGCTGCCCGAACCGACATTGCGCTCGAACAACTCGCCGTAGTTGCCCACCGCCTTGACGATGTTGACGACCCAGTCATTGGAAACGCCAAGGTCGGTTCCGATCTTGGTGTCCGCCTCCTGACCGAGAACGCGCTTGATCTCGGGGTTGGTCGAGTTCTTCATCTCCTCGACATTGGCCTGGGTAATGCCAAGTTCCTCGGCGTCCAGGAGCGCGAAATAGGTCCATTTGACGATATGGTACCATTGGTCGTCACCCTGGCGAACGGCTGGTCCGAGGGGCTCCTTCGAGATGATCTCGGGCAGCACGACATGGTCGGCAGGCGAGCCGAGCGTCAGGCGGATGCCATAGAGGCCGGACTGGTCGGTTGTGTACACATCGCAACGGCCGGCGTCATAAGCAGCGTTGGTCTCCTCGAGGCTTTTGAAGACCACGGGATTGTATTCCATCTTGTTCGCCTTGAAGTAGTCGGCGAGATTGAGCTCCGTGGTGGTGCCGGTCTGCACGCAGACGGCCGCGCCGGAAAGCTGCAGAGCGGAATTCACGCCTGGCAGCTTCTTGGCGTTGATCATGAAGCCCTGGCCGTCATAGTAGGTCACGCCAGCGAAATTCAAACCAAGCGCCGTGTCGCGGTTGATGGTCCAGGTGGTGTTGCGCGACAGCACATCGACTTCGCCCGACTGCAGGGCGGTAAACCGCACGTCAGCGCTGAGCGGCGTGAACTTCACCTTGGTTCCGTCACCAAAGACGGCGGCCGCGACGGCGCGGCAGAAGTCGGCGTCAAGACCCTTCCAGTCCCCCTTGTCATCGGGCGCGGAGAAGCCGGCAAGACCGGTCGAGACGCCGCACTGTACGAATCCCTTCGCCTTGACGTCGGCGAGCGTGCTGGCGGACGCGGCCGAAGCCATCAATCCAAGCGCGGCGGCTCCAAGAATGCCGATTGCAATGTGTTTCATGACCCACAGACCCTTTTCTGTTTTTCAGGCAAACCCTGTTCTTTTTCCCGTGTGAACGCAGCTCCCATCCCGGCCCATTTCCGGGACCCCGCATCGTAACCGACGCGCCGCCTCCCATTCACAAAGTGCATCGAAGGCGATTATTCCTGTGAGGTCAAGGGAAATGACCGAATCCGAAAGAGTTTGAAAACCAATCGCCTGAAATGCCCGAATTGCAGACAAACGCGCCCGGGAATTAGTCACCAGCACCACTAAAATTGCCCAGGTTGAAGCACGGTAAACCTCCGCCACATTATGAAGTTCACCCCCCTTCCATTGCCTGGCGCCGCTATCATCCCGACACTGAATTGGCACATGCGAAGACGCTTCCTTGGCAAGCGGCCGGCTGTTGCGCGGCCAATGGCGCCGCACTATGGCTAACCCGTCACCAAAGGGCGCAGAAGACATGGCAAAAAACGGCATTGAGGTGGGCATCAACACGCGGCTTGCCCATTCAGGCAATAACCCGCACGACTATTTCGGCTTCGTCAATCCGCCGGTCGTGCATGCCTCGACGGTGCTTTTTGCCAATGCGGCGACGATGGCGGCGCGAAACCAGAAATACACCTACGGCACGCGCGCGACGCCGACCACCGATGCACTAGCCCAGGCAATCGACGGGCTGGAAGGTTCGGCTGGCACCATCCTGGTTCCATCGGGCCTCGCGGCCGTGACAGTTCCGCTGCTGGGGTTTGTCTCGGCGGGAGACCACATACTCATCGTCGATTCCGTCTATCATCCGACCCGCAATTTCGCCGACACGATGTTGAGAAGGATGGGCGTCGAGGTCGAGTACTATCACCCGCATGTCGGCGCCGGCATCGCGGCCCTGATCAAGCCCAACACCAAGGTCGTCTTCACGGAGTCTCCCGCCTCCAACACATTCGAGATGCAGGACATTCCCGCTATCGCCAAGGCGGCGCACGCCGCGGGCGCCATCGTGATGATGGACAACACATGGGCCACGCCGCTCTACTTCCGTCCACTCGATCATGGCGTCGACATCTCGATCCATGCGGCGACGAAATACCCGGCCGGGCATTCCGACGTGCTGCTCGGTACTGTGTCGGCCAACGCGGCGTGCTGGGAGCAGCTGCGCGAAACGTTCTTCACGCTCGGCTGCTGCGCTGGGCCCGACGACGTCTATCAGGTACTGCGCGGCTTGCGCACCATGGGCGTGCGGCTGGAACACCATCAGCGGAGCGCGCTTGCCATTGCCGGCTGGCTGGAAAGCCAGCCGGGCGTGGCTCGCGTCCTTCATCCCGCCCTTCCCAGCCATCCCGACCATCAACTGTGGAAGCGTGACTTCTCCGGGGCGAGCGGCGTCTTCTCGATCGTTCTTGCCGGCGGAGGACAGGCCCAGCAGCACGCCTTCCTCGACGCACTGAAGATCTTTGGCCTCGGCTATTCATGGGGTGGTTATGAGAGCCTTGCGGTGCCGGTGTGGCTCGGCGACCGCGTCGTTGCCAAGGGTCCCTATGATGGTCCACTCATCCGCCTGCAGATCGGCCTCGAGGATATCGAGGACCTGAAGGCCGACCTGGCACACGGTCTGACCGCGGCGGCGGCTGCCTGAGCGGACCGAGGCGCCGGCTTGCCAAACAGATTCAGCAAGCCGACGCAACTTGCCGGAAAGGTTGATGAAACGCCAGCGAAGGCGGCATCGCGATTCGTATCGGCCCGAGCAATATGGTTCTCGGAAGTCGAGATTTTCCAGATAAGTTTGGCTTTCAAATTCCGGAACATCGCGACATCCAGTGCGATCATTCCCATCTGACTTCGCAAGGTTTCAGCCCGTCATGGCCTTCCGCCTTTTTGTTCCCATGCTTGCCGGCGCCACTCCGCGCGAGCGCATTGTCGCTTGCATCGGCGCCTTGATCGGCATCGCCCTGGCCGGGGCAATCAGCGGCCTGGCGCTTGGCAACGGCCCGCTTGTACCGCTGCTCGTGGCGCCAATGGGCGCATCCGCGGTGCTGTTGTTTGCCGTGCCGGCAAGCCCGCTGGCTCAGCCGTGGTCGATCGTCGGCGGCAACACAATATCGGCTCTGGTCGGCGTGATCGTGGCGCATTTCGTGCATCAGCCCGTTCTTGCCACCGGCATGGCCGTGGCGCTGGCCATCGCCGCCATGTCGTTCGCGCGCTGCCTGCATCCGCCCGGAGGGGCCGCGGCCCTGACGGCCGTGCTGGGCGGACCAGCCGTCATCAGCGCGGGCTTCCTGTTTCCCTTCGTGCCAGTGGCGGTTAACTCGATGTTGCTGGTCGTGGTGGGCTACGGTTTTCACAAGCTCACCCGGCGCAATTATCCACATGTAGCGGCCCCTGCTCCGACAAGCAGCCACGGCACAATAGATTCGCCGGCACAGTCGCGCGTCGGCTTCCGCTCCGAGGACATCGATGCGGCACTGGGGGCGCTCGACGAAACCTTCGACATCGACCGCAACGATCTTCTTCGGCTTCTGCGCCAGGTCGAATTGCAGGCGATGGTGCGCGCCCACAAGACCTTGCTGTGCGAGGACATCATGTCGCGCGATGTGATTTCGGCCGAGGAGAACACATCCGCCGACGAGGCGCGCCAGTTGCTGCTCGATCACAACATCCGCACGCTGCCCGTTGTCAATGCCGAAGCCAGGCTGGCAGGAACAGTTGGGCTGCGTGAACTGGCGACGGCCGCCGGCGCGGTCGGACGCCTGACATCGCCAGCAGCGACAGCCTTTGCCAGTTCGCCGGCAATCAGCTTGTTTCCGGTGCTGACCGATGGCCGCAGCCATGCCGTGATCATCGTCGACGATGAGAGACATGTCCTTGGCCTGATCACCCAGACAGATCTCCTAGCGGCAATGGCACGGCTGCCGATGGCCGATCAAGCGCCACCGAAAGGTGCTGCACAGCCCTGATCGGGATTGCGGCCGCGCTGCGCCAGCATGTGACAAGACGGACGCCCGCGGCTTTCGTCAGGGAGCAACCGGGGCCAAGAGCGGGTTGGCGCCTACCGATCCCCGCGCGGCGAGGCTCTTGCCGCCTCGCTTGTGTCGGCGGCACGCGACCATGAACCGGAATAGCTTGGCTGCCGGCGGCCAATCCAGGCATCCAGTCCCTCACGCAGGTCCGAGGTTGGGGCCATGCGGGCGAACTGCTCCGCCTCGACGAGCAGACCTTCCGCTATGCTCTGATTGATGCCGCGCGTCACCGCCGTGAGGATGCTCGCGGTCGCCAGTTGCGAATGCCGCAGAATCCGCCCTGCCAGCTCAAGCGCCGCGGACCTCAGATCGCCATGCGGGACAACCTTGTTGACGAGGCCAAGTTCGAGGGCTCGCCGTGGCGTGAACCTTTCGCCCGTCAGCAGCAGCTCGAGCGCGCGCTTGCGGCCGGCAAGCCTTGCGAGGCGCTGGGTGCCGCCAAAGGTCGGAGGCATTGCAAGATTGATTTCGGGCTTGGCAAACAGGGCGCGCTCACTGGCAATGGCGAGCGGAACCGCCTCGGTGATCTCGCAACCGCCGCCGAAGGCAAGGCCGTTCACAGCCGCGATGACCGGTTTGCGGAAGGCCTCCAGCCTGGCGGTCAATCGCTGACCGCGCATGACGAAATCGCGCAGGGCTGCATCCACTCCAAGCGCTACGCTGGTGGAGAACTCATGGATATCCGCACCCGACGAGAACGCCTTTTCGCCAGCTCCGGTCAGTATCACCGCACCGATTGAATGATCGACCTCGACAGTGTCGAGGACAGCAAGCAGTCTGTCGATCAAGGCGTAATTCAAGGCGTTCAGCTTTTCCGGCCGATTGAGGGTCAGGATGGCGACGCCATCGCAGATCTCACTCAGTACCAAGTCGGTCATTTTCTGTTCCTTTCCGGCAAATGATGCGGGAAAGGAACAGGTTCCGAATTGTTTGTATATTCACTAGTCGGTATACATGTGGCCATGCCTGAGACGTCGAGTCCAACCCGCAAACGCATCGTCGACGCCGCGACGAAACTCTTCTATGCGGAAGGAGTGGGCCGTGTCAGCGTCGATGCCGTGGCCGAAAAAGCCGGGCTGACGAAACGGACGCTATACTATCATTTCAGAAGCAAGGACGACCTTATCGCGGCATACCTGGATGCCCGCGATCAACCCAATCTGAAGCAGATGGCCGGCTGGTTCGATGCCGCCGAAGGGCCAGTCGATCGCAAGGTGGAGGCGATCTTTATCAATCTTGCCCGTGTGGCACGCCACCCCAGATGGAAAGGCTGCGGCTTCCTTCGGACGGCTGCCGAGCTGGCCGCAATGCCCGGCCATCCGGCAATCAAGGCCGGGTCGAGGCACAAGGCGAATTTCGAGACATGGCTTGCCGGCGAACTCTCAGGCCATGGCGTCGACGAGCCGCAAACGCTCGCTCGTGAAATCGTTCTTCTGATGGACGGCGCTTTCTCGATCATGCTTGTCCACCGCAATCCGGATTACATAGAGGCGGCTGGGCATGCGGCGGCGGCCCTCACCCGGGCGCGATACAAAAAATAAGTCCCCCAATTGCAAACCCGCGCCGTCGTTACAACCCAAACGCCAGCCAGGCCGTTCCCGCGGCGAGCGTGACCAGGGTCAAAGGCAGGCCAACCTTGAAGAAGGCGCCGAACGACAATGCCGTGCCGGAGGCTCGTGCCTGCTCGGCGACGATCAGGTTGGCAACCGAGCCAAGCAGCGTGAAATTGCCGGCCAGCGTCGAGCTCATCGCGACGACCAGCCAGGCGCGCTGCGGATCTTCCAGGCCAGGGATGAACGGCCGCAACGCGAGCACGGCCGGTACATTGCTCATGATGTTGGACAGAACCGCGGTAAAGCCCGAGAGCCGCCAGACATCGTCCAGGCCGAGGTTCTTTGCCGAGGCAATCATCTCGGGGGTGAGCAGCGTCTTTTCGGCGCCGGCAACGACCACGAACAGCCCGGCGAACATGAACAGCAGCGGTCCGTCGATCTCGCGGTAGATGCGCGCCGGCTTGATAGCGCGGGTAAGGAGCAGGATGGCGCCACCGATGAGCGCGGCCTTGGCAACGGGAACGCTGGCGAAGAAGGCGATAGCGAGGCCGATGCAGACGACCACCGCCTTGATGACCTGGCCGGTGTGCATGCGGCCGCGATAGACCTCCGGAGAGAGCTCGACCCTCCTTTCGAATTCGGCGCCAAACACGAGGCGAACAATGACGATGACGGCGACGAGGCCGAACAGGGCGACGGGCGCCAGCGCGGCGGAGAATGCCGGATAGGAAATCCCCGACAGCGCGCCGATAACCATGTTCTGCGGATTGCCGGTGATGGTGGCGACGCTGCCGCAGTTCGACGCCGTGGCGGTGGCGATCAGGTAGGGAATGGGATTGCGCTTGATGACGCGGGTGACGTGGACGACGATCGGCGCCATGACCAGGCAGATGGCGTCGTTGACCAGGAATGCCGACAGCACACCGGTCAACAGCGTCACCATGACCAAGAGCATGAAGGAGGCATGCGCGTGTTCGATGGCGTAGCCGCCGAGACCGCGAAAGGCACCGGAGACCTTCAGATGCGCCACGACGATCATCATGCCGAGCAGCAGCGTGATGGTGTCGAAATTGATGGCGCGGTAGGCGTCCTCCATGCTGATCGCGCCAATGGCGATCATCGCCGCCCCGCCGAGCAACGCAATCCCGGCCCTGTCCAGACGCAGACCAGGGATTCTGCCGATGGCGACGCCGCCATAGGTCAGGACAAGGACCAGCAGCGCCGCCGCGCCCATGAATGTCATTGGCAGAAAACCCCGCTCACATCCGCCCCTACGCAGCTTTTAGCAATGCTTCGTTAAAGCGAAAGCGCCGATTGCTCACCCGGCTGAAAAATCGGTTGGTCAGAGAGGATCCGCCACTCCTTGCGCTGGCACGCGCGCAAACACCATGATGACCGCCCCTGGGTGGATGGCCGCCATCATGGGCTCTCTGTCGGGAAACGAGACTTCGGCCGGCTGCCGTCAGTTCAACGCTGGATCGCCCAGCGCTTCGACAACGAAGGATGCCGCAATCAGGTCGTCGGCATCAAGACGTAGCGCACCCTCGCTTCCTCCCATGATGGCGGCGACCTTTTGAAAAGCTCTCATCTCATGGTGGGTAATATCGGCACTTCGCATTCTGGCTTTCAGATCAGCAATGCGCAGCCCCAACGTATGGGACGTGGCAATTTCACGGTTCGACATGGCACGATGCTCCTCCCCCAACCCATGTTGTTGGCCTTCCGCCCTACCTCGCTCGTTGCCTGAACATGAGGATATGCGAATGTAACGCCTTGGAACGAGTCCTGCGCGCGAAGGTTCCTGCACGTCGAGTTCACGAAATAATACCGCGGAGTTTGCCTGCTCAATGCGCGGGTATCGGCTCCGGTGCTTCGACTTCCACTTTGCCATGGTTCTCGGCAAGCACCATGTAGACGGCCGGTACCACGAACAGGGTAAACAGCGTGCCGATGGCAAGACCCGTAGCGATCACGAGCCCCATATTGTAGCGCGACGCGGCTCCCGCACCCGTTGCCAGGATCAGGGGAGCGACGCCGAGCACCATGGCGCCCGTGGTCATCAGGATGGGGCGAAGCCGGATGCTGCACGCACCTTCTATCGCCTCGCGCTTTGACTTGCCGGCCGCCTGCAAAGTGTTGGCCACCTCGACAATCAGAATGCCATGCTTGCTGATAAGCCCCATCAGCGTCACCAGCCCGACCTGCGTATAGATGTTCATGGTCGCGCCGCCGATGCCAAGGCTGATGAAAGCCAGAGCGCCAGCAATCGACATCGGCACCGAAACCAGGATGATCAGCGGGTCGCGGAAGCTGTTGAACTGGGCGGACAACGCCAGGAAGACGATGATCAGCGCAAGCGCGAAGGTAGCGGCCATGCCGCTTGATTCCTGCACGAACTGCCGCGACTGGCCGCCATAATCGACTGAAAAGCCTTGCGGCAGCGTGCGGGCCGCGATCGACCTCAGCGAATTCAGCGCGTCGCTCACCGCGACACCTGGCGCTGGAACACCCGAAATCGTTGCCGAATTCAATTGCTGGAAATGGGCGACCGAACGCGGCGTCGCTTCGAGGCTGGCGGTCGCGATCGCCGACAACGGGATCTGGGCGCCATTCACGGTTGCGATCGGATAGTTCATGATCTGGTCGATGGTCTGGCGCGACCGCTGCTCGACCTGCGGTATGACCTGATAAGATCGGTTGGCGATGCTGAAATAGTTGACGTAGCCGCCACCCAGCATCGTGGCCAGCGCCGTGCCGACGCTGCTCATTGGCAAGCCGAGTGCCGCTGCCTTGTTACGATCTATCTTGATCGAGTATTGCGGGTTGTCGACGTAGAGATCCTTGGTCAGGAATATGAACATGCCCGACTTTTGCGCCTCCTGCATGAAGGTGGTGGACACGTCGTTCAAAAGGTTGAAGCCATTCGTGGTGCCTATGGCGAACTGAACCGGCAAGCCGCTTGCTCCCGGTAGCGAGGGGAACTGGAAGGCAACCGTCTGGCCGCCCGCAATGGTGCCAAGGGCATTCTGGACCAGCGGCTGAAGCACCGCGGCCGTCCGAGTGCGTTCGTCCCAGGGTTTCAGCACCATGATGTCGAAGGAGGTGCCGGGCGCCTCGATTTGCAGCGCCTTGTCGGTTTCCGGGAAACTGCGGAATATCTTGGTCACCTGATTCGAGTTGAGCAGCTTCTGTTGCAGCGTGGCATTGGGCGCGTTCGTCACCTGCGCTGGAATAGCGCCTTGGTCCTCGGTTGGCGCGAGTTCGCTCTTGGCGCTCGAATACAGGAAATAGATGCTGCCAAGAACGATGGCCGCGAAGACAAGCGTGACAGGTATCGTGTTGAGACTGCCGTGGAGCAGATATTTGTAGGGCCGATGGATTTCGGAAAAACGACGGTCGATGAAGTCCGATACGCGCTCCTCCCAGCCGGAACGATCGGTCAGATGCGGCTTGAGGATGCGCGAGCACATCATCGGCGTCAGCGTTAATGCGATGATCATCGATACCGTGACGGCACCTACAAGTGTGAAGGCAAATTCACTGAACAGAGCGCCGGTCAGACCTCCCTGGAAGCCGATCGGCACATAGACAGCCACCAGCACGACGGTCATCGCCAGGATCGGCCAGACCAGTTCATGCGCGGCGTCGAGCGCGGCCTGCATCGGCGTCGCGCCCTCCTCGATATGTCGATTGACGTTTTCCATGACGATGATTGCGTCATCGACGACAAGCCCGATGGCGAGCACCAGCGCCAGCAATGTGAGAAGATTTATGGAAAAGCCGAAGATCAGCATCATCGCGAAAGTGCCGACCAGCGAAAGCGGAATGGCGATGATGGGAATGGCGACGGAGCGTGGCGACCCGAGAAACGCGAACACCACGAAAATGACGATAACCAACGCTTCGAGCAGGCTCTTGACCACCTCCTCGATCGACTTGGTCACGAAGACGCTGGTGTCGTAGACGATGTAACCTTCGAGCCCGTGCGGCAATTGCGCCTGTATATCGGGAAAGACGGTACGGATGCCGGACACGACGTCGAGCAGATTGGCTGTCGGAGCGACCTGGATGCCGACGAAAACGCCCGTCTGGCCGTCGAAGGCCACCTGAACGTCCGGGTTTTGCGAGCCCAGCGAGACGGTTGCGACATCCTGGAGCCGGACAATGGAGCCGTTGATCTGTTTGACCACCAACTGGTTGAACTGCTCGGCGGAATTCAAGGTGGTCTGCGCGGTCAGAACCGTCTGCGTCATCTGGCCTTTGGTCGTGCCGATGCCCGAGATGTAGTTGTTGTTGGCAAGCGCCGTGTAGACATCCGCCGCCGTCAAGCCATAGGCCGCCAGCCTGTCCGGCTTCAGCCATGCCCGAAGCGAGAAGGTCTTGCCGCCCAGGACTTCCGCCGTCTGCACGCCGTTGACCGCCTGCAGCCTGGGCACGATCACCCGCGTCACGTAGTCGGTGATCTGGTTGGCGGCGAGCACGTCGCTGCGGAAACCCAGATACATGGCGTCGGTGGTCTGCCCGACCGAGACCGACATGGCCGGCTGCTGCGTGCCGGAAGGCAGTTGGTTGATGACCGACGAGACCTTGGCATTGATCTCGGTCATCGCCGCGTCGGCACTGTAGTTGAGCCGTAGGTTGACCGTGATCGTCGATTGTCCGCTGGTGCTCGACGAGGTCATGTAATCGATGCCATTGGCCTGGGCTATGGCATTCTCAAGCGGCGTCGTGATGAAGCCGGCGATCACGTCCGGTGCGGCGCCGGCATAGATCGTGGACACGGTGACGATCGCGTTCTGCGTCTGCGGATACTGCCGCACCGTGAGTGAGCGGAATGCCTGATAGCCGATGACCACGATCAGCGCACTGACCACCAGCGCAAGAACCGGCCGGCGGATAAAGATGTCCGTAATGTTCATGGCCGCGCCTCAGTTCGGGTTCGCCGGCGATGCATTCGGATCGTTCGACGGCTGCACCGTATTGTTGACGATGACCGGAGTGCCGTTGTTGAGCTTCAGCTGGCCTGATGTGACGATCGTCTGTCCTTCGCTCAACCCCTTCACCACGGCGATCTGGTCGCCTCGGGTCTGTCCGGTGGTGACGAAGGTCTGGCTGGCGACAAGTTGCGGTTTGCCGTCAGGACCGTTGCCCTTGTTGGTGACCACGAACACGACATTGCCGTAGGGATTTATGGTCACCGCCGTCTGCGGCAAGGTGATATAGTTCTGAGGCGCTCCCACTGTGATCGATACGTTGCCGAACATTCCAGGCAACAGCTTGTCGTCAGGGTTTGGGAAGCTCGCCCGAATGGTCAGGCTGCGGCTCAGGCTGTCGACCAACGGGCTTATCGCCGTGATCTTTCCATCGAAGCCCTGGGTGCCGTAGGTATCGACGGTGGCGGTCACCGCCTGTCCGACCTTCAACTGGGCCAGCGCCTGCTGTGGCATGGTGAAGTCCAGTTGGATCGGATCGAGCGACTGGAGCGTGACCACACTGGTGCCAGCGGCCAGATACTGGCCGAGCGTGACCAGCTTGATTCCGAGCCTGCCGTCGAACGGCGCCCTGATCGAATATTGGTCGATCAGCGCCTGTTGTGCCAGGACCTGTGCCTGCGCGGCCTTCAAGGTGGCAAGGTCGCTATCGACCTGGGATTGTGCAACGGTCCGCGTCTTGAGGAGCGATACGTCGCGATCATAGGTAATCTGCGCGTTGGTCACGGTGGCCTGGAATTGCTGCAGTGTGGCAATCTGCTGGTCGGCCAGAAGCTGGATCAGGAGTGCGCCTTTCTTCACATCCTGGCCGTCCTCGAAGCCAATTTTCTGCACGATGCCCGGCACCTGCGCCGACAGGTTGGTGCCCTGGACAGCGGTGAAGCTGCCGACGGCACGCGACACTGTCTGCCAGGGGCTCATCGGCGCGTCGATGGTCGAGACGGTTTGAGGCGGCGCTTTCAGGTTGGCGATATAGGCGGCAATCATATGGTTCTTGAAAGCCTGGAATCCGAATATCCCCGCCAGTATGGCGCCAATCACGATCAGCATGATCGTCATGCGTAATTTCATTGCGTTGAACTCCGCTCCTCGCAATTTCTGCAGGAGAATGGCTTGCATCAAGGTCTGGCGTGCGCCGGAAGAATAAAGAGATATTTGACGTGTGGCGGCTCGTTTTCATCCTCTGCGTGAAGCGGGCGGCCGATTGTATCGGACCGCGGCATTAGCTGTGAGCCGATCCGGCATGCTTGCCAATCAAAATCCCGTGACGCAGCCGTGAGCAATTCAAACGGTAAACGTTCGGCTAACAGGTTGTTAGCTTTCCCAACCTGGAGATGTAGCCACCGAAGCCACCAGCGGCTTTGATGGCGCCACCCGTAGGCGCAGCCTTGGCCCACCATGCGCGCGGTTCGTCTGGAAGAAAGGTCAGATGCCGCTGCCGAAGACAAAGTCACACAACTGCGTGAACCATCATGCCGGGCGTTGCCACGATTGCCCAAGGCGACCTAAGCAAGACCTCGCCTTCTTTTCCGAGCCACCGAGTTTCGTTCCATGAACAGACATGAGCAGCCAGGAACAAGCCGCAGACAGTTCCTTCTATCGACCACCGCGGTCATTCTGTTGGCAACCTCGGGCAAGGCTGGAGCCGTCATCATCAAGGGCGCGGCGCCCTGGGCGCCCTTCGACTACAGTCCGCCGCAAACGCTCGAACCCGGCGCATGGTATTTTTTCACGCCCCTGGAAGCCGCGGCGACAGAGGCGATCGTCGAGCGATTGATCCCGGCGGACGAACTCAGCGTCAGCGGCAAGGATGCCGGATGCGCGGAATTCATCGACCGGCAGTTGGCAGGCTCCTTCGGCACATTCGAACGCTTCTATATGCAGGGGCCCTTCCAGGCTGGCGCCCCCGAGCAGGGCGATCAGTCGCCGCTCGTCCCCCAGCAACGATACCGCATCGGTCTGGCCGGCCTGGAATCGTACTGTCAGGACACGTTCAAGCAGTCTTTCGCCAGCCTTTCGGCCGAACAGCGGGACAAAATTCTGACGGGGCTCCAAAACGGCGACATCACGCTCAAAGGCATCGACGCAAAACTGTTTTTCACCACCATTCTTACCAACACGATGGAAGGGTTTTTCGCCGACCCGATCTACGGCGGCAACAAGGACATGGTGTCGTGGAAAATGCTCGGCTTTCCCGGAGCCCGCTATGATTATCGCGACTATGTGGAAATGCATAACCAGAAGATCGACCTGCCGCCCCTGGGCATTGCAGGCCGCCCAGAATGGAAAGCAAAGGGCTGATCGATGGCAACGAAACTTCCCGCGACCGACGTGGTCATCATTGGCCTTGGCTGGGCCGGGTCCATCATCGCCAACGAACTGACCGATGAAGGGCTCGACGTCGTTGCCCTGGAGCGAGGTCCGTGGCGCGATACGGCGGCGGATTTCAACCTGGCATCCGCGCCCGACGAATTGCGCTACGTTCAGCGGCAGGAGCTGATGCTGCGCACCGCGCAGAACACCATCACCGCACGCAACAATCCCTCGCAAACCGCACTGCCGATGCGCAGTTGGGGTTCCTTCCATCCCGGCAATGGCACGGGCGGCGCCGGCAACCATTGGGCCGGCATCACCTTCCGCTTCCAGCCGGAGGAATTTCGGCTTCGCAGCCATCTCACGGAGAAATATGGCGCTGCCGCGATCCCGCAAGAACTCGTGCTTCAGGACTGGGGCACCGACTGGGCGGAGATGGAACCCTTCTATGACGCCTTCGACAAGATCACCGGTCTCTCCGGTAAAGCAGGCAACCTCAAAGGAGAAATCCAGCCGGGCGGAAATCCGTTCGAAGGACCGCGCTCGAACGAATACCCCACCAGGCCCCTGCGGCAACCCTATGGGCCGACGATGTTCGCCGAAACCGCCCGCAACATGGGTTACAAGCCTTTTCCGGTGCCTTCGGCGCTGGTTTCAGAGCCCTATACCAATTCCCTCGGCGTCACGATGGGGCCCTGCACCTTCTGCGGCTTCTGCACCAATTATGGCTGCGCCAACTACTCAAAGGCCAGCGCGATCAACACCATCCTGCCCGTGCTGGTGCGAAAGTCCAACTTCACCGCGCGCACGAATTCCGAGGTGCTGCGGATAACCAGGGACGCCAGCGGAAAACGGGCGACCGGCGTCGTTTTCGTCGACACGTCGGGTCAGGAGTGGGAGCAGCCCGCCGAGCTTGTCGTGGTCACGGCATTCACCTTCGAGAACGTACGCCTCATGCTTCTGTCGGGAATCGGCACGCCCTACGACCCGAACACCAATACCGGCACGACCGGCCGCAACTATGCCTACCAGACCGCTAACGGCGTCCAGCTTTTCTTCGACGACAAGAACTTCAATCCATTCATCGGCGGCGGCGCGGTCGGAATGGGCATCGATGAGTTCAACAACGACAATTTCGACCATTCGGGGCTCGGCTTCTTCGGCGGCGGCAGCATACGCGTGACGCCGATTGGCGCGGCACCGATCAACAACCGCCCTGTGCCGCCGGGCACGCCAAGCTGGGGATCCGAATGGAAGCGGCAGACCGTCAAGAACTATCTGAGCAACATGTCCATCGGCTGCGAGGCATCCAGCTACACAACGCGCAACAATTATCTTTCGCTGGACCCGACATACAATGACCACCTCGGGCGACCGCTGTTGCGGCTGACGTTCGACTTTCCGGAAAACGATCTGAAGATGGCGCAGTATTGCACCGACAAGGTCGGCGAAATCGCTCAGGCCATGGGCCCGCGCCAGATCGTCAAGAGCCCCAGCAAAGGCCACTGGAACACGGTCCCGTATCAATCGTCGCACGTGGTCGGAGGCTTCGTCATGGGAGCGGATCCGAAAACAAGTTCAGTCAACAAATATCTTCAAAGCTGGGATGTCCCCAACGTCTTCGTCGTCGGCGCGTCGGCCTTCCCGCAAAACCCCGGCTACAACCCGACAGGCACCGTCGGCGCGCTTTCGTTCAAGGCCGCCCACGCCATCCGCACCCAATATCTGAAATCGCCAGGCGCCCTGGTGCAGGCATGAAGACACTTATTGCACTGCTTGCGGGCGCCGCGGGCCTTGTGGCTTCGGCAGCTCACGCCCAGTCATCAGGCGACGCCTCCTTCGAGCAGGTCGAACGCGGCCGCTATCTTGCGGTACTCGGCGATTGCGCGGCATGCCATACGGCGGCGACAGGCAAGCCCTTCGCTGGCGGCGTCGTCCTGAAAACCCCTTTCGGCGATCTTGTCGGCGCCAACATCACGCCTGATCCCGATACCGGCATCGGCGAATGGACGCTCGACGATTTCCAGGGCGCGATGTCGCAGGGCCTCGGTCGAGGCGGATACCATCTCTACGGCGCCATGCCTTTCACCGCCTATACGAAGGTTACCAAGGAAGACAATGCCGCGCTTTGGGCCTATCTGCGGACGATCGAGCCTGTCAACAATCCCGTCGAGCCCAATCAGCTGCCCTTCCCCTTCAACATCCGCATGAGCCTTATCGGCTGGAATTTTCTCAATTTCACCAAAGGCGAGTTTCAGCCGGATCCCGCGAAATCATCCGATTGGAACCGTGGCGCCTATATCGTTCAAGGACTTGGCCACTGCGGCAGCTGCCATACGCCCAAGAGCCTGACAGGTGGCGACAAGAACGGACAGTTTCTCCAGGGCGGCACACTGGACAACTGGTATGAGCCCGACATCACCGCCGACGCCCACAGAGGCATCGGTTCCTGGTCGCCCGACGATATCGTGCAGTACCTGAAAACGGGGGCGAACCGTTTCGATATCGCGTCGGGACCGATGGCTGAAATGGTCGAGAAATCATCGCAGCATTGGACGGACCCGGATCTCAAGGCTGTCGCGACATACCTGCTTTCGATCGGTGGCGGTGGCGCCAGCGTACCAGCCGCTATCGCCGCCGACGACAAGGGCATGGCGGCTGGCCACGCCATTTACGCCGATCGCTGCGCCGCCTGCCACATCGGCTCCGGTGAAGGCATTCCAAAGCTGTTTCCGAAACTCGCGGGCGCGCCACTGGTCAACAATGATGACGCGACGACATTGATCCGTGTCGTGCTTGCCGGTGGGGTCGCAGGCGCCACCAACGCCGTGCCGACCGCGCCGACAATGCCGTCCTACGCCTGGAACCTGAGTGATGAGGACGTCGCGAATGTTCTCACCTACGTGCGCAACAGCTGGGGCAACTCCGCGCCGCGGGTGAGCCCGACCGATGTCGCGACGTTGCGCAAACAGTTGCAGCAATGATCACGCTCGAACCCGAGCGGGGCTGGGGAATGGCGCGAGAAACTGACGCCGACCACTGATGTCCTATCGGTCGCAATGATCGAGACATCTTGAGCGACCCGAGACATAGGTGACGGAACGTACCGGACACATAGGTAACACTTTTCGCGATGCGGGAGGTGTTGATGCCGTGGATGGAGTGTTCGGTAATGGACGAACGTGTTCGTTTTGTTGGCCGTCTTTTGGATGGCGAGGCGATGAGCGATGTGTGCCGGTCTTTCGGCATTTCACGCAAGACGGGCTACAAGATATTCAATCGCTACAGGGATGAGGGCCTTGAGGCTCTCACCGACCGTTCCCGGCGGCCGGTTCGGTATGCCAACCAGCTGCCCGAGCCGATCGAGCGTTTAATCGTGACAGCCAAAAAGGACAAGCCGCGCTGGGGCGCCAGGAAAATCCGCGAGCTTCTGGTGAGCAGGCTCAACGGTGATGTCCGCATTCCGGCCAAAAGCACGGTGCATGCCGTGCTCGACCGTCATGGTCTTGTCGCCCATGGCCGCCACCGACGGCAGGGCTGCAAAGCCGAGGGCACCGAACTGTCGCGGGCGGTGAAGCCTAACGATCTTTGGTGCGCCGACTTCAAGGGCGAGTTCAAGCTGGGGACCGGCCGCTATTGTTACCCTTTGACCGTCACCGACCAGGCCTCGCGCTACCTGCTCGCCTGCGAAGCCCTTGAATCGACGAAAGAAGCCCCCGTCATCGAAGCCTTCGCGCGGCTGTTTCGCGAACGCGGCCTGCCCACAGCCATCCGAAGCGACAACGGCCTGCCATTCGCCTCGCCTAACGGCCTCTACAATCTGTCCAGGCTGTCGGTCTTCTGGTTGAGAGTGGGCATCGACATCGAGCGCATCAAGCCCGGTCATCCGCAGCAGAATGGACGTCATGAACGCATGCATAGAACCCTGAAAGCAGAAACCACTCGGCCAGCCAGCGCAAACAGCCTCCAGCAGCAAGCTACGTTCGATGCCTTCAAAGCCGAATTCAACACACAACGCCCCCACGAGGCGCTCGCCATGAAGACACCGGCCGAACGCTATGCGCCCTCTTCAAGAGCCTATGTGGGGCTGCCGGACCTCAGCTATCCCTTGCACGACCGCGACGTCATCGTCACCAATTGCGGCCGTATCTGCATGCACAGAAAGAAGATCAACATTAGCCACGTGCTGGCCGGACAAAAGCTCGGCATCAAGGAAGTCGACGACGGCATTTGGCTCGTCTCCTTCATGCGCTATGATCTCGGATATATCGACTTGGAACAGAGGACCTTGCAGACAATCGACAATCCGTTCGGCACGAGATTGTCACCCATGTCTTAGGTACAGACTGTTACCCATGTCTCCGGGCCGTACATCTTGAGAGTTGGCGATCCCGACAGGATTCGAACCTGTGACCATCGGCTTAGAAGGCCGGTGCTCTATCCAGCTGAGCTACGGGACCGCTGGCCGGCCAAAGGGCCGGCGGATTCTCTTAATGCAGACGCCGATCGGCCTTGCCGGTCAGTGCGTCCAAGGTATCCTGCGGTCATAGCGGAAATTTTCCGCATAGGAAATCTGGCGGCGCTTGGTTTCCTTCGGCTCCTCGACACGGAACGCGAGCCCTTCCTTTTCGGCATAGGCCACGGCTTCTTCCCTGGTATCGAAGGAAAGCCGGATCTGGCTTCTCATGTCGCCGGACGTCGTGTAGCCCATCAGCGGATCGATCTTCTTGCGCATCTCGGGATCGAACTCCAGCACCCAATGACCGGTTTTGGCCTTGCCGGACTGCATCGCGGTCTTGGCTGGGCTGAAAATGCGCGCGGACATGGCCACCTCATTGTTACGTGCTAGCGGCACCGCCGCAATAGAATCACCGGGTTGTCCCACTGACGACCGGCATTGTAGATCGACACCGACCCTGAAATCCGATTCCGGTTTTCGAGGCCTTGCCAATGCCCGTCCTTACTGCGCAATGCGGCTCCCGGCAAGGCTGATGGTTTTTTACACTTGCCATGCAACACCGAAATGAATAGGCACACACCGTTCGGAGTGTAGCGCAGGCTGGTAGCGCATCTGGTTTGGGACCAGAGGGTCGGGAGTTCGAATCTCTCCACTCCGACCATTTCTTGCTTCCCCCAAAAAAGGCTCGTCGTTGAAGGGCATCCGACTGTTCGCCCTGCGGACACGTTGTCGGCTTGCATTCTCCCTGCGGCGGCGTGATGTTTGCGCCCATCAATGCCTGCGGAACCAGAAATGACCGATCGACCCGCCGCGACCTGCGATGAATGCGACAGCACGTACTTCATCGGCACTTGCGCAATGGCCAGCCTGTGCCCGGAATGTTCCTTTCATCTCTATGGATACCCTGCCTGCGGACATCAGTTCGAAAATGACCGATGCGCGAAATGTGGCTGGGATGGCTCCCGATCAAAGTTCATCGCCGACCTTATTTCAGGAAGCGGGCCATGATTTCGGGAACATAGCCGCCACCAAGAATCGCGACGCCTTGGCCCCTGATGTAAATCGGCTCGTTGACGTCGTCTCGAATCGTAGAGTTGGTTTTGTCGAAGGGGAGATGAGAATGACCGAGAACGACCGGCCGGTGATCACCAGAAAAGGCCAAGAGAGCAACAAGACGAGCCAATCTGGTGGCATGGCGCTGGTGACGGGTGTCGGGCCGCAGCACACGTCGGCGACGAAACTGTGGTTCGGCAAGGCCAGCAACGCACCCGGCTTCCGTTCGCTGCCACACCACCATGGCGAGGCTGAAACCGGCGCCTATCTGCTGTCGGGCAACGCCCGCGTCTATTTCGGCAAGGACTACCAGGACTTTGTCGAACTCTCGGCGGGCGACTTCATGTTCGTTCCGCCGTTCCTGCCGCATCTCGAGGCCAATATGAGCACCACGGAAGAACTGTGGTGGCTGGCGTGCCGTACTCCAGAGAATATCGTCGTCAACTTGCCAGACGTAGAGGACGATTCGCTGGCGGGCTATCGCCGGGCGTGAGTGCTGTTGGATCGTTGGCGACGAACCGGCGGCATGGTGCGTAGTCGGATCTAATGGCAAGCTCGCCGGGCGAGAACCCCAAGCGCCCCAATCCCGGCGAGCCTACACCTGATTTGGAACGCAATCAGGACCGGGTGTTAAGCCGGCAAGCTGTTGGAGCAAGATAGATGCCAGCTCTGTTTTCCCATAATGGGACAGCAGCCAAGAGCTCCTGCGTCCTGCACACTACATGTCGAACTCGCCCTGCCCCTCGTCCATGGCGCTGATGGTTTCAGCAGCCAGCGCACGGGTGATCGGCGTCTTGCGCTCGAGTGCCGTGCGGTCCAGCCGCTCCACGACGCGCATGGCGGTGGCCAGAGAACGCTCGATGCGCCGGACCAGGTATTGAACGACGTGCGGCTCGACCTCGACCTGGCGGTCGGCGAACAGCTTTGTGATGACGCCGGCAAGCAAGAGATCGTCGGGCTCGTGGATCTCGACGGTCGCCGCGGCCTTCAGCCGCGAGGCGAGATCCGGCAATCTGACGCCCCAGGCCGAGGGAAAGCGACGCGCCGTCAGCAAGAGCTGCGAACCGGCGCCGCGCACTGCGTTGATCAGATGAAAGAGGCCGTGTTCGTCGACGGGGCCTGCATCGACATCATCGATCAAAGCCGGGCGCGCGCCGAGATTCGCGATGCAGTCGCCGATGCGCTTTGCCTCAACCTTGACTGCACCGGCACGGGCCTGCCAGATCGATGCCAAATGCGTCTTGCCTGAGCCGGGAGGGCCTGCCAGGACAACGACAGCCGATGGCCAGTCCGGCCAGCGGTCGACCAGCGCCGCCGCCTGCTCGTTGGTGGCGGAGACGACGAGTTCGTCGCGCGAATAGCCGATGCCGTGCCCGAGATCGAGCGGCAGCTGGCGCGGTTGTTCGGTTTGATCCGCCATCGGGCTCAGCGCGGTTGCGCGCCCTTGCCGCGGCGTGTCCGCAAAGGCGGGGGAGGCTCGGTCCCCTGGCCCTTGTAGAGAGGCGATTCGAGATAGCGCGCTATGGCGAAACGCACCAGCACGGCCACGGCGGCCGACGCCGGCACGGCGATCAGCAGGCCGACGAAGCCGAACAGTGCACCAAAGGCGAACAGCGAAAACATCAGCCACACCGGATGCAGGCCGACGCTCTTGCCCACCAGCCTCGGCTGCAGAATGTTGCCCTCGATGAACTGGCCAACGAAAAACACGCAGGCCACGGCGACCACCATGGTCCAGTCCGGCCAGAACTGGACGAAGGCCACACCCACCGCGAGCACCAGTCCGGTCAGCGACCCCACATAAGGGATGAACGAAATCAGCCCGGCAAAAAGGCCGATAAGGATGCCGAAGTTCAGGCCGGTCAATGTCAGGCCAGTGGCATACATCGCGCCCAGCACAAGGCAAAGCGTGCCCTGACCGCGCACAAAACCGGCGGTCGCAGAGTTGATGTCCGCGGCGATGGCCCGAACCGTCTCGACATTGTCGCGTGGAACCCAGCTGTCGACCACGGCGACCATCCGGTCCCAATCGAGCAGCATGTAGAAGGCGACCACCGGCGTGACCACGAACAGGCTGACCACCGAGACCAGCGCCACGCCGGAGCTCCAGATGGATGTGAACACTGTCGACAGAAAGCCGAAGCCGGAGCTCAACAGCGAGCTCAGTCCGTCACGCAAGCCGTTTGCATTGACGCCGAATTTGTCCTCCAGCCATTTCGGGTCGAAGGAGGTGAGCAGTGTCTGCAGGCGCGTCAGATATTCCGGCAGCTTGCTGGCGAATTCGGCCATCTGGGTGGCAAGGACCGGAATGAGGATCACAAATGCCAGCACCAGAACGACAAGAAAGGTGATGAGGATTACGATCGTCGCCATCAGGCGGGAAAGCCCAAGCCGCTCCAGCCGGTCGGCGACCGGGTCCAGGAAATAGGCAAGCACCATGCCGGCCACGAAAGGCAGAAGGATGGCGCTGAAAACATAGAGAAAAAGCGCGAGCAGGAACGCGCCGGCCAGCCAGAAAAAAAACTGCCGATGAATGCCCGACGATGGCGCCGCGTCGGCTGTATCGCCGGTCCCGTCGTCAACACGTACCTGTTGTGCCGCCTTAACCATTACCGATCACGCCTCAGCCAAGCCCCGAGATAGGCCGCGCCTGAACCCATGGTCAAGACCCTGCACAGCAAACAACAATGTAAGGTTCGTTTAGACGGAGCCAAGCTCTGCCAACAAAAGTCGCATCGCTTCTGTCTGTCGAACACGACGAAGGGGGCCGGCTTCGGAAATCCCGCATGGACGGTCACTGGTCGTCCAGAGCCGCTTGGGCAGCCGCGACATCTACAGCTGGTGGCCAACCGGCTGCAGTGTCGGCCGCTTTGACCTCCTGGCGCCGAAAAGTCTCCTCTTCATGCGCTGCACAAACCCGGCTTGCGCCTCACGCGCCACGGCCTCGAGATGAAGGCGCATATCCGTCATCTCCGTGTGAAGTTGCATCTGGACCCGGATGTCGCGAGGCAGTTCGCCGGCCGGGATGAGCGTGAACATTTCGACACCAGACTGCGCGAGCGGCAGATCACCGAACGCCAGATCATGAAATTGCGCATTGGAAAACTGACCTGTCCGACCGGTATGATTTGCACGAGCGAGGGCCGGCTGGACGGTCCTGAGCGTTTGATCGATGGCCAGCACGCCATAGACCGACCAGTCCCAGCCCCAATGATAACGCCAGCCCGCGAAACCTTTCCAGCGTTGCCTAGCCTTGGGAGCCCAGGCCGGCTCGATGAGCTTCGCCCACTCTTCACGACGCACGGCAAAGCCGAGCGAGTTGAACGATCGGCTCTCGAAAAGCATTTCCGGATAGCGCGGGTCGGAGATCATGCCGGCGGACGCACAAGGACCGGCCAACAGGGAAAGGCAGAGCCAATGCGGCCGATGGTTGGCGTGGAACCAGAGCGCCATTCGGGTTGCGTCCGGCGCCAGGACAAGATCCTCCTCGAGGCACAGGTTCAGTGACGATCCCGCCGCGAACGCGGTGGAGATCGTGGCCAGCGGATTGTCGCGAATGCCCATGACTCGATCGTTGACAGCGAAGTCCACGCGATGGCCTGACAGCCGTTCAGCGACGATCTCCGCGAAGGCGTGGCTTTGGGGCCCAGGTTCGACCCGGATGACGAAGTTCCAGCCTTCCAGGTCGTTCGACAGGAGCGAGTCCAGCGTCGATCGAAACAATTCCGGACGATCCTTGCCGGTCAGCGTTATGCTTCGGTTCATTCGGCTATCTCAAAGACCGGCATCATTGCCTTCTTGAACGCTATGAAAACCAACAGACAAAACAGGCATCCCAGGTTTTCGGCCTCGTCACCAAACAGGGGCAAGCTACTCAGGGTCAGGCTGAATGGATAGCTGAAATCCGGTGCGATCAAAAAAGGTATGATGACCAAGCAAACAGAGCCGGGGCCAAGATAGATGCACCGAAGCGTTGCGGACGAGCTCTCTCGCTTCCACATAGCTGCTGCTGATCGGCCCTGCGGCCAGAGCCCGGCTGTCCACGTTTTTATCGGGGCAAAAGCCAGCCATTTCGCCGTTATCCTTGCGAGGAGCGAGCGTTCATGCGAAGAGCCCCGCAAAGCAGGGAAAGAGTGATGAGCAAGGGCAAGAACGGGCTCACCTACGCCGAAGCAGGCGTGGACATCGATGCCGGCAATCTGATGGTCGAGAAGATCAAGCCGCTGGTGCGCGCAACGCGCCGGCCCGGCGCCGATGGCGAAATCGGCGGCTTTGGTGGCCTGTTCGACCTGAAGGCGGCTGGCTTCACCGATCCGGTCCTGGTCGCGGCCAATGACGGCGTCGGCACCAAGCTGAAGATTGCCATCGATGCCGGCAAGCACGACACGATCGGGATCGATCTCGTCGCCATGTGCGTGAACGACATCGTCGTGCAGGGTGCCGAACCGCTGTTCTTCCTCGACTATTTCGCCACCGGCAAACTTGATCCGGATCAGGGCGCTTCGATCGTCGGCGGTATCGCCGAAGGCTGCCGCCAGGCGGGCTGCGCGCTGATCGGCGGCGAAACGGCGGAAATGCCCGGCATGTACCACGGCAAGGACTACGACCTCGCCGGCTTTGCGGTGGGTGCGGCCGAACGCGGCCAGTTGCTGCCCACCGACGACATCGTCGAAGGCGACGTGCTGCTCGGCCTCGCTTCCTCCGGCCTGCATTCGAACGGGTTTTCACTGGTCCGCCGGATCGTCGCGACCAGCGGCCTTGGCTGGAGCGATCCGGCGCCTTTCGCCGACGGTCAGACGCTGGCCGAGGCGCTCCTCGAGCCGACGCGCATCTATGTAAAGTCGCTGCTCAAGGCGATCCGCGGCACGCATGGCATCAAGGCGCTGGCCCATATCACAGGCGGCGGGTTCCCCGAAAATATCCCGCGCGTGTTGCCAAAGGAGTTCTCGGCCGAGCTCGATCTCGGCGCCATCGACGTCGCGCCCGTATTCTCGTGGCTGGCGAAGACCGGCGGCGTGGCCCCGGAAGAGATGATGCGCACCTTCAACTGCGGCATTGGCATGATCCTCGCGGTCGCGTCGGGCCAAGCGGCACAGGTCGCGGCCGTGTTGCAGGAAGCTGGTGAGACGGTGACGCCTATCGGCCGAATCGTGCCGCGCCGCGACGCCGGCGTCATCTATCGGGGCTCGATCGGCCTATGAGCAAGAAACGCACGGTCGTACTGATCTCGGGACGCGGCTCCAACATGACGGCGCTGATCGCGGCGGCCGGCGATCCCGCTTATCCAGCCGAGATCGTTGGCGTCATTTCCGATCGGGCAAACGCGGCAGGCCTCGGCATCGCCGCGGCGCGCGGCATTGCGACCAAGGTAATCACGCGAGCCGACCATGCCAGCAAGGACGCGCATGACGCGGCGATAGACGCGGCGCTTGTGACGCTCGGTGCCGAGATCGTGGCACTGGCTGGCTACATGCGTATCCTGGGTGGCCGCTTCGTCGAAAAATGGCAGGGACGGATGGTCAACATCCACCCTGCCCTATTGCCCGCCTTCAAGGGGCTGGACACCCACGCCAGGGCTCTGCGCGCGGGCATGCGCATCCATGGGTGCACGGTGCACTTCGTGACGCCGGATATGGATGACGGACCGATCATCGCACAAGCGGCCGTGCCGGTGATGATCGGCGACAATGAGGACACGCTGGCGGCGCGCGTGCTCAAGGCGGAGCACCGGCTTTACCCGCTGGCGCTAGGGCTGGTCGCGGAAGGCAAGGCCCGCATGGAAGGCGGCCATACCGTTTTGGCGCATTTCGCCGACGACGCCGAAAACGGCACGTCCGTGGTGATGGCACCCGACCCGCTGCGCGAAGAAGCCGATCTGGAACATCTGGCGCGTATCACGCCCTGAGCAGAGAGACCGGGATGGCGACAACGAGGCAATTGCTGCTCCTGCGTCATGCCAAGTCGAGCTGGGATGATTCCGACCTGACCGATTTCGACCGGCCGCTTTCAGGACGCGGGCTGAAGACAGCACCATTGATTGGACGCGAACTTTCCCGCCGCGGCTGGCTGCCAAGGATGGCGCTGGTGTCGCCAGCCCTGCGCACACGCGACACCTGGAGACTGGTGGCGGCGGAGTTACCAGCGAAGGTGCCTGCGGAATTTTTCCGTGCGCTCTATGACGCTTCGGCTGGGGATATCCTCGATCTGCTGCGTCAAGCAGACAATTCGACGGCCAACCTGCTCGTGGTTGGCCACAATCCCGGACTGGAGGAATTGGCCCGCCTTCTTTCCGGCCCCGGTTCGAAAACCTCGGCCTTGCAGACATTGACGGAGAAATTCCCGACCGCGGCGCTGGCCCGCTTCGTCATCAATCACGACTGGTCCGCGCTCGCTCCCGGTTCGGCGGAACTGACGCATTGCCTCAGGCCAAAGGACCTTGTCTAGAAACCTAGGTGGACGCTCGATCTTGTAATCATGTGGGCAAAAACAAGAACGGCGGGCCATGCCCGCCGCTCTTTGTGGTCAAGGATGTTTGGAAATCAATGACCCCAGATGCCCTGGCCCGACGGAGCCGGAACGTTGGCATTGGCGTCGCCCTGCGCCTGGTTCGGCTTCAGGATGGAGCCGGTAAACGAGTTGTCGATATTGGCATTGTCGAAATTGCCGGAATGCCTGGTAGCCGACTGCGTCACAGCGGGCTGATTGGCATTGTCAGAGCCAAAATTGTCGCTGCCTGCAAAAGCGGTGCCCGTCGCAACAAGGATAGCTGCGGCTGTGAGTGCGATCTTGGTCATTTTAAGTACTCCTAATTTGATATTTGATTGATTGGTCAGGTGCGGTGCGATCAGTGGTTACCGAAAAGGTCCCTGTTGCTGCCCTGCGTGACCGGCTTCTGGACGTCGGCGCCCTGCTTCTGGATCGAGCCCGTGGTCGAATTGTCAATGGACGACTGCGCCACTGCAGGCTGGTCGACATTGTTCGATCCATAATTGTCGCTGCCGGCAAAAGCAGTGCCCGTGGCGACGAGGATGGCGGCGGCGGTAAGTGCGATCTTGGTCATTTTCGTAACTCCAGTATTTCCTTATTCTGTCCGTCAAGTGGCGTGTGCCTTGGGAGGAATTCGCGTCGCTCGGACCACCCTGAAATGGGTTAGCCGGGCTGTTGGTTCCAATCACGAAGATGTTCCGCCGCGACCTGAATCGGGTTCTTGAAATGTCGGCAAGGCTTACCAGTGAATTGTATTTATCAAATAATTTCAATGCTTTAACGTAATCTTGTCGCCGATCAGCGAGTCATTTTCCCAGCCGTCGTTCACAGTATGCTGCACGGTCTGTCAACAGAAACGAACCGTTCGGTTCGATTATTAAACATAAAATCCCGTCCCTGGCCGGATAACGCCTCTGCGCAGTGGTGACCACGGGCCGTTTGCGTCTGGCCCGGATCGATATTATCGATTGTCGGATGCACGAATTTCCGCATCGACGGCCGGGCATTGCCCGTGCGGCGGCCGTTGAAGGGGCGAAGGTCCGCAATGGGCAGCGCCCGAAACAGGGATGGAAAATGCGGCTGCTGCTGGTCGAAGACAATCGTGAACTGGCGGATTGGCTGGGCAAGACATTGCGACAGGCGAACTACGTCGTCGACATCGTCCATGACGGCGAGGATGTCGAACATGCGCTGGCAGCCGGCGATCATGCCCTCGTGATCCTCGACCTTGCCTTGCCGCGCATGAGCGGCCTGGAAGTTCTGCGGACATTGCGTGGGCACGGCAACCGCGTCCCCGTCATCGTGCTGACCGCCAATGCCAGCCTAGACGGACGGGTCAAAGGCCTCAACGAGGGCGCCGACGACTATCTGGCCAAGCCGTTCCAGATCGAGGAACTCGAGGCCCGAATCCGCGCCCAGTTGCGGCGCGCCAACGACCGGACCGCGCCAGTCGTTGCCTGCGGCGATCTCGTCTTCGACACCAACACGCGGCTGTTTTCATTGGCTGGCGAGACGCTGGCATTGACGCCACGCGAACACGCCGTGATGGAGCAACTGATGGTGAAGGCCGGTCGCACGGTGAGCAAGGCAGCATTATCGGCGGCAATCTACGATTTCGAGACCGACGCCGATCCCAGTGCCATCGAGATCTATGTACACCGGCTGCGCAAGAAACTTGAAGGCTCGCGGGTTCATATCGTCACGCTGCGTGGCCTGGGCTATCTCTTGCGTCATGAGGACTAGCAGTCTCCGCCTGCAGCTCCTGGCCTGGGTGGTCCTGCCGCTGGCCGGGCTTGCCACCATCAATCTGTGGACCAGCCATCGCAGCGCGTTGGCAACTGCCGATCTCGTCACCGACCGTATGCTGCTGGGCTCGGCCCGGGCCATCGCCGAGCGGGTCGCCATGTCCGACGGCGTGCTCGATGCCACGATACCGCCCGCTGCCATCGAGATGTTCGACACCGGCGACCATGACAGTGTCTATTATCGTGTCGAGACGGCGAACGGCCGCCTGCTGACCGGATATCCCGACTTGCCGGCCATACAGGGTGGCCCTGGCATCGCACCCGTCTATCGCGACAACCGGTTGCGCATGCTGGCATTCAGCCATCCTGTGGTCGGCGCAGGCGACGACTCGCCGATATCGGTCACGGTCGGCGTCACGCTTGCCGGACACGATGCGATGGTGCGGCGGCTCTGGTTCGGCGCCTTCACACAACAATTGGCGCTGGTGGCGATTGCGGGCCTGTTCGTGCTGCTTGGCCTTCACCGAGGCCTGGTACCGCTGATAAGGCTGCGCGACGCGGTGCGTTCGCCGAACCGTAACGACCTCGACCCTGTGGAGGTACGGGGCGCTCAGAACGAGATCCGTCCGCTGATCGATGCACTCAACGCCTATATGGAACGCGTGCGAGCGCAGATGGCGTCGCAGCGCCGCTTCATCGCCAATGCCGCGCACCAGCTACGCACGCCGCTAGCGTTGCTGTCGACGCAGGCCAGCTACGCGCTGCGGGAAACTGGTCCCGAGGCCCGCCATGAGGCGCTGGTGGCGCTGCAGGCGAGTTCCGGCCGTCTGGCGCGTCTGGCCGAACAGTTGCTGACACTGTCGAGGGCGGAACCGGGCAGTCGAAGGCCCCGCGCCGACCATATCGACCTGACCGAGGCGGCTCGCCAGGTGCTGGAAACCCATACGCCGGTGGCCATTGGCCGTAATATCGACCTCGGCCTCGAGGAAGTCGGGCCGGTACCTGTGGTCGGTGACGGTACGATGCTGCGCGAGATGATCGTGAACCTGGTTGACAACGCGCTGCGTCACACGCCCTCCGGTGGCAGCGTCACCGTCACGCTGGCCTCGGGTGGCGACGAGGCCGTACTTACGGTCGCCGACAATGGACCTGGAATCCCGGAGGAGGAACGGGACCATGTCTTCGAGCGCTTCTACAGTATCGCCGGCTCGACCGAGGACGGCAGCGGGCTTGGGCTGGCAATCGTGCGCGAGGTTGTCGAAAGTGCCCGCGGCCGCGTCACCCTGGCGGATAGCGCGGCCGGCGGTCTGCTTGTCGAGGTTCGGCTGCCGCTGGCGCGATCTTGAACGTCACACGCCCTGCTCGTTGAAGGGCGCTGGACGCCATTTGACGACGTGGTTTTCAAACTGGGTGATGATGAATTCCACCACCAGCGCCATCACCGCAAGGATGATCATCGCGGCGAAGACGCCATTGGCATTGAACGCACCCTGCGCCGTCGAGATCAGCAGGCCCATGCCCTGCTTGGCGCCGAGAAACTCGCCGACAACCGCGCCGACGAGCGCGAAGCCGAAGCTGACATGCAAACTGGCCAGGATCCAGCTCATGGCCGATGGAATGATGACGGTCAGTGTGATTTGGAACGGCGACGCACCGAGGATGCGGGCATTGGCGATCATCGCCTTGTCCGCTTCGCGCACACCCTGGAAGGCGTTGGCGAAGACGACGAAGAAAACCATGACGACGGCCAGCGCCACTTTCGAGGCCATACCGAGGCCAAGCGCGATGATGAAGACCGAGCCCAGCACAACGCGCGGCACGGAGTTCGCAATCTTGATGTAGATGGAAAAGACATCGGCAAGCAGCCGGTTGCGGCCAAGGATGATGCCAGCGGCAATGCCGCCGACAGCACCGATGACGAAGCCGAGGACGGTTTCCTCCAGCGTCACATACATCTGCAACCAGAGCGGACCTTGCGACGTGCCTTCGGTGATCCACGACCAGATCTGCTGCCAGATGCCGGAGGGGCTGGCGAAGAAGAACGGATCGATGACGCCTTGGTCGGCGCCCAGTTCCCACAGGCCAAGGCCGGCAACCAGGATGAGCAGGCGCAGGCCGATGACCAGCGCATGACGGCGGCGCAGCCGTGCCCGCGCCCGGCTCTCGGCAACGGCGATCGAAGCGTCGCGGGCGGCGGCTTGGGACAAGGGAGAGATAGCGGTCATGACGGCGTCTCCTCTTAATGACCAGTCTGCAGGGTGCGGCTCTGGCCAAGCTGCACTTCCTCACGCAGATCGCTCCAGATCACCTTGGCGATCTCGACGAACTTCGGATCGTACCGGATGTCGGCCATGACGCGCGGGCGCGGCAGGTCGATGCGGTAGACGCTCTTGACCGTGCCCGGACCGGCCGTCAGCACATAGACCTTGTCGGCAAGAGCAACGGCCTCTTCGAGATCGTGGGTGACGAAGATCACCGAGGATTTGAGCTCCGACCAGAGATTTAGCAGTTCGTCCTGCATCGCCGTGCGCGTCTGCATGTCGAGAGCGCTGAACGGCTCGTCCATCAGCAGGATCTTCGGCTGGTTGATGAAAGTCTGTGCCAGCGCCACGCGCTTGCGCATACCGCCTGACAGTTGGTGCGGATAGTGTTTTTCGAAACGGCCGAGCCCGACCCGGTTGATCCAGTCGCGTGCCAGTTCATACGCCTTCGGCTTCGGCATGCCGCGGTAGAGCGGACCGGCGGCGACATTGTCGATAACGCTGCGCCAGGGAAACAACGCGTCAGCCTGGAAGACAAAGCCGATATCGCGTCGGATGTCGTCGACCGGATCGCCCATGACGCGGACATTGCCCGTCGTTGGCCGCAACAGGCCTGTGACGAGGTTGAGCGTCGTCGACTTGCCGCAACCGGTCGGCCCGACGACGCAGGCGAATTCGCCGCGCGCCACCGTCATGGTGAAGTCGCGGATCGCCGTCATCATGTGTCCGTCGGGGGTGACGAAACGCAGCGTCACGTCATCGATGGCGATCGCGGCATCGGCAGTGGGCGCGGCCTGAGAAAGCTTCTCGGCCGCCATGGTTTGCAGTTGCATGGCATACTCCTGTCGCGATGAAGGCAAGGTCGGAGCACCACGGCAACGCGGCGGCCTCCGGTATGCAGCGGTGTCAGCGTCTCGTGGCCGGAGCCGCTGATACCGTCGACCCCTGCCTGAAGAAAACGACGCCGGAAGACCGGCGTCGTGAGCCGGTCAGTTTGTGCTCTTGTTGGCCGCGTCGACGAATTCCGTCGTGTAGGTCTTCGACAGATCGATCTGCTTGCCCTGCAGGCTCTTGGAAAATGTCGAGAGAACCTTAAGCACGGTGGGCGGGCCGTCCTCGGGCATGCGCCCATCAGGCGTGAACATCGCCTTGCCGCCGGCCAGGCCCTGAACGTAAAGCTCCTTGCTGCCCGCTTAGTAGTCCTTCGGCATCTTGTCGGCGATTTCATCGGCCGAGTGGCTGGCGATGAACTTCATCGTCAACACGAAAGCGTTGGCAAGCTTCTGGGCTTCGTCCTTGTGGCTTTCAAGCCAGGAGGACTGGACATAAAAGGACGCTGCGGGATAGGCGCCGCCAAGCGCTTCCTTGGTCTTCTCGGGCGTGCGCATGTCGACCAGAACCCTGGCCTCGCCCGTCTTCAACATCTGCGCGATGGTCGGCTCGGTGGTCATGCCGGCCTGGATCTGGTCCTGCTTGATGGCGGCGATGAACGTGTTGCCCGCACCGACCGGCAGCAGCGTATAGTCGCCGGGTTTCAGCCCGTTGCGCACCGCAAGATACTGCGTCAGGAAGTCGGTCGAAGAGCCAAGGCCGGTGACGCCGAGCGTGGCGCCCTTGAAATCGGCCGGCGACTTGATCTCCGGATGCTTCGTCGCGACAAGCTCGACCTCGCCCGGCGCCTGGCTGAATTGCACGATCGACTGGATGAATTTGCCCTTCGACTGCAGGTCGACGGTGTGGTCATAGAAACCGACAACGCCTTGCACGGCGCCGGCCAGAAGCTCGTTCTCGGCCTCGACACCGGCGCGCGAGTTCACCAGCTCGACATCAAGCCCCTGATCCTTGAAGTAACCGAGTTGCTGCGTCAGAACCGCCGGCAGATAAATCTGCTTCTCCATGCCGCCGACGATGATTGTGATCTTGTCGGCGGCCGACGCAGCCGCCACACCCAAGACTGTCGTTGTGCTCAATGCAATTGCCAGCGTCGCCGTGCGCAGCGCGCACTTCGAGATGAAACCTGTCACGAAAATTCCTCCACCTGGGCGGCGCCGCCATGAAGCCACGCCGTATTTCCTCCTCTCCGGCCGCTTACGGCCGGGTGTGCGGCTCGCACCGCAAACCCGTCATAACGGCCCAAGCTTTCAGCTCGCTTTCAGCGTCCGGCGACCTGGTAAGTCCAGATACGAGCATCGCCGAACCGGACGTCAGCCGTGAAAACCCAGTACATCGCGCATATCGTATTCGCCAGGCGAACGACCTGCCACGAAAAGCGCTGCCGCCACGGCCCCATGCGCAAACATGCTGCGGTCGCCAGCCGCATGCGACAGTGTCACGGTCTCGCCCTCGGCACAGAAGCTGACATTGTGATCGCCGACGATGCTGCCCCCGCGCACCACCGCAAAACCGATATCTCCGTGGCGTCGCTCGCAATTCATGCCGGCTCGAGATCTGACATTGACGGAATCGATGTCGACGCCACGCCCCTTCGCGGCGGCCTCGCCTAGCATCAGAGCCGTGCCCGACGGCGCATCAACCTTGTAGCGGTGATGGGCCTCGAATATCTCGACGTCATAGTCATCCGGATCGAGCGCCCGTGCGGCCTGCTCGACCAGCCCCATCAGCATGTTGAGTCCGAGCGAGAAATTGCCTGAACGTACTATCGCAATCGTCTTCGACGCCGACGCGATTGCGGCAAGCTCCGCCGCATCCAACCCCGTCGAGCCGATCACCAGTGCGGGCCCGCCTCGGTCGGCGCAAAGCCTGGCCAGATCGGCGGAGGCGCGGGGCGTGGTGAAGTCGATGACCACATCCGCCATGGCAAGCGCCTCGTCCCGGCTGACCAACCCCGTGCCGCCGACATCGGACCTATGGAAACGAGCGACCAGCGCCAGTCGGGAATCGGCTTCGACGACTTCAGCCATCTGCCGGCCCATGCGGCCCAACGCGCCGGCAATTGCAATTCTGATTGGCTGGGACAAGGCGGACTCTCCGAAGGAGCCCTGATCATGAGCCCAATCGCGCGCTACAGAAAGATGATGATGCAACAATGCCATAGAGCCAGCGCCTGCCACGGTGATTCAAGCTGGGCTGACCTGATCAACTCGACTCGACCTCAAGGTCGGCAACGTTTTCGCTCCGTCTAATGCGCTCGCTGGCCAAAAGCACGATCGGGCAATTGCAGGAAGACAGGACCGCGGTGGCGGTGTCGCCGAAAAACAGTTCGTCGCCCGGCCGCTGCGTGACGCCCATGACGATCATGGCGGCATTCTTGGACGCCTCCCTGAGGATTGCCTTGTCGGGAGTGGCACGTGTGCGAATGGCGGTGTCAACGGCAACGCCATAGCGGTCGGCGAGGTCGGCTATGTCCTTGAGAACCGCCTCTTCGCGACGATGTGAAACGGAGATTGACCTTCCGCCCGCGGCAGCACCTTGCGAGACATAGAGAACCTTTACCCGTGCCTGGTGGGACCGCGCCAGCGCCAGTGCAAAATCGGCGGCGCGGCGCGACACTTCCGTGCCATTCACCGGAACGAGAATGCTGGTTCCCGCACTCAGCGTTGGCATCTTGACCGCGACGCTGGCTCCGTTCAGGACCAGGCAGAGCGGTCCATCAAAACCTTCGGTGATGTCGTTCAGCGCCTTGGTGAACAACCTCTTTTCCGTCAGCACGTCCTCGAGCCCGATCAGCAGCATGCCGTAACCCTTGCGCGCTTCCTCGGCGATGGTCTCGCGTGTCGCCTGGGATTCGGTGCGGGCCGTCAAGTGCACCTTTTCCACAAACGTGTCCTCGGCTTGCTTTACGGCCCTGGCGCTCTTTTCAGCCCCTTTCCTGATCTCCCTTAGCGTTCCGTCAGGCACCCTTGCGTCTTCACGCCTCGCTAGATGGCCATCCTTAAGCCGCAGCAAGGTGGTGGGCATGCCGCTGCCGCCACCGACCAGCCCCGCGAGATAGGCGGTGAATTTGCCGATCCGGCTGTCGTCGACCAGAACCAGCAGCCGCTCCAGTTTCGAGACGAAGCCGCGTTCGTCCAATGTCTCGCGTTCGACGCGCTGCTTTTCCACATGGCCTAGCGGCAACCGGCCAAGGGCCCATCGCAACATCGGCGGCATCGCCAGCGTGGTGAGCACAGCCATCGTCACGATCATGGTGAAGAGATTGTGGGAGAGAATGTTCATCGAAAGGCCGATGCTGGCGACAATAACCTCGGTCGAGCCGCGCGCGTTCATAGCGCTGCCAACGGCGGTGGCCTCCTTGAATGACATCCCGGCAAGCTTGCCGCCGGCGAAGGCCCCGCCGAACTTGCCGACACTGGCAATGACGACAAGGAACACCGTGAACATGGCCAGCGTTGGATCGGCGAGCACGGTCAGGTCGGCCGAAAGTCCCGCCATGCCAAAGAAGATGGGCATGAACAGCGCGGTGATGACGCCGCGTAGCTGCTCCTCGATATGTCCGGACAGTATAGGCGACTCGCCCACCAGTATGCCCGCGACGAAGGCGCCCAGGACCGTGTGAACGCCAATCAGGTTGGTGGTCAGCGCCATTACTCCCATGATGACGAGGATCATGGTGACAACCGCGTATTCGCTGCGGAAAGTGTCGTTGGTCCAGCGGATCAAGGTGAAAACCATGCGCCGGCCGATGGTGAAAGCAAAGACCATGAACGCGGCGACTTCGACGATGGTCGTTGCCAAGGGCAGCAGTCGCACCTGACCATTGGTTGCGATGCCGAAGGTAATGGCGATGATCAGCCAGCCGATCGTGTCTTCGATGATCGCCGAGGAGATGATGACCTGGCCGAGGTTGCGGCGCATGAAGTTCATCTCGCGCACCACCATGGCGACGATCTTGACCGACGAAATCGACAGTGCGGTGCCGAGAAAGAGCCCGGCGACGACGCGTTGCGTCGGTTCGGGCAGCAGACTGTCGGGAAGGAACTGCGCCAGCGCGAAGCCGAAGGCAAAGGGCACGACGATGCCGGTGATCGAGATGGAAAAACAGGCGGCGCCAACCCGGCGCACCAGCCGAAGATCCGTCTCCATGCCGGTCAACAGAAGCAGCATCAGGATGCCGAGTTGCGAGACTGCATCCATCATACTTTTCTGAGCGGGATCACTCGGGAAGATCAGTTGCTGCGCCGCCGGCCACAACCAGCCAAACAGGGATGGACCAAGCAGAATCCCGCCGATCAGTTGCCCCATGATCGCAGGCTGACCGTAGCGCTGAAGCACTTCGCCCAGACCTCGCCCGACGACCAGCAGGAGGACGATCTGGGCGACAAAGATTCCTTCCCCCGAACCACCCATGCCCGACGTATGGCTGGCTTCGGCGCCCCAGGCCGAGGTCGCAAATGTTGCGGCCAACATCCCCAGAAGCAGCACAAAGGATCGGTTCGACGTCCGGGAAATCATCAAGCCCCTCACCGCACGATGCGCATGACGCAACAACGCGCGACGTGGCGTTGCGTTGCCGATCCGCCTGGGCGAGTGGCGTCGTGTGACTGTGAGGATTTCGCGCCAGAAATCCCGTTGCGAATGCCAGCCTCCAGAACTGGAGCCGCTCATTTCACCGGGCGTAACCATACCTTGTTGTCATGGAACGCCGCGCCGCCATAGGGCGCCGGCGCATCGGCACCGGTCAGCACGTTGATGCCCTCGCCGCGCTCATGGGCGCTGTTGGGCCAGATGCCTTCGGCGACCACGACGCCGCGCTTGATGCCGCCAAACAGTTTGGCGTGCAGAACCACCTCGCCGCGCATGTTGCCGATCTCAACACGGTCGCCGTCCGCCAAACCATGCGCCGCAGCGTCATCGGGATGCAGCAGGAGTTCAGGACGACCCTCCTTGGCCATCGACACCGGCGTTTCCGAGAAGGTCGAATTGAGGAAGTTGCGCGCCGGCGATGTCGTCAGCCGGAACGGGTGCGCCTCGTCGGCAACCTCGATCAGATCGACATGGTCGGGGAGTTCCGGCAATTGCTCCACCGGGCCGAACAGGCCCATGCTTTTTGGCGGCCTATTGGGGGCAGCCTGCCCGCTCCAATTGGCCCGGAAGTGGAATTTTCCATCAGCATGGCCGAAGCCTTTGATGAAGTGGGCGGTCTCGAAATCCGGCTGGAGGTCGATCCACTTGTCTTCCTTCAAGCTGTCGAAGCTGCCCAGCCCGCGCTTGCCCAGGATGATGTCGATATGCTGCTTTTCGGTCAGCCCGAAACCAGGCTTGTCAGCGACGCCCAGCCGACCAGCCAATTCCTCGATGACAAAATGGTTGGTGCGCGGCCCTTCCGGCGGATCGATCAGCTTGGGGCCGAGCGTGATGTGCTGGTTACCGCCGCCCTTGTAGATGTCGTCATGCTCCAGGAACATCGTTGCGGGGAGCACGACATCGGCGAGTTTGGCCGTATCGGTCATGAACTGCTCGTGCACGCAGGTGAACAGGTTTTCGCGCAGAAAACCCTGCTTCACAAGCCGCTGTTCCGGCGCGACATTCACCGGATTGGTGTTCTGGATCAGCATCGCGGTTACTGGTGGCCCGCCGTAAAGTGCATCCGCGGCGCCCGTCAGGATCGGGCCGGTACGCGACTGGTCGAGATAGCGGATCGAGGGATCGCGCATCTTCGAGCCTTCCAGCATATCCTGGTTGAGCTTGAAGATGCCGGAATTCGAATGAAAGGCACCGCCGCCTTCATATTGCCAGCTGCCGGTAACGGCGGCGATACAGGATGCCGCATGCATGTTGACCGCGCCATTGCGTTGCCGCGCGAACCCATAGCCGAGCCGGAAATAGGTCTTCCTGGTCGTGCCGACGAGGCGGGCGAAGGCCTCGATCTCCGCCACTGAAAGCCCGGTGATGCTAGCCGCCCACTCCGGCGTGCGCGGCTTAAGGTGGGCTTCCAGCCCGGCGGCATCGTCCGTGTATTTTTCGAGATAGGCGCGGTCGGCCATGCCTTCCCTGAACAGCACATGCATGACCGCGCAAGCCAACGCGCCATCCGTGCCGGGCTTCAGCACGAGGCCGAGATCGGCCTGCTTCATCGTCGCGTTCTCGTAAACGTCGATGACGACGATCTTGGCGCCGCGTTCCTTGCGCGCCTTGATGGCGTGGGTCATCACATTGACCTGCGTGACCACGGCATTGGTTCCCCAGATCACAACGCAGTCGGATTTGCCTATTTCCCGGGGGTCCGGCCCGCGCAGGGCGCCCGCGCCCATCATCCAGCCGGTCCAAGCCAGATTGGTGCAGATCGAGCCGAAGAAGCCGGAGTATTTCTTGGCGTGGCGCAGACGGTCGATGCCATCGCGCTGCACCAGCCCCATCGTGCCGGCATAGTAATAAGGCCAGACGGTCTCCGAGCCATGCTTCTCCTCGGCCGCGACGAACTTTTCGGCCACGAGGTCGAGCGCGGCCTCCCAACTCGCTTCCTTCCAGACGCCATCGCCCTTGGCACCAGCCCGCACCAACGGCTTCATCAGCCGGTCGGGATGATGGACACGGTCGGCGTACCGGGCAACCTTGGCGCAGATGACGCCGGCCGTGTACGTATTGGCCTTGGCGCCGTGCACACGGCCGATGCGGTTACCATCGAGCAACTCGACCTCGAGCGCGCAGGTCGAGGGGCAATCATGCGGACAGGCCGAATGGCCGATTCTGAGCTTGGCGTGCTGGTTCATGGAAGCAATCTAACCGCATCCGATGTCACGGTGTAGGGCCAGATGTGACGCAGACTTAATTCCCTTGTGAGGATGTGCCACGAAATGGGGTGGCGACGATGTGTTCTTTCCTCAACACGTCAACGCCCTTCCTCCTGTAGGAACGGCAGTGGCTCCGCACCCTACTCCGCCGTGCCTTCCTCATACTCCGCGGACATGGTCAGCCACTTTTCCTCATGGCCAGCCAGGGTCTGGGCGAGTTGCGAGCGTTCCTTGGCAAGCCGCGTCGCGGTCGAGGGATCCTTTTCGTAGATCACCGGGTTGGCCAGTTCGTCCTCGATGCCGTCGATGCGCTTGCGGATGCGGTCCATCAGCGCTTCGGTGGCTCGGATTTCCTTGGCCAGCGGCTCGAAGGCGGCGCGGCGCGCCGCAGCGTCACGGCGACGGTCGGCTTTCGAGGCCTTGTCTGCCTCGCGCTTGCCGCGGCGGTCGCCGGACACGCCGGTGACCAGCGTCTTGTAGTCCTCCAGGTCGCCGTCATACGGATTGACCGCGCCATCCTTGACCAGCCACAGCCTATCGGCCGTCGCTTCCAGCAGATGGCGGTCGTGCGAGATCAGGATGACCGCACCGGGAAATTCGTTCAGCGCATGGATCAGCGATTCGCGGCTGTCGATGTCGAGATGGTTGGTCGGTTCGTCGAGGATGAACAGGTTCGGTCCCTCGAAGGCCGACAGGCCCATCAGAAGCCGCGCCTTCTCGCCACCGGACAGGTCCTTGGCGGCGGTGTTCATCTTTTCGGTGGTGAGGCCGAATTGCGCGACGCGACCGCGCACTTTCGATTCCGGCGCCTCCGGCATTAGCCGGCGCACATGCTCGTAGGCGTTTTCCTCCGGCCGGAGATCGTCGAGCTGGTGCTGGGCGAAGATCGCCACCTTCAGACCAGGCGCCACCGTCATGGTGCCGCTTTCCTGCTTCAACCGGCCCGACAGCAATTTGGCGAAGGTCGACTTGCCGTTACCGTTGGCGCCGAGCAACGCGATGCGGTCGTCGGCATCGATGCGCAACGTCATTTTCTTCAGGATCGGCTGCCCCTCGGTGTAGCCGACATTGACGTTGTTCAGCGCCACGATCGGCGATGCCACCGTCTTCACGGGCTCGGGGAACGAGAATGGCCGCACCGTATCGTTGACGATCGCGGCGATCGGCTTCATTTTCTCCAGCGCCTTGATGCGCGATTGCGCCTGCCTGGCCTTCGAAGCCTTGGCACGGAATCGCTCGACGAACGATTCCATATGCTTGCGGGCGGCCTCCTGCTTGACGCGGCCCTTCTCCTGCAATTCCTTCTGCTCGGTATACTGCCGCTCGAACTGGTCGTAGCCGCCGCGCCAGAAGGTCAGCTTCTTCTGGTCGAGATGGACAATCGAATTGACGGCGCGGTTGAGCAGGTCACGATCATGCGAGATCAGAAGCACTGTGTGCGGGTATTTCGACACATAGTTTTCCAGCCACAGCGTGCCTTCGAGATCGAGATAGTTGGTCGGCTCGTCGAGCAACAGCAGATCGGGCTCGGAAAACAGCACCGCGGCGAGTGCCACGCGCATGCGCCAGCCGCCGGAGAAGGATGAAGCCGGACGCCGCTGCGCCGCGTCATCGAAGCCAAGGCCTGCAAGAATCGTAGCAGCGCGCGACTCGGCCGAATGCGCATCGATGTCGGCCAGACGCATATGGATGTCGGCGATCCGGTGCGGATCGGTCGCCGTCTTTTCCTCTTCAAGAAGCGCGGAACGTTCCAGGTCTGCCTTGAGAACGATCTCGATCAGCGGTTCCTCGGTGCCCGGTGCTTCCTGAGCCACCTGGCCGATGCGCGTGTTCTTCGGCAGGCTGATCGACCCGGTCTCGGAAGGAAAATCGCCGGTGATTGCCTTGAACAGCGTGGTCTTGCCGGTGCCGTTGCGGCCGACAAGGCCAGCCTTGGTGCCGGCCGGCAGGGTCAGCGAGGCGTGGTCGAGAAGCAGGCGTCCGGCCATGCGGAGCGAAAGATCATTGATAACAAGCATGGCCGGGCTTTTGCACGGGACATCGGCGCTTCGCAAGGCCTGAGGCGCCAATTGGCCGCATCCGGCAGGAAAACCACGCGGACCGGCCAGCTGTTACGACAGATGCCCTTACCGATCCCAGTTCAGGAAGTTGCCTTGCGCTTTGCCCCCTTGCCTGCGACGGCCAGCGGTATTGCCGGCTTGCGGCCGAGCCCTGAGGACTTCGCAAGGGCCGACCTTGTAGCCGAGTAATTCGCGGCCACCATGGGATAGTCAGATGGCAAACCCCATTTGGCCCGATAGTCATCGGGGCTCAAGCCATAGGTCGTGTTAAGATGGCGCTTGAGGGATTTAAACTTTTTACCGTCTTCCAGACAGATAATATAGTCTGGAAATACTGACTTCTTCGGATTGACGGCTGGGCTTAAGCTCACGCTTTCCGGAGCGGCGGCGCCACTCAATCTTCCAACCGATGCCCTGACGCTCGCAATCAGATCCGGAAGGCCGGATACCGGAAGTGGATTGTTACTCACATAAGCCGAAACAATATCGGCGGTGAGTTCATTGATCGTTCTTTCGTCGATATTGGACAAGTATTTTGACCTTGCTGACGAAAACGTCGCTGGCCCTGTTGAAGACTCTTCTCGACGTCTCGGTTTTCAGTTGCGATCCCCAACGGACCACCAAGTCCCGATAGACTACCTTGACTCAGTACATGGACGTTTCCATGAAAGACTGGAGCCGGGCAAATTAGAAAATCTAATACTTGGAGGCCGAGGCTCTCGCGGGCTGGTGGTCGGCCAGGATTTCAAGAACGCGTTTCCACCGGGCACAACGGCTGAAGTCTTTTTGCTCGATTGCCTTTTCGGCCTTCAGCGCGGCATAGAGCGGCGCCTCCGCGCCAAATTCCCTGACCAGCCAATGTGCTTCCTGTCGGGCAAGACGTTCATCTTCGTCAAGCATGATTTCCAGCCTCCGAACGTTCCATGCCCACCGCGATACAACTGCCAATGACAAGAACCGCGCCGATAATGGCCGTCGCGGTCAACCGCTCGCCGGACAGTGTCAAAAGCAGCGTCGAGGCGATTGGCGTTAGATAAGCGACGACCGCGACCTTGCCGCCGTCAAGTTTCAAGGCACGCGACCAGAAGTAATAACCAAGGCCCATCGGTCCAGCCCCAAGATAAAGCCCCAGAAACAGATCCGGTTCAATGTGCCAAACCACAGCATTGTTAACGCACCATAAGAATGTGATGGCCATGCCGATCAATGCGGACGGCAGCAACAAGCGGTCCGGCGAGCCTGCGACGCGCCTAACGACAATCGAATAGAAGGCCATGCATAGCGCGGAACCGAATGCCGAGACATATCCGATGAGGTTGCCCTGGAGCCAGGACGGGTGGTGGCCGCCGGAAATCACCAGCGCGACGCCTATGAAGCCGAGAGCCGCGGTGATCGCCAGCAATACCGGGCGTCGCGGTGTTTCGAGCACGATAACGGTCGCGGCGACCATCAGCGGCCAGGTGTAGGCGACAAGGTTCGCTTCGATTACCGGCATCGAGGCAAAGGCGACATATTGCAGGATCATCGTGCCGACCAGGCCGATCACGCCGACAGAGATCGGGATGAGACCTGCCTTTACGACAGCCATGGAGACATCGTCACGGCTCATCAACCTGATGGCGAGGAAAACCAGCGCCGCGCCGGTGAATTGCAGGAACTGCACCAAGTATACCGGATGGTTTTCCAGCAAGGATTTGCCCACCAGCGCGTTGGTCGACCAGAGGGCGACCGCGCCTGCCGCGAAAACCAGCGCGGTCCTTGATCCCTGCCCATCCCGAAAGAACCGGGATGGGGCAACATCTTGTTGCTTGGCCATGATCTGCTTGCCAAGCGGATTTCCGCTTACGGGCCTAGCGGAGCTTCGATTCGCGGACATGGTTCGCTACCATGTGTCCCTCGCCCCGACCGGCACCGGCGCCTCGGCTTCCGCCGGGACGTGAAGTTCCTCCTCATGACGGCGATAGGCAGGCAGTTGGTTGGTCCAGACGTCTTCGGCCAACTCGTTGACCCATTCGCGGTCGTGGTCATTATCGGCGGCAAGATAGAACATACGGTTGTCGTCCACATAGGGTTTGGCCACCGATCGCTGGTTGAGCACTAGGGTGACGCGGTCGCCGTGCTGGATGGGCGCGGTGCGGTGCAAAACGCCGAGAAACTGGCCAAGTGTCGCGTAATCCATCTTGTGGTCGATGCGCATGACGCGATTGCGCGGGATTTCGCGCCCCGATTCCAGGATCGCTCTGCCCTTCTCGCTGTTGTCGCAGTAGATTTCGAGGTGGCCGCCGATCAGCTGATCGCTGATCGAAAGCGGAATCAGTTCGGTGACCGGGACACCGTCGCAGTGCCATTCGACCGCGCCGTCCCTTGGATTCATGAACGTAACCGTCGAGCCGACAATGGAGAGTGGATAAGGCTCCAGCCGGGTTCCCATCATGTCCGACAGCCGCTCCAGCCGAAGCTTGTCGTTGATGAGTTCCCTGATTTCGGGGATGTAGCGGTCGGCACCCGTTATGAAGGTCAGGTCGAGATGCTTGTGCACGGCATGGCTGGCCTTCAGCTTCAGCGCGGCTTCCTCGATGGCGGCCAGCAGCGCGGGGTCATAGCCGTGAAGATATTGCGCGACGCCGAAACTCGAAATCTTCCATGCCGTATCATGACCGATGATGGCTTCGCGGCTCATCGCGTAGCGCAGGTCGGGGATGGTGTGTGCGTTCATTCTACTTCTCCAGGATGTGGTGAGAACTTGAACGACAGTCGATTATGTTGGCCACCCCTGTAAAATTAGGAATGCTGGTGCTACCCTAAGCCCAGCTTAAGGTCGAAACCCCGTGCGTCTGCTCAGTCAGGTCAATCTCAACTCATTGAAGATCGTGGAAAGTGCCGCGCGGCACAGGAATTTCACGCGCGCTGGCGAAGAGCAGTTCATAACGGCCTCCGCCGTGAGCCAACGCGTCAAGAGCCTTGAGGACCAGTTGCGCTTCAAGATCTTCCTGCGCGGCGGCAATGCTGTTTCGCTGACGCCTGAGGGCGAGACCTATGTCTCACGCGTTCGCGAGGCGCTGGAACGGATCGTCGCCGCGAGCATGGAAGCGACGGGGCAGTCTCAGGAGCATGTGTTGAAAATATCCGTGTTGCCAACCTTCGCCGCACGCTGGCTGTTTCCACGCCTGCCGCAGTTTCAACAGCAGTTTCCCGACATCGAGATGCGGGTGTCGACCTCGTATGCAACGCATGAGTTCGCCACTTCGGAGTACGATGTAGAGATCCGATATGGCGACGGCAGCTTTCCTGATCTGCGCTCGGAGCTGCTGTTCAAGGAAGACCTGACACCAGTCTGCAGCCGAAAGCTCTTCCATCAGGTTCTTGGCGACAAGCCACTTTCCAAGGTGACACCGGAAGATTTGCGCCACTTCACGCTGTTGCATTCCGATACATGCACCCAGAACTGGGAATCCTGGCTTGGTTTTGCTGGGGCCAGCTTCGTGCTCAATGAGACCAAAAGCATCTATTTCGACTCATGCATGATGTCTTACGAGGCGGCCAATGCGGGAATGGGGTTTGCCGTTGCAAATCGTGCCTACATGGCCAGCGATATCCGCGCTGATCGGCTGGTGGCGCCGTTCGCCGTTCATCATCCAAACACAGCCGGTTGGTATTTCGTCTGTCCCGACAAGACGCTTGCCGCTCGCAAGGTATTGCTTTTCAAGCAATGGATCATGGCCGAGGCGGGACTGACGCAATGCCAGTTGGATATCGAGATCGGCGGCTGAGCGTCGGCGACTTCCGGAATATCTGTTCGAGCCGGCATCGGATCGGTCCTCCTTGGGCAGGATCCTGCGAGTAACAGGAAGGCCTCATGTTGAGAGCTATCGCCTGATGGGTGCCTCCCCCGAACTCACCCAACCCGTCCTGGCCGGCAAGGCCGTGGAACTTGTACCCCTTGTGCGGGAGCATTCGCCGGACCTCGTGGCTGCGGCTTCGGACGGCGAGTTGTGGAAGATGACGTCCACCGTCATTCCCGGGCCCGACACCGTCGACGAATACATAGCTTCCGCCCTGGCGGGTCTGCAGGCCGGGACAGTGATGCCCTACGTCATAGTCAGCAGCGCTACTGGACTGGTCTGCGGAAGCACGCGGCTTTGGAAGATCGATCGCAAGAATAGAAAGCTGGAGATCGGTCATACCTGGCTTAGTCGTTCGGTCCAGCGATCGGAGATCAACACCGAGGCGAAGTACCTTCTCTTGGCCCATGCGTTCGATGTGATGGAGTGGGTGCGCGTACAGTTCACCACGGACGAACTCAACGACAAGTCAAGAGCCGCCATTCTGCGGATTGGAGCAAAGCAGGAAGGGATTATTCGCAACGAGCGGATCATGCCCGATGGACGCAAGCGCAATTCTGTCCGCTTCAGCATCATCGATTGTGAATGGCCCGACGTAAGGACCATGCTGCGGCGGAAAATGAGCCGAAAGCCCGTATTTGCCGCGAAGCACGCCGGCGCTCAATCGCACTCATGACGTTGGGGCAAGACTCAGGTACCATCGGTCGTGCGGCGGACCTGATTTCCGCCTGGCCGGCGCTTTATCAGGCAACCTCCCAAGCAGCGCCGGCCTTCTTCCAGGGCATAGCGATCAAATCAGGCGAAAGCCCTGCCCTCTTCGGTGCGCTGGAACAATGACAGATCCAACCCAAGACTTGGCCTGCCCAGGATTGTCAGGATGGTATGCGCCTGTCCGCGATGGTGCGTCTGGTGGTTGAACAGGTGGGCGAGCGCCGGCGCCTGACGCTGCGAAACGGTGCGCATGTCGGATACGGTCATGTAGGTGAAACGACCTGACAGTGCCTTGTCGCTGAGGCCGCTGACCCAGTCCATGATCCTCCTGTCCTCGGCCTCGCGCGCCGCCCGCAATGCGGGCAAGGCCCGGTACAGTATCGCGTCCAGGGTGGTTGGGGCATCGCCCTCGCCGGTGAAACGCTTCATCCAGATTCGATCGGTGGTCAGCAGGTGATTGAGTGTACCCATCATCGAGCCGAAGAAGGCGCCGGTGTCGCGACCAAATTCCTCGTCATTGAGTTCGGCCGCCGCATCATAGATGCGGCCATTGGCCCATTGATTATAAGCCGCGAACATCATGAAATGCTGCTTCAATGTTTTTCTCCCGGCCCCGCATTCGTCACGGGCCTACCTAAACCGCAGGAACGCCGCCGCCAATGACCATTTTGCTTTATGACCTCGTCGGGCGGGACGCTGCCCGTCCGTTCAGTCCGCATTGCTGGAAGGCGACTATGGCGCTTGCACACAAAGGGCTGGACATCTCGACTGTGCCGACGCGCTTTCTCGAAGTGCCCGTCGTCGAAGGCGGCGTCTCGAAGACGGTACCGGTGATCCGTGACGGCGAGAAGGTGGTTGCCGACTCCTTCGCCATTGCTGTTTATCTCGATGAAGCCTACCCGGATCGCCCGACGCTGTTTGGCGGCGATGGTGGCAAGGCGATGGCGCGCTTCATCGAACGCTGGTCGCAGCTGACGATCCATCCCTACGTCACCACAGCGGCGCTGATGGACCTTTACGGCATGCAGGACGAGGCGAACTCGGTCTACTTCAGGCAGACCCGTGAGGCGCGGCTTGGCAAGAAACTGGAAGATGTCACAGCTACCCGCGACGCCGGGCTCGCCGGCTTCCGCGCTTCGCTGGAGCCCTTGCGCTCGATGCTTTCCTTTCAACCCTTCATCGGCGGGCCATCGCCGCTGTTTGCCGACTATATCGTGTTCGGTGCGCTGCAGTGGGCGCGTATCGCTTCCCCCTATCGGCTGCTTGAGGACGGCGATGTCGTGGCGCAATGGTTTGAACGCTGCCTCGACCTCAATGACGGTCTCGGCCGGAAGGTCTCCGCGGCGGCGTAGCGACATAGAGGTCTGACCTGGCCGGCGCCCGGCCAAGGCACATCCGCTTCCCGGCCTTTCATCATCACGCCGATTTGAAGGGTGGGACAAACCATACCCCTGTGAAATGCGACAATGCGACTGCACAAGCGTCGCTTCGGGCACCTCATTGGCAGCCCGGTCCAGGCAAGAGTGAACGAACGCCCAACCCGGCAAGTATACAAAGGCAGCGCGACGGCATGACGTCAGGCCCCGAATTCCTCGACGGCTTTCGCGCCGAGCTCCTCAACCTTTTCCTCTGGCGAAGGGATGTGCGCCGTTTCAAACCGACGCCGCTTCCGGAGGGAACCCTGGAGCGGCTGCTCGGCCTCGCCAGCATTGCCCCCTCGGTGGGGCTGAGCCAGCCCTGGCGCTTTGTCGTTGTCCAGAGTCCGGAGCGCCGCGACGCCGTCAGGGCCAGCTTTGAAGAATGCAACGCGCAGGCGCTTGCGTCATTCTCGGGCGAGCGCGCCGCGCTTTACGCACGGCTGAAACTTGCCGGATTGATCGAGGCGCCTTGCCAGTTCGCCGTTTTCGCCGACCGAACGACCGAACAAGGGCACGGGCTTGGCCGTATGACCATGCCCGCGACCATCGAATACTCGGCCGTGATGGCGGTTCATACCATGTGGCTGGCGGCGCGCGCCGAAGGAATAGGCATGGGCTGGGTCTCCATTCTCGATCCGGTTCAAATGACGAGGATACTGGAAGCGCCCCCGGAATGGACGTTCATCGGCTACTTCTGCGTTGGCTATCCGACCGAGGAACAATGCACGCCGGTGCTGGAGCAGGAAGGCTGGGAGTTCCGGCGCCCCTCGACCATCATCACGCGCTGACGACAACGATGCCCGCTTCCCCTTGGCAATGCGCCGGGCGGCTTGTATAGAGCCCGCCACTCTTAACTCCATTCCTCATCACAAGGACGACCACATGGCGCTCGAACGCACCTTTTCCATGATCAAGCCGGACGCGACCCGTCGCAATCTCACCGGCGCCATCACAAAGATGCTGGAGGATGCCGGTCTGCGCGTCATCGCTTCGCGCCGCGTCTGGATGAGCCGCCGCGAAGCGGAAGGCTTCTATGCCGTCCACAAGGATCGTCCCTTCTTCGGCGAACTGGTGGAATTCATGTCGTCGGCGCCGACGGTGGTCCAGGTTCTCGAGGGCGAGAACGCGATTGCCAGGAACCGCGAAGTGATGGGCGCAACCAACCCAGCCAACGCCGCCGAAGGCACCATCCGCAAGGTACATGCCCTGTCGATCGGCGAGAATTCCGTCCATGGCTCCGATGCCCCCGAGACGGCGGCGCAGGAGATCAAGTACTGGTTCTCGGACACCGAGGTTGTCGGCTGAGCCGACAGTCCATCTCATCAGTCATGCTCAAAAGGTCGGCGTTTTCGCCGGCCTTTTTTGTTTGACTCAAGGCCTTTTTGACACGCCACCTAACTTGCCGCGCTGAACCGCAGGATGTCGCGGTTGCGCTTGTCGGCGATGATCAGCTTGCCGTCGTCAACGCGAAACGATGAAGCCTTGGCCAGCGCGTCGAACATAGCCTTCTCCTCGGCCATCACCTCGGGCGTGCAAGCCTTGAAGGTCGAGCCGATGTTGCTGATCGCGATAGACTGGCCTTCGACCTTTGCGTTGGCGAAGTAGGCGTTGCAAGGGCCGTTGCCGCCTGCCTTGCCGGCTTCGCTGATCCGCAACGTAGCCCTCGGGTACGCGATCGCGCCGATGCCATCGACATACTCGACGACCCAGCTTTGCCCGAACACGGGCGCCGTATCGGCCGACGCCCGCGGCACCATCTTCAGAAGGATCGTTTGCGGCGCATCGGTCAACGGGTCGACCTGATGCCTGGTGTCACTGATGAAGATGAGCTTGTTGTCGACCGTGATGCGCGCCTCCAGCGCGTAGGTCATCCGCGGCCGGATCGCCGACGAATCGAACTTGATTTCGAAACTGATCGGCACCTGGCCGGCCGGCGACATTTTCTGCTCGCCAATGATCGCGGCCGGCGCATCGGCCAGCGAAACATCGGCGAGTTGCACGGAGAGCGCGGCGTTCGGCGGCAGCGCGATGCGCTCGCGGTACACCACCTCGCCTTTCACCGCTTTTTCGGCAGCGGCCGACAGTTCCGGTACAGCCAGAATGCCGATGACCAGCGGCGCGAAACCAAAGACGAAGAACTCGGCGATCCTGTCCAGCATGACCTTGCTCCCTTCGCAACGTGCACCCGGTGCAGTTGGCCCAAGAAATACGGTCGTTCCGTGACAGCCTCGCGGCATTATTCCGACGGCAATGTCCAGCGCGAGGTCGCCTTGTCGTCGGCCTCCTTGGCCTCCACCCAGCCGCCCTCGGAGCCGCCTGCAAGATGTTCCTTCTTCCAGAACGGCGCACGCGACTTCAGGAAATCCATCAGGAAATTCGCCGCCTCGAATGCAGCCTGCCGGTGCGCGGAAGCGGCCACGACCAGCACGATGTTCTCGCCCGGCCGTATCTTGCCGTGCCGGTGGATCGCCGTGAGCCCCTGCAGCGGCCAGCGCTCGACCGCTTCGGCCGCGATGCGCGCGATTTCGGCTTCGGCCATCCCGGGATAGTGTTCGAGTTCAAGCGCCGAGAGCCTGCCCTGCTCGTCGCGGCAAAGACCGGAGAACGTCACCACGGCGCCGATGTCGGCGCGGCCTTGCGTCAGTCTGGCAATCTCGACGGCGATATCGAAATCCCGCGCCTGGATGCGCACAGTCGGTACGACCGTGGCCGACACCTCAACCTCCGGTCATTGGCGGAAACAGCGCGATCTCACGTGCCCCGGCGATCTTCTCGCGATGGTCGACATGTTCCTGGTTGATGGCGACGCGGATGACATCGGGATATTGCAGCGCCTGCTCATACTCCTCGCCACGCGATTTCAGCCAGCGCAGCAGGTCTGCGACGGTCTCGATGCCGGCCGGCAATTGCACGTCCTCTTCCGCCATCCCGATCCGCTCGCGCACCCAGGCGAAGTAGATGAGCCTGGTTTTTCCACTGTCCATGTCACTCGTCCATGATGTGCTTGAGGCCGGCGCGGAAATAGTCATATCCGGTGTAGAGCGTGACGAGCGCCGCGATCCAAAGGAGCACCAGTCCTGTCTGTGTGGTCAACGGGAAAATCTTGTCGCCGGCTGGTCCTGCCAGCAGGAAGGCGATGGCGACCATCTGGATGGCGGTCTTCCACTTGGCCAGCTGCGTTACCGGCACGCTGACCTTCAGCGCCGCCAGGTATTCGCGCAGGCCCGAAACCAGGATTTCGCGGCACAGGATGATGATCGCGGCCCACAGCGACCAACCGGCGATTCCGGCATGGCGATCGGTATCGGCGGCCAGGAGCAAGAGGCAGGTCGCGACAAGCAATTTGTCGGCGATCGGATCGAGCATCTTGCCGATGTTGGATGTCTGTTGCCAGGCCCGCGCCAGGTAGCCATCCAGATAATCCGTGACACTCGCCAACAGGAAGATGACAAGCGCCGACCAGCGGGCAAAGTCGCTCGATTTCAGATGCCCCTCGAGAAAGAAGCATAGCACCACCAACGGCACCGCGACGATGCGGGCGTAAGTGAGCATGTTGGGCAGGTTGAACGCGCGCTTGGCCATATTCTGGGGAACTCTTTCTGCCTGCGTACTCAAATCAGATGCGAATGTGGGGGGTCAACAGGCCAGAATCGATTGGCCAGTCCAAAATAGCGTCAAAGATAATTTCGGCGAGCCTCGTTTCTTGTTTTCGTACATGTCGTTATCCCCCGCACACTTTTGGGTGACATGCATCAGCTCTCGTGAAAATGGTTATAGACCAGTTTCGCCACCTGCTCCGAAATGCCGTCGACCTTGACGAGATCCTCGACAGCAGCTCGGCTGACCGCCTTGGCAGTGCCGAAATGCAGGAGCAGCGCGCGCTTGCGGCCGGGCCCGATGCCGGCGATCTCGTCAAGCGGGCTCTTCACCATTTCCTTCTTGCGGCGAGCCCGATGCGAGCCGATGGCGAAGCGGTGGACCTCGTCGCGCAACCTTTGCACGAAATAAAGCACCGGATCGCGAACGGGGAGCGAAAATGAATCCCTGCCCCTGACGAAGAAACGTTCACGGCCAGCATCACGATCCTGGCCCTTGGCAATGCCGATCGCCACGACACGATCCTCGATGCCAAGGTCGGCAAGGATTTTTCGCACGGCGGTCATCTGCCCCTGGCCGCCATCGATCAGGATGACGTCGGGCCAGGCCGGGAAGCTGCCGGAAACGTCATCCTCGATATCATCCGCTGCCGCCGCCGCGCCGTCGGCAACAGCGATATCGCCATGCTCCTTGAGCAGCCGCGAAAACCGCCGCTCCATGACTTCACGCATCATGCCGAAATCGTCGCCCGGGGTGATCTCGGTCGAGCGGATGTTGAACTTTCGATACTGATTCTTGACGAACCCTTCCGGCCCCGCGACGACCATGGCGCCGACGGCGTTGGTGCCCATGATGTGCGAATTGTCGTAGACCTCGATTCGCACTGGCGGCTTTTCGAGGCCAAAGGTTTCCGCGAAGCCGGTCAGCAGCCGCGCCTGCGTCGACGTCTCGGCCAGCCTGCGGCCGAGTGCCTCGCGCGCATTCTGCAAGGCATTGTCGGTCAGGTCTTTCTTCTCGCCACGCTGCGGCACCGAGATCGCCACCTTGCGACCGGCGCGGGTCGAAAGCGCCTCAGCCAGCAGTTCCTGGTCCTCGACGCCGTGCGACAGGAGAATTGTGCGCGGCGTCGGCTTGTCGTCGTAGAACTGCGCCAGGAACGAACCCAGCACCTCGGCTGCTTCCAGTGCGGGATCAGCCTTGGGGAAATAGGCGCGGTTGCCCCAATTCTGGCCGGTGCGGAAGAAGAAGACCTGGATACAGACCTGGCCACCTTCCTGATGGATGGCGAAAACGTCGGCCTCGTCGACGGTGTCGGGATTGATGCCCTGATGGCTCTGGACGTGCGACAAGGCTGCCAGCCGGTCGCGATAGATGGCCGCGCGCTCGAAATCGAGGTCCTCCGAGGCCTTCTGCATGGCGGCGGAGATTTCCTTCTTTACCTTCTGGCTGCGGCCGGAGAGAAAATCCTTCGCCTCTTCGACCAGTTCGGCATAGCCATCATGCGAGATTTCGCCCGTGCAAGGCCCGGCGCAACGCTTGATCTGATAGAGCAGACAGGGCCGCGTGCGGTTCTCGTAGAAGGAATTGGTGCAGCTTCGAAGCAGGAAGGCACGCTGCAGCGAGTTGATGGTGCGACCGACGGCGCCCGCCGAAGCGAAAGGACCGAAATAGTCGCCTTTGCGCGACCGGGCGCCACGGTGCTTGTAGATGCCGGGCGAGACATGATCTCCCGTGAGAAGAATATAGGGAAACGACTTGTCGTCGCGCATGAGAACATTGAATCGCGGCCGCAAGCGCTTGATAAGGTTGGCCTCAAGCAGCAGCGCCTCGATCTCGGTGCGGGTAACGACGAACTCCATCGTCGCCGTCTCGCGCACCATCCGGCCAATGCGGTTGGTGTGAAACCTCCCTTGAGCGTAATTGGTGACGCGCTTCTTCAGGCTGCGCGCCTTGCCGACATACAGCACGTCGCCGGCGGCGTTCATCATGCGGTAGACGCCGGGCGCGTTTGGCAGGCGCTTGACGAGGGTCTGGATCACCTCGGCGCCGACCATGCCATCGGCGTCACCCGCATGCGGCGTCCAGTCAATAGCGGTGAACGAAACGTCCGGTCCGGGTGGCGCGACAATCTCTTCCGCCGCCTCGTCCTCGAGATCGACATCGGGCGGCAGGTCGTCGCTGCCGCCTCTCTTGTGCTTATGGTCTACGCTGCTCATTCCATCATGCCTGTCACATCAGGCGTTTGCCACGCAAGATGCTGGCCTCCATCAAGTGCAATCATCTGGCCGGTCACCGAGCGCGCCGCCCAAAGGTAGCGAATGGTGCGCCCGAATTCCGACAATTCCGGGCCGCGCTTGAGAATCAAACCTTCGACCTGCGCTTCAAAATCCTCATCGTTCTGGCGGGCATTCTTCAAGGTTGGTCCGGGACCGATGGCATTGACACGAATGCGGGGTCCGAGCGCCTGCGCCATCATCTGGGTTGCCGTCCAGAGGGACGATTTCGACAATGCGTAGGAAAAATAACGCGGCGTCGGGCGCCAGACACGCTGGTCGATGATGTTGACGATCAGCCCCTCCCGGTCCGCCGGCAAGCCATGCGCAAACTGTTGCGCCAGCAGGGCCGGCGCCTTCACGTGAACGGCGAAATGGCGGTCCCAGGCCTGCCAGTTGAAATCCAGAACTGAATCGTCCTCGAACAGGGAAGCATTGTTGACCAACAGGCCGACAGAACCAAGTGCGGCCTCGGCACGGGCGACGAGGCCTGCGGCCTCGGCCATGTCGGCCAAGTCGGCAACGATCACCGTGGCGCGGCCCCCGGCGCGCTCGATTCCCGCGGCCAGCGCATCCGCTTCCGCACGCGAACGGTTGCAATGGATAGCGACGGCAAAGCCATGCGCTGCAAGGTCCTCGACGATCGCTTTGCCAATTCGTTTCGCGCCGCCCGTGACCAGCGCCACACCGTTGGCTTTGTCCATCTGTCAATCCTCGATTCCACGCCACAAAAAGCTGCGCCGGCCAAATATGGCCCGCGATAGGTTAAATGCCGTTCGCACCTTGGGCAGGATTGTGGCAATACGGACCGATCGGCATCCTGGATACAGACAAGACTCGGGCCGCCCTTCGGAATATAGAGCGCTGAACCCCTTGCACCAAGCCGGTTGCAGTGCAGCATGACAAGCCTGCTGACATTCGCTGTTGCGAAGATGCAACGTCAAGTTTCAGCCTCATTCGTGCCAGGGAATGACCCAAGTTCAGGTTCGCTTCAGCCGCATTTTGACACGACATTTGGAACCGTTGAACGCCAGATCCGTTTACCCCCCGGACGGGTTGAGGGCGCTCATGGAAAAAACAAGCCTGTGTCCTGTGGCTTAAGGAGTAAAGAACAATGCAAGCCAATCTTAAATTTGCCCGGCCCTTGGTCGTGGCTCTCGGGCTCTTCGCCCTCGGCGGTACCGCCTATGCCGCCGACGTGGTTCAGGAAGAGCCGCCGGCACCCGCGCCGATTGCCCAGCTTCCAGTCGCATCCTGGGCCGGCCCCTATGCCGGTCTGAGCGTCGGCTACGGATTCGCTGGCCACGCCAACCTGCGGGATCAAGACAACAACGTTGGCACCAAGGGTTTCGTTGGTGGCGTGTTTGGTGGTTATCAGTGGCAGCAGGAGAACTTCGTGTACGGTGCTGAAGCCGATATCGGCTACAACGGCGTCAAGGGCTCCAACTTTGGTGCAGACGCCAAGGGTGGTGTGGAAGGCTCGCTGCGTGCCCGTCTCGGCTATGCCGTGACCCCGGACATCCTGCTCTACGGCACCGCCGGCGGAGCGCTGAAGGACCAGAAGGTCGATGACGGCGTCGCTAGCGACAGCAAGACGATGCTGGGCTGGACCGCTGGTGTCGGTACGGACATCAAGATCACCGAAAACGTGTTCGGCCGTGTCGAGTACCGCTATACGGACTTCGGCAGCAAGGACTTTGGCGGCGGTATCGGCAACGTCAAGTCGACCGACAACCGCGTCACCTTCGGCGTCGGTATGAAGTTCTAAGTCGTCCAAGCCACGACACGAAAAAGCCGGGCCTCGCGCCCGGCTTTTTTTATGAGGCTGCCATTCAAATGGGCACGCAAGCCTTCAGCTGTGGGAACTTCTCGTCGAAGCGCGCGGCCCAGCGCGTCAACCTTCCGCGCCCCTTCTCCCACTTTCCGGCAAAACGCAGCGCCAGATAGCCTAGACAGGCACGAACAGCCATGTGACCGGCAGTGATCTTCTTCGGCAGCTTTGGCGGGTTGGCGTTGAGCATGTCTAGCGCCGCCGTGATCTTTGCCCACTGGCGATCCAGCCACGGCTGATACACCATATCCTCGGGACGAGTCCGGCGTTCATAGACCATCGACAGCGCGCAATCGCAAATTCCGTCAGCCAGCGCTTCCAGCACTTCGGCTTCAAGGCGCTTGTCGGGATTGCGTGGAAACAGCACATTCTTCGAAACCCGGTTGAGATGCTGGGTGATGGCGCGGCTGTCATGGACCGAACGTCCATCATCGAGCACCAGGACCGGAATCTTGCCAAGCGGGTTGGCGCCGATCAGCTCGGCCGGCCGTTCCTCGGTCTTGACCGGCACCGTATCCACGGCGATGCCGGCATAGGCTGCGGCCATACGCACCTTGGAACTGTAGGGCGAAGAGGATGCATAAAGCAGTGTGGTCATGATCCGTATCCTGTTTTTGAGACAGGCACTGTTCATCATGCACGCCCTGGCAGGCAACAGCCAGAAAGGGAAAAACCGGCCGCCACGCCGGGATGCAGCCAAATTTCAATTGGCTTCCAAGCGACGAGCATCGTCGCCGCGGACTTGTGAACCTCTGGACGGCCACAGCCACATCAAAGATATGGCCACCGATTTTAGAGGCCTGTCCCGGCCACCAAACCAGCGAGCAAGGCATCCAGCCTGATGCCTGCTCTGCAGCCTTGCATTCTGCTTTGGCTTGAAGAACCGCTTTACTTCTTCGCGGATTTCGCCTTGGCGGGCGCGGCCTTCGGCTTGGCCGCCGGCGCGGCCTTCTTCACCGCCGGCTTTGCCACGGCCGCGGCCGCCGCCTTGGTTGCAGGGGCCTTCGCCGGAGCCGCTTTCGCCTTTGGTGCCGCGGCCTTCGCCTTGGGCGCCGCAGCCTTAGGCGCAGGTGCTGCTTTCTTCGCGGCTGGTTTTGCGGCTGTCGCCACGGCCTTGGCTGGAGCCTTCGCTGCCGGCGCCTTGGCCTTTGCAGGCACTGCCTTCGCGGGCGCTGCCTTCGCCTTGGGCGCTGCAGCCTTGGCCGCAGGTGCGGCCCTCTTAACAGCGGGTTTTGCCGCCGCTGCAGCAGCTTTCTTTGGCGGAGCTTTCGGTGCTGCTGCCTTCGGCTTTGCCGCGGGCGTTGCCTTCTTGACTGCTGGTTTCGCGGCGGCCTTCGGTGCCGCTTTTGCTGCCGGAGTCTTGGATGCCGGCGCTTTGGATGACTGCTTAGCCATGCGATGCCCCTTCCGTTGTGCCGACGGCCGTGAATGACCCGGCGGGTCATGCATATCTGACTCGCTCTTCTCTAGCCAGCGAAGCGATTTGCACGAAATTCCGGCAACCGGGGGCCCGTCCGCCCGGCTTTCGGCAGCAGCGAATCCTATCGCCCGCACGAATGCAACGGTTGGCCGTCAGCCAGCCATGGTCGGATCAATGGCCGCGTCAGCGCAGGACGCGGCAGCTGCCGTTGTAGACCATCCAACGGTCGAAACCCGATACGCAGAATTCGACGTTGTCGCCAATCGAGGCGAAACCCTGGCCTTCCTCGATCAGATACCAGATGGCGCGGGCGCGGCCGTCGGACAGGTTGACGGTGGCGCCGCAGTAACGGCGACCAATCGGCCAGGTGTCATTGGCGGGAAGATAACGGTGCTGGTGGATGCGGTGGAAATCGGTGATCTGCACATCGGGCAGATGCGGCACGTGTTTGACCTGGTAGCTGAACCGGCTGCTGATCTTGCTCAGCACCCATGGTTGACCGCAAACCCCACCATCATCGTCGGAGTAGCTGGCTGGAAGGTCTGCCGCATGCGCGGCCTGCATGACGCCAAGCGGCGCGGCGAGCGGCGTGCAAAGGCTTATCAGGGCGGCAAGAACGGATTTGGCGAAGCGAGTCATGGCAGCCTCTTTGATCTCAGGAGCACACTGTGCGGATTCGGCGGGTTGCGGTCAAGCCGTCTCGCCGGCCAGCCATTCCAAAGACCAGTGCGCCGGCTTTCCCACCGCGAGCAACCTGTGCAGGGCCGGCAGCAGCGTACGCATTTCGCCCTCAAGCGTGAACGGCGGGTTGACCACCACCATGCCGCTGCCGTCCAGGCTGGGTTCCGAGGACGCGGGGCGGATTTCGAATTCTATGTCGAGGATTTTTGGAACGGCGGATTGCTTCAGCGCCTTCCTGAAGGCAATGACCGCCTTGCGGTCCTTGATCGGATACCACAACGCATAGATGCCGCCCGGCCATCGCCTGTGCGCCTTCAACAATCCGTCAACGAGGCGGTCGAACTCGCCCGGTTCCTCAAAGGGTGGATCGATGAGCACAAGGCCGCGCTTTTCCTTCGGCGGCAGATGGGCGCCAGGCGCCAGCCAGCCGTCCAGCTCCAAGACCCTTGTCTGGAAATCGCCTGCGAATTCTGCCTTCAGCTTCGCCGCATCCTTCGGGTGCAACTCGATTGCCGACAGCCGATCCTGCTTGCGCAGTAGGTGACGCGCGATCAACGGAGAACCGGGATATTTCTTCACGCCGCCATCAGGATTGAGTGCTCGCACCACCTCCAGATATGGCGCAAGCAGGGCCTCCGCCTTGACGTCGAACGAAGCATCGATCAGCCGACCTATGCCACCCAGCCATTCACCGGTCTTCTGCGCTTCGACCGACGAGAGATCGTAACGACCGATTCCGGCGTGGGTGTCGATGACACGAAACGCCTTGTCCTTCTGCTTCAAATATTCAAGCAGCCGCGTCAGCACCACATGCTTGACGACATCAGCGAAATTTCCGGCGTGGTAGGCGTGGCGGTAGTTCACTTGGCACCCCTGCCCCAGCGCGGAGGCGGCGGCTGTGAGTTCGGATTTTCGGGCGAGCCGCCACCACGGCGCCGCAGCCCCAGCATAAGGCCAATCGCGCCGACAGCCATCAGCGAGAACCCGACAGGTTGCGCCCGTCGGTCGACCTCACCAACGCCTGATCGCAATATGAGATCCACCGCCCGTATCGGTATGTCCTCGGCGTCGCCAGGGCCGACCGTGAAGACGTAAGAACCGGGGCTGACATTCGTGATCAGGCCGGCTTCGTCACGAAAGATCTTGTCGGGCAATTGCGGGCTGGCCTCGCGAGGATCGGAATGATTGAACTGCAGGGTCGAGGCCAGAACCGTGCGGCCGTTGGTGGCCGCGGTCAGCGTCAATACGGTATGCTGCGGCGAGACGATCCTCTCGGCCTTGGCGGTCAGGTCCACCAGCACGCGAACCGGTTCGTCGCGGCTGCTCAACGACACCGTCGCGGGCCTGAAACGGCCTAGCTCGTAAACCCGCCAGACACCGATCTCACGGCCCGAAAAATTGCTCATCGCCCAGGGATAGATGGCGCCGATGCCAATGCCGGCGAGCAGGATGAGGGCAAACAGAAAGCGCATTATTCATTCCAATGGATATGGCGCGTGGCCTTGGCACGTATCACGCCTTGCGTTCCCAACGGCGGTCGGGTGTCTGCTGCCAGTAGGTTACGGCGTGACCGGCATCCTTCATCGTTTTCCAGTGCGCCCTCGCCGCCTCGACCTGGGCTGCGTCATGACCATCGAACAGGAAGACGGCCCGTTCGTAGCCGCCAAGGTCGGGCGGCGTTGCGCCATCGACCAGGAAGCGGATTTTTGCCTCGTTCGGATTGCTGTCGCCGGTGGTCAAAAGCACCGGCTGTTCGGCGAGGTAGGCTTCTCGATCGGTGGCGTGAGCCAGGAACGAATCATCGCGAAAGGTCCACAGATGCATGTCGAGCGCATCGCGCCGCTCCTCCGTGCCGGTTTGCACCACGGCGCGCCAGCCACGATCGACACTTCGCTCGAGAAGGCCGGGAAGCGCATCCTCCAGTGTCGATTCGGTCAGGTGGTAAAACAGGACATCGGCCATCGCCCTCTATAGCGTCGACGGCCGTATCGTTTCCAGCCGCCTATTGCTCATAATTGTCCCGAACCAGTCGGTCGAGCAGCCTGACGCCGAAACCGGAGCCCCATGACTGGTTGATCTCGCTCGATGGCGCGCCCATCGCGGTGCCGGCAATGTCGAGATGCGCCCATGGCGTGTCCTTGACGAAGCGCTGCAGGAACTGCGCTGCGATGATGGCTCCGCCATAGCGGCCGCCGATATTCTTCATATCGGCGTTCTTGGAATCGATGAGCTTGTCGTATTCGGCGCCAAGCGGCATGCGCCAAAGTCTTTCCTGCGTCGCCTGGCCGGCAGCCGTCAGCTTTTCCGATAGTTCATCATTGTTGGAAAACAGGCCGGCATAATGCTGGCCGAGCGCCACCATGATCGCGCCGGTCAGCGTCGCCAGATTGACCATGAACTTCGGCTGGAAACGGTCGTTGCAATACCAAAGCGCATCGGCCAACACGAGGCGGCCTTCGGCGTCGGTGTTGAGCACTTCGATGGTCTGCCCAGACATCGAGGTAACGATGTCGCCCGGACGCTGGGCATGGCCGTCGACCGCATTTTCAACCAGGCCGATGATGCCAACGACATTGGCCTTGGCCTTGCGCGACGCAAGTGCGTGCATAAGCCCGGTCACCGCGGCCGCACCGCCCATATCGCCCTTCATGTCCTCCATGCCGGATGCGGGCTTCATCGAATTGCCGCCGGTATCGAAGGTGACGCCCTTGCCGACGAAGGCGACCGGGCTGTCCTTGGCCTTGCCGCCGCTCCACTGCATCACCGCCAAGCGGGCACCGCGCGGGGACCCCTGCGCAACGCCGAGCAGCGAGCCCATTCCAAGCTTCTTCATCTCCTTCTCGGCGAGGATTTCGACCTTGACGCCCAGCGATTCCAGTTCCTTGGCACGGGCTGCAAATTCCACCGGTCCGAGCGTATTCGCCGGCTCATTGACCAGGTCGCGCGCGAGAAGGACGCCATCAATCACCGCCACCTCATCCGCAAAGGCCTTTTTCGCGCCCGCTGGATCAGTGGTGTGGATGGTTATCTTGGCCGGCTTCTTCGTATCGTCCTTGCCGTTGGTGTTGTCTTTCTTGGTCTTGTACTTGTCGAAGGAGTAGGTGCGCAAAAGGATGCCCGAGGCAAGGTTCGCCGCCTCCTTGGCGCCAACCGAAGCGTCGGCGAGGTCGAGAACGACCGCAATGTCGGCCGCTTTGCGCAACGATGTGGCAATGGTTCCGCCAAGCTTCAGCCACGCATAGTCATCAAGCGCCGAGACCTTGCCGACACCGATGGCGACCAGTCTGTCCAACGACGTTCCCTCTGGCGCCAGCACTTCCACAACGCTTGCGAACTTGGCCGTGAAGTCCGCGACCGGAAACGCCCGGTCAAGGGTTTTGGCTGGATCGCAAGCCTTCGCCTCATCGCTCAGCCTGCTGCCTTCCGCCGCCAGCACGAAGACGCTTCCCTTTTTGGGCGCGGCTAGCTTGGCAAAGGCAATTGAAGGTCTCGAATTCATCATGTCCTGCTTTCGGGGAGGTGCTGCACACTTTCGGGGACGTAGCGTTGAGTGCGCGACATTTGGTCGTTTTGCTGCATTTGGCAAGACTTTGCCGAAATCGCACCCCATATGGCTGGTGGAATCGATGCCGATTCGGCGTGGCACGGCTCTGCTTCTTTTTGCCGCAACCTGTTGTTAACCAAGCATGTTTGCCCTTTCTTATCCAATCCCGCCGACACTCCGCCCAGCCGGCAATGGTGATGTGGGACAGGAACCAGATCGAACCGGTTGTGCGGGCAGCGGCGGACGGCTACCTTGTTCAGCGGCATGATGCCGTTCGAAAAAATCGAGAAAAGCCTTCATGAAGGTCGTTGAACGCTACATCATGCGCCGCGCTTTCGTGGTCTTCATGGCGGCGCTGGTCTGGACGCTGGCGATCGTGTGGACCACGCAGGTTCTGGCCCGTATCGATCTCGTCACCGACAGTGGCCAGTCGGCCCTTACCTTCTTCGAAGTCGCCGCTCTCATTTTGCCGTCAATCATCCCCATCGTCGTGCCTTTTGCGCTGGTGGTGGCGGTGGCGCAGACGCTCAGCACGATGAATGCGGATTCGGAACTGGCCGTCATCAATGCGGCCGGCGCCTCGCGCTGGACAATCGCCAGGCCGATCATGCTGCTCGCGCTCGGCGCCGCGCTCTTTTCATTCGCCGTCGACAACGGCATCGATCCCTATGCACGCCAGAAGAATCGCGAGCTGGTCGCGTCGTCGCGGGCGGATCTGTTGACCCTGGTCATCCAGGAAGGCACGTTCCGAAAGATCGACGACGGACTGTTCCTGCAGATCGGCGAACGGCTTCCGGACAATCGTCTCGGCGGCATCTTCGTTGCCGATTCGCGAGAGGAAGGCGTCAATCTCGTCTACTATGCCAAAAGCGGCTCCATCATCGAACGCGGCGCCGAAAAGGTGCTGATGATGAACGACGGCGTCATCCACCGCAAAACGCTGACCGGCGACCTTTCGGTCATCCGGTTCACATCCTATGCGTTCGACCTGTCCGCCTTCATGTCGGCGGCTTCAGCGGTAACCCTGATGGCGAAGGACCAGACGACGCAATATCTGCTCAATCCGGACCCGAACGACAAGGTTTTCCAGCGAGAGCCGAACACCTACCGGGCCGAGATCAACCAGCGTTTCACGGAATGGATGTATTCGTTGGTCTTTGCCCTGATCGCGCTTGCGGTGGCCGGCGATGCACGCTCGCATCGCGAAGCACGCGTCAATCCGCTGATCACGGCCATCGGCATCTCCCTGTTTGTTCGCTGGCTGGGATTCTTCGCCGACGGCAAGGCCGACTCGGTGCCGCAATATGCCTACATGGTCTACGGCGTACCGATTGTTGCATCCGCGGTCGCAATCTGGTTCATCGTCACCAACCGGACCATGGAACTGCCGGTCGCCTGGGCTGACTGGATGACGAACGCCGCCGACCGCATCACGGACGGCTGGAACGCCATCAAGCTGCGCTTCTCCAGGGGCAACGCGTCCGGACAGAGGATCAACTGATGGGTTGGACGCTGGGCCGGTATTTTTTCTTCCGCTATGTGTCGATCACCATCTGGTTCTTCATCGGCCTGCTGGCACTGGTGTTCCTGATCGATTTCACCGAGCTTTCCGGCCGCACCACCGGCTTGCCGGGTTTCACCTACGGAACGGCGCTCGCCATTTCGGGGCTTAGAATGCCGATGATCATGCTGCAGACCGTGCCATTTGTCGGCCTGTTCTCGGCGATGGCGACACTGGTCTCGCTCAACCGCAAGTACGAGTTGGTCATCGCACGCTCCGCTGGCGTTTCAGCATGGCAGTTCCTTTTGCCATGCTGCATCGGCGCGCTCCTGTTCGGCGCCTTTTCCGTCGGGATCATCAACCCTCTCGCCGCGCATGCTTTTTCCTGGTCCGAGCAAATGGAGACGGAGCTCCGCTCCGGAAAATCGAACGCCGTCTCCGCCGATTCCGCTCCCTGGATCCGGCAAAAAACCAGTTCGGGCGACACCATCATCGGCGCCCGCGCCATCCTCAATCAGGGCCTGGAGATGGCAGACGCCGTCTTCTTCATCCTTAGCCCGCAAGGCGATATCGTCGAGCGCAAGGACGCGGCACGTGTCTATTTGCGAGACGGCTACTGGGACCTGCAGGACGTCAAGATCTTCAAGGATGGCACCATCCGATCGGTGGAGAGCGATCGGGTACCGACCAATCTGAAGCCGGAATTCGTCCAGGAACGGCTGGCACGCCCGGAAACGATCCCTTTCTACGATCTTCCGGGCAAGATCGAGGTTGCCCGCTCCTTCGGCCTCAAGGCAAATGCCTTCGCCATGCAGTTTGATTCGCTGGTGGCGCTGCCATTCCTTCTCGTCGCGATGACGCTGATTGCTGCAACAGTATCAATGCGATTTGCGAGGATGGGGCAGTCAGCAACGATGATTCTGGGTGGCGTCCTCGCCGGGTTTCTGCTTTATGTCGTTTCGGTGTTGGTCAAAGCATTCGGCGTTGCGGGATTCGTGCCCACCGCTGTGGCTGCGTGGGTTCCGGTTGTTGTAGCTATGTTCTTTGGGGTGACATTCCTGCTATACAAGGAAGACGGCTAGTGAGGGAGGCGGTTTTGCGCAGCTATAGGCAGGCCGGTTTGGCGCGCCTTTATGCGGCGAGCGCCTTGGCATGCCTCGTCGCCTTCGGGGTCACCGTCGTGCCGGCTGTCGCCCAGCAGGTAACCGATTTGGCGCCCAAAGTGCCTTCCGGCTCGCAGATGCTGCTAGCCGCGGATACGCTTGTCTATGACAATGACAACCAGACGGTAACGGCGGTCGGCGGCGTGCAGATCGACTATGGTGGCAATCGCCTTGTCGCGCAGCGCGTCGAATACAACCGCAAGACCAAGCGCCTCGTTGCCAGCGGCAATGTGCAGGTCGTCAATGCCGATGGCACCAAGGTCTATTCGGACCATGTCGACCTGACCGACGATTTCGCCGATGGCTTCGCCAACGCACTGCGTGTCGAAACGGTCGACAAGGCCTATTTCGCGGCGGAAAGCGCCGAGCGCATGGGCGGCGTGCTGACCACGTTCCACAATGGTGTCTATACGGCTTGCGAACCTTGCGAAGACAAGCCGGACAAAGCGCCGACCTGGCGCGTCAAGGCGCGAAAGATCATCTGGAACGGTGAAAAGAAGACGGTTCGCTTCGAGAACGCGAATTTCGAATTCTTCGGCTTTCCGCTCGCCTATCTGCCTGCGTTCGAGATCGCGGATCCGACGGTCAAGCGCAAGAGCGGCTTCCTGATCCCCAGCATCGGCTACAACAGCGATCTGGGCTACAACGTTAAAGTTCCATACTATTTCGCGTTGTCGCCAACATATGACCTTACCGCCACGGGCACCGGCTACAGCAAGCAGGGTTTCCTGGGCGAGGCCGAATGGCGGCAACGTTTCAACAATGGGCAATACAGCATAAAGGTCGCGGGCATAAACCAGCAGGACCCGGGTGCGTTCATTGATACCGCCGGTTTCCCCGCCACCAATGGCCATAACGTCAACTCGGGCGCACAGGGAGATCCCAACAAGTTCCGTGGCATGATGGGGACCCAGGGACAGTTCGCCATCAATCCGCGCTGGGATTTCGGCTGGAACATCCTGTTGCAGACCGACAAGAATTTTTCGCGCACGTACAGCATCCAGGATTACGGCGATGTCATCCATCGCTCAGAGGTTTATCTGACCGGCCTCAACGACCGTAACTATTTCGACGTGCGCGCCATCCATTTCGATGTTCAGGAAAATCCGTTGAGCGATGATCCATCGGCACGCTCCGGCCAGCAGCCATGGGTCCTGCCATCGCTGGACTACGCGTATATTCCTGACGTGGCGGTGGCCGGCGGCCAATTGTCCATCAATGTGAACGCGCGGGCCATCCGCCGCGATAGCGTCGATCAAGGCTACGAAACTCCATACGACAGCACCACTCCGACCGTGCGTGTTCCCGGCATTCAGGGCGATTCCGGACGGTTGACGGCGGAAGCTGAGTGGAAGCGCACGTTCACGACCGAGGATGGGCTCGTGTTAACGCCCCTGCTCGCACTACGCGGCGATGCGAGCTATCTGAACGCATCCTCGGCATCGCTTGCCGCCATCAACAACATGGCGACGACTTTGAACGTGTCCGACGATATGCGTTCGTCGCTGGCACGCTATATGGCGACCGCCGGTCTCGAAGTGCGCTGGCCGTTGTTGTTCTCGGCCGCCAATTCCAGCCATGTCCTGGAACCCATGGCGCAGGTTTTCGTGCGTCCGAGCGAACAGTATGTCGGTGGCCTAGCCATACCAAATGAAGACGCCCAGAGCCTGGTCTTCGACGCGACAACGCTGTTCGAGGAAGACAAGTTCTCCGGCTACGATCGAATCGAAGGTGGTACGCGCGCCAATGTCGGCTTCCGCTATACGGGCTCGTATGACAATGGCTGGAGCACCAACGGCCTGTTCGGCCAGTCCTACCAACTCGCCGGGCGCAACTCGTTCGACGCACCGGACCTCGTAAACGTCGGCGCCTATTCAGGCCTGCAGACGTCCTCGTCAGATTATGTCGGGCTGATCGGCCTCAACAGCCCCAACGGGTTCTCCGGCTCGGTCAGCGGTCGTTTCGACGAGCAAACCTTTGAAGTCCGCCGCGCGGAGTTGAAGGCGGCCTATTCGGGCCTGCCGATTTCGCTGAGCGCCAAATACGCGTTCATCCAAGCCCAGCCGCTCTATGGCTTCACAACGGATCGCCACGAGGTCACGCTTGGTGCCTCCACGCATGTTGCCGAGGCATGGCGCGTCTTTGGGACCGGCACCTATGACCTCCAGAGCAACCTGCTGGTCAAGGATGGCGTGGGCTTCGCCTACAACGATTCATGCTTCACCTATCTGATGACCTTTTCGCAGACGCGCGACCTGACCACGCGGGAAGTCTCGCAGAACATAGGCTTCAACCTTTCGTTCCGCACGCTCGGCGATTTCGGCTCATCACAAAGCTCCGTCGACACGATCCAGTAGTGGATAGCGCCCAAGAGCGGGAAGTCGGCTGACGACATCGTTTTGCCGCATAGGTCTGGCACCGATTCCACGCACCCTGGGGCAGGGATCGAAACGGGCGGGAACCGGGATGGAATTGGGATGCTTTCTATGAGGAAATACCTCTTTTCGGCAGGCTTTGCGTTGCTCGTGGCCGCTACCTCTGTCTCGATAACAGTGATGACGCCGCCGGCATTCGCCAGCGAGATCAAATACATCGTCAATGACATACCGTTGACCAGCGGTGACATCGCGCACCGGGCGGCTTTCCTGCGTCTCCAGCACAAGAAGGGCGACGCCGCCAACGACATGATCGAACAGACATTGCGGATGGCAGAGGTCAAACGGCTTGGCATTCGCATCAGCGATGCCCAGGTTGATGCCGCTTACCAGCGCTTCGCCACGACCAACAAGATGCAGATCAGCCAGCTCGACGGCATCATGGAGAAGTCTGGTGTAACCAAGGAGCATTTCAAGGAGTTCATCCGTGCCCAGATGGCCTGGAACCAGGCGTTGAGCGCGCGCTATCGTTCCGGCGACGGCGGCGGAACCAGCGAGCAGGACGCTGTGAAGCGCATGCTCAGCAATGGCGGCACCAAGCCGACGGCCATGGAGTACATGCTTCAGCAGGTGATCTTCGTCGTACCGCCCGCAGAGCGCAGCGCGACGCTGGCCAAGCGCAAACGCGAAGCCGACGCCATGCGCGCCCGCTTCAATGGCTGCAACACCACGCGCGAATTCGCCAAGGGCCTCGTGGATGTCACCGTTCGCGACCTCGGCCGAATACTGGCGCCGCAATTGCCGCCGGACTGGGCAGACCAGGTCAAGGCCACGAAGGTCGGCGGAGCCACTCCTGTGCGTGAAACCGAGCGCGGCATCGAGTTCATCGGCATCTGCTCCTCGCGCGAAGTGTCCGACGACAAGGTCGCGCAGATGGTATTCCAGAGCGAGGATACCAGCGACAAGACCGCCGACGACCTCAGCAAGAAATATGTCGAGGAGCTGAAGGCGAAAGCCCGAATCATCAAACGCTGAATTCCGGCATGATCGTGCATGGCGCCGAAATCCCGCTGGCATTGAGCGTTGGCGACCCGTCAGGAATCGGACCGGAAGTCGCGATTGCCGGATGGCGGGCCCGGGACGCCTTCGCGATCCCTGCCTTTTACCTGCTCGGCGATCCGCAATTGATCGAAGCGCGGGCGCGTCGGGTGGGCGCCAAGCTGGAAATCGTCGAGACGACGCCAGCTCAGGCCTCGCGGATATTTTCGCGCGCATTGCCGGTCGTGCCGCTCTCCGCCCGCTTCGTCGACAGTCCAGGAAAGCCTGATCCAGCCAACGCGGCCGGCACTATCGAAGCCATCGATCGCGCGGTTGCGGACTGCCTCGCGGGTCGGGCGGCGGCGGTCGTCACCTGCCCTATCGCGAAGAAGCCGCTCTACGATGCCGGTTTTCGCTTTCCCGGCCATACCGAGTATCTGGCACATCTGGCATCACTCCACACCGGAGCCGAGGTGATGCCGGTGATGATGCTGACGGGACCGGATCTGTCCACGGTCCCCGTCACAATCCATATTCCTCTGGCCGCGGTGCCGAAGGCGCTGACAACAGAGCTTATCGTCGCAACCGCGCGTATAACCGCCTCCGACCTCGCGAGCCGCTTCGGCATATCGAAGCCGAGGCTTGCCATTGCCGGCCTCAACCCGCATGCCGGCGAAGGCGGGGCGATCGGTACCGAGGACGAGCTGGTCATTCGTCCGGCGATCGACATCTTGCGCCGGGAGGGTATAGACGCCTTCGGCCCGCTTCCAGCTGACACGATGTTTCATGCACGGGCCCGCGCCGGTTACGACGCCGCCATCTGCATGTACCACGACCAGGCGCTCATCCCGGCAAAGGCACTGGCCTTCGACGAGGCCGTCAATGTCACACTTGGTTTGCCCTTCATCCGGACATCGCCGGATCACGGCACCGCCTTCGACATCGCAGGCAAGGGCGTCGCGCGCGCCGACAGCCTGATCGCTGCCCTGAAGCTTGCCAGAAGGCTCGCCGACACCGGAACCAAGGCTGCTGCCGCATGAGTGCTTCCCGCCTGAGCCTGCGCGCATGAGCATCGACGGCCTGCCGCCTTTGCGCGATGTGATCGAGCGCCATGGCCTGCAGGCAAAGAAGGCGCTCGGCCAGAATTTTCTGCTCGACCTGAACCTGACCGGCAAGATCGCGCGCACCGCCGGCGACCTGACGGCCACCACTGTGATCGAGGTTGGGCCAGGTCCTGGTGGACTGACGCGCGCGCTGCTGCTGCATGGCGCCAGCCGCGTCATCGCCATCGAGCGCGACGAGCGTTGCCTGGCTGCATTGGCGGAAGTGTCCAATCACTATCCAGGCCGGCTGGAGGTCATCGCGGGCGATGCGCTGAAGACGGATTTCGCAACGCTCGCGGGGGACGGGCCAACGAAAATCGTCGCCAACCTCCCTTACAATATCGGCACCGAACTTCTGGTGCGCTGGCTGACCGTCACCGACTGGCCGCCTTTCTACGCGTCGATGACGCTGATGTTCCAGCGCGAGGTGGCCGAGCGCATCGTTGCCGCTCCCGGCAGCGATCATTATGGTCGGCTCGGCGTGCTAGCCGGATGGCGCACGGAGGCCAGGATCGCCTTCGACGTACCGCCGCAGGCATTCACGCCGCCACCGAAGGTTACCTCGTCGGTGGTGCATCTGCTGCCGCGCCAGAGCCCATTGCCTGTCGACGTCAAGAAACTCGGCCGTGTCACCGAGGCTGCCTTTGGCCAGCGCCGAAAGATGTTGCGGCAAAGCGTGAAAAGCCTGGGCGGCGAGGCACTGCTTGAACGCGCCGGTATCGACCCGACCCGGCGCGCCGAGACACTGAGCGTCGAGGAATTCGTGCGGCTGACCAACGCCGTGTAGTTCGCTATCCCGTTACCCGAGACAAAGGCGGGAGGTCAGCCCGTCTTCTCGTCGAGAAGCCCGGAAACGAAATCGAAAAGGCCGGGCCGGCGATCGCGTCTCAGACGTTCGGCAACGACAATGCCGCGTACCTCGGCGAAGGCACGATCGAGGTCATCGTTGACGATGACGAAATCATATTCCTTCCAGTGCTCGATTTCGTTGCGAGCGTTTTTCAGCCGCATATCGATCACCGACTCCTGGTCCTCGGCGCGGCGCTTGAGCCTTGCCTTCAACTCCTTCATCGACGGCGGCAGGATGAAGATCGAGACGATATCGGCGCGCATCTTCTCCTTCAGCTGCTGGGCTCCTTGCCAGTCGATGTCGAACAGCATGTCGCGGCCTTGCGCCAGCGCCAGTTCGGCAGGCTCGCGCGGCGTCGCGTAACAATTGCCGTGCACCTCCGCCCATTCCAGCAGGGCATCGGAATCGCGCAGACGCTCGAAATCGCGCATCGTGCGGAAGTGATAGTGGACACCCTCGATTTCGCTGCCCCGCCTGGGCCTGGTGGTGACCGAGACCGATAGTTCCAGGCTGGAATCGCTCTCAAGCAGATTGCGCGCGATCGTGGATTTGCCGGCGCCGGACGGCGATGACAGAACAAGCATCAGCCCCCTGCGGCGAATGCGTGAGCCCAGGTCTCTTGCAACCATCGGGTCTTTGGCAACCATCGGGTTACTCCAGATTCTGGACCTGCTCGCGGAACTGATCGACGACCGCCTTCAGCTCCAGGCCGATGGCGGTGACGGCGGCAGCGTTAGACTTCGAGCAGAGCGTATTCGATTCGCGGTTAAATTCCTGTGCCAGAAAATCAAGCTTGCGGCCAATCGCGCCACCGCCGTTGAGCAGCGTCCGACCGGATGCGACATGCGTCTTCAGGCGGTCGATCTCCTCGCGAATGTCGGCCTTGGTGGCAAGGAATGCGGCTTCCATGTGCAACCGGCTCGCGTCGAGATTGGCTGAGGCATCCATCAACAGCCGAACCTGTTCAGCGATCCTTTCACGGATAGCGGCCGGCTCGCGGGACGGATCAGCTTCCGCCTGCAGCGTCAGCGCCTCGATGGCGTCGATATGGCCTGAAAGAAGCGAGCGCAGCGCTTCACCCTCGCCTTGCCGCGCCTTTTCCAGCCCGTTTAACGCCTCCTCGAGCGCGGCCATGATCGCCACGTCGAGAGCAGACCGCTCGTCCTCGGTTTCGACGGTTTCGGGGATGTCGAGCACACCGCGAAGCGACAGCAGTCCATCGGCGGTCGCCGGCGCCACGCCGAACTGCTCCTGCAACCGCTTGGCCAGGCCGGCCACATCCTTCAGGAATGCTTCGTTGACCACAGGCTGCGCCTGCGTGCCCGCGGCGCGGCCGATCGTCAGCGTCGCCTGGAAATTGCCGCGCGAAAACCGCTTCTGGATCGTCTGCCTGACGGTTGGCTCAAGCCGTTCGAACCCCTGCGGAAGCCGCAGCCTGACTTCGACACTCTTGCCGTTGACGGATTTGACTTCCCAGGCGATCGCGGTGCCGGCGTACTCGCCCGCCGCGCGTGCAAAACCGGTCATGCTCTGCAAATTCATGTTATTCGTACGCCCCCTGGCGCATGATCTCGAAGATCGAAAGCGATCATGCGCAGCTTCAAATTCATGAGCATCGCAGGCGCTTCCATCGGGCCGCGCGGAGCTCCTTCAAAATCGTCCGCCCTTTACGCACAAATATCGACAACGCAAAGGATTTCCGACGCAGTGCGGCCTACTGTGCCGCGCCAGCGTCGCCGCCGAGATCATCGCCGCCATTGTCCGCCGGCTTTTTGGCATTGTTGTCACTGCCGGAGCTGTCATTGCCCGTCTGATCGGCACCTTTGGCTGCATCCGCCTTGGCAGCGTCGTCGGCCTGCTTCTTCTGCAGCGCCCGATAGCGGGCGACATTCTGGTTGTGCTCTTCCAGCGTCGAGGCAAAGACGTGGCCGCCCGTACCGTCGGCGACGAAATAGAGGTCATCAGTCTTCGAAGGATTGGCGACCGCCTCAAGCGCGGCCCGGCCAGGGTTGGCGATTGGTGTCGGCGGAAGACCATTGATCAGATAGGTGTTGTAAGGCGTCGGCTTCTGGATGTCCGACTGATAGATCGGGCGATCGGCCGGCTTACCCTTGCCGCCGAACAGACCATAAATGATGGTCGGATCCGACTGCAGCCGCATGCCCTTGGCCAGCCGGTTCAGGAAGACCGCGGCGACACGAGAGCGTTCATCGCCCCTGCCCGTCTCCTTCTCGACGATCGAGGCCAATGTGACGAAGTCATCGATACTGGCCAGCGGCAGGTCGGGTGCGCGACGCTGCCAGACATCCTCGACCAGCTTCTTCTGGTCGGCCAACAACTTGTCGACCATCTGCTGGCGTGTCGCACCGCGGGTAAAGCGCAACGTATCGGTCGCAAGGCTGCCCTCAGGTGGCTCGGTCTTCGGCATGTCGCCGCTCAACGCATCCTGTTCGGCGATCCGCTGAAGCGCCTGTTCAACGGTCAGCCCTTCGGGAATGGTCAGCGAATACATCACCGACTTGCCACTCTTGAGCAATTCCATGATGTCGCGCATCGAGGCGCCGGGCTTGATCGCATATTCGCCAGCCTTCAGCGCGGAATCGTTTCCGTAGGCTCGCACGCCAAGACGGAATATACGGGCGTCGCTGATCAGTCCGCGCCGCTCCAGCTGATCCGCAATGTCCTGGACACCGGAGTTCGCCTTGACCATGAACGTGTCGCCGTTGGCCGACGGGCCAGGCTCGTTGAACGCCTGCCTGCCGAAGTAAAGCGCCAGGCCAGCTGCCAGGATCACCAGAACGACCAGCGAGAAGAAGAAATTCATGAACACGATGATCTGGCTGCGCGAAGCGCGCGAGCGCTTCGGTGGAGGCGTGCCGGCTTCAGGACGCAACGCCTCACTGGCAGTCTTCGGCACGATCGGGCCCGACGCAGGTTTCTGGCCGAATTCCCCATTGTTCGCCGGATTTGTGTTCATAGCGCCCTACCGTTTGATCTTGCGACGAATCCCCTGCGGAAGAGTAGAGGCGAATATGGCGAAATTGACGACACGGCGAGGCGATGCCGACCGGCGAACCGGTCAGCCATCGTAGCGCTGGAAAACCAGCGAGGCGTTGGTGCCGCCAAAGCCGAAGGAATTGGAAAGCGCAACGTCGATCTGGCGCGCCCGCGGCGTGTTCGGCACCAGATCGATAGCCGTTTCACGCTCGGGGTGGTCGAGATTGATGGTCGCCGGCGCGACGTTGTCACGTATCGCCAGAATCGAGAAGATTGCCTCGGCCGCTCCCGCGGCGCCCAGGAGATGGCCAATCGACGACTTGGTCGACGACATCGATATCTTCGAGGCGGCGTTGCCAACAAGCCTTTCCACGGCACCGAGTTCGATCGTGTCCGCCATGGTCGAGGTGCCGTGGGCATTGATATAGTCGATATCCGCGGGCGTAAGCTTGGCCCGGTTCAGCGCCGCCGTCATGCAACGGAAGGCGCCATCGCCATCTTCGGCCGGAGCGGTGATGTGATAGGCATCGCCAGTAAGACCATAGCCGGTTACCTCGGCATAGATCTTTGCGCCGCGTGCCTTGGCATGCTCGAGTTCTTCAAGCACGACGACGCCGGCACCCTCGCCCATGACAAAACCGTCGCGGTCGCGGTCATAGGGACGCGAGGCCTTTTGCGGCGTGTCGTTACGCTCGGTGGACAGCGCGCGGCATGCGGCGAAACCAGCGAGCGAAAGCCGGGTTACCGGCGCTTCTGCGCCGCCGGCCAGCATCACGTCGGCATCGCCAAAGATGATCAGCCGCGCGGCGTCGCCGATGGCGTGCGCGCCGGTCGAGCAAGCCGTGACGACAGCGTGGTTAGGGCCTTTCAGGCCGTGCCGGATCGACACCTGCCCGGAGACCAGATTGATGATGTTACCCGGAATGAAGAACGGGCTGATGCGGCGCGGGCCTCGCTCGTGGAGGATGAGCGCGTTCTCGGCGATGCCCTCAAGGCCGCCAATGCCGGAACCGATCATGACGCCCGTGGCGCAGCGCTCCTGCTCGGTCCGGGGCGCCCAGCCGGAATCCTTCAGCGCTTCGTCGGCGGCCGCGATCCCGTAAAGGATGAAGTCGCCGATCTTGCGCAGTTCCTTCGGCTCAAGAATAGCCTCTGGATTGAGCGTGCCATTGCTGCCGTCACCGCGAGGAATGACGTGGGCGATCTTGCAGGCAAGATCGTCCACCTCGAATTCAGTGACTCGTCTGGCAGCGCTTCGGCCGGTCAGAAGTTCCTTCCAGCTGTGCTCAAAGCCCATGCCGAATGGCGACAGCAACCCAAGGCCCGTGACGACGACACGCCTCATCGCAGGTCCTCCCCAGGTAATGACTGCGAAAGCGTCAGGCCGAAGCCTTGTCGATGTACTTCACGGCGTCGCCGACGGTCAGAATGGTTTCGGCCGCATCGTCGGGGATTTCGACGCCGAACTCTTCTTCGAACGCCATGACAAGTTCAACCGTGTCGAGGCTGTCAGCGCCCAGATCATCGATGAAGCTAGCCTGCTCCGTCACCTTGTCGGCATCGACGCCAAGATGCTCGATGACGATCTTCTTGACGCGCTCTGCGGTGTCACTCATGTGGGCATCCTCGTCTTTTGTTTGTCTGTCTTCGTTAGCGGGCAGAATGCCGCTAATCAAGCTGAAAGATGGCCCTGTCGGAAACACAACAGCACAGGACCGGTTCTTGCCCGAACCGCCGGGTTGCGGGCCGCATTACACGAAAATCCGCCCGGGTCCAAGGCGAAATGGTTAGTTTTCACAACCCTTGGCGACCTTGTTCAGATCATCGCCATGCCGCCGTTCACATGAATGGTCTGTCCGGTGACATAGCCGGCTTCGTTCGAAGCGAGGTAGGCGACGGCGGAAGCGACTTCGGCGCTTGTACCCATGCGCCGCGTGGGGATCGCCGCCATGATCGCCTCTTTCTGCTTGTCATTGAGCTTGTCGGTCATCGCTGATTCGATGAAGCCCGGGGCGACGCAGTTGACGGTTATGTTGCGGGTCGCAATCTCCTGCGCCAGCGATTTCGAGAGGCCTATCATGCCGGCCTTGGATGCGCAGTAATTGGCCTGACCGGGATTTCCGGTGACGCCGACAACCGAAGTGATGTTGATGATGCGGCCATGCCGGCGCCGCATCATCGGATGGGTAAGTTCGCGCGTCAGCCGGAACACCGCGGTCAGATTGACCTCGAGCACAGTGTCCCAGTCGGCATCCGACATGCGCACGAAAAGCCCGTCCTTGGTGATGCCGGCATTGTTGACGAGAATGTCGACGCCTTCGAGATCGGCTTCGGCCTTCTGGCCGAGCGCCTTGACCTCATCGCGATTCGCCAGGTTGGCGGGAAAGAGCTTGACCCGGTCGCCGAGTTCGGCGGCCAACGTCTCGAGCTTCTCGATGCGCGTACCATGCAGGCCGACGATGGCGCCCTGCGCATGCAGAACGCGGGCGATCGCCTCGCCAATGCCACCGGATGCGCCGGTAACGAGCGCCTTGCGGCCAGTCAGATCGAACATTTTCTTCCCTTTCAAGAGAACACCCTTTGCACGGGTGAGATCAAAATCGAGCCTGATTATGCAAGCAATGCCAATGCCGCATCAACGTCAGCGGATGTGCCGACGGCACAGGTGGCGATGTCGCGGTTGATACGCCGCGCAAGGCCAGACAGGACCTTCCCGGCGCCGATTTCATAGAGCGTCGTCACGCCGTTCTGGCCAAACCATTCCACGGTTTCGCGCCAGCGCACCCTGCCGGTTACCTGCAGGACCAATCGGCGAGCGATTTCGTCGGGATCGCTTGTTGGCGACACAGACACGTTGGAGACCACGGGAACGGCCGGCGCATGTGTCGTCACGCCGGCCAGCGCTTCGCGCATCACATCCGCGGCCGGCGCCATCAACGCCGAATGGAAAGGCGCCGAGACCTGCAGCATCAACGCCCGCTTGGCGCCCTTATCGGTGCAAAGCTTCGCGGCCAGTTCGACCGCCGCCCTGGCGCCGGAGATCACCAGCTGGCCGCCGCCATTATCGTTGGCGATCTGGCAGACGGAACCCGTGGCGGCCTCGGCGCAAGCTGCCTCGACATCGGCCTGCTCCAGCCCGATGATTGCCGCCATCGCCCCCTCGCCGGCCGGTACTGCGGCCTGCATGGCATTGCCGCGTATGCGCAAAAGCCTGGCGGCGTCGCCAACCGAAACGAACCCGGCAGCGGCCAATGCCGAATATTCACCAAGCGAATGCCCGGCGACATAGGCGATCTTGTCCTTCAATGAAAAGCCGCGCGCTTCGAGCGCCCGGATCGCGGCCAGCGACACAGCCATCAGCGCCGGCTGCGCGTTAGCGGTCAGCGTCAGCGTCTCCTCGGGTCCTTCCCAGATAAGCTTCGACAGATTTTCGCCGAGCGCGTCGTCGACTTCCTCGAAGATACGCCGCGCTTCCGGGAAGGCATCGGCCAGATCCCTGCCCATACCGACCGCCTGGCTACCTTGCCCCGGAAACGTGAATGCGATTGCCATATCGTGCTCCAGCAACTGATTTTGCCTGCCTGTGACGCAAGGCGGGCGGCCAAGTCAAGCCCACGGCCTGGCTGCTTGTTCGCGGACATTGGCACGGAAATACCGGCCAAGGGCCCGTTCCAAATGTTTTTTGACGATCACTCGTGATGAAAACCACTCACGATTCGTTTGCTGGCTCTTCTCATTTTCGCCACAGGCGCTAGTTTTGCGTGACAATTCAATGACAATTCAGTGACGCATTTATTGCAGGCCCGGGGAATTATAGATTGGCAAAAGGTTTGAGAGGCGCAGTCAAAAACGCGCCGCAATTTCTGGAAGGCGATCCGTCGACCGGATATCTGCCGGGCAGAGCCTGGCCGATCATTCGTTACGGCCTGACCAGCCTGCTAGCCTCGGCCATCCTGGTCTTCGCGATCGAACTGATCGTGCGCGGCGATCTTGCCGGCACCGTTTCCTTCTTCTTCCAGCCTTTCAAGCCAGGCTGGACCACGATCGTTGTGTTCGCCCTGATCATGATCGGCCTCGATGCCGTGCTCGGCCGCACGCATCAGAGCCTGATGATCATTGCGCCGCTCACGCTTTCGCTGGCTTTTGTCGGGCATCAGAAATCGCTCTATCTCGGCGATCCGCTTTATCCGACCGACTTCCTCTATGCCCGTCAGATCGTCGCGCTGTTGCCGTTGCTCGTGCGCGATCGCCCGATGGCGGCGATGGCGATGGCCCTCGGCATTGTCGCCGGCCTGGCATTGCTTGTTTTCGCATGGCGCCAGTGGCGCCGCCGCGTTCCGGCGTTGAGCCACAAGGGCCGTCTTGCGCGCCTGACACTGGCGGTGCCGCTGCTCGCATTCTTCGTCTCGATCATGGACTACGCAACCTTCTCGTGGACGCGCGACCGTCTGCAGATCATTCCGATGATGTGGGACCAGAAGGAAAATTACGCGTCCAACGGGTTCGCGCTCGCTTTCGCGCTCAACGTGCCGATGGCCCATGTCACTGCACCGGCAGGCTATTCCGACAAGGCGATCGCTGCGATCCGAAGGCCCGATGTAACGGCCTCGGTGCCAGACGAAAAGCCCGATATCATCATAGTCATGAGCGAATCCTTTTGGGATCCGGCCATTCTGCCTGGCGTCACGATCACGCCCGACCCTATTCCCACCGTACGATCGCTGGGATCGGGTCATGTGTTCTCGCCCGAATTCGGCGGCATGACCGCCAATGTCGAGTTCGAGGCGCTGACAGGCTTCTCCAATGCTTTCCTGCCGGCCGGAAGCATCCCCTATCAGCAATATGTTCGCGCGCCGGTTCCGTCGATGGCGACATTCCTGAAAAGCGAGGGCTACGAAACGCGGGCCATCCATCCGGGCACCAGTTGGTTCTGGAACCGGACGCCCGTCTATGCCGATTTCGGCTTCGAAGACTTCAAGTCGGAGGAAAACCTGCCGCCGATGGAAAGACGCGGCCCGCTGGCCTCCGATGCCGCCATGACCGACGAGATCATCCGCGAGGCTGACGATACCGACGAGCCGTTCTTCTTCTTTGCCGTCAGCCTGCAAAACCATGGGCCTTATGAGCCCAACCGCTATGTCAATCCGACCCATACGGTCCAGGCGCCAACCAGCCAGTGGGCACGCGACTCGCTATTGTCCTATGCCGAAGGCGCAGCCGATGCCGACCGTGGCCTGCAACGGTTGATCGAGTGGGCAAGGCAACGCGAGCGGCCGACGGTCATCGCTTTTTTTGGAGACCATCTGCCTCCGCTCGGCCCGGTCTATGTGGAAACCGGCTTCATGACCAACAACGTCGCGCCACGCAGGGAGGCCTCGGTTGACGCCGCCTTGCAGCACCACCAGACTCCCCTGGTCGTCTGGTCCAACCGCACCGGGGCGGCCAAGGATCTGGGCGCGGTCAGCCCTGCCTTCCTGCCCTACCACGTCATGAAGACGGCAGGCATAAGCCATCCCTACTACACCGGCTTCCTGGGGCAGATGCGAGAGCGTTTCAGCGTCGTCGACCGCAACCTGCTGCTGACCCCCGCGGGAGAGGCAACGCAGGACTGGGCACGGCAGAAGGACGTGGACCCAGCCATCCGCGATTTTCGGTTGCTGCAATACGATATGATGTTCGGCAAGCGCCACGCCGCGCCTGACTTCTTCCCCGAGACGGTGGACAAGCTCGTTGCCCATACCAGCTGACCAAGGTGACGAATTCTGTTTTCACGGACGGTCGCCCAAATCAGTTGGTCAATTGCAGCTTGGAGAACTTGTTGGCAATCTGCTGGAATACGTTCGGCAGATTGCTCGGATCGTTGACGGCATAATAGTCGGTCGGGTTTGACGCGCAGGCGCTATAGAGGGTGCGGTTGGCGGCGGTGTCCGATTGCAGCACCATCGTATAGATCTGCGCCCCCTGGCTTTTGAGCTGGGTACAAACGCTTTTGGTCCAGCCGTCGACATTGCGCGCGGCCGTCGTCTGGTTGTCCGATCCGAAGCGCCCGCCCGCCAGGTAACCATAGGATGTATAGTCGGACTTGGTCGGCTGGTTGCTGGCGCCATAGACAACGTTCTCACCGTCCGTCAGCAACATCACGACCTTGCTGACACCGGGCGTCTTCCACGGCGTGCCGTCCGTATAGGGCGGATCAGGCGAGAGCACTCGCATCCCCCAGGACAGACCCTCCGACACGTTGGTGCCCGAGCCGTTCCATTCGGTCATGTCGCTGGCGGCCTTGCGCAGCTTGTCGAAGTTATCGGTCAACGGGACAATCGGCGTCGGGCAAGCACGGTTCGGGCCGACCGTGACAGCCGTGTTTGCCTCCGTGATGATCTTGTTGGCAGGCGCGACATATTTCGCGACCTTCTCCATATTGGCGCCCAGGAGCATGTCGACGATACCGCCGACGAGGCCACCCAGATCGATGCCGAGGATGTTGCCGCCCGACTGCGCAAGTTTTGTCTTGTCGCTGACGTCATCCAGATAGGAATTGTTGTAAGCCGTCGCCGAGTTGCCGTAGGAGCCGGATGGCTTCTTGGCAACATCGGGATCATCAGGCGCGAAGTATGGCACGAACAGCGTGTCGGGCCGGGACGGATCGGGCGGCGTATCGGAGATGTTGTAGGCGCCCGGCCGCGCTTCCACGCAGCCCTTCCAGCCTGTGCCGTTCCAGCCGGTCCTCTTGGCGGCCGGCACGTCCTGCTGCAGCTGCTTGAACAACGCCATATGGTTGGGTCGCTTGCCGTCAATGACTGGAAAATTGACGCCGTTGGTGGACGATTTTCCATCCATGTCGATCCATGACGGATCGAAGCCCTCGCCATTGACATTGACCGCGGTGACAAAGGGGACCAATGACACACGCACCTTGCGTGTCGGCGATTTGACCGCTTCGAGGTAGTCCAGCAATGATTTTGTCGCCTGCCGCAACGCGGTCATGCGCGCGCCGGCCATGGAGCCGGTATTATCCAGGACCAGCACGACTTCGAGCTGATTGTTGGATTCGACCGCCGAAGCATCGGCGGTGATGTGTTTTTCGCTTCCGAACAGAAACGCGAAGTTCAGATTGACGTCCGCCGACGCGACCGCCTTGGTCTTGACGAAGTTGACGCCCTTGTCGACGTTCAGCGTCGCCACCGCGTTGCCCAATTCGGCATGGCCAGCGATATTGGCCTGAAAGTAGCGGTTGAAGGCATCCGGGCGCGTGACGTCGAGGTCACCGAGGTGCGAGGACGCAAGGTTGGCGGCATCGAGTGCGTTCTGCAGATTGCTCTTGGCTCTCATCAGGGTCGAGACGTCCGAGGCGAAGGCCACGGCCGTCAGGATCGCCGGCAGTCCAAGAGCCAGCAGCAAACTGAAATTGCCGCTCTTGGAGCGACAGAAATTCTTGAGCATCCTTACCCCCGGACGTGCCCAGTCTTCCGCATCATGCGCGGTTGTCCTGATCTCCTGCGCTCATCCTGGTGAATTGATCGTTGATAAAAGCGTGCAATCGCACACAACCTGACGTAGTGGTTAAGGGCAGGTTTCCGGCAAACCCTTGAAACCTGCCCCGCTCCGCGACAAAAGGGACGCCATCTGAAACGTGGTCGCCCTTGCCTTCCCCGAGGATTGCTGTATAGACGCCCGCAATCTGCCGGTCCTTGCTGGGGGCTGAACGGAGGGCCGGAGGTTTTCCAAACCTTCGTGTGGAACCAGAAGCGTTTCCGCCTCCCGTGTCTCCGCTCTCGACCGTCTCGTCATGCTCCTTTCTTCCCCTTTCCCTCATCGGGACCAGTGGGTCAGAGAAGTTGCAGAGGCTTTTGCCGCCGGGACCGGGAGAGAAACGAAGAAAGGCTAGAGATACAATATGGCTCTTTACGAACATGTGTTTCTTGCTCGGCAGGACCTCTCGCAGCAGCAGGTCGATGCGCTTGTCGAACAGTACAAGGGCGTCATCTCCGCGAATGGCGGGTCCGTCGGCCGGGTCGAGAACTGGGGACTGAAGTCCCTCACCTACCGGGTCAACAAGAACCGGAAGGCTTACTACACGCTTATGGACCTTAACTGCCCACCGGCAGCGCTCAACGAGATGGAGCGCCAGATGGGCCTGTCCGAGGACGTGCTGCGTTTCCTGACCGTCAAGGTCGAGGCGCATGAGGAAGGTCCGTCGGCCATGATGCAGAAGCGCGAAGAGCGCTCCGAGCGTGGCGGCTTCGGCGACCGTGACCGCGGCGATCGCGGCCCTCGCTCGTTCGGCGACCGTGACCGTGGCGACCGCGGCGATCGTCCGCCGCGCAGCTTCGGCGATGCCGGTGGCGATCGCGGTCCGCGCCGTCCGCGCGAAGGCTTTGAAGGGGGTGCAGAATAATGGTCGACATCAATCAGATCCCGACCCGGCGTCCGTTCCATCGCCGCCGCAAGACCTGCCCGTTCTCAGGCGCCAATGCGCCTAAGATCGACTACAAGGACGTGCGTCTGCTGCAGCGCTACATTTCCGAGCGTGGCAAGATCGTGCCTTCGCGCATCACCGCCGTCAGCCAGAAGAAGCAGCGTGAGCTCGCCAAGGCGATCAAGCGCGCCCGCTTCCTCGGTTTGCTGCCCTACGTGGTTCGCTAATTTCTCCGACACGGGCGGCTTGCCGCCCGTGTCGCCTCACGGCGACGGGCGCCGCGAGGTTACTTGACGACGCATGTCGTCGGTCCAAAGCCGGGAGACCAGTTTTGGGCGACATGCATTGAAATCCCGAGTTGAGGGCAACCTCTAACTGCCGCGACAGGCAGGACAGCGACACCGGCGGCGACGCCCCTTTTGCTTCCTGACCTGTTCCATCGAATTCGGCGCTCGCGCGCCCAACTGAAAGGAACAAACCATGGAAGTCATTCTTCTCGAACGCGTTTCCCGCCTCGGCCAGATGGGCGATACCGTCAAGGTAAAGGACGGTTTCGCCCGTAACTTCCTGCTCCCGCAGGGCAAGGCGCTGCGCGCCAACGAAGCCAACAAGAAGAAGTTCGAAGGCCAGCGCGCCCAGCTCGAGGCACGCAATCTCGAGCGCAAGTCCGAGGCGACGCAGGTTGCTGAAAAGCTCGACGGCAAGAGCTTCATCACCGTCCGCTCGGCGGGTGAAACCGGCCAGCTGTACGGTTCGGTGTCGACGCGCGACATCGCCGACCTGCTGACGGCGGAAGGCTTCTCGGTCGCTCGCAGCCAGGTTCTGCTGAACCACCCGATCAAGACAATCGGCCTCACCAATGTTGCGATCGCGCTGCATCCGGAAGTCGAAGTCACGATCACGCTCAACATTGCCCGCACGGCCGACGAAGCCGAACGCCAGGCCAAGGGCGAGACACTGACCACCGCCGAAGCGATCTACGGCGACGACATCAACGACAACGCCCGGCCGGAGAACTTCTTCGACCCGAATTCCGAATTCGAAGGCGACGAAGACAACGCATAACGATGTAACGAGACAGAGCGCATCCGGAAGGATGCGCTCTGCTGTCATTTGCATCCGACCGGTACCAGTCATTCTGGACCAATGCCCGGGTTCCTCGCCCGGGCATTTTTGTGCCAAATGGAACTTTTCGAACCCCTATATATTGATGCAGAGTAGGACAGCCTGTCTGACCGAGAGGGGACATTTGGTCATGAATATTCTGTTGAAGCGCGTTCTCGACCGCCTGGTGCGCACCGGCAATCTCAAGGTAACCGGTCCCAACGGCTCGACAGTTGTTTTCGGCGACGGCAGCGGCGAACCGGTGCACATGCACATCAAGACAGCGCATGCCGAGCGCGCCATCACCTTCGATCCGATGCTGGCGGTTCCGGAAGCCTACATGGACGGCGAACTCGACATTCTCGATGGCGGTGTGCTGGGCGTGATGCGCATCGCTTTCCAGAACATGGGCAGCGGCGGCATCGATGCGACGTGGTCCAAGGCGATCGAGGGCCTGCGCCATGCTTTCCGCCGCCTTCAACAGATCAACACGACGTCGCGTTCGCGCCGCAATGTGCAACGGCACTATGACCTGTCCGGCGACCTATACAGGCTCTTTCTCGACGAGGACATGCAGTATTCCTGCGCCTATTTCGAGCAGCCGGACATGACGCTCGACGAGGCGCAGGCCGCCAAGAAGCGCCACATCGCGGCAAAGCTCAGGCTAAAGCCCGGCCAGACCGTGCTCGACATCGGCTCGGGCTGGGGGGGTCTAGGCCTTTATCTCGCCAAGGCTTTCGATGTCGATGTGCAGGGCGTGACGCTATCCACCGAGCAGCATGGTGTCGCAACCGACCGCGCCCATGCGCAAGGGCTCGAAAGCCACGTGCATTTCGAACTCAAAGACTATCGAGAGCTCAACGAACGCTTCGATCGCATCGTTTCGGTCGGCATGTTCGAGCATGTCGGAGTCAACCATTTCCGAACCTTCTTCGACAAGTCGGCGACGCTGCTCAAACCGGATGGCGTCATGCTCTTGCATACGATCGGCCGCTCCGGCGTGCCGTGGGCGACCAGCGCCTTCATCCGCAAATACATCTTCCCGGGCGGCTATATTCCCTCGCTCTCCGAGGTGATGCCGGCGATCGAGAAGTCGGGTCTCGTCGTTACCGATATCGAGATCCTGCGCCTCCATTACGCCGACACCCTGAAACACTGGAGCCAACGCTTTGCCGCCAACCGCGACAAGGCCAAGGCGATCTATGACGAGCGTTTCTGCCGTATGTGGGAGTTTTATCTGGCAGCATCGGAAGCCGCCTTCCGCTGGCAGGATCTGGTGATCTTCCAGATCCAGATCGCCAAGAAGAACGACACGCTGCCGATGTCGCGCGACTATATCGGCAAATGCGAAAAAGCCCTGGAGATGCGCGACATGGGCCACCGCGAAAAGGCACCGGCGGCCGCCAAGCCCGCACGCCGTCGCAAGATGGCAGACAAGTAACGGGCCGCGGCGGCAGCTATTGCCGCTTGCCATTGCCGGCCACTGCCCTGAAAAAGGTCTCGCCAACGCCGCGAGACCTTTTTGATGAATTACATCCTCTATATCGCCGCTGCCCTTGCCGAGATTGCCGGCTGTTTTTCGGTTTGGGCATGGTGGCGGCTGGAAAAATCGGCGCTATGGCTGCCGCCCGGCCTCGTGTCGCTCATCCTGTTCGCATGGCTGCTGGCGCTGGTCGACACGGCGGCCGCTGGCCGCGCCTATGCCGCGTATGGTGGGATCTACATCGCGGCCTCGCTGACATGGCTGTGGCTCGTGGAGGGCGTGCGCCCCAACCGTTGGGACCTTGCCGGTGCGGCGTTTTGCCTGATCGGCGCGTCTATCATCTTGCTCGCTCCGCGGGGGGCATAGACCATGGAACTTCCCGCCCGGCTCCGGCAGGCCGTCGACATCATGCTAGAAAACGTTCCCCTGTCCGCGCTCAAACAAGCCGCCAGGTTGCTTTCGGACCGCTATCGCGCCGAATTGCGGGATGGCCGTCTGCACATGGCGCAGGACATGGCCGTAAAGGCATATCTGGCGACGCGGCTGCCGGCGACCTACGCCGCTGTTCGTGCCAGCCTGGACGCCCTCGAAGAATCAAGACCAGCGTTCACGCCCAGGACATTACTTGATGTCGGCGCCGGGCCTGGCACTGTGCTTTGGGCCACGACCGATCTGTGGCCCGACCTGCAACAGGCGACGCTGGTGGAAGCCAGCAACCCGGCGCGCAAGGTTGGCGAGAGGATGGCCGCGGGAGCGATCACTTCCGAGATCACCTGGCTTGCCGGGGACATCACCATTGACCTGTCCGACGTCAAACCGGCCGACCTCGTCACCGCGGCCTATGTGCTGGACGAAATCGCGCCGGCATCGCTGCCGAAGCTCACCGAGCGGCTCTGGCAATTGACCGCCGACACGCTTCTGATCGTCGAGCCGGGCACTCCCGCAGGCTGGCAGCGCATTCTTGCGGTGCGCCGGCAACTGATCGAGGCGGGCGCGCATGTGCTTGCCCCTTGCCCGCATGACGCGCCCTGCCCGCTCGCGCCGCCAGACTGGTGCCACTTTGCCCGCCGCGTTGCCCGTTCGCGCTTGCACAGGCTTGCGAAGGATGCCGAGGTGCCATGGGAAGACGAGAAATACATCTTTGTCGCCGCCTCTCGTCAGCCCGCTGCTTCTCGTCACGCAAGGGTGATAGCGCCATCCAAGTCCGGTTCCGGCAAAATTCAGCTCAAGCTTTGCAAAGAAGATGGCACCGCCACCGAGACGCTGTTCACCAAGCGCGACGGTGACATGTTCAAGCGCGCCCGACGCCTGGACTGGGGCGACACGCTATCGGATTAGTGTTCGATCTCTTCTCGATCCGACATGCCGGCCGGCCGAGCGCCGGTTCCTGGAAGCTAGTCCAGCTGAGCTCCACACCGACGTCACAGCTTTTCCGCTTTATCAGGAGAGCGTTCAATTTTCTTGTTTTGTTCCAAACGCGGCGATATCGTTGCCACTCGATTCGTCAATCGAATTTCGCGTGCATTGCAGAGTAATTTTTTCGATGCTGTGAATCGCGGGCACAAGCGGGATAAGTCGAAGTTTGTTTATGCCCCGCCAATCGTCTCTGCTAGCGACGGGTCGGGATCAAGATCGGGGGTATCATGGCAGAAGCGGCGCGAAAATTCGGCGTGGCGGAAACACCGCTCTATCGCGAGGCACCGAACAACATCGAGGCCGAGCAGGCGCTGCTGGGCGCGATCCTCGTCAACAATGACGCCTTCTACCGGGTCTCCGACTTCCTGAAACCCAGCCATTTCTATGAGCCGCTGCATCGCAAGATCTTCGAGATCGCGGCCGAGTTCATTCGCATGGGCAAGGTGGCGACGCCGATCACGCTGAAGACCTTCCTGCCAGCCGACGAGAAGGTCGGCGACATGACGGTCGCTCAATACATCGTGCGGCTGGCGGTCGAGGCCGTCACCGTCGTGAACGCGACCGACTATGGCCGCGCCATCTATGACCTTGCCACGCGGCGCGCGCTGATCACCGTCGGCGAGGACATGGTCAACATCGCCTATGACGCACCGGTGGACATGTCGCCGGCCGAGCAAATCGAGGACGCTGAACGCCGCCTGTTCGAACTGGCCGAAACCGGCCGCTACGATGGGGGTTTCGAAAGCTTTTCCGATGCCTTGAAAACCGCCGTCGACATGGCTGGCGCCGCCTATATGCGCGACGGCCATCTGTCCGGTGTTTCCACGGGCCTGCGCGATCTCGACCATCGCATGGGCGGTCTGCAGCCGTCCGACTTGATCATCATCGCCGGCCGCCCTGGCATGGGCAAGACCTCGCTTGCCACCAACATCGCCTACAACATCGCCGCCGCCTATGAGCCGGCGCCACAGGCGGACGGTTCGTTCAAGGCCGCCAATGGCGGCGTCGTCGGCTTCTTCTCGCTGGAAATGTCGTCGGAACAGCTGGCAACCCGCATCATCTCCGAGCAGACTGAGATACCGTCTTCGAAAATCCGACGCGGCGATCTCACCGAAACCGATTTCGCGAAGCTCGTTGCCTATACCCAGGAAAACCACAAGCGGCCGCTGTTCATCGACCAGACCGGCGGTATCTCGATCGCCCAGCTGTCCGCCCGCGCACGGCGCCTGAAGCGTCAGCGCGGACTTGATGTGATCGTCATCGACTATATTCAGCTGATGCAGGGCTCATCCTCGAAATCCTCGCAGAACCGCGTGCAGGAGATTACCGAGATCACCACTGGATTGAAGGCGCTTGGCAAGGAACTGAACGTTCCGATCATTGCCCTTTCCCAGCTCTCTCGTCAGGTCGAAAACCGCGACGACAAACATCCGCAGTTGTCCGACCTTCGTGAATCGGGCTCGATCGAGCAGGACGCCGACGTGGTGCTGTTCGTGTACCGAGAAGAATATTACATCAAGAACAAGGAACCGGAGAAGGACACGCCCGAACACCTCGCCTGGGAAGCAAAAATGAACGAGTGCCAGGGCAAGGCCGAAGTGATCGTCGCAAAGCAGCGCCACGGGCCCACGGGTACTGTCAGCCTGGCGTTCCAGGGCGAGTTCACCCGCTTCTCCGACTTGGCCGAAGAGCATCATATTCCGGAGAGGTTCGAGTAGCCTTTGGCCTGCCTTTCATTTCGCCTCACCATAGTGACGCCCAGGCTGACGGAACGCCGTGTGTTTCGCGCAGGCCGCGCCTGATGGCCAAATCGCGCGTTCAGTTCATCTGTCAGAATTGCGGCTCCGTGCACCAGCGCTGGGCCGGCAAATGCGATGCCTGCGGGGAATGGAACACCCTCGTCGAGGAAGGTACCTCTGGCGGCATCGGCTCCGGACCGGCCAACACGCGCAACGCGCGCAAGGGTCGCGCCGTGGTGCTGACCACGCTGTCTGGGGACATCGAGGATGCACCGCGCATCATCTCTGGCATCGGCGAGCTTGATCGCGCCACCGGAGGCGGTTTCGTGCGCGGCTCCGCACTCCTGGTCGGTGGCGATCCCGGCATCGGCAAGTCCACGCTGCTTACCCAGGCCGCCGCGGCACTCGCGTCAAAAGGCCACCGCATCGTCTATGTGTCAGGCGAAGAGGCGGTGGCACAAATCAGGCTTCGGGCGCAGCGGCTCGGGGTTGCGTCGTCACCTGTCGAACTGGCGGCCGAGACCAATGTCGAGGACATCCTGGCAACCATCGCCGATGGTAAGCGCCCGGACCTCGTCATCCTCGATTCGATCCAGACGCTGTGGACCGACCTCGCCGATTCGGCGCCGGGCACCGTCACCCAGGTTCGCGCCGCCGCGCAGGCGATGATCCGCTATGCGAAATCCACGGGCGCCGCCATCGTGCTGGTCGGCCATGTCACCAAGGAAGGCCAGATCGCCGGTCCGCGCGTCGTCGAGCATATGGTGGACGCCGTGCTCTATTTCGAAGGCGAAGGCGGCCACCATTACCGCATCCTGCGCACCGTGAAGAACCGCTTCGGCCCCACCGACGAGATCGGCGTGTTCGAAATGTCCGACAAAGGCCTGCGCGAAGTCGCCAACCCGTCCGAGCTTTTCCTGGGCGAGCGCCATGCCAAATCACCCGGAGCGGCTGTTTTCGCCGGCATGGAAGGGACGAGGCCGGTGCTGGTCGAGATTCAGGCGCTGGTCGCGCAATCGTCGCTCGGCACGCCGCGCCGAGCGGTGGTCGGCTGGGATGGCTCGCGGCTATCGATGATCCTTGCGGTTCTCGAAGCGCATTGCGGTGTCCGTTTTGGCCAGCATGACGTCTATCTGAACGTCGCGGGCGGCTATCGCATTTCGGAACCCGCGGCCGACCTGGCAGTCGCGGCTGCACTGGTTTCCTCGCTCACCGGCCTTGCCCTTCCGGCCGATTGCGTCTATTTCGGCGAAATCAGCCTTTCGGGCGCCGTGAGGCCGGTTGCGCATGCGCAATCGCGCCTCAAGGAGGCCGAAAAGCTGGGTTTCGGAAGCGCGGTTCTGCCATCGGGCAGCGGGGAACTTGCCGGGGGGATAGGGGCCGGTTCCTTCCAGCCCACCGAGCTTGCCGATCTCGTCGCACGCATAGCCGGCACACGCCGCAGCCGCGTGGACGAGGAAGAGTGATGCGGCTCATGGAGTGGGGCGAAAGACATGCCGATTACGCTGCTTGACGGAATTCTCGTCGGCTTCACCCTGGTGTCGGCGATGCTCGCCATGGTTCGCGGTTTCTCGCGCGAAGTCCTTTCGGTGGTTTCCTGGGCAGCAGCAGCTGCTGCCGCTTTCTTCTTCTACAAGCCGCTTCTGCCCTACATTCAGCCGCATATCGACAATGACAAGATCGCCATGGCGGCTTCCGCCGGCATCGTCTTCATCGTCGCGCTCATCGTCGTCAGCGTCATCACCATGAAGCTCGCCGACTGGATCATCGATTCCAGGATCGGCGCGCTCGACCGCACACTCGGCTTCCTCTACGGCGCGGCGCGCGGCATCCTGGTTGTCGCCGTCGCCCTGATGTTCTTCAATTGGCTTGCCGGCGCCAAGGCCCCGGCCTGGGTCGCCGACGCCAAGTCGCGGCCATTGCTCGAATCGATTGGCACCAAGCTTGAAAGCCTGATGCCCGCCGATACGGAAAATGCAATCCTCAAGAAGCTCAGCTCGAAGGCTGGCGCCGGAGCGCCGGCAGCCCCGGCTGCCGATGCTCCCGCCACAGGCGACGATGCCAACACCCCGGCGCCTGATGACAACGACGCGGCGCCGGGCGACAATGCGCCTGCAAATCAGGCACCAGCCAACACCGCGCCGGCAAACTGACTACAAAAAGTCGATGATGGTGTGAATGGCTGATCGGTGCGCGTTGCTTTCGACGCGAACCCGCACTATATGGCGATTTTAGCGGAGCTTAAGATGGCAGACGCAGACGACGTGCTTTCCGCCGAAGCCGACGATCATTTTCACGACGAGTGCGGTGTGTTCGGTATTTTTGGCCGGCAGGACGCCGCGGCCATCGTGACACTTGGACTGCACGCGCTGCAGCATCGTGGCCAGGAAGCGGCCGGCATCGTTTCTTATGACGGCACGCAATTCCATGTCGAACGTCATGTCGGCCTGATCGGCGACACCTTCACCAAGCAGCGCGTCATCGACAGCCTGCAAGGCAACCGCGCCATCGGCCACACGCGCTACGCCACCACGGGCGGCGCCGGCATGCGCAACATTCAGCCATTCTTCGCCGAACTTGCCGACGGTGGCTTTGCGATCGCTCACAATGGCAACCTCACCAATGCCATGACCGTTCAGCGCGCATTGCAAAAGCAGGGCGCGATATTCTCCTCCACCTCCGACACCGAGACGCTCCTGCATCTGGTCGCGACCAGCAAGGAACGCGACCTCAATTCGCGCTTCATCGACGCGGTACGTCAGGTCGAAGGCGCCTTCTCACTGGTGGCGATGACGGCCAAGAAGATGATCGGCTGCCGCGATCCGCTCGGCATCCGCCCGCTGGTGCTGGGCGACCTCGACGGCGCCTGGATCCTGGCCTCCGAAACCTGTGCGCTCGACATCATCGGCGCGCGCTTCGTGCGTGACCTGAAGCCTGGCGAGATGGTGGTCGTCACCTCCAAGGGCATTGAGAGCCTCTTTCCGTTCGAGCCGCAGAAAACCCGCTTCTGCATATTCGAATATGTCTACTTCGCCCGTCCCGATTCGTCGGTCGAGGGTCGCAATGTGTATGAGGTGCGCAAGCGCATCGGCGCCGAACTGGCACAGGAAAATCCGGTCGAGGCCGATATCGTCGTGCCGGTGCCCGATTCGGGAACGCCTGCCGCCATCGGTTTCAGCCAGGCCGCCGGCATTCCGTTCGAGCTCGGCATCATCCGCAACCACTATGTCGGCCGCACCTTCATTCAGCCAGGCGATTCGATCCGCCACATGGGCGTCAAGCTCAAGCACAATGCCAACCGCCGCATGATCGAGGGCAAGCGCGTCGTGCTGGTTGACGATTCGATCGTGCGCGGCACCACCAGCCAGAAGATCGTGCAGATGGTGCGTGACGCTGGTGCCAAGGAAGTGCACATGCGCATCGCCTCGCCGCCGACACGCGCATCCTGCTTCTATGGCGTCGACACGCCTGAAAAGTCGAAGCTGCTCGCGTCTCGCATGTCGATCGAGGAAATGGCCGAGTTCATCCGCGTCGATTCGCTCGGCTTCCTCACCATCGACGGTCTCTACCGCGCCGTCGGCGAGGCAAGCCGCGACAACGACCAGCCACAATTCTGCGACGCCTGCTTCACCGGCCAATACCCGACCCGCCTGCTCGACTTCGAAGGCCACGACAATGTGCGCACGCTGTCGCTGCTGGCGACGAGCGGATCGTAGGGTTGCCGCACCACTACTCGCCTTCCTCTTTGCACTTCCCTGCCCCGTCGGGCATGGGAGTGTTTACTTTTTGCCAGTCGGATTCCTGCCCATGACTCTCGACCTTTCCGGCCGCGTCGCGGTTGTCACCGGCGCCTCGCGTGGCATCGGCTACTTCATCGCCAGGGAACTTGCCGCCGCGGGCGCCCATGTCATAGCGGTTGCCCGCACGGTCGGCGGACTGGAAGAACTCGACGACCAGATCAAGGCCGCCGGTGGCCAGGCGACGCTGGTGCCGCTCGACCTCGCTGACATGGCCGGCATCGACCGGCTGGGCGGTGCCATCCACGAGCGATGGGGCAAGCTCGACATCCTGGTTGCCAATGCGGCAGTGCTCGGCGTGATCTCGCCGATCGGCCATATCGAGGCGAAGACCTTCGAAAAGGTCATGAACATAAACGTCACGGCGACCTGGCGCCTGATCCGTTCCGTCGATCCGCTGCTGCGTCTTTCCGATGCCGGCCGCGCCATCGTGCTGAGTTCAAGCCTCGCCCATTCCGCGCGGGCTTTCTGGGCCCCCTATGCCGCATCGAAGGCGGCTATCGAGGCCATGGTGCGCTCCTGGGCACATGAGACGCAAAGCCTGCCGCTGCGGATCAATGCCGCCGACCCTGGCGCCACCCGTACCGCCATGCGTGCGCAGGCCGTGCCCGGCGAGGACCCGGAGACGCTGCCGCATCCGTCCGAAATCGCGAGGCTCATCGTGCCTCTCGCCAGTCCTGAGTTGCAACAAACCGGGCAGATCTTCCAGGCCAAGTACAATCGCTTCGTTTCCTACCGGCAACCGGAATAGCAGCGGGCAGCCGACGATTCGAAGCGCCGCGGTCTTCCTTCACGCGGCTGTGACATGGTGGCGGGAAGCCGCGAACCCGGTCACGCTTTCGCCACCCCGACGAAGTTGATAGATTCGGTTCGACTCCAACTACAGCGCCCGAACCGGGCAGAAGAAGGAAACTCCCATGGCTTCGACGACCGTAGCGTTGGTCTGGTATCTGGTAATCGCCGGCCCAGGGGGCGGTATGGCCGTTCTCCCCAGCACCTTCGACAAGCGCGAACAATGCACCGCCGCTGTCGCCGAATATCAAAAGCAGCCGACGCCGGCCGGCTGGTCGCTGCAGTGTGTGCCGAGCGCGTCGCCGTTTACCGACGAGGGCGACAACGAAGTTCCCTCGGCGCAATAAACACACGACGTCGAGATCGATGGGCTGCGTGTGACCGACAAAGCCGCGGGCGCACGCATTTCAATGAATGCCGCAACGCTTTTCAGCGTTTCGCGCTCACCGTGAGTTCCGGCTTCTGATTGATGGTCTGGAACACCACGCAATAGCGTTCAGTCAGCTTGAGCAGCGTGTCGATGCGCTCCTGCGGCTCATTGGTGTCGAGGCTGAACTTGAGCCTGATGGCGCGGAAACCGACCGGCGCATCCCTGGCGACGCCAAGGGTACCGCGAAAGTCGAGGTCGCCTTCAGCCTCGACCGTCGCGGCACCGAGCTTGAATTCCAGCGCCGTCGCCACCGCCTTGAGCGTCACGCCGGCGCAGGCCACCAGGGCCTCGAGCAGCATGTCGCCCGAGCACAGCTCAAGCCCAGAACCACCGGTCGCCGGATGCAGTCCCGCGACCGCAAGCGCCCTGCCCGTCTCGACCTTGCAGGCAATCGACTGGTCATCGATCGAGCCCTTCGCCGTGAGCGTGATGAGCGCACGCTCCGCATCGTTGCGATAGATCTCCTTCAGCGGTGCCTGCATGGCCTTCAATCCGGTCGCGTCCATTTCCAATCCTTTCGGCAACTGCTTGCTGTGACCGCGGATGCGGTTGGCCCAGCGGCGCGGTACAGAGGGAGATCTGCCTGCACCCCAAGGCGATGCAACTCCTGCCCCAACGCAAGCCCACGACTGGCGTAGCGCGAGCTCGTTTTTCGCCCGTATAGCGTATCGATAAGAAGCCTGATTATCAAAGTCTTCGCTTTGCCTCTTCGCACTCATTTCCCCTGAGCAGGCCCGCGCCGCATGGCCGACATTGCCATTCTTGAAACACGCGAAAGGGTGCTGGCCGGCATCCTGTTCACGGGCGCGGCGTATTTCCTTTTTTCCACGCAGGATGCTTCGATAAAGCTTCTGGTTGCCGGCATGACCGTTTGGCAGGTGATGTTCTTTCGCAGCATCACGATCCTGGTGGGATGCGCGGCAATCGGCGGGCGTCGCCTGTTCGAGGACACTGTGCGGTCGTCCGTCCTCTTACCCATGTTCCTGCGCAGCGTACTTACGCTTGCCGCCTGGATATGTTTCTACAACGCCGCCAAAAGCCTGCAACTGGCCGAACTCACCACCATCTATTACGCGGCCCCTATCATCATCACGGTGCTTTCCGTGGTGATGCTTGGCGAGAAGGTCCCTGCCGTGCGCTGGCTTGCGGTGTTCCTGGGCTTCGCCGGCGTCTTCGTCGCTTGCGACCCAACCCGTCTCGGACTGTCGATGCCGGTGCTGCTGGTGCTGGCCGCCGCCGTTCTGTGGGCCATCGCCATCATTCTGATGCGCAAGACCTCGCTTGCCGAGCGCACGATGATCCAACTCGTCTTGAGCAATGCCTTTTTCCTGGCGTTCTCGGCGGTGCCGACCTTCTTTTTCTGGCAGGCGATAACGTGGGACCAGATGCTGCTGCTGGCTACCGTCGGCGGGCTAGGCGGCATCGCGCAATATCTTCTGTTCGAAGGCATGAAGCGCGCGCCCGTATCGATCCTGGCGCCGCTCGAATACACATCACTGATCTGGTCCTTCGCGCTGGGCTTTGCGATATGGGGAGATGTGCCGCGCCCCGAAGTGTTCATCGGCGCGGCAATCATCGTCTCGGCAGGCCTGCTGATCGTCGGCAACGAACGTTTTCGCAAGAGGGCGTAAAACTCCGCGGGCAACCCCACCCAATTGGTCCTTGCTGACAGCAGGGTGTCAGTACGGGCTGGACTAGTATCCGACATGGCGAAGGATTCATGAGCATGCGCGGCAACAGCACCTCAACCGAGCGAACCCTGGGCATCGTCCTGGTATCGGCGTCGGCGGCCGTGTTCGCCCTTACCGGGGTGCTGACCAAATCCATCCACGCCGATCCGCTGACCATCATCTGCTGGCGCGGCTTTGTCGGATCGATCCTGATCACGCTCTATGTGCTGTGGCGCCGGCAACGCTCCGGCGGCCGTGAAAGCCTGCGCCTCGGCTGGCGCGGATGGCTGCTGGCGGTCGAGGGGGCCCTGGCCAGTATTGCCTTCATCTGCGCCTTCAAGTTCACCTTCGTCGCCAATGTGGCGATCATTTACGCCACCGCCCCCTTGGTCACCGCCCTGCTTGCCTTCGTGCTGGTCAGGGAGCGGTTTCGCCCGCAGACGATGATTGCGGCCACGGTCTCGCTCTGTGGCGTGGCGATCATGGTCTGGTCCGGTTTCGGCACCGGCAACTTGTTTGGCGATTTTCTTGCTTTGCTGATGACGATCGGCAGCGCGCTCTACATGATCATGGTTCGCGCCTTCCGGCAGACGCCGGTGGTGTGGGCGGGTGCCGTGTCTGCGTTCCTTCTGTTCGTTCTGGGCTGGTTCGTCACCAAACCGCTGGCGGTCTCACCCAGAGACATCGTCCTGCTCGTGACCTTCGGGGCGTCGTTCGCGCTGTCATCCATATTGTGGACTGAGGGGGCACGGCTCATTCCGGCTCCCGAAGCCGGCCTGCTAGGCTCGGCCGAAGTGCCTTTCGCCGTCCTGTTTGCCTTCCTTTTCCTGTCGGAGGTTCCTCCTGCCACCAGCATGATCGGCGGCGCCATCGTACTATGCGCCGTGATCGCCCATGCCGGACGCGACTGGCTGACGACAAGGCAACAACGCGCGGCGATCCCGATCTGAAAATTTCGCGGTGTCGCGGAACCATCATGTGTTTGAGGCATTGTTGTCGCGACGGGCACCCCAAGTCCCCCCAAACCCCTTGCCCGTCCTACCTCCAGCCGACCGCAAGGTCGGCTTTTTCTTGCGCTCAGCCGAAGCCGCCAGATGAGGCAAGACGATCGCTGATCAGCGCCGCCAGATCACGGGCGGGAGATTGCGCTTCATCACGCAGTCTTATGGCGAATTCGGCAACAGGCACCTGGGGCAGTCGCAACTCGCGCGGCGCCCTGACGATACCGGATTGCGCAAACCGCGCCGTTCTCAGCGTCAGCGCGATGCCGGCACTCACCGCCGTGCGCAGGCCGGCGAGGCTGGCGCTGGTCGCCGCGATGCGGTAGCGCCGCCCTGCCGCGTCAAGGGTGGCGATTGCGGCATCGCGAAAACCGCAATGCGGATCGAGCAGTGCCAGCGGCACATCGTCCTGCCGCGACGCCAGACCCTTTTGCGAACACAGCCAGACCATCGGCTCCCTGAGGATGCCGACTTCGTCCGGCGTCGGGAACTGGCGCATGGCGATCGCCAGATCAAGAAGGCCGGACTGCAGCGCTTGCGCAAGTTCTACCGAGCGGCCAACGCGCAGCTCGATCCTGACGCGCGGATGGCTGACTGCGAACGCCCTCAGCAGATCAGGCAGACCGCTGTCGGCAAAATCCTGTGTCGTGCCGATAGCGACCCGGCCGTCGGCTCGCACCCCTTTGAGGGCAAGCCACGCCTCGCTGTGCACGGACAGGATATGCCTCGCATGACCGACAAGATCTTCGCCGGCCGGCGTCAGTCCACGTCCGCGCCCCTGCGGCATCAGCAGCGCTTCGCCAACAATCTCCTCCAGCCTCTGCATCTGTGCCGTCACCGCCGAAGGGGAGCGGCCGACCATAGATGCAGCCTGCGCCAAACTACCGCCATCGACGAAGGCGAGGAATGTTTTGAGGAGGTCAGGATCAAGCAATTGCATACTTTGATAATATCGAATCTTCACTTAAAAACAATTCGATTTTTTTGACTCGCGGATGGTGACATCGTGCTTTCAACGGCGATCAGACGCCGCTCAAACAAGGAGAAGGAAAATGCCTATCATCAACATCAGCGTCACCGGCAAGCCTGACGCCGCCCTGTCCGCCAGAATCGCCAACGAAGTGACCGGGATCACCGCCACGCAGTTGCGCAAGGATCCCACGATCACCGCGGTCGCCATATCCTACGTCGATCCGCAACACTGGTTCGCCGGGGGCAAGTCATTGGCTGAGCATGGCGCAAACACCTTCTGGTTGGACATCAAGGTGGTCGACGGCACCAACACAAAGCTTGAACTGGAAGCCTATCTCGAGGCGATCTTCGCGGCTTTCGGCCGCATCCTCGGCTCAGTGCATGAGGAAAGTTATGCCTTCGTGCATGAAGTGCCGGCTGCCGCTTATGGCTATGGGGGCAAGACGCAGGAATTCCGCTTCATCAGCTCGAGGTTGAAAGCGGCATAGCGCCTTCTTCCTCCTTGAGGGGCCAAGCAGGAGCGCTCCCTTCCGCATTGACCTTGACCCCACATCGTCTAGGTTCGTGCCGAAGCGGCCGCCAAGAGCCGCGGAGCGAGAACGGGAGGGATGCGGCATGATCCTGACGCTGGCGCTGCTTGCCGGGCTGATTGCAGCCTGGCTGATGATCGCAGTGGTGGAAAGATTCCGGCTCGGGCTGCGCTTTGCCCAGGCCCTGCTCTATGTGCCGTTCAAGCTCGCCTACCGGATCGCGGACGATCGTATCAAGGTCGCTCGCAAAGCCCAAGCCCCGGTCATTTACGTGATCTCGCATCAATCGCGTATGGAACCGGCACTGATGCTGTCGCTGTTGCCGCAAGACACGCTGCATATCCTGGACGACGCCTCGGCGAGGTCACCCTGGCTGGAGCCGTGGCGCGAGCTTGGCCGCACCATTGCCTTCAACACCGAACATGTCTTCGTCAGCCGCCGTCTGGTGCGTGTGCTGAAGGGCAAGGGCCGACTTGCCGTCTATCTGCCTGATGCGGTCGAGCCGGATGTGAAATCATTCCGGCTGTTTCGCGCCGTCACCCGCATCGCCATGCAGGCCGACGCGCGCATCGTACCGATCTTCGTCAGCGGCGCGCGTTACCTCCCGGTATCGCTGACACCCGCGGAAACCGTACCGCGTCGTTGGTTTCCGCGCCTCTCCATCAGCGCACTTGAGCCGATGAGCATCGCCGAACTGGTGGCGCGAAACCCCGACCAGGCATCCAACACCAATGCCCTGTTTGATCGTTTCGCCGAGGCTCGCTTTGCCGCCACCGATCTCGACCGCGGGCTCTTTCTCGCCATGCGCGACGCCGCCGACCGCGTCGGCGCCTCTCATTCGATCATCGAGGACGTCATCAGCGGCGCGCTGAGCTATAGAAAACTGTTCATCGGCGCCCGGGTGCTGGGCCGTCGGTTCGAAGCCATCACCGCGCCGGGCGAAGCGGTTGGAGTGCTCCTGCCCAACGCAAACGGCGTCGTGCTGACGCTGCTCGGCTTGCTGTCGGGCGGACGGGTGTCGGCGATGATCAACTACACAGCCGGCCCGGCGAGCGTCACCGCCGCCGTCCGCACGGCGGTCATCCGTACGGTGGTCTCGTCTCGCGCCTTCATCGAGAAGGCCGGTCTCGCCGACATTGTCACGGCCGTCGAAACAGGCGGCGCGAGGTTGCTTTGGCTGGAGGATCTGCGCGAAAGCGTGACGACGCTGGACAAGCTGACGGCCGCCGTTCTCTGGCGCTGGCCGTTGCAGCCACAGAATGCGGACAAGCCGGCAGTGATCTTGTTCACCTCCGGATCGGAAGGCACGCCCAAGGCCGTGGTGCTGTCGCACAAGAACCTGCTTGCCAACGCCATGCAGGCCGAGGCCCGGATCACCATCTCGCCGGCCGACATCCTGCTCAACGTATTGCCGGTCTTCCACTCGTTCGGGCTGACGGGCGGCACCATCCTGCCATTGGTGACCGGGGTGAAACTGTTCCTCTACCCCTCGCCGCTTCACTACAAGATCATCCCCGAAATCGCCCGCAAGGTCGGGCCGACCATCATGTTCGGCACCGACACGTTCCTCGCCAACTATGCCCGCACCGCCAAGGAAGGCGATTTCTCAAGCCTCCGTTTCGTTGTCGCCGGCGCCGAGGCGGTGAAGCCGGAAACACGGCGTGTCTATCGCGAGCGCTTCCAGGCCGAGATCATCGAGGGGTTCGGCCTGACCGAAGCCGCGCCCGTTGTGGCCGTCAACACCGCGATCCATGGCCGCGACGGTACGGTCGGCCGGCTCTTGCCGGCCATGCGCATGAAACTCGAGCCTGTCGAAGGCATAAGCGATGCCGGGCAATTGTGGCTTGACGGCCCGAACATGATGATGGGCTACATGACCGCCGATCGCCCCGGCGAATTGCAGCCGCTGACCGGCTGGCACGACACGGGCGATATCGTCGCCGTCGATCGCGAAGGCTTCATAACAATCCGTGGCCGAGCCAAGCGCTTCGCGAAGATCGCCGGCGAGATGGTGTCGCTGGGTGCGGTCGAGATGCTGGTGCAGTCGCTATGGCCCGAACAGCGCCACGCGGCGGTCGCGGTGCCCGACAAGCGCCGGGGGGAGCGCATCGTTCTGGTCACCACCGCCGAGGACGCCGACCCGGAAGAATTGCGCAGGTTCGGCAGACAGGCAGGCGCGGCCGAGTTGATGGTGCCAAATGACATCGTAAAGGTGAGGGAAATTCCTGTGCTGGGCTCCGGCAAGACCGACTATGTCTCAACCCGCAAGCTGGCGCTCGACAGGCTTGGAGTCGCCGCGTAGCGGTCAGCCAATATCCGAGGGCGGCACCTTCTCGCCTTCAATCCTGGCGCGCTTCGAATAGGCACGCACGCTGAACGGCAGGAAGACCAGGTAGCCCGCGACCGACGCCGTCAGCGTATACCACGGATAGGTCATCAGGAGCAGGATGTAGAGGACGACGCCGAGGATGATCGGCAGCACCTTGTCGCCGGGTATCTTGAAGCTTTTGCCGGAATAGACCGGCAGCCGGCTGACCAGCAGGAAGGCGACCAGTATCGTGAAGCCGGTTGCGACAAAAGCTGTCGGCCGGGTTGGTTCGACTCCGAGCCGCAGGAATGAAAGATAGAGCGGCAGCATCACCAGCACGGCGCCCGCCGGCGCCGGCACGCCGACGAAATATTCGCTCTGCCATGACGGGCGATCGATTTCCTCATCAAGCACGTTGAAGCGGGCGAGCCTCAACCCGCAGGCAATCGCGAACAGGAGCGCGGCGATCCAGCCCGGCGAGCCGGCCTGGTCGAGCATGAAAGCATAAAGCACCAAAGCGGGCGCCACACCGAAATTGACGATGTCGGCCAGGGAATCCATCTGCGCGCCGAATTTCGATGTCGCCTTCAGCATCCGCGCCAGACGCCCGTCGATGCCGTCGAGGAAGGCGGCGAGCAGCACCATCACCACCGCGGTCTCGAAACGGCCTTCGAAACCGAAGCGGATGCCGGACAGGCCGGCACAGATGGCAAGCACGGTGACCAGATTCGGCAGCACCATGCGCATCGGTATTTCACGAATGCGCGGGCCGCCGCTGCCATGCGCCTCGAATTTCTTGAACGGCGCGCCCACGGTCAGGAAATCCGTACGAGAGGTGTTCCTGCTACGCCACCGAATTCGGCCAGCACGGTCTCGCCACCAACGGCCGTCTGGCCGACAGCCACGCGCGGCGTGGCGGTCGACGGGAGGAACACGTCGACGCGCGAACCGAATCGGATCAAGCCAAAACGCTCGCCAACGGCGATCGTGCCGCCGGACTCGGCCCAACAGACGATGCGCCGCGCCACCAGGCCGGCGATCTGCACGGCGGCGACAACGCCGTTCGGACTTTCGATGACCAGGCCATTGCGCTCGTTCTCCGTGCTTGCCTTGTCGAGTTCGGCATTGAGGAATTTTCCTGGCCGATGCTCGATCCTGGAAATGCGCCCGCGCACCGGGGCGCGGTTCACATGGCAGGAAAAGACATTCATGAACACCGAGATACGGGTCATTTCGCCATTGCCAAGTCCAAGTTCGCGTGGCGGGACGGCCGGTCCAACCGCCGATATGATGCCGTCGGCGGGGCTCACGACCAAACGGTCGTCAACCGGCGTGACACGCTCGGGGTCACGGAAGAAATAGATACACCATGCCGTCAGTATGAGACCGATCCAGAACAGGATCGACGAGAAATAGCCAAGGAAAAGCGTTGCCGCGCCAAAGGCGGCAATGAACGGATAGCCTTCGCGATGGATCGGAACGAACGCATTCTTGATCGTGTCGACGAGGCTCATCGGTTGAAAACAGGCTCCATTTCAGGTCCGGCCTGTCTATCGGAAACCCCCGGCCGCCGCAACGCGACAATCAGACTGTCAAAGGCGGCAGCCATGCAGCCAGCGCATGCACCGCGTGGTAGCGAAAAGCTGTCATCCGCGAGCCTGACTAGAAACCGGGAATGCGCTGGTAATTGGCGATGTCCGCGCGGACGCCCAGCCGGGTGAGCGTTTCCTGAGGATTGAAACCGACAAGCGCCTGCGCCGCCTTGACGATTGGCACGACATTGTCGATGGCCGCCTGGTTCTCCCACTCGACAATTGTGACGAGATTGAACTCGCCCGGGCCCGAGAACTGCTCGAGCAGGAAATCCTGCACGAACCCGTCTTGCAGGCGCAGCAATTCATGCGTCGCGCTGACCTTGCGGAGTATCTCTTCGCGGGCCTCGGCCGGGACGACGAACTTGTCCACCCTGAACACGCTGCTGTCGCCAAACTGTTGATCTGGTTGATCCATTTTGCATACCTCCGATGACTAAAGGGCACAATCGGCACCTTCAATCGGAGGTCTACAATCTCAACTTAGGTTGAGGTCAAGCGGAAATCGGAACCTTTCTTGGCAGTCAGCTCACCTCGGATGTGCGACGGCGAACAATGACACCCAGCTCGTCGCCCTCACGCGCGATGCGCAGCCGTTCTTCGGCTTCTGTCGCTTCCCGCTGGCGATCCCACATGGAGGCGTAGAGGCCGCGCTTGCGCATCAGCTCCGCGTGCGTGCCACGTTCCGCGATCTGGCCGTCCCGAAGAACGATGATCTCGTCGGCTGTGATCACCGTCGACAGCCGATGGGCGATCACGATCGTCGTGCGACCGCGACTGACCAAGTCAAGCGCGGCCTGGATTTCCTGCTCGGTATGGCTGTCCAGCGCCGAGGTTGCCTCGTCGAGCATCAGGATGGGCGGCGCCTTCAGGATGGTGCGGGCAATCGCCACGCGCTGCTTCTCGCCGCCGGAGAGCTTCAGTCCACGCTCGCCAACCATCGAGCGATACCCCTCAGGCAAGCGCTCGATGAACGGCCCGATCTGGGCCAGTTCAGCCGCCTTGCGCACATCCTCCTCGCTGGCGCTGGTGCGGCCGTAGCGGATATTGTAGGCGATGGTGTCGTTGAACAGCACCGTGTCCTGCGGCACCATGCCGATGGAGGCACGCAGGCTCTCCTGCGTCACGTCGCGAACATCCTGACCGTCGATCAGCACCGCTCCGCTCTGGATGTCGTAGAAGCGGAACAAGAGCCGCGAGATCGTCGACTTTCCAGCGCCCGACGGCCCGACAATGGCAACGGTCTTGCCGGCCGGCACCTCGAAACTTACGCCCTTCAGGATCTTGCGGTTGGGATCGTAGGAGAAATGCACGTCGCGGAATTCGACCTTGCCTGCGCCGACGACCAACGGCTTGGCATCAGGCTTGTCGACGATCTCCTGAGGTACGTCGAGCAGGTCGAACATCTGCTCGATATCGGTCAGGCCCTGGCGGATTTCGCGGTAGATGAAGCCGATGAAATTGAGCGGTACCGAAAGCTGCACCAGCATGGCGTTGATGAAGACGAAATCGCCGACCGTCTGGGTGCCGCGCTGGACCTCCAATGCCGACATGCACATGACAACGACGGTGCCGATACCAAAGATGATGCCCTGACCGAAATTCAGCCAGCCAAGCGACGTCCAGATCTTGGTGGCCGATATCTCGTAGCGCGCCATCGAACGGTCGAAGCGCTCGGCCTCCATGCTCTCATTGTTGAAATATTTGACAGTCTCGAAGTTGAGCAGGGAGTCGATCGCCTTAGTGTTCGCATCGGTGTCGCTGTCGTTCATGTCCCGGCGGATACCGATGCGCCAGTCACTCGCCCTGACAGTGAACCAGACATAGAGCCAGACCGTGACCGCGACGACGACCACATACTTCCAGCCATAGGTGTAGGCGAAGATGCCGGTGGTCAGCGCGAACTCCAGGATGGTCGGCGCGGTGTTGAGCATGATGAAACGGACGATCGTCTCTATGCCCTTGGTGCCGCGCTCGATGATACGCGACAGGCCGCCGGTGCGCCGCTCCAGGTGAAAACGCAGCGATAGCTGGTGCATGTGCACGAAGGTGCGGAAAGCAAGCTGGCGCACGGCGTATTGCCCGACGCGGGCAAACAGCGCGTCGCGCAACTGGTTGAAGCCGAGTTGCACCAGCCGCACGACATTGTAGGCGACCACCAGCATGACCGGCGCCAGCAGGAACGACGGCAGCGGCGGCACCGACTTGGCGTCGCCGGCCAAGGCGTCGGTTGCCCATTTGAAGAAATAGGGGCCGGCGACGAGCGTCAGCTTGGCGACAACCAGCAAGAGCGTCGCCCAGGTGACGCGCGCCCTGAGGTCGGCGCGATCGGCCGGCCACATATAGGGCCATAGATTGAGCAGCGTCTTGAAGGTCGAGCCTGAGTCGGCGGAGACGGTTTTTTCGGCCATTTTTCTTATCTCTTATTGTCGGCACAGCAGGAATTGACGAGCGCGGCCAGCGATGCGGAAACACCGGCCAGCGCGTCATGGTCAAGCTCATAGCGAGAGCGTTGCCGGTCCGGCGCGAACCGGACCAACCCGGCCTCGACCAGGACCTTCAGATGCTGCGACACGGTGGATTGCGCCAGGTCGAGATGATCGACCACGTCCCGGCAACAGCAGGAATTGCTGGCCGAGAGATGTTTCAGTATCTCGATGCGCGCCGGATGCGACAGGGCGGCAAGCCGGGCGGCTACGGCGCGGCTTTCCGGCGCGCCGCAATTGCGGTCAGGTCCTAGGCGGGATTCGGTCATCGTTCATCGGCGATAAACGATGACCTGTTCCATCGCAACCTGCCCTGATGGGCAGAGCGGTTTATTCTGTCTTGGTCGGAGCCGTCGTCGCCTGGTCGCCCATCGCCTTCAGATTGGCGGCTTCGCCTTCCTTAGACTTTTCAGGGACCTTGAACACCTGTCCCGGCCAGATGCGGTCGGGATCGCGGATCTGGTCCTGGTTGGCCAGATAGATGGTCGAGTAGCGCACGCCGTGGCCGTAGACGCGCCGCGAAATACGCCACAGCGTGTCGTTGCGGCGGATGATGACGGCGCCATCGGCATGCTCAAGCTTTGGCGCGACAATCTCGGGTACGTCCGCCCCAGGCGTCGCGGCCGCGACTTGAGCCGGAGCCTCAGCGGGCGCTGGCGCCGCGCCAACGGCCTGTGCCGGTGCCGTAGCCGGTGCGGGTGTTTCGGCGGCAGGCGCGGGTGCGGCGGCAACGGCGGGCGCGGCCGGTTGGGTGGCCGGAGCGTCTGTCGCAGGAGCGGACGGCGCTTCAGCGGCGGCGACCGTGGCGGGCTTTGCATCGGCGGGCTTTGTCTCAGCCGGCGCCACCGCGGCGACCGCCTCGCCGGGCTCGCGCTCGAACGGCACGGCCGCGCGGGCAATCACCTTCACCCCGTCGGCATCGAGGCCATCGACATGAATGGTATAGTTCCCGACCGGAATGTCGCGCGTCGCCTCGACCAGGAAATGACCGTCGGGCGAGGTCTGCGCGTCGCCAAGCAGGATGTCGTTGGCATAGGCGCGGACCTTGCGGCCGGCATCGGCGAGACCGGCGATGAAAATCTTGTTGCCGTCGATCTCGACCGCTTCGACGACGATCTTGGGTTCCGCTGCTGCCGCAGCGGCAGTCGCTGACGCCGTTGCGGCTGGCTTTGCCGGAGCGGCATCCGCCGCGACAGGCGCCGCGGCTGCAGATGCTGCCGGCGCCACGGCGGCGGGAGCCTCCGCACTCGGCTGGGCGGCAGTCGGTGCGGCGGCAGCCTGCGTCTCCGGCTTTTTCTCGGCCGTTGGGACGGTGATGAGTTCCGACGGCTTGCCTGGTTCCTCGACCATTGCCAGCACTTGGCCAGACGCGTTGGCTGGAACCGAGACGACCGCGGTCTGCGCCGAAGCAATCACGGCCTTGTCTGGTGTAGTCGAACGCAGGGTGATCGTATAGTCGCCGGGCTTCAGCGGGTCATCCAGAACAATGACGAACGCGCCATCGGAGCCGGCGACCGTCGAGCCGAGAACCATCGAGCCGTTGAGTATCTCGACCTTGCCATTGGCGGCAGCATTGCCGGCGACGACGATCGAGCCGTTGCTTTCAACCCGCACGACATCGAAGGTCGGCACGACCGGCCCGGCTACCGTCGGAGCTGGAGCCATCGCGGGCGCGGTGGCTGGTTCCGATGGCTTTGCCGGCGCCATCGCGTTGCTGGCGGGCGCCGCTGGCGCCATTGCATTTGCGCCCGAAGCAGGCGCCGACGGTGCCGGTGCGGCGGGAAGCCGACCTTCCGTGCCAGATGCGGCCGGCTTTGCCTCGGTACCGGCCGGCGGCGTCAATGCCGCGACTTCCGCGGGCGGCGTATGTTTGAGATACGGGTCGAGTGCGCCCGATACATAGGCTGTCCCGGCCGCGGCCACGGTCCCACCCGCCGCGAACAAAAACGCCTTCAATGGATTAATTGCCATATTTCCCTGCCCCTTAGCCACCTAATGCCGGTCTAGCGTGTTTTGCAAAGGCCGACAAGAAAAAGCCCGACATGGGCTTGACCATGGTTACGGACCCAATCACCAATCAGTTTCATGAACACGATTCGATCCGTCTGCGTCTATTGCGGCTCGTCTCCGGGCCGAGACGAAACCTATGTGAAGGCCGGGCACCTGCTTGGGCGCTCGATAGCCCGTTCTGGCCTGCGGCTGGTCTATGGCGGCGGCACCAAGGGCATCATGGGGGCCGTCGCCGAGGGTGCGCTGCGGGCCGGCGGCAAGGTTACTGGCATCATTCCGCGCTTCCTGATCAACAGGGAAGCGACCGAAACCGCGCTTGACCGGCTCGACGAGCTCTTGATCACCGAAAACATGCACGAGCGCAAACACAGGATGTTCGAGAAATCGGACGCCTTTGTGGCGTTGCCGGGCGGCATCGGAACTGTCGAGGAAATCGTCGAGATCATGACATGGGGCCAGCTTGGACACCACCGCAAGCCGATCGTCTTCGGCAATGTCGGGGGATTCTGGGATCCGATGCTGGCGCTGCTGGATCACATGTCCGCCGAGGGTTTCATTCACACCGCACAGAGAGTGAAACCGCTGGTGGTCACCGATCCCGAAGCGATAGTCGCCGCCATCATGGTGGCCGGAACCTCGGTCGATGCGCCCACCGAGGGCGTACAGTCTGTGATCGACAAGCTGTAAAGTCAGGGGAATAAGGAAGTAGGACAACAAGGCAGTATGTTTGGGCAGTGAAACCAGCGCTCGGGAGATGCTCGCCCTACTGCCCTACTGCCCTACTGCCCTACTGCCCTACTGCCCTACTGCCCTACTGCCCTACTGCCCCCTTTGCAGCCTGCCGCAACGCAGCGATAACAGCGCGCCGGTCATGACGCCGCCATGCGAGGTGGATCGAGACCGTGCGTTCGAACCATGGCAATTCGCGAAACTCGATCCGGGACGGGGCGGCATCTCGCAAGCTGGCCTGCACCGTTGCCAAACCAAGCCCGGCGCTGACCAGGCCCAGCGACGTCAGCGGGTCAGCGGTCTCGTAGGCTATGTCGGGCTGGAAGCCGGCTTTGGCGCACGCGGCCAGGAACTGGCCGCGGTTGGTGTCATCCGGCTGGCGCACCACGGTGATCCATGTGCGGCGATCGAGGTGATGCGGCTGGATGTCGCCGACATCGGCAAGCGGGTCGCTTTCCGGCATCGCCAGCACCAGCGGCTCGCGCCTGACGAGGGTGCAGTCAATATCGGGATCGTCGACGACCGGTGGTGAGTAGATCAGCCCCAGATCGAGCGTGCGCTGGCGCAGCCCCTGCAATTGCGCGGCCGAACGCTGGTTCATCAACCGAAGATGGAAGTCGGGCCGGTCGCGACGAAACTGGCGCAGCATGCCGGCGACGAGACCGGCGTGAACAGCGCCCTCTACATAGCCGATGGCGAGGCGCCCGACCGCGCCAGTGGCAAGATTGCGGCCGAAATCCTCCAACTGCCTTGCGTTAGCCAGCAACGCCCGCGCCTGGGCGAGAAAGGCGCTGCCTTCGGCGTTGAGATGAACCCGCTGCTTTGCCCGCTCGAACAAAGGGACGCCCAGTTGTTCCTCAAGCTGAATAATCTGCCGGCTGAGCGGCGATTGCGAGATATGCAGCAGCTCGGCGGCACGGCCGACGTTGCCGGTTTCCGCCACAGCGACGAAATACCGAATCTGACGCAGATCGAACATTTTTTCTCTGGCCTCAAGTCCCATTAGGTCTGAACTATAGCCTAATCAGTCTTGGACAGTCTGACTAGCGACGGCGATAGTTGGGCCATCGCAAGCATAGGAGACCGTCATGCAGTTCTTTGCCCTTCTCACCCGCAACACACAAAAGTTCACCGACGCCGATTTCGCGCCGCTGCTGCCCGGCGAGGCCGAGCAGCGCCGCACGCTCTACGCCGAAGGCGCGGTGCGCCAGGTATGGAATCGTGGTGACATTCCCGGCAGCGGCATGATGTTCGAAGCAGGCAGTGACGCCGACGTGCGCGGCCATCTGGCTACATTGCCGTTGGTCAAGGCCGGCATGATGGACATCGCCGCCGTCGTGCCGCTCAACCCCTATCCGGGGTTTGGGCCGAAGCGCTGACGTCACAGCATCATCCCGAAGCGATGCGATGGCCGGCGGCGAACGAGCCGCCAGCCAGCAAGTGTCAACAAACCGTCACACGAAAGCGGGCTGGGTCGTGCTAGGAAGTCGCCGTCGATCCGCCTTGAGTTCGGCGCCGTGATCAGTAGCTGGAGAAGCGACCGTGAACATCGCTCTCAATCAGGAAGGCACTGACCTTTCACCCTATCTGCCCGACGAGCATGGGCTGTTCTTTATCTACCATTTCACCCCGGAGGGCGTGCGCACCCAGGATCCGTCGCAGGCGCGCTGGACGTGGCGCAGCTATCAGATCACCGATCTGCACGCACGCCAGGAGATCGGTGCCGAAAGGGTTTTGCCGGCCCCGGTGCGCGAGGCCTTTCTTGCCCCCAGCCATGGCTGCCATATCGACTACGAGGATGACTGGCTCTTTGGTGATCTGCCGGATCTCAGGCACGATTTCTCAGAGGCGCGCGGGCTCGTCCATTTCCGCTTCGCCTTAAACGACACGATGCTGATCGGCGCCCGCAAGCAGCCGCTGGAGTCGGTCGACGCGGTGCGCAAGGCAGTCGAGAACGGATCGCGGAAATTCCGTTCTCCGGCCGAACTGATCGAGGCGGTGATGGGCCAGTCGCTCGACGGCATGGCGGCCGAACTCGGCAAGCTCGGCGACACGCTCGACGGCATCGAGGACCGTGTCGTGCGCGATGCATGGCACAATGAGCGGCAAGCACTGGTCGAGGCGCGCCGGCAACTGGTTGTGATCCATCGGCAGATGGCGACGCTCACCAACCTCTTTCGCCATCTCGACCATTCGCATAGCGACGAACTGCCTGACCCCATCAATGACATGGCGGCAAGGCTCTCGCACCGGGCGCTCACGCTCTATAACGATGGCGAGCAGTTGCAGGCGCGCACAAGGCTGTTGCAGGACGAACTGATGGCCAAGCTGACCATGCAGTCGAACCAGTTGCTTTACGTGCTCTCTGTCATGACGGCGGTGCTGCTGCCGATGACCATCATTTCCGGCCTGTTCGGCATGAATGTCGGTGGCCTGCCACTCGTCGACACACCGATGGGTTTCTGGGTGGTATCAGCGGTATCGCTGCTGATCGCCGGGGTCGTCTATATGTTCGTCAGGCGACTCGGGCGGATGTAACGCCTTCAAACCGCGCGAAGGTCCTCGATGATGGTACCGGCGGCACGGACTTCGGCCTCATGGCCCGGCTCGCGCCATGTCTCGGCTAGGGCGGCGGCATACCACCCGCGCATCGCGGGCAGGTCGAGCAATCGCTTGGGATAGTCAGCCGCGGCGCCCTCGAAAGACAGTCCATACGACCGAGCCCGAAACGCCACGGGCGCGAAGAAGGCATCGACGGCGGTGAAGGCATTGCCGGCCAGGAACGGTCCGCCAAAGCGTGCAAGGCCATCATTCCAGAGATCGCTCAGGCGAAAGAGATCATGCTTCAGCGCGTCGGACATCGGCAATGGTTGCACGCGCACGCCGCAACTCATCGCGCAATCATTGCGCAACGCGGTGAAGCTCGAATGCATTTCAGCCGCGGCCGAGCGCGCCCAGGCACGGGCTTTGGCTTCAACCGGCCAGACGCCGTGATGACGCTCGGCCAGATACTCGACGATAGCCAGCGAATCCCAGACCGCCCAGCCGTCATCGACAAGGCAAGGCACCCGGCCATTGGGCGAAAAGGGACGGTAGAGATCCCAGCTTGGACCGCTTGGAAACGGCGTCAGCCGCTCCTCGAACGGGATGTCGAGCATGCTCATCAACACCCAGGGCCGAAGCGACCAGGAGGAATAATTCTTGTTGGCGATATGCAGCACGTACATCTGAAATCCTACCGTATCGCGGGCGCGGCCGGCCGTGTCTCGCGACCGCGAAACATCGACCAGGAATAGATCGCAAGCGCCACCCAGATAAGTCCAAAGGCCGCAGCGTCGACGCCGCCGAAAGGCTCATCGAAGACCAGCACCGCGATCAGGAAGACCATGGTCGGCGCGATATACTGCATGATGCCTATGGTGGACAGGCGCAGCAGCTTGGCGCCGAATGCGAACAGCAAAAGAGGCACCGAGGTAACGGGGCCGCAACCGATCAGCAATGCGGTATCAATGCCATTTCCCGATACGATGTGATCCTGGCCCGTCGCGATCAAGTAGGCAATGTAGCCCAGAGCGGGCACCGATAGCAGCATCACCTCGAGCAGGAATCCCTGACTCGGACCGATCGGCAGTGTCTTGCGGAAGAAGCCGTAGGCCGCGAAGGAGAAAGCCAGCGCCAGCGACACCCAAGGCAGCTTTCCTGCCTCGACCGTGAGAACCGCGACCGCTATCGCCGCCAGCGCCACTGCCGCGATCTGCAGCCGGCCAAGCCGCTCACCAAGCACCACCGCGCCAACGACAACGCTGACCAGCGGGTTGATGTAGTAGCCGAGCGCCGTCTCGACCGTGCGATCGACCGAGATCGCCCAGACATAGATGCCCCAGTTGATCGATATCAATCCCGCCGTCAGCGCCGCCATCGAGATGGTGCGCGGTGAACGCAGCGCCGCCTTGAAATCAGCCGTGCGGCCAGCCCAGATCAGAACAGCCGCCGCGATGGGCACCGACCAGACGACGCGGTTGGCGATAACCTCAGCCAGCGGCAGATGAGCGACCGCCTTCATGTAGAAGGGCAAGAGACCCCAAAGCAGATAAGCGCCCAGCGCCAGCATAAAGCCGCGCCTCGCCTTCGAATCCGTGTCCAGGGTGATTGCTTCAGTCGCCATGGGCCAACGCTATGGCCCAGACACCTTTACAAGACCATCGCAAAATTCTGATGGATCAATAGGCTCCAGCTGATGGTTCAAGACTATTCCGCTGCAACGAGCCCGGCCATTTCGCGGTTCTTCATCAGCTTGTAAATAATGGAATCCATCAGCGCCTGGAACGATGCGTCGATGATGTTCTCCGAAACGCCGACCGTCCACCAGCGCGCACCCGTGCCGTCATGCGATTCGATCAGCACCCGCGTGATGGCCTCCGTGCCCCCATTGAGGATACGCACCTTGAAGTCCGCGAGTTCGAGGTCGGCGATCTCGTTCTGGTATTTGCCGAGATCCTTGCGCAGCGCGATGTCGAGCGCGTTGACCGGGCCGTGGCCTTCGGCCACCGACATCTTCTCCTCGCCCTCGACCAGCACCTTGACCACCGCTTCCGACACTGTCTTGAGCTGGCCATTGGCATCGAAGCGGCGCTCGATCATGCAGCGGAACGATGTGACGTGGAAGAATTCCGGCAGGCCGTGCAGCATCTTGCGCGCCAACAGTTCGAAGCTGGCATCCGCCCCCTCATAGGCGTAGCCTTCGGCTTCGCGTTCCTTGACCACGGCAATCAACGCATCGAGCCGGTGATCATCCCTGGGCACCTCGATGCCGCGCCGCTTGAGCTCGGCAAGAAAATTGGCCTTACCGCCCTGATCGGAAACCATGACACGGCGACGGTTGCCGACGGCTTCCGGCGGCACATGTTCGTAGGTCGCCGGCTCCTTGGCCAGCGCAGACGCGTGGATGCCGGCTTTGGTGGCGAAGGCGGAAGCGCCGACATACGGCGCCTGAGCTTCCGGCGCGCGGTTCAACAACTCGTCGAATGCCCGCGAAAGACGAGATACGCCGGTCAGGGCCTCGGCCGAGATGCCGGTTTCGAAGCGATCGGAAAAAGCCGGCTTCAGCGCCAACGTCGGGATCAGCGTGATCAGATTGGCATTGCCGCAGCGCTCGCCGATACCGTTCAGCGTACCCTGAATCTGGCGCACCCCGGCCTCGACCGCCGCCAGCGAATTGGCCACGGCCTGACCGGTGTCGTCATGCGCGTGGATGCCGACATTGGTACCCGGGATGCCCGCGGCAACGGCCTTCTGAACGATGGCACGGATTTCCGACGGCTGCGTGCCGCCATTGGTATCGCACAGCACCACCCAGCGAGCACCAGCTTCATAGGCCGTCCTGGCACAGGCCAGCGCATAATCGGGGTTGGCCTTGAAGCCGTCGAAGAAATGCTCGCAGTCGACCATCGCCTCCTTGCCGGCGGCAAGCGCCGCTTCAACCGAAGTCTTGATCGCTTCGAGATTCTCCTCATTTGTGCAGCCAAGTGCCACGCGGACATGGTAATCCCAGCTCTTGGCGACAAAGCAGATGGCGTCCGATTGCGACTGGATGAGCGCCGCGAGGCCGGGGTCGTTGGACGCGGACACCCCCGCCCGCTTGGTCATGCCGAAGGCGACGAACTTGGCGCGCGCGGTTCGATTTTTGGCAAAGAACGCGCTGTCGGTCGGATTGGCGCCGGGATAGCCGCCCTCGACATAATCGAGGCCGAATTCGTCAAGCAGTTTCGCGATGGCGATCTTGTCCTCGACGGAAAAGTCGATGCCCGGCGTCTGCTGACCATCGCGCAAAGTCGTGTCGAAGAGATAGAGGCGTTCGCGGCTCATCGTCATTTGCCCGCGAATTTGTCCGTCGCGCGGATCAGCTGGTCGAGAATTCCCGGCTCTGAATAGGCATGGCCGGCGCCCTCGACCAGATGGAAATCGGCTTTCGGCCAGGCCTTGTGCAGTGCCCAGGCATAACGCGCCGGACATGGCATATCGTAGCGGCCATGGACGATGGTGCCGGGGATGTCCTTGAGCTTGTGTGCGTCGCGAAGCAGCTGCCCCTCTTCAAGCCAGCCGGCATGGACGAAATAATGGTTCTCGATACGGGCGAACGCAACGGCGTAGTCGTCCTGGCCGAACGGGCCGCTGGTCTCGGGCTCTGGCAGCAGCGTGATCGTCTCGCCCTCCCACAGGCTCCAGGCGCGGGCCGCCTCAATCTGTGCCTTGCGGTCGTTGCCAACCAGCCGCTTGCGGTAGGCTGCCATCATGTCGCCGCGCTCGGCCTCAGGGATCGGCGCCAGGAAGCGCTCCCATTTGTCCGGAAACATCTCCGACACGCCGAACTGGTAATACCATTCGAGCTCCGGGCGCGTCAGCGTGTAGATGCCGCGCACCACCAGTTCGCTGACGCGTTCAGGGTGAGTCTCGGCATAGGCCAGCGCCAGCGTCGAGCCCCAGGATCCGCCGAACACCAGCCACTTGTCGAAGCCGGCCATGTCGCGCAATCGTTCGATGTCAGCAACGAGATGCCAGGTGGTGTTGGCCTCGATCGAGGCGTTGGGGGTCGATTTCCCGCAGCCGCGCTGATCGAACAGGATGACATCGTAGAGCTTCGGATCGAACAGCCGGCGGTGTTTTGGCGAGATGGTGCCGCCTGGGCCGCCATGCAGGAATACCGCCGGCTTGGCGCCTTTGGTGCCTGACCGCTCCCAGTAGACCTGGTGGCCATCTCCGACATCGAGCATGCCGGAATCAAACGCCTCGATCTCGGGATACAGGGTACGCAATTCACTGCTCATAGTTGCAAACCTTTGGTCGGCCATTCCGCCGTTTCGTGGTCGGGATGCTGGAAGGAAATGACCGATTCCTGCCGGGCGTAATAATCAGGGTCCTGGTGAGCGGGCGCATCGAAGATCTTTTCCACCCAAGGCAGCCGGACGGCATAGTTGACCTGGATTTGCGGTGCCAGATCGGAACGGTCGTCGAAGGCACCGATGGCGATCTCCAATCCACCAGGCTGTCTGTAGGTCAGCGGCGTGCCGCAGCGGGCACAGAAGCCGCGATCGATGTTGATCGACGACTGGAAATAGCTCGGCTCTTCATGGGTCCATTCGACGCCGTCCCTGGGCACCGTCACCAAGGCGCCAAAGAACGAACCGAACTGTTTCTGGCACATGCGGCAATGGCAGATGGACGGGCGTCCAAGCGCCCCGTGGATGCGAAAACGCACGGCGCCGCATTGGCAACCGCCGGTTCGAACGGTTTCGGTCATGATCTTTCCTCTGGCGGCCATTGGTCTGTATCGTGGTCGGGATGCTGGTAGGAAACGAGATCGGCGAGATAGGGAGCCGACGACATGTCGGCCATCGTGTCCTCTCCCGGCAATTGAGCAATCGTGTCCATATAGGGAAGTTTCGCTTCCGTGCCCCATTGGATGGCCGGCGCGATTTCGGCCGGATCATCAAAGGTCGCGATTGCAAGCGCCATTCCGTCGGGCGCCTCGAAAGTCAGCGGCGTTCCGCACTCGGCGCAGAAGCCGCGCCATGCAGCGCTGGATGAACGGTAGCGCTTGGGTTCGCCGCGCGTCCAGTCGAGCCTGGCGCCATGCACCGACACCAGCGGAAGATAGAAATTGCCGCTCGCCTTCTGGCACATGCGGCAATGGCAGATGGAGGCATCGCCGAGCGCGCCCTCGATCCGAAAACGCACCGCGCCGCATTGGCAGCCGCCCGTGTAGATCGGCCGATTGTCGAGGCTCATCGATCATCACTCCGGGGCATGGCAGACAGCCTCGACATTGTTGCCGTCGGGATCGAAGACAAAGGCGCCATAGTAGTTCGCGTGATAATGCGGGCGCAGGCCCGGCCCGCCATTGTCCTTGCCGCCGGCGGCAAGCGCCGCCGCGTGGAAGGCGTCGACCTCGGCGCGATTGCGCGCGGTAAAGGCGACGTGCTGGTGGTCCTTTGGCTTGTCCTTGCCGCCATGCAGCCAGAACACCGGGCGGTCGCGACCATAGCCGCCAACCTCGGCCCCGCCGGTATATTCCCGCGGCACCATGTAAAGAAGCGAAGCACCCAGCGGCGCCATCGCCTTGTCGTAGAACGCCTTCGACGCATCGAAATCGGAAACGGTGATGCCGAGATGGTCGATCATCTTCTTACCTCCCAGGTGGTTATGCGTTCGCCGGTAGCGGGGTCCTTACCATCCTTCAACTGTATGCCTTGCGCCAGCAGTTCATCGCGGATGCGATCGGCTCCGGCCCAGTTCTTGGCCGCAATGAGGGCGAGGCGCTCGGCGATCGCCGCAGCGACGCCGGCCTTATCGACAGCCGCCGATGCGACATCGAAACCGAGGAACAAAAGGGACGCCTTTAGCGAAGCGGCGGCATCATTGCCGTCGGCCGCCTCGCCAGCGAGTTGAGTCAGCACCTGGAACGCCGCATAGGTTGCGAGGTCGTCCGACAGGGCGTCCACCACGTCCACAGGCAACTGGCTTGCCGGTGCGAGTGCAAGATCCGCCGCCCGCTTCCATTTGCGCAGCGTGTTCTCCGCCTCTTCCAGCTTGCGCACGGAAAAGTCGATCGGCTCGCGATAATGCGTCATCAGCATCGCCAGCCGCAGAACGTCGCCCGGCCATGTGCGACCGCCAAAGGTCTCCGTCTCCAGCAACTCGTTGATCGAGTAGAAATTGCCGAGGCTCTTGGACATTTTCTGTCCCTCGACCTGCAGAAAGCCATTGTGCATCCAGATATTGGCCATCACGTCGGTGCCGTGAGCGCAACGCGACTGTGCGATCTCGTTCTCATGGTGGGGAAAGATCAGATCGAGGCCCCCGCCATGGATGTCGAAGACCTCGCCGAGATAGGCGGCCGACATTGCCGAGCATTCGATATGCCAGCCTGGACGGCCCCTGCCCCATGGCGAATTCCAGCCGGGTTCCTCCGGCGACGACAGCTTCCACAGTACGAAATCCCCTGGCGATTTCTTGTGCGCGTCGACAGCGACGCGGGCGCCGGCCTGCTGCTCATCCAGATTGCGCTTCGACAGTTGGCCGTAGTCCGGCATCGATGCGGTGTCGAACAGGACTTCGCCTGCCGCAACATAGGCATGGCCGCGTTCGATCAGGCTTCGAATCAAGGTAATCATGTCGGCTTTGCCATCAGCACGAGGCTCGACGAATTCCGTTGCGCGCGGCTCGACCGTCGGCTCCAGGCAGCCGAGTGTGGCCACATCCTTGTGGAATTGATCCGCGGTCTTCTCGGTGACCTGTCGAATCGCCTCGTTCAGCGACAGCTTTCCCGATGCGATCTCGCGGCCGAAATCGCGCAGAGCGCGCGCGTTAATCTTGTCGTCGACGTCTGTGATGTTACGCACATACGTGACATGCGTTTCGCCATAGATATGGCGCAGCAAACGGAACAGCACGTCGAAGACGATCACCGGCCTTGCATTGCCGATATGGGCGAAGTCATAGACCGTCGGGCCGCAGACATACATGCGCACATTTTCCGGATCGATCGGAACGAAATCCTGTTTCGACCGCGTCAGCGTGTTGTAGAGGCGCAGGCCATTCGATGCGTCGGACATTCGTGCCTTTTCCGGTTAATCAGTTTGGTGGTGCCGGAACCAGCCTTGCGCCGAAACGCAAATCGGATTCCAGCCTGCTGGCCGGGGCGTTTGTCCAATCTGGGGAAAGATGAGGCGAAAACGTCCGGACCAGCGCGAGGCTAGCCAATAATGCAGATGCCACAAATGGCGAAAGACGTTTTCATGGGCGGCTTTATCGCCTTGGCCGGTGTTGCCGTCAAGTCGCTACTTTCGGCAAAAGTGTCGTTGGCTCACCGGTTAACTTGCGCTGAAACATTTTATTAAACATGTCGGCACAGTCATGAAACATTCGCCGAATAGACGACAACGCGTCACGATTTGGTCGGATTCGGCCATCAGACGTAGACACGAAAATGTTACCAGGGAAGAGAACCATGCCTCGAACCAAGCAAGACCCCAACCGCGCCAAGCAACCGGCACTCGCCAACCATTATAGGGCTATCGGTCCGGCAGCGATCGTCGCGGCTCTTCTGCACACCGCGAAGACGAAAAAGCCGGGGCAGAAAGTCATATCTCCCCGCACCGCCTGATGTTGCGGAGCCGGCGCTGACGGCCGGCAAAAAACGCGCTTGGAAGCGCCGTTTTATCCAGGCATTATCTTTCGGGAAGACGTCCCTTCACGCCCCGGAAACGTGGTTCAAAACAAAGTCATCTGACTGTCGTCAGCGCCGGATTTCTGGCGCTTGGCCTTTTCGATCAATGGCCCGACAATGCCCCTCTCCTGAATCCGCGGACCAGTGTTGACGACCTTGTTGACAAGGTCGGAAACCGGAATCGCCTCGAAGAAATCGGGTCGCGCTGGTTGCAACAGATCAGCGACGTCGCGCGGTTCGAGCGTGCGGCAGTCCAGCCAGCGCGTGAAATCCCGCGGATGTATCACCACCGGCATGCGGTCATGGATATGGGCTATGCCTGCATTGGCGCCGACAGTCAGGATGGCGCCCGTATCCATTTCCGATCCACCGGGTTCAGCATAGGTTTCGATCAGCCCGGCGAAGGCGACGAGCCCGCCATGCTTCGGCCGGATCCAATAGGGCTGCCCCTTCTTGCCGCCAGCCTGTTGCCATTCGTAAAATCCGGAGGCCGGCACCAGCGCACGGCGGTGACGCATGGCGGCGCGGAAAGAGGCCTTCTCCGCGGCTCCTTCCGAACGCGCATTGATCAGCAGCGGAAATTCCCTTGTATCCTTGACCCAGGTTGGGATCAGGCCCCAGCGCACCAGGATCGACTGGCGATTCGGCAGGTTCGAACCTTGAGCTTGCGGGACCCCGGCGAGTGCCATCAGGATAGGCTGCGTCGGCGCGATGTTGTAGCGCGCCGGAAATTCGTCAAGTCCCGCCACGCCCAGAAAGTCCGCCGTCTGTTCCGGCGTGGCGGTCAAGGCAAAACGTCCGCACATAAACTGGAACCCTTGAATTGATACGATGCGAAAGTGGCGATGGAACCGGGGGTGCGCAACCGCTAAAGCTGCTTTCAGAAGGCCAATCCACAAGGCCGCGTTCAATCGAGCCGATGGGAACACATGGACGACGTCAGAAAGACATTGCCTGCAGTCTCGGTCGCCGTCGTGCGCGACGACACCGTGTTGCTGGTCAAGCGGGCACGGCAGCCATCGCAGGGGCTCTACGCCTTTCCTGGCGGCAAGGTCGAGGCCGGCGAAACCCTGGAGCAGGCTGCGGCACGCGAACTGCTGGAGGAAACCGGACTCCGCGCCGACGGCTACCGGCCGCTACGCGAAATCCACATCGACGGCAGAAGCGACGACCATCCGGTCGACTACCGGCTGACGGTGTTCGGCGCCGCCTATGCTGGCGGCGAGGCCGTGGCCAGCGACGATGCGGAGACAGCGGCCTTCTACACGCTGGCTGAGATGTCGGTGCTGCCACTCGCCGGGTCGGTCCTTGACGTCGCCGACCAACTGCTTGGCCCCAAAAACCGCCTTGCAGGAGACAAATTGCTTGGTCACAAAGACTTATGAACCGCGCTCCGCTGCTTCTCGCTGTATTTGTCGCTGTCAGCCTGGCTGTCACGGCGAGGCCGGCCTTGAGCGCCGAGGCACCATTCGAGCCCGGACTGATGCGCCTGGCCGAGGTTCTCGGCTCGTTGCATTTCCTGCGCAATCTGTGTGGCGAAAAAGGTGACCAGTGGCGCGGCGAAATGCAAAAGCTGCTCGATTCGGAAAATCCCGATCCGGAGCGGCGCGCCCGTTTCATCGCCAGCTTCAATCGCGGCTACCGTTCCTTCGGCGGCACCTACACACAATGCACAGCCTCCGCCACGGAAGCCATCAGCCGCTATATGAAGGAAGGCGAAACCCTGTCGCGCGATATAGCCTCGCGCTACGGCAACTGACAGCCGGCTGACCAATTCCTGTTAGAACAGGCCATGCCCTTCTTGTGTGTGGCGGCGCCATGATGCACTCTGCTGTTGCAGTTCTGCAACTACGTTAACGAAACGTTAGCGCGCGGATGTGAAATTAACTCAAACTGAAGGTTTCCGTCCCGTTGGCCGATCTAATCGGCTAAGTTTGCCGTGGATCGAACGTCATTTTGCAGAGTGCTTTGAGTAATCTGAAAGGCGATCAAAGAAATGACGTATTTACAAGGGCTTAGATAGGCCGTCCCGCTAGAGAGACAACTCAAGTCAGATTCGCGACTGGCGGATCGCCGCTTGAAAGGGTGGACATCGCAGATGGAACATGGCGTCAACGACATCGACGCGCTGGTCAGGGAAGAGAAACGCCTGACCGCCGTGGAAAGCCACAGCGAAGCCTGGGCGGAAGGACTTTCGGCCGGAATCGAGCCTGAAATCATCGCCGAGGCGGCACTCGAGACCGCATTCGGCGAAATGTTGCGCGCCAATGGCGAGACGTCGGCACTTGCCCTGCTTGATCGCATGCGGGAAAAGGTGATCGCTGGGGCCTTCGAACCTGAACGGTGGCGGCACTGAACCCGCGGGTTCCTTGGCGACAACGCACCGTTTGGGCATCTTGCCCGGAGCATGGAGAAGCGGGCAGTGGATTTTTCGATGTCAGGCAAGCCAAGCGGCTTGGTCCTCAGCATCTGGCTGGCAGCTTCTTGCGTCGCCGCTCCCATGACGCTGGTTCTTGCGAGCAGGCCCGCATTCGCTTTGAGCGAGATACAGCGCGAGGAACTCCCCTCACCGGTCATTCCATCCGCTAACGATGACATGTCGCCGCCCGGCAGCGCCGTGCCGGCGCCGGATCCGATCGGTACGCCGCCTTCGCCCAGCCAACCCAAATCCCCCGACGAGGCCGAGCCGGCACGGCCGAAGAAGGACGGTGGCATGGCCTCGCCACGCGTCGACCCCAATGCCCCCCTGCCTGAGGTTGTATACGACCTCAACAAGCTGCCCGAGCCCGTCAAGCGCATGCACGACCTCATCGTCGAGGCATGCAAGAGCGGTGACATCGAAAAACTTCGGCCGCTGATCGGCACGGGCGATTCCATCACGCAATTGTCGTTGACCGATATCGACGGCGACCCGGTCAATTTCCTGAAAGGCCTTTCAGGCGACGCGGATGGCCAGGAAATCCTGGCGATCCTGGAAGAGGTGCTCGACGCCGGCTTTGTCCATCTCGACGCCGGCACGCAGCAGGAGCTCTATGTCTGGCCGTACTTCTTTGCCTTGCCGCTCGACAAGCTCGACCCCAAGCAGCGTGTCGAGTTGTTCAAGATCGTCACCTCAGGCGACTATGACGACATGAAGCAGTTCGGTGCTTACATCTTCTATCGTGTCGGCATCACGCCCGCGGGACAGTGGACGTTCTTCGTAGCGGGAGATTGAGGGCGGTTTCTCGGGATCGGCACCTGATCGCCTGCCGAAAGCTAGGGGAAAACTCGGCCCTCTGTAACGGTCACCCGACAGGCAATGCCTCCGAGAACTCTACCGCCCTGCCCTGTCCCGCGGTGACAATCTCGCCTTCCCACATCACGCGCTGGCCGCGCACGATCGTGCCGACCGGCCACCCGGTCACCTGCTTGCCGTCGTAAGGCGTCCAGCCGGCTTTCGAGCCAGCCTGGGCGTTGGTGATGGTTTCGCGACGCTTGAGGTCAACGATGGTGAAATCGGCATCGTAGCCGGCCGCGATGCGGCCTTTCCTGGCCATGCCGAAGATGCGCTGCGGACCATGGCTGGAAAGATCCACGAAACGCTCCAGCGTCAACCGGCCTGCATTCACATGATCAAGCATGATCGGCACCAGCGTCTGCACGCCCGTCATGCCCGACGGCGACGCGGGATAGGACTTTGCCTTCTCGGCCGGTGTGTGGGGGGCATGGTCAGAGCCAAGCACATCGACGACGCCTTGCGAAATCCCATGCCATACACCGTCGCGATGGCGGGCCGCACGCACCGGCGGGTTCATCTGCATCAACGTGCCCAGACGCGCATAGTCGTCGGCGCTCAACGTCAGGTGATGCGGGGTCGCCTCGCAGGTCGCGACATCCTTTTGCTGCTCGAGGAACAGTATTTCCTCGGCCGTCGAGATGTGCAGCACATGAATGCGGGCGCGGACCTGCCGCGCGATGCGGACCAGCCGCTCGGTGCAGCGGAGCGCCGCGATCTCGTCGCGCCACACGGGATGCGAAGACGGATCGCCCTCGATCCGCTCGCCAAGCCGCTCGCGCAGTCGGAACTCGTCTTCGGAATGGAAGGCGGCGCGACGGCGTGTGTTGCGCAAGATGGAGGCGACGCCCTCATCGTCCTCGACCAGAAGGTCGCCGGTCGACGAGCCCATGAACACCTTGATGCCGGCGGCACTCGGCAGACGCTCCAACTCACCGACGTCCCTCGCATTCTCGCGCGTACCGCCGACCCAGAAAGCGAAGTCGCAATGCATGCGGCCGGTGGCGCGCCGCACCTTGTCGGCGAGCGCTGCTTCGCTGGTGGTCAACGGATTGGTGTTGGGCATCTCGAACACGGCGGTGACGCCACCAAGCACGGCCGCGCGCGAGCCTGTTTCCAGGTCTTCCTTGTGCTCGAGCCCCGGTTCGCGGAAATGCACCTGGCTGTCGACGACGCCCGGCAGAATGTGCAGACCCCGACAATCGATCGTGTCGCCGGCCGATGCCTGGCTTAGGTCGCCGATAGCGGCGATGCGTCCTTTGGTGATGCCGATGTCCCGTGCGCCCTGGCCGTCGTGATTGACGACCGTGCCGCCTGTCAGGATGAGGTCGTAGGTCATGGCCATGCTGATCCGGTCTCTTGCGGGGGGAGTGTCAGCGGCTTACGTAAAGGCCAGCACTTTTGCAAGATCAGGTTCATTTCCACCCATGCCCTTTGCCCTGCTGAAAGACCGTGCCCTCATTTCCGTGTCAGGTCCTGATGCAGAACACTTCCTGCAAAATATCCTCACCACCGACCTCGATACGCTTCATATTGGTGAGGCAAGGCCAGGCGCCCTCCTGACGCCGCAAGGCAAGATCCTGTTTGATTTCCTGATCTCGCGTGCCGGTGAAAACGCCTTCCGGCTGGAATGCCGCGCCGACATCGCCGCCGATTTCGTGCGCCGGCTGATGCTCTACAAATTGCGCGCCAAGGCCGAGATTGCCAAGACGGATCAGGCTGTTGTCGCCATCGCATGGGGAGACGATTCAACGTCCTCACACGCTGATTCAAATTCGGTTTTGGACAAACGCTTCACGGACGCGGCCGTCACACGCACCTATGATGACACAGCAAATGTCGGCGAACCCGCTCCCTGGAACGCCTTTCGCATCGCCAATGGCATTGCCGAAAGCGGCACCGACTATCAGCTCGGCGATGCCTTTCCCCATGATGTCCTGCTCGACGAGACCGGCGGCGTGGGTTTCAAGAAAGGCTGCTATGTCGGCCAGGAGGTTGTCTCCCGGATGCAGCATCGCGGCACGGCCCGTCGGCGCGTGCTGATCGTCTCGGCTGGGCATCCCCTGCCCGCTTCGGGTACGGAACTGACCGTGGAAGGCAGACCGCTCGGCACGCTTGGCTCGACCGCCGGAACCGCCGGCCTCGCCATCGCCCGTATCGACCGGGTCAAATCGGCGCTCGACGCCGGCCAGGAAATCCTGGCGGGCGAGGTTCCCGTTTCGCTGGCCATTCCCGCATGGGCGAAATTTGGCTTCCCACAGGAAACCGTCGGCGCGGAGGGTGCCTGATGGCGGCCGATCGCGCCGGCGCGCCGCCGCGCGCCTGGCAACGCATGCTCTCCGGCAGGCGGCTCGACCTGCTCGATCCGTCGCCACTTGATGTCGAGATTACCGACATCGCCCATGGACTCGCCCGTGTCGCCCGCTGGAACGGCCAGACCAGCGGCGAGCACGCTTTTTCAGTGGCCCAGCATTCGCTGCTGGTCGAGGATCTCTTCTGTGACATCGCGCCCGAAGCATCGGCTGATGCGCGACTGGCGGCCCTGCTCCACGATGCGCCGGAGTATGTCATCGGCGATATGATCTCGCCGTTCAAATCGGTGATGGGCGGAAGCTACAAGGATTGCGAGTTCCGATTGCAGCGCGCCATTCATCTGCGCTTCTCGCTGCCGCACGAGCTCAACCCGGGCCTGCGCAAGGAGATCAAGCGGGCCGACCAGATCGCCGCCTATTTCGAGGCGACACTGCTCGCCGGCTTCTCGATCGCCGAGGCAACGGAGTTCTTTGGCAGGCCGCGCGGTTTCCACGCGGATCGCTTCGATTTCACGCCTCGCTCGGTCACTTGGGCGCAAAATGCCTTCCTGAAGCGGTTTGCAGCGATCGAAAGCCAGCGTCGAGCGGTTGTGGCCGCGTATCCAAGCAACTGAATACGGTAAATTAACCGGCGGGGTTAACAGTACCGTGCTGGATCACGGTCTGCAGGCGCGCCCATGCCCGTCGCTGATTTCAAGGCTGGTTCGCCCACCCTGGCACGGGAGGCCGAAGGCGTTGGTCCGATCAAACAGATTGAAGACGAGTTGCGCGAACAGAACGAGCGTTTTTCGGCGGCCGTCGAAAACATGTCGCATGGCCTGTGCATGTTCGATGCCGACGAGCGCATGATCATCTGCAACGGGAACTATATCCGCATATTCTGTCTCGATGCCAAGGTCATGCAGCCGGGCATTCGATTTTTCGATATCCTGCGGCACAGCGTCGACATTGGTGTCGCCTCGCAGAGCGCCGAAGAACTCTATGCCATCCGGAAACCCTATATCGATCAGGCAAAACCCTCGACCTATGAGGAGACCCTTGCGGATGGGCGCATCATCAACATTTCCCACCGGCCGCTGGCTTCGGGTGGGTGGGTGTCGATCTACGAGGACATCACCGAAAAGCGACATGCCGAACAGAACCTGACGGAACAGCACCGCCGCTTCGACGCCGCGCTCGCGAACATGTCCCAGGGTTTGCTGATGTATGATGCGGACGGCAAGCTGATCGTGCGAAACCAGCGTTTTCTGGAACTCTATGGGCTGGATGAGGCCGACTTCCCGTTTGGCCTCACGCACCGCGAGTTGCTCAATCTGTTGGTGAGCAAGGGCGTTTATGCCGGCATAGACATCGAGGACGAGGTTTCCAAGACCGATGTATGCCTGCGTGCCGGGCAAACACGGGCGACACACCGCCATCTTGCCGACGGCAGGACAGTGATGATCTCGCGCCGGCCGATGAGCGGGGGCGGCTGGGTCGCCACTTTCGACGACGTCACCGAGCGCCGGCGTGTCGAAGAGCGCATGACACACCTGGCTCATCATGACACGCTGACCAACCTGCCCAACCGTTCCATGTTCCGCGAACGGCTCGACCAGGCTTTGAGCGACACCAAGGACACGCGTCTTGCGGTGTTCTCGCTCGACCTCGACCGCTTCAAAGCCATCAACGACACCTGGGGGCATCCGGCAGGCGACTGGCTGCTGAAATGCGTGGCCGAGCGTTTGCAGAACTGCCTACACGATGAAACGGATATGGTCGCCCGTTTCGGCGGCGACGAGTTCGTCATCATCCAGTTCGACGCCAAGGGCCAGGATGACGCCGAGAGGCTCGCCAGGCGCATCGTCGAGGCCATCGGAAAGCCGTTTCACGACAACAGCCGCGACATGCATGTCGGCATCAGCCTTGGCATCGCGCGTTTCCCTGAAGATGGCAAGGACGCCGAAACGCTGCTGAAAAACGCCGATATGGCGCTCTATCGAGCGAAGAGCGAGGGACACAACCTGTACCGCTTCTTCGAGCCGGACATGGACGCGATGGTGCTGGCGCGCCGCGCGCTTGAAGCAGACCTTGAGGCAGCACTGCCGCATCGTGAGTTCGAGCTCGACTTTCAGCCGATCATGAATATCGCCTCCGGCGAAGTCGTTGGAGCCGAAGCCTTGATGCGATGGCACTCGCCAACGCGGGGGCTCGTTCAGCCGGATGAATTCATCAGGGTCGCGGAAGAAACCGGGCTGGTCGTGCCGCTCGGCGAATGGGCGTTGAGAAAGGCCTGCACCACCGCGGCCAGATGGCCCTCCGGACTGCGCATCGCCGTCAACGTTTCGGCCATGCAGATCAGGAGCGGCGCCTTCGCACGAAGCGTCATCTCGGCGCTGGCCCATTCCGGAGTGGCGGCTGACCGGCTCGAACTCGAAATCACCGAGACCGTGCTGATGGACGAGAGCGATACGGTGCTCAAAGCGCTCCGGCAGTTGCGCGATCTCGGCGTCCGCATCGCCCTGGATGATTTTGGCACCGGCTACTCGTCGCTCGGCTATCTGCGCCGGTTTCCCGTCGACAAGATCAAGATCGACCGTTCCTTCATCCGCGATATCGACAAACGCGACACCGCCGCGATCGTGCGCACGATCATCGGGCTCGGCGCCCAGCTTGGCATCACGGTTACGGCGGAAGGTGTGGAGACAGACGCGCAGCTTGACTTCCTGCGCCAGGAAGGTTGCGTCGAGGCGCAAGGCTATCTGATCGGCGCACCGTCGAATGCAGCGACAATGCAGCGCCTGCTCAGATCGGCCACTCCGCGCCGCCAATCCAAGTGAGCGCTGTTGGAGCATCGGGGGTTCGGCGGAATTGAAATTTACGCTGGCCCGGCGGGCCAGCACGCTCAACGCAATGTCTCTATGTATTTTTCGTGGAAGCTGACATAGCCGGGCTCGACCACCTTGAGATGCCGTTCAATCAGCGCATGGAACTCCGGCAATTGATGAAACGGCACGCCAGGATAGGCGTGATGCTCAGCGTGAAAAGGCATGTTCCAGGCCAGCTTACGCACCACCCAGTTGGTCAGTGTCGTCCTGGTGTTTTCCAGCATGTTGGCAACGAACGGGCAACGGCCGTGCTCGGCCAGCAGGTAAAGCCGCAGGAATGGCTGGCCGAGCAGAGCGGGAATGATCCAGACATAGAGTAGTACTGTCGCCTTGAACCAGACAGCCAACGCCAGCATCAGGACATAAAAGGCGATCATGGCGCGCGCCTCAGCACGCACTTTGGGACGGCCTTTCGGCGGCACGTAACTATCGTGAGAGTCACGCGTGGCATTGCCGTAGAGCGTTTGGATGTGGCCCCACCACAAGGGAATGCCGGAGACATGCACGAGGTACTGCCGCAGCGTCTCCGGCTTGGGAAAAGCCAGTTCCGGATCATTCTCGGGATCCTGGGTGAAGCGGTGGTGGGCGAAGTGAAAGTAGCGGAACCAGTCGGCAGGCAATGCGAGCGCCAGGCTGCAAACCCGCGCCACGGCGTCGTTCAACCATTGTGTCTCGAAAGCGGTCCGATGCACCGTCTCATGCAGCAGCGTGAACAGGAAGACGATCAGGATACCTTGCGGCAGCATCAGCAGCGGCCAGAACGGAACCTTCGCGGCAATCAGCGACCCGATGACCACGATCGCCCCCCAATGGGCGCCGAGTTGAACCAAACCCGCGACATCCGACTTGGCGGTGATACGACTGCGCTCTTCCGGGGTCAGTGACGCAATGATGTCGCGATGGTCCATCTGCTTCGATCCTGGTTCGGGATTGCTGGAGACCACCTTAGCCGATCAAAAAACTTTTCAAAAACGACGTTTCGTGCGATTTGGATAAGTTAAGCTTACCTATCTGGCGGTCATGGTCGCACTTCCATCGCTAAAGGGACTACAGGCCTTCGAAGCCGCGGCGCGTACCGGCAGCTTTGCTGCGGCAGCGGAGGAGCTTTCGGTCTCGGCTGCTGCCGTCAGCCAGCTCATCCGCACTGTCGAGGATCAGATGGGCCGCAGGCTGTTCCACCGCATCAACCGGCGTGTCGTCCTTACAGAGGCCGGTGTCGAGGTGCTGCCCAGGCTGACCATGGCCTTCCACGAGATCGGCAGCGTCGCCCGCGAATTGGGAGGCGACGCGTTCCGCCCGCGCCTGGTTGTGTCGGTACCGCCGTCCATGGCCATGGGCTGGCTTTCACAGCGTCTCGCCGGCTTCGCGGCAGGTCATGGTAGTGTCGACATATCGCTCAGAGGCGACGACGACCCGGTGGCGTTCGATCGTGAGTTGATCGACATCAGGCTCTCCTACGGCCCGCACTATCGCGAGCATCCGACCGAAGACATCGTCCGGGACGCCGTCTATCCCGTTTGCGCAGCAGGGCTCGCCGAAGCGATCAGCCCCCAGGCCCTCGCCAACCTGCCGCTGATCCACACAGACTGGGGACCGACGGGGGCTTCCTTTCCATCCTGGCGCAACTGGTTCGAAGCAGCCGGCATCGAGCCCGGCCGGGCAGTGGACCGCGGCCTCTCGGCCAACTCATCGCGGGCAGCGCTTGACCTGGCCATCTCAGGTTTGGGTGTCGTGCTGGCGCAAGGAATCTATTGTGCCGAGGCGCTGGAAGACGGCAGGCTGGTCCGACCTGTCGCCCAAGCGTTGGAACTGCGCCAGCCCTATTGCCTGACGATCCCGGAGCGCAGCGCAAGGCGCGATGTGGTGGTGGCATTTCGCCAGTGGCTGACCGAGGAATGCCGGCGCGCGGTCGGCTCACCCGCGTTGCGTTGAGCGAAGCAGCCGGATGGCTCGTGGCCGATCAGAGATGCCCGCTCAAAGCCCCGACCATGTCCTTGCTCGTCGCCACCGGAACGATCTCGAACTCCACCAGATCCGCCCATTCGATGACCCATCGCTGCAGCAGCGTCACGTCATCGGCCTCAACCAGCAGAAAGCAGCGGCTCATATCCGCCGCGATCCAGCTGTGGTGCACGAGAAGCTCGTCCGGCTTAAGGCGGCCGCGGTCTCGGAAACGGCGGTAAATTTCCTTGCGGTCGCAGCCGGTAAAATCCTCGATCACGATGAACTGCATCTTTTCCCTCCGGGGAATTACCGTCCCGGTCGGTCCAGCCGCTCCAGGAACCACTGCGTCAGCCGCACCCAGACTTCGTCCTTTTCGCCGGAATCCTCCCAGCCGTGGTCGAGGTTGGGATTGTCGTTGACCTCAATGACGAAGACACCGTCCTTGGTCTCCTTGAGATCGACGCCGTAAAGGCCGTCGCCGATGCAGCGCGCCGCCTTCACAGCTGTCTCGACGACATGGGCCGGCGTCTCCTTGAGCGTGAAGGTCTTGATGCCGCCCTGGTCTGGCTTGCCGTTGGCCTTGTGGTTGACGATCTGCCAGTGCTTCTTTGCCATCAGATAGTGGACGGCAAACAGCGGCTGGCCACCGAGCACACCGACGCGCCAGTCATATTCGGTCGGAATGAATTTCTGCGCGATCAGAAGATCGGAATCTTCCAGCCATTCGGTCGCGAGCGTCTTCAATTCGTCGAAGGTGCCGCATTTCTTGACGCCGCGCGAGAACGAGGAATCAGGGATTTTCAGCACCAGCGGAAAACCGAGCGTCTGTGCAGCCAGCTCAAGGTCCGATGTGCCGGCAATCATCACCGTCGGCGGCACGGGAACCTTGTTGTAGGTCATCAGCTCGTTGAGATAGACCTTGTTGGTGCAGCGGATCATCGACAGCGGATCATCGATGACGGGCATGCCTTCCTGCTGGGCGCGGCGCGCGAAGCGATAGGTATGATTGGAGATCGAGGTGGTCTCGCGAATGAACAGCGCGTCGTAATTGGCGAGCTTGGCCAGATCCTTCTTGGTGATAGGTTCGATTTCGACGCCCATCTTTTCGGCAATCTTGGCCCAGTAGCGAAGTGACGAAATCTGCGATGGCGCCAGTTCCTCATGAGGATCGACCAGCGTGGCGAAAGTGTAGCGCGCCGGAGTGCGGCCCTTTGTGTCGCGCCATTCGCGGTTGGTGTAGGTCTCCAGGCACTGGATGAAGTGCGCTTCCTCTTCCTCGGTCATCCGCGCCAGCGGGTGGAAGCCTATCTTGCGGATCGAGGCCCATTCGGCGCTGTCCTTGATGTGGACCTCCAGCGCCGGCGCCCGGAACCAGTCGAACAGAAGTTTGGCGAAGCGGTCCCAGACCTTGGAGGGGCCGATGCCGAAGAAGATGCACACCTTTTGCGGAAAGGCGCCGCCCAGATCCTTGCGGCATTTGTTGAGGGCGAGTTCCAGTTCCGGCAACGCGTGCTCATAGAGCTTGCGCTCGGACAGGTCGATCATGGTCTCGACCGTCGGGATGACCTTGTGGCCGCGCGAACTGGCCAGCAGCGAGGCATAATAGCCGCGGCTCTGGTAGCCGTAGCTGTTCGACAGGTTGATAACCTTCGGGCGCTGGCCACGAAACAGCGAGGGGTGCGCGAGGTAGTCGCGGTTGGTGATGATCTTGTGCGGTGTCGCCACCTGGTCGAGATCGCTCTGCCGGCCTGTCAGGATGACCCAGGTCATTGTCTTCAGCGCTTTCCGAGAATGATAGCCGCGCGCAACCCGTCGCGGCCGAACTGGGCCATGTTCATGAAGATGCCGTAGGGCACTGGAATGTTGGCGGCATCAAGGATTGTTTCCTGCTTCTCGTCCTCGACCCAGGGATCGTGGATCAGAATATGGTCGCCGTCATCGCCGATTGCCAGCACCCAGTGGGGCACCTTCTTGCCGAACATGATGAAGCCGCTGATGAGCACCAAAACCAGCTTTCCCTTCGCGATCGCCGCGCGGATATCGTCGATGACGAACGAACGGTAATTGACCGGGATGCCGTATTGTTCCGCGCGGCGGCGAAAATCGACCTGCGCCAGTTCCATCACCCGGCGCTTGTCCTCGCTGCGCACCGACTGCAAAAATAACGCACCGTAGAAGGACACATAGATCTCGGCGGAAAGTCCGCTTTCGTGACCGGCGACGGCCAGTCCGAACGGCTCGCAGCCGCCAGGACCCGACATCATGAAAATCGTCGTCGCCTCACGCCACAACCGGATTTCCATGACCGGATCCGGCACGAAGCCGCGATCGAAATTGGACATCGCCATCATCAGGCAGCACGGGCCGCAGGTGAATTCGCAGGTCTGCTGATAGAAGGGAACGCTGGTCGCGATCGGTATGTCGCCGCGCAGGGTCTTTTCATAGCGCAGCGCCGTCTGGCCGTCGCCATAGTAGCCGGGCTCGCGGCCGATCTTGCGATAGCCGCTTTGCTCATAGATGCGGATGGCCCTGGCATTGTCTTCGCGCACTTCGAGTCGAAGCATCATGCGGCCATGTTCGAAAGCCGCCTCCTCCGCCCGCTCGAGCAGCAACCGGCCGATGCCGCGCCCACCAAAGAAGGGGCTTGTAGCGATGGAATAAAGGCGCGCCACTCCGCTGCCCTTTCGGAACAGCACGACGGCATAACCGGCAACGTGGCCATCATGCTCGGCGACCAGCATCTCGGCTGTCTCGCGTTCGATCAGCTGGCGAAAGGAACGACGGGAAATGCGGTCGCTCGCGAAAACAGCCTTCTCGATGGCAGCGAGGTCATCGACGTCGGTCGCGCGGGCCGTGCGGATCTCGGCAGGCATGCGGGCTCGGAAAACCTCGATTGGGTTGTGGAAAGGCCCTTGTCGAAACACTGCTGATATCAGCCGAACTGCCGATGATCATCAAGCGCTATCGCACCTGGATTAGGGCCGAATTGTGACAGTTCCGGCCCAGCGGGCGCACCCGAAATTCGGAACGCATTCTGGCGAGCAAACACAGTGCGAGGTCATCCTCGCGCACAAGGAGGAAACGCAACGCCGTCGTCCATAGGGCGAGCCCCTTAGCTGTCCAGGCCATTCACGAGTTGGGTGTAGGCGCTCCTGGCCACGGCCGACAGTCGCTCATGCGGCAGCGAACCGACAACGGCGCAGCCATAGCCCCTGTCCAGCCAATAGACGGCCTGGGGGCCATCTTCCGCCGATGCGTAGGTGCCCTTGGCATTCTCCGACGATTCCGCGGTGACGAAGAGAGAAATGCGCTCGCCCTTGTCATCCTGGTAAAGCAGCATCGCGGCTTTGCCCTGCCCTGCCGGCAAGAGCCGGCCACCGACCAACTGGAACCCGTCGGCGGTGAGATCCGGCGCCACCAGCTTCAACCCCACACGGTTGGACAGCCAGGTCTGGAGATGATCCTTGTCGCTTGCCGGCACTTCAACCGCGTGCCGTTGTTCCGCGGCATAGATGACATGAGCCGCGATCGCCTGTTCGGCAAGCTGATCTTCCGCCGGGTCTTCCAGACCCAGGTGATCGATGCCGGCAAGATAGCCGCCAACACCGCCAACGGCGAGGACTGCGGCAGCGGCAGCCGAAAGCCACCAGCGCGAACGTGGCGCCGCCCCTTTGGTGGGGGTCTCGCCGAGCAAGGCCTTGCGCAGTCGCGCCGGCACCGGTTCATCGATCACGCCGGCGAAGGCGGCGCGCAGTGCGGAGCGATCGGCTGTATAGCGAACGCTCTTCGCCTTCATCTCGGGATTGGACTCCAGCCATGTCTCGTAGGCCACGCGTTCGTCGGCCGGAAGCTCGCCGTCGAGTGCCATGTGGATGTCGCGTTCGGAAAAATCGCGCCGGATCATTTTTCGACGATCCTTATCGTTCGCCGGCGGGCCGTGTCGTCCAGCAATCCGCGCAACTCCTCGCGTCCACGCGCGATCCGCGACATCAGCGTGCCGGCCGGCACGCCTAGGATGTTGGCGGCCTCGGCATAGGAAAATCCTTCGATGGCCACCATCACCAGTGCAGCGCGGCGATCAGGGCTGATCGCCTGCAATGCGTCGATGATTTCGCGCGAAGCGATGCTCTCCAACTGCTCGGCCGGCGCGGCGAGTGCCTCGCCCGCCTCCAACGGCAGTATCGCGGCCTCACCACGCCGGTTTACCTTGCGCATCTGGTCGATGAACAAATGATGCATGATCGTAAACAGCCACCTCCGGGGGCTTTCTCCGGTCTGCCAATTGTCGAGCCGGACGAGTGCCCGCTCGAGACAATCCTGAACGAGGTCGTCGGCTGCATCACGGTCGCGCACAAGCGAGCGTGCGTAACGGCGCAGGCGCGGTATTTCGCCAAGGATTGATGCCTTCTTCTCGTCCATAACCGCTGGTTCTGAACTCGCCTCTTGCCCGGAACAATTGAACGCGCCTTCTCGGCGCGGCGCAAGCGGCCAGAGCGAAGCGGTCCGCCGCCTCGGTCACCCGAGCAATGGTGTAACGCTGCCAACGATCATTTTATTCCCGCGCCGAGCGGAAACCCATGATTCCTTACGACTATGCATTTTCCTTCGCCGCACGGGTCAGCAGGCGCTGATAGAACAGTCCAATCCCGATGAGAACCGCACCGAGGCCGATGAAGGACAACGCCCGCAGCACCCCTTCGAGCTCCGACATGTCGAATAGAAAGACCTTGAGAACGGCGACTGAAATCAGTGCGGCAGAGGCAATGCGCAGAACCTGCGACTTCAACCAGACTCCAGCAGTGAGAAGCGCGACCCCCATGACCAGCCACAGGGCCGAATAGGTGTAGGTTTCAACCTGACCAAGGCCACTCCAATAGCCGATGAACTCGCCCTTCAAAAATCTCCTGACCGATAGGGTGGCATAGGCAAAGGCAAGCAATGCCGCCGCCAGTGCTAGCATGGCGGCGTACCATCTCGGCCGTTTGTCGCGGGCGTACAGCGCCAGCCCGCCAGCAGCGATAGCCGGCAACAGGTAAGCGAGAAACAGCAGGTTGAATACCGGGATCCGGCCCGTGGATTCATCGGTGAAGAGCGGATTCAACGTTGCGAAATGCTGCCCGACAATGAAAAGCACCGAGGCCGCCCCTGCCGCCATCGATCCATAGCGAAGTACGGAACTGGGTTGGCGTCGATCGATTGCGATCAGAATGGCGCCGGCGCCCAGTGCAATCAGCGTGTAGATAGCTTGCTCGGCCAGTGATGGCGCACCGCTGCCAATGACGCCGCCATGCATGGCATGGCGCACCAGCATGGCTATGGTGAGCAGCGCGAACAGTGCCGCCGCTGCCTCCATCGCGAGGCGCGGCCGGCCATTGGTGGTGCGGGCAAGCTGCCAGGCGGCAAAGCCGAAGGCGAGCGCAGGGACGCCGTATCCCGGCAAGAGCCAGTTGAAAACCGGCGTCGTCGACAGGAATTCAGCGCCCACGATTGTCGGATCGAACACGACGCGGCAAAGCACCGCGATGGCCGCGCCCACGGAGATCCAGCCGAGCACAGGGTAGCCGCGCCAGCGGGTGGCCAGCGCCGGCACGATCGCCGACGCTCCGATCATGATGGTGGTCATGCCGGAACCGAACGCCATATGCAGCATCAGAAGCGCCGCGACAGCCGCGCCGCCGAGCGCGAATGAAACGGCTGCACCGCCCTTCCTCGGCGGTGTTTCCCGGCCTGCGATCCATTCGCCGCCGGCCGCGAATGCCACCACCAGCAGCGCTGCGCCAAACGCGTAGCCGAAGTCGCGATCGAGATTGCCGAAGGTGAACCAGAGCGAAAACAGGATCACCAGCGGCACGATCACACTCCAGGCGGCCCACGAAGCGGCGCGGACCGGCGCCGATGCGGCCGACTTTCGGGCGGCCCGGAAGCCTGAAACGATGAAGAAAAGCGCGAGCACGATGCCGATCCTGAACGTCAGGGTGTCGGCAGTGACCACCGCGACGCCGTTAACGTTCAAACTGCCACCGGGAAAGTCCGAGGCAACGGCCGTCGGCGGTATGATGCCGAGATAGATCATCACCGTGGCCAGCCCGGCAGCGTAGAGAAGCGGTATCGCGCGCGTCCTGTAGAGGGCCACCAGCACGAGAAAGACGATCAAGACGGCTCCCGGCAAGGCATCGCCGGCTGTGGCGAACTCGGGATCGACGAACAGCGCGAGAGCGGAAAGTGACACGAAACTTGCCGGCACGACGGATGGCCAGTCAAAGCCAGCGAGCGGCTCGGTTTCTGCATTGCGGCCAAGCCAGATGAAGGCTAGCACCGCCAGCGTGACGGTATCGATGAACAGGATGGCCGAGAGGTTCGCGCCCGGCGAATCGGTCATGTAGAGGATGGTCCAGATGCCTGTGCCGGCGAAGGCCGCCGCCATCAGCAGCGCCCAGCCACGCAGCCGGGCAATGGCGCCGGTTGCCGCCAGAACGATCGCCAGATAGCCGAACAGAGCCCACGGGCTGGGTGCCTGGGATGAAACCAGCATGGGCGTCACGATGGCGCCCAGCAGGCCAATCCCGGCCAGGGATTGGCCGTGAACAAGGGCGGCCCCGATTGTTGCAATGCCTATAGCGCCCAGCAACACGAAGGCGAACGCAGGTCCGATAAAGCCGTAGACGCCATAGGCGGCATAGACGGTGCCGAACAGGATGAAAGCGCCGGCGGCCGTCAGGATCGCCGGGATATAGGCCCCGGCGGTGCCTTGCACCGGCACCTTTAACCCGGTGCGGCGAATGAATTCACCGCCGGCCACCAGTAGCAGACCGAATATCACGGCCATGATCAGACGGACACCAGGGCCAAAAATGCCTGCTTCGATCGTGTAACGGATCAGGAAAAGGCCACCAAGCGCCAGGGCGATACCGCCGACCCAGACCGCCCATCGCGTGCCGAGCGCCGTTTCGACATCGGACCGCCGGGCGGCCTTCGCCGGCGCGGGGGGCTCGGCAGGTCCGGACGCCGCAGGCACGGCCTCCTTGACAGTCCAGGGTCCGGGCACGGCCTCGGCGGTGGTTCCAGCCTCCAGCGCCGCCGCCTGTGGCGGGACTTCGCTATCGGGTATCGATGCGGCATCCAAGGCAGCCGCCGCAAGCGCATTCTCGGGCCGGTCGCCATCGGAGGCCTGTGCGGCCGGGATGGCCTCCGGCAGCGTCGTGCGCACCCCCGAATTCACGAGACTGCGCAACGCACCCAACTCGCGCTCGATCAGGCCGATTCGGCTCTGCTGACGGGACACGATGACGAACAGCGCGATAATGGCGACAAGGCCGATCAGGCTTTCAAACATTGCGGTTCCCCCAAACCGGACCGATCCTTGCAGTCACGTCAACGCACCGCCAGATTGGCGGCCGGAAAGATCGAGCATGTTTCAGTGCCAAAGGCCAGCAACTTGCCGCAGGCATCCTTCAACGCCGCCGCCGAGACCGCCAGCCCCTTGTGAACCACTTTGAACTCGCACACCACATCGCCCGTCACTGGCGTGATCGGCCGCGTCAGGTTCACCTTGAATTCCGCCGTCGCGGAGGCCTCGCCCTTATCGTTTGGCATGCCATGGAACACGGCACGCCCTTCCGATACTCCATTGATGACGAAATTGAGCTGAAGGGAGATTGGCGGCGCCGGGTAACGGTTGTCGATGATGCGCTGGGGCAGCTCGATGCCGGTGTACTTGAGAATGTCCTCATGCGGAATGGTGCCTGGACAGAGCATAGCGACACGACAGGAATGAAGTTTCACCTCGCTCATGCGGCGCTTTCTCCAGCCGTGGTTTCCGCGACTACTTTCTTGCGGGATGCATGGTGCTTGCGCAAAGCGGCAAGGAAGCCGGCCCGCGCACCCGGCTCCTCGATGGCGCGTGGCTCGTAGACATGGCGGGCAAGGAAGAACGCGGTAAGCCGAAACGCATCTTCGACCGCCGACGGATCGGCGCGCAGGCCGGAGCCGCGCTGCAGAAAGGCGGGTAGCACCAGCATCTTGTCGCGCCACGGCATCCCCGCTTCGCGCGACACGGCGCGACCGGACTTCGGCGAGACGTAGGCAAGATCGTGCCGGCTGCCGGTCGCGGCACATTGGCTGAGATCAAGGCCAAAGCCGAGTTCATCCAGGACAAGGAGCTCGAACCGGGCCACCAGTTCGCCGGCCGCGTCGGCGTCATCGAGATGGGCGATCATCACGCCGAGCGTCTCGTAAAGCCCGCCATGTGCATCGCGTTCGGGCAGAAGACGCAGATGCGAGGCCATGGTCTGCAGACCATAGACGGCAACGGCGCTGTCCATCAGGCGCGCGGCGTTCATCTCGATCGCCTCCACCTGAAAGGTGCCGAGATGTTCGTCAAGACGTGCCCGCCACAGAAGATCGACGCGGTTGCCGGGCTGTAAAACGGGTTGTTGCTTGCGCGAACGCCCGCCGCGCACGAGGCCTAGATGCCTGCCATGCGCGCGCGTCATCACCTCGAGAATGGCGCTGGTTTCGCCATGCTTGCGAGTGCCGAGAATGATTCCCTCGTCGCGCCATTCCATGACGAGAGCTTTTCACCCGTTGGGTCGCGAAATCAAGATGAGGGTGGTCCAGGCAATTTTGAAATGGCGCGACCAAACAGGTCGACCGCCCGCCGCGACACGCGGCGGGCGGTCCGTTAGGCCAAATTAGAACGAGCGCTGGAAGCGGAGAATGCCGCCGATGTTGCTCTTCTTGGTCGCACCCGCCCATACGGAATTGAGCGGGGTGTCATTGCCGACGTTCTGGTAGTCGACTTCAGCGGTGATGGTATAGCCGGGGACGATGGTATAGGCGATGTTGGCGGCTATGCCGAGGTTCTTCCAGTCGTCATAGGAGATCTGGGCGTTGAACGCCGTCTTGTTGTTGAACTTGTAGGTGCCACCGCCCCAGATTGCCCAGTTGCCGCCCCACTGCTTGTAGAAGCCGCGGCCCTTGGCATTGATAGAGTTGGACGGATCGGTCAGGTTGTCGTTCGTACCGTAGCCGGCCATGACGAACAGCGACAGTTCCTTGCTGACAATCACGTCCACACGAACCTTGCCGGCCACTTCCTCGTAGTTGCTGTCATAGGCTGCGACGCCGGTGATCGCACCCCAGTCGCCCTTGTACTTCAAGCCGCCGACCACATGCGGGACATAGCTGTCGATGGTGCCGACGCTGCCGGCGCCTTCTTCGAGCGAGACCAGGCCCGAGAAGCCGCTGCCGGCATCGAAGTAGTATTGAACGACGTTGCTCTCCTGCCCACCATACGGCACGATCGTGTCCTGGATGACGTTGCCGGCATAGCCGACAAACGTATCGAAAGCGGTATCGTCCTTACCGACACGCAGGCCGCCGAGCTGAATCCAGGCGTAGCGCAGTGAGAGAGACTTGTTACGGCCCTGCCAGTCGCTGCCTGCGCCGAGATAGTCGCCGCTGCTGTTGCCGAAGTTGAATCGGGTCTCGGTATAGGTCTTCAAGGTGCCAAGTTCGGTTTCCTGGCCGGTCCAGGTCTTCAGCGTGAAGCGGGTGTTCTTATAGTAGGTCGAGTGGGTGTCACCGCCCATGTGGTCGGGAACGTGGTTGACGCCATCGAACGTGCCGGCGTCGCCAACGCCAATGTCATAGCGGACATAGCCGCCGATGCGCAGGCAGGTCTCGGTGCCAGGGATATAGAAATAGCCGGCGCCGTAGACGTCGCAGACCTTGACGTATTGAGCGGGTTCCGGCTCGGCGACGACGACAGCATCGGCCGCACGAGCGCCGGAGACTGCGATCATTGCCGCAGCGGAGCCGAGAAGAAGGCTCTTGATGTTCATTTTCTGACCTCTCCAGTCATAATTGCAATTGGCTTCGGAATTTGTGGCTGACAGCAGCATTCTCCGCCTTACCCCACGTCGAAAAAGGCTCGCATCGCGCCCCTCTTTCGGCGGCGAACATACTCATCGACCCTCAGCCTTCAATGACAAACTCCGAAATAATGTCTCCAAAATAGACAGATTATCCTCGTGTTGTACAAATATCACTCCAAACAATACGAATGGCACAAATGGAACATTGCAGTATTTGTTTTATAATTACTTAGATGTTTTCCGGCTAATCATTATGAATAAGCATGACAGCCTCACCTTACAACGGTTTTCAGAATTATATTCCTACATAGCGATTTTTCTCGGAATCATGTCTCAATGACCCCGTCCTATCGGAAATGAGAATCCCAAAGCGAGCACAGCCTTGATGTGGAGGGCAACAGGCCACCATGCAGCGGTGAATGAACTTGCCGCCTGACGCAGCGGAATATGGAAAACAGTGCAGACGATCCGTTGGTGAAGGCTTTTGCTGGCGGAACGAAACTCTCGCGGGCATTGTCGCGTTATTGGCCTGAGAACAACGCATCCCGAACGAATCCGGACATCATTCCGTGACGCTTGCCGCCGAAATCATCGTCATCGCCATTTCTCTGTCGCTTATCATGACGGGAGCGTGGGCAGTCGCGGTCCGCTCGGGACAATCCGGATGGGTCGATGCAATATGGTCGTTTGCGGTCGGAGGCGTCGGCGTTATGGCATCGCTCTATTCTCTAGGCGACTGGCCACACACGACACAGCGACAGCTTGTCGTCGCCGGCCTGGCGGGAATCTGGTCGCTAAGACTCGGTCTGCATATTGTCGCGCGTACAAGGAAGGGCGGCGACGATCCGCGCTATCGGCAGTTGCGCAAGGAGTGGGGCGATAATTTTCGCGGCCGTCTGTTCTGGTTCCTGCAGATCCAGGCCGCTTGCGCGCTTTTGCTGGTGATCGCAATCGCCGCCGCCGCGCACAATCCCGCGCCTGCTCTTGGTTTCGGCGACTGGCTGGGCGTTCTCATCCTCGCCGTCGCCATCGGCGGCGAAGCCGTGGCCGACCGCCAGCTGACCCGCTTCCGTGCCGATCCCGCCAACAAGGGCCGCGTCTGCGACATTGGCTTGTGGGCTCTTTCGCGCCATCCGAACTACTTCTTCGAATGGCTGGGCTGGCTTGCCTATGCCGTCATCGCCATCGACCTCAGTGGAGCGTATCCATGGGGATGGATTGCGCTGTGCGGTCCCGCCTTCATGTACTGGCTGCTGGTCCACGTCTCCGGCATTCCACCGTTGGAGGCGCATATGCTGCGATCGCGCGGCGACAGCTTTCGCGCCTATCAGGCACGCGTCAACGCTTTCTGGCCCGGACCGTCAATGCCGCCATCCTCCCTCCAGACGCCAAAGAGTGGCTCCACATGAACCTGATTGCCTCCGCCATAAACACCGTCGAGCGCACGCCATTGCCGGACCCGCTGACCCGGTACGGTATACAATTCCTGGTCGGTCGAACCAGACGCCGCCTTTCGGCGGTATCGATGTCCACCGAAGGCGATTTCGCTCGCGCCATGGCCGAGCACCCGATCGCCACCCATGTCGAGGCAGCCAACGAGCAGCACTACGAACTGCCGCCGGCTTTCTTCGGTCTGACCCTTGGACCACGTCGGAAGTATTCCAGTTGCCTCTATGGCAATGGCGCCGAAACGCTGGCGCTGGCGGAAGTCCATGCGCTTGAAGAAACCATCGCCCATGCCGATATCGTCGATGGACAGCGCATCCTGGAGCTTGGCTGCGGCTGGGGCTCGCTGACCCTGTTCATGGCGCAACGCTTTCCCGCTGCGCGGATTGTCGCCGTTTCCAATTCAGCGCCGCAACGCCGCTATATTGAAGAGCAGGCGAAGGAACGCAATCTCGACAATGTGCGCGTCGTCACCGCCGACATGAACGACTTCTCGCCGGAAGGGCTCTTCGACCGCGTGGTCTCGGTCGAGATGTTCGAGCACATGTCGAACTGGAAGAAGCTGCTGGAACGGGTCAAGGGCTGGATCGCTGATGACGGCAAGCTGTTCCTGCACGTCTTCACCCATAAACAAGGTTGCTATCGTTTCGATCATGCCGACAAGAGCGACTGGATAGCCAACCACTTCTTCACCGGCGGCGTCATGCCCAGCCACGGGCTTATCCGGCGCTTTCCCGAGATCTTCGAGGTCGAGCAGGAATGGCGCTGGAGTGGTCTTCACTATCAGCGCACGGCCGAGGACTGGCTGGCCAATTTCGACGCCAATCGTGCACAGATCGATCGTATCCTGAGCGACGTCTATGGTGCCGATGCCGCGCTGTGGCGGCGGCGCTGGCGGTTGTTCTTCCTGGCAACCGCGGGACTGTTCGGTCATGCCAATGGCGAGGAGTGGGGCGTTAGCCACTATCGCCTGCGCCCGGCAAAGAGCTGACAGACTTGAGCCTCTCATCACTTTGGCAATCGCTTCGTGCCTACGCCGCGCATGACGATCCTCTCGTCGCGACCGCCAACCTGATTGCGCTGGTTGTCGTCTCCAACCAGCCCTTCTATCCGCTCTATCTCTACTGGATCGTCGGGCCGGACATCGCACCGTCGTTCTGGTTGTTCCTGTCGACGCCATTCTTCGCGGCAGTGCCCGCCGTGGCCCGGCTATACCCAACCGCTGGCCGTGCCTTGCTGCCGGTTGCAGGTATTGCAAACACGATGCTGAGCGCCAAGGTGTTCGGCGTTGCATCGGGCGTCGAGATGTTTCTCATTCCTTGCGTGCTGATCGGCTTCGTTGTGTTCAGGCCCAGTGAACGCCTGATCGGGTTCGCGATCGCGGGCGCCGCTTTCCTCGTTTTCACATTCCTGCATGGACGCTATGGAGCGCCGGTACACCTCTATTCGCCACTGGAATACGCGGCCTTCGTCAAGCTCAACGCGACAAGCGTTGGGACGCTGACGGCCTTTGTCGGCTTGCTGGCCTCAGGCTTGATCGGCGAGCGCAACAACCGCTGAACTATGCCGCGCGGGCAAAGTACCGGGCGATTAGGAACCCCAACGTCGCTGCCACGCCCGACAGTATGGTTCCCCAACACAGGTCAGCAATGGTTATCTGAACCGGCCAGTTCTTCAAAGTCGCCTGATTGGTCAGGTCATATGTGGCATAGGCAACGAAGCCCAACACGGCGCCGTTGAGAGTTGCCGTAGCCGCACTTCCCGTGGCCAAGGCCGGCCGAACGGCAAAGTAGACGATACCGCCGACATAGATGGCGTAGAAGAGAACGGCTGGCGTCGGGTTGAACCCATCGACGAGCATGTCACCAAGCAGCGGCCTGTAAAGCCGGCTTGCCGTCAACGTCAGCCAGATCGAATCGATGCCGAGGAACACGAGCGCCGTGGCGACATAGGCTATTGCGTAAACTCCCAACAAGCGTCTCTCCTGTGCTGGCCTTTTTCTATCCGCTGCAAGAACGGCAAATGCGTCCATACAGTTTCGCCATCCAGGCGCGCATCAGCCGATTGCCATCAACAGACCGAAAAAATCGATCCATCGCCGAAACTCCAAGCGGCTCAACCGCGTATTTGCCCGGACACGGCGACGAGGATGGCATGCATGAAAGCAAAGAAGATCGTGATGGGATTGAGCGTTCTGTGGCTGGCAAGTGCCGCCGTGGCTGCATCCCAGCCTGACCCCAGCGGTATCTGGATGCGTGGCGACGGCAATGCGAAAGTACGCATTGCCCCTTGCGGCTCCGATATCTGTGCCACCAATGTGTGGATCAAGGATACCAGCGGCGGCGAACATGTCGGCGACAAACTGGTGATGACGGTAAAGCCGAAATCCGCGGACACGCTGGCTGGCCAGGCTTTCGACCCCAAACGAAACCTGACCTATTCGATCCAGGTCAAGGTCAAGAAAGCGAGCCTCGTGACACGCGGCTGCATCGTTGGCGGCCTTGTCTGTAAGAATGTAAACTGGGCGCGCGCCAACTGAGGCGTCGCGAATCAGTTTCACTCAGCGGGGGAATTCGAGCCCCATTTCGCGGTAACGCTCGGGGTCGTCTCCCCAGTTTTCGCGCACCTTGACGAACAGGAACAGATGCACCTTCTGTTCGAGGATGCCTGCGATCTCCATACGCGCGGCCTGGCCTATGGCGCGGATCGTCTCGCCCTTGTGGCCAAGCACGATCTTCTTCTGACTGTCGCGCTCGACATAGATGGTCTGGTCTATTCGCACCGAGCCATCCGCCTTCTCTTCCCATTTCTCGGTCTCGATATGCGAGGAATAGGGCAACTCCTGATGCAGCCTTAGATAGAGCTTTTCGCGGGTGATCTCGGCGGCAAGCTGGCGCATCGGCAAGTCGGAAATCTGATCCTCGGGATAATACCAGGGACCGGCGGGCAGCGTTTCAGCCAGATAGTCGAGCAAGTCCTTGCAACCCGAACCGGTCAGGGCCGAGACCATGAAGGTGCGCTTGAAAGGCACTTTTTCGTTGGCTGCGGCCGCCAGGGCCAACAGTGCCTCGTGCTTGACCCGGTCGACCTTGTTGAGGATCAGCACCATTGGCTGGCGCACGTCCTTCAATCGCTCCAGGATCGCATCGGCATCGCCACGGATGCCGCGTTCGGCGTCGATCAGCAGGAGCACGATGTCGGCGTCCTTGGCTCCGCCCCACGCGGTGGTCACCATCGCAGTATCCAGCCGGCGTTTCGGCTTGAAGATGCCCGGCGTGTCGACAAAGACAATCTGCGCATTATCATGCATGGCAATGCCGCGCACGATGGCGCGCGTCGTTTGCACCTTATGCGTGACGATCGACACCTTGGCCCCGACAAGCTGGTTGACCAGCGTCGATTTTCCCGCATTGGGAGCGCCGATCAGCGCGACGAAGCCGGAGCGTGTTGCGGCGGCTTCCGTTACCGGAGCAGCGTCTTCAGTTGCGGTCATGCTGCGCTTCCTTGTTTAAGCCAGACGCCTTCGCGCACAAGCAATGCTGCGGCAGCAGCCTGTTCAGCCTCGCGCTTGGAGCGTCCACTCCCGGTTGCCAGTTGGAAACCGCCGACCTTGACGCTGACAGTGAACAGCGGGTCGTGGTCTGGTCCTTCGCGGCTTTCGATCTTGTAGGCCGGCACGGCGGTTGCCGCCTGATGCGCCCATTCCTGCAACTCGGTCTTGGCATCGCGGCGGGCAGCCCCGGTGGCTTGCGCGCGCGATTGCCAGTATTTGTGTATGAAGGCACGGGCCGCCTCCAACCCACCGTCGAGGTAGAGCACGGCGATCAGAGACTCCAATGCGTCGGCGCGCAGATTGACGCGTTTGCGCCCATCCAGGCCACGCACATCGGAGCCGGCACGGATCAGTTCTGGCAGGCCGATATCCTCGGCGATTTCCGCCAAGGCTTCGGCATTGACCAGGGCATTGAGCCGAACCGACAGTTCCCCCTCGGCCGCGTCCGGAAACGCCGCCAGCAGCATGTCCGCGACAACAAGACCCAGAACGCGATCGCCGAGGAATTCAAAACGCTCGTAGTCGACGCCTGCATGGCTGCTGCGCGCGCTGGCATGGGTCAGCGCACGCTGCAGCCGCTGGCTATCGGCAAATGTGTGACCGATGCGCCTCTTGAGCTCATCGGCAAGCGCATCCGCCGACAACCGCTTCGTGGCCATCCCTAGTTTACAAAATGGAACAGGCGCGAAGCGCGCATCAGCGTCGGCCATTTCCAGATTTCGAGCGGGCTCGCCTTGCCGGCAATCGAGAAGAAAATCAGATTGGCGCGGCCGACCAGATTTTCCGCGGGAACGAAACCGACACTGAAGCGGCTGTCGCTGGAATTGTCGCGGTTGTCACCCATCATGAAATAGTGGCCGGGCGGCACATCGAATTCGCGGGTATTGTCGCCAATCGAATTCGGCGTCAAATCGAGCGTATCGTAGCTGACGCCGTTCGGCAGCGTCTCGTGGTAGACGTCAACCGGACGGTTCGTCTCGGTGATGTCGGGATTGTCGATCTGGCCGGTTTTGACGCGGGGTACACCAACGCCATTGATGAAGAGCTGGCCATCCTTCATCTGGATCTTGTCACCGGGCAAACCGACAACGCGCTTGATGTAGTCGACAGACGGATCCGGCGGGAACTTGAACACCACTACGTCGCCGCGCTTCGGTTCTGAACCCCAGATACGGCCCGAAAAAATGTCGGGTCCAAAGGGCAGCGAGTAGCGAGAGTAGCCATACGACCATTTGGTGACGAACAGATAGTCACCTTCCAGAAGTGTCGGCCGCATCGACCCGGACGGGATGGAGAACGGTTGGAACAGAAGCGTGCGAATGACCAGCGCAAGCAGCAGGGCTTGGATGATGACGCTGACTGTCTCGCCAAGTCCGCCGGATTTCTTCTCTGATTTTTCAGCCACGCTCATGTCGTCCTCGATTGTGCGTTGGATGGTATAGAGTCTCGGCGCGCGCTGGGCAACGTCAATGCCGGCCGTCAGATGCAATCAATGTGGCGCTTCTTCGACCGGCAGGGCTTCAATAATCACAAAGGCTTGAGCGAGCGGGAAATCATCCGTGATGGTGAGATGAATCGCGGCTCTGTGCCGCTTTGGCAGAATCGTCTCCAGCCGCGTCGCCGCGCCACCCGTCAGTTCCATGGTCGGCTTGCCCCCCGGCAAATTGACGACGCCCATGTCTCGCCAGAACACGCCTTGCGCGAGCCCCGTGCCCAACGCCTTGGCGCAAGCTTCCTTGGCTGCGAAGCGCTTGGCATAGGAGGCGGTCCGAGCCCTGCGCCCTTCGGAGCGGGCCTGCTCGACCTCGGTATAGATGCGCTGGATGAAGCGCTGACCATGACGCTCCAGCGATTTTTCGATACGCCTGATATCGATCAGGTCGCTGCCGATACCGATGATCATCGTGCGGTGGAACCGACGCTTCCGGCCGTATGAGACGGCGTCTCAATCCGTACGGCCTTTTCAGCCAACCGCTTGCGTCTTTGTTCGCGGAATGCGGTCATACCCCAACGCGTTATGCCGTAGAACAAAAGACCAAAGACCAGCCCCAGCGGCACCGCGCCGATCAGCATTGGCTTCAGAACAGGGTCCCACAACTGCGAAAAGGAAAGGTTGTGCATCATCTCACCGAGATGCGCGGGCGGCCCATGACGCGGAAGGCGATCGTGCAGGAGGAGCTTGCCGGTTTCCCAGGAGGCTCCCCACAAGAGCGGAAACGTCAGTGGATTGCCAAAGAAAACCGCACCGAGAGCTGCCGCCACAAGGTTTCCAGCAACCAGCCAGCACAGCACGGCGGCAATTGCGAAATGGAATCCCACGGGAAAGAACGAGGCGAATACGCCCGCGGCGACGCCCGCCGCCACGGCGTGCGGAGTGGCCTTCAGCCGCAGGATGCGCTTCGAGAAATACTGGAGCGAGCGCGAGAAGGAGCGCCGCGGCCACAGATAGGTGCGGATCCGCTCGAGAAGCCCGTCAGGTGTGCGGCGTCGAAAAAGCAATCTGTTCCTATTCCCGGCGGTTTACTGCTTGCGAACCGGCCATCTTTCGACCGGAACCCGATCTTGCGCTTGCCAGCCACCCGAAGGCAACCGCAGTCCTGATATAGCCATACGCAACCCCAACAACAACTAAACGATGTCCGTCCAGCCCGCGCGTAGCGATCATTTTTTGTAAGGTTCTTCTATCCAAGACCGGATGATCACGGCGAATTTGAGATCGGGTTCAGGTTCGTCGTCGCAGGCAATAGCACGGGAGATTACGTCAGGTATCGGCTGACTTCGACAAGGTTGCCGTCCGGATCACGAAAATAGACAGACATCATCAGCCCCCGCGCGCCGATACGCTCGACCGGCCCGACCTCGACCACGATGCCGTTGTTCGCCAACCGGTCCTGGAGTTCATCAAGCGGCCGGTCGGTGATGAGGCAGAAGTCCCCCGAGCCCGGCGTCGGTGCATTCGCCTTGGGCTCGAAGGTGTGTCCGAGTGCGTGCACATTGATCTTCTGGTTGCCGAAGGCCATCGCTGTCGGCCGACCGGGCGCGTCGACACGCTCAAAGCCGAGTACACGTTGATAAAAATCGCAGGTGGCCTCGACAGAGCGAGCCGTCAGCACGAAATGATCAATGCCGGCGATCACGGCCGCCTCCATCAGATGTTGCGGCTGCCGGGCTTGATTGCCGGGATCGCCGCGAGTTCAGGCGGAAGCCGATCGGCGGGATAGGCCGGGACCTCGTATTCGGCGAGCGCGATCAGCGGTACGCCGACATGGGTCTTACCGGCAGAACGGTCGATGATGCATGCGGCGGCCACGACCTCGGCACCCAGTTCGCGCAGGCACTCGATCGTCTCGCGTATTGACAGGCCCGTGGTAACGATGTCCTCGACGATGACGATGCGCGCGCCGCTGGCGACCTCGAAGCGGCGCAGGCGGAACTCGCCGTTTTCACGTTCGACCCAGATCGCCGGCACGCCGAGATGGCGTGAAGTCTCGTAAGCCGGTATCAGCCCGCCGATCGCCGGGCCGACGACATAGTCGATCCTGCCCGGAACGGCAGCGCGAATCTTTTCGGCCAACGCCTTGCAGAGCTTCTCCGTCTTGTCGGCATGCATGAACACCCGCGCCTTCTGCAAGAAGACTGGGCTTCTAAGACCCGACGTCAGGATGAAATGGCCCTCGAGAACAGCACCAGCCTCGCGGAAGATGTCCAGCACCTCATCGGTTTTCATACCCCGTTCCCCTCATCCATTGACGCGTCGCGCGTCGCTGACACTCGAATTGTCCTTGAGCTGCGACAGCAGCCGGTTCAAGTGCTTCAGATCCCAGACTTCGAGATCGATCAGCATCTCGGTGAAATCGGGAGCGGTTCGCACCATCGACAGCGTATGGATGTTGGCGTCATTCGATGCAACGACCTGGGCGATGTCAGCCAGTGATCCCGGCGCATTGATCGCGGTGACCGAGACGCGCGCCGGAAACCGCTCCTTGGTGCGCTCGTCAATGTCCCAGCGGACGTCGATCCAGCGCTCCGGCTGGTCGTCAAATGCCTGCAGCGCCGGTGACTGGATCGGGTAGATCGTAATGCCGGTGCCCGGCTGGACGATGCCGACAATGCGGTCTCCAGGAACGGCCCCCTCCGGCGCGAAGCGCACCGGCAGGTCACCGCGCACGCCACGGATCGGCACGGCGCCGTCGCGCGGCTGGTCCTTGTCCTTGCGCGCGGCGCGCCCGGGAATCTGGAACAGCATGCCGGCGGCATTGCGGATCTTCGACCAGCCCTCCTCGCGCTGCTTGGGCGCGGCAGGCGTGACGCGTTCATCCTTGAAATCGGGGAAAACGGCCTTCATCACATCCGTGGAGGCGAGTTCGCCGCGGCCCACGGAAGCCAGAACATCCTCGATGTCCTTGCGCGCGAGCCGATGCAGGACAGGCTTGAGGCTTTCCTTTGAGAAGGTCTTGCCGGCCCGTTCGAAGGCGCGCTCCAGAATGCGGACGCCGAGACCGGAATACTGCTTGCGGATAGCGTTCTTCGTGGCACGGCGAATGGCGGCACGCGCCTTGCCGGTGACGACGACCGATTCCCATGCCGCCGGCGGCACCTGCGCCTTGGAACGAATGATCTCGACCTCGTCTCCATTCTTCAGTTCCGTCATCAGCGGCATGATGCGACCGTTGACCTTGGCGCCGACACAGGTATCGCCAACATCGGTGTGAACCGCATAGGCGAAGTCGATGGGCGTCGCGCCTCGCGGCAACGCGATCAGCATGCCCTTGGGCGTGAAGCAGAACACCTGGTCCTGGAACAGTTCCAGCTTGGTGTTTTCGAGAAAATCCTCTGGGCTGTCGCCTTCGGCCAGTTGCTCGATGGTGCGCCTTAGCCAGGCGTAGGCGTTGGTCTCCTTCGAGATCGCATGGGCGGCTCCATTCGTCTTGCCGCCGGTGTCCTTGTAGATCGAATGCGCGGCGACGCCGTACTCGGCGATCTTGTTCATCTCGCGGGTGCGGATCTGCAGCTCGACCCGCTGGCGAGACGGGCCCACGATCGTGGTGTGGATCGACCGGTAGTCGTTCTGCTTCGGCGTCGAGATGTAGTCCTTGAAGCGCCCTGGAACCATCGACCAGGTGGTGTGGATTGCACCCAGCGCCCGGTAGCAGTCCTCAACCGACTCGACGACGACGCGAAAACCGAAAATGTCGGATAGCTGTTCGAAGGAGAGCGCCTTGGCTTCCATCTTGCGAAACACCGACCAAGGCTTCTTCTGGCGGCTTTTGACGCTGGCCTTGATCGAATGCTTTTCGAACAGCGCGGACAGCGCCTTCTCGATATCGGACAGCACATCCTTGTTGCGATCGAAGATTTCGGCAAGCCGGGCCGTGACGGCGCGATAGGCTTCGGGATTGATGAACCGGAAGGCGATCTCCTCCAGTTCCTCGCGCATACCCTGCATGCCCATGCGCCCGGCGAGCGGCGCATAGATATCCATCGTCTCCTCGGCGATGCGCAGGCGCTTGGCCTCCGGCATATGGTCAAGGGTGCGCATGTTGTGCAGCCGGTCGGCGAGTTTGACCAGGAGGACACGGACGTCTTCCGAGATCGCCAGCAAAAGCTTGCGCAGATTTTCCGCCTGCTCGGCCTTCTTGGAAACCAGGTCGAGCTTCTTGAGCTTGGTCAGCCCCTCGACGAGCTTGCCCATTTCCGGACCGAACAGTTCGTCGATCTCGGCCCGGGTCGCCGTCGTGTCCTCGATCGTGTCGTGCAGCAAGGCAACGGCGATCGTTGCTTCATCCATATGCATTTCGGTGAGGATGGCCGCGACTTCGAGTGGGTGGGAGAAGTAGGGATCGCCGGAGGCGCGCTTCTGGTGGCCGTGCTTCTGCATGGCGTAGACATAGGCCTTGTTGAGCAGCGCCTCGTTGACGTCGGGCTTGTAGCGCTGGACGCGCTCGACAAGCTCATACTGACGCATCATGGGCGCGATCTCACAAGGCAAAAATGAATCATGCGCCGCACGTGTGTGCGACGCATGTCATAGATAGCCACGAAACTGCCGACGCGAAAGTGTCGGCAGCTCTTCCGAAGATCAATAGTCGTCGCTTTTTTCCGGCGGAACGAGGCCTTCGATGCCCGCCAGCAGGTCTTCTTCGGTCATACGATCGAAGGTGACATTGTCTTCAGCGTCATCGGAATCGGTTGCAACAATGGCGCCGCCGGTCTGGTCCGCGATGGCCTCGCCATCTGCTTCCGGCTCGTCGACTTCGACATGCTTCTGCAGCGAGTGGATCAGGTCTTCCTTGAGATCGTCGGGCGACAATGTCTCGTCAGCGATCTCACGCAGCGCCACGACAGGGTTCTTGTCGTTGTCGCGCGGCACGGTAATTTGCGCGCCCTGGCTGATCTGACGGGCGCGATGGCCCGCCAAAAGCACCAGTTCGAAGCGGTTGTCGACCTTGTCGATGCAATCTTCAACGGTTACGCGGGCCATGAGCTGCCCCTTTCATGCGATGGATTTAATGGAAAACAGGCGCGGTCCATAACCCGAACGCCGCAAAAATACAAGCATGAAGCAACGCCGCGGCCATCGCCCCTCTGCCAGCACCCCGCGCGTCCGATCGCGCGCCGATCACAATTACTTGCAATGGGCCACGCGCCCTTGGAATGCCGCTGAACTGGCGTTATTTCGGAATGATAGACGGCTGGGCAATTTATTACGGAATCCGGCCCGTAGTCGCGGCGTATTTAAGAAGTCAGCCTATTTCCAAAAAAGGGATATTTCCATGTTCGACCCGCGGGAAAAAATCGCTCTTTTCATCGACGGCGCCAATCTTTACGCCACATCTCGCGCCCTGGGCTTCGACATCGACTATCGCAAGCTTCTGTCGAGCTTCCAGAAGCGGGGATATCTCCTGCGCGCCTACTATTACACCGCGCTGGTCGAAGACCAGGAATACTCATCGATCCGCCCGCTCATCGACTGGCTCGACTACAATGGTTTCAAGGTCGTCACCAAGCCGGCCAAGGAGTTCACGGACTCGACGGGTCGCCGCAAGATCAAGGGCAACATGGACATCGAACTCACCGTCGACGCGCTGGAACTCGCCGATGTCGTCGATCACTATGTCATCTTCTCCGGCGATGGCGATTTTCGCACGCTCGTCGAGGCGCTGCAGCGGCGCGGACGCAAGGTCTCGATCGTATCCACAATGGCCTCGCAGCCACCGATGATCTCGGACGACCTGCGCCGGCAAGCCGACCATTTCATTGATCTGATGACGCTGAAGAACGAAGTGGGTCGCGATCCTTCCGAGCGTCCGGTGCGCAGGCCCGAACCCGCCGAAGTCGAAGAGGACGACTACTGAGGGCGACGCTTTGCCAGTTCCACAGACCGGTTCGCCCGAACCCAATCATGATTGTCCGCTCTGCCCGCGCCTAAACGCCTTCATTGCCGAGTGGCGGCAACGTGAGCCATCGTGGTTCAACGGGCCAGTGCCGACCTTCCTGCCGACCGAGGGGGACGATTCCGTTCAGTTGCTGATCGTCGGGCTGGCGCCCGGGGTACGCGGGGCGAACCGAACGGGTCGGCCGTTCACCGGCGACTATGCCGGTGACCTGCTCTACAGCACTCTTATTTCACATGGCTTTGCGCGCGGGGAGTTCAAGGCAAGGCCGGACGATGGACTTGAGCTTGTCCGCACCGCGATCACCAATGCGGTGCGCTGCGTGCCGCCCGAGAACAAGCCGGTCGGCGCGGAGATCTCCACCTGCCGGACCTTTCTGGTGCCGACGATCGCACGTTTCCCCAATCTGCGCGCCGTTCTGGCATTGGGCTCGATCGCCCATCAGTCAACCGTTCGGGCGCTTGGCCAGCGTGTCGCCGCCTATCCGTTCAAACATGGCGGACAGCTCGAGGCAGGGGACGTGACGCTTTTTTCAAGCTACCATTGCTCGCGCTACAACACCAATACGGGCGTGCTGACCGAAGAGATGTTCGTTAGCGTTTTCAGCAAGATAAAGGAATTTCTGCAGAATTAGATTCTGGCCGCGCCAAGGGGTCGGCGGCAAGAGGCGAAGCCGCTGAAGCTTGCGCCTGAATTCCAGAGGAATGGACTCAGGCAGGCTGTAACGCCGCAGGCCAGCCTTCAGCCGAACGGCGCTACCTACCCCCGCTCCTTCAGCAGCCGCCCCTTCTCGCGCGACCAATCGCGCTGTTTCTCCGTTTCGCGCTTGTCGTGCAGTTTCTTGCCGCGCCCGACAGCGAGCAGCAGCTTGGCGCGGCCTTGATCGTTGAAGTAGATCTTCAACGGCACCAAGGTCATGCCTTCACGATCGACGCTTTGCGAGAGCTTCGACATCTCGCGCTTGTTGAGCAGGAGTTTGCGGCGGCGCCGTGGTTCGTGGTTGAACCGGTTGGCCTGCAGATATTCCGGCAGATAGGAATTGATCAGCCAGATCTCGCCACCTTCGACCGAGGCGTAGGAATCCTGGATGTTGGCTTGCCCCTGCCGCAGCGACTTCACCTCGGTGCCGGTCAGCACAAGGCCGGCCTCGATCGTGTCGAGCACCTCATAGGAAAACCGCGCCTTGCGGTTCTCAGCAACGGTCTTGTTGTTGGGATCGGCTTTTCTGACTTGATTCATGATGTGGAGAGGTGGCGCCTCATCCCTAGTTTATCAAGCCGGCGTGCTTCATCGCCGCATCGATCTTGTCCGCGGTTGACTTTTCGATCGTGACCAGCGGCGAGCGCAACACGTTCTCGACCTTGCCGAGCTTCGACAGCGCGTATTTCGCACCTGAAACGCCAGGCTCGATGAAGATGGCCTTGTGAAGCGGCAGCAAGCGGTCCTGCAATTCCAGCGCCTTGGCGCTGTCGCCGGAGAGCGTTGCTTCCTGAAATTCGGCGCAAAGCCGTGGCGCGACATTCGACGTCACCGAGATGCAGCCGACACCGCCATGCGCGTTGAAGCCGAGCGCCGAAGCGTCTTCGCCGGAAAGCTGGATGAAGCCCTTGCCGCAGGTAGCCCGCTGTTCGGAAACCCGCTCGACCTTGCCGGTGGCATCCTTGACGCCGATGATGTTCTTGAAGTCGTGCACCAGTTGGCCCATCGTCTCCGGCATCATGTCGATCACCGAGCGCGGCGGAATGTTGTAGATGATGATCGGCAGGCTGGTCGCCTTGGCGACAGCCGCGAAGTGCGCGTAGAGGCCGCGCTGCGTCGGCCTGTTGTAATAGGGCGTGACCACCAGCGCGGCATCGGCGCCCGCCTTCTCGGCGTATTGTACCAGGCCGATCGCCTCTTCGGTGTTGTTGGAACCGGCACCGGCAACGACCGGCGCGCGACCCTTGGCTACTTCAACGCACACCTTGACCACATGCCGGTGCTCGTCATGCGACAGCGTCGGCGACTCGCCGGTGGTGCCGACGGGAACCAGCCCCTTCGTGCCCTCGTCAAGCTGCCAGGCGACGAACGCGCGAAAGGCTTTCTCGTCGAAACGGCCGCTCTTTTCGAACGGTGTCACGAGCGCGGTAAGCGAGCCTCTCAGCATGTCGTCCAACTCCTTGGGACTTCTTTGGTTTGTGCATGTCGTTGTCCCAAAAACGGTACTCACTTTTGGGCGACACGCATCGGCGTTTCGTCGAGCGCCTTCTAGCGGAAAGCGAAGCGGCGCACCATAGTCTCGACATTGTTGCGCGGCAAGCATTGCCGTGGTGCCAGCAAGCGCAATTCGAACGGCCTCGATAACCTTTTGTTTACGGGCCCTTCATGACCTACATCTAGGCTCTGAGGCTCCTGCGCCTGCTTATGATTTGTAAGGAAGGACAATGCCGATCGGTCGGCCCCATTCATCTGCGTTGATTGGCGCTCTTCTCGCGCTGACGCCGGCGGTGGCATTGGGCGGCAGCGTTGACGTGCAGGTGACATCGGCCATCCCGATGCCGGCCTTGCAGGACACCACCCTGCCGGACAAAGCCCCCTCGCCGTCGTCGAATGCGGCCGTGTTGAAAAGCGGCCTCGACGCCTTGGCGGCAAACGACATTACTGGAGCCCGCTCGATCCGCGACGGCTTGCCGGCCAATTCGCTCGATCATCATGTCCTCGCCTGGGCGATCGCGCTCTATGGTGGCGACAAGGTACCGAGCAGCGATATTGCCGCGGCGGCGCGGATGCTGCCGAACTGGCCGGGCACCATCGCCCTGCGCAAAAACAGCGAACGGGCGCTCTATCGCGAGAATCCCGCCCCGCAAGCCGTGCTTCAAGCGTTCAACGGCAGCCAACCGCAGACATTCGAAGGCGTGATGGTGCTTGCCCGCGCCTATGTGTCGGTCGGCAATACCAAAGCAGCGCGCTCCGTCTTGTCGCCATTCTGGCGCACCGCCATGCTGGAAGCCAAGGACGAAGCAGCGCTCATTCGAGAGTTCGGCCCGCTGATCCCCGCGGCCGATCACCGCTTCCGCATGGAGCGCATGTTCTACGCTGACAGACCAGGCTCCGCGCAGCGGGTCGCGGCGCTCGCAGGCGCCCAGCAACTTGCCGACGCCTGGGCGGCGGCGGACAGAGGCGATAAGAACGCACCCAGATTGCTGAACGCGGTGCCGATGGCGCAACGTTCCGCCGGTTATTTCTTCGCGCAGGCGGAATATCTGCGCAAGCAAGAGAAGTTTGCCGATGCCGCGGCGGTGGTCATGAAGGCTCCGACCGACCGGGATGCACTTGTCGACCCGGATGCCTGGTGGGTTGAGCGTCGCGTTCTGTCGCGAGAGCTGGTCGACCAGGGCGACATGAAGACGGCCTACGCGATAGTCGCGGCACATGCCGCCGAAAGCCCCAGCAATGCCGTCGACGCCGAATTTCATGCCGGCTGGTACGCGTTGCGCGGGCTGAACGATGCCAAGCTTGCCGCAACGCATTTCGCTCGGGTCGCCGATCTGGCGCAGGGGCCGATGTCGCTGTCGCGCGCCTACTATTGGCTCGGCCGTGCCGCCGAGGTTGGTGGCCCGGGCAATGCCGCTGATTACTTCGGCCGCGCGGCGACATACGGGACGACATTCTACGGCCAGCTCGCCGCCGAGCGTGTTGGCCGACGGGCCCTCAACATCGTCTATCCGCAGCCAAATGCGACCGACCGGCAGAATTTCGCCAGCCGCGAAGCTGTCAGCGCCATCAAGCGGCTGCAGGAGGCAGGCTATGATCGCTATGCCGAAACGCTGTATCGCGACCTCGCCGGCCAGTTGACCAGCCCCGGGGAACTGGCGCTGCTTGCCGTATTGGCGGAAAAGCAGGGCAATCATTTCATGGCACTGAAGGTCGGCAAGATCGCCGGTGCACGCGGCATCGACGTCGGCGCCCTGTCGCATCCGTTGGGCGTCATCCCTGATTCGGCTGACATTTCCGGTTCGGGCAAGGCACTGGCCTATGCGATCGCCCGCCAGGAGAGCGAATTCAATGTCGGCGCGGTCTCAAGTGCGGGGGCACGCGGCCTGTTGCAGCTGATGCCGGGTACCGCCAAGCAATTGGCGAAGAAGGCCGGATTACAGTTTTCTCAGACACGACTGACGAGCGACGCCGGCTACAACGCGACGCTGGGGGCGGCCTTCCTCGGCGAGCAACTCGACCGTTTCAACGGCTCCTATGTGCTGACCTTCGCCGGCTACAATGCAGGACCCAACAGGGCCGCGCAATGGGTGACAAAATACGGTGACCCGCGCGGCAAGGACGTGGATGCCATCGTCGACTGGATCGAGCGGATTCCCTACACGGAAACAAGAAGTTACGTGCAGCGCGTCATGGAGAATTACGAAGTCTACAAGATGCGCATTTCCGGCAAGTACGACATTGTCGGCGACCTTGTGAACGGTCGTAGCTGAGGCTTCCTGCCTTGTCCATATGTAGGGGAAGGTGGCCGAGTGAAGCTAGGTCGGCTGAGGAGAGTTCCAGCCTGGCAACAGGCTGGATGCCGCTGACGCATCATAGTGTCCAGCACTGGCACCCGTTCCCGCTCTATCGCCGACCCACCTCTCAGGAGAGAAGGTCGGGTCTCACCATTTGACGCCCCCTGCCCTGACCCGTTAGCTGTCCAAATCAATCCAGCGAGGACGGCAATCCGATGGCGAGCGGCGAAAATTTCTCCGACTTCTTCTATGCCGCGCCCGATGGGCTGAAGCTCCATGCACGGATTTACGGCGACGCCAACGTCGGTCACTGGCCCGTCGTTTGCCTGCCCGGCCTGACGCGCAATGCCCGGGATTTCCATGAACTGGCGCTCTATCTCTCCGCACGCGCCGTGGTCCGACGCAAGGTGGTCGCCTTCGACTATCGCGGGCGCGGACAATCGGCCTATGACCCTGACGTCGCCAACTACAATGTTGGTGTCGAGGCCAGCGACATTCTTGCCGGGCTGGCCGCACTTGGCATCGAGGAGGCCGCCTTCATCGGCACGTCACGCGGCGGACTGATCATCCACTTGCTCGGGGCGATGCGGCCAGAAGCGCTGAAAGCCATCGTTCTCAACGACATCGGCCCTGTGCTCGAGGCTGACGGGCTTGCCCATATCCGCTCCTATCTCGATCCTTCACCGAAACCGAGGACCCTTGACGAGGCAGTGAACACCCAGCGCGGCGTGCATGGCGGGGATTTTCCGGCTCTCGTCGATGCCGATTGGGAGCGGATGGTGTGGGCGCTCAACCGTGAGACGACCCAGGGACTGATGCCGGACTTCGATCCAAAGCTGGTCGAGACATTGGCGGGCCTTGATCTCACGCAACCGCTGGCGACGCTTTGGCCACAGTTCGACGCGCTGGCGGCCACCCCCTTGCTCGCCCTACGAGGCGGCAATTCAAAACTGCTGTCTGTCCAAACGCTCGAGGAAATGAGCAAGCATCACCCAAACATGAAGACGATCACGGTCGAGGGCCAAGGCCACGCGCCCTTCCTCGAAACTGGCGATCTGCCCAGCGCTATCGCGGCATTTCTTGACCAGGCAGAACACCAGCATAGCTCGACGCGAAAGGCCCAGGATCAGTCCTGATCCTGGGCCTTTCGCGAATAATCGATAAATCTACCTTGCCTTTGAACTCTTCCGAGCCGTCTTGCGCGAGGGCTTCTCTTCGAGTGAAGGCTCCTCCTCTACCGACCCGTTTCTCGCTTCCTGCGTTGTTGCAGCAGAAGTCGGCGAGCGCTCCATGTCGCTGTCCTCACCCTTGCCGCGAGGCGTTTCCAGAACGACGACGCAACCGTCGAGGTCGTTCGTTGCAAGGTGGGCATAACGCATGGTCATCGACAGCGTCTGGTGGCCGAGCCACATCTGCACACGCCTGATGTCGATGCCGCCCTGCACAAGCCGCGACGCACAGGTATGGCGCAAGATGTGCGGCACGACCTGATCGTCAGCCCCCAGACCGACCTCGGCCTTCGCATCGTTCCAGATGGCGCGAAACTGCGCCTGGCTGAGTTTTGTGAAAGGTCCCTTGGGCCGGCGACCCTCGAAGGGCGGCAGCTTGATCACTTCCTTGACCCTGGCGGTCATCGGGATTGTACGGCTGCGGCCGGATTTGGTGATCCAGAAGCTGACGCGGTGCTCCTGGATATCATTCCAGATGAGACCGAGCGCCTCGCCGAGGCGGCATCCGGTGTCGACGAGGAAGACAGAAAGACGATAGGCGTCTTCGCTGCGGCTCTTGATGGCCGCGAAAAGCCGGGCTTCCTCATCCTTCTCAAGAAAACGAATCCGCCCCGCCCGCTCTTTCTGGCGGCGAAACTCAGGCAGACTGTGTATATCCCCCATCTTGTAAGCCTTGCGCAGCAGTTTGCTGAGGGCAGCCATCTTTCGGTTGATGGTTGCGTTGCTGTTGCCGCGCTGGCGCAAGGTGCCGATAAGGTTATCCAGGGTACTCTGGTCAAAGGCGCTGAAGCGCTCGCCGAGAAGAATCTCGCCGATTTCACCGACAAAAGAGCTGACATTATATTTATGTCGCCCATCGTCCCACAATATGTCTCGGTATGCTAAGAACAGCTCTCCGATCGTGAACGACTTTACTTCTCTTATAGTGTTATAACTATATTTTATCTTCGCAGATTGAGAAGAAAACATCGAAAAATGATCAGAGGACTGCGCCTCTTGAATCGCTTCGTTTGACATTCAATGCCACACCCCTGAGTGGTCAGGTCAGCCCTAACCGCTTGGAGGCGTCCTTTCAAGAGTTTTGATCACGCGAATGTGATTTCATCCACCTGACGGCGGATCCCACGAAATCATTCCCGCAGACCTGCTCAGCTACCGTTTACCCCCTGATCCTTGTGTTTGCCTTGGTCATATAGCGAGGACAAAACAGCCCGGGCGTTGTGCGCCCGGGCTGCTTTTGATTATCTAGAGCTCAGCCATTAGAACGAGCGCTGGAAGCGGAGGATACCGCCGATGCCGTCATAGCTGGCGTGGTAAGCGCTGTCGCCAGCATTCACGTAGTCAACTTCGCCGGTGATCGTGAAGCCGGGGACAACGTCATACGCAACGTTGGCAGCAAGGCCAAACTTCTTGCCTTCGTCATAGGACAGCTGAGCGTTGAAGGAGGTCTTCTCGTTGAACTTGTACGTGCCACCACCCCAGATAGCCCAGTTGCCATCCCAGAGCTTGTACATGTTGTGATCGAAGTTCCTGTCGGTGCCATAGCCACCCATCGCGAACAAGGACAACGCGCTGGAAACGTTCACATCTAGGCGAACCTTGCCGGCCCACTCTTCGGCTGCGCTGTCATATGCTGCAACACCCGAAATCGAGCCCCAGCCCTGCGTGTACTTCACGCCACCGACGACATGCGGGACGTAGCTGTCGATCGTGTAGACGCCATAGCCTTCTTCAAGCGAGACCACTGCCGAGAAACCGTTGCCGGCGTCGAAGTAGTACTGGACGACATTGGTGTCGAAGCCGCCGTAGGGAACCAGCGTATCCTGGATGACGTTGCCGGCATAACCGACGAACGTATCGAAGGCCGATTCGTCCTTACCAACGCGCAGACCGCCGAGCTGGATCCAGGCGAAGTTCAGCGTGATACCCTTGTTCTGGGCGCCACCGCCAAAGACATAACCATCGAGATCTGCGTTGTAGGTAACCAGACCGCTGGAAGCCGTATTGCCGAAGTTGATACGGGTCTCGGTATAGGTCTTCAACGTACCGAGTTCGGTTTCCTGGCCGGTCCAGGTCTTCAGGGTGAACCGGGCGTTCTTCTGCCAAGTACCCTGGTCTTCGCCACTAATGTGGTCGGTAGCGCGAGCGCCATCGAACGAAGCGACGTCACCGCCGCCGATGTCGTAACGGACATAGCCGCCGATGCGCAGGCAGGTCTCGGTGCCGGGGATGTAGAAGTAGCCAGCGCCGTAGACGTCGCAGATCTTGACGTATTCAGCGGGTTCCGGCTCGGCGACGACGACGGCGTCGCCGAGCCGGAACCCGCTGAATACGTCAAGATCTGCGACGTCTACGGCGCTGGCTACTTCTACATCCCCGGCACCGAGACCTGCCTGCGCATCGGCGGCTATGTCCGTTATGATGCCGGCTTCGGTGACACCGGTACGTTCGACGGCGCTCGCAGCCTTGACGTCAAGGACGGCAAGGACCAGGGCACCTGGTGGAAGAACACCCGCTTCACGCTGAAGACCTGGACTGGCCAGGAAACCGAACTCGGCACTTTGAAGACCTACACCGAACTGCGCTTTAATTTCGGCAATTCGGCCTCCGACACGGGCGCTGGCAATTACCCTGCCAATAACAATGCCGGCAACCACGCCAACATGGAATTCGCGTGGATCCAGCTCGGCGGCCTGCGCGTGGGTCTTGACGAATCGGCATTCGACACGTTCGTCGGTTACGCCGGCAACGTCATCAACGATACGCTCGTTCCTTACGGCGGCTTCGACACCAACGTCGTCCAGTACTATTTCGACGCTGGTAACGGCTTCTCGGCGGTGGCCTCTCTGGAAGAAGGTTCGGGCGGCGCTTCGAACCCGAGCGGCAACTATGGTATCGGCACGATCGACAGCTACGTTCCGCACGTTGTCGGCGGCGTGAAGTACACGCAGGGCTGGGGTGATATCGTCGGCGTCGTTGCTTACGACAGCAACTATGAGTCGGTGTCCGGCAAGGTCCGCGTGGACTTCAACGTCACCAAGGAATTCTCGCTGTTCGGCATGGTTGGCTACGGCAGCACGAACCACCTCGACGACAACAGCTACTTCGCGAACGCGAACGGTCGCGGCTTCTACAAGCCGTGGGGCGGCAGCTGGGCATTCTGGGCTGGTGGCACGTATAAGTTCAACGAGAAGACCTCGTTCAACCTGCAGGTGTCCGGTGATCAGTGGAAGGATTACGGCATCGCAGCCAACGTGGCATACACCCCGGTTCCTGGCTTCACGATCACGCCTGAAGTTGACTTCCAGCGCGTTGGCTCGGGTGCCATCGACGCAGGTAACGTCTGGGCTGGCGCGCAGAAGAAGAACAACGTCGCGGGCATCATCCGCTTCGAGCGCGACTTCTAATAGACTTCGCCTTGTCGAAACCGAAACCCGGCGGGCAACCGCCGGGTTTTTTTATTCAACAAGCCAACGGCGCGAGCTTACTGCCACGCCATACCGATTATTCCACTTTTTCAGAGCACCTCTTGCGGTGCTATGTCCGCTTACTCTAACCTCGCTCCAGGCTGAAACGTCGGACATCTTGGAACTGCAGCATGGCGGCGCGCATCATTGGGTGACGCAAAGGTGGCTCCGGCACTCAAAATGAAGCACGGTGTTTTTCGAAGATCGATGCGGCTTAGGTCGGACGCTGCCGAGAGCTATTGGCCGCATATTGGCCGAAATCGACTAGACGGAATTGCGGCGCCCAGACCTGCTCATGAAGGGACGCGCCCTTCGCTTGAGGTTTTTTCCATCGATGCGGCACAAGCCCAGTCAGCTTGCGCCGGGTTCACCGGAGATCAGGTGTCGGCCAGATCCCCCAAGGCTTCGATCAGTGGACTGATCTCCCCTTCGAAATTCTTCCAGCGCTTAACGGAGGATTTATAGATCGGCTGACGGACCTGCCAGCGGCTTGGCGTAGTTACCGCCCCCTCCCTATCGAAGAAACGAAGGCACGCTTCATCCCAGGGGAGCCCGAGATATTCTATGAGCCGGCGCGATTGTGTCTCTTGATGCTCCACAAGCGTCTCATAGCAATTTTCAAAGATGCGACCCGGGAAAACCTCGTTCCAGTGCCGCATCAAGCGGTCATATTCTCGATAGTAGAGGCCGAGTGTCCGCAGATCTGTATTGTAGCTGTGCGCAGAACTAAAAGGCAGGACAAAGCAGGACACGCAATTGTCGATGGCATCGCGGCGGCAGTGAATGATGCGGGCGTTGGGAAAGAGCAGGCTTGCGAGGCCGATCAATTCGAAATTGTGCGGCATCTTGTCGATGATCCGCTGCGCAGTCGGAGCGCGCTCCCGCAGATAGGAAAGATGCTCTTCGGCCAACGTCTTGGACAAGCCTTCGGTGATCGTCATCATCGGCTTGCTGAAATCAGAGGCCGAGCTCTGCAGACCGATCGCGTTCGCTACCCGCCTCAGTTTGCTAAGCTCCCCAGCGCCATGAACGTCGGGATGACTGGCGCAAATTTGTTCGGTCAGTGTCGTCCCCGAGCGCGGCATCCCAACTACGAAAACAGGCGCTTCGGAAGGGTTCCCGTAGCTGGCCTTCGCGGCAAACAGATCCGGCGTAAAGGTTTCAATGGTCAGATCCACGAAACGACGATACTGATCGATGTTGAACGTGTAGCCGGCGGCCTGTTTGGCTCCGTTGAAATGGTGAAACGCCTCTGCGTAGCGCTTGAGATCGTTCAGCACCTTGCCGGCAGCGTAGTGCAGGCTCTGGACGGCCTCCGATTTAAGTTGTGGACGGTCTAGTTCCTGAAGGATCGATTGGAGTTCCGCAGGCTCTTCGGTAAATTTTCGGGTCTGCACGAGGTCGTAATAAGCCGCCGCGACGTCAACGCGGTGTTCGATCGCCTCTTTAAGATAGACGCCTGCCTCCTCCATTCGCCCAAGGCCGGCGAGCGCGGCAGCCATTCCGATCCGCGCCTTTGGGTGATCGCGGTTAATTTTCAGCGCTTTCTCATAAAGCGGCAAGGCCAGGTCGGGTTTGTCGAACTCGGTATAAACGCGACCCAACGCACAAAGGGCAGCTATAATATCTGGCTGCAGTTCCAAAGCATATTGGATATGCTTGATAGCCGCGGAAAACTCGCTCAGCTTGCCATAGGCCTCACCGAGACTAAGATGATAATAGGGGTTTCTAGGCGCCTCACCAACCGCGCGTGCGAAATAACGAAGCGCCGCTTCGTCGTCGTAGCCAAGACAGACCGTTCCCATGATATAGAGCGCCAGCGGATGGTTCGGCGTGCGCGCCAGGACGCGAAGGCAGAGATCCTGCGCTTCGGCCAAACGCTTGGCCTGTTGATGCTCATAGGCTTGCTTTAGCAAAAAGTCGTCAGCCTGGGCGCGTGCCAGCGGATCTGCCTGCTGAGGATTAAACGCCGGCACCTTCGGTTTCGGCGCCGCTCCGGACTTGAGGTGCTTGGAGAAGGCAGGGGGCAGACGATTGTTCATGCCATCTGGCTAGCAAAAAGACTCGAAGGAATCCAGCACTACAGTTGCGGAGTGCTGGAGCTTGCACCCACCGGCCGGCCACGCTAGCAAGAAGGCCCTTTCCACGCGAGCTTCCGTCATGCGCCAGCGCCCTCCCCTCACGCCGCTTATCGCCGCGCTTCCGTCGACCGTGCCTTTTGTCGGCCCGGAGGCGCAGGAGCGTGATCGCGGCCGACCGTTCCGTGCCCGTATCGGCGCCAATGAGAGCAGTTTCGGCCCTTCGCCCAAGGTCGTCGCCCGCATGGCCGGGATCGCGGGGGATATGTGGATGTACTGCGATCCGGACAATCACGATTTGAAGGTCGCCGTTGCGGCGTATCTTGGGGTGAAAGCCGAGAACGTGGTTGTCGGCGAGGGCATTGACGGGCTGCTCAGCCTGGTGGCGCGCATGTATGTCGCGCCTGGCGATGCGGTTGTGACTTCGCTCGGCGCCTATCCGACCTTCAACTTCCATGTCGCCGGCGTTGGCGGGCGACTGGTTACGGTTCCCTACAAGAACCATCATGAGGATCTGGACGGTCTGCTCGAGGCCGTCGTCAAGGAAAAGGCGCCGCTGGTCTATCTGTCCAATCCGGACAATCCGATGGGAAGCTGGTGGGAGGCGGCCGACATCATCCGCTTCATCGAAGCCCTGCCGGAGACCACCATGCTGGTGCTGGACGAGGCCTATGGCGAGTTGGGGCCGGCATCGGCGCTGCCGCCGATAGACGTGTCGCGGCCCAATGTCGTGCGCATGCGCACCTTTTCAAAGGCCTACGGACTTGCCGGCATACGTTGCGGCTACGCCGTGGCGGAGGCTCAGGTGATCGCCGATTTCGAGAAGATCCGCAACCATTACGGTGTCAGCCGCATGGCGCAGATCGCTGGCGTCGAGGCGCTTGCCGACCAAGCTTGGCTGAAAAGCGTGGTCGGCCGGGTCGAAGCTGGTCGCCGGCGCATTTCCGACATAGCCGAGGCGAACGGGCTGAAACCTCTGCCATCGGCGACCAATTTCGTCACCATCGACTGCGGCAGCGACGGCGCCTTCGCGATGAAGGTGCTGCAGGCGCTGTTGTCGCGCGACGTCTTCATCCGCAAGCCGATGGCGCCGGGGCTCGACCACTGCATCCGCGTCAGTGTTGGCCTGGATCATGAACTCGACACCTTCGCGGAGGAGTTGCCCGGCGCGCTCGCCGCCGCGCGAGGCAACTAGAATCAGGCCTGGGAACGAGGCCCTCTCATCAGAGATCCAGTTCCCATGTCTGGCCAACCAGATCCTTGCCGAAACTGCGGTGGCGTTCCTCGCCGACCAGCCTGAAACCGGCGCGCTCATAGATTGCGCGCGCCGCCACAAGGATATCGTTCGTCCACAGCACAAGCCGCCGGTAGCCGCAGGTCCGCGCCTGGTCGATGCACTGCTCGACCAGGCGTTTGCCGATTCCCATGCCGCGCGCCGATGCCTCGACATGCAGCATGCGCAACTTCGCGACCTCGTCATCGAGATGGACCAGGAACACCGCGCCAACCGGCAGGCCAGCGCGTTCGGCGATCCAGCAAAAGTCTCGTCCGGGCAGGAAATTGCGAATGAAATCCGATCCGATTTCGGCGAGAAGTGCCTCGAACTCGATGCTCCAGCCATATTCCTCGGCATAGAGTTTGGCCTGCCGCTGCACGACCCAGCCGACATCGCCGACACGGTGCGGCCGCAGGGTCACCTCTGGCGTTCCATCAAGGTTCTCCTGCGTGGGATCGCCCAGCAATTCCGCCGCCTTGCGCAACGCGCCGCCCAGTTCGTGCAGTCTGTGATCGGGCAGATTCTCGATAAGCCGCGCCGTGTCGCGATCCGCCGCCGTCTGAAGCCCTGACAGCGCCGCCTCGCCTCTTGCCGTCAGTGACAGTATCCGCCGGCGTTTGTCAGCCGGGTCGACCCTGGTCTCGGTCAGGCCCTCGCCCGCGAATTTTCGTAGAATGCGCGTCAGATAGGCGGCATCGACGCGCAACTGTTTGGCTATGTCGGAGGCGGTCGGCCCCATATCAATATGAAAGGCCTCGGCAAGAAAGCCGTGCTCTCCTGCAGCTTCAGACGCCGCGGGACGATCGCGGCGGCCGAGTTCGAACAGCACGCGCGCCTCGGTCAAGGTGAATGCGCTTTGCGTGAGCGTCTCGTCGAGAAGACCGACAGTGCGCGTGTAGAAGCGATTGAAGTGCCTGATATCGGCCACCAATGCGTTGCGTTCGTCCAACATCGCGTCCAACTCCAACGAGGCCGCTCTGTTTTCTGAAAATTAGTGGACTGAGTCAATTAAATTTCAGGAACAAGCCGACCCGTTGTGTCAGGCGTACAATTCTAAAGTTGCATTCAATCGGCCGCGCGCCAGATTCCAAGGACACAGACCGAGAGAGATTCATGGCTGGTCATCTCATGGAAGTGCGGGCGCGCGTCGACGGCACGGTGCAAGGTGTCGGCTTCAGAAACTGGGTTCGGCGCGAGGCGACAAGCCTTGGTCTTGCCGGCTGGGTTCGCAACGAGGCGGACGGGTCCGTGACGGCTCATATTGCAGGGTCCTATCAAGCGGTTTCGAGAATGATCGAGCGGCTTCGCAAAGGGCCGCCCGGCGCTTCGGTTTCCGGGATCGAGGTAGAGGAGTTTGCACCAGCAAGCTCTTTTGTCGGGTTCAAGATCGTTTCATGATAGCGCTTCGCCGGCCTCTTGAATTAATTGAACGTTCGTTTTAATATTGCGCAAGAGGACGATCATGGCGCGCACCACAGGATCCGATGGCGAAAAGACCGAGGCGGCTATCCGGGAGGCGGCGGTCAACCTGATCGCACGCCTTGGCTACGAAGCGATGTCGATGCGCCAGCTCGCTGCCGAGGTCGGCGTGCAGGCGGCTGCGCTCTACCGCTATTTCCCGACCAAGGAAGACCTTCTGTTCACGCTGATGCGTGAGCACATGGAGGGGCTGCTCGCGGCATGGGACGCCGCACGCCCTCCGCTTGCCGATCCCGTTGCGCGGCTCTCGGCCTACGTCCGCAATCACATCGCTTTCCACATCGAGCGCCGGCACGCCACGCACGTCTCGAACATGGAGCTTCGCAGCCTGTCGCCCGAGAGGCTGACACAAATCCTCAAGCAGCGCGCGGCTTACGAAAAGGAGCTGCGCGCCATCCTGCGCGACGGCGTTGATACAGGCGTTTTCACGGTCGAGGACACCGGCCTCACCGCCATGGCGCTGATCCAGATGATGACCGGGGTCATCGTGTGGTTCCGACCGGGCGAGCGGCTGTCGATCGCTGAAGTCACGGCGACATATCTTTCGATGACAATGCGCCTGGTAGGCGCGCGGATCGACAACCACAGCGCAGCGCGTCCCTTAGGACGCGCGAAGGACGCTTTGGCGCTTTAATTTCATGCGGCACCGGGGAGGAATGGCATGTACACGAACACCCTCAGCTTCGGACATGACGAAGACATAGAGGCGCTGCGCGACCTCGTGCGGCGCTTCGCGCAGGACAGGATCGCCCCGATCGCCGCCGACATCGATCGCTCCAACGAGTTTCCGGCGCATCTGTGGCGCGAACTCGGCGCGCTCGGACTGCTCGGCATCACCGCCGATGCGGATTTCGGCGGCACCGGCATGGGCTATCTGGCCCATGTCATCGCGGTTGAGGAGATTTCCCGCGCCTCGGCCTCCGTCGGCCTCTCCTACGGCGCCCATTCCAATCTCTGCGTGAACCAGATCAACCGCTGGGCAACGCCGGCGCAGAAGGAGAAATTCCTGCCGCCGCTTTGCTCGGGCGAACGCGTCGGCGCGTTGGCCATGTCGGAGTCCGGCTCCGGCTCCGATGTCGTGTCCCTCAAGCTGCGCGCCGAAAAGCGCAACGACCACTATGTGCTCAACGGCACCAAGATGTGGATCACCAACGGGCCGGACGCCGAGACGCTGGTCGTCTATGCCAAGACCGATCCGGAACTGAAATCGCGTGGCATCACCGCTTTCATCGTCGAAAAGGCGATGGCGGGCTTTTCCGTGGCGCAGAAACTCGACAAGCTCGGCATGCGCGGCTCCAACACCGGTGAACTGGTGTTCGAGAACGTCGAAGTGCCCTTCGATAACGTTCTGCATGAAGAAGGGCGCGGCGTCGAGGTCCTGATGTCTGGGCTAGACTACGAGCGTACGGTGCTCGCCGGCGGCCCGATCGGATTGATGGCGGCATGTCTCGATGTGGCGATCCCGTACGTGCATGAGCGCAAGCAGTTCGGCCAGCCGATCGGCGAGTTCCAGCTGGTGCAAGGCAAGCTTGCCGACATGTATACGACGATGAATGCCGCGCGCGCCTATGTCTATGCCGTCGCCGCCGCTTGCGACCGTGGCCAGACGACCCGCAAGGATGCCGCCGGTTGCGTGCTGTTCGCCGCTGAGAAGGCGACGCGGATGGCGCTTGACGCACTGCAGTTGCTGGGCGGCAATGGCTACATCAACGACTATCCGACAGGCCGCCTCTTGCGCGACGCCAAGCTCTACGAGATCGGCGCCGGCACCAGCGAAATCCGTCGCTGGCTGATCGGGCGCGAGATCATGGCTGAGGGGGTGTAGCATGGCCGTGCTCCAGAGCCAGGTTTCCCCTTCCTCCGACACTTTCCGCACCAATGCCGAGCGCATGCGGGCCTTGGTCGCCGATATCGCCGATATCGCAGCGACCGTCGAACGCGGCGGTTCGCAAGAGGCGCGCGAACGCCACGTTTCGCGTGGCAAGCTCCTGCCGCGCGAACGTCTTGCCCAGTTGCTGGATGTCGGCTCGCCCTTCCTCGAGATCGGCCAGTTCGCCGCATGGTCGATGTATGGCGAGGAGATTTCGTCGGCCGGCTTGATCGCCGGCATCGGCCGCGTCGAAGGCACGGAAGTGATGGTGGTGGTCAACGACGCCACGGTGAAGGGCGGCACCTACTATCCTCTGACGGTGAAGAAGCATCTGCGTGCGCAGGAGATCGCGCTTCAGAACAATCTGCCTTGTGTCTACCTGGTCGACAGCGGTGGCGCCAACCTGCCCAACCAGGACGAGGTGTTCCCCGACCGTGAGCATTTCGGCCGCATCTTCTACAACCAGGCCAACATGTCGGCCGCCGGCATCCCGCAGATCGCCTGCGTCATGGGATCATGCACGGCGGGCGGCGCCTATGTGCCGGCGATGTCCGACGAGACGATCATGGTGCGCAACCAGGCGACCATCTTCCTTGGTGGTCCTCCGCTGGTGAAGGCCGCGACCGGAGAGGATGTCACCGCCGAGGAACTGGGCGGCGCGGACGTGCATACGCGGCTTTCCGGAGTCGCCGACCACTATGCAATGGACGATGACCATGCGCTCGCCATTTGCCGGCGCATCGTCAAAAACCTGAATCGAAACAAGACCGTAAGTCTGAACCTACAGAAACCGATTCCGCCGCTTCATCCGGCTGATGAGCTGTATGGCATCGTGCCGACGGATTTGCGCCAGCCCTATGACGTGCGCGAGGTGATTGCCCGCGTCATCGACGGTTCCGAGTTCGATGAGTTCAAGCAGAATTATGGCACCACGCTGATCACCGGCTTTGCCCGCCTCCACGGCATGCCGGTCGGCATCATCGCCAACAATGGCGTGCTGTTTTCCGAAAGTGCGCTGAAGGGCGCGCACTTCATCGAACTCTGCTGCCAGCGCAAGGTCCCGCTGGTCTTCCTGCAGAACATCACCGGCTTCATGGTGGGGCGGAAATACGAGGCAGGCGGCATCGCCAAGGACGGCGCCAAGCTGGTGATGGCTGTCGCGACGGCCAAGGTGCCGAAGATAACGATGATCATCGGGGGCTCGTTCGGCGCAGGCAATTACGGCATGTGCGGCCGCGCCTACTCGCCGCGCTTCCTGTGGATGTGGCCGAATGCCCGCATTTCGGTGATGGGCGGTGAGCAGGCGGCAACGGTGCTTGCCATGGTCAAGCGCGAAGGCATCGTGCGCAAAGGCGGCGAATGGAGCGCGGAGGAGGAGGCGAAGTTCAAGAAGCCCATCCTGATGAAATACGAGCATGAGGGCCATCCGCTCTACTCATCCGCCCGCCTCTGGGACGACGGCATCATCGATCCTGCCAAGACACGCGAGGTGCTGGCGCTCAGCCTTTCGGCCGCACTCAATGCCGAAATCGAGGACACGCGCTTCGGCGTGTTCAGGATGTGACATGGGCGTAGATCCACGCATCCAGATCCAGACAGGCGACATCACCAGGTTGGCTGTCGACGCCATCGTGAATGCGGCCAACAGTTCCTTGGTGGGCGGCGGAGGAGTTGATGGCGCCATTCACCGGGCCGCCGGGCCGGAACTGCTGGTCGAATGCGGCATGCTGAATGGCTGCAATGTCGGCGAAGCCAAGGTCACCAAGGGCTACAAACCGCCGGCTCGTCATATTATCCATACGGTCGGGCCGGTCTGGCAAGGCGGCGGCAAGGGCGAAGCCGAATTGCTGGCGTCCTGCTACCAGCGATCGCTTGAAATCGCTCGTACCAATGAATGCCTGACAATAGCATTTCCGGCGATCTCGACCGGCATATATCGATATCCAGAGGACGAGGCGGCGACGATTGCTGTCGGCACCGTGAGCCGTTTCCTCCGAGAGGGAATGCTGCCGAGAACCGTGATTTTCTGCTGCTTCGATGAACAGACCGCACGACTACAACGACAGGCCGTTGCTGCCATCTGGGGAGGCTGAACTTATGGTACAAAAGATTCCCCGGAGAAGCCGAGCAGGAATTATCAGCAGAGAGCTAGCGGCGGCCCATAATCTTCGCTACGTCTTATCCTGCACTAGGGCATCTCAGCGGGATCAAGATGAATCTCAAATATTGCGGTTACTCAACCAAGCTTCTACTTGCATTATTTCTAATATTCACCATTCCCGGAGTAGGCGCAGCGGACTCGCTTGCCGGGAAGGTCGGCGACAAACGGTTCTCTCCATATCTGTCATTGGATCCGAAGGAAGCCTGCACAAAAGCTTACAACGCCTTTGTCGCGGCCAGCGGCCATTCGGCCTATGCCACGACCTTCTACTCGCGCGTCGTCGATCTCTACATTATCTGCGGCACGAAGCTCAACGCGCCGAGCCAGAAGGCCGCCGAGGACGCTGCGCTACGCAACTGTCAGGCCGGCCTGAAGAAGTGGAAGGTCCGGACCGCAAGCGGCGGCTGCGAGATCGCGGCCTCCAAATAGACGAACAGCAACCGCTCTCGATTTTCTTCACTTGGGGAGGACAAAATGACATCTGCAGGCATAAAACGGATCCTGCCCTCGATCCTGGCCGGATTGGTTGTGGCCACGACGCCCGGCATCGGCATGGCCGCTTCTCTGGCAGGTCAGGAGGGCGACAAGCGATTTCCGCCGGCATTGACGAGAGATGCGAAATCCCCGTGCAACAAGGCCTACAAGGCTTATGTGGCTGCCGGTGGCCATTCGGCCTATGCCACGACGCCGTACTCCAGGGTAGTTTCGCTTTATATCATTTGCGGCTCGAGTCTGAATGCGCCCTCGCAGAAGGAGGCCGAAGGAGCGGCGATGAAGTCCTGTCTCGCCACCCGCGCACACTACAAGGTGACGACAGGCGGCACCTGCGAGATCGCCTCGTCCAAATAGGCACAAGCGAGCTTCCCATAGAGCACTCCCTCAATAAGGGAGAGGTCAATCTCCGCCATATTGCGGGAGATTGCCAGCTTCAGCATTGCCAGTCCTCCTTCACTGTTGGCCATTGGCGAAACCGGCGGCGACGTTCGATCTACCGCCAGGTAGGACGAATGTCCGGCAGGACAGAGGGGGGCGTGGGAAAACACCTCCTTAGCTCGACGCAAGCTCGTACAGCGGAGGCCCCATGTTCACCAAGATCCTGATCGCCAATCGCGGTGAGATCGCCTGTCGCGTCATGCGCACCGCCCGCAAACTCGGCGTGCGGACCGTCGCCGTCTATTCCGATGCCGATGCCCGTGCCCTGCATGTCGAGATGGCCGATGAGGCGGTACACATCGGCCCCTCTCCCGTAGGCGAAAGTTATTTGCGCGGCGACAAGATCATCGCCGCTGCCTTGGCAACGGGCGCCGAGGCTATTCATCCCGGTTACGGCTTCCTGTCGGAAAACCCTGATTTCGTTGACCAGGTGGTCACAGCCGGGCTTACGTTCATCGGCCCGTCGGCGGCCTCGATCCGGGCAATGGGGCTGAAGGACGCCGCCAAACGGCTGATGGAGAAGGCAGGCGTGCCCGTGGTGCCCGGCTATCACGGCGAAGCGCAGGAGATCGTGCTGCTCGCTTCCAAGGCGCGTGAGATCGGCTATCCTGTTCTGATCAAGGCGCGTGCCGGCGGTGGCGGCAAGGGGATGCGCAAGGTCGAACATCCCGACGATTTTTCCGAGGCATTGTCAGGCGCGCGCCGGGAGGCCAAGGCCGCCTTCGGCGACGATCGCGTGCTGGTCGAAAAATATGTCGACAAGCCGCGTCACATCGAGGTGCAGGTATTCGGCGACAATTTCGGCAATGCGGTACATCTCTATGAACGGGACTGTTCGGCCCAGCGCCGCCACCAGAAGGTGATCGAAGAGGCGCCAGCCCCCGGCATGACACCGGAACTGCGCAAGGCAATGACCGATGCGGCGGTGAAGGCGGCCAAGGCGATCAACTATTCCGGCGCCGGCACCATCGAGTTCATTGTCGATGCCTCGCAGGGGCTGAAGGCCGATCGTTTCTGGTTCATGGAAATGAACACTAGGCTGCAGGTCGAGCATCCTGTCACCGAAATGGTCACCGCCACCGATCTTGTCGAGTGGCAACTGAAGGTGGCATCCGGCGAAAGGCTGCCTAGGGAGCAAGCCGAGATCAGCCTTTCCGGCCACGCTTTCGAGGCACGCATCTATGCCGAGGACGCGACAAAGGGCTTTCTGCCGGCAACAGGCACGCTGCATCATTTGAAATTCCCTGATACCGCACCCGAAGGCGCCACGATGCGCATCGAGACCGGCGTGCGAGCCGGCGATACGATCTCGCCCTATTATGATCCGATGATCGCCAAACTGGTGGTGCATGGCAAGGACAGGCCCGCGGCGCTGGGAGCGCTCGCCGCAGCGCTTCGCCAGACTGAAGTTGCCGGATCGACCGTCAACACCGCCTTTCTTGCCGCCCTATCCGCCGATCCCGACTTCTCGAAAGGCGATGTCGACACCGGACTGATCGGCCGGCATCAGCAGGCGCTGACCGAAATTGCACCGCCTGACTGCGAAACCGTTGCCGCCGCGGCCCTGGCGGCATCGGGGGCTGGCGAAATGTCGCCATCGGACGATCCCTGGTCGTCGCTCGCTGGCTACCAACATTTTCATCCGACGTCGCGGCGAACCCGGCTTCTCTACGGTGAGCACGATATCACGGCAAAGGTATCGGTGCGGCCGGATGGCCGCTTCGCGGTGACGCTGGACGCACCATCCGGCAGCGCCAACGCGCAGGATCTTCGCACCACACCTCGCCTCGCTCGCTGGCCCGGTCACGTCACGGTCTTCTCAGGCGCCGTCGGCTACACATTCGCCGTGCCTGACCCCTTGGCGAGGGCCGATGAATCGGCCGCGGCATCGGGCAGTCTGCGCGCACCGATGCCCGGCCTGGTCAAGCTGGTGCGCGTGGCTGCCGGCGAAGCCGTTACCAAAGGCCAACCGTTGCTCATCCTCGAAGCGATGAAGATGGAACACACCATCGCGGCCCCACACGATGGCGTGGTCGCCGAGATCGCCTCGGAAGGGGCACAAGTCACCGACGGCACGGTGCTGGTGCGGTTCGCCGAGGATGTTCACGCCTGATCCCCGTGCCGCCGGCATTCGGAGCAGAGGTCTCCACCGGAAATGAAAATGGCCGGGACAAGCCCGGCCATCTCTTCAACTCACTTGATCGCCGGAGCGATCACTGCGCGATTGGCGCATACTTGCCGTCATGCCACTGGTTGATGTCGTAGCTGGCGTTCTTGAGGTCGCCCTTCTCGTCGAAGGTAACATCGCCCACAACGGTGCTGATCGGCGTGCCGTTCTTCAGCGCCTCGGCGACCTTGGCCGGATCGTCGCTGCCTGCGCGCTTGATGCCTTCGGCGAAAGCCTGGATCGTGGCGTAGGAGAACAGCGTGAAGCCTTCTGGAACGAAGCCGCCGGCCTTGATCTTCTCGACGGCAGCCTTTGCCTCCGGCTTTGCCTGAGGATCGGACGGGAACACGAACATGGTGCCCTCGCCGGCCGGGCCGGCAACCTGCCAGAATTCCGGTGAAGCGATGGAGTCGGGCATGATCAGCTGGAACTTGAGGTTCTGCTCGGCCGACTGACGCAGGATCAGGCCAGCTTCAGGATGGTAGCCGCCAAAATAGACGACATCGGCCTTGAGATCCTTCAGCTTGGTGACGAGCGCCGAATAGTCCTTCTCGCCGGGATTGATGGCGTCATAGTACACTTCCTTGAGGCCGCCGGTGTTCATCGTCGCCTTGACGGCATCCGCCACGCCCTGACCATAGGCGCTCTTGTCGTGCAGGATGACGACGTTCTTGCCCGCGTATTTCTTGGCGATCCACGGGCCGATGAAAGCTCCCTGCGCATCGTCTCGCGTATAGAGGCGCATGATCGTCGGCCAGCCTGCTTTCGCTGCAGCGTCGGTCAGCACCGGGTTGGACGAGGCCGGGCTCATCATAAGGGCGCCAGCTTCGGCATAGACGGCGGACGCCGGAATGCTCGAGCCCGAGCAAGCGTGGCCATCAATGAACTTGACGCCGTTGGCGACGATCCGGTTGGCCACTGAAACAGCCTGCTTGGGATCGCACTGGTCGTCTTCGATGTCGAGCTTGATCATCGAGCCATTGACGCCGCCCGCGGCATTGATGGCGTCGGCGGCAGCCTGTGCGCCCTGCTTGAACTGGTCGCCGATGGTGGCGAGTTGTCCTGTCATCGGTCCGACCACCGCAAAGGTGATGTCGTCCGCCAAGGCAACTGGCGCGCTCATCAGGAGGCCAAAAACGGCCGCGCTCAAAATACTTGTTTTTCTCATGGTTGAAACAACTCCTCCACTTCACGCGCGGCCGCCCCGGCCGCGCTTCTTTCAGAGAGGCGGGACAATTTCATCCTTCGCATGGCCTGTCTAGGCGCATTGGTGGCACTCGATTGGGCCTGCACAGCGTCATCCACGCAAAAAAGCCGCGCTGGCCTTGTTCCGGCCGGTCGCGGCTTTTTTCGCCCGTCGAGCTATCCCCAAGCGCCCCCGCGCCTAAATCCCGCTCGCCTTCCCTGCAACCGCGCAGCTCAGCCCTTGCCTGCCGCGTTCTTGTTCTTGATGTGCTAGGCCGTCTTGCGCGGCCTTTGTATTCCGCCGGTTCCGGCCATCTGTGCGGCCTTGATCCGGAGCTTCCCTGTCTGCGGTCTATATCAACGATCCGGCGGATCTCAGTGCATGGTCATCCATTCACGAGCCTCGCGCAGCGCCTTGGCGATGTCGGCCTTCGACATGGCGGCCGACAGTTCCGAGCGCAATTCGGCGGCGCGGACGGAGCCCTTGATCGCGGCGATGTTGAACCATTTGTGGGCGGCGACGACATCGGTCTCGCAGTCGCGGCCGGTCGCATACATCATGCCCAATTCGAAAAGAATGTCGGCCTGTGCAGTCGCGCCCATGGCGCCAAAACCGGCTTCAAGCATTTCAAAACGTGCCATTTCAATCCCCTGTTTCTGGCCCCTGTCAGGCTCCCGAGAGCTGCTTGCGTGTTGTCTTCCGTGCCGCTCTTCCGATGCTTTCGAGAATGCCTCGCAGGCTTGAATCCGTCGTTAAATGGCGTGCTTAATTTGAAGAAAACAAAGCTAAAACAATAGGTAAACGTCGAAATTCGTTAAGGATACAAAGTCAGCAATCGCGGCGGTTTCGACCAAATTTGACGAAAATTTCCGAGGCCGAGATCAAGACTCTGCTAACCACGGCCGACAAAGACACGATATCGATCGTTTCATTTTCGGGCTGGCGCGGGCGATTTCGGCATCCGAAAATCCTGGCTGTTGCCGTAGCGGCACCGCTTTTGTTTTGCCAGGAGCTGGATTAGCTTACGTTTGCGTAAGCGGCAGACCGGCGGGGAGCACCGTTCCGGGAAACCCACAGGGAGGACAAACATGTTTCGAAAAACGAGCCTGGCCCTCGCGGCTACATTGATCATGGCCGGCGCGGCATGGGCCGATCCGATCGAAGGCAACTGGAAGACACAGGCTGGCGACACAGCAGCCATCTCGGGCTCCGGTGAATTCTCCATCACGCTCAAGACGGGCAAATACGCCGGCAAGACCATAGGTTCGCTCAAGCCGGCCGGGGACAACAAGTATGCCGGCAGCATCACCGACCCGGCAAACGACAAGACCTATTCCGGCAAGGCGACCCTGTCGGGGGCATCATTGAAGATGAGCGGCTGCGTACTGGGCGGGCTGATCTGCAAGAGCCAGACCTGGCACAAACTCTGATCGTTCGCTCTCTCATGGATTACCAACGGGGCCCGAGGAGGCCCCGTTTTCGTATCACCGGCGCTGTGACAGCCTCGCCGTGACGAACCGCCGGCAGAGGCAGGCGGCGATTGCTAAAACTGTCAATGAATTTGAATGGCAGATGAACGCCGGCATCAGAGCCGGTTCAGTCGCGCTCGGGCATTCTCCTGCGTGTTGAAGGAGACACCAGACAATGCTCGCCCGCCGTTTCACCATCGTCTGCCTGCTGATGAGCCTTTTCGGACTGTTCTTCGCCATCCTTGTCGCCGAGGCCGGCCGCCCAACCCGCTATTGGGCAGAGACCGGATCCGGCACCTGCGGCTTCACCTGCCCCGATCACCTGCGCCGCTGAAGCGCCGCGCCAAGACCTCGAAAGAAGTATCAAGCCATGAACCCCATCGCCGCCAACGCACTCAAGGTCCTTCGGCTGCTGCCGCGGGCGGCACTCATCCTGCTGGTGCTCGCGGCACCTGTCCTTGCCGTGCCCGCCATGCGCGCCGATGTCGGCTCGACGATCGATGCGCCGGCGATGAGGAAATCAGGGGTGGGCTTCGTACTTCTGGTCAGCCTGCAGCGCGGTTGAGCGCGACGCTTCAAGATTGAATCATCAGACGCACTCAAGGCCTTGCGCCAAAAGAAAAAGCCGCGCTTTTGGCGCCTTCGGCCACCGCCCCCCTCCCAACGGTCATTCCAAGTCTCTATATTGAGCCATGGAAAAGCGAATCTATCCCCAAGCCATCGAATCGGTCGTCATGCCGGAGCCTTTTGGCCGGCAAAGCTTCAGCGACCCCGAAAAGGCGGTTGCCGCACTTCAGCTCCTTTATGACCGTAACACCAAGTTCCTGCGTGACTCGTTTGCAGCGCTGGCCGCTGGCGGCGACAACAGCAAGCGCTATCGGGCTTTCTATCCCGAGATAAGCGTCACCACCAATTCGTTCACCCAGGTCGACTCCCGCCAAGCCTATGGCCATATGCCGACGCCGGGGAATTTCGCGACGACCATCACCCAACCCGGACTGTTTGAAAGCTACCTCGCCGAACAGCTTCGCCTGATCATGCGCAATCATGGCGTCGAGGTCACCGTTTCAGAATCGACCACGCCCATTCCGCTGCATTTCGCCTTCCTCGAAGGCACCCATGTCGACGGCGCTGCGGCCGAGCGCATCAAGCGGCCAATCCGCGACCTGTTCGACGTGCCGGATCTCGACGGAACCGACGACCAGATCGCCAATGGTACATTCGAAGTGTCGTTCGGCGAGCCAAGGCCGCTGGCGCCCTTCACCGCACAGCGCATCGATTATTCACTGCATCGCCTGTCGCACTATACGGCGACCACACCGCAGCATTTCCAGAACTTCGTGCTGTTCACCAACTACCAGTTCTACATCGATGAATTCGTCGCGCGCGCCCGCGCTCTGATGGCGGAAGGCGGCGGTGGCTATACCGAATTCGTCGAGCCAGGCAATGTCGTAACCAGGGCCGGCGAAGGTGCGCCCAGTTCAGGCGTGGCAGTTCCGCGCCTGCCACAGATGCCCGCCTATCATCTGAAGAAGCCGAACCATGGCGGCATCACCATGGTCAATATCGGCGTCGGCCCCTCGAACGCCAAGACGATCACCGACCATATCGCGGTGCTCAGGCCACATGCCTGGGTGATGCTCGGTCACTGTGCCGGACTGCGCAACACCCAGGCGCTGGGCGATTATGTTCTTGCGCATGCCTATGTGCGCGAAGACCACGTTCTCGACGACGATCTTCCTGTCTGGGTTCCGATCCCGCCATTGGCGGAGATCCAGGTGGCTTTGCAGGAGGCCGTCGCCGAAGTAACCGGCCTGTCCGGCTACGATCTCAAGCGCATCATGCGCACCGGCACCGTCGCCACCATCGACAACCGCAACTGGGAACTGCGCGACCAGCGTGGGCCCGTGCAACGCCTGTCGCAGTCGCGGGCCATCGCGCTCGACATGGAATCGGCGACGATCGCGGCGAACGGCTTCCGCTTCCGGGTGCCCTACGGGACGTTGCTTTGCGTTTCCGACAAGCCGCTGCACGGTGAGCTCAAACTGCCGGGCATGGCGACGGAATTCTACAAGCGGCAAGTGGCGCAGCATCTGACCATCGGAATCAGGGCGTTGGAGAAGCTGTCGGAAATGCCGATGGAGCGGCTGCATTCGCGCAAGCTCAGAAGTTTTTCGGAGACGGCATTCCAGTAGGCCGGCAGACATTTCGCCATCTTGATTGGGCCGTAATTGTACCGATAAGCAAGCCGATGGGACTCAATCGACACAAGGCGGCGACAGCGACATTCGTCGCCATGTTCGCCCTGTCCGTGCCACTTGTTGCCGGATTTTTCGGGGCGCTGCACCCGGCGCTCGATTCGTTCTCCCACTTTCGTGTTCATCTGGCCGTGCTGATGGCGCTTTGCGCGCTGCCATTGCTTGCCACGACATTCCGCTTGCAGGCGGCCGCCGCCCTGCTCTTTGCCGTGGCGGCATTTTCAACCACCTCGAACGCACTGCCGCTACCGCGCCTGTGGCCGGTCCAGGCTGGCTTCGAGGCCACGAGCGACAAGCAGGCGGTCTATCGGCTGCTGCAGATGAATCTGCGCTACAACAATCCGACACCGGAAAAAGTGCTGTCGCTGATCGGCCGGACCAATCCAGACGTGATAACGATCGAAGAGGTTTCCGAGATGTGGGAGGATAAATTCTCGCTCATCTCCAGCATCTATCGCTATCGGATCTTCTGTCCGTTCCCCAACGGGGTGTTCGGTGTCGGCATCGTATCGAGGCGCCCCTTCTCGGCTGGAACAGAGCAACGCTGCTTTGGCCGCGGCGCCATGGCGATCGCAACGGTCGATTTCGGTGGTATAGACATCGATGTGGCCGCCCTCCACCTCGGCTGGCCGTGGCCGTTCGAGCAGTCACGGCAGATCGGCGAATTGTCGGATCCCCTGGCCTCGCTTGCCGAGACGGCGATCATGGCGGGTGACTGCAACGCCGTGCCATGGAGCGCTGCCGTTCGCCGCGTCGCAGAGATGGGTGAATTGCGCCTGATGCCGTCTGTCGGGCCGACCTGGCTCCATCGCAAGCTGCCGGAAACCCTGCGTTTTGCAGGACTACCGATCGACCAAGTCTTCAGCAAGGGCGCGGTCCTGCTTCATTCGGCGGTAACGCTGGAGAACACTGGCTCCGACCACCTGCCGATATTGGTGGAATTCTCGCTGCGGCCGCAGGAAGAGAAGCCGACAGGCGAGCCCGAGACGGCGACAGTCTCCCTCTGACCTGGCGCTAAGGCGCCTCCAACGTGTTTAGAAGGTATTCGACATGGCCGCCTTCACGATGCTCCGTGGCATCGAAGGCATTCTGCTTGTCTTCGTATTCGGCATAGATGGCGTCGATGCGGCTGTTGGCTTCGCGCCGTGTCTTCGAGCATTCCGGATCATCGGGGACTGTCAGGCCGGTCAACGATTTGTCGGTGGCCGCCATCATTTCCCTGGCGATGCGGCCGTGCGTCTCCTCATGCGCGGTGACGCCGTCGAGGAACCGCTTCCAGTGTTTTTGGAGCGCCGGTGGGATGGGGGACGCAATCCGCGGGTAGACGAAATTCAGGTTAAGCGTGCCGTTGGCCTGCTTGATGCGACAAGCGCCCCTGACTTTGGTGAACTCGAAGTCCCAGGTCTTGGTATAGTTGGTCTGCGCGATCGCCCGGGCCATGAAACCGTGCCTCGGTCCGTTACGGTCCATCGAGGCAACCAGCGCTTCGCCCGACATACCGGCAACATCGTATGTCCGCGTCGCGACGATGACCTTGACGCCGGCCAAGGCCGTGGAAGAAAAGCAGAAGGTTACGCCAACCGCCGCCAGCAATGTCACGGTCGTCAAGCGCATCCCGGTTTCCCTTGCAACGAAACAAGCAGAGCACAGGTCTCCGGCCGCTTCAACGGCCTTGGGCGACTTCACGCGGTCGTGTGAACGGCAGCCAGGCGTCCAGCCTTACATGTTTTGATACACCGGCCCCTCGCCGCCCTGCGGCGGCACCCAGTTGATGTTCTGGTTCGGGTCCTTGATGTCGCAGGTCTTGCAGTGCACGCAGTTCTGCGCGTTGATGACGAAACGCACATCCTTGGCCGAAGGGTCAGCGGCGCTGTTGCCATCCTTGTCTACCCATTCGTAGACACCGGCTGGGCAGTAGCGTGTGGAAGGCCCGGCAAAGACATCGTGCTCGGAACGCTTCTGCAGATCCATGTCGCCGACCAGCAGGTGGACCGGCTCGTTTTCCTCGTGATTCGTGTTGGAGAGGAAGACCGAGGACAACCGGTCGAACGTGAGCACACCATCAGGCTTTGGATAGGTGATCTTCTTGTGCTGGGCGGCAGGCTCCAGCGCGGCATAGTCTGCCTTGCCATGTTTCAGCGTGCCGAAGGGCGAGACGCCGAAAAGAGTGTTCAGCCACATGTCGAGCCCGCCGAGGCTGACGCCGATGATGGTGCCAAAGCGCGACCATAACGGCTTGACGTTGCGAACCTTCTTCAGGTCCTTGCCGATATCGGTCGCACGCCATGCTGCTTCATATGAGATGAGTTCGTCATTGGCGCGCCCGGCGGCGATTGCCTCGGCGACATGATCCGCGGCCAGCATTCCCGACAGCACCGCATTGTGCGATCCCTTGATGCGCGGCACGTTGACGAAACCCGCCGAGCAACCCATCAGCACGCCGCCGGGGAACGACAGTTTCGGCACCGACTGCCAGCCGCCTTCGGTGATCGCGCGAGCGCCATACCCCAGTCGCTTTGCGCCTTCGAACGTGCCTGAAATAGCCGGGTGGGTCTTGAACCGCTGGAATTCCTCGAATGGCGACAGATAAGGGTTCTTGTAGTTGAGGTGGACGACGAAGCCCACCGCCACCTGGTTGTCCTCCAGGTGGTAGAGGAACGAACCACCGCCGGTCTTCATATCGAGCGGCCAGCCGAAGGAATGCTGCACGAGGCCCGGTCTGTGGTTCTCCGGCTTGACCTGCCAGAGTTCCTTGAGGCCGATGCCGTACTTGCCGGGCTCCCGGCCCTCCGAAAGCTTGTATTTTGCAATCAGCTGCTTTGCGAGCGAGCCGCGCGCGCCTTCGCCGATCAGCACATACTTGCCCATCAGGGCCATGCCCGGCGCGAAGCCTGGGCCGTGCGTCCCGTCCTTCTCGACACCCATGTCGCCGGTGACGACGCCGGTGACGGCGCCTTCTTCATTGTAGAGCAGTCCCACGGCGGCAAAGCCCGGGTAGATTTCGACGCCCAGCGCCTCGGCCTTGCCGGCCAGCCAGCGGCTGACATTGCCGAGCGAGACAATGTAGTTGCCGTGATTGTTCATCAGCGGCGGCATCAGGATGTTGGGTAGGCGGAACGAGCCGGCCGGGCCAAGGACCAGGAAATGATCGGCGGTGACAGGGGTTTTGAACGGATGCCCTTCCTCTTCGCGCCAGCCTGGCAACAGGCGATCGATGCCAATCGGATCGACGACGGCGCCGGACAGGATGTGAGCACCGACCTCACCGCCCTTTTCCAGGACGACGACGGAAAGGTCGGGGTTGACCTGCTTGAGGCGGATGGCGGCGGCGAGGCCAGCCGGACCGGCACCGACGATGACCACGTCGAATTCCATGCTTTCGCGTTCGATATCGCTCATCAACCCCTCCGCACTGGCTTGTCCCATTCGGGTATCTTGCTGGCTCCCGCGCTGCATAGCGCATCAATTGGCGACAGGAAACCGGCGCATACGTGACAATGCCGATTTCGACAAAGAGTCGCGCCCGAGGAACGGCAAGCCCTACGCCCGGTGTTTTTCAATTGTTCGACGGCTTGCATATCGGTCATATTCAATTCATGCGCATTCCCGAGCCATTTGGCTTTTCATCGACGCGCTTTCCCTTTTCTGCCGGCCGGATTTGCCGCGTGGCATTTCTGGCTCCTTTGATGCTGGCTGGGCTTCCAGCATCCGCGGACGCACAGACAATCTGGACGTCCGGGGCCTACTCGTTTTCAGACGAACTTGGCGGCTTCCACATTACCGGCGTGTCCGGCAGCGGAACCAAGGATGATCCGTTTGTTGTCACCGAAGAGCTGAATTCGGCAACGCCGGTGACGCTCACGATCCGTGCGGCCGATCCGATCCAGCCGTTCGGCACGCCCGGCGAGTTTGCCACAGGCCTGCTTTATATGCGCATAGACGTGCTTAACAATGGCGGCCAGGGATGGATCGAGTTCCAGTTTGAATTGCAGGCGATCCTCGGCCAACCCAGTGTGTTTGGCGACGGGCTGTCCTTCGACCAGGCCAACAAGACGCCCACCAACATCTGGTCCAGCAGCTTCGCCAGCTACGACCGAGAGATGGAGCCTTATGACCGTCTGCTGTTCCGCAACGGCAAGATCGACCCGCTGAAGACCGCGACCTTCGACTTCCTGATCACGGACTACGCGCCGAAATGGCGGTTCTATCTCGTGCAGGAACCGCGCATACCGTCGACGTAAAGGTTCGCGCCATTGGGCGACATGAATTTAATGGTGCATGCATCCCAAAGCCGCCGTGCGGTTTGGGCGGCATGCACAACTTGCAAATTGGCGCCATGCGGACGATTGTGAAACCATGACTGCCGCTTCCCAGAACAACCTGCCGGACCTGCGCGACCTGCTGGCGTTTTACGCCAGCGCGGGCGTTGACGACGCGCTCGAAGATACTCCTGTAAACAGGTTTGCCGAGGCCGCGGCCAGACCGCAACCACAGGCGAGAGGCGAAGCCACGCCCCAGCAGACGACGGTCGAAGGCGCGGCGAGAGTGCAACCTCCCACCTTTACGCGCGGCGCGAGCGATGAGCGGCCGAAGGCCCCGGCTGTTTCCCAGCCCTCGGCACCGGCAACGGTTCCCGACGAAGCGCAAGCGGCGCTGGCGCGCCAGTTGGCTTCGACGGCAACGACGCTGGACGAGCTTCGCCAGCGGATGGCTGAGTTCGATGGCTGCAATCTCAAATTCACCGCCAAGAACCTGGTGTTCGCCGACGGCAATCCCGACGCGGGCATCATGCTGGTGGGCGAGGCGCCAGGTCGGGACGAGGACATTGAAGGCCTGCCTTTCGTCGGCCGCTCCGGACGCCTGCTCGACCGCATGCTTGCCGCGATTGGACTCGACCGCACGTCGGCCTATATCGCCAACGTCATTCCCTGGCGGCCGCCGGGCAACCGCACGCCGACGCCGCATGAGACCGAGATCTGCAGGCCGTTCATCGAGCGGCAGATCGAACTGGTCAATCCGAAGGTGCTGGTCAATCTGGGCGGACCTTCCGCAAAGACATTGCTCAATACGACCGAGGGCATACTGAGGCTGCGTGGCAACTGGCGGGTTCACACGACAGGTGCGGGTACATCCATCCCGGCGATGCCGACATTGCATCCGGCCTATCTGTTGAGAACGCCGGCGCACAAGAAACTCGCTTGGAGGGATTTTCTCGAAGTGAAGGCGAAGCTGCGCGAACTGGGGTGAAGGCAAATGCCTTCCCTTGTTCGTTCCTTCCCCTGTAGGGAAATGGAAACGCGGAGCCATAACCTCCCAGGTAATTGAAACGCTGTCGCCGCCGTCCTAAGCATGCCGCCATGACGACAGCACAAATCTCCGCTGGAACCCTCATTCGCGAATGGCGTACGCGCCGGCGGATGAGCCAACTCGACCTCGCCATGGAAGCGGATATCTCGCAGCGGCACCTAAGCTTCGTCGAAAGCGGCCGTGCGGCACCTTCGCGCGACATGGTTCTGCATCTGGCGGAGCAACTGTCCATACCGCTTCGCCAGCGCAACCAGTTGCTGCTGGCGGCGGGCTTCGCACCGAGCTTCGGCGAGCGTTCGCTTGCGGATATCTCGCTGGCGCCGGCGATGTCTGCTGTCGAGATCGTGCTCAAGGGACATGAGCCCTTCCCGGCACTGGCCGTCGACCGGCACTGGAACCTGGTTTCGGCCAACACTGCTCTCGCTCCCTTCCTGGCGGACGTCGCGGACGCATCTTTGCTGACGGCGCCGGTCAACGTGCTTCGGCTCAGCCTGCACCCTGGCGGCATCGCTCCGCGCATCGTCAACCTCGCGGAATGGCGGGCGCATCTCCTGGAACGGCTGAAACACCAGAACGATGCCTCCGGCGACCCGGTAATGGCCGAGCTCGAGCAGGAACTGCGAACCTATCCATCGGGCTTGAAAGGCAACCGGCCGACGCCAGTCGAGCCGAACGCCATCGTGCATCCGCTGCGGCTGGCGCATGGCGATCAGGTGCTGTCCTTCATCAGCACCATCACCGTGTTCGGGACACCGCTCGACGTAACGCTGTCGGAACTGGCGATCGAATCCTTCTTTCCGGCCGACGAGCAGACGCGAACAGTGCTGGTGCGGCTGGCGAAAGAACGGTCAGAAGCGGCCTGATTACCCTCCCGACAGGGCGGCTTTCCTTGTGCGGGTACGCTCCAGGCCAAGCTGGCGTTCGCGCCAGATGATGAAAAGGCCGGCGGCGACGACGATCATGCCACCGACCAGTGTGTTGATGCTGGTGATATCGCCAAAGACCAGGTAGCCGACGACGACGCCGAGGATCATCGACGTGTATTCGAAGGGAGCCACGACCGAGGCCTCCGCATGGCGATACGCCGCGGTCATCAGGATCTGGCCAAGACCACCGCAAAAGCCGGCGGTGACCAGGAGGCCTGCCTGCAGTGGCGTCAGCGACTGCCAGCCAAACGGCAGCGACAGGAGCGACATGACGCTGGCCGTTACCGAAAACCACAGCACGATGGTCGCGGTGCGCTCGCTTTGCACGAGATTGCGCACCAGCAGCATGGCGACGGCGGAAATGGCGGCCGCGACCAGCGCGGCGGCGACGCCGAGCACTTCCTGGTCGTCGAGCGCCTCGTCTGAACTCAGCAGCGTCAGTTCCGGCCAAGTGATGATAAGCACGCCGACCAGGCCGATCACGACCGCGCTCCATCGGTAGACGCGGATCGCTTCGCCGAGAAAGATCGAACTGAACACGACGACAAGCAGCGGCTGCGCGTAGTTCAGGGTGATGGCCTCCGGCAGCGGCAGGCGTGTCAGCGCGAAGAAAGTCAGCCCCATGGCGCAGACACCAACAAGACCGCGGGCAACGTGGTTCAGGGGCCGCCTGGTCGTGAAAGCGGTGGCGAGGTTTCCCTTGAAGGCCAGGAAGGCGATGATCGGAAAGATGGCGAAGAAAGAGCGGAAAAAAACGATCTGCCCGGCCGGCACCGTGCCGGCCGCCTTGATGCAGGTCGACATGGCGACGAACACCGCGACCGACATGATCTTGAGGACAATGCCGGTGAGCACATGATGCTCGCCAGCCTGATCATCGGATCGTGGTTCAACCGGATCGGCACGCGACTTGGCTGTCACCGCGCCGCGGCTTTCGGGGCCCCGGCTTCCTGGATTGTCGCCCATATGCGAGCCGGCGTTGCCGGCATGTCGATATGCTTGACGCCATAGGCACGATAAAGCGCGTCGGTCACAGCGTTCAACGCCGCCGGCGTCGAGCCGATGGTGCCGGCTTCTCCCGCGCCCTTGATGCCCAGCGCGTTGGTCGTCGACGGCACGTTGCGGGTCTCGAAATGGAAGAACGGAAAATTGTCCGCGCGCGGCATGGCGTAATCCATGAAGCTTGCCGTCAGGAGCTGTCCGTCCTCGCCGTAGATCGTGTCCTCGCTCAGCGCCTGGCCGATGCCCTGGACGACACCGCCATGCACCTGGCCGGCTAGCAGGACAGGATTCACCGTGACGCCGAAATCATCGACGATGGTGTAGCGCACAATATCCGTCGCGCCGGTATCAGGGTCGATCTCGACCTCGCAGATATGCGTGCCATTTGGATAGGTGCATTCCTCCTGAACGAACTCGCCGAAGCCCTTGAGATCCTCCGGGGTTTTCGCGGCCTTGGCGATCGCCGAAAAATCGATGCTGCGGTCGGTGCCGACAATGCGGGCAACTCCATCGGACAATTCGATGTCGCCGGCGGACGCTTCCAGTTCGTCAGCGGCGATGCGCTTGATCTTGTTGGCCAGGTCCTCGCCGGCTCGCGACGCCGAAACACCGCCGAGCGGAATGGACCGCGAGCCGCCGGTGCCGCCGCCCGCCTTCAGCTCATCGGTATCGCCCTGGCGGACATGGATCTTGTCGATGTCGAGATTGAGCTTTTCCGACAGGAACTGCGCATAGGCGGTGGCGTGCCCCTGCCCGTTGGTCTGGGTGCCGATCTTCAGCGTCACCGTGCCATCGCCGTTCAACTCGACGAAGGCTGGCTCGGAACCAGGAAAGGCACAGGCCTCGATATAGGTCGCCATGCCGACACCGCGGATCTTTCCTGCCGCCTTGGACTGCTCGAGCCGATCCGGAAACGATTTCCATTCGGCCCGTTCGATCGCGCGATCCATGTGGCCAGCGAATTCGCCGTTGTCGTAGAGGCGGCCCGTCTGCGTGCGGTAGGGAAACTGCTCGGGCCGAATGAAGTTGCGCCGCCGGATTTCCTCGACCGGTAGGTCCAGATCGTGGGCGCAGGCATCGACCAGCTTTTCCAGCAGGAAGGCCGCCTCGGGGCGGCCAGCGCCGCGATAGGCATCGACCGGACAGGTGTTGGTGTAGAGGCCGGTCACCGAGACATCCAGCGCGACGATGTCGTAGACACCGGTCGACATGGTAACGCCGATATAGGGAATATAGGGGCCGTATTGCGAGACATAAGCGCCGATGTTGGCGAGTAGGTCCACCTTCATGCCAAGGAAGCGGCCGTCCTTGTCCATCGCCATCTCGGCGGTCACGACATTGTCGCGGCCTTGCGCGTCGGTCAGGAAGTGCTCCGTGCGGTCGCCCGCCCATTTTACCGGGCGGCCAAGGCGCCGGGCAGCTTCGAGCACCAGCGGGTATTCGCGATAGACGAAGCTCTTCGGCCCGAAGCCACCGCCGACATCCGGCGTGATGACGCGCAGCTGGTCCTTCTTGATATTGAACAGGCCCACCAGGATGGACTGCATGGAATGCACACCCTGCGACCCCGTGGTAAGCACGAAGCGGTTTTCCGCGGTGTTCCATTCGCCGATCGCGGATCGCGGCTCCATGTAGTTGCAGACCAACCGGTTGTTGATAAACTCAACGCGGGTCACGTGATCGGCTCGGGCGAAAGCAGCGTCGGTCTTAGCCTTGTCGCCCATGTGATAGCTGAAGGCGCGGTTGGAGCCGAGTTCAGGCCACACCAGCGGCGTGCCTTCGGCGAGCGCGGTGGCCGTGCCGGAGGCGGCGTCCTCGCTGTCGTAGTCAACCTCGATCAGTTCGGCGGCATCTTGGGCAAGCGCGCGGCTATCGGCGACGACGAAAGCCACGGCGTCACCGACATAGTTGACGCGGTCACGGCACAAGATCGGAATGTCGCGGGTCGGCGCCCTGGTTCCATCCGGCTGCTTCTGCATGACCCCGGATTTGAGATCACCCAGATGGGCGAGATCCCTGCCCGTCAGCACCAGATGCACGCCATCAGCGGCCCTGGCCGCGTCGGTCGAACCGATCTTGAAACGTCCCTTGGCCACGGGCGAGCGCAACACATAGCCATGCAATACACCTGCCGGCTGGATATCGTCGGTATAACGGCCCTGCCCCTGGATGAAGGCCGCATCCTCACGACGCAGTACAGAAGCGCCCATCCCGAATTTCGGCGTGATGACGGTCATGGATGCCTCGCAGGGATGATCGGAGAACGAACGCCTGAAATAGGCATTGCTCCAGTTTTGTCGAGGGGCCGTTTCGTGTAAAGAGCGCGGACTTCGAAATTTTGGACGAACGGCCCGATCCACGGCCATTGGAATCGACAGGAAAACCCACGGAATGCGCACGGACACTGGCCAGGTCTTCAAGCTCGAAGACTATCGCCCCAACGACTACCTCATTCCGGAAACCAACCTGACCTTCCGCCTTTCGCCGCACGCCACCCACGTTACAGCCGTGCTGACGGTGGAACGCCGCGACGGCGTCTCGGTATCAGCGCCGCTGGTGCTGGACGGCGACGGGCTGACGCTGCTTCGCGTTGAGATCGACGGCCGACAGCTGGAGCCGGCGGACTATCAGGCGACGCCAGATCAACTGACGATCACAAGAGTTCCAGCCACGAAGCGCTTCCGGCTCATCATCGAAACCCAGATCGCGCCCGCAGGCAACGAAACGCTGATGGGCCTCTATCGGTCCAGTAGTGTCTATTGCACGCAATGCGAGGCCGAGGGCTTCCGCCGCATCACCTATTTTCTCGACCGCCCCGATATTCTCTCCGTCTACACGGTGCGCATAGAGGCCGGGCGCGATGAAGCGCCGCTGCTGTTGTCCAACGGCAATCCGGTCGAAAGCGGCGATCTCGCCGACGGTTGGCACTATGCGGTCTGGCATGACCCCTTCCCCAAACCGTCCTATCTCTTCGCCCTGGTGGCAGGTGATCTCGGCAAGGTCGCCGACAGTTTCGTCACCATGTCTGGCCGAAAGGTCGAACTCGGCATCTATGTCGAGCCCGGCAAGGAAAAGCTCGCCGGCTATGCCATGGATGCGCTGAAGCGGTCGATGCGATGGGACGAGGAGGCGTTCGGCTGCGAATATGATCTCGATGTCTTCAACATCGTCGCCGTGTCCGACTTCAACATGGGCGCGATGGAGAACAAGGGTCTCAACATCTTCAACGACAAGTATGTGCTCGCCGACCAGGAGACCGCGACCGACGCCGATTTCGCCAATATCGAGGCGATCATCGCGCATGAATATTTCCACAATTGGACTGGCAACAGAATCACTTGCCGCGACTGGTTCCAGCTTTGCCTCAAGGAAGGGCTGACGGTTTTCCGAGATCACGAATTCTCCGCCGACCAGCGCTCGCGAGCGGTCAAGCGCATCGCCGAAGTGCGCACGCTCAGAGCGCATCAGTTTCCGGAAGATCAGGGGCCGCTGGCGCATCCGGTGCGCCCGCGCCGCTACCGCGAAATCAACAATTTCTACACGGCGACGGTCTACGAAAAGGGCTCGGAAGTGGTGCGCATGATCCGCACCATCCTTGGCGCGGACGCCTTTCGTGCCGGCATGAACCTCTATTTCGAGCGCCACGATGGCCAGGCGGCGACGATCGAGGATTTCATAAAGGTGTTCGAGGACGCTTCCGGCCGCGACCTGTCCCAATTCGCGCTCTGGTATCATCAGGCGGGCACGCCTAATCTGACCGTCAGTTCGACGCACAATTCCGCATCGCAGGAATTCATCCTCGAAATCGAGCAGTCCGTTCCGCCGACGCCGTCCGAAAGCCGCAAGCGGCTTATGCACATTCCCCTCGCCTTCGGCCTGGTCGGGGCCGGTGGCGAACCCGTTGCCTACAGCAGCGTGGAGGGAGCCACCGTGGAGGATGGCGTCATCCATGTCCGCAAGCGCCGGCATGTCGTGCGCTTCTCCGGCGTTGCGGAACGCCCTGCCGTGTCGCTCAATCGCGGCTTTTCGGCTCCGGTGACGCTTTCGGTCGAACAGAAAGCCGACGACCAGTTCTTCCTTGCCGGCCATGACAGCGACGCCTTCGCGCGCTGGCAGGCCTTCAACACGCTGTTGACCGACGCGCTGATTGCCGCCTTCAGGCAGATTCTTGGCGGCAAGCCACCCGTTTTCGCGTCCCGGCTCACCGACCTTTCCGGCAAGATCGCCGGAGATGAGACTCTGGAACCCGCCTACCGGGCACTGGCCCTGGCGCTGCCGAGCGAGGCCGACATCGCCCGTGACATCGGCAAGAACATTGATCCGGACGCTGTTTTCAGGAGCCGTGAGGCCCTGGCACTGGCGATTGCCACGGCGAACCGCGAGGCGTTTACCCACCTCTACGATCGTCTCGTCGACGATGACGCGTTCAGCCCTGATGCCGCGAGCGCCGGACGACGTGCGCTGCGCAACATCCTGCTCGACTACCTCTCGCTGCTCCCCGGAGGCGTAGGCCTTGCGGCTGATCATTTCCATTCGGCGACCAACATGACGGATCGTGCCGCGTCACTCGCGGTACTCGCACACCGCCACCATGGTTCGCCGGAGGCGATAAAGGCGCTGGCCGATTTCGAGGCTGAATATTCCGACGATCCATTGGTCATGGACAAGTGGTTCCAGATCCAGGCCAGCGTGCCGGGTCCGCAAACCGTCGACGCCGTTCGCGCCCTCACCCAGCATTCTGCCTTCTCGATGGCGAACCCGAACCGGGTACGCTCGCTGATCGGCACCTTTTCCAGCGCCAACCAGACCGGCTTCCACCGACCTGACGGCGAGGGCTACAGGTTCTTCACCGAGACGGTGCTTGATGTCGAGAAGCGCAACCCGCAGGTGGCCGCGAGGCTGGCAACCGCACTGAGGTCATGGCGCTCGCTCGAACCTGGCCGACAAGCCAAGGCCCGGGAGGCGCTGCTTTCGATCGCCAATGCCGAAAACCTTTCGGCTGATTTGCGCGATATCGTCGAGCGAACGCTGATCTAGTTCGTCCAGACTCATCTCGACTCAGGTCGAGGCCCGGAAAGACATTATTTTAGTCTATTTTTAATGTTTTTTCGTCGCGCCTCTGGACAAGGCGAATCACCTTTGATTCTTTAATGGCGATTCGGAAGTGCGGCGTTTGCCGGATCGTCCAGCCTGTAGCAGTCAGGACATACTGAAAATCGGGGAGAGCCATTTATGGCGAAGGCGGACGCGTGGGGCGCGCCCGGCGGGACAGCTTTTGAGCGGCGTGAGACCCGAAGCGACGGTCTCGCCGGCAACACGCGGCTCATCGCTGAACCTGCCTACAAACGGCTGCTTGCAGCGGAGCCGCTATTGCGCCGATCGATCCCTGCCCTCATCATCATCTTCCTGATCGTTGTCGCGGCGCTCCGGCTGCTGTCGCTCATGAATGAACGTGACGACGTGGAGCGCGACGCCAAGGCAATCCTGGCACTGGCGGCGGGGCAACTCGCCGGCGCGATCGCCATCGATGCGAACATGGCGCCGGGAATGACGCAGGATCTGCTGGAGAGCATCAGCCGTCAGGCGGCGATGGGCCGGAGCCATGTGCTTGCCGTCACCGACAGCAACTTCAAGATCATTGCCGTCACTCCGCAATCGACACGATGGGAGGGACGCACGCTTGACGGCCTGGTCCAGGGTGGCCAGCCGCTGTTCATGTTCGGCGACCGCGCCGGTGTCATGGATGTCAGCATCGGCGGAAAGGACTGGTATGCGGCGGTCAGCCTTGCCAATGGCAAGAAGGGCGCCGCGGCAGTGCTCGTCCCGCAGGAAGCGGTCTTCGATACCTGGCGCAAGACGGTCTCGCTGAACGTCACGCTGTTCGTGCTGACAGCCGGCGTACTTATCGTTGTCCTCTACGCCTATTTCGGCCAGGCGGCGCGTGCCCAGGCCGCCGATCGCATCTATCTCGAGGCGCATCAGCGCATCGACATGGCGCTGGTTCGGGGGCGCTGCGGCCTGTGGGACTGGGATATGGTGCGCGGCAAGATGTACTGGTCGCGCTCGATGTACGACATGCTCGGCTACGAGCCTTGCGACACGATGCTGTCCTTCGGTGAGGTCGACGAGATCATTCACCCCGAGGATGGCGACCTTTTCCAGCTTGCCAACAGAATCGTCTCTCGCGAGATCGACCATATAGACCAGGTGTTCCGGATGCGGCATGCCGATGGGCAATGGGTATGGATGCGCGCAAGGGCACAGGTCATCGATCCGGAGGCACCGGAAATCCAGCTGATCGGCATCGCCGTCGATGTCACCGAACAGCGGCATCTGGCGCTGCGTTCCGAAGCAGCGGACCTTCGGCTGAGAACGGCCATCGAGAACATCAACGAGTCCTTCGTGCTCTGGGATTCCGCCCAGAGCCTCATCATGTGCAATTCGAAGTATCAGAAGGACAACGGACTGTCGGATCGCGACGTTATGCCGGGCGCCTCGCGCGCCGTGCTGGAAGAGCGCATGCTGGCCTTTGCCTCCGAGCGGCGCCTGGCCAACAGCAACGGCCCCCAAGGCGGCGCAACCTTCGAACGGCAACTTGCTGACGGACGCTGGCTGCAGGTCAACGAATTGCGCACCCGCGACGGCGGCACTGTCTCGGTCGGCTCAGACATCACCCAGATCAAGCTGCATCAGGAAAAACTGGTGGACAGCGAACGCCGGCTGATGGCGACGATCCATGATCTAAGCCTTGCCCGCAGGGCGGAAGAAGAGCGCTCGCGCGAGCTGGTCGAACTCAACCGCAAGTACATGAAGGAAACCGAACGCGCGGAGGCGGCGAACCGGGCCAAATCCGAATTCCTCGCCAACATGTCGCATGAGTTGCGCACACCGCTGAACGCCATCATCGGCTTCTCCGAGCTGATGGAGCAAGGGTTGTTCGGACCGCTGGGCTCGGAGCGATACGAGGAATATGCCACCGATATCAACAGCAGCGGCAAATACCTGCTGGGCGTGATCAACGACATCCTCGACATGTCGAAGATAGAAGCCGGACAGTTCTCGATGGACCGCGAGGAGATCGACCTTGGGCCACTGATCAGCGAAACGGTTCGCGTCGTCTCGCTGCAGGCCCAGGAAAAGTCGATCACCGTCGAAACCCGGATCGCCGATGCGATCACGCTGTTCGCCGATCGCCGGGCGATCAAGCAGATCGTCATCAACCTTCTGTCCAACGCCGTGAAGTTCACCGGTCAGGGCGGGCACATATCGGTCAGGGCCCGCAACACATCAGGGGCTCTGATCCTGACGATCGAGGACAATGGCTGCGGCATTCCCAAGGAAGCCCTCAGCAAGCTCGGACGCCCGTTCGAGCAAGTGCAGAACCAGTTCTCCAAAAGCCATGCGGGATCGGGCCTTGGCCTCGCCATCTCGCGTTCGCTGGCCGAGCTGCAGGGCGGCGCCCTGAAGATCCGATCGACCCAAGGCGTCGGCACGATCGTCTCGGTTCGTATTCCGGTTACGAAGGCGGCGTCACAGATAAAGGCGGCCGCCTGAAAACAGTTCCGGCGGATGGCACCGCCGGAACCTGCGCTGGTCCAGGTTTATAGACCACGTTACTGCATGCCGCCGCCGTCGTCGTTACCGCCACCATCTCCTTGACGATGGCGCCCAACGCGACCGGGCAATTCGCTCTTTTCTATCCTGCCATCATTGTTGCGGTCGAGCATGGCGAACACCTTCTTATCGTGCGTGGTGATGTCATCGGCTGTCAGCGTGCCATCTCCCTTGGTGTCGTAGCGGGCGACGATACGCTTCGCCATCCGCTCGAAACGGGCTTTTTCCAGCGCCGCAGCCAGTTGTTCCACCGTGAGCTTGCCGCCATTGTCTGCGACCAACTTCTTCAGACGGCTATCCATGGCAACCGAGAACTGATCGAAGGTGATAGCGCCGTTCGAGTCCTTCATGACTTTATCCAGACGCATCGTCATGCCGTCGCGACCGTCCTGGCGGGAACTCTCGTCGGCATAGGCGGCGGTGCCGATGGCTCCGGCCAGCGCGATGAAGGCGAATACAAGTTTGGTTGTCTTCCTCATGATGTTCTCCTGGTGCATCGTTCACCCCCGATGCAGTCCGAAACAGCCGGTTTTCACCGTCGTTTCGCACGAAGCAAAAGGTCGAAATCCTTCCTGACCTTCAGCGACGTCTCCTTGAGGTGCGCTTCAAGCACACTGAAATCCGGCAGGTCGGTCACCGCCAGAAGCAGATCCGCAAGGCCCGGCGGAACATCGTCCCGATCGAACACGCCGGTGAGGCACAGCCTCGTCATCTGGGTCAGCGCCAGATAGAGCGCATAGGCATCGCCAAGTTCCTGCTGGGCCCCGGCATCGGCGAAGCCTGGCGCCAGACGGGACAGGATCTCGGCCGTGCCGGTGGCACGAGGCACGGCTTCGACCTGCCCGGTGATGACCGCCACCTGGGCAATGAATTCGAGATCGATCAGGCCGCCGGGAATCAGCTTGATGTCCCACAGGTCGCGCGGCGGCTTCTCCTTCTCGATCATGGCGCGCATCTCGAAGGCTTCGGCCATTACCTTGCCAGTGTCGCGCGGCAGAGCAAGCACTGCCGCCACCTCAGCTTCGACTTCGCTGCATAGGACAGGATCGCCGGCAATCGCGCGCGCCCGCGACAGCGCCATGTGTTCCCAGGTCCAGGCTTCCTGGCGCTGGTACTTCCTGAAGGAATCCACGTGCGTGGCCACCGGCCCCTTGTTGCCGGACGGCCGCAAGCGCAGATCAAGTTCGTACAGCACCCCTTCCGCGGTCGGCGCGGACACGGCTGATATCAGCCGCTGCGTCATGCGGGTGTAGTAATGGGACGGAGCCAGCGGCTTGTCGCCATCGGACTCTTCGGCATCCTCATCATGATCGTAGAGTAGAATGAGGTCGACATCGGAACCTGCCGTCAATTCGCGGCTGCCGAGCTTGCCCATTCCCAACAGCGAAACCCTGCCGCCGGCGATATGGCCATGGCGCACCGCGAACTCGGCCATGACGGCCTGCAGGGCGGCCTCTATCGTCAGGTCGGCCAAATCGGAAAAAGCGCGGCCGGCCCGCGCCGGATCGATCGACCCGGCCAAGAGCCTGACGCCGATCAGGAATTTCTGCTCGGATGCGAAGATCCGCAGGCGGTCGAGCACATCCTCATAGGCCCTGTCGCCTTCGACAAGGGCGGAAAGCCGGGCCGACAGATAGGCGCGATCCGGCAGTTCGGTCAGCAATGCCGGATCAAGCAGGCCGTCGAAAACGTGCGGGCGCCGCGTGATGATGGCCGCGAGCCGTGGCGCCGCGCCCATGATCGTGGCCAGCAGCTTCAGCAGGGCAGGATTGGACTGAAGCAGCGAAAACAGTTGGATGCCCGCCGGCAGGCCGGCGAGGAACTCGTCGAAACGCAGCAGCGCTTCGTCGGCGCGGCGCGTCTGGCCGAAGGACTGCAGCAGCGCCGGGGTCAGTTCCGTCAGCCGTTCGCGTGCTTCCGCCGACTGGGTGACGCGGTAGCGACCGAAATGCCAGCCACGGATGACACGACAGATGTCGCTTGGCCGCTGGAAACCAAGACCGTGCAAGGTCCTCAACGTGTCGGGATCGTCGACATCGCCGGTAAAGACCAGATTGCCAACGCCGGCCGAAAGCTCCGGCGCGGTTTCAAAGAGCGCCGCATAATGGCGTTCGACCTGGTGCAGCGAACCACGGAATGCCTCGGCGAAAGTGCCCGCATTTACAAAGCCGAGCATTCGCGCGATGCGCTCGATCCCTGCATCGTCATCGGGCAGCGCGTGCGTCTGCTCGTCTGCAACCATCTGGACGGCGTGTTCGACGCGGCGCAGGAACCAGTATTGCCGGACCAGCGCGTCGCGCGCTTCCGTGGTGATCCAGCCGCGCGCGGCGAGCTGGCCCAGCATGGGCACGGTCTCACGTCCTCGCAGTTCCGGGAAGCGACCGCCGGCGATCAGTTGCTGGGTCTGGACGAAGAACTCGATCTCGCGGATGCCGCCTCGGCCGAGCTTGACGTTGTGGCCCTTCACAGCGATCTCGCCATGGCCCTTGTGGGCATGGATCTGGCGCTTGATGGAATGAACGTCGGCAATCGCCGCATAGTCCATGTATTTTCGCCAGATATAGGGCTGGAGTTCCCGTAGGAACGCAGCACCCGCCGCGAGGTCGCCGGCCACCGGGCGCGCCTTGATCATGGCGGCGCGCTCCCAGTTCTGGCCGCGCGCCTCGTAGTAACGAAGCGCTGCCTCGACCGGGATAGCCAGCGGGGTCGAGCCGGGATCCGGGCGCAGCCTGAGATCGGTACGGAAAACGTAGCCGTGCTCCGTACGGTCCTGGAGGATACGGACCAGCCGGCGTGTCAGGCGCGAGAAGAGCTCAGTGGCATCAAGGGGATCGATGACCGCTGGTACGTCCGGGTCGAAAAAAACCACCAGGTCGATATCGGAGGAGAAGTTGAGCTCATGCGCGCCAAGCTTGCCCATGCCGAGCAGGATCCAGCCTGAATGCTGGGACGGGTTCTCCGGGTCGTGCAGCTTGAGCTTGCCCTGCTGGTGCGCATCGCGAAGCAGGAAATCGACGGCGGCGCGCGTGCTTGCGTCGGCGAGATCGCTGAGGCGCCGTACGGTCAGTGAGGTTTCGGCCACGCCGGCGAGATCGTCCAGGGCAATCAGGAAGTGCGCCTCGGATTTCAGCCGGCGCAATTGCATCATCAGGCCCGATTCCGAGGCCGCGTCCGCGCGCGGCGCCTTGTCGATCTCGGCGCCGATCGAGATCAGCCGGGCTTCAATCGTCTGATCGAAAAGCACGTCAAGGATTTGCGGGCGGCGGCGCGCCGTGTCGCGCAGGAATGGCGACAGGTCGAACACGGCGGCGAGGAAATCCTGGTTGGCGCCCTTGCCCGCCAGGAATTTCGCCAGCCGGGAAAGCCCCTCTTCCCGCGCGGCCAAAGCGATCTCCGACAGTTCCCTTGCGGCGTGACTTGCATCAAGCGGCGCCAGCTTTGTCATCGGCGTCAACAGCCAGCCTGTTTCGATCCGGTCCGCAACAGTTCCCGCCGCCATCAGTGATCTCCCCGTTCGGGAAAACTCATCACCACGGATAGCCCGGGATTGCCAGGCTGGAGATCAAGCTGACCGTTGTGGAACCTCATGATCGCCTTGGCCAGGCTCAAGCCAAGGCCCGAGCCTGGTTGAGAGCGGCTTTTTTCCAGCCGCACGAAACGCTCGGTCGCCCGGGCGCGGTCCGCGTCGTCTGGAATTCCATGGCCATTGTCGGCGACCGAGAGCCTGATCTGGTGGTCGGCGTGCCCAAGCGTGACGACAACCCTTGGCTTGTCCGTCGCGCCGGTCGAGTATTTGATCGCGTTGTCGACGATGTTGGACAGGGCCTGACCAACCAGTTCCCGGTTACCGTCGATGATGAACTTGCCCTGGACAGCCGTTTCGAGCGACACGCCGGCTTCCTCGGCTACCGGTTCGTAGAGTTCGACGACATCGCGCACGGCTTCAACGAGATCGACCTTGCTTGTGCTTTCGGAAGAATAGCCTGCCTCCAGCCGAGAAATCATCAGGATGGCGTTGAAGGTTTTGATCAGTTGGTCGGATTCAGTAATGGTGCCTTCCAGCGCCTGACGATAGTCCGTGGTGTTGTGCTTTCCCGCAAGCGTCGCCTCGGCGCGATTGCGCAGGCGCGTGAGCGGGGTCTTCAGATCATGCGCGATGTTGTCGGAAACCTGCTTCAGCCCCTCGTTGAGGGTGGCAATCCTGGCCAGCATTGAATTGAGGTTCTCGGAGAGCCTGTCGAACTCATCGCCAGCGCCGGAGATGGGCAGTCGGCCCGAAAGGTCACCGCCCATTATACGGCGGCTCGCATCCGAGACGCTGTCGATGCGCTTCAGGGCCGCGTGCCCGACAAAGAACCAGATCAACAGCCCGCCCAGCCCCATCATGCCGAGAGCCAGCATCAGCGAGCGTTTGATGACCGCCCGGAAACGCTCGGGCTCGCCGAGGTCACGTCCGACCAGCATGATCATCTGGTTTGGCAGCCGCAACACGAGCGCGATGGCGTTGTGACCTTTCTCGCCTTCGGGCTGGGTAACCGCGTCGCCAGACTGGGGCGTGGCCGGATCGGATGCCGCGGAGCGCTGCCTGTCGAGCTCACCTTCGCCGAAACGGCGATAGGAGAATGGTTCGGTCGTCCAGCCTTCGGTGTCGATGACACCCGGCTCCAGACTCTGCACGTTCCCGGTCAGTATCTGGCCGTTTGCGTCGGCGATAAGATAGAGATTGGCGCCGGGCTGGCGCGATCGCTGTTCCACCACACGCACAAGAATGGGCAGGCCGCCACGCTGGTAGGCCCGCGCAAGGCCAAGAACCTCGTCGTTGATTGTGTCCTGCGTCTGCGCGGTGAGCATGCGCGCCGACAGTGAAGTCATGTAGAAGACCAGCAGCACCGCGCAGATCGCGAAGAGCAACAGATAGAGCGCCGAAAGCCGCGCCGCCGTCGTCTTCATGATAGCCGGCACGGAAAGGGCCATGCTAGCCGCTCTTGAGCATATAGCCGGCGCCGCGAACCGTGTGCAGGATGGCCTTGTCGAAGCCCTTTTCTATCTTGCCCCGCAACCTCGAGACATGCACGTCGATGACGTTGGTCTGCGGATCGAAATGATAGTCCCAGACATTTTCGAGCAGCATCGTGCGCGTCACCACCTGGCCGGCATGGCGCATGAGATATTCGAGCAGGCGGAATTCGCGCGGCTGCAGCGTGATTTCACGCGAGGCACGCCGTACCGAATGGGAAAGCCTGTCGAGCTCGAGATCACCGACACGATAGACGGTTTCGGACTCCTTGGCGCTGGCCCGCCGGTTAAGCACCTCGACACGGGCCAAGAGTTCGGAAAAGGCATAGGGCTTGGTCAGATAATCGTCGCCGCCGGCGCGCAGGCCGGTGACCCTGTCATCGACTTCGCCAAGCGCGGACAGGATCAGCACGGGGGTGGTATTGCCTCGGGATCTAAGGCCGGCGATGACGGACAGACCGTCGCGTCGCGGCATCATCCGATCGATGACCATCACGTCGTAATCGCCGGCATCGGCGAGCGCGAAGCCGGTTTCGCCATCACCGGCAACATGCGCGGTATGGCCAGCCTCGGTGAAGGCTTTCTGGAGATAATCCGCGGCCTCGCGGTCATCTTCTATGACGAGAATCTTCATGGAACCGTTATACGCGATTTCACTGGAAGGTTGAGTGGCCGGTACATTCATTGTGGCCTTCTCCAATACGCATCGCGACTAAAATGATCAGGCGATGGCCATTAAATCTTTTCTTTGAACGTCGTTGACTCAAAATCACCGGCAATCCTGGGCGATGTGTTTGTGCCGAACATCGCACTGCCGTTTCTCACTTGCCGGCAACGGCCAGTTCAGCCCTGAAATTACGCGGCAGCGGGCGATGGGGGCCCGCTGCCGCCGAGGGAACACGATGACTGACTAAAGTGTTCCGCCCGTGCTTTCCCGTGCAGCGGCTCGGGGGTGTTTGAAACCGCCGCACCGGAAAAGTGGAAGCTGCCGTCAGCCCTTGCCGACAGGCAGCGCTACGAAGCGGTTGTTGTCGTCGCGGGTGATCTGCATCAGCACCGCCTTGCGTCCTGACTTCACCGCATCGGCCATGGCCTTGGAAACGTCGTCGGTGGTCGTCACGGCAGCGGAGTTCACCGCGGTGATGACATCACCCGGCTGGATGCCGCGGTCGGCGGCATCGCTGTCGGGATCGACATCGGTCACCACAAGGCCCTTGCCATTGTCGGACTTGGTGACCGTGAGGCCGAGATCGGCAAGCGTGTCGGGCTTCGCCGGAGCGGCCGGCTGCTGCTGATCGTTCGATGCCTGCTTGTCGCTATTGGGCAGCTTGCCGAGATCGATCTTGATCGACTGGGCCTTGCCATCGCGCCAGACCGTGACATCGACCGACTTGCCAGGCTGGTAGGCACCGATCATACGGGCGAGTTCCTTCGGCGACGCAACGTCCTTGCCGTCCACCTGGGTGATCACGTCACCGGCGGTGATGCCACCCTTCTTGCCGGGACCGTCATCCTGGGCGCTCGAAACGAGCGCGCCCTTCTGGGACTTCAACCCGAGCGACTCGGCGATATCGGAGGTGACTGGCTGAATTTCAACGCCAAGCCAGCCGCGCTGCACCGAGCCGTTCTTCATCAAGTCCTGCACGACCTCCTTTGCCGTGGAGGCAGGAATGTCGAAGGCGATGCCGACGCTGCCGCCCGAGGGTGAGAAGATAGCGGTGTTGATACCGACGACCTGGCCGTTGAGGTTGAAGGTCGGGCCACCCGAATTGCCGCGGTTCACGGAGGCGTCTATCTGAAGGAAATCATCATAGGGACCGGCGCCAATGTCGCGGCCACGGGCCGAAACGATGCCGGCGGTGACCGTGCCGCCGAGGCCAAACGGATTGCCGACAGCAACGACCCAGTCGCCGACGCGAACCTTGGAATCATCGGCGAAATCGACATAGGTGAACTTGCTGCTGCCGTCGACCTTCAGCACGGCCAGATCGGTGCGCGGATCGGTGCCGACGAGCTTGGCGTCGAGTTCCTTGCCGTCATTCATGACGACCGTGAAGGCCGAACCTTCCGAGACGACATGGTTGTTGGTGACGAGGTAGCCATCATCGGAGATGAAGAAGCCGGAGCCCTGAGCCACCGGGCGTGGCTGGTCGTTGCTGTGATCGCGATGTCCGAAGCGACGGTTGCCGCCTTGACCACCCTGATCACCAAAGCCACGGAACTCCTTGAAGAACCGCCGCAATTGTGGATTGTCGGGCAGATTGTTGAAGCCGTCCTGGTCCTGGGACTGGTCGGAGCTGTCATCCGCCGTCTGATCGACCTTGGCCTTGACCTTGACGCTGACAACGGCCGGAGACACGCGCTCCACGATATCGGCGAAACCCGGGACCTGCGGCGCGTCGACACGCACGGCATCGGCCAGCACCGGCACGGTTCCGCTGGTCAACGCACCAACGCCGAGCGCTCCGGCAATTGCCAGGGACGCAGCGGCGGTCATCAGACGTTTGCGGGTGCGGGAATATGAATTGGGGGCAATATTCATTTGTCTCGTATCCTCTTTCAAGAGACGCGCTTAAATGGCGTCCTCATGGGCAAGAGAATTAGCGAGCCTCACATTACAGCGCCATTTCCGACGCATGAAACTTTCGTAATGTTTGGGAGTGATTTCAGTCCCGGCGCAATATAGTTTCGAGCGCCGCCTGTTCTTCCACGGTCAATGATTTCGTCGCGATGGAGCGACGGGACCTGGTCGTCAGGACGATAAAAATGCCTCCGGCCAGCAGAAGAATTACGGGGGTGCCCCACAGAAGCACAGTGCGCGGTTCGAAGCGCGGCTTGAGCAGTACGAATTCGCCGTAGCGGGAGACGATGTAATCCAACACCTGCTGGTCGGTGTCGCCGGCGATGATGCGCTGGCGCACCAGAACACGCAGGTCACGGGCAAGGTCGGCATCGGATTCGTCGATCGACTGGTTCTGGCAGACCATGCAGCGCAGGCCTTCCGAAAGCGCCCTCGCCCTGGCTTCCAAACCGGGATCGGCGAGAACCTCGTCGGGCTTGACCGCCTGCGCCGCGCCGGAAAACAGGAGCGTCAGAAGCAGGATGAGCGACGCCAGCGAAAACCAACTCGCGGTGGCGCGGCTCATGACGGACTCGCGGAAGGCGCGGTACGCGCCCGCTTGCGGCGAGCGGGTGCACCGACGCGCAGGCGACGGTCCATCAGCGACATGGCGGCACCCGCCATCATCACCAATCCTCCGCCCCAGATCAACGTGACCAGCGGCTTCCACCAGATGCGGACGACCACGGCCCCGTCATTTCCTTCGTCGCCAAGGGAGATGTAGAGCTGGCTGAGACCCATTGTCTTGATGCCGGACTCAGTCGTCGTCATTTGCCTGACCGGATAGAAGCGCTTGGCCGAACTGATTTCGCCAATCGCGGTGCCTGCGACACCGATGATTTCGAACTGGCCCCGATCCTCGCTGAAATTGGGACCCTGGGCCGGATGAAGGCCGACGAAGCGCAGCGTATGACCGGACAGTTGCACGGTTTCGCCGGGATGCATGGACAATATCTTCTCAGTGCCGAAGCACAGTGTACCGACAATGCCCAGCGTGGTCAGTCCGAGGCCGAGATGAGCGAGTGCCGTGCCAAAGACCGAGCGCGGCAAGCCCAGGAACCGCCTGAACGCGATGCCCATCGCGACATTTCCAACCCCCGATTTGACGGCGAGGTCGGTGAGCGCGCCAAAGACCAGCCAGAAAGCCAGCCCCGCGCCAAGTGCGGCGAACACCGACGATCCATCGATGAACAATGCCGTCACCAGCGTTGCCAGAAGCGCGGCCGCGAATGCCGCCATCAGACGCTGGGCGACGCCAAAAATGTCGCCGCGTTTCCAGGCAAGCAGCGGCCCGAACGGCACCATCACCAGCAGGGGCACCATCAGCGGCCCGAAGGTCAGGTTGAAGAATGGCGCGCCGACCGAAATCTTGTCCGACGAGAAGGCTTCGACGGCCAGCGGGTACAGCGTGCCGATGAGCACGGTCGCCGTGGCGGTCGTGAGGAACAGATTGTTGAGGACGAGCGCGCCTTCGCGTGAGATCGGATGAAAGAGGCCGCCGGAGGTTAGCCTGGAAGCGCGGAATGCGAACAGCGCCAGCGAGCCGCCGATGAAGAGCGTCAATATGCCGAGGATGAAGACGCCGCGCGTCGGGTCGGTGGCGAAGGCATGGACCGATGTCAGGACGCCGGAGCGCACCAGGAAGGTTCCGAGCAGAGACAGTGAGAACGTCAGGATCGCCAGCAGCAGCGTCCAGATCTTCAGAGCCGATCGCTTTTCCATGACGATCGCCGAATGGAGCAGCGCGGTGCCGGCCAGCCACGGCATGAACGAGGCGTTCTCGACCGGATCCCAGAACCAGAAACCGCCCCAGCCAAGCTCGTAGTAGGCCCAATAGGAGCCCATGGCGATGCCGCCGGTCAGGAACATCCAGGCGACCAATGTCCAAGGACGGACCCAGCGTGCCCAGGATGCGTCGATGCGACCTTCGATGAGCGCCGCGACAGAGAACGAAAAACAGATCGAGAAGCCGACATAACCGAGGTAGAGCAGCGGCGGGTGAATGGCGAGTCCGAGATCCTGCAGGATCGGATTGAGGTCCCTGCCCTCGATAGGCGCCGGGTTCAGGCGGGTAAAGGGATTGGATGTCGCCAGGATGAACAGGAAGAAGGCAGCGCCGATCGCGCCCTGAACGGCCAGCACATTGGCGCGAAGCGTGGCGGGAAGGTTGGTTCCGAAAGCGGCCACGAGCGCGCCGAAGAAGGTCAGGATCAGCACCCACAGCAGCATTGAGCCTTCGTGATTGCCCCAGGTGCCGGTGATCTTGTAGATCATCGGCTGCAGCGAATGCGAATTCTCCCAGACGCTTTGCACCGAAAAATCGGATTGCGCATAGGCTGTGGCCAGTGCGGCGAAAGACAGCGCGGTCAAGGCAAATCCGGTCACCGCCACCGGGCCGCCAACGGCCATCATGCGCTGGTTGTTGGTCCGCGCGCCGAACATCGGCACCACCGTCTGCACAAGCGCCAGTGCGAACGCCAGGACCAATGCGAAATGTCCGGTTTCAACCATGGTGACGTCCGCCCGACTCTTGGCTTGATGCCGGCAAAACCGACTGGGACCTGCGCTGGAGCCGCCTACTCACTCTTGCTTTCCTCCCACACGCCCTTGGCCTTGAGACTGTCGGCCACTTCCTTGGGCATGTAGTTCTCATCGTGTTTGGCCAGCACGCTGTCGGCGACGAACACGCCGTCAGCGCCGAACGAGCCTTCGGTGATCACGCCCTGGCCTTCTCGGAAAAGATCGGGAAGAATGCCGGTGTAGGTCACTTTGACATCCTTCTGCTTGTCGGTCACCGAAAAGGCGACCGTCGTGCCTTGCCCGCGCTGCAGCGATCCCTTCTCGACGAGACCGCCAAGCCTGATGCGCTGGCCGGGCTGCAGGCTGGCGGTGGTCAGATCGGCCGGCATGTAGAAATAGGACGCCTTCTGGCCCAGCGCGTAGAATGTCAGCCCGGTGGCGGCACCGAGAAAGGCCAGTCCACCAGCGATTACCGAAAGTCGTTTCTGCTTGCGCGTCATGGCCTACTCCGTCGCCGTCAGGCCAAGCGAGGCGGCAAAAGCGGTGAATTTCCTCGCTTCATCGCTATCAGCTCCAAAGACGGCAATTGCGCGACCCAGCGCGTCGCGCGCCTGGTCAGCCTTGCCAAGCACGACATAGGAACGAACCAGCCGCATCCATCCTTCCGGGTCGCGTGGATTTTGTCGAAGTTTTTCGTCGAGCCCGGCGACCATGGTCTTGATCATGGCCTCCCTGTCCTGCGGCGACATCGACGATGCGGCATCGACATCGCTGGCGCTCGGACCTTTCGTGGCATCGCCTGACGCCACGCTTCGCTTGCCTGATTCCGCCAGAGCCTGCTCGACAGCGCCACGCCACGGCGAATCCGGTGGCAGCGCCGCAAGCATGCGTTGCCAGGCAGACATCGCCTCGCCGTAACGGCCCTCCTGCGCCAGCGCCATCGCCAGGTAGAAGGATGCCTTGGGATTTGCCGGATCAAGCTTCAGGGCCGCCTCGAACGCATCCTGGGCGTCGGCCGACACAATCCCGCCCGCGGCATTGGCAATCGCCTCGCCCAGACTTGCCTGGCGAATGGCGCTGTCGCCATCGAGGCGGATGGCGTTGCGATAGGCCGTTGCCGCTTCCGGAAAGCGCTGCAAACGCAGATAGATGGGCGCCAGCACATCCCAGCCGCGGCCATCGGATGGATTGGCGGCGAGGTGGGCCTCGGCGCGCGCCACCAGTTCGTCGACGGAACTGTCCGCCGGATTTTTGGCCAGCCGCTCACTGAGTGGCTGCGATGGCAGATCGGGCGACCCGATCTTGCCGTACAGGCCCCAGCTGAGGAGCGGGACCATCAGGACCGCCGTCACGGCAACGAGCCGGGTCGCCATCGAAGGCCGATGAGGCGCCGGTCCTGGCGCTGCGTCTCCCCCGCCGAGGCGAATAATCCGGCGCGCGATTTCGGCGCGCGCCTCTTCGGCCTCCGCCGGCTGGATCAGCCCACGCGCGGCGTCGCGGTCGAGTTCAGCCAGTTGGTCGCGATAGACTTCAAGATCATGGTCGCTGCTCGATGACGCGCTATCCGACCTGCCGGCCAGCGGCAGCAGCACGGCCAGGCTTGCACCCAGCGTGAGAACGGCGGCTATGACCCAGAACAGCATGTTTTATCCAATAGCGGCAGAGCCCTGCTCTGCCAACACAGGCGTCCTGCGACGCTTTGACGGCAGGCGTCCGTCTCTCAGTTCCCGATCGACATCAACAAACTCGATCCCGCAGGATCCAAGCGGGTATCAAGTGAGGGGTGTCCAGCTGCCGTCGGCGTTGCGGCAGGCGGTTCCGCGCGCGGTCACACCCGTGGTGCTGGTGCCGGTAAAGACCGTCTGCGTGTACTGCCTGCAGTCCTGTGAACCGACGCGATACGGTTGTGCCGGCACAACCTCGCCATAACGGGTCGGCTGATCGCCTTTCCATGTCACCTTCTGGCCACTCGCGGTGTACTCCAAGGCCTTGTATTCGGCCTCAAGCGCGCTGCGCTTCTCGGTATCGCTCAAGCCAGCGCCGATCGACCCGCCGACAAGGCCTCCACCCATGGCGGAAATGATTGTCGAAGTCAGTTTGCCGCCGGCAGGCGATTTGCCTGCAGCCGGCGGCAGCATTGCCACGGCGGGACCCTTGCTGCCCGTGGTGGTGCAGCCGGATACAGCGAGCAGTGCGGAAAAGAGCGCGACGCGAATCTTCATGCCAACAACCGGTTATCTTGAAGAGGATGAGCTGGGGGCCGCGCCATCGAGACCGGCCTGGCCATAGTGTTGATATTTGTCGGAAATTTGGCCGTGATCCATTTGAACGAACATCACTGAAGGCTCCGCAATCGAACCACAACCTTCAATCCACCCATGTCGGATCGTTCCAGGGCCAGGGTGCCTCCATACTCGTTGACGAGGTCCGCGACAATGGACAGCCCGAGACCAGTGCCAGGCTTCGTCTCGTCGAGGCGCCGTCCTCGTTTCAGCACATCGCGCGCCTTGTCTTCGGGGATGCCAGGGCCATCATCCTCGATGTTGATCTCGAAAAGGCTGGCCACATCTTCCCTGTTGGTGAGAGGTGTCACAGATACCGCGACTGCGCTTCGCGCCCATTTCATAGCGTTCTCAAGAAGATTGCCAAGCAATTCTTCCAGATCTTCCCGTTCCCCGGCAAAGACGATTTCGGTGGGTGGCAGCAAAAGCGACAGGCTGGTCCGCGGATTGAGCTTCTGCAGCACCCGCACCATGCGCTGCACAAGCGGCGCCACCGGCGTGCGGTAGACAACGCTGTCGCGCTGCGCAGCGACGCGAGCCCGCTGAAGATAATGCTCGACCTGCTTTTGCATCGACGTGGCTTGTTCGGCGATAAGCTGGCCCTTGGCGCCACCAAGCGCCCGTCCTTCGTTGATGAGAACCGCGAGCGGCGTCTTCAAGGAATGCGCGAGATTGCCAACCTGCGTTCGCGATCTCTCGACAATGCGCTTGTTGTTTTCGATGAGCGCGTTGGTTTCGTTGGCGAGGGGTTCGATCTCGGCGGGAAACCGGCCATCGAGCCGCTGTGCGGTACCTTCGCGCACCATGGCAAGCGCATTTCGGACGCGCCGCAGAGGCTGCAGGCCAAGCAGGATGGCGGCCGCGTTGATGGCGATCATGCCGACACCGAACAGCGAAAGATAAGTGAGCAGGCGGCGCTGGAAACTGCCGATTTCCTGTTCCAGTTCGGTCTGGTTGCCCATGACACGGAAACGCGCGGCACGGTTCTTCGCGTCCAGCACGAATTCGCTTTCGAACACCTGCAGTCTCTCACCGCTTATCCCCTCCGTTGAATAGCTGCGCTGGAAACTGGAGTTGAACGGCACTTCGGAGACAGGTGGCGAAGGAATTGTCCGGGTCATCGACGAGGAATGGAGGTCGCCATGCACGCCTTCCGACGCAGGCTCCACCGACCAGTACCAGCCCGAATTCGGTTCGGAGAACCGCAGGTCGCCAAGATCGGGCGCACCGGTCAGCGCGCCGGTATCGGAAATGCCGACCGAACCAATCAGGTTGAAGAGATGCGCCGAAAGCAGGCTGTCGAAACCCCGCTCGTTCGCCTGGCGATAAAGCGTCGTGATGAGGGTGAAGATCACAATGAGGGTGAGGATCGCCCAGACCGTGGAAAAGGCGACCACCCGGAACGCCAGCGAGCGCGGCCAGAAACGCAGGGACAGCGTTTTTGGGGCAGCCGGTTTTGTAGGGAACTGTTCCGCGTTACGCCTCCGGCTCACGCATACGATAGCCCATTCCGCGCACGGTTTCGATCATGTCGATGCCCATCTTCTTGCGCAGCCGCCCGACAAAGACCTCTATGGTGTTGGAATCGCGGTCAAAATCCTGATCGTAGAGATGCTCGACCAGTTCGGTCCGCGAGACAACTTCACCCATGTGGTGCATCAGATAGGCGAGCAGACGGAATTCGTGCGACGTCAGTTTCAGCGGTACGCCATTGACATCGGCCTTGGAGGCTTTTGTGTCGAGCCGCAACGGCCCGCAAGTCAGTTCGGAGGACGCGTGGCCGGCCGCACGGCGGATAAGCGCCCTAACGCGCGCCAGCACCTCCTCGATGTGGAACGGCTTGGTGACATAATCGTCGGCCCCCGCGTCGATGCCCGACACCTTGTCGCTCCAGCGGTCGCGTGCCGTCAGGATCAAGACCGGCATCTTGCGGCCGCCCCGCCGCCAGCGTTCGACCACGCTGATGCCATCCATCTGCGGCAGGCCGATATCGAGCACCACGGCATCGTAGGGTTCGGTATCACCGAGAAAGTGGCCTTCCTCACCATCGAAAGCCCTGTCCACCACATAGCCGGCATCCACCAGGGCATCGGCGATCTGCCGGTTGAGATCCTTGTCATCTTCGACGACGAGTACGCGCATGCGGGTCAATGCCTGTGGCGGGTTGAGCCTGTTGAAGGGCCGGTGTGTGAGATATAGGCCGATTCCCGCGGCCGTGGAAACGATGGGGTCAAGCTCAGTTCTGGGGAACCACGATTTCGGAGCGGCGCGGACGCTGGCCATCCTTGCCCGGCACGAGCACGACAATGACGCAGACGGGCTGTCCACCGCGCGTCGATTGCGATGCCTTGGCCAGGGTTCCGCCGTTCTGCTCGGCAACCTGCTGGCCGATCGCGTAGCAATCAGACGAAGCCAATATGATCGGATCGGCCGGCTGCGGCATGTCGGTCGGCAATGCCGTCGCCCGCGACGCAAACAACCCGGCCGCGCAGAGCGCCAGTATCGCGGTTCGGAGGTGGGGGCCAAGCGTTTTCATGGTCGGCTTTGTAACGCGTCGGTGCTGAACGTGAAATGAACAGTGAACGCCGATAAAAACATGCCTGCCAACCCCCTTGGATATCAGAAAACAAGACAGTGATTTTCGTTGCCCGGGCGAAGATCACAAGGTTTCAGTCTAGACCGCGTTCCGGCCCTATTGAAAGCACGTCACGCGCTTTCCTGCATCGCGGCGCGGAAGCGCAGCAGCCCGTGATACAGCAGCAGCTCTTCGTCATGACGGATTTCGGAAAATTCGAGCACAAGGTGTGTGCGGCCGCGCGCACCTATTGCCAGCACCGCCTTGGCTAGGCGCGCCTTTATCCTGTCCATGATGGCACGCGTTTCGGCCTCACCGTGTGCCTTCGACCAGATATGCAGCGTGACCAGCTGATCGGCGTCATTCTGGGCGCCCGTGTCCCAGTCGAAGGCACTGGTCTGGCCGCACGTAACATAGGGAAAGGCAACATTTTCGGCTGGCCGCTCAAGCAGCCCAGCGCCGCCAAGCAGCGCCGACAGCGATGCATCGCTTCTTAGTCGCTGGAATAATGCCTGCTGCAAATCGCCGGACGCGCTCATCGTCTTGTTCCATCACCAGTGGGTATTCGCGCCGACGGCAGTTTCGCGCCGAGCCTAACCGCGTTCGGATTCTTCCGCCAGATCACGACTTGCGGCGCTGCCTCCTCTTAGCCCTTGTGAGCGCCGAAAAAATGGACGAATAGTCTTGTCGATGCGCCGTCCCGAAACTGCGCGCATGCAGTTCCGGGACGCAGCCGAAGACGGATTTCCTAATGGCCAGTCCCGAACCGCGCAAGAGAAGAGGCCCCATCGCCGCCTGGTTGCTGGGTTTGGACGCGTGGCTCGATTCCTCGCTCTATGAGATCGGCTTCAAGGCTCGTCAGTTCTGGGAAGCAGCGACGATCTTTTCCCGACGGTTCCGCCTCACCGGCTGGCGCCGGGGCATCATCGAATTGCTCAGCGAAGGGTTCACGCTCGGAGCCGGGGGCATAGTCGTCATGCTGGCGCTGGCCATGCCGGCATTCCAGGACACGGCCGGCGATTGGCGGGCACAGGGCGACTTCGCGGTCACCTTCCTCGACCGCTACGGCAACGAGATCGGCCAGCGTGGCATCATCCAGCGCGATTCCGTGCCCGTCGACGAGATGCCCGATCATGTCATCAAGGCCGTGCTCGCCACCGAGGATCGCCGATTCTTCGATCACTACGGCATCGACGTCCTCGGCCTTTCGCGAGCGATCTTCCAGAACGTCCGCGCCAACTCGGTGGTCCAGGGCGGCTCAAGCATCACCCAGCAACTGGCGAAGAACCTGTTCCTCACCAATGAGCGTACGTTCGAGCGCAAGATCAAGGAAGCCTTCCTGTCATTGTGGCTCGAAGCCAACCTTTCGAAGAAGGAAATCCTCCAGCTCTATCTCGACCGCGCCTATATGGGCGGCGGCACGTTCGGCATCGAGGCGGCCGCCGATTTCTATTTCGGCAAGAGCGTCAAGGACCTGAACCTCGCCGAGGCGGCGATGCTGGCGGGGTTGTTCAAGGCGCCGACCAAATACGCGCCGCATATCAACCTGCCGGCCGCACGCGCGCGGGCCAATGTGGTGCTGTCCAACCTTGTCGACGCCGGTTTCATGACCGAGGGTCAGGTGCTGCAGGCGCGGCTGCATCCAGCCGATGTCGTCGACCGGGGCGAGCAGAAGAGCCCGGATTACTTCCTCGACTGGGCGTTCGACGAGGTCAAGAAGATCGCGGCCAAGAGCGGCCAGCACTCGCTGGTCGCCCATACGACCTTCGACGCGAATATCCAGAAGGCGGCCGAAGAATCGGTGGAATTCCACCTCCGGCAATTCGGCAAGGAGTACAACGTCACCGAGGGCGCGGTGGTCGTTATTGAAACCAACGGCGCGGTCCGGGCAATCGTCGGCGGCCGGGACTATGGCGCGAGCCAGTTCAACCGCGCGACCAAGGCGCTGCGGCAGACCGGCTCTTCGTTCAAGCCCTATGTCTATGCGACCGCCATGGAGCACGGCTTCACGCCCAACTCGATCATTTCCGGCGGGCCGATCAGCTGGGGCAACTGGTCGCCGCACAATTATGCCGGCGAATCGGCAGGGAATATCACCCTTCTCATGGCGATGGCGAAGTCCATCAACACCGTGCCGGTGCGGTTGGCAAAGGATCACCTTGGCATCGCCCCGATCAAGGCGCTTGCCGAATCATTCGGGGTCGAGTCACCGCTGGAGGGTCACAAGACAATGGTGCTCGGCACCTCCGGCATGACCGTGATGGATCAGGCGACAGGCTATAGCGTGTTCGCGCAGAACGGCTTTGTCGGCTCGCGTCACGGCATCACGCAACTCGTCAACCGCACCGGCCAGGTGGTCTATGACTTCACCAAGGATGCGCCGCCCCCGCACCGCGTGCTGTCGGAACAGGCGCTCAGGTCCATGAACACCATGCTGGCAGCAGTGCCGGTCATGGGTACCGCGCGGCGCGCTCAGATTCCCAACATAGTCGTGGCCGGAAAGACCGGCACGACACAGTCCTATCGCGATGCCTGGTTTGTCGGGTTTACGGGCAACTACACGGCAGCCGTCTGGCTGGGCAACGATGACTTCAGTCCGACCAAGAACATGACGGGCGGCTCGCTGCCGGCGATGGTATGGCAACGCCTGATGGTCTACGCCCATCAGAATATCGATCTCAAGCCGATCCCGGGCATCGACAAGCCGTTTGTCGATGTCGCAGCCGCCGCCAAGGCAGAGGAAGCGCAAAAGAAGAGCGACGAGCAGGCCGCGGCCGAAGCCGCCGCCGAGCGCCCGCCGGTCCTCTCCAGCCGAACCACGCAGACGCTCAGGGACATGTCCAAGGTGTTCGAGGTGGCACCCATCCTGAGGGCCCCCGCCGCGCCGCAGACCTTGTCGGCGCTTTGACCCCAGGGCATTGGGTCGGAAGGCAAATTCCGCGGCCCGCTTGCCATCGGGCCCTGCGTCGCGATATCCGGAACGATAATCCTCTCTCTCGCGGTTCTTCATGCTCAAGAACGCATTCCTGACATTTGTCGCACTTGTCATCGCCATCGGCGGTGGCGGCGGCAGCGTCTGGTATGCGCTGAAGGTGCAGGATGGCGTTGGCGCGATCCGAATCGGCCAATGGACCGCTTTCCCCTATATCGGAACGCCGGCGGCCGACCCGTACTCCAAGGCCCGCGTGGCGCGGGAAGGTGTCCTTGCGCTGGGTCAGGCCGAAGGATTGTCCTTTGTCGCGGAGCATGATTCAGGAGGCGAGCCGCTCAGGCGGGAATGCGCGTACAAGATCGAAGGCACATATCCGACAGCCCGTTTCTGGACCCTCTATGCGGCGGACCGCTCGCTTGGCGTGGTCGAGACCGGCAAGTCGCGGCCCGCCGCCCTTCAATCCTATCAAGTGCTGCGCGAGCCAGACAATTCGGTGGTCATTTCCGTCGGCGACCGCCCCGCCCCGGGCAATTGGCTACTCTCCAACGGCTCCGGCACGATGTACTTCGTCCTTACATTCTATGACACGCCGATCGCCAGCAGCACGGGCCTGTCGGACGTGACATTGCCGCAGATCCTGAAGGTCGGCTGCAATGCGTAGGCTCCTGCACCTCATCCTGCTTGGTCTGGTCGGCGCCGGCATCATCCATATCGCCGTGCTGCTCCTGGTTCCGGAGTTTTCCGAACGTGATGCCTGGTCCCGGCTGGCGATGGCTTCCGATCTGTACAAGATAACAAGGCTCGACGCGGAAGCCGGCGGCGCGCCGGTGGTCAAATCCGTCGACCCGATGTTTTATGCGGCGGCCTGCCGGTTCGACCTGGTCGACGGGATGGTACGGGTCAAGGCGCCGGGAAACGTCCCGTTCTGGTCCGTCTCGGTCTACGACCGCAACGGGCACAACATCTATTCCTTCAACGACCATACCGCCAATGGCGGGGCGCTGGATGCGGTGGTCCTGACGCCGGCGCAGATGATCGAGGTCCGCAAGGACCTGCCCGAGGGGCTTCAGGGAGCCGTATTTGTCGAGGCGCCGATAGACGAAGGCATGTTCGTTATCCGCAGCTTCGTTCCTGACGACAGCTGGAAGCCGATCGTATCGCGGTTTCTCGATCAGAGTTCCTGCGAATTGCAGGACTTCTAGAGCCGCAACCGGTCACCGGTAAATCAGGCGCCCGCTCGATGTCGTCTAATGATGCGGTGTGGGCGGACGGGTTAATCCTGGCTTGTCGGGCCCCGCTGGCCTTGCCTCGCCGATGAGCGGCCGCTGCTCGTAGCGAACGCCCGGAAAGATGATCACCGCCGCCGGCGCGCCGGTGTTCTGACTTGCCCTGCTGGTTGCCGCCGTCCGCGGCACGAAAGACAGTACCATACCCATGGTTCGCGCATTCCTCTCGGTTTCCCCGGAGCACAACGCAACGCCTCCAAATGTGATTAAGGACGGTAGAGGGTTAACGGAGCGCTAACGGATCACCGCTAACTTGATCTTTGTTCCCGGCGAATGCGAAACCGACACAGTCGGTCGCGCGCGGTCCGGGTTGTGTCAAAGTGTCAGGCGTATCCTCCGTGTCATCTTCGGATTTCAGGCAAATCGCTGTTCGAACCGAACCAGGCAAGGCTGAAAGGCTTTTCCGAGCAGCGGTCTCGGCGTTCTGTTCGCTCACCCGCCCCTCGCGCCGGGAGATCGCCCAGCTTGAGGACCTTACGCTTCCGCTCTTCGACAATGTCTCGACCGAATCACGCCGTTATGTTGCGGCCGCGCTTTCCGAATGCGAATACGCGCCCGCTGGACTGGTTCGGCGGCTATGCGAAGAACCGGTCGACATCGCCGCGCCCCTGCTCATCCGTTCGCCCGCGGTCAGCGATATCGATCTCATCGCGCTGATCGGGCGCCATGGCCTGCCTCATGCTCGCGCGATCGCGCGCCGCAAGGATTTGAACCCGACCATAGCCGACCTGATCAGGGCGATCGAAAAGCCGACACTGGTGCGACAGCGCAAACCGGAACCGATCGCGAAAGTGGCGGCGGAAAGCGCCGAAATCGTCGAGGTCGCTCCCACCCCGCAACCAGACCCCGGGATTGCCGCCGAAAATGCGCGTCGACGGCTGCGCTCGATGATGCGCCCCGTCGGAGACAGTCTGGGAACCTCCGTCACCCCCTTCGTCGGCTCGGAAACCTACGCCAAGCTGCGCGAGACAGCGCTGACAGGTAATGCGGCGTTTTTCCAGACCGCGCTCGCCGATGCGCTCGAAATCGATTTTCAAACGGCCCGCTCCCTCACCGCGAACCAGAACTATTCATCGCTGCTTGCGGCGCTGCGTTCGCTGGACCTCAGTGAGGACAGGGCGTTCCTGATAACCGTCGCTGTCTATCCGACCCAGTTCCCGCATCCTCAGGCCATCCGCCTGTTCCTCGACCGGTATCGCCTGCTTCACCGCGACGTTGCCCTGGACAAGGTGCGGGGGTGGAAGGCCGAAACACTATCCAAGGCTATCCGCAACACGGGGCACGCCGCTGCAAACGGGGACACGCGCAAAGCTTCGAACAGCGACGAGGCTCCGCTACCCGCAAGCCTCAGGGCTTGATTGAAATCAGCTCCTCGACCGGAACGGCGCCAGCCTCGATCTCGACCACCCAAATATCCGGATCGAATTTCTTCTCCCTTTCCAGCCGTGCATCCAGCACGGCGGGATCGTCGCCCGCACCGAGCAAACTGAAGAAGCGATCATCCGGCTTGGCCGAATCGTAGCTTGTCTGGGGCGCCGGCCCAAGCAGGGCGACCTCGCCCATCCTCCCCCGCGCCAGGATGAAAACCGCTCCGGCTTCGGTCGCGCCGCGCTTGACCACCGCAGCGAAGCCACCGGCGCCGAAAACACGGCGCAAAAGCGCCGACACCCAAAGGTCGCTGGTTACGCGCATGAAAAGCATCCGGACATAGGACGCTGTTTAGCGGGGTTCTTGCTGGCTTGCGAGCGGTCGTTTCGCCCGTCAGTTGGTCAGGCCGATCTCACGCATCTTGACGTAGACAACCTCGTCGGGCTCGCCAGTTTGCGGCAGGCCGAAGAGCGACTGGAATTCCTTGATCGCAGCCTTGGTGCGTGCGCCCACCACGCCATCCAGTTGCATGTCATCGTTGCCGAACGCCTTAAGCCCGGCCTGAATCTTGACGATGCGGGCGTCGGGCGCTTGCGAGGGGGCGGCGCTTGTCTGCAGCGAGACCGGAACGACACCCGTCTCAGCCGGGCGAGGCTGCGGATGCGGAACGGACGCTGTCGTGGGGGTCGCCCCCAGTTGATCCAGGAGGACAGCATCGATTTCGCCGGACGCGTTGAGCCCGACCTTCTGCTGATAAGCCTGGATGGCCTTGCGCGTGGCCGGACCGGTAATGCCGTCAACGGTCCCGGAATAGAAATTCAGGTCCTTCAATATGCCCTGGACCTGCTGCACCCGCGGGTCGCTCTTGACCGGCGCCGTCGCGGTGGCCGGCCTCACGATATTGATTGTCGTCTCCGGCTCCGCCACGCCAGCGCGCGGAAAGCTCGCCATGCTTCGAGTGGCGAAGAATGCGCCCGAATGCGGAAAAGGCTGGTACCACAAGGCATTCGCCGAAACGTAGAACAACGTCACCAGAAAGGCTGTCGACCCGCCCACGAGAACGGGATTTTGCGAAATCAGGCTTCCAACGGCCGCCGCACCGTCCTGAAAGGGGGTGTTGCGGCGCTTGACCGCCTTAGCCTGTCTTGCGGAGCGAGCCATTTCTGTCTCCTTTCGCCTTGGCAACGGGCATCGGCAGCACGGCGGCCTTGTCGGCGGAACGTCGCTTGGGGCCACGCACGGGAAGGCTGATCGTCACCGTGGTGCCCTCACCCGGCATGCTCTCGATCGACATCGTGCCGTCGTGCAGTTCCACCAGCCCCTTCACCAGCGAAAGTCCAAGACCCGTTCCCTCGAAGCGGCGCGTATAATCATTCTGGATCTGCATGAACGGCTTGCCGAGATTGGCAAAATCCTCCTCCGCGATGCCTATGCCTGTATCTCTGACCCAGAAATGCAACCGCGAGCCGATCCGCTTGGCGCCGACAACGACGTCGCCGCCGTCGGGCGTGAACTTGATGGCATTGGATACGAGGTTGATGAGTATCTGTTGCACCGCACGACGGTCGGCATTGATCTCGCCGGCATCCGGCGCGATCTGCGCCTGCAGGTCGATGCTCTTTGCCTGTGCCTGCAGTCGCATCATGGACTGGCACATGTCGACCGCTTCAGAAAAACGGAAAGGCTCCGGCTCGGTCGCGTAGGCACCCGATTCGATTTTTGAAACATCGAGTATCGATGTCACCACCGCCAGCAGATGCTGGCCCGAATCCCTTACAAGGCCGACATATTCCTTCTGGCGAGGATCCTTGAATGTGCCGAACATTTCGTGCAGCAACATGTCGGAGAAGCCGATGATGGCATTCAGCGGCGTGCGAAGCTCGTGGCTGACAACGGCGAGGAACCGCCCTTTCGCGACTTCGGCGCAAGCAGCGGCTTCGTTCGCCGCGGCCAGTTCTTCGCGCAGCGCTGAAACTTCGTCGTTTTCGCGAACAACAAGGGTGAAGATCTCGCTCTGTTCGGGCGCGCGAAGCAGTTCGAGAGAAAACGGCCTGTAATTGTCCACCGTCCTGCCGCTGCCGTTCTGCGGCAGCCGGACACGGATGTCGAGCCGGCGCGACAGGGCTCCGTCGCGCATGTCGGCCATCGCACTGAGATAGCAGACGCGGTCGGACAGATGGATGCGGTCAAAGAAGCCAGTGCCGAAAAGCAATTCGGGCGGCAGCTTCAGCATCGTGCGTGCCTTCGCCGACGCCTCCAGCACCTCGCCATGCCTGGCGGCGCGCAGGACAACCGCATCGATGATGTCTTCAAGCCGGTCGGCAGTGTCCTTGTCTGGAGACGCCCCCACGGGATTGTGAAATGCCGAGGTGCGGGGAATGAGGGTAAGCGCCCAGGCCAGCGGCACCAGCCAGTGCCAGGCAGGAACATGCACCGCCGCGAGCGGCAGAACGGAAGCAACCAGCGGCTGGGCAAGGATCGCGGCAAGGGCCGACACGGCGCCCCACACCGCGGCCCGCCGCGAGGCGCCAATCCACCAGGCTTCGAATGGCAGGGCCACGACGAGCATCGCGACTGGAGAGCTCAATCCTCCCGCAGCGGCGATCAAGGCGGCAAGAGCAATGCCCGCAATGGCCAAGGCAACCTTGCCGGCCAACGCCATCTTGCCCGTCGCCGCAACCAACAAGGCGATGAACCAGCAGAGGCCGAAAGCCGCGAAAATCGCGCCCACGGTCACGGCCGCACCCATGCCCGACGTAACCATCGTTACCGCGGCGCCGGCAGCGAAGAATGGCGCGGCCAACATGAGGCCAATGAATCGGCGGTGGCGCTCGTGGTCGCTCCGCTCCACTACGGACGGATGGACCATACGTTCGCAGCCGGCAGCCATCGCGCCAGGCAATTCGACGTATCTGGCCTTGATCGAACTCAACTCTACGCACCCGTACTGGTCGTGGACAACTCTGCCCTGCAGATTGTTCTGGTTGGCTCTGAAAGTCGCATCCAGCGTTTAAGGAATGGATAAGGCAGGCCCTGCCAACGTCCGGGCTGCGGCAAATATTGGGATCCTGGCGGCCGAATGCGGGGGCAAATGCAGCCATAGTAAACGGAGCGTTAGCCGGGCAGCCCCGAAAGCCGGATCACACCCACCGCCGCTACCGAGCCGTCTCGTGCAGAAAATCCAATAAAAACAGCCAATTGGATGGTTACCAGGAATTGAACGAAATCAACCGGATTTGCGGTAAATCGACAGCAAAACGGTTCGTTTCGAATCTGCCTAAAATTTGAGGAAAATTCTCGCTGTCCCCGCAAGCCGTCCTTTGTGCCTGTGTGCCAACATGCTGCCTACAAAAGAGGTCATGCCATATGGATGCATGATCCGGTGACGACGAGAGGCAAAGTATGTTCTTTCTGATGAGGATGGCTTTCTGGTTTTCGCTGGTGCTTCTGGCACTGCCGCTGAGCGTCGGCCCCGATGAGACCGGCCATGAGAGCGTCGGCCCGCTCCAGGCGCTGTTTGCGGCGCGGGACGCGGTTGGCGACATCGCCGGCATTTGCGAGCGTAAGCCTGATGTCTGCGAGACCGGCAAGTCGGCGATGCACACCATTACCGCCCGCGCCAAGGAGACAGCCAAGATCGCGGCTGCGATGCTTGACGACAAGACATCCGACGACAAGCCGGCGGCCGCGCCCGACACCTCGACCACGACCGGCAGCGTGAGCGAAGACATCGTGCTGCCCGCGACAGTAAATCTGCCGGTGAGAAACTGAGACGGATTTAGTTGCTGTATCGTGCGTCCCGATTGAACGTGCGAAGCAAGCGTCCACGATTTTCGTCAAGACATTTACTCTTTCCGTAGCCGGTTCCCATCTCAGGACCCAGTGCTGACGGCACACCGCGGGCTCGGCCTCAGCCCGCGGTGTACTTTCTTTTTCCGTGACGCGGCCGCGGCACGTGATTATATCCGGCATGATGATGACGACCACGATCCAGACGATCCGCGACGACTTTTCGCTTCTTGACGAGTGGGAGGACCGCTACCGTTACGTGATCGAGCTTGGCGAGGCGCTGCCGCCGTTTCCGGACGAGCAACGCAACGCAGCCAACAAGGTGCCGGGCTGTGTCAGCCAGGTCTGGCTGACCACCGAGCGCGGAACCGGCGCCAACCCCGTCATCACCTTCACCGGAGATTCCGACGCCCATATCGTGCGTGGCCTTGTCGCGATCATGCTGGCGCTGTTTTCAGGACAGACCGCCAGCCAGATTCTGGAGACGGACGCGGAAGTGACGCTGAAGGCACTCGGGCTTGACGAGCATCTATCGCCGCAGCGCGCCAATGGCCTGCGCTCCATGGTCAAACGCATCAAACGCGATGCCGAGGCGGCGCTGAAACAGACCGCCTGATAAGACCGGCGCAGCCGGTCGACTTAACCCATCAAAATCAAACGGCGCCAAACGGCGCCGTCGATGTCGATTTAATGGTGGCGCGCGGCGATTACCGCGCCTTGCGCTTGCGGCCGAGGCCCATCTTCTTGGCCAACTGGGACCGCGCAGCAGCGTAGTTTGGAGCAACCATAGGATAGCTCGGGTCCAGGTTCCACTTTTCACGATACTGATCAGGGGTCAGGTCATAGTGGGTCATCAGGTGGCGCTTGAGCGACTTGAACTTCTTGCCGTCCTCAAGGCAGACGATATAGTCGTCATGAACCGAGCGCTTCGGGTTCACGGCCGGCTTCTGCTTGTCCGCGGGAGGCTGTTCGCTCACTCCGCCCACGCGCCCGAGCGCTGCATGGACATCGGCGATCAGGTTGGGCAATTCGCCGACCGGGACCGGATTGTTGCTGACATAGGCAGCCACCACATCGGCGGTCAACTCGATCAGTGCATCGCTGTTTCTGGAAGGTGTCTCAACAATATCCATGGTTTCTTCAGGCCCCAACAAGAGTTGTTTCTATCTGCGCCCTGTTTTTACGAAGCGGGCATCGCGCGAATTTCGTGCAGGAAAGGGACTCCGCGATTCGCGTCACGGCATATCCCATGAGCCAACAGACCAAGTAAGTCAATTAATTTCTTACGCTATATTCAACGATACTGATCAAATATTCGTTGATCAGCTTCAATCTAGCGTGTCCATGTACCACATGGCAGCTTTTCTGGTCGAACCAGTGGCAGCTAAAGCCGGGTCAGATGGCATTTACATCAACCGCAAATCGCGGAAAGATTTCAATGCTTGGTCTTGCTTGACCATCACGCGGCTTATCTGGCCGCAATCGGTTTTCGCCCGGACCATGGATCGCGGCATCCATTGCTGGCGGCGGCGTGCAACCATCAGTCCGCCAAAGAAAGCCGGATCGTGTCAGAAGAATGTCTTGCCGGTGCCAGACGTATCGCCGAAGACAGATTGGCCACTTGCCAAGCCATGAAGGGGATCGCATGAGACTGGTTACTGAAGGCTGAGCCGTTGAAACATCGGCAGCCGCTGGTTCGGATGATCCCAAAGCGAGACGCAATGACCAAAACGACAGCATTTCCGTTCATCAGCCCGCCGAAGCCGGAAAAACGGCCGATTTCCGACACGCATCATGGCACAACGCGAACCGATGACTACGCCTGGCTGCGGGCCGACAACTGGCAGGAGATGTTCAGGGACCCGTCATTGCTCGACGTGGGAATCCGCGCCGAGCTCGAGGCCGAGAACGCCTACCAGTCAAAGCTGATGGCGGATACGGTCGACCTGCAGAAGCGGCTTTTCAACGAGATGAAAGGGCGCATCAAGGAAGATGATTCTTCCGTCCCGATGAAGGATGGACCCTACGCCTACGGTTCATCCTACAAGCTTGGCGGCGAGCAGCCGCGCTACTTCCGCATGCCACGCGATGGCGGCGCCGAGCAGATCCTGCTCGATGGCGACACGGAGGCCACGGGCAAGGCCTATTTCCGCCTAGGCGGCGTCGATCACTCCGCCGACCATCGCAAGCTGCTGTGGGCGTTCGACGACAAGGGCTCCGAATTCTACACCCTTCGGGTGCGCGACCTTGCCGATGGGAATGAACTCGCGGACCAGATTCCCGACACCGGCGGTTCAGGCGTCTGGAATGCCGGCAATGATGGTTTTTTCTACACACGCCTCGACCCCAACCACCGGCCGTCCAAAGTGCTGTTCCACGCGCTTGGACAAAGCCATGGAAGCGACCGGCTGATCTATGAGGAAACCGATCCCGGCTTCTTCATGGATGTTGACGGCACACGCAGTAATGAATGGATCATGATCGGTATCAACGACCATGAGACCTCCGAATACCGCCTGTTGAGCGCCAGCGATCCATTCGCCGAGCCGAAACTGGTCTCGCCGCGCGAGATCGGATTGCAGTATGAACTGGAGGAAGGTGGCGACATCTTCTTCATCCTGACCAACGCCGACGGCGCCAAGGATTTCAAGATCATGACGGCGCCGGCCAGCGATCCGGTGCGCGCCAACTGGCAGGAACTGGTCCCGCACGAGGCGGGCCGGCTGATCTTGTCGATGATCGGCTTCAAGAGCCACATGGTGCGGCTTGAACGCAAGGATGGGCTGCCCCGCATTGTGGTGCACGACCGCGCCAATGGCGAGGAGCACCTGATTTCGTTCGACGAGGAGGCTTTCTCGCTCGGCCTCTCAGGTTCCTACGAGTACGACACCGAGATCATGCGCTTTTCCTACTCGTCAATGACGACGCCGGCGCAGGTATTCGACTACAATATGCGCACCCGCGAGCGAACGCTGCTCAAGACCCAGGAAGTGCCATCCGGCCATCAACCGGACCATTACGTCACCAGACGGCTAATGGCGCCCGCCGCCGACGGCGAACTGGTTCCGATCTCGCTTTTGCATCACCGCGATACACCGCTGGATGGGTCCGCGCCTTGCCTGCTCTACGGCTACGGTTCCTACGGAATCACCGTGCCCGCCGCCTTCAATACCAACTGGTTTTCATTGGTCGACCGCGGCTTTGTCTTCGCTATCGCTCATGTCCGCGGCGGCAAGGACAAGGGCTATGGCTGGTACGATGACGGCAAGCGAGAGCACAAGATGAACACCTTCACGGATTTCATCGCGGTCGCACGCCACCTGGTCGCGGAGCGGTACACCGCGCATGAACGTATCGTCGCGCAGGGTGGGTCGGCCGGCGGCATGCTGATGGGCGCGGTGGCCAACATGGCGCCGGATTGCTTTGGCGGCATCGTCGCCGAGGTGCCCTTCGTCGATGTGCTGACCACCATGCTCGACGCCAGCCTGCCGCTGACGCCGCCGGAGTGGCCGGAATGGGGCAATCCGATCGCGTCCGCCGACGACTACAGGATCATCGCCGCATACTCGCCCTACGACAATGTCGGCGCGCTAGACTATCCACCGATCCTGGCGCTGGCCGGTCTCACCGATCCGCGCGTCACATATTGGGAACCGGCCAAATGGGTGGCCCGACTGCGCGACCGAAAGAGCGGCGACAATCCGGTGCTGTTCAAGATCAACATGGATTCCGGGCATGCGGGCGCGTCGGGCCGGTTTTCACGACTGGAAGAGATTGCCTACACCTATTCTTTCGCGCTGAAGGTTGCAGGCACGGCGCAACCCGCGGAAGGAACGCAATGATCAGCCTCTCCACACTGGTAACCTACGTCCTGGTTGTGCTTGGCTTCGCCTTTATTCCCGGCCCAGCCACGCTCTTTACCATCACACGGGCGACAAGCTCGGGAACCAGGGCGGGCATCGCGACCAGCGCCGGAATCGCGGCGGGCGATATCGTTCACACCTTCATGGCCGTGGTCGGCATTTCGGCGATCGTCGCCACGTCGGCGGCGTTGTTCAGCATCGTGAAATACGTCGGCGCGGCCTACCTCGTTTATCTCGGCATCCGCGCGATCATCGAGAAAACGCCGGCCAATCTGGCTGCCGGGACGCTTGCAATCTCCGCCGGAAAGGCGTTTCGACAAGCAGTCCTGACCGAAGTGCTCAACCCCAAAACCGCGCTTTTCTTTCTCGCCTTCCTTCCGCAGTTCGTACATCCGGAAAATGGATCGGTGATGCTCCAGTTGATGATACTCGGGGTGATCTTTGTTGTGCTGGGCCTTTTCAGCACAGTCATCTTTGCGGTTAGTGCCGGCGGCGTCGGCAAATTTCTGCGCCGCAATCCATCGGTGGTGAAATGGCAGGGCAAGTTCGTTGGCGGCATCTATTGCGCCTTGGGTGTTCGTCTTGCCCTACAACAACGCTGATGCCGGGCGGCGGCTCGGACCAGTGACCGATCAGGCAGTCATGATTTTTTGAATTCCGCCTCGCTCATTTTTACTCGCAATCGCGGCGGTCGCGCGCTACCCAAAGCGCGGCTTGTCACAGGCCAGACAATCCACAACCGTGCAAGGGTCCATCATGCTGCTCGTCGACGTTTATCTCGACAAATCGCCCATCCAGGGCATCGGCGTCTTTGCCAAGAACCACATTCCCAAGGGGACGCTGGTGTGGAAGCTCGATCCCCGGTTCGACCGGATCATCGATGTCGAGACCTATGAGGGTGAGACCGGGCCGGTGAAGAACTATCTCGACCGCTATTCCTACCCCGATCGGCGCGATCCCGCCTACATCGTCTTCGAAGCGGACGACGCCCGCTACATGAACCATGACGACCAGCCGAATTGCGATGTCTCCTCGCCCGAGGAAACCTACGCCTTGCGCGACATCGCACCGGGAGAGGAGATGACCTGCAACTACAATCTTTTCTTCGAGACGGGCTTCGATTTCCTGGGCGACCGCCACCTTTAGTCCGCAAACGGCGGCATTCGCGGCCAATGGCTGTATGTCAATCCGCGGGACGAGATGGTCATCGCCAAATTCTAGTCACAAGCCAACGCTGTGGTCTCCAACGCCAGGTATTCAATCTGGCGTTGTCCGATGCACTGGCCAAGATGATCTGAGCTTTGCAATGGTCGAGTGCCAAGTCCTGAGTAAGCCCGGAATCAATTCGTGACAGGCTTGCGCGCCGGATAGCCATTTGGATGCGGCGGTATCGCCTTGAGATAGGCCGCGATGGCCGCACGATCCTGTGTGGTCAATTGTGCCATGTTCCGTTGCACATCGACCATTGCGCCGCCGACAGAATCGAAATCGGGCGTGAAGCCGGTTTCGAGGTAGTTGGCGATGTCGGCCTCCGTCCATTTGCCGACGCCCCCCTCGCTCGTGATGTTCGGCACGATGCCGTTGCCTTCAGCGGCCACCGCACCTGCCAGCCACTCATTCTCTTTCGTGCCCCCTGCCAGGTCGCGCGGCGTGTGGCACTCGCCGCAATGACCCGGTCCCTCGACCAGGTAGCGGCCGGCCATCACAGGGTCAGGGGTACTATTTGGGAAGGAAATGACAGGTTTGGTGCTCAAATAGAGCAGCTTCCACAAGCCAATGCCACGACGGATGTTGAACGGGAATGCCAGTGAATTGGCGGGCGCCTTGCCGGCGACCGCCGGCAGTGTCTTCAGGAAGGCATAGAGGTCGGCAATATCCGCCGGCTTCATGCGCGCGTAGGAGGTATAGGGGAACGCCGGGTAAAAATGCTCGCCGGAAGGCGATACGCCCTTCAGCATCGCATTGGCGAGATCCTCGACCGACCATGCACCGATGCCATCCTTGGGATCTTGCGAAATGTTGGGCGGAACGAAGGTTCCAAACGGCGTCTTGAGTTCGAGGCCACCCACGAGTTGAAGCCGCGCATCGCCCTGCGAACCTGGCTTGGCGTGGCAGGACGTGCAGCCGCCGGCGTAGAAAATGCGCTTGCCCCTGGCTGGGTCTCCCGGCCCGAGTTGCGCCAGGGTCGTCGTGTCAAGCCTGACTGGAGCCGACAGGATCCAGCCGGCAGCAGCGCCGGCGCCACCAAGAACGAGGACCGCGCCGACGAGCTTCTTCAGCCATGCCATGGCTGAAATCAGCCTTTCTTGACCCTGTAGGCCTGATGGCAGGTCCCGCAATCCGACCCGATGGTGCCGACTTGCGCCTTCAGCGCGTCGACATCGGCGGGGGCCGCGGCGACCGCCGCCTTGACGTCGGCGAGATATTTGTCCTCGGCGGCCTTGAAGCCAGCCATGTCTTCCCAGATCTTCGGGCTTGCCGTCGTGTTACCGGCGTCGCTGCCTTTCGGGAACAACGCGTCGACATCGAGCTTCTCGGCATTCGCCTGCAGAGCCTGCAACTGCGTCAGCACGGCCGCGGCATCAAACGCCTGATCACCCTTGGCCACTTTCGACAGGCCGCCGACGATCTTTCCGCGCTCCTTCATCAGAGCCTGCCGATCCTGGATCGGGTCCGCGAAGGCCGCCGATCCGGCGAGAGCGAGCATAGAGATGGCGAGGACAAGCTTTCTCATTCAATTGGCTCCATGGATGAAGGTATCTCGGACAGGACGTTAACGGATACGCAGGCTGGAATATTCCCTTCTGCTCAGGCGATTTTGGCCATCCCTTGCGATTGCGACGAGGGCCAGGCATTGAAAAAGAAAAGCCCCGGCGTGCCGGGGCTTTCGATATCGATCAGGCCTTGGCCTTTTCGTAGAGTTCCAGGACATGATCCCAATTGATCAGGCTGTCCACGAAGGCCTCGAGATATTTCGGCCGGGCGTTGCGGTAGTCGATGTAGTAGGAGTGTTCCCAAACGTCGACGCCGAGGATCGGCGACGCGCCGTGAACGAGCGGGTTCTCGCCGTTCGGGGTCTTCGAGATCGCCAGCTTGCCGTCCTTGACCGAAACCCAGGCCCAGCCCGAGCCGAACTGCGTCGTGCCGGCGGCGATGAAATCGGCCTTGAACTTGTCGTAGCCGCCGAGATCGCTGTCCACCGCCTTCTGCAGTGCACCCGGCAGCTTGTTGCCGCCGCCGCCCTTCTTCATCCACTTCCAGAAATGGATGTGATTGTAGTGCTGGGCCGCATTGTTGAAGAGGCCGGCATTCTTGCCGAATGACTGCTTGACCACCTCTTCGACCGACAGATCGCCCAAGCCTGCCTCGGCGGCGAGCTTGTTGCCGTTGTCGACATAGGCCTTGTGGTGCTTGTCGTGGTGATACTCCAGCGTCTCCTTGGACATGTAAGGCTGCAGGGCCTCATAGTCATAGGGCAGAGCGGGCAATTCGAAAGCCATGAACAGTACTCCCTCGTGGAAAAAATCCGGTATGGATACCGGAGTAAGATAGGTCTGGATTGAGTTGGGACAACTCCAGAATGAAGTGCCGGTTCCCTTTCTAAGCAGGTTCGGGAAAACTGTCACACGGTTTTGCGATGGAAACCTGCGTCAAAACACGAGGGCTTGAACCCCATCATCGAGCCGGCGTCGAATGTGCCCAATCCCAATAAAGCTCGCGCGCTTTCTTGGCCACTGGTCCGGGCTGCAGATTGCGATCCTCGATGCGGGTGACGGGAACCACCTTCGAGTGGTTGCCGGTCGAGAAAATCTCGTCCGCTTCGAGGAAATCCCGCACCGACAGCGTCTTTTCGGTGGTCTTGAACCCATAATCTCCAAGCAGCGTCATGGTGCGCGAGCGCGTGATGCCTGACAGGAATGTGCCGTTCGGCGCTGGCGTCAGCACATGGCCGTCCTTGACCAGGAAAATGTTCGAGCTTCCGGTCTCTGCGACGTTGCCCAGCATGTCGAGTACCAGGGCATTGTCGAAACCGCGCATCTTGGCTTCGAGAATGGCGCGGCCGTTGTTGGGATAAAGGCAGCCCGCCTTGGCATTGGTCGGCATTGTCTCGATGGTCGGCCGGCGGAACGGCGACACCGTCACCGAGAAACCGGTCGGCGCAATCATCGGCGATTCATAGAGGCAAAGGCAAAAGCGCGTCGATGCCGGGTCTGCCGGAACACCCATGTAACCGCCGTGCTCGGCCCAGTACATCGGCCTGATGTAAACCGCCGTCTTGCCGTCGAATTTCTTCAGCCCGTCCCAAGTCAGACCGACGATCTGTTCCGCGCGCATTGACGGCTTGAGGCCCAGCGCTATCGCGGAAGAATTGACCCTGGCGGCATGGAGTTCGAGATCCGGGGCCACACCCTCGAACCAGCGAGCGCCGTCGAACACGCTGGTGCCAAGCCACATGGCATGGCTGCGCGGCCCCAGGATGGCGACGTTGCCTTCGTACCAGTCACCATCCACGAAAGTCCATGTCGCGGATTGCGCCGCTTCTGCCAATGTCATTGCTTCGTTCCGTTGCGATACTGTCTTGTGCAACCATTGGAAGATGCTTTGGCGGGTGCCGTCAACCGGCATGGCCGAGATTTGTTGGGGCCAGCGCCACGCCGCGTGGCGTCAAAATCCGCCGTGCCAGGCCCAATCAGGGCTTGCACGCGGTGCCGAGCGGTTCCAAAACTGGCTTCATGCATTACGCGGCCTATGTTTTCGACGCCTATGGCACGTTGTTCGACGTCCATGCCGCCGTCCGTCGTCACGCCGACCAGATCGGACCCGATGGCCAGTTACTGTCGGAAATCTGGCGTGCCAAGCAGCTGGAGTATTCCTGGGTGCGGACGCTTATGGGCGCCTATGCCGATTTCTGGCAACTTACCGAACAGGCGCTTGATTTTGCGTTGCGCAAGGTTCCGTCCGCCGATACGGGTCTCAAGGCCAAGCTGCTGGACGCCTACTGGCGGCTCGACTGCTATCCCGAGGTGCCGGCCGTCCTCAAGGCACTCAAGGCATCGGGGGCGAGACTGGCAATCCTGTCCAACGGCTCGCCTGAAATGCTGGAAGCGGCCGTCAAGTCCGCCGCGCTCGACCAGGTGCTGGACGACATCTATTCCGTCGACACCGTCAGGCGGTTCAAGACCGATCCGTCGGTATACGACATGGTTGCGACCGGCTGGCGGCTCTACCCTGGCGCGGTATCCTTTCAGTCGTCCAATCGCTGGGATATAGCCGGCGCGACAAAATTCGGCTTCCGGACCGTCTGGATCAATCGCAGCAACCAGCCTGAGGAATATCGGGATTTCCCACCTGCCCTGATCCTGCCGTCGCTGGAAGCGCTGGTGGCTAGCGGCTGAACGCCCGACATGTTGCGATCACGCAACAGTGGTAGCGCGGTCACAGCTTTGCCTTTCTTTGTCCACCCTGAGGCCAGATTTGGAACCGCCTATCGCGCCAAGTGTTAGGTCGAGCACTACACGCGCAACGGCGTATTCACGCTTTGTTGCGATTTGAGACTTTAAAAAGGCAACCATGTCCATACCTGAATCGCCCCCCTTTCGCCTCAGCCGCCGCGGCTTTCTCAATGTCGCGGCCCTTGGTGCCGCCTCGGTCGCCGTTTCCGCTTGCACCACCACCAGTCCGGTGGCTGTCAATCCTCCGCAGCCAGCCTATGTCGAACCTCCGCTGGCCGACTATGTGACCATGTATGCCGCTGTCAGCGATGGCGGCTTCGACCTCCCAGCCATCCCTGTCGACAAGATCGACCCGCGCTTTCTGCGTCAGATCGTTCAGGATCCGACCGGTCAGAAGCCGGGAACAATCGTCGTCGATACGACCAATCACTTCCTCTATCTGGTGCGCCCGGGCGGCGAAGCGATCCGCTATGGCGTCGGCCTTGGCCGCGCCGGCTTCGCGTGGTCGGGCGACGCCGTCGTGCAATGGAAGCAGAAATGGCCGAAATGGACTCCGCCGGACGAGATGATCGCCCGTCAGCCGGAACTGAAGCCATACAGCGCCAGCAATGGCGGCATGCCCGGTGGCCTGAAGAACCCGCTTGGCGCGCGCGCGCTCTACCTTTTCCAAGGCAACCAGGACACGCTCTACCGCTTGCACGGCTCGCCGGAATGGCGCTCCATCGGCAAGTCGGTCTCGTCCGGCTGCGTGCGCCTGATGAACCAGGACATCATCGATCTCTACGACCGCGTGCCGAGCAAGACTCCGGTCATCGTCACGGCCGACGTCAGTGACCCCACGGCGGGGACCAACCACAAGGGCATTGCGATCGATAGTGGCGTGCCGACCGGCTGAGCGCTGCCTTTGCGCCGTAAAATCAGTCCTTTGATCCGATGAGCGGTAACAATAGGAGGCCTGTCCGGCTGAAACCGGACAGGCCTTTTTGCTGCGATCTAGCGGCCTCGCGAGAGGCTGCCGAGGATGCCCCGAACGATCGCCCTTCCAACCGACGAGCCGACCGAACGCACCACAGATTTGATCGCGGCCTCCGTCACCGTCTGGCGATTGGACGGGCGAGGTGCTGGCGCCCGCCGCCCGGTGGACCGCGGAGCCGGATCGTCATTGCCGAAACCTGGAATGGTCCAGCGTGAGCCTCCACTGCCTTGCTGCTGCGCCTGCTCTTCGGCGTCCTGAGCATCTTGCGCCTTTTTTTGCAGCATCTCGAAGGCCGATTCTCGATCGATTACCTCGTCGTATTGGCCCGCGACCGGGCTTTCCTGAATCAGCTTGCGGCGCTCGTCCGGCGTGATCGGTCCCATCCGCGAAGACGGCGGCCGGATCAGCGTTCGCTGAACCATGGACGGAATGCCCTTGGCCTCCAGTGTCGAGACAAGCGCCTCACCGGTAGCGAGTTGAGTAATCGCCGTGGCACAGTCGAAGTCGGGGTTTGGCCTGAAGGTTTCAGCCGCCGTCCTCACCGCCTGCTGCTCACGCGGCGTATAGGCGCGCAACGCGTGCTGTACGCGATTGCCAAGCTGGGCCAGGACTTTCTCAGGGATATCCAGGGGGTTCTGGGTGACAAAATAGACGCCGACGCCCTTCGAGCGGATCAGGCGGACCACCTGTTCAACCCGATCGACCAGTACCTTGGGCGCTTCATCGAACAGCAGATGCGCCTCGTCGAAGAAGAAGACGAGTTTCGGCCTGTCGGGATCGCCGACTTCCGGAAGCACCTCGAACAGTTCCGACATCAGCCACAGCAGGAAGGTGGCGTAGAGCCGCGGGTTCATCATCAGCTTGTCGGCGGCGAGCACGCTGATGGCGCCGCGCCCGTCACGGGTTGTCCGCATGATGTCCGATATCCTCAGCGCCGGCTCGCCGAAGAAATGCACCGCACCCTGCTGCTCGAGAACCAGCAACGTGCGCTGGATGGCCCCGACCGACGGCTTCGTGACATTGCCGTAGCGGGTGCTGATTTCATCTGAACGCTCGGCGATGTTGGCAAGAAGCGCCTGCAGATCCTTCATATCCAGCAGCAACAGGCCTTCTTCGTCGGCGATACGGAAGGCGATATTCATGATGCCCTCCTGCGCATCCGTCAGGTTCATCAGGCGCGACAGAAGCAGCGGCCCCATCTCCGAAACGGTGGCGCGGATCGGATGCCCCTGCTCGCCGAAGAGATCCCAGAAGATCACCGGAAACTCCTGGAAATCATAGGGTTCGAGTTTCACCTGCTTGGCTCGCTTGACCAGGAAATCCTGAGCGGTGCCCATCATTGCGATTCCCGACAGGTCGCCCTTGATGTCGGCGCAGAAGACCGGCACTCCGGCATTCGAAAAGCCTTCCGCCAGAATCTGCAAGGTCACGGTCTTGCCCGTGCCAGTGGCGCCAGTCACGAGGCCATGGCGGTTGCCATATTGCAGCAACAATTGTTCCGCGCGCTGGTAGCTGTCGTCCGGCTTGCGGCTGGCGCCGATGAAAATACTCGTGTCGTCAGCCATTTTGTCCCGTCTCCGCAAAACCTGATTTGGTCACCGCCGAAGGTATAGTGACGCCGTCCGGAAGCGACAATGGCTACACTCGAAAATGGCCTTTTGGAGCTTGCGGATTTTCCCAACGTTTGGCAATCGGTTGACGGTTTGCAATGCAGATCATGGGCGGTGTGGAACATCGCCGCGCCATGTTGCATTGTGATATCGGGCTGGGAACCGTAGACTGACATCTCCAGGCTGGTGCGGCCGAAAAAACGAGGAAAGCGGATGGGCGCTGGTGCCTTGATCCACGATGACGCGATTGCGAACGCAGACAGGCAGCGATGGCTGGCTCTCGCGGAAAAGGCGCTCGCCGGCGCATCCTTCGAGGAGAAGCTCGTCTCTCATACGGACGACAACGTCCGGATCGAGCCGCTCTACGACCGTTCGACCGCGGGCGAGCCGATCGTGCGTGCAAACCCGAGATCGCCCTGGATCGTCAGCCAGCGCATCGACGATCCGGACGTCGGCCGCGCCAAGGCTCAGGCGCTGGAAGACGTGGCGCAGGGCGCCACCGGATTGTCGCTTGTCTTCGAAGGCGCTCCCAACGCGTTCGGCTACGGCCTGCCGAGAACGGCAAAGGCACTGGAGACCGTGCTCGAGGGCGTACCCCTCAATCGCGTGCAGGTCCGCATCGACACCCATCCCTGGAGCCGTCCGATGGCCGACTGGCTGGTGGCGTTCCTGAGCAAGCGTCGGTCTGATCCGGCAAAGCTCAACCTGTCCTTCGGCATTGATCCCGCGGCGATCCTCGCAGGGACCGGGCGGCTCCGCATGTCGATCGAAGCGCTGCAGGAATCGATGCCGCAATCGCTGGCGCATTTCTTCTCGATGGGCGTCCCCGGTGTGCTGCTCGAAGCCGACGGGCGCGTCTTCCACAATGCGGGCGCTACGGAGGCGCAAGAGCTCGGCATCATGTTGGCTTCGGCCGTATCCTATCTCAGAATGTTCGAGAAGGCGCGGCAGCCACTTGTCTATGCGGCACCCCATATCGGCTTCGCGCTCAGCGTCGACCAGGACCAGTTCCTGTCGATGTCCAAGGTCCGTGCCTTGCGCCGGCTCTGGGCACGCGCGCAGGAGGCCTGCTCGATCCCCCATTCCACCGCCAGTATCCACGCCGAAACGTCGTTTCGCATGATGACGGCGGCAGACCCGGAGACGAACATCCTGCGCACTACGATTGCCGGCTTTGCCGCCGCGGCCGGCGGCGCGGATTCAATCTCCATCCTGCCGCACACGATCGTGCACGGCCTTCCGGCGGGGTTTGCCCGGCGCGTCGCCCGCAACGCCCAACTGATCATGGCCAATGAAAGCCATATCGGTCATGTCGCCGACCCGGCTTATGGTTCCGGTGCCGTCGAAGCGCTAACCGCGGAACTCTGCCAGGCGGCGTGGACAGAATTGCAGCGGATCGAAGCGGAAGGCGGCGTGCTTGCCAGCCTTCAGGAAGGACATATCCAGAAACGCGTTCACGCCGCGGCCGCGCGACGCAATGCAGCCTACCAAGCCGGCGAACGGGCAATCGTCGGCACGACACTTTACCCGTTGAAAAACGAGCGGCCGGTCGAGACGCTGGCAGCGGAGCGCCGCCCCCCATTCATCGAAGGCGTGGCGGTCTGCGAGCCCCTGTTTGCGGCCCGTATCGATCAATCGATCGGAGGCGCGTCTTGATACCGGATTTCAGCCAGATCGGATGGGTGCCGCCGCGACGCGTGCCGGTCGAGATCAAGGGCCAGCGGTTGACGCCGGAAGGCCTTGTGGTCAAGCATCTGTACAATCAGGCCGACCTCAAGGGCGTGCCGCATCTCGATACCTATCCGGGCGTGCCGCCATTCGTGCGCGGTCCTTATCCGACCATGTATGTCCAGCAGCCATGGACGATCCGGCAATATGCAGGTTTTTCGACCGCCGAAGAATCCAATGCCTTCTACCGGCGCAATCTCGCCGCCGGCCAGAAAGGCCTGTCAGTCGCCTTCGATCTTGCCACGCATCGCGGCTATGACAGCGATCATCCACGCGTTGCCGGCGATGTCGGCATGGCCGGCGTCGCCATCGATTCCATACTCGACATGCGGCAACTCTTCGACGGCATTCCGCTCGACGAAATGACGGTATCGATGACCATGAACGGCGCGGTGCTGCCCATCATGGCGCTCTACATCGTAGCGGCAGAAGAACAGGGCGTTGCGCAAAAGGACCTCGCGGGTACCATCCAGAACGACATTCTGAAGGAGTTCATGGTCCGCAACACATACATCTATCCGCCCAAGCCCTCGATGCGGATTGTGTCGGACATCTTCTCCTACACATCGAAGAACATGCCGAAGTTCAATTCGATTTCGATCTCCGGCTATCATATGCAGGAGGCCGGTGCCACGGCCGATCTGGAACTTGCCTATACGATCGCCGACGGCATCGAATACGCCCGCGCCGGCGTCGCGGCCGGCCTCGATATCGACCGCTTCGCGCCGCGCCTGTCCTTTTTCTGGGCGGTTGGCATGAACTTCTTCATGGAAGTCGCCAAGCTCAGGGCCGCGCGCCTGTTGTGGGCGACCCTGATGACGAAGAATTTTTCGCCCAAGGACGAGCGTTCGCTGTCGTTGCGCACGCATAGCCAGACCTCGGGCTGGTCGCTGACGGCGCAGGATCCCTACAACAACATCATCCGCACCATGATCGAGGCGATGGCGGCGACGCAGGGCCATACCCAGTCGCTGCATACCAACTCCTTCGACGAGGCCATGGCCTTGCCGACCGACCATTCCGCCCGCATCGCCCGCAACACGCAGCTCATCCTGCAGAAGGAATCCGGCACCACGCGTATTATCGATCCGTGGGGCGGCTCCGCCTATCTGGAACGGCTGACGCATGACCTCGCGGCGCGCGCACTTGGCCATATCGAAGAGGTCGAAACCCTCGGCGGCATGGCGGCGGCAACGGAAAAGGGCATCCCGAAGCTGCGGATCGAGGAAGCGGCAGCGCGCACCCAGGCGCGCATCGATTCCGGCGAGCAGATGCTGGTCGGGGTCAACGCGCACCGGCCGGAGACGGACATCGAGGTCGATGTGCTGAAGATCGACAATGCCGAGGTCCGTGCCCGGCAATTGTCCAAGCTGCAGCGACTAAAGGGCACGCGTGACGTGGGCGCCGTCGAGAGCGCGCTCGATGATCTCACCCGCGCGGCGGAGGGCAACGAAAACCTGCTGGAGTTCGCCATCCGCGCCGCGCGCGCCAATGCCACCGTGGGCGAAATCTCGTTCGCGCTGGAAAGAACCTTTGGCCGCCACGTCGCTACCGTCCAGACCATTTCCGGCGTCTATCGCAAGGCGCTTGGCGACAACGCCGTGGTAGACGGGCTGCAGGCCAAGCTCGAAGCCTTCGAGAAGAAGTTTGGCGGCAAGCCGCGCATCCTGGTCGCCAAAATGGGACAGGATGGGCACGACCGTGGCCAGAAGGTGATCGCCACGGCCTTTGCCGATCTCGGCTTCGACGTCACCGTGGGCGCCATGTTCCAGACGCCGGAGGAGATCGCGAAGCTCGCGGTCGAACACGACGTCCATGTCGTCGGCGCCTCGTCGCTGGCGGCAGGCCACCTGACTCTCATTCCCGAACTGCGCGATGCGCTGAAAAGGCTGGGACGCAGCGACGTGGTGATCGTCGCCGGCGGCGTCATCCCGCCGCAGGACTATGACGCGGTGATGGAAGCGGGTGCGGCGGAAATCTTCCCGCCCGGCACGGTCATTCCAGAGGCTGCGGATCGTTTGCTGGACCGGCTGCTGTCGACCGAGTGAATATGCTGGGTAACTGAAGAGAACGGACTAGCTCTCGGAGAGCTTGACGATTTCCCATTCCTTGTCGTTGACCACGGCGACATCACCGACCTTCTTGCCGAAAAGGGCGACCGCCATCGGCGACACATGCGAAATCGTGCCCTTGGCCGGATCGGCCTCGTCCTCGCCGACGATCTTCCAGTGCACCTTCCTGTCGTCATCGCCCTGCAGGGTAACGCCCATGCCGAAGCGCACCTGGTCGCTGCCGGGCTCAGGCACGGACAGTTCAGCGTTCTCACGGCGGGCGGTCCAGTAGCGCAGATCGCGCGACACAACCGCGATGCGTTCGCGATCCGCCTTCCTCTCCGCTTTCGCCAAGATGTCGCGCAAGTCGGCGAGATTCTCCTCGATCATCGCCAGGCCGCGCTCCGTCACGAGATTGCGGTGCGGGCTGATCGGACGCTCACCGATGCCGGCAATGGCGTTTTCGCTGTCTTCTTCGCGTGTGAAAGCTCTGCTCATTCACTGAACTTAGGCGCGGAAAGGCTGGTCGACAAGCCATCGCCGACATGTCGGTCCCCAAGGCGGCGCGCCTGGCACGAATCCTGCGGCGTGGCGGGCTGGAGCCAGGGAACTGTGCCGATGTTGAACAGACGAACATTTTTCGCGGGAACCGCCGGCTTTGCCGTCATCGGGCTATCGCTTGGCAAGGCAATGGCCGCCGGCCTGCCCGGCATCGAGAAAGCATCGATGCGCGGATCGATCAACGCGACCGATCTCGGAGTTCAACCTGGCGCTCTTGACGACCAGAGCAAGGCTTTCGCCAAGTTGCTCCAAAACGCAAGTGATCGCGACATGCCGGTGTTCCTGCCGCCCGGCACCTATGTCGTGTCCAACCTGTCGTTGCCCAGCCGCGTACGTCTTTCCGGTGTGCCGGGCGCAACGCGCATCGTCTATGGCGGCAATGGCCACCTGTTCATGGCCGAACAGGCCGACCATGTCGAACTCACAGGACTGGTGTTCGACGGCACAAACCGCTGGATGGGTGATTATGCGCAGGGCCTGCTCGATCTGCGTCGGGTCGGGCACCTTGTGATCGACAACTGCCAACTCACCGGCAGCAGCAAGAACGGGCTTGCGCTCGAACGCGCTTCGGGACGCGTCGAACGTTCCGAGATTTCCGGCGCCGCTGATGCCGGCATCTATTCGGTCGAAGCCGGCGGGCTGACGATCACTGGCAATCACGTGTCCGACTGTGCCAATGGCGGCATCCTCGTGCATCGCTGGCAAGCGGCGGAAGACGGCACCATGGTGACGGGGAACCGCGTTGAGCGCATCCAGGCACGCAGTGGCGGAACCGGCCAGAATGGCAACGGCATCAATGCCTTTCGCGCCGGCAACGTCGTCATCGCCGGCAACGTCGTTTCTGACTGCGCCTTTTCGGCGATCCGGGCCAACAGTTCCAGCAACCTGCAGATTACCGGCAACACCTGCTCTCGGTCGGGCGAGACGGCTGTCTATTCCGAATTCGCGTTCGAAGGCGCCATCATCGGCAACAACATCGTCGATGGCGCAGCCAACGGGATCTCCATTGTCAATTTCAACGAAGGCGGCCGCATGGGCGTGTGCGCCGGCAACATCGTGCGCAACCTCTCAAGCAGTGGCCCCTACCCTGCTGATCCACCTGGTTTTGGCGTCGGCATCAGTGTGGAGGCCGACGCCTCGGTTTCCGGCAATGTCATCGAGAATGCACCGCTCTACGGCATGCAGATCGGCTGGGGCCCCTACATGCGCAATGTGGTGGCGACCGGAAACATCATCCGCAAGGTCGGCACCGGCATCGTCGTGACCGTTGTTGAAGGCGCGGGCACGGCCGTCATCTCCGACAACGTCATCGACAGCGCGCGGAACGGCGCGGTCATCGGCCAGCGCTGGGCACAAGCCGTAACCGCCGACCTCGCCGCGTCAGGCAATGCCGGCTATGCGCATCTGACGGTCGAGCGCAATCGCGTCAGTTGAAGGCAGCGGTTGGCCGAAGCGAGCCGACCTTGGCACCGACGCGGCTTTCGATGGGTGCGCTTGCCAGCTTGACCAGCTTTGCCGCCAGCACCTCGTCCGAACGCAGCAGCCTGGCAATGACCGAGGCCACCATGGTTTCGGCCGCACGGCCCGCGCCATCGTCGCATTTGAGCGCAATGCCGAGACCAAGTTCGGGGAGTGCCGCGCAGTAGACGCCCTCGGCTCCGGTCTTGACGAAAATCCGCCCCGGCGCCGCGCCCATCAGTGCAACATCGGCTCTGCCGCTACCCGAGACCAGGAACGGCTCGGCCATGCACGCGGAAAGCAGGCGCTTTGCGGCCTTGGCACGCAGCGCACCCAAACCTGCCCCGGTGGTCATCCGGGCAAAGCCGAGCGCGAAACTGCGCAGCGGCACTGCGTAGGTTGGGATCGAACAGCCGTCGGTCGCACGCTCGTCGGCACCATGGGCCGCGCCGGTCACCGCCTGCATGGCGTCCCGCACCATCTCCTGCTCGGCATGGCCGGCCTTGACGTAGCCGTTATGCGCGACGCCCATGTGGACGCAGGTGCAGAGAAAGCCTGAGTGTTTGCCGGAACAGTTGTTGTGAAGGGCGTTCGGCGAGCCACCAGCGCGCGCGAGTGCGATCGTCGCGTCATGGCTGGACGGCCAATGCAGGCCACATTCCAGGGCGGTTTCATCGAGCCCAGCCCGTGTGAGCATCGACCGCGCCAGTTCGACATGCTCTGGCTCGCCTGAATGCGAGGCGCAGGCGAGCGCCAGTTCGCGGTTACCGAAGCCATAGGCATCGGCCGCACCGCTTTCGACCAGCGGCAATGCCTGGATCGCCTTGACGGCCGAGCGTGGAAACACCGGCCGAGCGGTGTCACCGATTTCCCAGACGGGCTTGCCGTCGGCATCGAAAACCGCGATGGCACCGCGATGCGCGCTCTCGACGATCGTGCCGCGCAGAACTTCAACCAGAACCGGATTTGTCATGAGTACCCCGCGAATGCGGGCCGCTTTTATCTGATCCGGTCGAGGATTGAAACGTAATTGGCGACCGCGGCGCCCCCCATGTTGAAGATGCCGCCGAGTTTGGCACCAGGCACCTGGATGCCGCCGGCCTCGCCGACGAGCTGCATGGCGGTCAGCACATGCATCGAAACACCGGTGGCGCCGATCGGGTGGCCCTTTGACTTCAGGCCGCCCGACGGATTGACCGGCAGCCGGCCGTCCTTCGCCGTCTCGCCGCTCATGGCCAGCTTTGCACCCTCGCCAGGCCTGGCCAGACCCATCGCCTCATATTCGATCAGTTCGGCAATGGTGAAGCAGTCATGCGTCTCGACGAAGGAGAGATCATCAAGCGTCACGCCAGCATTCTTCAGCGCCCGGCTCCAGGCCTGCTCGCAACCTTCGAAGGCCAGGATGTCGCGCTTCGACATCGGCAGGAAATCCTGCACATGTTCGTTGGCGCGGAAAGTCACCGCACGGCGCATCTTTAGCGCGGTGGAGGTGTCGGTAAGCACGAGTGCGGCGGCGCCGTCCGACACCAGCGAGCAGTCGGTGCGCTTCAAGGGACCGGCCACGAATGGGTTCTTCTCGCTCTCCTGGCGGCAGAACTCATAGCCGAAATCCTTGCGCATCTGCGCATAGGGATTGTCGACACCGTTCTTGTGGTTCTTGGCGGCGATCATCGCCAGTGCGTCCGACTGGTCGCCATATCGCTGGAAATACGCTTGCGCGATCTTGCCGAAGACGCCAGCGAAGCCCGCCGGCGTGTCGCCATCCTCGGGCAGATAGGACGCCTTCAGCAGGTTCTTGCCGATCTCAGGCCCGGGCGTCGTCGTCATCTGCTCCGCCCCGACCACCAGCACGATACGGGCCGCGTTTGCATCGATGGCACGGATGCCTTGCCTGACCGCCGCCGATCCTGTGGCGCAGGCATTCTCCACGCGTGTGGCCGGCTTGAAGCGCAGGCGGTCGTCTGCCTGGAGGACGAGGCTGGCGGTAAAATCCTGTGCGGAAAAGCCGGCGTTGAAATGGCCAAGCACGATCTCGTCGACATCGTCCGGGCCTATGCCGGCATGGTCGAGCGCCTCGATTGCAACCTTGGTGATCAGGCTCTCCAGCGTCTCGCCTTCGAGCTTGCCGAAGCGCGAATGCGCCCAGCCGACGATGCATGCAGTCATGGCAACCTCCATACTCGCGACAGCCTAGCAGACGCTGCGGCGTACACTCCGTTAATGTTGTTCAACACTGAACCATTTGCAAGGCTTGTGAAGGTGCAGCCGCACACAATCGGTTGAGCCTCGGCGGAAAATCGGACTGGATTTTTGTTGATTGATCCGTCAATAAAAAATAATCTTGCGGCTAGAGCGGGAACAACAATGCCGAAAGTCGGAATGGAGCCACTGCGCCGCAAGGCGCTGATCGATGCGACGATCTCGGCGATCGGCGAGCGCGGTTCGCTCGACGTGACCATGTCCGAAATCGCCGGACGTGCCGGTGTGTCCTCGGCGCTGGCCCATCATTATTTCGGCGCCAAGGATGAACTGTTGCTGGCGACGATGCGGCACATCCTGGCCGAGCTGACGGCCGACACGCTGCGCGCCCTTGGTTGCGCCAGTACGCCGCGCGAGCGCGTTTCGGCGGTCGTGGCGGTGAACTTCTCCGATCTCCAGTTCCAGCCGGAAACAATTGCCGCATGGCTCGCCTTCTATGTCGAGGCGCAGAAATCGTCTGCGTTGCGCCGGCTGCTGAGGGTCTATGCGCGGCGCCTGCATTCCAACCTGATGAGCGGGCTGACCGGCATCCTGCCCAGAAGCGAAGCCGACCGCGTCGCTGAGGCGACAGCCGCCCTGATCGACGGGCTCTATATCAGGCGCGCGCTGAAGGACGGCGTGCCCGATGCCGCGACCGCGATCGCACTGGTCGAGGACTATCTCGAAACGAAACTCAACCGGCGGCAGGCACAGTGACGACCAAACGACCCAACATCCTGATCATCATGGTCGATCAGCTCAACGGCACGTTGTTTCCGGACGGGCCGGCTGACTTCCTGCACGCACCGCATCTAAGGGCGCTTGCCGCACGCTCCGCGCGCTTTGCAAACAACTACACGGCTTCGCCGCTCTGCGCGCCCGGCCGCGCCTCGTTCATGAGTGGCCAGTTGCCCTCGCGCACCGAGGTCTATGACAATGCCGCCGAGTTCGCCTCGTCGATCCCGACCTATGCCCACCATCTACGCTCGGACGGATATCACACCGTGCTGTCTGGCAAGATGCATTTTGTCGGGCCGGACCAGTTGCATGGCTTCGAGGAACGGTTGACCACCGACATCTACCCGGCCGATTTCGGCTGGACACCGGACTATCGCAAGCCCGGCGAGCGCATCGATTGGTGGTATCACAATCTGGGTTCGGTGACCGGCGCCGGTGTTGCCGAGATTTCCAACCAGATGGAATATGACGACGAGGTCGCCTTCCATGCGGTGCAGAAACTCTACGATTTCGCCCGCGTCTCCGACGACGCCTCGCATCGTCCCTGGTGCCTGACGGTTTCCTTCACCCATCCGCACGACCCCTATGTCGCGCGCCGGCAATACTGGGATTTGTACGAAGACTGCCCGGCCCTCGATCCGGAAGTCGGCTTCATCCCCTATGACAGCCAAGACCCGCATTCCCAGCGGCTCTACCGCGCCAGCGACTATGACAGCTTCAACATCACGCCGGAGCAGGTCCGCCGCTCGCGGCGCGGCTATTTCGCCAACATCTCCTATGTAGACGACAAGGTCGGCGAACTGGTGTCGGTGCTGGAGCGCACCCGGATGCTCGACGACACCATCATCCTGTTCTGCTCGGACCATGGCGACATGCTCGGCGAGCGCGGACTATGGTTCAAGATGTGCTTCTTCGAGGGCTCGGCGCGCGTTCCTCTGATGATCGCCGGGAAAGGCATTCCAGCCGGCCTGATCGATACGCCGGTGTCAAATCTCGACGTGACGCCGACGCTTTGCGATCTGGCCGGCATCGACATGAGCGCGATCATGCCATGGACCGATGGCCAGTCACTGCTGCCGCGACTGCACGGCCAGAAACGCACCGCGCCAGTGCTTATGGAGTACGCGGCCGAAGGGTCCAACGCCCCGCTGGTGGCCATCCGCGACGGCCGCTACAAATTCATCCATTGCGAGATCGACCCGCCGCAACTGTTTGATCTTGAATCCGATCCCAAGGAACTCATCAATCTTGCCGAGGACCCTGCGCATGCCGCGCTGGTCGCGGCGTTTATCGACAAAGTTCGGACCCGCTGGGACATGGCCGCTTTCGATGCCGCCGTACGCGCGAGCCAGGCCCGCCGATGGGTTGTCTATCCGGCGCTGCGCAACGGCACCCACTATCCCTGGGAGTTCCAGCCGCTGCAGAAAGCATCCGAACGCTACATGCGCAACCACATGGATCTCAACGTGCTCGAAGAGCAAAAGCGTTTTCCGCGAGGCGAATAAATGGCCGAAGTTCTTGTCCCCTCCCTCGATCATCTCAAGCAGGCCTACGCCGTCACCTCCCGAGCGACGCAGATCACGCCACTGCTGGAATCAGCAGCCCTGGCCAGAGAGACGGGCGCGGCCCGCGTCTTCATCAAACCGGAATCTCTGCAATGGGCGGGATCGTTCAAGATACGCGGCGCCTATTGGCGTTTGAAGCGGCTTTCGGCTGGCGAAGCGAAGAAGGGTGTGGTCGCCTATTCGTCGGGCAATTTCGCGCAAGGGCTGGCCGCCGCCGGCCAGGCGCTCGGCATCCCCGTAACCATCGTCATGCCGATCGACGCTCCGGCCGCCAAGCGCGATGCCACGGCCGGCTACGGCGCACGCGTGGTCCTGACGGATCATGGTGACCGCGCACGCGAGGAAGTCGCGGCAGCGAAGGCACGCGAAATTTCCGAAACTGAAGGCCTGGCGCTGCTGCATCCATTCGACGACCCGGAAATCGTTGCCGGCCAGGCCGGCGCCGGACTTGAGGCTCTCGACCAGCTTGAGGCCAAGGGCGCAAGCGCCGACCTGCTGTTCTGCTCGGTCGGCGGCGGCGGCTTGATCGGCGGCGTTTCGCTTGCCTTCCACTATCTGTCGCCTCGCACACAGATCATCGGCGTCGAGCCGGAGGGCTTCAACGGAATGGGCTCCTCGCTGGCGCATGGCGCCATCGAAACCATGCCGATCGGGCCGCAGTCGATCTGTGACGGCCTGATGGCGCGCAAGCCGGGCGACGCGCCGTTCGCGGCGGTGAAGGCCGCCGGCGTTAGCGGCATCACCGTCGATGACGCTTCGGTGCGTCGCGCCATGCGCATTGCCTTCGAGCGGATGAAGCTGGTGCTTGAGCCTTCGGGCGCGGCGTCGCTGGCGGCGCTGCTCGGCGGCAAGGTGGATGTAACGGGCAAGACCGTGCTCGTGGTGGCAACTGGCGGCAACGTCTCGCTCGCCGATTTTATGGCGCATATGAACCATGCTTGAAGCGGATTTCGTCATCATCGGCTCCGGCTCGGCCGGTTCGGCCATGGCCTATCGCCTGTCGGAAGACGGCAAGCATTCGGTCATCGTCATCGAATTCGGCGGCACCGATATCGGGCCGCTGATCCAGATGCCGTCGGCGCTGTCGATCCCGCTCAACATGAGCCTCTACGACTGGGGCTTTGCCAGCGAGCCGGAGCCGCATCTTGGCGGCCGTGTGCTGGCGACGCCGCGCGGCAAGGTCATAGGCGGCTCATCCTCGATCAACGGCATGGTCTATGTGCGCGGCCATGCCCGCGACTTCGATCATTGGGCCGAAGACGGTGCGTCGGGCTGGGGCTTTGCCGACGTGCTCCCCTATTTCAAGCGCATGGAAGATTCGGATGGCGGCGAGGATGGCTGGCGCGGCCACGGCGGCCCGCTGCATGTGCAACGCGGGTCGCGACGCAATCCGCTCTACGGCGCCTTCGTCGAGGCGGGCCGCCAGGCCGGCTTCGAGCTGACCGACGACTACAACGGCTCCAAGCAGGAGGGTTTTGGGCCGATGGAGCAGACCATCCGCGGTGGCCGCCGCTGGTCGGCGGCATCGGCCTATCTCAAGCCGGCGTTGAAGCGAAAGAATGTGAGCCTGGTCAAGGGTTTCGCCCGGCGGGTGATCGTCGAGAATCAACGCGCCGTCGGCGTCGAAATCGAGGCCCATAAACAAATCCAGGTCATCAAGGCGAGGCGCGAAGTGATCGTCGCCGCCTCGTCGATCAATTCGCCCAAGATCCTCATGCTTTCCGGCATCGGCCCGGCCGAGCATCTCAGGGAAAACGGCATAGCCGTCGTCGCCGACAGGCCCGGCGTCGGCCGCAACCTGCAGGACCATCTGGAACTCTACATCCAGCAGGAATCCACCCAGCCGATCACGCTCAACTCGGTGCTGAACCCATTCTCCAAGGCATTGATCGGGGCGCAGTGGCTGTTCTTCAAATCGGGACTCGGCGCGACCAATCATTTCGAGGCGGCGGCCTTCGTGCGCTCGCGTGCCGGCGTCGATTACCCCGATATCCAGTACCACTTCATACCGGCGGCTGTGCGTTATGACGGCAAGGCGGCAGCGAAGTCGCACGGCTTCCAGGCCCATGTCGGGCCGATGCGATCCAAGTCTCGGGGATCGGTTACGCTACGCTCGCCGGACCCGGAATCGAAGCCGGTCATCCGATTCAACTACATGTCGCATCCGGATGACTGGACAGAGTTCCGTCACTGCATCCGGCTGACGCGCGACATCTTTGGCCAGTCGGCATTCGACGCCTATCGCGGCCAGGAGATATCGCCCGGCTCACACGTCCAGTCGGACGAGGATCTCGATGCCTTCATCCGCGACCACGCCGAGAGTGCCTACCATCCTTGCGGCACCTGCAAGATGGGCCGCGCCGACGATGTCACGAGCGTCGTCGATCCGGAATGCCGGGTCATCGGGGTCGAAGGGTTGAGAGTCGCCGATTCCTCGATCTTCCCGCGCGTCACCAATGGCAACCTCAATGCGCCGTCGATCATGACCGGCGAGAAGGCATCCGACCACATCCTGGGCCGCACGCCGCTGGCGCCTTCCAACCAGGAACCATGGATCAATCCGCGCTGGCAGGCGTCGGACAGATAGAGCATGATCCACCCGATAGATTGAGCCGCCCCGCCTGGCGATAGACGATTTGGAGAAAGCATGCGCGCCCAGCCCACGGCATCGCACTATGTCAATGGACGCTACATCGACGACGAGCAAGGTGCGCCGCTGCCGGTCATCTATCCGGCGACGGGCGAGACCATCGCGATGCTGCGTTCGGCGACACCGAATGTACTGGAACTGGCCGTCGAGGCCGCGCGTGCGGCACAGCCCGCCTGGGCACGGTTGAAGCCGGTCGAGCGCGGGCGCATCCTGCGCCGCGCAGCCGACATCTTGCGGGCGCGCAATGCCGACCTTGCCCGCATCGAAACACTCGACACCGGCAAGGCGATCCAGGAAACGCTGGTGGCGGACGCACCTTCGGCCGCCGACTGCCTGGAATACTTTGGCGGTGTGATCGCCGCCTATAACGGCGAGTCGGTCGATCTTGGCGGACCCTTCGCCTATACGCGGCGCGAGGCACTCGGCGTCTGCGTCGGCATCGGCGCCTGGAATTATCCGATCCAGATCGCTGGCTGGAAATCCGCGCCCGCACTCGCCATGGGCAACGCGATGGTGTTCAAGCCGTCTGAAAACACGCCACTGTCGGCATTGGCACTCGCCGAGATCTACACGGAGGCCGGCCTGCCCGACGGCCTGTTCAACGTCGTGCAAGGCTATGGCGATGTCGGCGCCGGCCTTGTCGGTCATGATGTCGTCGCCAAGGTTTCGGTGACCGGCTCGGTGCCAACCGGCCGCAAGGTTCTGTCGCTTGCCGGTTCCAAGATGAAGCACGCCACCATGGAACTCGGCGGCAAGTCGCCGCTGATCGTCTTCGACGATGCCGACATCGAGAACGCCATCGGCGGCGCCATGCTCGGCAATTTCTATTCGACCGGCCAGATCTGCTCGAACGGCACGCGCGTCTTCGTTCAAAGCGGCATCCATGACCGCTTCGTCGGCCGCCTGATCGAGCGGACGAAGAATATCCGCATTGGCGATCCGCTCGACCCCGAGACGCAGATGGGCCCGCTCGTCTCCAAGGCGCAGCATGAAAAGGTCATCGGCTATATAGAGATCGGCAAGCAGGACGGCGCGACGCTCGCCTGTGGCGGCAATGTGCCATCGCTGCAAGGGTTTGACCGAGGTTTCTTCGTCGAACCGACTGTCTTTACGGGCGTTACCGACACCATGCGAATCGCGCGCGAGGAGATTTTCGGACCGGTGATGAGCGTGCTGAAGTTCGACGGCGAGGACGAGGTGATCGACCGCGCAAATGACACCGAGTTCGGCCTGGCCGCTGGCGTGTTCACCCGCGACCTGCCGCGCGCGCACCGCGTCATCGCCGAGCTTCAGGCCGGCACCTGCTGGATCAACGCCTACAACCTCACTCCGGTCGAGCTTCCCTTCGGCGGGTTCAAGCAGTCCGGCATAGGCCGCGAGAATTCGCTGGCGGCACTTGCGCTCTATTCGCAGCTGAAATCGATCTATGTCGAGACCGGGGATGTCGCCAGCCCCTATTGATCCCAGCCTACGCCGACTTGTCCATCGTGCTGTCGAGATACTGCGTCAGCGCGCAGACCAGATGATAGAAGATGCTGGCCGGGACGTCGGCTGCGAGCGAGCGCCCGCGTTCATCGATCCGGTCTATCCACAGACCGAGCGGCGCGGGATCGATATGCCAGCGGAACAGCCGGCCGACACGAGCCTCGATCTCCGGTTTCAGGTCGGGACCGCCTGAACCGTCCAAGGCTATAGCGGCCTTGATCGCTTCCGCCTGCGGCCAGCTTCTCGATATCAGATCGAGCGGCAGCCCCTGCCGTGAGACGGCGCCATAGGCCAGGCCGGTGGCGCGGTTGAGACCGTTGGCGATCGCCGAGGCGTAGAGCTTTCTGGCAAAGCCCGTCAGTTCCGTCTGGCCGCTGCGTTCCGCGAAATCGACCAGCAGCGAGGCCCATTCGAAGTGGTGGCCGGGCTCGGTCCAGGTCCCTTTCTCGCCAGCGGATGATTTCCACTCGGCATTGAAGTACTCGCCGAGCGTCCAGCTTTCGCTGTCGAAGAAATGGCTGCGAAACAGGTCGATGATCCGCGCGGCGCGACGCAGATAGGCGCGGTCACCGGTCGCCTGGTGCCAGGCCAGGAACGCTTCGAGCATATGCATATGCGGATTGGAGCGCCGCTCGCCCTCCCCGCTCGATGTCTCGAGAAAACCGGTCATGCGGCTATCCTCGAGATGGGCGTCGAGGAAGACGAAGGTTTCTTCACCCAGCCGCAGAGCATCTGGGTTGCCGCACATATGCGCATGCGCCAGCGCCAGAAGCACACAGGAATGATCGTAGGCATCCTCGGCGGCGTCGGCGACCGAGCCGTCAACATTCAGCGTGCGCACCCAGCCGCCCTTTTCGGTGCGACCATTTCCGGCCATGAACTGAATTCCATGGCTGATCACCCGGTCGGCCGGGCCGTCCCACCCGCGCGCCTTGGCGACCGCGAAAGCGTAGACCTGCCTGGCCTGCGTGCGCATGCGCTTCGGCTTCATCAGCGGCCGGCCGTCAAAACCCAGCGTATCGTGGAAACCGCCGTGACGCTCGTCGACGCCGATCGTGGACCAGAGCGGCAATGTCTCCTGGAACAGCCAGTGATGCACGCGCCGGCGCCACGCCCCACTTTCGATGACGCGATCGTGGGCAGGCGTGAACCTTGTTTCCAGCCGGCCACTCTTTTCGAGTTGCTCGACGATCTTCTTGACGTGCTGGCTATGGCTGACAGGAGCAACGAAGGTCGCGTCGACGGTCGAAACGATGGCAACGTCCTTCAGTCCGATTGCTGACAACAGGCGGCCGTCACTGCGGATGTAGGAGTTCTCGCAATCGATGGCGACGACGTCCCCGACGATAACATTGCCCTGGTTGTCGGACGGGCCGACATCGAGCAGCGACTGCCAGGAGCCAAGATCGTTCCAGCGGAAGGAGGCCGGCACCATGGCAATGTGCCTTGCGTGTTCCATGATCGCATAGTCGATCGAGGTCGACGGAATGGCGGCATAGAGTTCCAGCGGCATGTAGAGGCCGGAAAGATCCGTCGTCGCAGCCCGATAGGCCGCCTCGGTGGCATCCCATATTTCCGGCTGGAACGCCAGGAAGGCGTCGCGCATGGCGCTGGCGCGAAACAGGAAGATGCCGGTATTCCAGAAGAAGTTTCCGGCCGCCAGATAGCTCTGCGCGGTGGCAAGGTCGGGCTTTTCCACGAAACGCGACACGTCACAGATGCCGTCCTTTTCGGCGGCGACTTCAATATAGCCGTAACCCGTCTCGGGCTGGCTAGGCTTGATGCCGAACACCACCAGCCTGCCCGCGCGCGCCGCCGTACAGCCTGCCTCGATGCTGTGCCAGAAGTGCTGCGCGGTCGCGATCTCATGGTCCGACGGCACGACCAGAACCAGGCTGTCACCGTATTGCGACAAGGTGCGCAGCGTCGCCAACGCCACGGCCGCCGCGGTATTGCGGCCGGTCGGCTCGAACAGCGGCCCGCCGCCGGCGAGGTCGAGCCCGGCAAGATCGGCATGAACGCGATCCGCGTGGCGCTCAGAGGCAATCAGGAAAATCGGCGTTTCGCCGCTTGGCCGCGCCTTCAGCCGGCGCAGCGTCTTGGCCAGCATCGAACCGTCACCCGACAGGTCATGGAACTGCTTGGGATTGTCCTCACGCGACAGCGGCCATAGCCGCGAGCCGACGCCACCGCTCATGACAAAACTGACGATACGTTCGGTCATAAGCTTCCCGTTCAAAATGTCTGGTTGTAAGCGCCGACTTCAGGGCTGCGGCGCAACAGGGCATCGACGCCGTCGAACATCTGGCGGCGACGTTCAGACGATACCGGGCTCTCCACCACGACGACAAGCTCCGGCTTGTTCGACGATGCGCGGACCAGGCCCCAGGTACCGTCCTCCGCAACGACACGCACGCCATTGACGGTGACCAGTTCGACAATCTTCTGGCCAGCAAAGATCTCGCCGGCTTGTTGTATTGCCTGGAAGTCGGAGACAACGCGCTCGACAACGCCATATTTCAGCGCATCGTCGCAGTGCGGCGACATGGTCGGCGTGCCGAAGGTCAGCGGCAGCGCGCGATAAAGATCGGCCATCGACCGCCCCGGGTTGCGGTCCAGCATCTGGCAGATGGCGATGGCGGTGACCAGACCATCATCGTAGCCGCGCCCGATCGGCGGATTGAAGAAGAAGTGGCCGGATTTCTCGAAGCCGGCGGCCGCGCCGAGCTCGGCCACGCGACGTTTTATGTAGGAATGCCCGGTCTTCCAATAGTCGGTGGCCGCGCCATTGGCCTGCAATACGGCATCGGTCTTGAAGAGACCGGTCGATTTGACGTCGACGACGAAGGTCGAGCCGGGATGCTGGCTCGAGATGTCGCGCGCCAGCATGACGCCGACCTTGTCGGCGAAGATCTCGTTGCCTTCATTGTCGACGACACCGCAACGGTCGCCATCGCCGTCAAAGCCAAGCCCGACATCGGCGCCGGTTTCCAGCACCTTGTCGCGGATCGCATGCAGCATCCGCATGTCCTCGGGATTGGGATTGTAGCGCGGGAAGGTGTGATCCAGCTCGACATCCAGCGGAATCACTTCACAGCCGATCCGCTCCAGCGCTTCCGGAGCAAAGGCGCCGGCGGTGCCGTTGCCGCACGCGGCGACCACCCTGAGCTTTCGCGCGATGCGCTTGTCCCCAACCAAGTCGTCCAGATAGGTCTCGCGGAAACCGGAGACGAAATCGTAAGAGCCGCCGCCGGTGAGATCGAAGGCGCCGGACAGGACGATCTCCTTCAGCGCGCTCATTTCCTCCGGCCCAAACGTCAACGGGCGCGCCGCTCCCATCTTGACGCCGGTCCAGCCGTTCTCGTTGTGCGAGGCGGTGACCATGGCGACCGATGGCGTATCGAGCGCGAACTGTGCGAAATAGGCCATGGGCGACAGGGCAAGGCCAATATCCTTGACCCGCGCGCCGGCGGCCATCAGCCCGGACACCAGCGCCAGCTTGATGGAAAGCGAATAGGAGCGGAAATCATGTCCCGTGACGATATCCGGCCCGGCGCCTAGGCGCCGGATAAGCGTGCCGAGGCCCATGCCCAGTGCCTGGACGCCGATCAGGTTAAGTTCCGGCGGGACCCCGGAGTTGGGATGGCCGAACCACCAGCGCGCGTCATATTCGCGAAATCCCGACGGCTTGACCAGCGCGGATGTCTCGAATTCAAAGGTGTTGGGCCGGGCATCGCCAACGATCGTCAAGGGCAAGACAGCAAAACTCCAAGCGGCTGGAATCAAAGTGTTTCGAGGCAGCGACGGTCGACTGCTTACCACACAAGCCTTTAAGCCGTGTTTATCCTGTGGGAAACCCGCGCCCCGTGGGCAATGCGTGACGAAAGCACCGGAAATGCGACAGAAGTGCTGCCATTGCCGCTTGCAGGAACGAAGGACGGCAGCTATAAGCCCGCGGTCTGGTCACGGAGTGTAGCGCAGCCTGGTAGCGCACCTCGTTCGGGACGAGGGGGTCGCAGGTTCAAATCCTGCCACTCCGACCAGAAAAACAAAGACTTAGCGGTTCCCGAAAACTGCCGCCGACAGAAACCCCATCTAGATACAGCATTCCCAGAAAACCTGCCGAGGGTGCGCTGGCATCTTGTTTGACCCCACGCTTTTGCTGCCATCCGCATGCCGATTGCGCTGGGCGGAGGCATAACCTTTGACGAGATGGCGGCAAGCTATGGTTCGGCGGTATGATCACCGCCGAAATGAGAGCACTGAGCGAGGTTGCGGACATGGAGTTGATTTCGATGGCACGCCCTGCATTCGTACCTGTGCTTGCCCTGTGTCTTGTCGCGGGCTGTTCATCGATCGGAGGATCAGTCAATCCCGCGAAATACGATCGGATGACGTGCGTAGAGCTGAACAATGCGCTGGGAATAACCGCCAGCGAAATCTCTCGGACCGCAATCACCCGAGGCAAGGTCGCCAAGACCAACGTTCCACGATGGCTGCTGGGAGGCTCGCGCGTCACGGCTGCCGTCGCCAATCGCGAGACTGCCCGAATCGAGCGGCTGAAGCAGCAGCAAGATGCCATTGTCGCGGCAAGGGCGCGCAATTGCCCGAGGTCCGCCAACTGAGCGAACAGTAGCGTTTTGGCGCCTTTGACCCGAGGGCGCCTGTCTCACGCGCTCAGGCGAAACCGCGTGACATCGATGGCCGCATTCATCAGCGTTTGCGTATAGAGATCCTGCGGATTGCTGAAGATAGCCTCGGTCGGCCCCTCCTCGACGATCTTGCCCTGTTTCATGACGATGATGTAGTCGGCCATGGCACGCACGACAGAGAGATCGTGACTGATGAACAGGTAGGACAGTTCATGGTCGGCCTGCAGCTTGCGCAGCAGTTCGACGATCTGCTTTTGCACCGAGCGGTCGAGCGCAGAGGTCGGCTCGTCCAGCACCACCAGCTTGGGCTTCAGGATCATGGCGCGCGCGATGGCGATGCGCTGCCGTTGACCGCCGGAGAATTCGTGCGGATAGCGGTTGCGCGCATTGGGATCGAGACCGACTTCACGCAACGCCTCGACGGCGCGCTGATCACGCTGCTTGCCCGAAAGATTCGGCTCATGCACCAGCAGCCCCTCGGTGACGACCTGTCCGACGGTCATGCGCGGCGAGAGCGAGCCGAACGGATCCTGGAAGACGAGTTGCATCTGGCGCCGCAGCGGCCGCATCGCCTGGCGGTCGGCCTGGGAGATGTCGCGATCGCCGAAACGGATTAGGCCGTCGCTCGGCAACAGCCGCAGCAAGGCGCGGCCGAGCGTCGACTTGCCTGAACCCGACTCGCCGACAATACCGATGGTCTGGTTGCGTTGCAGCCGGATAGAGATGTGATCGACGGCACGCAGCATCAGCGGCTCGCCGGCGAGAAATCCGCCGCCGATCCTGAACGTCACTTCGACATTCCTGGCTTCGAGCAGCACCGGGGCATTGGCGGGCGGCGGCGCCTTGGTGCCCGTGGGCTCGGCGGCCAGCAGCATTTTCGTGTAGGCATGCTGCGGGTTGACGAAGATGGCTTCCGCCTCGCCCTCCTCGACGACCTCGCCCTGGCGCATGACGTAGACCCGGTCGGCGAAGCGGCGGACAATGCCGAGGTCGTGGGTGATGAAGACAATTGCCATGCCGAGCTTGCGCTGCAGTTCGGCCAGAAGCATCAGGATCTGCGCCTGGATGGTTACGTCGAGCGCCGTCGTCGGCTCGTCGGCGATCAGGATGTCGGGATCGTTGGCCAAGGCCATGGCGATCATCACGCGCTGGCGCTGGCCGCCCGACATTTCGTGCGGGTAGGACTTCATCCTGCGCTCGGGATCGGGAATGTGCACCAGCCGCAACAGCTTGAGCGCCTCCTCCCTCGCCTGCGCCGCGCCAAGGCCGCGGTGCCGGCGGATCGGCTCGATCAGTTGGTTGCCGATCGAATAGAGCGGATCAAGCGAGGTCATCGGCTCCTGGAAGATCATGCTGATCTTGGCGCCACGGACCTTGTTCAGCTCGGATTTGCTCAGCTTCAGGAGGTTGCGGCCGCGATAGTCGACACTGCCGGTCGCCTCGCCGTTGGACGCCAACAAGCTCATCGCCGCCATCATGGTCTGGCTCTTGCCGGAGCCGGATTCGCCAACCACGGCGACCGTCTCCCCGGCATTGACGTGGATGTTGATGCCCTTCACGGCATCGACCGCGCCATCGAGGGTGCGGAAGCGGACGCGCAGGTCCTTGACGCTGAGGATCGTTTCGGGAGCAGCCATCTTAACGATCCCCATCTTTATCGGTCTCTTGGGTCGAGTGCGTCGCGCAGCCCATCGCCAACGAAATTCAGGGCGAACAGTGTCGAGACGAGGAAGAATGCCGGGAACAGCAACAGCCAGTTTGCGGTGCCGATGTTCTTGGCGCCGACGGAGATCAGCACCCCCCAGCTGGTCATCGGCTCCTGAATCCCGAGCCCAAGAAACGACAGGAAGCTCTCCAGGATGATGACCTGCGGCACCAGCAGGGTCATGTAGATCACCACGGGGCCAAGCAGGTTGGGGATGACATGGCGCAAGAGAATGCCGCGCCTGCCGACGCCCATGGCTTCCGCCGCCTGAACATATTCCTGCCGCCGGATCGACAGCGCCTGCCCGCGCACGATGCGGGCCATGTCCAGCCACAGCACCGCACCGACGGCCAGGAACATCAGCACGAAGTTGCGGCCGAAGAACACCACAAGCATGATGACGAAAAAGATGAACGGCAGCGAATAAAGCACGTCGACGATGCGCATCATCACCTCGTCGACCTTGCCACCCGAGAAGCCTGCCGCGGCGCCATAGACGACGCCGATCACCACCGCCACGACGCCGGCGAGCAGGCCGATGGCCAATGATATGCGCCCCGCCATCAATGTGCGCGACAGGAGATCGCGGCCGGTGTTGTCGGTACCGAACAGGAAGTACTGCTGCTTGACCGATGTGCTCATCTTAACCTCAAGCCCGTCGGGTGACTTGCTGTCGATCTTCGTGTCATCGAAAGCGTCGGAGCGATCGAGGTAGCGGATGTTGCGGTCGTCGATCGGCTTGGTCGAGGTGACGGTGACCGTGACGCGATCGCCGTCCTGCCTCCACTCCTTGATATCGACGCGCATGCGCTTGATCGCATCGTTGAGCGCGGATTCGATCATGTCGGGCTTCGGATAGGCCGTAAGGCTTGGCGGCGTGCGAACATAATCGGCGTAGATGGTCGTGTACTGGTGGGGCACGAACCAGGGTCCGAATATGCTGACGACCCCGATCAGGACGAGATAGTACAGGCTGAACATGGCGGCGCGGTTGGCCTTCAGGCGCGCCCAGGCATCACCCCAGAGCGAGCGGCCAACGACGACGGGAGCAGTGGCTGCGATATCAGTCATAGCGCACCCTCGGATCGATGACAGCGTACATGACGTCGACGATCAGGTTGAAGACAATGGTGAAGATGGCGATCACCACCACGGTTCCCATCACCAGCGTGTAGTCGCGGTTGAGCGCGGCATCGACGAAATAGCGGCCGACGCCTGGAATGGAGAAGATCGTCTCGACGATGACCGAGCCGGTCAACAATGCCGCCGCCGCGGGACCCGTGAACGAGACGATCGGGAGGATGGCGCCGCGCAGCGCGTGCTTGACCACCACCGACCAATCGGAGAGGCCGAGCGCACGCGCCGTGCGGATGTGGTGGGACCGCAGTGACTCGATCATCGAGCCGCGCATCAGGCGGGCGACGATGGCGATCTGCGGCAATGCCAGCGTCAGCACCGGGCCGACCTTGTTGATGAAAGCACCATCGCCCCAGCCACCGATCGGCAACAGCTTCCAGGTCAATCCGAATACAAGCTGGATCACCGGCGCGATGACGAAGGTGGGAATGGTGCTGCCGGCGGTTGCCAGTGCAATCACCGCATAATCGCCAAGCCTGTTCTGGTTGAGCGCGGCGATGGTGCCGAGCAGCGACCCAAGCAGAAGCGCCAGGATCAGCGCCGAAGCGCCGAGTTGGATCGAGATGGGCAGGCCCTTGGCAAAAAGTTCGGTAACGGTGAAATCCGGCATGTTGTAGCTAGGGCCGAAATTGCCGCGCAGCAGATTGCCGAGATAGTGGACATACTGCAGCCAAAGCGGGTCGTTGAGACCGAACTGGGCTTCAAGATTGGCCTTGATCTCCGGGCTCAGCCCCCGCTCCTGGTTGAATGGACCGCCTGGCGCTACACGCATCAGGAAGAACGCCATGGTCACGATGACGAATAGCGTCGGGATGGCGGTCAGAAGCCGCCGAAATACATAACGCAGCATCGGTGCCCCGCTTGACCTGGAGCAACGCCCGTCCGCTTGGGCGATGGCACTCCAGCGCTTCAAATCTTCACACCGTGCTTTCCAAAAATCGATTCCGATTCTCGGGCCGATGCGACGGCAACCAGAACCGCCGCCCTTCTACAGCGTCGCGAATCCCGCGGGATATGCGACGCGGCGGACGGGCAGCGGCCCGGCCAAGGAAATCAGTCCTTGCTGATGAAGCGAGACGGATGCACGTCCATCACGTTGTCGACGAAGCCATGAAGCTTCGACGACACGATATCGTGATAGCTGTAGTAGAGAAGCGGGATCTGGCCGACGTCGTCGACGAGCACGCGCTCGGCTTCAGCGAGTTCCTTCATGCGCTCTTCGGGCTTGCCGCCGGCGGCGGCAGCCTTGTCCATGGCCGCTTCGTATTGCGGGCTGTTGTAGTTCGAATAGTTGTTGCCGCTTGCCTTGCGCGAGATGCCGAGGAAGGTTTCGGGATCCTTGTAGTCGGCGATCCAGGCGGCGCGCGCCACGTCATAGTCGCCCTTCTGCTCGAGGAAGGAGTAGTGGGTCTTGGTGTCGGTGTTGAGCAGCGTCACGTCGACGCCGAGCGGCTTCAGCTGTTCCTGGATGGCGACCGCGGTGTTCTTGTGGTTTTCCGAAGTGTTGTAGCGGATTTCCATCTTCAGCGGATGCTCGGGCGTATAGCCTAGCTTCTCAAGGATCTTCTTGGCCGCGTCTTCGCGGTCGATCTGCGGCATGTCGGCGTATTTTGCCATTGCCGGGGTGTAGCCCTCGATGCCGGGAGGGACCATCGAATAGCCAGGCAGCATCGAATTCTGCCAGACTTTCTCGGCGATGAAATCGCGGTCGATCGCCATCGAAATGGCATTGCGCAGTTCAGGATTGTTCCACGGCGCCTTGTCGGTCTTGATCGCGTAGTAGTAGGTGCCGAGATACGGACCCACATGGATCTGATCGCCGAACTTGGTCTTGAGATCGGCGAGCTGTTCGGTCGGGAGATCGTCATAGCTGTCGAGTTCGCCGGCCTCGAAGCGCTTCATTGCCGACGAACGATCTTCGGTCGGAATGTAGTTGACCACATCGAACTTGACGCTTGCGGCGTCCCAGAATTTCGGATTCTTGACCAGCTTCATATGGTCGTTGGGGACCCACTCGGCCAGCGTATAGGCGCCGTTCGAAACGAGCTTACCCGGTTTGATCCAGTCGGCGCCAAGCTTTTCGATGGATGCCTTGCTGACCGGATAGGTCGCCTGGTGGGTCAGCATCTCCAGGAAGTAGGGCGTCGGCGCCTTCAGCGTCACCTCCAGCGTATTTGCGTCAATCGCCTTGACGCCCATATCCTCCGGCTTGCCTTTCTTGGTGTTGACTTCCTCGGCGTTTTTTATGGGGTAGAGCATGGACGCGTATTCGGCGCCGGTAGCCGGATCCTCCAACCGGTGGAAAGCATAGACAAAGTCCTCGGCCGTCACCGGGCTGCCGTCCGACCACTGGCCGTCCTTGCGAAGCTTGAATGTATAGACGGTGCCGTCATCGGACACGGTCCAGCTTTCGGCGGCACCAGGAATGAGGTTGGCCTTCTGGTCCTGCATGACCAAGCCCTGGAACAGGTCGCGCAAGACATTGGCTTCATAGACCGTCGAGGTCTTGTGCGGATCGACCGATTCCGATTCAGCCGCGGTGCCGCGGTTGTATACGGTCTCGGCAAAGGCCGGCGCATGGAATGTGCCGACGGCCAGCGTCATGGTGGAGGCGAACACCGTCGCCTTGAGCATGTTTTTGAGCATGTATTTCTCCCTGTCGGCGCGGCCCCTCAGCCACACCGCTTGAGTGTTTCCGCCGGGAGCCGATTTTGGCACTCCTGACGCGCCGCCCATTTCCCGTTCAGGCAGCTGGTGGCAGGAGACTAGACAGGAGGTAATCCCATTTCAACCGAGTCTTGATTGACGCTAAGTCAGCGGCCTGATGCTAAAGCAGAGTAAACTAAAATTATAATAGCTATTCAACTTGACGCACCCGCAGGTTGCGCCTTGTGTTTTCTGTTTCTGCAGTGCGGGTTTGGCATTCTCTGTACATGTTCCAGAGGCACGATCTCAGATTTTCAAGGCACCCTTTCCGAACAAATGTTTCGGGAACGTCGGCGGTTGAGTTTGCACTGCTTTCGCCGATTTTCATACTCCTCCTGCTCGGAATGGTTGCATACGGCATCTATTTCGGTGCCAGCAACTCGATCCAGCAAATCGCGGCGGACGCCGCGCGCACGGCCCTTGCCGGATTGAACCAGACGGAACGGCAGACCCTGGTGGCAAGTTTTCTCAGCAACAATGCCAGCGGCTATCCGTTCGTCGATGTCACCAAGCTAAGCTACACGGCCAATGACAGTGTCGCCGACGGAAGCGAGTTCGTGGTTTCGGTCCAGTATGACGCCCGCAACCTGCCGATCTGGAACCTGTTCCCCAAACTGACGATGCCCGGAACCACCATCTCGCGTCAGTCAACGATAAGGGTCGGAGGCATCTGAATGCTGCGACTGCTGCAGGAAGGGGTTCGCCGGGTCGCCCGGTTGCTGCGTGACAGGAGAGCGAACTTTACCGTGATGGCGGCGCTGAGTGCGCCCGTTGCACTGGCGCTGGCTGCGTTCGCCATCGACGAAGGCTCGATCTACACGGAGCGCCGCACCGCCCAGGCGATGACCGATCTGGCCGCGATCACCGGCGCATCGAACATCACAGACATTCAAAATGCAGTGGTGACGACCCTCAACGACAATGGAATGCCCGGGATCATCGTTCAGAGTGCGGGCCAGAACATCGTACCGGCCGCCGGCCAGACCGTTGTATCAATCTCCCCCGGCCAATATTCGGCGGCATCGGGGGTCGGCGTCGGCCAACGCTTCCAGGCAGGAGTGACACCCTACAACGCCGTCAAGGTGACCTTGAAGAAAATCCCCGCGCGCTTCTTCGCAAGTGCGTTGATCCCCAGCCCGGTCATCAGCACGCAAGCCATCGCCAGCATGACGCCGATGGCGACGTTTTCGGTAGGCTCCCGGCTACTCAGCCTCAACGGCGGCATCCTGAATTCGCTGCTCAGCGGCTTGATTGGCGGCAACATCTCGCTCAGCGTCATGGATTACAACGCGTTGGCCTCGGCCGACATCGACGTGCTTTCCTTCATGGGTGCCCTGGCGACGCAGTTGAATCTGACCGCGGGCACGTATTCGGACGTGCTGGCGTCGAAGGCTACCATCGGCCAGATCGCCTCCGCCATGGCAAGTGTTCCCGGACTGGACGGCACCAGTGCCCTCGCCCTGCAGGCGATCGTCGCCAAGGCCACCAGCACGGTCAAGATTCCGCTCGCCACCCTCGTCGATCTCGGCGGCGTCGGCAGCCTGGCAATTGGGCAGAGACCGCCTGGCCTTGGGGTAAGCGCAAACGCCATCGGAATGCTGACGGCAGGCGCCGTGCTGGCGAATGGCACCAACCAGGTCTCGCTCAATCTCGGCGCGACCATACCCGGCCTTACCGCCACGACGCTGACCATCGCCATCGGCCAACCCATGCAATCCTCGCCCTGGCTGGCGATCGACCAGGTCGGCACCACGGTGCGAACCGCCCAGACGCGAATCAAACTCACGTCATCCGTCACGGTCGGCACTTCTGGCCTGGGTGGCGGCATCAGCCTGCTGGCCGTCAACCTGCCGCTCAATGTGGAAGTGGCCTATGCCCAGGCCACCTTGACCGGCATCACATGTCCGAACGGTCCTTCCAGCATCCAGGTCTCGATCGCCGCGCAGCCAGGCATTGCCGCATTACACCTGGCCAATACCAGCGCCACCGGCACCAACTTCGCCAATTTCAGCCAGCCACAGACCTTCAGCAATGCCGAGATCGCGGATGTGAGCCTTCAGTTGCTGCTGATCAACCTTCCGCTGCTGCAGATCATGGGCTCCGCGGCAACCGCGATCACCAACAACAGTCCGCAGACATTGACCTTCAACGCCACTGAGATCGCCAACAAGACGACAAAGACCGTCTCGACGCGCAACATAACGCAGTCCCTCACCTCATCGTTGATCAGCAACCTCTCGCTTTCGGTCAATGCGCTCGGTCTCGGGATCGACCTGACCGGTTTGCTCGGAACGGTGACACCAGCGGTTGTCGCGGTGCTGAATGGCGTTACAGCGCCAGTCGACAACCTGCTTTACAACTTGCTTTCGACGCTCGGCGTCAGCGTCGGCTCGGCCGATGTCCGGGTTACCGGCGCGACCTGCGGACGCTCGGTTCTGGTTCAGTAGGCTGCAGGTCCCGGGTCAGCCGACCCGGCAGAGCAGCCAACCGAGCGGCGGCAGCGACAGGCCACCTTCGTGCATGGTCGGTCCGGCGCCACCGCCTTCGATCGGCTGGATAGCTCCGATATGCCGCGGCGCGGACCAGATGGCCGGCTCGTCGGCAAAATTGAAAACGCACAGCAATCTCTCGCCATAGCCTTCGCGAAGAAAGGCAAGGACGTCGCCTTCGGCATCGAGAAAGCGGATCGCCCCCCCCGCCAGTGCCGGATGCTGCTTGCGCACCGCCAACATTGCCCTGTAGGCGGCGAGTATGGACGAGGCTTCCCCGTTCTGGACATCGGCGGCGCGGGCGCGGTGGCTTTCCGGAACCGGGAGCCACGGCTTGCCGGTTGAAAACCCTGCATTGTCGATGGCGGCTTCCCAGACCATTGGCGTGCGGCAGCCGTCCCTGCCCTTGAACCCCGGCCAGAAGCGGATGCCGTAGGGGTCGCGCAGGTCCTCGAAAGCGAGTTCCGCTTCCTGCAATCCTAGCTCTTCGCCCTGGTAGAGGCAGATCGAGCCGCGCAGGCAGGACAAAAGCGCGATCGAGAACCTCGCCACGGCGTCAGGATCGCCGCCCGGCCTCGTCCAGCGCGTCACATGGCGTACGACATCATGATTGGAAAACGCCCAGCAGACCCAGCCGTCGGAAACCGCAGACTCGAATGCTTCGACACAGCCGCGCACATGGGCCGCCGAGAACCGCGGGCCAAGCAGGTCGAACGTGTAGCACATGTTGAGCTTGTCACCGCCGGACGTGTAGGCGGCGAGCGTCTGCAACGAGCGGCCCTCATCGCCAACCTCCCCCACGACGGCACGGTTGTCATATTGATCGAGCAGCGCCCGAAAACGCCGGAGGAAAGCCAGGTTCTCCGGCTGTGTCTTGTCGAACAGATGCTCCTGATAAAGGTAGGGATTGGTCTCGGTGTTCGTGCCGGCGACGCTTGACGCCAGGGGCGGATTGCCGCGCAGCCAGCGGTCATGGACATAGTAGTTGACCGTATCCAGCCGAAAACCGTCGACGCCGCGCTCCAGCCAGAATCGGACCGTCTCCAGAAGCGCGTCCTGCACCTCCGGATTGTGGAAGTTCAGATCCGGTTGCGAGGCGAGGAAATTGTGCATGTAGTACTGCCTGCGGGTCGAATCCCATTCCCATGCAGGTCCGCCGAAAACGGACAGCCAATTCGAGGGCGCCGTGCCGTCGGGTTTCGCATCGGCCCAGACGTACCAGTCGGCCTTCGGATTGTCGCGGTTTTCGCGACTTTCTACAAACCATGGATGGCGATCGGAGGAATGCGACAAAACCTGATCGATGATCACCTTCATGCCGAGCCTATGCGCCTCCGCGACAACCGCATCGAAATCCTCGATGGTGCCGAATGTCGGATCTACCGCGCAATAATCGGATACGTCGTAACCCATGTCGGCCATGGGCGACTTGAAGAAGGGCGACAGCCATACGGCGTCGACGCCAAGCGAGGCGACGTGGGCGAGACGGTCCGTAATGCCGCGCAGGTCGCCGCTGCCGTCGCCGGTCGTGTCCTGGAAGGAGCGCGGATAGATCTGGTAGATGACGCAGCCCCGCCACCATTCGGCGTGATCAGCCATTTGGAGATCCTCCTGCGTCCGCGACCTTGCGCTCGATCATGAAGATGACCGTCCGTCCCGGTACTTGTCTCGATATGTCGGTGGTGTCGTTCGCCTCAGTGGGCACCCAGATAAAACCCTCACGCGATGGCAGCGTGAAAACGCATGCCCGGCGATCGCCATTAAAGATCACGCCGAGACGGCCGTCTTCCGGGCGCTCGCCACCCAGGATCATGACAAGGCGATGCCGCTCCGGGTCATTCCAACCCGCCTCATCGAGCGGTGTGCCGGTTTCGGCCAGCCAGGCAACATCGGGCACGTCCGCGCGACCGGACGGCTGGCCGGTCAGAAAGCGTGTTTCGCAAAGCGACGGCACTGCACGACGCATGGCCGAGAGCAGAGCCGCATAGCGCTCCAGCGACTGATCGCGCGTTTTCCAATCGAGCCATGTGGTCCCGTTGTCCTGCGCATAGGCATTGTTGTTGCCCTTCTGGGTGCGGCCGAACTCGTCGCCAGCAGTCAGCATGATGGTACCGCGCGAGGCGAAGAGGGTGGCCAGCAGCGCGCGCCGATCGGTCAAACGGGCCATCGCGACGCCGTCGTCGCCTGTGTCACCCTCGACGCCATTGTTCCACGACAGGTTCTCATCATGACCGTCACGGTTCTGCTCGCCATTGGCCTCGTTGTGCTTGCGCTCATAGGCGACGACATCGGCCAGTGTCATGCCGTCATGCGCGGCGATGAAATTGACGCTTCGGCTCGCTTGCTGCCCTGCCCTGGCGAAGACATCTGACGATCCGGCAAGCCGAGTGGCAAGCGCACCGACCATGCCGCGGTCGCCACGCCAGAAACGCCTCATGTCGTCGCGATATCTGTCGTTCCATTCGAGGAAGGGCGGCGGAAAATTGCCCAGTTGATAGCCGCCCGGGCCTATGTCCCATGGCTCGGCAATCATGACGCGGTCGGCCAGCAGCGGATCTTCGAGCATTGCCCGCAGCAGAGACGCGTTGGCATCGAAGACGCCTTCGACCCGGCCTAGAATGGGGGCAAGGTCAAAGCGAAAACCATCAACGCAAGCATGAACGACAAAGTGGCGAAGCGTGTCGAGGACCATCTCCTCGACGACCGGGTGGTCGCAGGCGATGGTGTTGCCGGTTCCCGTTTCATTGGCCAGCCTGCCGTCCGGCGTGTGCCGATAGTAGGCCTGGTTGTCGAGCCCGCGCAGCGACAGGGTCGGGCCTAGCCTGTCGCTTTCACCTGTATGATTGAAGACGAGATCGAGGATGACGCCAATGCCCGCCTGGCGCAGCGCGGCGACTGTTTCGCGCAATTCGGCAAGGCCGCCCGGCGCCAGGCGCGGATCGAGCGCCATGAACGTCACAGGATTGTAACCCCAGGCGTTGCGCAGTCCCAGGGGCGGCAGATGCCGCTCGTCGATCGAGGCCGTCACCGGCATCAATTCGACGGCACCCACGCCGAGCTTCTTGAGATGCTCAATGATTGCCGGGTGGGCAAGAGCCGCTATGGTGCCGCGTTGCTGCTCCGGGATTTCCGGATGGCGCATGGTGAAGGCCCGCACCGGCACCTCGTAGACCAAGGCGCCTGGCCGGAACAGCGGCGAAAAGGTCGGCAACGGTTTCGGCAAAGTGCGGGCAAGCGACTTCGGCACCAGACGAGCGGTGTCGGCCCCCTCGCCCCGACGCTGCGTCAACCGCCAGTCATAGACGTAGGGCCGGTCGATCTCGACGGCATAGGGGTCAGTCAGCAGCTTGTCGGGATCGAACCAGAGCCCGCGCTCCGGTGCGTAGTCGCCATCGGCGCGGAAGCCATAGCGGGTGCCAGGGCCCGGGCCCGCAACGAACAAGGCGTGCACGCCCTCGCCTTGCGGCTGAAGCTCAAGCCGTTCGACCTCGCGCGTGCCGGCGTCGTCGAAGATCGAGACCCACAGGCGTCGGGCCGTCGACGACCAGGCGGCGAAGCGGATCCCTTCGCTTGTGATGGTAGCGCCGAGCGAACTCATACGATCGATTTCCGTCTTATCCCATTTGGGGAGGGTCGCGGACGGCTAAACGCAAGTCTGCGCGAAGCTGGAAGACCCCTTATCCGACCGAGCTTCGCTCGGCCACCGTCTCCCACATGGGGAGAAGGAAGCGCCTTGCGACGCAGTCCGAAGTCACGCGGCCGGCAATCTGCCACCCTCAAGTAATCACGCTCGGCTTGTTGCGACCGGTATGGCTCATGATGCCTGCGATATCATCGGCTGCCGCAATCAGATCGGCAAGCGCGACCTGCGTGTCGAGATCATGCCTGGACTTGTCGGGCTCATAGCGCTCGATGTAGACGCGCAGCGTCGCCCCGGTGGTGCCGGTGCCCGATAGGCGGAAGACGACGCGTGATCCGCCTTCGAACAGCACCCTGATGCCTTGATGCTCGCTGGTCGAGCCGTCGACCGGATCGTGATAGGCGAAGTCATCGGCGCTGGCGATCTTCATGCCGCGCACGCTGGTGCCGGGCAGCGAACCGAGCTTGGCGCGCAATTCGTCGACCAGCGCGTTGGCGCGCTCGCTCTCGACTTCCTCATAGTCGTGGCGCGAATAGTAGTTGCGTCCGTAGGTCGCCCAGTGCTCGGTGACCACCTGCTTGCAGCTCTCGCCGCGCACCGCGAGGATGTTGAGCCACAGCAGCACCGCCCACAGGCCGTCCTTTTCACGGACGTGGTTGGAACCGGTGCCGGCGCTCTCCTCGCCGCAGATCGTCGCCAAGCCGGCATCGAGGAGGTTGCCGAAGAATTTCCAGCCGGTCGGGGTTTCATAGATGCCGATGCCGAGCTTGTGGGCGACACGGTCAGCAGCACCGCTGGTCGGCATCGAGCGGGCGATGCCCTTGAGGCCATCCTTGTAGCCAGGCGCCAGATTGGCATTGGCGGAAAGCATGGCGACCGAGTCCGACGGGGTGACGAAGATGCCCTTTCCGATAATCAGGTTGCGGTCGCCGTCGCCGTCCGAAGCCGCGCCGAAATCCGGTGCATCTGGTCCCATCATCTCGTCATAGAGATGCTTGGCGTGGACGAGATTCGGGTCCGGGTGGTGGCCGCCGAAATCCGGCAAAGGCTTGAAGTTGCGGCAGGTGCCATTGGGCGCGCCAAGCCGGTGTTCCAGGATCTCCTTGGCGTAGGGACCAGTCACCGCGTGCATGGCGTCGAAGCGCATGCGGAAGCCTGATTTGAACAGTTTGCGCAGGACATCGAAGTCGAACAGGCTTTCCATGAGCTCTGCATAATCGGCGACCGGATCGATGATCTCGACCGTCATGCCGGCGGCCTTGACCGTGCCGATCGTGTCAATGTCGATCTTGTCGATGTCGGCGATCTTGAAGCTTGAGATCACCTTGGTCTTTTCGAAGATGGCATCCGTCAGCTTCTCCGGCGCCGGCCCGCCATTGCCGGCATTGTACTTGATGCCGAAATCCTCGTGTGGACCGCCGGGATTGTGGCTGGCCGACAGGATGATGCCGCCGAAGGTCTGGTATTTGCGGATGACATGCGAGGCGGCAGGCGTCGACAATATGCCTCCCTGGCCGACCATCACCTTGCCGAAACCGTTCGCGGCGGCCATGGCAATGGCCTTCTGGATGACCTCGCGGTTGTAGAAGCGGCCATCGCCCCCGATCACCAGGGTCTTGCCCTTGAACCCGTCCAGCGCATCGAAGATCGACTGGATAAAATTCTCGGCATAGTGCTCCTGCTGGAACACCGGAACCTTCTTGCGCAGGCCGGAGGTGCCCGGCTTCTGGTCGGGATAGGGTTTGGTGGCGACGGTGCGTATCATGCTTCAGGCAGCCCTTTTTGAAAGCAGCAGGCGATAGAGCTCAATGTATTTTTCGGCTGACTTGTCCCACGACACGTCGGCCTTCATGCCCTGCCGCTGCATCGATGCCCAGACGGTGGGATTGGCATGGGCGTCGACGACGCGGCGGATGGCGTGCAGGAGAGCGCCGGCATTGGCGGGCGCGAATTGAAAGCCGGTCGCCACGCCCGCGGAAAGGGCCGCCTCATTGGCATCGATGACCGTATCGGCCAGACCGCCGGTGCGGGCAACGACCGGCACGCAGCCATAGCGCAAACCGTAGAGCTGCGTCAGGCCGCAAGGCTCGAAGCGTGACGGGATGACGATCGCGTCACAGCCGCCCTGCATGGTGTGGGAAAGGCCCTCGTCATAGCCGACCACGACGCCGATGCGGCCGCGATGGCGGGCCGCCGCGGCAAGCAGCGCACCCTCAAGGCCGGCGTCGCCTGACCCGAGGATGGCCAGCCGCGCGCCTGTCGCGATGATACCGTCGACGACCGCCGCCAGTATGTCCATTCCCTTCTGCCAGGTCAGCCGGCTGATGACGCAGACGATCGGACTGTCGTCGCGGTCGAGGCTGAAACGCTCCTCGACGGCTGCCCTGTTCGGGGCCCGTGCCTTCAGCGTCTTGGCGGAGTAGCTCGAGACCAGATGCTTGTCGGTGGCTGGATTCCAGATGTCTGTGTCGATGCCGTTGACGATACCATGGAGATCGACGGCGCGCATGTTGATGAGGCCATCAAGACCCATGCCAAATTCCGCCGAGCGGATTTCCTGCGCATAGGTCGGACTGACCGTGGTGATCGCCCATGCCGCTTGCAGACCGGCCTTGAGGAAACCGACACCGCCATAATATTCGACGCCATCGAGCGCCATGGCCGCTGCCGGCAGGCCAAGCTCGCCAAAAATACCGGCGCCGAACTGGCCCTGGAAAGCGAGGTTGTGAACGGTCATCATCGACGGCGTGCCGACCGCCTTGCCGTAACGCATATAGGCCAGCGTCATCGCCGACTGCCAGTCATGGGCATGGACGATGTCGGGCTGGTAGCCGGAAATGACACCACCGGCGATGTCGCCACCGACCTGGCTCAGCGCCGCGAAACGCCGCCAATTGTCAGGCCAATCGACACCCGCCGCATTGCCGTAGGGACCACCGGGGCGATCGAACAGATGCGGCGCGTCGAGCACCAAAAGATCGAGCCCGGCAAGCTGAACGGCATGGACGGAAGCCTTGCCGCCCTGCAGCAAGGCATATTGATGCACGGCCTTCTTTTTCTTGAAAGCGGTCATCACAGAGGGAAAGCCTGGGATGAGCGTGCGCATGGTCACGCCCTTGTCGGCCAGAGCAATCGGCAGTGCGCCGGTCACATCGGCGAGCCCGCCGGTCTTGATCAGTGGGAATATCTCGGGCGTGACCGACAGTACCTGCATGCGTTAGAGCCCCAGCTTGTCGATCATATCCTGCGTGACAAGGCAGATGCCTTTTTCCGAAACGCGGAAGCGCTTGGCGTCGAGAACAGGGTCCTCTCCGACCACAAGCCCTTCCGGTATCCTGACGCCGTGGTCAATCACCACGCGCTTCAACTTTGCGTTCCGGCCGACATGAACATCGGGCAGCATGACGACTTCTTCCAGCGTCGAATAGGAATTGATGCGCGCCCCGGTGAAGATCAGGCTCCGCTTCAGGGACGCCCCCGAGACGATACAGTCACCAGAGACAAGCGAGGACACGGCCGAGCCACGGCGGCCATCCTCGTCATGCACGAATTTTGCCGGCGGCTTCAGCTCGGCGTAGGTCCATATCGGCCAGTCGCGGTCGTAAAGGTCGAGCTCCGGCGTGATGTCGGTCAGGTCGATATTGGCTTCCCAATAAGCGTCGACCGTGCCGACGTCGCGCCAGTAAGCTTCGTTCTCGGCGGTCGAGCGCACGCAGGACTTGGCGAAACGATGGGCGATCGCCTTACCGTGCTCGACGATATAGGGGATGATGTCCTTGCCGAAGTCGCGGCTTGAGCCCGGTTCTGCGGCATCGCGGCGCAACTGCTCCATCAGGAACTTGGTCTTGAAGACATAGATGCCCATCGAGGCCAAGGCAAATTCCGGCCTGTCGGGAATGCCGGGCGGGTCGGCCGGCTTTTCAACGAAAGCGATGATGTTGTCCTTGGCATCGACATGCATCACGCCGAATCCGGTGGCCTCCATGCGCGGCACTTCAAGGCAGCCGACGGTGACGTCGGCATTCGCATCGACATGCTGGCGGAGCATCATCTCGTAGTCCATCTTGTAGATGTGATCGCCGGCAAGGATGACCATGTATTCGGGCCCATAGGCCTCGATGATGTCGATGTTCTGGTAGACCGCGTCGGCCGTGCCTTCGTACCACTGCGTTTCCGACACGCGCTGGCTGGCCGGCAGGATGTCGAAGCTCTCGTTTCGCTCGGGCCGCAAGAAATTCCAGCCGCGCTGCAAATGGCGGATCAGAGAATGCGCCTTATATTGGGTCGCGACCCCGAGGCGACGAATGCCGGAATTGAGCGCGTTGGAGAGCGCGAAATCGATGATGCGCGTCTTGCCGCCGAAATAGACGGCGGGCTTGGCCCGGCGGTCCGTCAACTCCCTCAGCCGACTGCCGCGTCCGCCGGCCAGCACATAGGCCATGGCATCGCGCGCCAGCGGCTGGGTTCGTTTTGTTTCTGCCATTTTCAGCCTCCCCGATTATTCAGTCTGGAACGACACCAAGCCTGCAATTCACTCAATCCGGAACGTATTCGAGCATGATGGTGGACAGCGGCGGCAGCAGCATCGTCGCCGACGTGCCTCCTCCTTCCGCCCGAGCCTCGACGGCACCGCCATTGCCCTTGCCGGAACCGCCGTATTCCGAGGCATCCGTGTTGATGATCTCGCGCCATTTTCCAGCCTTCGGCAAAGGCACGCGGTAATCCTCGCGCGGCACCGGCGTGAAATTGGAAATGACCGCGACTGGATTGCCGCCGGGCGCGCTACGCAGCCAGGCGAAGACCGAGTTCGCGCTGTCATCGACGATCAGCCAGGAAAAGCCCTCCGGCTCGCAATCGCGCGCATGCAGCGCAGGGCGTGAACGGTAAAGATAGTTGAGATCGCGCACCACCTGGCGGACACCGCGATGCGGCCGGAAGTCGAGCAGGTTCCAGTCCAGAGCGCGCGCCTCGCTCCATTCGCGGCGCTGGGCGAATTCCTGGCCCATGAACAGCAGTTTCTTGCCGGGGTAACCCCACATGAAGCCGTAATAGGCGCGCAGCGTCGCGAATTTCTGCCAGTCGTCGCCTGCCATCTTGCTGAGCAGGGTACCCTTGCCGTGCACGACCTCGTCGTGGGAGAGCGGCAGGACGAAATTCTCCGAGAAAGCGTAGACCAGGCCAAAGGTCAGGTCGTTGTGGTGGTGCTTGCGGAAGATCGGCTCCTTGGAGAAATACTCCAATGTGTCGTGCATGAAGCCCATGTTCCACTTGAAGCCAAAGCCCAGACCACCTTCATGCACTGGCGCCGAGACCTTGGGCCATGAGGTCGATTCCTCGGCAATCGTCATGACGCCGGGATGGTGGCCGTAAACCTCCTTGTTCATCTTCTGCAGAAAGCTGACCGCCTCCAGGTTTTCGCGACCACCCTTCTCGTTGGGGATCCATTCACCGGCTTTGCGCGAATAATCGAGGTACAGCATCGAGGCCACCGCATCGACGCGCAAACCGTCGACATGGTATTTCTCCGCCCAGAACAAAGCGTTGTTGACGAGGAAGGACACGACCTCGCGCCGGCCGAAATTGTAGATCGCGGTGTTCCAGTCGGGATGAAAGCCCTTGCGCGGATCGGCATGCTCATAGAGCGCGGTGCCATCGAAATGAGCCAGCCCGTGCTCGTCGACCGGGAAGTGCGCGGGAACCCAATCCAGGATGACGCCAACGCCGGCGCGGTGGGCGCCGTCGACGAAGCGGGCAAAACCGTCGGGATCGCCGAAGCGGGCCGTTGGGGCGTAGAGGCCGGTCGTCTGGTAACCCCAGGACGGATCATAGGGATGCTCGGAAATCGGCATGAATTCGATGTGAGTAAATCCGGTCTCGACCACATAGGGGATCAGCCGGTCGGCGAGTTCGTCCCATGACAGGAAGGTGCCGTCGTCGCGAAGCTGCCAGGAGCCGGCGTGGACTTCGTAGATCGATATGGCCTCGCGTCGTGGATCGGCATTGCGCCAGAAATTGCGATGCGCTTCATCGCCCCATGGATGTGCCGGCGGCACCGCGACCACCGAGGCGGTGGCGGGGCGCAGTTCGGACTTGAAGGCGAACGGATCGGCTTTCAGCGGCAGCCTGACGCCGTCCGGTCCGATGATCTCGTATTTATAGGGGTGGCCGGCGCCGATGTCGGGAATGAACACCTCCCAGATACCGGTGTCGCGACGGTCGCGCATCGAATGCCTGCGGCCGTCCCAATCGTTGAAGTCGCCGACCACCGAGACGCGCCTTGCATTGGGCGCCCAGACGGCGAAGTGAACGCCGGACGCGCCCTCATGCTCGATGACATGCGCGCCGAGCTTGTCGAACAGTCGCAGATGCGATCCCTCGGCGATGTAGTAGTCGTCCATAGGGCCTAGCACCGGGCCGAATGAATAGGGATCGGTCAGCCACCAGTCGCCGGAAGCGTTCCGCGCGTGATAGCGTAGCGGCTGACGCTTCTTGATCGACAGCTTGCCCTCGAAAAAGCCGCCATCGTCACGCCTGGAAAGTTCACCCGCCTTCTTGCCCGTCAGCGTATAGGCGGTGACGAACTCGGCATGCGGCACGAAGCAGCGCGCGACAAGCCCCTTGCCCGCGTCCTGGACTCCCAGGACGGCAAAAGGATCTCCGTGCGTGCCGGCGACAATTGCCGCGACATCACCGGCTGACGCCAGTCCATCCGGCCCGCTTGTCGCAGCGGTCGCGCGCGGTTTCCTCATCAGGCAGTGACCCTCCCCGGGCACCCAGCGTTTGTTCTAGGGTATGAATTCGACATTCAAATCCACACCTGGGACCACATTGTTCGTGGCCTCATGCAATCACATCAGACAGGTACGTTCCAGATTTCTTTCGCGTATTGACGGATCGTGCGATCCGAAGAGAACCAGCCGACACGCGCGACATTGTGGATCGCCTTGGCATACCAGTCCGGACTGTTGCGCCAGACGGCATCGACATCGCGCTGTGCGGCCGCATAGGCGTCGAAATCGGCGGCGACCATGAACCAGTCGCTCTGATACAGGCCATTGATAAGGTCGCGATAACGCTCAGGATCGTCGGGCGAGAAAACGCCCGACGAGACCGCGGCCACTGCCTGCGCCAGTTCAGGTGAGCCCTCGATCACCGACCGCGGATTGTAGCCATTGTTGCGCCGCTCGGCGACCTCGGCGGTTGTCAGGCCGAAGATGAAGATGTTGTCGTCGCCAACGCATTCCTTGATCTCGACATTGGCGCCATCGAGCGTGCCGATGGTGAGCGCGCCGTTCAGCGCGAACTTCATGTTCCCGGTGCCCGAGGCTTCCATGCCGGCAGTCGAGATCTGTTCGGAGAGGTCGGCGGCCGGCATCATGATCTCGGCTAGGCTGACATTGTAGTTCGGCACGAACACAAGCTTCAAAAGGCCGCGCACGGCCGGATCGCGGTTGATGACCTTGGCGACATCATTGGCGAGTTTGATGATCAGCTTGGCATTGTGGTAGCTGGGGGCCGCCTTGCCGCCGAAGAATTTTACGCGAGGCATCCAGTCGCGTTCGGGATGCGAGCGTATCTGGTCATAAAGCGCGATCGCCTCGAGGATGTTCAGAAGCTGGCGCTTGTATTCGTGGATGCGCTTGATCTGGATGTCGAACAGCGCCGAGGGATCGACCTTGATGCCGAGCCGGTCGGCAACGAGATTGGCCAGACGTGCCTTGTTGGCCCGCTTGACGGCGGCGAACTTGTCGCGGAAGGCGGGATCGCCAGCGAAGGCATCGAGCCCCTTGATCTCCTCGATGTCATCGAGAAAGCGATCGCCGATCGTCTCTCGGGCAAGCGACGTCAGACCGGGGTTGCACTGGATCAGCCAGCGCCGTGGCGTGATACCGTTGGTCTTGTTGTTGATGCGCTCGGGATAGAGCTTGTGGAGATCGGCAAACACCGTCTCCTTCATCAGGTCGGTGTGCAAGGCTGAGACGCCGTTGATCGAATGCGAGCCGACAAAAGCCAGATTGCCCATGCGCACCCGTCGGTCACCGTTTTCCTGTATGAGCGAGATGCGGCTGATCTGCTCATCCGAGAACTGGTTGGTGGCACGTGCCTCCAGCAGCACCTGCGCGTTGATGGCATAGACGATCTGCATGTGGCGCGGCAAAAGCCGCTCGAACAGCGGCACCGGCCAGCTCTCCAGCGCCTCCGGCAAAAGCGTGTGGTTGGTATAGCCGAAGGTGCGGATGGTGATGTTCCAGGCAAGATCGAAGTCCATGCCGTGGACATCCATCAGCAGACGCATCAGTTCCGGCACGGCGATCGCCGGGTGGGTGTCGTTGAGATGGATCGCTGCCTTGTCGGGCAGCGACTTCAGGTCGCCATACTGGCTGAGATGACGCTGGACGATATCCTGCAGCGACGCGGTGGAGAAGAAATACTCCTGGCGCAGCCGCAGTTCCTGGCCGGCCTTGTGGGAATCCGCGGGATAGAGAACGCGTGACAGGGCATCGGCCTTGTTGCTTTCGGCAAGCGCGCCGATGTGGTCGCCGGCGTTGAACTTGTCGAGCAGGATCGGATCCACCGGCATGCCGGACCAAAGGCGCAGCGTATTGACGCGATTAGCCCGCCAGCCGACCACCGGCGTGTCATACGCGACGGCCAGGACATGTTCGGTCGGCTTCCAGACGTGACGCTCCAGCCTGCCGTCCCTCGACGTGATCGACTCCACCGAGCCGCCAAAACCAACATCGAAGGAGCGTTCGCGCCGCTCGAATTCCCAGGGATTACCATGATCGAGCCAGGTCTCCGGCAACTCCACCTGCCAGCCGTCATGGATTTCCTGCCTGAACATGCCGTTGGCATAGCGGATGCCATAGCCATGCGCGGGAATGTCGACCGTCGCCATGCTTTCCATGAAGCATGCCGCGAGCCTGCCAAGACCGCCATTGCCAAGGGCCGCATCGGGTTCGAGCGCGGCGATGACATCGAGATCGACGCCAAGAGACGACAGCGCCTGACGCATGTTCTCCATCAAGCCGAGATTGGAAAAGGCATCCCGCATCAGTCGGCCAATGAGGAACTCCAGCGACAGGTAATACACCCGCTTTTCCTGCTGGTCGTAAGCTTCCTTCGTCGCCTGCATCCAGTGGTCGACGATGCGATCGCGCACGACCTTGATCGAGGCGGTCAGCCAGTCGTACTGCGTGGCGACAGTCGTGTCCTTGCCGACGCGGTATTTGAGGGACATCAAGACTTCTTCGGCGAGCGTCTTGGGATCGGGATTTTCGAGTGCGGGCTGGGGGGCTTCGGATGTCATCGCGCGCGTCATGCTGCCTCTCGTGCGGTTGCCACGATCATACCGGCTTTCGCCGTTCCTCCCAGCCCATGCTAATGCATCCCTTCATATATTCAATCGATTTAGAGAAGCTTGACCAACTTCCCCTGCGGCAATTTGGCAAATGGGCACCCTGGTCTACGCCGCCAGCGCTGCTTCCGGCGGAACTTTCGCTCCGGTCATGAAGGCTACGGCATCCGACATCGAATACTGCTTGGGATCGATGACGGCCAGACGACGGCCCAACCGATGAATGTGGATGCGGTCGGCAACCTCGAAGACATGTGGCATGTTGTGCGAGATCAGCACGATCGGCAGGCCGCGTTTCTTCACGTCTAGGATCAGTTCGAGCACACGTCGGCTCTCCTTGACGCCAAGCGCCGCGGTTGGCTCATCCATGATCACCATCTTGGAGCCGAATGCAGCGGCGCGCGCCACCGCAACGCCCTGGCGCTGGCCGCCCGATAGCGTTTCCACCGCCTGGCTGATGTTCTGGATGGTCATCAGGCCAAGTTCGGTGAGCTTTTCGCGAGCGCGCTTTTCCATCTCCGGACGGTCGAGCATGCGAAGCCATTGTCCGACGAAGCCCGGCTTGCGGAGTTCGCGACCAAGAAACATGTTGTCGGCGATCGACAAGGCAGGCGACAGTGCCAGGTTCTGGTAGACGGTTTCGATGCCAGCCTCGCGAGCCTCCATTGGCGATTTGAAAGCGATGGGCTTGCCTTCAAGCCGGATCTCCCCCTCGTCGGGGGTGACCGCGCCGGAAATCGCCTTGATCAGGGATGACTTGCCGGCGCCGTTGTCGCCGATGACAGCGAGAATTTCGCCCGGATAGAGATCGAAGTCGGCGTTGTCTAGGGCGGTGACGCGACCATAGCGCTTGACAAGGCCACGCGCGGTAAGGATGGGCTGCTGGGTCATCCTGAAATCTTTCTGATCCACTGGTCGATGCCGACCGCGACGATGATAAGGGCGCCGACGGACAACTGCGTCCATTGCGGGTCAGTCCCCCACAGGCGCAGTCCCAACGCGAACACGCCAACGATAAGTGCACCGAAGATGGTGCCGAGGATGGAGCCGCGCCCGCCAAACAGCGAGGTGCCGCCGATCACGACGGCAGTGATGGAATTGATGTTCTCGAATTGGCCGGCTTGCGGCGATACCGACCCGATGCGCCCGATCAGGGCCCAGCCTGCAATGGCGCAGATGAGGCCGGTCAGCGTATAGACCGCGAGCAGCATCCGGTCGACGCGAACACCGGAGAGTTCGGCCGCTTCCGGGTCGTCACCCACAGCATAGACGTGCCGTCCCCAGGCGGTGTGGTTGAGCACGTACCAGGCGATGGCGGCCATGACCAGCATGAGAAGCACGCCATAGGTGAAGACGGCGCCGCCCACCTTGAACGAGCCACCAAAGAACTGCAGCAGGGGCGCAGTCGTCTCAAGATCCTGGCTTCGAATGGTCTCGTTGCCCGAATAGATGAAGTTGATGGCCGCATAGATCGACCATGTGCCCAGCGTCACGATGAAAGGCGGCAACTTTACGCGGGCGATCAGAAAGCCGTTTATCAGGCCACAGATCGCGCCGACGAGCAGGCCGACCGCGACCGCCACCGGAGCAGGAACGCCGTAGTGCATGGCGAACTGGCCCATCACGACCGAACTCAGCACCATGATTGCGCCGACGGAAAGGTCGATGCCGGCGGTCAGCACCACCAACGTCTGCGCGATGCCGACCATGCCGGTTATCGCCACCTGCTGCAGGATCAGCGTCAAGGTGAAGGGCGAAAAGAAGCGCCCGCCGACGACGATGGCAAAGAGGATCACCGACAGCAGCAGGATGATCAGCGGCACCATTGCAGGGCTTTTGTGCAGCCGGTGCTGGATGCTCTCCAACGCTGTACGGGAATGGGTATCGAACGACGCGACACTCTTGTCGCTTGCGTTCAATGTCTTTTCGAATTCCTGCGGTCCGCTGACTTTGGTTGTTTCAACGCTCAACTCGGCCTCCCCGCCTTATATGTGGAGCGGTCGAGGCCGCTCCACATTATTATTATCGTTGTCTCAAGATTGAGCCGATCGCGGGGTCAAATCAACCCCAGCACTTGGCGAGGCCTGCCTTGGTATCGATGGAGTCGATACCGGCAGCCGGCTTGTCGGTAATGAGCGTGACACCGGTGTTGTAGAAGTTCAGGCCAGGCGACGGTTCCGGCTTCTTGCCGGTATCCGCGAAGGCCTTGATCGCCTCGATGCCGAGCGAGGCCATCAGCAGCGGATATTGCTGCGCGGTGGCGCCGATGATGCCTTCGGCAACGTTCTTGACACCTGGGCAGCCGCCGTCGATGGAAACGATCAACACGTCCTTCTCCTTGCCGACGGCTTTCAGCGCCTGATAGGCGCCAGCGGCAGCCGGCTCGTTGATGGTGTAGACGACGTTGATGTTGGGATCCTTCTGCAGGCAATTCTCCATGGCGGTGTGGCCGCCATCTTCATTGCCACCCGAGAGATCGTGGCAAACATTGCGCGGATCCTTCTCATCGCCGATCTTCTTGGGATCACCGAGGTCGATTCCGAAACCCTTCATGAAGCCCTGGTCGCGCTGCACGTCGACCGAAGGCTGGCTGGCGATCAGATCCATGTAAGCGATGTGTGCGTCCTTGGCCTTGTCGCCCAGGGTTGCCTTGGCCCAGGAGCCGATAAGCTCGCCGGCCTTGAAATTGTCGGTCGCAAATGTCGCATCCGCGGCATCGGCAGGCTCTAGCTGCGTATCCAGGGCGATCACCAGAAGTCCGGCGTCGCGCGCCTTCTTTACTGCCGGCACGATCGCCGCCGTATCGGTGGCGGTGATGAGGATGCCCTTGGCGCCATCGGCGATGCAGGATTCAATCGCCGCGACCTGGCCTTCATTGTCGCCTTCCGCCTTGCCGGCGTAGGCTTTGAGATCAACGCCGATTTCCTTCGCCTTCGCCGTGGCGCCTTCCTTCATCTTGACGAAGAAGGGATTGGTGTCGGTCTTGGTGATGAGGCAGGCGCTGACATTGGCGGCAGATGCCGCCGACGTAAAGGCCATCAGGCCCAGTCCAGCCGCAGCAAAGACGGTGGACTTCAATAGCGATGTCTTGGTCACGTTTATCCTCCCAGTGGAACCATTTCGGCCGCCGGCCAACCGGCAGCCGCACAAGCGCCCAAACGAAATCTCCCAGCATGGACGCCCTTCGCCAAAAGACACCAGACCGATGGTACTGTCAATAATTAAATCACTCTTATTTATTATTGACACTCTTGCCTTCACCGCTCATTCTGGCCCAAAAGCATCAAGGGGAAACAACGGGAGGAACAGGGTGGAAACCGGCATTGCGAGGCACGGTTCGCCCGAGGCGGCCGATAGCCGGCTTCACCGCGGCACCAACCAGAGCGGAATGCGGGACCACAATGAGCGGCTCGTGCTTTCGCTGGTTCGCCAGCATGGCAGCCTGGCCAAATCCGACATCGCCCGCATGACCGGACTGTCCGCCCAAACCGTATCCGTCATCATGCGTGAGCTCGAAGACGACAATCTGCTCGTGCGTCAGGCGCCGTTGCGCGGCAAGATCGGCCAACCCTCCATTCCGATGGCGCTGAATCCCGAGGGTGCGTATTTCATAGGCTTGAAGATTGGCCGCCGCAGCGCCGAACTGGTGCTGATCGACTTCCTCGGCAATGTCCGGTCGATGCTGCAACACTCTTACCGCTACCCGGCGCCCCGAGAAACAGTCGAATTCGTCACCTCCGGAATGGCGAAGATGCGCGCAGAACTCACCCCCGCGCAAAACAAGCGCATTGCCGGGCTCGGCATCGCCATGCCGTTCGAGTTGTGGAACTGGGCCGATACCGCGGGCGCGCCTCGCGACGTGATGGATGAATGGCGCCATCGCGACATTCGCGCCGATATCCAGTTGCAGTGCGAATTTCCGGTCTATCTTCAGAACGATGCCACGTCGGCGTGTGGCGCCGAGCTTGTTTTCGGCCATGCCGGAGCCGCCCGCGACTTCGTTTATTTCTACATCGGCGCCTTCGCCGGAGGTGGGATTGTGCTGAATGGGCGCCTCTACGGAGGTCCTACCGGCAATGCCGGTGCGCTGGGATCCATGCCGGTACCCGGGCCCGATGGAAAGCCCACCCAGCTGATCGACGTGGCGTCGATCGCCATGCTGGAAAAAGCCCTGAACGCGCGTGGTGTCGAAGCCTCGCATCTGTGGACATCGCCCGAGGACTGGGGCGAAATCGGCGTTGAGCTTGACGACTGGATCGCCGACGCCGCGCAGGCTCTCGCCTATGCCATCGTGGCCGCATCCTCGGTCATCGATTTCGAGGCGGCGATCATCGACGGCTGGATGCCGCTCAGCGTGCGCCGACGGCTGGTCGATGCCGTCATCGAAGCCATCGGCAAGATCGACGGCGAAGGTCTGAAGCTTCCCACCGTTCGCGAGGGGACCGTCGGCATTCATGCGCGTGCGTTGGGTGGCGCCAGTCTGCCGCTTTCCGAACGCTTCCTCATCGGATCGACCACGATCTCCAGGAGCGCCTGAATGCTGATCGGAATCCCAGCGCTGCTTGGTCCGGAGCTTCTGGCAACCCTGCGCGCCATGGGCCATGGCGATGAAATCGCTCTCGTCGATGGAAACTATCCGGCCGAGGAGCAGGCACACCGGCTCATCCGCGCCGACGGCCACCATCTTGCGCCCGTGCTCGATGCCATCTTGAGCGTGTTGCCCGTGGACGACGCCGTGCCGGAGGCGCTGTTTCGCGCGTCGGTCAAGGGCGACCCCAGGCTCGCCGATCCCGTTCATCACGAGATGGAGGCGATCTGTGCAAAACACGCGCCGGGCCGCAAGGTGGTTGCACTGGCCGGCGCCGACTTTTATGCACGAGTCAAGGCCGCGCACGCGATCGTCGCCACGAGTGAACCCCGGCTTTATGCCAACATCATCATCCGCAAGGGCGTGATCTATCCGCCGGAGACCGACTAGCCATGATCCTTTGCTGCGGCGAAGCCCTCATCGACATGTTGCCGCGCACCACCACGCTGGGCGAGCCGGCCTTTGCACCCTATGTCGGCGGAGCGGTTTTCAATACGGCAATCGCGCTAGGCCGCCTGGGCGCTCCGGCTGGATTCTTCTCCGGCCTGTCGTCCGACCTGTTCGGCGGCCAGTTCAGGGACGCGCTGGGAGCGAGCAAAGTCAGTTCCACCTACGCGCATACCTCGCCGCGCCCGACCACGCTTGCCTTTGTACGGCTCGACAACGGCCAGGCGACCTATACTTTCTACGATGAGAACACGGCCGGGCGCATGCTGACGACCGACGACCTGCCCGAGCTTGGCGGCGAGATCGAGGCCATGCTTTTTGGCGCCATCAGCCTGATCTCCGATCCGGCGGGGGCCGCCTATGAGGAATTCATGAGGCGCCAGCACGCCCAGCGCGTCATGATGCTTGACCCCAACATCCGGCCGAACTTCATCCCGGACAAGGCCAAGCACTTGCGGCGCATCCGCGGCATGATGGCGATGGCCGACATCGTGAAACTGTCCGACGAAGACCTGCTCTGGTTCGTTGAAGCCGGCTCGCATGAGGATGTCATTCGCAACTGGCTGGATCGCGGCCCGAAGCTGATTGTCGTCACGCACGGCAGCGAGGGCGCCGTCGGCTACAGCAGGGATCACAAGGTCACGGTCATGCCAGAGAAAGTCACCGTGGTCGACACGGTCGGCGCCGGCGACACCTTCAATGCCGGCATCCTCGCCTCACTTCACGAGCAGGGCTTGCTCACCAAGACAGCAGTTTCCACCCTGTCGAAAGACGCGATCGAAAAGGCGCTGGCGCTTGGGGCAAAGGCCGCGGCAGTGACCGTATCACGGGCCGGCGCCAACCCGCCCTGGCGTCATGAGATCGGCTGACGGAGCCATCACGTGCTCAAGATAAGTTGAGTTTGTAGATCACTTTATGTTTCGAAGTGCCGTTCGCCCGGATTATAAGACCTGGATGGCAAGCCCGACGAAGCCGGATTTCCGGCATCTTGCGAAGGCACACCGGAGAATGCTGGTAACAGACTGCGACACTTGAGCAATTCACGGTTTGCCCGTTTGGCTTTCTCGACCGCCGCAACTCTGGTACCAGCGGCCGGTTATCTGGCTAACCCGTTTGAGGCCGACATGCAGTTCATCGATCTTGGCGCACAGCGCGAACGAATCCGCGACCGGCTGAAAGCCGCAATCGACCGCGTCGTCGACGAAGGCCGCTACATCCTGGGTCCCCAGGTCACTGAATTCGAAAACAAGCTCGCTGCCTATATCGGCACCAAGCATGTCGTCGCTTGCGCCAACGGCACCGACGCGTTGCTCTTGCCGCTGTTCGCGGCCGGCATCGGCCCGGGCGACGCGGTATTCGTACCGAGCTTCACCTTCGCCGCCACCGCCGAAGTGGTGGCGCTGGCCAAGGCAGAGCCGGTTTTCGTCGATGTCGATCCCGTTACCTACAACATCGACATCGCCAGCCTTGAGGCGGCCATCGCCATGATAAAGAAGGAAGGCCGGCTGAGGCCGAGGGCGATCATCCCGGTGGACCTGTTCGGCCTCGCAGCCGATTACGATGCCATCATGGCGATCGCCAATCGCGAGAATCTGATGGTCATCGAGGACGCGGCCCAGTCCATGGGCGGTTCGGCAGACGGCAGGATGTGCGGGTCGTTCGGCGCGGTCGGCTCGACCAGCTTCTACCCGGCAAAGCCGCTGGGTTGCTATGGCGATGGCGGCGCGATGTTCACCAATGACGACGCGCTGGCGGAACAGCTTCGGTCATTCGCATTTCACGGCAAGGGCGAAACGCAATATGACAATGTCCGCGTCGGCATCAATTCGCGGCTCGACACGCTGCAGGCCGCGATCCTGATCGAGAAGCTGGCTATCCTTGAGGACGAGATGGGCGCCCGCCAGGTCGTCGCAAACCGTTACGCTGAAGGTCTCGGCGATATCGTCACGGCGGCCCGCAACCTTGACGGCGGCCGCTCGGCCTGGGCACAATACGCCATCGAGACGCCGAAGCGCGACGGGCTGAAGGCGCATCTTCAGGAAAAGGGCATCCCGTCGGTCATCTACTATGTGAAACCGTTGCATGAGCAGATCGCCTACCGCGACTATCTGCGGACGCCGACTGGCCTCGCCGTTTCAGAAGACCTGCCCAAGCGCATCCTGTGCCTGCCCATGCACCCCTATCTCAGCGAAGCCGATCAGGATCGGATCATCGAGACGATCCGGAACTATATCGGATCGAATTCGGCGCAGGCCGCGGCCGAATAGGACCGACTGCACCGCGCTCCCCTATCGATAAGCGGCTTGGATTCCTGGATCAGGCTCGAGATGACAAAAGGCGATGTCGTGTCTCTCACGCGGACTGCGTGAGATTGCCGCTGGCAATGAAGTGCGGATTGGCAAAATCCGCGTCATCGTTCTGGTTGCGCTTGCCATAGAGCAGAGCTTTGCCGTCCAAAGTGCGCGTCATGCCACCTGCGGCGCGAAGCACGGCATCTCCGGCAGCGGTGTCCCATTCCATGGTGCGGCCAAAGCGTGGATAGACGTCTGCCTCGGCGCCGGCGACGAGACAGAATTTCAGCGACGAGCCGACAGAGACGATCTCGGCTGCGCCGAGACCACGAATATAAGCATCCGTCTCGGGAGTGTTGTGCGACCGGCTCGCAACGACGGCCAGCGGCGTCACGGCCTGCCGTACTGAAATCGGCCGACGCTCGACAATGTGATAATCGCCATCGATTTCGAGTGATTCCGCCTTGCCCGGCCGACCGGAAAAGAAACGGCCTGTACACGGCGCAAAGACGACGCCGACTTCCGGGACGCCATGGCGGACAAGGGCGATGTTGACGGTAAAATCGGTCCGGCGGTTGACGAATTCCTTGGTGCCGTCGAGCGGGTCGACCAGAAAGAAAGCCCCATCCAGGTCGGGCGGCACGATGCCGGCGGACGCTTCCTCCTCGGCCACGCAAGGAATCCCGGGATAGGCCGCGCGCAATCCGGCGAGGATGATCCTCTCACTCTCGCGGTCCGCCTCGGTCACCGGCGAACTGTCGGTCTTCTGATCGACCGCACAGCCCGCATGGAAGACGCGCATCACCTCGCGTCCGGCCGCCAGGGCCAGACCTTCGAAGATTTCGAGCATCAGCCTGTCGTCAGATTCCGCCGCCGCTGTCGTATTGGTCTTCGGCAATGTCACGCTCGTTCAGCCAGAGTTCCAAGGCCTCTACCATCTCTTCGGCCGACTTGCCGAGGGTTTTCAGATGGATTTCGGGTTTTTCCGGAGCCTCGTACGGTGAATCCACACCGGTGAAATTCTTGATCTCGCCATTCAGCGCGCGGGCGTAGAGCCCCTTTGGATCGCGTCTGGCACACTCTTCAAACGGCGTATCGACGAACACCTCGACGAACTCGCCCTCGGCCATCAATTCCCGAGCCATGCGCCGCTCGGCGCTGAATGGTGAAATGAAGGAAACGATGACGATCAAGCCGGCGTCCGCCATCAGCCGCGCAACCTCGGCGACGCGGCGAATGTTTTCGACGCGATCGGCGTCGGTGAATCCGAGATCACGGTTAAGGCCGTGACGCACATTGTCGCCATCCAGAATGTAGGTATGGCGCCCGGTGGCGAAGAGCTTCTTTTCCAACAGGTTGGCAATGGTGGACTTGCCGGATCCGGAAAGCCCGGTGAACCAGAACACCGCGGGCCGCTGGTTCTTCATGTCGGCTCGGACGCGCTTGCCGACATCGAGCGATTGCCAGTGGATGTTCTCTGCGCGTCGCAGCGAGTGCAGGATCATGCCGGCACCGACCGTCGCGTTGGTGATGCGATCGATCAGGATGAAGGCACCGGTCGTGCGATTCTCGGCAAAATTGTCAAACGCGATCGGCGCCCGCGTCGAGATATTGCAGATGCCGACTTCGTTCATTTCAAGCGACTTGACCGCCTCATGGCCAAAATCGTTGACATTGACCCGATACTTCAAGTCGGTGACGGTAGCGCTGGTCTGGTCGGTTTCGGTCCGCAGAATATAGGATCGACCCGGCAGCAGCGCATGTTCGTCAAACCAGACGACGTTGGCGGCGAACTGGTCGGCGACCTGCGGTCGGGCTGCCGGTGAAACCAGCATGTTGCCCCGCGACACCTCGACCTCGTCGTCCAGGACCAGGGTGATGGCCTGGCCGGCAACCGCTTGCTTCAAATCTCCACCATAAGAAACGATGCGCTTGACGCGGGAGGATTTTCCCGATTTGGCGACGACGATTTCGTCGCCCTGCGAAATCGCACCGGAGGCGATTGTTCCAGCAAAGCCGCGAAAGTCGAGATTGGGCCGGTTCACATACTGGACTGGAAAGCGGAACGGCAGATCGACCATGGCCTGATCCACCGAGACGGTTTCGAGATGCTCGATCAGCGTTGGGCCGGAATACCACTGCGTCTGGGCGGAACGGATGGTAACATTGTCGCCGAAACGGGCGGACATCGGTATCGGCATGATCGTCTGGAAGCCGAGCTCATGCGAGAACTGCCTGTAGTCCTCGACGATCCGTTCGAAGACAGCCTTGTCGAAACCCACGAGATCGAACTTGTTGACTGCCAGTACGATGTGCCGGATGCCGAGCAGCGAGGCTATGATCGAATGGCGCCGGGTCTGGCGCAGCACACCCTGGCGGGCGTCGATCAGCACTATGGCAAGATCCGCCGTCGAGGCGCCGGTAGCCATGTTGCGCGTATACTGTTCGTGACCGGGCGTATCGGCAACGATGAACTTGCGCTTTGGCGTGGCAAAGAAGCGGTAGGCCACGTCGATTGTGATGCCTTGCTCGCGCTCGGCCTCCAGGCCGTCGACCAGAAGCGCGAAATCGATGTCGTCGCCGGTGGTGCCGTGCTTGCGCGAATCGCGCTCGAGCGCGGCGAGTTGATCCTCGAATATCTGCTTGGTGTCCGACAGCAGGCGCCCGATCAATGTAGACTTGCCGTCGTCGACGGAACCGCAAGTCAGGAAGCGCAGCAACGATTTCTTTTCCTGCGCCGCCAGGTAATCGCGGACGCCGTCGGTTGGGGCGAGGCTCTTGGCCATGGTGTGGCGCATGCTCAGAAGTATCCCTCGCGCTTCTTCTTTTCCATCGAGCCTGCTTCATCGCGGTCGATCAGGCGACCCTGCCGCTCCGAGGTGCGCGCGGTGAGCATCTCGCCGACGATGGCTTCGAGCGTATCGGCATCGGACTCGATCGCGCCGGTCAGAGGATAGCAGCCGAGAGTGCGGAACCGCACCAGCCGGTTCTCGACCGCCTCGCCTGGACGCAACTGCATGCGATCGTCGTCCTTGAGGATAAGCATGCCGTCACGCTCCACGACAGGCCGCTCCTTGGCAAAATAGAGCGGCACGATCGGGATGTTCTCCTGCAGGATGTACTGCCAGATGTCGAGTTCGGTCCAGTTCGACAACGGAAACACGCGGATCGATTCACCGGCCGCGATCCGCGTGTTGAATATCTTCCACATCTCCGGACGCTGGTTTTTCGGGTCCCAGACATGCTGGGCGTTGCGGAAGGAAAAGATGCGCTCCTTGGCGCGTGACTTTTCCTCATCGCGACGGGCGCCACCGAACGCAGCGTCAAAGCCGTATTTGTCGAGTGCCTGCCGCAGCGCTACGGTCTTCATCACATGGGTGTGGGTGTTCGAACCATGGTCGAACGGATTGATGTTGTCGCGGACGCCATCCTCGTTGACGTGGACCAGAAGATCGAAGCCGAGCTTCTGCGCCATCTGGTCGCGAAAGGCGATCATCTCCCGGAATTTCCATGTGGTGTCGACATGGAGAAAGGGAAAAGGTGGCTTTGCGGGGTAAAACGCCTTCATTGCCAGGTGCATCAGCACCGAGGAATCCTTGCCGACCGAATAGAGCATCACCGGTTTGGAAAAGGCCGCGGCAACCTCGCGGAAAATGTGGATGGATTCAGCTTCAAGCCGCTGAAGATGCGTAAGCGCTGCTGTCATGGACTGTTAGCGTTCTCTCGTGCCATCCAGCGGAAGGACCTCGCTTCAATCGTCGAGTTGTGTTTCGCCCGGTCAAGCTTCACGTCTGGACATGTATTTCCGTGCCGGCGTTCTAGCAGATCGCAGCCATCCAGAACAATGCAAGACGCGCACGCCGACACGCAACTCGGGAATGAATTTTCCATTCCGGACCCAGAACTCGAAAATTTCTACTCAGGAGCTCAAAGGTCAGGAAAAGACAGGAAAAATATTGCCTGGATAGGTAGCGCGGACGGGCGTTGAACGCACTATCTCCCGTGATCACGATCGGGTGGACATTGATGCCGATTTTTGATGGCGCTCCGGCTTGCCGCACTATCGAAACCCTTGCCCAGCCGCTATACCGGAAAATGGGCAGACTGCATGAAGCTATATGCGCAAAAATCGACGGGCCTCATATTCTCTTCAACTAATGCAAGCGCAACCGCGGAAATCTCCGAAATTGTGAACTGGATCATTGAGCCGGCTTTCCTCCATAAAAGAAAATTCACACCGCCACTGGCGAATATCTACTTCTCCATTGCTTGCTTTCTCTCTCCGGTCGTCGGGTCAGCCGTCAGCTTTGTCTTCAACGGCGGCGGTCTGTGGTCGCTGGTGCTGATCGCGCTGAAGAGAAGGCGCTTCAATAGCGATCGCCCCATGCTCGCCATGACCGCCGCTATATACGCCTATTGCGGAGCCAATCTCCTGGCGTCCATCATCAACAATTCGATCGTCAGGGACGCTTCGCATCTTCTTTCCCTCGTTACCTTTCTGATTTTTCCCTTATCCTATTCGACCTGGAGCATTTCGCGGAAAACCACGCTTGTCCGTGTCATCATCGCAAGCAGCATCTGTGCTTGCCTTGGCGCATTGCTGCTGGCGATCATCCAGCAATACTGGCTGGGAATACGGGCCAAGGGCGGGGCGGGAAATGCAATCGTGTTCGCTGAAGTCGCCTGCCTCAGCGTCATGATCTGCCTGACGGCCATTATATCAGGCATTGAGAAGGCCAAGGGTGGCGTTGCCGACGCCGCGGTGCTCGCCGGCACGGTCGCCATCATCTATTCTGGATCGCGCATCCTCTGGCTTGCGTTGTTGGTTGCCGGCATTGCCGTCCTTGTGATCAACCTGCGGGGGCTCAAGGGAACGAACGCCATTCGCCTGCTGCTTTTGCTGGTAACGACAGGTGTCGTCAGCGCGGTCCTCGGGTTCCGAGTCATCGCCGACCGTGCGGATTTTCTCCTTGCCGACTGGAATTCGCTCACGAACCATGGCGACTACGGCACAGCCTTGGGGCTGCGTGTCGCGCTATGGGATATCGGCTTGAAGGCGTTCCGCGAGGCGCCGCTGTTCGGGCATGGGATGGGGGCGGTCTCTCCGCTGATGATGAAGGGCTTCCAGGAGCAATACGGGATGACAGCGGGATTCAGCCACTTCCACAATGGCTTCCTGACCGCGCTGGTCGGGGCAGGTGTCCTCGGCGCGGTGACGCTGGCGGCGGTCTTCGTCGTTGCCGCGCGGAATGCAGCCAAAGTGCTGAGCACCAGCATTGATCCAGCCGAGCGGTTTGGCGCCACCATGATCGTCATTGTGGTGATCACCTATCTCATCGCTGGAATGACCGGCATTCTGGTTGGCCACGACATTCTGGATTCCGTGCTGATGATCTTCCTGGTGACGGGAACGTATCTCGCATCCGGGCGCACAATGGCACTGCCGGAAACGCACATCCATCCGACCGCGTCAGCGGCCCGTTAGCGTACCGGGCCGGACGATGAAAGTTCTTGTGACAGGCGCAACCGGCTTCATCGGCAGCCTTGTGGTTCGGCAACTGCGTGCAGCCGGGATCGAAGTGCGCACGGCTTCCCGTCACCCTGAACGGCTGGGTGTCGGAAGCGATGCCGTGCGGTTGCCGGAGCCCGGCGCCCCGGTCGAGACCTTTGTCGCGCTTATGCAGGATGTGACCGAGGTCGTTCATTGCGCCGGCCTGAACAATGACCAGGGCAATGCGACCGAAGCCGATTTTCGGACCGCCAATGTGGAATTGACCGAACGGCTGGCGCGCGCCGCCGCCGCCCGGGTGAGCGGGCGCTTCATCTACCTGTCCTCGATCCGGGCCGTGATCGGTGCCGATTTCAGTGGAACGATCGACGAGCGCACGGTTCCTGCCCCGCGATGCGCCTACGGCCGTTCAAAGCGGGACGGCGAGATCAGGGTGTTGGAGGCCTACACGTCATCAGGTCGCGCCGATGCCACGGCGCTGCGCCTGCCGCCGGTCCATGGAGCGGGCATGAAGGGGAACCTAGCCGCGCTGATGCGCCTGGCCGATACCGCCCTGCCCCTGCCGACCGCCGCCTTTTCAGGCGTCCGCTCGCTGATCGCGCGCGAGGCCGTGGCCAGGGCGGTGCTGCACTTGTTGACCAGCCCGCCCCCGCTTCGCCCGGTCTATTTCGCCAGCGATGTGCCTGCCCTCCCCGTGGCGGCCGTGGTCGAGGCCTTCCGGCAGGGTTTCGGGCGCCAAGCGCGGCTTATTCCCATCCCATCCGCATTGATGCGGCCAGTTGCATCCCTGTTGGGCAAAGGCAAGGCGTGGGACAGGATGACGGCGACGCAGATATGCGATCCATCGTTGCTGATATCGGAGGGCTGGACGCCGGAGATCGATACCGCCCGGCGGCTGAGAGAAATGGCGCGGCAGGCCAAATTCGGGCCCGCTCAGCCCTTGTAGATCGTGCGAAGCAGAATCCTCAGATCAGACCCGAAAGAAGCGGTCGTCAGATATTCGGCATCGGTTTTGGCGAGCAGCCTGGGGTCCGACATGTCGATGCCCCGGACCTGCGCCAGGCCGGTCATGCCTGGAAGCGCCGACAGGACGCCCAGCCGCTCGCGACGTTCGATCAACTCCGTCTGCGTGGGCAGACATGGGCGAGGACCGACCAGGCTCATCTCGCCTTTCAAGACGTTCCAGAGCTGTGGCAATTCATCGAGCTTGTAGGTTCGCAGGACCCTTCCGACCGCAGTGACCGAATTCGCCGGCGCCTCATGCGTCGGCAGGGACGGTGTGCCGATATACATGGTCCTGAGCTTGTGGCAGCGAAACAGCGCCCCGTTGCGCCCGATCCGGATTTGCGAAAGGAGCGCCGGGCCCGGCGAGGAAGCCCGCACCAGGATGAAGGCAATCACCAGGACAGGCGACGTCACCAACAACAAGAACGCCGCCGCGACCAGATCGAATGCGCGCTTCGGTCCACCATAGGCGGGAGGCATCGTCGGCATGATCTAGACCCGCCCGCAGATGGTTGCGAAGTAGAGCCCAAGCGTTCCAAAGAGTGTCTGTCTATAAACGCCGCTTCGGCGCAGATAGCTCAGTCGGCGGAAAACACCACCACTTCGCGATTCGATGAACAGATCGAGGCACGCGGCCGAATCCGCGGCAAGAAGGTCGCGGTTGACGGCAAGACCGCTGAGATTCTTGTCGGTCCAGTCGGCAAACTGACCCTTCAGCAGGCGTCCGAGCCTGGAGAAGCGTGCCTTCCACGAAACGTTGGCCCCGACCAGGTTCGCCTCATGCTGCCGGTAACGCACTAGGGGGCGTGGATCGTAGTGAACGACGCCGCCGGCCGCCGTCACGATGAGATAGGCCCACCAATCATGACTGACAAATTGCGTTCGCACCGACGCCATGGCCAGCAATTGGCGCGCCGTGCGGTTGAGCATGACGGTGTTGCCGCCGGCGATGCTCTGCACCAGCGCATTGCGAAATGAAGGGGGGCGCTGGAACAGCGGCGAACATCCCAGGAGGCTTCCCGACTTGGACATGGTCGCGGTCCGCGAACAGAACATGAGCGGTATGTCGACGTCCTGCATCCGCATCCAACGCAAGGCGGCTTCAAGCCTGTCCGGCTCCCAGATGTCGTCCTGATCGCAAAAGGCATAGTAGTCGGCCTCGATTCGCGGATCGATGATCATCGACCGGAAATTGGCGGCAAAACCCTGCCGCGGGCCGTCCACAAGGGTCAGCAGCCCCTTCGGCCAGCGCGGCCGCCATGCCTCGACGATGGCGGTCGTGGCGTCAGTCGAGCCGTCGTCGGAAATCCACAGATCGATGGAAGGCTGCGACTGCGCAAGCAGGGACGCGAACTGCTCATCGATGAAAGCCGCGCCGTCCTTCGTGGCCATCAAAATGGCGATGCGCTGATCCTGTTTGCTCACGAGCTACGAATATCCTTCAAATACCTGAGAGCAACCATGGATGATTTGGAATCGCCTAGGAGCGGTGGTCAAGCCTTTGAGGCACCGGTCTCGAGCCTGTTCCATCCCGATGGAATCGGGATGGGGCTCTATCTGTTTGCTTGAGCATGACCTCTGGACAAACGAGAACCGTTTGTCCGAGAAGGCCGGATTGCACCCTTCGGGATCATGCTCTAGCCCGCCTGTCCGACTGTTTTGGGGGATGAGCCCAGAACCGTGCCGTCGAGAGATGGCGCCGGCCGATGAAGACCCGCCATGACAGCGAGCGACAAGGCCTTGTCCTGGGTTTTCATGGCGGTCTGCAGCGCGGTGAGCGCGGACTGCACTCTTGGCCATTCGGCGACATCCATTCTCAAGCCGAAAATCTTCGATATTTCGAGCTCGACCAGTTCCTCGTTCTCGCCCTGAAGCGTCTCGTGAAGTTTCTCACCCGGCCGGATGCCGGTGAACCGGATCGGAATGTCGGTGTAAGGGCTTTTGCCCGCCATGCGGATCATCGTTTCGGCGACTTCGAGGATCGGCACCGGCTTGCCCATGTCGAGCATATAGATGGCATAATCCTCCCTGCCCTCGCGCGAGGCCGCGTCGGCCGCCGACATGATGACGAGATCGACGGCTTCCACCAGCGTCATGAAATAACGCGTCATGCGCCGGTCCGTTATTGTGACGGGGCCGCCAGCCTCGATCTGCGACTGGAAGATGGTGGCGACCGAGCCATTGCTGCCAAAGACATTGCCGAACCGCACGGCAAAGAACCTTGTGCCGCAGCGCTGACCGTTTGCGCCGATGGCGTTCGTTTCATGCAGGGAACTGACGATCTGTTCGGCGGCCCGTTTGGTCATGCCCAGCACGGAGGAAGGGTCCACCGCCTTGTCGCTTGAAATCAGCACGAACTGCGGAACACCGAATTTGGCGGCAACCTCGGCGCAGACCAGGGTTCCGAAGACATTTGTCTCGATCGCCGATTCCCAGTTTTCCTCGAGCAGGGGAACGTGCTTGAGCGCCGCGGCATGGAAGACGATGCATGGTTTGAACTCGCCGATGACGCGTGTCATCTGCTGCCGGTTCGCCACGTCGACAATGCGGACCTTGAGGCGCGCATGGTCCTTCTCGTCGATATACTGGCTCAACTGGAAGATGCCGAATTCGGAATTGTCGGCGACCAGCACGGCCTCGGCTCCCAGTTCAAGCGACCGTTTGACCAGCGTGCGCCCGATGGATCCCGCGCCACCGGTCACCAGCACGCGCTTGCCCGCGACAAAGGCGCCGATGCGCTCTATGTCGGACGGCACCGTCGGGCGGCGCAGGATGGTTTCCATCTCGACAGCGTCAAGAACCAGATTCCCGCCCTGCCCCAGCTCGGAAAAGCCGGCAAACTGCACGACCGCTATGCCGCTGTGGCGGGCCACGCGCACCAGTTCCGAATACTCCTCGATCTCGCGCTCCGCCCCATTGCCGAAAATCAGCATATCGAGGCTCTTGGTGCCGCTGGCGTAATCTTCCAGGACTTCCATAAGGCGCGGCCGCGCCGCCACGACCGGAACACCCTGGATCCTGTGGCCCAAGGGCGCCCCTTCATCGATCGCCATGATGCCGGCGATGGAATACTCGCCGGGCTCCGCCGTTCGCGTGAAACGGATGATCAGGTCGGCCTCGCCAAGCCGGCCGACGAACAGCGCCTGCTTGGCCGGGGTCTCGTCGCCCCTGCGACGCATCGCCCGCCAGCTCGCTCCGTCGCGAAGGAACCGGTAGAAGAGACGGGGGCCGGAGATGATGGTGAACGAGACGAGAAAGAAGACGATGAACTGACGCTCGTTGAGGCCGGCGACGGGATGGAAATAGCGCACCACCAGCGAGACGACATAAAGGACAAGCGTGAGAATGCCGCAGCTCTTCAGGATGTTGAAGAAGTCCGGCGTCGAAGCAAAGCGCCACACGGTGTTGTAGAGACCGCAGTATCTGAAGAGCAGATGGCTGATGATTGCGATGCTCGCCCAGCATACCAGGCCGGCATAGGACAAAATATCGAACGACAGGTTCGATCTCGACAGCACAAGGCTGAGCGCCACCGCGACCAGGACCATGGCGACGTCCTGAACCATGATGAAGGAACGCCGCATATCCGGTCGAAGTCCGAATATGACTTTCAGGTGTGAATCCATTGGGCGGCACTAGACTCCAGGCTCGAGAATATGGCCGCTAGTGTGCTCGCAGTCGAACCCGTTCGACCACGCCAATCTATCGTACCAATACCCCGGCCCCCACCGTCTGTATCGCATACTGCGGAGACGCGGTCATCGCCAGATATTTTTTTCCAACGGGAATCGGTTGAGGCACCTGGCTGCCTGTCTAAAGATTGCCTCGATAGGCTTTGCACACGTGATGATATCAACTCTCTCCGCACCTTCATGACGCAGTCTGTTGCCAGATGGTCGACGCAATGGTTATGAAGCGTCGGGTTTGGCGGTCGTGATAGTGCACTGGTGTCTCCATTGGAGTTGGTGCACCCAATATTGGTAACAACAGATTGGCACACCAGGAACTATGATTGCTGCATTGAAAGGCGCCATCGACGATATCGGCAAGGCGATGAGGCTGTACAGGGTCTGGGTTGCGCTGGCTCACGAAGATATCGGCGACCAACATAGACGCACAACGCTAGGTCCGCTTTGGCTGCTGGTCAACTATGTGGCGTTCGTGGGCACGTTCGTTTTCGTGTTCCAGCCAGCCGGCAAGAATGCCGCCGGCTACGCTGCCTATGTCTCCATCGGGCTCCTGGTGTGGTTCTACCTGATGGAAGTCATGTCTATGAGTGTGTCTCTGTTCCAGCGAGAAGAGAGCTTCATAGAAGGCACCACGCTGCCGCTATTTGTCTATGTGATGCGGCTTGCGCTGCAGTCAGTGATTCGCGCCGGTTATGCGATCGCGGGTTGTGTTGCCATTCTGATCGTGAGCGGTTCGTTGGTGACATCGCCCTGGCTCTGGTCGCTGGTGGGATTACTGCTAATTTTGCTGGCGACCCCTGCGCTGATAACCGTCTTCGCATTCCTGGGAGCCTTCTTCCCCGACAGCCAGTTCATAGTTGGAAATCTGTTGCGGGTGGGCATGTTTTTCACGCCCGTTTTTTGGGTGTACAATGGTCAAGATGGTATCCAGAAATACGCCTATCATTGGAACCCTTTCACTTATTTCCTGGAAATCGTGCGCGTGCCGATCATGAGCGGGGAAATGCCCCTATACGCTTTCACCGTGACGGCACTGGTCTCCCTGCTTACATGGATGATTGCATTGCTGCTGCTTGGGCGGTACCGCAAGCAAGTCGTCTTCCTGATCTGAGTTCTCCGATGGTTTCTATTAAGCTGGACAATGTCAGCCTTGTTTACAGGCTGCACGAGAAGCTGACGCTATCCGCGCCGGATCGCCGCGTCTCGGGACCAGGCGGCAGGATCGAAAGCTCGCGTGGCAAGCAGTTCGTTCAGGCGCTGGACGGCATCAGCTTCGAATTGAAAGCCGGCGACCGTCTCGGCCTTGTCGGCCCGAACGGAGCAGGCAAGACCACCCTTCTGAAGGTTCTCTACGGAATTTACGAGCCATCCGGTGGGACCGTGGCGATCAATGGCAAGGTCGATGCGCTGTTCAACATCAATATAGGCTTTCGTCGTGAGGCCACCGGCCGCAGGAACATCGTTCTACGCGGTTTGATCAGCGGATGGACCGAAGCCGAGATCGAAGAAAAAATGGAGGACATCATTGCCTTCAGCGAGCTCGGAGACTTCATCGACCTGCCGTTCAAGGCCTACAGCCAAGGGATGGCCGCGAGATTGGCCTTCTCGGCGGCAACCGCGCTTGACCCCGAGATTCTGTTGATGGACGAGTGGATTGGCGCCGGCGACGCCTCCTTTCAGGACAAGGCCAAAAGGCGCATGGACGAACTGGCGGAAAAGGCAGGCATAATCGTTCTGGCGAGCCACAATGAAAGTCTTATCGAGAGCGTATGTACGAAGAAAATGACGCTGAAGAGTGGTCGGATAGAATCGATTACGACTGAGCCAGCGAAGCGCGTCCAAATCTCAATCGATTAGTTCAATCTGATAGGAGATAACCGCCGCTGGGCTTGTTGAGCGGCTTAGAGTTTGATTTATGGAATTGTTCCTCTACTAGAGGTACGGGTAATGGGGGAGCATTTTGCGAGGACCGAAACGGGCAGTTTTTTTGCATATTCAGAAAACTGCCGGAACTTCGATAATGATGATGGCGCGCGAGCGCTATGGAACGGGGGGCGTGATCAGCCATGCCGATTTCATGCACTTAGGCAGGGAAGGATGTGATTCGTACCCCTTCATCTCTGGCCACTTTGGGTACGATTTTGCCGAGCAATTACTAGAGGGGAGATATGCATTCACGATCCTGCGCGATCCTATCGAAAGGCTGATTTCCCTCTACTGGTTTAGCCGTGCCGCAACAGACGACAACATCCTCTACAGCACCGCCAAGGAACTTTCTTTCGAAGAGTTCTTACTGCTCGGGCGCGACCGCCGGGGAGCAACGTCACACCCGCTACGCCCACAAATCTGGAACAACCAGACCTATCAATTAGCTCATGGCTATGGGTCTGATGTTGATGTCGATGCTCACGAGCCGAAAATACTTCTCGCTAGGGCGAAACGAAATCTAGGCAACCTAAATTTTGTCGGCTTTACCGAGACGTTGAATTCAGACGCTCTCAGAATTTTCCGGGCATTGGGCGGATCCCCAAAGATTACGCGAACCGAAACCAACGTGACTGGCGAGCGCCCCAGAGCAGGCGATCTTCCTAGGTCTACCCTCGCCCTCCTTCGCGAGATGACTGAACTCGATCAGGAATTGTACCACTACGCCAAGGCTGACCGCTGGCCGCGTCGCATGACGGCATTTTGGCAAAGCAAAGCTCGCCGCTAGCTTAGCCTAGGAAATCGAAGACCTAGTTAGGTGGTCGGGCGACCTGAGCGCGAACTGCGGCGCTTAACTCTCCGGAATGCTCTATAGGTCAGCCGTGCAATCTTTAGTGCCAAGGGGCGATTATGAAGGTAAGCGGCAACCTTCCATTTAAGAGAGAGCGCGGCAGGCTTAAGATTCTTAGTCGACGACCTAAGCAAAGGATGGGTATCGTAGATCTCATCCACAGTTGATTCACCTCGCTTGACGCGCAAAGTTGCCTCCAAGAATCCACGACCGAACTCTCTATCCGGTTCTAGATGACAACCTTCTGCCCATTCATTCCAAGCGTTGACAAATACCAGTTGTTGAGTGCCATGCCGCTCGTTTTTGGTTCGGTCGGTCGCACCTTTCAACCAGCGCTCGTAGTTGTCGATTGTAGCACCTAAAACGATTAGCGCGCGATCCTGTACGCGAGCCGTGTTGTCCCAACTTGGAAAGACAGTCCGATAAATCCTCCGAACCCCGTGATCTCTTTGAAGATACTCCCTGGCCACATCGGCATATTCCACCGCATGTCCGCTATATGGCCTATAGGATGGAATTACATCATTCACAGATGTGACCCGCATATTATGCGGAGGGAACTCTACCCCCGCGTCGAATCCATACTGCTCATAGCTATCATTCCCATGTGTGAGCGCGGAGACGATATGTATCTCCCCGATTCCAACTTCGCGGCAACGTTCCCGCCATCGTTCGCCTGCCTTTCGTGCATCAGGAATATGCTGCGGACGATAAACTATCAGAACCGGTCTGCCCTCGGTCCTAATATATCGCTTATCACTGAAGAAAGGCACGACGCTGTCTATGAATCGCTCCTCCCACCCGGACGGGTACCGCTGCGCAATTAAGACTTCTTGCTCCGCAGCATCCCATCGGCGGGTCCAATTCTCGTTGGCCCAACAAAGGCAAAATGGCAAATCTGCCTCTTGGTCACTTAAAAATGCATCGACCGGCTTGTCGAGAAGACGCTTTCCATCAAACCAATAGTAGTGGAAACAAAATCCGTCGATCCCGTATTGTTTGGCCAGCGCAATTTGTTCGTGCTGTGTCTCGCGGAGCCGCAGATCGTAGAATCCAAGATCCGCCGGCAAATGTGGTTGGTAATGGCCGTCAAACAGCGGCCTGGCCTTGGTCACATTCGTCCATTCTGTAAATCCTTTGCCCCACCATCGATCATTCTCAGCAAATGGATAGAATTGCGGGAGATAGAAAGCGATAAATCTAACTGACATCTAACGTATTCCGAGCGATTTCTTTACTATTTTTCGCCCAGTCTTTCCTAAAAGGCGGCCTATTGCTTTTCTTATTTTCACGCCACCGGGTACATTTCCTACTATTTTTACGGAAAGGGAAGACTCGATTTTAGGTGGAGGATTGCGGACCAGCTCGAACTCGGGCAGAGCCGCCGCTGCTCCGACGGCTAAGACCACTGTCTGATAAACCTGTGAAAAAGCAGGAAAATCGAGAGCTTCCCGTAGCTTGAGCGAAGTGCGGCGCCAAGTGTCGACGAACTCCGTCATCTCAGGTGTCCGTAAAACGTAACGCGCGTCAACGATCTTGAGATCAGCTTGGCGGAAAAGATCCTGAATATTTTTCGCCCCAAAGAATCGAATATGTGTGCGGTCGAGCAAACCCCAGTCACGATAATCGACATCGTCGTCCAGTATAGAAGCGATCATGGCGGCGTGAGATGCATTTGGGATCGACGAGACGACACAACCTCCTGGACGGAGAAGCTTTTTTGCAAGTCGTAAGGTCAGCCACGGATCGATCAAATGCTCGAGCACATCCGCGATTACAATTACCTCAAATGTTCGACCACCAAGAGCTTTATCCCAATCCGCACTATTTAGGTCTCCCTGTATCACATCTGTGCAGAACGACTTCAATAGCGGTATGCAATTTGGATCGACTTCGAGAGCCGTCACACGGCACCCATTTTTTTCCACGAGAGGTCGGGCGATTGAACCTGGCCCGGCGCCGATTTCAAGAACGTCCTTATCCGTGCCGACCAATCTAAGGACATTTGCCGCAGCAGTGTCAGATTCCGTATCCACATCAAAGACATAGATATCAGCAGCAGTCTTTTTCAAGTCAATCATATCCGCCTTCTTTTATTGGTCGTGCGTTCCAGATCCGCTTGAACTGCGAGCCAGATTCGAGCTCAGATTTGTACACTTCTCTAAACCTTTGCCCTGTGGTCTTAGAGCGTAGAAAAACTTCTGCCCGACGTCTTGTAGATCGCCGGCAAAGACAGCTTCTCTTTATGCCTCAATCCGTCGCCTCGTGTAATAACGGCGAACGCAGGCGATACTGCTTCGATTTTGGCAACTATGCTTGGGTCGGATGCATGGACCATGAGAAGTTCAAACAGGAGGTTCGTCAGCGCTGGCCGTCCATGGAAGTAAGATTCATCGCTTTGCCATTTGTCATCTGGCCAATGGGCCCAGCCCCAATCCTCCAGGAAAAACTTCCCTCCGGGACGAAGGTAGCCAAAAGATGCCTCGAAACTCGCTTTGGTATACCCATATTCATGAGAGCAGTCATCGGTGATGACGTCCAGCGGCGAATCACCAAACTCATCGTCCAGAATCTTTCGTAAAGCTACCCCATCATCCTGCATGGTTCGACCAAAAAGCCTAATTCGATTCTCAAAACCAGCACGTTCGATGTGACGCATTAACGCGGCAGATGGCAGCTTGTAGTCGATGGCGACGATCTTCTCCGGCGAAAGGGTGTCGGCAAGCAGCAGCGGCATCCCTCCTTCGAAGAAGCCAATCTCGAATATTCTTTTGACGTTCGGAGGCAAGTGCTCTTCATACAGATCCAGCATTGCTGAATCCTTCAGCAATGCGATGCTTTCGTCATTTGTTTCAAGGGTAAAAACACTTGTCGATGAAGCAAACGTAAAGTTTTTTGTTTGAAACGAACCTTCTGCAAGCGACCGCCGTTCCAGCCGTCGCGCGAGGTTCTTTTTCCAAAATTTCCAATGCATGAGATGATTTTTCCCGATCTAGAAATACCCATCAATGCTCTTCGGGAGCGTTCCCGTCCGCCCGCCAAGAGGGTGCTGCTTCAATGCCCAACAACCAACGCACGGCCCGAAGTAACTAAGGCTCAGAATTCAAGCGCCGCGTGCTAGTCGCGGTATCGGGCTCATCCAAAGTCCGCTTGCCCCGATCTCGATGACGGCGCTCCTCGAGGTGATAGTTAATGGTGAAGTTGGAGCGGCTCTCTAACCTACCTTCCTGGCAGGCACGCCCCGATTTCGATTTGCAGCTCCAATTGAAAGATGGGTAGAAATGATAAGACGACTAATAGCTCGGTTCACAGTGCCGCACTCACCCAAGCGCCATAAATTTACGACAATATATATCGAACTACTCTCTCCATAGAATCCCGCCAGCCCGGCGCAGCCGCACCGAACACCCCCGCGAATTTCGCGGTTGAAAGCCGGGAACTGGCGGGGCGTCGCGCCTTGGTCGGGTAGTCCATCGTAGCAATGTCTCGTACCCGCGCCCAAGGACCACCAGACACGCGGCTTGTGTCCAGGATATGACGGGCGAAGCCACTCCAGCTGGTCTCGCCCGTGCCGGCCAGATGGTAAGCGCCGAAGGAAGCAAAGTCCTTGTTGCCCTCCAGTACTGACGCCACACGCAAGATCGCGTCGGCGATGTCCAGCGCCGAGGTCGGGTTGCCCCACTGGTCGGCCACGACCGCTATCTCGTCGCGGTCGCCAGCCAGCCGCAGCATGGTTTTCACGAAATTCTTGCCGAACGGGCTGTAGACCCATGCGGTGCGCAAGATCAGATGGCGCGGGTTGGCCGCTATCACTGCCTGTTCGCCCGCCAGCTTGGAAGCGCCATAGACGCTGCAGGGTGCGGTAGGGTCGGTTTCCACATAGGGTCGCTCGGCCTTGCCGTCGAAGACATAGTCGGTCGACACGTGAATGATGGGAATGCCAAGCCGCGCCGTTGCCTCGGCTATCTTGCCGGCGCCGACCGCATTGACGGCAAAGGCGGTCTCGGGCTCGTCCTCGGCCTGGTCCACGGCGGTGTAGGCGGCAGCCGAAACGACAAGATCGGGCCGTGACGCCTCCAGCGCTTCGGCCACGGTGTCGGGCCTCAGCAGGTCGAGCTCCGGCCTGCCAATGGCGATGACCTCCATGCCCGGGCGACCCTGCGCGACTTCCAGCAGGCTTCTGGCGACCTGTCCCTCGCGTCCGGTGACGACAATCCTCACGCCGCGCCCTTTCGCGCTTCGCCCAGCCGCTCGCCGGCGTAGCGCTCGCGCCGTATCGGCCCCCACCACCATTCGTTCTGGAGATACCAGTCGACGGTCCTGGCGAGGCCGCTGTCGAACGTCTCCCGCGGCGCCCAGCCGAGATCCCGGCCGATCTTGGATGCATCGATCGCATAGCGGCGGTCATGGCCAGGGCGGTCGGTCACGAAGGAGATGAGCTCACGGTAGCGCCGGCCGCTCGGGCGTGGGCGCTTGCGGTCAAGAAGATCGCAGATGGTCTCCACCACCGCCAGGTTGGTGCGCTCCGAGCCGCCGCCGACATTGTAGCTTTCTCCGACCGCGCCGCGCGTGGCGACCATTGCCAGGGCGCGCGCATGGTCCTCGACGTAAAGCCAGTCGCGCACATTGGCGCCGGCGCCGTAGACCGGCAGCGGCTTTTCATCGAGCGCGTTCAGGATGACCAGCGGGATCAGTTTTTCAGGGAAATGGAACGGGCCGTAATTGTTCGAGCAGTTCGACAGGACGACCGGCAGGCCGTAGGTGTCGTGCCAGGCGCGGACCAGGTGGTCGGACGCCGCCTTCGACGCCGAATAGGGCGAGGACGGTGCATAGGGCGTGTCCTCGGTGAAGACGCCGCTGTCGAAAGGCAGGTCGCCAAACACCTCGTCGGTCGAGACGTGATGGAAGCGAAAGCGGCTTTTTTTCTCGTCGGACAGTCCGCGCCAATAGTGCAGCGCCGAATCGAGCAGCCGGTATGTCCCGACGATGTTGGTTTCGATGAACGCACCCGGCCCATCGATGGACCGATCGACATGGCTCTCGGCCGCGAGATGCATCACGATGTCGATCTCGTGGCGATGCAATATGTCGAGGACGGTCCTGTCGTCGCAGATATCCGCATGCTCGAAACGGTAATTGTGCGCGTTCTCGATTGGCCGCAGCGAGGCGAGATTTCCCGCATAGGTGAGCTTGTCGAGATTGGTGACGTGATAGGCCGGATTGGCGCACAAATGCCTGCACACGGCCGAACCGATGAAGCCGGCGCCTCCGGTGACGAGGAAATTCATGGCGCCCTCCTCATGCGAACACCTCGGCGGCGGCGAGCGTTGGCGCCTTGAGGTCCTTGTCCGAAAGCTGAAACCCTCCGGCCACCGAAGGCCAGTCGATGCCGATGGTGGGGTCGTCGAAGCGGATCGACCGGTCATGCTGCGGCGAATAGGTATCGCTGACCTTATACAGGACCTCCGTGTCCGGGACGAGCGTCACGAAACCGTGCGCGAAGCCCTTGGGCACCAGGATCTGGTTGCCTTTCTCGGCGGAGACCTCAAGCGCGACCCATTTTCCAAAGGTGCCGGAGCCCTTGCGGATATCGACCGCCACATCGAGAATCCTGCCCCGGATGACCCGGAGAAGCTTGTCCTGCGCGCGCGGCGGAAGTTGATAGTGCAGCCCCCTCAGCACGCCCGCGGCAGCGGAATAGGACTGGTTGTCCTGGACGAAAGGCAGGGCGATGCCTGCCTCCGAAAACCGCTGGGCATTGTAGGTTTCGACAAAGAAACCGCGCGCATCGCCGAATCGCTTCGGGATGATCTCCAGCACGCCTTCGAGACCGAGGGACCTGACCTCCAGCATCTATCCCTCCGACAGATCCACGACACGCCGGCGCAGATAGGCGGCATAGTCGTTCTTTCCCAGGCGGTCGGCGCGTTGCAGAACCTTGTCCGCGGTCAGCCAACCCTGTTCAAAGGCAATTTCTTCCGGGCACGCAACCTTGATACCCTGACGATGCTCGATCGTTCTCACGAAGGATGAGGCCTCATGAAGGCTGTCTTGCGTGCCGGTATCGAGCCAGGCATAGCCACGACCCAGCTGGTGAACCTGCAACTGCCCGCGCTCCAGGTAGACGTTGTTGATCGCGGTGATCTCGAGCTCGCCACGTTCCGACGGCCGGATCGTGGGGGCAATGTTTACAACATCATTGTCGTAGAAATAGAGGCCGGTGATGGCCCAGTTGGATTTTGGTTTTTCCGGCTTTTCCTCGATCGTCAATGCGGCGCCCGTGGCCTTGTCGAACGAGACCACGCCATACCGATGCGGATCGTCGACATGGTAGGCGAACACGGAAGCGCCGCTTTCGCGCGATGCCGCGGTGCGGCAGAGCCGCGACAGGCCCTCGCCGAAATAGATATTGTCGCCAAGGATCATCGATACGCTGTCCTTGCCGATGAATTCGCGCCCGATGATGAAGGCTTCGGCCAGGCCGTTCGGATGGGGCTGCTCCGCGTAGGACAGCTCAAGCCCGAACTCCGAACCATCACCAAGCAGGTCGCGAAAAACCGGCAGGTCGCGTGGCGTCGAGATGACCAGAATCTCGCGGATTCCCGCCAGCATCAATACGCTCAGCGGATAGTAGATCATCGGCTTGTCGTATATCGGGAGGATTTGCTTAGATATCGCTAATGTTAACGGATAGAGCCGGGTCCCGCTGCCGCCGGCAAGGATAATCCCTTTCAACAAGCTCTCCTTGGACTGCCGAGCCCCCCAGCCCTGACACAAGTCGCCCGTTGCTTAGGTTTCGCGCAACGGCTTGTCAATCTTGGCCCTGAACAAACACCGGGAATACGTTGACAAGCATGCCAACCGTTCTCACGGCGAACACGATCAGAATCCGCGCCGCGACGGTGCGGATGTACGCAAAACGCCAGCTTTTCAATGTCGAATTGAGATCGCTGGCGCCATTCTTCAATGTGATAAAAAAGTACAGTCTAATATAATGACATTATCGATTGCAGAAGGACTATGCGGCAGGACTTTCAACTTCCCATCGATTGGCGCAATGTTCGGACGGCGCCTGTCGGGCCCAGGAAGCGCTCGCGGGGTTCGGCGATGCGGTACTCAGCGCGCCCTCTAGCCGACGTGCTTGGGCTCGGATGCATTCAGGCGCCGGGGTTGCCCACCAACCGGCATCAATGCGTTGGGGACTGGTGTGGAGAATTGCCTGGGAAGCCGCCAAGCGAAGCGTCTCTGAAAATAAAAATGCCGCCAGGCAGCGATCGCCTGGCGGCATAAGACGACGTTTCCAGTTTTCAGCCGCGCTTCGGCAGCAGTGACCAGGCGGCGGGCACAAGGCATGCGGCCAGGGCAACCTTGATCAGGTCGCCGACAATAAAGGGCATCACGCCAAACTGCCACGACTTCTCGGGGCCGATCAGCTGCGCCAGCCATGCAAAGCCCATCGCCATCATGAGCGCTTCGGCGACCAGCATCGCGCCAAGCAGCTTGACCGGGTTGCGGTCCCAGCCGCGATCCGCGGCCCAGCCGACGATCGCTGCCATGACCACGAAGCCGGCGAGATAACCGCCGGTCGAGCCGAGCATGTAGGCAATGCCAAGGCCCTTTTCCGGCGTGCCTTGAAACACCGGGAAGCCCATGGCGCCCTCGGCCATGTAGAGAAGCAGGGTGGCGACGCCCAGGCGCAGGCCGAATCCAGCGGCGATCAGGAAGACCGCCAGCGTCTGCATAGAGATGTCGACAGGGCCGAGCACCACCTTCGTCTTGGCCGACACGGTCAACAGCAGCGTTCCGGCGATGGCCAGGAAAAGCTGAGTCGCCAGCCGGCTAACACCTTTTTCGGGCAGAGCCAGAGAAACAAGCGGACGCATCGTTGTTGCAATTGCCATGGTCTTCCCCATTCCGGTTGCCGCTTCCTGATGATCGCGGCCTCGCGTTTTCCTATATTGGCTTCCGTGTTATGCGGCAATCGCTTTTGCCGCCCCGCCAACAGAGCACGATGCCATGGCCCTTGAGTTCGATGCCCGTTTCGATCCATCCTACGGGGCCGGTGTAGTCGTTGCTCCCGGCGTGCTTCGCATTACCGCGCCCAATCCCAGTCCCTTCACCTTTCACGGCACCAACAGCTACATTGTCGGCCAAGACACGCTGGCGGTAATCGATCCGGGGCCGGACGATGACGCGCATTTTAGGACATTGCTCGACGCCATCGGCGGCAGGCCGGTCAGCCACATCTTGGTCAGCCACACGCATCGCGACCATTCTCCGCTGGCAGCCCGCTTGAAAGAGCATACGGGCGCCCTGGTCCTGGCCGAGGGTTCACATCGTCCGGCACGACCCTTGCGAATCGGCGAGATCAATCCGCTCGACGCCAGCGCCGACACCGATTTTGTTCCCGACATCGCGCTCCCTGACGGAACGCTTGTCGATGGAGACGGTTGGTCGCTGCGGACGGTGCTGACCCCAGGCCACACAGCCAATCACGCGGCGTTTGCGCTGGAGGGAACCGGCATCCTGTTTTCGGCCGACCACGTCATGGCGTGGGCAACCAGCATCGTGGCGCCTCCGGATGGCGCCATGGCCGACTACATGGCCTCGCTGGATCGACTGATCGAACGCGACGACCGACTGCTGCTGCCTGGCCATGGCGGACCGGTGACGGCGCCGCGCAGTTTCATGCGAGGATTGAAGACCCATCGAAAGATGCGCGAACGGGCAATCCTGGAGCGGATCAGGGGCGGCGACCGGACGATCAAGGACATGGTCAAGGCGATCTACCGTGATACCGATCCGCGCCTGCATGGCGCGGCCGGGCTGTCAGTGCTCGCCCATCTCGAGGATCTGGTGGCCCGCGGGCTGGTCGACACGGAAGGTGCCCCGGCAATCGACGGCACCTTCACGCCTGCCGCATAGATCTATTCGGCCTGGGCTGCTCCCACCTGACCCGCGACTTCCTGGTCCAACTCCGCCAGGAAATCCATGATCCGGGTGGCATTGTCGCCCAGGTCATATCGGCCATAGCGTGAGGCCGAACGCATATCGACGGTAACCGTATCGCCATCGTCGGTTATACGGATGGCCACGTCGACAGGAAGATCGATCACGAAACTCTTTGCCAGCGCGTTGATCGTCACCTGGCTTTGCCCGGCTGCGTCGGGATAAGGCGCCGCGAGTTGCCAATCATGCCTGTCGACCACTGTCTCGACAGCATCAACGATACGGTCGAACGGCAGATTGTAGCTGCGCCCGGTGACAAGCGGGTAGCTTTCGGTTTGAAGCCGCTGCTCGCCAGGCGTTGCCGGCGCGAGTTCGTTCATGTCCTTGGTCCGCGTGGACACATCGAGCACGGGAGGATCATCGACATCGGTGGAGATGTCCCGGAGCGGCGGATAGGTTGCCGCCCAATAGGCGGCAACGCCAAAGGGAACCAGCACCAGGACCGCCAGCAATGCACCGACGGTGAGGTCGCGGCCGCCACGGTCGCCGAAATGCCAAAGCCTCGAAAAGGCCAATCCGGCAAACAGAAGCGCAAGCGCCGCCAGCAGGGCTACAATGCCGAGTACCCACAGGAAAGCCGGCGTTTCGACGAAGTCGTATCGATGGCCTATGAAGGCGGTCAGCAGCAGGACCGCCGAAAAAGCCCCGGTCCGCCGCGACCAGCCGGCGGCCTTCGACGTCTGCCGTTCACGAATAGTAGCCATTATTCTCTGCACTGTCCCAACCCGAACGGAGGCTTAGAGCAAAGAGCGCGCGGGTTGAAGCCGTTGCGCCACGCCTCGTGCCTTTTCGCCCCGGCTTGAGGTGAAGGCGCAACATCGAATTCAATCCGTCGGCAGGCGGTAATCCCTGAATTGCTGGCGCAACGTCGTCTTCTGGATCTTCCCAGCGGCGGTATGGGGGATTTCGCCGACAAAGGCGACATCATCGGGCATCCACCATCTGGCCACCTTGCCTTCCATGAATTCGAGAATATCCGTCTTGGTCGGGTCCTTGCCCGGCTTGCGGACGATGACCAGCAAGGGCCGCTCGCCCCATTTCGAATGGGCGACGCCGATGGCCGCCGCTTCGGCCACATCCGGATGGCCGACTGCCAGATTCTCCAGGTCGATGGTCGAGATCCATTCGCCGCCGGATTTGATGACGTCCTTGGCGCGATCGGTGATCTGCATATAGCCGCCAGCGTCGATATGCGCGACATCGCCGGTGTCGAACCAGCCCTCCTTGTCGAACTGTTCGGAACCGGCGCCATTATAATAGGCGCGGGCGACAGCCGGTCCGCGCACCTTGAGGCGTCCGAACGTCTTGCCGTCCCAGGGCAATCCATTGTTGGCGTCATCGGTCACCTTCATCTCGACGCCGAAAGGCGCATAACCTTGTTTCTGCTGGACATCGAGCCGGGCCTCGCCCTGGAGGCCCGCATATTCCGGCTTCAACGTGCAGAGCGTGCCGAGCGGAGACATTTCGGTCATGCCCCACGCATGGACGACCTGGACATCGTAATTGTCCTGGAATTTCTGCATGATCGCACGCGGGCAGGACGAGCCGCCAATGACCACCTTGTTCAAATGGGGAAGCTTCTTGCCGGTCTCCTCCAGATATTGAAGCAGCATCATCCATACGGTCGGGACGGCGGCACTGAATGTCACCTTCTCGGTATCGAGCAGTTCATAGATCGAAGCCCCATCCATCTTGCAGCCTGGCATGACCAGCTTGGCGCCGATCATCGGAGCGCTCTGGCCAAGGCCCCAGGCATTGGCGTGGAACATGGGGACTACCGCCAGGATGGTGTCGCGCGACGAGATGCCCATCGCGTCGGGCATCGCGGCGATCATGGCGTGAAGCACGTTGGACCGGTGGCTGTAGAGAACGCCCTTGGGGTCTCCGGTCGTGCCTGACGTGTAACACATGCCGGCGGCGGTGTTTTCATCGAAAATCTTCCAGGCGAAGTCACCATCGGCCTCAGCCAGCCATTCCTCGTAGGCAACGACATTCGGCAGAGCCGTTTGCGGCATATGTGCCTTGTCGGTCAGCACGATCACCTGCTTCAACGACGGGACGGCGCGGGCGATCTTCTCCAGAAGCGGCATGAATGTCAGGTCGACGAAGACAGCCTTGTCCTGCGCGTCGTTCATGATCCAGGTGATCTGTTCGGGAAAGAGACGCGGATTGAGCGTATGGTAGATCGCGCCGATGCCCATGATGCCGTACCAGGCTTCGATGTGGCGCGCCGTATTCCAGGCCAATGTCGCGATGCGGTCTCCGGCGCCATAGCCATCGCGCTCGAGCCGCTGGGCGACCTTCAGAGCGCGGCCGTGGATTTTGGCGTAACTGGTGCGGACAACCGGGCCCTCGATCGAACGCGAAACGATTTCGCGTTCGCCGTGTTGTCGGCCCGCATTGTCGATCAGCTTGTGGCAAAGCAGCGGCCATTCCTGCATCAGTCCGAGCATTCCGTTCCTCCCCGCGCCAGGCGCCATGCTTTTCGCCATTGTGGATCGAACCGACGGATTGTCCAGTCACCGCCAGGCTGAAGCGGTGCTTTGACTGAAATGACGCGGAAAACCGCCATAATCCGGCCATCGTCGGCGTTAAGGTTCGTTAACGGGGCGGGGTGCGATTGGCGACTGAAAGAGGTTCGCATGGACGCGCAACTCGACGACGAGATTCTCGAAAATTCGCTTGCCGAAAGTCTGGCCGATATGGTGCCGGACCCCAAGACTGTTTCCGAAGACGAATTCGTTGAGGTCGTCGGTGGCGCGCTTGAGGCTGTCGGCGGCACATTGCTGTTCAAGATGTGTGTTCAAAACGACGGCGAGGGCCAGCATGTGGCCGCGGCCTCAGTCGGCGACGGCGGCAATCGCCAGTTCTTGCTCCTGACGCTGCCGACCGGCGGTGGCGCTCTCAAGGTCGAAACCGCGTCAAAAAGCACGAATCCGGTTGCCGGGATCGCCGCGGCCTATGCGGGACTGATGGACGCATTCCGGGCCGCTGCCTGATCCCTGCCGCTTCGACGTCAAGAGCTGGCTCAACAAGCAAAGGCAGACGCCAGTCTTGCGGAACAGGTTTGCGCGACACACTTTAGGTTCGCCCCTTCGACCGAGGCAAAGGAGAACCCGTATGGACAAGCTCGCAAACCCCTCCCCGGGATTTCAACGCAATCCTGGCAAGGTAATTACCGTCGAACCCTACCACGGAACCGTCACCGTGCGTGCCGGCGGCACGATCGTTGCATCATCCAGGAATGCCAAGGTGCTCACCGAGCCTCCCTATGCCGCGGCCTTCTACATTCCTTTCGGTGACATCGACTTCGAAAAGTTGCGCAAGACCGAACTCTCGACCCACTGCCCCTACAAGGGTGACGCCAGCTACTGGAGCGTCTTGCCGGCCAGTGATGGCAAGGATGCGATGTGGGCTTACGAACAGCCTTTCGATGAGATGGCGGGCATCCGCGACCACGGCGCGTTCTACCCAAACAAGGTCACAATCGAAGCCACCAAGGCTTGAACAGGCGCGGAAGCCGCCTGCGGTGACGGTCAGTCGGTGGTGCCGTGGCTGCCGATACCATCGGCATCATCCAGCCGCACGAAAGTCAGCCCCTTGGCCTTCAGGGCCAGGAGGCCTTCAACCACGCCTTCGCCCGCCGCGTGGGTCGGCTGGTTGATGTGCGAGATGATGACGTCGCCATCCTTGGCAGCGGCGATGCGTCGGGCGGTCTCCTTTGCGCCCAGCAAGGAACCACCGTCGCCGTTGATCGAGAAGCCCGCAATCTTGAAGCCCAGCTTGCGGATCATGGCGATGGCCGACGGGCTGTACTCGGCGGTTGCGCCACGAAACCATTTTGGGGCCGGCTCGCCGGTCTTGGCCAATGCGGCAGCACCCGACTCGACCTCGGCCAGAACCGCCTCCGGACTGCCGGCGCTGCGAATGCCGTAGATCTTCTGCGGCGTGTCGACCGCCGGGACATGATGGCCGCCGTGATTCTCCAATTCGAACAGGTCCGGATGCGACCGCATGATCTCGACCGCGGCGGCATTGCGCTTCAGCCAGATTCCGGTGACGAAAATGGTGGCTGGAATCTTGTTTTCGACAAGCGCCGACAGGATCCGGTTGTCGGTCTGTCCGCCGCACGCGTCGAGTGTCAGCGCGACGCGGCCCGCGCCACCCGCTTGCGATTTGAGATGCAATGTCGGCTCGACCAGTGGCGCGGCATGGCTCGCGGAGACTGCCGACATCGCGATCGCGATTGCGCAGAGATGTTTTGGGAACAGGCGCATGCTTTGGTTTCCAGACGGATATACAACTCACCCACTGCCCGCATCAAGGCGGAAATCAGGACGATGCATATACAACTGCCGACGTCGCGACAATTTGACCGCGGCAGCGCAGCAGATTTCTCCCTAGGAGTCGAGGGCAGCATTACCCGGTCCCCGCCCCTACCCGCGGCCCTCCTTCGCGGCCCGCACGGCGGCCTGTGCCGCGGCCAACCTGGCAATCGGCACACGGTATGGCGAGCAAGACACGTAGTCGAGACCAACCTCCTCGCAGAAATGGATCGAGGCCGGATCGCCACCATGTTCGCCGCAAATGCCGAGCTTGATGTCGGGCCGCGTCGCCCTGCCCTTTTGCGCCGCCATGCGTACCAGTTCGCCTACACCCTCGATATCGAGCGAGACGAAGGGATCCTGCTCGATGATGCCCTTCTGGCGGTAGGTTTCGAGGAATGAGGCCGCGTCGTCGCGCGAGATGCCGAATGTGGTCTGGGTGAGATCATTGGTGCCGAACGAGAAGAATTCGGCGGACTCGGCAATGACATGGGCGCGGATCGCCGCGCGCGGCAGTTCGATCATCGTGCCGGTCAGATAGTCGATCTTGACGCCGGTCTCCTCCATCACGCTCTTGGCAACCGCATCGATGCGCGCTTTTACGTAGTCGAGTTCCTTCACAAGGCCGACCAGCGGCACCATGATCTCAGGAACGACCAATGCGCCGGCCTTCTTGCCGGCTTCGACCGCGGCTTCGAAGATGGCGCGCGCCTGCATTTCAGCGATCTCCGGATAGGAGACGGCCAACCGGCAGCCACGATGGCCAAGCATCGGGTTGAATTCGTGCAGCGCTTCGGTGCGTTGCCTGAGTTTGTCGGGCGACACGTTCATCGCGGCAGCGACCTCGGCGACTTCCGCCTCGGTCTTGGGCAGGAACTCGTGCAGCGGCGGATCGAGCAGACGGATCGTCACCGGCAGGCCGGCCATGATCTCGAACAGTTCAAGGAAATCCGAGCGCTGCATGGGCAACAGCTTGGCAAGCGCCGTGCGCCGGTCCTTCTCCGTATCGGCCAGGATCATCTCGCGCATGGCAATGATACGGTCGCCATCGAAGAACATATGCTCGGTACGGCATAGCCCGATGCCTTCGGCGCCGAAGGAACGCGCCATGCGCGCATCGAGGGGCGTTTCGGCGTTGGTGCGCACTTTCATGCGGCGCACCGCGTCCGCCCACTCCATGATGGCGGCGAAATCGCCGGAAAGCTCCGGCTGCAGCATCGACACGGCGCCTTTCAACACCTGGCCGTTGCTGCCATCAATGGTGATGATGTCGCCCTTGCGGAAAGTTGACCCCATCGCCACCAGCGTGCCCGACTTGTAGTCGACGCGCAGCGAGCCGGCGCCCGACACGCAAGGCTTGCCCATGCCGCGCGCCACCACCGCGGCGTGGCTGGTCATGCCGCCGCGCGTGGTCAGGATGCCTTCCGAGGCGTGCATGCCGTGGATGTCCTCGGGACTGGTTTCGATGCGCACCAGGATAGCCTTGCGTCCCTGTGTCTTCAGGTCTTCCGCGTCGCTGGAGGAAAAAACGATTTCGCCGGTGGCGGCACCTGGCGAAGCCGGCAGGCCGATGGCAATCACATCGCGCGCGGCCTTCGGATCGATTGTCGGATGCAGCAACTGATCAAGCGAAGCCGGGTCGATGCGGGCAACGGCTTCCTCTTTCGTGATCAGCTTGTCCCTGGCCATTTCGACAGCGATTTTCAGCGCGGCCTTGGCCGTGCGCTTGCCCGAGCGCGTCTGCAGCATCCACAATTTGCCGCGCTCGATGGTGAATTCGAGGTCCTGCATGTCACGATAGTGCTGCTCCAGCCGATCGGAAATGGTCACGAAAGACTGGAAGGCATCCGGCATCAGCTTCTCAAGCGACGGCTTGTCGGAACCGGCGGCGATTCGCGCGGCCTCGGTGATGTTCTGCGGCGTACGGATGCCGGCGACGACATCCTCGCCCTGCGCATTCACCAGGAACTCGCCATACAGCATCTTTTCGCCGGTCGACGGGTTGCGGGTGAAGGCAACGCCTGTCGCCGAGGTATCGCCCATATTTCCGAACACCATGGCCTGGACGTTGACCGCCGTGCCCCAGCTTTCGGGAATGTCGTGAAGTCGGCGATAGGTGATGGCGCGGTTGTTCATCCAGCTCGAAAACACCGCCGATATCGCACCCCAGAGCTGCTCATGCGGATCCTGCGGGAAGGGTTTTCCGAGTTCCTCCTCGACCTTGGCCTTGTAGAGCGCGATGACGCCCTGCCATTCGGCGGCCGTCAGTTCGGTGTCGAGTTCGTGACCGAGCCCACCCTTCTGATCCTCCAGGATTTCCTCGAAGACCTCGTGATCAAGGCCCATGACGACATCGGAATACATCTGGATGAAGCGGCGGTAGCTGTCATAGGCGAAGCGCGCATCGCCGGAATCCGCGGCCAGGGCCTCTACCGTCTCGTCGTTGAGACCGAGATTGAGCACGGTATCCATCATGCCGGGCATCGATGCGCGGGCGCCTGAACGGACCGAAACGAGAAGCAGTTTCGACGGATCGCCAAAACGTCGGCCGGTCAGCCGGCCGATGTGGTCAAGCGCGATCGTGACATCCGACTCCAGCGATGCGGGATACGTCCTGGCATTGGCGTAGTAGGCATTGCAGACCTCGGTCGTGATTGTGAAGCCCGGCGGCACTGGCAGGCCCAGGCTGCACATTTCAGCGAGGTTGGCGCCTTTGCCTCCCAGCAGATTCTTGTCGCCGGCACGGCCTTCCGCCGCGCCATCGCCGAAGGTGTAAACCCACTTGGTCATGCTTTGCTCTCCGGTTGCAGGAGATTGGAAAGATTGACGAAACGAATGGTTCCGCCGGGTCCGACTTCGGAGCGATATGATGCTGCACTGCGAAAGGCAAGCGTCGCAAAGGTCGGCAGGCTTCTACAATCGATTAAGAGAAACCGAAGGCAAAATGACTTGCGGACAATCCGCACCCGCAATAGAACAAAACAAGAACAGGAGGTGCCTCATGAAACTCACAGGAAAACTCGATTATCTGGAAATGCCGGCGACGGGCGGCAAACTGGACAGGCTGAAGGCTTTCTATAGCGCGGCCTTCTCGTGGTCGTTCACGGATTACGGACCGACCTATTCCGCCTTCTCGGAAGGTCTTGACGGCGGGTTCCAGGCTGACAGTGGCGAAGCGCCCGGCAAGCCGCTGCCAGTCCTTTATTCCGACGATCTTGAAGACACACTGGGCGCTGTCGAAAATGCCGGCGGCACGATCATCAGACCGATCTTTTCATTTCCCGGCGGCAGGCGATTCCATTTCGTCGACCCTGCAGGAAATGAACTGGCCGTCTGGGGCGAATAGCCCCTTGCGCATGATATGGCGGTGCTCGGTCGGGTAGCCAATTGACGTTCCCAGCTTCGCTCATACGCACTGTGCTTTAGGATTGTGCTTTTCGGCTGCTCTGCTAATAACGCGCCGCGCAAGCGAGTCTGACGGCTATTGGGGCGTCGCCAAGCGGTAAGGCATCGGTTTTTGGTACCGACATTCCCAGGTTCGAATCCTGGCGCCCCAGCCATATCCACAGGTCCATTCCCGACACGCAGAGGCCCAGGACCATCTTTGGGCTTCCCTTGGGTGCGATTGGCTAATAATCGTGCTGCGGGGTGGCGGTCCAAGACGGGATTTTAATGAACCTTCCTATCTTTGCCATCAACCTTGATCGCGAAACCGATCGCTGGGACACATTGCACGCCAGCGCCCAGGCAAACGGCCTGATCGTGCAGCGTATTGCCGCCATCGACGGCCGGGCACTCGACAAAAGCAGCTGGACAAAGATCGATCTTGCGGCCGCGCGCCAGCTGAACGGGCGTGACATCCTGCCCGGCGAATATGCCTGTTACCAAAGCCATATTCACGCACTGGAAACGTTTCTGGCTGAGGGCAGCGCCCATGGCCTGATTATCGAGGATGACGTTGTCTTCAGCGAAGACACGACACGGCGCATAGAGGCCATCATCGCCGCCGTTCCCAATTTCGACGTCATCAAGCTGACCAACCATCGCACGAGCCTGTTCATGCGCGCCGTCGAGACGATCGAAGGCGACGAGATCGGGCGCGCGCTGCATGGCCCGCAAGGCTCGGCCGCGGCCTATCTGGTGACGCGAGAAGGGGCGCAAGGGCTGATATCGGCACTGGCGGTTATGAAAATGCCCTGGGACGTGGCACTCGAACGATTTTGGGATACCGGTCTGAAGGTCTATTCGGCCCGCAAGAACGTGCTCGTCTTCTCTGCCTGCAGCGAAACCTCGGGTATAGCCGGCCCCTCGGGCAGCTATAAATCCGCGCGACTTTCCTGGCCAAGCCGGTGGAGCGCCGGGGCGTTGCAGGCCGCAGACCATCTGCGCCGCCTGCACCACGTCCTGCTACGACCGCCCTTGCCGCGTGAAATCCCTGACTACGCCAGAGATGAAGCGCCGCGCAACACGCCGCTTCTAATGGTTGCCGCCTTCGCCATTCTCGCTTTGGTTTCGGCGGTGTGGCACGAGGCTCATACTTATCGCTACGCGGGGATGACGCTGACCACGGTCGCACTGATCCGGTGGTTCAGGCTGGATCTGTGGACCTACAGCAAGCCGCTGATCGGATGGGCCGGCTATCTGTGCCTGGGGTGGTCGCTCTATGCCTTCATCCGGCTGGCGATCGTCTATTTCAGCACCGGCCAGTTGGGCAGCGCCGAGGGCATCTACCTGTTTCCACTGTTTTACGCGACGACCGGCTTCGCGCTTTTGCTGTTTGTCAGGCGGCCCGCGCAACTCGTGCTCTGGTTCATGATCCTCAGTTTGGTCTTCCTGGCGACGGACACCAGTTACTTTGACATACTTCATGGCATCAGGCCGGATCCATGGCTTTTCAACAATCCCATCCATGCGTCGGTGGCGGCTGGTTTCATCTTCCTTTGCGCGCTGCAGTTCATGGCGTACACGGCCCAACGAACGGACCTGAACAACACAACCAGAAGCCTGCACTGGGCGCTGGCGGCAGCCGTCCTCCTGTTCGCCCTCACCAACATCATTGTGCTGCGGTCAAAAGGCGTCTGGCTTGCGCTTGCACTCGTGCTGCTCCTGCTCGCGGTCATGACCCTGGCGAGGGGCCATCGCCGGGAATTGATGGTCGCGGGCGGCGTGCTGGCGGTCGTGGCAGCCTGCATTGCCGCCACATTCGACATCTTCTGGTCAACCGCGGGCGACACCATAATGTTCGTCAAGGCGCTGGTGTCGGATGTTTTGAGCCACGGCGTCCTGGCGGCCTTCGACCACGCCATCGCCAGCGATACCGTTCCGATCCAGGCCAAGGAGCGGCTGATGCTGTGGGCGAATGCGATCGAGGTCTGGAAACGCCATCCGATCTTCGGAGCCAGTTCCAGTTGGCTCACCGAATGGGACAACAGGACATATCACCCCGACATCTACAACGTCTTCCACAACGGCTATCTGGAAGTAGCGGTACGGTATGGCGTGGTTGGGCTCGCGTTCTTTGTATTTCTCTATGCCTGGTCATCCAGGCAAGTCCTGCTGGCCGCGCGGGCCAGGCTGATCGCTTCGGCCGCATGGCCCTGCTACATTTCAACGCTGGTCTTCTTCGCCGTAACCATTCTCAGCAATTCGAACAACCGGCTGGCCATGGGAGAGGCCTTCTTGTGGTTCGCCGCCGCATTCGGCTTCTATTGTTTCTATCTGCGTCAACAGACGAATCTTGTAGAGCCGAGAACCTATTTCTAGACGGTCGCCATATCGCGCAATCGCGGACGCCCATGACAGGTCCAGGCAACAGGGCCCGGCGCTTTCGAGAATGATTCGATCGGGCTCGATCGGTCAGCCCCGGCCGAAACCCGGAAAGGCCGGCGCTCAATTCGCCGCTCGCATCTTCTCCCGGCTTCGAATCCTGGCGGCAAGCGCCAGCGTCTACGTGTCTCGATTATCATCCTTGCGTCACTTTCCCGATAATCGGGAAAGTCGATGCCGGAATTCGCGACTTATCGACAGCGAACCCTTTGTTACGGTCACGTCGGATCACACGACAGGGGTTGAAGATGCTGACGGACAAACAGGCGCGCGATGCGGTGGAGCAGTATCGCGAGGAGGGATACGCGGTCGTTCGACAGTTCGTCGACGGCGACGAGATGACCCGGCTCAGGAAGGAAACCGATGCCGTCTATGCCGAGGGTCTGAAGCATCACGCCACCTACCGTCACGGCAATCTCAGCTTCCAGATTCTGCCTGAATCGGATTTTGGTCAGCGCTATGTGCTGCAGGCCTACTGGTTTTCATGGATCAACAGCTATTTTGAAGAATTCCGGCGCAATGCGGATTACCTGAAACTGCTTGAAGGACTGATCGGCCGCGACATCCGGCAGATCGCGCAGCAGCTCCACTGGAAGCCACCGGGCGCCAATGTCACGGGCTATCGTTTCCATCAGGACCTCCGCTTCCGCAATCAAGCTGCCTTCGACAACGTCGCCGACGCGACCGTGACCACGGGCCTCGCGGTCGACAGGGCAACGCTCGACAATGGTTGCCTTCAGGTCGTGCCCGGCAGCCACAAACTCGGTTATCTCGGTCTTTCCGACGAAGGAACCGGCGAGCTGATGAAGGGGCTGACGGCCGAGGAAGAGCTGCGCAAGGTGGGCATCGACCCGGCGACCATCGTTCCTCTCGTGCTGGAGCCCGGTGACCTCGCCATGTGGGGACTGCTTACCGTGCACGGCTCTTCCCCCAACAAGTCGCGGCACGACCGCGCCTTCGCCCTGTCCAGCTATGTGCGGGCCGACTCGACGCAGCGCGGCGAATGGGCGTTCCGCAACGGCTTCTCCGTGCCGCTCGGAGAGACGCCGACGCTTTGCAAATACGAGAAGCTCTTCGAGGAGCCGGGACCGATGTACGACACCACCGCCTGGTGGAAATGACGTCGTCGGAATTGCCTTTGGGGGCAAGAGGGGCCTGGCTTTCGCGCCGGGCCCCTTCCGGCATTGGCCAGACGCGTCCGTGCGGCCTGTCAGGCGGTGAAGTCCGCGGACAATTCGCGGACCAGGAAATCGACGAAAGCGCGCACCTTGGCGGCGATATAGGTTCGATGCGGATAGAGCGCGTAGATCGGGCTGGAATCCGGGCGAAACTCGTCGAGTTGCACTTCCAGCCGGCCATCGCCGATAGCGGTGTCAACCAGCAGGCTCGGCAGATTGCCGATGCCAAAGCCCGCGATCGTCATCTGGTAGGCGGCCTCGACACTGTTGGTCGAGATGCGCCCGCCCACGGCGGCATCGAACGCGGCTCCGTCCGGACCGACGAACGGCCAGGTGCCGAGACGCTTGGCGAAGTTGCTGAGCACGCAGGAATGACCAGCCAGATCATCGGGATGGTTGGGCCTGCCATGGCGGTCCCAGTATTCGGGCGTGGCGCAGACATAGTTGCGGACTTCGCCGAGCCGCCGCGCGATCAGCGCGGAATCCGCCTGACCGCCAAAGCGGATGGCAACGTCATAACCCTCCTCGACGATGCCCACGACATAGCGCGCCGTGAGATCGAATTCGATGGTCGTCAGCGGGTTCTCGTCAAGGAACCTCGGCACGAGCTTGGTGATGCGCGTGTGGCCGAGCACGTTGGAACAGGAAACCCGGATCAGGCCGCGCGTCTCCTTGTGAAGGCCGCGCGTCGAATCCTGAAGTTCCGAAATATCGTCCAGCACACCGCGCGCCCGAGGGGCATAGTCGCGCCCTGCTTCGGTGAGGCTGAGGCGGCGGGTGGTGCGGTTGATCAACCGGACGCCGAGATCGTCCTCCAGTTCCTTGACCATCCGGCTGACTGCCGTCGTCGACATGTTGAGGTCGCGTGCCGCGGCGGACAGGCTGCCCAGCAGGCAGACCCGGTCGAATACCCGCATCGCGGTCAGAAGATTCATCCTTGCACCCCCTCGCCGTCACACCTGCCCCACCGTCCGCAGCGTCTGACAGAAAACCGTGCCGAGCGAACACGCGGCAAGGGCATTCCACCGAATATGGGCGTAAAATCAACAATGGGAGAAACGATATGACATCCAGGCCTCTTCATCCGGCGATCGGCGCTTTGGTGCGCAGCGCCAAGAATGGCGCAGTCGACCGGCGCGAATTCCTGGCGCTTGCCAGTGCCTTCGGCGCCAGCACGGCCGTCGCCTACGGACTGATCGGCCAGCCGGTACCGGCGCATGCCGAAGAGGCTGCCCAGCCCAGGAAAGGTGGCGTCGTGCGGGTTGCCATGCAGGTCATGGAGCTTGAGGACCCGCGCACCTTCAAGGTCTCGCAAATGGGCAACATCGCCATGCAGTTCCTTGAACCGCTGGTGCGCTGGAAACCTGATTTCACTTTCCAGCCGATGCTGCTCGAAAGCTGGAAGATCAATGCCGATGCCACCGAATACGTGCTCAAGGTGCGGGCGGGCGTGAAATGGTCGAACGGTGACGAGCTCACGGCAGAGGACGTGGCGTTCAACATCACCCGCTGGTGTGAAAAGGAGACACCCGGCAATTCGATGGCCGGACGCATGACGTCGCTGATCGACCCAGACACGAAGATGGCGCGCGCTGGCGCCATTCAGATCAATGACGACCACACTATAGTCCTGAAACTGTCGCGGCCGGACATCACCATCATCCCTGCGATGACGGACTATCCGGCACTGATCGTTCACCGCTCTTTCAATCCGCAGGAAGCCACCCTGTCGGCCAAGCCCATCAGCACCGGTCCGTTCGAACTCAAGAAGCTCGATGTCGGCGTCGCGGCTTCGGTGCGCAAACGGCCCGACGGTTCCTGGTGGGGCGGCAACGTGTTCCTCGACGGTATCGACTGGGTCGACTACGGCACTGACTCGGCCGCCACCGTCTCCGCCTTCGAATCCGGCGAGATCGACCTGAACGGCCAGACGCAATCCTACGATGTTGGCATGCTCGACAAAATGGGGCTGAAGAAGTCGGAGATCGTCACCGCCGCCACCGTCGTTTCGCGCTGCAATGTCAACGCCAAGCCCTATGACGACAAGCGCGTGCGCAATGCCATCCAGCTGGCGGTGGATAATGAGGCGGTCCTGCAGCTTGGCGCCAACGGCATGGGCATTGTCGCGCAGAATGACCATGTCGGGCCAATGCACCCGGAGCATGCCGACTTGCCGCCGATCAAACGCGACCCAGCCAAAGCCAGGGCGCTGCTCCAGGAAGCCGGGCATCTCGACTTCGAGTTCGACTTGATTTCGGTGGAAGCCGACTATCGCAAGGAAAGCTCGGATGTCGTGGCCCAGCAGATGCGCGATGCCGGCTTCAAGGTGAAGCGCACCGTCATTCCGGAGTCCGCTTTCTGGAACGACTGGACGAAATACCCTTTCGCGACGACCAACTGGAACGCACGCCCACTCGGCATCCAGACCTATGCCCTCGCCTATCAGAGCGGATCGGCCTGGAATGAGACTGGGTTCGCCGATCCGGAGTTCGATGCGAAGGTGCAGAAAGCCAATGCGATTGCTGACGCCGGTCAGCGCCGCATACTGATGAAGGAACTGCAGGCGATGCTGCAGGACTCCGGCATCATCATCCAGCCCTACTGGCGAAAGCTGTTCTGCCATATGAAGCCCGGCCTGATGGGTTACCAGATGCATCAGGCCTATGAACAGGATTTCACCAAGGCCTGGCTCGCCGGCTGACCCACAGGGCAGTCGCAGTCAAGGCGGCGCGCCTGGAGGCGCCGCCTTGACTGCGGTTCACCGCGAAGGTTGTGCAAGGGCCGGCCACTCGACAGGACCGTTTGAACAGCCCGCCGTCCGCAATGGGCACAGCGAACACGGACGCCCGCACTCGCCCGGCCGCAAGCTGTCCATGCCGTCAGCAAGCCGCAAGATCGGTGCTTGCGGTAAGCCCCTGATCTGTCGTGTCTCACTCTGCGCTTCCGTCATTTGTCACAAGCTCCAGGTTCGACCTGAAGCCTATTCGCGCCAATGCATCGCGGAACCCGGTTTGAGCGGGAACGACCTTCCCGAAAAAAGGGAAATTGAGCCTGCATCCTCATCAGGCGGCACCTTGAAGTTCAAGATGAGCCATGAACGGCGGCGCCGGGAACAGAAGCGCGAAGCTGAAGGATGCGGCTAGCAGCATGAACGCGTTGGAACGGCTTGCTCATGCGAGACCGCGGACAAAGCGGATTGCCGCTCAAGGCTCCGTCACCGTGTCTTCGATCCCATCCACTCCGAACGATACCAATCCACGAACTTGCCCAGACCGGCTTCCAGGGAGGTCCGCGGCCTGAAGCCGAAATCCCGTTCCAGCGCGGTCATATCGGCGAAGGTCGTTTCGACATCGCTCGACTGCATCGGCTCGAAACCGCGGATGGCCTTCACGCCGAGGAGCCCTTCCAGGATGTCGATAAAATCACCGAGCCGAGCCGGTCGATTGTTACCGACATTATAGAGCCGGCTCGGCGGAATTTCGCCCAGAGGCGGCCTGTCGAGCACCGCCACGACCGCCTCCACAACATCGTCAACATAGGTGAAATCCCTCCACATGTCGCCATTGTTGAAAACCCGGATCGGCTTGCCGTCGAGCATGGCCTTGGTGAACATCCAATAGGCCATGTCGGGCCGGCCCCAGGGCCCATAGACCGTGAAGAACCGCAAGCCGGTCTGCGGCAGGCCAAAGAGGTGGGCATAGGTATGGCTCATCAACTCATCGGCTTTCTTGGTGGCGGCGTAGAGCGACACTGGTCTGTCGACCTGGTCCGTCTCGCTGAACGGCACTTTGCTGTTGCCGCCATAGACCGAACTGGACGAGGCATAGACCAGATGCTCGCATGCAGGCTGCGCCCGGCAGAACTCCAGCACTTCAAGATGACCGACGACATTGGACCGGACATAGGCCCGCGGATTGTCGAGCGAATAACGCACACCTGCCTGCGCGGCGAGATGAACGATCCTTCTGATGTCGAGCCCCGCGAGGGTAGCGCTCAGCGCGCCCTGTTCGGCGATATCGATCTGGTGGAATGAAAAATCCTCGTAAGCTCGAAGGCGGGCAAGGCGCCCGTTCTTCAGCGCCGGGTCGTAGTAGTCGTTCATATTGTCGACGCCAACCACCGCCTCCCCCCTGTTCAGGAGATACAGGCAGACATGGCTTCCGATAAATCCCGCGGCTCCAGTGACCAGTACAGGCAAGGGGCTCTCCAAAACATGTCAGGGGTCAGCCGGCGGAGCGGACCCTTTCGGTCCTCGCTATAATCGAATCCGGAAAGAGAGGCTATCGGCCCTGCGAGCGCTGGCTGCCAGGTTCGGCAGGGCGGCCTCAGCTTGCCTCGCGCATGGCCTCGGCCGCCTGCAGATCGACCGATACAAGCTGGCTAACGCCCTGCTCGGCCATGGTCACGCCGAAAAGCCGGTTCATCCGTGCCATTGTGATCGGATTGTGCGTGATGATGACGAAGCGCGTCTCGGTGGTCCTGGCCATTTCGTCCATGAGATTGCAGAACCGCTCGACATTGTGATCGTCGAGCGGCGCATCGACTTCGTCGAGCACGCAGATTGGCGCGGGGTTGGTGAGGAAGACGGCGAAGATCAGCGACATCGCCGTCAGCGCCTGCTCGCCGCCTGACAGCAGCGTCATCGTCTGCGGCTTCTTGCCAGGCGGCCGGGCAAGGATTTCCAGGCCGGCTTCGAGCGGATCGTCGGATTCGATGAGCTGAAGTTCGGCCGTGCCACCGCCGAACAGATGCGAGAACAGCCGCTGGAAATGGCTGTTGACCACGTCGAAAGCAGCAAGCAGCCTTTCGCGCCCTTCGCGGTTAAGGCTTTGGATCGCCTGCCGCAACTTGCGGATGGCCTCGATGATATCCTCACGCTCGGAGACGATGGCCTCCAGCCGGTCTGAAAGCTCCTTCTGTTCCTCCTCGGCGCGCAGATTGACGGCGCCCAGCCGTTCGCGCTCGATCTTCAACCGGTCCAGCTGGCGTTCGATCTCGCCCATTTCGGGCATCGGGCTGTCGGCTTCGAGACCAGTATGGCGAATGACGAGGTGCGGCGGGGTGTTCAGTGTTTCCTGAATGCGCGCCTCGACTTCCAGCCGCCTTTCGTCGGCGGCGGTCAGGCGCTCTTCGGCGCGGACACGGGTCTCGCGCGCCTCGGCCAGCGACTGGATCGCCGAGGTCGCTGCCTTGTCGAGTTCGGACTGCTTGTTCTCCGCCTCTTGCAGTCGATCTCCCGCCGCCTTGCGCAGCGACTCGGCCTCGGTGAGTTGCGACAGCAGCGCACGCCGCTTGGCGTCGATTTCATCGGGCGCGTCGGCAAGCCGCTCGCGTTCGGCCTCGGCCTCGGCCCTGCGCTCTCCCAGCGCCTCTATCTGCGTCGACGCGTTTTCGGCGCGCTCCAGCCAGTTGCGGCGTTCCACGCCAATGGCATCGAGCCGGCGCATGCGCGCCTCGGCCTCACGTCGCAGCCCTTCGTGAACGGCGCGTGCATCGGCGAGCGCGGCGCGATCACCGGAGACACGGGCGGCGGACTGTTCGAGCTGCAATTGCAGATCGCCGAGGTCAGGGGCGCTTTGCAACAGCATCTCCGCCTCGGCAAAAGCCGCCGACGTCTCTTCGTGGCTATCGACGATGCGCGCGCGCGCTTCTTCAAGCGCCGCACGCCGGCTCGACAATTCACCGCCGGCTTTTTCGGCCTGAGCCAGCACGGTGCGGGCAGCATCCAGGCCATGCTGGGCGTCGCGCGCGGCCTGCCGGGCGTTGCGTTCGGCTTCACTGACATGGCGAAGCGCTAGTTCCGCCCGCGCAAGCGCTTCCTCGGCGTCGCGCAGGACAAGCGTGGCCTGAACCGCTTCGGCATCAAGTTCGGCCAACCGGTTCTTCTGTGCCAACCGCTGCGCGGCAGCGGTCGGCGCGTCGGCGCTGGCGGTGAATCCATCCCAACGCCAGAGTGCTCCCTCAAGGGTGACCAGCCGCTGCCCCGGAGAAAGCTGTGACTGAAGCCTGCGCCCATCCTCAGCTTCGACGATGCCGATCTGTGCCAATCTGCGAGCCAGCTGCGCCGGGGCTCGAACCACGCTCGCAAGGCTCTTGATGCCCTCGGGCAAGGCTGGGTCACCCGGCTGGATCTCGCTTTGCCCCCAATGCACCGGCGCGCTGCGATCAAGCGGCACGTCAAGGTCTTCGCCAAGGGCAGCACCCAGTGCCGTCTCAAAGCCGCGTTCGACGCTGATCTGCTCCAGAACAGAGGGAAAGAGTTCCCCGCTGGCGGCATTCAGGATCTTGGCCAGTGTGCGCGCCTCGGTTTCGATCCGTGCCAGCTCCGCCTTGGCGTCCTGCACCGGCGGGCGCGCCGCACCTTCCGCCGCGCGTGCCTCGATCACGGCCTCTTCGGTCTCGAGGACTGCTGCCTCGGATTCTTCGAGCAAGGCCAATGCCTGTTCGACCAGCACCCGCTTCTCGGCGGGATCAGGCAGGCCCGCGACCCTGGAAACGATGTCGGACAGTTCCCGATCCAGTTCAGCAAGCTGACGCGCGAAGCGGTCGCGGCGCTCGGCGGTTTCGCGCAACGAACGCTCGATCTGGTTGCGCGATGCGGCCGCCTCCGCGCGTTCCGCCGTCAATGCCGAGAGTTTTGTTTCGCTCGCGGCAAGCGTCGCACCCGCCTGTTCGAAGGCAGCCCTGGTGGTGGCCTCGCGTTCGGCAGCGCCGGCGTTTTCGGAATTGAGCGAAGCCTCCTCGGCACGAAGCCGTTCCAGAATGTCCGCATTGTCGCGGACCATGCGCTCCTCACGGGCGATATCGCCATCCAATTGCTGGAGCCGGCGGTCGATTTCCGCCTGGCGGGCGCGGATGCGGCCCGCTTCCTCCTCGATTTGCGACTTCGCGATCGAGAGGCGCTGGAAGGCGGCGGCGGCGGCGGCTTCCGCGTCGCGCAGATCCGGCAGCCGGTGCGCGCCGATGCCCTGCTCCCTCGCCGCATTCATCTGCGACGCGGCCCTATCGCCGACCAGCGCGGTCGCGATCGCCAGCGCCGAACGCGCCTCGCCTTCCTGCGTCTTGGCCAGTGTCCAGCGCAGATGCAGCAGCGTCGCCTCGGCCTTGCGGATATCGGCGGACAAGTTCTTGAAGCGCGAGGCCTGACGCGCCTGGCGCTTCAGGCTTTCGATCTGGCTTTCCAGCTCGCCAACCACATCGTCCAGCCGTTCAAGGTTCTGCTCGGCTGCCTTCAGCCGCAGTTCGGCCTCGTGGCGGCGTGTGTGCAGGCCGGAAATGCCGGCTGCCTCTTCCAGCAGTGCCCGGCGCGCCTGCGGTTTTGCCTGGATGAGTTCGCCGATGCGGCCCTGTCCGACCATCGAAGGCGACCGCGCGCCCGTCGACTGATCGGCGAACAGCAGCTGGACATCCTTGGCGCGTGCCTCCTTGCCGTTGATGCGATAGACCGATCCCGCCTCGCGCTCGATACGGCGCGACACCTGCAGCTCATCCGCATCGTTGAAGGCGGCGGGCGCGGTACGGTCGGCGTTGTCGAGGAAAAGTGTGACTTCGGCGGTATTGCGGGCCGGGCGTGTCCCTGATCCGGAGAAGATCACGTCGTCCATGCCCGACGCACGCATGTTCTTGTATGAGCTTTCGCCCATCACCCAGCGCAGCGCCTCGACCAGGTTCGACTTGCCACAACCATTGGGCCCGACGATGCCCGTCAGGCCACGCTCGATGACAAATTCGCCGGGTTCGACGAAGGACTTGAAACCGAGGAGGCGAAGGCGCGAAAATTTCATTCGCGCCGTCCCTCGGCTGGGTTCCGCGACAATATCCCACGGTTTTGCGGCAACATGCCGCGAGATAACGGAAAGCCGCGCGCGCCGAAGCGTCGCCGCGCCGGCGCTGACGAAACGTCAGAGCAGAGGGTCGATGATGGCCGACATTTCCTCAATCGACATCGCACCTTTGTAGGTCTTTCCGTTGATAAAGAAGGTCGGTGTCGAGTCGACCTTGAATTCATTGGCGCCACGCTTCTGAACCGATCTCACATCGTCCAGAAGTTTCTGGTCCGTCAAGCAGGCTTCGAACGACTCCTGTGTAAAACCGGCAAGCTTCGAGATTTGCAGCAAGGCATCCTTGGTGTTTGACACACCGACCCAGTTGGCCTGCTGCTTGAACAGGACATCGACCATCGGGAAATAGTTATCCTTGGAGCAGCGCGCCAGCATGAAACCGGCTTCCGCGCTCGGGTCGAACGGGAACTCGCGCAGAATGTAGCGTGCCTTGCCGGTGTCGATGTATTTCGTCTTGAGCGCCGGGAACGTCGTCTCGGCGAAATGCGCGCAATGCGGGCAGGTCATCGAGGCGTATTCGACAATCGTGACCTTCGCATCGTCCTTTCCGAGCTGCTTGTCGGGCAGCGCGCCTGGCTTCAGCAATTCAGCCATGTCCACCGTGCCCTGGGCCTCGGGCGCCTCGGCGGCGGCCGGCGTGGCAAGCTTGGCCGGAGCTGCCGGCGCGTCCGGCTTGACCTCCGCTGCCTTGGCCTCATCGGCGGAGTCGCTGCATGCTGCGAGCAGAGCCACCGCCGGGATGGCGGCCAGCGAGGACAGGACGTTTCTGCGAGACAAGGAACGGGTCATTCGAATCACCTGAGAATGGTTGGATTTTGCAATGCAAAGGCTAGAAAAGGCGAGACTTGGCGCGAATTAAGGCATCGCTGTCCCCAATCCAATCGACAGGCTCTACCCTGCTGATCACGAATACGCGACAGGTTGGCCAAGGCTACTGCTTCCTTTCGCCGATAAGGGTGGCGCCAAGCCTTTCCAGCGAGGCGCGCAACGCATCATCCTCGACCTTTTCAACCGTGGCGGACAGTTTTGTCTTTTCGGCGGCGGTCAATGGCCTGAGCGTCGGCTTGTGCCGGCCCTTGTCCGCCGTCACCGGCTTCTGCACGATCTTGATGCGGCCAATGGCGTTGAAGCCAAGGAAAGCGTTAACCCGGTTGATGATCTCGCCGGTTTCGTGTTGCAGGTGGAGTGCCGCCATGCCTTCGCAGGCAATGACCAGCACCGCCGGCTCGAACGGATCGTCCTCGTGCATGCGGCGCGGCCACTGGATTTTCTCGGGGCGCGAGCGGCTGGCGAGCCGAGGCCCGGCTATCTCTTCCCACGACTGGACAAGGCCGATCGAGATACCGGCCCGTTTGCGAAGCACCGGATCCAGGATCAGCATTGAAAGATCGCCAACCGGGACGGGATTGCCGAAGGGCTGTCTCCCTGCCATGTACATTCTCCAGCAAGACCTTCACCATGACGCACAGGCTAGGGCCAGTTCCTCGATCAATGGCACCGCACGACCAGACCCGCAAGGCCGTCCATCAAGATAGCGACGACATAGCATCCCGGTTGCTCGGCTGGTATGACAAGCATCACCGTGACTTGCCATGGCGTACTCCGCCGCGCGAGCTCGCGCGCGGTACGCGGCCCGACCCCTACCGTGTGTGGCTTTCCGAAGTCATGTTGCAGCAAACCACGGTCGAAGCGGTAAAATCCTATTTCAGGGCGTTCCTGGAAAAATGGCCGACGATCGATGCCCTGGCTGCCGCGCAAGCCGACGATGTCATGAAGGCCTGGGCCGGGCTTGGCTACTACTCCCGCGCGCGCAATCTGAAGGCATGCGCTGATATCGTTGCCCGGCGAGGCGACGGGTTCCCCGACACAGAGACGGGCCTCAGGGACCTGCCAGGCATCGGCGCCTATACGGCGGCGGCGATTGCCGCCATCGCATTCGACCGTCCCGCCGCGGTCGTCGACGGTAATGTCGAGCGGGTCATCTCCCGGCTGTTTTCGATCGTCACGCCCCTGAGCGAAGCCAAGAGCGAGATACGTGCCCATGTCGAGCGTATGGTTCCGTCCACAAGACCGGGTGACTTCGCCCAGGCGATGATGGATCTGGGCGCCACGATCTGCACGCCGCGTCGGCCGCGTTGCATGCTTTGCCCGCTACGCGAGGATTGCAGCGCCACCGTTTCGGGCGATCCCGAACGCTTTCCGGTTCGCCTGCCGAAGAGCGAGAAACCATCGCGGCGGGGAGCAGCGTTCGTCGCCGTCAGGAGCGACGGCGCCATCCTTTTGCGCAAGCGTGTGGAAAAGGGACTTCTGGGCGGCATGTCCGAAGTGCCGACAACCGGCTGGACGGCCCGGATCGACGGCGCGACCACGGCTGACGCGGCACCCTTCCCCGGCAAATGGCGGCGTGCCGGCAGCGTCACGCATGTGTTCACCCATTTTGCGCTGGAGCTCGACGTCTTCCATGCTGATGTGGGCGGCGCGACGCCTGCTGGATATTTCTGGTCGATGCCTGCTGAAATTTCAGGGGAAGCTCTACCCACTGTCATGAAAAAGGTAATCGAGGCAGCGATACCGGGCGCGACCAAGAGGCAGCGGCCGGAGTGAAGAGGACAAGCATGACCGAAATCCGCCACATCGTTTTCGACATCGGCAAAGTGCTGGTTCACTACGACCCCAACATTCCGTTCAGCCGGCTGATCCCCGATGAGAACGAGCGGAAGTGGTTCTTCGACAATGTCTGCACGCATGACTGGAACATCGAGCAGGATCGTGGCCGGACCTGGGAAGAAGCCGAGGCGCTGGCCATCGCCGACCATCCCGTCCACGCCGAAAACATCCGCAATTTTCGTCGCCATTGGCATGAAATGGCTCCACACGCCTATGACGACAGCGTCGCCATCATGGAGAGACTGATCGAGACCGGCCACGACGTAACGCTGCTGACCAACTGGGCAGCCGACACCTTCGTCGAGGCCCGAGGCCGCTTTCCGTTCCTGAATCGCCCGCGTGGCATAACCGTGTCCGCCGAGATCGGCCTGATCAAGCCCGATCGCAGGATCTACGACCATCACGTCGCCTCTTTCGGCCTCGATCCGGCCGCTTCCCTGTTCATCGACGACAGCCAGAAGAATGTCGATGGCGCGAAGGAGGCCGGCTGGCAAGCGGTGCTGTTCACCGACGCCAGGACACTTCAAGCAGATCTTGAACGCCTCGGAATCAAGGTGTGATCCGAATCGCTTCCGCTGTTCCGTTGAGGATTTGAATCAACGACACATCCCGAAGCTGGGCTGGAGCTCAGGCCCCAGCCCGTTCCATGCCGAGACGCGCAATGCGGCGAAGCTCGTCGATCGGGGTCAGGCCGCCGCTGCGTTCATAATGCCAGAACGTCCAGCCGTTGCAGGCGTCCAATCCCTGCACTTCCGCGCCGATCTTGTGGATCGAGCCCGCGCTGTCGCCGATCGCCACCGTGCCGTCGGCGCGCACCTTGGCCGCCCAGCGCTTCTTGGCGTCGTAAAGCGTGGCACCGGGCACCACCAACCCGGTGTCGATGAGGCTGACGAAGGCAACGCGCGGCTCGGCGCGCTTGCCGGTCAGGACGGTCAGGTCCGCGCCTTCGAGCGGTCGCACGGCGTCGATGCGCTCATTGGCGGCGTCGATATAGACCTGCTCGCGCTCGATACCGACGAAGTGGCGGCCGAGGCGCTTTGCCACCGCGCCCGTGGTGCCCGAGCCGAAGAACGGATCAAGCACGATATCGCCAGGCTTCGTCGAAGCCATCATGATGCGGGCGAGCAGCGCCTCCGGCTTCTGCGTCGGATGCAACTTGTCGCCATTGTCGTTCTTGAGGCGCTCGCCGCCGGTGCAGATGGGAAACAGCCAGTCGGAGCGCATCTGGATGTCGTCGTTGGATGCCTTCATGGCTTCGTAATTGAAGGTGTAGCCCTTGCTCTTCTGATCGCGCGAAGCCCAGATCATCGTCTCATGGGCGTTCTGGAAGCGGCGTCCGCGGAAATTCGGCATCGGGTTGGTCTTGCGCCAGACGACATCGTTGAGGATCCAGAACCCCAGATCCTGCATCTTGGCGCCAACCCGGAAGATATTGTGGTAGGAGCCGATGACCCAGATCGTACCATTGGGCTTCAGCACCCGTCGCGCCGCCAGCAGCCAGGCTCGGGTGAAGGCGTCATAGGCCTCAAAACTCTCGAAATGGTCCCAGTCGTCGTCAACCGCGTCGACCTTGGACTGGTCCGGACGATGCAGGTCGCCGTCGAGCTGCAGATTGTAGGGTGGGTCGGCGAAAATCACGTCGATGGATTTTTCGGGCAGCCGGTCGAGCGCGGCGACGCAGTCGCCCTTGAGGATCGTATCCAGCCACTCGGACTGCTGAGGAGCATGGGAAAGCTCGGCAAGAAGACGCACGGCAGACATTGTTACACCCAGGGCACGCGTTACTGTTTACTCGCCGTTATGGTTACCGATCAGCGTAAATATTCAGTGAAGGTACAGAGTCCGGGCCGGCAATTTGCGAAGGCTGGCCTGTTGGTGTATGCCGCGCCGCCTGAGCCGTCTCGGCCTTATCCCTTCCTCACGCATTCCGGATCGCCATGCCCCAGCCAGACCTTGTCATCTTCGATTGCGACGGCGTGCTCGTCGATTCCGAAATCATCGCCGCGCGTGTGGAAGCGGAACTCCTGACGATGGCCGGTTACGAGATCTCGGCCGAGGAACTCGCCGAGACCTATGCCGGGTTGACCTTCAAGGACATCATGATGCGGGTCGAGGAAAAATCCCTGATCCCGTTCCAGGCCTCGCTGATCGACAAGGCCGAAGAACTCGTCGATCGCAAATTGCGCAGCGACGTGCGCGCTATCGACGGCGTGCGTGAGGCGGTTGCCGGGGTGACCGCCCCGCGCTGCATCTGCTCGAATTCGCGCTCGGAGCGGATCGAGTTCATGCTCGAAAAGGTCAACCTGCTGCCTTTCTTTGGCGGCCGGATATTTTCGGCGCTTGAAATTCCGACCGGAAAAACCAAGCCAGCTCCCGATGTCTTCCTTTTTGCCGCCGAAAAGCTCGGCGCAGACCCGGCCAACACCTTCGTCATCGAGGATTCCGTGCACGGCGTTTCCGGCGCCAGGGCGGCTGGCATGCGCGTCATCGGCTTCACAGGAGCCAGCCACAGCTATCCAGGTCATGCCGATGCGCTGACCGAGGCAGGCGCGGAAACGGTCATCCGGCGCTGGGCGGAACTGAAAAGCGTGATCGCCGCCTTGTCGGAATGGTCGGCGGATGCCTGAGAAAGATGTGCGTCCGACGGACGCACATCGGCAACGTGCCGCTCAATTCGTCGCGGTGACTTTCTTCCTGTGGGTCTTCTTCTTCGACTTGTCCGTCGCCGCTTTCGGCGTCGTTTCGTCATAGCCGGCATAGGCCTGGTAGTCCTGGGCCGAGGGCTCGGGCACCACTACATTCGAATCGGTGAAGACAAACTGCGTGGCAACCGAAGGGTCGGTCACCTGGACCTGGTACTGATGAAGCTGCGAGTACAGGACATCCGCGCCGTGCATCACCGCGATGCGGATAGGCATGGTGATTGTGCCCGGGCTGAACTTCGGTCCGGGGACGATCTTGCCGGCAACGGCGATCTTCATGCTCAACGAGCCATTCGCGCGGCTGCAATCGCGCGTCACATCGGTGACCGATGCCTGGTAGATGATGTTGAGCGAGTCGTCCGCCGGTGCGGCGGCCGTATCAGGTGCCGGCTGCGCATCCGAGGCAGTGGGGCCCTTCTTCTTCTTGGGTGCCGGCGCCGCCTTGGCATAGGTGTTGAAGAAGGCGGTCCCGTCCCGCACCGTCACTTTCGGGCAGTAGGCCTGCAATTGACTGGCCAGCACCTTGGGATCCGCCGGAGGCGGCGGCGTCGGATCCTTCTTCCCAAAGCCAAGGCCGAGAACGCCATTGTCGCTTGATTGGCAGCCGGCGGCGGCAAGCATAAAGCCGGTAAGCGCAAGACCCGCGACAAAGCGACGGTTGAATGAACGAAACCCCATAAACTGCACTTCCCTCTCGCAAAGCTGGTGACGTATATCAACCGCGCGGCAAAAATGCGACTGAGCCAACGCAGAAATTCACCACTTCGCCGCGGATGAAAAGCCCGGCAGCAATGGACCTGTGATGATGCAATATGTGAGTACTCGCGGGGAAGCGCCCGTGCTTGGATTTTCCGACGCGGTGATGGCAGGCCTGGCGCGGGACGGCGGCCTTTATGTGCCGCGCGAATGGCCGCGGTTTTCAGCTTCCGAAATCCGCGCCATGCGCGGGCTTGCCTATCCTGACCTCGCCATTCGCGTGCTCTCACCGTTTCTGGGCGGCGAGATTGCGCCGCCGGTTTTCGAGCGCTTGGTGCGGGAAGCCTATGCAACCTTCCGCCACGATGCCGTCTGCCCGCTGGTGCAAACCGGCGCCAACAGCTTCGTCCTGGAACTCTTCCACGGTCCGACGCTGGCCTTCAAGGACGTGGCGATGCAGCTTCTCGCCCGCTTGATGGACCACGTGCTGGCGGAACGCGGCCAGCATGCCACGATCGTCGGCGCGACATCCGGCGACACCGGCGGTGCTGCCATCGACGCTTTTGCCGGTCGCGACCGGACCGACATCTTCATCCTGTTCCCGCATGGCCGCGTCTCGCCCGTGCAACAGCGGCAGATGACGACGTCTACGGCTGGCAACGTCCACGCGCTGGCTGTCGAAGGTAATTTCGACGATTGCCAGGGCCTCGTGAAGGACATGTTCAACGACCACGGCTTTCGTGACCGGGTATCGCTGTCGGGTGTCAATTCGATCAACTGGGCCCGCATCATGGCCCAGATCGTCTATTATTTCTCGTCGGCGCTGTCGCTGGGCGCGCCCGACCGGCCGGTGTCGTTCACGGTTCCCACCGGCAACTTCGGCGACATATTCGCCGGCTACGCCGCCAAGAAGATGGGCCTGCCGATCGAGCGGTTGGTCATCGCGACCAATGACAACGACATCCTGGCGCGCGCACTCTCGACAGGAGAATACCGGACCAAAGGCGTATTCCCGACCACATCACCATCGATGGATATCCAGGTCTCGTCGAACTTCGAACGATTGCTGTTCGAAGCGTCCGGCCGAAACGCCGCGACCGTGCGTCGCTACATGAACGGTCTCAAGCAGTCCGGTGCCTTCACCATCGAAGCAGCGGAAATCGCCAGCATCCGCTCCGAGTTCGACGCCGGCCGCGCGACCGTCGACGAGGTGGCGGCGACGATCCGATCGACGCTTGCCCGTAGCAACTACCTGCTCGACCCGCACACCGCCGCGGCAGTGCATGTGGCGGCGGGCAAGACCGCCGGCCCCGTTCCCATGGTGGTTCTGGGCACGGCCCATCCGGCCAAGTTCCCGGCAGCCGTCGAGGCCGCAAGCGGCGTCTCCCCCGCACTGCCCGCATGGCTAGGTGGATTGATGACCGCGGAGGAAAAATACTCGGTACTTCCATCTGACCTGAAAATGGTGGAAGATTATGTCAGCCGCCGCGCGCGAGCGGCGCGTTAGGGAGTACTTGCCATATGGGTGTTGAGGTAAGCCGTCTGTCGAACGGCCTGACAGTCGCCACCGAAACCCTTCCAAGCATCGAATCCGTTGCACTTGGTGCCTGGGTCAAGTCAGGCGCCCGCAACGAACGTGATGAAGAGCATGGAATGGCCCACCTGCTTGAACACATGGCGTTCAAGGGAACCAAGCGGCGTACCGCCTTCGAGATCGCCTCGGAAATCGAGGATGTCGGCGGCGAGATCAATGCGGCGACCAGCGTCGAGACCACATCCTACTATGCCAGGGTGCTCAGCGATGACGTGCCGCTGGCGGTGGATATTCTCGCCGACATCCTGCAGGAGTCGGAGTTCGACCCGCAGGAGCTCGAACGCGAGCAGCATGTGATCCTGCAGGAAATCGGCGCCGCGCACGACACGCCCGACGATATCGTCTTCGATCGGTTCACCGAAACGGCGTTCCGCCACCAGACCATCGGCCGCTCGATTCTCGGCACGCCGGAAACTGTCAAATCCTTCACCTCGAAACAGCTGCACGATTTCATCGAGCGCCAATATGGCGCCGAGCGCATGGTGATTGTCGCCGCAGGCGACATCAAGCACGACAATTTCGTGCGCGAGGTCGAGAAGCAGCTCGGCGGCTTCCGCACCAAGGCCGACAGCACAATCCCGCAATACGCACAGTATGTAGGCGGTGACTTCCGTGAGGACCGCGACTTGATGGACGCGCAGATCGTGCTGGGTTTTGAAGGCCGCGCCTACCATGTGCGCGACTTCTATGCTTCCCAGGTTCTGTCGATGATCCTCGGCGGCGGCATGTCGTCCCGCCTCTTCCAGGAAGTCCGCGAAAAACGCGGGCTGTGCTATTCCGTCTATGCTTTCCACTGGGGCTTTTCCGACACCGGCATATTCGGCGTGCACGCCGCGACCGGCCAGAGCGATATCGCCGAGCTCGTTCCGGTGATCATCGACGAATTGCAGAAAGCCGGCGAGAGCATACTCCAGCAGGAACTCGACCGGGCGCGCGCGCAATACCGCGCCGGGCTCATCATGTCCGCTGAAAGCCCGGCAAGCCGCGCCTCGCAGATCGCGCGGCAGATGCTCTTGTTCGGCCGGCCGATCGCCAAGGAAGAGCTGATGGAGCGGCTTTCGGCCCTTACCGTCGAGCGCCTGACCGACCTTTCATCGCGGCTGTTCTCAACCAAGCCGACGCTCACTGCTGTTGGCCCGGTAGGCACGCTGGCACCCTATGAAGCCATCCTCGATTCGCTTCCGGGCACGCACGCGACGGCCCGCAAGCTCGCCGTCTAAGACCATCAAAGCGTCGTGTTCGCGCTCCCTTTCTTTCGCCGTGACCTGCCGGCACTGAAAGGCGACCGCGTCACGCTGCGCGTGCCGTTCACCAACGACTACCGGGAATGGTCGACGCTGCGCGGCGAAAGCCGCGCCTTCCTTGAACCTTGGGAACCGCGATGGACGCCGGACGAGCTCGACCGCGCGGCCTGGCGGCATCGCATCAGCCGCTACCGCGAAGATTATGCACAGGGAACGGCGATAGCCTTCTTCATCTTCGAACGCGGCAGCGGCAAACTTGCGGGCGGCATCACGCTGGGCAACATCCGTCATGGCGTATCGCAGAGCGGCCATGTCGGCTACTGGATCGGCGAGCGTTTCGGCGGCCGTGGCCTGATGACCGACGCGGTCAAGGTCGTGTCGCGATTCGCCTTCGATACGCTGAGGTTGCACCGGATCGAAGCTGCCTGTATTCCCGACAACGCCCGATCGATCCGCGTGCTTGAAAAAGCCGGATTCCGGCGCGAAGGACTTCTGCGATCCTATCTCAGGATCAACGGCATCTGGCAGGATCACTACCTCTACGCCCGGATCGCCGACGATCCGCCGGGCGCTGGAACGAAGGGCTGATTTTTGACGAATTTCCTGCGAAATGGGCCGCTCTTCGCCCTTATCCTGGCGGCAATCGTCACGCTCTGCGCGGCGTCCTCGGCCTTCGCCGTCGAACCGATCAAGATTGCCCGCGACGACGTGGCGCTCGACCTTTCGGGCGCCGTCGAAATCTACCGAAACCAGGGCGACAACTTCCAGGTTTCGACCGCGCCCGGCCCCGATGGCATCGTGCGGCGCATCGAAGTCGAGGCCAAGGACGCGCGCTCGACCGGCGACTGGGCGGTGTTCGCGCTCGCCAACACCACCGACCAGCAACTCGACAGGTTGATCGTCGCGCCGCATTTTCGCCTGGTGAATTCCGGCATCTTCTGGCCCGACCTCGGATCGACGCGACTGGCGGCGATCACGCCCAGCGAAGGCTTCGCGCTCGACCGTCAGACCAGTCCGGATGCCGACGTGTTCCGCGTCACGCTGAACCCCGGCACGGTCATCACCTTCATCGCGGAACTCGCCTCGCCCAAACTGCCGCAGGTCTATCTGTGGGATCCTGAATCCTACAAGGACTCGGTCAATTCCTACACGTTGTTTCGCGGCATCGTCATCGGTATCGCCGGCCTGCTGGCATTGTTCCTGACCATTCTTTTCGTCGTCAAGGGTACATCGATGTTCCCGGCGACGGCGGCACTCTCCTGGGCGGTTCTGGCCTATATCTGCGTCGATTTCGGCTTCCTCAACAAGATCATCGAGATATCGCCCGGAAACGAACAAATATGGCGAGCGGGAACGGAGGTGGCGCTTGCGGCGACCTTCGTCGTCTTTCTGTTCACCTATCTCAACCTCAACCGATGGCATGGCCATTTCAGCTACGGCGCGCTGGTCTGGATCCTCGGGCTTGTGCTGATCGCCGGCGTCGCCATCGTCGATCCGGCGGTCGCGGCCGGCATCGCAAGATTGTCCTTTGCCGCCACGGCGCTGACCGGGCTGGGGCTGATTATCTTTCTCGGCCTGCGCGGCTACGACCGCGCCATCATGCTGGTGCCGAGTTGGGTGATGGTGCTGTTGTGGCTGTGCGGGTCGTGGATGGCGATCACCGGCATGCTCGACAACGACATCGCGCAGCCGGCGCTCGGTGGCGGCCTGATCCTGATCATCCTGCTCATCGGCTTCACGGTCATGCAGCACGCCTTTGCCGGCGGCGCCCTGCATCAGGGCCTGTTCTCCGACCTCGAACGCCAGGCGCTGGCCGTGGCCGGATCAGGCGACACGGTGTGGGACTGGGATGTACTGCGCGACCGCGTCGTCACAAAGCCGGACGTCAGCATACAGTTGGGGCTTGCGCCCAACAGCCTTGGCGGCGCTGCCCGCAACTGGCTGCCGGTGCTGCATGCCGACGACCGCGACACCTTCCGCACGACGCTCGACGTGGTGCTGGAACACCGGCGCGGCCGGGTGTCGCAGAATTTCCGCCTGCGCGGTGCGGATGGACACTATCACTGGTTTTCGCTGCGCGCCCGCCCGGTGATAGGATCGGACGGCGAGGTCATCCGCTGCGTCGGCACCATGGTCGACGTCACCGAGCAGAAAAAGTCCGAGGAACGGCTGCTGCACGACGCCGTGCATGACAATCTGACCGGCCTGCCCAATCGCGAATTGTACATGAACCGGTTGGAAGCCATTATTTCGATCGCGCGGACGGAAGAAAAGGTTCGGCCCACGGTCTTCGTGATCGACATCGACCGGTTCAAGCAGGTCAACGACGGGCTGGGCATCTCCGCCGGCGACACGATCCTTTTGACTATCGCGCGCCGCCTGCATCGCCTGCTCAAGCCGAAGGATTCCCTGTCCCGCTTTGCTGGCGACCAGTTCGCGCTGATGCTGCTTTCCGAACAGGATCCGGCCCGCATCGCTGGCATGGCGGACGCGATCAAGCATGCGATCAACAACCCCATCACCTTCGCCAAACGCGAAATCGTGCTCACCGCGTCGATCGGATTGATCACCTGGACCTCGGCGCAGACGTCCGCCGAGGACATGGTCAAGGACGCGGAGCTTGCCATGCATCAGGCCAAGCGTTTCGGCGGCGACAGGATCGAGCCGTTCCGGCCCGCCTTCCGTACCGTCGGCACCGACCGGCTGCAGTTCGAATCCGATCTGCGCCGCGCCATCGAGCGGCGCGAATTCACGCTCGCCTACCAGCCGATCGTGCGGCTGGAGGACGGCAGTGTTGCCGGTTTCGAGGCGCTGCTGCGCTGGGACCATCCGCGCCGCGGCATGATCCCGCCGGCGGATTTCATCCCGGTAGCGGAAAGCTGCGGCCTGATTGTCCAGCTTGGCCTGTTCGCCATGCAGCAGGCCGCCGAGGACCTGGCGGGATGGCAAAAGCAGATCGGCGATGCCCCATTGTCGGTCTCGGTCAACCTATCCAGCCGCCAGCTCATCCGCCGCGACCTGGTCAGCGACGTGCGTTCAGTGATCGCGCGGGCCAATCTGAAGCCGCGTTGCTTCCGGCTCGAGCTCACCGAATCGCTGGTGATGGACAATCCCGAGCAGACCGCCCATGTGCTGACCAAGCTCAAGCAGTTGGGCATCGGCCTGTCGCTGGACGATTTCGGCACCGGCTATTCGTCACTCGCATATCTGACCCGCTTCCCGTTCGACACGATCAAGATCGACAAGAGCTTTGTCGACGACAACACACCGAAACGCGCGGTGCTGCTCAAATCCATGGTCAACATGGCGCATGAGCTTGGGCTTTCCGTCGTGGCTGAAGGCATTTCGGACGAAAGCGATGCCCTGGAATTGCGGCAGATGGGCTGTGAATATGTCCAGAGTTTCATGTTTGGCGCGCCGATGCCCAGCGATCAGGTGCTCAAGACGCTGAAAGAGCAGTATCCGCTTACGCAGGCGTGATCAGCATCACGATCTTGCTGGAACCTGATCGAGCCTAGGCGTGACCGGCTGCCAGGCTGAGATGCGCCAGATCAATGCCTATCGAGGCGAGGATGCGGTCGTATTTGCGCTCGATGTCAGCGTCGAAAAGAAGCTCGGGGCTGGCGGGGCAGGTCAGCCAGCCATTCTCGGCAATCTCGCTTTCCAGTTGGCCGGCGCCCCAGCCTGAATAGCCGAGCGCCATCAACGCACGCCTGGGTCCCCTGCCCGACGATATGGCCCGCAGGATATCGACGGTGGCGGTCAGGCAAATGTCGTCGGAGACGGTGAGCGACGATTCCACCCTGTAGTCGCCCGAATGCAGGACGAAACCACGGCTTCGGTCCACTGGACCGCCATTGCGCACCACGAAGTCGCGCGCCTGTGCAGGAAGGCGGATCGCTTCCTGCTCGTTCATGATGCCGAGTTGCACAAGCAGATCGGGAAAAAGCATCTGCTGCGTCTGATTGATGATCAGGCCCATGGCGCCTTCATCACTGTGGGCGCAAATGTAGATGACGGAGCGCGTGAACCGGTCGTCCTTCATGCCAGGCATGGCAATCAGGAACTGATCATCGAGAAAGCCGCGCGATGCGGCCGTCTTCTTGTTGCGCAACAACTCCATGGTAAGGAAGGTAACGCGTTTCCAAAGCGCCGGAAAGATGCGTTTCATCCGATTCGACCAAGGCAGTAGTCCAGAATGAAGGTACTCGGCCTGCAATTCTCTTCGGCGGAACGGGTGGGCCTGGCGTCCAGGGTGCGAGGTCACGCAAATATGATACAGCAATGCCAGTGAAACCATTGCGCCGACATGAACGCACGATCAAATCACCGCCATGCAAAAAAGCCTGAAGATCCTGCTGCTCAGCACCGTCCTTGGGGCAGTGAGCGCCCTGCCCGCGATCGCTTCATCATCAAGTTGGTACATCAGCGAGGGCGGCAAGGTCCGTCTCGTCACGACCGGCAAACCGGATGAGGCCGGCCGCATCCAGGGTGTCCTCGACATTTCGCTCAAGCCCGGATGGAAGACCTACTGGCGCGACCCCGGCGATGCCGGGGTGCCACCCCAGATCGACATCTCCGCCAGCACCAACATTGCGGAAGCCCAGCTTTCCTTTCCCGCCCCGCAGCGGCACGATGACGGCTACGGCAAATGGGCAGGCTACGACTATCCGGTTTCCCTGCCGGTGACGTTCAGGCTGTCGGCGCCAAAGGATGCCGCCGTGATCGACGCGGATATCTTTCTCGGCATCTGCGAGACGATCTGCATTCCTGTACAGACAAGGCTGACCGTCGATCCCGCTGCTGATCCAGACAATGTCGACGATGCGGCCCTGGTGAAGGCGGCAGTTACGGCACTTCCCGCGCCAGCAAGCCCTGGTTTCGGCATAGATGTACTTCCGGGCGACCACGAGACCCTGAATGTCGAGGCAAGTTTTCCGGGCAGTCCGGAAGCCGCCGATTTCTTCATAGCCGGTGAGCAGGATTACATGTTCGGCGCCCCGACGCGCAGTGAGAAGGACGGTAAGCTGATTTTCACAGTACCGATCCTTGACAGGCCGTCGACGACGCCCACGGGTGGAGGACTTCATTATACGCTGACGAGCGCTGCCGGCGCCGTTGAAGGGTTGCTGCCTTTTCCCTGATCTGAGACCAGCCTCGTTGGCTCTCTCAATGGTTGCGGCGCGGGCGTTAGTCCGCTATCGCAGAGGTGGGTTTTCCAATCACTCAGATGAGGTTCCGATGACCATTTCCGTTGGCGACAAACTGCCTGAGGCGACCTTCAAGACGATGACCGCCGATGGTGCGAAGGCCATCACGACGGCGGAAATCTTTCCGGGAAAGAAGGTCGTGCTGTTCGCTGTCCCTGGCGCCTTCACGCCGACCTGCAGCAACAACCACCTGCCCGGCTATCTTGAAAACCACGACGCCATCCTGGCCCGTGGTGTCGACACCATCGCCGTCGTCGCGGTCAATGACGTTCATGTCATGGGCGCCTGGGCGCGCTTCACCGGCGGCGAAGGCAAGATCCTGTTCCTCGCCGACGGCAATGGCGAGTTCGCCAAAGCGATCGGCCTCGACATGGACCTGTCGGCAGGCAGCCTGGGGCTGCGTTCGAAACGGTTTTCGATGATCGTCGACAACGGCAACGTGACGACGCTGAACGTCGAGGGCAGCCCTGGCCAGGCGGTGGAATCGGGTGCCGCGAAAATCCTCGAACAGCTCTGAAGATCATGCTTGATGTCGTCTGGCGTGCCGTGGCGATCGGCATCGGCGCTACGGTGCTCATGGACCTCTGGGCCATCTTGCTGAACAAGGCGTTCGGACAGGCCAGGCCCAACTGGGCACCGGTAGGCCGCTGGGTCTGGCATCTGCGTGAAGGAAAAGTCTTTCACGACGATATCGGCCAGGCCGCGCCCTGTCGGCATGAACTGGCCCTGGGGTGGGCCTTTCATTATCTCGTAGGCATCGTCTACGGCATCATCCTGGTCGTGCTGGCGGGATCGGGCTGGCTGGCCGCGCCGACATTCCTGCCGGCCCTTGTCCTCGGCATCGTCACCGTCGGGGCCGGTTGGTTCCTGCTGGCTCCCGGCATGGGCGCCGGCTGGGCGGCGTCAAAGCGTCCGAACCCCATGCAAATCCGGGCCCTCAATCTGGTGTCGCATACCGTGTTCGCGCTTGGGCTTTACGGAACCGCGTTGCTGATCCGTTGAGGAGCCAATAGCTCAGTAGCTTTGGGTCGAGCGGCGCACCGGCCTGGTTGCCGGCTTCCTGACCTGCGTTGCGTCCTTCAGCGGTGCGACCGAGGGTGCGGAACCCGGCGATTTCTTCTTGAACGGCGCCATGCCCTCCCGAGCAAGTTCGTCGGCGCGTTCGTTCTCGGTATGGCCGGCATGACCCTTGACCCAGTTCCAGGTCACCTTGTGACGCCTGTTTGCCTCGTCCAGCGCCTGCCAGAGCTCACCATTCTTGACCGGCTTCTTGTCGGCGGTCTTCCAGCCGTTTTTCTTCCAGCCGTGGATCCATTTGGAAATGCCGTCCATGACGTATTTGCTGTCGGTGTGAAGGTCGACCGCGCAAGGCTCCTTCAGCGCGTTCAATGCCGAAATGGCGGCCAGCAGTTCCATGCGGTTGTTGGTTGTCTCCGCCTCGCCGCCGGAAAGCTCCTTGGTGGTGCCGTTGAAACGCAGGATCGCGCCCCAGCCACCTGGGCCGGGGTTGCCTGAACAGGCACCGTCGGTGAAGATCTCAACGCGCTTGTTCATCTCGGTCATGTCAGTCCGTACTCGGATGGGGATTTGATGGCTCGGTGGAACCGCATCCTGCGGATATACTCGGTCGGGTCGCGTTTCATGACCAGACCGCCATCGGGAACAGTCAGCCAGTCATAGAGCCGGGTCAGCATGAAGCGTACAGCAGAGCCTCGAGCCAGCATCGGCAGCGCCGCCCTCTCCGCCCCGCTCAGGGGACGCACGCTCTGATAGCTGGCAAGAAGCGCCGTACCCTTGGTCAGATTGAAGGAAAAATCCTTCTCGAAACACCAGGCGTTGAGACAGGTGGCGACGTCATACGCATAGAGATCGTCGCAGGCGAAATAGAAATCGATCAGGCCGGAGAGCTTTTCGCCAAGGAAGAAGACATTGTCCGGGAAAAGATCGGCGTGGATGATGCCGGCGGGAAGATCCTTGGGCCAATCCCGTTCGAAATCGCCGAAATCCGCATCGACCTCAGCCGCCAGTCCAGGCTCGACTTCGTCGGCGCGATCGCGAGACGCGTCCCACAGCTTGCGCCATCCGTCGATGGCCAGCGCGTTCGGCCGGCGCATAGAGAAGTCCGCGCCAGCCACATGCAGTTCGGCCAGCGCCCTACCGACCTCCGCGCAATGCGCCGATGTCGGCCGGCGCAGCGAGAGACCTTCCAGGAAGGTGATGATAACGGCCGGGCGGCCGGCAAGCGTCCCGATCACCTCGCCATCATGTGCGGTCACTGGAAGCGGGCACGAAATCCCCTTCCTGGCGAGATGACCCATCAGGCCGAGGAAGAACGGCAGATCCGCCTTCTCGACGCGCTTTTCATAAAGCGTCAGGATGTAGGAGCCGCTGGTCGTGTGCAGCAGGAAATTTGAATTCTCGGTGCCTTCGGCTATGCCCTTGTAGGACAGGAGATCGCCGACCGGATAGTTCTTCAGGAATACGCCAAGCTCGCCTTCCGTGACGTCGGTATAGACAGCCATGCGCGTCACGCGGCTCCATTGACGAAGGCCATGTCGGCCGTCGTCAGCTCGACATCGCGCAGTACTCTCATCACCGGAAAATCCTCCGTCTCCGTCGCGGTAATCGCCAGGTCGATGGTCACATCGAAGCGCTGCCTGAAGGCATCGATGATCTCATCAACGATGATTTCGGGCGCCGACGCGCCGGCCGACAGGCCGAGCGTCGAAATGCCGGCGATGTCATTCCACGGAATCTCGGAGGCGCGCTGTACGAGAAGCGACATCGCAGCGCCGGCGCGCTCCGCCACTTCGACAAGACGACGGGAATTGGAGGAATTGGGCGCCCCGACGATCAGGAAGAGGTCGGCCCCCGGGGCCGTCTCCTTGACGGCTTCCTGCCGATTGGTGGTGGCGTAGCAGATCGATTCGGCCGCAGCCGCCTGCAAGTCCGGGAAGCGGTCTTTCAACGCGCGTATGATGCCAGCAGTATCTTCGACCGAGAGCGTCGTCTGGGTCACGAAGCCCAGCGCGTGAGGGTCGGCGGGAGTGAGCCGGGCGGCATCGGCTTCGGTCTCGACGAGCGTGACCGTTCCCTCCGGCAGCTGCCCCATGGTGCCGATCACTTCCGGGTGCCCGGCATGGCCGATCAGAAGCACGTGGCGGCCAAGGCGCTGGTGGCGCATCGCCTGCTTGTGAACCTTCGAGACCAGCGGACAGGTTGCGTCGAGATAGAAGAGGTTGCGCGCCTGCGCATCGGCCGGAACCGACTTCGGCACGCCATGAGCGGAGAAGACGACCGGGCTCTGGCGATGCTCGGCGGGTATCTCGGACAACTCCTCGATGAACACCGCGCCAAGGCTCTGCAGGCCCTCGACGACATAGCGGTTGTGCACGATCTCGTGGCGGACATAGACCGGCGCGCCGTATTTCTTCAACGCCAGAACAACGATCTGGATAGCGCGATCGACACCGGCACAGAAGCCGCGCGGCTGGCAGAGCCGGATCGTCAGAGGTGGCTTTGTGATCGGCTGAGGCATGATTCCATATCGGTTGGTCAGATCGTGAACTCGAGCCGAAATGAGGTGCCTACCCCTGCCCTGTCAAGGGCGTCGGCCGTCTTCATTCCTCTTTGGCGGAGCGGCGAAGCCGCAGAATGAGCACGCCTGCGAGCGCGGCAGCAAGCCCGTACCAGGTCACCGCATACTGCAGATGGCTGTTCGGCAGGTCAATGATGGTGACGCCCCCGACCGGCAAACCGCCAGGATTTGGCGTCTTGTCCGCGTCGATGAAGAAGGGCACCAGCTTGGCGCCGGCCGGCAGCCCGGCGCTCGCCGCCATCACGTCTCGGTCTTTCCAGAAAAAGATGTTCTTCGCCACGTCATTGTCGGGAAGCATCATCGACGGCTTGCCCGGCAGCGGATTGCGGGCGAGCCCCGTGATCGTCACCTTGCCGGTCACTTGCCCCTGAGGGCGCCTGGCCGCATTCTTGAGGTCATAGGGCACGAAGCCGCGATTTATCAGGACGAACCGCCCATCGTCGAGCGCCAAGGGCGTGTAGACGTTGAAGCCGGCATCTTCCTCCCATGTCGCGTAGAAATGCCGTTCGCCGGAATGCAGGAAAGTGCCGGTCACGGTTACCGGCGTGTAGTCGACATCGCCGGTGGAGGCGAACTCTCTTTCGACATCGGCCAGCGACACGGGCTCAGAGTGCGTCCGTTGTTCAATGGTCTGGATAAGTCCTTCCTTCCAGTACAGACGCTGGACCTGCCAGGTGCCGAGCGCCAGCAGCATGAAAAACACGATGAGGCCAAGGCCGATCGCCAGGACCTGCTTCGGGCGAGAACCGCCCCTGATGGTCGCCGACGCCCCGCTCATTCGCTGCGATCCAATCGGCCCTCGGCTGCCTTATTGGCGTACTGCAAGGTGAGCAGCACGCCCTTGATCAGTCGAAGTGCCGTCAGGCATAGCACCAAGGCCAACGGGATCCAGATCAGCAGATGTAGCCAGAGCGGCGGGCTCAGCGTCACTTCGACCCAAAGCGCGAGGCCGACAATGATGAAGCCGATGATCAGGATGACGAACACCGCCGGTCCATCGCCTGCGTCGGCAAAGGAATAGTCGAGTCCGCAATTCGAGCAGCGCTTGCCTACAGTCAGGAAGCCGGAGAAGAGATGGCCCTCTCCACAGCGCGGGCAGCGGCCGTGCAGCCCTGCCGAGATCGGCTCTATCGGAGGCCAGATCGCCTTGTCGTCGCTCATGCTCTACCGCTCGATCTCGATCGGCGTCCCATCTGGCACCATTGTCCAGATCTCGTCCATATCGGAGTCCGTAACCGCAATGCAGCCGTCGGTCCAGTCGACCAATTGAAGCAGCCATCCCAACCAGCCAAAGCCATTTGGCTGGCCGTGGATCATGATCATGCCTCCCGGATCAACTGCGTGCGCCCTGGCCGACGCCACATCATCGGTATCGGGATACGAGATGTGGATCGACTTGTAGGCAGCACTCTTCGCATTGCGCCAATCAAGGACGTAGCGTCCCTCAGGCGTGCGTTCGTCTCCCTCCTGACGCTTGTGCCCAATGGGATCGCCGCCAAGGGCGACGGCATAGCTTCGGAGCACCCTGCCGTTCCCGATGAGATCAAGTTTGCGATCGGATTTGTCCAGGCGCACCAGATCGACGTTCTCTTCGGCAACGGCCGGAAGTATCGCGATCATCCACGCGCATACGGCAAGGGAGATTGTCGTCCGCATCGGCCACTGATCAGCGATCATTGCGCCGAAAAGAAGAAGGCGGCCACGTCCCCGTAGCCGCCTTCTCAATTCACTCAATAGGGTTTCAGTGGCCTTCGATGACCGCGCCGGCCGAGGCCCAGACGTAGATCGATGCGAACAGGAACAGCCAGACCACGTCGACGAAATGCCAGTACCAGGCAGCCGCCTCGAAGCCGAAATGCTGCTTGGGCGTGAAGTCGCCCTTCATGGCGCGAACCAGGCAGACCAGCAGGAAGATCGTGCCGATGATCACATGGAAGCCATGGAAACCGGTAGCCATGAAGAAAGTGGCGCCGTAGATGGAGTCCTTGAACGCGAATGGGGCGTGCATGTACTCGTAGGCCTGCACCATCGTGAACAGCATGCCCAGGCCGACGGTGAGCACGAGGCCGTTGATCAGGCCCTTGCGGTCGCCATGAAGGAGCGCGTGGTGCGCCCAGGTGACAGTGGTTCCCGACAGAAGCAGGATGATGGTGTTGTAGAGCGGCAGGTGGAAGGGATCGAGAACCTCCATGCCCTTCGGCGGCCAGACGCCGCCGGTGAACGCCGTACGGGCATATTGCTGAGCCTCGCTCGGGAACAGGCTGGCGTCGAAGAAGGCCCAGAACCATGCAACGAAGAACATCACCTCCGAGGCGATGAACATGATCATGCCGTAGCGCAGGTGAAGCGACACGACCCGCGTATGATGGCCCTCATGCGCTTCCTTGATCGTGTCCGACCACCAGGCGAACATGGTGTAGAGGATGATGGCCATGCCGATGAAGAACAGCCACGGGTTGGCGACGTTGTAGCCAAAGATCGGGAAGTTGCCGCCCTTCAGGTGCTCCATCAGTGCGACCCCGCCGAAGGCAGTGACAAGTGCCCCTACCGACCCCAGGAAAGGCCACGGGCTCGGGTCAACGAGATGATAGTCGTGATGTTGTGCGTGCGCGTCTGCCATATCAGCCCCCGAGATTTGCTTCGGTATTGGAAATTGTCTTGCTGTTGCCCTTGACCGGCTCCGACGATGCGACCGGCTTGGTCTTCTCGATCGGGAACATCGTGTAGGACAGGGTGATGGTCTTCACGTCCTTCAGTTCGGGCACGTTCACGATGTCCGGGTCGACATAGAACAGCACCGGCATGTCCAGCGTCTCGCCCGGCTTCAGCGTCGTGTCGGTGAAGCAGAAGCACTCGACCTTGTTGAAGTAGGGGCCCGCCAGTTCCGGCTGCACGTTGAAGGTGGCACGGCCGGTAACGGGCCGATCGAACTTGTTGGTCGCCTGGTAGTGCGCCTGCACCGTCTCGCCGATCTTCATCGTGATCGAGCGTTGGACTGGCTGAAATTCCCAGGGCACGCCGGCGGTGTTGGCGTCGAAGCGAACGGTGATCTCACGGTCGAGCACGCGGCCGGCATACTGCTTCTCGGCACGTTGCGTGGTTCCGCCATACCCAGTCGCCTGGCAAAACATCTTGTAGAGCGGCACCGCGGCATAGGCCATTCCGATCATGCCAGTGAAAAAGGCAAGACAGACCGCCGCCACAACGCGGTTGCTGTTCTTCTTGGCCTGATTCCTGACCGACTCGGTGCTCATTACATCTTGCCCGAGAGGTTGTGGCCGAACTTCACGATCGTCGCGATGTAGAAGATGATAACCAGCACGGCCAGCGCCAGACCGATGGCGACGGAACGGCTGCGCTGGGCCTTCTTCTGACGTTCGGTCAAGGTGACCGTCTCGAGTTTTTCCTCGATCATGGTCATGCTCCACCCATTGCAAGCGCGCGTTCGACAACGCTGTCGGCCAGATAGGCCGCGAAAATCGCGAAGAGATAGAGCAAGGAATACGCAAACAGCGCCTTGGCCGGTTTCATGACGCGGTCGTCGTCAGCCATTGCCAGCACTTTCCACGCATACCAGACAAAGCCGACCCCAAGCAGCGCGGCGGCCACGCCATAGACTGGCGTTGTATAGCCAAGCAGCCAGGGCGCCACGCCGACCGGGGCCAGCACGAGCGCATAGGCAAAGATCTGACGGCGCGTCGAAGCCTGGCCGGCAACGTTCGGCATCATCGGAATGCCGGCGCGCCCATAGTCATCCGACTTGAACAGCGCCAGCGCCCAGAAATGCGGCGGCGTCCACAAGAAGATGATCAGGAACAGGATGACGCTTTCCAGACTGACCGAGCCGGTCACCGCGGCCCAGCCGATGACGGGCGGAAAAGCCCCGGCAGCGCCGCCGATAACGATGTTCTGCGGCGTCCAGCGCTTCAGCCACATCGTATAGACGACAGCGTAGAAGAATATGGTGAAGGCAAGCAACGTTGCCGCCAGCCAGTTGCCGAGCACGCCAAGCGTCATAACCGACAACACGGACAACACCAGCCCGAAGGCCAATGCCTCGCCGGGCCGGATGCGGCCAGCGGGCACGGGACGGCCGGCGGTGCGCGTCATCACCGCATCGATGTCGGCGTCATACCACATGTTGAGCGCGCCCGACGCTCCGGCGCCGATGGCAATCGACAGGATTGCGATGACAGCCATCAGCGGATTGATGGCCACGGGTGCGGCAACCATGCCCACGAATGCCGTGAATACCACGAGCGACATGACGCGCGGCTTCAGGAGGGCGAAGAAATCGCCCGCCGTCGCTTCCGACATGCGGAAGGCCGCTTCGTCAATACTGGTTTCGTCGACAAGGGCCATGCGTACTCAGTCCATCATTCCGTTGGCCAAAACCGCCGGCGCGCCGGCGGTTTCGTGTTCGAGCAGGACACTGCCTTACTTGATCTTCGGCAGCTGTTCCCACTGGTGGAACGGCGGCGGCGAAGGCAGCTGCCATTCGAGCGTCGTTGCGCCTTCACCCCATGGATTGGCACCCGCGACCCGCTTCTTCTGGAAGGCTTCGAAGACACAGTAGAGGAAGATCAGGACGCCGACGGCGGAGATATAGGAGCCGATCGACGACACATAGTTCCAGCCGGCGAACGCATCGGGATAGTCGATCGTGCGGCGCGGCATACCGGCGAGGCCGAGGAAGTGCTGCGGGAAGAAGATCAGGTTGACGCCGACGAACGTGACCCAGAAGTGGGTGTTGGCGATCACCGGCGAATACATGTAGCCGGTCATCTTCGGGAACCAGTAGTACCAGCCAGCGAAGATGGCGAACACCGCACCCAGCGAGAGCACGTAGTGGAAGTGCGCTATGACGAAATAGGTGTCATGCAGCGAGCGGTCGAGGCCGGCATTGGCCAGCTGGACGCCGGTGACGCCACCGATCGTGAACAGGAAGATGAAGCCCAGCGCCCAGAGCATCGGCGTCTTGAACGAAATCGACCCGCCCCACATCGTCGCGATCCAGGAGAAGATCTTCACGCCTGTCGGCACCGCGATGACCATCGTGGCGAAGACGAAGTAGCGCTGCGTGTCGAGCGACAGGCCCGTCGTATACATGTGGTGCGCCCAGACGATGAAGCCCACCGCGCCGATCGCCACCATGGCGTAGGCCATGCCGAGATAGCCGAACACCGGCTTCTTCGAGAAGGTCGAGACGATGTGGCTGATGATGCCGAAGCCCGGCAGGATCAGGATGTACACTTCCGGGTGACCGAAGAACCAGAACAGGTGCTGGAAGAGCAGCGGATCGCCGCCATTGTCCGGCGCGAAGAACGCCGTGCCGAAATTGCGATCGGTCAGCAGCATTGTGATGGCGCCGGCGAGCACCGGGAGCGAGAGCAGCAGCAGGAAGGCCGTGACAAGCACCGACCATGCAAACAGCGGCATCTTGTGCAGCGTCATGCCGGGAGCGCGCATGTTGAAGATGGTTGTGATGAAATTGATGGCGCCCAGGATCGACGAGGCACCGGCGATGTGAATCGACAGGATCGCCAAATCCATCGCCGGCCCGGGCTGGCCGGCGGTCGATAGCGGCGGGTAGAGCGTCCAGCCGCCACCGACGCCATAGGCGCCCGGGGCGCTCGGCATGAACATCGAGGTGAGCAGCAGGATAAAGGCCGGCGGCAGCAACCAGAATGAAATGTTGTTCATGCGCGGGAAAGCCATGTCCGGTGCGCCGATCATGATCGGCACCATCCAGTTGGCAAAACCGCCGATCAGGGCCGGCATGACCATGAAGAAGATCATGATCAGGGCGTGCGCGGTGGCGAAGGCATTGTACATGCTCTTGCCGCCGTCGATCGCGGCATCACCGTTCATGCCGTAGACCATCTGCGCCAGACCGCTGAAGATCTGGATGCCCGGCTCCTGCAGCTCCATGCGGATAGCCACGGACAGCGCGCCGCCGACGATACCCGCGAAGATCGCGAAGATCAGATACAGCGTGCCGATATCCTTGTGGTTGGTCGAATAAACCCAGCGGACCCAGCCGTGATACGGCTTGTGGTCGTGCCCGTCGTGAGCTGCAGCGTCTGCCATGTTCCGCTCCGTTCCCTGATCTTTCCTGGCCGCGGCGTCAGTTGCCGGCGACCGCTACCTTGTTCTGGCTGTCAACCTCAGCCATCAGCGCCTTGTTGGCACTGGGCAGATTGGCTTTGGCTGCCGTCAGCCAGCTGTTGAATTGTGCCTCGGAGACCACGCGAATGGCGATCGGCATGAAAGCATGGTCCTTGCCGCAGAGCTGCGAGCACTGACCGTAATAGAGGCCTTCCTTTTCCGCCTTGAACCAGGTCTCGTTGGTACGCCCCGGTATGGCATCGACCTTGATGCCGAAAGACGGCATGGCGAAGGAGTGGATGACATCGGTCGCCGTGACGAGGACGCGGGTCATCGTGTTGACCGGCACCACCAGTTCGTTGTCCACGGCGAGCAGACGTGGATAGACCTTGCGATCTTCCTTGCCAGCGGCCGCACGGTCTGCGTCCTGAAGGATGGCGGAGTTGAAGGTGAGCGTATTCGCCACCTGATATTCGTAATCCCAGTTCCACTGATTGCCCGTCGCCTTCACGGTCAGCTTAGCTTCTTCCGGCGGCGTATACTGCGCTGTCAGCAACTGGAACGAGGGAATGGCAAGGCAAAGCAGCACGACGACCGGACCGACGGTCCATATCACCTCGATCAGCGTGTTGTGGCTGGTCTTCGACGGGATCGGGTTAGCACTCGCGCGGAACCTCACCATGCAGTAGGCGAGAAGCACCATGACAAGGATGGTTATCGGCACGATGAACCACATCGTGTAATTTCCGAACCACTCGATCTGCCGCATCATGTCGGTCGCCGGAGCCTGGAAGGTGGTCTCCCAATTCACCGGCTGGTCGGCACGGGCGGATGTGCCGGCGAAAAGCGTGGCAGCGGCCCCAGCGCTTGCTAGATACCTGGCGCTTGCTAGGAATGTTCTCATCGCCCTCATCGTCTCCCAGTTCCTCGCGGTTGCGCCCGCGAGAATAACGAACAATGCCGGGACGGGAATCCCGGACAGTCTCAAGCTGGTTCAAACCATACTCTTTTTCCCTCCGCAAGAAAGGAGCGGGCGAAACCGTGCGGCATTTTTGCGCGCAAGCGCGAATGACGGTTCAGACGCAACAGTAAGGCTGGCGAATCGCGTAGACGAGCGGCAGGCATATTCTCACCAGCCGCGGCGCCGGAGGTGCCGAACCGTCGCAATTCGGGCAAAATTGGCACGGAAAAGCGCTGTATCGGCGTTTTCGGGGCAGACCGCTTGCGGTCTCATCCTTTACTTGGCTTTGGCGCGGCTTAAAGTGCCGTGATTCGTAATGGAGCCGTCATGAACCCTTGGCTTTCGAGAACCTTGGCGAAGGTCATCTTTCTTGCCGCCCTGTCCGTCGTCAGCCTGGCTGGCATTGGCCAGGCCAACGCGGTGCAGCCGAGCGGCACGGTTCGCTCAACCCATGGCGCCTGGTCCATCATCTGTGACACGCCCGCCGGCGCCACGTCTGAACAGTGCGTGATGATGCAGAATGTCGTTGCCGAAGACAGACCGGAGATGGGGCTTTCCGTTGTCGTGCTGCGCACCGCCGACAACAAGGCAGAGATCCTGCGCGTGTTGGCGCCACTCGGCGTGCTTCTACCCAATGGCCTCGGCCTCAATGTTGATGGCAAGGACATCGGCCGCGCCTATTTCGTGCGCTGTTTCCAGGACGGCTGCTATGCCGAGGTCATTCTCGAGAAGCCTTTGCTCGATACCCTGAAGTCCGGCACATCAGCCACCTTCATCGTGTTTCAGACGCCTGAAGAAGGCATCGGCATCCCTGTCGACCTCAAGGGCTTCGCCGACGGCTTTGCCGCCCTGCCCTGACAACCGAGCCTCGCGGCAGGCCAAGGATTCATAGAACCCGGCGTGATGCCGACCATCCGTCGGCGCACCCATTTGTCTTGAAGATATGGCGGAACGATTGTCTCGGAGCGCCTTCGCGCCTACATCGTGGCAAAGAACCATTCCTCGTGCGGACGGACCTGCCATGAACAGCCTGATCGGCCAATTCGACATTTCAGACGATCGCATCAAGCAGATCGTCACCGAGACCATCAACGGCGCCGACGACGGCGAGCTGTTTCTCGAATACAGCGAGAGCGAAGCGCTGATGTTCGACAATGGCAAGTTGAAGACCGCCAACTTCAACACCGACCAGGGTTTCGGCCTGCGTGCCGTTGCCGGCGAAGCCAGCGGCTACGCCCATTCCAGCGACCTGTCCGAAGCCTCTCTGTTGCGTGCGGCCGACGCCGTTTCAACCGTCAAGGGCGGCTATTCCGGCACGCTTGCGGCGGCACCCGCGCGCACCAATCGCCATCTCTACGGCGATGAGAACCCGATCCCTTCGCCTTCCTTCGAAGCCAAGGCAAAGCTGCTGCAGGAAATCGACGGCTGGCTGCGCGCCGAGGATCCGCGCGTGCGCCAGGTTTCGGCATCGCTGACGTCATCCTGGCAGCATGTCGAGATCGTGCGCGCCGACGGCCAGGTGGTCCGCGATATACGCCCGCTGGTCAGGGTCAGCGTTTCGGTCGTCGTCGGCGACGGCGACCGCCAGGAGAGCGGCTCCTACGGCATGGGCGGGCGCAAGGCGTTTGGCGAATTCCTGGTCGAGGACAGTTGGAAGCACGCCGCCAAGGAGGCGCTGCGGCAAGCGCTGGTCAACCTGGAGGCCATTCCCGCCCCCGCAGGCACCTTCGACATCGTGTTGTCGAGCGGTTGGCCGGGCGTCATGCTGCACGAGGCCGTCGGCCATGGCCTGGAAGGCGACTTCAACCGCAAGAAGACCTCGGCCTTCGCCGGCTTGCTCGGCCAGCAGGTCGCCGCAAAAGGCGTCACAGTCGTCGATGACGGCACCATGCCAGAGCGGCGCGGCTCGCTGACCGTCGATGACGAAGGCACGCCTTCGGCCCGCAACGTGTTGATCGAGGACGGGAAGCTGGTCGGCTACATGCAGGACCGCCAGAACGCCCGGCTGATGGGCATGAAGGCAACCGGCAACGGCCGGCGCGAAGGCTATGCGCACCAGCCGATGCCACGCATGACCAATACCTACATGACAGCGGGCGACATGGAGCCGGACGAGATCATCGCCTCGGTCAAGAACGGCATCTATGCCGTCTCCTTCGGCGGCGGCCAGGTCGACATCACCTCGGGTAAATTCGTGTTCGGCTGCACCGAGGCCTACATGATCGAGAACGGCAAGGTGACGCAGCCGATCAAGGGCGCCATGCTGATCGGCAACGGGCCCGATGCCATGCACCGCGTTTCGATGATCGGCAACGACATGAAGCTCGACAACGGCATCGGCATGTGCGGCAAGGCCGGACAGGGCGTGCCGGTTGGTGTCGGCCAGCCGCATTTGCGCATGAACCAGATGACGGTGGGCGGCACGCGGGTTTGATCAAGGGGCCGAACCGGCATTGTCGTTTCCCGTCGATCATTTGAGTGCCGCTACCGCGCTCATGCCGGGTTCCAGCGTAGGCTGGGGTTCCGCTTCGAAGAGCAGGTTGAGGGGCCGGCCACCGCAGTTGTGCCGGCTTTCGTGGAGCGCATTCTTGCGGGTATTGGCCGACATCACATCTCGGCCTTGAAGCCGGCGCGATTCCTGTCTATCTTACGATCGTCTTACATTCATGGGACGACATCATGACTGCCCAAGAAAAGCTCACAACCACTGTCTCGACCAAGGGACAAGTCATCCTGCCCAGTTCGATCAGGAAGCGCAGGGAATGGGGTGCCGGCACGCGCCTTCTGGTCGAGGATACTCCGGACGGCGTGCTGCTGAAGGCGACACCGGCCTTCGTCGAAACGCGGCCAAAGGATGTTTTTGCCTCCCTCCCCCATGTTGGCAAGCCGAAGACGCTCGAAGAAATGGATGCCGGTGTCCTGGCCGAGGCACGGCGACGCCATGCTCGCGATTGATACCAACCTGATCGTTCGTTATCTGACAGGCGACCATCCCGAACAGTCTCCCCGAGCTCGGCAACTGATAGACGGTCAAGTAGTCTTCGTTGCCGTCACGGTAATCCTTGAGGTCGAATGGGTCTTGCGCAGCGCATATGGTTATGCGCCGCCTGATATCATCCGCGCGCTACGAGCATTCGGTGGGCTCCGCACGGTGCAGATAGAGGACCCTGCGATAGTGTCGTCGGCACTCGACCTTGCGGAGAAGGGAATGGACTTCGCTGATGCACTGCATCTGGGAAAATCCGTCCATTGCGCGAGCTTCGCCACTTTTGACCGCAAGTTGGTCAAGGCCGCGAAGGCGGCTGGATATGAGAGCGTGCAAGAAGCATAGCGCCGATCGTACGCATTTTAGGCCCAACACACATTGGGATCACTCAGCGCCGTCGTCTCGGCTTCTCCAGCAGCGCCACCGCTTCGATGTGCGGCGACCACAGGAACTGGTCAATCGGCGTCACGCTTTTAATGGTGTAGCCGCCGTCGAGCAGGATGCGCAGATCGCGGGCGAGCGTTACCGGATTGCAGGACACCGCCGCGACCAGCGGAACATCCGAGCGGGCGATCTGCTTCGACTGGTCCTCGGCGCCCGCACGCGGCGGGTCGAAGACAAGACCATCAAAGGCGTTCAACTCCTTGAAGGTGAGTGGCCGGCGGAACAGGTCGCGGCGCTCGCCCGTCACCCGCTTCAGTCCGGTCGCGAAGCGTGATCCTCTATCAAGCGCCGAGAGCGCAGCCGCGTCGCCTTCGACGGCATGGACTTCCGATTTCGCCGCAAGCCGGAGGGCAAAGCTTCCGCAACCGGAGAAAAGGTCGGTGATCTTCTTGGCACGCTTCAGGTGCCCACCGACGATGTCGGCCATGGTCTGCTCGGCTGCCTCGGTGGCCTGCAGGAAGGCGCCTGGCGGCAGCGCGACTGCGACACTGCCGAACATGACCACCGGCTTCCTTGGCTCGATGATGATCTCGTCATCGATGGACAACCTGGCGAAGCCCTGCGCGATGACGAAATTCGCCGCGATACGCCGCTGGTGCTCGCCAAGCTTGCCGGATTCATGCACAGCGATATCAAGGCCCGAGCCGGTCACCGTGACGGCCAGCCGGAACGATTTGGTGGTTGCGCATACCAGCTCGGCGAGCGCTTTCAGCTGACCCAGCGCGCCGACGATCTCGGGCAGTGAGATCGGGCATTCCGATATGGAGATGATCTGTGGCGACAGGTGGCGATTGAAGCCGAGCGCCATGCCTGTTTCGGTACGTCTGGCGGCAAGCACGACACGGCGGCGTGTGTGCGGCGCGCAAGCGACCAGATCGCCGACTTCGCAATCGATACCCTTCAGGGCGTGCACCACCTTGTCGCGTTTCCACTGTCGATAGGCGTCAGCCTCGAGATGCTGGAGAGCGCAACCGCCGCATTCGGTGAAATGGCGGCAGGCGGGATCGATACGCAGCGGCGAGGCCTCAAGCACAGCCATCAGCGTGGCGCGGTCCCGTTCGCGCGCGGCGTTGACGACCTCGCCGGGCAGCGTGAACGGGATGAACAGATCACCGCTTTCGGTCTCGGCTATGCCGTCGCCCTGGGCGCCGAGTTTCCTGATGGTGAAGCGTGCGCTCATCGGTCCTTGATCCCACCCAGCAGGAATTCGCGATTGCCGTCGCCGCCTTCGATGGGCGACAGGTGCAGGCCGAGCGAACGCCAGCCGGGAACAGCGTCCAGCCAATCCTGCAGCAGGCCGGCGACACGGGCGGCATCGTAGGGATCCTTCAACAGGCCGCCCTTGCCGATCGCCTCCCTTCCAGCCTCGAACTGCGGCTTGACCAGGAACACGGCACCCGCACCGGGCCTGGCGATGCCGAGCGCCGGCGGCAGCGCCAGCTTCAGCGAGATGAAGCTGACATCGGACACGATGAAATCCGGAACGCGATCGCCAAGATCGGCGGCTACGAGATCGCGGGCGTTCAGCCCCTCGATCACCGTGACGCGCGGATCGCAGCCGATATCGGGGTGCATCTGCCCATGGCCAACATCAAGAGCAGTGACATGGGAAGCGCCGCGTTCGAGCAGGACCTGGGTGAACCCTCCGGTCGAGGCACCGATGTCGAGCGCTTCGCGCCCGGCAGGGTCGAGCTCGAAATGGTCGAGCCCGGCGATCAGCTTGAGCGCCGCGCGCGAGACGTAGCCCTGGGCTGGGTCATCGACGGCAATGGTGCATTGCCCGTGGACGGTTTGGCCGGGCTTGCGGGCAACAACGCCATCAACCGTCACCGTGCCGCGCTCGACCGCGTCACGGGCGCGCGATCGGCTGACAAACAGGCCGCGCTCGACGAGGAGTTCGTCGAGCCGCTGGCGTGAGCTGGCTGGCTGCTGGGAGTTCATGACCTTCATTGGCGAAAGCGAGCCTCGAAGGCAAGCGCATTGAGGCGTGACGAGGATATCGACGCAAGACAAGCGAATGCAAACGCCACTGCCGAGTGTGTTGAATATCGCTCGGAGGATCGGGCACAATGCCAGCGACGAGGTGCCATTTGCTATTGGTGAGGAAGCGGGATGCTGACCGGACGTTGCCACTGTGGTGCTGCTCACTGGACCCTGGAGGGTGATCCCGGGTCGATCACTGCCTGCAATTGCACGCTTTGCAGCCGCTATGGCGCGCTCTGGGCTTACGACTATGTCGATGAACGCATCCGCGTTTCGGGACCGATGCGCGCTTACAGGCGCGCCGGAAAGGATGCTCCTTCGCTCGAGATCCTGTTCTGTCCGACATGCGGCTGCGTGCTGGCCTGGCGTGGCCTGCGCTCAAGCACCACAGGCCGGACCCGGATCGCGGTCAATGTCAGGCTTGCACCGCCCGAGGCCGTCGCCGACCTCGCAATCGACCATTTTGATGGCCTCGAGACATTCGAGGACCTGCCGGGTGACGGCCGTTGTGTACGTGATATGTGGTTCTAGAACGGTGCATCGTTTCACGGAAACGCCGAACCGCTCTACCCTTTTTTTGCAATTCCGGACGGAAAGCCTCTTCACGCTTTTCCTGGAATTGCCCTAGAAGATCGTCCGCGAGACCTGACGTTCGACGGCTGGCATCAGACCGTCATTGTCGTTGCCGGAAGCTTCCTCGTGCGGCTCGGTCGCGATTGGCACGACCGGTGCTGGCGCGGCATCCGGCAGAACGACCAGTTGCGGAACCTGCTTGTAGGAGAAGCCGCCACGGATGCCGCCAATCTTACCGGCGACGATATCCTTCACCGCCTTTTCAAGGTTGCGGTCGTATCGCGTTTCGGCCCCCGCCGACGCGCCAATGGCCAGCAAGACAGCCATCGCGCCCAGAAACGTCTTCATTTTCGCTGTCTCCCTGCCTGGGCAGGCTTCTAGCAAGGCGCCGTTGAAAAACGGCCAAGAGACAGGGTAACCAAAGCGCCAAAGGGCAGCGTTAACAACGTGTTAACAAACCAAGCAGCCAAAATGATTCAAGCCGTTGAGGTTTTGAATCAGGCGCGCTGCGCGCGCACCGCGTGCCCGAGCGCGGTGAACACGGTGCGCACGATGCCGGCAGCGTCCAGCCCGGCGTCGGCATACATCTTTTCGGGCTTGGCGTGGTCGGTGAAAACGTCGGGCAGCACCAGAGGACGGACCTTCAAGCCGCTTTCCAGCAGTCCATCATGGGCGAGGAACTGCAGTACGTGGCTGGCGAAGCCGCCGACCGCGCCCTCTTCGACGGTGACCAGAACCTCGTGCGAGCGAGCCAGCCGGCGGATCAGATCCTCATCAAGTGGCTTGGCGAAGCGTGCGTCGGCAACCGTGGTCGAAAGCCCAGCAGCACCAAGCTCTTCGGCAGCCATCAGGCAATCCTGCAGCCTCGTGCCGAAGGACAGCAGGGCAACCTTGGTGCCCTCCCTGACAATGCGGCCCTTGCCAATCTCTAGAACCGAGCCGCGTTCCGGCATGTCGACGCCGACGCCATCGCCACGCGGATAGCGGAAGGCGATCGGGCCTTCATCGTAACTTGCCGCCGTGCACACCATGTGGCGTAGCTCAGCCTCGTCGGCGGCCGCCATGACGACAAAACCAGGCAAAGTCGCTAGGAAGGTCGTGTCGAAGGCGCCGCAGTGGGTCGCACCGTCGGCGCCAACGAAACCAGCACGATCGATGGGAAACCGCACCGGCAGTTTCTGGATCGCAACATCGTGGACGACCTGGTCGTAGGCGCGCTGCAGGAAGGTCGAATAGATCGCGGCGAAAGGCTTGTAGCCTTCAGTGGCGAGACCCGCGGCGAATGTCACCGCATGCTGCTCCGCGATGCCGACGTCGAAGGTTCTTGACGGGAACGCTTCACCGAACAGGTCGAGTCCAGTGCCACTTGGCATGGCGGCAGTGACGGCGACGATGCGATCGTCCTCGCGGGCCTCCTGTATGAGGCTTTCGGCGAAGACCTTTGTGTAGGCTGGCGCGTTGGCGGGCGCCTTGGCCTGCGCGCCGGTGATGACGTCGAACTTGTTGACGCCGTGATACTTGTCGGCGGCGGCTTCCGCCGGCGCGTAACCCTTGCCCTTCTGGGTGACAACATGGATCAGCACCGGACCCTTGCCATTGTCACGGACGTTCTTCAGCACCGGGATAAGGTGCTCCAGATTGTGACCGTCGATTGGCCCGATGTGGTAAAAACCCAATTCCTCGAAGAGCGTGCCGCCCGTGACGTAGCCGCGCGCGTGCTCGACAGCGCGCGTGATCGCACGATCCGCGCGCTTGCCGAGATAGGAGGTCAGTTTCTTGCCGAAATCGCGCAGCCCGACATAGGCCTTGCCCGATGCCAGGCGCGCCAGATACGCGCTCATGGCTCCGGTCGGCGGCGCGATCGACATGTCATTGTCGTTGAGGATCACGATCAGCCGGGCATCGAGCGCGCCGGCATTGTTCAACGCCTCATACGCCATACCCGCCGACATCGAGCCGTCGCCGATGATCGCGATGACATTGTTGCGCCCGCCCGAGAGATCGCGCGCCACGGCCATGCCCAGGCCGGCGGAGATCGAGGTTGAAGAATGCGCGGCGCCGAATGGGTCGTACTCGCTTTCGACGCGCCGGGTGAAGCCCGACAGGCCCCCCTCCTGCCGCAGCGTGCGGATGCGGTCGCGGCGGCCGGTCAGGATCTTGTGCGGATAGGCCTGGTGGCCGACATCCCAGATCAGCCGGTCGTCCGGCGTGTTGAAGACGTAATGCAGCGCGACCGTCAGCTCGACGACGCCAAGCCCCGCGCCAAGGTGCCCGCCGGTAAGAGAAACCGCGTCGATCAGTTCGGCGCGAAGCTCGGATGCCAGTTGCGGCAGATCGCTCTCGGCAAGCGTGCGCAAGTCCGCGGGGATGCGGACCTTGTCGAGAAGCGGCGTATGCGGCGTTGCGTTCACGTGTCTTCCGGCTTTCTGTTCGTCGGCGGGATAGGCTGCCGGCTGGCGAAAGTAAATGCGTGTCGGTGACGCGGATCAGGCTGCAACCCTAGCCTTCCGGCAGCGGGATGAATTCCTTCTCGTCTCCAGGAACGATATCGAAGCGGCCCGTCTTCCATTCTTCCTTGGCCTGCTCGATGCGCTCCTTCGAGGACGAGACAAAATTCCACCAGATATAGCGTTTCGAATCAAGTGAAGCGCCGCCGAACAGCATGAAATGCGCCCCGCTTCCGGACGAAACAATGATCTCGTCCCCCGGCCGGAACACCAGCAGGCGTTCAGCCGGAAAGACGTCGCCGGAAATCGAGACATCGCCTTCCAGCGTGTAGATGGCCCGCTCCTCGGCATCGGCCGGGATTTGCACCTTGGCCCCGGGCGCCAGCCGCAGGTCTGCATAGAGTGTGTCGGAGGCCGTCTTGACAGGCGACCGCAGGCCGGCGAACTCGCCAATGACGACGCGCCCGCCTACGCCTTCCGCGCCGATTTCGGGAAGTCGCGCTGCAGCAGTATTCTCAAAAACCGGCGCCACTTCTTCCTTGTCGTCCGGCAGCGCCAGCCATGTCTGCAGCCCTGAGATCGACATCGGCGCGCCGCGCAGTTCCTCCGGCGTGCGTTCGGAATGGACAATGCCGCGCCCGGCGGTCATCAGGTTCACGTCGCCGGGTTTGATGACCATTTCCGTGCCCAGCGAATCGCGATGCCTGATCTTGCCGTCGAACAGATAGGTGACCGTCGACAGGCCAATATGCGGATGGGGGCGCACGTCGAGCGCGTTGCCGGCCCGCAGGATCGCCGGCCCCATGCGATCAAAGAAGATGAAGGGCCCGACCAGACGCCTTTTTGCCGTCGGCAAGGCGCGGCGCACCTGGAAGCCGCCAATATCCTTGGCGTTCGGGATGACCATCAGCTCGATCTGGTCACTGGCAAAGGCATCGCCCGCCTCAGGGTCTTTCCCGGGGAAGAAGCTCATGAATTCTCCTTGTCAGCGGTCAGGGGCTGGCTTGGCATATCAGGCAAAACGGATCGCCGCCTTCGCCCGAAGTTTGGCCGCCACTTCTTCGCGATTACGCGGATGCTGATTGGTTTCGAGCGAATCGAGAAGTTCGCGCGCCGAGGCCGCAATGGCTTCTACGGCGTGGTCAAACGCGTGCCGGTTCTGTTTCGAAGGTCTCGTCGTTCCGCTCAGCTTGCGGACAAATTGAAGCGCTGCGTCGCGCACTTCGTCGTTGGTTGCCGGCGGATCAAAATTGAACAGGGTCTTGATGTTTCTGCACATCGCTTCCGTATCTCCTCTTGTCCCGGAGCCGTTTCAATCGGGTCGAGTTCCATCCTCGATCATGATCATGTCCAAAAACCGGTAACGACCCCGGCGCCTCAATCCGCATCGAGCGGTTCAACACCAACAGGCTTGCCGTCTCGCGAAAGCCTGATCTTCTCGACCTTGTCCTCGGCTGCTTTCAGCAAGCGGTCGCAATGCAGCTTCAGGGCCTCGCCGCGCTCGTAAATCCTGATCGACTGATCGAGCGGCACGTCGCCACGCTCCAGATCATCCACGATCTTCTCCAGAGCGTCGAGCGCCTGCTCGAAGCTCATCGCCTTGACGTCTTCGTTGGTCTCACCAGCCATAGTTCTATCCTTTCATCAGTCGCCCGACATGGGCGGCGACCGAAAATGCCAATCCCTGCAGATCGTAGCCGCCCTCGAGCAGGCTGACGAGCCGGTTGCCGCTGTGACGCCCAGCGCGCTCGAGCAACTGGCCGGTCGCCCAATCGAAGTCGTCCTCGGTCAGGTTGATCTCGGCCAGGGGGTCGCGATGGTGCGCGTCAAAGCCGGCGGAGATGATGATCAGGTCCGGCGCGAAACTGTCGAGTGCCGGCAGCACGCGCGACTGAAAGGCATCGCGAAAAACCTCGCTGCCGGTGCGCGGCGCCAGGGGCGCGTTGACGATGTTGCCGGCGCCGGTTTCGCTCTTCGCCCCGGTGCCGGGATAAAGCGGCATCTGGTGCGTGGAACAGTAGAGCACCGAGGGATCATCCCAGAAAATGTCCTGCGTGCCATTGCCGTGGTGCACATCCCAATCAACGACGGCGACCCGTTCCACGCCATGCCTCTTCTGCGCATAGCGCGCCGCGATCGCCGCCGTGTTGAAGAGACAGAAGCCCATGGCCGTCGTCTTCTCGGCATGGTGGCCGGGTGGCCGCGCTGCGACGAAGACATTGTCGGCACGGCCTTCGAAGACATCATCGACAGCGGCGTTGGCTGCACCGATCGCCGTTATCGCCGCCTGCCAGCTTTTGGGGCTGGCCGTGGTGTCGGCATCGATGCGGGCGATCCCTTCGTCAGGTATGGCTGCGCGCACGCGAGCGACGAAATCCGCCGGGTGCGCATAGAGAATGGTGGCTTCGTCGCCTTCCGGCGCCTTGGCCCGATCGAGCGAGGCAAAAGCCTCGTCATCAAGCACGCGTTCGATGACGCGCAGGCGGTCGGGCCGCTCGGGGTGGCCGGGGGGCGTTAAATGCTCAAGGAAGATCGGGTGTGTATAGAGCCTTGTGACCATGTCCCGATATAGGCGCGCACGGCCGCTTTGACCATGTTTTCGCCGATCGAAACGGCGACCTTCAACAAGGTTTAGCTATTGGCAAAGACGTTTGGCCGCCTGCGCCGGATCTATGTGCTTGGCGTCGGCTCGGTCCAGCGCGAACCGCCAAAGGAAGCCCGCGCCTTGTCCTTGAGGTCCCTGAATTTCGATGATACCTCGGCAAGTTTCCGGTCCCAGTCCGGATTGGGCGCCTGGCCTTCGATAGCCCGGAAATAGACCTGCATCAGGCAGGCTATGGCAAAGGGCTCGATGAAGGCCGCCTTCAAGGCCCAGGCGAAGACAATCGCGAGCACAAACGCCCAGCCGGCCAGTTGCCCAGGCATGAGGAACAAAATTGCGCCGGCCGGCGCCAGCATCAACAGGAAGACGACGAAGGACACACCCCACATGATGACGGACAGCCAGACCGCGTTCTTGACCATGGTCGTTCCGTTCTGCGCATAAAGCACGACGCCCTGCCGCGCAGTCTCGAAGGGCGAGGAAGAGTTGATGCGGATGTTATAGCCGAGGATGATTTCATCGACATAGGTCAGCGACAGGCGGATCACCGTGTTGATGAAGCTGACAACACCACTCAAGCCGGGAATGGGCAGAAAGGCGGCAATGCCGCCGATCAGGCCCGTAATGGCACGGATGGCGCCCTTGACCAGTTGATCGACGACGAAAAGGACGTTGGCTTCCGCAAAGCGCTGACTGACGACCTCCCTGGCATAGGCAATCTGGTCCTGTCCATCGGGAACATCCTGTCCATCGATGAGATGCACCATGACAGCGATGTGCCCGGCCTTGACGATGTAGAGGATGTATTCGCGGATCCAGTAGACGGCGATGGAGACGAGGCCGAAACCGATGACACCGCCCCACATGGCAAACGACAACGGGCCGTCGGGGTCGGTGGAGATATGGCCTACGCCATAGCCCACGCTGGCCCCGGTGCCGGTCGCCATGATGTAGGCCAGGGTTATGCCGAAATAGACGATCATGCGAAACACGATGAAGGGCCATGTCCGCACCATGATGGAAACAGACCTGCCGATCTCGAAATCCCACATGCCCCGAATCTCCCCTCAGAGATGGCTGAGGAGGATGCTCTCAACCCGGCGATTGTCAATCTGGCCAGGGGCACCGGACCGCGCGGGAGCGTCAGTCTGGCTGCTTATCGAGCAAGCCTTCGAGCAGTTGCTTAAACGCGGCCACCACCTTCTTCGACGTCGCTTCGGGGGCCTTCGCGTTGGCGATCCGCTGCGAAGCCTGACTGCTCGCCGCGTTGATCAGCCGTGCGGCCGTCTCCGGGTCGACGCCGGCGACGACCACTCCCTCTTCTTGCAGCGCGGCCAGATGATCGGCGATTGAAGCGACGCATGCATTGGCATTCGACCACTGTGCCGGATCCCCCAGCACGGCCGGGCCATCCCGGAACATGATGCGCTGGATTTCCGGTTCCAGCGCCATCTCGATGTAAGTGGTGCATTCGTCGACGAAACGCTGCCAACGGGTCGGCGCTTTCGACGCCACCTCATTGACCCGAACCGCCATTTCGCCGTCGATCTCGGCGATCACCGCCTGCAGCAGTCCCTTCTTGTCGCCAAAATGATGATACAGCGCGCCGCGCGTCAGGCCGGCCGACGCGGTGAAATCATCCATGGAGGCCTCGGCATAGCCGATCGTGCCGAAGGCATGGCGCGCTGCCGCTATCAGCTTGGCCCGCGTCTCGGCGATCATCTCCTTGCGGGGCTTGTGCATCGGGTCTGGCCCTATTTACATACGCTGCGTATGCCAATTGACATACGTAGCGTATGAATTATCTGACTATCATACGCTTCGTATGTAATTGTCGAACCTTCCTTTGTCGAGGAACCTGGCCATGCAAAATCCCTACTCGGAAATCTTCCGCGCCCCCGGCGCCAAGGGCTTTGCCGTTGCCGGCTTCACCGCGCGTTTGCCGATCGCCATGGCGCCTATCGGGATCGTGGCGATGCTGTCGCAAACGCGTGGCGAGTACTGGTTGGCCGGCGCCGTCTCCGCGACATTCGCGCTGGCCAACGCTTTCGCGGCGCCGCAGATATCAAGGCTGGTGGATCGTGTTGGGCAGACGCGGATTGTCGTACCCACGACCATCGTCTCCGTGCTGGCTTTCGCGGTTCTGATCGCGGCGGCCAATCAGAAGTGGCCGGTGTGGACGCTGTTCGTGTCGGCGCTGCTGGCGGCGACCATGCCCAGCATGCCCGCAATGGTGCGCGCGCGCTGGACCGAAATTTTCCGGGGTCGGCCCGCGATGAACACCGCGTTCGCCTTTGAGTCGGCGGCGGACGAACTCGTCTACATCGCCGGGGCATCGCTGTCGGTGGGAATGAGCGCCGCGCTGTTCCCTGAAGCAGGAATGCTGGCGAGTACGGTGTTCCTCGCCTTGGGTTCGACGGCCTTCATCCTGCAGCGCTCGACCGAACCGCGGGTGCGGACGGCGGAACATCGTTCGCGCGGTTCTGCAATCCGTCTGCGGCCGGTGCAGATCATCACCTTCGCCCTGATCTCCATCGGCGCGACCTTCGCGACGACGGAAGTGAGCACCGTGGCACTCACCAAGGAGCTTGGCCAACCCGGTGCCGCAAGCCTCGTCATCGCTGTCTATGCGCTGGGATCATTCGTCCTCGGCATCATCGTCGGCGTGCTCAACCTGAAGGCGCCGCTGCAACGCCAACTCGCCATCTCGGTCTCCATCATTGCGCTCACATCACTGTTGCCACTGACCGCCGGCACCGTCGCGCTGCTGGCGTTGACCGTTTTCATCAGCGGCGTCGCGATATCGCCGACTTTCATCACGGCCTTTGGCCTGATCGAGCGGCATGTGCCGGAAGCGATGCTGACGGAGGGCATCACCTGGGTGACAACCGGGATTGGGATCGGCATGGCGCTGGGCTCTTTCGCCGCCGGCGCGGTGGTTGACGCGTTCGGCGCGCGCAACGGGTTCTGGGTCTCGGTGGCGGCCGGAGCTACCGCACTGGTTACCGTGCTGCTGGGCCATCGCAGCCTTGCCACCCGGCAGCGGGGTAGCGATACGCCCGAGCCGCGCGTGGTTCCCGCGGAATGATATCAGGCGCGTTCGGCCTCCGTTGGACACAGGGCGCGCCGCTCTAGCCGTTCTTCAAGACCGGGCCTGGAAATTCGCCGCTCGCGCCAAGGCAAAAAGCATCGTCGGCGCGCCATGCAACATGACCTCTTTTTCGAGGGTGAAGCCACATTTCTCCAGCACGCGCCTCGATGCCGGATTGGCTGGGCGGACAAGACCAACCACCCGCTCGGCACGCAAGGGACCGAAGGCGGTGCGCAGAGCTTCCGCGACCAGTTCCGTTGCGTAGCCATGCCCCCAACCGCGAGGATGAAGATGGTAGGAAAGATTCAGGCCGCCGTAATCCCGCGATAGCGTGACGCCGCCGAAGCCGATCAGTTCCCCGCCCGCCTCGACCGCCCAGCGGCCAAAGCCATGCTTGTCCCAATGGCCGATATCGCGAGCCAGCCTCTCGGCACTTTGCTGGGGCGTATCCGGAACAGGATCGGGGCGATGGGCGACAAGTTCCTGGCGCGAGAAGAGATCGATCAGGAAATCAAGATCGGCCTCCGCCGGCCGGCGTAGCAAAAGGCGGCCGGTGCGCTGCTTGGCAGGCAATGAGACTTTCATCCATCACCTCCGATGAATGGCTCGACGGCTGCTCAGAGAATCTCGGTCTTGGCGATGTGGATGCCAAAGCCTTCAAGACCGATATAGTGGCGCTCGCGCGATGCGATGAGATTGATTGATGAAATGCCGAGGTCCTTAAGGATCTGGGCGCCGAGCCCGATCTCGCGCCATTCGTTCTCGCGGCGACGGGCTTCCTCGTGATCTTCCCGGTCGCCGGAAAGCGGGCGCTTGCGCTCCTGGTGCGCGACGCCAACAGAACCTTCCCGCAGATAGACGATAACGCCACGCTTGCGCTCGCCCATGGATTTCATGATGCCATCCAGTCGGTGGCTGGTACCGAAGACATCGGTCACGACATCCTCGGAATGCAGGCGCACCGGCACATCCTCGCCATCGCGGATGTCGCCGAAAACGATGGCGACATGATGCATCGAATCCCAGGGCAGCGTGTAGGTGAAGACCTGCGCCTTGCCGCCAAGCGTCTCGATTTCCGAGCAAGCCACGCGCTCGACCAGCGTTTCCTTGCGCTGGCGGTAGGCGATGAGGTCCGCGACGGAAACCTGCTTGAGACCATGTTCCTCGGCGAAGGCCGCGACCTGAGGTCCGCGCTTGACGGTGCCGTCATCGTTGACCAGTTCGGAAATGACACCGACCGGCGGCAGGCCGGCGAGCTTGCACAGATCGACTGCCGCTTCGGTATGGCCCGAGCGCATCAGCACGCCGCCCTCACGCGCGATCAGCGGAAAGATGTGGCCGGGACGGACGAAATCCGAACCGCCGACATTGCCGTTGGCGAGATTGCGGACGGTCAGCGTGCGATCCTCCGCCGAAATGCCGGTGGTGGTGCCGTGCTTGAAATCGACGCTGACGGTGAAGGCCGTGGTGTGGGCCGAATCATTGTCGGCGACCATCGGCGACAGGTTGAGGCGCTTGGCCTCCTCGCGCGGCATCGGCGTACAGACGATGCCGGAGGTATGACGGATGATGAATGCCATCTTTTCCGGCGTGCAGTGGACCGCAGCAACGATCAGGTCACCTTCGTTCTCACGCCCGTCATCGTCCATCACAACAACGATTTCGCCGCGTTCAAAGGCACGCAGGGCTTCGACGATTTTCTTCTGATCGTAAGGCATGACGCTCGCTTCGCTCACGGATTAGGGCAGTAAGGGAATAGGGCAGTACGGGAGTCGGGAAAAGGAAAAAGGCCGTCCGCGGGCAGCGTAACATACTGCCCTATTGCCTTGTTGCCCTAATCCCTCCCCGTCTGGCCGCGATGACGCAGATAGTGATCGGCGATGGCGCAGGCGACCATGGCCTCGCCGATCGGTACGGCGCGGATGCCGACGCAGGGGTCGTGGCGGCCCTTGGTCATGATGTCGACGTCGTGTCCGTCCTTGTCTATGGACTTTCGCGGTGTGAGAATCGACGAGGTCGGCTTGACGGCAAAACGCGCGACGATGGCCTGGCCCGTCGAAATGCCGCCAAGGATGCCCCCAGCGTTGTTGGACAGGAACACAGGTTTGCCGTCATTTCCCATGCGCATCTCGTCGGCATTCTGTTCGCCGGTTATACGCGCTGCCTCGAAGCCGTTGCCGATCTCGACGCCCTTGACGGCGTTGATCGACATCAGGCCGGAGGCAATGTCCTGGTCTAGCTTGGCATAGATCGGCGCGCCAAGACCTGGTGGAACGCCGTCGGCGACGATCTCGATGACCGCACCGACGGACGAGCCTGCCTTGCGGATGCCGTCGAGATATTTGGTGAAGACCGGAACGGAAGCCGGGTCAGGGGTGAAGAACGGATTTTCGGCGTCATCGACGAAATTCCAGTTCCAGTTGGCGCGATCGATGGACTTTTCACCCATCGAGACCAGTGCGCCGCGCACGACCATCCCCGGCACAACCTTGCGAGCCAAGGCTCCAGCGGCAACGCGTGCAGCGGTCTCGCGCGCCGAGGAGCGCCCACCGCCACGATAGTCGCGTATGCCGTATTTGACGTCATAGGCGTAATCGGCGTGACCAGGGCGGTACTGGCGGGCGATCTCGCCATAGTCCTTCGAGCGCTGGTCGACGTTCTCGATCATCATCGATACCGGCGTGCCGGTGGTGATCATGGTCTCGCCATCATCGTCGAACACGAAGCCCGACAGCACCTTCACTTCATCGGGCTCACGGCGCTGGGTGACGAAACGCGACTGGCCGGGACGGCGCTTGTCGAGGTCGGCCTGGATCTCCTGGCGCGTGAAACGGATGCCAGGCGGACATCCATCGACGACGCAGCCCAATGCCGCGCCATGGCTTTCGCCCCAGGTGGTAACTCTGAAAAGATGGCCGAACGTATTGTGAGACATGCAAACCAGCCTTGCCGGCAGCGGAGCCGGGTGAAGCGTGCCTTCTATTGGCGTTTTTTGCGGTGGTCAAACTGTCATCCCAGCCGTTTAAGTTTTGACACATTCGGCTGGTTTCTGCTTTCTTCCATCCGCCGTTAAGGATCCGCCGCCACGGTGCCGGCGCAATGACCAAAGAGGACGAATATGCGTACCCTGATTGGCGCTGTTGCCGCCACCCTGCTGCTCTCCACCGCCGCGTTCGCCGGCCAGACCGAGGGCCTCATCAAGAAGGTCGACAAGGATGCGCTGACGCTGACGCTCGACGACGGCAAATCCTACAAGCTGAATGCCGAAACCGATCTCGATGCTTTGAAACCGGGCATGGATATCGTCATCGCCTACGACGTGACGAATGGCGAGAACGTCGTCACCGACATGGAATTGCCGGACAGCTCAGCCAACTAGGGCGTCGTCGGCACTCCAGGCGCACATGGCAACGGCCCGAAAGCCACTCCAGTTTTCGGGCCGAAATCCATAGTGGCCCTATAACCACTCCAGATGCCTGCCTTGCAGGCGGAGTATCCGATCCTGCGGCACTTCGAGGTTCGCCGCATCTTGCTCCGGCACGCCTTCCACAAAGCGGAACAGGGTCCGGATTACACCACCATGCGTGACGCAAACGGTCTGGCGGGTTAGCGAATCGAACCAGGGTTTCACCCGCTCGAGCAGCATCTGGTAGCTCTCGGCGTCCTGGCCGGGCGGCTGGAAATTCCATTTGTCCAAGGCCCGTGTCCCGCTCGCCCCAGGGTACCGCGTCTCGAGCTCGGGAAAGGTGAAACCCTGCCAGTCGCCGAAATTGACTTCGACGAGGCTCGGATCGGTGCGATAAGCCCTGGGATCGAGCCCCATCGCAGCGCGCATGCGCTCCATGGTCTCGCGCGTCCGTTTCATCGGGCTGGCGACAAAGTCGAAATCCCGGGGATCTCCAACAAGCTCGGCCAGGTGAAGACCGTTTCGGGTCGCCTGCTGGCGGCCGCGCGCGTTGAGATCGGTGTCGGCTTGCCCCTGTAGCCGGTATTCGGCGTTCCACGCGGTCTGGCCGTGGCGCGCGATATAAACCAGCGGGTACATAAGGCCTTCCAGAACGAACGATAGGCGGGGCTAGTCCTTCACCGTCGAAATGTCCGGCGCGTCGACGGCCTTCATGCCGACGACATGATAGCCCGAATCGACATGATGGATCTCGCCGGTGACGCCGCGGGAAAGATCGGAGAGGAAATAGACGCCGGAATCACCGACCTCCTCCTGCGTCACCGTCTGCTTCAGCGGCGAATTGTATTCATTCCACTTCAGGATGTAGCGGAAGTCACCGATGCCGGATGCGGCCAGCGTCTTGATCGGCCCGGCGGAGATCGCGTTGACGCGGATCTTCTTGGCACCGAGGTCAACCGCCAGGTAGCGCACGCTGGCCTCGAGCGCCGCCTTGGCGACACCCATGACGTTATAGTGCGGCATCACTTTTTCCGCGCCATAGTAGGTCAGCGTCAGCAGCGAGCCACCGTCGGTCATCAGCGCCTCCGCGCGCTTGGCGATGGTGGTGAAGGAATAGACCGAGATATCCATTGTCCGGAGGAAATTGTCGCGGGTCGTTTCGACATAGCGGCCGGTCAGTTCATCCTTGTCGGAGAAAGCGATGGCATGGACGAGGAAATCGAGCTTGCCCCAATGCTTGGCGACATTGGCGAAAACGTCGTCAAGGCTCGCCGGATCAGTGACGTCGCAATGGCCGGCGACAAAGGCGCCCAGTTCCGCCGCCAGGGGTTCGACGCGCTTCTTGAAGGCTTCGCCCTGATAGGTCAGCGCGATCTCGGCGCCGTGATCGACGCAAGCCTTGGCAATGCCATAGGCGATCGATCGATTGTTGGCGACACCGAGGATAAGGCCGCGCTTGCCGGCCATAAGGCCCTGTCCACCCGCCATGTGAGCGCTCTCCGCAAGATTTTCTGCTTTGTGGACTGCCCTATCGCACAGGCACACAGCCCCTTCAAGCGCTCAACGCGGACAGTTCAGGGGACAAAGGCGCCCGAAGAGGCTTTGGTCAGCCTTTTCTGCCGCGCATCAGCGCTTCGAGCGCATCGTCTCCACCTTCCGGCAGCATCAAACGCACATGTGCGTAAAGATCGCCGTGGCCACCGGCTTTTTCCGGCAGGCCCCTGCCCTTCAGCCGCAGGACCTTGTCGGAGCTCGACCAGGCGGGGACGTTGACCGCGAGCCTGCCTGTCGGTGTGTCGACCGCCACCTTGGCGCCAAGCACCGCGTCGGCGAGTGTCACTGGCAAATCCGCATGCAGGTCGCGGCCCTCGACGCGGTAGCGTGGATGGCGGCGGAAATGAATCTTGACCAGCGCGTCCCCGGGCTGACCTGGGCCCTGCTCGCCCTGGCCCTTGAGACGGATGGTCTGCCCGTCCTCCACATAGGCCGGAAGCTTGACCGCGATCTTCCGGCCATCCGGAAATATCGCCGTCACCTTCTCGGCGGTCGCCGCCTCTTCGATCGTCACGTCGAGCGTGACGTTCAGATCGGCAGCGGTGGCCTGCTGGCGCCGGTCTCCCGTGCCGGCACCGCGTGCGCCCGAAAAGGCGTCACCGAAAATTTGGCTGAAGATATCGCTGTTGCCGTCGAACGGATCACCGCCTGGGCGCCCGGACCGAAACTCGAACCGCGAGCCCCCGGCTCCCTGTTGCCTGCGAAAGCCTGCGAAAGGATCGCCACCGCCCGCGGCATTTTCAAAGCCCTGGAACCGCGGCTTGCCGTCGGCGTCGATCTCGCCACGGTCGAAAGCCGCCCGATTCTTCTCGTCGCCAACGATCTCATAGGCCTGGTTGGCGGCGGCAAAGCGGTCTTTCGCCTTGGGATCATTCGGATTCTGGTCCGGATGATGTTTCTTGGCGAGCTTGCGATAAGCCGATTTAATGTCCTTGGCCGATGCGTTCTTGGCAACGCCCAGCACCTCATAGGGGTCGCGCATGATTCCTGCCTGCAAGAAGAGTGAGTCTGGTGTTGCCCCCTATATGCGCTCGCATAGGAAGAAATTCCAGTGCCGGCACCATATTGAGGAGGGGAAAATCAGAGCGCCTTGAAGTCCTGCATGAGCCAGACTCCGGCGCTGCCCAGGCACGCTTCCCCCTTGAACAGAGCGACGCCGTCAAAGCTCTCGCGTGACGCGGTGAAGCGGCGGCAGAGCAGGCCTCTGTCCTTGAATTCAGCCAGCTCCGTGATGGACCCGCGTGAGCCCGTGCCCGAATTCGCCCATGGCACGGCCTGCCCGCCGAGTTCCTGGATGTCGGCCGACGATACCGCGTTTCGGATTGTGGTCTGGTCGGAAGCGCGGTCGGAATCGATCGGTTTGGCGGAGGTCGATGTGCTGCTGGTGACGAGCGAGCGGTCGACTTCGGCTTTCTGCAGGCTGAAGCCACCCGCGCCACAGCCGGCAAGCGGCATGGCAACCATCACGATCGCGACTTTGGCGCTGGCCGAAGCAATTACGCTCCATTGCCTGCTGTCAAAAGCTTGCGCGATACGCGACAATCGGCAACCTCCTAATCCGGCTTCGTGACAATTTGAGAAAAACTATGAGTGATGCAGAGTTAACAAGCGGTGACTTTACCGAGGCTGCGGAGCCGTTTCGCCTCTTTGCCGCATGGCTGGACGATGCCACGAAGAGCGAAATCAACGACGCCAATGGTGTGGCGCTGGCGACCGTCGACGCCGATGGCATGCCGGATGTGCGGATGGTCCTGCTCAAGGGGTTCGATGAAAGCGGATTTGTCTTCTACACGAATTTCGAGAGCGCCAAGGGCCAGGAGATTCTTGGCAGCATGAAGGCGGCCATGTGTTTTCACTGGAAGTCGCTGCGGCGGCAGGTGCGCATTCGTGGGCCGGTGGAGATCGTCAGCGACGCGGAGGCCGACGCCTATTACGCGACACGCCCACGCGGCAGCCGCATCGGCGCCTGGGCCTCGAAACAGTCACGTCCGCTGGAAAGCCGTTTCGCGCTGGAAAAAGCCGTTGCCGAATACACCGCGCGCCACGCCATCGGCGAGATTCCACGGCCAAAACACTGGTCGGGCTTTCGCATCGTGCCGAAGACGATCGAGTTCTGGCACGATCGCCCCTTCCGCCTGCATGACCGCATGGTCTTTTCCAGCGACGGCAAGGGTGGCTGGGACAAGACCAGGCTCTATCCGTAGAAACGAAGCTCAGGCTTTCTTTCTGGTCATGAATGCCGTGAGTGCGGCGCGGGCCTCGTTGGACTTGAGCCGCTCACGAAAATGTTCGCTTTCCTCGCCGATGCGCGCGACCAGATCGTCGCGCGAGCCGCGCATCAGGTCTCGCGCGATCTTCAGAGCCTCGGGGGGCTTGGCGGCGATCTGGCCGGCCGCCGCAAGGACAGAGGCCTCCAACGCTCCTTCCTCGACCACTTCGTAGATCAGGCCCGCGGCCTTCGCGCGCTCGGCCGGAAATCCCTCGCCAAGGCCGAGCAGCGCGAAAGCGCCCTGTTGCCCCAGAATGCGCGGCGCCAGCAGGCTCGACCCCGCCTCGGGCACCAGGCCGAGATCGACGAAAGGCGTCCTGAACACGGTGCGCGGCGTGGCGAAGGTAAGGTCGCAATGGAGATTGATGGTTGTGCCGATGCCGACCGCGATGCCGTCGACACCGGAGACGATCGGTTTTTCGACCATGGCCAACGTTATAAGGAAATCCCAGACCTCCGTGCCGCCATCGCCGCCGGTGGCCACGACCATGAAGTCGGCGAGGTCGTTGCCGGAAGAGAAGGCGCCGGGCACGCCAAGGAAGACATGGACACGGACAGTTGGATCGGCATCGCCTTCAGCAAGGGCCGCGGACATTTTTGCATACATGGCGCGCGTCAACGCGTTCTTCTTGTCCGGGCGATTCAGCCGGATTACCTGAATCGCGCCCTGGCGCTCGACGAGGATATGATCAGTCACGGGTCGATCCTTTGTGAAAACGTCAGGCGAAAATCAGCGCCTTGCCGGCAGCGGCAAGGCTTTCGCCGCCGCCGATAACACGTGCCTTCAGGGCACGCGCCTCGCCCAGCAGGTTCTCGGCGAAAAAGCGGCAAAGCGCCGTGCGTTCTTGGTCGACAAGCGCGCCGCGCGCCAGATAGGCGCTGCCGGCGGCAAGCGAGATCTGCCGCAGGTAGGGAGTGGCACCGGCCAACGCCTCATCCAGCCGGCCATCCTTGGCCAAGCCTTGCAGGAAGCGCGTCGATTGCGTCAGGTCGTCGAGCGCCTCATCGAGGCAATCGGCTGTGCGCCCGAAGCCATCGACGTTCGACGCCCGCACCGCGCGGGCGATTTCCGCCAGCTCGGCGATATAGCCATGCACGTGTTCGCCGCCGCCTAGCGGCAGCTTGCGGGTTACCAGATCGATCGCCTGGATACCGTTGGTGCCTTCGTAGATCGGGGCAATTCGCGCGTCGCGGTAGAGGGCCGCGGCCCCGGTTTCCTCGATGAAGCCCATTCCACCGTGGACCTGCACGCCAAGCGAGGCGACATCGACGCCGACATCCGTGGAGAAGGCCTTGGCCAATGGCGTCAGCAGATTGGCGCGATCGCGCCAATGGGCAGCATTGTCACCGGTGGACACGCGCGCCCGATCGATGGCATGCGCGCAGGAATAGCTGATGGCGCGCGCCGTCTGGGTCAGCGTCTTCATCGTCAGGATCGTGCGCTGCACGTCCGGGTGATGGATGATGGGCGCCATGCCGGTACCCTCGTAGCCCGCGGCCTTGCCCTGCCGGCGATCATTGGCGTAGGCGAGCGCCTTCTGGGTTGCAGTCTCGGCCACCGCCACGCCCTGCATGCCGACGGCGAGCCGCGCATTGTTCATCATCGTGAACATGCAGGCGAGGCCCTTGTTCTCCTCCCCGATCAGCCAACCGATCGCACCGGGATTGGTGCCTTCGAAGCCATCGCCATAGATCATGGTGCAGGTCGGCGAGGCATGGATGCCCAGTTTGTGCTCGAGGCCGGAGCAAAAGACGTCGTTGCGTGCTCCGATCGAGCCATCGTCGCCGACCAGGAATTTCGGCACCAGGAACAGCGAGATGCCGCGCGTACCGGCCGGCGCATCGGGCAGCCGCGCCAGAACCAGATGGATGATGTTGTCGGTGAAGTCGTGTTCGCCATAGGTGATGAATATCTTCTGGCCGAAGATGCGATAGCTGCCATCACCGGCGGGCTCGGCGCGAGCCCGCAGCGCGTTGAGGTCCGAGCCTGCCTGGGGCTCGGTCAGGTTCATCGTGCCCATCCACTCGCCGGACACCAGCTTGGCCAGATACTTCGCCTTCAATGCATCGGACGCATGCTTGTCGAGCGCTTCGACCGCGCCCATCGTCAGCGTCGGGCCAATGCCGAAGGCCATGGCGGCCGAGTTCCACATCTCGAGTGCGGCGACACTCAGCATCGTCGGCAGCGCCTGCCCGCCAAACTCCTCGGGTCCCGACAGCGCGTTCCAGCCACCGTCGACCCAGCGTCGATAAAGCTCTTTCCAGCCGGGCGGCGTGGCAACGGCGGCGCCGTTCAGCACCGCCCCCTGTTTGTCGCCTATCTTGTAAAGCGGAGCCACCTCGTCAGTCGCGAAACGGCCGGCCTCGGCAAGAATCGCATCGACCAGATCCTCGCCAAGATCGCCGAAAGCGCTGGTTTCAAGCGCCGTCTTAAGGCCAGCCACATGCTTCAGCGTGAAGGCGATCTCGTCGATGGGTGCCCTATACATGCCGCTCGCTCCTCCTCGGTATCGCCCGCCAACCCTAGGGCCTGCGCCAGCACAAGACCATCCGCCCGTTGGGTTGCCTCTTCGCCTTCTTTTTACGTAAACGTCAAATTTTGTCACGCGGATTTTGCGTGCCTCCCATCATGCCTTGCGGCCTGCCAGTTACAGCGACCGGCGTCGCAAGCATTTCGTTAACCATGACGGTTCAGGATTGACCCTCGACCAACGAGGACGGTCTTTCCCAAATGCCGGCGCACGCTCTTCATCGCCTGGCGCTCCTGGCCATCGCCGCCGCGATGGCACTCACGCCAACGGCAAGGGCCTCGGATTTCTCCGAGCCATGGAAGGATGCCGACCGCGCGCTGGTCATCGACGCCTACGAATACAATTCCATCGACTGGGCGCAACTTGCCACCGACAAGCGGATCGTCGGCTTCATCAACAAGGCGTCCGACGGCATGCCGCCGCCCTATTTCTGCTTCGGCAAGGACACCGAAGTGCAGCTCTGCAAGGCGCTGTGGCGGCGCTATGCGGTCACGCGCGAACTGTTCCAGACGCGCAAGGTCGTGGCCAAGGCGCTCGGGTTGAAATGGGGCGCCTATCACCTTGCCCGACCCGGCAATCCGGTCGAGCAGGCCAACAATTTCATCGACTTCGCCGAACCGGGGCCGGACGATCTGCTGGCCCTCGACATCGAGGACAATGATCCCACGCAATGGATGTCGCTGGAAGACGCCGAGGAGTTCGTCCGCCAAGTGCATCGGCGGCTTGGCCGCTTTCCCATCCTCTACGTCAATGGCAGGACCGCCCAGCATATCGCGGATAACAGCTACAGATACCAGCTACTGTCGCGGCTGCCGCTCTGGTACGCCCGCTACAAGCCGGCAATCGACGCGCAATTTCCGATGGGCAACTGGAACCGCTACGCATTGTGGCAATTCTCGGCTCAGGCCAATTGCGGCAAGCGTCAATGCCCCTACAGGGTGGCGGGCACGCCCAATGACATCGACGTCAATGTCGCGGCGATGGATGCCCCAAAACTGCGCGAACTATGGCCGTTCGGCGGCTTGATCGACGTTCCGATGGATTACCTGGCCAGCATACCCTTGCCTATTCCGCGCGAGGCAGGCCTCGCGGGAAATGTCGCGATCACCTATGCCAATGTGGCGGCACCCCCAACCCTGAGTGAACTCGTCGCCGCGCTCGGCACTCGCTGGATCTCGTTCCGGGACGGGTTCCATATGCCTGTGGTTAAGACCATGCCGCGCCCACAAGGGGGCATCGCCGACTATGTCGCATGGATGCGGAATGAAAAACGCTTCGTTTCCAACGAACAGGTCGCGGCCAAGCCTGATATAGACCCTGTCGCCACCGGCTCTATCCAGTTCGACCACGGCCTGCGCTAGCAACAAGACAATCGAACCAGACCGATCGCGGCGGCCTCAGCCAGCCTTCTCCCGCGCCACGGCCTGCCAGCCTATGTCGCGGCGGCAAAACCCCTGTGGCCAGTCGATCCTGTCGATTGCGGCATAGGCCTTTTTCTGCGCTTCGCCGACAGTCTTGCCAGTTGCCGTGACGTTGAGCACGCGACCGCCATTGGCGACAAGCGCTCCGCTGTTGATCGCCGTTCCGGCATGAAAGATCTGGACGCCGTCGCTGGTCGCTGCCTCGACACCGCGGATGACCGATCCTTTTTCGGGCGCGGCGGGGTAGCCTCTTGCGGCCAGCACGACCGTAAGCGCCGCTTCGTCGCGCCAGCGCAACGACATATGCGCGAGCTGACCGTCCACGGAAGCGTTCAGCAGAACCAGCATGTCGTCCTTCAGGCGCATCATCAGCACCTGGCATTCGGGATCGCCGAAACGGGTGTTGTATTCGATCAGCTTCGGTCCATTCGCGGTGATCATCAGCCCGGCAAAGAGTACGCCGGAAAACGGCGCTCCAAGCTCGGCCATGCCACGCATGGTCGGCTCGATGATTTCCCGCATGGTGCGGTCGATCATGTCCGGTGTCATCACCGGAGCCGGCGAATAGGCGCCCATGCCGCCGGTGTTCGGCCCCGTGTCGCCGTCGGCAACGCGCTTGTGGTCCTGCGCGGTGCCGAAAGGCAGTGCCGTCGTGCCGTCGCACAGGCAGAAGAAACTCGCCTCCTCGCCGGTCATGAACTCCTCCACCACCACTTCAGCGCCGGCGGTCCCGAAGGAGCCGTCGAAACAGGCCGCGAGTGCCTCCTGCGCTTCGTCGATCGTCATGGCCACGGTGACGCCCTTGCCGGCGGCGAGGCCATCGGCCTTGATGACGATCGGCGCGCCCATCTTCTCGACATAGGCTTGGGCCGAGGCCAGATCGCCGAAACGTCCATAGGCGGCTGTCGGAATGTTGTATCTGGCGCAGAGATCCTTGGTGAACCCCTTCGAGCCTTCCAGCCGGGCCGCGGCCTTGGAGGGGCCGAAAACGCGAATATTCTGGGCGCGCAAGTCATCGGCAATGCCGGCGACCAGCGGACCTTCCGGCCCGACGACGACGAGATCGATCGCCTTATCCTTGCAAAAGGCCACGACCGCCGCATGATCGGCGATATCGAGCTTGACCAGTTCGGCTTCGCGGCCAATGCCCGGATTGCCCGGCGATGCGTAAAGCTTGGTCAGCAGCGGCGACGCCGCGATCTTCCAGGCCAGGGCATGTTCGCGGCCACCGGAGCCGATCAACAAAACGCGCATGCCTATATCCCTTTGCCGTTCGACAACGAGACTGCGCTATTGCCCGTTCGCCGACGGGTCAAGACATTTGGCGACATTAGCCGCGATTGCGCACGAGATTGACAGCGCCGGGGTCGCCCGCGGGCGACTCCGAAGGGTATCATCGGCGATCCGCATCAGCCTTGGAAGACGACAGGGAACCAGTCTTCGCGCAGTTTCTGGCCCGGCTTCATGCCGTGGCCGGGATAGGGAGGTGACGTACGGCCGGGCCGCTCGATATAGCGCGCATCGTCGCCGACCCACCGTAGCGATAGCGCCCTGCGCCGTGCCGCCGTCATGTTGCCGCGCGCGCCGTGCGCGGTCCTGAAGTCAAAAAGGATCGCGTCGCCAGGTTCCATTTCCCATTCGAGGACCTTCAGGGTCGGATCGTTGTCGGGATCTGGCACCGGCAGATAGTCACTGTCGCCGGCATAGAAATTGCTGTCGTCGAGCCAACGCACCGGGAGGATCATCTTGTCCCATTTGTGCGAGCCGGCAATCAGCCGCAGTGTCGCCTCCTTCACCGGGTCGATGGGAATCCAGAAGCTGACCGTCTGTTGTCCATCGACAAAGTAATAGGGAATGTCCTGATGCCAAGGCGTCGGCTTCTGCGTGCCCGGCTCCTTGACCAGTACATGATCGTGGAAGAATTGAGCCGTACGTGACTGCATCACCGCGGCCGCCAGTTCGGCTGCCGGCGATTCCCTGACAACTTTCACGAATTCGGGGATGCGCTCCCAGTTGCAGTAATCGTCGAAGAAACTGCCTTTGCCATTGGCGATGTCGGACGCGGTGGCACTTCTGTTCTGCATATTGCGCTCGATGCCGGCCGCGATCGTGTCGACCCAGCCCTTGAAGGCGCCGCGTATGCAGACAGCACCGTCGCGCTGGTAGTCGGCAATTGTCTGAGTGTCGATATGTCGGGCAGCCATTGGTTTCTCCTGCATTGGATGGCCGACTATCGCAGCGCTTTCATATCGGGTAAAATAATAACTTCTCATACATCACATAGTGACAGCCTATGAATCTAACCTTGGTGCAATTGCGTTATCTGGTCGCTGTCGCCCGCCATGGCAGCGTTACCGCCGCGGCAAGGACGCTGAATGTCTCGCAGCCATCGATTTCCGTCGCGATCGACAATGTCGAGCAGGCTTTCGGCCAGAAACTCTTCGTCCGCCAACGGGGAAGCGGCATTTCGCTGACCTCGTTCGGTCGCGCCGCTGTGGCCAAGGCGAAGCAGGTCCTGGCCGAGGCCGACGAGTTGAGCGGTCTTGGATCACGCGAAGCCGCAATCGCCGGGGAGCTCGTTCTGGGATGTTTCGAGGACCTAGCGCCCTATTTTGCACCGGCGCTCATCCGGTCCTTCTCGCAGCGCTGCCCGGCTGTCGAGATCGTCGTACGCGACGAGACCTTCGAGACGCTGGGCCGACGCATCCGCGATTCGGCCGTGGATATGGGCCTTACCTACGATCTCGGCCTGCCCTCGCACTTCGCCCGAATCCTGCTGCATGAGCTTCGGCCGCATGCGCTCTTGCCAGCCGGACACCCGCTGGCGGATCGCCCCGCGGTGAGCCTTGCGGACCTGGCTGCCTATCCGTTGATCACCACGGACCAGCCCCAGAGCTGGCAGCATATGCTCGACCTGTTCCTGAGCCGTGGCCTCTCTCCCGTGGCCGATATCATGACAAGTTCGTTCGAGCTCCAGCGCAGCATGGTCGCCAATGGCTTCGGCGTCGCGGTGAGCTACACGAGGCCGCATGGCGATCGCAGCTATGACGGCCTGCCGCTGATCTGCAAACCGCTGTCGGACCCGCTACCCATGCAGAGGATCATCCTCACGCATGACACGCGCCAGCGGCTGTCGAACGCCGCGCTGGCGTTTATCGAAGTGGCTAAGGGTTGGTTCTCCACGCACGATGTCTTCACCGGCTGAAACTGGCCTATAGCGCATCGGGTCTGAACGGATTCATGCAATTCGCTTGCGGTCTTTGCATCCATGCATGTCGTTCGCCCAAACCGGAGCCACTTTTGGGCGGCATGCGTCTGGCCGCAGCTTGGCGCTTGACGGCTTCTGCCTTCGCTGCCACTCCAGCACAATGGAACCTGTCCAGTCGAAAGCAGCCCAGGGTCGCGTTGCCGACGCGCCGAGTGGCCATTGGGTCTACCGGATCCTCCCGCGTTGGCTTTGGCCCTACGCGCAGCTTGCGCGATGGGACAGACCAATCGGCTGGCAGCTGCTTTTGTGGCCTTGCTGGTGGTCGGCAGCGCTTGCGGCAAGTGCCTATCCGCGCCCCGGCGACCCGCTGCTCTCCCTGCTGCCGGCGCCGTGGTATCTCGCGCTGTTCCTGATTGGAGCCATCGCAATGCGCGGCGCCGGCTGCACCTACAATGACCTCGTCGACGAAGACATCGACAATCAGGTCGAGCGCACGCGTTCGCGGCCGCTGCCCGCCGGCAAGGTCACACGCCGAAAGGCATGGCTGTTCCTTGTCATTCAGGCACTGCTCGGCCTCGCGGTTCTGCTGCAATTCAACAGCTTCGCCATTCTGCTCGGCATCTGTTCGCTCGTCATCGTCGCCGTCTATCCGTTCATGAAGCGATTCACCAACTGGCCGCAATTCGTTCTCGGACTTGCGTTTTCCTGGGGTGCGCTCATGGGATGGGCGGTGGAGTTCGGCGACATCGATGGCCCGGCCATCATGCTCTACATCGGCTCGATCCTGTGGGTGATCGGTTATGACACGATCTACGCGCATCAGGACAAGGAGGACGACGCCATCGTCGGCGTGCGCTCGACCGCACGGCTGTTCGGTGACGACACCAAGACATGGCTTGTCGGTCTTTATGGCGGGGCGCTGGTGTGCTTCGCCATCGCCTTCGCTTCGGCGCAGGCGCCCGTGCCGGCGCTTGCCGGACTGATCGCCGCCGGCGCCCATATGATCAGGCAGATTTCCGTGCTGGACATCGACGATGCCGACCAGTGCCTGCGGCTGTTCAAGTCGAACAACCAGGTCGGATGGCTGATCTTCCTGGGCTTGATCGGCGGCGCCTTGTGGGTGGCGCTGAAGCCGCTGGTGTAGTGCGCCCTATTCCTCGCGAGAAATGATCTCCTGGCCGCCGATAACCAGCCTGAGGCCAAGGTCGCCCGACCTGCGGCGAGCGAGGAAGCGCGGGCGGCGCATGTTGGAGATGCGGCCCTTGCGGCGATCCTGCGCCGGCAGCGTCTTGATGGCGGCGCCAAGCGATTCTTCCAGAGTGCGGGCAACGCCGTCGGATTCGATCAGCAGCATGGGCAGGCGGTAGGCATCGGCCCAGGCGCGCCAGTCGGCGGCGACATCGTCGAGATCGTCGGCCACGAGCAGCGGCACCGACAGCATCGGATCATTGTGCAGCAGTTCCAGTGTCACCGTGACATTGCCGTCGGGATCTTCCATCGCGCGGGCGGCGACGCCGCGGAACGCGTTGGCGGGCAAAGCAATGATCGCCGGCACGCCGCTCATCTCCAGCATGCGGCGAATGACAGCGCCACGCTGGTCGATGGTGAAAGTAACATCGCCGTAGTCGTCGCGCGTGGCATAGCTCACCACTTGCGGCAGGCGAAATGGGTCGAGGCGCATGTTGCGTCCCGCCCAGACTGGCTTCAGTCCGGTGTTCATAAGTGCCTTCCTGTCTCTCTCCTGAGAGCCGGTGTCCGGTTCTCTCCGGGCCGGTTTTTCCGACCTCGTTTGTGAGGAGACAGTAGCGCCGGGTCCTTACCGCCCCGCTTAAGAAAGTCGGTTAAATTTTGCTGATCTCAGGGATGGTTATCGGAATGCAACCAGACACAACATCTTGAAAGGATCAGATAACCTTACCAGGATTCATGATCCCGGCCGGATCGAACGCCGCTTTCACCTTGCGCATCAGGTCGATCGCCATCGGCGGCGCCGTGGCGATCAGTTCATCCCGCTTCAACTGACCGATGCCATGCTCGGCCGAGATAGAACCTTGGAAGCTACGCACCACATCATGCACCGCCTTGTTCATCGCGTGGTAGAGATCGAGGAACGCCTCGTCATTGCCGTCGACAGGCCGGGAGATGTTGTAGTGGAGGTTGCCGTCACCCATGTGGCCAAAGCAGACCACGCGCGCGCCCGGGCTTACCGAAGCCACGGCCTCCGCCGCCTTCTCGATGAACCGCGGTATCGACGCGATGGGAACCGAAATGTCGTGCTTGATCGATGCGCCTTCGGGCTTTTGGGCTTCCGGCAATACCTCGCGGAAATTCCAGAAGGCTTCGGCCTGGGCTAGGCTTGCGGCGATGACGGCGTCGCCGACAATCTCCTGCTCGAGGCCAACCGACAGCACCTCCTCGATCAACCCCCTTGCGTCCTCCGCCGAGCGGCCAGAAGAAATCTGCATCAGTACGTACCATGGCCAATCCTCGGCCAGAGGCGGCACAACGCCCTGGGCGTGCGAAAGCGTGAAATCATATGGCCGCTTGCCGATCAGTTCGAAAGCGGTGAGCGCGGCACCGGCACGGTCCATTGCCAGACCGAACAAGGACAGTGCGGCTTCAGGCGACGAGAGGCCGACAAAGGCCACTTCGCGACCCTTCGGCCTTGGAAAAAGCTTGAGCACGGCGGCAGTGATGACACCGAGCGTGCCTTCCGCGCCGACGAAAAGATTCTTCAGATCGTAGCCGGTATTGTCCTTTTTCAGCTTGCGCAAATCGTCGAACACTTCTCCGGTCGGCAACACGACTTCGACACCCAGGCACAGTTCGCGCGCATTGCCATAGGCAAGTACGCCGGTGCCGCCGGCATTCGAGGAAAGATTGCCGCCTATCTGGCAGGACCCTTGTGCCGCGAGCGATAATGGAAACAGCCGGTCGGCGGCATCTGCCGCTTCCTGGACCGTCTGCAGGATGACGCCGGCCTCGACCGTGACCGTGTTGGACAGAACATCGATTTCACGGATGCGGTTCAATCGCGACAGCGACAGCACGATCTCGCGGCCGGATGCATCCGGCACCTGGGCGCCGACCAGGCCGGTGTTGCCGCTTTGCGGCACGACCGGCGTTCCCGTTTCGGTTGCCAGGCGCATGATCTGGCTGACCTCTTCGACACTGCCTGGCCTGAGTACCAGCGAGGTGCTGCCATGCCACAGGCCGCGCCGCTCGGTGATGTAGGGCGCGATGTCCTGCTGGTCGCGCAGCGCATATTTTTCACCGACGATTGTCGCGAAGCGTTCAATCAGGGTTGGGTCGAGGTTTCTGGAATTGTCGGCCATGAGAGCAAGCTATGTCTCTGAAACGATGTTGTCACGGGGGGCGGCGGCGCGCGAAAGCCTGTCATTGATCGCTTCGCCCAATCCTTCGAACGGGATCGGCTCCACGGCGATCGTGCTCGCACCGCTGCGGTCAAGATCCTGCATATAGGCAAAGAGATTGCTCGCCGCCTCGCGCAGGTCACCGCTCTCGGACAGATTGGACAGGGCTACGGCATGTTCCCATCCGGCGGCGCGCCGGCTGCCAAAGGCCAGCAAGGCTTCACCTAGGTCCACCGCATGGGCGTTGAGCCGCACCGCCGCACCCGGCGCATAGTGCGAGGCGAGCATGCCTGGCGCTTCGATCCCCGCGGCCGCGCCGCGCAGCAGTGTCTTGCCCAGGGCCAGTTCGATCTCTCCGACCGCGATGCCGCCGGGTCTCAGCAGACGAACCCGCGAGCCTTCGATCTTGACGATCGTCGATTCCAGACCCACCGGCGTCGCGCCGCCATCGACCACCAGCCTGATCCTGCCGCCGAGATCGCCGAACACGGCCTGCGCCGTCGTCGCGCTGATCCTGCCCGATGAATTGGCGCTTGGCGCGGCAAGCGGGCGGCCGAGCCTCGCGATCAGGTCGCCGCCAAAGCCTCTGGGCATGCGCAGCGCGATCGTATCCAGCCCGGCGGTGACCAGCGGATGAATGCCATTGCCCGGCCGCTGCGGCAGCACCAAGGTCAGTGGTCCCGGCCAGAATGTCTCGGCCAGCTTTCTGGACAGCGGATCAAACAACGCGATACGCTCGGCCATCGCCATGTCGGCGACATGAGCGATCAGCGGATTGAAGCGCGGGCGGCCCTTGGCCTCGAAAATGCGCGCGACCCCAATGCCGTTGGTCGCGTCCCCTGCCAGCCCGTAGACGGTTTCGGTGGGTATGGCGACGACATCGCCCCCTTCGAGCAGCGCCAGCGCCCGCTCCATCGCCTCCGCGACGAAAATTATCTCAGCCACTCTCATCACCTCATGGAGGCTGGTGCGTAATACGGCGGTGCCGGCGGGGCAAGTCCAGGCATTGGCAAATTCTAAATGCCTAAAATGGTATGTTTCCACGCAAGCCGACATCAATCCCCCGCACGGTATGGTGCCGGCTAGCTGGGCAAGGGGTTCATCATCGTGCGTATTCCCATCGTCGGTTCTGTTGTCCTGTCGCTGGCGGCAATCGCCGGCACGGCACAAGCCTCCTCTCTGATCTTGCTTGGGTTGCCAGGCTCGACGCCATCCGTGATCAGGCTCGCCGCGCCAGACGCCAAGCCGTCGGTCGTCGCGCTTGGCGAGCCGAGGCCGGATGTCACCTATGAGAAGGTGGCCGCGCTTCCCGACCAGCCAACGGCCAGCAATGGGCCGATGCAAGCGCCGATGATCATTCGTGGCGGCGTCGTTGGCGGTGCCTTCGATCAACCGGCTGCGAGCGCCCCAGCGGCCACTGCCGTCGCCCCGACGCCGGCGGCAACCAAACCGATGCCAGCATCGGGAACCGCTGGCGCAATGCCCCCGAACGGCGTGGCTGCTAACAAGAAGGTCGCTTCGTCTGCGGGCACGCCTGCCGCGACGCCACAGCCGACCCCCATTCCCGGTATCGGAAAGCTCAAGTAACCGTCGGCACTTTCGAAGTCTGACGGAAGCCGAGGCGTCAACAAAACAGGGCGACGTTCGCACGCCGCCCTGTCCTGTCGACAGAAAATCGCAATTGGAAGATGTCAGGCCGCGACGTGTTCGTCGGCGTCGTCGGACTCTTCGTCCTCTTCCTCGTCGTCGGCGTGATTGCCTTCAGACGTCACGCCCTCTTCGGCTTCATCGTCTTCATCATCGTGTTCGCCGTCTTCATCGTCTTCGTCCTCGTCGTCGCCCGAGAGTGTAGCGGCTTCTTCGCCTTCGCTCTCCTCGTGGTCGTCGCCTACCTCGTGGTCATGCGACTGGTCGTCGGCTTCGACCGCGGCGGCGGCATGTTCGACGGTGGTTTCGGAAGCGGATTCAAGCGCCTCGGTGGAGCCCGAGGTTTCTTCAGTCACTTCGATTTCGTGAGCGGAATTCATGGAAGCCTCCGTTGGGTTGGGGAACATGTCCCTTTTGCCACGGGGAGATCATCGTCATATGACTGTAAGCCGGCTCGAACAGCCGGCCGGAACAAATATTTTCTCGGACTCAGGGCCCGATTTTTCTGAGCATGATCCCGCACGAACCACAGGTCCGCGAAGCAAAACGCAATCCACGTTTCGCTAACGCGAACCTTCGGTTCGAACTCTCAACCGGCGATCTTGGAGAAATCCGCGACCTGGTCGGTTGCCGTGCGGATGCGGGTGAGCAGTGCCAGGCGATTGGCGCGCACCGCCTGGTCCTCATCATTCACGAGAACCCGTTCGAAGAATGAATCAACCGGTTCACGCAAAACGCTAAGCGCCAGCATGGCGGCGGAAAAATCTTCGTTTTGAATCGCTTCGCCGGCTTGCTTCTCAGCCTGATTCACCGCCGCGAACAGCGTTTTCTCAGCATCTTCGCGAAGAAGCGCCGGCTCGACATGTTCGGCGACCAGCGTTTTCTTCTTCTCCTCGGCGGCCAGGATATTGGCCGCGCGCTTGGTGCCGGCGAGCAGGTTCCTGCCATCCTCGGTCTCGAGGAATTTGCCGAGCGCTTCGACGCGGCGCACGATCTGCAAGAGGTCGTCGGACCGCGGCGTGATCACAGCGTCGATCAGATCGTGGCGGGCTCCCTGGTCGCGGAGGTAGACCTTCAGGCGGTCGTGGAAGAAGGCCAAGAGATCGCGGACTTGGTCCGCACTATCCCCTGCGTAGGGCGCGGCAGCGCAGGCGAAGACGGAAGCCAGTTTGAGCTGGATACGGTTTTCGACCAGAATCCTCACCACGCCCAACGCTGCACGGCGCAGCGCATAGGGGTCCTTCGAACCCGTCGGTTTTTCATCGATGGCCCAGAAGCCGACCAGCGTATCGAGCTTGTCGGCGAGCGCCACGGCGACCGACACCGGGTCGCTCGGCACATAATCGGAGGGGCCTTGCGGCTTGTAGTGTTCCTCGATGGCCGCCGCCACGGATGGATGTTCGCCCTGCAGCAACGCGTACTTGCGGCCCATGGCGCCCTGCAGTTCGGGAAATTCGCCAACCACTTCGGTGGTGAGATCGGCCTTGGCCAGCACAGCAGCGCGGCGCGCAAGCGCGGCATCGGCACCCACCGTCGGCGCCAGTTCCTCCGCCAGCCGTTTGATGCGCCCCACCCGCTCGCCTTGCGTGCCAAGCTTGGCGTGGAAGGTCACGCCAAGATGATCGAGCCGAGCCATGCGCTGGTCCAGCGGCTTGGTCAGGTCGAGCCCGAACTTTTCCGCCGAAACCTGCAACTGGTCGAGATCAGGAAGATCACCCTGGTCGGTCTTCCAGAAATACAGCGCATCGGACAGGCGGGCGCGCACGACCTTGCCGTTGCCGCGCGCGATCTCATTGCCGCCGTCGCTGGCTTCGATGTTGGCGGTCAGGATGAAGCGATTGGAAAGACCCTCGTCCGCGCCTTGCGGTCGCGTGACGAAGCATTTCTGGTTGGCGCGGATGGTAAGGCGGATCACCTCGGCCGGAATGGCCAGAAAATCCTGCTCGAATTCACCCATCAGCACCACCGGCCATTCGACGAGCCCGGACACTTCCTCCAGCAGGCCTTCATCCTCGACCAGGTCGAGCCCGTTGGCGAAAGCCAGATTCCTGGCGTCGGCAAGGATGATCTCCTTGCGGCGGTCGGCATCGAGCACGACCTTGGCAGCCTCGAGCTTGGAGACATAGTCGTCGAAGCGGCGCACGGTGATTGCGCCCGGCGCATGGAAGCGGTGGCCGTAGGTGACATTGCTGGATCGGATGCCGTCGATCTCGAAGTCGACGATCACCGGCTCCTCGGTCTCCGGACCGAAGGTGCACAAGATGGTCTGCAGCGGCCGTACCCAGCGCAGCGAACCCGGCTTCGCGGAGGCTGGCCCCCAGCGCATCGATTTCGGCCAGGGGAAAGCGCGGATGATGCCCGGCACCAGTTCGGCGATGATGTCTTCAGCCGCCCTGCCTGGCTTCGAGATGTGGGCGACGTAGAAATCACCCTTCTTCGGGTCGGAATGGACATGCGCTTCTGCGATCGAGGACAGGCCCGCCTTGCGCAGGAAGCCCTGGACGGCCTGTTCTGGTGCCGTCGTCGACGGCCCCTTGATTTCCTCGCGGATATCCTTGGAGCGCGCGTTCAGGCCCCTGATATCGAGCGTGAGGCGCCGCGGCGTCCAGTACTCGCGCGCCGCCTCATAGGTCAGGCCGGCCTCTACCAGACCATCGGTCAGCATCTTCTTCAGGTCGCCCGCCGCCTTGCGCTGCATGCGCGCGGGAATTTCCTCGGAGCGAAGTTCTAGAAGCAGATCAGGCATGGATGAGGCTCACGCAGCTATGTTCCGCGCGGGGCATAGCAACTCGGCTGGCCGCTGTCACCCTTTCCGCGCGCTGATCGCTGACTTCGACCGCTTTCGGGGTGCTCTCGAACCGCTGTCGGGGTGACGCCAGCCTCCTCGTCGCTCGGTCAACGATTTCCATGAACCGAAAGCAGCGCTGAAGCGACCCACGCTCAGGCAGAGAACCATTGGCTGAACGACCATGAAAACGGCATCGAGACTCCTGCACATCCTGGCGCTCAGCGCCTGCTTCGCGGCACAGGTTCATGGCACATTCGCAATGCCGGGCGTCCGCCGTGCCTTGCAGACGATGGAAGCTTTCACCGTCCTGTCGATGAAGAGCTAAGCCGCGACCCCGCCCGCCTGCGTCAGCAGAAACGCCTCGCCGCAGGCCTTCGCCAGATTGCGTACACGCAGGATGTAGCTCTGCCGCTCGGTGACCGAAATCACACCGCGCGCGTCGAGAAGATTGAAGACATGGCTGGCCTTGATGCACTGGTCATAGGCCGGGAACACCATCTTGTGCATCGGAAGGTTGTCGTTCGACGCGGGCGCGCCAGCAGCCAGCAAAGCCTTGCATTCAGCTTCGGCGTCCTCGAAATGGCGCAGCAGCATCGCCGTATTGGCGTATTCGAAATTGTGGCGCGAATATTCCTGCTCGGCCTGCAGGAAGACGTCGCCGTAGGTGACCTTTTCAGCGCCCTCGCGGCCGTTGAAATTGAGGTCATAGATATTGTCGACGCCCTGCACATACATGGCCAACCGTTCCAGACCGTAGGTCAGTTCGCCGGCCACCGGCGCGCATTCGATGCCGCAGACCTGCTGGAAATAGGTGAACTGCGACACTTCCATGCCATCGCACCAGCATTCCCAGCCAAGGCCCCAGGCCCCCAGTGTCGGGCTTTCCCAATCATCCTCGACGAAGCGGATATCATGCAGCAGCGGATCGACGCCAATCGCGGCGAGCGAACCGAGATAGAGCTCCTGCAGATTGGGCGGGTTCGGCTTCAGGATCACCTGGTACTGATAATAATGCTGCAGCCGGTTGGGGTTCTCGCCGTAGCGGCCGTCCTTCGGCCGGCGCGAAGGCTGCACATAGGCCGCGTTCCAGCCCCTGGGCCCAAGCGCGCGCAACGTCGTGGCCGGGTGAAACGTGCCGGCGCCGACTTCCATGTCGTAGGGCTGCAGGATGACGCAACCATACTCGGCCCAGTAGTTGTGCAAGGTCAGGATCAGCCCCTGGAAGGAGCGGCTGGGATGCATGTGGGCGGGGATGTTGGTTGTCACTGCGGCCTCGCGGAGCGGTGGGATGCGAAACTTTCCGGGTAGCCATTGCGGCCGGAACGTCCGCCTCTTCTCGGACCACGCTCTAGATGTCCGCCCCACAGGCGTCAAGGCAAGGCTCGCGAGCCCGGCTGCCGACGAGCAAAGAAATGTCGAATGCTTTGCCGCGCGCTGGCCCATTGCCGATGACAAGCGGACGCAGTCTCTTCGGCGCTCCATACGGCCAGCGAGAGCAAACCAGCCATGCCCGACCCGATCACCATTCGTCCTGTCACGCGAGGCGATTTCGACCAATGGCTGCCGCTTTGGGATGGCTACAACGCGTTTTACGGGCGCTCTGGCGAGACAGCCCTGCCCGACGAGATCACGCAGATGACATGGTCGCGCTTTTTCGATGCCTATGAGCCGGTTCATGCGCTGGTTGCCGAGAGCGAAGGGCGGCTTCTCGGCATGGTGCACTACCTGTTCCACCGCAGCACCACGGCGATCGCGCCGAACTGTTATCTGCAGGACCTGTTCACCAATGTGGCGTCGCGGGGCCAGGGCATCGGCGGGGCGCTCATCAACGGCGTCTACGAGCGGGCGCGGGCCGCCGGCTCCGGCCGGGTGTATTGGCTTACGCATGAAACCAACCACACGGCGATGAGGCTCTACGACAAGATCGGGGAAGGGTCCGGGTTTGTGGTCTACCGAAAGCTGTTCTGAAACGAAACGGGGCTCCCAAAGGAGCCCCGTTTGCAAATCAAGATCGCCGATCCTTATCCCTTCGGCGCGGGCGTCGGCTCAGGCTTCGCCTTCTGCGTTTCCTGCGCCGTGTTGGATTCGATCGGCGGAAGGCCCTTCAACAGCTTTTGCTGCAAGGCGGCGAGCACGTCGGGATCCGGCTTGAGATCGCGAGCCTGGTTCCACTGGTAGGTGGCTTCAAGCTTGCGGCCGACGCGCCAATAGGCATCGCCCAGGTGGTCGTTCAGAACCGGATCCTCAGGCTTCAGCGACACGGCGCGTTCCATTTCGCGAACGGCGTCATCAAACCTGCCAAGGCGGAAATAGGCCCAACCCAGCGAATCGACGATATAGCCGTCGCTCGGCCGCAGGTCGACGGCCTTCTGGATCATCGCAAGGCCTTCCTTGAGATTGATGTTCATGTCGACCCAGGAATAGCCGAGATAGTTCAGAACCTGCGGCTGGTCGGGGAACAGTTCCAGCGCCTTGCGAAAGTTCGGCTCGGCCTTCGGCCATTCCTTCAGCCGCTCGTAGGCGATGCCGCGCTGGTAGAAGATGGTCCAGTTGGCGGCGACGGGCGCCTTGATCGTAGCGACAGCCTTGTCATAGAGCTCAGCCGCCGACCGGAAGTCTTCCTTCGAGGAATAGACCCCGCCCAGCGCCAGATAGGCGCGCATGTCATCGGGATGAGCGTCGACGAAACTTTTCAGATGGCTGATCGCCTCGTCATTGCGGCCGAGGTCGGCCAGGTTGAGCCCGAGCTGCAGGTCCGAAAGTTCCTTCAGCGGGGAAGAGTCGGGGATCCGCCGGTAAAGGGCAATGGCGCCCTCGCCGTCCTTCAACTGCTCGGAAACGGCGGCGAGCTGGACAAGTGCCGCATCGCTGTCTGGCCGCAGCGCCAGCGCATATTGCAGATAGAGACGAACGAACGGCTCGCCGCCGCCGCGATTGAGCGCGGTGGCAAGATCGAGCAGGATTTCCGAGGCACCTTCCGACGGAGTGGCAACAAAGGGCGGGACCTTCTCACCCTTGTTGATCTTGTCGCGGAGGGCAGCGATCTCGAGCTTGCCAGGCGAGAATGCCTCGGCCTGGTCGAGCACCGCAAGCGCCTTGGCCTTGTCGCCCTTGCGGGCAAAGAAGGAAGCATAGGCCTGCGCGCTGCGCATCCATGTTTCCGGCGCCGCGCTGCCGGCCGCGGTGTCCTGCATTGTCGCGGTGTAGAGTGCTTCGGCCCTGTCGGGCAAACCTGCCGCATCGGCGATCAGCGCGCGATGAAAGGATTTGAAGAGACCGAACCAGTCCGGGCCCTGGAGCTTGTCGATGGAGGCCATGGCATCCGTGGTGTCGCCGGCGCCCTGCTTGGCCCAGCCGGTCATGACGCCGGCGATGAGCCGGTCGAGATCGGATTCAAGCGACAGCTTCAGCCAGAATTCGGCTTTGGAAAAATCCTTCTTGTGGAAGGAGTCGACCGCCAGCGCCAGGCGCGAGAACCGTTCGACATCGGGAACGTCCTTGAGCTTGTCGGCATAGACGAGGGATTCGTCGAAGCGCCCTTGCGCGATCAGCGACAGCATCAGGCTTTGCTGCAGGCCGGTGTCGCTTGGATTGAAGGCCAGCGCCTGCTTGTAGTAGGCAATGGCATTGTCGAGATCATTATCGCCCTCGGCAATCCGAGCTGCGAGATAGGCTCCCGAGAAAGACGTGATCTTGACCGGTTCGGTGGTTTGCTTGGCATAGGCTGGCAGACCCGAAATCGCCATGCCCGTCACAATTGCCAGCCCTGTCAGCCAGCGCGCACGTCCTTGCCGCATCGTATCCCTTTCAGCCGGGCGCCATCTCCGCACCAGCGGGATCGCCTTAGACTCGATCTTTCCGGGCAAAGCATGGCCTTTTTGGGGTCACGCTTCAATCCGGCCCGAATTCACAATCGGGTCATGCAATTAATAAAGCATGGCCACATGGAGTCGGGCGGCAACCTAGCCTTAAATAGGGGCTGAGCGCCATAAAAATTCATTTTCAACAGCGGCGGACATCAGGGATTCGAGCCGTTGATTCTTTGCACGCGCGTATCCGGATACCCACCGGCTGCAACCTGACTGCACAGTCCGGCCCATTCGCAGCCCAGGCAAGCATTGCGCGTGAGGCCGGCGGAAAAGGCCTCCCGCATCCGCGCCAATGTCGATGCGTCGAGGTCAAGGCGGATGCCGGAGCCTATGGGCCGAGCCAGCAGATCCGCGACATCCCGGGCCGCAAGCCGATCCCGCTCGACAACGCTCTCGGCCCAGCAATGCGGCTCCGGCTCGCTAAGCAACGGAGCGCAGATATCGTCGGGACCGGAAACGACAAGGATGTCCTCGCCCAGACAAAGGCGCTCCGCGATCCCATCGTAGTTGGCGGTGAACGCGGGGCCGTATCCTTTGCCGACGTAAGTCAACAGGCACAGCAAGTGGTGAGGACGCAGCCTTATGGTCATCTCTTGCAATCAGGGATTGGCTGGCTTCGCCCTGTTGGAGGAAAACAGCTTGAGCGTCGCGGCGGCCAACCCCGACTTGAGCAGCCCACCGACGATGAACGGCAAGAAGCCGAACGTGACGGCCTTTTCCACACCGATCATCGCGGCGAGCCATGCTGTACCCAGAGCAAGACAGGCAAGGTTGCCAAGCAGCATGGCGACAAAGGCAAGCACGACACGGCTGCCGTTCCAGCCACGCTCGGCCAAGCAGCCGACAAGCGCGCCAGTGATTGGAAAGGCGAAGAGATAGCCACCTGTTGGTCCGACGAAGTGCTGCACACCGGCCGCCCCGCCGGCCAGAACCGGAAAGCCAGCCGCGCCTTCGACCAGCCATGCCGTGATCGTGAGTGCGCCAAGCCGCCAGCCATAGAGCGCTCCAACAAGGGTCACGGCGAAGGTCTGCATGGTCACGGGAACCGGAACCATCGGTACTTCTATGTAGGACGACAGCGCCAGAAACAGTGTCCCGAGAACAACGGCGCCGGCCTGCCAGCCAAGGGATCGATCCTGAAGCCGGAGCGGACTGAAAGAGGGGCCGCGGACGGCGAGTGCGATGTCGGTCATGATGCTTCCTTGTGGCCGATCAGAATTATAGATAATTTCATACTTTGATCTATTATCGAATCCACAAATCGAAATGGAAGGCAACCCCTCGTGCAAGAAAAGCACTCAGCCAGGCCGTATCCCGGGCTTGTCCGAGGCAAGGAGGCTTGGAAATCCAACGACTGAAGGCTTGCGCCAACAGACCCTAGCCGACGATGGCGAAGGCCTCACGCGTTGACCCCGACGCCGTCCTGACCGGCTTGCGGCCGATCCACTGCACATGCCGTCCGAGCGTTGCCGCCGCCGATTCGGTGTTGCCCTGCCGAAGCGCGGTCAGGATGGCCCGATGGTCCTGGTCGGTGCGGGTCTCCCACTCCGAGCGCCATGCGGCGAACAGGAAGCGTGCGCTTGCGGCGTGCAGGTCATCAATGGTGGCGAGGAGGCGCGGCATACTGCAAGGTGCAAGAATCAGCCGATGAAAGGCGCGGTTTGCCTCCTCCCACGACCGGACATCGCGAGATTTATCGCCGGCCTTGGTCGCCTCTTCCGCCAGGTCGAGAATGGCTGATGTCAGGTGCGGAGCAGCGTGGCGCAACGCCAACACCTCGAGTGAGGCCCGCATTTCAGCGACTTCCTTGACCTCGCCCAGGTCAAACGCCGCGACACGCACCCCGCGACGTGGCTCGCTGATCGCCAGCCCCTGCGCCTCCAGGCGCCGGAAAGCCTCGCGTACCGGAACATGGCTGGTGTCGAATTCCTCGGCGATGTGATCCTGCCGCAGGCGGGCACCAGGTTCGATGGCCCCCGATATGATCCGGTCCGCCAGCGCCTTGCTGATCCGGACAGCGATGGTCTCGTCTGTGCTCTTTGCCATTTTTATAGATAATTTGCTACGCGACAGATTGTCGAGACAGGCAAACCGGAATTTGCCGCCATCACGTTCAGAGCACTTGCATCCTTGAGACTTTCGACACGGCCGTTCTGGCAGCCGCGAGCGGAGCCGATCAGTTCACCCGGCTGATGCAGAAATCGATGACGTCGATCAGCGCCGACTTCTGAGGCGTCGCTTCCAGCGGCGCCAGCGCGTCGCGGGCGATCTCGCCGAAGTGGCGGGCGCGCACGATCGTGTCGGCGATGGCGCCGTGGCGGGTCATCAGGCCGATCGCCCTTTCCAGGCCGGCGTCATCGGTGACATTCTCCTCGATGGCGCGTTTCCAGAACGTGCGCTCGGCCTTGGTGCCGCGGCGATAGGCGAGAATCACAGGCAGGGTCACCTTGCCCTCGCGGAAATCATCGCCGACATTCTTGCCGAGGTCCTTGCTGGTACCACCATAGTCCAGTGCATCGTCGATCAGTTGGAAGGCAAGCCCGAGGTTCATGCCATAGGAGCGAAGTGCCGCCCGATCGTTGCGGGTCGCCTGGGCGATCACGGGACCAACTTCCGCGGCGGCGGAAAACAGCGCCGCCGTCTTGGCCTTGATGACCGCGAAATGTTCATCCTCGGTGGTTTCGAGGTTCTTGGCTGCGGCAAGCTGCATAACCTCGCCCTCGGCGATGATCGAGGCCGCGCTGGACAGGATGTCGAGCGCCTCCAGCGATCCGACATCCACCATCATGCGAAAGGCCTGCCCGAGCAGGAAATCGCCGACCAGCACGCTCGCCTGGTTGCCCCAGATCATGCGCGCGGTCTTCTTGCCGCGCCGCATGCCGCTTTCGTCGACGACATCATCGTGAAGAAGGGTTGCGGTGTGCATGAACTCGACCGATGTGGCGAGCTTGACGTGGCCTTCGCCGGCATAGCCGAACATCTGGGCGGCGGCGAGCGTCAGCATCGGCCGCAGCCGCTTGCCACCCGACGAGATCAGATGGTTGGCCACTTCGGGGATCATCTCCACGTCCGAGCCGGCCTTGGACAGAATCAACTCGTTGACGCGCCCCATGTCGGCGGCGGTCAGGTCGATCAGATCCTTGATGGAGGCGGGTTCCCGCTTCCCGTTTTCGATGTTGAGAACGACACCCACCACAGATACTCCCGTCCTGGATAAACGCGTGCGACGGCACCCTTAGTCCCGATCTGGACTCTATGGCGGCAGACACCGGCACGGCAAGTGGCGAATTGGCGCGGTGAGCGTAACAGCTTGTTGACCCGCTACCACGGTGCGTTACGGTCGGCCAATGATAAAGGGTTGCGTCATCAGACTGTGGCACTCCTTCTCGACAGTGGGCCTGCTTGTCGGCACGCTCTTCTTCGCGGCGTCGCTCACACCATCGCTCAATCCCCGCACCTTTCTGGTGCAAGGCGTTCTTTCCGGATTCTGCCTCGCCGCGGGCTATGGCGTCGGCGTTTTCAGCCTTTGGCTGTGGACATATCTGGAGCTTCCCAGGCCCGGTGCACACCGGGCACGGTTCATCAAGCTGCTTTCGGCCGCTGTTTGCGCCGGGATTGCCCTGGTCTTTCTGTGGCGCGCCTCGGACTGGCAGAATTCGATACGAAGCCTGATGGACTTGCCGCCCGTGGACAGCGCCCGGCCATTCCAGGTCGGCCTGATCGCGCTGATTGCTTTCGTCGTGCTCGTGATGCTGGCGAGGCTGTTCCAACTCACCTTCCGGTTCATCGCCGGCAGGCTTCGTGGCTTCATTCCACGGCGCGTCGCCATGATGATCGGGATTTCGGTCGCGGTCGTGCTGTTCGGAAGTGTCATCAATGGCGTTCTCCTGCGCTATGCGCTACACGTCGCCGACAGTTCTTACAGGCAGCTCGACGCGCTTCTGGAAGACGACATCAAGCAGCCGGCCGATCCTCAAAAGACCGGCAGTGCCGCCTCGCTGCTCGACTGGGAACACCTTGGGCGGACGGGACGGGAATTCGTATCGACCGGTCCGAGCAAACAGGACCTGCGGTCCTTCCTGGGCAGCGCCGCGCTGGAGCCGATCCGCGTCTATGCCGGATTGCGCTCCGCCGACACGCCGGAAGCGAGAGCCAGCCTGGCGCTGGCGGAGCTTGAGCGAGTCGGCGCATTCGACCGCTCCGTTCTTGTCATCATCACCCCAACCGGAACGGGCTGGGTCGATCCCGCCGCGATGAACACGCTCGAATATCTGCAGCGCGGCGACGTCGCCAGCGTCGCCATCCAGTATTCCTATCTGCCGAGTTGGTTGTCGCTGATGGTGGAGCCCGGTTACGGCGGCGAAGCCGCGCGGGCTCTTTTCAAAGAGGTTTATGGCTACTGGACCAAGCTGCCGAAAGACCACCGTCCAAGGCTCTATCTGCACGGGCTCAGCCTCGGCGCCATGAACTCCGAACAATCCAACGAAATGTTCGAGGTGCTCGGCGATCCTTACCAAGGCGCGCTGTGGAGCGGACCGCCCTATTCGAGCCGCATATGGCGCTCGATCACCAGCAACCGCAATCCGGATTCACCCGCATGGTTGCCACGCTTTCGCGACGGTTCCTATGTGAGGTTCACCAACCAGACGAACGCGCTCGATATCCCTGGCGCGCATTGGGGGCCGATGCGCGTCGTCTATCTGCAATACGCCAGCGACGCGGTGACGTTCTTCGAACCGCGATCATTCTACCGGGCACCAGCGTGGATGAACCGCCCGCGCGGGCCCGACGTTTCCCCCGAATTGCGGTGGTATCCGATCGTGACGTTCCTCCAACTCGCCGTGGACATGGCGGGAGCCGCAACGATGCCGATGGGGCATGGCCACGTCTACGCGCCGGCGCACTACATCGACGCGTGGATGGCCGTAACGGACGTACAGGGCTGGTCGGCGGATGATGTCGCGCGGTTGAAGCGTCATTTCGCGACGCAGTGACGAGGTCCCGGAAGTGTTTGAATCCCCGTGCCCGTTTACATCGGACGGCCAAGCTGCGAGTTTCGTTGGATGATAGAACTGATCCGCACCAACGACGCCGTCATCATTTCCTTTGTCGAATCGCTGATGCGCGACGCCGGCATTGGCTGCTTCGTCGCCGACCAGAACATGAGCGTGCTCGATGGATCGATCGGCATCCTGCCGCGACGCGTCATGGTCGACGCCGACCAGGCCGATGCGGCGCGGCGTATCCTGACGGACGCCGGCATAGCCAACGAGATCCGCCAGAAATAATGCCCGCCGCACCCGCCGCCCTCGCCCCGGATATGCCGGCCCATACGGTCGACGCATTCCATCGCGGGCGCTTCTGGCTCGTACAGCCGAAGCAAGGCGGGCACCGCGCCGGAATGGACGCCATGATGCTGGCGGCCTCGGTACCCTCATCCTTTGCCGGGCGTCTTGCCGATTTCGGCGCCGGCGCCGGCGCGGCGGCCCTGGCGGTGCTGTCGCGCTGCCCCTCGGCCGAAGCGGTGCTCGTCGAACGCTCACCGGAAATGGCAGCCTTTGCCGCGACGACGCTTGCCCATCCGGGCAATGCCCATCTCAGCGACCGGGCCTCGGTGCTGACGGCCGATGTCGCGCTGTCGGGCCGAGCCCGCACTGCTGCCGGCCTGAGAGACAACACGTTCGACTTCGTCATCATGAACCCGCCGTTCAACGCGGCCCAGGACCGTGCCACGCCCGACGCGCTCAGAAGAGAAGCGCATGTGATGGAGGACGGGCTGTTCGAGAGCTGGATCCGTAGCGCCGCGGCCGTGGTGAAGCCGCGTGGCGGCCTTTCGGTCATTGCGCGGCCCGAGCAGCTTGGCGCCATCCTCGATGCGATGGCCGGTCGCTTTGGCGACACAGAAATGCTGTCGGTCCATCCACGTCCGGAGGCAGCGGCCATCCGCATCGTCGTCAGGGCCGCACTCGGCGCGCGCGGCAAACTGTCGATCCGGCCGCCATTGATGCTTCATGCGGAATCGGGCAACGGCCCCGCGGAGCGGACGGAGATGATCAACAACGGGCTTGCGTCGCTGTTCGGTGACTGACTTCCGAGACCGCGTGCCCAAGAACCGCTGCACGCCCTGGAGGCATTGCCGTTGGCGGGGGACTTCCTACATGTCTTCAATCGATTGACCGGAGACAGCAACCTCGTGAAACGCCTTTTCAACCGCCTGCTGCCGAAATCCTGGCGCTCCACCGTGGTCACCGTTCCGGTCGTCCGGTTGCATGGCACCATCATGTCAGGGGGGCAGTTTCGGCAGAACCTGTCGCTAGCCTCTACCGCGGGGCTCATCGAAAAGGCATTCTCCTTCGACGCGCCGGCAGTCGCCATATCGATCAATTCGCCCGGCGGCTCGCCGGTTCAGTCACGGTTGATCTTCAAGCGCATACGCGACCTGGCGACAGAGAAGAACAAGAAGGTGCTGGTCTTCGTCGAGGATGTGGCGGCATCGGGCGGGTATATGATCGCGGTAGCCGGCGACGAGATCTTTGCCGATCCGTCCTCCATCGTCGGGTCGATCGGCGTCGTGTCGGCTTCGTTCGGCTTTCCCGAGCTGATGAAAAAGATCGGCGTTGAGCGCCGCGTCCACACCGCCGGCCAGAACAAGGCGGTTCTAGACCCGTTCAAGCCGGAGAAGAAGGAAGACGTCGAGCGGCTGAAGGCGCTGCAGCTTGAAGTGCACGACACGTTCATCGACTTGGTGAAGGACCGGCGTGGCAGGAAACTCAAGGACGATCCGGACCTGTTCACCGGCCTGTTCTGGACCGGCAAGAAGGGACTGGAACTCGGCCTTGTCGATGCGCTGGGCGACATGCGCTCCGTGTTGAAAACCCGCTTCGGGCCCAAAACCCAGCTCCGGCTAGTGACGCCGCCGCGCGGATTCCTCAGCCGGTTCGGCCTGTTCGGCTCCGCCAAGGGCTTTTCGGCGCCCGACATCGCCGCCGCTGCCGCCAGCGGTGTGGTCGATGCGGCGGAAGAGCGCGCTTTGTGGGCTCGCTTCGGGCTTTGAAAAAGCCACAAACACGTCTAGCATAGAGACTTGACCCACCCGACCGGCCGCCTTCGCCGGCCTTGCGAGGGAGGAGTTTTTGACATGCCCCAGATCATTTTCCTAGCTGTCGTCGGCGTGGCCGCCTATTTCGGGTACCGGTCCTTCGTAAAGGAAGCCGATCGTGTGACGGCAAAGGTGCGGCGTGCCGAGAAGCAAGCCGCCAACGGAACGATGGGAACGCTGGTCAAGGATCCAAAGACCGGTGAATACCGGCTGGCCAAGGACTGAACATCATCCCTATAGCGGCTGAGACAGTGAATTCCGGCGCTCGGACGTGGGCAGCGCATGCCAAGGTCAACCTCGCGCTGCACGTCACCGGCAGGCGTGACGATGGCTATCATCGGATCGAAAGCCTGGCCGTATTCACCAGATTTGGCGACAGGATCGAAACGGAGTTGGCGGACGGCGACACGTTTTCGGTGTCTGGCCGATACGCTTCCGAGGTGCCGCTAGATGGCGCCAATCTGGTGCTGCAGGCGCGCGACGCGCTGCGAAAAGAAGCCGGTCTCCAAAAGACCCCGCCTGTCGCCATCAGGCTGGAGAAGAACCTGCCGGTCGCGGCCGGCATTGGCGGCGGCTCCAGCGATGCGGCAGCGGTCCTGCGTGGTCTCGTGCAGATTTGGAATCTCGACATCGACAAAGCCGCTCTCGCGCGGATCGGTCTTGCGCTCGGGGCCGATGTGCCGATGTGCCTCGCCGCAAAGCCGCTGATCGCCCGTGGTATCGGCGAGGAATTGTCGATGGCGCCCGATTTTTCGTCGCTTGGACTGGTGCTGGTCAATCCAGGTACCGCCGTTGCCACGGCCGACGTGTTCAAGGCGCTGACCCGTCGCGACCATGAGGGGCTGCCACCGCTTCCGCGCGTTCTCGACTTCCACGGCGTGCGCAACTGGCTGGAGATCACGCGCAACGATCTTGAGCCCGCGGCACTCGCCATGCAGCCCGCCATCGGGAGGGCGCTGTCTCAGTTGAACAGGGCGGGGGCGGGGTTTGCGCGGATGTCCGGCTCAGGCGCGACATGTTTCGGGCTGTTTGAGACCGGCAATGTGGCGAAGCGCGCGGCGGCCGAGATTCGCGGCCGCCAACCCGACTGGTTCGTCGCGGCAACGCGAAGCCTGACATCGGAGGCTGATTCCCTTGGCCAGGACTGACGAGAGCCGCCCCTTCATTCCGGTCCGCATCGCCGTGCTAACCGTTTCGGACACGCGCGGCCTTGCCGATGACAAATCCGGCCAGACGCTGGCCGACCGCATCGCAGAGGCCGGCCATACACTGGCCGCCCGCGATATCGTCACCGACGACCGAGAAAAGATCCGCGATAAGGTGCTGGGCTGGTCGAAGGATGCGGCGATCGACGTTGTCATCACCACCGGCGGCACCGGCTTCACGGGCCGCGACGTGACGCCGGAGGCGCTGGAGCCTATCTTCGAAAAGCGCATGGACGGCTTTTCCGAAGTGTTCCACCGCATTTCCTATGACAAGATCGGCACCTCGACGATCCAGAGCCGCGCCACCGGCGGCGTCGTCAATGCCACCTTCGTCTTCGTGCTGCCGGGCTCACCTGGCGCCTGCAAGGACGCCTGGGACGGTATATTGAAGCCGCAACTCGACTATCGGCACATGCCCTGCAACTTCGTCGAGATCATGCCGCGCCTGGATGAACATCTCAAGCGCGGCACCAGGACCGCATAATCACGTCTTTGCCCTCCCCCCTTCAGCGGATGACGGGCTCGCCGTGGAATCGCCGTCGCGAAGGCGCAGACACGCCGAAGCCGACTTCCATCATCAGCCTCGGCGTGCGCGCCGGCACCGTCCCCATGTGAAACCCGAACGGATCTTCGACAAAGCCTAGACCTGCCTGCCCGGTCAGCGTGATCGGGCTTTGATCGCCGTACACGCCGAGCACCTCTTCGGCCGGATGCCCGACGAGAAGCGTCATCTGGTGCTTGAGAATGCGGCGGTTGTGGCTGCCCCGCACATAGACGTGCGGGCCGGTGTCCGCGTCGACCGGCACCAGGTAGAAGAAGAACTTCAGCATGCGCCAGTCATCGAGGTCGAAATGGTACTTGCCAAGCGAAGCCAGGTTCTTGTCGGCGTCGGTGGCCGCGCCGGTCGGGAAGCTCCACCAGACCCGCGTCGTGATGAGCTTGGCCTGACCGCCGAGATAGTGCGCGGCGATGTCGAGAAGCAGCGGATCGCGCTGTATGGCAAGCGCGGCTTCGCAGTCGAGGATGCGCTCGAAATAGTGCCCGCTGAGCAGCGGACGGCCGAAACGTCTTTCGGCGTCTGCATGTTCGCCCGGCATGAATTCGAGCCGGCGATCGAAATTGCCGAAGCACGGCGTGCGCCCGGCAAAGCGCGCGATTTCTTCATGGATCGATGGCGGCAGCACAAGCCCGGAAAACAAACCATCCGACCTCAGCGCATCAACGGCGGCCTCGCGGTTCACGCCCGCGAACATCGTCTCATGGACGGTCCGTGCCGGCAGTGCTGGTTTTGCGGCAAGCCAATGCAGCCGCCGCCCCGGCATCGTGCGCGCCAGCATGAACATCGGCAGCCATGCCGGATTTTCACGCAAGTCGGACAGGTAGGTTGGTATGCGCGCGGCGATACGCTGGAGCAGGCTGCCGTTTCGGGCCACGGCCTCGAGGCTTGCCGCGCCGGACTTGTCGGGAGTTGAAAGGCTCATCGGGATCCTCGGATATGAGGGCGGCACCGACAAAGCATCGGCCGCTCACCGCTCCGGCATAACCCAAACCCGATTAACCCACCTGAAGGCAGGGTACCCCCGCGTCATGCCTTGTGCAATGCACAATTGGCAATGTGCGGTGCAAAACTCATCCGCCGATCAAAGCTGGCTTGAGGTTGGACTGTTCAGCCGGCCATTCAGTCAGCGCGATTTCCTGGGCTTGGGCGGCGCGACCCATATCTCGGCGTCGAGCCTCCTCGTCGCCAGGCCTCGCGCAATCGCCTCCCCGCTGCCGGCGTTCTTCGAAAGCGTGCTGGCCTGACGCCTGTTGATCAACATGCCCTCCGCCAGAGCACGGTTTCCCGCGAAAACCCGTGACAGGAACGTGCGGCTGCCCCGCGCCGGGGAAAACCGTGCCGCCATGGTTTGCCTGGCTGTGTGGGCGACGACCTCGTCGGTCCATCCCTCCACCAGTCGCGCGCCAGGCTCGAGCAACAGCAGCCAGTCGCCCTTGGCCTGTCCGATGCCTAACGCCGTTGTGCCGGCCACATAGAGACAGCCAGCGTGCTCGGCGACCCGGTGCGTCTGGTCGGTCGAACCGGTATCGCAAACGATGACTTCGCGCACCACGCCCTCGACAGCCCCGCCGACCAGGGACGCAAGCGTGCGGGCGAGGCCCTCCTCGTCATTCAGGGTTTCGATGAGAACACTGAGCATGCTTAGCCGAATAGCGGAAACCCGGGCACTGCGCCAGTTTTTGCGGCGCACAATAAAAAGTTCTTGATTTGTTCTCATTCGGGAAATAGGAATAGTTTCATGAACAGAGCGATTCGACAGATTGCTGACAGTCCCTGGGAGAGGGCAAAGATGGAACAGATCGTGCGCGCGGACATTGCAGCCTTTGGGGCTGGAAGAGCCGAGATGGCAAATGCGATGATCGAGCAGAGCGGTGTACGTGTTCGTCCGGACCGCAACCGTGGACGGTCGGCGGGCATCAATCCGTCCGGCCGGTTCGAGCCGGTCAGCCGGCATGTTTTCGACGATGGCTGGAACTCGCTGGAGGAACTGCCGCCGTTCAAGACCGAAGTGCAGGTGGAGAAGCCGCGCACCATCATCACCCGCAATGAATCGCCGGACATCTCCTTCGATCGTTCGATCAACCCTTACCGTGGTTGCGAGCATGGCTGCGTCTACTGCTTTGCCCGGCCGACACACAGTTTCATGGGCCTTTCGCCGGGTCTGGATTTCGAATCGAAGCTATTCGCCAAGCCGGATGCCGCCAGGCTGCTGGACAAGGAGTTGTCGAAGGACGGCTACCAGCCGCGCACGATCGCCATCGGCACCAACACCGATCCCTACCAGCCGATCGAGAAGCAGTACCGGATCATGCGCGAGATCCTCGAAGTGCTGGAGGCACGCGGCCACCCGGTCGGCATTGTCACCAAATCCGCCCTGGTGACGCGCGACATCGACATCCTGTCGCGCATGGCCGAGCGCGGCCTCGCCAAGGTGGCGCTGTCGGTCACGACGATGGACCGCATGCTGGCACGCACGATGGAGCCGCGCGCGTCGACCCCGACCAAGCGGCTCGAAGCGATCAGGCAGCTTTCGGATGCCGGCATTCCGGCCTCGGTCATGGTTGCGCCGATCATACCAGGACTAACCGACCAAGAAATGGAACGGATTCTCGATTCGGCATATGCCGCGGGTGCGCGCGAGGCTGGTTATGTCGTCCTGCGCCTGCCGCTGGAGGTCAGCCCGATCTTCAAGGATTGGCTGCTGCGTCACTATCCGGACCGCTATCGCCATGTCATGTCGCTGATCCGTTCGATGCGCGACGGCAAGGACTACGATTCGGAATGGGGCAAACGCATGAAAGGCGCGGGTCCCTACGCCTGGCAGATCGGCCGGCGCTTCGAGATTACCGCCAAGCGGTTGGGCCTCAATGTCGAACGGCGTACGCTTCGGACCGACCAGTTTGTCGCCGCTGGAAAAGACCAGGTGCAGCTGACACTGCTTTGAAAGCGCAGTCCGCTGCGATGGTTTGATCTGTCGCGGCATCAAGAATCCCGTCCGGCCCGCCCCGGCCTGCAGACGGTGCCCTCCCGGTCCGGCGCCCCACCCGACCCGGAGGGACTTGCGGAGAATCGGAGCCGATGCGAACCTCGCCGCAACATGGCTCGCGCGCGTTCCGATTCTCCGCCTCTCTTCGAGATCATCGAGAGACCCGACTTCTCCTTCGAGACGAAGGCGATGGCTGAAGGCCTGTGGCCGGTAGCCGGCATGGATGAGGCCGGGCGGGGTCCGCTCGCCGGGCCGGTTGTCGCCGCCGCGGTGGTGCTCGATCCCGCAAATATCCCCGAGGGCCTGGATGATTCCAAACGCCTCAGCCATTTGCAGCGTGAGGCCTTGTTCCTGCGCATTCTTGGCTCTGCGCTGGGCGTATCGATGGCCTCCATCAGCGCCGAAGGCATCGACGGCAGCAACATCCTCAAGGCCAGCCTCGAGGCCATGCGCCGCGCCCTGGTTGGCCTGCCGGTGCAGCCGAAGCTCGCTCTCGCTGACGGGCGTGACGTCCCGCCGGGCCTGCCTTGCGCTGGACGCGCGCTGATCAAGGGCGACCAGCGCTCGCAATCGATCGCCGCCGCCTCGATCGTCGCAAAGGTCATGCGCGACCGCATGATGTGCGGCTGCGGCAGCCACCACGGCCGCTACGGGTTCGAGGTCCATATGGGCTATGCCACGGCCCGCCATCGCACGGCGATCGAGGCGCACGGGCCGGTGGCCCGACTGCACCGCGTGTCGTTCGCACCGTTCAGGCTTGGCGGAGCTGAAATGGCGGAAGAAAAGAGTTTCGCAGGCCTCGATTGAGTTGAGGATACCCTCCCCCGTCGAGCAGGAGATGTCGCCAAAGGCGACAGAGGGGGTCCTCTCAACTTGCCCGACGCTTCCTTTTGGCGAAGAAAGATGGGGTCTGCGCTTCACGCGCGGCTATCCCCTGCGCCGCTTCGCAGACCTCCCACACAACAAAAAAGCCGCCAGGTTTCCCAGGCGGCTCTTTTAAAGTCTAAGGAGATTAGGCTCAGTTGAGCTTCGCCTTCACATCCGCAAGCGATGCCTTGAACAGGTCCGCGCCGGCTTTTGCATCGACCTTGCCGGCAAGCAGCGCGCGCGCTGCTTCGACGGCGATATCGACGGCGCTCGCGCGCACTTCGGCGACCGCGTCGCGCTCGGCCTGACCGATCTTCTGCTCGGCAAGGGCCGTGCGCCGGGCAACATAGTCCTCGGTCTTCTTGTGCGCGTCGGCGGCAAGCATATCGGCCTCGCGCTTGGCGGCAGCGACAATGTCGGCGGCCTCCTGCTCGGCTTCCTTGCGCTTGCGCTGGTACTGGCCGAGCAGTTGCTGGGCCTCCTCGCGCAGCCGCCGGGCTTCATCAAGCTCGCCGCTGATCTTGGCCGCGCGGGCGTCTAGCGCCTTGGCCACCATTCCGGGCACCTTGATGTAGATGGCGATAGCCAGGAAAATGACCAGGGCAATCGTGGCCCAGAGCGTTGCTAGAGCTGTAGCGTCCATGATGCGCTCCTCACCGGGCCACGGATTTGACGGCGGCCGCGACCTCGGCCTTGCTGGCCTTGTCACCGACAAGCGCCTCGACGATTTCCGAAGCGGTATCCTCGGCGATACCACCGACTTCCTTCATGGCATTGGCCTTGATGGAAGCGATGCGCGCCTCGGCAGCACCGAGCTTCTCGTCAAGCTCAGCCTCGACCTTCTTGCGTGCCGCCTCGACTTCCGCCTTGGCTGCATCGCTTGCCTGCTGGCCAATCGTATTGGCCTTGGTCTTGGCTTCGGCCAGTTCCTGCTCATAGGCAGCAACAGCGGCGTCGGCTTCGCCCTTCAGCTTGGCGGCCTGGTCGAGATCCTGCGTGATCCGGGCGTTGCGCACATCAATGATGCCACCAACGCGCGGCATCGCCACCTTCTTCAAGAAGAGGTAGAACAGCCCGAAGGTAATCGCCAGCCAAAGAAGCTGCGACGGAAACGTCGAAGGATCAAACGGCGGGAACGCGCCATGCGCCTCGGCGGGCACAGCCGTGCCCGAATGCGTATCGCCTCCCGCGCCGGCAGCCGGCGCGGTCTCTTCCGCAAAGGCAGATGTCACGAACATCTCATTTCCCTGTCCATACGGTAAGGCCGCACCATGCGCCTCACTTCGTCAGCCCGTTGTTCTTACTTGAACACCAGGAGGAGAGCGATCAGGAGCGAGAAGATGCCCAGAGCTTCGGTCACGGCGAAGCCGAAAATCAGGCGGCCGAACTGGCCGTCGGCAGCCGACGGGTTGCGCAGCGCGCCCGAGAGATAGCTGCCGAAGATGTTGCCGAGGCCAATGCCCGCGCCGCCCATGCCCACGCAAGCGATGCCCGCGCCAATCGCAGCTGCTGCAGATACGTCCATGTTAAACTCCTGTCGTTCCGTTGTCGTTGCAGTTTGTAGTTGGCGTCATGCGCCGGTGAAACTTTATTAGTGACTGGGGTGCAGAGCGTCGTTGAGATACATGCAGGTCAAGACGGCAAAGACGTATGCCTGCAGGAAGGCGACGAGCAATTCAAGCGCCGTCAGCGCCACTGCCATGGCCAGCGGCAACACCGAACCCGCGATACCGACAGCGCCCAACGCACTGAGGCTCACGACAAATCCCGAGAAAACTTTCAGCGTAATGTGGCCAGCCAGCATGTTGGCGAATAAACGAACCGAGAGGCTGACCGGGCGCGAAACGAAGGAAATCACCTCGATCGCGACCACGAGCGGCATCAGGTAGATCGGCACGCCATGCGGCACGAACAGCTTGAGAAAGCCCAGACCGTGCTTCATGAAGCCGTAAACGATCACCGTTCCGATCACCAGGATGGCGAGACCGAAGGTGACGATGATGTGGCTGGTGATGGTGAAGAAGTAAGGAACAAGCCCAAGCAGGTTAGCGACGAGCACGAACATGAAGAGCGAGAACACGAGTGGGAAAAACTTCATCCCTTGTGTTCCGGCAGCGTCCCTCAACATGTTTCCGACGAATTCGTAGGCCATCTCGGAAACAGACTGAAGCCGACCGGGAACGAGGCTGCGGCTCGACGTGGTGAGGTAGAGGAAGGCGGCGGCGACAACCACGGTCGCGACCATGAACAGCGCCGAGTTGGTGAAAGACAGGTCATAGCCGCCGATGTTGATCGGAATCAGCTTGATGATATGGAACTGGTGGATCGGATCGACCTTGTCAGCTGCCACGTTCAAACCCCATCAATGCCGCGCACGGCCTTATTACAACTACCGCTCATGACGAGCGGCCATTTCCATCGTCCCGGTCACGGCGCGGTTTGGCGCCCTGTCCGAATTCTGCCACAGCCCCTGCTGAACGCAGGACATTGAGCACGCCGGCGCCAAAACCCAGCAACAGAAACACGATCAGACCCCATGGCGATGTCCCCGCCTGACGGTCGATGATCCAGCCGAGGCCCGCGCCCACAACCACTCCAGCGATGAACTCGCTGGATAGTTTGAGCGCCTGGCCATATCCGGCGGCACTGCCCGCTTTCGCGTCGTCTTTCCCCTCGAGCCGTTCCGGCAGCCTTGTTGCAAGCGATGCTTCAAGTTCACGCCGACGGCGCTCAAGATCGTCGTCGCGGATTTCGGTTTCATGCTGTTTGCCGGGGCCGGTTTTTCCGGTTCCGTCTGGCCCATTCCTGTCGGCCATCGCAACCCCCCTGCCCGGTCAGACCGTCACCGTCCGTCCGCTTCTAAAGTCGCCGGCAACATAGTTAGAGGGTTTGCGCCCGTCAAGCCACGGGCGGAACTTCAATGTGATGTATTTTCTTCATTAAAATCAATAACTTAAAAAGGTGCGACATCGTGCCCGGCGCGACAGCGGGCAGGCGCGGCCCGAATCCCCCTTCCGGCAGGTCCGCGATCGGCGCCGCCAGAAGGAAAGGCGCTGGCAATTATTGAGCAATCAACTCCAGCCGCCGCCATAGGTGCGGTAGAAGATATGCAGGCCGATCTTGGTCATCTTCTGCATCGTGCGCGCCCAGCCCGGATGGACATATTGGGCATAGTAGTGGGTCGACGATCCGACTTCCGGAATGAATATCTTGCCAGCCGTGACAGCCATGGCGATGTCCTGAGCGGTCTTGTAGGCGACGGGGCTGTCGATCCGCTTCTTTCGGCCATCGCAGGCGAACGAGAACTGGCAACGGTTGAACCAGTTGTCGTTCTGGTAGACGACACCGCAGATCGAGTTCGGATAGGCTGGATTGCGGACCCGGTTGAGGATGACCTGGGCGACGGCTGCCTGTCCACGTACGGATTCGCTCCTGGCTTCGAAATAGATGCCGTTGGCAAGGCACGCCTGCTCGGGCTTGCTGAAGACGCTCGCTGGAAGCGGGTTCTGGATCCATGCGTGGTCGCCCTTGGCCATCGGTGGAATGAAGCGGCCATTGTCCGGCTTCTCGTCCTGCAGCAGCACCTCGAACGGCGACGCCTTCGCATAGTCGGGCGCGGAGGATGCGTAGGCGGTCGCCAGCACATCGGCCTTGTCATTGTTGACCAGTGCGGCAAGCATGGTCGGGACGCCGGGATCCGGCTTCTTGTCCTCGCGGGCATGGAATGCGGCGGCGATCTGGACTTCCTTGCCTTTGATCCGCGGTTTGGCGAAGGCCATCTTCAGATCGCTGTCCATGCTCGGGCGCAGCAGCGATGACGTGCGCTCGAAGATCGAGCCGGCGTTGAAGTTTTTCGGCGGCGCTACAGGAGAGACCTGGATGATACGGCCCTTCTTGTCCGCTCGCATAATGCGCTCCTCGTCGGGCGATCCACTGACCCGCCCGCCCTTGCCGCGAAAAGACACCGTGCCGATGCCGGCGAGCTTGACGCCGGATCCGGAGAGCGAGCCGGTGGTGTCGGAATCGACGAAGGGCATTTCGGCCGCATGAACCGAGCCCGCGACGGACCTCTCGACATAGGCGTTCCAGCGCGCGTTCGGCGCCTCAAGGCCGGAAATGAGGCTCGTCATGTCCTGATAGGCGACAACGGTCGGAAAGCCGATCCAGATGCCAAGACCGATAACAAATGGAGCGAGGAAGCAATGTTTTCTCTCACCGGCGGCGGCGACAAGCCGCTTCAAAACACGTCGATGCACGGAACTCTCCAGGAACGCTACTGAACCCCACTGGAGAGAAACAATGGTGCATTAACCTTGATGGGACGTTAACAGGGTCGATCGAGTTTTCCACGTTGGACCGCAACGCCTTGGTTTTACGGCCTTGGGCGAGCCGAAGCCAACGACGCCGGCCGAAGAAAGATCGGCCAGGCGACAAGCGCACAGGCGGCAGCGGCCAGCCATACACCCGGCCATGATACGAGGATCAGCAGGCCCGGAATGGCTGTTGGCACCAGGAAGAACGCTACGAAGACGAAGCTGTTGGCGAGGCCAAGAGCGGTTCCCGCATGGCTGGCGCCTGCAAGCGTGGCAAGCTCGGTATAGGCGACGCCATGCCATGACGAAACGCAGATGCCGGCGACAACCAGCGTGGCGACCAATGCCGGCGCAAGCACCGGCGCGGGTATCCCGGCCGAAGGCATGACGAGCAGGCCGAGGACAGCGAAGGCAATGGCGCTCAGGGCGCTGCAGAGGCGCAGGAATGACCGGCGATTGCGATGACGATCGGTGAAGCGGCCGCTCCAGACCCGCATGACCATGGCGCCGATCTGCACAGCCGCCAAGCTCGCGCTGATCACCGCCGTACCCATCCCGCCGAAGTCATGCAGGAAGACCGAGGCGAAGGTGAGCACCGCCACCTGCGGAAAGCAGAGCAGGCCAATCGCCGTTGCGATGCGCCAGATGTCGAGATTGCGTAGCGGCACGGGGCCGGCTGACGAGATCGTGTTGGCGCTTGAGGAACTGGGATCGTCTTGTGCCGGCGGCTGATGCAGCCAGAGCCATGTGAAGAAGGCTGAGACCGCCGAGGCCACGGCCAGAAGTCCAAAGACGGCGGCAAAACCATGGGCCGAAGCGAGCGACGGGAGAACGAGCGCGCCAAAGCCGCCGCCGAGAGGCACCGCCGTCTGCCGGATACTCATGGCGAAGCCGCGTTCGCCTTCGTGGAACCACGCCATGATGGCACGGCCGCTGGAGCCGTTGACGCTGCCGCCCAGCAGGCCGGTGACCAGAAAGGCGACGGCCAGGACTGCAACGCCGGGAACATGTGTGGACGATGGCACCACGAGCGATGCCATGAGGCCAAGCCATGCCGTGGTGGCGGCAAGTCCGGTCAGGAGCACATGGCGGTCGCCCCACCGGTCGGTGAGCAGCCCCCAGGGCAATTCGCTGAGCGCGACACCCAATCCCAGAAGCCCCAGAACCAGACCAAGCTGGCCATTGCCCAGGTGGTAGCCCGACCTCAGGAAAACCGCCGTGCTCGGAACACCCGAGAAGGTGGCGGAAAAACAGGCATTGGCGACGACGCCAATGCCAAGAACCTTCCAACGATGGTTCGGACCAAACTGCGCCTGAGCCAGAGGGGCAATGCTGCCGCTCAGCCGAGGCGTGTCCTCGCTGCGGCTTGCGGTGGTGACTGACATCGGCCGGCTCCTTCGACGATCCGACAACGACTGTCAGACCTTGACGGGCATGTCCTACCGCCGTAGCTTCATCCTGAATATCGGGAATTTTTAAACTTATAGTCCCACCAATCAGGATGATTTTATGCGACGGATAACGCTCGACCTCGACGTTCTCAGGAGCTTCGTCACCGGAATGGAGTTGGGCAGCTTTGCCAAGGCGGCCAACCGGCTTGGTCGCTCCACCTCGGCGGTCAGCGCGCAACTAAAGAAACTGGAGGATCAGGCAGCCACCCCCATCTTCCGCAAGTCGGGACGTGGCCTCGCACTGACGGAAGCCGGCGAAACCATGCTCGGCTATGCGCGCAGGCTCCTCGAACTCAATGACGAGGCCGTGTCCGCCATCCATGACGTCGAACTGGAGGGCTGGGTAAGGCTTGGGCTCCAGGAAGATTTCGGCGAAGCGGTTCTGCCGGAGGTGCTCGGGCGGTTCGCGCGCGCGCATCCCAAGCTCAAGATCGAGGCCAGGATCGGGCGCAGTTACGAGCTTGCCGAACGGGTCGTGTCGGGCAGCCTCGACATTGCGCTGGCATGGCACAATGAGGAAAAATTGCCCTACAGCCAGCATGTGGCTGATGTTCAGATGCGCTGGATCGGTCCGGCGGCACTTGTGGAAACAGCCCTGCGCGAGGGCGAGGCACTGCCGCTGGTTGCGCTTGAGGCGCCATGCCTACTGCGCACCGTGGCGACGGATTCGCTCGACCGGGCTGGCCTGCCCTGGCGGATGGCTTTCTCTAGTCCGAGCCTTGGCGGCATCTGGGCCGCCGTCGCCGCTGGGTTGGGAGTTACAATCCGCACCGAGGTCGGCCTGCCGGCCAATGTACGGGCGATGACGCCGGAAATCACCGGATTGCCCGCATTGCCCGGCATGGCTCTGTTCCTGCATCGCAAGGACGCCGAACTGGATCCGGTGGCGCAGAGGCTTGCCGACATCCTGCTGCAGGCGACCCTGGAATCACTGCCCGAAAGTGCGCGGGCGCGATCCGCGCATGATGGCCTACGAAGCGTGGCCTGATACCGCCGCCGCAAAGGCGCTGGCGTTCAGTGACGTTTCTTGGCCCTGCCGGCGAACGGATTGTCCGATGTACGCAATGCCATGCGGATCGGAACGCCCGGCATGTCGAAGGCCTCGCGCAGGCTGTTGGTCAGATAGCGGACATAGGACTGCGGCATCGCGTCCGGCCGCGAGCATTGGACGACAAAGCCCGGCGGGCGTGTCTTGGCCTGCGTGACATACTTGATCTTCAACCGGCGGCCGGCGACGGCGGGCGGCGGATGATGCGCCAGGATGCCTTCCAGCCAGCGGTTGAGCTTTCCGGTCGAAACACGGCTGTTCCATACCTTGTGCGTACGGATGACGGCTTCCATCAGCTTGTCGAGGCCGCGGCCGGTTTCGGCCGACACCGTCACCGCCTGCATGCCGCGCGCCTGGGGAAGAAGCCGCTCGGTCTTCTCGCGCAGTTCCGCCAGCAGTTCCTGCGGGTTGTCGATCAGGTCCCATTTGTTGAAGGCGATCACCGGCGCACGTCCCTCGCGGATGATCAGGTCGGCAATCTGCAGATCCTGCTTCTCGAAGGGGATGGTCGCGTCAAGCACGATGATGACGATCTCGGCAAAGCGGATGGCGCGCAGTCCATCCTGGACAGACATGACTTCCAGCTTTTCATGAATCCGGGCCTTGCGACGCATGCCGGCGGTGTCGAACAATTTGATCCGGCGGCCGCGCCAGTCCCAATCGACGGAAATCGAATCCCGTGTGATGCCGGCTTCCGGTCCGGTCAACAGACGCTCCTCGCCGATCAGCGCGTTGATCAGCGTCGACTTGCCGGCGTTCGGCCGACCGACGACGGCGATGCGCATCGGCTTGGTGTCGTCATAGGTATGTACGTCTTCGGCGTCCGGATCGGTGATGTCCTCGCCGATCAGAACCTCACTGGCCGCGATCTCCTCGTCGCCGTCCTCTTCTTCTTCGCCGAAGGCGCGCGCTTCGCCAAGCGCCTCGATCACCGCGTCGCGCAGATCGGGCATGCCTTGACCGTGTTCGGCCGAAACCGGGATTGGTTCCCCAAGGCCAAGCTCCCAGGCCTCCAGCATGCCACCCTGGGCGCCCTTCGCCTCTGCCTTGTTGGCAACCAGGACAACGGGCTTTCCGGACTTCCGCACAATCTCGGCAAAGGTCTTGTCATCCGGCATCAGGCCGGACTTGGCATCGACGGTGAAGAAGATCAGGTCGGCTTCGTGGATGGCGATTTCGGTCTGCGCGCGCATGCGTCCCGGCAGGGTGCTCGCGCCGGCGTCCTCGAAGCCCGCGGTGTCGATAACATCGAAATGCAGATCGTAGAGCTTTGCCGCGTGGACGCGGCGATCTCGGGTTACGCCTGGCGTATCGTCGACAAGCGCCAGCTTTTTTCCCACCAGCCGATTGAAAAGCGTTGATTTGCCGACGTTAGGCCGACCGATTATGGCTACCTTGAACGTCACGATGCATTGCCTGACCCGCGGATCAGTTCGGACATCAGCGTTGCCCGCTCGCGCGTGTTGCGCGGAGCGCCGTCATCCGAAGCGATCTGGTCGAACAGTTTCAGGGCATCCGCGGTCTTGCCCTCCTTCCAGGCGGCAAGGCCAAGCGCCTCACGCGCGGTGTGGCGCAGCGTATTGGTGTCGGAGGTCAGCGCTTCGACGCGGCTGGAAACATCGGCGAAGGAGCCGTGGTCGACCAGAAGCAGTGCCGCCCTGAGGCGCGCCATGTCGCGAATGCCGGCGGGAATGGCGGTGTCGGCGGCAACGTCGTCGAAATCCTTGACCGCCGCGGCGACATCGCCCTTGTCGGCCTTGACGGTCGCCGCCCGCATGCGGGCAAGCAACGGATAGGCTCCATAGCCGTCTTTCTCCAGGGCGCCCAACGCGGCAAGCGCGTCATCGTTCTTGCCGTCATTGGCGAGTTTCAGCGCCTGCGAAAAGGCATCGCCCGAACGGTTGGCGCGGGTTTCATCCCAGTAGCGATAGCCGACGACGGCGGCGGTGCCGAGCACGATCAGAACGGCCAGGCCGATCAGGGCGGGCCCAAACCGATCCCACAGCGCCTGCGCCTGTTCGTGGCGGATCTGCTCGTTGACTTCGCGGATAAAAGTGTCGTCCGACATATATAACCATTCCTGCCCGGCAGGGCCCTTCTTGAGCCCGCGTTTTAGCGGAATTTTGTCGGCATGGAAGGGGTTCGGCAGGAAAATCGGCTATTGGCCGCACGGAGGAACCGCGACGGCTGATCGTACCGACGCCACATTTGTCCGATAGCCGGCTCCCTAACCCTTTCTCTCCAGATCAGATTGTCGATGCGTCTTCCATTCCGCGTTCTTGCGTTTTCCTTGGTTTCGCTCGCAGCATCGAGTGCTGCTCTTGCCGATCCGCCCAAGGCGCAGGTGCGGGCAAGGCCGAAACAGGCCGTCATCATCTCGTTCGACAGCGCCCGCGACATTTCACAGTGGAAGCGTAGCCGTGCGCTGGCCGCCCGCACCGGCGCGCACTTCACCTATTTTCTGTCCTGCGTCTTCCTGCTGACGCCGGAGACGCGCACGCAATATACGGCGCCGGGCAAGAGCGCCGGCAAATCGAATATCGGTTTTGCGGCTTCAAAACAGGAGGTTGCCGACCGGCTTGAGCAGATCAGGCTGGCAGCATCCGAGGGCCACGACATCGGCAGCCATGCCTGCGGTCATTTCGACGGCAAGGACTGGAGCAAGGCGGACTGGCTGAGCGAGTTCAGGTCGTTCGAGCGCATTTTCGAAAACGCCTATGCGATCAACGGCATCACGCCCGAACCCAAGGGCTGGCGCGATTTCGCTGCTCATGCGGTGGTCGGGTTCAGGGCGCCGTATCTGTCGGCAAACAAGGCACTCTACGAGGCGCTGCCCGTAGCTGGCTACCTGTTCGACGCGAGCGGTGTGTCACGCGGCCCGGTTGAGCCGCCAACCCTTGACGGCATCACGCGATTCTCGCTGCCGCAGATTCCGGAGGGTCCCAAATCCCGGCCGGTGATCGCCATGGACTACAATCTCTATGTCAGACATTCCGGTGGCTTCGAGCGGCCGAGCGCGGCGAACGAGTTCGAGAACCGGACCTACGACGCTTTCCGCGCCGCGTTCAACAATCAATACAACGGCAAGCGGTTGCCACTGGAACTCGGGTTCCATTTCACGCTGATGAACAACGGCGCCTACTGGAACGCGCTGGAGCGCTTTGCCGGCGAGGTCTGTGTCAAGCCCGATGTCGAGTGCATCAGCTTTCGCGACTATGTTTCGCGGCTGGGAGCCAACGGCAAGAACGTGGGCGGCTGAGCCGCCCACGCCTTTCCAAAGCGTCAGGCGGGATCCTCGGTGCTCTGCCTCGCAAGATAGCGCTGATCGATGTCCGGCAACGGCTGGCCCTGCAGGGTGGCCTCGAAAGCGCGCAGGCGTTTGTGAACCGACTGAAGCTCGACGATGGTCGACCAAGAGGTAAGCAGGAATTGCAGCGATCCTGTTACCTTACCAAAAGCGTTGGAAATCTGGTTCAACGCGCCGAACGTTATCTTGTGCGCTACAAGCGAAGGACCCAGGATCAACAGCGAGAAGATGTTGTCAGCCTGAAGGTACGTGTAACGGACCACGTTGAAATAAATGTAGTGAAAATAGAGTCTGAAATAGTTGTGGCGGACATTGGCGAACAACTCGGCAGTGGTGGCCGGCTGGGCCCTGTCCGCATGATCCTCACCATAGACGAGTTCCTTGCGGTAGGCGGCCTCGACGCGCTGGTTGCGGAACTGGAGCCCTGGAAGTTTGAGGCCGGCAATCATGACCGAGATTGTTCCGAACAGACACCAGGCTAGCGCTGCGACGACCAAAGGCTGGGGGATAGCGCCGACGATCGGCAATTCGCTGATATGGGCCTGCAGTTGGATCATCACCGGCAGGAATGCGATCAGCGTCATGATCGATTGCACGAAGCTGGAGCCGAGATCCTCCATGATCTGCGAGAACCGCATCGTGTCTTCCTGAATACGCTGCGAGGCTCCCTCGATATGGCGTAGCCTGGCCCAATTCTCGATGAAATAATTGTTCATCGCCGTGCGCCAGCGGAAAATCCAGTGGCTGACGATGAAGGCATTGACCACCTGCACGTTCATGCCGACCAGTGCGAGCCACGAAAAGTCAGCCAATCCGGTATAAAATTCTCCGTTGGTCGACTTTCCAGTTCCCGACATCAACCCCTGCACATAGTCAAAGAAAGGGCCGTACCAGGCGTTGACGGCGACGCTGACCTGCACATTGAAATAGATGAAGAACAAGATGACCGCCGTCATCAGGATCGACCAGCGCTGCCACGGATGCGGAGAATACCAGCTCCAGAAGGCATAGAAGACGGCCACGCAAAACACGAAATAGAGATAGAACCAGAGGAACGGCTTCGAGACGAGAACGGCGATACCAATGATGGGCGGCGCACCGTCAGCGGCGGGAGGCAGTCCAAAAACCGCTCCCAGTTGCTCACCCCCGAAAAACCAGAACAGGATTGCTGCAAGGCTCCAGATGGCGGCCGAAGAGAAAAACAGCTTCGGCTGCGGGAAAAAGGATACGAACACTGTGGCGAATTCCTTGCTCGATGCGCAAATCAGCGGAGTTTAGCGGGCATAAAGTCACACATTAGTGGGAAAGAAAATGCCTGCCCGATGCCCGGCGCTGAGCAAGACCGCCAATCATGGCGATTTTGGCGCAGCCGTCCACGTGATGGCGCCGGAAGCGACCAGTATGGCCGCTGCGACGATCGAGGCGAGGAAGAAATCGCCTGACGCCTGAGCCAAAAGCCCGGCGACGATCGGGCCGATGATCTGGCCAAGACCGAATGACGCGGTCATAAGGCCGAAGATGCGCCGTGCCGATTTTGGCGCCTGCCGCCGCGCGGCCTGCAGGCCAAGTGCCGTGATGGCCATGAACGTGCCGCCAAGCAGCAGACCGCCGAGCAGCGGCCCCATATAACCGCCGAGGGCGACGCTGGCGGTGACGCCGACGACTTCGACGAGGCATGCCAGCGCATAGGCGGCATGGAGCCCGATCCGTGCGGCGATCTTCTGCCACGCCCATGTCGAGGGAAATGCGGCAAGGCCCGCGACCAGCCACACCATGGCCTCGAAGACGCGGCTGCCACCGCCTTGCCGGACGATGGCGACCAGGAATGTCGCCGTCACCACATAGCCAAAACCAAACAAACCGTAGGCGATGATGATCTTCATCAGCGACCAGTCTTTCGGCAAGGCCGGCTCACGGGTCGCTTCTCCGTTGCTGAGCGGGCCTTCGTTCACCAACAGCGCCACGACCAGGAAGCCGCAAGCTGAAATCGCTGATGACCACAGCCAGCCCGCCGCCCAGCCGGCATGTTCGGTGACCAGCACCGCCATCATCGCCGCCGAAATCGCGATGCCAAGGCCAACGCCGCCGAAATGCCAAGCCTGCAGGTCGCCGCGGCCCGCGGCATTTATATGGCTGAAAACGATGCTGGCCATGAAGACCATGACGAAGGCGCTGGCGAGGCCAGCCAGGAAGCGGATGAAGAGAAAGGCGACCATCGTGTCCGACAGCCCCATCAGGGCCGTGAGGACGGTGCTGGCGCCGAGCGCCACCAACATCATAAGGCGCTCGCGCCCGTGCGCCCAACCGCCCGCGGCCGCCAGCGCGCCGATGAGATAACCGAGATAGTTGGCCGAGGCGATCCAGCCGGCATTGGCCGGCGACAGATGCAGTTCCTCCATCATGCCGGGCAGGATCGGGGTATAGACGAAACGGCCGATGCCCATGGCGACGGCCATGGCTATCATTCCGGCGAAGGCAAAGCGCAGCGGCGATGAGGGAACCGTGTTCATTTGCAGTGCACAATAGGAGCGCGCCGGCCCTTGAAACAATCCGCCTTTTGTTAGGCCAGCGGGATCGTGGCCGCCGCGGACAACTGGAACTATTCCCGTCGGGCTTCAGCCTGCCCGGCGGTTAACAGCCACAGGCCCGCAAGGTCGTGGTCTCGTAAACCGTCCGCCGCGCTGTCAGCCTGAATGGCACGTCGCCAAGTTCGCGCTCCGACATGGCGTCAAGCGCCGGGTGAGACAGCGGATCGATCACCCATCTGGTGGTTTCGCTCTCATGCGCCAGCCGTTGGCTTCCGGCGAAGAAGATGTTCAGCGATGATAAAATCTTCAGCATCCCCGGTCCGTCTGTTTCCGGTAAGGTCCGCCGTTTCAACAACTCTTTCAATTGAGATTTCAAACCGAGCAGTTTAGAAAAACTGTATGGCTATGCTGAACCGCGTCCACCTCAACGGCTTGCGCGCCGTGGAAACCGTTGCCCGCCTCGGCTCGCTTTCGGCGGCGGCGGGCGAACTCAACGTTTCCGTCAGCGCGGTCAGCCAGCAGATCAACCGGACGGAAAAGCAGCTCGGCCGAGCCCTGTTCGAGCGGACAGCAAGTGGCCTCGTCCCCACCGAATTCGGCACGGTCTTCACGGCCAGGCTCGGCGTCGGTTTCCGAGAACTCGCCGAGGCGATGGCTCTCGCCGACGAGGCGACCCAATGTACGCTGGTGGTCTCGGTTGCGCCGGCCTTCGCATCGAAATGGCTGCTGCCGCGCCTCTCACGTCACTTCGACCGGCACCCCGATGTGTTGCTGCGCTTCGACGCCTCGGTTCGGGTGGCCGATCTCGACCGTTCCGATATAGACATCGCCATTCGTCTCGGCGACGGCAAATGGCCGAATGCCCGTGCTGAACTTCTCGTGGCGCTGGAAGTATTTCCCGTCTGCGCGCCGGTCATCGCCCGGAAGCTGAAATCGATCGAAGATCTCGCCCAGACCTGCGCCATCACCGACGAACGCTCGATGATCAACTGGGAAAGCTGGTTTGAGGCCGCCGGGGTCGAACCGGTCACCTTCCAGAAGGGCGCGCGCTTCACCGATCCGATGCTTTGCCTTGAATCGGCGATTGCCGGCCACGGCGTCATGCTCGGCTGGCAATTGCTGACCGCCGATGCCCTGGCGGATGGCCGCCTCGTCGCGCCCTTCGGCATCCGCGCCCAGAGCGGCCTTGGCTACTGGCTGGTGACCTCGCCGGCCAGAACAGAAAGCCGCAAGGTCCGTGACTTCAAGGCCTGGGTCCGGGAAGAAATCGAGGCGACCATGGCTCGGTTCGGCTCGCCCGAGCCCGCGGGTTGAACATACCGGCGGCGATCGCGGTGGAAAGGTCGCCTTTGCCGGTCTATGTATGATCGATCAACATCACGGCAGGCAGGGATCATGACCACACATTCGCGCGGCGTTTCCGCAACGATCGACCCGGTAAAGCTCGACAGATTGGCCGAGGTCGCGATCAAGGTCGGGCTGCAATTGCAGCCCGGGCAGGACCTTGTCGTGACATCGTCCATCGCTGCACTGCCGCTGACGCGGCGGATCGTCGAGCACGCCTACAAGGCCGGCGCCGGCCTGGTGACGCCGATCTTCAACGACGATGAGATGACGCTGGCGCGCTATCGCTTTGGCGCCGATGCCGGCTTCGACCACGCCGCCGGCTGGCTATATGAGGGCATGGCGAAAGCCTTCGCCAACAATGCTGCGCGGCTTGCCGTGCGCGGCGAGGATCCGTCGCTGCTGTCGGCGCAGGATCCGGCGAAGGTGGCGCGCGCCAACAAGGCCAATTCGATCGCCTATCAGCCAGCCCTGGAGAAGATCACTGGCTTCGACATCAACTGGAACATCGTCGCCTATCCCGACAAGGCATGGGCCAAGCAGGTATTCCCGGATGACGCCGAGGATGTCGCCGTGGTGAAACTGGCCGATGCGATCTTTGCCGCCTCGCGGGTGGATGTCGAAGACCCGATCGGCAACTGGACGGCGCACAACGCAGCACTTCGCAGCCGGACCGAATGGCTGAACGGCCATAATTTCCACGCGCTGCATTTCACCGGCCCCGGAACCGACCTGACCGTTGGACTGGCCGATGGCCATGAATGGATGGGTGGCGCCTCGACCGCCAAGAACGGCATCACCTGCAACCCCAACATCCCGACCGAAGAGGTCTTCACCACGCCCCATGCTAGGCGCGTCGAAGGCCATGTCTCCTCGACCAAGCCGCTGTCCTACCAAGGCACGCTGATCGACGACATCTGGGTGCGCTTCGAGGAAGGCCGTATCGTCGAGGCGAAGGCTTCGAAGGGCGAGGATGTGCTGAAGAAAGTGCTCGACACCGACGAGGGCTCGCGCCGCCTTGGGGAGGTCGCGCTGGTGCCGCACTCCTCACCGATCTCGGCGAGCGGCCTTTTGTTCTTCAACACGCTGTTCGATGAAAACGCCGCCTGCCATATCGCACTCGGACAGTGTTATTCAAAATGCTTCGTCGACGGCGCCTCGCTCAGCCAGGACGAGATCGCCGCGCGCGGCGGCAACAAGAGTTTCATCCATATCGACTGGATGATCGGCTCGGACAAGATCGACATCGATGGCGTCAGCAAGGACGGTACGCGCGTGCCGGTCATGCGCAGGGGTGAGTGGGCCTGACAGTCCGCGCCACTAGCGGAGAGTCCGATGGCCTTCGACCTGGCGGTCAAGCGGATCCACGAGCCACCAGGGCCCGATGACGGTCAGCGGGTTCTGGTCGACCGGATCTGGCCACGCGGCGTCGGCAAGGAGCACGCTGCGTTGACGCTGTGGCTGAAGAAGATCGCGCCGAGCGACGCGTTGCGAAAGTGGTTCGGGCATGAGCCCGAGCGCTGGCGGAGTTTCAGAAGCGGTTTTGGGCCGAGTTGGATGGAAATGAGGAGGCCGTGGCACCGCTGCGCGGTCTGTTCGGCAAGGGGCGGATGACGCTGGTTTACGGTGCCCATGACGAGGCGCACAACAATGCCGTGGCGCTGGCGGGGTATTTACGCGGGACGGACTCACGCGGCTGGAGATTTTGAGGACAGTGGGATAGTGCCCCCCTGCCCTACTTGCCCACCGCCTGCTCATAGACATCGGGCTTGAAGCCAACCAGAATCCTGTCCCCCAATTCCAACACCGGACGCTTGATCATTGTCGGCTTGGCCAGCATCAACGCCTTTGCCTTCTTTTCATCAAGCGATTGCTTGTCTTCGTCCGGCAACTCGCGAAACGTCGTGCTCGCCTTGTTGAGCAGCTTTTCCCAGCCGACCTTGCCGATCCAGCCATCCATCCGCTTCGCGTCCAAACCCTCTGCCCGGTAGTCGTGAAACCGGTAGGCGACGTCATGGCCCTCGAGCCAGACGCGTGCCTTCTTGATCGTGTCGCAGGTGGTGATGCCGTACATCGTGTTCGTCAAAACGTGCTTCCTTCCGGCTGAAAGTCAAATCCGCCCCACACCCTAAAACCACGCTTCCCGCTTTGCCAGCGCTCAAGCTTCGTTCCCGGGCCCGTGGGGCCCGGGAACCATCCCGGCTGCCATGCTCTGACTTTCAAACCATTCAGCGGCAGGAACAGACTCGGAAGGGCCGGTTCGTTTTCCGTCCTCAATAATAGAACCGCTCTTCGGTGATCTTGCCGTTCTTGACCGTGTAGAGGCCAACCTCATCCATGGTGACACGTTTTCCACTCGCCTTGGGGGTCACGTCGAGCCGGAAAAATACCGCGAACTGGTCGCCATTGACGTATGGGCCTTCGACCGAGCCGCCATGAAATTCGTTGTTGTCACGCCACCATTGGCCCTTCTGCCTGAGGGCTTCCTTGCCGTGGCTGACAGCCATCGGCCCCTCCATTGCTTCGTAACTCGCGATATCATCGGCATTGTACTTTTCAGCGGCACCGTGATGATCGCCCTGCTTGAGGAGTTCGGTGAAATCCCTGGCAATTTCCGTGATGGTCATGTGTGTTCCTCCTGTTCAGACACACCGCAAATAGGGGACAGCTTGCTGACCCGCCATCGTCGAGCCGTGCGGTAGCTGACAACGTGTGTCAGGACGATGGATGGAGCGCGCCACGGCGACTTGCAGGAATGGCAGCGGCGACTTCGGTTGCGGTCACACGTCAATTCCGCAATGCTGGGTGCATGTGCAATCTCTACAACATCACGACGACGCAAGAGGCGGTCCGACAATGGACGCGCGCACTGCGCGATATCAGCGGCAACCTTGAGCCTTCGGTCGACATCTATCCCAATCAGGCCGGTCCGGTCGTTCGCAATGCGGCCGACGGGGAGCGCGAGCTGGCGAAACTGCTTTGGGGCTTGCCTACACCGCCTGAGCGCATGAAGGGCAAGGCCGACTACGGCACGACCAACGTTCGCAACCCGCAATATTCGCACTGGCAACAGTTTGTCGGGGTAGAGCATAGGTGCGTGGTGCCGGTTACCAGTTTTGCCGAACCCAGCCCAACACCGAACGACAAGGACCCGGACACAGGCATCCAGCGCAATTACTGGTTCGCGCGTGACGAGAGCCGGCCGCTGTTCTTCTTCGCTGGCTTCTGGACCCGTTGGCAGGGCTTGCGAAAGGTCAAGGATGGTCCTGGCGACTTCGAGTTGTTTGCCTTCATGACGACCAAACCCAACGCCGTCATAGCGCCGATCCATGAGAAGGCCATGCCCGTCATCCTGACCACGTCGGAAGAGGCCGAGGCCTGGCTGACAGCACCGTGGGCAGAAGCACGGCATTTGCAGCGGACCGCGCCGGACGATGCGTTGGTGATTGTCGAGAAGCCAGCCACACAGATCAAGCTTCCGCGGCAGGTGCCAACTCAAGGGTCGCTTTTCTAGGCTGCAGGATCGCCATATCAACCGCTTCCCCAGTCGTCGTCTCGCCAGATCACCCGACGAACCATGCGGATTTCGACAAGGCGCCTGACACGAATTTTCAAGCGCTCCGCGGCGCTCGGCAAAATTATGCTGGCATCAAGCTCGCGAAGCTTGCAGCGCTCGCAGCGCATATGCCGCTCGACGTCCCAAAAGGGAATGTCACCCACAAGCTTTGCGAGATCGCCGGGCAGATAATGACGGGTGATATTGCAGTGCCGGCATCGGACACGAATGAGCTGCCCGACTTCGTGCGCAAGGCACAAGGTCTGCACATTTCGGCGCGGTCGGCTGCTGGGTTCCGGCATTGACCAGACTAGGAATACATTCCTTGCCGAGTCAATTGCTACTTAATTCCGCGGTCCTTTGTGCACAACCGGCCGGAAGGTCCGCATAGGCGGACCAGCCGGCCGGCCTGAAGACCTGCTACGCCCCGTAGCCGATGATGCCCTTGACCTCGAGGAAGTCGTGGATCGCCCAGTCGGCGTATTCGCGGCCGTTGCCCGACTGCTTGTAGCCACCGAACGGCGCGAACGTGTCCCATTCCGGATAATTGATCGACACCTGTCCGGCGCGCAGTTGTCCGGCCACCTTGCGGGCGTGTTCGATATCCTGCGACTGCACATAGGCGGCAAGGCCATAGACGGTGTCGTTGGCAATCTTCACCGCGTCATCATCGTCATTGTAGGAGATGACCGACAGCACCGGCCCGAAGATTTCTTCCTTCTCGATGGTCATGCCGGGCGTGACGTGGCCGAACACGGTCGGGCGCACATAGTAGCCGCGGTTGAGGTGTTCCGGCCGGCCGGGGCCGCCTGTGACCAGCGTGGCGCCTTCCTTGATGCCGGCCTCGATCAGACGCTGGATCTTGTTGAACTGGAGCTCGCTGACGACCGGGCCAAGCTTGGTCTGTTCATTGCGCGGATCGCCGACATTGTGTGCTTCGGCCGCCTTCTTGGCGATGGCGAGTGCCTCGTCGTGGCGGGCGGCCGGCACCAGCATGCGGGTCGGCGCGTCGCAGGACTGGCCGCTGTTGCCGAAGCAGCCTTCGACGCCTTTCCTCACAGCCGTTTCGAAGTCGGCGTCTTCAAGCACGATGTTGGCCGACTTGCCGCCGAGTTCCTGCGCCACGCGCTTGACCGTTTCGGCCGCAGTCTTGGCGACGATGATGCCAGCACGGGTCGAGCCGGTGAAGGAGACCATGTCGACATCGGGATGGCCGGCCATGATCTGGCCGACATCCGGGCCGGTGCCGTTGATCATGTTGTAGACTCCCTTCGGTGTGCCGGCGGCTTCCATCACTTCGGAGAAGACGATGCCGCTGATCGGCGCGATTTCGGATGGCTTGAGCACCACGGTACAGCCGGCGGCGATCGCCGGCGCCACCTTGCAGACGATCTGGTTGAGCGGCCAGTTCCACGGCGTGATCAGCGCGCAGACGCCGATCGCCTCCTTGACCACCATCGTGCCGCCACGCTTCTCGTGGAATTCATAATCCTCCAGCGCCTTGATGGTGGCTTCCATATGCGCCCTGCCCGCCCAGGCCTGCGCCTCGCGCGCCCAGGTGATGGGTGAACCATTCTCCTGACTTACAGCCTGGGCGATGTCCTCGAAGCGTTCGTTGTAGACTTCGAGGATGCGCTTCAGCAGCTTCAGGCGTTCGGCCTTGCTGGTCTGCGAGAAGAACGGGAAGGCAGCCTTGGCGGCCGCCACAGCCTTGTCGACGTCGGCCTTCGAGCCCACGGAAATCTTGGTGTAGGCCTCTTCGGTGGACGGATCGATGACGTCGAGCGTCGCCGGCGCCACGGGTGCCACCCATTTGCCGTCGATGAAGAAGTTGAGATGATTGCTCACAGGGTAACACTCCGGTTTTTCGGGAAATGGGTGGTCAGTTCATGCGTAGAGCATAGGGCAGTAAGCGCGACCGCGCGGGCTGATATGCGCCACTTCGCCGGCGCTGAATTGAAACCCTCCGCCTGGCGCGGTGCGTCGATGGCCACAGGGGGGCTGCCCAGGTTCGGCGTGAAGACGGCAATGCGAGGCCGCGAAAGACGATGCGGTTGACGCTCGCCTGGAAAACTCTCGAAACCGCGCCCAGTCGGACGAAAGGATCAGGCGCCATCGCGAACCTCGGAGGGCTTGGTCGTGTTGACCCAGAGAATCTGGCAGCGCTCCGCTCCCGGATTGCGGAAGGCGTGCGGCAAGGTGCTCCTGAAAGCAAAACTGTCGCCGGTCTTCAGCACGTATTTTGTGGAATCCACCACCAATTCGACCTCGCCCGAAAGGACGAAGCCGAATTCATGACCGGCATGGGCATAGGCTTCGGCGGTGCCGCCGCCGGCCTCCACTGTCACCAGTATGCCGGTCAGCGTGGCGCCTGGCGGCGAAAGCAGCGCCTTGGCAATGCCTTCCGACGTCACCGGGATCGGGCGACGGCTGTTGGCGCGAACGCAATAGAGATCGTTGGCGGCATCGTTGCCGTAGGCGATCAAGGCCGACGGCTCGATGCCGAGGGCCGCCGCGAGCGGCCAGATGACCCTGACACGCAAGGAGGACATGCCGCGCTCGATCTGGCTGAGCGCGCCGATCGAGACGCCGGCCCTGGCGGCCAGGTCGGCCAACGACAGCTTGCGCTCCAGCCTCAGCGCCCGGACGCGCCGGCCGACCCGCACATCGGCGTCGTCCCTTGGCCGTTCAGATGCCTCTTCAAGAATGCCCATCAAGTCGCGAACTCGTTCACTACGTACATCGGCGTGGGCGGGAGGTTGAAAACAGAATTGGCATTTTCACATTTGTGAAACTGTCAAGCTGCATCAGAACCATATGCGTGCCCCCCTCAGCGCTCAAGCGCATCCAGCGTCCGGTACCAGGCGATCGTGGCGGCGACGCCAATCTGACGGAAGGCGTGAAAAGGGATCGGCCGGATCGGCGAGACCGGGAACGGCAATTGCTGGACATCGCCGCTCGACAGATAGCCCGCGATGCGCTTGCCAAGCGCGGTCATCAAGCCGACGCCGCGCCCCTGGCAGCCGACCGCGGCCAGCAGGCCGGGCTCGGGCACATGGATATGCGGCAGGTGGTCAGGCGTCATCGCCACCCGCCCGAACCATCGCCCCTCGATGGCCACGCCGGACAGCGCCGGATAGAGGCGAAGCAACGCCCGCTCGAGATGCGCCCAGTCGGCGGCGGTTTTCGGCAAGGCCATGCGCCCACGGCCGCCTAGAACCAGCCGTCCATCCGCACTTTTGCGGTAATAGACGAGGATGCGGCGTGAGTCCGAGACAGCCTGCCCTTCCGGCAGTATGGCGCCGGCGAGATTGGACGAAAGCGGTGCCGTCGCGACCTGAAAGGAATGCAGCGGAACGATCGTTTCGGCGAGTCCTGGAATGAGACCGTCCGTGTAGGCGTTCGTCGCAACCACAACGGATTTCGCCTGCACCGTCGCGCCGCTTTCCGTCTCAACCCGCCAATTTGCAGCATTCCTGGAAAGACGCACCACTTTCTGGCGGGCAGCGATTTCAACATCCGCCGCAAGCGCAACCCGCGCCAATTCGGACGTATAGGCCAGCGGATCGATCACGCCGGCACGACGGTCTAGCCAACCGCCGAGATAGCCTCGCGCGCCAGTCATGGCGGCGACTTCCGCCCTGCTCAGAAGCTTGACATCGGCGCCGCGCGCCCGCCATTGCCGGTCCCTGTTCGCAGCCGCCTTCAGCGCCATCTCGGTATGCGCCGCCTGGATCCAGCCATTGCGAACAAAGGGCACCGCCAGCTGATCGTCGCGGATCAGATCGAAGACGCTATCGGCTGTCGAGGCGGCAAAATTGATCAGAGTTTCGCCGCGTTCGGCACCAAAATGCTCCAGCAGCCATTCGGGATCATATTTCAGACCGGGTATGACCTGCCCGCCGTTCAAGCCTGATGCGCCCTGTCCGATATCTCCCGCATCGAGCACCTGCACGGCGAGTCCCAGCCTGGCGGCATGCAGAGCCGTTGAAAGGCCCATGATGCCAGCTCCGACGACGACAACGTCGACATGTTTCTCGGCCGCGGCCAGCGGCTTGAGACCGATTGCGGCATTCGGCCTCTGCCAGATAGGATCGGAAAACGGGGCGGACATGACTTCCTCCGGCATATCCAGAAAGTGAAACTCCTATTGGCCATTTCACTATTTTGAAAGGCGGTTCGTCCCCGTATCGAGAACTGGCCCAATGGTTCGGCGGCGTTGCGAGGGTCAGCGCTTGAAACATCGACTGCCCAGCCACGAGGATGGGTAGACCTTTGGCCGGATTTTGTTGAAAGTGCCGCGCCGCCGGCCAGGCTGGAATACCAGGGGCAAAGACAGGGAGGACCGCAAGCCATGACGAACGTGACGCACTTGCCCGATGACGGCCTCTTTGTCGGCCGGGCCAGGACGGGCGATGCATCGCACCCCCTTGTGGTCACGGTGCGCGCAGGCGCTGTATTCGACATCACCTCGGCCACGGCGCCAACCGTTCGCGATATCTGCGAAATGCCGGACCCTGCCGACCATGTCCGCTCAGCCAAGGGCAAACCAATCGGCTCGCTCGATGAAATCGCGTCCAACAGTTTTGAGGCCAAGCGCGACCCGAAAAAACCCTACCTGCTGTCCCCGGTCGACCTGCAGGCAGTCAAGGCATCAGGCGTCACCTTCGTCGTCAGCCTGCTCGAGCGCGTGATCGAGGAACAGGCGCGCGGTTCGGCGGAAAAGGCGGACGCAATCCGCGCCGACATTGCCGGACTGATCGGCCATGATCTGTCGAAGCTCAAGCCCGGCTCGCCGGAAGCTATGGAGATCAAGGCCAAGCTCATCGCACGCGGCGCCTGGTCGCAATATCTGGAAGTTGGCATCGGGCCTGACGCCGAGATCTTCACAAAATGCCAGCCGATGGCTTCGGTGGGCTTCGGCGCGGATGTCGGCCTGCACCCGGTGTCGACATGGAACAATCCGGAGCCGGAGATCGCCATGATCGCCGCCAGCAGCGGCAGGATCGTCGGCGCCACGATCGGCAACGATGTCAATCTGCGCGACGTCGAAGGACGCTCGGCGCTGCTGCTCGGCAAGGCCAAGGACAACAATGCCTCGGCATCGCTTGGCCCATTCATCCGACTGTTCGACGACACATTCTCCATCGAGGACGTGAAGAACGCCGTCGTGCGCCTGAAGGTCGAGGGCGAGGACGGTTTCTCGCTGGAGGGCGCGAGCTCGATGGCCGAGATCAGCCGTTCGCCGGAAGAACTGGTTGCCGCCGCCATGGGCCCGCATCACCAATACCCGGACGGGCTGGCGCTCTATCTCGGCACCATGTTCGTGCCATCCAAGGATCGTGGTGAGAAAGGCAAGGGCTTCACCCACAAAGTCGGCGACATCGTCACCATATCGTCGGAGAAATTCGGCGCGCTGGTCAACCGCGTGCGGCTTTCGCCCGATTGTCCGCACTGGACCTACGGCGCCAGCCATCTCATGCGCGATCTGGCCAAGGCCGACCTTATCTAGTCGCAACGCCTTGATCCCATGCGATCGCCGCCTGCGGCGACCGTAACCCCTGTGGCTGAATTTCAAACTATCGTGGAAACGATATAAATCCGTCCGCCTTCTATTTTGTGCAATAAATCCATTATATTCAGATCATTATGTGATCACTGGCTTTCCACCTCGACCCCAGACGGTCGCCTTGACACCAATATTGGAAACGATGTTATTTTTGTCTAATGCGATGGCATGAGATCGTGCCGGCAGGCGGCGCGGTTGCATGCCGAGAGGCGTCAATCCAACGCGCGCAGATAGCGCATAGGCCGTCCAGCCGCGATGCCATTGCCGGCCGCGACGATCGAATTCGCGTCGATGCCGAAGTGGCGGTAGAGGTCGTCGATGGTTCCCGACTGGCCGAAATGCTCGACGCCGAGACTGCGCGTGCGATGGCCGTGAACCGAACCCAGCCAGCCGAGCGACGCCGGGTGGCCATCGGTCACCGTGACGATCGCGCAATGCGGCGGGAGATCGGCAAACAGCCTTTCGACATGGCTCCTGGCATGGACGAGGCCGCGTTCGCGCGCGCGGCTCGCCGCCGTCCAGCCGGCGTTCAGCCGATCGGCCGAAGTCACCGCCAAAAGACCCACATCGCGGCGATCTTCCGCCATCATGCCGACGGCCTCGATGGCCTCGGGCGCGACGGCGCCGGTATAGGCGACGACCAGTTCGGCATTCGGCCCTGGACGGCGCAGCCAGTAGCCACCGTCGACAATGTCCTGTTCAAGTTCCGGCGTCATGGTACGGCCAATCTGCTCGACCGGCCGTGTCGACAGGCGCAGATAGACCGAACCGCCGGTCTCGTCGCGCAGCCATGTGCGCTCGGATTGCACGGCGTCGCCGTCGCGCTGCATGTAATCCAGCGCAAAGCGCATGATGACGCTCAGCTCGTCGACGAAGGCCGGCTCGTAGGCGGCGAGACCGTCCTGCGCCATGCCGATCAGTTGGGTGGCGATCGACTGGTGCGCGCCGCCTTCGGGCGCCAGCGTAACGCCCGACGGCGTGGCGACGAGCAGGAAGCGGGCATCCTGATAGCAGGCGTAGTTCAGCGCATCGAGGCCGCGCTGGATGAACGGATCGTAGAGCGTGCCGATTGGCAGCAGCCGCTTGCCGAAGATCGAATGCGACAGCCCGAGCGCCGACAGCAGAATGAACAGATTGTTCTCGGCGATGCCAAGCTCGATATGCTGGCCGGACGTGCCGAACTCCCATTTCTGCGCCGAGGCGATGCGTTCATTACGGAACGTATCCGCCAGTGATTCCTTGGCGAACAGCCCGCGCCGGTTCACCCATGGGCCGAGATTGGTTGAAACCGTGACATCCGGCGATGTGGTGACGATGGCATCGGCGAGCGGTCCGCCGGCGCGCGCGATCTCGTCCAGGATTCGGCCGAAGCCGACCTGCGTGGACACGCTGCCCTTGGCTTCCGAGACAAGACGGTCGGGCACGATGATGCGTTGCGCGTGACGGCGCCGCTGGCCCTTGGCCGCGAATGGAACCGCGTCAAGAAACCGCTGCAACTCCAGATCGCCGACATCCAATCCCTCGAAGCGATCCCACTCGCGCCCCTCGCCGACCGACATCGACGTGCGAAACGTCCCCATCTGGTCCTTGGTCATCAGGCCGGAATGGTTGTCCTTGTGGCCGGCGAGCGGCAGGCCGAAACCCTTGATGGTGTAGGCGATGAAGCAGGTCGGCCGGTCGTTGCCGCGCGCCGTCTCGAATGCATCGAGCAAGGAGGGCAGATCGTGACCGCCGAGATTGGTCATCATTCCAGCCAGATCGGCATCCGAACGACGCTCCAGTAGCGACGCGATGCCTGGCTCCTCGCCAATATCGGCCAGCAGGCGCTTGCGCCAGGCAGCACCGCCCTGGAAGGTCAGCGCCGAATAGAGCTGGTTGGGACAGGCGTCGATCCAGGCGCGCAACGCCTCGCCGCCCGGTTCGGCGAAGGCGGTTTGCTGGAGCGAACCGTATTTCAGGATGACGACGTCCCAGCCGAAATTGCGGAAGATGCTCTCGAAGCGCTCCCACAGGCCCTCGCGCACCACGGCATCGAGGCTCTGGCGGTTATAGTCGACGATCCACCAGCAGTTGCGCAGGCCGTGCTTCCAGCCTTCCAGCAACGCCTCGAAGATGTTGCCCTCATCCATCTCGGCGTCGCCGATCAGCGCCACCATGCGGCCTTCGGCAAAATTCTCGTCGCGGGCGCGCAGATAGTCCTGGACCAGCGAGGCGAACAGCGTCTGGGCAACGCCGAGCCCGACCGAGCCGGTGGAGAAATCGACGTCGTCGATATCCTTTGTTCGCGACGGGTAGCTTTGCGCGCCGCCGAAGGCGCGGAACTGCTCAAGCTTTTCGCGTGTCTGATTGCCCAGCAGATACTGGATGGCGTGGAATATTGGGGACGCATGCGGCTTGACCGCGACGCGGTCTTCCGGCCTGAGCGCGGAGAAATAGAGCGCGGTCATGATCGTGGCCATCGACGCCGATGACGCCTGATGGCCGCCAACCTTCAGGCCATCGGTGTTTTCGCGCAGATGGTTGGCGTTGTGGATCATCCACGCCGCGAGCCAGAGGACTTTTTTCTCCAGCTCCGACAGCGCATTCAGTTTCCCTTTGTCCAAGCACCTGCCTCCCGCTTTTGAACCTGTTCAGCATATGCCAGGCCAACAGACGGTTTTCGCCAAACTTGCGCCTTCCATGGCATTAGTTTAGGGCTTCTCCTCAATTCTAGCATCAAGAATGGTGTTTCATGCCAAAAACTCGCCTTGATGATATCGACCGCAGGATCATCGATGCGCTGCAAGTCGACGGGCGGATGACCGCGCAGCAGCTTGCCGACAAGGTCGGTCTTTCGGCTTCACCCTGCGCCCGCCGGGTCCGGCTGATGGAAGACATGGGCGTGATCACCGGCTACACAGCCGTCATCGATCAGGATCTCGTCGACCTGCCGATTTCCGTGTTCGCATCGATCAAGCTGGAGCGTCAGCGCGAGAACGAGCTTGAACGATTCAGCGCGGCGATCACGCGCTGGCCGGAGGTCGTCGATTGCTACCTGATGACGGGCCAACGCGATTACCTGCTTCGCATCGTCGTGCGGGACCTGCATGCCTATGAGCGCTTCCTGAAGGAAAAGCTGACGCGGCTCGAAGGCGTCGCCTCGATCGAATCGAGCTTTGCCCTGACGCAGATCAAGCGGTCGAACCGGCTGCCGCTCGAGGTTTGATTTCAACCATTGAATTTTCCACAATGAGGAATATGGAATTATCTTTCTGGAATTCGACGCGAAAACGCGCCGGCAGATGGAGGATGAGCCAATGGCGTCCGAACAACGCGCCGCGGACGACTACGGCAGCCTTGTAGCGGCGTTGTCGGAAGGCAAGTCAAAGCTGAGCAAGCGGCTGCAGCAGGTCGCCCAGTTCTTCCTCAACAATCCCGAAGACGTGGCGATCTACACGATCGTCGAGATCGCCAGGCAGGCCGGCACGCATCCCTCGACGATTTCGCGCTTTGCCAAGGAAATGGGCTTCGACGGTTTCAGCGGCCTGCAGAACGTGTTTCGCCAGCGCCTTGTCGGACCGAAGATGACCTATTCCGACCGCATGAAGGCGCTTTCCGAAGGTCCCGGCAAGCCGCTGTCGGCGGATCTCGAACTGGACGATCCGCATGTCGTGTTCGACACGTTCGTGCTGGCGGCGATGGACGCGTTGCTCAGGGTGCGCGAGGACATCGACGCAGCAACCCTGCGCGGCTTCGTCGAAGTGCTCCGGCAGTGCGGCGCGGTGCACATCGCGGCGGCGCGAGGCGCCTTCGGTGTCGGCACTTATTCCTATTACGGTTTTTCGCGGGTCGGCAAACGGGCGCATCTGATCGACAATATGGGCGCCATGCGCGAGCAGCAGCTGGCGGCGATGGCGCCCGACGACGCGCTCTTCGTGCTGACCTTCGACGACTACACGCCGGAGACGGTCGAACTGGCGAAGGCCGCCCACAGGAAGGGCCGCAAGCTGCTTGTCATCACCGACAATGAGCTGAGCCCGGTGGCGAAACTCGGCACGCATACGCTTTATGTGAAAGAGGCCCGCCTTGGGCATTTCCGCTCGCAGGTGCCGGCAATGGTGCTCTGCCAATCGATCATCGTCAGCCTGGGCAGCCTGATCGATCGTTAACGGCTGATCGCGTCTTACGCCGCGCTTGACTCGCGATCCGCAGAAACATATTTCTAGAATTACAAAATTGGAAATTCTCTACTCATCGGCATTCGGGAGGGTCCGTTGATCGTAGCGCTTGAGAGCAAGACGCTTGTCGTCACCGGAGGGACGCAAGGGCTTGGCGAGAACATCGCACGGCTGGCCTCGGCCGGAGGCGTCGAGGCCATCGCCATTGTCGGCCGCAACGCTGAGCGCGGCGCGCGCGTCGCCAGCGAACTGACAAGGCCCGACCAGCCCGTCGTCTTCATCCAGGCGGATCTCGCGGAACCATCCGCGCCGGCCGCCGTCATGGCGGAAGCGATCCAGAAGCTTGGCCGCGTCGACTGCCTTGTGAACGCCGCCGCGCTCACCGATCGCGCTTCACTGGAAACCGGCACCATGGATGACTGGGAGCGACTGTTTTCAGTCAATGCACGCGCGCCATTCTTCCTGATGCAGGCGGCCGTGGCCGACATGAAGGCGCGGCGGGCGCCCGGTTCGATCGTCAACATCCTGTCGGTGAATGCCCATTGCGGCGCTGCCGATCTCGCCATCTATTCGGCCACCAAGGGCGCGCTGTCGACGCTGACGAGAAACATCGCCAACGCGCATCTTGCCGATCGCATCCGCGTCAACGGCATCAATATGGGCTGGGTGGCGACGCCCGCCGAACAGGAGATGCAGGCACGCAAGCTGGGCAAGGGCGAAGACTGGGTCAAGACGGCGGCGGCCGGAATGCCGCTTGGCCGCCTGCTGACCATGGACGAAGTCGCGCAACTGGCTCTGTTCCTGCTCAGTGACATGTCTGGATTGATGACCGGCACGCTGATCGACATGGAACAGGCAGTGCTTGGCGCACCGCCACGCGGAATTGCGTGATGGGTTCAGACACCCGACCTGTCCGTCTTGGCCCGTCGAGCCTGGACCTCCTACCCGCTTCGGTCCGCCGTCCCAACTATGACCGGACACGCCTCAAACCGGGCATTCTCCATCTTGGGGTCGGCGCCTTTCATCGCTGCCATCAGGCCGAATATACCGACGACGCGCTGGAAGCCGCCTTCGGGCCATGGGGCATTGTCGGCGTCAACCTGCGCGCGCCCGATCTCGACCCTACGCTCGGCGCGCAAGGCGGCCTCTATTGCCGCGAACTGCGTGACCGCGGCCAGACGGACCGTCGGTTGATCGGCGCCATGGTGGACACGATCTCGGTGCCCGGCAGGGATCAGGCCTTGCATGATGCGACGCTGAAACGCGCGCTGGACACGGCAGGCAGTGCCGCCATTGGCGTGGTGACCCTGACCGTGACGGAAAAGGGCTATTGCCATATCCCGGCGACGGGTGAACTCGATCTCGATCACCCCGACATCCGGCACGACATCGCCAATCCGCAAGCGCCGGTGTCGGTGCCGGGCTTCGTCCTGCGCTTACTGGCGCTTCGACTTGACGCCGGCACACCGCTGCCCGCCCTGATCAGCTGCGACAACGTTCCCGACAACGGCTCGACCTTGCGGCGCTCGGTGCTAGGACTCGCAGCACGGATCGATCTCGCCCTGCACGACCGCGTCGCCGGGGAGGCGCATTTCGTGAACACGATGGTCGACCGCATCGTGCCGGCAACGCGCGCCGAGGACATCGCCGCCTTCGCGTCGCAGACCGGCGTCGAGGATCTGGGACTCGTCGTCGGCGAGCCATTCCGCATGTGGGTGTTGGAAGACCGTTTCGACCGGCCGCTGCCGGCCTGGGATCGCGCCGGCGCGCTCTTCGTCAGGGATGTGGCACCTTACGAGATCCTGAAGATGCGGGTGGTCAACGGCATCCAGTCCAACCTCTGCCAACTCGGCGTTCTCTCCGGCCTCGAATTCATGTCGGACGTGATGGCCGAAGAGGGTTTCGCCGAATTCGCCGAGCGGACCATCACGCGCGAGGTGGTGCCCAACCTGCCGCCTGTCGCAGGTGTCGACGTGGCCGCCTATGTCGCGGAAACGATCAGGCGACTGAGGAACCCGGCCCTCAAACATCGGACCCAGCAGATATCGACGGATGGCTCGCAGAAGATCAAGCAACGCCTGCTCGAGCCGCTGCGCGCCGGGCTTCGTGCGGGAACGCCTTGCGATGGCCTACTGCTCGGCATTGCCGGCTGGATGCAATATGCAAGCGGTCGCGATAGCGGCGGCCAAAGGATCGAGGTCAACGACCCGTTTGCCGAGCGCACGCGAGCTATCGGCACGGCCAGCGGCGGCGATGCAGCAACTTTGGTTGACGGCATGCTGGAAATTGATGGGATCTTCGGTTTCGACCTGCGCGCCGACGCTGCAATAAGGGCTCGTCTCGCCGACAATGTGGCCAAGTTGCAGAAGGAGCCGGCGCTTCTTGTCATCCGTGATTTTCTCGCCTCGGAAAGGGGCTGAAAATGGCCAGGAATCAGGAATTTCATAATTTGACTTTTGGAAATTCACATGCAGTACTTTATCGAAAAAAGAACGCATGGCTTGGGAGGAAGACGATGCAAGCTGGCCGGCTTCCCGGCTTGAGGGGCTGAACCATGGTTCATGCCACCAATGACGCGATCGAGACACGCAGGCTAAGGGTCGGCATGGTGGGCGGCGGACGCGACGCCTTCATCGGCGCCGTGCATCGCCTGGCGATGCGGCTCGATGATCGCATACAGCTCGTCGCCGGAGCCCTGTCCTCCGACCCCGAGCGGGCCCGCTTGTCCGCAGCAGATATCGGCATAGACGCCGATCGCGCCTATTACAGCTATCAGGAGATGGCGATGGCCGAAGCGGCGCGCGAAGATGGCATCGAGGCGGTGGTCATCGTCACTCCGAACCATATGCACGCGCCGGTCGCCGCGGCCTTCCTCGATGCCGGCATCGATGTCATCTGCGACAAGCCGCTGTCGGCGACATTGGAGCAGGCGGAGGATCTGGCGCGCCGCGCCGCGAAAAGCGGACTGGTGTTCGCCGTCACCCTGAACAACACCGGCTACGCCATGGTGCGCGAGGCGCGCGCCATCGTCACCTCCGGCGCGCTCGGCAAGATCCGCATCGTGCGCGCGGAATACATCCAGGACTGGCTGACCCTGCCGATCGATGCCGACGGCCAGAAGCAGGCGGAATGGCGCACCGACCCGGCACGCGCCGGCCGCTCGGCCTGCCTCGCCGACATCGGCGTGCACGCCTACAGCCTCGCCCAGTTCGTCACCGGCCAGATGCCGGACGCCATTGCCGCCGACCTGACGACGTTCGTTCCCGGCCGCCGGCTGGACGACAACGCCCATGTGCTGATGCGATACGGCAGCGGCGCGCGCGGCGTGCTCATCGCCAGCCAGGTGTCGCCTGGGAATTACAACCGCCTCTCGCTGAAAGTGTATGGCGATAAGGCAGGCCTGGAATGGTTCGCGCATGAACCCGAAGTGCTGCATTTCGCGGCCTTTGGCGAGCCGGCACGTATTTTGACACGCGGCGGCCCCGGCGTCGGCCAGGCAGCCGGCTCGGTATCGCGCATGCCGGCCGAGCACCCGGAAGGCTATGTCGAGGGCTTTGCCAATCTCTATCGCGATGCGGCGGCGCTGATTGCGGCCCGCCGCGCCGGCAGGGCGCCCGACCCAGCCCTTGTCGCCGCCGTGCCCAACATTCATGATGGCCTCGCCGGCATGCGTTTCATCGAGGCGGCCGTGGATTCCCATGAGAATGGAGGCGCATGGACCACGATCGCTACGTGATCACCCAATCCGCTACGGAGAGGTTTTCCGTACGGCAATACAGAACTGAACAGTGGAGGAGTTACACATGAAAATGCTTGTTAAGATCGGGCTTGCCGCGCTCGCGGCTGGTCTGTGCTCGAGCGCCGCGATGGCGGCGGGAAAGACCTACACGATCGGTGTTTCCAACACCGTGCAGGGCAATGGCTGGCGTGAAGAGATGATCTGCGCGATCAAGGCGCAGGCACTCGCTTCCGGTGAGGTCGCCAAGCTCAACATCGCCCACCGCAACACAGACGCGGCTGGCCAGCTGGAAGATCTGCGCAACCTGATCAGCGCCAAGGTCGACGCCATCGTCGTCAACCCGGCCGATCCGGCGGGCATCAAGGCGGCACTTGCCGAAGCCGCCAAGGCCGGCATCGTCGTCGTCGCCGTCGACCAGGCGGTCACCGAACCTTCGGCCTACATCATCTCCAACAACCAGGAAAAATACGCCTATCTCGGCGCCAAGTGGCTGTTCCAGCAGATGGGCGGCAAGGGTGGCGTCGTCTACATGCGCGGCGCCGCCGGCGCCTCGGCCGACAGCGACCGCGACAAAGGCTTCAAGGAAGCGCTCAAGGAATTCCCGGATGTGAAGGTCGTGCATGAGGTCTTCACCGGCTGGCAGCAGGACCAGGCCAAGCAGCAGATCCTCGACTTCATCGCCACCGGAACGCCGTTCAACGGCATCTGGACGTCGGGCATCGACAATGTGATCGTCGACGCGCTGACGGAGTCGCAGACGGCTCTGGTGCCGATCGTCGGCGCCGACAATGCGGGCTTCGTCGGTCAGCTCAACAAGGTCGAGGGTCTCAAGGGCGCCGCGGTCACCAACCCCGGTTCGATCGGCGGCGCGGGCGTCACGCTTGCCCTGCAAATCCTGGACGGCAAGAAGCCGGCTCAGCAGACCGTGCTGGTCGAGCCGTCGCTGTGGGAGAATGTCACCGACGCCGGCAAGGCTCAGTTGAAGTCGGCGGCCGACCCGTCGCTTTCGCCCGAATGGCCGGTTTCGATCTCGATCCCGAACTGGACAACCTACACCAAGGACCAGATCGTGGCCTGCAAGGGCCCGGGCGAATAATCGACCAAGCCGAACGACAGCAGGGGCGGCAAGCAAGGTGCCTGCCGTCCCTGCCATTTAAACCTGGATCGCACCCTTGACGACGAATCCTATCCTCGACGCCACCGGTGTGGCGAAAAGCTATGGCGCCGTGGCGGCGCTGCGCAACGCGTCGCTTTCGGTCCTGCCGGGCGAAGTGCATGCGCTCATGGGCGCGAACGGAGCCGGCAAATCCACTCTCGTCAAGATCCTGACCGGAGCCATCCGCGCCGACAAGGGCGACATCAAGATCAGAGGCCAGGCGCACGACGTGCGTTCGCCGGCGGATGCCCGCCGGGCCGGCCTGGTTCCCGTCTACCAGGAACCGTCGCTGATCCCGGATCTCGACATCGTCTCCAACCTCCGGCTGACCGGCACGCCCCTGGAGCCATTCCGCGCCTGGGTGCGCGAACTCGGCGCCCCCGACCTCGACGTCAACGACATGGCACGGGATGTGCCGCTGGCGATCCTGAGGGTGCTTGACCTAGCCCGCGCCTTGGCCGTCGAGCCCGATGTGATCCTGCTCGACGAAATGACAGCGGCCCTGCCGGCAAACCTTGCCGAACGGGTGATCGACGTCGTCAGGAAGCAGAGCAAGAGCGGACGTTCCGTCATCTTCATTTCGCACCGCTTTATCGAGATATCAGCCATGTGCGACCGCGCCACCGTGCTGCGCGACGGCGAGACCGTGGGCGTCGTCGACATCGTGCCCGGCATCGAGGAGAAGATCGTCGAACTGATGCTCGGCGCGCGCGTCGAGAAGACCTACACCAAGAGCAGAAGCGCCGCTGCGGCCGAAAGTTCGAGCCGCCCACGGCTCGGCGTGCGCGGTCTACGCGTCGGCACCAAGCTCCAGGACGTTTCGTTCGACCTCAGGGATGGCGAAGTCGCCGGCGTGGTCGCCCTGGAAGGCCAGGGACAGGATGAGCTGTTCGGCGCGCTTTCGGGCGCCATTCGCCCATCGGCGGGAACGATAGAGGTTGACGGCAAGGCTGTTCAATTCAGCCACCCAACTGACGCGATCGACCTCGGCATCGCCTACGTCCCCGGCGACCGCACCGAGGTGCTGCTGATGCAGCAATCGGTGCGCGAAAACATCGCCCTGCCCTTCAGCGCCCGGATGCGTAACTGGGGTCCGATCAACATGCGGCGGGAGCGTGCCAGCGTCACCGGTGCCATCGAGCGGCTGCAGATCGACACCCGGGCGCAACGCGAGGTCCAGCGGCTGTCCGGAGGCAACCAGCAGAAGGTCACCATTGCCCGCTGGATCGCCGCGGACGCCCGCACCATCCTCTGCTTCGACCCAACGCGCGGCATCGACGTGCGCACCAAGCAGGAGATCTACAGGCTGCTGCGCGAACTCGCCGCCCAGGGCAAATCGGTGCTCTACTATACGTCAGAACTGGAAGAGGTGCAGCGGGTCTGCGACCGCGCCATCGTCATCTTCGGCGGGCGCGTCGTCGACGTGCTGCCGACGGACATTGCCGACGAAGCCGCCCTCACCCGCGCCTCCTATGGCCTTCCCCGCCACGCGCAGGAGGATATCGGCATCCTGGCTGGCGCCTCGAACACTCCGGCAGGCGCACAATGATCCGCTTCCTCCGTAAAAATGGCTGGGTCACTGGCCTGTTCGTGCTGTTGGCGCTGCTTTTCGTCATCACCAAGATCATCCAGCCCGGCTACGGCGCTGGCGATTTCGGATCGCTGGTGCGCGCCGTCCTGCCTTTCGCTTTCGCCGTCGCGGCGCAGACGATCGTCGTCATCGCCGGAGGCATCGACCTGTCGGTTGCTTCGATGATGGCGCTGACCAGCGTCACGGCGGCCTACATGATGAATGGCGCCAGCGAGGAGTTCGCGCTGCTGGTGGTGCCGATGGTGCTGCTGATGGGCGCCGGGCTTGGAGCGCTCAACGGCGTCCTGATCGTCGTCACGCGCGTCCCAGACATCGTGGTGACGCTGTCGATGCTGTTCGTGCTGCAGGGTGCGGCGCTGCTGGTGCTTGACTCACCGGGCGGTGGCGCCGCCGAATGGCTGAAGGAACTGATCGTCGGCACGATCCAGATTCCAGGCATTCCCGACGCGATCAATGCGTGGCTTCCCAAGGGACTTCTGCTGCTGCTCATCTGTCTGGGCATCGTCTGGATTCCGCTCAGGCGTTCCTGGCTTGGCCTTTCCATCTACGCGATCGGCAGCAACCCGCTCGCCGCCTTCCGCAGCGGCGTGCCGGTCGCGCGCACCAAGATCATCGCCTATGCCTTTTCAGGCCTGTTCGGCGCCATGGGCGGGCTGACCTTGACGATGAGCACCGGCATCGGCGCTCCCATTCCGGGACCCTACCTGCTGGCCAGCGTCGCGGCCGTGGTCCTTGGCGGTGTGGTGCTCGGCGGTGGCCGTGGCGGACTGGTCGGCCCGATCGTCGCCGTCTTCGTGCTGCGCCTGGTGCGAACCGACCTGACGCTTCTGGCCATCGATCCAAACGTCACCGCGATCGTCGAAGGCACGATCATGGTGGTCGTCGTGATGCTTGGCGCATATCTGGCGATGAGAGGCCGCACACCATGAGCGCGAGTGTGACGTCAACCCAGCCTGTTCCCTTCGGCCGTCGTCTCAAGCGGTTCATGAGCGATCAGCCGCTGGTGCCGCTGGTCATCCTGCTGATCCTTCTGGTCGTTGTCCTGCAGATCCTGCGGCCAGGCATCGTCAACGAGCGCTGGATCGCCAACACGGTCAAGTTCGCGATTCCGCTGGCGATGCTGGCCGGCTGCCAGACCATGACGATGCTGACCGGCGGCATCGACCTTTCCGTGGGAACGGTCGCGACCATGGCCGCCTTCATCATGGCCACGCAGGCAACCCATTTCGACCCCTCGATCGCGATCCTGATCGCCATGATGCCGGCTGCGCTGATCGGCCTGGCGAACGGCATAGGCGTTGGCGTTTTTAGAGTGCATCCGCTGATCATGACGCTTGGCACCAGCCTGATCGGCATTGGCTGCCTGCAAGTCTACCAGCGCACCGTGATCGCCACCGGCACCAAGGTTCCCGACTTCCTGGCCTGGCTCGGCACCGGCCTGAGCTACGGCATTCCCAATGCGCTGCTGCTGTTCATTCCGGTGGCCGCGGCAATCATCTTCACGCTGCGGCGCACCGGCTTCGGCCGGCTGCTCTACGCGGTCGGCGACAATGAGAGGGCGACGCGCCTGTCGGGCGTCGTCTACTGGCAGGTGATCGTCGCTCTCTATATCATTTCGAGCCTGCTCGCGGGTGTCATGGGTCTGCTCTATGTCGGCCTCATCAAGGCGCCGTCGCTGTCGCTGGTCGAACCGCTGGTGCTGCCCTCGGTCGCGGCGGCGGTCATCGGTGGCACGTCGATCTTCGGCGGGCGCGGCGGCTACACCGGCACGATCATCGGCGCGCTCATCCTGACGGTGCTGACGACGCTGCTCAGCGTGCTGCAGATGCCGGAAGGCGCGCGCCGCATCCTGTTTGGCGCGATCGTCCTGCTGGTCACCGCCGCCTATCTCAGGATCACCGAGGACCGGTAGAAGGGCCCTCGCCCGACGCGGCGATCCTATCGCAGCGTAACCGGCGCCCCGGTTTTCGCGCTGGTCATCGCCGCCTCGACAAGGCGCAATGAGACGAGGTTGTCGCGCGCGGCATTGATCGGCGGCTTGCCGGTTTCGATGGCGACGAGCAATGCGCCCATGGCGCCGGCAAAGCCGTCATTGAACCATTGGCCCATGAGGTCCGGCCGCGCCACGCCTTCGGCGGTGGTAAGACTGACCGCTTGCCGTCCAAGGTCGGGGCCCGTGCTGCGCAACGTTCCCCTGGTGCCGATAACGACGGTCGAATCCTGAGCGCCAAAGCGGGTGTGGCCGTCGAAGACAAGCGAAGCCTGCCCTCCCGGATAGGCAACCATGGCCTGCGCCAAAAGCTGCGAGGCCACTTGCTGATCCCCTGCCCGCGTGCCCGTCGCATAGACGGTCCGCGCGGTGTCGCCGATGACGCTGGCCAGAAAATCGAACCAGTGGATGGCGAAGTCGTCGAGCACGATCTGGTCGATCTTTTCGAAGGGCGTGCCAGCGATCCAGGAATGATCCCACTGGATGGAGACGTGGACGCCGGTGACCTCCCCGATCAGCCCCGCGGACACGGCTTCGCGGATATAGGACAGATGCGGCGCCCAGCGGCCATTCTGGTTGACGGCAAGCTGGAGTCCTTTGGCCTCGGCAAGGTCCACAAGTTCGCGGCCCAGTGCCAGATCGCGCACGAACGGCTTCTGCGAGAGTACGTGCTGGCCGGCCTCCAGCGCCCGCCGCATCAGCGGCGCCCGGCCAGCCGGGTGCAGGGTGATGTCCAGAACCTTGATGCCGGGATTGCCGATCAGGTCCTCAACCAGGTCGGTGGCGATTGCGTCCGGAAAAAACCGGTCGCGCCGGCCTTGCGCGCGGTCGAGATGCCGGTCCGCGATGGCCACGACGTTCAGCCCGGATTTCCTGTAGGCATCGAGATGGGCAAAGCTGATGCCGCCGGCGCCGATCAAACCGATCGGCGTCGATCTGTCCCTTGGCATCGGCGGCGCGTAGTCGACAACCGGAGCGGCAACAGGCTTGGCGTCGGCGGCAACGAGCGCGTAGGAGTCCGGCGCGGGGAGATCGGCATCGCTGCCGGGGGTCAAGGCAGGAGCTCCAGCGTCCGTCCCTCGCGAGCCGACAATACCGCCGTGTCGATGATGCGCTGCGCGGTCCTGCACAGGTCGGGATTGAGTGGCCCTTCAACCGGCTTGCGTTCCTGCCGGCAGTAGAGGACATATTCCACCGGCCGCCGGAATGGCGCCTTGAGCACGTCCACGGGAATGTTGCGCACCTGAGGATGCGCCCGGGTCTGCACGCCGATATGCTCCTCATAGTCGTAGCTGGAAATGGTGCCGTCGGTTCCAACCACGACGAAACCGCATTTGGGCTGCGGCTGCAACGTCCACGGATCGGTGAACGTGCCCCAACGCGTCTCGAATTTCGACAGGCCGGTGGCGTAGCGGCAGACGGTGATGGAATGCTCGTCGACTTCGAGACCTTCGGGACGGTCGACCACCGATGTCACCGTCAGCGGCGCGCGGCCGCCCATGAACCAGGTGCCGAGCGTGGCGCCGTAGCCCATATAGTCGAGCAGGCTGCCGCCGCCCGACGCGGCCTTGTACCACCATGACGTCGGCTTGCCCCGCCGCACCTCCTCGTCGGAAACCTCGACCTTGTCCGCCAGGTGGTAGAGGGGACCGCGATTGCCATCGTAGAAATGGACTTCGATGACCTCGCCAATCACACCTTCGTCGATCAGCCGCTTGGTCGTGACGTGCGGCGGATACCAGGCCAAAGGCCAGTTGATGGCGAGCCGAACGCCCGACTTCCGCGTTGCCGCGATCATCCGGTCGGCATCGGCGAGCGAGGCGGCAAAGGGTTTCTCGACGAGTATGTCGGCGCCGAAGCCGGCGACCTGCTCGACCGCTGATGCATGGTCGGCGGTCGCCGGGCAAAGGATGATCAGATCGGGCCGCGCGGCGGAAAGGCATTGCCGCACGTCGGTGAAAATCCTGTCCGCCGGTATGTCGAGAGCCGAAACCGCGCCGTTCATGCGCGCGGGGCTCGCATCGCAGATACCGACGATCTCGGCGTCGGGATGCTCGTGAACTTCACGCAGCAGGTCACCCATGTGCATGTGATCAAAGTTCACGCCGACGACGCGCCATCGTTTTCCAGTCATGGCTTCCTCCCTGTGCCGGGCGCACTGTATGGAAATTTGCCTGCCGAGGAAGGGTCGCCTGCCGGGAAAATCTCATCCAAACTGATGTAATCTGATTGAGATGCTGATGGCGCCTCACCAGCCCCCGTCTACCACTTGAAAATGGAGGCTTGCCATCCGCCGCAAAAGGGGATGCTCTGACGTATCTGACTGGCGCTGGCAAAAAGACGCGGTCCGGTTTCTTTGCCGGAACAGAGGTTGGACTTGGTAGTCATTTTCAAAATGGGAGGAAACCAAATGCTGACGAGGCTACGATTACTTGCGATCGGTCTGATTGTGGCGCTGGCCATTCCGGCGGCGGCACAAGCCAAGACCTTCTACTGGATTTCACATGGCGGCCCGGCCGATCCGGTGTGGACCTACTTCCTGGCCGGCGCCAAGCAATGGGCGAAGGATACCGGCAACACCGTCAATACCTCGTTCCACAATGGCGACGTGGCCTCGCAGCAGGAAGCGGTTCGCGCCGCCCTCTCCGCCAAGGCCGACGGCATCGTCACCACCAGCCCTGATCCGGGCAGCCTGGTCGAGATCGTCAAGGAAGCCCGCGCCGCCAACATTCCGATCATCAACTTCAACACGCCCGATCCGAAGGCGAACTTCAACGCTTATGTCGGCGGCGACAACGTCACCTTCGGCAAGCACTGGGCGCAGTATCTGGTCGACAAGGGCCTGGTGAAGAAGGGCGATTTCGTCTGGATGCCGGTCGAGATTCCCGGCGCCACCTATGGCGTCCAGGAAGAGGAAGGCATCAAGAGCGTCTTCGGCCCGCTCGGCATCACCTATGAAGTCACCGAGGCGACGCTCGATCAGGCGGAAGTCATCAACCGCATGGTCGACTACCTCACCGCCCACAAGGGCAAGGTCAAGGCGATCATCGGTCTGGGCGATCTGGTCACCGGCTCGATCAAGCGGGTGTTCGACCAGGTCGGCGTGAAGCCGGGCGAAATTCCCGTCGTCGGCTGGGGCAACTCGCTCGACACCACGCAGGAAGTGCTGAACGGCTACGTCAACGCCGGCCAGTGGCAGGACCCGCAGGCGACCAGCTATGTGGCGCTGTCGCTGGCCAACATGGCCGCGTCAGGCATTCCTCCGGGCTTCAACGTCATCACCGGCGCGCTCTATGAAAAGGACACCGCCGGGATCTACGACAAGATCCTGTCCGGGAAATAATCCGTGAAACAATCGCCGCGCGTCTCGTCGGCGCGCGGCGGACATTGCCCTTTCGCCGCCTCCGGCCGCCTAGCGTCTCGAGGTCCCGGCCAATCCCAGTCATGTCGCGGGTCCACGTGGAAAATCATTCGCTTGTCCAACGCCTGATCGCGCGGCCTGAATTCGGGCCCTTCGTGCTGCTTGTCGTCGAAATCTCCATTTTCTGGGGGTTCAACCATGATTTCCTATCGCCACAGAACATCTCCAACACGCTGGCCTTCACCGTCGAGCTCGGCCTGATCGCGCTGGCCATGACGCTGCTGATGACGTCGGGCGAATTCGACCTGTCGGTCGGCTCCCTGTTCGGTTTCTCGCCGGTGCTGATGTGGACATTGTTCAACAGCGGCCTCACCTCGCTTGAGGTCGGCTTCATCGTCGCCCTGCTGGTCGCCGCCTTCATCGGCCTGGTCAATGGCTGGTTCGTGACGCAGTTGAAGATCCCGTCCTTCCTAGTGACGCTCGGCATGCTGCTGGTCGTTCGTGGCACCGCCTTGTTCGTGACCGACGGTTTTCCGCAGCGCACCTGGAGTGCCGACGGCACCTGGCTCGCCTCGATGCTGGTCGGCGATTTCCACGTCGGGCCCTTCCGCATCTACATGTCGCTGTTCTGGTTCATCGCCGCGGCCATCGCGCTCGGCTACGTGCTGACGCAGAGCCGCATAGGCAACTGGATCCAGGCCGCCGGCGGCAACCCCAACGCGGCGCGAGCGCGGGGCGTCAACGTTAACGGCGTCAAGATCGGGCTGTTTATCCTGTCGTCGGTCATGGCTTCGCTCGCCGGCGTCATCTCCTCGCTGCGCACCTCGGCGGCCAACCCCAATAGCGGCACCGGTTATGAGCTCGAGGTCATCGCCATGGTGGTGATCGGCGGCACCGCGCTGACCGGCGGACGCGGCACGATCATCGGCACGGTGCTCGGCATCCTGATCCTGCGCTTGATGCGCAACGGCATCGTGCTGATCGGCGTGCCCGGCCTTGCCTACAATATCTTCATCGGCGCCATCATCCTTGGCATGATGGCGCTTCACTCTTGGCTGGAACGCCGGCATCAGGCAGGGACTTGAACCATGGCTGAACCGCTCATCCGCATGACGAATATCCGCAAGTCCTACGGGCGCGTGCAGGCGCTGGTGGATGCCAATTTCCATGTCAATGAACGCGAGATCGTCGGGCTTCTCGGCGACAACGGCGCCGGCAAGTCGACGCTGATCAAGGTCTTGTCGGGTGCGGTGCCGCTGACCAGCGGCGACATCTTCATTCGCGGCAAGAAAGTGACTTTGCGCAGCACCAGCGACGCCATCGCCCATGGCATCGAAACGATCTACCAAGACTCGGCGCTGGTTACGCAACTGTCGATAGCCCGCAATCTGTTCCTCGGGCGCGAACCGATCAAACCGCCGCGCTTCCTGAACCGCATGGACCAGGAGACGATGAACATGGTCGCCCGCGACCTGCTCAAGCAGGTGGGCATCTCCAAGAACATACCGCCGACGACGCCGATAGGCTCGCTCTCGGGCGGCGAACGCCAAGCCGTGGCGATCGCGCGCGCCATGCATTTCGACAGCGACCTGATCATCCTCGACGAGCCGACCAACAATCTCGGCGTCGCCGAGACGCAAGGGGTGCTGAGCTTCGTGCGCAATGCCCGCGATTCCGGCCATTCCTGTATCTTCATCGCGCACAACATCCACCATGTTTTCCAGGTGGTCGACCGCATCGTCGTCATGCGCCGGGGCAAGGTGGTAGCGGACGACATCGATCCGAAGAAGACCAGTGTCGCCGAGGTGGAACGGATCATCACCGGCATGTCCGACAAGGAAATCCACGACGCGGTCGGCGACGGCGCTCAGCCATCAGGCTGACGCCATGAAAGCCACCGTCTCGGACATAGCAAGGACCTGCGGTCTCTCGACCGCCACCGTCGACCGTGTGCTCAACAACCGGCCAGGCGCCAGCGCCGCCAACCGGCAGCGCGTGATGGAAGCGGCCAAGCAGCTCGGTTACCTTCCGGTCGCCGATCAGGTGACGCTGCCATCGAGGCCCGCCCACCTCGAATTCTTCCTGCCCATCGGCAGCAATGCCTTCATGATGGATCTGGCTGGCCATATCGAGGATTATGCGGCACGCCTGCCACTTGTCGCCTCTTGCCGCATCCACAATCTTGGGGGCATTTCGCCGAGCGCGCTGCAGGCCGCCGTCGAGAACCTGTCGCTCAAAGCCAATGGTGTCGGCGTCATCGCGATCGATCATCCCCGAACCCGCAACATCCTACGCGAGATCGTCGAAGCCGGCATCCGCCTGGTGACGATGATATCGGATGTGCCGGCCGCGCCCCGCTCGGCCTATGTCGGCATCGACAATCGCGTCGCGGGCCGCACGGCGGCACTGCTGATGGGACGTTTCCTTGGTGGTCGTCCAGGCCATCTGGCGATGGTCGTCGGCTCACGCTCCTATCGCGGCCACGAGGAGCGTGAAATGGGTTTCCGCTCCGTGCTCACCGAGGAGTTCCCGCAACTGACGGTGACCAGCGCCGTCGAGATCAACGACGAGCCGGAAGTCAGCTACACGGCGACAATGAAGGCGCTGCACAACGAACCCGAACTGCTTGGCATCTACTGCGTCGGCGCGGGACGCTCAGGCGTGGCGAAAGCACTTCGCGAAGCGAGGCCGCAAAGGAAGCCGATTTTCATCTGTCACGATCTGACCAGGGAAACGCGCGGCTACCTGGTCGACGACCTGCTCGACGTCGTCATCGACCAGAATGCGCGGCTGATCGCCGAGCAATCGGTCATTCGTCTGCTGGGATCGATCGCATCCTCGGCCCCGTACCTGACGCGGAAGTTCATTGAGCCACGCCTGATCTTGAGGGAAAATGTCCCGGTGCAATGATATCGAGGCTCGCAACCAACGATCGATTTTCGAGCCGGACGGGCACACGCTTTCAATTTTGGCCGATGGCGCTCCCAAAGGTGATCCGGCAAATATGCACAGCAGCTATGCAACATCCGTAGTTGCCGAATCATTGGGCAATGGGTAGTTTGACCGTGTTGGCCATCTACTCCTCCCAGATGCGATGCCAGCGCTGAATGGGGTGCACCTCCTCCCGCGCCACATTCGAAATCGAGCCCGCTGCCACCTCCTCCCGGCAGCGGGCTTTTTTCATTCCACAAATCGCAAATGTTGGAATGCCGGCTGCGGCAAAGCGCGGCCGCGAGCCACGCCAACAGCACCTTGATGCCGAGAGCTAACTTGCCGCGGCGCCCCTGAACGAAGCGATCAGGCCTTCCGCCATGCGGACAAACTGCGCGCTGGGGCCTTCCGTGCCGACGCTCTGGACACTGACACGGGCGCCTTCAAGCAGAAGCGACAGCGTATCGGCAAGCAGTTCGGCCTGGCCGATGCCGGCATCCCTGCACAGCGTCACGAGGCGATCGCGCTGGGCTTCCTTGAGTTCCTTGATCACACGCCTGGCCGGATGATCGGTCTCGCTGAGTTCGACGGCGGCATTGGCCATATCACAGCCGCGGCCGTCCGCCCTGAGCATATCGGCCGCGATACGAACCCAGGCATGCAGCTGAGCCAACTTGTCGCCAGGGTGCTCGGTTTCGAATTTTTCCCACATCGCACCAGCCTTGCAGGCCGTGGCGCGCAGGCATTGGATGATGAGGTCGTCCTTGGATTCGAAATGACGATAGAGCGTCATCTTGTTGGTGCCGGCGGCCTCAGTGATCGCGTCGATGCCGACGCCCTTGATGCCATGCTTGTGAAACATGTCCTGCGCCGTCTCCAGGATCCTGTCCCGGGGCCGAGCGCGTTCCACAGTGCCGTCTTCCATCAAAACCTCCTTGGCTTTCCAAAAATCCCTCGGTACGCCTCTTGACTAGGGTGTTACCGGTCTGTAACGTCACGAATGTTACTTACTGGTAACACCTATGTCGTCCATCGTCAATAACAAGGCCGTGAACTGGTCCTGCCAGACAGAGTTGGGCGAAAGATTGCAGATCATGCGGCCTCGTGCCGGTGAAGAGATGAAAAACGGTTCGCGAGCATGGGCTGCGAATCGACACACAAGGAGCCGGCCGATGCCACAGCGCCGCGATCTTACCATAGATGAAGCCGTCCGGGATCCAATGATCCGGCTGGTCATGAAAGCCGATGGCGTCGACCCGCGCGCCCTCGAAAGGATGTTGCGTTCGCTTGCCGATGCGCAAGACGCGAGTAGTGATGCTTCGCTGTTCCGTGCGCCAGGCAATGCCGATGAAGGTAGGGGCCAACGCCTCTCCTGGGTTGCCAGTGCATTCGGGAAGGCCAGGGCAGCCGGCGAGGCATGCGTGTCGTGGTAAACTTCTTCATCCACCGTCCGATCTTCGCCTCGGCGATCGCCATCATCATGGTGCTCGCCGGGACGATTTGTTACTTCCTACTGCCCGTCTCGCAGTTTCCGGACATCACCCCACCCCAGGTCGTGGTCAGTGCCCAGTATCCTGGCGCCAGCGCGCAAGTGGTGGCCGACACCGTCACGACGCCGCTCGAACAGCAGATCAACGGCGTCCAGGGCATGACCTACATGTCGTCGACGAGTTCCAATGACGGCTCCTCGACGATCACCATCACCTTCGATGTCGGCTATCCGCTGAGCACCGCCGCCGTCGACGTACAGAACCGCGTCTCGCAGGCAGCGTCCTCGCTTCCCGCGATCGTCAACCAGGGCGGCGTGACGATCAAAAAACAGAATCCGAACTTCGTCCTGATCGTTAACCTGACATCGCCCGATGGCTCGGTCGACCCCGTCGCGCTATCAAACCTCGCCTATCTGCAGGTCGTCGATCCGCTAAAGCGCCTGCCCGGCGTCGGCGACGTGCAGATCTTCGGCGAGCGGCGCTATTCGATGCGCGTCTGGCTCGACCCCGACAAGCTCGCCAATCTTGGCATCACCGCCGTCGACGTCCAGAACGCGATCGCCGAACAGAACGTGCAGGTGGCCGCCGGCAAGATCGGCCAGTCGCCGGCGCCGGCCGGCACCGCCTTCGAGATGCAGGTCAATGCCGTCGGCCGCCTGAGCGATCCCAAGGAATTCGGCGACATCGTCCTGCGCGCCAACTCCTCATCTGGCTCGCTGGTGCGGCTGCGCGACGTAGCCCGCATCGAGCTTGGCGCCCTGCAATATTCTTCATCCGCTTTCTTCGGCAAGGATCCAACCGTGGTGCTCGCCGTCTACCAGATGCCAGGTTCCAACGCGCTCGATCTGCAGCAGCGCGTCAAGGACAAGATGCAGGAACTGTCGGGCCGGTTCCCCAAGGGTGTTTCATACGCGATGCACTATGACACGACGCGCTTCGTCTCCGCGTCGATGCATGATGTGCTCATCACGCTGGGCGAAGCCCTGGTTCTGGTCGTCGCAGTCGTCTTCATCTTCCTGCAGAGCTGGCGCACGACGATCATCCCCACCATCGCCATTCCGGTGTCGCTGGTGGCGACGCTTGTCGTCATGGAGATGCTCGGCTTCTCGCTGAACATGCTCTCCCTGCTCGGCATGGTGCTGGCGATCGGCCTCGTCGTCGACGATGCCATCGTCGTGGTCGAGAATGTCGAGCGACAATTGGAAGCCGGGCTCAAACCATTGGCCGCGACAAAGGCGGCCATGGCCGAGGTCACCGGTCCGATCATCGCCACGACCGCCGTGCTGATGGCGGTGTTCATACCGGTTGCCTTCATTCCCGGTGTTTCCGGGCGCCTCTACAACCAGTTCGCGCTGACGGTCGCTATCTCCGTCGGCATCTCCGCCTTCAACTCGCTCACGCTGAGCCCGGCGCTGAGCGCCGCCTTCCTGCGGCACCGCCAGCCAACGCAGTTCGTATTGTTCCGCTGGTTCAACACCGGCTTTGACCGGATGTCGCATGCCTACGCCCATGGCGTGCGCATCCTAATCCGTTTGCGATGGATCATGCTCGGCCTGTTCGCGGCCGGTCTCGTCGCCACCTTCTTCGTGTGGCAGCGCCTGCCTTCGACCTTCCTTCCGGTCGAGGACCAGGGCTACTTCTTCGTCGTCATCCAGTTGCCCGACGGCGCTTCGCTGGAGCGCACCGACGCGGTTGCGAAGAAGGCGCGCGACATCCTGCAGGCGACGCCCGGCGTCGACATTGTCGGCTCGATCAGCGGCCTGAACTTCCTGACCAGCGCGGCGCAGTCGAACTCGGCGGTCGAGTTCGCCATCCTGAAGCCATGGGAACAACGCGGCCCCGACCAGAGCGCATCGAAACTCGTCGCCGACGTCCGCGGCAAGCTGATGCAGATTCCGGAAGCCTTCGCGCTGAGCTTCGATCCGCCGTCGATCCCGGGTATCGGCACCACGGGCGGCTTCGAATTCGTGGTCGAGGATCTCACGGGGCGGGGCAGTTCAGCCCTCAACGACGCGACGCAAGCCGTGATCGCCGAGGCGCGCAAGCAACCCGAGATCAATCCGCAGCAGCTGTTCTCGCCATTTTCGACCTCGACGCCGCAGTTCAACTACGACCTTGACCGCAGCAAGGCCAAACTGCTCGGCCTGAACCTGCCGGACGTATTCAACACGCTGCAGATCTATCTCGGCTCGCTCTATGTGAACGACTTCAACCTGTTCGGCCGCACCTTCCGGGTGACCATCCAGGCCGACAAGGATGCACGCGCGGGCGCTACCGACATTTCGCGGCTCTACGTACGCAACGCCTCGGGCGGCATGGTGCCGCTCAGCACACTGGGCAAGCTCGTGCCTTTCGTCGGGCCGGAAACCGTGCCGCACTACAACAACAACGCCTCGGCCACGATCAATGGCGGCGCCGCACCCGGCTTCTCCTCGGGCCAGGCGGTTGCCGCCATGGAACGGGCCGCGGCCACGGCACTGCCCAGGGATTTCGGTTTCGAATGGACCGGCATCACCTATCAGGAGCTCAAGGCGGGATCGATCGCGTCCGTCGTCTTCGGCCTCGCAATCGTCTTCGTCTTCCTGATCCTGGCGGCGCAGTATGAAAGCTGGGCGATGCCGTTCATGGTGCTGCTGGCGGTGCCGCTCGCCCTGTTCGGCGCGTTCGCGGTGCTGTGGCTGCGCGGCATGCAGATCGACGTCTATTCGCAGATCGGCTTTGTCATGCTGATTGGCCTGGCGGCGAAGAACGCCATCCTGATCGTCGAGTTCGCAAGAAGGCGACGCGAGGAAGGCCTCAGCATCATCGATGCGGCGATGGAAGCGGCACGACTGCGGCTGCGGCCAATCCTGATGACCGCCTTTGCCTTCATCCTCGGCGTGCTGCCGCTGATGTTCGCGACCGGCGCCGGTGCCGCAAGCCGGCAATCGATCGGCACGACGGTGTTTGGCGGCATGGTCGCCGCGACGATCCTGTCGCTGGTGTTCGTGCCCGTCTTCTACGCGGTGATCGAACAGCTGCGTGAACGCCGCGGCGGCGAAGAGCCCGCCTCGCGGCACCCCGAACCAACTGCCGAACCCGCCTTCCCTCCCCTGGCGGAAGCGGCTGAATAAGATTGGAGACTAATCATGCGTAAATGGAAAATCGCGTTGGGAACGGCTGTCGCGCTGGGTGCGATCTCGGTGGCCAGCGTCCACCTGCTCGACATGGGCAGTCTAAGCCTCAATGCCGGCACGGCAGGTGCCGCACCCGCTCCGGCGGCCTTCGTCATGCCGGTGCCGGTGGTGAATGTCGTCAAGAAGACGATCCCGATCTATCTCGACTATGCCGCGCGCACCGAGCCGATCCGCAGCATCACGCTGCAGGCGCGTGTGCCGGGCTACCTGCAGGAGCAGAGTGCCGACGACGGCAGCGATGTCCGCCAGGGCGACCTTCTCTACAGGATCGCTCCGCAGGACTATCAGGCCGCCCTCGACCAGGCGAAGGCACAGGTCCAGCGCGACACGGCGACGCTTGACTATGCCCGCTCCAATCTTGGCCGCGGCACCGAACTGGCCAAGAGCGGGTACATCGCCAAGGATGTGTTCGACCAACGCACCAGCACCTTGCGCGAGGCCGAGGCGTCGCTGGCGGTCAACCAGGCCGCCGTGCAGACCGCGGAGCTCAATTTGAGCTATGCCGAAATCCGTGCGCCCTTCACCGGGCGCATCGGCCGCAACCAGGCCTCGGTGGGAACGCTGGTCAGTGTCGCCGGCACCGTCCTCAATACGCTGGTGCAACTTGATCCCATCTACGTCACCTTCAATCCGAGCGAGACGGATCTGGCGCAGATAGAACAAGCCAAGGCGGCTGGGCCCGTCGATGTCGATGTCCTTCTTCCCGGTGACACGGAACCGACCCAGAAGGGTCAGCTCACCTTCATCGACAATACGGTCGACCACTCGACCGGCACGATCACGGCGCGGGCGACGATCGGCAATGCGAAGTTCACGCTGCTGCCTGGACAATATGTGCGCGTGCGCCTGCATATCCGTCAGCAGCCTGATGCTTTGATGGTGCCGCAGACGGCGCTGGGCTCCAGTCAGCTCGGCAAATATCTTTATGTCCTTGGCAAGGGCAACACGGTCGACCAGCGCATCGTTTCGCTCGGGCCGACCAATGGCGATCAAGTGGCCATCCTGAGCGGCGTATCCGAAGGCGACCAGGTGATCACAGGCAATCTGCAGAAGATCGGGCCCGGAATGCCGGTCTCGCCACTCCCCCAAAAGCCGGCCTCCTGACCTCCGCCGCAGGGCTGGCTTGAGAGGCGGCGCCCCTGGCCGGTCAGGTCGGGGGCGCCGTTTTCGCGAGCAGTTCAACCAGACCCGCGACATCGGCGCGATCAGCCTTGGCCGGGGGAATGAAGGCGCAATAGGGATGCCCGAGACGCACCGATACCGATGAAAGCGCGATCAGGCGGCCTGCTTCAAGATCGGCGCGCGCCATGACCCTCTGGCCGAGCGCGATGCCCAGACCAAGCCGCGCCGAGGCGATAGCCAGGCTGGACAGCCCCACGCGCCTGCCATGCGACGGATCAGGCGAGCGGCTGCCGCCCGATGCCGAGAACCAGTCCGCCCATGTTGGATGCGAGGCATAGTTCGGACCCCAGTTGGTGTGGATGAACATGCTCTCGTGCACATCGGCAAGGCTCGAGGCACCGTTGCCGTGCCTGTGCCAGAATTCCGGCGCGCAGACCGGCAAGACATCATCGTGGACGAGCCGAACCATCCGCAGGCCGGAATAGTGGTAGTCGCCATAGCTGATGCGAAGGTCGATGCCCTGACGCGCCAGATCGACAGGATCATCCTCGACTCGGACATCGATCGCCATGCGCGGGAAGGTGTCGATGAGAATCGCCAGCCTGGGCGCAAGCCACAATTCAGCCAGCGAGAACGGCACGCTGACGACAAGACGCGTCCTGAGGCCGCCCTCCAGCATGCGCGTCGCGATCGCCGCGATGTCGCCCAGCGCCCGAGCGGCCTGCGGATAGATCGCGTGGCCGGCATCCGTCAGCGTGATGCGATTGCCGTTGCGTACGAAGAGCTGCTTGTCGAACCAGGTCTCCAGGTTGCGTATCTGCTGGCTGACCGCGGCCGAGGAAACCCCAAGCTCGGTGGCCGCGAGCGTGAAGCTGCCGGCGCGGGCCGCCACCTCGAAGGCCTTGATCGCGTTCAAGGGTGGCAGGCGCTCCATCGAACAAGGCTCCGCAATAATTTCTTTCGCAATCCTAATAATTTTCAGCGTTGAGGGAAAGATTAATTTGTCGTCTTCTCTGTCCACAACCTTGGAGCAAACGACGATGAAAGACATTCTCGACCTAGACCGCTACCCGCTCGATCGTGAGGGCAGCGCCGAATGGAAAAGCCTCCTCGAGCGCTCGGTTGCCGCGCTTGAAGCCGACGGCATGTTCAATCTCGAGGGTTTCCTGCGGCCCGGCATCGCGGAAAAGGCGGTGCGGGAAATCCAGCCGGTCATGGCCACGCGGTCGCATGTGCACAAGCGCATGCACAATATCTACTTCAAGCCGGATATTCCGGAGCTAGCGCCCGATCATCCGGCACTGCGCAAGGTAGAGACCATCAGCCATACGGTTTGCGCCGACCAGATTCCCGGCAGTGTCGTTCTCGCCATCTACGAATACGAGCCGTTGCTGCGCTTCCTGGCGGCGGCGATGGGCAAGACCAGACTGCATGTCATGCAGGACCCGCTCGCGCGCACCAACGTCATGGCCTACCGCGCCGGCGAGGCGCTGAACTGGCATTTCGACCGCTCGGAGTTCACCACGACCCTGCTGCTGCAACAGTCGGAGCGCGGTGGCGATCTCGAGTACAGGACCGATCTCAGGTCGGACGACAATCCCAACTATGACGGCGTTGCAAAGTTGCTGGAAGGCCGCGACCCCGAGGCCAAGATCCTGCGCATGAAACCCGGCACTCTGAACGTCTTCCGCGGCAAGAACACCGCGCACCGCGTCACCACGGTCGAGGGCGATCGCGAACGGATGATCGCGGTGTTCTCATACTATGAGAGGCCCGGAGTGATGTTCAGCCCCGAGGAGAGGGTCGGTTTCTACGGCCGGGCGGCCTGAGGCTTGGCATGATTGCCGCGCGGCCCACCGACGCGTCGGTGGGCCGACAGGCAGGAAATTTCAGAAAAAACCTCTTGTTAGATTGTCGACAATCTGATTGTCTTCCTTCGGATCCTTTTGGAGTGACCCGATGGCGAAGGCGGATTTCAGTCCCATTGCCGACACGACGCGGCGCGCCGAGATCGTCGCCCTGCTGCGGCGCGCGATCCTGACCGGGCAGTTGGAGCCAGGCCAGAAGCTCAACGAGCTCAGGATTTCGGAACAGATGCGGGTCAGCCGCGCCCCGCTGCGCGAGGCGATGCGCGAGCTGGTGCAGGAAGGCATCCTGACCAGCATCCCCTATGCGGGGACATTCGTCATCGGCGTGACGGCGAAGGATATCGCCGATGCCTATTCCCTCAACCAGGTGCTCGACGAGTTCGCGATCGAATTGACTTGGCCGCTTCGCGACCAGCGTTTCCTCGACGAGGTCGACCGGCGGCATGAAGCCGTGAAGCAGGCGACGCGCGACGTGGACACCACCCGTCAGATCGAAATGGCACTGCAGTTGCACGGCCTGATCTACGAATGGGCCGACAATGCGGTGCTGCTGGAGACATGGCAGCGCCTGACCAGCCGGTTGCAGATGTATTTCGCGCTGCATCAAAGGGCGCGCAACGAACCGGTTCCGGCCGAAGACGTGCACGAGGAGTATGCGCGGCTGTTGAAAGGCGACGACATGCGCGCCGCCCAGCGTCACGCACGCGCTCACATCGAACTCGATTACGAAGAACTGCTCGCCTACGTGCGCGGCCTCGAGCAGCGGGCGACCGAGGGCGGCAAGGCCGATCGCACGGCACCCATGCGCAAAGGGACCAGGGACAGTTGAGTTCCCGCGCCTGCGGCATCTCCTGAATTTCGAACCAATCCAGACAGCGGAAGACCCAAGTGCAGATCGAGACCATAAAAGCCTACCATGTCGTGCAGCCTTTCGTGGACGGCCCTTACCGCATGTCAAAGGGGCGAGTCGCCGACTGTTTCGACGCCGTGATCGTCGCCGTGACCTCGGACAGCGGCGTGACCGGCTGGGGCGAAATGGCGCCGCTCGGCAATTTCTACTCGGCGGCTTTTCCCGCGGGCGTCCGCGCAGGCGTGGTGGAGATCGCACCGCATCTCATCGGCCAAGACCCACGCGGGCTGGCCGGCATCGGCCGGCTTATGGACACGGTGTTCAAGGGCCACCCCTACATCAAGTCGGCGCTCGACATGGCCTGCTGGGATCTCTCGGCGCGCGCCGCCAATGTGCCGCTGGTGACGATGCTTGGCGGCAAGGAGAGCGATACGGCGGAGCTCTACAAGGTCGTCACGCATGGCAGCGTCGACGCCATGGCGGCGTTGGCCAAGCGGATCGTCAAGGACGGCTTCCATCGGCTCCAGGTCAAGGTCGGCGGCAATGTCCACGACGATATCGAACGCGTGACTGCGGTCGCCGCATCGGTGCCGAAGGGCACCGTCATCTTCTGCGATGCCAATGCCGGCTGGACGCCTTATCAGGCGCGCCAGTTCGCCGATGCGACCCGCGCCATCGACTACACGTTCGAGCAGCCCTGCACGACGATCGACGAAAACATGTCGGTGCGCCGTTCGCTTGACAAGCCGATGGTGCTCGACGAATCCGTGCAGTCGCTTGACGATATGCTGGAGATCCACCGCAAGGGCGCGGCCGACGGGCTGACGCTGAAGATCTCGCGGCTTGGCGGCGTGACGAAGACGCGGCTGATCCGCGACGTCGCCGTCGATCTCGGCTTCATGATCACCGTCGAGGACACAGGCGGCGCCGAAATCGATACCGCCGCCATGGCGCATCTGTCGCTGTCGACGCCGGAGGAGCGTCGCCTGCACGCCATTGCCTTCTATGAATGGGTGACCGTGCGAACCGCATCGAACATGCCGCCAGTGATCGGCAGCCGCATGGGCATTCCGGACGGTCCGGGCCTCGGCATCGACGTCGATCCCGCTCTGCTTGGCGCCCCCTTCTTCGAGATCGGCCGATAACATGAAAATTCGCAGCATCAAGGCCACGCCGATCAACCTGCGCCTCGAAGCGCCCTATGCCTGGGTGTTTGGCGAACTGGACGGGTTTTCTCCAACCATCGTCGAGGTCGAGACAGAGGACGGGCTTATCGGGCTCGGCGAGGCGCCGACCCCGGCGGCGGCCGCGATCATCAACGATGTCCTCGCCCAGCGCCTGATCGGCCGCGATGCCTTCGACATTGCCGGCGCCGAGCATGTCTGCCTGCCCTACTGGACCGGCGTGCAGTCGATCAACGACCGCACCCGCATCATGGCCTTCGGCGCCATCGAGATGGCGTTGTGGGACCTGCGCGGCAAGGCGTGGAACCAGCCGCTCTACCAGTTGCTCGGCGGCGCCGTGCGCAAGGACATCCCGTTCACCGATTATTTTTCGCTGCGCGGTGACGGCCCAAACGTAAGGGGCGAGACGACGCCGGAGGAAGTCGCCGACTATTGCGTCGAGTTGCGCGAGACCCATGGAACGACCTTCTTCGAAGGCAAGTTTTCGACCCAGGATCCGAAGGTGTCGCTGAAAATGGTCGAGCTGATACGCGGGAAGCTTGGCGACGATGCGATGATCCGCATCGACTCCAACCAGGCCTATTCGCTGGCGACGGCGCGGCGGTTGGCGCGGCCGCTGGAAGAGCTTGGCGTGCGCAACTGGGAAGACCCGGTGGCGACGATCGAGGAGATGCGCGAATTGCGCCGCCATTGCTCGATCCCGTTCTCGACCCACAACATCGATATCGCCCGCGCCATGGAAACCAGGGTGCCAGACGCGTTCGTCGGCAATCCGACCGCGCATGGCGGCATCGGCCGGATGTCGCGCTTCGTCGGCGCCTGCGAACACGCCGGCATCGATTACTGGTGCTACAGCGGCGACAGCGGCATCGGCAGCGCCGCCTACCTGCATCTGTGCGCGGCGCTTGGCTGGATCAGGGAGCCGAACCAGTCGCTGTTTCGCATGCTGCCGATGGACGTTACCGAGGAAGGGCCGTTCTCGCCAAAGAACAATGTAGTGCGCGTGCCGGAGGGCCCCGGTCTCGGCGTCACGTTGTCGCGGGAAAATCTCGCGGCGTGTCACAGAGACTTTACCGAGAAAGGACCCTGCAACAAGTATCATGACCCCGCGAAACCCGGGACTTACCGCCGTTTGCCGCTGAACTAGATGATGTAGGGCGGCCAAAAGACGAGAAGCCGACCACCACGACTTCTGTCGGGAAGGTCGGACGCTGACAGGTGAAGGCAGCGCAGCCAAGAATCCGACATATCCAGGCCAAGGACTGGTGGACCGGACAAAACTGCATGCTACAGTCCGGTCGACAAACCGAATTGGCGACCGGGATACGGAGAACATCCACGGCAATCGTCAACCACAAAAACACAGGGGAAAGGGTTAGACCCATGAGCAAAGACTACCGCATTCTCGACTTCATCCGACGCGGCCGCACGCCGCACGAAAACCACCTGATCGATGGCCTTGTCGATGGCCGTGTCAGCCGCCGCGACTTCATCCGCCACGGCAGCCTGCTTGGCCTTTCCCTGCCGCTGCTGGGCGGCATCACCACGGCCGCGGGCTTCGGCGGCATGCCCTCGCTGGCGCGCGCCCAGGGCGCGCCTGGCGCCACGATCCGGGTTGCCAGCAGCGTTCCAGCAGCCACCATCGACCCTGTGACCATCGCCGATGCCGGCGGCCTCGTGGTCATGCAGCAGGTAGCCGAGTTTCTCTGCGTCGATGGCCCCGACCTCGTGCTCAAGCCGGCGCTGGCCGAGAGCTGGAAGCCGAACGACAACGGCACAGTGTGGACCTTCAAGCTGCGCAAGGGCGTGAAATTCCACAGCGGCGGCGAAATGAAGGCCGATGACGTGGTGGCCAGCATCGACCGCCTCGCCGACCCGGCGAACTCGTCCAATGCGCTGTCGGTGTTCACCGGAATCCTGTCGAAGGGCGCCAGCAAGAAGGTCGACGACTATACGGTGGAATTCCACCTCGACGCGCCGAACGGCAACTTCCCCTACATGCTGTCGTCCGACAACTACAACGCCGTCATCATCCCGGCGAGCTACAAGGGTGACTACGAGAAGAGCTTCGACGGCACCGGACCGTTCAAGATCGAGAAGTACACGGCGAAGGTTGGCGCCTCCTTCGTGCGCAACGAAGACTATTGGGGACCGAAGGCGCTGCCCGAGCGTACCGAATTCACATTCTTCGCCGACATGCAGCCGCAGATCCTGGCACTGCAGGGTGGCCAGGTCGACATCATCAACCAGATGCCGGTCCTTGCCGGCGTGGCGTTGCTCAACGATCCGAACGTCAACATCATCAGCCTGAAGTCTTCGGCGCATCAGCAACTGCATCTGCGCTGCGATGACGGCCCGCTGAAGGATGCGCGCGTACGCCGCGCCATAGCGCTCAGCCTCGACCGCGACAAGCTGGTCGCCGGCCTGATGAAGGGGCGTGCCTCTCCGGGCAATGACAGCCCGTTCGCGGCGGTCTATCCCTCCACCGATACGAGTGTGCCGCAGCGCAAGCGGGATGTCGCACAGGCCAAGCAGCTCATGGAGGCCGCCGGCGCGGGCAAGGGATTCAAGATGACGCTGACCACCGAGCGCTACCTGGAAATCCCCGAATATGCCCAGCTGATCCAGAACTGGGTCAAGGATATCGGCATCGAACTCGATCTCAACATCCTCGACCAGAGCGCCTATTATGGCGACGCTGTGTTCGGCAAATCGAACTGGCTGGATTCGGTGATGGGCATCACCGACTACGGTCATCGCGGCGTGCCGAACGTCTACCTGGCGGCGCCGCTGAAGAGCGATGGCACCTGGAACGCGGCGCATTTCAAGAACAAGGACTACGACACGCTGGCGACCAGCTACATCGCCGCGCTCGATCTCGAGGCTCAGAAGGCGACGGCGGGCAAGATCCAGAACCTGCTGCTCGAGGAAACACCGGTGATCTTCGGTTATTTCTACGACTACCTCACGGCGGCGGCGAAAGGTGTCGCAGGTATCCAGCCGACCGCGATGTCGCAGCTGTTCCTCGACAAGGCATCGAAGGTCTAGACAAAAAAGGGAAAGCCAATCCTCTAACAGCCAGCTCCCTCACGGGGGCTGGCTCCACAAGGAGTCTTAGCCATTCTCTCCTTCTTTGCACGGCGCGTCTCGCTGTCGCTGGTTACGTTGTTCCTGCTCAGCATCATGGTGTTTCTGGGCGGTCAGGTGCTGCCCGGCAATGTCGGGCGCGCAATCCTTGGACCGTTTGCCGATCAGCGCGCGGTCGACGCGCTCAATCACACGCTTGGCGTCGATCGTCCGCTGATTGCCCAATACTGGGGCTGGATCTCCAATTTTGTGCAGGGCGACATGGGCACGTCCTACATTTTCCGCTCGCCGGTGGCGCCGTTCGTCCTCGATGCGCTCGGCAATTCGATGAAGCTGGCGGCTGTAGCGTTCGTGCTGGTGGTGCCGATCGGCATTCTCGGCGGCGTCATTGCCGCGCTCAATCTCAACCGCCCGCTCGACCGCATCATCAGCCTTGGCGGCCTGTCGGTAACAGTGCTTCCGGAATTCGTCACCGGCATCATCCTGATCCTGATCTTCGGCGTCTGGCTGCGGTGGCTGCCGATATCCGCCGCATGGCCCAAGGATGCCGGCTTCTTCACCCAGCTCTATTACCTGATCCTGCCTGCACTGCCGTTGTTCCTGGTTCTGTTCGGTTACATCGCCCGCATGGCGCGCTCCGGCATGATTGAGGCGCTCGATTCCGATTACACGCGAACAGCCGTGCTGAAGGGCCTGCCCTGGCGCACGGTTATCTGGCGCCACGTGCTGCGCAATGCGCTGCTGCCCACCATCACCGTCATTGCCACGCAGACCGGCTATCTCATCGGCGGCCTGGTCGTGATCGAGACGCTGTTTCGCTACCAGGGCATCGGCTCGCTGATCTTCACCGCCGCGCGCGGCAAGGATTTCCCGATGCTGGAGTCCGGCATCCTGACCATCGGCATCGTCTATGCGGTGGCAACGCTGATCGCTGACTTCCTCTATTCCGTGCTCAATCCACGCATCCGGCTGGGAGCAGAACAATGAGCGCCGTCCCAACCACCTCTGCGCCACAAGACGATACGCGCCGGCGCGGGCCGCTGGCCGAAGTGCTGTTTTCTCTCATGCGCTCCGGCACCTTCCTCGTCGGTTTCGCCATCGTGCTGTTCTGGGTTGCCTGCGCGCTGTTTGGCGAACACTTCGCGCCCTATGATCCGCTTGCCGACGACATCATCAACGCGCTGTCGCCGCCTTCGGCGGAACACTGGTTCGGCACCGACCAGATCGGCCGCGACGTCTTCTCGCGCGTCATTGTCGGCTCGCGCGATATCCTGACCGTGGCTCCTCTGGCGACCTTGCTGGCGACGGTCGCTGGCACGGCGCTCGGCCTGCTTACCGGTTACTTCCGCGGCATCGTCGACGACGTCGTCAGCCGCATCCTTGAAGCCTTCATGGCCATTCCCGTGGTCATCGTGGCGTTGCTGGCCATCGTGGCGCTCGGCACCTCCAAGACAACCGTCATCATCGTCATAGGGTTGAGCTTCGCGCCGATCATCGCGCGGACCGTGCGCTCGGCGGTGCTGGCCGAGCGCGAACTTGACTATGTCGCGGCAGCCCAGCTCCGGCACGAGAGCGCCTTTCACACGATGTTCGTGGAAATCCTGCCAAACGTCATCCCGCCAATCCTGGTCGAGACCACCGTGCGGCTCGGCTATGCGATTTTCGCGGTCGCCACCCTCTCCTTCATGGGTTTCGGCATCCAGCCGCCTTCGCCTGACTGGGGGCTCTCGATCTCCAACAATTACGGCATGATCGGTGGCGGTTTCTGGTGGACGGTGCTGTTCGATGCGCTCGCCATCGCCTCGCTGGTGATCGGCGTCAATCTGGCTGCCGACGGCGTTCATGGAGCGCTCAATGACTAAGCCCGCAAAGGCGCAAAACGCGCTCGAACTGCACGATCTGTCGGTCGCCTACCGTGTCGCCGGCCGCAACAGGGCGGTGCTGCGCAACCTCAGCCTCAATATCGGCCAGGGCGAAGCCTATGGGCTGGTCGGCGAATCCGGCTGCGGCAAGTCCACGGTGGCGCTCACCGTCGTGCGCTATCTGCCGAGAAACGGCTCGATCACCGGCGGCGACATCTCGCTCGACGGCCAGGATGTCATGAAACTGGACGGCGAAGCGCTGAGGCGGGCGCGGGCCGAAAGCGTCTCGATGGTCTATCAGGACCCGGGCAAGGCGCTGAACCCGTCGATCCGTATCGGACGCCAGTTGACCGAGATCTTCGAGCTTGCCGGCATAACGGGACAGGCTGCCGAGGCGCGGGCGATCGCCATGCTCAACCGCGTGCGCATCTCCGATCCGCCAAGCGTCATGCAGCGCTATCCGCACCAGCTGTCCGGCGGCATGCAGCAGCGGGTGGCGATCGCCATGGCGCTGGCTAATGATCCGTCGATGCTGATCCTCGACGAGCCAACCACGGGACTCGATGCGACGGTGGAAGCCGAAGTGCTCGACCTCATCGCGCAACTGCGGCAGGAACTGTCTGCGTCGATCCTGTTCATAAGCCACAACCTCGCCGTCGTCTCCAACATGTGCGACCGCGTCGGGGTGCTCTATGCCGGCATGATGGTGGAGGAAGGGCCGACGGATGTCGTGTTCAACGACCCCCGCCATCCCTACACCGTGGCGCTGCTGCGCTGCCTGCCACGCGGCGGCCAGCGCAAGGACCAGGGCCGCCTCGACACCATTCCGGGGTTCTTGCCGGGCATCGGCGTGGCTATCAAGGGCTGCGCCTTCGCCGACCGCTGCGCACTCGCTGATGACCGCTGCCGTACAGAATTGCCACCGCTCTATGATCTGAGCGACGAGCGCGGGAAACGCTTGTCGCGCTGCCACTATCACGACAAGGCGCAGGCCCTGCCGCGCGCCACGCCCAGCGACGTGGCGCCAGCACCCAAGCCGACAGCCGCGCCTGTGCTGCGTGTTGCCGGGCTGAACAAGACCTATGCCAGCCATGGCCATCCCTTGCGCGCCGTCAAGGATGTCTCGGTTGATCTGCGGCCCGGCGAAACGCTGGGGCTTGTCGGCGAGTCCGGCAGCGGCAAGACCACATTCGCCCGGCTGTTGCTTGGCCTGGTGCCACCCGATGACGGCGGCATCATCGAGCTCGAGGGCAAGGCGCTGGCGCCGAGGCTGGAGAACCGTGGCGACGACCAGGTCAAGGCGATGCAGATCGTCTTCCAGAACCCGGACTCCGCGCTCAACCGCTCGCATTCGATCCGCCATATCCTGGGCCGCGCATTGCGGCGGCTGGCCGGTCTCTCCGGCAAGGCACTGGAGGCGCGCCTCGACGACCTCGTTCGCTCGGTGCGCCTCACGGAAAGGCATCTGGCCGTGAAGCCACGCCAGCTCTCCGGCGGGCTGAAGCAGCGTGTCGCCATCGCGCGCGCCTTCGCCGGCGATCCGCGCATCGTCGTCTGCGACGAGCCGACCTCGGCACTCGACGTTTCCGTTCAAGCGGCGATCCTCAACCTGCTCGCCGACCTGCAGCAGAAGGAGGACGTCAGTTACATCTTCATCTCGCACGACCTTGGCGTGGTGCGTTACCTGTCCGACAAGATCGCGGTGCTCTATCTCGGCCGCATCATGGAGCTTGGGCCATCCGAATCCGTCTTCTCCGGGCCGCATCACCCCTATACCGAGGCGCTGCTGTCGGCCGTGCCCAAGCTCGATCAGACCGAGACGGCGCGCATTCGTCTTGACGGCGAAATCCCCAGCGCCACCAACCCGCCGTCAGGCTGCGTGTTCCACACACGCTGCCCGCGCAAGATCGGTCCTATCTGCGAACAGCAGGAACCTCCATTGGCCGAGGCACAGCCAGGACATTCCATCCGCTGCCATATCCCCTACTCCGAACTGGCAACGCTGCAGAAGGCGGCCGTGAGCGAACCGGCCTAGCGAAAGGCGGACTGTCAGGGATGGATCGCATAGGCCGGCCGGTTACAGCCTGCAGGCCATGCTGAGTGAGCGGCGGTCGCCCTCCGAAAAGCCCTGACCTTTCGCCCATCGCGCGCCAGCTTCGACTGCCTGCCATCCTCGCGCCGCGTGCAGGTCATTCTCGATGGTGAACAGGTGGCGGATTCACGGCGCGGCGTGTTCCTCTTCGAAACCGGCCATCCGGTACGCCACTACCTGCCGATCTCGGATACGCGGCTCGATATGTTCGCGCCCAGCCGCTACATCTCGCGCTGCCCCTACAAGGGCATCTCCAACTACTATCATATGACGACCGCCACCAAGCGCCACGAGAACCTGGTCTGGTATTACCCAGAGCCGGTCCATGAAGCCGAGCGCATCAAGGGATTGGTGTGCTTCCACCACGAGCTGGTCGACAAGATCATCGTCGATGGGGTCGAGATACCGAAGGAAGCCACGGCCGCATCGGACGGCTATTTCTGAGCATATCCAGCGCGGTCAGGCGCTTCCCCCCACCAAGAACGTAACGACGACACACCGCACTCGCGATAGTGCCGCCGCACCGTTTCGATTGGCGCGGCGGCATTTGCGGAATGGCCAGCGGTCCGGCCATCCCCGACTAAACCATGGTTTCGGCGCGCAGCTTTTCGAGCACCGGCAACAACTCGGCGGGATCTGGCCGGCGGGTGTAATCGGGATTGACCTCCGCGTGGAGGATGACGCCGTCGGTACCGATGACAAAACGCGCAGGCATCGGCAACGTCCAGCTTGGATCGCCATTGACCACGGCTAGGTCGTTCTTGAGCGTATTCTTGTAGAGGTCGATCAGATAGTCGGGCAGCTTGAAACGCAGGCCGAACGCGGCGGCGACTTCATTGCCCGGGTCCGAAAGGATCGGGAAGGTCAACTTGTTGTCGCGTGTCGACCGGCGGCTGTTGGCCTGCGTCTGCGGCGAGATGGCGACGAGCCTGACGGAGCGGCTGTCGAACTCGGGCAGCGCCGCCTGGATCGCCTGCAGATCCATGTTGCAGTAGGGGCACCACACCCCACGATAGAAGGTGACGATCAATGGTCCGTGCGCCAGCAGGTCCTTCGAGGAAACGGTCGCTCCTTCCGAATCCTGCAATGTGAAGGCGGGCGCCCTGTCGCCCGCTTTCAGCGCCCGTTCCGCCGCACCGGAGGCAATCAGTTCGTCCGTGGCGCGATGCATCGGCTCGTGTATCCAGGCCGGAGCATTGTATGGCGGTCCACCAGCTTCGAAATTGGCTTTGAATGCGTCGAGTTTGTCTTGAAGCGGCATCGCATGATCTCCTTCAATGGGCGGCCAAAGCCGATGCCTTGAAAATGATCCATCTTCTCCGCTTTGATAATGCATCTATATCGAACAACATTTATACATCTGGCGAATGAGTGACCGGCTGCAGGAACTGGCTGTTTTCGTCCGCATCGCCGAACGCGGCGGTTTTTCGCGTGCCGCCGGCGAACTTGGCCTGTCGCAGCCCTCGGTATCGCGGATCGTCAACGACCTGGAGGCGCGGCTTGGGGTCAAGCTGCTTCTCAGGACCACCCGGAAGGTGACCGTGACCGAGGCAGGAGCTGCCTTCCTGGAGCGTGCCAGGCAGTTGCTTCACAACCTGGAAGAGGCGGAAGATAGCGCCCGCGGAATTGACAGCCTGAGGGGCCTTATCCGCATCGCCCTGCCCGTCACGTTCGGGACACGCAAGGTGATCCCTCTGCTTCAGCCCTTTCTGGCCGCGCATCCCTTGTTGCGGCTTGACCTGATCATGTCGGACGACCGGCAAGACCTGGTCGCCGAGGGCGTGGACCTGGCGATCAGGCTCGGCGAACTGACTTCGTCCGGTTTTGGCGCGCGGCGGCTGGCCACGTCACCACGGCTGGTCATCGCCTCTCCAGCCTATCTCGCATTGCGTGGCATTCCCCGAACCCCTGCCGACCTCGCCGCGCATGACTGCGTGTTCGGACCGGGGATCACCGCTCGCCAGAGCTGGAGTTTCCTGCTTGATGGAGCGGCCATGTCCGTCGAAATCGAGGGCCGTATCAACACGACATCGGGAGAAGGAATGATGGCCTGCGTGACGGCAGGTCTCGGCATTGCCGTCGCCTCGGAGTGGATGTGCGGAAACGATCTGGCATCAGGGTCGGTCGTTCAAGTCCTGCACGATTTCAAACTGACGCCGGCGATCGTCAACGCCGTCTATCCGGGAGGGCCTCACCCTTCCGCCAAAGTGCGCGCCCTGGTCGACCACCTGGCTGTCGCCCTGGCATCGGAAGGCCGGGCTGGCAGCCCTTCGGCTATTCCGCCGCCACGCCTTTGACCTCCAGATAGCTCTCCATCGAATCGTCGAGCGCCTGGAGCCAGGGCGTATGATGCAGCGGGGCCATCGTGCCGGTCATCAGCGAGCGGTAGGCGTGGTCGCGGAAGCTCATGATGTCTTCCACCTTGTGGTGCTCCCACTCCATGAAAGTCTGGTTGACCGCCTCGACGTCGAAACCGGGATAATCGGTCTGGTCCATGAGTTCCTTGGTGTAATCGCCCTGAAACCAGATCATCTGCTCGGCATCCTCGAGCGTCTCCTCACGCGCGCGCCATTTTGCGCCATGTTCGGCCATCGCCTCGGCCGACGGAAGCTTGATGCGCCCCATGATGACGTCGCGGGCGAACCAGGCCTGCGCGTCGAACATGTTGAAGGTGTAGAACTGGTCCTGCATGCCGATATAGGACAACCGCGGGTTCTTCTCCCAGACGACGCCTTCATAGAGGTCCAGCGGCCACATGCGGTTGGCGGTCTTGAGCTTCAGATCGTCGGTGAGGAACGGGAAGGAATGCAGATAGCCGGTGCACAGGATGATGGCATCGACATCCTTGGTGGTGCCGTCCTTGAAATGCGCGGTCTTGCCGACAACCTTCTGGAGCAGCGGCACTTCCTTCCAATTATCAGGCCATTTGAAGCCCATCGGCTTGGAACGGTAGCTGGAGGTGATGGATCTGGCGCCGTATTTGTAGCATTGCGATCCGATGTCCTCGGCCGAATAGGAGCGGCCGATGATCAGGATATCCTTGCCCTTGAACTCCATCGCATCGCGGAAATCATGGCTGTGCAGGATGCGGCCATTGAAGGTCGAAAAGCCTTCGAAATAGGGCACGTTGGGCACCGAGAAATGTCCGGAGGCGACAACGACATTGTCGAACTCTTCCGAATAGGTGACGTCGTTGGTGCGGTCATGCGCGGTGACGGTGAACTTCTTCGTCTCGTCGGAGAAGGTGACCATGCGCACCGGGCTGTTGAAGCGCACCCATTTGCGCAGGCCTGATTTTTCGACGCGGCCCTTGATGTAGTCCCATAGCACGGCGCGCGGCGGATAGGAGCCGATCGGTCGGCCGAAATGCTCCTCGAAAGTATAGTCGGCGAATTCAAGGCATTCCTTGGGTCCGTTCGACCAGAGATAGCGGTACATCGAGCCGTGTACCGGATCTCCGTGCTCGTCGAGGCCGGTGCGCCAGGTGTAATTCCACAGGCCACCCCAGTCGGACTGCTTTTCGAAACAGACGATTTCGGGAATCTCGGCGCCCTTGTCTTCAGCCGATTTGAAGGCCCTGAGCTGTGCCAGACCGGACGGTCCAGCTCCGATGACGGCAACGCGAGTTTTCATTCCGGACCTCCTGTTTTTTTTGATTTCCCCAGCGAAACAAATTTCACTGGCAGTGACACTAATTGGCCCTTCGGTGCTGTCAACAGACAAACGCGGGAACGGCTTTTGCGCGCAGCGGATTTCCGGCGAAAAACCTGCAATGGCTGCAATCGCGGGACCCACATCTGCGACATAAGATGGCTTGCCGTGACGGTTGCACTGCTGTATCGGCACCGAATATGTTCACCTTGGGTGAAATAAATCCTTGGGGTTCAGGGGGCGACATGGCAAAGAAAAGCACAGTCTCCAAGGCTGCTCCCCGACCCGCGAGCGCAAAGGCAAAGCCCCTGCCCAAGGTTTCCGCGGACGGGAAAACCATTCGCGCGCCGCTGACGCAGAACCCGCACGCCATTCGCGACACCCGCGAAAAGGTGCTGGAGGTGGCGATCGGCCGCGAGGTGCGGGCGTTCCGCAAGAAGCTCGGCATTACCGTCGCCGATCTGGCGGTCGCCACCGACATTTCTCTGGGCATGCTGTCGAAGATCGAGAACGGCATCACCTCGCCGTCGCTCACCACCTTGCAGGCGCTGTCGCGCGCGCTCGGGGTTCCGGTGACCGCCTTCTTCCGCCGTTTCGAGGAGGAGCGAAGTGCTGTCTTCGTCAAGGCCGGCGAAGGCCTGGACGTCGAGCGCCGCGGCACGCGCGCCGGCCACCAGTACAATCTGCTCGGCCATATCGGCTCCAACACCAGCGGGGTCGTCGTCGAACCCTACCTGATCACGCTGACCGAAGACTCGGATGTGTTCCCGACCTTCCAGCATGAGGGGATGGAGTTCCTCTACATGCTTGAAGGCGAGGTGGTTTACCGGCACGGCAACAACCTCTACCCGATGAAGCCCGGCGACAGCCTGTTCTTCGACGCCGATGCACCGCACGGACCGGAAGTGCTGACGCGACTGCCGATGCGCTATCTCTCGATCATCTGCTATCCGCAAAACAGCGCGGGCTGAGCTTGGCGATCTCACCCGTCATGCGGGAGGTCGGCGGCTTTACCGGCGGTTGCTTCAATCCGGCCCAAAACCCGGGCTCGTCGGGCTGCCGTCATCGAGCTTCGACAGCCACTCGACCAGCGTCGGCCGGTAGCGCGTCAGGCCCTTGTAATTGGCGAGTTCGTCGGGCAGGTCGCGGATGACGCGATGCAGGCGCCGCGCCCATTTGGGCTGCGTGACCAGTTCTTCCATCTTGATGAGGTAGCAGCGGATCGGAAAGACGATGCCGTTGGATCGCGGCAGCCGCCAGAAGCTCTGCAGTTCGACGCGAAGATGAACCTTTTCGCCGACATTCTCGGGAGTCACCGTCGTCCGGTCCGGTCCCCATTTGTGATAATTTTCCGGGCTGGTGTCGAGGCGCGGATTGATGGTCATCGTCCAGTTCAGGCGCCTTGCCGGCTTGCCCTGCTGGATGTTTGTGAGGAACTTCAGGGCGCGGGTGAAAATGCCCTTCTCATGCGCCAGCGGCACCGGGGCGTGCCACTCGAAGAAGTTCATGCCGATGTCGAAATCGAGCGACCAGTCGGCCTGCGTGGTAACCATGCCGGCATCCATCCAAAGGTTGCCGTCGCGCTGGTCAAGGATGCAGAAATCACCCTGGCTCTGGCGTGTTATGTACTCCATCGGCCCGTAAGGCAGCGTCGAGGTGTCGCCGAAGGTGAAGGTGTCGTCGATGCCGAGCGGCCGGTTGATCCAGCGCCAGCGGTCGCCCTCGCGCGTCAGGGTGAAATGCTCGGGATAGCCGAGCGCCTGCTGCTCCATCAGGAGTTCCAGCAGGTCCCAGCCGGCCAGGGTCATGTGCGGCAGCGACTGGCAGCGCAACGGATCCTCGGCCAGCACCAGCGCACGGTCCTGCATCTCGGCGACATAGTGCTCGTCGACGTCGATCAGGTTTTCCAGCACGCTGCCCTTCGGCCCGACGACATGCGGCTCGATGTTGACCGCGTACATGTAGGCGTCTTCGTGGAACGGAAACGGAAACCGCCTGATGTGCTCCGGGCTGTTCCTGAAGGTGAAGTCGTCGCGGAACGTTTCCTTGCGAAAGGTGATGCCCATGATTTCCTCCTACCGCTCCAGCACCAGTAACGGGCCCTCGAACCGCGAGACGCAGGGCATGATCTTCCTGCCCGAACGGTGCTCTTCCTCGCTCAGCCAATGGTCGTTGTGGATGAACTTGCCGTCGCTAGAGATGACATTGGTTTCGCACTGGCCGCAGACGCCGCCACGGCAGAGATAGGGTGGATCGACGCCGGCCGCCTCGATCGCCTCGAGCAGGCTCTGCTGCTCGCCGACGCGGATCGTCTTGCCGCTGACGGCAAGCGTCACATCGAAGGGCAGCCCTGGCTGGGGCGCCGCGAAATGCTCGAAATGCACGGTCTCCGCCGGCCAGCCAAGGCTGGCGGCGCGGTCGCGCACCCAATTGATCATGCCTGCCGGGCCGCAGACATAGAGGTGCGTGCCGAGCGGTTGCGTCGACAGCAAACGGTCGAGATCGATGCGCTCTTCCCGGTCGTCATGATAGAGACGGACACGACGGTCATAGCGTTCCCGCAGCACATCGGCATAGGTGCCGAGCGAGGCGGTGCGGCAGGTGTAGTGCAGTTCGAAATTGCCGCCTTCGGCCGCCAGTTGCGCGGTCTGCGCCATGAACGGGGTGATGCCGATGCCGCCCGCCAGCATCAAGTGCTTTCTTGCGCGCAAGTCGAGCGAGAACAGATTGACCGGATAGCTGATCACCATCTCCAGCCCGGGCCTGACATTCCGGTGCATGAACAGCGAGCCGCCGCGCCCGACATCGTCGCGGCGCACCGAGATCGTGTATTCGCTGGTGTCGAGAGGCGAGCCCATGAGCGAATAGGGATTGAGCCTGGTGCGTTCGCCATCGCGCATCTCGACCACGACATGGGCGCCGCCGGAAAAGGTCGGCAGCAGCCCGCCGTCGCGCCGGCGGAAATGGAAGCGGGTGACGAGGTCGTTGACCGGCACGACATCGCTGACCACGACGTCGAGCTTGGTGGTGCCGGTGCTCATGGGAAGACCTCCTCGATCAGAGGAATCTCCGAGCGATCCTCGGCATTGACGCAGACGCCCTGGAACGCGGCAATGCGCCTGGAGTAATGATCGCGCACCAAAAGCAGTAGACCACAATGCGCGCAGGTGGCCGGCTGGGTCGTCACGTTTTCGGTGATGCCCTTGCAGTGCACGCATTGCATGCGCCGCGCCAGCGAGCCGCGATGCTCGGTCTGGATCGAGGTGTGGTCAATGCCGGCTTCGAGTGCCGCCTGCATGGCCTGGCCTATCAGCCCTTCGGTGCCGGCGAGATAGACGCGCAGACCCATATGCGCGTTGGCCAGCGTCTGCTTCAGGCGCGGCAAGGCGCTCGCGAATGTGTGACCTTGATAGAACTGAGCCGGCTTGAGCGCTTGGAGTGTCGCGACATGCCTGCCGTCATGGCCGGGGATGAAGATGATATGCGCATCACCGAAGAAGCCTGCGGGCGTCCCGGCGGCCATGTCCGAAATCGCCAGTGCCCCCTCCGCATCGGCCACGAAAAGATGGTGCTTGCCGGGCTGCGGAGACAAGGTTCCGTAAACGGGCCGGCTGATGATGCTTTTGGCTGCCATTTAAGTCTTCGTGCCTCGAACCCCTCGCTGTCGACTATGCCTCAACCTTTCGCCGTGCGCTTGGCCTTCTTGGGATCATCGAAGGGAAGCGGCTGCGCCGTCGCATTGATGGCACCGCTCTTGTTGCGGATCTCGAGCTTGGTGTCCTTGACGGCGCAATCGACGTCGAGCCGGGCAATGCCCATCGATTTCTTGACCAGCGGCGAATACATGGCACAGGTCACCACACCCACCTTCTTGCCGTCCCGATAGACCGGCGCGCCCTCGTCCGCCGGCTCCTTGCCGTCGAGCAGCACGCCATAGATCTTGAAGCGCTCCTTGCCCTTGAGGCGGTAGTGTTCCTCGGCACCGCGAAAACCGGTTTTGCCCGGGCTGACGGTGAAGTCGAGACCAAGTTCCCACAGCGTGTCGCCAGGGCCTTCATTCTCAAACGGGTATTTCTGCGAATTATCGTAAGGATAGAACAGCAGGTAGCTTTCGACGCGCAGCATATCGAGCGTGGTGAAGCGGCATGGAATGATGCCGACGCTCTTGCCCTCCTCGAGTATCCTGTCCCAGATCGCGCCTGCATCCTGGCCACGGCAGAAGATCTCATAGCCGCGCTCGCCGGTGTAGCCGGTGCGCGAGATCATCACCGGGAAGCCGAAAAGCTGCGTCTGCATATGGTGGAAATAGTTGAGGTCGCGAATACCCGGCACGTGCTTGGCCAGATAGTCGACGGCGGTTGGCCCCTGCAGCGAAAGGTCATGCAGATTGTCGTCGAAGCGCAACGAGACGTCACGGCCAACGGAAGCGCGCTGCAATTCCTCATGGCCGGTGCCTGAGCCGTGCACGACCATCCAGGCATTCGGGCCGGTACGATAGAGGATACAGTCGTCGGTGAATTTTCCCGCCTCGTTCAACATGCAGGCATAAGCCGACTTGCCGGGATAGATCTTCTCGACATCGCGCGTGGTGGCGAGGTCGATGAGATGCGAAGCGTGCGGCCCGGTGATGTGGACCTTCTTCAGGCCCGACACATCCATCAGCCCGGCCTTGGTGCGGATGGCCGTATATTCCTCATCGGCGTCCTTGTCGTAGGTCCAGGCGGTGCCCATGCCGCTCCAGTCTTCGAGTTTCGAACCAAGCGCGCGATGGCGGTCCGCCAAGGTCGAAAATCTCCAGGATGCCGTCATCCAATCGTCCTCCGTTTTCGAAAATCTTTTTGCTGTTCCCTGCTCCCTGCTCAGAGGCGGGAGCGTTGGGCGAATATTGAACGCAAACGTTGGGACGCCGCAATACCCATAAGCAATTAATTTCATTGTCAGGCAAAATCGGTCCCGCGGAACAAATGGTTTACCTGACGCAAAATCGGCTTGACAATTCCGGAATTCGGTCTGAACTTATGAAAAAAATTTCACTCTCTTGAAAGAGCGAAGCGGCCGATCGACTTGAGACCGGCCTTTGAATGGGGAAAACCAATGTCCGACATGCAGCAGCGCATAGAAGCGCTGTATCGTTCCGACTTGCGCGGCTGTCTGCTCCTGATCGTCTGCCTTTGGGCGACGATCCTCTTCGTGCTGGTAATGACCTGGCCGTACATCCCGAACATGGGAATCAGGGCCGTCGTGGCGGCGGCGGCCACCGCAGTGCTGGTCTTCAACACGGCCGCCATACTGGCGATGGTCAAGCACTACAAGGAAGACAAGGACTTCATCTACGGGCTCGACATCAAGAACGCCGACGCATTCCGCAACCGCAAGTCCTGAGGGGTACAACGCATGTCCCGCTATACACCGCCGGAACAGAGCAAGGCCGGGCAGATTTTCGATATCGTCTTTGTCGTGGTCACGATCTTCGTGGCGCTTTGGCTGCCGCTGAAACTGGGGCTTGCGGGTGCTGCAAAATCCATCGACGCCCTCGACGCCAAGACATGGGAAGCGCTGGGACAGAATCCCACCATGGCTTCTATCTGGGAGAAGCTCGGCTACACGCCCGAAACAGCCCATGACGTCATCCAGAACCACTTCCACTACGTGATCGACTGGCCAACGCTGATCGTCATGGCAGTCGTGCTGATCGGTTATTTCGTGTTCCTGTTCCGCGCGTCGGACCGTGAATATCGCGACGTCATCAACGAGAAGTTCGACGAGAAATAATCCGGGGACGCATCATGTGGATAGCACTCTCTTACGCCTGCTGGGGCATCTCCATCATTCTCGCGCTGTGGATGCTCTACGACTGGTTCAAAGTCGATACGACCTATTCCGAACAGGTTCTGACCTCCTCGCGCGAAGGCGAACTTGAAGCTGCTTCCGAAGAACACCGGATTTGAGTGAGGATTGAAAAATGACGACCGCGCTTGAACCGACAGTGCACGGTGACAGGGTTTCGCTGCTCAGGGTGCTTGGCCCCGCCCATGTCTGGGCGCTCGGCGTCGGCATCGTTCTGGTCGGTGAGTTCACCGGCTGGAATTTCTCCGCCGACAAGGGCGGTTCGCTGGCGGCCCTGATCGTGTGCTGGGTGGTGGGTCTGCTCTACACATCCGTCGCCATGATCGATTCCGAGGTCACTTCGACGGTTGCCGCCGCGGGCGGCCAATACGCCCAGGCCAAGCACATCGTCGGACCGTTGATGGCCTTCAACGTCGCGCTGTTCCTGGTCTTTGCCTACACGATGCTCGAAGTGTCGGACGCCATCCTGCTTGGCGACACGATCGTCGCCAAGGCGGGGATCGATGGGCTCACTCACAATGCCTTCATCGCCGCCACGATCGTGGTGCTGGCATGGCTCAACTATCGCGGCGTGCTGATGACGCTCAACGTCAACTTTGTGATCACCGCGATCGCCTATGTCTCGATCGTCATCCTGTTCTTCTCGGTCAGCCCATGGACCCAGGGCGCCGTGCTGAAGCTCAACGAGCTGGTGACACCTGGCAACGCGCTGCCCTATGGCTGGATCGGTGTCATCGCCGCGTTCCAGTTCGGCATCTGGTACTATCTCGGTATCGAGGGAACCACGCAGGCCGCCGAGGAAGTTCGTTCGCCCGCCCGCTCGCTGCCATACGGCACCATGGCCGGCATGATCACGCTGCTGATCGCCGCCGCCATGACCTGGTATGTCTGCGCGTCCTTGATGCCTTGGGAATATCTTGGCATCACGCCCTATCCGCTTTGGGACGCCGGCAAGCTGACCGGCAGCCCGCTGCTTGAAAACCTGCTGTTCATCGCGACGCTGCTTGCCGCCATCGCCTCCGCCAATGGCTGCATCAACGACGCGGCACGCGCCTGGTTCTCGCTTGGCCGCGACCGTTACCTGCCAAGCTGGTTCTCGGCCGTTCATCCGAGATATCGTACGCCCTACCGGTCGATCCTGTTCCTGCTGCCGATCGCGCTGGCCTTCGCCTTCATCGCCGACCTCAACCAGGCGATCACCTTCTCGATCCTGTCAGGCGTGCTGCAATACACGTTCATGAGCATCAACATCATGATGTTCCGCAGGAAGTGGCCGCTCGGCACGATCCGCCGTGGCTATACGCACCCCTTCCACCCGATCCCGGCGATCGTCCTGTTCTGCCTGTGCGTGGTCACCTACTTCGCCATCTTCCTCGGCTTCGGTTCCCAGCTGATCGCCATGATCGCGTTCTACTTCCTGATTTCACTGTGGTTCCATTTCTACCGCTACAAATTCGTGCGGCGCGGCGACCAGTTCTCAATGCCGTGGCCGAAACCGCGGGGATATTGATGGAAGAAGGTCCGTCCGGATCCCGGACGGACCTGGAATGACAAGGTGTCCGAAGTGACGTCAGTACTGATCGCCGGGGCAATTGCCCTGGCTCTTGTCCTCCACCTGGCGTGGCTTGCGCGCGCCAGCCGCGGCAGGGCGTCGGCTGCACTCGCCATCGAAGAGGCCAATATTCGTACTGTCATTTCCGATGCAGTCGATGTCTCGGACGGCACCGCCGGCATCGTCACCTGGGAAGGCTCATGGAACGGCCGGCGCGCCCAGGTGCGGACTATTGTCGATACGCTGGCGACGCGAAAACTCCCGGTGCGCTGGCTTAGCGTTTCGATCATCGAAAACGTCGCCATTCCCGCCACCTTCGACATGATGATGCGGCCGGGATCGCCAACGACCTTCTCCAATTTCGACCACCTGCAACATACGCTGCCCAAGGCTCCGGGATTTCCGGCCGAGGCCGTGCTGCGGACAGACGTAAGGGGCGCACGCCTTCCGCAGGGCCTGATCGTCGGCCACCTCGAACTCTTTTCCGAAGGCCGCGCCAAGGAGTTGCTGATCACGCCCAAGGGTGTTCGGATCGTCTGGCTCCTGGCCGAGGCCGAACGAGCCCGCTACGGGGTGTTCCGACAAGCCGAATTCGCCGGCGCGACGCTCGATCCGGCGCTGATCGAAACGTTGCTGACATCCGCATCGACGCTTCGCGATGCCATAAACCGCGCTGAAAGGCAGGCCGCATGACGAGCTCAACCAACGCGTCCGCGCCGCCGAACCCCTATCTGGTTCTCGGCGCGGCAATCGTCCTGCCGGCTAGCGGACACGTCATCCTCGGCGTGCCGGTGCGCGGCCTGCAATTTCTTTTCTTCATGGTGATCCTGGCATGGGTCACCGCCAAGATCGCTCCGCCGGACGCCAGCTTCGTCGGCCGTCATGCCGGCGGCTTCCTGATCTACGCGCTGTCGATCCTCGACGCCTACAAGATGGCGCGTGTGCGCACGGCCAAATGGGTTCACAGTGCACGCCTCGGACGCGATACAGCCGCCAGCGGCGCACAGGCAGATATATAACTAGAGGAAAATTTTTTTCATACCAATTGAATTCCTGGGGCGCATTCGATACATCTCCAGAGAACAAAGGTCGGAGGCTGACATGTGTGGAATCGTCGGGCTATTTCTGAAAGACAAATCGCTTGAGCCGAAGCTTGGCTCGATGCTGTCGGAGATGCTGATCTCGCTCAGCGATCGCGGCCCGGACAGCGCCGGCATCGCCATCTACGGCGCACCGTCCGGCAATGAGGCCAAGATCACCATCCAGTCGGCAAAACCTTCCCGTGATTTCCCTGGCCTCGAAGCCGAACTAGCCAAGACCATCGGAACGCCGGTGAAGATCGCGGTGAAATCGACCCATGCGGTCGTCAGGACCACTCCCGGCAAGATCGACGAGGCCCGCGAAGCCATCCAGACGCTGCGGCCGGACATCCGCATCATGGGCGCCGGCGACGTGGTTGAGATCTACAAGGAGGTCGGCCTGCCCGAGGAAGTGGTCGATCGTTTCGACGTGCGCTCGATGACCGGCTCCCATGGAATCGGCCATACCCGCATGGCGACGGAATCGGCGGTGACGACGATGGGCGCGCATCCGTTCTCGACCGGCGCCGACCAGTGCCTGGTGCACAATGGCTCGCTGTCCAACCACAACAATGTCCGCCGCGAATTGATCCGCGAAGGCATGAAATTCGAGACCGAGAACGACACGGAGGTCGCCGCCGCCTATCTGTCGTCGCAGATGGCGCATGGCAAGAATCTCGGCGAAGCGCTCGAGGGCACGCTCAGCGATCTCGACGGCTTCTTCACCTTCGTCGTCGGCACCAAGAACGGCTTTGGCGTGGTGCGTGATCCCATTGCCTGCAAGCCCGCCGTGATGGCCGAAACGGATCAGTACGTCGCCTTCGGCTCGGAATATCGCGCGCTCACCAAGCTTCCCGGCATAGATGGCGCCAGGGTCTGGGAACCCGAGCCCGCGACAGTCTATTTCTGGGAGCATTGAGTTCATGCCGGCAACCAAACTTTCCACGACGACAATGGCGGGCGACCAGGCGTCGAGAGTCTTCGATCTCGACCAGCTGTCCCTGCGCGAACTGAACCAGGCGCTGCACAATCTGACGCCTGGCTCGAACGAGACAGCATGGGAAGTGCTGAACCCCAAGGGCAGCCATTCGGTGGCCGTCGGCGTCGATCAGCCGGTCAGCATCGATGTGCGCGGCAGTGTCGGCTATTACTGCGGCGGCATGAATTCGGGCAGCGCCATCACCGTGCATGGCTCCGCGGGACCCGGCGTCGGCGAGAACATGATGTCGGGTTCGATCGTCGTCAAAGGTGATGCCAGCCAATATGCCGGCGCCACGGGCAAAGGCGGTCTGCTGGTCATCGAAGGCAATGCATCGTCGCGGTGCGGTATTTCGATGAAGGGCATCGACATCGTCGTGCGCGGCAATATCGGCCACATGTCGGCCTTCATGGCGCAGTCCGGCAATCTGGTGGTTCTGGGCGATGCCGGCGACGCGCTGGGCGATTCCATCTACGAGGCGCGGCTTTTCGTACGCGGCAAGGTGGACAGTCTCGGCGCCGACTGCATCGCTAAGGAAATGCGGGCCGAACATCTGGAACTGTTGCAAGGCCTGCTCGACCGTGCCGGTGTGACCGACGTCAAGCCGTCGGAGTTCAAGCGCTACGGCTCGGCGCGCACCCTCTACAATTTCAATATCGACAACGCCGACGCGTATTGAGGCAGCATGACCTACAGGAACCCGCCGACGACGCCGCGAAAATCCGCGACTTTCGACGACTACACGCTTTCAGAAATCCGCCGTGCCGCGGCGACCGGCATCTACGACATCCGCGGTGCCGGCGCCAAACGCAAGCTGCCGCATTTCGATGACCTGCTGTTCCTCGGCGCCTCGATCTCGCGCTATCCCCTCGAGGGCTATCGCGAGCGCTGCGACACATCAGTGGTTCTTGGCTCGCGCCATGCCAAGAAGCCTATCGAACTGAAGATCCCGATCACCATCGCCGGCATGAGCTTCGGCTCGCTGTCCGGTCCGGCCAAGGAAGCGCTGGGGCGTGGAGCAACGCTGTCGGGCACCTCGACCACGACCGGCGATGGCGGCATGACCGAGGAAGAGCGCGGTCATTCCAAGCAGCTGGTCTACCAATACCTGCCGTCGCGCTATGGCATGAACCTGCGCGACCTTCGCCGCGCCGATGCCATCGAAGTCGTTGTCGGCCAGGGCGCCAAGCCTGGCGGCGGCGGCATGCTGCTCGGGCAGAAGATTTCCGATCGTGTCGCCGAGATGCGAACGCTGCCAAAGGGCATCGACCAGCGCTCGGCCTCGCGCCATCCCGACTGGACCGGGCCGGACGATCTCGAGATCAAGATCCTCGAACTGCGCGAAATCACCGACTGGGAAAAGCCGATCTACGTCAAGGTCGGCGGCGCCCGGCCCTACTACGACACCGCGCTTGCCGTGAAGGCCGGCGCCGATGTCGTCGTGGTCGACGGCATGCAGGGCGGCACGGCCGCCACACAGGAAGTGTTCATCGAAAATGTCGGCCAGCCGACGCTCGCCTGCATCAGGCCGGCGGTGCAGGCGCTGCAGGATCTGGGCATGCACCGCAAGGTGCAGTTGATCATCTCCGGCGGTATCCGCAACGGCGCCGATGTCGCCAAGGCGCTGGCGCTAGGCGTCGACGCGGTGTCGATCGGCACGGCGGCCCTGGTCGCGCTGGGCGACAACGATCCCCGCTGGGAGGCGGAGTATAACGAGCTCGGCACCACCGCCGGCGCTTACGACGACTGGCACGAGGGACGCGACCCTGCCGGCATCACCACCCAGGACCCGGAATTGATGAAGCGGGTCGACCCGGTGGCCGCCGGACGCAGGCTGGCCAACTATTTGAAGGTGATGACGCTGGAAGCCCAGACGATCGCGCGGGCCTGCGGCAAGAACAGCCTGCACAATCTCGAACCCGAGGACCTCGTCGCACTGACGATCGAGGCCGCCGCCATGGCCGGCGTACCGCTGGCCGGCACCAACTGGATACCGGGGAAGAACGGCTTCTAGGACATCGGAACACCAAAAATATCATAAGCGAGGAACTATAATGGGGAACGATCTCGCCGCATTCGCCAAAAAGAACGGCGTCAAATATTTCATGATTTCCTACACTGACCTGTTCAGTGGCCAGCGTGCCAAGCTGGTTCCGGCGCAGGCGATCGCCGACATGCAAAAGGACGGCGCCGGCTTTGCCGGTTTCGCCACATGGCTGGACCTGACGCCTGCTCATCCCGATATGCTGGCGGTGCCCGATCCGGATTCGGTGATCCAGCTGCCTTGGAAACCGGAAGTCGCATGGGTCGCCGCCAACTGCGTCATGGACGACAAGGATGTCGAGCAGGCGCCACGCAACACGCTGAAACGACTGATCGCCGAGGCGGCCAGCGACGGCATGCACGTCAAGACCGGCGTCGAGGCGGAATTCTTCCTGATCTCGCCTGACGGCAAGACAATCTCGGACGAATACGACACGGCCTCAAAGCCCTGCTACGACCAGCAAGCGGTGATGCGCCGCTACGATGTCATCGCCGAGATCTGCGACCACATGCTGGCGCTCGGCTGGGGCGCCTACCAGAACGACCATGAGGACGCCAACGGCCAGTTCGAGATGAACTGGGCCTTCGACGACGTGCTGGCGACCGCCGACAAGCACTCCTTCTTCAAGTTCATGGTCAAGTCGATCGCCGAGAAGCATGGGCTGCGCGCGACCTTCATGCCAAAGCCGTTCCAGGGCCTGACCGGCAATGGCTGCCATGCCCATATCTCGGTCTGGGACAAGTCCGGCAAGACCAATGTCTTCGCCGACAATTCGATGGAACTCGGCCTGTCGGCCAAGGGCAAGAATTTCCTCGGCGGCATCATGAAGCATGCCTCCGCGCTGGCCGCGATCACCAACCCGACGGTCAATTCCTACAAGCGCATCAACGCGCCGCGCACGATCTCGGGCGCCACATGGGCGCCTAACACGGTGACCTGGACCGGCAACAACCGCACCCACATGGTGCGCGTGCCTGGCCCCGGCCGCTTCGAATTGCGCCTGCCCGACGGCGCCGCAAACCCTTATCTCCTGCAGGCCGTCATCATCGCCGCCGGCCTCGACGGCATCCGCTCCAAGGCGGATCCCGGCAAGCGCTACGACATCGACATGTACCAGCAAGGCCATACCGTGAAGGGCGCGCCGAAGCTGCCGCTCAACCTTCTCGACGCGCTGAGGGAGTTCGACAAGGATAAATCTCTCAAGGCGGCGCTGGGTGAGGAATTCTCGTCGGCCTATCTAAAGCTGAAGCACCAGGAATGGAATTCCTATGCTTCGCACTTCACGCAATGGGAGCGCGACCACACGCTGGACATCTGATGTCCGGAGTGAGGAGAGCGACCTCGGAATGAACTGATGAAATATTCGATCTTCTCGCTCGCCCGTGCCGCCCTTTCCGGCCACAAGAACTGGCAGCGCACCTGGCGCGACGCCACCCCGAAGGATCGCTACGACGTGGTGATCGTCGGTGGTGGCGGCCATGGCCTGGCGACCGCGTGGTTCCTCGCCAGCGAATACGGCATCAAGAATGTCGCCGTGCTCGAAAAAGGCTGGATCGGCTCGGGCAATGCCGGCCGCAACACCACCATCATCCGCTCCAATTACGGGCTGCCCGGCAACACCGGCTTCTACGAATTGTCGATGAAGCTGTGGGAGCGGATGGAGCAGGACCTCAACTACAACGCCATGGTCAGCCAGCGCGGCGTCATCAACCTTTACCATTCCGATGGCCAGCGCGACGCCTATGCAAGGCGCGGCAACACCATGCGCATCAACGGCATCGATTCCGAACTGCTGGACCTGGCGGCGGTCAAGAAGATGATGCCGTTCCTGAATTTCGACAACGCACGCTTTCCGGTGCAAGGCGGGCTCCTGCAACGCCGAGGCGGCACGGCGCGGCACGACGCCGTCGTCTGGGGCTATGCCCACGCGGCGAGCGGGCTCGGCGTCGACATCATTCAGAACTGCGAGGTCACCGGCTTTACGCGCGACGCCAACGGCAAGGTGACCGGCGTGGAAACCTCGCGCGGCAGGATCGGCGCCGGCAAGGTCGGCATGGCCGTTGCCGGCAGTACTTCGCGGGTTGCCTCGATGGCAGGCTTGCGGCTGCCCATCGAAAGCCATGTGCTGCAGGCGTTCGTTTCGGAAGCGATCAAGCCTCTGATCCCCAACGTCATCACCTTCGGCGCCGGCCATTTCTATGTCAGCCAGTCGGACAAGGGTGGGCTCGTCTTCGGCGGCGACATCGACGGCTACAATTCCTATGCCCAGCGCGGCAACATGCCTGTGATGGAAGACGTCTGCGAGGGCGGCATGGCGCTGATGCCGATGATCGGCCGCGTGCGCCTGCTGCGCCAGTGGGGCGGCGTCATGGACATGTCGATGGACGGCTCGCCGATCATCGACAAGACGCCGGTGGACGGCCTCTATCTCAATGCCGGCTGGTGCTATGGCGGCTTCAAGGCAACGCCGGGCTCCGGCTTTGTCTTTGCTCATCTCCTAGCCCGCGACGAGTCACACAAGGAGGCGGCACGGTTCCGCCTCGACCGGTTCAGGACTGGGGCCGTGATCGACGAAAAGGGCCAGGGCGCCCAACCGAACCTTCACTGAGGACGGTCAGGAACCATGCGTATTGTCTGTCCCTTCTGCGGTGAACGCGAACTCGGCGAATTCACTTATCTCGGCGATGCCAAGCCGGTGCGGCCGGCCGCCGGAGCCTCCGAGGACGCGGTCTTCGACTACGTCTATCTGCGCGACAACATAGCTGGCGTGATGAGCGAGAACTGGTATCACGGCGGTGGCTGCCGGGCCTGGCTGAAGATCACCCGCAACACGATGACGCATGAGATTTCGCATATCGAACCAGCGGCAGGCGCCGGTGCGGCGAAGGTTGGTGCGTGATGGCCGGCGCGCAGAAAAACCGTCTGGACAATGGCGGCCTCATCGACCGCTCGGCGCCACTGAACTTCCGTTTCGACGGCAAGAGCTTTGCCGGCTTCCAGGGCGACACGCTGGCTTCAGGGCTGATCGCCAATGGCGTGAAGCTGGTCGGCCGCTCGTTCAAATATCATCGCCCGCGCGGCATCCTGACCGCCGGTTCGGAAGAGCCCAATGCGCTGGTCGAGTTGCGCACCGGCGCCAGGCGCGAGCCGAACACCAAGGCGACGACGGCAGAGCTTTATGAAGGGTTGGTGGCCGCCAGCCAGAATCGGTGGCCGTCGCTGCGCCACGATTTGATGTCGGTGAACCAGCTTTTCGCGCCGATCTTCGTCGCCGGTTTCTACTACAAGACCTTCATGTGGCCGGCCAAGTTCTGGGAAGCCATCTACGAGCCGGCGATCCGCCGCGCCGCGGGCCTTGGCAGGGGGGCCGGAATTGCCGACCCCGATCATTATGACAAGGCCTGGGCCTATTGCGACGTGCTGATTGCGGGCTCCGGCCCGGCAGGCCTGGCTGCGGCCCTTGCCGCCGGCCGCACGGGCGCCCGCGTCATCCTGTGCGAGGAGGATTTTACGTTCGGTGGCCGCCTGCTGTCGGATGGCGGCGAGATTGACGGACTGCCGGCGGCCGAATGGCTCTCACGGACTTTGGCCGAACTGGCGGCGATGCCCGACGTCCGCATCATGAACCGTACGACACTGTTCGGCGTCTATGATGGCGGCACCTATGGCGCGCTGGAGAGGGTCAACGACCACCTGCCCTCGCCGCCCGAACACCAGGTGCGCCAGCGCCTGTGGCGGATCGTGGCAAAGCGCTCGATCGTCGCGGCGGGCGCGCTCGAACGTCCCATCGTCTTTGCCGGCAACGACACGCCGGGCGTGATGATGGCCTCGGCGATGCGGACCTACATCGCCCGCTACGCGGCGGCGCCTGCAAAACGCATCGCGCTGTTCACCAACAATGAGGATGGCTGGCGCACGGTCGAGACCGCGCTCGGTGCCGGCTTGCAGATCGCGGCGGTCATCGACGCGCGCGCGGATGTGTCGGCCGCCCATCGCTCGCTCGCCTCCAAGGGTGGCTTCCCGGTGCTGCACGGCTCCGTCAGCGGCGTCGATGGCGGCAAGGACGGTGTACGGAAGATCGCGGTGACACTGACTGGCGGCGCGCGCGCCGAAGTCGAAGCCGACGGGCTTGCCGTCTCCGGCGGCTGGAACCCGGCGGTCGGGCTGACTTCCTACCATCGCGGCCGGCCGAAATGGCGCGATGATATCGCCGCCTTCGTGCCCGACGGGGCGCCTCCCGGCATGGTCGCCGCTGGGGCCGCCACCGGCGCCTTCGGACTTGGCGCGTGCCTGCGTGAGGGCTTTGCCACCGGTGCGGCGGCGGCAGTCGACACAGGACACAACGGCAAGGCCGGCGTGGCGCCTGTCGCCGACGATGAGGCGTTCTCGCTGACGCCGCTCTGGCACGTTGCCGGCAAGGGCAAGGCCTTTGTCGACCAGCAGCACGACGTCACCGCTTCAGACATCGAACTCGCGCAGCGCGAAGGCTTTGAATCGGTCGAGCATCTGAAGCGCTACACCACGCTCGGCATGGCCACCGACCAGGGCAAGACCTCGAATGTGACAGGCCTCGCCATCATGGCGGCGGTGAGCGGCCGGTCCATTCCCGAGACAGGCACGACAATCTATCGTCCGCCCTATGTGCCCGTCGCCATCGGCGCTTTCGCCGGTCATCACCGTGACGAGACTTTCCATGCCACAAGGCTGACGCCGTCGCATCACTGGGCGGCGGAACAAGGCGCCATCTTCGTCGACACCGGCCTGTGGAAGCGTGCGCAGTGGTATCCGCGCGCCGGCGAAAAAGACTGGCTGGAATCGGTGACCCGCGAGGTCAAGGCGGTGCGTGGCGGCGTTGGCTTCTGCGATGTCTCGACGCTCGGCAAGATCGACGTACATGGGCCGGATGCCGGCGCCTTCCTCGACCGCGTCTACATCAACACCTTCTCCAACCTCGCCGTCGGCAAGGCGCGCTACGGGCTGATGCTGCGCGAGGACGGCTTCGTCTATGATGACGGCACCACATCGCGGCTGGCTGAAGACCATTATTTCCTGACCACGACCACGGCCAAGGCCGGGCTGGTGATGCAGCATCTCGAGTTCTGCCGGCAGGTGCTGTTTCCCGAACTGGACGTGCAGTTGACATCGGTCTCCGACCAATGGGCGCAGTTCTCGATCGCGGGCCCGAAGACGCGCGACCTGTTGCAGGAAATCGTCGACCCGGCCGAGGACCTTTCCAACGAGGGCTTTCCGTTCATGGGGGCGCGCGAGGTGGCGCTGCGTGGCGGCATCAGGGCACGGCTGTTCCGCATCTCCTTCTCCGGCGAGATGGCATTCGAGATTTCGGTGCCTGCCCGCTTCGGCGACGCACTGGTTCGCAATCTGATGCTGGCCGGAGAGCAATTCGGCGTGACGCCTTACGGCACCGAGGCGCTTGGCGTCATGCGTATCGAGAAGGGCCATGTCGCGGGACCGGAACTGAGCGGCACGACGACGGCGGGCGATCTCGGCCTCGGCAAGATGATGTCGACCAAGAAGGATTTCATCGGCCGCGTCATGGCCGGACGCGAAGCGCTCGTCGCTGGCGACCGTCAGGTCGTTGTCGGCATCAAGCCAGTCGACAAGGCTCGGCGGCTGCGCTCCGGCGCACACATCATTCCGAAAGGACAGACGCCGGGACCCGACAACGACCAGGGCTACGTCACCTCAGTGTGTTTCTCGCCGACACTCGACCAATGGATTGGGCTCGCGCTTGTCGAGCGCGGACGCGAGCGCATCGGCGAGATCGTCCATGCGCATGACCCGTTGCGCGGCGAGGACTATGATGTCGAACTGTGCAATCCCGTCTTCTACGATCCGGATGGAGGGCGCCAGCGTGGTTGAGTTTTCCTGGGTTTCCCGCAGTCCGCTCGATAAGGCACTCGTGCAGGGTTCGCATGGCGCGCGCGGCATCGACGCCGGTGTCGCGCTCACCGAGATCCGCAATTTCGACCTCGTCCAGGTGATGGCGCGACGCGGCAAGGCGGCCGATATGGCCAAGGCCGCGAAAGTGCGGTTCGGTGTTGCGGCTCCCGAAACGCCCAAGTCGGTCGGCGCGGCTGATGCCACGCTGATCTGGTCTGGACCCGATCAGTTTTTTGCGCTGTCGAAAGGCGGCAAGCATGGGATGGAAGCGCTTGTTCCAGCTTTCGTGGCCTCGGCGTCGCTGTCGGATCAGTCGCATGCGCGGGTGCTGATCAGCATTTCGGGCGCCAAGGCGCGGACGATGCTGGCCAAGCTGTCGTCGATCGATCTGCATCCAGGGGTGTTCCCGGTCGGAGCAGCCGCCGCGACCTCGATGGATCACACCAGCGTCACGCTCTGGCGCGGCAATGATCGAGATGGGTTGGCGGTGTTCAATGTTCTGGTGTTCGCGACGTTTGCCGAAAGCCTGTGGCACACGATGCTGGATTCGGCCGCAGAGTATGGCGTAAACATCGGGTATTCCGAGGAACTTTAGCTCGATAATTGCAGATGATGGCGCCGCCCCTCATTGCCCTGCCGGGCATTTCTCCCCGTATAGTGACGGGGGAAAGAGGCTGGCCGCGACGTCGGCGCATTTCTTTGGAAAGCCGGTGATTGGAGAAATCGGCGACGACAGCGTCCCTCGCCCCGTTGACAGGGAGAGGATGCCTGCAGGCAGGTGAGGGTCAGCGCAGGCGGCCGGAGAATGCGTTCGAGCAACGAACCCGAGCCTGAAACAGCCGCGTCGAGAATGCCATCCCCGCCTTGCCAAACTCACCCGCACTGCTATTCTCCCTGCTAAAATAATTTCACGCACAGGCAAACCTGTTTCTCGAACCGCAAGGCTGAGATGAACCTGTCGCCCTACCCTGCCGTCGCGGCCGGTCCGCCTCGCCCGAGCCTTGTCCTGAGGCCTGGCCAGATCGTGCTGCCCCCGGGCGTGGAGCGCTATACAATCCAAGGCAACGGCGCGGTACTGATCGAGGTCGAGGCTGGCGATACGGTCACTGTGCGCAATGTCGAGGGCGGCCAGGCGTGCGAGTTGCTGGCATGGGGCGAGACAGGCGTGACCGATCCCGGCATTTTCGGCGAGACATCAAACAGCAATGCCGCCGGCATCAAGGCGCTGCTCGTCGAGGGTGACGACAGTCTCACTGCCTTGCGGCGCGGCCTTGAGCGCAGGCGGGTGCAACTCGATCATGCCAAGGCCGTGCGTGTGTTCGGCACCGCCACGCCGGTCGGCACTGAACAGGCTTTCACCATCGTGCGCGACGGCTCGATGGTCATCGCGGCTCCCGGTGGGCCGATGCTTGTCGATGGCAACGACACGGCGACGCCGCTGACCGTCTTCGCCCGACGCGCCACGATCCGTCCCGCGGTGAAATCGCGATTAGGCGATCCGCTGGCCGATCCCGTGCTCGACCTGCGCGTCCACTCGGCGACGGCGGAGGCCTACTTCGTCAAGGCCGGCGACTATCTGCAGATCATCGATGTCGACGGGCGCCAGTGCACCGACTTCCAGTGCTTTTCGGCGCGAAAGCTGGACAAGGGCCTCGACCATCCGCTCGACGTGACGACCACGCGCACGCTGATGGGCTCAAGCTACCCGATGCCCGGCCTGCATTCGAAATATTATGACCAGGACATGGAGCCGCTGGTCGAGGTGATCCAGGACACATGCGGCCGGCACGATGCGTTCGCGCTCGCCTGCGCGGCGAAATACTACGACGACATCGGCTATCCCGGCCACACCAATTGCTCGGAGAACTTCAACGGCGCACTGGCCGACAAGGGCGTCAATCCGCGCGCCGGCTGGATGGCGATCAACTTCTTCTTCAATACCGCGATCGACGCACATGGCGTCATGGTATCCGACGAGCCATGGTCCCGCCCAGGCGACTATGTGCTGCTGCGCGCACTGACCGACATCGTCTGTGTGTCCTCCGCCTGCCCCGACGATACGACACCGGCCAATGGCTGGAACCCGACCGACATCCATGTGCGGACCTATTCCGGCCAGCACAAATTCTCGCGAGCGATCGCCAGACGCATGACGCCCGATTCGGAACCCAAGATGACCCGCGAGACCGCCTTTCATTCGAGCTTTGCCAAGCACACCCGCAACTTCGTCGAGTACAAGGGCTACTGGCTGGCCAATTCCTTCGCCAAGGAAGGGGCCATCGACGAATACTGGGCATGCCGGCAGGACGCGGTGATCATGGATCTGTCGCCGCTGCGTAAATTCGAGGTCACCGGCCCGGATTCGGAAGCGCTGCTGCAATACACGCTGACGCGCGACGTCAAGAAGCTCGGCGTCGGCCAGGTCGTCTATTCGGCCATGTGCTACGAGCATGGCGGCATGATCGACGACGGCACGCTGCTGCGGCTCGGCAAGGACAATTTCCGCTGGGTCGGCGGCGACGATTTTTCAGGCGAATGGCTGCGCCAGACGGCGACCAGGCTCAGCCTCAACGTGCTGGTGCGCTCGTCAACCGACCAGATGCACAATGTCGCCGTGCAGGGCCCGAAGAGCCGTGACATCCTCAGAGACGTCATCTGGACCTCGCCGCTGCAGCCGTCGATCGGCGAGCTTGAATGGTTCCGCTTCGCGGTCGCGCGCATCGGTGGCGGCAACGGCATTCCCATCGTCGTGTCGCGAACCGGCTATACCGGAGAACTCGGCTACGAAATCTGGTGTCATCCGCGCGACGCCGAAAAGGTATTCGACGCCATCTGGGAGGCCGGTCAGCCGCATGGGCTGAAGCCGATGGGCCTGCAGGCGCTGGACATGGTGCGCATCGAGGCGGGGCTGATCTTTGCCGGCTACGAATTTTCCGACCAGACCGATCCGTTCGAGGCCGGCATAGGCTTCACCGTGCCGCTGAAGACCAAGACCGACGATTTCATCGGCCGCGAAGCGCTTATCCGGCGCAAGGAGAACCCGCGGAACAAACTGGTCGGGCTCGACGTCGACGCCAATGTCGCGGTCGGGCACGGCGACTGCGTGCATGTCGGCCGCGCCCAGATCGGCGTCGTCACCTCGGCCATGCGTTCGCCGGTGCTGAACAAGAACATCGCGCTGGCGCGGCTCGACGTCACCCATGCCGCTGTCGGTACCGAGGTCGAGATCGGCAAGCTGGACGGCCATGCCAAACGGTTGCCGGCGCGTGTCGTGGCTTTCGCCCACTACGACCCGCAAAAGACCCGACCGCGCTCCTGACGGCTCCGGTCAAAACGGCTGATAAGGGCACCTTGCCGACGGCAATCAGGCTTGTTTGCCCATGTGTTTCACAAGCGTGATGTGCACGGCCACAAAATCGCTTGACCTGAAAGCGCGCCGGATCAATCTTCACTCTTAAGAAAAAAATACGACTGAGTGGAAACACCGTAATCGTACGGAAATAGGCCGGGGAGCAAGCTTCGCGCAGTCGAGGCGTCGCCGGCGGGGAACATCAAAAAGGGGAACACAGACACATGAGCTCGATAAGCACTGCCTTGGAGCAGCCCGCGGAAAGCAAGCTGCATCGCAATATCGACTGGCGCGGCGCCTTCTGGGTGGCAAGCGGCGTCCCAGCGCTGGTCCTGTTCTCGATCGGCGGCATTGCCGGCACGACGGGAACCCTAGCTTTCCTGATCTGGACGGCATCCATGATCATGGGCTTCCTGCAATCCTTCACCTACGCCGAAATCGCCGGCCTGTTTCCCAACAAGTCCGGAGGCGCCTCGATCTACGGCGCCACTGCGTGGCTGCGCTATTCGAAGTTCATCGCGCCGCTGTCGGTATGGTGCAACTGGTTCGCCTGGTCGCCGGTGCTCTCGCTCGGCTGCTCGATCGCCGCCGCCTATATTCTCAACGCATTGGCGCCTGTGCCACTCTTCACCGACGCCTCGCCGGACGTGGTTGCCTATATCGCGGCTCACGCCGGAACGAGCGCCGCCGACGCTGTCACGGCGGTAACCGCGGCCGCCACGCCGGCGATCCGCAACTGGACACTGTTCAGCCACACGCTGGGTCCGGTCTCCTTCACGCTCAATGCCACCTTCTTCATCGGCGCGGTGCTGATGCTGATCATCTTTTCCATCCAGCATCGCGGCATCCTGGGCACAGCCAATGTGCAGAAATATATCGGCCTGCTTGTCATCATCCCGATGCTGATCGTCGGCGTCGTGCCGATCTTCAGCGGCCAGATCAACTGGGCGAATTTCTCGCCGCTGGTGCCTCTGGCAGCAGCTTATGCGCCCGACGCCGGCTCGTGGAATATCGCCGGCTGGACGCTGGTGCTGGGCGGCATGTTCATCGCTGCATGGTCGACCTACGGCTTCGAGACCGCCGTCTGCTACACCTCCGAATTCAAGAACCCCGGCACCGACACATTCAAGGCGATCTTCTATTCGGGCCTGCTGTGCATGCTGCTGTTCATTCTGGTGCCTTTCACCTTCCAGGGCGTGCTCGGCCTGAACGGCATGCTGGCCACCCCGATCGTCGACGGCTCCGGCGTCGCCGATGCGCTGGCCGGCATGGTGGGCGGCGGACATCTCATCCACAGCCTGCTGGTGATGCTGATGATCCTGGCGCTGGTGCTATGCATCATGACGGCGATGGCCGGCTCGTCGCGCACGCTCTACCAGGGTTCGGTCGACGGCTGGCTGCCGCGCTATCTCAGCCATGTCAACGAGCATGGCGCGCCGACACGCGCGATGTGGACCGACCTCTGCTTCAACCTGATCGTGCTGGCCATCGCCTCGGCCGACGCGACGAGCTTCTTCTTCATCCTCGCCGTGTCGAACTGCGGCTACATCATCTTCAACTTCCTCAACCTCAATGCCGGCTGGATCCATCGCATCGACAATGGCCACATCGCGCGGCCGTGGAAGGCGCCGAGCTGGCTGCTGGGGATCGGAGCGATCTTCGCCTATGTCAATGCGATCTTCATGGGCGCGGGCGCCAAGGTGTGGAACCCGATGGCGCTGTGGGCCGGACTGATCACGGCCGCATTGATCATCCCGGTGTTCTGCTATCGGCACTATGTCCAGGATGGCGGCAGATTCCCGCCCCATATGCTGGCGGACCTCGGCATGACCTCGTCGGATCTGGCGGTGAAGAAGGCGGGCATCCTGCCCTACCTGACGCTGATCGCCGGCGTCGCGGTGATGCTGATCGCCAACTGGCTGTTTGTCATCTGAACCCAGAGCGAGAAGGTCGAGCGCGCCTCGGTTCGCCCGACTTAGAACCACATAATCCTCCCGGGAAATTGAACCCACCCCGATATGATCATCAGGGTGGGTTCTCTTTTTTCGGGCCAATCGGCGGCACCAACGCATGGGCCATTGCGTTCCGCCGCGGGCTTGAATATGCTTGTTGTACGATCGTTCAACAAGAACATTTGCGAAGCCCCGATGACCTGCAATCCTCGTTACGAAATCCTGTTCGAACCGATGCGGATCGGGCCCGTCACGGCGCCGAACCGTTTCTATCAAGTGCCCCATGCAAGCGGCATGACAAATGCGTTGCCACGGGTCCGCGCCGCCTTCCGCGAAGCCAAGGCCGAGGGCGGATGGGGGGTGATCTGCACCGGTGCCTGTTCGATCGACCCCACGTCGGACGATACGCCGCTGCCTTTCGCCACGATGTGGGACGACAACGACATCCGTGCGCATGCTCTGATGACGGAAGCGGTGCACCGCCATGGATCGCTTGCGGGGGTGGAACTGTGGCATGGCGGCGCGTCGGTAATGAACAGGACAAGCCGCCTGCCGCCGCTCTCACCTTCGGGGATTCCATGGATGGCCACGCATGTCGGCTTCATGGGTAATCTGCGTCCGAAGACGATGGACAAGGCCGACATACGCGAGGTCTTGCGATGCCAGGCCGAGGCGGCGCGCAAGGCGCGCACGGCCGGCTTCGACATCGTCTACGTCTATGCGGGCATGGGCTATCTCGGCTACGAATTCCTGCTGCCCGAATATAACCATCGCGTCGACGAATATGGCGGATCGATCGAAAACCGCGTGCGCTTCGTGCGCGAGATGATCGAGGTCACCAAGGACGCGGTCGGCAAGGATTGCGGCGTTGCCCTGCGGGTCAGCCTTGAGGAACTGCGCGGCAGGCCGGGCCGCAACCACCCCTCCGAGGCGCACGAACTGATCGAGCTCCTGGCCGACCTGCCCGACCTGTTCGACGTCAAGATGGATTCCAGCCCCACCGACTGTTCGGCGTCCCGCTTCACCGGCGAAGGCAGCCATGAGCCGGTGATCGACTTCGTCAAGTCGCTGACCAGGAAGCCGGTGGTCGGCGTCGGGCGCTTCACCTCGCCCGACACCATGGTTTCGCAGATAAAGCGCGGCGTGCTGGATTTCATCGGCGGCGCGCGCCCTTCGATCGCCGACCCGTTCCTGCCGGCCAAGATCCGCGAAGGCCGCGAGGCCGAGATCCGCGAATGTATCGGCTGCAACATCTGCATTTCGAGCTGGCATGACGGCGTGCCGGTGCGCTGCACGCAAAACCCGACCGCCGGCGAGGAATGGCGGCGCGGCTGGCATCCCGAGCGTGTCGAGCGCACCGACAAGCCGGAGCGTATACTGATTGTCGGCGGCGGACCGGCCGGGCTGGAATGCGCCGTAACCCTTGGCCGTCGCGGCCATGAGGTGATGCTCGCCGACAGCAGCCGCACCTTGGGCGGACGGCTGACCTTCGAGAAGACGCTGCCAGGCCTTTCAGCCTGGAACCGCGTGGTCGACTACCGCCTCGGTCGCCTCGGCGAGATGAGCAATGTCTCGCTCTACCCCGAGAGTTCGCTGGGCGTGGATGAGATCCTCGACCTGGCGCCGGACCGCGTTGTTCTGGCGACCGGCGCACGCTGGACAAACATGCTCTATTCCTCGCAGGAGATTCCGGTCGGCCGGCTCGACCATCCGAATGTGTTTACCCCCGATGACATCGCCGCCGGCCGGCTTCCCGAAGGGCCGACACTCGTCTTCGATTTCGACAACTACACCATGGGCGGCGTCCTGACCGAGCATCTGGCCGCGCAAGGCATCCCGGTCAGCTATGTGACGCCTGCCGGCCAGGCGTCGGCATGGACGATCATGACCAATGAGCTGCCGCTGGTGCACCGCGCCTTGGCGCGGCGCAAGGTGGCGGTGACGACATTGCACCTGCTCAAGTCCTTCGACGGGGAGACGGCGACGCTGGCGCATCTGTTCAGCGGCGAGGAGACCCGTGTGGCATGCCGCTCGGTGCTGATCGTCGGTCTGAGAATGCCGCGCGGCGAGCTCTTCGACGCCCTGACGGGGCGCGCCGAAAACGTTGCCGCAGCCGGCATTCGCGGCGTCGAGCGTATAGGCGACACACTCGCCCCGGGCGCTATCGCCCATGCCGTTCATAGCGGACACAAGCTGGCCCAGGAGATCGGCGCGACTGTGCATCGGCAGCCATACCGACGCGACACCCCCATCGTCGATGCGGTCGAAGACTTCGAAATGCGCACCGCAGCCGAATAGGAGGACGTATGGAACGCATCACGGCACGCCGCAGGCCAGGCCGCCCGCAGCGCGAGATCGGCGGGATAGAGCAGCGGCCCTGGAAGCAGTTGACGCGGCCCTATGCACCGATCGAAATCCTGTCGGCCGATCAAGTGCAAACGATCCACGAGATGGGCCTGACCATCCTCGAGGAGATCGGCATGCGCGTGCTGCAGCCGCGGGCGCGACAATTCTTTCGGTCGGCCGGTTGCGACGTCGACGAAGGGCAGATGCGCGTGCGCTTCGACCGGGCCATGGTAATGGAGCGGGTGGCCATGGCACCGTCCTCGTTCGAATTGCGCGCTCGCAATCCGGCCAAGAACGTCAAGGTCGGCGGGCGGCACTGCATCCTGTCATCGGTCGGCGGTCCCGCCTATGTCATGGACAATGATCGCGGCCGCCGGCCCGGCACCTATGCCGAGATGTGCGACTACCTCAAACTCATTCAGTCGTTCAACGTGCTGCATCAGGAGGGCGGCGGCCCGTTCGAGCCCCTCGACCTGCATCAGAACACGCGCCATCTCGACCTCTACTATGCCGAGATCAAGTTGCTCGACAAGAACTGGCAGCCGCAGGCGCTTGGCCGGGGACGGGCCGTCGATGCGCTGGAAATGGTGGCGATTTCGCTGGGCACGACACGCGAAAACCTGGCCAACGAAATGCCTGTCTTTACCGGCATCATCAACACCAATTCGCCTCTGCAGCTCGACGAGCCGATGGCCGAGGGGTTGATCGCGCTGGCCGAGCACGGCCAGGTCAACGTCATCACGCCGTTCACGCTGGCAGGGGCGATGAGCCCGGTGACGCTGGCCGGCGCGCTGTCGCAACAGCATGCCGAAGCGCTGGCCGGCATCGTGCTCACCCAGATCGTGCGCCCCGGCGTGCCGGTCATGTATGGCGGCTTCACCTCCAATGTCGACATGAGGACCGGCGCGCCGGCCTTCGGCACGCCCGAATACACACAGGCAGCCCAGATCACCGGGCAGCTCTGTCGGCTGATCGGCGTGCCATTCCGCTCCAGCAACGTCACCGCCGCGAATTCCGTCGACGCGCAGGCCGCCTATGAGAGCGCCATGTCGCTATGGGGCTGCCTGATGGGCGGCGCCAACCTGGTGCTGCATGCCGCCGGCTGGCTCGGCGGCGGGCTGACCGCATCGTTCGAGAAACTGGTCATCGACGCCGAGATGCTGCAGATGATGTCAGCCTATTTCGACCCGCCGGTGGTCGACATCGATACGCTGGCGCTTGAGGCGGTGCGCGAGGTCGGCCCGGCCGGACACTTCTTCGGCGCGGCGCACACGATGCAGCGCTACGAGCGCGCCTTCTACTCGCCGCTTGTTTCCAACTGGGACAATTACGACACCTGGATGGAACGCGGCCAGGTGACGGCGCGCGAGCGCGCCAACGTCATCTGGAAGCGCATGGTCGCCGAATATGAGCAGCCGCCGATCGATCCCGGCATCGACGAAGCGCTGCGCGACTATATGGAACGTCGCAAGCGCGAGGGCGGCTGCCCGTTGAATTGAGGGCGCGAGCTCGTTTGAGGGCAAATAGGGCCGGCCTGAATTATCCGCCCCGCAGCGGGCCCAGTTGCGCCTCCAGCATCTCGAAGCCGGCGGCTTCGGCGGCCTGCGGCGTCACCACGCTTTCGTCGAGGCACCATTCGAGCCAGAGCCCGTCGACCAGGGCGATGAAATTGCGGGCAAGAGCCGGGGCATCGACATCCCTTCCGCGCGGCACCGCGACGGCCGCGATATCCTCGGCCAGTTCCGCCCGGTAGGCGTCATAGAGTTCGCGATGCGCCGTCTTGAGACGCGGATTGACCGCTATCTCGCCCCACAGCGACAACCAGATCAGCAGGTTATCGCGGCTAAAATATTCGGGTGAGAAATTGGACCGCACAAGGGCTGCGAGCGACGCCTCCGGCGGCCAATCGTAAGCCTCGCCGCGGCGGCGCTTGGCTTCGGCGATCTGGTTGTTGACGCTGGCATAGAGCGACGATTTGTACACTTCCACCAGAAGCCCGTCGCGACCCTCGAAATGATGATTGATCAGGCCGCGGGACACACCAGCTTCCTTGCAGATTCGGTCGACGGTGAAGGCGCCGATACCGCCGACGGAGAGGCATCGCGTGGCCGCCTCGATCAGCATGGCGCGGCGCACATCCGCCTGTTCGCGGCTGAAGCGCGGCGGCGATTTCCTGGCACCGCGCTTACGCTTTTCAGGGGCTGATCCCGCTTCTGTCATAAACCTCAGCTAATCGATTGCACCCGCTGTGTCCACATGTAGCCCGTTCCATCCCGATGACACCCGGATGGAACATGAGCTCGGACAAACGGAAACCGTTTTCCGAGAAAATCGGCACCCATTTTTCGGGATCATGGTTCTGCTCACGCCTTCTTCTTGAACAGCACCGGATTGGGGTGGCCGTCGGGATAGATGACTGACTCGAAATCCGTCTTGTGGATGACGACCAGCGGCTGGTGGCAGATGAAGACGAAGCCGCCGGACTGCTCCATCAGGTCCTCCATGCGGTTGGATAGCGCGATGCGCTTGGCTTCGTCGCTTTCCGCCACCAACTGCTGGTAACTCGTCTCGAACTCGGGACTGTCGAAGCCGGACCAGTTGTAGGCGCCGATCTGGTCGGGGCGGAACCAGACCAGATTTTCGGAAGGGTCGACACCGCCGGCGAAATCCATCAACGCGAGATCGATGTTCTTGTAGCCGTCGCCCAGCGTCTTGTCGCCGACGCCCCAGAACGCCGCCTCGTCATATGGCTGGATATCCACCTTGATACCGGCCTGTTCCAGGCTGGCCTGGATGATCTGGGCGGTGGCGGTGCGGATGGAATCGTTCATCACGGTCAAGGTCAGCGACAGGCCGCTGACGCCGGCCTCCGCCAACAGCGCGGCCGACTTCTCATAGTCAGGTGCTGCAATCAGGTTGCTGGCGCGCGCGAATTTCGTACCGGGCTGGACGACGCCGGTCGAGCGCTTGGTGAGATCGTCATAGACGCCGGTCAGGACCTGCCCGACATCGACGCCATACTGCACGGCCTGCCGGACCTTGAGATCCTTGAGGCGCGGGCTCAGCATGTTGATGGTCAGCCAGACGTAGCGGGTCGACTGAGCCTCGATCAGGGTGGTGTCGGCGGGCGGGCTCGCCTTGACCGCCTTGGTCGCCGAAATGGCGATCTTGGTGTAGTCGAAGGCCTCGGCCTCGTAGGCCAGTTGTGCTGCCTGGTCGTCGGCGACGACGTAGATCTCGACCTTGCCGAAATCCGGCTTCGGGCCCGGCCAGTCCGGGTTGGCTGATAGAGTCACCTTCTGCTTCTGCTGCCAGTCACTGAAGACATAGGGACCACAGCTGGCTGGTGGCTGGGTGGTGAATTTGCCTCCGGCCTTCTCCGTGCCGGCGCGGCTGATGATGTGCCCGCCATAGTAAGGCAGGCTGGTGACGAAGATCGGCTGGTATGGTTCCTTCAGGTGGATGATGCCCGATCTCGCATCGACGACTTCGACGCGGTCGAGCTTTTCGAACTGGTAGGCCCAGGGCGATGACAGGGTCTTGTCGGCGATACGCTCGAACGAGAATTTCACGTCATCGGCTGTGACGGCACCGAATCCGTTCGACCACTTCAGCCCTTCGATCAAGGTGAAGGCGATGGTCTTCGGATCTTTCTGCTCGAGCTTCTCAGCGCCCCAGGGCGACCAGGGCGAGCCTTTCTGGATATCGCCGAAATGGTTCAGCGTGACGTAGATGCCGCGCATGATGACATCCTCGATGCCGCCATTCATGAAGGCCGGATCGAGCGTCTGCAGATCGCCTTCCATGCGGATGCGCAACGTGTCGCCAACAGCCGACCAGGCGAAGCCGGGCTTCATCGTCAAGCCGGCGCCGAGCGCGCCGGCCGCTTTCAGGAATGCACGTCTGTCCATGTTCCATTGTGTCATGTCAGTTTCCCCTTTGGTTTGCGGAAGCGCGTGAGAAGGCTTCCCGTTCTTGCCCGCCGGTCTCCAGCGGGAAATGGCAGCGCACCATCCGGCCTGCGCCAAGCTCTCGATAGGCCGGTGCCTCGGCCTTGCAGCGTGCCTGAGCGATCGGGCAGCGCGTGTGGAACTCGCAGCCCGAGGGCCGCCGGAACACGCTGGGAATCTCGCCGGTGACGCCCGGATTTTGACTGCGCCGGCGCGGATCCGGCACCGGCTCGGAGCGGATCAGCGTCGCGGTGTAGGGATGCATCGGAGCGGAAAACACATCCTGCGTCGGTCCGGTCTCGACCAGCCGGCCGAGATACATGATGGCCAGCCGGTCGCTGACATGGCGGATCATGGCGAGGTTATGGGTGACGATCATCGCGGCGAAGCCGAGTTCGCGCTTCAGCTCGCTGATGAGGTTGAGCACGTCGCCCTGCACCGACACGTCGAGGCCGGCGGTCGGCTCGTCGGCAAGCAGCAGATGCGGCCGCATCGCCAGCGCCCGGGCAACGCCGACGCGGCGCGCCTGCCCGCCGGAGAGCTCATGCGGGAAGCGGTCGACAAACGATGCCGGCAGACCGACCAGCGCCAGCAGCGCCTTGGCCGCGGCGCGGCGATCCGGTGTCGGCAGCCCTTGAATGATCCGCGGTTCGGTCAGCAGCGTGCCGATGCGCAGGCGCGGGCTGAGCGAGGCAACCGGATCCTGGAACATCATCGCCGAGTGCCGGCGCATGGCGCGGAAATCGGCCGGCGTCGCGACGTCCCTGCCCTCGAAGGTGATCCGCCCGGCAGCGGCACGTACAAGGCCAAGGATGGTGCGGGCAAGCGTGGTCTTGCCCGAACCGGACTCTCCGACCAGACCCAGGGTCTCGCCCGGCATCAGCGACAGGGTGACGCCGTCGATGACGTTGAAGCTCGGCAGCGGAAACGGGTTGATCAGGCGGCTGAGCAGGCCATTGCGGGCAAAGGACACCGACAGATCGTCAACAGCGAGCAGCGGGTTCATGGCGCCACCGCATGGCAACGCGCGACATGCGAGGTGGACAGCTTGACCAATGGAGGCTGGACAGAGCCGCATGGCGCGAAGGCCCGATCACAGCGCGGTGCGTAGACGCATCCTGACGGTGGCCGGGTCAGGCTGGGCAGCGTGCCGGGAATGGTCGGCAGTCTTGCCAGCCTTTCGTGGAAGCGCGCCGGATCGCAGGCGAGGAGCGCCTGCGTGTAGGGATGCCTTGCATCGTGGAATATCGCGTCGACCTCGCCGCCCTCGACCACCTCGCCGGCATACATGACGTAGACCCTGTCGCAGAGCTCGGCGATGACGCCGAGATGGTGCGACACGACGATGATGATGCCGTTATATTCGCGCCTGAGTTCGCGCAGCAGATGGATGATCTGCGCCTCCATGGTGACATCGAGCGCCGTCGTCGGTTCGTCGGCGATCAGCAGGCCGGGATCGGTCAGCAAGGCGGCGGCGATTGCGACGCGCTGGCGCATACCGCCGGACAGTTCGTGCGGGTAGCAGTTCATGCGCCGTTCGGCGTCCGCTATGCCGACGCGGCCGAGCATCGCCGCGATCCGCGCGCGCTTATGCGCTCGGCCGAGATCCTTGCGGTGGTGCTGGAAGTCGACGAGTTGATCGCCGATGGTCAACACCGGGTTGAAGGCGGTCATCGGATCCTGGCCGACCAGGGCGATTTCGTCGCCGCGCAGCAGGCGCTGGCGGTGGGCGTCGAGCTTTGCCAGGTCGACGCCGTTGTAGCGGATCGACCCGTCGACGCGGGCATTGGCCGGCAAGAGGTTCGCCAGCGCGGTGACCAGCGTGGACTTGCCGCAGCCGCTCTCGCCGACGATGCCGATCACTTCGCCCGGGCGCGCTTCGATGTCGACATGGCGCAGTGCGTGCACACTGCCATGCGGCGTCTCGTAGCGGACGCTGAGATCACTGGCGGAGAGCGAGCCGGTCATGCCGGCCTCCGCAATTGCAGGCGCGGATCGAGATAGTCGCGCAGGCCTTCGCCGAGGAAAGTGAAGCCAAGCGTCGCCAGCACCAGCGGCAACCCACCGAAGATCACCATGAAGGGTGCGGAGCGGATCGAGGTGTAGCCGTCATAAAGGATCGAGCCCCAGGACGGGGTCGGCGGGCGGACGCCTAGGCCAAGGAAGCTCAGGCCTGCCTCGACCATGATGACGACCGGGATGTCCATCGACAAGAGGATGATCAGCGGGCCGACGACGTTGGGCAGTAGGTGGATGAAGATGATACGCGCGGCACTGGCGTCGAGCAGGCGCTCGGCGAGGATGTAGTCGCTGTTCTTCAACGCCAGCGTCTGCGCCCGGATCAGCCGCGCATAGCTCGGGAACGAGGTCGCGGCGATGACGACGATCAGCGTTCCGGTTCCAGCGCCCAGCACGGTGATGATAGCAAGCGCGAACATGATCATCGGCAGCGAATTCAGGCTGTCGAACATCAGCACCAGGATGGCGTCGAGCCAGCGCGGCCCGTAGCCGGCGATCAGGCCCAGGGTCAGGCCGATCGCACCGGCGATGGCCACGGACACCATGGCGATCGTCAGCGCGGTGCGCGCGCCATAGATGATGCGGGACAGCAGGTCACGCCCGAGATGATCTGTGCCGAACCAGTGTTCGGCTGATGGCGGCCGCAGCTTGTGCAGCACATCGATCTTGACCGGCGAATAGGGCGCCAGCCAAGGCGCGAAGACTGCCGTGATGATGAAGCTGGTGACGAGGAGCAGGGCGACACAGGTGAACGGGTCGGCGAGCAGCGCACGCAGCAACGGAAAACGTTGTCGGCCTGGGAGGGACAGCGACGCATCAGCCACGGAAGACATCACGAACCCTCGGATCGAGCCGCGCGATCAGGAGATCGGCGGCGATGGTGATGGAGACATAGATGGCGGTCATGATGAGCACCGTGCCCATGACGACGGGGTAGTTGCGGGTGTTGACGGCGTCGGTGATCAGCTTGCCGATGCCGGGCCGCGCAAAAACCGCCTCGACGAAGACGGCGCTGGAAAGGATGCTGCCGAGGCCGACGGCGACCAGCGAAATGGTCGGGATTATGGCGATGCGCAGCGCGTATTTGGAGACGATCTTCCATTCCGGCAGGCCGAATGCGCGCGCGGTGCGGATGTGTGGTTCGCCCATTACCTCCATCATGGAGGCGCGCACCATGCGCGCGATGTAGCCGATCCAGCCGAGCGCGATGGCCGCGGCCGGCATCACCAGCGCCTTGGCCTGGCTGACGATGTCGCCGGCCTCACCCGCGCCGATGGCCGGCAGCCAGCGCAGCGTCACGGCAAAGAGCAGCAGCGAATAGATGGCGACGACGAAGGACGGCACGGCGATGACGCCGACCGAGAGCACGCCGATGACCGCATCGGCCAAGGTGCCGCGCCGCATCACCGACAGGCAGCCGAGCGGAACACCTATGAGAAGAGCGACGGCCAGCGCGGTCAGGCCGAGGATCAGCGTGTTCGGCAACGCTTCCATGACCAAAGTGGAGACCGGCCGGTTCGACCAGACGTCGAAGCCAAGGTTGCCGGTCAGCGCATTGCGGAAGAATTCGACGATCTGCCACCAGACCGGCTGGTCGAGGCCCATGCGTTCGATCAGCAGCCTCTTGAGTTCCGGCGTGGCGCGCGGACCAAGCGCCACGGTTGCTGGATCGCCAGGAACCAGGAAGACGGCCGCATACATGGCGACCATGACGAGCACGAGGATCAGAAGGCCGAGACCGATGCGCTTGATCGCGTAGGTGAGCATCGTTCTCAGGTCTCCTCAGGCGAAATCGCGCCTGATGCGCCGGGTTGCCGAGGCGCTGTGAACCAGCCTGCCCCGTTCTCGCGCCTCGAGACGCCAACTCAGGTTGAAATGCGTTTCATCGGCCGTCAGTTCGGTGATCGCCGTCGCCTCGGTGTCGGCATTGCCGCTGGCAATGGCCCAGCGATATTCGGTGACGAGTTTGGCCGACAGCGGATCGTCGGCATGGATGCTCATCGTGTCGCTGTTGGCCGACGAGACGGTGATGGCGCGGTCATCATAGCGCCTGCGCCCATGGTCCGAACTCAGCGCAATGGTTTGGATGCCGCTGCCGACGTCTTCGGTGACGATGCGACGGTCGAAGCCCTCGTCCAGCGTGGTGGTCGGAACTGGCGGCGCCGTTTCGGCTGGCGCGAAGCGGATGTCGCGGTCGCGCGCCGACGGCGGGCGCACCGGCAGCATCACTGTGCTGTCGCGACTCAGGACCGACAGCGTCGATAGCCGCGGCTGCGGCCAGAGGATTGGCCAGTGCTGGTTGGCGAGCGCGAGCCGGATGCGATGGCCCTTGGGCACGATGCGGGCGAAATCGTTGAGCTTCAGCGTTACCCGGAACGGTGTTCCAACAGGACACGGTGTCGGATGCTCGTGGCTGTCGCGGTGGCTGAGATTGAGAACGCCATAGGTCATCAAAGCCGAGGTGCCGTCGGGATAGACATCGCAGAGCCGGGCAGCGAGATTGACGTGCGGCTGATCCACCGTGACGAGAAGATCGAGTTCGACCGCGCCAAGCAAGGTAAGGTCGTCGTCGAGTACTGGCGTGTCGAAGCACAGCGCCATGCCGTCCTCGCGACGCTGGTCGATGGGCATGTCGGGACAGGAGCCGCCATAGCCTCCCCAGCGGCCGCAATCGCGCCCGGCGGTGGCCGGGGAGCGGACGGAAAGCACCAAACCAATCGTGGGCTCGCTGCCCAACCCGGCGGCATTCAGATGCAGCACGCGACGCTCGATGCGCGGCGACGGCCATTGGTCCTCGGCGGCCCATGAGCCGGCATGGTCGGGCAGGTAAAAAGATTGCGGTCGCTCCTCGCCGGTGACCCAGACGCGGTAGAGGGGCTCGTCCATTATGCCGGTGTCTTCGCCGCGGAGCCAATGACGCCACCAGCGCAGCGCCTCCTGCAGATAGCCGATCAGTGGCCCCGGCGCGCCACGGCAGGGATAGGCATGCGACCAGGGACCGACGATGCCAAGCTTCGGTCCGGACAGATGTTCGAGCAGGCGCGGCACGAAATTCGAATAGCTGTCCTCCCAGCCGCAGACCGCCATGACCGCGCATTCGATCGCGGAGTGGTCTTCGCAAACCGAACCCTGACGCCAATAGTCGTCTCTACGCTGATGGGCGAGCCACACCTCCGACAGCGAGCTTGTCGCCGCAAGGCGGCTCGTCCACATATCGCGCCAGGCGTCGCCGACGATCTGCGGATCGGGCGCCATCGCCTTCTTCACCAGCATGAAGTTCGACCACATCTCCTGCTCGGTCAGCAGCGCGCCGCCCATATAGTGAATGTCGTCGGCATAGCGGTCGTCGGTGGCGCAGTTGGCGATGATGGCCTTCAAGGCGGGCGGCCGGCGTGCCGCGACCTGCAGCGCGTTGAAGCCGCCCCAGGAGATGCCGGTCATGCCGACATTGCCGTTGCACCAGGGCTGTGCCGCGAGATGGGCGATGATCTCGCAGGCATCGAGCTGTTCGCGCGGCAGATATTCATCGGCCAGGTCGCCGTCGGAATCGCCGCTGCCGCGAATATCTATGCGGGCGCAGGCAATGCCATGCCCGGCGAGCCAGGGGTGGATATCGATGTCACGCGCCACGGTCCCGTCACGGCGGCGATAGGGCACCATCTCGACGACCACGGGCACCCTGCCCTCGGTTCGAGGACGCCACAGCGTGGAGGCAATGCGGGTGCCGTCGGCCAGCGTGATCCAGAGCGGATCGACGGTTTCAACGGCAAAGGGAAATTCGCTTCGTACCACGGCAGGTACCCGTAAATGCTCTTGTTGAACGTTCGTATAACAAGAGCATTTACGGCGCAATCCCGCTTCTCGCATTTTGACGGATAATACGAGTCGCGGCGCCGCGGCACCTCCTCGTCGAAGCCGCCGCAGCGCGGATGTCCGCGGATATCAAAAGAGAGTGATCGCCTCTATTCGGCGGCGATGCTGGGGCGTTGCCGGCCGAAAAGCGCGGAGCCGACATCGGTCACCGCAAGGCCAACGCGGGCGCGGATCACCTCGGAGGCGAGTGCTCCATCGACGAAATCCTTTTCCGAGGCGTAGACGGCCGTCGGCAACGCAAAGGCTTCGAAGAAGCCGAACAGCGGCCGCAGCTGGTGCTCGACGATCAGCGCGTGGCGTTCGCCGCCACCGGTCGCGGCCAGCAAGACCGGCTTGCCCCTCAGCGCCGCCGGATCGATGAGATCGAAGAAATGCTTGAACAGACCGGTATAGCTGCCCTTGTAGGTCGGCGAACCGACGACCAGCACATCGGCGCCGACGATCTTCTCAAGAATGCCTTGAGCCTGACTGTCCAGTTCCCGCGCCCATTTCGCATTGCCAAGGCTGGGGCCGAGATCAACGACGTCGTAGGTGCTGGCTGCGAGGCCGTACCGTCCGGCAACCTCGGTCACGATATGGTCGACGAAACCACGGGTCTTGGACGGCCGGGTGAAATTGCCGGAAAAGCCGACGACGGCCGGATTGGTCATGATGGAAGCCTCGCGCTGTTTCAGACCAACGGCCTGGATTCAATGTCCATAATTTTTATAGACATTATCGTCGGGCGAAAGGAATGGATGCTCATGTCCAAGGGAATTCGTGGATGATTTTTCCGTTTGCCCGGCTGTCGAGAAAACGCGGCGCCGCCTTTGGCGTTGCGCCAGGCGTTTCACATGTACAGCCTTGCAGGCTGGCTGGTCATCCACCAGCCTGCAAGCAACATTCGCCAGTACGCCCTATTCGGCCGCCAGCGCCAGCTGAGGCACGGGATCTTTTTCGACCGGTTTCGCTCCATCTTTCTCCGTGACCTTGCTCTTCTTAGGCTCACGGCCAAAGAAGAGCGCATAACCTGCCGGCAGAACAAGAATGGTCAGCACCGTGGCAACGAGAATGCCACCCATCATGGCGTAGGCCAGCGGACCCCAGAAGACGGCGCGCGAGATCGGGATCAGCGCCAGCACCGCCGTTAGCGCCGTCAGCGTGATCGGCCGGAAGCGGCGAACCGCCGAGCCGATGATCGCTTCGGAACGGTCCATGCCGGCAGCGATATCCTGGTCGATCTGGTCGACCAGGATGATCGAGTTGCGCATGATGATGCCGAGCAGCGCGATGACGCCGAGGATGGCGACGAAACCGAACGGCGCGCCACTGATCAGCAATGCCGCCGCAGCACCGATGATGCCGAGCGGCCCGGTGGCCAGAACCAGCATCGCCTTGCCGAAATTCTGCAGCTGGATCATCAGGAGCACGACGATGATGGCCAGCATGATCGGCGCCTTGGCGGCGATCGATGCCTGGCTTTCGGCGGAATCCTCCGCCCCCCCCTGGATTGCGATGCTGTAGCCGGGCGCCAGGCCGTCGCGCAGGTCCTTCATGTCGTTGTACATCTTGGTGACGACATCATTCGACTGCACGCCATCGGGCAGTGTTGCGCGGACGCTGATGGTCGGCAGCCGGTTGCGGCGCCATTCGATACCCTGCTCCAGCACCGGCACCACCTTGGCCACCTGTGAGAGCGGCACGAAACCGCCGAAGTCGGTCGGGATGTAGACCGAGTCGACCGACGACAGCAGGCGGCGGCTTGCCTCGGGTTCGCGGGCCACGATGGAAACCGTCTCCTCGCCGTCGCGGAAATTGTCGAGCGGCGCGCCGGACATCGTCGCCTGGAGCATCTGGCGGATGCGCTGCGAGGTGACGCCCAGCGCCCGGGCGCGATCCTGGTCGATCACCAGCTTCATTGCCGGCACAGGTTCGAGCCAGTCGTCATGAACGGCGCCGAGCTGCGGGTTGGCCTGGAACCTCGCCTTAACCTCGTCGGCGATGCGGCGCACCTCCCGGCGATCCGGGCCCATGACCCGCATCTGCACGGGCCAGCCGGTTGGCGGACCCAGGAACAGGCGATCGACCTTGGCGCGGATCGACGGGAAATCCTCGGCCAGGACGGTGCGCAGCTTGACGATCAGCCGTTCGCGCGCCGGCTCGTCATTGGCCATCACAAGAAGCTGGGCGAAGTTGGGATTGCTGAGCTGCTGGTCGAGCGGCAGGAAGAAGCGCGGCGCGCCCTCGCCGATATAGGTGGCGATGAAGCGCTTGTCCTTGTCGTCCATCATCCTGGCTTCAAGCGCCTTGGCCTGCGTCTCGACCTCCTTGATGCTGGTGCCCTCGGGCAGCCAGAGGTCGACCAGGATTTCCGGGCGTGACGATTGCGGGAAGAAATTCTGCGGGATGAACTGGAAGGCCCACAGGCTGGTGCCAAAGGTCACCAGCGTCATCACCAGGACGATGATCCGATGGCGCACGGCCCAGCCGACCGTCGAGCGAAGCCTGCGGTAGAAGCGCGTGTCGAATACGTCGTGATGGCTGCCGGCATGCTGGCGTTGCTTCAGGATCATGTTGCCAAGCCAAGGCGTGAAATAGACAGCCACGAACCAGGACACGACCAGCGCGATGCCGACGACATAGAAGAGGGTGCGCACATACTCGCCCGCCGTCGAGGCGGCAAAGCCGACGGGGATGAAACCTGCTATGGTGATCAGTGTGCCGGTCAGCATCGGGAAGGCGGTCGAAGTGTAGGCGAAGCTCGCCGCGTCGACCTTGACCAACCCTTCCTCGAGCTTTCGCTCCATCATCTCGACGACGATCATGGCGTCGTCGACGAGCAGGCCGAGCGCGATGATCAACGCGCCGAGCGAAATGCGCTGCAGGTCGATGCCGAGTTCGTACATGATGGCGAAAGTGGCGGCCAGGACCAGCGGGATGGCGATCGCGATCACCAGGCCCGAACGCCAGCCGATCGACAGGAACGAGACGACGAGCACGATCAGCAGCGCTTCGCCCAGCGCATGCATGAATTCGGCCACCGCGTCCGTGACGACGCCCGGCTGGTCGGAAATCTGGTCGACGGCGACGCCATAGGGCAACGCCTCCTCGAAGTGCTTGTAGGTCGCCTCGACATCCCGGCCGACATCGGTGACCTTGAAACCCTTGGCCATGACGACGCCGATCTGCACGCTTTCATGACCGTTGAAGCGGTATTTGCGCTGGTAGGGATCCTCCAGCCCGGAAGTCACCGTGGCGATGTCGCCGAGCCGCGTCACCTGACCGCCGGCGCGCAGGCGCAGATTCCGGATGTCCTCGACCTTGCTGACATCGCCTTCGACGGAAATGCGCACCGAGTTGGTGCCGGTGTCGACCGAACCAGCCGGGTCGACATTGTTCTGGCCCTTGATGGCGTTCTGCAGGTCGGTGAGCGTCAGGCCGCGCTCGGCGAGCACCTTGGACGAGACGTCGATGTAGAGCTTTTCCGGCTGGTCGCCGATGATGACGGCCTTTTCGACGCCGGGCGTCGTCAAAAGCATGTCGCGGGCCTGGATGGCGAACTTCTTCAGCTCCGGATAGGTGAAGCCGTCGCCGCTGATCGAATGGAGCGTGATGAAGGTGTCGCCGAACTCATCGTTGAAATAAGGGCCAAGCAGGCCTTGCGGCAGATCACCGGCGATATCGCCGACCTTCTTGCGCACCTGATAAAAAGCGTCGGCCACTTCAGCGGCGTTGGTGTCGCCCTTTATCTGAACGGTGATGATGGCGCTGCCGGCGCGAGTGAAGGAGCGTACGAAATCGAGATGCGGCGTCTCCTGCAGCTTGCGCTCGATCTTGTTGACGACCTGGTCCTCCATCTCCTGGATCGAGGAGCCCGGCCAGATCGCCTGGACGACCATCACCCGGAAGGTGAAGTCGGGGTCTTCCTTCTGGCCCATGCGCATCAGGCCGAGCGCGCCGGCGATGATGATCAAGCCGAACAGGAACCGTGCGATCGAGGGATGGCCAATCGCCCAGCGTGACAGGTTGAAGGGCCGCTTCTCGTCAGTGGAATTGGTCATCGGCGCTTGTCCACTTCTTTGGATCGTCGGCGCGCCTACGCGGGCGCGAAGCGAAATTCAGGTTAGTAGTGGCTTCCGGGCGGCAAGGCTCTCGAGCGGAGATGCACTCATCGCGATGGGACGCGGGAACTGATGCGCGGGGGGATCACATCAGTCGAGCGCCTCGGTTCGAGCGTTTGCCGCCCGGAAACCAGCGGCCGCGGGAACGCGCGGCCGGTTGCCTGTCCTCAGCGTAACTGCTTGGCGTTGCCGCCATCGTCCGCCGACGCGGATTGCAGCAGCGTGTCGCCGGCAAGTTTCACTTTCAGATTCTCGGTCATGAATTGCGTGCCGGCGGCAACCACGACATCGCCGGGTTTCAGTCCTTCGGCAACGCGCACGCCATCGGCGGCGAACTCCGCGACCTTGACCGGGCGGGCATGAACCGTGTCGGCGCCACGATCCACGGTCCAGACGATCGGCTGGCTGTCTTTCTGCGCCAGCGCGCTCAGCGGGATCGAGACAAGCTGCCGTTCATTGGCGGCCGAGGCCTCGATGTTGGCGGTCATGCCGAGCAGCACGCGCGGATCGTTGGGCAGGCTGACGCGGACCGAAAAGGTGCGCGACTGCTGATCGGCGCTGCCGGCGACCTCGCGAACCTTGCCGTCAAGCGCCAGCTTGCTATCGGACCAGAATGCCGCCTTGACGGCCTTGCCCGGCTTGAACTCGGCGATCTCCATTTCCGGAACCGCGATCAGCACTTCCTTTTCACCGTCGACCGCGACGGTGACCACCGGCGTGCCCGAGCCGACAACCTGACCGACATCGGCGTTGACCGCGGTAACGATCCCGTCCCTGTCGGCCTTGAGGTCGGTGTAGCCTACCTGGTTCCTGGCCTGGTCAAGCGACGAGCGGGCGGAGTCGCGGGTTGCGACCGCCTGGTCGTAGGTCAGCGTCGCCTGTTCGAGCTGCGACTTCGGCGCGAAGTTCTTGGCAAAAAGCTGCTCGGCGCGCTTGCGGGCGAGTTCGACAGTCTCGACCTGCCGTTGGGCGGCATCGAGCGCGGCCTGAGCACTCTTGACCGACAGGTCGTAGTCGGCGGGATCGACGCGGGCAAGCACGTCGCCGGGCGCCACATGCTGACCGATGTCGACCAGACGCTCGGTGATCTTGCCGCTGACCCGGAACGCCAGGGCGCTTTCGGTGCGGGCCCGCACCGAGCCGGAATAGGAGAGTGTGCGGGTGTCGTGGGCCTGGGCTATCTCGACGACCTTGACCGGACGGATGATGTCCTTGACTTCGGCTTTTTCCTGCGAGCAGCCGGCGAGCCCCAGGCTACCGGCGACAAGCAGCAGCGGACCAACCGCCGGAAACCTGCTGATGATCTCACTGAACGAAGACACGCGCGTACTCCCGAAATGGAGATGAACTGCCGATACCGGCGCCCGGCGGGCGACGGCTATTTCAAGGCTCTGATTGCGTAGTCGATAAGATCGTCGGGCATCGCACGGTTGGTCTTGGCGAGGCACTGCGCCACCATCTGCGGGTGGCACAGGATGACCGTCGCGGCGCCGAAGCATCGCGATGCCGTAACCGGATCCTGCTCCCGGAACTCGCCGGCCTCGATCCCATCGCGGATCACCTCGGCAAACAGATCGTGGATGCTGTCGATGTGCTTGTCGATCACGGCCCAGTCGCGTTCGAGCGCGACGATGACCATCTCATGGACCTTCTGGTCGTCGAGCATGACCTCCAGAGTCATCTTGTATTGGGCTTGCACGTAGCGCCGAAGCCGCTCTTCCGCGCTGACGGGAAGCCGGGAGATCTCGTAGGCCATCTTGTAGCTTGCGCCGAGCATCCGGCCACAGACCGCCTGGTGGATTTCCACCTTCGAGGCGAAGAAGCGGTAGATGTTGGCCGGCGACATGCCGAGTTCGCGCGCGATGTCGGCGACATTGGTCTTGCCGTAGCCATAGTGCCGGAACAGGCGCTCGGCGCAGTCGAGGATGCGCGTCACATTTTCCTGCCGGGCGGCGTCGACGACTATGTTGGCGGCTTCGGACATGATCCTCTGTCATCTTACGAGTGACGAATTTCGATTTTCATCACTCGTAAATCGAAATGGTCCAGGTGTCAATGCGAATTCGACGTACGCGTATAGTTGGTGACAGATGGTGACATCTGACAGACGTCGCAAAGCAGCCCGAGATGCGGGCCGCTTGAAATATTTTGACGGAGGTTGTCGCAGGCCGTCAGGCGACCTTGGCCATTTCCCGCAGCCGGAACTTCTGGATCTTACCGGTCGAGGTCTTCGGGATTTCGGCGAAGATGACCGCTTTCGGCACCTTGAAGCGGGCAAGCAGCGCGCGGCAGTGTTCGATGATCTCGGCCTCGGTCGCCGCCTTGCCGGGCTTCAGTTCTACATAGGCGACGGGCACCTCGCCCCATTTGTCATCGGGCCGTGCGACAACACCACAAGAGGCAACGGACGGATGCTTGTAAAGCGCGTCCTCGACCTCGATCGACGAGATGTTCTCGCCGCCGGAGATGATGATGTCCTTGGAGCGGTCCTTGAGCTGGATGTAGCCGTCGGGATGCATGACGCCGAGATCGCCGGAATGGAACCAGCCGCCGGCAAAGGCTTCGTCGCTGGCCTTGCGGTTCTTCAGGTAGCCCTTCATGACGATGTTGCCGCGGAACATGACCTCGCCGATGGTCTCGCCATCGGCGGGCGTCGTGCGCATCGTCTCGGGATCCATGACGGTCAGGCCTTCGAGTGCTGCGTAGCGCACGCCCTGCCTTGCCTTCTTGGCGCTGCGCTCGCCCTTTTCGAGATCGTCCCATGCGCCGTGCCATTCATTGACGACCGCCGGGCCATAGGTTTCGGTCAGGCCGTAGAGATGGGTGACGGCGAAGCCGGCATCGGCCATGCCGGACAGCACCGCTTCCGGTGGCGGGGCGGCGGCGGTGTTGAAGGTGACGGTCTGCGGAAACGTGCGCTTGTCCTCATCCCTGGCGTTGATCAGCACCGACATGACTACCGGTGCGCCGCAAAGATGCGTGACGCCATGATCGGCGATGGCGTCGTAGATCGGCTTTGGCCGCACCCAGCGCAGGCAGACATGGGTGCCGGCCTGGACCGCCAGCGTCCAGGGGAAGCACCAGCCATTGCAATGGAACATCGGCAGCGTCCAGAGATAGACAGCGTGCTTGGCCATGCCGGCATGGATGGTGTTGGTGTAGGCCATCAGCGCGGCGCCGCGATGATGGTAGACGACGCCCTTCGGGTTGCCGGTCGTGCCGGATGTATAGTTGAGCGAGATGGCGTCCCACTCGTCGTCGGGCATCGACCAGGCGAAATCCGCATCGCCACTTGCGACGAAGTCCTCATAGTCCAGGGTGCCAATGCGCTCACCCTTCGGATAGGGCGCGTCGGCGGGGTATTCTGGATCGTCATAGTCGACGACCAGTGGCTTGACCTTGGCAAGCGCCAGCGCCTGCTTGACGACGCCCGCGAATTCGCGGTCGATGATGAGCACCTTGGTCTCGGCATGGTCGAGCTGGAACGCGATCACAGCGGCATCGAGCCTTGTGTTGAGCGAATGCAGCACCGCCTTGGTCATCGGCACGCCGAAATGCGCCTCCAGCATCGGCGGCGTGTTGGACAGCATGACGGTGACCGTATCGCCCTTGCCGATGCCGCGCTTGCGCAGCGCCGAGGCGAGCTTCAGCGACCGCTGCCAGAACGTGCGATAGTCAATGCTCTGGCGGCCATGGATGATGGCGATCTGGTCGGGGTACGTTTTTGCCGCGCGCTCCAGATAGGTGAGCGGCGTCAGCGGCTGATGGTTGGCCGCGTTCTTGTCGAGATCCTGTTCGTAAGGATTGCCCATCCCGTCCTCCCCAAAGAAGTCTTGTCGACTTCTAATCACAGCCAAGCGACCGCGTCACCATCCATAAGCGCTTGACGATGCTATGATGGTTCGCGCCAGTCGCGGTGATGATCTGGATCAAACCAAGTGGTGCCCTCCACACGGTTTGACTTTTGTCGAGTGCCGTGAATAATGTCAGCCGAGGAGATGGCATGGCAATCCGACCGGCAGAACAACTCATCCACAAGGCCGCTTGGCTCTACTATGCGCATGGTCTGCGCCAGGACCAGGTGGCAAGCCAGCTTAACATTTCCCGCGCCTCGGTCGCCATGTATCTGCGCAAGGCGCGCGAGACCGGGATCGTTAACATCTCGACCTCGACCCAGCTCTTCACGGACGATGTCCTGGCACGCAAGCTGGAAGACGCGCTTGGGCTCGATGCCGTCTGGATCGCCCCGGAAAATGCCGACCCTTCGACGGAAATCGCCGTGCTGGCGGCGAGCGTCTTCCTCGAACTGGTCAAGAAGGGCGACCGCATCGGCGTCGCCTGGGGTCGCACCGTCTATACGATCGCCGATATCATGTCCTATGCCGATCTCCAGGATGTCACGGTGGTGCAGCTCTGCGGCAATCTCGGAGCGCCCTACTCCTACCGTCCCGACCAGTGCACGATGGAAATCGCGCGCCGGCTCAACGCCAAAGGGCTGAATTTCTATGCGCCGCTGGTGCTCACGACGGAAGAGCTCGCGCGTGCGCTGCGTGCCGAACCGGTGATCCGCGAGCAACTGGCGGGAGTGAGCGAATGCGACCTGGCGCTGTACTCGGTCGGCACCATCGACGCCGACAGCCACGTCGTCAAATGCGGTGCGCTGACGGCTGACGAGATGACGGCACTGCGCGAGATCGGTGCGGCCGGCGTCATTGCAGGTCAGATCATCGACGCCAAAGGCGATGTGCTCGACTGCAGCTACAACCGCCGGGTCATCTCCGCCGAGCTCGCCTCACTGCGGGCGATCGCCAAGCGGCTGATGGTGGTGCAGGAAGACAACAAGTTCGAGCCGCTTCTGGCGGCGATCGCCGGCGGCCTCTGCACGCATCTGGTGATCGGAGGGCGCATGGCGCAACGATTGCTGGACCATGCCGGCTCGGCGGAAAAGACACCCGGATAGGCACAATTCCCGCTGCCATCGCCCTGTCATCAAGGCGTCGCGGCAATGCTGTTTCACCATCACAATCGGAAATTGGACAAGTGACTATGAAGAACCTGTGGAATGACGGCGACGCGGAGACGATGGTTGCCGACTATGCGAAGAAGGGCATCAGCCGAGACCTGGCGCTGCGCGTCTACACGACCCGGCTGCTGGGCGGCGAACCACGGCTGGTCCTGCACGGCGGCGGCAATACCTCCTGCAAGACCACGGCGACCGACCTCGTCGGCGACCAGTGGGACGTGCTCTGCGTCAAGGGCAGCGGCTGGGACATGGGCGTCATCGAGCCGCAAGGCCTGCCGGCGGTCAAGCTCGGCGCGCTGCTGAAAGCCCGTTCGCTGAACAAGCTCGCCGACGAGGACATGGTCGCCCTGCAGCGGGCCAACCTCATCGATCCGTCCTCGCCCAATCCCTCGGTCGAGACACTGCTGCATGCGTTCCTGCCGCACAAATTCGTCGACCACACGCACTCGACGGCCATTCTCGCCATCGTCGACCAGGAAGACAGCAAGGCGCTGGTGAAGACGGTGTTCGGCGAGAAGATGGGCTATGTGCCCTACATCATGCCCGGCTTCGACCTGGCGAAGGCAGCCGCCGACATTTTTGACGCAGATCCGTCTGTCGAGGGCCTGATCCTCGACAAGCACGGCATCTTCACCTTCGGCGACGATGCCAGGCAGGCCTATGACCGCATGATCCACTATGTGAATGTCGCCGAGGCGTTCATTGCCGCGAGCGGCAAGTCGAAGGCGGCGAAGGCGGCGTTGCCGGCAAGGCTCGCGACACCTGCGTCCATCGCGCCGATGCTGCGCGGCGCCGTCGCGGTGGCGCGAGGCGAAGGGCGCTTCGACCGCATGATCAGCGACTTCCGCACCTCCGACGCGATCGTCGATTTCATCAACTCGGCTGACATCGCCGACTTTGCCGCACGCGGGGTCTCGACACCCGATCTGTCGATCCGCATCAAGACCGGTCCGATGGCAGTGCCGGCGCCCGACGCGGACAAGGCCGGCGACTACAAGGCCGTGATCAAGAGCCACGTCGACGCCTTCGCCAACGACTATCGCGCCTATTTCGAGACCAATGACGCGCTCGACGACGTCAAGCGCACCATGCTCGACCCGATGCCGCGCCTGACGCTGGTGCCAGGGCTCGGCATGTTCGGCCATGGCCGCACGCTGAAGGACGCCAGGATTGCTTCCGATGTCGGCGAGATGTGGATCGAAGCGGTACGCGGTGCTGAAGCGGTCGGCCGTTTCCACCCGCTCTCCAAGGCCGACCTGTTCCCGCTCGAATACTGGTCGCTGGAGCAGGCCAAGCTCGCCTCCAACAAACCCAAGCCGCTGACCGGCCAGGTCGTGCTGATCACCGGCGGCGCCGGCGCGATCGGTGCCGCGACCGCCAAGCTGTTCGCCGACAATGGCGCGCATGCGGTCGTCGTCGATCTCGATGGCGACAAGGCCGCCGATGCCGCCAAGAAGGCTGGCAACAACTCGATCGGCGTCGCTGCCGATATTACCGATCCGGCCCAAGTTGGCGCCGCTTTCGACAAGGCGGTTGCGGTGTTCGGCGGCGTCGACATCCTGGTTTCCAACGCAGGGGCGGCCTGGGAAGGCCGGATCGGCGAACTCGACGACGCGCTTCTGCGCAAGAGCTTCGAGCTCAATTTCTTCGCCCACCAGTCGGTGGCGCAGAATGCCGTGCGCATCATGCTCGAACAGGGCACGGGCGGCGTGCTTTTGTTCAACACCTCCAAGCAGGCGATCAATCCGGGTCCGAAGTTCGGCGCCTATGGCGTGCCGAAAGCGGCGACGCTGTTCCTTTCCAGGCAGTATGCGCTCGACTACGGCGCCCACGGCATCCGTTCGAACGCGGTCAATGCCGATCGCATCCGCTCGGGTCTTTTGACCGACGCCATGATCGCCAGCCGCTCGGGCGCGCGCGGCGTGACGGAAAAGGAATACATGTCCGGCAACCTGCTCGGCCAGGAAGTGACGGCGCAGGACGTGGCGCAGGCCTTCCTGCATCATGCGCTGGCCGAACGCACCACCGCCGACGTGACGACGGTCGACGGCGGCAACATCGCGGCGGCGCTGCGCTAGTCGTGACGAGCACGGGAGTTCCCGACGAGAAGGCGTCGGACAGCCTTGAAATCAGGGCTGTTCAGGCGGCCGATCTGCCGGCGCTCGCCGCGCTCTACCGCCATCTCAATCCCGGCGACGCCATGGTCCAGCAGGACGAAGCGGAAGCGATACTGGAGCGGTTTGCGGCCTATCCCGGCAGCGTCGTGCTTGGCGGCTGGGATGATATGGAACTCGTGTCGTCATGCACCCTTGTCGTCATTCCCAACCTGACCAGGGGCGGCATGCCCTATGCGTTGATCGAGAATGTGGTGACGGCCGCCACCCACCGCAAACGCGGCTTCGGCCGCTTACTGCTTGAACGAGCGGTGTCGATTGCCTGGGAGCACGACTGCTACAAGGCCATGCTGCTGACCGGCTCGACCGAACCGGCAACGCTTGCCTTTTACAGAGGCGCCGGCTTCGAGCAGAACAAGACCGGCTTCCAGGTCAGACGGCTGCCCGTCAAAGGCTGATATCGCCACCAGCCCGCAAAAAGGGCCTCGCAACGGCGAGGCCCTTTGTCTCTAACAGCGCGCCTTACTTCGCGTTCGGATTCGGCATCCAGGCCGGCATTGCGACATCGGCATGGGCGAACTGCGGCAGCTTCGCCGAGAGCTCCTCCATGTTCTTGATGTCCTTGTCGATCAGTTCCTTCTGGGTGATCAGCGTCGGCGGCACGACGACGTTGTGGCCGGGATCCTCACCGGCCAGCAACTGCGCCAGCGCACGCACCGAGACCTGGCCGACGACCGCCGGGTTTGTCGCCGCGGTCGCGGCCCAGGCGCTGTCGGGCTCGCGCATCGCGGCGATATCCGAGGTCGAAATGTCGGCCGAATAGATCTTGATGCCCTTGTTCAGGCCTGCTTCGTCGACAGCGATCTTCACGCCCTTGGCGAACTCGTCATAAGGGGCGAACATCACCTTGATGTCGGGGTGGGCCGACAGCACCGAACGCGCCTGGTTGGCGACGGAATTGGCGATCGGGTTGTCCAGCGTGCCGAACATCGCCACCTCCTTGATGCCCGAGTACTTCTTCTTCACATCAACCCAGGTCTCATTGCGGCGGTCGAGCGGTGCAATGCCGGCGACATAGACATAGCCGGCATTCCAGCTCTCCCCATTGTCCTTGACCGCCTGCTCGAGCGCCAGACGCGCAAGGTCCTTGTCGGACTGTTCGATCTGCGGGATCTTGGGGTTTTCGACATTGACGTCGAAAGCCACCACCTTGATGCCGGCGTCGACCGCTCGCTGCGCGGCGTCCTTCATCGATTCCGTCAGGCCGTGCTGGATGATGATGCCCTGAACGCCGAGCGCGATGGCCTGGTCGACCATGTCGGACTGAAGGGCGGCGTCCTGGCGGCTGTCGAGCACGCGCAGGTCAACGCCGAGCGCCTTGGCCTGTGCTTCGACGCCCGAGAGATACGCCTGGAAGAAGTCGCCGGTCGACAGATAGCGCACCAGCGCGATCTTGACGCCGGGCTTGTCGAATGGTGCCGGACGATCCGCCGCCAGCGCCGGGAACTGCATCAGCATCGTTGCGCCGGCCAGCCCGAGCGCGACCTTCCCCAAAACTCTTCTTGTGATGTTCACTGTGTTTCCTCCACTCCTGTTGAACTCAAAAATCAAATCGGCAGCAATCTATCTCTTGCCCCTGCCGGAAAGGGCGAAGGTGAAGACAAGGGCGACGACCAGAACCACACCCTTGACGAAATCCTGCGTGTAGTAGGGCGCGTTCATCATGGTCAGGCCTTGCAGCAAGATGCCAACGAACAGCGCGCCAACGGCTGTGCCGAAGGCGTTCGGCTTGGCGGCGCCGAGCACCGCATAGCCGATAAGCGCCGCGGCAACCGCGTCGAGCAGCAGATTATTACCCGAGGCGATGTCGCCGCGTCCAAGTCGGGCGGCGAGCAAAACGCCGCCGATCGAGGCAAAAACACCTGAAATAATGTAAGCCCAGATCTTGTATGCCTTGACAGGCGCGCCAGCGAGTTCGGCCGCGCGCTCGTTGCTGCCGACAGCGTACATCATCCGGCCGAAGCGGGTGTATTCGAGGAAGAACCAGATCAGCAGGGCCAGCACCAGCAACACGACGACCGATACCGGAATGAGGTTCGGGATGAAGAAGTCGAAGCGGTGGCGGCCAAGTGCCAGGAAGGCGTCGGAGAATTTACCGTTCGCGACCGAACCATCGGGCATGGTCATGCCGGTGGCGATCGAGCGTCCCTCGGTCGGGATGCGTTGCAGGCCGACCAGCAGGAACATCATGCCGAGCGTGGCCAGGAGATCGGGAACGCGCATATAGACGATCAGCCATCCGTTGATCAGGCCGACGATGGCGCCGATCACGAGGCAAACGACCAGCGCGACGACAGCGTTCTGCTCCAGCACCACCATGACATAGGCCGCCGCCATCATGGCCGATGTGGCGACCGAGCCTATCGACAGGTCGAAGCCGCCAACGACAAGCGTGGCGGTGACGCCGAGCGCGAGCACGCCCGTGATAGCGACCGACTGGAAGATGAAGACGGCACTTTGCGGCGAAACGAAACCGTCGGCGGCGATCGCGAAATAGGCGACGAGCCCGAACAGAAGGACGAGGAATCCGTAGCGGATAGCGTAGTCGCGCAGCGTCATTCAGTGCTCCCGCGCACTGCTGCCGTCTTCATCCAACTCGAACCCATGCTCTCTCCATTCCATTCTATCGAGCGCCACGCTCAGGCGGCGGTATGCAGAGGCCCACCGGCGACCTCGGCCAGCAGGCGATCGAGATCGACATCGGCATTGCGGTGCTCGCCGACGATCGTCTGCTCCGACATCACCAGGATGCGGTCGGCCGTCTCCAGCGCCTCGTCGAGTTCGGTGACGAACAGCAGCGTCGCGCGGCCATTGGCGCTTGCCCGCAGCTTGGCGGCGATATCGCGCCGGGCCGAGATGTCCACGCCCTGAAACGGCTCGTCGAGAATGAACAGCGCGGCATTCTGCGCCATCCAGCGGGCGACCATCACCTTCTGCTGGTTGCCGCCGGAAAGCGCCGACAGTTCGTCCTTCTCCGAGCGGCAGACGATGCCGAGTTCCTCGATCTGCCGGCGTGCGGTGGCGCGTTCAAGCCGACGCTTGAGAACAGTCAGATTCGACATGCGTCTGAGGAACGGCAGGCTGACATTGCGCTCGATGTTGAAGCCGCCGACGATGCCGCTGGTGGCGCGATCCTTGGCGACGAGGAACACGCCGGCGCCGATCGCATCGCCCGCCGATCGCGGCGCATAGGGCTTGCCATTCATCGTCATGGTGCCGGCGAGTGGCCTGCGCACGCCAAACAGCGTCTCGGCGAGCGCCGTCTTGCCGACACCGACGAGCCCGGTGATGGCAACGACCTCTCCGTCGCCGAGCGTCAGGGAAATGGGCCGGGCACCATGTGCGATGCGAAGGCCCTCGATTTTCAGGACCGCCCTGGCCGAATCCCTGACGACGATCCGGTCGAGATGGATCTTGCGGCCGAGCATGGCGTTGACCGCGCCTTCATAATCCAGCGGCTTGGCGTCGAAGACGCCGGAGATGACGCCGTCGCGCATCGAGACGATGCGGTCGGCGAGCCGCCTGATATCCGACATGCGGTGCGAGATATAGAGGATCGCCACGCCTTGCTCGCGCAGCCTGTCGACCAACGCAAACAGTCGATCGGCTTCAGCACTGGAGAGCGACGAAGTCGGTTCGTCGAGGATCAGCACTTTCGGCTGATGCGCCAAAGCGCGGGCGATCGCCACCATCTGGCGATCGGCCAGCGAAAGGTCGCTGACGCGGGCCTTCAGGTCGATGGCCAACCCCATGCGGTCCGCAACCGCCCTGGCCTCCCGGCGCACACGGGCCGGATTGAACAGGAACGGTGCGCCGCTGCCGCTGAGTCTGTCCAGCGTCAGGTTTGTCGCCACGTCGAGGTCGGCGACGACGCCGTCATTGATGTTCTGATGCACGGTGACCACGCCAGCGCGGATCGCTTCCGCCGGCGTGTTCGGCGTGAAATCCTGCCCGGCGAGGGTCATTGTGCCGCCGGCGCGTTCGTAGACGCCGGAGATGATCTTGACGAGGGTGGATTTCCCGGCGCCGTTGGCGCCCATCAGCACGGTCACCTCACCGGCATGGAGGTTCAGCGAGACGCCACCAAGCACCTCGTTGCGGCCAAAGGATTTCCTCAGTCCCTCTACGCGGAACACGGCATTGCCGACCATGCGTTCCTCCCTGACGACGACGCTATGGTCAATGTCGGCAATTGTCAACACGATTGACAATTGCCAGACAGCTTCCTAGCTTGGCCTCGCCGCCAAGCCTCCCCTATGATCGGAGCGCATGGGCGGGAGGGAGCAGAATGACCGGGAAATTGCCATTCGAAGCACTGTCGGTGGAGACGCTTTCAACGCGTCTCGGCACGAACGAGGCGCTGTGCGCGAAAATTGGCCAGGACACCAGCGCGTGGAAGGTTCGCGAGGTCGGCGATGGCAATTTGAACCTGGTCTTCATCGTCGAGGGCACAGAAGGTGCCGTCGTGGTCAAGCAGGCCCTGCCCTATGTCCGGCTGGTCGGCGACAGCTGGCCCCTGCCGTTGAAGCGCTCCTTCTTCGAATATCACGCACTGACCCGCCAGGAAGCACGCGCTCCGGGTTCGGTGCCGGCGATCTACTATTTCGACGAAGGTCAGGCGCTGATCATCATGGAATACCTGTCGCCGCACATGATTTTGCGGCGCGCGCTGATCGAGGGCCGGCAGCTTCCGAATATCGCAAGGGATATCGGCCTGTTCATGGCCCGCACGCTGTTTCGCGGGTCCGACCTGCATATGGCGGCCAGGGACCGAAAGGCCGACCTGGCCCTGTTCGCCGACAATGTCGAACTCTGCGACATCACCGAGAACCTGGTGTTCTCCGACCCTTATTTCGACGCCAAGTTGAATCGGCACACGAGCCCGCAGCTCGATGGCCTGGTCGCCGAACTGCGTGCCGACCGCGACCTCAAGGTGGAGGCGCAGCGGCTGAAGCACATCTTCGCCGCCAATGCCGAGACGCTGCTGCATGGCGACCTCCATTCCGGCTCCATCATGGTCACGGACCAGGAAACCCGGATGATCGATCCGGAGTTCGCCTTCTATGGCCCGATGGCATTCGACGTCGGCATGCTGCTGGCCAATTTCTGGATGTCGTTCTTTTCGCAGAGCGGGCATGAGCAGACCGGAGCGCGGGATGCCATGCGGGCCTATCTGCTCGGCGTCACCGCTGAGACATGGGCGGTTTTCCGCGCCGAGTTCTCGCTGTTGTGGCGCAGCGAGCGCACCGGCATGCTCTACCAGAAGAGCCTGTTCGAGGACCAGGGCGACAGGCTTGGCGCCGAGCAGGCGCTCGATCATGTGCTGCACCAGATCTGGACCGACCTGCTCGGCTTTGCCGGCATCGAGGTCCACAGGCGCATCCTGGGGCTCGCCCACAATGCCGATTTCGAGACCATCGCCGACGAGGACCTGCGTGCCTCATGCGAGGCGAAAGCGCTCAAATTCGGCCGTCACATCGCCGTCAACCGGCGGCAGATTCACAGCATTGAAGAGGTCAACGCCCTGGCGGCGCTGATCGAGCAGGAGAACTCCCTTTGAACGTTGGCGACCGCCATTATCGTACCATCTGGCTGAGCCACGACGGGCGTTCGATCGAGATCATCGACCAGCGCTGGCTGCCGCATGATTTCCGCATCGAGACGATCGGCACGGTTGCCGGCATAGCCACCGCCATCCGCGACATGTGGGTGCGCGGCGCGCCGCTGATCGGCGTCACAGCCGCCTATGGCGTCGCCATGCGGATGGCAGACGATCCGTCCGACGAAGCACTCGATGCCGTGTGGGAAACACTGCACGAGACGCGCCCGACGGCGATCAATTTGCGCTGGGCGCTTGACGAAATGCGGCGCTTCCTGCGGCCGCTGCCAGCCGAAAAACGCGCCGAGGCCGCCTATCGGCGTGCGGCCGAGATCGCCGATGAGGACGTCGGCCTCAACCGTGCCATCGGCGCGAATGGTCTCGCCATCATCAAGGCCATCGCCGCGCGCAAGCAGCCGGGCGAGACGGTCAACATCCTCACCCACTGCAATGCCGGCTGGCTGGCAACGGTCGACTACGGCACGGCCACGTCGCCAATCTACCTCGCTGTCGAAGCCGGCATTCCCGTGCACGTCTATGTCGACGAAACCCGCCCGCGCAACCAGGGCGCCCAGTTGACCGCCTGGGAGATGGCCGGCCACGGCGTGCCGCACACGCTGATCGTCGACAATGCCGGCGGACACCTGATGCAGCGCGGCGCGATCGACATGGTCATCGTCGGCACCGACCGCACCACCGCCGATGGCGATGTCTGCAACAAGATCGGTACTTACCTGAAGGCGCTGGCCGCCGCCGACAATGACGTGCCGTTCTATGTGGCGTTGCCGTCCCCGACCATCGACTGGACGGTGCATGATGGGTTGACGGAAATCCCGATCGAGGAGCGCTCCGGCGATGAGGTTTCGCTCGTCTGGGGCAAGACCGCCGATGGCAAGATCGCGCAGGTGCGTGTTTCGCCCGAGGCGACGCCCGCCGCGAATCCGGCCTTCGACGTCACGCCGGCACGGCTGGTGACCGGTCTGATCACCGAGCGCGGCGTGGCGAAGGCCTCACGCGAGGGGTTGAAAGCGATGTTCCCCGAGCGCGGGTGATCTCCCCCCTCGAGGGGGGATGTCGCCGAAGGCGACAGAGGGGGTCGGCGCGCATAGATCGCTGGCGTCGTCTCGCGTTGCGCACGGGCCAGCGCTTCACGCGCGGCGGCCCCTTCTGGCCTGCCGGCCATCTCCCCCTCGAGGGGGAGATTGGCGCTCCGCCGCCGGCGGCAGTTGACAGCCCCGCCCTGCCCTTCCATAAAAACCGCGTTAATGTTCTCAGGGCGGGGTGAAAGTCCCCACCGGCGGTAAGGGTCTGGACCCAAGCCCGCGAGCGCTTTCCGGTCGTCGGAAAGGTCAGCAGATCCGGTGTGATTCCGGAGCCGACGGTTAGAGTCCGGATGAAAGAGAACGAACGGAAGACGGACCGCCCCGGCGGGCCGCATTTCGTATCGTGCGTCCTGATTCTGGTTCGAAACGGAAGGATGGACCCATGAATCAGTATTCCCAGAAAGACTACGAGACGACCCGCATTGCCGTCATTCGCGCGCGGTGGCACGCCGATATCGTCGACCAGTGTGTCAAATCCTTCGAAGCGGAAATGGCCGCGCTTGGGGACAACCGCTTTGCCGTCGACGTCTTCGACGTGCCCGGCGCCTATGAGATTCCCCTGCACGCCAAGACCCTCGCGGAGACCGGCCGCTACGCGGCGATCCTCGGCACGGCGTTTGTCGTCAATGGCGGCATCTATCGGCACGAATTCGTGGCGAGCGCGGTGATTGACGGCATGATGAATGTGCAGTTGTCGACGGGCGTGCCGGTTCTGTCGGCGGTGCTTACGCCACTCAACTATCACGACAGCGCCGACCATCACCGCTTCTTCTTCGAGCACTTCGCCGTCAAGGGCAAGGAAGCGGCCAATGCCTGCGTCCAGATCCTCGCCGCGCGTGAGATGATCGCGGCCTGAGCCGGAAGCGCCGGGCAGGCAAACCCGCTCGGCGCTTCGTTCCACCTACAGCTTCAAGTCGAAATTGATCTTGAAGGCATGCGCCTGGGTATCCCTGGCGATCTGGCCGGAATAGGCCGCGCCGAGGGTTGCGCTAGGCGACAGGGAGACATCGAAACCGGCTTCCAGCGCCAGCGCGTCGCGGGCAATCGGTACCCCGGCGCTGGCGAAGGAGGCTCCGCTGCCGAAGGCAAGCGTGGTGGCCGGCTGAACATCGCCATAGGCGTGCTGCCAGCCCAGCATGCCATGCACAGCGGTCATGCCGGTTCCCAACCGGGTGGATGCGCGCAGGCCCAGGGTCGAGAACGTGTTTTCGCTCAACGCCCCCTGGCTGGTCAGGGCCGAGTTGGTGCCGCCGGTTTCGGCGAAGCCATCGGCGCTGGCATGCACATAGGCAAGGTTGGCAAAGGGCTCGAAGGCGCCAATGCTCGTGTCGAACTGGTACGCCAGTTCACTGAAAGCCTGCGCCGTGTCGGCCCTGTAGCCGGCAGACAGCTGTTCGCTGAAGGCAGGAAACACGACGTTGCGCTTGGTGCCGATATCGTGCCAGCCATAGATGGCGCCGGCCCTGAAGCCGAGCGCGCCTATTTGCGTGCCGGCATAGACACCGAGATCGTAATTGTCGCTGGTGCCTGACGAAGCACGGTCGGAAACGTCGAAATTAGTGCGGCTGTAGCCGCCGAGCACGCCGACCCGCCAATCGCCGACCGGAATGTCCGCGCCTCCGACGAAGCCCGCGCTCGTGCGGTTGAAATCGGCCGCGTAGCCCGAGCCCTTGATGTCTCCAGTCATGGCCAGCGCCTCGCTCCAGATCACGATTCCGCCGGCGTTGGCTGGCGCGGCGTGCACGCCGGTGGCATCGATGGCGGCGGTGGTCAGGGAGACGTCGGCGGCGTCGAAAGCCGAGCGGAGCCGGCGGTTTGCCGAATCCCGGGCGAAACGGCTATCGTCGACGAGCGCGCCGACGACATCGGCATGGACTTCGCCGGAAAGCGCGTTTCCGTACGGTCGCAGATAGCGGTAGAAGCCGACGGCCTCGACGTTGGGATCACTCTCGAGCGCCTCGCGGTTGAGGATGTACATCGACCAGCCATCCTTGGTCTGGTTGAAGGAAAGCCCTTCGACCTCCTGCTCGCCGTTGATCTTCAGATTGCCGAGAATCTCGACTTCGCCGGTCTTGAGGTTCGCCCGGTAAATCGTCTTCTCATCGTTGTCGGTCGAGAAATACATCCAGCCATCAAGAAGCTTGCCGCCCTGCGCCTGGTCGATGGTCTGCGTCAGGGGTATGTATTCCTTGAAGCTCCAGTCCGACAGGTTGTAGACGGCGATCTCGGTCGCGTTCTCATAGGCCATGCCGTAGCCGAGGCCGTTCTTTGCGTCGACGGCAACCCAACTGGCGATGTCATGGGTGCCATTGGGCGGATTGAGCGAAAAAGCCTGTCCGGTGAAGCTCATATCGCTGGCGCGATAGACCGCGAAAACCGGGTGGTCGTACTTGCCCCCGGTGACGGGGTCGCGCTTGCTTGTGTCCAGCGAAATGTAGAGAAGCCCATCGGCATAGTCGATGTCGCCGATATGGTTCAGCCCCAGGCTGGAGAATTCAGACGGAAGCTGGAGAGCGAGCGGGATGGCCGGCGAGACGGTCAATGACGGGTTGTAGTTCTTGTCGGTGCGCTCGAGGATATTGGTGCCGGAAAAGTACCAGTTCGTTCCGTCCGTCGTCACGCCCTGCTGCTTGGAGGTTATCGCGTCGCCGGTAAAGGTCGTCTTTTCGACCATGATCCAGGGCTCGACGGCAAGCGCCGGAATCGAGGTCATGGCGAGGGTGCCAGACACGAGGATGCAGGCCGTTATGGTTTTTGGAAGGCCAGCCATGGCCGTGCCCTTCAGGGCGGCTTTGCTGGCGCGGTCAATGATTGAAGACATTCTGTTGTGTTCCTGTTGGCAGGCTGTGATCGATTGTTCGGCGCGCACGACATCGACCAACGACGGCGGCGCCGTCGGCGATGGCAGGTCCGAGATTTTTGGTTCTTCGGGTGTTATTTACGCTGTAATTGGTTGGCCGCTCTGGCCGCTGGTTCAACGATGTGCTCACTAGGGGGAGCGCGTGACAATCATATGAATAATGGGAACAATATGAAAAATTCAGCCGCCCGCCCGAGGGTGCCCCGGATGACATCGCGCATGACGGGATCGTCCTCCGGCCTTCATGCCAGACTGCTCAACGAAATCGGCCAAGGCATCGTGCGCGGAGAATTCGTTCCTGGTGACCAATTGCCGAACGGCGATGACTGGAGCGCTTCCCTTGGCGCGAGCCGCACGGGCCTGCGCGAGGTCGTCAAGGTGCTGGCGGGCAAGGGCATGGTGGAGATGCGTCCCCGGACGGGCACGCGGGTGCGCCCGCGCAAGGACTGGAACTTCCTCGACCCCGACGTGCTGATGTGGCGCTTCGGCGCGAGGACGACCGCCGAGGACGCGCGCTCCCTGTTCGAGTTGCGCCGCGCCATCGAGCCGACGGCCGGCGCACTGGCGGCGGAGCGCGCCACGCCGGAACAGATTGCTGAATTGCGCGCCATACTCGAAGAAATGGAACAGGCCGGCGACGATGGCGAGCGCTTCGCCATACCGGACCTGCACTTTCACCAGGCCATCCTGCATATGTCGGGAAACGAACTGATCGGGTCGCTCGCCGCCCTGATCGAGACCGCGCTGGTGATCAGCTTCCGGCTTTCGGATGACAGTCCCGCCGGACAGCGCCATTCGCTCAAACTGCACCAGCGGATTGTCGAGAGCATCGAAAAGCGCAATCCAACGGCCACCAGCAAGGCGCTGGTCGCCCTGCTGGACGGAGCGGAAGAGGATGTCCGGCTTTCCCTGGCGGCGAGGATTGGCCGGCAGAAATAAGGGCGCCTTCCCCGCGCGCTCACAGAATACCCCCAACGCGCCGGCGGCCGTTTTGATGTCACATTACCATCAGCCGCCGTTGTGTAACAAGAATTGCTCCGGGCAGGGTGCCGGGCTGTTGCGGTTGCACCGAAATCCGGCCAGAAGCATCGATGGGCTGACCGGCAACCGGCAGTCCGCGACATTGCGCTGAAACCAGATACGGGAGACTATTGGGTGGCTCGCATAACACTGAGACAATTGCTCGATCACGCCGCCGAATACGGCTATGGCGTCCCCGCTTTCAACATGAACAATATGGAACAAGGCCTCGCCATCATGGAGGCCGCGGAGGAGACCAAGTCGCCGGTCATCCTGCAGGCAAGCCGTGGCGCACGCGCCTACGCCAATGACGTGGTGCTGGCCAAGCTGATCGACGCGCTGGTCGAAATCCACCCCGACATCCCGGTCTGCATGCATCTCGACCATGGCAACAACGAAGCCACCTGCGTCACCGCGATCCAGTACGGCTTCACTTCGGTGATGATGGACGGATCGCTCAAGGAAGACGGCAAGACGCCGGCCGACTACGCCTACAATTCCGGCATCACGCGGCGCGTCGTCGACATGGCGCACTGGGGCGGCGTGTCGGTTGAAGGCGAGATCGGCGTGCTGGGATCGCTGGAGAGCGGCGGCGGCGAGCAGGAAGACGGACACGGCGTCGAGGGCGAGATCAGCCACGACCAGTTGCTCACCGATCCGGTGCAAGCGGTGGAATTCGTGAAGGACACCCATGTCGACGCCCTGGCGGTGGCCATGGGCACCAGCCATGGCGCCTACAAGTTCTCGCGCAAGCCGGACGGCGCCGTGCTGGCGATGAACGTCATCGAGGAAATCCACCGCCGCCTGCCCAACATGCATCTGGTGATGCACGGCTCGTCCTCCGTGCCGGAAGACCTGCAGGAAATCATCAACAAGTATGGCGGCCAGATGAAGCCGACCTGGGGCGTTCCGGTGGAAGAGATCCAGCGCGGCATCAAGCACGGCGTGCGCAAGATCAACATCGACACCGACAACCGCATGGCGCTGACCGGCGCGATCCGCAAGGTGCTGGCCGAGAACCCGAGCGAGTTCGATCCGCGCAAGTACCTGACGCCGGCCATGGCCGCCATGCGCAAGCTCTGCAAGGAACGCTTCGAGCAGTTCGGCACGGCCGGCAACGCGCAGAAGATTAAGCCGCTGCCTGTCGCCGAAATGGCCAAGCGCTACAAGTCCGGCAGCCTCGACCCGAAGTTCGGCTGAACCCTTGCCGTTTCAACTGAAGAAGGAGCCCGAGCGGCTCCTTCTTCACGCTGGACGAAAAACCGTTCCACACATTGCCTGGAACTATTGGAGAATCCGCTGGCGCGGCTGGCCGGCATTCGCGGCCAGTATGTCGGCGTCCTCGGCGAACGGGGTGTCGAGACCAGTCGCCACGACGGATACCCTGAACTTGCCTTCCAGATTCTTGTCGAAGATTGCGCCGACGATGATGTCGGCGTCTTCGTAGACTTCCTCGCGGATTCGGGTGGCGGCCTCGTCGACCTCGAACAGCGTCATGTCGCGGCCGCCCGATATCGAGACCAGCACGCCCTTGGCGCCCTTCATCGAGGCTTCATCCAGAAGCGGGTTGGCGATGGCCGCTTCCGCCGCCTTGATGGCGCGGCTTTCACCGGACGCCTCGCCCGTCCCCATCATCGCGCGGCCCATGCCGCGCATGATCGATTTCACGTCGGCGAAGTCGAGGTTGATCAGGCCTTCCTTGACGATCAGGTCGGTGATGCAGCCGACGCCGGAATAGAGCACCCGGTCGGCGATGACGAAGGCATCGGCGAAGGTGGTCTTGGCATCGGCGATCCTGAACAGGTTCTGGTTGGGGATGACGATCACCGTGTCGGCGCTCTCGCGCAGCCGGGCTATGCCCTCCTCCGCCATCTGCATGCGGCGCTTGCCTTCGAAGGCGAACGGCTTGGTGACGACGCCCACGGTGAGGATGCCGGCCTTGCGCGCGGCATGCGCGATGATTGGAGCCGCACCCGTTCCGGTGCCGCCACCCATACCGGCTGTGACGAAGCACATATGCGTGCCCTGGAGATGGTCCATGATCTCGTCCAGCGATTCCTCGGCGGCGGCGCGGCCGATCTCGGGCAGCGATCCGGCGCCCAAGCCTTCGGTGATATGGGCGCCAAGCTGGATCAGCCTCGTCGCCTTCGACATCGCCAGCGCCTGGGCGTCCGTGTTGGCGGCGATGAACTCGGTGCCCTGAAGCTGCTCCGTGATCATATTGTTGACCGCATTGCCGCCCCCGCCGCCAACCCCGATGACGGTGATCTTTGGTCTCATCTCGGAGATTTCGGGCTTCTTGAACTCGGCCATGCCTGCTTCTCCTTCGCCGATCGCCTGCGGCTCGCTCACAAAATTCTGTCCGGAAACTGCAACCGAACGGAAAGCAGCGCGACCCGAATCAGGCCGCCCGGATGGGTGCCTCAAAAAGCCAGAGAGCGGCCGCCCGCGCAAGTACGGGCGATTCAACATTTGTAATCGGATAGTGCATCGGTCAGCCCCTCACCGGCTCGCGCCATCGCCAAGCCGGAAAATCCCGCCTTTTCACGATGAAAGCGGCGGTGATGCGAACTCCGACGCCTGGCGGAGATGCTGGCGAAGCAGTGCCTCGGCCCACTCGATCTCTCCCGCTTCGACCGCGTCGAGAATGGCAAGATGTTCGCGGCAGGACCGTTCGAGCCGCTCCGTGGGCAATTGCGCGAATCCCGCTGACTCCTGCAACCGGCGCAGATTGTTCTGCTGGCGCACGGCGTCCGCCAGGAAACGATTGCCCGAGCACGCCGCCAGTCCCTCGTGGAACGACGCGTTGACCCGGAACCACTCGTCGCCACCGGCCAGTGTCTTTCCATTCGGGATGGTGGACAGAATGCGCTCGTGGGCACGCCGGATCTGTTCCAACAGCTTCCCGTCAGCACGGAACATCGGCGAGCGCATAGCCGCGCATTCGATGGCGATGCGGAATTCGTAGCTTTCCCGTTGAGCATCGTCGCCGACCAGCGATTCAGCAAAGCGCCAGCCATGCCCGGGCAGACGCTGCGCCAGCCCCTCGGCGGCAAAGCGCAGCAACAGCTTTCTGACCACGCCGCGCGGCACCTGATAGCGCGGCATGAGTTCGGCTTCCGAGACCTCCTGAGGCAGTTCTCCGAGAGCACGGTCCCTCATCATCCGCCGGTAGAGATCCTCCAGGGGCGAATTCGGCAGGATTGCCTCCGGGTCGAGCGCGGCAACGTCCAGCGCCAACCGCAGGCCCCTCGTCTCGCGTCCCTCCACGATGCCCTGCGCGACGAGCAACTCAAGCGCGGCGCTTATCGGGGTGCGCGAGACTCCGAATGCGCGGGCAAGATCCGGCACGGAAACGCGGGTGCCGACCGTCCAGCCGGCATCGCGCATGCGTTCGAGGATCCTGCGCGCCAGATCGATCTGCAGCGGGCTCGCGGCTCCCGCCGATATTGGCTGGGCGATGGTATCCACGCTCATGCGTACTCCGTCGGATTCGGCATTATAGATATCCTCCCGGCAACTTCCTGCGATATTTCTCTAACTTTGATGCTTTTCATTTAATTATAATGCAATATTGTCCTTTCCGACAACCATTCGAGGCAAATTTCCATGAACGCAATCGCGCCATTTCCGCTTGTCGATGTCAGCGGCACCCCGACAGAGCGCGGCAAGGCCTATGGCGAGCAAGCGCGAGACCGCATCCATGCATCAGTGGCCTTGTATGCCTCACAGCTTGCCCGGTTCGGCTTCGGGCAGGATGATGTCGAGCGCTTTGGCGGCATGTTCCTTCCCCGCCTTCGGCAATGGGCGCCCGATCTCGTCGAGGAGATGGAAGGGATCGCCTTCGGCGCAAATGTCGGCCTGGCCGCGATCCTGCTGGTCAATGCCCGCACCGAGATCCTGCAACTGGCCAAGCGCGAGAAAGGCATTTCCGACGACGAGCCCGACGGCTGCACGGGCGCGGTGATCCTGCCGGAGGCGACGAAGGCCGGACGGTTGATCCACGGCCAGAACTGGGACTGGCGCGCCGAATGCGCGGAGACCTCGATTGTCCTGCGCGTTGGGCGCACCGATGGCCCCGACCTCCTCACCTTCACCGAGGCCGGCGGGCTGGCGCGCAGCGGCTTCAACGCGACGGGCATCGGCATCACGGCCAACTATCTGGAATCGGATCGCGACTACCGCGACATCGGCATCCCCCTGCCCTTCATCCGCCGCCGTGCGCTGGAAGCCCGGCATTTCGCCCATGCCATCAAGGTGGTGGCAACGACGCCGAAATCCTGCTCGAACAACATGATCCTGAGCACGGCGGAGGGTTTCGCGGTAGACTTCGAATGCGCGCCCGACGAAGCCTTCCCGATCTATCCGGACAAGGAGATGATCGTGCATGCCAATCACTGGCAAAGCCCGGTCGCCCTGTCCAAATTGCGCGAAACCGGCCTCGGCGATGTGCCGGACAGCCTCTACCGCGACTATCGCGTTCGCCGCCATCTCGACGCGCGGCACGGCGAGATCACCGTCGATGACCTCAAGGAGGCCCTGTTCGACGACTTCGCCGCACCGCTCAGCGTCTGCCGTCCCGCGAACCGCAAGGAAGGCGGCAACCTCTCGGCGACGGTGGCGATGATCATCTTCGAGCCTGCCAGCGGGTTCATGGAAATCGCACCGCTGCCGGCCGAGAACCGCGATTTCACGCGCTACGAACTGACGATGGACGAGACGGTCGTCGAGAAGGCTGGGAGGGCCCTGCCCGCGCGCTAGAGACCCCTCATCATTGCGACAAGGAAATCGCGGGTTGGGCGCATTGCCGACACCGGCTTGCGGCGCCGCGATCGATGCGTCTATCATGTCGCATGGAAAATAGCTGACAACGGCTCACACCGCGTTCAGCCATCATACAATGTACTAGCGGCGGATGTCGTCAGCTGCGTAGATTTCAGAACGAAGCGCACCGCCAATGGCCGACAGAACACACTTCGGGTTGACCGCCGTCGACACCGTGCCCTTGCATGAGAAAGTCTATCTGGAACTGGTCAGAGCGTTGATGTCCGGCCAGTTCGTGCCCGGTCAGAAGCTGACCTCGCGCAAGCTGGCGAAGGAACTGGGCACCAGCGACATGCCGGTGCGCAGTGCCTTCATGCGGCTGCAGGCACTGCGTGCGCTGAGCCCCATGCCGAACGGCAGCGTGGAAGTGCCGATCATCTCGGCCGAACGATTCTCGCAATTGACCGCCGTGCGCACGATCCTCGAAGGCTCGGCGACTGAACTGGCGACAAAGCTCATCAATGGCAACAATCTGCGCACGATCCGGCGCCACTGCACCGATCTGACGTCGGCGGCGCGCAAGGGCGATATCGACGACTATCTGCGCAAGAACCACGACTTCAAATTCTCGATCTATCGCCATTGCGGCAATGAACAGATGATCTTCCTGATCGAGACCGTATGGATGCAGGTTGGCCCGTTTCTGCGCAACCTGGCCATGGGGTTCGAGGACGATCTCGCCTCCATTCTCGACATCGACTACCACGAGGAAGTCGTCGCGGCGATCGAGGCCCAGGATGGGGAGCGCGCCCGCGCGGCCATCGTTCGCGACATCGACGAGGGCGCGGCGCATATTCTTCGGCAGGCCAGGTTTCCGGAAACGAGAAACTAGAAGCGCGTCGCGGCAAACGCTGAACCCGATACCAACGCCCATGTCGCGTTGGCGGCGGGCCGCGGCGGTTCAAATGCCACAATCCCACTTGGCTTTCTGCCCTCTTGCCTCTATGTTGCGATCGCAGATCGCGAAACTGGTTTTGAAATTCCTCCCGACATCCGGGCTAGTAACTTGAAAAAATAGGGAAAACCGCTGGCGGCAGCCAGATCGGCTTTCCAAAAACTCACAAGCTACTTTTACACGGGCCAGACAGCCGATCAGGCTGTGGCACACTTCAAAACCAGAGGTTAGAAATTGAGCGATGCAATTGCGGACGTCCTGAACTGGCTTGAAAGCAGAAACGACATCCAGAGCCTGAGGGCTGCTGTGTGCGACCTCAACGGCGTCATGCGCGGCAAGCGCATCCCGGTCGAGCAGGCACGCAAGGCGCTGGAGGGCAAGCTGCGCATGCCCTATTCCCTGATCGGACTCGACATCTGGGGCGAAGACATCGAAGGCAACACGCTGGTCTTCTCGACCGGCGACGCCGACGGGCTTTGTCAATGGACGGGACGCGGCATTCTTCCGGTGGAGTGGACAGCCCATCCGACGGCACTCGTCCCACTGTGGCTCGCCGACGAAAACGGTGCGCCCTATCTTGGCGATCCGCGGCGGGCGCTGGCTCGCATACTCGATCGCTACAAGGCGCTGGGATTGACACCGGTCGCGGCAACCGAACTTGAATTCTATCTGGTCGATCCGCAGTCGCAACGGCCGGTCGGGCCGGTGTCGCCGGTCACCGGGCGCCGCCTCGATTCCGACGCGGCATTGTCGATCGACGAAATCGACGACTTCGAATCCTTCATCCACGACGTGTACGAGGCCTGCCGGGCACAAGGCATTCCGGTCGACACCGCCATTGCCGAAAACGGCGTCGGCCAGTTCGAGATCAATTTGAATCACGTCGCGGATGCCCTGCGTGCCGCCGACGATGCCGTGCTGTTCAAGCGAACGGTCAAGGGCATCGCGCGCAAGCACGGATTTGCCGCCTGCTTCATGGCGAAGCCCTATGGCGACCGCGCCGGCAATGGCTTCCACGTCCATTTCAGCCTGATCGACGCCGAGGGACGCAACATCTTCGACGATGGCACGGACCAGGGATCGGACACCATGCGCCATGCGGTCGGCGGTCTGCTCGCGGCGATGGCCGAGAGCACGCTGGTGTTCGCACCGCACTTCAACTCCTACCGCAGGCTTCGTCCAAGGTCCTATGCACCAACCGCGGTCGCCTGGGGCTACGAAAACCGCATGGTCGCGATCCGCATTCCCGGCGGCCCGACTGGCGCGCGACGCATAGAGCATCGCGTGTCGGGAGCGGACGCCAATCCATATCTGGTGCTTGCCGCCATATTGGGCGCCGCTTTGATCGGTATTGAAAGGCAGATGTCGCCTGGCGATCCGACCGGCAGCGACGGACAAGGCGTTGTGCCGGCGAAACTGCCGCCGGACTGGGCTTCCGCCATCGCCACCTTTGAAAGCGGGCAGCATGTGGCCGAGATCTTTCCGGCAATCCTGCGCGACTCCTTCATTGCCTGCAAACGGCAGGAGTTGAACACGTTCGCGCTCAATGTCAGCGACTTCGAGATCGAGACCTATCTCGAAAGCGTTTAGGCTCGACTGACAGGCGGAACGGATCCAAGCGCCCTTCTCGGCTTGAGCGAAGCAAGGGCTTGCGGCAAAGACGCGAACCGTTCATAAACATGATTATTTTTGTCATGTATTAGGATCCGGGATAGCGAACTTGACATTCGTTCCGCGCATGGAAAGCCGAATTGAAGGCTTTTCCGTCATCGGCGACCTGAAGTGGCACGTCTGGGAGGGCGTGGTCGCCGACCTGTGGGATGTCTCATGCGGGGAGGAGGCCGAAGGCTTCTATGTTTCCCCTGATCCCAGATTGTTTGTCACGCTCGATCTGGAGGGCGACGGCGCCTTTGTCGTTGAAGGTGCAAAGGGCGAATTGCGGCAGCATCGGCGCGCGTTTTCCATGGCTTACATACCAGCTGGCGTGCCTATCCGAAGTCGGGTCGAGAACCTGCGCCGGATCCGGCACCTCGATCTGCATTTCGACGAGGCGATGCTGAGACGCCGGTTTGGCCGCAGCCTCGATCATGAAACCCTGCACGTGCCACGCATCCAGTTTCGCGACGACAGGGTCGCCACGCTGGCCGGCCTGATCGCGGCGGAATGCGACAACAACCGACCGATGCACGAACTTTATGGTGAGGGGCTGCTAAACGCCTTGTTCGTCAGTCTCTTCCAGATCGAGAGGCCGACCGCCGCACGGAGGCGCCCGCCGCTGGCGCGCCACAAGCTGCGGCTGGTTACCGAGTACATAGACGCGCATTGCCTGGACAAGATACGGCTCGCCGATCTGGCCGCGCTGACCGGCCTGTCGGAAACAGCCATGAGCCATGCCTTCAAGGCGGCCACCGGGGTGCCCCCGCATCGCTGGCAGATGCAGGCACGTGTTGCCAGGGTGCAAGCCATGATGACGCATGGAAAGGCCTCACTCAGCGACATTGCTGAAACCGCGGGTTTTTTCGACCAGGCGCACCTGACCCGCGTCTTCAAATCAATTGTCGGAATGACGCCTGCCGCCTGGCTGGCCGCACACCAGTGACATTTCCGCAACACGGGGCATCGATATCCACCATTTGGACAAGAACGGACAAGCCATACAAATCCATCCAATGACCCGCAAATAAGTTGAGATAGATGGTCAAGTATCTCAATTCCGTCAGGCGGGGACATTCCTTATGAGCAGAACTTACCGGATGAAGGCGCTCCTTGCGGGCGGCGTCGCCCTCGTCGCGATGATCCCGTCGGTGGCGGCGTTCGCCCAGACCGTCCAGAACAGCACCCAACTGGAGCCGGTAGTGGTCGAGGGTGAGACCGGCGACAGCGCGACCGGGCCGGTCAAAGGCGTCGTTGCCAAGAGGACGAAGACCGGCTCCAAGACCGCGACGGAGATCAAGGACATTCCGCAATCCGTCTCGGTGGTCGGCCGCCAGGAAATCGACGACCATGGCGCGCAGAAGATCGACGAATCGTTGCGCTACACAGCCGGCGTGTTCGCCCAGCCCTTCGGTCCCGACAGCCGCACCAACTGGCTGTACATACGCGGCTTCGACGCGACGGCCACAGGCACTTACATGGATGGGCTGCAGCTGTTCAGCTACGGCTTCGGCGGCTTCTATGTCGACAGCTTCGGGCTCGAGCGCATCGAAGTGCTGAAGGGGCCGGCCTCCGTACTCTATGGCGGCAGCAATCCCGGCGGCATCGTCAACTATGTCAGCAAGCTTCCCGATGGCCGGCAGCGCTATGTCGAGACCGGCATCAACGACGCCGGCAATGCCTATCTCGGCTTCGACATCGGTGACGTGGCCAGCGATGGCGTAATCAGCTACCGCATAAATGGCCGCGTCGCCGGCGGCGACACCTACAGCGACCTGCAGAATGGCTGGCGCGGCTTCATCTCGCCAAGCATCACCTGGCAACCTGACGAGCAGACGAAGCTGACGGTGCTGGCCAACTACAGCCACGTCGACGAAAACCACGGCGGCGGTACCTTCCTGCCTTACTCAGGCACCGTGACGGACCACATTGTGTGTCAGCTTCCGGGGAACTGCACGAATTACGGCCGTATCAATCCCGATGCCAATTTCACGGAACCAAGCATAGACCTCTACAAGCGCGAGCAGGGTTCGATCGGTTACCAGTTCGAGCACACATTCGACAATCAGTGGACGGTACGCTCCAACACGCGCTTCACGGCAGCTGATATCAACGAGGTCTATGTCTATCCAAACGGATGGGCGAACGCGACGCAACTTGACCGCGTCAATTTCGGCCATGACACGGACGCCATGACATTCCTCTCGGACCTGCAGATCGAGGGCAAGGTGCGGACCGGCTCGATCGAACACACGCTGCTGTTTGGCCTGGACTACAAGTATTACAACATCGACCAGGTGCAGTCGTCGGCTCTCTTCGGCACAACGCCGCCGATCGATGCCTTCGACCCGGTTTACGGCGTGCCTCTGACGCCGCGCGTGAGTTACCTGAACCAGGACCTGACGCAGAAGCAGCTTGGCCTTTATGCGCAGGACCAGTTGCGTTTCGGCGATGGCTGGCTGGTGACGCTGAATGGCCGCTATGATCGCGGCTGGCTCGATGCTGACAACCGTCCTACCTACTACTCGAACACTTCGAGTTCCCTGAGCAACTCGGTCGGCGATTTTTCCGGTCGCGCCGGCCTCGCCTACGAATTCGTCAACGGTCTGACGCCCTATGTCAGCATGGCCACCTTCTTCAACCCGATTATCGGCACCGACGCCAATGGCAGTCTGTTCAAGCCGGAAGAGGGCGCCCAATATGAGGCTGGCGTCAAATATGCGCCAAGCTTCATCGACGGCCTGTTCACCCTGTCGCTCTTCGACCTCACCCGACAGAACGTGCCCACCCCAACCGTCGATAATCCTTATGTCCAGATTCAGACCGGCGAAGTGCGGTCGCGCGGCGTGGAACTGGAAGGCAAGGTGAACGTCACCGAGGACTTCCGTGTCACCGGCGCTTTCACGGCCTACGATCTCAAGGTTACAAAGGATGCCGACCCCACTCTCATCGGCAAAAGGCCTTTCCTCGTACCGGAGGTGATGGCCTCGGTTTCCGCCGACTACACGTTCCGCGGCGACTGGTACGATGGCATCTCGATCGGCGGTGGTATGCGCTATCTCGGCTCCTCATGGGCGGACCAGGCCAACGAATTCAAGGTGCCCGCGGTTACCCTGGCGGATCTCAAGCTCGGCTACGAGAAGGAGAATTGGGGCGTCGATCTCAACATAACCAATCTCTTCGACAAAACCTATGTCTCCGGATGCCAGGGTATCAACGTGTGTAGCTATGGCGAAGGCCGCTCGATCAAGCTGAAGGCGCACACGACTTGGTAGCCATTCGTCAAAGCCGCAGGCAATGATCCATCTGCCCAACAGACGGCAGGCGCTTGCGCTGGCGGCCTCTGCCCTGCTGTCCCCGGTCGCCAGCAAGGCGGCGGCGCCACGCATTGCCGCCATCGATTGGGGCATGCTGGAAACGCTTCTGGCGCTCGGCATCGAACCGGTGGCGGCGACGGAACTGATGCAGTTCCGCAAGATCGTGGTCGAGCCGGCCGTCCCGCAATCGGTTGCTGATCTCGGGCTGCGCGGCGCGCCCAATTACGAGCTTCTGCTCACCGTCGCGCCGGATCTCATCGTCATCTCGAATTTCTACGAATACCAGCGCCCGATGCTCGAACGCATCGCGCCGGTGTTCGCACAAACCGTCTACGAGGCCGGCGTGCCGCCCTATCCGCTCGCCGAGGCGGCGACGCTGGCACTGGGCGAAAGGCTCGGCCGGCAGGCCGAAGCCAAGAGGTACGTCGATGATACCGCGCACGAAATCGCACGGCTTCGCGCCGCCTTGTCTCCAGGTTCCACGCGCCCGGCCTTCGTCATCAGCCTTGGCGATTCCCGCCATTTCCGTGCCTTTGGGCGGGACGCCATGTTCGGCGACGTGCTGACCCGCCTCGGCATTGAAAACGCCTGGACCGACGAGACAAGCTACAGCGCCGCCGCGCCGGTCGGGCTGGAGGCGCTGGCACGCCTGCCCGAAGCGTCGATCCTGATCGTTTCGCCGCTGCCGGCGGATGTCGGCCGCTCGCTTCCATCAAATGCCCTGTGGAACGCGTTGCCGGCAGTCCGCCAGAACCGCGTCACCGTGCTGGAGCCGGTCAATCATTTCGGCTGCCTGCCTTCGGCACGCCGCTTCGCTCGCCTTGCCACGGCAGCGCTTGCCGGCACGCGGCATGACTGATCGCGCCGTGACCCGCCCCGCCCTGCCCTATCGCATTATTGCCGGCAGCGCCTTATCGCCAGTTGCCCTATGGGGCATGCTGGCGCTAGCGGCCGCGCTCCTGTTCGTATGGCGGGTCGGCATGCAGTGGCCGGCCGCATTGCCGAGCGACGGCGTCGATCTCGATCATATCATCCTGCTCTACAGCACACTGCCACGCGCGGCGGTGGCGGTGCTGGCAGGCGCTGTCCTTGGCCTATCCGGCCTCTTGCTGCAGCACGTATTGCGCAATGCATTGGCCGAGCCGTCGACGCTCGGCATCTCGGCGGGCGCGCAATTGGCCATGACGATCGCCTCGCTTCACGCCCCCTTGCTGATGGAGCGGGCGCAGGGGTCAGTCGCCTTTGCCGGCGGCATCGCGTCAGTGCTGCTGGTGCTGTCGCTGACCTGGCGGCGCGGGCTGGAACCGGTGTCCGTCGTGCTTGCCGGGATGATGGTGGCGTTGACAGCCAGTTCCATCAGCGCCGCCCTGATCCTCGCCAATGGCGAATATCTTTTTTCGCTGTTCATCTGGGGCGGCGGATCCCTCGTCCAGCAGGATTGGGGTCCGGCCATGGCATTGGCGATCAGATTGGCAGCAGGCGGCGGCGCAGCGCTGATGCTGCTGCGGCCGCTGACGATCCTTGGCCTCGACGACAGCTCGGCACGCGGCCTGGGCGTCGCCCGCAACACCAGCCGCTTTCTCATCATCGCGCTTGCCGTGTGGATGGCGACGACCGTGGCAGCCGAGGTCGGTGTCATCGGTTTCGTCGGTCTTGCCGCACCAGCACTTGCCTCACTTTCGGGTGCTCGCACCTTGCGGCAAAAGCTGCTCGCCGCACCCCTGATCGGCGCCACCCTGCTGTGGCTGACGGACGGGTTGGTGCAACTGGCCGCCGGCTCTGGCGGCGAACGCATTCCGACCGGCGCGGGCACGGCCCTGCTCGGCGGCCCCCTGCTGCTGTGGCTGTTGCCACGGTTGCGCATGTTCGAATGGCCGCATCTCGGCGCCACCGGCACCAAATCGCACAAGGCCAGCCGTCCCTGGTTCCTCATCCTGCTCCTGCTTGCGCTGACGCTTGTCGCTGTAGCCATGGCACTGGTGGTTGGGCGTGGCCCCATGGGCTGGTCGATCGCCAGCGGCGAGATGCTGGCCGACCTCGCCGCCTGGCGCGCGCCACGGATCGGCGTGGCCGCGGCCGCTGGCGCCATGCTGGCGGCGGCCGGGGTGGTGATCCAGCGTGTCACCGGAAACCCTCTGGCAAGCCCCGAAGTGCTGGGTGTTGGCACGGGCGCCGGTGCGGGCCTCACCGCCGTGCTGATGGTCAGTGCCACAGCCAGCCTTGGCTGGCAGCTCGTGGGCTCCGGTCTTGGCGCGCTGGCGGCATTGCTCGTGATGCTGGCCATCGCTGCACGGGCGAAATTCGGCACGGACCGGCTGCTGCTCGCAGGCATCGCCATGAGCGCGCTATGCAGCGCCGTCATCACCGCGACGATAGCGATGGGCAATGCGCAAGCCTACATCCTCTTGCGCTGGCTCAGCGGCTCGACCAGCCAGGCAACCGCTGTCGATGCCTGGGTAGCGATCGCCTGCCTGGCCCCGCTGACGCTGCCGCTGTTCCTCGCCGCCCGCTGGCTGGACATACTGCCGCTCGGGCCCGACAGCGCACGGGGCTTGGGCGTGCCGGTGGCCGGCGGACGGCTGATGCTGATCATCGTCGCGGCGATCCTGGCCGCGCTGGCCGCCATGGTCGTCGGCCCGCTGAGCTTCGTCGGCCTGATCGCGCCGCACCTTGCCCGTCTCGTCGGCTTTTCGCGCGCACGCGTCCACCTCACCGGGGCGATGCTGTTGGGCGCCTTGCTGATGGTCCTCTCCGACTGGCTGTCGCGCATGGCGGCCTTTCCCTACGAACTGCCCGCCGGTCTTTTCGCCTCGCTGCTTGGCGGACCGTATCTCGTCTACCTGCTTGCAAAGGGAGTGCCGCGCCATGGCTGAGATGCCGAGAAATTTCTTAGCTTCCGCCGAGATCCTGCTGTCCTGTCCGCAAGACGTCATGAAGCGGCTTTGCGCGCATTTTGTCGAATTCGGCACGGTCGCAGTCGACGGCGCCTGCAGCCGCATCGACACCGCTTTCGGTTCGGCCAGCATGGAAGCCTGCCAGGGCTGCCTGAAGGTCCGCGCCGAAGGCCGGGACGAAAGCTCGCTGGCCTATGTGAAGCTTTCCATTGCCGAGCATCTGCTTAACTTTGCGTCCGCCGAAAACCCCAGCATCGTCTGGCAAGGCGACGGCGCGGTGGGCCAGCCGCTGCCCTACTTTCGCGAGATGCGCGTTGTCAGAACCGCCAGCGTGACGCCGCACATGCGGCGGGTGACCCTCGCCGGCAACAACCTCGAGCGCTTCGCCACCGGCGGCCTTCACATCCGCCTGCTGCTCCCCCGGGATGGCATCACGCCGGCATGGCCGGTCACCGGCGCGGATGGCCGCCCGGCTTGGCCCGAGGCTGAACAGCGTCCGGATGTGCGCATCTACACGCTGCGCCGCGTCGACGTCGAGAAAGGCGAGGTCGATATCGATTTCGTCCTGCATGAAGGTGAGGGAATGCCCGGTGCCCGTTTTGGCTGTAACGCTGATATCGGCGACATCGTCGGCATGACCGGGCCGGGCGGCGGCAGCGTCGCCCCCGCCGACTGGTACCTGCTGGCGGGCGACGAGACGGCCCTGCCGGCGATTGGCCGTATCCTGGAGGAGCTGCCCGGAGACGCACAGGCGGTGGTGCGCATCGAGGTCGCCGATGGCGCGGAGGAACAGCCACTCGCTTCGCGGGCCGGGCTGGATGTCCAATGGCTGCACCGCAATGACATCGCGCCGGGCAAGTCCACTTTGCTAGAGGACGCGGTTCGGAAAGTACGATGGCCCGAGGATGACCGCCGCGTCTTTGCCTGGGCGGGATGCGAGTACAAGAGTTTTCGCGCGATCCGATCGCACCTGCGACAGGACAGGAAGCTGACGCGTGAGCAGCATCTTGTGGTCGCCTACTGGCGGTGTGGCTTCGAGGGCGACACGGCGCGCCGGGAAGAAAGCTGAGCGGAAGTTACGAGGATCGATCGGCTTTCAGCACGGAAACAGCCACCTCGCTGTTGTGCACGAACTCGTTGGCATCAGGCTGCCTTTGAACCAGCAGGATGAAAAGGAGGTCGGTCAGCGTCAGCTGTGCATCGCGCGCGGTGATCGAGGACGAGCGCGCGCGCTCCTCGTCGGCGACCGTGTAGAGGCGGATGTCGGCGACGCGGCTCAGCGGATTGTCGTGCAAGCCGGTGACGGCGATGACAGTCGCACCGCGCTTGCGGGCAAGCTCGGCGATGCGCAGGGTTTCGATGCTGGCGCCGGAATAGGAGAGCGCGAACAACACGTCGCCAGGCCCGAGCGTCGAGACATTGGCCATCTGGATATGGCTGTCGCTGTCATGCAGGACATTGCGGCCGAGCTTCATCAGCTTGTAGGAGAAATCGCGCGCCACCAGCGAGGATGCGCCGACGCCGACCAGATGGATGCGGCGCGCGCCATCCAGCATGTCCAGCGCCTTTGAGATGATGCGCTCGCTGTTGCTGGCGACTGTCTGCTGCATCGACAGAAGCTTGCTGCCGATCAGCTTCTTCAGGATGACCTGGTGGTTGTCGCCGACCTCGATCGAGCCGTGGATCATGCCGGCCGGAACCTGCCAGTCCTGCGCCTTGGCCTCGCTCACCGCAAGCTTGAGCTCCTGATAGCTGGCATAGCCGAGTTTCTGGCTGAACTTGACGACGCTCGACTGACTGCGGCCGATCTCGGCCGCCAGCGCCGCCGTCGACAGGCGCAGCATCCCGTCGGGATTGTCGAGAATGTACTGGCCGATCTCGCGATCGCCGGGCGCCATGGCGTCGAGCTTCACTTCGATCTTCTTCAGGACGGACATGCGTTTCCCCGAGCGGTTCAGGACGCCGGCAGGCCGGCGATGCCAGATCCAGGAATAAATTATTCCAATCAAGATTGACAGCGAAGAATGATCGATCGACTTTCGAAGCATGCCGCGTCGATCCTCGATTCGAGCATGAAAGACCCCTTGCGAGCCTGTAGGCTCGCTATCTCAGGTCACGACAGATCGGGTTCCACAGCCATGGACAAGTTACGGATCGCCGGCGGACAAAGGCTGCAGGGCGCGGTGACCATCTCCGGCGCCAAGAACGCCGCACTGCCGCAGATCGCGGCGGCGCTGCTCAGCCCCTATCGGCTGGAACTGACCAACCTGCCTGATGTCACCGATGTGGAAAACATGCTCGGCGTGGTGGCGCTTCACGGCGCCGAAGTGACGCGGTCGGCTCATACCGCGACGATCGACACCAGTGCCGCCGTTTCCAAGGAAACGTCTTATGACACTGTGAGAAAGATGCGGGCGACGGTCCTGGTTCTCGGCCCGCTGCTGGCGCGGTTCGGGCATGCGCGGGTTTCACTGCCGGGTGGCTGCGCGATCGGCGCGCGGCCGGTCGACATGCATGTGGGGGCGCTCGCAGCCCTTGGCGCCAACATTGCGATCGAAAACGGGCTGATCGTCGCCTCGGCGCCGAACGGCCTGGCTGGCACGCGCATCGTGCTGAGTTCGCCATCGGTGGGCGCGACGGAGACGGCAATGATGGCCGCGACAACCGCGAAGGGCGAGACCGAAATCCTTAACGCGGCGCGTGAGCCGGAGGTGGCCGACCTCGCCGCCTGCCTCAACGCCATGGGCGCCAGGATCGAAGGCGCCGGCACACATCGCATCCTGATCGCCGGCAGCACCGTATGGCGGGCCGCCAGCCACCACATCATCCCCGACAGGATCGAGGCCGGCACCTATGCGGTCGCCGCCGCGATCACCGGCGGCCAGCTCGAACTGACCCACGCAAGGCTCGAGCACATGGCTTCCGTGGTACAACTCCTCGAGGCCACCGGCGTCAAGGTCTGGCCCGGCGACCGTGGGCTGATCGTGTCGCGGGACGGTCCGCTCAAGGCCGTCGACGTCACCACGGAACCCTATCCGGGTTTTCCGACCGATCTCCAGGCGCAGTTCATGGCGCTGATGTGCTGCGCCGACGGCGCCTCGCTGTTGCGCGAGACGATCTTCGAGAACCGCTTCATGCATGTGCCCGAACTGATGCGGCTCGGCGCCAACATCAAGCTGCAGGGAACCATGGCGCTGGTGCGCGGCGGCGAGAAACTGCGGGGCGCGCAGGTGATGGCCACCGATCTGCGCGCGTCGGTCTCGCTGGTGCTGGCGGCGCTGGTATCCGAGGGCGAAACGATCATCAACCGGGTCTATCACCTCGACCGCGGCTATGAGCAACTAGACCGCAAGCTGCGTCTCTGCGGCGCCCAGATCGAGCGGATCAGCACATGAGCGCGTCGGCGTCAGGTTCTTATTTCCTGGGCGTCGATGGTGGCGGGACCGGGTGCCGGGCCCGCATCGAGGACGAGGCGGGAACGGTTCTAGGACAAGGGCTTTCAGGCCCGGCAACGACGCGGCTCGGCATCGAAGAAGCATGGGCATCGATTTCCCGAGCCTACAGTGCCGCGATCGCGGAGGCGGGTTTCGGCGCGGCCGAAGCCGCGCGCATCCGGGCCGGGATCGGCCTTGCCGGCATCGGGCGCAAGGGCGCGCTGGAGGCGCTTCGGGCGATCGCCCATCCCTTCGCCAGCATCGACTTCGTCAGCGACGGTGTCGGCGCCTGCCTTGGCGCCCATTCCGGCCTGGACGGCGCCATCGTCATTGCCGGCACGGGCTCGATCGGCCTCGGCTTCGTCGAGGGACGCGACCTGCGCGTCGGCGGCTATGGCTTTCCGATTTCCGACGAAGGCAGCGGCGCCGATCTCGGGCTGAAGGTCGTGCAACTTGCGCTGCGCGCCCATGACGGACGGCATGAGCGCACGGCGCTGGTGGCCGAGGTAATGCAACGGTTCCAGAACGACCCGATGGCTGCGGTGGCGTGGATGGACCACGCGACGGCGACCGACTATGCGGCCCTGGCCCCGATGGTTATGCGCCACGCCGACCAGGGTGATCCCGTCGGACGGCGCATCGTGCAAAGCGCGGCCGAGCAGATCGACACGTTCGTGAGGGTGCTTTTTGAGCAGGGCGCGCCTCGCGTCACTCTGCTCGGAGGCCTCTCCAGCCCGCTCGAACCGTGGCTTGCTCCCGATGTACGACGCCGTTTGAAGCCCGCTGACGGCGATGCCGTTTCCGGTGCGATCATCCTAGCCAGGAAATCGCTTGATGGTCGGTAGCGCCTGAACAGGACAAGGAATATTTTATTCCAATCATTCGTTGACATTAAGAATATCGAATTCTAAAAAGTTAACGGAATGCGATTGGTGGCGAATGGCGGCGTCGGCGTGCGACGCTTGACGCCAGATCCATCTTTGCGCCGGCGACATGGCAATTTTTGAAAGCAGCCCGATGACCGAAAAAGGGTTGATGTCTGAGTTGGAGCAGCTGGTTTCCGAGGATCGGAACCCGAACACGATGGACATCGACCTGTTGCCGACCCTCGACGTCCTGCGCAAGATCAATGACGAGGACCGGGCCGTTCCGTTGGCCGTGGAGAAAGTCATCCCGGAGATCACGGATGCCGTCGACCGCATCGTGTCAGCCTTTCAAAAAGGCGCGCGGCTGATTTATCTGGGCGCCGGCACGAGCGGCCGTCTCGGCGTTCTCGACGCATCCGAGTGCCCGCCCACGTTCGGTGTGCCCGAAGGCATGGTGGTGGGGCTGATCGCCGGCGGCGCCGACGCGCTGGTGCGGGCGGCGGAAGGCGCGGAAGACGATCCCAGGCAAGGCGCGCGGGCATTGCGCGACATAAAGCTGACCGCCGACGACGTCGTCGTCGGCATCGCCGTCAGCGGGCGTACTCCCTATGTCATAGGCGGCCTGAATTACGCAAAACAGGTGGGCGCGACGACGGTCGCACTGTCCTGCAATCCGGCATCGACCATTGCCGGCATTGCCGATATCGCCATCTCGCCTGTCGTCGGCCCCGAAGTCCTCACCGGCTCGACGCGGCTGAAATCGGGAACCGCGCAGAAGCTGGTGCTCAACATGCTGACCACCGCCAGCATGATCCGCATCGGCAAGAGCTACCAGAACCTGATGGTCGACCTTAATCCGTCCAACAAGAAGCTTGTCGCCAGGGCCATCCGGATCGTCATGCAGACGACCGGCTGCTCGGCGCCGAAGGCACGGCAGGCGCTCGACAAGACCGGCAATGACGTGAAGCTGGCGATATTGGTGGTGATCACGGGCATGGGCGTCGAAGATGCGCGCGAGGCCCTTGGCAAGACAGGAGGTTTCCTGCGCAAGGCGATCAGTGACAAGACGGCGTGAGGCCGCACAAGCACTGGGCCGATACTCAAAGGTGCGTGTGCCTTTGAAGCGGCCCAGGGAAACTGCAAGGCATTCAATCATAATGGGAGACGAGAATGGGACAGCATCTTACCAGGAAACTACTTTCCGGCATCACGCTCGCGGCGATGCTGGGCGTGGCTGCGATTTCGACGCAGGCGAATGCCGCGACGCTGCACATGGCGTGGGCGCAGGACGCCACGGGGCTTGATCCGCACAAGCAGACGGCCTTCTCGTCGCTGCGGCTCTTGGAACTGATCTATGAGCCGCTGGTGCGCGTCGACGCCAGCCTGCGGATCGTGCCGGCCATCGCCACGTCCTGGGAATTTTCGAAGGACGGCAAGGCGCTGACGTTCAAGCTCGACCCGAAAGCGAAATTCCAGGGCGGCGCGACGGTGACCTCGGCCGACGTCAAGGCATCGTTCGAGCGCATCCTGGACGAGAAGACGGGTGCTGCCGCCCGCGCCAACTTCCTGTCGATCGCCAGCATGGATACGCCGGATCCGGCCACCGTGGTCTTCCACCTGTCGCAGCCGGATGTTCCGATCCTGACGGCGATGAGCGACGTGAACGCGGCGATCGTTCCGGCAAGCGAGATCAAGGCCGGCACCATCGGCACGGCGGCGATCGGCTCTGGTCCCTTCAAGCTCGACAAATGGGACCCCAACGCCAAGGAAGTGCTCAGCGCCAACAAGGATTGGGCCGGCGGCCCTACAGGCGTCGACGGCATCGAGATCAGCGTGCTGCCGGACGAAACGGCGATCCTGGCGGCGCTGCGCACCAAGCAGATCGATTTCGCGCTGCTGAACGATCCGCTGGTCGCCACGCTGGTCCCCAAGGAAGCCAGCCTGCAGCTGAACCGCGTGCCGGTGCTCTCCTATCACGTGCTTCAGCTCAATCCCTCGCGCAAGCCGATGACAGAGCTCAAGGTGCGGCAGGCGATCTCCTGCGCCATCGACCGGCAGGAAGTGCTGGATACCGCTTCGCTGGGCGAAGGCAAGGTCACCGGCCCGCTGACCATTCCGGCCATGGCAACCGATCCGAGCCAGCTGTTCTGCTACAAGCGCGACGTCGAGAAGGCGAAGGCGCTGATGAAGGAGGCGGGCTATGCCGACGGCTTTTCGGCGACCGTTATCGGCGCCACCGGCGAGCCGCCGACGGCGGCGGCGGAAGCGCAGGTGATCCAGTCGCAACTCGCCGAGATCGGCGTCAAGCTCGACATCAAGATGATGGAGCTCAACGTCTATGTCGACGCCTGGCTGAAGGGCGATTTCGACATGGCGATTGCGCTGAACGGCGGCAGGGCCGACCCCTATACCATGTACAACCGCTACTGGACCAAGGCTGGCAATTTGCAGAAGGTGGCGAACTATATCGACGACACGCTCGACAGCCAGATGCAGCAGGGCCGCGCCGAGACCGATCCGGCCAAGCGCAAGGTGATCTTCGCCGAGTTCGAGAAGCACCTCGCCGAGGTCTCGCCCTGGATCTGGCTCTACACCTCGTACAGCTACACGGCGCAGCAGAAGAACATCCAGGGGTTTGTCCCGACGCCGACCGGCACGCTGTTCAGCCTGGGCAAGGTCACGATCCAGCAGTAGCAGCACCCGATATCGACGCAGGGCGAGAGGTATTCTTCGCGTGAACTATCTGATGCGACGGCTGTCGACCTTCCCTCTCGTCCTGCTTGGTGTCTCCCTTGTCGTGTTCGTGGCGATCCGGATGGTTCCGGGCGACTCGATCACGGCGATGCTGGGCACAGAGGCCGGACTGCTGACGCCGGCACAGCGAGATTCTCTTGCAGCCTATTTCGGCATCGACCAGCCCTGGTTCATTCAATACGGACGCTGGCTGCTCGGCATCCTGCACGGCAATCTCGGCATATCCGTCACCTATGGCAGGCCAGTGCTCGACGTCATCCTCGAGCGCTTCCCGCTGACACTCGAGCTCGCGCTGCTGTCGATGATCATCGCGCTTGTCGTCGGCGTGCCCGCCGGGGTCTTCGCCGCCACGCACAATGAAAAGCCTTCCGATCTGGTGGTGCGCGTCGTCGCCATGATCGGCCAGTCGACGCCAAACTTCGTCCTTGCGCTATTGATCATCTATGCATTGTCGGCCGGCTTCGGCGTGCTGCCGGCGATGGGCCAGTTCGCACCGCTCTGGCAGGAGCCGCTGCGCAATCTCAGCCAGCTGATCCTGCCGGCGATCACGCTCGGATTTGCCTTCGCCGCCTCGGTCACACGCATATCCCGCTCGGCGATGCTCGATGTGCTGAGCGACGATTATGTGAGGACCGCGCGCAGCAAGGGCGCGTCGGCGCGCAGCGTCATCTGGCGGCATGCCCTGCCCAATGCACTCATCCCGGTCGTGACGCTGAGTGGCATCGAATTCGGCTATCTGCTGGGCGGCGCCGTCATCGTCGAGCAGATCTATGCGCTGCCGGGTCTCGGGCGCATGGTGCTCGACGCGATCCTGCAGCGCGACTATGCGCTGGTGCAGGGAAGCGTGCTGTTCATCGCCTTCAACTTCATGATCGTCAATCTCCTGGTCGACCTCGCCTATGTCGCGCTCGATCCGCGCATTCGGCTGGGGGAGGGTTGATGCGCGTTCTTCGGGCCATCTTCGCGCATCCCAGCGGGCGTATCGGCGGCTTCATCGTCGGGCTCTATCTCATCATCGCGGCGCTCGGCATGCTCGGGCTGACACCGCACAATCCGCTGACGCAGTTCCGGGTGGACCGGCTGCATGCTCCCAACGGCACCTACTGGATGGGCACGGACCTTTTCGGCCGTGATGTGGCAAGCCGGCTGATGGCGGGCGTCGGCCAGTCGTTCACCGTCGCCTTCTTCTCGGTGGCCTTTGCATCGCTCGCCGGCACTGCACTGGGCTTGGCGGCCGCCTGGTTCGGCCGGCGCTGGGACGGTGTCGTGATGCGCGTCATGGACGTGCTGCTGGCCTTCCCGGCAATCCTCCTGGCGCTGCTGATCGTGGCCGTTGCCGGGCCGGGCACATGTACCAGCATCCTTGCCATTGCGATCGTCTACACGCCGATCTTCACGCGTGTGGTGCGCGGCCCTGCGCTGTCGCTCAAGGCGCGTGAGTTCGTCGACGCCGCGCGCACCTTCGGCAGCAGCCCGTCCTACATCGTCACCCGCCATCTGCTGCTCAACCTGGTGGCGCCGCTGACCGTCCAGGTCACGCTCGCGCTGGCCTGGGCGCTGCTGACGGAAGCAGGCCTGAGCTTTCTCGGCCTCGGCATCCAGCCGCCGGCGGCGTCGCTCGGGCTGATGCTCAGCGACAGCCGCAACCTGATGGAAACGGCGCCCTGGCTGATGATCTTTCCGGGCCTGGCGATCATGGTCAGCATCCTCGGCTTCAACCTGCTTGGCGACGCCTTGCGCGATATCCTCGACCCGAAGATGCGGAGAGCGACGACATGATCCCGCTTCTGTCCGTCGCCAACCTGCGCGTCGGTTTCGGCCGCAATCCGCAAGCCAACGAAGTGGTTCGCGGCGTCAGCTTCGACCTCACCGACGGCGAGACGCTGGCCATCGTCGGCGAAAGCGGTTCGGGAAAATCCGTCACGGCATTGTCGATCAACCGTCTCGTCGATTTCGGCGGCGGCCGCATCACCGGCGGCGCCATGAACCTGAAGCGTGCCGACGGCAGCATCCTCGACCTGCTGACCGCCACCGAACCGCAACTGACAAGGATCCGTGGCGCCGAGATCGGCATGATCTTCCAGGAACCGATGACCTCGCTCAATCCGGTGCTGTCCATCGGCACCCAGATCGAGGAATCGTTTCGCCTGCATCGCGGCCTGACCGGCCGGCAGGCAACAGCGGCGGCCAAGGATGCGCTTGACCGCGTGCGCATTCCCGATGCGGCGCGGCGCCTCAAATACACGCCCAACCAGCTTTCGGGCGGCATGCTGCAGCGGGTGATGATCGCCATCGCGCTGGCCTGCAACCCGCGCCTGCTGATCGCCGACGAGCCGACGACGGCGCTCGACGTGACCGTGCAGGCGCAGATCATGGCGCTGCTTGCCGAGCTGAAGCGTGAAACCGGCATGTCCATGATCTTCATCACCCATGACATCGGCCTTGTTGCCGGCATCGCCGACAAGGTCATGGTGATGCAGAACGGACAGGCCGTCGAACAGGGCGAATTGAACCGGATCCTGGACCATCCACAGCATCCCTACACGCGGCATCTGCTGCACGCCGTGCCGCATTTCGCTGGCGGTCGCGCGGCGCGCGTGGACGGACAGCGCGACAAGAACCGAGACGCGCAACCGGCCTTGAAGGTCGACGGGCTGGTGGTAAGATTTCCCCTCAAGGGTAATTTCTTCAGCCGCGCGACAGGTGCCGTGCATGCCGTTGACGGCGTCGATTTCGACCTGATGCCGGGCGAGACATTGGCCATTGTCGGCGAAAGCGGCTCTGGCAAATCGACCACCGCTCGCGCCGTCCTGGGGCTGGTGAAGACGACGCGCGGCACCTTCTCTGTCGCGGTCCGGAAGGCCTCGGCCGAGCGAAGTGCCCTGCCCGTTCAGATGGTGTTCCAGAACCCCTATGCATCGCTCAACCCCAGGCTGACCATCGAAAGCATCCTGGCCGAGCCGGTGGTCGCCAACGGCGACCGGGTGGATGCCGGAACGCGAACGAAAATGGCGGCGCTGCTCGAGCGCGTCGGCCTGCCAAGAAACAGCCTGGAGCGCTATCCGCACGAATTTTCCGGTGGCCAGCGGCAAAGGCTGTGCATCGCACGAGCGCTGATGCTCAACCCTTCCGTCGTCGTGCTGGACGAAGCCGTGTCCGCGCTCGACGTGTCCGTGCAGGCCAAGGTGCTGGAGTTGCTGGTCGACCTGCAACGCGAGTTCGGCCTCGCCTATCTGTTCATCTCGCATGACATGGCGGTGGTCGAGCGGATCGCCCACCGGATCGCGGTGATCTATGCCGGGCAGATCGTCGAGATCGGCGATGCTGCCTCGGTGCTGTCGGAGCCCAGGCATTCCTATACCAGGAAGCTGATTGCCGCTGTTCCGACCATCGATCGGCGGCATAAGCGTTTCGAGCTGGATACGCGGCAGGTCCCTTCGCTTGTTCGGCCGCCGGGGTTTGAACCGGCGCAGGCCAGATGGGAGCAGTTCGGGCCCGACCACATGGCGAGGGCGGAAGTGTGATGGCTGGTAGCCTGAAGTATGCGAGGTCAGCGGGACAGCGCGCCCCTCTGCCCTGCTGGGCATCTCCCCCACACGCGGGGAGATTGGATGTCGCATCTGCCTTCGCCAATCTCCAACACCTGAAGGCTGGCGGCGCGCGTAAACCGCCAATCTCCCCCCTTGTGGGGGAGATGCCCGGCAGGACAGAGGGGAGCGTGAGAGATCGCTGCCTATCTGAAGGGGGCCGGCATTGATCAAACTCGCCACGCCCTTCGATCGTGCTTTCCGACCGCTCGAAGCGGCGGTAACAGAGGGCCGCATTCCCGGGGGCGTGCTCGGCATTGTCGACAAAAACGGCGAACGTATCATCAAGGCGACCGGCTGCGCGCAATTGGTGCCAACCGTAAGGCCGATGCATGTCGAAACATGGTTCGACCTTGCATCGCTGACCAAGGTCATCTTCACGACGCCGCGCATCCTGGCGCTGGCCGAGGAAGGCGTCATAGATCTCGACGCGCCGCTGATCTCGGTTCTGCCGGACCTTCGCCAGTACGATGCGGAGGCGTGGGAGCGGAAGGTGACGTTTCGCCAATGCCTTGGGCACCAGACGCCCTTTCCCGCCGTCGAGCCGATCTACACTTACGGGCGGGACCCGGAGTTGCTGCGCGCCTTCATCCTGCAGCGCGAATGGCTGAAACGGGAGCCCGTCTATTCCGACATCAACTTCATTCTCCTGGGTTTCGCGCTGGAGCGCCTAACGGGCAGGACCATCCGCGACATGGACCCCGGCCTCGGCTTTGCCTGGTCCGCGGAACCCGATGGCGCCGCCGCGACCGAGGACTGCACCTGGCGCCATCGCGTGCTCTCGGGCGAAGTCCATGATGACAATTGCTCGGCGCTGCAAGGTGCTGGCCATGCCGGGCTGTTCGGAACGGCGGCATCGATCCTCGATTTCGCTGGGGGATTGCTGGATGGCGGCGGCGCCTCCGAACGTTCCATTGCTTTGATGCGCACGCCCTTGTCAGCCACCCGCACCCATGGCTGGGAGCGCCCGTATGAGGGCTGGTCCGGCGGCGCCTTGTGTGGCCCAGCCACCATCGGCCATACCGGCTTTACCGGCACGGGACTGTGGATCGACTTCGACAAAGGCAGGGCTTGGACCTTGCTCACCAACCGGATCCATCCGACACGTCATTTCGACAGCGGGATCGCCTCGCTTCGCCAGGCGGTCGGCGATCTCGTCAATGGAGCTTAGGAACACAATGGAACCAATCTGGGCCGTCGGCCTGATGACCGGCACCGTGCTTGACGGCAATATCGATGTCGCCCTGATCAAGACCGATGGCGAGCGCATCGCGGATTTTGGAACCTACACGCTGGCGCCCTACCCCGCGTCGATCCGGGACCTGCTCGAGGAAACGCTGAAGCAGGCGCGAACCTGGAATTTCGTCGGGCCAGAGCCGGCAATCTTCCGCGAAGCCGAAGACGCGCTGACGCGCGCGCAATCAACGGCGGTCAAGAACCTTGTCGAAAGCCACGGCCTGACGATGGCCGATATCGGCGTCGTCGGCTTCCATGGCCAGACCGTGCTGCATCGCGCGCCGCAGGTCGGCCGGCTCGGCCAGACCCGCCAGCTCGGCGACGGCGCCCTGATGCATTCCATCCTGGGGACCAAGGTCGCCTATGATTTCCGCTCGGCCGACATGCGCGCGGGCGGCCAGGGCGCGCCGCTATCGGCCGCCTATCATGCGGCGCTGCTGCGCGATGCCGATGCCAGCGGCGACACGGCCGTGCTCAATCTCGGCGGCGTCGCCAACATCACCTGGTGGGACGGCAAGGACAATGTCGTGGCCTTCGACACCGGCCCGGCCAATGCGCCCTTGAACGATTTCATCAAGTCGAAAGGGCTTGGCGAGATGGACCGAGACGGTGCGCTGGCCCGCGCGGGCAAGGTCGATGAAGGCCGGCTGGCCAAGCTGCTGGAGCACCCCTATCTGAGCAAGGCCTATCCGAAATCCCTAGACCGTTTCGATTTCGGCGCCGCGATGGCCGACGGCATGAACGCGGAGGACGGCGCGGCATTGTTGACGGCGTTCACGGCATCCGCCGTCGGCAAGGCGCTCGACCTGCTGCCGCACAGGCCCAAGAAGTTGGTGGTCAGCGGCGGCGGTCGCCACAATCCGATGATGATGGAGATGATCGCCAACCGCTCCGGCGTCGAAGCGGTGCAGGCGGAAACGCTGGGCTGGAAGGGCGATGCGGTGGAGGCCGAATGCTTCGCCTTCCTCGCGGTTCGGGTGCTGAGGGGTTTGCCCATCAGTTTTCCGAGCACAACGGGCGTGCCACAACCGATGCGCGGCGGGCGGCTGGCGGGTTAATCCGCCAGCTTCTTCTGTAGGAAGACGCGGTTGCGGCCGACAGGGAAATCGGCAAGCGTTCCGAACGGCCGATAGCCCTGGCGTTCATAGACCTTGGCGGCTTTCGGGCTGAACGTGTCGATCCAGGCGTTTTTACAGCCGCGCGCAGCGGCTTCCTGCTCGGCGGCGTCGAGCATGCCGCCTGCCATGTGCTGGCCGCGCAGGCGCTCGTCGACCCAAAGCCATTGTACGTAAAGCCAGCCCCAGGCAGTGTATCCCGAAATACCGGCAACCACCGCGCCATCGTCGTCGCGGACGAATACGGCAAGCGCCTTTCTTTCGGAGGCACCGACATCGCTGTCGTTGAATGCCGTCAGGCGCTCGCCGAGAAAGGCCAGTTCTTCCGGCCGTGGATCGGCGGTCGTTTCAAGCGTGGTATTCATGGCCTTGTCCGCGGCTTCGAGAGTGGATTTCCCTTGAAGCGTGTAGCGAAGGACGGTGCCTGGACGCAAGGTCAAGGTGTTGGCCGGCCCGCACCGGCCGATCGGCACGTATCCTTTTTCTAACGCCGTACGTCTTGATTGCAGCTGGCGACATGTCCCGGCCGGTGATCGTGGAGAAGGCAATGCTGAAAACGCACACAGGGAGCTGCCACTGCGGCAAAGTTCGGTTCGAGGCCGATATCGATCTCGGCAAAGGCACCATCAAATGCAATTGTTCGACCTGCACCAAGACGCGCTCATGGATAGGGTTCGTCGCGCCACAGCACTTCCGTCTCGTATCGGGAGCGCAATCGCAGACTGAATACCAATGGACGCCGCCTGGCAGAGAAGGTCCCAGCATCCAGTATCATTTCTGCTCGACCTGTGGGACCCGGATGCCGGCACGAGGCGATATCCCGGCCCTTGGTGGCGTCGTCCATGCCATACCGATGGCGGCGCTTGACGATATCGACCCGGACGAGTTGGCGGCCGCCCCGGTGATGTATGTCGACGGCAGGCACGATCGTTTCGATCGGACTCCCGATGACATCAGGCTGATGTAACATGGCGGAGCCGCGCCGGGCGTGCGTATTCTTCGCCGGAGTGTTCTGATGCCATGACGATGCAGCAGAGATACGACCCCACCGGGCTTTTCGACGTCCGTTACGCCGCCTTCCTGGCGACGGTCACGCATTTGCGTGTGCGACTGCATCGCTACTGCGCACGCATGACGGGTTCCACGCTCGACGCTGAAGATGTCATGCAGGAAGCGCTGTTCGAGGCCTACCGGAAGATCGAGACGCTCGACGATCCCGGCGCCCTTCGCCCGTGGTTGTTTCGCATCGCGCACAATCGCTGCATCGATTTCCTGCGCAGCCGGCAGGCACGCGAGCGGGCGGAAGCCAATTTTGCCGGAGACGGGATTGTCTTACCCGTCGAGCCGGCTGGCCAAGGTGCTGATCGCGCTATCGAACGGCTGGTGATCCACCTGCCGCCCAAGGAACGCGCCTGCGTCCTGCTCAAGGATGTCTTCGACTATTCGCTGGAAGAGGTGGCCGATCTCGTCGGCTCGACGGTGGGCGGCGTCAAGGCGGCGTTGAACCGTGGACGGTCGAAGCTGGCCTCGTTGCCAGCGGACCCACTTGCGGGTTCGGCGCCGGAGCGCGATCCCGAACTTTCGAAATTGCTGAGCCGCTATGTCGAACTTTTCAACCGGCGCGACTGGGACGGCGTGCGGGCCCTGACCAGCGCCGATGCACAATTGCGGGTCTCGGATTGTTTTCGAGGCCGGCTGTCGGAATCGCCCTATTTTGCCGAATATGAAAAGGGCCAAGGGGTCTGGAAGATGGTGGTTGGCAAGATCGATGGCGAGGTGCTGTTGCTCATTCTCCATCGAAACGACGACGCTTGGAATCCAGCCTATCCGATTCGAATCCACGCAGCCTACGGGGTCATCGATCGCATCGCCGATTACTATGCTTGTCCCTGGATATTACCGGAGGCTCTCGTTGTCGACGTCGATCCTGGTGGTACCGGAATCGACGCCGACAGTATGAGGCGCCTTACTGAAGCTTCGCCTGCAGGGCGTTGACGTCGTCCGTCGTCATCTCCCCATCCGTCGTCACCTTGCCGTCGGCGATCTTCCAAAGGCGGAACGGACCGGTGATGTCGCCATACTTGTCGAAGGCAACCGGACCGATGACACCTTCATAGCGGATAGGCTTGCCGTCCTTGATTAGGCCGAGCGCCTTTGCGAACTCTTCCTTGCCGGCAAAGATCGGCGTGCCTGATGGATCGACGGCCTTGTACATCGCATCCTTGATCTTGGCCGGATCCTCGGAGCCGGCGATGGCGATGGCGAGGCCAACGATGGCGCCTGCGTCATAAGACCGATCGGCCGCCGGGTTTGACGGCTCGATGCCGGAGAAGGCCTTGTAGTTCTTCATGAAGTAGTCGGTCGATGCGGTCGGGCTGGTGCCGGAGGACGTGCCATAGGCATCCTTAAGGTAGTCGGCGCCGACGGATTCGATGAAGTCCGGGCTGTTCATGCCGTCATTGAGCAGGAACTTCTGCACGCCGCCCTGAGAAATCCAGGTGCGCGCGATGGTGGCGCCATCGACCGGCGTGCTGATGAGATAAAGCCCGTCAGGCTCGCCGGCCATCGCCGCCGTAACTTCGGAAGCGTAGCTCGACTGCTTTTCGTTGTAGGGGGTGTCGGAGACGATGGTGCCGCCGAGTGCCTTGTAGGCGCGCGAGAATTCCGCCGACATGTTGACGCCGAAGTCGTTGTTGACGTGGATGATGGCGAGTTTCTTAAAGCCCTTGTCGACAGCGTATTTGGCGGCGGCGACGCCCTGCAGCGCATCGGAGGTGATGGTACGGAAGAAGATGCCGTTGGTCTTGCCGTCGCGTCCGAGAGTCGTCAACGTCGGCGAGGAGGAGGCCGGCGAGACCTGGACGATCTTGGCCGGTGCGGTGACCGAGGTCAGAATCGGGATCGACACGGAAGAGATGATGCCGCCGATGATGACGGGCACCTTCTTCACCTGGACCAACTGCGTCGCGGCGTCGACCGCGATATTGCCCTGGCTCTGGCTGTCACGCGTGTCTGTGGCGAGATCGCAGCCGCGCACGCCGCCGGCGTCATTGATGTCGCGGAACGCCATCTCCACGGACTTGGCGCCGGCCTGGCCGTATTCGCCGGCCGGACCGGTCAGTTCCATGACGAGGCCGACGGTGATCTTGCAATCGGCGGCGTGGGCTGCGCCGGCTGCCGTCAGCAGCGCGAGCGCGGTGGTGATCTGAAGGATCGTCTTGGTCATTGTTGTTCCCCTTTCGTTACACGACTCTCGTTGATGTCTGTCGATGTCTGGAGCCTGTCAGCCTTCCGGCATCTGCAGCCAGGTTTCATGCAGATGCCGCCATTCGACGCCGTTGGGCGCCGAAGAACGGGTGGTGAAAACAGCGCTCGCCTGACGTCGGCTATGCTTGCCGCCACGATGCTGTATCTCGATGTAGGAGACGATGATCGTGTCGTCGCTCTCCCAGCCGGGACGGATGTCGTCGGTCGAGATCAGAAAATCGCTGCCGCATGTGGCGCGGTTGGCCCTGACATAGTCGAGCACGGCATCGCGATCGAGAATCCTGCCGCTCGGCGGGATCATGCGGAAGCCTTCACCGATGACGGTTTCGAAGCGGCCGAAATGCGTCTTGTCGGCACTGACCGTGCGATACCATTCGAAGAAGAAATGGTGGAGATCGACGATCTCGGCGCGGGCGCGGGAGAACAGGCTGCGTTCGCTGGTCATTTCTTCCCCGCGTTCAGGTTGTAGTGCATGATCGAGCCGTGGCGGCCATGACGGTCGCGCTCCAGCGTGTAGACGTCTCCCTCGAGACCTTTGCCTTGCGCGATGACAGCGGCGATCCGGGAACGATCCCCGGCATCGAGCGCGATGTCCATGATCCCGGCATTGGCGAGCGCATGCGCCTGGTTGCGGGCGCCGACGATCACGGCCGCTACCCGCGGCTGTTCGAGCACCCAGGCACTGGCGATGGTGGCGATATCCACCCCATGGCGATCGCCAACCGCCTTCAGCGCCCGCAGCAGTTGCTGGAAGAGATCCCAGCCGCCGAAATCGTCGATGATCAGCTTGTACTTGACCAGCGAGCGGTTCTCGAGCGGCATGCCGGGCTCGGCAGCGCCGAGCCACCTGTCGCTGAGGAACCCGCCGGCGACGGAACCATAGCAGAGGAAACTGACGCCGTTCCTGGCCGCGAGTGCCGCGAGGCTCCTGGCCGGCCGCTGGTCGAGCACGGAATACTGCAGTTGCTGGCTGACCAGCGGAATACCCGCGTCGAGGAGCTCGGTCAGGCGCCGAGTGTCGAAATTGGTCGTGCCGAGATTGCGCACCTTGCCCTCGCGGCGCATCTCATCCAGCCAGCCCATCGCATCGACATAGCCGGGCATTGCATAGTCCCACCAATGGAACTGCACGAGGTCGAGGCGCTCGGTCTTCAGCCGGCGCAGCGATTGCTCGACGATGCCGCGAATATAGTCGCGGCTGATGTTCGACAGCCTTGCGAGATCCGGCACCAGCTTGGTATGCACTCGCATCCTGGCGGCGACATCGAGGCCGCGCTCGCTGGCAAGCCGCAGCCGCGCGGCACCAATCAGTTCCTCGACGCCGGTATAGATGTCGGCGCAGTCATAGGTCCAGATGCCCGCATCGAAGGTGGCGATCAGGTCGCTCACCGCCTGGTCGCGATCGATCGCCCCATGACCGCCGGCGAGCTGCCAGCCGCCGCGAATGACGCGCGAGATCGCATAGCCCGGGCTGAGTTCGAAGGTCCTGGCGGTCATCTGGCTTCATTCTCCTTCGGCAGCGGCACGGCCGTCGTTTCGGCATGGCTGAACCGCCGTTTTCCTGTCCTGACGATGCGCAGCCGGCTGGCGCAATTCGGGTCCGGACAGGCGATCTCGGCGTCCGACGTCATCCAGTCATTCCTGTCGGTCGGGCGCTGCTTGGCCGCCAGCAGCGGCAGGACGGCGGCGAGCGAATAGATCGAAAAACCCTGACCCGCCGGCATCGACAGCATCTCGCCCTTGAGCTCGAAATAGTCGCCGGGCTTGGCGCCGCAATAGATCGGCTTGTCCCTTGGGATGACCGCCTCGACGCGAAGATCGAAGAGTTCGAAACTGTCGTCGGCCATTCAGATCTCCACACGGGTGAAGGTGACTTCGCAGGCGCCGTTGCGGCGGATGATACCGCAAGCGGCGGCGAAAGGCTCGCGCTCCTCGGGCCGGACCTGCGCAACGACGCTTCCGGCGAGCCAGCCGATCGGGAACAGCAGGCGCGCGCCCTGGCCGTAGAACAGGCCGATATCGAAGATCGCATTGGGACTGCCGCCCCACATGCGCGGCGGCACATAGGACAGCACGATGTCGCCCGGCTGCGGCGTCAGCGTCGCATTCTCCGCCGGCAAGGGCGCGGCATAGGACCGACCCTCCAGGTGAGTGGCGGGAATCGGGCAGGAGATTTCGGGACCCGTCCACATCGCATGAATGCCCGGCACGATGCGCGGCTGCTCGAGATAGGCCCAGAGGAAGGCGGCGTTCTCAGGCGCCTTTTGCGGCAAGAGCAGCGCCGTGACCGAGAGCTCGGAACGGGGTTCGGTGATGACGATGGCGCGGCCGGTCATGTCAGATACTCAGTCCTTCGCGGATTGGAGCTTGTCGCGCAGAAAGGCGAAGGGGCGGCTGATGTCGGCCACCAGCGCCTCGCGCGCGGCCTGCGCATCCTGCTTGGCAAGTGCGGCGACGATGCCGCGGTGATAGTGGGCGGTGTCGACCTCGCCAGCCTCGGAAAAGGCATAGATCGCCACGCGGATACACGGCCCCGACTGCAGCCATAGGCTTTCGATCATCGGGATCAGCACGGCGGAACCGCAGCAGCGGTAGATCTCGAAGTGGAAGCTCTGGTTGAGCGTCGCTTCGCGGTCGATGTCTTTCTTCTGCTTCAGCGCGCGCATCTCGTCCCATTCGCCCAGCATGGCTTCGATGGACGCGATCTGGCGCGGGCTCATGCGGGTGGCGGCAAGCGCGATCGCTTCGCCCTCGATGAGAGACCGGGCGCGCAGGAGGTCGTCCATGCGCTCCAGCGTGATGGGGGGTACGCGCACGGAGCGGTTGGGAAGCGCCTCCAGAGCCTTTTCCGTGATCAACCGTCCCAGCGCCTCGCGCACCGGCATGGTCGAGGTGACCAGCGCCTCGGCGAGGCCACGAATGGTCAGAACCTGGCTTGGCTCGAAAAGGCCGCCGATCAGTGCCCGTCGCAGTTCGGAATAGACGCGGTCCTGCACGGTCTCGCGGCCGACGGGCGTGAGTTGGGCCGCGATCGACCCGTTGTTCTTTTCGATGGCAGCCTTTTGCATTCCCGGCCCCGTTTTTCGGCTTGCGGAGGAAATTAAAGCCGAATAGCGTGATCAAAGCAAGTGTGATCACAGATCAAAAACAAGAAGGCGGCAAAGACCGCTCCATCCAGAGGGATGCATGAACGACACGATCGAAGGAGCGCCCAGCGCGCCGGTTCTGATGGCAAAAAACGTCGTCCGGCGCTTTGGCGGGCTGGTCGCGGTCAACGATGTCTCGTTCGACGTCCGCCAAGGCGAAATACTCGGCCTCATCGGCCCGAACGGCGCCGGCAAGACCACCATGTTCGACCTGCTGGCGGGCAGTATCCTGCCGACCAGCGGCGAAATCCTCCTCAACGGCGTCAACGTGTCGGGCGAAGCCGCGCATCGCCGCATCGGCCGAGGCTTGGGGCGCACATTCCAGATCCCCCGCCCCCTACCCAACCTGACGCTGATCGAAAACGTCATGCTCGCCGCGCAGGGGCAGTCCGGTGAGCGGTTGCTCGCCAACTTCCTGACGCCCTGGCGAGTCGCGGCTGAAGAGAAGGTCGCCGAGACCAAGGCCGGCGAATTGCTGGAGCTTGTGTCCCTTGCCCGCCTCGCCCACGAACCGGCGCGCGTGCTGTCCGGCGGTCAGCGCAAGCTGCTTGAACTCGCCCGCGTGATGATGGCCGACCCGGCGATCATCCTGCTCGACGAACCGGCGGCGGGCGTCAACGCAACACTGCTCGAAGTCATCATCGACCGCATCCGCGACATCAACGCGCGCGGCATCACTTTCCTGCTGATCGAGCACAACATCGACATGGTGACGCGGCTCTGCCACCGCGTCCTCGTCATGGCCAGCGGCCAGTTGCTGTGCGAAGGCACTGCGGACGAGGTGGCGCGCGACCCGCGTGTCATCGAGGCCTATCTCGGAGGGGCGGCGGCGGCATGAGCGAAACCGTCCTCGACGTCCGCGATCTCGTTGCAGGCTATGAGCCCGGCGTACCGATCGTCCGCGGCGCCTCGATCACCGTCAGGAAGGGCGAGATCGTCGTCGTGCTCGGCCCCAATGGCGCCGGCAAGTCGAGCCTGATCAAGGCCATCGCCGGCCTTGTGCCCATCACCGCCGGCGCCGTCCTTCTCGACGGCAAGGACATCACGGCGGCTCCCGCCCACATGATGGTTCGGCTTGGGCTTGCCTTCGTGCCGCAGACCGAGAACATCTTTCCGCTGATGTCGGTCGAGGACAATCTGAAGGTAGCCTGCGGCATCCTGAAGCCGCGCGACATCCCCAGCCGCATCGACGAAATGTACACGGCTTTTCCCGATCTCGTGCGCCAGCGCAGGACCGCCGCCGGCAATCTGTCGGGCGGTCAGCGGCAGATGCTCGCCGTCGCGCGAGCACTGGTCGTGCATCCGAAGGTGCTGGTGCTCGACGAGCCGTCGGCCGGCCTGTCGCCGAAATTCGTTTCCATGGTCTTCGAGATGCTGGCCGGTATCCGCAAATCCGGCGTCACCATCCTCCTGGTCGAGCAGAACGCCAAGGCAGCACTTGCCATTGGAGACCGTGCCTACGTGCTGGTCGAAGGCAAGGACCGGCACGAGGGCGTCGCTTCCGAACTCTGGAACGACCCGGTGGTCGCGGAACTCTATCTCGGCCAGCGCCCTCTCCATTCCAGAGAAGCCGGTCAGGCTGAGACAGGCCAGGGCTCCGAGAAAGGAGGCGAGGCATGAACCTGCAATTTGTCGTCGACGGATTGCTGACGGGCTCGATGATCGGCCTTGGCGCCATCGGGGTGACGCTGACCTACTCCATCCTGCGGTTCTCGAACTTCGCCCATGGCGACTTCATGGCCTGGGGCACCTACGCGACGCTCGCCGTCGTAAGCGCCATTGGCGCGGTGTTCGGCAAGATCGCGCCCATCGCGCCACTCTCCTTTGGCTGGCCGCTGATCGTCGCCGTCATCATCGGCATGGCTTTCACGGCGCTTCTGGCGCTGCTGCTCGACAAGGTGCTGTTCTCGCGGCTGCGGACGCAGGGACAGGCGATCATCGTGGTGATGGCCAGCTTCGGCGCCTCGATGGCGCTGCGCAGCCTGCTCGAGTTCATCTTCACCTCGCGGCCGACCTATTTCAGCCGCGCCATCCAGATCGCCATGCCGGTCGGCTTCGGCATCCGCATCACCCCCGACCAGATCGCGCTGCTGCTGGTCACCGCCGTGCTCGTCTTCGGCGTGCATCTGTTGATGACGCGCACGCAAGCCGGACGCTCGATGCAGGCATACAGCCAAAACGCGGCGCTGGCGCGTATCGTCGGCATCGACGTCGCCAAGGTCGTTCGCATGACCTGGATCATCGGTGGGGCTCTGGCCTGCGTGGCCGGCGTCATGATCGGCATTCTCGTGCAGATCCGGCCTTTCATGGGCTTCGACATGCTGTTGCCGATGTTCGCGGCGGCCATACTCGGCGGCATCGGCAGCATTCCAGGCGCCATACTCGGCGGCCTGATCATCGGACTGGCGGAAGCGGGCGCGGTGCAACTGATCGGCGCCGAATGGCGCGCCGCCGTCTCCTTCATCATCCTGATGGCGGTGCTGTTCGTGCGGCCTTTCGGCATCTTCGGCGTGAGGGAGAGATGATCGATCTTCTCGGATACGGGGCGTTCTTCCTGACGACAGCGCTGATCTTCTCGCTGATCACGCTTGGGCTCAATCTGCAGTGGGGGCTGACCGGCCTCTTCAATGTCGGCCTCGCCGGCTTCGTCGCCATCGGCGCGTACACCTCCGCGCTGCTGACCACGCCCGAAGATGCCGCCCGGCTTGGCGGTTTCGGCCTGCCGATCATCATCGGCTGGCTGGGCGCCATGATCGTCGGCGGCATCGCGGCGGCCATCACTGGCATGGCCACCTTGCGCCTGAGGTCGGACTACCTCGCTATCACCACTTTTGGCGTCGCCGTCGTCGTGCAACTGGTCGCCCTCAATGCCCAGAAGCTTACCGGCGGCCCTTTCGGCATAGGCTTCATTCCGCGTCCCTTCGGCGAACTTGCCGAGAAACCCCTATTGTTCAACCTGTCCAACCTCGCCGTCGTCGCGGCGGTGACGATGATCGCCTATCTGGCGCTGGAACATCTGTCGCGCAGCCCCTGGGGGCGTGTGCTGAAGGCGCTGCGCGAGGATGAGCGGGCGGCGATATCGCTGGGCAAAAGCGCGCGGTTCTACCGCGTCCAGGCCTTTGCCGTCGGCGGCGCAATCATGGCGCTGGCCGGTGCGCTGCAGGCGCATTTCATAGGCTTCATCGCCCCGGACAATTACCTGCCGATCCTGACCTTCCAGGTCTGGGTGATGCTGATTGTCGGGGGCTCGGGCAGCAACAAGGGCGCCATCATCGGCAGTATCCTGGTCTGGGCGATATGGGCCGGCTCCGGAGCCGTGACGAGCGCGCTGGTCCCTGCCGAGCAACAGGCACGCGCCGCGGCCCTGCAGATCGCCGCTATCGGCGTGATGCTCTGCATCATTCTTCTGGTCAGGCCAGGCGGCCTTTTCGGCGACATGCCGCGACGCCCGAGGTTCGGCAAGGCCGCGAAAGCGGCAGCGGGCGAAAGCACCAGCAAGTGAAGCAGGATGTTGCCGGCTCATCGCGTCTCTCCCTATGGCATGCTGTCGGCCGCGATCGCCGCGAGCGCCCTGCTCTCAACGGCGCGATCGATGTCGACCTGGCAATTGTCGGCGGCGGCTTTTCAGGCCTTTCCACGGCGTTGCACACCGCCGAGAAAGGCCGCACCGTCGCCGTTCTCGAGGCGGAGATCGTCGCCTGGGGCGCGACCGGCCGGAACGCCGGCTTCGTCGTGCCGAACTTCGCCAGGATGGATCCGGCCAATATAACAGCCCATCTCGGTCCCGAACGCGGCGAACGCCTGATCGATTTCGCCGCCGGCAGCGCCGATCTCGTCTTCGATCTCATCAATCGGCACGGCATCGCATGCGACGCGCTGCAAAATGGATGGATACAGCCGGCGCATTCCCCCGCTGCCCTGGAGAAGGTCAAGTCGCGCGCCGACCAGTGGGCGCAACGCGGCAGGCCGGCCGTCGCGCTGGATGCAAGGGAGACCGAGGCGCTGACGGGCGCTCGCGGCTATATGGGCGGCTGGATGGACCGCTCAGGCGGAGTTCTCAATCCGGTCGACTATGCGCGTGGGCTCGCCAATGCGGCGGAAAAGGCCGGCGCACGGATTTTCGAGCATTCGCGGGTCATGTCGATCGACAGGATAGCGGACGGCTGGATGCTGAAAACGGCGGCGGGATCGGTGCGTGCCGGAAAGCTGCTGATCGCCACCAACGCCTATGGCGGGCGGCTCAATCCAACGCTTGAGCGCACCTATTTTCCGCTCAAGGTCTTCCAGATCGCGACCCGGCCACTGCCGGGCGCGATACGCAGCCGGCTGCTTCCCGGCGGGCAAGGCGTCGGCGACACCAGGCGCAACCTTTTCACCTTCCGCTTCGACAGCGCGAACCGGCTGATTACTGGCGGCATGCATGTCTTCGGCGCCGGCTCCGATACTCGGGTGCCGCAAACGATCTGGCGGCGGCTTGGCAGGCATCTGGACCTTCCAGACCTCCCACCGCTTGAATACAGCTGGTCGGGAATGGCCGCCGTCGAACCTGATTTCCTGCCGCGTCTCGTCGATCTCGGGCCGGGACTGATCGCCGGCTTTGCCTGCAATGGACGCGGCATCGCAATGACAACGGCCATGGGCAAGGTGCTGGCGGATTGGGCCGAAGGCGCGAATGCCAGTGATCTGCCGCTGCCGTTCGCGCCGCCCTCGCCGATCCCGTTCCACGGCCTGATGCGGCACGCGCCAAACATGCTGCTGCCCTGGAGCATGCTGCGCGATCAGATGGACGCGGCCTGACAGCCCAACTGAAGTCGAACCCCGCGACCGCCGCAACCTTGCTGGCAGACGCCGTTTGCCTCAGACCGCCCTGTTCTGCGTCGGCGCGCGGCCGCCGCCATCGGCGACGAGCACGGCGCCGGTGACGAAGGAGGCGTCGTCGGATGCGAGAAACAGGCAGCAGGATGCGATCTCCGCCGGCTCGGCCACACGCCGGAGCGCGATGCGGCCGGTCAGCGCGGCGAACTCTTCGTCGGGGGTCGAGCAGTTGATCGCCGCGGCCGCCTCCATCTCCTGCACGCTCATCGGCGTGCGCACCCAGCCTGGCGCCACCGCATTGGCGCGGATGCCGTCGGGGCCGTGCGCATAGGCCAGCGAGCGGGTGTAGGAGACGAGTGCGGCCTTGCTCGCCGAGTATGCCGCGTTCTGGCCGCTGGCGTTGAAGGCGCCGACCGAGGCGATGTTGACGATCGAACCGCCGCGCTGTTTCAGCAACGGCAGGGCGGCACGGCAGACCATCATGGCGCCGGTCACATTGACTGCGAAGCTGCGGGCCCAGGTCTCGTCGCTCAGGCTCGCCGGTTCGTCGAGGATCATCAGCCCGGCGGCGTTGACGACGATGTCGAGCCGGCCGCCGCAAGCGCCGATGGCACGCGCCACGTCGCCCGAGTTGGTGATGTCGCCGCGCACGGCGGTGCCGCCGCAGGCTTTGGCGGCGACGTCCAGCGTTTCGCCGCCGAGGCCGAAGACGACGACTTCAGCGCCATGGCGCCCGAACAGTTCGGCGGTCGCTCGGCCCATGCCGGTCGCGGCGCCGGTGACAAGCGCCTTGCGGCCCGCGAGGCGGCAGCTGACACTTTCTCCGCTCATGCCAGCCCCCAGTGCCGTTCGACCGCGAATCCGGTCTCCGGCAAGGTCGAACCGCCATCGACGATCATCGTCTGCCCGGTCATGTATCCAGCCTGTTCCGAAGCGAGGTAGAGCATGGCGAAGGCGATGTCGTCGGCCTCGCCCAGATGACCGACGGGGATGTGGCGGGCGAGCCGGCCGGCAATTTCGGGTGCGCTCATCTTGCCGCGGCCCGGCTTGGCGATGAAGCCCGGCTCGACGCCGTTGACGGTGATGCCGTCGCGCGCGAATTCGAAGGCGGCCCCCCGGATGAAGGCGTTGACGCCAGCCTTGGCCGCCGAATAGTGGGCGCCGCCGGCCATCGCCACGCGGGCCGACACGGACGACGTGACCAGCATGCGGCCAAAGCCGTTCCGGCGCATCACCGGAGCCGCCGCCTGCGCCAGCCAGAAGCAGGCCTTGAGGTTGAGCGACAGCGCCTCTTCGAGCTTGTCCTCGTCCATCTCGCCGATCGAGGTCCAGGGGCAGCCGCCGGCATTATGGACGACGATGTCTAGCCTGCCGGACTGACCGACGACATCGTCGACCAACGCATGCACCGCGGAACGGCCAAGGCCGTCGAGCGGAACAGCGCGGGCGCTCAGTTTGCGGCCCGACAGGTCGGCGGCCAGAGCCCGCGCGACATCGACGGTGCGGTTGGCGATGACGACGGAAGCACCGGCTTCCGCGAAGCGGGTGGCGATCGCGGCGCCGATGCCGCGTCCACCGCCGGTCACCAGCGCCACCTTGCCCGTGAGGTCGAAGGGCCGCGCCATCGCTCAGACAACCCCGGCGTCGACGACCAAGGCGATGAAGCGCTCGAATACCTCGGTATGGCGGTCGACATCGGCCGACGTGGTTGCCGGGCACATCAGGAACATGGTGTGGAACGGCGTCACCAGAATTCCCTCGTTCATGTAGAAGGCATGCAGCAGCGTCTCGAGATCACCGCGCCGGCTGGCGATGACTTCGGCGCCGTTCCTCGGCGGATGCGGCATGAACATAATCTCGGCCCGGGCGCCTATCTGCGTCACGTGCCAGGGCAGATTGTTGGCGGCGATAATCCCGCGCGCGGCCTCGGCGAGCCGCGAGGCATTGCCGATCATCACGTCGAAATTGGCTGACGTCAGCACCTCTTCCAGCACCGCGCGCATGGTGGCGACGGTGAGCGCGTTGCCGGCCAGCGTGCCGCCGATGCCGAGATGGGCCGACTGGCGCACGCGCGGATTGACCATCGGCACGATCGCCCACAGCCGCTCGGCGATCTCCTGCGAGACCCCGAAGATGCCCGCTGGAATGCCGCCGGCAATGGCCTTGCCCGCCACCAATATGTCCGACTCCAATCCATGCTCGGATGAATAGCCGCCGGGACCGCTGGAGATAGTATGCGTCTCGTCGATGATCAGCACGGTGCCGGTGCGGCGGGTGATCTCGCGCAGTGCCGCGTGAAAGCCTTCGGCGACCGGGATCATGCCGAAATTGGTCATCAGCGGTTCGGTCAGCACGCAGGCGACATCGCCGACTGAAAGCGCCTGCTCCAAAGCTTCGACATCGTTGAATTCGACCACCCGGGAGACGGCGGAATGGTCGACGCCATTGGGATGGATCATGTTGCGCATACCGATGCGGCCTTCGCGGATCTCGACATGCGCCTCCTCGACGCCGCCGTGATAGCAGCCGGAGAAGACCAGCACCTTGTCGCGACCCGTGATCATGCGGGCGATGCGGATGGCGCCGCGATTGGCGTCGGTCGCCGAGGTGGTGAACGTCCAATAGGGCAATCCGAAACGCCGCTGCAACTCGGCGCCGACCCACAAGCTGTCTTGCGTGGGCAGCATCATGGTGGTGCCGTTCTGCAATTGGCGGACGGCCGCGCGCGTCACCGCTTCCGGCGCGTGGCCGCACATGCCGCCGGTGTCGCCAAGGGCGAAGTCGATATAGTCGTGCCCATCTATGTCACGGATATGGGCGCCCTTCGCCTCGGCGGCGTAGACCGGGAAGCCGCCGGCCCAGCGGCGCATCCAGTGCGATGGCGCGCCATAGAGGAAATGCCGTTTGCCCTCCTCCCATGCGGCCGCCGACAGCGGATGCGTCAGCCGGAAGCGTTGCTGCTCGCGGTCGAGCAGGTCGCTGATCGTTGCGGGATGCGTTTCTTGTCTGCTGGCTGCCGTCAAAGTGCGGAGTTTCCCCTCGTACGCCATCGCTTCCGGGGCGCGAAAATCTGCTTCCCGATTTGGTTCATTATTTGAACCCGCGTTTAGTATGTTATAGAGACCCTGCAAGGCGGATCGGCCTCTGTCAAGTTAATTCACACGCGAAGTATCTCGGAGAATTCAGGATGAGCACAGTCGGCAAGGCGATTTCATTGCTGGAGCTGTTCACGCTGGCGGAGCCGGAGATCGGCCTCTCGGACCTTGCCCGCAAGGCCGGCCTAGACAAGGCCACCGCCCGGCGCCTGCTGGTGTCGCTCGCCGGTCATCGCCTGATCGAGCAGGAGCCGCGCAGCCGCCGCTATCGCCTCGGCGCCGGCCTGTCGCGGCTCGCCCGAATCCGCGATGCGCACTTTCCGTTTGTCCGCGTCGCCGCGCCGATTCTACGGGAGCTTTCGGTGGAGACCGGCGAGACCGTGCACCTGTCGGAGTTCAGCGCCGGCGCGCTGCTGACGGTGCATGTCGAACTCTCGGCAAAGGCCAACCGCGTCAATGTCGATGTTGGCCAGGTGCTGCCGCTGCATGGCACGGCGTCCGGCATCGCCTTTCTCGGCTTCTCGCGCCCCGAGACGATCCAAGCCTATATCGACAAACCGCTGGAGGCTTTCACCAAGCATACGGTGACGACGCGTGACAAGCTCACCGAGGCGATCCGCCTTGCCACATCGCGCGGCTATTCGCGCAGCGCCCAGGGCTACGAGGACGGCGTGCACAGCATCGCCGCGCCCATCCTCGGCGCGGATGGCTGTCCGCTTGGAACGCTGGCGGTAGCCTCGCCGATCTCACGCATCGACGAGGCGGTCGCGGCCAGCCAGGGCGACGCGGCCATCCGGGCGGCACGATTGATTTCGGCTCACCTCAACGGAGAGCCATGACGGCTCGACGCCAATCCGGCGCGCAAGACCCTGGAGGCCGAGGACATCGCGCGCCACGATGCAAATTCGAGCGCGCAGTTTTCACGCGCCTTCAAAAGCAAGTGCGATGTAGGGCCGCGCGAGTTGCACCATGGGCTTTGGCCGGTGGTGCACCGGAAGCCTGGGCGCCGCAGCCAGTACTATGCCGACTTGAGAACGGTGAACGGGCGTTTGTGGATGGCCCGCTTTGCCTGGAAATTCGCGGCCGGAGCCGGACGTCCGACGCGGAAGCCCTGGATCTTGTCTATGCCGAACTCGCGCATAAGGGCGATCTGCTCGTCGGTTTCCACGCCTTCGACCAGGATCTTGTGGCCGCGGTTTCTGACCAGGGCGATGATGTCCTGGAGCATTGCCTTGCCGTTCGGCGTGGCGCAGTCGTGAAGGAACGAGCGGTCGATCTTCACCGTATCGAAATCGATCAGGCGAAGCCACGAAAGGCCGGCGAAGCCGGTGCCGAAATCATCGAGCCATATCTTGATGCCCAGCAGCTTCAGGTCGCTGATGCAGCGAAGGATGTCGGAGTGCATCTCCATCTCCAGCCCCTCGGTGATCTCGAAGGCCAGCCTGTTGCCGGTCACGCCGGTCTCGCCCAGGATGGTCGCGACAGACGCCGCGAAGCCAGGCGTCTTGAGCTGGATTGGAGAGACGTTGACGCTGACGACACGGACGTGATCATCCGCAAGGAGTTCCGCGCATACTGTCCGTATTGCCCAACGCCCCAGTTCCAGGATGGCGCCGGTCCGCTCCGCCACGGGAATGAACAGGCTCGGCGGGACCAGGGTGCCGTCCAGCATCTTGAGGCGCATCAGAGCCTCCACGGCTTCAACTCGGCCCGACTTAACGTCCTGGATGGGTTGATAAACGAGCGACACGAGACCCTGGCCGATCGCGATCTTTAACAAGGCCGCGAGGTTCTCACTTTCGTCGCTGCTCTGGGGATCGGTTGGATCGAACAGCCGGGCGCAATTTCGACCGCCCGCCTTCGCCAGATAGAGCGCCCGGTCGGCCTCGTGGATGATCTTCTCCAGCTTGGCGCCGGTCTGCTTCCTGGTGAATGCTGCGCCAACGCTCGCCGTCACGATCGAGATGCCGTCCCGCCGCAGCTCGTGGGCGATCGCCAGATTCTCCACAGCGCGGCAAATGGCTTCCGCCAGGTCCGCGACCTGGTCCTTCTTGTCCATGCGCGCCAGGACAATGAACTCTTCACCGCCATAGCGCCCGATCGAGCCATCATACTGCCTGATCAGATCGCTAAGGGCATTGGCCACATGGATCAGGCAACGGTCGCCTTCCTGGTGGCCGTAGCAGTCGTTGAACTTCTTGAAGAAGTCCACGTCAATGAGGATCGCGGCAAAGCTGCTGCCGAGCTTTTGCCAGTCGCTCCAATACTCGCGCAGCTTCTCGTCGATGGCCCGGCGGTTCTCCAGGCCCGTGAGCGGATCGGTCCGCGACAGTCTCAGCAAAGCCTTGCCGCGCTCGGTGGCCTCCCTGTGCTGAACCTTCGCTTCCAGGGCGTTCAGAAAGACGTTGTAGCGCTCCTTGTTCAGCTTCCAGTTCACGTATGACGTGAACGTAAAGCACGAAATATAGAAGGTGCCGAACACCATCTTGTACGTTATTGATGCCGGAACAAAGTAGTTCACCACATACAGTATGCACAGGATTATGGTGGACGTTATGATGGATAATTTGAAGCTGAACGTAAAGAATAGATTGGCGCTCATCATAAAGATGGTGCCGAAGACCATATAATAGGCGACACTTTCCCTGTCCGCCCCCATGGATGTTGGGTACAGCCAGCCAATGTAGCCAAAGATGATGGCCGCGGCGCACGTCAGGTCAAGCCATTCGGTAGCGGCTCCCCGGCGAAGCTGGACTTCCAGCGTCAGCAGTGCCGTCAGCCCGACGGCGAACCGCGCCGTGATCGTATAGGCCGCGACATCCGGGATAAGCAGGAGATCCGTCGCCGAAAACAGGACATAGATAACGACGGCTATCCAGAGCCCAGGCCTGGCGTCCGCTCTTCGCTTCGCCTGTGCCTCGGTCCTGTAAAGAGTTCGAAGTTCCTCGGAGCCCGGCTCGTGGCGCGGTTCGAACACGTCCACATGCGCCATGTCGGCCAAGCCGGATGACAGGCGTTCGTTCACAACAAATCCCGGTTCAAGGGGATTGTGCTTTCCGAGCTCTTTTCCAGCTTCTGCGCCCACGCGGGCCGACTCCTTGGGACGCGACGACGATTCTCGACGTAGTCAAAATGCAATGACGCAAGACAAGTTTGCGTTAACTCGAAACCGGAATCTGGCCGACAAGATGTTCAAAGAACTGAGATGGTTAGCGGGAAATTAATCATACCGCTAAAATGCACCCGAACCACCGTTGGCAAATGGAGCATTCTACGCAATAAGTTAAGCCACTGTTAACCATGGAGCGATGCTGTGCAAACCGTCTTTGATGGCAAGAGCCTGATTACCGCCGAGATGATTGCCAGCAACCTCAGCCGAGGGAAGCCCGAGCATCATGGCGAAGCGTTCGAAACCGCGCGCGCGGAACTGGCGCTGATCCTCCACGCGACGCACCAGCAGGTGGAGCAACGCAGAGACCCCGCGGAGACTGTTCGTCGCCTGCTGTCGACCCTCAACGCGCTGCGGTCCAAGGTCCACCCCGACGTCTGGCAAGCGTTGATTCCGGTGGCGCAGAACCACCCGATCCTGGAATATTTCCTCCAGGATCCGCTGACGCGGTGGTCCTTCACCAAGCCCAGGGGTTATTCCGGCGACGCCGAGCTGCTCGACTACATCTATTGTGACCCGCATGTGGCCGAGAGCGTGGCAAGCGCTTCCGAGGTCGGCAAGGCGCTTTACAGCCATACCCAGAACGTACCGTCATGCGTCGCGGCACGCGAACGACGCGATCTCCTGACCCGCTATGTCGATGAGATCGCGGCCAGGACCGGGCCGGAAACCGAAGTCCTGGCGATCGCCGCCGGCCATTTGCGGGAAGCCAATCGTTCCGTCGCGCTGGCACAGGGCGGCCTCAAGCGCTGGGTCGCACTCGACCAGGATCCCCAGAGCGTCGGATTGATCGCCCGCGACTTCCAGGGCACCGCCATCGAGGCCGTCGACGGCTCGGTGCGAACCATGCTCACGCGAGGCCACAAGCTGGGCAAGTTCGACTTCATCTACGCCTCCGGGCTCTACGACTACCTCCAGCACAATGTCGCCGTGAAGCTCACCAAGACGTGCCTGCAGATGCTGAAGCCCAACGGCACGTTCCTCTTTGCGAACTACGCCGAGGACAATCCAGATGCCGGGTACCGGGAGACATTCATGGACTGGGTGCTGCTGCTGCGGACCGAGGTCGACATGTGGAACATCGTCAATGCCAGCGTCGACCGCAACACCGTAGAGGCGCGGGTGTTCTTCGGCGAGAACCGCAACGTTCTGTACGCCGTGATTGAAAAGCGGGGCTAGGCCGGCGCCGCTTGAAACGACCCCACGGGCAGCGCGCGGCGTGTAGCGCCCGCGCATCCGTCATGCAGCGATCATGCTTCGGCTGACCAGCGGCAACACCAGCGCGCCGGTGATCATGATCGGCGACCGCTGCGCCGATTTGCTTGTGGGCTCCCCCCTACCTCTTGAGCGGAGACATCATCCCAGTGCGATCCATGCCGTCTTGAGGTCGGTGTATTTGTCCAGGGCGTGCAGCGACTTGTCGCGGCCGAAGCCGGACTGCTTGACGCCGCCGAGCGGCACGGTGATATCGGCGCCGCCATAGGTGTTGACATGGACGACGCCGGCATTGATGGCGCGCACCATGCGATGCGCGGTGGAAAGGTTGGCGGTCCACACCGCCGAGGCAAGCCCGTAGACGGTTGAATTGGCCAGGCGCACCGCTTCCTCTTCGGTCTCGAAGCGCATCACGCCGAGCACCGGCCCGAACACCTCTTCTTGCGCAAGCTGCATCCCTTGCGTGACATTCTCGAAGATCGTCGGCGCCATGTAGCTGCCGCCGGTATCCGCCAGGATCCGCTGCCCGCCCGTGACCAGTCTTGCGCCTTCCTCGGCTGCCCTGGCGACGAAGCCGAGATTCTTGTCCAGCTGCTGCGAACTCGATACCGCGCCGACATCGCTGGTGAGATCGAGCGGGTCGCCGACCTTGAGCCGCGTGGTCGCCGAGACAAGCTCGTCCATGAAGCGGTCATAGACCGACGACTGGACGAGCAGGCGCGAGCCGGCGACGCAGACCTGGCCGGAATTGCGGAAGATGCCGTTGGCCGAGACGATCGCGGCCTGTTTCAGGTCGGGCGCGTCGGCAAAGACGATGTTGGGGGACTTGCCGCCGAGTTCGAGGAAGACGCGCTTGAGATTGGAGCGCGCGGAGTATTCGAGCAATCGCCTTCCGACCGGCCCCGAACCGGTGAAGGCGATGGCGTCGACATCCATATGCAGGCCCAGCGCCTCGCCGGTGACCGCGCCTCGGCCGGTGACGACATTGAGCACGCCTGCGGGAAGCCCGGCTTCGGCCGCCAATTCCGCCAGCCGCAGCAGCGTCAGTGACGCGATCTCCGGCGGCTTGACCACCACGCAATTGCCGGCGGCAAGTGCGGGCGCGATCTTCCATGCGCCGATCATCAGCGGGAAATTCCAGGGCACGATGACGCCGACGACGCCGAGCGGCTCCTTGTGGATCAGCCCCAGCACATTGTCGGCGGTCGGCGCGATCTCGCCATAGACCTTGTCGATGGCCTCGGCGTAGTAACGGATGGTGCCTGCGGCCGACAGCGGCTCGGCCTTGTAGGCCATGCCGATCTCGGTGCCGTTGTCGCGCACGCCGAGGACTGCCAGTTCATCGACATGCTTTTCGACCAGTTCGGCGAGCTTGGTCAGCACCTTCTTGCGGAAGGCGGGGGCCGCCCGCGACCACGAGCCCTTCTCGAACGCCTTGCGCGCCGATTTGACCGCGCTGTCGATATCGGCGGCATTGCCGTCGGCGATGCTGGTGAAGGCGCGGCCGTCGATCGGCGAAATCACCGGCAGCGTGACGCCGCTTGCGGCCTGCGCCTGCACGCCATCGATGAACAGGCCGCGCGGGCCGATCTCCGTCTTGCGCAGCATGTCGATGGCATTTTGACTGATCATGGGGAAATCGCTCCTGGACTGACATGCAATGTGGTTGGCGCCCTAAACTCCCAGCCACGGAACTCCGGCTCCTTGCCGGGCACCAGCCTGAGATCGGGGAATCGCAGGAGCAACAGCCTTACCGCGAGGCACATCTGCTCGCGCGCGAAAAACCGGCCGGAACAGAAATGGTGGCCGAAACCGAAGGCGGCGTGGTTGCCTTCATCGCGGTTGATGTCGAAGCGGTCGGGATCGGCAAAGCGGCTCTCGTCGCGGTTCGCCGAGGAGACCAGCGCGGCGACCGGGGCGCCTGCCGGGATCGTCGCGCCGCCAAGCTCGACCGTTGTTGTCGTCTGCCGCGTCTGGGTGCCGATCGGCGCCACCCAGCGCAGGCCCTCATCGACGGCTTTCGGCACGAAGGTCTCGGGGTCATCGAGCACTTGCCGCAATTGCCGGGGATGCGAAAGCAGGCCAGCCAGGATCGAACCGGCGCCATGCCCGGGCTCCTGCATGCCGCCGAGCAGGATCACCTTGATGCTCGGCATCAGGAAATCGATCGGGCGGGTTTTACCCTCCGGCATGCCGTCATGCAGCATGTGCGATAGCGCGGAATCGTCGGGCTCACGCACGAGCCTTTCCAGCGTCGGCAGGATGGCGGCGCCGACCTCAGCGCTGATGGCGTCTGCGACCTCCTGCCGCTTCGGATCGTTCTCGAAGTTGATAGCGCCTTGTGCAAGGCCGTAGAACCAGCGGCGCAGCGTCGGCATGTCGATGTCGGCGAGGCCGAGCGAACGCGCCAGGCTGAGCGTCGACACCGGCTCGAAATAGTCGGCCATCAGTTCGGCGGCACCCCGTTTTGCGATGCCGTCGAGATACGGGTCGGCGATCGATCGCACGAGGTCGCCGGCATAGGAGGCAACGGTGCGCGGCCGGTATTTCGGGTCGACGCCCAGGCGCAGTTGCTTGTGCGTCTCGCCATCGGTGGTCAGGATCGTCGGTTTGCCGAAGGAGCGCTCGACGGGTGACGAGCCGACGACGGCGGAGAAGATGTCGGGCGATTTCGCGACGAACTCGACATCCTTCCATCGGGTGACGAACCAGAGATTGACCGAGGGCACGAAAGCGACCGGCGCACTACGCCTGAGCTCGGCATAGATCGGGTACGGATCGGCTTCCAGCGCCTCGACGGTGATGTTTTCGGCAAAGCTCAAAGCCGCCATTCCCTTCACGATGAGAAGGGCGGCGTTGCACGCCGCCCCGGTAGGTCTCTCAATCCACGGCCTCGTTCAATCCTTCAGGGGCAGACCCAGGCTGTCGAAGGCCACGCGATCCCGGCCCCTCAAGGCGCCGGCCAGCAACAGGCCGACCAGCGCGGCGATCAGCACCAGCCCCGGCAAGAACACGCCGAGGAAGCCACCGGCCCCGGACAGGCTGCCGAAATTGATCACGATCAGATAGATGATGACGACGAAGGCGATGAACGTAAGCCCGGGCAGGATGGTGGTCTTCACCGCGTTCTCCTGCGCCGACGGGTTGGCGCGGAAGTACATCACCACGGCGAGCGATGCGACCGCCATCATGACGATGACGCCGAGCGTCGCGACATTGGTCAGCCAGGAAAACAGCGCCAGCACCGGATCGAGGCCGAGCACGGCGAACAGGCCGACGACGACAGCCGCCAGCACGCTCTGGATCACCGAGGCGACATGCGGGCTCTGGTGCGCCGAGTGCGTCACGCCGATCGATTGCGGCAGCAACTTCTCGCGGCCCGAGACGTAGATGTAGCGGGCAACCGCATTGTGGAACGCCAGCACGCCGGCGAACAGGCTCGACACGAACAGGATGCTCATCGCATGCGTGAGCAGCGTCCCGGCATAACGGTCGGACAGGCCGAACAGGAAGGTCGTCGGATCCTGCAGGCCCTGCAGCGCCGGCAGCAATTTGTCGACACCGGCGCCGACCGCCATCAGCCAGGCGGTGACCATGTAGAAAACGCCGATCAGCAGGACGGAGAAGTAAGTCGCGCGCGGAATGGTGACCTTCGGATCGCGTGCCTCCTCGGCGTAGATCGTGGTCGCCTCGAAGCCGATGAACGCGGCAAAGCAGAACAGGATGGCGATGGCCGGCGCGCCCGATGTGATCTGGCTCCAGCTAAACGGCGCCGCCGATAGGCCGCTATCGCCGCCGGTCTTGAGGATCGTCAGGTCGAGGATCAGCACCACCGCGTATTCGCACAACACCAGCACCGTCAGGATCTTGGCCGACAGGTCGACCTGGCGGTAGCCGAGCACCGCGACGACGGCGATGGCGATGAAACTCCACACCCACCAGGGCAGATTGATGCCCCAGCCGGCGAATAGCCCGGAGGTCGCAGCACCCAGCAGGCCCATGACGCCGATCTGCATGGCATTGTAGGACAGGATCGCGATCAGCGCCGTGGCGCCGCCGGCTAGCCCGCCCAGGCCGCGCGCGGCGAAGGCATAGAAGGCGCCGGCGTTGCCGACGTGACGCGACATGGCGACATAGCCGACCGCGAACAGGAGCAGCAACACCGTCACGATCAGATAGGTGCCGGCAAAGCCCGCGCCGTTGCCCATCAGCATGCCGAGCGGCGTGCCGCCGGCCACCGCCGTGAGCGGAGCCGCCGCCGAGATCACCATGAAAGTGATGGCGCCGACGCCAAGACTGTTCTTCCTCAGCCGGTTCACTTCGCCGGCTTCAACTGTTGTGGTCATTTCTCCCTCCAAATTCCGCGCCGCGGAAACAAGTGTCCCTGAGATGTCGCGGCCTTCTGCGGGCCAGTATCGTTTCATTATTTGGAACGACATTTCGAATATAGACTTGCAAACGAACCCGACTCCTGTCAAGTTAATTCGCACGTTAAGTATCTATGGGAGGATAAGGACGCATGAGCACGGTGGCCAAGGCCATTTCCCTGCTTGAAATCCTCGGCCAGGGCGAGCCCGAGATCGCGCTTGCCGATCTCGCCAAGCGCACCGGATTTGACAAGGCCACGGCGCGCCGTCTGCTGATCTCGCTGATCGAACACGACCTGGTGGAACAGGATGAAGGCACCCGCCTCTACAGGCTGGGCGCCGGCGTCGCGCGGCTGGCCATGATGCGTGAAGCACAGTTCCCGTTCCTGCGGACCGCGATACCGATGGTCGAGGCATTGGCCACGGAGAGCGGCGAAACGGTGCACCTGTCCGAATATTCGAAGCGAGGCCTGATCTCCGTCCATGTCATCGAATCGGCCAAGGCCAACCGCGTCAGCGTGCCGCTCGGCGAATTGCTGCCGATGCATGCCACTGCCTCGGGCATCGCCTTCCTGGCCTTCACCGAGGATCGCATCCGCAATGCCATTCTGGCGGGGCCGTTCCCGGCTTTCACGCCCTTCACTGTATCAAGCGCCATGGCGCTTGCCGAACATATCGCGGCGGCACGCGCCCGCGGATACTCGATCGGCTCGCAGGGCTACGAGGAAGGCGTGATGAGCGTCGCCGCCCCGATCCTGGGCGCCGACGATCTCGCCATGGGCGCCATCGCGATCGCCGCGCCGCGCGCGCGTATCCACGAGGGCGACATCGAACGTCATGGCGTGAGCCTCATCGAGGCGGCACGCACCATCGGCGAGCAGCTTGTCGGCCGGCGCGGCCTGCCAGCCCGCAAGCGCGCTTCGTGATAGTTTGTCAGGTGACAGGGAGAGACTGACGGTGGAGGAGAAACGACGAATCCTGGTGATCGGCACCGGCGATACCAAGGCCGACGAGTTGCTGTTCATGCGCGAGCGCATCGAGGCCGTCGGCGGCATCGCGGTCATGATGGATGTCAGCGTGCTCGGCGACCCGCCATACCGGCCAGCGCACGACAGGCATGCCGTGGCCAGGGCTGCGGGTACGAGCATCGAAGCGATCATCGGCAGCGGTGACGAGAATTCGGCGATGACGCTGATGGCGCTGGGTGCCTCGCTGCTGGCCCGCGCCCTTTACGACAGGGGCGAAATCGACGGCTTCATCGCGCTCGGCGGCACGATGGGAACAGATCTAGCGTTGGATGTCGCCCTGATGCTGCCGCTCGGCGTGCCGAAATTCGTCGTCTCGACCATCGCCTTCTCGCATCTGATACCGCCGGAGCGGATCGCCACCGACCTGATGATGATCCTGTGGGCGGGCGGCCTCTATGGCCTCAACAGCACCTGCAAGGCGGTGCTGTCGCAAGCCTGCGGCGCGGTCGTCGGCGCGGCCCGCGCGGCGATCAAGCCCGATGCGCTCAAGCCCGTGGTCGGCATGAGTTCGCTCGGCAAGAGCTGCCTGCATTACATGGTGACCTTGAAGCCGGAACTGGAACGGCGCGGCTATGAAGTCGTCGTCTTCCACACCACCGGCATGGGCGGACGGGCGATGGAGGCGATCGCCGCGCAACGCGGTTTCGTCGCCGTCATGGATTTCAGCCTGCAGGAACTCGCCAACCATCTCACCGGTTCGGTGGTGAACTCCGGCATCGACCGGCTGGAGAATGCCGGACGGCAGGCCATTCCTCAGATCGTCGCTCCCGGCGCCATCGACATGGTCGACTTTCCGACATGGCAAGCGGTGCCCGCCCGCTTTGCCGGGCGGCCGTACCATGCCCACAATCGCCTGCTCGCCTCTGTCACGTCCGACGGCGAAACGCGTCGCGCGATCGCGCGCGCCATCGGTGAGAAGCTGGCCGCTTCCAAGGGTTCGACGGCCTTTATCCTGCCCGCCGGCGGCATCCAGCAATGGGACCAGCATGGCGAGCCGCTGCACGAGCCCGAAGCGCTGACGGCTTTTATCCAGGAGATGCGCATCAGCGTCCCCGCCAATGCCGAGCTGCATGAAATTGCCGGCCACATCAATGATGCCGCCTTCAGCGCCAAGGCGCTGGAGATTTTTGATCGCTGGGTTGCCGAGGGCATCATCCCGCCCGGCGTACCCGGCGACAGGAAAGCCGCATGAGCGACCAGAAGCCCAAGGCGCTGGTGCTCGATTTCGGCGGCGTCGTCACCCGCACGCTGTTCGAGACGCACGCGCTCACCGAGCACGCGCTGGGCCTGGCGCCCGGCACGCTCGACTGGCGCGGGCCGTTCGAGCCTTCATCAGACCCGCTGTGGCTCAAGATGCAAGCCGACGAGATCAGTGAGCGCGACTACTGGCGGACCCGGACACGCGAGGTCGGGCGTCTCGTTGGCGAGGACTGGAACGACATGTCGACCTTCGTGCAACGCGCGCGTGGCGCCGATCCGCGGGCCGTGGTGCGGCCGGAAGCCGATCGCGCGATCCGCGCGGCACACGCCGCCGGCATCCGGCTGGCCATCCTCTCCAATGAACTCGACCTGTTCTACGGCAAAGCATTCCGCGAAAGCCTGCCGCTGTTGTCGCTGTTCGAAACCATCATCGACGCGACCTATACGAAAATCCTCAAGCCAGATTCGCGCGCCTATGCGATGGCAAGCGAAGCGCTGGGGCTGCCGGCCGGGGCTTGCGTCTTCGTCGACGACCAGAAGCGCAATGCCGACGGCGCGCTCGCGGCGGGCATGTTGACCGTGCATTTCGACGTTGCCCGGCCCGCGCGAAGCTATGCCGAGGCGCTGGCGCATTTCGGCCTTATCACCGCATAATTCGAAAACCGGAGCCTCCGCGATGCGCGACATCAACTTCCTCACCGAGAACAACGCCAAGCCGATCTGGCATCCGATGGCGCATCCGGCCGAGATGCGGGCGACACCGCCCAGGGTCATCATGAAGGGCGACGGCGTCTCGGTGACCGACATCGACGGCCGCACCGTGCTCGACGCCGTCGGCGGATTGTGGAACGTCAACCTTGGCTACAGCTGCGACCCGATCAAGAAGGCGATGGCCGCCCAGCTCGACGCCCTGCCCTATTATTCCGGCTTTCGCGGCACCTCGACCGGACCCTCGATCGAACTTGCCTACGAGCTTTGCGACTGGTTCGCGCCCGAAGGCATGGTGAGGGCCTTCTTCACCTCGGGCGGATCGGATTCGGTGGAGACGGCGCTGCGGCTTTCCCGGCAATACTGGAAGATCCGGGGCCAGGGCGACCGGACGAAATTCCTAGCGCTGAAGAAGGGCTATCACGGCACGCATTTCGGCGGCGCCTCGGTCAACGGCAACGCCAATTTCCGCCGCAACTACGAGCCGCTGATGCCCGGCGTCTTCCACACGCCAGCACCTTGGACCTACCGCAACCCGTTCGACGAGACCGATCCGGTGGAGCTGGCCAAGCTTTGCGCCCGGGCGATCGAGGACGAGATCGCCTTCCAGGGCGGCGACACCATCGCCGCCTTCATCATGGAGCCGGTGCTGGGCGCGGGCGGCGTCATCGTTCCGCATGAGAGCTTCATGCCAATGGTGCGCGCGATCTGCGACCGCCACGAGATCCTGCTCATCGCCGACGAGGTGGTGACAGGCTTCGGCCGCACCGGCGCCTGGTCGGGCTCGCGTCTTTCCGGCGTGAAACCGGATTTCATGACCATCGCCAAGGCGATCACCTCAGGCTACTTCCCGCTCGGCGCCACGATGATCAGCGCCAAGGTCGCCGAGGTGTTCGAGTCGGACAAGACGAGTTTTGGCGCGATCGGCCATGGCTATACCTATTCCGGCCACCCGGTCGGCTGCGCGGCCGGGCTGGCGGCACTGGCCGAGACCAAGCGGCTGGCCCTGCATGACAATGCCGCCGCGCGCGGCGTCGAGCTAGGCAAGGCGCTCGAAGCGCTGAAGGCCAAGCACGCGATAGTCGGCGATGTCCGCTACAAGGGTTTGATGGCGGCGCTCGAACTGGTCTCCGACCGTGGCACCAAGAAGCCGGCCGACAAGAAGACGATGGCCGCAGTCGCTGATGCAGCCTATGCCGCCGGCGTCATGCTGCGCGTCTCCGGCAACGGCATCATCCTGTCGCCACCGCTGATCATCTCGTCCGCCGATGTGGCGAAGATCGCGGAGGGGCTAGATGCGGGATTGGCCGCTGTCGCGGCCTAGGGAGTAGGGAAACCCACCCTACTGCCTACTTCAGCCTCTCCCGTCGCCACGCCGCCGGCGACCGGCCGGCGGCAGCGCGAAAGAAGCGCGAGAAATAGGCTGGGTCATTGAAGCCGGTCTCATAGGCGATGTCCTCGACCGGGCGCACGGTGAACAGAAGCAGGCGTTTCGCCTCGATCAGCCGCCGGTCGCTGATGGCTTGCCGAACGCCTTTCCCCAGAACCTGCCGCGCCGCCTTGTCGAGCAGATGGCGCGTCGTGCCGAGCGTCTCGACATAGCGCTCGACCGGCCAATCGTCGCGAAAGTGCCGGTCGATCAGCCGCCGCAAACGGCCGGCCAGCGCCACAGCCGCCGGGACGGCCACGGAATGGGAATCGGCATCAAGGCGGGCGATCCCCGACAGAGCCACGGCGATCAGCGACAACAGGATTTTCTCCAAGCCGGGCAGTGCCTCTCGAAACTCGGACTGGATCATGCCGATGGTGCCCGCAAGCTTGTCCCAAAGGGCGGATTCGCCGCGCCCGGTGACGAAGACCGGCTGGTCGAGCGGCAGCATGGAATGCTCGGCGATCGCCGCCAGCGCGGCATCCGCGATGGAAATCACTATGGCATCGGCGCCGGGCTCGATGGAGAAGCCATGCACCACGCCGCTCGGCATGAAACTCACCGTTGGCGCCGAAAAAATCCAGGTCTCATCCTCGATCCGGTACGTTCCGCTGCCGCTGGTCCAGAAGGTGATCTGCGCCATCTGTGGATGTTTGTGCGCCTGAACCTGGCCGCGATGTACGGACGCACGAGCAAGAACGGTCTCGACATGCAGGAAGCCGACATCGAGAGCTTGCGCCGGCTCGCCATAGACGAAGAATTCCGGGATGGCTGTCTTGCTCATGATCCTCCGGAAAAAGTCCAAGTGGTTTTGGCTTTTCGTCCATAAACCATTGTCGCGGGCCGGGCTACTGTGTGGGCATCAAGGGAGGAAGATCATGCGATCGGAAGATTTCCGGGCCGACAGCACAAGGCCGTTTACCGGCGCCGAATACCTAGAGAGCCTGCGCGACGGGCGCGAGGTCTACATCAATGGCGAGCGGGTGACCGATGTCACCACGCACCCGGCGATGCGCAATTCCGCCCGTTCGCTTGCCCGCCTCTACGACGCGTTGCACGACCCGGCGCGACAGCCGGCACTCACCTCCCCGACGGATACCGGGTCAGGCGGCTACACGCACAAGTATTTTCGCGTCGCCAAGTCTTCCAGCGACCTTGTCGCGCAGCAGGCGGCGATCGCGGACTGGTCGCGCATGTCCTACGGATGGATGGGGCGCACGCCTGACTACAAGGCTGCGCTGATGAACACGCTGGGCGCCAATGCCGAGTGGTACGGCCCCTTCAAGCACAGTGCACGGGCATGGCACAAACGGGCGCAGGAAGCCGTCCTGTTCATGAACCATGCCATCGTCAACCCGCCCATCGACCGCCACAAGCCTGCCGAGCAGGTAAAGGACGTGTTCGTGCACATCACCAAGGAGAGCGACGCCGGTATCTGGGTCTCCGGCGCCAAGGTGGTGGCGACGTCGTCGGCGCTCACCCATTACAATTTCCTGGCGCAGGGCTCGGCAACGGTGACCGAGGATCCATCGCTGTCGGTGATGTTCATCGTGCCAATGAATGCCCCGGGGATAAAGATGTTCTGCCGTGTTTCCTACGAGCAGACAGCCAACACGGTGGGAACACCGTTCGACTATCCGCTGTCGTCGCGCTTCGACGAGAACGACGCGATCCTGGTGCTCGACAACGTCTTCATCCCCTGGGAGGACGTGCTGGTGCTGCGCGACGCGCGGAAGATCCTGTCGTTCCATCCGGCATCCGGCTTCATGCACGGCTACTGCTTCCAGGGCTGCACGCGCTTTTCCGTCAAGCTCGATTTTCTCGCCGGCCTTCTCGCCAAGGCGCTGCGGGCCACCGGCGGCGACGCGTTTCGCGGCAACCAGGCCGCACTCGGCGAGGTCATCGCGCTGCGCCACATGTTCTGGAGTTTTTCCAATGCCATGGCGCACGATCCTATCCCCTGGGCCGATGGCGCCGTGCTGCCCAACCTGGAGGCCGCGCTCGCCTATCGCACCTTCATGTCGGAAGCCTATCCGCGCGTCATCGACACCGTGCGGCGGGTGATCGCGTCGGGCCTGATCTACCTGCCGTCCTCGGTGAAGGATTTCGCCAATCCGGAAATCGACCGCTATCTCGCGCAATATGTGCGCGGCTCCAATGACATGGGCCATGTCGAGCGGATCAAGATCATGAAGCTGTTGTGGGACGCGACCGGCACCGAATTCGGCGGCCGCCATGCGCTCTACGAGCTCAATTATGCCGGTGCGCCCGAAGAGGTGCGGCTGCAGGTGCTGAAGGGCGCGGAGCGCGGCGGCCGGCTCAAGGCGATGGAGGAACTGGTCGACACCTGCATGGCCGATTATGACGAGAAGGGCTGGACCGGCGACACCTGGCTGCCGCCGCTGCCAGCCGGCGCCAGTTGAGGACCGGGCCATGGAGGCGCAGGTCCCGAGACTGGAATTCCGCGAGGCCATGGCGCGGGTGTGCGCGCCGGTCAACATCGTCACCACCGACGGCCCGGCAGGTCGCGGCGGCTTCACAGCCACCGCCATGTGCAGCGTTTCCGACGATCCGCCTACGCTGCTTGTGTGCATGAACGAACGCTCGGCGCAGACCGGCATGTTCCTGGCCAACCGGCGCTTCTGCGTCAACGTGCTGACCCAGCTTCACATGCACCTCGCCGGCAAGTTCGCCGGCGCGATCCGCGACATGGCCGAGCGCTACAACGCCGCCAGGTGGCAGACGATGCCGTCCGGCATGCCGGCCCTTCTCGACGCGATCGTCAGCTTCGACTGCGAGATCGGCGCGGTGAACAAGGTCGGCACGCACAATGTGATGTTCGGCCGCGTCGTCGATATCCGCCATGGCAGCGACGAGGCAGCACTGCTTTATGTCGGCCGCAACTACATGCAGCCGAGCGCGCTGGGTAGTTTTGGTGGGTGAGCTCCTCTGCTCTTCCTTTCTCCCAGAAGGGGAGAAGGCAAGTCCGGCACGAGATTCAGCCCTCGGTCGTCTCCGACTGGATGAGGCTCTCCAGCATGTCGAGCAGACGTTCGTGCTGTTCGGCGCCGTAGCGCTTTTCAATCGCGTCATAGATGGCGACGCGCTCGGGCGACAGATCCTCGATCAGCGCCAATCCGGCCGGGCTGATGGCCAGCAGCGCCCGGCGTCCGTCATCCTTGACCTTGTTGCGGGTGATGAACGCGCGCTCTTCCATCGCCTTGATGATGCGGGTGAGACTGGGCGGCAGGATCGAGGCGCGATTGGCAAGTTCGGTGGCCTCGAGCGGGCCGGCCTCGGCCAGCACGCGCAGCACGCGCCATTGCTGCTCGGTGATGTCGTGCCGGGCAAGCATGGGCCGGAAATGCGCCATGATCACCTCGCGCGCGCGCAGAAGAGCCATCGGCAAGGAGCGGCGAGTGCTGGGCGGTAGCAAGAGCAGGCCTCCGAAGAACGTTTCGGCTGCATTTCCTGTGCCGAACACAGGCATGACGGAGAATGCGGCGGACGCTGCTATATCCGTGATTTTGCCGAGGGCGGCAATCCCGCTCAAGCAGCGCCTTCAAACCCGGAACGGTGCTTGACATTCCGCGATCAAGATGTAATTCACATGTTAATTACAAGAACCGGCAGCGCCGGCGGAGGAATCCTTGCCGCACATGACCATCGAGTATTCGGCCAATCTCGACGCCGGCGTCGACATGGCCGGGCTTTGCACGCTGGTGTCGCGAACCATCCTCGAAACCGGCCTGTTCGAGCCAGGCGCGGTGCGCGTACGTGCCTTTCGCGCCGAGGCGTACGCGATCGCCGACCTGTTGCCCGAGAATGGATTCATCGACATGAATTTTCGCATCGGCAAGGGGCGAAGCGCGGAGGAGAAGAAGCGGACCGGCGAGGCGATCTTCGCAGCCGTCTCCGAGTATCTCGCAGCGCTTTTCACCACCCCGCATTTCGCGCTGTCGCTGGAGATCCGCGAGATCGACGCCGAATTGAGCTGGAAGAAGAATGCCATCCACCCGCGGTTGCGCGGCAAGTAAATACAGGAAAACACCATGGCGGCATTGGACGACAATCTGAGGAAGGCCGAAGCCTATCTCGAGCGCTTCAGGACCGGGGGCGTGCTCAACCAGATCGGCGGCGAGGCCGTGCCGGCGGCCGACGGCTCGACATTCGAGACGCTGTCACCCGTCGACCTGAAGCCGATCGCCAAGGTGGCGCGCGGCAAGGCTGTCGACATCGACCGGGCTGCCAAGGCGGCGAAAGCGGCGTTTCGCGACTGGGCCGCGATGCCCGGCGACAAGCGCAAGGCGCTGCTGCACCGGATCGCCGATGCGATCGTCGCGCGCGCCGAGGAAATCGCCTTCGTCGAATGCATGGATACCGGCCAGTCGCTCAAATTCATGGCCAAGGCGGCATTGCGCGGCGCGGAGAACTTCCGCTTCTACGCCGACCGCGCCCCGGAAGCCCGCGACGGCCGCACGATACGCGCGCCGAACCAGGTCAACATGACCACCCGTGTGCCGATCGGCCCGGTGGGCATCATCACGCCTTGGAACACGCCGTTCATGCTCTCGACCTGGAAGATCGCACCGGCGCTCGCCGCCGGCTGCACGATCGTCCACAAGCCGGCCGAGTTCTCGCCACTATCGGCACGGCTGCTGGTCGAGATCGCCGAGGGGGCAGGCCTGCCCAAGGGCGTCTGGAACCTCGTCAACGGTCACGGCGAAGATGCCGGCAAGGCGCTGACGGAGCATCCCGACATCAAGGCGATCGGCTTCGTCGGCGAAAGCCGCACCGGTTCGATGATCATGAAACAAGGCGCCGACACGCTGAAGCGCGTGCATTTCGAGCTTGGCGGCAAGAACCCGGTCATCGTCTTCGCCGACGCCGACCTGGAGCGCGCGGCGGACGCCGCGGTCTTCATGATCTATTCGCTGAACGGCGAGCGCTGCACTTCATCCTCGCGCCTGCTGGTCGAAGCATCGATCCACGACGAATTTACCGCGCTGGTGGCCGAGAAGGCCAAGCGCATCAAGATCGGCCATCCGCTCGATCCTGAGACCGTGGTCGGCCCGCTGATCCATCCGGTGCACGAGGAAAAGGTCCTCTCCTATATCGAGATCGGCAAGTCGGAAGGCGCCGTCGTCGCCGCCGGCGGCGGCAAGTTCGCCGGCCCGGGCGGCGGCTGCTATGTCAGCCCGACGCTTTTCGTCGGCGCCACCAACAAGATGCGCATCGCCCAGGAAGAGATTTTCGGGCCGGTGCTGACGGCCATCGCCTTCAAGGACGAGGCCGAGGCGCTGGAACTGGCCAACGCCACCAGCTACGGCCTGACCGGCTATCTGTGGACCTCGGATGTCACCCGCGCCTTTCGCTTCACCGATGCGCTGGACGCCGGCATGATCTGGGTCAATTCCGAGAATGTGCGCCACCTGCCGACGCCGTTCGGCGGCGTCAAGAGTTCGGGCATCGGCCGCGACGGCGGCGACTGGTCGTTCGATTTCTACATGGAAACCAAGAACATCGCATTCGCGACCGCGCCACATTCGATCCAGAAGCTCGGCGGCTGACCGGAGGCCATTCCCATGCCCTTGCCCACCCCAAACCTCTATCCGGCGTTCAACATCGTGCGCCTCAGCCATGTCGAACTGGCGGTCACGGACCTTGCCAAGTCGCGCGCCTTCTACGTCGACACGCTGGGCTTGCAGATTACCGATGAGACCAGCGGCGCCATCTATCTGCGCGCGTTGGAAGAACGCGGCCATCACTGCATCGTGCTGCGGAAAGGTGCCAAGCCTGAAGCGCGCGACCTCGGCTTCAAGGTGTTCTCCGACGAGGACCTCGACAAGGCCGAGCACTTCTTCAAGGGCAAGGGCCTGCCGGTCGAATGGGTCGAGCGTCCCTACCAGTCACGCACCTTCCGCACCCGCGATCCGCATGGCATTCCGCTGGAATTCTATTCTAGGATGGACCGGCTGCCGCCGATCCACCAGAAATACGCGCTCTACAAGGGCGTCAAGCCGCTGCGCATCGACCACTTCAACTGCTTCTCGCCCAATGTCGATGAATCCGTGGCGTTCTACAACGAGCTCGGCTTTCGCGTGACCGAGTACACCGAGGATGCGGTATCGGGAAAGCTGTGGGCCGCCTGGACGCACCGCAAGGGCGGCGTCCATGACATCGCCTTCACCAACGGTGTCGGACCGCGCCTGCATCACGTCGCCTTCTGGGTGCCGACGCCGCTCAACATCATCGACCTGCTCGACCTGATGGCGACCACCGGCTATCTGCCGAACATCGAGCGTGGCCCGGGCCGGCATGGCATTTCCAACGCCTTCTTCCTTTATGTGCGCGATCCCAACAACCACCGCATCGAGATCTACTGCTCGGACTACCAGACGGTCGATCCCGATCTGGAGCCGATCAAATGGGACCTCAAGGACCCGCAGCGGCAAACGCTTTGGGGCGCGCCGGCACCCAAGAGCTGGTTCGAGGAAGGCAGCACCTTCGCCGGAGTCGAGCCCCGCCAGCCCGATCTCGCGGCCTCGCCGATCGTCGCGCCGTGACGACGAACTCGAAAGCAGGGACGGGAAGGTCAGCATGACGACACAGGGACGGCTCGCCACGTTTACCGTGGGTGGCAAGGCGCGCTACGGCGCGGTCACCGCCAAGGGGGTCGTCGACCTGTCGGCGCGTCACGGCCAATGGCCAACGCTGCGAGAGGTGATCGAGGCCGGTGCGCTGCGGCGCCTGGCGGATGAGGCCGAAGCCTTCGCGGCCGACTTCTCGCTTGACGACATCGCCTACGCGATACCGGTCCCCTCCCCGGAAAAGATCATCTGCGTTGGCGTCAACTATCCGGACCGCAACGAGGAGTACAAGGACGGACAGGCGGCGCCCTCCAACCCGTCGCTGTTCATCCGCTTTCCGCGGTCGTTCGTCGGCCATGGCGCGCCGCTGGTGCGGCCACCGGAATCGCCGCAGCTCGACTATGAGGGCGAGGTGGTCATCGTCATCGGCAAGGCGGGACGGCGGATTGCCGAGGCCGATGCGCTCGGCCATATCGCGGCATTGTCGCTCTGCAACGAGGGCACCATTCGCGACTGGGTGCGCCACGCCAAGTTCAACGTGACGCAGGGCAAGAATTTCGACCGCACCGGCTCGATCGGCCCTTGGCTCGTGCCATACGGCGACGAGGCGCAGATCGCCGACATCGCGCTGACCACCCGCGTCAATGGCGAGGTGCGGCAGCAGGACCGCACCAACCGCATGATCTTCTCGTTCCGCAAGATCATCAACTATGTCTCGACCTTCACCACGCTGGTGCCCGGCGACATCATCGTCACGGGAACGCCGACCGGCGCCGGCGCGCGCTTCGATCCGCCGGTCTGGCTGAAGCCGGGCGATGTGATCGAGGTCGAGGCCGACGGCATCGGCCTGCTCAGGAACGGCGTTGTCGATGAAGGAACCGACCGATGATGACGCCAGATCAAGTGGAGGACGCCGCCACGCGGCTGTTCGAGGCGGAGCGCAGCCGACGCCAGATCAGGCTGCTCAGCCTCGATTTCCCCAACGCCACGATGGACGACGCCTACCGCGTGCAGGCAGCGCTGGTGAAGCGCAAGATCGCTTCGGGCCTGGCGATCAAGGGCTGGAAGATCGGCCTGACCTCCAAGGCGATGCAGTCAGCGCTCAACATCGACATTCCGGATTCCGGCGTGTTGTTCGACGACATGTTCTTCGACGATGGCGGCATCGTTCCCGCCGACCGCTTCATCCAGCCGCGCATCGAGTCCGAGATCGCCTTTGTCATGAAGGCGCCGCTGTCGGGGCCGGACGTGTCGATCGACGACGTGCTGGACGCCACCGACTACATCACGCCGGCGCTGGAAATCCTCGATACCCGCGTCGAGCGGGCGAACAAGGAAACCGGCAAGGCCCGCACCTTCTTCGACACCATCTCGGACAATGCGGCGAATGCCGGCATCGTCGTGGGCGGGCGCCGCAGCGGTCCGCGCGATGCCGACCTGCGCTGGATCGGCGCCATCGTGTCGCGCAATGGCGAGGTGGAGGAGACGGGGCTTGGCGCCGGCGTACTCGATCATCCGGCCAAGGGCATCGTCTGGCTGGCCAATCGTCTGCATACATACGGCATGCGGATATCAACCGGACAGGTCGTGCTGTCCGGTTCCTTCGTGCGACCGGTCGAGGCGCGCCACGGCGACGCAATCGTCGCCGATTTCGGCCCGCACGGCACGATCAGGATCGCCTTCGCCTGATCGCGACGATCAGGCTCTGCGATCCGCGACCGACCTCGCGATCACGCACAGCAGTTCGAACATCATCGTCGCACCCGCCAGCGCCGTCATGCCTGCGACATCGAAGGGCGGCGCCACTTCCACGACATCGGCGCCGATAATGTTCAGTCCGTCGAGAAGGCGGACCATTTCCTGCGCCTCGCGGGTGGTGAAGCCGCCAAGCTCCGGCGTGCCTGTCCCCGGCGCCATCGACGGGTCGATGCAGTCGATGTCGAAGGTCACATAGGTGGGACCGGTGCCGGCGATGGTCCGCGCCTCTTCCATGACGCTGGCCACGCCCCGCCGGACGAACTCCTCCATGTAGATGATGCGGATGCCCTGGGCGACCGCCCACTCATGCTCGCCGGGCTCGTAGATGGAGCCACGGATGCCGATCTGGACGACGCGATGGGGATCGAGCAGGCCTTCTTCGATGGCGCGGCGGAAGGGCGTGCCATGCGTGTAGGGATTGTCGCCGAAATAGCTGTCATTGGTGTCGGAATGCGCGTCGAAATGGATCATGCCGACCGGCCCGCTCCGGGCGACGGCGCGCAGCACCGGCAGCGTCGTCAGATGGTCGCCACCGGCGGAGAGCGGAATGGCGCCCGCCGCGACGATCGCCTCGATGCCGACCTCGATGCGCTTCAATCCGTCCAGAAGATTGATCGGATTGACCGAGAGATCGCCGACATCGGCGACGTTGGCGATGCTGAACGGTTCGGTTCCCGAGACGTGGTGGACGCGCCGCATCAGGCTCGACTGGTTGCGGATCTCGCGGGGGCCGTGCCGCGCGCCGGCGCGGTTGGTCGTGCCGCCGTCCCAGGGTATGCCGACAAGCGCGATGTCGAGCCCCTGCGCGCCCGCCACGGCCGGCAGCCGCATGAAGGTCGAAAGCCCGGCGAAGCGCGGCACGGCCGAGGCGTCGACCGGCTGGAAGAAATTGCTGCTCATGATGTCGGCACCTCAGAAGAATTCACGTTTGACGATTTCAGTGATCCGCGTCTCGCAGTCGTCGAGCAGCCATCGGCCCTTTTGCGCCGAAGAGCCCTCGGTCAGCGACAGGACGCCGGAAGGCGGCACTTCCTCCGCAGGGCGTGGATAGCGGTCATAGGGCTTGAATTGCGCGGGGCCGTCATGCAGCGCCTTGGCGAGGTCGACGAGTTCGGGGCGTAGCGCCAGCATCATCGATGTCTCGATCACGCTGGCATGCTCCAGTTCGATGCCCGGGTAGCCATCGGGGAACACTTTCGCCAGCGTCTCTGTGCGCACCATTTCCCAATGGTCTATGCGAAGGATCGTCAGATCCGGCGCGCGCTCGCGGCCGATGGCGTCGAGCGCCAGCTCGATGCCTTCGATCGACGGGCCGATGTTCTCATAGTGGCCATTGAGCACGACGATGCGCCGGACCTTCTGACGATAGAGGTCGCAGATCACATCCTTGACGATGAGCGAGAATGTGTGCGCGGTGATGTTGATCGTGCCGGGAAAGGCAGGGCCGCCGCCTGTCCTTGGCTGCGAGCGGTTGCCGTAGGCGATGGTCGGCGCGACGAGGCCGCCAACCTCCCTCGCCACGGTCTCGGCGATGGCGGTGGGAATGACGACATCGACATTCATCGCCATGTGGTGGCCGTGCTGCTCGGTCGCGCCAAGCGGCAGGAAGACCGGCGCGCCGGCGGCGATCCGCTTCTCGGCCTCCGGCCACGGCAATTCAGCGAGGAAAACCCTGTGTTTCATGATCATCTCATCTCAAAGCATCGCCGCGCCACCATTGGCGCCCAGGCATTGTCCGGTGAAGAAGGTGGCGCCTGGGCCGGCCAGGAAAACCACCGCAGAGGCGATTTCATCCGGCCGGCCGATCCGCCCCAACGGATGGGTGGTTTCCAGCGCCCGCTGGCTCTCGCTTAGCGCCTCGAAGCCGAGAAGCGGCGTATCGGTGGGGCCTGGCGCCACGGCGTTTACGAGGATGCGAGGGGCGAGCTCGCGCGCCCAGGAGCGGGTCAGGCCGAGCAGCGCCGCCTTGGTCGCGCAATAGACCGAGGCGTTGGCCCGGCCGAGATAGGCAAGCTCCGAGGCGATGTTGATGATGCGGCCGCCATCGGGAAGGTGCGGCAGGACTTCCCGCGCCACGAGGATGGCGCCGCGCACGTTGACGGCGAACATGCGGTCGACATGGTCGAGCGAGATCGCATCGAGCGACGCTTCCTGCAGGATGCCGGCATTGTTGACGAGGATGTCATAGCCGCCGATCCGCTCAGCCCCCTGCCCGACCGCGGCGATGATGTCGGCCTCGCTGACGAGGTCGCAGGCAAGGATCGGGATATCGCCCTCGGACGCCTTCAAGTCGAGCCCAAGAACGGTGGCGCCCGCCTCCCGCAGGGCGAGCGCGGTGGCGCGGCCGATGCCGCTGGCAGCGCCTGTGACCAGAGCGCGTTTTCCGTGGAGCGGAGTTACCAAGGCACTTCTCCCCTGTCGACGCCGAGCGACTGCCCGGTGATGTTGGCCGCGAGGTCGGACGCCAGGAACAGATAGGTGCCGGCCATGTCGGCTGGTTCCATCAGGCCCGGCAAGGCCTGCGCGCCAACTATATCGTCAAGCAGATCAGCCTCGCCAACGTCGCTCTCTTCCGCCATACGTCCAAGCGAACGCATCGAGGCCTCGGTGCGGACCCAGCCGGGACAGACCGCGTTGACGCGGATGCCTTTGGATCCAAGCTCCCGCGCCCAGGTCTTGGTCAGGCCGATGATGGCGTGCTTGGAGGCGACATAGGCGCCGAAGCGTGCCTCGGCGACGCGGCCCCAGATCGACGCGGTGTTGATGATCGAGGCGCCGGCCCGCATGCGCGGCAAAGCGCGTGCGGTGACCAGCGCCGTGCCGATGATGTTGATCTCGACGATGCGCCGGAACGCGGCCTCGTTGTCGTCGCCGCTGTCGGTGATCGGCGTCATCAATTCGAGACCGGCATTGTTAATGAGCACGTCGATGCGAGGCACCGGCCCGAGCGCCGATGCCACGGCCTCGCGGTCGGCGATGTCGGCTTCGGCGCTGGTGGCGCCCAGTTCATGTGCGCGTTCGTGCACGGACTTGTCGTTCGCGATCAGATGCAGGCTGGCGCCAGCCCGTGCGAATCCCGCTGCGATGCCGAGCCCAATGCCACGGCTTGCCCCCGTGATCACGACTGTCTTGCCAGACAGCGAGAGGCTCATACGACCACTCCGGTTTCGTTGCGGATGAGGTGCAGGACCCTGTTGCGCAGCTCGAAGAATTTTTGGGTTTCGCGGATTTCCAGCGGCCGGTCCGGGCCAAGCTCGGCGGCCACGTCTATATCGGCGACCACCGAAGCCGGCCGGCGCGAGAACAGGATGATCCGGTCGGCCAAGAACACCGCTTCCTCGACATCATGAGTGACGAAGATGACGGTCTTTTCCTCGCGGATCTGGATCTGCCGTAGCTCGACCTGAAGGCGCTCGCGGGTCAGCGCGTCGAGCGCGCCGAAGGGCTCGTCCATCAACAGCACATCCGACCCCGCGGCCAGCGTGCGCGCTATGGCCACGCGCTGGCGCATGCCGCCCGAGATCCGGTTCGGATAGGAGCCGGCGAAATCGGCGAGACCGAACAGGTCGAGATAGTGGCCGATGCGCTCGGCTTTTTGCGCCGCGTCCAGATCCTTCCTGTAGCGCATGCCGAAGGCGATGTTCTTTTCCACCGTCAGCCAGGGAAAGGACGAATAGGACTGGAAAACCATGCCGCGCCGGCGGTCCGGCCTGACGACCTTTTCGCCGCCGAGCAGGATAGAACCCGAGCTCGGCTCATCAAGGCCGCCGACCATCCGCATCAATGTGGTCTTGCCGCAGCCCGAAGGACCGAGGAAGACGACCAGCGAATTGCGGTCGAGCCCAAGGCTTGTCTTGCGCACGACATTGACGGGGCCGAAGGATTTCGCCGTGTCAACGAATTGAACGTATCCGGTCATTGTCATGCCTCTCACAGATACCGGAACAGCCGGCGGTGAAGCAGGCGAAGCAGTTGGTCGGTAACAAGGCCAATCAGGCCGATGACGACGACGCCGGCCATGACCTCGGGTGTCTTGACGAAGCGGCGCGCCGTCCAGATCACATAGCCGATGCCGGAATCGGCGGCGACGATCTCGGCGATGATCAGATAAGTCCAGCACCAGCCGAGCGTGATCCGAAGATTGTCGAGCAGCGTTGGTCCCATCCAGCGCAAGGCGACATCAACCATCACCTGCCTGGAGTTTGCGCCGACGGTGCGGGCGACCTCGACGAACTCCTGCGGCACACGCCGCATGTCGTCGGCCACGAGCAGCACGAGCTGGAAGAATGTGCCCAGCCAGAGAAGGAAGATCTTGGTCTCCTCGCCAACACCGAACCAGATGATGGACAGCGGCACCAGCGCCGGCACCGGCAGGTAGCGGATGAAATCGATCATCGGCTCCAGGGCCGCGCCGACGATCCGGTAGCTGCTCATCATGATGCCGATCGGAATGGCCATGATGGCGGCGAGCAGGAAGGCGATCCAGACGCGGAGGGTCGAAACCCCGACATGCCAGAGCAGGTTCTGCTCGGTCAGCATCGTCCACAAAGCGACGACGACGCGGCTCGGCGACGGCAGGAACTGCGGCGCGATGATGCCCGCGCGCGCCGCCAGTTCCCAGAGCGCAACGACAAGCACGGCGGCCCCGACACTGACGGCGAACTCCACCATCGGCGACGCGCGGCCGCGAAAAACAAACAGGCTGCTGAACAAGTGACTATCCCCGGTGGACGAAACACTGGCCGTCACCGACGGCGATCCGCGATGACATGGCGCCGGCAGCCATCGAGCGGCTGCCGGCAAATTGGCGTGTCCTTTACTTTGCCGGGATTTTGTTGATCGCCGAATTGTCGATCTGGTCAGCCGCCACCAGCTTGTTGTCGGCGGCGCCATTCTCCAGGTTGAGCTCCATGACCGTATCGAAGATGCCGTGCAACGTGCCCTTTTCGCCCGGCTTGCCCATATAGGCCTGCGATTCCGCGAGCGTCGTGTAGGACAGGCTGGAGTTGACGATATCCGTCACTTCGGCCGGCGTCAGGCCGAAATGTTTGGACGCCATGTCGGCGAACTTCTGCGGCTCGGCCTTGATGAAATCGACGGCTTCATAGATGCAGCCGAGGAACTTGGCGTATTTGTCCGGGTTCGCCTTGAAGTCGTCGTTACGGGCGATGATGGCGTCGATGATGATGCCACGATGATCCTTGGACGAGATCAGCATGCGGGCACCCGGACGGGTCGAGGCCTTGATCGCCTGCGACATGAACGGTTCGTAGGTCGCGATCGCGGCAATCGACGGGTCGACGAAAACCGCGCCCGTATCGGCCGTGGCGATGTCCTTGATCTGGAGATCCTTCAGCGACAGGCCAGCCTGCTTGAGTTCCATCTGCAGCAGCAGGCGCGAGGGGATGTTGGGCTCGGCGGCGACGACCTTGCCCTTGAGATCGGAGACCGACTTGATCTTGTCGTCGGTGATGACGCCATCGCCGCCAACCGATTCATCGATCGTACCGATGATGATGCCGGGCGTCGAGGCATCGCGCGGACGGCCCTGATATTCGCCGACGGAGCGCATCTGCATCTCGACATCGCCGCGCGCCATCGCCGCCATGACGTTTGTCAGATCGTCCTCGAACTTGATGCTGACGTCGAGGCCCTTGGCGGTGAAGCAGCCGAGATCGCTGGCGATGTGGACAGGCGCAAATCCCAGCCATGTCGGGGCAAGGATGCGTATCTGGTCGGCGCTGAAGGCGACCTGCGAACTTGCTAGCACGAGCGCTGCCGACAGCACGGTGGCGAGTTTTGTTTTCATGATTGTTCCCCTTTTTGTTGCGCCAAGCTCGCGATTTTCAACATTGATGTAAATGAGTTTATTTCGAATTTTACATCGAATAATGTCGATGTGTCGCGAAGCGAGGAACAGCGCATGCGTCGGCTCGACAACATCGATATCCGCCTGTTGCGCGTCTTCGTGGCGCTAGCTGATTCAGGCGGCTTCGCCGACGCGCAGATCACGCTCAACCTGTCGCAGCCGACGCTCAGCACACATCTGGCGGAACTGGAGAAACGCATCGGCGCGCAGCTGCCATCGCGGGCGCAAGCAGTTCCGCCTCACCGAGGTCGGCCAGGCGACCTACGAAGCCGCGCAGAAACTGTTTCGCGACCTCGACGATTTCGGCCATCGCATCAGCGCGGCCAGCGGTAGCCTGTCCGGCCGGCTGCGCATTGGCACATCGGATGGGGTATTCACAAGCAGGGAATTGGGCATCCAGCACGCCCTCAACCGTTTCATGGGACCGGATTCCGATGTTTTCATCGACCTTTCGCTGGGAACGCCATCCGAGCTCGAACAGCAGGTTGCCGATGGCGACCGCGATGTCGTCATCGGGCCGCTGTCGCAGAAGGCGCCGGGCGTCGTCTACCGGGACTATTGCGGCGAGCCGCATTTCCTCTATTGCGGCCGACACCATCCGCTGTTCGCCATGCCCGATTCAAGGATCGACCAGAACGCCGTCGATGCCGCGCGGTTTTCGGTGCGCAGTTATCGCTATTTCGACGATCTTTATCTGGTCGGTCATCCCAAAGCGAGCGCGGCGGTCATCGACATGGAAGCGCAACTGATGCTGATCCTGTCGCAGAACTTCATCGGTTTCCTGCCGGCCCACTACGCCTCGTCATGGGTCGAGGCCGGTGAGTTGCGGGCGATCAAGCCGGGATCATACACCTTCTCCTCGCGCCATCTGCTGGCCTACCGCAAGGCGGACGAGGCACGCAGCCTCGTCCAGGCCTTTGTTCGCGAGTTGATGGACCGCAACCGGGGATTCGCCGGGGCAAGCTGAGTCCTCAATTGCGTTGCGTGGCGACTTGCCTCGGAATGAGGAAGCGGGCGGCGAGAACGCATAGCAGAACGGTGAACATCAGGATTAGCGCCACCAGCGCATTGATGTCCGGCGAGAAGCCGAGCCGCATCATCGCCCACAGCCTGACCGGCAATGTGCTCTGCGTGCCGGTGACCAGGATGGTGATCATGGTCTCGTCAAAGGACAGGGCAAAGGCCAGGATGGCGCCGCCGACCATCGCGCTCGACAGGTTCGGCAGGATGATGCGCCAGAAGGTCTGCCAGCTCGTGGCGCCGAGATCGTAGGACGCCTCGACCAGCGTGCGGCTCATCGACTGAAGACGCATCAGCACCGTGCGGTAGACGATCGCCAGCACGAACACCGTATGGCCGATGATCACGGTCAGCAGTGAGCGTTCGAGGCCGATCTCGCGGAAGAAGATCAGGAGCGCCAGGCCGCTGATGATGGGCGGCATCAGGAACGGGAGGAAAATGATGAACTGCAGCACCGAGCGTCCGCCGCGGCGGCCGTGATAGTAGAGCGCCAGCAGCGTGCCGCTGACCACGGACAGGATGACCGTGCAGACGCCGACGATGAGCGTTGTGCGCAAGGCGGCGAGGATGTCATGGTTCTGGGCCAGCGACACATAGGTCGCAACGGTCGGGGACGACCAGTCGACATCGCCATGCGCAACGGTGAAGAACGACGACACGATGGGTACGAACAGCGGGCTGTAGAGCAGCATAGCGACCAGAGCGGTGATGGCAGCCAGGAAGATCGTGGACAAGCGGGGCAATGCGGTCATACCGAAGTCCCCTTGCTGCGCCCGAAACGCTCGCCGACAAGGATCGCCGCGATCACCACGGCGGCCAAGGCGACAGAGAGCGCGGCCCCGAATGGCCAGTTATAGGCGGTGCCGAACTGGCTGTAGAGGATGCGACCGAAGGTGAAGCCGCTGATGCCGCCGACCATCTGCGGTGTCAGGAAATCGCCGATCGCCAGCACGAAGACGAAGCTCGCCGCCGACGCCACCCCGGGCAGGCTGAGGGGCAGAGTGATGCGCAGGAAGGTTTGCAATCCGGTGGCGCCGAGATCGTCGGAGGCGCGCAGCAGGACCTGCGGGATGCGTTCGAGCGCGAGAAAGATCGGCAGGATGGCGAACGGGATCAGCAACAGCGTTAGCGTGAGCAGGATGGCGTTCATGTTGAAGACGAATAGCGTCGACGGCTGCTCCAGGATGCCGAGCCCTACCAGCGCCTTGTTGAGGAAGCCGTTGAGGCCGAGGATGCTGCGGATGGCGTAGATCTTGATGACGTAGCTCATCAGCAGCGGCACCAGCAGCAACATCAGCAATGCATAGCGCCAGCGCCCCTGGAGCGTGGTCAGGAAATAGGCGGCGGGATAGGCGAGCAGTATGCAGATCGCCGCAACTGAGAGGCACAGCACGATGGTGTTCCAGAACACCTTGAAGAAGACAGGGTCGGTGACGAAGCGGACATAGTTGCCGAGCGTCGGCGTGTGGACAATCGTGCCCTGGTCGACGCTGAAGAAGCTGTAATCCAGGAAGATCACCAGCGGGACAAGGACGAACACGACCGGCATGGCAAAAGCCAGTACCGTCACCAGCAGCGACCATCGCCGTTCGGCAGCCTGTATCGGGCCTGATCCGCTCATGCCAGCACCAGATGGCCTTCGTGCGGCGCAAAGGAAAGCGCCACGGTCTCGCCGGATCTCAGGGCGCTGCCGTCGACCTGGCTCGGGAAGCGCAGGCGCAGGCGTGGCGCGGCTGCCCCCTCTCCCGCGACGACCGTGGCGACGGTCGACGAGCCGGCAAAGGCCAGGTCAGCTATCTTGCCCGAAAAGAGGTTGACGGCATCATGTGGGCCGGCAAGGCGCAAGGCTTCCGGGCGAAAGGCCGCGAAGGCTCTGGCGCCGTTCGCCGCGGCCTTCAAATGCGGCTGCCCGGCAATCGAGCAGACCAGCCGTCCGAGCACTGTATCGATGGAGCGCAGTTCGTCCTGCACCGGTCCAAGCGTTCCGGCCACGAGGTTGTTCTCGCCGAAGAAGCGCGCCACGAACTCGCAGTTCGGCTTGTAGTAGAGCTCGTGCGGAGTGCCGAGCTGGCGGATATGGCCGGCCTGCATGACGCAGATGCGATCGGCCATGCCGATGGCCTCTTCCTGGTCGTGGGTGACGAACAGGAAGGTGGTCTTGATCTCGCGCTGGATGGACTTCAGGAATTCCTGCATCTGCCGGCGCAGTTCGAGATCGAGCGCCGCGAGCGGTTCGTCTAGCAGGATGAGGCGCGGCTGGCAGATCAGGGCGCGCGCCAGGGCGACGCGCTGGCGCTGGCCGCCGGAAAGCTGCGCCGGAAAGCGATCGGCAAAAAGCCCGAGCTGCACCAGCTCCAGGGCTTGCGTGACGCGGCTGGCAATCTCCTTGCGTGGCACATGGCGAACCGAGAGCCCGTAGCCGACATTGCCGGAAACGGTTAGGTGCGGGAACAGCGCGTAGTCCTGAAACACGGTGTTGAATGGCCGCCGGTTGATCGGCATGCGGCTGATGTCCTGGCCGTCGAGCCGGATCTCGCCTGCTGTCAACGGCTCCAGACCGCCGATGAGCCGCAGCACCGTGGTCTTGCCCGAGCCGGATGGTCCAAGGACGGTGAGGAACTCGCCGTCCTTGATCGAAAGGTCGATGTCATGCAGCACGGGAACCGTGCCGTAGGATTTCGAGACGGACCGTAGCGTGAGCAGGTCGGTGTTCTGGTTCATTGGATACTCTCGACGTGCGCGTTTCGGCGGTCCGGAACGCCCGAACCGCCGGGTCCTTCAAATGGCAGAGCCTGCCCCATCCCGATAGAATCGGGATGGGGCTCTATCTGTTTGTTTGAGCATGATCTTTTCCAAAAACCGGATTCCAGTTTTCGGGATCATGCTCCAGGGATCAGGGCGTGGCCTTGACCTCGTTCCACATGTCCGAACGCTTCAGTGGATCCTCGACATTGTTCAGCCAGACCAGCTTGTCGTTGCCGCCGGCGCTGCTGGTTTCGGTCACGGTGTTGCCGAAGCCGGTGCGCTCGGACAGCGTGCCGCTGACCTGCTTGCTCAGCATGAAGTTGATCCATTTCTCGGCGGCATCGTTGTCGCGGACGCCCTTGGAAATGACCCAATTGTCGAGCCAGGCAAGCGCGCCTTCGCTCGGATTGACGTAGGCGACATGGGCGCCGACCTTCTGGAGAGCCTTGACCTGCTGCTGGCCGTAATTGGCCCAGATCAGCGCGACGTCGTTGTTCTGGAAGATCTGCTGGGCTTCGTCGGCGGTGGTGTAGAAGCTCAACACGTTGCGCTTCAGCTCCACCAGCTTGGCCTTGACCGCCGCCATCTGCTCTTCATTGAGATTGAACGGATCCTTGTAGCCGAGCGTCAGCGCGGTGAAGGAGAAATTGTGCTCGCCATTGTCGTAGGCAAGCACCTTGCCCTTGTATGCCGGATCCCAGAGAACGGACATCGAGGTCGGCGCGGGCTTGACCTTGTCGGTATCGTAGATCAGGCCGATCGAGTCGAAGCAGAACGGAATGCCGTAGACCTTGCCGTCCTTGGTGACGCCGCTGACCGCGGTCAGGTCGCGGAAGCGCGGCAGCACTTCTTTCTGATTGGGGAGTTTCGATACGTCGATCGGCGACACCAGGTCAGCCTTGATGTAGCGCTGCAACTGGGCGGTATTGACGGCGAACACGTCGAAGTCCTGGCCTTCGCTGCCCTTGATCTTGGCCCAGATCTCGTCATCGCTGCCGATGAAGACGACGTCGACGCCGATGCCGGTCTTGGCGGTGAAGTCCTTGACCCAGTCCGCGTCCGCATAGCCATCCCAGGCCAGAACACGAAGGTTTGCCGCGAGTGCCGCCGAGGTCATCAGGCCGATGCCGAGGCCGATCGTGGCCATTTTGAGAAACAGTCTCTTCAGTCCCATTGTCATTCTCCCATTATCGTTGTCGTGAACCGCAGTCTTCGGACCTCTGCCCTCACAGCTGGGTGACGGTGACCAGTCCCTCGTCCGACACCTTTTCCATCCGGTTGCGCAGTGGCTTGCCGAATGTCGGTGCCTGGATTTCATACTCGTCGCCGGGAGCCGTCTGGACACCGGAGGCGTAGCTCATCACCGCCGCGCCGAAGAAATAGGCGTGCAGGTCGCCTGGCCGGCGATGCATCGGGTAGCGGAAATGGTAGTGTTCGAGATTGGCGATCGAGTGTGACATGTGCGCCTCGCCAGACAGGAATTCCTGCTCCCAGATGACGGCGCCGTTGCGCGTGATGCGGGAATGGCCGCGCACTTCGTTCGGCAGATCGCCGATCAGCAGTTCGGGACCGATCGAGCATGAGCGCAGCTTGGAATGGGCGAGATAGAGGTAGTTCTCGCCTTCCGTGACATGGTCGGAATATTCGTTTCCGAGCGCGTAGCCGATGCGATAGGGATGGCCGTCCGGCCCGTTGAGATAAAGCCCAACGATCTCGGCTTCCTCGGCGCCGGCCTTGGCGAAGGCCGGCATCGGCAGCGGCGCGCCGGGTGGGACGACGCAGGTGCCGACACCCTTGAAGAACCATTCGGGCTGGATGCCGATCTTGCCAGCGCCCGGCTTGCCGCCCTCCAGACCCATGCGGAAAATCTTGAGGGAGTCGGATTCCGCCGCACCCTCGCCATGGGTCAGCACATGCATCTGATTGCGCGCGGCCGCACTTCCCGTGTGGGTCAGACCGGTGCCAGTGACAAGGAACCGCGCAGGCTCCGCATGATCGACGGGGGCCAGCACACGGCTTTCGCGCAACAGCTGGTCATAGTCGATCTGTTCGGTGGTCGTGCGCTCTTCGACAAGCGTCGCGATGGACACGCCACGCGCGATCGCCGCTTCCGCCAGTTCCAGGACGGTGCTCGTTGCCTTGAGCGGATGCAGGTGGTCGCCGTCTTCGGAAACACGGCCGACCCGCCTGCCGCCATCGGGCATTTTGAATTGAACAAGACGCATGAAATTCCCTTCCTTCTTCAAGGCTGCCCGGGTCACACCCAGCCCCCATCGACGATGAACTGCTGGCTGGTGCACATGCGGCTGTCGTCGGCGGCGAGGAACAGCGCCATGCGCGCGATATCGGACGGCTGCAGCCGGTCAGGCAGGCATTGCCTCTCCTCGATCTGACGCTCCCCGGCCGGCGTCAGCCACAGCCGCATCTGGCGCTCCGTCATGACCCAGCCCGGCACCATGCAGTTGACGCGGATACGCTCGGGCCCAAGCTCGCGGGCAAGCGCGCGCGTCATTCCGTAGACAGCGGCCTTGGCGGTGACATAGGCCGGGCAATCCGGATCGCCGACAATCCAGGTGATGGAGCCGAAATTGATGATCGAGCCGCCGCCCAGCGCGCTCATCTGCGGGCGCACGGCTTGGGCTGCAAAGAACTGGTGGCGAAGGTTGACCGCCATGCGATCGTCCCAATAGGCGACGGTCACATCCTTGGTCTGATGGCGGTCATCGCTGCCGGCGTTGTTGCACAGGACCTGGATGGGGCCGTTATGCTCCTTCGCCCGCGCGACGGCTGCCTGCAGAACTTCAATGTCTCGGAGGTCGCATGGGATGAACAGCGGCGCGGCGTGACCTTCCGCCACGATCGCATCGACGAGGCGCCTTGAAGGCTCTTCGGCCAGATCGACAAAGGCAACGCAGCTGCCCTGGGCGCAGAAGTGGCGCACCAGGCTCTCGCCGATGCCGCTGCCGCCGCCGGTTATGAAGACGCTGCAGCCCTTGAGACTGGGGTAGATTGCGTAGCTGTCGGCTTCGTCAGTCATGGCTTGCGTCCGTTCAGTGGGAATGCCTGGGGATGCCGGCATCGCGGCGTCCCACGAGGAAGTCGAAATCACAGCCTGCATCGGCCTGCAGGACGCGCTCGACATAGAGGCTCTGGTAGCCGCCCACAGGTGGCGTCGGCGGCGCCCAGTCGCGGCGTCGGATGGCGAGTTCCTCGTCCGGAACCAGAAGCTCCAGCCGACGGCCGGCGACATCCAATTCGATGAGATCGCCATCGCGCACCAGCGCCAGCACACCGCCTGCCGCCGCTTCGGGAGCGACGTGCAGAACCACGGTGCCATAGGCGGTGCCGCTCATGCGCGCATCGGAGATGCGCACCATGTCGGAGACACCCTGCTTGAGCAGCTTGGCCGGCAGCGGCATATTGCCGACCTCGGCCATGCCGGGATAACCGCGCGGGCCGCAATTCTTCAGCACCATCACCGAGGACGCGTCGATGTCCAGGTCGGGATCGTCGATGCGGGCGTAGTAGTGCTCGATGTTCTCGAAGACGACGGCCTTGCCGCGATGCTGCATCAACTCGGCGGTCGCGGCGGACGGCTTGATGACCGCGCCATTGGGCGCGAGATTGCCGCGCAGGATCGATATGCCGCCCTCCTCGGTCAGCGGGTTTTCCAGTGGCCGGATCACCTCATGATTGTAGTTGGGAGCGCCATCGACCAGTTCGCCGATGGTTTTCCCGCTCACGGTCATGACGTCGCGTTGAAGCAACCCCGCCCCATCAAGCGACGCCATGACCGCGGCCAGCCCCCCGGCGTAGTAGAAATCCTCCATCAGGAACCGGCCCGACGGCATCAGGTCGACGATTGTCGGCACGCCACGTCCCAGCCGATCCCAGTCATCGAGGCTCAGATCCACGCCGACCCGGCGCGCGATGGCGATCAGGTGCAGCACCGCATTGGTCGAGCCGCCGATCGCGCCGTTGACGCGAATGGCATTCTCGAAGGCCGCCCTGGTAAGGATCCGCGAAATGGTCACATCCTTGTGGACGAGATCGACGATGCGGCGACCGGCCAAATGGGCCAGCACGCCCCGCCGGGAATCCACCGCCGGTATCGCCGCGTTGTCGGGCATGCCGATGCCGAGCGCTTCGACCATGCTGGCCATCGTGGAAGCCGTACCCATGGTCATGCAGCTGCCCGCCGACCGGCTCTGGCCCTGCTCGGCAGCGAGGAAGTCCGCCACAGGCATGCGGCCCGCCTTCACCTCTTCGGCGAATTTCCAGACATGGGTGCCCGAGCCGATATCCTGGCCGCGGAACTTGCCGTTGAGCATCGGGCCACCCGAGACGGTGATGGTCGGCAGGTTGCAGGACGCAGCCCCCATCAGCAGTGCGGGCGTGGTCTTGTCACACCCTGCCAGCAGAATGACGCCGTCGATCGGATTGGCGCGGATCGATTCCTCCACGTCCATGCTGGCGAGGTTGCGAAACAGCATGGCGGTCGGGCGCATGTTGCTTTCACCCAGCGACATCACCGGGAATTCGAGCGGCAGGCCGCCAGCCTCATAGACGCCGCGCTTGACGTGTTCGGCCAGCCCCCGCAGATGCGCATTGCAGGGGGTCAGCTCCGACCAGGTGTTGCAGATGCCGATCACCGGACGGCCGTCGAACTCGTCGCCGGGAATGCCCTGGTTCTTCATCCAGCTGCGGTGCATGAAGGCATTCTTGCCCTCGCCGCCAAACCATGCCGCTGAACGCAGCTTGCGCTTTTCTTCCGTCACGACTGCTGTTCCCGATCCTTGCGGCGCTTGTTGCGGTTCTCGACGCTGCGGCGCACGTCTTCCTCGGCATTGTCGATGAGCACGAGCAGCGCCTTCTGCGCGCCCGGACCGTCACCAGCGGCGATCTTTTCGGCCACTTCCCGATGCAGCGGCAAAGAATGGCGCTGTCCCTCGGGATTGTCGTTCGAGAGGCGAAAGCTCATCACCAGGGCGGTTTCGACGAGTGCCGCCAGCGAGCCGATCAGCTCGTTGCCGGTCATGCGCAGAATGGTCTGGTGGAACACCAGGTCGGGCTTGGCGAAGCGGTCGCCGTCGTCGCTGAAGGCTTCCATTTCAGCCAGCGCGGCATGGATCTCGGCAATCTGCACGGGTGTGGCGCGCTGGGCGGCAAGCGCCGCCGACATGGGCTCGATGGCCCGGCGCAGCTCGAACAGCGCCCTGACATCTTCATCGCTGACGCCCGCCGCGTAGCGCCACGACAGCACGTCGGGGTCGAGGAAATTCCAATCGGAGCGAGGACGCACCCGAGTGCCGGTCTTCGGACGCGACTCGACGAGCCCCTTGCCTGCCAGAACCTTGATCGCCTCGCGCAGCACGGTGCGGCTGACCCCCAGCATTTCACTGGAATCATCGGCACTGGGAAGCGCTTCGCCGGGCAGGAAATCGCCCTGCACAATGCGCAGTCCGATCTGCTCGACAACCGTCGCATGCAGTGCCGTCGAGCCGCTGGAGACGGCGACGGCGATCCGCGACGTTCGCGCCGTGCTGAAGGATTTCTTATTCTTCATACTATTCATATGATATGTCTTATAGTCGCGACGGCGAGAGTCAAGAGGGAGAGCATTGCCGACAAATGATTTTGCACAGTGGCGGCCAGGCGGATCACCGCTGGACCAAAATCTGCTTTCCCTGGATGTCTTCTTCGGCTGTTGGGCAGTCCTATATGCGTGAAGCAGACCGCGTGCCGGACCGGCAGCAAGAGGCGCGCGGCCTCGGTCGATCCAGCCCCCAGAGGTCAGACATGCCCAGCGCCGAAACCCTCGAAAGATTCATCGCCTGCGTCGAACGCAACGACCACATCGAAGCCGTGGAACAGTTCTACACGGCGGACTCGACAATGCAGGAAAACCAGGCGCCGCCTCGCGTCGGCCGCGATGCGCATGTCGCGAACGAACGCAACGTCATGGCCAGGGTGAAGACGATGGAATCGCGATGCGTGCGGCCAGTGTTCATCAATGGCGACCACGTGGTGATCCGCTGGGTGTTCCATTTCGAATGGAAGGACGGGACCGCCACGCATATGGAGGAACTGGCCTACCAGCGCTGGGAAGGAGAATTCGTCGCGGAAGAGACGTTCTTCTACGATCCCGCGCAGCGCCAGCCCCGTTAGCCGGCGGCTGCGGGTCTGGCCTGGCGATGGCTCGAGCTTACGTGCCGGTCGCGCGCGCGGTGATGCGTTCGAGCCCGAGCAACAGGACCAGGGTTGCCACCACAAGGATCATGGTCAACGCCGCACCGGCAAAAATGTCGCCACGATCGGTGAGGCTGAAAATCGATACCGGCAGCGTCACCCAACCCGGCGGATAGACCATCACGGTCGCGCCCAGTTCCCCCATGGAGAGCGCGAAGCTCAGGCCGAAGGCGGCGACCAGATAGGGCGCGAGCAGCGGCAGCGTGACATGCCAGAGCCGGTAAGCCGGCTTCGCGCCGAGGCTGGATGCAACCTGTTCAAAATCAGGCGAAAGCCGTGCCAGCCCCGCCGATACATTGCCGAAGGTGAAGGCCGAGATCAGCACGAAATGCGCGATCAGCACGATCGCCACGGTGCCGTTGAGCAGCAGCGGCGGATGGCTGAAGGCAACCAGCAGGCCAAGGCCGACGGACACCGAAGGCACGGCACTGGGAATGAAGAACAGCAGGCCAAGCAGCCGCTTCAAGGACGGACCCTGAAGACGAAGCGAAAGCGCAGCCCAGGTGCCGCTGACCAGCGCCAGCGCGCTGGCCAGGAAACCGGTGACGAGGCTGGCCTTCACCGAGTCCCCGGCGGCGCCGCCGATGACATCGCTATAGTGCTCGGTCGTCAGGCCGCTCGGCAGAACGCCATTCCATTGGTCGGCAAGACTGGACAGCAGGATGACGGCGAGCGGCGCCAGGAACAGCACGCCGAACAGCAGCGCGAAGAGCACCCACAGGACAATGCGACCTGGCCGCGACCACACCAGCATGGCTAGGCTCCCAACCGTCCGGCGGCGAAGCGATAGAGCCCGAACAGGCCCAGCGACAGCGCGACGTTGATCACGGCGATGATGCAGGCGACCTGATAAGCCGATTCCTGGATCGCCTTGCTGTAGATCAGCAGCGGCAGCGTGATGACGCCCTTGGCGCCGATGAACAGCACGATGCCGAATTCGTTGACGGTCAAAAGCAGGCAGAGGCTGCCGCCGGCAATGAGCGCGGGGATCGCCGCCGGCATGATGACCTGCCGGACGATGCGGAACGGCCGGGCGCCAAGCACGCTTGCCGCCTCGATCTGGCCGCGATCGACCAGCGAAAACGCGGCGAGCAGCGGCCGCAGGATGAAGGGGGTGTAGACCGTGACTTCGGCCAGCACCACGCCCCAGGTCGAATAGAGGAAATCGACAGGTGGCAGCGGCAAGGAGAAGGCTTCCATCAGCCCGGCATTGAGCATGCCGGCGGAGCCGTAGAGGAAGGTGAAGGCAAGCGTGACCAGGAAGGTCGGCAGCGCGATGAACGTGTCGATCAGCCGGGCGATGAAGCCACTGCCCGGGAATGGCACGAAGGCCAGGATAAGCGCGAGCACGAGACCGACGATCAGGCAGCCTGCCGTTGCGGTAACCGATATCGTCACTGTGTTGATCAGCGCATTGAGGAAGAAGCGCGAATGCAGGACGCTGAAGACTTCGGCGACATTGGCAACGCCGCTGTCGTCGAGGAAGGCCTGCCGGGCGATAAGCGCCAGCGGGTAGAAGAACAGCAGCGCCAGCAGGGCCGCGGGCGGCACGATCCAGAATTTGCCGGGTTCTCTCCTGACGCCCGGCGCGGCAATGGCAACGGCCTCAGACACCGGCGTCTTCCGGAACAAGCGATGTGTCGGCGGGCGCAAAGAAGAGCGGGACCCTGGCGCCGGCTTCGGGCAAGGCGATCGGCAGCCTTGTCGCGGACGCACGCACGGGCGTGCCGTCGACATCGAGCACGAGATGCGTGAGTTCGCCCTGCCAGTGCACTTCCTTCAGCGTGCCGACGATCCGGTTGGTATGCTCGCTGTCGGGCGTCAGGCTGAGGTGCTGGGGACGAATACACAGAAGTGTCTTGTCTCCGGCCTTCTCGTCACGGCCGGCACCCGTCAGTACGGCATCACCATGCCTGGCCGTGGCAAACCCCTTCGACCCAGCAGCTTCGGAAACGGTCACCGGCAAAAGATTGGCCCGGCCGAGGAATTCGGCGGTGAAACGGTTGGGCGGGCGCTGGTAGAGTTCAGCCGTCGGCCCGTGTGAACAGACCCTGCCGTCCCGCATGATGGCGATCTTGTCGGCAAGCGTGAGCGCCTCGGTCTGGTCGTGGGTGACATAGAGGATGGTCAGGCCCGGCAGGTTGCGGTGCAGGCGGGCGATCTCCTCGACCATGTTGCGGCGGATCTGCGCGTCGAGCGCCGAAAGCGGCTCGTCGAGCAGGAGCACGCGCGGCCGCACCGCGAGAGCCCTTGCAATGGCGACACGTTGCTGCTGGCCGCCCGAAAGCTCGCGCGGATAGCGCCTGGCATAAGCAGACATTCCGACAGTGCCGAGCGCGTCCTTGACGCGCTCGGCGATGAGCGCCTTGTCGGCGCCTTGGGCCCTGAGGCCAAAGGCGACATTGTCCTCGACCCGCATATGCGGAAACAACGCGTAGTTCTGGACCACCATGCCGAGCCCGCGTTCGTATGGCGGCAGATCGGTCACATCGGTCGTGCCGATGCGAATCCGCCCGCTGGCGGGCCGCACGAAACCGGCCACTGCCCGCAGTGCGGTCGTCTTGCCGGAACCGGACGGGCCGATCATCGCCAGGATTTCACCTGGTGCGATGTCCAGGGTCAGCGGGTGAAGGACGACATGCGCGCCATAGGCGACGCTGACCTTGTCGAAGTGAACATTGGAACCGGCGCCGCGAACCTTCGCGGCGTCGATGTCCATGACACTGGTACCTGTGAAGGCGACAGCTGACATGGCGGAACTCCCGGTGTTGTTTCCTTTCGAGGTCAACTGCCGGTCGCTTCGTTCCACTTCTTGACATAGTCGGGAAGCTTGCTCAGCGCGTCGTCCCAGTTCGGAGACCATATCGTCACGCCCTTCATCGCCTCCTGCAGCTTGGCGAAGTTCGCGTCGGTCGGCGTCACGTCCTTGCGGGCAGGCATGCCGAGCGCCACCGAGCTTACAGTCGACTGCGCTTCCTTGGAAAGCAGGAAGTCGATCAGCTTCTTGCCGTTGTCGCCATTGGGGGCGCCGGTCACCAGGCCGATTTCATAGGGCAGAGCGAAGGTGGAGCGCACGCCGTCCGGTCCCACGGGCCAGAACACCTTGATGTTGGGATTGTCGGCCATCTGCGACATGTTCATCTGCAGGTCACCGTTGGCGACATGAAGTTCGCCCTTGTTGACCAGCGCAGTCAGCTTGCCGGTGGAAGCGGAGGGGCCGACATTGTTGTCCTGCAGCTTCTTCATGAATTCGAAGCCGGCATCCTCGCCACCGAAAGCGTGGATGACCTGGAGCATGACGGCCGTGCCGTCGCCGGCCTGACCTGGGGTCGAGTACTGAATCTTGTGTTTGAACTTCGGATCGAGCAGGTCGTTGTAGGTCTTCGGCGCTTCGGAAAGCACGGCGCTGTTGTAGATGAAGTTCATGTAGTTGTTGACGAGCGGCCGGTACTTGTCGGCGCCACCATCGATCTGGTCCGACCCCGCTGGTTTGTAGTCCTGCAGCAAGCCGTCGGCGGCGGCGCGCTGGACGAAGGGGGGCAAGGTCACCAGCACGTCGGCCTGTGGGTTCGACTTCTCCTTGGCGACACGCTCGACGACACCGCCCGAGCCTGCCTCGATGTACTGAACCTTGATGCCGGTGGCTTTGGTGAAGGCGGCGAATTCGGTCTCGTACCAGCTGCCATTGCCGTCATGCAGGCCGTCGGCCGAATAGATGGTGACGACGCCGTCGGCGAGCGCCGGTCCGACAAGAGCCGCCGAGGCGGAGAGAGCGGCGGCGAAGGCCACCAGTATGGCTGGATTTCGTGATTTCATGGTTCAGTTCCCCTTTGATTGAAGGCACATTCTTCGATGCACTAGGACGATCGGCGGTGGATCTGCTTGCCCACGTTGCGCCGGTTGGATGTCGTCGTTGTGACAACTCTGATGACTGGGGATCGATAAGTAAAATCTATTTATTTTATGACAGACAAAGTTCTTCTGATATTTGTCACGGAACTGTCGCATCCGCGTCGCGAGGACAGCGAAAGGCTGCCGAAGCCCTTGAAGCGACGCAGAAAAACGGCCGCGCTCAGCGGAAAGACACGCCCGTCGTCTGCGCGCGCAGACGTGAATCCAACGAGCGGACAGTCACCGGACGCCCTTCCAGGACCTCGAAGCAGCGCGCGAGCGTGTCCTCTTCCAATCGGCGCATCGCCTCCTGCGTGAAGAAGGTGAGATGCGGAAAAAGGATCACATTGTCGCGACCGAAAAGCGCGCTCATCGGGTGGCCCGACTTCATCAGCGGCTCGACCGAATAGACATCGAGGCCGGCGCCCCCGACGCGCCCGGTAACGATCGCCTCGACAAGGGCGGCCTCGTCGATCAACGCGCCGCGCGAGACATTGACGATGATGGCCGATGGTTTCAGACAAGCAAGTTCGGCCTTGCCGATCAGACCGCGCGTCCTGTCGTTGAGCACGCAATGGAGGGACACGAAATCGCAGGCACGCAGCATGGCGTGGAGGTCATCGACCTTCTCGATACCGGCCGCCTGCATGGTTGCGGCATCGAGGCCGGGATCAAAGCCGAGAACCCGCGCGCGAAACCCTTGGCCTGCCATGCGCGCCATGCTGCGGCCGATCTTGCCACAACCGACGAGCCCCAGCGTGGCGCCGGAAATATCGCGTCCCAGCCAGCTCTGCTCAGGCCAGACCCAGCCATCGCGCGACACCGCCGCCGTGATCGCCGGCAGCCGCTTGGCGAGCGCGATCATCAGTGTGAAAGCGCCCTCGGCAACAGTTTCCTCCGCATATTCGGGCACGTTGACGACGGGAATGCCGTGGCGGATCGCGGCGGGAATGTCGATGGCGTCGATGCCAACGCCGTATTTGACGATGCCCTTCAATTTGGGCGCTGCTTCGATCACTCTTGCGGTGACCGGTGTGTAGCACATCAGCAGGACATCAGCGTCGAAGACCGCGCTGATGAGATCCGCCTCTGGAATGCCGTCCGGCAACGTCACCAGTTCGACGCCGCGTGCGCGCAGCCCGGCGTCGATGCCCGGGCATTCGAGCTCCTGGTCCGTGCGCACGGCCTTCATGGTCAGGCCGCCAGCACGGCGGCCTCGACAATGTCGAGCGCACGGTCGAGATCACCACGTGAAATGACCAGCGGCGGCGACAGCGTCAGCACGTTGCCCTGGCTGATCTTGAAGCTCAGCCCCTGCTCCAGGCAGGCGTAGAAGACACGTTCGGCGAGGTCGCGTGCCAGTTGGCGCGAGTCGCGGTCCTCGACCAGTTCGACGCCGACCATCAGCCCCCTGCCCCTGACGTCGCCGACATGGGGCGAACGCGCCATCAGATCGTGCATACGTCCGAGCATATGCCGACCGAGTTCGGCGGCGTGCTCGACCAGTCCTTCCTCCTGGATGATGTCGATCGTCGTCAGTGCCGCGCGCGTCGTCACCGGGTTCTTTTCGTGCGTGTAGTGACCAATGGCGAAGCCGCCGGTGACGTCGAGATCGCGGCGCGCAATGACTGCGGCGATCGGCAATATGCCGCCGCCCAGCGACTTGCCAAGAACGACGATGTCGGGCGTCACGCCGTCATGCTCATGCGCGAAGAACTTGCCGGTCTTGCCGAGGCCGGTTGGAATTTCGTCGAAGATCAACAACGTGCCGTGCCGGTCGCAAGCTTCGCGCACCCGCTTCCAGAATCCGGGCGGCGGCGGGTTGGGCGTCGCGCGCATCGGTTCGGCGACGACCGCCGCCACATCCTGCTCGCGGCCAAGCACATAGGCGATCATGTTGGCGCAAGCGATGCCCGACGTCTCGAGGCTATCGTGGCCATAGGGGCAGCGATAGCCGTCCCAGGGCGCGACATGCTCGGTGCCGGTCATCATCGGGCCTGCGATGTGGGAGCGGAAGGTCGCCTCACCGCCGACGCTGGCCGCACCGAAACCCGCGCCATGAAAGGCATCCCAGAACGACACCGTCTTGTAGCGACCCGTCGCGGCGCGTGCGATCTTGAGCGCGACCTCGATGGCGTCCGAACCACCGGTGGTGAACAACACCTTGCCGAGATCGCCGGGCGCCAGAGCGGCCAGCCTTTCGGCCAGTTCGACGGCCGGCTCGCAGGTGAAACGGCGCGGCGCAAAACACAGGTCGTCGAGTTGTTTCTTGATAGCGGCTACCAGCGTTGGATGTCCATAGCCGAGGTGGTGCACGCTGTTGCCGTGGAAATCCATGAAGCGGCGGCCGGCGGTGTCCTCGATCCAGATGCCTTCAGCCTTGGCGATCGTCGAAAGACAGGGGCTGGACAGGCTCTGGTGCATGAACGCGGCCGCGTCGCGATCGAGCAGGCCGCGGATCCGGGGATCGTCCTGTCCGGCATCCCAGCGCCTGCGCGCCGGCGTGGTGTTGGAATCGCCTTCGGTATGCACAAGCTCAGATATCGCGGCCATCATGGTCTCCGAAACGCGAATGAGGGAGCGTGGAACGCCCCCTCGGTTGGTCTGCCAATTTGGTACGATCCGTTCAGGACCAGGGCAGTGAAAACGTCTTCACATTAGTATAGCTCTTCATCGCCTCGATGACGCCTTCCTTGTAGCCATTGCCCGAGTCCTTGATGCCGCCGAAGGGCGACATCTCGATGCGGTAGCCCGGCACTTCCCAGATGTTGACCGTGCCGACCTGAAGGCCGGCAATGTATTTCTGCATGCGCCGGAAATCATTTGTGCAGACGCCAGAAGACAGGCCGAAGGCGGTCGAGTTGGACAATGCGATCAGCGCGTCATCGTCGTCCGGGGCGCGCACGATCGGGATGATCGGGCCGAACGTCTCCTCCATCACCAGTTCGGACGTGTGCGGCACGCGATCGACGACGATCGGCGGCAGCAGCGCGCCCTGCCGACCGGGATTGTAAAGGACCTCGGCGCCTTGCTCGGCGGCCATATGGACACGGGCCTCGAACAGCGCGGCGGCCTTTTCGTGCACGACGGTGCCAAGGTCGGTCGAGCGGTCCATCGGGTCGCCGAAGCGGATCTTCCTGGCCCGCTCCAGCACCATCGGGACGAAGCGATCGGCGACGCTTTCCTGGACGAGGATGCGCTTGACCGCCGTGCAGCGCTGGCCGGAATTCTTCGTCGCGCCGGCAACGGCGAGATCGGCTGCCTTGGCAAGGTCTTCGTCTGAGAGATCGTTGAGGATGATCAGCGGATCGTTGCCGCCGAGCTCCAGCACCTGGCGCTTGTAGCCGGCTGTGCGGGCGATCATCTTGCCGACGGGTACGCCGCCGGTAAAGGTGATCAGGTCGATGTTTTCGTTGGTGATCATCTCGTTGCCGATGTCGGCCGGCCATCCCGTAACCACCGAGAGCATTTCAGGCGGCAGGCCAGCTTCGTAGAGAATGTCGGCCAGCAACAGCGCCGTCATCGGCGTTAGTTCGGTCGGCTTCACCACAACGCAATTGTTGGTGGCGATGGCCGGCGCCACCTTGTGCGAGACCATGTTGAGCGGGTGATTGAAGGGCGTGATCGCCGAGATCGCCTTGAGCGGCTCGCGGGTGGTGAATATCTTGCGCGCCTTGCCGTGCGGGGTCAGATCGCAGGAGAATATCTGGCCGTCGTCCTGGATGCACATCTGCGCCGACAACGTGAACACGTCATAGGCGCGGCCGACCTCATAGAGCGAATCCGTCTTGGAGATGCCCAGTTCGAGCGTGATGAGATCGGATATTTCTTCCCGGCGCGACGCCAGCGCTTCAGCGGTGCGGAACAGGATCTGCTGGCGCTCGTAGCGGGTCAGTTTCGACCTATAGCCGGCGGCGATCTCGAAGGCCTGACGGGCATGCTCGGCGCGGCCGGCCGGCACGGTGCCGATGACGGTGTCGTTCCAGGGGTAGCGCACCTCGACGACGCCGTCGGCATCGACCTTCTTGCCGGCAATGCGCATCGGCTCGTGGCGAACTTTGATGGAGGGATCGAGTTGGGTCATGGGCTCTGCTCCAGCAGATTCTTGGGTGCGCCTCGGCAGGGGATCGCCCCCCACTCCGGCCCTTCGGGCCACCTCTCCCCCGATCGACGGGGGAGAGTAAATTCGGCAAGGTCAGCGCCCCGTTGTTTCCAAGCCAAAGCGCGACAGAATCGGCTTGGCGCCTTTCCTCTCCCCCGTCGATCGGGGGAGAGGTGGCCCAAAGGGCCGGAGTGGGGGTCGACCAACGCTATCTTGGGCGGGCACGCATCTAATAGCGACCCCATTCACTCAGCCCGCCAGCGCCGCCGCCATGGTGGCGTAATAGAAGGCGTCGAAGTTGCGCAGGGTCGGTTCGTTCGGCAGGTCGGGCAGAACGCGATTGACGATGAACGGCACCTCCTGCTCGGTCAGCCCGCCATGCGAACGCAGCGGCTCGTTGAGTGCCGCCAGATCGTGGCGGTGTTCGCTGGTGCCGATCGTCATGTTCTCGGTCGAGATCAGCACGATGTCGCCGATGCGGTCGGCAGGCAGTTCGAAGCGCTCGCATGCCGTCGGGCTGTCGACGACCAGCATGATGCCGTTGACCTTGGCCAGCCGCGCCATGATGTCGGCCTGATCGGCGCCATCAGGCAGATAGGCGGTGGCGAAGGAGCCGAGCGCGCCGTGGTGCACGACATAGGGGTCGGTGATCGGCAGGATGACGCGGGCGGCGTCCTTGCCCAGCCATTCGTCCAGAAGGTCCTGAACGTAGACCACGGCAGGCGAACCGTCCGCCTTGTGCTTGGGTTTCATGCCATGGTCGGCGGTGACGACGATCGCCGCGCCCAGCGCATCGAGCTCGGTCAGGTATTTGTCGAACATCTCATAGAAGGCGTTGGCCTGGGGCACGCCAGGTGCGTATTTGTGCTGCACATAGTCGGTGGTCGTCAGGTACATGATGTCCGGCCGGAATTCCTTCAGCAGCTGGACGCCGGCGGCGAATACGAATTCCGACAGTTCGGCCGAATAGACCTCCGGCACCGGCAGCCCGAAATGCTTCGAGGCGTTGTCGATGCCGTGCTCGGCCTTGGTCGTGGTGTCCGACTTTTCGGCCGAGAAGCACAGCGCGCGGCCTTCGTCGAAGGCAAGGCCCTTGCCGAGCAGCGCGCGCAGCTTGTCCTTGGCGGTAACAATCGCGACCTTGGCGCCGGCGTCGTAGAAGGCCTGAAAAATGGTCGGCGCGCGCAGGAAGCGCGGGTCGTTCATCATCACTTCCTTGCCGGTCTCGCGCTCATAGAGATAGTTGCCGCAGATGCCATGCACTGATGGCGGCCGGCCGGTGGCGATCGACAGATTGTTGGGGTTCGTGAAGCTCGGGATGACCGAGTGCGCGAAGCGCACCGTGCCCTTCTGCTTGATCCTGACCAGGGCCGGCATGAGCCCGGCCTTGATCGCTTCATCGAGATAGGCCGGCTCGCAGCCGTCAAGGCAGATGGCGATGGCCGGCACGCGTGGCCAGGCATAGGTGCGGCCGTTGACGGCGACATTGATGGGAGACATCTGGTTCATCGAAATCCTCGAAATTGGCCGTTCAGGCGGCAAGTTTGGCGCGCTCGGCGATTGCCGCGGCGGGTGGAGCGGCGGTGTCGACGCCCATTTCCTTCAGTGATTGCGCCGCCGCCTCGACGACGCGACGCATGACATGTTCGTCCATCTGGCCGATGCAGCCGACGCGGAAGGAGTCCACGACGGTCAGCTTGCCAGGATAGATGATGAAACCCTTGTCCTTCATCAGCTCATAGAAGCGGTCGAAGGCGAAACTGGCATGGGCCGGGTTGAAGAAGGTGACGATGATCGGCGACAGCCAGCGATCCTTGAGCAATGTCTCGAAGCCGAGCTCGCGCATGCCCGCAACCATGACGTCGCGATTGCGGGTGTAGCGGGCGCCACGGCCGGCAACACCACCTTCGGCCTCATGCTGGCGCAGCGCTTCGAGGAAGGCCGCCACCACATGCGTCGGCGGCGTGTAGCGCCACTGGCCGGTCTTGTTCATGTGCGCCCACTGCGCATGGACGTCGAGCGAGAGCGAGTGGCTGCGGCCCTTGGCGGCCTCCAGCTCGCTCTTGCGGGCGATGATGAAGCCGAAGCCCGGCACGCCCTCGATGCATTTGTTGGCGGACGAGACCATCGCCTCGTAGCGGATCTCGTTGACGTCGAGCGCGACGGCGCCGAAGGCGCTCATGGAATCGACCAGCAGCTTGCGGCCCTTGGCGTGGACGGCCTCGGCGATCTCGGCGACCGGGTTGAGGATGCCGGAACTGGTCTCGCAATGGATGGCGATCACATGCGTGATGGCATGGTCGGCCTCGAGCGCCGCCGCCACCTCGTCGCCGCGCGGGGGCAGGTAATCGCCCTTGTCGATCAGCGTATAGGCGCGACCGAGATACTGCATGGTCTGGGCGGCGCGCAGGCCATAGGCGCCATTGGCCAGGACCAGAACCTTGCCGTCCTTCGGCACGAACGAGCCCAGCATCGCCTCGACGCAGAAGGAACCGCTGCCTTGCATCGGCACGCAGTCGAACTCGCCATTCGCGTCACCGGTCAGCGCCAGCAGGCGGCGGCGCATGTCGGCGGTCATGGCGCGGAAGTCACCATCCCAGGACCCCCAGTCGCGCAGCATCGCCTGCTTGACGGAATAGGCCGTGGTAAGCGGCCCCGGGGTCAGCAGATAGGGCTCGCCCAGCGCCGGCTTGTCCAGCGGCTTTGCTGCGGCAAATTTCGTCTCGGCGAGCATGGTGTCCTCCGACAGGTCTCTGCTTTTTCGGTGTGGCCTTATTCTTGGCCCGAATGACATATTTGTAAAATCGTTATTTTGTATCGAAGTATCGATTTAAACGATGATAGAAATCACAACTCGCTTGTCAGGCCGGTGTCGCGGCCATCGCATCCACGCCCCTCGCCAGCCGGCTCTCAAGCAGATCGCCGCTTTGCGTCAGCAGCGGATAGGCGACCGAGGCCATCAGCGAGTTGATTTCCTTCAGCGCCCGCACCGCTTCCAGATGGATGTCGCTGGTGTCGATGCTCTGCGCCATTCCTGATTGCAGGCGCTTGAGGTGACGGTCATGGCTCATGCGTTCCAGCTTGCGCATCCGCTCCTTCTCGACGACGAGTTGGCGCGCCGAATCGAGATCGCTCGATACCAGCACGTTGAGCGCAAGCTGCATGTTGGCCATGACACGGTTGTGAAGCCCCGACAATTCGCTCCAGCCGTCTCGTGAAAAGCGCAGGTCCTTGTCGCGCAATTCCCGTGTGAGCACGAGCAGGTTCTTGGCGACGATGTCGCCGGCGCGCTCGAGATTGATGGCGAAATCGGTGAGTTCGATGCCGCGCTGGGCCTCGGCAGCGGTCATGCTGCCGCGATTGACTTCGGCAATGTAGAGCTTGATCTCGGTGTGGGCGCGGTTGACCTCTTCATCAAGCTTTTGCGCCTGGTGGATCTGCTCGATGGTGCCAGCGTCGAAGAAATCCATCACCGGACGCAGCATGATTTCGACAACTTCGCCCATGCGCAACAGCTCGCGGGTGGCGCTGGCCAGCGCAAGACCGGGTGTGCGCATGACAGTGCGGTCGAGGGCGCTGGCGCGGCGCGACATCAGGTCCGAGCTCTCGGCCGGCTTTGCCGCCGGCCTGTCGGCGATGAGCAAGGTGACCAGCTTTTCCATCATGCCCGTGAGGGGCAGGCAGCAGACGACCAGCGCCATATTGAAGGCGAGGTGCAGGTTGACCAGTTGCCGGCCTTCGGTTGCGCCGAACACATACGTTGGAAACGCCACGGCCTGAAGCGCGAACAAGGCAGCAAGTGCCGCCGTGCCACGAAAGATCAAATTGCCGAGCGGAACACGGCGTGCTTCGACAGGCTCACCGCGGGTTAGCCACACCGCGATCAGCGCGCCGCCGCAATTGGCGCCAAGAAGGAAGAACAGACCGACCTCGACGGGCAAGACGCCCTGTGCGGCAAGCGTGACGAACAGCAGGATCGCCGCCACGCTGGAGTGGATCAGCCAGGTGAACAGGGCGGCGACCGCAAAGGCCGTGAAGTAATCCGCACGGAGGTAGGAAATCACCAACGGCAGCAATATGCTCTGCCGCATCGGCGCCGTGGCCTCGCCGATCATGTGCAGCGACAACAACACGAACGCTATACCCATCAGGATGCGCCCGCCCTGTTTGATCCCGCGCGCCTCGAACTTCAGGAACATGGCGCCGCCGATGAGGATCAGCGCCGGCACCAGCCAACTGAGGTCGAACGACAGCACCTGCACGACCAGCGCGGAGCCGAGATCGGCGCCAAGCAGGATCGCCAGTCCGGCGGACACCGAAACCATGCCGCTGGCGGCAAAGCCGGCCGCCAGGATGGCAACGGCCGTGGAGCTCTGCAGAAGCACGGCAAGCACCGTGCCGACACCCGCCGACCTGATCCGAGCAGTTCGCGCCTGTCTCAGCGCATCGCGCAATGCCGGGCCGCAGGCGCGCTCCACGCCCGTACGCACCATGCGCACGGCCCAGAGCAGCAGCATGACGGCGCCCGCCAGATGCAGCAGGATGATGGAAAATTGCATGGCGACGCCTCCGGTGCCAATGGCCGGCAGGAACGTCGACCCTCAGTCAGGCTGATGGCCGACCAGACATAAGTCAAATCGTTCATTTCTATCTTTTAGTTAGCTGCTCTTATGATAAGCTGGCCGCGATTTCGGGAGATCGAAGGCACAGAAGATGCGCTACGTTCAGTTGCGGGCTTTTCATCAGGTGGCAATCTCTGGCGGTTTTTCGCGGGCCGCCGAGGCGTTGTTCCTGACCCAGCCCGCCATCTCCGACCAGGTGCGCAAGCTCGAGGAAGAATATGACGTCCTGCTGTTCAACCGGAACAAGAAGCAGGTCACGCTGACGCATTCCGGCCAGAAGCTGCTCGAGATAACCCACCGCATGTTCGATACCGAGCAGCAGGCGCTCGAACTCCTGACCGAGTCGCGCGCGCTTCGCTCGGGTACGCTGCGGATCGTCGCCGATGCCGCGCATCATCTGCTCCACATCCTCGGCAGCTTCCGGGCTCGCTATCCCGGCGTCCAGGTTTCGGTGCGCGCCGGCAACACCGAGACCGTGATCAGCAGCCTGTACAGCTACGATGCCGATATTGGCGTGCTCGGTGAAGTGCCTGCCGGACGCGATTTCGAGGTGTTGAAACTGAATTCGACGCCGATCATCGCCTTCACCTCGGTCGATCATCCACTGTCGGGAAAGGCCTCGCTGACGCTCAAGCAACTCGCGCAGGAGTCCCTTGTGATGCGCGAGCGCGGCTCGAAGACGCGTCAGAAGCTCGAAGACCTGGCGGCGGCTTCAAAGGTCGAACTCAGGCCATCGATCGAGGCGGAGGGCCGCGAAGCCGTCCGCGAGATCGTCGCTTCGGGCGCAGGCATCGGCTTTGTCTCGGCGGCGGAATTCGGCCAGGATTCGCGGCTGGTCCCGATCACGATCGATGCTCCCGAGACCCTGATGGACGAGGCGCTGATCTGCCTGCGTGAACGCAGCGGCGGCAAGCTGGTGCGCGCCTTCCTCGACATGGCCCGCTCGATGTCGCCTGACTAGTTGAGCTAGGCAGCCGCGCGAACCTCCACGACATCGGCCTTCACACGTTCCGATTTGGGGTCATAAGGACTGCGCAAATGCGCTGTCGCTGTGTGGCGTACGCCGGCGAGGTCGATCTCAAAACGGCCGCCGGTCAGGAACGGGGCGTCGACACCCGTTTCGTGCTCGATCAGTCCGAGCGCCACCGAGCGGCCAAGCGTGTGGCCATAGGCAGCCGAGCGAACCTCCCCGACCGGACGGCCGTCGCGCAGGATCAGTTCTCCACCCCATAGCATGGGCTCGGCATCGTCGAGCGTGAACAGCACAATGCGCTTTGATGGTGCCGTCGACGGCTTTGCCTCGACCAGCGCATCGTGGCCGATGAAGCCGTCCGGCTTGTCCATGGCCACGGCGAAGCCAAGCCCGGCCTGCCAGGGGTCGATGTCCGGCGTCAATTCCCTGCCCCAGGCGCGAAAACCTTTTTCGATGCGCAAGGCATCGAGCGCGTAGTAGCCGGCATCGGCCAGGCCGAACTCGCGGCCCGCTTCGTGCAACGCCTCATAGACGCCGACTGCGAACTCGGTCGGCACGATCAGTTCCCAGCCGAGTTCGCCGACATAGGTCATGCGATTGGCGTAGGCGGTGGCGTAGCCGATATCGATCTCGCGGATAGTGGCGAAAGGGAAGCCCGCATTGGAAAGATCGGCTGACGACAATTTGCTCAAGAGATCGCGCGAGCGCGGGCCCATCAAGGCCAGTACCGCATATGAAGAGGTGACATCGGTCAGGATGGCATGGGCATCCGCCGGGATGTTCCTGACGATCCAGTCGGCATCGTGAACCGCCTGCGCGGAACCGGTGACGATGAGGAATGTTTCCGTGGCGAGCCGCATGAGCGTCAGATCGCTTTCATAGCCGCCGCGCGCGTTGAGCACACCTGTGTAGACTGACGTGCCGACCGGTACATCGACGTCACCGGCGCAGATCCTGTTGAGCACGGCGCAGGCATCCCGGCCCTGGACGAGAAGCTTGGCGAAGGAGGTCTGGTCGAAGATGGCGACGGCTTCACGCGTCGCCATCATCTCGCGGCGAACCGCTTCGTGCCAGTTCTGGCGGCCGAAGGCATAGCCGTTCTCCGCCTTCTCGCCTGGAGCGGCGAACCAGTTGGCGCGCTCCCAGCCCATCTTGGAACCGAAGCAGGCACCCTTGGCGGCCAGCCGGTCATAGATCGGCGAACGGCGGAAGGGTCGTGCGGTATCCAGCTCGCGGTTCGGCCACGGCATGGCGTAGTGCAGCCCGAGCGTCTCCTTGACCCGGTCGTGCAGCCAGCGTGGATTGTTGTTGAAGCCGGCGAATCGGCGGATGTCGACCGGCCAAAGGTCCATGGTCGGCGCGCTGTTGACGATCCATTCGGCCAACGCCCTGCCCGCGCCGCCAGCGCTGGCGATGCCCATGGAGTTGAAGCCGGCGCCGACATAGAAGTTCTTGAGCTCGGGCGCCTCGCCTAGGATGAAGTTGTTGTCCGGCGTGAAGCTTTCCGGGCCATTGTAGAATTTCTTGACCTCGGCCCGCGCCAGTTGCGGCACACGGACCAGCGCGTTTTCCATCAGGATCTCGAAGTGGTCCCAATCATCCGGTAGCAGCGCGAATTCGAAATTCTCCGGGATGCCGTTCATGCCCCACGGCTTGGCATGCGGTTCGAAGCCGCCCATGACCAGGCCGCCGACCTCTTCCTTGAAGTAGATGAAGCCATCGGGGTCGCGCATGACCGGCAGGTCCGGGTGCACGCCCTCGATCCTTCCGGTGACGATGTACATGTGCTCGGCCGAATGCAGCGGCACCGAGACGCCGCACATCAGTCCGACCTTGCGCGCCCATTGGCCGGCGCAGTTGACGACGATCTCGGCGGCGATGTCGCCGCGATCGGTCTCGACGCCGCGGGCGACGCCGTTTTTCACCGTGATGCCGGTGACCTTGACCCGCTCGAATATCCTCGCGCCGCCGTTACGCGCGCCCTTGGCCAGCGATTGCGTAAGGTCGGTCGGATTGGCCTTGCCGTCCCCGGGCAACCAGACGGCGCCGACCAGGTCATCCGTGGCCATCACCGGCCACAGCTCCGCCGCCTCCGTGGGCGAAATGACGTCGATCTCCACCCCTTGGGCACGCGCCGATGCGGCCGTGCGCTTCAACACCGTCATGCGGTCGGTCGTGCGCGCCACCGACAGCGAGCCGCAATTCTTCCAGCCAGTGGCGAGACCGGTTTCCGCCTCCAACTCACGATAGAGCTGCGTGGAGTATCTGATCAGGCTGGTCATGTTGGAATGGCTGCGCAACTGCCCGACGAGACCGGCGGCGTGCCAAGTGGTGCCGCCGCTAAGCTGGCCTTGTTCGAGCAGGACGACATCGGTCCAGCCGAGCTTCGTCAGATGATAGGCAACGGAGCAGCCGATGATACCGCCGCCGACAATGACGACGCGTGCCTGGGTGGGGAATTCATTTGCCATGGGACATCCTGCCGTTTTGACACTGGCTGGATCATAGCAACCCAACTCCAAATATCAACACAAAAGACCACAAAATATCACATCATGTGGCAACAACCAGGCTTGGCCCCTTTCGCGCTAGTGCATCGATGATGTCGGCCTGCGGCCTGGCGTCGACAATCACCCCTGCCGCGCGCTGAAAATTTGGGACCCTTAGCGGCGTAAGCTTGGCGAACTTACTGCTGTCGAGCACGAAGTAGGCTTTGGCGGCGAGCGCGATCATCCGTCCGCGCTGCTCGGCGCCGGCGCGCGTGAAGTCGGTGACCTCGCCATCGGGTGAGAGCGCGCCGCCGCCGAGAAAGGCAATGTCGACGCGAAAGCGCGACATCGCCTCAAGCATGTCGATGCCGGATGCTGCTTCCTCGCCAGGGTCGATTTCGCCACCCAGCATGTGCACGCGCACGCCGGGCATGTGGCACATGTGAAGCGCGATCTTGAGGCTGGCCGTACAGATTGTGAGATTACGCAGCTCGGTCATGGATTGTGCGACCGCCAGAGTGGTGGTGCCGGAATCAAGGAAAACCACCATCCCGTCCCTTACGAGACCCGCAGCCACTCTGCCGATTGCCGCCTTGCCCTGGGCATTCTCCTGGCTGCGCAGGCTCATCGCGGGTTCGCTCGGCTCAAACCGGGCAGCGCCGCCATGCACGATGCCGAGTTGCCCTCGGTCGGACAGCAGCTTCAGGTCGCGGCGGATGGTTTCTCGCGAGACATCGAAAAACTCCGCCAATTCGGCAATGCTGACGGATCCCTGAGCGCCAAGGCGCTTCAGGATTTCATCATGACGTCGAGTCGCCAGCGCACGCGCCGGTAGAGGGTTGATGGGAGACATTACGGTCCTGCGCCACAAAATGATGTTGCAATATGTGGCAGGCCGGAAGCCGGCAGGCAATCTGTCGCGTCGATGGTCCTTGATTGAATTGATCGCCAACCCGAATCGGCGCCCCGGCAAGGATTGGTCAGCGCCGTTGAAAAATCCGGCGCCCCCTGCGACGCGCTGGGGGCGCCGAGCGATCATTGCCGGCCTGCATCAGCCGTTCGGATAGTAGCCACCATCGGCGCCGTCGCCGATGTAGAAGCCACCGCCGGCATCAAGCTGCAACTGCTGATCCAGATCCTCGATCTGGCTGAGCAAGTCCCGAGATACGCCGTTGCCGGCGGCCGAGCGCTGAATGTTGTCGGCCTGTATCATCAGATCATGCTCCTGCTCGGGAGTGATCGCCTTTGCATCCCTTGCCTCGACAATTCCCTGCTTCACGCCCTGCAGTTGATCCAGGACCGCCCTTCCCTCGACCGACATCGTCTGCGGCTCAACCCGGTGCCGGTGCACCGCGTAAGCGCTCGACAATGGCACAGCCGCCAGAAGCGATGCGATTGCTATGATCCTTGGGGTGAAAGTGCGCATGGTCATGCCTCCTCTTTACTGGAAAGCGGTTTGGATAACGCTTTCCGAACACGGACCGTCTGCTCCGTCGCGTCGCGATGATCCTCTCATCGCCGGCGGTTCATGGTCCGCAGGAGTCATATGGGGCTGTTCCAACTCACGACACGGCATTGAACGGAAACGTGACAAAGTGTTGATCGCACAAACAGAAGTCCAGCCTGTCAGTATCCTTGCACCGCCGTTCAGCTAAACTTGGTCCATCTGCATCTAGATGGCATAGTCGTCGCCACTGACGACATGCCCCGCAGGCAAGGCCGGCTGCGGCGAGGCCGGAGTGGTGGATGCGGCCGGACGGCTACGGCCTTTTGATATCCATTGCGAGAAGCGGTCGAGATAAAGGTAGACCACGGGCGTGGTGAACAGGGTCAGCGCCTGGCTGACGGCCAGGCCGCCGAACATGGCGGCACCAAGCGGCTGGCGCAGTTCCGATCCCGTTCCGTGGCCGAGCATCAGCGGAACCGCGCCGAGCATGGTCGCCATCGTCGTCATCATGATCGGCCGGAAGCGGATCAGCGCTGCCCTGCGGATGGCGTCCTCGCTCGACAACCCATCCCGGCGTTCGCCCTCGATGGCGAAGTCGACCATCATGATACCGTTCTTCTTGACGATGCCGATCAACAGAATGACGGCAATCAGGGCGATCAGGCTGAAGTCGTAGCCCAGGAGCATCAGGGTGGCCACGGCGCCAATGCCGGCGGATGGCAAGGTGGACAGGATGGTCAGCGGGTGGATGTAGCTCTCATAGAGAATGCCGAGGATCAGATAAACCGCCACCAGCGCACCCAGCAGCAGCAGCGGGATGGAACTGAGCGACTGCTGGAAAGCCTGAGCCGTACCTTCGAAACTGGTGTTGATCGTCGGCGGCAGGTGCATGTCCTTCAGCGCCTGGGTTACACTGGTGGTAGCATCTCCGATCGAGGTGCCCGGCGTCAGGTTGAAACTGAGTGTGACAGATGGAAACTGGCTTGCATGACTGATCTGAAGCGGTTGAACCGGGACCGTTGTCCAGTGGGCAAGAACCGAAAGAGGCACATCGGCGCCGCTCGCCGACTTCACATAAAGCTTGTTCAAAGTGCTGATGTCGCCCTGGAGCGAGGGCAAAACCTCCATGATGACGTCATAGCTAGCAAGCTGGGTAAAATACTGTGCGATCTGGCGCTGGCCGAAGGCATCGTCGAGCGTGCTGTCGACCACGCTCGGCTGGATGCCGTAGCGCTCCGCCTGGGCACGATCGATCGTCAAGGTCAGCGTTCCGCCATTTGTCTGCTGGTCGGAGGCCACGTCCGCGAGGCCAGGCAATGTCTTGAGCTTTGCAAGCACCTTGGGCGACCAGCTGTTCAGCGTGGCTATGTCGGGACTGGTCAGGCTCATCTGATACTGGGTGCGTGACAGGCGGCCGCCGACGCGCACGTCTTGGGCGGCCTGAAGGAACAGGTGCGCCCCTTCGACCGTGGCCAGTTTGGGCTGGAGCCGGCGGATGATCTGGTCGGCGGTCGACTGCCGCTGATCGCGGGGCTTAAGCGTGACGAAGACTCGGCCGCTGTTCAGGGGATTGCCGACACCGCCGATGGCCATGGCGACGCTGGCGACGTCGGGGTCCGCCTGCACGATGTCGCCCAGCGCGCGCTGGCGTCCAAGCATCTTGGCGAAGGAAATGTCCTGCGCGGCTTCCGACTGTCCGGTGATGAGGCCCGTATCCTGCTGCGGAAAGAAGCCTTTCGGTATCCAGACGAAGAGGAAGACGGACAGCACCACCGACGCGATGAAGATGCACAGGGTGACGAAGCGGAAATGCAGAGCGAGATCGAGCGCCTTTTCGTAGCCCTTTGCCAGCGCGTCGAAGCCGCGCTCGCTCCAGTTGTAGATCGTGCCGTGCTTCACGGAATGCTCGCTGCGCAGGAAGCGCGATGCCAGCATCGGAATCAGCGTCAGCGACACGAAGGCCGAAACGACGATCGTCATGGCCAGCGTCAGCGAGAACTCTCGAAACAACCGTCCGATGATGCCGCTCATCAGCAAGAGCGGCAGCAGGACCGCGATCAGCGACAGGCTGATGGAGAGGATGGTGAAGCCAATTTCCCCGGCGCCTGTCATTGCCGCTTCGAGCGCACCCATCCCATCGTCGATATGACGCTGGATGTTCTCAAGCACGACGATCGCGTCGTCGACGACGAAACCGACGGCGATGGTCAAGGCCATGAGCGACAGGTTGTCGAGGGTGAACCCGGCGATCCACATCATCGCACAGGCCCCGAACAAAGCGAGCGGCACCGTCAGGCTTGGAATGGCGGTCGCCCGGACATTGCGCAGAAACACGAAGATGACGGCGATGACGAGGACGATGGTAATCAGCAGCGTGTTGCGGACATCGCTGACCGCGGCCCGAATGGTTTGTGTGCGGTCGCTCAGCACGCCGATCTTGATGCCAGGCGACATGGTGGCCGTGAGTCGCGGCAGCTCGGCGTTGATACGGTCAACGGTCTCGATGACGTTGGCGCCGGGCTGCTTGAAGATGATCAGGAAGATGCCGCGCTTGCCGTTGGCCCAGGCGGCCTGCTTGCTGTCCTGGGCCGCAGTCACGGCATTGCCGATATCCCTCACATAGAGCGGCGACCCGTTCTTGTAGGTGACGATGACATCATTCCATTTCGTCACCTGGATGAGCTGGTCGTTGGTGTAGATGGTGTAGCTGCGTGTCGTCCCGTCGATGCTGCCGGTGGGGCTGTTGGCGGTGACACCGTTCAACTGGCCGCGGACGTCCTCAAGCGTCAGCCCCTTGGAAACCAGCTTGGCCGGATCCAACTGGACTCGGATCGCAGGCTTTTGCTGTCCACCGTAGAGCACCTGCGCAACGCCCGGAAGCTGGCTCAACTGTTGCCCGAGCTTCGTCTCCACCTCGTCGTCGACCGCCGTGAGCGGCAATGTATCCGACGTGGCCGACAGCAGCAGAATGGGTGAATCCGCGGGATTGACCTTGCGATAGGTTGGCGGCGTCGGCAGGTTGGTCGGCAACTGCCCACTGGCGGAATTGATCGCCGCCTGCACGTCATTGGCGGCGCCGTCGATGTTGCGGTTGAGGTCGAACTGAAGCGTTATCTGCGACGAGCCGAGCGAATTCAGCGACGTCATCTCGGATATGCCGGATATCTGCGCGAAGGCGCTCTCCAGCGGCTGCGCGACGGACGAAGCCATCGTTGTGGGGCTCGCGCCCGGAAACTGCACGGACACCTGTATGGTTGGAAAATCCACCTGCGGCAGCGGCGCGACTGGCAACAGCGGATAGGCCGCGATGCCGATCAGCAGAATGGCGACCATCAGCAGCGATGTCGCCACGGGATGCTTGATGAAGGGAGACGATAAACCGCCGTCAGCAGCCATGCCATCAGCTCATTTCTGCGCTTGAACGCTTTGTGCCCCACTGACGGGCGGAATGGACGAGGTTTGCGCGCCGTCTGTCACGGTCGCCGCCGGCGGCTGCGCGGGTGTCGCGGGATTGCTGGTCGCGTCGAGCAGAGCGCCGGGCTGGACACCGTAGGCGCCGTCGGTCACCGCCTTCTCGCCTGGCTTGATGCCGTCGCTCACCACCGCCTGGCCGCTGCCGGTCTGCGCCACCTTGATCGGCCGCATCCGCGCCTTGCCGTCGTCTCCCGCGATATAGGCGAACAGTCCGTCAGGGCCGTGCTGCACGGCATCCTCCGGTATCAGCGTCACGTCCTTCAGCGTATCCAGCAGCAACCTGACCGTGACCGACTGGCCCGGCCAAAGCGCATTGTCCTCATTGGGGAATGTCGCCTTGAGGCTGATCGTGCCGGTCGCGGCGTCGACCTGATTGTTGGTGTAGGAAAGCGTGCCCCTGGACAACACCGTGTGTCCGTCTTCCGCCATGGCCAGCACAGGCGCGCGGCCGGTGTCGAGCGCCCTGCCGACAGCCGGGATCTGGTCCTGGGCCACCGGAAAGACGACGCTGATCGGCTGAACCTGCTCGATGCTGACGATGCCGCCGGTCGAGCCTGACTGGACCAGGTTGCCTTCGTCCACGAGCCGGAACCCGGCCCTGCCCGTCACCGGCGAAACGATGCGACAGAAGTCCAGGTTTATCTGGGCCACTTGTACCGAGGCCTCGTCTGCCGCCACCGAACCCTGGTCCTGGGCGACGAGAGCCGCCTGCGTGTCCAGTGTCTGCTGCGGTACCGCCTTCTGCTTGACCAGAACCGTATCGCGATCGAGATCCATCTGCGCGTCTTTCAGCGAGGCCTGATCGCGCGCCAGTTGACCATTCGCCTGGGCAAGCGCGGCTTCATAGGGCCGCGGATCGATCTGGGCGAGGAGATCGCCCTTGTTCACCATGTGCCCCTGGGTGAAACCGATCTTGGTGATCAGGCCGGTGACCTGAGCCCGCACGGTAATGGTATTGAGCGCCTGCACATTGCCGAGTTCGTCGAGGTAGACAGGAAAATCGCCCTGCCTTGCTGCCGACAGGGTCACGGGTATGCCCTTGTTCTGGACGGGTGGCTTTGCCGCCGCGGCCTGGTTCGAGCCGCGAAGCCTGTTTGCCATGTCGGCCAGATAGTCCCGTTCGATCCAAGCGCCGCCGGCAAGCGCCACGAGCACCAGACCCATCACCGCGCGCCTCATACCCGTCGACGTCTGGCCCGTCGACGTCTGGCCCTTCGATATCTGGCCCTCTGATGTCTGGTCCTTCGTTGTCTGGGGACGCGGAGCATCGGACATGGCAAATTTTCCCTGGGTCGACGGCGTGCATCGCGTCGAGCTACAAACCAGAATGTCCTATATCGACGAATGTTCGACCGTTGGCGGCTTGCACGATACTTTGATCATCGAGTGATCAGGCATTGCCGTCGCGACGGAGAGCACCGCGACCTGTGACAAGGCCGCGATTGCAGGCACCTTTGACGGCACGGTCGGGGCCGGCTTTACCAGACGTCAGCTTGCTGTTTGGCGGCAGAGGAAGCGCCGCCGTCTTTTGCGAAGGGTCAATCGACCTCAACCGCCACCACTGCCGCACAATCCCCGGCCTTGACCAGGCCGGGAAAATGCCGCGCCGCCAGCATGCCCGAAATCTTCGCCCTGATCTCCCTCGGGGCGATTCCGGTGCGGCCAACGGAATGAATGCGCGCCAGAACCGAGCCTTCTTCGACGGGCTCGCCGAGATCGACCATGGTTTCGATCATGCCGTCGTCCTCGGCGAAGGAAAAGCAATCGCCCGACGGCATGTCGAGCCATTGGGTCTTGCCCGTCTCGACCGCACCCGCGACAATGCCGGCATGGCGCAGCACATTGAGAATGCCGCGCCGCGCTACGCCAACGGTTTGCGCACGCGAGGTGCCGCCGCCGCCAAGCTCGGTGCTGACGAACACCTTGCCCATCTCTTCCGCCGCCGTGTCGTACATGCCGACCGCATCGATCTCGATCATGCGCATCGAGTACGGCGCGGCAAAGGCCGCGACCGCGTCGAATGCCTTCTGCTCCAGCACCTTGTCGGGCAAAGTGTGCGCGGCGCAGAACGGCACGAAGTCCAGCGTCTTGCCGCCGGAGTGGAAGTCGAACGCGATGTCGGCGCGGGGCAGCAATTCGCGCTGAAAATAGTCGGCGATTTTTTCCGTCACCGTGCCGTCCGGCCGGCCCGGAAAACTACGGTTCATATTGCCCTTGTCGATCGGTGATGTCCGCGTGCCGGCGCGGAACGCCGGATAGTTCATCGCCGGCACGATGATCACCGTGCCGCTGACATGTTTCGGGTCGAGCATGCGGGCAAGATCGTAAAGCGCAAGCGGCCCCTCATACTCGTCGCCATGGTTGCCGCCGGACAGAAGCGCCGTCGGCCCCTTGCCGTTGCGGATGACACAGATCGGGATCATCACGGAGCCCCAGGCGGAGTCGTCGCGGCTGTAGGGCAAACGCAGGAAACCGTGCTGGACGCCATCACGATCGAAATCGACAGTCGGCGCGATCGGCGACGGGCGGAGACTGGACATCGGTTTCAATCCTTCACAACCAGCTTGCGCGGTACATTGGCCAGGCACTCCACCCCGGTTTCGGTGATCAGGATGGACTCGGTTATCTCCAGTCCCATCGTTTCCAGCCACAGGCCGGTCATGAAATGGAAGGTCATGCCGGGCTTGAGTTCGGTGCGGTCGCCGGGGCGCAGGCTCATCGTGCGCTCGCCCCAGTCCGGCGGATAGGCCAGGCCGATCGAGTAGCCGGTGCGGTTGTCCTTGACGATCCCGTATTTCTTCAGCACGGCGAAGAAGCCGTTGGCGATGTCCTCACAGGTGTTGCCGGGTTTGGCCGCCGCGAGCCCGGCCTCCATGCCTTCCAGCGTCGCCTTCTCGGCATCGAGGAATTCCTGCGTCGGCTTGCCGAGGAAAACGGTGCGCGAAAGCGGGCAATGGTACCTGTTGTAGCAGCCGGCGATCTCGAAGAAGGTGCCTTCGCCTCGCCTCATCGGCTGGTCGTCCCATGTCAAGTGCGGCGCCGAGGCATCAGCGCCCGATGGCAGAAGCGGCACGATCGCCGGATAGTCGCCGCCGATGCCGTCGACGCCGCGTGTTCCGGCATCGTATATCTCAGCGACCAGATCGCACTTGCGCATGCCGACGGCGATCTTGTCGACGATGCGCTGGTGCATGGCTTCGACGATGCGTGCGGCCTTGCGCATATAGTCGATCTCGGTCGGGCTCTTCACCGCGCGCTGCCAGTTGACCAGCGCGGTGGCGTCGACAAAGCGGGCATTGGGCAGATGCTTCCGCAGCGAGGCGAAGGCGGCGGCCGAGAACCAGTAATTGTCCATCTCGACGCCCACGTTGAGCTTGCCCCAACCCCGATCGGAAAGCACGCTGGACAGGAAATCCATCGGATGGCGCTCGGTCGATTGCACATAATGGTCGGCGTAGCCGACGATGTTGTCGTGGGCGAGATAGGCGGTGCGCCTGGCGCCGTTGGCGTCCTGGCCACGGCCGTACCAGACCGGCTCGCCCGATGGCGGCACGATGACTGCCTGGTGCACATAGAACGACCAGCCATCATAGCCGGTGAGCCAGGCCATGTTCGAAGGGTCGCTGACGATCAGGAGATCGACGCCCTTCGCCTCCATCGCTTTGCGGGTCTTGGCGAGGCGTTCCGCGAATTCGCCGCGCGAGAATTTCAGGTTTGGTTGCATTGTTCTTGGTTCCTCGTTTGTTGAGCCTGGAGCCTGTTCGACATGCTCCCTCGGCCAGCATCAGCTTTCGAAAATGGTTCCGGACCTGGCAACGCGCGCCCTGTCGCGGGCGAGCGTGGCAATCGCCGTGTCCTGCACGCCGGTGCCGGTGAGATCGGCGATGGTGATATCGGTAGCCGAGCGCCGGCCGTGCCTGGTGCCGGCGATGATCTGGCCAAGTTCGGTTACCACGGCGTCGGCGGCCATAACGCCGGCGGTAATGGCGTGATGCAGTTCGCCCAGTCGTCTTGTCTGGTGGGCGCTGTCGGCGACATAGAGATCGGCCATGTGCAGGATCGCCGGTGCGATCTCGTTTTTATGCTCGGCGTCCGAGCCCATGGCGGTGATGTGCTGCCCGGCGGTGATGAACCCGGCCTCGATCAACGGCTCTGTCGACGGCGTGGTGGTGACGATGATGTCGGCGCCGGCAACCGCCGTTGCAGCGTCGGGTTCGGCGTGCACCACGATGCCGAGCTTTTCGCGCAAGGCAGCCGCGGTAACCTCCGCCTTGATGGCATCGCGCGCCCATATGCGCGCTTCCACGATCGGCCGCACCAGCATGAGCGCTTCGAGTTGCAGTCCAGCCTGCACGCCGGCACCAAAGATCGCCGCGACCGCCGAATCTTGCCGCGACAGATGTCTGGCCGCTACCGCGCCCGCGGCGGCCGTGCGGACGTCGGTCAGATAGCCATTGTCGAGCAGAAGTGCATCGACCAGACCCGTCGTGGATGACAGCAGGACCATCAGCCCGTTGACGCTGGGCAGACCGAGCTTCGGATTGTCGAAGAAGCCGGGGCTGATCTTGATGGCGAAGCCATCGATGCCGGGAACGTAGGCGGTCTTCACATCGACCTCGCCGCGATGCTCGGGAATGTCGAGGCGCAGGATCGGCGGCATCGCGACCGGCAAAGTGGCCAGCGCGCGAAAAGCGTTTTCGACGCACGCGACGGCGTCGAGGTCGAGCGTCACGATCTGGCGCAACTCGGCTTCAGTGAGGATCGTCATGCGACTCATGCGGCGCGCTCCGCGATCGCCTCGCCACAGACGATCCGGCGGTGCATGGTCATGTCTATGTTTCGTCCGGACAGCAGCACAACAACCGGCCCGCTCGCCTTGACCTTGCCGGCAAGCAGCGCGGCAATGCCGACGGCGCCGGCGCCTTCGACGATCTCGCGCTCCGGCGCATAGGCATGGCGGATGCCGGCGGCGATCTCGTCCTCGCCGAGAAGGATGACGTCGTCGAGCAAGTCGCGGCACATGGCGAAGGTCAGCCGGTTGTCGAGGCCGATGCCGCCGCCTAGCGAATCCGCAAGCGTGGGCAACTCTTCCACCAGCACCGGACGACCGGCATGGAGGCTCGCCTTCATCGCCGCGCCGCGCGCCATCGAAACCCCGATGATCCTTGTTCCGGGGCTGACGCCCTTGACGGCGGCGGCAATGCCCGAGGCAAGGCCGCCGCCGGAGAGCGGCACCAGAACAAGGGCCGCGTCCGAGACCTGCTCGATCATCTCCAGCCCTATCGTGCCTTGCCCGGCGATGATCGCGGGATGGTCGAATGGCGGCAGCATCACCAGCCCCTCTTGCGCCGTCAGCCGCTCGACCTCCTGCTGCGCATCGTCCTGGCTGTTGCCGACGATACGGATTTCGGCGCCAAGCCGACGGATCTCGTCGAGCTTGTTTTGAGGAACCAGGCGCGACATGCAGATCACGGCGCGCATGCCCTGAAGCCTCGCCGCATGGGCCAGCGCCCTCCCGTGATTGCCGGTCGAGGCCGCGACCACGCCACGGGCCTTCTCCTCGGCGGTCAGTGAAGCAACGGCATTCGAGGCGCCGCGCAGCTTGAAGCTGCCGGTGATCTGGCGATGTTCGAGCTTGAGATATACGGGGATGCCAAATTGCTCTGAGAGACTGTGTGAATGTGCGGTCGGCGTGCGCTCGATGTTGTTGGCGATACGCTCGCGGGCGATACGGATGTCCGCCAGGGCGATAGCCCGCGTCATGGGATGACCCCCTCTGGCCTGCCGGCTCCGGCCCTTCGCTGTCGCTTCGGGCGTTCGTCATTCGAAAAGCCAAGCAATTGGCTTTTCGTCCGCTGCGCGGACCACTCCTTACCCCCCTCAAGGGGGGAGATCAGCAGCTTCGACGCTGCCGCTCTTTCTGAAACGTCGATGATTGGCGAAGGCGTGGCAGCAGCTAGTCTCCCCCCTCGAGGGGGAGATGGCCGGCAGGCCAGAGGGGGTCGGTGGTGAATGCGGGACATAGTCTTACTGTCCCAGCCGCAGTGTCATCAGACGGCCGAATTCGGGATGTTCCGTCTCGTCACCGCAAAGGCGCAAGCAGTTCCACGCGGTCGCCTGATTGCTGGTCACGACGGGGCGACCGATCGCATTCTCCATGCCCCCAACCGCGAGTGCCCCGCGCAACGCCGTGCAGGATACGAACAATGCGTCAGCACTCGCGTCAGTCGCCTCACGCGCCAGATCGACAAGCGCGGCCGGGGCAATGCGCGCCATCTCTCGGTCATCCTCGAAGCCGAGGCAGGTGAAGCTCAAGATGTCGAAGCCGCGTGCCGCGAAATAGTCGGCCATCGGCCTGCTGGTCTCGACCGTGTAAGGGGTGAGGATGCTGATCCGCCTGGCGCTCAGTGCTTTAAGCCCGCGCACGCCTGCCATCGGCGGCGTGACGACGGGAACGCCAGGCTTGGCGGCCTGGATCGCCGCTTCGATCTCGGCATCGCCAATCACCACGGAGGCCGAGGTGCAGGAATAGCAGATGGCGTCGAGCGGCTCGTCGGGCAGGATCAGGGCCGCCCCCGCCGTCAGTGCCGGCTGCATCTTGCGAAGGTTTTCCGGCGTTGTCGGGTTGGCGTAGGGAACGCGCGCGACATAGACGCCGATGCGCTCGCTTGCCACCATTCGGCGGAAGTCCGGCTCGCTCGTATGATCGGTGGCGAGGATGATCAGGCCGACACGTCTTTCAATCGGCCGCGCATCCAATGGGGGCCTTATGGGATGGAGTGTGATCTCGGGTAAGGCTTTCATCGGCTATCTCTCGATCTTGCCGTAGCGGCGTTCCAGCCAGCGCAGCAGCACGACCGAACAAAGACTGATGACGAGGAAGAACGCGCCGACCAGCGTGATCGGCTCGAGGTAACGATAGTAAGTGTTGGCGACGCTCTTCGCCTGGTTCATCAGCTCCAGCACGGTGATCGCCGACAACAGCGGCGTCTCCTTGAACATGGCGATGAAATAGTTGGCTAGCGCGGGAATCATCGGCGGGATGGCCTGCGGAATGATGATGTGCGTCCAGGTCTGACTGGCGCTGAGATTGCACGCCTTGGCTGCCTCCCACTGGCCGCGCGGCACATTGTCGATGCCCGCGCGATACACTTCCGCGGTATAGGTTCCGTAGTGCAGACCGAGCCCGATGACACCGGCGACCAGCGGCGGCAGCAAGATGCCGATGTCGGGCAGCACGTAGAAAATGAAATAGAGCTGCACCAGAAGCGGCGTGCCGCGGATGAACTCCGCCGCCCAACCGACGGTGCTCGACAAGACCTTGTTGGGCGAACGCCGCGCCAGCGCGATCCCCAGCCCGACGATCGCCGCCAGCACCGAGCCGAGCAGCGTCGCCAAGATGGTGATCTTCACGCCCTCGATCAGCGTCGGCATGATCTGCCAGACGAAATCCCAATCCCAGTCCATCAGACCCGCACCCCGTCAAGGCCGCGCGCCAGTCGGCGCTCCAGCGAGCGCACGCCCCACGAGATCAAAAGGGCCAGGATGAAATAAATGATCAGGATGGTTGTGAACGGCACCATCGTGTTGCCGGTCTGGGCGCGTACCACCTGCGCCTGGAAGGTCAAGTCGGCGAGCGAGATCAGCGAGACGACCGATGTCGCCTTGAGCAATTCGATGGCGTTGTTGCCGAAGGTCGGCAGCATCACCAGAAAGGCCTGAGGCAGGATGACATGGCGCATGCCTTGCCAGCGGCCGAGATTGAGCGCGATGCAGGCTTCATGCTGCTCGCGGCCGATCGATTGCACCGCGCCGCGCACCACCTCGGCGGCATAGGCGCCGACATTCAAGCCCAGGGCCAGCACGCCGGCCTGCAGCGGGGTCAGTTCGAGGCCGATCAAGGGCAAAACGAAATAGGCAAAGAACAGCTGCACGAAGATCGAGGTGCCGCGGAAGAATTCGATGTAGGCGGTGGCAAGCGCGCGCAGCACGAAGAAGCGCGACAGCCGCCCCATGCCGGCAAGAAAGGCCATGATCAGGGCAAGCACCGACCCCATCAGCGTCAGCTCGATGGTGACAAGCGCTCCCTGCAATATCAGGCCGAAGTAGCCGGACCACTGGGTCATTTAGCTTCCAACGTTGGTTTGGTTCTTGGGTCCTTCTCGCCGTTCACGGGGAGAAGATGCCGGCAGGCAGATGAGGGGCGGTGCCGGCCTCGCAGAAGTTCGCGCTACCCCTCATCCGTCACTTCGTGACACACCTTCTCCTCGTGAACGGGGAGAAGGAAGAAGGCGCCCTACTTTGCCGAGCAGAGCTTCTCTCGCGTCGTCGACATCGCTGCCGCGGCCGAGAAGCCGTAGGGTTCGATGATCTTGGCGAACTCGCCCGACTTCTTCATCTTGGCGAGCTCGACGTCGAAGGCGTCGCGCAGCTTCTCGTCGCCCTTCTTGAACGCGGCGCCGTCGCAATAGACCGGCGCGCCCTGTACGGGAGCGATGACTTCAAGGTTCGGATCGGCCGCCTTCTTCATCAGATCGTTTATCGACAGGACGGGCAGGGAATAGGCATCGATGCGGCCGTCCTGCAGCATCTTCACGCCGCTCTGGCCGTCCGGCACCACGATGACGCGCTCACGCGGCACGCCGGCATTGAGCGCCAGCTTCTCCTCAGTGCCGCCACCGGGTGCACCGACCGTCGCGGTCGAATCCTTGGCAACGTCCTCATAGCTCTTGAAGTGCTTGGGATTGCCCTTCTTAACCAGCATCGCTTCGGCATCGCAAAGCACCGGCTCCGAGTAAGCGACCGCCGCGCAGCGTTCCGGCTTCATGAACAGGCCGGCGGTGACGACGTCGAAGCGGCCGGCCTGCAGGCCGGGGATCATGGCGCCATATTCCGAAATCGAGGCTACGATATCGGCGACACCCAAGCGCTTGAAGATTTCGCGCGCCACGTCAGGCGCCGCGCCCGAGACCTTGCCGTCGGCGGCAACCGCCGTATAAGGCGGCTCGTTGGCGATCGCGACGCGCGCGAAGCCTTGCGTCTTGAGCTGTTCGAGCTTCTTGTCCGCAGCAGACCCCACGCTCGAGGCGGCGAGCACCGCGGTCAGTGCGAGGCCGGCGACGCCGGCGAGTGTGCCAAGTTTTGTCATTGTTCCCAACTCCTTGTTTCTTGGTTTCTTGTCTGGTTGTTCGCGACGACGTTGCCACCCTTGAGGACGGCGTCGCCTCGGGCATGGCGGTCAGACGCGATGTCCGGCCGCGATGATCTTCTTCAGGAAGCCTTGCGTGCGCTCCTGCCTGGGATTGCGGAAAATCTCGTCGGGCTTCCCCTCCTCGACAATCTTGCCGCGATCAAAGAACAGAACGCGGTCGGCGAAGTCGTGGGCGAAACCCATCTCATGGGTGACCAGCAACATGGTCATGTCGGTCTCGGCGCAAAGCCGCCACAAGACGTTCAGCACCTCCTCGACAAGTTCAGGGTCGAGCGCTGATGTCACCTCGTCGAACAGCATGATCTTCGGCTGCAAAGCGAGTGCCCGGGCGATCGCCACGCGCTGCTTCTGGCCGCCGGACAGCTGTGCCGGCATGGCCTTGGCCTTGTCGGCCATGCCGACCATGTCGAGCAGTTCCATCGCCCGCTTCTCGGCGGCGGCGCGCGGCATGCCCTTGGTCAGCATCGGGGCCAGCGTGACATTGTCGATGACGCTCTTGTGCGGAAACAGGTTGAACAGCTGGAAGACCATGCCGATCTTCTGGCGCATGCGAGCGAGATGTCGCTCGTCGGCCGGCAGAAGCTGGCCGTTGCGTTCCATGTGGTAGAGCTGTTCGCCATCGACCTGGATGTGGCCGCCGTCGATGCGCTCCAGCGTCATCAGGATGCGCAGGATTGTCGTCTTGCCCGAGCCGGAAGGGCCGATCAATGCCAGCTTCTCGCGTGGCATGACCTGCATCGACAGGCCGTCCAGCACTTTAAAACTGCCGAAGCTCTTCGAGATGCCGTCGATCTTGATGATGGGCGCGGATGCGGACAAATGAATTTCCCCGTGCTGGAGAAGCGTTATGCCCTTAACGATGCGGAACGCGCCAAATCATGTCAATTAGGAAAATAATATCATGACAATTATTCTGATTGCGCACATTTTCGAAGCATTACCGGCCTAAATTGCCAGCAACAGATGCTCCGGATCACCAAGCAGCAGCTTGGTGACAACGCCGAGTCCCACACGCAATTCCCCCTCCGTGGTCGACCCCAGCGAGATGCGCACCGCCGGATGCCATGGCGCGGCCGAGATGCGGAATGACGTGCCGGGCGCGATCGCCACGCCCTGTAAGCGGGCCTGGGCGACAAAGCTCTCCTCGGCACGATCGCCGGGCAGTTGCAGCCAGACATGCAACCCGTCGCGGTGAGCACGGTAGTCGACGCCGGCCAGCACCTCGGCCGCGATATCCTGTCGACGCCGCAACGCGTTGCGTTGCCAGCGGACAAGCTCCATCGCGGTGCCGTCGGTCACCCATTTGGTGGCGATCTCCGCCACTATCGGCGTCGCCATCCAGTTGGAAACCAGGTGCCGGTTGGCGACGGCGGCGACGTAGCGGTCGGGCGCGGCGAGATAGCCGATGCGCAGGCCGGGCACCGTGATCTTGGTGAAGGAAGTGACGTACAGCGTGCGTTCCGGCGCATAGGCCGCGACCGGCGGCGGCCGGTCCTCGACCAGCGGACCCAGCACATCGTTCTCGATGATGGCGATGTCGTGCTTGCGGGCGACCGCCGCGATCTGCTCACGCCGCGCCGCATCCATCAGCGTTGCCGTCGGATTGATCACCGAAGGCTGAACGAAGACGGCGCGGATGTCCGAGAGACGGCAGGCCTCGTCCAGCGCTTCGGGGATCAAGCCGTTGCCGTCGATCGGCAGGCCTTCGAGATTGAAGCCCAGATAGCGCGCCAGCGGCACCAGCGTGTGGTGGCCGATGGCCTCCGTGGCGACGGTCGAGCCCGGCGGCGCCACGCTCATCAGCGCCACCGTCATCCCGGCGGTGGCGCCATTGGTCAGGCTGACGTTCTGGGCGGAAATATCGAGTCCGCATAGCTTCAGCCATTCGACCGCTACCGCGCGATGACGCGGAAACACCATGTTGGGGCGGAACGAAAGTGCTGAACTCGACGGCAGGTTCTCGGCCAGCCAGCCCAGCGCCTGCTTCAGCCGCTCCAGATGCATGGGTTCGCAGACGGGCTTCAGGATCGACAGGTCGATAACCTCGCCGAGGCGCTCCGGCAGATACGGCGGCTCCGGCTCGCGGCGTTGCGTCTGGACGAAGCTGCCCCTGCCGATCTCGCCGGAAATCAGGCCGCGCCGGATCAGTTCCTCATAGGCACGGCTGACGGTCTGAACCGAGAGCTTCAGATCGTCCGCGAGCCGGCGATGCGTTGGCAGCCGCGCTCCATTGGCAAGGCGCCCATCATGGATGGCGCGCGCAAACTGGTCGGCCAGCGACTGATAGGCCGGCCGCCTTATGAGGTCAGGATCGGGTTGCCACAATGTCATGACTTATTAGAGATCGAAATCAGTGCAATTGACAATCGAAATCATGCGCCGTCATGGTATCGTCGACGAAAAAGTGGATGCTGATGACTGCCGCGAAACTCGACCCGATCGACCTCAAAATCCTTGACGCCATCCAGCGCGACGGGCGCATCACCAAGCTGGCGCTGGCCGAAAAGGTCGGGCTGTCGCCGACGCCATGCTGGATGCGGCTGCGCAAGCTGGAAAAGGCCGGCATCATATCGGGCTATCACGCCAGGATCGCCATGCGCATCGTGGCGCCGGTCGCAACGGTGCTGATGGAAGTGACGCTGGCCAGCCATCGCCAGGCCGATTTCGACCGCTTCGAACGCACCATCCGCGACATTCCGGAGATCGTCGCCTGCTGGTCGGTGGGCGGCGGCGTCGACTATGTGCTGAAGGTGATGGCGCGCGACATCGACGCCTATCAGCGCCTTGTCGACGGCTTGCTCGACCGCGAGATCGGCATCGACCGCTACTTCACCTACATCGTCACCAAGACCGTGAAAGACGAGATCACACTGCCAGTGGCCGAGCTGTTGCCGGCATCGGCCTAAGGCCGGAGACATCGTCTACCGTAGCCGAACAATAGAGAGAGTCTCTCTATAGACAGGCACCCGAACAGCCTCTCTGTCTACCCGTGGCGGATAGTCTTCCGGCATCAGTCCGACCGGGAGGCTTCGACCATGTCCGCGCATTTCGCCCGCCAGAACCGCCATGAAGCGCTCGACCGCCTCACCGACCGCCGGCTGCTGCGCGAACTCGCCTATGCCAACGGCCATTGGACCGCGAGCGAGGCGGCCGAAAGTTTTGAGGTCACTGACCCGGCCACCGGCGCCACCGTTGCCTTTGTCGCCGCGCTCGACGCGGGGCAAACGACAAAAGCGATCGATGCCGCGGCGCGTGCCTTTCCGGCCTGGCGTTCGCTGCTGCCGCAGGAGCGCTCCAAAGTCCTGCGAAAATGGTTCGAGCTGATCGTTGCCGCCAAGGATGATCTGGCCCTGCTGATGACATTGGAGCAAGGCAAGCCGCTGCAGGAATCGCTGGGCGAGATCGACTATGCCGCGTCTTTCGTCGAGTGGTATGCGGAGGAAGCAAAGCGTCTCAACGCCGAGAGCGTCACCAGCCATCTGCCCAACGCCGAGATGATGGTGCGGCGTGAGCCGCTCGGTGTCGTTGGTGTCGTCACGCCGTGGAATTTTCCGTCGGCGATGTTGACCCGCAAAGCGGCGGCAGCGCTTGCCGCCGGCTGCACCGTCGTCGCGCATCCGTCATCCGAGACGCCGCTGTCGGCGCTGGCGCTCGCCGAACTCGGCGAACGTGCCGGCCTGCCCGCCGGTGTCTTCAACGTCATCACTGGCAAGGCTGCGACGATCGTTGGCCGAATGTGCGAAGACCCGCGCGTTCGCGCCATGAGTTTCACCGGCTCGACCGAAATCGGCAGGCTGATCGCCGCCCAGAGCGCGTCGACGATGAAGCGGCTGGTGATGGAGCTTGGCGGCCACGCGCCGCTGATCGTCTTTTCCGACGCAGATCTCGACAAGGCCGTGGGCATAGCCATCGATGCCAAGTTCGCCACGTCGGGTCAGGACTGCCTTGCCGCCAACCGCATCTACGTCCAGCGTCCGCTCTACGACCGATTTTGCGCTGCCTTCGCCAGGCGCATCGAGGCGTTGCGGACCGGCAATGGCCTTGTCGATGACACCGACATCGGACCGCTGATGCACGAGCGCGCCTTCGCGAAGGTTGGGGAACAGGTCGCAGACGCCATCGCTCATGGCGCGCGCTGCCTTGCCGGCGGCGGGCGGCATAAGGCCGGGCCGCTGTTCTACCAGCCGACGCTGCTGGCCGATGTTTCAGACAACGCGCTGATCATGCGCGAGGAGACCTTTGGTCCGGTCGCCGCAGTCACGCCATTCGACAGCGAGGACGAAGTGATCGCCCGCGCCAACGCCACCGAATATGGCCTTGTCGCCTATGTCGTGACCGAGAATGGCGCTCGCCAGCAGCGCATGGGTCGCGCGCTCGACTACGGCATGGTCGCGATCAACCGCGTCAAGATCACCGGCGCGCCGATACCCTTCGGCGGCGTCAAGCAGTCCGGCATCGGCCGCGAGGGCTCTCGCCACGGGCTCGAAGCCTTCACCGATCTGAAATACCTCTGCCTGGATGTGGCCTAAGCCCCACCCGACCTTCAAGGAGTCAAAAGAATGCTCGACCAGTCCAACGAACTCGCCGCCTGGGATCGCGACCACTTCTTCCATCCCTCGACCCATATGGGCACGCACGCGCGAGGCGAGAGCCCGACGCGCATCATGGCCGGCGGCGAAGGCGTTACCGTATGGGACAACAATGGCAAGAAGAGCCTCGACGCCTTTGCCGGCCTCTATTGCGTGAATGTCGGCTATGGCCGCCAGAAGATCGCCGATGCCATCGCCGCCCAGGCCAAGAACCTCGCCTACTACCATGCCTATGTCGGCCACGGCACGGAGGCCTCGATCACACTGGCCAAGATGATCATCGACCGCGCGCCGAAGGGCATGAGCCGGGTCTATTTCGGCCTCTCTGGTTCCGACGCCAACGAAACCAACATCAAGCTGATCTGGTACTACAACAATGTGCTGGGCCGGCCGGAGAAGAAGAAGATCATTTCGCGCTGGCGCGGCTATCACGGCTCGGGCGTGATGACCGGATCGCTGACCGGCCTCGACCTGTTCCACAACGCCTTCGATCTGCCGCGCGCGCCGATCCTGCACACCGAGGCGCCCTATTATTTCCGCCGAGCCGATCGCTCGATGAGCGAGGAGCAGTTCTCGCAGCATTGCGCCGACAAGCTGGAGGAGATGATCCTGGCTGAAGGTCCCGAAACGGTGGCCGCCTTCATTGGCGAGCCGATCCTCGGCACTGGCGGCATCGTGCCTCCGCCCGCCAGCTACTGGGAAAAGATCCAGGCAGTGCTCAAGAAGTACGACGTGCTGCTGGTCGCCGACGAAGTGGTGACGGGCTTTGGCCGGCTGGGCACGATGTTCGGCTCCGACCACTATGGCATGAAGCCGGACCTGATCACCATCGCCAAGGGCCTGACCTCGGCCTATGCGCCGCTGTCGGGTGTCATCGTCGCCGACAAGATGTGGCAGGTGCTGGTGGAGGGCTCCGACAAGCTCGGCTCGCTCGGTCATGGCTGGACCTATTCGGCGCATCCGATCTGCGTTGCCGCCGGCGTCGCCAATCTCGAACTGATCGACGAGATGGACCTCGTGACAAATGCCCGCGAGACCGGCGCCTATTTCCGCGCGGAACTCGCCAAGGCAGTCGGCGGCCACAAGAATGTCGGCGACGTTCGTGGCGACGGCATGCTGGCGGCGGTCGAATTCGTCGCCGACAGGAACGACCGGGTGTTCTTCGACGCCTCGCGGAAAATCGGGCCGCGGGTGGCGACGGCGCTTGCGGCGAGCGGCGTCATCGGCCGCGCCATGCCGCAGGGCGATATCCTCGGCTTCGCGCCGCCGCTTTGCCTGACCCGCGCAGAAGCCGACATCGTGGTTTCGAAGACCGCTGACGCGGTCAACAGCGTGTTTGCCGGTCTCTGATTGTCGCCGACGGTGCTGCCGGCAGATCACCTGCCGGCACCTTCTCCTTATGAAACGAGGAGAAGGAAGGCGCCTCGGCGTCGGCGAGAATGTCCGTAGTCGCGCTTTGACGCATGGACATTCCGTCGCCTCGTGCCTATTTTCCGCCTGTCGAAAATGGCTGGCTTGGTCTGGGTAGGCCCAAGCCCTTCCCCTTCGGGGTGAAGCTCTGTTCCATGCCCGTGCATGAGATTCCTCGACAGTCCCGGCGCAGCGCGCCATCGGGTCTGTTGGGCTGATATCATGATGATGACGCTCCTGGACCCGATTCAACAGGAGCTGAGCATGTCAAATCAGAAACACCGTATCCTTGTTTACCTTGCCAATGGCGTCCAGGGCGGCGCGGTGGCGCGCGAAGCGGCAAGACGCGGCTTCGCGGTCACCGCCCTGGTTAGAGATCGAGCGGCAGGCGCCAACCTTGCGCAAGCAGGGATCGATCCCGCCCATGGCGATCTTGCCGATCCATCATCACTCGATGCGGCCCATGCCGGCGTCACCGAGATCGTGCTGCGGATGCCGATCGGGCCGCTCGACAGGGTCAAAGGCTTTGCCGCCAACGCGCTGGCAGCGGCAAGGAAGGCATCGGTCAACATGGTGGTCCTGAAGCTCGCCAGCGCCAGCCGCCCCGCGCCTTGCGATGAGCCGAGCTTTGTCGCCAACAGCGTGATCGAGGCGATGGTCCGATCGTCCGGACTCCCTTATGCGATCGTCCGGCCAACCATGTATCTCGACAACCTGCTCAAACCCGGCGTTCGGCAGGAAGTCGCTGTTGATGGCGTGTTCCAGGTTCCGATCGACATCTCACAGCGGATTGCCTGGACCTCGGCGGACGATTGCGCGGCGGCGGCGATGACGCTGATCGAAAACAAGACCAGTGGCGGTGACTACCTCATCTCAGGACCAGACAGCGTGGATGGCGCCGAACTGACCGCGGCATTGTCGGTGGGCCTGGGGTGGAAGGTCATCTATCGCAGCGAGCCTCTCGACGATTTCGAGCGCGAGGTTGAAGCCGTCATGGGTGCCGGAGAGGGAAAGCGTGTGGCATCCAAGTTCCGGTTCTTTCAGGACTACAAGGACGAGGCTGACGCCATACTCGCCCGACCCTATGTTCCCCAGCCAGGCCTCGAAGGTTTTTGCCCGAGCTCCATCGAGCACTGGGCAAGACGGCATGTGAATGCCTTTACCGAAATGCCCCAGCAAGTGTCGGCGCGCTGATTTCGGCTGCATAGCCGTCCGCGTTCGTGAAGCATGGTTCGGCGCGTCAGCCGAACCATGCAAGCGTCAGGCTCTTCTTGTTTGGCAACGCCTAGCGAGAGAACCGAGCTGGCCGAAAGTTTGCAAGGAGCGGGTGCTCTTTCCCGGTGGCGATCTCGCCGGCCAGCAACTCGCCGGCAATCAGGCCAAGCGTCGCGCCGCTGTGGCTAAAGGCGACGTAGTATCCCTCGATGTCCTTCAATTGGCCAAACACCGGCTCGCCGTCTCCGGGGATCGGCTTGGGGCCGACGCCGTAGCTTTCCAACTCCAGCTTAGGATGGCCCTCGAGAACCTTCGAGGCTTCGTCGAGAAGCCCCTGAACGGTCGAATCCTTCACGCCATAAGTGCCGTCAGGATTGACGACAATTTCTTCCTCCGACCAGGCGGAATCGAGCGCCAGGGCGCCGTCCGGCGTTGGGCGGATGGCGACGCGCGGCGTGTTGAGGACGGCGCGAAGGGGCGGGCCGACCGGCTTGGTCCTGACCAGCAGCGCGATCGGCGTCCCGTCGGCGATATGCCGTCCGGAGTCCGCAACCATTCGCGGCACATTGCCGCCGGTTGCCAGCAGCACCGCGTCGGCGGCAAAGCTGGTGCCGCTCGTCGTGGTGACGCCGGTGGCGCGACCGTCGACGACCGTGACCGCAGCGCTTCCGGCGTCGGTGACAAGCTGGCCGCCACGGCCCACGAATTCCGCAACCAGTATCTCGATCAGCGACGGCAGGTCGACCCAGCCTTCGCCCGGGTTGAAGATCGCGCCCTGAGGCGTGACAGCGCTCGCGGCGATACCCGGCGTGACCGACGCTATCGCAGCCGGGGACAAATGTTGCGCGTCATAGCCGAGGGTTTTTTCATGGGCGAAGACATCCGCGATCTCGTTCGAGGCGTTGTCCGCATCCCATGTCAGGCCACCGTCGAAACGCAGCCAGGCAGCATCCGGATATCTCGCCGACAGCGTCCGGTAGCGATCGATGCCGATCATGCGCAGGCGATGATACTCAGCCGACCGCTTGCGCGCTGAATTGAGCCATGCAAGCGAGCGGCCTGAGGCACCTTTGGCGAGCGGTCCATCATTGACGAGGATCGTTTCGATGCCGAGCCGCGCAAGATGGACGGCCGAGGACACACCGAAAATGCCGCCGCCGACAACGACGACCTTCGAGACCGAATCTAGTGTAGCCATGGAATGTTCTTTCACTGTGTAAGGGATGGGTTGAGTGGCCGGGCGACGGCGTCTCCATGCATCTCGCGGCCATGCCACCGCGCCGATCAAAGCACTTCGGCCAGGAAGTGCTTCAGACGCGCGCTTTTCGGAGTGTCGAAGATCGCGGCCGGCGTGCCGGCCTCGATGATGCGACCTTCATCCATGAAGACGACCTGATCGGCGACCTTGCGGGCAAAGCCCATTTCATGGGTGACGACGACCATCGTCATGCCGCGCCGGCCGAGGTCCGCCATCAGGTTGAGGACACCCTTCACCAGTTCGGGATCGAGAGCGCTGGTAACCTCGTCGAACAGGATGACTTCCGGGTCCATCGCCAGCGCGCGGGCAATTGCCACACGTTGCTGCTGGCCTCCGGAAAGACCCCCGGGACGATGGTGCTTGCGGGCGGCAAGGCCGACATCGGCGAGGCGCGCCTCGGCGATGCGCTCGGCTTCCCGCGCGGGAATCCCCTTGACCTTGGTCAGCGACAGCATGACGTTTTCCAGGGCTGTGTGGTCGGGAAACAGGTTGAAATGCTGGAACACCATGCCGACACGCCGGCGCAGCTTTTCAGGCTTCATCGCCAAGATGCTCGCGCCATCGAGCAGCACGTCGCCACCCTTTGGCTCGACCAGGCGGTTCAGGCAGCGCAACAGCGTCGACTTGCCTGAACCCGACGGACCGATGACACAGGTGACCGTACCCGGTTTGACCGTCAGGCTGACGCCCTTGAGGACATCGAGAGTGCCATAGGCCATGTCGAGATTGCTGATGGCGAGACTGCCGCCCTTGAACCGGGGAAGCGCCGAACTGGATTCCGTGCTGGTCTCCGAAGGAGGGCTGCTGATCGCGCTTTCCAGTTCGCTCACCTCGGCAAGACCGCTGGTGACGAGACCGGCTTTCTGCTTGCCGACCCGCAGCGAGTTGTCGATGTAATTCACGACATGCGTCAACGGCACCGTGATGACGAGATAGAACACACCAGCCAGAAGCAAGGGCGAGAGGTTTCCGGTGACCACCGCCTGGTCCTGACCGACACGGAAAATCTCGCGCTCCGACGCGAGCAGGCCGAGGAAGTAGACGAGGCTGGAATCCTTGACGTTGCCGATGAACTGGTTGACCAAGGCAGGCAGCACGCGACGGATGCCTTGAGGGATCACGATCAGGCGCATGCCTTGCCCGTAGCTCATGCTGAGCGCCTTGCAGGCTTCCATCTGTCCGCGTTCGACGCTCTGGATGCCGGAGCGGAAGATTTCACCGATATAGGCGCCGGCGATCAGGCTGAGGGCAAGGATGCCGAGCGGATAGGGCGACGGCCCGAAGATTTCTCGGCCGATGCGGGCGAAGCCCTGGCCGATCAGCAGGATCGTCACGATGGCGGGAAGGCCACGGAAGATATCGGTGTAGACCCGGGCCGGAATGCGCAGCCAGCGCGATTGCGAGATGCCCATGACGGCCAGGATCATGCCCAAGATGACGCCGAGCACCGTGGAGGTGGCGGCGAGGATCAAGGTGTTCTTCAATCCGATGGTGATCATGCTTGGCAGCACGTCCGCCATGGCCTGCCAGTCGAGGAAACTGCGGCGCAGGTTTTCAAGCCAGTTCATTCGATCCCCTTCTCCATTGCGCTGATAACGCCGACCAGAAATCAGACGCGACAGCGTGTCTTCCCGCCGCCGGCCATCACGGCCGGCGGCGAGAGGCGCGGTCACTTCTTGGGGAGATATTCGTCAGGCATCGGCGAACCGGGGAACCACTTCTCGTAAAGCGTCTTCCAAGTGCCGTCCTGCATGGCAGCATGAAGGGCACTGTTGAGCGCGTTACGAAGCTTGTCGTTGCCCTTGCGCACGACGAAGCCGGCGGGCGCGTCGAAGGACGGAATATTGATCGCGATCGTCAGCCCCGGATACCGCTCGCCATATTGCTTGGCGGCCTCGTAGTCGAGGAAATGCGCGTCGATAGTTCCGTTGTTCAACGCCGAAACGGCGGAGTTGTTGTCGGGGAATTTGACGAGATCGGTTCCGACAAAATTCTTCGCCGCATAGATTTCCTGCAGCGTGCCCTGCACGACGCCAAGACGTTTGCCCTTGAGCCCGTCCGCGGACGTTATCGCCTTGTCTGCGGTAAGCACCGACAGGTAGCCCGCGAGATAGCCGTCGGAAAAGTCGACCGTCTTCTTGCGCGCTTCCGTCGTGCCGATCGCCGCCACAGCGACGTCGAAGCGCTCATTGGCGACCGAGGGCATCAGCGCCGAGAATTCCTGACCAGTGAAGATCACCTGTTCCGGTTTGAACCCAAGGCGGCTTGCGACGTTGCGGAAGAATTCAATGTCGAACCCCGTGAACGTGCCATCCGCCTGCGTGAAAGCGTAGGGCTTGGCGTCTCCCATGGTACCGACGCTGATGACCTTCGCATCGATAAGCCCATAGGGATTGTCATCGGCGGCAGCGGCCCGCGAAACCAGACCTGCGCCGATGCACACAACCATAAGAGCCATTGCACCGGCCCGAACCGGCGACATCAACGACTTGAGAATTCCTGTCCTGCTCATGTCTTCTCTCCACTCTGAAGGTCTGTTCTTCTTGGCATTTACGTTGAGCCCGTAATTTCACGCCTTGCATCGTCCGGCGCCGCGCAAGCGGCTTGCACGGCAGGCTGTCATCACGCCCCTTGTCTCCGCATCTTCTCGAAAGAGACCGGTCTCTTATTGCGTGAGACCGGTCTCTTTGATAATCGTTATCGCCAGATTGACCTTCCGTCAACAACTCTTGTAGTCGTCATCCGATGAAAAGAACCGCGACCAAAACCCGCTCGATAACAGTCAGCGACGTCGCCCGCGCGGCAAACGTGTCCAAAGCGACGGCGGCGCGCGTGCTCGGCGGATACGGCATCGTCAGCGACACGATCCGCGCCGACGTCATGGCCGCCGCCAAGACACTGGACTACCGTCCGAACGAATTGGCCCGCAGCATGACGACCGGCAGGTCCGGCATCATCGGCGTGGTGGTCGGCGACATCGAGAACCCGTTCTTCAGTCTCGCGGTGCGCGGCATCAGCGATGCGGCAAGGGCGGCCGGGTTCAACGTGATCCTGGCCAACTCCGGCGAGCGGATCGAGGCGGAAAAGGCGGCTGTGCGGCTGCTGATCGGCAAGCGCGTCGACGGACTGATCGTCACGCCGTCGGAATCACGGGATATCTCGCATCTGCGCGACATCCATCGTTCAGGCCGCCCGCTTGCCCTGCTTGACCGTGCGCTGCCCGATCTCGATGTCGACACAGTCACGATAGACGACCGGAACATCGCCATGCGGGCGACCCGCATCCTTGCCGAGGCGGGCCACGGCAACATCGCCTATGTCACAGCGGTTGACGCCGAGGGGCATGAATATCGCGACCTCGGCCAAATCTACACCTCGTCGGTGCGCGAGCGTATCGACGGTTTTCTTACCGTGTGCAGGGACGCCGGAATAGATCGGCCGGAACGTCATGTTCGCCTTGGTGCCACCAGTCCAGACGAAACGCGAAAACTGGCAGCTAAACTGTTGTCCGGACCGGATCGACCGACAGCGATCCTTGCTTCCGACAGCCTCATCGCACTGGAGATCTTCAAGATCATCCGCCAGCACGGCCTGCGCATTCCCCAGGACATTTCGCTGATCACCTTCCATGACGCGGACTGGACGAGCGTCACCACCCCGCCCATAACGGTCGTCGATCAACCTGTTTATGCGCTTGGAAGAAGCGTAGCGGAATTGCTGATACGCCGCCTGAAGGGCGAAGCACGACCTCCAGAAAGGCTCATACTGCCGACCGGGATTATCGAAAGAGGCTCCGTGGGCCCGCCCCATGATGGCGCCAACGATGAGGCCTTCATGGCAGCGACCAAGGCTCGTGCGCAGTAGCACCGAGCCTACAGCCTGATTTCTCGACTAAACCGTCGCGGCGCCCCCTTCTGAAACCTTTCGCGGACTGTTGTCGCGCAGGGGCGCGAGCGTGCTGTGCTGGGCGAAGGCGTCGTCGGGCAGGCGCCACACGGCATGCTGTGGCGCGGACGACAGCAAGACGGCGATGCGCTGGTGCGACTGAGCCAGCGTCGCCTCGGCGACAGAGCCGTCGCGTACGCCCGCAAGGATATGATCGGTCATGCGCAGGATCAGCGAGGTGTCGGCCCAGTATGCGCACATGCACAACAGGTCGCAGCCGGCATTGGCAAGCTTGATCGACGTTTCCGGCCGGTCGAGCATCGACGAGATCGCCGCCATGCCGAGATCGTCGGAGACGACCACGCCCTTGAAGCCGAGTTCGCCGCGCAGGATGTCCTGCAGCATGACCTTCGACATCGTCGCCGGCGTGCCGGGATCGATCTGTGGAAAGACGATGTGGGCGGTCATGATCATGCGCGCCCCGGCATCCGCCATATCCCTGAAAGGCGCCAGTTCACGGCTACCGAACGTCGAGGCATCGATGTCGACGACCGGGAGGCCGTAATGCGAATCGACGCTGGTGTCGCCATGGCCGGGGAAATGCTTTGGACAGCCGAGAACGCCTTCAGCCTGCATGGCCTGCAGGAACGGCCGCGCCGCCGCTGTCACGTCCTGCGGCGTGGCGCCAAAGGCGCGCTGGCCGATGACCGGGTTGTCAGCATTGGAATTGACATCAAGCACGGGAGCAAAGTTGACGTTGAAGCCGAGCGAGGCCAGTTCGATGCCCATCGCGCGCCCGACATCGGCGGCCTGTTCCTTCCAGCGCCTTGCATAGGCGAAGGGCGTGATCGGCGCCGGCGGCCTGAGCACGCCACCACCCTCATGATCGATGCAGAACAGCACCTCGTCGCGGCCGATATGTTCGCGTATGTCGGCCATCAGCTTGCGATGCGCGGCCAGCCAGTCGTCATAGGGCGCGTCGGCAAGGAAATTGGCGCGGAAAAATACCACGCCGGCAGGCTTGAGCAGGGACAGCAACCGCTTGTCGTGATCGCCCAGCACATGACCGGGCTGCAGGCCGATCAGAAAACGATGGCCGAGCGAGGCAGCGCCCCGGCCGAGGTCAAAAGCCAAATCCATCCGCGTCCCCGTTCGCGCGATTGCTTCTAGCGGCCGTTGCCGCGACGGTCTTGTGACAGATTCGATAGGTGTTTGCCCATGGCCGAAACCGCTCGAACGCGGCGCTGGCCGCGACGAAGCAAGCGCAGATTCGAGCCGTGGCCGATCAGCCCACGATCTTCACGCACATCGGGGTGCCGATCTCGATCGGGCGTCCGGTGTCGGTCAAGCCGCCGCTGGCGGGATCGCGGATAAAAATCGAGATGCGGTCGGCATTCTGGTTGGCCGAGAACAGATGTCCGCCCGAGGGCGTCAATGCCAGATTTCGCGGCGTGGCTCCGCCGCAGGGGACATGGCCCACAAGGCTCAACGCCCCGGTCTGCTGGTCGACGGCCATGGTGACGATGCTGTCGTGGCCACGGTTCGAGCCATAGACAAAACGGCCATCGGGCGAGATCTGGATGTCGGCGCAATGGTTGCTGTCGCGTGACTCGGCGGGTACCGCCGGCTTGGCGTCGATGAGCGACAGCTTGCCAGAAGCTTCGTCCAGCGCCATCGACACGATGGTCGAGTCCAGTTCGTTCATCACAAAGACAAAGCGCCCGTTCGGGTGCAAGGCCAGATGCCTTGGGCCTGCGCCGGGCGGTAGCGCGGATTCGGCGAGCTTGCTCAGCCTGCCATCGCGCTCGATCCGGTAGGACACCAGCCGGTCGATGCCGAGATCGGCGACGATGGCTGTCCCACCGGCGATGGTTTCAGTGACGCTGTGGGCGTGCGAGCGTTCCTGTCGTGCCGAATTGGGGCCGGTGCCGGTATGCGACACGCTGGCCAGCGGTGCCGACAGTGCACCATTCGTCTCGAAGCCATAGACCGCCACGGCACGGTCCGGACCACCCTGCCCCATGCCGTAATTGGCAACCAGCAGCTTCGTGCCGTCGCGGGTGATGGTGTTGTGGGCGGTGATGCTGCCGAGAGATGGCTGCTTGTTCAAATAGTTCAGCGTGCCCGAGGCGCGATCGAAGCTGTAGGCGGAGACGGTTCCCTCGCGCCAGGCGAACACTTCCGAATTGGCATAGATGCGCGAGCCGTCGGGCGTCACCGACAGGAAGGTCGGGTTGTCGACATCGTTGGTCTCGGCCAGCTTTCGCGTTTCCAGCGTGACCTCGTCAAAGCTGTAGATGCTGAGGCCGACGCCGCGCGCGCCCTGAAAATACGGTGCCTCGCGGTTCAGGCTGCCGACAAAGACCAGACTGGCATTGTGCATGATTTCCTCCCCTGTTCCGAAGGCGCTTCGGCGCGCGGGAACAGCCAAAATTTCGCCGAGACTCGCTTGCAACGCAACCCCATATGTGAAAATACTATTTACAAAAGAAGATTGACGGGAGGAGACGTCGTGCTTTCAGACGCTTTGACGCGTGTTCCGACGGTTTGGCCGCAGCCATTGCAAGGCTGGCAGCGCCAGCCATGAGCGATTTCGCGCCCACGGTCGGCGTCGCCTCGACGCATCCCGCCAACATGCCGAAGGACCATGCCGATCTTCCGGTCTGGAACGCGGAAAACTGGTTCTATGAGGATTGGCCGGTCGGGCAGAAGATCCGGTCGCTGCGCCGCACCATGGCGGAAGGCGACAGCCATCTGTTCAATACGCTTGTGCTCGACATCCATCCTTACGTGCAGGACCAGATGTTTGCCGAGACAGAGGGCATTTTCGGCAAGCGGCTGATTGCAGGCGCTTTTGTGTTCTCGGCCGGGCTGGGGCTGGTCGCCACCAACTGCGTCAACGCTTTTTCCTATGGCTACGACAAGTTGCGCTTCATAAAGCCTGTCTTCATTGGTGATACGATCTATTCGATCCGCTCCAACCTCGACAAGAAGCCCCGCTACAAGGAGATGGGGCTGATCCGCGCCAGCTATGAGGTGTTCAAGGGCGAAGGCGAACTCGTTCTCTATTGCGAGCATCTGCAGACGGTGAAGTACCGCAACCCGGCCGATTTCGTCGGCAAGACGGAGAAATAATGATGCCGGCAGCAGCCGATTTGCCGCTTGCCGGCCTGGTCGTCGTCGACATGAGCCAGTTCCTGTCCGGGCCCTACTGCTCGCTCAGGCTTCTTGACCTCGGCGCTCGCGTCATCAAGATCGAGCGCCCGGATGGCGGCGACCTATCGCGAAGGCTCTATCTCAGCGACACCGAGATCGGCGGCGATTCCACCATCTTCCATGCCATCAACCGGGCCAAGGAAAGCTTTGCGATCGACCTCAAGAACGAGGCCGATCTCAAGGCTTTGCGCGAATTACTGACGAAGGCCGACGTGTTGATCCAGAACTTCAGGCCGGGTGTCATCGAGCGGCTGGGCCTCGACTATGAGGCTGTCCGCAAGATCAATCCGCGGCTCGTCTACGCCTCCATCAGCGGCTATGGCGAGGACGGTCCATGGGTCAAGCGGCCCGGCCAGGACCTGCTGGCACAGTCGCGCTCGGGCGTGATGTGGCTGAACGGCGACGAGGATCAGGGACCGGTGCCGTTCGGGCTTGCCATCGGCGACATGCTGGCGGGCGCGGCCTGTGCGCAAGGCATTCTGGCGGCGCTTGTGCGGCGCGGCGTCACCGGTCAGGGAAGCCATATCGAAACCAGCCTGCTCGAAGCACTGGTCGACTTCCAGTTCGAGGTGCTGACGACGCATCTAAACGATGGCCGCCGCTTGCCCAAGCGCTCCAACTTCCGCAGCGCGCATGCCTATCTCTCGGCACCCTACGGTGTCTACCCTGCCAAGGACGGGTACCTGGCCATAGCCATGACGCCGATCCCCAAGCTTGCCGACCTGCTGTCGCTTGAAGAACTGGCCCCCTATCGCGACAAGCCGGCATCGTGGTTTACCGCGCGCGACGACATCAAGGCGATCATCGCCAGGAGAATCGCCACCAAGACGATCGAGGAATGGCTGGCCATTCTCGAGCCGGCCGATATCTGGTGCGCCAAGGTGCTGACCTGGCCGGAAATGCTGGCAAGCGAGGGTTTCCAGTCGCTTGATATGCTGCAGACCGTGACGCGCGAGGATGATGTCTCGATCCTGACCACAAGTTCGCCGCTCAGGGTCGATGGCGTCCGCGCCAAGGTCGACCGGGCAGCGCCGCGCATTGGCGAGCATAGTGCACGGATTCGCGAGGAATTCGGCCTGTGAGCGTGCGCACCCTCAAGGGCATGACCTGGAGTCATCCGCGTGGCTACGATCCGATGGTCGCCTGCTCGTCCCTGTGGGAGCAGAAAACCGGCGTTGCCATCGCATGGGACAAGCGCTCGCTGCAGGATTTCGAATCCTTCCCGGTCGAGGAACTGGCGCGCGCCTACGACCTCATCGTCATCGACCATCCGCATGTCGGCCAGATCACCGCCGAGAATTGCCTGGCGCCGCTGGATGTCGCGGGCCGGGAAGCTGACCGTGCGGCACTCAAGGCCGGCAGCCTCGGTCAGTCCTATCCGAGCTATACGTGGCAAGGCCGACAATGGGCGTTTCCAATCGACGCGGCCAGCCAGGTGCAAGCGTGGCGACCGGATCGGCTGAACGCGGCGCCGACGCGCTGGTCCGAGGTGCTCGACCTGGCGCGGCGAGGCCATGTCCTGTTGCCGCTCAGGCCGCCGCATTCGCTGATGACGCTCTACACGCTTGCCGGTAATCTCGGGAAGCCCTGCGCGACCGATGCGCCCGGCGATCTCATCGGCCTCGCGACCGGCGAGCAGGTTTTCGAGATGATGCGCGAGATCGCCGCGCTCGTCGACCCGGTTTGCCTTGGCATGGACCCGATCGCGGTTTCCGAGGACATGGCCGCGACCGACTCGCAAACATTCTGCGCGCCGCTGATCTATGGCTACGTTTCCTACGCCGTCACCGGCTTCCGGCCCCACCGCCTCGCCTTCACGGACATCCCGGCCGCCGGAGATGCCGGCCCTGTCGGTTCGGCACTGGGCGGAACCGGTATCGCCGTCTCGGCCTTTTCAAAGGCGAAACCCGAGGCGATCGACTTTGCCTATTGGATCGCCAGCGGCGACGTGCAGCGCGGCCCCTATGCCGCCGCGGGCGGCCAGCCCGGCCACGCCGCGGCCTGGGGAGACCAGGCGGTCAATGCGGCGACCGGCAATTTCTACAAGGACACCCGCGCCACGCTCGACGGCGCATGGGTCAGGCCTCGTCACGATGGCTACATGGCGTTCCAGCAGAGCGCGTCCGATCGCATCAATCTCGGCCTGGTCGAGCGGCACGCCGCCGCTTCCGTTGTCGCCGATCTCAATCGCCTGTTTCGGGAGAGTTTCCCGGCGCGGGTGTCCGGCGCTGCCGGTGGAGGAGCCTGAAACTAAACTAAACGGAGGAGAACAATGAAAAACATGATCCGCGGCCTTTTGGCCGCAACCGCTTTTGTATCGATGGCAACCGTTGCCTATGCCGAGGACGTGCAGGGCGTGATCGCGGGGCTGCCGACTGAACTGAAAGCGCAGTATGACGGGGCGCCGCAGAAAATCCTGCCATCGGCCTGGGACAATTTCACGCCGCCGCCGAAGCCATGGAAATGGTGCCACTCGGAATCCTACCAGGGCAATCCGTGGCGCGTTACCGTCACCAAGGAGTTGAAACGTCTGGTTGACGGGCTGATCGCCGACGGCACGGTGTCGAGCTTCGAAGTGTCGGATTCCAACAACGACGCCAGCCAGCAGATCAACCAGATCCGCGCCTTCATCGACAAGAAGTGCTCGATCATCACGTCGATCCCCGGCTCGGCGACCGCGCTGGACGACGCCATCGATGCCGCCGCCAAGGCCGGTATTCCCTTCCTGACCGCCGCCGGTTCGGTGACCAGCCCGAACGCGATCAATGTCGATTCCAACTATTCGCGTTGGGGCTATGACATGATGACGGCGATCGGCAAGGCCGATCCGAACGGCGCCAGCATACTTTTGGTCGAGGGCATCGCGGGCCACCCGATCGTGGTTCAGGAACGCCAGGGCGCGGACAAGGCGCTGGCCGAGAATCCGAAGCTGAAGATCGCGCGCAACGTCAACGGCAACTGGACGGCCAACGTCACCAAGACCGTGGTGCTGCAGGCGATCGCCACCAATCCGGCGCCGATCGATGCGGTGTGGACGACAGGCAGCGAAAGCCGCGTCGTGGCGGAAGCGTTCGCGCAGGCCGGGAGGCCTGCTCCGCTGATCACCGGTTCGATCACCGGCGATGCGCTGGGCTACTGGAAGGCCAATCCCGACAAGTACCGCTTCGAAGGCCATGCGGTGCTGCCGCACTGGACCGCCGAGACGCTGTTTCGCATCGGCGTTCGCATGCTCGACGGCCAGAAGCCCAAGCTGAACACGCTGCTGATCCCGATACCGCCGGTTCACAGCGCGGATCTTGGCGCCTGGTACAAGGACTGCATGACGCCGGACGCGGTTTCGATCTTCCCGGTCCCGCCGAAGGACCCGATGCCGGAGGAATGGCTGAACGCCTATTTCGCCAATCCGGCGCCGACCCAGGGCTGGGACTATTCGAAGGTGCCGGACGCCTGCGCCAAGTAATATCTTGAAGGCCGGCGCCGCACGCGCGGCGCCGGCCTTCCCCCATCAGGAATATGCCATGCTGGAAGTCCAGGATGTCTCTAAACGCTATGGCGAAACGGTCGCGCTGGCGAACGCCTCGATCGCGTTCCGCGCTGGCACGATCCACACCATCCTGGGCGAGAACGGCTCGGGCAAGAGCACGCTCGTCAAACTGCTGTCCGGGATCGTGCAATCAGACAGCGGCACGATCCGGCTCAACGGAGCGCCCTTCTCCGGCCATGGACCGGCAGCCTTCCAGGCCGCCGGTTTCGCCACCGTGTTCCAGGAGGTGCTGATCGCGCCCGACCGCTCGGTCACCGACAACATCCTGCTTGGGCTCGATGGCCTGCTCAAACGCGCGGTGCCCCGAGGCGAGCGAAAGCAGCGCGCGCAAGCCGTGCTGAAGCAGTTCGCGGTAACCGAGATCCCGCTTGACCAGCCGGCGGGGCAGTTGCCGCTGGCGGTTCAGCAACTCATTGTGCTCGCCCGCGCGATCGTCCGCACGCCGCGCATTCTCATTCTCGACGAGGTGACGGCAGCGCTCGACTTTGCCGACCGCGAGGCGGTTTTCGCCATGATGCGCAGGCTCGCCTCGGAGGGCTGCCTTATCCTGTTCATTACCCACCGCATGGACGAGGTGATGGCGCTTTCCGACCGGATCTCCGTGCTGCGCGGCGGCAATGTGGTGGCAACGGAGGAGCGCGGCGGATCCACAGCATCCGAGTTGCTCAAGGCGATGGCGCCGCGCACGGCGGCGGAGCTCGCGCATGTCTGAACAGACTGCCCTTTCGGTGCGCGGCCTGGTCATCGCGCCCGGCGCGGCCCCGGTGACACAGACAATCGCGCCGGGCGAGATTGTCGGCCTTGCAGGTCTCGACGGCCATGGCCAGGAGCGGTTCCTGAAAGCGCTGGCTGGACTGGAGAAACCTGTCGGCGGCGATGTGATCATCCACACGCCGGCTGGGCCGCGTGCCGTTACCAGTTTTCGCAAGGCGGTCGCCAGCGGCATCGCCTATCTGCCGCGCGACCGGCGCGCCACCGGGATCTTTCCGACCCAGTCCGTGCTGGACAATTTCGCAGTCTCGACGCTGTCGCGCGACATGCATTTCGGGTTGCTGAATTTTTCACGGCGCCGGCAGCGCTATGAAGCGTATCGCGAAAAGCTCTCCATCGTCGCGCCACGACCGGACGCCGCGATCACCACGCTTTCCGGCGGCAACCAGCAGAAGGTGCTGCTGGCCCGGGCATTGGCACTGGAGCCGGCCTTCCTGCTGCTCAACGACCCGACGCGCGGCGTCGACGTGGCGACTCGCCATATCCTCTACGACGTATTCCGGGGGTTGGCCGCCGACGGCATGTCGCTGGTCATCCTGTCGAGCGAGATCGAGGAAATTCTCCTGCTCTGCCATCGCGTCCTGGTGTTCCGTGAACAGCAGGTGGCGGCAGAAATCAGCGGACAGCAAATGAACAGTGACACCGTGATCGCCGCCATGTTCGGACGCGCGGCATGAAGGGCTCGTGGCGCAAATGGCGCGGCGCTGGTTTCGCGGTCGTGCTTCTGGTCATCCTTGCGGTGGTCAACCTGGTGCTCAACCCGGCCCGTTTCCACCCATCGGCATGGGGCACATTGATCGGCCTGGCGGCGCCGCTGATCGGCGCGGCGGTGGCCTCGGCTCCGGTCATACTGGCCGGGCGCGGCGGCATCGACATTTCCGTCGGACCGCTGATGGGGTTCGTCAACGCGATCGTGATCCAGTTGCTGTTCCTGACGCTCGGCATCTCGTCGCCGTTGATCATTGTGCCGGCGGCACTGCTGATCGGTGCACTGGTCGGTGCCGCCAACGGCTTCCTGGCCACGGTGGTACGCATCCAGCCGATCGTCGCGACGCTGGGCACCTATTTGATCCTTGCCGGCATAACGCTGACCATCCTGCCCGCGCCGATCGGCCCGGCGCCGGCATGGCTGAAGGCCATGTCGGGTCCCTGGTCGGCGGTGCCGCTGGCGCTGATCTTCCTGTTCTGGTGGCTGGTGCGCCAGACGCCCTATTACGACCAGCTGATGGCTGTCGGCAGTGACGATCGCGCCGCCTACACGGCCGGCGTGCCCGTCACCAAGGTTCGCTTCATCGCCTATGTCATGACCGGCATGCTTGCCGCCTGCGCCGGCTTGATGCTGACGGCGCTGATCGGTTCGGCCGATCCCAACATCGGACCGACCTACACGCTGATCGCAATCGCCGCGGTGGCGCTTGGCGGCGTCAGCCTTGCCGGCGGACGCGGCGGACTGTTGGGCGCCGCGATCGGCGCCATCGACATCTTCCTGCTGCAGAGCGTGCTGACCGCCTTCAACGTCTCCACCTATGTGCTGCAGATCGCCTATGGCGTCATCCTCGTGGTGGCGGTCATCATGACCGCGCTGCAGGAACGGCTCTCCGGACGGAAAGGCTGACAAGCATGGCCCAGACCTGGTTCCAGTCCACCAATGCCCGCGTCGCCGGCGCCTTTGCCGTCGCGGTCGCCTTGCAGATCTCCGGCACGCTGCTGATCCCCGGCTATTCCGCGCCGTTCGCGATCCGCGCGTTGCTGGTCATCGCCTCGCTGCTAGCCGTGGCATCGATCGGCCAGACGCTCGTCGTCATCCTCGGCGGCATCGACCTGTCGATCCCCTTCGTCATCGGCTTTGCCAACGTCGTCGCCGCGCAGCTCTACGGCAACGGCATGAATTTCGCGCTGGTCTGCCTGATCGTCGGCGTGCTCGCCATCCTGATCGGCGCGCTCAATGGGCTGATCTCGCGCGGTCTGAACATCCATCCGCTGATCGTCACGCTGGGCATCGGAATGATCGTGCAAGGCGCAGTCCTTTTGTGGACCGGCGGCTTTCCATCCGGATCGGCACCGGATGCTGTATCCGCTTTCGTTTCGATCGGCGGGTCCACCGGCCCGCTTCCGGTGCCGGCGGTGGTGCCATGCGTGGCGGTGCTGACCTTATTGGTGGCGCTCGTGCTTGCCAGAACGCCCTATGGACGCCGCCTCTATGCCGTCGGCAGCAACCCGGAGGCAGCACCGCTGGCGTTGATCGATCCGGTGCGAATGTGGACGGTCACCTATGCCGCGAGCGCCTTCTTCGCCGCCGCCGCAGGCGTGCTGCTGCTCGGCTTCACTGGTTCGGCCTATGGCGATGTCGGCCAACCCTATCTGTTCCAGACCATCGCGGCGGTTGTGGTCGGTGGTGCTGCGCTCGTTGGCGGCCGCGGCAACTATTTCGGCACCATCGCCGGCGTGCTGGTGCTGACGGAGATCAACACGCTGCTGATCGGGCTCGGCTTCCAGCCCTCGACGGTGCAGGCGGCCCTTGGCTTCGTCATCGTGCTGCTCGTGTCGCTCTATGGCCGCGAGCGCCACGTATCGGCGACGATCTGAGCGCCGACAATAACGCTGGAGGTCGAGTGCGCCTCAGCCGTTCTACAGGCCCCACAGCCGCTTGGCGTTGGCGGACAGCAGCAGTGTCCGCTCATCCGGGCTTGCGCCGCCGATCAACGCATGCGTTGCCGCCACCCAGGTCGCGAGGCCGCCGCCCAGCGTGCAGACCGGCCAGTCGCTGCCCCAGACGACGCGGCTCCAGCCGAAGCACTTGATGGTGTGTTCGACATAGGGACGCAAGGTGTCGACCGTCCAGGACCCGGCATCCGCATAGGCGACAACGCCGGAAATCTTGGCGACGACGTTTTCGCGCCGCGCGATCTCCGCAATGTGCTGGCGCCACGGATGATCGCCGGCGCTCTTGATGTCGGGCACACCGCAATGGTCGAGCACGAACTGGACGCCGGGCGCCAGATCGGCGAGAGCGATCGCCTTGGGTATCTGGTGCGGCAGGACGACGAGATCGAAGGTCAGGCCGGTTCCCGCAAGCCGCTTGATGCTTTCGCGAAAATGCGCGCCTTCCGAAAGCTCGTCAGGCATGACGTGGAGTACGCGGCGAAAGCCCTTGACGAAAGGATCGGCCTGCTGACGTTCCAGATAGGCGGCAAAGTCCGCATCTTCCGGACGGCAGGAAGCAATCGCCCCACGCAGCAAACTGCCACTCTTTCGCGACTGCGCCTTCACATGACCGGTTTCAGCTTCGATGTCGGCCGGATCGACATCGACTTCCATATGCAACGCGCCCTCGATGCCGGCGCGGCGGGCCTGGGTCGCATAGTCGTCATGGGAGAAATCGCGGTTCAGCGCCGGCACGCCGCCGAGCCACGGATAGCGCAGCGCCGAAAGATCGATCAGGTGCAGATGGGTGTCGAAGATCATGGCGGCGCGCCCTCCTCCCTGGCGACTTGCGATCATCTCACGGAGAAATCAATCATTCAAATAAGAATTACCTGCCCTGCTTTACGGCTGACCCGGCGAGATTCGAGAGTCGCGTCGCGGCGCTCTGCAGCAGCTGGATCGTGGCCGTTATGTCGGGTGCGGCCGGCGCGTTCACAAGCGTGATGTAGGGTATGGTCAGCGCGGCGATGGCACGGCCATCCGGGCCGAGAACCGGCGTGGAAAGATTATAGACGCCCGCGGTCTGAAGAGATGCCATCATCTCGTAGCCGCGGTCGCGGACCTGGTCGAGACGAGCGAAAAATTCCGGCGTCAGGGCGACCTCATCGGTACTCTGCAGATGCTCCGCGATCATCATCTTGCGCTCTTCCGGAGAGCGGAATGCAAGAAGCACATGACCGGATCCGGTGTCGAAAAGGCTGATGTGGGAGCCGACTCGGATCGAGATGCCCCAGTAACGCGGCGCTTCCTGCTGGGCGATGACAACGGCGGCTCCACGGTCGAACACGACCAATTGGTTCGCCTGCCATGAGGTCTCGGCCAGGTCGCGCATGATCGGCGTTGCGTAGGAAACGAGCCGACGCACCGGCGCGTGCAATTGCGCCAGCCCAAACAGCTTGAGCGTCAGCGAATAGCGATCGCCATCAGGGCGCGTCACATATCCCCGCCGCACAAGGCGGTCGAGCATGCGGTAGAATTCGTTGGGACTGCGGTCGAGTTTCTTGGCGATCTCGGCCTGCGTCAGGCCACCGTCCACGCCCGCCAACAGTTCGAGGATATCGAGCCCCTTGTCCAGCGCGGGCGCGCGATAACGGTCATCTTCATCGTCCTCGGCCATGACCCTCTCCAGTGAATTCCGTCCTTCATATGCGCATAAAGAGCGAAAATTCGAAAGAACTTTCGGCTTGACGATGTATGAATGTTTTGTTTGTATATGAATGAATCTGCCCGACGATCATGTCATGGCCGTCGACGCGGGTCCTTTGGGAGGAACCAATGAAGAGATTGATTTCCGGCCTGTCGGCCGGCGTAACGCTGCTTGCTTTTGGCGCGGGCGCTGCCTTCGCCGGCGACCTACCCGGCAAGTTCGAAGGCGTCACCATCGACGCCAAGCTGATCGGCGGCCAGCAGTATGAAGCGCTATACACGCGCATCGGCGAGTGGGAGAAGGCGACCGGCGCCAAGGTCAACATCCTGACCAAGAAGAACGGCTTCGATATCGACAAGGAGCTGAAATCGGACATCGCTTCCGGCAGCACCAACTGGTGCGTCGGCTGGAACCACTCCTCTTTCGCGCCGCAGTACACCGGCCTCTACACCGATCTCAGCAAGCTGCTGCCCAAGTCGGAGATTGACGCCTTCGTGCCCTCGACGATCAAGGCGGCAACCATCGACGGCAAGCTGGAAATGCTGCCGCGCGCGCAGTTCGACGTGTCGGCGCTCTACTACCAGAAGAGCCTGTACGAGGACGCCGACAACAAGACCAAGTTCAAGGCGAAATACGGCTACGACCTCGTGCCTCCGGACACCTGGAAGGAAGTCACCGACCAGGCCGAATTCTTCGCCAATCCGCCAAATTTCTACGGCACCCAGTTCGCGGGCAAGGAAGAGGCAATCAACGGCCGCTTCTACGAGATGGTTGTCGCCGAGGGCGGCGAGTATCTCGACAAGGACGGCAAGCCCGTCTTCAACTCCGAAGCCGGCGTGCGTGCGCTCGACTGGTTCGTCAACCTCTACAAGGCCAAGGCCGTGCCGGCGGGCACCACCAACTACCTGTGGGACGATCTTGGCCAGGGCTTTGCTTCGGGTACGATCGCCATCAATCTCGACTGGCCGGGATGGGCCGGATTCTTCAACGATCCGAAATCGTCGAAGGTCGCCGGCAATGTCGGCGTCAAGGTCGCGCCCAAGGGCTCGGCCGGCATCCGCACCGGCTGGTCCGGCTTCCATGGCTTCTCGGTAACCGAGAATTGCCCCAACAAGGAGGCGGCTGCCTCCCTGGTGTGGTGGCTCACCAACGAGGATAGCCAGAAGCTGGAAGCGGCCGCCGGCCCGCTGCCGACCCGCACGGCGGTCTGGGAATGGGACCTAAAGCAGGCCGAGAACGATCCTTACAAGAAGGAGGTCCTCGCCGCATTCCAGGAAGAGGCCAAGCACGCTTTCGCGGTTCCGCAGACGCCGGAATGGATCGAGATATCCAACGCTGTCTATCCTGAACTGCAGGCCGCTATCCTGGGTGACAAGACCTCCAAGCAGGCGTTGGACGAAGCCGCAGCCAAGGCGACGCAGATCCTGCAGGATGCCGGCAAGCTTTAATTTCCTCCCCGGGGGCGCGGCGTTTGTGAAGACGTTACGTCCCCGAACCGTTTCCAGCGCCCTGGCCTGCGGTATTCGGGCACCAAACAGAACCGGATCGACATGAAAGGCTGGAAACCCTCGGCACCGTTCCTGCTTCTGCTGCCGGCCATCATCGTGCTGGCCGCGGTGGTCGTGGTGCCGCTGTGCCTGTCCCTCTATTCGAGTTTCACACCGTTCCGGCTGACCCGGCCGGAGACCTTCTGGGTGTTCATCGGGTTTCGCAACTATGCCAACATCCTGGCCGACTGGAATTTCTGGGCAGCCTTCCTGCGCACCGTCGTGCTGCTGACAGTGGCGCTCAATCTCGAAATGCTGCTGGGACTCGGCCTGGCTTTGCTGGTGGAAAAGGCGTCGCGCGGACAGCGCCTGCTGCGCACCATCATGATGTTCCCGATGATGTTCTCGCCGATCCTGGTCGGCTTCCAGTTCAAATTCATGTTCAATGACAATATCGGCCTGGTGAACAACGCGCTCCAGGCGCTCGGCCTGACCGACCGCGCCATCCCGTGGCTGATCGACGGCAAGCTTGCCTTCTTCGCCATTCTGACCGCCGAGATCTGGTCGTCGACCTCGGTGTTCGCGATCCTCATCCTGGCCGGGCTTCTGGCCATGCCGCGCGAACCGGTCGAGGCGGCCCGCGTCGACGGCTGCACGCCGTGGCAGACGTTCCGCTATGTGACATGGCCGTTCATCATGCCGTTCGCCTACATCGCCATGACGATCCGATCGCTGGACGTCGCGCGCGCCTATGACATCGTCAAGATCATGACCGATGGCGGCCCGGCCGGGCGTACCGAGCTTTTGTGGACGCTCGTGGCGCGCACCGGCTACAGCGATTCCAGGATGGGAATGGCCAACGCCATGGCCTATGTCTCGATCCTGCTATCGATCCTGTTCACCGTCTATTTCTACCGCAAGCTCGCCGCGGCGCGCTCGCAGGTCGCGGCGGAATGGTGAGCATGGACCAGAACGCCGCCCATCGCCTGCGCCGCCGCGCCTTGAGCATTGCCCACGCCGTCGGCCTGTTCCTGGCCATGCTGGTCATCTGCCTGCCCGGCATCTGGATCGTGCTGTCGTCGCTGAGGCCAACCGTCGAGATCATGGCCAAGCCGCCGGTTTGGATCCCCCAGGATATTTCGCTCGACGCCTATGTCGCCATGTTCAGCGGCATCGGCAAGGGCGGCATTCCCGTGCTCGACTATTTCCGCAACTCGCTGATCATCTCGGTGACCTCCACGGTCATCGCCATCGCCATAGGCATGGCCGGCGGCTACGCCTTTGCCCGCTACCGCTTCCGCGCCAAGTCGGCGATGTTCCTTGGCCTGATGCTGACGCGCACGGTGCCGGGCATCGCGCTGTCGCTGCCGCTGTTCTTCGTCTATGCGCGGCTCGGCATCATCGACACGCATTTCGGGCTGATCCTCGCCTATGTCGCGCTCAACGTTCCCTTCACCATCTGGCTGATCGACGGCTTCTTCCGTCAGGTGCCGAAAGACCTCGCCGAAGCGGCCCAGATCGACGGCTGCACCCGCTGGCAGGCCTTCTGGCAGGTCGAGTTTCCGCTGGCCGGCCCCGGCATCGCTTCCGCCGGCATCTTCGCTTTCCTGACATCGTGGAACGAGTTCGCGCTGGCATCGCAGCTGACGCGCTCGGTCAATTCCAAGACGCTGCCGGTCGGGCTGCTCGACTACACCGCTGAATTCACCATCGACTGGCGCGGCATGTGCGCGCTGGCCGTGGTCATGATCATTCCGGCCCTCACGCTTACCTTCATCGTCCAGAAACATCTCGTCGGCGGCCTGACGTCGGGCGCAGTGAAAGGCTGACATGGCAACCGTATCCCTGAAGAAACTTACCAAGAGCTATGGCCCGGTCGGCGTCGTGCACGGCATCGACCTCGATGTCGCCGATCGCGAGTTCATTGCCTTGGTCGGGCCTTCCGGCTGCGGCAAATCGACGACGCTGCGCATGATCGCGGGACTCGAGGATATCAGCGGCGGGGTGATCGAGATCGGCGGCCGCAAGGTCAACGACCTGCCGCCGCGCTCGCGCAACATCTCGATGGTGTTCCAGTCCTACGCGCTCTACCCGCACATGACGGTGCGCGAAAACCTCGGCTTCTCGCTCAAGATCGCGGGAGCGGCCAAGGAAGACATGGACCGGCGCGTCGCCGAGGCATCGGCCATCCTCGGCCTCGACACGCTGCTCGACCGCCGCCCCTCGCAGTTGTCCGGCGGCCAGCGCCAGCGCGTCGCCATGGGCCGCGCGATCGTGCGCGATCCCGATGTCTTCCTGTTCGACGAGCCGCTGTCCAATCTCGACGCCAAGCTGCGGACGCAGATGCGTACCGAGATCAAGAAGCTGCACGCCAAGGTGCAGTCGACGGTGATCTATGTCACCCATGACCAGGTCGAGGCGATGACGCTCGCCGACCGCATCGTCATCATGCGCGATGGCCATATCGAACAGGTCGGCACACCCGACGAGGTTTTCCGGCGGCCGGCCACGCGCTTTGTCGCCGGCTTCATCGGTTCGCCGCCGATGAACCTGCATGAGGCGGTCGTCGACGCCGGACAGTTGCTGTTCGCCAGCGGCCAGAAATTGCCCCTGCCCGGGCAGTTCAAGGCGAATGTGACCGCCGGCGACAAGGTGGTGTTCGGCCTCAGGCCCGACGACATCTATCCGACGGGGCACGGAATCAGCTCCGGCGCGGACGCCGACGTTCACCAGCTGGAATTGCCCGTGATCGTGACAGAGCCGCTGGGCAACGAGACGCTGGTGTTCGTCGAATTCAACGGCAACGACTGGGTATCGCGCATGCTCAACCCGAAACCGCTGCGGGCGGGCGACAAGGTGAAGATGAGCCTGGACCTGTCGCAGGCGCATCTGTTTTCCACCGCGACCGGACGGACATTGCGAGGCTGACCATGGCAAGAATCGAAAAAGTCGAACTGCGCATCGTCGACCTGGTGCCGAAGGTGAAGCGCACCGACGCGATCCAGAGTTTCGTCAGCCAGGAAACGCCGATCGTCACTATCACCGACGCCGATGGCGCGGTCGGAACCGGCTACAGCTACACGATCGGCACCGGGGGCTCCTCGGTGATGCGGCTGTTGTCCGATCATCTGGCGCCGCGCCTGATCGGCCGCGACGCCGACATGATCGAGGCGATCTGGCACGAACTCGAATTCGCCACCCACGCCACGACGATCGGCGCGATCACGGCCATCGCACTCGCGGCCGTCGACACGGCGCTCTGGGACCTTCGGGCGAAAAAGCAGAACTTGCCGCTGTGGAAGCTGGCCGGCGGCGCCAAGGACCGTTGCCCGCTGTACACCACCGAGGGCGGCTGGCTGCACATCGAGACCGAGGCGCTGGTCGACGACGCGCTGGCCGCCAAGGCCAAGGGTTTTCGCGGTTCGAAGGTCAAGATCGGCAAACCGCACGGGTCGGAGGACCTTGCCCGGCTGAGAGCGGTGCGCAAGGCGGTCGGCGACGGCTACGAGATCATGACCGACTGCAACCAAGGCTTTTCCGTCGACGAGGCGATCCGCCGGGCGGAGCGGTTGCGTGAGCTCGACCTCGCCTGGATCGAGGAGCCGCTGCCGGCCGATGATATTGACGGACATGTGCGGCTGTCGAACGCGACATCGACGCCGATCGCCATTGGCGAGTCGCTCTATTCGATCCGCCATTTCCGCGAATACATGCAGAAGGGCGCCTGCTCGATCGTCCAGGTCGATGTCGGCCGCATCGGCGGTATCACTCCCTGGCTGAAGGTGGCTCATGCGGCCGAGGCGTTCGACATTCCCGTTTGTCCGCACTTCCTGATGGAACTGCATGTCAGCCTGACCTGCGCCATTCAGAACGGCCGCTATGTCGAGTATATTCCCCAACTTGACGAACTGACCGGCAAGAAGATGCGCATCGAGGACGGCCATGCCCTGGCACCGGAAGAACCCGGCATCGGCATCGACTGGGACTGGGATGCCGTCAAGGCGAAGAGCATCGGTGAGTTCACCACGACGATCATGAAATAGGAAGCGGACATGCAGCGGATGGGAATGGTGCTCGGCCTCAAGCCGGAAAAGGTCAAGGAATATGTGCGGCTTCACGCCGCCGTCTGGCCTGACGTGCTCACCATGATTTCCGCCTGCAACATCAAGAACTATTCCATTTACCTGAAGCAGCCGGAGAATCTGCTGTTCAGCACTTTTGAATATCACGGCACCGATTACGCCGCGGACATGGCCAAGATGGCGGCCGACCCAAGGACGCAGGAATGGTGGGCGGTCTGCATGCCCTGCCAGGAGCCGCTGCCGACCCGCAAGGAGGGCGAATGGTGGGCGTCGATGGATGAAGTCTTCCATCATGACTGATGGTGCCTTCGATCCCGCCTCGCTCTCGCAGGCGTGGGCGCGGCCGTCAAATCCTCGGCCGATCGTGATTTTCGGGGCCGGCTCGATCGTTGGCGACGCCCATCTGCCGGCCTACCGGAAGGCCGGCTTCCCGGTCGCCGGGCTTTTCGATCCCGATCACGCCAAGGCACAGAAGCTGGCGGACAGCTGGGGCATCGCTGCCTACCGCTCGGCCGAGGAGGCCGCGTCGGTCAACGATGCCATCTTCGATCTGGCAACGCCGCCGGCCCGTCACGCCGATGTGCTCGGCAAACTGGCCGACGATGCCGTGGCGCTGATCCAGAAGCCGATGGGCAGCGACCTCACAGAGGCTACCGAAATCCTGCGTACGTGCCGGCGCAAGAACCTCAGGGCGGCCGTCAACTTTCAGCTCCGCTTCGCGCCGATGATGCTGGCGCTCAAGGACGCTATCGCCAAGGGGTGGCTGGGCGAAATCGTCGATTTCGATGCCTGGCTCGCGCTTGCGACGCCCTGGCAACTCTGGGAATTCCTGCGGACAGCGCCGCGCGTCGAGATCGCCATGCATTCGATCCACTATCTCGACCTGATCCGGCAGCTCCTTGGCGACCCCAGGGGGATTCACGCCAAGACGCTCGGCCATCCCAACCACAAGGTCGCGCAAACACGCACCAGCGCGATCCTCGACTATGGCGATACCTTGCGCTGCGCGCTGTCGATCAACCACGACCACAAATTCGGCCGCCGGCGCCAAGCCTGCGAGTTCCGCATCTGCGGCACCGAGGGTGCGGCCTACCTCAAGCTGGGGCTCAATCTGGATTATCCACGCGGCGAGCCGGACATCCTTGAAATCCATCCGAAGGGGGGTTCCGACTGGGTCACGGTGCCGCTTCAGGGCGAATGGTTCCCCGACGCCTTTGTCGGTCGCATGGCCAATGTCCAGCGCTTTGCATCGGGCGAGGACACCGAACTGGTCAGCTCCGTCGAGGATGCCTGGAACACGATGGCGCTTGTCGAGGCCGGCTATCAATCCAGTGCCGCCCCGGCGACACCGATCGCGGCGAGGCCCTGACATGGAACAGATCGTCTATTTCGAGGAGTACGAGATCGGCTCGTCGCGCACGACCAGCGGCCGTACCATCACCGAGACTGATTTCATCGTCCATGCCGGTCACACCGGCGATTTCTTCCCGCACCACATGGACGCCGAGTTCATGAAGACGACGCCATTCGGCCAGCGCATCGCGCACGGCACGCTGGTGTTCTCGGTCGGCATCGGATTGACGGCGAGCGTCGTCAATCCCGTCGCCTTTTCCTATGGCTACGACAGGCTGCGTTTCATCAAGCCGGTGTTCATCGGTGATACGATCAAGACCCGCACGACAATCGCGGCCAAGGAAGACGACCCGAAGCGACCCAATTCAGGCCGTGTGATCGAGCGCTGCGAAGTGATCAACCAGCGTGGCGAGGTCGTGCTGGCAGCCGACCACATCTACATCGTCGAGCGTCGCGACAAGACGACGCCAAGCTGAAAGCGCTGTCTCCAAAGTCGCCGGCCGGTTGCTCCCACTATCGGCGATCTCCAGCATTGCCGAGTTGTCCGCCATAGCCATTTAGCCAAGATCGACTCTCATCGGCCGACATTTCCGGTCATCAGGACGACGCAGCCGGAATGCGCTCGTTGGAGCTTGCAGATCAAACTTGCACGCTATACTCTGAAATATATTTCACTATCTGAATTTTATTGACACATTACAAGCGGACTGCAATGGTTGGCACGTCGGGGTTCAGGAGGAAGTCCGGCGACAATCAATCCACAGAGCGGCGCCCTGAGCGCTCGCGACGCTTATTGAGAATGGCTTTGGCCAGGGGAGGAAACTTGCGCAAATTTTTGAGCACGCTCGCGATCGCGGCGGCTGCATCGACCTGCTTGGGTTCGGTTCAGGCGCTTGCCGGCGAAACCGCAAACCCGTTCAAGTGCGAACCGGGTGAGAAATACGTCATGAACGTCATGGTCTCGGGGGTCGAATACTGGTTCCCGGTCTACGAGATGTTCAAGCAGGCCGGCCAGCAGTTCGGCTGCGAAACCGCCTATACCGGCACGCCGGAATATGACGTCAACAAGCAGATCGCCACCTTCGACCAGGCGCTGGCGCAGAAGCCGGCGGGCATCCTGGTGCATCCGATGAACTCCGATCCGTTCATCGAGCCGATCAATCGCGCCATCGAACAGGGCACCGCCGTGGTGACCTTCGCGGCGGACTCGCCTAATTCCAAGCGCATCTCCTACATCACCTCCGACAACAACGCAGAGGGCACTTATGCCGCCGATGCTGTCGCCAAGGCGATGGACGGCAAGGGCGAATATGCCGTGCTGGAAAACCCCGGCCAGGACAATCACGACAAGCGCGTCAACGCCTTCGTCGCGCGCATGGAAGCCAAATGGCCGGACATGAAGCTCGTCGGCCGCGCCGCCTCCAACCAGGATCCGACCAAGGCCTATCAGGCGGTCCTCAGCCTCGCCCAGGCGCATCCGAACCTCGGCGCCGTGTTCATGCCCGAAGCCAATTCGGCGATCGGTGCGGCGCAGGCAGCCAAGGAAGGCGGTGGCAAGATCCGCGTCATGCTGGCCGACGTCAACGCCAAGATCCTCGACATGATCAAGGCCGGCGAGATCTTCGGATCGGTCAATCCCAACCAGGGCATGCAGGGCTATATGGGCTTCATGCTGTTGTGGCTGGCCAAGCATCCGCAGCTGATCGACCCGATGAACGATGCCAAGCGCTCGGGCTTCAACGCCATGAGCGTGCCCTTCGTCGACAATGGCTTCTCCATCGTCACCGCCGAAAACGCCGATGATTTCTACTGGGACAAGTACCTGCAGCGGCGCGGCACAAAGGGCATCGACGAGTAAGCCCGATCTTCTTGCCCCGGCGCGCAGCCGGGGGCCGATAAAGTCGGAAGGGGGCGCTTGCTCCCTTCCCCTGAAAGCGCCCATCGCAAGGAGTATGGCGTGGTCGAAACGCCCATTCTTGAAATACGCGGCCTGTCCAAGGCGTTCGGCCCGGCCAGGGCGCTGAGCGACGTGCGGTTCGAACTCAGGCGCGGCGAAATCCATGCGCTGTGCGGCGAAAACGGCGCCGGCAAGTCGACGCTGATGAACATGATCGCCGGCGTGCTGCAGCCCGACCAGGGCGAAATCCTGATCGACGGCCAGCGTGTCTCGATCCCCTCGCCCTCGGCGGCGCAGCGGCTTGGCATCGCGCTCGTCCACCAGGAGATCGCGCTGTGCCAGGACGCGACGGTCGCAGAGAACATCTACATGGCGGCGATCAACAGCCGCCGCGCGCCGCTGATGAACTATCAGAAGCTCCATGCCGACGCCCAGAAGGTGATGGACATGCTCGCCCCTATCCCCGTGCGGACAAAGGTCGCCGACCTCTCCATTTCCAACCAGCAACTCGTCGAGATCGCCAAGGCGCTGACTCTCGACTGCAAGGTGCTGATGCTCGACGAGCCGACAGCCGCGCTGACCGAGAGCGAGGCGCAGCGCCTCTTTGCCATCGTTCGCGGCCTCAAGCAGCGCGGCATCTCCATCGTCTATATCAGCCATCGCATGGCCGAGATCTTCTCGCTGTGCGACCGGGTGACCGTCTTCCGCGACGGCCACTATGTCGCCACCGACCCGATCGCGGAGACCTCGCCCGACGACGTGGTGCGCAAGATGGTGGGACGCGAGATCACCCAGCTCTATCCCGACAAGCTGGCGCCGCAAGAACCCGGGCGCCTGCTGCTCGACGTCGAGGCGCTTTCCGACGGCCAGCGCTTCAGGGATGTGTCGCTGCAACTTCGTGCCGGCGAAATCCTCGGCATTGGCGGGCTGATCGGCGCTGGACGCAGCGAGATCGCGCAGACCATCTGCGGGTTGAGGCCCGCGACTTCAGGTACAGTCGCAGTCGACGGCAAGCATCTGCGCATCCGCAACTACAGCGACGCCGTGAAAGCCGGGCTCGTCTACCTCTCCGAGGACCGCAAGGGCTCAGGCGTGTTCCTCGACATGCCGATCGCGGCAAACATCTCGGCGCTCGACCTCCGCAAGCTGACGGGAGCGCTCGGGCTGCTCAACCGCCGGGCCGAGGACAGCCAGGCGACCGAGCTGACCAGAAAGCTCGGCGTGCGCATGGCCGGCATCGATGCCGCCGTTTCGACGCTGAGCGGCGGCAACCAGCAGAAGGTGGCAATCGCCAAGCAGCTGTCTGTCGACCCCAGGGTCATCATCATGGACGAGCCGACACGTGGCATCGACGTCGGCGCCAAGGTCGAGATCCACCGCCTGCTGCGGCAGCTCGCCGGCACGGGCGTCGGCATCGTCGTCATCTCGTCGGAACTGCCGGAGTTGATCGGCCTGTGCGACCGCGTCATCGTCGTGCGCGAAGGCCGGATCGCCGGCGAGCTTGGCGCCGACGAACTCGCCGAGGAAGCCATCATCATGCTCGCCTCGGGCGTCCAGAAAAATCCAGTTCAGCAAATGCAGGCCCAGAATGTCGCCTAGGGAAGCGGGAGAAACCCTCATGCATGCCGAGATCAAGGCAACGGGCATCACGCGGCGCGGCAATTTCGCCCGCATGGCCTCGATGCGCGAGGCCGGGTTGATCGTCATCATCCTGGCGCTGTGCATCGCGATGAGCTTTGCCTCGCCACACTTCCTGACATGGGGCAATTTCCGCGCCATGCTGATGAGCTTCTCCATCGAGGGCATCGTCGTCGTCGGCATGACCATCCTGCTCATCGTCGGCGGCATCGACCTGTCGGTCGGCTCTGTCGTGTGCTTCTCCATGGTGGTCTCTGGCGCGCTGTTCCTCGCCGGGCTCGACCCATGGACCGCCAGCCTGATCGGCATCGGCGTCAGCGCGCTGATCGGCGCGGCGATGGGCTTCTTCGTCACCGTGGTCGGCCTAAATCACTTCATCACCTCGCTGGCGGCGATGGTCATCGTGCGCGGCATGTGCCTGATCGTCACCAAGGGCACGCCGCTGTCGCTGTTCACGCTGCCGCCGTCGTTCAAGGCCATTGGCCAGGGCAGCCTCAATGGCCTGCCCTATGTCATCATCATCTTCGTTGCGGTCGTGGCGATCTTCGACTTCCTGCTGCGCCGTGCAACCGCCTTCCGCAAGGTCTTCTACACCGGCTCCAACGAGAAGGCGGCGCAGTTCTCGGGCATAAAGACCAAACAGGTGAAGTTCTGGGTGACGGTGCTGTGTTCCACCCTCGCCGGCCTGGCGGGCGTCATCTACATGGCTCGCTTCGGCGCGGCGACGCCGACCTTCGGCGCCGGCATGGAGCTCAACATCATTGCCGCGGCCGTGATCGGCGGCGCCTCGCTGAATGGCGGTTCAGGTACGATCTTCGGCGCCATCCTGGGCATGGCGCTACTGTCGGTGGTGACCAGTTCGCTGATCCTTCTCGATGTGTCGGTCTATTGGCAGGACATGATCAAGGGCTGCATCCTGCTGGCGGCGGTGTCGATCGACCATTTCCTGCACCGCAAGAAGTCCTGAGCCCCAAGGCGACGAGACAAGATCATGGCCCCTCCCAACACCCGCGACGACATCTCCACGGTACGCCAGATGCATCAGGCGCTGGTGCTGCACTATGTCGAAGGCAAGACCCAGGCTGAAATCGCCCGGGAGCTCGGCATCTCGCATGCCACCGTCAACCGGCTGATCAAACGCGGCCACCAGCTCGGCCTGGTCGAGATCAAGATCAAATCGCCGATCGACCATCTGGTCGACATCGAGGCGCGGCTGGTGGCGCTGGGCGGCATAGAACGCGCGGTGGTCGTGCCCACGGTGTCGGACAATCCGCAGACGGCGCTGCAGCGCGTCGGCGAAGCCGCCGCGCGCCTGCTGCTTGACACCATCAAGGACGGCGACACCATCTCGATCACCGGCGGCAAGGGTGTCAGCGCACTGGTCGCCGGGCTGAAGCCCAGCCGCCGCTACGACGTCGAAGTCATTCCCGCCACAGGTCTCGTCCAGGGCAAGCACTATACCGACGTCAACCACGTCGCGTCGCTGATGGCCGACAAGCTTGGCGGACGCGCCTATCAGGTGCATGCGCCGCTGTTTGCCGACAGTCCCGAGCAGCGTGAAATGCTGATGGGCGTGCGCTCGGTCGCCGATGTGTTCCGCAAGGCGCGCGAGGCGAATGTGGCCGTGGTCGGCGTCGGTTCAATCCTGAGCGATGATTCCAGCTATTACGACCTGCACCCGTCATCGAGCGCCGACCGGCAGGCCATTGAACAGTCAGGCGCGGCCGGCGAGCTGCTTGCCCACTTGATCGGCCGCGACGGCAAGCTCTGCGGCTATGCGCTCAACCGTTCGCTGGTGTCGCTGACGCTCGACGAATTCGCCACCATCCCGCGCTCGATCGGGATTGCCAGCGGCGCCAGCAAGGCCGCGCCCATTCTCAGCGCCATGCGCGGCAACCATCTCGACACCATCGTCACCGACGAGGCGACCAGCCTCCAGATTCTCGACCTTGCCCAACAGGAGGCAGCATGAGCTCCCAACAGACTATCCGCCAGATCGGCACATCCGGTGTCTCTGCCTCGGCTGTCGGCCTCGGCACATGGGCGATCGGCGGCTGGATGTGGGGTGGCACCGACGAGCAGGCCTCGATCCGCGCCATTGAAGCCTCCATCGATGCCGGCATCAGCCTGATCGATACTGCTCCGGCCTACGGCCTCGGCCGCAGCGAGGAGATTGTCGGCAAAGCCATCAAGGGCAAGCGCGACAGAGTGGTAATCGCCACCAAATGCGGGCTCAATTGGTACTCCGGCAAGGGCAACCATTTCTTCGACCAGGACGGCAAGCCGGTGCATCGCTATCTCGGCGCCGACGGCATCACGCATGAACTGGAGCAAAGCCTGCGCCGGCTCGGCACCGACCATATCGACCTCTACATCACCCATTGGCAGGACCCCACGACGCCGATCGCCGAGACCATGGCTGTGCTCGAGAAGCTCAAGGCCGCCGGCAAGATCCGCGCCATCGGCGCCTCGAATGTCAGCACGGGGGATCTCGAAGACTATGTCGCGGCCGGCCAGATCGACGCGATCCAGGAGCGTTACTCGATGATCGACCGTGAGATCGAAGGCAGCCTGCTGCCGATCTCCCGCCGCCACGACATCGCAACGCTCAGCTATTCGTCGCTGGCGCTCGGCCTGCTCAGCGGCGCGATCGATCCGGCGCGCGAATTCACCGGCGACGACCAGCGCAAGGACAATCCGCGCTTCTCCATAGCCAACCGGCAAAAGGTGGCGCGGTTGAAACAGGCGATCGCGCCGATCGCGGCAAAGCATCAGGCATCGATGGCCCAGATCGTCATTGCGTGGACGCTGGCCCAGCCAGGCATCACCTTCGCCCTTTGCGGCGCGCGCAATGCCGAACAGGCCATCGACAATGCGCGCGCGGGGGAGATTGCGCTCGACGCCAGTGAACTTGCCGCCATCGACGCGGCAATTGCCACGCATCTCACCGCGTTGGATGCCTGAGCGAAAAGGCATAGTCCAAATGAACCGCAACGACACACTCGCCGCTTTGCGCGAGCGGCCCGATATTGCCGTGCTCGTCATTGGCGGCGGCATCAACGGCATCAGCGTTTTTCGCGAGTTGGCGCTGCAGGGCGTCGACGTCGTGCTGGCGGAAAAGGGCGACTATTGCAGCGGCGCAAGTGCTGCCCTGTCGCGCATGGTGCATGGCGGCCTGCGCTATCTCGAAAACGGCGAGTTCAAGCTGGTGCGCGAGGCTCTGGCCGAGCGCGACCGGCTGTTGAAAAACGCCCCGCACTATGTCGCGCCTTTGCCGACGACCGTGCCCATCTTCGACACATTTTCGGGCATCGCCAACGGTGCTGTCCGCTTTCTTGGCCTGACGCGGCGGCCGAGCCGGCGCGGCGCCCTCGTGATAAAGGCCGGGCTGACGCTCTACGACCTGTTCACGTCGGCGCGGCGATTGATGCCGACACATCGCTTCAGGGGCCGAGCGGAAACGCTGGGGACATGGCCAGCCATCAATCCGGCGATCCGCAGTTCCGCCACCTATTATGACGCCTGGGTGAGCCGGCCGGAGCGGCTTGGCTTGGAAATGCTGTTCGACGCCATGGAAGCCAGCCCGGCTGCACGCGTCCTGAACTATGCTGCGGTGGCTTCCGCGGGCGCCGGGCTGGTGCTGACCGACGGTCTGACCGGCGAGGCACTGCCGATCCGCCCGGCGCTGATAATCAACGCCACCGGCGGCTGGATCGACCTGACCAACAAGGCCATAGGCGCCACGGCACCCCGGATGATGGGCGGAACCAAGGGTTCGCATCTGATCGTCGACAACGCCGAACTCTACGATGCGCTGGGCGGGCACATGGTCTATTACGAGAACGAGGACGGGCGCATCTGCATCCTGTTTCCCTATCTCGGCAAGGTGCTGATCGGCTCGACCGACATTCGCGTCGACAATCCGGACGAGGTGCGCTGCGAGGATGACGAGCGCCGCTACATCCTGCAGTCGCTCGCCTTCGTGTTTCCCTCAATCAAGATCGGCGAAGACCAGATTGTGTTCAGCTTCTCCGGCGTCCGCCCCCTGCCCGCCAGCGACGACAGTTTTACCGGCCGCATCCCGCGCGATCACTTCTGCGAGTACGTCGAAGCCAACGGCCATCTGCCGGCGACCCTTTGCATGATCGGCGGCAAGTGGACCACCTTCCGCTCTTTCGGCGCGTTGGCGGCTGACATGGCACTTGCGCGGCTCGGACTGGCACGCAGCAGAGGCACCGAGGACCTTGCCATCGGCGGCGGCCGCAACTTTCCCGACGATCCCGAAACATGGTGCGCGGCGTTGGCTGAGCGACATGGCTTGAGCGTCGAACGGGCATCCTCGCTGTTCGAGCGCTATGGCACCTCAGCCGAGCAATTCGCGGAGCGCTCGGCGATGCTTTCGCGATCGGATTATTCGCCCGGCGAAATCCGCCTGATCATCGAGCGCGAGCAGGTCGAGTGCCTCGCCGATCTTTTCCTGCGCCGCACCACCATCGCCATTTCCGGCGGTCTCAGCCTCGCCCTTATCGACGCGGTGCTGGCCATCCTGGCTGCGCACAAGGGCTGGGACGCGGCGCGAGCCGCAACCGAGCGCGCCGCCTTTCTTTCCCTGCTGGTACACCAGCATGGCATCGACCTTTCCAATCTCTCCAGGACAAACGACAAGAGGAGCGCCCTATGCGCGTGAACACCAAAGTCCGCATGAACCGGTTGTTCGGCGGCGGCCGCTGCCTCGACGTCGCCATCGACCATGGCGTGTGCAACGAGCCCAGCTTCCTCAACGGGCTCGAAGACATGGCAGGCGTCGTTGGTCAACTGGTGAAGGCCAGGCCCGACGCCATCCAGATGAACTACGGACAGGCCGACCTGCTGCAGGCCGTGCCCGGCAAGGACAAGCCCGCGCTGGTCATGCGCATCGACATGGGCAATCCCTACAACAAGATCCGCCATCGCTCGATGTGGGCGGTGTTGCAGAACGAGGCAGAGCCGCTGGTGGGCGCCATCGAGATGGATGCCGCCTGTGTTGTGGTCAATTTGTTCATGCTGCCCGACGAGCCGGATCTGTTCCGGCAGTGCGTCCAGAACATCGCAAGGGTCCGCGCCGACTGCGACAAATACGGCCTGCCGCTGATGATCGAGCCGCTGGCCATGCTGCCGGTCTCCGAACATGGCGGCTACATGGTCGATGGTGACGCCGAAAAGATCGTCACCCTGACGCGGCTCGCGCGTGAGATGGGCGCCGACATTGTCAAGGCCGATCCGACCAGCGACCCCAACGACTTCCACCGCGTCATCGAGGCGGCACGCTGCCCGGTGCTGGTGCGCGGCGGCGGCAAGGAGGATCTGCGCGTGGTGTTCGACAAGTCGGCCGCACTGATGGCGCAGGGCGCCATGGGCATGGTCTATGGCCGCAACATCTACCAGCACGCCAATCCGAGCGCCGTGGTGCGCGGGCTGATGGCGATCATCCACGACGACGCGGATGGCGCCACGGCCTGGGACCTGTACAAGCAGGCATAGGCCGGCCATCGGGAGTAGCCAATGGGTAGGTACATTCTTGGCCTCGATGCCGGCAACACCGTCATCAAGGCCATCATCTTCGACAGGTCCGGGTGCGAGCTGGCATTGGCGGTCCGCGACGGCCGCTCCACCATGCCCAGGCCCGGGCATGTCGAGCGCGATCTCGCCGAACTCTGGCGCAACGCCGTGGCCGTCATCGGGGAATGCATCGAAAAGGCCGGCATCGAAGCCGGCGATATCATCGCCATCGGCTGCGCCGGACATGGCAATGGTCTCTATGCGCTGGACCGCGACGGCGCGCCGCTGATCGGCATCCAGTCACTCGATACGCGCGCCGTCGGCGTGGTTGCCGAATGGGCCGGGCAGAATGTCGGCGACCGCACCTATGTGCATTGCCTGCAAAAGCCATGGGCAGCGCAGACGCCGACCCTGCTCGCCTGGCTGAAGCGCTTCGCACCGCAGCTGTTCGCCACGATCGGGACCGTCTTTCTTTGCAAGGATTTCGTCGTCAACCGGCTGACCGGCGCGCGCTCCACCGATACGTCGGACATGTCGGGTTGCGGCCTGCTCGAGATGCCGGGCCGGCGTTACAATCAGGATCTGCTCGCTGCCTATGGTCTCGGCGGCTGCATGGACCTGCTGCCACCCGTGCTGGAGTCGGCAGAGATCGCCGGTCACATCACTGACGAGGTCGCGGCACTAACCGGCCTGCGCGCAGGCACGCCGGTCGTGGCCGGCCTGTTCGACGTGGTCGCCAGCGCCATCGGCTCCGGCGTTACCCGTACAGGCGCCGCCTCGATCATCGCCGGCACCTGGAGCATCAACCAGGTCATCACCGACGCGCCAATCCGCGATCCCTCGATCTTCATGCTCTCCACCTTCGATCCCAGGCGCTACCTGGCGATCGAATCCAGCGCCACATCGGCGGCCAACCTCGAATGGATCGTGCGCGAGTTCCTCGAACACACAGACACCGACATGTCGCCGTTCGAACTCTGCAGCGATCTCGTCGCCTCGGTCGATCCCGACGGCGACATCCCGATCTACCACCCGTTCCTTTATGGCTCGCAGCAGAACGGCCGCGCTCGTGCCGGCTTCTATGGCATGGCAGGCTGGCATACGCGGGCGCACATGCTGCGCGCGCTGTTCGAGGGCGTGGCCTTCGAACACAAGCGGCATGTCGAGACGTTGCATAAGGCGGGGGCCACATTCGACGAAGCGGTGCTGTCGGGCGGCGGTTCGCGCAGCCACGTCTGGCCACGGATATTCGCGGATGTGCTGGGCGTCCCGGTCACCGTGGCGCGCAGCCGCGAGACCGGCGCGCTTGGCGCGGCGATTGCCGCCGGCACCGGGGTCGGCGTCTTCGCGGATTTCAGCGCGGGCTCCGCCGCCATGACGCAGGCCGCCCGGCACTATACGCCCAATGGCGCGATTGCCCCGGCCTATGCACGGCGCTATCGCTTGTACCGGGAGATCAACCAGGCGATGGGCCCGATATGGCAACGCATCGCAGCCGAGCAGGCGCTCACGTGACCAAAACTCCACCCTCTTCGTCGCACGAATATGATTACGTCATCGTTGGCGCGGGTTCGGCCGGCTGCGTGCTCGCCAACCGGCTGTCCGCCGATCCACGCAACCGGGTGCTGCTGCTCGAGGCAGGCGGCAGCGACCGCTATCATTGGGTCAACATCCCCATTGGCTATCTCTACTGCATGGGTAACCCGCGCACCGACTGGCTGATGAAGACCGAGCCGGAGGCTGGCCTCAACGGGCGCAGCCTCAACTATCCGCGCGGCAAGGTATTGGGCGGCTGCTCGTCGATCAACGGCATGATCTACATGCGCGGACAGGCGGCCGACTATGATGGCTGGCGCCAGGCCGGCAATGTCGGCTGGGCCTGGGACGACGTGCTGCCCTATTTCCTGAAGTCCGAGGATTATCACGGCGGCGCCAACGCCATGCATGGCAGTGGAGGCGAATGGCGGATCGAAAGACAGCGGCTGTCATGGCCGATCCTCGACGCGTTCCGCGACGCCGCCGAGGAACTCGGCATTCCCCGCACCGACGATTTCAACACCGGCACCAACGAGGGCTCCGGATATTTCGAGGTCAACCAGAGGAAGGGCGTGCGCTGGAATACATCCAAGGCCTTCCTGCGCGGCATAGAAGATCGTCGGAACCTGCGCGTGGTCACCGGTGCCGAAGCGGAGCGGCTGGAGTTCGACGGCCGCCGCGTCACCGGGCTCGTCTACCGACAGGGTGACAGGCGCCACCACGTCCGTGCCGGACAAACCATCCTCGCGGCCGGCGCGATCAACTCGCCCAAGCTGCTCGAGCTTTCCGGCGTTGGCCAAACCGAACTGCTTTCGCGGCTCGGTATTGACGTGCGCCATGCCCTGCCCGGTGTCGGCGAAAACCTGCAGGACCATTTGCAGATTCGCACTGTCTTCAAGGTGACTGGTGCCGCGACCCTCAACCAGCGCTACCACAACCTGTTCAGCCGCGCGGCGATGGGTATCGAATACGCAGTCAAACGCTCCGGCCCGCTCTCCATGGCACCGAGCCAGCTCGGCATCTTCGCCAAGAGCGACCCGCGCCTCGAAACGCCGGATCTCGAATATCACGTTCAGCCGCTCAGCACCGACCGGCTTGGCGAGCCGTTGCATCGGTTTCCCGCGGTCACGGTGTCGGTCTGCAATCTGCGCCCGGAAAGCCGGGGCACGGTGCATATGGGCTCCGCCGATCCGCGCGAGACGACGAAGATCCAGCCGAACTATCTCTCCACCGAAGGAGACCGCAGCGTTGCCGTCGCTTCGCTGCGCCACGTCCGCGGCCTGATGAAGGCACAGGCCGTGGCACGCTTCGCACCGGAAGAGATGCTGCCAGGCACGCAATACGACAGCGACGAAGACCTCATCCGCAAGGCCGGCGACATCGGTACGACGATCTTCCACCCGGTCGGCACCTGCAAGATGGGGTCGGACTCGATGGCGGTCGTCGACGACCGCCTGCGCGTCCACGGACTTGGCGGGCTCTATGTGGTGGACGCCTCGATCATGCCCACGATCGTCTCGGGCAACACCAATTCGCCGGTGATCATGATCGCCGAGAAAGCCGCGGACATGGTCCTGCGGGATTCCCGTCGGTGATACCAGGAAAGCGACCTAGCGGACATGCGCCCCTCGAATCGCTTCTCTCTTACTGATCGGTGTTCTGGCAAGCTGGCCGCAACGAAGCATCGCGGCAAGCTGTCTTGACTATGGCCAAGGATGTCGGGGCGCCCACGCACTGTACAGCGCGGGCACCCCGTGATGTTAATCCGGATTCTCCGGATCTACGACACGCGCGATCAGAACGAGTGCTTGTATCCGATCGCGATGTTGAGCTTGTCGGCTGACAGATCGTTGTAGGGAGCCGAGGACGTGTCGACCTTCTTCCACGAATAGCCGATGCTGGTGTAGACCGCATTGGTGGAGTCGATGTTGTATGTCACGCCGGTGGCCACCTTGGGGGTTTCCCACGTGGCGTTGAAGGCATTGCGGTAGCGCAGGTTGAAGACGTTCCACGTCCACTGCTTGGTCAGCTTCCAGTCGCCCGCGAGATAAATGGCGTAATAAGGAACCTGCGCATTGGCATTTCCATCCTTCGGAATGCCGGTGTCGTGCCAGGTGTAGCCAAAGGCCACGCTGGGCGTCAGGGTGAAGACATCGGTCAGCTTGATTTTATAACCGACGCTTGCCTCGCCATAATACTGGGTTTTTCCGCCGGTCTTGAAGGTGGGCTGGAAATACACCCCGCCGACGAAGTTGTTGTCGAAGTTGTGCGAGACGCTGAACTTGAAGTAGGTGTCGGCAAGCGAGCGGGCGGTGTTGCTGCCATTGTTGATGGCGTAGAACTCGGGGCTGCCCTCGATGCCGATGGTCCAGGTTGGCGCGGGCGGCGGTGCTTCAGCCACGTCGGCGGCAACCAGATCGGCTGCAAAGCCGGGCGTCGCCATGAGCAGGCAGATGCCAAGCGGAATGGTGATCTTTGGAGAAAGCATGGTATTTCCTCAATATGAGATGTAGCCGAGACGCGGCGGGATGTGGCGACGAATTTTAGCTATTCGCGATACATAACAGTTATGTGACGCCGTGCCGTTGGTGCCGCAGCTTTGTCGAAGCCGATATCGGTGGACTTCCCAGTGCTGCAGTTTGGCCACACCTGCGCGGTGGCTCGGGGCGCCACCCATCGGCAACGTAGGGTCCGCTTCAGTGAGACACGTCGCTGCCGCGGTTTACGAAGCCATCCGAGCGGTGCTGCGTCGCGCGCGAATGAACGTCAGCGGAACGCGGAATGGAAGTGTCCCTGCTGCATTCACGCTTTGGAGTTCGCAGCCTCTGCCAGCACGTCGAGGAGTTGGCTCGTATTGTCGATCGAGAATTGCACGCGTTCGCTGGGCCATACCGATTCGGAATAGGAGATCGGCGTGCCCTTCATATCGACATCGACCTTCTTCAGCAGCACGACCGGCTGCGTTTCGGACTGCTTGAGATGCTTAGCCTCTTCCCTGGTCGGCAGGCGCACGATGATGTCGGTGCGCAGGCGGATATAGTCGGTGACGCCATATTCCGCGAGGATGACGCTGACGCTGCTCCCGTTGCGTCTTGCCTTGTCGAAACCGGGGAAGCGGCGCACCGGGAAATAGGCGTTGGAAAGGCCGATGGGATCAGCGTCGGCAAAACCAAGGTGCACGATCTGATAGACCGGCTCATTGGGCGGCAGCCTGAGCGCCTCGCTGACCCGGCACGGCGCTGGGATCGCCTCCTCCTTGATCGCCTGACCCAGCGGCTCGCGCCCCTGTTCCAGAAGGTTTTGCGAAAAGCGCGTCCGCTCCGACAGACGGTAGTCGAGCCGGGCATGCCTGACAAAGGTGCCCTTCCCCTGTTCGACCTGAACAAGACCGCGGCTCTGAAGCTGCTGCATCGCCCGCCGGATGCTGTGGCGACCCACCCCGAAGCGCGCCATCAGTTCCGTCTCTCTCGGCAACCTGTTGTCGTCGACAAACCGGCCGGAGGCAATATCGGCGGCGAGCTCTTCCTCGACCTGCTGCCATTGGCCATGAAACAACTTGTTTTGCATTCTCACCTTCTGAACGACAGCAAGGGCCAAGCCATTTCCCATCGTATCATTCGAATGAATCGTAGCGGGCGCAACCAAGATTGGCAATGTTCGCGCGTGGTCACATGAGCGATATCGACTGGCCCTACGACAAGAGGCAGGCGAGCGCCGTCTTCCTATCTCGTCTTCGCGCCGCTGATGGCGACCGGCCCGCTGTCCGTTGTCCCGGGCCGGTGTTATTCCTGATCGCGCGGCGCATGGATGCGCTGGCGCCATGTCTGGGCGAAATGCAGAAGGCCGAGAAGCAGGAGACCATGAACACAGTCATCGTTGTCGGCCATGTCAACCACGACCAGGTCTGGTCGTTGTCCTCACCGCTCGCTTCGGGCGCGCGCATCACCTATTTTGATCGCACTGTCAGGCTTGGAGGCGGCGGATTTCACACCGGCACCCAGTTGGCAAGGCTCGGCAACGACGTGAAACTGGTCAGCAATCTGATGGACGACGACCACGGCCGGGCAGCGCTTGCGACCTTGAAGGCGACCGGCATCGATGTCAGCGGGGTCGCCATGTGGGCTGGCGCAACCCAGTTCACCGAAATCATGCTCGAGCCAAATGGCGAGCGCACCATCCTGAACACCAGCGGCCAGTTGCGTCCGGCCTTCGCGGTGTCGGCGCCTGTTTCCGGCGACGCCGCCTATCTGAATGCCCTCTTGCTCGATGATAGCGTCATCGCATCGCTGGAGACGATTCCGCTGGTGATCTCGCAGTTTCCGCTGCGTCGCCACTCACCGCGCCCGGCCGACATCGTCATCGGATCGCGCGCCGATTTTCCAGATGAAGACACTCATGGGATCTGGGCGAGAGCGTCGCTGATCGCCGGACCACGCATGAGGACATTGGTGCTGACGGATGGAACGCGCCCGATCTCGCTCTATGACGGCAAGGTGCTGAGCCAAGTCACGCCGCTGAAACAGGTTTCGGTACCCGACACGATCGGCGCCGGCGACTGTTTTACCGGGATATTCCTGCATGGGCTGCTGCAGGGGGCAAGCCTTGAGATTTCCGCCGAGCAGGCCAGCCAGCAAACCGCCGAGTGGCTCAGCGAACGACAACTTACCGGCTGAGGAAAGCGCTCCGTGAGGGCCGCCCTTCATGGAAATGTCATAAAAATCAAATGGCAATCGACATTCGGGTGAATTAGAAAACATCCGAATGTCTTGGAGCAATCATTATCCGAGGCGGCGGCAAGCCGCCCCGTCGTGCCATCATCGCCATCATCCGCCATCCCAACGATCTCGCCGGTCTCATCGACCGGGAAATCCGGCCAATGCAACAACCCGATCGAAGAGAAGCTATATGTGGCTAAGTGAATTCGAAGTTGTCCTGCGCGATCGCGTCATTCCGAACGGTGCCGTCAGGATCGAGAATGGGCGGATTGCCGAAGTCCGCGACGAGCCCGTCGAGAATGCCGATTTGGTGGGCGGCGGCCGCCTGCTGCTGCCCGGATTCATCGACATGCATGGCGACATGGTGGAGAGGGAAGTGGAGCCGCGTATCGGCGTCCATGTCCCGATGAAGACCGGCATTGCCGAACTCGACAAGAAGCTGGCCTCCTGCGGCGTGACCACGGCCTATGCCGCGCTCTCCTTCATCGGCGCCAGCGTCACCAGCGGCGTGCTGCGCTCGGAAGAACACACATCCGCAATCATCGAGACCATTGCCGGATTGAAGGACGATTTGCTGGTCGATCACCGCATCCATGCCCGGTTCGAGGTGACCTTCACGCCAGCAATCGCCATGCTGCAGAAACTGATGGATGCCGGCAGACTGCACCTGATATCGCTGATGGACCACACGCCAGGACAGGGGCAGTACCGCGACGTCGAACTGTATATCGCCCGCATCGCCAAGGAGCGCGGCATGTCCGTTGCCGCGGCTTCCGAGGTCGTCGGCAAGCGCATGGCCGGACGGGAAGGACAAGGGGACGTTCTCAACGCGCTGCAGGACCTGTCGGCGCGCGCCCGTGCCAGCGGAATTGCGCTTGCCTCGCATGATGACGATACGCCGGAAAAGGTGGAGCTCGTCCATGGCCTGGGCGCCGCGCTCAGCGAATTCCCGGTGACCCTGGAAGCAGCGCAGGAGGCCCGCAGGCTCGGAATGCATACCGCGATGGGCGCCCCCAACGCTCTGCGCGGTGAATCCTACTCAGGCAATCTTTCCGCCCGGCAAGCCTATGAGGCCGGGCTTCTCGACATGCTGGCCAGCGACTACCACCCCGCCTCGATCCTGCCGGCCGTGCTCGGCCTAGCGGAACTGCGCGAGGGCAGCCTGGTAACGGCGGCCGCCCTGACCAGCGCCAATCCGGCCAGGGCATTGGGGCTGACCGATCGCGGCGCCATCGAGCCGGGACTTCTCGCGGACCTCGTCGTGGCGGACCGCCAACCGGTGCCGCGCGTGCGGGCCACCTTCCGCGCCGGCCGCATGATCTACGGCGATGGCACGCTAAGCGCGCGCCGGCACTGAACGTGGGACCACCGGCGCACCTCAAGAGCGGCTTACCGGTGCCGGTGACCGCTCCGGACCAACACATGCAGGCCTCCTCCCTGGATGTCGCTGAGGCCGCGCCCGCAACCGATGGCGCAACTCTTCAAATGCATCACGAGGCTTTGCGGCGCAGCGCCGTTCGATAGTCCAGCCAGTGCCGGATTTCGGAGGCGATGCGTTCGGCATGTACGGTCACCTCGGGAATTCCCATCAGTTCGCCGACGCCGCCACGGGCGAGAGGCCCGCTGACGAAAATGCTGTCGGCCGAACGGCCCGAGGTACCGACCGCATGGCCAAGGCGATCGGTCTCCAGGCCGAGCCCGATCGGATCAAGCCTGACCAGTCCGAGACGCCCGAGGCCGGCGATTGCGGTGTTGGTCCGCAAGATATCGCCATGCGCCGGGCCGGTCGTCACGATGATGGTATCGAACGACTCCACGATGAAGCCCCGCTGGCGTCTTGGCCGCTGGCTGACGCGAAGGGCGCCATCCGCCGGTTCCACGCTGGATATCGATGCGGCGCGATAGACAAGCGTTCCCTCGGCAATGCGGCGATCGAGCACAGTCGCAATTTGCGGTGCGACGCGGAAGCGATGCACATCCCAAAGCGCGCGCAGATGGCGCACCACGCGACGTCGCTCGTCGACAGGCAAGGCCTTCCAGATCGCCTGCCCCTGGCGCCGGACCGCGTCGAGCACGGGATGCCAGTCGTGGCCCTGGCGCTCGGCATCGGCGAGCGTAGCCCGGATGCGCCTGAGCAGCACTGTCGCGCTCCGCGAAGGCTGGCTGGTGAAATCGCCGACCGGATCGACCGATGTGTCGGCGTGGCCGCGCGAGCGATAGCCGTGACGGGAAAGTGCGGTGATGCGGCCACGATGTCCCCTGCGGTCGAGCGTCGCGATGACATCCGCCGATGTCAGCCCGGTGCCGACGACCAGGACACGGTCGTCGCGGCCGATCGCCGCCAGCCGTTCGAGATCATACGGATTGGACACCATGCCGGCCGCGCCCGCCAAGGCACGCAAAGCCCGCGGCAAGGCCGGCGGCGGATGCGTCGTTGCAATGACCAGCGCGTCCGCCACAAGCGTGGCGCCGTCGGCAAGGATCAGGCGATAGCCCTCACCACTGCACTCGACCGATGCGACGGCGGACCTGACGTGCCTGATCGTCTTGTTTTGCAGAAAGGGCTGGAGGTGGGATTCGACATAGCGCCCGAAGACGCGACGCCGCGGATAAACAGCGCCATTGGCAACAACGGCCTCCGGGTCGTCAACAATGACGCCGGTCCGCTCCAGCCAATCAGCAAAATGACTCGGCTCGCTGGAGACCAGCGTCATCCTGGTCGCTGCCACATTGACGCGGTGCGCCGGATCGTCCGTCGAATAGGCCAGGCCATGACCCAGCCGGTCTCGGGGTTCGACGACCACGATGTCCGCCGCGCCTGCCGGCAGCAGTCGCGCCAGATGAAAGGCGGTTGCCGCGCCGGAAAAGCCACCGCCGATGATGGCAACGACAGGTTGGAAAGCACTCAAGACTGGCTCGCGCGCAGCGTCGGCGGCCGATGGTCGCCAGCCACCGTTTCGCCGAACGGTCCCATGTTGACGGTGGTCGGCCGTGTCGAGATTTCGTGATCGAGCGGCAACAGCGGCAGCACCAGTTCGCCGAACCGGTAGGCTTCTTCCAGATGCGGATAGCCGGAGAGGATGAAGGTATCGATACCGATGCGCCGGTATTCGTCGATGCGCTCGGCCACCGTCGCCGCGTCGCCGACCAACGCGGTCCCGGCGCCGCCGCGCACAAGCCCGACTCCGGCCCACAGATTGGGGCTGATCTCCAGCTTGTCCCGGCTGCCGCCATGTAGCTTGGACATGCGCGACTGGCCGACTGAATCCATGCGCGCGAACACCTTCTGCGCCTCGCTGATCGTCCTGTCGTCTAGACGGCTGATCAGCCGCTCGGCATCTCCCCAGGCCTCGTCATTGGTCTCGCGCACGATGACATGCAGCCTGATGCCGAAGCTCACCTGGCGTCCTGCCTTTTCGGCAAGGCCGCGCACATGATCGACCTTGGCCGCGACATCCGCCGGTGGTTCGCCCCAGGTCAGGTACTTGTCGATCTGTTCGGCTGCGACCGCGTTGGCGGCCTCCGACGAGCCGCCGAAGTAGAGCGGCGGATGCGGCGTCTGCACCGGCGGGAACAGCAATCGACCGTCCTCGATGCGGAAATGCTTGCCCTCGAAGGCAACCGTTTCGCCGCGCAGCACGGCCTTGTAGATGTCGAGGAATTCCCGCGTCACCTCATAGCGCTCATCATGGCTGAGGAAGATGCCGTCGCCCTTGTTCTCAACGGGGTCACCGCCCGTGACGACGTTGATGAGCAGCCGTCCGCCGGAAATGCGATCGAGCGTCGAGGTCATGCGCGCGGCAAGCGTCGGTGACTGCAGCCCCGGCCGCACCGCGACGAGGAAGCGCAGGCGCTGGGTCAGCGGCGCAAGCGCCGATGCCACGACCCAGCTATCCTCGCAACTGCGTCCGGTCGGCAGCAGCGCGCCGTAGTAACCGATGGCGTCGGCGGCCTTGGCGACCTGGGTAAGGTAGGGCAGATCGACCGCCCTGCCGCCCTCCGACGTGCCGAGATAGCGGCTGTCGCCATGGGTCGGAAGAAACCACAGGACCTTGATCCTGTCGGGAATGGCAATGCTCATGAACGGTCCTTCCATGACTTTACGACGCCGCGCTCAGCTCCAGGCATGGAGCGGCGGGTTGATGTCGTTCAGGTAGTAGTTGCCGAGGATCGCGTATTTCCACCGCACCGGGTCGTGCAGCGTGTGGGTGCGGGCGTTGCGCCAGTGGCGGTCGAGATTATGCTCGGCCAGGGTCGATCGCGTGCCGGCCAGCTCGAACAATCTGTTGGTGGCGGTGATGGCGATCTCGGTGGTGAGGATCTTGGCTTCCGCCACCGCGATCTGAGCCTCCGCGACGGTCTTGGCGTTCGGGTCGGCGACCGCGCGGTCGACCGCGAGCCCGGCCTTTTCAAGAATGGCTTCCGCCGCATTGGCGCGCAGGCGGAGATCGCCGACCGCCTGGATCGTATAGGGATCTTGCCAGGCATGGTCGACGCCGCTGTCGATCCACGCACGCGATTTTGTCCGTACAAATTCAATCGTCTCGTCGATCGCCGCCCTGGCGATGCCGAGGTCTACCGCGGCCTGGATGATCTGGAAGATGGCGCCGTCCGCCGTCGGCCTGTCATAGCCCTTGTAGCCGGGAACGAGATGCGTCTTCGGCACCTTCACGTTGTCGAGCAGGACCGTGCCGGACAGCGTCGTCTTCTGGCCGAAGCTCGACCAGTCGTCGATGACCGTCAGTCCAGGTGCCCCGCGATCGGCGATGGCGTACCAGGCGCGGCCTTCGTCATCGAGCGCCACGATCGGCACCAGATGGGCAAGCAGGGCGCCGCTGGAATAGAATTTCTGGCCGTTGACCACGACATGGTTGCCGGCGTCGACGAATTTTGTCTCGAAGTCGGCTGCCCGCCTGGAGCCGAATTCGGAGAAGGCGTTGCCAAAGCGGGTGCCCGAGAGAACCTCGGCGAACAGCAGCTTCTTCTGAGCCTCGTCCGAGACGGTGCGGATGGCGGCGACGACGCCGAGATGGTTCTGCGGGATCTGGCCGAGCGACGGGTCGGCCGCCGAGATGATGGTGATGACCTTCGACAGCGTCACGTAAGAGAGCTCCGGGCCGCCATAGGCCTTCGGCACGTTGATCGACCACAGGCCGCTCTGCGAAAACGCGTCGAGCTCCTGCTTCGGCCAGATGCGTTCGCGGTCTCGCTTTGAAGCGTCCCTGGCGAACTCGGCGGCGAGCTTTTCGGCGACGGCGATCGCCTCGGCATCGGTCTTGATGACATGTGCCTTGGCCGAAGGGCGTTCGACCGGAGGCACGGCGCTACGGATGTCCGACGGCTGCCTGGATTGGATGGTCATGCTGCTGTCTCCTTGGGAAAGTGTTGGGGTGGAAGCGGCGCGCCGCCGAGATAGTAGGACTTGATGTCGTCGCGCTGGCGCAGGTCGGCGGCCGACCCTTCGAGCACGCTGACGCCGTTTTCGAGCACGGTGGCGCGATCGGCGTATTTCAGCGCGACCGCCGAGTTCTGTTCGGCGACGAGGATCGACAGGCCTTCATCACGGTTGAGCTTCTTCAAAGCGCTGAAGATTTCGTCGACGATCAGGGGCGCCAGGCCCATCGAGGGCTCGTCCAGCACGAAGAGCTTCGGCCGCGACATCAGGCCCCGGCCGATCGCCGTCATCTGCTGTTCGCCGCCGGAGGTGAGGCCGGAGCGGGTGCGCCGCTTCTCGAGAAGCCGCGGGAAGAGAACGTAGACGCGCTCCAAATCAGCCTTGACGCCGGCGCGCGAGGACGAGCGCCCGAGCGCGCCGGTGAACAGGTTCTCCTCTACCGTCAGCGAGCGGAAGCAATGCCGGCCCTCAAGCACTTGGACAAGGCCGCCGCGGACAAGCTGCGAAGGGCTTGCCCTGGAAACATCGACGCCGTCGAAGGTGATCCGGCCAGCGGTAACAGTGCCGCGCTCGGCCGGGAGAAGATTGGACACGGCGCGCAGCAGCGTCGTCTTGCCGGCACCGTTGGAGCCGAGCAACGCGACGATCTCGCCTTTGCCGACCGACAGGTCGACGCCGTGCAAGGCGGCGATGGCACCGTTGTAGACGGCCTCCACGCGACTGACCGACAGGATCGGGTTTTCCGGGCTGGACATCGATGCCTCCGCTGGAACGCTGGCTGGCGCGGCCAACCACAAGGTCGGCCGCGCCAGGCCGGACTCAGTTGCTGACCGTCGCTTCGGCGTCTTCGGCCGTGCGGATCTTGATGCCCTTTTCCTTGGCATAGGCCTCGGAGGACTTTTCGATGATCGGGCGCAGCAGTTTCCAGTCGGGCGCGATCCAGTCGGACACGACATTCCACTTCTTGCCGTCCCACTGCTGGAAGGTCACGTAACCGTCGCCCTCGTGATTGTCCCAGGAGACGTTGATGGAGTGGAACAGGTCCTTGGCGCCGAGCGCCTCGACACGCGCTGGATCAAGCTTGAGATGCTCGAAGCCCCAGCGCACCTCGTCACCGGTCAGCGTGCGATTGCCGAACTTGGCCTGCGCGATGCGGATCGCCTCGACGTTGAGGATGCCATTGACGATGCCGAGATTGTGGTAGACCGAGCCGATACGGTTCTTGTCCTCGAGATTGCCCTTGCCGGCGCCGTAGACCGTCTTGATGATCTCCTGGACGACCGGATATGTCGCTCCGGATGCCTGGGTGGTGATGGCCGTGTAGCCCTTGGCGGCGTCGCCGGCCGGGATGACGTCTTCTTCCGAGTTCGACCAGACATTGCCGACGATGTGATCAACCGGGAAGCCGGTCTTCTGAGCGGTCTTCAAGGCAACGGGGTTCATCACGCCCCAGCCACGTAGCACGACATAGTCGGGATGGTCGCGACGGATCGTCAGCCACTGCGCCTGCTGTTCATTGCCGGGATGCGGAACCTCGATCTGCTTCAGCTCGAACCCGTATTTCTGGGACAGCAGCTCATAGATGGGGATGGTTTCCTTGCCATAGGGCGAGCCGTGATAGAGCACGACGATCTTCTTGCCCTTGAGCTTGTCAAGGCCGCCTTCCTTGGAGGCGATGTAGTTCACGATGCCGGACGTTTCGCTATAAGGGTTGAGCAGCAGCGGGAAGACGTAGGGAAACACGCGCCCGTCGGTTGTGTCGGTGCGGCCGTGGTTGATGGTGATCAGCGGCACCTTGTCCTCGGTGATGCGGTCGATCATGGCGTAGGCGATGCCGACCGAGAGCGGGTTCCAGGCGGCGATGCCGGGATTGCTTTTCAGACGCTCATAGACCTCGACACCCTTTTCGACCTCATACTGCGTCTCCCCCTCGCTCCAGGTCAGCTTGACGCCGTTGACGCCGCCGTCGCGGATGTTGATGAGGTTGAGGTAGTCGATGAAGCCGCCGAAGAAGCCGGTGCCGCCGGCGGCATATGGGCCAACGCGATAGCTCTGCAGCGGGAAATACTGTTCGTCGGCGTGAGCCGCCGTGGCCCCTAGAACGAGGGCCGCGGCGATGGCCGCTTTTCGGAGGTGATTGAAGGAGGTCATGGATTGCGTCTCCTGAGTTGTGGTCCGCGAGGGAGGGTGTCGAGCGGCGCTCAGCTGGACCTTGAGCCGATCCGTCGTTTCAGGCGGTCGAAGAGGGCCGACAGCCCGTTCGGTTCCGCGATGAGAAAGATGATGATGAGTGCGCCGAGCACGATGCGCTGGCTCATGTCGAGCACGCCTGAATCGAACACGCCTCCGAACAGGAAGGCCCCGAGTCGGGACAGGATGAGCGGGAAGATGACGATGAACGCCGCGCCCAGAAACGCGCCGCGTATCGAGGCCAGGCCACCGATGATGATGATGAACAGGATCTGGAAAGAGCGGTCGAGATTGAAGCCGGCCGGCTCGACGGTGCGAAGATAGGTGAAGGCCCACAGCACCCCGGAGACACCGATGATGAAGGAGGAGATGGCGAATGCCAGCAGCTTTGTTCGCAGCACCGGCACGCCGATGACACGCGCGGCGGTTTCGTTGTCGCGCACGGCGATGAAGTTGCGCCCGGTCGCGCTGTTGACCAGCCGCCAGACGACGGCCGTCAGCACGATGACCGTGGTGACGGACAGCAGGTAGCGACCGGTCGCGCCGTCGAGGTCGAACCCCGCGATAGCAAGGCGCGGCGCGGAAATCACGCCTGACGGATTGTCGTTGGAGAACCAGCCGAACTTGGTCAGCGCCCATTGTACGAAGAACTGGGCGGCGAGCGTCGAGACGGCCAGGTAGAAGCCGCGCAGCCGCAGGCTCGGCAGCCCGAAGATGACGCCGATGCCAGCGGCGGAAATGCCGGCGAGGATCATGGTGACCGCCAGCGGCAATCCCTCTATCCGCAAGTTGAAATTGTAGGCGGCGAAGGCGCCCACCGCCATGAAGGCGGAGGAGCCCAGCGACAGCTGACCGCAATAGCCAGTCAGCACGTTGAGGCCGACCGCCGCCAGGCTAAGCGCCAGGAACGGCAACAGAATCGCCTCGACCAGATAGCTCGATGCATAGGCCGGGATCAGCCCGTAGGCGATGACGATCAACGCGACCGGCAAGGCGAACTTCAATGCGAGCTTCAGCCAGTCAATCGCCGGCGTTGAGGTGTCGAGCGTTTGCACGGCCATCGGTCAGACCCTTTCGACAAGCTTCTGGCCAAACAGGCCGGAGGGGCGCACGAGCAGGACGACGAGCGCCAGCGCATAGGCAAACCAGCCTTCTATGCCGCCGCCGACAAAGGGTCCGAGATAGACCTCGGCGAGCTTCTCGCTGGCGCCGATGATGAGACCGCCGACAATGGCGCCAAGGATGGAATCGAAACCGCCAAGCACCAGCACGGGCAGCGCCTTCAGCACGATCAGCGACAGCGAGAACTGGACGCCGAGGCGCGCGCCCCACAAGAGCCCGGCGACCAGTGCAACAAAGCCTGCTGCTGCCCACACCGTTCCCCATATCCAGGGCAGCCGCAGCCCGACGGCAAGCGCCGCGAACTGGTCGTCGGCGACGGCGCGGAACGCAAGGCCGACCCGTGTCCAGTGGAAGAATGCGCTCAAGCCCGCAACCATCGCCGCCGCGATGCCCGCCGCGACGAGATCGAACGAGGAGATCAGGATGCCGCCGACTTCGAACGGCGTGTCGTCAATGCCGAGGTCAAGCCCGTGCACCTGCGTGCCCCAGATCAGCTGGGCAGCGCCCTCGATGATGTAGGACAGGCCAAGCGTGGCCATGAACAGCGTCATCGGCGATCGGTTGACCAGGGGCCGCAGCACGGTCCGCTCGATGGTGAAGCCCAGCGCGATCATGACCGCGAAGGTAATGAGCAGTGCCAGCGCGAAGGGGACGCCACGTTCGAGAAGGCTCACGAAGGTCAGGGCCGCGAACAGCACCATCGACCCTTGCGCGAAATTCAGCACGCCCGATGTCTTGTAGATCAGCACGAAGCCGATGGCGACGAGCGAGTACATGACACCTGAGAGCAGGCCGCCGACCAGCACCTCGATGACGAAGAGGAAATCATAGTAGCTCATCAGATGCCCTCCCCGTCCTCGCCCTCGGCGGTGCCGAGATAGGCGCGGATGACCTCCGGATCGGCCTGCACCTCGGCCGGCGTCCCGTCCGCGATCTTGCGGCCGTAGTCGAGCACCGCGACCCGATCGGAAAGGCCCATGACCACGCCGATATCGTGCTCGATCAGGATGATGGTGATGCCCTGCCTGTCGCGCGCGGCGCGCACGAAACCGGCCATCTCGGCCTTCTCGGTCGCGGTCATGCCGGCCATCGGCTCGTCGAGCAGCAGGATCTTCGGCTCGGCGACCAGCGCCCGCGCCAGCTCGACACGCTTCTGCAGGCCGTAGGGCAGTGTCGAGACCAGACGATCGGCGACCGCCTCGAGATGCAGGAAGGCAAGTGTCTGGTCGACCTTGGCGGCGATCGCCGCATCCTCGCGCCTGGCGCGCGGCAGGCCGGCAATATGCTCGATGAAGCTGGCGCGCCTGTTGTGGACACGGCCAGACGCGATGTTGTCACGCACCGAAAGCCCGCCGAACAGCGCGAGGTTCTGGAAGGTGCGCGCGATGCCCAGACGCGCCAGACGGCTTGCCGGCACACGGGAGAAGGACTGACCGTCAATGACGATCTTGCCGTGGTCGGCGGGGTAGAGACCGCTGATGATGTTGATCAGCGAGGATTTGCCGGCGCCGTTGGGACCGATCACGGCGCGGATCTCGCCGCTGCCGACCTCGAGGTCGACATCGCGCAAAGCCGTGACGCCGCCGAAAGAAATACCGATCCCGCTCAGCACCAGGATCGCGTCCGATCGCGCTGGCAGGTGCGCCGCGCGCGTCTCGGTGACGCGCTCGGCGGCGGCACCTATCCCGCGAATTTCGGGCGCGCGCTCGTATGCGGCGGCTCCCAGCGAAGCACCAAACATGAAACGTCCCTGATCTTTGAAGGAAAGCGCGCGGCCAGTCGGCCGCGCCGGCCTATTCGGCGGCGACAAGTTCCCTGTCGCGCGCCTCTTCCAGCGCCCGCACCAGCGGGATGACACGCTTGCCGAAGAACTCGACCTCTTCCTGGAAATGCAGGAAGCCGAGCAGGATCAGATCGGCGCCGGCATCCTTGAGCTTGAGGATGCGTTCGGCGATCTGCTCGGGCGTACCGATGAGATTGCTGCGGAACCCGTCATTGTACTGCACCAGGTCTTCCAAGGAGGACTTCGCCCAGTTGCCTTCACCCTCTGGCGAGGCCTTGCCGGCATTTTTCACCTGATCGGCGAAGCCCTGCACTGCTTCGGGATTGGCCTTGGCGACGATCTCGTCCAGCACTGCGCGCGCTTCCGCCTCGGTCTCGCGAGCGATGGCAAAGGCATTGACGCCGATCTTGACCTTGTGGCCGTTGGCTTTCGCCTTGGCCTTGATGTCGTCGACCTGCTTCCTGATTTCCTCGGGCGTGTTGCCGTTGGTGAAATACCAGTCGGAGACGCGTGCAGCCATGTCACGAGCGGCGCGTGACGAGCCGCCCTGGAAAATCTCGGGCTGGGGGTCGATCGGCTTGGGCTTCATCGAATAATTAGTGAAGCGGTAGAAATCGCCCTTCAGCGTGAAATTGTCCTCGGTCCAGATGCCGCGCAGCGCGCGGATGAATTCCTCCGAGCGGCGATAGCGTTCGTCATGGTCGAGCCAGAGTTCACCGATGGCGGCGAACTCGCCGCGGAACCAGCCGCTGACGATATTGACGGCGACGCGGCCATTGGTCAGGTGGTTGATGGTGGCGATCTGCTTGGCCGCGAGCGCCGGGTTCCAGGGGCCTGGCAAGATCGCCGCGATAACCTTCAACGTGGTTGTGGCGGCGAGCAAGGCGTGACTGAACGAGACGGATTCGTGCTGGTTGTCGGCGCCGTAGCCTGCCGTGAACCGTATCTGGCTCAGCGCATAATCGAAGCCGTTGGCCTCGGCGATCTGGGCGAGCTTGCGGTTGTAGTCGATATCCCAACCCGTGCGTTGCTCGATGTTGGAAATGACCAGGCCGCCGGACACGTTGGGGACCCAGTAAGCGAATTTCAGGCTGTCGGAATGCGAGGTCATATCGTCGTTCCCTTCTTTTTGACTGGCTCAGCCAAATTAGGTTGACTGGCTCATCCAAGTTGGGTTGAACGATATTCGACAAAATCTATAGAGATAAGGAAATCTGTTTCGATTTTCTCCCGCCAAGGAGAAAAACGGGCGTAGTGCCGGACGATCCCCGGCAACATCGAAGCATTTTCAGCCAGGGGTTCAGGCCGATCGCGCGCCGTGCCAAGCCGTGTTTGTTTCAGGGATTGAAGCGCCGGATCGCTGCAAATCCTCCGGATTTTGATGATCCGCGCACTGAGAGCCGATCATCACTTATGAGAAACGCCACTCTTGTGGCCGCTGACCTGGACGCCATCTTCCACCCGCAGATAGAAGAACCCTGGAATCGACATCAGGGGGATGATCGCGGTCAACAGGAAAACCTGGTGAAAGCGCTCCGGTGTCAGGACATGCGTTTCTCCCGCGACCAGTCCGAGCAGCATGGCGGCGATCGAAACGCCCAGCGAAACGCTGAGCTGCTGCAAGACGCCGCCCAGGCTGGTGGCGCGGCTTAGCTTTTCCCCCGGCAGGTCGGCATAGGACAAGGTGTTGGAGGTCATGAACTGCGACGAACGAACGATGCCGAACAGGAAGACATACAAGCCGATCATCCAGTGAGGCGTGTCGGCGCTGAGCAACGCGAAGCCCGCGACCGCGGCCGAGCCGACAAGCGCGCTGCCGATCAGCACGACCTTGAAGCCGAAGCGACGCAACAGTGACGACAGCAGCGGTCGCATGAGCAAGGCGCCGAAGCTGCCGACGAATGTCAGCGAGCCGGACGTGACCGGGCTCATGCCGAAGCCGACCTGCAACATCAATGGCAGGAGGAACGGCACCCCGTTGAGGCCGACGCGGCACAGGCCGCCTGCCAGCGTGCCGACCCAGAACGAACGAAATCGAAACAGCGTCAGATCGACGGCCGGCGCGACCACCCTGCGCGCATAGCGCCCGAAGGCGAGCAGCAACAGGATTGCCGCGGCCAACACCAGCGCTGTTGCCGAGGCGGGAATGATGGGCCGACCGATGCTTTCCAGCCCGAATTGGAGTAGGGCTACGCCGCACCCCACCATCAGGAAGCCGGCGAAGTCGAAGCGTTGCACCGCTTCCTCGTGAAAATCGTCGACGAAGCGCAGCGCGGCCAGAATGCCGATGCAGCCGAAGGGCACATTGACGTAGAAGATCCATCGCCACGATGCGTAGGTTGTCAACAAGCCGCCAAGCAGCGGCCCGATGACCGGTCCCATGATGGCCGGCAAGGTCATGTAGGTCATGGCGGTGACCAGTCCGCTGCGCGGAAAGCTGCGCAACAGGATCAGCCGCCCGACCGGCGTCATCATGGCGCCACCCAGCCCCTGCAGGGCGCGCATGGCCAGCAGCATGCCGAAACTGTCCGCCATGCCACAAAGGGCCGAGCCAACGGTGAAGGTGAACAGCGCCAGTGCGAACACTCTTCGTGCACCGAACCTGTCGGCGAACCAGCCGCTGACGGGAATGAACACGGCCAGCGTCAGGATATAGGTGGTGATCGCCAGATTGAGCCTGACCGGGGTGGTGTCGAGGCTATGCGCGATGGCTGGGATCGCGGTGGTGATGATGGTGGAATCGAGCTGCTCCATCAGGAAGGCGATGGCAACGATTATCGGAATAATCAGCCTCAGCCTCGGGTCACGCTCGGTGGCGAATTGAGGCTGTTCCAATGCTCCGGCCAGGTCCGTCATTCAGGTGGCTTATACTCTGGCCTGTTCCATCCCGATGGAATCGGAACGGGCTCAATATGTTTGCTGGAGTATGATCCCTCCAAAGCGCAATCATCTCATATCCGACCGACCAGCCGTAACACGATCGCACGGCGTGTCTTATGGTCCGTCAAAAGGCGGAGCGGTAGTCAATTCTGCCTGGACGGAAGTCAACAAAGTTTGACTACCGGCTGCCTGCCAGCAAATGCAGATCAATTAGAAGGCATCAAACCCGCATGGGCCCGACAGGTGTTATTGATACGGGCCGGTGAGGTTGGATTTTTCCGAGATAAGGCGAAAGCGATTTATCAGCCGGACAAGCTGCTCGCCCTTTAGGGCGACGATGTCTCGCCGCTGCTGCGGATCCCCGCCGGCCAGGGCCTTCCAAAGACCGGCTTGCCGGTCGCAGAGATCGCCCAATTCCGAACATTCCTCGGCGGTCAGCTTCAGAAGATCGCCTGCCGTCACCGGCCCGACGCCGGGGGGCGTGGTTGCTCCCAGGGGAACATACCGCGACGGCACGGTGCCCTTGGCATTCGTCACCGATTTGCGGTGAATGACATCGAATATCTGGTCGACGGCCTGCCTCGCGCCCGCCACCCGTGAAGGATGATCCGTATCGGCGGCGGCGTGCGGGAGAAGCTCAAGTCTGTCGCCATGCTTTTCGACAAGGGCGAGATAGGGCAACATCGGGCCGGAAAGGTTACCGGTCGAGGCGTCCCGGAAGAGGTCTGCATCGATCGCCGCATGGCGCACCCGCCCCGCATCCAGGGCATCACCAAGGGCCGCGACGTCGACAAGTTCACCGCGATCATAGTTGACCAGCACCGCGCCCTTGTTGAGGCGCGACAACACCTCCGCGCCGACGAGTCCTGCATTGGCATAGCGTCCGGTTTGCGTATCCTGCTTGCCGAGCCCGACATGGACGCTTAGCACATCGGCCCCTTCGGCCCCCTCAGCGGGACTTGGCGCGTAGGCAAACCCTTCCGCCTCTATCCACTCCCGGTGCCTTGGCCGCGCGTGAACGACCACATGCATGCCGAAGGCGCGCGCAAGCTTGGCAACCTCGCGGCCGATATTGCCATAGCCGATGATGGCGATCGTCTTGCCTTCCAGCTTTTCGGTAGGAAAATCGCGCAGGTCCCTGCCGGTATCGAACATGCCGCGCGCGACACGGTCGTGAAGCGTATCGACCGGTATATCGGGCAGCACTTTCAGGATCGCCTTCATCACCATCTGCGCGGTGGCGCGGCTGTTGATGCCCGGTGTGTTCATCAGCACCGCCGCGCCGCCCTCGCCGCTTCCGCCGCCCCAGGAGCGTGACCCCATATTGCCGGTGCCGGCGCCGATCCGCACGCCAGCGACGGGAAAAACGGTTTCGGCCGGCAGGAAGGTTGCGGCGGCGATGACGGCGTCATAGCGGCCGTCGCCTGCCACCGCGATCAGTTCCTCGCGCGTGCTGAGATCCGGCTGGTAGAAGAAATGGATGCGGCCGCGTTCGAGGCTGGCCTTGTCGTCAAGCGCGCTCGCATGAAAGCGGCCGCCCTTGGCTTCGATATGGGCTCGGACCTCCGAGGGGTCCGGCCTTCCGTCATCGCCGAAGCGCAGGCCCACAAGATCGCAGATCAGCACCGCGTAGGCGCGCTCAGGGTCGACTGGCTGTATGGCCTGCGTATTTGTGTTTGCGGTCACGTCGTTTCCCCATGCGAGAACGAAAAGCCCTGCTGGTGTAGCAGCGTGCTCTGAATAGTCAGAACCTATCCGCCCGGAAAGGCGTTAGATCGATTGCCGGCGGCAAACCCGCGGCAAGTTGCGACACGATCTTGCCGGTGACTGCACCCCCGATGAGGCCTTGATGGCCGTGGCCGAAAGCATAGATGACGTTCTTGGCCCGCGACGCCCGGTCGATGACCGGAATGCTGTCGGGGGTTCCCGGGCGATGGCCCATCCAGCGCGTGACCTCGCCATTCTCCAGTCTCCTGAACATCGGCCGTGCCTGTTTCAGGAGGACATCCGCCCGGTTCATGTTAGCGGGCGCCTTCAATCCGGCGAATTCGACATTGCCGGCAATCCGCAATCCGTCTTCCATCGGCGAGGCAACAAACTTGCGGTCGGCCGAAATGGTCTGGATGCGCAAGCCCGTGTCGGCGTCCTTGACCATGATGTGATAGCCGCGCTCGGTTTCGAGCGGAATGCGGTCGCCGAGTTGGCGGGCGAGATCACCCGACCAGGCGCCGGCGCAAAGCACCACCGTCTCGACCGCCATGCGCCCGCCGCCTTCGAGCCGCAGTGCCGAGGGGCCACCGGCGCCCATGTCGAAACCGATCACCCGTGCCCGCGTGAAGCGCGCGCCCAGACGCGCGGCGTGTTCGGCGAGCCTGGAGACCAGACGGCCGGGATTCGGGCATTGCCCCTGTTCGGGCAGATAGACAGCGCTTTTGAAAATCGGGGCAAGGGCCGGCTCAAGCTGGCGGATTTCGTCGGCATCCAGGATCTCGACCTTCACGCCGTGGTCGCGCCGAAGGCCGAGCCCATAGGCGCCTTTCGACGGACCGTCGGCCGTTTCGTGGACGAAGAGCTGGCCGCGCTTCTGCAACAGGTCCTCGCAGCCGGCGGCTTTGATCAGCGGTTCGTAGCATTCGAATGTATAGCGATGCAGCGAGCGCATCGCGGCCGATATCTCCTCGACCCTGGGCTTGCGGCTGGCGGCCAGAAAGCGCAGCAACCAAGGCAGCGCGTGCGGCAGGTAGGACAGCCGCACGATCAGTGGCCCTTCCGGATCCATCAGCCATTTCGGCACATTGCCGAGCACGCCCGGCATCGAGTTCGGGATGCAGGATCCCGGGCAGATGCCGCCGGCATTGCCGAAGGAGCATTGTTCCTCCGAGCCCGGCAATGCGGGATCGACCACCTCGACGGAAAACCCCTGCTGGAGCAGGTAATTCGCGGTGCAGACGCCGATGATACCGGCGCCGATGACCGTCACCGTGCCGCGCCTCATGCCTGTCGAAGTCATGGCGATCGATCCACCATCTCAGATCAGGGCGCGATCGCGCTCGGCGTGCCCGCGCGGAACGCAGGAAGCGAACGCGAGACCATCTGCTGCAGCATGCGGAAGTCGGACAGATAGGCCATGAAACGGTAGCCCATCTTGCGCATGTCGACACCGTATGCGACCGAGCCGCAATGGATGCCCGGAATGACGCCGGCTTCCTTGCACTTGGCGGCGATATATTCGATCGCTTCGTAGACGGCCGGAAAACGGGGATCGAAACCGGGCGCTTCGCCCATGGTCACCGCGAGGTCCGAGGGCCCGACAAAGATGGCATCCAGGTTCGGCGTCTTCAGTATCTCTTCCAGGTTCTTCACCGCCTGCTCGCTCTCGATCATCGCCATGGTGATGATCGTGTCGTTGGCATGCTGGAAATAGTCCGCGCCGGCATAGAGGGAGGCGCGCAGCGGACCGACACTACGGCCGCCCTTGGGGAAATAGCGGCAGGCCTTGACGAAGGCGTCGGCTTCCTCGGGCGTGTTGACCATCGGGCAGATCACGCCATAGGCGCCGGCATCGAGCACCTTGCCGATGATCGCCGGATCGTTCCAGGGCACGCGCACCATCGGCGTCGTGTCCGTGGTCGATATCGCCTGCAGCATCGGTACGGCGTCGACATAGTCTGTCGCGCCATGCTGGAGATCGACGGTCAGGGCGTCCCAACCCTGCTGCGCCATCAGTTCCGCCGAGATCGACGACGGAATGCCGAGCCATCCCGTCACCACTTCGCCACCGGCGGCCCAGATGTCCTTCACCTTGTTCTTGCGCATTGCCTTCAGGTCCTTTGCTATTGTCGTGAGTTCAAAATCAGGTCCGCCGCTTTTTCAGCGATGGCGATCGTCGTGATGTTGGTGTTGGCGGCAACGATGGTCGGCATGATCGAGGCATCGACGACCCTAAGGCCCTGCACGCCACGCACGCGGCATTCGGCGTCGAGCACCGCCAGCGGATCGCCATTGGCGCCCATCTTGCAGGTGCCGGAGACATGCCAGCCCGACCAGACCGATTGCTTGACCCAATCGGTGATCAGCTCTTCATTCCCCAGCATCGCATGGATGCGGTCGGTGGTGCCGAATTTGCGCTTGAGCAAGGTCTCGCGGAAGAACGGCGCATAGTCGAAGAGACAGGCCGCCGTCGCGGTCTTCACCCAGTTCGACGGCTTGCGGACACTGAGCGCGCGCGCCTCGTCGCTGTAGCCCGCCAGGAACCAGGTGTTGACGTGCTGCTGGACGTCCGGCGATTGCATGATGCGACAGATGCGCTTGAAGCCGTCTACCAGACGCATCAGGTCGCGTCCGTCGGAGGCGAGGTTGAGATCGACGATCGGCTCTTCGCTCTGGACGGCCGACTTCAATGTCACCGTTCCGCGCGAATAGGATTTGTTGACGCAGACATTGAGCGCGCCCATCGCCTTGCCCAGCGGATGCCAGCCGGCGCGGTTGACGGGCATCAACAGCATGTCGCCGGGATGGCAGTCCGCATAATTGGATGAGTATCTCACCCCCAGGAAAATGTGGCGGCGCTGACCAGGCTTGAGGCGAGCGGACTTCTTGAAATGCGCGCCGACGGCCAGATGCGGATGATCGGTCAGGTTCTCCCCAACACCCGGGCGATCGGCGATGATGTCGATGCCAAGCCGCCTGAGCTGCGCCGCCGGCCCGATGCCGGCACGAAGCAGGATCGCCGGCGAGTGCAGGGCGCCAGCGGAAACGATCGTCTCGCCTGCGCTGTAGACATTGGTTTGGCCGGCGATCGTGACCCTGGCGCCGGTGATGCGCGTTCCTTCCGTCACCAGGCCTTCGACGAACGCATTGGCGAAGATGTGCAGGTTCTTGCGAGCGCGCGCTTCGCTGTCGAGGTAGCCGACGGCGGTCGATACACGGCGATCGTTCTCGTTGGAAAGCGGCAGCGGAAACGATCCGTCCTCGAAGCTGCCATTGTAGTCCGGGCGGTACGGATATTCGCTTTCCGTGACCTTCAGCACGGACTTGGTAAAGCCGGCCCAGTCCTGCGGGAAGACGCGCCGGATGGGAATCCGGCCGGTCTTGTTGTGGAGATCGCCGCCGAAATCGAGGTCGCGTTCGAGTTTCTTGAGGTAGGGCAGCATGCCGTCCCATCCCCATCCAAGCAGGCCAAGGCCCTCCCATTCATCGTAGTCGTGGGGCATGCCGCGCACCGCGAACTGGCCATTGATGCTCGACCCGCCGCCCATCACCTTGGCCTGTTCGAGCTTGGCGGTCTTAACCACCTGTGCGTTCTGCTTGGGCGATCGATTGAAGACGCGCAGATCCGTCCAGTGATATTTCGGATCGAAATAGGAAAGTCCGGGATAGCTGTCCGCGATGACCTCAGGGACGTCATCCGGCGGGGTGTCGGGTCCGGCTTCGAAAAGCGCCACTTGTTTCGTGCCGTTTTCAGAAAGACGGCTGGCGAGCACGGCGCCCGCCGAGCCGCCCCCGACAATGATGTAATCGAATTGCATGTCTTGTGCTCGCTTCAGGCGTAATTGGCCCAGACGGCCTTTTGGCGCAGGAACGCCTCGATGCCCGCACGGCCCATGTCCTTGCCGAAGCCCGAGCCCTTGTAGCCTCCGGCCGGATAGGTGAATTCCGGGCCGCGCCCATGCTGGTTGATCCAGACCATGCCGGCCTCGATCGAATCCGCTGCCTTGAGCGCCTTCTTCAAATCCGTGGTGTGGATACTGGCGGCAAGGCCGTAGACAGGGTGGGCCGCCAGGGCGAGGCCTTCCTCCAGATCGGTGAAGCTCCTCACCGTCAGCACCGGGCCAAAGAATTCGTCCTTGAAGCCGATATTGTCGTCGGACACGTTCTCCAGGATCGTCGGAGAATAGAAGCTGCCTTCGTTGCGACCCTCCAGCACGGTGCCGCCCGCGATTGCCGTGGCGCCCTGGCTGACGCTTTCGCGAACCATCGTGTCGATCCGTTCGAGCTGCTTTCGGCTGATGATCGGGGCGAAGGTCGTCGCCTCGTCCCAGGTCGGCCCTGGCTTGATCGCCTTGGTGCGGGCGACGATGCGCTCGACGAGCGCCTCGGCGATCTTGTCCTCGACGATCAGGCGCGATCCCGCGGTGCATACCTGCCCGGCGTTGTCCATGAAGGCGGCGGCCACCCGACCGGCCACGACATCGATGTCGCCGGCATCGGCCAGCACCAACTGCGGGCTCTTGCCGCCGAGCTCTAGCGTGACGGGCTTGATGCCCGACTGGGCGGCGAGCGTCATGATCGCGGCGCCCGTCTGCGTCGACCCGGTGAACGAGATTTTCAGGATGTCGGGATGACGCACGATCGCCGCCCCGGTCGTGTGACCGTAACCGTTGATGACATTGAACAGGCCAGCCGGCACGCCGGCCCGTGCGGCAAGGTCCGCCAGCGCGAGAAGGCTATGCGGTGTCAGTTCGGACGTCTTCATCACCACCGCATTGCCGGCGGCCAATGCCGGTGCGAACTTCCAGGCGGCGGTGATCATTGGGAAATTCCAGGGAACGATCGCGCCGACAATGCCATAGGGCTCATGCTTGACGATGCTGAGCGCATTCGCCTCGGTGGAGGTGACCGTGCCTTCGATCTTGTCGCAGAACTCGGCATAGTAGCGCACGACGCCGGCGGTGCGGACGGCGTCGCGCCCGATGGTCATCGAAATCAGCCGGCTCGATCCCATCGCTTCAAGCTGTCCGAGATAGACGGCGTTCTCCTCGATTAGCGCGGCGAAACGCATGAGCACGGCAGCGCGGTCCCGTGGCGCGATCTTCGCCCAGCGGCTCTGGGCCAGGGCTTTCCTGGCGGCATCGACGGCCTGCTGCACCGCGGCTTCACCACCATCGGCGATCATTCCCATGTGCTGGAGATCGGAAGGTCGCAAAACCTCGATTTCCGAGCCAGGCAGCTCGACATACTGCCCGCCGATATGATGGCCTCTGGGAATAGCGACCGTGGCCGGATCAAAACTTAGCGTCATTGATATCTTTCCTTATGCGGCCAACTCGCAGGCACGGCATGAACGGGCGCCGCGTCGATGATGGCCACCTGACTGTTTGCGTGGCGCAACGTGCCTTCAGCACGCCTTCTCGGCTTCACGCGCCTCGAGGAACGGGCGGAGCAGGTCCGCCGATTCATGGAAACGTCCGACAAACGTCTTCAGACGCGGATGTTCGGGATGCAGCAGCACCTTGGACGGCGGGCCTTGCTCGGCGACCAGCCCCTGATCGAGGAACACGACCCGGTCGGCAACCTCGAAGGCAAAGCCCAGTTCGTGAGTCACGATAACCATGGTCATGCCGCTCTTGGCCAGTTCGACCATCGCCTTCATGACTTCGCCGACCAGTTCGGGATCGAGCGCCGAGGTCGGCTCGTCGAACAGCATCACCTTGGGCTGCATGGCCATCGCCCTGGCGATGGCCACCCGTTGCTGCTGACCGCCGGAAAGCTGGCGCGGATATTTTTCCACGTGCTGCGCCAAGCCCATCACATCAAGAAGCTTCAACGCCGTTTGACGCGCCTGCTCCTTCGGCTCCTTCTTGACGATGACCGGACCTTCCATGACGTTTTCAAGCGCCGTCATGTGCGGAAAGAGATTGAACTGCTGGAAGACCATGCCGGTCTTGGAGCGAATTCGGTTGACCTCCTGGGGCGGTATCTGGGCGCCCTTGCCATCGGCTTGCCTGTTGAACAGCGTCTCTTCATCGATGATGATGCTGCCGCTGGTCGGAACATTAAGCAGGTTGATGCAGCGCAGCAGCGATGTCTTGCCCGATCCGCTGGCGCCGATCAGCACGACCACCTCGCCCTCGACGACCGACAGATCGATGCCGTTCAGCACGCGCTTGTCACCGAACTTCAGGCATATGCCGTTCAGCCGCAGGACAGGCTTTTCACTCCTGGCCGTCACGGCGCTTGGTTCAATGGCGCTCATTTCAGGCTCCCGCTTCTTTCGAGTTTCCGCGACAGCAGCGTCAGAGGAACGAGGATGATGAGAAAGATGACGCCGACGGCGGTGTAAACTTCCATCGGACGATAGGTGAAGCTGGAGATATAGCTCGCCTGGTAGAGAAGATCGGGAACGGTGATCATCGACAGAAGCGTCGTGTTCTTCATCTGGATGATCGACTGGCCGGCCAATGGCGGGATCATCTTGCGAAAGGCCTGCGGCAGTATGATCCGGCGCATGCGCTGGCCGTAGGACATGCCGATAGCGGTGGCGGCATCCGTCTGGCCGGGATCGACCGACTGCACGCCGGCGCGCAGGATTTCGGCGTAGAACGACCCGACATAGCAGCTCAGCCCAATGAAGCCGGCCCAGAATTTCGTGACATTGATGCCGGCGAAGATGGGGAAGGCGTAGTAGACCCAGAGCAGCGTGACGAGCAGCGGGATGTTGCGGAAGAACTCGACATAGACCTGGCCGAGTACGACCAGCGGTTTGAAGGTGCTCAGTTGGATAAGCCCGATGAACAGGCCAATCAGCATGCCCGCGCCGATGGTGATGACGGTGAAGTAGAGCGTCATCAGCAGGCCTTGCCAGAGCAGCCCGATATTGTTGGTAATGACCGTGTAGTCGAACAGCATAGTGTCCTCACTGGTGCGATGCACGTCCACCCCGGGAGACGCGCCAGTGGAAAGCCTGACCGCCGCGTCATGCCGCGGTCAGGCTGTTGCGATCAGAAGCTGAAGCCAGCCGGGAGGATCGACAGATCAATGCCACGGGCTTCCCATGAGCGAGCAAGCTTGCCCTGGGCGAGGCCAAGCGAACGCTCCTGCAGGATCCAGTTGGTCAGGAAGTTGATGAACCCGGCATTGCCCGGCTTGCGCGCCACGGCGAGCGTGGCGGGATTGCGCAGGATCGGCTCGGGAAGCGACACGTTGCCGATCTTCTGGTTGGTGATCTGCAGCGCATCGAAAACCGAGAGCACAACGCCATCGGCACGGCCGGCCTGAAGCTCCATGAGTGCGAGACCGCGATCTTCAACCGGAGTGATCTTGGCCTTCGGCAGCAGCGCCTCGGCGACAACCTGCATGGTGCTGCCTTTCTGGACGACCACTGTCTTGTCGGTCGAATTGAGCTCGGCCCAGGTCTTGACCGGCTTTCCCGGAGGCGTCAGCACGGCCCAGGCGTCGGTAAACAACGGCTCCCACAGATAGTCGACCACAAGGCCGCGCTTCGGATTCGGATTGACACCGATGGCTATGTCGATCTTGTTGGACTGGAAGTCGGCCGCCAGATTGCCCCATGTCGTCTCGACAGGCTCGAGCTTGACGCCAAGCTGGGTCGCGATCTCGCCCAGAAATTCGTAGTAGAAACCGCTCCACTGGCCCGTCGCGGGATCCTTGATATAGCCCGGCTCCTCGCCGGTCATTACCGGCACCTTGAGAACCCCGCTGGCGCGGATCTGGTCGATGACGGCGGACGGATTGTCTTGCGCAGAGGCGGCGATCGGCGCCGTGAGCAGACCGAGGCCAATGGTCAATGCGGCCATGAACGTACGCATCACTGTCAGTTTCATGTCATTCCCCTTTCTGAGTTTTTGTTGGTTATCGGCTTAGAAATCCCTTCGAGAGAGGGTCTCCCTTCTCGAAGTAGATGGTCTGGGTGGAGGTGATGAAGGCAGAGCCTTCGATCTCGATGATCATCGCCTCGCGGCCGTCCTCGTTGACGCGTTGTCGCAGGCGCGCCTCGAACGGAATGCCGAAGATATTCTTTGCATGGTAGGTTTGATCGGGACCGATCAGACCCTTCTCCAGCAGATAAGTCAGGCGTGCCGAGGTCCCCGTGCCGCAAGGCGAACGGTCGAACTTGTTCGATTCCAGCACCAGGAAATGCGTCGCCGACGCCTCGCTGTCGGCATCATGGAAGAGCACGCTCGGCGCGGCCGAGCCCGCCAGCAGCGGAAGGTCCTTCGTTGCCGCCTTTATCGCGTCCTTGATCCTGGCGCCGGACCGCATCAAGGCGGACGCATTGTCCGGGACCAGTTGGAAGCCGAGCGAGGCCGCGTCCACCAGGGCGTACCACATGCCGGCATAGACGATGGCGGCATTGACCGTGCCTACGCCTTCGACGGCAACGCTGAGATGCTCCAGCCCGACATAGCTTGGGACGTTGGCGATGCGCACCCGATCGAGAGTCCCGGCGTGGCTCCACACACAATGTACCGTCACGATACCGGCGGGCGTCTCCAGCGTGAAACTGTCACCCGTTTCAGGAGATATCTCTCCGGTGAACGCCAGCGTTCTGGCTAGACCGATTGTGCCGTGGCCGCACATATCGAGATAGACATAGGACGAGATGAAGAACGCGCCGTAATCGGCGACATCCGAGGCGACCGGCACCAGACCGACCATGGCCGCATGGCCGCGCGGCTCGTGCAGAAGCGCGGGACGCAAATGATCGAAATTCTCGCGAAAATGGTCCCGCTTCTCGCGCACGCTTGAACCGGAAAGTTTCGGGACGCCGCTGAGGATGACGCGAGTGGGGTGACCAGCAGTATGGGAATCGATGACGCTGAACGCTGACGTGAAGGTGGACACGACCTAGCCCTCGCCGAAGGCGTCGCGAATGCCGGCGCGCATGCTCTGCCAGATTTCGCGAATGAGGTTTTCGGTCATCGCCTTGGCGCTTTCGCCGTCGCCATCGGTAATCGCGTCGTAGATGCGAGCCGTGTCATCCAGGGACAGCTGGATGATCTTGGGATCCTGCTCGTAAGCGTGATAGCGATAGCGCAGGGCCTGCTTTTCCAAGCCGCCGAGAAGGCGCGTCAGGGTCTTGTTGCCCGCCAGGGTGTAGGTCAGGAAAGAACCGCGAACGTCGACGATGAAGAACTGCCGCGCATCGTTCCTGGCCTGGGCCTGCTTCAGTTCGGACAGCAGGTTCTTGAACTCGGCCTTCTTCTCGATGTCCACGGATTCGGCGGCCTGTTTGGCGACCAGCCCTTCAAGCTCGATGCGGCAGGTATAGACCTCGTCGAAGTCGCGCTGCGACATTGGCGAAACCCAAATGCCGCGTCTTGCCTCACGCATAACCAGGCCGTCGCGCTCGAGCAGCCGAAGCGCCTCGCGCACTGGTGACCGGCTGACGCCGTAACGCTCGGCGACCATTTCCTCGGTCAACCGCTCCCGGGATTTGATGCGGCCGAAGATGATCTCTTCCTCCAGCATTTCCGCGAGGTTCTCGGGAATGGCGACCGACAATTTCTGGATGCGCGCTAAAATCATGTCGACACCATACTGTATACAATGTACAGGTCAAGCCACATCGCGGACATTTTCTTTCGACGCGCAATTTGCCGGCGGCCATTCCGCGGACCGCCGGGCTGGAAAGGGCCAGGACATGTATCCAGAGACGATCGAGTTGCTGATTGACGGCGTGTGGTGCCAGGGATCGGACGGTAAGTCCGAAACGCTGATCAACCCCGCCACGGAGGAAGCGCTGGCATCTGTCCCGCATGCCACGGAGGCCGATCTTGACCGCGCTCTCGCGGCATCGGCAAAAGGCTTCAGGCTGTGGAAGGCGATGACCGCGATGCAGCGCTGGGCCATCATGAACAAGGCCGCCGACTTGATCGAGCAGCGCAAGGACACCATCGCCCGCATACTGACGATGGAAAACGGCAAGGCGCTGGCCGAGGCCACCGGCGAGGTGCAGTTCGCCGCCGACGCGACGCGCTGGTATGCCGAGGAAGGCAAGCGCGCCTATGGGCGCATCGTCCCGGCCCGGTTGCCCGGCGTGCGGCAGATGGTCTTCAAGGAACCTGTCGGGCCTGTCGTGGCCTTTGCCGCCTGGAACTTTCCGGCCAGCAATGTCATCCGCAAGATCTCGGGCGCGCTTGGCGCCGGCTGCTCGATCATCCTGAAGCCGGCGGAGGAGACGCCCGGAACCGCGGTGGCCATCGCCCGCTGCTTCCAGGACGCCGGACTGCCGGCAGGCGTGCTCAACATCGTCTTCGGCGAACCGGCGCGGGTCTCGTCCTACCTGATCGCGTCGCCGATCCCCAAGAAGGTTTCGCTGACCGGATCGACCGCCGTTGGAAAGCTTTTGCAGAAACAGGCCGCGGATACGCTGAAGCGCTGCACGATGGAGCTTGGCGGCCACGCTCCTGTCATCGTCCATGAAGATGCCGATCTCGAAAAGACACTCGATACGGTGGTCGCCTTCAAGTTCCGCAATGCCGGCCAGGTGTGCACCTCGCCAACCCGCTTTTACGTCCACGAGGCTGTCTATGACCGCTTCATCGACGGCTTCGCCTCACGCGCCGAGAAGCTCAAGATCGGCAACGGGCTTGAGACCGGCGTGCAGATGGGGCCGATGATCGCGCCAAGACGGCTCGATGCGATGGACGCCCTTGTCGGCGATGCCACGACAAAGGGGGCCACCGTCGTGACCGGCGGCAAGCGCATCGGCAACAAGGGCTATTTCTTTGCCCCAACACTGCTGCGGGACGTACCGGACACGGCACGCATCATGTCCGAAGAACCTTTCGGACCGATCGCACCGACGACAACGTTCTTCAATTTTGACGACATGATCGAGCGCGCCAACTCGCTGCCTTACGGACTGGCGTCCTTCGTCTTCACCCGCGACCTCAGCCTTGCCCAAAAGACCGAGATGGCGCTTGAAGCCGGCATGGTCGGCGTCAACCACATGATGGTCTCGACACCGGAAACACCCTTCGGCGGCGTCAATGAATCCGGCTACGGCTCGGAAAGCGGCGTCGAAGGGCTCGACGCCTATCTGCGGACGAAGTTCGTTACCGAGATGTAGAGAGGGAATCGAAGTGGGAGCGAGCAGCGGCGCAGCTCAAATGCTGCGCCAGCTTGGGCTGTGGATTAGCTGCTCCCGTTTGAGATCGCGGCCAGATCAATTTCTGTGATGTGCCAGCGGCCAAGATTCGAGGTGTAGAGCTTGTCGCCCTTGAAGGCGATGTTGGTGGGGTGCGCCAGCGTGGTCGCCGCCGGATCCTCGATCAGCACTTCGAGACCTCGATCCTGCCGCCAGCGATAGATGCGGCTGGGCTCGTAGCATGAGATGAACAGCGAGCCGTCGGATGCGAAAGCCAAGCCATCGGGAACGTTGTGCACGCCTTCGACGAAGACTTTCCGCGCGCCTGCCGTGCCGTCGGGGAGGATCGGCACGTAGCTGATGCAAGGCGCCTCGCTTTCCACGACGTAGAGGCCGTTGCCGTCCGGCGCCATCGCCATGCCATTGGCGAAGGACATGGCCTCGCGACACCACAGGCCGCCCTCGCCGGTCTTGAGATCGTAGCGGAAGATGCCGGAGCGATTGTCTTCGCCAACGCTATCCGACACGTAGAGCCAACCTCTCGCCTCGTCGACGACCGGATAGTTCGGCACGCGGATGCCGGACGAAGCGAAGCGCTCCATTTGGCCTGCCATGGCATCCCAGCGAAAGATCGCCGCGTGCCTGAGATCACAGGCAAAGCAGTTGCCCGCACTGTCGAAGGCGATGCCGAGCAGGAAGCCGTCCGTGCCGCCCATGCGCTCGACCGAGCCGCCGTCGGCGGCCAACCGCAGCAGGTCGCCGGTTTCGGTGCCGCACCAGATCGAGCCGTCGCGGTGGACTGCCACGCCCTCCGGATGCGCGACACGTGGGGTGGTGAAGATGCCGTCGAAGAAGACGCGCGCGGCTGATATGTCGAGCAACGGCTTTGCCATGGATCAGCTCCTTGCAATGTCCAATCCCAGCTGCGCTGCGATGCAGCGCTCGACCATGCCGCGGTCATCCGCGAGTATGCCGGCGATGAGCGCGCCGCGCTCCTTGGCGCTGACGAACTCCAGGCGGCGCAGGCCGAGCGGGTCGATTTGGTTTCTCAGGACCGCGAGCGTGGCATCGGAAGGCAGGGGGACCTGCCGGCAGTCGGCGTCGAACGTCACCGCAAATCCGGTGGCGTCACGGATCTGCTGGTGTGTGACCCCAGGCATGGTTTCGATGACCGTCAATTCCCTGGATGTCCGGTCGAGCCGGAAGACGCAGAGATCGGTGAAGACCAGCGCCTTGCCGGTGCGATAGCCCATCGGCTCGCGTTCGGCCGGCGTCAGCAGCCCACGCGCGGAACTGACGATCTCGACCTCATTCACCAGCGACTGGGCCGAATGACGGGGAATGTAGAGCAGGTAGTCGCGGTGCATGTTGGCGACATCCGCCATGCCACCCTGCCCGGGCAGCCGGATGAGGCCGCCGCTGGGCTTGCGCAGTGCGATGGTGTTGACGCGGCCGCGCCGGTCGACTTGCGCCGCGCCAACGATCTCATGCGTCACCGCGCCCGCCTGGTAGTAGGTCGAGTAGGTGTCGTCGCCACCGGCATGCGCCACCGCCGTCTCGCAATCCAGGCTTTCGATCAGCGACAGGATCATCGGGCTGGGCGCGATATCGAGATGGCCGCAGCTCATCGTGGCGATGATCATGTCCGGCGCGTGCGTTGCCTTGGCCAGCCGGTAGGCAACATTGGCGAGCGGCGAGACAGCGCCGGCACTGGCAAAGCTCTCATTGCCCAGCTCAGCCGCGATACGTGCGACAATGATCTCCTCGACGGATGCTTTCTTGTCGGCGTCAAGAATCAGCGGCATTGCGATGACCGTTTCGGCACGCACCTTGGCAGCGGCTTGCAGCGGTTCCGGCACGCCCTCTGAAGGCAGGCGCAGACTATCCTCCAGGGGCATTTCCCTTGCCGTGAACGCCGCCGACAATTTCTTATAATCCGTGACATAGAACGGCAGGCAGGAGGCCGGATAGGCACCACCTGGCGCCGGCGCTATGGCCGAAACCTGGTTGCGAGTGAGGATGCTCTGGCGCCCGTCCAAACGAAGCGCACCGACGGGGACGACTTCCTCGACGGTGACCAGCACTTGCCGCGCCGCGCCTACCATGGCGAAGTCCAGTGCGCGCGGCCCGATGATCTGCACATTACCGCTTTCATCAGCGCGCTGCGCGTGGACGACGAATGTATCGAGCCGCAGCGGGAGGACAAATCCCGTGGCGTTGCCGGCAACAGGATCGGGCGCGGCGATTGCGCCCGGCACGCGTGCCAGCATGTCCGATCCCTCTGGAAGCTGGAACGGCATGGACGGCAGGTTCTGCTGCGCCGCCCGCAGCGCCTGGATCATCGCCAGCGCCGTCCAGTCGCGAACCGGTATTGCGCCGCTCTCCGCAGCGGCGCGGAAACGCGGCGGCAGGCCAAAAATGTCGAGGCTGGAAAAGCAGAGGTCGATCTGCGCTATCGCATCCGCTTCGAGCAGCAGTTCAAGCGGCAAGCCGCCCGCCCAGCAAACGTAGTGCAAATCCTTGACGCCGGAGCCAGCAATGGCACGCAGCAATGCGATCGGCAGACGGGCGAAATGGTGGCCGCCGACGCCAAAAGAGTCCCCTTGGCCGACCATCGCGGCCAGCCCCTCCACATCGGTGAAGCGCGGCCGGTTCGGCTTGACCTGGGACGTTGGCACACGATCTGTCACAGCGCGGACGCCTCGATGCGGTAGCGGGTCAGAAACGGTTTTTCGGGTGAAAAGTCCAACGCCGTCGCAATGCCGGACTGCGCGATCGGATTGTCGGCAAGCGCCGTTGCCGGACCGAGCCCGAAGGGCGAGCAGATTGGCTCGATGCCGATGGCGACATGACGGCCCTTCCAGGGTGCGGCCTTGCGCCCGCGATTGGAATACCAGAGCAGCAAGCTCGGGAAATGTTCCTTTTGCCAGCAAAGCTTTACCCTGTAGCCGTCGGCATGGTTGGCGAGCGCCGCCGTGCCTTCAAGACCGTCGATTTGCAGAAGCTCCTCGGTATCGGCGGCGAATGGCAACCGCGAGGCGTCGGCCCCCCCGCCGGCACACGCCGGCACGCTGGTCAGTTCGGCAAATCTCGTGTTCCGGGCGAACATTTCAGCGCCTGGCTCGACATCGTGCGGATAGGTGCGACCGTTGTCGAAGGAGCCGAGTTCCAGCGTGGCGGCACCGGTCCGCGCCGGCAGCCGGAACACCGGGTGCAGGCCGATCGGCAAGCGGCAGGCACGGCGAACGACAATCTTGAATTCAATGTCGATTGCCGGCGCCAAAGGATCGGGCGTAATCGTCCGTTCAACGCGCTCGACCGGGCTTCCCTTCGGATAGGCGAGTAGCAGCGACAGTGAACCGCTGTCACTGTCGCGCCATGTCCAGTCATGATTGGAGCCATGGCCATGGATTTCTTCGCCCGGCTCGGGCGGCCCCATCACACGCGCCCAGTCCTTTGGCCATCCATCGGCAGGAACGGAGTAACCGAAGGGCACGCAAGGCCATTCGCCGCGCAATCTGCGTAGAATACCCGGTAGCGCTTCCGCCTCCGGTTTGCTCGACCATGGTGCAATGTGCATCGGCGAGACCTGCCGGCCGTTTTCCAGCACAAAAGTAACCGGCGCCAGCATCGCACCCAGCCGCTGGACGGTCAGCGCGCCGTGGGCCCAGCCCAATCCGCGATGGTCGTCGTCTTTCACGATCCGGCCTTCTTCACCTTGGTCGTGCTTCTGTCCGCGAACTCCCTCACCCGCCTTTGGCCAATCTGGCTTCGGTAGAGCTCACCCAATATGTCGCGCTCCATGGCGAGACCGTCGGCCAGTTGGCCCGAGACGGCATGCGCCGTCAGCGCCTTCAGCCCTTCGATCGCGGCGGCGGGTTCGGCGGCAATCGTTTCGGCCAGTTCCAGCGCGCGCGGCATCAGCCTATCGACATCGACGATCTCGTTGACCAGGCCGGCAGCGACGAATTCGGAGGCCGGTACGATGGCGCCGGTCATCAGCAGAAGATTGGCGCGGTTGCGGCCGAGCTTGGCGACGCTGCGCTGCGTGCCGCCACCGCCGGGAATCAATCCAAGCTTGATCTCCGGCAGGCCGAGTTTCGCGAACTGGTTGGCGATCACGATGTCACAGCACAACACCAACTCCATGCCACCGCCCAGCGCGAAGCCGTTGACCGCCGCGATTACCGGCTTGCGGTTGTTTTCGATCGCCGCGTACATACATATGCCCGCCGCCTGGAACGTGTCGAATTCGGCTCCGGTCTGCGCGGCATATTCCTTGATGTCGGCGCCGGCCATGAAGCCGCGCCCTTCGCCGGTCACCACGATCGCGCCGATATCCGCATCCACCGACAGCGCCTCGAAGGCCTCGGTGATCTCGCCTTGCATCAGCCGGTTCATGGCGTTGAGCTGGTCAGCACGCCGGAAGGTGACGATGGCGACGCGGCCCGAGGTTTCGACCGTAAGTGTCTGATAGGCTCGCATCGTCAGGCCGCGTCCACGGTCATGTCGCCGGACGCTTCGAGCGCGGCGATCTCCTCCTTGGATAGGCCGAACTCGGCCAGGATCTCGCGCCCATGCTGGCCAACCAGCGGAGCCGGCCGGTCGATGGTCGCGGGCGTCTCGCTCATCTTGACGGCGGGGGCCACCACCCGCACCTTGCCGCCGCGCGGATGATCGTAGCTGGTGATCATGCCCATGTGCTTGACCTGCGGATCCTCGGCCGCACGGCGGATATCCTTCACCTCCGCGCACCAGATGTCGACCGCCAGCAGCCGTGCCAGCAGATCCTGCGTGGCGAATTTCCTGGTCTCGGCGTTGACCTTCTCGAACACCTCGTCGCGCTTGTCGAACAGGGTTTTCAGGTCGTCATAGACGGCAAGCCGCGGTGCCTGCAGCACCTCGTACAGCGTCTTGAACGGGCTCATGGCGATCGAGATATAGCCGCCATCCCTGGTCTCGTAGATGCCGAACGGCGCCTGCATGCCGGGATGGCCGATGCCGGAGTTCGGCCGCACGAAATCCTCGCCGAGGTTGAGCACGGCGACATATTCCTGGTTGAGATGCGCCAGCAGGCCGGCCAGGAGATTGACCTCGATCTTCTGGCCCTTGCCGGTCTTCTCGCGATAATAGAGCGCCGACAGGATGCCGTAGACCATGTTCATGGCGCCTATCTGGTCGGCGAGGCCGGCGCCGGCGGGAACCGGTGCCTGGTCGCCGCGACCGGTGTTGGCAATCAACCCGGCAAGCCCCTGGATCAGCATGTCCTGGCCGGGACGCTCGACATAGGGCCCTTCCTCGCCATAGCCCGAACCCGAGCAGTAGATGATGCGCGGATTGACGGCCTTGAAGTCTTCATAGCCATAGCCGAGCTTGGCCAGCACGCCGGGGCGAAAATTCTGCACCACCACGTCGGCGGTCTTGGCCATCTCCATGATGATGGCGTGCACCTTGCGGCTCTTGAGGTTGAGCGCGATCGAGCGCTTGTTGCGGTTCCAGGCGAGGAAGTTCGGGCTCTCTGAGCCGCCCACCCATTTGGCAAAGAAGGTCATGCCACGGAACATGTCGCCGGCGCCGGCGCGCTCCACCTTGATGACGTCGGCGCCCATGTCGCCAAGCAATTGCGTGGCGAACGGCCCCTGCAGCAGATGGCTGAAGTCGAGGATGCGGACGCCTTCGAGGGCCTTGTTCATTTCATGTCTCGTTTCGTTTTCAAAGCAGTTCGGGAACGTAGCGCGGCGCCGCCGTCAGCCCGCCGTCGACACGCAGGTCGGTGCCGGTGGTGAAGCCGGCGGCATCGGAGGCGAGATAGATGGCCGCCTCCGCCACTTCGGAAGGCTCGCCGATGCGGCCGAGCGGATGCATCTTGACCCAGGCCTTGGCGAGGTTGCCGCCGATCTCCTTGATCAGCTTGTCGTTCATCGGGGTGTTGATGGTGCCCGGCGAGATGGAATTGACGCGGATGTTCATCGGCCCGAACTCGACCGCCATCTGGCGCGTCATTGCCATCACCGCACCCTTGGCGCCAGCATAGGCGGTCCAGCCGTCGAGACCGATATGGCCCTGCGCCGAAGCCATGTTGATGATCGAGCCCGACTTTTGCGCGATCATGCGCGGCAGCGCGTATTTGCAGCCGCGAAACACGCTGGTCAGGTTGACGGACATAAGCCGGTGCCACTGTTCGTCGGTCATCTCGTGCACGGGCATGCCGCCAATGGCGATGGCGGCGTTGTTGACCAGAACATCAAGGCGGCCGGTCTTCTTGACGGCGCTGTCGATGAGGCCGGCGATATCGGCCTCCTGAGAAACGTCACAATGCACATAGTCAGCCCGGTGGCCGGCCGCGCGCAGCGTGGCCGCGAAGTCCTCGCCCGCCTTGTCGGCGATGTCGCCCAGGAAGACATGCGCGCCCTCCCGCGCCATCGCCTCGGCGATCGCGTGGCCAATGCCGTCGGCGGCGCCGGTGATGACGGCGACCTTTGCTTCAAGACGAGCCATGTCAGCCTCCCTGTGCCCGGCGTCGCTTCGCCTCGTCGAAGGCGACCGCGGCGATGATGATCATGCCGGTGATGACCAGTTGCCATTCGGTCGGCAGGCCGAGCCCGCGCAGTCCGTTGGACAGGAACTGCAGGATCAGCACGCCGAGCGCCATGCCGCTCAGGCTGCCGATACCGCCGGCGAGGCTGACCCCGCCAAGCACCGTCGCGGCGACGACCTGGAACTCGAAATTCAGCCCTGCCGTATGCTGCGCCGAACCGACGCGCGCTGCCAGGATGATGCCGGCCACCGTCGCCAGCAGCGAACTGATGATGAAGCAGATGAACTTGACGCGCCGCACATCGTAACCCGCCAACCGCGCCACTTCGGGGTTACCGCCGACGGCATAGATCTGCCGGCCGAAAGGCCGGTGCCGCATCATGTAGGCGAAGGCGGCAAGCAGGACGATGGCGATGACCGCCGAATACGGCAGGATGTCGAACAGGCGTCCATCCGACAAAGCGATGAAGCTGTCGAGACTGGCATCGTCGGGAATCGCGCGCTGGCCGGTATAGAGATAGACGCCACCGCGCATGATGAACATCGTGCCGAGCGTCACGATCAGCGAATTGATGCCGGCATAAGCGGTGAGATAGCCGTTCACCACGCCGATGATCAGCCCGAACAGCAGCGCGCCACTGATGCCGAGCAACAGCGAGTTGGTGTCGTTCATGATGATGATCAGCGGCAGCGCGATGGTCGCCAGCAGCGAGCCGATCGAGATGTCCACTTCGCCGGAAATGAAGACGATGGCGCAACCGATACCGGCGATCAGCGGCAGCGATGCCTGGCCCAGCACGTTGGTCATGTTGCGGACGGAAAAGAAGTTCTCCGCCGTGACGGAGAAGAAGGCGACGACCAGGATCAGGCAAATCAGCAGCGCCACTTCCTGACGCCGCAGCAGGCGAGCCAGAAGAGACGATTGCGTTTGCGCGTCCGCGGACAGCGAAGCGTTGCTCATGATGCAGCCGCCTCCACAATTGATTGGGCACGCTCCCGCGAGGATCGAGGGAATGCGCGCGCAATCATGGCAATCTCAACCGATAGCGGCATTGAGGATCCTCTCCTGCGTGGCGTCGGCACGTGAAAAGGTCGCGGAAATGCGGCCTTCGGCCATGACCGCGACACGGTCGGCCAGACCGAGCAGTTCGGGCATTTCAGACGTCATCATCACCACGGCCAGGCCTTCCCCGGCGAGGCGGTCGATCAGCGCGAAGATTTCCGACTTGGCACCGACATCGATGCCGCGCGTCGGTTCGTCGACGACGATGACCTTCAGCCCGCGCATCAGCCAGCGCGAGATAAGCACCTTCTGCTGGTTGCCGCCCGACAGGTTCTTGATCTGCTGGAACAGGCTCGGCGTCTTGACGCGGAAGCGGTCCACATAGTCCTGGACAGCGGCGCGCTCGCTGGCCGTGTCGACGAAACCCATCCTGGCGAAGCGTTTCAGCGAGGCGAGGCTGGCATTCTGGTAGACGGGCAGGTCGCCCATCAGGCCTTCGCTCTTGCGGTCTTCGGTCAAGAGGCCGATGCCGAGGCGCACACCCGAAGTGGTGTTGTGCGGCGACAGGGCCTGCCCGTCGATCATGATCGTGCCGGCGGTGATCGGATCGTAGCCGACGATGGCCTTGGCAAGCTCGGTGCGGCCGGCACCCATCAGGCCGAAGAAGCCCAGGACCTCGCCGGCGCGGGCCTCGAAGCTGACATCCTTCAGTTTGCGCCCAGTCGATAGCCCCTCGACGGAAAGCGCGACGCTTGTACCCGCAGGACCGCGCTGGCGGGGGAACAGATTGTCGATGCGCCGGCCGATCATGTCCTGGATCAGCGTGTCGTTGGTGTGTTCGCCGATCGGCCTGGTGGAGATGTGCCTGCCGTCGCGCAGCACGGTCACCGTGTCGGCGATCTCGAGGACTTCGTCTAGCTTGTGGCTGACATAAACGACCGCGATGCCGAGCGCGGTCAGGCGGCGGATGACCGCGAACAGCAGGGCCACCTCGTTCGGCGTCAGCGACGATGTCGGCTCATCCATGACGACGACACGCGCCTCATGCGCCAGTGCGCGGGCAATCTCGACCATCTGTTGCTGGCTGACCGGCAGCGAGCCGGTGCGTGCCGCCGGATCGACATTGAAGCCGATGCGCTGGAACAGCGCCGCTGCGTCGGCGCGGATCTTTTTCCAGTCGATCGAACCGCCCTTGCCGGTCGGGTAGCCTTCAAGGAAAATGTTTTCGGCAACCGTGAATTCAGAGATCAGAGCGATCTCCTGGAAGACGACCTTGATGCCTTGCTTCAGGCTGTCGCGCGGCGACTTGATCTCGACGTCGCGGCCCTGCATCCGGATCGTTCCGGCATCCCTTGAGTAGACGCCCGCCATGATCTTGATCAGCGTCGACTTGCCGGCGCCGTTTTCGCCCATCAGGGCGTGCACCTTGCCGGGCACAAGCGTCAGGTCGACATTCTCGAGCGCCATGACACCGGGGAAACGCTTGCCTATCCCGGCCATTTCGAGCGCCGGCAGGCTGATGTCGACGGGAGCCTTGTTGTTGATGCCTTGGCGCAGGTCAGCGGGCATTGGCTTTGCTCCGCACGATGTCGAGATAGGTTGCCAGGATGATGACCACGCCCGGCACGATCATCTGCAGGTCCTGGTTCCAGCCGAGGATGATGATGCCGTTGTCGATGACTTTCAGCACGAGCACACCGAGCAAGGTGCCGAAGAGAGTGCCGCGACCTCCCGTCAGGCTGGTGCCGCCGAGAATGACGGCAGCGATGACCGTGAGCTCGAAACCGCGCCCTGCTGTAGGCTGGCCGGCATTCATCAGCGACGACAGGATCATGCCGGCAATGCCGACGCACAGGCCGGTGAGGACGAAGGCGAACAGCTTTAGCCGCTCGGAGCGGACGCCCGACAGGCGAACCGCCTTTTCATTGGCGCCAACGGCGTAGATGAAACGCCCCAGCACCGTGAAGCGCAGCGTGATCCAGGCGATGAGGAAGATGACCGCCGCGAAAATGACCGGGATCGGGATGGCCCCGACATAGCCCGCGCCAAGTGCCGTGAAATCCACGAGCTGGTGGTGGTTCTGCACCGCCTCGCGGGTGAAGAGATAGACGCCGCCTTGCAGCATCATCATCGTGCCGATCGTGGCGATCAGCGAATTCACTTTCAGGCGGGTGACGATCAGGCCGTTGGCAAGGCCAACCGCTCCGGCAAAGGCAAGGCCCGCGAGCATGCCAAGTGCAAGACTATGCGTTGCGTTCAGAACCGACATGCCGATGCAGCCGACAAAGGCGAGCGAGGCGCCGACCGACAGGTCGACCTCGGCCGTGATGATCAGCATCGTCATCCCGCATGCAACGATCAGCACCAATGCGCATTGGCGCAGAATGGCGATGACGTTGGCCTCGGAATAGAATTGCGGCTCCGCGATCGAGATGACGATGCAAAGGGCCGCGAGAATAAGCGCCAGCACGAGCGAGCCCGACTTGCCGAACCGTATCGACATCGAACGTCCTGCCGGCTGATGAGGTATGTCTGTCATGTCAGTCCGCTCCGAGAGACGGCGTGCAGGCAGGCAGCGCTCCGGCGCGATGCATCCTTGAGTGTATCGCGCGATTGCGCGGGTGATGCCTGGTCTGCTCTTTCATGGTCCGCGTCGCTCCCTCCCGCCGGATGGCGAAAGGGAGCGTCCTGGGAGTATCGTTACTTCTTCAGGTCGGCGGCGGTCTTCATGCACTTGGCCGGAGGCGTCAGCGCATTGACAGCGTCCCACTTGATGGTGCGGGTGGTGCCGTCATAGTCGTAGTACTTCTTCCAGTCGTCGCCGTTCATCGGGGCGGTCGGGCTGACGATGTGCTGCGGCACTTCCTCGTGGTTGAACAGCTTCACCGCCGCGTCGATGGCCGTGTAGCCCTCCTTCTCGGGGAACATAGCCGCCTCGATGCGATAGGACGGCTCCTTCTCGATGGCGTTGATGAAGGCGAGGCCCTCACCGCCGGTGCCGACGGTCAGCAGGTTGTCCTGCGACTTTCCGGCGGCCTTCCACGCCTGAAGACCACCCAGCGACGACGAGTCGTTGATGCCGTAGATGATGTTGATGTCGGCATTCTTTGCGAGCGCCGCCGAGGAGACTTCGAGCGCGCGATCCGGATTGCCGCCGCCGTCGAGGTCATGCACCATGACCGCATCGGGGATGATGGTCTTCAGCCCGTCCATGAAGCCATGCGAGCGCAGCACCGTGGCGGAAAGCAGCGGCAGGCCGACATTCATCACCTTGGCTGTCCCGCCAAGCTTTTCCTTGGCGTATTTGCCAGCCTCGATGCCCGAGAAATAGCCGGTGTCGTAGTCGCAGATGGCGACCATGGTCGTCATGCCCTTGACCGGATTGCCTTCCAGCACGACGGGGATATTGGCGGCCTTGGCCTGGCGCAGCAGCGGCACCACGCCTTCCTCGTTTACCGGCGTGATGATCAGGACGTCGACGCCCTTGGCGATGAAGTCCTCGGCCGCGGCCACCTGCTTGGCGATATCGAGATTGGCGTCCTGCACCTCGACCTCGATGCCGAGATCCTTGCCATGGGCCTTCATGCCCTTGATGACATTCTGGTACCACTCATGGGTGGCGTAGTTGGTGACGTAGCCGATCTTCTTCGGCATGTTCTGTGCATGGGCGGAGGCCGCGGCGAAGGCGAGCGCCGCCGCCGAGGCAAGCAGCATTGTTTTAGACCAGTTCATACTCTTCTCCCAATTTTCATCAGTACGGTTCAGTCTTGGAACGGTAGGCCCCGCCGTCTCGGGTTGCAGTCAAAGTCAGGTCGCGGCGTCGCCGGCGCCCAGAGCAGCGGAAACCTTGTTGGCGGCGGCCATGGCGCGCGCGAAGACCGTCTCGCGGTCGAAGCGGGCGGCCTTCTGCGGCAGGAAGGGAACGGTCAGCGCCGCGATCACCGCGCCCGTATGGTCGCGAACCGGCATTGAAATGTTGATGCAGCCATCGACGGCCAGGGAGGAGCGCATCTCGTAGCCACGCTTCGATGCCTCGGCCAGCCGCGCCTCGATTTCCGCGCGCGACCCCTGCCCTTCGCCGGCAGCGACGATGCGCTCGACGATGGCATCGCGCTCCGCCGGGCTCTGGTGCGCCAGCAGCACGGCGCCGGAACTCGTCTCCATGATGGGGAAATGCGAGCCCAGCGCCACCGAATAGCGCATCGGCAAGGGTGAATCGATCTGCAGGACGACCAGCACATTCTGGCCTTCGCGCACCACCAGGTGACAGCTTTGATCCGCGTTGGCGGCAAGCTCGCGCATGACCGGCAATGCGCACTCCACCAACCGGTTCACGGGAGGATGCATGTGCGCCAGTTCGAAGAGCTTGAGCGACAGGCGGAAACGGTCACTGCCCGTGCGCAGGATGAAGCCGCGCTTTTCCAGCAACAGAAGGATGCGGTAGATTTCGTGAATGGAGCGATCGAGGCCGTTGGCGATTTCGGTCTGGGTCAGCGCCTCGCCCTGCGCGGCCATGAACTCAAGGATATCCAGCGCCTTCTCGGCCGCAGGCGCGCGGTATTCGCCGCGCCCGTTTTCGCCGTCATCGAATGCCTTGGCGACGGTGGCCATCACGCGACGCTCCGTACCGACTTGGTCGAGGGCCGCGTCTCGCGGTAACGCCGGTTTACCCAGGCGGCCAGTTCGGCGACCGAAAGCTCGCCGGAGATGGCCGCCCCGACGCGCGGCGCGGTCTCGCGGAAGAAGGTTATGAAGCCGGCATGGGTGGGACGGAGGTAGGACGACTGGATCGTCTTCAGCGTATCGGCGAAGAAGTCGCCCGTGGCGGCATTGACCGCGCTGTCCCGCCAGGCCGACAACGAGCCAGGCTGCCCGCCCGCGCTGACATACTGGCCACGCTGGTTGTCCGGTGAGCAGAGGAACAGGGCATAATCAATTGCCGCCTGGACGTTTGCCGACTGTGCGCTGACGCCGATGCCCGCGCCGCCGAGCAGCGCGCCCGCCGATCCCGGGATCGGCGCGTCGGCGAAGCGGAGCCTTGGCGTTTCCGTGCGCGAGGCATAGTTCACGTAGCCGAAGGCAAAGGGAACATAGACCAAGTCGTCATTGGCGATCATGTGGTCATAGCAGCGTATGGGATTCCACTGCCGCGAGCTTGGATGCGAAAGCTCCGAAAGCTCGCGCAACTGGTCGATGGCTTGCTCGACCCTATCGCGACCGATGAAGTCGTCGGCGTCTTCCCGCGGATCGCCAAGCGTCAGCAGAAGGCACATGGCATCGGTCGGGACCAGGGGCAGGCCAAGCCACTTGCCGTCCTTGCGTGCACGGCGGCCGAGATCGACAACATCGTCATGGGAGCGAGGCACTTCGCCATAGGCCGCCATCAAGTCCGGCCGGAACGACGCCACCTGGCAGGCGGCATCGATCGGGAGCGCCCATTGGCGCCCTTCACTCGCGTAGGACTGCCACGACTTGCCGACCGAATCCCGTTCGAAGAGCTGGCGCTGCTCGCCGGTCAGATGCCCGTCGAAAGGAACCATGAGCCCGCCACTGGCGATCTCGCCAATGAACGGATGATCGAAAACGACGAGATCATACTGGCCGAGAACCCGGTCGATCGCCCCTTCGCCAAATTCGTAGAGGCTGCGGCGATCCCATTCGATCTCGAGACCGGGACGGCTTGCGCACCAGGGTCCGATACTGGCGTCGAGCGGACCCCAGCAACGCTTATGATCCCACGCCAATCCGCGCAGCTTCGTCATGCTCTTCTTATCCTCCCGGCGGCCGGACAACAGCCGGCCTGCCATCGACATAGCATCTATTTTCATTTGTGCAAATTGTTTTCACTTACACAAACTGAGTGAGTGACACCCGCTGGTCCGAGATGTCACCTCAAGCCAGATCGAAACGTTCCACGGCGCGCATGATGCCGCGCAGTTCAGCCAGCCCCTTGAGCCGCCCGATGAGCGAATAGCCGGGATTGATCTTTTTCTTGCCGATGTCGTCGGCAAGCAGATGCCCATGGTCGGGCCGCATCGGGATGCGCCAGTCGGTGCGACCCTCGTTGCGACGGCGCTTCTCCTCCTGCATCAAAGCGAGGATGACATGTGCCATGTCAGTGCCGCCCTCGAGATGCTCGGCTTCATGGAACGAGCCGTCATCCTCGATGGTGATGTTGCGAAGATGGACGAAATGGATGCGGTCGGCGAATTCCTTGACCATGGCGACAATGTCATTGTCGGCGCGCGTGCCATAGGAGCCGGTGCAGAACGTCAGGCCATTGGCCGGGCTGTTGACGGCGTTGAGGATGAAGCGCGCATCCTCGGCGGTCGAAACGACGCGCGGCAGGCCATAGAGCGAGAAGGGCGGATCGTCGGGATGGATGCCCATGCGCACCCCCTCCTCTTCGGCCACCGGGATGATCTCGCGCAGGAACCATGCAAGGTTTTCGCGCAACTCCTTCGGTCCGATCGCGTCGTACTCCGCCAGCGCCTCGCGAAAACTGTCACGGTTGTAGCTGCGCTCGGTCGCCGGAAGGCCAGCAATGAGGTTGCGCTCGATCTGGTCGACCTGCTCTGACGTCAGCGTCTTCAGGCGCTTTTCGGCCTCGGCGATACGCGCCGGCGTATAGCTGGCCGAGCCGTTCTTGCGTTGCAGCACGAACAGATCATAGGCGGCGAAGTCGATGGCATCGAAGCGCAACGCGTAGCCGGTCGTCGGCAGGCGATACATGAGGTCGGTGCGGGTCCAGTCCACGACCGGCATGAAATTGTAACAGATGGTTTTGATTCCGGCCTTGGCGAGCGCACGGATGCTGTCGCGATAGAAACCGGCATAGCGCTCGCGTTCCGGAGCGCCGATCTTGAAGGAATTGTGGACCGGGATGCTCTCGACGACCGACCATTCGAGACCGGCGGCCTCGATGATCCGCTTGCGCTCGAGCACATCGGCTTCCGGCCAGGCCCTGCCGTCATAGATCTGGTGGAGCGCGGAAACCACGCCGGTCGCGCCGGCCTGCTTGACATGCTCGAGCGTCACCGGGTCGTCCGGACCATACCAGCGCCAACACTGTTCCATGAAGCCTCCTAAAGATCAGGCAGTGACCATATTGTTGGACCACAGACCTGTCAACACGCTAAAATAGCACTCATATGGACCGCCAACTCCTTTTTCGCTGGCTATCAGTTGATTTCTTATCCACTCACCCTTAGGCTTGGTCCAACAAATCGGAGACAGTCCATTGGAGCCAACTGGTCACGAGGCGGCGGAAGAAGCCGCGGTCAGCAATTCGGCCGTCGACCAGACGGTGCGGCAAATCCTCGACCTTATTCGCAATCGCGCCATGTCGGTCGGTGACGTGCTGCCGACTGAACGGGAGCTTTGCGAACTGTTCGGCGCCAGCCGCAACACGATACGCGAAGCGCTGCGTACCATCCGAACCTATGGCCTGATCGATCCCAAGCCGCGTGTCGGCGCGGTGCTGGCTGATCGCCAGAACATCGCGATCCAGAACTTTTTCGCCGCCCAGATGGATATTTCAAGGACGTCGTTCAACGACATCCAGGGGTTTCGCCGCATCATCGAAGTGAGCATCGGCGACCACATTATCCTGAACGCCAGCGCCGCCGAACTCGACACACTGGACGAGGTCAATGGCCTGATCGAAACCAGCAAGGATGTCCAGGAAGCAGCGCAGCGCGATTTCGATTTCCACCTCGCGCTGATGAAGCTCGCCGGCAACCGCATGCTGGTGCAGACCTACCAGTTCCTGTCGCCGGTCATCCAGCACATCATGACCGTCGGCAAATCGATCCGGCCGGTGCTGAGCGAAACACGCCAGGCGCATGGCGAGATCATCGCGGCGCTGCGCGCGCGCGACCGCATCGCCTATTGCTACCTGATGAGCCGGCATCTCGATTTCGGCCTGCGCTTCGTTCCCGACGACCTCGAAAACGCAAGGACCACGCCGGCGCGGCCGGACCTGGCATCTTCCAAGGATTTGCACCATGTCTGACTTTGAGAACAAGGTTGCGCTGATCACCGGCACGACCGGAATCGCGCTCGCCACCGCGAGGCGCCTCGCGCAGGGCGGCGCCTCGATCGTCGCCTGCGGCATTGACCAGGCCGCCAATGCCGCGATGCAGGAAGGCCTCGCCAAGGCCGGAGCGAAAGTGCTGGTGCAGACAGTGGATGTCTCGGTTTCAGACCAGGTGCGCGACGCGGTGGCGGCTGGCGTCGCGAGGTTTGGCGGCATCGACATCATCGTCAATTCCGCGGCCGTCCATCCCTACGGGACAGCGACCACAACCGACTGGGAAATCTGGAACCGGACGATGACGGTCAATGTCGGATCGATCTATCTGACCGCCCATTTCGGCATCCCGGAAATGATCAAGCGCGGCGGCGGCGCCATCGTCAATGTCGCCTCGGTGCAGGGTTTCGCCTGCCAGCAGAACGTTGCCGCCTACGCCACGACAAAGGGCGCCATCCACACGCTGACGCGCTCGCTGGCACTCGACTACGCGGCGGCCGGAATCCGGGTCAATTCGGTCAGCCCCGGCTCGATCCGCACCCCTATTCTCGAAAAGGCCGCGCGTGGCGAAGGTGGCAGCGACGCCGATGTCGAAGAGGCCTACAGGCGTTTCGGCGCGGCCCATCCGCTTGGCCGGATTGGCGAACCGGAGGAGGTGGCGGAACTCATCGCATTCCTCTGCTCGTCAAAGGCCGGCTTCTGCACCGGCGCCGACTACAGAATAGATGGCGGCCTGACCGCCGGCATTGGTGTGAAGTAAACCATGAAGATCGGCCTTGGCCTTTACCGGGAGTCACTGACCCCGGATAATTTCCGCTTCGCCCGCCAGGCAGGCGCCACCCATGTCGTCGCCCACCTCACCAACTATTTTCGCGGCCGCGACCCTTCGCTTTCCGCCGGCAGCGAAACGGAGGGCTGGGGCGACTGCTCCACCGACGAACTCTGGAACTACGAGGACTTCGCCGGCCTGGTGAAGACTGTGCGCGACAATGGCCTGGAGATCGCCGCGATCGAGAATTTTTCGCCTCGATTCTGGTACGACGTGCTGCTTGGCGGTCCCGACAGGGCAAAACAGATCGAAGGGCTGAAGCGCCTCGTCCGCGATGCCGGGCGCGCGGGCATTCCATGCATCGGCTACAATTTCTCCATCGCGGGCGTCTGGGGCTGGTCGCGAGGCCCATTCGCGCGAGGCGAAGCGATGTCGGTGGGTCTCGACCTTTCCGCCATCGACCCCGATCTGCCCCTGCCCGACGGCGTCGTCTGGAACATGCGTTACCGTGCCGCCCGGCCGAACGCCGAGCCGGTGCAAATCAGCAGCGATGAGCTTTGGCAACGGCTCGGCGTCTTCCTGCGCGAGATCGTGCCGGTGGCCGAGGAAGCGGGCGTCGTGATGGCGGCTCACCCCGACGACCCGCCGGCCGAAGCGCTGCGCGGTGCCGCGCGGCTCGTCAACCGGCCCCAGAAGTACGACCGGCTGATGGACATCGTCGACTCGCCGGCCAACGGCCTGGAGCTCTGTCTCGGCTCCCTGCAGGAAATGCCGGGCACCGACGACATCTATGAGCATGTCCGCCGTTTCGCACGGCGCGGCCGTATCGGCTACATCCACTTCCGCAACGTGCGCGGCAAGGTGCCGAACTATCACGAGACCTTTGTCGATGATGGCGACATCGACATGGCCGAGATCGTCCGCATCCTGCGCGACGAGAACTATGATGGCGTGATGATCCCGGATCACACGCCGGAAATGTCCTGCGACGCGCCCTGGCACGCCGGAAAGGCTTTTGCGCTGGGCTACATGCGCGCGCTGGTCCAGAACGCCGCGGCTCTCGGGCCTTCTCGCAGTGCCCAATCCACCAACATCCGGAGGCAAGCCTCATGACCCGTTCGACGCGCCTCTATGCCGACGACACGGAAATGTACCGCCTGTTCGAGAAAGAGCTCTTCGTCGCGGTCGTCGGAGATGTGATGGATACGTTGGGATTGCAGCACCAGTTCCTGCCGCCGGTGTTCAAGCCGGTCGACGAGACGACGCGACTGCTTGGCCGGGCCATGCCAGTGCTTGAAACCGATATCTTCCCGTCCGGGCAGTCGACGCACAATCCGCTGATGACCAAGCCGTTCGGGTTGATGTTCGAAGCGCTTGATGATCTCAAGCCGGGCGAAATCTACGTCGCCAGCGGCGCCTCGCCACGCTACGCGCTGTGGGGCGAACTGATGTCGACGCGCGCGAAAATCCTCGGCGCGCATGGCGCATTGGTGAACGGCTTCGCCCGCGACACGGACGGCATCAAGGCACTTGGCTTCCCCTGCTTCTGCACCGGCTACTACGCGCAGGACCAGGGCGTGCGCGGCAAGGTCATGGACTATCGCTGCGCACTCGAGATCGGTGGTGTGCGGATCGAGCCGGGTACGCTGCTGTTCGGCGACAAGGAAGGCGTCCTCGTCATTCCCCGACAAGCGGAGGAAGAGGTTATAAGGCTCGCACTGGAGAAAGTCCGGGGTGAGAAACTCGTCGCCAAGGCGATCCGCGACGGCATGAGCGCGGTAGAGGCCTACAGGACTTTCGGCATCATGTGATCAGTCGATCGATGGCGATGCGCCAGACAGTCGCGCGCATCGCCATCGATTGAACAGGGACCCGATCAATCCGCGCCGTCTTCCTGCGGCGTGTTGGCCTGCTGGCGCCGGCCGGTCATGATCTCGCGCTTGCCCACATGGTTGGGGGCGCCGACCAATCCTTCCTTTTCCATGCGTTCGACCAGCGACGCGGCGCGGTTGTAACCGACGCCGAGGCGGCGCTGGATGTAGGACGTCGAACACTTCTTGTCGCGCAAGACCACCTTGACGGCCTCGTCATAGATGGAATCGCTGTCCTCGGCCGCTACGGAGCCCTTGTCGAAAACCGCGCCCTGGTCGGCCTCGGCTTCTTCCTCGTCCTCGTCGGCGGTCACGGTTTCCAGATATTCGGGGCGGCCCTGCGCCTTCAGATGCGCCACGACATGCTCGACCTCCACGTCGGAGACAAAGGGGCCGTGAACACGGGCGATGCGCCCGCCGCCCACCATGTGCAGCATGTCGCCCTGGCCCAGCAGTTGCTCGGCGCCCTGCTCGCCCAGGATTGTGCGGCTGTCGATCTTGGACGTCACCTGGAAGGAGATGCGGGTCGGGAAGTTGGCCTTGATCGTGCCGGTGATGACGTCGACCGAGGGACGCTGCGTTGCCATGATCAGGTGGATACCGGCGGCGCGCGCCATCTGCGCCAGGCGCTGGATCGCGCCTTCGATTTCCTTGCCGGCCACCATCATCAGGTCGGCCATCTCGTCGACGATGATGACGATGAACGGCATCGGCGCAAGGTCGATCTCCTGCTGTTCGAACAGCGGTTCGCCGGTACCCTTCTCGAAGCCGGTCTGCACGGTCATGACGACCGTCTCGCCCTTGTCGCGGGCCGCGGCGGCGCGCTCGTTGTAGCCGTCGATGTTGCGGACCCCGAGCCGCGCCATCTTGCGGTACCGGTCCTCCATCTCGCGCACCGCCCATTTCAGTGCGGTTACCGCCTTCTTGGGATCCGTGACGACAGGGGTCAGCAGATGCGGGATGCCATCGTAGATGGAGAGTTCGAGCATCTTGGGGTCGACCATGATCAGCCGGCACTCTTCCGGCTTCAGCCGGTAAAGCAAGGACAGGATCATCGTGTTGATGGCGACCGACTTGCCCGAGCCGGTGGTGCCGGCGACGAGCAGATGGGGCATCTTTGCCAGTTCGGCGATGACCGGCTCGCCACCGATCGTCTTGCCAAGGCACAGCGCCAGCTTGCAACTGGTCTTGCGGAAGCCCTCCGATTCGATCAGCTCCCGGAAATAGACGGTTTCGCGCGTCTCGTTCGGAAGCTCGATGCCGATGACGTTGCGGCCCGGGACGACAGCGACGCGCGCCGAGACCGCCGACATGGAGCGGGCGATATCGTCGGCCAGACCGATGACGCGAGATGATTTGACGCCAGGCGCCGGCTCAAATTCGTAGAGCGTGACGACTGGACCAGGGCGAACATGGATGATCTCTCCGCGCACGCCGAAATCCTCAAGCACGCTTTCCAGAAGATCGGCATTCTGCTCCAGCCGCTCCTGCGACATGTAGAAGCCCTGCCCTTCAGGTGGCTGCTGCAAGAGCTCTTCCGAAGGAAGCTCGTAAGCATCGCCCGTGGTTGCCGGCACGATTTTCCCGGCCAGGGGCAGAAGCGAAACGGCGCGCGCGGCCGGAACCTGCGCGGCGACGTCCGCATCTTGCACGGCTGGTTCTGGGACCGCGGCGCTCGCCATGACCTTGATTTCAGCCGAGCGGGCCGCTCGCCGAGGCGCTTTCATCACCGACACTTCAGGCACGGCGACAGCTTGGTTCGAATTGGCCGGATGGACCTCCGGCAAAACGGGCGAAGCCTGCTGGCCTGGAAGACATTCGATGACACGAAACAACGAGGTGACATCGGCCGTGGGAGCCGGGCGCATGTCGACCTGCGCGGCGGCGATGGGCGCCACCACGATCGGTGCAGGGGCGGCTACTAGATCGGCCCTTCTAACCGGCGACGACGCATCGACCACATAGGGCGCCATGACCTCGAAGAAAGCGTGATCCGACAGATACGGCCATCTCAGCCTTTCACGGCTGGCTGTTTCGGTCGGCGCACCAGGTCCGTGGACGACACGTGCCTGCACGGAAGGGCGTGCCGCCGTGGCCGCGACATGGACCGGAGCCGCAGGCCGGGTCTTTTCGCTGGTCTGGCCTTGAGGAGCGGACACGGAAGCCACAGGCGACGTTCTTTCGCCCATGACGGCTCTGTTGCCGATGGGCAGCCGCGCGCCGATCGCGGCGTTGTGGCTTTTCACCGGCGCCGAGGATGCCGAAGGGCTGGAGGCAGGCGCCGGCTGCCCGAACGCAGGCTGCGTTGAAGGCGCCCTTGCCTCGGCTTGCTCGGCCGCACCCTGATCCTGCCGCGGGACCGGTTTCTTGGCCTCATAATCTGGCGTACGGGTGAAACGCACATTGGGCGCGAGGAAGAAATAATCCTGCCAGGCGGGACCTTCGATGGCGCCGAGCTTGGGGAAAGCGGCGCCCGCCGGGGACTTGCCCCTTGGCTCCATGTAGGACTGGCTGTTGCCGTAGAGATTGACGACCCGCCCTGAGTAGCCGGCCTGGGGCTCGTCGGGCTGCCGGCCGGCCATTCTCTGGGAGCGAATCAGGTCAGACGTTGTGTCTGAAGGGGGTCGCTTGCCATCCCTGTCCCCCGTGGCGTTGAAACGATCTGCCTCAGTGCGATCTGCCCCAGCGTCATGGGGCGAGGCCGTCTTCAATGAACTGGCCCGGGGGAAACGCGTGGATTCCATTCTCAAGACTCACCTGTGAACCGTCCTCCGAGCAATAGGGAGCGAGTGGTTAACAGTTGCTTCCCGCCGGGCCTGCTACTGACGATGTGAGCGCTCGCTATCGTCGTCCAAAGGCCGTGCCAGGTTATCTCGTCTAGAGGGAAGGTCCCAGCCGGATCGGGCTGCCATCGCTGAAACGCGACAGACGGAATCTGTCGAGCTTGTGTCCTGTGTCGTTGCCCTGGACCAAGTCGGAAAGGATGCGGCCCATGCCTGGTCCGATGCCAAAGCCATGGCCGCTCATCCCGGTCGCGACGACGAGACCCGGGATGGCGGCCGCGCGATCCACAACGGGAACGACATCCGGCATTGCATCGATCATTCCCGCCCAGCTCGCCTTAAGCGGCACCGTCTTGAACCGCGGGAAAAGTTTCCTGAACTCGCGGTCGATGGCGCGAAGCGCCGAGGCTTCAGGAGCGGGATCGAGGATGCGCATCCGTTCGAACGGGCTTTGCTTGTCAGCGTCCCACTTGCGCGGCGTCGACCAGCTGTCCGGGTACCCTCGCGGCGCGGCCGGCAGGTAGCGTGTGCCAAAGGGATTCGCCATCAGGGCGCTGACATATTTGGTGGCGTGGCGAAATGCGTCCGGCCCCACGTAAAGCTGGTTGCTACCTCCCGATGCGAGCGTGTACCCGCCATCCTGCCGCCGCCGGAAGGCGATACGGTCGTCCGCGACGGCGCCGGCGTGAATTTCCGGCATCGGCGCTGTCGCCGCGACCGTCGACCTGACGCTGAGCTGCGGGATCGAAATGCCGTGCGCGCGCAGGAACAGCGACGTCCATGCGCCGCTGGCGACGACGACGTTCGAGGTGGCGATGCGGCCGCTTTCGGTCCAGACGCCGCTGACCCGTCCCGCGGCGACGTCGAGCATGCGCGCCGCACAATTCTCGATGATGGTGACCCCTTGCCGGGCGGCAAGGCGAGCCAGCGCGGGCACCGCGACCCAGGGCTCGGCGCGCATGTCAGACGGAGTGGTCATCCCACCCTTGAACCGCAGCGACATGGCCGGGATCAGCTTCGCGGCCCCGCCCTGATCGAGCAGGCGCGTGTCCACGCCATGAGCCTGGGCTATCTTCAGGAAATTCCCGAAGTGGGTCATCTCCTTGTCCGTGCGCGCGAGATAAGTAACGCCTGTCTGCTTCAGCCCTATGTCTTCACCGCACTCCTCTGCGAGTTGCCGCCAGAGGCGAAGCGCTTCGATGACGATCGGCAGTTCGTCTGCATCGCGGCCCTGCTGCCGGATCCAACCCCAGTTGCGCGAGGATTGCTCTGCGGCAACGCGTCCCTTTTCCAGCAACGTCACCGAGATGTTGCGTCGCGCCAGGTACAGCGCTGTGGTCACGCCGATGACGCCACCGCCGATGACCACGACCTCCGAGGTCTTCGGCAACTGCGCCTGAAACTGGACAGGAGCGGCTTCCGTGAAGGGGAAAATTGTCAAAGAAAACGATCCTTGTGGTCCACCATGGCCGTCTCCCATGAAATGTCGGCGACGAATGGAGATATTGATAGTCGGTCAACGCTGGGCCGACGTGGAGAATCTGGGCACCGACGCAACAAAGTTGTTGATTGCCGCTGCAGCAGCGCCGCGCCGAAAAGCCAATCAGAATTCCGTTTAACAATGGCCTGCAACGCCCAATATGCGGCGTTCAGCAATTCGATGCGGTGCACGGGAAGACGGGCCCTATTGCAATGCGCCGCCCTTGGCACGCTGGCGGCTTTCATTCTTGCAGACCTCGATCACGGTGTTGCGCAACCAGCGATGGACCGGATCGGCATCCATGCGGGGATGCCACGTTGCCGAAACCGCGATCTCAGGGGTGGGGACCGGCAGAGCGAAGCCCTTGACAGTCTCTGCCGCGCCGGCGCCCGCCTCGGTAAGGCTGTTCAAGAATGTTTGCGTCACAAGCGCAATCAGGTCCGAGCAGCGTGCTATTCGTACCGCGTCGGGAAATCCCGGCACCACCGCAACCACGGCGCGCTTCAGCCCGAGCGCGTCCAGTGCGTCGTCGACCGGCCCGGTGCTCGCCCCTCTGCGCGAGGCCACCACGTGGCCGCAGGCAGCGTATTGCCGGGGCGTGATTTCCTGGCCCGCCAACAGAGGATGTCCCGCACGCGCGACCCCCACGAACCTGTCGCGAAAGAGCATTTGCGTTCGCGCTTCCGGCACCGAGTCGCCAAGAACGCCGATTTCAAGGTCGACCTGCCCTTCACGAAGCGGGCGCGCATCCTTGTCGGGCTTGGGTGCGAACCGCACGCGGACGCCAGGTGCGGCCTGCGTGATCGCCACCAGCAGCGGGGCGGCGAAAACCGCGATGAACCCCTCGTTGGCGCGAATCGTGAAGGTCAGTTCCAGCGCCGCGATGTCCGGAGGGTCAATCGCTGTGGGCCGCAGCACCGCCTGGGCGTCGCGGGTCAGCAAATGAACACGATCGCGTAACTCGGCGGCGCGGGGCGTAGGCACCAGCCCCCGGCCGGCGCGGACAAGCAAGGGATTGCGCGTCGCCAAGCGGAGGCGCACAAGCGTGCGGCTCATGGCGGACGTGCTCAACCCAAGCCGGCGCGCGGCTCCGGTCACGCTGCCCTCGGCAAGCAAAGCATCCAGCGCAACAAGCAGGTTCAAATCCGCGCCAAGCATGGCCGCTCAATATCATGGACGCGCTGGATGGCATAGCGTTTCATGCAACTCGTTGTTGCAGCTGTTGCGTCTGGCGCATGGACTGAAAAGCCACCACATGAATGCCAGAGCAGCAAAAGGAGGCTTCAGGCCATGTCCCTTCCCAACAAGACCATTCTGATTGTCGGAGCCTCGCGGGGCCTCGGCCACGCGATCGCCGCGGAATATCTGAGGCACGGATGGAACGTCGTCGGCACGGTGCGGGGGAAAGCCGGGACCGCCCTGCACGACCTGGCGAACACATTCAAAGACCGGGTCGAGATCGAGACCCTCGACATTTGTGAACCGGATCAGATCGCCGCGCTGCGCGCTCGTCTGTCGCCAAGGCGGTTCGATGCCATGTTCGTGAGCGCCGGCGTCACGAACAATCCCGCTGAAACGATAGCCGATGTCACCACCGAAGAGTTCGTGCGTGTCATGGTGACGAATTCCCTGAGCCCGATGCGGGTCGTCGAAGCCCTGCACGATCTCGTCTCTCCGACCGGAACGATAGGGGTGATGTCGTCGGGTCAAGGCAGCATCGGCAACAACACGACCGGCATGCGGGAGGTATACCGAGGCAGCAAGGCGGCATTGAACATGTTCATGCGCAGTTTCGCGGCACGCCACGCCGAGGAATCCAGGGCGATGGTGCTGATGGCGCCTGGCTGGGTGCGAACCGATATGGGTGGTTCGGATGGACGGCTTAGCATCGAGGAGAGCGTCCCGAAGCTGGTGAAGGTGCTCCTCTCCGTGCAAGGAACTCCCGGCCTGCAATATCTCGATTACCTCGGCCGCACTGTTCCCTGGTGAGCCTTCGGCGTGGGACTCCTGCGCGCGGCTGGATTGATGGAGGGATCGAGCGTGGCTGCTCATGGAATATCCGGACATGCCCAAGTGAACCAATTTTGCTCATCAGGGCCAGATGGCGAACTTGATTTGCTTGGTGATTGCCCAACCCTAGGGCAAACTACCTGCCGGGGCCGCAGGAGGAGAAATGAGAGCACGCGCAGCAACGATCGGAGATCTGGAAGATGTTTTCCGGGGTCTGTCCAAGCGGATGTCGGACGAATACGTAGCCGCGGGCAAGGATAGCAAGATCGCCTATGACAATCTGATGATGAACCTGAAAGAAGGTCGTGCCCATGCGCTTGTCGAGGGCGACAAGGCCGTGGCGATCATCGCCTGGCATGAGCATAGTGACGCTGCCGATACGCTATTTGCCGCACAGGACGATTTCTTCCGCGCCGCCACCGTCCGCTTCTGCAAGCGACACATTCGCCACATCCAGGCGCTCGCCGGCAACCTCCCCATTCACTCGCGCAGTTGGCTCCAGGGGGCTGACGTCGCGCGCTGGTTTCGAACGATCGGCTATGAGGAGAGAGGCAAGGAGAACGGTGCCAATCTGTTCGAACTGCCGCCAGTTCCTTCCCGGTGACGGCCAGCAACCTTGCCTGCGACGCGCAAATCGCTCGACCACAAGACCGCGCCGCAAGCACGATCAGATGCCTGGGTGAACATTGGGTAGCTCGTTGCGCGGCACGCTCTACTCGAAGAACCGGTTGGGCGGGCGCTTCAGGCCGAGATTTTCGCGCAGCGTCGTTCCCTCATATTGCCGCCTGAATATGCCTCGCCGCTGCAGTTCGGGCACGACCTTCTCGACGAAGTCGTCGAGCCCGGCAGGCAGATAGGGAAACATGATGTTGAAGCCGTCGGAGCCCTCGCCGACCAGCCATTCCTCCATCTCGTCGGCGATGGTCTTCGGCGTGCCGACGAAGGCGAGGCCCGAATAGCCACCCAGTCTTTGCGCCAGTTGCCGGACGGTCAGGTTCTCGTGGCGTGCCAGTTCGATGACCCGCTCGCGGCTGCTTTTCGAGGCATTTGTCTGGGGAATTTCCGGCAGCGGCGCATCCGGATCGAAGCCGGACGCATCGTGACCGATCGCGATCGACAGCGAGGCAATGCCGCTCTCGTAGTAGACGAGACTATCGAGCTTCGACCGTTTGGCCCGCGCCTCCTCGACGCTCTCGCCGACGACGACAAAGGCGCCGGGGAGTATCTTAATGTCGTCGCGCGCACGGCCGAGTTTCTCCGCCCGGCCCTTGACGTCGGCGAAGAAGCGCTGTCCGGAGGCCAGATCGCCATGCGCGGCGAAAATAACATCCGCTGTTTCTGCCGCCAGTTGTCGTCCGGCTTCCGAGGCGCCCGCCTGGACGATCACCGGCCAACCCTGGACCGGCCGGGCGATGTTGAGGGGACCGCGCACCGAGAGATGCTCGCCCTTGTGATCGAGCACATGCAGCCGATCCGGGTCGAAATAGAGCCCGCTTTCGGCATCGCGGATGAAGGCATCGTCGGCAAAGCTGTCCCACAGCCCGGTCACGACATCGTAGAACTCCCGCGCCCGCTGGTAGCGCTCGTCATGCTCGACATGCTCGTCGAGGCCGAAGTTCAGCGCCGCATCGGGATTGGACGTGGTGACGATGTTCCAGCCGGCGCGCCCGCCGCTGATATGGTCGAGCGAAGCGAAGCGGCGCGCGATGTGGTAGGGGGCGTCGAACGTCGTCGATGCGGTGGCGACCAGGCCGATGTGGTCGGTGACGGCAGCGAGCGCCGACAGCAGGGTGAAGGGTTCGAACGAGGTCACCGTATGGCTGCGCCGCAGCGCCTCGATCGGCATGTTGAGGACGGCCAGATGGTCGGCCATGAAGAAGGCATCGAACTTCGCCGCCTCCAATGTCTGGGCGAAGCGCTTCAGATGCGCGAAGTTGAAATTGGCGTCCGCATAGGCGCCCGGATAGCGCCAGGCGCCGGTGTGAAGGCTGACGGGGCGCATGAAGGCGCCGAGCCGCAATTGTTTCTGTGTCATGCCTTGATATCTCGAACGTTGGAGATTGATCGAATCCGAGCGAGGATCGGACGCCATCGCGGCGCGAGGAAGGTATTCTGTTCCACGATGGGCGGCTTGCGCAGCATTTCACTGCCGAAGTTTTGATCTTCGCGAGCTGCCGCACGGCATCCCACAAGAGGCCGTGCGGCTCCAGTCCTTCCGGCAACTCCGCGGAAGCACGGGTCGTCATTGCAAATCTGCGTGCAGTTCGAGGGATCAGGCCAGTGTCGGATAGTCGGTGTAGCCTTTGGCTCCGCCGCCGTAGAACGTGGATTTGTCCGGCTCGTTCAGGTCCTTGCCTTCGCGGAGCCTGCGGACAAGATCCGGATTGGCGAGAAAGAGCTTGCCGAAGGCCACCAGGTCGGCGCGGCCTTCCGCGACCGCCGCCTCGGCAAGTTTCGCGTCATAGCCGTTGTTGACGATCCAGGCGCCCTTGCCACCGGCATTGCGATAGGCCGCCTTGAAGGACGCATAGTCGAACGGCCGGTCGCCCTGCTGAAAGTCCCGAGCTCCGCCGGTCGCGCCCTCTATGACGTGGATGTAGGCAAGACCACGCGTGGCAAGCGCGCGCACGAGGTGCTCGAACAAGGGCTGCGGATCAGGGTCCGCGGCATCGTTGGCGGGTGTGACCGGAGAAAGGCGAATACCGGTTCTGCCCGCACCAACCTCGGCGACAACCGCGTCAACGACTTCCAGGGCAAGCCGCGTGCGGTTCTCGATGGAGCCGCCATATTCGTCGGTGCGATGGTTGCTGCCGGAGCGCAGAAACTGGTCGATCAGATAACCATTGGCGCCGTGGATCTCGACGCCATCGAAGCCGGCATCCTCGACCGCCGCTTTCGCGGCGCGCCGGAAGTCTTCGATGATGCCGGGCAGCTCATTCCGTTCGAGCGCTCGCGGCTCGGATGTTTCGGCAAAGACGCCGGTGCCTTCCGGATCGATCAGATAGGTCTTGGACTTGGCTGTTATAGCCGAAGGCGCAACCGGCTTGCCACCACCCGGCTGCAGCGAATTGTGGGAGATGCGGCCGACGTGCCAGAGCTGCACCACGATCTTCCCTCCTGCCGCGTGGACGGCGTCCGTCACCTTGCGCCAGGCCGCGAGCTGTTCGGGCGCGTAGAGGCCGGGCACATCGGCATAGCCCTGCCCCTGATGCGTGATCGCGGTGGCTTCCGTGATCAGCAAACCAGCCGTCGCACGCTGGACATAGTAGGTGACGGCGAGATCGCGAGGCACCGCCTTTGGCGACCGGTTGCGGGTCAGCGGCGCAAGGACGATGCGATTGGCAAGGTCTAGGTCTCCGACTTTGATGGGATCGAACAGCGTGGCCATGAATTACCTTTCATCGGGGTGAGGAGCCGGTTCCATGCCGGCGCGTGTTATGTCAGGCGCCGCTCGCACGGCGCCAGGCAGGGGTTGTCCCGTTGTGGGAGGATGTGGTGAACCCGGCCAGCAAAATCCACCTGGCGCGACATTGTGGTCGAAGCCCGTGGGGCTGCTTCCTCAAAATCGGTCATGATGTCCAGCCGGATCACGCCACCGGGTGACGATATCAAAGGCTAAGGTGCATATGACGGAGGAACTGGCAGCGGAGATTGTTGTTCCAATGACCACGGAAAAATCGCTGTGGAGAGGCGAGTTGATCGCCAGCAAGCCGACGTACCGCGCTGTCGAAGGCCGAGCGACGCCGGCGCACTGGTCACCTCGCCATGCTGACAATGGTCTTCGTGCCGATGATGATCGCCCTGATGGACGACCTGAATAGCTGCTTTGGCGTCAAGTGGAGAGGCAGACGTCGGTGACCGACGCGGATCGTTCGCCGCTGGTGGGGTGTAGAAACCGCGGTAGCGACGTCGTCAGATCTTGAATTCGACGCCGATCTCCATGATCTGCTCGGCGGGGATGTTGAAATATGCCCCAGGTCGCTGCGCGTTGTGGTGCATCAGCGCGAAGAGACGCTCGCGCCAGCGCGCCATCCCGTCCTTCAGACCGCCAGCGATGATCGTCTCGTGTCCGGTATAGTACGTGATCTTCGACAATTCGCATTTGCCGATCTGCTCGCGTGCGAGCGCGGTCCTCAGGCCTTCAGGCACATCCGGATTCTCCATGAAGCCGTAGCGTAGTTCGATACGGGAAATGTCATCCGAAATCGTCTGGATGATGGCCCGCTCTTCGTCGGGCACGCGCGGCGTCTCGGCGACTTCGACCGCGACAAGCAGCACCTTCTCATGCAGCACATGGTTGAGCTTGAGGTTGTGCGACAGGGCGAGCGGAATGCCTTTCGTCAAGCGGCCGAGCACGACCGCGGTGCCGGGAATGCGAAAGGGCGGATTAGCCTTGATGCCGGCATTGAAGTCGGCGACTGTCTGGCGAACGGCGAGACGCGCCTTGTCCAGAATCTCCTCGCCACGGCGCCAGGTCATCATGAGAAAGGCGATCACGACGGAAATCGTCAGCGGGAACCAGCCGCCGTCCAGCAGCTTCGTGGAGGCCGATGCGAAAAACAGGAGTTCAAGCAGGAAGAGGCTACCGTTCACAACAAGGACAATCAATGGATTGTGCTTCCAGTTGAGCGCTACGAAAGCGGCGAGAACCGTGGTGATCACCATCAGCAGCGACACCGCGATACCATAAGCGCCGGCAAGCGCATCCGACGAGCGGAAGCCAAGGACGGCGGTGAGCGTGGCCACGGCGAGGGTCCAGTTGACCAGCGGAATATAGATCTGCCCGCGCTCGTGCCCTGCCGTGTGGATGATGTTCATGCGCGGCAGGAAGCCGAGTTGGATCGCCTGCTGCGTCAGCGAATAGGCGCCCGTGATGATCGCCTGCGAGGCAATCACCGTCGCAGCCGTCGCCAGCAAAATCAGTCCGTAGTGCGACCAGGCGGGCGCGAGGTGATAGAACGGATTTTCGATGGCCGACGGGTCAACCAGCAGCAACCCGCCTTGCCCGAAATAATTCAGCGTCAGTGACGGCAGCGCCACGCCGAACCATGCGACACGTATTGGGAAAGGTCCGAAATGGCCCATGTCCGCATACAGCGCCTCGCCGCCCGTGACCGCAAGGAAAGCGCTTCCGATCACCGTGAAGGCGAGCGGCCCGGCGTGCCAGAGGTAGTCGATGGCGGGCCAGGGACTGAGGGCCGCGAGGATCGCCGGCCCCTTCATGATGCCACCGATGCCGAGAATGCCGATAACCCCGAACCAGACCAGCATGATTGGCCCGAAAATGCCGCCGATCCAGCCCGTTCCCTTCTTCTGGAAAAAGAACAGAAGGACAAGGATGGCCACGGTCAGAGGGACGACAAGATGTCCCATCTGCGGCGTATAGACCTTGAGCCCTTCGATCGCGCTGAGCACGGACATGGCGGGCGTGATTGCGCCGTCGCCGTAAAGCAGCGTCGCGCCGAAGAGGCCGACCATCACCATCAAGGCACGCGCGCGGCTCTGCCTGGCGCGCTGCGGGCTTACCAGTGCGAGCAGCGCGAGAATACCGCCCTCGCCATGATTGTCGGCTCGCATGATAAGGATCGCGTATTTGATCGAAATGACGACGATCAGCGACCAGAATATCAGCGAGACGATGCCGAGGATCGCCTGCGGAGCGGGGCTGTTCCCGGCCGGCGTCGCCGAATTGATTGCGACCTGCAAGGCGTAGAGGGGACTTGTCCCGATATCGCCGAACACGATCCCCATGCAGGCAAGGGCCGTCACCGCCCTGACGCGACGTTGCCCCTGATCTTGGACGGAGGCCCTCATGTCGCACGCCCCTTTTTCTTACTTGGTAATCTTCCGCACCTGTCTCGGCAAGCAGCTTTCAGAGGCGCACATTGGTGGACGCCTCGTCACCTAGACGCCAGCGCCCGTCCCAGCCCACTCCATCCTGTCGCGTTTGGCAGGCGCCTATGCCGCGAGGCAAGGTGGCGAAGCGCGCAGAACCACACTCGCCGAACGGATCTTGTAGATCGATGCCGAGGAACCCGGAACATCCAGGTCGCGCGTGACCCGTTCCTTGGCATAGCAACCGCCGCCCGTTCCTGATGGAAGTCGCCGTGAACCTGTGGCGACAGCCAGAGCCAGGGCTGCTGTAATGTCAGGGGCGCTGAGACGCCGCGACAAGCTCGCTCTTGCGCCGCGCCGTATCCATTCCAAGCCCGATGAACGTGCGCGCGTGCTTGGCGAGCGCCATGTTGTCAGTCCACAGATTGCGCCAGATGGCGGTCTTTTTCGACAGGTTCTCGTCGACGATCTCCGACGAGAACGATTCGAAACTGAGGTCGTCGCCGTAGCCGATGGCCGTCAGCGCATCGAAGATCGCCGGGAAGTCGATACTGCCCGTACCAAGGAAGCCACGATGGCTTTCGCCGATATGGACATAGCCGATCTTGCCCGCCGCGTGGCGGATAGCCAGCCCGACATCAGCCTCCTCGATATTCATATGAAAGGTATCAAGATGCAGGAAGATATTGTCGGACCCCGTATCCTCGATGAAGGCCATCCCCTGCGCGGCGGTGTTCAGCAGGTTGCTCTCGAATCGGTTGACGATCTCGAGGTTGAGCGTGACACCAGCAGCCTTGGCCGTCTCCGCCGCCGCCGCCAGCGTCCCGGCACTACGCTTCCATTGATCGCGCGTTGGCGCCTCGACTTGCAGTCCATGGCTGGTCGACAAAATACCGGCGACCTTGCGGCCGCCTAGGTCCCGCGTGAGCGCGATGGTCTCGTTGAGGATCGCGACGCCGCGCGCGGCAACCGCCTTGTCGGCGCTCGAAATGTCGCCCTCGGTCGGCAATCCAATGCTGATCGCCACGCCGAGATCCAGATCGGCAATACGCTTGGCGAGGCCTGCGATGTCGACATCGGCCGGGTCGAGGTAGGAGAATTCGATGAGGTCGAAGCCGGCCTCCCTGGTATTGGCCAACGTCCGTTCCAGATCGGCCTGCGCCGAACTCGCCGACCAGACGAAAGAGTGGATTCCAATGCGCGACATCGTCGTCTCCGGCTGTTTCGGAACATCGGGCAGACACGGCTATCCGGCCCTCGATAAATCCAATGTTCAAATGAACATAAATCGGTGCGGCCGGGCATTCCCGGCCGCACCGGCCCTGGGAGGCTTAGCGGGCCGCGGTCCAGCCCTTGTAGTCCTTCAGGTTCTCGGCCGTGATCAGCTTGGGGTCGAGCAGCACGACCGGCTCGGCCGGCTTCTTGCCGGCAAGCAGGTCAGCCGCCATCGTGAGCGACTGGCCGGCCATCACGTAAGGGTCCTGCGAGGCCGAGGCCTTGATCATCGACGTGCCCGATGCCAGCTCCTTCTCGATATCGGGCGCGCCGTCGACGGCGGTGAAGATGAACTCCGAACGGTTGAGCTGCTTGGCCGCGAGCTGGCCACCGATCGCTGTCGGATCGTTGATGGCGAAGACCGCGTCGATCTTGTCGAAACGGGTGAGCAGCGACTGGAATACTTTCAGACCGCCATCGCGCGAACCTTCCGCGTTCTGGTCGTCGGACAGGATCTTGATGTCCGGATGCTGCGTCAGCACGTTCTTGCAGCCCTTGACCCGCTCCAGGATCGATGACGATGCCGGGCCATTGAGGATGACGTAGTTGCCCTTGCCGCCGGTGTGATCGACGAGATACTGGCAGGCCTCTTCACCGGCCTTGACGTTGTTGGTCATCACGGTGACATCGGCGCCTGGCGCCGAGACGTCGAAGGCGGCAACGATGATGCCGGCTGCCTGTGCCTTCTTGACCGCCGGCGCGATCGCCTTGGCGTCGACGGCATTGAGCATGATCACGTCGACACCCGCGGCAATGAACGAATCCACCTGCGAAACCTGCTTGTTGAGGTCGTAGTCGGCGGACACCGACGTAACCTCGACCTTCGGATTGATCTTCTTGGCCGAGTCCTCGATGCCCTTGATGGTGGCGACGAAGAACGGATTTCCGAGCAGGCCGACCGAAATACCGACCTTGTTCAGGTCCTTGGCCGAAGCCGGCGCGATGGCGACGGACGCGAGCGCGACGCCGCAGAGCAGTTTAGCGATGGTCTTCATTGTTTTCCTCCGATTGCCCCGCGCCTCTCACGGTGCGTTACACAAACCGGGCGTTGCCGGCGACAAAGGTCACTCACGTCCTTGCTCCTGCCTGGAGCCTGTAGCGGTCGAGGGCGACCGCCACGATGATGACCAATCCCTTGATGATGTACTGCCAGATGTCCGAGACACCGGCCAAGATGAGCCCGTTGGAGAGCACCGCGATGATCAGTCCGCCGATCAGTGTTCCCCAGATCGAGCCAACGCCGCCGACAAAGCTGGTGCCGCCGAGGATGACGGCCGCGATGGCGTCGAGCTCGTAGGACTGCCCGAGTTGCAGCCCGTTGGCCGCGTAGAGCCTGGCCGCCGACATGGCGCCGCCAAGACCGGCCAGCAGACCGGAAACGCCATAGACGAAGAGCAGAACCAGCGGCACCTTGATGCCGGTCAGCCGGGCCGCTTCGGCATTGCCGCCAACGGCATAGACCCAGGTGCCGAGCACGGTTCGCTTCAACACAAGCCAGGACAGCACCACCACCGACAGCGCGATGATGACCAGCCACGGGATGCCAAACAGAGAACCGTTGCCGATGAAATCGAAAGGCAGGTCCGAGTTGAACACCGTCGTGTCCTGACCGAGCAGGCGGGCGATGCCGCGCACCGCGGTCAACGAACCAAGCGTGACAATGAACGGGGGCAACTTGATGTAGGCGATAAGGAGCCCGTTGATGAGCCCGAAGCCGAGGCCGACGAGAATGGCGGCCGGAACCCCGAGCAGTCCCCATTCCGGTACCAGCGACACGATCACCGCGACCATCGCGGAGGCGGCAAGGATGGCGCCTACGGACAGATCGATGCCCCCGGTCAGAATGACGAAGGTCATTCCCGCCGCCAACACGATGTTGATCGAAGATTGCTGAGTGACGATCAACAGGTTGGTCTCGGTCAGGAAGCGGGGATTGATGAACTGGAACCCGGCGGCGAGCAGGACGAGCACCGGCAGCATGCCCAGCGCCGCGAAAGCAGTGCGCAGCCGACGGCTCCTGACGGTCGTCCGGTCGCCCGCATTCGTCATCCCGGTCGCCGTTTCGGTCATTGCTGAGCCGCTCCCGTTGCAAGTTCCATGATCTTTTCCTGGCTGAGCGGCTCCCCCGCGGATGCCACTTCGCCGGCGATGGCGCCGTCGCGCATCACCAGCACCCGGTCGGCCACGCCGATCACCTCCGGCAGTTCGCTGGAGATCATCAGGATGGCCATGCCCTTGTTGGCCAGGTTGTCTATCAGGCGGTAGATTTCCGACTTCGCGCCGACATCGACGCCACGGGTCGGCTCGTCGAGGATGACGACCTTGGGCTCTGTCTCGAGCAGCCGGGCGAGCAGCACTTTCTGTTGGTTTCCGCCCGACAACGAACCGGCATTGGCCTGAACGGAACGCGTGCGTATGGAAAGATCGGCAACCGCCTTTGCCGCGCGCCTCTCGGCGGCGGCGAAATCACGGAAGCCTCCCGCATGCGCGTCCCTTGCCAGAACGCCCATGCTGACATTGTCTGAAATCGACATGTCGAGGAACAGGCCCAGTTCCTTGCGATCCTCGGTGAGGTAAGCGATGCCGGCATCCAGAGCCTCTCGCGGCGAGCCGATCAAGATCGGTCTGCCCTCGAGTTCAAGCGTGCCTGACGTTCTCTTGTCGGCGCCGAAGATCAGCCGCGCGAGCTCGGTGCGGCCGGAGCCGACAAGGCCCGCCAGCGCCAGCACTTCACCCTTGTGCAGGTCGAAGGAACAGTTCTTCAACAGGCGGCCATCCGACATGCCGCGCACCGAGAGTGCCATCGCGCGCTGTCCGTCCGGAGCCCGGTGGTCCTTCTTGTAGAAGGCCGAGAGATCGCGCCCGACCATCATCGACACAAGGCGTGACGCGTTGAGGTCGGCGCGATCCAGTGTCCCGACATAGCCGCTGTCGCGCAGCACGCTGACGCGGTCGGCAAGCTGGTACACTTCCTCCATGCGGTGGCTGATGTAGATGATGGCGATGCCTTGCGCTTTCAGCGTCGCGATGACCTCGAAAAGCCTGTCGGTCTCGCGCGAGGTCAGCGAGGTCGTTGGCTCGTCCATGACGATGATGCGGGCGCTGGTCGACAATGCACGGGCTATCTCGACCAGTTGGCGCTCGCCTAGAGACAGACCGGACACCGCGTCGTGCGCCGAAAAGGAAACGCCAAGCCGCTCGATGATGTCCGTGGCGCGGCGGTTGCACTGATCGCGGTCGACGATGCCGAAGCGCCGCGGTTCGTTGCCCAGGAAAATGTTCTGCGCCACCGTGAGATTTGGGGCCAGCGACAGCTCCTGGTAAATCACCGCGACGCCACTTGCGCGCGCCTTGACAGGATCGCCGGTCGCTGCAGGCTTGCCATCGATCAGGATTTCGCCGCCGGGATCGGGCCGGTAGGCGCCGGACAGCACCTTCATCAAGGTCGATTTGCCAGCTCCGTTCTCACCCATCAGTGCGTGGACTTCACCGGCGTGAACTCGAAGCGACACGTCCTGCAACGCGCGGATCACCCCAAATGTCTTGGAGATATGGCGCATTTCCAGCACCGGCTTGCGCGTCTCCTCCGTCTGGATCGCCGCGCTCATCGCGAACCACCCGCAGCAGCCTCGGCGACCGCCAGGCCTTCGACCAGATCGCGCCAGCGGTCGCGATAACCAGCCAGGCCCGAGATGCGCGCCGCGTGTACCGGTTCGGGCGCTTCGGCGGCGAATTCGCGCCCCACCCCTTCAAAGGCAAGCGCGGCGGCCCCGGTGGCGCTGCCTTCAAGCGTCGCGCCCTGCAAGAAGCCCTGGGCGGGACGAAGCTGCGCGAGCAGACTGGCGAGGAGCCCGCCATTGTTCAGGCCACCGTCGACGATCACCGTGTTGTTCGACTGGATCAGATCAAGCGACAGGTCACACATCAGCGCGACGTAGAGCAGCGCCGCGGCGGCTCGTTCGCCGGAGTTGGGCACCGGCCCGACCAAGGTTCCCGATCGCCCGGGCGCCGGGCCGCCGGGCGCAAAGCTCGGCAGCGCCAGCATTCCGGCGTCTATGACGCGCTGGAGCGCGGGCGGCTCGATCGCGCCTTGCCAGCCATCGCTGATGACATCGAACTCGCGTCCGCCCATGAACCGAATGGTCGGCACCGGGCCGCCATCGACATCGACGTTGACCAGCATGTCGCGGTGACGATCGAGCGCGTCAAGCGGGCAATCCGGATTGAGGATGATGACCCACGTGCCGGTGGAAACGACCGTGACCGAGCCGAGCGCTTGCCTGCGATAGGCATGCAGCGCCGCATTGCTGTCGTGGACACCGTTATGAATGGCGACCGGGCGGCGCGTGACCTCGCCGAAAGGCGCGTCGCCGATGACGGTTCCCGCGCGCTCAAACGATGGCATCTTGCCGCGCCAACCCTCCGCGTCGACCAATGAGGAAAAATCACGCCGGCGTGGAGCCCACAAATGCGAATGGCAGCCGAGATAGGAGACTTCCGAAACAGGCCGACCGCCGAACCGCCAGCTCCAGTACTGCGGGTAGCCAAGGATCGAGGTGGCGGTCTCGAAGGCTTCGGGCTCGACCTCCTTCAGCCACAGCATGTGGCGGCCGAAGTTGAAGCCAAGCGGCAATCGCGGCGAAAACGTTTCGGCGAAATCGGGAATACGCCGATCGATCCGCGCGGCCAGATCGACAGGCGGATCCTGTTCGTAGTCCAGGATGGGGTGCGTAAGCTTATCCTTGCCGATCAAGGCAAAGGTGCAGCCATGGCCCGAGACCATGAGGCCCTCTATGCCATGAAGGTCCGCGGCCTCGCCCACGGCGCGCACCGCCCAGTCGTGAAGCCTCGGCTCGTCGAGGACAGTGCAGCTGCCTTGACGCGTCCAGCCTGGCTGGGTGCGGCGCTCGTCGACAATCCGCCCGTCCTGGCCGAAAATGAAAAGCTTCGAATTTGTCTTGCCGAAATCAAGTACCGCCAACTTCACGGAGCGCCTCCCGAAAGAGAGGCGATCCGCACCGTGACGCCGGCATCCTCCAGCATGCGGGCATCGACGTCCGACAAACCGTCATCGGTGACCAGCGTGCCGATGCGCGACAGTGGTAGCGCGACATTGCGAGGATGGATCGACAGTTTGCGGCTGTCGGCCAGGACCACGATCTGGTCGGCGCAGAGGCTGAGATCGGCGATCGAGCGGACCAAGAGAGGATGCGATTCCAGGACGCCTTCCTGGCCAAGGCCCTGCGCGCCGAGAAAGAACTTGGAGGCGTAGAACGGCGAGCTTTGGGTTGGCGAGTGGATGATCCCGGGTTCGCGATGCAGGTCGCCCCCGGCAACCGTCAGACTGCAGTGACCGTGGTCACTCAGATAGGCCGCGAGCGGCATCGAGTTGGTATAGAGCCGGATGTTGCGATCAGCGAGCTTGACCCCAAGGTGGAAGCACGTCGAACCGCCGTGCACGATGACAGCATCGCCGTCACGGACCATGGTTGCCGCGACAGCAGCGATCTGCAGCTTGGCCTCTACCGCCAGATCACGATTCTCGTCGAAGGGCCTCGCGTAGGCAACACCCGCTTGCAGGGCCCCGTCGAGCGCCGAAATACCGCCGTAGACTTTTCTCGCCTCGCCGGCCTCGTCGATCCTGTCGATATCGCGCCGCACCGTCGCCGCCGAAACGCCAAGCCGCTCCTGCAACTCGCGCACCGAAGCGAACGGCCGATCGCGCAACAGCTCGACGATCTGACGCTGGCGGCCGGTGTCGCTCAATTTTTCCTCCCCATCTCCGCTTTACAGCAGAATTTGATCTAACTTACTCAACGACTTTTGGATTGCAAGCGTCAAATGACGAAATTAGATCACTGTTGACGAAACTCAATCGTATCTGCAATACCAGCACCAACAATCGTCCCTGTGGCGAGATCCAAGGCCGTGGGAATACGGCTGGACTGTTTGAAGGAATGGCCATGGCGACCCATGCGGATGCGCAGGAACTGGCGGCGTTGCGATCGCTCTCGGCCACCATTGGTCGCGACCCGCATATGACGCAGGCCGCCGGCGGCAACACATCGCTGAAGGCCGGTGACACGCTTTGGATCAAGGCCTCCGGAACATGGCTGAAGGATGCGCTTGCAGAAGACATCATGGTGCCGGTGGACACGGTCTCGCTGCTCAAGGCCGTCGAAGGGCGCGACCCGGCCGCCGATCGGCCGCAGATCTTCGCCATCGAGGCGCTCAACACACGCAAACTTCGTCCCTCGATCGAGACAACGGTGCATGCGTTGATGCCGCAGCGCATCGTTTTGCATGTTCACTGCGTCGATACGATTTCGCTTGCGGTGCAGACCGACTGCGAGGATGAAGCCGCCAGGCGGCTCGGCGGTGTCGAGTGGGCGTACGTACCGTATTTTCGGCCAGGATTGCCGCTTGCCCAGGGCATTGCCGAACGCCTGCGGCCAGGCGTCGACGTCCTCATCCTCGGCAATCACGGCCTTGTCGTCGCGGCAGAGACCGTTGCCGGAGCCCAGGCGCTGCTGCGTCGTGTGAACGCGCTTCTCGCACGGCCGCCGCGCCAGGTTGCGCAACCCGACATCGTGGCGTTGCTCAAACTCGCTGGAGAGACCGGCTACCGCTTGCCGGCGGATATCGAGGCGCACGCTGTCGCCATCGACCCCGAAAGCCGCCGCATGGCCGTGGGCGGGAGTCTTTATCCGGACCACGTCATCTTCCTCGGCAACGGCTCTGTCGTGGCGCGCAGCGGCGAAGCCGTGGCTGACGTGATCCACCGCCTGGACACGCGGCCCGCGGCGATCCTCTTTCCTGGCCTTGGCGTGCTCATGCGCGGGGACGCCGGCGCGAGCGCAGATGCGATGATCCGCTGCCTTGCGGACGTCACCGCACGGGTCGACGTCACGGCCCGGCTGAACTACCTCACCGACGCTGAAAACGACCAGCTGATGAACTGGGACGCCGAGCGCTATCGTCAAAAACTGAACGCCGCCATCTAGGTGGAGACCATGATCCCGCTCGCAATTGGCATCGACATCGGCACGTCTGGAGCGCGCGCCGTCGCCATGCGTCCGGACTATTCCATCGCCGCGCAGTCCGCTGTGCAGCTTGCGGGGTTCGGCGACAATGCGCGCTCACCGTCGATATGGTGGTCGGCGGTCAGCGCGGCGCTTGAGGAGCTGCTGCCGGCGATCGAGCCCGCCGCCGTGCGCTCGATCGCCGTTGACGGAACTTCAGGCACGGTGCTGCCGGTGAACGGCGCGGGCGAACCGCTGGCGGAGCCGCTGATGTACAACGACAAGGTCAGCGATGGCACGATCCTGTCCATGGTGGCCCGCGAAGCACCGGAGACGAGTGCGGCGCATGGGGCGACATCGGGACTTGCCAAGGCACTTTGGTTCCAGCGCCTGCCAGGTGTGGCGGCCGTGCTGCACCAGGCGGACTGGATCGCCGGCCGGCTGTCCAGCCGGTTCGACGTCAGTGACGAAAACAACTGCCTCAAGACAGGCTACGATCCCGAAAGCCGCCGCTGGCCAGACTGGATCGCTGCGACCGGCATGCGAACGGAGTTGCTGCCGAGCGTCGTCGAACCCGGCGAGGTCACGGCGAGGATTTCCCTAGGGATTGCTGACCAGTTCGGACTGCCGCGTGACGTGCTGGTGGTGGCAGGCACCACCGATGGCTGCGCCTCGTTCCTGGCGACAGGGGCCGAGGCCGCGGGCGAAGGTGTCACGGCGCTCGGCTCTTCGCTGACCATCAAGATCCTCTCCGACCGGCCGATCTCGGCGCCGCGATTCGGCATCTACAGCCATAGGCTGGGCAATGCGTGGCTTGCTGGCGGCGCTTCGAATTCCGGGGGAAAGGTGCTGGCTCAGCATTTTTCGTTGGCACGCATCATCGAACTCAGCGCGACAATCGATACGGCAACCGAGACTGGCCTCGACTACTACCCGCTCGGCGCCGCGGGTGAGCGCTTTCCGATTGCCGATCCTGCCCTGTCGCCGCGAATGGCCCCGCGCCCGACCGATGACGGCGAATACCTCAAGGCGATGCTGGAAGGCATCGCCGCTATCGAAGCCCTCGGCTATCGAAGGCTGGCCGAGCTCGGCGCGCCGAAGTTGACATCGGTCAGGAGCGTTGGGGGCGGCGCGGCAAATCATGCCTGGACTGCGATCCGGCAACGCAAGCTCGGTGTCGATTTCCTGCCGGCGCTTTCGGATGCGGCCGCCGCCGGAACGGCGCGGTTGGCGCTGAAGGGTGCAGGCTCGGCAGGACTCCTGTGAGGACCATGTCTGTCCAACCCATCGAAGGCATCGAAGCGCTGGCGCAACGCTATGAGGTTTTCCTGATAGATCAGTTCGGCGTGCTGCATGACGGCCAACACCCTTATCCTGGCGCGGTTCATGCCCTGTCGTCACTCAAGCGTGCCGGCAAGACGATCATCCTGATCTCCAACTCCGGCAAGCGCGCCAAACCCAACGAACGGCGCCTGCTCTCGCTCGGCTTCGAGGCGGGAAGCTGGGATCATCTGGTCTCCTCGGGCGAAGTGGCGTGGCGCTCGTTCAAGGACATGGCGGTCTCCGGCGCGCTGAAGCCGGAGACGAGATGTCTGCTGATCAGCCGTGACGGCGACCGCTCAGCAATCGATGACTTGCCTTTGACCTTGACCGCCAGCGGGAACGATGCCGATTTCGTCCTCATCTCGGCAAGCGAAGGCGACCGTCACCAGTTGGATTACTATCGCGCGCTGCTCAAGCCCGCGGCGGAGCGGGGCGTACCGTGCTTTTGCACCAACCCTGACCGGATCATGCTGACGTCCGTGGGGCCGCGCTTCGGCGCCGGCGAGATAGCGGATCTCTATGAAAGACTGGGCGGCAGCGTCACCCGTATCGGCAAGCCCTATCAGCCGATCTTCGAGGCAGCGCTGGCGCTCGCCGGTAGCCCGGATAGAGGAAAAGCGGTCTGCATCGGCGACAGCGTCGAGCACGACATCGCCGGCGGGAATGGCGCCGGGATGGCAACCACGCTCGTGGCATCAGGGATCTTGGCCAATTGCAAAGACCTGACGGCGCTTTTCAGCGGGCTGGGCGCCTTTCCAGACTACACACTGGACGCATTTCGCTGGCACGAGTGAACCGTCGGCTTCCGCTTTGGTGGGGACATGCGCGGCGACCGCCACGCTGGCGACGCGCTTTCAAGCTAAAACCGCCAAGTTGCTCCCATGACCGGCCCGGACAGGCGCGTGTCGTAGACATGACCGCCGTGATCGTAATTGACGTCGAGCACCTTGTAGCCCGCGGAGACAGAAAGGCGGTCGGTGAAGGCATAGTTTGCCGTTGCCAGGGCAGACCAGGTAAAACGAGACCCCGCGCCGAAGCCGCCAATATCCGCTTGTGCCTGAAGAGAAAGCTTTTGGGTCAGACGCATGAAGGCACGAGCGCCGATAACGGGATCGACCCAGCCAAAGCTTTCGCCATAACCGCGGGAAACACCCAGGGCACTGACCGTAACATCGTTGGCGATATGCCAGAAGCGGGCGCCTGCCAACGCGTCGAGTGTGAAGGCCGGCATGTCAAGAACGCGGTAGCCTCCTTGCAGGGTCGCGGTGAACTGCCTTGTGTCGACGCTGCCGTTCACAACCGTTCCAGGCGGCACGGGTCCGAGTGGCGGTAACGGCCCGAAAGCATGACTGTCCGTCGTATCGACGTACATGATATCGCCCGAGACGACAAAACGGTCATAGCGCCCCCAGATGTTGACAAAGCCGCCGAAGTTGAGATCGTCCAGGACATCGGAGAACGACTTCTCAATGCCAATCGTCGGCGCACGCCGAAAGGGCGAGATGTTTCCGTCGAGGCCGGCGGCCCACATGTAAGGTGTGATCTGCAAGGCCCAATCCGGATGGTCCGCCGTGGCAGGTCCCTGGTCTTCCTGCCGGGGTAGAACGGGGTCGGCGGCATATGAAGCGTGAACACCAGACAAGGTTATCAGGACAAAGATGCCAGCATAGATCTTCAAGACATCCTCTCCCTCAAGCCGAAAGCGTGTTCTTGTGAATGCGCCCGTCCTTCATGATGAGCTTCAAGCTCCGGGCAGGGTCGGCGATCAGCGAAATATCCTCAAGCGGATTGCCATCGATCACAAGAATGTCGGCGTAGGCGCCTTGTTCTATACGTCCAAGTTTTGCCGGATAAGGATTGCGCTGTCCGGAAAGACCGGCGAGATCGGCATTGCCGCTGGTGAGGAGCCGCAGCACATCCGCATTGTGGTACCATCGGGCGAATTTGGCGAGTTGCTTGCCCTGTGTCGCCGTGCCTTTTGGACTGAACAATATGTCGGTCCCCAAAGCCATCTTGACGTTGTGCTTGCGCCCGAGTTCCACCGCGCGGGCCGTCCCCTCGGCAATCATCTGCTGTTGTGCGCGTTGCTCCGGCGAAGCATAGGTATTGGCATCTTCGTCGGCGAGGAACGGTTGGATGCTCCACCAGGCACCCGCGTCGGCGATACGCTTGGCAGTCTCCTCGTCGGCTAGCTGGCCATGCTCGATTGATCTCACGCCGCTCGCAAGCGCACGCTGAACGGCGGCCGAGGTGTAGGCGTGGATACACACATAGGTGCCCCAGTCGTCCGCGGCCTGCACAGCCGCCTTCATCTCTGTTTCGGTATACTGGAGCGCGTCGATCGGGTCGTAGGCGGAGGCGACACCGCCACCACCCATGATCTTGATCTGGCTCGCGCCAAGCATCAGCTGCTCACGGACCCGGCGCAGCACCTCCGCTTCACCATCAGCGATCGCCGAGATACCGGCCTGCTCGGCCGCGCTCAGATTGCTCTGCGGCGTCCGCGGCAGTTCCGTTCGCATCCGGAAGTCGCCATGCCCGGACGTCTGCGTGATCATCGCGCCTGACGGATAGATGCGGGGGCCCGCGATGCGTCCCTCATCGATCGCGCGCTTCAAGGCGAATGACGGCCCTCCAACGTCCCGGACAGTTGTAAAGCCACGTAGCACCGTGCGCTCTGCTTCCTGCGCGGCAACCAGGTGCACATACGGGATGTCGGCGGTCATTGCCACGATCTGCGAAATGCCGGCCAGGATCGAATGCCAGTGTGCATCGATCATGCCAGGCATCAGCGTGCGGCCACCGCAGTCGATGATGTCGGCATCGGGAACCGTCTCCGTGGACGCGACAATCGCCTTGATGAGATTGCCCTCGACCAGGACGCCCTGGCCCTCGAGGAGTTTGCCGTTCGTCCCATCGAAGATGTTCACGTTCCTGAGGAGCACGGGCTTTGAAGCACTCTGCGCGAAGGCAGGGCTGACGACGCCAAGCGCGGGCGCCGAAAGGCTCGCCGCCAGCCCCTTCAGGACTGAACGGCGCGAAAGGCCCTTGTCGATGCGAGCCAGGAGTTGCTGGGCTTGCGGACTGTGGCAGGCACAGCCCCAACCATGAGCCAGTTGCTGGTACTTCCGGCCAAGACGAATTGACAAGACAGGCCTCCCTCACTCGAAAGCCGATTATGCCAATCGGAACAGAATCAAGCAACCGGCCAATGTGACTTTCGTCGAGACCCGTCCCCCGATAGTATTCGACCATCAATCAGGATATTTGAACAGAGATGACATGAATCAAACAAATCTCTGTTCGCGGCCATACGTACCTTCAAGCCGATATCCACGAGCATTGCTTGCTCGTTCGCCGGCCGAAGCAGCAAGCGTTTTGCCTGTATGGCGCCATGATGAAGCGACAGCGCGCGAACTGAACCGCTTTCCAGCAATCTGTCAGGCGGGCGATTGTTCAGCAAACCGCCGCCGCGCCAAGCCAGCCACAAGGCAGCCTGTCACGCACGCTCTGATGTTGCGGCAGCATCAGTTCGTTGCGGCGGCAACCGAGCGTTTGAAGACAATGGTAACCTTCGTGCCTTCCTTGGCGCTGGAATTTACGTCGAACTCCGCCTTTGCGTTCTCGGTCAGCGAGCGCGCGATAAGCGCGCCGAGCTTGCCGCGTCTGGGCCAGGTCTCCCCTTCCGGCAGACCTACCCCATCATCGGCAACGACAATACGGCAACCATTGCCATCGACGATGCTGTGCAAGGTGATCGTGCCGCCGTCACGGCCTCGGAACGCGTGCTTTAACGAATTGGTCAGCAGTTCGTTCACCACCAGTCCTGTCGGCATGGCAACGTTTATCGACACAGGATAGCTGTCGACCTTCATGTCGAGGCGGATGCCCTCGACCGCATGCGAGATCATCACCGCCGAGGCGATCTGGCTGAGGTAGACGCCGAGATCGACCTCGTCCTTCTGCTCATCGCCAGACAGCGTCTGGTAGAGGATGGCCAAAGCGTCGACGCGGCCGGCAAGTCGCTCGAACCGCTTCTGGTCCGGCTCGGCGGCGTTGCGCGTTTCCAGGCGGATCAGCGCCGTGATCATCTGCAGATTGTTCTTCACCCGATGCTGAAGCTCGCGCAGCAGCGTGTCCTTCTCGCGGATGCGCTCCTGCATCGAGCCCCCATCCTGCTTTTCGCCATGGGCCGATACGTCCACCAACGCCACCAGCCTGAAGCAGACTTTCCCGTTGTCGTCCTCGATGACGTTGGAATACACGTCGACGATCGCAGGTTTTTCCCCTGCCCGCTCGAGCTGGAAGGTTCCGACGAAATCTGTTTCCTCAACCACGGCCTTGAAGAGAGGCCGGTCCTTCTCCGGGTCGAGGTCGGTGCCCGACAGCGCCGCCCAGTGTTCCCTTGCAAGCCTGGCTTCCTCCAGTCCTGAAAGCTTCTCGAATTCCGGATTGGCATAAACGACACGCTCATTCGCACTAAGGTCGGACACGGCGATGGCGATCGGAATCTGGTCGAGGAATTTCTTGAACTGTTCGCTCTCCAGCGCGGTGGCAAGATCCGGTGTATCGAGCAGTTGCTCCACTGCCTCGGCCTTATCTGTATCGGATGTCATCTGGTGCGCCCGTGCTGCAAGTGGGCGACACCAATATCAGCGATGCGCTGCTGCCGCCATTGCCAAAGCGAGACGCGACCTTGCCACCGGGATCACGAATATGACGGAACAAGCCTCGTGTCGCGTAGCGGCAGCGTCATTGTAAAACACAAGCCATCTGGCTCGAAGTTCAGTTCGACTTTTGCGTCGCATTGTATGGCGACCACCTTTTCCAACAAGGTGGTGCCAAATCCACGCCGCCTTGGCGGCTCGACCACGGGTCCACCACACTCCTGCCAGTTGAAATGGACAAGCTGCCGATCGCCGGCATCGGCCAGCGACCAGCGCACCTTGATCGTTCCTTGCGGCTGCGAGAGCGCGCCAAACTTCGATGAATTGGTGGCAAGCTCGTGAAATGCCATGCCTACCGGCACAGCCAGGTCGGCAACGAGATCAATATTGGGGCCGTCCATCACGACGCGTGGCTTGTCGCGTATCTCGTAGTGCCTCAGTTCGTTCTCCAGGAGTTTGTGAAGCGAGGCTGTCTGCCAGTAATCGTCGGTAAGCATCGAGTGCGTGTCCGCCAGCGACACCAGCCTGGCCGAGAAATCGCGTATGAAGTCGGCTACAGTTTCGGTCGAGCGGGCCGTTGCACCCATCATCGCGCGCACATTGGCCAAGGTGTTCTTGACGCGGTGATGCAATTCCCGGATCAGCAACTGCTGCCTATCAGCGAGTTCCCGCATCTGGTCGATGTAGGATTTGACCTCGAGCTGGCGTGCACGTGCACGTATCGCTGAACGGACCGAATTGGCCAGGCTCGATGCTAGAAAGGGTCTTTCCAACACGATCAGATATCGATCCAGAAACGCCAGCCGCTTGTCAATTTCCTGCCCGCGCAGCGCCAGCAGGATAATCGGGAAATCAGACCAGGCCGGCTGGTTCTGAAACCACGTGGCAAATTGGCTGCGGTCCGCGCTGATCAGTGCCTCCTCGGCAACGACCAGGCATTGCATCTTGTCAAGCAACGGCAACGCCTCGTCCAGTGTCGAACAAGCATGCGAGCCGATCTCACTTGCCGCCAGAATGGAAGCGGCGATTTCAGCATCCCTCCCCGACGGGGTGAGCAAGAGCGCGGCGGGCTCCGGCGGCATCAGGGCACCTTCTCATCCAGGAGATCGGAAGGCTGGCCCTCGAAGAAAGGCACGCCAGTGAGGATGCCGCGAAATCGGGCAAGGGGTTCGCCCACCGTGATGCCATCACTTCCAATCCCGAACTCACGGATCGTGTCTTCGTGCGGCCCTACGCGCTTCTTCACCACCGAGATCGCACGCCGGATCCGACCGCCATTTTCAAAGAACCGCAAAAGCATGATGGCGTCGCACAGGTACGTCATGTCGACGGGGGCGGCCATCTGGCCGATAAGCCCATGACTGGCCAGAAGCAGGATGGTTACAACGCCTTTCTGGTTCAGATAGGTCAGGATTTCGTGCATCTGGAGCACGAGATGCTGCTCTTCCGACATGGCATTGAGATAACCGGTCAAACTGTCGATGACGACGATCCTGGCGTCGAGTTTCTCGACGGCGATTTGGATGCGGGTCGACAGTTCGCCGGGCGATACCTCGGCCGGATTGATCTGCTCCAAGACAAGCATGCCATTGCCAAGGAAACGATCCAGATCCATTCCGATGCTGGCGGCCCTTGCAAGGAATATCCGCTTGGTTTCGTCGAAAAGCAGCACCAGGACGCGCTCGCCGCGCTCCAGCGCGGCATGGCAATAGGAGCACGCCACTGTCGATTTGCCAACACCGGAAGGCCCCATCAGCAAGGTGCTCGTCCCCCGGTCGAGCCCGCCGCCGAGCAAGGCATCAATCCGGTTGCCGCTTAGTGCCGGAGATCCATTCTCCTCGTTCTCGTGCTCGGCCGCGACTAGCCGAGGAAACACGGTAACACCGCCCGGCCGAATGACAAAGTCGTGAAATCCGCCGCGGATTTGCACGCCCCGCATCTTGATGACGCGCAGGCGCCTCCGTTCGCCGCCATACACCGGCATCAACTGCTCCATGCGTATGACCGCGTGGCTGATCGAATGGAGGTTGAGGTCGTCATGCTCTGCTGTCAGATCATCAAGCAGCAGCACGGTGGCGTGGTTGAGAAGAAAGAAACTCTTGAGCGCCAGGACCTGGCGGCGATAGCGCAATGACCCCTGCGACAGCAACCTTATTTCCGACAGCGAGTCGAACACTACCCGGTCCGGCTTCAGGCGTCCGATCTCGGCCAATGCCGCCTGTACGGTCTCGCCAAGCTCAAGTTCCGATGAATGGACCAGGGTCTGCAACTGCGACGGATCAAGGCTGAGTTCCGGCGGCACAAGCTCCAGAATCTCGATCCCATGGAGATCCCAGCCGTGCCGCTGTGCAACAGACAGCAATTCGCGCTTGCTTTCCGACAATGTGATGTAAAGGCATCTCTCTCCGCGCGCCGCGCCCTCGATCAAGAACTGAAGGCCGAGCGTGGTTTTGCCGGAACCGGGCCTGCCTTCGACAAGATGAGATCGAAACTTGGCATAACCGCCACGCAGCACATAATCGAGACCTTCAACGCCCGAACGGATTGGTGCTGCGTCATCTGTTTCCATTTGCCCCTCTGGCTTTGCCTGGACAGGGTAACGGCTGGAATTTTCATTGGTTCCGACAAGACACAAGCGTTGGTTGAGGAGAAGCCAGCGTTCGACGCGGCATAACGATGGAGGCCACATCCGATCCCGCAATGGCCTTCGACGAAAGGCATCCAATGGCTCGCTGAGGCGTTGAGTCAGACGCCAGATATCTTTTGAATTGGATCATCCAACGACTGGCGCAATTTTGGAGACTTAGAATGAATATTCCCAAAGGTGCGACCGTTGCGGTGGCTGATGGTGAGAAACTCAACCTCTTTCGCAACTCCGGAGACGAAGCCAACCCGAAGCTGACGGCCTCGGTGGTTGACGATGTGGCCAATGAGAACAAGGGGTCCGGTGCCCGTCACGTGAGCAGTTCGGCCAACCCCGACAACAGCCAGATCGAAGAAGACAGTTTCGCGGCAGGAACCGCGGGGTTGCTTAACCGACAGGTCCTGGATGGGCGAATCGCCAACCTTATTGTCATCGCCGCTCCGCGAACCCTTGGCGAACTTCGCAAGCACTATCATCAGAAACTGTCGGCCGTGCTCATTGGCGAAATCGCCAAGGATCTCACAGGCCATTCCGCGCAAGAGGTCGAAGCGGCAATTGCTGGCGCCTAGATGGACGTGCGTGAAAATCGGAGCCTTGTTGCGGCAGCGCCCAATGAAGGCTTGACCATGATAACTCCATTGGTCGGCCAGCTTACTCGATGATCACTGCGCGGATCAAGATCGAGGTCTCGATTGGGGGTGCCAGTCCTTGCAACTGGCCGGGGCGAAGCCGAGCTGCTTCGCCCGTCACGCCCAACTACGTCAGCTCGTAATAGAAGTCACAAATGAGGTCGGCGACCTTGACCGCTTCAAAATCCGTCATGTGCGCGGCTGTTTCAACAGCGACCGCTTCCATATCGTCTTGATCGACAGCAAGCAGATCCAGTATTTTCGCAAACTTGAACTTGAGCTCCGGGTCACCATCGAACTCATCGATCGTAACGTCCATAATGTTCGTATTCGCGTCGATCAGGCGCGTTTGAACACTGTCGGAAGAGGCTGCCAGCGTCCTGACAGCCGCGAAAAAATGCTCGCGCGCGTTGGCATATTTGTCGTCCATTTTTTTGATACCTTTATGGTGAAGTGCCGCGCCTTGGACGTGTGACGCGCACCGCGACTTACGCTTTTGGCATGGCCAGAGTCAACGACACAGACCCGCCGGTCGCACGCGGATGTCCTGAAACGGCAGGACGGCGGGCGGGCATTCAGACGAGGCTCCACCGAATGGTCGAGCTTCGATGGACAGCAGGCGCCTCGACCAGAAACTGGATGGAAAAGACCGGGGACAGTCCCGATAGACACCCCGGACAATGATGAAGCCACACGGCCGTCCATTGCGGCCAGTACGTCGAGCACCTCAGGTAATGGGCGTTTGCACAATCATCGTCAAAGCAGGCCTGGACGCACAGGCCTTCGATCCGAACCACGGCACCATACTGGAAAGAAAATAGCCCTTGCGAACCCGCTGCGAACCGGCGCAGCGGGTTCTTTGTGCCCTTCACAAACCGGAAGGCGATGCGTCAGGCATAAGCGGGCTTGCGCTCAAACATCATATACGCGCCACTTTGCCCACCGCCGGGTACGCGTGGCGATACCGCCGCCGGGCAAGGTGGCGGATCATCGTCATCGTCTCTGCCGGTAAAGCGCCGTTTGCGCAGCCATCCATTGCCACGCCGGCCGCGGCGATCAAAGGTGATGTTCCAGGGCATCGCCCGACGCGAAGGATCCTTGCCGGCGGAGCCGACCTGATCCAGCGCCTTCAGGCACCGCAATATATCGTCGACAGGGACGATCTTGCCGTTGTCCAGTTTGCGTAGGGTGGGCTGGTTTTCGACGGCATGGGCATCCGATGCCCATGAGGCGAGCAAGGCCCGCTTTTCGTCCACACTCATGCGCGGATGCCTGAGCACGTCCCTAGGACTGTCGAGAAGACAAAAAAGACCCTCGAAAAGTCTCTCGCGCCGAGTTGCGGCGCGGGATGTTTCAGTCTGCTGTTTCATCTCCAATCTCCGCAATCAAGGCCTCCCGACCGAAGCCGGGAGGCGACCGCAGTGTTAGTGTTGCAATCCCGGTGTCAGGCAACCTTGCGCGGTTTCTCGACATCCTGCGTGATCTGCTTTCTGGCCGCCACAGCGTCGCCAGGGCCGATGTTGATGCGGCGAGGCTTCAGTTCCTCGGGGATTTCCCGTACGATCTCGACGCTGAGCAAGCCATTCTCAAGGGAGGCAGCCACCACCTTCATGTGGTCGGCCAGCTTGAACACCTGTCTGAAGTTGCGCAAGGCAAGGCCCTGGTGCAGCACTTGACGCCCCTCCGTGTCGGTGGCTTTCTGGCCGACGACCACAAGTTCAGGGCCATTCTGCGTCAACTCCACCTCCTCCGAGCTGAAGCCGGCAATTGCCATGGCGATACGGTAGTCGTTTTCACCTGTCTTCTCGATATTGTAAGGCGGCCAGTCGGTCCTGGCGCTGTTGTCGAGCATGTCGAAAAGACGATCGAATCCAATGGTGGTTCGATAAAGCGAGTCAAAGGTTCTCATAGCCACATTCTCCTTGAAGCAACATGGGTACAAGGGGCACCGCCCAACGGCGCCGCCTTTTGTCGAGCCATACAGCCTCGACGGCAGACGATTTGGGAAGCCTCAAAAACAGCTTCAAGATGCCGCGCAAAAAAATTTACATGCGTCTTGATGGAGTGAGAAACCAGTTGCCAGAAGGCGTGACGACAGCCTGGATATCATCTTTGCCACGGAGCAGCGCGGCCCGCATGGCGGCATCGCCGCCGGGAGGACCGGATGGCCGACGCGATGAGTTTCGACAAGGTCAGGCCATTTGGCAATGGACAATTTCGTATGGCTGCCTTCATGGCTCAATGGCCGTTTCTATCCTTCCCTCAGCAGAATTCATTCCTTAGGCGTTCGGTCGGATTGCATCTTCAGCGAACGCAACAAAAAGTTGAAATCGCATTTTCCAAAACCAAAAGTTGACGTAGCTATGGAAGCAGGATATGAATTTGCCTGTCGATATTGCTTGCTGAGCTTTGGTTATCGCGCGTTTGGCACCGCGCCCTGAACGAACCTTCCTTCAAAATCGTCATCGTCACAAACGGCATCGCTGTTGCGTTGCCGTCGTTCAATACTGCTATGAAAAGGGTTCATCATGACCACTGGTACAGTTAAATGGTTCAATTCCACCAAGGGCTTCGGCTTCATTCAGCCTGACAATGGCGGCGCCGACGCCTTCGTTCATATCTCTGCCGTCGAGCGCGCCGGAATGCGCGAAATCGTCGAAGGTCAGAAGATCGGCTACGAAATGGAGCGCGACAGCAAGTCGGGCAAGATGTCAGCCTGCAACCTGCAGGCCGTCTGATCGGATTCAGCTTTCCTTTGACCACGGATGTACTGGCACTGTTGAAAGCATGAGACCAAGCGAGGTCAGGCAGGTTGCCTGGCCTTTTTTTATGTCCGGCCGACCGGCCCGTTCAAGGTTGCGCGCGTGTCGCCACACCTTGTCGATGGCCGTGACGATCAAGGAGATCCCGGATGACCGAAAAGACGAACGAGCTCCAGACAATCAACACCGCCTGGCAAATCGCCATCCAGGAAATCCTGCGAATGATTGTCCGGGATATTTACAGGACGGACGGCGAAGCTGCGTTCAAGTCACACATCAAACGCATCGAAGAGGCCGCGGTGGACAGCATTTACACCGGGCTGATGCTGCGTGGAACCGACGAATGGACAGAGACTCTCGTCAAGGAAAAGGCGAGCAATTTCGTCACCACGCTTCTTACATCCTTCACGTTCGACCGGGCTTAGTACATTTGATGACGCCTTAGGCCAGGGCCACCCGCCCACAGCGTCATGCCTTCGAGCTGCTCGCAGAAGACCCTCCTTGGGGGGCGACCGACGCCAGGGTGACCCACGACCTTCTCCGGCCGTATCGCAAGGCCTTTACATCCAGCGCAAGGCAACCGCTGCCATCCGGTCACGCGAGATCTCAAACCAGCGTTTCAAATCCTGCAGCGTCGACCGGCCGACCGAGCAGGAATCCTTGCCCGATATCGCAGCCCATGTCGCGCAAGAGCGTGCGTTCCACTTCGGTCTCTATTCCCTCGGCGACGACATGAAAGCCGAGTTCCCTGGAAATCCGGATGATGGACTCAATGATGACCCGCTTGGATCGGCTTTGTGCCAGCCCTTTGACGAAACCACGATCGATCTTGATTTCCGTCAGGGGGAAATCCTCGAGATAGCGCAGATTTGCGTAACCGGTGCCGAAATCATCGATCGATAGGCCGACGCCCAGTTCGCGCAAATTTCTCATGATCGACAGCATTTCCGCGGAACTCTCGACCATCAAGCTCTCGGTTAGCTCCAGCTTGATCCATGCGGCATCAGCACCGCTCGCCGTGAGCACGCTGGAGACAAGTTTCGGCATGTCGCGAAGCTTGAACTCGATCGGCGAAACGTTGAACGAGAAGACTATCGGCACTTGCCGGTCCCTGTTGACGCGCGCGGCAAAGTTCGCGACGGTGCGTAGACCACGGGCGCCAATGTCGAGTATGAGCCCCGTATCTTCGGCATGGCCGACGAACTTGTCCGGCGACTGGACCCCAAAGAGGCCATGGTGCCATCTCAACAGGGCTTCAGCACCGACAAGGGCTCCCGTGGAAAGCTCGACCTGCGGCTGGTAGTGAAAATCGAACTCGTCATGTTCCAGGGCCTGCTGCATTTCGCTGGTCATTCGCAGTCGATTTCGGGCGCGTCTATCGTCCTCGGAGCTGAATGCGCAAACATCGAGGAACGCGGACGCCTTCGACCGATGCAAAGCGGCACCGGCACGACGAACCAGCGTTATGGCGTCTGTCGTTTGGTTGCCAACGACATAGCCCATTGCGAAACGTATCCTGATCGTTGCGCCCGCAACGAGATATTGCGGCGCCAAGGTCTGCCGGATCCTTTCAATTGTTGATCGAGCCTCGTCGGCATGGCTTAGAGGCTGGGCGAGCGCAAACTCATTAGATCCCGTGCGGCAGACCAATGCCGCGCCAGTGTTGGTCAGCCGTCGGGCGATCTGCATCAGCACCTGGTCGCCAACGTCATATCCGTAACCTTCGTTGATGTCATGGAACCGCGCCATGTCGATCTTGGCAATCAGGATCGGCCCTTCCCCTTTACTTAGAAGGACGTCGACGTCCTCGACGAAAGCATATCTGTTGAGCGCGCCGGTGAGCATGTCGGCGCGGTTGCTATGGGCAATCTGGGCCGCGGCGGCTCTGCTCGCCGTCACGTCCCGGATCAGTCCGACATAGTGCGTCGGCTCGCCACCAGCGACGCTGATGGCCGCAAGCTGGAGTTCGTTCCAGAACCAGCGACCGTCCTTGCGGTAATTCTTCAGCGTTACGGCGACATCCGTACGCCGGGCGATTGCGTCGCGGATGAACTGGATTTCGGGTTGGAGGCGATCGCTGCCTTGCAGGAAGCGGCAGTTTCTCCCTATCAGTTCGTCACTGGAATAGCCGGTGATGTCCTGGAAAGCGCTGTTGACGTAGATCAGCGCCATCCCCCTTTCACGCAGATCGCTGATGGCCAAACCATCCCTTGATAGATCGGGTAGCCGGGCCACGATTGCTTCCGGCATGCCTGAGCGGCGCGGGCTATCGGCCGCGGAGGTGCGGATCAGACTGCCAAACCCGGCCTTGAAAATCTCTGTCATGTCGGCGCCACAGCTGATAGCCTCTCTGGAGGTGCACGCCCCATAAAGGGTCAGCTGCCGCGCACATTCTACTGGTACGATCATCAGGTTCCGTAGCGGAATGTAGAGGCAGCGTGGGCCGCGACCGATCCAGCGGGTCCGTGAAATACTCGTGCATCCGGAAAGTGGCGTCGACATGAGCGATGAGGCTGCCTATGCGCCGCGCAAGTCCGGCATCCGCGTCATGGGCGAGATAAACTGGGGCACACATATCTGCGTCTTCTACGAAGCGGAACAGGACCTGCTTGCCACCAATGCTTCCTATTTCGCGGCTGGCCTGGAGGGCAACGAATTCTGCATCTGGGCGGTATCCGATCCAATCGACGCGGAGACCGCGACGGATGCGTTGCGGCAGTCCATCCCCGACATCGATACACGCCTGTTGGCCGGCCAGATGGAGATGATCCCCGGCACTGACTGGTACCTTCCGGGCGGCGAGTTCGACATGCAGCGCATCACCGGCGGCTGGAATGAAAAGCTGCGCGCGGCCTTGGAACAGGGCTTCTCCGGGATGAGAGTGAGCGGTAACGCATTCTGGATGGGGACGAGCCACTGGAAGGAGTTTTGCCAATATGAGCATGAACTCGACCGGTCGCTGGCAGGCCAGAAGATGGTCGTTTTGTGCACGTATTCGCTATCGAAAAGCAGGGCAGTGGACCTGCTCGATGTCGCGCGCGCCCACCAATTCACCATCACCCGGCGAAAGGGTGAATGGGAATTCCTCGAGACGCCGGAGCTTCAGGCCGCCAAGCAGGAAATCAGGAAGCTGAATGGCGCGCTGGATGTCCTTTCGGACACCGGCCATGCCGCTTTCACAGCCCGCGAGCGTGTCGTGCTCGCCCAGATCGTCAGGGGTTATTCAAGCAAGGAGATTGCCCGCGCCCTGGGAATTGCGCCGCGAACGGTCGAGTTCCACAGGGCCAATCTCCTCAAGAAAACCAACGCACGAAGTACGGTCCACCTCTTGCGCATGGTTCTTGGCGAGTAGCACGATTTCGGCCTCGCTCTCGCTTTGGGAGGCTGGGCGGAGGACTGTCCAGCGCGGCCTGAGAATGCTGTTTTTTGGGCGGCAAAACAGCGCTATGCGATACGTTTCCGGATATGCGCCATGGGCGAACCGAGATGGCCGACATTGTCTCTGGTCAACGGGGTGGAATGCAGAAGGCAGCTAAACGGGCACGGAAACCGAGACCGGTGCATGCCTCGTCTCACCTGCGCAGGATCCCGGCTTTCAGCCGTCGCCGGAAGAGCCGGCAGTGGCCGACACCTGCTGCGCGGCCAGGAACATCAGGGTTGACGCCGCGGTGCGCCGGCTCCAGCCGGCGGCCTCGGCCAAGTCGAGCAGCCCCGCCAACATCGGCTTCAGCACGCTCCTGCATTCGGTTTCGTAGGCCAGGAACTCCCTTGCATCGTGTGTCGGCGCCGGCACCGTTCCAAGGCCAGCCTTCGTATCCATATCCGTCTCCGCTGTTCACCGCCTGTTGCCCGCTCCCCTTGAGGGGAGCGGGCGGTCCGACAGAAATCTCAGAAGTCCATGCCGGCGCCCGCAGGCATGGCCGGGGCGGTTGCCTTTTTCGGCTTCTCGGCAACCATCGCCTCGGTCGTGACCAACAGGCCGGCGACGGAGGCGGCGTCCTGAAGGGCCGTGCGCACCACCTTGGCCGGATCGATCACGCCCTGGCCATAGAGGTCGCCGAATTCGTTGGTCTGGGCGTTCCAGCCCCAACCAAACTCGGCCTTCTCGCGCAGCTTGCCGACGATGATCGACCCTTCGGCGCCTGCATTCTCGGCGATCTGGCGCACCGGCGTCTCGATGGCGCGGCGCACGATCTCGACGCCGGTCTTCTGGTCGGCATTGTCGACCTGCACGCTGTCGAGCGCCTTGGCGGCTCGCAGCAGCGCGACACCGCCACCGGGCAATACGCCCTCCTCGACCGCCGCCCTCGTGGCGTGGAGCGCATCGTCGACGCGGTCTTTTCGCTCCTTGACCTCGACTTCGGTCGAGCCGCCGACGCGGATCACGGCGACACCGCCGGCAAGCTTGGCCAGGCGCTCCTGCAGCTTTTCCCGGTCATAATCCGACGTGGTCTCCTCGATCTGCGCCCTGATCTGTGCAACGCGGCCCTGGATTTCTTCCTTGCGGCCAACACCGTCAACGAGGGTGGTATTCTCCTTCTCGATCACCGCCTTCTTGGCGCGGCCGAGCATCTGCAGTGTTACGTTCTCCAGTTTGATGCCGAGGTCTTCGGAAATCGCGGTGCCGCCGGTAAGGATGGCGATATCTTCCAGCATGGCCTTGCGGCGGTCGCCGAAGCCCGGCGCCTTGACGGCCGCGACCTTGAGGCCACCTCGCAGTCTGTTGACGACGAGCGTGGCGAGCGCCTCGCCCTCGACATCCTCGGCGATGATCAGCAGCGGCTTGCCGGATTGCACCACGGCTTCAAGCACCGGAAGCAGCGCCTGCAGGTTCGACAGCTTCTTCTCGTGAATCAGTACATAGGGCTCTTCGAGCTCGACGCGCATCTTGTCCTGGTTCGTGATGAAATAGGGCGAGAGATAGCCGCGGTCGAACTGCATGCCTTCGACCACTTCGAGCTCGGTCTCGGCGGTCTTGGCCTCCTCGACGGTGATGACGCCGTCATTGCCGACTTTTTCCATGGCCTCCGCGAGAAAGCGTCCGATCTCCGCATCGCCATTGGCTGAAATGGTGCCGACCTGCGCGATCTCATCGTTCCTGGTGACCTTGCGGGCCTTGGCCTTCAGCTCGGCAACCACGGCCTCCACCGCCTTGTCGATGCCGCGCTTCAGGTCCATCGGGTTCATGCCCGAGGCCACAGCCTTGGCGCCTTCCTTTACGATGGCCTGGGCAAGAACAGTCGCCGTCGTGGTGCCGTCGCCGGCGAGGTCATTTGTCTTGGAGGCCACTTCGCGCACCATCTGCGCGCCCATGTTCTCGAACTTGTCCTCGAGTTCGATCTCCTTGGCGACGGTGACGCCGTCCTTGGTAATGCGCGGTGCGCCAAACGACTTGTCGATGACGACGTTACGGCCCTTGGGGCCGAGCGTGACCTTCACCGCATTGGCGAGGATGTCGACACCGCGCAACATCTTCTCGCGGGCTTCGGTATGAAATTTCACCTCTTTGGCAGCCATTGGATCACTCCTTTCTCTAGGCAGCATTCGTTGACTGGTTGGATTTCGGACAAGCCGTCAGGCGGCCTTCCTCACCTGGGCGGCCTGTTCGATCACGCCCATCACGTCGCTTTCCTTCATGATGAGCAGATCCTGGCCATCGAGCCTGATCTCGGTGCCGGACCATTTGCCGAACAGGACGCGGTCGCCGACCCTCACGTCGAGCTCTGTCAGCTTGCCGCTCTCATCCCGCGCGCCGGGACCGACGGCGAGAACCTCGCCTTCCTGCGGCTTCTCCTTGGCGGTATCGGGAATGATGATGCCGCCCGCGGTCTTTTCCTCGGCTTCGATGCGGCGAACCAGGATACGGTCATGCAATGGACGGAACGCCATGTCGTTCTCCTCTTTGGACAAACAGATTGTTGCGGTTCCTCCGCACCGGACCGGCAATATCGGGCCGGCGCGGGACGCGGCGACCCTTGGTCAGGCATCGCGCGCGCATACGAGCTAGTTTTGCGATTTTTCGGTTTCAAGGGCTCGGAAGAAAAAATGGCACTCAAAGTGGGAGAGTGCCAAACGTCCCGTTTTGACGAACCATCGATCACGTGCGCCGGGCTCGCGCGTGATGCCATGGAAGTTGCGTTTGACACATTCTCGGCAAGCCCCACCAATCGCGGGAGAGCGCGCTTTTGATTGGATCCGAGCCAGAGCCCGGTGATCGGGCTGACACTCTTTCGACCTTCGATAGGCTTCCACACCGCAATGTCGGCGATGTTGCGCCGAAAGCGAACACTCGGATGCAGATCATCGAGGATGCTGTCATCATGCAAAGGCCGGCGCGTTTGTCGCGCCGGCCTTTGCGTATCATGCGTGGTGGATCTGTGTGCCCAGAACCTTCAGGCATTCACGGATGAAGGCGGCAAGCGCGGTCCATCCTTTGGCTGAAACCATCGTTCCATCCACGTAGGCGTCGGTCGGCGACAGGTCGATATAGGTACCGCCCGCCAGCGTAACCTCCGGCTCGCACGCCGCCAGCGCTGCGACTTTCTTTCCACGCACGACACCGTCCACCGCAATCAGGATCTGCACGCCGTGGCAGATCGTGAAAATGGGCTTTTTCGCCTCATGGAAGTGACGCACCATGGCCTGGATGCGCTTGTCGGTGCGGATGTATTCCGGCCCGCGCCCACCCGCGCAGTAGACGGCATCATATTGATCGAGCTGCCTTTCCGCCTCGGAAAACGTCTTGTTGATCAACTGGTAGTGACCGAGTTTTTCGGTGTAGGTCTGGTCGCCCTCGAAGTCGTGCAGCGACGTCTTGATCCGATCTCCGGCGTTCTTGTCGGGGCACACGACATGGATCGTATGGCCTACGGCTTCCATCGCCTGTTGATAGACGAAGATTTCGTATTCCTCGGTGAACTCACCGGTCAGCATCAGTATCTTTTTGCCTGGCATGGCTTTTCCTCTCATTCCTGGGGGCAAGGCGCGATCGCGCCCCGCGCTTTTTTGAAATCGGGTCCGGTCAGAACGGCGAGTCCGGGAAATAGTACTCCTTGGCGTTGGCCTGGGTGATCAGAGGCGCATCGAGCTTCACCGTGCCGCGCACGGGCGCCTGACCGATCAGATTGGCGACGGTCATGTAGATCGCCGTCTTGATCATCGACGGCGGGTACGGCGTCTCGACCGGCGTCATCGCGTCGCCATCGATCACCTTCTTCACGATATCCTTCATGCCGTTGCCGCCAAGCGCCAGCTTGATGTCGGTCCTGCCCGACTGCTTCACGGCCTCGAGCACGCCAAGCAGCATGTCATCGTCATTGGCCCAGACCGCATCGATGTGCGGGTACTTGGCCAGGTAGTCCTGCATGAGCTTGAATGCCTCGTCGCTGTTCCAATGGGCATATTGAATGTCCAGCACCTTCAGGCCGGTGCCCTTGATCGTATCCTGGAAGCCTTTGATACGCTCGTCGTCAATGACGGTCGGAATGCCACGCAGCACCACGAGGTCGCCCTTGCCGCCGAGCTTGTCGATCATGAACTTCGCGGTGTTCGCGCCAACCGCGATGTTGTCACCGGCGAGATAGAGGTCCTGGATCGAGGAGTCGGTCAGGCCCCGGTCGACGACGGTGATGAAGGTCCCCGCATCCTTGATGGCCTTGACCGGCTGGGTGAGTTCCTCCGAACTGTAAGGCAGGATGACCAAGGCATCCAGTTTGCGGCTGGCGGACAGATCCTCGAGCGCGCTGACCTGCTGCGCTGCCGATGGCGACGTCTTGACGACCACTTCCATGCCCGGGAAAGCGGCATTGACTTCCTTGGCAGCCTGCTGGGCATGGTAGACCACGCCCGCCGTCCAGCCGTGGTCGGCCGCCGGTATCGACACCGCAATGACCTTCTTGTCTTGCGCCATGGCCTGTCCGGCCAGGAGCAGCGAGCCGAGGGCGGCCGCCGCGATCCATTTTTTACTGAACATTGTCTTCTCCCATTGGACCTACAAAAACCTGGCTCCCGCGTGGTCCGGACGCGGGGCTATTTCGAATTCGAAAACCGCTGGATGAGCATGGCGATGATGATGATGACGCCCTGGACGGCGGCCACCAGATATTCGGAGACGAAGTCCGACAGCACCATGAGGTTGGCGATGAGTTCCAGGATGACCGCGCCGGCGACCGTTCCCCACACATGGCCCTTGCCGCCGCGCAACGCGGTGCCACCGATCACCACGGCGGTGATGACCTGCAATTCCCAAAGCTGACCGGTGGTCGGCGTGGCAGCGCCCAGGCGCGGCACGTAGCAGATGGCGGCGATCGCCACGCAGATGCCCTGGACGATATAGGCGATGGTGCGGGTCTTGATGACCGAGATGCCGGAATAGCGGGCGACATCCTCGTTGGCGCCGACGGCCGCGCATTTGCGCCCGTATTTCATCTTGTAGAGAACGAAGGACGCGACCGCGGCGACCGCGACGGATATCAGGATCGGGACCGGGATGCCTGCGACCGTGCCGAAGTAGACGGGACGGTAGGCATCACGCAGCGACCGGTCGATCGGGATCGTGCCGCCGTCGGTCAGATAGGTTATAAGAGCCCGGAAAATTCCCATCGTGCCGAGCGTCGCGATGAACGGCTCGATCCGGCCAACCGTGACGATCAGTCCGTTGGCGAGCCCACACATCAGCCCAACCAGGATCGCCACCACCATTCCGGCGGGAATGGCCCAGACACCGGCATACGGCGCCACCGCGTTCATGAACATGATGGTGATGCCGGTGATGAAGGCGGCCATCGAGCCCACGGAAAGATCGAGCCCGCCCGACGATATCACGAACGTCGCACCGACCGCGATGATGGCGATGAAGGAGCTGCGGGTGATGACGTTGGCAAGGTTGGTGGCGGAGAGAAAGTCCGGATTGACAAGAAAGCCCGCCACCAGCAGGGCAGCCAATGCCAGGAAGGGTCCGACGTCGGTCCAGGTGAGGTTCAGGTCACTGAAGCGACGTGTGGATGCGGATCCGGTCATGACAGCCATTCTGGTCCTTCCTTGGCTTTTGGCCTTGGTTTGGCGCCACTGGTTGCCAGCAGCGCCACATTGCTTTCGGTCATTTCGGCGCCGCTGACCTCGCCGGTGATGCGCCCCTCGCGCATCACCAGGATGCGATCGCAGATGCCGATCAGTTCCTGCATCTCGGAAGAGATGACGATGCATGCCTTGCCCCTGGCGACGAGGCCCTGGATGAAGGCGTAGATCTGCGCCTTGTTGGCGATGTCGATGCCGCGTGTCGGCTCGTCGATGATGACCACCGATGGATTGGTCAAAAGCACCTTGGCCAGCAGGAGCTTCTGCTGGTTGCCGCCCGAGAGCTGGCCCGCCTTGGCGCTGAGGCTTTTCACCCTGATATCGTAGGTTTCGACGGCGTTCTCCAAGGCCATCGCTTCGCGGCGGATGGCCATCGAGAGGCCCGGATGGAATACACCGAGCGCGGAGAGCGTCAGATTGGGTGCCAGGCGTTCCTGCAGCAGCAGGCCCTTGCCTTTGCGGTCCTCTGTCAGATAACCGATCCCGGCGTCGATCGCGGCGCGCTGCGAAGGGAAGTGTAGCGGCTTGCCTTCAAGTTCGACCGTCGCGGTCGCTGGACGCAGGCCGATTATGCCCTCAAACAGTTCGGTTCGCCCGGCGCCGACCATGCCGGCAAAGCCCAGGATCTCACCCTTGTGGACCGTGAAGGAGACATCCTGCGCATGGCCTGGAACGGTCGCGTTCCTGACGCTCAGCATCGGCACGTTCGAAGGCGCCGTGGTTTTCTCTGGATAAAGCGTTGCCAGTTCGCGGCCGACCATCAGCCGCGCCATGTCCATCTGGCTCAGCGTCTTGCCGGGATAGGTGCCGACCATCTTGCCGTCGCGCAGCACCGTGACCTTGTCGGCGACCCGCTGCACCTCGTCCAGGCGGTGGCTGATATAGAGCACCGCGGTGCCATGCGCCTTCAATTGCAGCACGATCTCAAGCAGCCGTTCGACTTCCCCACCGGTCAGCACGGCGGTGGGTTCGTCGAAGATCACCACTTTGTAGTCGTCGAGCAGCGCGCGGGCGATCTGCACCATCTGCCTATCAGCCAGGGAGATATCGCGCACCAGTGCCGTCGGCGAGACCGTGCAGCCGATCCGCGCCAGCTTCTCGACAGCCATGCGCCGCATTGTGCGGTCGTCCACGATGGGCCCACGCGAAAGCTCGCGCCCGAGAAACAGATTGTCCGTCACAGTGAGCGCCTCGGCGAGCAGGATCTCCTGATGGACCAGCGCGATACCGGCTTCCTGTGCCTGGCTGGGCCTGGTGAATTTCACCGGATGGCCGGCCATCGACAATGCGCCGCTTGTCGGCTCGACATAGCCGGACAGGAGCCGCATCAATGTCGACTTGCCGGCTCCGTTCTCGCCGATGATGGCGTGAATCTCTCCAGGCAGGACGTCTAGAATGACGTCCGACAGCACGGTCACGGGCCCGTATTGTTTCGACAGGCGTTCGGCGCGCAGCACCGGCTCCAGGGCACTCCGGCCGTCGCCTTGCGGCAACGTCCTCCCTCCCTCCCCCGTTATGTTGGCGGCGATGGACATCGGTTCCGGCCTCAATCGAATGCCGGCAGCAGGCGGTCGCGCGAGTGCTCTATGTGGATGCGCATCGCCTTTCTGGCGGCTTCGGGATCGGCCGAGCCAAACGCGGCCAGGATTGCCTCGTGTTCGTCGAGCGCTTCTTCGGTGACCCGGGCATGATACATCAGGCGGAAGATGTGGAAGTGGGAATGCTGGTGGCTCAAGGTCTGGCGAATGAGCTCGTTTTGGGAAAACTCCATGATCTTGTCGTGGAAGATCGCGTCCTGGCGGGCGAAATTCGAATAGCGCAGGCGATCGTCCTTGCCTTCGCGCCGTGACATCACGCCGGCAGCTTCCAGCAAGGTGTTGAGCTTCACCTCATCCATGGCGGCGGCGGCCTTCGCCGCGGCATGCGGCTCAAGCAGAAGCCGCATTTCGTACAATTCATCGAAACGGCGACGGGTAATCTGCGGCGCCGCGCGGTAGCCAATGAGATGCGTCTTGAGCACCAGGCCTTCACCTTCGAGGCGCCCGAGAGCCTCGCGGATGGGTGTGTGGGAGACGTCGAGTTCCTTGACCAGGGTGTCGACGGTGATGCGCGAGCCGGGCGCGATCTTGAGCGCCATCAGCTGGGCGAAGATGGCTTCATAGACATCCTCGACGAGGCTGTTGGAGCGCTGGATGCGCCCCCCTGCGGCAGCCATTTCGGTCGTATCGGGTAAGTTCGTGCTCTGCATCTTTTTGCCTCTTGACAGTGATGATGGCTAACACGATGCTCCGGCCGATGCAATCCTATATCATATACGATTTTAAAGCGGATACATTTTGGACGCGATACGACCCCGATAAGCTCGGACCCGAAGTCCCCGCAGCGGCCGGATTCAACGCGCTTTCGCCTTCAGCCTCCATGAAAGGACGCAGATCATCATGAGCCTTTTCGCCGCCCTCCGGCTGCCGCGAGAAATCCTGTTCGGGAAGGGGCAGCGCCATGTGCTGCCGACGGTGGCTGGCCGGTTCGGCCAGCGCGCGCTGGTCTGTACCGACCAGCGCTTCGCCGGCACCGCGGTCTTCGCGGAAGTCGTCAAGTCGCTCCGGGCAGCCTCGATCGAGGTGCTGGTGCATGACCGCGTCCTGCCCGACGTGCCACGCGACAGCGTCAGCATTTGCGTCGACGAAGCGAAAGAATTTCAGCCCGAGATGGTGATCGGCATCGGCGGCGGCAGTTGCCTCGACTTCGCCAAATGCGCCACCTTGCTGCTCAGCCATGGCGGCCAGCTCCAGGACTACTACGGTGAGTTCAAGGTGCCGGGTCCGACGCTGCCGCTTATCGCCGTGCCCACGACGGCGGGCACTGGCTCCGAAGTGACGCCGGTCGCGGTCATTTCCGATCCCGACCGCACGCTCAAGGTCGGCATATCGAGCCCGTATCTGATCGCGGAAGTTGCCTTGTGCGATCCCGAGCTCACGATGACGTGCCCCCCTGCCCTGACCGCGATAGCCGGCGCCGACGCCTTGACGCATGCGATCGAGGCTTTCACCGCCATGCGGCGCGGCGAAGACCCCGCACTGCCGCAGAATCATGTCTTTATCGGCAAGACCGCGCTGACCGACCATTTTGCGCTGCTGGCCATCAGATTGCTGGGGCGCAGCCTGGAGAAAGCCTGCATCGACGGCACCGATGCCGACGCGCGTGCCGATGTGATGATGGGCGCACTGGCCGCGGGCTGTGCCTTTGGTACTGCTGGAACGGCCGCGGCGCATGCCGTGCAGTATCCGGCAGGGGCGCTCACCCACACCGCGCACGGATTGGGCGTGGCGACGATGATGCCTTACGTCATGACCTACAACAGCCGCGTGGCGGCGGCCGAGATAGCCGAGATTGGCCTCGCGCTTGGCCTCGAAACCAAGGAGCGGACCGTTGTCGAGATGGCCACCGCTGCCATCGAGGAGATCAGGCGGCTGTTCGCGGCGATCGGCATCACGCGGACGCTGTCCGATCTCGGCCTGCCCGCCGACAAGCTCGACTGGACCGCCGAGCAGGCGCTCGGCATCGAGCGCCTGATCAAGAACAACCCGCGCCCGTTCGACCCCGCCGCCATGCGACGTCTCGTGCAGGCCGCACATGACGGTGACCTCGCCGCCTGCGTCATGTGAACCAACGGATCAAGAAGATGACCCTTCCCCTAAATTCCCCGCAGCTCGATCTGGATGGCCATCACGTGCACCGGTTTTCGCACGGACTTTACATCGACGGCACATGGCGCCCCTCTTCCGACGGCCGGCTCATTGACGTCGTCGACCCGTCCTCCGGCGCCGTGATCGCGGCGGTTCCCGATGCAACGCTCGAGGATGCAGCGGCTGCCGTCGAGGCCGCGGCCGCCGCCGCCAGGGGATGGCGAGAGACCGCGCCCCGCAAGCGCTCGGAAATCCTTCGGCGCTGCTTCGAGCTCATGGTCGAACGGTCCGAGACGCTCGCCATGCTGATTTCGCTGGAGAACGGCAAGGCGCTGCGCGACGCCCGCGGCGAGGTGGCGTATGCGGCCGAATTCTTCCGCTGGAACGCCGAAGAGGCCGTCCGGATCAGCGGAGAGTTCGGCACGGCGCCGTCCGGCACCAACCGGATCGTGGTAGACTATGAGCCGATCGGAATCTGCGTGCTGATCACACCGTGGAACTTCCCCGCCGCGATGGCGACGCGCAAGATCGCGCCGGCCCTGGCCGCCGGCTGCACGGTCATCCTGAAGCCGGCCAGCGAAACGCCCCTCACCGCCTACGCGCTGGCGGCGCTCTACAGCGACGCCGGCGTGCCGGCCGGCGTCATCAACGTTCTCACCACGACTAATCCGGGCCCGCTGACATCGGCCATGCTGGCCGATCCGCGCGTCAGGAAGCTGTCCTTCACCGGTTCGACGGGCGTCGGCCGAACCTTGCTTGGCGAGGCTGCCAGGCATGTGATTTCTTGCTCGATGGAGCTCGGCGGCAACGCGCCTTTCGTCGTCTTCGACGATGCCGATCTTGACGCCGCGCTCGATGGCGCCATGATCGCCAAGATGCGCAACGCCGGCGAAGCCTGCACGGCGGCCAACCGCCTCTATGTGCAGTCGGGTATCCATGACGCCTTCGCCGAAGGGCTTTCCAGACGCATGGCGGCGCTTACCGTGGGAGCAGGCACCAAAGCCGATACCGAATGCGGCCCGATGATAACGAAAAAGGCCGTGGACAAGATCGACCGCCTCGTCAAGGACGCGGTGAGGCGCGGAGCCAAGGTGCTTTGCGGCGGCTCGACTTTGGACCGCGAAGGCTTCTTCTATCCGCCGACCGTCTTGTCCGCCGTGCCGCCGGACGCGGACATGGCGCATGAGGAGATTTTCGGGCCGGTGGCTCCCATCACGCGATTCGAGACCGAGGCTGAGGCCATCATGCTCGCCAACGACACGGAATACGGCCTTGCCGCCTATATCTATACCCGTGATGTGGGGCGCAGTATGCGCGTGGCGTCGGCAATCGAGGCAGGCATGATCGGCCTCAATCGCGGGCTGATGTCCGATCCGGCCGCACCCTTCGGCGGCGTCAAGCAGAGCGGCCTCGGCCGCGAAGGCGGCCAGCATCACGGTATCGCCGAGTTCATGGAGGCCAAATATATCGCTGTCACCTTCTGAGCGTTCGTCCATGCGCAAGGACCCCTTCCGCACCCGCGACCACGTCGCCGACTTCGATGACATCGTGGCCGATATCGTCGCGCGCAGCGCATTGGCACGGTCAAGGCTGCCGATGGTGGCTGATGTCGCCTATGGCGAAGGCAAGGCCGAGAGGCTCGACCTGTTCTTTCCATCGGGCAGGCGTGGAAACCTCCCGGTTCACATCTTCATCCATGGCGGTTACTGGCGCATGTTTTCCAGGAGCGACTATTCCTATGTAGCGGACACAGTCACCAAAGCCGGCGCGATCGCGGTCATCGTCGACTATGCGCTGATGCCCGAGGTCAGGATGGCTGTCATCGTCGAACAGGTCCGTCGCGCCAAACAATGGGTGCTGGACAACATCGCCAGTCATGGCGGCGATCCCGCCAAGCTGAGCGTCAGCGGCCATTCCGCAGGCGCCCACCTTGCGACCTTCCTGTTCGAGGCAGCGCCAAAGCCTTCGGGCGTGCGAGCCGCGCTGCTGATGGGCGGCCTGTACGACCTGAAGCCTCTGCAGCTCTCTTTCCTGCACCCGTTGATCGGCATCACCGATGACGAGGTTGATGAGTTTACGCCGATGACAGGTCGGCAAGATCCGAGGGTGGCCGTGACCATCGTTGTTGGCAGCCAGGAAACGCCGCCCTTCCACCAGCAAGCCGCCAGGTTCGCAATGCGCTTGCGGGAGCAAAGCTTAAGGGTGCGCGACTTCCGCCTAGAAGATCGGAACCATATGAACAGCGTGCGAGACCTTGGCATCGTCGGCACGCAAGCCGGGCAACGCCTCATGGAAACTGTTGAAATTTCGAATAGATTATGACCGCCGCGCGGCCTCCCTTGCTTGCTTGGTTGTGGTGACTTTCTTCAAGGAGACCCCTGACCTGATCCAGAGGACTTTAAAGGTCGTTTTTTAGAGATTGTTTCAGATTTGAAGACGACTCTTGGGTGGTTAGCCGCATTTGCCTGAGCCGAGCCGTTTTATCGTCCCGCGCTTTACGCTCGGCTTCCAGAACGAGCCTGGACTCTCGGTCCGCTCTCTCGATTTTTTCCTTGTCTACGCTTCGCCGTTTCAAGACAGCCTCCTTTGGTCCGAGGCCCGAAAAAGAGCGGACATGAGAAAATGTTCCGAACAAATAAAATCGGGTTTTGCATCATTTGTTATTGATCGAAGGCTGTGGTGGGCGCCGTCCCTCGCATGATGGAACATGGGACAAAAATGGCCCAGCTTCATACGCGGTCTGGAACGGGTGATCGATCTTCTGGATGCTCGGCGAACCACGCTGTCGCCGCTTTGACTCCCGAACATGCAAGTCCATGCTTAACCCAAGCTGAACAATTCGGTTCAGCTTGGGTTGTTCGAGCCCCGTTATCTCTAGCCGGGCACGCTCCGAATAGTCAGCGCCGGAACATTTGGCCGACTTCCCTGTTTAAGCTTCGATTTTGAGGGGCTTCCAGAAAATGTATCTAAAGTCGGCAGGGTTGTTCCATACTGTCGCACTGGCGGTTGGCTTAGCGTCACTATGCCTGTTGCCCGGCGCCTGGGGCGCGAGTTCGGCCGAGGCGGCCGATGCCGCCGCCACCAACACGCAGCCAATCCCAGTAACCACTGTCGTAGCCAAGACCGGCACGGTACCCCGCATTATCGCAGGCATTGGCGTCGTCACGTCACTCCAGTCAGTCACCATACGCCCACGCATTGAAGGCGCGGTCAAAGAGATCGATTTCGTTGAAGGCGATACAGTCAGCGCCGGCGACGTTCTGGTGCATCTGGACCCTCGCGCCTTGCAGGCAACCCTGGACGGAGCGCGCGCCAAGAAGGGCCAGGACCAAGCCCTGTTGGATAATGCCCGTGCCGACCTCGATCGCTATTCCACGCTGGCGGACAAGAAGGTCGTTTCGTCTCAGGATCTCGATGGCAAACGTGCCGCGGTCAAGCAGCTTGAGGCCACGCTGGATGCCGACGACGCATCGATCAGCAGTGCCGAGACCGAATTGAGCTATGCCACCATCAGGGCGCCTATCGGCGGTCGGACAGGTTTCAAGACGGCGAGTGTCGGAAGCGTGGTCAGCCAGAGCAACACGGATGGCCTGGTGACGATTACGCAGTTCGATCCGATCAGTGTGGTGTTCGTGGCGCCAGGAGATCGTTTCGGGGAGATCCAGAATGCGTTGAAGACCGGCGTAGCCGATGTTGAGGCCATCGCGACCGACGGGAGCAAGGTGTTGGCGCGAGGCAAGCTGACGCTGATGGACAACATCGTCAACGCGTCGAACGGATCAATTCGACTGAGGGCGAGCTTCGACAATAAGGCGGGCACCCTTTGGCCGGGCTTGCCCGTCGCCACCCGTCTTGTCGTGGCCATCGAAAAAGGCGTCGTCGTTCCGGACAAGGCCCTGGCGCGAGGAACGGATGGCCTCTCGGCCTATGTCATTGGCCAAGACAACAAAGCCGCCAAACATCCGGTCGGCGTGAGTGTCACTACGGATGGCATGGCGTTGGTGACGAAAGGGCTCGCGGACGGCGACACAATTGTCTTCGATGGGCTAGGCCAGATCGCTGACGGAGCCACTGTTCATGTCCTGGGGCCTGGCAACGTCGTCCCGACAGCCGATCAGGCGGTCGCGGCCTCCGGCTCAGCGGCGCAGCCATGAGCCTTACAGAAGACGCCCGGTCAAAATCGCAGGACGTTCCCCAGGTCAAGGCCGCGACCCAATCGCGGCTGGGCGGGATTTCGGCGTTTTTCATTTCGCACCCGGTGGCAACGACACTGCTGATGTTGGGCGTGCTGTTCCTTGGCGGCGTGGCATACCCGTTTCTGCCGGTCTCGGCCCTGCCGGAAATCTCCTTCCCCACAATCCAGGTCGCCGCCAGCCTTCCGGGGGCGGCACCAGACACGATGGCGTCATCGGTCGCGCAACCCCTCGAAACCCAGTTATCCAAGGTGAGCGGCGTCACCGAGATGACATCATCGAGTTCTCTCGGCTCGACCGAGATCACCGTCCAGTTCGAGCTCGATCGAGACATCAACCAGGCCGCAAGTGATGTTCAGGCCGCTATTACCGCTGCCAGCGGCCAACTGCCCAAGGATCTTCCCGCGCCGCCGACCTTTCGCAAGGTCAATCCTGCCGACGCGCCAGTGCTGCAGCTTTCAGCCACGTCCAAAACGCTGCCGCTGATCGATGTCGACGAGTTGATCGAGACGCGCGTGGCCCAGCGTATCAGCCAGATGCCAGGTGTCGCCCAGGTCAATATTGGAGGTCGCCAGAAACCGGCGGTCCGGATTTCCATCGACCCTGGGCGGATCGCCGCCGCGGGCGTCACGATGGAGGACGTACGCTCGGCAATCTCCGGCCTTAGCGTCAGCAGCCCCAAGGGCAACATCGACGACGCCACACGAACATTCCCGATCTATGACAACGACCAGATCACTGACGCGGCCGGCTGGAGTGACGCGGTCGTGGCCTATCGCGACGGCGGGCCAATCCGGATCCGCGATATCGGTCAGGCCGTCAAAGGGCCGGAAGATGCAAAGATGGCGCATTGGACGAACGGCGAGCGCGGCATTGCCGTGGATGTCTTTCGCCAGCCAGGCGCAAACGTCATCGAGGTTGTAAACCGCGTCAAGGCAATCCTGCCCGATCTGCAGGCCTCGCTGCCGCCATCTGTCAAACTGGCACTGGTGACAGACAGGACCACGACCATTCGAGCATCGGTGCGCGACGTTCAGTTTACGCTGATGATCACCATTGCCTTGGTCGTGATGGTCATTTTCATCTTCTTGCGCAACCTGCGGGCCACGCTTATCCCGGCAGTCACACTACCCGTCGCTTTGCTGGGGGCGGCGGCGCCGATGTATCTGCTCGGTTACAGCATCGACAATCTGTCGCTCATGGCCTTGGTGGTGGCGGTCGGCTTCGTGGTCGACGACGCCATCGTCATGCTCGAAAACATCAGCCGGCATATCGAGGATGGGGAAGAGCCGGTGGCGGCGGCGTTACGAGGCTCGCATGAGATCGGGTTTACGATCATTTCGATCAGCCTGTCCCTGATTGCCGTGCTCATTCCGATCCTGTTGATGGGGGGCATTGTCGGGCGCCTGTTCCGAGAGTTTGCCATTACTTTGACGCTGGCCATTGTCCTCTCGACGATCGTGTCGTTGACGCTGACGCCGATGATGGCGGCCCGCCTGATCAAACCGTCGGCGGGCCGTACGCATGGTCGCCTCTATCTTTGGAGCGAGCGCGCCTTCGATGCGCTGCAGAACGGCTACGCGAAGGCCTTGGACGTCGTGCTTCGGCACCGCTACATTACGCTTCTGGTTTTCGTGGCAACCGTCGGGGCCACGGCCTGGCTTTTCATCATCATTCCCAAGGGGTTCTTCCCCAACCAGGACACAGGGTTCATCGGCGCTCAGTCGCAGGCCGCACCCGAAGTCTCGTACCCAAAAATGGTTGAGCTGCAGGAGCGCCTCAGTGCGGTGGTGCTCAAGGATCCCGCTGTCTACAGCGTGTTCATGGACATCGGTGGCGGCAATGGCGGCAATGCCCTCAACCAGGGACACGTCAACATTACCCTGAAGCCGATCGGCGAGAGGGATGCGACCGCACAGGAGGTTATCGCGCGCCTCAAGCCGGAATTGGCGAAGGTCGAGGGCATTCAACTTTTCATGCAGGCGGCACAAGATATCAACATCGGTGCCAGGCCGGCACTTACCCAGTATCAGTTTACCTTGGAAGACAGCGATGTCACCGAGTTGGGGACGTGGGCGCCCAAGGTCGTCGATGCCCTCAAGTCCATCCCGGAGATCACCGACATTGCCAGCGATCTGCAAAAGGTCGCGCCAACCCTGTCGTTGAAGATCGACCGTGCGGCTGCCTCGCTGTTCGGCGTGGCGCCGCAAACCATCGACGATACGCTTTATGACGCGTTCGGGCAGAGGCAAATCGCGCAGTTTACCACGCAGACCGACACGTTCCACGTGGTGTTGGAGGTGCTTCCCAACCTGCAGCACGATTTGCAGACGCTCGACCGCTTGTCCGTCAAGGCAGCCGATGGGACACTCGTGCCGCTCGGCAACATCGCGCATTGGACCACCGAAACCGTGGCGCCCGTATCGATCAACCACCAGGGCCAGTTCCCGGCCACGACGATCTCATTCAATCTGGTGTCTGGCGCGTCGTTGGGCACCGCAACGTCAGCCGTGAACAAGGCATTTCAGGATTTGAAGGCACCCGCAACGCTGACCGGTGCCTTTGCCGGCAGTGCGCAGGCGTTCGAGGAGTCGCTGTCGACCGTCCCGCTGCTGATTGCTGCTTCGCTTGTCGTGGTCTATCTCATCCTGGGCGTTCTCTACGAGAGTTTCGTCCATCCGCTGACCATCCTGTCGACGCTGCCTTCCGCCGCGCTCGGCGCGCTGGCGGCGCTGATGCTTGCCGGCCTGGACTTCAGTCTCGTCGCGATGATTGGCGTGATCCTGTTGATCGGCATCGTGAAAAAGAACGGAATCATGCTGGTGGATTTCGCCATTACAGCCGAGCAAAAGGGCGCTTCCAGCGTCGAGGCTATCCGCGAGGCCGCGTTGTTGCGGTTCAGACCAATCCTGATGACCACGATGGCTGCGATCCTCGGTGGGATACCATTGATGCTGGGCCACGGCTCAGGGGCCGAGATCCGCCAACCGCTGGGTTACGCGATTGTCGGCGGATTGGTCGTCAGCCAGATCCTGACATTGTTCACGACGCCAGTGATCTATCTGATGCTCGATCGCCTGCGGGTTTCTCCGCGGAAGCTGACGGCCACCGCGTGATCAGCGGCGTCTCTGTCATGTCTCCCAATCTCGCAATCTGGGCTGTCACCGGCACGGCGACGGCGGGCGTCATCCTTCGGCCCTTCGGCTGGCCGGAGTGGATCTGGGCTGTTGCAGGTGCGGCAATCCTCGTTGCCGCACGTCTGATCGCGCCGGCTGACGCCTTGGCGGGCATAGCGAGAGGCCTCGATGTCTACCTCTTCCTGATCGGCATGATGCTGCTGTCCGAGGTGGCGAGGGTCGAAGGCCTGTTCGACTGGTTGGCGGCGCAGGCCGCACGCCGCGCGAAAGGCTCCGCAGCAAGGCTGTTCCTGCTGGTTTACGTCGTCGGCACCATCGTCACCGTTTTCCTGTCGAACGACGCAACCGCGGTCGTCTTAACGCCGGCGGTGGCCGCTGCGGTGCGTGCTGCCAAGGTGAAGAATCCACTCCCCTACCTGCTGATCTGCGCTTTCATCGCCAACGCCGCGTCATTCGTGCTGCCGATTTCAAACCCGGCCAACCTGGTGATCTACGGCCGATCGATTCCGTCTCTGCTGGAATGGTTGCCACGCTACATCCTGCCGTCCCTTGTGTCCGTGATCGCGACCTACGCGATGCTTTTCTGGTCGCAGCGACAAGCTCTTGTCCAGGAGGTCGCCATCGATGTTCCAGTGCCGACGTTGTCCGCCGCGGGCGTGCTTGCAGCGGCCGGTATCGTTGTCACGGCTTTCGTGCTTATCGGGGCATCGGCTTTCGATCTCCAGCTTGGCCTGCCGACCGCGCTTGCTGGATTGGCTACGACAATGATTGTGCTGATCAAGGAGAAAAAAGGCCCTTGGTCGGTCGCAAAGGACATATCATGGGGCGTGCTGCCCCTTGTGGCGGGCCTCTTTGTGCTGGTGGGGGCACTTGAGAGGACGGGAGTGATTGCAACTGTTGCCAGCTTGTTGCGAGAGATGGCACACCAGTCACCGACTTCGGCCGCATGGGTAGCTGGGATCGTTACCGGCTTTGGTAGCAACCTCGCCAACAATCTGCCAATGGGCCTTGTTGCCGGGACGGTGGTCGCGGCTGCCCACGTTCCCGACCATGTCGTTCAGGCAGTGCTGATTGGTGTCGACATTGGACCCAACCTGTCTGTCACCGGCTCGCTGGCGACTATTCTGTGGCTGACGGCCTTGCGCCGCGAGGGCTACATGGTTGGCACAATCGCATTTCTCAGGGTCGGCCTGGTCGTGATGCCGCCAGCGTTGTTGCTAGCGCTGGCTGCGGCATTTGTCGCCGGCTGATGTCCGTTGTCTTGCTTGGACCGGCTCACCGTTTCACGGAAAAACCGCGCGAACCCATTGTTTTGACGCTAATCCGTACGAATAGCCGTTTCACGCTTTTCCTGGCGTTGCTCTAGGACCGAGGAGCTTTTGGTAACCGGACCTGGACCCGCAAGCCTGTGCCCGGCACCCTCTCCAGGACAAGGCTCCCGCCATAAAGCTCGGTCAGCTCGGCGGCGATCGGCAAGCCGAACCCATGTCCGGGCGTTGCTTCGTCGATGCGACGTCCTGGTCGCATTGCCTCGGGCATTGCGGCTGGGTCAAGGCCGGGGCCATCATCCTCGATGATGATCATGACTTGCCCTTGGTCGTCGCTTGCTCCGACGACAACGCCCGATGCTGCCCATTTGCAGGCATTGTCGAGAATGTTACCCAGGATTTCGTCGAAATCCTGGGTCTCGACCGCCACCGAAAGCCCTGTCGGCACAGATACTTTAAAGCTCAGGGCGCGCTCTCGATGAATATTGTTCATCATGCCGGCAAGATCCGCGAGGCGCTCGCTGACATTCGTACTGGCCCGTGCCGGACCCGACAGGGCCGCAACACGAGCGCGTGCCAGATGATGACGGATAAGCCGTTCCATGACGTCCAGTTGGGCTCGCATAGTATCGATGTTATCGGTATCGACTTCCGCGGACACAGCTCTGAAGGATCGCCGCTCCAAAGCCAGTCCAAGGGCAGCCAATGGTGTCTTCAACCCATGCGCCAGGTTGGCGACGTGACGCCTGGCCCGTGCCAACCCCTCGGCGTTTTCGGCCAGCAGGCTGTTGACCTCATCGACCAGCGGTTGGACCTCGCTGGGTTGATCGCCAGGCAATGCGTTTCGCCTGCCGGCCCGGATGTCGGCCAGACCGGTCCTCAGGTCGGCGAGGGGGCGCAGGCCAAGTCGGACCTGCGCAAACAGTGCTCCGAACAGAAGAATACCTAATGTCAGCAGCGCCAGTCCCAAGGGAAGCAACGCCTCCCGCAGAGGTCCAGAGATCGCGTGGTAGGGGGCGCCTGCGGCAATGGTGACCGTCTCCCCGCCAAATGGCACCTCAAGGATGCGCCAATGCAACGCTTGACCATCTGGGTGCTCGCCCTCGACTGACTTGGGCCGCCCGAGCGACCGCAGCAGGCCAAACCAGTCCCTCAGGCCAAGCAAGTTGTCCACGCGGTCTGGGCCGATCGACGGCAGTTTGACGGGACCAACGGCAGCAAGCGAAGTCGAGACAAGATCACCGGATGGCCAGGACACCTGCCATGCCCACCCTGATTGCGGACGATCGTAGGGCGGGCCGCTTAACGCGGGTGTCACGGTGATTTTTCCATCGCCATCTCGCTGCAGGGCCGAGGAGATGGCGAATATCTGCGCGTCCAGCCGTTGGTCGATCTGGCCCACGACGAAGCGCTGCAGGATGATTGCTATGACCATGGCGGCCAGCAGGAGTGCTGCGACAATCGCAATCACTGCCGCCAGTCGCAGCCTCCCGGCCAGCGAGCTCGGCAACCATCTCATTTCGCGGCGGCCGTCAGCCGATAGCCAAGACCGCGTACCGTCTCGATGTGACGATGGCCGATTTTGCGACGTAAACGTGCCACGATCACTTCCAGCGAGTTGGAGTCTACCTCGGCATCGCCGTCATAGACACGTTCGAGCAAGTCGGTTCGCGTCACCACCACCTCCTTGCGCAGGATGAGACTGGACAGCACGCGCCATTCGAGTCCCGTCAGCTTGAGAGGCAGTCCATCGAGTTCGAAGGTTCCGATCTGCGCATCGAAGCCAAGCGGTCCGCATACTATTCTTGTCTGGGCGTGACCTGCCGCCCGGCGCACCAGGGCCCGCAATCGCATGATGAGTTCTTCGGTCCGAAAGGGCTTCGTCAGATAGTCGTCGGCGCCGGCCTTGAAGCCTTCGACCTTTTCCGACCATCCATCACGCGCGGTCAGGATCAGCACGGGTAGCTCACGCCCCGCGGCGCGCCACGCCTTGAGGACCGCCTTGCCGTCGACCTTGGGCAAACCGAGGTCTAGAACCGCGACATCATAGGTTCCTGTTTCACCGAGATGCTGCCCGTCCTCGCCATTGCGGGCGATGTCGACGGCAAAATTCTCGCCGCGCAACGCCTCCGCCAACTGGCTGGCGATCGATCCATCGTCTTCAACGAGCAATACCTTCATTGCATTGACTTTCCCGCTGCGCGCCCGCGTCGGTCCTATGCCCTGCGGCTGAACCGAAGCTGAACGGCCTGGTTCAGGCTCGGTTCCTGTTGGGTCAGGTAAAACGGTAGCCATTCCACACAACAGAAAGGTGACCCCCCATGACCGATACCCAAAGCACCGCACAGGAAACGAACGCTGCCCCGGCACCATCCGATCGCCGGCGCAGACCCTACATTACCGGCCTGTTCGCCGCCGGGCTTATCGCATTCGGACTTGTTGCAGGCGCAGGTGCCACGATTTTTGCGGTACCGCATGACAATGTGGTGCTGATGCAGCCGACGAGCATCGCAACGCTGGCGCCCTACAGCACCGTAGCCGTCAAAGGCAAAGTCGCCGAGATTTTCGGCAACAAGTTCGTGATCGACGACGGCAGCGGCCGCGCACTGGTCGAAACAGGCCGTGCCGGCGAGAGCGGCAAGCTGGTTGCCGCCGGCGAAACCCTTACTGTCCAGGGACGCTTCGACGACGGGTTCATCCATGGCGATGTGCTGGTTCACGCGGATGGCAAGGCAGAGAGTCTGCGCCCGCCACGCCCAGGTCCACGCGGGCTGCTCGACCGCCTGCATGGCCGCGATGTTGCGACAATCCCTCCCGGCGCGCCGGACTGATAAGATCCTAGAATTGGGCGACGTGGAGCCAACCCTCCCCGTCGCCAACCTCTCTGGTCAGCAACGTCGAGCCAACCCAAGATCGTCGAATACCGCGAACGGCTGGAGCGAACATTCGCTCGGTTGCTTGCTTTCAGCGCACCGTCAGAGAGCTGGCGCTGTGAAAGCGGTGAGCCAGCACCGCAGCCACCGCGATCATTTGGCGGTAAAGAAGGTCAACAGGACCTTGCCTTTATCCCCGAGCAAACAAACGAACCGGTCAGGTGTTCCGGTTTTGCCGTTTCGCGCGATGTAGGCCTCCCCCAGGACAACTGTTTTGATCGGCACATCCTCTACCTTGGTATCGGACTTGCTCACCGCGACGCTTTCCATATCGATCACAAGATCGGTTATATCCTTTGACTTCTCCTGCAGAGCCAACAGACCGGTCGATTTGCAGGCTGTGACCGTCGGGTCGTCGGTTCCCTGCGCAAGCGCGCTCCCCGTCAGCACTCCGAAAGCAAGCGATGCGGCAAAGAAGCTTTGGACGAACCTGGCGATTTGCCCGCGTAAAATCGAGTGTCGAACGCAATCGTGCCCGACCTTCGCCAATTTCGAAATGTGATCTGCTGCCTCGCCGGATGCGAAGTGTGTTTCCTGTTCGACAATAGCCATTGGACATCCTTCAGCGAGTTAGTCGCGCCGGTACAACTCGTGCGCGGCCGCGACGTTCCAATGCTATCGAGGATCATGGCGTCTGGCAGTGATTTGCCTGACCGATGTCAACCGCTTTGCACCAGCCAACCGGACCGGTTGCGATTTCCAGCCAAATTGTCCGCTCGTCAAAGCTTCGGTTCAATTTTGCGCAAACGCCGATATCCAGAGTCGATCGACTTCCGCAAGGAAGCCTTCATTGATCTCGTCGAGATGATTCCAATACATTCCGTCTTCGTAGAAATAGCCAAGGTCATTCTCGATCCTTTCAGCCTTCTCCGCGTTATCGAACCTTATCCGGGCGAGGATTTCAGCCTTCATTTCGGCTATCCTGTCATGCGTCAGGCTCTGCAAATCCTCGAAATCCAGACGGGGAAAGATCAGCCGGCTGCGCGGGAGGTCAGACAGGTTGATACAGAGACAGTCGCGCTTCAGCGCCTGAACAAGCAGGCGCACCGACTTCGCCTCAAGGTTTCGAAGTGTAACGTCGTCCCGCAATGGGTCCGGACGACCGACGCCATAGAAGTGCGTCTTGTCGGGCCGATCGTAGATCATGTCGCAGCCCAGGAACGCAAGCACATCTGGCTTCTGGCTGTGGATCGCCCAATACGCGGCGGTCATCGCCATCGTTGCGCCGGCATAGACGAAGCCGCCGAAGGCGTTCTGCGCGGGGACATACTGCGTGGCGCTGAAGATCTGGGCCTGACGCAAAGTCGCATCGTCCGGCAGCCGGTCTGCCGGAAAATCGCCCGCGTGAACAAGAAAATCCCAGTCTGAACGCACGCGCCAGGCGTTGTTGATGGCTATGATCTTTCCAAAGGCCTGCTTTGGCCAACTTTCGCAGCGCACCACATCGGGTGCGCTTCCGAGAAGCAGTACTGTCTGCGGTTTCGAGGAAGACTTTTTGTCCATTGCAATCACCATTCGGCACCCATCACGAGCCCCGCGATCAAGACCCAGCCATTTTTCCCACACATTTGCGTCGCGTCTTTCAGATCCCAATCAGAGCGCCAGCAGCGACAACGGGGCCAGTCGCAATGCCCGTCGGAGAACCGCCAAGAGGTTCAAGGGTAACCGCCAGCACGGCGCCTTGTGCGAGCTTCTGCTGGGCGGCGGGCGAAACGACGATATGCGCGGTTGAACCGACGGGAATGACGCCCATCGAAACCGGTGGGTTCTTGCCCTCGATCATCCACAGTTCGAAGTCCTTGCCGGAAGCACGCTCACCCGAGACGTGCGAGAGCCCGACTTCATGATGGGCGGGATCGTAAACGGCGAGATATTTGACGTCGCTGCCGTCGGCGGCGAGCGAGGCGACCAGGCGTGCCTGCGACAGCGCCGCCGGCGGGTTGATGTAGGGCACCGCGACATAGATCGCCAGGGCCGCGACCGCCACGGCGGCAAGGCCGCGCCAGAAGGCAAGGCTCGACCAGATGCCCAAGGATGACCGCGCCGGCGCGGCTGCCGCCGACGTGAACAGCCGGCGATCGATCGCCGGCTTCACCGAGGCGGGCGGCTCGATCTCAGGATAGGCCGAGGCCATCGGCGCGAGGTGCGCCTCCCAGCCGTCGACCATGCGCGCGAAACCCGGTTCGGTGTCGATGCGGCGGGACGCGACCTGGCGCTCATCGGCCGGCAGGACGCCAAGAACATACTCGGCGGCGAGCAGGTCGTCGCCTCCATGTTCCGGTCCGTTGTCCTGTTCCAGCGTCATCTTTCCAGACATTCTCTCAGTTTAAGCAGGCTGCGGCGCAGCCAGGTCCGCATCGTGTTCAGCGGCACGCCATGGCGCTCCGCCAGTTCGGCATAGCTCTCGCCCTGCAGGTAGGCGCCCCTGACGGCCGCCGCGCGGTCCTTTTCCAGTTCGTCCAGGCAATGATAGATGCGCTCCGATTCACCGCCTGCGACCACCATTGCTTCCGGTCCAGGCGCCGGATCGGCCACGTCAAGCGCGGCATCGATGTCGGCGGCAGGCTTGCGCCGCGCCCTGATGCGATCGATCGCGTGATTGCGGGCGATCGCCACCAGCCAGGAAATCGGGCTGAGATCGGAAACAGCAAAACGGTCGGCCTTCGTCCAGATCTTGACGAAGACCTCTTGAAGCGCCTCTTCCGCATCTCCCCGGTCATTCAAGACACGCAGGCAGACCCCGAAAAGTTTCGCGCTGGTCTGCCGGTACAGCAGATCGAAAGCGGCCCGGTCCTTCATCGAGGTCCGGACGATCAGCTTGGTGATGTCCTGCGGCGTCATGTTGACGACCGCTGCTGCCGGACACGACGCAAAAAGCGTGAAACGAGTTTAATTCGCGAAGGGGAAAACGCACGCCTTTGGTTCGATCGGCCAGCGTTTGCGCTAGTTTGCCATTCAACGACGCCCTTGATCTTCCAGTTTTCCATGGTCAACCCAAGCTCCTTCCACAAAACCGCGGCCAGCAATTTCCGGACGGTTTCAGGATGTGACGTTGGGGCAACGACGCCGCCTTGCTGAGGCGGCAACCGAATAGTGGCAAAGGTTTTCACAATGGAGACCTGTCGCCACGTTCCTGAGATCGAGGTGACAAAACCCGCCGCACTCCCCACCATGGCTCAACGCTCCCGCGACCGCGTCTGGCTAATACGCAGATAATACGCAGACATCGCGAGACCGGATCACATGCCGCGGCGGAGACTTGCTCGAGGTGTTCACAGCAAGCATTGCCTGGGACACCTCAAGCGAAGGCAGAACTGGTTGCTCGATAAGCGTAGGGAGCACTTCTTCCTACCGCGAGCCTTGGCCGCGTTTCCCGCGACGACGCTCCATCGTGACCTCCGCAAGGATGGATAGGGCGATCTCTTCGGGGGGTGTGCTGCGTGCCGACGATAGCAAAAGAACGCTTCCACAATAGTGGATTTTGTAATGTAGCGGTCTTCCGAGACGAACGCCGAGATAAGAGCTTCGATCAAAGTCGCTACACGAACAAAGTCGCTACACGAAGCTGTAAATCTGCTTGAGGATGTCGCGACCGTGGATCGCCGTGGCAGGGGGAACGATCTTGCCGAAAAGTGCTCTGAGATCGTCAGGCGCGATTTCGGTAAGAAGGCGGCTTCTCCAAACGGGAGCAATTCACGTTCGAAGATGGAACGGTGCATCGCACGCGTGCTATCGGCCATGGGCGCGGCTGCGAGCCACTTTTCCTCGAAACTCGCCAAAACTCTTCGCCTCTTCCAGGCGGCGCTTGTCGCGTTGTTTCTCGATTGCCGGCGTCCGTCCCTCGCCAACAACACACTTCGCGTCGAGACATTTCTCTCGAGCCAATGCGAGCGAGATTCCATCTCTGCCGCATCTGCCTAGATAGACCGTCTCACCGCGTCCATTCAGCCTGTAGTCCAGCCGAAATGAGATCGCGCCACCGGGCACAACGCGCACATACATTCCGTCGCGGTCGGCAATCTTTAGATTTTTTCTTTTGATTTCAGCGACTTAAGGGCGGTGTCCGTCAACATCTCTGCTGCCTACTGAAAAGTACCGTCAGGGCAATTTCGAGAGCTCGCGGCTAAATATTTCTTTTACTTTCAATGCCTTACTGCAAAATAGTACCGTCACGAGCCTTCCTTATCATGACGGTACTTTGAAAAATTCTTTCGAGAAATATCCGGAGGTCCGTCACGCAGACGTCAAAGCCAAAAGCTGCGTGCCGATTGTTGCCGATAGACTCCGAAGAGATTCATTTTTGTTTTCAATATCTTGCGGCGCACCATGGCGTATTTCCGGATACGCTCGGATGGGCCTGAATCATTCCCACTCGATTGTTCCAGGCGGCTTCGACGTCACATCGTAGACGACGCGGTTGATGCCGCGGACTTCGTTGATGATGCGGGTGGCGGCGGCGCCCAGGAAGGCCATGTCGTAGTGGTAGAAATCCGCCGTCATGCCGTCGACCGAGGTGACGGCGCGGAGCGCGCAGACGAACTCGTAGGTGCGGCCGTCGCCCATCACGCCGACGGTCTGCACCGGCAACAGCACGGCGAAGGCCTGCCAGATGGCGTCATAGAGCCCGGCCTTGCGGATCTCGTCGAGATAGATGGCGTCGGCCTCGCGCAGGATCTCCAGCTTTTCGCGGGTGATGCCGCCCGGGCAGCGGATGGCAAGACCAGGCCCCGGGAATGGATGCCGGCCGATGAAGCTTTCGGGCAGGCCAAGCTCCTTGCCGAGCGCCCTCACCTCGTCCTTGAACAGTTCGCGCAGCGGTTCGACCAGCTGCATGTTCATGCGCTCGGGCAGACCGCCGACATTGTGGTGCGACTTGATCGTCACCGAAGGACCGCCGGTGAAGGAAACGCTTTCGATGACGTCGGGATAGAGCGTACCCTGCGCCAGGAACTCGGCGCCGCCGAGCTTCTTGGCCTCTTCCTCGAACACCTCGATGAACAGCCGGCCGATGGTCTTGCGCTTCTTCTCCGGGTCGACCTCGCCTTCCAGCGCACCGATGAACCGGTCTGAAGCGTTCACCAGGATGAGCGGGAGATTGTAATGCTCGCGGAACATGGCCACCACGCCGGCGGCCTCATCCTTGCGCATCAGGCCGTGGTCGACGAGGATGCAGGTGAGCTGGTCGCCGACGGCTTCATGGATCAGCAGCGCCGCCACGGACGAGTCCACGCCGCCCGACAACGCGCAGATGACCTTGCCCTTGCCGACCTGCTTGCGGATCGCCTCGACGGCATGCTCGCGGTAGGCGCGCATCGTCCAGTCGCCCTCGATGCCAGCGATGTTGTGGACGAAATTGCGAAGCAGCCTTGCACCGTCCGGCGTGTGCACCACCTCGGGGTGGAACATGATGCCATACATCTTGCGCTCGATATTGCCGAAGATGGCGAAGGGCGAGCTTTCCGACTTTCCCAAAACCTCGAAGCCCGGCGGCAGCGCGATGACGCGGTCGCCATGGCTCATCCAGACCTGGTGCCTCTGGCCAGTCGCCCACAGTCCCTCGAACAGCGGGCTGTCCTTTTCGATCTCGACGAAGGCCCGGCCGAATTCACGATGATTGGAGCTTTCCGCGACACCGCCCATCTGCACGCACATGGCCATCTGGCCGTAGCAGATACCGAGTACCGGCACGCCGGCATCGAAGACGATCTGCGGCGCGCGCGGGCTGCCGATATCGGAGGTCGAGGCGGGACCACCAGACAGGATCACCGCTTTGGGATTGATGCGCTTGAAGGCTGCCTCGGCCGACTGGAACGGCACGATCTCGGAGAAGACTCCGGCCTCGCGCACGCGGCGGGCAATGAGCTGGGTAAACTGGCTGCCGAAATCGACAATCAGGACGGTGTCGGGATGATTGGCTGTTTTCATGGCGAGCGTTTAGAGAAAGATCCGAGTCGATGCAATGGGTTGCGAGGCCTGTGTTTAAAGCGGCGTCACGTCTTCCTGTGCCGGCTCGATCCCAACCGTACCCGACGCGATCGCCTGTTCGAGGCGCGTGACCGCGTCCGCCAGCTTCTCGTCGATGACGTGCAGATACTCGGTCCAGTCCCCTACATGCCTGAGATCAGCCGCGCCGTCGGAAATGCCGCGCAGGCCGATCAGCGGAATATCGAACAACTGGCAGGCGCGCAGGCAAGCGAAGGTTTCCATATCGACCATGTCGGCGCCAATTGCCTCATAGGCAGCACCTGTAATGATCGCGCCACCGGTCGACAGGCTGGCTTGCCTGATGCCGGGAATGCGAAATGGCAGCCGCACGGTCGCCGGCAGGTCGAGGAACGGTGTCGCGCCCTTCTCGAAGCCCAGCGGCGAGGCATCCATGTCACGGTAACTCACCGAAACAGCTTGGTAGATTTCCGTCTGCTCCAAGGTTCGGCTGCCTGCGGACCCCAGTGAGACGACCAGATCGGGCAATGCCTTTCGCGACTTCATCAGGGACAATTGCGCGCCCAGCCTGACACCGGCCTCGACAGGCCCGACGCCGGTCATGAAAGGTGCGAACAATCGCTTCAGATGCGGGCCGTACTCGGCCTCGGCAGCCATGACGAAGAGGACATCCTTGCCGCCAAGTCGCACCACGCGGCCCATCGGATCAGCCCTCTATCCCATCACGGCCAACCACCGTCATCATCGTTCCTGTCATGGTGGCGATCAGCTTGGCCTCGCCGTCGGCGGCGAAGGCATAGGCCTGGCCGTCGGCAACGATGATGGTGCGGCCGGGCTTGGTCACCGAGCCGCGGAACAGGAAGCGTTCGCCCCTGCCCGGCGCCAGCAGGTTGACCTTGAACTCGATGGTCAGCACGCCGGAGTTTTCCGGCATCAGCGAGAAGGCGGCGTAGCCACAGGCCGAGTCCAGCGCCGTCGAAATGACGCCCGCATGCAGGAAACCATGCTGCTGGGTGAGTGCGGCCGAATAGGGCATCTCGATCTCGATAATGCCGGGCGTTACCAGCGTGAGTTCGGCGCCGATCGTCGCCATCGCCTGCTGGCGCGCGAAGGAGGTCCTGACGCGGTCCTCGTAGTCCGGGGCGGGAACGATCTTTGCTGCCATGGCCATCGCCTTCGTTTGTCTGGCAAATCTTATTGCAGAGGGATCGTCGGCAGGCAATCTCAATTGCTGCACTGCAACAAAGCAATCCCCGAGATATCCTAGTTCAACCAGAGGAGCGATGCGTTGAGCAAGGTGGCGAACGCAACCCAGACCGCGTAGGGCACGAACAGCCAGCCCGATACCCGGTCGCGGTTCCCAGCCTTGGCTACGAACAGAATTATGCTTGCAAGCATAAGCACAATGATCACCAGCGCCGGGCCTATCAGCCTGGCGCCAAAGAATGTCGGCGCCCACAGGAAGTTTAGAACCAGTTGCGTACCCCAGATTTTCATCGCCGTGCCTTTCGGCTCGCGCATCCATGTCCGCCAGCCGGCAATGGCGATCAGCACGTAGAGGAATGACCAGACCGGGCCGAAGATCCAGTTTGGCGGGTTGAAGGGCGGCTTGACCAGCGATGCATACCATTGGCCCGGCAAGGTCGCGTAACCGATCAGCATGCCGCCGCCCAGCGCGAGAATGAGAAACAGGACAAACGAAAGGTATCTTTGCAAGGAATGCACCCTTTTGAGCGGCACGATGCGGTGTTGCCAAAAACTGGGGCGCATCGCCACCCTGTCAACGGCAGCGTCAGCCTGCCCGGCGCAGCGCGCAGAAGTAGAACCCGTCCGTGCCGCTCAGCGACGGCGACAGGGAAATATCGCCAGCGGCGCCAATGCGCGCGGCCGTCCCGTGGCCAGGAAAATGACCGTCCCACAAGGCGCGATGATCGACCGGCACAAAGCCGCTGTTGCGGTCCCGGAACGCCGAGATCTGTTCGCCATTCTCCTCGTCGAACACCGAGCAGGTGATATAGACCAGCAGGCCGCCCGGTTTGACGAAGGCCCTGGCCGCATCGAGGATTGCCGATTGCTCGCCCTTGCGTGTGTCGAGCTGTCTTTGCGTCAGCCGCCATTTGGCGTCGGGACGGCGCCGCCAGGTGCCGCTGCCCGTGCAGGGCGCGTCGACCAGCACGATGTCCATGCGGTTGGCCAGCGGAGCGAGTTCCGCCGGCTTGGTGACGATCTGCACATTGCGGTTTTCGGAGCGGCGCATGCGGTCGAAGATCGGCGCCAGCCGCGCCTTTTCGGCATCATGGGCAAAGACCTGGCCTGTATTTCCCATCGCCGCCGACAGCGCCAGCGTCTTGCCGCCGGCACCGGCGCAGAAGTCGAGCACCTGCATCCCGGCCTCCGCGCCGGCAAGGGCCGACACGATCTGCGAGCCTTCGTCCTGAACCTCGAACCAGCCTTTCTGGAAAGCCGGCTCCGCCTGCACATTGGGGTGCCTGCCATCGCCATCGATCGGCGGGATGCGAATGCCATAGGGAGCGAGATGCGCGGCCTGGGCGCCAGTCTCCGCCAGTTCCGCCAGTACTTTCGGCCGATCGGCCTGCAACGTGTTGACCCGGATGTCGAGCGGCGGGCGAGTGGCAAGGGCAGCGCCCTCCTCGACCCACGCGGCACCAAAAGCCTGTTCGAATAGCGGCTCACACCAGTCCGGCACGTCCGCCCGCACCGCGGGCGGCGCATCGGCGAGACGACGCTCGGCGATTGCCTGAAGTTCGGCGGCGGTCAAAAGCGGCGGCGCGAACTTGTCGCCTTCGAGCACATCGTTCAGCGATTGCGCGGTCTGGTTCCATTCGAGCAGCAGAGCGCCAAAGCCGATGGCGCGGGGCGTATCGTCGCCAAGCAGCCAGGCAGCGGAGCGCTTGTGGCGCAGCGCGTCATAGACGATGTTGCCGATCGCGGCACGGTCGCCTCCGCCGGCAAAGCGATGCGACAGACCCCAGTCCTTCAGCGCATCGGCGACCGGCCGGTGACGCCGGCTAATATCTTCCAGCACTTCGAAAGCCGCAGCCAGTCGTCCGCCCAGTCGCATTCTTCATTCCGTCGTTTCAGCAAATTTACCTCACGGATGCTCTAGAGCGCGCAACAGACGCGCACAAGCAGGCTGGCCCGCGCAACCGCGCTGCTTTCCAACTTTTCTGCTTGCGAATACTGTTTCAGCTGTGATTCGCGGCGCGGAAAAGGCGGACCGGCGGATCGGCACGAGGAGAGGGCAATGAAGACTTATCTGGCGGAAGTTCTAGGTACATTCTTGTTGGTGTTCATCGGTACGGCGTCGGTGGTAACGGGTGGCTTCGGCGGCGCCTTGCCGCTGGGCCAGGAAGGCATCGGTCTCGCATTCGGCATCGGCCTCATCGCGGCGGCCTATGCGATCGGGCCCATCTCGGGCGCACATCTCAATCCGGCGGTGACGCTTGGCGTCTTTCTTGCCGGCCGGCTGCCGGCCAAGGATGTCATCCCCTACTGGATCGCGCAGATCATCGGCGGCGTGATCGCGTCGCTGGCGCTGTGGATCATCGTCTCCGGCCAGACCGGGGGACACACCACCGGCTTTGGCGCCAACGGTTGGGACATCACCAAATACGGTGTCAGTTCCGCCTTCCTGTGGGAGGTCATCGGCACCTTCACCTTCGTCACGGTGATCCTCGGCGTGACCGCGGAAAAACACGCCACCGCCTTCGCCGGCTTGGTCATCGGCCTGACGCTGGCCGGGTTGCATTTCGCGATCATCCCGGTAACCGGCACGTCGCTGAACCCGGCCCGCTCCATCGGCCCGGCGCTGTTTTCGGGCGGTGCGGCGATCGGTCAGCTCTGGCTTTTCATCGTTGCCCCGCTGATCGGCGGCGCCATTGCCGGCGTGGTCGCCAAGGCCCGCATCTTCGAGAAGGACTAAATCCTCGAAGCCCTAACACGAAAAAGGCGCGGGCCAACCCCGCGCCTTTTTTGTTTGGCCGTGCGGCCCTGGCTTGCTTCCTCGCCGTCAAAGGACGCGCGAAAGGAACTCGCGAGTTCGCGGCGACGCCGGATTGGCGATCATCTGACGCGGAGAGCCGCGTTCGACGATCACGCCGCCATCCATGAAGACGAGCTGATCGCCGATCTCACGCGCAAAGCCGATTTCGTGGGTCACCACCACCATCGTCATGCCGCTTTCGGCGAGGTCGCGCATGACCTGGAGGACCTCGCCAACGAGTTCGGGGTCGAGCGCCGATGTCGGCTCATCGAAGAGCAGGACCTTCGGCTTCATCGCCATCGCACGTGCGATAGCGACACGCTGCTGCTGCCCACCGGAAAGTTCCCTCGGGTAGCGGTCGACCTTGTCGAGGAGACCGACACGCCGCAGCAGGATTTCCGCCTCGGCCTTCGCCTGTTCCGGCGGGATTCGCCGCACCTGCGTCGGCGCCTCGATCAGATTCTCCATCACGGTCATGTGGGAGAACAGGTTGAACGACTGGAACAACATGCCGGTCTCGGCACGCCGCTGGCAGAGAAGATCGTCCTTGACCTCGTAGAGCTTGTCGCCCCTGAGGTCGTAGCCGACGAACTCGCTGTCGACGAGCAGAATGCCGCCGCTGAGTTTCTCGAGATGGTTGATGCAGCGCAAGAAGGTGCTCTTGCCGGAGCCCGAAGGGCCGATGATGCAGGCGACCGACCCGGAGGGCACGTCGAGATCGACGCCCTTGAGTACCTCCAGCGGGCCATAGGATTTGCGCACGCCGCGCGCGAAAACCATGGAGTTCTCCGGCACGCCGAAGCGGGCGCGGTTTTCAGCCTTCACATCACTCATTGGGCAACACCTCGCAGACCAAGGACATTGCGCAGGAACTGAATTGCGCTGGGATCGCCACGCGTGTCGCTGCGACCGAAATGGCGTTCCAGGACATGCTGTCCGGCCGACATGATGCTGACCACGGCGAGATACCAGAAGGCGACCACGATCAGCAGCGGGATTGTCTCGAAGGTGCGCGCATAGATGCTCTGGGCCGAATAGAAGAGGTCGTCGACAGCGATGAAGGTCACCAGCGACGTCATCTTCAGGAGATTGATGGCCTCGTTGCCGGTGGGCGGCAACACGAAGCGCATGGCCTGCGGCAGCGTGATGCGCTTCAGGATCATGCGATATGGCATGCCAAGCGCACTCGCCGCCTCGGCCTGGCCCGACGGCACCGACTTGATGCCCGCCCTGATGATCTCGGCCATGTAGCCGGCCTCGCACAGGGAGAGCGCCACGACAGCGGAAAAGAACGGCGTCATGAAGTCATTCGTGCGTACGGAAAACAGCGTGCCTACGAAAGGGATGGTCAGGGACACCTCGCGCACGAGCAGCGACAGGTTGAACCAGAAGATCAGCTGGATCAAGGCAGGCACACCGCGGAAGAACCAGACATACAGGCCAGCGAATGCACGCAGCACAGGGCTAGGCGACACGCGCATGATGGCGATGACCGTGCCGACCACGATCGCCAGCACCATGATCACCACGGTCAGCAACAATGTGTTGCCGAGGCCGCGCATGACGGACGGGTGGAACAGGTAGCCCACGACCGTCGGCCAGGCAAAAGCGGGGTTGCTGGCGAAGGCCCGGATGATGAAAAACGCCACGATCAGGGCCAGGGCCGTGCCGATCCAGATGCCGTAACGGCGCCGCGGCACGACGGTCAGGCGCGAGACCGCCTCGGCGACGCCTGGCTCGATGCGTATCTCGGTTGGGTGGGCCACGCCCATCGCTGCTTCTCCTGGTCTTCATCCGCAAACGGCGCCCGATACGGGATCGGACGCCTCAATGCGCAGATTCAAGTGTATTGGAGCACACTGCGTGCGCCCTAATGAACCATTTCGTCCTAGTCGGCGCGGAGCGCCTCCATGCTGCCGACGAAATAGGGTTCCTTGATCGCGTAGGCACCCATGCCATACTTTTCGAGGATCGCCTTGTAGGTGCCGTTCCTGAACAGTTCGGAGAGCGCGCCAACCATCATGTCGGCGGTCTCCTTGTCGTCCTTGGCGATCGCCAGACCGAGCGGGGCGACTTCGTAGAGCGTCGGCAGCACGACGAGCTGGCCCTTGCTGGTGACCTCGAAATAGCTCGATGCCGTCGCATCGTCCATGCGGGCGTCGAGACGGTCGGACAGCACCCCCTGGACGATATCCGTGGAGGAGTTGAAGACGGACTTCTGGATCGCCGCCTGGCCCTTGTCGGTGCAATCCTTGCTCAGCTTGTCGACAAGGAAGTCCGACGCGCTTCCCGCTGAAACGCCGATGCGCTTGCCGCAAAGCGGGCTGTCGCCAGCGAAGCTCGCCTTCTTGTCCGGCGATGTCGAGACCGCGAGGCCCGCTTTCAGGAACATGACGAAGTCAACCTGCTTGAGCCGCTCCGGCGTGGCGGAGAACGTTTCCCAGGCGATCTTGAAACGGCCCGCCGCCAATCCCGGTACCATCGACGGGAACGGCGTGCGCGCCACGTCCAGCTTGGCATCGACCAGCTTTGCCACTTCGCCAGCCAGTTCTATGATGATGCCGGTCTGCTTGCCGTCGGCGTCGAGATATTCGAACGGCGCATAGTCCAGCGTGTTGGCGATGGTCAGCATGCCGGTCTGCTTGACGTCGGCCGACTTCGTGATTTCGGCGGCGTTCGCCGATCCGCTCCAGGTCGCTGCAAGTGTGGCCAGCGCCAGACCTGCCATGCGCAAATGTGATCTCATTTTCGTTCCCCTTTTTGATGACAACGGTTCTTGCATTACGAACTGGCCGTCTCCGCGGCCTTCTTCTTTCGGTAGTGATAGTTCTTGTCGATGCGCTCCATCAGGTAATCGCCGTAGAGCACCGGCTCGTATTTCGGCTGGGTGCCGGCGGGCACGCAGGCCGGCAGCGCCTCGATCGTTTCATCCATCGACGGATCGAAGAAGAAGGGCTGTGAATAGCGTTCGCGTCCCGACCGGTTGATGACGCGATGAGGGGTCGAAACGAACTGGTCGTTCGACCAGCGCGCCAGGATGTCGCCGACATTCATCACGAAGGAATCCGGGATCGGTGGCGCGGGAACCCAGTCGCCTGCCTTGTTCTTGACCTCGAGGCCTCCGACATTGTCCTGCGCGAGCAAGGTGATGAAGCCGTAATCGGTGTGCGGTGCCGAGCCGAATAGCCCCTCTTCCTGGGGCTGCGTGGGATAGTGCAGCAACCGCAGGAAGGTTGTCGGCTGTTCGAAATACCGGTCGAGGCTGTCGGTGGGGAGCCCAAGCGAGAGCGCGATGGCGCCCACCATCTTGCGGGCAAGCGTGCTCATTTCATCGACATAGCGTTCGACCGTGGACCTGAAGCCGGTGAGCGACGCCTCGTCGGGCCACTGGTTGGGTCCCTGCAACGGCTGGTCGGCCAACGCCCGGGGATCGTCGGCCTCGACCTCGTGCATGAAGAAGATCGATTCACTCTGGTTCGGCTTGCTCACCGTCGCCACCGATGACGTCACGATCGTGGAACCGGCAAAGGGCAGATAGCCACGGAAATTCTTGTCGATCTTCAGCGCAAGCTTCTGTTCCTCCGGCAGCGCGAAGAAACGCTTGCTGGCCTCGCGGACCGCCTCGACATCGGCACGCGGGATCGGATGTCCCACGACGTAGAGAAAGCCGACCGTCTCGAGATAGCGGCGCAGCGTCGCGGCCGTGCTGGCGATCGCATCCTTATCACTACCGTAAAGCGCGGATACGTCGAGGATCGGGATTTCTGAAAAGTCGCCGCGTGCGTCCATCTCGAACAACCTTGTCTTGAACATAAGATACAGTACTGTATTTCTACACATCCAGATCGGCTCAGCAATAGGCTTTTCACCAGCAGGGGATAACCGCGTCACAATGGCACCACGCAAGATAATCATCGACACCGATCCGGGTCAGGATGACGCATTCGCGATCCTCTTCGCGCTGGGTTCACCGGCCGAACTCGAGGTGGTCGGCATCACCACGGTAGGCGGCAACGTGCCGCTTGCGCTGACCACGAAGAACGCGCTGAAGGTCGTGGAGCTTGCCGGGCGGCCGGATGTGCCCGTCCATGCCGGCTGCCCGGCGCCCATGGTGCGCAAACTGATCACCGCCGAGTACGTCCATGGTGAAACAGGCCTCGACGGCGCCGACCTACCCGAACCCGTGACGCCGCTGCAAAGCGAGCACGCTGTGAACTATATGGTCCGCACGATCATGGATGCCCCGGAAGGCGAGATTACCGTCTGCACGCTTGGTCCGATGACAAATCTGGCCATGGCCATGACCATGGAACCGAGGATCATCCCCCGAATTCGCGAAGTCGTGCTGATGGGCGGCGGCTTCTTCCAGGGCGGCAACGCCACGCCCGCGGCCGAATTCAACATCTTCGTCGACCCTCATGCGGCGCACAAGGTGTTCGACAGCGGCGTTCCCGTGACGATGGCCAGCATCGACTGCACCTATACCGCGCTGATGACGCCCGAGTGGCTGGATCGCCTTCGTAAAACCGGCAGCCGCGCCGCGATCGAAGCCGCCAACCTCGCTGACTTCTTCCGCCAATACGGCACGCATAAATTCGAAACACCGGCACGTCCCATCCACGATGCCTGCGTCACCGGCTACCTGCTGGCTCCCGAAATCTACGAACAACGCCAGTGCGCGGTGACGGTCGATATCGTCTCGCCGGAGACCATCGGCATGACGGTCGTCGACTGGTGGCACGTCACCGGCCGCCGCAAGAACTGCAACGTGCTGCGGCGGATCGATCCTGCACCGTTCTTCGAATTGATGCTGGAACGGATCAGCGCGCTGCCCTGAAAATGCGTCTCGCCGGTGGACGATGACGCCGGGAATTGCGTAGCAGATAGGAGCCGGCTCGATTGGCGAGTCGGCCAGATGAATTGCGCAGGGCGACGAAGGTCTCTGATCCGATGAACGAGCAACGCGCGCCGAAGAAACCGGGGGGAACGCGTACTCCCGCGCCGCGATCAAAACCGGCGCGGCAGACGCTTAGCCGCGAGGCCTGGATCGCCGCCGCGCGCAAGGTGCTGGAGAAGCGGGGCATCGGTGAAGTCAAGATCGACCGCCTGGCGCGGCAACTCAAGGTCACGCGCGGCAGCTTCTATTTTCACTTCGCCAGCCTGGCGGACCTGCGTGGCGGCCTGCTGCAGGAATGGCGAGACAGCAATTGCGCGCCGTTCTGGGCCATGCGGGAGATCCGCGAGATAGACGGCCTGCAGTTCTTCACCGACATCGTCCATGTCTGGGTGGACGAGGCCCCATTCAGCCCGCTCCTCGACCTGGCCGTGCGCGACTGGTCGCGAACCTCGAAAAAGCTGGCCCAGGAAGTCAAGGAGATCGACGACCTGCGCATAGAGCTGCTGATCCGGTCGTTCCGCGCCATGGGCTATTCGGAAGACGAGAGCATCGTGCGGGCCCGCATCACCTATTTCCACCAGATCGGGCAGTATGCGCTGTCCTTCAAGGAGGACCCGGTCGTGCGCCGCCGCTACCAGCCGCTGTTTGGAGAAGTGCTGCTCGGACCACTCGTCCAGGAGCCCGGCACAGCGGTAAAGTCCGGGGATAGCCGGGGCAGCCGTTAGCAATCCTTAAACGGGCGGGCTTGACCGGATCAAGACCAGAAGGGCCGGACAATCACGCCGTCTTCTGCGCCACCAATCCCAGTTCCTCGACCATCGCGTTGCGCATGAGGAATTTCTGCGGCTTGCCGGTCACCGTCATCGGCAGTTCGGTACGGAAGCGGATGTAACGGGGGATCTTGTAGTGGGCGATCTGGCCGGCGCAGAAGGCCTTGATCTCGTGCTCGGTGGTGATCTGGCCTGGCTTGAGCACGATCCAGGCGCAAAGCTCCTCGCCATATTTCGAATCGGGAATGCCGAACACCTGCACTTCCTTCACCTTGGGATGGCGATAGAGGAACTCCTCCACTTCGCGCGGATAGACATTCTCGCCACCGCGGATGACCATGTCCTTGACCCGGCCGACAATGTTGCAATAGCCCTCGGCGTCGATGGTGGCGAGGTCGCCGGTGTGCATCCAGCCATCGGCGTCGATCGCCTCGCGAGTCTTCGCCTCGTCCTGCCAATAGCCCTTCATCACCGAATAGCCACGCGTGCAGAGCTCACCGGGCTCGCCGACGGCAACGGTCGCGCCATCGGCATCGACCGCCTTCACCTCGACATGAGGATGGATGCGCCCGACGGTCGAAACACGCTTTTCCAGCGGATCGTCGACGCCGCTCTGGAACGAGACCGGGCTGGTTTCGGTCATGCCGTAGGCGATGGTGACCTCTTCCATGTGCATCGACGACACCACCTTCTTCATCACCTCGATCGGGCATGGCGAGCCTGCCATGATGCCGGTGCGAAGGCTGGAGAGGTCGAAGGACTGGAAATCCGCATGGTCGAGAATGGCGACGAACATGGTGGGGACGCCATATAGGCCGGTGCAACGCTCCCGGGCCACCGCCGTCAGCGTGGCTCCGGCATCGAACCCCTCGCCTGGGAAAACCATGGTCGCGCCCTTGGAGACGCAGCCCATAGTGCCCATCGACATGCCGAAGCAATGATAGAGCGGCACGGGGATGCACAATCGATCGTCGGCGGTGAGCTTGATGGCGGAGGTCACGAAATGACCGTTGTTGACGATGTTGCCGTGGGTCAGCGTGGCGCCCTTGGGCGCGCCGGTGGTGCCGGAGGTGAACTGGATGTTAATGGCGTCGCTCGCCTTCAGTCCCTCGGATATCCTGTCGAGACTGTCGTGCTCGTCGCGTCCGGCCATGGCCAGGACATCGCCGAAATTGAACATGCCGGGCGAATTCTCCTCGCCCATGCGGATGACGATCTTCAGGCCCGGCAGTCTGTTCGACTTGAGCTTGCCGGGGGTGGCGGTCGCGATCTCGGGCGCCAGCGTCTCGATCATGCCGAGATAGTCGGAGGTCTTGAACTGAGCAGCAGTGACCAGAGCCTTGCAGCCAACCTTGTTGAGGGCATATTCGAGCTCGGTCAGCCTGTAGGCCGGATTGATGTTGACCAGGATCAGGCCGATGCGGGCGGTGGCGAATTGCGTGACCAGCCATTCCCAGCGATTGGGCGACCAGATGCCGACGCGGTCGCCTTTCACAAGGCCCAGCGCCAGGAAGCCTGCGGCCAGTGCGTCCACCGTGTCCGAAAGCTCGCTCCAGGTGAAGCGCTTGTCCTGGGCGACGAAGACGGCGGCATCGAGGGTGCCGTATCTGGCGGCGGTCTGCGAAAACAGCGCCGGGATTGTGTGCGGCAGCAAAGGCACTGACCGCTCGCCCGACACATGGGCCCGGCCGTCGACGGGTGCGATAAAGACGCCGCCGGCGCGCGCAGCGCGTCCGCGCAGATTGGTGGCGTTCTTCAGCTCGTCGAGATTGACCGGCATTACTGTCTCCTCCCAGACGGCCCCGAGTCTATCAGCCTGCCGGGATGGTGGAAATCCCGCCGATGGTACTGCGGATCCCCTCGACCTGGATGGGACGGTGCCGAGCGAAGCGAGGCGGGTGGAGTCGTCTCACGTCGAGCACTGCCCCCATGACCCCTCCCGTGCATCCGCCTTCGGCGGCTGTCCACCCTCCCCTCAAGAGGGAGGGAGGGCGCTCATCCTTGCGGCTATGTCGCGCAGGATGGCATCATCCGCCTCGGTGCGACCTTTCCTGGATGCCACGAGACAAGCCTGCGACTTCAGCACGACGCCGTCACCCAGAACCTTCAGATGGTTCGCGCGCAGGGTCGAGCCGGTGGTGGTGATGTCGACGATGATATCCGCAAGGCCCGCCGCCGGCGCGCCTTCGGTGGCGCCAAGGCTTTCGACGATGCGATAGACCTGGATGCCATGTTTCTGGGAGAAGAATTGCTGGGTCAGCCGCCAGTATTTGGTGGCGATGCGCAGCCGCCGGCCATGGCGCTGACGAAAATCCGCCGCGACATCGTCGAGATCCGCCATGGTGTCGACGTCGAGCCAGATATCGGGCACGGCGACGACGACATCGGCGCTGCCGAAGCCGAGCCGAGCGACGATTTCGGCGCGGGCTTCCCAGTCGGCGAGATTTTCGCGCACCAGATCCTCGCCGGTGATTCCGAGATCGACAGCGCCCTGCCCTATTTCGCCGGCAATCTCGGAGGCCGACAGGAAGGCCACCTCGACATTGTCCAGGCCTTCGACGCGGGCGTGGTACTTGCGTTCGTCGCCGGGCATGCTGACGGCAAGCCCGGCCTTGGCCAGCACTTCCAGCGCCTGCTCCTTGAGCCGGCCCTTGGATGGGATCGCCAGCGTGATCATTGCGCCGTCTCCCGCAGTGCCTCGATACGGTCGAGCCAGACCGAAAAGCCGACGCCGGGGATCGCCGTTTTCGCGCCAAGCAAGGTCAGCAGCCGGTCGTAGCGGCCGCCGCCGGCCAGCGGCCGATCGCCATTCTCAGCTGATATTTCGAAGACAAGTCCCGTATAATAGTCGAGCGGGCGGCCGAAAGCGGCGTCGTATTGGATTTTTCCCGTCGGCAGGCCCAGCGCCTCGATGGCTTTCGCGCGGGCCGCGAATTTCTCCAGAGCCATGCCCAGCGACAGGCCCGCACCCGCCGCAAATGTTTCCAATGCGCCAGACGCGCCGTCGAGTTGCACGTCGATCGACAGAAAACCCTTCAGTGCCGCGAACGCCTCGTTCGACAGCCTGACGCTGCGCAGCTCGGCCTTCTCGATCAAGCGCCGGGCGATGTCGGTGGGCGAGCGCCCGGCAGAAGCCGAAAGCCCGGCCTCTTCCATGCCGCCAGCGATGTGCTGGGCAAGACCATCCAGATCGCCATCAAGCACCAGGGTCGCGACCGGGCCGGAAAGCTGACCGTTGCGCGGCGGGTTGGCGAGATCAGCCAGGGCGGCTTCCAGCATCGGCGCCGAGCCGAAGGCGCGAGCAAGGCGCATGCGCCAGCCGCGCGGCAGGCCGAGTGCCGCCAGAACCGCCTCGAAGATCGTCTGGTCGCCAAGGGTGATCTTCAGGGACTGACCTGGCAGTGCCAGCGAAAGCAGGGCATGCGCGTCGGCCACCGAGCGCGCATCGGCCTGCGCTGTATCGCGGTCGCCCAGATCCTCGATGCCGGCCTGGAAGAATTCGTTGCCGCCCTCGCGGCGCTGGCGGAAAACCTCGCCCAGATAAGAATAGCGGCGCGGCGTGCCCGCCTGGCTGGCGATATGGTCTAGGCAGACCGGAATGGTGAATTCCGGCCGCAGGCACAAGGTCTGGCCGGTCTCGCTTTCGGTCAAGAAGATACGGCGGCGCAAATCCTCGCCGGCCATGTCGAGGAACGGGTCGGCCGGCTGCAGGATGGCAACCTCGACCGCATGCGTGTCGCGGGCAGCGAAGAGGTTTAAGATGTCGGTCGATATGGCGGGGTAGCGGGACGTCAATTTGCCGACCTCACTGATGCACACCCCTCTTGTCCCAAATCAGATGTCCGGCAGGACAGAAGGAGGCGCGAAGGAACGCGACCTCTACTTGCCACGCGCCCGTTCCTCAGCCTGCGCCGCCAGGATCTTCTTCACTTCCGCGACGAGTTCGCTTTCCGCCACAGTCACCTGCGCCGGCCGCGCGGCACGCCATTCGGCGTTGTCGGTGATCTCCGCCGACATGCGCGCGCCTTCGATCAGGTCCTTGATCTGCAATTCACCCTTGGCGCGTTCGTCGCCGCCCTGGATGATCGCGACCGGACAGCCGCGACGGTCGGCATACTTCAGCTGCGCCTTCATTCCGGCGCCGCCGAGATACATTTCGGAGCGGATGCCGGCGGCGCGCAATTCGCTGACCATCTTCTGGTAGCGGCCGAGGCTTTCCGTGTCCTTGTCCATCACCAGCACGACGACCGGCGCGATGACATCGGCGCTGTCGAGCTTGCCGAGGTTCTTCAGCGCGGTCATCAGCCGGGAAACGCCGATGGAAAAACCCGTCGCCGGCACCGGCTCGCCGCGGAAGCGCGAGACCAGGCCATCATAGCGGCCGCCGCCACCGACCGAGCCGAAGCGTACGATCTGGCCATCCTCATTGGGGATTTCGGCCAACAGCTCGGCCTCGAAGACCGGGCCGGTATAGTATTCGAGGCCGCGCACGACGGAGCGGTCCATGGCGATGCGGTCTTCGCCGTACCCCGCCGCCCTGACCAAGGCTTCGATCGTCGAGAGTTCGCCAACGCCTTCCTGGTAGATCGCGTTCGCACTGACATCGGAATCCTGGCGGGCCTGTTCCCTCGCTGTCGCGAGAAGAACGGCCTCGGCCTGCTGATCGTTCAGTCCGGCGCCCTTGGCGAAGTCACCCTCGCCTTCCTTGCCGCCATCCCACCGCCCCGGCCCAAGCAGAAGTCTCACGCCTTCCGGCCCGAGCTTGTCCAGCTTGTCGATCGCGCGCAGTACCGTCAGCCGGCGGCCGGCATTCTCCTCGCCGCCAAGGCCGATCGCCTCCAGCACGCCGTCGAGCACCTTGCGGTTGTTGACGCGGATGACGTAATCGCCGCGCTTGATGCCGAGCGCTTCCATGACGTCGGCCATCATCATGGCCATCTCGGCATCGGCGGCGACGCCCGGCGTGCCGATCGTGTCGGCGTCGAACTGCATGAACTGGCGGAAGCGGCCGGGGCCGGGCTTCTCGTTGCGGAACACCCAGCCGGAGCGATAGCTGCGGTAGGGCTTTGGCAAGCGCTCGTAATTCTCGGCCACGAAACGCGCCGTCGGCGCGGTCAGGTCGTAGCGCAGCGACAGCCACTGGTCGTCATCGTCCTGGAACGAGAACACGCCCTCGTTCGGGCGGTCCTGATCGGGCAGGAATTTTCCCAGCGCATCGGTGTACTCGATCAGCGGCTGGTCGGCCGGTTCGAAGCCATAGAGTTCATAGACCGAACGGATAGTGGCCATCATCTTCTCGACCGCGCGGATATCCTCGGCGCTGCGGTCGGCAAAACCGCGCGGCAGTCGCGCTTTCGTCTTTTCCGATTTGTCGGCCATGGCGTGTTTGCTCGGTTTCGTGGTGATCTTTGGTCTATAATGTAGCGATATTCGCTATGCGCGTGTCCTAACCGATGCAGCATGGAGCGGCAAGGCCGGGCGGCGCGCTTTGCCTCGCTCCAACAAACCACTGCGCGAATGAACCAATTCCGCCATGAACGTGGCATTCTGCCGACACAATCGCAGCCGATAAAGCCCGCAGAAACAAGGGGATCGGGCCATGGCCATGGCGCGGAAATTCGACGCCATCGATGGCGCCTACGGCGTGAACGCGCATCTGCGCCCCGCCGGCACTCACACTTACAAGATCGCGAGCCAGCCGGCCGGCCCATTCGAACCCACGGCTGATGAAGCCGCCAGCCCCAGTATGCGCGATGTGCTGGTGACCGGCCTGCTGGTGATCTATCCTGCTCTCGCCATCGTGGCCGCCATCGTCGCCGGACTTTACCTGTCGGGAGCCGCCGGGACCTGATATGTGCCGGCCGCTCCCGGGGCCGTAGCGATCACAGCAATTTCGGTCGCTTGAACGCCTTGCGATCTTTCTCGACCTGGTCGCGGCAGGCGCAGCCTTCGAGATGATCATTGACCAGTCCCATTGCCTGCATGAAGGCGTAGACCGTGGTCGGGCCGACAAAGCTCCATCCACGCTTCTTCAATTCCTTGGAAATACGCACCGAAACCGCCGTGGTCGGATTGGCGCGCAGATGGGCGAGATCGACGATCTGCGGCCGCTCGTCCTTGCCGGGCTCGAACTTCCAGAACCACGCGGCCAGCGAGCCGAATTCATCGGCCATTTCGCGGGCGCGCTTAGCGTTGTTGATGGTGGAGACGATCTTGCCTCGGTGGCGGATGATGCCGGCATTGCCGACGAGGCGCTCGACATCCTTGTCGGTGAAGGCGGCGACCTCATCGAACTCGAAATTGGCGAAGGCTTCGCGGAAATTCTCCCGCTTGCGCAGGATGGTCAGCCAGGACAAGCCCGACTGAAAACCTTCGAGGCAGATCTTTTCGAACAGCCTGCGGTCATCGGCGACCGGCCTGCCCCATTCATGGTCGTGGTAGTGCAGATAATCGGGCAGATTGCCGTGCCAGAAGCAGCGCACGGCCCCGTCGGGGCCGGCAAGCAAGCCGGCATTCTCTTGTTCCATGGCCAGAATTCCATTCGTTAATGCGCTTTTGCGCTGCTTTACCTTGGCTTTACCAGATTCCTGCACCCGGCGGTAACCACACCAAAAGGTTTACCGGCATCTCGGCATTTTACGCATTCCGATTCATGTTTCGGTTGCTGCTCGTCGCCAATGATCGCGAAACCGAGGGCATGTTCCGCCCTGGCATATTCGACGATCAAGGTGCGTCCCGATGAAGACAGTCTTGCTTACCCTGCTCAGTGCCGCGACCATTCTCGCCGCTGGCGCCGCCCCCTCCAAGGCCGAAGATCGTTATGCCGACAGGCCCCCGGTGATGGTGAGCCCCGACCTCTCGGCACCCTGGGTGCTGCAGCTTGGCCGCGCACCGGGCATTGTCCGGCAGAACCGGCAGGTGGTTCAGCAGCCACAGCAGCGCCTGCGCTACGCGCAGCCGCAGCAGCCCGACCGCGTGCAGACGGCGGCGGTGCAGGCGCCGGCCAGGCGCATGGTGATGCGTCCGCAGATCAACCCGATCTACCTGCCGCAGGAAGTCGCCTACAGCGGCTCGCAGAAGCCGGGCACGATCGTCATCGATACGACGCAGAATTTCCTCTATCTGGTCGAGAAGGACGGCAAGGCGCGGCGTTATGGCGTCGGCACCGGCAAGCCGGGCTTCGAATGGGCCGGCACGCACAAGATTTCGCAGAAGAAGGAATGGCCGGAGTGGCGCCCGCCGGCGGAGATGATCGCGCGCGAGGCCGCCAAGGGCCGCTATCTGCCGACCTATCTGGCCGGCGGCATCGAGAACCCTCTCGGCGCACGCGCGCTCTATCTCGGCTCGACGCTCTACCGCATTCACGGGACCAACCAGCCCTGGACCATTGGCGGCGCGGTGTCGTCGGGATGCATCCGCATGCGCAACGAAGACGTTGTGGACCTCTACGAGAGGGTCAATGTCGGAACGACCGTCGAAGTGATACAATAGCTGAGGCGAATCACTTGGTCCGGTAGGCACCACGTCCACGGACCATTGTAAGGAATAACGGGGGACGGGCCGTATGGGGATGCGGCCGGTCAAGAAAAGGCAGCACGGCAAGCCGCGCTGCCTTTTCTGTTTCCGACGGAATTAACCCGCATCTGGGCAAGGCTGCGCCAGAAGGTCGCGCCAGGGGCATTGCGGTGCGCTTTCACGCTGCCCTTCCCGCCGTTCTTTTGCTATGGGGGCGGCAACATTTCCGTACAAAGGTTCAGCCATGTCCCTGTCCGATGACAGCCGCTACCTGAAAGGTGGGCCGGTCGCCCAGCGTATTATCGCTTCTGTTCGCGAGGACGCCGCGATTGCGACAGCCGAAGGATTCCCGCCAAAGCTGGTGTCGATCACAGTCGGCGACACCGCCTCTGTGGACGTCTACGTGCGCAACCAGCGCGCCAAGGCCGGGCTCGCCGGCATCGGTTTCGAGGAGCGGCGGTTTCCCGCCGACATCACGGCGGCCGAACTCGAGGCCGCGATCCATGGCCTGAATGCAGATCCGCGCGTCACCGGTATCATCATCCAGCGGCCGGTTCCCGCGCATATACCGGTCCGGACGCTGCAGTCGGCGGTGCATCCGCTCAAGGATGTCGAGGGCATGCATCCGGCCTCCATCGGCAACATCGTCTACAACCAGCTCGACCTCGCGCCTTGCACGGCGGCCGCATCGGTCGAACTGCTCAAGGAAACCGGCCTCGATCTCAAGGGGCTGGAGGTGGTCGTCGTCGGCCATTCGGAGATCGTCGGCAAGCCGATCGCCTTCCTGCTGATGAGCGAGGGCGCGACAGTGACCGTCTGCCACCACATGACGCGATCTGTGGCGGCCCACGCGCGCCGCGCCGACGCGCTGTTCGTCGCCGTCGGCAAGCCGCGACTGATCAAGGCCGACATGGTCAAGCCGGGCGCCGCCGTCATCGACATCGGCATCAATTCCGAGATCGGTCCCGATGGCACCAGCCGCATCGTCGGCGACGTCGACACCGAGAGCGTCAAGGACGTCGCGTCCTGGATCACGCCGGTGCCGGGCGGCGTCGGCCCGATCACGGTGTCGATCCTGCTGCGCAACACGATGGTGGCGCTCAGCCGGCAGCGCGCACTCTATGAGGCGACCTACGGTACGGCGGACAAGCTCGCGGCCGAGTAATCGTCGCGAGAACCGACTATTCCGCCGCGACGAGCGCTTTCTCGGCGACGCCTTCCGGCTTCGGCCCGCCATAGGCCCAGTCGAGCAGCTTTATGGTGTGCACCACCGGCATCTTCGCGGCGGAAGCGATCTGCGTGATGCAGCCGATGTTGCCGGTGGCGACGATTGCCGCACCGGTCGCCTCGATGTTCTTCACCTTGCGATCACGCAGCCTGGCTGAAATCTCCGGCTGCAGGATGTTGTAGGTGCCGGCCGAACCGCAGCACAGATGGCCCTCGCGCGGTTCACGCACGACGAAGCCGGCCTTGGCCAGAAGCTCCTTCGGCTGGCGCGTGATCTTCTGGCCGTGCTGCATCGAGCAGGCGGAGTGATAGGCGATGACGGTGCCCGGCTTGCGCACGGGTTCGGGCAGATCGATACCCGCCAGATACTCGGTGATGTCCTTGGCCAGCGCTGACACCCGTGCGGCCTTATCGGCGTAGGCCGGATCCAGCCGCAGCATGAAGCCATAGTCCTTGATCGTCGTGCCGCAGCCGGATGCGGTGATGACGATTGCATCGAGCCCGCCTTTGTCGATCGCACGCGTCCAGGCGTCGACATTCTGCCTGGCCGACGCAAGCGCGGCCTCTTCGCGGCCCATGTGATGAACCAGCGCGCCGCAACAGCCCTCGCCCTGTGGCACAACAACCTCGACGCCAAGCCGCGTCAGCAGCGAGATGCTCGTGTCGTTGATGGCGGGATCAAGCACCGATTGCGCACAGCCGGTGAGGATGGCAACGCGACCCCTTTTCGCCCCCTGCCCGGCGTGGATGCCCGGCGAGGCCATTGGCGACGCGGCGGGGATCGATGCCGGCGCAAGCTTGAGCATCGCGCTGAACGGCTTCAGCCCCGGGATCTTTTCGAACAGGCCTATGAACGGTTTTCCCAATTTGGCCAGCTTGAGGGCGGCGCGAAAACGCTGGGGATAAGGCAATACGAAAGCCAGCATGGCACGCGTCATCCGGTCGAGCAGCGGCCGCTCGTAGGTCTCCTGGATATGGGCGCGGGCATGGTCGACCAGATGCATGTAGTTGACGCCCGACGGGCAGGTGGTCATGCAGGCGAGGCAGGACAGGCAACGGTCGATATGGGTGACGATCTCCTTGTCGGCGGGGCGGCCGTTTTCCAACATGTCCTTGATCAGGTAGATGCGCCCGCGCGGCGAATCCAGCTCGTTGCCAAGCGTGACATAGGTTGGGCAGGTGGCGGTGCAGAAGCCGCAATGCACGCATTTGCGCAGGATCTTTTCGGACTCCGCGATATGCGGATCGGCAAGCTGGGCAAGCGAAAAGTTGGTCTGCATCGCTGATGTCCTAGGCCATGCGGCCGGGATTGAGGATGTTCTTCGGGTCGAATTCCTGCTTCAGGCGCTGGCTGAGCGCCGCCAGCGCCGGCGCCTGCGGCTCGAAGACAGGCAGGGCGGCGCGATGAGCAGGGGCAGCGCGCACCAGCGTCGCATGGCCGCCACCATGTTTTCTCAGGAGGCTCCGCAGCAGAGCGGCTTCCGGATCGCCCTCCTCCATGCGCAACCACACCAGTCCGCCCTGCCAGTCATAGAAGGCGCTGACGGCGGCCTGCATGCGTAGCGTCAACACCATCTGGTGTCCCTGCGAAGGCGTCATCGACACGCGCCAGACCGGCTTCTCGCTGCCGTCGGCGAACGGCCTGCAATCGCGCACGTCGCGCCAGATGACCGTTGACGTTTCGCCTGAAATCTCTTCCAGCGGCCCGGCATTGCCGAGCAGTGCCTTGAGGGCGGCGATGCGATAGGCGACGGAAGGGCCGAAACCCTCGACACGCAACAGTGTGGCGGCTTCGCTGCCGAGCGTACCGCCGGCGACACGCGCCGCGATCCGCTCCGGCAGGTGGGCCGCACTCGAGACCTCCGCGCTGGAGCCAAGCGCCAATGCCATCGCAGAGGCGGCGGCATCGTCAAGCAATCCTCTGATTGAGAGGGTCACTTCGGTCTCCGCCGCTGGAAGCACCTTGAAGGTGAGGTCGGTGAACGCGGCCAGCGTGCCCCAGCTGTTGGCCATCAGTTTGGACATGTCGTAGCCGGTGACGTTCTTCACGACGCGGCCGCCTGACTTGAAGGCTTCGCCGCGACCGGAGACGACATTGATGCCCAGAATATGATCGCGTGCCGCACCCGCCTTGAGGCGTCGTGGACCCGACAGGTTCGCACCGAGCACACCGCCGATCGTGCCTTTTCCCGACTCGCCGCCGAGCAGCGGTCCGTAATCCATGGGCTCGAAAGCGAATTGCTGGCCGTTTTCAGCCAACAGCTTCTCGATGTCGGCAATCGGCGTGCCGGCCTTTGCCGACAGCACCAGTTCGGCCGGCTCATAAAGTGTGACACCGGACAGTTTCGACAGGTCGAGCGTATGTTCGGTCTGCAGCGGGCGGCCGATGCCGCGCTTGGAGCCATGACCGAGGATTTCAAGCGGCGACTCCTCCGCCACCGCCCAAGCGACGGCGGACTGGACTTCGTCTGATGTTGTTGGGGTGAAAGTGGTCATTGTAAGGATGGGCTGTTTTCGAACACGCGCAATCCGCGATCCTTCGCGCTCCCCGCTGTCCTACCAGACATCTCGCCCTCAAGGCGGGAGATCGGAGGTCGCATATCGATTCGACAATTTACAATGGCGGCGAAAGAGCGAGGCGCGGAAGCTGCCGATCTCCCGCCTTGAGGGCGAGAAGTCCGGCAGGACAGAGGGGGGTGTTCATACACCGACATATCTCCTCAAAACCTCGGAATGTCCGGGAATGCCACCTGGCCCCGGTGTACGTGCATACGCCCAAGTTCGGCGCAGCGGCGAAGTTGCGGGAAAACCTTGCCTGGGTTGAGCAGATGATTGGGATCGAAAGCGCATTTGACGCGCATCTGCTGGTCGAGGTCGACCTGGTTGAACATTTCCGGCATCAGGTCGCGCTTCTCCACGCCCACGCCGTGCTCGCCGGTCAGCACGCCGCCGACCTTGACGCAGAGGCGCAATATGTCGGCGCCGAAGCTTTCCGCCTTGTCGAGTTCGCCGGGCACGTTGGCATCATAGAGAATGAGCGGATGCAGATTGCCGTCGCCTGCATGGAAGACATTGGCGACGCCGAGACCATACTTTTCGGAGAGTTCGCGCATGCCGTGCAGGACGCGCGGCAGTTCCTTGCGCGGGATGGTGCCATCCATGCAGTAGTAGTCGGGCGAGATGCGGCCGACCGCCGGGAAAGCCGCCTTGCGGCCGGCCCAGAAGCTCAGCCGTTCCTGTTCCGACTGTGAGATGCGGCAGGTGGTCGAGCCGTTGCGGATGGCGATCGCCTCTACCGCGGTGATGAGATGGTCGACCTCCACGCCCGGGCCGTCGAGTTCGACGATGAGCAGGGCCTCCACGTCCAAGGGATAGCCTGCATGGACGAAGTCCTCGGCGGCGTGGATGGCAGGGCGGTCCATCATCTCCATGCCGCCGGGGATGATGCCGGCGCCGATAATGTCGGCGACGCACTGGCCGCCCTGTTCGCTGGTGGGAAACCCGATCAGCAGAGCGCGTGCCGTCTCGGGCTTCTTCAAGATGCGCACGGTCACCTCGGTGACGACACCAAGCAGGCCTTCAGAACCAGTCATCACGCCAAGCAGGTCGTAACCTTCCGTGTCGAGATGGCTGCCGCCGAGCCGGACCACCTCTCCGTTCATCAGCACCATCTCGGCGCCCAGCACATTGTTGGCGGTGAGACCGTATTTCAGGCAGTGCACGCCGCCGGAATTTTCAGCGACGTTGCCACCGATCGAGCAGGCGATCTGGGAGGATGGATCGGGGGCGTAATAAAAGCCCTCCTGCTCGACGGCGGTGGTGATGCCGAGATTGGTGACGCCCGGCTGGGCGACGACGGCGCGGTTTGGAAAATCGATCGCGAGAATGCGGTTGAAGCGGCTCATGACCAGCAGCACAGCGTCCTCAAGCGGCAGTGCGCCGCCAGAGAGCGACGTGCCGGAACCGCGCGGCACGACGCGGATGTTGCGGTCGTTGCAGTATTTGAGCACACGCGAGACCTGCGCCACGGTCTCGGGCAGGACCACGACCAACGGCAACTGACGATAGGCGGTGAGCCCGTCGCTTTCGAAGGCGCGCATTTGATTGGTCGCGTCGACGACGCCCTCGCCCGGCACGATGATGCGCATGTCGGCGACGATCTCGTCGCGCCGGCGCATCGTTGCGTCGTCAGGTTTCGGCATGGCCAGGCCGGACATCGACAGCCTCATTCGCTTGACTGGTCAAAATCTTTTACCAGTGAAGCGCGTTCGTTGCAAATCCTGCTTTGCTCTGGAATCCGGCTTCGAGGCCGGGACAAGGTTCCGCAGCGGCAATCTGCCGCTGCCCGATTCGCGCCCAGCCCTTTTGCAAGACGGCTATTCGCCCGGATGCTTGCCGGGCTCGGAATGCATCAGGCGGACACGGCGTACGCCCCACCAGACCAGCAGAATCGCCACTGGCACGGAGGCCGCCGTTACCACTTCCGGAGCAAAGGCATGGCCGAAGATCGAGGCGCCCTTGGCGACATACCCGATAAGCCCGACGACATAGTAAGAAACGGCAGCGACCGAGAGGCCTTCGACGGTCTGCTGCAGGCGCAATTGCAGGCGGGCGCGATTGTTCATCGACGCCAGCAGATCGCGGTTCTGCTTCTCGACCTCGACGTCGACCCAGGTGCGCAGCAGCGTGGTGGCACGGGTGAGCTTGCGCGACAGATTGGCCTGACGCTCCTCGACCGACCGGCAGGTGCGCATGGCCGGCGCCACGCGGCGTTGCAGAAATCCGCCCCATGTGTCGTAGCCGGGCACGGCCTCTTCCTCCAGCGCTTCGAGACGCTCGACAACGATGCCGTCATAGGCGCGGCTGGCGCCGAAACGGTACAGGCTGGAAGCGGCGTCGGCTTCGAGTTCCGCGGCAAGTTCGGTCAGGTCGGCCAGCAATGTCTGGCTGTCACGAGTCTCCGCCGCCTTCATTTCCAGCGTCGTCTGCGCCAGCCTGTCTTCGATGCGCCGCGCGCGGCCAGACAAGGTCAGCGCCAGCGGCAAGCCAAGCATGGCGAGCGTCCGGTAGGTTTCGATGTCGATCAGCCGTTGCGACAGCGCGCCCGTTCGCGCTGGCGTCAGGCCACGGTCGAGCACCAGTATGCGGGTCAAGCCGTCGCCATCCTGGCGGAAATCGGTGACGATGGCGGCGTTGCCGCGCTCGACCAGCGAGTAGCAGAGGCTGGTCGGATCGAAGCCGGAAATCAGTTCCTCGCTTGCTTGCGTCCATTTGCGAATTTCGAGCCTGATGCCGGAAATGACGGTACCCGGCGGGCAAAAGCCGTTGCCGAACGGCGAGTCTTCCTGCGCCCTGCTCCCGTCGGAGAGCGGCCCTTCCCACAGATAGGTCGAGAATTCCGTGTGCCGCTCCCAGCGCAGGGAGCCCTTGCCCCATTTCATCGCATGGTGGCGAGCATGGCGATCCGGCGCGGCAATGCCGAGGCGACGCGACAGTTCGGAAAGCACGGCATGGTCAACGCCGGAGCCGCCTTCGGTCATGAAGGCAAGCTGAATGAGAACGCGCGGCTTCTCGATGAGCGGATGCGGCCGGGCATGGACTTCGCCAAGCGCGCCCGGGCGGCCTTCATGCGCCGGAAAACCCATCACGCTGCCCTTGGCGCGTGGCTGGAATTCGAGATTGGACAGGTCGTCTGACACGGCTGGTCCCCCGAGCTTCTTTGAAGCCTCTTGCAATTGCGTCCTCTAGAGCCAATAGCCCGATGACGCAAACGGCAAAGTTCAGCCGAAGATGGTATGGCTTGGCGCGATGAACGCGACGTGTCCCGACCAATTGGATAAATAATTTGACCAGTTGGCGACGCAGGCTTTATCCTGCTCGACACCGGTTCAATCCCAGGCACCCCTTTGAGCGACATCTTTTCAAGGATCGAGCATTCGCGCACCGCCGACGAGGTGGTGCAGCAGATCGAGAGTCTCATTCTTGAAGGCGTGCTGCGCACCGGCGACCGGTTGCCGGGCGAACGCGAGCTTGCACGCCAGTTCGATGTATCGCGGCCGATCCTGCGCGACGCGCTGAAAGAGCTCGAGGGGCGCGGGCTGCTGACGACTCGACCCGGCGGCGGGACGCATGTCGCCGATGTCATAGGCCAGCTTTTCACCAAGCCGGTGACCGACCTGATCTCCATGCACCGCAAGGCGGTGACCGATTATCTTGAGTATCGGCGCGAGATAGAAGGCGTGGCGGCGGAATACGCCGCGCGACGCGCCACCGCGGACGATCTGGCCCTGCTCGATCGCATCATGGCGCGCATGGATGAAGCGGACCGGACCGGCGATTTCGACGATGAAGCCGAAATCGATGTCGAATTCCATCACGCCATCTGCGAATGCGCGCACAACATCATCCTCCTGCACACGCTGCGCTCCTGTTACCGGCTGTTGTCGGAGGGCGTGTTCCAGAACCGCCTGCTGGTGTTCAGCGTGCCAGGCGCGCGCGAGGCGCTGCTTGCGCAACACAGGGCGATCCATGCGGCGGTGAAGGCAGGCGATCCCGCCGCCGCCCGCCAGGCCGCGATGGATCATATCACCTACGTCGAACGGTCGATGGCCGAGGCCGAACGCAGCGGCGACTGGCAGCGCGTGTCGCGGCTCAGGCTCAAGCAGCGCGGCGACGCCGCCGATATCGAACCCGCACGCAAAAGCTCCTAATCTCGAAACGGGAAGCCCATGAGCCAGATCCTGACCATCGCAGACCTCAAGGACCTCGCGCGGCGGCGCGTGCCGAAGATGTTCTTCGACTATGCCGATTCCGGCGCATGGACCGAGAGCACGTACCGGGCGAACGAGGAGGACTTCCAGAAGATCAAGTTCCGCCAGCGAGTGCTGGTCGACATGAGCAACCGCTCGCTGGAATCGACGATGATCGGCGAGAAGGTGGCGATGCCGGTGGCACTGGCTCCGACCGGGTTGACTGGTATGCAACACGCCGATGGCGAGATGCTGGCGGCACAGGCGGCGGAAGCGTTCGGCGTGCCTTTCACCCTGTCGACGATGAGCATCTGTTCGATCGAGGATGTCGCCTCGGCGACGACGAAGCCGTTCTGGTTCCAGCTCTATGTGCTGCGCGACAAGGATTTCGTGCTTAACCTCATCGACCGGGCGAAGGCCGCGAAATGCTCGGCGCTGGTGCTGACCCTCGACCTGCAGATTCTTGGCCAGCGCCACAAGGATGTGCGCAACGGGCTATCGGCGCCGCCCAAGATGACGCTGGCCAACATCGCCGATATTGCCTTACGCCCACGCTGGTGGATGGGCATGGCCGGCACGCAGCGCCGCACCTTTCGCAACATTGTCGGCCATGCCAAGGGCGTCGGCGATGTTGCATCATTGGCGTCATGGACAACCGAGCAGTTCGACCCGCACCTGTCGTGGAAGGACGTCGCCTGGATCAAGGAGCGCTGGGGCGGCAAACTGATCCTCAAAGGCATTCTCGACAAGGAAGACGCGTTGATGGCGGCCAGGACCGGCGCCGACGCCATCATCGTATCCAACCATGGCGGGCGCCAGCTCGACGGCGCGTCATCTTCCATCATGGCATTGGAAGAGATTGCCGATGCGGTTGGCGACCAGATCGAGGTCCATATGGATGGCGGAATCCGTTCCGGCCAGGATGTGTTGAAGGCGCTGTGCCTGGGCGCCAAGGGCACCTATATCGGGCGGCCCTTCCTCTATGGCCTGGGGGCGCTCGGCAAGGAAGGGGTTACAAAGGCTCTGGAAATCATCCGAAAAGAGATGGACATAACACTGGCATTGTGCGGAAAGCGCCTGGTCACCGAAATGGGCAAGGACCAGCTCCGGCGCTAAAGTCCGGTGACTGTCCGACCACGGAGACGACGCAGGCCTTGACGACCCCCGGCATCCACTTCCTCGACGCGCGCGGACCGGACGGCGTGCGCCTCTATGCCATCGGTGACGTGCACGGCCGGCTGGATCTGCTGGAAGCGATGCACCGGCGAATCGATAGCGAGCTGGAGTGGAAACCAACTCGCGATTGGCGTGTGATTCATCTCGGCGACTATGTCGACCGTGGCCCCGATTCCAAAGGCGTCATCGATTTCCTTGTCGACGCGCGGCAGCGCGACCCCCGCCATCTGATGCTTGCCGGCAATCACGACGTCGGCTTTCTCGATTTCCTGGGAACGCCCGATCCCGAAGGGCTCTTCGTCCGCTACGGCGGTGTGCAGACGGCGCAATCCTACGGCGTGTCGTTGACCACGGATGCCAGTTGGTTCGGCAAGGCGGAAACGTTGAAGCGAGGCCACGCTGCGCTGGTCCAGGCCGTGCCGCGGAGCCATGTCGACTTCCTGCGGTCGCTGCCATTTTCAATGACGTTCGGCGACTTCTTCTTCTGCCACGCCGGCATCAGGCCGGGCATCGCGCTGGAAAACCAGAACCGGCAGGATCTGATCTGGATCCGCGACGTCTTCCACGAGCATTCCGGTCTTTATCAGAAGATCGTGGTGCACGGCCACACACCGGTGCCGGAGGCCGAGGTGATGGCCAACCGCGTCAATGTCGACACCCTCGCCTGGCAGTCAGGAAACCTTACCGCGCTCGTCGTGGACGGCGCGGATAAACGTATCCTGTCTATGACCGGTAAACGGGGTTAAAGCGCTGTCAGCGCTTGATCTTTTCGAAAACCGATCACGGCTTTCGAGATCGCTTGCTAGCGAAGCGAGGCGGTGACGCCGTAGCCGTCGACGGCGTTGTGGTTGTTGGCTGCGTCGGCGGCATAGATGCCAAGGCCGCAGATCACGATCGCGGACAACATGGCAAAGGACAGAAGCGCTGCTTTCACGGAGGTCATCTCTTGTTGAGCTTCCTGCATCTGTGCACGAGGCGGTTACCAATGCGTTGAAACGAAAAATACGCCTCAAAGTTTCGACGATTTTGCGCTTCTATGTGTGTTCTGTATCGACGGTGTGTCGCGGCGGTCACACAAAAGGTTCATCACGGTTGCATAGCCGATGCAGAGCGCGTGCCTTCTAGGGCAGCGGGCTGACACACTCCAAGTATGAATGACGTTTTCCCCGGCGGATTCACCGCCGCGTGCCAATTATGTCACGCCGCCGGGTGCGACGGGTTGCTCAGATCGTCGCAACCCAGGCGCGGGCGATCGCAAGGCCGGCGGCATCCGCGTCCGGACCGTTGCGGGCCATCTCCACGTCGAGATTGACGGCCCAGTCGGGATGGCGCGCGGCGATGACGGGGGCGAACGACGTGCTCCAGTCCTTGACCATCGGCCGGTCGGCCTCGAAGTGGAACTGGAAGCCGTAGACGGCGCGGCCCACCCGGAACGCCTGGTTCTCGGCGACATCGTTGCCGGCCAGCCTCACCGCGTTTTCAGGCAGCACGAACGTGTCGTCATGCCACTGGAAGATCGGGAATTTTTCAGGAAGCGCGCCGAGCACGGGGTCGGCCTTTGCATTGGGCGTCAGCGACACACCGCGCCAGCCGAATTCATTGGCGCCGCCGATCTTGTTCTCGCCGCCGAAGGCGCGGGCAACCAGTTGGCTGCCGAGGCAGATACCGAGCACCGCGCGGTCCTTGTCGGCGAAGTCGCGGGTCAATTCTAGCAACGCAGGAAAATAGGGGTAGTCGTCATCGGCCAGCGCATTCTGGCCGCCGCCTAGGACCACCATGGCATCGTGCGCGGCCGCATCTTCCGGCAGGGGATCACCCTTGTAGGGGAGGCGCACATCAAGGTCGGCGCCAGCTTCCGCAAGAGCGGCGCCGACCTGGCCAAGGCCGGTATTGTCGTAGTTCTGGACCACCAGCACCCGCATCGCAAAACCCTGCTGACATGAAAAAGATGCCGCGAGCGATATCATGCCGCCAGCATCACAGCCAAGATGCGCATCCGGAGAGAAAGCTATGCCACTGCAAAACCGGGTAGACCCCTTTGGCGCTATCCACGCCGTACCCGAGCGCGGTATTTTCACCGGCAATCGCGGCATTATCCATGATCCTGATACGAAGACACTGCTGAGGAAACGCTGGGCGCTTCAGGCCTGGATCATCTGCGTGTGCGAATTCCGCAATGTGCGTCGCGATCCGATGGGCCGAAACCGGCCGGGCGGGAAAGCCGGATGGACCGAGCTTTTCTTCCTGGACGAGGTGACCGCGCTTGCCGCCGGACATCGCCCCTGCTTCTTCTGCCGGCGCGAGAGAGCGAAGGATTTCGTCCAACGCTTCGGCGACGCATTCGGCATCGCCGAGCCGCGCGCGCCACAGGTCGACAAGCGGCTGCACAAGGAGAGGCTGGCATCGGGCGGGCGGGCAACACGACTCAATCCGCGGGCACTTGGAGACCTGCCGGATGGCACGATGATCTCCTCGGGCCGCAAGCCTTACGCGCTTCACCATGGTGCGGCACTGCCCTGGAGTTTCGGAGGCTACCAGCCTGCGATCAAGTTCGACCATCAGGATCTGGCCGATCCGCTGCTGATCACACCGCCGACAAGCGTGGCCGTGCTTCGCGCCGGATATCGCCCGGCATGGGCGGCCCGACCCGGTTAATCCAGTTCCGATTGCGGGATCACGCGCACCGCCGGCAGGTCGTAATAGTCGCCAGCGGATTCCGGATACAGCTGACTTTCCATTTTGAGGCCAGTCCTGCCGTCGATGGTTCCGGCCCAGACCGAAATGAACGGGCTGTCAAACCGACGCCAGAACAGGTTGCCGCCGCATACCGAGCAGAAACCGCGCTCGGCATGCTCCGACGACTTGAACCAGCGCAGGGTGTCGCCCTTGATGGTCGCGCGGCTCTGTTCGACCTGCGTGGCGGCAACGTAATGGCCGCTGGCCTTCCTGCATTGATTACAATGGCATGCAACGACCGGGCGCAGGTCGCCATGCAATTCGTAGCTGACGCCACCGCATAGGCAGCCGCCTCGTGTGATCCTCTCCACCCAACACCTCCGGACCGCGTTGTCCCGCATCCAGAGTGCGCGATGGTACCGCAAACCGGCATCGCTATTCCGACAGCGCGGTGTCGTCTTTGAAGCGATGGCCGTCTTGACGCGAAGGACCGGCTCGCTCATTCCTCGACGATGCGCGCCAATTACAAGATGCAACGGCTGTTCGTGCCCGACGACCTCGGACCAGACACCGAATTCGATGCGGGACAGCAGCAGAGCCATTATCTCCAGCATGTCTTGCGGCTGGGCGAAGGTGCGGAGATCCTTGTGTTCAATGGTCGCGACGGCGAGTGGTCGGCTGCAATCGCCGCGAAATCCAAAAAGGCGGTACGCCTCAAGGTGCTGCAGCCACAAAGGCCGCAACCACCTCTGCCCGACCTCATCTACTGCTTCGCGCCGCTGAAACAGGGCCGGCTCGACTATCTCATGCAGAAGGCGGTGGAAATGGGCGCCGGCGTGCTTCAGCCGGTGATCACCCAGCATACCCAGGTGGCGAAACCTTCCATCGACCGCTTGCGCGCCAATGTCATCGAAGCCGCCGAGCAATGCGGCATTCTGGCGGTGCCGGAGGTGCGCGAAGCGGAAAAGTTCGAACGCCTGCTGGCAGGTTGGGACAAAGAACGCCGGCTGATCTTCTGCGACGAGGATGCGTCGACCAACAATCCGCTGACCGCCCTTCAAGCTGTCCGGGAACGAAGGCTTGGACTTCTGGTCGGGCCGGAGGGCGGCTTCTCCGACGAAGAACGCAAGATGCTGCGCGCCCTGCCCTTCGTCACGGCCATTCCGTTGGGACCGAGGATCCTGCGCGCCGATACGGCGGCGGTGGCGGCGCTGGCGGTGATGCAAGCGACGATCGGCGACTGGTGAGACAAGCTTCGCCTCTCCCCTTGTTCTGGGAGAAGGGGAGACCCATCGCGTGAATCAATTCCTGTTGACGCGTGGCTCAGGATTTTTCGCTTGATCGGCTGCCGGCATTTCGTCCATCTAGCGCCGGCGGTCGTCCGGCCGCCTGCAGTGCCGCGTGTCCTTCCGGACACGCAAAGGACGCTGTAGCATTGGGTTGGCGCATGATCACCTTCCGAAGATCGAGGTCGATTGTCGGAATCATGCGCTAAGAGGGCTTCTCATGGCGCGCGACACAACCGATTTCAGGCCGATCGAGGGCATCGACGAACTCGTCGAGCACCTGGCTGAAGGCAACAAGCCGCGCGACAAATGGCGCATCGGCACCGAACACGAAAAGTTCCCGTTCTATGTCGACGGCAATGCGCCGGTGCCCTATGGCGGCGACCGTGGCATCCGCGCCATTCTCGAAGGCATGCAGCAAAAGCTCGGCTGGGATCCGATCATGGACGCCGGCCGCATCATCGGTCTGGTCGAGCCGACCGGCCAGGGCGCGATCTCGCTCGAGCCCGGGGGCCAGTTCGAGCTCTCCGGCGCACCGGTGGAAACGATCCACCAGACCTGCCGCGAGGGCAACGCGCATCTGGCGCAGGTGCGCGAGATCGCCGAGCCCATGGGCATCCGGTTTCTTGGCCTCGGCGGCAGCCCAAAATGGTCGCTGGCCGAGACGCCGAGAATGCCGAAGTCGCGCTACGAGATCATGACGCGCTACATGCCCAAGGTCGGCACCAAGGGCCTCGACATGATGTACCGTACCTGCACGATCCAGGTGAATCTCGACTTCGAGAGCGAAGCCGACATGCGCCGCAAGATGCAGGTGTCGCTGAAACTGCAGCCGCTTTCGACGGCGCTGTTCGCCAATTCGCCTTTCACCGAGAGCCGTCCGAACGGATTTCAGAGCTGGCGCGGCGACATCTGGCGCGACACCGACAACCAGCGCTCGGGCCTGCTCGACTTCTGTTTCTCGCCAGACTTCGGTTTTGCCGACTACGTCGAATGGGCGCTCGACGTGCCGATGTATTTCGTCATCCGCGACGGCCACTACCACGACATGACGCACATCACCTTCCGCCAGTTCATGGCGGGGGCGGCGCGCAACGAGGTGCCGGACGGGCTACCGACGATGGGCGACTGGGCAAACCATCTGTCAACGTTGTTCCCGGATGTGCGGCTGAAACGTTTCCTGGAAATGCGCGGCGCCGATGGCGGGCCGTGGCGGCACATCTGCGCGCTGCCGGCTTTCTGGGTGGGGCTGCTCTATGACGAGGCCGCGCTCGACGCCGCCGAGGCGCTGACATCGAGCTGGACCTATGAAGAAGTGCTGGCGATGCGAAACGCGGTGCCCGAACAGGGCATTTCCGCGCCCTTCCGCAACACCACGCTGCGCGACATCGCCCGCGACGTGCTTGCCATCTCGCGCACCGGGCTGAAGAACCGTGGCAGGAAGAACCGCGACGGTTATGACGAAACCTCTTTCCTCAACACGCTTGACGAAGTCGTCGCGCGTGGCACCACCAGCGCCGAGGAGATGCTGTCGGCGTACCATACGCGATGGGGCGGCTCGATCGAGCCGGTGTTCATGGAGTATGCGTACTAACCCCGCCGGTTAGCGCGGCCATTGATCGCCAAAGCCGCTTCAATCGGCGGTGCAAAGGAACCGGAGCGGGTCATCTTTTCGCTGAAATGCGGGACCGCTCCGGCTTTTTGCGTTGATGCAATTGCGAACGGAAAACCGTTTCGCACTTTTCCTGGAATTGCTTTAGGCTTCTGCGACGAGGATTTCCGGAGGAGAAACCTATGCCTTCCTTGTTCGACATGCTGGGGCAGGCCCAGAACGGCAATGGCATGGACGCGCTTGCCCGGCAGTTCGGGCTTTCGCAGCAGCAGGCACAATCGGCGGTCGCCGCGCTGCTGCCAGCCTTTTCGCAAGGGCTGCAGCGCAATACGGCCGATCCCTACGGCCTCGGCGCGTTCATGACGGCAATGGCCAGCGGCCAGCATGCCCAGTATTTCGAGGATGCGGCGCGGGCCTTCTCGCCGCAGGGTGTCGACGAGGGCAACGGCATTCTGGGGCATCTGTTCGGCTCCAAGGATCTGTCGCGCGCCGTTGCCAGCCAGGCCGCGCAGGCCAGCGGCGTCAGCCAGCAGGTCTTGCAGCAAATGCTCCCGGCAATCGCCACGATGCTGATGGGTGGGCTGTTCAAGCAGACCACCAACCAGATGCAGGCAGCCGGCGGATTCGGTGGGGCCAACAATCCGCTGGGCGAGATCATCGAGCAGATGATGCGGCAGGGTGGAGGCACGCAGGCGCCGCAACAGCGCCAGGCGCCGCCACCCCAGAACCCGATGGACAACCCACTCGGCAAGGTGCTGCAGGACATGTTCGGCGGCGGCGCACGGCAGCCGCCAAGCCAGCCGCAGCAGACACAGAGTCCCTACGGTGACAATCCGCTCGGCAAGGTGCTGCAGGACATGTTTGGTGGTGGCGCGCAGCAGCAGCCGCAGCCTCAACAGACGCAAAGCCCTTACGGCGACAATCCGCTTGGGAAGATTTTCGAGGATATGCTGAAGCCGGGTGGCGGCTTCGGCATTCCTGGTGCGCAGCCGGCGCCGCAGCAGCCACAAGCGCCGCAGCAGCGCCAAGCGCCAGAGCCGCAGACAAATCCGAGCGGCCGCCCAAGGAACCCGTTCGACGATCTGTTCGGCAAGATGTTCGAGACAGGCGCCCAGCAGCGCGACGAGTATCAGAAGGGGGTGGAGTCGATCTTCGACCAGTTCAAGCGCGGCATGGACCGGCGGTAAGACCGGCCCACCAAAAAGAAAAGCCCGGTCCTGGGAGGACCGGGCAGCGCGCAGGCTAGCCGGTGGGGATACCGGCAGGGAGTGGGGAGCCTGCGATGGTTGTTGGTCGCATCGAGCCTCAAAAAGGTTCACGGCAACCGAAACACTCGGCAATCAAAGCTGTCAGGCGACCTTGCGGGCGAGATCCTCGATGGTCTCCGCACGCTCGACCGCGATGGAGCGGAGCCTCACCGTCGGATCGCTGCCAAACGGCACATCGATGGCGACATGGAGGTCGCTCCGCGTCAGGCCGATATCGGCAAGCTCAGCGTCCGACATCTCACCAAGGCGATAGAAGGCACGACGGTTTTTCCACGCGCGGTAGAAATTGGAGATGGTGTTGGCCACGCGCATCGCAACGGCCGGACGCGAGGTAATGCGCGAGGTCTCGGTGGCGAAATCGAACGTGGTCATGTCGGTCTCCTTTCAGACGCGAACCGGCGAAACCCAATGATCGGCGCTGGCGACAGCGGCCGTTCGGGTCTCGATTCACATGCCTTCATGTGGATGATGCGAATTTGCCATCGCGCGATTGATTAATCCAACGAATGTTTCTAATCTTTAGCATCAACAACGATGATGGATCATGTCGATGAAAGCGCCGCTCGATCTCGATCAGTTGCAGACCTTCATCTCGATTGCCGATACCGGCAGCTTCACGCGCGCAGCGGAAGAGGTGCACCGGACCCAGTCGGCGGTGTCCATGCAGATGCGCCGGCTGGAGGAGCGGATCGGCAAGCCGCTGTTCGAGAAGGACGGGCGTACCAACAGGCTGACCGAGGAGGGTGACAAGCTGCTCTCCTATGCAAGACGGCTGCTTTATCTCAACCGGGAAACGCTGGCCGCCTTCGATGACCGACGGCTCGAAGGCACCATCCGCATCGGCACGCCCGACGACTACGCCGACCGTTTCCTGCCCGAAATCATGGCGCGGTTCACGCGTTCCAACCCGCGTGTCGAGCTGACCGTCATCTGCGAGCCGACCCCGGGGCTGGTCGAACATATCAAGCGTGGAAATCTCGACCTGGCGCTGGTGACGCACAACGACACGCGCGGCCAGTCGGAAGTGGTGCGGCGCGAGCCCCTGCTGTGGGTTACGTCGGTCAATCACGCAACGCATGAACAAGAAACACTGCCGATGGCTTTCGGCCGGCCGAACTGCATCTGGCGGCGCGCCGCGGTGGATGTGCTCGACCGGCAAAACCGCGACTATCGCATCCTGTTCACCAGCTTCTCGGCGACCGTCATCACGGCGGCGGTGCTTTCGGGCCTGGCGATCTCGGTGCTGCCGGAATGCGCGCTGCGGCCCGGGATGCGCGTGCTGGGCGAGGCCGACGGTTTCGGCGCCCTGCCCGATTGCCGCATCGGCATCATGCGCGGCCAGACGTCGCGTCCCGAAATCGTCGACGCTCTGGCACGCCATATCTCGGAGAGCCTCGACAACATCTCGGTGCCGATCGGCGAGGAGACCGGATCGTTCGATTTCGCCGCGCTTGCCTTCAGCAAGATGAAGCGGACCAAGCCCAACCAGATCCTGCCCGGCTGGTAGGTCGAACGGGACGAAAGGCGCAGGCGTCTTGACGCGGGCCGACAAGCGCGTGCCAATCGGCCATGAGCGAAACAGCATCCGAATCACGCACGAACGCCGCCGAATACACGGTGAGCGAGATTTCCGGCGCCCTGAAGCGCACTGTCGAGGATGTCTTCGGCAATGTGCGGGTGCGCGGCGAAATTTCCGGCTATCGCGGGCCGCACTCCTCCGGCCATGCCTATTTCGCGCTGAAGGATGATCGCGCGCGGCTCGACGCCGTGGTGTGGAAAGGCACGATGAGCCGGCTCAAGTTCCGCCCCGAGGAGGGGATGGAAGTGATCGCCACCGGCAAGCTCACCACCTATCCCGGCAAATCCAACTACCAGATCGTCATCGACAACCTTGAGCCCGCCGGCGCCGGCGCGCTGATGGCGCTGCTGGAAGAGCGAAAGCGCCGGATGCAGGCCGAGGGCCTGTTCGACGCCGGCCGCAAGCGGTTGCTTCCCTACATGCCGCGCGTCATCGGCGTCGTCACCTCGCCGACCGGCGCCGTCATCCGCGACATCATCCACCGCATCAAGGACCGGTTTCCGCTGCATGTGCTGGTCTGGCCGGTGCGCGTGCAGGGCGAAACGGCGGGCGCGGAAGTCACCGCTGCGGTCAACGGCTTCAACGCGCTGGCATGGGACGGCATGATCGCGCGCCCGGACCTACTGATCGTGGCGCGCGGCGGCGGCAGCCTCGAAGACCTCTGGGGTTTCAACGACGAGGCTCTGGCCCGGGCCGTCGCGGCCTCCCACATTCCGGTGATTTCAGCCGTCGGTCACGAGACCGACTGGACGCTGATCGACCTTGTCGCGGACGTGCGGGCGCCGACGCCGACGGGAGCAGCCGAAATTGCCGTGCCGGTGCGTGCGGACCTCGAGGCGACGCTGGCTAGCCTTGGCGCGCGGCTCAAGGCGGCGGTGTCGCGCAATTTCGAACGCAAACGCCAGGCGGTGCGGGCGGCGGCCCGTGCGCTTCCCTCTCCCGATCAGTTGCTGGCGCTGCCGCGCCGGCGCCTTGACGAAGCGACGAACCGGCTCGGCCGGGCATTGTCCGTCAGCGTCGACCGCAAGCGAGCCCGGCTTGCCGCGCAGCGGCTGACGCCGGCCACTCTGTCGCGACGCATCAATGAGACGCGCACGCTGACCGGCCGCGACCTCGCCCGTGCGCAAGCCGCATTCTTCGCCATCGTGCGCGAACGGCGCGCGCGGTTTTCACGCACGGCGACGCGGCTGTCGCCCGCGCCGATCGAAAGACGGCAGAAGCTGCAGGGCGATGCCTTGACGGCGTTGTCGCGGCGGCAGGATCGGGTGATCTCCGTGCGGCTCGAACGTCTGCGTGGGCAACTGACCCAGGCCGAACGCCTGCTGACCACGCTTTCGCACAAGGCGGTGCTGGCACGGGGATTCGCACTGGTAAAGGACGCCGACGGCACCGTGATCAAGCATGCCGCCGACGTGGCGTCCGGGATGGCGCTTTCGCTGGAATTTGCCGACGGCACCGCCGATGCGGTAGCCACGAGCGGCCCGGCGCGGCCAAAGCCGGCTGTGAAGCCGGCGGCCAAGACCAAGGAACCCGGCAACCAGGGCTCCCTGTTCTGAGCACGGCCATGAGCGACCATTCCCATCATCTGAAAACGCCGTCTGGCAAACCTCGCGCGCGAAGCCTTGGCATCGGTTTCGACGGAACGCCCGGACCATTCAACGCCATCACGGACGTGCCGGGTGTTTCCGTTGGTTATTCGACATTGATCTCAGGCGATGGTCCGCTCGTCGTCGGCAAGGGACCAGTGCGCACCGGGGTGACCGCCATCCTGCCCCGTCCGCGCGAAGCGCTGGCCACGCCGGTCTTCGCCGGCATCTTCAGCCAGAACGGCAATGGCGAATTGACGGGCTCGCACATCGTCGAGGAGACCGGCGCTTTCAACTTTCCGATCACAATCACCAATACGCATTCCTGCGGCGTCTCGCGCGACGGCACGCTGCGCTGGATGCAACGCGTGCTGCCGGCGGCGCTTGATAGCGCCTGGGGGCTGCCTGTCGCGGCGGAAACCTATGACGGGTTCCTGAACGACATCAACGGCCACCATCTGACGTTCGACGATGTTGCCGCCGCGCTCGATGGCGCGGCTGGCGGAGCAATCGAGGAAGGCAGTGTCGGCGGTGGCACGGGGATGATCACCTTCGGCTTCAAGGCGGGTTCAGGCACCGCCTCGCGCGTCGTCAAATGGCAAGACAACAGCTACGCGGTCGGCGCGTTCGTGCAGTCGAATTTCGGCAAGCGGCGCAACTTCACGATTCGCGGCCAGTGCGTCGGGCCCGATCTGGCGGAGCCGGCGATCCGCGAAGGCACGCGGCGCGCCGAAAAAGGCTCTATCATCGCGGTCATCGCCACCGATGCGCCGTTCCTGCCGCATCAGATGAAGCGGCTGGCCCGCCGCGTGCCGCTTGGCGTCGCCATGACCGGCGGCTTCGGCTACCACAGTTCGGGTGATATCTTTCTTGCCTTCTCGACAGCCAATCCCGGCGCGGCACTGGCGCCGTCGGGTCATATCGCCAAGGCCGACTTCATCCCCGACACCGATATCGACCCGTTCTTCGATGCCGTGATCCAGTGCGTGGAGGAGGCCATCCTCAACGCTCTGGTCGCCAATGACGATATGACCGGGCGCGACGGCAATTTCGTTCCGGCCCTGCCGAAAGCATGGCTGAAGAAAAGATTTGGCTGAAATAAGCTTTCAAACGAAAACGCGGGCCGAATGGGCCCGCGCTTTCAAGACCGGGTCATCCCCGGATCGTCATTTGCTAGCGGTTTTACCCGCAGGCTCCTGGCCCTGATCCGCCTCGGCGGCCTCTTCCAGGCGCGAGGCAATCAGCTCCTGGATATCGCCGACCTCTTCCTGGATATCCTCCAGGGGTATGCCAGCTTCGGCCGCCTTGGCCGCGCATTCCCTGGCCAGCGTCTCAGCCTGCTTCTCGATCTTGATCGCGGAGGGCTGGCAATGGACCTTTTCGCCGATCCATCCCCGCAAGAATTCGATCGCGTGTTCACTCATGCTGCTGTTCCCTGGCGGCTGTGCCGGTTGGTAATCATAAACGTGAACACCCGCAAAAGGATGCAGGTCCCATTCCAGCCGAGTCGTTGTCGTCCGGCAAGCCGATGTTGTCCAAGCTCCACAGAGCCGAAGGAAATCGAGGGTTCAAGGAACACGTCTATCGTTGAGATGATTGTTACCGCTGGCTGGGATCAAGCCCAGAATCGTGCCGTTGTTTCTATTTGCTTTTTTCCGGGTTTCACGCCGATTTGCATCACAATAGTTGTCACATACACAGCACGTTCGCAGCTGCTCCGTGGGCGCATCCCAAAGGGCGCGCGGTCGAAGCCGCCGCTATATAGTGACATCCTCACATAATGTCGACTCTCGTTCCTGGGCTGCTTCTTTCCGCCGCGTCATGGGCAAAGCGGCTACGCCGTGAGAATGCCTGCATCGGCCCGGCAGGCCTGGCGAAGCGCCATGAAAGCGTTGCTCATATGTGGAGATTGCCTGGGCGGCGGGCAAGGCTCGGCGGATTTGAAACCCTTGTCGGGTCGGTTCCGGACAGAGGTGGGGCCGACAGATCGTTGAACGCTTGAATTTGTACGCGCTCGGGAAATCCCAAAGCAAAGCGGCCTTCGGATGGTCTCCGAAGGCCGAGGTGCAAAAGGTCGGTTTGAATTCCGGCCCTTGAGGGTTGGCCGGAAACGAAGAACCGCCGGTCAAGCCAGCAGCGGCATCTCTTTGGACTGGGCGGCCAGAACGGTGCTCTTGTTGGGGATCTGGATATCGATCTCCAGCGTCGACATCGTCTCGCCGCGGTCCATGCTCACCTGCAGATAGTCCTGGTCGATCTGAACGTGCCTGGCAATCACGGCCATGATCTCCTCGCGCAATATGGAGACAAGATCGGGCTGGTTGCGATTGCGGCGTTCGTAAGCCAGCAGGACTTGCAAGCGCTCGCGCGCCACAGGCGCGCTGCGGCGGCGCTTGAAGAGGTCCAGAAGCATCATGCCGCCCTCCTTCCCAACAGGCGGTCGAGGAAGCCCTTGCGCTCGAAAGGCACCACGACCGGGAAATCCTCGCCTTCAAGCCGCCTTGCCGCGTCGATGTAGGCGCGGGCGGCGGAATTCATGGTCTCGCTGAGCGTCACCGGCGCGCCCATGTTCGAAGCGCGCAGGATGTCCTGGCTCTCCGGGATGATCCCCAGCAGCGGGGTGGACAGGATTTCCAGGACGTCGTCGATGCTGAGCATTTCGCCGCGCGACGCGCGCGCCGCATCGTAGCGGGTGACGAGGACATGCTTCACGATCGACTCGCCCTGCTCCGCCTTCATGGTCCTGGCGTCAAGCAGGCCGATGATGCGGTCGGAATCGCGGACGGAACTGACTTCCGGGTTGGTCACGATCACTGCCTCGTCGGCGAAGCGCATGGCCAGTTGCGCGCCACGCTCGATACCGGCCGGGCTATCGCAGAAGACGTAGTCGAACACCGAGCGCAGCTTGTCGATCACTTCGCCAACGCCTTCCTCGGTAAGCGCATCCTTGTCGCGCGTCTGCGAGGCCGGCAGCAGGAACAGCGATTCGACCCGCTTGTCGCGGATAAGCGCCTGCGAAAGCTTGGCCGTTCCCTGAATGACGTTGACCAGATCGAACACCACCCGGCGCTCGGCGCCCATGATGAGATCGAGATTGCGCAGGCCGACATCGAAGTCGACCAGTGCCACCTTCTTGCCGGTCTTCGCGACCGCCGCTCCAAGGGCGGCCGTCGAGGTGGTCTTGCCGACGCCTCCTTTGCCGGAAGTGACCACGACTACTTTGCCCATGTTTAAAGCCTCCATTATTGTTGCTTGAGCGGTGCGAGATTGTCAGGTGAAAGATGCGATGCGCAGCACGTCGTTTTCGAGAAAGGCCTGTATGGTCCGTCCCCGCGAGGAAGGATCCATCTCCTCGGCCGTGCAGTACCAGCCATCGACAGACAGAAGTTCGGCTTCGTTCCTGCGGCAGAAGATGCGCGCACCGGCATTGCCCTGGGCGCCGGCGGAGGCGCGTCCGCGCAGTGTCCCGTAGACGTGGATGGATCCTCCGGCAATGATCTCGGAACCGGACGCGACTGAACCGAGGACAATCACGTCGCCATGCGGATGAATGATCGACTGTCCTGAGCGTATGGGCGACTTGATCATCAATGAGCTCGGCGACCGTGGCTCGTCGATCCTTGGCTGCCCCGCGGCCTTCGCATTCGGCTCCGACGGCTGCATGAGCAACGTTTCGCCACTGGCTTCCTTGGCCCCGGTGAGCCGGGGCGGCAGATCGGCGCCCAGAGTGGTGTCGCTGTCTGCCTCGATCGCATAGACGCGTATGCCGCGCCCGCCAAGTTCCTCGATCAGGTCCCTGATCTCGTCCGCCCGCGGCTTCAACATGCTCAGATCAAGCACGACAGGCCGGCCCGCAAAGAAGCCCGGAGAGTTGCCAATCCACTGATCCAGGTCCTGCAGCCAGTCGCTCAAGGGCGCTTCGGGGGTCAGCGTGAAGGCCACAAACGAGCGCGCCCGAAAGCGTATGGATTTCTTCTGAATGGGAGTGGCGCAGGTCACGCGGGCGATTCCTTACTGATTGGTTAAGGCTAGCCAGCGATGGTTAACGAAAAGTAAATATCGAGGTCACAGGGGCTTTTTCGCGTAACCATTTTTGCCGAGATTTTTGGTGGAGACGGACTGAAGCGTCGTGCGCCGCGTCGACACCTTGCACCCAAATTCATCGGGTCAATCCAATTTGGCTCTTGAAAGCTCAACCCGGCACCACCAACTCTGCGATGCGGGCCGGGCCCCTCTGACTGTCGCCACTGGCGATTGTGATGTCGGACCGCAGTAACGGGCCCTATTTCAATACCTTTCGGTCAATCGGGCTCATTTCTTATTCGGTCGGAGACCCCGCATGACATCGTCTATCCTAGGCTTGGCCTGTCCCACCTGCCGCGTCGCTCTCGTGATGAGCGAACGTCAAGGCATCGAGATCGATTACTGCCCGCAGTGCCGTGGCATCTGGCTTGATCGAGGGGAACTCGACAAGATCATCGAGCGTGCCGGCAGGGAGGCAGCACCCGCGCCGCAGGCCCCCCCTCCTTCATATTCCCATCCGCAGCCGCACAGCCGGGGCCGTGATGACGACTATTCGCGCTCGCAGGGCCATCACTACCCGAAGCGGAAGAAATCGTTCTTCGAAGAGCTGTTCGACTGATCCTTGAAACCGCCGGTCCGCCTCGGGACCGGAACTGCCGACATTTTTGCCAGATTGCCGCCGTGGAGGGCCACCTGACCATGATTTCCAGAACGAACCGATTTGCCGCCCTGCTTGCAGGACTGTTCCTGGCCTTTTCGATGGTGGCGATCGATCACGCCGAGGCAAGGCGCGGCGGCAGCTTCGGCAGTCGCGGGACGCGCACCTACCAGTCCGCCCCACCGACGAACACCGCGCCGGCGCCGACCGCACCGGTCGAGCGCTCGATGACACCCAACACCGGGACGAACACCGCGGCCCGACAGCCGCAGGTCAGCCCCCAGCGTCCAGGCTTCATGAGCGGCTTTGGCGGGACGATGATGCGCGGACTGCTGCTTGGCGGCCTTATAGGGTTGCTGGTGGGGCAAGGCTTCGGCGGCCTCGCCGGCATGTTCGGGTTTCTGCTCCAGGCGCTGCTGATCGGTGGCGCGATCATGCTGGCCATCCGCTTCTTCCGCTCGCAGTCGGCGCGCGGCCCCGCCCCGGCCCTTGCCGGTGCCGGGAATGCTGGAGGTTCGGGATTTGAGAACCGCGCAGCCACGCCTCGCGATTCGGGGAATGCGCCTTCCTTCACGATTCCCGGCTTTGGCGGCGGCTCGGGTGGAAGCACTCCGGCCGATTCGGACGAAATCACCCTGGCCCGTACCGACCTCGATACATTCCAGCACCTGCTGACCGAGGTGCAGGAAGCCTTCGGGCGCGAAGACCATGCCGCGCTGCGCCGCCTGGTGACGCCGGAGATGGTGTCGTACCTGTCCGAGGAACTGGCCGACAATGCCCAGAACGGGGTGAAGAACGAGGTGACCGAAGTCAGCCTGCTCCAGGCCGATGTCGCGGAAAGCTGGCGTGAAGGCGACCGCGACTATGCCACGGCCGCGCTGCGCTACGAGTCCCGCGACGTGACGCGCGACCGGACCAGCGGCAAGGTCGTCGACGGCAACGCGGACCACCCGACGGAAACGACCGAGTTGTGGACATTCACGCGACAGAATGGCTCCGATTGGAAGCTCTCGGCCATACAGCAGGCCTGATCGCGGCAATGACGCCAGACCGGCCGGGTATGTCTCCGGCAATGGCGGGCTGATGCCCCATGCCATCAGCTCCTCGCGATCAAGCTCGATTGCGAGGAGCCTTTTGCGACACGATCCACCTCCCCATGGTCCAGACGGGTCGGCGTCTCGTATTCCCAGGCACAGTGCGATCCCGGCATTGGCCCTTGAACGGCAAAGTCGGACCCGCGTAACATGGCGGCATCTGAACTGAGTCTGATTCATTCGTCCGAGCCAGTGCCCGGATGGGTCTGGATATTTTTCCTTGAATACGCAAGCAAGCAGCAGCGCGACGCAGCGCGGCAAATCGTTTGCCCATGTGGCGGAAGCCTCCTGGGGCAAGGGCCTCAGCACCTTGCTCCGCATCGTGCGCATGACACTGCGCCATCCCTGGCAGGTCGCGATCACCCTGGTCTCTACCTTCATCGCCGCGACGCTGCAGCTTTTCATTCCACGCCTGCTCGGGCGCGCGATCGATCAGGCGCAAGGCGTGATGGCAGCGGGTGCCGGTGCCGGGGCACAGCAGGCATTGTGGAACACGGCGCTGACGCTGCTCGTCGTCAGCATCCTGCGCGGTCTCTTCACCATGGCGCAGAACTATTACGGCGAAGCCGTCGGCCATCGGACCGGCTATGAACTTCGCCTGGCATTCTACGAAAAGATCCAGCGCCTGAGCTTTTCCTACCATGACAAGGTCCATACCGGCGATCTCATCACGCTCGGGCTGCTCGACCTCGACGGCGTGCGCATGTTTTTTGCCACGGGCATCCTGCGTGTGGTGCTGCTCGGGGTGCTGATCGGCGTTGGCGCCTACCTGCTGATCAGCACCGATCTCGTGCTCGGCCTGCTCAGCCTGAGCTTCGTGCCGTTCGTCGCCTGGCGCTCCTCGGTGACGCAGCTCAAGCTGCGCAGCACCTGGCTGACCTTGCAACAGCGATTGTCGGTGCTGAGCCGGGTCATGGACGAGAACCTCGGCGGCATCCGTGTCGTGCGCGCCTTCGCGGCGCAGCGCCACGAGCTCGAAAAGTTCGACCGCGCCAAGCAGGACGCGCTGGACCTTGCCAATGAGCGCGTCGATATCCGCGTCGGCAACACCAGCGCCATGAACTTCTCTTTCCTGGCCGCCATGGGCCTGGTGCTGTGGTTCGGCGGCCAGAAGGTGATTGCCGGCCAGATCAGCGTCGGCACACTGGCCCAGTTCCTCACCTTCATGACCATCCTGCAGATGCCGGTGCGCCAGCTCGGCCTGATGGTCAACTCATTCGCCCGCGCCTCGACCTGCGGCACGCGGCTGTTTGAACTGCTCGACACCGAACTCGACGTCAAGGACGCGCCGGGCGCCAGGGATCTCGTCATCACCGAGGGCGTGCTGCGCTTCGACAATGTCGGCTTCCGCTACGCGGGCGCCGGCGAGCGTGCGACATTGTCGGGCATTTCCTTCGAGGCGAGGCCGGGCGAGACGATCGGCATCGTCGGTCCGCCAGGCAGCGGCAAGTCGACTATCGCGCACCTCATCCCGCGTTTCTATGACGTGACGTCCGGTACGATCACCATCGACGGCCAGGACATCCGTGAGGTCACGCTGCAATCGCTGCGCAAGGCGGTCGGCGTCGTGCAGCAGGACGCTTTCCTGTTCACCACCTCGATCGAAAACAACATCGCATACGGCAATCCCTGGGCACGCGAGACCCGCATCGAGAAGGCGGCCGAATTTGCCCAGTTGCACAACTACATCATCGGCCTTCCCGCCGGCTACACCACGGTGGTCGGCGAACGCGGCGCGTCGCTTTCGGGTGGCCAGCGGCAGCGCCTGACCATTGCGCGCAGCCTGATGCTGCGGCCATCGGTACTGGTGTTCGACGATTCCACCGCTGCCATCGACGCCGGCACCGAGCAGCGGATCCGCGCGGCCATGAAGCGCTTCGCCAGGGATCGCGTCACGCTGATCATCTCGCACCGGCTGAGTTCGCTGATGCATGCCGACCAGATCCTGTTCGTCGAGGGTGGGCAGATCGTCGAGCGCGGCACGCATGAGGAACTGCTGGCGCTTGGTGGACGCTATCGCGCGCTTTACGACCTGCAATTGCGGCCGGACGACGATCGGCTCGAGGGAGCCGCGTGATGTCGACGCAGGATGATGACGAGAAGGACGACAAAAGCAGGCGGCCGACAAAGGCTGTCGTCGGCTCGCATCGCGACGACGAGGAGGTCTTCGGCAAAGCCTATGATCCTCGCATTGTCAGGCGCATCTGGACCTTCGTGAAGCCTTACCAGGGCAAGATCCTGATCTCGGTCGCCGCCGTGCTGGTGTTTACGCTGACACAGCTGGCGATCCCGCTGGTCATCCGCTACGCCATCGACCACGGGATGGCGGCAGGCAAGCTCGACCATTCGGTGATGATCTCCGCGATCGGCACTTTCGCCGTGATCATCCTGATCAACTATGCCGCCAGCCATGTTCAGGAAAGCGTCGTTGGCAAGGTCGCCGAACACGTGCTGTCGGACCTGCGCCGCGGCATGTTCAGCCATCTGCAGCGCGTGTCGTTGAGCTTCATGGACAAGACCGAGGTCGGCCGGCTGATGTCGCGCCTGCAGGGCGACGTCAACTCGATGCAGGAATTCCTCGAGACGTCCGTCATGTCTGTGGGCGATATCGTGCTGTTGTTCGGCATTGTCACCGTGTTGCTGTGGCTGGATTTCAGGCTCGGACTGCTGACGCTGTCGACCATGCCGGTGCTGTTCATCGTTCGCCTGTTCTGGCTGCCGCGCGCCAAGGTCGCCTTCATGGCCGCGCACGAAACCAACTCCATCGCCAACGGGGCTCTGGCCGAAGGCATCCATGGCGTGCGCACGGTACAGAGCCTTGAGCGCCAGCATGTCAATTTCGACCTCTATGACGAGAAGGTACTGGCCAACCTCAATGCTCATCTGAGGTCGGCGAAATACGCGCAGGTGATGGTGCCGATCGTCGATACGCTGACCGGCATCGCCATGGCGACGGTCATCGTCGTCGGCGGTTCGATGGTGCTCTCGCACAGCCTCGACGTCGGCGTCATGGTGGCGTTCCTGTTCTACATCCAGCGCTTCTTCGACCCGATCCGCTCGCTCACCATGCAGTACAGCGTCATGCAGCGCGCCATGGCCTCGGGGCAGCGTATTTCCGAAGTGCTCGACGTGCCGGTGGATGTCAGCGACAAGGAAAATGCCGTGACGCTGTCGCGCGATATGGACGGCTCGGTTGAGTTCAGGAATGTTACCTTCGGTTACCGGCAGAACCAGCCGGTGCTCAAGGACATCTCCTTTCGCGTCAATCCGGGCGAGACCGTCGCGCTGGTCGGCCCGACCGGATCGGGCAAGTCCAGTTGCATGGCATTGGTGCACCGCTTCTACGATGTCTGGTCGGGTCAAGTCATGGTCGGCGGCCATGATGTGCGCGACCTGACGCAGGATTCGCTTGGCGACCAGGTGGCCATGGTGCTGCAGGAGCCGTTCCTGTTCTCCGGCTCGGTGCTCGAGAACATTCGCTACCACAAGACATCGGCCAGCCGCGAGGACGTGGTTCGTGCGGCACAGGCAGTCGGCGCGCACGACTTCATCGAGCAACTGCCCAATGGCTACGACACCGAACTCGAGCAGCGCGGCGGCAATCTCTCGCTCGGCCAGCGCCAGCTGATCAGCTTCGCGCGGGCGCTCGTGGCCGACGCCAAGATCCTTGTGCTTGACGAAGCCACCGCCAGCATCGATTCCTACACCGAGATGCTGATCCAGAAGGCACTGGTGAAGCTGCTGGAAGGCCGGACGGGGCTGGTCATCGCCCACCGCCTGGCCACCATCCGCGGCGCCGACCGTATCATCGTCCTGCAGAACGGCGAGATCGTCGAAAGCGGCAACCATGAACAGTTAATGGAAAGAAAGGGCCTGTACGCCCGGCTCTACAACATGAACTACGCCTCGTTCGATGATATCGCGGAAGGCGAGATGGAACAGGGCGCTGCGGTCGGCAAGGCGACGTGAGTGGTGCTGATGGAGCCCATGGCAAGGGCGGTCATAGCCCGACAGGGTTGACGTCAGGAGCCTTGGATCATCCGCAAGTCGGCATGGGCCTCCGCAGTTGACTTTCCGAACATAAACATATTTTTATTGATCGGAAAAGTCGTTTCAAGTCAGCGCCCGAGGTGGTTTCATGAAGTTGTTCATTGCTGGGTTGGACACCGAAACCAACACGTTTTCTCCGATACGCACCGGCCATCACGCCTTTGCCGAGGGCCAGATCGCGCATGGCGACGCCACGACGAAGCCGCTGAATTGCTGCTCCTCGCAGCTCTTCGTCTGGCGCAATGCCGCTCGCGAGCGCGGCTGGAATGTCGTCGAAAGCCTGTGCGCGGTGGCGGAACCCGGCGGCACGACGACGCGCTCGGTCTATGAGGATTTCCGCGGCGAGATCCTTCGCGACCTCAAGGACGCCATGCCGGTCGACGGGGTGCTTCTTGCCCTGCACGGCGCCTGCGTCGCCGAAGGTTACGACGATGTCGAAGGCGATCTTCTGGCCCATGTCCGTGCGCTGGTCGGGCCCGATATCCCGATTGGCGCGGAGCTCGACCTGCACTGCCATCTGACTGATCGCATGGTCGAAAACGCCACGATGATCGCCGCCTATATGGAATATCCCCATACCGACATCGAGGAGCGCGCCGCCCATCTGTTCGAGTTGATGGTCAAGGTGCTGGCGGGAGAGATCCGCCCGGTGATGGCGCTGTTCGATTGCCGCATGATCGGTACCTTCAGGCCTCATCAGCAGCCCCTGCGCGGGCTGGTCGACCGGATGAAGGCGAGCCAGGGCCGCGACGGCATCCTTTCGGTGTCGTTCGGCCACGGCTTTCCGTGGGGCGATGTCGCGGATGTCGGCGCCAAGATGCTGGTCGTTGCCGATCGCGACGCGGGCAAGGCGCATCAAGTCGCCTCCGCCTTCGGCCGCGAGATTTTCGCCCTGCGCGAAGCGTTGGAACCCCATCATCTCAGCATCGACGACGCGCTTGACCGCGCCATGGCGATCGAGGGCGGCCCGGTCGTGCTGGCCGACGTTTCGGACAATGCGGGCGGCGGCGCTCCGGGCGACTCCACCTTTATCATTCGTCGCGTCATCGAACGCGGCATACGCGGCGTCGCCAGTTGCCTGTACTGGGATCCGATCGCGGTGCGGCTGTGCCAGGCCGCCGGCGAAGGCGCGACGTTGCCGCTTCGGATCGGCGGCAAGATCGGGGCGGCATCCGGCGAACCGCTCGACCTCAATGTCACCGTGCGCCGCATCACTTCGGGCGTTACCCAACGCTTTGGCGTGGTGCCGCTGCCGATCGGCGATGCCGCCTGGGTGAGCGCTGATGGCATCGACCTAGTGATCAACAGCGTGCGCACGCAGACCTTTCATCCCGAATGCATGACCGCGCTCGGTCTTGATCCCGCTACCCGCAAGATCGTGATCGTCAAATCGAGCAACCATTTCCGGGCCGGTTTCGAGCCGATCGCCAAGGACATTCTCTACGTTGCCGCGCCTGGGGCGCTGCAGCCCAATTTCCGCGATCTGGCCTACACCAAGCTGCGGCAGCCATACTGGCCAAAGGTCGCTGAACCGTTCGCGGAATTGGCGCTGTAATCAACGCCAGGCTTCAGCTTTCGCGGCGCGTGAACCAGGCCGGTCGACCGTGCCCACGCGCCGATTCACCATCTGTTTTCAGATATCACCCGCCTGGGCGCGGTGACAGCGCACCGAGCGCGGCCATGCAGCATTGCCAGGCGGTGGCGTCGGTGTAGCACCGGCACGGGCGCCCAATTCGACGAGCGTCTGCGGGCGATCACAGCCGGCGGCGGCGAAGGAGCAGCGGTCGCGATAGTAGCAGCCCGTCGGCAGGATCCGGTTGTTGGGAAGCTCGCCGACACGAGTCGCGGCGAGTTCGGGCAGCGGGTGCTTGAGGCTCGGCACCGTCGCCAGCAAGGTCCTGGTGTAGGGATGCGCCGGCGAATCGAGTACCTGCACCGCCGGTCCCGCCTCGACGATCTGGCCGAGATACATCACCGCCACACGGTCGCAGAAGTGGCGCACGAGAGACACGTCATGCGAGATCATCAGATAGGCAAGGCCGAGCTCACGCTGAAGCTTCAGCAGAAGGTTGATGATCTGCGCCTGTACGGACACATCGAGCGCGGATGTCGGCTCGTCCAGGATCAACAGGTCCGGGTCGGTGCTGATCGCGCGCGCAACGGCGATGCGCTGGCGCTGGCCGCCGGAGAATTCATGCGGTCGCCGGTCGAGGTGCTCCGGCCGCAGGCCAACGGAAGCCGCGAGTTCGGCGGCACGCGCCCGCAGTTCCGTCTTCGACATTCCGCCGCGCACGTGCAGCGGTTCGGTGATCAGCCGCCACACCGGCAGGCGCGGATCGAGCGACGATTGCGGATCCTGGAACACGATCTGCATCTGCTGGCGGATTTCACGTTTGCGCTTGCCGCGCGCGTCGTGGAAATCCTGGCCGTCGATCAGCACCTTGCCGGAGCTGCGCTCGACGAGGCCGATGATCGCCTGGACCAGCGTGCTCTTGCCGCATCCGGATTCACCGACGATGCCGAGGCTTTCCCCCGGACGGATCGTCAGGTCCACCTTGTTGACGGCATGGACATGCGAGGTGGCCCGGCCGAACCAGCCGCCGGGAATGGGAAAGTTGACGGTGAGGTCCTCGACACTGAGGAGAGGCGCGGTCGTCATTGCGTGGCCTCGCTCATGATGGCCGATGGTTGAATTGTGCCGCGCCGCCAGCAGGCGACGAGATGACCGGGAGCGGTCGCCACGGACGGAGGCTTGGCCAGGCACTGGTCGTTGGCTTCCGGACAGCGCGGCCGGTAGAAGCAGCCCTGCGGCGGATCAAGCAAATTGGGCACCGTTCCGGGGATGGCTTCCAGCTCCGCTTTCGGCTCCACGCGTTCCGGCAGGCAGCGCAACAGGGCTTGCGTGTAGGGGTGCTGCGGCGCTTCCAGCACCGCCCGCGTCGGGCCGGACTCGACGATGCGGCCGGCATACATGACGTAGAGCCGGTCGCAGAGCTGCGAGACGACTGCGATGTTATGCGAGATGAAGACGACCGAAGTGCCGGTCCGCTTGGCGCGGTCGAGGATCAGGCGCAGGATCACGGCCTGCACCGTCACGTCCAGGGCGGTCGTCGGCTCGTCGGCGATGATCAGGCCGGGGTTGCACGAGAACGCCATGGCGATGAGCACGCGCTGGCGCATCCCGCCTGACAGCTCGAACGGATAGGCCTTCATGATGCGCTCGGGTTCGGCAATCAGCATGTCCTTGAGGATGCCGCGCGCCGTGCGCTCGGCCTTCGCTTCGCTGACCGCCTCGTGGCGCTGGATGACGCCGACCAGTTGCTTGCCGATGCGGATGGTCGGATTGAGCGCGTTCATCGGCTCCTGGAAGATGGTCGAGACCAGCTTGCCCCTGACATCCTGGAGTTCGGTTTCGCCCATCGCGAACGGATCGCGGCCAAACAGGCGGATACTGCCTGATGTGACGCGGTAGCGGCCTTCCGGCAGCAGCCTTGTCGCCGCCATCGTGGTCACCGACTTGCCGCAACCGGACTCGCCGACGAGACCGACGATCTCGGAGTTGCCGATCTCGATCGTCACATCGTCCAGCGCCTTGATCGCGCCTGCATAGGTCGGGAATTCCAGCGACAGGCCTTCGATAGTCAACGCGGCCGGCTTTTTCCCGGCAGGCTTCAGGGTTGCAGATGCCGCCGCCATCACCGTCCCCCCAGCCGTGGATCGAGCATGTCGCGGATGCCGTCGCCCAGCAGGTTGCAGCCCATCGCGGTGATCAGGATGGCAAGGCCGGGAAACGTGCAGTACCACCACTGGTCGAGGATGTAGTTGCGGCCGGTGCTGACCAGCGCACCCCATTCGGATGTCGGCGGCTGCGCGCCCAGCCCGATGAAGCTCAAGGCGGCCGCGATCAGCACGATGCCGCCAAGGTCAAGCGTCGCCTGCACTATGATCGGCGACAGCGCATTGGGCAGGACATGCCAACGCAGGATATAGAGCGGCGAGGCGCCGAAGGTGCGCGCCGCCTTGACGAAGACCCGCTCCCTCAAGGACAGCGTCTGACCGCGCGCCAGCCGCACATAGGCGGGGATGCGCACCAGCGCCACCGCCAACATCGAGTTGACCAGGCTGGGGCCCAGCGCAGCGGCGAGCGCCATGGCCAGGACCAGCGCCGGCAGCGCCATGATGACATCCATCAGCCGCATGATCGCGGTGTCGATGCGGCCGCCCAGTATGGCCGACATGCATCCGATCACCACACCGACGCCGACCGAGATCAGGACGATCATGAACGCGGCGACGCACGAAGCCCGCGAGCCGAAGATGATGCGTGAAAACAGGTCGCGACCGACCTCGTCGGTGCCGAACCAGTGCTGCGCGCTCGGCGGTTGCAGGCGCGCCGACAGCATCAGCTTGTCGGGATTGTAGGGCGCGATCAGGGGAGCCGCGACGATCATGATGATGACCATCACGATGATCGCCGCGCCAACCAGCGTCAGCGGGCTGCGGCGGGACAGGTACCAGAGAAAATGCAGTCGCGATTTCCAGCCGGAAGCGGCGGGAACGGCTTTTACCACGGGAGAGATCACACTCATCATCCGATCTCCCTGATCTGCGGATCGGCGAACATGTAGGCAATGTCGACGACCAGGTTGATGAGGACGTAGCCGATCGAAGCAACCACGGTGAATCCCATGATCGCCGGAAAATCGAGCGTCTGGATCGAGGTGACCACATAGGTGCCCATGCCCGGCCAGGCGAACACGGTCTCGGTCAGCACCGCGCCGTAGAGGAGATCGCCCAGCGCCAGGCCAAGCAAGGTGATTGACGGGATCAGGGCGTTGCGCAGGGCGTGATTGAAGATGATGACCCGGCGGCGCAGGCCGCTGGCGCGCGCGGTCCGGATATAGTCCTCCTGGAGCACATCCAGCATCGATGCGCGGATTTGGCGCGTGATGACGCCGAGATTGGCGAAGGCGAGCACGAAGGAGGGCAAGATGAGATGGCGCACCGAGCTCCAGAAAGCGTCCATGCGGCCCTCAAGCAAGGAATCGACCAGGAAGAAACCGGTGACGCGCGTTGGCAGTGCAATGCCCATGTCGATGCGCCCGCTGCCGGGCAGAATATGCAGCTTGGCGTAGAACAGAAGCACCAGCACCAGCGCGAACCAGAACACCGGCATCGAAATGCCGCACACCGAGATGGTGCGCGCCACCTGGTCGATCGGTCCGTCCTTGTAGATGGCGGAGGCCACGCCGAGCGGAATGCCGATCACGATCGCCAGGATCAGCGAGATGGCGCCGAGTTCCATCGTTGCCGGCAGGAAGGTGGCGATATCGCCGGCAACCGAGCGGCGCGTCCGCAGAGAGGTGCCGAGGTCGCCATGCAGCAGGTTGCTGACATAGATGGTGAACTGGTCCCATACCGGCCGGTCGAGCCCGAGGTCACGCCGCACGCTCATCAGCGTCTCGGCACTCGCCCTGTCGCCAGCGATCATCCGGGCGGGGTCGCCGGGGATCAGGTGGGAAATGATGAAGGTGATGACCGCGACGCCGAAGACGACGAAGAACAGCATCACGAAGCGGGGAATGATAATGCGCATGATCGTCATGTGAGGTCGGTCCTCGCGGCGCTGCGGGCTTTTTTCCTATGGAACATTGCGACAGGGGGCGAGGCGTTGCGCCTCGCCGACCGTCGGACATTTTTCAGCGCTCCCCGAGATACCATGCAGGCCGCTCAGCCAGGCGCTTCCGTCGATCGACCGGAAGGCGTCTGGCGTGACAGCACCGTGCAAGGCAGGCGTGCCGGGAATGTCAGGTTCCACATGTGCGACGAAAGGGAGCGCCACTGGCGCTCCGTCGCGCGCGGTCATTCGGACTTCGACATGGTGGCGAAGTTGTAGACCTGGATCAGCATCGGGTTGTAGACATAACCCTTGACCACCGCGCGGCGCGCGAAGATGTCGTTCTTCTGCATCAGATAGAGATAGGGCGCATCTTGCGTCGAGAGCTTCTGTGCCTCGAGATAGAGCTGCTCGCGCTTGGGCTGGTCGATGATGCTGGCGGCCTCGCGAACAAGACTGGCAACCTTGGGATTGTTGTAGAAGGCGCGGTTGCCCGGGCCGCCCATCCGCTCCGGATCGAACCAGTAGTTCATGAACATGTAGGGGTCGGCGAAATCGGGCGTCCATGCGCCTGGCGCCAGGTCGTAATTGCCGCTCGCCGCCATTTCGCGCTTGGTGGTGTCGGCAACCGACTGAAGGTCGAGCTTGATGCCGATATCGGCCAGATTGGCCTGCAAGGCGAGGCCGACCGGTTCCCAGGCCGTGTCGGCTTGGGAGAATGTGTAGGTGAGGTGGATGTCGGACTTGCCGGCTTCCTTCAACAGCGCCTTGGCCTTTTCGGCGTCGTAGCTGTACTGGAAGCCATTGGGGTCATGCCCCCACATGCCATCCGGAACCGCGCCGCGCATCTGCTCGGCCTGGCCTTGCATGATGCCGTCGACGATGCCCTTGTAATCCACAGCGTAGGAGATCGCCTGGCGCACCCGCACATCGTCGAGCGGCGGCCGCTTGTTGTTCATGTAGATATAGTCGACGTAGAGGCTCGGATTGCTCTCGACAACGATGTTGCTGTCGCTTTTCAACGCGGCGGCCTGGTCTACGGGAACCTGCTCGATGATATCGGCATCGCCGTTGACGAGTTGAAGGCGGCGCGCCGAGATTTCACCGACAACGCGCACCACAATCTGCTTCAGGGCCGGAGTCGGGCCGCTGTAGTGCTCGTTGCGATCGAGCACGACGCTCTGGTTGCGCTCCCAACTGGTGATCTTGTAGGCGCCACTGCCGGCCGTGTGTTCGGCAAGCCAGCCCTTGGCCATGTCGCCATCTTTTTCATGTTCCATCACCTTGGGATTAATGATGGCGGCACCGGAGACGGCCATGGTCGAGAGGAACGGCGCGAACTGCGACGACAGGATGAACTTGACGGTGCTGGGGTCGACGACCTGAACTTCCTTCAGCACGGGGAACGCGTCGGAAGGGCCAGCCTTGAGTTTCATCGCCCGGTCGAAGCTGAACTTGACGGCGGCGGCGTCGACGTCGGTGCCGTCATCGAATTTGTGGCCCTTGGCCAGCTTGAAGGTCCAGACAGTGTTGGTGTCGTCGACCGACCAGCTTTCGGCAAGCTCGGGAACGACTTCGGTGGTGGCGCCCTTGTAAGCAACCAGATGCTCGTAGGCGGCGTAGATGAAAGTATAGCCGCTGTTGCTGATCTCGACGCCAGGGTCCGCGGTCGGCGCGTCCTCCGCGCGGCTGAGAACCAGCACATCCGACGCGGCCCATGCCGCCTGCGTCAGCGATGAGGTGACCAAAAGGGCAAAGCCCAGCTTCTTCCAGTGCGCGAAAACCATCTCTCTACCCTCTGAGGTTCGGCGGACTCGAACGACGCCTGTTTCCGGCAATTTGTCCGCACGATCAGATTAGGCAACGATTTTCCGAAGCGCAACTTATTTTCTTATCGTACGCGCCACTTGCTCTACCCTGGCGCGTGGCGCCAATTTTGAAATGGCGCTTTCCTCGATCGAGGATGAGCCGATCGCATCGATCAGGTCTTTCTCGGTCGTGGAGCAAATGCAGACAAAACGTGCAGGCTTCTCGCTGACGGTGACGTAGGCATGCCCCATGGTCGCGTCGAAATAGACGGAGTCTCCAACCTTCAAGGTTACCGGCTCATAGTGTTCCGTGTGAAGTTGCAGTTCGCCTTCGACCACGTAAGTATATTCTTCGCCAACATGCCTGACGAAAGGCCCGAACTCTTCCATCGTGCGGGCGTGCGCCACGCCGAACATCGGAACGATGGATTTCTTCGAGATGTCGGTGCACAAATAGAGATAGTCGTAGTTCTTGGTCTTGATGGAGCGGCCCTCGCCTGCCCTGCTGATCGTGCGGCGTCCCAAGGGACTGGGGCTCGCTTCCGTGGCGCGGGTCCCGAACAATTCGACAATGTCGACCTTCAAGCCCTCGGCCAACTGAACGATCCGGTCATAGGTCAACGACATCTGGTTGTTTTCGACCTTGGACAACGTCGATATGGCGAGCCCGGTCATCGCACTGACTTGCGACAAGGTCCAGTGATTGCGCGTGCGGATTTCCCGCAGGAAGTCGCCCAGGCTGGCTTTCTGATCCATCATATTCGTCGCTGTATCCCTCATTTCAGGTTGCTAAAGATAGTACACTCTAATTTTTTGCGCGATACGGAAAACAGCTTGATCTATAGGAAAAATAAGTTTCTGATAAGATCAATCGGTATCGGGTGCATGATGTTCGACTTTGTTGTGATCGGCGGCGGCATGGCGGGCGCCTCCGCGGCTTACGAATTGGCCGGCGGGGCAAGCGTCCTTCTCCTGGAGCGTGAGGAGCATTGTGGCTACCACACGACGGGCCGTTCGGCTGCCCTGTTTTCCGAGACCTATGGCAACGCCACCATACGCTCGCTGACGCGGGCCAGTCGCGGCCTCTATGACGCGCCGCCGCCCGGCTTTGCCGAACACCCGCTGCTGACGCCGCGCCATGTGCTTTTCATCGCACGCAGCGACCAGGAAGCAAGCATCGCTGACATGGCCGAGATATTCGCGCAGACGGGGGGAAAACCGTCGCGGGTTCTCGGCGTCGACGCCGTGCGCGAGCGCGTGCCTATACTGCGCGCAGACTATGTGGCGCAGGCCCTGCTCGACGAGACCTCGATGGACATCGACGTCCACGCCTTGCATCAGGGTTATCTGCGCGGTGCGCGCGCCCGGGGCGCCCGCATCGCCGTCTCGGCCGAAGTGCTGGATATCGACAGGGGTCCTTCCGGCTGGCGGGTCACCACGGCCAGCGAGCAATTCGAGGCAAGGATCATCGTCAATGCCGCCGGCGCGTGGGCCGACATGATTGCTGCCATGGCCGGCGTCGCGACAGCCGGACTGATGCCGCTGCGGCGCACCGCCATGATGCTGGACCTGCCCGATGGCGTTGACGCCTCGTCCTGGCCGCATGTGATCGACGTCGATGAGGAATTCTACTTCAAGCCGGACGGCGGTCGCCTTCTCGCCTCGCCGGCGGACGAAACGCCGAGCGTGCCTTGTGATGCGCAGGCCGACGAGTTCGACATCGCCGTCGCCATCGACCGCATCCAGCAAGCGGCCGACTTGCCGGTGCGTTCGATCCCGCGCCGCTGGGCGGGCCTGCGCACATTCGCGGCCGACCGTAGTCCGGTGGTCGGCTTCGACCCACATTGCGAGGACTTCTTCTGGTTGGCGGGACAGGGCGGCTATGGCATCCAGACCGCTCCGGCACTGGCCAAGGTGGTGGTGGCGCTGGCGCACCGCAGGCCCATTGCCGATGCCATCATCGACACCGGCTTCGAGCCCAATGCGGTGTCGCCTGCTCGCGCCGGGATTGGCGGCGCGGCCGATATTGCCGCCGCATAACTCTGATCCGGGGGAGATCATCCAATGGCCTTCAATCTTGACGCGCTGGCGTCGGTCGTCCTCGACGACAGCGTCAAGGGCATTCCGTTCGGCGCCAGGCTCAGGCTCGCCGATGTCGCCGGCCAGGGCTGGAATGTGCTTTCCGGCGACCTGCCGCTGCCGGCGGCCATCATCCGCGCCGACGCTCTCGCGCACAATTCGCGCTGGATGCAGCGCTTCGTGGCAGAGCGCGGCGCGCTGATCGCCCCCCACGTCAAGACCACCATGTGCCCGCAGATCATCGCCCGCCAGATTGCCGATGGGGCCTGGGGCGTGACCGTCGCGACCGTCCAGCAGATGCGGGTCTGTCGCACATTCGGCGCGGAGCGTATCATCCTCGCCAATCAGGCTGTCGGACGGTTGGAACTCGATGCGATTGCCGCCATGCTCAAAGAGAACGATCTCCATTTCATGATGATCGTCGACAGCGCCGCCGGCATCGAGGCGGCAGCGGAAGCTGTCAGGCGCAACCAGCTCGACCGTCCGCTGCAAGTGCTTCTCGAACGCGGCTACCACGGTGGCCGCACCGGCTGCCGAACCAATGATGCAGCCCTTGCCCTTGCCAGGCAGATACGCGGCACCCCGGGGCTCAGCCTTGTCGGGATCGAGGCCTTTGAAGGCCTGATCAAAACCGAAGGCACGTCGCCCGAGGATGCGGTTGGGCTGTTCATGGATGAAATCGCAGCGCTTTTTGGCCTTTGCAAGGCCGAAGGCCTGTTCGAGAGCGACGCGCCGCTGGTCACGGCCGGCGGCTCCTCCTACTACGATATCGTCATCGACGGGCTGGCGAGTTGCGGCGCCCGCGTGGTGACGAGAAGCGGCTGTTATGTCACGCATGATTCCGGGCTCTATCAGAGCGCCCACCAGCGTCTGCAGGCCAAGACCGGCGAAGCGGACGGCCTGCGCCGGGCGCTTGAAATCTGGGCCTATGTGCAGTCTATCCCGGAACCGGGGCTCGCCCTGCTGACCGCTGGCCGGCGCGACTGCGGCACGGATTCGGGGTTTCCGGTGCCGCTGCTCCTGTCGCGAGCGGGCGCCCATCCGCGAGATCTGCCGTCCGGGTGCGAGGTCATCAACCTCAACGATCAGCACGCCTACATGCGTTTCCCCGCCGATCTGCCACTTGCCGTGGGCGACCGTGTCGGGCTCGGCATTTCCCATCCATGCACGACGTTCGACAAGTGGCAGATCATCTACCTTGTGGACAGCGACTACAGGGTGATGGAAGCCATGAAGACCTTCTTCTGAAGCGCCTCGCGGCAATGTCCCCGTTGATTGCTTCCGACTGATTTTGCGAGGAGACCACCGATGAGCAGACTTTCCCCCGCCGCTGTCGAGCTGTTCGAGGACCTGATCCGCGAGCAGGTCGAGGACAAGGCGATCCCCTCCATTTCCTACGGCCTTGTCGACCGCGACGGGCTGATGGCGGCCGGCCATATCCAGCGTCATGACCGCGGCTTCGCGTTTGGCGACGACACCTGCTTCCGGATCGGCTCGATCACCAAGACATTCACCGCCCTGTCTATCATGCAGCTTGCCGAAAAAGGGCTTGTCGATCTCGATGTCGACGTCGGCGAATACCTGCCCGGCTTCAAGCCGATCAACCCGTTTGCCGGACGCGAGGGCGGCCGCCATGGCTCACAGATCAGCCTTCGCAAGCTGCTTAGCCACACCGCGGGCCTGGTGCGCGAGCCCAAGAGCGGCCACTATCTCGACGCGTCGCGGCCGCCGCTCGCCGACACCGTGGCCGAGCTCGCCAGCTCGACGCTGAAACAGGATCCGAGTCTGGGCCAGATGCATTATTCCAATGCCGGCATCGCCGCGGCCGGAAGGGTCATCGAGACGGTGACGGGCAAGAGCTACGCCGAATACGTCACCGAGAACATCCTGAAGCCACTCGGCATGGACCAGACCTCGTCGGGCCTTGCGCCTGGCATCGCCGAACGGCTCGCGCCCGCCGACATGTGGACGCTGGAGGGAGACAGCCCGGCGCCCGTGTTCGACCTTGGCGGCCCGCCAGCCGGCAACATCTATTCCACCATTGCCGACATGGCCCGCTATGCCCAGTGCCTGCTGCGCGGCGGCTTCACACCCGATGGCCGGGCGATCGCATCGCCTGCTTCACTGCGCGAGATGTGGGTGCCAATCGGCAGGCGTCCCTCCGCCGAAAGGGTGGCGAACACCTATGGCCTGTGTTTTGGCGTTGGTGACGTCGATGGCTGGACGTCCGTTGGCCATGGCGGCGCCGTCTATGGCTACGCCTCGCAGATGATCCTGCTGCCCGCCGCCGGCGTCGGCGTGCTGATCTTCTCGACGCTGGATTTCTCCAACCAGATTGGCGCGCGGCTTGGCGTCGAGGGCCTGCGCATCGCGCTGGCAGAGCGCCGCATGGGTGCTCTGCCGTCGCGGCGACAGAGCCTGCCGGCTGTCGGCGCCGACCAGCTTGCGGCGCTGCCCGGCCACTATCGGCACGAAACCTCCGGCGAGGTCGTCGAGGTCAAGGCCAAGGGCGGCAAGCTCTACCTGATGGGCGAAGGCGTGCCGTTGCAGATCCGCCCGATCGCCGGTTTGGATTTCACCATTGACGGGCGCATCTATGGTCGCGATGCCGAATATCCGCACATGAAGCTGTCGTTCTCCACTCCCGACGTGCTGGTGTGGAAGGGGGCGAACTGGTCGCGCATCGAGGCACTGCCCACAGAGACGGCGCCTGCCGACATCGCGCCGCATCTCGGCGAATACGGTCCAGACTTCAACATCACCTACCTGACCTACAGCCATGGCGGGCTGAAATGCCTGATCGAGTATTTCTGTACCCATAGCTGCGAGCCGGTCGAGGCTGGGCGCTATCGCATGCACGGCCTGCTCTATGAAGAAGAGATCCTCGAACTCGACGCCGTAGACGATCACGGCCGGCGCGGCATCCGGGTCGGCCCGATGTTCCTCGAGCGTCGGCCCGCATCCGCAGCCAAGGCAGTCTGACCGGAAGCGAGCACATGGCAACGCCCATCACCATGGAATCGCCATTGAACGCCCGCATGCGCATCAATGGCCGTGACGTCGATTATTTCTGCGGCACCAGCTACTTCTGCCTGCACGGCCATCCCGAGGTGATCGAGGCCGCTTGCAACGCCACGCGGCGGTTCGGCATGGGGTCTGGAACCTTGGCGCGGATGCAGATCCACGAGGACCTGAGGGAGCGACTTCGCGCATGGTTCGACACCGAAGAGGTCGTCATGATGATCTCCGGCTATGCCGGACCGATGACGCTGCTGCAGGGTCTGCGCGACGATTTCGACGTGGTTTTCATGGACGCGGCAACCCACTATAGCAGCCGCGACGCCATCCCGACGCTTGGCAAGCCCGTCCACAGCTTTCGCCATCTCGATGCCGGCAGCCTTGCCGATGCCCTGTCGCGCCATGTCGAGCCAGGGCAGCGTCCCGCTGTCGTCGCCGACGGTGTGTTTCCCTCGACAGGCGCGCTGGCGCCGCTCGAGGACTACCGGAAGGCGATGGCATCCTATGACGGCGCGCTTTTGTGCATTGATGATTCACACGGCGTCGGAGCGATCGGTCCGGGCGGGCGCGGTTCGCTGGATCATGCCGGCATGGAATTGGACGGCAATCATCTTGCAGGCACGCTGAGCAAGGCCTTCGGCGCACTCGGCGGCATCATTCCGTGCGATGCGGCGCTGGCTGAGAAGATAGGCCGCAACGCCATGATCATGCGCGGTGCCTCCACGCCGCCGCCGGGCGCCGCGGCAGCGGCCAATGCCGCCTTGCGCATCCTGGCCACAACGCCACGAATGCGCTCCGACCTGATCCGCAATGTCAGCCACATGCGAAGCGGTTTGCGAAAACTGGGCTTCGATGTCGCCGACACGCCGGTGCCCATCGTGTCGATCCGGGGCGCCGTCGACTTCGACGCGCTTCAGGCCCGGCTCGATGAGCGCGACATCATCGTCAAGGTGACCCAGGCATCCGGCTATTCCGACGCGCCCGACGTGCCGATGATGCGTCTGGCGGTATTTTCCGAGCATTCGCCCGAGCAGATCGACCGGCTGTTGTCGTCGATGGCCGAGCTTCTTTGACATTGAGGGAGGACAGACAATGAAGGTATTCATCAGCGCCGATATCGAAGGCACGGCCGGCATCACCAACTGGGACGAGGCCAAGAAGGGCAATCCCGATTATGCCGAATTCCGCGAATACATGACCGACGAGCTGGTCGCGGCCTGCGAGGGCGCAAAGGCGGCCGGCGCTACGGAAGTGGTGGTCAAGGACGCGCATTCCACGGCGCGCAACCTCATCCTGTCGAAACTGCCAGACTATGTCCGCATCGTGCGCGGCTGGAGCGGCCACCCCGACATGATGATGTTCGGCATCGATGAAAGCTTCGCCGCGGCTCTCTACACCGGCTATCACAACAAGGCGGGGACGGATACCAATCCGCTGGCGCATACCTTGACCGGCACCGTCTCGCGGCTGCTGATCAACGGCGAGGTGGCCTCGGAATATACGCTGAACGCGCTCTGCGCGTCACGCTACCGCGTGCCTTCGGTTTTCCTGAGCGGCGACGCAGGCATGTGCGCGGAAGCGAAGGTGCTGGTGCCAGCCATCGGCACGGTGGCGACCAGCGAAGGATTTGGCCCGGCGACCTCGTCGCTGACGCCTGGAGCCGCCGTCAAGGCTATCCGCAACGGGGTCGAGGCGGCGCTGTCGCGCGACCTTTCAGCCTGCCTGCCCCGGCTCGCCGACAGTTTTGAACTCGTGGTCGAATACACAACGCCCATCGAAGCCTATCGGGCCAGCTGGTATCCGGGCGTAGAGCATGTCGCGGCGCGCACGCTCCGCTTCAAGGCCGCTGATTTCTTCGATATCCAGCGGGCGGTGCGTTTCATCGTCTGAGGGCTGGGATTCTTCCCGGCCGGGATGCGGACAGGCTGACTTGATTTAGTCGGTCCTTATCCAGACGCCCTTGGTATTGAGATATTCATCGAGGGGATCGGCCCACCCGACGTTCGAGCCGAATGCGCCTTTTAGCAATCATCGGGGCATGGCGACCTCGCCGGACGCCACGGTATTCGGTCACAAGCCCTTACAAGGCGGCGCTTATTGCCCTTCGCCGCCCCGGCCATTCTTGCCTATATTATTATTGACCGACCGGTCGGGTTATGCAAGACCTGTTTGAAATGCTCGTCCGCACCAAGCGCGAACGAAATCGGGAGGAAGCCATTGGACCAGTCCGAGACAGTGCTTGTCGCGGTCAGCGACGGCGTCATGACGCTGACGCTGAACCGTCCCAGCAAACTGAATTCGTTCAATGAAGAGATGCATGGGGCGCTTAGGGCCCAGGTCCAGAGAGCCCATGACGACGAGGCGATCCGCGCCGTCCTGCTTACAGGCGCCGGGCGCGCCTTCTGCGCAGGGCAGGATTTGGGGGACCGCGATCCCCGCAATTCGACCGTCGCACCGGATCTCGGCCATACGATCGAGACCTTGTACAATCCGCTGTTGCGGCTGATACGCAGCTTGGAAAAGCCTGTCGTGTGCGCCGTCAACGGTGTAGCGGCCGGGGCCGGAGCCAATATCGCACTGGCCTGCGACATCGTCATCGCGGCGCGCTCGGCAAAATTCATCCAGGCGTTCTCTAAAATTGGCCTGCTGCCAGACTCGGGCGGTACCTGGAGCCTGCCGCGCCTGCTGGGCGAGGCGCGCGCCAAGGGTCTCGCCATGACGGCGCAGCCGCTGCCGGCCGAGACCGCGGCGGAGTGGGGAATGATCTGGAAAGTCGCTGATGATGACAGACTGATGGACGAGGCGCAAACGCTTGCCAGGCAGCTTGCCGCAGGCCCTACGTTCGGCCTTGGCCTGATCAAGCAGGCCATCCAGGCGGCAGCGGTCAACAGTCTGGATCAGCAGTTGGATCTCGAACGTGACCTGCAGCGCATGGCCGGGCGAAGTGCCGACTACGCCGAAGGCGTCGCCGCTTTCCTTGACAAGCGGCCGGCTGAGTTCACGGGCAAATGACGGTCGACCTGAACGATCCGATGGCGGTCGCGAAGGCCTCCGCCGAAGCGATGTGGAAGAACGATCGCGCCTCGCAAAACCTCGGCATGGCACTGGATCACGTGGCGCTCGGCATATGCTATCGATCCTGGACGAGTATCGCCGTCTCGGCCTCGACCCCCGGGGATCGTCGCTGGCCGTGGGTATTTTCGGCGCCGAGCCCTGGACGAACGCCATGAGGCAGGAGATCGAGAAGGATTTAGACATGCACGCGGTCGACATTCTACGATCTTTCCGAGGTGATGGGACCGGGCGTCGCCAATGAGTGCGTCGAGACGAAGGACGGACTGCATGTCTTGGAAGATCATTTCTATCCCGAGATCATCAACCCGGAAACGGGAAACATGCTGCCAGACGGCGAAATGGGCGAACTGGTCTTTACCTCGCTGACGAAGGAAGCCCTTCCGATCATCCGCTACCGCACGCGCGACCTGACACGGCTTATGCCGGGTACGGCGCGCTCGATGCGGCGGATCGAGAAGATCACCGGCCGCTCGGACGACATGATGATCCTGCGAGGCGTCAACGTGTTCCCGACCCAGATCGAGGAACAGATCCTGAAATGCAGGGGCCTTGCGCCGCATTTCCAGATCGAATTGACGCGTTCGAGTAGGATGGACGACATGATGGTGCATGTCGAAGCGATGCCGCACGCAGCCGGCGGAGCCGAGCGCGCGGCGTCCGCGAAGGAACTTGCGCATCACATCAAAAGCGTGGTTGGGATAAGCACCAAGATCGAGGTTGGCGATCCGGATTCCGTCGAGCGGTCCGCTGGCAAGGCAAGACGCATCGTCGACAACAGGCCAAAAGGATAGGCCCAGAAGGACAGGCTATGGCAAGGACGAAGGCTGCAGATTTCGATGAGAAACGCCGCGGCATTCTGGACAGTGCCGCAGCCGTCTTTGCCAAGCTCGGCATGGAGCACGCCTCGATGGCGCAGATCGCCAAGGAGAACAATGTTTCCAAGGCGCTGCTTTACCACTACTACCCGAGCAAGGAACTGCTGATCTTCGACATCGGCCGCACCCACCTCGTGGAGCTTGAGGCGGCTATTCTCGGAGCCGATCAACCGAGCCAGGCGCCGGACAGACGGCTTGCCCTGCTGATCGCCGCGGTTCTCGAAAATTACCGCCACGCGGCCAACCACCAGCAGGTCTTGTTGAACGGAACCGGTTCGCTTTCCGAGGACCAGAAGGCCGAGCTCAATCAGATCGAACGCCGTATCATCCGCGCCTTTTCAGGAATTGTCGAAGAGATCAATCCAGCGCTTGTCGAACGGCGCGCTATGGTGATGCCCGTCACCATGTCGCTCTTCGGCATGCTGAACTGGGTGCACACCTGGTTCAAACCGAGTGGGGCAATGACCCGCAAAGGCTATGCGGACCTCGTCGCCTCGCTCTTCCTGGACGGTGTGAAAGCTATTCGCTAACGGCTCGCCACGCTCGTCTCCAACTCTCGGCCATTCTTCTTATTCACAGCCGTCTGGGTTTCCCGCGCGAGCATCTCGCTGACGCGTGCTTTCACCTGGGCGGCGGCCGCGTCCTTGACCGGGCCATAGCCGCGGATGTCCATCGGCGCCCTGGCGATCTCCACCACTTCAGATGGCCCCTGCCGCGTCACACGTTCCAGCAGCAGCGCCACGATCCCTTCGTACCAGTCGATAAGACCCCGCTCCATCCTGCGCTCGGCGGTGTAGCCGAAGACGTCGAACGGGGTGCCCCGCAGCCGCTTGAGCCGTGCCAACGCACGCAGCGGGGTCTGGACCCATTGGCCGAACTGCCGCTTCAGCGGCCGGCCCCTTGCATCCTTGCCGGCCGCGAGCATAGGCGGCGCGAGGTGATAGTTCACCTTGAAGTCACCTTCGAACTCGCGTTTGAGTTCGGGCAGAAATCCGGTCTGCATGTGCAGCCGCGCGACCTCATATTCGTCCTTGTACGACATCAGCTTGAACAGCGAGCGGGCCACCGCCTCGGTCAACGCAATGGAATTAAAGGGCGCCTCCGCAGCGCGGACGCGCTCGACCGCGTCGCGGTAGCGCCGCGACAAGGCCTCGTCCTGATAGCCGACCAGAAATTCGGCGCGCCGCGCGATCAGCTCATCGACCGACTCCGGGGCAGATGCTTTGTCCTTGTCAAGAAGTTCAGGATCGGCAAAGGCCAGACGCCCCGCCGCGAGCGCCTGCCGGTTCTTCTCGACCGAGACACCGTTGAGCTCAATGGCCCGATCGAGCGCCGCGAGCGAGACCGGCACCAGCCCCTGCTGCCAAGCGAAACCCAGCATGATGACATTGGCGAAAACAGCATCGCCGAAAAGCCTCTCCGCCATGGCGTTGGCATCGAAGGCGCGGACATTTCCGGTTCCGGCGACCTTTTCGATTTCACTCATCCGGCGGCGCGTGGCGAGACCGGCATCGCGTATGCGCACGACGTCACCGGTCGGCATCTCCGCGAGATTGACGACCGCGCGCATGCCGTGACGATAGGCTGCTGATGCCTTGGGCGAGGAAGACACGACAATGTCGCAGCCGATCAGTGCGTCGGCGGCACCATTGTCGATCCGCACCTGGTTGATGGCCGATGGCGTGCCGGCCAAGCGGATGAAGGACAGCACCGGTCCGAACTTCTGCGCGAAACCGGTGAAGTCGAGGACCGAACTGCCCTTGCCCTCGAGGTGGGCGGCCATGGAGACCAGCGCGCCGATGGTGACAACGCCAGTGCCGCCGACCCCGGTGACCAGCAGGTCGAACGGCTTGTCGAGGGACGGCAGGTCCGGCGCGGCGAGCCCGAAGGCGCGGGAGACGAAATCATCTTCCAGAACGGTTTTCTTGCGCCTGACGGCGCCCTCCACGGTCACGAAGCTGGGGCAGAAGCCGTTCAGGCAGGAGAAGTCCTTGTTGCAGTTCGACAGGTTGATCTTGCGCTTGCGGCCGAACGGCGTCTCCTTCGGCTCGACACTCAGGCAATTCGACTCGACGGAGCAATCGCCACAGCCCTCGCATACGAGATCGTTGATGTAGGCGAAGCGCTTTGGGTCCTCCATGGTGCCACGCTTGCGGCGACGACGCTTTTCGGTCGCGCAGGCCTGTTCGTAGATCAGCACCGAGACGCCTTTCACATCGCGCAGTTCACGCTGCACGGCATCAAGTTCGCGGCGGTGATGGATGGTCATGCCGGAAGGCAGACCGGAGGGGGAGAATTTCTCGGGCTGGTCCGATACCAGTGCGATGCGCTCGACCCCTTCGGCGCGTACCTCCTGTGCGATCGCGTGCACGCTGATCGGCCCGTCGACTGGCTGGCCGCCTGTCATCGCCACGGCATCATTGTAGAGGATCTTGTAGGTGATGTTTGCCTTGGCCGCGATCGCCTGGCGGATCGCCATCGACCCTGAATGGTAATAGGTCCCTTCGCCAAGGTTCTGGAAAATATGGCCCTTGCCGGTGAAAAGCGAGGAGGCTGCCCAATTCACGCCCTCGCCGCCCATCTGGATCAGCGAGGTCGTCTCCCGGTCCATCCAGCTCGCCATGAAATGACAGCCGATGCCGGCCAGCGCCTTGGAGCCTTCCGGCACCTTGGTCGACGTGTTGTGCGGGCAGCCCGAACAGAAATAGGGCGTGCGCGTGGCGCCCGGCACCTGGATAAGGCGTTCGGCCTCGGGGACCAGTTTCGCTGCCCGTTCGAGCAGGCGCAGGCTTGGAAACATCATGTCCAGGCGCCTGGCGACGATTGGGACCAGCATTCCCGGCGACAGTTCGCCGATCCACGAGATCAGCCGGTTGCCGTCCTCGTCGCGCTTGCCCACCATCGCGTGCGGCTTGTCGCCGGGATAGTCGTAGAAATACTCCTTCAGCTGGCTCTCGATGATGCCGCGCTTCTCCTCGACGACGAGGATCTCCTTCTTGCCGCGCACGAACTCCAGCGCATCGCGCCGCGCCAGCGGCCAGACCATGCCGACCTTGTAGATGTCGATACCGAGTTTCCGACAGGCCGTTTCGTCAAGGCCGAGCAGCCGCAAGGCCTCCATCAGGTCCAGATGGCCCTTGCCGGTCGTTACAATGCCGAACCCGGCATCGGGGATATCGTAGATGCGACGGTCGATCGGGTTGGCCTCGGCGAAGGCGAAGACCGCCATTTTCTTCGCCTCCATGCGCTCCTCGATCTGCGGTCCCGGCAAATCCGGCCAACGGTAGTGCAGGCCGGTGGCCGGCGCGGTGTAGGCGGGCTGCTGGAACTCGCGCGGCGCCGCGATCTCCACTGACTGGCCGCTTTCGACGGTTTCCGAGATCGCCTTGAAGCCGACCCACATGCCGGAAAAGCGCGACAGTTCGTAGCCATATTCGCCGAAAGCCAGATATTCGCCTACCGACGACGGGTTCAGCGTCGGCATGAACCAGGCCATGAAGGCGACATCGGACTGGTGCGGCATGGACGACGAGACACATCCGTGGTCGTCGCCCGCCACGACGAGGACACCGCCATGCGGCGAGCAGCCATAAGCATTGCCATGCTTCAGCGCATCACCGGCGCGGTCGACGCCCGGGCCCTTGCCGTACCACATCGCGAACACACCCTCGACCTGCTTGTCCGGGTTCGTCTCGACCTGTTGCGAGCCGAGCACGGCGGTCGCAGCGAGATCCTCGTTCACCGCCGGCAGGAACTCGATGTTCGCCTGCTTGACCAGATCCTTGGCGCGCCACAGCTCCATATCGACGCCGCCAAGCGGAGAACCGCGATATCCTGAGACAAAGCCGGCGGTGTTCAGCCCGTTCGCCTTGTCGCGCCGCGCCCGTTCCAGCAGGACGCGAACCAGGGCCTGCGTACCGGTCATGAACACCCGGCCGGAGGTCTTCGTGTAGCGATCGCCGAGCGCGTAGTCGGCGACCGGAGTGAGAGCGACCAATGAAACCTCCCGCATGTCATCGTTGCGGTCGATTCTACCAGCGCCCTGCGAAACAGGCTGCCTTTCTTCAGGATTTACGATATTATCTCGGTTATTCCTACCAGCATCAAAGGCCACCTCGGCAGGATTTACCAAAAATGGCAAAACTCGAACTCAGCGCCCAGGACAGCAAGCTGCTGGCTCTCCTGCAATCCGATGCCCGCATCTCCAATCAGGATCTGGCTGAAAAAGCCGGCATGTCCGCGTCTGCCTGCTGGCGCAGGGTGCGGATGCTGGAAGATGCCGGCGTGATCTCCGGCTACATGGCGCTCGTCGACACCGCAAGGGCAGGGTTTGGCTTCAGCGCCATCGTTCATGTGGCGCTGGTGCGCCACGAGGCCGACCACGTGTCCAATTTCATCGCGCGGGTCGTTCAACAGCCCGAGGTGCTGGAATGTTTCTCGACCACCGGAGAGGCGGACTACCATCTGCGCGTCGTCTGCCGCGACAAGGATGACTACAATGTTTTCCTTGAGCAATTCCTGTTCCGTTTGCCGGGAATTGCCCATGTGCGCACCAATCTGGTGCTGAAGGAAATCAAGCTGCACGGCAAGGTCCCGGCGTAGCGAAAGACCCCCGTTGCTATCGCGGCCAGGTCTTTGCCACCATGGTCAGCACGTCATACTGGGCAACCACCTGGGCCTCCTGATTGGTCACCGTGCAGTCCCAGCGCACTTCGCCATGGTCTTCCGTCTCGCGCGGATTGATCTGCTTGCAGGTCAGAGTGACACCAAGCGTGTCGCCCGGGTTGACGGGCGTCAGAAAGCGGAGCGCGTCGACGCCGTAATTGGCCAGCACTGGCCCCGGTGAGGGATCAACGAACAGGCCGGCGGCGAAGGAGACGATCAGATAGCCATGGGCCACCCGGCCGTCGAAGAACGGATTGGCCCGGGCCGCTTCCTCATCCATGTGGGCATAGAACGTGTCACCGGTGAAGTTGGCGAAATGCTCGATGTCGTCCAGCGTCACGGTGCGTGTGGCGGTGACCAACTGGTCGCCGATCTCAAGCTCGGCGAGCGATTTACGGAACGGATGGACCGTGTCCTTGCGGGCAATGGCACCGGCCATCCAGCGGCCAGTCACTTCTGACAGCAGCCACGGTGCGGCCTGCACCGCGCTGCGCTGCATGTAGTGCTTGACCGAGCGGATGCCGCCAAGTTCCTCGCCGCCGCCCGCCCTGCCCGGTCCGCCATGGACGAGGACGGGAAGCGGCGAGCCATGACCGGTGGATGATTTCGCGCTGACGCGATTGCCGATCATGATGCGCCCGTGCCAGGGCCCCAGCGCGGCCACCGCTTCGCGAGCAAATGAAGCATCATTGGTGAATACCGACGCGACCAGACTGCCCTTGCCACGGCGTGCAAGTTCGGCGGCCTCGTCGATAGTCTCATATGGAAGGATGGTGCTGACCGGGCCGAACGCCTCGACGTCGTGGACTGCCCTGGCACTTCCGGGCCTGTCGCAATAAAGCAGCACCGGATTGAGGAAAGCACCCGCCACCACGTCGCCCGAGATGATGCTAGGCCGGTCGGGATCGCCGGCGGCGATTTCGGCATCCCCTCTCAACTCGGCGATCCGCGCGCGCACCTCGTCGCGCTGGGCCAGGCTGGCCAGCGGCCCCATTTTCACGGCCTCGTCGGCCGGATTGCCGAGCGTCACCTTGGCAAGCCTGTCGCCCAACGCCTTGATCAAGGCTTCGACCGACCCGCGCGGCGCGATGACACGGCGGATGGCCGTGCATTTCTGGCCGGCTTTCGCGGTCATCTCGCGGGCCACCTCCTTGACGAAAAGGTCGAATTCCTCGGTGCCGGCCACCGCATCCGTCCCAAGGATGGCGGCATTCAGGCTATCGGCCTCCATGGTGAAGCGAACCGAATTCCCGACAATCGCGGGATGCGTGCGCAGCTTGCGGCCCGTCGTCGCCGAGCCCGTAAAGGTGACGACATCCTGGCAGTCGACATGATCGAGCAGGTCGCCAACCGATCCGCAGATCAGCTGCAGCGTGCCCTCGGGGAAAATTCCGGTTTCGACAATGCGGCGCACCATCAGCTCGGTGAGGTAGGCGGTCTGGCTGGCTGGTTTGATGATCGCCGGCATCCCGGCAAGAATTGTCGGCGCCAGTTTTTCCAGCATGCCCCAGCAAGGAAAATTGAACGCATTGATATGGACCGCCACGCCTTCCAAAGGCGACATGACATGCTGAGCGGAAAACGTGCCATCGCGCGACAGCTGTTCGACCTCACCGTCGACGAGTACACGGCTGTTCGGCAATTCGCGCCGTCCCCTGGACGCATAGGAAAGCAGCGTGCCGATGCCGCCCTCGATGTCGATCCAGCTGTCGGTGCGGGTTGCGCCGGTGGACGTCGACAAGGCGTAGAACTCGTCCTTGCCCTCCATGAGCTTCTGGCCAAGCGCCTTCAGCATGAGCGCGCGTTCGTGGAAGCTCATCTTGCGCAGCGCCGGCCCGCCTTTCGACCGGCCATGGGCAAGCGATTCCGCAAAATCGATGCCGCTGGCGTCGATCAGCGCGACAGGCTGGCCAGTCGAAGCGTCGAGCAAGGGAACCGCTTGGCCAACACCGCGAACCCATTGCCCGCCGATGTAGCTCTCCAGCTGGCGAACGTCCCTGAGAGGTGCGTTCGGCGAGGTCAGTTTGCCGCCCTGAGCGAGATATTCATCGATGGGCATGGTTTCCGATATGGCTGCTTGAGCTTCACTGGTCATAGCTGACCACCACGGAGTCCGAGATCGGGTAGCACTGGCACGTCAGCACATAGCCGCGCTTGACCTCGTAATCTTCCAGCGCGTGGTTGGTCTCCATCTCGACTTCACCCTCCAGCACCATGGCGCGGCAGGTGGAGCAGACGCCGGCCTTGCAGGCGTAGGGTGCCTCGAGGCTGGCACCGAGTGCCGCCTCGAGGATCGACTGGCCTCGCTTGGGCATGTCGATGATGCGGGTCGTGCCGTCGAGCGTGATTGCCGCCTTGCAGGTCTCGGCCCGGTCATTGCTGCTGACAGTCTTGGCGACATGCCGGGCCCGACGCGGCGCGGAGGCGAACAGCTCGAACTTGATCTGGTCGTCGCGTAGCCCATGCTCCCGCAACGAGGCGGCGATCGCCAGCATCATCGGTTCCGGGCCGCAAATATAGGCGAGATCAACCGCCTTGATGTCTATCCATCCCTTGAAGAGCCTCGAGCACTTCTCGGCGTCGATGCGCCCGGAAAACAGATCGATGTCCTGGGCTTCGCTTTCCAGCACATGGACGATGCTGAAACGGCCAAGATAGATGTTCTTGATGTCCTCCAGCTCTTCGCGGAACATGATCGAATTGATCGACCGGTTGCCGTAGATCAGCGTGAACCGCGACCTTGGCTCGCGTGCCAGGGTCGTCTTGATCAATGAGAGGACCGGCGTGATGCCGCTGCCGCCGGCAAAGCCAAGGTAGCTGCGTCCACGCTCCGGCTCCAGCGGCACATGGAACGCACCCATGGGCGGCATCGCCTCCAGCAGATCACCTGGCCTCAGTTCGTCGTTGGCCCAGGTCGAGAAGGCTCCGCCTTCCACCTTCTTGATGCCGACCTTCAGCAGGCCTTCGTCCCTGCCGGCGCAGATCGAGTAGGAACGGCGCAACTCCTCCCCCTCGAAGATACGGCGGAATGTCAGATATTGTCCCTGCGTGAAATCGAAGGCGACGCGGTCCTCGTCCCGAGGGCTCAGTGTCACCACCACCGCATCGCGCGTTTCGCGACGGACATCCGCGACTTCAAGGTGGAAAAAACGAGCCATCAAGCGTTCCTCAACGGGTCAGATGCTTTTGAAATAATCGAACGGCTCAAGGCATTGCGCGCAGCGCCACGAGGCCTTGCACGGTGTCGAGCCGAACTGGCTGACCCGCTCCGTGTTTTGCGACCCGCAACGCGGACAAACGACGTTCATGACCTTGAGTGCCCCGACGCAGGCGGCGGTGCCCTCGATCGGCGGCGCGATGCCGTAGGCGCTGAGCTTGTCGCGGCCTTCGGCGCTGATCCAGGCGGTCGTCCACGCCGGCGACAGCTGCCGCTTCAGGGCAATCTTCTCAATTCCATGTTGACGCAGCTTCCGGCCGATCTCGAAATTGATCACGCTGGTGGCGGGACATCCCGAATAGGTCGGCGTGACGGTGACCTCAAGCATCTCGCCGTTCCAGGCAACGTTCCGGATGATTCCCAGGTCGACCAGAGAAATGACCGGGATTTCCGGGTCCGGAACTTCCGCCAGCCAGGACCAGATCTGGTCCATGGGATAATTCGCCCTGCCTTGGCCGGTGCCGGGTTCACTCATCGTGCGCCCCTACCACTGCGCGCCGGGGTAAGAGCGCTGCAGGAACTGCATCTCGGCCAGGATGTAGCCGAGATGCTCGCTATGCACGCCACGCTTGCTGCCCTTGTGGGCGAACGTCGTTTCCGGCGTCTTCAACGCTGCGTCGAGCAGCGCCCTGCCCACCGTGGCATCCCACGCGGGGCGCAGGCTCCCGGGGGCCGGCGCAATTCCGGTGTCGGCAAGCTCGTCATCGACGCTGTCGGCAAGAAACATCTCGCCGGTATATGGCCACAGAACGTCCAGGGCGCACTGCATGCGCTGATGGCTTTCCGGGGTTCCGTCACCCAGGCGGACCACCAGGTCGACACTTCGCTCCAGATGGTAGGCTGCTTCCTTGGAGGCTTTCTCGGCGATCTCGGCGACGCGATGTTCAGACGATGTCTTCAGGGCAATGAGCAAGGGATAGTGCCAGGCATCGAACAGGAACTGCCGCATGACCGTGCGGCCAAAATCCCCGTTCGGCTGTTCGACCAGCAACAGGTTTCGATAGGCTGAGGCGTCCCTCAGATAAGCCAGATCGTCGGCACTGCGGCCTCGGCCCTCCGCATCGGCGGCGAGCCCAAGCCAAAGCTGTGCCTGGCCGATCAGGTCAAGCGCGGTGTTGGCCAGTGCGATATCTTCCTCCAATGCCGGGGCGTGGCCACACCATTCGGAATTGCGGTGCGCCAGTATCAGGCATGTATCGCCCATGCGCAGGGCGAACTCCGCGATCCCCGACCTGGCTGTTGGAACACTCATCACATGTGCCCCACTTCATCCGGCACGTCGAAGAATGTCGGGTGGCGATAGACCTTGGAATTCGCGGGGTCGAAGAGCGGGCCCTTGTCCGACGGCGCGGACGCAACGATATCCGTGGAGCGCACCACCCAGATGCTCACGCCCTCGTTGCGGCGCGTGTAGACATCTCGAGCATTGTGGATCGCCATTTCAGCGTCAGGCGCATGAAGGCTCCCGACATGCCGGTGGTTCAGGCCATGCTGACCTCGGATGAAGACCTCCCACAGGGGCCATTCGCTGGACATAGGATGCCTCTTTTATCTGGCTGCCGTGGTAACTCGCTATTCCGCAGCTACCGGCATCGCCGCCTTGCGCGCGGCCGCCTTTTTCGCGTAGGCGGTCAATCCGTCGCGGAACCAGGCGCCTTCGTTCCAGGCCGTTTGCCTGGCTTCAAGCCGCTCACGGTTGCAGGGCCCGTTGCCGGCGATGATCTCGAAAAATTCGCTCCAGTCCGGCTGGCCGAAATCATGGCCGCCCTTTTCCTCGTTCCACTTCAATTCCGGATCGGGAACGGTTAGGCCGAGGAACTTCGCCTGCGGCACGGTCTGGTCGACGAATTTCTGGCGCAAATCGTCGTTGGAATCCTGCTTTATGTTCCAGGCCATCGATTGCGCGGAATGGACGGACGCATCGTCGGAAGGACCGAACATCATCAGCGATGGCCACCACCAGCGGTTCAACGCGTCCTGCGCCATCGCCTTCTGATCTTCGGTGCCGCGGCACAAAACGTTCATGATATCGAAGCCTTGCCGCTGATGAAAACTCTCCTCCTTGCAGATGCGCACCATGGCGCGCGCGTAAGGCCCATAGGAGCAGCGCTGCAGCGGCACCTGGTTCATGATCGCGGCGCCGTCGACCAGCCAGCCGATCGCGCCGATGTCGGCCCAGCTCAGCGTTGGGTAGTTGAAGATCGAGGAATACTTGGCCTTGCCCGAATGCAGTTGCTCGTACATCTCGTCGCGGCTGATGCCGAGCGTCTCGGCGGCGCAGTAGAGGTAGAGGCCATGGCCCGCCTCGTCCTGCACCTTGGCCAGAAGGATCGCCTTGCGCTCCAGCGTCGGCGCACGAGTGATCCAGTTGCCCTCGGGGAGCTGGCCGACAATCTCGGAGTGCGCGTGCTGGCTGATCTGGCGGATCAGCGTCTTGCGGTAGCCTTCCGGCATCCACTCTTTCGGCTCGATCTTCTGGCCATCGTCGATGCGCTCCTGAAAGGCGCGCTCGACCGGATCCATCTCATCCAGCGACTTCACCTTGGCCGCATCGGTCTTCACCATCCGCGCATACATGACCGTCTCCTTCCCAGCCGGCGCGTCAGGCACTCGAGGACCAAGGGTTGTTCCTGTCCGACACCAGGCATCGTGCAGACTGCATAACGCAGCGCGCCGCCGCGATTGCGCCGCATCAACGCGGCGAGATCATCCGCCCGAACAGCAGGGATAGCACCGGCATGCCGGCCGATTGGCATACGCAAGGCATCGCAGATGAAGGCTTCAGGCATCAACCTCCTCCAAGGCCTTTCGGTTTATATTAACCGACCGGTCGGTCATATATAGCACTGCGTGGTCGTTTCGGACAAGGTACTGTCGGACTTTTTTGAGTGAGCTTCGATCTGTGCCCGCGCAATCGCCAGAATTGGGCATGGAGACAGGCGCTGCTCTCGGCCAGGCCTATGCTGGGGAGGCACCGGGCAGGCCGCTCGTCGGCCGTTGCGGCGCACGTCCTCCTTGAACGCAAAAAGGGAGGCCGAGGCCTCCCTTCTGCCGGATTCGAGGGCGCGGCTATTTGCGCAGGTTGGTCCAGATCTTGTTGTAGATCTCGACAACATCAGGCGGGCACGGCGGAACGAACTCAGCCGCCGGCGCACCCGCGGGCGGATTGATTTCCGGTGAGCTGGCGAAATCCGGTGGCAGGAATTTGTGGCTGCCGGTAATGCCGTTGTCGTAGCCCGCGAATTCCGAGATCAGCGCCGCGTTTTCCGGAGCCATGACGAAATCCTGGAAAAGCTTGGCGTTCTCAAGGTTCTTGGCGCCTTTCAGCACCGCGACATTGTCCATCCAGCCTTCGATGCCTTCCTTGGTGTAGGCATATTTGATGGCCGGGATTTTCTGACGCGCACGGTAGGTTGCGCCATTCCAGGCTTGCGAGACGATGACATCGCCGGATGTCATCTTGGTGATGGTGTCGTAGCTGAAGGTTTTCCAGGACGGCTTGGCCGCCATCAGGATGTCGTTGACCTTTTTCAGCGCAGCCTTGTCGGCGCCGCAGCGCGGCACGCCGGCGTAGCGTTCGGCCGCATGCATGACGGAGTTCACATCGTCGAGCATGTTGATCTGGCCCTTCAACTCGTCCGGCGGATTGAACAGGATCGCCAGCGTATTGATGTCACCCTTGTATTTGTCCGTGTTGACTTCGAATGTCGTGGTGCCGAACTGCCATGGCACCGTGTAGTGGCGGCCGCTGTCCCAGTAGACGTTGACGAAGCGCGGGTCGAGATTCTTGCCGTTCGGCATCGCATTGGGCTCGGTCTTTTCGAGCAGCCCTTCGTCGATCATGATCTTCACGGTGTAGTCCGAGGGCACGACGATGTCGTAGCCGGAATTGCCAGCGCGTACCTTCGACAGCATGGTCTCGTTGGAGTCATAGTCGTCCAGCGTGACCTTGATGTTGTACTGCTTCTCGAATTTCTCGACCAGTTTGGGGTTGGTATAGTCGCCCCAATTGTAGATATGCAGCTCGCCGTCGGCGAGCGCCGGCACAGCCCACAAGAGTGCCGCCGTCGAAACGGCGGCCATAAATTTCCTAGACATCATGTTCTCCTTTGCCTTCCCATTGTTATTCAGTTGGCGCGTCGGCGCGCGATCAGGAACGATACCGAGACGAACAGGATCGAGACCAGCAGCAAGATGGTGGAGATGGCATTGATCTCCGGTGTCATCGGTCGCCTGATCTGGTTCCAGATGTAGAGAGGCAGCGTCGTCTGTCCTGGACCGGCAACGAGCTGGGTGATGGTGAAATCGTCGAAGGATACGATGAAGGCCAGCGCCCCACCCGACAGGATGCCGGGGACCAGCAGCGGCAGCGTTATGCGCCGGAAGGCGTTCCACGGCGTCGCGTAGAGATCGGCCGCGGCGAATTCCAGAGTGAGATCCATGTCCTGGAGGCGCGCCCGGATCGGCATGTAGGCGAAAGGAATGCAAAAGACGGTGTGGGCAAGGATCAGATTGCCGATACCGAAATTCAGCCCGAACACGCCGGCGATCAAGGCGAAGAAAGACAGGGTCGCCACCGCCGTGATGATCTCGGGCACCATCAGCGGCAGGTTGATGACCATGAACGCGGCCGGGAGACCGCGCCACGGCTTGACCCGGGTCATGCCGATCGCCGCAAGCGTGGCGCAGATCGTCGACACGATGGTCGCCGTCACCGATATGATCAGCGTATTTTCAGCGGCGTTGTGGAACTCCACGTTACGCAGCGCACTGCCGTACCAGTTGAAGCCGACGCCCTCCCAATGGGTGATGAGCGAACCGGTGTTCAGCGAAAAGATCATCAGGATCAGGATCGGTACGTAAAGCACGGCAACGCATATGATGGCGATCACTCGGAACCCTGGCTGGTCCTTGATGTCGACTGTGCGGGGATCAGCCATGTTGGATCTTTCCCGACGTGTTGCGAACGTAGAAGTAGAGTGCCACCAGAACAGCGGCCATCAGGATCAGCGCCTGGGCGCAGCCGAGTGGCCAGTTGCGCCCGGACCCGAATTGCTGGGCGATGAGATCGCCGATCATCAGGTGGATGCCGCCGCCAAGGATCAGCGGTGTCACATAGGCGCCGAGAGCCGGAATGAAGACGAGCAGGCAGCCCGCGATGATGCCCGGTAGGGACAGAGGAATGATCACACGCCGAAGAACCTGCCTGCGTGTCGCGTAGAGGTCGCTGGCGGCCTCGACCAACCGGAAATCCATCTTCTCCAGGCTGGCATAGAGCGGCAGGATCATGAACGGCAGGAATGAGTACAGCAGGCCCAGTTGAATGGCGAAGTTGGTGTAGAGCATGGTGATCGGCTTCTCGATCACGCCAAGCCCCATCAGCAGGTTGTTGATGAGGCCTTCGTCGCGGATGATAAACATGATGGCCAGCGTGCGCACCAAAAGGTTCGACCAGAACGGGATGGTGATCAACAGCACCCACCAGTTGCGCTGTGCCGGTGTTCGCGTCGCCATGAAATAGGCGGTTGGAAAGCCAAGCAGAAGACAGATGACTGTCGTCACCACGGCGAACAGAAACGAGCGCAGATAGATGATCAGGAAATCCGGCGTGAACTGCAGCGTGTTGTCAAAAATATCCTGCTGGAAAAGGAAGTTCAGATAGGCATCCGTTGAAAATTTCCATTGTACGCCACCATAGGGCGCCGCCTCGAGAAACGAATAGACAAGGATGATCAACAGCGGCAGAACGCCGAAAATTCCGATCACGACGAGAGCCGGGAGTGAAAGCAGCCGGTTGCGCCTGGCGCTTGTTTTCTCGGCCTTGGCCTCGAAAAACGCGGCTTGGGAAAGCGTCATCGTCATATCAGTCCCTCAGTATCCGCGCGCCGTCGTCCTCAAACACGATGCCCACCCTTGCGCCCGGCTGGAACGTCCCCGCACCGGAGCGGCTGTTCTGGTGGCGCACGATGAAGTTGTCACCGCCGTCGAGCGTCACGTGGTAGTGGGTGTCCGTGCCGAAGTAGACGACATTGGCCAAGGTCCCGGCGACCGTGCCCCTTGCCGCATCGTCAACCAGGTCCGCATGCTCCGGCCGCACCACGACCGTCACTTCGCCGGATGGGTCTAATTCTTCCGGGAACCCCGCCGCGATGGTGGCGTCGGAAGCGATCTTCACGGTCGCGACACCGGATTTCTTTGATACGATGGTGCCCTTGAGGAAATTCGTCTCACCGATGAAGTCGGCGACGAAACGCTCGGCCGGCCGATCGTAGATGTCGCGGGGCGAGCCGACCTGCAGGATCTTGCCCGACGACATCACCGCGATGCGGTCCGACATCGTCAGCGCCTCTTCCTGGTCGTGGGTGACGAAGATGAAGGTGATGCCGGTCTCGTTCTGCAGACGCTTCAGCTCGATCTGCATGTCCTTGCGCAGCTTGTAGTCGAGCGCCGACAGCGGCTCGTCGAGCAGCAGCACCTTGGGCTGCGGCGCCAGCGCCCGGGCCAGCGCCACGCGCTGCTGCTGGCCGCCGGAAATCTGGCTGGTGCGGCGCGCCGCCAACGCCTCCATCTTCACCAGCTTCAGCATCTCGGCGACACGCGCCTTGATCTCCGCCTTCGGCTTGCCCAGCATTTCCAGGCCGAAACCGATATTCTCCGCCACCGTCATGTGCGGGAACAGCGCGTAGGACTGGAACACGGTGTTGACCGGCCGCTTGAACGGCGGCAGCACGGCGATGTCCTGGCCATGGAGCAGGATTTCGCCAGCGCTTGGAAAGTCGAAGCCGGCGATCAGCCTGAGCAGTGTCGTCTTTCCACACCCGGAAGGCCCGAGCAGCGTGAAGAACTCGTTCTCGCGGATCGACACCGAAACCGTGTCGAGGGCGGCGACTTGCGTCTCACCGGTGCCGAACACCTTGCGGACGCCACGAACTTCAATTGCATTCTTACCCGGTTGATCCGGCACGATTACCCCATTGTCTGGCCTGCCCTTCAAGGCAGGTTCGATTGTTGATTGATTGCGAAGATCACGCCGGGGCGCCACGTGCCCATTGCTGACGGCACGCGCATCCACGGTGCCATTGGTCGACTGAAGGTTCATCCGACATCCTTCTTTGCAGTCCGAACGCAGCCAAGCGTGGATAAAAAATTAGCGCAACCTAAAAAACGCAAAACTATTGTTTTCTGGCGTCGTAATTAGCTTCCCCCTAATCCGCATGGGGCTATTCCGCGGCCAACGCCGTGACCTCGCGACGGAAGGGCAGTGCATCGCCGATATCCGATTCATCGAGTTCTCGGGCAAAGCGATGGCCGGCGTAGGTTGCCCAGGCAATCGGGCCCGGCGCCTCGGCGTCGCCGATGACCCTGACCGAGCGAATACCGTTGGCCGCCCACTCGCCTTGCCGCGCCTTCAGTTCGCGCCAGACCCCGTCGTCCTGCTGGCGCGACGTTACCAGCACCACGGCGTCCGCGGCGATGTCGCGTCCGGTTCCGGCATAGGCACAGGCAGTGGCAACGCCTCCCGGCACAATGCGCTTCACAATCCGGTTCAACACGATCTCTACGCCGAGTTCAGCCAGCCGGCGGTGGATGGCACCCTGCTCCAGAGTGTTGCGGGTCCAGTCCGACACATAGGCGGATGGCGTCACCAAAGTCACCTTCGCACCCTGACGGACCAGGAGTTCGGCCAGGACGCCGCCCATGTAGTAGTGGTCGTCGTCGAACAGCACGATATTGCCGGACGGCACATTGCCGCCCATCAAATCGTCGGGCGTGTAGACCGGCATGGCTGGATCCACCGGGATGGGCACGACATGGGCTCGCGCCACGCCGTCACGCCGCCAGGTCGAGCCGGTGGCAATGGCGATGTTCTGAAAGCCGAAAGCCAGGATGTCCCCTGCCGACAAACGGCTTTCGAAATAGACATCGACATTGGACATCTGGCTGATCTGGTACTGGCGGTAGTCGCGCACGCGACCCCATGCGGAGAGGCCCGGCAAGCGGCACTCGCGCGCCACGCGGCCGCCAAGTTCGGTGCCGGCCTCGGCAATGGCCACCTGATAGCCGCGCAGGCCAAGCGCGCGGGCGGCCTCCAGCCCGGCGGGGCCGGCGCCGACGACCAGCACGCTGTCGCTGTCGCCCTTGGCCTGCATCCTTTCCGGATGCCAGCCCTTGCGCCACTCCTCCATGAAGGTCGGGTTCTGCGTGCAGCGCGAGATCGACATGGTCATGTCGCCGGTGATGCAGATGTTGCAGCCGATGCATTCGCGGATGTCCTCGATGCGCCCCTCTTCCACCTTCTTCGGCAGGAAGGGATCGGCGATCGACGGGCGCGCGCAGCCGATGAAATCAAGCGTGCCGGACCTGATCATCCTGACCATCACATCCGGCGACGTGAAACGGCCGACGCCGACGACCGGCTTCGAGGTCAGCTTCTTGATGCCGGATACGAGGCTCTCCTGCGCGCCCTCCTCCTTGAAGCGCGATGGCCCGGAACAGTCCTCCCACGCGCCATGCGCCAGATCCCAGAGGTCGGGCAGGTCGGCGTGCATCTCGATCATGTCGCGCACCTCGGAATTGGCGAAGCCAAGCTCGCCGATCATCTCGTCCAACGACAGCCGCAGCGTCAGGCCGCAGGTGTCGCCAATGGCGTCCCGTCCCTCTTCGATCAATTCGCGCATCAGCCGCGAACGGTTTTCGAGCGAACCGCCATATTCGTCGGTGCGCTGGTTGGTGGCCGTGGACAGGAAGTGCTGGATGATGCCGAAGCCATGCGCACCGTAGAGACACACGAGGTCGAAGCCCGCCAGCCTGGCACGTTTGAAAGCGTTGCGGTGCCAGCGGCGCAGGTCGCGGATATCCTGCTTGTCCATGGCGCGCGCCTGGACCGGATCATTGGTGAAGGTGCGGATCGGCAAGGCCGACGGTCCGCGCGGCACTTCCTTGGTGTAGAGGTTCGGGCCGTTGATGCCTGAATAGGCGAGCTGGATGCCGGCCAGCGCGCCATGCTGGTGCATGGCCTTGGCCATTCTCGCCAACGCCGGGATATCGGCGTCGTCCCACAGCCTGAGCTCGATGAAGGGTGTGATCTCCGAGGTGTGGTGCATCTCGGTCTGCTCGGTGAAGATGACGCCCCAGCCGCCCTCCGACTTTATCCGGCGCATTTCGGCCGCGGCCGAAGGATCACGGTAGCCGCCGCCATTGCAATGCGGAACCTGGTAGAAGCGGTTCTTGGCAGTCACCGGACCGATCTTCATGGGCTCGAACAGAATGTCATAGCGGGGATCGCGCATGTAACTTTCCTTCCTGCCATCATCGCCTTGCGGCATGCCCGAACATGGTTTTCGATCCACGGCACAAGCCGGTCGGCCCAACACCATCGGGAATGATGACGAGAGACCACTCATAGGCTGAGGCACGCGCCGGAAAACTACAGATTTCTTCTGTACCGATTAGGACGTGCCTAACCGGCCCTGTCGCCCGGGTTAGCATCCGGCGAATCCCGGCTGAGCCAAATGCGACTTCAAGGGCGCGGCCGCGCGATGCTAGATAGCGCGCGGCCAACGAGGCATGAGACGCATGGAAAGCATCCAGATTCTAGAAAAGCTGATCGCATTCCCGACGGTGAGCCGCGACTCGAATCTCGATCTCATCTCATATGTGGCCGATGTCCTCGACAGACATGGCGTTGCTTGCCAGATCATCCAGAGCCCGGATGGTCAAAAGGCCAACCTCTTTGCCACCATCGGACCGACCGAAACGTCCGGTATCATGCTGTCCGGCCACACCGACGTGGTTCCCATTGAAGGACAGAACTGGACCTTGCCCCCCTTCGAGATGACCGCGCGCGACGGCAGGCTTTACGGACGCGGCGCGGCCGACATGAAGGGCTTCGCCGCCTGCGCGCTGGCCGCGTGCGTGAAGGCCACGAAGATAACGCTGCGGACGCCGTTGCATCTGGCACTCTCCTATGACGAAGAGATCGGCTGCATCGGTGTGCGCAGCCTGGTCGACATGCTGCAGGCCGCCCCGCAACGGCCATTGCTTTGTATCGTCGGCGAGCCGACCGACATGCAGGTGGCGACGGGACACAAGGGCAAGCTTGCCGCACGCGCCATCTGCAAGGGACGCGAAGGTCATTCGGCGCTGGCCCCGCTGGCGCTCAACGCCATCCATCTCGGCTGCGACTTCGTCGCCGCCTTGCGCCGGGAGCAGGACCGGCTGGCGCGCGATGGCGCCCGCGACGGCGACTACGACATTCCCTACACGACCGTGCATGTCGGCAAGATGAACGCCGGCGTTGCGTTGAACATCGTGCCGAACCTCTGTCAGGTCGACTTCGAGATCCGCAATATCGCGGCCGACGATCCGCATGAAATCCTCGACCGCCTGCGCGATGAGGCCGCGCGCCTTGCGGGGGAAGCTTCGACCATCGCGCCCGAGGCGGCGATCGAGATCGACATCACCAATACCTATCCAGGCCTGGACACGCCAGCCAGTTCGCAGGCCGTCGCTTTCGTCAAATCGCTGACCGGCGCCAACAATACCATCAAGGTCGCCTTCGGCACGGAAGGCGGCCTGTTCAGCCGTGATCTCGGCACGCCGACGGTCGTGTGCGGACCGGGATCGATGGCGCAGGGACACAAGCCGGACGAATTCGTCAGCGTCGAGCAAATGCGCCGCTGCGACGACATGCTGGAGAAATTGCTGCAGCGGCTTTGCGACGACCAGCTTGATACCGAGCAATAGAGCGTATCCGAGTCCGATCGGACGGCTGGTCTGATTTAACCGCTCGACTGCTGTTCCACCGCCCGCCCGGCGCCGAACACCCCTTGCTCAACCACGAAATGCCGGCAATGGTCGATGAAGGCCTGGACGGTTTGCGTCCGATGTTCGGAATTGGGCAAGGCAATGCCCATGGTCAAGGGCCGCAGGTCGCCGGCCAGCGGCACAAAGACAAGCGGCTTGCCGTCCGGCGCCAGCGTGTTGAGCGGCCGCATATTGGCGATGCCGTAGCCGAAGCCGTTCGCCACCATTGAACGCATGACCGCGATGTCGCCGGTGCGCTCGGCAATGTTCGGCCGGATTCCCCGCTGGTGGAACGCCGACAGGAAATATTCGCGACTATAGGGCAAATCGAGAAGCACCATTGGCTCGTTTGCCAGTTCTTCCGTGGTGATCGACGCGTTGCCGGCGAAGCGATGTCCCTCCGGCAGCATGACATAGGCCGGCACCAGCATCAGCGGCTCGAACGTCATGTCCTGCGACAGTTCGAGATCGTAGGTCAACGCGGCATCGATCTCGCCCCGTTGCAGCATCTCCAGCAACTGACTCTGATTGCGCTCGAACTGCCTCAGCCGCACATCCGGATAGGCGCGCTCGAATTTCACGCGCAGGGCCGGCAGAACGATCTGCGCGAAAGTCAGCAGACATCCGATCGCCAGCGGCCCGCGCACTTTCTCGGCGATGTCGCCGGCGATGTCGTGCAGAGCGTCGGCGTCGTTCAGCAAGCGGGCGGCTTCCTTCAGGAAGACGCGACCACCAGCCGTGAGCGAAAGCGCGTGCGAATGCTTGCGAACAAAAAGCTGGACGCCGAACTCGGTCTCCAGCTGAGCGATCGAGGCGGAGATCGATGGCGGGGAAACGTTGACCTGTTCGGCTGCCTTGACGATGGAACCCGCCTCGCCCACGGCGACGAAATATTCCAGCTGTCTGAGCGTGAAGCGTAGCGGCATGGCTGGCTATGTTGCCGGTTTGGGTGGTTCGATCAAGCCTTGGCACCCATCAGTATTTGATCCATGTCGTTTTAAGTGCTGTGTACTTGTCGAGCGCATGCAGCGACAGGTCGCGGCCGAAGCCGGATTGCTTGAAACCGCCGAACGGGGTCATCGGGCTCAACGCGTCGACCGTGTTTACCGAAACCGTGCCGGCATGGAGCCGGCCGGCGATGCGGTGCGCGCGCGACAGGCTGTCGGTCCACAGCGACGCGGCCAGCCCGTATGGACTGTCATTGGCGATACGGATCGCCTCCACCTCGTCGTCGAAGGCGATGACCGAAAGCACCGGTCCGAATATCTCGTCTCGGGCAATCGGATCGGAATGCGCGACATCGTCGAAGATGGTGGGCTGCACGAAGCTGCCGCGCCCGTTGACCGTGACCAGATCGCCGCCCGCAACCAGGCGCGCGGTTTTCTTGCCGGCATCGACAAACCGCATGACATTGGCCGCGTGGCGGGCGTCGACCATGGCGCCCATCTTCGATGCCGGATCGAGGGGATCGCCGGGTTGCGTCGCCGCCGCGCGCCGCACCAGTTTTTCCACGAGCGCATCCTTGATGCCGCGTTGTACGAGCAGTCGTGAATTGGCGGAGCAGACCTCGCCCTGGTTGAAGAAGATGCCAAAGGCCGCCATATCGGCCGCCGCATCGAGATCGGCGCAGTCGGCAAAGACAAGGTTCGGGCTCTTGCCGCCGGTCTCCAGCCAGACCTGCTTCATGTTAGATTGACCGGAATACTGCAGGAACATCTTGCCGACGGCTGTCGAACCGGTGAAGGCAAGACAATCCACATCCATATGGCGGCCAAGCGCCTGGCCGGCGGTTTCGCCAAGGCCGGGCACCACATTGAGCACGCCAGCCGGCAGGCCAGCTTCCATTGCCAGTTCCGCCAGCCGCAGGGCCGACAAGGGCGACTGTTCGGCGGGTTTCAGCACCACCGAATTGCCCGCCGCGAGTGCGGGCGCGCACTTCCAGGTTGCCATGTCGAGCGGGAAATTCCATGGCACCACCGCGCCGACCACGCCCAGCGGCTCGCGCCGCACCAACACCAGATCGCCTTCGCCGGTCGGCGCCACTTCGCCGTAGATCTTGTCGATGGCTTCGCCATACCATTGGAAGATCGACGCCGAGCCGGGAATGTCGACCGAGACGGCATCCCTGACGAGCTTGCCCATGTCGAGCGATTCAAGCAGGGCCAATTCATGCAGGTTGTCGCGCAGCAATTGCGCCAGCCGTAGCAACACCTCCTTGCGATGCGACGGGCTCCTCCGTGACCAGACGCCAGCGTTGAAGCTGCGCCGAGCCGCGGCAACCGCCAGGTCGATGTCTTCTTCGCCGCAAGACGCCACTTCGGCAAGCACTTCGCCGGTTGCCGGATTGACGCTGGCAAAGGTTCGGCCCGAACGCGCCGCAACGGCCTTGCCGTCGATGAACGCCTTATCGCGAAAACGGATCGCCGACGCCTTGCCGATCCAGTCCTTGTGGCTGAGTTCGCTCATTGCGAGTGCTTCCCGACCATGTCTTGCTTATTCATCGCCTGGCACGCCGTAGCTCGGCGCGGCGGATGGGTTTATCGCGCGGGTCACATAGGCATCGAGCTGTGGCTCGTAGATCTTCCAAAGCGTCGCCAACTGCTCGATCGGGCAGTCGTCGGTCCAGTCGCAGCGCAGGTCGGCGACCGGCCAGGCGACCTCGCGCACCAGCTTCATGCCGGCGGAATGGACCGGACCTGCCTCGCCGCCCGCTTTCAGCGCGGCGCGCATGGTCGCGATGAGACGACCGCCCAGATGCCCTTCCGATGCCAGAAAGGCCTCGACCATGGCTTGCGGCACGCCGTCATGGGCCAGCATGTTGCCGCCGCAAGCGACATTGTCCGCACGTGCTTCCGCCCAGATGCCAAGCGCCTTGGGGCCAGAATGAATCGCGGTCGTGCCCGCGGCATCGACAGCCAGCACCTGCCTGTATTCGGGATAGGCGCCGGTGCGCTTCAGTATGGCAACCGCCTCCGTGGCCGAGGCACCACGCGCCAGCAAGTCGAGGCCTCGCAGCCCAAGCGTCGGATCGGTAACGTTCTGGCTGGCAATGGCGCCGACACCGGCCCGCGCATAGGCGCATCGCGCCGCCACGGCTGGAGACGAGGATGACACCGCGACCCCGAACATACCGGTGCGGCCGCACCGCGCGACGACGGAAAAGGTCATGGCGATCAGTCCGGAATGACGGCGGTGCCGTCGATCTCGACCAGCCAGTCCGGCCGCGCCAAGGCCTGCACGACGAGCCCCGTCGAGACGGGATGCACACCTTTGATGTACTCGCCCATGGTGCGGTAGACAGCCTCGCGATGGCGCACGTCGGTGATGTAAACCACCACCTTGACCAGGTGGTCCATGGTGCCGCCGCACTCCTCGATCAGTTGGCGGATGTTCCGCATGACCTTGTGCGTCTGCTCGGCCGGATCATGGCTATCGATGTTCCTGGCCGTGTCGAGATCCTGCGGACACTGGCCACGCAGATAGACTGTTCTGCCGCCTCGCGTAACGACCGCCTGACACAGATCGTTGTCGAGTTTCTGCTCGGGATAGGTGTCCTTGGTGTTGAACTTGCGAATTCTTGTATGCGACATATTGGTCTCCGTCAGAACGCCTCGAGGACATCCGCTGCGCAACTTTTGGCCCGACGTCTTTCCTTCGCGAAGAAGCGCCAGGACAACAGCCTGCATGTCTCGGCCGGATATTCACAGCGTGGACAGGCTTTGAAAGAACAGTCTGTCTCATCGTTGGTAAGGCAGCTCCTAATCATTGGAGAGGCCCCTGAAACGCGAGCGATCCACGGCTTGTCAGGCGTGCCGCTTCACTCGACGGATAGCCAGTTTCTGGGGACCAGCGCCGGCTACGCGACCTTGGTCCCGCGCATCGCATAAGCATGATACGCCAGGTACTTGCGCTGGGTGGAAATGTGGTCCGCCAGGTGCTTGGCGTCGTGCCAGACGCCCCAGATGAAGCTGGAACCCCTGCGCGACTGCCACGGCAATCCCAGGAAATAGATTCCAGGCTCGACCGACACACCGCGCTGATGCCTCGGCTTGCCTTTCTCGTCGAACACATCGACCTCCAGCCACCTGTAATCGACGGTAAATCCCGTCGCCCATATGATCGAGGCTATTCCCGCCTCGGCGAGGTTCAACTCAAGAATGGGATCGGTCACGCATTGCGGATCCGGCCCGATCCTGCGGGCATCGGGCTCTTCCGGAAGGTCAAGGCCATTGCGGGCGACATAGGCGTCGGCTTCGTCCAGCACCGACATGTAATTGGCATCGCCACGGGCAATATTCCTGCCGAGATCCGGCGCGAACGTCATGGCACCCTCCTTGTATAACTGCGTCCGGCCAACAAGCATCATCCCTTGCGCGGCAAGACGCCGGAAGTCGATCGTCTCGCCGCCACGCGCACCGCTCACCGCGATGGTGACATGTTCCGTGCCAGGCGCCGGCGCCTGGGCGTCCCACTTGCCGAGAACCCCCAGCCACCAGCAGAAGTCGCGCCCCCGATAGGCCCGTGGCGGGCGATCGTGCGGTCCGACGGAAAGGTAGACGCGCCTTCCGGCTCGTTGGAGTTCGTCGGCGATCTGCACTCCCGAGGACCCCGAACCGACCACCAGCACCGCACCCTCAGGCAGTTGGCCGGGATTGCGATAGGCGGTGGAGTGGATCTGCATGAGCCCGGCATCGCCGGGAACGATGGCCGGGATGATGGGATGTTGGAATGCTCCGGTGGCGGCAACCACGTTGCTGGCCTCGATGACGCCATCCGAGGTTTCGACATGGAAGCCTGGACGGCCGACAAGCCGATGCACTTTGTTCACTGCCACGCCGCAGCGGATGGGGGCGGCGATCATTTCGGCGTAGGCGACAAAATAGTCCGCGACCTTCTCCTTGGAGACAAAGGCGTCGGGGCCGGCGTCGGGAAACTCCATGCCCGGAAAGCGATCGTGCCAGGCAGGACCATTGGCGACAAGCGAGTCCCATCTCTCGGAGCGCCAGCGCTCGGCGATACGCTGCCGCTCGAGCACGAGATGCGGCACGCCGCAGTTGCTCAGATGCTCGCTCATGGCCAATCCCGCCTGGCCGGCGCCGACGACGAGCGTGTTCACTTTTTCAACCGGCATTTCAGCGTCCTTTCTGGCGCCCCCGAGAATCTCCGCAGGCGGGCGACGGGTTCAGCGGCTGGTTTACTGGAGGGAGCGGATAGCGAAAATTATGATTTCATGTGGCAATGGTTAGCCTGTCCCTAAATACTGGCATGCATTGCCGGCTATATGGAACACAGTCCCAAGCGTCTGGAAGATAGCCAGGTTTCAGCTTCGAAGGCGCAAACCCGCGACTGCGATCAGGGGTGTTCTCGGCTATAGACCATCTTGCCGCCCACGATCGTGGCTACGACGTGTATCTCGTGGAGCCGATCCGCATTCACTTCGAGCGGGTTTGCCGACAGGACGATCATGTCGGCCAACTTGCCGACCGTGATGCTGCCTTCATCAAGATCCCGATGTCCCGCATGCGCCGCTCCAAGGGTGTAGGCATGCAAGCCCTCCTCAACGGAGATTCGCTGCGCGGGCACCCAGCCAGCTTCGGGATCGTGGTCCAGGCTCTGGCGCAGCACTGCGTTCCTGATCCCGATCAAGGGGTTCAGGTCGACGATTGGCCAGTCCGTGCCGAAGGCCGTGGCGGCGCCGGCATCGAGCATCGAGCGAATGGGAAAGGCACGAGGAAGACTGTTCGAACCGACGCGCTTTTCCCAAACCCCCGGCATGCCCAACCACTGATCCTTGGGGTAGATCATGGCCGGCTGGAAGCTGGCGATCGCACCGATTTCCGAGAAGCGGGCGATGTCGGACGCGGCCGGGATTTCGTTGTGCTCGACACGCGGGCGAAGCGTCAACGAGCGCTCGCGATCGGCCTGGTAGGCGTCGAGCGCCAATGCGATGGCGCCGGTGCCAATGGCATGGGTCCAAACCTGGAATCCGTTCTCCTGCGCCTTTTTCACCGCATCGACATAGGCCTCCCGGTTCCACAGAAGAATCCCTCGTTCCTCCGGCTTGTCGGCATAACCATCCGGCATGTAGCCCGTATGGGATTCCAGCACGCCGTCGAGGAAGAACTTCGCCACGCGAAAATCGAGGAAACCATCATGGTAACGTTGCCGGTCCTCGATCATCTGGCCGAGCAGCCCACCCTCGAACGAAGGGGGATCACATATGGTCGAAAGGGTGAAACGCAGCGTCAGATCGTCGGCATCGCGCATCTCCGCCAGAAGCGAAAACATCTCGTTGTCGAAGCCGGCGCTTTGGACCCGCGTAATGCCATAGCCATTCGCCTCGCGAATGGCGCCCTCGAGGGCCACACGAATTTCGTCGCGACCGGGCTTGGGAATGTGGCGCTCGATCGCCTGCGTGGCGTGTTCCATCAGCCAGCCGGTCGGCTCGCCATGTTCGTCACGCACGATGATGCCGTTCTCCGGATCCGGCGTGTCACGGGTAATGCCCGCGAGCGCCAGCGCCTTGCTGTTGGCCCATCCGGCATGCGCCATTCCCGAGCGGAAGTACACCGGCCGGTCCGATACGATGTCGTCGAACATCGTCCTGTGAAAATCGCGGCCTTCCAGATCAGGGTAGCCGTAACTGAACTCTTGGCCGACAATCCATGGTTTTTCGGGGTTGGCCTCGGCATAATCTCTTAGCCGGCGCAGCACTTCGGCCATGCTGCGTGCGTCGCGCACGCCGACGTCATTCAAGTAATTGGCGCCCGACAGGAAATGCAGATGGGCGTCGATAAATCCCGGCATGAGGAAGCGACCGTTGAGATCCAAGACCTGACTGGCGTGGTCCAGAAGAGCGCGCAGATCGTCGTTGGTCCCGACGGCGACGACGCGCCCGCCCACGACGCCGACTGCTTGCGCCCACGGCTGCGCCGCATCGATCGTGTAGACCCTACCGTTCAAATACGCCTGCTCCACCCGCATACCCACGACCCCTGACGCCATGCCGCCCGGCAGCAAGAAGCCACCGCATGGTCAGATCAAATATTGACTTGATGGACTCGCTGGCAATGAGCGATTGCCGTCGCATTGCGTCGGATTAACCTAATCCTTGCCGGACCTGTCGTTGTTTCGAGCTCAACAAGCGATGCGGCTTTAGCTGAAGATCGAAGGCAATTCTTCAGGGCCCAGACGGAGCTTTTCCCGAATCGCGGATTCGCGAAATCCGAGTTTAAGCAGAAGGCACTTGCGCTATCGTCATCCAGCCAGCGCAACGTGGCAAGATCGCAGGCTTGTCGTGCAGCCCATTTGTCGGCGCCCGCACCTGCGTGTTTCCGCCAGTCGGCGGCGGCAGCGCGAATCGTCGAGAAGCGCGTTCCCTCAGAACCAAAACCGAGAAGACACCTCATGAATGTGAACGCGCTGCCATTCGACACGGGCGAGATGCTTGCCGGGCTTAGGCCGTGGATCGAATGTGAGAGCCCGACATTCGACGCGGCCGCCGTCGATCGGATGATGGATCTTGCCGCCCACGATCTTGCCGCCGTCGGCGCCGAAATCGAACGCATACCCGGCCGCATGGGCTTCGGCGGATCCGTACGCGCGCGCTTTCCGCACAAGGATTTCGGCAAGCCGGGCGTCCTGATCCTGGGTCACCTTGACACGGTCCATCCTGTTGGCACGCTCGCCGTGCTGCCGTTCCGCATCGACGACGGCAAGTGCTACGGCCCCGGCATCATGGACATGAAAGGCGGAAACTTTGCCGGCTTGGAGGCCTTACGCCGGCTCAAGCTTGCCGGCATCGAGACGCCGTTGCCCGTCACCGTACTGTTCACGCCCGACGAGGAGGTCGGCACGCCGAGCACGCGCGAGCTGGTCGAAATGGAGGCGCGCAAGAACAAATTCGTTCTCGTGCCCGAGCCGGCCCGCCAAGACGGCGGCGCGGTAACGGGACGCTATGCGATCGCACGCTACAATCTGACGACCGAGGGCCGGCCAAGCCATGCCGGCTGGGCGCTTGCCGAAGGCCGCTCGGCGATTGCCGCGATGGCATCGAAGATCCTGGCCATCGAGGCGATGACGACCGCGGATTGCACCTTCAGCGTCGGCGTCATACACGCCGGCCAATGGGTCAACTGCGTCTCGTCGGTCTGCCACGCGGAAGCGTTGAGCATGGCCAAGCGCCAGGAGGACCTCGATGGCGGCATTGCCGCCATGCTGGCGCTTTCCGGTGAGACCAACGACGTCACCTTCAAGGTCACGCGCGGTGTGACGCGGCCGGTCTGGGAACCGGACGCGGGAACGCTGGCGCTCTACGAGGTTGCGCGTGGCATCTGCAAGGAGATCGGATTCGACCTCAGTCATGGAAGCGCCGGCGGCGGTTCGGACGGAAATTTTACCGGAGCTCTGGGCATCCCTACCCTTGATTCCATCGGCGTGCGCGGCAAGGGGCTGCATACGCTGGACGAGCACATCGAGATCGACAGCCTGGTAGAACGCGCGAAACTGATGGCGGGATTGCTGCTAAGGCTTGAATGATGAAAAAGGCCCCGCGCGGTCTGGCCGCGCGGGGTTTAAATCCTTCTTCGCAACAGCAGGTTAGCCGTGTCCAGCCAGTTTGGCGACTTACGGATTTGTAAGCTCGATTTGTAAGCTCTCAGGGCGCCGGGCGCCATCATGCGGCGCCCCCAATGCACGGGTTCGATCCGCAGGGTGCCGAATTGGGATGGATTCTTCCAAACTGCATATTCATCCTCCCTTTCGGCGGCCAAAGATGATGCGGCCTGGAACCGGGTTCGGCGGCCGATGCCGGAAATACCGCGGGAGAATTTCGTTCCGATGCGACGGGCTCACTCTTGCGGGCGAAGGCGTACTGCGCGATCGCCCAAACCGGTTCCCCAGCGCCTGCGTACCTTCAGTTCATGCGGCGGCCGGCAAGATGGTGCCCATTGACTTCCCCTCGTTCTCAGCCGGCGAGCGGTGGGTCCTTTTCCACCGGCTGGGCCTTCCCCATCGCGCGTGCCTTATCCAAGGCGACCTCGATCAGATAGGCCGCGCTGGCCAGGTCGGTCTCCGGTGAGGCTTGCAGGTTCTGTCGAGCTGAACCCGCTTTGGGCTCGCGCGTCGAAAACAGGTTCGCGGCCAGAAGAAATGTCGCGCCAAGCGCCATCGCGACAAGCAGGATGAGCTTGCTCCGCCCAGCCGAGGCGTCGGCTTGCGATTTCAGTTGCTGGACCTGCGTCAGCCAGTCCTGGAACCGTCCTATCTCTTCCGTCGCCTGGCGCGACAGCGCCTTTTCCTGGTCGTCGACGGCGGTATAGGTTGATAGGGATATATCCTTGCGCGCCGCGTCCACCAGGCTTTTGTAATGATCGTATGTCGCACGATAGTCGAGCCGCCGGTCGAGCGCCAAGCTGCCGATAATGATCTGGATAGCCTCTGTCCTGTCCAGCATATTGAGCTGGAACAGCTGGGAGATGATCTGCATGCTGTTTGCGGTGCCCGACGCCAGGCCCGCCGCGCTCATCGCGAAAATCAAGGCGCCTTGCTGCTGGAACAGGATGTATTGCGCCTGCGCATTTTTCACTGTGTCGATTTTCGCGGACAGGTCCTTGGCCCGAAGGTCAAGGGCATTCGAGACATTCTCATAGGGCGTCACGATAAGCTGGGTTCCGACCGAACCGACGATGCTGAGCAGGAACCCGACCAGCAGGGCAATCCGCTTGGCCGACCAGTAGCCGGCGGTGAATATCGGCGGCAATCGCATGGGCGTCATGCACTTCTATCCTTGCGCTGCTTGAGCCTTCTGTTTCTCATCAAGGCGACGGTGCGCTTCATCAAGAGCCGCCTGCAATAGAACGACTGCCTTGTGAATAGAGCCTTGCGAAGCAGCGCCTGGAGGCGCCTCACTCGCACTTGCCAGAGCTTGCACAAAGATGACGCCCGAGCCGGCGACGCCCAGAAGGGCGACGAGCCAAGCCCTGCGGGAAACCTCCGCCAGCAGCAGAAGGAAACCGTTCTCCTGGGGCACCACCGATTTCTCCAGGTTCCAGCGTTCAGAACCGACATGCATGCTGAGATCGGCGGGCAAGTCGTTGGTGGCGGTGTAGGTCTTGAGCGACCAATCGGCGGTTTCGGCCGAGATCAACGTGTCGTAACGTCTCATCGTCTGGTCATAGTCGACCAGACCTGCCGCGGCGACCTGGGCGAAATAGTTCCGCATCGCTTCATGACGGCCGTGTACGGCACGGTTCGTGATTTCCGTGACCGCATTGGCGCCCTGTGGGTTGCGAGAAAAGTCGGCGGGGACGAGATAGACCAGACCATCGAAAGACCGCAGGAGACCGAACAACGTCTGGGCGCTGTGAATGATCTTCAGATGCGCCCACGTTTCGTCGAGGCTTCTGGCGGTCGCCTGAAATCGATCGGCGGCCGGCTGCTCATAGAATTGCGAGGCGATACTTCCAGCGATGCTCAGCAGAAAGCCTACAACGAGAGAGATGCGCCCAGCCGTCAGCCAGTTCCCAAAATGCAACGCCAGGCGCGGTCGACTCATGCATGGTCCCTGGAAGCGTGCCGAAAATCCCTACAACGCATAGAACAAGATACTACGCCGGCCAAGTCGTGGGCAGGAGCTGACAACCGTCACCACTGACAAACCTTCGTGCAATCAGCTGGTGGGCGGCATGATCGCTTGATGGCGTAGGCGCAGCCGTTGGCGGAGCGCTTCGCCATGGCACCCAGGATGGCGACCAAGGACGAGATGATGATCGTGTGTCGGAATGGGCATCACAACAAACACATTCATGGCGGCTGTCTGACACCTGGGTGAGCAGCCAAGGCCGCGGCTTCCTAGCCCGGAATGAAGATCATCACGGCCGCCGCTGCCATGACCACCGTCGTGACCCAACCGAGGAGAAGGATCGGCCGGCTCGAGGTGAAGGAGCCCATCACGGATTTCTTTGACGCCAGAAGTATGATCACCACCAGAAGCGGCACGGCGACGATGCCGTTGATCACCGCGCTCCAGAACAGGGCCTTCATCGGGCTGATCGGCCGATATTGGATCACCAGCGCTGCCAGCACACTGACGCCGATGACACCATAGAAGCCCCGCGCATCCTTAGCTTTCCGCTCGAGCCCCGATTTCCACCCCATCGTTTCGGCCAGCGCATAGGCAGCCGAGCCGGCCAGGACCGGAACGCCGATCAGTCCGACACCGAGGATACCAAGAGCGAACAACAGGTAGGCAAAGTCACCGGCCAGCGGCCGCAGGGCACTCGCCGCCTGCGCCGCCGTTTCGATGTCCGTCACGCCCGAAACGTGCAGGGTAACGGCGGTCGCCAGGATGATGAAATAGGCGGTGAGGTCCGAATAAAGCATGCCGCTCCAGGTATCCCATCCAAGGCGACGCAATTCGCTCCGCGATGCCGAGGCGTCTTCGATGAGTGGCGGCGCGCCTTTCATGTCCTCGACCTCTTCGGAGGCCTGCCAGAAGAAGAGATAGGGGCTGATTGTGGTACCGAACACACCGACCACCACGGTGGCGGTGTCCGGGTTCAGCGTGACCTGGGGCCAGACCGTCCGCAACAGGACTTCCCCCCACGGCACGCGCACGGCAAAGAGCACCGCCGCGTAGGCAAGCAGCGAAAGGGTCAGCCACTTCAGGTAGGTGACATAGCGGTGGTAGGGAACCAACACCTGGAGCGCCAGCGTCGCCAGCGAAAACAGGATGGTCGCCAAGTGCCTGTTTATGCTGGTGACCAGTTCAGCCACCTCGCCCATAGCGGCGATGTCGGCCGCGATGTTGAGCGTGTTGGCAACGAGCAGCAATGCCACCACGACCTTGAGAACGATCGGCGGAAAGGTGGCCTTGATATTGGCCGCGAGCCCCTTGCCGGTCACCCTGCCGATACGGCCGCACATCGACTGCACCGCTCCCATGAGAGGGAAACACAAGGGCATCGTCCAGAGCATGTTGAGCCCGAACTGGGCTCCCGCCTGAGAATAGGTCGCGATACCACTTGGGTCGTCATCGGCAACGCCGGTGATCAGGCCCGGCCCCACCCGGGCCAAGGGGTGTTCCTTCAGGCGATCCCACAAGCGCCGGGCCAAGGCGGGGCTGGGCGGTTCGGCAAGGCTATCATTCACACGCGGCATAAGTTCCCTCTACCTAAGTATCGGGTAACAGGATCGACCCTTGGCTGCCTTGCGCTGGATCAAGTCGCCGAGGCTGGATGGCGCGATCTCGGCAGCGCGGCTTGCGCAACGCGCGGCGACCAGCCGTCTGCGAAATGTCAAATTTTTTCAACCGCTTCCCAGGCATGATTTGCACCGCGCAACACGGGGAACAGTGGCAATTTTGACTCAGCTCCAGCTTTACTTGGGGGCAAGTCCGTATTCTCCATATTAACTCTTCGTCGACCGGCGCGAATCTCATAGCGTCGCCTGCATGGACTTCGCTGGGCCCCGCCACATCTGCCCGCTTGCACGACAGCCCGCCTCCCCGACGGGAGCCGCCAGGCCGGTTGGCTTGGCATCCGTTGCGAGCGGGGCTGGCCTGGCTCTGATGCTGGCAATCGGCGGCTGCGCGCAGCCACCGCCCCTGATGCGTTCCACCGGAACGAGCCTGGTCGCCGCCGAGACAGCGTTCGCGCTTCCCGCGCCCGGCGGTCCGGCCGTCACGGCGGTGCTTGAGAGGCGGTTTGCCAACGCTACCCAGCAAGACATCCTGCTTTCGACATCGGCGCACACGCCAGGACAGAACATGCTGCGGGTGCAGATCTTCGGGCCGGTCGATACGGCCGCCGCGGGGGAGAGCCGGCTTCGCGAGGGCTATCTTCCACTCAGCAATATCGGCTCCGAGATCCGGCAGGCGCTGCCGGGTATCCGGATGCAGACATCACCCTACTACGTGCAGAACAAATACGGCCCGTTCGGCTATGCAGCGGGCCGCTCGGCCTCCGGCGATACATGTCTCTACGGTTGGCAGCGCATCAGCTCGACGGGTGTTACCCAGACCTGGATCGGCAACAAGGGCTCGATCCAGGTGCGCCTGCGCATCTGCGACCAGAACGCGCCCGAGCAGAAGCTGCTCGACGTCATGTACGGGTATACGATCACGTCCTACTTCAAGACCGGCAACTGGAACCCTTATGGCGAGCCGCCGCCGCCGGAAGCCTCGCTTGGCAAGCCCGGGCAGCCGATCTATCCCGTAGGGGTTTCGCGCTTCGAGACGGTAACGACGCCGCCGGCCGCGACACAGCAGCCGCGCCGCACCGCCCACGCGCCAAGGCAGGTTCTGGCCGAACCGCAGCCTACGCTGCCGGCTCCCGTCGGCCCGACCGTTCCGCCGCCGCCTGGGACCGCGCCCATCGCTCGCGCGTCCGGGCAGCCGGCAGTGGCTCCGATCACGGAATCCTCGAAAGCCGCCGGAACGGGAACGGTGCCGATTGTTCCGCCACCGCCTTGCGCGGCGACCGACGGGTCGAGGACATGCAACTAGGCGCCGCATACGGTTCGTTAACCATCGGCGCAACTCGCTGTTGGACAGGAAATCCATATCAACCATTGCGTGTTTCCATCAAACACCGGCCATGGGTGGTGATGCCCCCGAGATGCGGCATCAGCCCGGTTCGCAGCCGGTTCCCGGGATGCCATCGACCGACGATCGGCAGGCGTCCGAATGCAAGGACGCATTGAATGCGGAAATTGCTGATCATAGCCCTATGGGCATTGGCATCGGTGTGCGTCATCACCTTGGTGACGCTGCCGATCAGCCTGGAAACCCAGCTGGTCACCGGCATGTGCGTGCTGTTCGCCATGATGGTGCTCAAGCTCATCCGGCCCGATGGCATCTGGCGACTGGTCGCGCTTGCCTTCGGCACGGCCATCGTGATGCGCTACGTGTACTGGCGCACCACCAGCACGCTGCCGCCGATCAACCAGCTGGAGAACTTCATTCCCGGCTTCCTGCTCTATCTCGCGGAAATGTACAGCGTGATGATGCTGGCGCTCAGCCTGTTCGTCGTGGCGCTTCCGCTGCCGTCGCGCCCTTCGCGGGCGAACATGAACGACCGTTTGCCTCAGGTCGATGTGTTCATCCCCACCTACAACGAAGATCCAGACCTGCTGGCCAACACGATGGCGGCCGCCAGGGGCATGGATTATCCCGCGGACAAGGTGCGGGTCTGGCTCCTCGACGATGGCGGGACGCTGCAAAAGCGCAACTCCGACAAGATTGGCGATGCCAACAACGCCGAGCGGCGATACGTCCAATTGCAGAAGCTGAGCGCGGAGCTCGGCGTCACCTATCTGACGCGCGACCGCAACGAGCATGCCAAGGCTGGCAATCTGAACAACGGCCTTGCCCATTCGACAGGCGAGCTCATCGCCGTGTTCGATGCCGATCACGCGCCAGCGCGTGATTTTCTCAAGGAGACCGTCGGTTACTTCGACGAGGACCCCCGCCTGTTCCTGGTGCAGACGCCGCACTTCTTCCTCAACCCCGACCCGGTCGAGCGGAACCTGCGCACCTTCGAGACGATGCCGTCGGAGAACGAGATGTTCTACGGCATCATCCAGCGCGGCCTGGACAAATGGAACGCATCGTTCTTCTGCGGCTCGGCCGCGGTGCTGCGCCGCGCCGCGCTTGCGGAAACGAACGGCTTCAGCGGCGTCAGCATCACCGAGGATTGCGAAACGGCCATCGAGCTGCATTCGCGCGGATGGCACAGCGTTTATGTGGACAAGCCGCTGATCGCGGGTCTGCAGCCGGCTACATTCGCCAGTTTCATCGGCCAGCGCAGCCGTTGGGCGCAAGGGATGATGCAGATCCTGCGTTTCCGGTTCCCGCCTTTCAAGCGCGGCCTCTCGATACCGCAGCGCCTGTGCTACATGTCGTCGACGCTGTTCTGGCTGTTCCCGTTCCCGCGCACGATCTTCCTCGTCGCGCCGCTCTTTTATCTGTTCTTCGACCTGCAGATCTTCACCGCGTCGGGCGGCGAGTTCATGGCCTACACGCTCACCTACATGGTCGTGAACCTGATGATGCAGAATTACCTCTACGGTGCCTTCCGATGGCCCTGGGTCTCCGAGCTCTACGAGTATGTGCAAACGGTGCATCTTTTGCCCGCCGTGATCTCGGTGATCCTCAATCCGCGAAAGCCGACCTTCAAGGTCACCGCCAAGGATGAATCGATCGCGAAAAGCCGGCTTTCCGAGATCGGCAAGCCGTTTTTCGTCATCTTCGGCATCCTGCTCATCGGCGTCGGCGTCACTGTCTGGAAGGTTTACGCCGAACCGTTCAAGGCCGACGTCACGCTTGTGGTGGGTGGCTGGAACCTGATCAATCTGATCATGGCCGGTTGCGCGCTGGGCGTCGTCTCCGAGCGGGGAGAGCGCGCCGCGACAAGGCGCGTCAAGGTCAGCCGTCGCTGCGATTTCGAAGTCGGCGGCAAATGGCTGCAAGGCACGATCGAGAACGTGTCGGCCAACGGTGCCCGTGTGTTGGTGCTGGGCGCGGACTTGGAAGAACTGGCCAAGGATGCCACGGCCGGCATTCGCTTCAAGCTTTTCGCTGACGGCACCGAAGCCGTGTTGCCGGTTGTGATCCGTAACTTCGAACGCACGGTCGACGGCATCGCGGTCGGCTGCCTCTACCGGCCGACGGAAGCGGTCCATCACCGGCTTGTCGCCGACCTGATCTTCGCCAACTCCAAGCAGTGGGAGCAGTTCCAGCTCTCGCGCCGTGGCAATCCCGGCCTGCTGCGCGGAACCGCCTGGTTCCTGCGGATGGCGATCTTCCAGACCTATCGTGGCCTGGTGTACTTCTGGCGCGACCTGCGCGGCCGCACCGGCGGTGAGCCCGTCGCCACCCTTGCCGAGAAGCGTCAATGAGAGCCCGCCTGGCGTCGATCGCGCTGCTGGTGATTGCCGCGTCGCCGGCCATGGCCCAGACCAGTCCGTTCGACATGTCGAAAGAGAAGCCGGCTGTCGTGACGCCCGCGCCACAACCCGCGGTGCCCGTTCCTTCGGCCGCCGCACCGGCGCCGAGCAGCACCGCGCCGGCGGCGGCCACGGTACCGCAACCGGCAGTTCTCAAAGCGCGACGGTATATAGTGCCGTTCGCGGAACTTGTGTTTTCCGGCGAATATTCCCGGCGCTCCTGGTCGATCTTCCTGACGCCGGAACAGGCCGCCTCGAAGGCGGATTTCCACCTCGGCTATCAAAACGCCGTCGTCGTGGCCCCGGAGGCGTCGCGCCTGAAAGTATCGATCAATGGCAGCGATCTGGTCGACGCGCCGATCGCCTCCTCGGACAATCCTTCCGACATGTCCGTCGCCATTCCGGCGAAACTGCTTCATGCAGGCCTCAACGACATCACCATGTTCGCGGTGCAGCGGCACCGTACCGATTGCACCATCGAATCGACTTATGAGTTGTGGACGCAGATCGACACGGCCAAGACCTTCATTTCCTTCGATGATCCGGAGGCCGGGCGCTGGAAACGTGTTGAAGACCTGCGCGCGATCGGCGTGGATGAGGCCGGCGCCACGACCTTCAACCTGATCGTGCCATCGATGAGCCAGACCGTTTCGACCGCGCCGTCAGTGCGCCTGGGCGAAGCCATGGCGCTGATGGCCAACATGCCCAACCAGGCCTTCACCGTCAGCGAGGCCGCCCCCGCCGCAGCCAAGCCAGGCGTGGCGAACATCGTCCTGGGGCCGGCCGTGGAACTGTCCAAGGTGCTGGCGACCATACCCGCCAGCGCGGAGGCCGGGCCAAGCGCGACGCTGGTTGACGATCCCACGCTCGGCCCTTCGACCCTGGTGGTCAGCGGCCCGAGCTGGCAGGCGGTCGACCAGGCTATCGACGACATTGCCAAACAAGTCGACCGACCTGTCGGCAGCCTGCGGACCAGCCTTGCGACCCGCACATGGCGCACGCCCGACGTGCCCATGCTGCTCGGTGCGAGCCGGATGACATTTTCCGAGCTGGGCATCGCCACGCTGGAATTCGCCGGGCGCAGGGTGCGCACAGATTTCGCGGTGGGCGTACCCTCGGACTTCTACGCCGAGGCCTACGGTCAGGCGACGATCCTGCTCGATGCCGCCTATTCGCAGGAGGTGCTGCCGGGAAGTCATATCGACATCTATGTGAACGACAGCATCGCCGCGACCATGCCGATCACCACCTCGGGCGGCGAGATCCTGCGCCACCTGCCGATCAAGGTGACGATGCGGCACTTCAGGCCGGGCGACAACACCATCGCCATCGAGGCGGTGCTGATGACCAAGGCCGATGCGATCTGCGCGCCGGGCGCCACGGCGCAGGGTGCCCAGCGCTTCGCCGTTTTCGACAGTTCCGAATTCGTGATGCCCGCCTTCGCGCGGGTGGCCAGAACCCCCAATCTCGCGGGGACAAGCGGAACCGGCTATCCCTACAGCACCGCAGAATACGCGACCCCCCTGATCATGGATCGCACGCAACCCGAAACGGTATCCGCCGGAGTGACGCTGCTGGCGCGCCTGTCGGTCGCGGCGGGCCGCCTGATCCCGGTCGACGCGCTGAGCGCGGCCACCGCCGTCAACGACAGGAATGCGCTTTTCATCAGCGCCATTTCGCAAGTGCCGGCGGCCGTCCTCGCACAGGTCGGCGTGACCGGCGCCGCCTCGACATGGGGCGAAAGTGTGAGCTCAATCCGTCCCAACACCGAAGCGACATTCGACCAGTGGCGCGAAAAGCTGCGCGGCAGCGGCTGGCGCGGGCAGGTCAGTTCATTCGAAGACTGGATGAACCGGACCTTCAACATCTCCATGAACTCGTTCCGCATATTGCCCGGGCCAGAGGCAGCGTACACGCCGCAGGGAAGTGCCGGGATCATCGTGGCGCAACAATCGAGCCCGACAGGTGACGGCACCTGGACGCTGGTCACGGCGCCTTCCGTCAATGCGCTGCAGGACGGCGTGCGGTCGCTGAGTGGGCAGGGGTCGTGGCGCAAGATGGCGGGCCACATCACGTCGGTCGATGTCGGCGGCGACAAGGTAGCCTCCATACCGGCCACTCGTTTCGATTTCGTCGAGACGCAGCCGTTTTCCCTGTCGAACTATCGCTTGATCGTCGCCAACTGGCTGTCGGCCAATGCGCTGTCCTACGCCGTGGTGCTGATTGTGCTGTCGATTCTGCTTGGCTTCGCAACGTCCGTTCTGCTCGGTTCGCTGGGCAGGAGACGATGACGACGCCGGGGCTGAGACTGCTGATGATGCTCGCCGCAATGGTCTCCATCCTTGCCGCACAGTCCCCGCCGGCGGTGGCAGGCGGAGCCATCACCACGGCGGAATGGACGCTTTACCGGGACAAGTTCCTCGACCCGGCCGGCAGAATCGTCGACAATGCCAATGCCGATATCAGTCACAGCGAAGGTCAGGGGTACGGACTGCTCTTGTCATATCTCGCCGACAACCGGGGTGATTTCGATCGCATCTGGGCGTTTACCCGCACAGAGATGCTGGTGCGGAATGACGGGTTGGCGGCGTGGAAATGGGACCCGGTCGCAACGCCACATGTGACCGACACCAACAATGCCACCGATGGCGATCTGCTGATCGCCTACGGGTTGGCGCTCGCCGGATCCGCCTGGCATCGGCCCGACTTCACCGCCGCCGCGGCGGGGATCGCGACCGCGCTCGCCGCCGGTGGCCTGGAGAAAGTGGGGGATGCTGTTCTGCTGAAGCCCGGCAATGCCGGTTTCGGCGCCGCCGACCGCCAGGACGGCCCCGTGGTCAACCCGTCCTACTGGGTGTTCGAGGCGCTGCCCGTAATGGCCGAGCTGGTGCCGGACGGTCCGTGGCGCGAGCTGGCCGACAATGGCCGCGCCTTGCTGGCAGCATCCATGAAGATTGGACAATCCGGCCTGCCGCCGGACTGGGTGTCGCTGAAGACCGTGCCGCGCGCGGCCGACGGGTTCCCGCAGGATTTCGGCTACAATGCGATTCGCATCCCGCTTTATCTCGTCCGCGCGGGGATACGCGACCGCGCCATGCTGGAGCCCTTCGCGGCGCATATGGTCGAGGCGGACGGCCGGCTGCGCATCGTCGACATCGCGACAGGGCAGACCCGGCAACTGCTCGACGATGCCGGCTACCGCATCATCCCGGCGCTGGTCGCCTGTGTACTCGACGGCAAGAAGCTGCCCGACAGGCTGCAGTCATTTGCCCCGACCGATTACTATCCCTCGACCTTGCATTTGCTCGCGCTCTCCTATGCACGGCGTCACGATCCGGAGTGCCTATGAAGTTGTTCATGCTCACGGCCGCCGGTATTGGGCTGCTCGGAGCGGTTGCGCTTCACAGCGGCTACTTCGATACAGTTCCACCGATCCCGGGCGACGCTCCCACCGCCACTGGCGGCGGTCAATCGCAAGCAGGCTACTCGCAGCCGCCAACGGTAGCCCAGGCGGAGCCGGGCACGGCAACGAATGCCCCGGCGGCCAGAACCCCGACGACCGGCCGTCCGGCAACGAATGCTCCGGCAAATCCCGCCGCCGCGCCAGCGCCAGAGGTCGACGAGACGGCGCTGCGCTATTTCGCCTCGAAGGGCGACACAAAACGGCTCGAGGCGGAGATCGCCAGGCTGAAGGCCCTTTATCCGCAATGGACACCGCCGGAGAACCCGCTGGCGTCCAGCCAGGCGGGCGACCCGCAACTCGACCAGATCTGGAAACTCTATTCCGAAGGCAAGCTCTCCGACGTGCGCAAGGCCATCTCCGACAGGCAGGCCGTGCAGCCGGGCTGGCAGGCCCCACCGGACCTGCTTGCCCGGTTGGCGGTCGCCGAGGCAAGGGAGCAACTGGTCAACGCATCCGACCTCAAGCAGTATGATGCCGTTATCCGCATCGGCTCGGCCAATTCCAGCCTGCTCACCTGTGGCGACGTCGATGTGCTGTGGCGAGTCGCCGAAGCCTTCGCGCGGACTGACCGCAAGGACCGTGCGCGCGACGCCTATCTTTATGTGCTGAACAATTGCAAGAAACCCGAGGAACGCGTCGCCACCGTCCAGAAAGCGCTGCCACTGCTGTCCCGGGCGGATCTCGACCAGCTTCTGGCCACCGAGCAGAAAACGCCCGACGGCAAGGGCGAGTTCGCCGTCGTGCGCAACGACATCGCGCGGCAGAGCCTCGCCAATGGCGATGCCGACCCGAAGCTCGTGGTCGCGCCGGCCGACATTGCCACGGTTCAGGCATTGGCCGACCAGGGCGGCCTGGCCTCCGACGACCTCTTGCTGGGCTGGTACTATGTGCGCCGCGAGAATCCGAAGGAGGCGGAAAACTGGTTTCGCAAGGCGCATGACAAGGAAAACAACGCGGCCGCCTCGCAGGGCCTTGCGCTGGCGTTGATCCAACAGGACCGGCCGGCCGACGCCGAGGACATCCTCTATCCATGGCGCGACACCAACGACGATACGCGGCATGTCTATCTGGCCGCGGTGGCGAACCTGCTGGCCGTGACGCCGCAGGCGCCACTAGGCCCGGACGTGCTGCAGCGCATGGTGCACGCCATCTACGCGGCAAAGGACGCCGCCGCCGCGCAACAGCTTGGCTGGTACGCCGATGGGCTCAACCAGTCGCAGACGGCGGCGCAATGGTTCAAGCTGGCGCTGGACTGGAAACCCGACGACGAGCCCTCCGCTTATGGGCTGGCGCTGACGCTCTGGAAGACCGGCGACAAGGCTGGCGCGCGGGCCATACAGGCTGCTTGGGCCGGACGCTCCGAGCGCATCCCGTCGGTTGGCGAGCGCAGCATCGAGACAGCGGCAGTGGGCAAGGGAAACGGCGCGCGGCGTCCGCGCGCCTTGCAAGAGCAGGCCACGGAGCAGGCAGGCACGGGCCAGGACAATGCGCCGGCGGCCAGCAGGACGAAACAGCAGGCGCGCGGCTGCTCCAGCACTCTTGACCCAACCGGGCTGGCGCCGGCCCAGGCGCTGACGCGCGGCTGGTGCCTGATGGGCGCGAACCGGCCATTGGAGGCGGTCGCCGCCTTTGAGGTGGCGCTGCACGGCACCGGCAAGACCCGTGCCGACGCTGCCTACGGGCAGAGCCTGGCTTATCTGCGCGCCGGGCTGTCGGACATGGCGGCTGTGGCGGCGGCAAAGGCGCCATTGGACGCCGACCGGGGCGTGCAATTGAGAACCGCGCTTTTGGAAAGCCAGGCCAGCAGCGCCTTCGACCAGGGCCGCTATGTCGAGACGATCATGGTGCTGGACGAACTGTCGCGCATCGCGCCCGAGCGCACGGGCCTGATGGTGCTGCGCGGCTACGCGTACCTGAAGCTGCGCCGGTTTGCAGACGCCGAGCAGATCTTCCGTGCCGCCGCCGGTACCGGAAACCACGACGCCCTGAAGGGGCTCAACGACGTCAAGTTGGCCCGCCAGACAAACGCCCAGTAATCCGGTTCGGGAATGCGACCGCCGTTGCGCCCGTCACTCCATCATGCCCAGAAATGCCTGGCACTTGCGGATCTCGATGCCGCGCAGGCAAGGCGAACGGCAGCAGTCGGGGCGACATATCCACCCCATGCACGTGCATCACGGGGCGCAAGCCCCGGACCGATTGCATCGGGGAAGGAATGATCAGCGGGGTACGCCCGGTTATGACCGCATTGCTTAAACGCAGATACCCATGTCAGGCTGGGCCGTGTGGCGCCGTGCCAGTTGCATAAGGACGGCATCGACGAGGCTGCGCCCAAGCAGCGGCTTCATCAGCACCGCATCGGCCCACGCCGGGCAAGCATCGGGAACAGTGTCGGCAAGGAGGATCACCGGCCTGGCAGGAAGCGCCAGACCACCATATCCGTTGGAGCTGCGAAATGCCTTATGATCAACGATCATGCAGTCGGTGCACGCAAGCCTGGGCAGCAACAACAGATCCTCCAGCAGGGCGCATGTCACCACGTCGAGACCCTCGGCTTCGAGGGCAAACACGATCGACCGCCGCAAATCTTCCTCTGGAACCACGATCAGAACCGTACAGGGCCTCACTTGCCGTCTCCGAACGGATAGCCGACAAATCCGGTTATCACGTCCGTCATCAAACATGGCCGCCGGGCATGGCGCCTTGAGGCAAGTCAAAAACGGATCGCTACTTCGGGCCAAATCCCGCTGCCATCGCCATTCGGACGAGTTCTGGCAGGCTGCGCGCTTCCATCTTGGCCATCACGTTGGCGCGATGCACCTCGACCGTGCGCGGACTGATGTCCAGCTCGAAGGCGATCGTCTTGTTCGCAAGACCCGCGACCACGCCCGACAGCACCTCCCTCTCCCGCTCGGTGAGCGAGGCAAACCGGGTGTTGATGGAGGCGATGTCGTCGCCCGGCGCGGTCTTGGCTATCTCCTCGGCGGCGCGCTTGATCGCCTGTATCAGCGTTTCGTCCTCGAAGGGCTTCTCGATGAAGTCGAGCGCGCCGGCCTTCATCGCCTCGACGGCCATGGGCACGTCACCATGGCCCGTTATGACGATAGCGGGAATGCGCGTCGGAAGATGACGAAGCTTCAGCAGCAGCTCGACGCCGCTCATGTCCGGCATCCGGAGATCAGTGATGAGGCAGCCGTTTCGAATGGCTGGCGCGGTCGCAAGAAAAGCGGTGGCGGATTCATGCAGGCGAACGGTGAAGCCGGACACCGTCAGCAAGAACGCCAGCGATTTCCTGACCGGCTCCTCGTCATCGACGATATGAACTGTATAGTCACCGATCTCCATCAGATCCGTCATCCCCGTAAGCCGGCACGGTGAACCTGAATGTGGTTCCGCCCCGCGCATTTTTGCGCACCTCTATCATGCCCCCGTGCGACTCGACGATACGCTTCGAAATCGAAAGGCCGATGCCCATACCGCCGGCCTTTGTCGTCACGAAAGGCTTGAACAGCTGGGGCGCGATCTCTTCAGATATTCCAGGCCCCGTGTCGGAGACCTCGACCGAAACCTGGTCCTTGGCGGCGGGGGCGGTGCGAACGGTGAGAAGACGCGTTTCGCTGTCGCGCATCGCTTCCATCGCGTTTCGCATGAGATTGATCAGCACCTGCTGGATCTGCACGCCGTCGGCCATGACAAGTTCGGCACCTGGAGCGAAATCGAAGACCGAGCGGACGCCGCGCTCCCGGGAGCCGACCAGAGCCAGCGCGCCTGCTTCCTCCACCAGCTTGCGAATGTCTTCCGGACCCTTCTCCGTTTCACCGCGCGTCACGAACTCACGCAGGTGTCTGATGATCTGTCCGGCGCGCAGCGATTGCCGTGAAATCTCCTCCAGCGCCTCCCGAACTCTTTGCGATGCCGTGTCGGGAAGGTCGCGCAGAAGCCGCGTGCAGCCCTGCGCGTAATTCGCGATCGCGGCCAGCGGCTGGTTCAGCTCATGCGCCAGCGTCGAGGCCATTTCGCCGAGCTCGTTAAGTCTGGCTAGGCGCGCCAGCTCGGTCTGGATTTCCTCGAGCCGTGCCGCGGACTCCTCGCGCTCGGTCAGGTCCCGGATGAAGCCGGTGAAATATGTCCTGTCGCCTGACTTCATCTCGCCGACCGCAAGTTTCATTGGAAAGGTCGAGCCGTCCTTCCTCCTGCCGACGACCACGCGGTCGACGCCGATGATGCGTTTCTCTCCGGTTTCAAGATAGCGGTGCATATAGCCGTCATGGCCGGCCCTGTAGGGTTCCGGCATCAGTATGCGGACATTCTGGCCGATGACCTCCTTCTCCTGATAGCCGAACTGGCGCACCGCCGCGGAATTGAACGATACGATCGTTCCGTCCTTTTCGATGACGACGGTCGCGTCGAGCACCGTATCGAGGATCGAGCGCAGATGCGCTTCCCGCTCATCGAGCAGGCGTGTCGTCCTGGCATTTGCGCGCCACGAACGATGCAGCGCTTCACCCAAAGCGATAGTTCCGAGCGCGGCCAGCGCGAAGAAGAGCAGGTCAAGGATATCCGAGACGCCTCCCGCCCGCGGCGCTCGAAAATACCAGATCGCCGCGATGGCCAGTACCAGCGACGCAACTCCGGGCCCAAGCCCGCCCGCGAACGCACTGACCAGGACCGCCAGGACGAACAGAGGAACGGTCGCTCCATCGCCAGACACCGCGTGGAACAGCACCGTCAGGACGCAGGCCGCGGCGACGGCAAGGCAAGCCAGCCCATATCCAGCCTTCCCTTCATGGCGACTGGACGATGCGGCTTTGGACAGGCTTCCAAAGAAACCGTCGGTCATTGAAGTCATTCAGGACACTTGCGTTGTGGACGTTTGCCCTTTCACCCTATCAGCCGGCATCTTTCCGCAACAGGCCGCCCGATGCGCGAACACGAATGTCCCGTCGCGCTATCTCAGCCAAACAGGAGTTCATTCTACCCCTGGCTGCCCCTCTTCCCTGGCCTCGCGGCCGGATACATGTTCAATCGAGATGCGGAAGAACACATGCGGGGAATGGTCCGACAGCGGCTGCGCCTGGGGTTTGAGGGCGCCCGGCTCCCACCAGTCGGTGTGTTTGCTCAGCAGCGACCAGGCGTGCTCGCGCTCCAGCTTGGAGCCGATGCGGTCGGGCAATTCCTGGTAGAGGCCATCGACGACAACGCTCTTCCACTGCCTGCCCTGCTCATGATCCTCGACGACCACCGCGACTTTCGGATTGGTGCGCATCAGGTCGATTTTCTTGCCCGGCATCGAAAATGCATAGAGATAGTTGGCTGCGTGGGCGAAATAGATCGGCACGACATAAGGCTGGCCGTCGCTGACGCAGGCAAGCCGGCAAAGGCGATGGACATCGAGAAGCTTGACGCATTCGAAGGTGGTCATTGTCCTGATCAGCATGGATCGTATCCCTCTGAGGTGGGCTCTGTTCTGTCTGCCGCCTGGCACGGCCCTTTGCGGTCGTAAGTGATACTGCGGCAAGGGGCGAAGCCGGCCTTGACGTGAGTCAAGGACGTTGGCTTGCCAGCGCGTGATCGTCTTCACGATCCCCACAGCCTTGATCAGGGTCAATGAACGGTCGGGAAGGATGCCTGCCAAACTTGTCTACAGAAGATTGCGGACCACATTTCTCATGGAGTGAACGGTCATGCGCAACGCAATGGCTGGAGCCGCTTGCTCGAACCGGAGACAGATGATGCCTCGACGCAGCGCGGGAATTGTCCCGTACCGCCAAAAGGGAGGCGCGCTGGAGGTGCTGCTTGGCCATCCTGGCGGGCCATTCTGGCGATCGCGCGACCTTGGGGCCTGGTCCATTCTCAAGGGCGAATATGACCCCGACGAGAGTCCCGAAGCCGCGGCCTTGCGGGAATTCACCGAGGAGACCGGCTGGAGTCTCGACGTGGCGCTCGAGCCGCTTGGCGAAGTCAGGCAGCGCAGCGGCAAGATCGTCACCGCCTACGCCGCACGCGCCGATTTCGATGTCGCGACGTTGGTTAGCAATACTTTCGAAATGGAATGGCCGCCGCATGGGGGGACCCTGCAACGCTTTCCCGAGATCGATCGCGCGCAATGGTTCAATCTGACCGATGCATGCGCCAGGATCGTCCCGGGCCAGGGCGCGTTTCTCGATCGGCTGGCGGCCGGGCTCGGCCATGTCACCGCGCAAGGGATGCCGGCCCACCCCTGAATAACGCGCCGGAGCCCAACCGGATGTCAGGGCGTGTCGAGATGTTCGGCCTTTTGCGAGGGCTGCGCGCGCACCGCGCGCAACTCGTACCAGAGGGCGTTCAGGATGCCGACGGTGGTGGCCAGTCCAAGGCCGAGAATCCAGGCGAAATACCACATTGATGCAATCTCCGATGTCTGTTTCAGTAAGCCGATGGCCCGGCCTCGCGTACGGAGGCTTCGGTGACCTTGCCCCAAAGCACGCTGTAGACCCAGGCCGTGTAGGCCAGGATGAGAGGCAGGAAGATGACCGTGGCGATGAGCATGTTGCGCAGGGTAGCGCGGCTTGAGGATGCGTCGAACACGGCCAGCGAATGACCCGGATTGGTGCTTGACGGCAGGATGATCGGGAACATCGCCAGGCCCACGGTCGCGATGATGCAGAGCACGCCAAGCTTCGACGCGATGAAGGTCAGGCCTTCGCGGCGCGAGCGGAAGCCGGCGGCGGCGATGAGCGGCGCCACGATGCCCAGCGCGGGCACCAGGCACAGGGCCGGCGTGGCGTGGAAGTTGCGCAGCCAACCGCTCGCATTCGCGATCACGGTCTTGCCCAGCGGGTTGGATGGGCCATCCCAGACGATCGCGCTCGTCACCTCATAGCCGCCGAGCAGGCCGAGCCAGACAAGCACGCCGCCACCGGCGAACAGGATGGCGGCGGCCATTGCGGCCTTGCCGCCGATGGTCCTGGCGCGCTCGGCCACCGGTCCTTCCGCCTTGAACGCCAGCCAAGCCGCGCCATGCATGACAAGCATCGAGAGCGAAACCAGGCCGCAATACAGCGCCACCGGATTGAGAAGGCCAAACAGGGTGCCCTCGTAGAACGGCCGCAGGTCCGTGGAGAAGTGGAACGGCACGCCCCTCAGCGCATTTCCCACCGCCACGCCGAAGATCAGCGCGGGCACCGCGCCGCCGATGAACAGCGCCCAGTCCCAGTTCGAGCGCCAGCGAGGGTCTTCCCGCTTCGAGCGATACTTGAAGGCGACCGGCCGTAGAATCAGCGCGAACAGGACCAGGAACATGGCGAGGTAGAAGCCCGAAAAGCTCAATGCGTAGAGCGCTGGCCAGGCGGCGAAGATCGCGCCGCCGCCCAGGATGAACCAGACCTGGTTGCCTTCCCAGACCGGTCCGATGGTGTTGATGGCAACACGCCGTTCGATGTCGGTCTTGGCGACGAAGGGCAGCAGTGCCCCCACGCCCATGTCGAAGCCATCCGTGACCGCGAAGCCGATGAGAAGGACGCCAAGCAGCACCCACCACGTGATCCGCAGCGTTTCGTAGTTGAAGAGAAAATCGATCATCGTCGTTGTTCCTTGCAGATCCCGGGTTTATTGGGCGGCCGCCAGATGGGCTCGTGTGCCTTCGCCGACGGGCGGCGCGACATCCGCGCTGAGCACCGGCCCCTTCGCTATCGCCTGCAGCATCAGTCGCACCTCGATCACGGCCAGGACGCCGTAGACGACGGTGAAGCCCAGGATGGTAATCAGGAGGTCAGGGATGCCGAGCTCGGAGGTCGCAAGGAAAGTCGGCAGCGTGCCCTCGATGATCCATGGTTGCCGGCCGAATTCGGCGACGAACCAGCCGACTTCCGCCGCGATCCACGGCAACGGCATCGCCAGCAGCGCCATGCGGAAAAGCCAGCGTGGTGCCGGTGTCTCCCGCATCGTATGCCAGAGCGATATGGCGAAGACGGCGAGCAGCAGGAAGGCGCAGAGCACCATCAGGCGGAAGGTGAAGAAGATCGCCGGCACTTCCGGCACGGTCGACCAGGCAGCCTGCTTGATCTGGTCTTCGCTGGCCTGGCGCGGGTCCTCGACATAGCGCTTGAGCAGCAGCGCATAGCCAAGGTCCTTGCTGGTCGCGTCGAAGGAGGCGCGCGCCGTCGCGTCGCCATGGTTGACTTTGAGCTTTTCCAGCGCGTCGTAGGCGGTCAGGCCGTTGCGGATCCGCCCCTCGGCCTTTTCCACGAGTTCGAAGATGCCGGGAATCTCCTTGTCGATCGAGCGTGTGCCGATAATGCCCATGACCCACGGGATATGGATGGCGAAATGGGTCGTACGATCGCTCATCGAGGGAATGCCGAAGGCGGTGAAGGAAGCGGGAGCCGGTTCGGTCTCCCACATCGCCTCCATGGCGGCGAGCTTCATCTTCTGGTTATCGGTGATGGCATATCCGCTCTCGTCGCCGAGCACGATGACCGACAGCGAGGAGGCGATGCCGAAGGCCGAGGCGATCACGAAGGAGCGTTTGGCGAGATCGACGTGCCGCCCGCGCAGCATGTAGAAGGCCGAGACGCCAAGCACGAAGACGGCGCCGCAGACATAGCCGGCCGAAACGGTGTGGACGAACTTTGCCTGCGCCACCGGGTTGAAGAGAACGGCCATGAAATCCGTCACTTCCATGCGCATCGTGTCCGGGTTGAATGCCGAGCCGACCGGGTTCTGCATCCAGCCATTGGCGATCAGGATCCACAGCGCCGAGAAATTGGTGCCGAGCGCCACCAGCCAGGTGACGGCGAGATGCGCGCGCGCCGAGAGCTTTTCCCAACCGAAGAAGAACAGGCCGACAAAGGTCGCTTCCAGGAAGAACGCCATCAGGCCTTCGATCGCCAGCGGTGCGCCGAACACGTCGCCGACATAGTGCGAGTAATAGGCCCAGTTCATGCCGAACTGGAATTCCATGGTGATGCCGGTGGCGACGCCAAGCGCGAAATTGATGCCGAACAGCACGCCCCAGAATTTGACCATGTCGCGCCAGATCGCGCGACCCGTCATGACATAAACCGTCTCCATCATGGCAAGCATGATGGAGAGGCCCAGCGTCAGCGGAACAAACAGAAAGTGGTACATGGCCGTCAGCGCGAATTGCAGACGCGACAATTCCACTAGCATTGGACTGGTCATGGAAAGGCTCCGTTGAAAAAGTTGCCTCTCCCTAGCGTGTTGCGCACCCATTGCTTTTGATGTGCGTCAAAACACGAACAGCCATGGCGTGAGATTGAACGGCCATGCTCGAAACCGCCACGAACCGCCACGACAAACGCCTCACGGCTGCGAAGCCCGCGGAGCCCAAGGCTCCGAATGTTGAAGCGCCCGTCCCCGGCACGACTCTCGGTCTCGCGCGCGGCCTTGCCGCCCCTGGCTTGCGTTCCGCCTTGACGTTGCAAACGGCGCGCATGCTTTCGCGTCTGGCCTTCACGGGGTTGGTGGCCATGTTCGTGGGTCGAATGATCTCCGGCCAGGCCAGTTGGCCGCTGCTCGGCGCGGCCCTGGCCAGCCTGGTGCTTTGCAGCGCCATCGGTCTGATGGCCGACCGCGCTGTCGCCAATGCGGAGATGGCAGTTGCCAACGGCGTGCTCGAGGAGGTGCGCCGCGCCCTTGCCACGACCCTGCCCCGCGACATCCAGGCGATGCCGCTGGGAACATTGATCGCGGGGTTGCAACGCTATCCTGCGGCGGTGGCCGGCCTGGCGGTCGGGCATCGCCTCGCGTCGATCATGTTGGGGCTGGGGCCGATGCTGGCCGCGATCGCGATTGTCGCCGTCTCCTGGGAGGCAGCGCTGGCGCTCATCGTATTGACGCCGGTGATGATCGTCTTCTTCATCCTTGTCGGCGGCGCGATCCGCAGTGGCGCCGAAGCGCAGGAGAAGGCCTTCGGCCGTCTCGCCGCCCAGTTCGCCGATCGTATACGCACCTTGCCGACGATCCTGGGCAACCACGCGCTGGCTGGCGAGCGGCGCAAACTGGCGGCGCGGCTCGACACCTATGCGTCAGGCACGATGAGCGTGCTGAGGATCGCCTTCCTCAACGCGGGCATCATCGACTTCTTCTCGTCGCTGTCGATCGCGATCCTTGCCGTGTTTCTAGGCCTTGGCCATCTCAAGCTCATAAGCATCCCCGGCTTTGCCAATCTCCAGCTTTGGCAGAGCCTGTTCATCCTGATGATCGCTCCGGAGTATTTTGCTCCGTTCCGCCGTTATGCCGAGCAGTATCACGCCAAGGCCGAAGGGCTTGCCGCCGCCAGCGCGCTGGACACGCTGGTCCTGGCCGTGCCGGCCGCTTTCGACGCGGCCCTGGGGACGCATCATCTTGGCGGCACCGCGTCGTTGCGCCTGCCCCGTGCCGGGCTGGTGGCCATCACCGGCCCGAGCGGGTCGGGCAAGTCGACCTTACTGAGACAGCTGGCCGGGATCGAACCCGCGTCGGGGGGTCGATTCTGCTCCGACATCCGCCCGGCCATCGCCTGGTGCTCCACGGATATCCATGTGCCGCGGGGAACGCTTGGCGCCGCCATCGCCTGGGGCAACGGCCCTTGCTGCCCCACGCGGCTGCTGCTTGCGGCGGGCAGTGTCGGTCTTCTCGACGACGTGCTGCTGCCGGGTGGGCTGGACGCGCTGGTCAGGGACGGCGGCGAGAACCTTTCCGGCGGGCAACGCGTACGCATCGGCCTTGCACGCGCGCTGATCTCGGGCCGCGCCATCTTTGCCGACGAGCCAACCGCCAAGCTTGATCCCGCCAACGCCGCGATGGTGCGCCGCGCGCTTGCTGAGGCGGCACGCCGCCGGCTCGTGCTGGTGGCCACGCACGACAGGAGCCTGGCCATGCTGGGCACGACGATAGACCTCGGCGCGGATCGTGGACGGGAGAAAGTCGCATGAACAGCACGGTCCATTCCACCGCTGGCGAGACACGGATCAGGCCGCCGGAATATCTCGCCCGAAACAAGGCACCATGGCGGCTTGCCCTTGTCCTGGCGTTTGCCGCCCTCACGGGCTCGGTCCTGCTGACCGGCATTTCCGCCTGGTTCCTCGGCGCGGTGGCACTGGCGGGGCTGACGCCGGCCGCCCTGACGTTCAACTTCCATGTCCCTGCCGCCTTCATCCGCCTGTTCGCGCTGACACGGACGGCGGCGAAATATGGCGAGCGCGTCATTGGCCACCAGGCAGCGCTTGCTGACCAGGTGCGGCGTCGCTCGACGCTGTTCGCCGCGATGGCCGTCGCTCCCTCCGTGCGCAAGACCGGCTGGCAACTCGGCAACCAGGACCGGCTGGCCGACTATCTCGACGATGTCGAGGACGTGGACTACGCACGCCTTCGTGTAGGGTTGCCGTCGGCAACACTTGGTGTGGCAATTGTCCTGCTCGCCGCCGCGACGTTGTGGATCGCTCCGTGGGCCATGGCGCCGATCCTGCTGCTCGTTGCCGCAAACATGGCCGGCACTCATTTTCTGGCGAGGCGGGCTGAAGCTGAGCTGGCCGCCATGCGCGAAGCCAGGCAGCAGGGCTCACGCCTGCTTGGCGACGCGGTACAGTCCGTGGTGCCGTTGCAGGGCGAGCGCCGCTGGAATTCCGTGCTCGACGGGCCGTTTGACGATTACGCCACGGCCCAGGCGCGAACGCGGATGCTTCGCCAAAGCCAGGCCGTGTTCGACATGCTGGCAGACTGCCTGGCTCCATGTGCCATGCTCAGCGTTCTTGTTTCCGCATGGCTGTCGGGCCTGCGCGGCGAGGCACTGCTGCCAGCCGCACTGCTGGGCTTCGCCTGGCTGGCGATCGGCGAATCCGTGCTCGGGGCATCCAGGATCGTCATCGCTTCGGCACGCGAGAAGGCTGCCCGCGCCGCCCTGTCGAAATGGCCGACCGACGCGGGCGGATCGTCCCATGAGCATCCAAGCAAGCAGATCTCGTCGTTGACGCTTGAAGCGTTGCCGCGCCGCGCCCCGGATGGCCGGTCCATCGGCGGGCCGCTTAGCGCCATGTTCAGGGCGGGCCGGCCGACAGTCCTGCATGGCGCCAGCGGCCGCGGCAAGACCTCCCTGCTGAAGCAGATTGCCGGCTGGCTCGAGGCCGGTGACGGACGCGTCCTCGGCGACGGCGTCGGGCTCGATATGGATGCCCGCCGCGCCATGAGTTGCTTCTTCCCGCATGACGCGGCCGTCCTCGCCGACACGGTGCGCGAGAACCTGTTCGCGCCACAGGCGAGCGATGATGAAGTGTGGGCAGCCTTGAGCGCCGTCGAGCTTCAGGAGCGGATCAGGGCGGCGGGAGGCATCGATAGCTGGATCACGCAGGATGTACTGTCGCTTGGCGAGGCGCAAAGGTTGAATCTAGCCCGCGCATGGCTTTGCGATCGGCCAGTGGTTCTCCTGGATGAGCCGATCGAACACCTCGATGACGAACAGGGCAAACGGATTCTCGACGCGCTGCTTTACCGGCTACGGCAACGGATCGTCATCCTGTCCAGCCATGACGAGCTGACGCCCAGGGGAACGGCAACATTGCGCCTGCGGTGACGCCGCCTTCGGAAAAGCCCGACGATGAATTGCGCGCTCTTCGAACGGCTGGCAATGCGGTGCAGGGGGACACGAGCTATCCGACGGCGGCGCTCTCCGAGAAACCGCCAAACAGCTCGAGGACAGAAAACTGATCCGTATCGGAACCTCCGGTACCGCGCGCCATAGTGCTGTCGTCGTTCGTTCATGGGGGTGATCTAAGGTGACGGGATCAACGGCGGGCTGTGCCATGCAAGTCGATACGTCTGAACTCGACCAACTCCAGAGCGCCTACAAGGCAGCGGTGGAGGAATGGATAGCGGCGATCAAACAGGAAGAGGCATTGGCGTCCGTCAATCATTCCGTCGCGGAGGTCGACAAATGGGAAGCAGCTCACTTCAAGGAGGATGAGCTGCGCAATCAGGTTCTGGACGCGAAGAAAAAGTACGAAGACCTGTTGCGCAAGGAATTCTTTGGCTTCTGAAACACGCCAAGGTATTTTCGCCACCTGCTACATGCGCGAGTTCTCGCCGGCACTTTCTCCAGGTCTCGATGATCCCGCCAAGCGACGCGCGGACCTTCAATAGGACATGATGCGATTGATGCCGCTCTCTTCGAGCAACCTGCGCGTCAAGCCGCCGAAAGCCCATTCCCGCAAGCGGCTATGCCCATATGCACCCGAGACGATCAGATCCGCATGGATCGAGTGTGCGAAAGCCAACAGCCGGCCACCGTCCCCCTCCCCGACCAGCAGTTCGGTACGCGCCTTGACGCCATGAAGTTCCAGAAAGGCAGCGACATCGGCAAGACTGTTGTGAATACTGCCGTCGGGATCGGTGTCCATCGTGGCGACGACGACCTCGTTGGCCCTGGCCAGGAAGGGTAGTGCGTCGGCGACCGCCCGCCGCGCCTCCCTGGTGTCCTTCCAGGCAACCAGCACGGTTCCTCCCCGTACATGCTGGCCATTGGTTGCAGCGACAAGGACCGGACGACCGGCGCCAAGCGCAAGACTGCCGATATCCACGTCGCGATAGACGTTATCAGCCTTGTCGCCGCCAACGACAATGAGGTCGGCGGCCCTGGCGGACACGGTCAGGAAGCGGGTCGGGCTGCAGACAGCCTGACCCCATTCGCTGGCAACCGTGGATGGAACCAGTTTTTCGAATTCGGCGCGAAGCTCATGGAGCCGCTCTTCGATCTGTTCACGCTGAATCTGCATGATCTCGCCGTCAAACACCATGCCGTCGCCAGTCGGCACCAGCGGTGGAACATCCGCCGCCGCAAGGCCGATCAGGCGGGCTCCAAAGTGTTTCGCGAGTTCGGTCGCTGCCTTGACCATCGGTGATGGATCCGCGTCGACCGCCAGATTTACGGCAATTGACTTGTAGGACATCGCGAACGCCTTCCACTGGATGGATTGAATGGGATGACAAAGTGCATCCGCCAACGCTTGCCGCCTTGATGCCGGTCAAAAGCGCGGCTTTGTTAAGCGGCGCCGTATCATTGTTTCTGCAGGCTTTGGATGTACGCGAGAATGGCGTCGATCTGCTCGGGGCTCGCAACCCATTCAGGCATATCCGGATGCCCTGTTGAAATGCCTTCGGCGAGGGCCTCTTCGAGGTCGGCTATCGGATAACGTTGGGAAAGCGTGCGAAATGCCGGCGCGTCGGGATGGGTGCTCTTGTCCGTCTTGCCAACAGCATGGCACCGGGCGCAGTTCGTTTCGACAAGCGCCTTTCCGTGCGACACGGAATCCGCCCAAGCGGACGCGGCGCACAGCCCTGATGCAGCGATTGCAATCGCCGTGCATGCGGCGTGTATCGAGCGTTCTTTGACGTATTTCATGACCATCGGCGCAAGCTATCCGATATGATTTCGACAGCCTTGATGTTGATCAATTCCGTCGGGCGAACGTTCTGGCCGCCATGTTCCCGCTCGTCGTCGGGCAAGCTCGACGGCGCTATCCGAGACGTCGTGAGTCCGCGCGATTGAATTTGGAAGCCGCCATTTGGTCGGGACTTTTTCTTGACGTCGGTCAAGGCGTCCGGCGGCGACAGGACTAGGATTGCAGGTGAAAAACAGAGCATTCGAAGGAGATGACCATGCAAGTCGAAACGGTAATGACCTCTCCCGTTGCCAGCATCGAACCTTCCGCGCCGATTTCCCAGGCCGCGGGATTGATGCTCTCGCGCAAGATCAGCGGCCTTCCTGTCATTGGCGCCGAAGGCACGCTGTTGGGTATTGTCAGCGAGGGTGATTTCCTGCGCAGGGGAGAACTGGGCACGAAGCGCAAGCGCTCGCGATGGCTGGAGTTTCTCGTAAGCCCTGGCAAGGCTGCCGATGAGTACGTCCACGCCAATGGCAGGCGTGTCGCGGAGGTGATGTCGGAGAATGTCATCACGACGTCCCGCGATGCGTCGCTGGAGGATGTCGTCGAACTGATGACCCGCCACCATGTCAAACGCATCCCGGTGGTCGACGGCGCCAAAGTCGTCGGCATCGTCACCCGATCCGACATTCTACGCGCCCTGCTCCGCGCCCTCCCGACGCCGGGCCTGGTGGCCGTGGGCGACGAACAGATCCGCCAGAACATCGTTGCCGAACTCGCGAGCCAACCGTGGGCAGGCGCTGGCATGCTCAGGGTCAGCGTGAACGAAGGGATCGCCGAACTGGAGGGCGCTATCCTGGATGAACGCGAGCGCCAGGCCGCTATCGTCGCCGCGGAAAACGTGGCGGGCGTAAAGGCCGTGACCGATCGCATGTTCTGGGTCGAGCCCCTATCCGGCACGATGCTGAATCCGCCGGCGCCCTGACGATGTTCCGCGACCGATAGGAGACTGGGCAGAGGCTTGGCGTCGAGTTGGGAAAGCTCGACCTGCATGGGCCCGTTGTCCTGGCTCCGCCTCGCGGCGGCGTCGCCGTTGCGACGGAGGTGGCCAAGGCCCTCAAGGCTCCACTGGATCTGATCGTTATGCGCAGCGTTGGCGCACCTGGCAATCCGGCCGTCGCCTCAATCGTCGATGACGAGCCTCCGGATGTCGTGCTGAACCGTGAGATCGTCGAAGCCTACGCGCTCGACGATGCCGCGCTCCGAAGCCTGAGCGCCAAGAACTGGAACGGCGCCGGCTTGCCTATCGTGGCAAGCGTCCGCCGTTGTCGATTGCTGGAAAGACCGCAATCATTATCGATGACGGGATCGCGACCGGGACCACGATGAAGGTAATGATCCGCGCGCTCAGGCAACGCTCACCCCGGAGATCGTCGTGGCGGTTCGGCCGATGTCGCCCAGGAAGCCGACTGGATCATTTGCCTCAGCCAACCGGCCCGTTTCGGCTCCCTCAGCTACCGCTGCCGAGATTTTCCCCAGCTGACCGACGGGCAAGTGACCAACACTCTGGAGGACGCAGCATCCAGATGCAGCGCGGACCGAGAGGCATTTCGAAGCCGCATGCGGAGGCCCCGCGCGGTCTGAGTTTGCCGCTGGCTTAAAACCATCGCCGCACGACAATTGATCCTGATCAACGTGCCTCGGCGATCACTCACTAGGCTTCGGCCAATCAATCCGTGGAAGCAGGAGCGCAAGTTCTGATCACGGCATCACTGACGGAGGTTACCGTGCCCAAGGACAGCAACACCATTCTTACGACACGCACAGGATATCGTTTTGAAGTGCGCCGTGCGCGCATCGAGGATGAACCAACGCTCGCGGAATTCTTCACCCATGTGACGCCGCAGGATCTGCGGTTTCGCTTCCTTGGCGGAATGAAGGCGGTTTCGCACGAGCGCCTTGTTGCAATGACGCGCTCGGATGATAGCCGGATTCACAACTTCCTCGCCTTCTCCATGGAGGGGGTTCTGATCGCCACGGCAACACTGGCAAGCGACACTGCTGGCCGCGACGGCGAAGTCGCAATCTGCATCCGCGATGACCGCAAGCATCTGGGCGTCAGCTGGGAGTTTCTGGACTACATAGCGAAGTATGCTCAAGCCATCGGCTTCGATGCGATCGAGTCCATCGAGACGCGAGAAAACCATGCTGCGATCGATCTCGAGCGCGACATGGGCTTCACCGTCACGAGCTACCCCGACGATCCGACGCTCGTCCTGGTCAAGCGGCGGCTGGGAAGCAAAGCACCAGACCTTCGGCCTTAAATGAATTCGAGCGACGTCGGCGCGCTTGATCTGTCGCAAGGTCACACACCGACGTCGATGTCATGAGGGTGGAGAGCCATCCCTTCGAGGCCGCCATGCTGCAGACCGATACCGACTTTCATCCCGAGACAGCGCCCAAGTCGGTTCTGTCGAGTGCAGGACATTTCACCTGGGTGCACAAGTGGGCATTGGCCGGACTCCTGCTGCTAGTCGTCGCGCTCGCCCTGGGAGCGGCGCGCTGGCTGGTCGGCCCTGAAGTCGTCGTCTATCCCGTGGTGCGGGGAGATCTCGTGAAGACGGTGGTGGCGAGCGGCAATGTGGAAACGCCCTACCGCGTCAATATCGGAAGCCAGATCACGGGCACGGTCGCTGATGTCCTGGTCGACGAGGGCCAGACAGTCAAGCAGAGCCAGCCACTGGTCGCCCTTGAACCAAGCGAGCTGAAATCCGCCGTCATCGAGGCGCAAGGCGCGGTCGCGCAGGCCGATGCCCGGATGCGGCAGCTGCATGATCTCACCTTGCCGACCGCCCAGGAGGCCTTGAAGCAGTCACAGGCCACGCTCGCCGATGCCCAGGCCGAATATCAAAGGGCCGCACAGCTGTCCAAGACAGGTTTTGGCACCCAGCAGACCCTGGACGCCGCCACCAGGGACCTCGACATCGCGCGTACCCAGGTCCGTACAGCGCAACTGGAGGTCTACACCTCGCAGTCGGGCGGAAGTGACTATGTCATGGCTTTTACGCAGCTCAATCAGGCACAGGCCACCCTCGCGACAGCCCAGGCTCGCCTTGGCTATGCGACCATCACGTCGCCGCGCGACGGGGTTCTCATCACACGCAGCGTCGAGAAAGGCGCGGTGGTCCAGCCCGGAAATGCGCTGCTGGTATTGGCGCCTGCCGGTGACATCCAGCTGCTGCTCGAGATCGATGAGAAGAATCTCGGGCTGATCCATCTCGGCCAGGACGCCCTTGCCTCGGCAGATGCCTATCCCAGCCAACGCTTCGGCGCCAAGGTCTCGTACATCAACCCGTCAGTCGACATCACGCGGGCCTCCGTGGAGGTCAAGCTGACCGTGTCCAACCCGCCGGACTACCTTCGGCAAGACATGACGGTTTCCGTCGACATTCAGGTCGACAAGCGGACATCGACCTTGATCGTTCCGGCGCGTGTCGTACATGACGCCACGTCGGCTTCGCCTTGGGTACTCGTCATGCGCGACGGAAGGCCCCGCGAACAGGTCGTGAGGCTCGGTCTGCAGGCAGGCGACCAGGTCGAGGTTCTGGCGGGCGTTTCACAGGCGGAGCAAGTGGTTCCCGTCGCGGCGGGCGTCAGGGCCGGTCAACGCATCAGGCCGATAACGTGATGAAGCGATGGCTGACATTCGCCTGGATCGCCGCGCTTCGGTTTCTTGCCGAGGGGCGGATGCAGACCGGGTTCATCCTGAGCGGCATCGCCATAGGGGTTGGCGTGATCGTGTTCATGTCGGCCATGCTCAGCGGCCTCCAGGCCAATTTCACCAACCGCGTGCTGACCTCGCAACCGCAAATCCAGATCGTGCCGCCAAAGGAGGTCGCCAGGCCACTAAGGTGGGATCTTGGTGTCGCCGAGGCAGCCGTCGTACAGCAGCCGACACAGCGCGTGCTCTCGGTCGATCAGTGGCAGACTATCCTTGCCAGCATGAGGGCTCGGCCGGATGTCGTCACGGCAGCACCCACCGTGTCGGGATCCGCGCTTGCCGTACGCGGCGACGCCAGCCGCAGCATCGGCATCTTCGGGATGGAACCCGAAGACTATTTTCGGATCGTACGCATACCGGATTACATCGTGGCGGGGGTGTCGGATATCGGCTCGGATGACATCCTCGTCGGTCTTGATCTCGCCAATGACCTTGGCGCCACGATCGGCGACAAGCTCAACGTCATCCCGGCCGCCGGCGCCAGCCGCACCTTGACCATCAGGGGGATATTCGACCTCGGCAACAAGGGTGCGAACGAGCGTAATACCTATGTGGCCTTGCGGACGGCCCAAAGCCTGCTCGGACTGATCGGCGGCGCGACGACGATCGACATCACGGTCACCGACGTCTACGCGGCGGAGACCATCGCGCAGGACATCCAGTCGAGTCTGCCCGTCGAGGCCGATAGCTGGATCAAGACCAACGCTCAATTCTTCACCGCCATCAACGCCCAGAATCTGTCGAGCACCCTCATTCGCGTCTTTGTCGCCTTGTCCGTGGCGTTCGGCATCGCGGCCGTGCTGGTCGTATCCGTACTGCAAAGGTCCAAGGACATCGGCATTCTGCGCGCCATGGGCAGTTCGCGCGGCCAGATCCTGAGGTTGTTCCTCATTCAGGGAGGCATTCTCGGTTTCCTCGGTTCGCTTGCGGGGTCCGTCCTCGGCGCCGCAGCGCTCGTGGTGTGGCACGCCTATGCGCGCCAGGCCAACGGGACGGAATTGTTTCCGCTCACCATCGACCCCAGCCTCTTCGTCTCCTCGGCGGCGCTTGCAACGCTGACCGGCGTGGTCGCCGGGCTCGTGCCGGCGCTCCGGGCAGCTAGGCTTGACCCCGTGGAGGCGATCCGTGGCTGATCTGCTCGTCCTGGAAGCCATCCGCAAGGCCTACAATGTCGGTACCCCGGTCGAAATCGAAGTCCTTCACGGCATCGACCTCACCATGCGTTCGGGAGAGTTCGTGGCGCTCATGGGGCCATCAGGCTCAGGCAAGAGCACGCTCCTCAACATCATCGGGTTGCTCGATCGCCCGACCTCCGGTCGCCTGTCGATCGCGGGCGAGGACACGACCCACCTCTCGGAAGCGTCATTGACCAGCCTGCGTGGCCACACAATCGGATTCGTCTTCCAGTACCACTACCTGATCTCGGCCTTCACGGCGCACGAGAACGTCATGATGCCCATGCTGGTGGACAAAGGCCGGCCGGACTCCGCGATGGAGAAACGCGCCGACGAACTGCTCGATTCAGTCGAACTCGGTCGGTGGCGCGACAATCGCGCCATGAACATGTCCGGCGGCCAGCAGCAACGCGTCGCGATCGCGCGCGCCCTGGTGATGAACCCGTCGCTGGTGCTGGCCGATGAACCGACAGGCAATCTCGACACCGTCTCGGCCGATGGAGTCTTCGAATTGATGCGGCGCTTCAACAAGGAGCGCGGCACGACCTTCCTGATCGTCACGCACAACCACGATCTCGCCGACCGTTGCGACCGGATCATCGAGGTCGTAGACGGCCGGATCACCCGCGATTCCCCCAATCCAGCCTCGAAAGCGCCAGCGGCAAGGCCGCAAACCAGCGCCACGGGATAGGCTTTCGGGAGCCGGCATACCCCGGTGCTTGCTTGCCTCGCGGCAGGGGAGCGAGGGCATGTCGGAGGATGAGCATTACCATGGCATGGCTCGGGTTCCTCCGACTTCGAAACCGCCCCCGTATTTCGAGTATTGCCTTCTCGACGGTTGGCCACGGCGACATGGTGCCGGCGCGTGCCTGCGAGGCGTGAAGGCGTGATTGAACTTCTGCAGTCGGCTGGTACACAGCGTAGCTGATAGCGCCAAGGACTCAGGTTGACCCATTCAAGGCCGGAGACCATTTCTGACGGGCGCCGGCGCGCTCAGACCGCCGCCGAATTCCTGGCTTTTCCGGCTTCGAAATACGCGTCGGGCGTCGGCATCTGGGATTGGGCCATCAACGATAAAGGCGGCGAGCCGGATGTCGTTCTGGCCTGCGCCGGCGATGTGCCCACCGTTGAGACCCTCGCGGCGGTGAATCTGCTGCGCGTCTACATTCCCGACCTGAAGGTGCGGGTGGTCAATGTAGTGGATTTGATGACGCTACAGCCAAGCACGGCTCATCCGCATGGCTTGAGTGACAACGACTTCAATGCCCTGTTCACCAGGGACAAACCGTTCGTCTTTGCCTATCACGGCTATCCAACGCTGATCCATCGGCTGGTCTACAAACGCACCAACCACCACAACATCCATGTTCGCGGCTACCAGGAGGAAGGGTCAACGACAACCACCTTCGATATGGTGGTTCGCAACCAGCTCGACAGTTTCCAACTGGCGGGCGACGTCATCGACCTCGTGCCAAGGCTCGGTGCGAGTGCCGTCTAAGTCAAGCAAGCGATGCGTGACAAGCTCGTCGAACATGAGCGCTACATTCGCGCGCACGGCATGCCAGAGGTCCGGGAATGGCGCTGGCCGCCAAAGCCTGAAAGGACTCGCCAGGCGCTTCCAACCCAACTACCCGAACGTGAACACATAGGCTCTGACACCCGCATCGAAAAACTCGATTTGGAACGTGCGATCCTTGATAGAGCCGCTTTGCCTGACGAGCTGATAGAGGCGCGCATCCTCCACTTGTCCCCAGCCATCGGCGTCAACATCAATACCATGGTCGGCCCCCGGGGAAGCTCCATCGATCGTGACGCGAAACCGGATCGATTGGCCCATTGAGAGCGGAGCCATTACAAGGTGAACATCGCGAGCGTGAAACCTGTAGGAAATGGATCCCGGCCTTGCGTTCAGCGTGGCGAATTCGCGTCCGATTGTCCAGAGACCTGTCAGGCCCCAGCGGTCAAGCGGCAGCCCGGCAGCCGTCCAATAAAAGGTGGGTATGTCTTCAATGACGCCGCCTGGCGAAAAGAGCGTATGTCCCAGGCCATAGCCGATGTAGGTCTCCGACGAGCGCAGATTTACCTTGTCGAAGGGCGCTTGAGCACCTTCGCCTGTTACGGCACTAAGTACGCCTCTTGGCTCTGCTCCATTGGCTTCCGAGAGCAATTTCTGGATCAGGCGTTCGGATTTGTCATATTCGCGTTCGCCGACAACCGTGTGCCGCACCGTACCGTCCGCACCGACGAAGTAGAGTGCAGGCCATGAATTGTTGCCGAACGCCCTCCATATCGCAAAATCGTTGTCCATGGCCACTGGATAGCGAACGCCGAGCGCGCCAGTTGCTCTCTCCACATTGGCAAGGCTTTTTTCGAAGGCGAATTCAGGCGTATGCACGCCGACGACCACGAGCCCAAGCGCCTTGTATTTGGCCGCCCAAGCTCGAATGTACGGCAGCGCCCGCAGGCAATTGATGCACGAATAGGTCCAGAAGTTGACCAAAACGACCTTGCCCTGAATGTCCTCGGCGCTTAGCGGTTGAGTGTTGAGCCAATGGGTTGCCCCAAGCAGCGAGGATTGTGCCCGTGAGAGGGTGGGAACTTGAGCCACTTCATCGACGACCGGTAGCTTTTCGCTCAGGGTCGTGATGATCCACTGCTCGAACGTGGTCGTGCTTGTGGAGGCCAAACGTGTCAAAAGGCCGGTATCCACTCCCAGACTGATCGCCAGGGCGCCTGCGATCACGGCAGCACCTGAAATGCGTCGAAGGCCTTCCGCCCACGGTATCGACTGGCGTAACGCGGCAAAAAGACGTTTTCCGCAAAGCACCCCGATGCCAAGCCCGGTGGCGGCGCCAAATCCATATGTGAGGAGCAGAAGGGATGTTTCGGTGCTTGGCCCTCGAAGCGCCGCGCCTGTCAGGATCAGTCCCAAGATCGGGCCGGCGCATGGCGCCCAGACAAATCCCGTGGCGACCCCAAGTATCAATGAGGAAGCGGTGGTTCTATCCTTGTCCGGGCCATGTCGAAATGACCAACGTGACAGCCTGGATCCGATCGAGACCAAAGGCATGGTTATCCTTGCGGCGACTGCCGGCATCAGCATGGCGACACCGAACAAGATGATCAGCGCCAGCGCTGCCGTACGGCCATGCTTGTTGATCTCCACCGCCCATCCGCCGGCGACCGATGCCAGGCTGGCGACCGCAGCAAACGCGAAGGCCAAGCCCAGAAGCATCGGCAAGCCGCCTTGACTGAATGGTCGATTGGCCCGAGCCAGCACGAACGGCAGGATTGGAAAAATGCACGGCGTGGCAATGGTGAACATGCCGGCCAGATAGGCAAGTGCGAAAACCGTCATGAGTGCACCGACTGAATGTGGATAGCCAGATCAGTAACTGGCGACTGACCAATGCTGGCAATGCGCGAAAGCCAGTTGGTGGAGACGTCGAAGGGAACGTATGAAGTTTGGCGCGCACAGCGTGCGCGCCAAACTTCTCACGTAAGCTTGCGAAGCGATTTGAAAGCCTTCCGAATCTCTACCGAAAAGAGCTGCGGCTCCTCCCAGGATGCAAAGTGACCACCCTTGTCGACCACGTTAAAGTAGATCAGATTGTGATAGCTTTGTTCGGTCCAGCTACGGGGCGCGCGGTAGATTTCGCCAGGAAAGATGGTAACCGCGGCAGGGATTGATATATCGACTGCGTTGAAATTGTTGGCATTGTTCTCCCAGTAGAGCTGCGCCGAGGAAATTGCGCTGTTGGTGAGCCAATAGAGCGTGATGTCGTCAAGCATCTCGTCTTTTGTGAGCGAACGCTCGGCATCACCGCCGCTATAGGTCCATTGGTTGAACTTGTCGAACATCCAGGCCGCCAAGCCGGCCGGCGAATCCGACAGTCCATAGCCTACCGTCTGCGGACGCGTGCTCATCATCGCGCCATAGGCGCCGTTCTTGGCAAAGAACGCGTTAAGCTGGTCGTAAGCGGCCTTCTCCTCCGCGGAGAGCCCTGCTGGCGCGGGATCTCCCGAGCTCATCGCCCGTGCGGCGTCGGCGGGCACCGTGGCCGGCATGTTCACGTGGATGCCCAGCAATCCTGCATGCCCCTGACGAGCCATCTTGTCACAGACGACTGACCCCCAGTCCCCGCCTTGAGCGACATAATGCTTGTATCCGAGACGCCCCATGAGGATATCCCAGGCGAGACCGATCCGGTCGGCATTCCAGCCGGTCTCAGTCGGCTGCTGGGAGAATCCGTAACCAGGCATTGAAGGGATGACCAAATCGAACGCATCTTCGGCGGTACCACCATGAGCCGTCGGATCGGTAAGAGGCTCAATCACCTTCAAAAGCTCCAGGATCGAACCCGGCCAACCGTGCGTGATGATCAGCGGCAAAGCGTTCGGATACTTCGAGCGAACGTGAATGAACTGGATGTCGAGACCATCGATCTCGGTTACGAACATAGGCAGTGCGTTCAGACGAGCCTCGACCTTGCGCCAGTCGTACTCAGTCCCCCAATAGCGGACGAGTTCCTGAAGCTTCGCCAGTTGGACGCCCTGCGATTGATCGGCTACCGTCTCTTTGGCAGGCCAACGCGTGGCTTTGATGCGATTGCGAAGATCATCGAGCGCCGCTTCCGGAACGTTGACCGTGAAAGGTCGGATTTCGGTGCCTCCCGATGCAAACGCCATCCGCGCGGGGAACAGATCCAACCAGTTCCCGCCACAAGCGCGACCGCCGAGGCGGCTGAAAGCGAGAGGAAACCTCTTCTTGAATGACCTGGCAACGCTCGAGATGTTGCGACAGATTCTTCGATATCATTTCCATCATGAAATAGAATTTCTTCATGGTCGTTGACAATAATACTCTTACCTTCCGGATTTTTCATGATCCAACTTCCTTCAATTTGATTGAGTATCGTTTCTGGCGACAAACGATGCGTCGCGCGGCTGTCACGAGCTCAACAACACCGCAAAGACGATAGACAAGCTATTGAACGAAGGTATCGGCGATACTTTAGGATCGGATTTCGAAAAGATGACGGCAGGCTCGGGACCGCTGTAAAGCGCCCCAGGCCCAGCGATGGGCCGGGTATATTCCAGCGATCTTAATGGGAGCGTCGTTGCACTGGCGCGAGCGGTGCTCTTCACCAATCGCTCAAGCCTTCAAGGCACCCCGCAGAACAACGGGCAATGGCCACGATTTGAAGAGCCGGGCCGAAGCCAACGCTTACTTGCCTAACCAGCGGTATTCCTCGATCGACGCCTTGCCCGTCTTCTTGTCGTACAGGCAGATCAGGTTGACGTTCTGAGCTTTCGACTTGCCCTTGCCAAAGGAGCCCCTCAAGAGGATAGCGACCTTGGCTACGCTATCGTCGAACACGACAGGTGCGCTTACCTCGGGAGTGTCCATGCGGGATTGGCCTATGCAGATTCCGTTCGCTTTGGCAAAGAGCGCGTTCCATGCGCCGTCGCTGGACGCGTATGTCATCGACGTAGAGGCCACCATAAGTGTAGCGGCAAGAACTATCCTGTTCGTCATGATTTATCCTGTTGGAGATTATCGAATTTTGTCTTGCGGGAGCTATTTCCCATGGCGAAACTTCCCGATGTAGAAAGACAGCGCTTCCTCGTCCCCATGATGACGGAGCGGAGCTATTTGAGAGAAATTATCCGATCGATTTCTTTCCTTACCTAGGCCTCACGAGTGACGACACCAGCCGAGGGATTCAATCGTGCGTTCATGTTCACCAAATCCGGCAGTGAACGCGCGTTCATCTTCTCCATCACTCTTCCTCGGTGCGCCTTTACGGTGATTTCGGATATGCCGAGTTTGAATCCGATCTGCTTGTTCATCAATCCCGATATTACAAGCGCCATCACCTCGCGCTCGCGCCGACTGAGCAGTGCATAATGATCTCGCAGTGTCCGCAACTCCATCTCAAGCGAGATTGCGGCGCGGCTTTGTTCGATCGCATGCCCAACGGCAACCAGCAGCACCTCGTCGTCGAAGGGCTTCGTCAGGAACTCCGCCGCGCCTGCTTTCATCGCCTTCACCGTCATGGGAACGTCTCCGTACCCTGTGATGAATATGATAGGCATTCCGATCCGATCGGCGCCAATCTGCCTTTGCAGTTCCAGGCCATTGATATCCGGCAGACTTACATCGAGCACCAGGCATCGGGGCACGAATACCCTCGGATGCGCCAGAAACTCTTGCGCTGACGCGAATGTCTCGGCATGCCAGCCTGAAACCTCCAACAGAGCCTTTAATGACTCGCGCACCGAGGGGTCATCATCGACGACAAATACAATTGGAAGGTCCTGCGACATCCTGTTGTCTCCACGGCTCCTGTGCGTTGACATCGACTCCATATTCTAGGATCCCCCTGGCTCTTTCGTTCGAAGCGCGACGGTCAACGCATCGAACAGTTCGGTAGGACTGAACGGCTTCGAAAGGCAGGCAACGGCACCACATTCAAGAGCCCGCGACCGGATATTGTCATTTTCGTGGGCTGTCATGAAGATGATCGGAATCGTTTGGCGCCTACGCCTCAATTCCTGTTGAAGGCCCGGGCCAGTCATTCCCGGCATGACAACGTCGAGAACCAGGCACTCGGTCAGACAAACCCAACCGGAATTAAGAAAATCCTCCGCGGACGAAAAAGCCTGCACCGAGAAGCCGAATTCCCTCAACAGATCCGGCAATGACTCGCGCACCGATTCATCATCATCAACGACGGATACAACCGGACCTCCACTCATTGTCAGATCCCCATGAATTTCGAGATGAAGATGAAAACGGAAAATACTCCGGAATTGCGAAAAATGATTATCCAATTTTTCATGGGGTATTTATCGGAACTGAAAAATAGAAACTGGCCCCCGAACCCAATTCGGTCTCCGCCCAAATATTTCCACCATGCATTTCAATAATGTTCTTGCAAACTGACAGACCTATACCCATTCCGTTCTTCTTTGTTGTGTAAAAAGATTCAAATATCATATCAATAGAATTTGAATCAATACCAGGACCCGTATCCGAAACCGATATCACTATATTATTATTTTCATCAGATTGTGTCTTTATGGAAATAGAACCATGATCGCTGCCGCTCTGGACAATAGATTCTGTAGCATTGATCATAAGGTTTAGGATGACCTGCTGAAGCTGGACACGATCACCCCTGACCAGCGGAATGTCGTCGGCCAACTCCGTCCTGACAATCACCCTGCTCCGCTGCAAGTCACTTGAATGGAGTGCAATCACCTCTCTCGTCGCCTCATTGAGGTCGACCAATTCGGTGAGGCCGCTCTTCTTCGCGAAGAGAGAACGCAATCTCACGATTACGTCAGCCGCCCTGTTTCCGTCACGAATTGTGCGCTTCGCCGTTTCACGCGCGCCCTCGATGTTTGGCGGACTGACTGCCAGCATTCTGAGGCACGTGCTCGCGTTTGCCACGATGCCCGCGAGCGGCTGATTGACCTCGTGGGCAATCGAGGCCGTCAGCGCTCCCAGACTGGTCGCCCGAGCAACATAGCTCAACTCCGAACGAACCTTGCTAAGAGCCTCGTCCGCCAGTCTGCGCTCGGTGACGTCTTGAACCGCGCCGATATACTCAAGTTGCCCGTGCTCGACATCGCAGATGCCACTTGCAAGGATACGGAGATACTTGACGGACTGGTCGGGCATGCGCAGGCGGCACTCATGTTCAAATTCGCCCGGCCCACAACGCGCCTGATCAATCACCTCAAGCAATCGGGGCAAGTCATCTGGATGCACACGCGAGCTGACCTGCTGGACCGTGACGGGAATTCGGTCGTCAAAATTGAAAATACGATGAGCCTGTTCGGACCAGGTAAACTCGTTGCTCGCGACGTGCCATGAGAAGCTGCCGGTGGAGCTGAGCCTCTGCGCCTCAGACAGAAATGCCTCGCTTCGTTTCAATGCATTTTCGCTGCGCGTGCGCTCCACCGCGATGCTTGCAATGTGCGATAACTGGGAAATAAGCTCCAACTCGAAGGTGGATGGACTGCCGGACTCAAACCTGTAGACAGCAAGCGCGCCCAGCGCGTGCTGATCCTGCGATAGAATTGGAGAAGACCAGCACGCCTGCAGGCCATGAGATAACGCAATGTCGCGCCAACCGTGCGCCTCCCACCGGCTGTCTGCCTCGATATTCGGCACGATGACCGGCGCCTTTTCGAATGCCGCCAGTCCGCATGGCCCCGAGGCGCGATGCGCGGGTCTTCCCTGCATGGCTTCGTTGTAGCCTTGCGGCAGATTGGGACCTACGGCGTACTGCCATTCGCTCCCGTCGGCACCGAAGAAAAGAATGCCGCAGTGGCAACGAGTTGCCACCTCTTCGACCAAATCGCACAGAGCATTGAGAACCAGCGGCAGGGAACTGCCCCGTGCTATCATTTCCAGCAGCCGCTTTTCACGCGCGAGCAAGATCTCGGCCCGTTCGCGATCACGGTCACCCTGCATTCGTTCTATCGCGATACTCGCAATATGGGTGAGCCTATGAATGACTTCGTCCTGTAGAGGAGTGGGAAGTCTGCCCGGCCCCTGATAAATTGCCAAGGTTCCAACCGCGTCGCCAGTCGAAGAGATTATTGGTGTAGACCAGCAGGAACCAAGCCCGTGCATGCTCGCCAGCGCAGGCCAGCCACTGCTATCCCAGCGCGCATCAACTGCGACGTCCGAAACAAGCACCGGCACCTTCAACGAGGATGCCATGCCGCAAGGCCCGGCATCGCAACTCACGGCCTTGCCCTCCAATACCGCGTTATAGCCGGAGGGCAGCCCGGGGCCGATCACCTTTTCCACCCTCGCGCCTGTCGGATCGAGAACCAGAACGCTACTTTTGGAGCCTTCCAGGGCCTCGTCCAACATTCCGCAAAGCCTCTCGAGCACGAGCGGCAAGGGGCGTCCCGCGGCGACCATCTCAAGCAGATGTCTTTCATGGGTAGCCAACGCCTCGGCCCGCACCGCCAAGCCAGCGCTGCACCAGACAGATATTCGTCCATCCGCGCCAGCCACCGGGACCGCCAGAAAGCAGAATGGTTTGTAGGTCCCGTCGAAACGCTTGAGGCGCACCTCCAATTCACCGCACTCGCCCGAAGCAACAATCGCCCGCAAGCGAACGATGGCGGCCTCAACATCATCAGGGTGAATAGCCGCCCGCAAACCCAGTTGTTCGGCCTCTTCGGAGGTAAAACCAGCATACTCTCTCAACGGCCGATTCAGCACGCCAATGTCTCCGTCGGAAAACATCGTCCAGACTAGACCTGGCGTCGCTTCGAAGGCTGCAGGGCAATCGTGATCCATGCGCCAAGATTGAGCCGGTTCGGATGATGAGTCCATGATGCTTTGGTGTCGGTTTCCTATCTTCTTAAGGAAAAACGAGGGCGCATGGGTGCGGATTCAGCTCATCCATGTTCATCCCGTTCCGACGTACCGCCTATCCCGCCGCGCACGAAAACCGAATTTCGCAGCGCGCTATCCATGCCTTGATAGGCGTCCGATCCTATTCGGATGATACTTAGGTATCGCCGACACGTTAGTACAATAACATCTGATAAAAAATCTGTAGTATATGAATTTATCGATGTTAATTGCTTTTACTGCATATATATAAATCAAAGTATCTTACTGAGGTTCATTTTTATCTATCTAATCATTTATAGTCAGCGATCAATCCAAATTATTCGCCCTGGCAATGCGGATATATATTAAACACCAGCCAAAACCAGACTGAAAAAACTGTCGCCTGCTGGCGACAATCAACAGAAGGAAAGGAACACCATGAATATCAGAACAATCTGCCTTTGTGCCACACTCGCCCTTTCGTGCAACGCAGCACTTGCAGGTGCGCTTGACGCTGTCGACCACCTTCAGAATTTTTACACCGACAGTAGCATGAAGAAACTGAAGCCCATGCCTGAATTCAAGAAAGCCTTTATGGCCATGCCGGAATCCAAGCGTCGGACCGTAATGAGGGAGTGCCAGGACGCTGGACAACGCAAACGCTATGCCGAGTTCTGTGCGGACGTGAATGCGCTCACAGGAATGCGCTAGACGGCACCTCTCCCCTAATCGGTGCCGAGCCCCAGAGGCGACTAGCGCAGGATGATGGCGGGCATTTACGCCCGCCATCATCCACGCCGGAAATCAACCCAGACAGCGCGCAATTGAGAAGCACCAGTTTGAAATTCTGCAAGCTGGGCGCAACAACCAGTATGCTCAATACAGCGCGACGCTGGACAATTTATTATCATCATTCATGTGCCTCGTACTCGCTTTCGCGCGATACGATTCTCGTTATAAACGACATTAATTATTTAACAGCCTATACACGCGGACGCGGATAGAGATTGCCCGGGCGCCGCCAGTGCATCATCCCGATATTTACTGTGCAGCATCAGTGGCGCCACTGCGATAGGATCGCCGAACATAATTTATCTTGCCCGCCAGCGAAGCTGGCCAGCATACATCACAAAAATCTCGCGCCACTAGCAGCGCCGTCCTATTCAAATTGAAGTTGCGCTCATCTCGCACGATAGCTGAGCGAGGGATCCCGAGTGCGGCAGCCACGTTTTGTCCGTGGGCTGGCCCCTCGCGACCTGCTGCTTGCCCGAACACTTTGGGCGCATGCGCAGCATTCGATGTACTGTCCTGATCAATATCAAAAACCGGCCGCGCTATATCCTGCGCGAAACCTATCTCCATCATCGCGAGCGTTGCACGTTGATCGCCTGGTTCTGCACCGCAGAGTGTCAGTTTTACCTGTCAGCTCGACGCTAACAGTTGCAACGGATGTTGAGGCGACGCCGCCAAAACTTGGATTAGGGAGAGGCTTGAGCTTTGCACGAGATTGCACGGCCTGCGGAGGCTACTTCAAACAAACCCGGGTTACGCGTCAGGATCGGGCCGCCCACTGTGACTTGGCAAGTTGGCGACCGCGATCCGACGCGCGGGAGGATGGGGGCCAGCCCCATTGAGGCAGTTCAGGCTATTGAACGATAGGCCTATGCAGATGGGAAATCGGTCTTATACCAGCGTGATCGTGACGTGGATTTTGCCTCGGGTGGCCTTCGAATAGGGACAGGTCTGATGGGCGGCATCGACCAGCGCCTGGGCGATGTCACGTTCCAGTCCAGGCAAGCTCACATTGAGGCGCGCTTGAAGGAAATAGGCTTCCCCTGTGATGCCAAGATCGACCTCGGCGTCGATGGCCAGGTCAGCAGGAAGAATGACCTTCATCTTCCTTGCGGCAAGACCAATGGCGCCTTGGAAACACGCCGACCAACCTGCTGCGAACAGTTGCTCGGGATTGGTGCCGAGGCCGGACGTTCCGGGCGATGAAAGCTTGACGTCCAGCCGCCCGTCGTCGCTGCGGGACGTACCGTCCCGGCCTCCGGTGGTATGGGTCCTGGCGGTGTAGAGGACTTTTTCGATATGAGTCATGGGTGTATTCTCTCTCTCGGTTTGGTTCGGCTTTGGTGTTGCGTCCGGATACGCGACGGTCAGTCGCCCCGCGCGTCATTTTCCAGGAACAAAGGACTGAACGCCGCGCGGATTTCAGCCGCCAGCGGTCCCGGACGTTCCCAGTCGACGACTTGGCGGTCCTGGCCCGTTTCGTAAAAGCAGATCAGGTTTCGATAGGCCTCCCGGGTCCAGTTAGGCGGTGGCCTTTGGATTTCGCCTGGAAAGACAGTTACGGCGACGGGAATAGAGATTCCCTCGGCCCTCTGATCGAGAGCGTGAAAGTTGTTGTCGTTGTTTTCCCGGTAGAGCTGTGCCGAAAATGTACCGGAGTTGGCGAGCCAGCAGAGGGTGATGCTGTCGAGCATGTCCTCCCTGGACGGCCGGCGCTCCGGCTCGCGTCCGGCGTCGGTCCATGCCGCCAATCTGTCATAGATCCAGACGACCTTGCCGGTTGGTGAATCCGCCAAGGCATGTCCCGCGGTTTGCCGCCGCGTGAGCATCGTCGCTGCAGGGCCGCGCCTCTTGTCGAGATTGCCAAGGGCATCGAGCATATCCCTGTCGATACCAGACAATCGCCTTGGGGCACGCTCAGCTTGGTTGGGCGATCTGGTGGCCTCGGCCGGCATGGCTACGTGGATACCCAGGAGCCCCGGAGGTGCCTGATGCGCCATCGCGATGGTCACGACTGATCCCCAATCGCGGCCCCGCGCCACGTAATTCTTGTACCCCAGGCGCTTCATAAGAATGTCCCAGGAGCGTGCGATACGGTCGGAACTCCAGCACGGGTCGTGTGGCTTGCTGGAGAAGCCGTGGCCCGGCATCGAGGGCAAGACGAGGTCAAACGCCTCTTCCGCACGTCCTCCGTAGGAAGTGGGATCGGTCAGCGGGCCGACGGCCTCCAAAAGCTCGAAAATGGAACCGGGCCGCCCGTCGGTGATGACCAGAGGCATTGCACCCGGATGGCGTGACCGGACGTGAACGAACTGTATATCAAGACCATCTATGCGCGTTACAAACACAGGCAGGGCGTTCAGCTTCGCCTCCGCCCTTCGCCAGTCATAATGGGTGCCCCAATAGCGCACCAATTCCCTGATCCTATCGGCCTTCGTGCCCTGGCAGTGTTCAGATTTGAGGCCACGGTCAGGCCAACGTATCGCGGCAATACGATTACGAAGATCCGCAAGTGCCGCCTCCGGAACCGCGAAACGGAAGGGACGGATTGCTGCGTCGTCGCTCGATGCGCCGACGGGCGCCGATTGTTCGCGGTCAGACGCCACCTGAGCATCGACAACCGGATTGACAAGCTGGGCGCCATTTCCAAGTTGGCCCGAAACAGCCCGTGCGGTGTAGGACGTGGCGATCAATTTGCGCCTTGCAGGAAAGAACGACAGATTGGTCACAGGCAGGGTCCTCTGGATCGTTGGCGAAGCGCCACTGGATTGGCTGCGCCGATAGGAACAGAGGTCAGGGAGAAAAGCCCGTTAGGCGTTGTTAGAAGCCATGAGTCCTTGAGGACAATGGCGAATGGCCCCTCGTTGCCCTAATATCCATTTAATATGGTGGCCGGACGCTGACGAAATGGAACAGCAATCTCCGCAGAAAAGGGTTATCCTGTCGTTCGGTCGTTTCGAACTGTACCCAAGCGAGCGACTGCTCAAAAAGGACGGTGTCCCACTGGAATTGGGAGGCCGTGCCCTGGATACGCTGATCGCGTTGGTATCCCGTCCCAACGAGGTCGTTGGCAAGCGGGAGTTGATGGCGGCGGTCTGGCCTGACGTCACAGTCGACGAGGGCAGCCTGCGATTTCACATCGCGGGCGTGCGCAAGGCGCTTGGCGATGGCAAGGGCGGGGCCCGCTATATCGCAACCCTGGCCGGTCGCGGCTATTGCTTCGTGGCTCCCCTCACGCGTTCAGAAAGTCCGACGAGCGAGAACACCCCAACCGAGCCGGCGTCGCCCCGCGCCACTTTCCTACCGGCCCGGCTGCCTCGAATGATCGGACGAGAAGATAGTGTCCGCGCGATAGCGGCGGAATTGGCGACATCGCGTTTTGTGACGATCGTAGGACCGGGGGGCGTCGGTAAGACCACGGTCGCGGTGGCGGTCGCGCACGACCTGATGCCGTTGTTCAACGGGGCAGTGCTGTTTGTCGACTTCGGCCTTCTCAGTGATTCCCGCATGGTACCTGTATCGGTGGCCTCGATGATGGGACTTTCGGTCCAGTCCGACGACCCGGTGCCCAGCCTGATCGCCCTGCTGCGCGAGCGGCGAATGCTTGTGGTTTTGGACAATTGCGAGCATGTCATCGAGGATGCGGCCCGGCTGACTGAGCAACTCTTCCTGGCCGCGCCGGAAATTCGAATCCTAGCGACCAGCCGCGAGCCATTGCGCGCGGAGGGCGAGCGCGTGCACAGATTGGCGCCGCTGGAAACACCGCCCGAGGATGCCGAACTGACCGCAGAGGCCACGCTGGAATTCCCGGCCGCCCGGCTTTTCGTGGAGCGCGCAATCGCAAGCGGCGCCCGTATGGATTTCGGGGAGGCGAATGCCGCGATCGTGGCCGACATCTGCCGAAAGTTGGACGGCATGGCGCTGGCCATCGAGTTGGCAGCTGGCCGGGTCGAGGCCTATGGGCTGAAGCAAACCGCGGCCCTTCTGGATGAACGTCTCACCCTGCTCTGGCCGGGGCAGCGCACCGCGCCCCCACGGCAGAAGACGTTGCGGGCGACCTTGGATTGGAGCTATGGCTTGTTGTCGGAGGCGGAACGCGTGGTTTTCAGGCGGCTGGCAATATTCGTCGGCCCCTTCACCATAGACGCTGCTCTGGCCGTGGTCACGAACGAGAAGATTGACGCCGCATGGGTGTTCGCCGCGATCGACAGCTTGGTCGCGAAGTCCATGGTTACGGCTTTTCCAGCAGGCGCGATGATGCGCTACCGTCTACTCGACACCGCGCGCGCCTACGCCCAAGACATCAGTATGGACACGGCGGAGCGGACAGCATTGGCCGCTCGCCATGCGCAGTATTGCCTACGCTGGTTGAATCAATTCGCCAACGACGCACGCCTCTTGCTGGACGCCGCAAGACGGGCGTCCCACCTGGGCGATCTGAACAATGTGCGTGCGGCTTTGGAGTGGTGTTTCGGCGACGAAGGGAATGTCGGATCCGGCGTAAGTCTCGCATCTGCCGCCGCACCAGTCTTTTTCGCCATGTCGCTACTGACCGAATGTCAACGCTGGTCGCTGCGTGCGATTCTTGCGCTCGATGACAAGATGTTTGGAGGACGCCAAGAAATGCGTCTGCAGGCTGCATTGGCGCTCTCATCGATGTGGACCAATAGCAACAGCGAAGTGACCTTTGCCGCGATGAACCGAAGCATCGCCATTGCAAAGCAGCTCGGAGACCCGCTGAACCAAATACTGCTTCTCGCGCCACTGCATGTATTTCACCTCTGTGCGGCAGATTTTGAAAAAGCAATGCAATGCGCGGAGCAGGTTTCCGACCTATCGCGGCAGACCGAAGATTCGAAAGCCGTTGAGCTGTCACGCATTCTCCTTGGTTACTCATTTCATTTTGCAGGCGACCTCGCCAAGGCGCGACGTGAGTTGGAGGCGGCCCTGAGGCCGGGTCAGGGCGATGAGCATGGATATGCGCCAACAAGGTCTTCTTCAGTTACGATGATAGACGACGCGATGGGTGCCCCGATTCTGGCCTTGGCGTCGTCGGCGGCCCCAAGCGCACTGGCGAGGACATTGTGGCTGCAGGGAGACTCGGAGGCGGCACTCAACTATGTCAACCAGACCATAATTGCCGCGTCCAGCACCAACCACCCAGTTACCCTCCTGGTTGCTTTGCTGTATGCCATCTGTGTCATGATCTGGAACGGCAACCTGGATGAAGCTGAACAACAAATAGATCGCTTCATATCAAACGCCGAATCCTACGACTTGGACACGTATATCCTTCTGGGACGTTGCTTCGAAGGACAATTGGCGATCCGCCGTGGCGACAATGAACACGGCATCAAACTCATTCAGAGGTGCCTGCATGGATTGCACGCGCTTCGTTATGAACTGATGACCACCTCGTTCAACATCTCATTGGCGCAGGCGTTCGCCGCCACCGGGCGAATTGATGAAGGCATCTCCCTTGTCGACGCCGCTATTCAATCGGTCGAGCAGAACGGAGACGCTTGCTACATGCCTGAACTCCTCCGCGTGAAGGCGAACCTTCTGCTCAACCTCCCAGTTCAGCTCGACGGATTAGCGCAAGCGTGCTTTACGGAATCGTTGGCTCTAAGCCGGCGTCAGGGTGCGCTTGCATGGGAATTGCGAACTTCGATTGATTTGGCAAGGCTTTCCGCGGCTCGAGGGAATACGCCACAAGCCCGAGCGCTGCTGCAGCCGGTGGTAATTCAGTTCGCGGACGGCGCCAAAACAGCGGACCTGCAAACAGCGCAGAGTCTTTTGGCGACCTGGGGCTAACGTCCTCCGGGCAGAGGATCCGAGCAGCACCATGGGTGTTGCGGTGTTTCGGCGCCTCCGCACTTTTCCTGACGTAGCTTTGGCCCCTTCGTAACGGATTGGGTGACGCAAAGACTGCCTACGGCAGCGCGCTTGCAACACCGCCGATCCGGCCGGCTCGGCCTACAGCCAGGCAGCGCCGGCCACCAATCCAGTCCCAAACTTGACGCAATGCGCATCGCGGCCTGCTCTATGCAGGCCTGCGCAGGGTCCGGAAAGACGAGCGCATTTCCTGGCAGAAGAATTCCGGTTGTTCCCAAGCCGCGAAGTGGCCACCCTTCGGGGCTTTGTTGTAATGAATGAGATTGGAATAAGCCTTTTCTGACCAGCTCTTGGGTGCTGTGTAAATTTCATCAGGATAGGCAGTCACAGCGACAGGAAGCTTGATCCCACGCACGTCGAAGAAACCACCCGTCGGATGATGCGCATTGTCCCAATAAAGCCGAGCGGACGAGATCGCCGTATTGGTCAGCCAATAAAGCGTGACGTTGTCGAGGACGTCATCCTTGGAGAGGCCCTCGTTCTGGCCGGCGAATGCCCGGGCAATCATCTTCTGGCTGGCGTCATCATGGTCAATCATCCAGGCCGCGAGACCGACTGGTGAATCCGCGATAGCGTATAGCGTCTGCGGGCGATTGTTCATCTCGATCGCATAGCCCAGGCCGTTCTTGTTGAAAAAATCGAGCTGGTTCCACGCGGTCAGCTCGTCGATGGTCAGATTGGCAGGCGGCGCCCCCTCCGCCAGCGACTTGGAGATTTCAACCGGTACCGTCGCTGGCATATTGGTATGGATACCCAGCAATCCAGGCGGTTGCTGCAAGGCAAGATGCTCAGTGACGGCATTACCCCAGTCGCCGCCCTGCGCCACATACTCCTTGTAGCCAAGCCGCTGCATCAGGATGGCCCACGCTCTCGCGATACGGGGAGGATTCCAACCAACCGCCTTTGGCTTGCCAGAGAAGCCATACCCTGGCAGGGATGGGATGACGAGGTGGAAAGCCTCCGCCGCGTTCGCGCCGTGCGCAGTGGGGTCGGTCAGCGGACCGACGATCTTCAGTTGCTCGATGATGGAGCCGGGCCAGCCGTGCGTGACGATCATGGGCAACGCATTCTCGTGCCTTGATCGGACATGGATGAAGTGGATATCCAGACCGTCGATCTCGGTGATGAAATTAGGCACTGCGTTCAGCCTGGACTCAGCCTTGCGCCAGTCGTAATCCGTAGCCCAATGCCGGGCTAGCTGCTGTATCGTCTCAAGTTGCACGCCTTGGGTGGTATCGTGCACCTGTTCCTTGTCCGGCCACTTGGTCGCCAGAACGCGCCGTCGCAAGTCGTCCAGATCATCCTGCGAAAAACTGATGTTGAACGGGCGGATCAGGTCGGCTGTCGCCGCGCGCGATCCTCCCGGCAAGAGACCGACAACGCTGCTCGCGGCAGCGAGAGCAAGAAGTTCCCGACGAGTGGTCAACAGTTCCGACATCGTTTTCTCCTGTTCGATAACGACAAAAATTTCCATGCATTTGTCGAAGGAGCGAACGATGGTTTCTATTGCACTATCGTATCGGCAATACTTTTGTATTGGTTTGCAGTGTAAAGTTTTCGTTCGAAGGCCGGCTCCAATAAAAACCAAACTTGGAACTCTTTGACCAACTTCCGGTGATGGACTAGTGCCCCAGCGGTGCCCAGTGCAGTTCCTGCCGCGTCTTGTGCCGGCTCATGGCAACCATGAGTTTGGCACTTATCTGGCTGCAGGCGAGCACGACCATCAGGCCTGCAGCACCGCCGCCCGACCCTGGACTGCACGCGTGCCACGTTTGCGCCGGAGCGGGATCGGCGGTCTTATCGACCGCCTCAGCGATATAGCTTCGCCAGGGCATCTGGCGGCATGAGCGACCTCGTCACGGACTGGTCGTGGCGGGAACTTCGCAGAAACCTGCGGGAGCGTGACCAGCCCGAGCGATGCGGAATAGGCGTTTGCCTAAATCACCCACCGCATGCCGCTGAACTTCGTGCTCGCGCTAGCCAATGCACTGTTAACAGGTAATCCGGCTTTGCAGTATCTGCAAAAATCACTTCGCAGGTTGCCCATGTTCCGGTTGCCAGTTGACACCGAGCGGTCTGCTTTCCCTTCTTCGGGTGCGATGCGATGTAACCAGCATTTATGCACGGCACGCGCATTGTCGCGTTTGATCGCGGTTATCGGTTTGTCGTCAACCAAGCTGATGAACATATCAACGCTCATTTGGCGTTTTGCCTTCCAGCGCTTTTTCCGATCAGGGCTCTTGGTACGGATCTCGTCGCGGACCATCTCGTCGAAATAGAGGCATCTGGAGGCCGCACAGTTCCGCCGATCGCTTCGATCCCGGGCGAGTTGGCAGGATTTCCAATTATAGCTTCAACCCGCTGAAGGATCATATCAAGCGGATCGGTGATGAGGATGTCAGCGAGGGGCCGATAGACAAACCCTTGCGCCTCTGCACGCTTGATCGCGCGCTGGTAACACGTGCGGCTTTTGGGTTCTAGAAAACGATCTCGATGCCGCTTTTCGCGTCGCCTTCCCTGCCTTCAAGATACCGCTTGTATCACAATAAGTATCACAAACGGCCAAAACAGCGCTTCAGTCGCGGCCGCGAAACTGCGCAGTAGAACCACAAACTTATTATAAAAGCCGATGGTACCGTTGGCTGGGATCGAACCAGCGACCTCCGGATCCACAATCCGGCGCTCTAACCAGCTGAGCTACAACGGCACGTTAGCCTGAAGCGACCACGGTTGAAAATTCTTTCCGCGTGGTCCGCTTTGTCGTTCGGCGATGCGTCCATACGGGCTTATGGATTTTAATTCAAGGCTTTTGGAAAGCAAAGCTCACTTCCCCACATCCATCGTATCATCGGCCAAAGAAAAAGGCCGGCGGGAGGAGGTGCCGGCCTTTTCCATTCACGAGCCAGCGGGAGGACGTGCTGGCTGGTCACCCCGGAGAGCAGAGGGAGGAGGTTCCGCCCGCCGGGTATTCGCATGGTCAGTAATATTTCACATGATCCTGTTCGAAGAAATGCGACCTTTTGCTACCTCTTCGGATCAAGCGCGAAATATCAGGCGACCTTGATTTCCTTCATCGCCTTCTCGAAGGCGGTCTTGATCGGCTTGGACACGTCCTCGGCTGCCTTGGAGGCAATGGCCTGGAAGTCCTTGGCCTGCTCGACGGTCGCCTCGACGCGCTTGCGCAGGAACGCGGTCTGCAGTTCGATCACTTCCGACAGCGACTTGGCGGCGATCAGGGATTCGAGATGCGAAAAGCCTGCTTCGGCGTTGGCACGCAGCGCAGAGATGGTCTTGATCGACAGGTCGCTGGAAACGGTCTTGGCGGACTCGTAGGTCGACTCCAGGGCTTTCTGGGTCTCCTCGGCGCCAGTCTTCAGCTTGGCATAGGCTTCCTTCGACTGTTCGACGCCCTTTTCGGCGAAAGCGCGGATCTGGTCGGTGGCCTTCGAAGCATCAAAGCTCGGGAACTCAACATTTTCGATCGTGTCGGCGGTCTTGGTCCTGGACATTTTCCATCCTTTTCAGCGGCAGCGGCTTTGACAGAAAGCCGTCTCGTTCATGTATGATGGCAATATAAAGGCGATTTTTGTGCATTGCAATATCTTTGTTGCAGTGCACCATAAATTCTTTTCGGCCGTTAACCAAAAGCCCAGATTTCAGCCTTTGCACGTTATGGCTTGTGGACCTTCGCGCCGCCGGCTTTTATTAACAAAGCGTTAACCGCAAGTTGCCCGCTCCGTGAGGGTTCGCCAAGCGCATGCCGCCCGAAAACTATTCCTTCCTTGATGTCGCCGTGCTCGACGCGGTGCGCCAGCGCTTTGCCGCCGGTGACGCCATCGCCATCCTGTCGACGGATCTGGAGCAGGTGATCTGGGCCAATGGCCCGGGCGCGGCCGCGTTCGGCTATGCGGATATCGAAGCCATCATCGGCGCATCCGCGCATCTGCCGCTGGTTGCCAGGCGCCAGATCATGGCGACAAGCGGCTTTCCAGGCATTGGCAGCGACCGCTCCCTCATGGTGCGGCTGGCAACAGGCATGACCAGCCGCGCGGTCGGCTTCCTGGCCAGCGCGGTGAAGATGCCCGACGGCGAAGACGCCATCATGCTCGCGGTCCCCGCGGCGCAGACTGGATCGCGCAGCGCCGCCGAGATCGCCGCCCGCGCCATCAGCGGCTTCACCGAACACGGGCATTTCATCGCCTTTCTCGACGCCAAGGGTAATATCGAGGCCGCATCGGACGGCTTTTCAGCGCTGGGCATCCTGCCGGAAACGCTGGCCGCGCTCGTGGCGGACGTCGCGAGTGGAAACGATAGGATCGTCAAGCGCTTGGTACCGGGTGGTTCTGCTTCCTACCCGGCCGGCCTCGCCAAACTAACTGATTTGCGGCATCTGCTGGTGGTTATCGACGAGGACCAGCTGGACGACGAGGTGCCTGCCGGTGAGGCTGTCGACGAGGGCGTCGACGGGACTGGCGCCGATATGGCAACAGCCTCGGGCGAAGCGCTCGCCCAATCCAAATCCGGCGAGGACCACGAGCCCGAAGCCCCGCTGATCGAGGCAGCCTGCGAACACGCCGATGCGGAGACGGAACAGAACATCCCTGCTCCCGCGGAACAGGCGCTTCACGTTTCGACGGGGCAGCACAAGGAAGATGCAGGCAGCGCCTCTGGCGCAACGTCCGCGCAGCATGACCATTGGTACTTCAATGCCGGCGAAGACGATGCGCAGCGGGCGGGCCAACCCGATGCCGCCGCCCCTCATGAGCCGCCGGCGGTTTCCGGCACTACCGCCGAAAGCTCGGGGCAGGACACTACCGAGGCGCCGCCCGCGCCCGCCCGTCCCGCCACCCGGGAGATCGACCGCTCGGCGCCGCCCTTGCGTTTTGTCTGGCGCACCGATGCCGAGGGCAAGTTCAGCACCCTGTCGCCGGAGTTTTCGCAGATCGTCGGCAAGACGGCCGCCGACGTGATCGGACGGCGCTTCAAGGACGTTGCCACGACATTCGGCCTGGATGCCTCCGGCGAGATTGCCGGCCTGCTGGAACGGCGCGACACCTGGTCCGGCCGCTCCGTATTGTGGCCGGTTGCTGGCACCGACCTGAAGATACCGGTGGATCTGGCGGCGCTGCCCGTCTACAGCCGCAGCCGCGTCTTCGAGGGCTTTCGTGGCTTCGGCGTCGCCCGGACCGGCGATGCGGTCGTCGATCCGGAGGCGATCGGAATGGCGCTCGTTCCCAATGGCGCGGGGCCAGCGGCGGCCGAAATTCCCACGCAGCCGCCTGAAGAACCCGAGACTGAGGATCCGTTCAAGGGCGAAGTGCCGGCGCTGACCATCGTGCCGAAACCGGAGCGGCGCTTTGCCGACAAGGTGATCCGCTTGGCGGAGCACAGGCAGCCTGCCAATGACAAAGGCCTGTCAACACTGGAGCGCAGCGCGTTTCGCGAGATCGGCGAGCGGTTGAAGAAGGACAGCGCTCCGGCTGCACAGACCGAGGCTGAACAGCCTGCTGTCGAGAAACAGCCTGAACCGGCGGCGAAAGCGACGACGACAGCCGATACAACCCAGCCGGTGCCAGACATGGCGCCTCGGGAAGAAGCCCACCCCTCGCATGAGGTCGAATTGCAGGCGACGGCCAAGGACAGCGGGCCCATTTCAGACGAGCCGCCCGAGGTCGACGTCGAGGACCAGGAAGATCTGGCGCGGCTGGATGGCGGGCGGCGGGACGACCCACATGCCGGGAAGCCGGGCGGATCACTGCTCAGCTTCGCCAGCCATACGGACGTCCCCGCCGACGTCGCCACCGCCGCCGACAAAACACCGGTTGCTGTAGCCGACCAGGAATCGCCGCGAAATGGTGCCGAGCCCATCGTCACGGATCCGCAGCAGGCCGCGAAGGCGGCAGCCGATACCGCCGATGACGATGACAGCATGACATCCGCCGATTTTCACGATGCGGAAGACAATGAGGACTGGCCCGACGAGGAGGCCGGCGCACCAACCAACGCCGGGGAGATTGTCGGCGCACGCCCCCGGCCACTGCTGCACGTGCCCCCAATCAAGCTCGAGGGATTCGTGCCGTCGGCCTTTTCCGTCGGCGAGGAGACCCCGGATACCTCGATCATCGGCAAGCTGCCTGTGCCGCTGCTCATTCATTCCGGCGACACCTTGCACTATGCGAACGACGAGTTCCTCCATCTGACCGGCTATGACACGGTTGAGGATCTGTCGGACGCCGGTGGGCTCGACGCACTGTTTGCGGACCACTACGCCGGGGACGGCACTTCCGATGGAGCCGATCGCACGCTGAGGCTGAAGACGCGCGACGGGCAGGAGTTTCCGATCGAGGCCATACTGCGGTCCGTCCCCTGGCGCGGCGGCAAGGCGCTGATGCTTGTCGTGCGCCGTTCGGGCGAGGATGATGCACCGGCGGCACCGCTGCATGCCGTCGCCAACGAGCAGACACAGCCCGATATTTCCGAGCTCAAATCACGCATCGCCGAGATGCGCACCATCATCGACACCGCGACCGATGGCGTCGTGTTGATCGGACGCGACGGTGCGATCCGTTCGATCAGCCGTCCAGCGGAAGCGCTGTTCGGCTTTGACAGCGACGAAGTCACCGGCAAGCCCTTCGCCTCCCTGTTCGCCATCGAAAGCCAGCGCGCTGCGCGCGACTATCTCGAAGGACTGTCCGAGCCTGGCGTCGCCAGCGTGCTGAATGACGGCCGCGAGGTGATCGGGCGCGAGGCGCAGGGCCGCTTCATTCCCCTGTTCATGACAATCGGCAGGCTGCCCAACGAGAGCGGTTTCTGCGCCGTGGTGCGCGACATCACGCAATGGAAGCGCGCCGAGGAAGAACTGACGCAGGCGCGCGCGGTGGCCGAACGGGCCTCCTCGCAAAAGACCGATTTTCTTGCGCGCATCAGCCATGAAATCCGCACGCCTCTCAACGCCATCATCGGCTTCTCGGAACTGATGGTGGATGAGAAATTCGGCCCGGTGGCCAATGATCGCTATCGCGACTATCTGCGCGACATCAACCGGTCGGGCAACCATGTGCTGGACCTTGTCAACGACCTGCTCGACATCTCGAAGATCGAGGCCGGCCAGCAAGAGATGGATTACGAGGCCGTGTCGCTCAATGACACGCTGGCCGAGACCGTGGCCATGATGCAGCCGCAGGCCAATCGCGAACGGGTCATCATCCGTTCCAGCTTCGCTTCGCGCCTGCCGGAAGTGGTGGCCGATCTGCGCAGCGTGCGCCAGATCGCGCTCAACATCCTGTCGAACGCCATCCGTTACACGCAGGCCGGCGGCCAGGTGATCGTGTCGACCGCGTATGAGACCTCGGGCGACGTCGTGATGCGCGTGCGCGATACCGGCATCGGCATGAGCCAGGCCGAAATCGAGCAGGCGCTGAAGCCTTTCAAGCAGATCAACGCACTGAAGCGTGGACGTGGTGACGGCACCGGCCTCGGCCTGCCGCTGACCAAGGCGATGGTGGAAGCGAACCGCGCGCGGTTCACCATCAACTCGACGCCGGGCGAAGGCACGTTGGTTGAGGTCGCTTTTCCCTCGACGCGCGTGCTTGCCGAGTAAGGCGAGGCGCCCACACGGAAAAAGAAAAAAGGCGCCCAACGGGCGCCTTAAATGATGGAATTTGCTGTCACAACGGGGGCTTGAGCGAATCAGATCCTCCGGGGATCAGAGGAACGGGATTTCTCCCTCAAGTTGTATGCGAATATCGGCGCTACCTCTTAACAATTCCTTACCGGAGCGCCAAAAAATTTACCAATGTGTACCACTCATGAAATCTAGGTAAATTCGGCCGACATATTTCATTAACCATGACTGAGTGCCTGAAAGCTGAAATCCACTCCGCGAATGGTCCAAGATCAGATTGGGTGCATGGGACGGTTCAGCTCGCGAGTTCCGGCAGGTTCCTGAAAAGGTCCAGCGCCTCGGGATTTGCGAGCGCCTCCTTGTTCTTGATGGCACGGCCATGGACCATGTCGCGCACCGCAAGCTCGGTGATCTTGCCCGACTTGGTGCGCGGTATATCGGTGACGGCAACGATCTTGGCCGGCACGTGGCGCGGGCTTGCCCCGCTGCGGATTTTCGAACGGATCCGCTTTTCCAGATCGGCATCGAGTTCCGCGCCAGCGGCCAGTCGCACGAACAGCACCACGCGCACGTCATTGTCGAAATCCTGACCGATGCAGAGCGCCTCCAGGATCTCCGGCATCTGCTCGACCTGATTGTAGATCTCCGCCGTGCCGATGCGCACGCCACCGGGATTGAGCGTGGCGTCGGAACGCCCATGAATGATCAGGCCGCCATGAACCGTCCATTCAGCGAAGTCGCCATGGCACCAGACATTATCGAAGCGCTCGAAATAGGCGGCCTGGTATTTCTTGCCGTCGGGGTCGTTCCAGAAGCCGATCGGCATGGCGGGAAACGCCTTTGTGCAGACCAGTTCGCCCTTCTCCTGCCGAATGGGCTTGCCGTCGTCGTCCCAGACGTCGACGGCAAGGCCAAGACCCGGGCCCTGGATCTCGCCGGTCCACACCGGCAATGTCGGCACGCCCAGCACGAAGCAAGAGACGATGTCGGTGCCACCCGAAATCGAGGCCAGATGGACATCCTGCCTGATGCCGTCATAGACGAAACGGAAGTCCTCCGGCGAGAGTGGCGAGCCGGTGGAGGAGATGGTGCGCACGGTGGACAGATCATGCGTGCGGATCGGCTTGAGGGCGGCCTTGCGTACAGAATCGATGAATTTTGCCGAAGTGCCGAAATAGGTCATCTTCTCGGCGTCGGCGAAGTCGAACAGCGCATTGCCATCGGGATAGAAGGGCGAGCCGTCATAGAGCAGCAGCGTCGCCCCCGACGCCAGGCCGGACACCAGCCAGTTCCACATCATCCAGCCGCAGGTGGTGAAATAGAAGAAGCGGTCGCCATCGACGAGGCCGGCATGCAGGCGCTGTTCCTTGACGTGCTGGATCAGCGTGCCGCCTGCCGAATGGACGATGCATTTGGGGATGCCGGTCGTGCCCGACGAAAACAGAATGTAGAGCGGATGCGCGAATGGCAGACGCTCGAAGGTAAGGGGCCTGGCGGCAAAGGGCGCCAGCGCCTCTTCCAGGGCCGATGCACTCTCGATGGTTTCGGCGACATCGGACGAGGTGCCCAGATAATCGACGACCAAGATCTTGCGCACCGTGCCGAGCTTGGCCGCGACGGCGGCGATCTTGTCGGCGACCTCGATCGCCTTGCCATTGTACCAGTAGCCATCGGGCGCGATGAAGACGACGGGCTCGATCTGGCCGAAGCGGTCAAGCACGCCCTGCTCGCCAAAATCGGGAGAGCAGGACGACCAGACGGCTCCGATCGATGCCGCCGCGAGCATGGCTGCGACGGTCTCGGGCATGTTGGGCATCATCGCGGCTATGCGATCCCCCTTCTTCACCTTGAGCGACAGGAAGAGTTGCTGCAGGCGTGACGTCAGCGCGTGCAGCTCATTCCAGGACAGGCGGCGCTCGACCTTGTCCTCGCCGCGAAACACGATTGCATTGCCCGAACCCGTCTTCTTCAACAGGTTCTCGGCAAAGTTCAGGGTCGCATCGGGAAAGAAGGCGGCGCCGGGCATCCTGTCGCCGTCGACGAGCACGCGCTCACTGCCCTTGTCGCCAACGATGCCGCAAAAGTCCCAGACCTGGCTCCAGAACGCCTCGCGATCGTCGACCGACCAGCGGTGGAGCTCCGCATAGGACGCAAAGGGGGTGCCGGCTTTCGCCGCCGCGACCTTCATGAAGGCCGTCATCGGTGCCGCATCGACCTGGTCTTGCGTTGGGGTCCACAGGGGTGCGTCGCCGGTCATGATCGTTCCTCCACGGTCATCTCCGCTTATGCATATTGCAACGCAGCAGAGCAAGATTTTGTTCGGCACCCCGCCTGGGCTGTGCGCAAATGCCATCGCCGGGCCATAAAGACTTGAAATGCGTCAGCCGTGAGTTACACCCGTCAGGCGATTTGTCGGAATGAAAGCATACAGGGCGAGATGCCATCCTCTTTGATCCGGCGCGGAATATGGGCGATCGGCGCTGCCGTGATCGTCGCCGTACTGGTGGTCGCGACCCTGCCGCTTATCGCATCGACACGCATCGTGCGCGACCGTATCGCCTGGGAAATGAGCGCGTGGAGCGGGTTCCGGGTCACCATTGAAGGTTCGCCTCGCATCGAGGTCTGGCCGACATTCCGCGCCATCCTTACCGATGTGACATTGTCGCAATGGACGGATGCCGACGCGCCGCCGGTGATCGAAGCCGAGCGTGTCGAGGTCGACCTTTCCGCAATGTCGGCGCTGCGCGGCGACGTGGTGTTCTCGACGGCACGGCTGGTGCGGCCGACAATCAGGGTTCAGCGCACGAAAAACGGCCTGTTCCTGCCTGCCGTGCCTTCCGGCGGACGGATAGCCCGGTCTGTCGACACGGCGCGGGGCGTGCTCAATGCCGACCCGGCCAAGCCTGACCTGAGCAAGCTGCCATCGGATCCGTTCGGCACCATCGAGTTCAGGGACGGGCGCATGGTGGCTTCGATCGGCGGCAAGGACGTCGAAGTCTTGAGCAGCCTGACAGGACAGGCGAGCTGGGCCGCACTGAACAGCAACGCGTCGCTGTCGGCCACCGGCATATGGCGAGGTGAAAGTGTCGCCCTGGATGTCGCTTCGCAGAAGCCACTGGTGCTGTTTGCGGGCGGTGCCGCACCCCTGACGCTATCCTTCAAGGCCGCGCCTGCCACCTTCTCCTTCGATGGCACGGCCAGCATGTCGGACAACGCCTATTTTGATGGCCAGGCCAAGTTTTCAGCGCCCTCGCTCAGGCGCCTGCTCGAATGGACGCAGGCAGGAATAGCGCCTGGAGCGGCCATCGGCTCCGTCTCCGTTTCCAGCAAGGTCACCGCGACCGCCGGGCGCGTCAAGTTCGAAAACACGGCGATCGCACTCGACAACAATCCCGGAATGGGCGCGCTGGACTTCTCCTTCGGCGAATCGCGGCCGTTGATCTCCGGTACGCTTGCTTTCGACACACTCGACCTGTGGTCGTTCCTATCGGCATTCACGCCCTTGGCGCCCGTTGACGGAGCCAGCCCCAGCGAAGTCGATACAAGTTTCGCCGACCGCATCAACCTCGACCTCAGGCTATCGGCGGCACATGCCACGGCGGGCGCGATCCAGCTTGCCGACGTCGCCGCCAATGCCCAGGTCAAGAACGGCCTGGCTGTCTTCGATATTTCAGATGCTTCCGCCTTCGGCGGCAACGTCCAGAGCAGCCTTCGTTTCGACCGCAAGCCGGAGGGAACGCAGGTCGAGATACGTCTCCTGGCCTCCGATATCGATGGCGGCGCTTTCGGCACCGCTGCCGGCATGACGCAGCTGGTTCCGATTGGCACCGGCACCGTGTCGCTCATCCTCAAGGGACCCGGCCGGACCTGGAACTCCATATTCGAGAACGCGGACGGCTCTGTCTCGGCGACCTTCGGTCCTGGCGCGCTGAGCAAGCTCAATCTGCCGGCTTTCCTCAAGCACACCGAACAGGGCGGGTTCTTCGCACTGGACGACGTTTCGGACGGAACGCTGCCTATCGACGGAGCGGAGCTGAAGGCCAGCATTTCCAAAGGCGTCGCCAGGATCGACAAGGCCGAAGTCAATTCGGCCAAGTACAAGATCTGGCTTTCAGGCATTGCATCCTATGCGGGGCGCGGACTGGCTCTGTCGGGCGGCGTGATCCAACCGGACAAACCGGCGCCACCCGCCAATAATCAGCCGGCCAACAGCCAGGCCAACAATCCTCCGCCTCCCAGCCAATCTTCCTTCTTTGTCGGCGGGACGTGGACCGCGCCGTTCATCTCGCCCATCAGCCGCGGCATTTCCGGCGAATAGGCCGCCTTCTTTCGACGCCCCCGCCTCCGCCCCGCAGGTCACCCGCGCTGTGCGGCCTGCTCGTCGCGCTGACGCTGGACCTCGCGGCGCTTGTTGGCGAGCGATGCGATGATGACGCCGATCGCGACGACGGCGATCAGGATGGTGCAGGCGGCGTTGATCTCCGGTGTGACACCGAGGCGCACCTGGCTGTAGATCTTCATCGGCAGCGTGGTGGCGCCGGGTCCGGAGGTGAAGCTGGCGATGACCAGATCGTCGAGCGACAATGTGAAGGCCAGCATCCAGCCTGACACGATTGCCGGCAGGATGACCGGCAGCGTGATCTGGAAGAAGGTCTTTACCGGCGGCGCACCGAGATCCATCGCCGCCTCTTCCAGCGAGCGGTCGAAGCTGACCAGCCGCGATTGGACGACGACCGCCACGAAGCACATGGTGAAGGTGATGTGCGCGAGCGTGACGGTGAGGAAGCCGCGATCGAGGCCGACGGCGACGAACAGCAAGAGCAGCGACAGACCGGTGATGACTTCCGGCATGACAAGCGGTGCAAAGACCATACCGGAAAACAGCACCCTGCCCTTGAAGCGCGTGTAACGCGTCAAGGTCAGTGCCGCCAGCGTGCCAAGCACGGTCGCCACCGTGGCCGAGATGACGCCGACGCGCGCCGTCACCCAGGCGGCGTCCATGAGGCCCTGATTGTGGAACAGCGACACGTACCATTTGGTCGAGAAACCACCCCAGACGGTGACCAGCTTCGACTCGTTGAAGGAGAAGACGACGAGCAGCACGATCGGCAGATAGAGAAAGGCAAAGCCCAATACGATCGAGGTGATGTTGAAGCGGCTCCAGGTCGTGTTCATTTGTCCTGCTCCTGGGCGCGCGCCTGGGCCTGCTGGAAGATCATGATCGGCACGGTCAAGAGCAGGAGCAGGATCACGGCGACGGCGGATGAAACGGGCCAGTCGCGGTTGGCGAAGAACTCGTTCCACAACGTCTTGCCGATCATCAGCGTCTGCGATCCGCCGAGCAGATCGGGAATGACGAACTCACCGACGGCGGGGATGAAGACCAGAAGGCAGCCGGCGATGACGCCGGGCAGCGACAGGGGGAAGGTAATCTTCCAGAAGGCCGATGTCGGCGGACAGCCCAAATCCTTTGCAGCCTCGATCAGCGAGTAATCCATCTTCTCCAGCGACGAATAGAGTGGCAGCACCATGAAGGGCAGGTAGGAGTAGACGATACCGATGAAGATGGCCGTGTAGGTGTTGAGGATGACAAGCGGTTCGCTGATGACATGCAGCGACAAGAGAAGCTGATTGAGCAGCCCCTCCGGCTTGAGAATGCCGATCCAGGCGTAGACGCGGATCAGGAACGACGTCCAGAACGGCAAGATGACCAGCATCAGCAATGTCGGGCGGATCGAGGCCGGCGCGCGCGCCATGCCATAGGCGATCGGGTAGCCGACCAGCAGCGTCAGGATGGTCGATATGCCGGCGATGACCACGCTGGAAACATAGGCGTTGAAGTAGAGGGCATCCTGCGTCAGCCAGACGTAGTTGTCGAAATTGAGCCCGCCGAACCGCGCGAAGAACCCGGAAATGCCGTCGCTGAAGTCGAGCGTCGGGGTGTAAGGCGGCATGGCGATCGCTGTCTGCGACAGCGATATCTTGAAGACGATAATGAAGGGAATGAGAAAGAAGAAGAGCAGCCAGACATAGGGAATGATGATGACCAGCCGGCTAATGAATCCGGCACCCAGCCGGGTCAAGACCGACTTTGATGCGCCCGACGGAGCGGCCGCATCGGCGATGGCGACGTTCGACATGACCGCCCCCTACCTTGTCAGCACAACGCCGGCATCCGGCCGGAACGACACCCAGGCGCGGTCGCTCCAGTTCAGCGGATCCTCGGTGACACGGGATGCGTTCATGGAGCTGGCCCGAACGACCTGCCCATCGTCCAGCTTGACGTGATAGACGGTCATGTCGCCGAGATAGGCGATGTCGTAGACCTCGCCCTCGATGGCGTTGACGGTTTCAGCGGGCCTCTTCGATGAAACCTTGATCTTCTCCGGCCTGATAGCGAAGGTCACCGCGGCTCCGGGTGCGGCGTTGCCGGCGTTTTCCGTGCGGATCGTGATGCCGTTGCCGGCATCGATGCTTGCCCCGCCGTCGTCGCCACGCGCGATCTTGCCCTCGAACATGTTCACATTGCCGACGAAGCCGGCGACAAAGCGAGAACTGGGCGCCTCGTACACCTCCGCGGGCGTCGCAACCTGCATCACCTCGCCCTTTTCGAGAATGGCGATGCGGTCGGCCATGGTCATGGCCTCTTCCTGGTCGTGGGTTACGACGACGAATGTCAGCCCCAGCGTCTGCTGCATGTCCATCAGTTCGAATTGGGTCTCCTCGCGAAGCTTCTTGTCGAGGGCGCCAAGCGGCTCGTCGAGCAAAAGCACTTTGGGCCGCTTGGCGACCGAGCGTGCCAGCGCAACGCGCTGGCGCTGGCCACCGGACAGCTGGTGCGGCTTGCGCTTGGCGAACTGTTCGAGCTTGACCAGCTTCAGCATCTCGGCGACACGCGCCGCGATTTCGGGCTTCGGCATGCCGTCCTGCTTCAGGCCGAAGGCAATGTTGTTCTCGACCGTCATGTGCGGGAACAGGGCGTAGGACTGGAACATCATGTTGACCGGCCGCCGGTAAGGCGGGATGCCACGCAGGTCCTGGCCGTCGAGCAGGATGCGGCCGGCGGTCGGCTCCTCGAAGCCGGCGAGCATTCTCAGCAGCGTCGATTTTCCGCAACCGGACGCGCCGAGCAACGCGAAGAACTCGCGCTCGAATATGGTCAGCGAGAGGTTGTTGACCGCCGTGAAGTCGCCGAACTTCTTGGTGACGTTGTCGAATTGAATGTACGGCTTGGCATTAGGGTCGGTCCACGGCGCGAAATCTCTGCGGATGCTGCCAAGCGATTTCATGTCCCACTCCGTCCTGCTGCTTTGCCCAATAGCCGTTCAACCTGGTTGAACCGACCTGTGGCTGTCTTGTTTCGGGCATGGCTCCTTTCGGAGAGCCGGTCCCCAACTTTTCCGGATCACGCCTTGACGATGCCAGGTCCCGGCAGTTGGACCGCCGGGACCTGTTCGAGACTGTTATTGGCCCGTGACTATCTTGGTCCAGCTGCGCGTAACGATGCGCTGGGTCTTGGGATCATAGGGCGCTACGGTATAGAGCTTCTTCACCGTCTCCGCGTCGGGATAGACCGACGGATCGTCAAGGAGGGTCTTGTCGACGAACTGCTGCGACGCCTTGTTGCCGTTGGCATAAAGCACGACGTTCGACGATTTCGCGATCACTTCCGGCGTCATCATGTAGTTGAGGAATTCATGCGCCTCGGCGACATGCGGCGCGTCGGCGGGGATTGCCATCTGATCGAACCACATCTGAGCGCCTTCCTTGGGCACCGAATAGCCGATCTCGACGCCCTGCTTGGCGTCGACGGCTCGGTTGCGGGCCTGGAATACGTCGCCCGACCAGCCGACCGCCAGGCAGATGTCGCCATTGGCGAGAGCATTGATGTATTCGGACGAATGGAACTTGCGGATATAGGGCCTGACCTTCAGCAGGGCCTCTTCGGCCTTGGCGATATCGTCCGGCGAGGTGCTGTTCGGATCAAGGCCGAGATATTTCAGCGCCGCCGGAATGATGTCGGCTGGCGAGTCCAGCACATAGACACCGCAGTCCTTCACCTTGGCCAGCTTTTCCGGATTAAAGAAGACGTCCCAGCTGTCGATCTTGTCGGTGCCGAGTGCCGCCTGCACCTTCTTGATGTTGTACCCGATGCCGACCGTGCCCCACATGTAGTTGACCGAGTATTCGTTGCCAGGATCGTATTTGCTGGTCCGATCCGTGATGACGTCCCACATGTTGGAAATGTTCGGCAGCTTCGACTTGTCGAGTTTCTGGAAGACCTTGGCCTGGATCTGACGCGCAAGGAAATTGGCTGACGGTACGACGACGTCGTAGCCGCTGCCGCCGGCAAGCAGCTTGGTCTCCAGGATCTCGTTGGAATCGAACGTGTCGTAGACGACCTTGATGCCGGTCTTCTTGGTGAAGTCGTCGATGATCGTCGGGTCGATATAATCCGACCAATTGTATACATTCACGACGCGATCTTCCGCGTGGCTTCCCGGCGTGAAAAGCGCCAGGAATACCGAGGTTGCCGAAAGCCAGAGCGCTTTGCGGATCATGCTATTCTCCTTTGGTGAGTGTTCCTTCGCCGGCTTGTCGCCGCAGGAGCGCTGCCGGACATTTGGTTCAGACTATTGAGCTCTCCCGAGGGCGACAAGCGCGAACCGCCAGTATTATGGCAGTCCAAAGCAAGTCCGGCAGGAGCTCTATATCGTGAGTTGGATGGCGTTCCGTTGCCGTCAGAAGCTTTCGCCACTGCGCGGACACAAATACAACGATGTGAACCGGTCTCAAACGGGCCAGCGGGGAGACTTGGCAAGATACGCCTGTCTTGTTGTTGCCGTATTGTCAGCCTGCCCGCCCGATAGCGACGTTGTCAATGGCAAAGCCGTGGGTTGCATCAATTACATCAATTGGGAGAAGGCAGGCCGGTGACACCCGGCCTTACCGGTCGCGCCTGGCGCTTGAATTCGAGCCCGATATGGACGAGCAACGCAGTGACCACGACGGCACCGCCGACGATGGTGCGTCCCGACGGCACCTCGGAATGGATGAGCCAGACCCAGATCGGCCCAAGGATCGGCTCGAAGGTGCCGAGCAACGCGGCGATGGCCGCCGGGATCAACCGCGCACCGGTGGCGAAGAAGGCAAGGCCGAGCCCGAGATTGATGACGCCGAAGGCAAACAGAAAGCCCATGTCGTGGCCTGAAACGGCAAAGGTCGACGCCTGCGACGCCGCGAAGGCGGCGGCCAGGATCGTGCCAAGACATGTGGCCGGCGTCATGCGCACATGGGCAAAGCGCCGCGTGATGACGGTGGCGATCGAAAACATGACTGCGATGAGCAGCGCCAGCCCGTCGCCGATGGGAGACACGGCGCCATCAAGGGATTCCGACACCATGATGGCGACGCCGGCAATGACGGCGGCAATTGCCACCCATGTCGTCACCGACACCCTTTCGCGAAACAGCGCCCAGGCGAACAGCGCGGCCAGCAGCGGCACGCCGGCCTGCATCAGCAGGATGTTGGCGACAGTGGTGTAGGACAACGCCACGACGAAACAGGTCGATGCGACGGCAAAGCAGATCGCCACGGCAAGGCCAGGCAGACCCATGTCGCGGAACAACTTCAGGGTGCCTCGCCAGCCGTCCCGCCATGCCATGAAGCCTAGAAGAAACGCAGCCGCCCAGACCGAGCGCCAGAACACCACTGTCCAGCTGTCATCTGCATGTATGAAACGGGCAAAGGTTCCGCCGAAGCTCCACATCAGCGCGGACAGAAACACCAGCAGGTATCCGGCACGCTCTTCCCGCCGTGAAACAATCGGCAAGACGGCAATCGGCGGTGATGCTGTGTCGGTCATGGGCACGACTGTCGACGTATTCGGAACGCTACGATGCGCAACGGACGACAAAAACCTGCCCTATTCGCGTAACGCAAAGCCAGCGCCCAGGCGTGATCCAGCCAAATGCGATGGTTGTGGCAAAGTCCACCGCGCCGACGTCCGTATCTGCATCACTGGAAGTCGAACGCGCTCAGGCCCGTCACCATCTCGTCCAGGCCAAGCGGTCTCGTCACCGGGGGCTCCGCCCGCGCCAGGCAACCGATGCGTTCGCAGAGCCGGCAGGCTGGCCCGACCGGCGTGGCCATTACAGCGCCGGCCTTGGCCGCGCCGCCAACCGCGCCGGGCAATGCGGCGCCATAGACGATCTCGTCGTGGAAACCGATGTCGCAACCCAACAACAGCGCGGTGCGGCGCGGACGTTCCGAAAACGAGCCCTGAGGCCCTTCGAGCGTACGGGCGATGCAGAGGAACTCCGCCCCGTCCGGCATTTCCACCGCCTCGACGAAGATCTGGCCGGGCTGCGAGAAAGCGGCATGCACGGGAAGTTTCGGGCAACCACCGCCAAAACGGCTCTGCGGGAATCCCTGGCTGCCCGCCTTTCGAAAGCGGTTGCCGGCATTGTCAACCTCAAGCATGAAGAACGGCACCGCGGAAGCGCCGGAGCGCTGCAACATCGTCAGCCTGTTCGCAGCCTGCTCGAAGGAAACCCCGAAGCGCGAGCGTAGCACGTCGACATCGTAACGCGCCCGCATGGCAGCGGCGTGGAAGGCCTGGTAGGGCATCATCAGCGCGTGAGCCACGTAGCGGCCGAGTTCGAAACGGGCCAGTCGGCGGGCCTCGTCGGTGGTCAGCTTGAGCGCCTGGATCTCGCCAGCGACGGCGACCGTCATGCGGATCAGGCAAGCCTCCATCGCGACTTCGCGCAACTGGTCGAAAGGCGAGAGGCGCTCGGACAGGAACAGGCGTTGCGAATGGCGGTCGTAGCGGCGACGCCAGTTGGGCATGGTGGCGACCGGCAGCACCTTGACCACGATGCCATATTCACGCTTCAGCCAGGCCTTCAGCGCACCGAACAGGTCGTCGCCGGGATCGAGAACCGACGTGAACGCCTCGGCCTCTTCCTCGAGAGCGGCAAAATGGTTGGGACGGCGCTGGAAGACCTCATGCACCTCGTCGATCGGCAGGCGCGCGCCTGAAAGTGCTGTCGCCCTGCCCTCGCGCGCAAGGAGTTCATTGAGATCGGAAAGACGTTCAGCCTGCTCGCGATAGGCCCGGAACAGCTTTATCACGGCGGCCGATGCATTGGGCGCGGCCTCGGCAATCTCGATCAGTTCCTGGTCGCCGGGAAGTTCGCCAACCAGCAGCGGATCGGTGAAGACCTCTTTCAGAGCCGCGATCGATCCTCGCGCCTCGCCCTGCAATTCGTGAGGATCGACCTTGTACACGGACGCCAGCTTCAGGATCAGTTGCACCGTCAGCGGCCGCTGGTTACGCTCGATGAGGTTCAGATAGGACGGCGAAATGCCAAGCCCCTCGGCCATCGCCGTCTGGGTCAGCCCCTTGGCGTTGCGAACGCGCCGGATCCGTGGACCGGCAAAGATCTTCTGGTCAGCCATCGATTCGCCGTTGACAGGAATTTACAGACATTCGCGTGTGATATCCGTAACATCATCTTTTACAAGTATGACAAATTTACAGCTTTCACCTGTCAAACACAACACAGGTTTTCTCTTATTTTTCGCGAAATTCCTGGTTTTCTCTCGCTCATTTCGCGCTGCAATGTAAACTCAGTCACACGGAGGCAGCACATTTGACCGCAGCCCGAGGCAGATCGCAGAATCTTCGGAGTGACCCATGACTGATTTTTACAACCTTGTTCCCTCGGCACCGGAAGGCCGCTTCGACGGCATCGAACGACCGTATTCGCCCGAAGACGTGAAGCGGCTGCGCGGTTCGGTGCAGATCCGGCAAAGCCTCGCCGAGATGGGAGCGAACCGGCTCTGGAAGCTCATTCACGAGGAGGATTTCGTCAACGCGCTCGGCGCCATGTCCGGCAATCAGGCGATGCAGCAGGTCCGCGCGGGGCTGAAGGCGATCTACCTTTCCGGCTGGCAGGTCGCCGCCGATGCCAACACGGCCTCGGCCATGTATCCGGACCAGTCGCTTTATCCTGCCAACGCAGCGCCCGAACTGGTCAAGCGCATCAACCGCACGCTGCAGCGCGCCGACCAGATCGAGACGTCGGAAGGCAACGGCCTGTCGGTCGACACATGGTTCGCACCGATCGTCGCCGATGCGGAAGCCGGCTTCGGCGGACCGCTGAACGCCTTCGAGATCATGAAGGCCTTCATCGAGGCGGGTGCGGCCGGCGTCCACTACGAGGACCAGCTGGCGTCGGAGAAGAAGTGCGGCCATCTCGGCGGCAAGGTGCTGATCCCGACCGCGGCGCACATACGCAATCTCAACGCCGCGCGGCTTGCGGCAGACGTGATGGGCACGCCGACCTTGGTCGTGGCGCGCACCGATGCGGAGGCCGCGAAACTGCTGACCTCCGACATCGACGAGCGCGACCAGCCTTTCGTCGACTATGACGCTGGGCGCACGGTGGAAGGCTTCTACCAAGTCAGGAACGGCATCGAGCCATGCATCGCGCGTGCCATTGCCTATGCCCCACACGCTGATCTGATCTGGTGCGAAACCTCGAAGCCCGATCTGGCGCAGGCAAAAAAATTCGCCGAAGGCGTGCGCAAGCATCATCCAGGCAAGCTGCTGGCCTACAATTGCTCGCCCTCGTTCAACTGGAAGAAGAACCTCGACGACGCGACGATCGCCAAGTTCCAGCGGGAGTTGGGCGCGATGGGATACAAGTTCCAGTTCATCACGCTGGCCGGGTTCCACCAGCTCAATTTCGGCATGTTCGAACTCGCTCGTGGCTACAAGGCACGGCAGATGTCTGCCTACTCCGAACTGCAGGAAGCAGAATTCGCGGCGGAAGCCCATGGATATACCGCCACCAAGCACCAGCGCGAGGTCGGCACCGGCTATTTCGACGCGGTGTCGATGGCGATCACCGGCGGCCGGTCTTCGACCACCGCCATGCATGAATCGACCGAGCACGCCCAGTTCAAACCGGCAGCGGAATAGCTGACCAGACACAGAGGAAACGCCCGAAGGGGCATGGAAATCCGAGGAGAAGAGCAATGGCATCGATCAGCCGCGTCAAGGAACGAGCAGAAGAACAGGCGACCACCATGAGCGTCGACCAGCAGGCGACAATACGCATGCTGGCGAACGACCTGCACAGGCTCAACCAGTCTGTTATGAAGGCGGTCGAGGCAGGTGTCTCGGTGGAGCTTGTGCGCTCCGCGAGACATCATGGCGGCGACGGCAACTGGGGTGATCTGCTGATACCGGTGATCGTCACGCAACAGCGCCACGACTGATCGAACAGCCCTCAGATCCAACATTCACCTGCGCAATCTCTGCGCAGGTGAATTTTGTTTTTGCAGACACAACAGTACAGAAGCAAATACTAACTTCCTTGGCTTAAACAGCGCCTTCGATACGCTTCATTTCATCTTGACTTGGCTCGCGATCTCAAGCCAATAGTCCCTCTGATTTCAACTCTGCATTGAAATAGAGCAAACGGCCCGCCCGCCCATGTGCCCAGTGAATCGCGACAACGAAATCACAAGACACCTGAACCTGGTGACTCGAAACACGGACGCCGAGATATCCACGGACTTGTCACATGTTCTGGTTGTGGGGAAATCGCCGATCAACCGCGTGGTCGTTTCAAAGATCGTCGAACTGTGCGGTCTCAGGCCGATCTCGGAATCGCCTGAGACGGCGGCAAGGGCGTTGCGGTCCCTCATTCCCGGCGCCGTTGTCCTCGATGGGGGGCCCGACAACAAGGACTGCGACAGCCTGATATCGGGCATTGATGCGCTGCGGCGGGCCTCGGGGAAATCACGCCCCCCCGTGATCCTGCTTTCCACCAAGAATGGCACGCCGGAGAGCCTCGGCCTGTCGAGCATCGTCGATGCGGTGGTTGCCAAGCCAATTACGCCCGAACGCCTGCAACCGGTGATCGACCGACTGATCGGGCTCCGGCGCAACCAGGCTGTGGACTGATACAGCCGATCGACGCCGACCGGGGCACCGTCAGCCGCTTTTCGTGATGCTTTCTATCAAGCCGGGCAGTTCCCCGAGATCGGCTATCTGGCGGAAGCGGGATGCTCCCACGGGGGGCTCGACATGCTCGAGAACCCAGGTCAGTTCATGCGGTACATGGATGCCCCAACCGCCGGCCTCGATGGCAGGAACCACGTCGGACTTGAGTGAGTTTCCGACCATCATGCTTTTTTCAGGACCATCGCCGTGGCGGCTGAAGATGCGGGCATAGGTGGCCGCGCTCTTGTCGCTGACGATCTCCACGGCATCGAACAGGTCTCCGAGGCCCGACTGGGCCAGTTTTCGCTCCTGATCGAAGAGATCGCCCTTGGTGATCAGCACCAGCCGATAGGCGCCAGCAAGCGCCTCCACGGTTTCACGCGCATGAGGCAGCGCTTCGATTGGATGGTTTAGCATCTCGCGGCCAGCGGCGAGAATTTCGGCTATAACCGAGGCTGGAACACGACCTTCGGTGACCTCGATGGCCGTTTCGATCATCGACAGCGTAAATCCCTTGATGCCGAAGCCGTAGACGGCAAGGTTGCGTCTCTCGGCATCCAGCAATCGCGCCGAGATGTGCGTTTCCTCGCCATGGTCAACGAGCATGGCGACAAATCGCTTCTCGGTCATGCGGAAGAATTGTTCGTTCTGCCAAAGCGTATCGTCGGCATCGAAGCCGATCGTCGTCAGTTCGGACTGCATTCGGTCACTGCGGTTGATGTTTGGGACGTCAAACTAGGCTGATTGACGCAATTTTCAATCATGTCGGCAAAGGCGACCGGCTCCCCTTCCCTTCCATCGTGGGGCACGGCTATACTCTGGCATCCGTAATCAAACCTGGTGAATGATGCCGCCTGCAAAAAAGGAAGTCCGTCCGTCGAGCCGCGGAGGACGCGCCCGCACACCTGCCTTCGTGAAGAACCATCGTGGGGTGAAGAACTGGAAGGAAGTCAGCGAGTGGCTGGAATGGCGCGGCATCGAGGACATAGAGTGCATTACGCCTGACCAGGCAGGCGTCGCCCGCGGCAAGATGATGCCGTCGAAGAAATTCACCTCCAACACCTCGCTGGCGCTTCCCTCGGCGGTGTTCATGACGACGATATCCGGCGGCTACCCGGAAGACGGCAACGGCTTCCACTATCCGGAGGACGACGGCGATCTCAAGCTGATGCCGGATCTCTCGACGCTGACCGTCGTGCCGTGGGAAGAGGATCCGACGGCGGCGGTGATCTGCGATCTCGTCCATCAGGACGGCCGCTCGGTCGAGTTCACGCCGCGCAATGTCCTGAAGCGCGTAGTGGCAGCCTATGACAGGCTCGGCCTCAAACCCGTCGTGGCGCCCGAGATCGAATTCTACTTGGTCCGCAAGAATCCCGATCCTGACTATCCGCTGACCCCGCCCGTCGGACGTTCGGGACGAGCGATCGGCGGCGGCGCCGGCTATTCGATCGCCGGCGTCAACGAGTTCGACGAACTGATCGATGACATCTATCATTTCTCCGAGAGCCAGGGGCTAGAGATCGATACGCTGATCCATGAAGAGGGCGCCGGCCAGCTCGAGATCAATCTGCGCCACGGCGACCCGATCGAGCTTGCCGACCAGGTCTTCATGTTCAAGCGTACGATTCGCGAAGCCGCGCTGAAGCACGAGATCTACGCCACCTTCATGGCCAAGCCGATCCAGGGACAGCCTGGTTCCGCCATGCACATCCACCAGTCGATCATCGACAAGAAGACCGGCAAGAACATTTTCTCGGCCGAGGACGGCTCGGAAACCGACGATTTCTTCCACTTCATCGGCGGTATGCAGAAGCACGTGCCAAACGCGCTGGTGATGTTCGCGCCCTATGTCAATTCCTACCGCCGGCTGACCCAGGCGGCCTCCGCCCCGGTCAACAACAAATGGGGCTATGACAACCGCACCACGGCCTTCCGCGTTCCCCGTTCCGATCCCGCGGCGCGGCGTGTCGAAAACCGTATCCCTTCGTCAGACGCAAATCCCTATCTGGCGCTCGCCGGCTCGCTCGCCTGCGGGCTGATCGGCATCACCAACAAGATCAAGGCCGAGGCTCCCGTCCTGACCACCGCGAACGCGGATGAAATCGACTTGCCGCGCGGCCTGCTCGAAGCCGTCGACCTGTTCGAGGGTGATGAAGAACTCTGCGCACTGCTGGGCAAATCCTTCGCCGCCACCTATGCGGCGATCAAGCGGGCGGAGTTCGAGACCTTCATGGAAGTGATCAGCCCGTGGGAGCGGGAATATCTGCTGCTGAATGTTTAGAGCAACAGGCAGTAGGCAATAGGCAATAGGCAATATTGAATAGCCGATAGAATGCCTACTGCCTAAAAATTACTACCTACAATTTACTACTGCCTACTGCCTAATCCCTTACTGCCTATTCCCCCCAATTCCCTGAGTCTTCGCCGCATCATGCCCTACCAATCCCCGATTTCACCCGGCCGGTCCTGGTATGAGGACACGGCTGGTCCACGGCCGGAATACCCCTCGCTCGACGGCGACCGGAGGTGCGACGTCGTCATCATCGGCGGCGGCTTTACAGGGCTGTCGGCGGCGGCTCACCTGGCCAAGGCAGGCACCAATGTCGTGCTGGTCGAGGCGTATCGCTTCGGCGACGGCGCATCCGGTCGCAATGGCGGCCAACTCGGCACCGGCCAGCGTGCTTGGGCGGAAGAGATGGAGGCGGAATATGGTTTTTCGCGCGCCAAGGCACTGTTCGACCTTGCCGAGGAGGCAAAGGCCCATCTCCTTGAATTCGCCGCCGCCCATCAGATCGATATCGATTATATGCCGGGCCAGCTCTCGGTGGCGCACAAGCCGCGCTATGTCGACGACTACAAGGCGCATGCCGAGATCATGGCCGGGCGCTTCGGTTACCCGCATATCTCCTTCATGGACGCCAAAGAGACCGCCGAACGGCTGGGCTCGACACGATATTTCGGCGGCACGCGCGATGCCGGCACTGGCCATATCCACCCGCTGAAACTGCTGATCGGCACCGCACGGGTGGCGGCCCAGGCAGGCGCACAACTGTTCGAACAGACATCGTCGACCGGCATCACCTCAAGCGGCGGTAAGGTCAGGGTCACCACCCCCAGCGGCACGGTCACCGCCGACAAGTGTCTTATCGCGGTCAATGCCTATGGCGGCACGCTCGAGCCGGTGAGTGCGGCGCACATCATGCCGATAGGTTCCTTCATCGGCGCGACGGTGCCACTCGGCGCCGGTTCCAGCGTGCTGCCAGGCGGCGAATCAGTCGATGACTCGCGTTTCGTCGTCCGGTACTTTCGCAGATCGATGGATGGACGGCTGCTGTTTGGCGGGCGCGAGGTCTATGCGGTCAATGACCCCAAGGATATCCACATCCATATCCGCCGGCAGATCGCCGAACTTTATCCCGCGTTGAAGGACGTGGAGATCACGCATGGCTGGGGCGGCTATGTCGGGATCACCATGCCGAGAAAGCCGTTCGTGCGCGAGGTCATGCCCAATGTGATCTCTGTCGGCGGCTATTCCGGCCACGGCGTGATGCTTTCGAACTTTTTCGGCAAGCTCTACGCCGAAACCGTTGCCGGCAACCGGGATAGACTGAAGATGATCGAGGATCTGAATATACCTCCCTTTCCCGGTGGACGCCGCTTCCGCGCCCCGCTGCTTTTCCTCGCCCTGAACTGGTTTGCCTTGAGGGACAGGATTTAGCGATACATTGCAAAACTCTTAACAAGGGCGCACTGATGCCACAATCAGCGGCAAATGATGCCGACCGTGGGTGATTAACGGGGATTTCCGCGGGCCTGCCCGCTTTAAGTTTGGGACCGATGCCGATCGGACGCCGGGCTTCCGGCGTTTGATCGAAAGAACATCGGCCCGCATATGGAGGTGGCAAGAGTGAAAGAGCCATTCAGTTTCGGCACGCCGGAACGGCGGCGCTTTGCCATGCAGTTCGGCTATGACACGCGACCCTCGTTCTGGCAGGGAATCCAGTCCAACTCGCATCTTGTGATCGCCGTGGTCGGCACCGCGGCGCTTCTCGGTGTCGCGGCCGTGGCGCTATGGCTGGCATTGCCGGCCAATGAGCGCCAGGCAATTGCGAGTGCGGAGCAGACCGTCCCGACTGTTCCGGTGAAGACGATGAAAGTTGCCACGATCCCCGTCGCGACCACGATCGCGGCGGCGACATTGCCGCAGGCGAATCGCAAGGCAGACAAGGTTTCACCGGCGGCGGCAACGGCGGCAGCTTCCAAGGCTGTGATCACGACGCTGGCATCCAACGATCCGCGCTGGACCGGATCAGGCTCGAAGCCGCCCTCCGGCACCACTGATACGTCGCCCGCCCCACAGCCAAGTCCAACTGCCCAGGCGGCCGACAAACCAGCTGCCGCCGCGGCGTTCGCCGAACCGCCCGCCGGAACGAATGCGTCCACGGAACTTGCCAAGGTCGCGGCGCCCGACAATGCCGACACCAGCGACTCGGCCGATGGCGCGCAGACAGCGGCCATTCCCGAAGTACAGCCGGTGGTACCGCCACAGCCCGCGGCCACCGGAGACACCGACAGCCAGGCCAAGCCACACAAGGCAGCTGCTGTCGGCACTGGACGCATACTGAGGCCGGTCACCATGCGAAGCGGTCCGAAGACAAATGCCGCCGCCATCACGACCGTTCCCGCCAAGACATCGGTGCAGTTGGTGAGTTGCAAGCAGTGGTGCGAAATCGTCTATAACGGCAAGCACGGCTGGGTCTACAAGAGCTATATCAAACCCGGCGCCTGAGACGGCGCCCGGCAGTAGAGCCACCAAAGCAGCCGTTGTCGGGACACGCCTACGACTGGCGATGCTCCCAGGCCAGTTTCGCTGGTCTCAACCGGTCGGATGCGGCACACGAGCCCAGGATTATCCTCGGGCTTCCAGTTCGGCCCGCCGCTCAGATGCAGCGGCCGCCATCGACCTCCAGCGCGACGCCGGTGATGAACGCCGCTTCATCCGATGCAAGCCATAGCGCTGCATTGGCGATATCCAGCGGTGTCGAAAGCCGGCCAAGCGGTATCGATGCGCGGAACCTGTCGCGGGTTTCCGGCGTGTCCGCGCCCATGAATTTCTCCAGCATGCCGGTTTCGCCGGCGACCGGGCAAAGGCAGTTGACGCGGATGTTCTTCGGCGCCAGTTCCACCGCCATCGATTTGGTGGCGGTGATTGCCCAGCCTTTGGAGGCATTGTACCAGGTGAGGCCAGGTCGGGGCCTGATGCCAGCAGTAGACGCCGTGGTCAGGATGACGCCGCCACCCTGCCGCTCCATGACCGGCACCACCGCAAGAGCGGCATGATAGATCGCCTTCATGTTGACGGCGGTGATCAGGTCGAAAGTCTCCTCGTCGACCCCAAGCATATCGCCATTGCGATGGGTATAGCCCGCATTGTTGACCATGATGTCGATACGGCCGAAGGCGCTTTTCGCGGCGTAGACCATCTCGTCGAATTCCGAGCGCAGCGAGACGTCCGTCTGCGTCCAGATCGCCGCCTCGCCGATATCTTTGGCGACGCGCTCGGCGCCCTTGGCATTGAGGTCGGCGACAACGACGCGCGCCCCCTCTTCCGCGAAGCGCCTGGCCATGCCTTCGCCGAAGCCCGATGCAGCGCCAGTGATGATGGCGACCTTGTTTTCAAGACGCATGATTTGTCCGCCCTTCCAGATCCATCCTTCAGCCACGAGGCATGCTGCCGGCCGCCGTGGCTCAAGCAGTTACATACATGGCGCCGATTTCTCCCTTAGCTTTCGTCACATTCGCGTTCTATGCTGCAATTGCGAAGGCGTCCGGGAGTCATCGCTTGCCGACAAGCCTCCGGGTAGCGTTGGTGTCAAGGGCACATGTGGACCCAATCAATCCCCGGCGATTGGTGCTGTATGTGACACCATGGCACTGGAAAATTTAAATCGATTAGATTATATCAGCCGCGTCAAAGCGACCGGCGTCAAAGCGGACAGACCATGACCAGCCAGATCATTCCCGTCGACCCGTTCGACTTCATCATTTTCGGCGGAACCGGCGACCTGTCGGAACGCAAGCTTCTGCCGTCGCTCTACCACCGGCAGCGCGATCACCAGTTTTCCGAGCCAACACGCATCATCGGCACGTCACGTTCGAAAATGACCGATGAGGAATTCCGGGCCTTTGCCAAGCAGGCGATTTCCGACCACGTGAAGCCGGCCGATATCGATGCCAAGGAATTGAAGACATTCCTTGCCCGCCTTTCCTACGTCTCGGCCGACGCGACCACTGGCGCGGGTTTCGACAAGCTGAAGAAGGCGATCGGCGACAGCAATGCCATCCGCGCCTTTTACCTGGCGGTGTCGCCGTCGCTGTTCGGCGACATCTCGCACAAGCTCAAGGAAAACAAGCTGATCACGCCGAATTCGCGCATCGTGCTGGAAAAGCCGATCGGCCGCGACCTTGCTTCGGCGCGCACGCTAAACGATCTGGTCGGCGACGATTTCCACGAAAGCCAGATTTTCCGCATCGACCACTATCTCGGCAAGGAAACGGTGCAGAACCTGATGGCGCTGCGCTTTGCCAACGCGCTTTACGAGCCGCTTTGGAACTCGGCCCATATCGACCACGTACAGATCACCGTGGCCGAGACGGTCGGGCTGGAGGATCGCGTCACCTACTACGACAAGGCCGGCGCGCTACGCGACATGGTACAGAACCATATCCTGCAGCTGCTCTGCCTAGTCGCGATGGAAGCGCCGTCTTCGATGGACGCCGATGCCGTGCGCGACGAGAAACTGAAGGTGCTCAGAGCCCTCAAGCGCATCAACGGCAATGAAGCACCCAAGCATACGGTGCGCGGGCAATACCGCGCCGGCGCCTCGGCCGGCGGGCCGGTGAAGGGCTATGTCGAGGAACTCGGCCACGACAGCAACACCGAAACTTTCGTCGCCATCAAGGCGGAGATCGGCAACTGGCGCTGGGCCGGCGTTCCATTCTATCTCCGAACCGGCAAAAGGCTGGCGACCAGGGTTTCGGAAATCGCCATCGAGTTCAAGCCGATCCCGCACTCGATCTTCGGCGACACCGCCGGACCGATCTTCGCCAACCAGTTGGTCATCCGGCTGCAGCCCGATGAGGGCGTCAAGCAGTTCATCATGATCAAGGATCCGGGGCCGGGCGGCATGCGACTGCGCCAGATCCCCCTCGACATGAGTTTCGCGCAGTCCTTCGATGGCCGCGCACCCGACGCCTATGAGCGGCTGATCATGGATGTTATCCGTGGCAACCAGACGCTGTTCATGCGCCGTGACGAGGTCGAGGCCGCCTGGAAATGGATCGACCCGATCCAGAACGCCTGGGAAAGTGCCCGGCAGGAGGCGCAAGGCTATACGGCGGGCACATGGGGACCATCGGCCTCCATCGCGCTGATCGAACGAGACGGGCGGACATGGCACGAGAGCAATTGAACACGGCCGCTTACGACTGGCACGCCTTCTTCGGGCGCGAGGAACTGGCTTCGGCCCTGGCCGACCGGATAGCCAGCCAGTTGACAAAGGCGATCGCCAAACGCGGCACGGCGCTGCTTGCCGTGTCAGGCGGCACCACGCCGGCGAGGCTCTTTGCCGTGCTTTCAACGAACCCAATCGCCTGGGACAAGGTGACGATCACGCTGGTCGACGAGCGTTTCGTGCCCGCCTCATCACCGCGCTCAAACGCGGGACTTGTGGCCGCCAATCTGCTGCGGAACGCGGCCAAGGCGGCACGTTTCGTGCCGCTGTATCAAGAGGCCACAAGCATCGAGGATGCGGCGGCTTCCGACAATGCGGCGCTACAGGCGCTTCCCTGGCCGCTAGACGTCGTCATCCTCGGCATGGGCGGCGACGGCCATACCGCCTCGTTCTTTCCCGATGCCGACGACCTGCCGGTCTTGCTGGATCCATCCTCGGACAGGATCGTCCTGCCGGTTCACGCGGCGAGCGCCGGCGAGCCCCGGCTCACGCTCTCACTGGCGCGGATCATCGATGCCGATTTCATCGCGTTGCACATAGAGGGCGAGGACAAGCGATCCGCCTTCGACGCTGCGGTCGCTCCTGGCCCCCGCAAGCCGATCCGTGCCGTGCTCGACGCCGCGCCGAGGCCCGTAGAGGTTTTCTGGGCGCCCTGATTTGAAGTTTACAGTGGTCCCGGCAACGGCGGGAGGATGTTTTCCGGGACCTCGCCTGAAAGGACCGACCGCAATGACCGCAAGACGCGACATCGAAGCCATCACCGAGCGCATCCGCCAGCGTTCGAAACCTGGCAGGGAGGCTTATCTCGGCCGCATCGCCGAGGCTTCCAACCGTTCCGCCAACCGAAGCGTGCTGTCCTGTGGCAACCTCGCCCATGGCTTCGCCGTCTGCAGCCCATCCGAAAAGGTGGCGCTGGGTGGTGACAAGGTGCCGAACCTTGGCATCATCACCTCCTACAATGACATGCTGTCGGCGCATCAGCCCTTCGAGACGTATCCGGCACTGATCAAGGACGCCGCGCGTGAAGCAGGCGGCATCGCGCAGGTGGCCGGCGGCGTGCCCGCCATGTGCGACGGCGTCACCCAGGGCCAGACCGGCATGGAGCTTTCGCTGTTTTCGCGCGATGTCATCGCCATGGCGGCGGCAATCGGCCTCTCGCACAACATGTTCGACGCGGCCGTCTATCTCGGCGTCTGCGACAAGATCGTGCCGGGACTGGTGATCGCGGCTCTGACCTTCGGCCATCTGCCGGCGGTCTTCGTTCCGGCCGGACCGATGACCACCGGCCTGCCCAATGATGAAAAAGCCAGGGTCCGGCAGCTCTACGCCGAAGGCAAGGTGGGACGGGCAGAGCTGCTCGAGGCCGAGTCCAAGTCCTATCACGGACCGGGCACCTGCACCTTCTACGGCACGGCGAACTCCAACCAGATGCTGATGGAGATCATGGGCCTGCACACGCCGGGCGCATCCTTCGTCAACCCCGGCACGCCGTTGCGCGACGCGCTGACCCGTGAGGCGACCAAGCGTGCGCTGGCGATCACCGCGCTCGGCAATGCCTACACGCCGGTCGGGCGAATGATCGACGAACGCTCGATCGTCAATGGCGTGGTCGGCCTGCACGCCACCGGAGGCTCGACAAACCACACCATCCACCTGATCGCCATGGCGGCGGCGGCCGGCATTGCCATCACCTGGCAGGACATATCCGACCTCTCGGAAGCGGTGCCGCTGCTGGCGCGGGTCTATCCCAACGGCCTTGCCGACGTGAACCATTTCCACGCCGCGGGCGGGCTTGGCTTCCTGATCCGCGAGCTGCTCGACGAAGGTGTCCTGCACGAGGATGTGCAGACGGTGTGGGGCGAAGGCCTGCGGCCTTACGCGGTCGAGGCCAGACTGGGCGACGACGGCAGCGTGGCGCGCCAGGCCGCGCCGCGCGAGAGCGGCGACGAAAAGGTTCTGGCGCCATTCAGCAAGGCGTTCCAGGCAACCGGCGGCTTGAAGGTGCTCTCGGGCAATCTCGGACACGCAGTGATCAAAACGTCCGCCGTGAAGCCGGAGCGGCGTATCATCGAGGCGCCGGCAAGGGTCTTCGACAGTCAGCAGGGTCTGAACGATGCCTTCAAGGCAGGCTCGCTGACCGGCGACTTCATCGCCGTCATCCGCTTCCAGGGGCCGAAGGCCAACGGTATGCCGGAATTGCACAAGCTGACCACCGTGCTCGGCATCCTGCAGGACCGCGGCCAGCGGGTCGCACTGGTGACGGACGGACGCATGTCAGGCGCTTCCGGCAAGGTGCCGGCGGCCATCCACGTCACGCCGGAAGCAGTCGAGGAAGGACCGATCTCCAGGCTCCATGACGGCGATATCATCCGGCTGGATGCCGATGCCGGTACGCTCGAGGTGCTGGTGCCGGCGCCGGAGTTCGCGCTGCGCCGAACGGCGGATGCCGATCTCATCGGCAACGAGTTCGGTTTTGGCCGCGAATTGTTCGCTGGTTTCCGGCAGCTGGTGGGCCGCGCCGACCATGGCGCCAGTGCATTCGGCACGCCCTGACAGCGTCGGTTCGCGTGAAGAAGGGTGGCTCAAGGCCGCCCTTCCAAGTGGCAAAAGGCGCTGCTCCTATTGCACCGTCAGTTCGGCCCGTCCTCCCGCTTTGACCGTGACACTGCTTTCCTTCGAACTGGTGTCCGACTTTCCGGCTACGACCACGTAATCGCCCGCCGGTATTACAGTCTGGTATTTCTGATCATAGGCATAGCCGATCGATTTGCGATTGCCGTTGACATCCTTCTTCGGGTCAAAGATCTCGATCTTCTCGGCGCCGGGCGCGGTAATGGCCAACACGCCGGCGTTCATCGCGATTTTCAGGTCCTGATGCTCGCCGGCCTTGATCGTGAATGGCTGCTCGACAACCGCCAGATCGACCGTCGCGACCACCACATAGTCGCCGGGCGGCAGCCAGAACTTGCTGTCGGGCCCATAGGAGTTGTCGACATTCTCCCTGGTACCGTCGATCCCCTTCTTCGCCTTGACGATCTGGAAGTCGATGCCGGAGCCATCGGCCTTGTCGCCGCCGGCAACATAGAAGGCGTTGACGTTGATGTTTCCGACACCGACGATCACATCCTTCTCCACCGTCTTGCCGGCTGCGAGCTGGATGGTTTCAGTAACCGTTCCACTGCCGATCTTGACCGTGACTTGCTGCTCGCCGGCTGGCACGATGACCGTGGAATTGCCATAGGAGGTGGTGCTGCCGCCCGGATAGACGAACTCGACCGTCGCGCCATCCAGAACATCGGCCCCCTCATTCGGCCGCGGATGAATGACGAGCGTGCCGGCATTCAAGGTGAAGACGGGCTTGTAGACCTGGCCAGCCTCGACCTTCAGCTTCTGCTCGGTCTTCACCTCGCCGTCGCGTGCGACAACAAGGTATTCGCCCGGCTCCAGATTGCCCTTGTAGGCACCGTATTCGGTTGTGACGAGGTCGCCTCGCGTGCCGTCGGCTTGAGCCTTGTAGATCTCCCACGCATTGCCGTCCGTCACAGCACTGCCGCCGTCTGCAAACACGGCGGTCGGCAGGAAATTGAATTCGGGCTTCTCGGGTGCGGGCGCGACAACGGGCGCGGCTTGCGCGGCAGGCCCAGGCTGTGGCGCGGGTGCTGGCGCCGGGGCGGCCGCGGCCATGGTTTCGACCAACGCGTCGCGGAGCGCCTTCTCGTCCGAAGCCTGGATGTATTTGCCCCCGGTGTTTTCAGCCAGGCATGCCACCTGCCTTCCCTCGTCTGAGTTCAGGCCGAAGCCGACGACGTCGGCGGTGAAATCGACACCGGACGCCTTCAACTCCTTGCCCAGCGCGCAGGGATCACCGCCGCATGTTTCTATCCCATCGGTGATGAGAACGACCTTGGCCTTGTCTTCCTTGTATTTCAAGGCTTCCGCCGCTTGCTTGACGGCTGCCGTCAGCGGTGTCTTGCCCAGAAATCTCAGGCCGTCGGCAGCCGTGGTGATCGCGCTTGCCGATCCCTGCCGCGGCGGCACGATCAGCTCGATATCCTCGCAACTGCCCTTCTCGCGATGGCCATAGGCCATGAAGCCGATCTCCCTGTCGGCCGGGATCGACTGCAGCACGGTCCTCAAGGATTGACGCGCGATTTCTTGCCTGGGCTTGCCGTCGATCTGCGACCACATGGAACCGGAGGCATCGAGTATGATGATCACGCGCTCGGCGGCGAAGCCATATGTCGTCGTGCAGAGAAGGAGCAGCGCCGCAGCGGCGCTCCGTGAAAATCCCACCATGTCAATCTCCCGAGAAGCCTCTGGTCCGCGTGCGAAAGCTATTTGACGTGGCCGCGAGGCACAAGCCCGAGCGTCGTCATCTCACGGCAAGCTGAGTGTGAATGGCTGAGGCAGAAGAGCCGGACTGAGGGCATGCCGGCCGGGCGAAACCGGCTCAGTATGTGGTGCGGCGCTCTTCGGACGGCGGCCGGCCGAACTGCAGCCGGTAGCTTTGCGCGAAATAGGAATGCGACGTGAAGCCGGTGGCGATCGCCACATCGAGAATCGGCATGTTGGTCTGGCGCAGCAATTCGCGTGCGCGCTCGAGGCGGAGCCGCATGTAGTAGCGGCCGGGGGTGACGCTGAGATGGCGCAGGAAGAGGCGTTCGACCTGACGCACCGAGAGGCCCGCCGACTTGGCAAGCTGTACCGCCGACAGCGGCTCGTCGAGATGATCGGCCATCAATTCGACGATCCGCCGCAGCTTCTCGGACTTGCCGGTCAGATCACGTTCAGGCCCCACGCGCTGACGGTCGCCGGCCGAGCGGATGCGCTCGTGCTGGAACTGATTGGCAACGCCGTTGGCGAGATTCGAGCCGAAATCACTGCGCACGATTTCCAGCATCAGGTCGATCGAGGTCGTGCCGCCGGCGCAGGTGTAGCGCTTGCGATCGATCTCGAAGACGTTGCCGGTGCAGTTGATGTCGGGGAAGCGCTCGACGAAGCCGGCGCGGTTTTCCCAATGGATGGTGCAGCGATACCCCTCGAGCTGGCCGGCCTCGGCGAGCAGATAGGATCCGACCGAGAGCGCGCCGAGCGCGTTGCCGCGCCGGCCCCAGCTGCGCAGCGCCGCCAGGACCTTGCTCTTGCCCGGAAATTCCGTCGTCAAGCCGACGGATACAAAGAGAATGTCCACCGGCGGCAGGTCGGCGACGCTGTAGTCGATCTTGAGCGGCAGGCCGTTGGAAGCCATGACCGGATCGCCATCGGCGGACACCGTGGTCCAGCCATAGAAATCGCTACCGAGCAGCCGGTTGGCCGAGCGGAACGTGTCGATCGCCGCGGCCAGCGAGAACATGGAGAACTTGTCGACCAGCAGGAACGCGAACTGCCGGCCGCCTTGAACGATCTCATTCACGGCCGGCCGTTCTGCGGGAACAGTGGGGTTAGGCAAAGCAGGCGCTCTCAGAAAGAGGGCCGTTTCAGTCCGGCCGCAAGGTAGGCGGAGGCTAGCGTATTGGCCATGAGCATTGCAATGGTCATCGGCCCGACGCCGCCTGGAACAGGCGTGATGGCGCCGGCCACCTTGGCGGCCTCGGCATAGGCGACGTCGCCAACCAGGCGCGACTTGCCCTCGCCCTTCTCGGGCGCCGGAATACGGTTGATGCCGACATCGATGACGGTAGCACCCGGCTTGACCCAGTCGCCCTTCACCATCTCGGGCCGACCGACGGCGGCGACCAGTATGTCGGCGGTCCGCGCCAGCGCCGGCAAATCCTTGGTGCGACTATGGGCAATGGTGACGGTGCAGTTGGCGGCGAGCAGAAGATTGGCCATCGGCTTGCCGACGATGTTGGAGCGACCGACGACAACCGCGTTGAGGCCGGACAGATCCTTGCCGCGCACGCGCTCGATCAGCAGCATCGAGCCGGCAGGCGTGCAGGGGACAAAGGCTGTTTCGAGCTCGCCCGTGCCGAGCTTGCCGACATTGATGAAATGGAAGCCGTCGACATCCTTTTCCGGAGCGATTGTCTGGATGATCTTGCCCGCATCGATATGGGCGGGAAGCGGCAGCTGTACCAGGATACCATTGATCGCGGGATCTGCATTGAGGTCGCCGATGATCTTCAGCAGGTCCTGCTCGGATGTTTGGACAGGCAGAGTGTGCTGCACCGAGAGGAAACCGCATTCCTTGGCGGTGCGGGATTTGGAGGCGACGTACACCTGGCTGGCCGGATCCTCGCCAACGATGACAACGGCAAGGCCAGGCTGGGCTTTGCCTTTCGCCGCAAGCTCGGCCGTCAAGGCCTTGACCTTGCGCACCACGTCCTCGGCGGCGCTCTTTCCGTCAATCACTTCAGCCATGACAACCCTCAACACTATCCACCCAAGGCGTCGCATCTGAAGCGCATATGCTTGTGCACCTCAACGCAATTCGCCAGCGCGGCATTTTCACGAAAATTCGGCGCGGCAATCCCGTCAATGCGCCGTCCGATGCCGTTAACTCGAAACAGACATGTTTTATTCGCCGCTCAGAAGTAGCGACGGCGCGCGCGGCTCTCGGTGAGCTCCTGAACCGCCTCGCGGAATTCGCGCAGGCTGGCGCGGATTTCCTCGATCGGGGTCTGCCCGGTAGCCTCCGAAGCCGTGGAGGCCGACGGATCCCGAGGATATGTGCCCTGCCGAGGCGCTACAGCCTGGGGAGCCGCCGGCTGCTGTGGATAGGACATCTGCCCTGCGTAGGGGGACGCGCCTTGTGGGTGGGCGTAGCCAACGGGCGGCGGCACCTGCCAAGACCGCGCCTGCGGGTAGCCCGCCTGCTGGGGATAGGAATAGGGCATAGCAGGGTTGGCAGCTTGCAGCGGCATCATGGGATGCGTCACAGGCGGTCGGGCCATGGGCTGCTGATGAGAAGCATAGGGACCGGCGTGCGGCGGGTAACCAGGCTGCTGGGGTACCATCGGCGTCGCCCGTTCGGGAACAGCTTGAGAGACAGGCTGGCTCGCACGGCTGTTGGCGGAGCCTTCAGCGACTGGCTTGCCAGGAGTTGTCTTGCGGAAGACCGAGAAAAAGGACCCAAGGCGACCTGGCCGGTCAGCGCCGACCACCGCGATTGGCCGAACGGACGGAGGCGCTGCCTGATAGGCCTTGTCCTCATAAGGCGTGCGGCGTTCGTCAGCGCTGTGGCGCGCTCTCGAATTGGCGGTATCACGCAAGCTCTCATAGACGCCGCGCATGGCACCAAGACCAACCCCTGAGGCCAGGCCCAGCAACAGTCCGGCCAGCGCAATGATGGCGCGCGACGGTCCCTTCGCCTCGAGCGGAGGGACGGCCGGGGAGATCACATTGATGTTGGCGGTGTTGATATTCTTCTGCTCGCCGGTTTCCTTGGAGCGCAGAAGATATTGCTCGTAGACGGAACGCTTGGCCGTTGCCTCGCGCTCCAGTTCGCGCATGGTGACGAGGTCGCTGTTGACGTCTCCGCTTTGCACTTTCGCCTGCGCCAGCCGGGAAGCCAGATCCTGTTCGAGTTGTACCGCGCGCTTCAGGTCGACCTGGAGCGAGGAGGCGATGCGGCGCAATTCGGCGGCAATCCGCTCGCGCGCGCCGGCAATCTGGGCGTCGAGAGCCTGGAGCTCGGGATGACGTGGCCCAAGCCGGACGGCGGCGCGGTCAGCCTCCTGCTTAAGCGTCGCATATTGCGAGCGCAGATCACTCATCGTGTTTGAGTTGATCTCCTCCGGCAACGTGCCGGTCAGAACGGAATTCACATCGATCGAACGCGCCGACGCTGCCCGGGCGTTGAGTTCCAGCGTGCGGGCGCGGGCAACGGAGAGCTGCTCGTTGAGCTTCAGCATCTGATCGTCACTGATCAAGTGCCCTTGAGCGTCGACAAGACCATGCGTGGCCCTGAAATCCTCGACCTTACGCTCGGCCGCCTCGACACCCTTGCGCAGTTCATCGAGCTTCGACGTCAGTTCGTCCGTGGCACGCCCGGCCATGTCGGACTGATATTGACCCGTCTCCTGCTGGAAGACGGCCCTCGTCGTGTTGGCGATAAGAGCCGACTTCTCGCCATCATGCGTGATGGCGCTGATGGAAACCACAAAGGTCTTGCCGGTGCGCTCGACCGACAGGCTCTCAGCCAGATTGCGAACGGCCAGCGCCCGGCGGCGAACGTCGTCGACACCGCCCGGTCCATCCTGTCGCGACAACACCGACCGGACCAGCGACATGACGCCGAGACCGCCGGAGCCCTGGCCATTGAACTCGGGATCGTCGACGAGATTGAGCTTGTCGACGACCTTGTTGAGAACGTTGCCGGACGTGAGCATCCTGATGCGGGTTTCGACGACAGCCAGCGCGGCATCGGGCTGCCCCACCGCCTGGGTAAGATCGCGGTCGGAAAGCTTGAGGTCGCCCGGTTCGATAACCAGTTCAGTGGTGGCCTCGTATTTCTTGGGCGTCGACAGGGCGATCGCGATGCCCAGCGCCGCGCCCAGGATCGTTGTCGTCACGATCAGCGCCTTCGACCTGGCAACGCCTCGGACCACCTGCATCGGATCGATCAGCGGCTTCCACCGCTGCGGATCCTCGTCACGCGACGATTGCTCTCCGCCGGCGATTCGGGGCTCCCCAGCCAAATGGGACTGGGCGGAACCGAAAGCGTCGGCGGCAGCGGGCTGTGGCTGTGGCTGTGGCTGTGGCTGTGGCTGTGGCTGTGGAACAGTTTGCGCGTAGCTTGCCGGGTCTGTCTCGGCCCCCAGCAATTCGGCGCTGGAATCATTCGCCCGTTTCCCACCCAGCCAACCCGGCAGCAAACCAGCCAGCCTGGATGACGCGTCCGTCTGGTCAGTTGCCTCGGGGAGCAGCGGGGTGGGTGTGAACTGTTGGTCCGTGCCAGGCTGACCAGCCTCGACGGCGGCGGAAGGCGTCGGATTCGCCCGCGCCTCACGCCGCGAACGTGCGAGGCGATGACGCGTGGCGGCATCCTCGCGCCATGAAGGATCTGTTCGATCGCCAATCGAGACCAGCGAAGCGTCAACGTCCTCCTCGCCGCGCACAGCCTGGCCAAGCGCGAGCAAGGACCGCTCGCGCTTCCAGTCTTCACGGTTTTCCCTGTCGACCATGGTCTTTGAGCTTTACTCTTGGCAGTGGGGCGGCGGGGCGGCCATTCGTTAAGCCACGCTAAAGAGGCATAGGAAACAAAAGGTTAATTTTGGGGAACCAGAAGCAAAGTTTCCCGCCTCGATTGCACACTTTTCCAAATGCACTCAATGGCTTCAGAACGGCACGTTAAGCTTTCCCATCTATCTTTCCGGGACGCATGACGACACAGGCCAGTGACATACCGCAAAGGCGGCCCCTCGCCCGGATCGGCTCTTTCCTGGCCGAACGACGGAAGCTTCTCCTCGACTATTTCTCGGCGATCAGCGGCGCCGGCGGGCGGCTGGTGTTTTCGCTCGCCTATTTCATCGCGCTCGCCAACACATTGTCGATCTCCGAATTCGGTATGTTCGCGACGGCATCCGCCGCCGGCGTCATGCTGTCGCGCATCCTCGCCTTCGGCTTCATCTCGGCGCTTTATCGCACCGCCACAATCCGCCCCAGGCTGATCGGCACGTTCACCGCCGGTTTCCTGATGCTTGGCGTGGCCTCGCTGCCGGTGCTGGCGGCAGCCTCCTACGGTGTCTATCTGATTTTCTTCGCCAGCACCGTGCCGCTGGCGGTGTTCGCGGCGATCGTGTTCGCCGAGGCCCTTCTTTGGCGGCCGGTGGAGGTGGCGCTGATCGTCAACAACGGTCTCGGCAAATTCGGCCGCGCCGCATTTCTGGCGATCCTGGCAACGGCCTTGCGGGCGCTGGGCGCCGTGCTTTTCATGTTCAGTGCGGAGCGGACCGTCGGCGTCTGGTCCTGGTACTATATCGGCGCCAACGCGGCCTCGCTGCTGCTAGCCTTCGGCTTCTTCTATCCGCGCCAGCGTCTGCGGCTGCGTACGGAACTCTATTTGCGGCGGCTCGCAGATTCCATTTATGTGGCCGGTGCCGAAGTGCTGTTCTACCTTCAGTCGGAGTTCGACAAGCTGCTGGTGCTGGCGATCGGCGGCCCGCATCTGGCCGGTATCTATGCCATCATCATGCGGCTGGTCGACCTGACGGCGATTCCCATCCGTACCTTCTCGATGATGCTGGTGCAGCGCATGATGCGCGCGCCGGACATGTTGTCCCGGCTGACGGTCAAAAGCGGTATCGAAGGCGGCGTTTTCGTCGTCTCGACCTCAGCGCTGCTGGCGCTTGGCATCGTACTGCACTTCTTCCCCAACGCGCTGGGCAAGAATGTCTCCGAAGCGGCGCCTCTGGTGGCACTGGCGATCTGCGTTCCCGGCTTGCGAAATCTTGTCGAATACCAGGCCGAGTTGCTGTTCGCGCGCGGCCAGACACTGGTGCGGGCAATCAATCTCGGACTGCTCGCCGGGCTGAAGGCGCTGCTTCTGACCTATGTGCTGACAACCATCTCCGACACGCCCAGCCTCGTGCTTTCGCTCAACGTGGTTTTCCTGTTGATGTATCTCGCGTCGGCCCTGCTCACCTATTCGGCGATGCGCAAGCCGGCCAAGCCGGTCTAGCGGCTACGCCGGCTTGCTGTTTCCGAAACGCCGATATTCGAGGTCAGCCGCCAAGCCCGATCAGCCGGCGGATGCGGCCAATATCCGTGCCGATGAAGGACTGCATGCCGATGGCCACCTGTTCCGGCGCCATGGCCGCGACGAAGCGACGAAATTCGTCGTCCGACAATGCCTCGCCGGTCCAATGGACACGGCAGAGCTCTTCCGAGCCATGGAAATGGCCGGCGCCGCCCAGCACGTCATCGACATAGCGGCCGTATATCATGCATTCGGAGAATTTGCGCTCCGAACCGATGACCTGAACCCAGCCGCGGCCGTGGACTTTCTCGATCTCGGCACACATCGCCGTCACGGTTTCGCGATGCCACGCGATCAGCGTCGAAATATAGTCATGGGTCGAAACCACGGCTTCATCGATGCCAAGAACCGCACCAGCGTTGCGCGACCAGATGCGCTGTTCCTCGTGGCCGCTGTTCTCCAGCACGCCATCCCGGCGAAAAAGGCGCACCTTGCCGTTGCGCCAAAAGGCGCCGCAATCGAAGGACCTGAGGAAGGCGACATCGGAATCGCAGAAGATCAGCACGTCTTCCCTGGCATGCGCGGCGATGGCGATACGGCGCAGCTGCTGCACATGCCAGCCGCGTAGTGGCATCGTCTTCAGGCTCAACCAGATGCGCCGGCGAAGCAGGCTGAGCGGATCGTCGAAGGCGTGCAGCCAGCGCGGCAGCAGGGCCCGTTCGTCGACAATCGTGCGGCGGCCGTCCTGCAATTGTCGAAACAGCGTCACGTCGCGCTGTTCGACCAGGATATAGTGATGCGCCATACCTGAAACATGACGGTCGATCGTTTCGCACAACAGGCGGCAGCGCTCAAAATCCGGCGCGTAGCTGGCCGTCACGATCGCGGCCGTGGGCATCTGGGGAAGCATGCCCGGCTCGACATCGGCACCTGGAACGAAGCGGCTGTTCAAAGGGCCTCTCCAGCAGGATCGGTCCGGCGCGACAGTTTCTGACGGACGACGCGCCACAGAAACAACGGATTGCCGACCACGTATCGGCGCCAGAGCCGACCTGGTTCGACGATCAGCCGAAACAGCCATTCCACCCGCAGCCTGCGCATCCACAAGGGCGCGCGCGGCACCGTACCGCTTAGGAAATCGAGCAGTGCGCCGACGGCGATCGGCAGTGTGCAGTGGCGCTGGTCGATGTGGCGCGCAATCCACAATTCCTGCCGGGGAACCCCCATGGCGACAAGCAGTATGTCCGGTCGCAACTTGGCGATCCGATCGACAATCCCCTGCTCCTGCTCGGCCGAAAAATAGCCGTCGTGGATGACAACGAATGTGTGCTGCACCGCGAGCGCGGCCAACTTTACCGAGGCCGCCTCGGCATTGACCCTTGTTGCGCCGAGGAGCCCAACGGTGAGCGGCCTGGCCGACGCCTGCAGGAACGCGGGGATGAAATCCGTGCCGTTGAGATTGTCGGGAAACGGCGCCCCGTAGAGCAGCTTGGCGGCCACATCCACACCCACCCCGTCCGGCAGGATGAGGAAATCGTCGAGCGCCTCGGCAAAGACCGGGTCCGTACAGGCAATATTGGCATTGTGCGCGTTGAGAAAACTGATCTTGGTGAAGCGCCGCTCGGCAACAAGGCGCGCAAGCAGCGCAATCGCATCATCCCAGCGGATGGAGAGCACCGCGATGCCCAGGATCGTCTTCAGATTGTCGAGGCCGGATACAGAGCGGGCGGAATGCATGTTCATGCATAGGCCTCCTGCTTGACGGGTCCAAGCTTCTCCAGGCCGTGCCTGATCGCGGCGTCGAGCGCCTTGACCTGACGGTGATGGAACGCGCTGCCGTCTACGTCCCTGACATTGCCGGCGGCCACTTCCAGCGCGCCGGCAAAGGCGATGGGATCGTCGGTGACGACACAGTTGGCAGGGCGGTGGTCGATGCCACGCAGCGAGCGGCTTGTCGCGACAGACGGCAGGCCGAGTTCGAAAGTCTCGATTGTCTTGAGCTGCACACCGCTGCCTGCCGTGCTGATCAGCGGGATGACGGCCGCACTGCGCACGAAGGCTTCGGCATCCGGCACGCGTCCAACAAATTTGACGCCGGGATGCGTCGATGCAACGCCCGACGGCACGCTGCCCGCGATCCTGAGGCGGAAATCCTGCCTCAGATGCGGCACGACCCTGTCCAGGAACCAGTCGAGCCCGATGCGATTCGGCTGCCAGGTCCATGTGCCGATCAGCGCCGCATCGCAATCGATCTGGCGCGGCTCCCTTTGCTTCGGCGCCTGCTTGAACGTCACCAGCGGCAGCACCGCCGAGCGGTCGCCGTCGGCGACACCAAGTGCGGCACGGTCTTCCTCGGCCAGCGTGAAGACAAAACGCGCGCGTCGGCAGAGCCGCTCTTCCATTGTCTTGAGCAGCCGCGCCTCGCGGCGGAACAGAAATCGCTGGAAGAGACTGCCCGCGGCAGCTGCGTTCTCCTGTGCCGAGCGATGTTCGACATTGTGCGCAACGAAGATCGACGGCCGATCGTCGAAGAGCTTTTCGAATGCGCCGGTGAATTGCACGGAATTCAGCACATAGCCGTCGAACGGGCCGGCATGCCTGATGGCGGCTAGAACCTGGCTGTCGGAGACCGCGCGCAACTTCACCGATGCGAATGTGAGACCTGACAGCATCGCCCTGGCAACCCAGGCAAGCTTCTGCCGCGACGACGCGTTTTCGGTGCGCACGTCGAGGGCGCCGAGCACGATGGTGTTTTCGGGATCGACGGGTAGTTTTCCCGGCCAGGTAAAGCCGATGACGGTGACGCGCGCGCCGGCACGCCGCAAGGCAGCGATGATCGCCGCGTTGGCAATCTCATAACCCGAGGCGAGAGCACCGTCGGGCACGATCGATGTGGCGAACAGCAGATGCATCTCACCTATCCTGTGGTTTAGCGGGTAGCAAAGCGCGGTGAACCCTTGATTAAACGAGCACAATGGCCATCGGAAAGACTTGGGTTTGCAGTCTTGTCCGTGAAAGGTGATTAACGAAACCTTATCATCGTGGTGCTAACCCAGATGCAAACTCACCGTGCGGCTGGATGCGTATGAACCCTTTGCCATCGGACAGTTCGGTATCGATCGCGGGACGGTCCGCCGGGCTTGTGACCGAAGTGGTTGATGTGGTCGTCACACTGCCAACCTTCAAGCGCCCCGATCAGGTGCTGGAAACGCTGGCTTCGCTGAAGGCGCAGGAAACCGCACGGCGCTTCGCCGTCATCGTCATGGAAAACGAGGCCGAAGCGCGCGCCGGCGCCAATGCGGCACTGCCGGTGTTCGAACGAGGCGACATCCCCGGCATGGTGATCATCGCGCATCAACGCGGCAATTGCAGCGCCTACAATGCCGGCTGGCAGACCGCGATCCTGCATTTCCCGAACTTCCGACACCTGCTGGTCATCGACGATGACGAGATCGCCGGGCCGCAATGGCTCGAACGCATGTGCAAGGCCGCCGAAACGCTTGGCGCCGACATAGTCGGCGGCCCGCAAGTGCCGGTCTTCGCCGACCCAGCCCACGCGAAATGGGCCGAGCACCCGGTTTTCGCGCCACCCTATCGCAAGACCGGGCGCGTGCCCGCGCTTTATTCGTCGGGCAACCTCCTGGTGGGGCGCGATGTGCTTGCCGCCATGGGCCCGCCCTTTCTCGATCTCAGATTCAATTTCATGGGCGGCGGCGATTCCGATTTCCTCAGCCGTTCGGCACAGAAAGGTTTCGTGCTTGGCTGGTGCGCGGAAGCGAAGGTGTTCGAGACCGTTCCGGCCCGACGTGTCGAGGCCGACTGGATCCGCGCCCGCAGCCTGCGCAACGGCGTGATCTCGACGCTGGTTGAGAAGAAGAAACGCGCCGGCACCCCGATGGCCGGCGTGAAAGTTTTCCTGAAAAGCCTGGCGCTGCTTGCCGCTTCGCCATTTCGCGGAGCGATCAGACTGGCGCGGACGGGATCACCGGCCGCGGCAGCCTATCCAGTCCATGTCGCACTCGGCCGGGTGCTTGCCGAATTCGGATATGCCAATGAGCAGTACCGGCAGCCTGAGAAGAACTGAGCGCGCGCCACTCAGTGCGGCGTTCACGCGGGATGGCGTCGCCACCGCGATCGCCGCGCTGCTGTTCACCGTGATCATCGTGTCCTTCCGCCCGTTCCAGCCTGCCGGCGCGGAGCTGACGGGCGATGGCGGCGATATCGTCAACCAGCTAGGTTTCGGTTCGCTCGGCGCCGTCTCGATCTTCTCGCTGATGGCATTCGCCGAGCCTCGCGTGGTGCGCTCGCTGCTCAGCCCGTCCTGGCTGCTGATGCTGGGCTTCTTCATGCTTTCGGTGGTGATGGCCACCGATCCGGCATCGGCGATGCGCGCGGCGTCGTTCACGCTGATCGGCATCCTGACCATGGCAACCATCCTGGTGCTGCCGCGTGACGCCGAGGCGTTTTCAAGCGTCATCATCTTTACCGCCTGTATGGTCATGGGCCTCTCCTATGTCGGACTTTTCGTGTTTCCCAACGAGGCGCTGCACACGGTGAATTCAACCGAGCCGGAGCATGCCGGCTTGTGGCGCGGCGTGTTCACCCACAAGAACATTGCCGGTCCAATCATGGCCTGCTTCAGCTTCGCCGGCCTCTACCTCTTCCGGCGCGGGCGCCGCAAAGCCGGCATCGCCATCTTCTGTGCGGCGATGATCTTCATGTTTCACACCGGCTCAAAGACGACAGCTGGGCTGGTGCCGTTTTCTGTCCTGATCGTCATGTTTCCAAGCCTTATGGGCATGCGACTGGGTACGCCGATCCTTTTTGCGCTGGCCATCATCGCCACGGCCGTCGGCACGCTCGGCATCGTCTTCCTGCCGCCGGTGAAGCATCTGGCAACCGTCTATTTCCCCGATTTGACATATACCGGGCGCACAACGCTGTGGGAGTTCGCCGGCAGCATGCTGGCGAAGAAGCCATGGACAGGCTACGGCTACGAAAGTTTCTGGGGCACGCCGCTACTACTCAACCAGGACCAGCCCTTCGACCGGCCATGGGATATCCGCACCATCGTGCACGGCCATGACGGCTATCTCGACATCGCGGTGCTGATGGGCATCCCGGCACTTTGCGTGGCGGTCTACACATTCCTCATCGCGCCAATGCGCGATTACATGCGCATTCCCCTGCGCAAGGAAAACATATATCTCGGCGACTTCTTCATGATGGTGGTGCTGTTCACGGCACTCAATGCTTTCCTCGAAAGCTTCTTTTTCCATCGCGGCGACCCGGTCTGGCTGTTCTTCGTGCTCGGCGTGCTTGGCCTCAGACAAGTGTCTCTGCGGCCAATCCCGGCGCGCGATCGATCCTGAGAAGAGCCTCGCCACGGATCCGCGAGCGTTAAGTTTCCTTGAGCGTAATCCTTCCCGAAAATCGATTTCGATTTTCGGGGCCATGCGCTATGGGAGAACCTTCTTTCGGAGGGTTCCATGGCAATCAAGCTTGTTCTCGCCGGTTGCGGCAATATGGGTTACGCCATGCTTTCGGGCTGGCTGAAATCGGGCAAGCTGGCGCCATCGGCGGTTTTCGTGGTCGAGCCCAATGCCGAACTGCGCCAGCGCGCGGAGGCGCTCGGCTGCGGCGGCGCGGCGGACGCAAGCGCGATCCCGGCCGATGCCGCGCCGGCGCTCGTCGTCATCGCCGTCAAGCCGCAGGTGATCCGGGAGGTGACTTCGGCCTACAAACGTTTCGGCGACGGTCGCACCACCTTCGTCAGCATTGCCGCCGGCACTCCGGTCGCCACGTTCGAGACGGTCCTGGGCGATCGCGCGCCGATCATGCGCTGCATGCCCAACACACCGGCGGCAATCGGCAAGGGCATGATGGTGGTGTTTTCCAACCAGTTGGTCTCGGATGAGACGAAGCGTTCCGTTGCCGACCTGCTGTCGGCAAGCGGAGAAGTTACCGATATTGATGACGAGGGCCTGATGGATGCGGTGACCGCCGTGTCGGGATCCGGCCCCGCCTACATCTTTCACTTCATTGAAGCGCTGACGGTGGCGGCGGAAAAGGCAGGGCTGCCCAGCAAGACCGCCAAGCTGCTGGCCATGCAGACGGTCTATGGCGCCGCCTCGCTGGCCGCAGAAAGCCATGAGGAACCGGGCGTGCTGCGCCAACAGGTGACCAGCCCCAATGGAACGACGGCGGCGGCACTCGGCGTTCTGATGGGCGAGGACCGGCTGACTAACCTTCTTACCGAGGCGGTGGAAGCGGCGCGGCTGCGATCGGTCGAACTGGGGAAATAGGTCTATTCGGCTCCAGACCTCAGCTTGCCCCGTACAGCATCTCGTCTTGAAGTCGGCGTAGGGCGAACAGTCTCGTCGTCTGGTCAGGCGCGGCATTGTCCGTGGTCAGCAATTCGCCCTTCCTGACCGGCTTCAGCACCTTGCCGCCCTCCAGCAGGCCGACCGGCATGGCATGTTGCGCGCGGGCCTCGCCCACGGTCATGGTCCACGAGCGATAGCAGGTCTCGCCGACCGCATCGAAGGTCTCGCCGGCGGCAAGGTCCCGCTTGGCCACCGCGCAGACCTCGGCCACCGGCCTTGGCAGAGGCACCATGTCCGGCTTGCCGAACAGCATGATGCGCGCCGCCGTCAGCGGCACCTCCAGGGATGTCAGGTGATAGGGCCGGAAGAGACTGTAATAGGGGCCGTGGCCGATATGCAGATCGTCCAAGCGCTCGATGATGCGCGGATGCGTGGCCTCGACGATGACGAAGACGCCGGGCGCCACGCCCTTGCCGACGGTGTAGTCGACGACGCCCTTCTTCAACAGAAGCCCGCCATCCTCGCGTGGGATGAGCACCTTGGCCAGATCATCGCGATCGGCCTTGGGTCCATGCATGCCGGGTACATCCGGCACCAAGCCGGTGGCGTTGGCGATGGCGCACATCTCGACCATGGTCTTCGAGCCGTCGACGAATTCGACGAGCATGCGCGGGTTCATGTTGCGGCGTATCGCTTCCTCGCGATAATCGTCGGGCACGGCATCGTGGTTGAGCGGGTTGTTCTTGCCCTTGCCGGCCGAGACGATGGTCAGGCCAAGCGCCGAGGCGAATTCGATCAGTTCCATGCAGCTTGACGGCTCGTCGCCGGCGCCGACCGAATAGACCACGCCGAGCCGATCGGCCTGCTGCTTGAGATAACAGCCGATGGTGACGTCGGCCTCGACATTCATCATCACCAGATGCTTGCCGTGCTCCATCGCCGACAGGCAGAAGTCGGCGGCAACACCGGGTTTTCCCGTGGCGTCGATGACGACATCGATCAACGGATTGGTCACCAGCATTTCGTTGGAGGTGATGGCGATCCTGCCACTCTCGATGGCGCTTGTGACTTTCGATGCGGTGTCCGCCTCGACCGCCATCGCCTCGTCGCCATAGGCGATGCGGATCGCATCGCGCGCGGTATGCGGACGGCGGGTCGAGACGGCACAGACAGAGATGCCCGGCATCAGCATGCCCTGCGTCACCAGATCGGTGCCCATCTCGCCCGAGCCGATGACGCCGATGCGCACCGGGCGGCCCTCGGCGGCCCGCCTGGCGAGATCGCGGGCAAGCCCGGTCAGGGAGACGTTGGTCATGCGCGAGCGTCCATTTCTTGATCCGCGCCGGATTAGCAGGGATCGGACCCGTTTTGCCAACGAAACCGCAGGCCAGCGGCAATTTCGAACGGAATCATGCCGATAAAGCGCGTTTCATTGCCCGGTGACATCCGGCTGCCGAGGGTCGATTGGCCCAAAGGGTTGCCAATTGACATTGTAGCGAACAGCAATAATAAAACTTTCGTTCGCCAACAAAGGCAAATGTTCACCGAAACATCTTCAACCGGTGAGCATAGCGCATTGCGTTGGGTTGGGGAGTGCCTCTGTACCGGGACGGCAACAGGGGCTTTGGTTCAAATCAGTGGAGCATCGTTGCAAGGCGTCGAGCCGATAACTCGATGCTCCAGGGGGAGAAAGAATGGATACTATTCTCGCGGGCTTCAAGGGAGCCATCGACACGCTTGGACCGACGATCCTGCTGCCGATCGTCATTTTCATCATCGCCGTGGTTCTCGGCGCCAAGGTCAGCAAGGCGTTTCGCGCCGCCGTCACCATCGGCGTCGCCTTCATCGGCATCAATCTCGTGCTTGGCCTCATGTTCACGTCGATCGGCGACGTCGCCAAGGCCATCGTCACCAACACCGGCATCCACCGTGACATCATCGATGTCGGCTGGCCTTCGGCCGCGGCAATCGCCTTCGGCTCATCGGTCGGCCTGTGGGTGATCCCGGTCGGTATCCTTGTCAACATCGTGCTCCTGCTGACGCGCATGACCCGCACGCTCAATGTCGACGTCTGGAATTTCTGGCACTTCGCGTTCGTCGGCTCGCTTGTCGTCGCGGCCACGGACAATCTGGCCTACGGCATCGCCGTCGCCGCGCTTGTCGCCGCGCTGTCGCTGCTCTTCGCCGACTGGTCGGCACGCGCGGTGCAGCAGTTCTACGGCGTGCCCGGCATCTCCGTGCCGCATCTCGCCTCGGCGCAGATCCTGCCGATCGCCATCGTGCTCAACTGGATCATGGACCGTATCCCCGGAATCAACCGCATCAACATCAACACCGAGACCATCGAGCGTCGGTTCGGCGTGTTCGGCGAACCGGTGGTGCTGGGTCTCATCATCGGCCTCGTGCTGGGTGCGATCGCCTTCTACAATGCGGGCGATCTCAGCGTGGTGCTGGCCAAGGTTCTGGGTACCGGCATGACGCTGGCCGCGGTGATGCTGCTCTTGCCGCGCATGGTGAAGATCCTGATGGAAGGCCTGCTTCCGGTTTCGGATGCGGCCCAGGAGTTCGTGCGCAAGCGCACCGGCGACCGCGAGTTGCTCGTTGGCCTGGATTCCGCGATCCTGATCGGGCATCCCGCGGCGATCTCGTCGTCACTGATCCTGGTGCCGATCGCCATCGTCCTGTCCGTCATCCTGCCGGGTAACCGCGTCATCCTGTTCGCCGACCTGGCGGTCATCCCCTTCATAGTGGCCATGACCGCGCCGTTGGTCAAAGGCAACGTGTTCCGCATGGTGGTGATCGGCACGGTGACGCTGGCGATCGGCTTCTACGTCGCCAACGCGCTCGCCCCGCTGTTCACCAGCGCCGCCGTCGCATCGGGCTTCAAGCTGCCAGCGGATGCCCTGCAGATCACCTCCGTGGTCGACGGCTTCCTGTGGGTTCCCTATGTGATCATAGAGGCGATCCAGGGACTTGGGCTCATCGGCATCCTCGTCATCGCCGTGGTCATCGCCGCGCTGTTTGTCCTCTACCGCCGCAATACCCTCGGCTGGGAACGCGCCGCCGGCGCCGAGGACGAACCCGCGGAAGGCACGGCTTGATCTTCATCACGCCTTCAATTTGAAACGATCGTGCGCCCTTCCCGGGCGCACGATTTTATGGACGGAGCAAAACATGTCAGATGGACTCATGCATCTCCTTGACCCCGAAGCGATTGTGCTCGGATCCGATGCATCCACCAATGAAGAGATCATCCGCATCCTGGCCGGCAGGCTGGAGATGCTGGGCTACGTCAAGAGCTCCTACGCCGACGCGGTGGTTCGCCGCGAGATGACGATCCCGACCGGCCTGCCGCTCGAACGTCCCGACAATGTCGCGGTGCCGCACACCGATCCGGAACATGTCTTGAAGCCAGGCATCGCCATGGGCACATTGAAGACACCCGTCACCTTCGCCAACATGGAAGACCCCGACGAGACGCTGCCGGTGGGCTTCGTCTTCCTCCTTGCCATCAACGACAAGGACAAGCAGATTGAAGCACTGCAGACCGTCATGGCCACGATCCAGAACCCTGCCGCGCTCGATGGCCTGAGGTCGGCCAGGACGCTCGACGACGTGCGTGCCGTACTCGGCTGAAACAAGGAAAAGCAGATATGTCCAGACAGAAAACGATTCTCTTTGCCTGCGGCACGGGCATCGCCACTTCGACGGCCGTCAACGTCGCCGTCACCGAGGAAATGAAGAAGCGCGGGCTAACCTTCAATGCCCAACAGGCAAAGGCCACCGAAGTGCCGGGGCTGGCTGACAATGTCGACTTCATCGTCGCCACCACCCCGATCTCCGCCTCGGTGACGAAGCCGGTGATCAAGGGCCTCGCCTTCCTCACCGGCATCGGCAAGGACAAGGTTCTCGACGAGATCGAGGCGCAACTGCGCAAGTAGCGGTTGGGCGGATGCGGGTCCGACACGGCCCCGCATCCGTGACATCAAACCACCCTGACGTAGCTCGTCATTCCGGATTTCTGATGCTCGATGATGTGGCAGTGCAGCAGCCAGTCGCCGGGATTGTCGGCGACGAAGGCCAGGCTGACCTTTTCATTGGGCTGGACGAGGTAGGTATCGGAAATCAGCGGCTGAACCTGGCGCGTCGAGGACGACAGCACCTTGAAGCTCATGCCGTGCAAGTGGATCGGATGGGACTGCGGTGTCAGGTTCTCCATGTCGATGACATAGCTTTTGCCCAGTTTCAGCTCGGCCAGCGGCGCGGTTGGATCCGGCGTATCGCCTGGCCACGGCACCTTGTTGATTGCCCAGAACGTGTAGCCGAGCGAACCGCAGATGCCATCGCCCGGAATGTTCTCCGCCGTGGCGCTGAGCGTCAGCGAAATGTGCTCGGCGGCCGAGAGATCCGCCTCCGCGATCGGATTGGCCGCCAGCGGAGCAACATCGCGAATGTTGCGCCTGAGAGAGCTGCCCGTCGCGCGCAGCGTTGCCAGGACCTTGGGCTTGGTGCCCCGGACGTCCCGAAGGCTCACGATCGCGCCCTCGTCGTCGGGCATGCGGATGGCGAGTTCCATGCGCTGTCCCGGTCCAAGCAGTAAGGCATCGGGCGCAAAACGCTGGGGCACCGGATTGCCGTCCAGCGCGATGACGACCGCCTCGGCGCCGTCGACGCGAAAGGCGTAGATGCGCGTGACGTCGGTGATGACGACCCGCAACCGCACCAGCCCTCCGGCCGGAGCGTCATATTGCGGCTGACCCAGCCAGTTTGCCGTGCGCACCGTGCCATAGGTGCCGGTTTTCGCGGCATCGCGCGGTCGAAACTGGTCGATGAACTGGGCGTCATCGCCAAGACGCCAGTCGCGCAGATTGAGGACCACCTCGGCGTCGAATTCTGGATCGCCGGGATTCTCCACCACGATCACGCCGGTCAGGCCGTGACCCATCTGGGTCAGCGTGTTGCAATGCGGATGGTACCAGAAGGTGCCGGCGTCGGGCGGCGTGAACGCGTAGTCGAAATGATCGCCGGTGTAGACATAGGGCTGAACCAGGAACGGCACGCCGTCCATCTTGTTGGGAAGCCGGATGCCGTGCCAGTGGATCGTCGTCGGATCGTCGATGGCGTTGACGAGGCGCGCGGCGAAAGGCTCGCCCTTTTTCATCCTCAGCACCGGCGGCATTCCGGCATGTCCATAAGTCAGGACATCCCTGGTCTGGCCACCATCCATCAACGTGGCCGGGATTTTGGCGGTTTGCAGCATGACCGGTTCAGGCCTGGCGGCAGCCCAGCCACCAAACCTGGCCATGGCCGAAAGCCCTGCCCCGCCCAAGCCGGCGATCGCTGCCGTTTTCAAAAGCCTTCGGCGTGTGATCACTGTCATCCAGCTCCGAGGGAAAACCCAACTGAGTCAGGCTCTATCGCAGACTTGGATCGCGAGCGAGTCACCAGACGTGGCGTTTCGCGCCACGATATATTACGCCTTGTCGACGCTTGCCAGGAATCGAGCAAAGATCGGATCGAAGCGGTCGGGAGAGTCCCAGAATGGAGCGTGGCCGGACCTGTCGAGCAGGTGAGTCTTGCCTTCCCAGAGGTTGGAAAAGGCTACACCGGCGACGAAATCCGTATTGACGAAGGGCTCCTCGATACCGTTCAAAACCGCGATCGTCGGCGTCTTGCCGGCGACGATCGCGCGCTGGTTCCGGCCGGTACCGGCAGCGAATTTCTCGAACATCAGGCGGCGTGCACGACCGTCGGTTCGCGCCACGGTGTCGAGGAGAAACGGCTCGAACGGCTCGCCACAAGTGCTGCGCGCATAGGCCTCGACATCGGCGTCGTTGAATATCTCCTGCCCGGCAAGGTGCATATGCGGGCTCGGCTTGAAGCCGTTGCCGACCTCCTCGGGCGCCACGGGCGGGGTGCCGGTGATCATCAGGCCGATCAATCCGGGAAAGCGGTCGATCATCTCAAGCCCGATATGGCCGCCGAGCGACCAGCCGAAGACAATGGCCTTGTCGATGCCGAGCAGGCCGAGCACTTCGGTCATGGCATCGGCATAACCTTCCATGCTGTAGGAGCGCTCAGGATCGAGTGCGTCGCCGGACGCGCCATGACCGGGCAGATCGGGCGCGATCATATGGTAGCGCTCGCCCAGAGGGCTCTCCAGCTGATTACGGAAAACCGCGCTCGAGGATGAATTGCCATGGATCAACATGACGGCGGTTCCGCTTCCGCCGGTCTCGCGAACGGCGATCTTGCCGTGGCTGGTTTCAAGAGTTTTCTGTGAGATCGCCATGTTCCGCTCCGCCTTGAGTTGCCTTGTTTTCAAGCAGTTGCACACCAAACCGTCAATGCGACCTGTCCACCCAAGGAATATCTTCTTGCCCGGCGTGCGTTGAAAAATCCTTTTCAAATAAGAACATTTGTGCGTAGATTGTCAATTATCCAACTCCCGATGAGTGGGAGGAAAAGAGGGAACAAGACGATGAAATCGACAATCGCAGCGACCAGACTTCGCAATATACTGATGAGCACGGCAATGATCGGCGCGTTGGCCACCACCAGCGCCTTCGCCGACGTCGTCAAGATCGGCCTGCTCGCGCCGATCACCGGCCCGGCCGCGGCGGACGGCCAGGAATTCCAGCGCGGCGTACAGATGGCCATCGACGAGGCGAACGCAGCCGGCGGCGTTGCCGGGAACACGTTCGAACTGGTTGTCGGCGACGTCAAGGATCAGTCCGCCGGCAACGTCACCAGCGCGGTCGAGCGCCTGCTTGGCGACCCCGGAGTGCAATTCATGCTGACCGGATACGCCAGCCTGACGAATTTCGAGATCGACAACATGGCTGAGGCTGAGATGCCCTATATGCTCGCGGCCACGTCGCAGCAGACCAAGGACATCATCGCGCCGAGCCCCGACAAATACATGTGCTGCTGGTCGCTGACGCCTTCCTTCGACGCCTACAACACCGACGTGACCCTGTTCGTCGAGAAGCTCGCGGCCGACGGCAAGATCACCTTGCCGACCAAGAAGGTCGCCATCATCTCTTCCGACAATGCCTACTCCAAGACCATCTCGGAAGGCATGAAGAAGACCTTCAAGGAGAAGGGTTGGACCATCACCGTCGACGAGATCGTCCCGTTCGGCGAAGTCACTGACTGGCGCTCGATCCTTGCCAAGGTGCGCGAGAACGTGCCGGATGTGGTCATCAACACCGACTATCTGCCCGGCAATTCCGCATCATTCCTGAACCAGTTCCTGGAGCAGCCGACCAAGAGCCTCGTCTTCCTGCAATATGCGCCGAGCGTCCCGGAATTCGTCGAGCTCACGGGCAAGAAGTCGGACGGCGTCATCTACAATCTGCTGGGCGGCGCGCTGACCACGCCGAAGAACCCACGCGCCGATGAGGTGGCGGCCAAGTTCAAGGCCAAGTATGGCGTCGAGAGCGGCACCTATGGCGTCGGCCTCTACGAAATGACCAATGTCTATTTCGACGCGGTCAAGAAGGCCGGCGGCGCGTCCGACCATGCGGCGATCATGAAGGCGCTTTCGGAAACCGACAAGCAGGTGGCCGAGGGGCGGCTGAAGTTCGATCCCGCCACCCACCTTGCCACGCAGGGCGACGATTACATCCCCATCACTTTCTTCCAGATCTGGGATGGCCAGCGCACCTTGATTTCCCCGGAGAAATACGCAACCGGCGCCTTCAAGCTCCAGCCCTGGATGAAATAACGAATGGCGCTTCTCGAGCTTGACGACGTCTCCAAGAGCTTCGGCTCGCTGAAGGCCGTCGACGACGTGTCGTTCAAGGTCGAGGCCGGCGAGATTTTTGGCATCGCCGGCCCGAACGGCAGTGGCAAGAGCACGCTGTTCAACATCATCACCGGCATTCCGTTCGGCCCGGACCGGGGACAGGTTCGGTTCGACGGAACGGCGATCAACGGCAAGCCAGGACATGCCATCGCCCGTCTTGGCCTTGCCCGCACCTTCCAGCGCGAGACCAGCTTCGACGGACTGACGGTGTTCGAGAACGCACTGATCGGAGCGAGCTACGGCAAGCAGGAAAGATCGGCCGCGGCGGCCCGCGATGCGGCAGCCGAGGCGCTGGAGTTTGTCGGGTTGGGGTCCACGTCGTTCGGACGTCTTGCCGGCGAGCTATCCGTGTTCGAGCGAAAGTGCCTGATGCTGGCGACCGCGATCGCCATGCGGCCGCGCATGCTGTTGCTTGACGAGCCGGCATCGAGCCTGACCAAGCCGGAGATTGAGACATCGATCGGCCTGATCCGCCGCACCGCCGAACGCGGCATCACCATCGTGCTGATCGAGCACGTGCTGACATTCCTGATGAGTCTTTCGCAGCATCTCTTGGTGCTCAACAATGGCCGTGTTCTCGCCGCGGGCGACCCCGCCGGCGTGATCGCCGACCCACGCGTCATCGAGGCCTATCTGGGAACAAGGAGGGCGGCCGCGTGACCCCCGTCCTCACTGTGCAAGGCGTCACCGCCGGCTATGGCCGCGTGACCGTACTGCACGATATTTCGCTGGAAGCCGGCCGCTTCGGCAATGTCGGCCTGTTTGGCCCCAACGGACACGGCAAGACGACGCTCCTGCGGGCGATCTCCGGGTTGCTCCAGCCCAGGAGCGGCCGCATCCTGTTCGACGGACAGGATATTGCCGGCCACAGCGCACGGGCCATCGTCGGCACCGGCCTGATCCATGTGCCACAGGGCAACCGGCTGTTTCCCGACCTGTCCATCGCCGACTGCATGGCGCTCGGCGCCTATTCGGCGCGAGCCCGTCCGCATGAGGCGGAGAACAGGGAAAAGGTGATCAAGCTGTTTCCCAAGCTGGCGCAGCGCTGGCGCCAGCGCGTGCGCACGCTGTCGGGCGGCGAGCGCCAGATGGTATCGATCGGCACGGCGCTGATGAGCCATCCGCGGCTGCTGATCCTCGACGAGCCGACGCTTGGGCTGGCGCCCAAGATAAAGGACGAACTGTGTGCGTCCGTTCTGGACATTTCGCGCGGCGGCGTGCCGCTCATCGTCGTCGAGCAGGACATCGAGTTCCTGCTGGAACTGACGCAACAACTTTACCTCGTCAATCATGGCGCGGTGGCGACCGAGATCAAGCCCGGCGAAAGCCTCGACCACGGCGAGATCATGTCGATGTATTTTGGCCATTAGAGCGGGACGCATCTGAATGAACCTGGCATTCCGTTCTGTCTGTTTTAGCCGCGTTGCCGCGATGCAAGGCGATTTCGTCCGGTCGCGAAATGCTCAAGGAATCCTGGGATGAGCGCATTGGCGGAAATCCTGTTCGGCGGCCTGTTCCAGGGCTCGCTCTATGCCATGATGGCGGTCGGGCTCGCTTTGGTCTGGACAACGATCGGCGTGTTCAACTTCAGCCACGGCGTGTTCATGATGCTGGGCGCCTATATCGCCTGGCAACTGGTCGAGTTCGGGCTCCCGGCAGCGGTCGCCTTCCCGATCGCCGTCGTCGTCATGGCCGGCGTCGGATGGATATTGCAGGCAAGCGTCGTGCGCCCGCTGATCGGCCGACCCAACATCGTGCTGGTCGTCGTCATCACAACGCTGGCGGCCGGCTCCTTGATCGAGAACGGCGCCCTGACGATCTGGGGCCCACGCTCGAAGCAGATCCCGGCGCTGATCGACGGCAACACCACGATCGGCGGCGTCGGCGTCTCCCTGCATCAGATCGCCATCATCGTCGTCACGCCGCTGATCCTTGCCGCGCTGTGGATGTTCCTCAACCGCACGCGGCTGGGGCTGGCGCTGCGCGCCGTGGCGCAGAACGAGGATGCGAGCCACCTTGTCGGCCTGAACGTCACCGCGCTCTACGGGCTCGCCTTCGCCATCGCGGCTTCGCTCGCCGGCCTCGCCGGCATCTTCATGGGCGGCTATCGCTTCATGTCGCCGGTGATGGGCGCGGATCCATTGCTCAAGGCGCTGATCGTCGTCGTCTTCGGCGGCATATCGAGCATATCCGGGCCAATCTTCGCTGCCTATCTCATCGGCTTCTTCGAAGCCGCCTGCAGCTATTATTTCGGCCTGTACTGGACGCCGGCACTGCTGTTCGGCGTGTTGATCCTGACGTTGATGGTGCGCCCCGAAGGCATCTTCGCCAGCCGTTCCCGAGGCCTCGCATGACCGACACGACCTCGCCGATCGCCCCCATCCGCACGACGACGGCAACCCCGGTCGCGCCTGGCCGCACGCCGTGGAAGCACGAGGCCGTCGGCTTCGTCCTCGGCTTCGCGTTGCTGGCGCTGCTGCCGCTGATCTTCGGTGATACCTATGCCCGCCACATCCTGATCACGGCCTTCATCTATGCCATCGTCGCCTCGAACTGGGACCTCAGCCTCGGCTATGGCGGTGTCTTCAATTTCGGCCACCTCGCGCTGTTCGGCATCGGCGTCTACGCCTACAGCCTGTTGACAAAGCTGGCCGGGCTCGACCCTTGGATCGCTCTGCTGGCCAGCGGTGTGATCGCCACGATGGCGGCGATCCTGGTGACCGTGCCGATCCTGCGGCTGAAGGGCATCTACATCATCCTGGTCACCTTCGGCTTCGCGCAGCTGGTGATGCAGGTGATCCTAAGCCAGTCCGACATCACAGGCGGCACGCAAGGACTGGTGCGAATTCCTGGGCTCTACTGGTTCGACCACAACATGGTCCGTGACGGCAAATTCGCCTATTTCTACATTGCCCTGGCCATGCTGGTGGCCAGCACGCTCTTCCTGCGCGTCTTCGTACGCTCACGTACAGGGGCCAGCGTCGTTGCCTTGCGCGACAATGAAGAATACGCCATCAGCCGCGGCGTTTCGATCGTGCGCCAACGCATGCTCACGCTTGCCGCGAGCGCCTTCTTCACCGGCATGGCCGGCGCCTTCTATGCCGCCTACCAGCGCAATGCCTCTATCGATGTCTTCGGCATGAGCCTGGCGACGATCATCCTGTCGATGGTGCTGCTGGGCGGCACAAGCACCATCTATGGCGCCATCATCGCATCCTTCGTGCTGACGATCTTCGCCGAATGGATGGCCGACTTCGGGGCATGGCGCCCGATGATCACGGCGGTGCTTATCATCGGCGTCATGCTGGCCTATCCGAGCGGACTTGCCGGCATGATCAAGGCTGCTTGGAATGGTGCCGCCGGGCGCCTCAAGCGCCCGGCCTGAGCGGTTCGAAATGCGGCTGCGCCTCAGCGGATGCCGCACCAGTCGATGACCGAAGCCGCGATCACCTTGGCGGTCTCGACCACCGACTCGACTTCGACATATTCGTTGGCGCCATGGAACCCGTCGCCCGACGGGCCGAAGATGACGCCGTCGACACCGGCGCCGGCATAATGCGCCGCGTCGCATACGGCGACGAAACCCCGCGCCTCCGGCGCCTTGCCGATCATCGCCTTGCGCTTCATCAGAGATGTCACCAGCGGATGATCCACTGGTGTGTTCATTGGCGGGAAATGCAGTCCGCCAAGCTCCCACTGGATGGTGGGCGGATTGTCGCGCAGCCAGGCGTCGGTCTGCGCGAAATGATGGACGAACGCTTCAAAATCGCGGCGGTAGTCGGCGGATGTCTCATCCGGCAGGAATTTCATGTCGAGATCGAGGACGGCGACATCGGGGATGATTGCCGGATTGGTCATCACGGTTGGCAGACCCTGTTCGCCAAGCCCGGTGCCGCCATGCATGACGCCGATGTTGATCGTGTTCATGCCGAGCGGCAGCAGCGGGTGGGATTTCGCCCGCGTCCGGTCCAGTTCGTACTGACGGACGGCGGCGATGAAGCGGGCGGCGATCTCGATTGCGTTGACACCAGGCTTCAGCCGGTCCTTGTCGTGGCGCTGTGGGTAGATTTCGTTGTAGCGCAGCGCCGAATGCGCGTTACGGCCACGGATCGTCACCCGCGCCCATTCGAGACCGCCTTCCACCGGCAGGACATCGCCCCAGGTCGGCTCGGCGACAAGCACCGCCTTGGCGAGCTTGCCTTTCTTCACGGCGTCCATCGCGCCGAAACCTCCGGCCTCCTCGTCGACGACGGAATGAATGGCCAGACGGCCTTGCAGGTCGATGCCAGCCTTTTTGATCGCATGCGCGGCCGCGATGCAGGCGGCGACGCCGCCCTTCATGTCGACGGCGCCCCGGCCATAGAGACGGCCATCCCTGATCTCGCCGCCGAACGGATCGACCGACCAGTCCTTCATCTCGCCGACGGGCACGACATCGATATGGCCACACAGGATCAGGCTGCGATCCTCGTCGCCCGCCCACTCGCCGACCAGGTTGGGTCGACCGGGCAAGGCATCCCACTGTTCGGTGCGAAAACCATCCTGCTTGAGGATAGGCTCAAGCAGCGCCTGGACATCCGCTTCGCGGTTGATGGCCGGGTTGGACTCGAACTTGGGATTGACTGAAGGGATGCGGACCATGTCGCGGGCCAGGCCGATCAACCAGTCGCGATCAACATCGATTTGTGCCTGAACCGCGGCGATAATGGCTTGAGTATCCGACATTCTCTTTCCCCTGCTATGCGATGACCGCGACGAATTGGAAGCTCACGGGCGTCATTTCTTTCCCGCCCTCGATTTGCGTGCCGGCTTGGGCGGCCGGCCGTCATCGGCTGGCGACGATTCGGCGGCATCGAGCGTGACCGCGTTGGCCCTGCGGATCTTCTCGATGTCCTCGATCCGCCTTCGCACCCCGGCGCCATGATCTTCCAGCGCATGGGCGAACACCGTTTCCATCTGGGCGACGGCGGTTGCCAGCGTGTCGAACGGCGAATTGGCGTCGATCGCCGCGACCAGGGTCAGGTCGGCGAACTCGGCGATCGGCGACAGCCACATATCGGTGAACAGCAATATGGAGACGCCACGTTCGTGCGCCTGTTGCGCGAAGCGCACCACATCGGCCTGGTAGCGCCGATAGTCGAAGACGACGAGAAGGTCGCGTTTGCCAAGGTCGATCAAGAGGTCGAAATCAGCGGGGCTCAGCGAGCCGATGTCGCGCACGCCGGAGCGGAACTGCAACAGGTAGCCCGCAAGCATGGATGCGATATGCCGGCTGAAGCGACCGCCCAGAAGCACGACCTGGCCCTTGGCCCCGAGCAGCATGTTGACCGCGCGCGTGTAGGCCTGCAGGGGCACGGCCGTGCGGGTACGCTCCAGGCTGTCGGAAACCGAGTGAAAATAAGCGAGCGCCGTGCCCTCGCTGGAGCCGCCCGGACGCTTGGCCTCCATCATCAGGAGAGGCGAATGCAGTCTGGATTCGACTTCCGTGAGCAGCTTTGTCTGGAAATCGGCAAAGCCGGCATAGCCAAGCTTGATCATGAGGCGCATGACTGTCGGGTCGCTGACGCCGGCGCGCCGCGCGAGGCGGGTCGCCGTTCCCAGCCCAGACATGGGATAGTCGGCAAGCAGGGCCTGAACGATCTTGGCTTCCGCCGAAGTGAACGCCAAGGTCGTATTGGCCAGTTCTTCGCGGATCGACATGGTCATCGCCTATCGCTGACGGAAAGAAGATTACCTTACAATTTTGCCTAGGATTGTCAAATTTGGCAATTATCTTACAAAACCGTCCGCAGGAATGGTTGCGTGGCCTCGGATCAGCTATTTGAAGCTCGCAATCGGCAGGAACTTCACCGCGGAGCCCGTAAAGCGGCGATGGTCGGACAGCTCATTTCGCGGCCGAAATCCCTCAAGATAGACCTGCTCCGGCGCGGTCAGGATGAAGTTGGCGGCGATTACCGGCTCTGTCGCAGCCCCGCTTCCCCGGGTGACCACGCGCCCACTCTCGGGTTGCTGGGTGGCGACGGCCAGGCGCGCGGGCACCACGACCGCCGGCATTTCGGGTCGATCAGCGCGCGGCTGCACACGGCCGGCCTTCGGGCTGGTCCTGACGCGAGCTTCCAGCTCCCTTGTGGGGGCTGGCGCGACCGGTTGGCCGGCCAGCGGGTTCAAGCCATCATCGGCGTGGTGCATGGCCAGGAGGGCACCCACGGCGTCACCAGGCTTGGCCACCTCGGACTGACGCGCCGGGCCTGGCTGACTTGCCGGCCGCCATGCCGGAACAGGGATATTCAGCGCCACGATGTCAGGAGAAACATTCGCAAGGGTCGTATCCGCCTTGGCCGGGAGAGAGTTGGTATCGGTTGCCGTTGGCCGCGCAGTTGCCAATTCGCTTCGCGGGGCGCTGGCTATCGCGAACGGCACGGTTGAAGGCGTCCGGATACTCGCCGTGACGTCCGCGCGCGGTGCGAAGGCCGGCAGCGGCACGGATTGCGGCGCCATCGCCGTGACGATCGCCGCGGGCGCCTCCTTCTCCTGGGCGGCCAGCGTCTCCCTGACCGGATTGCTGGCGGCGACCTGGACATCCGCCCGCCGGGCATCTTGCGGCGCCACGACGGCAATGGCTTGTCCCGCCTGCTTGGGCTCAACGGACTTGGCTGGTTTGCGCGGCGCCGGCACAGCTTCCGCGGCTTCCGCGTTATTGTCCGACTCGCTTCCGCCGCGCCCGCCCAGCAGCGTCGCCAGCAGGCCACGCGGTCTGCGCTGGCCGTCATCGGCGCTTGCCAGTTCGATATTGGGCGTACCGGCATCCTTGCGGGATTTATAGGCGGCCAGCGCCTGATCGTAGCCCGGCAACGGCCGGCCGTCGCTTGGCACATGCAGCGTCTTGCCGTCGGGGAAGACCCTGGCGAGTTCCTGGCGGCTGATGCCTGGCCAGTGCCGCACATTGCCGACGTCCATGTGGATGAAGGGCGAGCCGGAGGTGGGGTAGTAGCCGACACCGCCGCCCTGCATCTTCAGGCCGATGTCGCGCAGCTTCTTGAGCGGCACATCCGGCAGGAAGAAATCCATCGCACGGCCAACCATGTGCTGGCTTTCGCGGGCCACGCCCTTGGAGCGGCTGCGCAGCATGGCATTCGTCGCCGGGGAACGGTAGCCGCTGACCACGTGAATATAGCCCGTCGAGCCGCTGGCGCGATAGGCCTGCCAGACAAGATCGAGCAGGCGCGGGTCCATCCTGGTGGGCTCGTTGCGGCGCCAGTCGCGCAGCATGAAACTGATCTTCTTCAGTCCAGCCTGATCGTAACGGCCATTACGCTTGAAGACGATCTCGGCCTTTTCGCCGGTATGGAGGTGCTGAATCTTCAGACTGCGCGTCTCCGCGAACGCACTTGTGACGCACATGCAAAGGAACGCGGCCATGACGGCCGGCAACAAGGCCCAACGATGGGAAGCGCCCGGGGCGTTTTGTTCGCTTTCAATCACCTTCATGCCTCGCACATCGTTTTTGTTCGGGGCGATTTGACGTCTCCGCCGTGCCGGGAGTCTCTTTTCTCGCCGCCCTTGCCTCGACCAGGCATGGACCTGCCCCGGAGCCAGACGGGCATCCATCCCATAATTATGTCATGTCGATGAACATCATCTTGGTTAACGAATCGTGTCGATACGCGGCATGCGTTCGATTGAAGGCCCCCGGCAGCTTGCTTTCAGCGCGATGCGAGGCCGGACCAGCTGTCGCACTGTGGTTATCGGAGCGCTGGCTGGGATGCCCATTCGTCGGCGAAAGTCGGCGTGGAATGCCCGATCGGTTTCTGTTACCGTTAACATCAAACGAGATCGAGGGACGCTGGACGATGAGGCCCGACAAGTCAGACGACGATGGAACGCAACTCTTTGGCAGCGGCTACGTGGTCTTCCTGCTGGTGATGGGCACGCTGCTGGCAAGCACCATTTATTTTGAGCTCTGGGTCTAGAGCGCCGGTGATCGGCATTCGAGGACGCGGTTCCTCAGCCCATGCGATGTTTCCGACACTGCTCTCGCATGAAGGGAGCAAGGTCTGCCCAGATAATACCCATGTTTGAAAAATGGTGCTGCGAGAGAGGATTGAACTCTCGACCTCTCCCTTACCAAGGGAGTGCTCTACCACTGAGCTACCGCAGCCGATGGCGGGGCTTCTGCCATATCGAACCGCCAAGCGCAAGCCAGGAACACAGCCTAAATCAGCGCCTGTGGGAAAGCACGGGCCAACTGGTTTTGCCGACATGGCCGCGCCACAATGTTGACTATGCCTGAATAGTGCGCCGGCTGATCGTCGGCCGGGACGGAATGATGAACGACAAGACAAATCCAGCAAAAAAGGGCGGCACCGACCGCAAGGGCCGCCTGGCGGAGCAATTGCGCGCCAACCTGCAGAAACGCAAGGCGCAGTTGCGCTCGCGCCGGACCGGCGAGGCCGACCAGCGGCCGGACGGGCTCAACGCGTCAAAGGAATTGCAAAAAGATTAACTCAAATCAGCCACTCTTGGTGCGAACGCCAGGAAATCCTATTTCTTGAACCAGACGGTTTCTTGAACCAGACTGGCCAATGGTCTAGACGGGCCGACACTCAAACGACTGAAACCGGCTTTTTGGCCGAGGGGACATTCATCCATGGATCGCATCAGAATTGTCGGCGGCAACGAGCTTGCCGGAAGCATTCCGATCTCCGGCGCCAAGAACGCCGCGCTGCCGTTGATGATCGCCTCGTTGCTGACCGACGACACGCTGACGCTCGAAAACGTGCCGCATCTGGCCGATGTGGAGCAGCTTATCCGCATCCTCGGCAATCATGGCGTCGACTATTCAGTCAACGGCCGCCGCGAAAAGCAGCATGAGGGCTATTCGCGCACCATCAATTTCTCGGCCCGCAACATCGTCGACACCACCGCTCCCTACGAGCTCGTGTCGAAGATGCGCGCGTCGTTCTGGGTGATCGGCCCGCTGCTTGCCCGCATGGGCGAAGCCAAGGTGTCGCTGCCCGGCGGTTGCGCCATCGGCACGCGACCGGTCGACCTGTTCCTCGAAGGCTTGCAAGCGCTGGGCGCCGATATCGACGTCGACACCGGCTATGTCATCGCCAAGACCAGGAACGGCCGCCTCGTCGGCAATCGCTATGTGTTCCCGAAAGTCTCGGTCGGCGCCACCCATGTGCTGATGATGGCCGCCTCGCTGGCCAAGGGCGAGACGGTGCTTGAAAACGCCGCTTGCGAACCCGAGATCGTCAACCTCGCCGAATGCCTGAACGCCATGGGCGCGAAAATCCATGGCGCCGGCACGCCCACCATCACCATTGATGGCGTCGAATCGCTGTCCGGCGCCCGCGTGCGCGTGATTCCCGACCGCATAGAGACCGGCACTTATGCCATGGCGGTCGCCATGACCGGCGGCGATGTCGTGCTTGAAGGCGCACGGCCGGAACTGCTGCAGACCGCGCTCGACATCATCAGCCAGACCGGCGCCGAGATCACACCGACCAATTCCGGCATCCGCGTCAAGCGCAACGGCGCCGGCATCTCGCCAGTCGACGTGACGACGGCGCCCTTCCCGGCGTTCCCGACCGATCTTCAGGCACAGTTCATGGGCCTGATGACCATGGCCAAGGGCAAGTCACGCATCACCGAGACGATTTTCGAGAACCGCTTCATGCACGTACAGGAACTGGCCCGGCTCGGCGCCCACATCACGCTGTCCGGCCAGACGGCGATCGTCGACGGCGTCTCCAAGCTGAAGGGCGCACCGGTCATGGCGACCGACCTTAGGGCATCGGTCTCGCTGGTCATCGCCGGCCTTGCGGCCGAGGGCGAAACGACGGTCAACCGTGTCTACCATCTCGATCGCGGCTTCGAGCGGCTGGAGGAAAAACTTTCGGGCTGCGGCGCGGTGATCGAGCGGATTTCAGCCTGACAGACGCACGGCGTGGCTTCGGACAAGACGGGCATTCCAGCACCTGCTGAAACGCCCGATCGTCGACGCCGGCACTGTCGCGCACCGGCAGGGCGGCGCCCTCTGGCAGCACGGTGGCGGTGCAAGCCCGGGGCGATTGCCCTGATCCGGATCCCGCTCGCGGTTGCGCGTATTGGAAAGACCGCCTAACAGAAGGCTGAACAGTCAACTTTCAGGTGCGAAATCCGCATGAATGCCCTCAAGCTTGTCGCTCTCGACGATCAGGATCTGAGCATCGTCTCGGCCCATGTCCAGGACGCCGTGATGAAAGTTGGCGACCTCGAATTCCTGCCATCGGCCAAGCGCTTCGTGCTGACCATGAACCGCTTCGTCTGGGAAGCAAATTCCGGCCTGTTTCGCCAGCACAATGAGCGGCGGCAGGCCGTGCTGCATTTCGACCGGGTGCTGGGCGCCAAGACCAACGGCATTGCTCGCGAAAAGTCGGCAGAGGTCCTGTCGCTGCTGGCGATCAGCTTTGTCGAGATCAGCAAGCCAGCCGGCATCGTCGAGCTGATCTTTTCTGGCGGCGGCACCATCATGCTCGATGTCGAGTGCATCGAGGCGCGCCTCACCGATATAGGCGGCGCCTGGGAAGCAACATCGCGCCCCGTTCACAAGGCTTGAGCGATTTCAGATGGCCATAACGCTTCGCCAGACCGACGCCGATTTCGAGCAGCAATTCTCCGCCTTCCTGCTGACCAAGCGGGAGGTGTCCGAGGATGTCGACATTGCGGTGCGCGACATCATCGCGCGGGTGCGCGCCGAAGGCGACGCCGCCCTGATCGACTTGACCAGACGATTCGACCAGGCCGACCTGGAAAGCGTCGGCATCGCGGTCTCGAAGGATGAAATCGCCAAGGCGCATGATAGCGTCGATGCGCAGACGACCAAGGCGCTTACATTCGCGCGCGACCGCATCCGCGCCTATCATGAGCGGCAACTGCCCAAGGATGATCGCTACACCGATGCCGCGGGCGTCGAACTCGGCTGGCGATGGACGGCGATCGAGGCGGTCGGCCTCTATGTGCCCGGCGGCACCGCGAGCTACCCAAGTTCGGTGCTGATGAACGCCATCCCCGCCAAGGTCGCCGGCGTCGAACGCATTGCAATATGCGTGCCTGCCTCGGGCGGCGCCATACCGCCGCTGGTGCTGGTGGCCGCCGACATAGCCGGCGTGTCCGAAATCTACCGCGTCGGCGGCGCCCAGGCGATCGCTGCCCTTGCCTATGGAACCGAGACGATCAGGCCCGTCGCCAAGATCGTCGGCCCCGGCAACGCCTATGTCGCGGCCGCAAAGCGCAGGGTGTTCGGCACGGTCGGCATCGACATGATCGCCGGACCGTCCGAAGTCCTGGTCGTGGCCGATGGCAGCAACAATCCGGACTGGATCGCCGCCGACCTGCTCGCCCAGGCCGAGCATGACGTATCGGCGCAGTCGATCCTGATCACCGACGATCCCGCTTTCGGCAAGGCGGTCGAGCATGCGGTCGAGCGTCAGTTGCAGAGCCTGCCGCGTGCGGAAACCGCGGCGGCCAGCTGGCGCGACTTCGGCGCGGTGATCCTGGTGCCGGCCATCGAGGCCTCCCTGCCCCTGGTCGACCGCATCGCCGCCGAGCATGTGGAGCTTGCCATCGATGACGCCGAGGGCTTCCTGTCGCGGATGCGCAACGCGGGCGCGGTCTTTCTCGGCCGCCATACGCCCGAAGCCATCGGCGACTATGTCGGCGGCTCGAACCATGTGCTGCCGACCGCACGTTCGGCGCGCTTTTCGTCGGGGCTTTCCGTGCTCGATTTCGTCAAGCGCACCTCGGTGCTCAAGCTCGGGCCGGAGCAGTTGCGGGTGCTGGCGCCGGCGGCGATCGCGCTTGCCGCAGCCGAGGGGCTCGACGCGCACGGCCGCTCCGTCTCCATACGGCTGAACATGTAGACCGCCATGACGGGCTCCGATCAAACCCGCGCAAAACTGATCGATGTCGAACTCGACGAATCGATCGGCCGTTCGACACCCGATGTCGAGCATGAGCGCGCGGTGGCGATTTTCGACCTGATCGAGGAAAACCGCTTCCAGCCGATCAATGACAGCGGCACGGGACCTTACCGGCTGAAACTGTCGCTGGCCGAATCCCGCCTGGTCTTTGCCGTGACGCGCGAAGACGGCGGCGCCGTCGTCACCCACATACTGTCGCTGACGCCTCTGCGGCGCATCGTCAAGGACTACTACATGATCTGCGAGAGCTATTACGACGCCATCCGCTCCTCGACGCCCAGTCACATCGAGGCGATCGACATGGGCCGGCGCGGCTTGCACAATGAGGGCTCCCAGACATTGATGGACCGGCTGGCCGGCAAGATCGACATCGACTTCGATACGGCGCGGCGGCTTTTCACGCTGGTCTGCGTGCTGCACTGGCGAGGCTGAACTGCCAGCCGCTCTGCCCCGCTCGATCCTGTTCCTGTGCGGCATGAATGCCGTGCGCTCGCCCATGGCGGAACAGTTGGCGCGCAAGATGCTGCCCGCCGCCACCTTCGTGGCCTCGGCAGGCGTGCGCGGCGGCGAGCGCGATCCGTTCGTGGATGCCGTGCTTGCCGAGGAAGGCCTGTCGCTGGGCGAGCGCCACCCGCGGACGCTGGACGATCTCGATGACGATTATTTCGACCTGATCGTCACCCTGGCGCCGGAAGCGCATCACACCGCGCTGGAACTGACCCGTTCGCTCGCCGTCGAGGTGGAATACTGGCCAACGCCGGACCCGACGGACGTGGGCGGCACGCGCGAGCAGATCATGGCTGCATATCGCGATGTGCGCGAGCGGCTGAGGGCGCGGATAAGTCGACGTTTTTTGCTCGAAGACGCAAAAAACGCGACGGATTAAGCGTGTTCACAAGCGGGCGATTATCATATAGGTTCCGCCGAAATTCCGGCTAGAGTCGGATGATTTCAGGTCCGTTCGACCTGAAATCTGAATCCGGCTCTAAACCAAGAAGTAGAGCATGATGTCGACCGAAAACCGCTTTGCACTTTTCGGCATCATGCTCTAAGCGCTGGAACTGCCATCCAAGCAAAGGTATCGAATGCCGAAGGAAGAAGTCCTCGAGTTTCCGGGTGTCGTCACGGAATTGTTGCCCAACGCGATGTTCAGAGTGAAGCTCGAAAACGAACACGAAATCATCGCCCATACGGCTGGCCGCATGCGCAAGAACCGCATCCGCGTGCTGACCGGCGACAAGGTACTGGTCGAAATGACGCCCTACGACCTGACCAAGGGCCGCATCACCTATCGTTTCAAGTAAGCACACGTTAAGAGCCCGGCTGGAATCGCGATGAGCATTTTGCAGAAGCTCGTGCTTGCCTCGGGTTCGCCACGCCGGATCGAACTGCTGCAGCAGGCGGGTCTCGAGCCGGACCGCGTGTTGCCAGCCGATGTCGACGAGACGCCGCTGCGTGCAGAGCATCCGCGCTCGCTGGCCAAGCGCCTGTCGCAGGAAAAGGCCGAGAAGGCGCTGGCCTCGCTCAACACGGAAACCGATTACGCGCCGGGTTTCGTGCTGGCCGCCGACACTGTGGTTGCCGTCGGGCGGCGCATCCTGCCCAAGGCCGAAACGATCGACGACGCCGCCAATTGCCTCGGACTGCTTTCGGGCCGTTCGCACCGGGTCTATTCAGGTGTCTGCCTGATCACGCCGGGTGGCAAGGTCCGCCAGCGGCTGGTCGAGACGCGGGTGCGGTTCAAGCGGCTGCCGCGCGAGGAGCTGGAAGCCTATGTCGCCTCGGGCGAATGGCGCGGCAAGGCCGGCGGCTACGCCATCCAGGGCCTCGCGGGCTCGTTCGTCGTCAAGCTCGTCGGCTCCTATACCAACGTCGTCGGGCTGCCGCTCTACGAGACCGTGGCGTTGCTGGCCGGCGAAGGCTTCAAAGTCCACACCAGCTGGACTTCAGCACGGTCATGAGCCTAGACGACAACGTCACGCCGCTCCGTCCCCGGCGCCCCTGCCCCGAATGCGGCAAGCCTTCGGCGCGCGAGACATACCCGTTCTGCTCGAAGCGCTGCAAGGACGTCGATCTCAACCGCTGGCTGAAGGGCGCGTATGTCATAAAGGCGCGCGACGACGAGGAAGAAACGGATCCCGACGAGCCCAAATAAGGCCAATCGGGGCCGTGTCGCGCCCGTGATCGCGGCCGGTTCGCCGCATGCGAGGGCCGGTTTTCTTTTCCTTCGGAAATCAACGCTTAGGCGCTGGACAGGCCGGATTCCCATGCTATAACCCACCCGCTTTCAAGGGGACGCCCACGGCGCTTCCATGAATTCCGGTGAATGAGAGTTCTTTAGCCGGAACAGGCCCAGATAGCTCAGTTGGTAGAGCAGCGGATTGAAAATCCGCGTGTCGGTGGTTCGAATCCGCCTCTGGGCACCATCACCTTCCTAAGGTGTTGATGCAGCTCAAAAACCAGCAAAATTATATGCTTAGGCTAAGCGTGCCCCGCACGCAGGTGTTACACATGGTCATAGCTATGAAATGACACTGCCAAAAGACGAGAATGGCCGCAGTTGGCGCCTAACAGGCTCGTGAAGGCTCTCCGTTAGACATTTCTGAGGGCCACAATGTCACCTGCGCACAGGGCTGCTAGATTGGCTTCGATCTTGTCGATCGGCCAATCCCACCATGCGATTTCAAGAAGTTCACCAATGACCTCGCTGGGATAACGCATCCGGATAACAGATGCCGGATTTCCTCCGACCACTGCATAGGGTGGAACGTCGCGAGCGACTACGGAAGCCGCGGCGACAATTGCACCAGAGCCAATATGGACACCTGGCATGATCGCGGCATTGTGGCCAATCCACACGTCATGGTCCACAACAGTGTCTTTGACCGGTAAGTCCTTGTAGCCAAAGGTTTCCGGCTTGAAGATGCGGAAAGGGTAGGTCGTGAAGCCGGTCATGGGATGGTTGGCGGAACTTGTGATGAAGTAGCTGCCGCGCGCAATCTGCACGAATTTGCCGATCACCAACCGTTCTCGAACCGCGTGTCCAAGATATGGGGCCAGTATCCGGGCCGTCTCTTCCGGCCTTTCGGCGTGCGTGAAGTAGCTGAAGTCGCCCACTTCCATGCGTGGATGGTCGATAACGTTCTTCAGGTACACCGTATCGCGATAAACCATGCCATCCGGCAGGGTAATCGGGTGAATTGCATCCGGGTCAAGAAGCGCCATGGGGAGCCTTTTCAGCAAACAGGCGGGGCATGGGAGCATGTTTCCCGTTTAGCCACCTCATTTAACACAGGCCACGCTACTGATTCAGCATCCCATAATCGATCGCGTCGACCTGATCGAAATCATGAATAATCTTCATGACGAGAGTCTCGACGAAGGCACAGGGCGTTAAGCCAATGCCGATGGCCATATCGCTGGGCATCGCGCTATTGTTGGAAACGACCCTAGCTGCGCGGCGTGCCTGCATGCATTGGGTTCACGATACTCAGCCCTGCTGTCGATCCGCACTCAACGCCATATTGGGGAAGCAGCGCTTCGGCGGCGGATTCGTCGAGCGGATGGGAGAAGAAGAAGCCCTGGGCAAAGCCGCAGCCCATGTCCCGCAGCACGTCGACATGTGCCTCGGTTTCCGTGCCTTCGGCGATCACGTCCATCTTCATGTTCTGGGCTAGCGCCAGTATGGTCTGGATGATCTCGCTGCCGCCGGTCGTCTTCTGCAGCGCGGCCACGAACGACCGGTCGATCTTCAGCGTATCGAACGGCAGTTGGTGGATATAGCTCAACGACGAATAGCCGGTGCCGAAATCGTCGATGCTGACGCGCACCCCCATCGCCCGAAGCGCCTGCAGGATCTCGATCGTGCGGCCAGCATCCTGGATCGTGACAGATTCGGTGATTTCCAGGCGCACCGTGTTGGCACGCACACCCGACACGGCGATAGCATCGACCACGTTGTCCAGAAAGTCCGGCTGATGGAATTGCCGCGGAGACACGTTCACACTGATGGTCAGCGCGGCATTGCGCTCGTCGGACTTTTGCCATTTCGCCAGCGTGCCGAACGCCTCGCGCATGACCCAGTTGCCGAGGAAGACGATGAGGCCGGTATCCTCTGCAATTGCGATGAAATCGGAGGGCGGCACGACCACACCATTGCGCTGCCAGCGCACCAGGGCCTCAAACCCGACGATATGCCGCGAATTGAGATCGACGATCGGCTGGTAGTGCAGCAGGAATTCCTTCTTGCGCAGTGCCGAGCGCAAGTCGCTTTCGATCGCCAGGCGCTTGATCGCTATCGCGTGGAGCGAGGCATCGAAGACCTCGACACGGGCGCGTCCCGTGTTCTTGGCCCGGTACATCGCAAGGTCCGCGTCGCGCATGATGTCGGCGGCGCTGATGGCATCCGCGTCGCTGGAGGCGATGCCGATGCTGGCCGATGTATAGACGTCCTGGCCTTCGATATGGATGGGCTGCTTAAGCACCTCCTGGATGCTGTCGGCGAGGTCAATGGCAACACCGTCGTGCTTGATCTCCTCGAGCAGAACGGTGAACTCATCGCCACCGAGCCGTGCGAGCGTAGCCACGGCTCCGCTGACGCCCACATCCGAAAGCAAAGCGGAGAGACGGCTTGTGATATCGATGAGCAAGGTATCGCCGGCGGCGTGACCGAGGCTGTCGTTGACGAGCTTGAAGCGATCGAGATCGATGAAGAGCACCGCGAAACGGAACTCCGGCCGCACCCGGCGGATGGATACGGCTCGCGCGAGCCTGTCCATGAACAGCATGCGGTTTGGCAGGGCAGTCAACGGATCGTGGGTCGCATCGTGTATCAGCCGCTCTTCGAGCCTGCTGCGTTCGATCACGCGGCCGAGCTGTGTGCCGATCTGCGACATGATCGATAGCAGCGGCGCGTCGGGCTCCAGCGGATCGCGAAAGAAAAACTCCATCACGGCCGCGACCTGCACTCCAATCAGCACAGGAAAGGCGAAGGCCGCGTGCAGGCCGCATTGGCCGGCGACCGACGCCCGCCGGAAGCCCGGATCCATGGCCACATCGACGATCCAGATCGATCCGCGCGTGGCGAGCACCCTGCCCGGCAAGCCCTGTCCCCGCTCGAACCGCATGAGACGGCTGTTCTCGATGAACTCCTGGAGCCGCGCGCCATCCTGAATGAACGATACCGTTGTGGGCATCAGCAGATCGTCATCGTCATCGCTGACCCTGTAGACGTTGCCGCAGGGCGCGCCCGTATGAGCGCAGATTGCCCGCAACGCATGGCGCAACGTTTCCTCGACATCGCGGCTTTCGTTGGCCTTGGTCGCGATGTCCTGAATGAGCTCCAGCTGCCGCTGCTTCTCATAGAGGTCGCTCAGCCCTTTCTCGGCGATCGACTCTGCTTCAAGCCGCGAAAGACGCTCCCTCTGAAGACGGGATTCCAGCTTCAGGATTCTGAGGTTGAGCTCTTCGCTGGGGGCGACGGATGGATGTGCCCCCACTAATGCCATGTGATCTCCATGAGGCACTTGTCGGCGCCGTGGTTCATGCAGGTCTTGTGGTCGATCTCCACTTCCTCGCAGAAGAGTTTCGAAGCCCCCTTCACGAAACCATGGGCCAGGTCGCACATTTTTCGCGAGGATTCGTATCCCATCATGACGCTGCCATTGTCGGCTTCCCGGAAATGGAAGAACGGGCAGCTCGCCCCTGAATAGAGCTTGCGAACCTCAGGATGGATGATGCTGTTCACGCTCAGGATGAAGTTCCGCGCCGAGGCATGGTTCTGAAACAGGGTCGGATACTTTTCCTTGAGGATAGGCATCGCCCGCTCGCCGAACCACCTCAGCACTTCGCCATTTGTAAGGTTCAGCTTGGCGGCCGCGGTTGTAACCAAGGCGACGATTTCATCGTCGGAATAATTGCCTAGCGACGTGTAGGCACCGCGAAGATTGGCTTCGTCCAGCAATTCGTCCCAGGTGTCCGCGCCGAATTCGCGCAGCACGGCCTCTTCAAGAAGATTGAAGACAACACCTTTCATCGTTTCTCCTGAAGTACGCAAGCCAGCCGATCACGGCGCCAAAACCCTGTGACGGTTCCAGTCCGTCACTACCCGGTACGACCATAGCGTGTGGAAATTAACGAATCCTCATATGCCCTTGGGGAATTGCATCTGTATCCATCGGCGAAGACCGGCCAGGCACCTACGAACTCCGCATGGATTTTTAGGGAGCGCGTGCTGGGCTCCGCCAGCGGATCGCGCCGCAACTTGCGGTGCGCTGAGGCGTGTGGAAGCTGAGACAGGAGAGAGCGACGACTACACCTTGTTCGATATCTCGGGCGGCGGTTCCCATCCGAACACGCTCCTGCCGCCGAGCAGGTGCGACTGGTCGAACTCACCCGCGATGATTTCCTTCAGGCTGGGTCGGGTGACGTAACGCTCGACCTGGCGCGACTGGTCGTCGAGGCGCCGTAGTGCCTCGACTTCTTCCTCGCGTCCGAGCCGGGCCTTCTGGACAGCGGACTTCAGCACGCCGATCGTCTCATCATAGACCTTCAACGGCACAGGGAACGGATGCCGGTCCTTGCCGCCATGAGCCAGCGAGAAGCGGCCGGGGTCGGAGAAACGGCAGGGCGCGCCATGCAGCACCTCGGCCACCAGCGCCAGGGCGCGCACCGTGCGGGCGCCGACACCGGGCACCAGCAGCAGTTGGGCGAAATCCTCCGGCCCCCGGTCGGCGGCCGCGGCGATGTTTCCGTGAAGGCGGCGCATGACGACATCGCTCTCGCGGACATCATGGTGCGCCGGCATGACCAGATAGGGCAGCAGCGGCTGTTCCGGCGGAGGCGGCGGACCACGCTCCAATGTCGCCAGTTCCCTGACGATGCGGTCCGGACCGAGATCCCGCAACAGGTCCAGTTGCCCCTGCCGCGAGGCATCGGCGCGGCGGTCGGTCAGGTTGACGATCTCGCCCTGGTTGGCGCCCTCTATTGCCGCGTGGGGCTGGTCGACAAAGCTCTTCAGGCCCTCGGACAGCCAGTGATAGCGTCGCGCCAGCTTGCTGTCGCCGTTCATGCCTTGCTGCACCACAACCCATTTGCCGTCATCGGTGACGATGAAACCGTGCAGATAGAGGTCGAAGCCGTCCTGGACGGCGGCGCTATCCACCTTGGCGACGAGGCGGCTGGCATTGGCAAGGCCAACTCCGTCCAGCCCGACGCGCTTGCCGATCAGCGCCAGTTCGTGCGGCGTCTTGCGCGAATGCGCGCCGCGGCCACCACAGACATGAATGCCGAGTTCGCGCGAAAGCGGCGACAGGCCACGCTTCAGGGCACCGACGACGCTGGTGGTGATGCCCGAAGAGTGCCAGTCCATGCCCATCACGGCGCCGAAGGACTGAAACCAGAAGGGGTTTGCCAGTCGGCGCAGCAGCTCGTCGCGACCATAATGATGAATGATCGCCTCGGACATGACGGCACCAAGCCGCGTCATGCGATCGCCCAGCCATTTCGGCACGCGTCCGCCATGCAGGGGAAGGTCAGCACTGCCAGATCGTTGCGCCAACTCTTGTCACCTGTTCCCGTTGCCTGGTCTCATTCACATAGGTGTCGGAAGCGGCTCCAGGAAGTGCCGCATCGACAGAAGGCGGCACCGCCGTGCTTCAATCCACCGACATCATCGTGAGTTCCGCCAGATTCGCGAGCTTGATACTCAAGGCATCATTATTCCTCCACGAACACATCGCATATTCAAACGGACCAACAAAGAGTCGCCAAGGGGCACGCGCCGTGGATTGTGCGGGGGCTTGATTGGGCGCCGGTGAAAAAACGGTGGCAGGTCGCGGCCAGAAAGTGTTGAAGAGCTTGTCGAACGCTGTCAGCAAGGCGTCATGCGGTTGCGCTCGGCGAGGCTTGGTGGTTTGTTGCCGCTTTACGGAGAATGAATGATGCGAGAGCCTATGGGTCAAGACGAATATGGGTCGCCGAATCCGTTCGACCCGAATGACCTGTCGACCTTGAACGCGATGGGGCCGAGCATCGGGGGAAACGACTTCGAGAAATATGCCGTTGCCGTTATCATCGTGTTCGGAGCGCTGATCATTGGCGGCTTGATGGCCGCCTCCCTGACGCTGGGGCACCGTAACGGCTTCCTCTACGCACTGGGCGGCGCCACTTCGGCCTGGATATCTGGCAACGCGCTTCTGCTTGATCGGCCGCGCATCTATGCGATCTTCGTCGGTATCGCAGCGTTGATGCTGGTTGCATCCACCATCACGCTGATCGCCTGACCCGAGCGAGATCCGCTCTGTCTTCTGTTCCATGCCGATGGCATCGAGATGGAACAGGCTCCATCCGCTTTGAGCATGATCTCTTCCGAAAGCGGGCTTCCACCTTTCGGCATCATGCTCCAGACCGGGCCGCGCATTTCGGGATAGCGTCAGTATCCCAGCGCCTCGCCGGAAGCGGCTCGACTGTCGATGGCGCCGTTGTAGCGCGCGCCGCCGCCCTTCTCGATTTCCGCCAGACTCTTGCCGCCGACCAGAATGCCCGCCGCCTGCCCCCAGGTCTGGCCACCGAGGTCGAGGTGATAACCCATGCCGGCCAGCAGCCTTTCGGTGTCCGGCGACAGGCCGAACGGCTCGACATAAACCGTATCGGGCAGCCATTGGTGGTGGATGCGCGGCGCGTCGAGCGCTTCCTGGATGTTCATGCCGTGGTCGACGACGTTGACGATGGCTTCCAGCGTGATGGTGATGATGCGCGAACCGCCGGGACTGCCGATAACCATGAACGGCTTGCCGTCCCTGGCGACGATGGTCGGGCTCATCGACGACAGCGGCGTCTTCCTGGGCTGGATCGCGTTGGCCTCGCCCTGGACCAGACCGTAGAGATTGGGCACGCCGGGCTTCTGGGTGAAATCATCCATCTCGTTGTTGAGCAGGATGCCGGTGCCATCGGCGACGACGCCGGCGCCGAAGGAGCCGTTCAGCGTGTAGGTGACCGCGACCGCGTTGCCGTCATTGTCGATGATCGAATAATGCGTCGTCTCCTTCGACTCGCCAAAGCCCTTCGGCATCAAATCCTGTGACACGCCGGCGCGGAACGGGTCGATCTTGTCGCGGATACCTTTGGCGTAGGTTTTATCCAGCAGCTTCGAGACCGGGTTGTCGACGAAATCGGGATCGCCAAGGGCCGAGTTGCGGTCCACGTATGCGTGGCGCATGGCCTCGACCATGACATGCACGGTCTCGGCCGAGCCCGCGCCGAGATAGGATAAGGGATAGCCTTCAAGCACGTTGAGGATTTCGCAGATGATGACGCCGCCGGAGCTCGGGGGCGGCGAGGAGGTGATTTCGTAGCCTCGATAGGTGCAGGTCACGGGTTTCAGTTCGCGCACCGCATATTGTTCGAAGTCGGCCTTTGCCAGGATACCGCCCTTGGCGCCGCTCGCCTTGACGATGGCGTCGGCGATGGGGCCCTTGTAGAAGGCATCAGGGCCTTTTTCGGAAATGGCTGACAAGGAAGCGGCAAGGTCGGACTGGACCAGCCGCTCGCCGACGGCATAGGGCTTGCCGCCGGGTTTCAGGAAGATGGCGGAGGCCGCCGGATCCTTCGCCAGCCGGTCCGCGCTGCCCGCCAAGGTAGCAGCGTCGCCTTGATTGAAGACGAAGCCGTCTTTGGCGAGCGCTATCGCCGGCGCCAAAAGGTCCTGTCTGGACAGTTTTCCGTATCTTTCGCGCGCCATCTCGAAACCCGCCACGGAACCCGGCACGCCGACCGCGAGATAGCCATCGAGGCTGGCGCCCTTTACCGGGGTGCCGTCCTTGTCGAGATACATTGTCTTGGTCGCCGCCAGCGGCGCGCGTTCGCGAAAGTCGAGGAAGGTCGATCTACCATCCTTGAAGCGGATGGTCATGAAGCCGCCGCCGCCGATGTTGCCAGCATTGGGGTAGACGACGGCCAAGGCATAGCCGACGGCCACCGCGGCATCGACGGCATTGCCGCCCTTCTTCAAGACCTCGACGCCAACTTCCGATGCCAGATGCTGGGCTGTCACCACCATCCCGTGCTCGCCCTTGGCTGGCGCGGGTGACGCGGCGAAGACGCTCGCCAATGGAGCGAAGGCAAAGGTGATGGAAAGACTGGCGGCGATCAGTGTCCGGCGGCTGAGAAGCATGGCGGGTCTCCGGGCGGGGAAGCCTAGAAGACCCTCTCGCAGAGACCGAGTCCATTCACAAAATGCCCCATCACGAAGCAACCCGGTGAGGGGCAACATCAGCTGTGAGTTCGCTTCAGACAATCCCGCCCGATCCGCCAGCGACAGCCGGACGCTCCGCGGCAACCTTGGCGCGGTAACCGGCCGCGCGATAGGCCGTTACCGGATCGATGGCGCCGCCGGTCTTCAGCCGCGCCATCGCCAGGATCGGTTCGACATCCGTGCGATAGGCGGCCTTCAGCGTCTGCGTGGCCATCAGCGCGTCGCTGCTGTCCTGGTAGCCTTCCAGTGCCTTGCGGTCGACCAGCAGCGCCTGGGCATAGGCGCGCTGCACCTCGACCGCCGACAGCATCAGGCTTTCGATGGGATCGGTGACATTGTGGCTCTGATCGAGCATGTGGGCGGGATCGAAACCCTCGGCGCCGGAGAGCTCGGCGTCGACCAGTTCATTGAAGACCAGGAACAGCCGGTAAGGATCGATCGACCCGGCATCGAGGTCGTCATCGCCATATTTCGAATCGTTGAAATGGAAGCCGCCGAGTTTCTTGAACTGGATAAGCCGCGAAACGATCATCTCGATGTTGACGTTCGGCGCATGGTGACCGAGGTCGACGAGGCAGAACGCCTTGTCGCCGAGCTCCTGCGCGATCATGTAGTTGGTGCCCCAATCCTGCACGACGGTTGAATAGAAGGCCGGCTCGTACATCTTGTGTTCGGTGAACAGCTTCCAGTCGTCCGGCAGTCCGGCATAGACCTCCTTCATCGCGTCGAGATAGCGCTCGAATGCCCTGGCGAAATTGACCTGACCGGGGAAGTTGGAGCCGTCGCCGATCCACACAGTAAGCGCCTTGGAGCCCAGCGTCTTGCCGATCTCGATGCATTCGAGATTGTGCTCGACTGCTTGTCGCCGCGTGGCGGCATCGGCATGCGACAGCGAGCCGAATTTGTAGGAGAGTTTCTGGTCCCTGGCATCCGAGAAGGTGTTGGAGTTCATGGCGTCGAAGCCGAGGCCGAAGCGCGAGGCGGCCTGCTTGAGCCGGTTCGGATCGGCCTTGTCCCATGGAATGTGCAGGGAGACGGTCGGCGTCGCCTGGGTCAATTGCTGGATGACGGCGCAGTCCTCGATCTTGTCGAAGATATCACGCGGTTCGCCCGCGCCGGGGAAACGGGCAAATCGGGTGCCGCCGGTGCCGACGCCCCAGGAAGGGATCGCCACCGCGAATTTCTCGACCTTGTCGCGGATTGCATCGATGGCGATGCCGCGGCGGTCTAGGCGTTCGCCGAGTGAGGCGTAGTCGCGCTCGAGGTCGGCCTTGCGCGCGGCGTTGTCCTTGACGACGACGTCGGCGGAGATGATGGTTTCGGACAAGTGCGGTTCCTCCCAAAATATGTTCGGGCAGCGCTGCCCCTCATCCGCCTGCCGGCACCTTCTCCCCGTATAGGTACGGGGAGAAGGCAAGCACTCCGGCGCCGGCGCCCCTTCTCCCCGTTCTTCACGGGGATAGGGTAAGGGGCAGCGCCGCCGTCAGACGATTATCGCGTAAAGCTCTGCGCGTTGCCGGCATCGACATTGATGATGTTGCCGGTCGACTTGGCCGACATGTCGGAGGCGAAGAAATAGATCGCTTCGGCGATATCCTCGGGGAACACAGACCGCTTCAGCATGGAGCGCGAGCGGTAGTGCTCTTCCAGGTCGTCGGTCGACATCTTGTAGGCGGCGGCCCGCTGTTCCTTCCACTCGCCGGTCCATATCTTGGAGCCTCGCAACACCGCGTCGGGATTGACGACATTGACCCGGATCTGCGCCTCCGCCCCTTCCAGCGCGAGGCAGCGCGCGAGGTGGATTTCGGCGGCCTTGGCCGTGCAATAGGCGGCTGCATTGGGCGAAGCGGCAAGACCGTTCTTGGAGGCGACGAAGACGACGTTGCCGCCGATCTTCTGGGCTCGGAACAGCCGGAACGCTTCCCTTGAGACCAGGAAATAGCCGGTCGACAGGATGTCCATGTTCTTGTTCCACAGCGCCAGCGTCGTCTCCTCGATCGGCGCCGAGGAGGCCAGCCCTGCATTTGACACCAGAATGTCGATGCCGCCGTATTCGACCGCCGCTTCGGCAAAGCCCGAAACGACATGCTCCTCCGATGTGACGTTGATGATCACAGGCCGGACGAAATCCTTGCCGTAGGTCTTGGCCAGTTCGTCGTTGGCGTTGGCGAGCGCGGCCTCATCGATATCGGCCAATACCACGCAGGCGCCTTCGCGCAGCAGGCGGTTGGCCGTCGCACGGCCAATGCCGCCGGCGCCGCCGGTGACCAGTGCGATCTGCCCCGCCAGCGACTTAGGTTTCGGCATGCGCTGCAGCTTCAGATCCTCGAGCAACCAGTATTCGATATTGAAGGCCTCCTGCGCGGGCAGGCCGACGTAGGACGAGACGGTCGAGGCGCCGCGCATGACGTTGATGGCGTTGACGTAGAACTCGCCGGAGATGCGCGCCGTTGCTTTATCACCGGCGAAGGTGAACATGCCGACGCCCGGCATCAGATAGACGACGGCGTTGGGATCGCGGATGGCGGGCGAGTCAGCATGCTTGCAGCTGTCGTAATAGGCCTGGTAGCCGACACGATAGGCCGCAACGTCGTCGGCGAGGCGGGCGATGACGGCATCGACGTCAGGCTTTGCCGGGTCGAACTCGATGACCAGCGGCCGGATCTTGGTGCGCAGGAAATGGTCGGGGCACGAGGTGCCAAGTGCCGCCAGAGGACGCATGTCCCTGGAGTTGACGAATTCGAGCACGGCGGAGGAATCGTCGAAATGGCCGAGCTTGTGGCTCTTTTCCGAGATCAGGCCGCGAATCCTCGGCATCAGCTTCGCGGCGATTGCCCGCCTGGCGGCGGCATCAAGCGACTTGACCACCTCGCCGCCGAAGATGGGCTTGCCCTCGGACCGACGCTCGAACCAGTCGATTGCCTGGTTGATCACCGAAATCGTCGTTTCGTAGCATTCCCTGGGCGTGTCGCCCCAGGTGAACAGACCATGGCTTTCGAGGATGACGCCCTTGGCGGCGGGATGTTCGAGGCAGAATTTCTCCAGCCACAGGCCGAGTTCGAAGCCCGGCCGCTTCCACGGCAGCCACCCGATGGCGTCGCCGAAGATTTGCTGCGTGAGCGCCCTGGAATCCTTCGCTGCGGCAATGGCGATGATCGCGTCGGGATGCATGTGGTCCACGTAAGGCTTCGGCACGAATGCGTGCAGCGGCGTGTCGATGGAGGCAGCACGTGGATTGAGGTTGAAGGTGCAGTGCGGCAGGAAGCCGACCATCTCATCCTCGTGCTCAACGCCGCGATACAGGCTCTTGAGCGCGCGCAGCTTGTCCATGTAGAGCGTGGCGAAGCCGTCGAGCTTGATCGAGGCGCTGTCGCCGCCCGAGCCCTTGACCCACAGCACTTCGACATTCTCGCCGGTGAGCGGGTCCTTCTGCCAGATCTTGGACGAGGTGTTGCCGCCGCCATAATTGGTGACGCGCTTGTCGGAGCCGAGAACATTGGAACGATAGACAAGGCGTTCCGGTTCGCTCATCGCCGATGCCTTGGCCTCGTCCCAAAGATTGGCGAGGCGCGTGCCGGAGCGCTTGTCGAGCATTGGATATCCTCCCATGGGACGCGCGAACGACGCCGTCCCTTTTGCATGAATGTCCACGGAAGCGACGATCTTGTCAATCACAAACGATCAAATTCGATCATATTGCACTGCAACATGAAAATATCTGATCGGAAATGATTGACACTGCGCGTTTTGAGTGCCTAGATGGGCTGGCAAGGGGAGGAACCATGCACGAGAAAGAACGTCACAGGATCATTCTGTCCGCCGTCCAGGAAAAGCCTGTGGTGACGGTGCAGGAACTGGTCGACCTGACGGACTCTTCCGAAGCGACGATCCGGCGCGATATCGCGGCCATGCATGTGCAGAAGCGCCTGCGCCGTGTGCGTGGTGGCGCCGAGGCGATCTCGCCGCCGCAGTTCATCGGCCTTGCCGGCCGGCCCTTCTCCGTCAACGAGACGATCAACGCCGCGCAGAAGCGGGCGATCGCCCGCGAAGCGGTGGAACTGTGCAGGGACGGCGAGCCGATCATCATCAATGGCGGCACGACCACCTTCCAGATGGTGCATTTCCTGACCGGCCACCGCATGCCGATCTTCACCAATTCCTTTCCGATCGCCGAGCATCTGCTCAAGCATTCCAAGAATACGGTCATGCTGTCGGGCGGCACTATCTACCGCGAGCAGAACATCATCCTGTCGCCGTTCGACAATGACGTGACGCGCAATTTCTACGCGCGCCGAATGTTCATGGGCGCCCAGGGGCTGGGACCGCTCGGCCTCATGGAAGCCGACCCGCTGCTGATCCAGGCAGAGCAGAAGCTGATCGACCAGGCCGATGAACTGGTGGTGCTGATCGACTCATCAAAATTCCGCAAACGCTCAAGCCTGATCCTATGCGGCCTGTCGCGCATCGCCACGGTCATCACCGATGACGGCATCGAGGATCGCGAAGCCAAAATGCTGGAAACCGCCGGTGTGACGCTGATCGTCGCCCGCAAATCGGCAAAGGAAGAATCTTCACTGCAGGCCTGAGACGATCTCACGCCCGCAGTGGCGATGGAATGCAACGCTAAAGGGAGGATAACGATGAGCTTTCTGAAGAAATTGATGGTTACGGCGGCATTTTCCGCCGCCATGTTCGTGAATGCCGCCTATGCCGAGAACGTCAAGATCGCGCTGGTGGTGAAGTCGCTCGGCAACGGCTTCTTCGATGCCGCCAACAAGGGCGCCGAAGAGGCGGCCAAGGAACTCGGCGACGTCGACATCATCTACACCGGCCCGACCAAGGCGACCGCCGAAGCGCAGATCGAAGTGGTCAATTCGCTGATCGCCCAAAAGGTCAACGCGATCGCCATTTCAGCCAATGACGCCGACGCGCTGGTGCCGGTGCTGAAGAAAGCCATGCAGCGCGGCATCACCGTCATCTCGTGGGATTCGGGTGTCGCCAAGGAAGGCCGCCAGCTTCACCTCAACCCATCCGACACCGGCCTGATCGGCGAGACCATCATCAAGCTTGCCGCCGACTATCTGCCGGAAGGCGGCGACGTCGCCATCCTGTCGGCCTCCTCCACCGCGACCAACCAGAACGCCTGGATCGACGCGGCCAAGAAAATCCTGCCGGAGAAATTCCCCAAGATCAAACTCGTCGCCACTGTCTATGGCGATGACGACTCGGCCAAGAGCACGGACGAGGCCAAGGGCCTTTTGAAGTCCTATCCGAACCTGAAGGCGATCATCGCGCCGACCACCGTCGGCGTCGTCGCCGCCGCTCAGGTTGTCACCGACGAGAAGCTGATCGGCAAGGTCAACGTCACCGGTCTCGCCCTGCCGTCCGAGTTTAAGAAGTTCATCGACAACGGCGCTTCACAGGCCGTTGCCCTCTGGAACCCGATCGATCTCGGTTACTCCGCCGTCTACCTCGCTCACGACCTGGCCGTGAAGAAGGAAGTGGCCAAGCCCGGCGCCACGCTCTCGATCGGCCGCGTCGGCAAGGTGACGCTCGACGACACCAACTCGGCTGCGATGGCTCCGCCCTTCCAGTTCGACAAGTCCAACATCGAGAAGTTCTCCAAGATCTATTGATCCTGGCGCCTTCAAGCTTGCGGCGGGGCGATCGTCCCGCCGCATCTTCAAACGGACCTTGCTCAGGGCCTGATACGGATATGGACACGACAGCCCGGCGCAAACCAGAGACGAATGAGCCCAAGCCTTCGGGCCCGGCTCAAAGCGCGAGCCCGCGACTGACACTCTCGGGCATCTCCAAAAGTTTCCCTGGCGTGCGCGCGCTGCACAATGTCAGCCTGTCGCTCTATCCCGGCCAGGTGACCGCACTGATCGGCGAAAACGGCGCCGGCAAGTCGACGCTGGTCAAGATCATGACGGGCATCTACCAGCCCGATGCGGGAACCATCAGCATCGACGGCCAGGCTGTCGTCCTGCCCAGTGCGCACGCCGCCTTCGGCCACGGCGTCACCGCCATTCATCAGGAAACCGTGCTGTTCGACGACCTGAGCGTGGCCGAAAACATCTTTCTCGGCCACGCACCGCGCTCGCGCTTCGGCACCATCGACTGGCGCACTATGCGCAAGAACGCGCGGGAAGTGCTGGACACCATGCATGCCGGCCATATCGACGCCGACGCGCGGCTGAAGGATCTCGGCATCGCCAACAAGCATCTGGTCGCCGTGGCGCGCGCCATGTCGATCGACGCGCAGATCGTCATCATGGACGAACCGACCGCCGCGCTTTCGATGAAGGAGATCGAGGAGCTGTTCCTGCTCGTCGAGTTCCTCAAGGAAGAAGGCAAGGCGATCCTGTTCATCAGCCACAAGTTCGACGAGATCTACCGCATCGCCGACCGCTACACGGTCTTCCGCGATGGTGAGATGGTCGGCGAAGGCCTGATCAAGGATGCCGGCCAGAGCCAGATCGTGCGCATGATGGTCGGCCGCTCGGTCGATCACATCTTCCCGCAGCGCAAGGCCGAGATTGGCGCGCCGGTGCTTACCGTCTCAGGCCTGTCGCATCCGACCGAGTTCAACGACATCGGCTTCGAGCTTCACAAGGGCGAAATCCTTGGCTTCTACGGACTTGTCGGCGCTGGACGCAGCGAGGTCATGCAGGCGATATCGGGCATCACCCGCACGTCGGGTGGAACGATCACACTCGAGGGCAAGGCGATCGCGCCAAGATCGGCGGCGGACTCCATCGATGCCGGTATCGTCTATGTGCCCGAGGAGCGTGGCAAGCAGGGCGTGGTGATCGGCCTGCCGATCTTCCAGAACATCTCCCTGCCGTCGCTCAAGCGCACGTCGAAATCCGGCCTGCTGCGACTGGCCGAGGAGTTCTCGCTCGCCCGCTCCTATACCGAACGGCTCGACCTGCGGGCGTCCTCGCTCAGCCAGGATGTCGGCACGCTGTCAGGTGGCAACCAGCAGAAGATCGTCATCGCCAAATGGCTGGCGACAGCACCCAAGGTGATCATCCTGGACGAGCCGACCAAGGGCATCGACATCGGTTCAAAGGCGGCCGTGCACGGCTTCATGGCAGAATTGGTCGCGCAGGGCCTTTCGGTGATCATGGTGTCGTCCGAGTTGCCGGAAATCCTCGGCATGTCCGACCGCGTCGTCGTCATGCGCGAAGGCCTCGTCGCCGCTGTCTACGACAACAAGGGGCTGGACGCCGAGACGCTGGTCAGGACCGCGGCGGGTATCGCGGCATGAAGACCTTGCTGAAGTATCGTGAAATCTGGCTGGCGGCGGCTATCGTCGTTCTGATCGGGTTGATCTCGACCCGCTTCCCAGCTTTCGCCGACCCCGGCAATCTGCGCCAGGTGTTCAACGACACCTCTATCCTGATGATCCTGGCGCTTGGCCAGATGGCGGTCATCCTGACCCGGTCGATCGACCTGTCGATGGCGTCCAACCTTTGCTTCACCGGCATGGTGGTGGCGATGCTGAACGCCGCGCATCCGGCGATCCCGATCCCGCTGCTGATCGTTATTGCGTTGGCGGTCGGGCTGGTGCTCGGCGCCATCAACGGCCTTCTGGTGTGGCGGCTGAACATCCCCTCGATCGTGGTGACACTGGGCACGCTGACAATCTATCGCGGCGCCACCTTCGTCATTTCCGGCGGCGCCTGGGTCAATGCCGACAAGATGAGCCCGGATTTCATCGACTTTCAGCGCGCCGCCATCCTGGGGATTCCGGTGCTGTCCTGGATCGCCATCCTGGTCATCGCATCGTTCTTCCTTTTGATGACACGCACGGCGCTTGGCCGCTCGATCTATGCAATCGGGGTCAACCCGACGGCGTCGGTCTATGCCGGCATCGATGTCGGCCGGACGAAGTTCATCGTCTTCTGCATCTCCGGCATGATCGGCGGCCTCTCGGGCTATCTCTGGATTTCGCGCTATGTGATCGCGTCCGTCGAAGTCGCCAATGGCTATGAGCTGAACATCATCGCCGCCTGCGTCATCGGCGGCATTTCGATCGCCGGGGGCATCGGCTCGGTCGGTGGCGCCGTGCTCGGCGCGCTGTTCCTCGGCATCATCTCCAACGCACTCCCCGTCATCAACATCTCGCCCTTCTGGCAGATGGCGATTTCGGGCAGCGCCATCATCCTGGCCGTCGTGCTCAATGCGCGCGGCGAGCGCCAGCAGGGCCGCATCATCCTGAGAAAGGCGGAGGCGGCATGACCGACATCCCTGCCCCGCGCCACATTCCAGACCGGCTGGACAAGCCGCTGCGTGCGGCGATCTTCTCCTGGGAAGCATTGCTGGTCTTGGTGGCCGTCGCCATCTTCGCCGTCAACAGCTTCGCCTCGCCCTATTTCCTCGACCCCTACTCGCTCTCGGACCTGACCTTCAATTTCACCGAGAAGGGCCTGATCGCCTTCGCCATGGCGCTGCTGATCATCTCCGGCGAAATCGACCTTTCGGTCGCCGCCATCATCGCGCTCGCCTCCACGATGATGGGCATGGCGGTGCAGGCCGGCGCCGACACGCCGCTTCTAGTGCTGATCGGCATTGTCGTCGGGCTCGGCTGCGGCGCGTTCAACGGGCTGCTCGTGACGCGGCTGGGGTTGCCCTCGATCGTCGTGACCATCGGCACGATGAGCCTGTTTCGCGGCATAGCCTTCATCATCCTCGGCGACCAGGCCTACAAGGGCTATCCAGACAGCTTCGCCTTCTTCGGCCAGGGCTACGTCTGGTGGGTGGTGTCGTTCGAACTGGTGCTGTTCGCCATGGCGGCGGTCGTCTACTGGTTCCTGCTGCACCGCACGAGTTTCGGACGCCGCGTCTTCGCCATCGGCAACAACCCGGTCGCGGCACAGTTCTCCGGCGTGCGGGTGGGGCGGATCAAGTTCATCCTGTTCTGCCTGACCGGGCTTATGTCGGGCATCGCGTCGGTGCTGATCACCTCGCGGCTCGGTTCGACACGGCCATCGATCGCGCAAGGCTATGAACTCGAAGTCATCACCATGGTGGTGCTCGGCGGCGTCAGCATTCTCGGGGGCGCGGGCAGCATTCTGGGCGTCGTGCTCGCGGCGTTCATCATGGGACTGGTGACTTTCGGGCTTGGACTGCTCAACGTGCCGGGCATCGTCATGTCGATCTTCATCGGCATGCTGCTGATCATCGTCATCGCACTGCCGATCGTCTGGCGGCGGCTGCGCGGAGGACGCTGATGCCGCAGAAATACGCATTCAAGATGAAGCTCAAGCCCGGCATGAAGGCTGAGTACAGGAAGCGCCATGACGAGATCTGGCCTTCTCTGGTCGCACTGCTGAAGCAGGCCGGCATTTCCGATTATTCGATCCATCTGGACGAGGAGACCAACATCCTGTTCGGCGTGCTGTGGCGGCGCGACGACCACGCCATGGGCGAGCTTCCGAAACAGCCCGTGATGCAGCGCTGGTGGGCTCACATGGCCGATATCATGGATACCAGACCCGACAATGAGCCGGTGGCATTGCCCCTGGAAACCATGTTCCATATGGGATGAGCGCGATCCGCCACATCGCCGTCATCGATATCGGCAAGACCAACGCCAAGGTGGCGCTGGTCGACCTCACGACATCGAGCGAGGTCACGCTGCGCCGCATGAAGAATGCGCCGTCGCAGCAGGCGCCCTATCCGCATCACGATGTCGAATCGCTTTGGACGTTCATCCTCAACAGCTTGGCAGCGCTCAACCGCGAACAGCGCATCGATGCCATATCGATCACCACGCATGGCGCGACCGGCGCGCTGGTGGATGCCACGGGCGAACTGGTGCTGCCGGTGCTCGACTATGAGTTCGATGGTCCCGACAGTCTGGCGGCGGACTACGATGCGGTCCGGCCGCCCTTCGCCGAGACCGGTACGCCGCGCCTTCCCATGGGTCTCAACCTTGGCGCGCAGCTCTTCTGGCAGCAGAAGCGTTTCCCGGCGCAGTTCGGCAAGGCCGCCGCGATACTGATGTACCCGCAATACTGGGCCCTGCGGCTGACCGGTGTCGCCAGCAATGAGGTCACCTCGCTTGGCTGCCACACCGATTTGTGGAACCCTTGGGAGGCGGATTTTTCAACATTGGTCGACCGCTTGGGGTGGCGAGAGCTGATGGCGCCGGTGCGGCCAGCCAGGGAACGGTTGGGCCCGATCCTGCCGGCGGTTGCCCGGCGAACCGGGCTTGATCCACAAACGCCGGTCTTCCGCGGCCTGCACGATTCCAACGCCTCGCTGCTGCCGCATCTTCTATCCGACGCGCCGCCCTTCTGCGTTGTCTCGACCGGCACCTGGGTAGTGTCGATGGCGGTCGGCGGTCGGCAGGTCGCGCTCGATCCGGCACGCGATACGCTGGTCAATGTCAACGCGCTAGGTGCCCCGGTCCCTTCCGCGCGCTTCATGGGTGGCCGCGAATTTTCCGTGCTGACGAAAGACGTGCCGGAGGACTGGACCGATGCCGATGTCACCGACGCGCTCTCCCGCAAGACATTGCTGCTGCCGTCGACCCAGCAGGGTTCGGGGCCGTTTCCGGCTCATGCGGCGGAATGGCTCCATGCCGAAGGCATGACCAACGGCCAGCGCTTCGTCGCCATCTCGTTCTATCTCGCACTCATGACCGCCGTGTGCCTCGACCTGATCGGGGCCGATGGCCCGGCCATCGTCGAGGGACCATTCGCCCGCAACCGGCTTTTTACACGCATGCTGGCCGCCGCCACCTCACGCTCCGTGATCGCCTCGGAAGCCGCGACCGGCACCAGCATCGGCGCGGCCTTGCTGGCTTCAGATCGTGGTAGTGCCCAAGGCAAAGGCGAAAGAACGGAGCCGCCAGCCGATCCAGATTGGGCAGACTACGCGCGGCGCTGGAAGTCAGCCATCTAGGACGCTCTCTTTTGGCACGGGCCGAATACTTCCGAATGGAAGCATTATTTCAAAAAATGTGAAACCAATCACATTGTTGCATCATATTTTTAGCCAATAATTACACGTTAAGTTGTCCATATGCCGCCCAATGTAAATTGGCGTCGATCGATATTTGCCTTTTTCCCGAATGGAGATCCCAAAATGACAACGACTTTCAAACCGACGCATATAGATTTCGCCGACGGCAAGAAGCGCATCGATGAAGCTCTTGCAAAGGTAGGGCATAAGATGAATTCGCGGATACTCACCTCACGGGACAAGGAGGCGGTCGCCCTGTGCAACCTCCTCGGCGTTCCGCGTGAGCAGCTTCCGGGCGGGTTCGTGAAGTGGCAGTTGCCGTTCTATCTGGAAGGCGGGCAATTCTTCATCACCGCCTCCGCCGCCAACGCCGAAGTGGGAGAACATTCACACGACAATGACGGCGTCCGCTTCATCATGTCCGGCTCGGTCTACTATGACGGCATCGAGCTGAATGCCGGGGATTGGATGTATATTCCCAAGGACAAGCGTTACGCCCTCAAGATCGGTCCGCTCGGCGCTAGCATGTGTTACTGCTATTGTTGCTGCTGTGCGAGCCGCGCGCTCAACCAGAACGACCTTATCGATCCGGCACCGTTCGTGCGTGTTCGAAAGTCCCTGCAAAGATAGAGCTGGTCGCCGAGGAACCGCCACACCTCGATCCCATGGGCAGACGATGTCCGGTCCGCGGCAAGCAGCCCGGGCATCACTTACCCGGCATAGGTCAATCCTTGCGGATCGATCTCCGGCGTGCGGCCCGCGACGAGGTCGGCGAGGAATTTTCCCGAGCCGCAGGCCATCGTCCAGCCGAGATGGCCGTGTCCGGTGTCGAGGTAGAGGTTCGTGTAGCGCGCCTGTCCGATCACCGGTACCGAACCGGGCATCATCGGCCTCAAGCCGGCCCAGAGCTCGGCCTTCTTCTCGTCGAAGGCGCCTGGGAAAAGATCCTTGCCAGTCCTGAACATGGCGGCGAAATCGGATGGCTTGTGCGTGCGGTCAAAACCGGTGAATTCCGCGGTCGAGGCGAGCCGCAGCCGGTTGCCAAGTCGCGAATAGGCAATCAACTGGTCTTCATCCGCCCCGCCCATGGTCGGCCCCTTGCTCTCATCCTCCAACGGGATGGTCGCGGTGTAGCCCTTGACCGGATAGACAGGCAGGTCGATGCCGTAGCGGCGGCCGAGCAGGCCGCTCTCCGGTCCCATCGAGATCACCACCGCGTCGCCGGCGATCGGTCCGGCCGAAGTCATCACGGCGCGGACCCGGTCGCCCTCGATATCGAGGCCTTCGACCGTCGTGCCGTAGAGAAAGCGGACACCGAGTTTCTCCGCCGCGTAGGCGGCGAGGTTGCGCGTGAACTGGCTTGAATCGCCGGTCTGGTCGATCGGTGAATAGACGCCGCCGGCGATCTTGTCCCTGGCGCCGGCGAGGCCCGGTTCCAGCTCGACGAGCCGGTCGCGGTCAACGATCTCGATGGGCAGTCCGTGCTCCGCGAGATAGCGGTAGTTGGCCGTGCCGGTGTCCAGACTGCGCTGCGAGCGGAAGAAGTAGAGAATGCCCCGGCTTCGTTGATCATAATGAATGCCGGTGTCCGCCGAGACGGCGTTGATGCAGTCGCGGGAATAGAGCGCCAGGCGCAGCTTGATATCGGTGTTCGCCCGCATGCGTGCAAAGGTGCACTGGCGCAGAAAACGCAGGCTCCAGGCCAGGAAATACGGGTCGAAGCGCAGTCGTACCTTGATGCCCAGATCATGGTTGTAGAGCCCGCGCAGGAAAGTCCTGAGCGCCGCGGGCGAGGCCCAGGCGGTGGCGTCTCCAGGCGAGACCAGGCCGGCGTTCGACTGGCTGGTGCCGCGCGCCGCCATCGGGTGGCGCTCGATGACGGTGACTTCGTGGCCATCGGCGGCCAGATAGTATGCCGCCGCCGTGCCAACGACGCCGGCCCCGAGCACCGATATCTTCATGCCACCCCCCTCAACGAGCTGCGGGCACGCACCGCCATGCGCCTCCGCCAAGCGTCTTCAATAGCGGTTCCCTGTGCGACTTGCGACCCCTTGGATGGCGGCGGGCTGGCCTCAGCCGCGCGCCGAATTCTTGCTGGTCAGGATGCGTTCCCAGGCCAGAGCATCGGCAACGATCTGGTCGAGATCGTCGCGCTGCGGGGTCCAGCCGAACTCCGCGCGGGCAAGGTCCGAATTGGCAACCACCGCCGCGGCGTCACCTGGGCGTCGATCACCCATCCTCACCTCGAAATCGCGGCCAAAGGCGCGTCGCACACTGTCGATGACCTCGAGCACCGAATAGCCATGGCTATAGCCGCAATTGGCGACCAGGCTTTGACCGCCTGCGCGCAGCCGCTGCAACGCCAGGCGGTGCGCCGCCGCCAGATCGCTGACATGGATGTAGTCGCGCATGCAGGTGCCATCGGGCGTCTCGTAATCCGTGCCGAACACCTGCATGAACGGGCGCTTGCCGAGCGCCGTCTCGCAGGCGACCTTGATCAGATGCGTGGCACCCGGTGTCGACTGGCCGGTGCGGCCTCTGGGGTCGGCGCCGGCGACATTGAAATAGCGCAGCGCCGTATAGCGCAGCCCGTGCGCGATCGCCGCGTCGCGCAACATCCATTCGCTCATCAGCTTCGACAGGCCATAGGGCGATTCCGGCGCCAGGCGGGCATCCTCGCGCACCGGCTCCAGTCCGGCGCCGCCATAGACGGCCGCGGTCGATGAGAAAATGAAGTTGGGCACGCCTTCGCGCACCGCCGTTTCGATCAGCGTGCGCGTCTTGCAGGTGTTGTTCTCGTAGTAGCCAAGAGGGTCGGCGACCGATTCAGGAACCACGATCGAGCCGGCAAAATGGATGATCGCATCGACCTTGTTGCCCCTGATGATGGAGCCGACCAGTTCCTTGTCGGCGACATCGCCGACGACCAGCTTTGCCTCGGGCGCCACCGCCCATTCGAAACCTGTCGAAAGACGGTCGAGAACGACGACGCTCTCACCCGCATCAAGCAACTCCCAGACCATGTGGCTGCCGATATAGCCGGCGCCGCCCGTGACCAAAACCGTCATTCGCGTCCTCGCGGATCAAGATTTACAGGAAACTGTCTCATCGACAGCCATATGGAAAGCCCGTGACCGAACCATTACAGTCCACGGTAAACAGTCTTGCCGGCGTGTGGCATCGTTCTGAAACAGAGTTGATCCACATCAAGGGAATAGGCCACGATCCGGCGACGTTAGGAACAGGCTTGGGGCGTGGCATTTTGACCAAATAGGCCCGGTGGACGCCGAATAGGCCAATGACTATGATCCCGCGCAAAAATTGGGAAACCGACATGAACTATCAGCGGTTCTTCGAAGAAGCGATCGACCAGCTCCATGCCGAGCGTCGCTACCGCGTCTTCGCCGACCTGGAACGCATCGCGGGCAAGTTTCCGCGCGCCATCTGGCGTGCCAACGGACGTGCCGAGGAAATCACCGTCTGGTGCTCCAACGACTATCTGGGCATGGGCCAGCATCCCGACGTCATCGCCGCGTTCCAGAACGCCGCGGGCAAGATGGGTTCGGGCGCCGGCGGCACCCGCAACATTTCCGGCACCAGCAACCCGCTGGTCGAGCTCGAACTCGAACTTGCCGACCTGCATGACAAGGAAGCCGCACTGGTCTTCACTTCGGGCTTCGTCTCCAACGAAGCATCGATCTCGACCATCGCGCGGCTGCTGCCCAACTGCCTGATAATCTCGGACGAGTTGAACCATGCCTCGATGATCGAAGGCGTGCGACGCTCCGGCGCTGAGAAGAAGATATTCCGCCACAACGATGTCGCGCATCTTGAAAGCCTGCTGCAGGCAGCCGGCCGCGAGCGCGCCAAGTTGATTGTCTTCGAAAGCGTCTATTCGATGGACGGCGACATTGCTCCCATCAAGCAGATCGTCGATCTCGCCGAGCGCCACAACGCCATGACCTACATCGATGAAGTGCACGCCGTCGGCATGTACGGACCGCGCGGTGGCGGTATCACCGAGCGCGAAGGCCTGGCCGATCGAATCGACATCATCCAGGGCACGCTGGCCAAGGCGTTCGGAACGCTGGGCGGATACATCACCGGAAACAGCGCCGTCATCGACGCCGTGCGTTCCTATGCGCCCGGCTTCATTTTCACCACCGCACTGCCGCCGGCCCTTGCCGCCGCCACCACCGCTTCCATCCGCCATCTGAAGCGTTCGCAGGCCGAACGCGACTCGCAGCAGCTGCAGGCGACGCGGACCAAGCAGATACTTGCCGCGGCAGGCCTGCCGGTGATGGAATCGCCGACCCATATCGTGCCTCTGCTCGTCGGCGATCCGGAACTGTGCAAGATGGCAAGCGACCGCCTGCTCGGTGTGCACGGCATCTATATCCAGCCGATCAACTACCCGACCGTGCCGCGCGGCACGGAACGGCTGCGCATCACGCCGACGCCGTTCCATTCGGACGAACTGATCGCTTCGCTGCAGGATGCGCTGGTCGAGACGTGGGATGCGCTTGGCATTCCCTACGGCTCCGCGGGCAGACCTTCGGTCGCCAAGACCGACCGGATCATTCCATTGCTGGTGCCCAAGTCAGGCGGCTGAAGCCCGTTCGAAACTCTACTCCGACGGCCATCTGACTCGGGTTTCTGCGCTTCCTACAGCGCCGCGCGTCCGTATGGACGCGCAAAGGACGCTGTAGCAACTCTTAATTTGGCGCATGATCCTTTCCGAAGATCGGTTCCGATCTTCGGGGTCATGCACATGCTCACGGACTTAAATGTCCGCCGCGCTCCGGTTCTCGAAACCCACGCCAGCTGACTCATCGAAGCGATTTTCAATTCGGCTTCGTCAGCGGCGTAGCTAGACAGTCTTCATCCACTTCGCCAGCCGGTGCGCGGCTTCCTCGATCTGATCGAGGCGGCGGTGGAAGCACAGCCTGAGAAAGGCTTCGCCGCCCGGACCGAAGGCCGTACCAGGCGCCAGTCCGACATTGGCATTGTCGACGATATCGAACGCCGCGCCGCGTGAATCCGTGATGCCATCAATGGTGAAGAACAGATAGAACGCGCCTTGCGGCACCGTGAACCGCGTCCGGCCCGTTGCGCCCAGGATACCGCAAACCAGATCGCGGGCCGCCCGCGCCCGCTCCACCTGTCCGGCAATGAATGCATCGCCTTCATCGAGAGCCGCGACCGCGCCACGCTGCATGAACTGGGCGACACCGGAGTTCGAATACTGGATCAGATTCTCGAACACCTGCTGCAAGGCGGGATGCGTCTTGATCCAGCCGACGCGCCAGCCGGTCATCGCCCAGTTCTTGGAGAAGCTGTTGACGAACAGGATGCGGTCCTCCGACGCTGCGATGTCGAGGAAGGACGGCGCGCGGCCGTGGCCGTAGTGGAACAGCGAATAGATCTCGTCGGCGATGATCCACAGGTTCCGCGCCCGGGCAAGATCGAGGATCGCCTGCAACGTCTCGCGGTCGGCGGTCCAGCCGGTGGGATTGGACGGGGTGTTGATGAACAGCGCCCTTGTGCGCGGCGTGATCGCCGCCGCGATCTTCTCGACATCGCAGGACCAGCCATTGCCGGACTGATCAAGCGTGACCGGCACCGGCACGGCTCCCGCTATCGCCGCGGCAGCCTCGAAATTCGGCCAGGCCGGTGACAGGTAGATCACCTCGTCGCCAGCGCCGGCAAGCGCGGCGAGCGCCAGCTGGATCGCGTGCATGCCGGATCCGGTGACAATGAATTCTTCCTCGGGAAAGGTCTTGCCGAAATGCCTGGCATAGTAGCGGGCAAGGCCCTGCCTGAGATCGGGAATGCCCTTCTGCCAGGTATAGAACGTCTCTCCGCCAGCCAATCCCCGAGCGGCGGCATCGCTGATGAAGGCGGGCGTCGGCAGGTCGCCCTCGCCAGCCCAGAGCGGGATCAACCCTTCGCGCAGGCGGCCATGGTTGACGACGGCGACAATGCCGCTTTCGGGCGCGGCCCGGGCTTCGGCGCGCAAGGTCTCGATCAGGCTCATCTACGGGTCCGTTTTGCTTGGGGTTGCTGCTCTCTACCAGATGGGAAAACGAAAAACCCCGGCCGCGAGCGACCGGGGCTTTGGTCCAGCAATCCCGTGCTGTTATCTCCTGGCAAGGAGATCGCGAATTTCGGTGAGCAGAGCGACATCGGCAGGCGGCGGAGCAGGCGGAGCGACCGGCTTCTCTCTCTCCAGACGCGAGCGCATATTGTTCACCGCCTTCACCATGAGGAAGATGATGAAAGCGAGGATGACGAAGTTCAACGCCACGGTGATGAAATTGCCGTAGGCGAAAACGGCGCCCTGCTTGCGCGCATCGACCAGATTGGTGGCCGTGACGTTGTGCGACAGGCCGATGAAATAGTTGGAAAAGTCGACGCCGCCGAGCGCGCCGATGAAGGGCATGATGATGTCGTTGACAAGAGAATCGACGATCTTGCCAAACGCAGCGCCGATGATGACGCCGACGGCAAGGTCCATAACGTTGCCCTTGGAAATGAATGCCTGGAATTCTTTCAGCATTTTGACCCTCCTGTCCTCACAAGCCGCGCTGCCGCTCCACCCCTCGTCCGGCGCCGACCCGCAAATAGCATAGCAAAAACCTGCGGTTGCAAAATGGGTAAAAAGCGGAAAGCAACCGGTTTCTCGCCGTCGCCACAGCGTGATGCTTCAGTCGTCCTGCTCCCAAAGCCGCGATGGACTTGACCGGCAAGCTGTGATTGCGTCTGGGGCAGACCGGACAAATTCGGCGAAGGGAGGATCTTGCGGCGTGCAGGGCTGGTTCATCGTCATCATCGCGATTGCCTATGTGACGTTGCTCTTTGCCATCGCAAGCCTGGGTGACCGGCGTTCGGCCACATCGGGTCCTGGCCGAGCGCGGCCCTTCATCTACGCGCTCAGCCTCGCCATCTATTGCACCTCCTGGACCTTTTTCGGCTCTGTCGGCCTTTCCTCGGAGCGGGGCCTTGAATTCCTGGGCATCTATACGGGCCCGGTGCTGGTCTTCGTGTTCGGCTTTCCGCTGCTGAACCGCCTCGTCAGGCTGGCGAAATCGGAGAAGATCACCTCGATCGCCGACTTCCTCGGGGCGCGCTACGGCAAGAGCTTCAGCGTCGCCGCCATTGCCACGCTGATCGCCACCATCGGCGCTGTGCCCTATATCGCGCTGCAGTTGAAAGCGATTTCCGGCTCGGTCAGCCTGATGGTCGAGCACTATACCGGCTCGCCCCCGTCATTCGACCCGTTCGTCAGCGACATCTCGCTGGTCGTGGCCATGCTGCTTGCGCTGTTTGCGGTGCTGTTCGGCACCCGCCATGCGGACGCCACCGAGCACCAGGACGGGCTGGTGCTGGCGGTCGCCGTCGAGACGGTGGTCAAGCTCGCCGCCTTCCTGGCGATCGGCCTGATGGTCACCTTCCTTGTTTTCGGCGGCCCGGCCGACATGTTCGCCAAACTCGCTGAGAATACGCCGGTCCGCCAGGCGATGAGCTATTCGACATCGCCAGCGACTTGGCTGGTGCTGACCGGCATCAGCGGCTTTGCCATCATCATGCTGCCACGCCAGTTCTACGTCACCATCGTCGAGAACCGCGGCGAGGCCGAACTGCGCACAGCGACATGGGTGTTTCCGCTCTATCTCGTGGCGATCAACCTGTTCGTGCTGCCGATCGCCTTCGCCGGCCTTGCGCTGGTTGGCACCAGGACCAGCAGCGACCTCTATGTGCTGTCGCTGCCCTTGTTCAATGGCCATGACGTGCTGGCCATGGCAGCCTTCATCGGCGGCCTGTCGGCCGCGACAGCGATGGTGATCGTCGAGAGCGTCGCGCTATCCATCATGATCTCCAACGACCTGGTCATCCCGCTGTTCGTGCGCCGCCTGCTCAAGACCACGACCTCCGAGAACGAGGACTGGTCGACGCTGATCCTCAACGTGCGACGCGCATCCATCTTCATCATGCTGTTCGTCGCTTTCCTCTATTACCGCGAGAGCACCAACAGCGCGCGGCTCTCATCGATCGGCCTGATGTCCTTCGCGGCCATTTCCCAGTTCGCGCCGGCCCTGATCGGCGGGTTGATCTGGCGTGGCGCCAACGGCAGGGGCGCGACACTTGGGATGGCCGCCGGTATCCTCGTCTGGGGCTACACACTGCTTTTGCCCTCTCTCGCCGCACCCGATGCCGACATTATCGTCCGTGGCCTGTTCGGCTTCGACGCCTTGAGGCCGCAGGCACTGTTCGGCACCGTCGCGGAGCCACTGAACCACGGCGTGCTCTGGAGCCTCTCGATCAACACGCTGTTCTTCGTCCTGGGCTCGCTTTCCCGCGCGTCGGTGCCGCTCGAGCGCATCCAGGCGTCCATCTTCGTGCCTCGCGAGACCGGGCCGATGCCGAGCCTGCGCCGCTTCCGCACCGCCATCACCGTCAACGACCTCAAGGACACCATCTCGCGCTATCTCGGCGTCGAACGCACGGAACGCTCGTTTCAGTCCTTCGAAAAGAACAGCGGCACGTCGCTGCAGGGCAACGAGCAGGCAAGCATGGACGTGATCCGCTTCGCCGAGCAATTGCTGGCCAGCGCCGTCGGCTCCTCCTCCGCGCGTCTGATCCTCGAGTTGTTGTTGCGGCGCAATGACCGTGAATCCAAGGACGCCTTCCGCCTGCTCGACGACGCCACCGAGGCCTTGCAGCACAATCGCGACCTGCTGCAGATCGCGCTCGACCAGATGGAACAGGGCATCACCGTCTTCGACCGGGATTTCCGCCTGATCTGCTGGAACCGCCAATATCGTGCGCTGTTCGACCTGCCCGACGAGATGGGCCAGGTCGGCGTCTCGCTCGACCGCATCCTGTATCACCTTGCCGAGCGCGGCGACATTCCGGCCGACCAGCGGGTGGCAATGCTGAACCGCCTGACCAGCTTCGTCAGCCCGTGGCAGATGGAACTGAAGACCAGTGGCCGCATCCTGGAACTGCGCTCCAATCCGATGCCGGACGGCGGCATCGTCGCCACTTACGCCGATATCTCCGGGCGCGTGGAACAGGACCTGGCGCTGAAGCGTGCCAATGAATCGCTGGAGCAGCGCGTCAAGAACCGCACGATCGAACTCACCCGCGTCAATGAGGAGCTGGCGCAGGCGCAGATGCTGGCAGAGGAGGCCAATCTGGGCAAGACGCGCTTTCTCGCGGCCGCCGGCCACGACATCCTGCAGCCCCTGAACGCCGCCCGTCTCTACTGTTCGTCGCTGATCGAAAAGGCCGGCAAGGGGGCGGCGGGAAAGGCAGCGGTCAACATCGAAACATCGCTGGAATCGGTAGAGACCATCCTTGGCGCGGTGCTCGATATCTCCCGCCTCGATGCTGGTGCGATGAAGCCCGATGACACCAGCTTCAGCCTGGATGGACTGCTCAGGCAGATCGGCAATGACTTCCGGCCGCTGGCCGCCGAAAAGAAACTCGACCTGACGATCATGCCGTCGTCGCTCAGCGTGATGACGGACCGCAACCTGCTGCGCCGCCTGATCCAGAATCTCGTCTCCAACGCCATCAAATACACGCGCCATGGCCGTGTGCTGGTGGGCGTGCGGCGGCGCGGCGAATTGGCCGAGATCCAGGTCATCGATACCGGCATAGGCATTGCCGGCGACAAGTTGAACACTGTCTTTCACGAATTCACCCGGCTCGATGAAGGCGCGCGCGAGGCCGAGGGCCTCGGCCTCGGCCTCTCCATTGTCGACCGCCTCGCCCGGGTGCTGCGTCTCGAAATCCGGATCTTTTCAAATCCCGGCAAGGGCACGCGTTTCTCGGTCATCCTGCCAGTCGCGGCCGTGCAGGCGCGCCGCGAGGTCGAAGCCAAGGCCCCAGCGCGCGCCACCACTTCGCTGGCCGGGCTCCGCGTTCTCTGCATCGACAATGATGCCCGCATCCTCGAAGGCATGCGCCTGTTGCTTGAAGGATGGGGCTGTATCGTCGACACCGCTTCCGGCTCACGGGATCTCGGCGGGCCCGGAGCGCATCGTCCAGATATCATCCTCGCCGACTATCATCTCGACGGCGAAACCGGTCTTGGCGTCATCCGAAAACTGCGCACTGTCCATGGCGAAGACATCCCGGCCGTGCTTGTCACCGCCGACCGTTCGAACGAGGTGCGCACCGCCGCCGACAGGCTCGACGTGCAGGTGATCAACAAGCCGTTGAAGCCAGCGGCGCTGCGTTCGATGATGGCGCGTATCCGGCCACTGGCGAAGGCGGCGGAGTGACATCAAGGGAGCGCAATAGTTCGCCGGCTAACCGAGTGCGTCAAGCCCGGCTCCCAAGGCTTTCAAGATAGGCGCAGAACATATCGGCCATCGCGTCGGCGTAGGTCTCGATCTCCGCGGATGTTCGGGGACTTCCCGAGAAATCCTTTCCCACCGCACTGAGGGTCATCATGATCAGTTCGCCGGCCAAGGCGCGGACAGCGTCCGGCGCATCTGGCAGCGCTTCCCGCATGAAGGCCTGGGCGGTGCGCTCGCCCGAGGCCCGCGCCTGGCGCGCCTCGGGCGTATCCCTGTAGAGCGGTGCAGCGTCATTGAGCGCACCACGCACGGCGGCCTCCTCGCATTCCGAGCGGATGAAGGCGTGGACCAGCGAACGCAGCCGATCGAGCGGTGGCTGCCGGGTGTCCTCAAAGATGTCGCGCAACAAGCCGCCCGTCTGCCGCCATTCATCGCTCTGGAGCCTGAACAACAGCGCCGCCTTGTTGGGGAAATACTGATAGAGCGAACCGACACTGACGCCGGCCTTTTCCGCCACGCGCGTGGTGGTGAAACGCTGCGCGCCCTCGCTCGCCAAAACCTGAACAGCAGCCTCCAAAATCGCGGTGACAAGCTCCGTGGCGCGCGTCTGCTTCGGCTGCTTTCGTGAAGAAATTGAAGGACTTGGGCGCTCGGCCATGTCGCACCTCGGCAATGCGAATTGGAAATCTGAAGGATTATTCGTATTTTGAGGGCAACACAACAACGCGATCATTTTCGACAGGATACTTCATGACGACGCTCACCAATGCCCCGCTCGCGCCACTGCTCGCTCGCCTGTTCAAGGAGGCCAGCGCCGCGACCAGTCCCGCCATGGCCGCGCTCTCGCACGACGAGGGGGCACGCCTGCTGCGGAGCAAGACCGAATACCTCGAAGTCTACGGGCAGTTGAAGGATCTTTGGCTCGCGGTTTCGCCGGAGACCGGCACGCTGCTCTACATGCTGGCGCGGAGCAGCGGCGCCCGCACCATCATTGAGTTCGGAACCTCGTTCGGCATCTCGACGCTCTACCTTGCCGCGGCGCTGCGCGACAATGGCGGCGGCCGCCTGATCACCACCGAATTCGAGCCGTCCAAGGTGACGCGGGCCAAGGCCAACCTCACTGAGGGCGGCGTCGTCGACCTCGTGGAAATCCGCGAGGGCGACGCGCTGGAGACATTGAGGGCCGACCTGCCAGAGACGATCGACCTTTTGCTCCTCGACGGCGCCAAGGCGATCTACCCGGAGATCCTGAGCCTGGTCGAGAGCCGCTTGCGGCCGGGCGCATTGGTCATCGCCGACAATGCCGATTTCTCTCCCGAATATCTCGAGCGCGTGCGCTCGCCGGCATCGGGCTACATGTCCACGCCCTTCGGCGAGGATGTCGAGTTGTCCGTGCGGCTCGGTTGAGGCCAGCGCCCTAACGATTGGGGCCAACCGCTCAAACATCCATGCCGCTCCAGGCGCGGCCGTAAGCGTTTACGTCAACCAACGCGCGATCCCGGACCCCCGATCGGGGTTCCCATGCGCAGGTGACGTCATGATCAATCCATTTTTGTCCTCCTGGCGCTCAACGCCGCGCCCTGCCCTGCTTGGCCTTCTACTGTTCTTCTGTGCGGGTTTCGCCGATGGGGCGCTCGTGCCTTTCTTTCCGCTTTGGGCGAGCAGTGAGGCAAGCATTCCCATCGGCGCGATTGGTCTGCTGTTCGGCTGCTACGCCGGCGGCGAACTTTTGGCGGCGCCGCTGATTGGTGGCATCGCGGACCGGATCGGGCGACGGCCGGTGCTGGTCGCATCGTCGCTCGGTGTCGGGACCGGCTTCCTGGCCCTGTTCTTCGTGCATGGCGTCGGCGCGACCGCGGTCGTGCTGCTTTTGACCGGCATGTGCGAGTCGGTGCTTCACCCGACGATCCTGACCGCGATCGCCGATGTGACGCCGCCATCCACGCATCCCCGCTGGTTCAGCCTCGCACGCGTCAGCTCAAGCACCGGGCAGATAGTTGGGCCGGCTTGCGGTGCCCTGCTGGCGCTCATATCGCTGCGCATGGTGTTCCTGGCCGCCGGCGGAATGCTGCTGCTGGGCGGTGTCGTAATGTTGTTCGCCCTCACCGAGACGATGAGTATTGGCCGTGCCGCCGGCGGCGACGACCGTCGCAGCTGCGACGGCGAAGGCGACGAGGAGGGGGAAGGCCTGTCCGCCCTGCTGCCGGCTTTCCGCGACGGCCGGTTGGCGAAACTCCTGCTCTGGGTTGTCCTGTTCGAGGTCGCAGGAAACTGGACCGAGGCGGTGATCCCGCTCTATGCAAGGGATGCCGGCACGTTGACACCGTCGGGCGTCGGCGCGCTGTTCGCCTATGCGGCCGCATTGACCGTCGGCCTGCAGATGCTGGTGAGCCGCATCGCGCGGACACGATCCGCCCTGTGGCTGACGGTCGGCGCCGGCATCTCGACGATTGCCGCCTTCGCTCTGCTGGCGGCCTCGCCAGCGACAGTCGCGTTGATCGTCGCGGTCAGCCTTTGCTCGGTCGCGCAGATGCTGGTCGGGCCGCTCGTGCCGACCGCCGTCAGTGCGCTTTCGCCTCCGGCGCGGCGCGCCTCCTATATGGCGGCCTCGTCCGTGGCTGTCGACCTCAAGGACTCGCTGGGTCCTTCGATAGGCACCGCACTTTACGCACTGGCGCCGCGCTTGCCCTGGATCGCCGGCATTCCCCTGGTGGCGATCGCATCGCTCGGCCTAGGCGCGGCGATCGGGCGAGCACGGCACTCTTCGAACCCCTCCTTCTCCGCACTCGGTGGCGAAGTTGCCAAGTCAACGGAGGGACCGGTGGATCCGTCAAGCGAAGCCGCAGGAATGCCCCATCCTTGAATATCATCGCTGAGAGAGCCGTCTCGGATACGGCCAGCCATCGCGTGAGGCTGGGTCGCCGAAAGCACCGCGATCATTTCGCCGGCTGCAGCGGGTCGCTGCCGATCTTGGACAGCTGGATCACCGCCTGGGTGCGGCTGTCGACGCCGAGCTTCTGCAGTATGGCGGAAACATGCGCCTTGATGGTCGCCTCGGAGACTCCGAGCTCATAGGCGATCTGTTTGTTGAGCAGGCCTTCCGCCAGCATGCCGAGCACGCGGGTCTGCTGTGGCGTCAGCGCCTGCAATCGCTTGATCAGGTCCGAAATCTCGGGATCGCGTTCAATGCCGAGATCGATACCGATGGGCGCGGCGATATCCCCTGCCAAAACCACCTGCACGGCGTTGCGGATTTCTTCCATGCTTGCCGACTTGGAGATGAACCCCGACGCGCCGAGATCGAGCGCACGCCGGATCGTCACCGGATCATCATGCGCCGACACCACGACCATCGGCACGGCCGGATGAATCCCGCGCAGCGAAATCAGGCCCGACAGGCCGCTCGCTCCCGGCATGGACAGGTCGAGCAGCACCAGATCGACATCCTCATTGGCGACGACCAGGGCCTTGGCGCTTTCGAAATCGCCGGCCTCATGGATGGCGGCGACATTGCCGATGCCGGCAAGCGCCTCCCTCAGCGCGCCACGAAAAAGCGGGTGGTCGTCGGCAATGACGAAAGTGTAGCCCGACGGCAAATGCTCCTCCCCAATCCCTGATGATTTTCTGCTTCTTACGGGACCAGGCGGATTATGAGGCGATGCGTCCTGTTTTCAAGCGGCAAAGGTGGCTTGCCGATTTTTCCCCAGGACTTACGACCGCGCTTTCGCTCAGGTCTTTTGAGAATTGAGCTTGGCGCCGTCGCCGCCGCTGTCCTTGTCCATATCCTTGACGATGCCCATGAAGCCGCGCACGAAGCGTTCCATGTAGCTCATCGTCTTGTTGAAATCCTCCTCGCTGGGCAGATTGGATTCCAGACGGGCGGACGGCGAATTCTCGAGCTTGGTGACGCGCTCGTCCAACGCCTTCATCGACGTCTGAAGACGATCGATCTCGTCCTGGTAGGCGGCACGCTCGTCGGTCGCCACTTTGCAGACCAGCTGGCCTGAGGTTTCCTCGCAGATCGACATAGCTCCGGTCTGAGTGTCCATGCGGACATAGCCGTTTGTCGACTTTTCGAGCCGGTAGCGGTCGGCTTCCTCGGAATATGCCGATGCCGCGACAAGCGAGACGAGGGCGGCGGGGATCAAGATGTGCTGCAGACGCATAGTGTCCTCCATGGGCCATTAAAGACAATATAGCCGATCTTTGCGCCGGAAATGGGGAAGAGCCCTGGCTCGGCCTTCCCCGCGTCGCTGGTTCGGACTATAGCGCAGCCATGTCTCAGATTATCTACAAGATAGCACCCGAAACACTGTGGCGAGAGGCCGAAGCCAATGGCCGCTTCACCGGCGCGCCGATCGATGTCGCCGACGGATTCATTCATTTCTCGACGGCAGGGCAAGTCAAGGAAACGGCGGCAAAACACTTCGCCGGCCAGACCGGCCTTCTGCTGGTGGCCATTGACGGCGCCGGCCTTGGCGATCGCCTGAAATACGAGGTCTCGCGCGGAGGCGCGCTGTTTCCGCATCTCTACGGCTCGCTCGATCTCAAGGCCGTGCTTTGGGTGCGACTACTGCCGGTTGGTGCCGATGGCGCCCACCAGTTCCCGGTACTGGAGGCAGAATGAGCGTGCTCGACCGTCTTGGCCAGAAACTGCTGTTCACGTTCGATCCGGAAACCGCGCATGGCATGTCGATCGCCGCGCTGCGGTGCGGCCTGCCGGTTGGCGCGCGGACGGTGCGCGATGCACGGCTGAAAGTGACTGTCTGTGGCATCGAGTTCCCCAATCCGCTCGGCATGGCCGCCGGCTACGACAAGAATGCCGAGGTGCCCGACGCCCTGCTCGGTCTCGGCTTCGGTTTCGCCGAGGTCGGCACGATCACGCCGCTGCCACAGACCGGCAATCCGAAGCCGCGCATCTTCCGGCTGACGTCGGATGAGGCGGTGATCAACCGGCTGGGCTTCAACAATGAGGGGCACGAGGCGGCTGAAAGACGCCTTGCCGCACGCAAGGGGCGAGCCGGCATTGTCGGCGTCAACATCGGCGCCAACAAGGACAGCGCAGACCGCATCGGTGACTATGAACGCGGCGTCGCCCGGTTCGCTGAACATGCCACCTACCTGACGGTCAACATCTCCTCGCCCAACACGCCGGGCCTGCGCAACATGCAGGCGCGCGAACAGCTTGACGAACTGCTTTCGCGCGTCATGGCCGCACGCGCCAGAGCCTCGGCGCAGCCGCCTGTCTTCCTCAAGATCGCACCGGACCTGGTCGAGGCGGAACTGGAAGATATCGCCGCCGAGGTGACCGAAAAGCAGATCGATGGGGTCATCGTATCCAACACCACGATCTCCCGCCCACCGCTGCGCAGCGGCGATGTCGCGCGCGAGACCGGCGGGCTTTCAGGCAAGCCGCTGTTTGTACGCTCGACGATCGTGCTGGCTAAAATGCGGAAGCTGCTTGGCCCTGAACGCGCCATCATCGGTGTCGGCGGTGTCGATTCCGCCGATGCGGCGCTTGAAAAGATCCGCGCCGGCGCCGATCTCGTGCAACTCTACACGAGCATGATCTATGCCGGGCCTGCGCTGCCGGGCAGGATTCTAGCAGGGATGGCTGGTTTCGCGGTCCAGGAGCGACTCGGATCGCTGCGGGAACTGCGCGATGCCGGCCTCGACAGATGGGCCGCCAAGCCGCTTTGAAACCCTAGAATGCCGTGCGCACCCGCAGCCGCAAAATAGCAAGCAGGCTGAAGCCGCGCGCCAGCAGGAAGATGTGTAGCGCGGCCCACAGGCCGTGATTGCCGAAGGCGGGCGCCAGTGTCAGCAGCGCGGCCACAAAAACCAGGAACGACAGCAGCATCATGTTGCGCATGTCGCGCGACCAGGTGGCGCCTATGAAGACCCCATCCATCTGGAACGCCAGCACGCCGCTCAGCGCGGTGAATGCCGCCCAGGGCAGGTAGATGTCGGCGATGGTGCGCACGTCCTGCGAGGTCGTGACGACGGCAACAAGATTGGCGCCGCCGAGCAGCAACACCAGGGTCGCGGCCCCCGCCAGCCCGAAGCCCCAGAACAAGGTCAGCCGCACAGCTTGCCGAAAGGGTTCCTCGGCGCGCGCGCCGACCGCACGGCCCGCCAGTTGTTCGGCCGCGGTGGCGAAACCATCCAGGAAATAGCCGGCGACAAGGAAGAAGTTCATCAGCACGGCGTTGGCGGCCAGTGTCACGGTGCCGAACTGCGCGCCCTGACGGGTGAACAGCGCGAAGGCGGCGAGCAGCGAGAAGGAGCGGATCATGATGTCGCGGTTGAGCGACAGCATGTGCAGGAAGGCCGACATGTCGAGCAGTATATGACGGGGCAATCGGGGTGCGGCGCGGAACCGCGTTACGACGATCGTCAGGCCGAGCAGCATGGCGAGGAACTCACCTGTGACCGTCGCCCAGGCGACGCCGGCGACACCCCAGCCAAGTTCGAGACCGAGCAGGAAGCATAGCACGATGTTGATGCCGTTCAGCACCAGTTGCAGCATCAGCCCGAGCCCGCCCTCGCCACGCCCCAGCACATAGCCCAGGATGGCGTAGTTGATCAGAGAGAAGGGCGCGGCGAGCAGCCTGATGCGGATGTAGACGCCCATCGCTTCGCTGACGCGCGGCCCGGCACCCATGAACCACTGGCCGCCAATGGCCACCAGTGGCGAAAGCGCTGCGAGAATGATGCCGGCAACGACCGCGATCAAGACAGCGCGCCAGAAAACGGCCTGCTCTTCCAACGCGTCGCCGCGCCCGAAAGCCTGGGCGACCAGACCGGTGGTGCCGGAACGCAGGAAATTGAAGGAGGTGAAGACAACATCGAAGATCAGCGCGCCTGCCGCGAGTCCGCCCAGAAGAGAAGCATCGCCGAACTGGCCGACCACGGCCGTGTCGACGAGGCCGAGCAGCGGCGTCGTGAGATAGGCAAGCGTCATCGGCACCGCGATGGCGAGCACGGAACGATTGGTGACGACAAAGGATCTGGCGTCGGCTGGGGATACACCCTTGTCCAAGGATTGCTGCCTTGCTGATTGCGGCTTGATCGAGCGCCCGATGTGCCCCATTTTCCGCACGCCGCGCAATTACTCTTCGCGTAGCGGCCAATGGAATTCCTCGCCTGGCGCGAGCCCGCCGGACATCCCCATGCCCCTGCAGATCGTTCATCATCCCGACTATGACGCCGGTTTTGCCGTCAACCATCGCTTCCCGATGAGCAAGTATCCGCTGCTGATGGAGGCCTTGCGTCAACGCGGGCTGGCGGAGCCCGCCGCGCTCAACACACCCGAGCCGGCGCCGGCATCATGGCTGAAACGCGCCCATGCGGCCGACTACGTCGAACAGGTGCTTGCCTGCGAGGTGCCGGCTAAGATCGAGCGTGAAATCGGGTTCCCGGTGGGCCCGCGTGTTTCGCTCAGGGCGCAAATGGCCACCGGCGGAACGATCCTGGCATCGCGGCTGGCGTTGCGGCACGGCATCGCCTGCAACACCGCCGGCGGCAGTCACCACGCGCGGCATGCGCAAGGTGCCGGCTTCTGTACCTTCAACGATGTCGCCGTCGCCTCGCTTGGGCTGCTTGCCGAACATGCCGCCGCCAACATCCTGGTCGTCGATCTTGACGTGCATCAGGGCGACGGCACGGCCGATATCCTGCGCGACAATCCGCACGTGTTCACCTTTTCCATGCATGGCGAGCGCAATTATCCGGTGCGCAAGATCGCCTCCGATCTCGACGTTGCGCTGCCCGACGGCACCAGCGATGCCGCCTATATCGAGCGGGTCGCCGGCATTCTGCCGGCACTGTCCGGCCTGGCTCGTTGGGACATCGTCTTCTACAATGCGGGGGTCGACGTCCATGCCGACGATCGGCTTGGCCGGCTGTCCCTGTCGAATGATGGGGTGCGTGCGCGCGACGAAACGGTGATCCGCCACTTTCGGACACTCGGCGTACCGGTCTGCGGCGTTATTGGTGGAGGCTACTCCACCGATGTGGCCGCGCTGGCGGCGCGGCACGCCATCCTGTTCGAGGTTGCCTCCCGCTACGCCCGCTGAGTCACTTCCTGTAGTTGGCGATTCTTATCAGAATGAAGGCCGGCACAACGATCGCAGCGCCCAGCAGGATGTAGCCGAGGAAGCGGTCGATGGCGTGAAAACCGAGGTTCCAGAGATCGATGAAGAACTTCTGGATGCCGTAGATCACATCCGACGGAGACCAGCCGAACGCGTTCATGACGAGGCCGACAAGGAAGGAGACAACCAGCAGCTTCAGGATCACCCTGAACGGAGAGTCGCCGAGAAAGCGCGTCAGTGTGGACAAGGCCTGTCTCCAGAATCGGGTGCCCGGATTCGGAGCACGACCGCAGAAATACGCACTTGGTTCCCCCGCTTCAAGCCATGGCAGCGAGTATGCGGCCTGGGCAAGGACGGGACCGGCGTCAGACCGCTCGACCAACCTGCCTCGCCAATCAGCCATTCCCCAGCCTTGACACTTATGTTGCAGTGCAGCAAACTCATCGCTCAAAGGGCAGCCTGTTGAAATTTGTCAGCCAGATTCATCCCTGCGGCCCAGAGATTGAGGGCTCATGCAGTTTCGCCGCCGCAGCAAGGGCGCTTGCGCCAGGATTGCCGCGCAAATGCCCTCAAACATAGCGGATGGACGATTGGAATGAACTACAGGCGTGACATCGATGGCCTCAGGGCCGTTGCGGTGCTTCCGGTCGTGCTTTTTCACTTCGGAGTCTCCGCCATCCCCGGCGGCTTTACCGGTGTCGACATTTTCTTCGTCATCTCCGGCTATCTGATCAGCGGCAGCCTGCTGGATGACCTCGATCGCGGCCAATTCTCGATCGCGCGCTTCTACTGGCGCCGGGCCCGGCGCATCCTGCCGGCCCTGGTCTTTGTCATTTTTCTCACATGCATCGCGGCCTGGTTCATCCTGCTGCCATCGGACCTGCACGAATTCAGCCTGAGCGTCATCGCGGCGTCGACCTTCTGGTCGAACATCTATTTCTGGAAAACGACCAACTACTTCTCGATCGATGCGGAGTTGCGACCGCTGCTGCACACATGGTCGCTTTCCGTGGAGGAGCAGTACTACATATTCGCCCCGATCCTGATGTTCCTGATCTACCGCTATCTGGGCAAGCGCTGGCTCCTCGTGCTGGTGCCGATCGTCATTGGCAGCTTCGTGCTGGCAATCATGGCGACGTCGCTAGCGCCCACCGCCGGCTTCTACCTGCTGCCGACGCGAATGTGGGAACTCATGCTGGGCGCCATGCTCATGCTGAGACGGCCGCCCGCGATCGGAAACCGGCCGCTGAGGGAACTTCTGGGACTGGCTGGCTTCGGCTTGATAGCCTACGGGTTCCTGACGATCTCGGAGAGCGATCCTTTTCCCGGCTACAACGCCCTGTTTCCCTGCATCGGCACGGCGCTGCTCATCTATATCGGCCAGAATCCGCCGACCGCCGACCGACCCGCAACGATTGCCACGCTAATTCTCCAGTTCAGCCCGTTCGTCTGGATCGGCCTGATCTCCTATTCGCTGTATCTCGTTCACTGGCCGATCAACTCGTTTGTCCATTACCTTTCCCTGCAGAACATCAGCGTACCGACGGTCATCGCCATGCTGGCCGGCAGCCTTGCCCTGGCGACATTCTCCTGGAAATTCGTCGAGCAGCCCTTCCGGCAAAAACGGCCGTTCACGGCGCCGCTGCCGATCTTCGCCTTCTCAAGCGCGGCCATCGCGGCGCTGTGCGCTTGCGGTGTCGCCGGCGTGCTCGCCAATGGTTTTCCGCATCGCTTCCCGGATTTCTCCACGCAGAAGGTCCAGGTCGGGGACTGGCGCAACGGCGTCTGTTTCAACGAAGGCTCAACCCCGATAGAAACCTGGAACCTCGCCGATTGCACGCGCACACACGGCTTTGCCACCAATGTCATGCTGTGGGGAGATTCGTTCGCGGCGCATTACGTGCCGGGCCTCGAAGCCAACATCGACAAGATCCAGGCAAACGTTGTCCAGTACACCTATGCCGGCTGCCCGCCGGACCTCTCCTATTTCTCCTACGCACGCCCCAACTGCACGCGTTTCAACAAGCGGGCGTTGACCATCATCCGGGATGCCGGAATCCAGTCCGTCATATTGAGCGGTCGCTGGACCGACTACGAGACCCGAGGGTTCGGCGGCCTTCAGCAGACGATCGACACGCTGCACGGGCTGGGCTTGCGCGTGTATGTCATCGGCCAATCGCCGGAATTCATCGCCGACGTCCAGAAAATCGCTTTCTTCGCCAAGCGGGCGCATGCCGGCAATCTGGAATGGCCCATGGCCATGGACCCCAGGATCAATGAAAAGGTTCAACCCTTTACCAAGGGCGCCACGTTTATCGATCCGCTGACGTCGCTGTGCGATACAAAGGGCTGCTCCTACGCCGACGCCGGCACCGGTCAGTTCCTCTATTTCGACTACGGCCATTTCTCGACGGCAGGGGCAATCCTGGCGGTTTCCAAATACTGGCCGCGCTTGTCAGCCAGCGCCGAATTGGCAAAGGCAAAATGACCGAGCTTGACAGCAACGCTTTTGGCAAATCCAAGCGATGACGCAGACCAACATCCCGTGCAAATGATGTCAAGGCAAGCAGCGGCGAACGCCACAATGGTTAAATATGAGTAAAGCCATTCGTTCTAATTAACTGAAAATACAGCGAAAAATTTTTACTTTTAGATTTACCGCAATGTGCCTGCAATTTTCGCCTGCGAGATAGTCGGCGTCTTTCACATGACGGATCGCACGGCAAAATCAGCTCCCAATGACATGTGTTCCACGGCAGTTCGTGTGACCACGGCGCCGGGCGATCATCCCAAGCGAGAGACATCGGAACCGGAGCACGGCCTGGCTCAAATGGTCGCGCTCTCAAGGAACAAATCCGCGCGTCGAGCGCTGCGCATGTGTGTCTGGAGTAATGCAATGTCCTCTCAAAAACTGACTGCCCTGGCGGGAGTTGCCCTTGCACTCACCGTCTGTTTGAACGGATCGGCCATGGCCGCCGACCTCTCGCCTGCTTCCAATGGTCCCCCGGCTTTCGATTGGAGCGGCGCCTATTTCGGCGCCCATGGCGGCACGGCGTTCACAAAGATGCCGAACCCGTTTGCCGACAGGAACGGCTTCGAGGCCGGCGTGCAGGCAGGCTACAATGTCCAGATGGGTCCGGCGGTTCTGGGCGCCGAAGTCGAAGGCTCCACCCTTGGTGGCGCCGAACACGATGTCCAGGGCGGCAAGGTCAAGGAAAAGTGGCGCGCCGCCGCGAAGGCCAAGGCCGGCCTGAGTTTCAATCAGACGCTGGTGTTCGGAACCGGCGGCGTCGCGCTCACCAAGTTCGAGAAGGGCGACAACCTGACCGACAGCAGCGGGTGGAAGACCGGTTACCTGGTCGGCGCCGGTATCGAACAAGCCTTTGCCGGCGGTCTCTCCGCCAAGGTCGAGTATGATTACATTCGCACGCCGAACGTCGAAACAACCACGGCACTCGGCACATCCAAGTCGACGATCGCAAGCCATGAGTTGAAAGCCGGCGTCAACTACCGGTTCTAGAACGGACTCACCGGACCGCGCCACACCCGCCCTGCCTCGGTCCGGTGACAGTAGCGAACGGAGCCGGCAGCCTCCGGTATGATTGGCCACGCTGCCAGTCCACTGGAAAACTGCTCGCTCCGTTCGTGTGAAATTCGCATGTCGCGTCGTAATGTCGGTGTAATCTTCGCAATCTACCTGCCTGTCGCGAACCTCACGACAGGAATCAGACATGACCATACACGGCACGGGTCGCCTCAAGGGCGTCCTGGGTGCATTTGTCATTGCGACTGTGTTTGCGCTGGCGGGATGCGCCTCCGACATCATGAAGAACTATATTGGACAGCCAATCGAATCCGTCGTCCTCGACTATGGCCCGCCGACCACGGTTGTCGATCTCGGCCAGGGTGAACGGGCGTATCAATGGCGAAAGATATCCACCAACGCGGTCTCAGGCTCATCCAGTGGCGAGGTCCGCCATACCAAGCATGGCACCGAATACGAGACAACCGAGACGCCGGGCTACGTGGAAAGTCGGGAATGCTTCTACACCTTCTATGCAAGGGCTTCCGCGGGCCGCTGGTTCGTGACCAACTTTCGCCAACCCAAGCTCGAATGTGAGTAAATCAGAGCCGCCATCTGGCTCTTGTCGCATCATGGCAATCGTTTACCGCCAGGCCATGGCCCACGCTCCTGCCCGCAACCGGGGATCGCCGCCGGTCCGAACTGACGGAGAATGACATGCGCATCTTGCTGGTGGAGGACGAGCCGGAAATGGCTTCCGTCCTCAAGACCGCGCTGGAACGTCAGGACATCGTTGTCGATCATGTTTCGACGCTCGCCGACGCCGAGGCCATGGCGCGGCTTGGGCATCATGACGCCGTCATCCTGGATCGCCGGCTGCCCGACGGCGACGGGCTCAGCCTCATACCGCGCCTGCGCGCACTTCAGATCGAGGCACCGGTGATCGCGCTGACCGCGATGAGCGGCCTCGATGACCGCGTCGCCGGGCTTGATGCCGGCGCTGACGATTACATGGTCAAGCCGTTCGCCACGGTGGAGCTGGTCGCACGCCTCCACGCCCTGCACCGGCGCTCCTTCACCTCACGCTCCAACCGGACCGTGGTCGGCCGGCTCACCTATGATTTCCGGCACCGCGAAGCGCTGGTCGAGGATCAGGCTCTGGAATTGCCGCGACGCGAGCGTCTCGTTCTCGAAACGCTCATTCGCCGGCCCGGGCGAACCATCATGCGCGGTGCATTGGAAGAGGCCGTCTACGCTTTGGATGACGAGATCGGCTCCAATGCCCTCGACGCGCACATCTCACGGCTGCGCCGCAAACTCGAGGATGTCGCCGCGGGCATCGAGATCCGGGCGATCCGCAACCTTGGCTATCTCTTGCGGGCGGCACCATGAAGGAGATGCGCGCCCGCTCGCTGCAGTGGGTCCTGGTTCGGCGGCTGATCCTGCTGCAGGCGACGACCCTTGTCATATTCATCGTGTTGTGCGTGGCCGCGTTTTGGATCGCCAATCCGCGGCTGCTGATCGACAATGAAGCAGCTGTCGCCGCCCTCAAGAATGCAGTCGACCGCGACAGCAATGGCAAGCTGATCGTCCGTGAAACCGATGAACTTCGGTCGTTTCGCGAAGAATTTCCCAATGTCTGGTACATCATTCGCGACAGCAGCGGCCAGAGCGTCCGCTTTGGGACCGTACCCGACGTCTACAACAAGGATTTTGGTGCTCTGCTGAGCGAAGTCGACCATGCAACCCTTGGATTTTCCGAGGATGATCTGCGGCCCGAAGCCTATATCGAGAAAGCAGCAACCAAGGCGGGCATGATGCAGATCATGGCCGCGACACGATCATCGCGCGGCGAAACCGAAGGACTTGAAGTCAGCATCTCGGCCACTGTCGACGTGGCCAGGAATCCTGATGGCAGCAGGAACTGGGAGAAAGCCCTTCCCGCTCTCGCGGTCATCATCGCGATACTGCTCCTGCCTATCATTCTCGTCATGGGAGTGACGACCCTGGTGACCACACCAGCGGTCGTTCGCCGATCCTTTGCCGGCCTTGTCGATACCGCCGAACAGGCCTCGCGCATCGATATCGATACACGCGCGATGCAACTTCCGGTCAAGCGCGTGCCCCAGGAGATCGCACCGCTGGTCCATGCCTTCAACCAGACGCTTGCGCGACTTGCCCAGGGCTATGACCGGCATAACCGCTTCCTGACCGATGCCGCGCACGAACTGCGAACGCCTATAGCGATCCTGCGGACGCGCGCCGAACTTCTGAAGAAGGAGCCCCAGAGCGTCCGCCTCGTCCAGGATATCGAGCGTCTGTCGCATCTGGCGCAACAACTGCTGGACCATCAAATGCTCGACCGGCCGGCAAGCGAGCGCCAGATCGTCGACCTTGCCGAGCTTGTCAGCCGGGTCGCGGCCGACTTCGCGCCGCTTGCCATCGAGGCTGGCTACGACCTTGCCTTCGAACCGTCCAATGGCAAGGTCCGTGTCGAGGTGAACACACTGCAGATCGAGCGCGCGCTGGCAAACATCATCCGCAATGCAATCGACCATGGCGGGGCCAGGGGTACGATCACGGTGGCGATGGACGATATGGGAGGGGTAGAAGTCCGCGATGAGGGCCCGGGCATCCCCGTGGAAGAGCATGAGAATGTCTTCGAGCCCTTCTATCGCCTGCAGCCGCAATCACATGGAGCGGGACTGGGGTTGAACCTCGCCCGGCAGATAGCTTTGCTGCATGAAGGAACGATCAGGATATTGCAAGGCCCATGGCCGGGTGCCCGCATTCGGATGCAGCTGCCCGTTCATCCGTGACACGTTCACCGGGAAGCCAAGCCCGACAATCGGAGATTTGCCATACACACCACTGCGAGCGCACGGATGCGTGCGCTCGCCTGCAACAACACCGATGTGTCGCCCACCCTGTCCGTCGGCACCTTCCCGAAACGCGGAAGTTTCAGGGGGTACTGGGGGGCGGCAGCTGAGATCCCTGGTTGTCGCCTGTCACGGAATTGCCCATCCCGTTCGCGGAGTTGCCAACGCCGTTGTTGTTCCCGACATCGGAGTTGCCATTGTCGTTTCCGGAATTGCCGTTGCCATTGCCGTTGCCGACATCGTAGTTGCCATTCCCGTCTCCGGAATTGTCATTGCCATTGCCGTTGCCGACATTGGAATTGCCATTCCCGTTTCCCGAATTGTCATTGCCATTGCCGTTACCGACATTGGAATTGCCATTCCCGCTTCCGGAATTGCCATTGCCGTTGCCGGCGCCGGTGTTTCCATTACCGTTTCCATTGCCGCTCCCGGCAATGGCCCAGCTACAGGAAGAGGCAACGGCCAATGCGACAGCAAGCAGCAGCGAGACGATAGGAGCCGATTTGCTGTTGGCCATCGTCGGCCTCAATTGCCGTTGTTGTTGCCGTTGCCGGATCCGATGTTGCCGTTGCCGTTATACGTCCCACCGTTGAAATTCCCGTTGAACGAGCCGAGATTTCCATTTCCGCTGGTGGAGGACGTGTTGCCGTTGCCGTTGAAGGCGCCGACGTTTCCGCTACTGCCGTTGAAGGCGCCGATATTGCCGGTCCCGGAGTTGTGATAACCGATGTTGCCGCTGGCGTTCGGTTTGCCGTTGCCGTTGGCGTTGCCGTTGGCGATGCCGGTATTATGGTTTCCGTTGGCATTACCGTTGCCGAAGCCGAAATTGCCGTTACCGTTACCGTTGCCGTTGCCGATGCCGGTATTGCGGTTGCCGTTGGCATTGCCATTGCCGAAACCGAAATTGCCGTTGCCGTTGCCGTTACCGTTGCCGGTACCGTTGTTGCGGTTACCGTTGCCGTTGCCACTGGCGGCGCCGACGTTGCCGTTGCCGTTACCGTTACCGTTACCGATGCCGGTATTGTGGTTACCGTTACCGTTACCGTTGCCGTTGCCGAAATTGCCGTTGCCGTTACCGTTGCCGTTGGCGGAGCCGGTATTGCCGTTACCGTTGTTGTTGCCATTGCCGGCACCAACATTGCCGTTGCCGTTGCCGTTGCCATTGCCATTGCCGGCAAAGACCTGGCCTACCCCAAATTGAGGCGGCAGCAACACGGGCGCGCACAAAGCCAGGCACGTGAGTGCTGTGATATAGCGTTTCATGACGGTCTCCTTGATCTGTTTCCGAAGAGCCTTGTTCGAAACACCAGATTCGAACAGGTCGTAAGAAGGCGACGACCGGGATCCCTGGCGGGGCGATTGGGGGAGCGCCCTATGGAGTCGCCGGGGGTGAGGGCGAAACTGCAGGAATCCCGATCTTCAGCGGAACCGCTAACGGTCAATGATTGTGATTGCCGTTGCCGTTGCCGTTGAACGCGCCGCCGTTCAGGTTGCCGTTCACGTTGCCGTTGCCGATGCCGTGGTTGGCATTGCCGTTCACGTTGCCGTTGCCGAAGCCGACGTTCCCGTTGCCGTTCGCGTTACCGCTCAGGGCGCCATGGTTGACGTTACCGTTGAGGTTACCGTTGCCGATGCCCCAGTTGCCGTTGCCGTTCAGGTTGCCGTTGAAGGCGCCTGTATTGCCGTTGCCGTTGCCGTTACCATTTCCGATACCGACGTTGCCGTTACCGTTGCCATTGCCACTTCCAATAGAAAATGCGCCAGCATAACCAGTAAAAGCGGTCAATATTGCTGCGGCAAGAATGATCTTTCTCATATCCATATCCTCTTTTTGAGATCTGAGTACTTATTAGCGTTGCCAACAACCACTCTTTAATGGCCAAGTTGACGGTCTCATCATCTCGTCGATGCGAAGCGTAAACAATTGGAATTCACCCATGCGGCGAGTCAGGTTTTAAGCTGGCGGCGCTCTTCGGTTTCACCTCCTGCCCTGCGGGAAAAACCCGACAGACACGCCGGGGAAAAAGGTGTATTAATTCAGCTGGCGCTTGGGGACGTTCTTGCTAGGGGTAGCCCACTTTCCAGCCAATTCCGCGGGCAAACTTACGCTTCACGACCCTTGTTTGTTGATTAGGTAGTCGGCGCCAATAGTCAGAGGCTCTCATGGACCTTGACATGCCGCCGGTACAAACAACCACAAGCCGTGACTGGCTGGGGCTGCACAAGCAGATCGCCGGTGCGACGCTGTTGATTGGTGTATCCGCGCTCATCTGTAACTTCGCCTGGGCAACAGTGCTGGCGCATCACTCACGGCATTATGGCGCCGTGGAGTTGCTGCTGATCGTGGGAATCGTGCTGATCATGGCGCTTGCGATCGCGTTGATGCGGTCGGCAAGCCGCATGGCTGGCGTCGAACGGGACTGGGCCCGCGCCAGTCAGGATTTTCAGGGTAGCCAGGCCCGTCTGCAGGCGGTGGTGAAGTACATGCCCGTGGGCGTCGTGGTGGTCGAAGCTCCCAGTGGCAGCCTGATCCTTGCCAACGACCAGCATGAAAGACTGCTGAAGTACACGCTGACCTCTGGCGTCAACCTATGGGAACAGAGTGGGCAAAAAGGATATCACGCGGACGGACGGCCTTATGAACATGACGACTGGCCCATCACCCGGGCCATCCGCGATGGCGAGGTGGTTCTCGACGAGGAGATCTGGGTCAAGCGTGGGGATGGAACCAAGGCCTGCCTGTCCATCAACTCGGCACCTGTCTTCGACGCGTCGGGTAACATATCGGCCGCGGTCATGGCATTTACCGATGTGACGGAACGCAAGGAGATGGCCGAGGAGCGCGCGATGCTTGCGCGCCGGCTTGTCAACGCACAGGAAGACGAGCGACTGCGCGTCGCCCGCGAACTTCACGACGAGATGGGACAGGACCTGACGGCGTTGTCATTGGGACTGAAGACCTTGGAGGACGTGGTCGAGTTGCCGGATCTCAAGCAATCCTTTGCCGGAATCCGGAAGATTGTCGAGCATATGAGCATCCAGGTGCACCACACCGCGGCAACGCTGCGGCCGACGCTGCTCAGCGACCTTGGCCTGCGGCAGGCTGTGGAAGACATGGTCACGACCTGGGCCGAGCGCCTCAGCGTTTCGGCGGACGCGCATCTTGAGGCGCTGGCCGATCCTCTGGACGACGAGGGCGCGGTGACGATCTATCGGGTGGTGCAGGAGGCTCTGACCAATGTGGCCAAGCACTCCGAGGCAAGCTGGATCAGTGTTACCGCACAACACGCCGACGGCCAGCTGAGAATCGTCGTCGAGGATGACGGCAAGGGCTTCGATCCCGAGGTCATCAATGAAACACGGTCCAGATGCTTTGGACTGTCAGGCATGCGCGAAAGGCTGGCTTTGGTTGGCGGTTATTTCGCGGTGGAAAGCGCCCCCGGTCAGGGAACGACCATCTACGCGTCCCTGCCAGCGGTGAGCAGACAAGCCGATGTGAGCGTACAATGACCCAAGTGCCTTCGACTTCTCGTCGCAGCGTGTTCCTTGTCGACGATCATCCGGTCGTGCTGTCTGGCATCCGGGCCATGGTCGAGGCGCAGCACGACCTGCAAGTCGCCGGCACGGCGGGTGACGTGGAGAGCGCGCTGATCGGCCTGGCGGAAACATTGCCGGATATCGTCGTCGTCGACGTTTCGTTGCCGGGCGCCAGCGGCATCGTGCTGGTCGACCGGATGCGCACAATGTTTCCGCACATCGCCGCGCTCGCCCTGACATTGCACGAAGAGGCCGCCTATGTGCGCCAATTGCTCCAGGCAGGAGCGCGGGGCTTCATTCTCAAGCGCTCGGCGGCCGAGGAATTGATCCATGCGATCCGATCTGTCCTGGCCGGAGGGCTTTACATCGATCCCGGCGTGGCGGCCAAGATCCTGAGCGAACCTCGCTCCTCCGCCGCCAATGCCGACCCGCTGAGCGAGCGCGAGATCATGGTGTTCAAGCTGGTCGCCAAGGGCTTCAGCAACAAGGAGATTTCCGGGCAATTGTCGCTGAGTGTGAAGACCGTGGAGACGTACCGTGCCAGGGCAAGCGAAAAGCTGGGATTGAGAACGCGCGCGGCGCTTGTCCGCTACGCGACGATCGAAGGCTGGATGACGCACGATTCGTAGTCCGAACCATCGAGTTCGCCCATTCATCCGTCGGCAGGCGGCCTTTTCCAACCACCTCAACGGGCACGCGGGTTTATCTGTTTTCTAACCAATTCGCCGTATTCCCTCATACGTATTGGGAGCCAGGCCCTGGTGGAGAAGCGGATCGCCACAGCGCGCTGTCATTCCGCCGGTGCCCCAGGCCGCCCGCGGGCCCGCGACCGCTTGAGCATTTCCTGACCGAGATTCAGTTGGAGCACAATTTTTTGCGCATGTGGTCACGCCTGCCATTTGACTGGACCAGAATGCTTCGATTTGGCGCTGTCGGGGTGCTGAATACGGGCGTGGGATACGCGGTTATCCTGGCCGGGGTGCTGCTGGGTCTTGGCGACATCGCATCCAATGCCGCAGGTTTCGGTACCGGTCTTGTCCTTGGTTTCTTCCTCAACCGCCAATGGACTTTCGGTCGCGCTGGCGGGTTCCGGCCCGGAACGGTCCAGCGGTATGCGCTCACGTTCTTCACGGCTTATGGCGCCAATCTGGCTGTCGTGGTTGCCGCCCGCTCGTTCGGCATGATCGAAAATCCGCTGGTCCATCTGGCAGGGATCTGTCTCTACTCTGTTATCTTCTTTTTCGGTTCCGCCCATTTTGTGTTCGTGGGAAATACGGAAAGCGGAGCCGAGGGCGTGCTTGCCGCCAAACAGCCCGGCCCTGCGTCAACCGCCAGAATACCTTGATGCACGATCGCCATACGGACGCGACTGGAGGGATGACATGAGCAGCGCTCAGGCCGCCACGAGCGCCGTGCCGTCAATTCAGGATGCGCAGCGTGCCAGGCTGGTATTCTGCCTGCTCATCGCCTTTCTGATGGCGGTTGCCCTGGCAATGTTCGCCGGCTCCACCCTGCAGGACCCCGATAGTTGGTGGCAGGTCAAGGTGGGGCTGGACTTCCTGGCGAACCGGACCTTCCCCACCGTCGATACCTATTCCCACACTTTTGCCGGCCAGCCATGGATTGCCAAGGAATGGCTGGGGCAGGTCCTGCTGGCGCTCGCCTACCAGGCCGCGGACTGGAACGGCGTCGTGGCGCTGATCATTGCCACGATCTGCCTTACGGTCTTCCTGATGGCGTGGTTTCTCAGCGAATGGCTGAAGCCGACGCTTGCGATAGCGCTGGCTTTCACCGCGGCCGCCTTGATCAGCCCCATCTATACGGCGCGGCCACACGTCTTCACCTTGCCGATCATCGTCATCTGGACGGCGCTGCTCTTTGACGCGGCAAGAGAAGAACGCGCGCCGCCATGGTGGCTGCTTGCCCTGGTCGTCCTGTGGGCGAACCTGCATGCGACCTTTACCTTGAGCTTTGTCATCGTGGCTTTCGCCGGCCTGGATCTTCTGGTGCGCGTCCGTCTGTCGAAGCCGGCATTGCTGGCCAAGTGGGTTGCTTTCGGGCTGCTGTGTCCGCTGGTCAGCCTTCTCAATCCGTACGGTTTCAAGGCCATACTGGCGACGTTCACCGTCGCCTACGGCAATGAGGCAGTGCCCCTGATCGTGGAATGGAAGGCGTTCAACGCGGCCGAGCAGATGCCTCAGGAAGCCGTGCTGATGCTGATCTTTTTTGGGCTTCTGGTGTCGCGGCTGCGAATCGGCTGGGCGAAGGCGCTGTTCGTCGTCTTCGCCCTGCATTTGTATCTCAGCCATCTGCGCTTCACATATCTGTTCTTTCTGCTGGTTCCGGTCGTGTTGGCGGTGGAGGTCGCACAGCAATACCCTTCGCTTTCCCTCCGGAAATGGATGACGGATAAGCGGGACGGGCTGGAGCGGTTTTTCGCCAGGCAGTTCTACCCTATCTGCGGAGCGGCCATTGTGCTGGCGACCGCCTCGATCTCGATGCTCGGCAGCGTGCAGCAGATCACGCCCAGCCAGAAGACCTCGGCCCGCGACGCGCTCGCCTTCGCCGAGAGCCACAAGCTTTCAGGCAATGTGCTCAACTCCTACAACTTCGGCGGCACGCTGATTTTCCACGGAATCAAGACCTACATCGATGGCCGGACGGATCAGCTGTTCCTGGGCGGCTTCACAAAAGCCGACGACGAATCGGGGCACGGCGGCGGCAAGCCAGTCCTCGAAGCCCAGTTGAAGAAATACGCGATAGGCTGGGCACTGCTCTCGGCGGGCGACAGCCGAGAGAGCCTCTTCGACGAACTCGGCTGGAAGCGGGCATATTCCGACCAATATGCCGTCATCTACGTACCCAACGTCTGATCTTTTGATGCCGGCGCGAATGCCGCTTTGCGATTGCCCGAAGCCGTGTCCTCATGATAACGAGGGCTCGCGCGGGTATGATGTAATGGTAGCCTGTCAGCTTCCCAAGCTGAACGCGCGGGTTCGATTCCCGCTACCCGCTCCAGCCTTCACCCCACCTCCCGCAAAATGAAATCGTGCAGCATCTTGGCTGCCGGCGACAGGACGCGGTTCTTTACCGTGATCAGGCTGTAGGGCCTGACCTCGATGTCGAATTCGGTCTGGACAACGTCGATGGCACCGGCCAGCCCCTCCGGGCTCTGGATGAATTTCGCCACCTGGATCGACACCGGGGCGATGGCGTCCGACTGCGCGACCATGACAAGGGTGAGCAGCAGCGAGCTGGTGTTGAGGATACGATCCGGCAAGGCGATGTTGCGGTTGAGGAAATTGCTTTCCATGGCCTGCCGCAGCGGCGAGCCGCCGGACTGGAAGACCCAGTCATAGGCCGCGGTATCCTCCAGCCGCACCAGCTTGCTCCTTGTGAGGGGGTGGTCACGACGAACGATCAGGCAGGCTTTCTCGACGCCGATCACACGCGATTCGAACAGACGCGGATTGAGGTCATCGGGGATGCGCGCGATGATGAAGTCATGGCGCGAGGCGATCAGTTCCCGCGCCAGCACATTCGAGGTCTCGACCTGCATGGTGATCTCGATTCGCGGATAGATGCGGCGGATTTCGCGGATCGCAGGCACGGCCAGTTCGATCGCCGGCGCCGTCACCGCGCCCAGGAAGACGGAACCGCCCTTGCCCGCCTTGAGCTCGGATATCTCGCGATCGACCTCGCGCATCTCGAGCAGGATCGAGCGGGCGCGCCGCGCCAGCGCCTTGCCATAGGGCGTCAGCGTGATGCCGCGCGGCAGCCTCTCGCACAGCTTCACATCGAGCACCGCTTCCATCTCGCCGATCATGCGCGAGGCCGCCGGCTGCGAGATGTTCATCACCTGAGCGGCCGCACTGACCCGGCCGTGGTCGTCGAGGGCAACGATCATGCGCATGTGGCGCAGGCTGAGACCGCTGCGCAACAGGGTCTCGCCATCGCCAGGGGTCTCATTGTAACCACCTGAAATTCCAGCTGGATTTCGCAACGCCGCCATCTCTTCCCCTTGCTTCCGGCCATTGCCCGGACCAGAGCTCTCTCAGCTTAAGCCATATACCGGTTTCGATATAGCAATCATCAAAGATCGCATTTGACAGTTATGGCAAAGGGACACAACCTTGATGCGCTTCAAGACGTGACGATCTTTGACGATAAAAATCGTATCGATTGAAACCAGCGTTTCGGAGCCATGGGAGGATACCGGAGATCGATATGACGGCAGTGGTGCCCCGGCGCTTCTGCACGATTGCGCGGCCCGCGACCCCCGGGGTGCCGCGTCCATCAACCAGGGAGAGTTAAGTGAAAATCATCAAGACGTTAGTCGCCGCCTTGGCGGTCAGCATCGCGGCCATGTCGGCCACCGCCTACGCAGCCGACAAGGGCCTCGTCGGCGTGCTGATGCCGACCAAGACCTCGCAGCGCTGGATCAATGACGGCGATGCCGTGAAGTCCCAGCTCGAGGCTCTCGGCTACACCGTCGACCTGCAGTATGCGCAGGACGACATCCCCAACCAGCTCAGCCAGCTGGAAAACGAAATCACCAAGGGCCCGAAGGCGCTGATCATCGCCTCGATCGACGGCACCACCTTGTCCGACGCGCTGCAGAAGGCCGCGGATGCCGGCGTTGTCGTCGTCGCCTATGACCGTCTGATCAAGAAGACCGCCAATGTCGACTACTACACCACGTTCGACAATTTCGGCGTCGGCGTGATCCAGGCAAATTCCCTGGTCAAGGGTCTCAAGGAGCGTTTCCCGAACACCAAGCCTTGGAACGTCGAACTGTTTGGCGGCTCGCCGGACGATAACAACGCCTTCTTCTTCTACAATGGCGCGATTTCCGTGCTCCAGCCGCTGATCGACAACGGCTCGATCAAGATCAAGTCCGGCCAGACCGGCATGGACAAGGTCGGCACGCTGCGTTGGCTCGCCGCCACCGCTCAGGCGCGCATGGACAACCTCCTGTCGGCCAACTACTCGGACGGCAGCCGCGTCGATGGCGTTCTGTCGCCCTATGATGGCCTGTCGCGCGGCATCACCGCTTCGCTGCGCGCTGTCGGTTACGGCACGAGCGCCCAGCCTTGGCCGATCGTGACCGGCCAGGACGCCGAGACCGCTTCGGTCAAGCTGATCATCACGGGCGAGCAGTATTCGACCGTGTTCAAGGATACACGCGACCTGGCCAAGGCCACTGTCGCGCTCGTCGACAAGGTGCTCTCCGGCGGCAAGCCTGATGGCCTCGACACCAAGACCTACAACAACGACGTCAAGGTCGTTCCGTCGATCCTCTTGACGCCGCATGAAGTCGACAAGTCGAACTACCAGAAGCTGGTCGTCGACTCCGGCTACATCAAGGCCGAAGACCTGAAGTAATCCCGGTTATAAAGATGGGGGTCCTGCGCGATGCAGGGCCCCTTTCCGTTCCCAAGCGACCCCGGTATTGTTTGTGCCGGCCTAGAGCAATTCCAGGAGACGCGCCTTGCGCTTTCCGTGGGGAATTGCGCATGAACAAAAACGTCTAGGAGCTTGCCTGATGACGACGATTTTGGAGATGCGCGACATCACCAAGACGTTTCCCGGCGTGAAGGCGCTATCGAACGTCAACCTCAGCGTAGAGGAAGGCGAAATCCACGCCGTGGTGGGTGAGAACGGCGCCGGCAAATCCACGCTGATGAAGGTACTCTCGGGCGTCTACCCGTCCGGCACCTATGACGGCCAGATCATCTTTCAGGGCCAGGAATGCCATTTCAAAGGCATCCAGGACAGTGAACACAAGGGCATCGTCATCATCCACCAGGAGCTTGCGCTGGTGCCGATGCTGTCGATCGCCGAAAACATCTTCCTCGGCAACGAGCGCGCCAGATACGGCGTGATCGACTGGGACGCCAACGAGGAACGCACCAGTGCGCTGTTGAAGAAGGTGGGCCTCAGGGAGGACCCCAAGACGCTGATCACCAACATCGGCGTCGGCAAGCAGCAACTGGTCGAGATCGCCAAGGCGCTGAGCAAGGAAGTCAAGCTGCTGATCCTGGACGAGCCGACGGCGTCGCTCAGCGAAAAGGACAGCCAGGCGCTGCTGGACCTTCTGCTCGAATTCAAGCGGCAAGGCATGACCTCGATCCTGATTTCGCACAAGCTCAACGAGATCAACCGGGTCGCCGACAAGGTCACCGTCATTCGTGACGGGCGCACCATAGAGACGCTGGCCAAGAAGGACATCTCGGAAGACCGTATCATCACCTCCATGGTCGGCCGGTCGCTCGACGACCGCTATCCGCCGCGCGAGCCCGAGATCGGCGAGGTGGTGTTCCAAGTGAAGAACTGGTCGGTCTACCACCCGATCCATGCCGATCGGCAGGTCATCAAGGGCATCGACATCAACGTTCGCAAGGGCGAGGTGGTCGGCATCGCCGGCCTGATGGGCGCTGGCCGCACCGAATTCGCCATGAGCCTGTTCGGCCGCTCGTACGGGCGCCGCATCACCGGCGAGGTGTTTCTGAAGGGCAAGCAAATCGATGTCTCCTCGGTAAGCAAGGCCGTCCAGCATGGCATCGCCTACGTCACCGAGGACCGCAAGACTTACGGCCTCAACCTCATCGACCACATCAAGCACAACATCACGCTGGCCAATCTCGGCGGCGTGTCGCGCCACAGCGTGATCGACGATTTGCGCGAACTCGCCGTCGCCAACGACTATCGCAAAAAGACCAACATCCGCGCGTCCAGCGTCTATCAGTTGACCGGCAATCTTTCGGGCGGCAACCAACAGAAGGTGGTGCTGTCGAAATGGCTGTTCGCCGATCCGGACGTGCTGATCCTGGACGAGCCGACGCGCGGCATCGATGTCGGCGCGAAATACGAAATCTACACGATCATCGCTCGCCTTGCCTCCGAGGGTAAGGCGATCGTGGTCATCTCGTCGGAAATGCCGGAATTGCTCGGCATCACCGACCGCATCTATGTGATGAACGAAGGACGCATGGTGGGCGAAATGCCCGCCGCGGAAGCAAGCCAGGAAAAAATAATGCGCGCCATCGTCCGGGGAGAAGGAAAAGCAGCATGAGCACCGATAGCGCCCCCGCCCCGCAGGGCAACATCACCGAGGAACAGCGCCCACGCATCGCCGTCTCGGCACTGGCGACGAACCTGCGCGAATACGGTCTGATCATCGCGCTGATCGTCATCATGCTGTTCTTCCAGTTCACGACCTCGGGCACGCTGTTCAAGCCGGTCAACCTGAGCAATCTGGTACAGCAGAACTCCTTCATCATCGTGATGGCGCTGGGTATGCTGCTGGTCATCGTTTCCGGCTATATCGACCTCAGCGTCGGATCGGTCGCCGGTTTCATCGGCGCCCTGGCGGCAAACATGATGGTCATCTGGCAGCTTGGACCGCTCAGCAATCCGCTGGTTGTTTCGATCGTATGCCTGATCGTCGGCGGTCTGATCGGCGCGGCCCAAGGTTATTGGATCGCCTACCACCGAATACCGAGTTTCATCGTCACGCTGGCGGGAATGCTGATCTTCCGAGGCATCTGCCAGGCGTTACTGGGCGGCGGCTCTTCGGTGGGACCGCTTCCGGACAACTTCAAGATGCTCAGCTCCGGCTTCATACCCGACGTGATAGGCCCGATGACGCTGATCCCGCCGACGGTCAATGCCGCCGGCAAAACGATCATGGGCAGCGGACTGACGCTGCATATGACGACGATCGTGCTGGGCTTGATCGCCGTGCTGGCCTACGCCTATTTCGGGTTGAGGACGCGGCGCAAGCGGGAGCGCCACGGCTATGAGGCAGAGCCCTTCCCCTTGTTCGTCGTCAAGACGCTGGTCGCCAGCGCGCTGGCACTGTTCCTGGTCTATGAGTTCGCCAGCTACAGGGGCCTGCCGGTGGTGTTGCTCGTGATGGGCGTGCTGATCTCGCTGTTCGTCTTCGTCACCAAGCGGATGACGATCGGCCGCCGCATCTACGCGATGGGCGGCAACCCGAAGGCGGCTCAGTTGTCGGGCATCAATACCGAACGGCTCACGCTTCTGGTTTTCATCAACATGGGCGTGTTGTCGGCGCTCGGTGGTCTGATCATCGCGGCGCGGCTTGGCCAGGCGGTGCCGGCGGCGGGTCTGGGCTCGGAGCTCGACGTCATCGCCGCCGTGTTCATCGGCGGCGCCTCGGCGATGGGCGGCGTCGGCCAGGTCATCGGCGCCGTGGTCGGCGGCTTCATCATGGGCGTGATGAACAACGGCATGTCGATCATGGGCGTCAACGTCGATTGGCAGCAGGTGGTCAAGGGCCTTGTCCTGCTGGGCGCTGTGATCTTCGACGTCTACAACAAGAACAAGGGCTGAGGTCCAGAGAAAGCAGGCAGCGTACGGGTCACATCGCGGCATCGCCGGCAAATAGCCGGCCTGGACAATCCCTCCAGGGACCAAGCACCGCGAGCGCAATCCGGACAGAGAGTTTAACCCGTGGCGCGGACAAGGTCCGAGCGACGATGGAGAAGGCTTGTCAGACAGGCAGGTCGGCCCACTACACTTGAGAGGATTCATCATGCTGATCTCCCAGATCCTTGACGACGCCGAGACAATCCGCGTTGTCGCCCGTACCGGCGGCAAGACCCGGGTCATCAACGGCGCCCGCAGCGTCTATTCTCTGGCCATGGAGGCCGCGCGCACCGGCACCGGGCTCGTCGCGCTGATCGAACGCAAGGGATATGGCGAGACGGTCGACCTCGACGCCGCATACAAAAAGGGGCGGCTGTTGTCGCCCATCAACCATCCTGACCCCGCGCACCTGCACCTTACCGGAACCGGACTGACGCATCTCGGCTCCGCGGCGACCCGCGATTCCATGCATAAGAAGCTCAAGGATGGCGAGGAACAGCTTACCGATTCCATGAAGATGTTCCGCATGGGACTGGAGGGGGGCAAGCCAGCCAAGGGCGAGGTCGGGGTCCAGCCTGAATGGTTCTACAAGGGCAACGGCACGATGGCGGTTGCACCCGGCGCCGCACTCCTCTCGCCCGCCTTCGCCAAGGATGCCGGCGAGGAGCCGGAAGTGGCCGGCATTTACGTCATCGGCGACGACGGCGCGCCATTCCGCATCGGCTTCACGCTGTCGAACGAGTTCTCGGACCACGTTACCGAGCGCGTGAACTATCTGTTCCTCGCTCATTCAAAGCTGCGCAACGCCTCTTTCGGACCTGAAATCCTGATCGGCGATCTGCCAACGGATATCCGTGGCGCATCGCGCATCTATCGCGATGGCTCGGTGCTTTGGGAAAAGCCCTTTCTGTCGGGAGAAACGAACATGTCGCACACGATCGCCAACCTGGAACATCACCACTTCAAATATTCGGCGTTCCGTCAGCCGGGCGACGTGCACGTGCACATGTTCGGCACGGCGACATTGTCCTTCGCCGACGGCATCACCACAGAAGCCGGCGACGTGTTCGAGATCGAAGCCAAGGATTTCGGCTTGCCGCTACGCAATCCGCTCGAGATCGAGCAGCCGGTGAAGGTGGCGGTGAGGGCGCTGTAACGAGAGACTGGAATGTTGGGCAAGGAAACGAACCGGGGACGGCTTGCTATTGTGGTCACCGGCTTGGCGCTTGCCTTTGCCTGTTCTTCCTCGATGGCTTACGGCGCGCAGCGCTGCAGCCCGAAATCCTATCATGAAGCCCAGTCGGCAATGACCCGCCGGCTTCTGGCCACCGGTTACTCGAAGACGCAAGTGAACTTTCTTATGCGCAATGCGGACCGCATAACTTCCGCGCTACCTGCCGACAAACTCGACGGGAATGCCAAGGCCTGCGGCATCGACTCCGCTAAAGCCTATGTCTTCGGATGCCTCGACAAGCAACTGTTCCCCTTGAAGTCCGGCACAAACGCTTTGCTCGACGACGAGAAACAAACCAAAGGATTTTGGGGCAGGAAGCGCCTCACCGTACGCGAACTGCGCTTTATCGGTGGGCTCCATGGCTGCCTTGGCGCCGCAAAAGAATCTCTCTTTCGCGGCTGAACGCGGAAACTTCACGACATCAGCGTCAGCGCGCCGAGCGAAAGTGCTTGGAGAGTTTCAGGCCCTGCGCCTGGTAGTTGGAGCCGAGATCGGTGCCGTAGAGCGCCTGCGGCCGCTTCAGCATGTGTTCGTAGACCAGTCTGCCGACAATCTGCCCATGGTCGAGGATGAACGGCACTTCATGGCTGCGCACTTCGAGCACGGCCCGGCTTCCGGTGCCGCCGGCCGCCGAATGGCCAAACCCCGGATCGAAGAAGCCGGCATAGTGAACGCGGAATTCGCCGACCAGAGGGTCGAAGGGCGTCATTTCGGCAGCGTAGAGCGGCGGCACATGCACCGCTTCCTGGCTGACGAGGATGTAGAACTCATCGGGATCGAGTACGAGTTCACCGGCGCCGCTCTTATGGATCGGCTCCCAGAAATCGACGACCTCCTGCGCGGCGCGCTTGTCGACATCGACCAGCCCCGTGTGATGCTTTCCGCGATACCCGACAAGACCGTCCTTGTCACCGTTGAGGTCGATCGACAGCGCTATGCCACCACCGGAGATGTTGGGCGGATCGGTCGCGACCAGCATCTCGTTGCGATGCAGGTCGTGCAACTCGGCCTCGGACAGCAGCGCATTGCCGGTGCGGAAGCGTATCTGCGACAGACGCGAACCGGTGCGCAGCACGATCGGGAACGTGCGAGGGCTTACCTCCAGGTAGAGCGGGCCGTTATAGCCGGCGGCGATCTTGTCGAACTCGTGGCCGCGATCAGTCATGACGCGTGTGAAGATGTCCAGTCGGCCCGTCGAACTCTTGGGATTGGCCGAAGCGGAAATGTCGGCGGGAAGCGCCAGGCTCTCCAGCAGCGGCACTATGTAGACGCAGCCCGTTTCCAGCACCGCGCCTTCTGCCAGGCTGATCTCGTGCAGCTTTAGCCGGTCGAGCTTTTCCGAGACCTTGTGATTGGGACCGGGCAGGAACGAAGCCCGCACCCGCCAGGCCTTGTCCCCTAGCCTCAGGTCAAGGCTCGCCGGCTGGATCTGGTCGACATCCAGAGGGCGCGACGAGGTGAGCGCACCCGACTGGAACAGCGCCGAAATATCCTGATCTGGAAGAATGCCTGTCTGCCGCAAGGCTCTGCTCCTTAGCCGCTGGTACAAACCTCTTAATGAAGCCGGCAATTGACGCAAGCGCGGCGCGGGTCTAAAGGGTCGTTATCCCGTGGTGATTTGGCCGGTCGGCTTGCAGCCACGTTAAACAAGTCGCTAAAGGACCGTTGGCCGCAAGGCCGTATGGACCGGTTGCGACTTTCGCGGCCGGTTTTTTTGTGTCTGGAACAAAAGCGATGAGCACCAACAAGCGCAACTGGAAGCCTCAGACGGCACTCGTGCATAGCGGGACCTTGCGTTCCGGCTTCGGTGAAACCTCCGAGGCGATATACCTGACCCAAGGCTACGTTTACGAAACGGCGCAGGCGGCGGAAGCCCGATTCAAGGGCGAGGAACCCGGTTTCATCTATTCGCGATACGCCAATCCGACCGTCGACATGTTCGAGAAGCGCATGTGCGCGCTGGAAGGCGCCGAGGATGCGCGCGCCACGTCGTCGGGAATGGCGGCGGTGACCGCGGCCCTTCTGTGCAGCGTCAAGGCCGGCGATCACATCGTGGCGGCGCGCGCACTGTTCGGCTCCTGCCGCTGGGTGGTCGAGACGCTGGCGCCGCGATACGGCATCGAAGCGACGCTTGTCGACGGTACCGACATCGCAAATTGGGAACAAGCGGTCAGGCCGAACACCAAGCTGTTCTTCTTGGAGAGCCCAACAAATCCGACATTGGAGGTGGTCGATATCGCCGCCGTCGCCTCGCTGGCCAATTCGATCGGCGCGCGGCTCGTCGTCGACAATGTCTTCGCCACGCCGCTGCAACAGAAACCGCTGCAACTCGGCGCCCACATCGTCGTCTATTCGGCGACCAAGCACATAGACGGCCAGGGCCGCTGCCTCGGCGGCGTCATCCTGTCGGACAAGAAGTGGATCGACGAGAACCTGCACGACTATTTCCGCCATACCGGCCCCAGCCTGTCGCCCTTCAATGCCTGGACGCTGCTGAAGGGCCTGGAGACGCTGCCGCTGCGCGTGCGCCAGCAGACCGAAAGTGCAGGCCGTATCGCCGACTTCCTCGCCGAAAGGCCGGAAATCGCTCGGGTCATCTATCCGGGCCGGGCCGACCATCCGCAGGCCGATATCGTCAAGAAGCAGATGTCGGGTGGCTCGACGCTGATCTGTCTCGACGTCAAGGGCGGCAAGCAGGCGGCTTTCGCCCTGCAGAACGCGCTCGACATCGTGCTGATCTCGAACAATCTAGGCGACTCGAAGAGCCTGATCACCCATCCGGCCACCACGACGCACAAGAACCTGAGCGACGAGGCGCGCGCCGAACTGGGCATAGGGCCTGGCACGCTGCGCCTGTCGGTCGGTCTCGAGGACGCCGACGATCTGCTGGAGGATATCGAGCAGGCGCTGAAGTCGGTGAAGTAAGCGCACGGGCAGTACCGCCCGCTGCTTTCAGGCCCCGGACGGCGTTTCTTCCAGCTCGGTGGCCTTGGTGCCGATCGTCATGGCATTGCCGCGCCAGTCGACGGCGCCGCCGACCCATCCGCGCACCCACATGGCCGGCAGGATGCAGTCCCGCGCCATCATGGCCGGGATGGTCCGCCATGAGATGTACCAACCCTTGGCGAAAGCCAAGGCGCATTCCGGAAGGTAGGCTGCCGCCAGCAGGGCGGCGGCCGTCAACGGCAGGCTCCATCCAGCGCCAGCGGCGGCGGCCAGCGCGAGCAGCAGCGGCACGGCCACGCCGGTCAATATTTCGGGCGCGAAGAACAGCGGGAACGTCACACGGCGCAGCCGCGCCCAACGCGCCTGGCGCGACCAAATCTCGCCCAGCGTGCGCCGGCCCAACGGCTGCTCGAAGGGCGCGGCCACCAGATTGACGCGCAGGCCGAGCCCGTTCACCAGCTTGGTCGCCGCGGCATCTTCCGCGATCTCGGCCGCAAGCGCCCGAATGCCGCCATTGGCATCGAGCAGGGGCTTGTTCCACAACATGCTCTTGCCCTGGGCGAAGCCAAGGCCAATCGCCTCGCCGGCATACTGCCAGCGCGCCTGCAGCGTGTTGAGAAACGCGCATTCGACCTCGGCCCAGAAGCCGTCGGGACGAGATCCTATCGGTGTCGAGCAGACGAGGCCGGTTCCAGGCCCCCATGCCGACATCAGGTGCTGCACGTAGTCCCTGGGCATCAGGACGTTCGAATCGGCAAGGATCACCCATTCGTGGCGTGCCGCTTCCCAGCCCTTGACGCAATTGTTGAGCTTGGGGTTGCCGCTGATGCGGTCGTCACCGAAAAGCAGCCTGGCAGGCACATCCGGAAAGCGGGCGATGGCTTGTCTGATCAAGCCGACCACAGGATCGTCGGCCTGGGCGACGCAGAAGACAAGCTCATAATGCGGCCAGTCGAGCGAGAAGGCGCGCTCCAAAGTCTCTTCGGTGAAGGGCTCGACACCACGCGCCGGAATGACGATCGAGACCGTGGGAGCCATGCCGGCTGGCGGCGCGATGGTCCCGCGCCGCTTCAGCTGGAGCGAGGCGAGCACGATACTCGCAAGATTTGCAAGGATGAGGGCGGCGGAAAGCGGGGCAGCGATGAGTGTCAGTTCCATCGAGATCTGGTCACTCCAGAAAAACCGACCACTTGAGGGCCGTTTCCAACAGGTCGACAGAGCGCTGAGTCGCCCGGCACAATCCCGAGCACACCATCACTGTCATGTGTCACTTAAATGACATTGTTTGTCGGCACCTGCCCTTCAAGGCTGGTAAGAACCGGATACGCGCCATTGACCAGGCCAGGCGAGAACCCGAAAGTTGCCGGATTGTTTTGGAGTAGCCCATGTACAGCGCCGTAACGCGCAACATCGAAGTGCAGGTCAGGCCGTTCTATCTGGAGGAGCGCTCCGAGCCCTCCGAGAACCGCTACGTCTGGGGCTATCAGATAACGATCGACAACCAGTCCGATGAATTCGTGCAGTTGTTGTCACGCTACTGGCGCATCACGGACGGAACCGGCCGGGTCGAGGAGGTCAGCGGAGCCGGCGTGGTCGGCGACCAGCCCGAACTCAATCCGGGCGACAGCTATCAATACACTTCGGGCTGCCCGCTCTCGACGCCATCCGGCATCATGGTCGGGCACTACACGATGCGCAACAAGCGCGGCGAGACGTTTGACATCGCCATCCCCGCCTTCTCGCTCGACCTGCCGGGAACGCGGCGGACGGTAAATTGAACAACAACCATCGCGGAAGCGTTGGCGCGGCCCGTCATCCGCCCTGCGGGCTCCTTCTCCCCGTGAAACGGGGAGAAGGCGGCTCCTTTACCGCGCCGTGAATTCCGCCGGATCGAAGTCATATTGCTTCGAGCAGAATTCGCAGGCGACATGGATGCCGCCATCCTCGGTGCTTTCCTTGATCTCCTGCGCCGAGAAGCCCTCGAGGATGCCGCGGATCTTGTCCCTGGAGCACGAGCACTGATCGTCGACCGGGACGCCGCCGAACACGCGCACGCCATGCTCGTGGAACAGCCGATAAAGCAAGCGCTCGGCCCCGATGGTCGGGTCGATCAGTTCTGTCGGCTCGATCGTGCCGAGCAACGCAAGCAACTCCTGCCAAGAATTGTCGACGGGATCGTGGACTTCCTCACGCGGATCGCCGTCACCGCCAGGCAGATCCGGAACGCGCATGCGCTCGGGCGACTGCGGCAGGAACTGCGCCAGGATGCCGCCGGCGCGCCACTGCTCGCGCGCGCCGCCGACGCCGGGCGTCAACAGCTTCGCAACCGATAGCCTGACATCGGTCGGGATCTGCTCCGACTGACGGAAATAGGTGCGTGCCGCATCCTCCAGCGTTTCGCCATCGAGCTGGACGATGCCCTGATAGCGCTGCGTATGAGCGCCCTGGTCGATGGTCAGCGCCAGAACGCCGCTGCCGAGGAGCGTCTGCTGCGACGTTTCGCCTGCCGCGACGAGCGCTTCAAGCCGATCAGCATCGAAGCGCGCATAGGCGCGTAGCGCCGAGGGCGTGGAAAAATCCGCGACCAGCATATCGACTGGCCCGTCGGTACGGGTCTGAAGGATGAACTTGCCTTCGAATTTGAGCGATGTGCCGAGCAACACCGTCAGCACGCAGGCTTCCGCCAGCAGGCGGGCGACAGGCTCGGGATAGTCGTGGCGCGTGAGAATGGCGTCAAGCATCGGTCCGAGCTGGACGGTGCGGCCACGCACGTCGAGCGGACCGACCTCGAACGGCACGACATGGTCGTCACCGGCATAGCCGAATTCGCCGAGCTTGGGTTGATGTTCAGACAATTGATGGGTTTCCAACATGACAATGCTCCAGGGCGCGGCCATGCCGCCCTGTCGGGAGCATGCGTCGAAACGCGCTTGTTTTGCGTGATGCGCCGCAAATAGGCATCACACCTCCGGAGATCAAGCGCCGAGGCACCAGGCAAGCACCGCCTTCTGGGCGTGGAGCCGGTTCTCGGCTTCGTCGAACACCACCGAATGGGGACCGTCGATGACCTCGTCGGTCACCTCCTCGCCGCGATGCGCCGGCAGGCAGTGCATGAAAAGCGCGTCCGGCTTGGCATGGGCCATCAGCTTGGCATTGACCTGGTAAGGCGAGAACACGTTGTGGCCGCGGGCGCGATGCTCCTGACCCATCGACACCCAGCAGTCGGTAACGACGCAGTCGGCCTGGTCGACGGCTTCCTCGGGCGAACGGGTGAAATGCAGCTTGCCGCCATGCGCCTTCGACCAGTCGACATGCTTCTGCGCCGGCTCGCTGCCTTCCGGCACGGCGACGTTGAGATTGAAGCGGAACCGCGCCGAGGCTTCCAGCAGCGAGTGCAGCACATTGTTGCCGTCACCGGTCCAGGCAATGGTCTTGCCGGCAACCGGGCCGCGATGCTCCTCGAAGGTCATGATATCGGCCATCAGCTGGCATGGATGCGTATCATCGGTCAGCCCGTTGATGACCGGGATGGTGGCGTTCTCGGTCAGCTCCATCAGGCGCTCATGCGATGTGGTTCGGATCATGATGGCATCGACATAGCGCGACAGCACCTTGGCGGTGTCGGCGATGGTTTCCGAGCGGCCAAGCTGCATCTCGGTGCCGGTCAGCATGATGGTCTCGCCGCCAAGCTGGCGCATGCCGACGTCGAAGGACACCCGGGTGCGCGTCGACGGCTTGTCGAAGATCATGGCCAGCACCTTGCCTTCGAGCGGCCTGGTCCGCTCGCCGGCCTTCAGGCGTGCCTTTCGCGCCACCGCATCGTCCAGCATGAAACGCAAATCGCCTTCGGAAACGGCGGAAAGATCGGTAAAATGGCGAAGTGACATCTGGAATGGTTCCGGGCTTACTTCGCGGCGGCCGCGTCGATGGCCTCTGACAGCCCCTTCGCGCCGGCGCGTATGCGCTCCAACGCTTCGTGGATCTCGGCATCGGTAACGGTGAGCGGCGGCAACAAACGAATGACATTGTCGCCGGCCGGAACCGCCAGCAGGTGATGATCGCGCAACGCCATGTTCACCTTGGTGTTGGGCATGGCACATTTGAGGCCAAGCATCAGGCCAGAACCCCTGATGCCCTCGATGACCTCGGGAAACTCATCGGCTATGGCCGCCAGACCCTGCTTCATCAGAAGCGCCTTGCGCTGGACATCCTCGAGGAAGCCATCTTCCAGCACCACGTCGAGCACGGCATTGCCGACAGCCATGGCGAGCGGATTGCCGCCGAAAGTGGTGCCGTGCACGCCAGCCGTCATACCGACAGCCGCTTCATCGGTGGCGAGACAAGCGCCCATCGGGAAGCCGCCGCCGATACCCTTGGCGATCGCCATGATGTCTGGCGTGACGCCTGACCATTCATGCGCGAACAGCTTTCCGGTACGGCCGATGCCACACTGGACTTCGTCGTAGATCAGCAGCAGGCCGTGCTGGTCGCAAAGCTGCCGCAGCCGCTTCAGCGACTGGGTGGGCACCGGGCGAATACCGCCCTCGCCTTGCACCGGCTCGATCAGGATCGCCGCCGTTTCCGGCGTGATCGCCTTTTCGGCGGCGTCGATGTCATCAAAGCCGACCTGGTCGAAACCTTCGACCTTGGGTCCGAATCCCTCCAGATACTTGTACTGGCCGCCGGCCGCTATGGTCGCCAGCGTGCGGCCATGGAAGGCGCCTTCGAAAGTGATGACGCGGAAGCGTTCGGGATGGCCCTTGACGAAATGGTAGCGCCGCGCCGTCTTGATCGCGCATTCCAGCGCCTCGGCGCCGGAATTGGTAAAGAACACCTTGTCGGCGAAGGTGGCATCCGCCAGACGCTCGCCCAACCGGCTTTGTCCGGGAATTTCATAAAGGTTGGAGACGTGCCAGAGCTTGGCGGCCTGCTCGGTGAGTGCGGCGACCAGATGCGGATGGCCGTGGCCCAGCGAATTCACGGCGATGCCACCCGCGAAATCGAGATATCGCTCGCCCGCGTCGGTGATCAGCCACGTGCCCTCCCCACGGTCAAAAGCCAGGGGAGCCCGAGCAAAGGTCTCGAAAAGCGCCGAACCGCTCATTATATGCGTCTCCGGTACCGGAAAATCAAAAAAGCCGCCAAAGCGGCGGCCTTTGCGGCTTATCGTGTTTTTCGGTCATGAAGTCAACGAAAACGTCGCGTAAGGCACGCGACAAGCCCTCCAGCAAGACGCCGGCTCATAAGCGACCGGGCAAGTTGGGGAAAACCGAAAAAACCGATTCGTGTTGCACTTGGGACTCTTGTCACCGAGTCAGCGCATAAGGTAGTTGTAGACGAGAAATAACTAGATTTCGTGCGGCGGACCTAATCACTAGATATATGTGGTGTCTGCCCCAGCAGTGGTGCTGGGTCGGGAATGGATTCCGATTGCCGCACGCTGAGCAGGAGCGCGGTCTCATGAACTGGACTGACGAGCGGGTAGAACTTCTTAGAAAACTCTGGTCGGAGGGTCTGAGCGCCAGCCAGATCGCCGCACAGTTGGGTGGCGTCAGCCGCAATGCGGTCATCGGCAAGGTCCACCGCCTGAAACTGTCGGGCCGCGGCCGCGCGACAGCTACCCCTGCGCGTCAGAAGAAGGCCGTTCAGGGATCGACCGTGCAGAAATCGGTGGCGCGCCCGGCAAGCACGGCGCGCCATGTCACCACATCGATCGGCGCGACCGCGCTACAGGCTCAGTTCGACGCCGAACCGGTGGCGCGCCACTATATTCGCCCGGTCGCGGAGAACGTCGTAGTGCCGATCTCCAGGCATCTCCAGCTCGTCGAACTGACGGAACGGACCTGCAAATGGCCGAACGGCGATCCGCTGTCGGAGGATTTCCACTTCTGCGGCAACGACGCGGCGGAAACCGGCCCCTATTGCAAATATCACGCGCGCGTGGCCTTCCAGCCCGCTTCGGAGCGTCGGCGCAGCCGCTGAGCGAATAGCGAATAGCGAATAGAAACGGCCTGGCTTCTTGCGAAAGAGCCAGGCCGTTTTGATTCAGCCGCCATCCAATCCAGTGGCGGCCGACATCATCGTGAAGTAGCGACTCAGTTCACCGGCAATGTCGCGGAAAGGCTGATCTTGTCAGTCTTGTCGCCCTTCGGCCGATCGGCCGGCATCTGCTCGCCGGTGACGATGTAGTAGATCGTCTCGGCAATATTGGTGGCGTGATCGCCGATCCGCTCGATGTTCTTGGCGCAGAACAGAAGATGCGTGCAGGGCGTGATGTTGCGCGGATCTTCCATCATGTAGGTCAGCAGCTCGCGAAACAGCGAAGTGTACATCGCATCGATCTGATCGTCGCGATCACGCACGAAACCGATCTTCTCGACGGAGCGTGAGGCGTAGACGTCGAGGACTTCCTTGAGCTGTGTCAGCGCAAGGTCCGCCAGCGCCTCGAGGCCACGAAACAGGCTGGTCGGCTGGCGCCCGTCCGTGACCGCCACCACGCGCTTGGCGACATTCTTGCCGAGGTCGCCAACGCGTTCAAGGTCGGCCGAGATGCGAATGGCGCCGACGATCTCGCGCAAATCCGTAGCCATTGGCTGGCGCTTGGCGATGATGATGATCGCCTTGTCGTCGATCTCGCGCTGCCCTTCGTCGAGAACGGCATCATCCCGAATGACTTTCTGAGCAAGCCCCGGATCGGCATTGACGAGCGCGGCGATCGCCTGCTCGACCATACGCTCGGCATGACCGCCCATCGCGGCGATGCGCTTCGACAGGTACTTCAGCTCCTCGTCGTAGGCGCTCATGATATGTACGGACTGCATGGGCCAATGCCTTCCCGGATTCTTATGGTTGAGTCGTTCCCTTGAATCCCTGCTGATACGCTATCGGGATGACAGAAAAAAGAAACGGCTTGTCGGGAAGATAGTGCTTCGTCAGCGAGCCGGCAAATGAACCGAGAAGGCGGCGCCCTTGCCGACCTCGGACCTGATCGTAAGCCTGGCATTGTGACGCGTCAGTATGTGCTTGACGATCGACAGGCCGAGGCCGGTGCCTTTCTGGGCGCGGCTCGTCTCGACATCGACGCGGTAGAAACGCTCGGTGATGCGCGGAATGTGCTCCTCGGGAATGCCGGGCCCGAAATCCCTGATGGTCACGTCGATACCAGGTTCTGGATTGTCGTTGCCGCGCGCCATCGACACCACGACGCGCCCCCCCGACTGTCCGTACTTGCAGGCGTTCTCAAGCAAGTTTTCGAAAACCTGGAACAGTTCATCCCGATCGCCCGGCACGTCGAACGGACCTTGAGCAAAGGCACGTTCGATGACAACGCCATTATCCCTGGCCATGGGCCCCAGGGAATCGATGACACTTTCGATCGTCTGGCGCAGGTCGACTTCGGTTCCAGGCTTCAGATACGGCTTCATCTCCAGCCGCGAGAGCGACAGCAGGTCATCGATCAGCCGTGCCATGCGGCCGGTCTGGTTCTGCATGATCTGCAGGAACTGCTCACGCGCCGCCGGATCATTGCGGGCCGGCCCGCGCAGCGTTTCGATGAAGCCGGCGATCGAGGCCAGCGGGGTGCGCAACTCATGGCTGGCATTGGCGATGAAGTCGGCGCGCATCCGATCGATCCGGCGCGCCTCGCTCTGGTCCTTGAACACCAGCACATAGAGGTCGGTGCCATGACCGACCGAGGATGCGCTGACCCTGTAGGCGCGCTCGACCGGAAGCTTTTCCGTATAGTCGACCGCGTCGGATGCGACCTTGCCCGACAGGATGCTGTCCAGCAGGGTCTGCATCTCCGGGGCACGGAATTTCAATGACAACGACAAGCCCGGCGCTATGCCGCCGAAGGCCGCGAAAGCAGCGGCATTGGCGTGAACGATCGTCGCTTCCCGGTCAAAGATGATCAGCGGGTCGGCAACCGCGGCGGCGAGATATTCCCCCGACAGCCGTTGCAATCCGCTTCCTTCGATCGCCGCGGCGCGACGCTCCGCCGACTGTCGCAGGCCGCCGGTTGGCAGCATCGCCGCGCCAAGGATCAGCACGAGCGCCGCAACCAGCACATAGGAAGACATGCCCGAGAAGACGTAAACGACGACAATGGCGACAATGCCAGCCGCAAGCAGCCAGCGACTGCCCCAAAGCCGGCCGGCGATGTGATGCGCCGCGCTTCGCTCCCCCTCGCCCATGTCAGCCATTCGCGCGCCTCACGTCTCGCAACCCCGTCGGCCGATCGGTTGGAAACTTGCCGCTGGACCGATATGGAGGCTCCCAATAGCATGATCCCGAAAGCAGGAAAGGTTCGTCTTGATGAAAAAACCCAAGGAAACTCCCGCAGCGCCTGCACCGGGCCCGCTCAAGATCCGGATCGATGGCAAGGAGCGGGAGTTCGACATCGAGAACCCCACGCTTCCTGAATGGGTCGAGGACAACAAGCTGACTGCCGGCGGCTTTCCCTACGACAAGAAAATGAAGGCGGAGGAGTACGATCAGACGCTCGAGCAGTTGCAGATCGAACTGGTCAAGGCGCAGGCCTGGCTGCAAAAGACCGGTAAGCGGGTCATGACGCTGTTCGAGGGACGTGACGCGGCCGGCAAGGGCGGCACGATCTTCGTGCTGCACGAGTACATGAATCCTCGAACCGCGCGCAACGTGGCGCTGACCAAGCCGACCGAGACGGAACGCGGGCAATGGTATTTCCAGCGCTATGTGGAACATTTCCCGACGGCCGGCGAATTCGTCACCTTCGACCGCTCCTGGTACAACCGCGCCGGCGTCGAGCCGGTGATGGACTTTTGCACGCCCGAGCAGCATGAGAAGTTTCTGGACGAGACCCCCCATTTTGAACGGATGATCTGCAATGAAGGCATCCATTTCTTCAAATTCTGGCTGAACATCGGCCAGGAAACGCAACTCGAACGGTTCCACGATCGCCGCTTCAGCCCGTTGAAGAGCTGGAAATTCTCGCCGATCGACATTGCCGGCATAACGAAATGGGACGAGTACACCAAGGCGCGCGATCTCATGATCGAGCGGACGCACAAGGAGTTCGCGCCGTGGATCATCGTGCGCGCCAACGACAAGCGTCGCGCCCGGCTGGCCGTCATCCGGCGTGTGCTTCTGTCGCTTCCCTATGAAGGCCGCGATCTTGAAATCATCGGCAAGGAAGACAAGAAGATCATCGGCGAAGGACCGTCATTCCTGTCAAAGCAGGGTTAAGCATTGCGCCGCGCATCCCGAGGATGCGCGGCGCAATTTGGTAAAGGCCTGAACGTCGGGACCTTACGCTGCCAGCCGGGCAATCCGCTGCAGCCGCCGCAGCGTCGTGTCGTCCTGCAGCGCCTGCTGGAAAAGCGAGATCTCGCGGTCAATACGGTCGCAGAGTGCGTCCGTGTCTCCCTTGAGCAAACCGCGCGTCTGCAGCAGTGCGGCTACCGGTTTCTTGGCCAGTTGACGCGCCCTGGCAAGGGCCGCCTCCTCGACACTGCCATCCGCAACGATCTCCGCGACAAGTCCGAGCGCCCGTGCATCTTCCGCGCCGAGCGTATCGCCGAGGCAAAAGAAGCGGAAAGCACCGGCGTAGCCGAGTTTCTGCGGCGCCAGGATGCTGGTTGCCGCATCCGGCACCAGTCCGAAGTCGACGAACGGTACACGGAACGTACTTTTGCCCGACGCGATCACCATGTCGCAATGGAACAGGATGGTGCAGCCAACACCGACGGCGTCGCCGTCGACACAGGCAAGGATCGGCTTGGGGAACGTCGCCAGCATGCGAAACATGTCGGTGACGGCCGCGATCAAACGTTGATGCTTGGTGGCGTCGAGGAATTCGGAGAAGTCGCCGCCAAGGCAGAAGCACCCTGCCAGGCCGCGCAACACCACGACGCGCACATCGCCGTCATCGGCAGCCTCATGGAATGTCCTTGCCAGGCTTTCGTAGGCCCGCCTGTCCAGCACAGGCCGACCGTCATCGGACGATACCGTGACGATCAGCGCATGGCCGCGCAGCTCCGGTTGAGGATGGACGCTCATGCTTTCCTCTGTTCTCATGACGCCCGCCTTTGCCCGAGCATGTCGGGATATCCCCTGACCAACACGGGTGCGAAGTGATTGCGGCGCGAGCGCACCACATCGAGCGTGTGCTCGGTGAAGGTGAGCAGCGTGGCGACGACCTGCTGGTTGCCATAGGTGCGCTGATAGCCAAGCGGCGTCGCAAGGAAATGCAGTTGCAGCGCCCGCAGCACCCACATCGGCTCGAACTCGATGATCACCTGATTGACGTTTCGCTTCAGCCCCCACTCGACGAAGCCCGCAATGAGCTCGGTTCCAACAGTGGAAACGCCGCGACGGCCATCTCGAAAACCGGGCGCGACGGCATAGCGGGTCAACTCGTAGATGTTGGGTCCTGACGGTGGCGTTCCTTCAAACAGGTCGGTCAGCACCTCCGTGAGAAGGTGCCCCCGCGTCGTCGGCAACATGCGCTGATAGCCGGCGACTTCGCCGCCCCTGATGACGATCTGATGGACTGCCTCATCATGATCGAACTGGTCGATTTCGAGCCCGTCCGGGCGCCTCAGATCCTCCCACCCCATCTCCTCGACGAAGACCTGGTGGCGTAAGCGATGAACAGCCTCCCAAAGATCGGGACGTTCCATCAATTCCTGGGTTGTAAGGGCAAAAAGCATCTGCCGTCTCCTGTGTTCAGAGGAAGATACGGCCGGGCTTTCCCGAGAAAATTACGTGATCACGTAGGCAAGAATTTCTAGGCCGGCACGGCCGACCTAACTAATGTAGCCGCGCCTTATCGCTTCCGCGACGGCCTGAACCCGGTTGACGGCACCGAGTTTGCTTTTGGCGTTAAGAAGGTGTTTCTCCGACGTATGCTCCGAGATGCCGAGGATCTGCGAAATCTCCCATTCGGACTTGCCGACGGCAGCCCATTGCAGGCATTCGCGTTCGCGCGGCGTCAGCTCGATATGCTCGATGGTCTTGTTGGCCATCGTGTGAAGCTGCATGGCGCGGCCGATCGCATAGGTCGACACCAACGATACCAGACCGAACTCGTCCGCGGACAGCTCGACAGCTTCGCCACCCAGAGACACCATGACGATTTGGCCGTCTAGTGTGATCAGCGGGAAGGCCAGCCCGTCGCGCAGCTTGAATGCGCCGGCATCGCCCATCACTTCACCGCTACTCTTGTCGACGCGAACGCCCTGTGCCGCCTCCCGCCACTGGAACGGCGCCTGCAATTGCTTCATGTGGCTGACAACCGGGTCATGATCGACATAGTTGCGCGCGACGTAGCGCTCGAGCCATTCGACCGGCCAATCGCAAAGCAACACGTGCTGCTTCTGCTGCCCGGCCGGCGTGCCTGGCTGCGGAACGGTTCCAGCCATCAGCGCCGTCAGACCGAAATCCGACGTGATGCCAAGCAACTTTTCGCAGACAGCCGCAGCTGTGTTCGCATGCTGCAGCTGGTCTATGAATTCCAATGTTCGATCGAACTGACCCATCGCAACATCAACCCCATGTTGCCTTCCGCATTGAGGTCAATGGTCCATGCAAACCTGCATTCCACCACCAACCCCGGATTGCAAAATGCCTCGTATTTGTTGTTGCGCTTGACCTTGACACCCCATCAAGGCAAGCGCGGCTATTTGCAAACCCGCTAAACCATATCCCTAAATCGGCGCGTTGAAATCAAAAACCGTTGTGCCTGCGGCATTTTCATACGAAAAGCCGATGCAGGCAGGGGCGGTCGGAGCATGGTCGTGGCGTTTCGGTGGATGGTACCGATACTCATCGGGATACAGTTGATCGCCAGCGGTGCGCGGGCCGCCGAGCCTCAGGTGCCGGTGCTGTGGGATGCCAAGGAACGGCTACCGAAACCGGACCTTTCCGCGTTGCCGCGGCTGAGATTCCTGACGACCACGGATTTCCCACCCTTCAACTTCCTCGACAACGCAGGACGCCTGTCCGGCTTCCATGTCGATCTGGCCCGGGCCATCTGCGCTGAGCTCGGCATCGCCGATAAATGCCAGATCCAGGCCTTGCCGTGGGCCGAGCTCGACGGTGCGCTGCAGAGAGGGGAAGGCGAAGCGATCATCGCCGGCATTGCGCCGACGCAGGAGTCGCGGCAGAAATATGCCTTCTCACGCTCCTACCTGCAGTTTCCGGCACGCTTCATCATGCCGAAAGGCAAGGCGCTGACCGAGCCGATCTTCGACAAGCTGCGCGGCAAGCGCGTTGGCGTGATCGTGGGTTCCGCGCATGAGCGGATGCTGCGCGATTATTTCGGCACCGTTCAGATCGTCCCCTTCGACAAGCCGGATGATCTCTACGGCGATCTCAAGGCCGGCAAGATCGACGCCGCCTTTGGCGATGGCATGCGCTTCGCCTTCTGGCTCGGCGGCACCGATGCGGCCGGCTGCTGCCGTTTTGCCGGCGGCCCATATCTGGCGCCTGAATATCTCGGGGCAGGCATGGCCATTGCCACCAGGGCCGACGACCGCGCACTGGCCGCCGCGTTCGATTACGCGCTGCAGGAGATTTCGGTGAAAGGCACGTTTGCCGAGTTCTACCTGCGCTATTTCCCGGTCAGCTTTTTCTGACTTCGTTCGATCCGCGCTTACGTGAGCGTTCGCAGCCTTGCCTTGGCTGCCCGGCCGATGGCGGCGACGGTCAGCGTGTCGATATCGAGCTGGCGGCGGATGAGCTGGAGCACCCGCACCTCTTCCATCCGCATTTCAAGATCGACCGCCGCGACCTCGAAGGCCGCGGCATAGGCGGTGTCGCGCAAGCGCTCCGGCAGCACGTCGGCGACAACAGCCAGCACGCCTTCCAGCCCGTGCTTCTCGTGCAAAGCCTTCTGACAGGCCTGGGCGACCGTAACCAACCGATCGTGATTGAAGTCTTCAAAGACGGGCCATGAGCGGACGACGTCGCCAATCCGTGCCAGTTCGACATCGGTCATGTCGCGATCGGACGCCGAGGTAATGACCATCAGGTAGATCAGGGCTTCATGTGGCGTCAGCGCGGGCATTCTCTACTCCTGTAAACCGGTCTCGAAGGTAGGAATGCACCCTCGGCGCCGCAAGGAAAAAGCGGCGTGCGCGTTGACGCCCGGGGCAGGCCCGCATAGAGCGACGGCGTCCGTCCGCATGGACGCACGGCGTGCCCTCCATCGCTTCTGAACCTGGCGCCTCCCGAAAATCGATTTCGATTCCTGGACCGATGCGATAGAGACCGATTGAACACCCACCCGGCGCCTGAGCCGGCGAACGATTTGGAACAGTGGACATGGCGGGATCAAACCTCATCGATCTCAACCCCGAGGTGCTTGCGGCTGCGGCCGAGAGCAAAGCGTGGCCCTTCGAGGAAGCCAGAAAGCTCGTCGAGCGCTACAAAGGCACTGATTTTCCCGAGACCGTTCTGTTCGAGACCGGCTACGGCCCGTCGGGCCTGCCGCATATCGGCACGTTCGGCGAGGTGGCGCGAACCTCCATGGTGCGCCACGCCTTCCGCGTGATCACGCAGGACAAGGTGGCCACCAAGCTCTTGTGCTTCTCCGACGACATGGACGGCATGCGCAAGATACCCGACAACGTGCCGGATCGCGCCGCGCTCGAACCGCATCTGCACAGGCCGCTCTCGTCGGTCCCCAACCCGTTCGGCGGCGACTATGCGAGCTTTGCCGACCACAACAATGCAATGCTGTGCCGTTTCCTCGACACGTTCGGGTTCGACTACGAGTTCGCCAGCGCAACGCAATATTACAAGGCCGGCCGCTTCGACGCGATGCTGCTGCGCGCCGCCGAACGCTATGACCAGATCATGGCGGTGATGCTGCCGACGCTTGGACCGGAGCGCCAGGCGACCTACAGTCCGTTCCTGCCGATTTCGCCGAAGAGCGGCCGCGTCCTGTACGTGCCGATGAAGCATGTAGACGCCAAGGCCGGCACGATCACCTTTGACGACGAGGGAACCGAAACCACGCTTTCCATCACCGGCGGCAGGGTGAAGCTGCAGTGGAAGCCGGATTTCGGCATGCGCTGGGCGGCACTTGGCGTCGATTTCGAAATGTTCGGCAAGGACCACCAGACGAATGCGGTGATCTATGACCGCATCTGCAACATTCTGGGCGGACGGGCGCCCGAACATTTCGTCTACGAGCTGTTCCTCGACGAGAATGGCCAGAAGATATCCAAGTCGAAAGGCAATGGACTGACGATCGACGAGTGGCTGACCTATGCGCCAACCGAGAGCCTCGGGCTCTACATGTACCAGCGGCCACGGCAGGCCAAGAAGCTCTATTTCGACGTCATCCCGAGGGCCGTGGACGAGTATTACGCTTTCCTCGCGGCCTATCCACGGCAGGACTGGAAGGAGCGACTGGGCAATCCTGTGTGGCACATGCATGACGGCAACCCGCCGGTCGTAGATATGCCGGTGCCGTTCTCGCTACTGCTCAATCTGGTAAGCGCTTCGAACGCACAGAACAAGGATGTGCTGTGGGGATTCATCTCCCGTCACGCCGCCGGCGTGACGCCACAAACACATCCCGAGCTCGACAAGCTTACGGGCTATGCGATCCGCTATTTCGACGATTTCGTGAAGCCGACGAAAACCTTCCGCCCAGCCGACGACGTCGAGCGCGCGGCGCTGGAAGCACTGGAAAAGGCGCTGGGCAATCTGCCGGCGGACGCCAATGGCGAAGCGATCCAGAATGCGTCGCTCAACGTCGCCCGCCAGATCGAGCGCTACCAGGACCATTCAAAGAAGAGCCCGGAGGGCGGCCCTGGCGTGTCCGGCGCCTTCTTCCAGATGATCTACCAGGTGCTGATCGGCCAGGAGCGCGGGCCGCGCTTCGGTTCGTTCGCCGCACTCTATGGCATCGCCGAGACGCGGGCGCTCATTCAGCAGGCGCTGGCGGGTCAGCTGGCCTGAGCTCCCCGCCGACCTCTTCCAGGATCGAACTCGACGCCTGAGGCGCCGGGTTCGGCGCGGCCGGAACCGGCGGCAAGCCGGAAAGGTCCGGCGCTGGCCCGAATATACCTTTCCTGGCGGTACGTGCCTTCTCGCCGGCGTCCTCGTAAGGGCCGCCCCTGGCGGCGCGCGACCAGCCATTTTCAACAAGCCATTGACCGACATCCTGCTTGCCGATCCTGCATTCGGCGGCGATCAGGTCACGGCCGCCTTCGGAAGGTACTTTGCAGATAACCGTGCGACCGCGCAGAAAAGCCCGGAACGCCGTGCGCGCCCGCACGCCGCATGCCCACGACTTGTCGTTGTCGGAGCATGTCTCGTCCTGCCTGACGATATCGACGCCAGAGATAGCAACCGAATAGCCCTTGGCCTCGATCAAGCCGGCCGCGGAGGCCACCGGGTTGAACAGCTTTGTACCATCCCAGTCGTTGGGCATTTTCGGCTTCGGCGGCATGGCCAGCGCCAGCTTGCTCAGAGGCGGGCGCGGGTCGATCCGCTCGAGTTCTTCGGATTGGAGCGGCGGTGGCGCGACTGCCTCGGGGTCGATGGTCCGCGAGTGCTGCTCGGGCTTCGTAGCCTTGTCCGGCTGGGGAATGGCGGAAGTGGTCGGAGCGTCGATCGGTTGTTCGGCTATGGCCTGAAGCTGATCGACGCTGCTGCCATCGCCGCCACGCTGAACGGCACGGCCACCGGCGACAACCAGGGCTCCCATCGTCACGATCGCCAGAACCGCGACGCCGGCATGAAGCGGACGCATCATCCACGCCTCCTACTGGCTTGCCCAGACAATCCGCGCGACCCATTCGACATCACTCATGGCAATGTCGCGGTCCGGATGATCAGGATTGAGAGAGACCAGGACGATCGACTTGACGGTCTGGCGTTCCAGCACTTTGGCCATCACCTCGCCGCCGTTGGTCTTGACCACCACCCTGTCGCCCTTGCGGGTGGCGGCGCCAGGCTCGACGATCAGTACGTCGCCATTGCGATAGAGCGGCAGCATGGAATCGCCCTGCACCTTCAGCGCATAGGCCGTTTCAGTCGACTGTGCAGGGAGTTCGATCAGGTCCCAGCCCTGCCCGGCGGGAAATCCGGCATCGTCGAAGAAACCGCCAGCGCCAGCCTGGGCAAAGCCGAGCAGCGGGACCGAGGACCGGCGAACAGGAGACGCCGCATGTCCAGAACTGTCCCTGCCCTCGACCAAACCGGTGAATTCGTCGAGCGAAGCGCCTGTCGCTTCGATGATCTTTGCCAGCGATTCGGTCGAAGGCCAGCGCGGCCGGCCGTCGGAGGACAGTCGCTTGGATTTGTTGAAAGCGGTCGAATCAAGTCCCGCGCGCCTGGCAAGGCCGGACGCGGACAGCGAGTAGCGCTCGGCAAGAGCGTCGATGGCGGCCCATACGCGGTCGTGTGAGAGCAAGTCCGCTCTCCTTCGAAACAGGAAAAAATGCCTCTGACCTGTCTAACGCGCGACCGCCAGCTTGTCCACCGGCGGAGCGTTGGATCATTCACAAAGTGACTGGGCGACAAGCGCTATGTGGGGAGCAGCCCGGCCCGCCCCAAGCGAACCCCTCAGCGTCTTCCTCTCTACAAAGCGTGAAGAAGACGGCCCATGAAAGTTTCATCAGCCCCGCTTGGCCTGGGCACGGAGGTTGCGGTGCGAAGCCATGAACATCCGCTCGGCCTCGGTAGGCGGGCGCGGCTCAGCAGAACGGCCGAGCGCCGCGACGACCTCGTCGATGCCCAGAAAGCGTCGCGCCTTGCGGTCGTAAACGCCCGCGGTCGTCAGGATCAAGGCGGCCGTTTCGCCATTGTCGAGGACGAAGCGATGCTTGCCGATGACCTGCGTGCCTTCCCATGTCTCGATCGAAGATACCAATTCGAAGCGCCGCCACAACCTGATCTCGCGCGCATAGACCGACTGCAGCCCGCCCATCATCGGCGCCCAGTCGTTTTTCCTCGCCAGCGCGATGAGGCCGGCGCGCAGGAAGATGTCGATGCGGCCAAGATCGGCCAGCATCATGTAACGCGCATTGTTGAGATGGATGTTGAAATCGACGTCCGTCGGCAGGCAGCGAAAGGCCAGCCGGCTTTCACCGCCCACGACGTACGGACCACGGCGTCGCGCCGTGGCCATCATGCGCGCCATACGCGCCCAGACATACATTACTGCCCCACGCGTCCTCTTCGACGCGCAAAGGACGCGACACGGCTCTTGGTTCCACCCATGAGTCAGGCCGCCTGCTTGACGTCGCCCTTCGCGTAGGGGTCGAAGCGCTGGTAGAAGGTTTCGCCCTTCTCGGCCATGTCGAGCAGAAGCCTCGGTGCCTTGAACTCGGCGCCGTACTTCTTCTGCAGGCGCTTGGCGATCTTGACGAATTCCTTGGCGCCGATGCCGTCAATGTAGGACAGGGCGCCGCCGGTATAGGGCGCGAAACCGAAGGCCAGGATCGAGCCGACATCGGCCTCGCGCGGATCGGTGACGATGCCCTCTTCCATCACCCGCGCCGCTTCCAGCGCGATGGTGACCAGCAACCGCTGCTGCAGCTCCTCATAATCGACCTTCTCGGCCGCCAGCTGAGGGTAGAGATCCCTGAGACCCGGCCACAGCTTCTTCTTGGCGGGCTTGGCCGGATAGTCGTAAAAGCCCTTGCCGTTCTTGCGGCCGGAGCGACCATGATCGTCGACCATGGTGTTGATCAACGCCATCTGCCGGGGGTCCACCGCAGTGTCGCCGAGATCCCTGATGGTCTGCTTCATGATCTTCTGGGCCAGGTCGATTGCAGTCTCGTCGGTCAGCGCCAGCGGACCCACCGGCATGCCGGCGGCTTTCGCGGCATTCTCGATCATCGGGGCGGGCACGCCTTCGATCAGCATCTTGTAGGCTTCCGACATATAGCGGAGCACACAGCGGTTGACGTAGAAGCCGCGCGTGTCGTTGACGACGATCGGCGTCTTCTTGATGGCGCGCACGAAGTCGATCGCGGTCGCCAGTGCCTTGTCGCCGGTCTTCTTGCCGAGGATGATCTCGACCAGCATCATCTTGTCGACCGGCGAGAAGAAGTGGATGCCTATGAAGTTCTTCGGCCGCACCGAATTCTTCGCCAGGCCGGTGATCGGGATGGTCGAGGTGTTGGAGGCGAAAATCGCCGACGACTTCAACACGGCCTCGGCCTGTTCGGTGGCAGCCTTCTTGACCGCCGAATCCTCGAACACCGCCTCGACCACCAGGTCGCAGCCGGCAAGGTCGGCATAGTCGGCCGTCGGCGTGATCAGCGACAGCAGTTTTTCCTTCTCCTCGGGCTTGGCGCGGCCCTTCTTCACCTGATCCGAGACGAGGCTTTCGGAATGCGCCTTGCCCTTCTGGGCCGACTCCAAATCGCGATCGAGCAGCACAACGGGAATGCCAGCCTTGGCGGTGACATAGGCGATGCCGGCGCCCATGAAGCCAGCGCCGAGGATGCCGATCTTCTTGAATTTGGTTTCAGCCACCCCGGCAGGACGGCGGGCACCCTTGTTCAGTTCCTGCAGCGACACGAACAGCGAGCGGATCATCGCCGCCGCTTCCCTGGTCTGCATGATCTTGGTGAAATAGCGCTGTTCGATGCGCAAGGCTGTGTCGAACGGCACCAGCAGGCCTTCATAAACGCATTTAAGTATCGCGGCGGCGGCCGGATAATTGCCATGGGTTTCGCGACGCAGGATGGCGATGGCCGGCGGCCACAGGTTGAAGCCGGCGGGCGAATAGATCTGGCCACCGGGCAGCTTGAAGCCCTTCTCGTCCCACGGCGCCACCGGCTTCAGGCCGTTCCTTATCATCGCCTTGGCGGTCTCGACCAGCTTCGCCGGTTCGGCGATCTCATGGATCAGACCCATGGACTTCGCCTTCTGCGGCGACAGCGTCTGGCCGGAGGTCAGCATCTGCAGTGCCTGCTGCTGATCGGTCAGCCTCGGCACGCGCTGCGTGCCGCCGGCGCCAGGGAAGATGCCTATCTTCACCTCGGGAAGCGCCATCCTGACCTTGTCGCTATCGGCGGCGACGCGACCGTGGCAGGCCAGCGACATTTCGAAGGCGCCACCCATGCAGGTGCCGTTGATCGCCGACACCCATGGCTTGCCGGACGTCTCCAGCTTGCGGAACAGGCCGGTCATGGTGCCGGCATTGTCGAACAGTGCCTTGGTCGCCTTTTCGATATCCTTGCGCTTGTCGGTGGCGAAGGTGGTCAGCATCTTCTGCAGCAGGGTGATGTCTGCGCCGCCAGAGAACGTATCCTTGCCGGAGGTGATCACCGCGCCCTTGATGGCGGCATCGCCGGCCACCGTGTCCACGATGGCGTTCAACTCCCGCATCACCTCCTCGGTGAAGACGTTCATGGACCGGTCCGGGCTGTTCCAGGTGACCAGCGCAATGCCGTCGGCGTCAATGTCGAGGGTGAAATTGGTATAGCTCATCTTCTCTCTCCCCTGTCAGACGCGTTCGATGATCGTTGCGGTGCCCATGCCGGCGCCGATGCAAAGCGTCACCAGCGCCGTGTTCAGGTCGCGCCTCTCGAGCTCGTCCAGCACGGTGCCGAAAATCATCGCGCCCGTGGCGCCGAGCGGATGGCCCATGGCGATGGCGCCGCCATTGACGTTGATCTTGTCGTGCGGAATGTCGAAAGCCTGCATGTAGCGCAGCACCACCGAGGCAAAAGCTTCATTGAGCTCGAACAGGTCGATGTCAGAAAGCTTCATCTTGGCGCGCTTCAGGAGCTTCTCGGTGACGTCGACCGGACCGGTCAGCATCAGCACCGGCTCGGAGCCGATATTGGCGAAGGTGCGGATGCGCGCGCGCGGCTTCAGCCCCATGGCCTTGCCAGCCTTCTTGGAGCCAAGCAGCACGGCCGCCGCGCCATCGACGATGCCGGACGAATTGCCGGCATGGTGGACGTGGTTGACCTCCTCCACCTCGGGGTGCTTCTGTACCGCGACCGCATCGAAACCACCCATTTCGCCGGGCATGACAAAGGACGGATTGAGCGAGGCCAGCGACTGCATGTCGGTCGAAGGCCGCATATGCTCGTCATGGTCGAGGATGGTCAGGCCGTTCTGGTCCCTGATCGGGATGACCGAATTCTTGAAGCGGCCCTTTTCCCAGGCATGCGCGGCGCGCTTCTGGCTCTCGACGGCGTAGGCGTCGACGTCGTCGCGCGAGAAGCCATACTTCGTGGCGATCAGGTCGGCGGAAATGCCTTGCGGTACGAACCAGCCGGGCAGGCCCACCGAGGGATCCATGAACCAGGCGCCGCCCGACGCGCCCATGCCGACGCGCGACATGGACTCGACGCCGCCGGCGATGACGATGTCATCGGCGCCTTGCGCGATCTTGGCCGCGCCAAAATTGATGGCGTCGAGACCGGAGGCGCAGAAGCGCGAGATCTGCATGCCCGGCGCCCTGGTGTCGTAGCCGGCCTCGAAGGCGGCGGCGCGCGGAATGACCGAACCGGCTTCGCCGACCGGATCGACGCAGCCGAAGATGATGTCGTCGACAGTGCCGGTGTCGAGCCCGTTGCGGTCGCGCAGCGCTTCAAGCGTCTTGGCGGCGAGCCGCACCGCCGGCACTTCGTGCAGCGATCCATCCTTCTTGCCCTTGCCGCGCGGCGTGCGCACGGCGTCATAGACATAAGCTTCGGACATTCTCTGGCTCCTTGGGTTTATCGAACGCAGCTCACAGAGAGCGTCCGATCAGCAATTTCATGATCTCGTTGGTGCCGCCGTAGATGCGCTGGACGCGGGCGTCGCGGAACATGCGGGCGATCGGATATTCGTTCATGTAGCCATAGCCGCCATGCAATTGAAGGCACTCGTCGACCACTTTGCCTTGCAGGTCGGACAGCCAGTACTTGGCCATCGACGCGGTCACCGGATCGAGCCCGCCTGCGATGTGGCGGGCGACGCAATCATTGTAGAAGACGCGGCCGACGGTCGCCTCGGTCTTCAGTTCGGCCAGCTTGAACTGCGTGTTCTGGAAATCGATGATCGCCTTGCCGAAGGCCTTGCGCTCCTTGACGTAATCGATGGTCAGCGCCAGCGCGCGCTCGATCATGGCGATGGCGCCGGTGCCGATCTGCAGCCGTTCCTGCGGCAATTGCTGCATCAACTGGATGAAGCCCTGCCCTTCCTCGTGACCGAGCAGGCTGGAGGTCGGCACACGGACGTCGTTGAAGAACAGTTCCGACGTGTCGTTGGCCTTCAGGCCGATCTTGTCTAGGTTGCGGCCGCGCTGGAAACCTTCGACCTCGTCGGTCTCGACGACGATCAGCGAGGTGCCCTTGGCTCCCTTTTCCGGATCGGTCTTGGTGACGACGATGATCAGGTTGGCAAGCTGGCCGTTGGTGATGAAGGTCTTGGAACCATTGATCTTGTATTGATTGCCATCCTTCTCTGCCCGCGTCTTGACGCCCTGCAGGTCGGAGCCGGCGCCGGGCTCGGTCATGGCGATGGCGCCGATCAGTTCGCCGGTCGCGAGCTTCGGCAGCCATTTCTTCTTCTGTTCTTCGGAGCCGTAGTGAAGGATGTAGGGTGCGACGATCGCATTGTGCAGGCCGATGCCGAAACCGTCGACGCCGACATGGCCGATGGCCTCGATGATGGCGCTCTCATGCGCGAAAGTGCCGCCCGAGCCCCCATACTCCTCCGGCATCGAGGCGCAGAGCAGGCCGGCCGCACCCGCCTTCCGCCAGCTCTCGCGGTCGACCATTTCGTTCTTCTCGAACTCGTCGTAGCGCGGCGCGATCTCTTCCGACATGAAACGGCGCGCCATGTCGTAGAGCATCCCGACGTCGTCGGCCGCCCAGGCAGGTTTCGGCAAAGCGAGCACTTCGGCGGGATTTATCGCCACGACTTCCTCCGCGTTTTGAATGCAGCCGGTATGCCGGCCCTCAAACTTAGAACGCTTCCGCGGGCAGCGCCATGAGCGTGTCCGCGCCACTGGAAATGCGGGCGAGATGCGCTGATGTCTCCGGCATGATCCGCTCCATGAAGAAGCGCGCCGTAACGACCTTGTTGTCGTAGAAAGACCGCGAACCATTGGCGCCCACCTTGCCAAGCGCCACCTTGGCCATCTGGCCCCACATGTAACCCAGCGCCACAAGGCCGAAGAGATGCATGTAGTCGGTCGAGGCGGCACCCGCATTGTCGGGCTTGGCCATGCCGTTCTGTACCAGCCACATCGTCGCGGCCTGCAGGTCGTTGAGGCCCTTCTTCAACCCCTTGGTGAACGGCGCCATCTTCTCGTCGGAGCGGTTCTCCTCGCAGAACTCGCCGACTTCCTTGAAGAAGGCCTGCACCGCGCGGCCGCCGTTCAGGCCAAGCTTGCGGCCGACGAGATCCAGCGCCTGGATGCCGTTGGCGCCTTCATAGATCATGGCGATGCGGGCATCACGCACGAACTGGGACATGCCGTGCTCCTCGATGTAGCCGTGACCGCCGAAGACCTGCTGCGCCATGACGGCATGGTCGAAGCCCTTGTCGGTGAACACGCCCTTGACCACCGGCGTCATCAGGCCGGTGTAGTCTTCCGCCGCCTGGCGATCCTTGTCGTCGGGGGAACGATGCGCGATGTCGGACTTGATCGCCGTCCAAAGCGCCAGCGCGCGACCGGCTTCGTTGAATGCCTTCATGGTCATCAGGCTGCGGCGGATGTCGGGATGGACGATGATCGGGTCGGCCTTCTTGTCCGGCGCCTTCTGCCCCGACAGCGAGCGGCCCTGCAGGCGTTCCTTGGCGTAGGAAACCGCGTTCTGGTAGGCGATCTCGGACAGCGAAAGCCCCTGCAGGGCAACGCCGAGCCGCGCCTCGTTCATCATCGTGAACATGGCCTTCAGGCCGCCATTGACCTCGCCGAGCAGCGTGCCCTCCGCCTCGTCATAGTTCATGACGCAGGTCGAATTGGCGTGGATGCCCATCTTCTCCTCGATCGAGCCGCAGGAGAGCGTGTTCTTCTCGCCGGGATTGCCGGCGGCATCGAGCTTGAGCTTGGGCACGATGAACAGCGAAATGCCCTTCACGCCTTCCGGCGCGCCTTCGATGCGGGCCAGCACCAGATGGACGATGTTGTCCGACATGTCGTGCTCGCCGGCCGAGATGAAGATCTTCTGGCCGGAAATCCTGTAGGTGCCATCGCCATTGGGGACGGCCTTGGTGCGCAGCAGGCCGAGATCGGTGCCGCAATGTGGCTCGGTCAGGTTCATGGTGCCTGTCCAGGCACCCTCGACCAGCTTCGGCAGCCACCTGGCTTTCTGCTCGTCGGTGCCATGGGTGATGATGGCGGCGATCGCGCCCTGCGTCAGGCCCGGATACATCATCAACGCCATGTTGGCCGAAACCATGTATTCGGAGACCGCCTGGTGCACCATGTAGGGTAGCCCCTGGCCGCCAAACTCGGCCGGCGCCGCCAACCCCATCCAGCCGCCCTCGCGATACTGCTCGAAAGCTTCCTTGAAGCCTTTCGGCGTCGTCACCGAGCCGTCGGCATGGCGCACGCAGCCTTCCAGGTCGCCGACGCGGTTCAACGGGTGCATGACGTTTTCGGCGAGCTTCGCACCCTCGGCGAGGATTGCTTCGAGAACATCGGGCGTGGCGTCGGAAAATCCCGGGAGATTGGAATAGCGCTGGTAGGCCAGCACTTCATTGAGCACGAACAGCGTATCCTGAACCGGTGCTGCGTAGATCGGCATGCTTTTCCTCCACCATGCGGCCTTGGCCCGAAGCTAGCCCATGAACGGCATGCGGACCAATGTTGGGATCGAGATAACAAATATTGACGTTTGCGTAAACGTCAATATTTTTCGAAGTGAAATTTTTCATGCGCCAAAAAGGTGCGGTCCGCGGAATCTGGGGCGGGCAACAAAAAACAAAAGAGCCGCGCGGCAATGGCCACGCGGCTCTCATTCGTCACATATCCGCGGACTGATCAGCTCGCGGCGCTCGCTGGCGCCGTTGTGCGCTCGATCAACATCTGGCGCACGGCCGACATCGAGCCGCTCAGTTCGTTGATGGCGTCGTCGATCAGGGCCCGTTGCTTCTGCAGACGGGCAAGCTGCTTTTCCGACTTGTCCAGCGCCAGCCGCAACTGCTTGGTGTTGGAGCCGGTCGGATCGTAGAGATCCATCATCTGCTTGACGTCACGCAGCGAGAACCCGACCTTGCGGCCGAGCAGGATCAGCTTGAGCCGGGCCTTGTCGCGACGCGTGTAGAGACGGGTCGAACCGTCGCGCTGCGGATTGAGAAGGCCCTTGTCCTCGTAGAAACGCAACGTGCGCAGAGTCACGCCATATTTCTTGGCCATCTCGCCGATGCGGGCTAGCTCCTCACCGGCTTCGTTCGATACTTCATTGGTATTGGCCGCGGTCTCGCCGGGCGAAACAAGTTTCATAATCACTGGCTTTCCCCATCTGTGGCGTCGCGGTCTCGGACCTTGCGTCGCCTGAGTGGAAGCGGGGGGCGTGCTTCCAGTCGTGGTTTCAACAAACAAATCGCAAATGGGACGCATGGCGCACCTTTTACGTTTACGTCAATTCTATATCGATAGCGGCTTGCCGGCGCAAGGGCGTTCTACGAGAGGAGCTTTAAGCCGCACCCAAGCGGCTTGCATCAGCGACGTTGCAACTTCTTAAGCTTGGTTAACGCGTTGTTTACCACGTTGGGTGAAATGTGCGCATGTCGGCGACCCGTGGTTATCCTGTATCGAATTTTCACGGTTTTTCGGAGCGCGGGTGAGAACCCGGAAAGCTTGTCTTTCACCGTGGCTTGGATGCTCGGTCGCCTTCGTTCCCGACAGGGGCTTAGGGGAACTGGCCGAAAGCCAGCCATTCTGAAAAACGGGCGCATCGATGAACAGCAAGCGGTCCTATCTCGATACACTCAACGCCGGCAGGCAGCGCAAGCCGCATACCACGCTGGAGGAGTTGAACCGTTCACTGGAGACACTCGAACAGAGATTGGAGCGGACACGCGAGGATCCGATGGAGCGGCAAGATCCGCGCCAGTACGGAGCAGAGCCACGCTATCCGAGCGCGCGGCCCTACGGCCAGCAGCGCTGGTACGAGGATCCGCAATCGGCGCGGCCCAAAAGCCCGGCGCCGGCCGCTCCCGTATTCGACCAGAACTATCAGGCGATCGCCCGCGACATCGACCGCGTGCGCGGCCAGGAAGACAGCGTCGCCGCGGTCGGCAAGATCGCCGGCGAATTGCGCGGGCTGCGCGAGGAACTGCGCCACCAGATGACAGCCGGCCTGCAGCGCGAATTCGAAGCGCTGCGCAAGGACATCGAGCGGGCCTTCCAGGCCGGTGGCCAGTCGGGCAAGGGAAGCGCTGAACTCGGCGTCGAGTTCGAACGGCTTTCCGGCGCCATCCAGACGCTGGCCGAAAAAAGCGACGACAGAAGCGTCAACATGCTGCGGCTTGAGCTGGAGCAGGTCAAGGCCGCGCTCGACACGCTGGCGCGCGAGGAGAGCGTGCAGGCTGTCGACCGCCGCTGGGACGATTTCGACCGCCGCTGGAGCGCTTTCGAAGACCGTGTCGATGCCGACCAGCGCAAGCGTTCGGATGATCCCGGCCTGTCGATGCTGACCGATCGGCTCGAACAGATCAGCAATGCCGTCAACAACCTGCCTGAATCGCTCTCGCTGCGCTCGCTTGAGGAAAAGGTCCGCACGCTTGCCGGCGCCGTCGACCACTTCGCCAGCCAGCAGAACAATCGCGGCACCGACACGCTGGGCATGATCGACGAGCGGCTCGACGAGATTTCCCGCGCCATTCTCGCCTCGACCGTCGCGGCACAGGCCAATTCATTCGACCCGGAACCCTTCGAGCGCATCGAGAAGCGGATCGCATCGCTTGCCCAGCAGATCGAGGAAGTCGCCCAGGATCGTCCGGGCAGCGAGGTCGTCGATCGCCTCAACATGCTTTCGAACCGGGTTGACGATCTCGCAGGCAGGGCCAACCTTCCCGAGCAGGCGATGGAGCGTCTGGCCAACCAGATTTCCCTCATCGCCGACAAGATCGACCACGCGCCGGCCATGCCGGACGCCGATTACATCTTCCAGGGGCTCGAGCAGCGTTTTGACGTGCTGTCCGGGATGATGGAACGCCGCCAGGGCGACGCGATCCAGCAAGGCAACATGCTGTTCCGCGATCTCGAGCGCCGGCTGGACGAGGTCGCCGACAGGCTCGACCAGCGCATGCCGCAGGTCGACAGCGCCGGAATCATGGAAGCCATCGACGCACGCTTCACCGCGCTGGCCCAACGCATCGAGACGCGCGCTCCCGACCCCGCTGGCGAGGCGGCGATCCGCGGCCTCGAAAGCCGGCTGGAAGACATCTCAAGCCGGCTGGACGCGTCCGCGGCACAAGTTGCCGGCATCGACCCGGCCCTGATCCGCAGCCTTGAGGCGCAGGTCGCCGGCCTGTCCGCCCACCTTTCCAAGCCCAGCACGCCGCTGCCGGACTTCGAGGACATCAGCCCGCGTCTCAACGAAATCGAGAAATCACTGGCCGGCACCCGCGATTCCATCCTCGGCGCGGCACGAGAGGCTGCCGAGAACGCTGTCCGCTCGATGGCCGGCTCCAGCGCCAACACAGCCGCCGTCAGCGGCCTCGCGCAGGACCTGAAGACCCTGGAATCCCTGACGCGGCGCTCGGACGAGCGCAACTCGAGGACGTTCGAGGCCATCCACGACACGCTGCTGAAAATTGTCGACCGTCTGGGTTCGCTGGAGACCAGCGAACCGATCGAGGCGGTGAGCGAGCTCGTGGACACGCATCCTGCCCAACCTTTTGGCAAGAGCCTGCGAAACAAGATCGCGGTTCAGGATGCACCGTCCCTGGATATCGACCAGCCCGTACCGCTGACCGGCGACATGGCCGATCTCGACGGCCGCGCCGCTGCCATCATGCGTGACGAACCGGGCTCGCGCGGCGAACCGGGCTCGCGTGGCGAACCGGGGCCGCGCACGCCGGCAGAGGCCGCGGCCGCTGCCGCGATGGCGGCGCTCGGCTCTGACACGATCGCCGAGAAGGGTGAGCAGCCAGGCCGTCGCAAATCGATGTTCGGCGGGCTGGCGCGCGCCTTCAAGGGCAGGAAGGAAGCGGATCTTCCGCTGGCAGGCTCGGCAATGGCGGCCGAAGTGCCGACCGTTGACCTCGATGAGCCGCTCGACCCGAAAGTGGCCAACCGGCCACTGGAGCCCGGCTCTGGCGCACCGGACCTCAATGCCATCATGAAGCGCGTACGCGACGAGCGCGGGCCACCGGCCAAGGCCAGCGATACCGACGCGGCGAAATCGGACTTCATCGCCGCCGCCAGACGCGCGGCCCAGGCCGCCGCCGCCGAGGCCGATGCCCTGAAGCGTCAGTCGACGATGAGCGGCCCGGTGAAGGCATTGCGGATCGGCGACCTGCTCAAGGCACGGCGCAAGCCGATCCTCATGGCCGCAGCCGCCATCATGCTGGCGCTTGCCGGCCTGCAACTGGGCAAGGCCTTTTTTGCCGATCCCGTCGAGATGGCCAGCAATGGCGCCGCGCCACTCGTCGCCGCGCAGCCGGTGCAGACCACCTCGATCACCGCCGAGCCGAAGGCACAGCCGCAGGTGGCGTCGCTGGACAGCGCCCCGGCCCGCAACGTCAGGCAGGCGGAGGCCGCGGCCAGGCCAGACACGCCGGCGCAAGTTGCCGCCATGCAGCCGAATGCCGAAAAGCCCGTCGCCGCCCCTGTGGCAGCATCCCAGGCTTCGGCCGTGGCTTCATCCACGACACCCGATCCGATCGAACCGGCCGCGATGGCCCCAGCGGCCGTAAACCCCGTGGCCGCGGACACCGACACCCAAACCCTGGCTACGGTGCCGGCCTTGGCAAATACGACAGCCACCTCGGCAACGGCTGCCTCGACGGACACGACCGGCGCTGTTTCTCCAGCCGGCGCGGCCACGGCGGGCGCCGCCATCGCCAAGATCGACGTCCCGGCGGACGCCGGTCCCCAGGCATTGCGTGACGCGGCTGCCGGCGGCGACTCCAAGGCGCTCTTCGAGATCGGCTCTCGTTACGCAGAGGCTCGCGGCGTCAAGGAGGACATGGCGGCGGCGGCCAAATGGTACGAAAAATCGGCTGAACTCGGCTTCGCGCCTGCGGAATACCGTATCGGCAATTTCTACGAGAAGGGCATCGGCGTCGCACGCGACATCAAGAAGGCAAAGACCTGGTACCAACTCTCCGCCGAACAGGGCAACGCCAGCGCCATGCACAACCTCGCCGTGCTTTTCGCCATGGCAGCGGATGGCGTGACCGACAATGAATCGGCGGCACACTGGTTCCAGGCCGCCGCCGACGTCGGCGTCAAGGACAGCCAGTTCAATCTCGGCATCCTGGCTGCCAAGGGTGTCGGCATGAAGCAGAATCTCGAGGAGTCCTACAAATGGTTCGCGCTCGTCGCCAAGACCGGCGACAAGGATGCAGCCGCCAAGCGCGACGAGATCGCCAATGCATTGCGGCCGGAGCAGCTCGAACGCGCCCGCGCCGCCACCGAGTTGTGGAAGGCCAAGCCCCTCGATCCGGCAGCCAATTCGGCCGACATCCCCGAATCCTGGCAGGAGGGGACGCCCCAGACGACCGCTGGCGTCGACATGACAAAGGCGATCAAGAACATCCAGCTCATCCTCAACAAGAATGGCTATGACGCCGGTGGAGCGGACGGCAAGATCGGCCAGAAGACCAAGAATGCGATCATGGCATTCCAGACCGACAACAGCATGAAAGCGACAGGCACGATCGACGAACCGCTGGTCAAGGCGCTGCTGGCGCGCAAATAACGCGGGATGCGTCGCTTACGCGACGCCCTTGCCACATATTTGCCTGTTAACTGATTGAGATGTTTTTTGTTTCGGCGGCGCGGCGCGGTTTGACTTCGCCGTGCCGCTGGCGCAAGGAAATTGTGCTCTTCGGCGCGGAATGCCCGCAACGGCTGCATTCATCCGGGGACAACTGATCGAGACTGACGGGTGGGCATCTATCTCCCGATCGCGGAAATTTCCGTCAACGTCTTCGTGCTGCTGGCCATGGGCGCTGCGGTGGGTTTCCTGTCGGGCATGTTCGGCGTGGGCGGCGGCTTCCTCATCACGCCACTGCTGATCTTCTACAACATCCCGCCGGCCATCGCGGTCGCCACCGGCGCCAACCAGGTCATCGCCTCGTCCTTCTCCGGCGCGCTGTCGCACATGAAGCGCGGCACGCTCGACTTCAAGCTTGGCGCGGTGCTTCTGGCTGGCGGTATCGTCGGCTCCACCGGCGGCATCTTCGTCTTTGGCTTCCTGCGTCGGCTCGGCCAGCTCGACCTGTTCATCTCGCTGCTCTACGTCGTGCTGCTCGGCACCGTCGGCGGGTTGATGCTGGTCGAAAGCGTCAATGCATTGCGCGCCACGCGCAGCGGCGCGGCCCCGGTGCTGAAGAAATCGGGACAACACAACTGGATCCACCGCCTGCCGCTGAAAATGCGGTTCAGGGCGTCGAAGCTTTTCGTCAGCGTCATTCCGGTGCTTGGCCTGGGTGCCGCGATCGGTTTCCTGTCGTCGATCATGGGCGTCGGCGGCGGCTTCATCATGGTGCCGGCGCTGATCTATTTGCTGAAGGTGCCGACCAATGTCGTCATCGGCACCTCGCTGTTCCAGATCATCTTCACCTCCGCCTACACGACGCTCGTCCACGCCACCACCAACCAGACCGTCGACGTGATGCTCGCCTTCCTGTTGATGGCCGGCGGCGTCGCCGGCGCGCAGTATGGCGCCAAGGCCGGCCAGAGGCTGCGTGGCGAACAACTCAGGGCCCTGCTGGCGCTGCTGGTGCTGGCGGTGGCGATACGGCTCGCCATCGATCTCTTCGTGACGCCACCCAACCTCTTTTCGCTGTCCGGCGCGGGCCTGAACTGATGGCGGGCTTGAGGGCGTTCGCTGCTGGCGCTTTCCTGTCGCTGATCGCGGTGGCCTCGCCGACATCGGCACAGACGCCCGTGGCGGAAGGCATCCAGATCGGCCTGTCCACCGACAATGTCTCGATCACCGCAGGCTTTTCCGGCGCCGATCTGACCATCTTCGGCTCGCTTGAAAATCCGGATCCGTTGGTCGCCCGCCAGGGACGTTATGACGTCATCGTCGTTCTCGAGGGGCCGCCGAAACCGGTGGTGGTGCGGCGCAAGGACAGGGTGCTTGGCGTCTGGATCAATCTGGAATCCGAGACATTCGAAAATGTGCCGGTCTCCTACTCGGTGGCCACGACGCGGCCGCTGCAGGACATCACGGAGCCCAACAGCTACAAGCAGCTGTCGCTTGGCGCCTCCAATCTCTACATGCAACCGGCCGATCCCGGCGAGAGCCCGGCGACGATCCAGGAATTCACCGCGGCATTGCGCGAACGCAAATCGGCGACCGGCCTCTACAGCGAGAATGTCGGCGGGGTGCAGTTTTTATCGCAGAACCTGTTCCGCGCCACCGTCCGGCTCGCTCCCAATGTTCCGGTCGGCACCCACAAGGCGCGCGCCTTCCTGTTCAAGAGCGGCCTGTTCATCAAGGAAAGCTCCGCCCAGCTCGAAATCCGCAAGTCTGGCTTCGAGCAGTCGATCTTTCGCGTCGCCCACGATTATTCCTTTCTCTACGGCGTCTTCGCCGTGTCGCTGGCCATGCTGACGGGCTGGCTCGGACGGCTGATCTTTCGAAAGGACTAAACTGCTTGATCGAGCCTGATCTTTCCCGAAGACCAGTTCCCGGTTTCGGGATCATGCTCCAGGCCTCGAGTCTTTTTTCCGGAAATGAGGTTTCCCTTTCCGGCGTCTTGCGCTAGAGCACGCCCCCGGCCCGGCCGGACACGAGCTACCGCTCCCCAAAAGACAGAATACAGGAACTTGCCATGCGACCAGCATTCGGCGGTATCGACTTCGGCACTTCAAACTCCACCGTGGGCGTGGTCCGCAACGGGCAGCCGCGCCTCGTCGCGCTTGAAGACGGCCAGGTCACGCTGCCCAGCGCCGTGTTCTTCAATTTCGAGGACAACCGCACCTGTTTTGGCCGCCATGCCATTTCCAACTACACCGACAGCGTCGAAGGCCGGCTGATGCGCTCGCTGAAGAGCGTGCTCGGCAGTTCGCTGGCACACGAGAAGACACGCATCAAATCGCGGTCGATCGGCTTCATGGACATCGTCGGGCTGTTTCTGGGACATCTCAAGAAGCGGCTCGAGGAAGATTCGGGCGACGCCGTCGACACGGTGGTCCTGGGCCGCCCGGTGCAGTTCGTCGACGAGGATGCCGAAGCCGATGCGAAGGCGCAGGGCGAACTCGAGACCGCTGCCCGCGCGCAAGGCTTCAAGCATATTGCCTTCCAGTTCGAGCCGATCGCGGCGGCGCTCGACTATGAGCAGAAGGTGACGCGCGAGGAACTGGCTCTCATCATCGACATGGGCGGCGGCACCTCGGACTTCTCCATCGTGCGCGTCTCACCGGAGCGTGCCCGCTCACTCGACCGCAAGGACGACATCCTGGCCAGCCGGGGCATCCATATAGGCGGCACGGATTTCGACCGGCTGCTGAGCATCGCCCATGTGATGCCGCAACTCGGCTATCTGACGCCGACCAAGGACGGCAAGCGTAACCTGCCGGCCAGCTACTTCATCGATCTGGCGACGTGGCAACGCATCAACCTTGTCTACACCGCCAAGGCGATGACGCATTTGCGCCAAATCCGCTACGAAGCCGAGCGCGCCGACCTGGTCGACCGCTTCATCCACATTGTCGAACACCGTTACGGGCATGCCCTGGCGGCGCTGGTTGAAAGAGCCAAGATCGAGCTGACCGACAGGTCGTCCGCCGAGGTCGCGGTGAAATTGCCCGGAGCGGAGTTCGCCGCGGAAATAACGCGCGGCGGACTGGACGCCACGATTGGCAGGGACATCGAGAGGGTCACCGACACAGTGGGTCAGACCATACGCGATGCCCAGGTCAAGCCATCCGACATCACCGCGGTGTTCCTGACCGGCGGATCGACGGCGATCCCGCTGGCAAGACGAGAGATCCTGTCGCTGGTGCCGCAAGCATCCGTCATCGACGGCGACATGTTCGGCTCGGTCGGGCTTGGCCTGGCATTGGACGCGCAGCGGAAGTTCGGTTGATTTAGGCCGAACTGCTTCCAGTGGTTTCGGCGCCAAGATGCGCCTTGAGCGCCATCTGGGCCAGGCTTGCCTGGCGATCTCGGTGGGTGATCATAGCGAAGTCGCGCTTGGGCAATTCCAGCGGCACGGAGCGCAGACTGCCCTCGGCTACGGCGCGCGCGACGACGAGCTCCGAAATGATGGTGGCCCCAGCCCCCGCCTCCACGGCCTGGCGAACCGCCTCGTTGCTCGGCAGCACCAGGAATATCCGCAGGTCGGCGAGCGACATGCCCTCACGGCGCGCCAGGTCCTCCAGAACCTCGCGCGTGCCCGAGCCGCCCTCGCGAATGATCCAGCGCAGCCCCCTGATATCGGGACGGCCGCGAGAGATTTCTGCGATCTCCGGATGGGAACTGGCGACGACCAGCATCAGCCTGTCGGTGTCCACCTTGGCGCGGCGCAATATGTCGGATTCCGTGCGCCCCTCGACTAGGCCGAGATCGGCCGCGCCATCGAGCACATTGGCCTCCACCTGCCTGGTGTTGCCGATGGTGACGCTCAGCCTGACGGCGGGATACGCTTCGTGGAAGGAGGCCAGCCGACGCGGCAGCCAATAGCTGGCGATCGTCTGGCTGGCGGCGATGGAAAGGCTGCCAGTAACCGTCTGCGAGACATGCTCCAGCACGTTGCGGGCGGCGGCCGCCCGTTCAAGCACGGCCTTGGCCTCGGGCAGGAACCGGTGGCCGGTCTGGGCGAGCTCGATGTTGCGGCCGACCCGGTTGAACAGATGGACGCCGTGCTGCTCCTCGAGCGCCCGGATGGCGGCCGACGCCGCCGACTGGGAAATGCCCAGCAGCTCCGCCGCCTTGGTCATGTGGCCGCGCTCGGCGACGGCGACGAAAATGCGCAATTGGTCCAAGGTCATGGGATTATTAAGAACCAATATCGATTGAATTTACAAGAACAACTGATTAGACGGATCGATACATTCATTCTAAGTTTTTGCGCGAAGTTAGAAAAATTTCGCCATCGGATCGCAGAGCAAACATGATCGGGCGGTTCAAATCACTGCTTGCCTATTGGACCCGGAGCCTTCGGCGGCAATTGGCCGGCGACCGCTATCATGCCGAAGAACACTACATGCGCGGCCCCGGACCGAAAACGAGAGCCAAATCCGCGAACCGCGACGGCATGCGGGGATCATGAACCACCATCCGCCGCGCGGCGCCAATTCCGCCCTGTCCCAGCGGCCGCTCGCCGACACAACCGCGCCAGACGAAGGCGACGGCGTCGAAACCTCGCCCAGCGTCTCCGACAGCATCGCCAAGACCACCTGCTACATGTGTGCCTGCCGCTGCGGCATCGACGTGCACATCAAGGATGGCAAGGTCCGCTACATCAACGGCAACAGGGACCATCCGGTCAATCGCGGCGTGATCTGTGGCAAGGGCAGCTCCGGCATCATGCAGCACTACAGCCCGGCCCGGCTGAAAAAGCCGCTGTTGCGTACCGGCCCACGCGGCTCAGGCGAGTTCCGCGAGATCGAATGGGAAGAGGCCTTCTCGATCGCGACGGAACGGCTTTCGGCCATCCGCCGGACCGATCCGAAGAAGCTTGCCTTCTTCACCGGCCGTGACCAATCGCAATCCTTGACCGGCTGGTGGGCGAGCCGCTTCGGCACGCCGAATTTCGCCGCCCATGGCGGCTTCTGCTCGGTCAACATGGCAGCCGGCGGACTCTATACGATCGGCGGCTCGTTCTGGGAATTCGGCGAACCCGACTGGGACAACACCAAATACTTCATGCTGTTCGGCGTCGCCGAGGACCATGATTCCAACCCGATCAAGATCGGGCTCGGCAAGCTCAAGGCGCGCGGCGCCAAGGTGGTCTCGATCAATCCGTGCCGCACCGGCTACAATGCAATTGCCGATGACTGGATCGGCATCCGGCCGGGCACCGACGGCCTGTTCGTCTTCGCCCTCATCCACGAACTGCTGAAGACGGGCCGCGTCGATCTCGACTATCTCTTGCGCTACACCAACGCCCACGTGCTCGTCATCCAGGAGCCGGGTGCGGCCGATGACGGACTGTTTGTGCGCGATACCGACGGCAATCCGCTGGCCTGGGACAGGGTGGCGAAGGTACCTGTCCAGGCAACCGATCAGACTGCGAGGCCAGCACTGACTGGCAGCTTTGAAGTTGGAGGCCGCCATTGCGCCCCCGTGTTCCAACTCATTGCCGATCGCTACCTCGACCAGAGCTACGCGCCCGATGCCGTCGCCGAGCGCTGCGGCATTCCCGCCGATACAATCCGCGGGATCGCCGCTGAACTCGCCCATGTCGCCTTCGAACAGACGATCGAGTTGCCGGTAGCGTGGACCGACTGGGCCGGGCGGCGTCACGAGACGATCAAGGGCCGGCCTGTTTCGATGCACGCCATGCGTGGCATCTCCGCCCATTCGAACGGTTTTCATACATGCCGCGCCATTCATCTGCTGCAAGTGCTGCTCGGCACTGTCGATGTTCCCGGCGGCTTCCGCTTCAAGCCGCCCTACCCCAGATCGGCACCGCCGGGTCCAAAGCCATCAGGCAAGACCGTCAAGCCGATGACGCCACTCGAAGGCATGCCGCTCGGTTTCGTGTGCGGGCCGGCAGACCTGCTGGTCGACGAGGCCGGCACACCCGTCCGCATCGACAAGGCCTATTCCTGGGACGCGCCACTGGCGGCACACGGGCTGATGCACACGGTCATCCGTAACGCCTGGGCCGGCGATCCCTACAGGATCGATACTTTGCTGATGTACATGTCGAACATGGCGTGGAATTCCTCGATGAACACCGTCGAGACCATGGCGATGCTGACCGACCATGACGATGCGGGAAACTACAAGATCCCCTTCATCATCTATTCCGACGCCTACTATTCCGAGACCGTGCCCTTCGCCGATCTCGTGCTGCCGGACACAACCTATCTTGAGCGTCACGACTGCATCAGCCTTCTCGACCGGCCGATCAGCCATGCCGACGGACCGGGCGACGCCATCCGCCATCCGGTCGTCGAGCCGGACCGCGACGTCAGGCCGTTCCAGTCAGTGCTGATCGAACTCGGTGCAAGGTTGGGCTTGCCCGGCTTCGTCAATGACGACGGATCGGCCAAATATACTGATTATGCCGATTACATCGTCAATCATGAGCGCACGCCGGGGATCGGGCCACTCGCCGGCTGGCGCGGCAAGGACGAAACGGCGATCGGCAAGGGCGCGGTCAATCCCAACCAGTTGCAGCGCTACATCGACAATGGCGGTTTCTGGCACCACGATTTCGCCGACGACCAGCGCTACTACAAGATGGCCAATCGCTCCTATCTCGATTTCGCGGTGCAGTTGGGTTTCATCCCCACGGCCGAGCCGATCGTATTCCAGCTCTACTCTGAACCGATGCAGCGCTTCCGCCTTGCCGCGCGTGGCCATGGCCGTGTGTTGCCGCCGGAGGGCGACCGCCAGCGCATCGATGCCTACATGGACCCGCTGCCGTTCTGGTACACGCCCTTCGAGGAAGCGGCCGTCGACCTGCAAAGATATCCATTGCATGCGCTGACACAGCGGCCGATGCACATGTATCATTCCTGGGGCTCGCAGAATGCGTGGCTGCGGCAAATCACCAGCCAGAACCGGCTGTTCGTTCATCACCGCACCGGCGCCAGCCTCGGTCTGGTCGACGACGACTGGGTGTGGATCGAGAGCATCAACGGCCGGGTGAAGGGGCAGATCAAGCTGATCGACGGGGTGAACGAAAGCACGGTGTGGACCTGGAACGCCATCGGCAAGCGGCGCGGCAGCTGGGGGCTGAAGGACGATGCCGCGGAATCCAATCGCGGCTTCCTGCTCAACCATGTCATCGGCGACCAGACTTCGGCCGACGCCAACGGCAAGCGCTATTCGAATTCCGATCCGGTGACCGGCCAGGCGGCGTGGTTCGACCTGCGCGTGCGCATCGTCAAATGCGCGGCCAAGGAAGCCGGTTTCACCGAGCCGCAGTTCGAGCGCTTCCATCAGCCGCCGCACTTCGAGCCCTCGCCCGACAAATTGAGTTTCGGCGCCGATTTCCGGCGGGCAAGAGAGGCCGCGAAATGACTTGCCTTCCAGGCCATACCGACAAGAAGCTCGGCCTCGTCATCGACCTCGACACCTGCGTTGGCTGCCAGGCCTGCGTTACCGCCTGCAAGGAATGGAACACCGGTGGCCATATGGCGCCGCTGACCGACATCGACCCCTATGGCGGCCATGTCGACGGTGTCTGGTTCAACCGCGTGCACACCTACGAGCACACCACCGAGATGGGTGGACGCACTGTGAACTTCCCGCGCTCCTGCCTGCATTGCGAGACGCCGGCCTGCGTCACCGTCTGTCCGACCGGCGCATCCTACAAGCGGTCCTCGGACGGCATCGTGCTGATCGATGAGGACAAGTGCATCGGCTGCAAATTGTGCAGTTGGGCATGCCCCTATGGAGCGCGCGAATTCGACACCGATGTCGGCGTGATGAAGAAGTGCACGCTGTGCGTCGACCGCATCTATAACGACAACCTTGCCAAGGAAGACCGCGTGCCGGCCTGCGTCGCCGCCTGCCCGACCAGCGCCCGGCATTTCGGCGATCTTGGCGATCCCTCATCGGCGGTCTCGCAACTGGTGGCGGAGCGCGGCGGAGTCGACCTGATGCCGGAACTTGGTTACCAGCCAACCAACAAGTACCTGCCGCCGCGCGCCCATACCAAACGCGCCGCCTCGGTGGCCGCGCCCGCACTCGAGCCGGTACGGGCCGAGGGCGGTTTCCTGGGCTGGGTCGACCGCATGCTTTCGAACTGACCCATGCATCCAGCCTTCTCCGTCGTCTTTTTCACCACCGCCACCGGGGCCGGCTACGGCCTGCTGGCGCTACTGGGTGTGCTTGGGGGCCTCGGCATCATCCCGAACGATTTCTGGCTCGGCTTCATCGGCATGGGACTGGCGCTCGGGCTGATTGCGGCCGGTCTTTTATCGTCGACGGGTCATCTCGGCCGCCCCGAACGCGCCTGGCGGGCGTTCTCGCAGTGGCGCAGCTCATGGCTGTCACGCGAAGGCGTGTCTTCGGTTTCGACCTTCATTCCGGCGGGGCTGTTCGGCATCGGCTGGGTCCTGTTGGGCAGAACCGGCGGATGGGTGGGCGCAGCCGGACTGATCGCGGCCGTCGGCGCCGTCGTCACCGTCTGCACCACCGGGATGATCTATGCGTCGCTGAAACCCATCGCCCAGTGGCACAGCCGCTTCACCCTGCCCGCCTATCTCATTTTCTCGGCGATGACCGGCAGCGTGCTGACGAACGCGCTGCTGCAAGGCTTTGCTCTCGGTTCAATGATGCTTCTGGTGGCTTGCGTGCTGCTGACCTTGCTCGGCTGGGGCTGGAAGCTTGCGACATGGCGCTACAATGACCGACTGGAAATCCCGACCACCGCCAACACGGCGACAGGGCTCGCCGGCGGCACGGTACGGCCATTGGAATGGCCGCATACCGAGGAAAGTTACCTGCTCAAGGAAATGGGCTTTCGCATTGCGCGCAAGCACAGCGCCCGGCTGCGACAGGTCACGCAAGCGCTGGCCTTTGCCCTGCCGGCCGTGTTGCTGATTGCGGCGTTCGCCTTGCCATGGCCGTTCGGGGCGATGCTGTCCGTGCTCGCGGCTATCGTGCAATTCGCCGGCATGCTGGTCGAGCGCTGGCTGTTCTTCGCCGAGGCGAAGCACACCGTCACCCTTTACTACGGACGTTGAGGTCAGCCAGGCCGAAGCATCGAGCGGGAGATCGCAAAAATGCGATCGGTCCCGAGCATGTAAGCCATCAATGTTTCCAGGCGAAACAACCCGGCATAGGCGCGGTCGAGCACGTTGAGCGAACCGGTATAGGCGCCGAAAGCCGGCATGATCATGCGGCCGCCATCGCCCGCAAAGCAGCGCCGCCGCACGGAGCGGCCTTGCTGCACGATGCGGGCGCAAGGATGCAGATGGCCTGATATCTCGCCTTCGACGCGCATCTTCGAAGGCTCGTGGCGGAACAGCAGCGAACCGATAGCCAATTCCCGCACGGTTTCTCCGGGCAGATCGGCCGGCGCTTCCGGGTCGTGGTTGCCGGCGACCCAGAACCATTGGCGGCCGGACATCAACGATTCCAGCCGCTCGCGGAAGCTCGCGTGCATGCGCTCGGCACCGCCGCCATCATGAAAACTATCACCCAGGCTGATGACGATCGATGGGTGGTAGTCAGCAATGACTGCCTGCAATCTGAGTAAGGTCGCGCCTGTGTCGTAGGGTGGAATCAACGTTCCGCGCCGTGCCAGCGAGGAGCCTTTTTCCAGATGCAGGTCGGACACGGCGAGAAGTCCGAGCCCGGGAAAATAAAGCACGCCGCGCGGATCGCAGACCGCGCGCTCGCCCGCGATGCCAACCATGTCGGCCTCGGCGATCAGCGACGCGCGTGCCAGCGAAAAATTCATTCCTCAACCATTCCCGGCCCCATGGCCTCCTCGACGAGCGTCGCCGCATCCATCAAGAGTGTTTCATCGGCTTCGCCATTCACAGGCATCTTGCCGATCTCCAGCATGATCGGCACGGCGAGCGGCGAGATCTGCTCGAGATTCTTATGCATGATTCGACCCTGGATGCGCGAGAGCATGTCGGCAAGTCTGCTGACATCGAGCAGACCGGTGGCCGCATCGGCACGCGTCGCCTGCAGCAGGATGTGGTCTGGCTCATGGCTGCGCAGCACGTCGTAGATGAGATCCGTGGACACGGTGACCTGGCGACCGCTCTTTTCCTGACCCGGATGGCGTTTCTCGATCAATCCCGAAATCAGCGCACAATTGCGGAAGGTGCGCTTCAGAAGCCAGCTGTCGGCCAGCCAGGCTTCGAGGTCGTCGCCCAGCATGTCCTGGTCGAAGAGCGCGCTGAGCGACGGTTTCCTGGCCTTGAACATCGCTCCCATGTCACCCAGTGACCAAATGGCAAGCGCGTAGTCGGTGGCGACGAAGCCAAGCGGCCTGGCTCCCGCCCTGTCGAGGCGACGGGTGAGCAGCATGCCTAGCGTCTGATGGGCAAGCCTGCCCTCGAACGGATAGGCGACGAGATAGTGGCGATTGCCGCGCGGAAAGGTCTCGATCAGCAGGTCACCGCGTTTGGGCAGCATAGATTTGTCGGCCTGGAACCGCAGCCAGTCGGCCACTTGCTCGGGCAGTTGTTTCCATCGCCGCGGATCGTCGAGCATGATACGAACCTGCTCGGCGAGGTACGTGGAGAGCGGGAACTTGCCTCCCCCATAATAGGGCACCTTGGCGTCGCTTCCGGGCGCGTTCGACACGAAGCATTCATTTTCCCGGATGCCTTCGAAACGCAGGATTTTGCCGGCGAACATGAACGTGTCGCCGTGCGTCAGTGTTTCGAGAAAGGCTTCCTCGATCTTGCCCAGGACCGCGCCACCACGCGAAGCCGAGCCCTTGCTGCCCGCTTTGACGTAACGCACGTTGAGCGCCGGCACTTCGATGATGGTGCCGACATTCAGCCTGTATTGCTGGGCAACGCGCGGATTGGATACTCGCCAGAACCCATCCTTGTTCAGCCGGATGCGGGCATATCGCTCGTAGTTCTTGAGCGCGTATCCACCGGTGGCGACGAAGTCGACGACGCGGTCGAATGTGAGGCGGTCCAGACTGGCATAGGGCGCCGCCGCTCGTACTTCCTCAAAAAGGTCATCGGCGCGGAATGGGGCTCCGCAGGCGCAGCCCAGAACATGCTGCGCCAGCACATCGAGGCCGCCATCGACCAGCGGCGGCGTGTCCTGCGCGCCGAGATAGTTGGCGTCGAGCGCTGCCCGGCATTCAAGGACCTCGAAACGGTTGGCCGGGATGAGGATCGCCTTGGAAGGCTCGTCCATGCGATGGTTGGCGCGGCCGATGCGCTGCGCCAGCCGGCTGGCGCCCTTCGGCGCGCCGACATGCACGACCAGATCGACATCGCCCCAGTCGATGCCCAGATCTAGCGTCGACGTGGCGACAATGGCGCGCAACGCGTTGTCGCCCATCGCCTTCTCGACGCGCCGGCGCTGGGCGACGTCCAGCGAGCCGTGATGCAGCGCGATCGGCAAGGTATCCTCGTTGACCCGCCACAATTCCTGGAACAGCAGTTCCGCCTGGCTGCGCGTGTTGACGAACAGCAGGGTCGTCTTGTGACGCTTGATCTCGCGGTAGATCTCCGGCGTCGCATAGCGGGCCGAATGTCCCGCCCACGGGACGCGCTCTTCGGAATCGAGAATGGAAATCTCGGGCTTGGCGCCGCCGGTGACGACAATCAATTCGGCCATGTCTCCTGGCGGATTCTGGCTGACCAGCCAGTGCCGCAGTTCGTCCGGTTCGGCCACAGTCGCCGACAGGCCGATCGTCTGCAGGCCGGGGACAAAGCTGCGCAGCCGCGCGAGCCCGAGCGCCAGAAGGTGCCCTCGCTTCGACGTGACCAGCGAATGCAACTCGTCGAGCACGACATAGCGCAGATCCTGGAAGAAACGTCTCGCATCGCCTGCGGCAATCAGCAATGCCAATTGCTCCGGCGTGGTGAGCAGGATGTCGGGCGGCACCAGCTTCTGACGCTGGCGCTTGTGCGAAGGCGTGTCGCCGGTGCGCGTCTCGATAGTGATCGGCAGGCCGATCTCCTCGACCGGCTTGCCGAGATTGCGCTCGATGTCGACCGCCAGTGCCTTCAATGGCGATATGTAAAGGGTATGGATGCCACGATGCGCCTGCCCGGGCTTGCGTTTGGGCCGGCCAGCCAGATCGGTCAGCGAAGGCAGGAACCCCGCGAGTGTCTTGCCAGCACCGGTAGGTGCAATCAGCAGCACCGATTGCCGGTCCTGAGCCCTTGCCAGCAATTCGATCTGATGAGCACGCGGCGACCAGCCCTTTTCCCCGAACCATCTGATGAATGGTTCGGGTAGGGCTACTGCGGCATTCTGCTCGGCAAGGCGCGGCTGCTCTGTCACTCGGCCAGAGGTAGCGCGGCGGACGTCGATAGCCAAGCAGAATCGGAACAAAAAGGGATCAGGATGAAGACCGTGGCCCTATGGCCGCCTGAATCCTGTCGGTCCGCCGTAGAGATAGCCTATGCGGGCAACGGCCTCCTTCAGCCCTTCACGCGACACCAGCATCGTGTGGCCGTTGGCATGGATCATCGTGTCGGCATCGGTCATGATGGCGACATGGCCCTTCCAGAACACCAGGTCGCCACGACGCAATCCGGAAAAATCCGGTCCGGTTTCGAACGGCTCGCCAATGGTCGCAGCCTGCATGTCGGAGTCGCGCAGCACGTCGGTGCCGGCCATGCGCATGGACAATTGTACGAGGCCGGAACAGTCGATGCCGAAGCCGGAGACACCGCCCCACAGATAAGGCGTGCCGAGGAAAGTCTCGGCCACCGCGACATAGTCGGCCGCTGCTTCACCGATGCGCTGCAGGTGGGCTGACACGATCGCCTCGCCCGAGGCCAGCAGTTGGTAGTGCGTGCCGCGCGTTTCGGCCGCTCCGGTCACGGTCACGCTAGATCCCATGGACAGTTGCCCACTGCGCGGGAACCTGAGGTCCGGTCCTGGATAAACAAAAGTACGCGGCACCGAGACGATATCGGTTGGCTTGTCGTCACGCGCAACCAGCATCGTGGCGGCGACATAGCCGACATAGCCGTCACGTTCGCCCTGCACCCAGGCCCAGCCCTCGGCATCCTCGAAGACCAGGACATCGTCGCCGAACAGGAACTGCGTGTTGATGCCGGCATCCGGACGCGGCGCCTTGCGTACATCGGCCACGGAGGCCGAAATCCGTGCCGGCCGGCCGGCGACGAAACGGTCGGCGGCGACCTCTCCTTTCAACCTCGCATCGGCGAGATCGGAGCGGTAGGCGTGAAGGCGTGAATCGTGGACGGTCAAATCGGCAACCCTGCTTTTTGTGTGCGCATGATCTTGCCCGAAAACCGGTTCCCACTTTTCGGGATCATGCACCAATTTTGTTTGAGCATGATCTTGCCCGAAAACCGGTTCCCACTTTTCGGGATCATGCTTCAGATCGGCAATTCGTGGGCCTTGGCGATGATAACATCGCCGAAGCGCTCGACAAAGAGCGCGCCCTCGACGGTGCGCTTGATGAGGACATTGCGCTTGTCGAGTTCGTCACGATGGCGCGACACCAGTTTCAGCGCGCCCATCGTGTCGAGGGCGCGGGTGATGACCGGCTTGGTGACGTTGAGCCGTGCGGCGAGCCCCCGCACCGTATGCGGGGGCGGATCGAGATAGATGGTGAACAGGATCGCCGTCTGGCGCATGGTCAGATCAGGCGCATCGTCGCGCACCTGCGACAGCATCACCTGCTGCCACAGTCGCAGGGCCTGGCTCGGACGCAGCGCAATCGACATCGCGCCAGCATGACCGCAAATTGTTTCGGTTCCGTTTCAGTCGAGCGCCGTGCGACGAAAGGCCTGAAGTCTCAGCCAAAGCGGGCCGAGATGACCCGCTCCAGCGCGCGGATGCCTTGCGCTTCACCGCCGGCTGGACCATGCGGACGATCGGCGGGGTTCCAGGCGAAGATGTCGAAATGCGCCCAGCTCGCTGTCTTCTCGACAAAGCGTTTGAGGAACAGTGCCGCCGTGATCGAACCGGCGAAACCGTCGGTGGTGACATTGTTGATATCGGCGATTTTCGACGAAAGCTTTGCCTCGTAAGGCCGCCACAGCGGCATGCGCCACAGCGGGTCCTCGACCGCCATCGCGGCCGCGGCCAGTTCCGACGCCAAAGCTTCGTCGCCGGTGTAGAAGGGCGGCAGGTCGGGGCCGAGCGCTACACGGGCGGCGCCCGTCAAGGTCGCCATGTCGATCAGCATCCGCGGTTCTTCGTCGTCCGCCAGCGACAGGGCATCGCCCAGGACCAGCCTGCCTTCCGCATCGGTGTTGCCGATCTCGACGGTGATGCCCTTGCGACTCGCAAGGACATCGCCGGGCCGGAAGGCGTTGCCGGCAATCGAGTTCTCGACCGCGGGGATCAGAACGCGCAGCCGCACATTAAGCCCAGCGGCCATGATCATCGAGGCGAGACCGAGCACATTGGCCGCTCCGCCCATGTCCTTCTTCATCAGCAGCATGCCGGACGATGGCTTGATGTCGAGGCCGCCAGTGTCGAAGCAGACACCCTTGCCGACCAGCGTCACCTTCGGGGCGTCCTTGCGACCCCATGTCATGTCGATCAGCCGCGGCGCGCCGACCGAGGCGCGGCCGACAGCGTGGATCATCGGAAAATTCTGCTTGAGAAGATCGTCGCCCTTGATGACCGATACGTCCGCCTTGTGGGCCGCGGCCAGGGTCCTCACTGCCTTCTCCAGCTCATCGGGACCCATGTCGCTGGTCGGCGTGTTGACCAGATCGCGGGTCAGGAAAACGCCGTCGACGATGCGGCGGATATGGGCGACATTCGTATCCGATGGCGATGCGAAGCGCAGCGCCTTGCCCGGTTTCTTGCCGTAGCGGGTGAACACATAACCACCCAGCAGCAGGGCAAGTGAAGCGAGATCGGGGTCCGCAGGAGTGGAGGCGAAACTCCATTCGCCCTCCGGCAACATTCTCGCCAGTGCGCCGACCGCAAGGGAGCTCTCGTTTTCACCAGTGCCAAACAGCGCGCCAGCAATGGCGCCGTTTTCGCCCGGCAAGACCAGTACCCTGCCCGCTTCGCCGGAAAAGCCATTGGCCTTGGCCCAGGCGACAGAGGACGATTCGAGCGCTGCTGTCTCCAGACCGTCCTTCGCCACCAGATGAACCGGCAACGCTTTGTTCAGCTTAGTCTCGACGAGTTCGACGGGCATTCGATGGTCTCCAGCAGGCGGCTTTGAGTCGGCGTTCTTAACCGTCCGTTAGGGTTAACAGAATATTTCTTCGGGAGGGAAGATGGCCACGCAATGGTCACGCGCATGAACGGAGGCCCGGGAGCCTATGCTGACCAACCGCATGATGAACGCCACCGGAAAAAGGCTGATCACCACGGCCTTCATTCTGGCTCTCGCGGCCAGCGTTTCCGGCTGCGGAACAAGCAAATTCACCACCGGTTCGATCGGCCGCACCAGTGGCAAGCCCCTGGAGACCATGTCGGCCAGCGAATTGCACAGCGCGACGATGGCGCTTGGCCAGTCTTACTCCCGCAACCCCGCCGACAAGCGAATCGCCACCAACTACGCGGCGGCGTTGCAGATGGATGGAGACGCCGACCAGTCGCTCGCCGTGATGCGCAAGCTGGCGATCGCGTTGCCGAAGGATCGAGACGTGCTGGCCGCCTACGGCAAGGCGCTGGCCGCCAACGGCCAGTTCGAGCCGGCGCTTGACGCCGTACGCCGCGCGCAGACGCCTGAATACCCGGACTGGAAACTTGTGTCCGCGGAAGCCGCCATTCTCGACCAGATGGGCCAGAAGGACCAGGCACGCCAGCTGTATCGCAAGGCGCTCGAGCTGAAGCCGAACGAACCCTCGGTCCTTTCAAATCTCGGCATGTCCTATGTGCTGGAAGGCGACCTGCGCACGGCTGAAACCTACATGCGCTCGGCCGCGCAACAGCCCAATGCCGATAGCCGTGTGCGTCAGAACCTCGCGCTGGTTGTCGGCTTGCAAGGGCGCTTCGATGAAGCCGAGAAGATTGCTTCCCAAGAACTCTCGCCCGACCAGGCGCAGGCGAATGTTGCCTACCTTCGCCAGATGCTGGCGCAGCAGAACGCCTGGAGCCAGCTCAAGGACCAGGACAAGACAAAACCTGCCACCAATTGACGGGTCCGCACCGGGCTCCACTTTGACATATCGACATGAAAAGGGCCGCGCTGCACATGCAGGGCGGCTATTTCAGTTCTCAACCCCGACGGTTACTCGCTGCTGGTCTTGTGCGGATCACCGAAGATGCCGCGCTGGCTGACCTGGATGCCGGCCGGCCCGAGGATGATGGCGAAGAGCACCGGCAGGAAGAACAGGATCATCGGCACGGTGAGCTTCGGCGGCAGGGCCGCGGCCTTCTTCTCCGCCGCGTTCATGCGCATGTCGCGGCTCTCGCCGGCGAGCACGCGTAGCGCGTGCGCCACCGGCGTACCATAGCGCTCGGCCTGGACCAGCGCCTGCGATACCGACTTGACCGACTCCAGGCCGGTGCGGCTTGCAAGGTTCTCGTAGGCCTGCTTGCGCTCCTGCAGATAGGAGAGCTCGGCATTGGTCAGGATGAATTCTTCCGCCAGCGCCACGGACTGCGCGCCGATTTCGTCGGCAACCCTGCGAAGCGCGGCTTCGACCGACATGCCCGATTCCACGCAGATCAGCATCAGGTCGAGTGCATCCGGCCACGCCGCCTGAATCGACTGCTTGCGCTTGGTGGCGCGGTTGTTGACGTAAAGCACCGGTGCGTAAAAGCCGCCATAGGCAACGATGATAGCCACGAACAGCTTGATCAGGGGCGGCTGGGCGGGCAATCCGCCCAGGACGAACAAATACACAACGGCCAGCGCGAAGAACACAAATGGAAGGACCAGGCGGAAGAACAGAAAGCGTGTCAGCGGGTTCTGTCCGCGGAAACCCGCGACCTTGAGCTTCTGCAGCGTGCCCTCGTCCGCCAGGGCGCGCCTCAGGTCAAGGCGCTCGACGATGGCGCGCATGCCGATCGACTGTTCCTCGCGCAAGCCCTTGCGGCGACGGTCGGCCTCGGCGGCAAGCCGGGCGCGCTGCTTGGCGCGCAACTCGTCACGCTCGAGAGCCACGGACTTCATGCGGTTCTTGAGCTGGTTGCCACCAAGCGCCGGAAGCAGAGTGAAGACGGTGGCGAATACGGCGATGCCAACCAGCAAGGCGATCAGGAACGCCGGGTCCGTTAGGGATTTGACGACTTGGTCGGTCATTGCTTTCTATCTTCTCGTTCGAGCATGACCTTTTCCCAACTCCGTATACCGCTTTCCGGGGTCATGCCCGGGATTCTAGACATCGAAGTTCATCATCTTGCGCATCACCAGGATGCCGATCGACATCCAAACTCCGGAGCAGCCGAGGATCAGATTGCCCGTGCTGGTGGTGAACAGCGGCATGATGTAGTTCGGGCTGGTCAGATAGACGAGAAAGGCGACGATGAAAGGCAGCGCGCCGATGATGACGGCGGAGGCCTTGGCTTCCATCGACAAGGCCGCGACCTTGGCCTTCATCTTCTTGCGGTCGCGCAGCACGCGCGAAAGATTGCCAAGGGCCTCCGACAAGTTGCCGCCGGCCTGGGACTGGATCTGGATGACGATGCCGAAGAAGCTCGCTTCCGTGCAAGGCATGGTCTCGGCCATGCGCAACGAGGCGTCGGGGATCGACAGGCCCATCTGCTGGGAATCGACGATGCGGCGGAACTCGGCCTTGACCGGCTCCGGCGATTCATTGGCGATCAGCCGGATCGCGTCATTGAGGGGAAGGCCGGATTTGACAGCCCGGACGATGATGTCGAGCGCGTTCGGAAATTCGTTGAGGAACTGCTTGACCCGGCGCCCGCGACGAAACGAGACGAACCAGCGCGGCAGGCCCAGCGCGCCAGCCAGCAACGCTCCCGGCAGGACCAATAGCGGGGCGCCCGCCATATAGGCGAGAACCGTCAGAATGACACCGCAAACGGCTGAATAGATATAGAACCGCTCGAGAGAGACTGTCATGCCGGCCTGGCGGATCTGTGCCTTCAGCGGCGGCTTTTTGACGACGCGGTCCTTGGATTTCTGTTTTTCCTCAAGGTCCTTGAGGGAGTCCTGTACCGATTTCCGGCGCTTGGCAGCTTCCGCCACCCGGTCGCGGGAGGCCTTGACCACGGTGCGGTCGGTCTCGGCGGTCTTGATCGTTTCGAGCCGCTTGCCAGCCTGTTTTTCGTTGGTGATCTGGTTGAACAGAAAAGCGTAGGCGACCGCGCCAGCGCTGAAGCCGGCGAGCACGACAAACGCCAATACTGTGCTGTCAATTCCAAACATTGACCAGAGCCCCTACGCCTGCGGATGCGTCAGTCAGCGCGTTTCTCCATCGCCTCGAGCGCATTGGCGAGGCGCTGTTCCTCGCCGTAGTAACGGGCGCGATCCCAGAAATGCGGCCGCCCGATGCCTGTCGAAACGTGTTCGCCCGTCAGCCTGCCATTCGCATCCTCGCCCTTGATGTTGTAAAGGACGATGTCCTGCGTGATGATGACGTCGCCTTCCATGCCGATCACTTCAGTGATGTGCGTGATGCGGCGCGAGCCATCGCGCAGGCGGGCAGCCTGGATGATCACGTCCACCGAGCCGACCACGATTTCGCGCACGGTTTTCTGCGGCAGCGTGTAGCCACCCATGGCGATCATCGATTCGATACGGTTCAGACATTCGCGCGGGCTGTTGGAGTGGATGGTTCCCATCGAGCCATCATGACCCGTGTTCATCGCCTGCAGGAGATCGAACACTTCAGGTCCGCGCACTTCGCCGACGATGATGCGTTCGGGCCGCATGCGCAGGCAGTTCTTGACCAGGTCGCGCATGGTCACCTCGCCTTCGCCCTCGAGGTTGGGCGGGCGGGTTTCGAGGCGCACGACATGCGGCTGCTGCAATTGCAACTCCGCCGAGTCCTCGCAGGTGATGACGCGCTCCTCGCGGTCGATGTAGTTGGTCAGGCAATTGAGCAGCGTCGTCTTGCCGGAGCCAGTACCACCCGAGATGATGATGTTGCAACGAACCCGACCGATGATCTTGAGAACTTCGGCTCCCTGCGGTGAGATGGCACCGAATTTGACCAGCTGATCGAGCGTCAGCTTGTCCTTCTTGAACTTGCGGATGGTGAGCGCGGTCCCGTCGATGGACAGCGGCGGTGCGATGACGTTGACACGAGAGCCATCGGGCAAGCGCGCGTCGCAGATTGGGCTCGATTCATCGACGCGGCGGCCGACCTGGCTGACGATGCGCTGGCAGATGTTTAGGAGCTGCTGGTTATCGCGGAACCGGATGCCAGTCTGCTCGACCTTGCCGTTGACTTCGATGTAGACGTTCTTGGACCCGTTGACCATGATATCCGCGATGTCGTCACGGGCGAGCAGAGGCTCCAGCGGTCCGTAGCCCAGCACGTCATTGCAGATATCCTCGAGCAGCTCTTCCTGCTCGGCAATCGACATCGCGAAGTTCTTTATCGCGATGATATCGTTGACGATATCGCGAATTTCCTCGCGCGCGCTCTCGGGATCGAGCTTGGCCAACTGCGACAGATCGATCGTGTCGATGAGCGCGGAAAAGACTTGGCTCTTGGTGTCGTAGTAGCTCTCGCTGCGCTCGCGCTGGACCTTCTTGGGCTCCGGCGCCAACGGCGGCGCCTCGACCGCGCGGCGCGCGGGCGGCGCGGCGGGCGCGCCTGGCGGCATCGGCGCGCCCGGCCGCGGGAGTACCGCCGTTTCCGCGGCGTTTGCACTCCCTGGCGCGACTGGCGCGGGTGCCGGCTGGCGGAATTCCGGATTGAACCGGCTGCCGTCGTCACTGCCTCTTTTACCGAACATGATGGACTACCAATTTCGCCACTGAAGCGTCATTTCTTGTTGCGCGAGAGCTTGCCGAGGAGATTGCCAAGGCCCGCTTTCTTCTTGGCCTTGATTTCGCTGCGTCCGGTCAGCACATGCGCGATTTCGTTGATCGTACCCACGACCGGGTTCTTGGCGTCCATCTCTCCGAGCATGCGCCCGTTGTTGGCCGCGTTGCCAAAGAGAAGCGGATCGAAGGCGATGACCGACATTGGCGACAGGCCAAGCGGCTCGGCGAAGTCGGAAGCCGATATTTCCGGCCGCTTGGGCATGCCGGCCTGATTGATGATCAGCTTCGGAGGCGGATCATTCGGACGCAGCCGCTTGAGCATGTCGACAAGGTTCTTGGTGTTGCGCAAGTTGGCCAGTTCCGGCGTCGCCGTGATGATGATCTCGTCGGCCTTGACCAGGGTGTTCTTGGTCCAACCCGTCCACACATGCGGAACATCGAGCACCAGAAGCGGCACGCTGCGCTGCGCGGTGTCGATCAACTGGGTGAACGCTTCGGGATCGAAATCATAGACCCGCTCAAGCGTGGACGGCGCCGCCAGCAGGGAGAGATGCTCGGCGCACTGGGCAAGCAACCGGTCGAGGTAGACTTCGTCGACACGTTCGGGCGAAAATACCGCCTCTGCTATGCCCTGTGCCGGATCCTGGTCGAAATTGATGTTCGCCGTCCCAAAGGCAAGATCGAGATCCGCAACGATCACTTCAGACTTGAACAGCGATGACATCGCCCAGGCCACATTGTGGGCAATGGTCGAGGAGCCGACACCACCCTTGGCGCCTATGAACGCCAGCGAGCGACCGATCGGCTCGGCTTCCGGGTCGACAAAGATCGAGGATATAACGCTGACGATGTCGGCCATCGATACGGGGGCGATGACATATTCCGAAATGCCCGAACGAATGAGCTCGCGATAGAGGCCGACATCATTGTAGTGGCCGATGACGACGACCTTCGAGGTCGGATCGCAATATTCTGACAGCTGGGCCAACTGTTCCAGCAGTTGCTTCGGCTCACTGCGCGACTCCAGCAGGATCAGGTTGGGCGTCGGCGCCGACTGGTAGAATTCGATGGCGGTGGCGATGCCGCCCATGTGAACCTTCAGATGCGCCTTCGCCATGCGACGATCTTCGCCGGCGCGTTCGACCGGGTTGGCAACGCCCTCGGTCTCGCAAAATGCCTGGATCGAAATGCGCGGGATCGGCCGCAATGCCTGCATGGCGGCGACATCCTGCGGCGACGTTTCGCCCCCATCTACCTCGGCGTCATAGGCAAGATTGCTCATTGTCATGCTCTTTCCGTGACCTGGGACTAGTACGTCACTTCCGAGGCGCCGAGGAACTCGTTCGAAATGCCCCTGGCGCGATAGACATCGATGACCTTGCTGCGATTTGCCGGGTCGATGTCGGAAGACTTGCGCGGCCCGAGCAGATCGGCCGGATTGGCCATCTGGGCGGCCAGGTTGTTCTGATACGAGCAGCCGAAATCAGCATAGTGCTTGTTTTCCGACGTCTCCAACAGATCTTCGGGCCAGCGTCCGCATTTGTCGGTCTGCGCTTTTACCGCGACAAAGGAAACACGCACCGGCGCGGAAGCTTCCGCGGAAGCTGATTGATATGAGGTCATCACGATCCGCTTGCGATCGACGCCGCTGGCCGCTGCGAGCCTGGCGAAATCGCGGCCGGCCACCAGTGCGGCGACCTCGTTGGCCGAGCCGAGTGGCACCGCTATCGTGAGCGCGGGGGCCGCGCTCTTGTCGTATCCGTCAAGGAAACCCAGAAGCGTGTCGCGCTGATAGCCGGTCATGCCGCGATCCCCCGCGCCGACCGGAAGGTCGATCTTCTGGTTCTTTTCCGCGATCATGATCGGGTGCGTGGTGCGGTAATCGTCCGGAATCGCCCCAACCGTGATGCTGTCCCGCCTGGCGCAGCCGGCAAGAAGCACGGCCGCGGCGACCGCCATGGCTGGAATGGCGCGCAGGAATATCCGCGAACGGCCGGACCGCGCCGTGGCGGTGATCGTCCTTGCCTTCGACACTGACTGAGACATGTCCGTTCCCCGCTTACTTGTAGATGAAGCCGACAACGCCGTGATAGCGGCCGTTGGGCTTGTCCGTCTGCATGGTGCCGTAGACACGATTGACGCGGCCAAGGAACATGCCGGCCCCGTCGCTCGGGGCATTGAAATTGTCGTCCGGCTTGGCGAGATCGTTGCGCGCCACGGGCCGTGCCAGATAAGGCGTGATAATGATGACAAGCTCGGTCTCGTTGCGCACGAAATCCCTGCTGCGGAAGAGTGCGCCGAGCACCGGAATCTTTGTCAGCCCTGGCAGCCCGTTGACGGCCTGCCTGACGTCATCGCGGACAAGGCCAGCGATCATCATGGAGCCACCGGAAGGAAGTTCGACCGTCGTGTCGGCAAGGCGCTTGCGAAGCGACAGGGCATTCATGCCGGGACTTGTTCCGCCACTGGAAAGCGACACCGACCCTTCTGTCGTCGGCTCGGAAACCGAGGTCCTGACCTTGAGGCTTATGCGGCCGGGCGACAACACCACCGGCTGGAACTCCAGGCCGATGCCGTATTCGATCTTGTCGATGGAGTAGGTCTTCAGACCAGTCTGGTTGTCGGTGGAGACGTTCTGGGAGACGCCGGTCACCATGTTGTATTCGCCGCCGACCTTGAAGGTCGCCTTCTCGCCGGACACCGCGGTCAGGGTGGGCTCGGCCAGGGTCTTCATGACCCCGGACTGCTCCATGGCGTTGATATAGGCCTGCAGCGATGAAGTGCCGATGTTGAAGCCCGAATTCGACAACTGCTTGCCGAGGCCGGTGAAATTGTCGCTAAGGGCGCCATAGCTGATGCCGTTGCTGCCGCCGCTGCCCATCATGTTGACACCAAGCTGCTTCATCACCGAGCGGCTGACTTCGGCGACGGTCACCTTCAGCGTCACCTGGTCATCGCCGATGATCGACAGCAGGTTGACGATCTGGCTGACGCGACGCTGGGAATCGGGATTGTTGATGTCGACGCCGCCTTGCGCGGAGCCGCCGGCGGCGGTTTGCGAATACTGTCCCGTCGTCGCTTCACCACCGGACACGAATATGTTTGCCAGCTGTTCGGCGCGCTTGGCGTCCAGGGGGGTATCCACCGTCCCGGTCAAAACCACGTTGTCGTTCAGCAACTCGACCTTGATGGACGAGGTCGGGATGAAGCGCTTGATGTAATCTTCCAGGCCGGCGACGTCGCGTTCAATAGACAGATCCAGACTGACGATCTGTTCGCCATTGGGACCAAAGACGAAGATGTTCGTCTCGCCCACAGCCTTGCCGAACAGGTAAATGCGTCTTGAGGTACGAGTAACGGCATCGGCCACGGCAGGGTTGGCGACAAGGATATCGTAGGCGTCGCTAGGCAGGTCGATGACCACCGATTTGTTGAGCCCGAGCTTCACTTTCTGAGTGGCGGTGGACGCAGTCACCTGTGCGTTCTTGCCAGCTGCCTTCGCCTCGACGACGCCTTGGGCGTTCGTTCCGACGAGCAGAAGGCCGAATGTCGCGGCGACAAGAACCGGGAACTCGCGGGTTAGCTTCATTTCCTTGCTCCAACTTCGGAAACTTCGCCCGATTTGATCAGCCGCACAGTTCCCCGCCGCCCTTTCCCGGAAACGAGATAGTCGGCCTCGCCCAAATTCTTTTCCTGGGTATCCGTGACCGAGCGCAGCGCCAGCGTCAGGCGATCCGCCATCTGCTGGGCCACCGTGATGATCTCCGCCTGCTGCGGCGTCAGCTCCAGCGTGGCGGTCTGGCCAACCCTGGTCTTCTTGCCCTGCTCGTCTTCCTGAATGGTTTGATCGATTGCCAGGACGCGAATGTTCTTGAGGATGGTCTCCGTGGTGAAACCGGTGCTGCCGCTGGCGGCGTCGGCCCTGCGGGTCATGATGACGTCGACAAAGTCGTTGGGAAGAATGAAACCGCCGGCCGACGTGTCGGCAGAGATGGCGGTCGCGACAGCCCGCATTCCGCTGGGCAGGATCGAGGACATGAAGCTTTGCCCCTCGCCGATAAGCTTGGAGCGCCGCAACGGCTCCCCGGTGTACATCGCCACGCGAGCCACGGACGCCTTCAGCTTTTCCAGCGCGTCCGGCTCGGCGGCGCGGGTGATGAAATTCGCGTTGATGCCGTCGGCGGGCCAGGATTCCCAGGCGATATTGTTTTCAAGCTGCGTGCCCATGGGAACGTCACCCGAAAGCACAAGCACATCCTGCAGCGCGATCGCCGGCGCCTTGGGACCGGAATCGACGACGATTTGAGGCGGAGGCGCCGCGACCATGTTCTTCGCGACATACCCTGCGCCACCCGCCGCGGCCACCGCCACGCTCAGAATGATCAATCGGGATGCTGGCATCTGTCCGAATCCTCGCCCTTGGCAAACCACCTAGCCAAGCCGGACTCTGCAGCGGCAATCGTCAAAACAAGGTTAATGCAATGCTTACGATCGTGATTAATTTAAGGTTTACATAAATTGGATGGAAACGGCATTCCAGCCTGGGAAAGAGCGATCTTTCTCCCTCCTAATCCCGACAGTTTTAACAACTGGATTGAACTCAGGCAGCCAGTCTTGCGAGTGCCCACACCATCAACGGAGAATCCGGATAGGTGATCAGCCCGCCGAGCCCGAGCGCTATGCCGTAGGGAACACCCGTCGCCGGGTTGGCGAAGTGGCGAAGAAACGGGTTATGGCCGGTAAAGGCGGAAAGCGGCGAGTTGCGGTAAAGAAGGATTGCAAGCGTCAGCAGGCCGCCGATGAATGTCGAGATCACAAGATATTCGACGAGATTGACGTTCAGTCCCATCCAGACCGCGGTGGCCGCCAAAAGTTTTGCGTCGCCACCACCCATGCCGCCGAGCGCGAACAGGCCGAAGGTCACGGCCAGCACCAGCCCGCCAGCGGCAAAATGCCAGCCATAGGTTGCCCAGTCCATGCCCGTCATCGGCGCAACCAGCGCGAAAACCACCACGAGCAGAACGGAAACACGGTTGGCGATCGTCATCGACAGCATGTCGGAGATCGCTGCAAACAGCATGCAAAACGGAAAGACAACGAAGATCAAGGCTTCAAGCATTGGCCGGGCGCCTATCGTCAAACTACAGTTGGGAGCAGCCTAGGCATGTTCGATTAATGATTGATGATGCCGAGAATTCAAATTTCAGGAGATTAAGAAACAAGGGCCGCCAAAAGAGGCGGCCCTTGTTCTGGATAACCACCAGAAGCGGAAGATATTACGGGGCGGTACCGGTGTTGACGGCGCCAGCGATCGCGACGAACTTGGCGCTCAGGGCATTGCCGAGCTGGCCGGCGCCGACCATGATGGCGAGTGCGATGAGAGCGGCGATCAGACCGTATTCAATAGCGGTCGCGCCGGATTCGTCCTTCACGAAACGTGCAAAAAGATTAGACATTCGAGAGCTCCTACTCCACGTGTTACAGCACTTCCGTCAACTTCTCTTGGTGGTTGATCGGATACTGGCAATCTAGGGAGAAGCTCTTTCGATCGGCTTAATAAACAGCCTTACCGATTCCTTTCCCGGTTTGAACATATTGCGTGGTTAACCGTGAACTAAGTACATACCTCTGGCCTCCAACCCAGCAACCAAGCAATGGAAAAGCGCTGTCGCGCCATCTTGGGGACGCAGCGGGATGGGCCGGGCGGTCCATGACAACAAGCCGAACGCCGCCGGAGGATCCGCACTTAACCGTTGATTCACCAATCTCGTTCATGTTCCGTTGAACAGTATGCTGCCGTGGAGCGCCACAATGGTCGGGCCGAGATCGTCATTTCTAGTTGCCGCGCTTCTTGTTACCGCCTTCGTCATGCCCGCCGAGGCTGGCGCCGGCATCGAAGTCACCATGAACCAGGCAAAGATCGTGAAACTGTCCCGCGCCGCGGACACGATCGTTGTCGGCAATCCGGCTATCGCCGATGCTTCCGTGCAAGACGCATCGACGATCGTCCTGACGGGAAAAGGGTTCGGCGTCACCAATCTCGTCGTGCTCGATCAAGAGGGCAGCCCGATCGTCGACGAGCAGGTCACCGTCGTGCGGCAGGCCGCATCATCGGTGCGCATCTACAGGCGAGCCGAAGTACAAACCTTATCCTGCACGCCATACTGCGAGAGCTCGTACAAGAGTGATGCCGAGAAGGCTTCAGAAACCGAGATGAGCACCGGCCGCTGATCGGCTGATCGATGAAGCCCGATTGAAAAAGACGCTTCGGTTACCGGCAGGTTAAAGGGTTTTGGCCGAATTTAACGGTCATCAAAACCGGACCTCAATGCATTTGCGCTAATACTCCGCCGATACGCATGAGATCGGCAGGAACGGGCATGAGCGAAGACCCAAGACCCAGGCACGGCGGGCGCGACATGAGACGAACAGGGCTATGCGCCCGTCTCCTTCGCGACAACCGCGGCAGCACGGCAATCGAATTCGCGATGCTCGCGTTGCCATTTGCGTTTCTGGTCTTCGCGATCCTGGAAAGCTGTATTTCATTTGCCGGAGAGGAAGTGATGGCCAACGCCACCGACAACGTGGCGCGTCAGTTGCGTACCGGGCAGATGAGCGCCGCGACCGTAACCGATACCTCGCTGAAACAGGCGATCTGTAGCCAGTTGCAGATCATCGTCGCCCAGAATTGCCCGGGATTGCAGGTCGACCTGCGCCAATACGCAAGCTTCGCCGCTGCTGCCCAGGCCGGGTTCAATATCCAGAATGGAGCTATCGTGCTGACAGGCACGTCGCCAGCCACGTTCACGGTCGCGCCCGGCCCGTCATCGTCCAAGAACATGCTGCGGGTCTTCTACAAATGGCCTGTCATGACCAACTTCATGGCCACGACGATGTCCAACATGGGTACCGGCTACACACTGCATTTCGCTTCGACCACATGGCAGAACGAGCCGTTCAACGATTAAATCTCGACCTTGGTTGAGCAAGAAAAGGGGGCACAGGCATGTTTTGTGCGGGGGCACATCTTGGTGTTGCGAGGATCTGGTCGAAAGCGGTCCGTTTCCGCGCCGATCGTCGCGGCGTCGCGGCTATCGAATTTGCCTTCATCGTACCTGTCCTGCTGGCCATGTATTTCCTGACGATGGAGGCCTCGCAAGCCATCGAGACCAGCAAGAAGGTCAGCCGCATCGGCAGCATGGTGGCGGATCTCGTCACGCAGCAGCAGACGATCGTCAAGGCTGACCTGGACGCGATCATGCAGATCGGCACCTCGACGCTTCAGCCCTATAACCGGTCCGTCCCGGATATCATCATCACCGCCATCCAGGTCACCACCGATCCAACACCCAAGGTGCAGGTCGTTTGGTCGCGCAGGGTTGTCGGCGGTGTCAATGGCGTCGATGCGGCACCCAACACCATCACCACCGTTCCCGCTTCGCTCAAAATCGCGGGCACCTTCCTGATCCGCGTCCAAAGCAACCTCGCCTACAAACCGATCATAACCTGGTCGGCCTCGGGCCAGCAGCAGCTTGGCTTGAGCTCGGCATTCAATTCGATATCGATGGGTGAGACCTACTACCTGCGCCCCCGCATGAGTTCGACGATCACCTGCGGCGATTGCTGACAGGGTGCTCATATGCTCATAGGTCGATAGCGGATCGCGATTGACCAGACGGCGCGACGCGTTGCGCCTTGCGATTACGTTCGAGCGACAGGCATTGGCCTAGCGTTGGCGACCAATGTCCGAAACCATACGCACGATGGCAACCGCCATTTCGTAGTCCTTCGGAGCCGCCGCGGCGAAGCCTCCGGAGTGCTTCGTTTCCAGAAGATCGTAGATGTCCGGTGACATCGATCTGAGATTGGTGAGGAACACGGTTAGCCGGCGTTTCGCTTCGGGATCAAGATCGCCGCGGACGGCGTGGGGGCCATATCTCAGCATGCCCGATGTCCACACGGTCTTGAGTTCGGATTTGCCGATCCCGGCCGCCTCGAGCCTTGCTTCGGTGCCACCTGCGACTTCGGACTGGCCGTCGGCCGCGACCCGCGCCCAGCCGAACATCGCCTCGGCCCCGCCATCGACCAGCATCGCTTCGGCCGCCGTGGCTGAATTGGCGTGTATCAGGAACGGCGCGTCTTCGGGGACCTTGATGCCTTCCGCGGCCAAAGCCGCCAGCGGCAGAAGAGAACCGCCAACACTGTCTGACGGGGCCATGGCGATCCGATGACCATCCATGGCGGCAATATCCTGTACCTTGCCGCCCCGGGTCAGCAGGATGGAGTGGATGCCAATGGCGCCGTCGGAATCAACGGGGGCCACCAGGGGCTCAACGCATCCGCAGCGTTGCAAAGCCGTGGCATAGGCGGTTGCCGAATAGACCGCGTACTGGATGCGGGCGCTGGCTTGCGCCTCGATCAGTGCCGCGTAGTCCCGGGCCACGACAAACTCCACCTTCATGCCGAGCGCCTTGGTGTAGGCGTCGGTCAGGGCCGCAAGACCCGGCACGGTGTTGCCTGCTCCAGGCTCGGCGACGAGGCCGATGCGAAACGTGCCGATGTCGTCGCGCCAATCGGCACGCGCCGGACCTGACCAGGACGCACCGAGCAGCATCGCCGCCGCATACACCTTGAAGAGATGTTTCATGGAAGATCGACCATCAGCTTCATAGATCCAGAACCATGCCGGTGTTGCCGGGAGCCCACAATGCTTGAAGGAGCCAAAATCGTGTCATGCCCTTCGGCGAAATGCATTGCCGTCTCAACTATCGCGCCGAGCCGTTGCGGTTTGGTTTCCGAATTGCCATTGCCGGCACGGAACCCTATGTCTGGGTCCCTAGACAGGCAATGATGAGCCCAGATGGCGCGCGCTTTCCTTTTCGTTCTCGATTCCTTCGGCATTGGCGGCGCCGCGGATGCCGAGCGCTATGGTGACACTGGCTCCAACACCTTCGGCCACATCGCCGAAAGCTGCGCGCAGGGTCGCGCGGATCGCGAAGGTTTGCGCAGCGGACCGCTCCTTGTGCCCAACATGCTTTCGCTCGGCCTGGGCGATGCCGCCGAAACCGCGACAGGGTTGACCATCGAAGGAGGCACAAGGGTTCGCCTCGCCCGCGCCTTTCACGGCGCCGCGCAAGAAATTTCCAGCGGCAAGGACACGCCGTCAGGTCATTGGGAAATCGCGGGATTGCCGGTCCGCTTTGACTGGGGCTATTTTCCGGACACTCTTCCCACCTTTCCAGCCCAATTGACCGCGGCGATGATCCGCGAAGGCAAGGTGCCGGGCATTCTCGGCAATTGCCACGCCCCGGGCACCGAAATCATCGAACGGTTCGGCGAGGAGCATATCCGTACAGGCATGCCGATCTGCTACACGTCCGTCGACTCCGTTCTCCAGATCGCCGCCCATGAAGAGCATTTCGGCCTGGAGCGCCTTTATGAATTCTGCAAGGTGATACGCAGGCTGGTTGATCCGCTCAACATCGGACGGGTTATCGCCCGGCCTTTCGTCGGCGAAACCGCCGCCACCTTCTCACGCACGCACAACCGTCGCGACTACGCCGTGCCGCCACCGGAACCGACCTTGCTGGACAGGCTGACGGAGCGTGGCAGCCAGGTCATCGCGGTCGGCAAGATCGGTGACATTTTTGCCCATCGCGGAATCACGGAAACGCGCAAGGCCGCCGGCAACATGGCGATGTTCGACAAGGCGCTGGGCGCGATGGACGATGCCGGTGACGGCGACCTCGTCTTTGCCAATTTCGTCGACTTCGACACGGATTACGGGCATCGGCGCGATGTGGCCGGCTATGCCGCCGCGCTCGAAGCCTTTGACCGGCGGCTGCCGGAGGCGCTTGCACGGCTGAAGCACGGAGACCTTCTCATCCTTACCGCCGATCATGGCAATGATCCCACCTGGCGTGGCACCGACCATACGCGGGAACGCATTCCGGTCTTCGGCACCGGGCCGGGTCTTCATGGTGGCGACATCGGGCTTCGTGCAACGTTTGCCGATATCGGGGAAACAGTGGCTGAACATCTCGGGCTGGCGCGCGGCCGCCATGGCACTTCCTTCTATCCGGTGATAGGTGACCATGCCTGAATTACCCGAGGTCGAAACCGTCCGGCGCGGACTGCAGCCGGTTCTGGAAGGCGCGCGCATCGTCCGTGTCGACGCACGCCGGCCGGATCTGCGCTTTCCGTTTCCCGATCGATTTTCGGAGAGGCTGGCTGGCAAGACGATCACAGCGCTTGGCCGCCGGGCCAAATATCTGACGATGCACCTGGACGGAGGGCCCGTGCTGATATGCCATCTCGGCATGTCAGGCTCATTCCGTATCGAAACGTCCGACACCAACGAAATGCCGGGCGTGTTCCATCATGAACGCTCGAAGAGCGCTAACCACGACCATGTCGTCTTCCATGTCGCGACCGCCCATGGCGACCAATCCCAGGTGATCTTCAACGACCCGCGCCGCTTCGGTTTCATGTTGTTTTCGGAAGGGACCGCCAACGAGCATCCGATGCTGGCGGGGCTGGGCGTCGAGCCGACCGGCAACACGCTCGATGGCGTGCTGCTTGCCTCGCTTCTGAAGGGGCGCAGGTCACCGTTGAAGGCGGCACTGCTCGACCAGAGGCTGATCGCCGGCCTCGGCAATATCTATGTCTCGGAAGCGCTGTGGCGTGCCGGACTTTCCCCCTTGCGCGAGGCGGGCACGATCGCCAGGCCGTGCAAGAAGGCCAGGGAGCAGAGCGAGCGCCTCGCGGAGGCAATCCGTTCGGTCATTGCCGATGCCATTGCCGCCGGCGGATCTTCCTTGCGCGACCATAGGCAGACAGATGGCTCCCTGGGCTACTTCCAGCATTCCTTCGCGGTCTACGACCGCGAAGGCGAACCTTGCCCCAAGCCCGGCTGCGGCGGCCATGTCGAGCGCATCGTGCAGAGCGGGCGCTCCACCTTCTATTGCCGGAAGTGTCAGGTGTGAGCTAGTTGTCTTGAGCAAGGAGATACGGCCATGACCCATGAAACCATCCTCACCGAGACGCGCGGCAAGGTCGGCCTGATAACGCTGAACCGGCCGAAGGCGCTGAACGCGCTGAATTCGCGGGTCCTCGCGGACCTGGTCTCGGCAGCGCGTGATTTCGGCGCGAATCCCGAGATCGGGGCGATGGTCGTCACCGGTTCGGAAAAAGCCTTCGCGGCGGGCGCCGACATCAAGGAAATGCAGGCTATCTCCTATGCCGAAGCCTACACCCAGGACTTCTTCGTCGGATGGGAGGAATTCACGCGCACGCGCAAGCCGGTCATCGCGGCGGTGGCGGGCTATGCGCTCGGCGGCGGCTGCGAACTGGCGATGATGTGCGATTTCATCATAGCCGCCGACAATGCCAAGTTTGGCCAGCCGGAGATCACGCTTGGCGTCATGCCGGGCATGGGCGGATCGCAGCGCCTGACCCGCTTCGTCGGCAAATCCAAGGCGATGGACATGTGCCTGACCGGACGGATGATGGATGCCGCGGAAGCCGAGCGTTCCGGCCTCGTATCTCGCGTGGTCCCCGTCGGCGATCTTGTCGAGGAAGCGGTGAAGGCAGCGGCCAGGATCGCTGAGTTTTCGCTACCCTCGGTCATGATGACGAAAGAGGCCGTGAACCGCGCTTACGAGACCACGCTTGGCGAAGGACTGCGGTTCGAGCGCCGGCTGTTCCACTCCCTTTTTGCGTTCGAAGACCAGAAGGAAGGCATGGCGGCTTTCGCTGAAAAGCGGAAGCCGAATTTCACGAACCGGTAGAGGCGCAACATTGGCCAAAAAGAACGCCGGGCGGCGTTGACGCGCCTTAAAAGCTGAACTATAAGCCGCACCAACCGAGGCGGCCCCGTGGCTGCCGGTATGTTTTTTGCGCCCTGCGGCATCCCGCAAGTGCTCACCAGATCAGAAGAGAGGCATCATGGCCAATACATCCTCGGCCAAAAAGGCAACGCGCAAGATCGCCCGCCGCGCGGCGATCAACAAGAACCGCCGCTCGCGCGTCCGCACCTATGTCCGTCAGGTCGAGGAGGCATTGGCCTCCGGCGACAAGGCGGCGGCACAGGCCGCTTTCAAGATCGCGGAGCCTGAGCTGATGCGTGCCGCGACCAAGGGCGTTCTCCACAAGAACACCGCGTCGCGCAAGGTTTCGAGGTTGGCCCAGCGGGTCAAGGTCCTGTCGGCCTGATCATCCCGTTTCTGAACTGATTTTCTTCAAACCCGGCCTTTTGAGCCGGGTTTTTTCGTTTGCCGGCAAGCACTTAAAACGAAGCTCCAAAATCACGCAGCGCAGGGATTTCGCGGTTTGAAATACTTTGCCGGCATACACACGCCGGACAATCTCGACGGCCACGTAAAGCATCCTTGCCGGGGATGACGACTGCCAGAAATTATCTTTACTTTTCAATTATTTACAGATGGTCATCCACAGCTTGTTCACATCATCCGCGAGCGATGGGGGAGAAGTAGCTGTCAAGCGAATTATTTCAGAAAATTTCAGGCGGCGCGGCCTTTTTCATATTCGCCGGAAAAGGGTTTGAATCACAATGGCTTTGTCAAAATATGCCCTTGCAGCAAGGCCTGCACAACCCTCCGAGCTAACCAGATTCCTTAAAAATCGGTTAGTGGTGGCCTTGCCCTATCCACAGCGATTTCGGTAATGTCGGTCTATCAAAAGGGACGGGCCTCTGGCCCCTAACCCAGCCTGAATCGGCCAGCTGAAATTGGCGGAGTTTGCAACACGGATCTATTCCGTGGACAGGTTGGTTTTGCCTTTTTGATGCGGTAGGGGACTGGCGTAATTGTACATGGCAGATTGACGGCGCGCCGGCGCTTTATTGGCCGGAGGGAGTCGTATTGCCTTGGCATGACCAACCGGACTGGCTTCCATGAGCCAGTGCCGATCCCCGACCTACGAGGCGAGATCATCTGCCGGCGGCGGCGGATGGCATCGTGGCAAAGCAGACGCCGGAACAAGGGTGCAGGAGGCGCACTCCCGGTGGAAACAGGTACAGGAAGACAAGGAACTCGATCATGCAGAGCGGCATCGAAAGGGAGCTTACGAGCGACCTCCCATTTCCCGGAACTTTGATCAGAGGGGACGACATGACGGCTTCCAGCGAAGCGGAACAGAAGTTCGATCGGGTCAAGGCCCAGCTGAAGGCACGTCTGGGAACCGAGGTCTATTCGAGCTGGTTCGGCCGCATGAAGGTCGCCGAGGCTTCCAAGGGTATCGTCCGCATCTCGGTGCCCACCGCCTTTCTGCGCTCGTGGATCAACGGCCATTATCTCGATCTCATTTCCGAGCTGTGGAAGCAGGAGGAGCCTGACCTCCTCAAGATCGAGATCGTCGTGCGCACCGCCACCCGTCAGGGCCGCGGCAGCGTGGAGCCCGAAATGGCCACGGCGCGCAAGATGACCAAGCAGACGCAGACGGCGCTTGCGGCAGGCACAGCCGGCCCAGGCAGGGTCGAGCGGGCACCGGCCCCTCGCCCGGGAACACCGATGGAGAGCGAGTTCCGGCACAATGTGCTCGGTTCCCCGCTAGATCCGCGATACACATTCAACTCCTTCATCGAAGGGCCGTCGAACCGGGTTGCCTTCGCCGCGGCCAAGGCAGTGGCGGAATCCCAGTCGAGCGCCGTGCGCTTCAATCCACTTTTCCTCCACGCGACCGTGGGGCTCGGCAAGACGCATCTCCTGCAGGCGATCGCGGCGGAATCGCTGAAGCAGAATCCGAAGTCGCGCGTCGTCTACCTCACGGCTGAATATTTCATGTGGCGTTTCGCCACCGCGATCCGCGACAACAATGCGCTGACGCTCAAGGAGCAGTTGCGCGATATCGACCTGCTCATCATCGACGACATGCAGTTCCTGCAGGGCAAGTCGATCCAGCATGAGTTCTGCCATCTCATCAACATGCTGCTCGACAGCGCCAAGCAGGTGGTTGTAGCCGCAGACCGGCCGCCGTCGGAGCTGGAATCGCTGGAACCGCGGGTCCGCTCGCGCCTCAATGGCGGCGTCGCGCTGGAAATGTCCGCGCCCGACTTCTCCATGCGCCTTGGCATGCTCAAGCTGCGCCTCGCCACCGCCAGGATCGACGACGCCTCGCTCGATATCTCGGAAGAGATACTCAACCACGTCGCTCGCACGGTGACCGGCAGCGGCCGCGAACTGGAGGGCGCCTTCAATCAGCTTCTTTTTCGCCAATCCTTCGAACCGCAGATCACCATCGATCGCATCGATGAAATCCTCGGCCACATCTATCGCTCCGGCGAGCCTAAGCGGGTCCGCATCGAGGACATCCAGCGCATCGTGGCGCGCCACTACAATGTATCGAAGACGGAATTGCTCTCCAACCGTCGCACACGCACCATCGTCAAGCCGCGCCAGGTGGCGATGTACCTGTCGAAGGTCATGACGCCGCGCTCCCTGCCGGAGATCGGCCGGCGTTTTGGCGGTCGAGACCACACCACGGTTCTGCACGCCGTACGCAAGATCGAAGACCTGTCCGGCAACGACAACACGCTGGCTCAGGAACTCGAATTGCTGAGAAGGCTGATCAACGACCAGGCCTGATACACTCGAAAGACACTGGAGCGGGTGGTCGGCCTTGCGCTGGTGAACCGCTCTAACTGTTTGTTTTGCCGCATTTGTGCGGAGGCCGGGTGGTTCCATCCGGTTGCAAAATGACCTGGCCCGCGGACTTCGGCCCCTTTATCCCCAGAAAGCCCGCGTGGCCGGCCCGAACCGGTGGCGCGGGCTTGCGTTTGCTGGCTTTTTCCTGTCAGTTTATGCAGATTCTGAGCCTGTTCAGACCTTTCGCGGGGCGCCGCTCGCCGGGGACCCGTTCATTCATTCAAGCGAGCCTGTTTCGTCATGCGTGTTATCCTGGAACGGTCAAATCTCCTGAAGTCGCTCAACCACGTCCACCGTGTGGTCGAACGGCGCAACACCATACCGATCCTGTCCAACGTGCTTTTGAACGCGCAGGGCGCCAGTCTCGAAATGAAGGCGACCGACCTCGATCTCGAGGTGACCGAAGCCACGCCCGCCAAGGTCGAGCGCGGCGGCGCGACGACGGTTCCGGCGCACCTGCTCTATGACATCGTGCGCAAGCTCTCCGACGGCGCGGAGGTGATGCTCAAGACCGACGAAGACGGCAACGCCATGACGGTCACTTCGGGCCGCTCGAGCTTCCGCCTACAGTGCCTGCCGCAATCCGACTTCCCCGAGCTTTCCGCCGGATCCTTCTCGCATATATTCCGGCTGGACTCGGTAGCGTTGAAGGGGCTCATCGAAAAAACCCAGTTCGCCATCTCCACCGAGGAGACGCGCTACTACTTGAACGGCATCTACCTGCACACGCATGAGGTTGGCGGCAAGCTGAAGCTTCGCTCGGTGGCGACGGACGGCCACCGTCTCGCGCGCGCGGAGATCGATGCGCCGGCAGGCTCTGAGGGCATGCCGGGCATCATCATTCCGCGCAAGACCGTCAGCGAATTGCAGAAGCTGGTCGACGATCCCGATGTGGCTGTGACCACGGAACTTTCGGACACCAAGATCCGCTTCACCATCGGCAGCGTCGTCCTGACCTCGAAGCTGATCGACGGCACCTTCCCGGACTATCAGCGCGTGATCCCGACCGGCAACGACAAGCAACTGATCATCGACCGGCAGAGCTTTGCCGCCGCCGTCGATCGCGTTTCGACCATTTCCTCGGAACGTGGCCGGGCGGTGAAGCTTTCGATCACTGAAGGGCAAGTGACGCTTGCCGTCAACAATCCGGACTCGGGCAGCGCCACCGAGGAATTGGCCGCCGACTATTCGTCCGACCCGATCGAAATCGGCTTCAACGCCAAGTACCTGCTTGATGTCGCCGCCCAGTTGACCGGCACGGAGGCAAAATTCATGCTTGCCGATGCAGGATCGCCGACACTGATCCACGACATGGCGGACGAAACCGCGCTCTACGTGCTGATGCCGATGCGCGTATAGCCGCATTGGCGCACCGGTTCTTACCCGGTGCGAACGATGGAACGGTGATGCGGCGACTTCTACAGGCGGATGGCGGTTGCCGGAACAGACATATATAAGTAAGCTTACACTTACGAATTTTCGCAACTACGCGGCGCTGTCTATCGATCTCAGCCCCGGCGCGGTGGTGTTTTCCGGTGACAATGGCGCCGGCAAGACCAATCTGCTTGAAGCAATCTCATTCCTGACACCCGGCCGCGGCTTGCGCCGCGCACCTTACGGCGACGTGGCGCGTGAGGGTGGCGACGGCGGCTTTGCATTGCACGCGCGCCTTGATGGGCCGCAGGGCGAGGCCGAAATAGGCACCGGCATTTCCGGCGGCGATGCCGGCGAAGGCGGCAGGCGGGTGCGGATCAATGGCGCGACGGCACGCTCGGCCGAGGACATGCTGGAGTGGCTTCGCGTCGTGTGGCTGACGCCAGCGATGGACGGCCTCTTCACAGGGCCGGCAGGCGACCGCCGCCGCTTCCTCGACCGGCTGGTTCTGGCAATCGATCCAGGCCACGGCCAGCGTGCGCTCGATTATGAAAAGGCGATGCGCGGCCGCAATCGCCTGCTCGCCGAGGGCTCGCGTGACGGCGCGTGGTTCGACGCGATAGAGATGCAGATGGCGGAAACCGGCGTCGCCATCGCCGCCGCACGAGCCGAATTGGCGCGCCTGCTTGCCGCCATGATCGACAGGTTGCCAGATGCGGGACCGTTTCCCCAGGCGGACATCAGCCTGTCGGGAGAACTGGAACGCGAAGTGGGGACCTGGCCGGCGGTCGATGTCGAGGAACGCTTCCGCCGCGCCCTGGCGGGAGGCCGCGACCGCGACCGCGCCGCTGGACGGACGCTTGACGGCCCCCACCGATCGGATCTCGTGGTACGGCACCGGCCCAAGGCGATGCCTGCGGAGCTCTGCTCGACCGGCGAGCAGAAGGCGCTCCTGGTCGGCATCGTGCTGTCGCATGCCCGGCTGACCGGCGAGATGTCTGGCATGACCCCGATCCTGCTGCTCGACGAGATCGCCGCGCATCTCGACAGCGGACGGCGCGCGGCTCTGTTTTCCATCCTGGAAGAGTTGAATTGCCAGGCCTTCATGACCGGCACCGACGCGGCGCTGTTTTCCAGCCTAAGCGGACGTGCGCAATTCCTGACGGTCGATCACGGCACGGTTGCGCCGACTGGGTGAATCTTCGCCCATGAACCCCCTGACAAGGTTTTTCCGCCACTATATGGTCCGGCAATGAACGCCACCGCCCTTACCGCCGAAGAAATCGAACGCTATGCCCGCCACATCGTGCTTCCCGAAATCGGAGGCGCCGGGCAGCAAAAGCTGAAGCAGTCGCGGGTGCTCGTCATCGGTGCGGGTGGGCTCGGAGCGCCTGTGCTCGAATACCTCGCCGCCGCCGGCGTCGGCACGCTCGGCGTTGTCGACGATGACGTCGTCTCGCTTTCCAACCTCCAGCGGCAGGTCATTCACGATACAGACATGGTCGGCACGCTGAAAACCGACAGCGCAAAGGCTGCAATTGCCCGCATCAATCCCAACACCGCGGTCGAAACGCACACTGTGCGACTGACGGCCGACAATGCCCCTGCCCTCATCGCCCGCTATGACATCGTCGTCGACGGCTCCGACAATTTCGAGACGCGCTACACGGTAGCCGATGCCTGCGCGGCGCGGGAAAGGCCGCTTGTTCATGCCGCCGTCGGCCGCTTCGACGGTTCGGTGACGGTGTTGAAACCATTCGAAACCGGCAAGGACGGCAAGCCAAACCCCCGCTATCGCGACCTCTTCCCCGAGCCGCCGCCGCCGGGTCTGGTGCCGTCCTGTGCCGTTGCAGGCGTGATCGGCGCACTGACCGGTGTCGTGGGGACGCTGCAGGCCATGGAGACGATCAAGCTGATCACCGGCGTCGGCGAGCCGCTGATCGGCAGGCTGCTGCTCTACGATGCACTGAATGCGCGCTTCGACACCATCCGCTACAAGAGAAACTGACCCGATGGATCAAGGGGCACGGGTTTCCGTCATCCGGCTTCCCAGCGATTTCGATCGCTTTGACGATGTGCTGGCGCTGATCCGCGAGGCATTCGCCTCCATGGATGGCGTCATCGATCCACCATCCTCGGCGCATCTGCTGACCGTCGAAAGGCTTCGGGAGAAGGCCGGACACGAGACGGGTTTCGCGGCCCTGCAAGGCGGCAGGATCGTCGGCTGCGTATTCGTTCTGGAAAGGGCTGACGATCTCTATGTCGGCAAGCTCGCAGTCGAACCGGATCGCCAGGGCTCAGGCATCGGCAGGCAATTGATGCAGGCTGTTGAAACGCTGGCTCGCAGCCGCGGCAAGGCGGCTCTCGAACTCCAGACGCGGATCGAACTGACGTCCAATCATGCAATTTTTGCCCGCATGGGCTTTCGCGAAACGGAACGCACCGCGCATGAAGGCTACAGCCGGCCGACGTCCATCACCATGCGCAAATTGATTTCGTAAGTTTATACTAACATTCTCTCGCCATGACGCAGGATGATGCCGCCTTGGCTAGCGATCACGTGCGCAGCGGCAACACACGGTCAGGTGGGCGGTGGCCGTCGAAGAATGCCCGTATGTTGATGATGACCTTCTCGCCCATGTCGATTCGGCCCTCAAGCGTCGCCGAGCCCATATGCGGCAGCAGCACCACCTTCCCCTTGGCGGCGAGTTTCAGGAGCTTGCTGTTCAACGCGGGTTCGTGCTCGTAGACATCGAGGCCGGCGCCGGCAATCTTGCCATCCTGAATCAGTTTTACCAGCGATTCCTCATCGATGATGTCGCCGCGCGCCGTGTTGACGACGTAGGCCGTCGGCTGCAGCAAGGCCAGGCGCCGCGCCGAAAGCAGATGAAAGGTCGCTGGCGTGGACGGGCAATTGACCGAGATGATGTCCATGCGGGCGAGCATCTGGTCGAGGCTTTCCCAGTATGTCGCCTCCAGCCCATCCTCGACCGCCGGCAGCACCCGATGGCGGTTGTGATAGTGGATCGAAAGGCCGAACGCCTTTGCCCGCCTGGCGACGGCAGTGCCGATTCGGCCCATGCCGACGATGCCAAGCCGTTTGCCCCAAATGCGCCGGCCGAGCATCCAGGTCGGCGACCAGCCGGCCCATTTCTTGTCACCCGTCAGCACATTGGCACCTTCCGCCAGCCGCCGGGGCACGGCCAGCATGAGCGCCATGGTCATGTCGGCGGTGTCTTCGGTCAGCACGTTCGGCGTGTTGGTGACGGTGATGCCTCTCTTGGCCGCGGCCGCCACGTCGATCTTGTCGACGCCGTTGCCGAAATTGGCGATCAGCTTGAGATTCTCGCCGGCCTGGGCGATCAGAGCCGCATCGATCTGATCCGTCACGGTGGGGACGAGAACATCCGCTTCCTTGACCGCGGCCACCAATTCGGGCTGCGTCATCGGCCTGTCCTCGACATTCAGCCTCGCGTCGAACAGCTCACGCATGCGGGTCTCGACCGGGTCCGGCAGCTTGCGCGTGATGACGACGAGAGGCTTCTTTTTGCCTGCCATTGTTTCCTCGTACCCCGATCTCGTTGAGACCTCTTTAACCAAGACAGGCGAAACTGAAAGCCGGTCGCGGTGCCAGTTACCCATGTAACAAGCGGTTCCGCCGAAGACAAAGAAAAAGGCGCGCCATGGCCAACGGGCCGGCGCCGAAAGGAACGAAAGTGTCTGGTTACGCGTCGCTTCGCCTGGCCCTCAGCGCAGCATGTCTTGGCGCTCTCCTCTACTCCCCGGTCGTGGCAGCGCAAAGCGCCGCCGCGCCCGCGCAAAGCATCACGCTCGGCCCGAGCGGCCTGCCCCTGCCGCGCTTCGTCAGCCTGAAATCCGGCCGCGTCAATTCCCGCGTCGGCCCCGGCGCCAACTACTCCGTCGACTGGATGTACATGAAGGCCGGCCTGCCGATGGAAATCATCCAGGAGTTCGACACCTGGCGCCGCGTCCGCGACGCCGACGGGTCGGAAGGCTGGATCAACCAGTCGCTGCTTTCAGGCAAGCGCACGGCCATTGTCTCGCCCTGGCAGCGCGGCAAGGATGCCAGGATAAACCTGCTCAACAGCCCGCAGGATGGCGCCAGAGTGGTCGCCATCATCGAGCCCGGCGTCATGGGCTCGATCAAGTCCTGCAACGGCCAATGGTGCGAAATGACGTTTGAGGGCCATACCGGCTGGCTCGCGCAGTCGCTGGTATGGGGCGCTTATCCGGGCGAACGGGTCAAGGACTGATCCTGCTCCCGAATCGCTCTTTATAGTTCAGGGCCAACCTTGCAGGATCATCGCCTAACGGCCGATGCGGCCAAGATGGGTATCCTGAAAGCCGCTGGACAGCTTGAGGCCGTAGCCCAGTGCGCGGTCGATGGCGATGTGGACAATCCAGATCACGGCGATCGCCGTCGCCAGCGCACTGCCGCCGAAGTGACCTGCTAGCAAGAGCAGCACCGGAGAGATCAGGACGTGCAGGGCGTTGTAACTGATGGCTCCCGCTCGTGGCCCTGCGAGATAACCAAGCATCGACAGGTCAGGCGCAAGGATTAGCAAGGCAAACAGCCGCCAAGAAGCACCAGCCGCTGCATACAAGGCTATGGCGGCCAGCGCGACTGCGGCCCATTCGAGCCGAATCGTCAGGTCCAGCGGCTTCATCGCCGGCGATCAATCGCGGCGTTTTGGTCGCAGCCTCACCACGATATCGACATTGGCGATCTCCATGCCTTCCGGAGGCTCCGGCAGGTTGGTGACCGTGACAGGACCGTTGGCGATATCGAATATCCGATTTTCGCCTTCGATATAGAAATGGTGGTGATCCGAGGTGTTGGTGTCGAAATATGTCTTCGACCCCTCGACAGCCAGGATGCGCAGCAAGCCGGCTTGGGTAAACTGATGAAGGGCGTTGTAGACCGTGGCCAGCGATACCGGCACACCGGCAGCGATGGCCTCCTCATGCAACTCCTCGGCCGAAAGATGGCGGTCGCCCTTGGCAAAAAGCAGATCGGCCAGCGCGATGCGTTGACGTGTCGGCCTCAAGCCTGCTTCGCGAACCCGCTTGTCCACAGCGACATCTTCCTTCCGGCAGCCCTGATCCATCTATTTGTCGAGCCCTTATTCCGCCCCAAGACACGTCCAGAGTGGCAGAATAAGGGCCTCTGCCCAAACCGGACACCTGCTGACATATATTCTGTCGGCTGAATACGATCAATAGCGCGCATTGACCCGGGCAGACGGGCGGGTTAAGCGCAAACGCCGGTTTCCGGCCGGAAACAGATTGTGTTAGGAAACCAACGACAAGGGCGCGCACCACCGCCCGGGGACGATTACGGGGACGAATTGATGGCGGGTTCGAAATCCAGCTACGACTATGAGGAACTGCTTGCCTGCGCCCGCGGCGAGCTGTTCGGGCCTGGAAACGCCCAGTTGCCCTATCCTCCGATGCTGATGTTCGACCGCATCACCGAAATCAGCGAAACTGGCGGCGCCTTCGACAAGGGTTTCATCCGCGCGGAATTCGACATCAAGCCGGACCTTTGGTTCTTCGCTTGCCATTTCATCGGCAACCCGATCATGCCGGGATGCCTGGGACTGGATGCCATGTGGCAACTGACCGGTTTCTATCTCGGCTGGCTCGGCGAGCCCGGCAAGGGGATGGCGCTGTCGACCGGCGAAGTGAAATTCAAGGGCATGGTCACGCCTTCCGTCAAGAAGGTGGAGTACGGCATCGACTTCAAGCGCGTGATGCGCGGACGGCTGGTACTCGGCATCGCCGATGGCTGGCTGAAGGCCGATGGCGAGCCCATATACTCGGCAACGGATCTCAAGGTGGGTCTGTCAAAGCAGTCGGCGGTCGCCTGATCGTCACCGGACACTCTGGAAGGAGCAGCCCATGAGACGGGTCGTAGTCACAGGCCTCGGCATTGTGTCGTCAATCGGCAACAACGCCAACGAGGTTCAGACCTCGCTCCACGATGCCAGGTCCGGCATCAGTTTCTCCGATTCCTTCGCCGAACATGGCTTCCGCTGCCAGGTCTGGGGTGCGCCGACGCTGGACCCGTCCGCCATGATCGACCGCCGCGCCATGCGCTTCCTGTCCCAGGGAGCCGCCTGGAACCATGTCGCCATGGACCAGGCGATCGCCGACGCGGGCCTTGCCGAGAGCGACATCACCAACGAACGCACCGGCATCGTGATGGGTTCGGGCGGTCCGTCCACCCGCACCATCGTCGAAGCGGCCGAAACCACGCTCAAGAACGGCAGCCCCAAGCGCATCGGACCCTTCGCCGTGCCGAAGGCGATGTCTTCGACGGCGTCGGCCACATTGGCGACGTGGTTCAAGATTCACGGCGTGAACTATTCCATCTCGTCGGCCTGTTCTACGTCCGCTCATTGCATCGGCAATGGCTACGAACTGATCCAGTGGGGCAAGCAGGACATCGTGTTCGCCGGCGGCCACGAGGATCTCGACTGGACCATGTCCGATCTCTTCGATGCCATGGGCGCCATGTCGTCGAAGTTCAACGATCGCGCGTCCGCCGCCTCGCGCGCCTATGACGCCAACCGCGATGGCTTCGTCATTGCCGGCGGCGCCGGCGTGCTGGTGCTGGAGGAACTCGAACACGCCAAGGCGCGCGGCGCCAAGATCTACGCCGAGGTCGTCGGCTATGGCGCGACTTCGGACGGCTATGACATGGTGGCTCCTTCGGGCGAGGGCGCGATCCGCTGCATGCGGCAGGCCCTGGCGACCGTGTCCGGGCCGATCGACTACATCAACACCCACGGCACTTCGACGCCGGTGGGCGACTCCAAGGAAATGGGCGCGATCCGCGAGGTGTTCGGCGAGACCATGCCTCACATTACCTCCACGAAATCGCTGACCGGCCATTCACTGGGCGCCGCAGGGGTGCAGGAATCGATCTACTCGATCCTGATGATGCAGGGCGGGTTCATAGGCGAGAGCGCTCATATCGAGAACCTAGATCCCGAATTCGAGGGCATGCCTATCGTGCGAAAGCGCATAGACAACGCCAAGATCGACACGGTTTTGTCGAATTCGTTCGGTTTCGGTGGGACCAACGCGACGCTCGTTTTCCAGCGTTATTCCGCATAAGGACTGCCGGCATGGACGGATTGATGAAGGGCAAGCGCGGGCTTGTCATGGGTGTCGCCAACGATCATTCGATCGCCTGGGGCATTGCCAAGAAACTGTCCGAGCACGGGGCGGAACTCGCCTTTACCTATCAGGGCGACGCCTTCGGCCGCAGGGTCAAGCCGCTCGCGGAAAAGCTCGGCGCGTCCCAGATCATTCCGTGCGACGTCGAGGACAGCGCATCTGTCGCGGCCACCTTCGAGACCTTGGGAAACAGCTGGGGCGGGCTGGACTTCGTCGTCCACGCCATCGGCTTTTCCGACAAGAACGAGCTCAAGGGCCTCTACGCCGACACCAGCCGCGACAATTTCGTGCGCACCATGGTGATCTCCTGCTATTCCTTCACGGAAGTTGCCCGCCATGCCGCGGCCTTGATGAAGGATGGCGGCTCGATGATCACGCTGACCTATGCTGGATCGGTCCGCGTCATGCCCAACTACAACGTCATGGGCGTTGCCAAGGCCGGGCTGGAAGCCAGTGTCCGATATCTCGCCAATGACTACGGTCCGCGTGGGATCAGGGTGAATGGCATATCGGCGGGACCGGTGCGCACACTCGCCGGCGCCGGGATTTCCGATGCGCGCCATATGTTCTCCTACCAGCAGCGCAACTCGCCGCTGCGCCGCACCGTGACCATCGATGAAGTCGGTGGTTCGGCGCTCTATCTCCTGTCCGATCTGTCTTCCGGCGTTACCGGTGAGATCCACTATGTCGATTCCGGCTATCATATTGTTTCCATGCCGACTCTCGACGAGTTGAAGCAGACGGATGGCGGACGGGAATAGTCCTATCCAGTAAAATTAGATGCATTGACGGAAACTCATTTTAAGGAGATGTCCGTTAGAAAGCCCCGTACTGGGGACTTTCGTAATGCAAGCTGTCAGCAACCCGAAGCGAACACCTATGTTCCGGCTGCTCACCATTGCAAGCTCGGGCATGGGCAGCTTCGTTCTCGGGCTCTGGGGTCTGAAGTACAGCTTCGGCGATGGCCTGGCCGGCATGCCGGCAAGCACGATGATCTGCATCATGGCCGCGCTTTGCGCGCTCGCCGCAGCGGGTGCCGCACTTTCCTTCTTCGCCGGCGTCGATGAATCGGCGGAATATGTCTTCAAGGAAACCCATTTCGACAAGCTGACCGGCCTGGTCGCGCGACCGGCAATGGTCGGCAAGATCGCCGAAGCGGCCTGCGCAACCAGCAGGACCGGCGAACCTGTATATCTCATCGACATCGACATCGATCGCTTCAAGCAGATCAACGACGCAATCGGTTACAGCCAGGGCGACGAACTGATCCGCGCCTTCACCAAGCGATTGAAGACGTGCCTGCCCGAGAGCGCGGTGGTGGGGCGCATCGGTGCCGGCGAGTTCGCGGTGCTCATGCCCGACCTCGCGATCCAGGGATCGATGGAAGGTACCGTCGAGAAGATCATCGACGAGATGATGGAGCCCTACCAGCTCAACTCCCACCTGCAATCGGTCAGCCTGTCGGTGGGCATCGTGGCGATGCCCAAGGATGGCGTCGACCCCGTGCTCATCCTGCGTCGATCCAACCTGGCACTGCAGAATGCGCGCGCCAGCGGTGTCGGCAACTGGTCGATCTTCCACGCCGACATGGGCCGGGTCGCCGACCATCGCCAGTGGATCGAATCCGAACTGAACGCCGCTTTCGACCGCGGTGATTTTGATCTCCACTATCAGCCGCAGCTTGACCTGCCGACCGGCCGCGTCATCGGTTACGAGGCGCTGATCCGCTGGAAGCATCCGGAGCGCGGCATGATCCCGCCCATGGAGTTCATCCCGATCGCCGAGGAGACCGGCATGATCGGCCCCATAGGCGAGTGGGTGTTGCACAAGGCCTGCAGCGATGCCCAACATTTGCCGGATGACTGTTTCGTCGCCGTCAACATCTCCCCGGTGCAATTCATGACCAGGGATTTCGTCGGCATCGTGCGCGATACGATGGCAAGCACCGGCATCAAGCCGTCCAGGCTGGAGCTGGAGGTGACCGAAACAGCGATGATGCAGGATCGCGACCGCGCCGCGGCCATCCTGCGCGAGTTGGCCGATATGGGCATTTCCGTCGCCGTTGACGATTTCGGCACCGGCTATTCCAACCTGAGCTACCTCATCGATTTTTCGTTCGGCAAGCTGAAGATCGATCGTTCCTTCGTCAGCCGCATCGACACCGATTCAAGTTCCGGCGCGGTCGTCTCGACCATTGTCGGCCTTTCACGCGCGCTCGGCGTCAGCATCATCGCTGAAGGTGTCGAGACCGAGAACCAGGCGACACTGCTCCGGGCCGCCGGCTGCGAAGTGGTCCAGGGCTACCTGTTCGGCCGCCCGGCTCCGCTCAAGATCGGGCTTCGCGAGGTGCACGCAGCGCAAGGCGTTCGCGAGCGTCTCGTCGCCAACATGCATTGAGGCCGCCGTAGCGCCGTTTCAGCGGCGAGCGGAAAGCACCTTGAACATGCCGTCACGGGCGATCTCGCCATGGCTGGAGAAGGCCGCCGCCAGCACCGGCTCGTAGGGCAGTTGGCGGTTCGCGACCATGAACAGCCGCCCGCCCGGCTTCAGGGCCTTTGCCACAGTGCGGATCATGCCGGCACCAATCTCGGGCTCGGCCGCACGGCTGCGATGGAATGGCGGGTTCATGACGATGGCATCGTAGCGTCGTTCAACCGACTCGCTCAGCAGATCGATCCAGAAGAAATTTCTTGCAACCGATTGGGCGACATCCGCAAGATTGGCTTTTGCCGCTTCCAGTGAAGCGAAGTCCGCCTCATGCAGGTCAATGGCGGAGATGGCCGGTGACCGCGCCAACGTCTCCGCCGCCAGATAACCCCAGCCAGCGCAGAAATCAGCGACGTGGCCGCGCATGTCGGCAGGCAGGTTATCGACCAGCAGTTTAGAACCGACATCGATCCGGTCGAAGGAAAACATGCCGGGGTTTGTCGTGAAACGGCCGTCGACGCGCTGAGCGGGATTGGCGGCGCGAAGCGTGGCAGCGGCCACGGCATCCGCCGGACGGCGAAACCAGAAGGCGGTGCCGTGATACTTCGGCATATGGCCGTCAAGTGCCACAAGCTCGCCGAGACGCTTGCGCAGGCTGGCGATGCCCTCGTCCTTGCCGCCAGCGACGACGATCAGACCGCCGGGCGCCACACGCTCCAGCGCCTCGGCGACGCGCAACTCGTTTTGTCCGCGATGACGCCCGGCAAGTGCCAGCGCCACATCGAAACCATTACCTTCACCTTGCGGCGTGACGACCCGCCCGGACGCCTGCAACGCCCGGAAATAGGGCCGGAAACCCTGCACGATATGGAGTTCGGCCTCGAACCCGTCAGGTAGCCGAAAGCCGGGTTCAGCGCCCAGGAAGAGGGCACGCCCTTCCCTGCCCGGCATCGAGATGGCTTCCGCCTCGAACGGATGGAACAGTGTCTTCGTCGCTTCGTCCAACATTCCCCAATCCCAAGCCCTTGACCGATCCACGGCGTCAGCGTGGCAACTCGGTCGCCGTGATACTCTGGAAACGAAAACGGGCGCGACCTTACGGCGCGCCCGCTTCTATTACCCTGTCAGACCGATCAAGCGGCGTTTTCTTCGCCTTCGGCCTTCTTGTCGCGGGCGAGTTCCTTGCCGGTGGCCTGGTCGACGACCTTCATCGACAGACGGACCTTGCCGCGCTCATCGAAGCCCATCAGCTTGACCCAGACCTTGTCGCCTTCCTTGACGACGTCGGAGGTCTTGGCGACTCGGTCGTTGGCAAGCTGCGAGATGTGGACGAGGCCGTCACGCGGACCGAAGAAGTTGACGAACGCGCCGAAATCGGCGGTCTTGACGACGGTGCCTTCGTAGATCTCGCCCACTTCCGGCTCGGCGACGATGGTGTGGATCCACTTCTTGGCCGCCTCGATTTCCTTGGCATTCGACGAAGCGATCTTGACCGTGCCGTCGTCCTCGATGTTGATCTTGGCGCCGGTCTTTTCCACGATCTCGCGGATGACCTTGCCGCCCGAGCCGATCACGTCGCGGATCTTGTCGGTGGGGATGTGCATGACCTCGATGCGCGGCGCGAACTCGCCGAGTTCGGGGCGGGCGCCGGTCAGGGCATATGCCATTTCGCCGAGGATGTGCTGGCGGCCTTCCTTGGCCTGGTCCAGCGCGATCTTCATGATCTCCTCGGTGATGCCCTCGATCTTGATGTCCATCTGCAGCGAGGTGATGCCGTTGGCGGTGCCGGCTACCTTGAAGTCCATGTCGCCGAGGTGGTCTTCGTCTCCCAGGATGTCGGAGAGGACCGCGAAGCGCTCGCCTTCCTTGATCAGGCCCATGGCAATACCGGCAACGGGCTTTGCCAGCGGAACGCCGGCATCCATCAGCGCTAGCGAAGTGCCGCAGACGGTGGCCATCGAGGAGGAACCGTTGGACTCGGTTATCTCCGAGACGACGCGAAGCGTGTAGGGGAACTGGTCAGCGCTCGGCAGCATCGGGCGGATGGCGCGCCAGGCGAGCTTGCCGTGGCCGATTTCGCGGCGGCCGGGCGAACCCATGCGGCCGGTCTCACCGACGGAATAGGGAGGGAAGTTGTAGTGAAGGAGGAACTTCTCCTTGTACATGCCGGTCAATGAATCGACATACTGTTCGTCTTCGCCGGTGCCCAGCGTGGCAACGACCAGCGCCTGGGTCTCGCCGCGGGTGAACAAGGCCGAACCGTGGGTGCGCGGCAGGACGCCGACTTCGGAAACGATCTTGCGGACCGTCTTCAGGTCGCGGCCGTCGATGCGCGAGCCGGTATCGAGGATGTTCCAGCGCACGACCTTGGCCTGCAGTTCCTTGAACACCGTGCCGATCTGCTCGGAGGTATATTTGGACTCTTCGCCTTCGGCCGGAGCAAAGGCGGCCTTGACCTTCGCCTTGACGGCGTCGACGGCGGCATAGCGCTTCTGCTTGTCGGTGATCTTGTAGGCATCGCGAAGTTCGCCTTCGACGATCTTCAGCATCTCGGCTTCCAGCACCGAATAGTCCGGCGCGGTGAAATCGCGCGGGTCCTTGGCGGCGACTTCGGCGAGCTTGATGATCGCGTCGATGACCGGCTGGAAACCCTTGTGGCCGAACATCACGGCGCCGAGCATCAGCTCTTCGCCAAGTTCCTTGGCCTCGGACTCAACCATCAGCACGGCGTCGGCGGTGCCGGCGACGACGAGGTCGAGCTTGGATTCCTGCATCTCGTCGATGTGCGGGTTGAGCACGTATTCGCCGTTGATGTAGCCGACGCGAGCACCGCCGACGGGACCCATGAACGGAACGCCAGACAGCGTGAGCGCGGCCGAGGTGGCGACGATCGACAGGATGTCCGGATCGTTCTCGAGATCATGCTGCACGACGGTGACGACGATCTGGGTGTCGTTCTTGTAGCCATCGGCGAAAAGCGGGCGGATCGGGCGGTCGATCAGGCGGGAAACCAGTGTTTCCTTCTCGCTCGGACGGCCTTCACGCTTGAAATAGCCGCCCGGGATCTTGCCGGCGGCATAGGTCTTTTCCTGGTAGTTGACGGTCAGCGGGAAGAAATCGAGGCCTGGCTTCGGCTCCTTCATCGACACGACGGTGGCGAGGACCTTGGTCTCGCCGTAAGTGGCGAGCACGGCGCCGTCAGCCTGGCGGGCGATCTTGCCGGTTTCCAGGATGAGCGGACGGCCGCCCCATTCGATTTCCACTTTGTGATGATTGAACATATCTTGTCCTTTGTATGAGGAAAGGGCCGCGCCGTTTCACCGTGCGCGGATGCCCTTCCCCCTGGCTTCCTTTGCGGACCAGCCACGGGCAAGACAACGGGAAGCTCGAAAAGTCCGGCGCGGTGGCCACGCGAGCGTCCTGCAATCCTGCCCCATGACTGTCCATGGGCGGTGCCGATGCGGCCCTGTGCCGCCTCGGAACCGAATTGCCGATCGATGCGATCGGTCTTGCGCGTGATCTCGAAAACCTCGGTCCTCGGACGCAATCACACGCAAATTCAAATTCCCGGAGCAACCCTTGCTGTCCCATCGGACGGGCGGTGCTCCATTCCTTCATTCGTGCATTGGCTTGTCTGAAGGTCGCGACGCGGCTTTTCTGCCCGGCACTCCAATGCGCGACCGGCGGGCCCTCCGAAGAGAGCCCGCCGGTCAATTCGTCAGCGGCGCAGACCGAGCTTCTCGATCAGCGTCTGGTAGCGCGCGTCATCCTTGCGCTTGAGATAGTCAAGCAGGCTGCGGCGCTGGGAGACGAGAGCGAGCAGACCACGGCGGGAATGGTTATCCTTCTTGTGGTCCTTGAAGTGGTCGGTCAGGTTCTTGATGCGCTCGGAAAGGATGGCCACCTGGACTTCCGGAGACCCGGTATCGCCCTTGGCGGTAGCGAATTCACCCATCAATTCTTTTTTGCGCTCGGCAGTAATCGACATCGTGTTTTTCCTTATCTGTTTGAGGAAACGGGACGCCCTCAGCCGGGATGTCGTCCAGCAGGGGCCGGTGCAAGCAGAGCGTCAAGGCGCTATGCTGCGGCGCATATAGTGCAATTCCCCAGAAAACACCAGCCCAATTCACAAGCCGGCTTCGCTGGCGGTTTCGGCTCCCAGGAGCCGACGATCAGCCTCCCGCTAGAGCCATTTCTTCCATCGGAAAAAGGCTATGAGCCCCATCGCCACCAGCAACATGAAGAACAGGGCCGCCGGGTAGCCGTAATAGGACTTCAGTTCCGGCATGTTCCAGGGCGAGGATGAGGGATCGAAGTTCATGCCCCAGACACCGACGAGGAATGTCAGCGGCATGAAGATCACCGAGACGATCGTCAGATAGCTGATGACATCGTTGGTGCGGGCCTGGCTCAGCGACAGATGCATCTCGATCAGGCCTGTCAGCATGTCGCGCTGGGTTTCGACCAGTTCGATCAAGCGCAACGAATGATCCAGCGTGTCGTTCAGGAAGACCTTGGTCTCGGCCTTCACAAAGGGCACGTCGTTGCGGATGAGCGTCGCCAGCGCGTCGCGCATCGGCCACAGCACGCCCTTCAGCACATTGGCGTCGCGCCGCAACTCGTGCAGCTGCCGCATATGATGCTTGTGTGGCGTGTGCAGCATCTCATCCTCGATGCCGTCGACAATGTCGCCGACAGCCTCGATCGGCGGGAAATAGCTGTCGACGATGGCGTCGATCAGCGCATAGGCGAGATAATCGGCGCCGCGTGCGCGCAACCGGTTCGGCGCCGAACTCTCGATCCGCTTGCGCACAGGGTCGAACGGATCGCCCTCACGCTCCTGGAAGGTGACGACAAAATTCTTGCCGAGGAAGACAGCGATCTGCTCGTAGCGGTGCGCGCTGACGTCGTCGATCATCCTGACGACGACGAAGGCGTGGTCCTCGAAGAAGTCGACCTTCGGCCGCTGGCCGGTGTTGACGACGTCTTCCAGCGCCAGCGGGTGCAGGCTGAAGATACGGCCGATCTCCTCGATCAGCGGAATGTTGGCGAGGCCGGTGCAATCAAGCCAGATCACCGGCCATTTGTCGCAATTGGCAGTGACGTAGTCGATACTGGCGTTTTCGATCGTCTTGAACTTCGTCGGCGAGATCAAGGTCAGCCGCAGTTCGGTACGCCGCGCCGCCGGGTCGGCGATCAGCGTGCCCGGCGAAGCGCCGACCGGCGGTCGCCGCGTTTTTACGGGCGCCCGCTTCCTCGCCATTTCGGTCCTCGCCATCTGTTCCTCACGTCCAATGCGCTCGACCTTAGCAAATGACCCGGGAAACAGGAATCAGTTCGGCGAAAGCGATCGTACGTGGATTCAAGGCGTTAGGGGGTGGTTAGCCGGCAAAAACCCGCTTTGGCTTGAACATGCCTTGCTCGATGGCGCCGATAGCCACCAGCTTGCCGCGTGCCGTGGCACAGGCTTCCTCGGCCTCGACCGGCGCATCACGACCACGGATGATCACCGGATTGCCAAGACGGATCTTGGTCGCGGCATCATCGCTGATCGCAACCTGCGGCAGGCAGTCGAGTGCGGCGGATGTATCGACCAGCAACGCATCGATGGCGCTGAAGTCTACCGGCACATCCACAGCGTCATCGGCATCGGCCGATTCCGCGGGCTCATCGCTTTGCACACCGAAACGGGCGGCCTCGAGTTCGGCCAGAGTGACGAAATCCTCCGCTGTGAACGGGTCGACCTCGACCCGGCGCAGTTCCGAGATATGACCGAAGCAGCCGAGGTCGCGGCCCATGTCGCGTGCCAGCGAGCGCACATAGGTGCCCTTGCCGCATTCGATCTCGAAAAGGGTTCGGTCGGCGCCGTGCTCGACAATGTCCAGGCGGCCGATCTCTACCTCGCGTGCCGGGATGTCGACCGTCTCGCCTTCGCGGGCAAGGTCATAGGCACGTTCGCCGGCGATCTTGATGGCCGAGAACTGTGGTGGAGTCTGCATGATGACACCGGTGTATTTTGGCAGAAGCGCGCGTACATCCACCTCGGAGGGGCGTTGCTCGGAACTTTTGGTCACCGGCCCCTCGAGGTCGTCGGTCGAACGCTCCTCGCCCCAGGCCACCGTGAAGCGATAGATCTTGGCGCCGTCCTGCACGTAAGGCACGGTCTTGGTGGCCTCGCCAAGCGCGATCGGCAGCATGCCGGACGCCAGGGGGTCGAGCGTGCCGGCATGGCCGGCCTTGTCCGCCTGGAACAGCCATTTGATCTTGGCAACGGCTTCGGTCGAGCCCATGCCAACCGGCTTGTCCAACACCAGCCAGCCCGAAATCGGCCGACCCTTCTTCTTGCCGCGGCGCCCCACTATTCAGTGTCCTTGTCGTCGTCCTCGGTGAGATCGCGCGCAACTTCGGGCGATTTCAGCAAGGTGTTGATCTTGGCGAAATTATCGAACGAGGTGTCCAGCTTGAAGCGGAACTCAGGCATGAACTTCATCTGCCGGAGCGCGCCGGAGACGCGGCCGCGCACGAATTTCGCGTGTTTGTTGAGCGCCGCCACCACGGCATCGGTATCCTTGGCGCCGAGCGGCGAAACGAAGGCGGTTGCGACCTTCAGGTCGGGCGACATGCGCACTTCCGAGACCGAAACCACCGTGTTCTCGATCAGCGGGTCGATGATCTCGCCGCGCTGCAGGGTCTCGGACAAGGCGTGGCGCACCTGTTCGGCGACGCGCAGCATGCGCTGGGATGGGCTTGACGTGGTTGGACGGGGCATTTTTCTCAATCCTGAAAGCGTGAGGCGCGGGATGGGACCGCGCCGCATGTCTCATATGTTTTGGGCGGCGGTCTCTCGACCACCGCCCGGTCTCAGCAAGACACTCGAACTCAGAGCGTACGGGTTACCATCTCGACGCGGAAGCATTCGATGATGTCGCCGACGCGCATGTCTTCGTAGTTCTGGAAGGCCATGCCGCACTCCTGGCCGCCCGGGACTTCCGAAACTTCGTCCTTGAAGCGCTTCAGCGTCTTCAGTGTGCCTTCGTGGATGACCACGTTGTCGCGGATCAGGCGCACGCCAGCGCCACGTTCGACCTTGCCTTCGGTTACACGGCAGCCGGCGATCTTGCCGACCTTGGTGATGTCGAAGATTTCGAGGATCTGCGCATTGCCGATGAAGGTCTCGCGACGCTCCGGCGACAACAGGCCCGACAAGGCGGCCTTCACGTCATCCACCAGATTGTAGATGATGGAGTAGTAGCGGATTTCGATGCCCGCCGCGGCGGCGGCCGCACGCGCCTGTGCATTGGCGCGAACGTTGAAACCGATGATCGCGGCGCCCGACGTCTCCGCCAGCGACACGTCGCTCTCGGTGATGCCGCCGGCGCCGGCATGGACGATGCGCGCACGCACTTCGTCCGTGCCGAGCTTGTCCAGGGCCGCGTTGATCGCCTCGATCGAACCCTGCACGTCGCCCTTGATGACCAGCGGGAATTCCTTCAGCCCGCTTGTCTGCAACTGCGACATCATCTGTTCGAGCGAGCCGCGCTGGCCCGCATGCTTGGCAACAGCCTTCTCACGTGCCAGACGCTGGCGATATTCCGTGATCTCGCGAGCGCGGGCCTCGTTGTTGACGACGGCGAAACGATCGCCTGCCTGCGGCGTGCCCTGAAGACCGAGCACCTCGACCGGCATCGCCGGCGGCGCTTCCTTGACCTGCCCGCCACGATCGTTGACCAGCGCGCGCACCCGGCCCCACTCGTTGCCAGCAACGAGGATGTCGCCGGGCATGAGCGTACCGGTCTGCACCAGGACGGTGGCGACCGGGCCACGGCCCTTGTCGAGTTGGGCCTCGATGACGACACCTTCGGCGGTGCGGTCAGGATTGGCCTTGAGGTCGAGGATTTCGGCCTGCAGCAGGATCGCCTCGAGCAGCTTGTCGATATTGGTGCCCTTGGTTGCCGACACTTCGACGTCCAGCACCTCGCCGCCCATGGATTCGACGAACACTTCGTGACGCAGCAGTTCCGAGCGCACCTTCTGCGGATCGGCATCATGCTTGTCGATCTTGTTGATCGCCACGATGATTGGAACGCCGGCAGCCTTGGCGTGGCTGATCGACTCGATCGTCTGCGGCATCACGCTGTCATCGGCCGCCACCACCAGGATGGCGATGTCGGTTGCCTGGGCGCCACGTGCACGCATTGCCGTGAAGGCGGCGTGGCCGGGCGTGTCGATGAAGGTGATCTTGTGACCGTTCTTCTCGACCTGATAGGCGCCGATATGCTGGGTGATGCCGCCGGCCTCGCCGGAGACGACATTGGCATTGCGGATGGCGTCGAGCAGCGAGGTCTTGCCGTGATCGACGTGACCCATGATCGTGACCACCGGCGGACGCGACACCAGATCTTCCGGGCGGTCGGCGATGTTGAACAGGCCTTCCTCGATGTCGGACTCGGCGACGCGGCGAACCGTATGGCCGAATTCGGTGGCGACCAGCTCGGCCGTGTCGGCGTCGATAACGTCGCCCGGCTTGAGGATCTGGCCCTGCTTCATGAAAAACTTGACCAGGTCGACGGCGCGCTCGGACATGCGCTGCGCCAGTTCCTGGATGGTGATGGTCTCTGGCAGGATCACTTCGCGCATGACTTTCTCGCGCGGCTCATTATGCATCGCGCGCTTGAATTTTTCCTGGCGGCGACGCATCGAGGACAGCGAACGGGCCCGCGCGTCCTCATCGGACAAAGCGGAATTCAGCGTCAGCTTGCCACGGCGGCGGTCTTCCTCGCTCTTGGTCGGCTTGGCCGGACGCGCCACTTCGGGCGTGACCAGACGGCGCACCGGTGCACCGGCCACAGCCCGCTTCGGCTTGACCTCTTCTTCGTCGTCGACGATTGCCAGTTCCGCTGCCTGCGGCGCGCGGCGGCGTGCTTCTTCCTCGGCGCGGCGGCGGGACTCGGCCTCGGTCTGGAGGCGCGCCTCTTCCTCTGCCTGACGGCGTGCGGATTCCTCGCGTTCACGCTTGCGGCGTTCTTCGTCCTCGGCGCGGCGCTTGGCATCCTCGGCCGCACGCTGACGATCCTCGACCTCGCGAACTTTCGAGCCTTCGAGCGCCCTGCGGCGCGCTTCCATTTCACTGCGCGACAGCTCGTTCAGCACCATGCCGCCACGCTCAACCGGCCTTGATGGCGGCGGAGGAGGAGGAGGCGCCTTGGGCACTTCCTGCACGACGACGGGCGCCGGCGTGGGGGCCGGCGCTGGCACTGGCGCAGGCGCGGGCGCGACCGGTGGCTTCGGCGTGAAGACGGACACAGGCGCGGCAGCAGCCGGCTCGGGCTTGTCGCCGGGCATCGAGAACTTGCGCTTCTTGGTCTCGACCACGACCGCCTTCGTGCGGCCATGCGAGAAGTTCTGGCGCACGGTGCCCTGTTCCATACCGGGGCGCTTCAGCGTCAAGGTCTTCTTCGGTGTAACGCTCAACGTCTTATCGTCGCCCGATTTCGTATCGCTCATTCCATATCCTCTGCGGCATCATCTTCGTCAGCAACAGCCGCAATCATTGCAAGATCGTCCGGGGTACCGCCCCGATATCGGTCGAGCGCAACCATGCGCTTCAGGACCGCCCTGCCCGCGTCTCCCGCGAGAACGGCAGCATGTATCACATTTGTACCCCCCAATGCCAAGCTCAACTCGGCCTCGGAGAAAAGTTTGTAAGCAAGCGTTGCAGGTCCGCCGAGATGGACGGTTGCCCGTCGCGCCTGGCTGATCTTGCGCACCCCATCATCGGACGCCTCGGCCGCATGCAGCACGAAGAGCGCCAGCCCGCCACGCACCGCGCTCTCGACCTTGGTGGCGCCAAGCGAAATCGCGCCTGCCTTGCGGGCAAGGCCAAGCATGCCCAAAGCGGATCTGGAAAGCAGCCCGTCGACCATGCCGCCAAGATCTGGCGGTACGGTCACCTGCGCCTTGAATGCGCGAGCGAACAGGTTCTTCGCCGCCGCCTTCTCGATATGTAGGCGGTCGGCGGTCACCCAGCAACCACGGCCGGGGAGGTTTCTCTTGAGATCGGGAACGACGACCGAATCCGGGCCGACGACGAAACGGATCAGTTCATCCGGTTCGGCTTGTCGGCGCGTGACGATGCAGGTGCGATCGTTCATCTCGTCCAGGGGCGGGTTCGGTGCGATGCGGTTTCACCTCACGCACCAACGGCTTCGTCAGCCGAAACGTCTTCGGCCGCAAGCTCGTCTTCTGTGATCCAGCCCGCCTTGAGGCGGGCAGCCAGAACCATCTGCTCGGCATCGGCACGCGCTACGCCGTGACTGGCCAGCACACCCGGATAGACTTTGGTCTCGCCGTCCTTGCGTTCCTTCCAGCCTGTCAGGTCGTCAGCCGCATAGCCGGCGAAATCCTCGATAGTCTTCACGCCGTCCTCGCCGAGCGTCACCATCATGGCGGTGGTGATGCCGGGAATTTCACGCAGCTCGTCCGTGACGCCCAGCGCCTTGCGCTTGTCGTCATGCTCGGCCTCGATCTTCTCCAGATACTCGCGGGCGCGGGTCTGGATTTCCGAAGCGGTGTCCTCGTCGAAGCCATCGATCGAGGCGATTTCGCTCGAATCGACATAGGCAACTTCCTCGACGCTGGTGAAGCCTTCGGAGGCCAGGACCTGGCCGACCATCTCGTCGACGTCGAGGGCTTCCATGAACAGCGACGAGCGTTCGACGAATTCCTTCTGGCGACGTTCGGATTCCTCGGCCTCGGTCAGGATGTCGATATCCCAGCCGGTCAGCTGCGAGGCGAGACGCACGTTCTGGCCTCGGCGGCCGATGGCCAGCGACAGCTGGTCGTCGGGAACCACGACTTCGATGCGCTCGGCGTCCTCATCGAGCACGACCTTGGCGACTTCCGCCGGCTGCAGCGCATTGACGATGAAGGAGGCGGCCGAAGGCGACCAAGGAATGATGTCGATCTTTTCGCCCTGCAGTTCGCCGACAACCGCCTGGACGCGGCTGCCGCGCATACCGACGCAGGCACCGACCGGGTCGATCGAGCTATCCCGCGAGATAACGGCGATCTTGGCGCGCGAGCCCGGGTCACGAGCGACCGACTTGATCTCGATGATGCCGTCGTAGATTTCCGGCACTTCCATGGTGAACAGCTTGGCCATGAACTGCGGATGGGTACGCGACAGGAATATCTGCGGACCGCGCTGTTCGCGGCGCACGTCATAGACGTAAGCACGGACGCGATCGCCATATTTGTAGTTTTCGCGCGGGATCAGTTCGTCGCGGCGGATGATCGCCTCGCCGCGGCCGAGATCGACAATGACGTTGCCGTATTCGACGCGCTTGACGGTGCCGTTGACGATTTCGCCGATGCGGTCCTTGTATTCGTCATACTGGCGGTCGCGCTCAGCTTCGCGCACCTTCTGGACAATGACCTGCTTGGCCGACTGGGCCGCGATACGGCCGAAGTCCATCGGCGGCAGCTGTTCGGCGATGAAGTCGCCGAGCTGGGCGTCCGGATTACGCTCGCGGGCCGAGGAAATGGCGATCTGCGTGGCGTAGTCGTCAACCTTCTCGACCACTTCCATCAGCCGCTGCAGCTTCATTTCGCCGGTGTTGGCGTTGATGTCGGCGCGAATATTGGTTTCCTGGCCGTAACGCGAGCGCGCGGCCTTCTGGATCGCATCGGCCATGGCGGCGATGACGATCGACTTGTCGATCGACTTTTCACGCGCGACAGCGTCGGCGATCTGCAGCAATTCAAGCCTGTTGGCGCTTACAACCATCATATTTCTCCCGAGCTTGTTGCCGAGCCTTCATGCCCGGCAGCCCAATCAAATTTCCTGTTCGGCTTCGTCTTCCGCACCCTCGGGTGCATCGTCAGGTTCGCCGCGGCGTTTCTTCGCCTCCTTGCGTTCCCTGTTGTCCTTCGACAGCGCGTCTCGGATCAAATCGTCGGTCAGGATCAGCCTGACGTCGGCGATCGCATCGTAAGGCACACGCACCGTCGGTTCCTGGCCATAGGCGGCGACGTCGCGCTCGATCAGCACATCGTCTTCACCGGCTTCGGCGATCTTGCCCTTGAACCGCTTGCGGTCGGCTACGAGAACCGACGTTTCCATCTTCACCAGATGTCCCGTCCAAGTCACGAAATCCGACTTGCGGACCAGCGGCCGATCGATGCCAGGCGACGACACTTCGAGATGATAGGCCTTTTCAATCGGATCATCGACGTCGAGGGCCGGCGACACGGCACGGCTGACCTCTTCGCAATCCTCGACCGTCATGGTGCCGTCTTCGCGCTCGGCCATGATCTGCAATGTCAGGCCGTTCTGCCCGGACAGATGCACCCGCACGAGGCGGAAGCCGATGCCGCGCAGAACCGGCTGAACGATCAGCGCGATGCGTGCATCGATGCCGCTCTCGCGGATGATGCGGTCGTCGCCGTCGATGGTCGTTGCAGTCATTCGATCCCTGTCGCTCGATTCGATACTGATCGGCAGGTAATAAAAAAGAGCGGGACCGGGTGGACCCACTCTTCGTCATACCGACCAAGAATTTGAAGCCGATATAGACGAATATGACCTCCCTTTCAAGCCCTCGGCCAGAGACACCACAGGTTCGGCCAACCGATCATGCAAGACGTGCATGGCAAGCATGCATCCGCGGCCTCTACCGCTTTGCCTTGCGATACCTAGCTACAGGCCAGATTTCCACCCAAAGAGGACGATGAGATGAACAACCATAGATCCTTTGGCCGTATCGGCGACCTCGTGCGCGCCTTCGGCAGCGCCGTCGCCGCGGCAGCCGCTGTCGAACGCGGTCACCGCCCGAAGAATCATGATCTCTCAAAGCTCGGCATCAACCCCGAGCATTTCGACAACACCCGGCGCTTATAGAGCCTGTTCCATTCCGATGGAATCGAGATGGGGCTCTATCTGTTTGTTTGAGCATGATCTCTGGACAAACGGGAACCGTTCGTCCGAGAAAACCGGATTCCACTTTTCGGGATCATGCTCTAGACGCGGGCAATCCCAAGGGCCGCGTCAAACCGTCTGAGAAATCTCGATGAGGTCAACCGAGCCGAGCTTGCCTGCGCCCCACGGCGGCGTTCGTCACGCGGAACCAGGCGATCTGGGCTTCGAAGGCGTAAGCGGGCGAACCTCGCCTGCTCGTTCGGACCTCGCTCCCCGCCGCGGCCTCAGGATCAAGTGCGAAGGAAGGTAAGGTAGGCCGGGCGGCGTTGCTCACGGATGGCCTTGGCCTCGTAACGCGTACCGGGCCAACCCTCGTACGGCCGATGCCAATCAGACGCCTCCTTCGCCTGCCAGGCGAAGCCGCCATGCGCGCGGCAATGCAGCAGCGTCCAGTTCACATAGGTGTCGATGTCCGATGCGAAGCGGAAGCGTCCGCCTCGCTTCAGCACCCGCGCGAAACGGTCGAGATTGAGCGGACTGACGAAGCGACGCTTCCAGTGCTTCTTCTTCGGCCACGGGTCCGGGTAGAGGAGATCGATACCGTCGAGCGAGTTTTCCGGAAGCCAGTCGAGCAAGCGCGTGGCGTCGTCGTCATGGACGCGAAGATTGGCAAGCGGGTTTTCCCTTACCGCCATCATCATCTTGGCCATGCCGTTGACGAAGGGCTCGACGCCGATGAACCCGGTCGACGGAGATTCGCTGGCGCGGTGCAGCAGGTGTTCGCCGCCACCGAAACCGATTTCAAGGCGCACGGCGGCAACATCGGCTTCGAACAGGCCGGTCAGATCGCGCGGGGCTTCAACTGTGAGGTCGAGCCGGTATTTGGTGAATCCGGTCTCCAGCGCAGCGGCCTGCTGCGGACGCATGGCCTTGCCGCGCCGGCGACCGAAAAACGCTTCGGTCGCGCGGCTTGGTCTGTCCTTGGGATCCATGGGCCGCGCCTGCGGAGCTGGCGCCGCGGTCAGGCGGCGACAGCGTCCTTGAGCGCCTTGGCGAGATCGGTCTTCTCCCACGAGAAAGACCCGTCGCGACCGGCCTTGCGGCCGAAATGGCCGTAGGACGACGTCTTGGCGTAGATCGGCTTGTTGAGGTCGAGATGGCGGCGGATGCCTGATGGCGACAGGTCCATCACGGTGCGCAGCGCATCCTCGAGCTTGGCTTCGTCAACCTTGCCGGTGCCGTGCAGGTCGACGTAGACAGACAGCGGCTGGGCAACGCCGATGGCGTAGGAAAGCTGTATGGTGCAGCGGTCGGCAAGCTTGGCCGCCACCACGTTCTTGGCCAGATAGCGCGCCGCATAGGCCGCCGAACGGTCGACCTTGGTCGTGTCCTTGCCGGAGAAGGCGCCGCCGCCATGCGGCGCCGCGCCACCATAGGTGTCGACGATGATCTTGCGCCCGGTCAGGCCGGCGTCGCCGTCGGGCCCGCCGATGACGAACTTGCCGGTGGGATTGATGTACCACATGCAGTCGTCGGCGATCTTGAGGTCGCCAAGTGCCTCGCGGATATAGGGTTCCACGACCTTGCGGACCTTGTTCGAATCCCAACTCGCATCGAGATGCTGGGTCGAGAGCACGATCTGCGTCGCCTCGGCGGCCTTGCCGTCGACATAGCGAACGGTGACCTGGCTCTTGGCGTCCGGGCCGAGCTTGCCTGCCTCGCCGTTGTTCTGGTGACGGGCGGCGGCCAGCAATTCGAGGATCTTGTGGCTGTAGTAGATCGGGGCCGGCATCAGATCCGGCGTTTCGCGGCAGGCGTAGCCAAACATGATGCCCTGATCGCCAGCACCTTCTTCGCCCTGACGGTCGGCGGCGTTGTCGACGCCCTGGCCGATATCGGGCGACTGACCATGCAGCAGGACCTCTATCTTCGCGGTCTTCCAGTGGAAGCCGGCCTGTTCGTAGCCGATTTCACGGATCGCCTTGCGGGCAACCGACTTGAACTTGGCCGGATTGACGACCGGATGGCCTGCCGCATCCTTGAGGATGTTGCCCTGCTTGTCCTTCTTGAGCAGCGTCTCGGGAACGCGCACCTCGCCGGCGATGACGACGCGGTTGGTGGTTGCCAGCGTCTCGCAGGCGACGCGGACCTTCCACGGGTCCATGCCGGTCTTCTTGGCCTCACGATAGACCAGATCGACGATCTCGTCGGAGATGCGGTCACAGACTTTGTCGGGATGACCCTCGGCAACGGATTCCGAGGTAAAGAAGTAATTCTGCCGCGTCACGGGTGTCCCCTCTTGAAAAACGATCGGCAGGCTGCCGATTTTGGCGCGCCACGTGTTAGCGGTGCGGAGCGCCGCTCGTCAAGCGGTGCAGCCGTTCTGGCATGAAGGAATGTTGATATTGTTATGTGGTTGACCGGCGGTGGTGGCCGCCGGCGCCACAGGTCGCGTCAGTCAGGATCGTCGGAAGAAAGTGATTTTACAAGCTCGATGATCTTGCGGCGGACCTTCATGTCGGTGATCTTGACGAAGGCACGGTTAAGCTGAAGACCTTCGGGACTGCCACAGAACTCGACGGCGAACGCCATCGAGGAATCCTCGGCAAATCCGCGATTGCCACTGGCCTCCTGGCCCGGCGCATCCTCGAAGAAAAAGGCGACAGGCACTCCAAGTATGGAGGCAATCGCCTGGAGACGACTGGCGCCAACGCGGTTGGTGCCCTTTTCATATTTCTGTATCTGTTGAAATGTGATGCCGAGATTTTCGCCGAGCTTTTCCTGGCTCATTCCCAGCATGTTGCGGCGAAGCCGGACGCGACTTCCAACGTGGATGTCGATCGGATTCGGTTTCTTTTTGTTGTCTTCTATCATTTTTTTCCTCGCCGAATTTTTCCGGCTTTTTCTATTTTTTCCTGCCCAAACGAAGCCGGCGGCGACTGCCCCAACAGTACGATCCAATGGCTTCGAGAAATTTCAGGCGGTACAGTATGAGTTTCTAATGTGTCAGCTGTCAATTCGCCCGTAGCCTTTGCCTTACATTCGACACGCAGGCAGCGAGGGCAAACACCAACATGATCAGCATTCCGTTAATGCGCCGTTGACCGGAGGAGGCAACCGCCTGCCCGGAAATCGGCACACGCACATCCATGGCTCCGCGCGCATCGATCGCCAAAGCGTCGACGATGCGCCCACGCGGATCGACAACCGCGGAAATACCGTTGTTGGCTGCGCGCAACAAAGGCAGCCCGTTTTCCACCGCACGAATCTGCGCCTGCCTGAAATGCTGGTACGGACCCGGCGTGTCGCCGAACCATGCGTCATTTGTGACATTCACAATAAGCTGTGCTGACGTCGCGTCAACAGCCACCAGATCGGGAAAGATCACCTCGTAGCAAATAAACGGCAGGGCGCGGATGCCGCCGGGCACGGTGATCGCGTGCCGTTCATTGCCGGCCGCGAAATTCGTCGGCCCGGCGACGAGCTGGTCGAGGCCAAAGCGACCGAGCAGCCCGGCAAAGGGCAGATACTCGCCAAAGGGCACAAGGTGAACCTTGTCGACCGCGTCGACGATCTCGCCCTTGTCGTTGATCGCCACGACGGAATTGTAATAGCGGCTGTCGGCATTCGCCGCACCGCCCTCCTCGCGCACGATGCCGGCAATCAGCATCTGGCCGCCGGCGAGCATCTCGCCCAACGCCGTCAGCGCATCCGGCCGCTCCGTGAACAGAAATGGCACCGAGGTTTCCGGCCACACGATCAGCTGTGGCTTGGCATGGCCGGGCTCCGGCGCCTTGGCTGACAGCCCCATCATGGTGGCGAAGATGCGGTCGCGCACCGAGGCATCCCACTTTTCGGAGAGGTCAACCGCCGGCTGCACGATGCGCACGTCGATCGAACTGGTTGCCGGCGCGGCCGGAGCATTCAGCCGGATGTAGCCGAAGCCGACATGGGCCGCGACCAGCACGACCAGCAGTGCCGCGCCAAGGCGAATATTACGGCGGGCCGCAAGCAACGCCGGCAGCGAAAAGACGAAGACCGCCAGCGAATTCATGCCGATCATGCCGGTCACCGACACGCTCTGCATCAGCAAGGGCACCGGCATGGCCGCGTAGCCGACGGCATTCCACGGAAAGCCGGTGAACAGGAAGCCACGCAGCCATTCCGCCAGGCCAAAGGCGAAGGCAAGGGCAGCGATGCGGCCGATGTCGTTGCTCCACAGCAGCCGGGCGACCATTGCCGCGAATCCGTAGAAAAAGGCGAGCGCGAACGGGATGCCGACGACCGCGAACGGCAAGGCCCAGGCGAAGCTGTCGGCCTCGACCAGAAGGGCCGATCCGATCCACCAGAGGCCGGCGAGAAAATAGCCGAAGCCAAACCACCAGCCGACGGCAAAAGCCGGCCGCAGGCGCCGGAACAGACTGCCGGGTGCCTCGCTGGTCGCACCGTCGAGGAGCCAGACCAGCAGCGGGAATGAAATGAAGCAGGCCGCGAAGAAATCGTAGGGCGCCTGGCCCAGAACCGCCAACGCCCCGGCGAGAAACGCCACCAGCGCGCGCCGCCAACCCCAAAGCAGAATTATCCGGCCGGCAAGGCGCTCCATGCATACTTCCGAGTCGCGCGAATCAGGAAGCAAGATTTAACAGGCTGCGCTCCGTGCTCCAAATAACGGGTTATCCACCGGACAGGCTCGCGGCCACTATCGGTGCCATCCCTCGATCCTCAGACCCCCGCCCAGCCTCTCGGCGTCCTCGCGCGCAACGGAACGCATGGTCTGCGTGAAGGTCCAGACATGACCTTCCGGGTCGCGCGCCCGATAGAGCCGCTCGCCATAGAACTGGTCGGCTGGCTCCTCAACGATCTCCGCGCCCGCGGTGCGGGCGTGCTCGCAATGCTCGTCCAGGCCATCCTTGAGACGGACATAGACCGACTGCGTGTTCCTGCCCGAGACTGATGCCGGACTGGCGATATGATCAGCCCATTCGGAATCGACGATGATATAGCCGTCCCCGAACCGCATCTCGGAATGAACAAGCTTGCCGGTGGGATCGGTGACCACCATGCCGCGCTCGAAGCCGAAAGCCGTTTCCAGCCATGCCAAGGCGGCCCATGGGTCTTTGTAGAATACGCCGGAACCCAGGGTTGCGTGCTTGAATGGGTCGTCGACTGTCATCGGGCGGGACGGCGTTATCAGGCCTGCTCGGTGCGCGCCGCGCGCCGGCGCCGCTCGGCCTTCTGGCTGTGCACGATGCGTACCCGCTTGACGCGACGCGGATCGGCATCGAGCACGTGGAACTCGAAGCCGGGTATGGCCTGCACCACTTCGCCGCGCGCCGGGACGCGGCCAAGGGTGTTGAAGATCATGCCGCCGATCGTGTCGACATATTCGCCATGTTCACCCGCGGCGAAATCCTCGCCGATCATCTTGGCCACGTCGTCGATCTCGGCCTTGCCGTCAACGATGAACACGCCATCGCCGCTCTGGGTGATCATCGGCTCGTCGTCGTCATGCTCGTCTTCGATATCGCCGACGACCATCTCGACGATATCCTCCAGCGAGGCGAGACCGTCGGTGCCGCCATATTCGTCGATCACCAGCGCCATCTGGGTGCGCGTCGTCTGCATGCGCCCCATCAGATCGGAAGCGAGCATCGACGGCGGCACGAACAGCACCGGGCGGATCAGGTTCAAGTCGCCGATGGTGCGGGCAAGGTCGACCTGGGCCAGATCGAGAAGCGGGGTGGCAGGCGCCTTGCGTGTCGTCCTGCCCTTCTTGACTCGCGCAATCTTGGTGATGTGCGCCAGCACGTCGCGGATATGGACCATGCCGCGCGGGTCGTCGAGCGTCTCGGAATAGACGGGCATGCGGGAATGGCCGGACTGTTCGAACACGCCAAGCAGGTCCCCCAGGGTCGTGTTGATCTCGACGGCCTCGATGTCGGCACGCGGCACCATGACGTCCTCGACGCGCACTTCGCGCAGGCGCAGGATGTTGTTGAGCATGGCGCGCTCGCCAGGCGAGAAGGACTCGGCGTCGCTGGTGGTTTCGGCAAGGGCGCCGGCGATTTCCTCGCGCAGGCTGGTTCCGTTGCGCTGCCGGAACAGCCCGACAATGCGGTTGAACAGAGACGGCCCGGCAGCCGAGTGCTCGCTGGCGACGCTGCCGGAAATGGTACTCGGACTTGATCCCTCTTCCGATGTGTCGGAAGCCTTGGTCGTACTGCCGGCGTCGGGGCGGGCGGCAGTTTCAGGTTTGTCGTTCATCGTGGTCCGGTTGGTTGTGTCTTCGTAGTTACGCGTAGGGATCAGGAATGGCAAGCCTTGCAAGCGCCGCGCGCTCGATGGCTTCCATCTCCTCCGCCTCGGCGTCGGTCTCGTGATCATAGCCCAGCAGATGCAGCAGGCCATGGACAACGAGATGGGTGATATGGTTCTCGAGCGGCTTGTCTTCCAGTGCCGCTTCGCGCGCGACCGTCTCGGCGGCCAATACGATATCGCCCAGCATCGGCGGCAGCCGGCCGCCCTTGGCGAGTGAAAAGGCAGGGAAAGACAATACGTTGGTGGGCTTGTCCTTACCGCGCCAGCCGGCATTGAGGGTCCGGACATGGGCATCGTCGGAAAAAACGACGCTGAGTTCGGAAACGCCTGTCGTACCCGTCTCGGCGAAGGCGGCCACGACGGCGCGATCGACCAGCAGCGCCAGTCGGGCTTCGTCCGGCCAGCTTCCCGCTTCGAGCATCAGGTCAATGTCGACGGGAACCGAAAAATCCCCGTCGGCCGGTTTGGTGTTTTCAGGCATGACGCCGCATCGTCATATCAGCTTTCGGCGCCCAGGCCGCGCGCCAGCTTGGCATCGCGGTCATACGCCCTGACGATCTCGGCCACCAGCGGGTGGCGGACGACATCGCCATCATTGAACCGCACGGTCACCGCACCGGCCACGCCGTCCAGGACACGCAAAGCTTCGACCAGGCCCGATTTCGTGTTCGATGGAAGATCGATCTGGGTGGGGTCGCCGGTGACGATCATGCGCGAGTTCTCGCCCAGACGGGTCAGGAACATCTTCATCTGCATCGGCGTGGTGTTTTGCGCCTCATCGAGGATGACGGCGGCATGCGCAAGGGTGCGGCCGCGCATGAAGGCCAGGGGCGCGATCTCGATGACCTCGGCGGCGATGGCCCGCTCGACCTTGTCGGCCGGCATCATGTCGTAGAGCGCGTCATAGAGCGGACGCAGGTAGGGATCGACCTTTTCCTTCATGTCGCCCGGCAGGAAGCCGAGCCGCTCGCCGGCCTCGACGGCAGGCCGCGACAGGATGATGCGCTCGACCATGCCGCGCTCCAGCAGCATCGCCGCGTGCGCCACCGCCAGATAGGTCTTGCCGGTACCGGCCGGGCCGATGCCGAAAACAAGCTCGGAGCGCTCCAGCGCGCGCATATAGGCGTCCTGATTGAGCGAACGGGCATAGATGGTCTTCTTGCGCGTGGCGATCTGCGCTGCGGACACCTTGCCCTTGCGCTCCAGCGTCGGCAGCGTCAGTTGGTCATCGGCGGCGATCGCCATCCGCACGGCGCCGTCGACATCGGACTGGCCGATATCCACGCCCTTCTGGAGAATGCCATAGAGATTATCCAGCGCCCGACGCGCCTGCTCGGCGGCCGAGGCGGAGCCCTTGATGGTCAACTGATTGCCACGCGAACGGATATCGACGCCGAGCTTCTGCTCGAGCCTGGCGAGATTCTCGTCGAACTGGCCGTACAGGGCACTGGCAAGCTTGTTGTTGTCGAAGGTCAGTACGATGTGCGCCATGTCCGACGCCCCGGATTGCTGGTTCGGGGGCAAGGTCTTCACTTCAGCAGCGCTCAACCGTCTCTCCTCATCTGCCGAGGCTCTCAGGCCAATTCGGCGAACAGGCTATTGTAACCCGTCTTCGTGATTCGCACTTGGATAATGTCACCGATCTCGCCGGCCTTTTCATCAACAATAACCGGCTGCAGCCAAGGCGAGCGGCCGACCTTCTGGCCGGCCTGACGGCCAGGCTTCTCAATCAGCGTATCAATGGTCCTGCCGATCAGGCTGGTGCCGAAACCCTGCTGCTGCTTCACGAGCAGCGCCTGCAGCCGCTGCAGGCGTTCGTCCTTGACGGCTTCCGGTACGTGATCGGGCATGTCGGCGCCCGGCGTGCCGGGGCGCGGCGAATACTTGAAAGAGAAGGCCGAGGCATAGCCGACATCGCGGACAAGCTGCATGGTCGCTTCGAAATCAGCGTCGGTCTCGCCGGGGAAGCCGACGATGAAATCGCCAGAAAGCGCGATATCGGGCCTGGCCGCACGGATGCGGTCGAGCAGAGCCAGATAATCCCTGGCCGTGTGCCTGCGGTTCATCGCCTTGAGAATGCGGTCCGAGCCCGACTGCACCGGCAGATGCAGGTAGGGCATCAGCGCAGGCAGGTCGCGGTGCGCCGCTATCAGCTCGTCGTCCATGTCGCGTGGATGGCTGGTGGTGTAGCGCAACCGTGCCAGGCCGGGAATCTCGGCCAGCCGGATCAGAAGACGGCCGAGGCCCCATTCCTCGCCGTTATCGCCCTTGCCATGCCAGGCATTGACGTTCTGGCCAAGCAGCGTCACCTCGCGCACGCCGGCTTCGGCCAGGCGCTCCGCCTCGGCCACGATCTGCGCCACGGGACGAGAGACTTCCGAACCGCGCGTATAGGGCACCACGCAGAAGGTGCAAAACTTGTCGCAGCCTTCCTGCACGGTCAGGAACGCGGTGACGCCGCGCTTGATGACCTCGGCGCGCTTGGGCTGCGGCAGGTGCTCGAACTTGTCCTCGATGGCGTATTCGGTCTCGACGATCTTCTCGCCACCGCGCACCCGCGCCAGCACATCCGGCAACCGGTGATAGGTCTGCGGGCCGATGACGAGGTCGACGGCGGGCGAGCGCCTGATGATCTCGGCTCCCTCGGCCTGCGCCACGCAGCCGGCAACGCCAATCAGCATCTCGCGGCCAGCCAGGGCGCGCTCCGCCTTCATGTCGCGGATACGGCCGAGTTCGGAATAGACCTTTTCGGCGGCTTTCTCGCGGATATGACAGGTGTTGAGCAAAACCAGATCGGCTTCGTCAATGACATCGGTCGACGCATAACCGTCAGCGGCCAGCGCGTCGGTCATGCGCTGCGAATCGTAGACGTTCATCTGGCAACCATAGGTCTTGACGAAGACCCTCCTGGTCGCCGTGGACACCGCTGCCGGCGGCTCGATGCCGTCATGTTCTATCGTGTTCAAATCCATCCGGCGCCTTCTAACGCCTTTCGATGACAAAAAACAGACGCTTTTGGCCCGAACCCCGTGGGCAAGCGGCTTGAGCTAGCGGCTTGGGCGGGGATCGGCGAGGGCTGCCTGCATCATGGCGCGAACCTCACGCTCCATCAGCTTCGCCGTTTCCTTGCGGTTCGAGCCCTTGGAGAAGGCAACCGGCTCGCCGAGATGCACCTCGACATCGAGGGCCCCCTCCGACATCAGGACCTTCAGATGCGGCATTAGATCCTCATCGCCGATCCAGGCGGCAATCGGCCGATGCCGGCGGCCAAGCGGCACGCCGTGCAGCCTCGTATAGACAATCGCGACAGGCTGGATGAACACGGTTTGCGCCGCGCCTTCCGAAATCGCCATGGAGGCGGCGCCGAACAGCGTGCTCTTGAACGGCAGGATGACGTTGCCGTCAGCGGTCGAACCTTCGGCGAACAGCACCATGGCGTCGCCCTTGGCCATGCGGCTGGCGATCTCGCTCGCCTGGTCGCCCGACGAACGCTTGCGTTCGCGCTCGATGAAGACGGTGCGCTGCAGCTTGGACAACATGCCGATCAACGGCCAGCCTTCCATATCAGCCCTGGCGATGAATTTCACATCGGCAAAGGAGCCCAGCACCATGATGTCGGTCCAGGAGATGTGGTTTGACGCCACCAGCAACGGGCGCTGGCTGGACAGCGTCCCCTTGACATGCACGCGCATGCCCAGCGCCCTCAAGATCATCCGGTGCCATATCTTCAGGATGAATGTCTCGGGCCACAGCCCGGTCTTCATAGACAGGACCTGCAACGGCACGAGGACCAGGGAGCTGGCGACAACGAGGGCCAGCGCCAGGAAAATCCTGATTTTCTTGATCATCCGTCGGTAGCCCTGTCCCCGCGCTCTGGCTAGCGAAGATCGCGGCGCATGACAAGCGCGCCGGTCGGGCCATGTTCAGGCGACTTGTAGTAGTTCGGGCGCTTGCCGACTTCGCGGAAGCCCAGCCGCCTGTAAAGCGCGATGGCCGCCACGTTGGTCTCGTCGACCTCGAGGAAAAGCGCCTCGGCGCGTTGCCCATGCAGTTCGCGCAGCACGGCATCCATCAATTGCCAGCCGAGTCCCTGCCGGCGGTGTGAGCGCGCCACCGCGACCGTCAGGATCTCGCCCTCGCCGGCAGCCAGCCGCGCCAGCACGAAGCCGACCGGCGGCTTGGCGCCCTGCCCGGTCTCGCGCACGGCATAGCCAAACACCGTGTTCTGCTCGAGCAGCGCGGCGAATTCGCCACCGGTCCAGGGCCGGACGAAATCCTCGCGATGCAAGACGGAAATGGCCGGGCTATCGGCAATTCTCAGCGGCTCGAGCGCAAAGTCCCTGCGGCGCGACTGAAGAAAGGGAATGCGCATCAATTATCGTTTTCCAGTTTGACCATGATCTTTTCCGAAAACCGGCTTCCACTTTTCGCTGGCGCGGACCTTCTGGTTCGGGATCATGGTCCGAGCCTTGCCAGAATGAAACCCGCCTGTGGCTTGGCGTCCGCACCGCGCAGATAGAGAAGTTTCGGCCTCTCGCCCTCGCCTTTTTCGACGGCCAGCCTTGCATAAACGGCAATGTCGGCGGTGGCCTCCGTCGGGCCGATATCGAACGCATGTCCAGCCGCGGCCGCGATCTGGATGGCGGCCGTGCCGGTTAGAACCGGGGAGCGATCCGTTGCGATCGCGACAATTTCCGCAAGCGTGGTGACGGCCGGACCAAAGGTCAGTGTCATTGTTTCATCGTAGAAAGCGGCGTGGATCTCCTCGCGCCCGGCATCCAGCGCAGACAGCACCGGGCGGCCAGGAAATACCTCGGCGGCCTGCGCCGCCAGTGCTTCCAGGCTGGTCACGCCGATTGCCGGAATTTTCAACGCCAGCGCCAGCCCACGCGCCGCCGAGACACCGACGCGCAATCCGGTGAAGGAACCGGGACCGACAGAGACACCGATGGCGCCGAGGCCGGCATAGCCGGTCTCGCTGGCCTTCAGCGCCTCCTCGATCACCGCCATCAAATGCTCGGCATGGCCCTTGCCGAGATCAATCACCGAGCGGCCGAGTTCCCGCTTCGCCTCGGCGTCGTAGACGCAGGCGGCGCAAAGACTGGCGGCACAATCGATGGCAAGCAACTTCATGAGGCGGCCGGTTGATCCCAGACAAAGGTTCGAGTGACAGTCTTGCTCTCGTCGATTTCCCTGTGCCCGCCATGGCTCGTCGCCGCAAGGGGACAGTGCATTAATTGTTAAGCGGCTTCGCTTCGGCCCAAGCGGCTGCCTATGCGGCCGGGTCGATCCGCAGCATGTGGTTGTCCCAGACATAGTCCGGTTCGGAACGTTTTGTTGCGGCTCCGACAACCTCTCCGGCGCCACTCGTCGCCATGAAGCCCGCCCCATCGGGCGCGAGGCCGCAAACCTCGACCAGTTTGCTTGCCGTGACGACCTTTCCGCTGGCCGCATCGACCACCACAAGGGAATTACCTTCCGGCGACGATACCGCGACCGTGCCGGCGGCGGGATTGGCGGCGACCGAGCCGATATAGTTTCGGAAGCCTGAGAGCACATCCCTCGGCATGTCGAGCAGTTGCAGTTCCTTGCCGCGTACGGCGCGGCCGACGAGCAGCGGACTATCTGTACCCGGCCCGCGGTACTGGCAGCCGAACCATACCGTGCCGGATGGGTCGGCATCCATGTGACGGATCGACAGTTGGTGAAGCGCCGGCGGCAGTTCGTGCTTTTCGATGAGATCGCCAGTGATGCGGTCGACCAGAACGTAGGACGGCTTCATGGTCGCAAGGTTGAGCTCGGCGCGGCCGAAATCCGGATGCGTCTCGATGCCGCCATTGGCGATGGCCAATGTCCTGCCATCGCCGAGCAACAGAAGCTCATGCGAACCCATGCCGTAGGTCGGGAATTCACCGATGCGGCTGAAGTTCGCGCGCGCATCGTAGATGCCGACCACGCCGGCCGCGTTGTCGAAATCGTTCTCGGTGGCATAGAGCAAGGCGCCGTCGGTCGAGAATACGCCATGGCCGAAAAAATGCCGGTCGGGCACGCTGGCAATGGTTTGGGGCTCCTCACGACCGCTATGGTCGAACACCACCGCGAACGTCCCAGGTTGCCGCGCAAAGACGACCGAGCGCTTCGAGACCGGGTCGAACGTGACATCGTGGCCGCGATCGGGCAGGTCGATGGCGTGCAGGACCTTACCGGCCTCGGACAAGACAGCCGCGCCAAAGCCGCCGCCGCGCTTGACGAATGCCGTGGCAAAGACGGCGTCGGCGGCCAGTGTCGCGGCCCAGGCCGGCGGCGCCATGACGGACGCCAAACCAGCGCCAGCCGCCCTCAGGAAATCGCGGCGGTCGATCAACGGGGCCTTCAAGTCAGTCTCTCGTCGAGCATGATCTTTTCCGAAAACCGGCTTCCACTTTTCTGAATCATGCTCAGTCTCCGTCGAGCGACGAGAAGCCGGCGGTCAGACCGAATTCAGTGGTCAGTCTGGTGCCGAAGAGGGTGGAGAGGCTCGATGTAATCAGCGCGAGATGATCCAGCTTTTCACGCTGATCCGGCTCGGCGAGCGCCTTGTCGATGGGCCCCTTGACCGCCTTTGCCGTGGCAACGCCGTTGACCAGCTGGATATGGATCGTTTCGGCGATCCAGCGCGCGTCCTGCGGCAGCGCGTCGCCGATTCGCGAGGCCTGAAACAGCGCATCGACACCAGAGAGATTGCCGGCGAGTGACGCGGTGGTGTTTCCGGAACGCCAATAGACAGCCTGTTTCGGCTTGTCCGCGCTGGGATTGGGGCCGAAAAATCCTTTGAGGCGCACGTCTCGAACCATTTCCAGCTCGTTGATGAAGACCCCTACCAGTTCGGTCACCGCTTCCGTGCCATCCCGGTAGAGCGGATTCCGCGCGCCCGGATTGGCCCAGAGCGCGGCAAAGCCTTCGGTCTTGTCCCAGGCGGCGCTGACATCGGCGGCCATCGTCTCGACATTGGCTGCGATGGCCGTGCCGTAAGCGCAGCGATAGGGCTCGTCCTTGCCGGCAAGTTGCTCGGCGCCGTCGCCGAAAAGCACGAATTCCAGCGCACCCAGGCCCTGCATGGCAACACTTTTGCCGGCGAGCTGGGTGGCATCCGCCGCCGTCGGATCCTTTTCGGACAGGGCTGCTTGTACCTGCTTCAGGCCGATGCTCTTGCGATCCGGCCAGAACAGCATGCGCTCCAGACGGTTGTTTTCGGTGATCGGCCCGAAGCGGATGATCTCCGCCGAGGACCAGGCTTCCACCGTGGCCGAGAATTCGGCGCGCGCCGCGTCCAGGCCTTGCCGTGAAGGCGCCTTGCAAAGCGCCTGCATCGACCCCGTCAGTTTCCCCGCATGATCATGCAGGCTGGCATAGGCGGGACGGACAAAGCCGTCGACCGCCCTCTGGATCACGTCGGTGGCCTTCGCCGCCGCGGCGGCGGGCCACGCGCCGAACAAGACCATCGGCAGGACGATCGCGAAGACACACCGCTTCAGCATCAGAGCGACTCCAGAAATTTGATCAGCGCATCGCGGTCGGCCGCCTTGGCGGCGGCAAAGCGGTCGCGGGCCTTCCGCGCCTCGCCGCCATGCCACAGGATTGCCTCGGTCAGATTGCGCGCCCGTCCGTCATGCAGGAAAAATGTGTTGCCGTTCACGGTCCCGGTCAGCCCTATGCCCCACAGTGGCGGCGTGCGCCAGTCATTGCCCGTCGCGTCGCCAGCCTGTTGCCCATCCGCCAGTCCTTCGCCCATGTCGTGCAACAGGAAATCCGAATAGGGCCAGATCAGCTGGAAGGCCTGCGCCTTGTTGGGCGTGTCGCGCCGGGTGACGAATTTCGGCGTGTGGCATGACGTGCAGCCCATGTCGTAGAACAGTTTCTTGCCGGCCAGCACTTCCGGTTTGTCGAGATCGCGCCGGGCCGGCACGGCAAGGTTCTGCGAATAGAAGGTTACAAGGTCCATGACGGGCGGCGGCGCCTCGACCGGGCCGAGGCGCTCCTGCACGCCGTTGGGCATGGCAAGACAATCCTTCTGAGCGTCGGTGCAGTCGCCCCAATGCCTGGGCACCTCTGGTGTCGAGATGCCGATATCGCCGGAAAACGCATCGGCCGATTGTTGGCGGATCGACGGTGCCTGCGCCTTCCAGCCGAAGCGGCCGAGCGTCAGCTCGCCGGTTGCCGCGTCGCGTACAATGTTGGGACTGCCGGAAATATCATCGCCGTCCCGGTCCTTCGGATCTGCACGGGCAAGTATATCGCCCGCGGCGATCTGCTCGATGAGGCCGAGGCCAATCATTGGCGGCGTCAGACGTGGTGAAAGCGTCGTGCGGGGATCGAGCGGGCCGTAGGCCAAGTCGTCGACCCAATAGAAAGGCCTGCGCAATGAAACGACGCTGCCGTCGCCGAGCGTCACTCGCTGTTCCTGATACTCGACGCGCATCCGGCCTTCGCCACGCAGGCCGGGAACGGCCAGCTCCTGCAATTGCGTTCCATAGACAGGATCGGCGAAGTTGAGCACCTTGCGATCGGCAAGCCGTGCCTTCTCCTGCTCGGTGCTCGCCTGCCGCGCCAGCCGCAGGAACATCGACGTTGAGCCACGACCGCCTTCCGGCGGACGGCCGCGTCCGTCCTTCAGATGGCAGTTCTGGCAGGCGCGTTCGTTGAACAGCGGGCCGAGCCCGTCGGAGGCCTGGGTCGAGGATGGCGACGACACCCAGTTCTTGCGGAAAATGGCATTGCCGAGCTTGAAGGTGCCCTCTTCCTCGAAAGTGATGTTGGCCGATGAATGCGAGAAGGAATCGCGGTTGACGTCCTTCCTCGACGTGCCGGCGCCGCCCTGCATCAGTTCGAATTGCTCGGGCTTCGAAAAATCCGTCGTCGGCCTTGTGATGGCAATGACGCGCGCCAGGTCTTTGGCATCGAGGTCGGTCCGGCCTGCCGAAAAACCCGCTCCCTCTTGCGCGCCAGCCATGGCGGAGAGGGCAAGCAACGCGATGATCGTGAGCAGAGGACCGCGAAACGGAACGTGCCGCCGCGGTCTTCCTTGAGATGGCAGGCCGAGCTTCTCGGCCAGCCGCATGCGGCGCACGGAATCTAGGGAGCGCCGCATTCCCGCATGTCCTTACTCCGCCTCGTCGGCCGGTGCGGCGTTGAGCTGGCCGTACTTTTCCTCACCGATCGATGCAAGCAGGTCGAGCTGGGTCTCGAGGAAATCGATATGGCCTTCCTCGTCGGCCAGCAATTCCTCGAACAGCTTCATGGTCACGTAGTCGCCCGCTTCGTTGCATATCTCGCGCGATCGCTTGTAGTTCGTGCGCGCGTCATATTCGCCGGCAAGATCGGATTCGAGCACTTCCTTGACATTCTGCCCGATGCGCAAAGGCGCCACCGACTGCAGGTTCGGATGTCCTTCGAGGAAGATGATGCGCGCGATGAGCTTGTCAGCGTGGTGCATCTCCTCGATCGACTCCGCGCGCTCCTTCTTCGCCAGCTTGGCGTATCCCCAGTCCTCCAGCAGACGGAAATGCACCCAATACTGGTTGACAGCTCCGAGCTCCAGAAAAAGAGCCTCGTTAAGCCGCTCGATGATCTGCTTTTCGCCTTTCATGGGTTCTGCTCCCGTATTGGACGCGCAGGCCTCTGACGCGATCCAGATGTGAAACGACATCCACGCCGTTCGCCTCCGAGCGGGCGTGGTAGTTTTCGGTTACCCGAATGATCGTTTCCACCACATTTGGGAAGCAGCCGCAACATCGTCCACGCTTTTGCATGGCATGATAGATCTTGGCCGGCACGATAAGCTGCCATGGATCCAGATCCAGCAGCCCGACTATCGTCTGCTCGATTTCCTTCTCGGTAATGATGTTGCAATGGCAGATCAGCATTGACTTGGCTCTGGCTGACGGCGCGCTTCCTCCTCGCCGTGTGGCTTAGATCTTCATCGGGCACGATCGTTTCAAGACCATGCCCGGGGTATTGTCCCTACTGGAACACCTTGTCCGGCGCATCGAGGCTCTTGGAGCCCTCGAAAGCGATTGCGTTGAGCTTCAACGCCGCCACCGCGCGCTCGATCGACTTGGTCTGGTCCACCAATGCGTCGACCGCCGCCTGCACCGTGGCGTTGCCTTCGGTATTGCCCTCGGCGATCTGCTGGTCGTAGGCCTCGCCGGCCAGCGCCCGCGCCTTGATCGCCTCCATCTTGGCTACTGTGACATCGAGCTTGCCGGACAGTTCCTTGTCGACCGCCGGATCGGCCGCCTTGACCATGTCGGCCACGGACGGACCCTCGACGACGGTGCCGTCAACGCGCTTGTAGCTGCCATGATAGGCCGCGCGGATACCGACGGCGTCATAGAGATGAGAGTTGAAGGTGTTGTCGGAGAAGCAGTCATGCTCCTCTTCGGGGTCGTGCAGCAAAAGGCCAAGCTTCATGCGCTCGCCGGCCAGTTCGCCATAGGAAAGAGAGCCCATGCCGGTGAAAATGGTCGAGATCGCGGTATTCGGCTCGCCGTCGACGAGATTTTTGCGCGCGGCGCCGCCTTCCTTCCAGTTGCCAACCATCTCCTGCAGGTCGGAAACCAGAAGGGTGCTGGCGGACTTCAGATACCGCGCACGGCGATCGCAATTGCCGCCGGTGCAGTTCTTGAGGTCGTAGTCCGTATAGGGCCGCTCTCCGGCACCCGGGCCGGTGCCATGCAGGTCCTGGCCCCAGAGCAGGAATTCGATAGCGTGATAGCCGGTGGCGACGTTGGCTTCGATGCCGCCCGCTTCCTGCAATGTGCCGGACAGGAATTCCGGGGTCAGGTTCGTGGCATCAACCGTCTTGCCGTTGATCTCGATGGACTTGTTGGCGATGACATTGGCGGTATAGAGCGCATTGGCATCCGATTCCGTGCCGTAGCTCTTGGCGACATAGTCGATCAGGCCTTCGTCCAGCGGCCAGGAGTTCACCCTGCCTTCCCAGTCGTCGACGATCTTGTTGCCGAAGCGGTAGACCTCGGTCTGCTGGTACGGAACGCGCGCCGCTTTCCAGGCGTCGCGGGCGGCATTGAGCGTGTCGGTGGAAGGCGTGGCAAGCAGCGCGTCCACCGCCTTGTCGAGAGCCTGCGCGGTGGTCAGCGAGTCCTCGAATTTGGCAAGCCCGATGTCGACATAGGTCTTGATGACCGCTTTCGGATCCGAGTCCGCCTTGGCCGGAAGCACGAACACCGCCGCCGTCAACAGGGCCGTGGCACCGATCGCCGCAAGCCTGCTGCCATTTCGTGCTGTCATCATCGCTCTCCAGCTTCTTGGAAATTCCATAAACGGCGCGCGTGGCGCCGAACGCCAAGCCATATGCGCAAAACATGCCGCGCCGGGGCGCGGCTCGTGGAAGAAAGACACCAAAATGCCTCCAATCGAACGGGTTCAAGGCCCAGACATCAAAGGGATGCGCTAATGCGCGAGCCTCCATAAAGCTTCGGCACTGCTGGAAGTCAATAGAAATCGACGGGAAAAGCCAATTGAAACAATAGTTTAGAATTATTCTAAACTACAAAGCTCAACTTTACACCGTGCTGTGGACCGACTTGCCGCGAGACGTGGCAATTGACATCGGCCATTCCGGGTGCGACCGCAAATCCAGTCCCGCGACGGTGCCGGACAATCCTGATCTGGCGAAAACCTTTTAATGAATGTCGTCCAAAAGTGCGCCGCGGTTTTGGGATAGCGACATGCATAAAACAGAGAACGCGACGCGCTTTGCACTTCGGAAACAGGAATTGAGCTTTCGATGAAGAACGGTGTTGTCATTGTCGGTGCGGGTCATGCCGGTGTACAGGCGGCCGCGAGTTTGCGCGAGGAAGCCTATGACGGGCCGGTGATCCTCATAGGCGACGAGACGGACCTGCCCTACCACAAGCCGCCGCTGTCGAAGACCTTCATCAAGGATACCGAGGCAAAGCCGCAACCGCTGCGCGGCGAGGCCTTCTACACGGGCAGCGCCGTCGACTTTCGTCCAGGCGTGCGCATCAACCGGATCGACACGGGCAACAGAAGCCTGGAGATTGCCGGAGGAGGCGCGCTTGCCTTCGATCACCTGATCCTGGCGACAGGGTCGCGCCCTCGCATGCTGCCCTTGCCAGGCTCCGACCTTTCAGGCGTGCTGTCGCTGCGCTCACTGAACGACGCGCGGCTGATCCGAGAGCTCAGCGCGCGCAGCGACGATGTCGTCATCCTAGGCGGCGGCTTCATCGGCCTGGAAATCGCAGCCACGCTGCGGGCGGCCGGTCGCACGGTGACAGTGGTCGAGGCGGTGGACCGGCTGCTTGGCCGCGCGGTGGCGCCGGTCGTTGCGAGCCATGTGCGCCAAAGGCTGGAAGCAACCGGCGTACGCATCCTCACCGGCACCTCGATCGCCAGGCTGGAAGGCGAAAACGGCCATGTGTCGGCGGCGGTCACCTCAACCGGCGAAAGGCTGCCGGCGCGCATGGTCATCGTCGGCATCGGCGCCGTGCCGAATGTGGAACTGGCTGAATCCGCCGGCCTCGCCACCGCCAACGGCATCCGAGTCGATCACCAGATGCGCAGTTCGGTGCCGGAGGTTCTGGCCATTGGCGACGCCGCCTCTTACCGGCACTGGTTCACCGGTGCCGATGTGCGGCTGGAATCGGTGCAGAACGCCACCGACCAGGCGCGGCTTGCCGCAAGGACGATCGTTGGCCATGCCGACGACTATTCAGCGGTGCCGTGGTTCTGGTCCGACATTGGCGACATGAAACTGCAGATGGTCGGCCTGACCGCCGGCGGCGACAGCCATGTCGTGCTGGGCGACCTGCCCGACAACAAGTTCTCGATCTACCATTATTCCGGGGACAGGCTGCTTGGCATCGAATCCGTCAATCGTCCGGGCGACCACATGCTTGGCCGCAAGATGCTCGGCGCCGGCTTCTCGCCGACGCCGGAGACGATTGCCGCTGGGCCAGACGGGTTGAAAGCGGCGCTGGCCGCTTTTCTCGAGAAGGAACCGTCTCGCGCCGCCGGCTAAAGCAGATCCCATCCCAATGAAATCGGGATGGGATCGTATCTGTTTGTGGGAGCAAGATCTATTCCGAAGCTTTCGGGATCGTGCTCGACCTCCCGCCTGAAGGTCAGGCGGCGCAGACTTCGCGGATCGAGCTTTCCAGAATGTCGAGCGCCTCGTTCATGACATTGTCCTGGATGGTGATCGGCGCCAGGAATCGGATGACGTTGCCATAGACGCCGCAGGTCAGCAGGATCAGGCCCTTGTCGAGCGCCTTCAGCCTGATCGCATTGGCGATCTCGGCCGACGGCTGGCCTTTCTTGACGTCGTTGAACTCGACCGCGTTCATGAAACCGAGGCCCCTGATGTCGACGATCTCGGGCACGTCGTCCCGGATCGACTCGAGCCGCTGCTTCAACCTTGCCCCCAGCGTGTTGGCACGGTCGCACAGCTTTTCGTCCTCGATCACATCGAGAACCGCGTGTGCCGCGGCGACGCCGATGGGGCTGCCGCCATAGGTGCCGCCGAGACCGCCAGGGCCGGGCGCATCCATGATCTCGGCGCGGCCGGTGACCGCCGATAGCGGGAATCCGCCGGCCAGGCTCTTGGCCATGGTGGTGATGTCCGCCGCCACGTCATGGTGGTCCATGGCAAACATCTTGCCGGTGCGGGCAAAGCCGGTCTGCACTTCGTCGGCGATCAACAGCATGCCGTGCTGGTCGCAAAGCTTGCGCAGCGCGGTCAGGAGTTCACGCGGCGCGTCGTAGAAGCCGCCCTCGCCCTGCACGGGCTCGATGATAATCGCCGCGACGCGGGCCGGATCGACATCGGCCTTGAACAGCTTGTCGAGCGCAGCCAGCGAATCGGCTACCGAGACACCATGCAGCGGCACCGGGAACGGCACGTGGTAGACGTCGCCCGGCATGGCGCCGAAGCCAACCTTGTAGGGGACGACCTTGCCGGTCAGCGCCATGCCCATGAAGGTGCGGCCATGGAAGCCGCCGCCAAAGGCGATGACGGCCTGGCGGCCGGTCGCGTTGCGGGCGATCTTGATGGCGTTCTCGACCGCCTCGGCGCCGGTCGTCACGAAGATGGTCTTCTTCTCGAACTTTCCGGGCAGCATGGCGTTCAGCCGTTCGGCCAGCCGCACATAGCTCTCATAGGGCACGACCTGGTGGCAGGTGTGGGTGAAGCGGTCGAGCTGGGCCTTGACTGCCTCGATCACCTTGGGGTGGCGGTGGCCGGTGTTGACCACGGCAATGCCGGACGAGAAGTCGATGTAGCGACGGCCTTCGACATCCCAGATCTCGGAGTTTTCGGCCTTGTCGGCGTAAATCTGCGTGGTCATCCCGACGCCGCGCGAAATCGACTGGTTCTTGCGTTCGGAAATGGCTGAATTCTTCATTGCTTATCCCTCGTCAGGCTGTTGCCCGTTCTCGTTTGATGGCTGCCGGGAAGTCTTCTGACCTTATTTCATATTTTCCTCAAGTCGGCACCATCGGGAGGCGATTGGGCCTGCCGTGCGGCAATGGTGCCACCAGGTCTTAACCAGTCGGTCGATACATGTACGAGAGAGGTTTCCTTTTTCCGGGGATTGATTATCTTCGCTCTGCCCGCAACCCGTTACGTCAGGACACTCCCAGGCGGGCGAGGGAAGCCATGAGCTGGAACGCGACATCGTCCGCCCCGCAGCCATCGCAAAAACACCCCAGACATTTGCCGTTACGGACAGCTTCCACCATCGTGGCCTGCTCGCTGACAGCCTTGCTCGTGGCCGGTTGCCAGAAGCAGCAGGCGACGGACAGGAAACTGCCGATCATGGTGCGCGCGGAAACGGTGGCGATGGCCGACTATGCGCCGAGGACTTCGCTGACAGGGGTGATCGCGGCGCGCACGCTGAACAACCTGTCGTTCCGCGTCGGCGGCCGCGTCGCCGAACGGCTTGTCGATGTCGGCCAGCATGTCGACCAGGGCGCGGTGCTTGCCCGCATCGACCCGCAGGAACAGGAGTCCGATCTGCGCTCCGCACAAGCCGATCTCGATGCCGCGCAGGCGCAACTGACCCAGTCCGCCGCCGCCTTCCAGCGGCAGAAGACACTTCTTGCCCAGGGCTTCACCACAAGGCGCGACTATGACGCGGCCGACCAGGCGCTGAAGGTGGCGCAAGGCAGCGTCGATGCCGCGCGGAGTGCATTCGCCAATGCCCAGCAAAACCTGTCCTTCACCGAGCTCAAGGCCGGCGCGCCCGGCGTCATCACCGCCCGCCAGGTCGAAACCGGCCAGGTGGTGCAAGCGGCGCAGACCGTCTTCACCGTTGCCGAGGACGGAGACCGCGACGCGGTGTTCAACGTGCAGGAGACGCTGGTCGCCAGGACGCCGGACTCGCCGACGGTGACGATCACGCTGCTGTCCGATCCGCAGATCCGCGCGACTGGCAAGGTGCGCGAGATCTCGCCTGCCGTGGACCAGGCATCCGGATCGATCCGGGTCAAGGTCGGCATTCCCGATACGCCGGCCGGAATGCCGCTTGGGGCGGCCGTGATCGGCTCGGTCAGCGCCAGGCCGGCAAAGGCGATCCTGTTGCCGTGGCAGGCGCTGACATCCAGTGACGGCAAGCCGGCCGTCTGGGTCGTCGATCCCTCGACCAAGGCGGTGTCGACAACGCCCGTCGAGGTGCTGGCTTTCGATTCGGGCACCGTCGTGATCGCCAAGGGACTGAACGAGGGCCAAAGCGTGGTTACCGCTGGCGGACAGTTGCTCAGCCCCGGCGAGACGGTCGAGATATCGGGAGCGGCCCAATGAGCCGGCTACCGTATCTCCTGCTTGGCCTGCTGGCACTTGGCGCGCTGGCTTCCTGCTCGAAGTCGGATGAAAAGCCGCCCGAGATCATCCGGCCGGTGCTGTCGGTCGTGGTCGAGCCGCGCACCACGCGGATCTACGGTTTCGCCGGCTCGGTCGAGCCGCAGGTCAGCGCCGATCTTGCATTCCGCCTGCTGGGCCGGGTCGTCTCGCGCGATGTCAAGGTCGGCGACATCGTAAGCAAGGGCACCACCATCGCGGCACTCGATCCGACCGCGCTGGAACTGGCGGTGCAAGCGGCCAAGGCGGAGCTCTCCAATGCCGAAGCGCAATTCGCCAACGCGGCAGCCAGCGAGGATCGCCAGCGCCAGTTGCTTGCCTCCGCCAACACGACGCAGGCGGTCTTCGACGCCGCGCAGCAGGCACGCAAAGCCGCGGAAGCCGGCGTCGAACGGGCCAAGGCTTCGCTGGCCAAGTCGCAGGAACAGCTTGGTTACGCCCGGCTCTTCTCGGATTTCGACGGCGTCGTCACGGCTGTCGGCGCCGAAGTCGGCCAAACCGTCTCGCCCGGCCAGACGGTCGTCACCGTGGCCCGCTCGGACCTGCGAGAGGCGGTGGTGGACATTCCCGACCAGTTGACCGGCGATCTGACGACCGGGACGCCATTCCAGGTCATCCTGCAATCGCTGCCGACGATCCAGACCGAGGCCAAGCTGCGCGAGATCGCGCCGCAGGCCGAGGGCTCGACACGGACGCGGCGCGTCAAGCTCACGCTCACCGATCCGCCGCAGGCCTTCCGCCTCGGCTCGACGGTGACGGCAACCCGCATGACCAAGGTGACGCCGACGATCGAACTGCCCATGTCGGCGCTGCTCGAAAAGGACGGCGCCGACAAGGTTTGGATCGTCGACCCACAGACATCGAGCGTGACCACGAAAGAGATCAAGGTGGCCGCCAAGGGCACGGCAACCTTCACCGTCGCCGAAGGACTTGAAGCCGGCATGCGGGTGGTCACCGCCGGTGTTCACAGCCTGAGCGAAGGCCAGAAGGTCAAAGTGCCGGAGGGCGGCGTCTGATGAAAGGCTTCAATCTCTCCGACTGGGCGCTCAACCACCGCTCCATGGTCTGGTATTTCATGCTGGTATTCGTTGTGGCCGGCATCTTCTCCTACCTCAATCTCGGCCGTGAGGAAGACCCCAACTTCACCATCAAGACGATGATCATCCAGGCCAACTGGCCGGGCGCGTCGGTCAAGGAGACATTGCAGCAGGTAACCGACCGCATCGAGAAGAAGCTCGAGGAGCTCGACAGCCTCGACTATACCAAATCCGTCACCACCGCCGGCCAGACCGTCATCTTTGTCAACCTGAAGGACACCACCAAGGCGCGCGATGTGGTGCCGAACTGGATTCAGGTGCGCAACATGGTCAACGACATCCGGGCGCAGTTTCCGCAAGGCGTGCAGGGACCGTTCTTCAATGACCGCTTCGGCGATGTCTACGGCAACATCTACGCCTTCACCTCGGACGGGCTGACGCCCCGCCAATTGCGCGACTATGTCGAGGATGTCCGCACCAAGATCCTGACCGTACCAAATGCCGGCAAGGTGGATCTGGTTGGCGCCCAGGACGAGGCGATCTATCTTGAATTTTCGACCCGCCAGATCGCCGCGCTTGGCCTCAACCAGCAGGCGATCGTGGCAAGCCTGCAGGCGCAAAACGCCATCACGCCGTCCGGCGTCATCCAGTCCGGCCCGGAGCGCATCAGCGTGCGCGTCGGCGGACAGTTCACCTCCGAGGACAGCCTTCGCGCCATCAACCTGCGCGTCAACGACCGTTTCTTCAGGCTGAGCGATGTGGCGACGATCACGCGCGGCTATGTCGACCCGCCGGCGGCGCTGTTTCGTTTCAACGGCCAGGACGCGATCGGGCTGGCGATCGGCATGAAGCCCAACGCCAATCTGCTCAAGTTCGGCGAGGCGCTGCACCAGGAAATGGACAAGGTGCTGGCCGACCTGCCGATCGGCGTCGGTGTGCATCTGGTCGCCGACCAGCCGGTCATCGTCGAGGAGGCGGTCTCGGGCTTCACGCGCGCGCTGTTCGAGGCCGTGGCGATCGTGCTCGCGGTGTCCTTCATCAGTCTCGGCATGCGCGCCGGCTTCGTCGTGGCGCTGTCGATACCCCTGGTGCTGGCCATCACCTTCACCGTCATGGAATATCTTGGCATATCGTTGCAGCGCATATCGCTGGGAGCGCTGATCATCGCGCTGGGGCTTCTGGTCGACGACGCGATGATCGCGGTCGAGATGATGGTGGCGCGACTGGAGGTCGGCGACACGCTGCGCAAGGCGGCGACCTATGTCTACACATCGACCGCCTTCCCGATGCTGACCGGCACGCTGGTGACGGTCGCCGGCTTCATACCGATCGGGCTGAACTCGAGCGCCGCCGGCGAATACACCTTCACCCTCTTCGTCGTCATCGCCGTTTCGCTGCTGGTGTCGTGGATCGTGGCGGTGCTGTTCGCGCCGCTGCTTGGCGTCACCATCCTGCCGGCGACGATGAAGACGAAGCATCACGACAAGCCAGGCCGCTTCACCGCCCTGTTCCGGCGCGTGCTTGTCGGGTCGGTGCGCCATCACTGGCTGACCATCATCGTCACGGTGCTGTTGTTTGCCGGCTCGATCGCCGGCTTCGGCCTGGTGCAGCAGCAGTTCTTCCCACCCTCGGACCGGCCCGAGCTGATCGTGGACTGGAACCTGCCGCAGAACGCGTCGATCGCCGACACACGCGACCAGATGGAGCGGTTCGAGCAGCGCGCGCTGGTCGGCAATCCCGACATCGACCATTTCTCGTCCTATATCGGCCAGGGCGCCGTGCGCTTCGTGCTGGCGTACGATGTGCAGCCGGCCAACCCCTATTTCGGCCAGACCGTCATCGTCACCAAGAGCATCGAGGCCCGCAACCGGGTGAAACCTGCGCTGGAAAAGCTGCTGCGCGAGGAGTTCGTCGGCACCGACGCCTTTGTGAAGCCGCTCGAACTCGGACCGCCGGTCGGCCGTCCCGTGCAGTACCGCGTCGGCGGGCCCGACATCCAGAAGGTGCGCGAGCTGGCGCAGCAGTTCGCCGCTACCATTTCGGTCAATCCCAAGCTCGCCGCGCCGACCTTCGACTGGAACGAGCCGCAACGCGTGCTGAGGGTCGACGTGCTGCAGGACAAGGCGCGCCAGCTTGGCATCACCTCCTCCGACATCGCCAGCGCGCTGAACAGCACGGTCGGCGGCGCCACCATCACCCAGGTGCGCGACGCTACCTACCTGATCAATGTCGTCGCGCGCTCGCGCGAGGCCGAACGCGGCTCGATCGAGACGTTGCAGAACATGCAGCTGCCAACCAGCACCGGCGAGGCGATCCCGCTCGCGGCGGTCGCCAACTTCCGCTACGACCTCGAGCAGCCGACGGTGTGGCGGCGCGACCGCATTCCGACGATCACCGTACGGGCCGGCCTGGTCGGCGACGTGCTTCCAGCCACCGTCGTCAACGAGTTGAAGCCATCGGTCGAGGCCTTCATCGCCAAGCTGCCGCCGGGCTATTCCGTCGAGACCGCCGGATCGGTCGAGGAAAGCGGCAAGAGCCAGGGACCGATCGCCGCCGTGGTGCCGTTGATGCTGTTCGTCATGGCGACGATCCTGATGATCCAGTTGCAGAGCTTCCAACGCCTTTTCCTGGTGGTGGCGGTGGCGCCGCTCGGGCTGATCGGCGTGGTGGCGGCACTGGTGCCAAGTGGCGCACCGCTTGGCTTCGTCGCCATCCTCGGCGTGCTGGCGCTGATCGGCATCCTGATCCGAAATTCGGTCATCCTGATCGTGCAGATCGAGGATCTCGTGCGAGAGGGCAAGGACCGCTGGGCAGCCGTCATCGAAGCGACGGAACACCGCATGCGACCGATCGCGCTCACGGCGGCGGCCGCCAGCCTCGCGCTGATCCCGATCGCGCGCGAAGTGTTCTGGGGGCCGATGGCCTATGCCATGATGGGCGGCATCATCGCCGGCACGGCGATCACGCTCTTGTTCCTGCCAGCGCTGTATGTGACGTGGTTCCGGATCAAGGAGCCGAAAGAGGGGCAGGATAGTGCTGAACCGGCAGGTGAAGCCATCGCTGAGGGCGGCAAAGCCTAAACCGAACGTTGCGTTCCTTCGCGCCCCCTCTGTCTTGCCGGGCATCTCCCTCACTCGGGGGGAGATTGGCTGTCATCGCGGCTTTCGCCAATCACCAATGCGTCAATGAAGAGCGGGGCGCCGGGGCTGGCGATCTCCCCACCCGTGGGGGAGATGGCCGGCAGGCCAGAGGGGAGCGCGACGGAACGTGGCGCAGAAAATTCGCCTACGCTCGCACAAACCCCTCGCTGGCCCTCAGCAGATTGCGCGTGTAGTCCTTCGTCACGCGGCGTTCGACAAGATCGTTCGCGCTGAGATTCTCGACCGCTTCGCCGTTCTGCATCACCATCAGCCTCTCGCACATATGGGTGATGATGGCGAGGTCGTGGCTGACCATGAGGAAGGTCAGCTTGCGGCGACGACGGATTTCCTCCAGCAGGTTGAGCACTTCCGCCTGCACGGAGGCGTCGAGCGCCGAGGTCGGCTCGTCGAGCAGCAGGATCGACGGCTCGAGGATAAGGGCGCGCGCGATCGCCACGCGCTGGCGCTGGCCGCCCGATAGTTGATGCGAGTAGCGGAAGCGAAAGCCGTTTCCGAGGCCCACCTCGTCCAGCGCCCGCTGGATGCGCTTTTCGCCATCGGCAAAACCATGGATGGCGAGCGGCTCCTGCAGCAGGCGGTCAACCGTCTGGCGCGGATGCAGCGATCCGTACGGATCCTGGAAGACCATCTGGACTTCGCGATAAAACGCCTTGTCGCGGTGCGCGCCGAGTTTCTTGCCATTGACAGTGATGCTGCCCGAAGCGACGGGTGCCAGGCCGGCAATGGCCCGCAGCAGCGTCGACTTGCCGGAACCGGATTCGCCGACCAGTCCAAAGGACTCTCCCGACTGGACCTCGAGGCTGACGCCTTTCAGCGCGCGAAAGCGATCGAACAGGACTTCAAGCTGATTGACGACAAGCGCAGCGCTCATGCCGCCCACTCCGGCTTGCGGTCGAGCACCGGAAGCGGATGACGGTCGTCGTCGATCCTGGGCATGCAGTTGAGCAGGCCGCGCGTGTAGGGATGCTGGGCGCGGCCGAGTTCGGAAGCCTTGAGCTGCTCGACCACCTTGCCGGCATACATGACGATGACGCGGTCGCAAAAGGACGAGACCAGGCGCAGGTCGTGCGAGATGAAGATCAGCCCCATGCCCCGCTCGCTGACCAGCTTGTCGAGGATGCCAAGCACGTCGAGCTGCACGGTGACGTCGAGCGCCGAGGTCGGTTCGTCGGCGATCATCATCTCCGGACCGGCGATCAGCATCATGGCGATCATGGCGCGTTGCCCCATGCCGCCGGAGACCTCATGCGGATGCAGGTCGAAGACGCGGGCCGGATCGCGGATCTGCACGGCTTCCAGCATGGCCAGCGCCCTGTCGCGCGCCTCCGCCTTTCCGACCTTCTCATGCGTGCGCAGCGTCTCGACGATCTGGCGGCCGATGCTCATCACCGGGTCGAGCGAATATTTCGGATCCTGCAGGATCATGGCGATGTGGTTGCCACGCAGCGCCCGGCGTTCGCGCGGTGAGATGCCGAGCAGATCGATGCCATTGAAGGCCAATTTGTTGGCCGATATCCTGGCCTGCAGCGGAGTCAGACCCATGATGGCACGGCCGGTCTGCGACTTGCCGGAGCCGGATTCGCCGACAATTCCAAGCCGTTCGCGGCCGAGCGTGAAGGAAACGCCGCGCACCGCTTCGATCATTCCGGTGCGGGTCGGGAAGGTGACACGCAGATCGTCGACATCGAGAAGCGTCTTCGTTTCCGTGCTCATTGGTCACCACTCCGGGGATCGAGCGCGTCGCGCAGGCCGTCGCCGAGCAGGTTGAAGCCGAGGCTGACGATGAGGATGGCGAAACCGGGCGCGCCGGCCACCCACCACTGGTCAAGCACGAAGCGGCGGCCGGAAGCGATCATCGTGCCCCATTCGGGGAGCGGCGGCTGGGCACCGAGCCCAAGAAACCCAAGACCGGCCGCGGTCAGGATGATGCCGGCCATATCCAGCGTCACCCTGACGATGAGCGAGGAGATGCACAGAGGCATGATATGGCGCAGCACGATGCGGAACGGCGAGGCGCCCATCAGTTGCACCGCCTTGATGTAATCGGAATTGCGCACCGTCAGCGTTTCGGCCCGCGCGATGCGGGCGTAAGGCGGCCATGAGGTGATGGCTATGGCCAGCACCGCATTCTCGATGCCCGGGCCAAGGGCCGCGACGAAGGCCAGCGCCAGGATCAGCTTGGGAAAGGCGAGGAAAATGTCGGTGATGCGCATCAGGATGGCATCGGTCCAGCCGCCCGCGTAGCCGGCGACGGTGCCGACCAGAAGCCCGATGGGCGCGGCGATGATGGCCACCAGAATGACAACGTACAGCGTCCAGCGCGAGCCGTAGAGGATGCGCGAGAGGATATCGCGGCCGAGGTCGTCGGTGCCGAACCAGTGCTCGGCGCTGGGCGCCAGCAAACGTGAATTCTTGAGATCGCCGAATGTCGGCGAATAGGGCGCCAGAACGCCGGCAAGGGCGGCGATGACCAGTAGGGCGATGATGATCAGCAGGCCGACAAAGGCCAACCGGTTGGCGGAAAAGCGCCGCCACGCGACATAGGCCCGCCCGAGCCTAGCCTGCATGCGTGACGCCGGGCGCTCGCTGAGCAGCCAGTCGCGGCGGGATTGGACGATCTCGGCGCTCATCGGACCTTGGTCCTCGGATCGAGCACGCGGTAGAGCAGGTCCGACAGGAGGTTGATGCCAATGAAGACCGAGCCGATGACGATGGTGCCGCCGAGCACCGCGTTCATGTCGGCATTCTGCAGCGAATTGGTGATGTAGAGGCCGATCCCGGGCCAGGAGAACACCACCTCGGTCAGCACCGAGCCTTCGAGCAGCCCGGCGTATGAGAGCGCGATCACCGTCACCATCGGCACCGCCGCGTTGCGCAGTGCGTGGCCCCAGATGATGCGGGTTTCCGACAGGCCCTTGGCGCGCGCGGCAACGATATATTCCTGTGCCAACTCGTTGAGCATGAACGAGCGCGTCATGCGGCTGATATAGGCCAGCGAGAAATAGCCGAGCAGAGAGGCCGGCAGAATGATGTGCCGGAAGGCGTCATAAAAGACGTCCCACTGCCCCTGCATCGCGGAATCGAGAAGGTAGAGACCTGTGATCGGTGTGAACGTGTATTCGTATACGACGTCGAGGCGGCCGGGAAACGCCACCCATTGCAGCTTGGCGTAGAACAGGACGAGCCCAAGCAGGCCGAGCCAGAAGATCGGCACTGAATAGCCGACCAGGCCAATGACGCGCACGATCTGGTCGATGAGGCTGCCGCGCTTCACCGCCGCCAGCACGCCAAGCGGCACACCAAACAGCGCCCCGATCAGCGTTCCCAGCGTCGCCAGTTCGATGGTCGCGGGGAAGGCGCGGCGGATGTCGGTCATGACTGGATTGGTGGTCAGCACCGAGGTGCCGAAATCACCGTTCAGCGCATTTTTCACATAGATGTAGAACTGCTCGACCAGAGGCAGGTCGAGGCCCATTTCGCGGCGCGTGCGCTCGACGACACTGACAGGCGCCCGGTCGCCGAGCACCGCCAGCACCGGGTCGATCGGAATGACACGCCCGATAAAGAAGGTCACCGCGAGCAGACCAAGATAGGTCGTTACCGCGATGACCAGGAAACGGCCGATCGCCGACGCAATGGCGACGGCGCGGGCGCTGCCGCGCCCGCCCTCGCTTTCAATCGCGCTCATGCCGCGCGTCCGCTGGCGTTACTCTTTCGAGACCGGGCCGACGAAGTTGCTGTCGAAGCTCGGGCCGAGCGCGAAGCCCTTGAGGTTCTTGCGCAGCCCGGCGACTTCCAGTTGCTGATGGATGATGACGAAGGGGCTGGTGTCGAGGATTTTCTGCTGCAGATCCTTGTAGATGTCGGCGCGCTTGCCCGAATCCTTCTCCAGCAGAGCCGCTTCCGTTTCCTTGGTCAGATCCGGGATGTCCCAGGAATTGCGCCAGGCGAGCGTGTGGGACTTGCCGGCATCCGAATTGTCGGGGTTGGAGGCAAAGGTCTGGGCGTTGGAGTTCGGATCGAAATAGTCCTGGCCCCAATTGCCGATATAGATGTCGTGGTTGCGGGCGCGGTACTTGGTCAGCGTCTGCTTGCCGTCGCCCGGAATGATCTCCAGCTTGATGCCGGCCTGGCCCAGAGTCTGCTGGATCGATTCCGCCATGCCGGTGGTCGGCTGGCCGGTGCGTACATCCATGGTTACGCTAAAGCCGTCGGCCAAGCCGGCCTTGGCCAGCAGTTCCTTGGCCTTGGCAACGTCGAGCTTGAAGGGGTTGTCGTCAATGGCGCCGAGGTCGCCCTTGGGCAGGAAGGGCTGATGGATTTCGCCTATGCCCTTGAGGATGGTCGTGCTCAGCGCATCGTAATCGACCAGGTACTTGAAAGCCTGGCGAACCTCCGGCTTGGCGAGAGTAGGGTTCTTCTGGTTGAGGCTGATATAGTAGACCGTGCCCTTCGGCGCGCTGGTGGTCGTGAGCTTGTCATTCTTGGCGATGGCGTCGAGATCGTTCGGCTCGAGGTTGCGGGCAACGTCGATGTCACCGGCTTCGAGTGCCAAGCGCTGGGCCGAGCTTTCCTTCATGTTGCGGTAGATGACACGGGCGAGCTTGGCCTTGTCGCCATGGTAATTGTCGTTGCGCTCCATGACGACGGCTTCGTTGGCGCGCCATTCGCGCAGCTTGTAGGCGCCCGAGCCGGCATAGCCGGTCTTCAGCCACGCGTTGCCAAAGTCGTTGTCATACTTGTAGTCGGCGGTAGGCGCCGCCTTGACGACATGCTCCTTGACCAGCTTGCTGTCGACGACCGAGGCAACCGTCGCCGACAGGCAGTTCAAGACGAAGCTCGGCGCATAGGCCTTGTCGACGGTGAACTGGAAGGTGGTATCGTCGACGGCCTTGGCCTTGTCGGCGACGTTGTCGCCGCTGATGCCGAACTGTTCGATGATGAAGGCCGGGCTCTTGTCCAGCTTGACGACCCGCTCGAACGAATAGGCGACATCGGCGGCCGTGATCGGGTTGCCCGAGGCGAACTTCAGGCCGGGCTTCAGCTTGAACGTATAGGTCAGGCCATCATCGGAGACGCTCCAACTGTCGGCGAGATCGGCCTTGACCTTGGACGTGTCGCTGAGGTCGAGACGGACCAGCAGGTCATAGGTGTTGCCGGTGACCTCGGCGGTAGACAGTTCGAAGGCCTCCCCCGGATCCATGGAGATGATGTCGTCGATGGCAAAGCCCTCGACCAGCGTGTCGGCCGGCGTAACGGCGAAGGCAGGCGCGACGCCAATGAGCAGCGCGGACATCGCCGCGCCCGCCAGCAACGTACGAGAGCGTAGAGCAAACTTTTCCATCATCATGGTGATTGTTCCCTGTTTTGTTGGTTATTGACCTGAGTTCCCGGCTCAGGGCTGCACAATTCTTATGGGGCTTCGTGACGGCCCTCTGATCTTTAACGTCGCGTTTTTTGTCCAGCTGGTCAACACCATAACCGGCGGCTTCCGAGCCGGCAACGAGCATTTGCAGCACGGCATACTCAACCAGAACAGGCGGCGATGAGTCGATGCAAAAGCAAGCCAATCGGAGCGGCCGATCGGGAAAAATCTGCTAGAGCATGATCCCGAAAAGTGGAATCCGGTTTTCGGAAAAGATCATGCTCAAACAAACAGATAGAGCCCCATCCCGATACCATCGGGATGGAACAGGCTCTAATGCCGGCGTTATTTAAGTGCCGTGACCAGGTCGGCGTCAGGAAAGCAAGTGGCGGCTCGGCCGTTCTTGGCCTGCCATATACCGATCGAGCGGCGCGTCTTGAAGCCTGGCAAGCCATCGGCGCTGCCGACATCGTATCCCTTGGCTTCGAGCGACCGCTGCAGTGCGGCGACATCGGACCGGTAGAGACCGCCGACGGCGCCCCATTTTCCCGAAAAATTGCTATCGCCATGCGCGATGCGGTCGGCGGCGTGGGCGATGAACAGTCCGTAGAGATCGCTGTTGTTGTATTCCTTGATGACGTAGAAATTGGGCGTGACGACGAAGGCCGGGCCGCTGCGGCCGGCCGGCATCAACAGAAAGCCCTCGGCCTTCAGCTCGCTTGCCGGAAACGGCTTGCCGTCGACGCGCTTGATGCCCATAGCCGCCCATTGTGCAATCTTCTTGCCCTGGTCTGGACCTTCGAGCGAGCAGGAGACCGCCGACGGCACCGTCACCTCAAAACCCCAGCCGCGCCCCTTTACCCAGCCATAGTGGTCGAGATAGTTGGCGATGGAGGCCAGCGTGTCGGGCACGGAATTCCAGATGTCGGCCTGGCCGCCGCCATTGTAGGCTACCGCGTGTTTCAGGAACGATGTCGGCATGAACTGCGGCTGGCCGAGCGCGCCGGCCCAGGACGATTTCATCGCGCCGACAGGCGCCAGCCCACGCTGGACGATGTCCAGCGCGGCCAAAAGCTCGGTGCGATAGAACTCTTTCTTGGTCGACATGAACGCCTTGGTGCCCAGCACCTCGAACGCGTCGTAAGGCATCCTGGCCGCCCCGAAACCGGTCTCGCGGCCCCAGATCGCCAGCAGGATCTCACCTGGGACGCCGAACCGCTTCTCGATCGCCGTCAGAATTCCGGCATTGGCGGCCGCGCGGGTCCGGCCGCCGGCGACGACGGCGCCGATGGTCTTTTCGGCGAAGTAGGCGCCCGGCGAACCGAACTCGGCCTGATGCTGCTTTTGCGGCGTTGTCGCTTTCTCGCCCGGCAAGACCAGGTCCGGCAATTTGAGGTTCGGCTTGATGCCGTTGAAGGCCGCGTCGAACGTCTGCTTCGAAATGCCCTTCGCCTTGGCTTCGGGCCACAGGTCGTTTTGCAGCCAGGCGCTGAACTGGTCGTCGATCTTCCCGGCGGAAGCGGGCGCGGCAATCATCGCCGCCGCAACGGTAAAAAGGACAACCGCAAGGATCGATTTGAGGGACGCTGGGTTCATTCGCATCTCGTGGCCGGCAATCGCGTCAAAATGCTGTCCGCGAGCGCAATGCCGCGGCCAGGGTGCCCTCGTCGAGATAGTCGAGCTCACCGCCCACCGGCACGCCATGCGCCAGCCGCGTCACCTTGATGTCGAAGCCGGACAACTGGTCGGTGAGGTAATGCGCGGTGGTCTGCCCCTCGACTGTCGCGTTGACGGCGAGGATGATCTCCTTCACCTCGCCTCCAGCGACGCGGTCGACCAAGGAACGGATGTTGAGCTGTTCGGGGCCGATGCCGTCGAGTGGCGACAGCGTTCCCCCCAGCACGTGATATCTGACATTCATGGCCGCCGCGCGTTCGAGCGCCCAAAGGTCGGAAACATCCTCGACGACGATGAGCGTGCCCGCATCACGGCGCGGATCGGTGCAGATCATGCAAGGGTCCGAGGTGTCGACGTTGCCGCAGGTCGAGCAGATGCGAACCTTGTCGGCTGCCTCGCCCATGGCGGCGGCGAGCGGCGACAGCAGTTGCTCCTTCTTCTTGATCAGATGAAGGGCCGCGCGCCTGGCCGAACGGGGGCCAAGCCCCGGCACCTTGGCCAGGAGTTGGATCAGGCGTTCGATCTCGGGACCGGCGATTCGCTTCGACATGGCACCGGTCTAGGATTTTTCCGCGCGCTTTGGAACATGCGGGGCGGGACCGTGCTGACAGTCCCTCCCCTGCAACGCCCGCGAAGCGGTCACCGGTGCCGGGCATCCGTGACGCCGCCGGCGGCCTAGTCTTGAAGCGGGCGGCTCTGGCTGGCGATCATGGCTCCGATCGCATCGGTATTTTCCGGCGTCGCCTCGAAGGCCATCGTCGCCTGTTGCGAAGCAGTCTGGAAAGGTATCGTTCGTGGCTGCACGTCACCACCAAAACGGGCGGCGTCAGGCTCCTGCATGGGCTCCTGCATCGCCACCATGGTCTCCTTGGCCGGTTTCACCCGCGGCTGGATCGAAGCGGTCGTGTAGACAGGCTCGACGGTGGTGGTTCTGGCGGCAGCCGGCTTGGCCACGGGCGCCGGAGCGGCGGAGGCAACCAGCACCGCGGGCGCAACGGGCTTCGACACCGGGGGCGCCGCGTAGGCGACCGCAACCTGCGGCTCGTCCGGCAGCGGCTGCCAGTTGCGACCGCGCTTCTCGTAGAAGGCATTGCCGCCGGCAACCATGGTGTAGTGCATGTTCTTGTAGGGGAAGCGAAGGCCAGCGGTGTGGAAATACATCGTGTTCTTCAGCTTGGTTTGCCGCTCGCCCCTCAGCACGGCGTCGGCGGCTTCTTCAACGTCCGGCAAGGCGCGCGAATTCATCGGCCTGGTCATGACGCCGGGCGCGAACTGGCCGGGCTCGCCGACCACCTCGCAGATGGTGCTGCCATGTTGACCGGACCGCAGCCGGTTCATGACCACCGTGCCGACGGCGATCATGCCGTCCCGGCTCGAGCGGTTGGACTCGAAGAACATGGCGCGCTCCAGGCACTCCTTGTCCTTGGGTGTGTGGCTGTAGGGCCGCGAGCTCAGGAAGCTCGGCGTAATCGCGCTGGTCAGGCTTGCGACGGACATGCCGTGCGACGTGGTCTGACTGCAACCGGCCAAAAACAGCGGGGAGGTGACGACACCGAGCAACAGCGGCGTCTTCCATCGCATGGCTATCAACAAGCAACCCTCATTTCGATGCCCGCCCCCAGGCTGCGGCAAGAATGAGACACTTTCGGGCAAAAAGATGGCTAAAGCGTTATTAACTTGCAGGAGTGCTCAAATTGGCACAGTTCGATGGCAGAAACCCGGCTATCGCGCGGCCCGCGCGGCGATGGACTGCCCGGGCTCGGCCTCTTCGAACTCCTCCGAAAAGAGGCCGCGAATCAGAAACAGGGTCCGCGCATCGCGTGCTTTGGGTGCGATCTGCTCCGGCCAGCCACTGGCTATGAACTCCACCTTGGTGAAGTCCGGCATTGCCAGGCAGGCCGCTTCCAGGAAATGAGCGATTTCCATCACGATCTCGCGCTCATCCTTCGAAAGAACCGACTTGCCGGATTCGATCGATGGGCGGTGGACGAAATCCTCGAAGAGATTGAAATAGCCATTAATGCCGACGAGATCCACGCCCCCATCGCATTCCGCCAGGATTTCAAGGATCTCGTAGATCCTGTTGCGGATCCGCTGCTCGATCAGCCTGTCCGACGGTTCTTCGATCACGGGCGTGGCGCCATGGCTAGAAAGGCAGTTTCATTCCAGGCGGTATCGGCAATCCCGCCGTCAGCGCCTTGGTCTTTTCCTGCATGATCTGCTCGACCTTGACCTTGGCGTCATTGTGGGCGGCAAGCAAGAGGTCCTCCAGAATCTCGACCTCGTCCTCCTTGAACAGGGAGGGATCAATCTTCAGCGACTTCATCTCGAATTTTCCGGTGAGCGTCACCACCACCAGGCCGCCGCCGGCCTGACCGGTGGCTTCCAAGGTGGCGATCTCGTCCTGCATGGCCTGGAACTTGGCCTGCATTTCCTTCGCCTTGCCCATCAGGCCCAGAAGATCTTTCATCGCGTGTTCCTTTGCGATTGATACAGTTTAAATTTCGTCGTCGTCCGCTGCCGGCTCTACCGGCGGATCGGCTTGGTCGCTGTCCACTTCCGGGGCGTCGGGAATGCGCACGTCGATGATCTTGGCGCCGGGAAAGCGGGCCAGGATGGCAGCCACGGTCGGGTCGCTCTTGGCATCGAGGAAAGCGGTCTCGCGCTTTGCCGATTCGATCTGGGCCAGTGTCTGGCCGCCCTCCTCCTTCGACAGCGACACCAGCCAGTTGCGGCCGGTCCAGGCGCGCAGCTTGGTCGTCAGGTCGTTGAGCAGCATCTTTGGCGCGTCATCGGTCAGATTGACGTCGATGCGACCCGGTTCGATGCGCACGAGGCGCATGCAGCGCTTGACCAGGATCTTGAAGGCGATGTCGCGCTGCGCATCGGCCAGCGCAACGATATCGGCCAGCGACTTCACCGACACTTGCGGCGTCTCCTGCACCGGCTCTCGCGGGGCAACGAAGGCGGCAGGAGCAGGCACGGTCTCGACCAGCCGCATGGCCTGGGCGCCGCCTCCCGAACCGGTGGGCATGCGCGCCTGTGCCACCGCGCTGGCGCCGCCGCCATTGCCGGGGCCTGCCGGCGCGCCGTTCGAACGTGGTGTTGCGCCCGGCGCGGAATATCCGCCCTCCAGGGATTTCAGTGCCTCGTCCAAGGTCGGCAGGTCGGCGGCATGCGCCAGCCTGATCAACACCATCTCGGCGGCGCTGACCGGCCGGTTGGAGGACTGCACCTCCGGAATGCCCTTCAACAACATCTGCCATGTCCGGGACAACACCCTGACCGACAGGGCCCTGGCGAAATCCGCGCCGCGTTGCCGTTCGTCCTCGGACAGCGAAGCGTCGTCGATGGCCGCGGGCACGAAGCGCAGGCGCGTGACCAGATGGTTGAACTCGGCGAGATCTGTCAGCACCGCCGCCGGATCGGCGCCGGTGTCGTATTGCGCGCGGAATTCCCCGAGTGCCGCCGCCACGTCGCCCTTCATCACATGCTCGAACAGGTCGACGATGCGGGCGCGATCAGCGAGCCCAAGCATGGCCCGCACCGCCTCGGCGGTGACGGTGCCGCCGCCATGGGCGATCGCCTGGTCAAGAATGGAGAGCGAATCGCGCGCCGAGCCTTCCGCCGCGCGGGCGACCATGGCCAGCGCGTCATCATCGACCGAAATGCCTTCCTTGGCCGAAATCGAGCCGAGATGCGCGACCAGCGCGCTGGCATCGATGCGCCTGAGGTCAAAGCGCTGGCAGCGCGACAGCACGGTAATCGGCACCTTGCGGATTTCGGTGGTGGCGAAGATGAACTTGACGTGCGGCGGCGGCTCTTCAAGCGTCTTCAGCAGGCCGTTGAAAGCCTGCGTCGACAGCATGTGCACCTCATCGATGATGTAGACCTTGTAGCGTGCCGAGACCGGCGCGTAACGCACGCGCTCGATGATGTCCCTGATGTCGTCGATGCCGGTGTGCGAGGCGGCGTCCATCTCGATGACATCGACATGGCGGCCTTCCATGATCGCCTGGCAGTGCTCGCCCAGGACCGCAAGATCGACGGATGGCTGGTCCATGGTCGACGTCTTGTAGTTGAGTGCCCGCGCCAGGATGCGCGCCGTCGTCGTCTTGCCCACGCCGCGAACGCCGGTCAGCATCCAGGCCTGCGCGATGCGCCCGGTGGCAAAGGCATTGGTGAGCGTGCGGACCATCGGCTCCTGGCCGATCAGTTCGGAGAAGTTCGAGGGACGATATTTGCGCGCCAGAACGCGATAGGCCACGGCCTTTTCGGTCCCAGGATTTCCGGCTTCGCTCATTCGCCCGTAAAGCTCCAAGTGCCGCGACTGGAGGCGGCCGATTCCCGCGCATAGTTTCGCTCGCACGGCTCGGCGCCGTCAATGTCGCGAGAGAAAGGCGAAGAGGTGGGAGGCTGGAACAATGACCCGTTCCGGGCTCGTTAGGGCTGCTTCCTTCCGGACCTGACCCGGTTGGCGAGTGGATCGTCCACCACCAACCTCCCGGCCCCCATATCGGCAATTCGGCGATGAAATGCAAGTGCGGTCAAGAATCGGCGCACCAAAGCGTGAGGAACCAATGATTCGCTTGCAGCCCCCTTGCTGCCGCTCTAGCGTTCATGAGTTTGAGGAACAATAAAATCGAGGAAACGCCAATGCTGCCTGGCCTGAAGGCCGGATTCACGCTGGATGCCCGTCTGGAGGCGGACAGTGAGCAGTTGATGTGGCTCGGCCTGTGCGAATTGCGGGTGATGAACGACCGGCGCTGGCCCTGGTTGCTGCTGGTGCCGCAGCGGCCCGGCGCCGAAGAAATCCACGACATGACGCCGCTTGACCAGGCGATGCTGACTTTCGAGACCAATATGGTGGCGCAGGCGCTGAAAAAGGTGACCGGTTGCACCAAGATCAATACCGGAGCACTCGGCAATATCGTGCGCCAGCTGCATGTCCATGTCATCGCGCGTTCGGAAGGCGATGCCGGCTGGCCTGGCCCGGTCTGGGGACACGGCATGCGCGAGCCCTATCAGGGCTCCGACATCCGACGGTTTGCCGAAACCATCAAGGCGGCGTTATAAGCCTGTCCAGTGTCCATCCTGAAAGCCGCACCACGAGTCCCCATGAGCTTCCGCCTTTTTGACGCGCCTTTGCGCGAGCCGAGCCAGTTCGTCGGCTTCGCCGGCAACACGATCGACCGCCAGTCCGAGAACCGGGCTGACGATTCCGTCGAGAAGGCGCTGGCCGACCCTTCGGCACGGCTGTTGCTGGCGCACGGTGGCCGGCTCTACCTGAAGCTTGTCGATGGCCGCTTCGATCCCTGGTTCAGCGCCAGCGAGAGCCAGGCTCTTGAATTGTCCCTGGACCAGGGCGTCCTGCTCGGCTTTTCAGAAAGCGGACCGGTTCTGGCCGTCCCGGCAGGCGTCGATCCCGAGCACCTTCCGGAAACGATCAAGGCCATCGATTACCGCTCTGTCTACATGCAGGGCCTGATCGACGAGGCAGCGGCCGGCGCGATGGCGCAAGGGGCCGCACTTCTGGCCTGGCATGCCAGCCATCGCTTCTGCAGCAAATGCGGTACGCAATCGCGGATGCGGGCCGGCGGCTACAAGCGCCACTGCCCGAATTGCGGCACCGAGCATTTTCCGCGCACCGATCCGGTGGCGATCATGCTGACCGCGACCCGCGAGAAGTGCCTGCTCGGCCGGGGCCGGCATTTCGGACCGGGCATGTATTCGGCACTTGCCGGCTTCATAGAACCGGGCGAGACCATCGAGGCGGCCGTGCGCCGCGAGACTCTGGAGGAAGCCGGCATCCGGCTTGGACGCGTCGTCTACCATGCCAGCCAACCCTGGCCGTTTCCCTATTCGCTGATGATCGGCTGCTTCGGCGAGCCGCTCAATGACGACATCCAGGCCGACCTCAACGAACTGGAGGACTGCCGCTGGTTTCTTCGCGACGAGGTTCGTCTGATGCTGGCCAGGGAACATCCCGGCAATCTGGTCACGCCGCCGAAAGGCGCCATTGCGCATCATCTCATCCGCGCCTGGGTCGACAGCGAATAATCAGGGCATTGCAGGAGCAGGCAAATGATCCGTCACACCGTCGTCTTCACGCTGAAGCACCCAACGCATTCGCTCGAGGAAAGGCGTTTCCTCACCGATGCCAAGCGAATCCTCACAGCGATAAAGGGCGTCACGCATTTCGAGCAACTGCGGCAGATCAGCCCCAAGAACGACTATCACTTCGGCTTCTCGATGGAGTTCGCCGACCATGCCGCCTATACGAGATACAATGAGCACCCGGACCATGTCGCTTTCGTGCGCGACCGCTGGATCCCGGAGGTCGCGCAATTTCTCGAAATCGACTACGTGCCGCTGGGCTCGGTTGTCTAATCAGCCACCTTCCACTGTTCTCGCGATTCGCTCGCCGGATAGACGCCGAGGATCCGCACTTCGCGTGAGAAGAACCGAAGCTCCTCCAGCGCCAGCTTTACCAGAGGGTCATCGGGATGGCCTTCGATGTCGGCGTAGAACAGCGTCGCCGTGAAGGCACCCAGTTGATAGCTCTCCAGCTTGGTCATGTTGATGCCGTTGGTGGCGAAGCCGCCCATCGCCTTGTACAGCGCGGCCGGCACGTTGCGGACACGGAAGATGAAGGTCGTCATCATCTTGACGTCGGGCGACGGACGTTCGGCCCAGTGCTTGTTCTTGGTCAGCACGACGAAGCGCGTGACGTTGGAATCGGTATCCTCGACATTCTCCTCGAGGATATCGAGCCCGTAGAGCGTCGCGGCCAGCGCCGGCGACAGGGCTGCCATGGTGCGGTCCTTGACCTCGGAGACCATTTTGGCCGCCCCTGCGGTGTCGCCCGCGACGACCGCCTTCCAGCCGTTCTTGCGAATGTATTTCCGGCATTGGCCGAGCGCATGGATATGGCTGTGGACGGTCTTGATCTCGTCGCGTTTGACGCCCGGCAGCACCATCAGCTGGAAATGAATCGGCAGGAAATACTCGCCGACGATGTGAAGTTTCGATTCCGGCAACAGATGGTGGATGTCGGCGACACGCCCGGCGATGGTGTTCTCGATCGGGATCATGGCAAGATCGGCCTTGCCGGTCTCGACCGCGTTGAACGCATCCTCGAAGGTGGGGCACGGCAACGGCTCCATCGAGGGATAGACATTGCGGCTGGCGGTGTCGGAATTGGCGCCCGGCTCGCCCTGGAAGGATATTCTGTTGGTTTTTTCAGGCATGGCCAGATCTCGGATTGAAGGATGGTTTTCTTAGGCCGCGAGGATCGTCCTGGCGCGTTCCAGGTCTTCCGGCGTGTCGACCCCGAGCGGCACGGAATGGACGATCTCGGCGTCGATGCGCATGCCGGCCTCCAACGCCCGCAGTTGCTCCAGCTTCTCGCGGCGTTCCAGCGGCGACGGTTTCAGCGCCACGAAACGCTCAAGCGCCGAACGGCGATACGCATAGAGGCCGATATGATGGTAGAGCGGTCCCTCACCCCACGGTGCGGTGGCACGGGTGAAGTACAGAGCCCTGAGCCGTGCCGGCGACAGTGGCGAACCGACCAGCTTGACGACATTGGGATTGGTCTTTTCCGCATCGCGGACAATCTCGACGCAGAGCGTGGCGATATCCACCGCCGCGTCCTCGAAAGGCTTGAGCGCGGCGCTGATGTCACTGGGATCGATTGTCGGAAGATCGCCCTGAACATTGACGATGGTTTCCACCTTGCCGCCGGGGTCGAGCGCGGTCAGCGCCTCGAAGATACGGTCGGAACCCGATTCGTGATCCATGCGCGTCATGACCGCTTCGAAGCCGTGCGCGCGAACCGCTTCAGCCACGCTTTGCGTGTCGGTCGCGACCACGACTCGGCCCAGATCGGCCTCGGCTGCGCGGCGGGCAACATGAACGATCATCGGGGCTCCGCTGATGTCGGCCAGCGGCTTGCCCGGAAGGCGGGTTGAGGCCATGCGGGCCGGGATCAGGATGAGCGTGGACATGAGGACAGCAGGCGTTTGAAAAGAGGAGGGGAAAAGTGGCAAAAGGTCTCACTGGAAGCGCCCTTATAGGTGTTGCAACGCCGGAGCAAAAGACCTAGTTTCCGCCCGATTTGACCGCCCCGGCAGGGTGGGTCACGATACCGACGGACGGAGTGGACGGATCAGTCCGCCGGAAAAGGGAGCCTGGGGCGTATGGACTCTTTCGAAATCAACAAGCTGATCGGCGGACTGCTCGGAACTTGTTTCGTCGTCTTCTCGGTTGGCCTGGTGTCCGACGCGCTGTTTGCCTCTCCCGCCCCGGAAAAGCCGGGCTTCGCGATCGAGGTCGCCGAGCCCGCGGAAGCCGGCGCGGCCGCACCGGCCGCCGAGGCCAAGCCGATCGCCGATCTCCTGGCTACCGCCAATGTCGAAGCGGGCGCTGCCGTCTTCAAGAAGTGCCAGGCTTGCCATTCCGGCGAGAAGGGCGGCCCGAACAAGGTTGGCCCCGACCTGTGGGACCTCGTCGACCGTCCCGTGGCCGAGCACGAAGGCTTCGCCTATTCGGCCGGCATGAAGGAATTCTCCAAAGGCGGCGCCGAAAAGTGGACCTACGACAACATCAACCACTTCATCACCTCGCCGAAGAAATTCGTGAAGGGCACGGCCATGGGCTTCGCCGGCCTGCCGAAGGATGAGGATCGCGCCAACGTCATCGCCTATCTGCGCACGCTTTCGGACAATCCGAAGCCGCTGCCGACACCCGGCACAGCGGCCGACGCAAGCGCTCCCGCCAAGCCGGCGGACGCAGCAGCGCCGGCCACGCCCGCGGCGGGTGCCGCTCCGGCGGCGCCGGCCCCAGCAGCGCCGGCGGCCCCTGCCGCACCAGCTCCGGCGGCCCAATAACCAGATTGTAATGGACATATCCTTGAAAAAGCCGGGTTCAGCCCGGCTTTTTTATTGGGAAAATTCCAAGTGCGGCGACAAAGCCGGGTCACGCCGGTTTTCATGGGCGTCAAATCATCTAGATTGTCCGCTGACAGGGCATCGCAAAGAGGAAAACGCATGACGGCTGGCCGGACGCTTCTCAGATCGGTGCTCGTCGCCGCAGCTCTCGCTGCAAATCTGCAGACGGCCTTTTCGGACGAATGGCGCACCACCTCCTCGCTGATCGGCGAGTCCAAATATGGTGACAACTTCCAGCACTACGATTACGTCAATCCGGATGCGCCCAAGGGCGGCACGTTAAATTCGGTGCTGCTTGGCACTTATGACAGCTTCAACCCGTATATCGTCCAGGGTTCGCCTGCCGCCGGCTTTTCCGGCTTCGGCGGGGGCCTTCTCTACGATACGCTGATGGAGCAGGCGACCGACGAAGGCAGCACCAGCCACCCGCTGATCGCCGACGCCTACAAATACCCGCCTGACTACTCGTCGGCCACTTACCGGCTTGATCCGCGCGCGAAATGGCATGATGGTCAGCCGATCACCGTAGATGACGTGATCTGGTCGTTCCAGGTGCTGAAGGCCAACAGCCCGTTGTACAGCCGCTATTTCGAGAATGTCACCGATGCGGTGGCCGTGTCCGACCGTGAGGTGGAGTTCCATTTCAGCCAGAAGGGCAACCGGGAACTGCCGAAGATACTCGGCGACCTCGCCGTGCTGCCCAAACATTGGTGGGAAGGCACCGATGCCAATGGCAAAAAGCGCGACGTCACTAAATCGACCCTGGAGCCTCCGCTGGGTTCGGCCGCCTACAAGATCGCCAGCTTCAAGCCAGGCTCGGAAATCGTCTGGCAGCGTGTCCCCGATTATTGGGGCGCGAAGCTGCCTGTGAAGGTGGGCCGCGAGAATTTCGATACACGGCGCTACACTTACATCCTCGACGACAATGCCGCGTGGCTCGCCTTCACCAAGGGGGGGCTCGAAGACGTCAACCGGGAATACAGTTCGCGCAAATGGGCAACGGCTTATGACTTCCCGGCGGTCAAGGCCGGGGATGTGATCAAGAAGGATTTCCAGACACAGTCGCCACAGCCGATGCAGGGTTTCGTCCTCAACCAGAGGCGGCCATTGTTCCAGGACCGTCTGGTGCGCGAGGCGCTGACCTATCCGTTCGACTTCGAGACTATGAACCGAACGCTGTTCTTCGGCTACAACACCCGTACATCCAGCTATTTCCAAGGCACGGAACTGGCCTCCAGCGGATTGCCGCAGGGCAAGGAACTGGAAATCCTGCAACAGTATCGCGACAAGCTGCCGCCGGAACTGTTCACGCAGGAGTTCAAGCTGCCGGTCTACGATTCACCACAGGCCGAGCGGAAATACCTGAAACAGGCGGTCGACCTCTTTGCCCAAGCTGGATGGGTGATCAAGGGCGGCAAGATGGTCAGCGCCAAGACCGGCGAGCCGTTCAAGTTCGAGATCCTTGGCTGGAACGACACCGACCAGGTGATCGCCAGCCCCTACATCGCCAACCTGCGCAAGATCGGGGTCGACGCCACCTTACGCATCATCGACCAGACCCAGTATGTCAACCGCGTCACCAATTTCGATTTCGATGTGGTCACGGGGCTGTTCGGCCAGTCGGAATCGCCCGGCAACGAGCAGCGCGACTTCTGGAGCTCAAAAGCCGCTGATACGCCAGGCTCGCGCAATCTGATGGGCATAAAGAACCCGATCGTCGATGCGCTGGTCGACCGCATCATCTTCGCCACCGATCGCGAGGACCTCGTAGCCACCACCCACGCACTTGACCGGGTGCTGTTGTGGAATTTCTACGTCGTGCCGCAATATTACCGATCGGCGGTCTGGCTGGCCTATTGGAACAAGTTCAGCTTCCCCGACAAGCAGCCAAGCTATCTCGGCGTCGACCTCGATTCCTGGTGGATCGACCCGGACAAGGAAAAAGCACTGGCAGCCAAGTACAAGGGCGTCAATTGATGGCGGTTCTGGCCCGCCGCGACTTCCTGACCTTGAGCGCGGCGGCGGCCGCAGCCGCGCTTCTGCCGGGCCGGGCCTTCGCGGACGTCGCGACCGGCGTGAAGCTGCACGGACTGTCCGCCTTCGGCGATCTCAAATACAAGCAGGACTTCGCCCATTTCGACTATGTCAACGTCGATGCGCCGAGCGGCGGTGTCTTCAACTTCTCGCCACCGAACTGGGACTACAATCAGAATACGGAAACGTTCAACACGCTGAATTCCTTCACATCGAAGGGCGATGCGCCGCCGCGCATGGAGATGTGTTTCGACACGCTGATGGCGCGGGCGCAGGACGAACCCGACGCCGTGTACGGCCAGCTTGCCGACGGTGTGATCCTTTCGGCCGACCGCAACAGTTACGAGTTTTCGCTGAGGCCGGAGGCGCGCTTCCATGATGGCACCCCGCTGACGGCCGAGGATGCCGCCTTCACCTACAAGCTCTACAAGGACAAGGGCCATCCGAAAATCACGCAGGCACTGAAGTTTCTGACCGATGTCGTGGCGGTCGATGCGCACACGCTGCGGCTCACCTTTTCCGGCGGGCAGTCCGCCCGTACTGTACTTAATGTCGTCCAGTTTCCTATTCTGTCGAAGACTTTCTATACGGCGAACCCTTTCGACTCCTCGCAATTGAATGCGCCACTGGGGTCTGGCGCTTACAAGGTCGGACGACTGTCGGCGGGAACATGGATCGAATATGAGCGCGTCGCGGACTATTGGGGCCGCGACCTTCCGGTCAATCGCGGCCAGAACAATTTCGAAATCATCCGTATCGAGTTCTATCAGAACCGAACGGCCGGCTTCGAAGCCTTCAAGAAAGGCGAGATCCTCTATCGCGAGGAATCCGTCTCACGCGTCTGGGCCACCGGTTATGATTTTCCGGCCTTCACCTCCGGCAAGGTGGTCAAGAACGAGTTTCCGAGCGAAAAATTCCCCACGATGCAGGCAACCGCCGTCAACCAGCGTCGTGAGCACTTTCGCGACGCAAGGGTGCGGCAAGCGATCGCGCTCTGCTTCGATTTCGAGTGGACACGCCGTAACTTCTTCTACGGATCGTACGAGCGTTCGCAATCGTGCTTCGAGAAATCGGATTTTCGCGCCGAAGGACCGCCCTCGCCGGCGGAACTGGCGCTGCTGGAGCCATTGCGCAGCAAGGTTCCAGCAGAGGTCTTCGGCGAGGCCGTGACCCAGCCCGCATCCGATGGGTCCGGCCGCGACCGCAAGCTGCTCGGCCAGGCAGCAAAACTTCTCGCCGCGGCTGGCTGGAAACGGTCCGGGGACTTCGTCGTCAACGGCAAGGGCGAGAAGCTGTCGGCCGAATTCCTGGTCGACGACGACATCTTCGTTCAGATCTATTCGCCCTGGATCGCCAATATGAAGGCCGTCGGCATCGACGCCACGATCCGCTTGGTGGATTCGGCACAATATCAGCTGCGGCAGGCGACGTTCGATTTCGACCTGATCTCGGCTGCCTTCAACTTCAGTGCGACGCCGACCCTCGACGATCTCGAAATCATTTTCCATTCGAGCACGGCCAATGCCTCCTATTCGCGCAACCTGCCGGGCACGTCAGATCCGGCGGTCGATTCGCTGGTCGATGCTGTCGGCGCCGCCAAGGATCGCGAAAGCCTGACCGTTGCGATGCGGGCGCTCGACCGGGTCTTGCGCGCGCGGCTCGATTGGATTCCAAGTTGGTTCCTAGCGAATCACCGAAGCGCCTATTGGGACATGTTCGGTTTTCCTGAACAGAAGCCCGATTTCGGCTTTCCGGTCGAGACGCTGTGGTGGTTCGACAAGGGCAAGGCGGCAAAAATTGGCAAAGCCTGACATTCTCGCGCACGCAGGACCGACGAGCTGATGGGCGCCTATATACTGCGCCGCATCCTGCTGATGATCCCGACACTGTTCGGCATCATGGCTATATCCTTCGCCGTCATCCAGTTCGCGCCAGGCGGCCCGGTCGAGCAGGTCATCGCCAAGCTGACGAACCAGGGCGGCAGCGACCGCCTTGGCGGCGGCGGTGGCGATACGGGCGGCAGCAACTTCGACGTTGCCGGCGACGTCGGTTCGAAATACCGGGGCGCACAGGGACTCGACCCGGAATTCATCAAGAAGCTCGAGAAACAGTTCGGCTTCGACAAGCCGCCGCTCGAACGCTTCGGCATGATGCTGTGGAACTATTCGCGTTTCGATTTCGGCAACAGCTACTTTCGCGATATCTCGGTGCTCGACCTGATCCTCGAGAAGATGCCCGTTTCGATTTCGATCGGGCTGTGGATCACGCTGCTGTCCTATCTGATTTCGATCCCGCTCGGCATCCGCAAGGCGGTGAAGGATGGTTCGGCGTTCGATGTCTGGACCAGCGGCGTCGTCATCGTGGGCTACGCCATTCCCGGCTTCCTGTTCGCCATCCTGCTGATGATCCTGTTTGCCGGCGGCTCGTTCTGGGACTGGTTCCCATTGCGCGGGATCGTCTCCGACAATTGGGATCAATTGTCCTGGCCGGCCAAGATCGTCGACTATTTCTGGCACATGACCTTGCCGCTCACGGCGCTGGTGCTGTCGGCCTTCGCCACCACGACGCTTCTGACCAAGAACTCCTTCCTCGAGGAAATCCGCAAGCAATATGTCGTCACCGCGCGCGCCAAGGGGCTGTCGGAACGGCAGGTGCTCTACGGCCATGTCTTCCGCAACGCCATGCTGATCGTCATCGCCGGCTTTCCTGGCGCCTTCATCTCGGCCTTCTTCACCGGCTCTCTGCTGATCGAGAACATCTTTTCGCTCGACGGCCTCGGCCTGCTAGGGTTCAAGTCGGTGGTCGAGCGTGATTATCCGGTGGTGTTCGCCAACCTCTACATCTTCTCACTGCTCGGACTGTTTGTCGGGCTACTGTCGGACCTGATGTATACATGGGTCGATCCGCGCATCGATTTCGAGCGGAGAGACGTCTGATGTCCGGGGTCGAGATCGCCGCCGAGACGACGCCTGGCCGGACAGCCCGGCCCCGGTTCTCACCGCTCAACCAGCGCCGCTGGCAGAACTTCAAGGCCAACCGGCGTGGTTACTGGTCGCTGTGGATATTCCTGATCCTGTTCGTGCTGTCGCTGTTCGCCGAGTTCATCGCCAACGACAAGCCGCTCATCGCCTCCTACAAGGGCGAGATCCTGTTCCCGGTGCTGGTCGCCTATCCCGAGGAGAAATTCGGCGGCTTCTACGCCGTCACCGACTATCGCGATCCGGTCATCCAGGAGGAGATCAACGCCCATGGCTGGACGCTCTGGCCGCCTGTCCGTTACTCCTACCAGACCGTCAACAACGCCATTCCCGAGGCCGCGCCGGCCAAGCCTTCATGGCGCTACGATGCCGCGACACGCTGCAAGCAGTATCCGCAGGGCGCTGCCGACCCCAATTGCATCGTCGGCAACTGGAACTGGCTGGGCACCGACGACCAGGCCCGCGACGTGCTGGCGCGCGTTATCTACGGCTTCAGGGTCTCGGTGCTGTTCGGCCTGATCCTGACCACGGGCTCGGCGCTGATCGGCGTGGCGGCCGGCGCCACGCAAGGTTATTTCGGCGGCTGGACCGACCTTCTATTCCAGCGATTCATCGAGATCTGGTCGGCCATTCCAGTCCTCTATTTGCTGCTGATCGTGGCCGCCATCCTGCCGCCCGGCTTCTTCATCCTGCTCGGGCTGATGCTGCTGTTCTCCTGGGTGGCGCTGGTCGGCGTCGTGCGCGCCGAATTCCTGCGCGCCCGCAACTTCGAATATGTCAACGCGGCACGGGCGCTCGGCGTCTCCAACCGCACCATCATGTTCCGGCATCTTCTGCCCAACGCCATGGTGGCGGCGCTGACCTTCCTGCCCTTCCTGCTCTCGGGCTCGATCTCGACGCTGACGTCGCTCGACTATCTCGGCTTCGGCCTGCCGCCGGGCTCGGCCTCGCTTGGTGAATTGCTGAAGCAGGCGCAGCGCAACCTCAACGCGCCGTGGCTCGGCATTTCCGGCTTCGTCGTCATTTCGCTGATGCTGTCGCTGCTGGTCTTCGTCGGTGAGGCGACCCGCGATGCGTTCGATCCGCGCAAGACATTCAGATGAGCGAAAACTCCCTCCTCTCCGTTCGCGATCTCAGCGTCGCCTTCTCGCAAGGCGGCAAGCAGTCGATGGCCGTCGACCATGTCTCCTTCGACATCGCCAAGGGCGAGACGGTGGCACTTGTCGGAGAATCCGGATCCGGCAAGTCGGTCTCGGCGCTGTCGGTGCTGAAACTGCTGCCCTATCCGACCGCCAGCCACCCGTCTGGACAGATCCTGTTCCAGGGCGCCGACCTCTTGGCCATGAACGAGAAACAGTTGCGGCAAGTGCGCGGCAACAAGATCACCATGATCTTCCAAGAGCCGATGACCTCGCTCAATCCGCTGCACACGATCGAGCACCAGATTATCGAAATCCTGAAGCTGCACCAAGGCATGGCCGACCGCCCGGCCAAGGCACGCACGCTGGCCTTGCTCAAGGAAGTGGGTATCCGCGAGCCGGAAAAACGCCTCGACGCCTATCCGCACCAGCTCTCCGGCGGTCAGCGACAGCGCGTCATGATCGCCATGGCGCTGGCCAACGAACCGGAACTCCTGATCGCGGACGAGCCGACGACGGCGCTCGACGTCACCGTGCAGGCGCAGATCCTGGAGCTGCTCGCCGGACTGAAGACCCGCAAGAACATGTCGATGCTGTTCATCACCCATGATCTCGGCATCGTGCGCAAGATCGCCGACCGTGTCTGCGTGATGACCAAGGGCAAGATCGTCGAGACCGGGCCGACGAAGGAAATCTTCGCCAATCCGCGGCATCCCTACACGCGCCACCTGCTGGCCGCCGAACCGAAGGGCAAGCCGCCCGCCGCCAACAATGCCGCCAAGCCGGTGATGACGGGCCATGACATAAAGGTCTGGTTTCCGATCAAGAAGGGGTTCTTCCGGCGCACCGTGGACAATGTGAAGGCGGTGGACGGCATCGACATCACCGTGCGGGCCGGCCAGACGCTCGGCGTGGTCGGCGAATCCGGTTCCGGCAAGACGACGCTCGGCCTGGCGCTGGCCAGGATGATCTCCTCGACCGGCGTGATCCAGTTCAACGGGCGCGACATCAACCAGCTCTCCTTCAACGCCATGCGGCCGCTGCGGCGCGAACTGCAGATCGTCTTCCAGGACCCGTTCGGCTCGCTCAGCCCGCGCATGTCGATCGCCGAGATCATCGAGGAAGGGCTGAAGATCCACGAGCCGAAGCTGTCCCCCGATCAGCGCGACGACAAGGTCGTCGCCGTGCTGAAGGAGGTCGGGCTCGATCCGGAGACGCGCAATCGCTACCCGCACGAATTCTCCGGCGGCCAGCGCCAGCGTGTCGCCATAGCGCGCGCCATGGTGCTCAATCCACGCTTCGTCATGCTGGACGAGCCGACCTCCGCGCTCGACATGAGCGTGCAGGCGCAGGTGGTCGATCTCCTGCGCAACCTGCAGGCAAAGCACGACCTCGCCTATCTGTTCATCAGCCACGATCTGAAGGTCATCCGGGCGCTTGCCAACGAGGTCATCGTCATGCGCAATGGATTGGTGGTGGAAGCTGGCCCATCCGAACAAATTTTCGAACGGCCGCAGACCGACTATACTCGGGCGCTGATCTCCGCCGCCTTCAAGATCGAGACCGCCCCGGTCGGCATCGTCAGCCAGTGATTTGCATCTAACGGAACAGAAGACCGCAATGGAAAAAGGCCGTATCCTGCTTGCCGTGACAGGCTTTCACCCGCAACGCTGGCACGAATTGCTGTCGGCCGAGCGCGATGTGGTGGTGGAACCGGACGGCGCCAAGGACCCATCGATCACCTATGCGGTGGTATGGAAGCAGCGGCCGAACCTGCTGTCGTCGCTGCCCAACCTGCGCGCCATCTTCTCGATCGGCGCCGGCGTGGACCATATCTTCGCCGATCCAGGCCTGCCGAATGTGCCGATCGTCAAGGTCGTCGCCGACAATCTGACCCAATACATGACCGAATATGTCGTGTGGCGGGTGCTCGATCATCACCGCCAGGGCCTGCTCTATCGTTCACAGCAGAAGAAGAAGGCATGGCACGACCCGACCCAGCCGCCCGCCGGCGACATTTCGGTGGGCATCATGGGCTTCGGCACGCTTGGGCGCGCGGCGGCTTCAGCGCTGCTGTCGCTCGGCTTCAAGGTCAATGGCTGGGCGCGCGGTGACAGGCCGATGGCCGGTGTTTCGACCTTTGCGGGCGAGGCCGGATTGAAGCCGTTTCTCAACGCCACCGACATTCTGGTCGTGCTGCTGCCCCTGACGCCCGATACGCAAGGCCTGATCAACTACGGACTGCTGAAGGAACTCAGGAAACGCAACGGCCTCGGCGGTTCGGTGCTGATCAATGCCGGGCGCGGCCGCCTGCAGAAGGACGCCGACATCGTGCGGGCACTGGATGACGGCACGTTGAAGGAGGCGAGCCTCGATGTGTTCGAGGTCGAGCCGTTGCCCAAGACCAGCCCGATATGGGGCCACCCGAAGGTGTTCGTCACGCCACACGCGGCGGCGACCTCCGACCCCGCTCATCTGGTACCGACCATGCTGCGCCAGATGGACGCCTTCGAACGGGGCGAGACCTTGCAAAACCTGGTGGATCGCGACGCGGGATATTGACCCGGAGGCGCAGCTCTCATCTGGCCAGGTCCCATGCCGCGAAGCATCTCTTGATTGCCGGCGCGGAAGATAGCTGCAGCTTTGGCAGATCGAGCTGCCGGAACATCGCCCGGTATCGCTCGCGGTTTCGCGGCTGGATCGCGGCGATATGATGGATCATATCCCATTTGATGCTGTCGCGACCGCCCTCCAGACCGCCGCGTCTCTCATTCTCGAACAGCGTTCGTCGAAAATAACGCAACAGGCTTGCCGCCGTGGAGATGTCCAGGAGGATCAGTCCGGTCGCCCGCCGAAAGCGTTGCGGCATGCAAACCGAGTAGTTTCCATCCATGACCCAACGCGGGTTGGCGATCGCAGCATCATGCAAAGCGATGAATTCGTCCGTTGGACGCGCTTCCCAATCTGTATTGGGAAGATGATGGAGTTGATCGAGATGAACAACCTTCAGATCGCGCTTGCGCGCGATCGCGTCGGCAAGGGTCGACTTGCCGCTGTTCGATGGCCCCAGGATGCATATGCGGTCACCGAGGTCCGAGAGATTCATGCGATGTGACCCAAGGCGAGTGGACTTGGTGGCTCCGATAACTCGTTGAGGATGACGGTTTCGCGACTTAGCCGGGCAAAGTGAACTTTTTCTGCTTGTCGGCGGGCTTGCCGCATTCACGTCGGGTGATCGAACGGTTCATGGCGTCGATCTTGCCGCTGGCCGCCTCAGCGTCGCGTTGGGGCTTCGAACGTGTGTCCATCATGAACGGGCCAAAGCCCATCGCAGGGTTGGTGAAGGTCGGCTTCGCGGTCTGCGGTGACAGGTGATATTGCTGCGCCAGGCCGTTGCGTTGAGCCAGCAGCTGATCGCAAGGGACCGTATCGTATTGAAGCGAGGACTGGATATTCGCATCCTGCCTCTCCGCCAGCGAATTCTCCATGCAACCCGTTGCCACCAGGCAGGATGCCAAGACCATCATGTTCCAACGCATGGGGCGCTCCATATCGCGTGTTCGTGGATGTCAGTCGAAGTTCAAGAATCGGGCTTTTTCACCACCGCTGCAATGGTCGTTCGATGCGGATCGAAAAAAGCTGTTCACACATCAGCCTTCGGGGGAGAGGATGACCGGGCCGCGACGACCACCAATCCATCGACCGCCTGGCGACGATCCTGACGGATGACCTTGGTTTCCAGTGATAGGATCGAGAAGCCTTTGTCGGCCAGTACGCTGCGTACATAGGCTTGCGAATGCGCATAGCGGCGCGAAGGACGGAGCGCGAAATCACCATCCCCTTCCCCGTCACCGAGCTTCTCGACCGAGAACGCAAACAATCCTTCTTCGGCGAGCATCGCCGCGACGTTCCTCACCACGCCGTCGAGCGCGCCTACGTAGATAAAGACGTCGGCAGCGGTGACGAGGTGCGCCTTGTCGCCCACATGGACAAAATCCTGCAAGTTGGCCTTAGCGAGGACATCGTAGATGTTCCTTGCCCGCGCCTTTCCGAGCATTTTGGCGGAGATGTCGACCCCTTCGAGCCGTTCGGCGATAGGCCGCAGCCTTTCACCCATCAGTCCGGTACCGCAGCCGAGATCGAGCACCAGCCCGAACCGGCCCGGCCTGGCAGCCCGAATGGCCGCCTCGAGAAATTCGGGCACCCGGTAGCCAAGCTTCTCGACCAGGGCATCGTCGAAGGTTTCGGCATAATGATCGAACAGCGTTTCGACAAAGGCGCTGGGTGGCGACCCTGCCAGCGGCTCCCTGCCGATCAGTTGCAGCTTGAGCGCGGCGCCCTGGCGATCCGTCGGATCGAGTTTCAGAGACATTGCCCAGGCCTGCGCCGCAAGATCGAGCGCTCCACCGGCCTCTTGAAACTCGCCGAGACGAAACCAGCCCATTGCCCATTGCGGCACCAGTTCCATGGCGCCAAGCAGCAGTTCAGCCGCGGCCGCGTGGTCGCCGGATGCATGGAGCATTTCGGCATAATCGGCGCGGCGATCGGCGTTCAAGTCGCCGGACGAGGCCTGAAGCGGCTTCATGGCAGTGGTCCCACCGGCGGAAGTAGTAGCCGGGACCGTGTGTATGCTGGAGTCAGCAGTGACTTACAACAGGCTTCCCGTGACGCAATTCATGCCTATGTTGCAGACATGCGCGCCAGTGACCTGCTTCATCCCCGGCCGGAGGGCCTCTATTGCCCGCCCGGCGATTTCTTCATCGACCCGGTGCGGCCGGTTGACCGCGCGCTGATCACGCACGGCCATTCCGACCATGCCCGCTCCGGGCATCGGTCCGTACTGGCGACGCGGCAGACCCTGGACATCATGGCACTGCGCTACGGCGAGGATTTTGCCGGCGCGAGGCAGGCGGCCACCCTGGGCGAGACGATCGCGCTGAACGACGTCAGCGTCACTTTCCATCCCGCCGGCCATGTGCTGGGGTCGGCACAGATCGCGGTTGAGCACCAAGGGATGCGCATCGTGGCGTCTGGCGACTACAAGCGCCGGAAGGACGCCACATGCCTGCCGTTCGAGCCGGTTCCCTGCGACGTGTTCATCACCGAGGCGACCTTCGGCCTGCCGGTGTTCCGCCACCCGCCCGACACGGAGGAAATCGCACGACTTCTGAAATCAACGCTGCAATTTCCCGAACGCGCGCATCTTGTCGGCGCCTATGCGTTGGGCAAGGCACAACGCGTGATGCGGCTGTTGCGCGATGCCGCTTACGACAGGCCGATCTACATCCACGGCGCCTTGGCGAAGCTCAGCGACTATTACCGGAGCCAGGGCATAGACCTTGGCACACTGGAGCCGGCAACCATCGAGACCGGCGGCAAGGGGGACTTCGCCGGCGCCATCGTCGTCGGACCGCCATCGGCCTTCGCCGACCGCTGGGCGCGACGCTTTCCCGATCCAATCTCGTGCTTCGCATCGGGCTGGATGCGTATCCGGCAACGCGCCAAGCAAGGCGGCGTCGAGCTTCCCCTGATCATATCCGACCATTCCGACTGGGATGAACTGACGGCGACCATCAAGGAGACGGGCGCGGAGGAAGTCTGGGTCACGCATGGCCGCGAGGAAGCACTGGTGCGCTGGTGCGAACTCGAGGGCATCGCCGCGCGGCCGCTGCATCTGGTGGGGTATGAGGACGAGGGCGATTGATGGCGCTCTTTGACCCACGATCGCGGTCCATATCCTCATGAACCGCTTCGCCGAGCTTCTCGACCGCCTCGTGCTGACGCCGTCTCGCAACGGCAAGCTGACGCTGCTGACCGACTATTTCCGCACCGTCGAGGATCCCGATCGCGGACTGGCGCTGGCCGCGATCACCGGCGACCTCAACATCGCCGCGGTCAAGCCCGCCATGCTGAGGTCCCTCGTCGCCGAGCGAATGGACCCGGTGCTGTTCGGCTATTCCTACGATTATGTCGGCGACCTCGCCGAAACGGTCTCGCTGGTCTGGCCCCAGGCGCCGGAGGCCATCCCCAACCGCGTGCCGACACTTGGCGAGGTGGTCGGCAAGCTGCAGGCGGCCAGCCGCTCCGACGGGCCGAAGGTTCTGGCCCGGCTGCTCGACAGCGCCGGCATCTCGGCCCGCTTCGCCATCATAAAGCTGGTCACCGGCGGTCTGCGCATCGGCGTCTCGGCGCGGCTGGCGAAACAGGCGCTGGCGGATTTCGGCCAGGTCGACGTCGCCGAGATCGAGGAACTCTGGCACGGGCTGACGCCACCCTATACCGAGCTTTTCGCCTGGCTGGAAGGCAAGGCGCAGAAGCCAGAGAGGACCGCGCTCGCCCTGTTCAGTCCGGTGATGCTGTCCAACCCTGTCGGCGACGGCGATCTCGAAAAGCTCGATCCCGCCGACTATGCGGCGGAGTGGAAGTGGGACGGCATCCGGGTGCAGGCAGTTTCGGAAGGCGGCATCCGGCGGCTCTATTCGCGCACTGGTGATGATGTCTCTGGCGCTTTCCCCGACCTCGCCGAGGCCATGACTTTCCACGCCACGCTCGACGGCGAACTTCTGGTTGGCGATCCCCGTGAAGCGACGGGCACGTTCTCGGACCTGCAGCAGCGACTGAACCGCAAGAGCGTGACACCTAAGATGCAGCAGCAATATCCGGCTTTCATGCGCTGCTACGATCTGTTGCAGCTCGACGGCAAGGATCTGCGTGCCCTGCCCTTCCGCGAGCGGCGCGACCGTCTCGAAAGCTTCGTGAAAACGCTGGACCCGAGCCGTTTCGACCTGTCGCCTTTCGTTGCCTTCGACGACTGGCACATGCTGGAGGAACTGCGCCGGGCCCCGCCGCATCCGATCATCGAAGGCGTCATGCTGAAGCGGTGGGATTCGCCCTATCTCGCCGGCCGGCCCAAGGGGCCTTGGTTCAAATGGAAGCGCGATCCGCACACCGTCGACGCGGTGCTGATGTATGCCCAGCGCGGCCACGGCAAGCGCTCAAGCTTCTACTCGGACTACACGTTCGGCGTCTGGTCCGGCCCGGAAGGTTCCGAAGAACTGGTGCCGGTCGGCAAGGCCTATTTCGGCTTCACCGACGAGGAGCTGAAGCAGATCGACAAATATGTCCGTGACAATACGATCGAGCGCTTTGGGCCAGTCCGCTCGGTACGGGCCGACCGCAAGAACGGCTTGGTGCTGGAAGTGGCATTTGAAGGCCTGAACCGCTCGACACGGCACAAATCCGGGGTTGCCATGCGCTTTCCACGCATTTCGCGGCTGCGCTGGGACAAGCCGAGCGCCGAGGCCGACCGCATCGAAACGCTGCGGGCGCTGCTCGATCGCTAGCTTGCGACCTCCGCATATGCGCGGAACTTACTGCGCGATCGAGACGCGGATCTCGTAGATGTCGACCGCCTTGCCCTGCTTGTCGAAGTCTGAATTGATGGCGATGGTACCGGCGGCGCCGGGATGCTTGTCGGCAAACGGCACGTCGAACAGATATTCGTTGCGCTGCTGGCCGATCGCATAGCGCTTGCGGCCACAATCACCGAGTTCCCCAAAATTGCAGTCGACGGAAATCTGCGTCTCCTTGCCTTCCTCGGAGCGAGCGATGATGTCGAACACGGCGTGCTTGCCGGCGAGCTTCTCCAATATGCCCTGCCCGACGTCGAAGCTTATGGCTGATCCGGACGTGCCCGAACGTATCCTCAGGAACGAACCCGTATCGTCCTTCATCACGTCGGCCTTGGCGTCGGACGGCGCGCTGACATGCGATGCATCGCTCGGCGAAAACACGTTGATCCAGTCGCGCGACTGGTCAGCGGTACCCGGCTTTTGCGGTGAGCCGCTGCCGGCCGGCGGCGTGAAGTCGTCGTCGTTCACGGTCGGGGGCGCTTCGGGCGGAGCCGTGTCGAGCTGGGCCGCCGTCTTGAAGACGCCGGTCTGCATGGCGAAGAACAGGCCGATGCCGACAGCGGCGAGCAGCGTCACGCCCAAGAAGATGGCGGTCAGCGGCAAGCGACGTCCTCTTATCCGCCGCTCGTCCCGGTCAGGCGCCACCTCGGCCGCGGGTCCTGCCGAAGCTGACATATCGGCGGGCGAGCCGGGCACGACGGCGTCGGGCATGATGTCGGGGACGACGGGCACGACGCGCGAATGCGGCGCATCGGCAGCCGGGCCGACGGCGATCGATGGCACCGGCGCGGCTTGTCCGTTGCCCGAAAGCTCGATCGCCGGCGCGTTGCCCTGCGCTTGCTCCCCATCGGAAACAGCCGGAATGTACTCGGATTCGATTTCGGCGATCTTGGCCTGTACCGCCTTGCGGCGCTTGATGGCGACTTCCACCGTTACGTTCGGATTGGCCTGAAGCGCGCGGTCAAGCGCGGCGAAGGCCGAGCGATAGACCTTTTCGCGAAACGCCCGGTCGTCGGCATTGCCCTTTTCCAGGGCGTTGCGGATCGCTGTTTCGATCGCGTCCAAGCGAATTCCCTCTGCACGTTCGCTTACATCACATGATCGTTAGCGGCAGCCGACCAATCAATCAACGGCCGAGCGGCAGCATTCTGCCTTGTCGATGAATTCAAAGGCAATTTCCAAGGTTTTCCGCCAACAAAACCAGGCCAGTCCGCCGATATCGCGGTCGCGGCCCCCGCGCGCCCGTATCTCAATCGCCGTCGCTGGTCCCTGCGGGCTTTCCCGAAACGAGCTGCCGCAATGCATCGTTGATGCGATCCTGCCAGCCCGGCCCGTCTTCCTGGAAATAGTCCAGCACCGACCGGTCGATCCGGATCGAAACCAGTTCCCTGACATTCGGAGCTGCCGATGCCTCGCGAACCGGCGCCGGCGCCGGCTTCTTGACCGGCTTGAAGGCGGCCTCGGCGGCAGCCATCGGATTGGTGGGACGACGCGGCGGATTTGCCATCTGGATATCCTGACTGCATGGAAAGAATGGGCCACAATAGCCTATCCGACGCCGGCGCACATGCCGGCGCGATCGGCTTTCCACTGTTCACCAACTGGCCGACTGTCCAAGCGCCGGTCGCGAAAGCCAGGCCGCGCCTCAAACCGTCAGCACCAAGGCTCCGGTGGTGCGCCGAGCTTCGAGATCGCGATGCGCGGCGGCAGCGTTTGAAAGCGGATATCGTGTCGGCGGTTCGATGCTGACCACGCCTTGCCGCAATGCCGCGAAAAAGCGGTTGACGTGCGGCGAGAGCTTCTCCGGCGTGTTCGTGTAATGGGCGTAGTTCGGCCGGGAGATTGTGATCGATTTCGACGAGAAGCGGCCGATATCCCAGTTGCCAACGGGGCCGGAAGCCTGGCCGAAGCTGACGAGGTGGCCCCGGACACCGAGTGCCGCCAGCGAGCCGCCAAACGTATCGTTGCCCACCGCGTCATAGGCGACATCGGCGCCTTTGCCGGCTGTTAGCCGCATGACCGCTTCGGCGAAATTGTCGCGCGAATAGACGATGACGTGGTGTGCGCCCAACCTCTCGACAATGCGCGCCTTATCGTCGCTGGATACGGTGGCGATGACCGTCGCGCCGAGATGGCGCGCCCATTGCACCAGCAACTGACCGACGCCGCCGGCCGCGGCATGGATGAGCACTACGGAACCGGGGCGTACCGCATGGACATCATGAAGCAGGAAACTGGCGGTGACGCCCTTGAGGAGGCCGGCGGCGGCAATTTCATCCGAAACATCGTCGAAGAGATGAACCAGCAGTTCGGGCGCCATGTTGCGCCGCTCGGCATAGGCGCCGACCGGTGGACAGGCATAAGCGATGCGGTCACCGACCGAAAAGCCCAAAACCTCGGGTCCGGCGGCTTCGATGACCCCGGCCGCTTCCATGCCGAGTACGCCCGGCGGCTGCAGGAGATCGAAGTAGCCGGTGCGGCAATAGACGTCGATGAAATTGACCCCGATCACAGTATGGCGGATCCGCACTTCGTTGGGCGCCGGCGGAGGCAATACGATGTCCGTGAATTGGAGCACTTCCGGCCCGCCATGGCGCTCCACGAGCACCGCTTTGGTCCGTTCAGCGTGGTGGGGCGCGATCGGTGACACCGCGCGCGGCGTGCTTGCCGATGGTGTCGGCGCGACAATCGTTAGCGGCCTTGCCTCGACGGGCGACGCAGTAGCCCTGCCCTTCAGCAACCGGCGAACAGCCTTGAAACCCGCTTGATAGATTCCTTCTGTGACCAGCTTGACCAGTTCGTCGCGACGGTGCGCGGGCGGCTGGAATTCCGACGACCATTCCCAGAATGTGGCGTCGCCGTCGGTCACCGGCTTCAGCCTGACCGACGCGACATAGCCCATCAGCGGCAAGGGCGCTTCGAGCAAGCAATAGCTCAGCCGCCGGTCCTTGTCCGACAGCGCCAGCAGTTGCTCGCGCAGTTCACCGCCATCGGCAAGCCGGAAATGGCGGACCGCTCCGACCGCATCGACGGGATCGCCGCCCTCGATCTGGCTGAACGCAATTGCCGGGTGCCAGCGCTCATGGCTGTTGAAATCGCGCAGGATAGCCCAGACGGCGTCGATCGGTGCATCGATGATGGTGCTCTGACGAACCTTGACCATCAGCCCCTGAAACGTTGCTTGAGCGCGGTGAACGCCGCCTGGAACACGCCGGTGCCGATCTGCTGCATGAGGGCGGCCTCGCGTTCGGGGGCGCAATCGAACTCGGCCCGCCATTCGGCGAATGTCGCGTTGCCGTCGGTGATCGGCGTCAGCGACAGCGTGGAGACATAATTCTCCACGCCCATCGGGCTTTCAAGGATCGCGTAGCTGCAGGACAGGTCATAGTCGGACAGCGCCAACAGTTTTTCACGGATGCGGCCGCCGCCCTTCAGCGTGAAACTGCGGATGCAGCCGATCTGGTCGGCCGGCGCGTTCTGCTCGATCCGGCTCTCGGCCACGAACGGCGTCCAATTGGGAAGGCCGTTGAAATTGCGCACGATCTTCCACACTTCGGCAGCGGGCGCGGGAATGACGGAGGAGATATAGACCCTGGTCATGCTTGGAAGCCGAGGATGGAACGACGGAGGCCGTGCCTGGGTGTGCCATCCCTGTCGACATCGGCGCCGCCCCTCATTGTCCTGCCGGACATTTCTCCCCGTATAGTGACGAGGAGAAAGGACCCGCAAGCAACCTCGGCGCCAAACTTGCAACGCTGGTGATTTGCGAAACCATCAACGACAGCGTCCCTCTCCCCGTCCCTATACGGGGAGAGGATGCCGGCAGGCAGGTGAGGGGCAGCGCAGACGTTCCCGTCAGTGATCGCGGTCGTCATCGTCGTCCTTGGCGGTCTTGCCCTTGCCCTTCTTGTCGCGGGTCAGGCTGGAAATATCCTTGGCGTCGCGCAGCACGTCGGTCATGCGGCCGAGCGAACCGCCTTCGATGCCGATCTCCTTCATCAAATTGTCGATCATCGGCGCCTGCACCCGGTAGCGCAGCGCCGAGTCGATCACCTCGTCGGTGACGTTGCGGTTGCCGCCTTGGCCGCCATTGATGCCATCGACATGCAGGATCTTGATGCCCTCGATCTTCTCCATCGGCTTGACGCTTTCGCGGATGATGCCCTCCATGTGGTCGAGCAGCTTGCCACGCAGGCGCCCTGCCCGCGCCTCGTTGGAAAGCAGGTTCTCGGCCTCGTTGAGCTGGCGATGGCCGGCGGCGTCGACCTCGTAGCGCTGGGCAGCGGCCAGGGCATGGATCTTCTCCGACTCGGCCGAGGCAACGGCCGCGATCTTCCGCGCTTCGGCGAGGCTTTTCGCCGCCTTCATCTCGGCGTCCGCCGCGGATGTGATGCGCAGCGCCTCGCGCTCGGCTTCACGGGCAGCACCAATCAGATCCGTCAGCTTGCGGCGTTCGGCGATCTCGCGTTCGCGAACCGTGAAGGCCTGTTCCTCGGCCTGCACAGCCTTGGCGCGGACGGCTTCCGAAGCCGCGATCGCCGAGGAACGCTCCTGCGTCTTCTTGGCGATGTCGATGGCCTTCTGGATCTCGGCGATCTCGATCTTCTGGTCGCGGTCGACGCCAAGCTGCCTGATGTCGCGGTCCTTGATCAGCCGCGCTTCCTCGATGCCGCGCTCGGTGGTGATGCGGGCGCGTTCGACCTCTTCGCCGGCCGAGATCTCGGCCTCCTCGAAGGCCTGGCGCTTGGCGATCTGCAGTGCCTCGAGATGGCGCTCGCGCGCGATCCTGACCTCATCGATGGCGCGATCCTGCGCGATCCGCGCGGTCTCCGTCGCCTGGTTCTCGACGATCTCGGCGCGGCGCTTTTCCGCCTCGGCCTTCGTCACCTCCAGCGCCTTTTCGGCCAGTGCGATCTGGCGTTCCAGTTCGGCGACCTCGAGCAATTTCCTGCGTTCTATCTCAAGCTGGCTCTGCGCGCCCTCGCGCTCGATGCGGGCCTTTTCCAGCGACAATTCGAGCGCGATCTGCTCGCGCTCGGTCAGTTCGCGCATCTTCATCTCGGTTTCGTCGAGCGAACGGCGGCGCGCGATCTCGCGGCGCTGTGTATCTTCCTCGCTCCGGATGCGCTCCTCGGTGATGTTGCGCTCCTGGTTGAGGCGCGATTTCTCGACGGCTTCGCGTGACGAGAGCTGTGCCTGCTCAGATTCCTGGTCGCGCAACGCACGTTCTATGGCGAGTTCCGAGCGCTGGGCGGCGCGGCGTATCTCGACCTCGCGCTCCTGTTCGAGGCGCGCATATTCGCTGTCGCGGTCGATCTCCAGCACCTTGCGCTGGGTATCGAGATTCTGGTTGCGGATATCAACCAGCGTGCGCTGCTCGATCTCGTTGCGCATGCGGCGGCGCGTCTCGATGGATTCGGTCAGCTGCGTCAGGCCCTCGGCGTCGAAGGCATTCGACGGATCGAAGTACTCCAGGCTGGTCTGGTCGAGATCGACGATGGCGACGCTTTCCAGTTCGAGCCCGTTGGCGGCTAGCGATTCCTCGGCCAGTCTGCGCACCTTTGCGGCATAGTCGCCGCGCAGTTCGTGCATTTCCTCCAGCGTCATCTGGGCGGCAACGGTACGAAGCGCGCCGGCGAACTTGCCTTCCAGCAGTTCGCGAAGGCTATCGGGCTGCAGCGTACGGCGGCCAAGCGTCTGGGCGGCGGCGGCAACCAGCTCGCGGCTTGCGCCGACACGCACGAAGAACTCGGCGATCAGATCGACGCGCATGCGGTTCCGGGTGATCAGCGCCAGACCATCCTCGCGGCGCACCTCGATACGCAGCACGTTCATGTTGACAGGCGTGATCTCGTGCAGCACCGGGATGACGAAGGCGCCGCCGTTCACCACCACCTTCTCGCCCATGAAGCCGGTGCGCACGAACGCCGTCTCCTTGGTCGAGCGACGGTAGAGCCATCGCAGGATGTAGACCGCGATGACAACGACGACCGCGGCGATGATCAGCCACAACAGGAAAGCGCCAAAAATCTGCGCGTCCATTTTTCTACCCTCCCAGACAGGATGCGGTCAGCCAGAGGCGACCGGCATCAAATTCATAAATCCGTTCGCTCAACGCCATCATGCGCGCCTCTGCAGCTTCGGCGTGATGGCGTGGAACGCGTTGATCACCGCATCGACGAAAGGCATGTCGTTGATGTTCGCGCGGACGCGCTGGACGACACGTTGCGATGTCGGGCGCACGGTCTTCTCGATCGCCTCGAACAGCGCGTTGTCGGCCTCCGGATCGTGGAACGGCTGGCCGGGCGCGTCGAGCATGGACACACCGCCTTCCGGCAAAAGAAAGCGGACCGGGCCGTTCATCGCATTGAGGCGTCCACCGATCCATTCGCCGAAGGCGCGGTTCTCGTCGCGGGTGGTGCGCATCAACGTGACGTTCGGATTGTGGACAACGAATTTGCGGCCGCGGAACTTTTCCGGCACGGTCTCGCGAGGGCCGAAGTTGACCATGTCGAGCGCACCGGTCGAGCCGACATAGGGCAGGCCCGTACGAATCGCCGCGCCGAAACGGTCGTCGGTCGCCGGGAAGACGCCGCCAACGATCATGTCGGCCACCTCGGTGGTGGTGAGGTCAAGGAAGGCGGAGAGCAGCCGCGAGTCCGCAAGATTCTCCATCGCACGTCCGCCAATGCCGGTGGCGTGGAAAACGAGGCAATCGTAATCCGCTTCAAGCCGCTTCGTGACCGCCTGCACCGCCGGCGTGGTGACGCCGAACATGGTGATGCCGACGGCCGGGCGCGCCAGCCTGCGCTTTGCCTCCCAGGCCTCGCCGGTCGGCAATTGCGCGATCATGCCGGCCATCGCATGGGCGGCGTTGCCGAGCACGGCTTCGGTGATCGAGTTCAGGCCCTGAACATCGGCGACAGAATGGAACATCATGATGTCGGCGCCGCCGACATATTGGGCGACATCGCCGGCTGCCACGGTCGAGACCATCAGCTTGGGGATGCCTACGGGCAGGACGCGCATGCCGGCCGTCGCCAACGTCGTCCCGCCGGAGCCGCCGGCCGAGATCACGCCGCCGATGCGCGGCTCGCGTTCGATCCAGCGCGCGAAGGCCTCGGCCATCGCCGCCACCGAGCCGCCGCGATCGCCGGACATGACGGCGGAGGCGCCGCGCGCGTGCATGCTGGCCACCTGCATGGCTGGCACGTCGGCGCTGGACGGCTTTCCTGACGTGGACAGGTCGACCGTGCGGACCGGAATGCCCAGCGACTTCAGCCGATCGGCGACGAAGCGCAATTCCTTGCCCTTGGTGTCGAAGGTGCCGGCGACGAGCACGGTGCGGCCGATGCGCTCGGCAAAGGGAATGGCGAAGACCTTTTTCAGGTCGTCCCGAGGTGTTGTCTTTTCGACCGCCGCCTGGCGCATGGCCGCGACCGGCACGTTCCAGCGGTTCGGCAGCTCCGTTACCGGACGGTAGATGCCGTCTTGCGGGACGCCGCCTTGGGACGCCCCACGATCGATGCGATAGACCTCGGCCAGTTGCTCTTGCGCCTGGGCAGCGGCCGCGGGGGTCACGGCGGGCTCGTCGGAATGGCGGCCGACACCGAGCAGGCGCTGCTGCAGTTCGCGGTCGGCGGCAAGCGCCGAGGCTTCCATGATGCGGTTGATGCGCCCGTTGACCATGATCGCGACGCGATCGGACACGGCTGTCGCGACGCCGATGTTCTGCTCGATGACGAGGATCGCCATCTCGCCTTCCTCGGCCAGCGTCACCAGCATGCGCTCGACCTGCTCGACGATGATGGGGGCAAGCCCCTCCGTCGGCTCGTCCATCACCAGCAGTTTCGGATCGCTCAGCAGCGCGCGCGAAATCGCCAGCATCTGCTGCTCGCCGCCCGACAGCTGCGAGCCGCCATTGCTCCGGCGCTCGGCGAGGCGCGGAAAGGTCTGGTAGATGCGCTCGACCGTCCAGCTTGCATCACGCCGGTTGCCGGCAGCCAGACGCAGATGCTCGTCGACCGTCAGGCTCGGCCAGACGCGGCGGCCCTGCGGCACATAGCCGACGCCTAGGCGGTGTATTTCATGCGGCTCGAGCGATGAGATTTCGCGGCCGTTGACCCGGATCGATCCCGATTGCGCGCGCTTCAACCCCGTGATGGTGTTGCACAGCGTCGTCTTGCCCATGCCGTTGCGGCCGACGACCGACAGCACGCCGCTTTCCAGTGTCAGCGACACGCCCTGCAGCGCATGGCTTTCCCCGTAATAGACCTGGAGGTCCTCTATTCTGAGGACCGCCTTGCCTGAAGGTGCGGGGCGCTCAGCCATGCTTGCCTCCAAGGTAGATTTCCTGGACCTCGGGATCCGCCTCGATCTCCCGCGGGGTGCCTTCCTTGAACAGGCGGCCATTGTGCATCATCGAGACATATTCCGAGACCCGCAGGGCCACGTCGAGGTCGTGCTCGATGATGACATAGCCGATATGCCTCGGCAGGCCGTTGAGGATCGCAACGAGGTCGCGCCGCTCGGTGGGTGACAGGCCGGCCGCAGGCTCGTCGAACAGGATGAAACGCGGCGCGCCGGCGAGCGCCAGCGCGATCTCCAGCTGCCGCTGCTGGCCATGGCTCAGCGTCGCCACCAGCGTGTCGCGATAGGCTTCGAGATGCACGGCGTTCAGGATCGATTCCGCCTGCACCATGTTCACGTCGGTGGTCCTTGGGCGCAGCAGCGAGAAGCGCCGGCGCGAGACGCCGCGACAGGCGAGGAAGATGGAATCGAGGACGGACAGGCCCTTGAACAATTGCGATATCTGGTAGGTGCGCCGCAGGCCGCGCCGGATGCGCTCATGCGGCGGCAGATCGGTGATGTCCTCGCCAAAGAAGCGGATGCGCCCGGCCGTCGGCAGGAAGTCGCCGGTGACGGCGTTGAACAGCGTGGTCTTGCCGGCGCCGTTGGAGCCGAGGACCGCGCGCCGCTCGCCGGCCGCGATCCTCATGTTGATGCCGGAGAGCGCCACCAGCGCCCCGAAATGCCGCGCAACACCATCGAGCTCCAGCGCATAGGCGCCGGTGCTTTGAAGACGGTTGGTCGCGAGGCTTTCGGTCACTGGCGGCTACGCTTTCAGGTCAGTTGTTACGGGCAGCTCGGATTGTCGCGGTTGACCGCGCCGAGCTTCATGAACTCGTCCTCGGGAATGCCGAGCGTCTGGTTGACCTGCGGCACGACCTTGACCAGCTTGTTCATGAGATTGCCGTCCGGCCCCTCGGTGACCTCGGTCAGGAAGATGTCGGCGATGGCGTTGCGGTTCTTGTCCAGCGACACCTTGCCGGTCGGCGTGTCGAAGGAGAGCTTCGACAGCGCATCGCGCAGCTTCACGCCGCCGTCGGAGACATCGCCCCCAACCTTGTCGAGGCCGAGCAGCGTCGCCTTCATGTCGACATAGTAGCCGTGGGCGAAGAGCGAGGGCGAGGGAAAGGCGCCCGGCTGCTTCTTATAGGCCTCGACAAACGTCTTCCATGCCGGAGCGTCGTTGGTGTCGGCGGTGGGGCCAGCCGAGGGCGTGCCCTTGAGCACGTCGCGCAGCTTGCCTTTCGAGGTCAGCACCGTCTGGTCGACGGTGATCGAGCCGCCGATCAGCGGCGCGGTACCGCCGCTTTGCTGGTACTGGGTCAGGAAGTTGACGGCATCGGCGCCGCCAAGCGCGACATAGATCGCATCCACGCCTTCCGGAATGGCGGCGATGACCGAGGAGAAATCCTTGTTGCCGATCGGCACCCAGGACTTCGACGGCACATGTCCGCCGGCCTTGCAAAACTCGGCCATGAAGCCGAACACCTGCGTGTAGGGGAAGGAATAATCCTCGGCGACGGTGGCGACCTTCTTGTAGCCCTTGTCCTTGAAGGCATAGGTGCCGAGGCCCGCCATCCACTGCGCGCCGTCGGTCGAGAAGCGGAAGAAGTTCGGGGCCGGGTCGCGCAGCGTCGTGTCCTGCGCGGCCGACGTGCCGTTGATGAAGGTGACGTTCGGCTGCGTCTTGGCATAGTCCTTGACCGCGATGCCTTCGTCGCCAGAGAGCGGACCGACCAGCACCTTGACGCCATCCTGCTCGACCAGCTTGCGCGCCGCGCGCACCGCGCTGTCGGGCGAGGCGTCGGACGAACCCTTGACGATCTCGATCTTCTTGCCGGCGACCGTGCCGTTCATTTCGGCGACCGCCGTCATGGCGCCGCGCTCGCCGTCCTCGCCGAGCACCGTGAACGGTCCCTCGAAAGTGGCAAGAAGGCCGATCTTGATCGTGTCGTCGGCGGCCAGCGCCATCGACGGCGCGGTCAGCCCGGTGAACACAGCCAGGGCCAGCACTGTACGTCTATGCATCCTCATGATTTTCCTCCCGTTGATTTCATTTCGCAGCAGTTGATTCCGTTTCGGCCGCTAGGGGCCGGAACGCAGGGACTCCTGTGCAAGCCGTGGTTTGATCCTCCCCCACAACCCCAGGATTCCATCCGGTGAGACGAAGACGATCACCAGGAACACCATGCCGATCAGCGTGTTGAAACGCTCGGCGCCGACGATGTCGATGGCGAAGGTCTGCATCAGGACGACGACGACCGCGCCGAGAAACGGCCCGATCGGATGGCGCAGGCCGCCGATGACGGCGATGATCAGCACGTCGATGGCGGCATCGACGCCGATGGTGCCGGGCGAGACGCGGCCATTGAACCAGACCAGCAGCACCCCCGCCAAGCCTGCAATGACGCCCGCCAGCAGCCAGGCGAAGACCTTGTGGGCGGTGACGTGGTAGCCCAGCGCGCGCATCCGGCGCGGGTTGTCGCGGATCGCCTGCAGGGTCATGCCGAAGGTGGAGCGCGACCCGTAGAGCACGGCCGCGTAGGACAGCACAGCCAGACCAAGGCAGAGATAGTAGAATGGCCGGGGATCGCGCCAGTTGACGCCCCAGAACGCCGGCGCGCGAATGCCCGCATAGCCGGAATGGCCGTTGAAGATGGCGTAGTTCTGCTGCGCGAAATAGTAGGTCGCGGTGGCAATCGCCAGCGTGATCATGATGGTGTAGATGCCTTCGGTGCGCACCGAGATCCAGCCGATCAGCGCCGACGCCAGTGCCGCCACGAGAACCGCGAACGGCACGGCCAGCCACCACGGCCAGCCGAAACCCAAAATGTTCGAATTGTTGTTGCCAAGGATGGCAATGGCGTAGGCGGCGATGCCGGCAACGGTGATCTGCGCCAGGCTGACCATGCCGCCATAGCCCGCGAGCAGCATCAGCGACAGACCCAGCATGCCGAAGATCAGTGAATAGCCGCCGATCTGGGTCAGGAAGAAATCCGACGCCACCAACGGATAGAGCACCAGCACGACCGCGAGGATGATGTGGCCCGCGCCAAGCTTCTCCAGCCAGTTCTTTCGAGGGACCGCGCCTACCGAGATCGTCAGGCTCATCGGGCTTTCCCCATGATGCCTTGTGGCCTGACTGCCAGCGTCACCACCATGATGACGAAGGTGAGCACGATGCCATAGGTAGGGAAGTAGACGAGGCCGATTTGTTCGGCGAGCCCGATGAGCAAGGCGCCGATGGCGGCGCCGGTGATCGAGCCCATGCCGCCGACGATGACCACGACCAGCGACGCCAGCAGGTATCGGACGTCCTCGCCCGGCGCGACGGAGAGCGCGGAGCCGCCGACGACGCCGGCGAAGCCGGCAAGCCCGGCGCCAACCGCAAAGACGATGGCGAACACCGCATGCACGTTGACGCCCGAAGCCGACAGCATGGCGCGGTCATCGACCCCGGCGCGGATCATCATGCCGACACGCGTCTTGTTCAGCATCAGCCACAGGCCGATGCCGATGACGATCGCGGCCGCCAGCACGACGACGCGGTAGAGCGGATAGGTGAGGAAGACCGAAGCGCCGTTCGACCGCACCGCCGTGATCACCGGCAAGGTCAGTGCGCCATCGAGCCATTCGGGCGTTGATATCTGGTAGGTACCGCCGGCCCACACCGCCAGCATCAGGTCGGCGGCGACGATGGAGATGCCGATGCTGACCAGGGTCTGGCGAAGGTCGTCGCCTTCCAGGCGGCGGAAGACGAAGACCTGCATGACGACGCCGACAAGGGCGAGCACAACGAAGCCGGCGGAAACGCCGAGCAGCCAGTAGCCCGTGCGGCTGGTGACCTCGTAGCCTATATAGGCGCCAAGCAGATAAAGCGAACCATGCGCGAGATTGACGTTGCGCATCAGGCCGAAGATCAGCGTGAAGCCGCTGGCGACCAGGAAATACAGGCCCGCCAGCGTGATGCCGTTGAGGATCGCGCTGACGAAGGCCTTCTTGGAGATCAGGATGGCGTTAAGCCAATCCGGCCAGACGGCAAAGACCAGCCATGCAATGAGGGCGGCGACAAGGAGCCAGAAGAGGCCCCATGCCTGCCGGCCCGTCATGCCGCCGCCCGAAATACCGGACGAAGATGGCCGGTCGAGAACGCTCATGCGGTCAGCCGGCGGCGCTGTTCGTTGATGCGCGGCGCCTTGTGGAACTTGCCGTCCTTCATGATGGCGAGGATGCGGTTCTTGTCCTGCAGGATGCGCACGTCGGCGATCGGGTCGCCGTCGATCAACAGCATGTCGGCGAGGTAACCTTCCTTGATCAGGCCGAGCTCGTCGCCCATGTTCATGATCTGGCCGCCATATTTGGTGCCGGCCTGGATCGCTTCCATCGGCGAGAAGCCGAGCATCTCGACGAAGGTCTGGATGTCCTTGGCGTTGGTGCCTTGCGGCGTCCAGGCAAAGCCATAGTCGCCGCCGATGCACACGCGGATGCCGCGCCGGTGCATCTTCTTCATCGTGTCGATGCACATTTCGAGTTCGCGCTCATATTCGAGCGACAGCGGCGAACCGGGCTTGATGCCCCATTGCTCGGCATGGCGCGCGGTGTTGATGAGCCATGCGATGCCAGGCGCGACGAAGTGCTTGTCCTTGACCGCCTCGAGCATGTCGAGCGCTTCCTCGTCGGCGAAGGACGCGTGGTAGATGTTCTGGATGCCGTGGCGAATGCACTGCTTGACCGAGCCGGACGAGCGCGCATGCGCCGACAGGACCTTGTTGCGGCAGCGCGCCTCGGAAGCGGCCATGGCGACCTCCTCTTCCGACATCGGCGTCTCCTCGGCGCCCATTCCGGTAATGCTCTCGCCCGACAAATTGAGCTTGATGGAATCGACGCCGTACTTGATCAGCTGGCGCACCGTGCGGCGGATCTCTTCGGGACCGGAGACGACGATGCCGAGATTGAGGCCTTCGTGGGGAATGTGCGAGGGCGAAGAGTCGCCCAGGCCGCCGACGGTGGTGATCTCGGGACCGGCCGCCAGATAGCGCGGCCCGGGGAAGCGTCCCTGGTTGATGAACTTCTTGGCGACGACATCAAGGCGCGGCTTGGCGGCCGCGGCACCCCGGCCAGCGGTGAAGCCGGCGTCGAGCACCAGCTTGGCCATCTCCATGGTGACCAGCATGTGCTCCTCGATTTCCATCATCTGGATGGGATCGATGCCCGGCGCGTTGTTCCACGACAGATGCAGATGCGCGTCGATCATGCCGGGCATCAGCGTCGCGCCCATGCCGTCTATAACCGTGGCGCCACCACTGTAGGACGAAGACGAGCCGTAGCGCGACGATCCCTTGGTGATCTGCTTGATGCGATTGCCCTGAACCAGCACCTCGCCGGTGTAGGGATATTCACCGGTTGCGTCGAGCACCCGCACATTGGTGAACAGCGTGCTGCCCGAACCGTTTCCGTTCCAGCTGTCGTCTGCCATAACAAGCCTCCCAACTTGCCGAGCGCGTAGTTCTACGCTCGATCAAAAATCCTCACCTATCAACCCGTCTCAAAAAATCGGCGAGCTTCTGGCTGCTTTCGCGCGGGCTCTCCACCGTAGCCCAATGTCCGCACCGATCCAGGGACGAGAATACGGCGCCCTTGATCCAGTCGGCAAGCGCCTGGGCGACGCCGGGCGGATTGACCGTGTCGGCGTCGCCGGTGACCAGCAGCGTCGGCGCCGAAATCCGTCTGGTGTCGACGGCCGTCGCCTTGGCCAGGGCCTCGCAGGTACGGGCGTAGGATTCCGGGTCCTGGCGCGTGATCGATTCCCGCACGAAGGCGACAGCGGCGGGCGAGGTTTCCCTGGTGTGCGCCGAAATCGCGTTGGCGACGATCTGGTCGGCGATATCCGCTATGCCGCCCGAACGCGCCAGCCGGGCCCGATTGGCGAGGCCTTGCCGCGTCCCCTCTCCAGGCTCCGCCAAGGCGCCGAACAGCGCCAGCGAGGCGACCAGCGAGGGCTGCGTCGCCGCTATCTGCTGGCAGATGATGGTACCCATCGAATGGCCGACGAGATGCGCCCTGGTCACGCCCATGCCGCCCATGGCGCGAATGACGGCTTCGCTCATGATCTCGACGGTCAACGGCTCGATCGGCCTTGCCGAGCGGCCGGAACCCGGCAGGTCCATGCGCAAGACCCGGTAGCCGGCGAGCGCCGGCATCTGCGGCTGGAACATGTTCGACGTTCCGCCGAGACCGTGGATCATCACCACCGGCATGCCTTCGCCGGTGACTTCCGCGACGATGGGGCCGACAGTGACTGTTGTCATTGGACGCGCTCCGCGAACCTGTTTTCCAGCGTGCCGATGCCGTCGATCTCAACGCGAACGACGTCGCCGGCCTTGAGATATCTGGGCGGATCGAAGCCGATGCCGACACCGGCCGGCGTGCCGGTGGCGATGATGTCGCCGGGCTTCAGCGTAATGCCCTGCGACAGCGTCGCGATGATGGTCGGTATATCGAAGATGAGCAGCGATATCCGGGAATCCTGGCGAAGGTCCTCGTTGACGAAACACCGGATCCCGGCGGTCTCGAGATCGAATTCATCCCGGGTCACCGCCCATGGTCCCATCGGACAGAACGTATCCTGCGATTTGCCGATCAGCCACTGGCTATATTTGCCCTGAAGGTCGCGGGCTGTGACGTCATTGACGATCGTGTAGCCCCAGACATGATCGAGCGCATCTTCCTTCGAGATGCCGCGCCCGGCTTTGCCGATGATGACAGCGAGTTCGGCCTCGTAGTCGATGGCTGCTGAAACGGAGGAGTCGATCAGCACGCTGGCATGGTTGGCAACGACGGTTTCAGGAACCTTGGAAAAGATGATCGGGTGCTTTGGCACGGCGCCAGCGCCGGCGCTGGAATCGAAGCCGCTGCGGGCGAATTCATGCGCGTGCTCGTGATAATTCTTGCCGACGCAGAAGATGTTGCGGCGCGGCCGCGGGATCGGCGCCTCGATCTCGACCCGGGACAGAGGGATTGGCGAAAGGGTACGCGGAGCGCCCGCGCCGTTGCGCTCGATCAACGCAAGGATACCTGCCTCGGCATGCTCGACCGGAACATCGAAGGGCGCGACAGTTTGGGCGTCGAGATCGACCATGCCCACACGGCGCTCACCCGCGATCGAAAATGTCGCGACCCGCATCCAGTTCCTCCCTGAACCTTTTTTGAACCAAAACCGGTCCTTTCATTACACGCTATAACCCATTGGTTCAGACATCAAGAGGGTTTTCGCTTTCTGGTTCATCAAAAAAGCCATGCACCAAGCATAACCGATCTGAACACTGGACCAGGCTGGAATCTTTTGCTATTTTTTGGTTCAATATTGGATCAGATTAAGTCAGCCACGAATGCCCAAACTCGTCGCCAACGACATCGCCACCATGCTCAGGAAGCGTATTTCATCGGGCGAATGGCTTGAACTGGGACGCATGCCTCCGGAGCGTGACCTTGCGGTCGAATTCGGCGTGGCGCGCAACACCGTGCGTCGTGCCGTCGGTTTCCTGGAGGACGACGGGACCGTCGTACGTCATGTCGGGCGCGGCACTTTCCTGACCGCGCCCAATCCGACGTCGATCACCTCGATGGTCACCCGCATGGAGGGGACGAGCCCGGCCGACATGATGGAGATCCGCCAACTGCTTGAGCCGGCTGCCGCGGCCTTTGCCGCGACCAACGCAAGCGCGGCGGAATTGAACGCGGTTCGCGAAGCGCACCAGACCGCATCGGATGCGCGGGACATGCCGGAGTTCGAGCATTGGGACGCCGAATTCCATCACCGGGTGTTCGCCTGCTGCCGCAATGACTTCCTGAAAGAGATCCACAATCTCATGCGCGCCATCCGCAACCAGTCGCCCTGGTTCGAAATGAAGAAGCGCTCGTTCTCGGAAGAGCGCCGCCAGATCTATTGCAGCGAGCACCAGGCAATCCTGGAGTGCCTGTTCGACCGCGATCCCGAGGGCGCGAAGAAGGCGATGCTCACTCACCTGAGGACAGTCGAACACAATCTTCTGGGCCGGTAGGAGACGGCCGGTAGGCGGCTTCGCGGATCGTCAGTGGGGCAGACCGACATAGTTCTCGGCGAGAGCGGTCGATGCGGCTCGCGAATGCACGAGATAGTCGAGTTCGGCTTCCTGGATACGCTGGCCGAAATCGCCGGTGTCGGGAAAGCGGTGCAGCATCGTCGTCATCCACCAGGAGAAACGCACGGCCTTCCAGACACGTGCCAGCGCCTTGCTCGAATAGGCGTCGATACCAGCCATGGACTTGTCGGCATAGAAGTCTCGCAAGCCGGCAAACAGATAGCGCACATCGCTGGCAGCGAGGTTGAGACCCTTGGCCCCTGTCGGCAGCACGATATGGGCGGCGTCGCCCACCAGAAAGAGGCGGCCGAAACGCAGCGGCTCGGCGACGAATGAGCGCAGTGGCGCGATCGATTTCTCGAAGGAAGGCCCGGTGACGACACTGGCCGCTATCCGCTCCGGCAAGCGGCGGCGCAATTCATCCCAGAAGCGGTCGTCAGACCAGGCCTCGACGCGGTCGTCGAGAGGGCATTGCACATAATAGCGACTGCGGTGCGTGGAGCGCATCGAACACAGGGCGAAGCCCCGGCTGTGGTTGGCGTAGACCAGTTCATGGTCGGCCGGCGGCACTTCAGCCAGCACGCCCAGCCAGCCGAACGGGTACTGCCGCTCGAAGGTTTTCAGCGCACCTTCAGGCACGGATTTGCGACTGACCCCATGATAGCCGTCGCAGCCGGCGATGAAGTCGCAATCGATGCGATGAGTGATGCCGTCCTTCTCGAAGGTGGCGAAAGGTGCCTCGCCATCGAAACCATGGGGCGCGACGTTTTCCACCTCGTAGATCGTGGTCAGCCCTGCCGCATCGCGCTTATCCATCAAGTCGTGCGTCACTTCGGTTTGGCCATACACAGTCACATGCTTGCCGCCGGTCAGGCCCGCCAGGTCGATACGGTGCAGGCGGAAATCGAAGGCAAGCGAGATGCCGGAATGCGGCAGTCCCTCGGCATGCAGCCTAGTCGCGGCACCCGCCTCTTCCAGCAATTCGACGGTGCCTTGCTCGAGTACGCCCGCGCGCACCCGGCCAAGCACATGCTCGCGGCTCGACCGTTCGAGGATGACCGTCTCGACGCCGGTGGCCGCCAGGAGTTGCCCGAGCAGAAGGCCCGATGGCCCGGACCCGACAATGACGACCTGTGTTCGGGTCAAGGTTTGTTCTCATGCATATCGCTGTTCCAAAATCCCATGGCACTTTTGGGCGACATGCATCAACGCCCAAGGCTTTCGATCTGCCCCGCCAGTTCGGCGGCCAGCCGCAGCGAAGCCGCCGTCGCCACGGCCATTTGCGGGAGTAGCAGCCATTCGAGCGTCCACGCCGCGCCCGACCGTTCCTGCTCATGGACCAGCGCCTGATGCATGCCGGACAGTTGCGTGGCGTTGAAACGGGCAAGCGCCACCAGGGCCTCGGCCTTCACCGGATTCTGCTTGTGGGGCATGGCCGACGAACCGCCACCGCCCGAAAGCTTGATATCGACGACGCTCAGCGCCATCAGCGCAATGTCCTGGCCGAACTTGCCGAGGCTGCCGGTCACCAGAGACAGCCAGCCGGCGAAGTCGGCGAGTACGTCGCGCTGGCTTTGCCATTGCGGCGCATCGCCAAGGCCGAGCCTGGAGGCAAGCGCGGCACGCGCCGCCGACCCCTTGTCGCCCAGCTTTTCCAGCGTGCCGGCGGCACCGCCGAACTGTACCACGAGCAGCCGCGCGGACTGTTCCGCCAATCTTTCCCGATGCCGCTGCAATGGCGCTCGCCACGCATTGACGCGGTCCGAGACCCGAATGGGAATCGCCGGCTGCATCCGCGTCATACCGACCAGTCCCCTGCTTCCGAAGCGCTCTTCAAGCGCCGTAAGCCGCACGATGTTTTCGGTCAGCAGAAGCCACAGGTGCTCGACCACGGACTTCAACCGGAGCGTCAAGGCCGTGTCGATCACGTCCTGGCTGGTCGCGCCAAAATGAACGGAAGCGCCATGCCGTTCGCCGACCGCGGCGCGGATCTGACGCACCAGTTCGGGGACGATCACGCCGTCCTTGGCGACACCGGCCCGAAGCAGGGCGGTGTCCGGCCGGAACGACGTCAGCGCCGACACGATCGCGTCCGCCGCATCGCCGGCGATGACGCCGCTTTCGGCCTCGGCCTGAGCCAGCGCGCGCTCGAAGGCCAACATAGCCGCAATTTCGGCCTCGACCGAGAAATGCCTGGCCGTTTCCTCGTCGCCGAGGAGACCGGAAAGCAGCGGGTGGTCGAAAGGCGATACGGTCATGTCGTGAGCGGTCAGCTGTCGAAGAAGACCGTCTCCTTTTCACCCTGGAGATGGACGTCGAAGACATAGCTGCCGCCCTTGCGCTCGGCGATCAGCGTCGGCACGCGGTTGCGGTGTTCGATCCGCGCCAGGATCGGATCCTGCGCATTGGCCTGTTCCTCGTCGGAGAAATACAGCCGCGTCTGCAGGCCGATATTGATGCCGCGCGCCACGATCCAGAGACTGACATGCGGCGCCATCAGGCGGCCATCGCGGAAAGGCACGCGGCCGGGCTTGATGGTCTCGAAGACGCAAAGGCCGGTTTCCATGTCGGTGGGGCAACGGCCCCAGCCGAAGAAATTGGGATCGGCGGTGCCGCGCAATTCGGCCGGTGAGTTATAGAGTCCCTCGCTGTCCGCCTGCCAGAGCTCGATCAGCGCGTCCTTGAGCGGCGTGCCGGTGCCGTCGAGCACGCGGATGTGCAGGTTGATCCGCTCACCCCTGGTCTTGTCGTTGACCATGGTCGCGCCAAGGTCGCTCGCATAGACGCCACCGATGCCGCAGAAATTGGGTGTCAGGCCGATATGAACGTAGGGTCCCGCTGTCTGCGAAGGGCTTTCCTTCAGCCGGCTAATGGATTGGGCCATCAGTTGCCCTCCAGCCGGTTTTCGAACAGCGACGAGCGGCGCCCGCGCAGCACGATGTCGAACTTGTAGGCCAGCGCATCCATCGGGATCGTCGCCTGCGTGTCGAGGGTGGCGGTCAGCGCGTCGATGGCCGCCTTGTCGGCGATGCCGCGCACGATGGGGCATTTCCAGATCAGCGGGTCGCCCTCGAAATACATCTGGGTGATGAGCCGCTGGGCGAAGCCGTGGCCGAACACCGAGAAGTGGATATGCGCGGGGCGCCAGTCATTGGGCCCGTTCGGCCAAGGATAGGGACCGGGCTTGACCGTCCGGAAAGCATAGCCGCCATCCTCGCCGGTGATGGTGCGGCCGCAGCCGCCGAAATTCGGGTCGAGCGCCGCCAGATAACCGTCCCTCTTGTGACGGTAGCGGCCTCCGGCATTGGCCTGCCAGAATTCGAGCAGCACGCCGGGAACTCCCACGCCGCGCTCATCGAGCACCCGCCCATAGACGATGATGCGCTCGCCAATGGCGCTTTCGCCCGGCCTGGCGAAATTATGGATCAGGTCGTCGTCCAGTTCACCAAGCATGGCGTGACCGAAAACCGGGCCGGTGATCTCCGACAGCGTGTTGTCGAATGACAGCAACGCCTTCCGCGGCGAGCGCAGCACGGAACTCTTGTAGTCCGGCGTCAGCGCGGGCGGATGCCACGTACGGTCGCGCTGGAAAAAGGCGCCGGTCTCCGGCTTTCGGTTCGGACCGGACTCAGCCGACATGATCAGCCTTGCCCCCGTCCATTTCCGAAAACACCTCCCTGGCGATCTTGAAGGCGCGGTTGGCTGCCGGCACGCCGGCATAAATGGCGACATGCAGGAACGCCTCGCGGATATCGTCGCGAGAGGCGCCGGTGTTGGCGGTGGCGCGCACGTGCATGGCGACCTCATCGTCGTGGCCAAGTGCCGCCAGCAGCGCCAGGGTAACAATCGAACGCTCGCGCTTCGTAAGGCCCGGCCGTGCCCACACCGTGCCCCATGCGGCCTCGGTGATCAATTGCTGGAAGGGCTGGTCGAAATCCGTGGCGACCGCCTCCGCCCTGTCGACATGCGTGTCGCCCAGCACGGAGCGCCGGACCGCCAGCCCGGCCTGGTATCGGCTTGCGTTGTGAGGCGCTTCATCCATGAGCTTTTGTTCCAAAGGGAAGCGCCGCGAGGAAATCGCGGATCAGGGCAACCATGACGTGCGGTTGCTCGATGCAAGGAATATGGCCGGCGTCGCGAATGATCTCGAAGCGCGCGGCGGGAATGAGGTTCGCCAGCGAGCGGACCAGCTCTGGCGGCGTCGAACCATCCTGATCGCCGACGATGCACAGCGTAGGCACGGCAATGCTGCGTGCGACCTCGGTAAAATCGGCGTCGCGAACTGCCGCACAAGTGCCGACATAACCGGCGAGCGCCTGCCGGGTCAGCATGTTGCGACAGCCGGCAAGCTCGGCCGAACGCCGGGAATGGAAGGCCGGCGTGAACCACACCTTCAGCACGCCTTCGGCGATAGCCTGGATGCCGTCGCGCTCGACCGTTTCAATGCGCGCGTTCCAGCTGTCGGCCGTGCCGATCTTGTGGGCGGTGTCGCACAGGATCAGGGCATCGACGATGTCGGGGCGCCGGGCATACAGACCTTGCGCGATCAGGCCGCCGACCGACAGGCCGCACAGCACGACATTCCTGAAACCGAAATGATCGACGAGTCCCGACAGATCGTCGACATGGTCGTCAATGGAGCGGATGCCACCGCCGATGTCGGAGAGCCCATGGCCGCGCTTGTCGTAGACAAGCAAGGGCATTTCGCCGCTCATCTCAGCCGCGACCTCGTCCCAGATCCGGAAGTCGGTGCCGAGCGAATTGATCAACACGATCGGGCGCGCATGACCATTCGCCTCGATATGGCGATGGTGCAGCGTGATGCCGCCAATGTTGACGAATGGCACGATTTCGATCCTCCAACGCCACATTGCACTAGGCTTTTGGTTCGGTAAAATGATATTTCGCGGCGTTTCATTAACCCAGGGGTTAGGCAATTCATGTCCGAAAGCCGTATCCGTTTCCGGCACCTGCAAGCCTTCCTGGAGGTCGCGCGCCAGGGAAGCGTGGCGCGGGCCGCGGATTTCCTGCATGTCAGCCCGCCGGCGGTGACCAAGACCTTGCGCGAACTGGAAGAGGCGCTGGGCGTCGCCGTCGTCGAGCGCGACGGGCGGGGCATCCGGGTGACGCGCATGGGTGAGATCTTCCTTGGCCATGCCGGCACGGCGATCAGCGCGCTGAAGCGCGGGGTCGATTCCGTCCGGCAGGACGGCGCCATCAACCGCCATCCCATACGCATTGGCGCGCTGCCGACAGTGTCGGCTCGGGTGATGCCGCGAGCGATGAGCCTGTTCCTCAAGGAAAATACGGGGACTGCGATCAAGATCGTCACCGGCGAGAACGCGGTGCTGCTCGAACAGTTGCGCATCGGCGCGCTCGATCTCGTCGTCGGGCGGCTCGCCGCGCCGGAAAACATGACCGGTTTCTTCTTCGAACACCTCTATTCCGAGCAGGTGCTGTTCGTCGTGCGGTCGGGGCACCCGTTGCTGCAGCCGGGTGAGGACGTGTTCGCGCGGCTCGACGAATTTCCGGTGCTGATGCCGACGCGGAACTCGGTGATCCGTCCCTTCGTCGACCGCCTGTTCATCACCAACGGCATGACGGCGCCCGCAACCGAGATCGAGACGGTCTCGGATTCCTTCGGCCGCGCCTTCCTGCGGCAAAGCGATGCCGTCTGGATCATCTCCGCCGGCGTCGTCGCCAATGAGATCGGCAGCGGCGCCTTCGTCGCCCTCGATGTCAACACGGATGAGACCAAAGGGCCGGTCGGGTTGACGATGCGAACGGACGTCGCCCCCTCGCCCGCCTTCTCCATTCTTCTGCAGACCATTCGCGAAGCGGCACGCCAGGGCGGTTGAGCGGGGCTGATCTGGATTCGGAAGGACCGCGCCGACACGGAGGTGGGGCGCCTTGCGGTGCAGGGCCACAAGTGGTGGCGGCGCGAATCGAACCCGGCATCCCCCACATCAACGGCCCGACCGTGGGCGACGAGGCGCCTATGCCGTTCGGCGGCGCCAAGGCTCCTGCTTCGCGCGTTTCGGCGGCAACGCGGCGGTCGCCTAATTTCACCGATCCGCGCTGGATGACGATCGAGTATCCCAGCCAGGTTTCTCGTTCTCGGGCATACGACCGATCGGAGCAGCGACACGGCATTCGCGATTGCGCCCGCCTTTGGCTTGGCAAGGCGAGAAGACCGACTGCACGGCGCCCATTCTAACGAAGAATGCGATGCCGATACGAATTGCCAACTCCTATCTTGAATTCGCCGCTGGTTGAGTCTATCACCCAGCCCATCTTGGAGGTCTCGGCCTCCCGGGCCGCTTTAGCTCAGTTGGTAGAGCACCGCATTCGTAATGCGGGGGTCGCGTGTTCGAGTCACGCAAGCGGCACCATTCGCCAGCCCGGACATGTCCATCCAAGAAGACCATCATAATCTTGGGATCGGCGAAAAACGTTGTTGGATGACGTCCATCAGTCGCGGATTCACCAGCATCACTATCGGCAGTTGAATCAGATTTATCAAAACAAAAGAAAAGTGACACCGTCGATCTAAGATCAAGCCGCAACGAACCGGAGGCCTGTTAGTTTACTGGAATCATATATATTTTTGAACTTATCAGAGACGATTATATCAAATCTGGCAACAAATGGATCGCCTATTCTAAATACATCGAGATTTGTTGAAAAGCCTTCTTTCAATTTCAAATCAAAAATCCTAGATATGTCGCCGCCATCATAGTCGTATTTTTCGTAGTTAGACCTTAAAAAGTCGAAGCCATCCACCTCTTCCATCGGAACATATATTTCCAGATCGTATTTGTCAGTTTTTGCTGTGTAGAATTTGTGGCGGCTCTGTAAAATTATCGACCCAAACAGATCGAATATTCCGCGCTTTGCAAAAAAGACACCGCTCTTAGCAGGCGCGAAATCGCCGATTGGGAGGGGGCGCTGTTTGTCAAAGCGGAATCGCAGCTTGCTTTGGTCGATGTCCCTCGCACCTTCCATTCCTAGAAAATCTCGCGATCCATAGTCATTCCCCCAGTCACTAAGAATGGCACAATTTCTGGAATCTTGGTGGGTTCGCCAATATGACATCACAGCCCTCGGAATTGAGTTCTAACGGCGGCGACGTCGTTCGGCCAAGCGTTCGCCGCATTCTTTTCACTTCTGGTACCGCTTGATACTTCGTGCGGAACTTCAATCAAGATATCAAGACTCTCGACGGTCGTTAGCTGAGGGGGAGCTTATTGCCCTTCGTTTGGCGCTTTGGGGTGCGGAAGCACGAGCCCGCGGAGCAGCGCGAGTTTAAATCACGGGCCGATCCGAAGGTGATCATCGAGCTTGAGTTGGCTTACGCCGCAAAGCGAGTTCGGCGGGCATCCTCCCGCCCAGGCACGCGATCGTGAACGGCCTTCGGCGAAAAATCGTAGCATCCTCCGACGGAAAGACCGCACGCCGCCGTTTAATGCGCAGAAGGGACAGACATGCCCGGCCAAATGGTCCGGACAGGTTGTGATTTCAACTCGGCAACCATTTTCGGAGTATCCCCATGACGCGCCTGAAAAAATACGCCACAGCCGCCGCCCTCGTCCTGGGCGGAACGTTTACGACCGTCGCGGCCTCGTCCGCGATGCCGATGGTGCAGGTTGGCCCAACCGCTGGGTTGGTGGAGCACGTGGCCTATGGCTGCGGGCCTGGCTGGCACCCCAATCCCTGGGGGCGCTGCGTGCCTTACCGCAGAGTGATCGTCTATCCCGGGTACTATTACGGCCCGTCCTACTACTGGCATCCCGTCCACCGCTGGCATCGCTGGCACCACTGGTAGGATCACCCGGATCACAGGCGTCGGCCGAGCGCCGGCGCCTGGATATCCTGCCCGTCCGACCGAAGTCGGAGCATTGGGCCTCATGCCCCAGGCTTGCGGCCTCGGATGATGGAGACCGGATTTGGCTGCCCCAGTTTCAAATTCCAGGCCGGATCCCGCTCTGGTCGTTTTCAACCGTTTCGGGCTCGGAGCCCGGCCCGGCGATGTTGACAAGCTCAGGGGTGATCTCAAAGGTGACCCTCGCGCCTATCTGAAGGCGGAACTCCGGCAGCCCGACATTGCCATGATCCCCTACGACGATCCGGCCTATGCCGGCCTGCTGGGAAGCACGGCCGCCATACAGGCCAGCATGGCGGCAAGCTTCCAGCGCAAGCTCGACATGCAGGCCGTAACGCGGCAAGCAACCATGACGAATGCCGCGGCGGTGCCGCCCCCGGCAGCACCTACGATGCCTGCCGCCGCGTCGGCCAAGCCGGCCGCGGCCGCTGAAATGCCCGCCAAACCGACCAGCGGCCTGGCCGGGGCCACCAAACCAGTTGCCCAGCCGCCCGCCTCGCCGCCTGCCCCTCCCCCGATCGAGGCACGATTGTTCCAGGCGGAAGCCCAGGCGCGCTTCGACAAGGCGCTCAAGGCCGATGTCGGATTCGTCGAACGTCTGGTCTATTTCTGGTCGAACCATTTCTGCATCTCGGTGGCGAAGGACAATATCGTGCGCGCCAGCGCCGGCGCCTTCGAGCGGGAGGCAATCCGTCCCTTCGTGCTCGGCCGCTTCGCCGACATGCTCCTGGCGGTGGAGCACCACCCCGCCATGCTGTTCTATCTCGACAACCAGCAATCGGTGGGACCGAAGTCCCGCGCGGGGAACAATGGCAAGCGGGGCCTCAACGAAAACCTCGCCCGCGAAATCCTGGAACTGCATACGCTCGGCGTCGGCGGCGGCTATAGCCAGGCCGATGTCACCAGCTTCGCGCGCATCCTCACCGGCTGGATGATCGGCGGGCGCGACGGGCATCTTGGCGAGCCCGGCAATTTCGTCTTCAACGCCAACGCACATGAGCCGGGCGATGAAGTCCTGCTGGGCAAGACCTATCCCGCCGGCGGCCAGGGACAGGCCGAGGCAGCACTGAACGACATCGCCCGCCATCCCGCGACGGCTCTGCATATCGCGACCAAACTGGCCCGCTATTTCATTGCCGACACTCCACCGCCGGCGGCGGTCGAGCGCCTCGTCAAGGTCTTCACCAAGAGCGACGGCGATCTGCGGGCGATGGCGGCCACGCTCATCGACATGCCGGAAGCCTGGTCCACGCCGCTGGCGAAGATTCGCTCGCCCTTTGACTTCATTGTCGCCATCAGACGAGCGGCGGGACCCGACCCGGCGAACAACCCCAACCAGTCGCTTGGCTGGCTCAACGCGCTCGGCGAGCCGCTCTGGCAGCCACCGGGACCGAACGGCTTCGCCGACGAGACGGACGCCTGGGCCTCCGCGGAAGGGATGAAGATCCGACTCGACATCGCCTGGCAGGCGGCCCGACAGGTCAAGGCCATCGGCAATCCCAACGATACGCTCGACGCCGTCATCGGTCCCTCGGCGTCACCCGAGACGAGGCTGGCGATCGCGCAGGCCGAATCCAAGCAGCAGGGGCTGGCGATGCTGCTGATGGCGCCCGAATTCCAGAGAAGATGAATTCCAGAGACGATGAATTCCACGGATGATGACCCCAGCGGAGATGATGCGATGAGCCTGTTGTGCGAAATCCCCAATCCCTCCCGACGCGCCATGCTGATGACGGGTGGCGCGCTGTTTGCCTGGGCCTACATGCCGCGCTTTGCCCGCGCCGCCGGCAATCGCGATCCGCGCCTGATCGTCATCGTGCTGCGCGGTGCGCTCGATGGCCTCTCCACGGTCGGTCCGGTCGGCGATCCCGACTATGCCGGCCTGCACGGCGACATCGCTCTCTCGCTGACCGGCCCGCATGCGGCACTGCCGCTGGATGGGTTCTTCGCGGTCAATCCGGCGATGCCGGTGTTTGCGCGCTTGTTCAAGGACAAGCAGGCGGCCGTTGTGCACGCGGCGGCGACCGGCTACCGCGAACGCTCGCATTTCGACGGACAGGATGTGCTGGAAAGCGGCTTTGCAGGTCCCGGCCATGTGGCCACCGGCTGGCTCAACCGGGCGCTCGAAAGCCTGCCGTCCGGCGACCGCGTCGCGACGCTGGGCGGCCTCGCCGTTGGCCCATCGACGCCGCTGGTGATACGCGGGTCGGCACCCGTGCTTGGCTGGGCTCCGCAATATCTGCCGGCGCCCTCCGACACTCTGGCGGCGCGCGTGCTCGACCTCTACAGCCATCGCGACCCGGTGCTGGCCGTTGCCCTCAAAAGAGGACTCGACGCCGACAAGATGGCGCTGGGCGACAAGATGGATTCGATGAAGCCCAAGGGCGGCCTCGACAGTGCCGCCGGCATGCGGCAGGCCGCACAGGGCGCGGCCAAGCTGATCGCGGCCGATGATGGGCCACGTGTCGCGGCACTCGCCTTCGACGGCTGGGACACGCATGTCAACGAAGGCGGCGCGACCGGGCGGCTCGCCAGCCTGCTCGGTGGCCTCGATGGCGCCTTCGAGGAGTTCGAAAAAGGCCTTGGCGACCGCTGGAAGGACACGGCGATCGTGGCCATCACCGAGTTCGGCCGCACGGCCCGCATCAACGGCACGGTCGGCACCGATCATGGCACCGGCACGGTAGTGCTACTGGCCGGCGGCGCGATCAAGGGCGGCCGCGTCATCGCCGACTGGCCCGGCCTGAAGCCGGCTCAGCTTTATGAACAGCGCGATCTCGCGCCGACCAGCGATGTCAGGGCGGTGCTGAAAGGCCTGCTCGCCGACCAGTTCGGTCTTTCCGCCGCCGTGCTTGGCGACAAGGTGTTTCCGGAATCCGCGGCGGCGAAGCCGATGACGAACCTCATCGCCTGACGAAGGCTGGTGGCGTCACAGGGACGCCACCGTTCGCGGAATTGCCCTCACCGCTTCGGTACGGCCGCCGCTTCAATCCGCACAGTCACAAAGAGTTCTAGTAGCGGCGCCAATGGTGATGGTGCCAGCGGTGGTGGCGGTATCCACGATGCCAGTGACGCCGCATGATGATGCGTCGGTTGGGCACGCAACGTCCCCACCGGTTCAGATGCCAGCCAGGGCCGCATCGCCAGCCGACGTTTTCGATCGGCAGTTGAGCAGCGCTCGGCTTTATCATCGGCAGGGCCTGCGAACTCACGGCCGACAACACCAATGTGCCCGCTGCGACGGCAATCGGCAGAATGTATCTGGTGATCAAGACTGGGTCCTCCACGGTTCACACCCCCAGCCAACATAACACCCTGCCCACGGAATTCCGGGTAAGCAACGCGATCAAATGTTCGTTAGGCGCGACGCTCTCGCTCAGACAGACCATGGTCATCACCGCGGTCGCGGCCTTGCCGGCGCCATCTTCCATGCATGCAAAAGTTGCAGGCTTTTGGAACTGCAATTCTGGATCTTGAACCTGACTTCGGGCCACTCTAGACGTGCTACGGCATCGGGTCCCCAAGCGTCGCCACGGTCTTCAGCGCGCCGTCGAGCAAGTCGCCCTTCTCGTCCTTCAGCGCCATCTCGCGCAGGCGGCGGATCCAGTCTGCGGCGTCGGGACGGCCCTTGAGCAGATCGAGCGCCGACAGAACCCGGTCGAATTTCGACTGGGCGCGCACATGCGTGTCGCTGTAGCCCTTGATCAGCCGGCGGCAGTTGAGGATTTCGACGGCCAGCGCATAATTAGCCGGCACATGACCGAGCGCCAGCGCGTACCAGCGATCGAGATGCGCGGTCTCGACCTTGTGGCGCAGCAGGCCGCGGCGCCAGCGTCGCAAGCCGCCGATGAACCACAAAGCGGCAAAGCCGGCGAAGCTGTCGGTGCGGATACGGCGGCCATGGTTGATGCGGCGATCGAGGAAAGCGGCGAGCTTTGGCCGGCTCTCGATATAGATGCCGAGCCCGGCTGGCAGCGTGCCGCAGAACTCCTCGATGCGCGGATGGAAATACTCGGTCACCTGCAGGATCGAGCCGTCCTTGACGCCGACCTCCTTGCGCACACGCCTGTCGCGTGTCGAGCGCGTTTTCAGGTCGGCAACGCGGATCATGTCGTCATAGCATAGGGCGTTGGCCAGGTGCTTCGCGGCGGCGATGGACAGAGCATAGGCGTGCTCCGGACTGTCCAGTGCCACAGCCTTGTCCAGCCGGTCGAGATACTCGCGCCCATAGGCGATGTCCTGATAGTCGACGACCTTCCTAAGGCCCCGAAGCGCCAAGTCGCGCGCTGCCACCGGCATCAGATCGATGCGGGCGGCCAGCGCCTGCCAGCCCTGCACCAGGTTTTGCGGGCCGCTTACACGTCCCACACCCAGGGCGGATTCGACAATTGCCGGCTCGGGCGCCTTTTGCACCGACGCCGCTGCCGTACCGCGCGCGCGATCATAGGCGGCGCCGAAGGCAGCAAGGCTGGCTTTCACACCCCGGCCGCCAGCGCTGACCGCCTGCTCGTAACTTTCGCGGGTGAACGGCAGCGCGTCCGACCCTGCCAGCGCGCCCAAGAGGCTGGCCGAGATCATCGAGCTATTGTCTGCGGCGATCTTCTCCATGTCGAAGGCGATGAAGCGTTTCGACGCGGCTTCAGCGGTGGCATGCACCTTCGACGACGAAGCCCGGCCGTCGCCCGGCTCGATCTTTTCCGACACGGCGGCGATGCGGTGCGATGAGGCGATCAGCGTGGTGCGCTCGGGCGTGACGAAACCACGAATGATGGCGCGGCCCGCCTCCATCAATTCGGCCGCGATCAGGATGTCGACATCGCCTTGCGATGGCGACAGCGCGAATACCGGCAGCCGGCCAGTGTCACGGGCCATCTCCACATAGTAGATGGTGGCGCCGGTGCGCTGGGCGACGCCGGCGACCGAGGTCGATTGCGCGACATAGCCATTGCGCTCGGCGACATCGGTGATCCAGTCGGCCAGCACGCCGCCGCCCTGGCCGCCGACCGCCAGCACGGCGAGCTTGATGACGGGCTCGTCGTCCTGGGCCCCGGCCCGGGCGCGAAATGGGGGGACGGCGTCAAGCATCGGCGAAGGTCAGGCGCCGGCTTTCGCGGCGACGCTGCAACAGGGTGATCGTGGCGCGGCGCGTGGATTCCAGGAAGCGGTCCCAGCGGCTCGGATTGTGCACCACATCGGCGCGGTAGAAGGACGGGCACAGTACCGCCGCATCGGCGACCTCGCCGCAATTGCCGCAGCCGACGCAGCTCTGGTCGATGCTTGCCACGGGATCGTCACGCAAGGGATCGTCGAGCGATTTCACCGACAGCGACGGGCAGCCGGACAGCCGCATGCAGGCGTGGTCGCCGGTGCAGATGTCCTCGTCAACGCCGAACTTCGGCTTGACCACGCGCTCGCCGCCGTTGATCGCCTTGTCGACCAACGGCTTTTCACGGCGCTGCCGGTTGAGCATGCATTCGGACGAGGCAACGATGACCTTCGGCCCCTTCTCGTCCGTCGTCAGCGCCTCGCGCAGCGTGTCCTGCATCTTGGTCACGTCATAGGTGCGGTCGACATGGCGCAGCCATTTGACGCCCATGCCCTTCACCGCCTCGGTGATCGGATGCTTCGTCGACTTGGTCTTGTTGCCCGCGCGCGACGACAGAATATCCTGCCCGCCAGTGGCGGCCGAATAGAAATTGTCGACGATGACGATGACGCCGTCGTTCTTGTTGAACACGGCATTGCCGATCGAGGAGGTCAGGCCGTTGTGCCAGAAGCCGCCGTCTCCCACGAAGGAGATCGAGCGACGCTTGGCGTCGGGCGAATTGAACGCGGACGCCGAGGCGGGCCCCAGACCGTAGCCCATGGTGGTGGCGCCGAGTTCGAAGGGCGGCATGATCGAGAACAGATGGCAGCCGATGTCGGAGGCGATGTGGTGCTTGCCGAGTTCCTGCTCGACCAGCTTGGTCGCGGCAAAGATCGGCCGTTCCGGGCAGCCGATGCAGAAGCCCGGCGGACGGCCCGGCACGACGTTGATCAAATCGGCGGTGTCGACGCCGTCTCCGACCTTGTTGGGCGCGCGAACCTCGCCCGGCAGCAGATGCGGTGCCTCGGCGCGCAGGAACGACCCGATGCCGTCGAGCATGACCTGGCCGGTATATTCGCCGGCCATCGGCAGGTGCTCCTTGCCAACCAGCCTGGTGCCGCGCCCGGCCTTGTGCAGCATCGAAGCGAAGGCCTGCTCGATGTAGTTGGGCTGGCCTTCCTCGACCACGAGGACCGACTGCTTGCCCTCGCAGAAGGAAAGGAACTCGTCGTCGATCAAAGGATAGACGGCGTTGAGCACATAGAGCGGCACATCGGTGTCGCCATAGGCGTCGGCGAGGCCAAGGCGCTGCAGGGCGCGGATGACCGAATTGTACATGCCGCCCTGCATGACGATGCCGACCGAGCCATGGTCCGAGCCGAAGAATTCATTGATCCTGTTTTTGCGGATGAACTCCACGGCCGCCGGCCAGCGCTTCTGCACCTTTTCCTTCTCATGCAGGAAGGAAGCAGGCGGCAGCACGATGCGGCCGGTGTCGCGGCGTGGCGCGTCGAGCGCATCAGCCACGGTCATGGGTGGCCGCTTGTTGTCCTTGGCGATGAAATGGCCGTGCACGTGGCAGCAGCGAATGCGGACCTGCAACATGACTGGCGTGTTGGAGATTTCCGACAGTTCGAAACCATTCTCCACCGCCTTGACGATCGACGGCAGGTTGGGGCGCGGGTCGAGCAGCCAGACCTGGCTCTTCATGGCGAAGGCATGGCTGCGCTCCTGCATGATCGAGGAGCCTTCGCCATAATCCTCGCCCACGATGATCAGCGCGCCGCCGGTGACGCCGCCGGAAGCGAGATTGGCGAGCGCGTCGGAAGCGACATTGGTGCCGACGGTCGACTTGAAGGTGGCCGCGCCCCGGATCGGGTAATGCACTGACGCCGCCAGCATGGCGGTGGCGGTGGCTTCCGAGGCGCTGGCCTCGAAATGCACGCCGAGTTCGCCCAGAATGTCCTGCGCGTCGGCCAGCACGTCCATCAGATGGCTGATCGGCGCGCCCTGATAGCCGCCGACGTAGCCGACACCGCATTGCAGCAGCGCCTTGGTGATGGCGAGGATGCCCTCGCCTGCAAATTCCTCGCCGGCGCCGAGCCGAAGCTTCTCGACTTCCTTGGCAAAAGACCGTTCGGCCATGGTGGCCTCCTTCCGTTGCCGCCGAATGCCGGCGGCGCGTACATCTAGATGTCGTGCTTGCGGATGTTCTTCAGCATCTTCAAAAGCGTCGCGATCAGCGCTGAGTATTCGGCGTCGTCGACATCGTCGAACATCGCCTCGAACGCGTCATGCATGGCTGGCCAGGCGCGCGTGAACTCGGCGCGGCCGTCATCGGTCAGGAACACATGGCGGATGCGGCTGTCGGTCACGCCCTGCTCGCGCCGCACGAGGCCCTGGCCCTCCAGCGTGTCGAGCGTACGGCTCAAGGTTGACTGCTCGATCACCGTATAGACCGACAGGTCGTTGACGGTGACACCGTCGGCGACCGACAGCACGGCGAGCGTGCGCACCTGCGGGATGGTCAGGCCCTGCTTGCGGAAATCGTCGCGCAAGGTGGCGTTGTAGCGGCCCATGATGCGGTTCATCAGATAGGGCGCGAATTGCTGCAGGCCGATCTGGCCGAGCGTCGAAATGCGCTGGCGCTTTTCCGGAACCTTCTGCTCCATCACAGCCTCCCCGCCAGGAGAAAGCCGGAACCGCCGCCCAGGCCCGCGCCCGGATGGGTCGAGGCGCCGATATGGTAGAGATTTTTGATGCCCGTCTGGTGGTTGCGGCTGGTCTTGAACGGCCGCCACAGGAACGACTGGTCGATGGTCGACGAACCGCCATAAGGGTCGCCGCCGACCAGGTTGATGTTCATCGCTTCGAGATCGGCCGGCGAATAGGCGCGCCGCGCGATGACGCTGCCCTTGAAGCCGTCGATATGGCTGGCAAGGATCGCCTCGGCGCGGTCGGCATAGGCTTCGCGCAATGCTTCGGTCCATTGGCCGTCGGCCGGCGCCTGCAGCTTGCCGGTGGCGTCGCCCTTGATGTGACGGGGCGCCTCGGGCAGTTGCAGCCAGAGGATGGCCTTGCCTTCCGGACAGCGCGACGGATCGAGCGCATGCGGCTGGCCGACGCAAATGGTCGGCACTTCCGGCAGCATGCCGCGCGCCGCCTCGTTGCAGGCCTTCGAGACGCCATCCAGGCCAGGCGTCAGATGCAGCAGCGCCACCTTGTCCAGGCCTTCGCCGCGCCATGCCGGCGGCTTGTCGAGCGCGTAGTGCATCTGGAAATTGCCTTTGCCGTAGCGATATTTCCGCATCGCTTCGGCATCGCCCTTCGGGGCCTCGTTGCCGAGCAGCCGACCATAAAGCTGCGTCGGCGTGACCGAGCAGATCACGCTCTTCTTAGCCGTGATCTTTTCGCCCGAAGTTAGTCGCACACCGGTTGCGCGGTCCCCTGTCAGGATGATGGAGGCAACGTCCGCTTCGGTGGAGATGACGCCGCCGCGCTCGGTGATGAGCGCTTCGAAGGCGGACAGCAAATTCACTGCTCCGCCCTTGACGATCGGCGCTCCGGCCGCCTCCAGCGCGAAGGCGATGACTTTGGCGATCTGACCCGAGAAAGCGTCTTCCGGTCCAAGCCCGGCATGCAGCACCCACGGCGCCCACAGCGCGCGGATGGTTTCGGACTGGTAGCTGTTTTCCAGCCAGCCGCGTGCCGGCACCAGCGCTTCGCCGAGAAAGGCGGCAAGGCCGCGCGGGCTTCGCCGCCAGGCATCGCCAGCCAGCAGCTTGGCCGTCGGATAGGACCATAGGCTGCCGCCGAGGAGGCCGAACAGCAGGCCGGCGTTGCGCTCGATGCCGACGACATCCGATGCGTGGCTATCGCCGTCGCCTGCAGCGATCGCGTTGAGCGCGGCGATGTTGGCGGCGCGATCGGTGCGCAGTACGGCATGGCTGCCGTCCGGGCGCAGCACGCCGGTCGGCGTGCTGGTGTGGCAGAATTCCAGCCCGTGCCGGGTGAGTTCGGCGCCCAGCGCGGCGAAGGCCGGCGAGGTGATGAACAGCACGAAGGTCGTCGCCATCACGTCATGGATGAAGCCGGGAGCGGTGATCTCCTCGGTGCGCATGCAACCGCCGATGCGGTCGTTGCGCTCGAGGACCAGCACCTTCGCGCCCTTGCCGCCAAGCATTGCCGCGCAGACCAGCGCGTTGATGCCGCTGCCGACGATGATGTGATCGGGCTGGCTCACCTTGATGTGCCTTCGTTCAGCCTTTGTCATCCGGCAGGGGCGCGATCTCTTGCGAAACCGGCCCTCGCCTTGGTGCGATCATGCCTTCGAGACAAGCGCCAGCGCGCGGATCGGGCTGCCGGTGCCGTGTTCGATCTTGAGCGGTGCCGCGATCAGGATAGCGCCCTTCGGCGGCAACTGGTCGAGATTGCAGAGGCTAGCGAGACCATAGCGGTTGGCCTTGTGCATCAGGCTGTGCGCCGGGAATGGCGGCTCCATGCCACCCGCTTTGCCGGCGTCGGTACCGATGGTCTCCGAGCCCCAGCCCTTGATGTCCTTGCTGATCAGGTACTGGATGGCTTCAGCCGTCGGGCCGGGCGTGTGCGGGCCGGTCTCGTTGGCATTGAGAAATTCGGCTTCCGACCCGTTGCGCTTATACCAGTCGGTACGCATCACAACCCACTCGCCGGCATTGATGGCGCCGTGCTTGGCTTCCCACGCCTTGATGTGATCGACGGTGAGCAGGAAATCGTGATCGGCGGCGGCTTCCTTCGAGCAGTCGATAACGTTGACCGGGCCGACGAAATTCTGCGCCGGAATGGTGTCGGTGGCGCCGTCTGGATAATCCTTGCCGGTGATCCAGTGCTTGGGCGCGTCGAAATGCGTGCCGGAATGCTCGCCGAGCTTCAGCCAGTTCCACGCCCACCACGGGCCGTTCTTGTCATAGGCGGAGATGGTGTGGATCTCGACCTTCGGCGTGTCGACCGCGAGTTCCGGCGGCAGCTTGATCAGCGGCGTGTCGGGACCGAGCGATGCCGTCAGGTCGACCACCTTTATGGCGCCCGAAAGGAGCTGGCCGGCGACCTCGCCGAGGAGTTTTTGCGTGTCCATGGTCTTTGTTCCCTCTTTCTAGCTGATGCTGATGGCTCGTTTCGGCCCTTAATATCCTACTAGACGAAAACATATGCATCTGCAATTATCTTTAAGCATAAAGGAAATGGGAACAGGGCGTGAGCGAGTTCGACGCCATCTTTGTCGGGGCCGGCCACAACAGTCTGGCATGCGCCGCGCATCTGGCGCTCAAAGGCTGGAAAACCGGGATTTTTGAGCGCAGTGCAACAATTGGCGGCGCCGTGCAGACCCGCGAGTTCACCCTTCCCGGTTTCCGCCACGACTTTGGAGCGATGAATCTGAGCCTGTTCGCCGGCTCGGCCTTCCACCGGAAATATGCAAATGAATTGAAAGCGCAGGGCCTCGAGTTCGCCCCTGTCGCGGATTGTTTCGCGAGTGCCTTCCCCGACGGACGCTGGTTCGGCGTCAGCAATGATCTGGAAAAGACCGCGAGCCGCATGGCCGCCTTCTCCGCCGCGGATGCCGCGACATGGCGCCGGCTGGTTGCCGCGTTTCCGGCGGAGGCCGAGCATCTGTTCCGGCTCTTGGGTTCGCCGATGAGCGCACGCGCGCTGGCCGGCACCGCCTGGAACCTTTGGCGCAGGAAGGGCATGTCCGGCGCACTCGACACCGGTCGCCTGCTGCTGTCCTCGCCGCGCGCATGGCTGGAGGAGACTTTCGAGTCCGCGCATGTGCGGGCGACGCTTGCCACCTGGGGCATGCATCTCGACTTCGCGCCCGATATCGCCGGGGGAGCCGTGTTCCCCTATCTGGAATCGATGGCCAACCAGAGCTTCGGCATGGTGCTGGGCAAGGGCGGGGCGGACACCATCATTCGCGCCCTGTCTGGCATGGTCACGGCAGCCGGCGGCAGGATCGTCAACGGAGCGGAAGTGGCGGAGATCACGGTTTCCGGCGGCAAGGCAACCGGCGTGCGGCTTGCTTCGGGCGAAACACATACCGCAACCAAGGCGGTGATCGCGGGCGTCGCGCCCGGGGCGCTGCCGGGAAAGCTTCTGCCCAACGGTTCCGGCGACGCCGGCTTCGATACGGCGATGCGGAAATTCCGCCATGCGCCGGGCACGATGATGATCCATCTGGCGCTCGACGACCTGCCGGACTGGCGCGCGTCAGCCGAACTTCGGCAATTCGCCTATGTGCATCTGTCTCCTTCACTCGACGCCATGTCGCGCACCTACCAGCAGGCGATGGCCGGCATGCTGCCGGACGAGCCGGTGCTGGTCGTCGGCCAGCCGACGGCGGTCGACCTGTCGCGCGCGCCTCAGGGCAAGCATGTGCTGTGGGTGCAGGTGCGCATGCTGCCGGCGGAGATCATCGGCGATGCCGCAGGCAAGATCGCGCCGGGCCATTGGGATCAGATCAAGGAACGCTACGCCGAAAGAGTGCTCGACATCATCGAGACCTATGCACCCGGCCTTCGGCAGAAGATCCTGGGTCGATCGGTATTCTCTCCCGTAGACCTGGAGCGCGAGAACCCGAACCTCGTCGGCGGCGACCAGGTTTGCGGCAGCCATCATCTGGCACAGAATTTCCTGTTTCGCCCGGCGCGCGGTTTTGCCGGCTGGAACACGCCGGTCGGCAATCTGCATCTCACGGGAGCCGCGACATGGCCGGGCGCCGGCACCGGTGCCGCCTCTGGCTTCATGCTCGCGCAACAGCTTGGCGGGAGGTAGGAGCCGACGATTTCATAGAGGTGAAGGAGGGCGAGACGCGGTTGCCCATGGAGCCTGAACCCAATGAACTGACGACACCGCGTAAAGAAAATACAATCAACAAGGGGAACGACCATGCCAATCAACAGACGCGAATTGCTCGGATACAGTGCGGCGGCACTCGGGGCCACCGCCATCGGCCTGCCGAAGATCGCGAAAGCCGCGGCCGGCGAACTGACCATCGCCTACAATGTCAATCTGCCGTCCTGGGACCCGACCACGGGGCCTTCGGCGGTCAACCCGACGATCCAGGGCCTCTACCAGTCGGTGTTCGACCAGTTCATCCCGCAAAAGCCGGACCTGTCCTTCGCGCCGGGCCTGCTCACCGAATGGGGCTGGAACGAAGACCGCACGAAGATCATGATGACGGTGCGCGAGGGCGTGACCTGGCATGACGGTTCGCCGTTCACGGCCGAGGACGTGGTCTGGTCGCTGCAGCGTGCCGGCGACGAAAAGACCGGCAACCCGATCCAGTTCGTCTGGAAGAACGTCAACAACTTCAAGATCGACGGCAACAAGATCACCGGCGATGTCGTGCAGTTCGACCCGGTGTATTTCAAATGGATGTCGTTCCTGACCGGCTACGTCATGCCCAAGGCCTATTACGAGAAGGTCGGACCCGAAGGCTTCGAAAAGGCGCCGATCGGCACCGGGCCGTACATGGTCGACAAATTCGAGCGCAACGCCTTTCTGCGGCTGAAGGCCAATCCGAACTACTGGGGCGGCAAGCCGGCCTTCGAGAATGTGACGATCAAGTTCGTCACCGATGCGGCGAGCCGCGTCGCGGAAATCGAGTCGGGATCCTCCCAGGTGACGCTCGAAATCCCCTATGAGGAATATGACCGGCTGATCGCCAAGAACGGCCTCGCCGGCACGTGCAAGAACGTGTCGGACATCGGCATGATCTTTTTCAACAACAAGGACGCCATGCTGGACAAGAATGTCCGCCAGGCGGCCGTGATGGCGGTGGACAAGCAGCTTCTGGTCAAGCGGTTGCTGCGCGGCTACGGGCAGCCTATCGCGACGCTGGAGACGCCGGAATACGCGGCCTACGATCCATCGATCAAGGTCGAGCACGATCCGGAAAAGGCCAAGAAGTTGCTGGCCGCCTCCGGCTACTCGCCCGAGAAGCCGGCCAAGATCACCATCCAGACCACCAAGGGCTTCAAGCCCAAGGACTATGAAATGGTGCAGGCGATCGTTGGCATGTGGCGCAAGGTGGGCATCGAGGCGACCATCGAAGTCTACGAGATCGCCAAGCATTACGAACTGCGCGCCGCCCACAAACTGGCGCCGGCGGCCTTCTACAATTGGGGCAACGCCATCGGCGATCCGACCACGTCGACTGGCTTCGCCATGTTCGGGCCATCGCCGCACTCATCGTGGAAGACCGACGACCTCGACGCCAAGATCGGCCCGCTCTGGGGCGAGAAGGACGAAGCCAAGCGCATCGCCGGCTGGAAGGCGGTCGACAAGTACATCGCCGAGCAGGCCTATGTGCTGCCGCTGATGCAGTTCGCGCAGCCGGTTGTGCACGCCAAGGGCGTCAAGGTAGTCCAGCACCTTTCCGGCGCGCTGCTGCCGGCCCTGATGACCCCGGCCTGATATCGGCCTGGTATTGCCGCGCGCCGTCGATTGTGGCGGCGCGCATTTTCCATCAGGCATCCGGGCCAGAGGGCTCGTGCAAAGATTTACATGCTCCTGCAGAGATTTCTGATCCGTCTTCTGACGATGCTGGTCACGCTGTTCGGCGTGGCCGTCGTCGTCTTCGTCGTGATCCGCGTCGCGCCCGGCGATCCCATAGCGATGATGCTGCCGCCCGGCGCGACGGACGACGACATTGCCCGGCTGCGGGCGCTTTACGGGCTCGACAAGACCATCGTGCAGCAGTTCTTCATCTGGCTGTCCGGCGTCGTCCGGGGCGATTTCGGCACGTCGATCTCACTGCGGCAGGATGTCCTTGGGCTTGTCTTCAACCGGCTGCCGGCGACGCTGGAACTGGCAGTCGTGGCGCTCGTCATGGCGGTGGCGATCGGCGGCACGACGGCGATCATCGGCGCGCGCGAGCGCGGCACTGCGATCGAGGCCGGCATCGACATCGCCAGCGGAACGGCGCTTTCCATTCCCGATTTCCTGTGGGGCCTGGTGCTGATCCTTCTGTTCGGCGTGCTGGTGCCGATCTTCGACATTTCCGGCCGGGTGTCGCCGCAGCTCGACCTGCCCTTCGTCACCCAGTTCTATCTGCTCGAGAGCGTGCTTCGGCTTCGCTTCGACCTGACTTGGGATCTTCTCAAGCACATGCTGATGCCGGCAATAGCGCTCGCGCTGCCGCTGGCCGCTATCATCTCGCAGCTGCTGAAGCAGTCGCTGAAGGAAGTGCTCGATCTCGACTATGTCGTGCTGGCGCGGGTGAAGGGGTTTTCGGAAACGCAGGTCATCCTGCGCGAGGCGCTGAAGAATGCCGCCCTGCCGACGCTCACCCTGGTCGGCGTGCAGTTCACCTTCCTCATCGGCGGCACCGTCATCGTCGAGCGGCTGTTCTCCTATGAAGGCCTCGGCAACATGGCCATCGATGCCGTCATCAATCGCGACCTGCCGCTGATCCAGGGCATCGTGTTGGTCTTCGCTCTGCTGTTCGTGCTGATCAACCTTGCCGTCGACATGATGTACGCCTTGCTCAACCCGAGGCTGCGCCATGGATAAGGGCCGCATCTCTCGACATGGCTCGAGCGTAAGGCTCTGGCTTGCCGGCGGTTGGCTGCTGCTCGCCCTGCTGGCGGCGATCTTCGCCCCGCTGGTCGCGCCTCAGGATCCGCTGGCGCAGGACCTGATGCTGGAGCGGCTACCGCCTTTCTGGATGGATGGAGCGGAGCCCGGCTATTGGCTGGGCACGGACAGCCTTGGCCGCGACCTGCTCTCCCGCCTGATTTTTGGTGGCCGCATCGCTTTCATCGTCGCCTTTGCCGCTGCGATCGCGGCGTGCCTAGTCGGCTCGATGCTTGGCTTGGTCGCCGGCTATTTCGGCGGCTGGGCAGACCGGATCATCTCACGCATCGTCGACATCTGGATGGCCTTCCCCCCCGTGCTGTTTGCCATCCTGCTGGTGGCCGTGCTCGGCACGGGCCTGAGTTCCGTTATCCTCGCTATCGCGGTCATCGACTGGACGCGCTTCTGCCGGGTTATCCGCGCAGAAGCCATGGGCCAGTCGCGCATGGACTATGTCGAGAACGCCCGCATCGCCGGCTATGGCCAGATCGGCATCATGCTGCGCGAAGTGCTGCCCAATGTCGTTCCCTCGATCGTGGCATTGCTGTGCCTCGAAATGGGCATTGCGGTCATCGTCGAGGCGATCCTGTCCTTCGTCAATCTGTCGATCTCGACGGACGATCCGACCTGGGGCGGGATCATCGCCGAGGGAAGACTCTCGATACATCAGGCCTGGTGGGTGCTGGTGTTTCCGCTGATAACGCTGATCCTGACCGTGCTGTCGTTTAGCCAGTTCGGCGAGGCGCTGCGGGCGCGCTTCGATCCGGTGCTACGATGAGCGCTTGTCTCGACATCAGGGACTTGAGCGCCGTGCTGCCTAACGGCCAGCGCGTGCTGCGCTCGGTCTCGCTCTCCGTCCAACCCGGCGAAGTCCGCGCGCTGGTCGGCGAAAGCGGCGCCGGCAAGACGATGATCGGCAAGGCCGTGCTTGGCGTCCTGCCGTCGAGCGTACGCATCGTCGAAGGCGCCATGCTGCTCGAAGGCGAAGACCTCGGCAAGCTGCAGCCCAAGGCACGGCGCACGCTGATCGGCGCGCGCACCGCTCTGATCCCGCAGGATCCGCTGACGGCGCTCAATCCGTCACGCCGCATCGGTCCACAGATGACCGATCGGCTGGTGCGCATCCTCGGCTGGAGTGGCGAGCGGGCCGATCAGCGCATCCGCCAGCTGCTGGACGAGGTGCAAATCCGCGATCCCGACCGCGTGCTGAAAAGCTACCCGCACGAGCTTTCCGGCGGTATGCGCCAGCGCGTATTGATCGCGGCCGCCTTCGCCGCCGAACCACGATTGATCGTTGCCGACGAGCCGACGACAGCGCTCGACGTCACTGTGCAGAAACAGATCCTGCGCCTGATCGCGCTGTTGCAGCGCGAGCACGGCACGGCGATCCTGTTCGTCACCCATGATCTCGGCGTCGTCGCCAAGATCAGCCAGAAAGTCTCGGTGCTCTATGCCGGCAAGGTGGTGGAGGAAGCCGAAACGGCTGATCTCTTCGCCGCGCCGCAGCACCCCTACACGCGGGCACTGATGGCAGCGACGCCGCGATATACCGATCCGTTCGCGTCGCTGAAGCCGGTGGACGATGCCGTGCTGGCCGGGCTGGCCTCGGAGATCGCGGCTGCGGACCAGGCATGGAGGCGGCCGCATGGCTGAGCCGCTGTTTTCCGTGCGCGGCCTGACGGTCGCCCTGCCGGACATGACACGCAAGCCGCTGATCGGCCGTGCGCCGATGATCGAAATCCTGAAGGGTCTGGATTTCAACCTGCCCAGGGGATCGGTCACCGGCATCGTCGGCGAATCCGGGTCGGGAAAATCGACACTCGGCCGCGCCCTGGTGCGCCTCTTGGAGCCCAGCGCCGGCAGCGTCACATTCGACGGCCGCGATATCACGCATTTGCGGGAAGCGGAGCTCAGGCCACTGCGCCGCGACCTGCAGATGATCTTCCAGGACCCGATGTCGTCGCTCAATCCACGCCGCACCATCGCCAGCATCATCGCCGCGCCGCTGAAGCAGAACGGTCTTGGCGACAATCTCCGGACCCGGGTCGCCGAAGCGCTGCAGCGCGTCGGCCTGCCGCAAAACTTCGCCAGCCGCTATCGCCACGAACTTTCTGGCGGCCAGCGCCAGCGCGTCGGCATTGCGCGTGCTTTGGCGCTGTCGCCAAAATTCGTGCTGGCTGACGAGATCGTCTCCGGGCTCGACGTGTCGACCCAGGCGCAGATCCTGACCCTGCTGGAGAAGCTTGCCGCCGAGATGGGCCTGACCGTCGCCTTCATCAGCCATGACCTGTCGGTGATCCGACGGCTGTGCCGGCAGGTGATCGTCATGCGCCAGGGCATGATCGTCGAAGCGAGCCCCACCGACGCACTGTTCGAGCACCCCCAGCAGGACTACACGCGCGACCTGATATCGGCCATCCCGCTGCCCGAAATCGACGCGGGCTGGCTGAACGCGTGATGGCCACGTCAGCTTCGGCGAGGGCTTCTCGAATTGCGAAATTTTAAGCTTGAAACAATTTGCGCGACGCGCCATGATGGGCGTGGGCGAAGGCAAGAAGGAGATCGCACACATGAAGGTTGCGGTTCTCGGCGGCGGACCAGCCGGCCTCTACTTTGCCATTTCGATGAAGCTGCGGGATGCCGCCCATGAGGTGACGGTGTTCGAGCGCAACCGCGCCGACGACACTTTCGGCTGGGGTGTCGTGCTGTCGGCCGAGACGCTCGAAAACCTGTCGAGGAACGATCCGGTCAGCGCCGTCTGGATCAAGAAGCATTTTGCCTATTGGGACGATATCGCCGTCATCCATGACGACGTGCGCACGGTCTCGACCGGCCACGGTTTCTGCGGCATCGGCCGCAAGCGATTGCTCGTGTTGCTGCAGCGCCGCGCGCGCGAACTCGGCGTCAAGCTGATGTTCGAGACCGACATCGCCGATCCCAAGCCCTATATGGAGACGCACGACCTTGTAGTCGCCGCCGATGGCCTGAACTCCAGGGCGCGCAACACGTTCGTCGACATCTTCAAGCCGGACATCGACACCCGCAAATGCAAGTTCGTGTGGCTCGGCACCAACCAGAAATTCGACGACGCCTTCACCTTCATCTTCGAGAAGACCGAGCATGGCTGGGTGTGGGCGCACGCCTACCAGTTCGACAGCGACACAGCGACCTTCATCGTCGAGTGCAGCGAACAGACGTGGGCTGCCTTCGGCTTCGGCGCTATGACGCAGCAGGAATCGATCGCCGTCTGCGAGCGCATCTTCCAAAAACATCTGGGCGGCCACGCGCTGATGACCAATGCCAACCACATCCGTGGTTCGGCCTGGATCAATTTCCCGCGCGTGCTTTGCGAACGCTGGTCCTACAAGAACCTGGCGCTGATGGGCGACGCGGCGGCATCGGCGCATTTCTCGATCGGCTCCGGTACCAAGCTGGCACTGGAGAGTGCCGTGGCGCTGGCCGAGTATGTCGAGTCAGAGCCGGACCTCGAGGCCGCGTTCCGCAAATATGAGGACGCGCGCCGCACCGAGGTGCTGAAGCTGCAGTCGGCGGCGCGCAATTCGCTGGAATGGTTCGAGGAAGTGGAGCGCTATCTCGGCCTCGATCCCGTGCAGTTCAACTATTCGCTTTTGACCCGGTCGCAGCGCATCAGCCACGAGAACCTGCGGCTACGCGATGCCGAATGGCTGGGCCGAGCGGAAGAATGGTTCCAGCGGCAGGCCGGCGCCGGCGGCAACAGCCTGCGCCGCGCGCCGATGTTCGCGCCGTTCAAGCTGCGTGACATGACGCTCAACAATCGCATCGTCGTCTCGCCGATGGCGCAGTACAAGGCCGTCGATGGCTGCCCCACCGACTGGCATTTCACCCATTATGCCGAGCGCGCCAAGGGCGGCGCCGGGCTCGTCTATATCGAGATGACCTGCGTCAGCCCCGAAGGACGCATCACGCCGGGTTGCCCGGGTTTCTATGCACCCGAGCATGAGGCGGCGTGGAAGCGGCTGGTGGATTTCGTCCATGCCGAGACCGAGGCGAGGATCTGCGCCCAGATTGGCCATTCCGGCGCAAAGGGCTCGACCCGGCTCGGCTGGGAAGGCACCGACGTGCCGCTGGCATCCGGCAACTGGCCGATCATGTCGGCTTCGGCCGTCGCTTGGTCACCGCGGAACCAGGTGCCGAAGGCGATGGACCGCGCCGACATGGACTTGGTGCGCGACCAGTTCGTGGCCTCGGCCGAGATGGCCGATCGTTGCGGCTTCGACATGCTGGAGATCCATGCCGCGCATGGCTATCTGCTGTCGTCCTTCATCACACCGGTCACCAACCGGCGCACGGACGAATATGGCGGCTCGCTGGAAAACCGGATGCGCTACCCGCTGGAAATCTTCCACGCCGTGCGTGCGGCGTGGCCATCCGGCAAGCCGATCTCGATGCGCATCTCGGCCAATGACTGGGTCGGCATCGAAGGCGTGACGCCGGCAGACGCGGTCGAGATCGCACGGCTGCTGCATGAGGCCGGCGTCGACATCTGCGACGTGTCGGCGGGCCAGACATCGGCGGCGGCAAAGCCGGTTTACGGCCGCATGTTCCAGACGCCGTTTTCCGATCGCATCCGCAACGAAGTCGGCATGGCCACCATGGCCGTCGGCAACATCTACGAGCCTGACCATGTCAACTCGATCCTGATGGCCGGCCGCGCCGACCTCGTGGCGCTGGCACGGCCGCATCTGGCCGATCCCTACTGGACACTCCATGCCGCGGTGACGCTTGGCGATCGCGGCGTCAAATGGCCCGATCCCTATCTGCCGGGACGCGACCAGCTCTACCGGCTGGCGGAGCGCGATGCCGCCGCGGGGCTGAAAGTATGAGTGCAATGCCAGCAGTCATGGGCCGGCACGCCCTCGTCACCGGCGGCGGTTCAGGTGTCGGCCGGGCAACCGCGCTAGCGCTGGCCGGTGCCGGCATTGACGTGACCATATGCGGCCGCCGCGAAGCGGAACTCGCCAAGGTGGCTGATGGAAGCGACCGCATCTTCGCCACCGCCGCCGACGTCACCGACGAGGCGGCAATGACATCCCTTTACGAGACGGCTGAGGCCGCGCGTGGCCCCATCGACATCGTCGTCGCCAATGCCGGCATGTCCGGCAGCGCGCCGGCGCACAAGACCGCGCTCGGCGACTGGCAGCGGACGATCGACGTGAACCTGACCGGTTCGTTCCTGACGGTGAAGCCGGCGCTGGCCGGCATGGCCGCGCGGAAGACGGGCCGGATCATCTTCATTGCTTCCACCGCCGGCCTGAAGGGCTATGCCTATGTCGCCCCCTATGTTGCCGCCAAGCATGGCGTCGTCGGCCTGATGCGGGCGCTGGCCGCCGAGACGGCCAAATCGGGCGTAACGGTCAACGCCGTGTGCCCGGGCTTCGTCGAAACAGAGATGTTGGAGGAATCCATCCAGCGCATCATCGAAAAAACCGGCCGCTCGGACGAGCAGGCGCGGGCAAGCCTCGCCTCGACAAATCCGCAGGGACGTTTCATCCAGCCCGAGGAGGTTGCGGCGGCGGTGCTGTGGCTGTGCGGCGATGCCGCCCAATCGATCACCGGACAGACGATCTCCATTTCGGGAGGAGAAACATGGTAGCCGGCCCTCTTCCCGCTCCGTCCGGCCCCGGCAAGGATCGCCTGCGTTTGTGGGTACGCCTGTTGCGGGCGTCGCGCACCATAGAGTCCGAGCTGCGCGAGCGTCTCAGGCAGGAATTCAACACGACGCTGCCGCGCTTCGATGTGATGGCCGCGCTCTACCGCGCACCCGAGGGCATGCTGATGAGCGACCTGTCGCGCTTCCTGCTGGTGTCCAACGGCAATGTGACGGGCATCGTCGACCGGCTCGTGTCAGAGGGACTTGTCGCCCGCGCGCGGCGCAACGGCGATCGCCGCACCTCGATGGTGCGGTTGACGGAAGAAGGGTCCAACGCCTTCGGCATCATCGCCGCCGCGCACGAAGGCTGGATCAACGAACTGTTGGGCAATGTCGGCGAGGACGATGCACGGCTTCTCAGCGGCATGCTCAAATCCTTTCGAAGCAATTGGGAGGGACGGGAATGACAAAAATGGCCGGATTGATGCCGAGGCATTTCCTCTGGCAGGTCGAGGGCAGGATCGCCAGGATCCGGCTCGACCGGCCAGAGCGCAAGAACCCGCTGACTTTCGAAAGCTACGCCGAACTGCGCGACACGTTTCGCGATCTCGTCTACGCCGACGACGTCGACGCGGTGGTGTTCCTGCCCAATGGCGGCAATTTCTGCTCAGGCGGCGATGTCCACGACATCATCGGCCCACTGGTCAGGATGGACATGAAGGAACTGCTCGCCTTCACGCGCATGACCGGCGATTTCGTCAAGGCGATGCTGAACTGCGGGAAGCCGATCATTTCGGCGGTCGACGGCGTAGCGGTCGGCGCCGGCGCCATCATCGCCATGAGCTCTGACATCCGCATCGCAACGCCGGAAGCCAAGACCGCGTTCCTGTTCACGCGCGTCGGCCTTGCCGGCTGCGACATGGGCGCCTGCGCGATCCTGCCGCGCATCATCGGCCAGGGCCGCGCCGCCGAACTGCTCTACACCGGCCGCACCATGACCGCGGCGGAAGGCGAGCGTTGGGGGTTCTACAACCGGCTGGTCGATGCCGCTGCGCTCGAAGCCGACGCGCTCGACATGGCCGCGCGCATCGTGTCTGGCCCGACCTTCGCGCATGGCATCACCAAGACGCAGCTGAACCAGGAATGGTCGATGGGCCTCGACCAGGCGATCGAGGCGGAGGCTCAGGCGCAGGCGATCTGCATGCAGACCCGCGATTTCGAGCGCGCCTACAACGCCTTCGTCGACAAGCAGAAGCCGGTGTTCGAGGGCAATTGATGGCTGACAAGAGCTTTCTCAACTGGCCGTTTTTCGAAGACCACCACCGCGCGCTGGCTGAACAGCTCGACGCATGGTGCGCGAAAAACCTGCCGGTCGACCACCATGATGTCGACGCCGCCTGCCGCGAGCTGGTGGCGAAGCTGGGCAGGGATGGCTGGCTGAAGCCGACGGCCGTCGACACCGACAATCCCGGGCCGCTGGACGTGCGCACGCTGTGCATCACGCGTGAGACGCTGGCCCGGCATGACGGGCTGGCCGATTTCGCCTTCGCCATGCAGGGGCTCGGCACAGGTGCGCTCAGCCTGTTTGGTACGCGCGACCAGCAAGACTGGCTGGCGAGAACCCGGGCAGGCAAGGCAATCTCCGCCTTTGCGCTCTCGGAACCGCGCTCTGGCTCGGATGTCGCCAACATGGAGATGGTGGCCGTGCGTGACGGCGACAGCTATGTCCTCAATGGCGAAAAGACCTGGATTTCGAATGGCGGCATCGCCGATCTCTACATCGTCTTTGCCCGCACCGGCGAGGCGCCGGGCGCCAAGGGCCTCTCCGCCTTCATCGTACCAGCCGAGACGAAGGGCCTGACCATAGCCGAGCGGCTGGAAGTGGTCGCGCCGCATCCGCTGGCGCGCCTCGCCTTCGACGGCGTACGCGTTCCCGCGTCCGCGCTGATCGGCAAGCCCGGCGACGGCTTCCGCATCGCCATGTCGGTGCTCGACGTGTTCCGGTCGACCGTCGGCGCGGCGGCACTCGGCTTTGCCCGGCGTGCCCTGGACGAAAGCATCAAGAGAGTGGCCGAGCGAAAACTGTTCGGCGCGCCGATGGCGGAGTTGCAGATGGTGCAAGGCCATATCGCCGACATGGCGCTCGATATCGATGCCGCCGCCCTCCTGGTCTATCGCGCCGCCTGGACGAAGGACATGGGCGCGGCCCGCGTCACCCGCGAGGCGGCGATGGCCAAGCTGTTCGCCACCGACAAAGCGCAAGAGGTGATCGACAAGGCGGTGCAGCTGCATGGCGGCGATGGCGTCCGCAAAGGCCATATCGTCGAAAGCCTCTACCGCGAGATCCGCGCGCTGCGCATCTACGAAGGGGCGTCGGACGTGCAAAAAGTGGTGATCGCCCGGCAGGTGATGGGGGCCGCCTGAGGCCAGCTCCTGCGGGGATATTTTGCTCGGAACGCGGACATTGCGAACCGAATTCAGGGAATCGGGAGACTGGACATGCACACCATCCTGCAGCCGGAAGGCTGGGCCAAACCGGTCGGCTATGCCAATGGCGTCGCCGCGCGCGGGCAGCTTGTGTTCGTCGGCGGACAGATCGGCTGGAACGGACAGTGCCAGTTCGAAACCGATGATTTCGTCGGTCAGGTGCGGCAGACGCTTGAGAACGTGGTAGCGGTTCTGGCCGAAGCCGGCGCCGGCCCGCAGCACATCACCTCGATGACCTGGTATTTTACCGACAAGGCCGAATACCTCGCCAACCTCAAGGGGATCGGCGAAGCCTACCGCGCCGTAATCGGCCGGCATTTTCCAGCCATGGCCGCCATGCAGGTCGTGGCCCTTGTCGAGGACCGGGCCAAGATCGAAATCCAGGCCACCGCCGTTATCCCGGAATAGCCCATCCCCCACATAGCCATCTTCCTGGAATAATCTATTCGCGAAGCCCGGCCAGCCTCAACAGCGGCAGTACGCGATCGCAGAAATAGGGCAGCTCCTGCGTGTAGTTGACGAAGGACAGCGCGATGCCCTGGTAGCCGTGCCCAGCGATGGCGGCCATATCGGCGGCGATGGTCTCAGGAGTGCCGACCAGAGGATAGGTGCCGGCGCCGCCGGCGAAACGCTGGCGATAGCGGTCATAGGCATGCGGGTCGTGCGACTGGGAAAATTCCTTCTTGCCCGCCATATGCGCATCAACCGCCTCGTGGTCGGCCATATCAACGGCGTATCGGTTATAATAGGCCTGCGCCTCTTCCATGGTCTCCCGGCAGACGACATGCGCCACGGTGTAGACGCCGACATCGCGCCCATGCTTGGCGGCACGCTCGCGGATGTCGACGACATGCTTGCCGGCATCAGTCATTTCGGAAAAGGTCGTGAACAGGTAATCGCATTTGGCGGATGCGAAATCGCGACCCGGTCCGCCGAAGGCAGCGTTCATGGTCACCGGTCGCGGTAGCTGCAGGCTGGCCGGCCTGCTGACCGCCTCCTTGAGGTGATAATAGGTGCCTTCATAATCGAGAGGCTCGTCGGCGGCATAGAGTTTTTCAACGATCTCGATCCATTCCGCCGCCTGGTCATAGCCCTTCTCGACCAGCGGCGTGCCGAACATGCCGAATTCCTTGGGGTTCCAGCCGCAGACGATGTTGAGACCTGCCCGCCCGTTGCTGATATGATCGACCGTGGCCAGCGACTTGGCGGCGTACAGCGGATGCACAAGCGGCACGTGCACCGTCATGAACAGGCCGATCTTATCGGTGGCGGCGGCAAGAGCGGCCGCCCAGGTGAAGGTCTCGAACGACCATTCCCGCACCTTGTTGCGGCCACCGAAGCCGCGCCAGCGCGCGATTGGCAGCATGAACTCCAGCCCGGCACGGTCAGCGATCTGCGCGGCCGTCAGATTGTCCCGCCAGCTCGCCGTCCAGCGTTCAGGCACATCCGTAATGGCAAGTCCGCCATCGGCATTGGTCGAAAAGACACCGAGCTTCAGTTTGTTCGGGCCGTGCAGGGGATGTGCCTTGATCATGTCTCGAACTCTCGGGCTGACGACGGCAGGCTAGGGCCACGGCGAAATATTTCAAGCCTGAAATAGCTTCGCCCGGACGCGGTTTGCGGGTATGGATTCATGGAGGATCGAGAAAGGGATCGGCATGAGCGACTTCCGCCAGAAATGCAGGGCCAAGAGCAATCTCGTCGGATCATTCGCCTCGATACCGCATCCCGTCGCGGTGGAAGTGGCCGCGCAGTCCGGGCTCGATTTCCTCTGCATCGACTGGGAGCATACGCAAATATCGAGGGACACGATCGAGAACATGGTCCGGGCGGCCGATGTCAATCGGGTCCCCGCCATGGTGCGCGTTCCCGGCCATGCGCCCGAAGCCATACAGGCGGCGCTGGACAGCGGCGCGCAGGGAGTTCTTGTTCCCCGCGTCTCGACGGCTGCCCAGGCGGCCATGGCGGTGAAAGCCTCGCGCTACCCGCCGAACGGCGAGCGAGGTGTAGGGCCTGGCCGCGCGGCGGCCTATGGTTATCGCATCCCGAGCTATCTGGCCGCCGCCAATGAGGCCATCGTCATTGCTGTCCAGGTCGAGACGGCCGAAGGGCTTGCCAATATCGAGGAGATCGCCGCGGTTGACGGCGTCGATGTGATCTTCGTCGGCCCCGGAGATCTTTCGGTGTCGATCGACGCGCTGGGTCCTGCAGGCGCCAGCAGACTTGCCGAGGCGATCCGCACGATCATTGGCATGACGATCGCGAACAACAAGACCGCCGGGATATTCTGTGCGAAGCCCGACGATGTCGGCCAATGGGCTGCTGTCGGCGCCAGCTTTTTCATACTGGGCAGCGACGCGATGTTCCTTGGCGCGGGCGCTGCTGCCGGCTGTATTGCAGCGCGCGCCGAACTGGAGCGGGGCACAGCCGGCTAAGCTTGCCATCCGGGCGGGCACCGATAATTTTTTAAGCTTAAAACTTTTGCCTTGAAAAGTCCGGTACTTTGGATAAGCATTCCCTAACGATCGTGGCTCCCGTGCCGTAAGTGCTTGACGGTGGTCGCGTCGTTCTGTTCCGGGTGCGATCAAGAGGTGCCTGTACTTGTCGTTCATGCCGCCCCAGTCAACGTCCATGGCGCGCTATGCCTTCGATGGCATCCGCGCGCAAATTCGCGACCTGCACACCGAAAACATCGCCAACCTTGCCGTGCGCGCCCGCGAGTTGGGCGACGTGATCGCGCTCTGGTACGGCGAAGGCGACATGGTGACGCCGGCCTTCATCCGCGACGCCGCCAAGGCGGCGTTCGACGACGGCCAGACCTTCTACGTTCCCAACATGCGCGGCCTCGGCCCGCTGAACGACGCGCTGTCGGAATACCAGACGCGGCTGCATGGCCGATCGATCCCCATCGCGCGCACCACGGTGACACCGGGCGGCATGCAGGCGCTTTACCTGGCGCTGGAGCTGCTTGTCGATGTCGGGACCAACGTCGTTTATGTGGCCCCGCAATGGCCCAACATCCACAATGCCATCCACCTGATCGGAGGCGAGCCACGGCCGTGTTCGCTCGACTTCAAGGGCGACTGGACGCTTGATCTCGACCGGCTGTTTGCAACCTGCGACGCGCGCACGCGGGCGATCTTCCTGTCGACACCGTCCAACCCCACCGGCTGGACCGCATCGCGCCAGGAGATGCAGGCCCTGCTCGAATTCAGCCGGCGCACCGGCATCTGGATCATCTCCGACGAAGTCTATGGAAGGCTGTGTTTCGACGGCAATGTCGCGCCCTCCATCCTGCAGATCGCCGAGGACGGCGACCGGGTGCTGTCCGTCAACAGCTTCTCCAAGGCCTGGGCGATGACCGGCTGGCGCATTGGCTGGCTGACGCACCCGTCCGGCGTCGCCGACCAGCTTGGCGCCATGACCCAGTATGTCAACAGCGGCACCGCGGCCCCCATCCAGGCCGGCGCTGTCGCGGCCATCCGCCAGGGCGAGCCATTGGTCGAGGAGATCCGGCAAAGGATAAAGACCGGCCTCGACCTCGCCTATGACAGGCTGGCGCGGATTCCCGGCATCGTGCTGCCGACGAAGCCGCGCGGCGGCATGTACGCGTTCTTCGCCATCGAAGGCGAAAGCGATGCACGACAGGCCTGCGCGAAAATCCTGGAAACGGCACGGGTCGGGCTGGCGCCTGGCCATCTGTTCGGAAACTCTTCGGCAGCCTTCCTGCGCATGTGCGTCTGCCGGGATCGTGACCAGATCGCAACCGCGCTCGACCGCATGGGCGCTGCCATGAATTGACGACCCGCCGGGAGCGGGGCGGCAAGAAACCGTGCGGGACCAACCCGCCCGATCAACAACCAGAGGGAACAAAAATGAACTTCACACGTCGCCACCTGCTTCTTCTCGCCGCCGCCATCGGCATCGCCGCCGGCCCCGCAACCTCCTATGCGGCGGACGTGCTGAACGTCGGCGCCTATCCGACCAACCCGCCCTTCGAGTTCAAGAACGAGAGCGGCACGTTCGAGGGATTCGAGGTCGACATCGTCAACGAGGCCGCCAAGCGCATCGGCATGACCACGGACATTGCCGATCTCGGCTTCCAGGCACTGTTCGCCGCCACCACGTCCAAGCGCATCGACGTCGCCATCTCGTCGATCACCATCACGCCGGAGCGGCTGAAGTCGCAGTCGTTCACCCAGCCCTATTATGATTCCGACATGGGCATCGCCACCAAGTCCGACAGCCCGATCAAGGCCGAGGCCGACCTCAAGGGCAAGATCATCGGCGTGCTGTCCGGCTCGACCGGCGAGACCTGGGTGAAGGCGCACCAGGAGGCCGACGGGTTCAGCGACGTGAAGGGCTATGACACGCAGCAGAACCTGCTGCTCGACCTCATCGCCGGTCGCGTCGACGCCGCCGTGAGCGACATTCCGGGCATGCAATACGCCTTCACCAAGATGAAGGACCTGGTCGTCAAGGAGCGCATCAAGACGGGCGAACAGTATGGGCTGATGCTCACCAAGGACCACCCGCTGCTCGGCAAGCTGAACGACGCGCTGACCGCGATGAAGAAGGACGGCACGCTGGCCGCGATCCACAAGAAGTGGTTCGGCAGCGACGCGCCCGCGGATTCCTCCACGGTCAAGGAAATGCCTCTGCCGAAGGCCTGAGCGACAACCAAGGGAACAGGGCGCGTGCCGGTTCGAAGGGCCGGCACGCCTCGTTTTGATGCATGATCCTTCCCGGACTCGCAGGTCGGCGCGGCAACCGATCTGGCAGTTCCGGGTCTTGCTCTGGCGTCACAGGGCGCAAAATGGTTCGGGAACGCTCAGATGTCGCTGATTGACACCTTCTTCAACGCCGATGTCATTGCGTCCAGTTTGCCTGCGTTGCTGCGCGGCTTCCTGAACACGCTGCTGCTCGGCCTGCTCAGCATCGGCATCGGCATCCCCATCGGCCTGGTGATCAGCCTGCTGCGGCTCTATGCGCCGAAGCCGCTGCGCTGGCTGGCGGTGGGCTATACCGACATTTTCCGCGCACTGCCGGTCCTGGTCGTGCTCATCCTGATCTATTACGCGCTGCCTTTTCTCGGCATACGCCTGTCGTCCTGGGCGTCCGCCGTTACGGCTTTCGCCATCATCATGTCGGCCTATTCGGCGGAGGTATTCCGATCCGGAATCGAGAGCATTCCGCGCGGCCAGTTCGAGGCGTCGCAGGCGCTTGGCCTGCCGTTCGTCCTGACCTTGCGCAAAGTGGTGCTGCCGCAGGCTGTCCGCGTGGTCATCCCGCCGATGACCAGCAACTGTGTCTCGATGTTCAAAGACACCTCGCTCGCTTCCACGGTCGCGTTGCCGGAACTGTTGAAGGAAGCGACCAACGCGCAGTCGCTCTACGCCAACCCCTCGCCGCTGATCGGCGCGGCCCTGGTCTATCTTATCTTCCTCTGGCCCATGGTGCGGCTCGTCAGCCTGCTTGAAAGCCGCTTCAAGACCGAAAAGACGCGCTGACCGCCAGCAATCCCATCTGCAAAAACATCTCGCAGGAGAAGACCTTGAGCAATTCCCAATCCAGCGGCAGCTTCCCTGTCGAAAGCATCCGCGCCATGTTTCCCGCCCTGCGGAAAGCCGGCGACTTCATCTTCCTGGACAACGCCGCGGGCGCGCAGATTCCACAGAGCGTGCTCGACGCCGTAACCAACCACCTGGTTTCGCACAATGTGCAGCGTGGCGGCCGCTATGGCCGCAGCGTCGCCGTCGACCAGTCCGTCGCCGATGCGCGTGAGAGTGTTGCGTTGCTGATCAACGCCTACAGCCCGGCGGAAATCTGCTTCGGCATGAACGCCACCTCGTTCATTCGCCTCGTCAGCCTCGGCATCGGCCAGATGCTTCAGGAACGCGACGAAATCATCATCACCGACATGGACCACGACGCCAACATCGCGACATGGCTGGCGCTGGAATCCGCCGGTGCCAAGTTTCAGTGGTGGCGCATGCGCGAGGACGGCAATCTGCATGTGGAAGACCTTCGCCCGCTGGTCTCCGATCGCACCCGCCTCGTCGCCTGCACGGTGACGGCGCATTCGATCGGCTCGATCGTCGATGTCGCGTCCGTGGCCGAGATCGCGCATGGGGCCGGCGCCGAAGTGTTTCTCGACTGCGTGCACTATGGCCCGCATGGGCTGATCGACGTGCAGGCCTGGGACTGCGACTATCTGGTCTGCTCCGGCTACAAGAATTTCTCGCCGCATATGGGCTTCCTGTGGGGTCGCTTCGAAACGCTGAAGCGGCTGCCGACCTTCCGCGAGGATTTCATCCCCGATGAGCCGCCCTACAAGGTCGAGGCCGGCACCTTCATCTACGAGAACGTTTCGGGCATGGATGCCGCCGTGCAGTATCTGGAACTGATCGGCCGCAATCTCGCGCCGGCCAACAACCGCTCGCGGCGCGACAACATCGTCGCCGGCATGGGCGCGATCCGCGACTACGAGCTGGTGCTGGCACGCGAAATGCTTGACGTGCTCAAGGATTGCGGCGCGACCATCTATGGCGTCGCCGAGGAGACCCGAATCAATGAGCGCGTGCCGACCTTCTGCTTCAACATCGGCAAGCTGTCGCCGCAGAAGATCGTCGAAGAGATGGCCGAGATGCAGATCGGCATCCGCGACGGCCATATGTACGCGCCACGCCTGATGAAGCGCCTCAACCTGTCGATGGACAGCGGCGCCATCCGCGCCTCGCTGGTCCACTACAACACGGTCGAGGAGATTCATCGCTTCGGCGAGGCGCTTCGGGCGATCATCACCAAGCTGTCGTAACCCCGGACCTTTGACCCGAACCTTCGCATGGGAGTCGGATCGCGGCTCCTCGACGTCGTCATCCTATGGCGGAGCAAGGAGCGAAGCGACGCGGCGCAGACCATAGGATCCATGCCGTGACATGCGGGCGTCGCAACGGTGCAAAATCTGCTCCGCCGCACTTTTTGGCTGAGGTAACGGCATGGATCCTAGGGTCTGCACTCCGCTTCGCGTCGCTCCGCCCTAGGATGACGAACTGGAGTCAAGCCGCCTTCTTCTTGGCCAACCTTGCCTTGATCGAGGCGACATCGGCGCGCGGCGTCGCCGCGAACAGCGTCTTGGTATAGCTGTGCTTGGGGTCTGAAAAGACCTCGTCGCGCGAGCCGTATTCCACGGCCTCGCCGAAATACATCACCATGACCTCGTCGGCGATGTAGCGCACCACCGACAGATCATGGCTGATGAAGACATAGGTCAGCTGGAATTCGTCCTGCAGGTCGGCGAGCAGGTTGAGCACCTGCGCCTGCACCGACAGGTCGAGCGCCGAGACCGGCTCGTCCAGCACCAGCAGGCTTGGGTTGAGCATCAGCGCGCGGGCGATGGCGATGCGCTGGCGCTGGCCGCCCGAGAACATGTGCGGGTAGCGATTGTAGTGCTCCGGGCCGAGGCCGACCTTCTTCAACATCTTCATCGCCAGGTCGCGCCGTTCGGCGGCCGGCTTGTCGGTGTTGATCAGCAACGGCTCGCCCAGTACGTCGCCAATCTTCTGGCGCGGGTTGAGCGAGCCGTAGGGATTCTGGAAGACGATCTGCACCTTGCGGCGCATTTCCTTCGACAGCCCACCCTTGGCAATGTCGACCTTGTTGCCGTCAATCAACAGCTCACCGGACGTCGCCGGGTCGATCAGCGTGATGATGCGGGCGAGCGTGGACTTGCCGCAGCCGCTTTCACCGACAATGGCCAGCGTCTTGCCCTTCTCCACCTTGAAGGAGACGCCCTTGACCGCGTGCACGGTGCGCGGCCCGGTGAACAGGCCGCCACCGATATGGTAGTCGCGCACGATGTTCTTGCCTTCGAGGACCGTCGTGCTCATGAGGCGGCTCCAGCGGTGGTTCCTGGCGCAGAGGGGGCCGGTTCGAACATCATGTCGGACACGGTCGGCAGGCGGTCGCCGACGGCGTTTTCCGGCAGCGCCGACAGCAGCGCGCGCGTGTAATTGCTCTTGGGCGATTCAAACAGCGACAGTACGTCGGCCTCTTCCATCTTGCGGCCCTTGTACTGGACGATGACGCGGTCGGCGGTCTCGGCCACCACGCCCATATTGTGGGTGATCATGATAAGGCCCATGCCATATTTGGCCTGCAGGCCGACCAGAAGATCGAGGATCTGCTTCTGGATGGTGACGTCGAGCGCCGTCGTCGGCTCGTCGGCGATCAGCAGTTTCGGATTGCAGGCAATGGCGATGGCGATCATGACGCGCTGGCACTGGCCACCAGACATCTGATGCGGATAGGAGTTGAGCCGCTCTTCCGGATCGGCAATGCCCACCAGCTTCATCAATTCGATGGCGCGGGCGCGACGCTGGGCGCGATCCATGCCCATGTGGAAGCGCAGCACTTCCTCGATCTGGAAACCGACGGTGAAGCACGGGTTGAGGCTGGCGATCGGCTCCTGGAAGATCATCGAAATGTCCTTGCCGACGATCTTGCGCCGCTCGGACGGACTGAGCTTCAGCAGGTCGACGCCATCGAAGGCCATGCGGTCGGCCTTGACGGTAGCCGTCTTCGGCAAAAGGCCCATCACCGCCAGCATCGACACCGATTTGCCGGAGCCGGACTCGCCGACGATCGCCAGCACCTCGCGCGGCTCGATCGACATATCGATGCCTTGCACGGCCATGAACGGACCGGCGGCGGTGTCGAAGGAAACGGTGAGGTTCTTGATCTCGAGCAAAGGCATGCTCACGACCTCTTCAGCTTGGGGTCGAGCGCGTCGCGCAGACCGTCGCCGATCAGGTTGATGGCGAAGACGGTGATCAGGATGGCGAGGCCCGGGAAGGTCACGACCCACCAGGCGCGCAGGATGAACTCGCGCGCCTCGGCCAGCATGGTGCCCCATTCGGGCGTCGGCGGCTGGGCGCCCATGCCGAGGAAGCCAAGGGCGGCCGCCTCGAGAATGGCGTTGGAGAAGGACAGCGTCGCCTGCACGATCAGCGGCGCGATGCAGTTGGGCAGGATGGTGACCAGCATCAGCCTGATATGGCTGGCACCGGCGACCTTGGCCGAGACCACATATTCACGGGTCTTCTCGGCCATCACGGCCGCTCGGGTCAGACGGGCGAAATGCGGCTGCAGCACGAAGGCGATGGCGATCATGGCGTTGACGAGGCCAGGTCCGAGAACCGCGACCAGCACCAGTGCCAGCAACAGCGATGGGAAGGCCAGGATGATATCCATGATGCGCATGATCAGCGTGTCGACCCAGCCGCGGCAGTAGCCGGCGAGCAGGCCGAGGATGACGCCGGAGATCAGCGCGGTGGTCACCACGACGAAACCGATGGCGAGCGAGAAACGCGACCCGTAGATCAGCCGCGAAAGCATGTCGCGGCCGACGGCGTCGGTGCCGAGCAGGAACTGCGCATTGCCGCCCGCCTGCCAGGCCGGCGGCGTGAGGAAGAAGTCGCGGAACTGGTCGTCCGGCGAGTGCGGCGCCAGCAGCGGCGCGAAGATGGCGATCAGGATCAGCAGCAGAAAGACGAAGAGGCCGATTACCGCGCCCTTGTTGATGGAGAAATAATGCCAGAACTCGGCAAACATCTGCAGCCGGGCATCCCGCGGCCTGACGACGGTGGCGGCTTCGACCTCGGCTGGGCCTTCGTTGGTCATGTCAGTTGGCTCGTATGCGCGGATTGATGACGGCGTAGAGCACGTCGACGATGAGGTTGACGGCCATGACGATCAACGCGATCAGCAGCAGCCCACCCTGCACCGTGAAATAGTCCCGCTTGGAAATGGCGTCGATCATCCATTTGCCGATGCCGGGCCAGGAAAAGATGCTTTCCGTCAGGATGGCGCCGGTCAGCAGCGTGCCGACCTGAAGGCCGATGGTGGTGACGACAGGGATCAGCGCGTTGCGGAAGGCATGCAGGCCGACGACGCGGAACGGTGACAGACCTTTTGCACGCGCGGTGCGAACATAGTCCTCACCCAGCACTTCCAGCATGGCCGAGCGGGTCTGCCTGGCGATGACGGCAAGCGGGATGGTGCCGAGCACGATGGTCGGTAAGATGAGATGCGAGAGTGCCGAGCGGAAAGCGCCCTTTTGCCCAGAAATCAGGGAATCGATGGTCATGAAGCCGGTCACCGGCTTGAAGAAATACAAAAGGTCGATGCGGCCGGAAACCGGCGTCCAGTGCAGCGTGCCGGAGAACACGATGATCAGCAGCAGGCCCCACCAGAAGATCGGCATGGAGTAGCCGGCGAGCGCCGTTCCCATCGTCAGCTGATCGAACCAGGAGCCACGACGGATCGCGGCGAAGATGCCGAAGGCGACGCCGAAGACGATGGCGAAGATCAGAGCGAAGATGGCGAGTTCGACCGTCGCCGGGAAGCGCACCAGGAAATCCTTGATCACCGGCGTCTTGGTGGAGAACGAGGTGCCGAAATCGCCGCTGAGGATGTTGGTCAGATAGGTCAGATATTGTTGCCAGATCGGCAGGTCGAAACCGAACTGGTGCATCAGCGCCGTATGCCGTTCGGGCGACAGGCCACGCTCGCCCGCGAGCACCAGCACCGGATCACCGGGCAGGATGCGCACGAAGCCAAACGCAAGGATGGTAATCCCGATGAAGGTCGGGATGATGAGGGCGAGCTTACCGACGATATAACGCAGCATGGCGGGCGAGGTGGGGCGGCGCCGCATGGCACCGCCCCGTTTCGCGAACCTTATTCGGCGATATCGACGCCGTCGAAGCGATGGATGCCGAGCGGATCCATCGCAAAGCCGGTGACGGTCTTCTGCATCGGCATGAACACCTTGGAGTGGGCGAGCGTGGCCCAAGGCGCCTGTTCCTTGAAGATGACCTGCGCCTGTTCATAGAGCTTGGCGCGCTCGGCCTGATCCGAAACGGTCTTGGCCTTGTTGATCAGCGCGTCGAAGTCCTTGTTGCACCATTCCGCGCGGTTGTTGGAACCGACGGAAGCGCAGCTGAGCAGCACGCCGAGGAAGTTGTCCGGATCGCCGTTGTCGCCGGTCCAGCCAACGATGACGGCGCCATCGTGATCGACCGCGGATGCGCGCTTGAGGTATTCGCCCCAATCGTAGCTGACGATGTTGACGGTGACGCCGACCTTGGCGAAGTCAGCCTGGATCAGTTCGGCGGTACGACGTGCGTTGGGCATGTACGGGCGCGATACCGGCATGGCCCAGACGTTCATCTTAAGGTCCTTGACGCCGGCTTCCGCGAGCAGCTTCTTGGCTGCATCGGGATCGTACGGATCGTCCTTCACGTCCTTGTTGTAGGACCACATCGTCGGCGGGATCGGGTTGATGGCCACCTGGCCAGCGCCCTGGAACACCGCGTCGATGATCGCCTTCTTGTTGATGGCCATGTTCAGCGCCTTGCGGACGCGGACATCATCGAACGGCTTCTGCTGGGTGTTGTACATCAGCGCGCCGACGTTGAGGCCTTCCTGCTCGGCGACCGTCAGGTTCGGATCAGCCTGCAGACCGGCAATGTCGGCCGGCGCCGGGTACGACATGATGTTGCATTCGCCAGCCTTCAGCTTCTGCGCGCGGACCGCCGGATCGGTGGTGATGGCGAAGACGAGATCATCGATCTTCTGCTTGCCGCCCCAGTAATCCGGGTTGGCCTTGTAGCGGATGGCCGCATCGGTCTGGTAGTCGACGAAGATGAACGGACCGGTGCCGATCGGCTTCTGGTTGAACAGTTCAGGCGTCTTGTCGGCCAGCAGCTTGTCGGCATATTCCTTGGAGACGATCGAGGCGAAATCCATGCCCAGCGTCGGGATGAAGGTGATTGCCGGTTCCTTGAGGGTGAACTTCACCGTCAGGTCGTCAACCTTCTCGACCTTGGTGATGTTGTCGCCGAACTGGTCATTATAATACTGATAGGCAATGCCGGGAATGTACTGGAACCAGGGACCGGTCTTGTCGACCTGGCGCACGAACGAGAACACCACGTCATCGGCGTCGAGGTCGCGCGTCGGGGTGAAATAGTCGGTGGGGGCGAATTTGACGCCCTTACGCAGCTTGAAGGTGTATTCCTTGCCGTCGTCGGAGATGGTCCAGCTCTCAGCCAGGCCGGGCGAGATCGTGGTCTTGCCGTGATCGAATTCGACGAGGCGGTTGAAAACGGTGCGCGAGGACGCGTCGAACGTCTGTCCCGCGGTGTAAGGCGCCGGGTCGAAACCCTCCGGCGACGCCTCCGCGCAATAGACCAGAGTTTTCGCGTTGGCCACGCCGCCCAGGACGCTTGCAGCCAGCAACGCGGCTGCAAAAGTCAGTTTCTTATTCATTGAGCACTCCCTGATGTTCTTCCAAGCCCCTCTATCAGGCTCGCGAAGCGCGCATATAAGCACCGTTTTTCCAGCTTTGGAACTCCCTGTTTGCCTACCCCACGGGAAGCGGAAAATAATTCCCATATTTTGCAATAAGTCAGAACAAAATAGCAAAACTTGCCAATCACGGCTTTGTTAACGACCGCATTTTTTTATTGATCTGTCCTGGTGCGAAACGCGCCGACCAGGGACCTCGTGCAGCCGTCGGCATGACCGCAAGTCGCTCCCCGAAGATGCCGTGCGCGGGCAAAGATTTTGACGGCAAATCTTTCCGTTCCTGTCGCAGGGGCAAGACTTGCACCACCGCCGATAGTGGCCATACATACATGTCATGCAGGATTTCCTTGGAATCCGCAGTCGTCGGCGGAGGACGTCTCCTTATCAAGGGACGAGCGCGGCAAGATACGGCAAGAACGACTGAGGGAGTGACAGGTGGCAAAGACACCCAGGACAGCGGCCCCGGCGAAGGCGAAGGCCAAACCCGCCCCCGATTCCAGCGCGGCGGCCAAGACACCAAAGGCGCCGTCCGACAAAAAAGCCGCCGTGGCCAAGCCCAGGGCGGCGCCGTCAAAGGCAAGCGCAAAGCCTGCCGCCGCGAAGGCGGGTGCCGCGAACAGGCCTGCCGCCAGCAAGCCAGCAGCGAAGGCCGTACCGGCAAAGCCCGCACCAGCCTCCGCGACGGCGCCGGCCAAGTTGCCGAAAGCCCTGGCCGCGCTCGCGGCCGGACTGCCGGACAAGCCGTGGCTGAAAAGCTATCCAAAGGGCGTACCGGCCGAGATCGGCCCCCTGCCCTACAGCTCTATCGGTGATTTGCTTACCGCGGCCTGCAAGCAGTTTGCCGGCCGGCCTGCCTTTACCTGCATGGGCAAGGACATAAGCTACGCCGAAGTTGAGCGGCAGTCGGCGTCCCTTGGCGCCTATCTGCAGTCCAAGGGGCTGGCGAAAGGCGCGCGCGTCGCGCTGATGATGCCGAACGTGCTGCAGTATCCAATCGCGATGATGGCCGTGCTGCGCGCCGGCTACACCGTGGTCAACGTCAATCCGCTATACACGCCGCGCGAACTGGAGCACCAGCTGAAGGATTCCGGCGCCCAGGCGATCGTCATCCTTGAGAATTTCGCCAACACCTTGCAGGCCGTCATTGCCAGGACACAGGTCAAGCATGTGATCGTCGCCGCGATGGGCGACATGCTCGGCGGCCTGAAAGGCACGATCGTCAATCTCGTCGTGCGCCGCGTGAAGAAGATGGTGCCGGCATGGTCGCTGCCCGGCCATGTCAAGTTCAACGCCGCGCTGAAGGCCGGCGCCGGGATGCGCTTCATACCTGGCAGCGTCGCCGCCGGCGATGTAGCCTTCCTGCAATACACGGGCGGCACGACGGGCATCTCGAAGGGAGCGACGCTGCTGCACAGCAACGTCCTGTCCAATGTGGCGCAGAACGCGCTGTGGCTGGAAGACGCCTATGCGGTCAAGCCGAAGCCGGCCCATCTCAACTTTGTCTGCGCACTGCCGCTCTATCATATCTTCGCGTTGACGGTGAATGCGCTGATGGGCATGCAACAAGGCGCGCAGAATGTGCTCATTCCCAATCCGCGCGACATTCCCGGCTTCGTCAAGGAACTCAAGAAGTACCCGATCCATATCTTTCCGGGCCTCAACACGCTGTTCAACGCGCTGCTCAACAATGAGGATTTCCGCGAGCTGGATTTCAAGCCGCTGATCCTGACGCTGGGCGGCGGCATGGCCGTCCAGAGGGGCGTCGCCGAGCGGTGGAAGGCGCTGACCGGCTGTCCGATCTCGGAGGGTTACGGACTGTCGGAAACCTCGCCAGTGGCGACGGCCAACGCGTTCGGTTCCGACCAGTTCACCGGCACGATCGGCCTGCCGCTGCCGTCGACCGAGATCGCCATCCGCGATGACGACGGCAACAACGTGCCGCTCGGCGAAGTGGGCGAAATCTGCATCAAGGGCCCGCAAGTGATGTCGGGTTACTGGAACCGGCCCGATGAAACCGCCAAGGTGATGACCAAGGACGGCTTCTTCAAGTCGGGCGACATGGGCTTCATGGACGAGCGCGGCTTCACCAAGATCGTCGACCGCAAGAAGGACATGATCCTGGTCTCCGGCTTCAACGTCTATCCCAACGAACTCGAGGAAGTGGTGGCGCAGCATCCCGGCGTCCTCGAGGTCGCGGCGATCGGCGTGCCGGACGAGCATTCCGGCGAGGTGCCGAAGCTGTTCGTCGTCAAGAAGGATCCGGCGCTGACAACAGAGGCGCTCATCGCCTACTGCCGCGAGAACCTGACCGGCTACAAGCGGCCCAGATACATCGAATTCCGGACCGAACTGCCGAAGACGCCAGTCGGCAAGATATTGCGGCGAGCGCTGCGCGAGTGACTTCAAGCGACGGCGTCGCCGGCGACACCGAGACAGAGGCGCCCTGCCGTCCCGACCCTGTGGCGTTCATCAGGGCGAACATGCTGATAGCCCCGGTGCCGTCGCTGCGTGAAATCCTGCTTTACACGGCGCACCCGGCCAGTGGCCTGAGGCGACTTGTCGATCCCCACCAAGGCGCCGACGCGGACGAAGATGCGGTCGAGCCGGACGACGATCAACCTGAACCGCAGCCGCCATACTGGGCCTATGCCTGGGCCGGCGGCGCGGTGCTTGCGCGCCATATACTCAACAATCCTCAAAGCGTGGCCGGCCGCCGCGTTCTCGACCTTGGAGCCGGCTCGGGCCTTGTCGGCATCGCCGCGGCGAAGGCTGGCGCAAGCGCGGTGATCGCCACCGAGATCGATCGCAACGGTGTCGCCGCGATCGCCCTCAATGCGCAAGCCAATGGCGTCGAGATCACTGTCATCGACGAGGATATCACCCCGGGTCCGCCACCGGCGGTCGACCTCGTGCTCGCCGGCGACGTGTTCTACGGTCCAGAGGTTGCTCTAAGGGTGATCCCGTTCCTTGACCGCTGCCTGGCCGCCGGCATCGAGGTGCTTGTCGGCGACCCCCGCCGCAACGACCTGCCGCTGTCACGGCTGCGGTTGCTCGCCGAGTATCAGGTGCCTGATTTCGGCGATGCGAAGGGGGCCGCGAACAGGCCGAGCGGCGTCTTTTCGTTCGAGCCAGCGGATATCAGATCGCCTCCTTGACCCTCGCCGACAGAAAGTTAGGCAGGTCGGCAACCGAATCCAGGATGACGTCGGCAATCTCGGACAGCGATTCGCGCGTGCCGGTGCCGGAAAGCACGCCGATGGCAAGGCCACAGCCGCCGGCGCGTGCCATTTCGAGATCATGGCGGTTGTCACCGACCATGGCGATGTCCGCCGGCTTCAGGCCGGTGAGGTCCGAAAAGGCGATGATCGTATCCGGCGCGGGCTTGGGGTTGGCCACGGAATCGTAGCCATAGGCGGCGTCGAAAAGCTGCGACACGCCCAGTGTCACCAGGGTTTTTTCCGCGCCGCTGGTCGAATCGTTGGTGGCGACGCCAAGCCGGTAGGATTTCTTGTGCAGCACCGCCAACGTGTCGACGATTCCTGGCAGAGCGACCGCCATCTTCGACCCCTGCACGGAAGTGATCTCGTTGAAGCGGGCCACGGCCAGCATCTGGTCTTCCACCGACAGCCTCGGAAACCAGAGTTCGACAACGTCGAGATTGGTGCCGGAGGCAAAGATCGAATCGGGCTTGAAGCGTTTGGCGGTGAAATCGAACCCGGCCGCGGCAAGCAGCCTGTCGGCTTTCCAGCGATCGCCGTCGGACGCATCCATCGCCATGAAATCGGCGACGCCGAGCCAGGTCGCGTTGAAATCGACAAGGGTCCCGTCCTTGTCGAACAATATTCCCTTGATGTCGGCCAAATTCTTCACTCCGAACCTCGCAAATGGTGGATATGTCCCACCAGGCCGGCGGTCGAAGCATCCCTCTTTGCGGCACTCTCCTTGCCTTCCACGACAGGCAGCAGTCCGGTCGCCAGTTCCTTGCCGAGCTCGACGCCCCACTGGTCGAATGAGTTGATGTTGAACAGCGTGCCTTCGACGAAAACGCGGTGCTCATAGAGCGCGATCAGCCGTCCGAGCATATGCGGATCGAGTTTCCTGTACAGGATCGTCACCGACGGGCGATTGCCTGAGAAGACGCGGTGCGGCGCGATCTTGTCGACGTCGACCGGGTTCATGCCCTTGGCCAGCATCTGCGCGCGCGCTTCCTCCAGCGTGCGGCCCTTCATGAAGGCTTCCGACTGTGCAAGGCAATTGGCCAGCAACAGGTCGTGCTGATGCCTGAGGTCCGGCTCATGGCCGATGGCCGCAGCGATGAATTCGACCGGAATGACGTCGGTGCCCTGGTGCAGCAGCTGGAAGAATGCATGCTGGCCATTGGTGCCCGGCTCGCCCCAGACCAGCGGGCCGGTTGGCGTTGTCACCGCGCCGCCATCCAGCGTGACGCTCTTGCCGTTCGATTCCATGTCGAGCTGCTGCAGATAGGCCGGCAGCCGCGACAGGCGCTGGTCATAGGGGATGACGGCGCGCGCGGGATATTTGCAGATCACGCGGTGCCACCAGCCAACCAGCCCCAGCAACACGGGCAGATTGCCGGCCATGGGCGCCGTGCGGAAATGTTCGTCCATTTCATGCGCGCCATCGAGGAAGGCGCGAAAATTCTTCGGGCCGACTGCGATCATCACCGGCAGGCCGATGGCGCCCCAGACCGAATACCGGCCGCCGACCCAATCCCAGAAGCCGAAGACGCGATCCGATTCGATGCCGAATTTCGCCACCAGATCGAGCGCGGTGGAGACGGCGGCGAAATGCTTGCCGACCGCATCCTTGCCGAGCGCCTTCCGCACCCATTTGCGCGCCGTCTCGGCATTGGTCATCGTCTCGACCGTGGTGAAGGTCTTCGAGGCGATGATGAACAAAGTCGTTTCGGCGGAAAGGTCCTTCAGCGTGTCGTGGATATGGGCGCCGTCGATGTTGGAGACATAGTGCGCGCGCGGCCCATCATGATAGGGCGCCAGCGCGAGGGTCGCCATGGCTGGGCCAAGGTCGGAGCCGCCGATGCCGATGTTGACGATGTCGGTGATCTTCTTGCCGGTCGCGCCCGCCGCCTTGCCGGAACGCACCGCGTCGGCAAAGGCGCTCATGGCGTCGAAGACAGCCAGGACTTCCGCCTTCACGTCCTGACCGTCGAGCATGATGCCCTTGCCGTTCAGGTTGCGAAGCGCCGTGTGCAGGACGGCGCGGTCTTCGGTGATGTTGATCTTCTTGCCGGCGAACATCGCGGCGCGCCGGCCCTCGAGATCGGCAGCGGCCGCCAGCTTCTCCAGCAGGCTCATGGTCTGGGCATCGACGGCGCATTTGGACCAGTCGAGCAGCAGATCGCCGTCAGAGGCGGAGAATGTCTCGAAACGTTGGGGATCGGCGGCAAAAGCCTCGCGCATGCTGCCGGATGCGGCAGCGCGGTGATCCCGCAAGGCAGCGACTTGTTTTTGGAAAGACGGTTGATCCACTGGCGGGGGACTCCTGGGTTTTGGACACCACCATAGCAGGTGGGATGTTTCCGGCGCGTGTCGTCGCGCAAAACTATTGAGCCGAATTCGTCATTTCAATCCACAGCGATGACGCACTGCCTCACGTAACCGTTATGCGACCACGCCGAGAGGCACGATTTCGACCACGAAGGATCACTGGCATAAATCCCTGCGATCAGAAAAATTGATTGGCGCAACACCTTGTACCACCGTTACATTCGACTGGGCCAGCAAAGTGAAAAAAGCTGGCCATCGAGGAACATCTCCCATGCCACAGAGAAACGACACGGCCATATGGTCCGGCCTCTTCCGGATTTCGGCGGAATCCGGTCAAACCCTGCAGGCGCAGATTCGCCAGGCGATCGTGGCTGCCATTCTCGACCGGCAGATCGCCGCCTCGATGCCGCTGCCGTCCTGCCGGATCCTGGCCGAGAAACTGGGCGTGGCGCGCGGCACCGTGGTGCTGGCCTTCCAGCAGCTTGTCGACCAGGGTTTCCTGGTGGCGCGCGAACGGCGCGGCCATTTCGTCAATCCCGACGTGCTGGCGACGCCGGCAAAGCCGCACCAGAAGGCGCCCGACCAGGCCAACGAGATCGACTGGAAGGCGCGTCGCCAGATCGCGGCCAGCGACATGCCGCCGCCGGCCAAGCATGAAAACTGGATCAAGTCGTCCTACCCGTTCGTCTACGGCCAGTTCGATCCGACGCTGTTCCCGACAGCCGAATGGCGCGAGTGCAACCGCATGGCGCTGGCGGTGCTCGAAATCCGCAACTGGGCATCCGACATGGTGGATCGCGACGATCCGCTGCTGATCGAACAGATCCAGGCGCGGCTGCTGCCAAGGCGCGGCATCTTCGCCAATCCCGACGAGATCATCGTGACGCTGGGGGCCCAGAACGCGCTCTACATGCTGGCGACACTGCTGATGACCAAGGGCTCCAAGGTGGCCATGGAAGACCCCGGCTATCCCGACGCACGCTCAATCTTCCGGCTGGCGGGGGCCGACATACAGCCGGTCCCCGTGGACCAGTCCGGCATCGTGACGTCATCCATCGCCAATGATTCAGGCTTCGTCTTCGTCACGCCCAGCCACCATTGCCCGACCATGGTGCCGCTGTCGGCTGAACGGCGGCAGGACCTGCTGGCGCGCGCAAATCGCTACAACCAGATCATCATCGAGGATGGCTATGACAGCCAGCTTCTGGACGAGGCGCCGCAACAGGCGCTGAAGAGCCTCGATCGCTCGGGCCGCGTCGTCTATGTCGGCTCGATGTCGAAGACGCTGGCTCCCGGCCTGCGGCTCGGCTACATCGTCGCTTCGGCTGGCCTCATCTCGGAGTTGAGGGCGCTGCGCCGTTTCATGCTGCGCCATCCCCCGGCCAACAACCAGCGCGCGGTCGCGCTGTTCCTGTCGCTCGGCCACCACGAGGCACTGGTGCGGCGGCTGTCGTCAGCCTTCGACGAGCGGCGCAAGCGTCTGGTGCATGCGATTTCGGCCTTCCTGCCGGAGTGGCGTTCGACCGACTCCGCCGGTGGCACCTCACTCTGGCTCGAGGGACCGCGCGGCACCGATGCCCGCGGCCTTGCCGAGGCCGCCGCTTCGCGCAGCGTCATCATCGAGCCCGGAGACCGCTTCTTCGACCGCACCGAAAAACCATCGCGCTTCATGCGGCTGGGCATCTCCTCGATTGCGTTGCAGCACATCGAGCCAGGCATTCGCGAACTGGCGACAGCGGCCGGACGCCGGCCTGCCGCTGCCTGATCCCTGACCGGAGCCGTTGATAAACGGCTCCGGTTCCTTTAGCTCCCTGGCATATGCAACCGGACTCGTTGGCTCATAGGCTGTACCAACGCTGGCGGCATAGTCGCAACACAAAGGGGAGAAGCAGGCCGATGGTGGGCCAACCGCCACTCCCAGCTTCATAGCTAAAGGCGGAGTGCATTCATGTCAGTAGCCCCAGGGACCCAGGACGTGCCGGCGGAGCAACGTTCAAGGCGTTCCGGTGGGCGGGAAACGCGTGGCGCGAAGGCGGCCGATAGTGCCCTGCCGGTCCGCGCCGGCCTCGAAGGCGGCAGCTACGGACCGCTCGGCGAAAACGATCGCGAGCGCATCCACGAGGCGGTGCTGACGCTGCTTGAGACGGTCGGCTTCGCCAACGCCATTCCCTCCTGCATCGAAGCGTTGAAGAAGGCCGGCGCGATCTATGCCGATGACGGGCGGATACGCTTTCCCCGCGCGCTGGTGCTCGACACGATCAAGAGAGCAGGCCGGCATTTCACCCTCTGCGGCCAGGATCCGAAACACGACATGGTCATCCAGGGCAAACGCGTGCATTACGGCACGGCGGGAGCCGCGGTCCATCTGGTGGACGTCGAAAAGCGCGAATACCGCGAGTCGCGGCTGCAGGACATCTATGACGCCGCCCGTATCGTCGAAGGGCTCGACAACATCCATTTCTTCCAGCGCCCCATGGTCGCGCGCGACATCGCCGACCCGCTCGATATGGATTTCAACACGCTCTATGCCTGCGTGACCGGTACATCGAAGCATGTCGGCACGTCGTTCACCGTGCGCGAAAATGTAAAGCCGGCGCTTGAACTGCTTTATGCCATCGCCGGCGGCGAGGAGAATTTCCGCGCGCGGCCGTTCGTCTCGAATTCGAACGCCTTCGTCGTGCCGCCGATGAAGTTCGCCGAGGATGCCTGCGGCGTGCTCGAAGCCTGCGTCGAGGGCGGCATCCCGATCCTGCTGCTCTCGGTCGGACAGGCCGGTGCGACGGCGCCGGCGGCGATTGCCGGAGCCGTCGTGCAGGCGGTGGCCGAAGTCCTGGCCGGCCTCGTCTATGTCAACGCGATCAAGCCCGGGCATCCGGCGATATTCGGCACATGGCCGTTTGTCTCCGACCTCAGGACCGGCGCCATGTCGGGCGGTTCGGGCGAACAGGCCATGATGACCGCGGCCTGCGCGCAGATGGCGCAATTCTACGACCTGCCGGGCGGTTCGCCCGCCGGCATGACGGATTCGAAATTACCGGACATCCAGTCCGGCTACGAAAAAGGCATCACCAACGTGATGGCCGGCCTGTCCGGCCTGAACCTGGTGTATGAATCGGCGGGCATGCATGCCTCGCTGCTCGGCTTCTGCCTTGAGAGCCTGATCATCGACAATGACATGCTCGGTCATTGCCTGCGTTGCGTTCGCGGCATCGACGTGACCGACGAGGCGCTGTCGGTAGATACGATTTCCGAGGTCTGCCTGAAGGGTCCAGGCCACTATCTCGGCAATGAGCAGACCCTGCGGCTGATGCAGACCGAGTATTTCTACCCGGCCGTCGGCGACCGCTTTTCACCAAAGGAGTGGAACGAGAAAGGCAGGCCCGACATCGTGCAAAGGGCGATCATCGAGAAGAAGCGCATCCTTGCCGAACGCTTCCCGCGCCACATTCCCAAAGTGCTCGACGATAGACTGCGCGCCCGCTTCGGCAATCTCATCCATTTGCCGCGCAGCAGCATGGGCGGCTGAGAGCGCCCGTCCGAGCGGTCAGTCCGCACTCAGCCCGTAAAGCGCGATGACCTCGGCGCTGATCAGCTTGGCGTGCAGCGTCATCAGCACCAGCCGCGCGTCGAAACTGTCGCCGGTTTCAAGCGCCGCCTCGATCCGACGCTCCGCGTCCAGCCTGTTCTGAAGGCCGTTGGACCGTTCGAAAGCTTCCGGTTCGGCAATGCAGTAGCTGAACAGCTGAGCAACGGTCTTGTAGGCGTGCGGGGGCGGTTCATCCGGCCAGTGGTCATTCATCAGATTGACCATGGTGAGTTTCACGCCCTCCGGCACGAGGGCCGGGTGAAGGTCGGCGCCCCGCAATGCATCGTCGAGCTGCCGGAGGTCGCCGGAGCGCCCGAACATTCCGAGGAAGCCCAGGGAAGAGCGTCGTCTCGCCATGATGATCCCGTCCGTTTGCGTTCCGTTGTCGTTGGCACTGGAGCGAATATAGTGACGCGGTCCTGATTGTCTCAGGCTCCGGCGCCCGCCAAACCCATGCAGGCTCCAGCGGCAGCAAGCAGGAGCACGGCGATCCAAGGCGGCGTCTTCCAGACGACGAGCAGCAGGAACCCGGCGAGAGCAATCGCGAAATCGAGCGGCGCATGAACCGCGCTCGTCCAGACCGGATTGTAAAAGGCGGCCGCCAGTATGCCAACCACGGCGGCATTGGCGCCGCGCATGGCGGATTGCGCGCGCGGCAGTCTGCGCAGCCCGTCCCAGAAAGGCAGCATGCCGTAGACCAGCAGCAGGCCGGGCAGGAAAACGGCCACGAGCGCTATGGTGGCGCCGGCCGGACCATTCGGGAGCGGACCGGAAACCGCGCCGAGATAGGCCGCGAAGGTGAAGAGCGGGCCAGGTACAGCCTGGGCCGCACCGTAGCCCGCCAGGAACGCCTCGGGCGTCACCCAGCCTGGCGTGACCGCCTGGCTCTGCAAGAGCGGCAAGACGACATGGCCGCCGCCGAAGACCATGGCGCCGGAGCGATAGAAGGCGTCGAACAGCGCTACGGCCTGACTGCCGGTGCCAGCGGCCAGCAGCGGCGGCAGCATGAGCAGGGACAGGAACAGCGCAAAGGCAATGAACGCGGCGGGCTTGCCAATGGGAACCGTGAGATGCCCGCCGGACGTCGAGGGCTCGGCGCGACACACCAGCAAACCGGCGACCGCACCGACCGCGATGGCTCCAACCTGCCCAAAAGTGCCGCCGGCAATGGTGACGATGGCAAGCGCGCCGAGCGCGATGGCCGCGCGAAACCTGTCCGGCGTCAGGGTCTTCGCCATGCCCCACAGGGCCTGCGCCACGACTGCCACCGCAACGAGTTTCAGACCGTGGATGACACCTTGCGCCACGGGGCCCGTCATCGAAGCCGCGCCGAGCGCAAAAGCCAGGAGGAGCAGCGCCGATGGCAGCGTGAAGGCGACCCAGGCGGCAAGACCGCCAAGCAGGCCTCCGCTGCGCAGCACGCCTAATGAGAAACCGACCTGGCTGGAGGCCGGACCAGGCAGGAACTGGCAAAGCGCGACAAGGTCGGCGTAGCCGGCATCATCCAGCCATTTGCGTCGCAGCACGAATTCGTCGCGAAAATAGCCGAGATGGGCGATCGGCCCCCCGAAAGCCGTCAAGCCCAGCTTCAAAAATGCCGCGAACACTTCCGTCACCGCCGGCACACGCGACACCCTCGGATCCAAATCTTCTGCCGCCATGCCAGCACTTTCGCATTCTATGCCTGACGCAAGCCCAAGGCGATAACAGGCCGCCGACAGGTGGCCGACCCTATGCGGCGACAGGGGTTCTGGCAAAGGGGCAAACTGGTTGCTTTCCCAAACAAGGGGCTGGTTTGACCTGTCGCCCAGTCGGGATCGCACGACAGAGCACGGCTGGCCTTCCGGCAAGGGCGCTTGAAAAACGGCGGCTTGATGCCGATCAAGCCGCCGTTTGCGATTTTTGCGCGCGACCCGCGCTTGGTGCCCGCGCCTAGTGATTGTCTCTCGGCACGCCCATCGTATGCGCCACGTCCTGGTATTTCACCGCCGGCTTCAGCACCATTCCTTCCGACAGCTGGTCGACCATGCCGCGCTGTATCTCCTGCCAGGGCGTCTGGTGCTTGGGATAGTGATAGCCGCCATCTTTCTGCAGTTCGGCGCGCCGCCGCGCGATTTCGTCGTCCGAGACGAGAATATTGGCGGTGGCCTTGTTCAAATCGATGCGGACGCGGTCGCCTGTCTTGAGCAGGGCCAGTCCGCCGCCGATCGCCGCTTCCGGCGAGGCGTTGAGGATGGACGGCGAGCCCGACGTGCCCGACTGGCGACCGTCGCCGATACAGGCCAGCGCATGGATGCCCTTCTTGATGAGGTAGGCGGGCGGCTGCATGTTCACCACCTCGGCTCCGCCGGGATAGCCTATCGGACCGGCGCCGCGCATGAACAGGATGGTGTGCTCGTCGATACCCTGCGCGGGATCGTCGATGCGGGCGTGATAATCTTCGGGACCGTCGAAGACCATGGCATTGCCCTCGAAGGCTTCCGGGTCATTCGGGTTGGAGAGATAGCGCTCGCGGAATTCCGGCGAGATGCCGCTGGTCTTCATGATCGCCGAATCGAACAGATTGCCCTTGAGGTTGATGAAGCCGGCATTTGCCTTCAATGGCTCGGCGACGGTGCGGATGACATCCGCGTTCTCGTTGACGACGCCGCTGCAATTGTCGCCGATCGTCTTGCCATTGACGGTCATGGCTTCCGGATAGGGCAACAGCCCGCCCTTCATCAGCTCGGCCACGACAGCCGGCACACCGCCTGCATGGTGATAGTCCTCGCCGAGATATTCGCCCGATGGCTGCAGGTTGACGATGAGCGGCACGTGGAGGCCGATCGCCTGCCAGTCGTCATTGGTGAGCGGCACGCCGAGATGGCGGGCAATGGCATTGAGATGGATCGGCGCATTGGTCGAGCCGCCAATGGCCGAATTGACGACGATGGCGTTCTCGAAGGCCTTGCGCGTCATGATGTCGGACGGCTTCAGATCCTCATGCACCATGTCGACGATGCGTTTGCCCGTCTCATAGGCGATCTGCCCGCGCTCACGATAGGGCGCGGGAATGGCGGCTGAACCCGGCAATTGCATGCCAAGCGCCTCGGCAAGCGAATTCATCGTGGTGGCGGTGCCCATGGTGTTGCAATAGCCGGTCGACGGCGCCGAGGAGGCGACGATGTCCATGAACTCGTCATAATTGATCTCGCCGGCCGAGAGGCGTTGGCGCGACTCCCAGACGATGGTGCCGGACCCCGTGCGCTTGCCCTTGTGCCAGCCATTCAGCATCGGCCCGACCGACAGGGCTATGGCCGGGATGTTGACCGTAGCGGCGGCCATCAGCAAGGCGGGTGTGGTCTTGTCGCAGCCGATGGTGAGCACGACCCCGTCGAGCGGATAACCATAGAGCACTTCGACGAGGCTGAGATAGGCGAGGTTGCGGTCGAGCGCGGCGGTCGGGCGCTTGCCCGTCTCCTGGATCGGATGGCACGGGAATTCGAAGGGAATGCCGCCCATGGACACAATGCCTTCGCGCACGCGCTTGGCCAGTTCGATATGGTGGCGGTTGCAGGGCGAAAGATCCGACCCGGTCTGGGCGATGCCGATCAGCGGCTTGCCCGACATCAGTTCCGCGCGTGTCAGCCCATAGTTCAGGTAGCGCTCCAGATAAAGCGCGGTCATTCCCGGATTGTCGGGATTGTCGAACCATTCCTGCGAGCGGAACTTTTTCTTTCTGGTGGGGGCGCCTGCCATCATGGTCTCCGTATTTGTACGACAAATCGATATGGCAACGCACGGAAGCAGGCAAGAGGGACGCACGGTCGCAACCGGACTTTGGTGCGATAGACATGCGCCGAACGGTGCGATAGGCCTTCAATCAGTCTGGTCCGGGAGGTTTTGATGGCTTTGGTGATCGAAGGCGAGGAACGCATTGCCGCACCCCTGCAAAAAGTGTGGGAAGCGCTGAACGATCCCGAGGTCTTGAAGGCGACCATTCCCGGCTGCCAGAGCCTGGAGATGACATCACCGACCGAGATGGCGGCAACCGTGGTGCTGAAGATCGGGCCGATCAAGGCCACGTTCAACGGCGAGGTGACCCTGAAAAATCTCAACCCGCCGCATTCCTATACCATCCAGGGCGAAGGCAAGGGCGGCATCGCCGGCTTCGCCAAAGGCGGAGCCGACGTGACGCTGACGGAAGATGGACCGGATGCGACCGTGTTGAAATACGCGGCCAAGGCCGATGTCGGCGGCAAGATCGCCCAGCTCGGCAGCCGGCTGATCGAATCGACCTCGAAGAAACTGGCTGGGCAGTTCTTTTCGAGCTTTGGCGAGAAAGTGGGCGGCTAAGGATCCCCTCCCCCTTGAGGGGAGGGTGGCCCGCAGGGCCGGGTGGGGTCGTCCGCGACGCGCTCTACCTGGCCACGTAAAAGGTCGAGGCAGTTGAGGTGACCCCACCCGCCTCGCTTCGCTCGGCACCCTCCCCTCAAGGGGGAGGGATATCCGCGTTACTCGAACACGATGCTCGGCACCGCAGCTTCGGCCGCGCCGCGCTCTTCATTGACCCGGTTCCAGACCTTCGAGGCGATGTCCCGGTAAATCTTCGCCTCGGCGCCATCGGGCTTCGAGACGACCACCGGTGTGCCGGCATCCGAGCTTTCACGGATACCCATCTCCAGCGGCACTTCCCCTAGGAAGGTAACGCCGAGACGCTCGGCCTCGCGACGGGCGCCTCCATGGCCAAAAATGTCGTAGCGCTTGCCGGTGTCGGGAGCGATGAAATAGCTCATGTTCTCGACGATACCCAACAGCGGCACGTCGACTTTCCTGAACATGTTCAGGCCCTTGCGGGCGTCGATCAGGGCGAGATCCTGCGGCGTCGAGACGATGACGGCGCCGGCGAGCGGCACCTGCTGGGCCATGGTCAGCTGGGCATCGCCGGTGCCCGGAGGCATGTCGACCACGAGCACGTCGAGCGGACCCCATTCGACCTCGCGCAGCATCTGCGTCAGCGCCGACATCACCATGGGCCCGCGCCAGATCATCGGCGTTTCCTCATCGACAAGGAAGCCCATCGACATCACCTTGAGCCCGTAATTCTCCATGGGTTTCAGAATCTTGCCGTCGACCGTCTGCGGCCGGCCATGGATGTTGAGCAGCTTGGGCATCGACGGGCCATAAATGTCGGCATCGAGCACGCCGACCCTCAATCCATTGGCCGCGAGGCCGAGCGCGATGTTGACGGCGGTGGTCGATTTGCCGACGCCGCCCTTGCCGGAGGCGACGGCGATAATTGCCTCGATGCCGGGCACGCCACGCTTGCCCTGACTATGCGAGGCCGGCGCCTGCGGTGCGGGCCGCGCGGGCGCTGCCGGCGGCGCGGGCCGGGGAGCCGGCCGTGTCGGCACCGGCGCCTCCATGCCGCCGCCTTTCTTCTCGGCGGTCAGCGCGACGACCGCTCCAGCGACACCGGGGATCGCTTTCACCACCCGTTCGGCGGCCGCGCGCAACGGCTCCATCTCCTGGGCCCGGGCGGCGGGCACGGTGATCGAGAAGAAGACCTTCCCGTCGGCAATGAAAATCTCCGAAACCATGCCGAGGTCAACGATATTGCCGGTGAAATCCGGCCCATTGACCGTCTTCAGGCGTTCGATGACGATTTCCTTGGTGACATTGTTCTGGACGGCGGGCATGGTTTTTTCCTCAGGCGTTCGGCGCTTCAGATAATGCAGTTTCCGGACAGAACCAAGCGGTCGCTTTGACAGGCTGACAGGCGCTTGCAGCTATGGCAGCCTTCAAACCATGATCGACAAGCTGGAATTCTTCATCGCGCTGGCCAGGGAAGAGCACTTTGGCCGGGCAGCTGAAGTGTGCGGCGTCACCCAGCCGACGCTGTCGGCGGGCATCAAGCAGCTGGAAGGCCAGCTCGGCGTCATGCTGGTCCTGCGCGGCTCGCGCTTCCAGGGGCTGACGCCGGAAGGCAAGCAGGTGCTTGTCTGGGCACGCCGCATCGTCGGCGACACCCGCACCATGCGCGAGGAAATGCGCGCGGCACGCCACGGTCTTTCCGGGCGTATTCGCATTGCCGCCATACCGACGGCGCTCGCCATGCTGCCGCGCCTGACGACGCCTTTCCGCGAAAAGCACCCCGGCGTTACCTTTTCGGTATTGTCGCGGACGTCGATCGAGGTGCTGTCACTGCTCGGCAATTTCGACATCGACGCCGGCATCACCTATCTCGACAACGAGCCGCTGGGGCGGGTAACCAGTGTTCCGCTCTATGACGAGCGCTACCAGCTGATCACCGCTGTCGGAAATCCCTATTCCGATCGCGACAAAGTGACGTGGTCGGAACTCGGCAGCCTGCCGCTCTGCCTGTTGACGCCGGACATGCAGAACCGCCGCATCATCGACCAGCATCTGGCCGAGGCCGGGGTGCAGGTGCGGCCGACGCTCGAATCCAACTCGATGATCTTGCTGTTTTCGCATATCCGGACCGGCAAATGGTCGTCGATCATGCCGCTCAACCTGGCGGAAACGTTCGGGTTTTCGGAGCCGATCCGGGCCATTCCGATCGTCGAACCCGATGCCAGCCACACGGTTGGCCTGGTGGCGGCGCCGCGCGAACCGCACACGCCGCTGGTCTCGGCGCTGCTGGACGAGGCGATGGCGCTGGCGGACGATTTCCACGCCCGCCGTTGAGCTAGATGTTGCTGGCTGATCGCGCTTGATAGAAAATTTCTATCGAGCAACGAAACAGCTTTATTGATTTCATGGGTTTCCTCTGATTTTGTAAACACTTAGCGACAAAACGCTATCGACCAGGGAGGGCGCTGCATGACGATGCAGCCTGCAAGTACCGAGATCGCGTCGCGCACGGCGGCGATTGTTCAGGAGCTCAAGGGCCTCGAAGGTCCATTGCTGCCCATCCTTCACGAGATTCAGGAAGAGTTCGGCCATGTGCCACAGGCGTCACTGCCGGTGATCGCCGAGGCGCTGAACATTTCCAACGCGGAAGTCCACGGCGTTGTTACTTTCTATCATGATTACCGCAGCCATCCGGCCGGCCGGCATGTGCTGAAAGTCTGCCAGGCCGAAGCCTGCCAGTCGATGGGTTCGGATGCCGTCGCCGCCAAGCTCAAGCAATTGCTGGGCATCGGCTTCCACGAAACGGCCCGCGATGGCTCGGTCACGCTGGAGCCCGTCTATTGCCTCGGCCTGTGCGCCTGCGCGCCATCGGCGATGCTGGACGGAGAAGTGATCGGCCGGCTCGACGACGAGAAACTCGACGAAATCGTCGCGGAGGTGCGTTCATGATCCCGCGCATCTATGTACCCGGCGATTCCGGCGCGCTGGCGCTGGGCGCCGAGAAGGTCGCCAAGGCAATCGCAGCCGAGCTCGCCGAGCGCGGCATCGAGGCCAAGATCGTGCGCAACGGCTCGCGTGGCGCCTACTTCCTCGAGCCAATGGTCGAAGTGGCGACGGCGAACGGCCGCGTTGCGTACGGCCCGGTCAAGACGTCCGACGTCAAAAGCCTGTTCGACAGTGGGTTCCTCACCGGTGGCCACCACAAGCGCTGGCTGGGCGCGCCCGACAAGATTCCGTTCCTGGCCAAGCAGACGCGGCTGACCTTTGCCCGCTGCGGCATCAACGACCCATTGTCTCTCGACGCCTACAAGGCGCTCGGCGGCCTGAAGGGTCTGCAGAACGCCGTGGCGATGGCGCCGATCGAGGTCGTCAAGCAGGTGACCGAATCCGGCCTGCGCGGTCGCGGCGGCGCCGGTTTCCCGACCGGCATCAAGTGGAAGACCGTTCTCGATGCAAGCGCCGACAAGAAGTATATTGTCTGCAACGCGGATGAGGGTGACAGCGCCACCTTCGCCGATCGCATGATCATGGAGGGCGACCCCTTCGTCCTCATCGAAGGCATGGCGATCGCCGGTGTCGCGACCGGCGCGACCAAGGGCTTCGTCTATATTCGCTCGGAATATCCGCATGCGGTGGCAATGATGCGGAAAGCCGTCGAGGTCGCCCGCAAGGCCGGCGTGCTCGGCGTCAACGTGCTGGGCTCGCCCAATGCCTTCGACATGGAAATTCGCGTCGGCGCCGGCGCCTATGTCTGCGGCGAGGAAACTTCGCTCTTGAACAGCCTGGAAGGCAAGCGCGGCGTGGTACGTGCCAAGCCGCCGCTGCCGGCAATCCAGGGGTTGTTCGGCAAGCCGACGGTGATCAACAACGTCATCTCGCTGGCTTCGGTGCCGATCATCATGGACAAGGGTGCTGCCTTCTACAAGGATTTCGGCATGGGCCGCTCGCGCGGCACGATCCCGATCCAGATCGCCGGCAACGTCAAATATGGCGGCCTGTTCGAGGCGGCATTCGGCATGACGCTGGGCGAGATCGTCGACGACATCGGCGGCGGTACGGCGACAGGACGGCCGGTGAAGGCGGTTCAGGTCGGCGGGCCGTTGGGCGCCTATTTCCCGCGTGCGCTGTTCAACACGCCGTTTGACTACGAAGCCTTCGCGGCCAAGGACGGCCTGATCGGACATGCCGGCATCACCGTGTTCGACGACACCGCCGACATGCTGAAGCAGGCGCGCTTCGCCATGGAGTTCTGCGCCATCGAAAGCTGCGGCAAGTGCACGCCCTGCCGCATCGGTTCGACGCGCGGCGTCGAGACCATCGACAAGATCGCCGCCGGTATCGAGCCGGAAAAGCAGATCGCCCTGGTGACCGACCTCTGCAACACGATGAAATTCGGCTCGCTCTGCGCACTGGGTGGGTTCACCCCCTACCCGGTCATGAGCGCGCTCAACCATTTCCGCGAAGATTTCAAGCCGGCGCCTGTCGCCGAAGCAGCAGAATAGGAGCCAACCATGGGCCTCATTCAGGAAATCGACTTCGGCACGCCGGCCTCCACCTCGCAGAAGCAGGTGACGCTGACGGTCGACGGCTTCACCGTCACCGTGCCCGAGGGCACCTCGATCATGCGCGCTTCGATGGAGGCGGGCATCGCCATCCCGAAGCTCTGCGCCACCGACATGGTCGACGCATTCGGTTCCTGCCGGCTCTGCCTGGTCGAGATCGACGGCCGCAACGGCACGCCCTCCTCCTGCACGACGCCGGTGGCGCCCGGCATGGTGGTGCATACCCAGACCGGCAAGCTCAAGGACATCCGCCGCGGCGTGATGGAGCTCTACATTTCCGACCATCCGCTGGATTGCCTTACCTGCGCGGCCAATGGCGACTGCGAGTTGCAGACGCAGGCCGGCGTCGTTGGCCTGCGCGATGTGCGCTACGGCTACGAAGGCGACAATCACGTCTTCAAGAAGAATGACGGCGCGGAAAACTTCAAATGGATGGCCAAGGACGAGTCCAACCCGTACTTCACCTATGATCCCTCGAAATGCATCGTCTGCTCGCGCTGCGTGCGTGCCTGCGAAGAGGTGCAAGGCACCTTCGCATTGACCATCGAGGGCCGTGGTTTCGGCAGCCGCGTTTCGCCCGGCATGCATCAGTTGTTCATCGACTCCGAGTGCGTTTCGTGCGGTGCCTGCGTGCAGGCCTGCCCGACGGCAACGCTGTCGGAAAAGTCGGTGATCCAGATCGGCCAGCCCGAACATTCGGTGGTTACCACCTGCGCCTATTGCGGCGTCGGCTGCTCGTTCAAGGCGGAGATGCGCGGTGACGAGCTGGTGCGCATGGTGCCCTACAAGGACGGCAAGGCCAATCGTGGCCATTCGTGCGTCAAGGGCCGCTTCGCCTATGGCTACTCGACCCACAAGGACCGCATCCTCAATCCGATGATCCGCGAGAAGATCACCGATCCCTGGCGCGAAGTGTCGTGGGAAGAGGCACTGACCCATACGGCCAACGAATTCCGCCGCATCCAGTACCAGTATGGCCGCACGGCGATCGGCGGCATCACCTCGTCGCGCTGCACGAACGAGGAAACCTATCTGGTGCAGAAGCTGATCCGCCAGGGCTTCCGCAACAACAATGTCGACACCTGCGCCCGCGTCTGCCACTCGCCGACCGGCTATGGTCTCGGCCAGACCTTCGGCACTTCGGCCGGCACGCAGGATTTCGATTCGGTCGAACACACCGATGTGGTCATGGTCATCGGCGCCAATCCGGCCGCGGCACACCCGGTGTTCGCCTCCCGGCTGAAGAAGCGGCTGCGCAAGGGCGCCAAGCTGATCGTGCTCGATCCGCGCCGCACAGAGATGGTCAAGTCGGCCCATATCGAGGCGGAATACCATCTGCCGCTGAAGCCGGGCACCAACGTCGCCGTCGTCACCTCGCTGGCGCATGTTATCGTCACCGAAGGCCTGTTCAACGAAGCCTTCATCCGCGAGCGGTGCGACTGGGATGAATTCCAGGACTGGGCTTCGTTCGTGGCGCTGCCCGAGAACAGCCCCGAAGTCGTCGGCAAGCTCGCCAATGTCGACCCGGACCTGATCCGTGGCGCGGCAAGGCTCTACGCGCGCGGCGGCAATGGTTCGATCTATTATGGCCTCGGCGTGACCGAGCACAGCCAGGGCTCGACCACGGTCATCGCCATCGCCAACCTCGCCATGGCGACCGGCAATATCGGCCGGCCGGGCGTCGGTGTGAATCCGCTGCGTGGCCAGAACAATGTGCAGGGTTCCTGCGACATGGGTTCGTTCCCGCATGAGCTGCCGGGCTATCGCCACGTTTCGGGCGACGCGGTGCGCGACATCTACGAAAGCCTGTGGGGCGTTAAGCTCGACGACGAGCCGGGGCTGCGCATCCCCAACATGCTGGACGCCGCCGTCGACGGCTCGTTCAAGGGCCTCTACGTGCAGGGCGAGGACATCCTGCAGTCGGATCCCGACACCAAGCATGTCGCGGCGGGGCTCGCCGCGATGGAATGCGTGGTCGTACACGACCTGTTCCTCAACGAGACCGCGAATTACGCGCATGTCTTCCTGCCGGGCTCGACCTTCCTCGAAAAGGACGGCACGTTCACCAACGCCGAACGCCGTATCAACCGCGTGCGCAAGGTGATGGCCCCGAAGAACGGCCTGGCCGACTGGGAAGTGACGCAGAAGCTCGCCCAGACGATGGGGCTCGCCTGGAACTATCAGCATCCGTCCGAGATCATGGACGAGATTGCCATGACCACGCCGAGCTTCGCCAAGGTTTCGTACGATTACCTTGAGAAGATGGGCTCGGTGCAGTGGCCGTGCAACGAGAAGGCGCCCGAAGGCACGCCGATCGTCCATGTCGACGGCTTCGTGCGCGGCAAGGGCAAGTTCATCCGCACCGAATATGTGGCGACCGACGAGAAGACCGGCCCGCGTTTCCCGCTGCTGCTCACCACTGGCCGCATCCTCAGCCAGTACAATGTCGGCGCACAGACGCGGCGCACCGACAATGTCATGTGGCACTCGGAGGACCGGCTGGAGATCCATCCCCACGACGCCGAGAACCGTGGCCTGCGCGACGGCGACTGGGTAAGGCTGACCAGCCGCTCGGGCGAGACGACACTGCGCGCTCTGATCACCGACAAGGTGTCACCGGGCGTGGTCTACACGACCTTCCACCATCCCGACACACAGGCCAACGTCATCACCACCGACTTCTCCGACTGGGCGACCAACTGTCCGGAATACAAGGTGACGGCGGTGCAGGTCGGCGCGTCCAATGGCCCCTCGGAATGGCAACGCGAGTATGACGAGCAGGCCAAGCAGAGTCGGCGCATCGCCACGCTGCAGGCTGCGGAGTAGTCTTGAACGAGGACCGAAAAGCAACGTCGCAGATTTCGCGGCTGGCGCATCGCGCCAGCGGCACCGCAGCGGCCAACCGCATGGTGCCGGAAGAAACGCCGGTGGCGTTTTCCTTCGCCGGCACCACTCATGCGGTGATGATGGCAAGCCCGGCCGATTTCGAGGATTTCGCGCTCGGCTTCTCCCTGACCGAGGGCATCATCGCCAAGCCGGAAGAGATTGAGGCGATCGAGGTCGAGGATCATGGCGCTGGCATCGACATCCAGATCCGGTTGAAGGACACTGCCAACACGCGCTTCGAGGCGCGGCGGCGGCGGCTTGCCGGTCCAGTCGGATGCGGGCTATGCGGCATCGAATCCATCGAGGAAGCGATGCGGTCGGTCGACGCCGTCGGTGCGTCAGAACTTACGCTTGAGGCCGAGGACGTCGTTCGTTCGGTAAAGCTCCTTTCCAAGGTGCAGCCCCTTCACACCGAGACCGGGGCCGTACACGCGGCCGGTTTCTATGTGCCTGGCAGGGGCATCGTCATGGCGCGCGAGGATGTCGGCCGCCACAACGCGCTGGACAAACTGGCCGGCGCGCTTGCAAGGGCCGGCATAAACGGCTCGACCGGCGCCGTCGTGGTGACAAGCCGCGTTTCAGTGGAAATGGTGCAGAAGACGGCGGCCATCGGTTCGGCCTTCATCATCGCCGTCTCGGCGCCGACCGCACTGGCCATTCGCACCGCCGAAGACGCCGGCATGACGCTGGTGGCCTTGGTGCGCGGCGACGATTTCGATGTTTTCACCCGCCCCGAGCGGGTGGTTTTGGGAGTTGCCCAGCATGTCGCATGACGAAGACCACATCATGAGCACCAGGGAAAAGCTGGTGCGCATGGCCAACCAGATCGGCACCTTCTTCCAGTCCAAGCCTCGCGAGGAAGCCATTGCCGGCACCGCGGAGCACATCAACAAGTTCTGGGAGCCACGGATGCGGCGACAGTTCTTTGAGATGCTGGACGGCGGCAGCACGGAGTTCAACGAGATTGTCGTGGCTGCCTCGGCAAGAATCCGGCGACCGAACGCGCCCGAGGGCCCAGGTTTCAGCGCTGAGGTCGAGCGCGGCGCCCCGGGTGGCAAGGGGACGGCTGCGGGCGAGTCGACAGCCGAGATCGCTTCTTCCCAGAAGTAGGATCAGGAGATCGAGGCCACCCGGCAGGGAACCATTCGGCGCAAGTTGCATTTGTTGTGTCAGTTGGTCCCCGGCTAGTCCTCCATGAACATCCTTCGGATCATGAATTGGTTGGCTCGCAACCGCCGCGATCGGATGATCGGCGCGGTTGCCCTGATTTGCGTCGGTGTGCTCGTGGGCCTGCTGGCCTTTGTGTTCATCGCCCTTGGCGGGGTGGACGTCGCGGCCGACAAGCCGCATTCCTGGCTTACCTACCAGCTGCTGCATTTTTCCTTCAACAGGGCGGTGTCGGTCAGATCCAGTGAATACACGCCGCCTGCCGACCTCAATGACCCTTGGCGCGTGAGACTTGGCGCGCAGCAATTCCACCTTGTGTGCTCGAACTGCCATGGCGGGCCAGGGCTTGGCCAATCGCCGATCGCGCTTTCCATGCAGCCACGGCCGCAGAGCCTGCCGGCCGTGGTCAAGCAGTTCGACGACAAGGAACTGTTCTGGATCGTCAAGCATGGGGTCAAGTTCAGCGCGATGCCGTCCTGGCCCAACCAGACCCGCGACGACGAGGTGTGGTCGATGGTGGCGTTCCTGAAAAAGCTGCCCTCGATGTCGGCCGATACCTACCTGGACATGACCAGATCGACGTCGCCCGGTGAGGCCGGGCCGAAAATTCCATTCAACGGCCCGCGGAAACTCACCGATGCGGATACGCGCCGCAATACCTACCCAAGCGAGGAATTCCTTTATGCGTCGCCGTCGATAGGATTCGGCGATCAGGGGCTGATGACCGACCCGGTTACTGCGTGCAGCCGCTGTCACGGCAAGGATGGCACTGGCAGCGCCACAGGGGGAGAGGCGCCCAACCTGACGATCCAGAGCGCGGCCTATCTCGCGGCCGCCCTCAAGGCCTATGCAGCCGGCGATCGCAAGAGCGGGTTCATGCAGCCGGTTGCAGCCGCCCTATCGGAAAGCCAGATCACCGCCTTGGCCTCCTACTATTCCGGCCTCACCGACACGCGAGCCGACGAGGCCGAGCAAGGGCAAGCGCCGATCGACCCGAAAGTGTTGGCACGCGGCAAGGCCATAGCGCTGGAAGGGCTTAGGACCGATGCCATGCCGGCCTGCGCCATGTGCCACGACAGCGCCGCCGGAGCCAGGATCTCGGCTCCGCATCTCAAGGGACAGGCGCGGACCTATCTCCGGCGCCAGTTGCTCGCCATGCGCGATGGCGATCGAGGCTGGTCCGCGCCATGGAACCCGATGCCGGCCGAAGCGCACTATCTGACGGACGATGACATCAACGCGGTTGCGAGCTACTACGCGAACGAGGCACCGGCGGGAGATGGTGGGGCTCTGCCCGCATTGCCTTCGGCGACGGCGTCCGACATCGCGGCGGCGACAGCGATGTTCGAGAAGGTCTGCGCGACGTGCCACACCAGGCAGGCCATCGGCGACAAGGATGGCGAAGCCCCGAACCTGACGATCCAGACCGCCGCCTATACCGCACAGGCTCTGCGAAGCTATCGCGCCGGGGTGCGAGACCACGTCAAGATGGAGCTCGCCGCGCGGGATCTTACCGAAAGCCAGGTCGATGCGTTGGCCACCTACATAGGCGGCTTGAGCCCTATGACTCAGCCCGTCAAGGCTGACCAGTCCTCCGTGGAGCGTGGCGCCCGAATCGCCAGGAGCGGCATTGCGGAGCGCGGCGTACCGGCATGCCAGGGCTGCCACAACCCGGATCTCACCTCGGCAATCCCGCTCATCGCCCGGCTCGAGGGCCAAAACGCCGTCTACCTTCGCCGTCAACTCGACTATTTCTCCGGACCGGAGGCGGACAGGCTGGACGCGCTCAACCCCATGCCGGCAATCGCCCGCGCACTGTCCAGCCAGGACCAGGCGGACCTGGCGGCCTATTTCGCCACGCAACCGCCCCTGCCGAAAGCAGCGGCCGCGAACTGAGAGGCCGGATTTTGCGCCGCTCACGGCCTGTCGATATGGTGGCGCGAGCGCTTTCAGGGCTTTCGCCGTCATGCCGTTAAAGGGATCGCCTGGATCCTTGTCAGGGGCCGGAGTCGCGCGGCGGCTCGCCGTTCATCCCTCACCCATGCGCAACCATCACATGGCGCACGGCTGTATAGTCCTCCAAGGCATAAAGCGACATGTCCTTGCCGTAGCCGGATTGCTTCAGCCCGCCATGCGGCATCTCGTTGGTCAGCATGAAGTGCGTGTTGATCCAGGTGCAGCCATATTGCAGGCGGGCAGCCGTCGCCATGGCGCGGGAAACGTCCTTGGTCCACACGGATGAGGCAAGGCCGTAATCGCTGTCATTGGCCCAGCTCACCGCCTCGTCGACTTCCGTGAAACGCGTGACCGAGACGACCGGGCCGAACACCTCGCGGCGCACGATCTCGTCTTCCTGCAGCGCACCGGCAATGACGGTCGGCTGGTAGTAGAAGCCGGTGCCCTCGCCCGGCTTGCCGCCGGTGGTGATCTCGATGTGCTTCAGTTCCGAGGCGCGCTCGACGAAGCTCGAGACGCGATCGCGCTGGCGGCGCGAGATCAGCGGACCGATCTCGTTTTCGGTATCGTCGGGACGATTGTACTTGATGGTCGAGACAGCAGAGGACAGTTCGGCGACGAGCTTGTCGTGGATTTTCTTGCCGGCGTAGATGCGGCAAGCCGCCGTGCAATCCTGCCCGGCATTGTAGTAGCCGAAGGCGCGCAGGCCGGCGACAACCGCGCCGAGATCGGCGTCGTCGAAGACGATGACCGGTGCCTTGCCGCCGAGTTCCAGATGCGTGCGCTTGACCGACTTGGCGGCCGCCTGCAGCACCTTCTTGCCGGTGGCGACATCGCCGGTGATCGAGATCATGTTGACCTTGGGGTGGTTGATCAGCGTGTTGCCGACGCTGTCGCCACGGCCGAGCACGACATTGACCACGCCTTCGGGCAGGATCTCGGCAAGGATCTTCGCCAGCTTCAGCGCGGTCAGCGGCGTCTGTTCGGAAGGCTTGAAGACAACGGTGTTGCCGCCGGCGATGGCCGGCGCCAGCTTCCAGGCCATCATCATCAGCGGATAATTCCACGGCGCTATCGAGGCAACGATGCCGATCGGGTCGCGACGGACCATCGAGGTGTGACCGGGCAGATATTCACCGGCAACGACGCCGGGCATCGAGCGGACGGCGCCGGCAAAGAAGCGATAGCAGTCGACGATCGCCGGGATCTCGTCATTGAGCACGGCATTGATCGGCTTGCCGCAGTTCAACGCCTCGAGTGCGGCGAACTCCTTCGCGTCGGCCTCGATGCGGTCGGCGATCTTCAGCAGATAGCCGGAACGCTGTGCCGGCGTTGTCCGCGACCAGGAGACGAACGCCTTTTCGGCGGCGAGCACCGCCGCCTCGATCTGCGCCTGGCTGGCTTCGGGCAGGTTGAGGATGGTCGCCCCGGTCTTCGGATTGAGGATCGGCTCCTCGGTTTCGGTGCCCTTCTCGAATTTCGAGCCGATCAGCATCTGGGTGTCCATGAACGTCTCTCCCTTATGAACGGTTATTTGCCCGAACCGGCGATCTGGTCGCCGTCGCGGGTCAGGTAGTAGGCAAACAGGATGGGCAGCAGCGTCACCAGCATGACGACCATGGCCACGACGTTGGTGACCGGGCGCTGGCGCGGACGGATCAGTTCTTCGAGCATCCAGATCGGCAGCGTCTGCTGCTGGCCGGCGGTGAAGGTGGTGACGATCACCTCGTCGAAGGACAAAGCGAAGGCCAGCATGCCGCCGGCGAGAAGTGCCGTGGCAATGTTGGGCAGCACGACATGGCGGAAGGTCTGGAAGCCGTCGGCGCCGAGGTCCATCGAGGCCTCGATCATCGAACCGGAGGTGCGGCGGAAGCGGGCGACGGCGTTGTTGTAGACGACGACCACGCAGAAAGTCGCGTGGCCGAGCACGATCGTCCAGAACGAGAAGGGAATGTCGGCCAGCGCGAAGGCCGAACGCAGCGCGATGCCGGTGATGATTCCAGGCAGCGCGATAGGCAGGATGACCAGCAGCGAGATGGTTTCGCGGCCGAAGAATTTTGTCCGCGAGACCGCCGCCGAGCACAGCGTGCCGAGGACCAGCGCGATCGCCGTCGAGATGGCGGCGACCCTGACCGACAACGACAGCGCCTGCCACACATCGGGCCGGTTCCATGTAACGGCGAACCATTGCGTTGTCAGCCCGGGCGGCGGCCAGACAAAACTCTTCTCCTCGGTGGTGAAGGCATAGACGAAGATCAGCAGGATCGGCAGATGCAGGAACAGGAGCCCGCAAGCGGCTGCGATCTTTAGGCCGAGGGGAGCGGATTGACCACGATCAGAGCGCATCGAAAGCTCCCATGCGTTTGGCGCCCCAGAGGTAGAAACCCATGATGATGATGGGCACCACGGTGAAGGCGGCGGCGAGCGGGATGTTGCCGGCCGTTCCCTGCTGCGAATAGACCGCCTGGCCGATGAACAGGCGCGAGGTGCCGATGATCTGAGGGATGATGTAGTCGCCGAGCGTCAGCGAGAAGGTGAAGATCGATCCGGCGACGATGCCCGGCAACGCCAGCGGGAAGAGCACGTTGCGGAAGGTCTGGCCGGGCGAGGCGCCAAGGTCGGACGAGGCCTCGACAAGATTGCCGGGCACGCGTTCGAGCGCCGCCTGCACGGGCAGGATCATGAAGGGCAGCCAGACATAGACGAAGACGATGAAGGTGCCGGTGAAAGATACCGAAAGCGAGTTGCCGCCAACCACGGGCAGCGACAGCCAGGCATCGATCACCCATTGCAGATGCAGCTTGCCGAAGAACCAGGTGAGGATGCCCTCCTTGGCCAGGATCAGCTTCCAGGCGTAGATCTTGACCAGATAGCTCGACCACAGCGGCAGCATGATGCCGAGATAGAACAGCGCCTTCCACCGGCCACGGGCATAGCGCGCCGCGTAATAAGCGATCGGGAAGGCGACGACAGCCGAGGCCAGGGTGACGAGTGCCGCCATAGTCACCGTGCGTAGAATGATGTCGAGATTGGCGGCCTGGAACAGGTCGCCATAGGTCTTCAGCGTGAACTGGCGGTTGATAAGGCCGGAGTACTCGTCGATGGAGAAGAAGCTCTGCGCCAAAAGGGCAAACAGCGAGCCGATATAGACGATGCCGAGCCAGAGAACCGGCGGCAGCAGCATGAGCAGCAGCAGGAGTTGCGGCCGGCGCCAGAACAGGTCGGAGAGTGCGCCGCGCATGCCGCCGCTGCCGGGCAGGATGGCGGGCGCCGTGGCGCGCGGCATGGTGGCGTCGAGGCTCATGCCGGCTCGTCCATCAGATGCAGGTGCTCGCGGTTGAAGGTCAGCACGACCGCCTCGCCCTCCACCGGCAGCGCGGTGCCGGCCGGCACGATGGCATGCAGTTTCAACCCATCGGCATCGAGCGCCAGCTTTGTCGTGGCGCCGAGATAATTGGTCGAGACAAGGCGCGCGGATACGCCTTCGCCGCTTGCGTTGCGGCCGACGCGAATGGATTCCGGCCGCAGGCTGCCCCAGCGCTGCTGGCCGCAATAGCGCTGGACGAAATCCGGCGGCAGAACGTTGGAGGAGCCAACGAAATCGGCGACGAAACGTGTGCTTGGCCGCTGGTAGATGTCCTCCGGCGTACCGATCTGCATGATCTTGCCGTCGTTGAAGACGGCGACCCGGTCGGCCATCGACAGCGCCTCGCCCTGGTCGTGGGTGACGAAGACAAAGGTGATGCCGAGCGCCTTCTGCAGCGACTTCAACTCCTCCTGCATGTTTTCGCGCAGCTTGAGGTCGAGCGCACCGAGCGGCTCGTCGAGCAGGAGTACCTTGGGCTGGTTGACCAGCGCACGGGCAAGCGCGACGCGCTGGCGCTGGCCGCCGGAAAGCTGGCCGGGTCGACGCGCGCCATAGCCGGGCAGCCGTACCAGCGACAAGGCTTCTTCAGCGGCCTTGTGCCGTTCCGGCTTGGCGACGCCCTTGACCATTAGCCCGTAGGCGACATTGTCGACCACGTTGAGATGCGGAAACAGCGCATAGTCCTGGAACACCGTGTTGACGTTGCGGCGATAGGGCGGCACGCCCTCGGCCCGCTCGCCGAAGATCGAGATCGAACCCGACGTCGGCTGCTCGAAGCCGGCGATGAGACGCAGGCACGTCGTCTTGCCGGACCCCGACGGCCCGAGCATGGCAAAGAACTCGCCCGGCGCGATGTCGAGATCAACCGCGTCGACAGCGCGCACGCTGCCGAAATGGCGGGAGACTTTTTGGAAGGAAACGGCTGATGTCATGGGTGGCCCTGAAATGTGTCAGGCTTTTCAATTCGAGCGGCAGTGCCGCCCCTCATCCGCCTGCCGGCGTTCTTCTCTCGAAAAGCCAAGCAATTGGCTTTTCGTCCGCTACGCGGACCGCTCCTCACCTCCCCGTATAGTGACGGGAAGAAGGGAGATGGCCGCGAAGTCGGCTCTATCCCGCAACGCTGGTAACTGGCGAAACCATCGATGGCGGCATCTTTCTCCCCGTCACTATACGGGGAGAAATGTCCGGCAGGACAATGAGGGGCAGCGCCGAGGTCGCCAAGCTAAGTCAAAATCACCGACCGCCGATGACGCCGATATAATCCGACACCCAACGGTAGTAGGGCACGCACTGGTCGTTCTGGCTGGCGCATTTCGACACCGGGGTCTTCCAGAACTTGATCTTGTCGAAGTTCTCGTAGCCGTTGGTCTTGCAGCCTTCCTCGCCGAGCAGTTCGTTGCCCTTACAGGCGGCGGGGACGACCGGAAGCGAGCCGAACCATGCCGACACATCGCCCTGCACTTTCGGCGCCAGCGAGTGTTCGAGCCACTTGTAGGCGCAGTTCGGGTTGGCGGCGTCGGCCTCCATCATCGTGGTGTCGGCCCAGCCGGTGACGCCTTCCTCGGGAACGGTCGAGGCGATCGGCTTCTTGGCGGCGACCAGCGTGTTGACCTGGAACGGCCACGAACCCGAAGCGACGACGCCTTCGTTCTGGAAGTCGTCGACCTGGATCGCCGCGTCATGCCAGTAGCGACCGACCAGCGTGCGCTGGACGCGCAGCAAGGCGAGTGCTGCCTTGTACTGGTCTTCGTTCAGTTCGTAGGGATCCTTGATGCCGAGTTCGGGCTTGTGGAACATCAGATAGTTGGCTGCGTCCGCGATGTGGATCGGTCCGTCATAAGCCTGGACGCGCCCCTTGTTGGACTTGCCGTCCGGCAGGTTCATTTCCTCGAAGACGACGTTCCAGCTCTTGGGGGCCTCCTTGAACACATCGGTGTTGTACATCAGGATGTTCGGGCCCCACTGGTAGGGGACGCCATAGTGGACGCCGCCGACAGTGAACCATGGCGCGTCCTTCAAGCGGTCGTCTACCGTCTTCCAGCTTGGGATGAGATCGGTGTTGATCGGCTGGACGCGCTTGCCGGCGACGAGGCGCAGCGAGGCATCCCCTGAGGCGGTGACGAGGTCGAAACCACCCTCGTTCATCAGCGAGACCATCTCGTCGGAAGTGTTGGCGGTCTTGACGTTGACCTTGCAGCCGGTCTCCTTCTCGAAGGAGGTGACCCAGTCATAGCCCTTGTCGGTCTCGCCCCGCTCGATATAGCCCGGCCACGCGACAATGTTGACCTGTCCCTCGCCCTTGCCGAGTTCCTTGACCTGGGCAACGGCCTGGCCGGAGAAGGTCAGCGCGACCGTCAAAGCCGTGCATGACTTCAAAAATGAATTCATCATCAATCTCCCATTTTGGCGCGTGACCCCGAAACCCGGATCGGCTTTCGGAACGGATCATGCGCGAACTCAAAGTGTCAGTTCGCCCGATGGCGAGCAGCGCTCCAAGGGGCCGCACTTGCGGCGGCTTTGGTCCCTAGGATGCAAGGTGCTGTGAAAATTCCGGTTTCGCAAATTCATTTATCAGAAAGCCGATATCGGTTTTACCGATAGGTCTCCGAGGACGTGGTCAGGGCCGCTGGCGAACGGTGCGCTGCGACTGGGCGAGGCCGATGAAGTCGCGCGCCGCCTGCGGCAGCCCGGAACCGCGTCGCCAGACCATGCCCACCTGCACCACCGGCAACGAGCCCGAAATATCGCGCGATTCGATGCGGTCTCCTTCCAGCGACCACGGCCGGTAGACAAGGTCGGGCAGCAGCGCCACGCCGGCGCCGGTGGCGACTAGGCTGCGCACCGCTTCAACGGAACGGGTGCGAAAGGCGACATGCGGCTTGGCGCCGATCGCCGTCAGCAGCTTGCCGGTATTCTCCTCGATCTCGTCGACAGTGAGCATGATCAGCGGCTCCGAGGCGATGTCGCCGATGCCGATGATGTCTGCGCCGGCCAAGGGATGGCCGAGCGGCAGCCACAGCCGATAGGCGGAGACTTCGAGAATTTCGGACTGCAGCGCGGTGCGGTCGCGCAGGTTGGAGGTCACCATGACGGCAATGTCGAGCTTGCCGCCGATCAGCAGGTGTTCGAGATAGTCGCCATTGTCCTCGATGGCCGAGACCTCGACGCCCGGATAGGCGCGGCGATAGCGGGCAAGCAGATCCGACAGCACATAGCCGGCGACCAGCGATGTGACGCCGAGTTGCAGTCGCCCGCCCGCAGAAGCCTGCTCGCCGGAGAAAGAGCGGCGTGCGTCGGAGACGTCAGCAAGGATCTTCGTGGCATGACGCAGGAACTGATGGCCTTTGTGGGTGATGTTCAGGCCGCGCGGATGACGCTCGAACAGTTCGACGCCGAGATCGCTTTCGAGCTCCTTGATCGCTTCGGTGACCGAGGACTGCGAGATGGAGAGATTTTGCGCCGCGCGCGAGACGGTGCCTTGCTCGGCAACGGCGATGAAGAATTGCAACTGGCGGATGGTGAAAGCCATGGCCGGACTAAACACCGGCGCGCAACCGAAGGAAAGCCGGCGGCGGAGCTTATCCCAGGACCGAGATCAGGCGCTGCGCCCAGAGCCGAGCGCCAGCTTGATGCGCCGCCGCCAAGCGGGGCCGTAGCGCAACGCGAGCATGAAGGCCGCTTCCAGGGCCACGACAATGACAATGATGCGAAAGCCCACCGTGAGCGAATCCTGGCCGCTGCCATGCAACATGTAGCCGGTGACGAGAAAGCCGGTGTTCCAGAGCATGGCGCCGATGATGGTCGCGGCCGCGAAGGGCAACGCCGGCAGGCAAAGCGCGCCGGCCGCGATCGGCAGGTAATTGCGCACCGTCGGGATGAACTGCGCCAGCAACGAGACCCGGAGATAATTGCGGCGATAGGCCTGGCCGAGCTTGTGGTAGGTCGAGGGCCGCAGACAGACATATCGACCGAACCGGTCTACCAGCCGGTCAGCGCGATCGGAGCCGATCCGGCGGCCGATCGTGTACCAGACAAGGCATCCGGTGGAAGAGGCCAGCGTCGTTACCAACAGCAGGGTCGCCAGCGTCATGGCGTCCGGAGCCGCCGTCATGCCGAGGAACAGCAGCAGCACATGCGAAGGCGGGATCGGCAGGATCTTTTCGGTGAAGGCGAGGCAGAAGACGCCGAACAGACCGAAACCCAGAATGCTCGACAGCGGCCCGGTCACGAGAAGCGCCAGTCGTAGGTTTTGACGGTCTTGATCCTGGAGATACGGTAGACGGTGGCAGGCGGGATGTTGCGAAACGTGAAGCCGACCCGCGTCGCTTCGAGATCGAGGCCATCCAGCATCGGCTGGTCGATCGGGCAGCGCCAGCCAAGCGTGAACTGATACAACGCACCACCTGGCCGCAGATTGGCGAAGATGCCTTCGAGAATGGCCCTTGTGTGGCGCGGGGTTATCAAACGGAAGGGAAGGCCACTGACGGCGGCGCCGACAACCGGCCCGTCGAACAACGGCTGGTGGCGCAGTCCGATGGCGTCCATCTCGATAATGCGAGCCCCGGGAAAACGCCGCCTGAGCAAGGCGGCGAAATCGGGATCGGACTCGACCAGCGTCAAATCCCTCTCGCGCACACCGCGCTCCAGCAATGCGCGCGTGAACGGTCCTGTGCCCGGGCCTAGCTCCAGCACCGGCCCGGTCTCGGGGCCGATCCCTTGCGTGATCAGCGCCGCGAGGCTGGAACTGGAGGGCGTGACGGACCCGATTCTGGCGGGTGCCGTGGTCCAGGCACGAAGAAAAGACAAGGCGTCACTTGCAGTCATATCCATCCCCGATATCGAAGCGGCGGACACGCCGTTGAGGCCGGCGCGACCGCTCCATCTCTGTTTGAGCATCCGATTGTCCCGAAGCGAATCTCCGGGTCCGATGCTCCCGCGTCCGAACACAAGCGAATCGCTCGCCGGCATTCGATGGGCGGTGTTTGCGGCTGGCGGATTGCGCAGACATTGCGAAAACCGGAAATTGCAAGAAATGGCCCTTGCGACGCCGACGCTTCACAATCGCCATGTTTGCGCAATCTTGGCGCTATAGGGCGCGGGGAAAGGTCTTCGCCAGGGGTGATGAATGCGTATCTTGCTGGTTGAGGACGAACCGGAAATGGTTTCCGCGCTGCGTGCCGCGCTGAAGCGGCACGACATGGTGGTCGACCATGCAGGCTCGCTACTCGAGGCCAGGGATTTCATCACCGTCGACGCCTATGACGCCATCCTGCTCGACCGCCAATTGCCGGATGGCGACGGGCTGTCGCTGGTCTCCAAACTGCGCGCCGACAAGAACACCACCCCGGTGCTGATGCTGACCGCACGGGGCGATACCGCGGACAAGGTGGACGGGCTGGACATGGGAGCGGACGACTATCTGGCGAAGCCATTCGCTTTCGAGGAACTCATGGCACGGCTTCGCGCGCTGCTCAGGCGCCCGGCGCCCATGCAGTCGCAGTTGATCCGAGCCGGCCATCTCGTCCTGGATGTCGGCCACCGGGAGGCGTCGATCCGCGGCGAACTGCTCAACCTGCCGCGCCGGGAGCTTCTCGTGCTCGAGACGTTGATGCGGCGCACCGGCCGCATGGTGCAGCGCGAGGTCTTGATGGAAGCCGTCTTCGGCTTCGACGACGAGATCCAGTCCAACGCGCTGGATACCCATGTTTCGCGCCTGCGCCGCAAGCTCACCGACGCCGATGGCGGAGTGACGATCAACGGTATTCGTGGCGTCGGCTATCTGTTGCGCGAGACGTCATGACGCTGCGACGCCCGCGATCGCTGAAATGGAGCCTGGTGCTGCGCATCGCCCTGCTGCAGTGCGCGATGCTGACCCTGATCATCATCGCCATCATCGGCGCCCTGCTGGTTACCGGGCTTATTCCGCACGACTACGAGGATGGCAGCATGGACGTGTTGGCGGATGCGCTGACGCGCGATGCGAGCGGCAAGTTCATCCTCCGCGAAACGCCGGACCTGACAAAGCTGCGATCGAACGTCCCAGACCTCTGGTTCATCATCCGGGACGAGCAAGGACAGCGGCTTCAGGAAGGCACGGTGCCGACGGTGTTCCAGCCCTTTGTCGGCTTGCTGGACAATATTGGCGATGCCCGCATCAACCATGGCATCGGCGAAGCCGCGCCTCCCGAGAGCAAGATCCGCTGGACCGATACAGCGGCCGGCAACGTCCAGATCATGACGGGTACCAAGGGCGGACTTTCGCTCATGCGCCTGCTGGGCCAAGCGCCACAGTTTTTCCTGCAAGGTATATTGCCGCTTGCCGGACTGATGGCACTTGCCACGCTGTTCGCCACGCCGTGGGTAGTGCGCGGCGCGCTTTCGGGCCTTGGCCGTGCGGCCTCGGAGGCCGAGCGCATCAACATCGACAAACGCGGCGTGCAATTGCCGCTGGAGGGCGTGCCCAAGGAAGTCACGCCGCTGGTCAAGGCGGTGAACGCGGCGCTGGAACGTCTCGACAAGGGCTATGAGCGCCACAAGCGCTTCCTGACAGATGCGGCGCACGAGCTGCGAACGCCGGTCGCCATCCTCAACACACGCCTTGCCTCGCTGCCGCCAATGCCTGAACGAGCACGGCTGCTGCAGGACGCGGCACGCCTTTCGACGCTGGCCAACCAGCTTCTGGATCTGCAGCGCCTCGACCGGCAGGCCGGGGATTTCAAGCCGGTCGACCTTGTGGTGATCGCGCGCAACGTCGTCGTCGATCTCGCCCCGATGGCCTTCGCGGCGGGATATGAAATGTCCTTCGAACCCGCGGCGAAGTCGGTCTTCATCGTCGGCGACCGGACAGCGATCGAACGCGCCGTGACCAATCTGGTCCAGAACGCCATCGAACATGGCGGCAACGCCGGAAGGATCACGGTCAGCGTCACCACCCCCGCCGTCATCGAGGTGCTGGACGAGGGCAATGGCGTGCCATCGGCCGAGCGGGAGCGAATATTCGAGCCGTTTTACCGGCTGCACCCACGCGATCATGGCGCCGGGCTCGGTCTCAATCTGGTGCAGGAAATGATGCATCTGCATGGCGGCCGGATCGAAGTTCTCGAAGGCAGCACATCAGGCGCGCTTTTCAGGATGACCTTTCCGCCGGCGGCTGCCGCTCAGGGCTGACCGGAAAATCCCGTGCCGGGTTTGACACACGGAAGATTCGTAACTATGTAAGTTACATGAAACGCAACAGCAGGCTTTCCTCGACATTGCATATCCTCGTCCATATGGCCGAGAGGCCCGACCACGCGCTGACCTCCGAACAGCTCGCCTCCTTCATCCATACGAACCCGGTTGTCGTGCGTCGCACCATCGCCGGTCTGCGGGACGCGGGCATCGTCACCTCGGCGCGGGGCCATGGTGGCGGCTGGCTGCTTGGCAGGGCACCGGAGGCCATCTCATTGGCGGAGATCAGCACAGCGCTGGGCGAAACGCTGCTGCCATTCAGCACCGAGCCGGAAAGTCCGGGCTGCCTCGTCGAACAGGCGGTGATCGCTGTTCTCGACGACTTCCGTGTCGAGGCCGAGAAGCTGCTGGAGCATAAACTCAGCCGCATCACGCTTGCCGACCTGACCGCCGACTTCCGCCGGCGCTACGAGCTGATTGGAGTATCCAGCCATGCAGTATGACCTGATCGTCGTGGGAGGCAGCTTTGCCGGCCTGTCCGCCGCCATCCAGGCGGCGCGGGCGCGGCGCAATGTGCTGGTGATCGACGCCGGCCAGCCGCGCAACCGTTTCGCCGCGCACTCGCACGGATTTCTCGGTCAGGACGGGCGCGCGCCCGACGCGATCCTGGATGATGCAAGGCGGCAGGTGCTGGCCTATCCGACAGCGAGGGTGGTGAATGGCTACGCCGGCAGAGCCGCCGCCACCGGCGCCGGCTTCGAGGTCTCGATGGATGGCGGCGAGACATTCGGCGCCTCACGACTGGTGCTGGCCACCGGCGTGCGCGATATCCTGCCCGATGTGCCGGGCCTTGCCGAGCAATGGGGCAAGACCGTGCTGCACTGCCCTTATTGCCACGGCTACGAGGTGTCCGGCGGATCGCTTGGGGTGCTCGCAACCGGCCCGATGTCGATACATCAGGCGCAATTGATCGCCGACTGGGGTGATGTCACGCTGTTCGGCAACGCTCAGTTCGAGCCTGACGCCGAGCAAATAACCGTCCTGGACACTTGCAAGGTGGGTTTTGAGCCCACCACTGTCAGCGAATTGCAGGAGGATGGTTCCGGCGGATTGATCGTCCACCTCGGCGACGGGCGAAAAACTGTCGTCCAGGCGATGTTCACCGCGCCGCGCAACACCATGGCGAGCCCGCTGGCCGAACAGCTCGGCTGCGGCTTCACCGACGGTTTCCTCGGCCCGGTGATCACCGTCGACGAGAGGCAGCAGACAACGGTTCCCGGTGTCTATGCCGCCGGAGACGCCGCACGCGCCATGCACAACATCGCCTTTGCCGTGTCGGCTGGCGCCTTTGCGGGTGTGTGCGCGCACCAATCGATGGTGTTCGGCTAAGGTGCCCTGATATTCAGGTGATGCCAGCCTGCAAATGATGGCCTTCTGTGCTTCCGGTGCTCACGTACCCAAAAGTACGCTCCGCTCCGGTTCTGGAAAGCCACTATTTTGGTCGCTTCGCGCCCGTCTTCGACTCCGGCTCGGCCTAACCCGAATCTCAACACACCTTGGCTCAGACCCCGGCTTCGCCGCCGGCGACGCTCAGCCGCGCGCCTGCTTGCGCAAGGGCGGCGGCGACGTCATGCGGCGGCGCCTTGTCGGTGGCCAGCTCGGAAAAGCCGTCGAAGCCGCAGACCTGGACCAGACCCTGGCGGCCGAACTTGCTGTGGTCGGTTATGACGAGGGACCGCTGGCCACGCGACAGCACCATGCGGGCAAATTCCGCTTCTTCCAGATTGTAATCCATCACCCCCGTCGCGGCATCGACGGCGCCGGTCGAGATCACCGCATGGCTGACGGAGAAGCGGCTGACGAAGTCGATGGCCGAGACGCCGAAGGCAGCGCCTGAATCGCTGCGCAACTCACCGCCAGCCATGTAAACCTTGTTGCCGTTGACGGTGGCCAGCGTGCGGGCAATGTCGGACGAGTTCGTCACCACCGTCAGCCGCCGATGCCCCAGCAGTTCCCGCGCAAGGAAGGATGTCGTCGTGCCGGTGTCGAGCATGATCGATTCACCGTCGCGGATGGTTGCGGCGACCATGCGGGCAATGGCGCGCTTGGCGCCGGCGTTCTCGCGCATGCGTCGCTCGAAGGGCGCTTCACCCGCCATCGACAGCAGGCCGATGGCGCCGTGCATCTTCAGCACCGAACCATCCTTGGTGAGCGGCTTGACGTCGCGCCGCACGGTCTCCAGCGACACGCCCAGACGATCGGCCAGGCTGGCGATGGTAATGGTGCCCTCTTCCTGCAAAAGGCGCAGGATTTCGCCATGTCGCTTCGAATGGATCATCGGTTCTCGTTCGGTGAATTGCCGCAATCTTGACCGCTTGTAAGGCAAACCTGCCGACTATGCCAGAAAACCTCGACGCTATCGGGCAACAAGACAGAAAAAGCCACAAGTTTGCGTTGACAAGCCACACCACATGGCATGACACTGCCCTGGTGCAGGCTCGGACTGCCATGGGAGAATGATGGCTGAGCCGCATCCAAACTTGCCCGCCGAAGCGCTTGGGGAATTGATGGCGCCACGGCGACGGCATTGTTCGAATCCGCGGGGGCGGATGTCGGCCCCGAAAAGGCCGGCTCATGGGGCTCGTCGGTGCGGCGCGGGGTACCAATCCCGAGATTCGCACCGACGAGAACTTCGAAATCACGAACACATGCCGACACGGCCGCACGGCATCGTCGTGTCGTCCGTGAGAGGCTGTCGACCCCTCGCCAAACGGGGAGCCCATCCATGACCGCCGAAGACCGTATCCGCACCTTGCCCTGCTGGGCGGGCAGCATTGATATCGCGCCGCTGCCGGGTGGCCTCAGCAACGCGAACTACCTGGTCAAGGACGCGGCCGGGCAGCACGTCGTGCGCTTCGGCAAGGACTATCCGTTCCACCACGTCTTTCGTGACCGCGAAGTGATGACCGCGCGCGCGGCGCACGCTGGAGGCTTCGCGCCAGCCGTCCACTATGCCGAGCCGGGCATCATGGTGACGCAGTATCTGGGCGCCCGAACCTATCTGGCCGAGGACGTGCGCGCCAATATCGGCCGCGTCGCTGCCCTGATGCGCGCCTTCCACCGCGAGATGCCCAACCACGTTTCGGGCGCAGGCTTCATGTTCTGGGTGTTCCATGTCATTCGCGACTACGCCCGCACGCTGAAGGCCGGCGACAGCCGCATGACCGACGAATTACCGCGCTACCTGGCGCTCGCCGACGAACTCGAGCGGGCGCAGGCGCTGTTGCCGATCGTCTTCGGCCACAACGACCTGCTGCCGGCCAACCTGCTCGACGATGGCCACAAGCTGTGGCTGATCGACTTCGAATATGCCGGATTCAACACCGCGATGTTCGACCTAGCCGGCGTAGCTTCCAATGCCGGCATGTCGGAGGAGGAGTCGGAAAAGCTGCTGACCGCCTATCTCAGCCGCGAGCCGGACGAGAAAATCCGCCGCTCGCACGCCGCCATGCAGTGCGCGTCGCTGCTGCGCGAGGCGATGTGGAGCATGGTTTCGGAACTGCATCTCGACGCACCGGGCGTCGATTACGTCGCCTATACCGGTGAGAACCTGACGCGGCTCGAGATCGCGCTTGAAAACTACCGGACAAAATACGGGATCCAAAAACCATGACATTGCCTACCCATGCCGGGATCGTCGTCATTGGCGGCGGCATCATCGGCTGTTCGACGGCCTATCACCTGGCGCGCGATCACAAGGCCGATGTCGTGCTTCTGGAACAGGGAAAGCTGACGTCAGGCTCGACATGGCATGCCGCCGGGCTGGTCGGCCAGTTGCGTTCGTCGGCTTCGATCACCCGCGTGCTCAAATATTCCGTCGATCTCTACAAGGGGCTGGAGGCCGAAACGGGCCTCGCCACCGGCTGGAAGATGACCGGGTGCCTGCGGCTGGCCACCAATGCCGACCGCTGGACGGAATACCAAAGACTGGCCACGACAGCCAGGAGCTTTGGCATGGACATGCACTTGCTATCGCCGGCCGAGGTGAAAAGAATGTGGCCGCTCATGGAGACCGGCGATCTCGTCGGCGCCTCCTGGCTGCCGACCGACGGGCAGGCCAGTCCTTCCGACATCACGCAGTCATTGGCCAAGGGCGCGCGGATGCATGGCGCCAAGCTGTTCGAAGCGGTGCGCGTGACCGGCTTCGAGATGAAGGATGGACGCATCACCGCGGTCAAGACCAACCAGGGCGACATCGTCTGCGACAAGGTGGTGAACTGCGCCGGGCAGTGGGCGAGGCAGGTCGGCGCGATGGCCGGCATCAACGTGCCGCTGCAGCCGGTGAAGCACCAGTACATCGTCACCGAAAAAATCGACGGGCTGGCAACCGATGCGCCGACGCTGCGCGACCCGGACCGGCGCACCTATTTCAAGGAAGAGGTCGGCGGACTGGTGATGGGCGGGTATGAGCCCAACCCGCAGGCATGGACGACCGGGGACGTCCCGAACGATTGGGAATTCCGGCTGTTCGACGATGACTACGACCATTTCGAACAGCACATGACGCAGGCCATCGCGCGCGTGCCGGCACTGGAAAGCGTCGGCGTCAGGCAGATGATCAACGGACCGGAGAGCTTTACGCCGGACGGCAATTTCATTCTCGGCGTGGCGCCAGAATGCGCCAACATGTTCGTCGGCGCCGGCTTCAATGCCTTCGGCATAGCATCGGGGGGTGGCGCCGGCTGGGTGCTGGCGCAATGGGCCGTCGACGGCGAGGCGCCGCTGGATCTTTGGGCCGTCGACATCCGGCGGTTCTCCAACCTGCGCAGCGACCGCCAATGGGTCTGCGAGCGCACGCTGGAGGCCTACGGCAAGCACTACACGATCGGCTTTCCGCATGAGGAATACACCAGCGGCAGACCGCGCATCGTCTCGCCGCTTTACGAACGGCTGAAAGAACACCGCGCGGTGTTCGGCTCGAAGCTCGGCTGGGAGCGACCGAACTGGTTCGCTCCGAAAGGCATTGAGCCGAAAGACAGCTATTCGATGGGCCGGCAGAACTGGTTCGCCGCGGTCGGCGACGAACATCGGCATGTGCGCGAGAAGGTCGGAATCTTCGATCAGTCGTCCTTCGCCAAATACGAGTTGAGCGGACCCGACGCGCTGAAGGCGCTGGACTGGATCTGCGCCAACGATGTCAGCAAACCGGTCGGCCGGCTGACCTATACGCAGCTTCTCAACACACGCGGCGGCATCGAGGCTGACCTGACCGTGGCGCGGCTCGGCGATGAGCGATTCTATATCGTCACGGGGACCGGCTTCCGCACGCATGATCTGTCGTGGATCAGCGACCATATAGGCGAGGGCCACAATGCCAGGCTCGCGGATGTGACCGAGGATTTCGGCACGCTGTCGCTGATGGGGCCGCGGGCCCGCGACGTGCTGGCCGATGTGACCAGTGCGGACGTGTCCAACGCCGGCTTCCCGTTCGGCCATGCGCGCGAGATAACCATCGCCGGCCATATGGTCCGGGCACTGCGCGTTACCTATGTCGGCGAACTCGGCTGGGAACTGCATGTGCCAATCGCGGCGACCGGAGAGATATTCGACGCGCTGATGGCTGCGGGCAAGGAACACGACATCCGGCCGGTGGGCTACCGGGCGCTGGAATCGCTGCGGCTTGAAAAAGGTTACCGCGCCTGGGGTTCGGACATCACGCCCAACGATACGCCGCAGGAAGCAGGCCTCGGCTGGGCGGTCAAGCTGCGCAAGAACACGGATTTCATTGGCCGCCGCGCGCTTGAGGCGGTCAACGGCGCCGCATTGAAGAAGCGCCTTGCCGGCTTCACCGTCGACGATCCGGCGGTGGTGCTCGTCGGGCGCGAGACGATCCTGCGCAATGGCCACCCGGTTGGTTACCTGACCAGCGGCGGCTACGGCTACACGCTGGGTCAGAACATCGGCTTCGGGTATGTGCGCAACGCCGACGGCGTCAGCGACGATTTCCTGGCTTCCGGCAAATACGAGCTTGTCGTGGCGATGGAGCCCACGCCGGCAAAGATCCGTCTTGAGCCGATGTATGATCCAGCCGGTGACAGGGTGAAAGCTTAGTTTTCAGCGAGCCTCGCTCTGTCCATCGCACTGATGCTCGCCGGATCACAGACGCCGGGCAAGGCCTGCGGCGGCGTCCGCGAAAAAGGGAAAATAATTCAATCAGAGCGAGCGACTGCCTTATCGTTCGCCTTATCCGAACACCTTCTGCATTTCCCGCAACGTCCCTGTATTGTCGGACTTCTTGCAGAACCAGATGATCAGGGCAATGGTCCCGATGGGGAACAACAGCGCCAGAAGCTGGTGCCAACCGCTTCTGTTGATGTCATGCAGCCGGCGGGCACTCATTGCGATTGTCGGCAGAAAGACAACAAGGTTCCAGATCGATGAGGCAATCTTACTCTGAACAAGCTCATCAGCTATCCCCATAACGAAGGCAACGAGGATGAGGAAAAGGTAGGAATACCAGAACTCCGAGCGACTGGCCCTGCCGGAAAAATTCACATAGTTGCGAAAGAAGCTTGAAATGGCCTCGGCGAAATTCATCGCTGCCGGCGTGTCCCCGAAACGGTTAGCGCCTTCTGGCGCCGACCGTAGAACAAATACAAGCGGCAAGCCGATAATCACCAGAACAATCAGCCAGTGCCATATAGAAAAAGTACCCATGATCCCCCCTGCATCGCAATTCGACAGGATATATTGATTTCAGTCGGCCAACCCGAGAATCAAAGCTGCATTGCGGTGAGTAAGCAAATTACACCGCAACATATTCATGTAAATACCAAGCCTTGTATGAGATGCCGTCAAGCGACAGCGAAGCGCCGTGCATAAGCTTTCATTCTGAAGCGACGATTGGGGATATGCCAAGGACTGTGTTTCAAGGCCATCGCCCACGCAAAGCCGTTTGATATCTTTACGGCTTCAGTTCACGCCCTTCGGCACGTTCTCCGGCGGCACGGTGGTGTCGACCACCTTCTGGCGGTGGAAGATGAACAGGCCAGCCAGCACCACGATGCCCGAACCGATCAGGATACGCGGGCCCGGAACATCGCCGAAGAACACCAGCCCGAAAACGACCGCCCAAAGCAGCAGCGTGTAGTGCAGCGGCGCCAGCGTCGAGGCTGGCGCGAGCTTGAGCGCCCTGGTGATCATCAGATGCGCGCCGCAGGAGACGATGCCCAGCAACAGCATGGCGCCGAAATCGAGTGCCGACGGCGTCTGCCAGGCGCCGATGGTCAGCACGCCGCCAACCACCAGCGTGCCGATGGTCTGCCATGTCACAAGATTGGTATCGCTGGTGCCGCGCAGGCGCCGGTTGAGGATAATCGCGAAGGCGAAGGCGATGCTGCCGGCGAGCGCGAAGCTGGACGACAGCGAGAACGCAGCCGAGGAGGGTTTCAGCATGATCAGCACGCCGCAGAAGCCGAGCAGGATCGCGACCCAGCGGCGCCAGCCGACTTTCTCGCCAAGCAGCAGATGCGACAGGGCCGCGACATAGATCGGACCAGCCATGTAGAAGCTCATGACGTCGGCGAGCGGCAGGTAAACCACGGCCGCGTAGAAGAAGGCCGTGTCGAGCGTCGTCATGACGACGCGCAGCACCTGCAACTCCAGCCGCTCCATCCGAAACAGCTTGGCCGTGCCCTGGTGGGCGATCATCGGGCCGAGCACGAAGAAGGCGCCGATCGAACGGATCAGCACGACCTGGCCGACGGAGAAGCTGGCAACCAGCCACTTGCCCATTGCATCGTTCAGCGCAAACAGGAAGTCACCGGCCAGCATCAGGAGAATGCCGGCCAGGAGCACGTTCCTGATGGTTGAATTCTGCGTCACGGGCTGCGTCATGCCGTCCTGATTTTTCCCTCGCCTTGCCGGGTCGTAGACGGTAGCGGTGGCTTTGACGAGGAGAAATCCACCATTTGGCAAGGCCAGCGCCGGGAATCGGCTAGGTCTGTCCGCTTCGCGGCCTGTCTTGGCCGCCGCAGGTTAATCACCGGGCGATAGGACGATCCAGGGATCAAAAGCCGGCGTGGCACGCAGGCCCTGTCAAGCCTGCCGCATCATTGTGCGTGACCCGAGCGATGCCGGCGGTTGACCATCGCCGGCCGGCCCTCGATGGAAAGCCGCGTATCCTGCCGCGTCCGTTCCGCCACCACCTTGCCCCTGGCGATGACGCAGATTCGTTCGGCGCGCAGGCGCAAGGCTTCGATGGGACTGCCCGCATCGAGGACGACGAGGCTGGCGCGCTTGCCGACCGCGAGGCCGAGATGATCGAGGCCCATGATGGCGGCGTTGACGTTGGTGACCATGTCGAAGCAACGCGCCATGTCGGCCGGGCTCGACATCTGGGCGACGTGAAGGCCCATGAAGGCGACGTCGAGCATGTCGGCGGTGCCCAGCGAATACCAGGGATCGAGGACGCAATCCTGGCCCCAGCCAACGCGGATGCCGAGCGCCTGCATTTCCTTGACCCGGGTCAGGCCACGGCGCTTCGGAAACGTGTCGTGGCGCCCCTGCAGCATGATGTTGATGAGCGGATTGGGGATCGCCGAAACGCCCGCTTCGGCGATCAGCGGCAGAAGCTTCGAGACATAGTAATTGTCCATCGAATGCATGGAGGTGAGATGCGAGCCGGCCACCTTGCCCTGCAGTCCGAGGCGCTGCGTTTCAAAGGCCAGCTGTTCGATATGGCGCGACAGCGGATCATCCGTCTCATCGCAATGCAGATCGACCATCAAGCCACGCTCGGCCGCGATTTCGCACAGCTCCGTCACCGAGCGCGCCCCATCAGCCATGGTTCGCTCGAAATGCGGAATGCCACCGACGATATCGACTCCCATGTCGAGGGCGCGGATGGTGTTTTGCCGCGCCGTCGGCGAGCGGTAGAAACCGTCCTGCGGGAAGGCGACCAGTTGCAGGTCGATATAGGGAGCCACGGTTTTCTTCACATCAAGCAACGCTTCCACCGCCAGCAGCCGGTCGTCGCAGACATCGACATGGGTTCGAATGGCCAGCAGGCCCATCGACACAGCCCAGTCGCAATAGGCGAGCGCGCGCTCTCGAACGGCCTCATGGGTCAGCAGCGGCTTCAACTCGCCCCACAGCGAAATGCCTTCCAGCAGCGTGCCCGACACATTGATGCGCGGAATGCCGTAGGACAGCGTCGCATCCATGTGGAAATGCGGATCGACGAAGGGCGGCGAGATCAGATTGCCGCGCGCGTCGATGACTGTGCCAGCGGTGACGTTCAGTTCGGGCTCAATTGCCGCGATCGTCTCGCCGATCACGCCGATGTCGGCGATGGTGCCGTCAGGCAGCGTTCCGCCGCGCACGATAAGGTCGAAATTCATCCTTCGTCATCCCCTTGCAGAATCATGTCGCGACAGTGGCGCAAAAGACAGCCTGCCGCAGTCGTTTCTTTCGAATGGTCCCAGCAGGTTCCCTCCAGTGGCAACAGGCTCTATAAGCCGCCCTTCATTGTCCAGTTTCAAGGATCAGCCCGCTTGTTTCGTTTTTTCCGGTCGACGGAGAACCAGCGCCTCATTGCAAGGCTGGTCAGAGAGTCCTTCCACGAACATAAGTTCGGCTACGGCGCCGCCATCGTGTCGATGCTGGTGGTGGCCGCCACGACTGGCGCCAGCGCCTGGATCCTGAGCCAGATCACGAATGAATTCGTGGTCTACAAGCGAATCGATCGCATCAATCAGATTGCGGTCGGGGTCGCCACGATCTTCATTCTCAAGGGCCTCGCCAATTTCATCCAGGCCTATTTCATGAGCCGCGTCGGCAACGCCATTATCGCCGATCGTCAGCGCAAGATATACGACCGCGTCCTGGCGCAAGGCATTGAGTTCTATCATTCGACCTCGTCGTCCGACCTGATCACCCGCATGACCAACAATGCGCAGGCGGCACGCAACGTCCTCGACCTTGTCGTCACATCCTATGTACGCGACCTTGTGACGCTGGTTGCCCTAGTGGCGGTCATGGTTTGGCAGCAGCCGGCGCTGTCGGTGATCTGCTTCGTCGTCGGGCCCATTGCCATCTACGGGGTCAACGGCATCCTGAAGCGCGTGCGCAAGTTCGCCGCGATGGAATTCCGCTCGGTTGGCCAGATCGTGCAGGTGATGCAGGAGACCGCGATCGGCGTGCGCGTCGTCAAATCCTTCGGTCTCGAAGGCACGATGCGCAAGCGCATGTACCAGGCCGTGGCGGATGTGGAGAACCGCGCCAACAACATCGCGGCGCTGGAGGCCGCCACCAGTCCGGTGATGGAAACGCTCGCCGGACTGGCAATCGCCGGGGCCGTCTTCGTCAGCGGGTTCCTGGTCGTGCAGGGTGGCCAGATGCCGGGCAACATCATGGCTTTTATCGGGGCGCTGCTCCTGGCCTACGAGCCAGCCAAGCGACTCGCCCGCGTGCGCATTTCCCTGGAAAGCGGCATTGTCGGCGTGCGCATGATGTTCCAGTTGGCCGACCAGCCGCTGACATTGGCCGAGAAGCCGGATGCGCGCCCCCTCCTGGCCGGTCCGGGCGAGATCCGGTTCGACGCGGTCAGCTTCGCGTATCAGGACGGCCCACTGGTGCTGGACCGGTTCAACCTGACCCTTGAACCCGGCAAAATGACGGCACTGGTCGGTCCTTCCGGCAGCGGCAAGTCGACGATCCTGAACCTTATCATGCGCATGTACGACCCCCAGGGGGGCAAGATCCTGTTCGACGGCCAGGACATTTCCCATGCGACGCTCGCGTCCCTGCGGGAAAGGATCGCCTATGTCAGCCAGGATACGTTCCTGTTTGCCGGAACCATCATGCACAACATCCGGCTTGGGCGTCAGGACGCGACGGACGCGGAAGTGATCGCCGCCGCCAAGGCCGCCAATGCACACGACTTCATCCGCGCCCAGACAAAAGGCTACGAGACGGAAGTCGGCGAGAACGGCGCCTTCCTGTCGGGCGGCCAGCGCCAGCGCATTTCCATCGCGCGCGCCATGCTGCGCAACGCGGAGATCCTGCTGCTCGACGAAGCGACGAGCGCGCTGGACGCGGAATCAGAGGCGCTGTTCCGCGACGCGCTGCAACAGCTGACCGAAGGACGCACGACGATCGTCATCGCGCACCGCCTGTCGACCGTGCACCAGGCCGACACAATCGTGGTGCTGGAAGCCGGCCAGGTGATCGAGAGCGGTCCGCACAGGACCTTGCTCAACCAAGGCGGGCTCTATCAGAAGCTTTATGAATACCAGTTGATGCCGTGAGGGTTGGCTCCGGATCTCGGAGCCATGCCCCCACCCTTCGCGGCCGGATGGGGGCCTGCGTGAACCCTATTCCGGAACGTGCCGCACCGCACCCTTGTCGGCGCTGGTGGCGAAGGCGGCGTAGGCGCGCAGGGCGGTGGTTACCTTGCGCTTGCGCTTTTCCTCCGGCTTCCACGCCAAGGCGCCCTTGGCCGCCATCGCCGCCCGGCGGCTGGCCAATTCTTCGTCGCTGACGGCCAAGCGGATGGTGCGGTTGGGGATGTCTATCTCGACCGTATCGCCTTCCCGCACCAGCCCGATCGTACCGCCCTCGGCCGCTTCCGGCGAGACATGGCCGATCGACAGGCCCGACGTGCCGCCGGAAAAGCGGCCATCGGTGACTAGGGCGCAGGCCTTGCCGAGGCCCTTCGACTTCAGATAGCTGGTCGGATAGAGCATCTCCTGCATGCCGGGACCGCCACGCGGCCCCTCGTAGCGGATGACGACCACATCGCCGGCCTTGATCTCGTTCGACAGGATTGCCTTGACGCTGGCGTCCTGGCTCTCGAAGACCCGCGCCGGGCCGGTGAATTTCAGGATCGATTCGTCGACGCCAGCCGTCTTCACGATGCAGCCATCGAGCGCCAGGTTACCTTTCAACACGGCAAGGCCGCCATCTTTCGAGAACGGCGTTTCCGCCGAACGGATGACACCTTTCTCGCGGTCTAGGTCAAGATCGTCCCAGCGGCGGTTCTGGCTGAAGGCGACCTGCGTCGGCACGCCGCCAGGGGCGGCGAGGAAGAAGTCGCGGACACTCTGGCTGGAGGTGCGCGAAATATCCCAATGATCGAGCGCTTCGCCGATGCTGGCGGTGTGCACCGTCGGCAGGTCGCGGTTGATCAGCCCGGCATTGTCGAGCTGGCCAAGGATCGCCATGATGCCGCCGGCACGGTGAACGTCCTCCATGTGAACGTCGGACTTGGCGGGCGCCACCTTGCAGAGCACCGGAACCCGCCGCGACAGCCGGTCTATGTCCTCCATGGTGAAGTCGACTTCGCCCTCGTGGGCGGCGGCCAGGATGTGCAGCACGGTGTTGGTCGAGCCGCCCATGGCAATATCCAGCGTCATGGCGTTCTCGAAGGCGCCCTTGGACGCGATGTTGCGCGGCAGCGCCGTCTCGTCATCCTGCTCGTAATAGCGCTGGGCCAGATCGACGATCAGGTGGCCAGCCTCGACGAACAGGCGCTTGCGGTCGGCATGCGTGGCCAGCGTCGAGCCGTTGCCCGGCAGCGACAGGCCGAGGGCCTCGGTCAGGCAATTCATCGAATTGGCCGTGAACATGCCAGAGCAGGAGCCGCAGGTCGGGCATGCCGAGCGCTCGATGACCTTGACATCCTCGTCGGAGATCCTGTCGTCGGCGGCGGCGACCATGGCGTCGACGAGGTCGAGCGCCTGCGTCTTGCCGGCCAGCACCACCTTGCCGGCTTCCATCGGGCCGCCGGACACGAAGACAGTGGGTATGTTGAGGCGCAAGCTGGCCATCAGCATGCCGGGGGTGATCTTGTCGCAGTTGGAGATGCAGACCATGGCGTCGGCGCAATGCGCATTGACCATGTATTCGACCGAGTCGGCGATCAGTTCGCGAGACGGCAGCGAATAGAGCATGCCGTCATGGCCCATGGCGATGCCGTCGTCGACGGCGATGGTGTTGAACTCCTTGGCGACGCCGCCAGCCTTCTCGATCTCGCGCGCGACCAATTGGCCGAGGTCCTTCAGGTGGACGTGGCCCGGCACGAACTGGGTGAAGGAGTTGACCACGGCGATGATCGGCTTGCCGAAATCACTGTCCTTCATGCCGGTGGCGCGCCAGAGGCCGCGGGCGCCGGCCATGTTGCGGCCATGGGTGGTGGTGCGGGAGCGATAGGCAGGCATGAATTTTCCTTAGCTGGCTGGCGGCCGCCGACGAACGGCGCGACGGAGCTGAATTCGGACCGCAGGCGTTATAGCCGCCATAGCTTGGTCTGGCCACAATTTTGCAATGCGCCAGATTCTCAAAGAAAATTGCGCACCACTGTCGGATCGCGTGTCGCACGTCCGTCCTTGGGCGGAAGGCATGGGAATGGCACCGTTCCCGGAGCCAACCGTTCAACCGTAGCAGCGACCAAAACAGCCCGAGGAGAGAGACGATGCAGAAGATCACCACCTTCCTATGGTTCGATGGCCAAGCCGAAGACGCGATGAACCACTACATTTCCATATTCGAGAATTCGAAAGTGCTCAGCGTGACACGCTGGCCGAAAGGCCACGCCGAGGAAGGCAAGGTGCTGGTGGCCTCGTTCGAACTCGACGGTATCCAGTTCCAGGCGCTGAATGGCGGGCCGCAGTACAAGTTTACCGAGGCGATGTCGCTGTCCATCGACTGCAAGACGCAGCAAGAAGTCGATCATTTCTGGGCAAGGCTCACCGATGGCGGCGGCGAACCCGGGCCTTGCGGCTGGCTGAAAGACAGGTTCGGCGTCTCCTGGCAGGTCGTGCCGGAGCAATTGCCGAGATTGCTTCAGGATCCTGACAGGGCCAAGGCCGGCCGGGTGATGAATGCGATGATGCAGATGGGCAAGATCGACATCGCCAAGATCGAAGCGGCGGCGAAGGGGTGAGCTGCAGGCTTCAGCGCTGGCGCTGCCCCTCATCCGCCCTCCGGGCACCTTCTTCTCCCCCTTGAACGGGGAGAAGGGAAAGGGAGCTACGGCTAAGCTGCCCGGTCGCGAACCTGATAGTCCTTGATCGTGGCGAAGGTGATCGCCTTCCAGCGTTCCGCTTCGTAGTTGAGCGAGAAGGCGTGCTGGGCAAGGAACACCGGGTCGTTGTCAAGGTCGCGAGCGATGTCGCCGCGATGCGCCTCGATGAAGCGGTTAACCTCGGCCTTGTCATCGGCCGATATCCAGCGGCAGACCGAAAAGCGCGACATCTCGAATTCGACAGGGAGCGTGTATTCGAAGTTCAGCCGCTCCTTCAGGACGTCGAGTTGCAGAGCGCCGACGACACCGACGATGGCCGGCGAGCCGTCCTCGGGGGAGAACAGCTGCACGACGCCTTCCTCGGCCATCTGGTGCAGCGCTTCCTTGAGCTTCTTGGCCTTCATCGCGTCGCCGAGGCGGACACGGCGCAGGATTTCCGGGGCGAAGTTCGGAACGCCCCGGAAAAGGATTTCCTCGCCTTCGGTCAGCGTGTCGCCAATGCGCAGCGTGCCGTGGTTGGGGATGCCGACGACGTCGCCGGCAAAGGCCTCGTCGGCGGTGACGCGAGTGCGGGCGAAGAAGAACTGCGGCGCCGACAGTGACATCGGCTTGCCGGTGCGCACCAGCTTGGCCTTCATGCCACGCTCGAGCTTGCCCGAGCAAACGCGGACGAAGGCGATTCGGTCGCGATGGTTGGGGTCCATGTTGGCCTGGATCTTGAAGACGAAGGAGGTCATCTTGTCCTCGGTCGCCTCGACCTTGCGGGTATCGGCCTCCTGCGCGCGCGGCGGCGGGCCGTAGGCGCCGAGCGCCTCGATCAGGTCGCGGACGCCATAATTGCGCAGCGCCGAGCCGAAATAGACCGGCGTCAAATGGCCCTCGCGGAAGGCTTCAAGGTCGAGCGGCCGGCAGGCCTCGCGCGCCAGTTCGAGCTCCTCGATAAAGGCCTCGCGCTCGTTTTCCGGCAGCAAGCCGGCGACACGGTTGGAATCAGGACCGTTGACCGGCGTGCGTTCCTTCTCAGCGTCACCCCTGCGCACGGCATTCTGAGCCAGATGATAGGTGCCGGAAAACGTCTTGCCGCGACCGATCGGCCAGGTGATCGGCGCCGTATCCAGCGCCAGCTTCTGCTCGATCTCGTCGAGGATCTCGAACGGATCGCGGCTTTCGCGGTCCATCTTGTTGACGAAGGTGATGATCGGGATGTCGCGCAGCCGGCAGACCTCGAACAGTTTCAGCGTACGCGGCTCGATGCCCTTGGCGGCGTCGATGACCATGACCGCCGAGTCGACCGCAGACAGGGTACGGTAGGTGTCGTCGGCGAAATCCTCGTGGCCGGGGGTATCCAGGAGGTTGAAGACATTGTCCTCATACTCGAACGTCATCACCGAGGTGACGACCGAAATGCCGCGCTCGCGCTCGATCTTCATCCAGTCGGACCGGGTCTGGATCTTGTCCTTCTTGGCCTTGACCTCGCCGGCGAGTTGGATGGCGCCGCCGAACAGAAGCAGCTTTTCGGTCAGCGTCGTCTTGCCGGCGTCCGGGTGCGCGATGATCGCGAAGGTGCGGCGGCGCGATACCGCCTGTTCGATGTCTTCAGCCAATGTCTGGAATCCTGTCTGTGGCGCGGGCTTCTAGCAGCGCTTCTTGGGCCTGTCGAACAGTTTTGGGCAGATAGGCCTCGCCCAATATGGTAACGGCTAACCGAAATGCCACTCAAAATCCGCCAAAGGTTCAGCATGAGTGCAGCCAAACAAATCATCGTCATCGGCACCGGCATCGTCGGCGCCTCCATCGCCTCGCATCTGGCCAAGGCAGGCGCGCGGGTGACGGTGATTGCCGACAGTGAAGTCGGTGGGGTCGCGACGCCGGCCTCCTTCGCCTGGATCAATGCCACCTGGGGTAACCCGGAGCCTTATTTTCGACTGCGGACCCGCGCCATGGCCGAATGGTCGCGGCTGGCAAATGACGTCCCCACCATTCCCCTCTCCTGGTGCGGTGGCCTGTGCTGGGATCTCTCGGCGGCCGAAATGGAAGCATATGCCACCGGGCATTCCGCCTGGGGCTATGGCATCGAGCGCGTCGATCGTGCCACCGCCGCGCGCATCGAGCCCAATCTCACCGAGCTTCCTGATCTTGCCTTGCATGTCGCTGAAGAGGGTGTCGCCGAGCCGGTGGCCGCCACGAAAGCGCTGCTGGCCGATGCCGAGCGACATGGCACGCGCATCATATCCAGCACGGTGACGGCGCTGGTTGAAACCGACGGCAAGATTACCGGCGTCGACACATCGCATGGATTGATTACCGCCGACGAGGTGGTGATCGCGGCCGGCGTCGGCTCGCCAGACATTGCAGCGACGGCCGGCATCAACCTGCCGATCGAGACGCCGCCCGGCCTCATCGTCCACTCGCGCCCTTACAAAAAACTGCTCAACGGACTGGTGTTGGCGAAGCGCCTGCACATGCGCCAGACCTCAGAGGGCCGTATCATAGCCGGTTCGGATTTCGGCGGCGCCGACCCGGGCATGGATGCCGACGTCACTGCCCGCGAACTGTTCGCGGCCATGAAACCCATGCTGCGCGGCGCCGACGGGCTGGAGCTGGATTTCCACACGGTTGGCTATCGTCCGACACCGGTCGATGGCTTTCCGATCATCGGCCGCGCCAAGGGAACGGACGGCGTCTATATCGCGGTCATGCATTCCGGGATCACGCTGGCCCCGGTCGTCGGCTTGTTCGCCGCCCAGGAAATCCTCGACGGCGAGCGCGATCCATTGCTAGCCCCATATGGCCTGTCGCGTTTCGCTCAATAGCCTGGCGGGCGGCGAAAGCCGCCAGTCAATGGCTCGATCGCCCTGGCGATGCCAAGCAGCCGCGACTCCGACCAGCGTTTGCCGACCAGTTGCAGGCCGATCGGCAGGCCGTCGCTGTCCAGCCCGCACGGTATCGAAAGCGCGGGGTGGCCGCTGTAGTTGAAGATCGCGCCATGGGCTGGAAGCATCCAATAGCTCTGCTGCCTGCCGTCGACCACGATCGATGTGCCGGGATCGCAATGCGGGAAAGCCGTGGTCATGGCGACCGGGCACAGCAGCGCGTCCCGGCTTTCGAAAAACTGGTCCCAGGCCAGTATCGAGCGATCGCGACGAGCCAGCGCCTCGAACCAGCGCGAAACCGGTGTCGGCTTCTCCGGCGGCTCGGGTCGCGCGGCCTCCATCATCATGCCGATCAACGCGCCGCCTTGCTCCAGATCGTCGTGCAAATCGAGCTTGGGAAGTTTGGCTTCCTCGACGATCGCGCCTGCCGATCGCAACTGCGTTGCTAGATTTTCGACCGCGGCACCGATATCGCCGGCCACTGGAAATCCGGGAAAGGACGGCACGAAGGCGATGCGCAATGCCTTGAGGTCGAGCTTCGGCATGTCCTCGACCGGCACCGGTGCAAGATCGGTGTCGCGCCAGTCCGGTCCGGCGATGATTCGATAGATCAATGACAGGTCTTGCACGCTGCGCGCCAGCGGTCCGAGACATGACATCAGGCGCACGCCGCGCGCGGTCCCTCCCGGATCGGGAAAAGCACCGGCCAGCGAGACGCGATGCTCGGTCGGTTTCAACCCATGGACGCCACAGAAGGCGGCCGGCAGCCGGATCGAAGCCTGCATGTCGTTGCCGACATCGAACGGCGTCATGCCAGCGCAAATGGCCGCCGCCGCGCCGCCACTGGAGCCACCCGCCGTGCGTTGAAGATTCCAGGGATTGCTGGTGCGGCCGAACAGCGGATTGTTCGACTGCCAGTCCGACAGCATGATCGCGACATTGGTCCTGGCCATCAGCACGCCCCCGGCCGCCTTCAGCCGGGCAACGACCGGGCTGTCCTGCCTGGCGACATAATCGGCGAAGGGCGGGAAGCCGACCGTGGTCTTCATGCCTGCTGCCTCATGCGTGTCCTTCAGGGTGAACGGCACGCCATGCAGCGGTCCAAGCGCCTCACCGCGCGCCTGTGCCGCGTCGGCCTTCTTCGCGCTCTCGCGGGCCCCTTCCCGGTCGAGCGAAATGACGGCGTTGATGGCCTCGTTGTGGGCGTCGATCTGCGCCAGATGCGCGTCGAGCGCTTCGATGGCGGAGATTTTGCGGTTGGCGATAGCGGCAGCGAGATCGGTTGCCGAGGAAAATACGAGGTCCATGATGATTACTCCGGCCTGGCCGCGCTAGCCGGATCAAGATGGTTGACAGCAGCGCGACTTCAAGCGGAATTGAGCAGCCGAGGATCGGCGACGCTTGATCGAAATTGCACCTTTGAAGTCGGCGCTCTGCGACGCCCCCTCTGTCCCGCGACGCTACCAGTTGACGACGAAATCTATCCGACCAAAGCCAGCTTCGCCGCGGCCGGAGCAAAGGGACGAATGGCGATGCCGTTCCGGGTCATGGTGACGAAACTTGATGGCGGAATCGCCTGCCAGTCGCCGCCGTCGCGATCGAAGGGTTCCGAGACGATGCAGCGGCCGCCGCCCTTGCCGAAAGTGGAGGTGTAGAGCGTCGGCGCATGATCGTCGGTGGCGTAGCGAACCGCGTGGAGCGCCTGCCCGTCCGAAAAGGCGGCGGTGAGCTTCAAGGCCGGCTCAAGACCGGCACGGCGCGAGGCATCGAGCACGCGCGCCGTGGCGCGCGAGACGGCGCCTTGCGGATCATCAGCCAATCCCTCGTCGATCATCAGCAGAAAGAAGAGTTCGGAATCCGTAGTGCCTTCGCGCTGGTCGAACACAGCGTCGGAAAGCGAATTCTCCAGCGCCCGGCGGATCTTCTCGAAGCCGCCGATCTGGCCGTTGTGCATGAACGACCAGCGGTCCGAGACAAAGGGATGGCAGTTCATGCGGCTGGTGGCGCCGCCAGTCGAGGCGCGGACATGGGCGAGGAACAGGCCGGATTTGATCTGCCGGCAGAGGCTCTTCAGATTGGGGTCGGACCAGGCGGGAAGGATGTCGCGATAGAGGCCGGGCTCCGGCCGGTCACCATACCAGGCAAGACCGAAACCGTCACCATTTGTCGGCGATTTCGCTTCCTGGGCGCAATGGCTCTGGGCGATCAGCGAATGGCAGGGCGCCGTGACGATGTCTTCGAGAAAGACCGCTTCACCGAGATAGGCCGCCCACCGGCACATCGCTTTGTCGTCCTCTAGGCACGATCCATCAGAGCTGCCGGCTCCTTGGTCGCGTGCGAGCCTCTGTTGTGCGTCCGCTCGTAGAGTTCGCGAACGATTCGGCTGGCGGTAGTCTCAAACAAAAATGGCAAGAAAGCATGAACAATCGCGGCGCACGCCGCCATGAACAGTCTCGAGGAGAACCAGGCGGCAAAGGCCATATGGCCGGAATAGGTCTCGCCGACCTTGGCCGGATGAGAGGTGAAAATCCTTGCGACCGACATGCTGTTTCCCCTTCGGCGTTTGACGTTCCCCGATATGAGTATCCTGGCACGCTTCGCCGGTTCATCGGTCTCAAAATGTCCTTGTATTTGGCCAATCCATGGGACAAACATCCCACATGGCGCCAGAAATTGACGAAATCGACCGAAAATTGCTGACCGAGTTGCAGCGCGACGGCACGCTCTCGGTGGACCAGCTCTCCGAGAAGGTCGCCCTGTCGCGAAACGCCTGCTGGCGGCGGGTCAAGCGGCTCGAGGAGAACGGCGTCATCACCGGCCGCGTGGCGCTGGTCGACGCGGAGAAGCTCGGGCTTGGCCTTTCGGTGTTCATCCTGATCCGGACGTCCAATCACGATCCGGACTGGCTGCGGAAATTCCGCGCGGCGGTGACCGGCTTTCCGGAGATAACCGGTGTCTACCGCATGTCCGGGGATCTCGACTATGTGCTGCGCGCCCGCGTCGCCGACGTGAAGGCCTATGACCGGCTCTATCAGCGGCTCATCGCCAAGGTGGCGCTGTCGGATGTCTCCGCCTCCTTCGTGATGGAAGAGATCAAGGAAACGACGGTTGTTCCCATGGAGCTACGCTAGGTCATAGTGCTGCCCGAAAGAAAGCCGTTGATAGTATTGCGGTCGAGTTGACCGAATCGTCGTTCGCGCCGATAGGATCGGTTTTATGCGCGCATCCCTCCAAACGTCCTCCGTCATCGGTCCGACCGTCGGCTTCGTCAGATTGCCGCACGGTGAAGGCCTGCCCCTCCCCGCCTATGAAAGCACTGGAGCCGCCGGCATGGACCTGCGTGCGGCGGTGCCGGACGACCGGCCGCTACTGATCCTGCCCGGCAAGCGGGCGCTGGTGCCGACAGGTCTGGTCATGGAAATACCCGAAGGCATGGAAGGCCAGGTGCGACCGCGCTCCGGCCTCGCCTTCAAGCATGGCCTTACCGTCCTCAACACGCCCGGCACCATCGACAGCGACTATCGGGGCGAGGTAAAGGTGCTGCTGATCAATCTCGGCGACGAGGATTTCGCGGTGACCCGCGGCATGCGCATCGCGCAGATCGTCTTTGCCTCGGTGACCCAGGCGACCGTCGAAGAACGCACATTGGCAGGCGGCACGACGCGCGGCTCCGGCGGGTTCGGGTCGACCGGCACGGCCTGATGAACATACCCAAGCTGGTTATCTTCGATTGCGACGGTGTTCTGGTGGACACCGAGAACCTCGCCAATCGACGCCTGGCCGAATGGCTGACAGCCGCCGGCTTTCCGACAAGCTTCGAATATTGCCGCAAGCATTTTTCCGGCCGCAGCATGGTCTCGGTGCAAAAAGAGATCGAGGGCCAGACCGAGGTAAGGCTCGGCGCCGATTTCGTCGACCGGTGGAATGCCGGCCTCCCCGACCTGTTCGCGCATGGCGTCGAAGCCATACCGCATGTGCGAGAGTTCGTCGAAGCGGTGCGGGCGGCGGGCATTGCCTATTGCGTCGCCACCTCGGCACGGGTATCGAAAATGCACATCACGCTCGGCCAGACCGGGCTGCTGCCGCTGTTCGAACATGCGCTGTTCAGCGCCACGATGGTGGGGCGCGGCAAGCCGTTTCCCGATCTCTTCCTGCATGCGGCCGCCTCGATGGGCTTCGCGCCCGCCGACTGCATCGTCATCGAGGACAGCGTCGCCGGCACGCAAGCAGGCGTTGCCGCCGGCATGCGGGTGTTTTCCTACCACGGCGATCCGTATTCCGACCGCGACGGGCTGGTGGAAGCCGGCGGCGTGTTGTTCGACGACATGCGCGAACTGGCCGGGCTGGTGCCGATCCACTGAGCTGGCCGGCATTTCTTGCCGGGTTCCCGCGTTGCTTGACGGAATGGCAGGGGCGAGCTCAAAAATACTTCTGCGCCAATCGCATTCGTTTGCCCGCTGCATAGCGTCGCGATAAAACCCTTTCCATCACTCAGCACATGATGGGGAGCTTCCATGGACAAGGGCAAGACCTTTCGTGATCTGCATGCCTCGACCTTCGTCATGCCCAATCCCTGGGATATCGGCACCACGAAGCTGCTCGGCTCCTTTGGCTTCAAGGCGCTGGCGACGACCAGTGCCGGTTTCGCCTTTTCGCGCGGCCTGCCCGACGGCGCCGTGACGTTCGAGGCGATGATCCACCATTGCCGCGAGGTGACGGCGGCGACCGGCCTGCCGGTTTCGGCCGACTTGGAGAGAGGCAAGGGCGACAGCGCCACGAGTGCGGCGGAAACCATCTTCGCCGCGGAAGCGGCGGGCCTTGCCGGCTGCTCGATCGAGGACCATGGCGACGACCCGGACAGGCCGATCTATGATTTCTCGCATGCCGTCGAGCGCGTCGCCGCGGCCGCCGAAGCGGCGCGGGCGCTGAAGCACGATTTCGTCTTCACCGCCCGGGCCGAGAATTTTCTATGGGGCAAGCCCGACATCGACGACACGATCAGGCGCCTGCAGGCCTTCGAGAAGGCTGGAGCCGATGTGCTCTACGCGCCAGGCCTCAACGACATCGATATCGTGCGCACCATCTGTTCGGCGGTGACCAAGCCGGTCAATGTCATGGCGCGGCCGGGCTTCACCATCGCCGACCTAGCCCAGGCGGGGGTCAAGCGCATCTCGCTCGGACCTTGGCTCACCAATTTCGCCTTCGGCATGCTGGAAACGGCGGCGCGCGAAATCCAGCAGGACGGCACGTTCGGCTTCACCCGCGCCGCCATGCCTTTCGGCAAGCTGCAAGAGCTGTTCTCAAAGTCCAGCGCATGACACTCACCGTCGTCGACATGCACACAGGCGGCGAGCCGCTGCGGATCGTCACCGGCGGCTATCCGGATATTCCCGAGGGCACGATCCTCGAGAAGCGTGCCTATGCGCGAGACCGTCTCGACCATCTCAGAAAGATCCTGATCTTCGAGCCGCGCGGCCACTACGACATGTATGCCGCCCTGCTGGTCGAACCCGATCTTCCCGGCGCAGATCTTGCCGTGCTGTTCATGCACAATGAAGGCTATTCCACCATGTGCGGCCACGCCATCATCGCGCTCGGCCGCTACGCCGTCGACGAGGGGCTGGTGGTGAAACAGGAGCCGGTGACGACAGTCAGGATCGAGGCTCCCTGCGGGCTGATCGTCGCTTCGGTGGAGGTCAAGGACGGCAAGGCGGGCGCGGTGTCGTTCGAAAGCGTGCCGGCTTTTCTGTTCGCCCGCGACCGGACGGTCGAACTACCGGGCTTCGGCCCGATCGGCTTCGATGTCGCCTATGGAGGCGCCTTCTACGCACTCGCCGATTGCCATCAGTTCGGGCTGGAGTTCGGCCGCGACCGCGTGCGCGACTTCGTCGACGCGGCGACGGCGTTGACGAACAAACTCAAGGCCGAATTCCCGCTGTCGCACCCCGACCATTCCGACCTTGCCTTCCTCTATGGCACCATCCTGAACGACGGCCGGGACGCGTTTTCCGACAAGCCGACGAAGAACATCTGTGTCTTCGCCGAGGCCGAGGTCGATCGTTCGCCCACCGGTTCGGGCGTCACGGCGCGGCTGGCGGCGATGCATGCCAAGGGACAGATCGGGATCGGGCGAACACGGATGTTCGAAAGCATCGCCGGCTCGCGCTTTTCCGGCGCCGTGGCGCGAACGACGAGGACCGGTCCGCATGATGCCATCATCGCCCGCGTCGGCGGCCGCGCCTATTATTCCGGAAAGGCCGAATTCATCGTCGAAGCCGATGACGAGCTTGGGCGTGGTTTTCTGCTGCGCTAGGAGTGCTGACCTTCAGGATCGAGCCGCTTCCCGCGCCGAGATCGCTTTGTGCAAGTGCACCATCATGGCGGCGGCGAAGAGCGGCGTCAGCAGGTTGAGCAAGGGCACGGCAAGACAGGCGGCGATAACCAGCCCGGCGAGAAACACAGTGCCGGCATATTTCCGGCGCAGCGCCCTCGCCTGCTCCTCCGGGCGAAAACGCATGGCGGCGAATTCGAAGAACTCGCGCCCGAGCAGGTAGCCGTTGACGACGAAGAAGGCGACGATGTTGATGCCCGGCACCAGGAGCAGCAACAATGCCACGACGTTGCCGAGGATAACGACGCCCAGGAACCTTATGGACAGCACCAACGAGCGCAGTGCCGGCACGGCGTGGCCTGGTGGATCATTTGGGTAATCCGTACGCTCGACCACTTCGGCGATGTCATCGAGGAACAGGCCGGCGACGATCGCCGTCACCGGCGCGACCAGCAGCGCCAGTCCCCCGGCAAGACTTATCCCGACCAGCACCGCCCCCAGCCACCCGGCCCAGGACGGCAGGCCCGGCAGCAGCGTGTCGATCCATTCCCAGGCCAGCCATTCGAAAAACGCCTTGATGCCAAACCACAGCCCCAGAAGCGCCAGCAGGGTCAACCCCAACGTCTTCAGGAACACCCTGCGGAATTCGGGCGACAACAGTTGGCTGGCGGCGGCGCGGGCGGCTTCAAGGATCACGGCGTTCCAACCTGTGTCGAAAGAGACGCCTCCGAGATAGGCAGCCCCGGCAGCAAGCGCAACCTCGCTAGCGCGCGAGCGCCGGCTTGCGAACGGGAATGGTCATGGCCGCGACGCCGGCGACGACAAAGGCCATTCCCAGCCATGCGGTGGAACCAAGGCTTTCGCCAAGGAAGATGGCGCCGATGCCGACGCCGATCGGCACGCGCAGATAGGCTTGCGACGTCGTGCCGACGGAGCCCAGCGTATGGATGAGGCGGAAATAGATGCAGAAGGCGAGCGCCGTGGAGAAAACCGACAGGCCGAGCAAGGCAAGGATCGACGCCATCGACGGCGCCAGCCTCCAAGGCTGGTCGACCACGAAGCTCAAGGGCACGAGCATGACAGCGCCACAAACCATCGAACCGGCGGCCGGAAGCATCGGATCGAGGCCCTTGAAGCCTCGCCCGAAAATGGCCGCGCCCGCATAGCTGATCGTCGCGGCGATGATGGCAAGCTGCGCCCACAGCTGGTGACCTATGCCGCTCAGCGCCTGGGTGCCTATGATCAGGCATATGCCGGCTATGCCGGCGCCGACGCCGATCAGCTTGCGAACGGTCACGGGCTCATGGCGGGTGATGAGCGCGGTGAGCAGGAATGTGAAGATCGGCGATGTCGAATTGAGGATCGTGGCGAGGCCCGCATCGACCGAACGCTCGGCGGCGGCGACCAGGGTGAACGGAACCACGCTGTTGAGACACGCCTGGAAGGCGAAGCGCCGCCAGCTCTCCGCGTCACGCGGCATGGCGAGCCCGCGCCAGCGGATGATGGCAAGGAGGATGGCGCCGGCAATCAATGTCCTGGCGGCGATCAGCGTGACCGGCGGGATCGTCTCGACGCCGATCTTGATAAATGTGTAGGACGCGCCCCAAAGCACCGCCAGCACGAGCAGCAGTGCAAGGTCGGTGGTGACATCGTTCTTTGCTGGCATGGTGGAGCTTTCGGGCGGTGGTCGAACACGCCGTGTTTTAGGCAACGCCCAGCCCAAATGCTTCTACCACGATCGAACAATGATGACGCCTCGCCCCGGCAGGCATACCGGGGCACAAGATTCCGATTTTCGGGATCAGCGCTAGGCAAACCCATTCCAAATCGCTAGACCCGCGCCCGGCCGGCGTGGCAAGAAGCCGGCTGGGTTCTTGGCGGAGACATTGATGCCGGATTATGACGTGCTTTGCATCGGCAATGCGATTGTCGACATCATTGCCCAATGCGACGAGGCATTTCTCGAAACCAACGGCATCATCAAGGGCGCGATGAACCTCATCGACACCCAGCGCGCCGAACTGCTCTACAGCCGCATGGGCCCGGCGATCGAGGCCTCCGGCGGCAGCGCCGGCAACACGGCTGCCGGCATCGCCAGCTTCGGCGGCCGCGCCGCCTTCTTCGGCAAGGTTTCCAGCGATGCGCTCGGCGAAATCTATGCGCATGACATCCATGCGCAGGGCGTCGCCTTCGACACCAAGCCGCTCAAGGGCGAGCCGCCGACGGCGCGCTCGATGATCTTCGTGACGCCCGACGGCGAGCGCTCGATGAACACCTATCTCGGCGCCTGCGTCGAGCTCGGGCCAGAGGATGTCGAGGCCGACAAGGCTTCCGGCGCCAAGGTCACCTATTTCGAGGGATATCTCTGGGACCCGCCCCGCGCCAAGGAGGCGATCCGGCAGACAGCCAAGCTCGCCCACGCCGCCGGTCGCGAAGTGTCGATGACCCTGTCGGATTCCTTCTGCGTCGACCGCTACCGCGACGAGTTCCTCGACCTGATGCGCTCCGGCACGGTCGATATCGTCTTCGCCAACAGCCACGAGATCAAATCGCTCTACCAGACCTCGTCCTTCGAGGACGCGTTGGCGCGGATCCGCAAGGATTGCAAGATCGCCGCCGTGACGCGTTCGGAAAAGGGCTCGGTCATCGTGCGCGGCGACGAGACCGTCATCATCAAGGCGACGGCGATAAGGGAACTGGTCGACACCACAGGCGCCGGCGACCTCTACGCCGCGGGCTTCCTGCATGGCTATACGCAGGGCCGCGACCTGCAAGCCTGCGGCGACCTCGGCTCGCTGGCCGCCGGACTGGTGATCCAGCAGATTGGGCCAAGGCCGAGGCAAAATCTGCGCCACGAGGCCGAACAGGCGGGACTGCTTTAAGGTTCTCTCCGGCCCCTCCGCGATGGGCCAGGAAGTCGCGCTTCGCTCGGCCGACGAGATGCCAATTATCATGACCGAACCCGGAAGGTCCGGAGGCGCGGCGGTTTCGCTGTTCGTCGGCATTGCGTCGTGCCCGGGCGCGATCAATTTGGTTTCGGAACCATCGACCCGTCGTCGTGTGTCTGTCACACAGGGCACCTACACGCGAACAAAGCTCGCGGCGCGTAGACTGACATGCGCGCCGCGAGTCGATTGGCCCGGGGGTGTCCGGCCGCAGTGTCGTGGGGTGAACAATACAGATCGCGCGTTTGTGCGCATCGGTAGCAATTGCGCTTGCCGATCATCTGGATAGGCATTCTTCCCGTATGCGCGTTCGGCCGTATCAGCACCCCTGCAACGCGTGGCGGCTTGCAAGGATAATGAATGACCAAATTTCAGGATTCGGATGAAATCCGACACAAAGAGTTCGCAACTGTCGTTGCAAAGGAAGTCGAGCGCCTGCTGGTTCAACGCAATGAGGCCGTTGACGCGCATACATTGGTCGCCGCCGGCAAGATAGCAGGAAGCGTCGCCGCGGCCGTGACGTCGCTTTCGCCCAGGCATCAGCGTGCCATCGACGCCATCCAGGGCGATCTCGCCGGCCTGGCGTCGAAATTTGTACGCACGCTCGCCGTCGAAGCCACGCGCCGCAGCGAGGCGAAGATCATCGGCGTGGAGCAAGACCCACCCGTGGCTCCCGTCGTTATCGAGGTGACTCCCCAGCCGGTCCAGCGCGACGATTTTGAATCGATGCTTATCGAAGACTGGGCGGGCCGCGTCGCCGGATCGACCTATCTGGAAGATAATCTGCACATTGCACGGTCGACCCTGCACCGCTGGCAAAAGCGCAACGACGTCGTTGCCCTGAGAACGGGCGGCCGCAAGCACGTGTTCCCGCTCGCGCAGTTCGTCGATGGCAGGCCGGTCGCGGGTATCAGCGACGTGCAGTCCGCCATCACAAATCCCAGGCTTGCCTGGTTCTGGCTGACACGCCCCTCGACGCATCTCGAGGGGCGCATTCCCATCGACATGCTCAGGCAGGATCTCGTGGAAGAAGTCGCCGAGGCTGCCCGTGCGTTTTCAGGGCGCTGACCTCCGACGCTGGCTCAAGCGCCCGCCGTATAGGCCGCGATCGCCGCCATGTTGACGATGTCCGAGTCCTTGGCGTTGAGCGACACGATCTGGACCGGCTTGTTGAGGCCGACCAGCAGCGGGCCGATGACGGTGGAGCCGCCGAGTTCCTGCAGCATCTTGGTCGAGATCGAGGCTGAGTGGAACGCCGGCATGATCAGCACGTTGGCCGGACCGGTGAGCCTTATGAAAGGATATTGCGCCATGGCGCGCGCGTTGAGCGCGACGTCGGCGGCCATTTCGCCGTCATATTCGAAATCGACGCGGCGCTTGTCGAGGATCCGCACGGCCTCCTGCACGCGCTCGGAGCGTTCACCCTGCGGATGGCCGAAGGTGGAATAGGCGAGCATGGCGAGCCTGGGTTCATAGCCCATGCGGCGGGCGAAGCCTGCCGCCTCCTCGGCGATATCGGCGATCTGCTCGGCGTTGGGCATGTCATGCACGGCGGTGTCGGCGACGAGCACGGTCCTGCCCCGCGCCAGCACGATCGACACCCCGATGACGCGATGGCCGGGCTTGGCGTCGATGACGCGGCGGATGTCGTCGAGTGCCGTCGAATAGTTACGGGTGACGCCGGTGACGATGCCGTCGGCGTCGCCCAGCGCAACCATGCAGGCGGCGAAATGGTTGCGGTCGTTGTTGATCAGGCGCTGGCAATCGCGAAACAGGAAGCCTTTGCGCTGCATGCGTTCGTACAGATAGTCGGTGTAGATGCCGTTGCGGCGCGACAGCCTGGCATTGATGATCTCGATGCCTTGCTTGTTGAGGTCTATGCCGGCGTGCCTGGCGTTCTCCTTGATGACATCGTCGCGACCGAGCAGGATGGCGGTGCCAAGCCGCTGGTTCACGTAGGAGACGGCGGCGCGCATCACCTGTTCCTCCTCGCCCTCGGCGAAGACGATGCGCTTGGGCTGGCGACGCACGCGGTCATAGATGCGCTGCAGGGTCGAGGCGATCGGGTCGCGGCGGGCGGACAATTCTTGCGCGTAGCGGTCGAGATCGAGGATCGGCTTGCGGGCGACGCCAGAATCCATCGCCGCTTTTGCCACGGCAATCGGGATGGCCGAGATCAGGCGCGGGTCGAACGGCACCGGGATGATGTAGTTGGGGCCGAATTTCGGCCGGTTGCCCTGGTAGGCGGCTGCAACGTCGTCGGGCACGTCCTGGCGAGCAAGTGCCGCCAGCGCCTGCGCGGCGGCGATCTTCATGTCGTCGTTTATCGTGGTGGCCCGCACATCCAGCGCGCCGCGGAAAATATAGGGGAAGCCCAGCACGTTGTTGACCTGGTTCGGATAGTCCGAACGCCCGGTCGCCATGATGGCGTCTGTGCGAATCTCCGCCACTTCCTCCGGCGTGATTTCGGGATCGGGATTGGCCATGGCGAAGATGATCGGGTTCTTGGCCATCGACTGCACCATGGCGGTGGTCAGCGCGCCCTTGGCCGAGAGGCCGAGGAACACGTCGGCGCCGTCCAGCGCCTCGGCCAGCGATCGCGCCTCGGTCTTGACCGCATGCGCCGATTTCCACTGGTTCATGCCTTCGGTACGGCCCTGGAAGACGACGCCCTTGGTGTCGCACAGGATGATGTTTTCGGGCGCGAAGCCCATCGCCTTCATCAGCTCGATACAGGCAATGCCTGCGGCGCCGGCGCCATTGCAGACCATTTTCGTGGTCTTCATGTCACGGCCGGTGATTTCCAGCGCATTGATCAGGCCGGCGGCCGAGATGATGGCTGTGCCATGCTGGTCGTCGTGGAAGACCGGGATATCCATCAGCTCGCGCAGGCGCTGCTCGATGATGAAGCATTCCGGCGCCTTGATGTCCTCGAGATTGATGCCGCCGAAGGAGGGGCCAAGGAAGCGCACGCAGTTGATGAACTCGTCCGCGTCCTCGGTATCAACCTCGAGGTCGATGGAATCGACATCGGCGAAGCGCTTGAACAGGACCGCCTTGCCTTCCATCACCGGTTTCGACGCCAACGCGCCGAGATTGCCGAGGCCGAGGATGGCGGTGCCGTTGGAGATGACGGCGACCATGTTGCCGCGCGTGGTGTAGTCGAAGGCGCGGCTCGGGTCTTCGGCGATGGCCAGCACGGGAACCGCCACACCCGGCGAATAGGCGAGGCTCAGGTCGCGCTGCGTCGCCATCGGCTTGGTCGCGACGACCTCCAGCTTGCCGGGGCGGCCCATGGCATGGAATTCGAGCGCCTCCTGCGCGCTGACGGACGGACCGCTGTTCTCGGTTTTCCTGGCCATGATGCTTTTGATTTCCTCACCGGTGCGGCACCTCCTTGAAGCGGGTGCCTTGTATGGTTTCGAATTAAGACTACGCGCCGCCCCATGTAAACCGCCAAGCGCGGCAAAGCTGCTTCAATGCGGACATGGCCGATCGGGAGACGGGCCGGCGCCCCCTTGAACCTCATGGTCTCACATGCATGCTCGGCGCAGTGTCGCGCGGCGCGTCATGGTGGCGGCAACCCGGTCGTCCCCTGTTTTTCGAAGCTCCGGCATTAAACCGCGCGTTCACATCTGCTAGCGTGCCGCGCATGAACATGCACACCCCGAACGAGCCCGACGCTCCCGAGGCGATGACGCCCTCGCCGATTGCCACTGCCGGCGTCACGCCGATGATGGAGCAGTTCATCGAGATCAAGGCGGCGAACCCGGATTCGCTGCTGTTCTATCGCATGGGCGATTTCTACGAGCTGTTCTTCGACGACGCCGAGAAGGCGAGCCGGGCGCTGGGCATCGTCTTGACCAAGCGCGGCAAGCATCAGGGACACGACATCCCGATGTGCGGCGTGCCGGTGCATGCGGCGGACGACTATCTGCAGAAGCTGATCGGACAGGGTTTCCGCGTCGCCGTGTGCGAACAGATCGAGGATCCGGCCGAGGCCAAGAAGCGCGGCTCAAAATCGGTGGTGCGCCGCGACGTGGTGCGGCTGGTGACGCCGGGAACCATCACCGAGGACAAATTGTTGGCGCCGTCGGAATCGAGTTTTCTGATGGCGCTGGGGCGCGTGAAAGGCGGGGCTGAGCCAAGAGGCGGGGAGCGCGGCAGCGCGACAGGGAACCAAGGAAGCTTCGCGATTGCCTGGATCGAGATATCGACCGGCACCTTCCGCGTCGCCGAGACCACCGCCGACCGGCTGCTGGCCGATGTCTTCCGCGTCGATCCGCGCGAGCTGATCGTCGCCGAACCGGTGTTTTATGATCCTGAGTTGAAGCCTATCTTCGACGTGCTCGGCCGCGTCGCCAACCCGCAGCCGCCATCGCTGTTCGATTCGGCCTCGGCCGCGGGGCGCATCGCCCGCTTCTTCGAGGTGGCGACGCCGGACAGTTTTGGCGCGTTTTCTCGTGCCGAACTGTCGGCGATCTCGGGCGCCATCGCCTATGTCGAGAAGACGCAGAAGGCCGAACGCCCGCCGCTGTCGCGGCCGGAGCGCGAAGAGGCCGGCTCGACCCTGTTCATCGACCCGGCGACGCGCGCCAACCTGGAACTCCTACGCACGCTGTCGGGCAGCCGCGAAGGTTCGCTGTTCAAGGCGATCGACCGCACGGTGACCGGCGGCGGCGCGCGCCTGCTGGCCGACCGACTGATGGCGCCGCTGACCGACCCGGCGGCGATCACGGCACGGCTCGATTCGGTTTCGTTCTTCCGATCCGAGACCCGTCTATGCCAGGCGGTGCGGGCGAGCCTGAAGAGCGTCGCCGACATGCCGCGTGCTCTGTCCCGGCTGGCGCTCAACCGTGGCGGCCCGCGCGATCTCGGCGCGTTGCGCGCCGGCTTCGAGGCGGCCGAGGCGATCGCCGGAATATTCGCGGCGACGGCCTTGCCCGGGGAACTGGCAGGGGCGCTCGAGTCGATCAAGGCGCTGCCGAGTCCACTGTCGGCGCATCTGACGCAGGCGCTCGGCGACGAACCGCCGTTGCTCAAGCGCGATGGCGGCTTCATCCGTGGCGGCTACAACGGTGAACTCGACGAGATGCGGGCGCTGCGCGATGAGTCGCGTAAGGTGATCGCCGGGCTGGAACGCTCGCTGATCGACGAGACCGGCATTCGATCGCTGAAAATCCGGCACAACAATGTGCTGGGCTATTACATCGAGGTTACGGCCAACCATCACGCGATCATGACCGGCAGCGACGGCGCGAAGGCGCGCTTCATCCATCGCCAGACCATGGCCAACGCCATGCGTTTCACCACGACGGAACTGGCGGAGCTCGAAACAAAGATCGCCAACGCCGCCGACCGCGCGCTGAGCATCGAACTTGCCACCTTCGACACGCTGACAGCGGAAGCCGTCGGCGAAGCCGAGAGGATCCGCGCCGGGGCCGAGGCACTGGCCGTGCTCGATGTCTCCGCGGCACTTGCCCTTTTGTCCGAAAGTGAAGCCTGGTGCCGGCCGATCGTCGATGACGGCCTCGCCTTCGAGATTTCGGGCGGACGTCATCCGGTGGTTGAACAGGCGCTGCGGCGCTCGGGCGAAGGCCCGTTCGTCGCCAATGATTGCGACCTCTCGCCGGAGGGCGGTGCCAGGAACGGCGCGATCTGGCTGCTGACCGGCCCCAATATGGGCGGTAAGTCGACCTTCCTGCGGCAGAATGCGTTGATCGCCATCCTTGCCCAGACCGGCTCGTTCGTGCCGGCGTCATCAGCCCATATCGGCGTCGTCGACCGGCTGTTCTCGCGTGTCGGCGCATCGGACGATCTGGCGCGCGGCCGCTCCACCTTCATGGTCGAGATGGTCGAGACAGCGGCAATCCTCAACCAGGCCGGCGAACGAGCCCTGGTGATCCTCGACGAGATCGGCCGTGGCACCGCCACCTTCGACGGCCTGTCCATCGCCTGGGCGGCGGTCGAATATCTGCACGAGAAGAACCGCTGCCGGGCGATCTTCGCCACCCACTTCCACGAAATGACGTCGCTGGCGGGGAAACTGCCCCGGCTGCACAACGTCACCATGCGGGTGAAGGAATGGGAAGGCGATGTCGTCTTCCTGCATGAGGTCGGCAAGGGTGCCGCCGACCGGTCCTATGGCGTGCAGGTGGCGCGACTGGCCGGCCTGCCTGAGGTGGTGGTCGGCCGCGCCAAGGAAGTGCTGCACCAGCTTGAAGAAGGCGAGGTTTCGGGCAAGACGAATCGGCTCGTCGACGACCTGCCCCTGTTTTCCGTGGCGCTGAAGCGGGAGCCGCCAAAGCCGGTGAAGAACGATGCCCTTGGCGCGGCACTCGGCGAGATCAACCCCGACGAGATGACGCCCCGCGAGGCGCTGGACGCGCTATACCGGTTGAAGGGACTGGCGGCAAAACCGTAGCGAATTGGCTGCTATCCGCCGGCTGTCGGCCTTGACCTCATTGTACCGCTCGGTACAATACTCCCTTGCGGTCGGATCGCGACCGTTTGGAGATCGTCATGAGCCGCCCGCCCCTGCCACCCTTCACGCTAGAGACCGCCGCGCGGAAGGCGCGGATGGCCGAGGATGCCTGGAACAGCCGCGATCCGGAACGGGTTTCGCTCGCCTATACCGAGGACAGCGTGTGGCGCAATCGCGCGGAGTTCGTCACCGGACGGCCAGAGATCGTCGCCTTCCTCACGCGCAAATGGGCGCGCGAACTCGACTACCGCCTTATCAAGGAGGTGTGGGCCTGGCACGAAAACCGCATAGCGGTGCGTTTTGCCTATGAGTGGCGCGATGACAACGGCCACTGGTTTCGTTCCTACGGCAACGAGAACTGGGAATTCGACGACGCCGGGCTGATGAGCCGGCGGCTGGCCAGCATCAACGACCTGCCGATCCGCGAGAGCGAGCGCAAATACCGTTGGCCGCTCGGCCGCCGGCCCGACGATCATCCCAGCCTTTCCGAGCTCGGACTCTAGACAACATGCGCCGGGTCGCGCCTGATCGCGACAGCCTGGTGGCTGTTGTGGCCGAGGTCTTCCGCAAGCACGGCTATGAGGGCGCCAGCCTGTCGCTGATCAGCAAAGCGACGGGTCTGGGCAAGGGGAGCCTCTATCATTTCTTTCCCGGCGGGAAGGAGGAGATGGCTGCCGACGTCATAGCCCATATCGACGGCTGGTTCGAAACCAACGTGTTTCTGCCCTTGCAGGAAACGCTCGACCCCCGGGCGGGCATCGAGCGGATGTTCGAGGCGACCGACCGCTATTTCCAGTCCGGGCGCCGTGTCTGCCTGATCGGCGCGTTCGCTCTGGACGATGCCCGCAATCATTTCGCCAGGCAGATCGGCAGCTATTTCGGCCGCTGGGTCATGCATCTGGCCGAGGCGTTGCAACGGTCTGGGCACAGCCAGACCGGGGCGTTCGCACTTGCCGAAGAGACAGTTGCAATCATCCAGGGTGCGCTTACCCTTGCTCGTGCGTTCGATGATACGGTGGTTTTTTCCCGCGCCCTGCAACGGGCGCGGGCGAAGCTGCACGCCGGCTAGATCATCTCCAGGCCGCGCTTGCGCGTCGGCGGCGGGAAGGCGCGATCAAGCTCGGCCAGATCCTCGCCCGTAAGCTCGATGTCGAGCGCGGCGACATTCTGGCGGACATGCTCCTGGCTGCTGGCCTTGGGAATAGCGATGACGCCGTCCTGGCGCATCACCCAGGCAAGCGCGATCTGCGCCGGAGTCACGTCGTGGCGGCTGGCGATGGCCTGCAGCTTGGCGCTGCGGGCCAGCGCCCCCTGCTCGACCGGTGAATAGGCCATCAGCGGGATGCCGCGTTGGCGGCCCCAGGGCGTCAGGTCGAATTCGGGACCGCGCCGGGACAGGTTGTAGAGCACCTGGTTGGTCTGCACATTGCCACCGGCCGGCAGCCGGGCCAGTTCTTCCATGTCGTCGGTGTCGAAATTGCTGACACCCCAGTGACGGATCTTGCCGCCCTTGCGCAGCGCCTCCAGCGCCTCGATCGTTTCGGCCAAGGGCACGCCGCCGCGCCAGTGCAGCAGATAGAGATCGATGCGGTCGGTGCGTAGGCGCTTCAGGCTTCTTTCGCAGGCCAGCGGCACGCCCGAGCGCGATGCGTTGGACGGCAGGACCTTGGAGACCAGGAAGATTTCGTCGCGGCGCCCGGCGATGGCTTGCGCCACCACCTCTTCGGCGCCGCCGCTGGCATACATTTCAGCGGTGTCGATCAGCGTGATGCCGAGGTCGAGGCCGAGCTTGAGGGCGTTGACCTCATCCGTACGGTGTCGGGGGTCTTCGCCCATTTTCCAGGTGCCTTGACCAAGCACCTGGACGGCTTCGCCGGAGGGCAGCGTGGTTGTTCTTATCACGGATGACATGGGGGCTCCCGGGATGCTGCGATCGATGCTGAAGGCATCATAGACATCGGGGGCAATCCGGAAAGCCATCTTCCCGGATTTGCCCCGCGCGTTCGCTGACGCTATTTCACCGGATGGGTGGCGAGCCAATCCTGCATCTGCTTGATCTCGGCTTCCTGCGCGACGATGACCGCTTGGGCCAGCTTGCGGATTTCAGGATCCTTGCCGTTGGCAAGCTCGACCTTGGCCATGTCGATCGCACCCTGGTGATGCGGAATCATGCCGCGGACGAAATCGACGTCGGCATTGCCGGTGTATTCGGACGCCATCATGTCTTTGTGCATCTTGTCCATGGCCGCCTTGTAACCGTCGGTCGAAGGACTTGCCGCGCTCATGGCCATCGCGCTCATGTCGTGTTTCATTTCCTCCGATTGCGCCGGGACGCTTTCGAGGAAGACGGCAAGCAACATTCCTGCCGCCATCAGCAACAGCACGAGTTTCTTGGCGAAGGTCATTCATGGTCTCCTGTTGATTGGATTTCGTATTTGGGGGTTGGGATCACAATTTCAACGTGCGCAACCGCAACGCGTTGGCGATGACCGAAACGGAGGAAAGGCTCATCGCCGCGGCCGCCAGCATCGGCGACAAGAGCGTGCCAGTGAGCGGATAGAGCACGCCAGCCGCGACGGGCACGCCGAGCACATTGTAGAGGAAGGCGAAGAACAGGTTCTGGCGAATGTTGCCGATCGTGGCCTGGGCAAGCGTGCGGGCCCGGACGATGCCGTTGAGGTCGCCCTTGACCAGTGTGATGCCTGCGCTTTCGACGGCCACATCGGCGCCCGTGCCCATGGCAATGCCGACATCGGCGGCGGCAAGTGCCGGCGCATCGTTGACGCCGTCACCGGCCATGGCGACGCCGGCACCCCCGGCGCGCAGTTCCTCGACAAGCGCCGCCTTCTGTTCCGGCAAAAGCCCTGCGCGCACGTCATCGATGCCGAGCCGCCTGGCGATGGCCTTGGCCGTGCGCTCGTTGTCGCCGGTTGCCATGATGATCCTGAGGCCACGCTCATGCAGCGCCCTAATGGCCTCGGCGGTCGTTGCCTTGATCGGATCGGCGACGGCAACGATGCCGGCAAGCTTCCTGTCCACGGCGACGAACATCGCCGTCTTGCCTTCCGCCTGGAGCGCGCCTGCCCGTTCGGCGAGCGTTGCGGTATCGATGCCGAGATCGACCATCATGGCTGCATTGCCAAGCGAGACGCTCTTTCCAGAAACCTTGCCGGAAACACCCTTGCCGGTTGTCGCCTCGAAATCGCCGGCATCGGCGATCACGGCGCCGCGTTCGCGGGCACCTTCGACGATAGCCTCGGCCAGCGGATGCTCTGAGCCCTTCTCCAGGCCGGCGGCGAGCGCCAGCAAATCATTTTCCGCCATGCCGTCGGCGGGAACGACATCCGTCAGTCTGGGCCGGCCTTCGGTCAGCGTCCCGGTCTTGTCGACGATCAGCGTGTCGACAGAGGCAAAGCGTTCGAGCGCGGCTGCCTCCTTGATCAGGACGCCGGCAAGCGCGCCGCGCCCGGTCGCCGTCATGATCGACATCGGCGTCGCCAGGCCGAGCGCGCAGGGACAGGCGATGATCAGCACCGAGACCGCCGAGACGATGGCGAAGATAAGGCTTGGGTCGGGTCCGAACATCGCCCAGGCGACGAAGGCAACGAGCGCGACCAGGACGACCGCCGGGACAAAATAGAAAGAGACACGATCGGCCAGCCCCTGGATCGGCGCGCGCGAACGCTGCGCCTTGGCGACGAGCTCGACGATGCGCGCCAGCGTGGTCTCGGCACCGATCTTCTCGGCACGCATGACCAGCGAACCGTTCTTGTTGAGCGTGCCGCCGGTAAGGGCGTCGCCTTGCGTCTTTTCGATCGGCAGCGGCTCGCCGGTGATCATCGATTCGTCGATCGAAGATCGTCCCTCCAGCACGCTGCCATCGACCGGCACGGCGTCGCCGGGGCGAATCCTCAGCCGGTCGCCGGCCTTGACCGTGTCCAGCGGAACGTCGCCTTCTGAACCGTCCTCGCCGATCAGCCGCGCTGTCTTGGGTGCAAGGTCAAGCAGCGCGCGGATCGCCGAGCCGGTCTTTTCGCGCGCACGCAATTCCAGCACCTGGCCGAGGAAGACCAGGGCGACGATGACGGCGGACGCTTCGAAATAGACCGGCACCGTGCCGCCATGGTCGCGGAACTGATGCGGAAAGATGCCTGGGAACAAGGTGGCGACGAGGCTGTAGAGATAGGCCGCGCCGACGCCGAGCGAAATCAGCGTCCACATGTTGGGGCTGCGGTTGAGGATTGATTCCCAGCCCCGATGGAAGAAGGGAAGCGCCGCCCACAGCACCACCGGGCTCGCCAGTGCCAGTTCCGCCCACACCAGCGCCCGATCATCGATGAGTTTGGCCAAGGACAGGCCGAGCATGGGGCCCATGGCAACGATCAGCAACGGCGCCGACAGAACCGCACTGACCCAGAACCGCCTGGTAAAATCGACCAGTTCCGGATTGGGGCCTTCATCGCCGGTGGGCACGCCCATCGGCTCAAGCGCCATGCCGCATTTCGGGCAGGATCCAGGCTTGTCGCGGATCACTTCCGGATGCATCGGGCAGGTATATTGCGTGCCTTTGGGCATCGGCTGGCTTGGTGGCCTGTCGCCCAGATATTTCAATGGCTCGGCCTCGAACTTCGCCTTGCAGCCGGCCGAGCAGAAGTAGAATCCCTGGCCCTCATGGCGTGCGAAATGCTTCGCCGTGGCGCGGTCGACCTTCATGCCGCAGACAGGATCGGTGGCCGTCAGATATTGGTCCGGTTCGGCCACGAATTTCGACCGGCACCGCTCGCTGCAGAAATGAAACAGATGGCCGCCATGTTCGGCGGTCGGCCTGCCCGCGGCCGGATCGACCGTCATGCCGCAGACCGGATCGCGCACGACGGCGTCGCCGGCTGGGGCTGCCGCTTTCACGGAGCAGCAGCCGCCATGTGCGTGCGCGTGATGATCGTGATCGGAATGCGCCATCGAAAAATGCCTTTTGTACCAACAATGGTGCGAAGGTAGTGCTTCCAGTAACTGGAAGGTCAAGGGCTGATTTCTCCCTTTTTGCTGAAGCGATCCAGGCCATGCCGGCCTTCAGAAAAAGTCGGGCATACGACCGGCCAGTTATGCTAATGACGCCGCGATTATCCAATGGAGTCGATCAGCTCAAGAAATGAAGTGCCTGGTTATCAATCTCGATCGGTCCCAGGACCGGCTTGCGCACATGACTGCGGAGTTCGCCCGCATCGGCGTCGCGTTCGAACGGGTTGAGGGCATCGACGCGCGGGCCCGCCCGGACCTCGACCAGATGCCGCAGAAGGTGTTGTACACAAAGCGGCTGCGCCTCACCGGTGGCGAGATCGCCTGCCTGCTCAGCCACAGAGCTTGCTGGATGATGATTGCCGGAGGTGACGACCCCTACGTGGCCATCTTCGAGGACGACGTCGTCTTTTCCGACGAGGCCGGCGCATTGCTTGGCCATGCGGGCTGGATTCCGGCCGACGCCGATATCGTCAAGCTGGAAACCTTCTTCCGCAAAACCATGATCGGACGCAAACGCATCGTCGCGGATGACCGCTTTTCCTTATCCAGACTCTACACCGACCACACAGGGACCGGAGGCTACATCATCTCGAAGCAGACCGCGCGCGACCTCATCGAGGCAAGCAAGGAGATCCGCGTCGCGGTCGATGACCTTGTGTTCAACCCGACTTTCCCGATTTTGCCTCGCAAGACGATCTACCAGCTTGTTCCGGCACTGTGTGCGCAAGACCATCTGCTTGGCGACAGGGCGATCGGACTGCCCAGCCTGCTCAAGGAGCCTCGGGATGTCCAATGGGCTGCGATCGAGGCAGCGGGCAAGCCCAGGAAGACAGTCGCCGGGCGGATGAAAGTCGAGCTCGCGCGAGTCGCCCGGCACATTGTGGATTTCTGCCGGCTGCGGCGTCAGACGATCGTCCCCTTCGGTCCGTCCAATGCAAAGGAATAGCGGTGCTTTGAGCCGGCTTTTGGCGCCCCATACCCATATCCGCGAAAACGCGCTATAGACGCCGCCGAAAAGGCGAGGCCAACCGGCACTTATGGCAAGAATCTCCCTGAAGCTCGATGAACTGATCGATGGCGAAGCCTTGCGCCGCGAGATGAGCGCACTGACCGCGGCCACCGCCGGCGATGGCTCGGGGCAGGCGGTGCGCACAGGCGTCCTCCAACTGCTCAAGGGGAGGCTGGCTGACGGTCGCAAAACGGCCGAGCGCATGCTGATGGACGATGGCGGCGGCACCGCCTGCGCCGAGCGCCTCTCGCATGTCATGGATGAGATCATCCGTGCGCTCTATGATTTTGCCGTCACCCATGTCTACCGGGTGAAGAACCCGTCATCGGCGGAGCGCATGGCCGTGGTCGCCGTGGGCGGCTACGGCCGCGGGACGCTGGCGCCGGGCTCCGACATCGACCTGCTTTTCCTGCTCCCTTACAAGCAGACGCCATGGGGCGAGCAGATCGTCGAATACATGCTCTACATGCTGTGGGACCTGGGGCTGAAGGTCGGCCACGCCACCCGCAACATCGACGAATGCCTGAGATTGTCGCGCACCGACATCACCATCCGCACCTCGATCCTGGAGGCGCGTTTCCTGTGGGGCGAGCACAAGCTCTTCGATGAGTTGCTCACGCGCTTCGACCACGAGGTGGTGCGCACGACCGGTCCGGAATACGTGCAGGCCAAGCTCGCCGAACGTGACGAGCGCCATGCCAAGGCCGGCGAAAGCCGCTATCTGGTCGAGCCCAACGTCAAGGACGGCAAGGGCGGCCTGCGCGACCTGCAGACGCTGTTCTGGATCGGAAAGTATTTCTACCGGGTGCGCACCGGCGAGGAACTGGTCGACAAGGGCGTCTTTACCGAGGGCGAGTACCGGGAGTTCCAGAAGGCCGAGGATTTCCTCTGGGCGGTGCGCTGCCACATGCATTTCCTCACCGGCAAGGCCGAGGAGCGACTGCATTTCGATATCCAGCGCGACATCGCCGAGCGGCTTGGCTACACCACTCATCCCGGCCTCTCGGCGGTCGAGCGCTTCATGAAGCACTACTTCCTTGTCGCCAAGGATGTCGGAGATCTCACCCGCATCTTCTGCGCCGCGCTCGAGGAGGAGCAGGCCAAGCACGTGCCTGGCTTCAACCGCATCTTCCTCACCTTCCAGCGCCGCAAGCGCAAGCTTGCCGGCACGTCGGATTTCATCGTCGACAACCACCGCATCAATATCGCCGACGACCAGGTGTTCCAGCGCGATCCGGTCAATCTGCTGCGGCTGTTCTGGTTCGCCGACAAGCACGGGCTGGAGTTCCATCCCGATGCGCTGAAGCTGCTCACCCGCTCGCTCGGACTGGTCAACAAGTCTCTGCGGCGGGACGAGGAGGCCAACCGGCTCTTCCTCGACATCCTCACGTCGGACCGTAACGCCGAGCTCAACCTCAGGCGCATGAACGAAGCGGGCCTGCTGGGAAAACTGATCCCGGACTTCGGCAAGATCGTCGCCATGATGCAGTTCTCGATGTACCACCACTATACGGTGGACGAGCATCTGATCCGCTGCATTGGCGTGCTGGCCGAGATCGAGCGCGGCGACGGCGAGAAGATTCATCCCCTCTCCCACACGCTGATGCCGGGCCTGAGGAAGAGCCGCGAGGCGCTTTACGTCGCCGTGCTGCTGCATGACATCGCCAAGGGCAGGCCAGAGGACCATTCCGAGGCCGGCGCCAGGATCGCACGGCGCATCTGCCCGCATATGGGGCTGTCGCCGGCCGACACCGAGACGGTCGCATGGCTGGTCGAGAACCACCTCGTCATGTCGATGACGGCGCAGACCCGCGATCTCAACGACCGCAAGACGATCGAGGACTTCGCCGCGATCGTGCAGTCGGTGGAACGGCTGAAGCTGCTGCTCATTCTCACCGTCTGCGATATCAGGGGTGTCGGGCCGGGCGTATGGAATGGCTGGAAGGGCCAGCTGCTGCGCACGCTCTACTACGAAACCGAACTGCTGCTGACCGGCGGGTTTTCCGAAGTGTCGCGCGCGCAGCGTACGGCGGCGGCGCGAGAGCGGCTTACCGAGGCGCTTGCCGAATGGCCCGAAAAGGCCCGCAAGCAATATGTCGCCCTGCACTACGAGAATTATCTGCTGGCCGTCGACCTCGCCGATCAGCTTCGGCACGCCGAGTTCATTCGCGAGGCGGATATCGCCGGCAAGAAGCTCGCCACCATGGTCAAGACGCGCGAATTCGAGGCGGTGACCGAAATAACCGTGCTGGCGCAGGATCATCCGCGCCTGCTCTCGGTCATAGCCGGGGCCTGTGCCGGGGCCGGCGGCAACATCGTCGACGCGCAGATCTTCACGACATCGGACGGCCGCGCGCTGGATACCATCCTGATTTCGAGAGAGTTCGACCGCGACGAGGATGAACGCCGTCGCGCCGAGCGCGTCGGCCGCCTGATCGAGGACGTGTTGTCCGGCAAGAGCTGGCTGCCGGAGATGATCGAGAAGCGCACCAAGCCGCGGCGCGGCTCCAAGGTGTTCAAGATCCCGCCGCGTGCGGAAATCCGCAACACCTTGTCGAACCGGTTTTCGGTGATCGAGGTCGAGGGGCTGGACAGGCCGGGCCTGCTGTCGGAAATCACCGGGGCGCTGTCGGACCTTTCGCTCGACATCGCCTCGGCCCACATCACCACTTTCGGCGAAAAGGTCATCGACACATTCTATGTCACCGACCTCACCGGCCAGAAGATCGACAGCCCGGCGCGCACCAACGCCATCCACAACAGGCTGATATCGGCGCTGGAAGGCATCACGCCCGAGCGCGGCGGCAAGGCCAAGGCGGCCGCCGAGTGAAACTCTCGCTCCACTTGTCCCAATATCGCAGGCAGTTTCCAGACCTATGAGCCTTGTCAGAAAATTCGCGACGGTCGCTTCCGGCACGTTGATGAGCCGGGCGCTTGGCTTCGGCCGCGAGATGCTGATGGCGGCCGCGCTCGGCACCGGGCCGATCGCCGATGCCTTCAACGCCGCCTTCCAGTTTCCCAACACCTTTCGCCGGCTCTTCGCCGAGGGTGCTTTCAACGCCGCCTTCGTGCCGCTCTTCGCCAAGGAGATCGAGACGCACGGCACCGATGGCGCCAAGCGCTTTTCGGAGGAAGTGTTCGGCGTGCTGTTTTCGGCTCTACTGGTGCTGACCATCGCCATGGAACTGGCGATGCCGCTGATCGTGCGCTACCTGGTGGCGCCGGGCTTTGCCGAAACGCCGGGAAAATTCGAGACGACCGTCCTTCTTGCGACGATCATGTTCCCCTACCTGATCTGCATGTCGCTCGCGGCGATGATGGCGGGCATGCTGAATTCGTTGCGGCGCTATTTCGCGGCCGCCATCGCACCCGCCTTCCTGAACATCATCCTGATCGGTGTGCTCGCCTACGCATGGTACCATGGCCTGGACGCGCATGACGTCGGGTTCGGCCTGTCCTGGGGCGTGCTGGCGGCGGGCATCGTGCAACTCGCCATCGTCTGGGTGGCGGTGCGCAATGCCGGCATCGCGATCGGTTTTCGCCGGCCCAAGCTGACGCCCAACGTCAAGCGGCTCCTGATCCTGGCGCTGCCGGCCGCGATCACCGGCGGCATAACGCAGATCAACCAGCTGATCGGCACGGCGATCGCATCGGCCCAAAACAGCGCTGTCTCCTCGCTTGCCTATGCCGATCGCGTCTACCAGCTGCCGCTCGGCGTCGTCGGCGTCGCCGTCGCCATCGTGCTTCTGCCCGAACTGTCGCGGGCGCTGAAGTCCGGCAACCTGATCGAAGCGGCCAACCTGCAGAACCGCTCGGTCGAGTTCACGCTCTTCCTGACGCTGCCCGCGGCGGTGGCACTTTGGGTGATGTCGGAGCCGATCGTGCGGCTGGTCTATGAGCGCGGCGCATTTGCCGCCAATCACTCGACGCCGACCGTGGCGGCGATCCTGGCTATCTTCGGCCTCGGTCTGCCCGCCTTCGTGCTGATCAAGGCGTTTACCCCTGGCTATTTCGCGCGCGAGGATACGCGCACGCCGATGATCTTTGCCGCCATCTCGGTGGCGGTGAACGTCGCCACGGCGCTGACGCTGTTTCCGTCGATGGGGGCGCCCGGCATCGCGGTGGCCTCGGCGGTGGCCGGCTGGGTGAATGCGGTGATGCTGCTCGCGACACTGATCCGGCGCGGTCACTGGGGCCGCGACGTGCCCTTGCTGAAACGCATCCCGCGCCTCGTACTGTCGGCGATCGTGATGGGCGTGGCGCTCTATTTCGCCGAACACTGGCTTGCCGCCCAGATCGGCCCCGGTTCGCCGCTGCTGGTCAAGGCGACGACAGTGCTGGCCCTGGTAGCCGGCGGAGCACTGCTCTACTTCGTCACCGCCTTCGCCACCGGCGGCGCGGATTTCGGCATGATCCGGCGCAACGCGACGCGCAAGGGCTCCCCGTCAGTCAAGGGGCCGTCTCCAAATCCGTGAAGCCTAGCCGTAGCGGCCTGAAGCAATGGCTTCGCGGTTGTCCAGCCTCTTGATCCGCTTTTCACTCTCGTCCATAAGCGCGCCGTCGAAAGACTTTCGCCGCGTGCGAAACGGCCCTCCACAAGCCAAGAGGAACAGCCATGTCCGCCTTCAAGCCACTCGTCTTCTCCGGCGTCCAGCCGACCGGCAATCTGCATCTCGGCAACTATCTCGGCGCCATCAAGAAATTCGTCGCCCTGCAAGACACCTCCGACTGCATCTATTGCGTCGTCGACCTGCATTCGCTGACCGCCCAACTCGTGCATGAAGACCTCGCCGACCAGACGCGGTCCATCACCGCGGCGTTCCTGGCGTCCGGCATCGACGCGAAGAAACATATCGTCTTCAACCAGTCGCGGGTCATGCAGCACGCCGAACTCGCCTGGATCTTCAATTGCGTGGCGCGTATCGGCTGGATGAACCGCATGACGCAGTTCAAGGACAAGGCCGGCAAGGACCGCGAGAACGCCTCGCTCGGCCTGCTTGCCTATCCCAGCCTGATGGCGGCCGACATCCTGCTCTACCGCGCCACCCATGTGCCGGTGGGCGAAGACCAGAAGCAGCACCTGGAACTGACGCGCGACATCGCCCAGAAGTTCAACAACGACTTCTCGGACCGTATCGCCCGCCTGGGCGTAGGTGTCGAGATGCAGGTCGGTGAAGAGACGGTGCATGGCTATTTCCCGCTGACCGAGCCTGTCATCGGCGGACCGGCGGCGCGCATCATGTCGCTGCGTGACGGCTCCAAGAAGATGTCGAAGTCGGACCCGTCGGACCTGTCGCGCATCAACCTGACCGATGACGCCGATGCCATCTCCAAGAAGATCCGCAAGGCCAAGACCGATCCGGAAGCCTTGCCGAGCGAGTTGGACGGCCTGGCGACACGGCCCGAGGCGGAAAACCTGGTCGGCATCTACGCGGGTCTCGCCGAGATCTCCAAAGAGGCCGTGCTGAAGGAGTTCGCCGGCCAGCAGTTTTCCGTGTTCAAGCCGGCGCTGGCCGACCTTGCGGTGGAAAAGCTGGCGCCCATCGCCAGCGAAATGCGCCGCATTTCCGATGACCGCGCCTATGTCGACGCGGTGCTGAAGGACGGTGGCGATCGCGCCCGCGTTCTGGCCGAAGCGACGATGAAGACGGTTCGCGACATCATCGGCCTGTTGCAGGACTGAGCCACGTCGACAGTGCGTTGCACCATGATCGCCCGGAACCGGCGGCTTGCCGCCGGTTCGCCGCGGTGGCAGATTGCGCGCGAAAAGATATCGAGTAGATAGACATGGTCTCCAAACGCCTCAGTCGCGAAGCCGGTCATCGCCGCAAGTTCCTGGCGATCATCGATGACACGCCGGAATGCGAGCGCGCCGTCGCCTATGCTTCGAAGCGGGCGCAGAGCACCAGCGGCACGCTCGTGCTGCTCTATGTCATCGAACCTGATGATTTCCAGCATTGGCTGGGCGTCGAGAAGATCATGCGCGAGGAGGCTACCGCCACGGCGCGCGGCACGCTCGACCGGTACGCCAACAAGGTGCGCCAGAAGCTCGGCATCGAGCCGGAAGTGGTGGTGCGAGAAGGCAAGCCGACGGAGGAAATCCACAAGCTGATCGAGGAAGACCAGGATATCGCGATCCTGGTGCTGGCGGCAGGCGCCGGCAAGGAGGGACCCGGACCGCTGGTCGGCGCGGTGGCAGGCAAGGGCGCCGCCTTCCCCATTCCGGTCACCGTCGTTCCGCAGAATCTTTCCGACGAAGAGATCGACAGCCTGGCGTGAGGTGATTGATGTGCAGGTGACGCCGGCAGGCGAATGCTTGGCCTGATCCGAAGCCCAAGACGCCTCCAGGCGAGCGGCAGGAGCCGCAAAAACATTCCGCCAGCCAGCCATTCCAGCGACGCGTTTCGCTTGAATGTCCAGCCGATAGAGCCTATTTAGAACTATTCCAAACTGATTGCCCGAAACGGGCATGGAGACAGCCATGTTCATCCAGACCGAATCGACGCCGAACCCGGCGACGCTGAAATTCCTGCCCGGCAAGGAAGTGCTTGTCGAAGGCACGGCGGATTTCCGCGACGCCGACAGCGCCGCCGTGGCATCGCCCCTGGCAGGCCGTCTGTTCGAGATCCCCGGCGTCACCGGCGTCTTCTTCGGCTATGATTTCATCACGGTGACCAAGGACGGCCCCGACTGGCAGCACCTGAAGCCGGCGATCCTGGGCGCCATCATGGAGCATTTCATGTCCGGCGCGCCGGTGATGGCCAAGGCCGGCCCTGCCGCCGAAACCAGCCAGACCGGCGAGTTCTACGACAAGGCCGACGAGGAGCTCGTCATCACCATCAAGGAACTGCTGGACACGCGGGTGCGCCCGGCCGTTGCGCAGGATGGCGGCGACATCACCTTCCGCGGCTTCGAGAACGGCACCGTTTTCCTGCACATGAAGGGCGCCTGCGCCGGCTGCCCGTCCTCGACGGCGACGCTGAAGCACGGCATCCAGAACCTGCTTCGGCATTTCGTGCCGGAAGTGCAGCAGGTCGAACAGGTTTCCTGATCGTCCGCCCCTCACCTAGCGACGGCACGAAATCACCACGGCGATAAAAACAAAAAACCGGGCCAAAGTGCCCGGTTTTCTGTTTGGGACGTCAGTTGTTGCCTAGACGGTCCGCGTATGAAAGCTACAAATTCCTAGTGTGATCACGATCTTTCCGACAGCCGGATTTCTCGGATCATGGCCTAAAGGACAATGACCTTGGCGCCGACTTCGGCGCGGTTGTACAGGTCGATAATATCCTGATTCATCAACCGGATGCAGCCCGACGACATCGCCTTGCCGATCGAGTTCCATTCCGGGCTGCCATGCAGGCGATAGCCCATGTCGCCGCCCTTGTTGAACAGGTACAAAGCGCGCGCGCCGAGCGGGTTCTTCAGCCCCGGATCCATGCCGTTGGCAAACTTGGCCAGTTCGGGCTGACGCTTGATCATCTCGCGCGGCGGCGTCCAGGTCGGCCACTCACGCTTCAGCGCGACATGCGCGGTGCCGTGCCATTCAAAGCCCTCGCGGCCGACGCCGATGCCGTAGCGAATGGCCCGGCCGTCACCCTCGACGAAGTAGAGGAACTTGTTCTGCGTATCGACGATGATCGTGCCAGGCTTTTCCTTGGTGTCATAGTCCACTTCCTGGCGATGGAATTGCCTCGGCACCTTCTCGATCGGGATGCGCGGCAGCTGGTAGCCAGCGTCGGTGACCGGACCATAATCGTTGGAGAACATCTGCGAGCCGATGGTGCTGCAACCGGCGATGGCAGTCGACAGGGCAAGAGCGGCGATGATTGCAAACGACTTCATGCGCATAAGGTGATCCGAGGCCCCGCCCAACGTCAGCGGCACGAGTCGGCCGCCTGTTCGTCGCCATTCATGCTGGCATTTGCTTTGCTTGCCAAGCGCGCGATGCCTATATGCGGGAATTGACGGGCTGGTAACCTTACCACTATGGCATTTCGGCAACATGCCTCACAGGATTGTGAAGGAAATTCAATGAGGGCGACACAGAACGGTTACCTGGAATCAGGGAATGGCCATGAACGTCGGTGATGCAGCGCAACGGTCCGGCCTGCCGGCCAAGACCATCCGCTACTATGAGGAGATCGGCCTGATCCGGCCCCAGCGCGCCAGCAATGGCTACCGCGATTACTCGGGCGAAGACATCCACCGGTTGGCCTTCCTGCGCCGCGCGCGCAACCTGGGCTTTTCCATCGAGGACTGCCGCCAGTTGATGGCGCTCTACCAGGATCGCGGCCGCGCCAGCCAGGACGTACGCGACATCGCCGCCGCGCATGTCACCGCCATCGAGGAAAAGGTGCGCGAGTTGCAGTCCATGCGCGCGACCCTGCAGAAGCTGATCCACGCCTGCCACGGCGATGACCGGCCGGACTGCCCGATACTCGACGACATGGCGGGAGTTGCGATGTCCGACGTCAAGGTTGCTTCGCCCTTGGCGTAGGGCTTGGCAAGCACGAGGGTTGTCAAACAGGCAATCGCCCTACGGCTGGATAGCGCCATCTGGACTCCAACTGGCGGGAGTTGCATCCTCCGAAAGCGCAGGCGTCAGCAGAGGACTGACAACAACGGGGCAATGATGAGCGAGAACGACGACCTTATTATTTATCCCGTACCCAGCCTTGTCGCGACCCTTCTTAACCGGGAGCGAACAAAGGGTAGTCCTTTGACAGAGGAAGAGGTGATCCAAATCCGGGACACCTGTCCGGCGATCGCGATGCCTCGCGACGTTGCTCGAAAGGTGGATGAGTCGCGAGGCTACCTCGATATTGATTCCGAGAATTGTTGGGAAGAATGGCAGCGAGCTCGGTTGGAACTAGCTGAAGATTAAGGCATTTGCCGGGATTGGCAGTCTTGGTTTTGCAAACCATATAATCGCCACGACAAAGGCGATTATCTGGTTGACAAACCCAAAGGAGAATAGGAATATGTTCCTCGACAGGCCGGCACGACCAATCAAGACGGCATCCGAGATGGGAGGCAAAAAGTCTGCCTTCTGTACAGCCTCAGAGGCGGCTACTTTCGCGTCGACTGAATTCGCAGAAGGCCATCAAGCTTCCCCAAGATGGCTTCCAAATTATGGTCCATTGCGGAGAGTGCTATTGCGATGTGCTCTAGTGCTTCGGCAATTTTCTCGTCGGTCTTCATTGACCCGTCAAACTCGGGTGTCGGATTGAACGGACGAATGACGCCTTTCGGTCCAGATTTACGTATGCGATGCATTCTATGCCCTCCCTTAGCGAGGGACACAAAAGCACGAATTGGCCTCCTGCGCGAGCGCTACCCAGCCGCAGGGGAATGGCTACAGGCCCTGTAGCGTTACCTTTGAAGGTTATAAGTGGCAATTGGGTGTCATCGCTGGCCACCTTTCGACACGAAAAAGCGGCATTTACGAGTCAGATTCGTTTCGCGATGAGTCTTCTCGTGTTTACCAGGGATCGACTCGTTCATTGACATTTAACCAATGTGGGCTCATTTAATGGGAACAAGATCGGCCTAGACCGGTTTTAGAACTGTTAGAAAAGGAGGCACCTATGCGCTACGCAGTTTCTGCGCCCGTTATGCAGGCGCCTCAAACTCTTGAAGCTCGTCCTCAGAAGGACGTTGACGTTCGTACTCTAGCGATCGCCTCAATCAAGAAGTTTCCTAGGATCCTGGCTAAGCTCGCAGAGTGAGTGAGCCGATTTGGCTTAACAGCCAAGACATAATTGAAATCAACAAGCTAGTTGTCGCGGAGAAAGGGGAAAACCATGCCCTTGTGCTCCGCGACAATCTTGATGGCGCCGTAGCAAGAGCCCGGCAAGTCCACGCCTACGAATCTCAAGATATGCTCGATCTAGCTGTCGCGCTTATGGTCGCGGTCGCACGAGCCCATGTGTTCGAACAGGGGAATAAACGAACAGGCTTTATCGCTGCGGACGTTTTCCTAAAGGCAAACGGCTACCATCTTACCGAGGACTGGGATTACCTAGCTTCGCTGCTGATTGAAGTGGTTGAGCATCGCGCGCAAGAACACGATTTGATTGATGCGCTCGAAGTGTTCATCGAACCATTCACCTGATTTTCCAGAACGAGTGCGTGGTCACTTCTCGCGCTTCCGGCGCACCAGTTCCTTTATCTGCTCTTGCGTGAGTTTCGGCGCGTGGGCGACCTTGTTCACCACGGACTCAAAGGCGGCGTCGGACTGATCGGTTTTCAGTTCGCGCGCGGCTTCTCTAAACTTGTCGATCTGCGGCTGTGGCGGTTTCTCTGGCGTTTTACCCAAACACACCATCCCCTTCTTCGTCATCAGGATCGGCAAGGATCTCCTTGTCGAGTTCGAGCTTCTTAATCAGCCGCTCGATTTCCTTTTCACCGATGCGACCGCTGACAATCAAGCGGAAACTTGCCCCGCCCTTGGATAGCAGTCCCGTGGTTAGCTCACGCTCATTTTCCGTCATCTGAATACTCCGCTGCTTTACGAGCGGTCGAGAATCGCGCGTGGGCTCAACCTCTGTCATGGCAGCCGGTTCCTTAACCGGAGGTTCCACAACGGTATCATCCTCAGAGGCGATTTCGGCTCCGCCTTCAGTGAAGTTTTTATCAGAATCGCCGAGTCCTGCATAGGCAATAGTGCTGTCATAGACGTTCAAAAACAGTTTGGCCGCCGCATCCGTAAACCCATCTTTCAAAACAAGACGGTCCAAACAGATTGCGTCCAATGGGCGATCCGGACCCCATTCGGAAAAGTACTTGGCAATGACCCTTGGCTTCAGCGCTGCTCGCTTCAGCACCTCAGCCTTAATGCTGTCCTGCTGTGCCCGAAGATAAGTCCGCCCCTCTTCGGAAATCGAAGCTGTCAGATCGCTGGCCGAACCGGCATACTCAACCAAGCCGAAAGCCTTCAACGCCGCCAATGTCTGTTGCGCTTGGCTAGTCCAGCCCTTCATAGCCCATGCGCTTCCGGTATGCTTCGCTGGTGTGGGGTGCCGCCCAAACGTAGCCTCGAATTCCATCAGTCGCTTGATCGCCTGCTGAAGCGGTATGAATGGGAAAGAGGGGCTACGTTCCCGCTTCGCCTTTTGGGCTGCAACCGTTTCTGGGGCATCGCTCATGATACGTCTCCAATAAGAAGGTGTTTTCTTATTGGTTATGTATCATGATAGGAATTGACTGCGCAAGCGGCGCGAGTATTATCACCTCCAGAAAGGCGGTGAGAGATGCGAATCAGAAGAGTCCCCTAGCTGGTGTCACGGTCCACGGACACGGCGCGGGATAAACGAAGAGGCTTCGCAACCGGCAGGGTCACGAAGCCTCGAAGTGGGCCACCAAGTCGAAACTGGAAGCGGCGGTGAACATATCACCGCCGCTTTCGCTTGTGAATCCCTTTGATCTGTTCGCTGGGGCCGGAGGGTTGTCGATAGCGCCAGAGGCGCAACTCTAGCTGCGCCGGCTTTCGGAAGTGCGTCCGCCTCTCGTCAAGCAGGTCTTTGATACCGCAGGCGTTTGCCGGCAGCGCCCTTCAAGGCGATGAAAGCGCGGGTGCCGTCATCAACGCCGAGTGCGATGCGGTTCGAATAGCGAAAGTCGAATTCAGCGAGGTAACGGTGCAAATGGTGTTCGCCGCAATGCTGGTAAACGCCCTTCATGCCGCGCTTGAAGATCGAATAGAAGCCTTCCACGGTATTCGTGTGGACGGTCTTTTCGCCTTCGTAGCGGACATATTCGTCCGTCGAATGCGTGACGACATCGTGGAAGGCGAATTCCTGGCCAACGCGGCGTAACATGCCAGCCTCGTCAGTCATCAATGCGCCTTCCTTGGCGATGTTGGCGCGGACGATTGGCATGACGGTGCCAATGCGGGCGGTATCGACGTGGAAGGAACGAGCGCGACCACCACGTTCAACAAGCGTGACCACGGTGTTCTTGTGCGCGCCACCGCCAGACTTAACCGGAGTGTCCTTGAGGCGACCAATATAGGTTTCGTCAACTTCGACGGTCTTGCCGCTGCCGCCCATGAGAGCCAGTTCGCCAGACGCCATTGCGAGGCGAATGCGGTGGCAGAGGAACCATGCGGCCTCATAGGTGCATTCGAGTATGCGGTGCATCTGGTGGGCGCTAATGCCCTTCTTAGAGGCGCACATGAGGTGGATAGCCTGAAGCCACTTGGTCAGCGGCAAGTGGCTTTCCTCGAAAATAGATCCCATGCGAACCGTGAACTGCGAGCGGCAAGCGCTGCACTTGTACAGGCCATGACGCTCGACGCCGTGGGGGTTCTTCTTAGAGGGCTTGGTGCGAACGCCCTTCAAGGAATAGTGGCGGTCAACAGAGCCGCACTTGGCGCAGACCGGACCATTCGGCCACAGAATGCCCTCGACGTGCTCGAAAGCCTTCGCTTCGTCGTGGAACTCGGGGCGGGACAGAACGGACATGGCGAAAGTTCCTAAGTTGTTGGAATCTTTCTATCTCTTCGGTTTGGGTTTGTCAACCAGATAATCGCCACGACAAAGCAGGTTCAAACCGTGAACAGAATCTGGCATGGTGCCGACCATGCCAATCATCTCGCCGATTCTCCTCAACCCACTGATCGACGGTCGCCAGTCCGAACGCGCCATGCTGGTGCGGCGTGGCGTGCAGCGGCTGTTGATGGCCATGGGCGCGCATGTGCTGCCGGAATTGTCGCTGGCGACCGGCCGGCGCGCCGACCTCGTCGCGCTGACCCGCCAGGGCGACATCTGGATCATCGAGATCAAATCGTCGATCGAGGATTTCAGGGTCGACCGCAAATGGCCGGATTACCGGCTGCACTCCGACCGCTTCTTCTTCGCCACCCACCCCGGCGTGCCCGCGGAGATATTTCCCGAGGAATGTGGCTTCATCCTTTCCGACGGCTACGGCGCCGAGATCCTGCGTGACGCGCCGGAGCACCGCATGGCGGCGGCAACGCGCAAGGCGCTGATGCTGAGGATCGCAAGAGCGGGTGCGGCGCGATTGCTGGCGGCGGAACTGGCCGGTGTCTCGGTGCCGGCGCTGGAGGGTGAGAGCGAGTAGGGCTGCGAAATGTCAGAGCGGCGATCGGGCAGCTTTCCAATGTCAGTGCCGCCCCTCATCTGCCTGCCGGCATCTTCTCCCCGTATAGTGACGGGGAGAAGGACGCTCTCATCACCGATTTCGCCAATCGCATACGTTGCAAAAGGGCGCTAGCGTTGCGGTCAGCCCCCTTCTCCCCGTTTACGGGGAGAAGGTGCCGGCAGGCAGATGAGGGGCGGCGCGAACGTCGCCGAAATGCGCGCCTGCCTCCAAACCTCTGACCAATTCTACTCCCCGCCCTCCTCCATCCCACCCGCCGCCGGCGCCATCAGCAGCACGGCGGCACCCAGGAGCGCGGCAACGAAAGAACCGGCCAGGATGCCGACCTTGACCGCGTCCTGCAGCGCCACGTCGCTGGCGAAGGCCAGCAGGCCAATGAACAGGCTCATCGTGAAGCCGATGCCGCAAAGCAGCGAGACGCCCAGCATATGCAACCAGCCGGCATTGGCCGGCAGATCGGCGAAGCCGAGCCGGATGGCAAGCGCGGAGGAACCGAACACGCCGACCAGCTTGCCGACGACGAGGCCGGCGGCAACGCCCAGCGTCAGAGGTTCGACCAGGGCCGCCGCGCTCAGGCCGGCCAGCGACACGCCGGCATTGGCAAAGCCGAAGATGGGGATGACGACGAATGGCACGATCTTGTGCAGGCCATGCTCAAGCCGGTGCAGCGGCGAATGGTCTAGATCGTGGCCGGTGCCCGCGGAAACCTTCAGCGGTATGGTCAGCGCAAGCGCCACGCCGGCGAGCGTGGCGTGAACGCCCGACTTCAACACAAGGATCCAGAGGATGATGCCCAGCACGATATAGGGAAGCAGCGTCACCACGCGCATGCGGTTCAGCACGATCAGCACGGCGATGACCGCGAACGCGGCGCCGAGATAGGCGAGCGACAGGCCGCTCGTGTAGAATATGGCGATGATGATGACGGCGCCGAGGTCGTCGATGATGGCAAGCGCGGTGAGGAAGATCTTGAGCGATGCCGGCACGCGCTTGCCGAGCAGCGACAGCACGCCGAGCGCGAAGGCAATGTCGGTGGCGGTGGGGATAGCCCAGCCGGACAAGGCGGCCGCGTTGTTGCGGTTGATGGCGACATAGACGAGTGCGGGAACCAGCATGCCGCCGGCCGCGGCAATGCCGGGCAGGACGCGGCGCGGCCAGGTCGAAAGCTGGCCGTCCAGCATCTCGCGCTTGATCTCCAGGCCGACAAGGAGGAAGAACACGGCCATCAGCCCGTCATTGACCCAGTGCGACACGCTGAGCGGACCGGCATAGGCATGGAGGGCGGCGAAATAGGTTTCCGCCAGCGGCGAATTGGCAACGATCAGGGCAAGGGCGGCAGCCGCCATGAGGATGATGCCACCAGCCGCCTCGCCATCGAGAAACTCGCGGAAGATGGAGACCGGGCGCGGCTTCCTGTCCTGCATATCGCCTCCGTCATATCAAGCCGGTGTGGTCCGACGTCACTGTTTGGGATGGTGCGCGGACGACAGCGTCAGCGCGGCGCCCGCTTGGCGAGAATGCGCTGCAGCGTGCGGCGGTGCATGTTGAGCCGGCGCGCGGTCTCGGACACGTTGCGGTCGCACATTTCGTAGACGCGCTGGATGTGTTCCCAACGCACGCGGTCGGCCGACATCGGATTTTCCGGCGGCGCGGCGCGCTCGCCGCTCGTGCGGGTCAGGGCGCCAAAAATGTCGTCGGCATCCGCCGGCTTCGACAGATAGTCGACGGCGCCGAGTTTCACGGCCGTCACTGCCGTGGCGATGTTGCCATAGCCGGTCAGGATCACGGTGCGGGCATCCTCGCGCTTTTCGCGAATGGCGGCGACGACGTCGAGGCCATTGCCGTCACCGAGCCGCATGTCGACCACCGCGTAGGCCGGCGGGTTGGCGCGCGCCTTGGCAACCGCTTCCTCGACGCTCTCGGCTGTCTCGACCACGAAGCCCCTGGTTTCCATGGCCCGGGCGAGGCGTGTGAGGAATGGCTTGTCGTCGTCGACGATCAACAGCGAGGTGTCCTCGCCTTCAACCATCGCACCAATCGCTTCGTCGCCTGTCATCGTCTTGTCATTCCTGCTGCCCGAATTTTACGCAGATATCGCTCCGCAGCGCCATTGTCCAATTTACGCAGTGTCAAACATGTTGGCCGACGCCGATTCCGGATTGAGGAAGACACTGCGCGGCCACGATATCTGCACGACGGCGCCCTCGCCGAGCCCGCTCGAGTTGCGGAAATCGAGCGCCGCGCCCGAGCGCTCCAGCAGCGTCTTGGCAATGAAAAGGCCGAGGCCCAGGCCGCCGCCGGCTTCGGTGCCCTGGCGCGTCGACATGTAGGGCTCGCCGATGCGGTCGATGATCTCGGCCGGGAAGCCCGGCCCGTCGTCGATGATCGAGAACGTCACCTCGGCCTCATCCCAGTTCCAGCTTATCGTGACGCTTTTGCGGGCAAAGTCGACGGCATTCTCGACCAGATTGCCGAGGCCGTAGATGACGCCCGGATTGCGCCGGCCGACCGGCTCGGGCCCGGTGCGCTCGCCCGGCCGAAGCTTGATCGAAATGCCGAAGTCGCGATGCGGGGCGATGACCTCCTCGACCAGCGACGTCAGCGGCAATCGCGCCAGATGCGCCTCGCCCTCCGACGAGAGGCTCGTCAGGCGCTTGAGGATTTCACGGCAGCGCTCGCTCTGCGAGCGAAGCAGTTTCACGTCCTCGCCGTATTTCGGATCCTTGCCGAGCGCTTTCTCCATCTCCTTGGCGACAAGCGTGATGGTGGCGAGCGGCGTGCCAAGCTCATGCGCGGCCGCGGCCGCCAGCCCGTCCAGTGCCGAGAGGTGCTGCTCGCGCTGCAGCACCAGTTCGGTGGCGGCCAGCGCATTGGCCAGAAGCCGCGCTTCCGCGGCCACCCGGAACGCGTACATCGCCGTGAAGGCGATCGAGGACAGCACCGCCATCCACATGCCGGCGACATAGATGAAGGGCATCTCCAGCGGCGCCCCCTCATACCAGGGCAACGGCAAATGCAGGAAGACCAGCAAGGTCGCCGCCGTCATCACAAGCGCGCCGAGGTTCGCTGTCAGGCGCAATGGCAGCGACGTCGCCGAGATCACCACGGGCACCGTCATCAGCAGCGAAAACGGATTGGTGAGGCCGCCGGTCATGTAGAGCAGGCCGGCAAGCTGCAGGCTGTCGAAGATCAGGATGCCGAAGGCAGCGAACGGGGTCAGCCGATGCGCGGCCGGAAAACGAAAGGCGAGAAACAGGTTCATCCATGCCGAACAGGCGATCAGCGCGAAGCAGAGGCTGACCGGCAGCGGAAATTTCAGGCCATAGGCAACGACAAGAACCGTTATGCTCTGGCCGACGATGGCAAGCCAGCGCAGCCTGATCAGCGTGTTGAGGCGCAGCCTCTGGCTTTGCTGGAAGTCGGGTGCTCTGGCGATATTGATCATGGTCAAGGATTACAGGCGCTGAGCCGCAAGCGCCAGAGCCTGTTCCATGCCGACAGGAACCGGGATGGGTCTCTATCTGCTTGTTCGAGCGTCATCTTTTCCGAAAAGCGGGTTCCACTTTTCGGGATCATGCTCAGGTCCCGCGCGGCTTTGCGCGGCTGGTGGCGGCGGCAAGCAGCGGATTTTCCGGCCAGACATGCTTGGGATAGCGGCCACGCATGTCGGCGCGCACATCCGCCCAGGATCCCCGCCAGAAGCCGGGGAGGTCCCGCGTCGTCTGGATGGGGCGGTGCGCCGGCGACAGCAGTTCGAGGGTCAGCGGCACGGATCCGCCGGCGATCGAGGGATGGCGATCGAGGCCAAACAGTTCCTGCACCCGGACCGCCAGGACCGGCCATTCGCCATCATAGCGAATGGGAACGCGGCTACCGGAGGGCGCGTCGAAATGGGTGGGTGCCAGGGCTTCTATCCGGCGCTGGAGGTCGTGCGGCACCAGGGATATCAACCCCGACGAGAGCGCGCCCGCGTCGATGGCATTGAGCGACGACGCGCCGGAAAGGAACGGCGGCAGCCAGTCGTCGAGACGTTCCATGAGCGCCGCATCGGACACATCAGGCCAGGGCGCGCCAAGGCCGCGATGCAGCCAGGACAGGCGCTGGCGAAGCGTTTCGGCTTCCTTGCTCCAAGGCAGCAGCGAAAGCCCATGCTCACGCAAGGCATCGAGGATCGCCCGGTCGGCGTCGGCGCCGGTTGGCGGCGGCAGCATGCGTTCGGAAATGACAATGGCGCCAAGACGCACCGTCTCGCGCACGCGCACCGCGCGCCTGTCGCGATCGAAGCTGGTTTCGCGGCGGGTGTCGATCCTGTCGGCCAGCGCGGCGCGGATGTCGGCCTCATCAATCGGCGCCGCCGCCGCGATACGCGCATTCTGCGCCTTGCCCTGCAGGTCGGCGACGACGAGCCAAGCCTCGCCCGCCAGCGGATCGGCGACATCGAGCATGGCGCCGGAGCCATTGGCCAGCACGAAACGGCCGCGCTCGCCACGCGCCTTGGCGACGCGATCGGGCCATGCATGGATGAGCAGCGAGCCGCTGGATGCTGGCTCGCCGTCCGTGCCGCCGCCAGCCTGTTTCGCCAGCCTCTCCGCAAGCTGCCGCGCGGCGGTGGCGCGCGGCGATCTTTCCGAGCGGAACCGCATCAGCCGCCGCTCGAGATCGGCGCCGTCGCCGCCAAGGCCGCGTTCGGTCAACAGCACGGCAAGCATCGCCGCCTCATGGGCATGCCCGCTCCTGGCTGCCTCCGCGACCATGTGCGCCAGCCGAACCGGCAAGGCCAACTTGCGCATCGAAGCGCCCGCTTCCGTCAGCCGCCCCGCCTCGTCAATGGCGTCCAGCGCGCGCAACAATACTCTCGCCTCATTCAGCGCCGGGACCGGCGGCGGATCGAGGAAGGCAAGGCTGGTCGGGTCGGCGACACCGAAGGCCGCGCAATCGAGCATCAAGCCGGACAGGTCGGCTTCGAGGATTTCCGGCGGCGTAAAGGCGGGAAGTGCGGCGGTCTGCTCGGCACGCCACAGCCGGATGGCGACGCCCGGCTGCGTTCGCCCGGCGCGGCCGGCCCGCTGGTCGGCCGAGGCCTTGCTGACGCGCACTGTCTCCAGCCGCGTCAAGCCGCTGGCCGGTTCGTAGCGCGGCAAGCGCGACAGGCCGGAATCAACGATGACGCGCACCCCGTCGATGGTGATCGACGTCTCGGCGATCGATGTCGCCAGCACCACCTTGCGGCGGCCGGATGGCGACGGCTTGATCGCCGCGTCCTGCGCCTTGCCGTCGAGCATGCCGTAGAGCGGCACGATATCGGTGTCGCCGCCGAGCTTGCCGGCCAGCCGCTCAGTGGTGCGCTCGATCTCGCGCTGACCAGGCAGGAAGGCGAGCACGCTGCCGCTCTCGTCGGCAAGGGCCGAGCGGATCGCCTTGGCCATGGCGTCCTCGACAGCAATGCCGGCAGGCCTCTCGTCGTAACGAATGTCGACGGGGAAGGCGCGGCCTTCGCTCTCGATCACCGGCGCTCCCGACAGCAGTTTCGCGACACGCGCGCCGTCGAGCGTCGCCGACATCACGACCAAGCGCAGGTCCGGACGCAGCGCGCCCTGCACGTCGACAGCCAGAGCGAGGCCGAAATCGCCGTCGAGCGAGCGCTCATGGAATTCGTCGAAGATCACGGCCGAAACGCCCGGCAATTCCGGATCATCGAGGATCATGCGCGCCAGGACGCCTTCGGTGACGACCAATATCCTGGTCTTGGCCGAGGTGCGGTTTTCCATGCGCATGGCATAGCCGACGGTGGCGCCGGGCTCCTCGCCGAGCAGTTCGGCCATGCGGCGGGCGGCGGCGCGGGCGGCGAGCCGGCGCGGTTCGAGCAGCACGATCTTGCCGGCGCCAAGCCAGGGCGCATCGAGCAGCGCCAGCGGCACCAGCGTGGTCTTGCCGGCGCCCGGCGGCGCCACCAGCACGGCGCTGTTGCCTTGGCCAAGCGCATCACGCAGCGCCGGCAGGACGGCGGATACCGGAAGCTCCGGCAAGGGTTTTGTCGTCATCGATCCAGGAATGCGCTCATCCAATCGCGGCAGGCCCGCCACGACCGCATATCAGCCGTCGCGGTGGCCATGCAACTTGTGAGACCGGGGCCAATTCAGAGCCGGGTGCGTGAAAACGGGTTCCAGCGCACCGTGCCCAGCCTTGCCTCTTCCCGCACCATGGTCAGCAGGCCGGAAGCCCCAACAACGGCAAGCCCGACCAGCGACAGCCAATCCGGGTATTCCTGGAAGAACAAGGCGCCGAGGATCACCGCCCAGACGATCTGCGAATAATGCGTCGGCGCGATGCGGTTGGCGGGCGCGTATTTGGCTGCCAGCAGTTGCAGCAATTGACCGCATGCGGTGAAGGCGCCGGCCAGAGCCAGCCAGGAAAGCTGCATGGCATTCGGCAAGGTGAAAGAAGTTGCGGCGGCGCCCACTCCGTTGAAGAACAGCCCGTAGCCCACCAGCACGCCGAGCATGGTCGTGCGCTTTTCCTGCTGTGCCAGCGAACGCATCAGGATGATGTTGGCGGCGGCGAGGAAGGCAACGCCGAACGCGGCAAGGTGGCCGAGATTGAGTTCCCGAAATCCCGGCCGCACGACCAGCATGACGCCGGCAAAGCCAGCGACCACCGCCAGCCATCGCCACGGCCCGACCTTTTCCTTGAGGACGACCGTTGACAGGATGGTGACGCAGAGCGGCGCCAGGAAGACCAGTGCGTAGACCTCCGCCAGCGGAATGGTGGTGAAAGCGTAGACGCTGAGCACGCCGGAGGCGATGCCGGCCCAGGCGCGCGCCTGTACCGCCCAGGGGCGCCTGGTGCGCCAGAAATCACGCCACCGCTCACCGGCAGGCCTGCTGAAAAACAGAAAGCACCCGGCAAACAAGGTCGAGAAAAAGCCGATCTCGAAGACAGTGAACTGTCCGCCCAGGCTTTTGACAACGGCATCGCTGCCCGAATAGCTTGCGTAGGCGATCAGGGCGAGCAGGATTCCGTTCGTCACGTTTTTCCATTTCCGGGGAGAGAGTGGCTTGAGAATATTGGCGCTCGGTGCGCATCCGGACGACATCGAGATCTTCATGTTCGGTACGATGGCCGCCTATGCGGCGCAAGGCGCAGAACTGACTTTTGCCGTCGCCACCGATGGTGCCAGGGGTGGCAAGGGCGATCCCGCCGCGCTTGCTAGGGCGCGCCGGGAGGAAGCATGCGGGGCGGCGGCCCTGCTGGGTGCTACACCACGCTTTCTCGATTTCCCGGATGGTGCGCTGGTGGCCGATGCCGAAATGATCGCGACCCTCAAGGCGCTGGTCGGCGAGATCGGACCTGACTTGGTGATCACGCATGCGCCGAACGACTATCACGCCGATCACCGCGCCCTGTCGGACGGCGTGCGGATCGCGGCGTCGTTCAGGGTTCCGGTCGTCCACGCCGACACGATGGGCGGTACCGGGTTTTCGCCAACGCATTATGTGGATATCTCCACCCATGCCGCCATCAAGGCGGAGGCGATCCGGATGCATCGGTCGCAGGCGCCGGAGCAATATGTCGACAGGGCGCGCATCCAGAATGAATTCCGCGCCGGTCAATGCAATGGCGTCGCCGGTTCACTGGCCGAGGCCTATCGCTTCGAACCGACATTTCCCTTCGCAGACATACGCGCCTTGTTGCCGCCCGCCCCGCCTCTCCGGCCGGTGATGCCGAACCCGAGCACTGTCGTCCAGGCTGGCTGAGCGTTAGCCGGACCGTCCGTCCGGTCCCTATTTCGCAACGATTTCAATTACGCGTTTCGCCATGCTGCGACGCAGCAACGAATTCGCTTGCGTTGTTTAGTAAAAATTGCATCACTAAACAAATTACTAAACATCCGCAGCGCTGCCGCGCCGCCATGTTTGGGCCCCTGAGGAGAGGGGTTGCAGGTTCTTGAAACCGTCATCCGGGCGCGTTTCGCAAATGGGAGGAAGGCATGAAATCGAGCTTGAAACTGGCGTTGGGACTGGCCTCGGCGATATCAGCGTCGACTGCCGTCTCGAGTGTCGCGCACGCTGAAGACCTGACGCTGTGCTGGGCCGCCTGGGACCCGGCCAACGCGCTTGTCGAACTGTCCAAGGACTTCACCAAGCAGACCGGCATCGGCATGAAATTCGAATTCGTGCCGTGGACCAACTATGCCGATCGCTTCCTCAACGAGCTGAATTCGCATGGCAAGCTGTGCGACCTGATCATCGGCGACAGCCAGTGGATCGGCGGCTCCGCCGAGAACGGCCACTACGTCAAGCTGAACGAATTCTTCGACAAGGAGAAGATCAGCATGGACGACTTCGTGCCGGCGACGGTCCTGGGCTATTCGGAGTGGCCGAAGAACACGCCGAACTACTGGGCATTGCCGGCGATGGCCGACGCGGTCGGCTGGACCTATCGCAAGGACTGGTTCTCCAAGCCGGAGCTGCAAGCCGAGTTCAAGAAGAAATACGGACGCGATCTGGCGCCGCCCAAGACCTATGACGAACTCAAGGACATCGCCAAGTTCTTCCAGGGCCGCGATATTGACGGCAAGAAGGTCTACGGCGCCTATATCTTTACCGAGCGGGGCTCGGAAGGCATCACCATGGGCGTGACAAACGTCCTCTACGACTATGGCTTCCAGTACGAGAATCCGAAGAAGCCATATGACATGAAGGGGTTCGTCAATTCGCCGGGCGCTGTGAAGGGCCTCGAATTCTACAAGGACCTCTACAAGTGCTGCACGGCGCCGGGCATGACCGATGCATACATGTCGGAGGGGCTTGACGCCTTCAAGTCGGGCCAGGTGGCCATGCAGATGAACTGGTTCGCGTTCTTCCCCGGTCTGTACAAGGACCCGAACGTCGGTGGCGACAAGATCGGGTTCTTCCCCAACCCCGCTGGCCCGGAAGGGCACTTCACCCAACTCGGCGGCCAAGGCATTTCGGTGGTATCGTATTCGGACCACAAGGATGCCGCGCTGAAGTACATCAAGTGGTTCGCCCAGCCGGCTGTCCAGCAGAAGTGGTGGGAGATCGGTGGCTACTCGGCACTGAAGGCAGTGGTGGAAGCCCCGTCGTTCCCGAAAAGCGCGCCCTTCGCTCCTGACTTCCTCGCGTCAATGCAGATGGTGAAGGATTTCTGGGCCGAGCCGAGCTACGCCACGCTGCTGCAGGCGATGCAGAAGCGCGTCCATGACTACGTGGTGGCCGACCAGGGCACCGCCCAGGAAGCACTGGACAGCCTGGTCAAGGACTGGACCGCGACCTTCCAGGACGACGGCAAGATGTAAGGCTCCTCCCGAGCCCGGCCCGAGCGTCCCGTGCCGCCTTGGCACGGGACGCGGTTCAGATAAATTCCATCATCGAGACGAGCACGTGACCGAAGCAGGAATGACCATGCTCAATCGGACGGCGGACAGCGTTGCCCGGGCGACCCCGGAACCGCTGGCGCGCAGGGTCCGCGGCATCAGCGACAAGGGCCTGGCGTGGCTGTTCATCTCGCCGACGATCCTTCTGCTGCTCGCCATCAACATCTTCCCGCTGTTCTGGGCGATCTATCTGTCGTTCACCAACTATAGGGCCAACCGGTCCAACGAGGTCGTGAAGAATCTCGGCTTCGCCAACTACCAGCGCATCCTCGGCGACCAGGACGTCTGGATCGCCATGCAGACGACGGCGCATTTCGTCTTTTGGACCATCCTTCTGCAGACGCTAATCGGCTTCACGCTGGCCTGGCTGATCGACCGGAAGTTCCGCGGCCACGCCTTCTGGACGACCATCATCCTGGTGCCGATGATGCTGTCGCCCGCCGTGGTCGGCAATTTCTGGCGCTTCCTCTACCAACCACAGACCGGCCTCTTCAACTATGTCGTCGCCTTTTTCACGGGCGTGCCGCCTTCCTCCTTCGAGATGCTGGGCAGCGTGCAACTCGCGCCATGGGCGATCGTCATCGTCGACACCTGGATGTGGACCCCTTACGTGATGCTGATCTGCCTCGCCGGCCTGCGCTCGATCCCGGAATACATCTACGAAGCCGCCGAGGTCGACCGCGCCTCGAACTGGCGGCAGTTCTGGTCGATCACGCTGCCGATGGCGCTGCCCTTCATCATGCTGGCGGTGCTGTTTCGCGGCATCGAGAACTTCAAGATGTTCGACATGGTCAACCTGCTCACCGGTGGCGGGCCAGGCTCGACCACCGAAGTTGCCTCGATCACGCTGAAGCGGCAGGCCTTCGAGAGCTGGCGCACCGGCTATTCCTCGGCCTTCGCCATCATCCTGTTCGTCGCGGTGTTCGGCCTCGCCAACATCTACGTCAAGGCGCTCAACAAGGTGAAGCAGAGATGAGCCTGACCACAGCCCATTCCGTCGTCGCCCCCAGCACCACGTCGAAACGCATCGCCGGCACCATCATCGTCGCCTATGCGCTGATCTCGATCGTACCGCTGCTTTGGATCTTCGCCACCAGCTTCAAGACACCGCCGGATTCGATCGCCTACCCGCCCAAGATCGTCTTCCAACCGAGCATCGAGGGATACTGCAACCTGTTCACAACGCGGACCCGGCAGACGCCGGAGTATATCAATTCGCTTGGCCCGGCGACGGGCGTCTGCGACGAGAGCGCGCGCGAGCGCAACATGGTGATCGCCGGCCCGTCCAACTTCCTGCCGCGCTTCGTCAACTCGCTGATCATCGCCTTCGGCTCGACCTTCTGCGCGGTTTTCCTCGGCACGCTGTCGGCCTACGGCTTCTCGCGCTTCAAGGTGCCGCTGGCGGATGACCTTCTGTTCTTCATCCTGTCGACGCGCATGATGCCGCCGATCGCGGTCGCCATCCCCATCTACCTGATGTACCGCGAGCTTGGCCTGTCGGACACCGCGCTTGGCATGATCCTGCTCTATACGGCCGTCAACGTCTCGCTGGCGGTGTGGCTGCTCAAAGGCTTCATCGACGAGATCCCGCGCGAATATGAAGAAGCGGCGATGATCGACGGCTATACGCGCCTGCAGGCGTTCTGGCGCACGGTGCTGCCGCAGGCGACGACCGGCATCGCCGCGACCGCCATCTTCTGCCTGATCTTTGCCTGGAACGAATACGCGTTCGCCTCGCTGCTCACGTCCGGCACGGCGCAGACCGCGCCGCCCTTCATCCCGACCATCATCGGCGAAGGCGGCCAGGACTGGCCCGCCGTCGCGGCAGGAACGACGATCTTCCTGGTGCCGATCCTGGTTTTCACCATCCTGCTTCGCAAGCAATTGCTGCGCGGCATCACCTTCGGCGCGGTGCGCAAATGAGCATGGCCAAGCCCGTCAAACGCAAGTCGCGCTGGCCTCGCTGGGCCCGACGCGGCCTGATGGAAAACATCGCCACGGCGCTGATCGCGATCGGCTTCCTGATGCTGTTTCAGCCTTTCGCCCTGTCTCTCTACACCTATTCCTTCATCACCATGCTCGCCGGCACCGTGATGTTCATCATCGTCTCGAAGTTCCCGGAATAGTCATGGCTGAAATTCGCGTCCAACACCTCAGAAAGGCCTTCGGCGATTTCGTCGCCGTGCAGGATTCCAACTTCGTCGTCGAGGACGGCGAGTTCTTCGTCATGCTCGGACCGTCGGGCTGCGGCAAGACAACGACCCTGCGCATGATCGCCGGGCTGGAATTGCCCACCGGTGGCCACATCCTGCTTGGCGGCGACGATGTCACCATGCTGCGGGCACGCGAGCGCGATATCGCCTTCGTCTTCCAGCTGTTCGCGCTCTATCCGCATATGAATGTGCGCAAGAACATCGGCTTCCCGCTGCTGGCGCAGGGCATGCCATCGGCCGAAATCCGGACACGTGTCGAGGAGACGGCGAAGCTGCTGCGCATCGACCATCTGCTCGACAAATCCGTCTCCGGCCTGGCCGGCGGCGACCGCCAGCGCGTGGCACTCGGCCGCGCCATCGTGCGGCGGCCAAAGTGCTTCCTGATGGACGAGCCGCTGGGAACCCTCGATACCGAATTCCGCGATCTGATGGTCCACGAGTTGCGCGAGCTGCACAACCGCATTCGCGCCACGACCGTCTATGTCACGCACGACCAGATGGAAGCTATGTCGATGGCCGACAAGATCGCGGTCATGAACCACGGCGTCATCGAACAGTTCGGCACGCCGCGTGAGATCTACGACCGTCCAGCGACCATGTTCGTCGCCGACTTCATCGGCTCGCCGCCGATGAACTTCCTCGGGTTCGGCGGCGGGCTCGCCAAGGGCGCTAGGGAGATCGTCGTGCAGGGCGCGACAGTTACGGTGCCCGAGGTGCGCGAGGACATCGCGCCCACCGACATGGCGCTTGGTATCCGCCCCGAACACATCCGTTTCGATGACACTTCCGGACTGCGCGGCGCCGTCTACGGCACCGAATATCTCGGCACCACGCAGATCGTCGCGGTGGAGACGGCTGACGGCATCATCAAGGCGCGTGTCCCGGCGGAAATCCGGCTCAATGCCGGCGATCATGTCGGCCTGACCTTGAACAGCGCGAGGCTGTCTCTGTTCGACAAGGGCTCCGGCCGCGCGGTGAGAACCGCCGTCCACGACACCGCCTCTCAGGGGAGAGCGCAGCATGGCTGACGTGCATATCAAGAACGTGACCAAGAGCTTTGGCGAGCATGTCGCCGTCGACGGTCTCGACCTGCATATCGCCGATGGCGAGTTCGTCGTGCTGCTCGGGCCCACCGGCGCCGGCAAGACGACGACGCTGCGGCTGATCGCCGGGCTTGAACGGCCAGATAGCGGAACGATCGAAATCGGTGGCCACAACGCGACGACACTATCGCCGGCCGAGCGCGACACGGCCTTTGTGTTCCAGCAATACTCGCTCTACCCGCACCTGTCGGTGTTCGACAACCTCGCCTTCCCGCTGCGTTCGCCCGCACGACGGGTTCCTGAAGACCAGATCCGGCGCCGGGTCGAGGAAGTGGCTGCCATGGTGCGCATCCATCACAAGCTCGCCAACCGCTCGACAAAACTGTCGGGCGGCGAAATGCAGCGCGTTGCCATCGGCCGCGCGCTGGTGCGCAAGCCTTCGATCTACCTGATGGACGAACCACTGTCGTCGCTCGATGCCAAGCTGCGGGCGGATCTGAGGCTCGAACTGAAGCGCATCCAGACCGAGCTTGGCGCCACCATGCTCTATGTCACGCATGACCAGATCGAGGCGATGACCATGGCCGACCGCATCGGCATCCTCGCCGATGGTGTGCTGGTGCAGATCGGCTCGCCGCGAACGATCTATTCCGAGCCGGCCAACCTGCATGTCGCGGCAAGGCTCGGACAGCCCGCGATCAATCTTCTGCCGACCGGTTTGTTGCCCGATGGCGGCGCGCCAGCCGGCACCAAGACGATCGGCGCGCGCACCGAACATCTGGCGATCGAGAAGGCCACGAATGGCCATGCCGATGGCGTCGTCGACTGGGTCGAGCATCTGGGCGACCAGAACCACCTGCATGTGACGGTGGGCCAAAAGAAGCTGGTGACGCTGACCGATCCCGACACCGATCTGGCGCAAGGCGACAAAGTGGAGATCCGCTACCGGTCGCCGCTCTATTTCGGCGCCGACGGACAACGACTGATGTGAATGGGGCTGATGTGAACCGTTTTCGGTGATTTGCCGCCAAGGGTTCAGCGCCTGCTTTTGACTGACCAATGGAACTGGACGAATTCGATGAAGCACTTTTTCAACCGCCGGGAAACGATCGTCACCGAGGCGTTGGACGGTCTGCTGCGGACCATCGGCGCTGGCGATCTCGCGCGCCTCGATGGCTATCCCGAGATCAAGGTGGTGCTGCGCACCGATTGGGACAGGACAAGGGTCAGCGTCGTATCAGGCGGTGGCGCCGGGCACGAGCCTTCGCATGCCGGCTTCGTCGGCAAGGGCATGCTGACGGCGGCGGTCTCGGGCGAGATCTTTGCCTCGCCGAGCGTCGAAGCCGTGCTGGCGGCCATCCGCGCGGTCACCGGTCCAGCCGGTTGCCTGCTGATCGTCAAGAACTACACCGGTGACCGCCTGAATTTCGGCCTGGCCGCCGAGAAAGCGCGCGCGGAAGGCTTTCGTGTCGAGATGGTGATCGTCGCCGACGACATCGCGCTCCCCGACATTGCCCAGCCGCGCGGCGTTGCGGGCACCCTTTTCGTGCACAAGATCGCCGGACATCTGTCGGAGGCCGGCCACGATCTGGCCGGTATCACTGCGGCGGCACGCGCGGCGGCGAAGGATATTGTCTCGCTCGGCATGTCGCTGTCGTCCTGCTCCATACCTGGCCAGCCTCACGAGGACAGGTTTGGCGAAGACGATGGCGAACTCGGCCTTGGCATTCATGGCGAGCCGGGCGTCGAACGCATCGCGGTGCAAAGTGCTGACAGGCTTGTGACCATCATGGCGGAGCGCCTGGCGGCAAGGATCGATCCCGCGGCCAGCCACGCCTTGCTGATCAACAATCTCGGCTCGGTACCGCCGCTCGAGATGTCTGTCATCGCCAATGCGGTGCTAGCCTCGCCGCTGGCCAAGATGGTCAAGCTGACGATCGGCCCCGGCCCGCTGATGACGGCGCTCAACATGAACGGCTTCTCGCTGTCGCTGATCAGGCTCGATGCCGCACGTGAAGCAGCCCTTCTGGCGCCGGTCGGCCCCCATGCCTGGTTGCCGATAATGCCGGTCGTGCCCCCCGCTATCGTTCCTATGGCGAAAGCCGCCGGACAGGGCACAAACCACAAGGCCAGCCAGGATGCAGGCACCAGGCGCATGATCGTCACGGTCTGCGAAAGGCTGATTTCACTCGAAGCGGCATTGAACGGGCTCGACGCCAGGGCGGGTGATGGCGACACCGGCTCGACCGTGGCGACCGGCGCACGCAGCATCCTCGAGCGGCTTGACGCGCTGCCGCTGGCCAGCCCTGCCGCGACGCTTGGCGCGGTGGGCGACATATTGAGCGCATCCATGGGTGGCTCGAGCGGGGTGCTGCTGTCGATCTTCTTCACGGCGGCGGCACAGGCTCTCGACGACGGCGCCGGCATGGCTAAGGCACTGCTTGCCGGCCTTGAACGGATGACCTTCTACGGCGGCGCCAAACCAGGCGATCGCACCATGGTCGATGCTCTGGAACCTGCCCTCAAAGCGCTCGACGCCAATGGCCTGGAAGAGGCGGCCGCCGCCGCCCGACGCGGCGCCGAGGCCACCGCCGCGATGGAGAAGGCCAAGGCCGGGCGAGCCGCCTATGTCGGCGGCAAGCTGCGGGGGGTGATCGATCCCGGCGCCCACGCGGTGGCCGAGGTCTTCGCGGCCGCCGCCGCGCTACATACCGCGGCCTGACGCATGCTTCAGTTGTCGAACGACAGTTCTTTCGATACTGCCGGCAGGACGGAAACCGGGAATTTGGACATGGCGGCGCTGAACCTTGCCAGGCTGATCGCGGCCAGCGCCGACATGATTGCCACTCACGCGGATGAGTTGACGGCGCTCGACCAGGCGATCGGCGACGGCGACCATGGGCTGAACATGAAGCGCGGCTTCGAGGCCGTGCGCAGCGAGGCCGAGGTGTTTTCGGCCAAGCCCTTGCCGGACGCCCTGCAGGCAATTGGAACCAAGCTGGTGATGACGGTCGGCGGCGCTTCCGGCCCACTGTTCGGTACCTTGTTCATGGCGCTCGGCAAGGAGATTTCGGCCGAGCCTGATCGCGCCGGCCTTACGGCAGCCTTTGGCAAGGCGATCGAAGCGGTGGCGGCACGGGGCAAGTCGCAGGTTGGACAGAAGACAATGCTCGATGTCCTGAAACCGGTGCATGACGCGCTGGCGCAGGGAAAGACAGCAATGGAAATCGCTGACGTCGCCGACGCCGCTGCCCGGGCAACCATTCCAATGAAGGCCCTGCGCGGCCGCGCCTCGTTCCTCGGCGACCGTTCGATCGGGCATATGGATGCGGGCGCGCGCTCGACGGCGTTGCTGGTCCGGGCAATCGTCGAGACCATTGGGGAAAGTGCATGAGCAATGTCGGGATCGTGATCGTGTCGCATTCACCGCTGGTCGCGGAAGGCACGGCCGACATGGTACGCCAGATGGTGGGCGACGAAGTGCCGCTTGCATGGTGCGGCGGAAACGGCCATGGCGGGCTCGGCACCAGTGTCGAGGCCATCATGGCGGCCATCGAGAACGCGTGGTCAGAGGCTGGTGTCGCGGTTCTCGTCGATCTCGGCGGCGCCGAGACCAACAGCGAGATGGCCGTGGAAATGATCGGCGAGCCGCGTGCGCAGAAGATCATCGTCTGCAACGCGCCGATCGTCGAAGGCGCGGTGATGGCGGCGACCGAGGCGTCCGGCGGCGCCTCGCTCAAGGAAGTGGTTGCGACAGCGCATGAATTGTCGCCGTCGTGAGTAAACGGGAATTCTGAAAATGTCCGCAGCCGCCGAAGCGACCGTCCTGATCACCCACGATGTGGGTCTGCATGCGCGTCCTTCGGTGAAGTTCACCAAGCTGGCCAAGAACTTTGCCGCCGAGGTGGAGATAGCGCTCGCCGCCAACGGCCCCTGGTTCGACGCCAAGAGCATCGTCAAGGTGATGGCGGCCAAGGCGCCGAAGGGCACGCTGCTGCATATCAGGGCCAAGGGCGGCGACGCCAATGATGCCGTCCGCGCGCTTGTCGAACTGGTACGACGCGATTTCGACGAGGAAGCCGGTCATGTCCGGTCGGCTTGACGCTGGCGCGCGCCATTCCCAGCCCGCGGGGAATTCGGGCCATGTGGATTGAGGGTGTTCCGGCATCGGCTGGCTATGCCGAGGGACCATTGTTCCAACTCGACCGGCCGCCAGCCACCTATAAACGGAAAACGACTCCTGACGAGGAGAAGGCGTCGCTGAAGGCCGCGATTGGCATGGCGGTGAGCCGGCTTGCGGCAATGGTCGAGACCGCCGATGGCGAAGCCGCCGGCATACTCGAATTCCACATTGCCATGCTGGAGGACGACGCGCTGAGCGGACCGGCTTTGACATCGATCGATGCCGGACGAGGCGCCGATGCGGCATGGCGGGACGCACTCGATGCCGAGATTGGGGGATACGAAGCCTCCGACGAGGACTATTTCCGCGCGCGCGCCGGGGACCTGCGCGATATCAGGGACCAGGTGCTGCGGGAGCTGACCGACGATGAGGCGGAGTTTGGCGCGCCAGCGGGCGCCATCCTGTATGGCGACGACATCGCCCCGACACGCTTTCTCGAAACCGACTGGAGCAAGGGCGGCGGCATCGCACTGCGAGCCGGCAGCACCGCAAGCCATGTCGCGATGCTGGCGCGCTCGCGCGGGGTGCCCATGCTGGTCGGACTTGGGGCGATTGACCCTCGCGCGACGGCAACAAGTCCGGCCGACACGGTGCTGCTCGACGCCGAGCATGGCGGCATCGTGCTTTCGCCCTCAAGGACCGAGATCCATGCCTTTCGCCAGTCGGCCCTTTTGTTCGCGACGCGGCGCGACCGGGCCGTGACGTTCCTGGCGCGGCCGGCGCTCACCAAAGCCGGCACGCCGGTGCGCGTGCAGGTCAACATCGCCGATCCGTCCGATGTCGACGGCATCGACATCGCGACTTGCGACGGCGTTGGGCTGATGCGCACCGAATTCCTGTTCGGCAAGTCATTGCCTGACGAAGAGACGCAGTATCGCCATTATCGCAAGGTGCTCGAATGGGCCGGCGACAAGCCGGTGACGATCCGCACCGTCGATGCCGGCGGTGACAAGCCAGTGCCCGGCTTTACGGTGGAAGAAGGCAATCCGTTCCTCGGCCTGCGCGGGATCAGGCTGTCGCTGGCCCGTGTCGACATATTCCGTATTCAGATCAGGGCATTGCTGCGCGCCGCCGTACACGGCAATCTGAAGGTCATGTTTCCGATGATCGCCACGGCCGATGAATATGTACGCGCAGCCGCCTTGTTCGCTGACGAACAGTCGGCCCTTGCCGCTCGCGGCGTCGCGCAGCGGATGCCACCGCTCGGCATCATGGTCGAGGTGCCTTCGGTCGCCATCGCGCCGGAGGCGTTCGCCAGCGTCGCCTTCTTCTCGATCGGCTCCAACGACCTGACGCAATATGTGATGGCGGCGGCGCGCGACAATGCCGCTGTCGCGCATCTCAACTCGGTCCGCCATCCGGCCGTGCTGCGGCTGATCCGCTCGGTCGTCGCCTTCGGGCGGGAACACACGATTCCCGTCAGCCTGTGCGGCGACGCCGGCGGCGATCCCGCCGAGATCCCTTCGTTGCTGGAAGCAGGCCTGCGCGACCTGTCCGTCGCGCCAGCTCAGCTCGCCTTGGCCAAGGCGGCCATCGCGGACGTATCGGTCTAGGCATGGCTAACATGGTCGACAAGACGCCTGAACCCGGTTCCGAAGAGGCGATCCGCGCCTACAAGTCAATCCTGTCGCAGGTCATCGACCAGCGGCCGTCCGGCATGCGCCAGCGCTTGGCCGACGCGCTTGGCAAGCACCGCAGTTTCGTGACGCAGATTTCCAGTCCCGCCTATTCGATCCCGATTCCATCAAAACATTTGCCGGCTATTTTTTCCGTCTGCCATTTCAGCCCGGCCGAGCGCGACCAGTTCCTGGCCGCCTACCACCAGGCGCATCCCGGCAAGATCTCGGTGGCCGCCGGCATGCGCAAGACCCGGCATGTTTCGCTCATCGTGCCCGATTTCGGCGACGACAAGCAGAATGCGGCTCTCGATCGTGCGGTCAACGATTTCATCCAGAAGATCACCAGCATCACCGGCAAGAGTGGCGGCTGATCATTTCTCGCCGGGTTGTTTGGGAGGACACCATGAAGAAATTTCTGAACTCGGTCGAGACCGCCCTGACCGAAAGCCTTGATGGCTTCGTCGCGGCCCATGCCGATATTCTTGTGCTTGGCGACGAGCATAAATTCATTCGCCGCAAGACCTTGCGGCCGGGCAAGGTTGCACTGATTTCCGGCGGCGGCTCCGGCCATGAGCCGTTGCATGGCGGCTTTATCGGCCACGGCATGCTGGACGCCGCCTGCCCCGGCCAGGTGTTCACCTCGCCAACCCCGGACCAGATGCTGGCGGCGGCGCAGGCCGTCGAGACCGGCGCCGGTTGCCTGTTCATCGTCAAGAACTATGAGGGCGACGTGATGAACTTCGACATGGCCGCCGAAATGTCGGAGGGCGTGTTGCAGGTGGTGACCAATGACGATGTCGCCGTCGAGAATTCGTCCTACACGACCGGCCGGCGCGGCGTCGCCGGCACGCTCGTGGTCGAAAAGATTGTCGGCGCGGCGGCCGAGCAAGGCATGGCGTTGGCACAGTTGAAGGCGCTTGGCGACCGCGTCAACGGCGCGACGCGGTCGATGGGCGTGGCATTGACCAGCGGCACGGTGCCGGCCGCGGGCAGACCGACCTTCAACATTGGTGACGGCGAGATGGAATTCGGCGTCGGCATCCATGGAGAGCCGGGTCGCCGGCGCGACCTGTTGAAGAGCGCAGATGCGATCGCCGAGGAGATCTGCGCCGCGATCCTGGGCGACCTCGGCGACAAGGCCAAGGGCTCGGCACTCCTGTTCGTCAACGGCTTCGGCGGCACGCCGTTGATGGAACTCTATCTGATGTACAACAGTGCGCGCCGGATTTTCGAGAAGCACGGCGTGACAGTGATCCGATCGCTGGTCGGCGGCTATGTCACGTCGCTCGATATGGCCGGCTGCTCCATCACGCTGACCATGCTCGACGCGGAGACGACCGGCTTGTGGGATGCACCCGTCCATGCCCCGGCATTGCGTTGGGGCATGTAGCTCCGGATATCGTCAAATGGCGTGAACTGGACTGGCTCGGAAATATCAGGCGCCGGGCTCACCGGTTGCAGTGGTCAACCTGCCGGAAGGGACGGATTGGAAGCGGCCGTGACGCCGGACAATTTCCCTGCCTTGCGCAGCACCGGCGCCTGATAGGCTTTCTTGCTCATGCAATTCCCTTTGCTCAACAACAATCGGTGCGAATCAACATATACGCCGCTTACTCGCAAGGCGGCTCTGGCTTCGCCTCCGCATTTCTGCAACCATCTTCCTGAACATGCCGCCTGATTGATGAAATTGCCCGGATAATGCTGCCTCCTCTTTCTCCGACCGACAAAAAGCTCTTGCTGCGCTACGCCGATCCGGAGGCGTCGATGATTGGCGACCTTCGTGAGTCCGCGGATACAATGATGGCCTTGCTGGCCAATGCAGAGTTCCACGGCACCCTTCCGATCATGCTGCGCAAGCTTGGGGAGATCGGTGGCGAGACCTTGCCGAAGGATGCGGCGCTGCGAGCAACGCTGTCCGACCTGCGCCAGAAGGCGACGATCGTGACCGGTCAATCAATGCTGCTGCACTATCATGGCGACCGCATCATGAAGGCGCTTGCCGCCGACGGCATCCCGGCGCGGATCGTCAAGGGACCGGTCTTTGCGCGAAAGCTGTACCGCAACGTTTCCGACAGACCGTTCACCGACATCGACATCCTTGTCGAGCCGGGCCGTTTGTCCGAAGCCAACCGGGTCATCGCGGCATGCGGCTTCGAACTCGCCGGTGACGAGGCCCAATCCTACGGGCTGCAGGAATTCAAATGGCTCGAAAAGGAGAATTCGAGCCTGCTGGTCGAATTGCATGGCGACCTCGTGCATGACTCCGGCATGCGGCGGCGCCTGTCGCTGGGGTACCGTGAATTGCGTGCCATCGACGGCGAGGTCATCGACACGCCGGCAGCGCTGCTGACGATCGCCATCGTCCATGCCGCCGGCGGACACAAATTCCACCGGCTGCAGCTTTGTGTTGACGTGCTGCAAGGCGTGCGCGCGCTGCAGTCCCCGGACTGCGAAGCGCGCCTTCTCGATGCCGCACGGATGACCGGCATCGAGCTCGAACTGGCGACCGTGCTCAACGTGACCGGCAGGCTGTTCGACGAAAGACGGGCGCTTGAACTCGCGGGCCGCATCAGGCCCGATCTCGGCATCCGGCTGGCCCGGCGGCTGATCACCAGGAATACGCTGCTGAACGTCAATTCCCGGGACAAGCTACGCTCGCGCCTGCGCCGTGACGCCTTCCGCTGGATCCAGCGGCTTGCCAAACCCAGGCCACGCTTTGCCTGAACAAGGCCGCCGGACCTAGAGCTCTTCTCATTTGCGTAATTCCGGACGGAAACCGCTTCACCCTTTTCCTGGAATTACGCTAGAGCCTTTTCCATCCCGATGGAATCATTCCACTTTCCGGTATCATGCTCTAGCCCTGCCCCATCAGGGCAGCGCTGATCAGTGCTGCCGAATCGGCGGGCCTTGAGCCGACTTCCAACGTATAGGTTGGCACCGCGGTCACCAGCCTGGCAATCGTCGACAGCCGGCGTTTTTGCAGCGGCAAAAGGCCGGTCATGCCGGTCCTGACATTGTCAGCCGCCAGCGCCACCATCGCATCGGTCCTGGCCATGGTCGCAAGCCGGGTCTGGCCGTCCACCGATCGCGCGAGGTGCAGAACCGCGAGCACCGGCCTGACGCTTGAATCCTCGACCCGCACGATGTCGCGCAGGCAATCCAGCGAAATGGCCTGCTCGCCATTGCGGTCCCATGAGGGACCCAGGCACGGCGAAACGAACGGAAGCATCTCCGCGGTCTTCCGGTGAACCTTCACCTGGCGCGGCAAGCCCCAGGCGGCCGTGTCCGCCGATGCCGCGGTCACAATCATCGCATCGTCCGAGCAGATGCCGAAGCCTTGCGAGGCAAGCGCCAGGGACGTCGTGGTCTTGCCCGTGCCGCTCGGGGCATGGATTAGGACAATCGCGTCCCGGTCCGGCAGCGTCAGCCCGGCGGTATGAAGCATGTGCTGGCCACCTGCATCCAGTGCCGCGTCGAGCACCAGCATCCAGACTGTCCAGTTGATCTGGTTCTCCGCACGGATGCGGATTTCAGCCCTGCCCTCGGCCCCATGGATCGAAAGTATTTGGCTGGCGAAGACAAGATGGATGATCTCGCCGTCCTGGAACATCCGGCACCGTCCATCCTCCGGAACCTCGCCGTCGAAGACGAGAGAACCGCGAGGCGTTTCCGGCGCAAGCGCCATCCCGGCAATGCCGACATGAAAGCTGGGTTCAGCGATGGAGGCCACGCGCAGGCTGCCGAGCATCCTGTCAAAGTCCTGCCAAAGATCAGTGCGCTCGGCCGATATGCCGATGACCTGGCCATTGAGAGCGTAACAGACCTGAGCCGATGTCGTGGTCAAGCTGCGCGCGCCTTTCGAGAATGGGCGTGGTGGCGATAGATTTCGACCATTCCCGGAAGGCTGTCGCTGACCACCGGCCTGCCGTCGAGGCAAACCCAGCAATGAGCGCTCATGCGCGGCGCCTGCATCGACTTCGGATCGACGCCAAAGCGCAGTTCCGGATCGAAGCCGGCAAAACGAAGAAACCGATGGGCGAGCAGGCCCTCCCGCAGGCATCTGCGGTCGCGCATCAGCCATGGATGCCTGACGGCGCGGTTCACCGCTGAAATGATGTAGGACGACGGCAACCCCCGATAAGGGGTCGGCGAACTGAGCGGCGCCCATTTGAGCACGGCCTCGAAACTGCGATTGGCGACCAGCAGCGGCATCAATCGCGCGCTTGCCCAGACATGGCAGCGAAACAGGGCACGCATAAGCGGTCCGTCAGCCATCATGCGCCCGGAGCGGCGAGAATACCTTGCGACAGCAGATCATTGGCCAATGCCGCCATGTCCTCGTCGAGCGTGTCCTTGTCGACCTCGAACTCGGCGCAGAGCAGGCCGACGATCTGGTCGAGGCTGCGCGCGCCATCCACCTTGTCGAGAAAGGCCTCGGTCGTGCCGTTGCAGGTAAAAAGCTGTCCGCTGCGCGCCAGCAGCACAACGGCTCCATCGCCGACGTGCTGGACGGAGGCGTCGTCAGCCAGCCGTAGAACCGTTTCAAAGGCAACTTCCATCACTAACCACCCAGCCCATGCATATTCCTCGAAATGCAGATAGCGCGGCGATACCGCCCTGTCTATCGGCCGTCCGGTAAAGACCGGCGATGGGCTCTTGTGGTTTTGCGCCCCGACAGCATCTTACCCGCTCGCAAGATCGCCGCCGGCCACCAACGACCGAACTCATCCCAGAAATAGTCGTCAATCCTGCGTGAGCAGCAAGCAGACTGGCCGGCTAGGCCGTTGCGTTCCTTCCCCAGAGTAAGGTAAAGATTCCGTGGGTCTTGGGGAGATAGCGTATGCGTTACAATTGGGAGCGAGCTCCAACGGTTTTCGAACGTCATCGGAAAGCGTTGGCAACGGCTATTTTGATATGCGGCGGCTTAGGCCTCATGCTTGCGGCCATGCCAATCTGACAAAACCGATTTTCGATCTACTGACCGGATGCGGACTGGAGTCGCCGATGCCAGTTCCCATGCATCTCGGGAAACGTCGTGTGTGCGATCAGCGCGGCTCGCCGGTGACGGCTATGAAGCAGCGGTCGCGCCCTTCGAAATCTTGGCTGAAGCGTTGCACAAGTATGGCAATCACCGCCGACTTTCCGCTCGGGGTGAATTTGTAAGCTTCCGACAGCGCGTAGGACGTCGGGCAATCGCGCGAACCGGGCACGGCCTTGTCTTCGGGCAGAATCTTGAAAGGCTTGCCGTCCTGGCCCAGCAGCGTCAGACGAAAGCCGCGCGCCTTGACGAAGCATCGCCTGCCATGGCGGCACCGGTCGAGAGCAGAACACCGAGCACCCCCGCGACAACCAGCCTGGCCATGATCGATCGTGGACAAGGCATTTGCTCACACCCCCTCAAGGCCACAGTCCACGATGCCGCGCATGCGCAGTCCAGGTGGGATCCGTCTCTGGCTCACCTCCAACGAAAATGCAGGAAGACATCGCGGAAAAAAGCAGCATAGGCTATTGGCAAGACGGCAAATCTTCCTGGGGAGGAAACGGATGGTTTCACGCTATCACGAGGTCTATGACGGCTGGAAACGCGATCCGGAAAAGTTCTGGGCGGACGCGGCCCGTGCCATCGACTGGTATTCACCCTACGACAAGGTGTTCGATGCCGCGGCCGGCGTCTACGGACGCTGGTTTACCGGGGCCACCTGCAACACCTGCTTCAACGCCATCGACCGCCATGTCGCCGCGGACGCGCCGACCAGATCGCTCTGATCCATGACAGCGCCATCACCGGAACGGTCAGGAAATTCACCTATGCCGAACTGAAGCGCGAGGTCGTCGCGCTGACTTCGGTGCTGAAGAACCGTGGCATCCGCAAGGGCGACCGCGTCATCATCTACATGCCGATGGTGGCCGAGGCTGCCATCGCCATGCTCGCCTGCGCCCGCATCGGCGCGGTGCATTCCGTCGTATTCGGCGGCTTTGCCTCGCATGAGCTTGCCACCCGCATCGACGATGCCAGGCCAAAGCTGATCATCTCGGCCTCCTGCGGACTGGAACCGGGCCGCGTCGTTGCCTACAAGCCGCTGCTCGACAAGGCGATCGAGATTTCCCGCCACAAGCCGGAGGCCTGCCTCATCCTGCAACGCGACCAGCTGCGCTGCGAACTCAAGGAACATTACGACTTCGACTATGCCGATGCCGTCGCGCGCGAACGGGCGGCCGGCGCCAATGTCGATTGCGTCCCCGTGCTTGCCACCGATCCGCTCTACATCATCTACACATCCGGCACGACCGGCCAGCCCAAGGGCATCGTGCGCGACAATGGCGGCCACATGGTCGCGCTGAAATGGACAATGGACAACGAGTTCGGCGTCAAGCCGGGCGAAGTGTTCTGGGCGGCGTCCGATGTCGGCTGGGTAGTCGGGCATTCCTACATCGTCTACGGGCCGCTTCTGCATGGCTGCACCAGCATCCTGTTCGAAGGCAAGCCGGTCGGCACGCCGGATGCAGGTACCTACTGGCGGGTGATCGCCGAACACGGCGTCGTCGCCCTGTTCACTGCACCGACAGCCTTTCGAGCCATCAAGGGACAGGATCCCAGAGGCGAATTCGTCCCAAAACACGATCTTTCGAAATTCCGCACGCTGTTCCTCGCCGGCGAGCGCGCCGATCCGGACACCATCAAATGGGCGGAGCAGAAATTGAACGTGCCGGTGATCGACCATTGGTGGCAGACCGAGACCGGCTCGCCAATGACAATCAACCCCGCCGGGCTCGGCCTGCTGCCTGTGAAATACGGCTCACCCGGCGTGCCCATGCCCGGCTACGACATCCGCGTGCTCGACGATGCCGGCCATGAGGTGCCGCGCGGCACACTGGGCAATGTGGTGGTCAGGCTGCCGCTGCCGGCTGGCTGCCTGCCGACATTGTGGAACGCCGACGACCGGTTCCGCCAAGCCTATCTCGAAGAGTTCCCCGGCTTCTACAAGACGGCCGATGCCGGCCTGGTCGACGAGGACGGCTATCTGTTCGTCATGGCCCGCACCGACGACATCATCAATGTAGCGGGGCATCGGCTGTCGACCGGCGCCATGGAAGAGGTTCTGGCCGCGCATCCCGATGTCGCCGAATGCGCCGTCATCGGCATCGCCGACGCGATGAAGGGCCAAGTGCCGCTCGGCTTCGTCGTGCTCTATGCCGGGGTTGCCCGCGACAGCGGCGCGATCGAGAGCGAGGTGGTCGCGCTGGTGCGCGAGCGGATCGGGCCGGTCGCCGCCTTCAAGACGGTGGTGATCATCAAGCGCCTGCCCAAGACCCGCTCGGGCAAGATCCTGCGCGGCACGATGCAGAAGATCGCCGACAAGGAAGCCTGGACGATGCCGGCAACCATCGACGACCCCATCATCCTCGACGAAATCACCCAAGCACTGAAGGCGCGTGGCATCGGATTGTAGGAAAGCCGCGAAGTCTCGACGGCTTCGGGACGATGATCCCGAGGCCGCCCCGTTCAGACGTTCGCCTTTGCCCGCACGTCGGACTTCTCCAGATAGTAGCTCGAGTATTTGTCGAAGAATTTCTCCGAGCCGCCCATCGAGCCGTATTTCGCCAGCTTCTTCAAATCCACCTTGTTCAGGACGGCGCCGACGATCTTGTTGGCGATATAGGGTTCCGACCTCAACATCGATTGCACCATGTTGCGCGGCGTGCGCCCCCATTCGGTGACAAGCACGAAGCCGTCGACAAGCGGTGCGAAGGCCTTGGCGTCGACAACCGGGCCCAATGGCGGCAGATCGACGACGATGTACTCGAACGTCTCCTTGGCGTTCTCGATGAAACGCCGCATTCCCGCCGACGAGAGAAGTTCGCTCGTATGCGAGAAATGACCGCGCGCGACAGCGGGGATGATCGCCAGCTTGGTCTGCCGATCGATCTTGCCAACGGACTGCCAGGTCTGTCCGTTCACGACCGCTTCCATCAGGCCCTGCTCGGCCTCCATGCCAAGTCCGCGGCTGAGACCTGGGTTGCGCAAGTCGCCATCGATGAGCAGGGTCTTCGACCCGTTGGCGGCAAGCAATCCCGCCAGATTGGCCGCGACTGTCGACTTTCCCTCACCAGGCAGCACCGAGATCACGCCGATGACCCGGCTGCCGTGACCTTCCATCACCACATCGAAGGCGATCTTGGCGCTGCGCAACGTCTCTGAGAACATCGATGCCGGGGCATCCACGCTCACCCGCATGCGCGCCCGCCTTTCGGCGGCGGACGCTGATTTGGCGGTCTTCGGGTCCGGCTCGCCTTCACCCGGCTTTTCGTCCTTGCGCAGCTTGCCGCCGATCATCGGCAGATAGCCGAGGAATTTCAGGCCAACGCGATCGCGGACGTCCTCGCCGGTTCTGAAAAAGCGTTCGTTGAATTCATTCAGGCCGCCAAATCCAGCGCCCATCAGCAAGCCGAGCACAAGGGAAAGGCCGAGGACCACGGTGGTACGGGGGCTTGACGCGCCCGTCGGCATTGAGGCGTCCGAAATGATGCGGATCTTGCCGACCGGGAAGGAACGCTGTTGGGCGGCTTCCTCGTAGCGGCTGAGGAACGTCTGATAGAGCGTGCTGAGTGCCGTCGCCTGCTGATCCAGTTCACGCAACTTGACCTGCGTCTGGTTGTCGGCGGAACTCTGGCCGGCCGCCGAGGCGACATTTGCCTTGAGCGCCGTCTCACGTGCCAGGGCGACTTCGTATTCGTTGCGATAGCTCTCTGTCAGTTGCTTCAATTCGCCAAAGATCTGCGCGGATATGTCGGCTTTCTCCTTGGCCAGCGCGACGGCCTGCGGATGCTGCGAGCCATAATTGGCTTCCACGTCCTGAAGCCGTTTGTCGACGGCGAGATAGCGCGTCTTGAGCCCCGCTATGACGGAGCCGCTCGGCTGATCCGACGATATGGCGGAATCCTTGAAGGCGTTCTCGGAACCGCTGTCGACAATCGACTTGTATTGCTGATAGCGGGCACTGGCGCGCGCGGTGTCGGCCTGTGCGACGATCAGCTGGGCATTGATGTCGGACAATTGCTTGTCGCTCATCAACTGGCCGTCGCTGTTGGCGGCCAATCCATGCTCGGCCCTGAACTTCTCAACCGCGAGGGACGCGGCTTGGGAACTCTGGCGGAGCTCCGTCAGCCGGCCCTGAAGCCAGACCGCCGCGCGCTCGGTGGCGTCGAAGGTGGCATCGAGCTGGTCGGCAAGATAGGCGTCGGCATACGCCTTGGTGATCGCGGTTGCCAGCGCCGGATCCGTCGACTGATAGCCGATGGCGATCACGTAGCTTCGCCCGGTGCGTTCGGCCCGTATCTCGCTCTGCAGCTTGAGGATGGCATAGTCGCGGCGAGACGAAGCAATCAGCGCGTCGCGCGTGGCCGCATCCAGCTTGGTGATGTCCGTGCCTCCAACCGTGGGAGAACCGGGATGCACATACTGGATCAGGCCGCGCACAAAGCCCATGCCCTTCGCCAAGGCCGACATCGGCGGGTTCATGAAGGCGTCGTTCTGGTCCAGCTTCAACTTGTCGACGACCACCGCCGCGAGCCGCGTCGATGTCAGAATTTCAATCTGGCTGAGGATGGCGGAGTCGGTTTGCATGGTCACCGACGCGGCCGAGATGTCGTCGACAATCTTGTTCAGCCCTTCGTCGATCAGCACGCTGCTGAACGACGCGTATTTCGGTGGCGTGGTCTGCAGATAGAGCACCCCCAGAAAAAGACCGATGATGGCACATACGGCAGCCACCTTCGCCTGCCGCGCGGCCATGCCAAGCAGGCGCTCGATGTCGATGAAGTCTTCGCCGTCTCCCGCATCCGAATTCGGCAATGGCATCCTCTTGTCGAGAGGAAAGTTGGCATAGTTCATCTTCGGTCCAATTCTAGGTTGCAGGCGCTAGGCCTCGAAGATCGGGGGCAAAGTATGCGAGGCAAACTTCATGCCAGCCCGGGCTATTTCTGAGCGACCAAACGCAAAGGCGTTTCCTGAGCCACCGGCATCGTGAGAATGCATCCAGAAAAAGGGCATTATGCGGCTTCCTCGCGGCGTTCATGCGACCGGACGAACTCCTGGAGCATCTCGAAGATAGGCCCCTTCATGTCGTCGCGCGCCAGCGCGAAGGCGACGTTGGCCTGGATGAAGCCTTCCTTGGAGCCACAGTCGAACATGCGGCCATTGAAGGGCCGGGCGAAGAAGGCCTGGCTTTGGGAGAGGCGAACCATGGCGTCGGTCAACTGGATTTCGTTGCCGGCGCCGCGCTGCTGATTGCCCAGCAGGGTGAATATCTCGGGCTGCAGGATATAGCGGCCATTGATGTAGTAGTTGGACGGAGCGTTGGCGGGAGCCGGCTTTTCGACCATTGCCGTGACTTCGAAACCCGCGCCTACATCCGGACCGCAGCCGACGATGCCGTATTTGCCGGTCTCGCTCGGATCGCAGCGCTCGACAGCAATGACGTTGCCGCCCGTCTCGGCGTAAAGATCGGTGATTTCAGCGAGGCATCCGCGTGCGCCGAAGGACACCATGTCCGGCAACAGCAGTGCGAAGGGCTCGTTGCCGATGACCTCGCGCGCGCACCATACGGCGTGGCCAAGACCCTGTGGCGATTGCTGGCGGATGAAACTGGTGGCGCCGGCAACGGGAAGCAGGCTCTCCAGCGACTCGAGCTGGGCTTTCTTGCCGGTCTGCTCCAGGGTCCCGATCAATTCAGGATGGAGGTCGAAATAGTCCTCGATGACCGCCTTGTTGCGGCCGGTCACGAACACGATGTGCTCGATACCGGCTTCGAACGCTTCATCCACCGCGTACTGCACGACGGGCCTGTCGACGACGGGAAGCATCTCCTTCGGCATGGATTTGGTCGCCGGCAGGAACCGTGTTCCAAGCCCCGCGACCGGAATGACTGCCTTCCTGATTTTCTTCATCGCAAATTCCTTCTGAGGAGATCAATTTCAACGTGCTGCGAGCCATGAAGAAGCAATTTCATGTGCCCACCCCCTTACCTCCCCGCGCCGACGGCGAATTGCGCCGCGACCCTCCGCAACCGGACGGCGATCGGCATGCTCATATGCCTGACCGCAGCCGGATCACTGAGCGCGGTCCGGATCGCCTTGAGCGGGGACCGCGCCTTGATGTGTTGAACCAGAGACAGGAACGACGCCGCCTTGCGCAGGCTGCGGCTGCGCCGCGCGAATGCGGCCTTGGCCTCGGCGTCCATGGAATGAGTCGCGGCGAATACGGCATCCGCCTTGCGCATCGCCTCGACATGATGAATTTCAAGCACGCGGGAAATCGAGCCGGTGCGGATGTGGTAGATGTAGCCGGTCGCCGGCTCGACCACGCACTTCCCGCCCTTGGCGAGCGCCTCGGCCAGCAGGATGTAGTCTTCGCCGATGATCAAATTTTCATCATAGCGAAGCCCGTTTTCGTTCAGAAAACTGCGCAGGAAGATCGGCTTGAGATAGCCGAGGTTAAACTTGGATTCGAAGACCACATTGCCGGCGATGTAGCTGGCCAGTGAAATTTCCTTCAGGCCTTGCAGATATTCGGCCGGAAACATCGTTGCTTCCGGGGTGCCGTCCTCGCTGATGACCTGGATGTTGTCGACGGCGATCTCAGCGCCGGCTTTTTCAGCGCGCGCGATCATCGTGTACATGCGTTCGGGATAGATCGCATCGTCGGAATCGAGAACCGCGATCCATCTGCCACGGGCAGCGTCGAGGCCCGCATTCCTGGCCCCGCCGGGGCCGCGGTTCTGCTGGAGGGCGATGACCCGCACAATGTCGCTCGGATAGGAATTCGCCACGTCGAGCGTCATGTCGCTGGACTGGTCGTCGACGATGATGATCTCGACGCTGACGCCCTTCTGGTCCATGGCGCTCGCGACCGCCCTGTCGAGCGTCCGTTCGGCATTGTATGCCGCGATGACGAAGCTGACGTCAGGCTGCACGATTGCCCCCTTGCCGCGGCGTTGGCTGGCCATAGAGGCGCAGTTCACGAACGCCGACGAGACCGCTGACGACGCCGGCATGCATGATGCCGCGCAGCACGCTGCGATTCCTGCGAACCGGACTGATGGCGACCGGAATGGCCGCTGCGAAACAAAAGGCGGCCTTTGCCGAGGCAAGCCCGACTTCCTTGACCAGCGCAAGGCCTCTCGCGTTGCGTCCCAAGAGGTGGCCATGTGTCTGTCCGACGCGGAAGCGGCGGCGGCCAAGCCAGTCGAACGCAGCCCTGGCCGGAGGCACCACCTCATCCACCCAGGCTTCCGGCGCGAACGTAATCCAGCCGCCGGCCTTGACCATCTGATCGAAGAATTCGGTGTCCTCGCCCCCGGTCTGGCCACGCGCCAGGCTGAAGCGGCGGCCGCGAAGGCTTTCATCGCCCATGCGAAGCAGGACATTGCATGTGTAGCCGGTGCGAATCTCGCCGGCGACCCAGACCGGCAAGGTCGAGTGGAAATCGCCCTTGCTCATCCAGCGGGGCGCATCGGGTCCGTAAAGAGCCCGCACCGGTCCGAGCACCACGGTGGCGCCATCGGCTTCAGCCGCGGCTACAAGTTCGACGAGCCATTGCGGCGACGCCGTCTCATCATCATCGATGAAGGCGACAAAATCCGCCGTGCTTGCATCCAGGCAGGCATTGCGGGCGATCGAGATGTTGCGCGCAGGCGCATGCCGGTAGGCGACCGTCAGCTTCAATTCCTTCGCCAGCGCCGTCACCAGCGGCTCCGCTGTCGGCGTCTCGTCATTGTCGGCGACGATGACGCGGACATCAAACCCTTGAGGCATGTCCGTCGCGGCGATCGACCGAAGCGTGTCGGCCAGTTCCGGACGCCGGAACGTGCAGACGCAAACGTCGATGCCGCGCGTATTGGAGGTCGCGTCCATCACGCCACCCCGCGCCGGGTCCCAAGGCCTAGCAGTTGCAGCCAGAAGCCGACAGACCAGCCAAAATGCATGACCATCGCCGAAACACCGGCAAGTGCGATGTTTGGATTGCGCTGGCGGATGGCGGTCAGGAGGCCATAGCCGAGACAGACCGACGCCCACAGCAGGAGCGGCACGGCGGCCACCCAATGCACGAAGGAGAAAGCCGCGAGCAGCACCACCGGAAACACCATGAGGGGCACCATCTGCCGGACCTTCGGGATCACACGGTGCTTGAGGACATTCTTGGCACGGCCACGGCCATAGCCGAGATATTGGAAAAAGAGGCCCTTCAGGGAGGAGCGAGGATAGTAGACCATCTGCGTCTTGCCGCTCATCCAGATCCGGTAGCCAGCCTGGCGCAGGCGGTAATCAAGCTCGGCATCCTCATTGTGGCTGAACGTCTCGTCGTAACCGCCGACGGCCTTGAAGGCCGCTACGCGCATCAACGCGTGGTGGCCGTGATCGATCCATTCGCCGCCTGACATGTGGCGGTGCTTGGAGCCGCCGGTTCCGAGCTTCGAGTTCTGCGCAGCCGCCGCGGCTCTCTGAACCGCGCCACTGCCGCTGGTCAGCATGGAAACGACTACCGAATCGGCCCCGGTGGCGATTGCCTCCTCGACCAGCCGGTCGCAGTAATCCGCGGGGTAGCCGCCATGCGCATCGATGCGGATGAGATATTCCGCGCGGTCGCCAAATGTGGCGACCGCAAGATTGATGGCCGCGCTCTGGATGCGCTTTTCATTGTGCAGCAGGATGACTTTCGGATCCTCGCCGGCAACCTTCTCCACGATCGCCAGCGTGCCGTCCGTGCTGCCGCCATCGGCAACCACGATGCTGGCGCCAAGCCTTGTCGCCGCGGGCTGAAGCTGCCGCAGCAGCGCACCGATATGGGCCGCTTCGTTGAGGCAGGGAATCACGATCAGGCTGGATGGAAGCGTTTCGGTTTGCGTCATCCGCCCATATCCACTCTTGACCACGCTAAGCCAGCGCTTCGGCGACGAGAGGCTCGGGCGTTGCGGCCAGCCCTCGGAGTTTGTCGACCAGAGCCCTGCAATCGTTGCGATCGTGGCTCCACGTACGCGGATTGCGGGCAAGGACACGTGCCTTGAGCATCCCGAAACGATGCTCGTCCATCTTGCCAAGCAGTGTTTCCAGTGCATCGGGCGTCGCCTCGGACAGCAAAACGCCGATGTCCTGCTGCTTCAGGAAGCGCCCGGTTTCGGTGTCGCCCATCGAGATCGGCACGGCGCCGAAGCGGCAGCCTTCATAAAGCCGGTTCGGAAGCAGCCATTGGGAGTTCTGGCCATCCTCGAAGAAATCGATCGCCCAGGAGAAATGAACTTCCCGGTAGATCGCCGCCATGTCCTCGGGATTGCGGTACGGACCACGAAACGAAAGCCACGGTTCGGATTCGACGAAGGCGTGGAAGTCCGGAAATTCGGACAGTGCCGGGCGCCCTCTCAAAATGATCTCGAAACGCCCTTCGAGCCGGCGCGAGAATTCGGCCAGGAGTTCAAGCGAACGGCGGCAGCGAAGCGCGCCGAACCATCCGATCCGCCACGGCGGAGCGACCGCGTCTTCGGCCGACGCAAAATCATCCGCCAGAACAGCCGAGGCTTCGAAATACTTGTTCTCGAGCAGTTCAACGGGGGCCGCGATCTGGCCGAAGGGCTTGAAATAGTTGGCTATGAAGGCCGGCGAACTGGTCACAAGCAGTTTCACGTCCCTGGCCAGATAACGTTCCGTCCCACGGAGCGCCTTGCCCAGGAAATCATCGCGAAGCACGAGCCGATGAATGTCGAGGCATTCGTAGACGATCGGCACCGTTGCCTGGAAAGCGGATCTGGCGCGCCTGGCCAGCGCCAGCATTTCCAGATTGCGCGCGATGATCAGGTCGGGCCTGGACATGGTTGCAAGCTTCGAGCCGATCGAAACAGCCGCCTTCGCCACCGCGGCCATGCGTTGGCCGAATCGGCCATCGCGCGTCGCGCCAAGATCGATCGGCCGCAATCCCTCGACATCCGAAACAGGATTGACGGTGCGGCGGAAGCCCGCGAGCGTTACCCGGGCCCCACCCGCCCTGAGCATTATGATCCGCCGGCGCACGGCCGGGTCGGAAACATCATGCACGAGGTACAAGACATGCAGCATATAAACTCGACCGCTGTTGGCCCACCCACCAGGATGCTAGTACAGCTCTTGCTGCATCGCAACATTTTTGGTGCAGTGTAGCAAAAAACGTCGATCCATGTGTGGGTAACGTCCACGGGGCCTGCCGGATCATTCCCCTGGCCGCTATTTCCTGCGGTTTCACCGCCTCAAAGGCCCGCTCCTGGACTATCCACGCGCCTGACAGCCCCTCCATTATCAATCGACACAAAATTTAGCGATTATGCATATTGCACCGCAGCATGAAATCAGCCTACACGTTGGGCGGGATTGGGGCAGGGCATCGGGCTTGAGGAATCGTGATCGCGTTCCGTCGCGAGGCATGAGTTCGTGGATTTATCCACGCCAAGAAAGTCACGACTGATGTTCTGAAGCCCAACCCGAACAGAGGGTTGCCGGATGGCGAACAGGTCTTGCGTTTGCGTGGACAAGGTCGAGCTCCGGCTTTTTGGGCGCCGTCAAAGCCGAGGCTTTCTCCAGCATCTTTTTAGCCATCGTGCCGCGACCAACCGCGCACGCGGCACTCGCCATGGAAATCAGCAATGAACGATATCGCCTACGCGCATCTGTCGTCACGTCGTTCGATTGCCGCCGTGCGCGGTGTGTTGTGGTCAACCGTGAACGCGGCCGTCCCGACCATTGCCGGCAGTCTCGTCTTCGTCATGAGCTCGCGCTATCTGCTGCCCGCCGATTTCGGCCTGGTCGCGCTGGCGGGCGGGCTCGCCGCACTGGCAAGCGCATTTGCGCCGGGCGGCTTCGGCGATGCCGTCGTTCAACGCTCGGCTCTCCAGAAGACGCACCTCGACACCACGTTCTGGCTTTGCATCGGCTCGGCGACAATCATCTATCTGTTGCTGTTCGTATTGGCGGGGCCAATCGCCAGCTTCGTCAACCAGCCTGAGATCGTCAACCTGCTGCGGCTGCTGGGATGTCGCGTGATTTTCGACCTTGCCGCCGCCGTGCCCAACGCCCTGATCACACGGTCGATGTCGTTCGGGCTGACCGCAATGAGGACGACAGTCGCCGCGATTGCCTCCGGTATCCTGTGCGTTGTGATGCTGATCATGGGGTACGGGCTGTGGGCGCTGGCGGTCTCGCAGCTGCTGATCTCCGTCGTCGCCTGCGTGGCGGCATTCTGGAGCGCCGGCTGGCGGCCAGGCCTGGACATTCGCGTACAGTCGGTGCTGGATCTTGCGCGTTATGGTCTTTTCGCGTCCGGCAGCCGTTTTCTCCAGATGATGAGCGTCGACCAGATCATCATCGGGGCGCTTGTCGGCCCTGCGTCTCTTGGCGTGTTCAATTTCGCCAAGCGCGTCTGTTCCATGCTCAACGACGTCATCGCCGGGGCGCTTGGCGGCGTCTCCTACACGCTGCTGTCATCGCTTCAAAACGAGCGGCAGAAGCTGAACGATGCTTTCCTGCTCGGGACATTCGCCTCGGCGGCCATCTCCTTCCCCGCCTTTGTCGGCCTCGCGGCCATCGCGGCGGACGCGATCCCCGAGTTCTTCGGTGCGCATTGGGCGGAAGCGGTCGCACCGATACAGGTCTTCTGCGTCATCAGCCTTCTTGGCTGTATCGGAAGCCTGCAGAGCGCCCTGGTCACCAGCCAGGGCAAAAGCGACTGGTGGTTCTGGTATCAACTCGGGTCACAGCTCTCCAACATCGCGGTCGTGCTGCTGTTCTATCGCCATGGCGTTCTGGCGATCACCTCGGCAATCGCCTTAAAGACCTTGGTCAGCTGGCCCGTGCCGATAGCAATGGTCACGAAGCTGACGGGTATTTCGCCGGCAAAATACATGAGCCAGTTTGTGGCGCCGGCGGCAGCTTCCGCTTTGATGGTCGCGTCCATCGCGGTGATGAACTGGCACCTGAGCGGAGCATCCCTGCTCGCACGCATCGGCGCTGAAGTGCCGGCATCGGGGCTTGTGTATATTGTCGTGCTTTCAACGCTCTCCCATGCCCGGCTGAACTATGTGGTGTCGCTTGTCCGAAATCGCCATCGGAGCTGAAAATCGCGGCCTGCTTCATCGAAAGAAACGCGACGCCGGCCCTATGACCTTGTGGAACCTCGAGCCAGTTTCGGCTTCTTGAGCAGGTATTTGAGCCGCATCTTGAGTAGGTCTCGGTACCTGATGTTGCCTTTTCGCATGACATCGCCGGCAAACCGGGACCGGAGCAGATACTTCCAGTAGAGCCAGGCGAACGGATGCCACTCCCCGGCCTTCCACGGCTTAACGCTTTCCGTAAAATGGATGATCTTCGGCACCGTGTTGCGATCCTTCGACATGGAGCGCCACGCAGCGAGATTGTCGTACATGAATTCCCTCTGGAAGTTCCAGGTCGCGTCCACCTGCTGCCACTTGCCCCACAAGACAACGTTCAGAGCGTCCTGATCGGCATATTCAAACCTTGATGGATCCTCCAGCAGCAGATTCAATGCGCGGCTCAGGGTTCCATCGGCACGGGCGCGCGGCATATCGAACACCATGACGCCCGCGTTGAAATACTGGCCGGGAAGGCCAAGGCCATGCTTCCCGGCGAACCCCTCGATATCCACGCCGGGATCAGGAACCGCCGCACAAACGCAGTCGCCCAGTTCGCAGGTCCAAAGCTCTTTCAGGCTGCCGGTCACGACCATATCGATATCCAGGTATATCAGCCGGGATATCGTTTCATCGAGAACCTCGTCCATGATCAGGCGCAGATAGGTGGCGCGGCTGATCTGCAGGAGCGGAGGCAGTGTCAGCGCGTCGTGGCCAACAATCGAGTACCAACGAACGTCCATCTTGCCCAGTTCAGCCGACACCAGCTTTTGCAGGTCGTGGCCAATGGCATCATGGATGATATGCACCTTGAACCTGTCGCCAGCGGCGGAATTTGATTCAACCGACTTCAACAATGTCACCAGATGCGGCGCATAGTTCGTGTCCGAAACGCATACGATGTTGATGGATTCATCAACGGGGGGCTTCATCGTCACTCCTTACCTCGAACAAACCGCGCCAATTTCGCGCGCCCACAAGTCAGCCGTCCCAAAAGTCACCCTTCCATGTGAGGAAGACGTTCCGTGGGAAGGACACGCGCCGTTCGGTAATGATCCAGCCGTGCCCGGATATGGTCATCGTCGCCGTTCAATTTGCGCACGAAAAGCGCGGGGCGCGCGCCCCCTCCTCCACCGTCGAGATGGAAGCCCGGCGCGGTCACGATATCGACAAGGCCGTCGTCGACGACAGAGGGTCCGCTGCTGCCGGGAAGCCATTGCGAATAGGTTGAGGTGCCCGCGACACGGGCGGCGCGTGGGCCCGCCTTGACGGCGGTGTGGAAGAACGTTTCGTCGGAGCAGACGCTGTGCGATAGCAGCCGGACGATGGATTTATGCTTCTGCGAGAAGCTGAAGATGTCCTCGACCGCTTCCCGTGTCAGAATCCAGTATGCACCACCACGATAGAAGTCGATCGGCCCGGCTATGGCACGGACATCGCGGTCGGGAAGGCGGGACAGGATGTGGGCGTTGAGCTCGCGGATGATGCGCCCGCGCAGGCCGGCGCCCCGCCAGCCGCCTTCCAACTGGTATTTGAGCATACGCTGCCATGGCAGGCTGTCGGGGCCCTCCTCCACCGGCTCAGCGTCGATGAACTCCCGATCCTGCGTGGCCGCATAGCCCGCAATGGCGTCCGCCGTCGCGATCGGGTAATCGCTGCCGCTCAGCAGCGCGAAATGCGTGAAGGATATCTCATGCCGCAGGGCTGCCCGTATGAGAGCCAACGTGGCGCGCACCTGTGAAAAGCCCCCCCAATGCACGTTCTTGCGTTCCTCAATAAGAATGGCTCCCGCCTCGGCGCATTGCTGGAACGGCCCGATATCGGTCTTGGCGTCGACGTGAATGAACGTGCGGGCCTGCGGCGATCGAAGGCTTTCCACAAGCGCCAGCGCCTGTCTGGGATGGTCGTGAACCAGGACAAGAAATGCAATCATTCAGGATCTCCGTCGTCTCTCGCTTTTGACCCCCCTCATGTCCGTTCGATTTGCCGCGGCTGCACGGCGATGCCGTCAGAAATATCTGGATTTCGCGTTTGGTTGCTTGAAGTTCGCCTTGGTCATTGCCCAGGCAAAGCCAAAATGGACCCGGGCCTTCTCCGGCCGACGGCGCACGGTGGCCAGGACGCCGCGCAGGAAGCGGATGACGATCCTGTCCGGCAACAGCAGCCGCCGGTTGACGAAATAGCCAATCGCCAACTCCTCTCGCAGGAGCTTGGTCTCGCTCCACGTCCCGGCGTTATGATTGGGATTGTTGTAGCTGACATCCCTGGTGTCGATGCGCAACATCGCGCGACGGCGCGACGCGAAATAGTAACGTGTCCACTCCTGATCCTCGGCGGAGAAGACCTCCTCCCGGAAGGGCCGTTCTCGCAACAATTGCGTGGGGATCATGGCCATGGTGTTGGACAGGCCGTTCCTGCCGTCGAAGTTGCGGCTGGTCATGACATGGCGGCACTCGTGCGGCGCGTCCTTGTATGGCGGGTGCCTCCAGTAGACTATGTCCATGCCCCCACTCAGCGCCGCTTGCCACCCTTTCGCTATCAGGTCGGGCGCGTGAATGAGCATGTGGCTGCTGATGATGAGCGTGAGAGGCTGGTCGTTGGCCTCGACACCGAGATTGATGGCCTTGGAGAAATTGAACTCCTCTGCGGGGTAGGTGACGACATCGGCGCCGAGCTTTTCAAACGCACCCGATACCCGCGGGTCGAGCGACGAATCCACGATGATCAATCGCGTCGGGGGCGCGGTTTGCCTTCGCAGCGCTTCCACGACCTCGAGCAGGAGCGGCGTGCATTGATATGCGCGGATCACCGCCGCGTAGCGTGGCGGAGAACCTGGATCCGGGATACCAACGACCTGGCTCATTTCGGCGGCATCACGGCTTGGACAGCCTGGACCATGTCGGAGGGATCATCCGCCAGCCGGCATATGTCCGCCGCATGCGTCCATGTCTCGTAGAAAGCGGCGGCCTTGGCGTCGAACGACCTGAAAACCACGTTCGGGATTCCCAGAAGCGTACTCAGGATATGGGCATGCAATCGATCGGTGACCACGATACGCCCGCGGCTCAAGAGATCGATCCCCACCCTCAGCCGGGCCTCCGCGTAGTACCGGCGTGCGGCAAACGCCGGGGGCGCCAGGAACGGATAGGCGGCCGGGAATTTGCTTGTGAGCTTTGAGAACAATATGTCCGACAATCGCGCGGCGTTTCTGGGATCATCCATCCAGTCCCCCGCTTCCGCGGACAGGTCCATCTGGTTCAACTGCTTCTTGATGCCCTCATGCGGCGCCACCGCTTCCTTGTCAGTGCGCAACAGGCAGAACGCATCGACCGTCGCGGGCTTGCGGACGATCCTGTCCATGGCGAAGGCCATGTCCGGGCACAGCACCACGCGGCAATCGAAGTTCGCGCGGGCGAAGGCTTCACTTTTTGTGTCACGCGCCAGCAATGTGAAATCCGAGTGCGCCGCGATGGCGTCACGCGTCTCCCGCAACGCCTCTGGCGAGTCGAAATGGATGCTTTGGGCCAGTTGGATCGTCGGCTGTCTGGAGAAGCGCCGCAGTATCTTCAGGCGAAACTGATGGTGATGGGGCCATATGTCGCCGAAATTGCCGCCACCATGCATAAGCAAAACGGATGCCCGCTCGATGTGCCGGGCGGATAGCGGGCTATAGGTGCTCCAGTCATGGAATCCCACCTTGCTGTCTGGCAGCTCGCGCTTGAAAAAATCCAATTCACCCAACAGGATAGCGCAGTCGCCGACGTTTGGGTGATCCGGTGGGTCGATAAGGTGGATACGCTCGGCGCGCCCGGAGATCAGCGGCAGCAAGACCTCCTTGATCCGGTCCTGCAAGGCAATTCGAAGGTCTTCGCTCGTTCGGCTCTCGCGTGGCGTGTCGTCTCGCCATTCCTGTTGCATCATCAGGAGTCGATCCTTTTTTGTCCGCCGCCCTTCCCAATCTTGCCCCATTGACCGCAGTGCACAATAGCTGAATCTGATTTTATGCTGCACTGCGGCATAAAAGCTTGCACCCCGAGCCGCCGGAGAATAAAAACTGTCGCACCGGACATTGATCGGAGATCGATCGCGGGCGGGGATGTGTCGGTTCTGAGTGCACTGGAGGCGCCGGCGCGTGGACGGAATCAAGGGAAGACTGGCCAAGGGCGCGGCGTGGATCACGGCGGCCCGCCTCATTACCAACCTTCTCGGCCTGGTGAGCACGCTTGTCCTGGCGCGCCTGCTGACACCCGGCGACTTCGGAATCGTGGCGCTTGGCCTGACCGTGCTCGCCATCTTGAATTCAGTCACCGAAATTTCCATCGGCGCTGTGCTCATCCATCATCCAAATCCCACCAAGGAACATCTCGACACGGCATGGACGCTGAGCGCCATGCGAGCCGCGGCCGTTGCCGTCATGCTCATGGTCGTCGCGATACCGGCTGAATCGGCCTTCGCCGAACCGCGCCTGCCGCCGGTGCTGGCGGCCCTGGCCATTTCGACACTGATAGGAGGGCTCGGCAGCCCGCGTCGTATACTGCTCACACGTGGCCTGGTGTTCTGGCAACAATTCCTGATCGAGGTTTCCCAGAAGCTTGTCGGGCTGATCGTGGCGGCGGTGTTCGCATTCACCTTCAGAAGCTACTGGGCGCTTGTCGCGGGAACATTGGCGTCGGACTTCACCGGCCTGGTCATTTCCTATGTCGTCGCGCCCTTCAGGCCAAAGCCAGGCCTCAGGCACTGGCGCGAGATGTTCGGCTATTCCATCTGGCTCACGCTTGCACAGGCCATCAACACGCTGAACTGGCGGTTCGACCACCTGCTGATCGGCGCCTTCCTCGGCAAGACCCCGCTTGGCTATTATTCCGTGGGCGACAATCTTGCGGCCATGCCGACGCGTGAGGCCATCGCTCCCTTGACCTCCGTGCTGTTTCCCGCGTTCGCCCATGTGAAGAACCGCGACGATGGCGGCCTGGAGAAGGTCTATCAATCGTCACAAGCGCTGGTCACGATGATCGCCTTGCCGGTGGGTGTCGGCATGGCGCTGATCGCCGAACCCCTGGTCCGGCTGGCGATGACGGACAAGTGGCTGCCCGCCGTGATCGTGATCCAGGCGCTGTCCTCCGTGTTCGCCCTGCAAACCCTGGGAAGCCTCGCGCAGCCGCTTGCCATGGCGACAGGAGACACGCGATTGCTCTTCAAGCGTGACGTCCAGGCATTCCTCCTGCGCGTCCCTTCCGTCGTCGTGGGGCTTTGGCTTGGCGGACTCGCCGGGGTGGCCATCGCGCGCGCGGTAGCGGGCGTCATCGGCATCTTCTTCAATCTCCAGGTCGTCCGGCAGCTCACCGGCATCGGCTACCTCGCGCAATTGCGTCCCAACCTGCGCAGCCTGACAAGTGCCGGTATCATGGTCGTGGCCGTGCTCGGTTCCCGTGCGGTGCTTCCATCCGGCAGCGACACGTGGGAGCTGGTCTTGAACCTCGCTTCGCAGATCGCCGTTGGGGCGATCGCCTTCATCGGAGCGCAATTGCTGCAGTGGCATTTCAAGCGACGACCCGAAGGCCCCGAAACCGAAATGATCGCCCTGTTCAAGCGGCTGCTGGCAGGCAGGAGCTCAAGCCTGCTTGGGCGGTGGGCATGACCGGCGCGAGCCAGCATGACACCGCGGTCATTTTTGTGACCGACAACGGATATCTTGGTCCGTCGCTGCTGGCTGCGCTCCAACTTGTCGCGCAAGGCATCGACGCGCTGGCCGACATCCTCATCTACACGGCAGGCGTCGATGCCGCCCTGATCGAAACACTGCAGAACGGCACGGGCCGGGCGATATCCTTCATCGCGCTGCCCGACAAATCCTATCTGCCACCGGATGGCGTGGCATTCGCCAAGAACCACGTACCGGTCACGTCATTGGCACGACTGGTCATCGCCCCGCATCTGGGGCCCACGTATCAAAACATCGTCTATCTGGATGGTGACATCCAAATTGTCGGCGACATTGCGCCGCTCGTGCGGCATCGCGTCCGTGACGGCTGGATCGCGGCTGGCAGAGGCAGCGCCTGGTTCGATCCCGACGACAGGCTGGGGGTCAATCCGGCGGGCTATTTCGATTCGCTCGGCGGAGCCACCCGCGACAGCTATTTCAATGCCGGCGTGCTCGCATGCCGCCGGGATACCTGGGCGGTCTACGGACCGAAGGCTCTGGACGCCTTCTTTCGCAACAGCGAAGCATTCATTCGACATGACCAGAGCGCGCTCAACGCGGTGTTTCAGCAGAATGTCGAACCGCTCTCGCCGGCCTATAACTTCCACAATGCGTATGCCGGCCTTCGCTGCCACACGATTGTCGCGCCGAAGATCATCCATTTCACCGGGCCGGCCAAGCCATGGAAGGCAGCCGTTCCGCCGTGGGGATGGCGCTTTCGACAGTCCTATGTCGATCTCCTGGAGCGTTTTCCCGAGCTTGCGTCGGTGTTCAAGGTAGAAACGTCCGCGCCGCAGCCATCAACCAGCATTCGTGCGAGGATTTCAGCACTTCGCGGCGCTCGCACCCGAATGTCCCAGCGCGGTGCATTTCGCACCTATGTCAATCGACACGACTTCGCCGTCAGGTAGCACGATCCCGCTGTATGTGTTTGTTCGAGCGTGATCTTTTTCGACAACCGGGATCCGATTTCCGGGATCACGCCCTCATCAGGCCGCCATCCTGCCGATGCTGTGATATTCGATGCCGTGGCGGGCAATAACCTTCGGGTCGTACAGGTTTCGGCCATCGAAGATGACCGGCGTGGTCAGCGCATCCCTGACCGCGTCGAAGGAAGGGGCGCGGAAGTTCTTCCATTCGGTGGCGATCAGCAAGGCATCGGCACCGCGGAGTGCCGCCTCCTTGGTGCCGCACAAAAGCAGGTCATCGCGCAGCCCGTATATGGCCTGGCATTCCTGCATCGCCTCGGGATCGTAGGCCTGGACGGTGGCGCCCGCCTTCCACAGTGCTTCCATCAGTGTGCGCGCCGGCGCCTCGCGCATGTCGTCGGTGTTGGGCTTGAAGGCCAAGCCCCACAGGGCGAAGGTCTTGCCCTTGAGGTGACCCTTGAAGTAGCGGTTCACCTTCTCGAACAGCACCGACTTCTGCTCATTGTTGCGTTCCTCGACGGCCTTCAGCAGCTTGGCGTCGAACTTGATCCCTTCGGCGGTCTTGATCAGCGCGCGCACGTCCTTTGGAAAGCACGAGCCGCCATAGCCGAGACCAGGATAGATGAAGTGGTAGCCGATGCGCGGATCGCTGCCGATGCCCTTGCGGACCTCCTCGATGTCGGCGCCAAGCTGCTCGGCCAGGTTGGCCATCTCGTTCATGAAGCTGATCTTGGTCGCCAGCATGCAGTTGGCCGCGTATTTGGTGAACTCGGCGCTGCGCACATCCATGACGATCATCTTCTCGTGGTTGCGGTTGAACGGCGCGTAGAGCTCGCGCATCACCGCCTCGGTGTCCTCGCTGTCGGTGCCGATGATGATGCGGTCGGGCTTCATGCAGTCGGCCACGGCCGAGCCTTCCTTGAGGAATTCCGGATTTGAGGCCACGTCGAAGGACAGATCCGCGCGACCGCGTGCCTTCAGCGTCTCGGCGATCCTGGCCTTGATCTTCTCGCAGGTGCCGACCGGCACGGTCGACTTGCCGACGACGATCTTGGGCGCGTCCATCTCCCTGCCGATCGCCTCGGCCACCGCCAGCACATATCTGAGGTCGGCCGAACCGTCCTCGCCCGGCGGCGTGCCGACGGCGATCATCTGGATTTCGCCATGCTTGACAGCCGCGACGGCATCGGTGGTGAAGGTGATGCGCCCGGCCGCGTGGTTCTCCCTCACGAGGCTTTCGAGCCCAGGCTCGTAGATTGGTACCAGTCCCTGGTTGAGCCGCTCGACCTTGCCCGCGTCAATGTCGACGCACATGACCTGATGGCCGACTTCCGCCAGCACCGCCGCCTGCACCAAACCGACATAGCCTATCCCAAAGACAGTCAAGTTCATTTGGCGCGGTTCCCCTCAAGGCATCGGATCGTCTCAGGGCGGCCAGGTCAGATGGACTTTTTCCCAGTCGCCTTTCACTTTATGGCGCATGCGACCGATTCTGGAAACTGGCAAGGCTGACCCAAGGCCGTGAACGCCACGCGCTTCACCTGGAGCGTTACCGTGCGGCCTGGATCCGAGAAGGCACCCATCCAGCCCGTCAGGGTGTCGCTGCCCCACAGGCTGAAGAATATCTTCTGCGCGTGGCTGGGCAGCTTCGCCGGATCGGTGATGGTGTTGACGAGCTGGCCATTGAGATACCAGCGCAGGCGGTCCTTTTCCCAGACAAAGGCATAGTCGTTGAAGGCGTTTTCAGTCCCGCCCGCCACGTCGACCAGTTTCTCGTTCTTTCCTTTGCCGGCTATGTAGGCATTGACCTGCACCTTGGACGTGTCCTTGGTCAGGACCTCGAAGTCGATTTCATCCCAGGGCTGCTTGTCGGAAGGACCGATATAGGAGAAGAACGCCGCGTTGAGGCCGTGGCCGGTATCGGTCTTCATACGCGCCTCATAGGTGCCATAGCCAAAACGCTGCTTGGTCTGGATTTCGGCGCAGGCAAAATCGCGATCCTTCACCTTCCGTTTTTCAAAGCCAAGCGTCAGCACGCCATCGGAAAGCCTGACCAGGTCCTTGGACCAAGTGCAATTCTGGTGGCTGCCATTCGTCCAGCCATCCGAAACGTACCACCGGGATTGATCGAGGGTGGTGAAATTGTCGACAAATGACGGCGCTGTCGGCATGTCCTCGGCGCGGGAGATGGCCGGGGCACCAACGAGGCTTGCGAGGGCAGCCAGAACAAACATGCCGGACGGCCACAACCGCCTGATGCCGCAATGCCCAGGGATATGGCGGGGCGTTCCCGCCTTCGCGATGGCGGAGTTGTTTTCGAAATTCATGTTCATGGCAAACTCACCTTTGTGATGTGCACCCCAACCCAAAGTCGACATTGAACTGTAGCCAGACGAGCCGACCTCGATCGTCCGACACCTCCTCCCAGCCTCTTGCTGTCCTATCGAGGCGTCGCCCGCAGCCCCGAAACCGTCACGTCACCGCCTGCCGACGCGAGCCGGCACGGTGAATTCGACCGCTGCCTCCCGAGATCCATTCTCGTCGAAGATCGCATCCAGCGAATGACGGAATTCCTTCATCCGAAGGTGCTGCCGTGAAAGCACTGCGATGCGCCGCTCGCAGTTCAGGATCGACTTCGTCAGGTCGCCGATTTCGGATGAGCGACCGGAGGCTGATCCGTTTTCCATCGCCTCAACCAGAAAGGCGGCGTTGGCGGCCTTTGCCCTGTAGCGATTCTCAAGCCCGTTTCTTTCCGCTTCGACCTCCGCCGAAATCTGATCGAACAGCCTTGCCAGACGATCAAGGCGCGAGACATCCGTCTGCCGGTCGCGGGCGGGGTTTCTGGATCGGAAGCCGAATATCGAGGCCATCGTTTCAAACTCCTGTCATTGCCGGAATTGCCGGCCGGGGAGAGGCGTATCGGGCCACTTTGATGCCGTCATCTGGAATTGCTGCATCGCAACATAGAGTGCCATCCCTGACGCGAGTAAGCAACCACCAAGCTGGCAAACCGATGAAACAGGGGGAATATCGAGCCACGGAGCCCTTCGAACCTGCATTGATCAAGGCTCGCCACTGGTGCTGGTTCCGGCCATCAGGACCCGGAATGGCGGCACCTTCTGGGACTTCGAGGCAAGGCCGGCATGGCGAAACAGCGCCTCGAGCTTGTCGGCGGTAACACCCCGGACGATCGGAAGAAGGTTGGATTGACTGGCCAACGCATAGGCCGCGGCCGATGCCAGGCCGCGCTCGGCCTTCACATCCAGGAACTTCCGTAGCCGGTATTTGTCCCGCACATGGCGTTCGTGTTTTCTCAGCACCGCCTTCGATCCCTCCGGCAGGCTGTCGATCTCCAGCAGTGCGAGATCGGCGTCGGCAAGGCGCTTCAGATCCTGGGTCTTGTGCCGGCCGCTCAGCGAATCCTGGCGTACAATGGCGCCGTAACCGCAGGTCCGTATGACCTTGAACCGTGCGCCTTGGGCAACCGCTCGCGCATAGAGTTCATAGTCCTCGCCCAAGCGCAGACCCTCGTCATAGCGCAGCCCGTGCCGATCGAGAAAGGCACGGCTGATCACCGGCTTGAGGAAGCCAAGCTCGCCTCTCTGCACACGGCGCCTGGAGATATTGCCTTCGATGAAGCGCTCGAAATCGAGGAACTCTGGATCGGCCGAGAACCGGGGCGCGACGATCTTCGTCATGTCTCCAGGGACGTCGTCCCTGATGAGCATGATGTTATCCGCCGCGAAATCCCAGTCGGCGCGGGCAAACAATTTTTTGAACCGGCCCTCCAGAAAGAAATCATCGGCGTCGAGGATGCTGATGAACGGTGATCTCGATCCGGCGATCGCAGCGTTTCGGGCAAAGGACGGGCCGCGGTTGATATCAAGGCGCATGATGGAGAGCCGCCCGCTGCCGTCATCGGCAGCCCGGGCAACGCTTGCGGTGTCGTCGGTCGACGCGTCGTCGACGACAACGACTTCCTTCACTTCCGGCTCACGCAAGGCCGAAGCGATGGCGACCGGGATTGTCCGCGCTGCGTTTCGCGCCGCGATGATCACGCAGACCTCGGTTCCTGTCATGACTTCACCTCTTCCTGGCATCAGTAATTTCCAGTTTTCCTTGCCCCTCCCGTTTGGCGACAGACATGTTTCACACCCTCAACGGCCACCGGGCCGTTCAAAAATGCGACGACTGAGATCGGCTGACGCGGCCCAACTGGCCTCGGCCATGTAACGGACCGGTGCGCGACCGCACAGTTCCCACAACACGGTTCGCCGCTGCGGCCACCGCAATGACGACAGCCAGGGGGCGATGACCATGTTGAGCAGGTCTTCATTACCAATGCGCGACAATATCCGGGTGGCCCGCTCCGACAGCAGGGTCCCGGTTCCGCCGAGAAGCACGTCGGCGGCGCGCAGGCCAAGCAGCAGTGTGTCGACCAGGCCTTGCTCCGTCGCATAGTCAAGAAGGGTCTGCTGTTCCGTCGTGTTCAACCTGCTGGCGCTGGCGCGGACGTCGCAGACATAGCCGGCGCAGGGCTCGCGGTTGAAAAGCGCCTTTGCGACGCTGATGCTGGAAAGCAGCAATGTGTCTGAGGCCGAAATGAACGGCACGCTTGTGCCGGCGATCTCGACAGGCCGCTTGCGCCGCAAAAAGCCATCCGTGTCGCGCGGGCTGGGGGAACCAGGTTGCTGGAGACGATAGTGAAGATCGACGGTGGAGGAGGTCGTCCCGGCAATGCGCGTCATGTGTTGTTCGCCCAGAAAACGAACCCACCAAACGGAGCGTGACTTGCCGGCAACCTCGTAGCCGATCGCCCGCAGCGCATCGCGCGCCCTGGAGAACCCGGATGACGCGACCAGTATGTCGGCATCGCCCGAAGGCTTCATGAAATGATCGCCATAGAGAAGCTGCTGCTGGAATGGCCCCTTTAGGAAGACAAAGTCGATGTTGCGTTCGCGCAGCGCGGCATGGATGGCCATCGAATCCATGATGCAGGACGAATTCATCGCCATTGTCCTCCTGCGGTAGGTGTCCAGCCACTGGAGCAGATCCCGGGGCCTTTCGCCGGTCGAGCGTGACAAGGCCTTCAGCACGAATGTGGCGACCTTGTTCAGCCTGGCGATATCAGCGACGTTGGCGACCGACAGGGGAGGCAATGACAGGGGAGGCATTGAGACTTCGCCGCCGGGCGCTCCCGGGTTCGCCGCAAAAAACAGCCTCAGGCACGCCCGGATATAGGCAATTTCATTCGCGCAGTCGGCAGCGCGTAAACGCTCATACGAACTTTCCTGCAAAGCCATCCCAGGCAAATTCTCCGCAAACAGATTGCAGGACATCTATGCTGCAACTGCGAAGGCACAGCATCGCCAAAATCGCCGGCTTCGTCCAGTTTTTCCTTTTGGCACTCAAGCAGCTGCAACCAGGGCGTTTGTAAGGCGCATGTTTGAAACCCGGCAGCAACCGCGGTTGTAATCCTAACCAGCGCACTATGTCAGCCGGACACAATTGGATTTCACCAGATCAGGCCCACCCGTTAGCCCTGCTTAAATAGCGGGCTTTTTAGGCCAATGTCTTTATTATAACAAAATCAGACGCTTAAAGAATCGGCATGCGCGAGCGATCATGCACATGGTTTCAGCATCGACGGGCGTCAATCGCGTCCGTCCCTTCACGGTATCGAGAGTGACCGCAACCCATAATTGATTAACGGTTGGTAAATCAGGCTTGACTCATGAATGTTGCCATGCAGCTATTGCGGTGCAGCATTATTTTGCTGACGGCACTCGACAGGCCGTTTCCAGTCCTCATCGGAGACTACAATGGAACAGAATGTTGAAAAGCAAGAGTACGAAACGCCAAGCCTGACGGTTCATGGTTCCATCGAAACCATCACCCAGGGCGGCGGCGGCAATACGGCGATCGACGCATCCTTTCCCGCGCACACGCCGCTTTCCCAGCTGACGTTTTCCTAAGACTGACGCGGCTTTCTAGAGTGAAGTTGGGACTCTAGATCCGAGCATAAGAGGGCCGGGGGTTTTCAACCCTCGGCCCCCCTCGATTTTACGAGGGGATTGCCAGCGTGATTGCAACCGAGGTTTTAGGATGAGTTGGAACCCATCGGAACAGGACAGGGTCGGTGCGACCAAGGATGCCGTGGCTTGCGAGTTCGGCAACGGGCTGGCTCTGCTCAACCTAAAGTCCAACATCTACTACAGCCTGAACAGCGTCGGTGCCTTCATCTGGGACCTGATCCAGGAGCCGAAGCCGATCCAGGAAATCCACCAGGCGGTACTTGCGCGTTACAGTGTCGATCCCGAGCGCTGCAAAGCCGACGTCGATGGTCTGCTGAAGGGCCTGGCCGACAATGGGCTTGCGAGGCTGCATCATGAGGAACTTGTCTAGAGTCCTCTCCCTGAGCGGCTCGGAAATGCTCTTTCTTGGCCGTTGCCTGCTGGTGGTCACCGCCGTACGGCTGGGTCTGACGCTGCTCTCCTACAACCGCCTTCGCGGGGTGGTGACGAGGCTGGACGCGCGTCAATCCGCTGATATCGCCGACTTGCGGCGCGTAGCCTGGGGCGTTGCGGCCGCGGCGCGGCTTGTGCCGCGCGCCAGTTGCCTTACCCAGGCGCTTGCGGGTCAATATATCCTCGCCCGTGACGGCCGCGCCTCCAATATCCGCATCGGCATCGAGCGGAACACCGGCGCTCAGTTGAAGGCCCATGCCTGGCTGATGAGCGGCAACCACATCGTTCTTGGCGGCTCGATCGATGGTTTCGCCCATCTCGCCGACCACGGCCGGTAGCGGGATGAGCGGCGTGGCCGGAATTCTGCTTAGGCAAGGCGGCGAGCCCGCGGCCGCCGCGGCGGGTATCCAGCAGATGTTGGCGCGCATGCAACACCGCGCCCGGGACGGAAGCTCGTGGTGGATGGATACCCCCGTCGCGCTTGGCCATGCATGGTTCAACACCACGGATGAGTCCGGTCCAGGGCCACTGACGATGGCCGGCGGCAAGCTTGCCGTCACGGCGGACTGCCGGCTGGACAACCGGGACGAATTGCTGGCGCGGCTGGGTATCCGGGACAAATCGGTTGCCGATGCCTTGCTCTTGATGCGGGCCTATCTGCGCTGGGGCGAGGCCTGCCCGGTGCACCTGCAGGGCGATTTCGCCTTCGCCATATGGGACAGCGAACGGCAGGCGCTGTTTTGCGCGCGCGATCACTTCGGGGTCAAACCCTTCTACTACCACGCAAGCGAGCAGCGCTTCGTCTTTGCGTCGGAGGCCGGACCGCTCCTCGGCCTCGACGGTATCGGCACGCGCATCAGCGAGCATCAGATTTCCGGGTTCCTGGCCGGCCTTCCCGATGACCCGCAGTCAACACACTATGCCGACATATTCCGCTTGCCGGCGCGCCATACGCTGACCGTGACGGCGCGGCAGGTGATGCTGCGCCGCTACTGGCAGATCGAGCCGTCATCGCGGCCAATCCGGTCGGACGCGGCCGAGGAATTCGCCCATATTTTTTCCGAATCGGTTCGAAACCGGATGCGGGGCACGCCGGCCGTTGGGGCGATGTTGAGCGGCGGCCTCGATTCCTCGTCGATATCCTGCGTGGCCGGCATGCAAAATGCCGCCGAACGCAAGCCAAGGCTGCCGACCTTCTCGCTGATCTTCGAGAAAGGATCGCCAATGGACGAACGCCCCTTCATCGATGCGGTGCTGGAACAACAACAGGTCGACGGCACGCTGATTCCGGTCGGCAACTATCGACCATTTTCCGAGTTCGAACAGATTCTGGAGGAGCAGGAAGGAACCTTCCTTGCGCCGGGCCTCACGCTGACCCGCGACATCTACAGGACGGCGGGCGCCAAGGGTATCAAGGTGCTCCTGGATGGACATGGCGGCGACGAAGTCGTCTCGCAGGGGCACGGCCATCTGCACGAGCTCGCCAATGCCGGCAGATGGATCGACCTGTGGCGCGAGATGCGGGGCGCCTCCAGCACCTATGGCGACGGCATGCTGGGCATGTACTTCCAGTTCCTGACCATTTACGGGCCGGCCTGGCGCATCGCAAAGCTCAGGAGCGTGGCAAACCGTGTTCTGAAGCGGATAATCAAGCCGGCGCGAGCATCGCGCGGCGCCAGCTGGTACGGCCTGATCAATCCGGACCTTGCAGGGCGGACCGACCTTGTCGACCGCTTTCACAGGGCCGGCTACATGCCGCCGGGTGTGAGCGCCAGCGAGGCCCTCACTCACCGCTGGATCCTCTCGAACGGCTACGTCCCGCATTCCTTCGAGGTTCTCGACAAGGCAGCGGCCAATTTCGGCGTCGAGGCCCGCTACCCGTTCTGGGACAAGCCGCTGGTCGAGTTCTGCCTGGCATTGCCGGGGGAAGAAAAGCTGAACCGAGGTTTTGGCCGTTATGTGCTGCGCCGCGCCATGGAAGGCATCCTGCCGACAGCGGTTCAATGGCGGCGCGACAAGATCGACTTCACCTCCAATCTCGTCAACGGCATGCTCCGCAACCACCGCGACCTTCTGGAGCGTGTAATGGTCGCCGATGCCGACCGTATCGCGCCCTATGTGAACCTTCCCGCGGTGACGGCGGCTTACGCACGGCTCGTGCGCCAGCCGGAACAGGCCGCACCGCTGGATGTCCAATATGTCTGGCGTTCCGTGTCGCTCTCCCTTTGGTTGCGACAGATTCAACTTCGCGGGAGCCATGCATGATGCCCAGGAACGCGACATTTGCATCCTATCCGGAATTTACCAGCTCGTATCCGCAAGGCGGCGCGGTGCGGGAACGCCGCTTCTACAGGGCCTATGGACTGACCATCGCTTCCGATATCAGCTTGCCGGAACTTGAGCCGACCGCGCCGGCGGCGGCCGACGTGCTCATCAATGTCGGCCCCATCGACCTGCCCAAGCCCTCGCCCGAACTTGGAACCGATTTCCGCTTCGAGCCCGACCGGCAGTATCTGGCGTGGCAGGCGGTTGGCGCCTTCCTGATCAGCGATGCCTGCCGCATCGACGTGGAGCCTGCGCCCGGCATCGACGATGCATTGATCGCGTTTCCGCTGCTGGGACCGGTAATGGCGCTACTGCTGCACCAGCGCGGCCTGCTCATCCTTCACGCCAGCGCCATAGCCGTCGGCCGCAAGAGCGTGATCTTCATGGGCGACAAGGGCGCCGGCAAATCGACTACCGCGGGCGCAATGATCCGAGCCGGCCATCAATTGCTCACGGACGATGTCGTCGCGCTCGACATGAGGCGTTCCGGCGAAGCGATGATCGTTCCGGGTTTCCCGCAGTTGAAGTTGGCCGCCGATGCCGCCGCCGCCATCGCCCTCGACGACGTCGAGGTGCGCCCGCGGGTGCATCCCGCAATCGACAAGGCGCAGCACCGCCTGCTTGGCGGCTTTTCGCAAGAGAGCATCCCGGCAAGCAGGATTTATGTCCTCGAGCGGGGAGAAAAGGCGGCGGTCTCGCCGCTGGCTGGAATCGCCGCGCTGCCCGCGATCATCAAATTCTCCTATGTGACGCGCTTCGGGCGGCCCGCGTTGGTCGGCGACGCCGCCGCGCTGCATCTTGGGCACTGCGCGGGGCTGGCCAACGATGTCGGAGTGTGCCGCCTCGAAGTGCCAACAGGGCTCGACAGGATCGAAGAGGCCGTGGACCTCATCGAGAGGGACCTGGCGGCAGAGGGCGTGCGGCGCTCCAACCATTCCCGGTGAAAAGCATGTCCGGATTACCAGCCATTCGCCTGTCGCTGTTTCGTGAGATCGCCGGATTCGGCGCCACAATGGCCCGGATCGGCGGCAGGCGAACCTGGACGACGTTGATCTTCCTGGTCCTTGGCAGCCTGACCGAGGGTATCTCGATCCTTCTTCTCATCCCGTTGCTGCAACTGGTCGGGCATTCCGACCAGAACTACGCAATCAGATTGCCGGACCAGGAATTCATCCGCTGGCTGGTGCCTGATGGAACGCTGCAGCTGACGACCGTGCTGTGCGCGCTTGTCGGGCTGATCACGCTGCAGGCGGCTTTCAACCGCTTCAAGTCCGTCTACATGGCCGGCCTCCTCTATGACTTCATCAATCGCCTGCGTATCAACCTGTTCGAGAGCATCGGAAAGGCGCGATGGGGCATATTCACCCGGCTGCGCGGTTCCGACCTCGACCACGCGCTGACCGGCGACATCGACCGTGTCCAGGCGGCGGCCTTCGCCCTTCTGATGCTGGTCCAGATCGCCGTGCTCCTGGCCGGATACCTTGTGGTGTCGCTGTTCATCTCTCCGGTGATGACGGTGTTCGCCGTGGTGATCGGCATCCTGATGTTTGCGGCGCTTCAGCCGTTCCGCACCCGCGCCACCGCCTTTGGCCGGGTTCTCACCGCCAATCGGCAGGATCAGTACCGTACGGTCTCGGAGTTCCTCGGCGGCATCAAGGTGGCGAAAAGCCTGAACGTCGAGGCCAGCTATTTCGCGCAGTTGCAGTCGATCCTCGACAGGATGAAGACCGACAACATCAACTACGTGCGCAACTCGACGATCGGCACCGCATTGTTCCAGGTGGCGAGTGTCGTGGGCTTGAGCCTGTTCATCTACGTCGCGCTGGTTCGCTACAATCTGTCGCTTGCCGAGATCGTGGTGCTGCTCCTGGTGTTCATGCGCATCGCGCCGCGCTTCATGGATCTGCAGACACAAGCCCAGCAGGTGCTGATCAATCTCCCCGCCTATACGTCGATGCGCGGCATGCAGACGCGCTTCGACGCCGAGCGCGAACCGGCCAGTTCCGGCTTTGAAGAACCCGGAAAGCTCTCGCTCGAGACAGGGCTCAACATTCGCAATGTGTTCTTTGGCTATGGCGACGCCACCGGCAAGGCGGTTGTCAGCGACATCACCTTCGGCCTTCCGGCCGGCAAGGTCACCGCCCTCATCGGGCCTTCCGGGTCGGGCAAGAGCACGATCGCCGACATGCTGCTCGGGCTGCTCGAACCAACGGCAGGCAAGATCCTCGCCGACGGCATCGAAATCACGACCGCCAATCGGAGGCGTTGGCGCGATCAGGTGGCGTATGTGCCCCAGGATGTGTTTCTTCTGCATGATACGATCGCCGCAAACCTTCGCCTTGCGGCGCCCCAGGCGACCGATGACGATTTATGGGCGGCACTTCGATCCGCGCAGGCCGGCGACTTCATTGAGAAGCTGGAGCATCGGCTCGATACGGTGGTCGGAGATCGCGGCGTGCGCCTGTCCGGCGGCGAGCGTCAGCGCATCGCCCTGGCGCGGGCGTTGCTGCGCAAGCCGTCCCTGCTGATCCTTGATGAAGCCACCAGCGCGCTGGACTGGCAGAACCAGTCGCTGATCGCCAGGTCGATCGACGGACTGCGCGGTTCGATGACGATCCTGACCATCGCGCATCGGCCGTCGATGATCGCCTTTGCCGACTGGGTGGTGGCGATGGACAATGGCCGCGTGGTGGAGGTCGGCCAATATCAGAGACTGAAGGAAAAACCGGAAAGCCGGCTGTCCCGGATGCTGTCGGGCGAACAGTCGGAGAGGGAGCCGGCCGACGCCGCGTGAGGCCGGCGGATATCGAACTGATGGTTGGGACTTAGTGAAGGCTTCTGCGGGCGCCGAGCTTGTCGCCGTCGGCGGCCTCGGTCGAGTTCAGCTTTCTTTCGGCATCGCGAACCTTGTCGGCCGGGGTCGGAGCGCTTCTGGCAATCATCACATAGACGACCACAAAGTAGCCGACCTGGATGACGACGGCGCAGACGACAACGCGAACGAATGTCGTGAGCACCGAGGCCCCGCCCAGATAGGACCACGCGACCACGATCGCGAGCGCGAAGATCATGCCGATGATGAATTTTGGCAGCGACATACCCATAGCCCATCTACCGGCTCGGGTTAAAATAAAGAGATTGCCCTACCCCGAGCGCCTACCCTTGTGATGCGGGCTTGTTAAAGTCGCCCGCTTTCGGCTGGTTGCTTCCAGCCTTTCCGACCTGTCGACATGCTGACAGAAACTCTTTGCAACTCTATTAAGGCGGGCAATAGGCGGCAAGGGCAACCGCACATATTTTTGAACCGGCTTTGGCGGTGGACTCAGGCATGTTGCAATGCACGCGTTGGCATCGTGGCCATTTTTTCAGAAATCGTCTCATTTCAGTACAATATGCAATATTGAGTAGCATTTTATACGAATACACCTACGGACCGCATTATTCTAAAGCACTCGTATGTTCTGCTTTTCAGATTAGAGGATGGCCTGCCCCATATTTGCTCCAAATAAGCCCTGAATTTTTCCTCTGTGCCCGTCAATTGTCATAATTTTGCTAAATAATCCGATTTTTGGGCAGGATCAGCTTATTTTTTAGCCACCCCCTGACGAGACTATTTCAGCCGAATGGGAAAAAGTGTGTTGCGCTGCAGCATTTTTTTGATACCGTGCCGTAAACCATTCGTTCAACGCATGGAGTTTCGGCATGAGGGACGTTGCGAAGTCAGCCACAGCGGGCTTTCCGCAAGCTGACATTGATTTTCCGCCACCGATCGGCGGCCTGCTCAAGCGCAGCTTTGATATTGCCGGGTCACTGGCTGGATTGATTGCACTCAGCCCGCTGTTTGTGATGATCGCACTGCTCGTCAAATTTTCCGATGGCGGATCCATTTTCTACGGTCATAGGCGAATAGGTCGGGGCGGCCGGGTCTTCCCTTGCCTCAAGTTCCGCACCATGGTCCCGGACGGCGAAAGGGTACTGGCGGCCTACCTCGCCGCCAATCCGGAAGCGAACGCCGAGTGGATATCGACCCGCAAGCTGAAGAACGACCCGCGCGTCACGCGTGTTGGGGCGGTGCTGCGCAAGCTTTCCCTCGATGAGCTGCCGCAGATCATCAACATCCTGCAGGGTGACATGAGCCTTGTCGGACCGCGTCCGGTCGTGCGTGACGAGCTTGAGATCTATGGCAGCGCCGCGGTCTACTACCTGAAATCGCGCCCTGGGCTCACCGGGCTATGGCAGGTCAGCGGACGCAACGACGTCTCCTATGACAGCCGGGTGGCCTTCGATCGTCATTATGTCGAGAACTGGTCGATGTTCGAGGACATCCGCATCATCGTCAAGACAGTACCGGCCGTCTGGATGTCACGCGGCTGCTACTAGGCGGGCCTTCGGCTCAGGCAACTCAGAGCCGACTGCCTACACGCCAGCATTCGTCAAAGCTCATTGGGCGGGGCCAAAGCGGATTGGAAACGTTCAGTTGAAAACAGACATCCTCGACGTCCTTGGCGCCGGTCGTTTGCGGCTCGCGACCGGCTGCCTTGCCTTGGCCCTCGCATTTCCCTCAGCCGCCAGCGAATACCATCTCGGCGCGCTGGACAAGCTCAACATACGCATTGCGGAATGGCAGACGGTCGACGGCACCTTCCGCGACTGGTCTTCCGTCAACGGAGAATACACAGTCGGTCCGGCCGGAACACTTTCCGTGCCGTTCGTCGGCGAATTGTCCGCGTCTGGCAAGACCACGTCCGAGGTCGCCGCCGCAATCGGCGAGGCGCTGCAGCGAAAGCTCGCCTTGCCGGACAAGCCTGAAGCTTCCGTCGAGATGGCCGTCTACCGGCCGTTTTACATCTCGGGCGAGGTGCAGACGCCCGGGCAGTTCCCCTATGTGCCCGACCTGACCGTGCTCAAGGCGATCAGCGTCGCAGGCGGGCTGCGCCGCAGCTCGGATACCGGCCAGCGCTATGACCGCGACCTGATCAATGCCAAGGGCAATTTCGACGTCCTAGAGGACCAGCGGGTCCGTCTGATCGTCCGGCGTGCGCGCATCGAAGCGGAGATGGCCGATAAGCCGACGTTCGACGTGCCCAAGGAAGTGGCCGACAATCCGAAGCTGCCGAGCATCGTCGCCGACGAAATGGCGATCCTGGGAGCCGATCAGAAGAAGCTGAAACTGCAGCTCCAGGCCCTCGACGACCTCAAGAACCTGCTGCAGTCCGAGATCGAGTCCCTGCAGCAGAAGATCGACAACCAGCAGCGGCAGGTCGATCTCGCAAAGCAGGAACTCGCCAGCGTCGGCGCGCTGGCCCAGAAGGGGCTTGTCGCCAACACAAGGGTTCTGACATCGGAGCGATCGATCGCCGACCTGCAGGGCCAGGTCCTGGATTACGACACGGCGATCCTTACCGCCAAGCAGGCGATCAGCAAGGCCACGCAGGACGGCATCGACGCGGAAAACACCCAGAACGCCAAGCTTGCAACCGACCGGCAGCAGACGGAATCGGACCTTAACGCGACAATTCTCAAGCTGGATATGAACAAGGGCCTGATGTCCGAAGCCATGTCCGGCAGCCCCGGGTCACAGGCGGATGGCGCCAGTGACCAGCAGCCCACGATCTCCTATGCGCTGGTGCGTGTCGTGGACGGCAAGTCCAGCGAGATTGCCGCCAGCGAGGATACGCCGGTACAGCCCGGGGACGTGATCAAGGTCAAGCTGACGCCAGCAGCCAGTCAGTAGGCCGCGCGGCAACCGCCGCGTGCCAATGGTCCATCCTGCGGCGAGGTGTTAGCGGACCAATTACCCGGCCCCTCAGCCGCGCGGCCCTGGCGGCCTCGCTTGTCGCGCATCGCCCTTGAACAGGTTATGCGGACACGATCGGGCCTTCAGCCCGTCGCCATTCTCGCCTCATCCATCCTGGCCGGAGCCCATCGCGTATGGGTGACAGGCACCTTCGCGAGTTTGAAATAGCTGTAGTACATGACGAATGAGCCCATCACGTAGGGCGTCAGGATGTCGACCTCGACAAAGGACCGGATCAGAAGCAGCACCATCACGCCGGCAAGAATGACAGGCTCGGGACGCCACGGCTTGAACACCACCGCCGTTACGTGCCCCAACAGGGTGCGCAGCAATATCAGCGAGATGAGCGCCGCACCGACATACCCAAGCTCGACGAGGGTTTCGATATAGGTGTTGTGGAAGTGGAAGCCGGCGCGGGCGGTGATGAAGAATTCATTCCAGAGCCGCTCGGCCTCGGAGAAGCCCTGCACCCAGAAGGCCGCGTAACCGACGCCCAGAAGTGGCGACCGCTGGATGGCATTCCACCCCTGCTCCCACAGATATGTCCGCCCTGTCAGCGTCGAATCCTTGCCGAATATGCCGAGGACGAAATCCATGAGCCCCACATTGAGGGCCGCGACGATCGCAACGACGATCAAGCCGCCGCCGACAACGAACACAACCCTTCGGTACCGCAGCGAAAGCAGCTTGCTGGCGGCAAGAAGCACAATGAAGCCGAGCACCGCCGCTATCGATGCTATCGAGGTGGCGGAGTGCGAAGCGACCAGCAGATAGGCCGACAGAAGGGCAATGGGCGCCGTCCAGAGAAGGCCGAAGCGGTCCCGCCGGAGAAAGGCAAGGAATACGACGTAGAAATAGATGCCAAGCGAGGCGACGAAGCCGAGCTGGTTCTTGGACGCGAAGGCGCCGACAAAATTGTAGGAACCGTCAAGTGTATCCTGGGAGTAGCCTCCGACCTTGAGCGAATAAAGCAGGACGAAGAAGATCCCGATCAGGCTGCCGATCGTGAGAGTCCTGACGCTGACCGTTCGCGCAGCGATATAGGCGCAGGCAATGTGAGAGGCGTACTGGATCGCCGTCCTGGCGGTGATGCCGGGCGCCGCGGACCAGAAGATCGAGAAGCAGACATAGGCGGCAAAGGCGAGCGGCAACCAGGCGCTCGAAACGTGGCGCAGGTAGCGCCGGTAATCCACGAAAACGAGCGGCAGCCAGACCGCATAATAGGCCAGGATGACCATCTGGCCGAAAATGGTGGAGTAGGAGAACGCCCATATGGAGACAGCGACAGCAAAACCGCCATAGGCCGTGTTCTTCTCCGGGTCGATCAACAAAGATTTCGGGATCTTCATCTCGGTGTCGGATTTCCCATGTCGTTCAACGCCTGTCCTGCCGCGCAGGGACGCGGGAGGTTTCATTGTGCAGTGCAATATAGCCCATCCCCTCCCGCCTGTCACCCAAGTGACAAAAACGATCGCTGCGACCGGCATGTGGACGTCCTGGGGATTTCAGGAAAGGTGGACTGCCCCGCCAGCACTAAGCGTCCCGACATAAGCGACCGGGAGTTGTTCCCACGGTTTTTCCAGCATCGGGGAGATCCATGGCTGGGCTCCGACGCCTGCAGAGGTGGCCACCGTTCCGCCGAAACGATCCGATTGGCGCTGCAAAATTCCACTTGCGGAACGCCGCCATCCCAGCTTAGTCTCTGCCTCGCACAGAAAATGAAATTTAATTCCATTTGCGTGCCAAGCCCCACAGGCCGGTGTCGGCGCGAAGAAGATCCGACAGCAATCGACTGAGACAATATTTGATATATCATCTATCGCAACGGAACTAGCCTGCATGGTCCAACAGACATCGATCCAGCCATCGGCGCCCTGGTTGCGGCTGGATGTCGACGAGTCCGACTGGAAGGCCGCCGAGGTTTCGAGCCTCGTGCGCTGGTATCACCAGATGCTGCTGATCCGCCGGTTCGAGGAAAAGGTGCTCGACCTGGCCAATGCCGGGCTGGTGCATGGGCCGGCGCATGCCAGCATCGGACAGGAGGCGACGGCGGTCGGCGCCATGTCCGTGCTTGGCACCAGCGACCGCATCAATGGCACCCACCGCGCCCATCATCAGGTGCTGGCCAAGCTGGTCAATGCGCGGACGCCAACCGGTTTCGATCCGATCCACGACGCTTTCAGCCCGGACATGCAGGGCTCGGTGCGCGGCCTGATGGCCGAGATCATGGGCCTGAACGCAGGCTATTGCGGCGGCCGTGGCGGCTCGATGCATATGCGCGACGACGCCTCGGGCATTCCGGGCACCAGCGCCATCATCGGCGGCAACCTGCCCCATGCCGCCGGCTATGCGCTGGCCGACAAGTTGCAGGGCAACGGCAACATTTCGGTCGCCTTCTTCGGCGACGGCACGATGATGGCCGGTCCCGCCTATGAGGCGATGAACATCGCGGCTCTTTATCGGCTGCCGGTGATCTTCTTCGCCGAGAACAATTTTTATGCCGTCTCCACGCATGTCAACGAGCAGACGCGCGAGACGCGGCTGGCTTCGCGCGGCCCGATGCTGGGCTTTCGCGGCATCGAATGCGATGGCATGGATGTGGTGGCTGTTCATCACGCCATGCGCGAGGCGCGCCGGACGATCGAGGAAGAAGGCGGCCCCGTTCTGGTCGAGGCGCTCTGCTACCGTTTCCTGCACCAGAGCGGCGCACGTCCGGGCAGCGAGTTCGGCTATCGCACACGCGCCGAGGAGGATGCGTGGAAAGCGCGCGACCCGCTCGTCACGATGGCGGCACGGCTAAAGACAATGGGCATTCTCGATGCCGCCGACCTTGCCACGCTCGACCAGCGTGTCATGGAGGTCGTCAACACCGCCGCGGATTCGTTGACCGAGATGAGCGGCAACGCCCTGCGCATTCCCGACCATCTGTGGCCGAACGCCGATGAAGTCGACAACCAGATCCGGGGCGACCTGTCGGAACTGAAGAACGAGCGATTCCTCGAGATCGAGGACGTGCCTCCGGCCGAGACCAGGCCGGTCAAGTTCATGGTCGCCGCGTCCGAGGTGATCGCGCGCGCCATGGAGCAGGACCCTCGCATCATCATCATGGGCGAGGATGTGCACCGGCTGCGCGGCGGCGTCTCAGGCGCCACCAAGGGGGCGCTGGAGCGCTGGCCCGAGCGCGTGCTGGCGATGCCGATCGCCGAGAACGGTTTTGTCGGCGTGGCACTGGGGGCGGCACTCTGCGGCCTGCGTCCGATCGTCGAGATCATGTTCGGCGACTTCTGCCTGGTCGCAGCCGACCAGCTTTTCAACGCGGTCAGCAAGGTGCGCCACATGTTCGGCGGCGGTTTTCCGGTGCCGATCGTGGTGAGGGTCCGGGTCTCGCCGCATACCGGCTATGGCTCGCAGCATTCGGGCGATCCGTCCGGCCTGTTCGCGCTCTATCCGGGATGGCGCATCGTCGTGCCGACGACGGCCTTCGACTATATCGGCCTGATGAATTCAGCCCTGAAATGCGACGATCCGGTCGTCGTCATCGAACATGTCGAACTGTTTCCCAGCGAAGGTCCGGTTCCCACCGACGATCGCGACTATTGCGTACGGCTCGGCAAGGCGAAAATCGTCAGGGCGGGCAGCGCCTGCACGCTGCTCACCAGCGCCAGCATGGTTGCCGTCGCCGGGCAGGTGGTCGAGGAAACCGGCGTCGATGCCGAGATCATCGATTTGCGCAGTCTCGACCCAACCGGGCTCGACTGGCCGCTGGTTGAGGCCTCGATCCGCAAGACCAACCGCGTTGCCGTCGTCGAGCAGGTGCAGCGCGGGCTGTCGCTTGGCGGACGGCTGACACAGGAGATTCAGGACCGCGTGTTCGACTATCTCGATCACGAGATCCTGCATGTGACGGGAAGCCTCTCGGCTCCCGTCGTTTCGGCCCCGCTCAACCGGGCCGCACTGGGCGGCGCTGACAAGCTCAAGGCCGCGCTTCGATCCCTCACCGGTGTGAGCGGACAGAGCTGACATATTGCCACACGATCCGACAAGAAAATGGGAGAATGAAGAACATGACGATCCTACCAAGAACCAAGGCCCGAGCGACCCTTCTGGCGGCCGCGCTGCTGGCGACCAGCACTTTCTGGGCACCGGCCGCCTTCGCGCAGGACGAGAAGCCGCTGGTCATCGCGCGCAACATCGACCTCAACTCGCTCGACCCACACCGCGCCTTCTGCGATACCTGCCAGATCTACAATTCGAGCGTCTATGAATCGCTGCTGACGCTGGACAAGGACAACAAGCTGATCCCGCTCTTGGCCTCGAAGTGGGAAGGCAATGCCGACCAGACCAGCTTCACCTTCACGCTCGACCCCGCCGCCAAATTCTCCGACGGTTCGCCGGTCGAAGCCAAGGACGTGAAATGGTCGTGGGAGCGCCTGAAGAACCTCAAGGGCTCCTCCTCGTTCCTGATGGACAATGTCGCCTCGATCGAGACGCCTGACGCGCATACCGTCGTCGTCAAGATGGTCGCGCCGTCCTCGGAATTCCTCAACATCGCGGCGGCGCCCTACACCGCCATCGTCAACAGCAAGGTCGCTTCCGAAGCCGGCGCCAAGGCCGGAGCGGACGCCTCGACCACGGACAATGCCGAAGCCTGGTTCCTGCAGCATTCGGCGGGCAGCGCGCCTTTCGTGCTGAAGTCCTACGAGCCCAATTCGGAACTGCGCCTGGCGCGCAACGACAAGTACTGGCGCAAGGCGCCGGCGCTGAGCGAAGTCGTGATCCGCCAGACCAAGGACGCGGTGGCGCAGGCACAGATGCTGCAGAGCGGCACGGCCGACATCGCCATGCAGATCGATCCGGACACGGCCAAGACGATGACGGGCAGCGACGTCAAGATCGAGACCGTGCCGTCCTACAACTTCATCTATGTGGCGCTGTCGCCCGGCGCCAAGGCCAACAAGGTGCCTTTGACGGCGGAGGTGCGCGAGGCCATCTCGCTCGCCCTCGACCGTCCCAGCATCCTCGATTTCACTATCGGCGACCAGGGCCAGTTGATCAGCGCGCCGATCCCGATCGGTTTCCCCGGCGGCTCCGGCTTCGAGGAACAGCCCTACGATCTCGCCAAGGCGAAGGAACTGCTGGCCAAGGCCGGCCATGCCGACGGCTTCGAGATGGAAGCGGCCTTCCCCGGCATGAACGTCTACGGCGTCGACCTGTCGCTGTTGATGCAGAAGGTCCAGCAGGATCTGGCCAAGGTCAACATCAAGCTCGACCTGCAGCCGATCCCCTTCGCCAACTGGCGCGAACGCGTCAATGGCGACGGCATTCCGATGACAGCGGTGTTCTACGCGCCGGACTATTACGGCACGTCGCAGTACATCGAGTATTTCGGCATGACCAAGGGCAGCCCGTGGGCACGCCGCGCTGGCGCGGAGCGTGAGCCCTCGGTGCTCAACCCGAAGGAGACGGATCTCTACAAGGCAGCCCTGGCCGCCAGCGGAGACGAAGCCGCCAAGCTGTGGCACCAGGCAGGCGAGGAAATGATCAAGGACAGGGTCATCCTGCCGCTGGTCAGCCCGAACCTGATCCTGGCCTACAAGGCGGACGTCAAGGGCGTGCGCTACAGCGCCTGCTGCAACCTGCCGCTGGCCGAGATCAGCCACTGAACCGACAAATGACAGGGAGGCGGTTGCCGCCTCCCTGTCCCCCGTCAAGGAAGACCAGCAAATCCTGTGCTTCCAGTGTCCATTTTAATATATGATATATCCACGAGCGGAGACTTTTCGATGCCTTCCCTGATCAATTCCAAGGACCAGTTGCTGCGCGAGCGGGCGGCCTCGGTCATTCCGGGCGGCATGTGGGGGCACATGGCCACGCGCTATCTGGGCTCCGCCTATCCGCAGTTCTTCGAGCGCGCCGACGGCTGCCGGGTCTGGGATGTCGATGGGCGCGAATATATCGACCTGATGTGCAGCTGGGGTCCCAACATCCTGGGCCATCACCATCACGCGGTCGAGGAAGCGGCAGCGCGACAGCGCGGCCTGGGCGATGCCATGAACGGCCCGGGAGAAGTGCTGGTCGAACTGGCCGAGCTCCTGGTTGAAACTGTCGCCCATGCCGACTGGGCCATGCTGCAGAAGAACGGAACCGACGCCACCACGGCCTGCGTGACCATCGCGCGCGCCGGAACCGGCCGGCGCAAGGTGCTGGTCGCGCGCGGCTCCTATCATGGCGCGGTGCCGTGGTGCACGCCCTCGCTCGCCGGTGTTACCGCCGAGGATCGCGCCCACCTCATCCATTTCGACTACAATGACGTCGCCAGCCTGGAGACGGCGGTCGAGCAGGCGGGCGACGACCTTGCGGCCGTCGTCGTCACCGCCTTCCGGCACGACATTGCCCGCGACCAGGAACTGCCGACCGCCGCCTTCGCCAAGCGGGCGCGTGACCTCTGCACCGCAGCCGACGCGGCGCTGATCGTCGACGATGTGCGGGCCGGTTTCCGCATCGACCTCGCCGGCAGCTGGGAGCCACTCGGCGTGCGGCCTGACCTTTCAGCCTTCTCCAAGGCGATCGCCAATGGCTACCCGCTCGCCGCCGTCACCGGCAACGATCGCTTCCGCGAGGCCGCGACCAAGGTCTATGTGACAGGCTCGTTCTGGTACGGCGCGGTTTCCATGGCGGCGGCGATCGCCACCATCAAGACGCTGCGTGACACCAAGGCCATCATTGGCATGAACGCGGCTGGTGAGAGGTTGCGGTCGGGGCTTGACGCGGCCGCGAAAAAGCATGGGCTTTCGCTGCGCCAGACCGGTCCGGTGTCAATGCCGATGGTGCTGTTCGATGGCGACACCGAATTCAAGAAAGCCGACGCGTTCTGCTCGGCCGCCCTGCGCGAGGGCGCCTATTTCCACCCGAAGCACAATATGTTCCTGAGCGCGGCCCACACCGACCGGGATATCGACCTGGTGCTTCAGGCTGCCGATGCCGGCATGGCCGCGGCAGCGCAGGTGGCGTGAAGCGACGCCTATGCGAGGTGGGAAGAAAGTTCGCTCAGCCGGCCGCCGACACCAGGCGGCCGTTCTGCGCCGCGCGTCGCAGCTCCTCCGACGTGACCGAGCCGTCGTTCAGTCTTTCCAGAACCTTGACCAGCAGGCGTCCGCCTTCGATCATGTCCTGCTGAATGCCCTTGCGAACGCCGTTCTCGTCACGCGCCCGCAGCGCGTCGAGGATGTCGAGATGGCGATGGCGGCCGTCATAGGTCGGCCTGGCGTGCGGGTACTGGTAGTTGACCAGCGGACCGTTGCGCAGCCAGATGCCCTCGATGATGGCCAGAAGTTCCGGCATGCCGGCGGCCTGGTAGATCGAGTGGTGGAATTCCCAATTGTCGCGGACGGCCTCGAACCAGCGGCCATTGTCCTCGTTGGCGATCAGCTTTTCGTGCACGGCGGCCAGGCGGTCGATTTCGCGCGGTTCGATGCGCGTCGTCGCCGCAGCACCCGCCATGCCTTCGAGATGCAGCCTTATGCTGCGCAGCTCCAGATATTGGGCAAGAGAAAGCTGCGCGACGGTGATGGAACGTCCCGCCTCCATTTCAAGGCCTTTTTCGCGCACGAGCTGCATCAGCGCCTCGCGCACCGGCGTTTCGGAGACCTCGAGGCTGGCGGCGAGATCGCGGATCTTGAAGCGATGGCCAGGCCAGAAACGGCCCTCCATCATGGCGCGGCGAAGCTCCTCATAGACGCGGGTCGTCAGGTTGTCGCGCGCGATCGGCGCGATGGAAGCAGTCACATCCAGTCTCCGTCCTTGCAGCCGTGCAAGCGTCGCCTGCGTCGAGCGGGCTGTGTATATGATATCACAGCCGGCCTGACCATCGACATGAGACACGCAAAAATGAGACAAAGCGTATGACCACGTCGATGCCATCCCTTCTGTTCGGCGCCATAGCCGACGATCTGACCGGCGGCACCGAGCTGGCGTCGATGCTGGTCGCGCGCGGCATTCCGACAGGCTGCACGGTCGGGCTTGAAGCACCGATTCCATCAGGCAATCTTGCCCATGTGGTCTTGCTGAAAACCCGCGTCATCGCGGCGGGCGACGCGGTGCGTCAAGTGCTTGAGGCCGCCGACCGGCTGGTCGAGGCCGGTGCACGGCAGATTTTCTTCAAATACTGCGCAACATTCGATTCCACGCCGGCCGGCAATATCGGCCCCTGCGCGGAGGCGCTGCTCGAGCGGCTTGGCGGCGGCGTCACGCTGTTCACGCCGGCTCTCTGCGAAACAGGCCGCACCGTCTACCAGGGCCATATGTTCGGCGGTTCTCAGTTGCTGGGGGAATCGCCCAAACGTTTCGATCCGCTGACGCCGATGACCGATTCCAACCTGGTGCGCGTGCTGCAGGCGCAGAGCAAGGGCAAGGCGGGGCTGCTGCCCTATCTCACCGTCGACAACGGCGCCGGAGCTATCCGCAAGGCCATACGAGAACAGAGCGCGCATGGCGAAACCCTGCTGGTCACCGACACGATCCGCGAGCGTGACCTGGCGGCCATCGCCGAAGCAGCTTTCGACCTGCCCCTGATGACCGGCAACTCCTCGATCGCGGCACATCTGCCGCCGGCCTGGCTGGCGCATGGACTGCTGACGTCCGACGACCTCGTCGCCGCCAGCCTGCCGGCCGTGGAAGGCCCGGCGGCCGTGCTGGCCGGCAGCGTCGCCGACCGCACCATCGAACAGCTCGAGCGCTTCGCCGAGAACAATCCGTTGCTGACGATAGACCTCGCGAGCGCCTTTTCCGGCAGGGATGTCTTGGCCCAAGCGAGGGCCTTCGCCGAACGGCACTTGCCAGGAGCGATGATCGCCATCGCGACGACCGCGCCGCAAGCAACGGTCGAAGCGTTGCAGCAGGCGCATGGGCGCGACGCGGTGGCGGCAAAGGCCGAGGAAATCCTGGCGGAGATCGCACGGCTTCTGGTGGGCAATCTCGGGGTTCGGCGGCTGGTCGTTGCCGGCGGCGAGACCGCCGGTTCGGTGGTCAAGGCCCTGGGCATCACGCGGATCGCCATGGGCGCTTATGAGGGGCCCGGACTGTCGCGGGCAATTGCCCACCTGCCCGGCCTGCCCGCCGATCCGCTGGCGCTAATGCTGAAATCGGGAAAGCTCGGCGGTCCCGATATCTTTGCCGAGGTTCTTCAAGACATGATGCGAGCGACCACCATCGTTCCGGCAATCGACACATGGCCACCGACAAAAGTCGCGACAGGGAAAGCATAAGATGGATATCGAGACCGCACGCGCCAGACTGATCGCCGCGACCGAAACCCTGGACGCCAGCGGCATGAATGTCGGTACTACCGGCAATATCAGCGTGCGCACGGCAAACGGCATGCTGATCACGCCGACCGGAATAGCGACAAGCGCGCTTCGACCGGAGCAGATGGTGCCGATGGGGCTCGACGGGTCCAGGGACGGCGATTTCCGTCCGTCGAGCGAATGGGAGATGCATGCCGAGATCTACAAGGCCTTTCCCGAGGCCGGCGCTGTCGTACACGCCCATCCCGACCACTGCGTGGCGCTGTCTTGTTTGCGCGAAGGACTGCCGCTGTTCCACTACATGGTCGCGGGCTTCGGCGGCGATGACGTGCGCTGTTCGGACTACGGGCTGTTCGCCTCCAGCGAACTCGCCAAGGTTGCCGTCGAGGCCCTGGAAGACCGAACCGCATGCCTTCTCGCCAACCACGGCATGATCGCCTTTGGCGGCGACCTCGATACCGCGCTCATCCGCACCATCAAGCTCGAAACGCTGGCGCGGCAATACCTGCTGTCGCGCAGCGCCGGCACGCCCGTGTTGATCAAGGGCGGCGAACTCGCCGCCATTCGCGGCCGCTACAAGACCTACGGCCAGCAGAAATAATTGGCGGCCAGCGGGAAGTAGCGAGCGACCTGCTCAATCCACCTGAAGGTGCGAGACGAACTTGCTGTTGAGGTAGCTGTCCAGCGCGTCGGCGCCGCCCTCGGTGCCGTTGCCGGAATCGTTGATGCCGCCGAACGGTACTTCCGGCAGTGCCAAGCCATAGTGGTTGATCGACACCATGCCGCTGGCGATCCCAGAAGACATTTTTGCAGCACTTGCCGATGACCGAGTGAAGCCGTAGGCGGCTAGGCCGTAGTTCAGCCGGTTGGCCTCGGCGAGCGCCTCGTCCAGCCCGTTGACCGGCGTCATCAGCGCCAGCGGACCGAACGGTTCCTCGTTCATGGCGCGCGCATCGGTCCCGACGTGCGACAGGATTGTCGGCTCGAAGAAATAGCCGGAGTTGCCGATGCGCTTGCCGCCGGTGACGAGTGCGGCGCCCTTCTGCACGGCGTCATGGACCAGTTCCTCCATTGCCTGCACGCGTCGCGGATTGGCGAGCGGGCCCATCGTGGTGCCTTCGGCGAGACCATCGCCAACCTTGATCTGGCTGACAGCCTCCGCGAAGCGGCCGACGAAATCATCATAGACAGTCTCGTCGACGAGGAACCGCGTCGGCGCGACGCAGATCTGGCCAGCATTGCGGAATTTCGACGCCACCATCGAGCGCGCGGCGCGGTCGAGATCGGCGTCGGGCAGGACGATGACCGGCGCATGGCCGCCGAGTTCCATCGTCGCCCGCTTCATGTGCAGGCCGGCCAGGGACGCCAGTTGCTTGCCGACCGGGGTCGAGCCGGTGAAGGAGATCTTGCGGATCACCGGATGCGGGATGAGATAGGCGGAGATTTCCGCTGGCGTGCCATAGACGAGTTGGACGACACCGTCCGGCAAGCCGGCATCGATGAAGGCACGCACCAGTTCTGCTGGCGAAGCCGGCGTTTCCTCCGGTCCCTTGATGATGATCGAACAGCCGGCGGCGAGCGCGGCCGACAGTTTGCGAACGGCCTGATTGAGCGGGAAATTCCACGGCGTGAAAGCGGCGACCGGACCGACCGGTTCCTTGACCACCGACTGGCTGACGCCCTCGAGGCGCGCCGGCACGATGCGGCCGTAGCCGCGGCGCGCCTCCTCGGCGAACCAGTCGATGATATCGGCGGCGGCGAATGCCTCCATGCGCGACTCGGCGATCGGCTTGCCTTGTTCAAGCGTCATCAGCGTGGCGATATGCTCGTTGCGTTCGCGCAGGATGGTGGCTGCCTTTCGCATCAGCTTCGAGCGATCGAACGGCGACACCCGCCGCCATGCCTCGAAGCCCTTCACCGTCGCCGCCAAGGCTTCATCGAGATCGGCGATATCGGCATGGGCGAGTGTGCCAAGCTCGGCTTCCGTCGCCGGATTGACGACAGGCATGGTCCGCCCGGCGCATGCCGGACGCCACGAGCCGTCAATGTGGAGGAGAACGTCGGGATACATGTCAGGCTCCGTGAAAACTCAGACGGGAAGAGGCTCGGCGGCGGGGCTGTAGATGCCGATGGCGCCGGTGCCGATCAATTGGTCGATGGTTTCGTCGCTGTAGCCTAGGATATTGGTCAGCACCGCCTGAGTGTCCTGACCAAGCATTGGCGGCGCGGTGAAATCCGCCGTCAGTTGCGCGGCAAGGCCTTGCGCCGGGCGCACCATGGCGACGGAGCCGAGATGCGGATGCGGCAAGGTTTGCACGAGCCCGCGCTCGCGCACGTTGGGACTGTCGAAGACTTCGGGTATCGACTTGACCACGCCGGCCGGCACGCCGGCCGCGGCACAGGCCGCCATCCAGTGGTCGCGCGTTCGCGTCCTGAAGACGGCGGCAAGCTGCGGGATCAGGTCCTCGCGGTTGGTGGCGCGGGCGCCTGCCTTGATGAAGCGCTGGTCCTTGGCAAGATGCGGCAGGCCGACGACCTTTTCGCACAGCGCCGCGAATTGCTTGTCATTGCCGACGGCGAGCGCGAACCGGCCATCGGAGGTTTCAAATATCTGGTAGGGCACGACAGTGGGATGCGCATTGCCGTAGCGGGCGACCTCGCGGCCGGTGTTGAGGTAGCCGCTGCCGACATTGATGAGCAGGCTCAGCGCGCAATCGATCAGCGACAGGTCGAGGAACTGACCCTTGCCGGTGGTCGTGCGTTCGAACAACGCCGCGAGTATCGACTGCGTCGCGACCATGCCGCACACCACGTCGGTGATGGCGACGCCGACGCGCATCGGCTCGCCCCCGCTCTCGCCGGTGATCGCCATCAGGCCGCTCTCGGCCTGCATGACGAAATCGTAGCCGGGGCGGTTGGCGTCCGGACCGGTCTGGCCGTAGCCGGAGATCGAGCAGTAGATCAGCCGGGGGTTGGATGCGCTGAGTTCCTTGTAGCCGACGCCGAGACGGTCGGCGGTGCCGGAGCGGAAATTCTCTACGACGATGTCGGCCTTTGCCGCCAGATCGCGCACGATCGCGAGGCCCTGCGGACTCTTCATGTCGAGCGCGATGCTTTGCTTGCCGCGATTGGCGGACAGGTAATAGGTGCTGACGCCCTTGTAGCTCGGCACGGACCAAGCCCTGGTGTCGTCGCCGCCATCGATGTTCTCGATCTTCCAGACCTCGGCGCCGAGATCGGCGAGGCTCATCGTCGCCCAAGGGCCGGCAAGGACACGCGAGAGGTCGAGCACCTTGATGCCTTCGAGCGGCAGCCGCGCACGACCTGCCGTCGCGGCATCGCTGGGTTGGTCTTCGGTCACGATCAAATTCCTTCGCGGTAAAAACTGCAGCTGTGAGAGCCCGTCAGGCGGCGCTGAAGGCGTTCACCGGCTCGGGAAAGTGGCAGGCGACACGATGGGCGCCGCCAGCCGGATCGAGCGGCGGTTCGACGGAAGCGCAGATCGCCCGCGCCTTGAAACAGCGCGTGCGAAAGCGACAGCCGGAGGGCGGGTTGAGCGGGCTCGGCACGTCTCCGGTCAGCACGATGCGTTTGCGCTTGCGCTCTCTCTCGGGGTTGGCGAGCGGCACGGCCGAGAGCAGCGCCTGTGTGTAGGGATGCAATGCCTTGGAGTAGAGCTCGGCCGCCGGTGCGATCTCGACGATCTTGCCGAGATACATCACCGCGACGTGGTGCGAGATGTGGCGCACGACTGAAAGATCATGGGCGATGAACAGATAGGACGTGCCGAAGGACTGCTGGATGTCCTTGAGCAGATTGAGCACGCCGGCCTGAACTGACACGTCGAGCGCCGAGACTGGCTCGTCAAGGATCACCACCTGCGGATTGAGCGCGAGTGCGCGGGCAATGACCACGCGCTGGCGCTGGCCGCCCGACAGTTCGTGCGGATAGCGCCGGCCGTGCTCGGGGTTGAGCCGAACCAGTTCGAGCAGTTCGGCGACGCGCGCGCGCCGATCGGCCGACGACATGTCGCCCATGCGCAGCGGCTCGGCGATGTTGTCGGCGATGCGCATGCGTGGATGCAGCGAACCGTAGGGATCCTGGAAGACGAGTTGGATGTAGCGCCGCATCAGGCGCATGTCCTCATGATTCAGCGCCAGGAGGTTCTGGCCGCGGAACCAGCTCTCACCGCTGGTCGGCTCGATGAGCCGCATCAGGCAGCGCCCGAGGGTCGACTTGCCGCAACCGGATTCACCGACGAGACCCAACGTTTCTCCCGGCGCGAGATCGAACGAGACATCGGCCACCGCCCGCACATGGGCGACCGCGCGGTCGAAGATGAAACCGCCGCGTACCGGGAAATCCTTGACGAGATGGCGGACCGACAAAGCGGGCGTCGGGACCGACTGTGTCTCGATCTTGTGTTCTGCCACTGCTTTTGCTGCCGCGGTCATGGGGCCAAGTTTCCAATATCCACGCCTGCCACCGCCAGCGAGGCGCTGTGGAATGGCGGCAAGGTCGTCGCGAAATGACAGGCGGAGAAGCGGCCGCCCACGTCGAGCAACGGCGGGTCTTCGGTCCGGCAGCGTGCCTCGGAATAGATGCAGCGCGGATGGAAGGCGCAGCCGCCCGGCAAGCGGCCGAGCGCCGGCGGGGAGCCGTCGATCGAGAACAGCCGCTCGCGGTTTTCCTCGAGATTGGGGATCGAGGCGATGAGACCGCGCGTGTAGGGATGGCGGGGGTCGGCGAACAGTTCCGACACCGTAGCCTGCTCGACGACGCGACCGGAATAGACGACCGCGACGCGGTCGGCGTGGCCAGCGACGACGCCGAGATCATGGGTGATCAGCACCAGGCCGAGGCCGAGGCGTTCCTGCAGCGAGCGCAGCACGGCCAGGATCTGTGCCTGAACTGTGACATCGAGCGCTGTCGTCGGTTCGTCGGCGATCAACAGGTCCGGGTCGTTGGCCACGGCCATGGCGATGACGGCGCGCTGGCGCATGCCGCCGGAAAATTCATGCGGATACTGATTGACCCGGCGCTCGGGCTGCGGGATTGCCACGAGGGCCAGCAGTTCCACCGCGCGCGCCATGGCCTGCCTGTGGGACAGGCGCTGGTGTAGCCGGATTGCCTCCGCGATCTGTGCGCCGACCGTCATCACCGGATTGAGCGAGGACAGCGGGTCCTGGAAAATCATGGCGATGCGCGCGCCCCTGATCTTGCGCATCGCGCGTGATGACTTGCCGACCAGTTCGTCGCCGTTGAAGCGGACAGAACCGGTGACGACGGCATTCTTCGAGGTCAGGCCAAGCGCCGCGAGCATGCCGACGGACTTGCCCGAACCGGATTCGCCGACGATGCCCAGGACCTCGCCCTTGGCAACATCAAGATCGATGCCGCGCACCGCCTCGAACTGGCTGCCGGCCCGCCGGAACCCGACGCGCAGGCCCCGGATGGACAGAAGCGGTGGTTGCCCGGCCGTTCCATTAGCGGGCGCCCTGCCCGCCGAAAGCTGTTCTACGCTCATCGTCTAGTCCGACCTCGGATCGAGAATGTCGCGCAAGCCGTCACCGATGAAGTTGAAGCCGAGCACGATGGTGAGAATGGCGACGCCGGGGCCGAAGGCGATCCACCATTGATAGAAATGGACGGCGCCGTCGGAGATCATCGAGCCCCATTCGGGCGTCGGCGGCGTGGCGCCAAGGCCGATGAAGCTTAGCGATGCGGCCAGCAGCACGACCTGGCCGAGATCCATCGTGGCGCTGATCAGCACGGGGGTCCAGCAGAGCGGCAGTATGTGCTTGAACAGGACGCGATGCGGCCTGGCGCCGGCGGCGATGGCCGCCTCGACATGCTCGCGCTCCTTGACCTCCAGAACCTGCGCCCGCATCAGCCGGGCATAGACGGGCCACCAGACCAGCACCATGGCGATGGCGGCATTGCCGAGACCGGGCCCGAGCGACGCCGCGACGGCCATGGCCAGCAGCATTGGAGGGAAGGACAAGGTGACGTCGACCAGCCGCATGATCGCGGCCCCGGTAAAGCCGCCGACGAAGCCTGAGATAGCGCCGAGCAGAGAGCCTATGACGACGGCCGAGATGACGACCAGAACGGCGATGGGCAGAGAATGAAGCGCGCCGTGCAACGTCCGGCTCAGCACGTCGCGACCGAGCGCGTCGGTGCCGAGCCAATGCGCCCAGCTTGGCGGCTGCAGGCGGCGCGCGACCATTTCGAGCGGATCGAACTGCACGACCAGATTGGCGAACGCGGTCATGAACAGCCAGAACAGGATAACGATCGTGCCGATGACCAGCGGCGCGGTCAGCCATTCGGGGATGGCGGCGGAACGGGATTTTGTGACGACCGCCGACATCAGCTCAACCTCACGCGCGGATTGGCCACGACATAAAGGATGTCGGTGATGAGGTTGGTGACCAGGAAGGCGAGACCGCCGACGATGGTGACGCCGATGATGGCCGGAAAGTCCAGTGCCCGCGCGGCTTCAACAGCATAGGAGCCCATGCCCGGCCAGGAGAAGATGGTCTCGGTCAGCACCGCGCCGGTGATCAGGTAGGCGAAGGAATAACCGATGACGGTCAGTGTCGGCACCATGGTGTTGCGCAGCGCGTGCACGATGACGACGCGGAATTCGCTGGCACCCTTTGCGCGCGCGGTGAGCACGAACTCGCGGCTCATCACGTCCAGCATGTTGGCGCGGACCAGCCGCGATATGGTTCCCGACACGGTCCAGCCGAGCACGAAGGCGGGCAGCAGCAGATGCCAAAGCGCGTCCTTGAACACGGTGAGATTGCCGGCCAGCAACGAGTCGACGGTCAGGAAGCCGGTGATGCCGGGCGGCAGCGCCAGGCGCGCGTCGAGCCTGCCCGGGCCAGGCAGCCAGTTCAGCATGACGGAGAAGATGAACAGGAGGCCGAGCCCGGACCAGAAGACCGGAAGCGACGAGCCGAACAGGGCAAAGAGCCTCGCGCCATGGTCGATCAGGCTGTTGCGGAAATAGGCAGCCAGAACGCCCAGCACGATGCCGAGCGTTGTGCCAAAGATCATCGCGGCGAAGACAAGCTCGAGCGTCGCCGGCAAGCGGTAGAGGATATCGGTGCCGACATTACGCTTGGTGATGAACGATGTGCCGAGGTCGCCACTGATCAGATTGCCAAGATATATCATATAGCGTTCCGGAAGTGGACGATCGAGGCCCCAGCGCGCCTTGGCGGCTGCGACCACTTCGGGATTGCTCATCTGCTGTTCGGCGACGATTGCCGTCAGCGGATCGCCCTTGGTCACCGTGGTGATCAAGAAGGCGATGGTGACGATGCCGAGCACCAGAAACGGCATTGCGATAAGCCTGCGCAAAATATAGCGGGACACGTGGCTACCTTCACAAGGATGGGCTTCGTAAGATGGCACAAGGCGCTGGGAGATGCCATCGATCGGAGCATATTGACAGTCTGCGAAAGCCGCTGTCAATATAAATGGAATTTAATTTCATTTTTGATCATCCGTGCCGGCAGAACCGGCCCGACAGGCGGACACTCCCGTCAGAAAGACCTCAGCGTGCGCAAGCGAGCCAGCAGAGACGAGACGGAGCTCGACGGCGAAGGCGCGCAGCTTTCGTCGTCGCTGGTGCGCGGATTGGGCATATTGCGCGCCTTCCGGCCCGGCGATCTGTCGCTCGGCAATCAGGATATCATCGCGCGCACCGGTTTGCCAAAAGCCACGGTGTCGCGCATCACCTACACGTTGAGCGCGCTTGGCTATCTCCTCTACGACAAGGATCTTGGCCGCTACAGCCTGGGACCGGCGACCGTGGCGCTTGGCTATTCCGCGCTCAGTTCCAGCGCCGTCGTCCATATCGCGCGGCCGCTGATGCAGCCGCTGGCCGACCTGACCGGCGCGGCGGTGGCGATCGGCACACGCGATGGCTTCAATATGGTCTATCTGGCCAATTGCCGGTCGGAGAGCCTTGTCACGCTGCGGCTCAACCCAGGCTCCTATCTGCCAATCTGGAAGACCTCGATGGGGCTCGCCTATGCGGCAGGGCTCATGGAGGAGGAACGCACCAGCCTTGTGCGCACGCTACAGGAGGCGGAGCCGGACAAGTCGGCGATGATCGCGTCGGCGATCGAGGAAGCGGTCTCCCAATACGCACGGCTTGGCTATGTGACCTCTTTCGGCGCCTGGCACAGCTATATCCATGCGGTCGGCGTGCCCTTCCGCCCGCGCGACGGTTCGCCGCTGGTTGCCATCACTTGCGGCGGTATCGGCGAGATCATCACCGAGGAGCGTGCGCATGCCGAGATCGGTCCGGCCCTGGTGGCCATGGTGAAGGCGCTGTGTGACCAGCTTGAGGGGAACCCGATCTAGCTTCGGGCGGGAGATCGCTTCGACAGCTCCGGCCAACTACAAATCGGCGTGACCAGGCAACGATCGCAACCTTGTAGGCTTATAGTTGGCAAACGAATGGCCGCAATCGGATACCGCCCATGACCGTCATCTTTCGCTGCGATCTTCGCAGCCAGGGCGAGGACTTTCCACACTTCTGGGAACACACGGTCGGCAGCGGCCACGCCACGCTCGCGTTGCGCGCCGACTGGCAAGCGCAGATGCGCCGCGCGCATGACGAACTCGGCTTTCGCCATGTCCGCTTCCACGGCCTGCTCGATGACGACATGGGTACGCTCATCGACCAGGACGACCAGCCGCTCTACTCGTTCTTCAATGCCGACCAGATCTTCGATTTCCTGCTGTCGATCGGCATGCGTCCCTTCGTCGAACTGAGCTTCATGCCGACGATGCTGTCCTCCAGCGACCAGATCATCTTCCACTACCGTGCCAATGTCAGCGCGCCGAAGGATTATGATCAATGGGCGACGCTGATCTCGAAACTGGTCGCGCATTGGGTCGACCGCTACGGCCTGGAGGAAGTGCGCCAATGGTTTTTCGAAGTCTGGAACGAGCCCAATCTCGAAGCGTTCGGCAGCGGCAAGCAGGAGGACTATTTCAAGCTCTACGCACACACCGCGCGAGCCATCAAATCCGTGGACGGACGGCTGAAGGTCGGCGGCCCTGCAACCGCCGCCAACGCCTGGATCGAGGATTTCATCACCTTCTGCGCCGGCAAAGACCTGCCGGCGGATTTCATCAGCACGCACCACTATCCGACCGACGCTTTCGGTCAGCCCGGAGACGACACCGAGACCCAGTTGTCGAAAAGCACGAGAAGCGCACTGCGTGACGAAGCACGGATCGCACGCGCCCATGCAGGCGGCCGGCCGCTCTACTACACCGAATGGTGCACATCCTCGAACCCGCGCGATCCCATGCATGACCAGCCTTATGCGGCGGCCTTCATCATCAAGACGGTGATGGAGGCGCGAGGGCTGGTGCAGGGCTACAGCTACTGGACCTTTTCCGACATTTTCGAAGAGAACTACTTTCCTTCCCAACCTTTCCATGGTGGTTTCGGCCTGATGAATCTTCACGGTATCGCCAAACCAGCTTACCGTGCCTTCGAACTGCTGCATGGGCTGGGGACGGAGATACTGCAAATGGAGGGCGATCATCCGACGGTCGACGCCTGGAGCATCCGCGACGGCCATTCGATAACCGTCCTGGTTTCGAACTTCGCCTTGCCGCGCCACCCGGTGAAGGACGAGACCGTGCATGTCGAACTGCTCGATGCGCCGGTGCCGGCGATAGCGACCATCAGGCGGATCGACGATTACAACGCCAACGCCAGGGCGCTGTGGGAGACGATGGGAAAGCCGGACTATCTCAGTCAGGCAATGGCCGATGAACTCCATGCCGTTTCGGAGATGCGCGCAGAGCACCTGCCTGTGCTCTGGAGTGAGCGCGGCCTCGAATTCGACGTGACCGTACCGCCGCTGGGGATCGCCGCGATCACGCTGGAGTTTGCTTCACTTGCTTGATGGGGAGCCTGCCGCACTGTCCGACGAAGAGCTGCTGGACCGACTCCAGCGCGCTGCCTTCGACTATTTCGTGGAAAACGTGAATCCGAAAAACGGACTTGTCGCCGACACGTCGCGCCCCAATTCGCCGGCAAGCATCGCCGTCGTCGGCTTCGGCCTGTCCTGCTATCCCATCGGTGTCGAGCGCGGCTGGATGACGCGCGCCGCAGCCGTGGAACTGACCCTTGCCACACTGCGCTTCTTCCACGGCAGCGAGCAAGGCAATGGCGACGACGTCACCGGCCACAAGGGTTTCTACTACCACTTCCTCGACATGCACACGGGCCGGCGCGTCTGGCGCTGCGAACTGTCGATGGTGGATACGGCGCTGCTGATCGCAGGCGTGCTGGTGGCGGGCACCTATTTCTCGCAAAACAATGACCACGAGCGCGAGATCCGGGACCTGGCCGAGGCGCTGTACAAACGTGTCGACTGGCGATGGGCGCAGGGCAGCACGCCCACCTTGCGACAGGGCTGGAAGCCGAAGAGCGGCTTTCTGCACTATGGCTGGGAAGGCTATAACGAAGCGACCATCCTCTATGTCCTGTCCATGGCCTCGCCGGACAGTCCGAGCTCGGACGACAGCTATGCGGGCTGGACCGCGACCTATCAGTGGGAGAATATTTACGGCTACGACGTGCTCTATGGCGGGCCGTTGTTCATGCACCAGTTCTCGCATGCCTGGATCGACTTCCAGGGCATACGGGACGCGTTCATGCGCGAGAAGAATTCCGACTATTTCGAGAACAGCCGTCGCTCGACCTATCTTCACCGCGACTATGCACGTCACAATCCCTATGATTATGGCGGCTACAGCGACAATCTGTGGGGGCTTTCGGCGGGGGATGGGCCAGGCGGTTTCCGGGCGAGCGTGGAGCGACGGCCTCACAGGTTTTCCGGCTATGCCGCGCGAGGCGCGCCCTTCGGGCCGGATGACGGAACGATCGCGCCATGGTCCTATCCGGCGTCCCTGCCCTTCGCGCCTGAGATCTGCCTGCCGGCGCTGCGTCACCTGCTGGATCGCTACCCAGGCGTGGTCAGCAATTTTCGCCTCCCTAGCGGTTTCAACCCGACCCTGGCAAACCGGCGAAAATTCGGCCGCGATGGCTGGGTGTCCGAAGGGCACTATGGGCTGGACCAGGGCATCACAGTGATGATGATCGAGAACCACCGCTCGCGGCTGCTCTGGACGCTGATGCGGTCAAATCAACACATCCGTCGCGGACTGCTCAAGGCGGGGTTTACCGGCGGCTGGCTGGCGCAGCCCCTGAGGGATGGCAGCGATGCCGCGTGACCGCAGAAAGGCCGCCGCATTTCCGGTCGACCGCAACGACCTTGAGCTGATCAGGAACGCCCATCCCCCGCATTGGCGAAACCCCGAGCCGACAGGGACTTACAATCTTGTCGTCATCGGTGCCGGCCCCGCGGGGTTGACCGCCGCGCGCGAGGCGGCAAGCCTTGGCGCGAAAGTCGCTCTGATCGAGCGCGGTCTTATCGGCGGCGCTTGCGTCAATGTCGGCTGCATCCCTTCAAAGTCGCTGATCCGCACGGCCAGGCTCTATGCCGACATGCGCGATGCCGAGAATTTCGGCGGCGACACGCCGAAACGTGTCCGCGTCGATTTTCAGCGCGCGATGACGAGGATGCGGCAAATCCGCCAGAGGATCAGCCGTGGCGACAGCGCCGAGGCGATCGCCTCCGAAGGTATCGACCTCTATTTCGGCGAAGCCCGATTTTCCGGTCAGGACTCGATCCTGGTCGCCGGGAAAACCCTGCGTTTCAGGAAGGCACTGGTGGCGACGGGTGCGCGTCCCAGCCTGCCGGCGATCCCGGGTCTCGCCGAGGCCGGTTATCTCAGCAACGAGACCTTGTTCGATCTCGTCGACTGCCCGAAACGACTCCTGGTCATCGGCGGCGGGCCGCTTGGTTGCGAGACGGCACAGGCATTATGCCTGCTCGGCGCGAAGGTTATCCTGGCGCAGAGCGATCCGATGTTCCTGCCCGGTGAAGAAAGAGATGCGGCACAGATCCTTTCGGATGCCCTGGCGCGCGAAGGGGTGGAGGTTCGCCTGAACACCTTGGTGGCGGCGGTTCGGACGGAGGGCGGCAAGAAGCTTGCCGACCTGGTGCGGGACGACGAGATCACGACGATCTCAGTCGACGAGATCGTCACAGGCATCGGCCGTTCGCCGAATGTCGACGGTCTCGACCTGGAGAATGCGGGGGTGGCGTATGACGCCAGCGGTATCAAGGTGGACGATTACTTGAGAACCACAAATCCGCTGATCTATGCGGCGGGCGATGTCTGCCTCAAACATAAGTTCACCCATACGGCGGAGGCAACCGCCCGCATCGTCGTGCGGAATGCGCTGTTTCTCGGACGCAGGAAGCTCAGCGAACTGGTCGTTCCGTGGTGCACCTATACCGACCCGGAGATCGCGCATGTCGGCCTCTACCCGATTGAGGCGCGTGAGAATGGCATCCCGGTCAAGACATATACGGTGCTGATGCACGATGTCGCCCGCGCGGTGATGGATGGCGAGGAAGAGGGGTTCGTGAAGGTACACGTCAAGGAAGGATCCGACCGCATACTCGGCGCGACGGTCGTCGCCAGCCACGCAGGCGAGATGATCAACGCGGTGTCGCTCGCCATCACGTCCGGCATGGGGCTGCGTGCTCTGGCCGATGTCATCCATCCGTTTCCGACGCAGGCCGAGGGAATCAAGATGGCTGGAGACGCCTACAGACGGACGCGGCTCACACCTTTCTGGACGCGTCTGACGAACCGCTGGCTGGCCTGGTCGAGGCGATGAACACGGACAGACAGGAAATGCGCACACTGATCGTGTGCCACGATCCCGCTTTTCCGCCCGTGTCGGGCGCGGATCTTCGAAATTACCGCAATGCCGAGCTGGCTGCGGAATACGGACCGGTGTACCTCGTCTCGATACGGCCGCGGACCGAGTTGTCGCAGCCGCTCGATTCGCGGATTCATATGGCTGCCCTCACAATCAATGGAGAGCCCAGGACGGCTTCGATCGGCTGGTGGAGGGTAGCCGGTGAGAACAGGATTTCGCGCGCCGCCTTGACGCGCCTGGAAGTGCTGGTCCGCACGTTTCGCCCGGACACGATCGTGGTCGAAGGCATTCCGCTGTTCAAGCTGCTCCGGCCTTTGCGACCGCTGGCCAGCCAGCTCATTGTCGACATGCACAATGTCGAGTCCGATCTGGCGGGGCAGTTGCAGCGGAATGCTCGGGGGCCGTCAGCGGCCGCGACAGGCCTCAGGCGCCTCGAAAGAAAAGCCCTTGCTATCGTCGACAGGGCCTGGGTCTGTTCCAGCCAGGATCGAGAAAAACTGAACGCTCTTGCCCGGCATCGCGTGCCGATCGATATCGTGCCGAACGGCATTCCCCGCGCCGAGCATATTCCGGCGGACCTGCCGGCGCAGCCCACGACCGCCAACGGCTTTCCGGTCATCCTGTTTGTCGGACATCTCGGCTATGAGCCGAATGTCGATGCCGCGGTGCGACTTGCCGGCGCCATCCTGCCCCGCATCCGCAAGGCGCTGCCCGATGCAAGGCTCACGATCGCCGGCCGTTCGCCCGTACCGAAGGTCCAGGCCTTGGCGGAACAGCCGGGCGTGACGCTGGTCGAGAACCCTGCCGACATGGCCCCGTTGCTGATGAGCGCGCACCTGACCATCGTTCCGCTTTCGAGCGGCGGCGGTACGCGCATCAAGCTGCTCGAGGCGATGGCATGGGGCGTACCGGTGATTGCCACGCCGCTGGCGGCGGAGGGCCTGGACCTGATCGACGGTGAGGAGGTGCTTCTGGCGGAATCGGATGAAGACCTCGCCAAAACAGCCATTGCGCTTTGCCGGGATCGGGGACGCCTGGCGAAGCAGCGCATTCGCGCGCATGACGCCATATGGGCGCGCTTTGGCCCTGAAGCCATCCGTAGTGCGTTACGCCGCGGATTAGGACTGGACGATGCCGGCGGATAAACCCTACGTTACTCAAGAGGGTACGAATTTAATCACAGGTTGACGAGCTGCCGATGATCCCACCAATACTGCACCAGACGTGGAAGACCGACAGCATCCCCATCCGGTTTCAGGGTTACGTTGAAAGCTGGAAGAAACACAATCCCGACTGGACGATGATGTTCTGGAGCGACCGCAAGCTCCTGGAATTCGTTGCAGAACACTATCCGCATTTGCTGGCTGTCTATTGCAGCTATTCACAGGGCGTAGAGCGCGCCGATGCCGGACGCTATATGCTTCTCCACCATTTCGGCGGGGTGTACGCCGACATCGATTGCGAATGCGCGGCGCCCTTCGATCCGATCATGGGCGAGGAACGGATCGTGCTTTGCAAGGAGCCGGATTCACATGCGTTGGTCCAGGCGAGTTTTCGCGGCCTGCCCTATCTGATCTTCAACGGCACGATCGCGAGCCCGCCGGGGCATCCGTTCTGGCTTCACGTGCTGTCCATGCTGCCCGGACTGGCCAATGCGAAGGAAGTGATCGACGCCACGGGACCGTGCATGCTGACGTCGGCGCAGCGCGGTTACAGCGATCAGGCTGCATTATCCATACATCCGTCCTCCCTGTTCTGCCCAGTCGATTCGGCTGGCGGCAGCATCGGCCGGTCTGAAGGACCGACCCTGTCGGTCCACCGCTGGGCAGGCACATGGTGGAAAACGCAGCCACCACCACGGCTGTGGGGCAGGATACGAACGCATCTCTATCGACTCCGGCACCAGATCACGCGAGGTGCCTGCCTCGACGAAGCCTCCGCCAAGGCCAGCGTCGATCGCGAAGTGCTTTCGACCCCGCCACCCAAGGGTCCAAACATTGCCGTCCTGGTGCCGCTCCGCGACGCGGCGGACCATATCCAGCCGTTTCTCGATGCGTTGCAGGCGCTCGACTATCCAAAGGACAGGATCAAGCTGGTCTTCTGCGAGGGCGACAGCACGGACGGCAGTTGGGAAAAGCTGCAGGTTGCGACGGCCGCCCTCAGCGAGAAATATCGCGGGATCCAACTGCTGCGCAAACATGTGGGAACGAGCCTCGACCGGGAGAAACGAGCGAAACCAAGGCACCAGCGGGTAAGACGCGGCACCATCGCCAAGGTGCGAAACCATCTGATCGACCATGGGCTGGATGATGATGACGACTGGGCGCTATGGATCGATATCGACGTCTGGCGATTCCCGGACGATGTCGTGAACCGGTTGATCGGCGCCGGACACCGCATCGTCGTACCCAATTGCGTCAAGATCGCCGGCGGCGGCAGCTTCGACCTCAATACGTTCATCGCGACACGGTTCGAAAGGGACTACCGCTACTACCGCGACATACGTGGCGGCCTGTACCAGCCACCAGCGACGTCACCAAACCGGCTTTATCTCAGTGACGTCAGGCATCTCGACATCGTCGGGCTCGATTGCGTTGGCGGCACGATGCTGCTGGTCGACGCGGCGTTGCATCGCGGCGGCCTCCGCTTCCCTGAAATCCCCTACCGCGACCTCATCGAGACAGAAGGTTTCGGCGCCCTCGCCAATGATCTCGGCATCAGGCCGGTCGCGCTTCCCAAGCTGGAGATACTCCACGTCCCCTGGTGAACCGGCGCGATGCTTGGTTGGGGTTCAGACGATGACCCTTCGCCAGCGCCTCAGCTTGGTCCGCAGGAAGGCGACGCGGCCAAATGGAAGAGACGGCCGGCCCGATGGCTGGCATTCCCTGTCGCGCATGCGCTGATGGACAAGCGCCACCAGCCGGCACTCGGGCGATGTGTCCAATTCGTGGAGGCGCCTGGCCAGCCGCTCTGGCAGCGGGTTCGTGCGCCAGGCGAAATAGGCTTCGTAATCCCGCGGCGTTTCGACCAGATGATGGAGGTAGGAGGCGAGATCAGCGGGGCTGCTGAAGGACGAGGCATCGATATACGCGTTGGCGGGAACGAATTCATCGACATTCGGGGCGCCGAGATAGACCGGCACAGTGCCGGCAAGCAGGGGGTCGTATATCTTCTCCGTCACATAATCTGGCGAGATCGAATTCTCCAGGGCCAGGCAGAACCGATAGCGCGCGATGGTTTCAATCTTCGTTTGCTTGCCAAGATCAGGCCCTTCGATCGTCCGGGTGGGATTATGCCGGCCATACGAGTCGATCCCAATATGCCGGGCAAGCTCCGAGGCAAATGCGACGCGGCCGCTGAGATCGATCGCGGCGGATTGAAAATGCGCAACGGGCGCGCTCTCGGTTTTTGCCGGCAGGGACCCTCTTTGTGCATTCCTCCACCATTTTGGGCCTGGCAGATAGGGCCGCCAGATGTCCGACCCGATTTCGTGGGTCATCGTGATATCGAAATGCCGCATGAACCCCGGGGTGGCCATGACGGGGTAGTTCTCCCGGCTTTCCATCGACCAGCCGACCCAATATTGGCCTGGATATTTGCGGGCGTCGCGTATCTCGCGATAATCCGGAAGATGAAAAAGGACTGCTGTTGCCTCGGAGAGGCGTCGGCGGTCGACGCTCCACCGTACCGGAAGATCGCAGCGCGATATGGCCGCGATGTCGACAGGTTTGCCGAAGAACGACGTGTAGAACAGAAAGAGCGGTTCGTCTGTTTGAATCAAGGCAAATACTTTCGGCGGAAACGCTTAGTTTTAGCCGTGTCTTTGACCTTATGGAAGGATGCTTCGGCTCTATCAAGGGCCAAGATCGACAAAAACAATGGGACCATGAAGGTCAGGCGGCGGCCCCGCCGCGCCTCAATTGGCTGACAATTTCATCGACGGCGTCGGCAACGTGCCTCCTCAGCAGCATCGACGTTTCGGCGGTCTGCCTGCGCCGATAGGCATCGAAGATGTCGCGGTGCTCCCGCAAGGCCTTGGCCTGCGCCTAGGCGGGCTCGATCTGCAGGCGCAGGTACCGGTCGGAAGAACTGAAAAGTGTCTGGACGACGGCCATCGAGCGCGGCCGCATGGAGGGTTCGAGCAAGGCCGTGTGAAATGCCCAGTTGAGCCGGCTGAGTTCCTTTGGATCGTCGCCCCGCGCGATGGCCGCCTCATAGGCCCGCATCGCCGTCTCGGCATCGGCAATCTCCTGATCGGACACGAGCGCGATCGCCTTCTCGACCAGGAACGGTTCGAGCAAAAGCCGTGCGTCGAACAGGTCGATCGCGTCATCGGCCGACAGTTCCGAGACCACCGCGCCACGATGGGTGCGGATGACGACCAGGCCGTCGGCCTCCAGTTGCAGAAGCGCTTCGCGCACCGGAATGCGGCTCACGCCGAGTTCGGCGGCAATCGCCTCCTGTCGGATCTGATGTCCCCCAGGATAATCGCCGCCGATGATCCTGGCGGCGATGTATTCGGCGACCATGGCCGTCACCGTCTGGCGCTGGAGCGGCTTGTGGGCTGAGGGCATTCGGCGCTCCGGGATCATTTCCTGCTTTCCGCGAGGCATGCCATCTCCCACGCGGCCAGACAAGTTCGCCGGCGGGCCTATGCCTGCCTGAGCTGGTCGATTGCCGTCTTGATGGTCGCAATGACGCGCTCGCGTTCCTCGCCGACCAGCGGCAGGCGCGGCGCCCGGGTCCACTCAGGCGCGCCGTAGACAAGGTGCTCGGCCATCTTGATGTACTGGACCAGTTTGACGTGCGTATCGAGATGGAAGGACGGCGTCATGATGCGGTAGAGATTGCGTGCCCTGGCGAAGTTTCCGGCCGCGCACAGATTGAAGATCTCAACGCATTCCTTCGGCCATGCGTTGGTCATTCCCGACACCCAGCCGGTCGCGCCAAGCGACATGCTCTCAACGATCTGGTCGTCGACGCCGCAGAAAATATCGAAGCGGTTGCCGAGCGCGATGAACATGTCTGTCACGCGGCGAACGTCGCCGGTTTCCTCCTTGACCGCAACGATGGTCGGACAATCGGCAAGCACCTGGAGGACGTCGGGCGTGACATCGACGCCATAGGCGATCGGATTGTTGTAGATCATGATCGGTAGGTCGCTGGCGCCGGCGATCGCCTTGTACCATGCAGCCGTCTCGCGCGGATCGGTCTTGTAGCCCAGGCTCGGAAACACCATCAGGCCTTCGGCGCCGAACTCCTGATACTTGCGGGCGCTGGCGATGGCGTTCGCGGTCGAAATCTCGGCGAGACCCGACAGCAACGGAACACGGCTGGCGACAACCTCAGCGGCGGCACGAACGACCGCCTCCCGCTCCCGCGGCTGCAGTGAGGCATTCTCACCCAGCATCGGCAGCACGATGATGCCCGAAACGCCATTTTCGATCAGGCGGTCGATGCTGGCCTGCGTCGCCTTGAGATCGACCGTACCGTCCTGTTCCAGCTTGGTCGTGACCGCGGGGAACACTCCCTGCCAATGCGTCATCTTTCTGGTCCCCTCTCGCAAGATCGTCACGACAAAATTGGATCCAATTTTACAATATACAAAAGAGGGCGCAAGAGATCCTCTCGCGGCGACGACACGCTCGGCTTTCGCGGCGCAACATCGTTGCGCCGCCCTGTGATCAGGAACAGGTCAAGATGGCGCGGCGTGAGCCCGCGCCGAAGCCGACGCCCGCTCAGCCGTGCAGTTCGCGCGCGATCGGCGGGCCGACCGTGAAATCGGCGAAGGTAACCTCGAACCCCTCGCGCTGCGGCGAGCAGCACATCATGCCGACATCAACTGTCTTCGAGGGTGGGAAATAGGCAAGGCGCACCGGTTTCCAGTGGCCATCGGCCGCGTTGAGATATTGGACACGGATCGTCTCCGCGTGGCGGGTGAGCCGAATCCTGACACCGGTCGGATCGGCTGGAATGGTGGCCAGCGACCAGTCCGAGGCGTCGTTGGTGACGACGACGGAAAAATACATAAGGCCGTCCGTGTATTCGATGCCGGCCTTGATCCAGTGTGTCTCGCTCAGCCGGACCATCAGCCCGGCCTGGTCGTAGAGCACCTCGTAGTTTCCCTTGACGGTGACCTCGGCGCTGAAATCGCCCTCGACCGGCTGGTAGAGGAAATGGCCGTTGTCGCGCCAGAAACCGTAGAAGGTCTCGCGCCAGAAGTCGGTTTCCTTGCCGGTGCGCACATGGTGCGTGTTGCCGGCCGCCGCGTGATGCGGCGGCGGGTTGAGCCAGGTCAGTCCGTCGGCGGCGGATTTTTCCATCATTTAATTAGCCGGCAAATGTGTAGGCGGTTTTCACGGTGGTGTAGAACTCCGCCGCGTAGCGTCCCTGCTCGCGCGGACCATAGCTCGAGCCCTTGCGCCCGCCGAAGGGAACATGGAAATCGACGCCCGCCGTCGGTAGGTTGACCATCACCATGCCGGCTTCCGAGTTGCGCTTGAAGTGTGTCGCATGCTTGAGGCTGGACGTGCAGATTCCGGAAGTCAGGCCGAACGGCGTGTCGTTGGCGACAGCCAATGCCTCGTCATAATCCTTGACGCGGATAACATTTGCCACCGGCCCGAAAATCTCCTCGCGCGAGATGCGCATGGCGTTGGTGCTGCCGGTGAACAGCGCCGGCTGCAGATAGAAGCCGGGCGTCGGCCGGTCGAGCCGCTCGCCGCCAAAGGCGAGCTCGGCGCCTTCCTGGCGGCCGATGGCGATATAGTCCTCGTCCTGCTTCAGCTGGCTCTGGTCGACGACCGGGCCGATCTGCGTCTTGGCATCCAGCGCGTCGCCGATCACCAGCTTGCCCATGCGGTCCTTCAGCGCTTCGACGAAACGATCGTGGATGCCCTCGGTCACAATCAGCCGGGATGACGCCGTGCAGCGCTGGCCGGTGGAGAAGAACGCGCCGTTGAGGGCGCTGTCGACCGCGACCGCGAGGTCAGCGTCGTCCAGCACGACGAGCGGGTTCTTGCCGCCCATCTCTAGCTGGAACTTGCGCATGTGCTCGACGCTGGCGGCGGCGACACGCTTCCCGGTGCCGACCGAGCCGGTGAAGGTGATGGCGTTGAGGTCGGGGCTGTCGAGCATGGCCTGGCCGACCACCGACCCCTTGCCCATGACCAGGTTGAGAACCCCCTTCGGCAGGCCGGCGCGATGCAGGATGTCGACGATGGTCCAGGCGCTCTCGGGAACCAGTTCGGCCGGCTTGAAGACGATGGTGTTGCCGTAGGCCAGTGCCGGCGCGATCTTCCAGGCCGGGATGGCGATCGGGAAATTCCAAGGCGTGATGATGCCGACCACGCCGACCGCTTCGCGCGTGATCTCGACGCCGACACCCGGACGCACGCTCGGAACCAGTTCGCCCGCCAGACGCAATGTCTCGCCAGCAAAGAAATCGAAGATCTGCGCGGCACGAATGGTCTCGCCGATGCCCTCGGCCAGCGTCTTGCCCTCCTCGCGTGCCAGCGACCGGCCGATCTCATCCTTGCGCGCGGTGATCTCGTCCGCCGCCTTCCTCAGCACGGCGTGACGCGCCAGCGGCCCGGAGCGCGACCAGGCGGGAAAGGCGGCCTTCGCCGCCGCTATGGCCTGTCGGGCCTGTTCCGGACCCGCCGAGGCGTATTCGCCGACAACATCGTCGAGATTGGACGGGTTTATGTTGCGGGAGCCGGCTTCGCCCACCCATTCGCCATCGATGAGGTTTTTCCGAAACTGGGTCATGTCCGTGTTTCCCTTGAGATCGCCGCGCGGCGCTGTCTGTCTGATGCGCGTATTTGACAGACAATTGCGGCGTGGGAAAGCATGCGCATGGTCGCAACCCCGATTGCCGACGGGAGCACTGGCAAACGGCAGCTTCAGTCGGCCGACGGATCAGAGACGGGCGCGGCGCCGCCTTCGGTCGATGCAAGGCGACGATACTGGCTCTGTACACAATTGTCCATAACTACCTAGACACTAGTGTACAATGGCGCTACCGTGCTGGTGACCGTCGGGTAGAGGACAGCGCGATGAAATCTCATTACCGGGCAATTGTTATCGGCGGCGGCGTGGTTGGAGCATCGGTGCTCTACCATCTGGCGAAGTTCGGGTGGCGCGACGTCGCTCTTGTCGAGCGTGAAGTCCTGACCGCCGGATCGAGCTGGCACGCCGCTGGCGGCTTTCATGCACTGAACGCCGACCCTAACATCGCCGCCTTGCAGAGCTACACGATCGACCTGCTCTCGGAGGTCGAGAAGGAATCCGGCCAGAACATCGGCATGCACATGACCGGCGGCATCTCGGTGGCATCCGCGCCAGAGCGGTGGGAATGGCTGCAGGCCTCCTACCGGGTCTTCCAGACGATGGGCATCGATGACGTCCGCCTGATTGGCGTCGACGAAATCAAGCATCACTGCCCGATCCTCAACACCGACGGCATATTGGGCGGCCTCTATGCCGAGCGTGAGGGTCATATCGATCCCTCGGGCGTCGTGCACGCCTATGCCAGGGCGGCGAAACTGCGCGGCGCGGATATCATCGAGCACAACCGGGTGCTGGAACTGAACCGGCGTGCCGACGGCAGCTGGGACGTGGTGACGGAGAAGGGCACGATCGTCGCCGAGCATGTCGTCAATGCGGGCGGGCTATGGGCCAAGCAGGTTGGCAGGATGGCCGGCATCGACCTGCCAGTGTCGCCGATGGAGCACCACTATCTGGTTACCGAGGCGCTGCCCGAAGTCCAGGCACTGGACCGCGAGTTGGCGATGGTCGTCGATCTCGAAGGCTTCACCTATATGCGCCAGGAGCAGAAGGGACTGCTGCTTGGCATCTACGAGACCAACCACAAGCACTGGAACATGGACGGCACGCCGTGGAACTACGGCATCGAGCTGATCCAGGAGGATACCGACCGAATCGCCGACGAACTGGCGCTCGGCTTCAGCCGCTATCCGTGCCTTGAGACGGCCGGGATCAAGCGCTGGGTGAACGGCGCCTTCACCTTCTCTCCGGACGGCAATCCGCTGGTCGGCCCGGTGCGTGGCGTGCCCAATTACTGGGTCGCCTGCGGCGTCATGGCCGGCTTCCTGCAAGGCGGTGGCGTCGGCAAGTCGCTCGCCGAATGGATGATCCATGGCGAGCCGGAGGCCGATGTCTACGGCATGGACATCGCCCGTTACGGCGACTTCGCCTCCAACCGCGAATACATCAAGCAGACGACCGGCCAGTTCTATTCGCGCCGCTTCATCATGAGCTATCCCAACGAGCAGTTGCCGGCGGGCCGGCCGCTGAAGACCGCCGGCGCGCATGACGCGATGGACGCGGCGGGTGCACGCTGGGGCAACTCCTGGGGCATGGAAGTGCCGCTCTATTTCGCGCCGCAGGGTTTTGTCGAGACGCCGACGCTCAAGCGCTCCAACGCCTTCGGCATCATCGGCAACGAATGCCGGAAAGTGCGCGAAGGCGTCGGCCTGCTCGATATCACGGCCTTCTCGCGCTACGAGATCGCCGGGCCGCGGGCGCAGGCCTGGCTCGACCGGGTGCTTGCCTGCGCGCTGCCCAAGCAGGGCCGTGCGAAGCTCGCGCCGATGCTGGGCGAAAACGGCAAGCTCAAGGGCGACCTCACCGTCTTCAACTGGGGCGACGGCACCTGGTGGGTCATGGGCTCCTATTACCTGCGCCAATGGCACATGCGCTGGTTCGAGCAGCACCTGTCCGAAGGCGTGACCGTGCGCGACATCTCGGACGCGGTGGTCGGCTTCTCGCTGGCCGGACCTAATTCTCGCCGGCTGCTCGAGCGCCTGACGCACCAGGATATCTCGCACGAGGCCTTTGGCTTGCTGGCCTGCAAGACATTGGACGTCGGGCTGGTGCGGGCCAAGGTCGGCCGGCTCTCGGTCGTCGGCGAGCTTGGCTACGAAATCCATTGCCAGGCGAACGAACATGCCACGCTGCGGCGCGCGCTGCTTTCGGCCGGCAAGGATCTGGGCGTCACCGAATATGGCTTCGGCGCGGTCAATTCGCTCAGGCTGGAGAAGAGTTTTGGTATCTGGTCGCGCGAATTCACGCAGGATTATACGCCGGCGGAGACGGGCATGAACCGCTGGATCGCTTTTGACAAAGGCGATTTCGTCGGGCGCGACGTGGCATTGAGGGAGCAGGCGGCCGGAGCAGAGCGCATGCTGGCGACACTTGAAATCGATGCTCTCGATGCGGATGCCAGCGGCTATGAGCCTATCTGGAACAAGGGTTCGCTTGCCGGCTTCATCACCTCGGGCGGCTACGGGCACACGGTCGGCAAAAGCCTTGCCATGGCGATCGTCGATCGCGACTCGTGCGCCATCGGCACGGCGCTCACCACCCACATCGTCGGCGTCGAACGCGGCGCTCGGGTGATCGCGTCGTCGCCATACGATCCCAAGGGCATAAAGATGCGGGCATGACCGCTCAAACGGGTGGCACGGACGCAAAAGTCCGTGCAATGATCCCTTGCCGTTCCTTCCGAAAATCAGGCTCGTCCAGCACTCCATGACCCGACGCTATTCCGCTCTATCGCTCTTCAAGGAGGGCCTGGCCGGCCAGACCGGCTGGCAGCCGGCCTGGCGTTCGCCCGAACCGAAGCCGTCCTATGACGCGATCGTCATCGGCGGCGGCGGCCATGGGCTCGCAACGGCCTACTACCTGGCAAAGAACCACGGCATAAGCCGCGTCGCCGTGCTTGAGAAAGGCTGGATCGGCGGCGGCAATACGGGCCGCAACACCACCGTTGTGCGCTCAAACTATTATTATCCCGAAAGCGTCGAACTCTACGGACTGGCGCACCGGCTCTATGAGGGCCTGTCGAAGGACCTGAACTACAATGTGATGCTGTCGCAGCGCGGGATGGTCAATCTGTGCCACTCGACCGCCGAGATGGAAGTCGGCGCACGCACCGTCAATGCCATGCAGATCAACGGCATCGATGCCGAACTGTTTTCACCGGACGACGTGCGCCGTGTAGCACCCCTCTACAATTTTTCAGCCGACGCTCGCTTCCCCGTTTTCGGCGGCATCTGGCAAGGCCGGGCCGGCACGGCCCGCCACGACGCGGTGGCTTGGGGCTATGCGCGTGCGGCGAGCCGGCTGGGCGTCGACATCATCCAGAATTGCGAGATCACCGATTTCATCATCGAGGGCGGCCGCTGCCGTGGCGTGCAGACGACGCGCGGCGCCATCCGCGCCGAGCGCATCGGCATGGCGGTGGCCGGACATTCATCGGTGCTGGCGGCCAAGGCAGGCTTCCGGCTGCCGATCAATTCCTATGCGCTGCAGGCCTGCGTCTCCGAACCGGTGAAGCCGATCCTCGACACGGTGGTGCTGTCGCCCGGCACCGGCGTCTATGTCAGCCAGTCGGACAAGGGCGAGATCGTCATTGGCGGTGGGCTGGACCGCATCCCCTCCTATGCGCAGCGCGGCAATCTGCCGACGCTGGAGACAGTCATCGCCGGTCTCCTGGAGATGTTCCCGGTCTTCGGCCAGTTGAAGCTGATGCGGCAATGGGCGGGGATCGTCGACGTCGTGCCGGACTCCTCGCCGATCATCGGCGAATCGCCGCTGCCCGGTCTGTTCCTCAATTGCGGCTGGGGCACGGGCGGCTTCAAGGCCATTCCCGCCGGCGGCACGCTGCTGGCGCAATTGCTGGCAACCGGCAAACACAACGACATCAGCCGTCCGTTCGACCTGGACCGCTTCGCCACAGGCCGGCTCATCGACGAAGCGGCCGGCTCCGGCATCGCGCACTGATACATGTCGCCCAAAACCGCGCAGCGGTTTTGGGCGACATGCATAAAGACCACGACTAGAGGTTCCCATGCAGCTGTTCCCCTGCCCCTTCTGCGGTCCGCGCGACGAGACCGAATTCCACTATGGCGGCGAAGCCGGAAACCTCCGGCCGGACGGCACGGACGTGCCCATCGACCGCTGGGCAAACTACCTCTACATGCGCGGCAACCCGAAGGGCACGACGCGCGAGATCTGGGTTCACATGAATTGCAGCGAGTTCTTCGTCATGGAACGTGACACCGTCACCCACAAGGTGCTGTCCTCGACCGCGCTCGGCGGGGGGCACGCGGCGTGAGCGCCTCGCGTCTCCCCTCCGGCGGCAGCGCCATCGACCGTTCCAGCCCGATCCGTTTCAGCTTCGACGGCGGCACCGTGCAGGGCTTTGCCGGCGACACCATCGCCTCGGCGCTGCTTGCAGGCGATGTCGCGGTGGTCGGCCGCAGCTTCAAATATCATCGGCCGCGCGGCATCTGGGGTGCCGGCGTCGAGGAGCCCAATGCCCTGGTCGACATCGGCGGCAACGTAGCGTCGACGCCCAACACGCGCGCCACGACCGAGCCGGCACGTGATGGCCTGGTCGCCCGGAGCGTCAATGCCTCGCCGAACGCGCTCGCGGACCGCAACGCCTTCCTCGACCGCTTCTCGCGCTTCATTCCGGCGGCGTTCTACTACAAGACCTTCATGTGGCCGGACTGGCACATGTTCGAACCGCGCATCCGCGCCATGGCGGGACTGGGGAAGGCGGACATCGGCTGGACATCGCAAGGCAAGGCCGACCAGATCAACGCCCATTGCGACGTGCTGGTGGTCGGCGCGGGACCCGCCGGGCTCGCCGTGGCGAAACTCGCGTCTGGAGCCGGCCTCTCGGTCATGCTGGTCGACGACCAGCAGGCACCCGGCGGATCGCTCGGTCACCGTGCCGGCGAGATCGACGGCAGGCCGGCCGCCACTTGGGTCGAGGAGACGGTTCGCGACCTCGTCAAAGGCGGCCACCGCGTGCTGCCGGCAACCACGGCCTTCGGCATCTACGACCACAATCTGGTCGGGCTGAACCAGCGCCTCCCCGCCGGGCGCCCGGATACTCTGTGGCGGGTCAGGCCACGCCACATCATCCTGGCGACGGGCGCCATCGAGCGGCCGCTGCCGTTCGCCAACAATGACTTGCCGGGCATCATGTCGGCGGATGCGGCACTCGCCTATCTCAAGCGTCACGCGGTGCTTGTCGGCCGCCGCGTCGTCGTCGCCACCAACAATGACAGCGCCTACGAGGTTGCCGGCGCACTGGCTGGTGCCGGCGCTGACGTCACTTTGGTCGATGTTCGCCGCGATGGAACACCCGCCATTCCTGCCGCCGTGCGGCTGATCGCCGGGCGCAGCGTCACCGCCGCGCGTGGCAGGCTGCGCGTCGAAGGCTTGACGCTGGACGACGGCACAAGGCTGGATGCCGACAGCCTGCTTGTCTCCGGCGGCTGGACGCCGACAATCCATCTCTTCTGCCAGGCCAAGGGCAAGCTCGCCTGGAGCGAAGCGCGCGCGGCCTTCCTGCCGGGCGACCCGGTCGAGGGCATTGCGGTCGCCGGCGCCGCCGCCGGCGCGGTGTCACTGGCGGACGTGTTCGCCGGCGCCGGCAAGTCGGTTGCGTCTCTCGGTCGGACGCTAGCGACCCCACCACGCAGTACCGGATCGGAGGCGACCGGCGGTATCGCCGCCGCCTGGCCGTTACCGGGATCCAAGGGCCGCATCTGGATCGACTACCAGAACGATGTGACCGTGAAGGACGTCGAACTCGCGGCGCGGGAGAATTTTGTCTCCGTCGAGCATCTGAAGCGCTACACCACGCTCGGCATGGCGACCGACCAGGGCAAGACCTCCAATCTGGCGGGTCTGGCACTGATGGCCGGGATCACCGGCCGCACGGTGCCGGAAGTCGGCACCACCACCTATCGTCCGCCGTTCACGCCTGTTCCGCTCGCCAGCTTTGCCGGCGCGCGATCTGGCGAGTTGATGGCGCCGGTGCGCCGGCTGCCCTTGGAAAAAATCCATCGCGCCGATGGCGCCGTCTTCCAGGAATATGGCGGCTGGCTGCGCCCGGCCTACTACGGCGGCGGGGACACGGAACGCTCGATCCAGGACGAGGCGCGGCGCGCCCGCCGGTCGGTGGCGCTGTTCGATGGTTCGACGCTGGGCAAGATCGAGGTGATGGGGCCGAAGGCCGCTGAATTCGTCGACTTCATCTATTACAACACCATGTCGACGCTGAAACCCGGCCGCTGCCGCTACGGCTTCATGCTGTCGGAAAACGGCGTGGTCTTCGACGACGGCATCCTGGTGCGCCTGGACGATAACCGCTTCGTCGTATCGTGCTCCTCCTCGCATGTGACCTCCGTGCATGCGCGGCTGGAGGAATGGCGTCAGGACCGGTTCGGCCGCGACGCCGTCTACATCCACAATGCCACCGCAGAAATGGCAACGCTGACGGTTTCAGGACCGAATTCCCGAAAGCTGCTTGAAACGCTGCAACTGGGCCTGTCGCTTGACGACGCCGACCTGCCGCACATGGCAATCGGCCACGGCACCTATGCCGGGGATGCGGTCCGCGTCGCCCGCGTCAGCTTCACCGGCGACCGGAGCTACGAGATCTCCATCCGCGCGGATCGCGCCGAGCCCTTGTGGCAGCGTTTGCGTGAGGCCGGCCAAGCGTTCGACGCGGTGGTGATCGGTTTGGAAGCGCTGATGATCCTGCGCGCCGAGAAGGGCTATATCGTGATCGGCAAGGACACGGACGGCACCACGCTGCCGCATGACCTGGGCGTCGAAGGTCCGCGCGCCAAGCGCAAGACCGAATTCGTCGGCCGCCGCTCGCTGTTCACCGAGGAGGCCTCGCGGGACGACCGGATGAAGTTGGTCGGCCTGACAGTACCGTCCGGCGAAGCGCCGCTGCCGACAGGCGCGCACGGGATAGAACGCCGCGACGGCAAGCTTTCGAGCCTCGGCTTCGTCACCTCCAGCTACCAGAGCCCGGCGCTCGGCCGTCCGGTCGCGCTTGGTCTGATCCAACGCGGCACCGCGCGCCACGGCGAGACGATCGAGATCCAGCATCTCGGCCAGGTCAGGCGCGCGACGATCTCGCCGCCTTGCGCTTTCGATCCAGAAGGAGGCCGGCTCGATGCGTAATCTCGCCGAAAAATGGTCAGTGGCGCCGGATTGGCAAGATGCCGCCATCGAGGTGCCGGGGCTCAGGATCGTTTCGGCTTCCGGACTGCACCAGCGCCTGGTCAGCGGCAACCTCGCCGCCTGGGCCGAGGCGTCCGGCTTCGACGGGACGGCTGTCGGCGCATTCGGCCTGGCGGAGGGCATCCGCTATACGGTGCGCCTGGCGCGCGATCGCCTGCTGGCCGTATCCACCACGCCGATCGGCATGGCCACGGGGTGGTACAGCCAGGGTTTCGCCGTGACGGAGATCAGTGCCGGGCTGCATGTATTCGAAGTCAGCGGCGATGCCATCGATGCCTTCATGGCGCGGGGCACGACGCTGGACCCCAAACAGACCAGCGCGAGCGCCGCACTATCCTTCGCCGGCATCGAGGCCATCATCTATCGTCATGGCGCGACGCTGCGCATCCATGCCGACCGAGGGCACGCGGCCTATTTGTGGACCTGGATGGAGAACGCGGCCGGCAATATCCGGTAGAAGTTAGCCGGCTGTCAGTCTTCGGTTTTTCGATTGATGGCGCGGGCCACGAAGGCATCGAAATGCTTGATATCATCGAGTTCCGGTTCCTGGCCACTGAAAGCGCGCAGATAGGCCGGAACATGCGAAAGCCTCGCGTCCATCGGCTCCTGGATGTCGAGCGTGTAGTGGCCAATCTGCATGAAGTAGAGGACGCGGGCGCGGATCAGCGCATTCTCCGCATCATATCCGTAGCGGGAATACATGGCGGTTATGGCATCGACCCGCCTGTTGTCCGCTTCCTCGACAACGGCACGGACCGCCTGGTCGCGGCGCGCCCATAATCTCACGGCGTTGTCGAGCTTCGGGTCGAAAAGCCTCTCGTCCACCCAGCATTCGAAGACATTCAGAATGGCCCGATTGATCGACGGCGCCGGACGCATGGCGCGCTCGATGATCGGAGCCGTATAATTGTTCAGCCAGTTCTGCAGAAGCTGATCGTGAAGGTCCTGGAGACTCTTGAAGAACCAGTAGAAGCTCGACCTCGAGACGTTGAGCTCCTTGGCCATGACCTGTATTTTCACATGATCGATGCCATCTGTGATCAGCGTTCGTATTGCAAGATTGAGCCAATCGCTCTTCGTCGTGCGAATGGCGCGATCAGAAATCGGTGGATCGGTTTGTTCCGTAAGCGTCGGCGAATCTATCAGTGCGGGCACGCTTGAACTCCGATTCTTCATTCTCTGCTTCAATATATGAAGAACCGCGGGCTCTGGCAGCCCGTATTTTGGCGGTTTCTTGCCGGCGACAATCAGGACGCCGCGGTCGAGAGATCGATACCCCCACCAAAATCTTGACGGCGGCTCTGGCGAACCCGATTGTCCTTCAACCCATTGTGCTGGCGCCAATGCGATTGGATGCGAGCAAGTTGCCACCTCCGGAGTATCGGACAAATACACACGGTTCCTTGCCCGAACCGAACGCTGAATCTGCCTTGAAAACCGGCCAAGCGGCTTCCTCAAGGCTGCTTCGCGGCGCGCAACAGCATTCCGAAGAGGTCGCGCGGTTCGTCGGGATCGGCGAGCAGGTCGAGTTCCTCGTAGAGGCCGGTACGCGCGAGCTGATCGCGGACATAACGCAGCGCCGAGAAATCCTCGGTGGCGAAGCCGACGGAATCGAACAGCGTCACCGCCTGGCTGCTGGCGCGGCCCTCGGCCGTTCCCGCCATCACCTCCCACAATTCGACCACGGCATGATCGGGATCGAGCTGCTGGATCTCGCCCTCGATGCGCGTCTGCGGCGTGTATTCGACGAAGATCTGCGAGCGCAGCAGTATATCGCGATGGAGTTCCGTCTTGCCGGGGCAATCGCCGCCGACCGCGTTGATGTGGACGCCGCTGCCTACCATGTTGTCGGTGAGGATGGTCGCATACTGCTTGTCTGCCGTCACCGTGGTGATGATCTGCGCGCCCTCCACCGCGGCATGCGCGGAAGCACAGGACGTGATTTCGAACCCCAGACCCGCCAGATTGTCCGCGCATTTGCGCGTCGCCGCCGGGTCGATGTCGTAGAGGCGCAGCTTGTTGACGCCGAGCAGCGCCTTGAACGCCATCGCCTGGAATTCCGACTGGGCGCCGTTGCCGATGATGGCCATGCAGTCCGCGCCCTTCGGCGCCAGGTACTTCGCCGCCACCGCCGAGGTCGCGGCGGTGCGCAGGGCGGTGAGGATGGTCATCTCGGAAAGCAGCATCGGATAGCCGTTGCCGACATCGGCAAGCACGCCGAAGGCGGTCACGGTCTGGCGGCCCTCGCGCATGTTCTTGGGGTGGCCGTTGACGTATTTGAAGCCGTAGAGGCGGCCGTCGCTGGTCGGCATCAACTCGATGACGCCGTCGATGCTGTGCGAGGCGACGCGCGGCGTCTTGTCGAACAGCGCCCAGCGGCGAAAGTCCTCCTCGATATAGTCGGCGAGATCGGTGAGGAAGCGCTCGACGCCGATGGCAAGCACCAGCTTCATCATGTGGTCGACGCTGACGAAAGGAACGATGTTCAGTCTGGCGGTCATCGGTCAAAAGCTCCTGGTCGGACGGTCCATGATGCGGCGGCCCATCAGGCTTGCCGTGAGGTCGACCATCAGCGTCGCGGTGCGGCCGCGCTCATCGAGAAAGGGATTGAGTTCCACGAGGTCGAGGCTTGTGACCAGGCCGCTGTCCGAGAGCATCTCCATGACCAGATGCGCCTCGCGGAATGTCGCGCCGCCGGGCACGGTCGTGCCGACAGCTGGCGCTATCGACGGATCGAGGAAGTCGACATCGAGGCTGACATGCAGCAGTCCGTTCTCGGCCGTGACCCGTTCCAGGAAGGCTCGCAGAAGCGGGGCGATGCCATGTTCGTCGATGGCGCGCATATCGTGCACGGTGACGCCCGCTGCGCGCAGCGCCTGCCGCTCGGCCGGGTCGACACTGCGGATACCCATTGTACAGATGCGGGCGGGGTCGACCCGTTCCGGCAGGTCGGGGAAATAACCGTAAAAGCCGGGCTGGCCACTGGCATAGGCAAGCGGCACGCCATGCAGATTGCCGCTGGCTGTCGTGTCGAGCGTGTGGAAATCCGGGTGCGCGTCAAGCCACAGCACGAACAGCGGCCGGCCGGCTTGGGCGGCACGGCGGGCAATCCCGGACAGGGTCCCGGCCGAGATCGAGTGATCGCCGCCGAGAAAGATCGGCATGGCGTCGGCGCTCGCGGCATAGGCCGCGTCGGCGATGCCCGCCGTCCAGGCGGAAATCTCCGGAAGTGCCTTCAGCGCGAGATTGCCATGGGTGAGCGCACGCATCGGCGCCGGCGCGATCGTGCCGAGATCGGCGACCGCATGACCAAGCTCCTTCAGGGCGGCGACCAGCCCGGCTGTCCGCAAAGCGCTTGGGCCCATTTCGCAGCCCATTCGGCCAGTGCCGTCCTGCACCGGCGCGCCCAGGATGTTGCAATTCATTCCGCCACTCTCCGTCCGCTACTTTGAATAGGGTTGAACCGCATCCGCCCGGCGGAATGAATAGTACCGATTGGCAAAAGTCGCAGAAGTATTTATCATTTTGAGCTATCAGGCTGCCATATTGGACAAACATGGATTCCCTCGACGAAAAGCTCATCACGCTCCTGCGCCACAGCGCGCGCCGAAGCATCTCCGATCTGGCTGCTGACCTTGGCGTGTCGCGCGCGACGGCACGCTCGCGCATGGAGCGCCTGGAACAATCCGGCGAGATCATCGGCTACACGGTGATCTTGCGGGCCGAATCCATCGGCCCTGCCGTCAGGGGCATCATGATGATCGAGATCGAAGGGCATGCGGCCGATCGCGTGATCCGCGCGCTCGGCGGGTTCCCGGAGGTCGCCACGATCCACACCACCAATGGCCGCTGGGACCTTGTGGTGGAACTGAACACGGCAACCCTGACCGAGCTGGACGCGGTGCTGCGGCGGATCCGGCTCGTGCCTGGCATCACCGGCAGCGAGACAAACCTGCTGCTGGCCACGCCACGCAGCACGAAAGCGCGCCTTTGAGGACCGCCCCCGAACGAACGTCAGCGGTCTGGCCCTGCGCTCCGTCGATCGCTATCGCGCCATGGTGCAAATGGTTAGCGCCGCGACCCGAGCGCGTTGCGCGAGGCTGGCGATTTCGATGTACTCGTCTTGCGTATGGGCCTTGCCGCCGACCGGACCAACACCGCAGATCGTCGGCGCGCCGGCACTTGCGGCAAAACCGGAATCGGCACAACCACCGGTGAACTCGCCCGCGATATCGAGGCCGATACTCCTCGCAATGTCGAGGTAATGCCTTGTCAGTTTCTCGCTTTGCGGTGTCGGAACGAGGGGCAAGAAGTCGCTGTCACGGACGGCTTTCGTGCTTGTTCCCGGTACGGACGAAGTCGCCATGATGGCATCGATCGCCCTGACCAGCGCGTCGCGCTGGGCATTGGTGACGAACCGCACATCCACTTCGCCGCTGGCCGTCGGCGCAACCGTGTTGACCGACACGCCGCCGCCGACAAGGCCGACATTGAGCGTCATGCCGTCCTCGACATTGGTGAGGGCATGCAGCGCGTTGATCTTGTGGGCGAGCTCGGCAATGGCCGACACGCCTTCGGTGAAATTCACGCCGGAATGCGCTGCCTTGCCGGTAATATCGAAGCGATAGCCGAAGCCGCCCTTGCGGCCGGTGACGATGTTGCCGCTAACGCGGCCGGGCTCGGAGTTGAAGACGGCGACCGCGCATTTCGCTTCCGCCTCGATAGTGGGGCGCGCCGTCGCCGAGCCGATTTCCTCGTCGCCGGTCATCAGGGAAACCACGGGAATCTCGGGCGCAAAGCGCTTCAGCGCGGCCATGACGAAGGCATTCATGACAAGGCCGCCCTTCATGTCGGCGACACCTGGCCCGTAGGCGCGGCCGTCACGGGTGCTGAACGGGCGGCGGGCCGCCTCGCCCTTGCCGAACACCGTGTCGCGATGGCCCATCATGAGGTAGTTTCGACGCTCGGAACTATGACTCACGGGACCGGTGCCGGCGCGCAGTATATCGCCGAAATCATGAACGGGAATCGTCGCGACACCAATCGAATGCTCGGCGTAGAACCGGGCAAGGCGCGCGCCGACCCTGTCGACGCCGACCTTGTCATGGGAACCGGAATCGATATCGACCAGTTCGCCAAGCAAGGCGAGCATGGCGGGCGCCTGCTCATCGAGCCAGGCGGAAATGGCTTCGGCCTTGTCGGTCGTCATGGCAGCGGTCTTCTCTTCGTGTCGAAGTGAGTCAGGCGCGATCTCGTATTCGCAGCGGTTCAGCCATCGTCGCGGTTGGTGGAAATGAACTTCTGGAACCGGGCCGATTTCGGGTTCTCGAACACCTGCCGCGCCGGACCATCCTCTTCGATCATGCCTTCGTGCAGGAAGATCACCCGGCTTGCGACATCGCGCGCGAACGCCATCTCGTGGGTGACGATCACCATGGTGCGGCCTTCATCGGCCAAGGCGCGCATCACCTTGAGCACCTCCCCCACCCGCTCAGGATCGAGCGCGGATGTCGGCTCGTCGAACAGCATGAGTTCGGGCTTCATCGCGAGCGCACGGGCGATTGCCGCGCGCTGTTGCTGGCCGCCCGACAGATGAGCGGGATAGGCGTCGCGCTTGTCGGCGATGCCGACTTTCGCCAACAGCGCCTCCGCCTCGGCAACGCATTCTCGGCGCGGCCTTCCCTGGACATGGACCGGGCCTTCGATCAGATTTTCCAGAATGGTCATGTGCGACCAGAGATTGAAACTCTGGAAAACCATGGCGACGCGCGCGCGCAGCGCATCGACCTGGCGGCGATCGACGACGGCAAGGCCGTCACGCCGCGGCTTGAGCTTTACAATTTCGCCGCCAACGACGATTTCGCCCGCGCTTGGCATCTCCAGCAGGTTGATGCAGCGCAGCAGCGTGCTCTTGCCGGATCCCGATGATCCAAGGATCGCGATCACCTCACCCTTTTGGGCATCGAAGGAAATATCCTTCAGCACTTCGAGCGGGCCAAAACGCTTGCGCAGCTTGCGCACTGAAAGGGCTGCTTGGTCAGGCATTGACCTGCTCCATTGTGTTCGATGACGCCGGCGGCGCGCGCAGATGCGGCGTCAGCCACCAGTCAAGCAGACCGACCAGCCGCGTCAGGAGAAAATTGATGATGAGGTAGATCGCGCCGGCGGCGATGAAGACCTCGACCGGACGATAGCTGGCGGAGATCAGGCGCGCGGCGATGCCGGTCACGTCCATCATCGTGATGATCGACGCCAGCGACGTCGCCTTCACCATCAGGATCAGTTCATTGCCGTAGGCTGGAAGCGCCTGCCGCAGCGCTATCGGCAGAATGATGCGCCGGTAGAGCAGCAGCCCGGACATGCCGCAGGCGCGCCCCGCCTCGACTTCACGCGAGGGGACCGAACGCAAGGCGCCGCGCAGGATTTCGCTGCCATAGGCGGCGGTGTTGAGCGACAGCGCCAGGATCGCGCACCAATAGGGCTCGCGGAAGAATTGCCACAGGCCAAGGTTTTGCAATGTCGGGCGGAACTGGCCAAGGCCGTAATAGATCAGGAAGATCTGCACCAGGAGCGGCGTGCCGCGAAACAGGAAGACGTAGGTCCGCGCCACCCAGTCCAGCCCTCGGATGCCGGACATGCGCATCAGGGCCAGGAGGACCGCAAAGACCACGCCGATCGAAAAGGCGATCAGGGTCAGTTGCAGCGTCAGCGGCACGCCGGCCAGCAGTTCGACGAAACTGTCGCGAATGAAGAGCAGGTCCATTATGCCGCCTCCCGCACCGTGCTTCGCGAAGCCCGTTTTTCGAGCCAGTCGAAGACGCGCTGCGAAAGCCAGGTGATGATCAGGAACAGGGCCGCAGCGATGAGATAGAATTCGAACGGCTTGCGCGTGGAGCCCGCGGCGATCTGCGCCTGGCGCAGGATCTCGACCAGCCCGGTCACCGACACCAGCGCCGATTCCTTCAAGGTCATCTGCCAGACATTGCCGATGCCGGGTATGGCATGGCGCGCGACCTGCGGCGCGATGATGCGGCGAAACAGCAGCAGCCGATGCATGCCGACCGCCTTGCCGGCTTCGATCTCGCCTGTCGAAAGGCTGCGAAAGGCGCCACGAAACACCTCGGCCTGATAGGCGCCGGAGACGACGCCGATGGCGGTGGCGCCGGCGATGAAGGGCGGGATGCCGACGAAGCCGCCCTCACTCCAAAGACGGAACAGCGCCGACAAAAGCAGGCTTCCGCCGAAATAGAAGAGATAGATGACCAGCAGATCGGGAACGCCGCGCAGCACCGTCGTGTAGACATCGGCCAGGATGCGAGCGGTCACGCCGCCGGCGAGCTTTGCCCACGCGATCAGGCCGCCGATGACGATGCCGAGCGCGAAGCCCGCCATCGCCACCATGATCGTCACCAGCGCGGCAAGCAGCAGGGCCTTGCCCCACCCTCCAGGCCCGAAGCCGACCAGATCAAAGAACTCCATGTGCCGCTATCCCGTCATCGCCGGTCCATGACCGGCCTGACCTCATACGTTGAACTGGAAACCGTCAACTGTCAGTGTCTGCCCCGTCATGAAGCAGGGCTGCGAGGTCGCCAGGAACGTCACCAGGCGCGCCACGTCGTCGGCGCATCCAAGCCGCCCGAGCGCTATGCCCTTGATGACCTCGTCGGCGCGCTCCGTCACATTGGTGTCGATCTCGGTGCGGATGACGCCGGGGCAGATCGCGTTGATGGCGATGTCGGGGCCCAGTTCCTTGGCAAGCGCCCGGGTCATGCCGAGGATGCCGGCCTTGGCGGCGGCATAGGCAAAGCGGCTGACCGCCGCCGTTACGCCGCCTGAAAGCGCGTTGAGCGACGACATCGACACGATGCGTCCGCCACCCTGGTTCAGCATATGCGGCGCCGTGTGCTGGATATAGTTGAAGCAGCTTTTCAGGTTGATGGCGATCGCCCGGTCGAACTCATCCTCGGTGATGTCCAGGATGCCTTGCGGCGCGGACCGGCCGGCATTGTTCAGCAGGAAATCGACGCGTCCGAAACGGGTCACCGTCTGACTGACGACCTCGCCCGCCCGCTGATGGCTGGCCACATCGGCGACGAAGGTCGCGGCCTCGACGCCCAGCGCCGCGATCTCGCCGGCCGTCGCCTCAAGCTCTGCTTCGAGCAGATCGACCAGGGCGATGTTATAGCCCGAGCGAGCCAGATCCAGCGCGCAGGCCTTGCCGATCCCGCGCGCCGCGCCGGTGACAATGGCCACCTTGTGTTGTGACTGCATTCTCGAAACTGCTCCTTTTCAACCTCTATTCAGCATGGTATGGCTCCGCTGATATTCTTCAATAGGAATATGGTTCACATACATGAACAAAACTGGTGATTCAGACGTCAAATCCGCGGTGCGCGTGCTGGAAATCCTGGAGCTTCTGGCGCGCTCGCCAAAGGCGTTGTCGCTGAAGACGATCGTCGCCGAGCTTGGCTATCCCAAGAGCAGCACGTTCAATCTTCTGGCCACGCTGGTGTCGCGCGCCTACGTCCTGCGCGACGAGGCGGACGCCTACCGGATCCATGACGCCTTCCGAAACGGGCCCGGCTGGTCGAGCGGCGACGAAGCGCAGCTGATCGCCACCGCGCAGCCGCTGATGGACGCGTTGCGCGACGCCGAGGGCGAGACCGTCTTTCTCGGCGCGCGCCGCAAGGATGGCCGCGTCAAGCTGCTGGCCAAGAGCGCGAGCCACCGCGCGATCCGCTTCGATTCCGACCTGACGGGCTCCGACCCCGCCTTTTGCACGGCGATGGGGCGGGTGCTTCTTTCGCATTGGCGGCCCGACAAGGTGGCCGCCTACCTGGCGCGTGAACGCATCGTGCAGATCACCGACCACACCGTGATCGATCGCGTCCAGATCCGCAGGATCATCGAGGCCGCCCGCGACAATGGCTATGCCATCAGCGATCAGGAAGCCATCACCGGCGGATCGGGCGTGGCCGCGCCCGTCCGCGACGCCACCGGCGAAGTGGTCGCGGCCCTCAACATCGCCACCATATCGCCCCGCTTCGACGCCTGCCGCGATCGCATGATCGCCGCGGTGATCCGGAACGCGGCCGAGCTCAGCCACAGGCTCGGCTACAAGGAAACGACGAAAGATCAATAGAATGGATATTCATTTCGAGGGCCAGCGCGTGCTGGTGACCGGTGCCGCGCGCGGCATCGGGCGGTCTATCTGCGAAAGCTTTGCCGCCAATGGCGCGACCGTGATTGCCACCGACATCAATGAAGACGCGCTGCAGCCCGTGCTCCGCGAGGCGAAACCCGGGCGCGGCGGCTCGTTAGCCGGTGAACGGCTGGACGTCACCGACGAAACAGACATCGCCGGGGTCGTGACGCGACATGCGGGTGACAACGGCTTCGACATCTTCGTGCATGTCGCCGGAGGCGTTCTAGGCCAGGCCCGCAAGCCCGTCGAAGACGTGCCAGCGCGTGACTGGGATCGCATCTACGACGTCAATGTCCGTGGCGCCTTCCTTGTCGCGAAGGCCGTGGTTCCAGCCATGAAGCGCAAGCGCAGCGGCAAGATCGTCCACATATCAAGTGGTGCGGGCCTGGGCGTCAGCCTGACCGGGATCCAGGCCTATGCCAGCGCCAAGGCAGCCCTGATCAGCCTGACACGACAGCTGGCGCATGAACTCGGTCCGTTCGGGATCAACGTCAATGCGGTTGCCCCCGGCTTCCTGCGCACCAGCCCCGATTATGAGCGGCAATGGGCGTCCTATGGCGAGGACGGGCAGCAGGCGATGATCAATTCCATCCCGCTGCGGCGGATCGGATTGCCCGAGGATATTTCCAATGCCGTGCTGTTCCTGGCTTCGCCGCTTGCCAGCTGGGTTGCAGGCCAGACCTTGTCCGTGAGTGGAGGACCAACATCGTGAGCAGCCTGAATGAAACACCCGTCCCGACATGGACATGGCCCGAAGAACAGTTGCAGGCGATCATGAACCGTGCCCGGGCCGGGCGGAGCCTGAAACCGGAAAGCTGGCCGCAGGGTGGCGCCTGCGCCGTGGCGCTTTCGTTCGATTCAGACCACGATACGTTCGAGCTCCGCGATGGCGGCCGCTCGATCTCGGCGCTGTCGCAGGGCCATTTCGGCCCTCGGCAAGGCATTCCGCGCATCCGCCGCCTGCTGGCGCGCGAAAGCGTCCCGGCGACTTTCTTCGTCCCCGCCGTTTCGGCAATTCACTATCCCGACGAGCAGCGGGAGCTCATCGCCGGCGGTCACGAGATCGGGCTGCATGGCTGGATCCACGAGCGCAACACCTTGCTGGATGCGCATACGGAACGCGACCTGCAAATGCGCGCGGCCGACACGCTGGAACAGATCACGGGAGTGCGCCCTGTCGGCATTCGCACGCCTTCGTGGGATTTCAGCGACAACACATTGCGCATCACCGCCGATATGGGGTTGCTCTACGACTCGTCCCTGATGGCCGACGTCGATTGCTACGAACTTCTCCTGGACGGCAAGCCCAGCGGCGTCATCGAACTGCCGGTGGAATGGATCCGCGACGATGCCGCCTATCTGGTGATGGATCGCTGGGGCGGGCTGCGGCCGCAGATCGCGCCGCACGACATCCTGAAGATCTTCATCACCGAGTTCGACGCCGCTTATGACGAAGGCGGTGTTTTCCAGTTGACCATGCATCCCGACATCATCGGCCATCGCTCGCGGATCTGGATCGTCGAGGCGCTGATCGCCCACATACGCAGCCGCGGCAAGGTCTGGTTCGCTACCCATGCGGATGTGGTTCGCCACGTCAAAGCAGGCTGCGCCTGACGTCGTGTTGCGAAAATCTGAACAAGGTTCATGTATGTGAACGTGATTCTGCTTTTCAGGGACTGAAAGCCATATCAAGGTTGGCGTTGAACTTCCCGGTCTTCCTCTTCAGGCGACCGGGGTCCGGCTTCAACCTGGGAACGAAAACGAGAAAACAATGGCCTCAAGATCATCGCTGGCAGCCGCGCTTGCCATCCTCGCATTGCCTCTGCTGGGCGGCGTCGCCACGGCAAAGGACTGGAAATCGGTTACCGTCGGCGTCGAAGGCGCCTTCCCGCCCTTCAACTCCGTGAACGCCGGCGGCGAGGTCGAGGGGCTTGATCTCGATGTCATGAAGGAAGTCTGCAAACGCGCCGCGCTCGACTGCAAGATCGTCGTGCAGGATTGGGATAGCCAGATCCCGTCGCTGCTGGCCGGAAAATTCGACGTGGTCCTGACCATGGGGCCCAACCCGGAGCGGCGCAAGGTGATCGACTTCTCCGATCCCTATGTCATCACGCCCAACACGTTCCTCGTGCCCGCCGATGGCCCGCTCGCCAACCTGCCTCACACCGGAGAGAGGTTGTCGACCGATACGCCGGAAGGCCAGAAGGCCGTGGCGGACCTGAAGGAAGCATTGAAGGGCAAGACGCTTGGTGCGTCCCTGTCCACGAGCCAGTTGCAGTTCGTCGAGGAAAATTTTGCCGGCGCCGTCGAAGTCCGCACCTACAAGTCAGCCGAGCAAAGCCACCTCGACCTCGAAGGCGGCCGCATCGACGGCCAGTTCGACAATGTCGTGTTCGTCAATGATCGCGCCAAGGGCAGCAATGGCGCGTTGAAGGCAAGCGGTCCGCTGCTGACGGGGGGCATCATGGCCACCAACGTCTGCCTGGGCATCCGCAAGGAAGAGCCTGAGCTCAAGGCCATCCTCAACAAAGCCGTCGAGGACATGCGCGCCGACGGCACGCTGGCCAAAATCTCCGAAAAGTGGTTCGCGATGGATTTGAGCCCGCGGAAATAAGACGGGGGCGGCGGTGCACGCGCTTGAAGCCGCACCGCCTCCCATCTTTTTTGAGCCGACACAAATCTTCCCGATGACATCCGGCCATTGCCGGATGATCCAGACTGGAGGCGCTTGCCATTCAAGGCAAGGACAAGCCGTTCCTTGCGTAAGGCAAGTTCGCTGTATCAGTCTGCTTTCTGAGATCGAACCACTGAATCGCTATGACGATAAGCGTAAGGCGGCATTGGAGTGCCGCTTCGCCTGCCATCCAGCAGATTGAGAAGGACTGCAAGGTCTCCGGCCTGCCAGACAGTGAGGCCGGTTGCACTCTTCGTTGACGCAGGCTCGCCCGTGGAGGTTTCGAAAACAGTCCACGTCCCGTCCTGCTCCTTCCTGAGATTGAATTTCTGATTAGTCACGCCCTACCCCTTTTACCCGCACCGTCGAGATCGACGGTGATGCCCAACCCTTACACTTCCGTCCGAAACAACATCCCCCGATTGTGGTATGCTGCTCCGGTCGATGCGAACAATCGCTCTGTTTGTCGCTTCGATCTGTGATTTGGTTCACAGGCGGTGATACGATTTCCGAACACGTTGCCCGATGCGAAAACCGGCTCGCCAGCGCCCCAAAGCTCTGTGTGTGTGGACGACCCTCCCAATTCGTGCTGCTATATTAGCACGAAATCAGCTTTCGATACCGGTAACATTCCAGAGAGCAGCCATATACCTTGGATCAACGGAACCCGATCATGCCCACCGCAACCGACAGCGATGATCTGCCGCGCCTCGCCCGGATCGATCCGAGCCTGTTCGATCTGCTGTTCAGCGGCTGCAAGGTCGAACGTTATGCCGCGGGCCAGCACCTGTTTGTGCAGGAAGACGCAGCCGACCGTATCTATGGCGTGATGAGCGGCACAGTGGAGATTTCGATCTACTCGCCGGGTGGCCAGAAGCTGGTGGCCAACATCGAACTGTCGCGCAGCCTGGTCGGAGAGATCGGCGCGCTCGACGGGCGCCCACGCACGGCAACCGCGATCTGCCTCACCGCTTGCGGGCTGGTCTCGCTCAGCCGGACCCAGCTCTTCGATCGCATCGAGAAGAACCCGCCTTTGGCGCGCGCGATGATCGAATTGTTGTGCACGAGGCTGCGTTGGGTCAGCGGCGAACTCGGCGATCAGGCTTTTTTCGGCATCGAGGCCAGGCTGGCGAAGCGACTGATCTTCCTTGCCGGCGTGATGGCGGATGCCGGAGGCTGGATACCGATCTCGCAGTCGGAACTCGGCGAATTCCTTGGCGCAACCCGCGAGTCCGTCAACAAGACACTGAACGACTGGCGTACAAGGCAGGTCATCGACATCAAGCGTGGCGGATTGCGCATCCTCGATGCCGGCGCTCTTCGCCATATCGCCGAGTCGCGCGACGACGATTGACCAAAGGCCGTCTCACGCCGTGAGACGGCCTCAGAGCCGCGAAATCAGATAGCGCAGCGCCGACCGGCTCGGCATGAAGAAATATCCGCCGCCCCGGGTGGTGATGAATTTCGGAATGCCTTTCAGGACGGTGACCTTTTCCCATGACGGGATGGTGAAACTGCCGCCATTGTGCTTGCCGATGATCGGGTCCTTTTCGTCGACAAGGCCCTGGAACGACGGCGACGACGCCCAGGTCTGCTGGATGAACTCATATTGGCGCTCGATGTCGGCGTTCAGGCACATGAAGAGCAGCCCCTTTTCAACCGTGCCGCCCTTCTCGTCCCGCTTCTCATAGCTGCGCCCCACGCGCATGATCCGGTGGCGCTTGCCGATCTGGATCTGCGTCTCGTGGTCTTCGCCCAGGGAATCGCGGGGGTTGGACCGGCGCACATGGGCACCCAGCGGACAGCGATGCCCTTGCGGATCCTCGACGCCAAAGGCGTAGTCGTTGTCGGCGCCGCGCCCCGGACGACCGTCGGGATTGCGCACCAGCGAGCTGCCATCGGGCCAGCGGCCGAGCATCTTGGCGGCAACCCAGCGCGGGGTGATGGCAGGGTTGTCTGTTTCGCTTGCCACGTGCGTGGCCGCCGCCTTGCAGTAATCGTGGAAGGCTTCGACATGCTGCTCGAGCTGACGCAGCACGATGAAGGTGCCATTGCGACCGAAATCATGTGGTGACGGCGGCTGGCCGGGGATGATGCGGTTGTGGCGCACCGCCGGGAGAATGCCGTCGCGATCCTGCGACGCCTGGACCCAGGGCGACGCCGGGTAGAAACCATGTTCATCGCGATAGCCGAACAGAAACTCGCCCGGCGCGACCAGATGCATCGGCGCTGTATTGGCCTTGGCGCGCGCGGTTCCGATGACGACCGGCTGCGAAACGCCGTCGACAAAGCCAAAATGTTCGAGCGACTTCTTGCCGTCGCGGATGACCATCAAGGGCAGTTGCGTAACCACTGCCATGCCGGACTGCGCGACCCTTTGCGTGATGGAAGCGATTTCGGTCTGCAGCAGATCCTGGCTTTCGGCATAGCAAACGACCGCCAGGTCCACCGGGTTGCCATGCGAGCCCCATTCCCATTTGTCTGGCGCGCTATCGCCGAGATCATTGAGAATACGGCTGCGCTGAGGGTTGCCCATGCCATGGCGAAACGCAGCGGGAAATGAGTCCAGTGGATCGGCATCGACGCCGCCGTCCAGTCCCAGGCGCTTGAGGCCATCGGGACCGAACGCCACCGTCATGGCGCGCGCCGACGGGGCGCCGTCGCCGAAGCTCGTGCGCTCGACGACGAATTCCAGCCACGTCCTGCGGCTGACGCTGGAGAGATTGTCGGGGACGGAGATGCCCAGCATGCAGGCATGGTTCAGCGAGCCGAACGGACCAAAGAAAATGGACTGGATCTCGCCGGTTTCCAGTTGCTCCACGGCTGGCGCGGCAGGGGTGAAGAGGCTGATCGTGGTACCGGCTTGCTGCGCATGCGGCCGCGGCAAGGATCCAAACAGGCTCAGCCAGTCACGCGCGTCGCTGCCCGTCGCATCGGCAATACCGCGCCTTATCTCGGAATTGATACGGATACGGACCGTATTGAGGTCGCGATAGGCCGAATACCAGAACAGGGTCGGCACCTGCTGCCGCCGCGCCCAGCGCTTGAAGCGATCCGCGTCGCGCGCGCCGTCCAAAAACAGCCAGCGAGTGCGCGGATAACCCTGCGTGTTGCTCCACACGCCGGTGAGGCCGGCAGCAGCCTTGGCGATGAAATCCTCCAGGTAGCTCTCCCAGCTGCCTCCATAGTTGGAAAAGAACACAAGCTTGTTCGAACCGGGCACCAGGACCCAGCGGGCGAAGTGGATGGTGTTGATGTTGGCAAGGAACCCCGGCTTGAAGACTTTCCGGGCCGAGATGGAGATCAAGTAGAACGAAAACCTCAGCGCCAGCCACCGCAATGTTCCAGGCTTCATCGTCGAGATCGCCGTCAGATGGTTCTGGGCGAAGCGATCCTCATGGGCGAGAATCTTGTTCAATGCGATGAGGTCGATCGCGGTGTTGTCAGGACGGTCACTGTTTTCGAGCCGCCTGAGGGCAAGGAAACAGATGCCGAGAAACAGTGCCATCAGCGCCAGAAGTCCCAGCACCGCCAGCAGCAACGCAATGCCGGCAATGATGACGGTGCTCAAGGTGACGCCCGCCGGATCGCCGAATACGTGCACGTAGATCGCCCATGTAAAGACGAGCACGGTCAGGACGACGGCAGCCAGCATTGGCGGTGCGAACAGGGTCGTGGTTATGGCTTGCCACCATTTGCCTGGCGGATTTTCAAGCAGGCTCTCGGCAGGCTCGAACGCCCAGGCGAATTCTCCCGATGACCTGACATGCCGCCGCGCCTCGTCGAGCACCGCCGCGGCGCTGACGCTTGCCGGCCGAGGCTTTTCGACAACCTTGCTGACGGCCTCTGCAAGTTTGGCTTCAGCCAGGATGCGCTGGACCGAATGCCCTGGCGTGCCCGAAAAAACCAGACCGGCATTGCTGCCGAACGAAGGAGAGATATCGACATTGTGCTTGCGCAGGAAGTCGTGCAGCGGCGCACCGTCACGCAGGTCGCAGGCGTCCTTCAAGATCGGCCGCAGCCGATGTCCGATAGCCTGGGTCACGGCATTGATGACGTCGTCGGTGCTGCCGTCGCCGGATATTTCGAGAACAATGGCCCCTTCCTGATGGCCCGAGCCATCGTCCGCCTCGCCCGTAGGGACCACGGCCAGACTGGTGAAATGAATGATGCCGGCTGCGTCCAGCTCCGCGCGGATTTCTTCGCTGGCCGGGTTGCCCAGCCGGCCGACCCGGCGGTTGACATCGTCCAACGAGGCGCTTCGAGCGATGGGGCAGACCACCGTCACCATCGACTGGTCGACTGTCTGGCAAAAAGCGGGCCGATCGAAATCAACCTCGAGGCTATACGGATAGGCGCCGACATTCGTCAGTCGCCCGGCCTTGCCGGAGGCGCGGCGCAGGTTCGGCTTCTGGAACAGGGCACGCAGACTTTCGCCGATCTGGATCCTGGCGATCTCGGCGCCGATGCACAGGTGAATGCCATGTCCAAAGACCATGTAATCGCGATCGGGGCGCGTGATGTCGAAGGTATTCGGGTTTTGTACGGAATCAGGATCGAACATTGCCGACAAGGTTGCCGGCATGACCACCGTTCCCGCCTTCACAAGGCGCTCTCGGCGTGTGCCCTTGGCGATGGTGGTATCGCGGGCAGTGTAGCGCCACGGTCCAACCCAGATCGGCTTGAACCGCATGGCTTCCCTGATGGCCCTGTCCAGCATGTCGGTATCGTTGGCGGCGAGTGCGGCATCAATGGCTTCACGCGCGTCGGCCCGCGACAGGATCACATCGAGGCAGTTGCTTCCGGCCAGCAGGTTGGTCGGGACGAAGCCGGTGACCATGCCCAGCATGATCGAATGAATATCGGGCAACGACAGGCGCCCCTGATCAAGCAAGGCGACCAGCCGGGGCAGAGGCTTCTCTTCCTTCGCACCCCTGTCCCGGATCGCGGCTATCGAGCGGTCTATCACCTTGATCAGCCTGTCCCCGGCAACCACGGCCAGCTGACGGATGGTCGGGTTCGCCGTCGGGTCGGAGAAGAACAACGCACTCAGGCCGAGCGACCAGTTCGCGAATTCGGTCTCGTCGTCGATCTCGAGGCCGAAATAGTCGCGGCAGATGCGGACCGGAACGATCTTCATCAGATCGGCGACCACGTCGAAACCGGGCGCGGCGCCGGTCATGATCTCCCGCGAATGACGCTCGGCGATCGGCCTGACGACGGCTTCGACCTCCGCCGGCGGAAAGGCGCTCAGCACGGATGATTTCATCCGCCGGTAGGCGGCGCCATCCTGCATGCCGAGAATGAAGTTCGATCCGCGCGCAAGCTCGGTCATCTCCGGCCCGTAAGGCGTCTCGAATTCATCGCCGCGCTCCAATATGTCGCGAACGTCGGCATTCCTGGTGACGAGCAGGAAATTGCCAAAGGCGAGGTTCGGCCAGAACCTGCGCAACAGTGCCAGAAGCCAGCGGGGATCGTTGAAAAGGAAGCCGGCTATGCGCGCCGCAAGGCCCTTCGAACGAAGCCTCTCGATGTCGAATGGCGGCATTTCCGATAGCGGACGCTGGCTTTTCTGTGCCGCGCGAATGGCATCGAAATACTTGATCTTGATCATGCGCGTTCAAGCCTCCCGGCTGTCCACGTCATTGTGATGCCGACTCCGCAAGGCCTAGGTTTGCATCGTTTCCGCGTATGTGAAATGTCTCACAGTTCGGATCCTTGGCCACCCTCGATCATGCGCTTGATCTGACCAGCTCGACATTGGCGATCAGAAATTCATTTGCCGCCTTGTCGGCGAACGGTATCCAGCGGACCCTTTGCTCGGAGAAGTCGGGATGGCGCGCCGTGAAGATGGCAAGCTCCCGCTTGGCATCGTCTGGCCGGCCGCTTCTCATCAAGGCGCCGATCTTCACGAACCTGGCGTAGAAATATCCGGGCGAAAGATTGAGCGAGCGGTCGGCGGTGGCGATCGCGGAGGACCAGTCCTCGACGAAATTGTAGGCGCAGGCCAGTTCGCCCAGATTGTGGAACCGGTAGAGGTCGAAAGGGCTCAGCCGCTCGGCATCCAGTAAAAACGGGATCGCGCCGGCCGCGTCACCCTGCAGCAGCCGCGCGCTGCCCATCGCGGAGCGCGCGAAGGCAAAGCTCGGATTGATGTGGATCGCCTCCTCCAGATGGTCGACCGCGGCGCCCGGTTTTCCCCTCATGATTTCGATGACGCCGAGATGGGCGTGCGGCCGCGCATCCTGGCTATCCATCAACAAGGCCTTGCGGGCATATCGCTCGACCGTGTCCAGATCGTCGCTGTCGCCGAAGTGCAGCCACGCCCGCCAGAAATACCACCATGCCAGTTCATTCAGGACGGCGCTCGAATTCGGGTCCTCCTGATAGGCCTTCTCGAAAAACTCCAGCGCGATTTCGGTATCGCCACGCGTGCGCCTGTTCATGTGCCAGCGGCCGCGCCGCACCAGCTGCCAGCTCTCCAGGCTTTCCCAAGGCACCTGGAACGTCCGCATCTGCTCGGCCCGGTCGACCTCCTTGTCGAGGATCGAAACGATCTCGCTGCCGATCTGGTCGCGCAACTTGAAGATGTCGACCAGATCGCGGTCGAACCGCTGCGACCAGACCAGCCGGCCGTTGGATGCATCGGCAAGCGACGTGTCCAGACGGATCTGGCTGCCATTGCGCACCAATGTGCCGCTGACGACATAACGCGCGCCCAGCGCGTTGCCGATCACCCGGGTGCCCAGCGTATCGTCTCGAAACTGGAAGCTGGAACTCTTGGCGATCACCGAGAGCCACCGGGTGTTGGAAAGGCCGTAGATGATGTCCTCGGCTATGCCGTCGGCCATATAGCCGATGTCGCGCTCGCCACCGTCGCCCCGGAACGGAAGAACGGCGATCGCCGGCGGGCCCTTGGACGCGAGCATCCGCTGATGATTTTGGGGCGTGGGCGGCGCCGCGGGCGACGCGCCACTCCTGCCGCGGCCAGCAATCAGGACGCGCACGGGCAAAACGATGTTCTTGAGCGTGAGTTCGCCAAGATCGGTGAACTCGGCAGCCGTCTTGTCCTTGACATGGTGCCAGGTGGTCTCGGACACAGCCAGGCCATCATGCGGCGCGAATTCCTGGATCCTGGCCGCGATGTTGACGTCGTCGCCGTAGAGCCTACCCTCGCGAACGATGACGTCGCCGGTGTTGATGCCGGCACGAAACGGCATGCGCATATGATTGTCGACGGATGCGTTGAGCTGGCCGATCCGCTGCTGGAAATCGAAAGCAGCGCGCAGGGCTTCGATCGGATTGCCGAACTCGGCCATGATGCTGTCGCCGGCTTCGCCGAAAGTGCGACCGCCGAATGCGCTGCAGCGCTCGACGATGATGTCACGGCGGGCTTCAAACGCGGCAACGGCGGATTCATCGTCAATGCCCATCAGGCGCGAGAATTCCACCGCGTCGATCGAAATGATCGTCGCCAACTGACGCGTATAGTGCCGCTCAGCCATGCCTGAGCCCAGTCGCCCCTTCTGGCTCTCGTCCATTCGCTAGCAAGCCCCTGCCGCGGAACGCAGTCCGCCACTTCCACCGGAAGATCACCACCTCTGCGGGATTGGCCCGCCGTTGCCCCTCCCGTCAGGCTTGGAGGTTTAGCAGGGTCCTCGCAAAAGCTCCACCATGATCCGCACCCTTGGAGGTGCTGGGCGCAAGTCCAGCCGCAAGCTGAAATCGTTTCTTGGTTACTGAAAGCTATACAGGATGCCGTTTGCTCGGCGGGCTATCCCGCTCCAACTGGCAGGGTGGTGTGGCGGATCGATCGCGGCTTTGCGATCCAGGGATGCAATCTCCGGCCGGCCTGCTCGACCGTGCGAAGGGCGATCCGTTCGTTCAATGAAGCCCGCCCACGGCCGGCGCCGAAGGGGGCGGGGGGCTTGGGGTTACCTTTGGCACCGGCCAGGCGGGATGAAAGCGCCGCGGATGAAAGATAGCATGCCCTTCAAGACCGGTAATTCCGTGATCGCGGAAGGTCCTGCACAAATGTCTGGCTTGAAATTGTTCCCAGGCTGCTCCTAGGGGGCTCAAGGCGATTCTCGACAAGCCGTGCATTCGTCGGGCCTCCCGGGACGAAAAGGCCGGCCGCAGCGTCCAGCAGCAACAAGGAAGACTGACGCGGCAATCAGGACAGTCGCCGCCACAGGCCGGCGTCAGGCCCTGTCCCGAAACCCGCGGTCACCGTTTGAACAGGGCTACGTGGCAGGCGGCATGCCGGACAAATGTCCTGGCTCGCGATTGCATCTGGGCGGACCGCTCAGGCGTGGAAGAACACCGGCTCCATGCGCGCCCACCACTCACCGGGCGCGCGGGTCTCGAGTGGCTGCTGCAGGGGATCGCAGATTGTCCACCATTCCCGCATGGACGGGTTCTGCTTCATCAATTCCATGTCCGCATCGAAATCCTCGCCGGTATATTCCCAATAGGCGAACAGCAGGTTCTCTGGCTCGCGCAGGAAGATCGAATAGTTGCCGATGTTGGCCGCCGTGATCGCCGCAAGCACTTCCGGCCAGACCGCCGCGTGAACTTCCTTGTAACGCGCGATCACCTCGGGCTTCAGTCCGATGCACAGTCCCATCCGGGTCATTCTCAAGCTTCCTCGATCGAATGCGGGTCAGGGCAAGGCGGCAGGAAACGCTGTCCCTTCGCCTTGACCATCTTTATCTGTTATATTAGTATTCTTCCATAATGCGCGTTGGCAAGAGGTCCGGTCGCGCCTTCTCTCACAACCCGACGGTACCATGGCGCGCACTATTCGACTGACGGACGCCGACAACATTGTCCTGGCGATCGATGCTCTTTCTCCTGGCGATGAGGTGAGTGCCGTCACCGCAACGCAGCGCATCCCGCGTGGACACAAGATGACCATCCAGCCTATCGCCAAGGACGCGGCGATCGTCAAATACGGCCAGGTCATCGGCTTTGCTAAGGAGGACATCGCGCCGGGTACGTGGGTGCACGAGCACAATGTCTATCTGCATGCCTTCGACCGCGATTATCAGTTCGGCGTCGATGCCAGGCCGACGCGCTTCGTCGCACCGGAACGGCGCCGCACCTTCCAGGGCTTCAGGCGCGCCAGCGGCAAATATGGCACGCGCAACTACATAGCGGTGCTGACCTCGGTGAACTGCTCGGCCACCGCGTCGCGGTTCATCGCCGACCAGGTCAACCGTTCTGGCATTCTCGCCGATTATCCGAACATCGACGGCGTCATCTCACTGGTGCACGGAACCGGATGCGGCCTCGACACGCATGGCGAGGCCTATGAACTCTTGAAGCGTACGCAATGGGGCTTTGCCACCAACCCCAACATTGGCGGCGTGCTGATGGTCGGGCTGGGCTGCGAAGCCTTCCAGATCCCGCGCTGGATGCAGTCCTACGGCATCAGCGAGGACACGACCTTCCGCACGCTGACGATCCAGGAGGTCGGCGGCACCCGCAAGACAGTCGAAGCAGGCGTCAAGGCGATCCATGACATGCTCGCGGTCGTCAACCAGGCCGAGCGCACGCAGGCGCCGGCCTCGGAACTGATGCTGGCGCTGCAATGCGGCGGTTCCGACGGTTATTCGGGCATCACCGCCAATCCGGCGCTCGGCGTGGCGGTCGACCTGCTGGTCGCCGAGGGCGGCACGGCGATCCTGTCCGAGACACCGGAGATCTATGGCGCCGAGCATCTGCTGATGCGGCGCGCCGAGAATGCCGCGATCGGCGAGAAGCTGGCCGAACGCATTCGCTGGTGGGAAGACTACACCGCCCGCCACAACATGGAGATGAACAACAATCCGTCGCCCGGCAACAAGGCCGGTGGCCTGACCACCATACTGGAAAAATCCCTGGGCGCCGCCGCCAAGGGCGGCTCCACCAATCTCACCGGCGTCTTCAACTACGCCGAACCGGTCACGACCAATGGCCTCGTCTTCATGGATACGCCCGGCTACGATCCGGTCTCGGCGACGGGCCAGGTCGCCGGCGGCGCCAACATGCTCTGCTTCACCACCGGCCGTGGCTCCGCCTTCGGCTGCAAGCCGACGCCGTCGATCAAGCTCGCGTCCAACTCGCTGATCTATGAAAAGATGGTCGAGGACATGGACATCAATTGCGGCGATGTCCTGGATGGCGCCACGCTGGCCGACAAGGGCGAGGAGATCCTGCGCAAGATCTTGGCTGTCGCCTCGGGCGAACGGACGAAATCGGAAGTCCTAGGCTACGGCGATAGCGAATTCGTGCCCTGGTCGGTCGGCGCCACCATGTAGCGCCCAACCACCCGGTTCAGGTGATCAGGAGCGAAGCGGGCTCGGCGTCGAGCAGCGAGATGGTGTTGCGCAGCGACGTCTCAAGATGGGTCCGCAGCGCCTTCATCGAGCCGGCCTGGTCGCGCCTGGCGAGCGCATCGAGGATGGCGCGGTGCTGGGCGATCGTCTCCTGGCCGGCGCCGGGCGAAGGCAGCGACAGCAGCCGGCAGCGATCCATCTGCGCCTTCGAGACGTCCACGACCTTCCACAGCATGGTCAGCCCATTCACCTCGGCGATATAGCGATGAAAGTCGTCATCCCGGGTGATCGCTTCATCGAAGCGCGAGCGCTTCACGGCCGTTTCATGGGCGTTGATGATATCCTCGAGATCCTGGATATGGTGTGTCTCGATCACGGCGGCGGCGCGCTTGATGCTCTCGAGCTCCAGCGCGATGCGGATGATGTAGGCTTCCTCGACCTGCTTGCGGCTGATGCCGGCGACGAAGGTGCCGTTCTGGGCGAAGACCTCGATAAGGCCCTCGTCGCTCACCTTCTTGACCGCCTCGCGCACCGGTGTGCGCGAGATGCCAAGCTTGTTGGCGATCTCGATCTCGTTGATGGGGGCGCCCGGCGCCAGCTTGCCCGTGACGATAGCCTTGCGCACCAGCACATAGATCTGGTCGCGCAGCGGGATGGCGCGGTTGAGCGACACGCCTTGCAGGAATTCGGTCAGCCTGTCTTCGCTTCCCTGTGCCGCCTGCGGTCTACCCGTCGTATCCGATGGTCTTGAAGCCATGAAGCTTGCCCTTGCCGCTTTCTGTCACACTGCGCGCGGCGTCCGCATAGCATTGGGCGCCAGGCTGGTACAATTCAATCCGCTTGACGTCCCAAGGCACGATTCAAGGCTTGCATTATACTAGTGTAATGTGCAAGAGCAATCATGCTGGCGGCTGATGATCGGGAGCGAGAAACGCCGCCGCGCTTGAGGACATGGTCCGACGAGGACCCGACCATTCTTCAGTCTCCATCGATTATTCAAGGGAAGGCTTGCCGATGAACAGGATTGATCTCGACGGTCAGGTGGCTGTCGTGACGGGTGGTGCGCAGGGCCTGGGCCTTGCCTTCGCGAAGCGCATCCTGGCCTCCGGCGCCAAGGTCTGCCTATGGGACGTCAATGGCGATCGCCTGCGGGCAGCCAAGCAGGAACTGGGCGGCGGCGCGGTCGACACAGTCGTGGTCGACATCGTCGATCCCGATGCCGTCGTGGCGGCGCACGGCCAGACCGAGTCCGCGCTCGGGCCCGTGTCGATCCTGGTCAATTCGGCGGGCATCGCCGGACCCAACCACACGCTTGAAGCCTATCCGGTCGCCGACTGGAAGCGGGTCATCGACATCAACCTGCACGGCACCTTTCACGTCAATCGCGCCGTCGTGCCGTCGATGAAGGCGAAAGGCTACGGCCGCATCGTCAACGTCGCCTCGATCGCGGGCAAGGAAGGCAACCCCAACGCCTCCGCCTATTCGGCGTCGAAGGCCGCCGTCATCGGCATGACCAAGTCGCTCGGCAAGGAACTGGCCGGGCTCGACATCGCCGTCAACTGCATCACGCCGGCCGCGGCGCGCACGCCGATTTTCGACCAGATGAAGCAGGAACACATCGACTACATGCTGTCGAAGATCCCGCGCGCCCGTTTCCTCGAGGTCGACGAGGCCGCCAACATGGTGGCCTGGCTGGTTTCCAGGGAAAACAGCTTCACCACCGGCGCCGTGTTCGACCTGTCCGGCGGCCGCGCCACCTATTGACCCTCGGAGAGATCAGATGAAACTGCTTCGCTATGGCCCTTCCGGCGCCGAAAAACCCGGTCTCTTGGATGCCGACGGCAACATTCGCGACCTCAGCGGAACGATTGCCGATATCGGCGGAAGTGCCATCTCGCCCGAGGGTCTCGCGCGGCTGGCGGCCATCGATCCGGCATCGCTGCCGAAGGTCGAGGGCAATCCGCGGCTGGGTCCCTGCGTCGCAGGCACCGGCAAGTTCATCTGCATTGGCCTGAACTACGCCGACCACGCCGCGGAATCAGGCATGGCGGTGCCCTCCGAGCCGGTCATCTTCATGAAGGCGACCTCGGCGATCGTCGGCCCGAACGACGACGTGCTGGTCCCGCGCGGCTCGCAGAAGACCGACTGGGAGGTCGAGCTCGGCATCGTCATCGGCAAGACAGCGAAATACCTCACCGAGGCCGAGGCGCTCGATTATGTAGCCGGCTATTGTGTCGCGCATGACGTGTCCGAGCGAGCGTTCCAGACTGAACGCCAGGGTCAGTGGACAAAGGGCAAGAGCTGCGACACGTTCGGCCCGACCGGCCCCTGGCTGGTGACGAAGGACGAGGTGGCCGATCCGCAGGATCTCAAGATGTGGCTGACCGTCAACGGAGAGACCATGCAGAACGGCTCGACGAAAACCATGGTCTATGGCGTCGCCCATCTGGTCTCGTATCTGTCGCAGTTCATGTCGCTGCATCCCGGTGACATTATCTCCACCGGCACGCCGCCCGGCGTCGGCATGGGCATGAAGCCGCAGCGCTGGCTGAAGCCCGGCGACGTCGTCGAACTCGGCATTGACGGGCTCGGATCGCAGAAACAGCACGTCCGCGCCGACGGCTGAGCCGGCGAAAGGAGTCCGCCATGCCCAGCCCCGTCGTCGACGCGCATCACCATTTCTGGCGGGTCGACCGTGGCGACTATCATTGGATGTCGCCCGGGATGGGCTTGCCGCTCTATCGGGACTACCTGCCGGAAGACCTGGCGCCGCTGCTGCGCAGGGCCGGGGTCGACAAGACGATTGTCGTCCAGGCCGCGCAGACGGAGGACGAAACCGCGTTCCTGCTGGCGCTTGCCGAGGAAGCGGATTTCGTCGCCGGCGTGGTCGGCTGGCTCGACATGGAAGACCCGGTCTTCGCCAACAAGCTTGACGCGTTGATCGCCAATCCCAAGTTCGTCGGCCTGCGGCCCATGCTGCAGGATATGGCTGACGATGCCTACATCCTGCGGCCAGCGGTCATGTCGAGCCTTCGCGTTGTTGCCGAACGCGGCGTTGCCTTCGATATCCTGACCTATCCCAGGCATCTCAGGAACGTCGCCAAGGCCATGGAAGGGGCGCCCGGCCTGCGGGCGGTAATCGATCATATCTCGAAGCCGTCGATTGCATCGGGCGCTTTCAACGGCTGGGCCAGCGACCTGCAGCATGTCGCCGCCTTTCCCAATGTTTTCTGCAAGCTCTCCGGAATGGTCACCGAAGCGGACCATGACAAATGGCGGCCGCGCGACCTGAAGCCCTATGTCGACCAGGCCATGCTTTCTTTTGGCGCCGATCGCCTGATGTTCGGCAGCGACTGGCCGGTTTGCCTGCTGGCGGGCAGTTACGCCGAGGCGCTCAACGCGCTGCGCACGGTCCTCGATCCGCAGCTTTCGAAGGACCAGCAAGCCGCTGTCTATGGCCTGAACGCCGTCCGTTTCTACCAGCTGTCGATCTGATGCCGGACTGCCCAAAAAACCATGCGGGACAATCCTTGCGCCTTGTGTTATATTAGTGTTATAGAACAACGAGGGCTGCGAACGGCCGCCACGCATCTGAAATCGGAAACGGGTGAGGACGGGATGTCGGCCGCGACGAGCGCTCTTCGCATGCAAGGGATCAGCAAGATCTTCCCAGGCGTGAAGGCGCTTTCCGACGTCAATTTCTCCGTCGATTTCGGCCGTGTCCACGCCATCGTGGGCGAGAACGGCGCCGGCAAATCCACGCTCATGAAGGTGCTCAGCGGCACCTATCTCCCCACCACCGGCACAACCGAAGTCGGCGGCGTGGAAGTGCGCATGCGCAAGCCGGCCGATGCCCAGAAGCTCGGCATCCGGATGGTCCATCAAGAACTGAACCTGGTCCCCGACCTGACCGTCGCCGAGAATGTCTATCTCGGCCGCATGCCGCGCAAATGGCTGCTGGCCGACAAGGCCGCGATGGTCCGCAATGCGGCCGCCGTTCTGAAGGAACTGGGCGCGGATATCGACCCGAAGGCACGGCTCGGCGACCTATCGATCAGCCAGCAGCAACTGGTGGAGATCGCCAAGGCCTATGCCGCCAACCCGCGCATCATCGTACTGGACGAGCCGACATCGAGCCTCAGCGAGCATGAGACGGCGGCGCTGTTCAAGATCCTGCGGAAGATGAAGTCGCAGGGCATCGCCATCGTCTACATCAGCCATCGGCTCAAGGAAGTGCTTGAGATCGCCGATGATGTGACGATCCTGCGCGATGGCAGCATGATCGAGTCACGCCCGGCCGACGGCATCACCGCCGCGCAGATGATCAAGCTGATGGTCGGCCGCGAGGTCACAAACGTCTTCCCGAAGACCGCCTCGACGATCGGCGCCCCGGTGCTGAAGGTCACGGGCCTCGGCGACGGCGTCACGTTTTCCGATGTCAGCTTCGACGTCCGCGCCGGAGAGATACTTGGCTTGACTGGCCTCGTCGGCGCCGGGCGCACCGAAGTGGCCAAGGCCATCTTCGGCCTCGCCGCCTTGACCGCCGGCAGCATCGAGACCCATGGCAAGCCCGTCACCATCCGCTCGCCGTCACAGGCAATGAAGGCGGGCATCGCCTATGTCCCGGAAGACCGCAAGGGCGACGGCATCATCCCGTCGATGACGGTGCGCGAAAACATCAGCCTGCCGGTCCTGCGCCGGCTGTCCCGTTTCGGCGGCGTCAGCATGAGCGCCGACCGCAAGCTGGCCGCGAAATACGCCGCGGACTTCTCGATCGTGCCGCCCGATCCGGAGCGACGCATCAATCTCCTGTCGGGCGGAAACCAGCAGAAGGCCGTCATCTCCAAATGGCTGTCGGCAAAACCGTCGGTGCTCATTCTCGACGAGCCGACACGCGGCGTCGATGTCGGCGCCAAGGCCGAAATCCACCGCATCATCGGCGAACTGGTCGCCAAGGGAATGGCGGTGGTCATGATTTCCTCGGAACTGCCCGAAGTGCTCGGCGTCTGCGACCGCGTGGTCGTCATGCGCGACGGCCGCGCCTCGCCGGCCATCGAGCGCAAGGACCTGTCGGAAGAGCGCATCATGGCGCTTGCGACGGGCGAAGAAACAGCATGACGGATATTGCCCTCTCCATGCAGCAGGAACGCACCAACCCGCGCTTCAACCGTGGCAGCCGGCTCGTCGATACGGCATCGCGCGCCGGCCTGCTGATCGCCATCCTGGCGGTGGCGCTCTACGGATCGCTCGCCAGCCCGGTCTTCTTCACAACCGGCAATCTGGTCAACGTGCTCACCTCGATGGCCATCGTCGGCATCGTCGTGGTCGGCATGACCTTCGTGCTCGTGGTCGGCGGCCTTGCCGACCTTTCGGTGCCGGCAACGGTCGCCTGTGGGGCGATCCTGTCGCTTGCGCTGCAGCCGATGGTCGGGCCGGTCCCGGCGTTCCTCCTGGCCGTCGCGCTGGCCGGCGCCTGCGGCCTCGTCAACGGATTGCTGGTCGGCTATGTCGGCATCAATCCGATCATCGCCACGCTGGGCGTCGGCACCATCGTGCTCGGCATCGTCCAGGCGGCTGTCGGCGGCGTCATCGTCTACGGCACGGACCCGGCTTCGGCGGCGCTGGTGAAAAGTCGCGTGCTGGGTATCCCGACCATCGCTCTGATCTTCCTGGCCATCGCCATCGTCGGAAACTTCGTCCTGTCCCGGTCTTTCTGGGGCCGCTGGACGATCGCGACCGGCGGCAATTACAACGCGGCGGAGGCCAGCGCCGTGCCCGTGCGCGCGGTCAAGGCCGGCGCCTTCATCATCACCGCACTGTGCTCGGGCCTCAGCGGCGCGCTGCTCGGATTGACCCTGCAGAGCGCCCGGCCGCTGGTCGGCACGGGCTACGAGTTCAGCGCCATCACCGCCGTGGTCGTCGGCGGTGTCTCGATCATGGGCGGTTTCGGCTCGGTGCCGCGCGCCATCGCCGGGCTGGTCTTCGTGCAACTGCTCACCAATGTCATGGTGCTGCAGGGCGTGCGCACCCCCGTCCAGGGGTTCGTCTTGGGCCTGCTGATCGCCATCGCCGTTGCCCTCGATGTCGCCCTTCGCAAGCGGGGTGTCGCGTGATGGCTTTGCTTTCCCAAATCGCCCGCTACCGGGTCGCGCTCATCCTCGGCCTCACGCTGGTGGTGGCTTCGCTTCTCGTGCCCGGCTTTCTCAGCCTGACCACGCTCGGCCTAGGTCTCGACCGCAGTTCGACCATCGGCATCATCGCCATCGGCCTGACGGTTCTTCTGATCGCCGGTCAGATCGACCTGTCGGGCGGCGCTGTATTCGCCCTATCGGGCATCGTCGCGATCGAACTCCAGCAGAGCCTCGGCCTGTGGCCGGCTGCATGCATCGGCGTTCTCACCGGCGCCGCCGCCGGCGTGCTGAACGGCATCCTGTCGGTCGGCTTCAAGGTCAATTCGCTGGTCGCGACGCTCGCCACCATGCTGATCTTCCGCTCGATCGCGCACTGGATCACGGCGAGCCAGCCGGTGTCGGGCACCGACATCATGTTCTCGCTGGCGCTGGCCAAGATCTATTTCGACATCTTCACCGTGCGCAGCGCGCTGTTCCTGGCCGCCATCCTGCTCCTGCATTTCTGGCTGACCCGCACCGTGTCCGGCCGCAATCTCTTCGCGGTCGGCTCGAACGCGATCGCCGCAGAGGCCAGCGGCATCTCGTCCGGCAGGATGGTGTTTCTCGGCTTCGTCTTCGCCAGCACGCTGGCGGGCGTGGCGGGCGTGCTGCAGAGCCTCGCCACCAACACCGGGTCGCCGATGTTCGGTTCGGAGCTGACCGTCTCGGTGATCGCCGCCGTGGTCGTCGGCGGCACGCGTCTCGAAGGCGGACGCGGCTCCGCACTGGGAACGCTCGGCGGTGTCCTGACCATCGCCTCGTTGACCACCGCGATGGAGTTCCAGTCGGTCCCCGCCTACGTCCAGCAGGTCGTCGCCGGCCTCATTCTCATTCTGCTCGTCGTTCTCGACCGCACCGTCAGGACCACCGCGCGGGCCAACACGCGGGCCGTCGCATCTGCCTGAAAACAGCATTCAAAAGGAGGAAACCATGACTAACAGGAAAACCGCATTGCTTATCAGCGCCATGGCGCTGCTGGCCTCGGCCGGCTTGGCCGAAGCCAAGACGGTCTGCTACGTGACCGCCGCCGACTCGCATGCCTATGCGACGCCGGCAAACAAGGCGCTGGAGGCCCGCGCCAAGGAACTTGGCATCGACGTGCTCGGCCTCAGCCAGAATTTCGACGTCCAGACCGGCACGGAGCAGCTCAACACCTGCATCGCGCGCAAGGCCGACGGCATCATCCTGTGGCCGCTCGACCCGCAGGCCTACATCCCGGCGCTGGCGCGCGCGCAGCAGGCCAACATCCCCGCGATCCTGATCAACTCGCCGATGAGCGACCAGGCCAAGCCCTTCATCAAGTCGTTCACCGGTCCCGACGTCTACGAGGAAGGCAAGATGGCCGCCGACTCGCTGAACACGGCGCTGAAGGGCGAGGGCTCGGTGATCGTCATCGCCGGCCAGGCCGGCAACGGCACGACGATCGGCCGCGTCGGCGGTTTCGTCGACCACCTGAAGGAACTGGGCAGCAAGATCGAGATTCTCGATACCGTCAATGCCGACTTCGACCAGCAGAAGGCGCTCGTCGCCAGCCGCGACCTGATCACCCGCTTCGGCGACAAGATCAACGGCGTCTATGCCAACGACGACACCATGGCGCGCGGTTTCATCGACGCCTGGAAGGAAGCCAACCCCGGCAAGCCGACGCCGCCGATCGTGGGCATCAACGGCCAGAAGGATGCTTTCGAGTCGATCAAGTCCGGCGAGATGTATTCCACCATCGTCCAGTCTCCCGACGAGGACGGCAAGCTGGCCATCAACACCATGGCCGAGATCCTCGACGGCAAGGACGTCAAGGACCGTATCCCGATCCCGCTGACGGTCGTCACCAAGGACAATGTCGAGACGACCAAGCCCGCGTTCTGATTTTCAGCCGCTTCTCGACAACGCACGATCAGGCCCGGCATTTGCTGGGCCTTTTCGTTTCTCGGCCAAGTTCGACGGTGTCTGCGTCCAGATACAAAAAACCCCGCCGGCAGGGAGCCGGGCGGGGTATTGATTGGAGGAGTTCAGGATCGAATGGGAGACGATCCGGGAGAAGAACGCGGCTGCCTTGCAAAAGTTCCAGCACAGCCCAGCGGACCCTCCTGCCAAATGGCGACGCGCGGCGGACGACCTCGAGGCGCGGGTGCATAGGGCGTTCCCCTATGGGAACTGAAATGCTTGCTGACGTTCAAGTGATGTGGACGAGGCTACGCGGCATGTGATTGGGTATCCGACATAGCTTTGCTGCCATTGCAAGGTGAAGAAGAGGCCGTGCAATGCTGATACGCGAAGGTGATCAACGGACGATCGATATCGACGTTCGACTGGCGGCGCTGCTGGCGGCCGTGGCCGGCGCCCTCAACGCTGCGGGCTTTCAGGCCACCGGCTTCTTCTCCGCCAACATGACCGGCAATGTCTCGGCGCTGTCGGATCACCTTGGCCTGGCGCAATTCGGCCTTGCCGGGCTGTTCTTGTCCCTGGTGATCGCGTTCATCGCCGGCGCCTTCGTTTCCGGACTGCTGATCGAGGCGGGCCGAAACAGAGGCGTGCGGGCGATCTATGCCTACAGCATCACCCTGGAGGCTGGGATGCTGCTGGCGCTCGGCGTCGTCGACCTGTGCTTGCCAAATACCCAGAGCGGATCGGTACTCGTCCTTGGTCTCAGTTTCGTGATGGGCCTGCAGAACGCTGCCACGACGCGCATATCCAATGCCCGCATCCGCACCACGCATGTCTCGGGAATGGCCACCGATATTGGCCTTGGACTTGCGCTGCTGGCGAGCAACTCGGCGCAGCGGGCCGACGCCAAAACCCGCCTTCGCCTGCATCTCAGCACCATCCTGTCCTTCTTCATCGGTGGTGTCGGTGGCGTCATCGTCTACCTGGCGATCGGCGGATGGCTGCTCCTCATCTGTGCCGGCCTGCTCTTCGCCATCGCCTTGCCCGAGGCGAAGCGAGCGCGGCGGACGTAGGCCCTGCTTGTCAGTTCCTGTCAGCCGGCTTCGAGCGCATGCGTGATACCGTCTCGCGTTCGGCGCGCTTGGAGCGCAGCGGCGGCAGGCCGCGGTCGATCAGGTCCATGTCCTCCAGCAGCATGTCGCCCATGCGCTTGAAGGCGATGTCGAGCGCACCGGCGCGGTGGGCCGAGCGCAGGAAGCCGGGGATGGTACGGACTGGATGATCCGGAGCCAGCGGCTCTTCGGGGAAGACATCACTTGCGGCGGCGATGTGGCCACTCTTGACCGCCGCCATCAGCGCGGGGAAGTCGACGACGCCAGCGCGGCTGAGAAGGATGAAGGCCGCCCCCTTGCGCATGCTGGCGAAGGCATCGGCGCCGAGAAAACCCTGGTTCTCCGATGTCACCGAGGCGACGACGAAGACGAAGTCGCTGGTCGACAGCACATCATCCAGCGAGGCCGGCTCGACGCCATTGTCGATGAGGATCGACGGCGGCAGCCAGGGATCGAACACCTTGGTGCGGGTGCGGAAACCCGACAGCAGCCGGTTCAGCGCGCGGCCAAGATCGCCGAAGCCGATGATGCCGACATTGGCGCCCGACAACAGCCGGGCCGTCTGGTTGCCGTCGCCACCCCACAACTCCTTGCCTTGCCGGAAGGCGAGGTCGGCGTCGACGATGTCGCGGGCGAGGTTGAGCGCCATGGCAAGGCCGAGCTCGGCCACTGGCTCGGCGAACACCAGACCGGTGGTGACGACGTGAATGCCGCGCGAAAACAGCGTCTCGTAAGGCATGTTGTTGATGAGATTCGTCTCGACATTGAAGACGCAGCGCAATGCTTTCAAGCTGGCCAGCGTTTCCGGCGTGATCGGCGGTTGGCCGACGATGTAGCGCGCTCCCGCCAGCACATCGGCTGGCAGTTTCGCCACGCCGTCCGGCGTCGTCTCGACAATGCGGTATTTCGCCTTGAGGCGTGCCAATTGCGCCGGCGTGAAGATGAGGTCGAGCGTGCGCGGTTCCGGCGCGCTGATGACCAGCGGCAAATCCCTGTCTGACATGGCGATTCCTCCCGGCGCGATCGGCATCACGCCCTTATCAGGTGACAAATTACCTCCGATGAAACGATTTACAACTGCAAAAAATCGATTTACTCATTTCCTCAGCGGATGGAAATGCTGACATCCGCGCCTCGGGAGGAGGATCAATGGCGCATCGCGAAGCCCAACAGCGGCGTCCGTCGATTCACGACGTGGCGAGTCGCGCCGGCGTGTCCGCGGCCACCGTCTCCAAGGTGCTGGCAGGCGTCACCACGGTCAAGTCCGAGAATGCGCAGCGCGTCTTCGACGCCGTCGGGCAACTCGGCTACCGCGTCGATCCGCTGGCGTCCGACATGCGCCGGGCCAAGCGCCGTATCATCGGCGCCATCATGCCGGAGTTCGAAAGCGAATTCTTCGGCCAGATGGTCACCCAGCTCGAAAGCCTTGCCGAGCAGCGCGGCTACACGCTGGTGGCGGCATCGAGCCGCGAATCCGAAGCGCGCGAAAAGCAGATCCTTGCCCGCATGCATGACTGGCGGGTCGCCGGTGTGGTGCTGGCGCCCGTGCGCAACGAGCACGGCCCGGCGGCCGAGTTCATGAAGGCCAACGGCATGACAGGCGTGCTGATCGACCGCGTGTTGTCCGACGACGCCTTCGACACCGTATCGGCCGACAGCGCGGCCGCGAGTGCCGAGGTGGCGCACGAACTGATCGGCAAGGGCCATCGCCATATCCTGGTCGTTGGCCTCGGCGAGCAGGCGGCGACGGTGCGTGCCCGCCTCGAGGGCTTTCGCGCCACCGCGCTCAAACTGGCGCCGGATATGCGGATCGACGTCGTGCTTGCCGAAACCGATGTCGAGCCGCTGAGGGCGCGGTTGCGCGACTACTTCGACAAGGGCGAAGGCCGAGGCGAGCGCCCGACGGCCGTCTATTCGCTGTTCCTCAAGGGCACGCTGGTGGCGCTTTCCGAATTCCGCCGGCGCGGCTGGCATTGTCCCAACGATATTTCGCTGGTCGGCTTCGACGATGCCGAATGGATGCAGGTGACATGGCCGGCCATCGCCGCCGTGGTGCAGCCGGTGCGCCAGATCGCGGGCCACGCGATGGACGCGCTGTTTGCCAGGATTGAAGGCCAGGACGGGCCGCCGACCGCGCGGCTCGAACCTTGCCGGGTTTTGATGCGGGAATCCGTTGGCTCGCCAGGCAACGTCCCGCATTCCGGGGGAGGAGACCGACAATAACCCCCATTGTCGAACTGGACTGAAGGCGCCGCACCTGGCCTCGGCTCGCGGCACGTGACATCAACCGGAGGAGAAACAAGGTGACACCGTTCGTTCTGAAGATAAATCGATTTACTTTGGCTTTGGGCGTTGCAATGGCGTTCTCGGCGATCAGCGCGGCAAAAGCCGACGACGCCGAATACGGCGTGCTTATGAAGACGCTGGCCAATCCGTTCTGGGGCGCGATGGCCCAGGGCGTGGAAGCCGGCGCCAAGGAAGCCGGGGTCAAGATCTTCCAGCAGGCAGCCGAGAGCGACCAGGCGGCGGAGCCGCAGCTGAACCTTTGCAACACCATGCTGGAGCGCAAGCCGGCGGCGATGATCACAGCCGCCATCAATTCGACCAACCTGCTGCCATGCCTGAAGACCGCGCAGGAGGCCGGCATCAAGATCGTCGATCTCGACAACAACCTTGATCAGACGGTCCTCGACAAGGAAGGCATCAAGGTCACCTTCCATATCGGCTCCGATAACAATGCGGCCGGCGCGCAAGGGGCTGAATATCTCGTCTCCAAGCTCGGCAAGGACGCCAAGGGTCCCGTGCTGGTCATCGAGGGCCTTTCCGGCAACATCACTGGCGAGAAGCGTGCCAAGGGTTTTGCCGACAAGCTGAAGGAGTTGGCGCCGGGGCTTCAGATCGTTGCCTCGCTGCCCGGTGACTGGGACCGCGGCAAGGCGGCCTCGATCGCCACCGACACGCTGACGGCGCATCCCGATCTGGTCGCCATCTTCTGTGCCAATGACGGTATGGCGCTGGGCGCCGTCGAAGCCGTCTACGCCGCCGGCAAGGGGCCGCAGGTGACCATCATCGGCGTCGACGGCAATTCGGATGCGGTGAAGTCGATCAAGGAAGGCAGGCTCAACGCGTCCGTGGCGCAACTGCCCTATCTCGTCGGCAAGCAGGCGGTCGAGAACGTCAAGAAGGCGTTGGCCGGCGACAAGGTCGAGGACAGCATCGCCGTGCCGACCCTGGTGCTGACCAAGGACGTGATCGACGCCGGCAAGGAACCGATGCTGGAATACGTGAAGTAGGGAATAGGCCGTAGGCGGTAGGTGAGCGGGGATCAGATCCTAGGGCGGAAACGCTCTTGGTTCCCTATTGCCTGATCCCTACCGCCTACTGCCTTACAAAGAGGTGCAACCCAATGTCCTTCTGGTCCCGGCTGCAGCGCGCGGCCGTCGAACGGCTTCATATCAGGCTGGAATCGCTGGTGGTGCTGCTGGCGCTCAGCGCCGTGATGGCGGTGCTGTCGCCCTACTTCCTGTCGCTCAGCAATGTCCTCAACATCCTGCTGGCGACATCGACGATCGGCGTGCTGGCGATCGCCGCCACCTTCGTCATCGGCTCGGGCGGGCTCGATCTGTCCTTGGGCTCGGTGATGGGCCTGTCCGGCGTTGTCGGCGCCTTCGTCGCCGTCAATCTCGGCTGGTGGTCGCCGCTGGCGGTTCTCGCCTGCATTGTCGCCGGCGGCATAGCCGGCTACATAAACGGGCAACTCGTCACCCGCGCTTTCGTCCCGGCCTTCATCGTTACGCTCGGCATGCTCGGCCTGGCGCGCGGGCTGGCGCTGGTCATCTCGCAGGGCAGGGCGATCTACGGCCTGCCGCCCGAAATCGTCTATATCGGCCAGGGCCGGCCCTTCGGCATTCCGATGCCGGTCATCCTGCTGTTGCTGACGGCCATCGTCGCGCATTGCCTGCTCGCCTACACGCGCTTTGGGCGCCACACGCTGGCTCTGGGGGACAGTGAAGGTGCTGCCCGCGCGGCCGGCATCCGCGTCGAACACCATCGCCGCATCATCTACACGCTGTCGGGCGCGCTCGCCGGTCTAGCCGGCCTCCTGTTCACCGCCCGCGTCAATGCCGGCGACCCGACCGCCGGCATCAACTATGAGCTCACCGCCATCACGGCGGCGATTATCGGCGGCACAAATCTGTTCGGCGGCCGCGCCTCGATCCTGGGCACCATGATCGGCGCGCTGATCATGGGCGTGCTGCAGAACGGGCTGACGCTGCTCGCCGTGCAATCCTACTACCAGCAGATGGCCATCGGCGCGGTGCTGATCCTGGCCGTATTCATCGACCAATATCAGGTGCGCAAGGAGTCACGCGTATGACCCTTCTCACCCTGCAAGGCATCCGCAAGAGTTTCGGCGCGGTCGATGTGCTTCATGGCGTCGACCTCTCGGTCGAGGCCGGCGAAGTGATCGGCCTTGTCGGCGACAACGGCGCCGGCAAGTCGACGCTGATGAAGACCATCACCGGTATCTATCGGGCCGATTCCGGCGCCATCCAGCTCGACGGCAAGGACATGCTGCCGCTCGATCCCGGCCAACGGCGCCGGCTCGGCGTCGAGATGATCTACCAGGACCTGTCGCTGGCCAGGCAGCAGGACGTCGCCGCGAACATCTTCCTCGGCCGCGAGCCGGTGAAGAAACTGTTCGGCCTGTTTCCAGGCTTTGTCGACAAGGCCGAGATGGACCGACAGGCAGCAAAAATGATCGAGCGGCTGGGCGCGCATCTGCCGTCCATCAACCGCCCGGTCGGATCGTTCTCCGGCGGCCAGCAGCAGACCGTGGCGATCGCCCGCGCGCTGACCTTCAACCCGAGGCTGGTCATCATGGATGAGCCCACGGCAGCTCTTGCCGTGCGCGAGGTGCAGAGCGTGCTCGACCTCATTCGCCGCCTGAGATCGGAAGGCATCGCCGTCATCCTGATCTCGCATAGGCTGAACGATGTGCTGGCGGTTACCGACCGCATCGTCGTGCTGCGTCACGGCCGCGCAGAAGCCAATCTGATCACCGCGAAGACCAACATGAACGAAGTCGTCGGCCGCATCGTCGGCGGCGGCGACAACAGCGCCGCGGCGGCGCACGAGCAGAGAGGCTGAGATGAATACGTTCGGATTGCACACTTTCGCCATCGCGCCGGTCTGGGATCTCGATCTGATCGAGCCGCGGATGGAACGGCTGAAGGAACTCGGCATCGGCCTGCTCGAAATCCCGCTGCTGCGCCCCGAAGAGATCGACACAAGACGCACGCGCGCCTTCGCCGAACGCTGGGGCGTCGACGTCATCCCATCGCTAGGCCTGCCTGCCTCGCTGGATGTGGTGGCGCGTCCCGATGAGGCGCTGGCCTTCCTCGAGCCGGCCTTCGCCGTCTGCGAAGCGGTGGGCAGCGCCGCACTCGGCGGCGTTACCTACGGCACCATAGGCAAGACATCCGGCCGAGCTCCGACCAAGGCCGAGATCGACGGCATGTGCCGCTTCCTCGGTCGGGCGGCGAAAGCAGCGAAAGCGCATGGATTGAAGCTCGGCATCGAGCCCTGCAACCGCTATGAGACGCACCTGATCAATCGCGGGGTCGATGCCGCCGTCATCATCGAACGCGTCGGCGCCGACAACATCTTCATCCACCTCGACACCTACCACATGCATATCGAGGAGGAGAGTTTCGACGACGGCTTCAAGGCGGCAGCACCCTATCTCGGCTATGTCCACGTCTCGGAAGCCAATCGCGGCGTGCCCGGGCGCGGCATGCTCAACTGGGCGGCCTGCATGACGGCGATCGCCGATATCGGCTACACAGGCGCCATCACGCTGGAAAGCATGAACCATGTCGACGTCGACATAGCCGGCGGGCTCGCCGTGTGGCGGCCGGTGGCGGATAATCCCGATGACGTCATCGGTGTCGGGCTGCCGTTCCTGCGTGAGGAAGCAAGGAAAGCCGGGCTGACATTGGGATAGTCAGACCGATCGCGGAGGAGGAGCTCCGAACCGACGGCGCTTACGAGCAGTTTACGACCGTGGACTAGGATCGATCCTGCCCGATTCGCCCGTTCGATCCGCTTGGAAACGTCATGAGCAGAGCCCTCACCTCATTCGCCCTGGTTGCTGTCCTGTCGGCATTGCTCATGGCGCTGAGCCTTGCGGTGGCCAGGCATGGCTATCCATTCGGTGCGGTCGGCGTGAAGCGCCTCGACGGCATCGCCGATGCCGGGACTTTCATACCGCTCGCCGCCATCTATTTCTTCAGCGCCCTGCTGATGATGGTCCTGCCGATCCGCGCCGCCAGCATCGTTCTGACCAACGCGGCGGATTCCCTCTTCTGGACGGTCATCGTGCTGTTCGCCAGCATCATCGGATGCCTGGTCGCCAGATGGGTCTTTGGCCAGCACGATGTCCTGTGGTCATTGCTGAACTGGCGGTTCCTGTTCGTTGCCGCCATTGTCGGCTGCCACATCGTCATGAACGACCTGCGGCGCAACGTCCTGCTGCGCAGCCTGTTCTTCGTCATCTTCGCCGCCGCGACGCTGGCCTGCCTGTTCTGGTCCTTCATGCTCCGGTGAGCGCGGCCCGACCCTCTGAGTCACGCCTTCACACAGACTCCACGACCGGTTTCAGAAAATCCACCGCAACGATCTAACGGCGTCATCGCCGACATGGACATCAGCCTCGCGCTTCGCGTGCCATCAGGAACCCGCAATCGAAGCCAACGGACACGACCGGGACGCTGGAGGTGAGACGACCGTTCAGGCAAGAAAATCCTGCCTCATGGACCATAGATATGAGCCGCTTCGCCTTGCTATGCCCTGAAATGAAAGGTCTTGGGGAATTAATACCCTAGAGAATAACTGGTGGAGCCAATCGGAATCGAACCGACGACCTCTTGAATGCCATTCAAGCGCTCTCCCAACTGAGCTATGGCCCCACATCCGGCAGTCAACCGGCGCCGTTTCCGGCGAAGAGATCCGGCGCGGGTTGGTGACCGCGCCGTTAGTGCAGGCGGCTTCTAACCCCGCCCTTCGTCAATATCAAGCCTTGAATACCGGCTTTTTGTCCACAGGCCGAGAAAGTTGTTCGCAGGCCCGGAAAGCCCGCGAACGCATGGCCTCAGACCTCGTCGTCGTCGTCGCCAACACCGATCATGTCGGCGACATCGTCGTCTTCTTCCTCTTCGTCGGCAAGGAACGTGTCATCCTCGTCGTCGCCGAGGTCGACGTCCTCGTCATCGCCGAGATCAGGCAGATCGTCGCCCTTGACGTCGTCGTCGGCCTCTTCGAGCGAGACGACTTCAACGCCCTCTTCGTCCTCGGCGTCCACTTCCTTCTCGGCCACTTCCTCTTCCTCCTCGAGAGCGGCGATCTTGCCTTCCTCGAAATAGGAACGCGGATAGGTCTTGCCCGTATAAGGCGAGACGATCGGGTCCTTGTTCAGGTCGTAGAATTTTCGGCCCGTCTCAGGGTCGACACGCTTTGTGCCAAGTTCGGTTTTTGCCACGGCAAGCCTCGTGAATAAAAGAGTGGTCCCCTTAACCACAGTTTGCGGCGCTGTCAAAGCGAAAAGCCGGCGTCACAAAACCATGCAACGAAAGGCGTCGCTGATGGGGATGACCATTTCGGCCTGCCGTGATACGAGACCGCCGCACCAATTGAAAAGCGCCGGCACGCCGGCATTCCGTCCAGGGAAATTCCATGTCTCACGCCGCCGCCCCGAAGTCGGCCACCGCCCGCAAATCATCAGCCCTTTCCGGCACCGCCCGCGTGCCCGGCGACAAATCGATATCGCACCGTTCCTTCATGTTTGGCGGCCTGGCGTCCGGCGAAACCCGCATCACCGGCCTGCTCGAAGGCGAGGATGTGATGCGCACCGGTGCCGCCATGAAGGCCATGGGCGCGCATATCGAGAAGCACGGCGCGGAATGGGTGATACGCGGCACCGGCAATGGCGCGCTGCTGCAGCCGGAAGGCCCGCTCGATTTCGGCAATGCCGGCACCGGCTCGCGGCTGACCATGGGCCTCGTCGGCACCTACGACATGGAAACGACCTTCATCGGCGACGCCTCGCTGTCCGGGCGGCCAATGGGCCGCGTGCTGGAACCGCTGCGCCAGATGGGCGTGCAGGTACTGAAGGCGACGCCGGGCGACCGCATGCCGATCACATTGCGTGGGCCCAAGCACGCAGCCCCCATTACCTACCGTGTGCCGATGGCCTCGGCGCAGGTGAAATCGGCGGTGCTGCTTGCCGGCCTGAACACGCCGGGCATCACCACCGTGATCGAGCCGGTGATGACGCGCGACCACACTGAAAAGATGCTGAAAGGCTTTGGCGCCAACCTGTCGGTCGAGACCGACGAGCGCGGCGTGCGCCACATCTTCATCGAAGGCCAGGGCAAGCTCACCGGGCAGACCATCGCCGTGCCCGGCGACCCGTCCTCGGCCGGCTTCCCGTTGGTTGCGGCACTCATCGTGCCGGGTTCCGACATCACAATCGAAAACGTGCTGATGAACCCTACCCGCACCGGGCTTCTGCTGACGCTGCAGGAGATGGGCGCCAAGATCGACATCCTCAACCCGCGCAATGCCGGCGGCGAGGATGTCGCCGACCTGCGTGTACGCTACTCCGAACTCAAGGGCGTCACCGTGCCGCCCGAGCGGGCGCCGTCGATGATCGACGAATACCCGGTGCTCGCCGTCGCCGCCAGCTTCGCCGAGGGCGAAACGCTGATGCAGGGGCTGGAAGAGCTGCGCGTCAAGGAATCCGATCGCCTGTCCGCCGTTGCCGACGGGCTGAAGCTCAACGGCGTCGACTGCACCGAGGGCGAGGCTTCGCTCGCCGTGCGCGGCAGGCCCGGCGGCAAGGGGCTGGGTGGTCATCCCAACGGCCAGGACACGACCGTGAAGACACATCTCGACCACCGCATCGCCATGAGCTTTCTGGTCATGGGACTGGCGACGGAAAAGCCAGTTACAATCGACGATCAGGCGATGATCGCGACGAGTTTTCCGGAATTCATGGGACTGATGAAGGCGCTGGGCGCGGAGATCGAGTGAGATACGTTTTCGCTCATTGGAAACATGACATATCCGATGAGCAGTCCTACCTCTGTTATGAAATCGCCGACGCCAATTTTCAGAACCGGACCTTAGAATTCTATACCGATGGCTCCGTGGGCTTTGCCATTCGCGGCGGCGCCCTTGACGGGTCGGAAGATATTGAGGTCGGAGGCACTAGAAATTCGACAGAAGGCTTTCCTGATCTCGCAGAGATCAATTCGGACAGGCAGTTCGAGCCCTCGGAAGTCGAAGCGACTGACTTTGAGCGCAGATGGAGTAAAGCACTTGCATCGAGGGTTCGAATGACCCCTGTCTTCACCATCGCCATCGACGGCCCCGCAGGCGCGGGCAAGGGCACGCTGGCCCGGCGGCTCGCCGACCATTACCGGCTGAACCTGCTGGACACCGGCCTCACCTATCGCGCGGTGGCCTATGCACTCATCCAGCACGCATTGCCGCTCGACAATGTCTCGGCGGCCGAGACCGCGGCGCGTCAGGTCGACCTGGCGAAGCTCGACCGTACCGTCCTGTCCGCCCATGCCGTCGGCGAAGCCGCCTCGAAGGTCGCGGTGTATCCGTCGGTACGGCGCATCCTGGTTGAAAAGCAGCGCGACTTCGCCAAGACGCCGCCGGGCGCCGTGCTCGACGGCCGCGATATCGGCACTGTCGTGTGTCCCGACGCCGACATCAAACTCTATGTGACGGCGAGCGCGGAGGTGCGGGCAAGGCGACGGCTGGCCGAGATCGAAAGCATTGGCGGCACCGCCAATTTCACCGAAATCCTCGCCGACATCGTGCGCCGGGACGAGCGCGACATGGGCCGCGCCGACTCGCCGCTGAAGCCCGCCGCCGACGCGCATTTGCTTGACACCAGTGACATGGCCATCGAAGCGGCGTTTCTGGCGGCGATGGCGATCATCGACCACGCCATGGCCGGGAGAGACCAGGCCTGAGCGGCCTCGGCCGCTCTATCGTATGGCCGCTGCGACGGGTTGTGGCTTGCCTGATCTGTTCAGGACGAACACGAATATCCCGGCGGTGATATAGGCTATCAGTGCGTAGAGCGCTGGCGGCACGGCCATTTCGGCGTTGTTGAGCAAATATTCGCTGAGCGCCAGGGTGATGACGAACGCGGCATTGTGAATGACGGTCGCCATCGCGATTGCGGTTGCGCGCCGCCGTTCGAAACGGAACACAAGCGGCACGGCGTAGCCGACCGCGATACTCGCCAGATTGTAGGCAAGGGCGGCGATGCCGACGACCGGCCCCCAGGTGATGATGAGATCCCACTGGCCGACAATGGCGAAGAGAACGACCGTCGCCAGGAAAAGCATCGCCAGCAGCTTGACGGGCCCTTCCATGCGGTCGGCCAAAGCCGGGTAGCGGTGCTGAATGGCGATGCCGATCGAGGCCGGAACGAGCGCGAGGGCAAAGAACTGCAGGAATTTTTCAATCTGCAGGGGGATGACCTGCCCGGCGCCATAGAAATGCAGCAGTGAGAAATTGGTGATCAGCGGCACCGATACCAGCGCCACCAGCGAGTTGATCGCTGTCAGCGACAGGCTGAGCGCCGTGTCGCCCTTGGCAAGATGCGTGTAGAGAACCGCCGACGGGCCACCGGGGCTGGCCGCCAGCAGCATCATGCCGACCGCCATGGCGGGAGGCAGGGCGGAAACGGACACGATGCCAAAGCAAATGATCGGCAGCACGAATATCTGAAGAACAAGGGCGACGAGGAGGGCTTTCGGCCGCGAGATAACCTCGGAAAAATCCCGAAGCTTGAGCGACAGGCCAAGCCCCAGCATGATGATGACCAGGGCCACCGGCAGGAAGATGTTGAAGGTGGCGCTTGACTGCAAGATGATCCCCCATTGATCAGCCAGATTCCCCAAGCCGACTTAGAGCAATTCCCGGAAGATTGTGAAACGGTTTTCCGCTTGGGATTGCGTCACGGCGCAACATTCGGGAGCAACCACTCGACCGCGTCGGCGCGCGCACTTGCCTGATGGGAGTGAAATCGCTATAGAAGCCGCGTTTATCGCGGTCAGAATGATCATCGACGACGTGCCGGCCAAGAGAAACCAAGGTCTGATCCGGGCTTTCCCGCCGTTTCCGATTTGCCGGAAACAAAGAGAATACCCATATCGGGCACGAACCAGCCTGCCAGCATTCTTCATGCGCCGGAATTGCCGCCTGAAAGCGGCCGAGGGCTTTTAGCCCGGAACGCCGGCAGGCCAACGCAACGCTAACCCACGGCGCCGTTCCGCTGAAGATGCGGGACATTCCAGGAGAAACAATGTCAGCTGCAAATCCCACTCGCGATGATTTCGCGAGCCTGCTCGAAGAATCATTCACCACCGGCCACTCCGGCGAAGGTCAGGTCGTCAAGGGCACGATCACCGCGATCGAAAAGGACATGGCCATCATCGACGTCGGCCTCAAGGTCGAAGGCCGCGTGCCGCTGAAGGAATTCGGCGTCAAGGGCAAGGACACCACCCTCAAGGTCGGTGACACCGTCGAAGTCTATGTCGAGCGCATCGAAAACGCGCTTGGCGAAGCCATGCTGTCGCGCGAGAAGGCTCGCCGCGAAGAGAGCTGGGTCCGTCTCGAAGAGAAGTTCACCAAGGGTGAGCGCGTCGAAGGCGTCATCTTCAACCAGGTCAAGGGCGGCTTCACCGTCGACCTCGACGGCGCCGTGGCCTTCCTGCCGCGCAGCCAGGTCGATATCCGCCCGATCCGCGACGTCTCCCCGCTGATGCACAACCCGCAGCCCTTCGAGATCCTCAAGATGGATCGCCGCCGCGGCAACATCGTCGTGTCGCGCCGCACCGTGCTCGAGGAAAGCCGTGCCGAACAGCGTTCGGAAATCGTGCAGAACCTCGAAGAGGGCCAGGTTGTCGAAGGCGTCGTCAAGAACATCACCGATTACGGTGCGTTCGTCGACCTCGGCGGCATCGACGGCCTGCTGCACGTCACCGACATGGCATGGCGCCGCGTCAACCATCCGACCGAAATCCTCAACATCGGTCAGACGGTCAAGGTGCAGATCATCCGCATCAACCAGGAAACCCACCGTATCTCGCTCGGCATGAAGCAGCTCGAGAGCGATCCGTGGTCGGAGATCGGCACCAAGTTCCCGATCGGCAAGAAGATCAAGGGCACCGTTACCAACATCACCGACTACGGCGCATTCGTCGAGCTGGAGCCGGGCATCGAAGGCCTCATCCACGTTTCGGAAATGTCGTGGACGAAGAAGAACGTGCACCCCGGCAAGATCCTGTCGACGACGCAGGAAGTCGACGTCGTGGTGCTCGAGGTCGATCCGGCCAAGCGCCGCATCTCGCTCGGCCTCAAGCAGACGCTGGAAAACCCTTGGGAAGCCTTCGCGCGCACCCACCCGGTCGGCAGCCAGGTCGAGGGCGAGGTCAAGAACAAGACCGAGTTCGGCCTGTTCATCGGCCTGGAAGGCGACGTGGACGGCATGGTGCACCTTTCCGACCTCGACTGGACCCGTCCGGGCGAGCAGGTCATCGAAGAGTACAATCGCGGCGACATGGTCAAGGCGCAGGTGCTCGACGTCGACATCGAGAAGGAGCGCATCTCGCTCGGCATCAAGCAGCTGGCCAAGGATACGGTCGGCGAAGCGGCCAACAGCGGCGAACTGCGCAAGAACGCCGTCGTCACCTGTGAAGTCATCGGCGTCAAGGATGGCGGCCTCGAAGTGCGGCTGGTCGACAGCGGCATCGAGACCTTCATCAAGCGCTCGGACCTGAGCCGTGACCGCGACGAGCAGCGCCCCGAGCGCTTCACCGTCGGCCAGAAGGTCGATGCCCGCGTCATCGCCTTCGACAAGAAGACCCGCAAGCTGCAGGTCTCGATCAAGGCGCTGGAAATCGCCGAAGAGAAGGAAGCGGTCGCCCAGTATGGCTCGACCGACTCCGGCGCTTCGCTGGGCGATATCCTGGGTGCCGCGCTGAAGAAGCAGGGCAGCTAAGCATCCGCTGCCCGCGGCCTCTCGGAGGCTGGCAGAAACAAAAACCCCGCCGGAGCGATCCGGCGGGGTTTTTGTTTGGCTCGTGCTGAAAACTGAAAGCCCGCGCCGATGGCTCAGGCCCTGCCGTAAAGCGGCACCAGCGTGCCGCTCATGGCCAGATTGGCCGGCGAGGCGAGATAGGCGATGGCCTCGGCCGCCGCTTCGAGGCTGACCCATCTGGTGAAATCTGCATCCGGCATGTCGGCGCGATTGGCCGGCGTGTCGAGCGTCGAGGGTGCAACGGCATTGACCAGGATGCCCTTGCCCTTCAATTCTTCCGCCATGGCAACGGTCATTGCCGCGACCGCCGCCTTGCTGGCCGCGTAGGCGACCATGCCGGCGCCACGCCGGAACTCGAGTGCCGCCCGCGCGGCGACATTGACGATGCGGCCCGGCGTCTCCGAGGCAAGCATCGAACGCACCGCGGCGCGGCAGCACAGGAAGGCGGTGCGCGCATTGGTGTCCATCATCTCGGCAAAGGATGCCGACTCGATCTTCTCCACCGGCGCCATGGCAAAACCACCGGCAAGATGGATGGAGCCCCACAGGCCCGGAACCTGACTGTAGAATGCCTCGACCTTGGCGGAGTCCGAGAGATCTACATTGTGCGCCAGCTTGACGCGATCATGGGTGGTGAAGGGAAAATGCGCGGGCGCGGCGGCATGGGCATTGGGCACATGGCAGACCGCGCCCTCGCTCAGAAGTTTCCCGACAACCGCGCCACCGAGCGCCCCGGTTCCGCCGGTCACGACGATATGCCTGCCTTCAAGTGTTTCCGTCATGCTGGACCGCTCCTGTCATTTTTTATAATTATGTCGCTTGTTATGCCGCGTCGACGCAGAGCGTCGCGCCTTTCTTACGATCACTCAACTGATATCTCGACATGGCAGCATCGCTTCTTTGCATTGCTCAAGCCATCGGCCAGCCATCGATGATCGCATCGTAGAGCAAACGCTCGTTCGTTGCCGGCCGTTCGCCGTGGCGGGAAAGCTTGTGCAGCCAGAAGCCGTCGAACAGCGCGCGATGGGCGGCCTCGTCAAAAGGCTTGAAGAGCAGCCACTGTAGTTCATGCGGCCGATCGGCACCCACTTGCGGCATGCGCAGGAAATCCTGCCGCAGCCGCCGGTGCAGCAGAAGCGACGCCTCCATGTGGTAGGGGAACATGAAGTATTCGTGCAGCCTGTCGTGTTTTCTCCAGTAGTCCGACAGGCCATGAAGCACCGTTTCGACCAGCGGATGCCCTTTGCGGGCATGGATGAACCAGGTCTCCACGAGCCGTGGATGGCGGTTCGTCTCGCGCAGGATGTAGAAATCCTCGCGCTCGATCTCGGCGGGAACGGGCTGCCGCAGCAGGATGGTTGCGTCCAGCCAGGTCCCGCCATGCCTTTGCAGCAGACTTAACCGAATGAGATTGGAGAAATGCTGCTTTGTCATCAACCGGCGCTTGTCCCAGAGATGATCGGGCAGATCGATATGGTTTTCGATCGTCCTGTCGTCGAGCACGATCAGCTCCCGATCCCCCTTGTACCGCTGTACCGAGCGCAGGCATGCCTTGATCAAGGGCGGGGCTTCGTCGACGCCCTGCCCCCAATATTGCCAGATCGGGCCGACACCACCGCTCGGCGTGCTGGTGGAACACCAGCGGGAATGGTCGACCGCGACGCGGCGGGCTCGCCGCTGCTTCTTGCCCGCGAGGAGCAGGCAGACCTTCGCCGCGCCGCTACGCAATGACCAAGGCAGGGCCGGCGACGAGGCAGCCCAGCGTAGCGGGGCAAGGTAGGAAATTCTCAACGGATCCCGGAAAGCCGCCGGTTCGCTGAAAAAGGAAGTCGTCGGCCGTGCGTCAATACGATCAAGCACAGTGCTTAGTCGACCGTGATTTCGATGACGCGCGGCACCCCGGCTGCCCGCGCATGCTTGAGCGCATCCGCAAGACCGCCCGTGTCGGTCAACCGCTCGGAGGCGATGCCATAGGCTTCGGCCAGCTTGCAGAAATCCGGCGGCGCGGGCGACACGCCCACCGGCTCGACACCGACATCGAGCATCGAGGTTTCGATCTCGCGATAGCCGCGGTTGTTCCACACGACGAAGATCACCGGGGCCCGCGCATCGAGCGCCGCGCCCAGTTCCGGCAGCGTGAACTGGAAGCCGCCATCGCCGGTCAGACAGACAACCGGCGCATCGGGAACGGCAAGTGCTGCACCGACCGCGGCCGGCGGCCCGTAGCCCAGCGCGCCGAAGCCGGTGGCGGCGTTGAACCAGCCGCCCGGCCGGTCATGATCGTAGTAGAGGTTGGCGGCATAGATCGGCTGGGTCGAATCGCCGACGATGATGGATCCAGGCAACGTGTCGCGGATCGTCTCGACCGCGCGCACTTGGGCCTGCATGGCCGGGCTGATTTCGGCAAAGGCAGCTTTGCGTGCCGCCGCGGCGCGCGCATGGCCGTCGCTGGCCGCGGGCGCGTCGCCTATTCGGGCTAGCAAAGCCTCGAGCGCGTCACCGCAATCGGCCTGGATCGAAACCGTTGCCGGGCGGCGCGCGAGCTGGTCGGCGCCGATATCTATCCGGATCAAATTAGCCGGCAAAACAAAACCGCCGTCGCCATATCCGTCGTAGTCGGTCGGACCGAATTCGGTACCGGCCGCGATCACCAGATCGGCATCGGCCATCAGCGCCCGCACCGCCTTCAGGCTCGGGCTGGCCGGAACGCAAAGCGGATGGCCGTGCATGAGGCCGCGCGCATTGGCCGTCTGGACCACCGGCGCTCCCAGCCGCTCGGCCAGCCGCTTCAACGGCGCTTCGGCCTGCTTGGCACCACCGCCGGCCAGGATAAGCGGACGGCGGGCGGCCGCGATGAGGCTGGCTGCCTCGGCGATCGCCTGATCATCCGGCGCCGGCGGCGCCGTGTTGCTCAGCAGGGCCGCGATGCCATCCGCCGGCTTGACCATGACGTCGGTCGGGATTTCGATATGAACCGGACCGGGGCGCGAGGACGAGAACAGCGCGAAGGCCCGGGCCAAGGCACCAGGCAACTCGGCGGCTTCGGTCACGCGGTACGACGACAGCGCCACTTTCTCCATCATGCCGCGCTGGTCGGGCAATTCGTGCAGATGCCCCAGGCCCTTGCCCAGCGTCGGCATCGCATTGACGCCGGAGATGACCAGCATCGGCACGGAATCGGCGCGCGCCTGGCCCATGGCCGTGATGGTGTTGGTGAGCCCGGGCCCGGTGATGACGAAGGCGACGCCCGGCCTGCCGCTGGCGCGGGCATAGCCGTCGGCCATGAAACCGGCGCCTTGTTCGTGGCGCGGCGTGACATGGCGAATCTTCGAGCGCGCCAAGCCGCGATAAAGCTCGACCGTGTGGACGCCCGGAATGCCGAAGACGGTATCGACGCCATGGGCTTCCAGCAGGGAGATAAGGGCTTCGCCGATTGTCGTCATTGTCTAAGCACCGGGCGTGTGAGGCAGGTTGGGCCGCCTTCGCAAGCGATGCACAGGGCATCGGCCTCGAAGGTGGAAACTGTGCAGCCGGCGGCCCGCATGGCCTCGGCCGTCTTGGGGAAACCGGCAACGGCGATCACTTCGAGCGGCGCGGTCGGCAACACGTTGAGGCTGAGGCCGTTCGAGGCGTGGAACTCATCGGCATCACCCTCGACCAGCCTTATGCCGCGCGCCTTCAGCATCTGGTAGAAGGCGGCCGGCAGCAGGGGCGCATGGACCAGCGCCAGATCGTCCGCGAGTGGGCTGATCACCGACATCAGATGCAGGCATGCCTCCTCGCCGTGCCAGAGCGGCAGGTCGAAGCCAAAGACCTGGATGCCCTTGGGCGAGAGCAGATTCGAGAGCTGCTGGATGCCGTCCTGGTTGGTGCGCACGCCACGGCCGACGGCCAGCGTGTTCGCATCGACCCACACGCAATCACCGCCCTCGACCTGGCCGGGAGCCTCGACGCGGCCGAGGATTGGCACGCCCATTCTTCCGTAGGCGGCTTCATGCAGGCCGGGCTCGGTCCGGCGCAGCGCCTTTCCCATGGACAGAATGACTGCGCCGTGATCGGTCATCAGCGACGGATCGTGGGTGAAAACGGAATCGGCAAGCCCGTCATCGGCGTCCGTCAGCCATTCGATCTCGGCGCCGGACCTTGCAACCAGCCTGGTCAGTTGCTCATGCTGGGCGGCGGCCTTTTGCGGATCGAACCCCGCGCCATAATGCCACTCGGCCGGCTCGGCCCGCCGCATCGCGCTGGCGGCGGAACGCATCAGCACGCGCTTCAGCGGCCCGGCCATGGACTGCGACCCGTATGTTTTGTCCACTAAATTCTCCCTGATCCATCCCGCCCGCCAATAACCACTACAGCAAGCCCTGATCAATGGTCCAAAAACCATGGTTGACGGAGGCAAGCAGAACGGTCCATCTTGAGAGCGGGAACTCTGTACAGTGACGGGTAATGGGTAAAACATTCCAGCAACGACGAATCCGGTCGCGTCACGGAGCGCCGGCAAGGTGATGGCGCCAAGTGCCGCTCACGCAATGAAAACAACGGCGCCGAATGGCGCCGCCGAAGCCATCCATGTCGAGAACCTGCACAAGAAATTCGGCGAACTTCATGTTCTGAAGGGCGTTTCGCTGTCGGCGCGCGACGGCGAGGTCATCGCCATCATCGGCGGCAGCGGTTCCGGCAAGTCGACGCTGCTGCGCTGCATCAATTGTCTGGAGAACCCGACAAGCGGCATCATCCGTGTCAATGGCGAAGAGATCAAACTGAAGGCCGACAGCCACGGCCACACTGTTCCCGCCGACCGCAAGCAGATCGAACGTATCCGTTCCAAGCTCGGCATGGTGTTCCAGAACTTCAATCTGTGGAGCCACATGACGCTGATCGAGAACGTCATCGAGGTTCCGGTGCACGTGCTCGGCATCAAGCGGGACGTGGCGATCGCGGAAGCCGAGAAGTTGCTGGCCCGGGTCGGACTGGCCGAGAAGCGAGATGTCTATCCCGCCTACCTCTCGGGCGGCCAGCAGCAGCGCGCGGCGATCGCGCGGGCACTCGCCATCAACCCGCGCGTCATGCTGTTCGACGAACCAACCTCGGCGCTTGACCCCGAACTAGTCGGCGAAGTGCTGAGGGTGATCGGCGATCTGGCGCGCGAAGGCCGCACCATGGTGCTTGTCACCCACGAAATGAAATTTGCCCGCGAGGTCGCGACGCATGTCGTCTACCTCTACAACGGGCTGGTCGAAGAGGAAGGACCGCCGGAGCAGATCTTCGGCGCGCCCAAATCCGAAAGGCTCAAGCAATTCATCCGCAATATCGGCTAGAGGACAAAGCCGGGGACGGACGAAAAACGGGGAATACCAACCATAACAAACTGGGAGTCGTGAATATGAAGACTGTTCTGAAGATTTTTGCCGCATCGCTGTTGCTCGGCGTCGCCGCGATGGGCGCGGCCAAGGCCGATCCTATCAAGATCGGTGTGGCAGCCGAGCCCTATCCGCCTTTCACCTCGCCGGACGCTTCAGGCAAATGGGTTGGCTGGGAGATCGATTTCATCGACGCCGTCTGCGCCGAAGAGAAGCTCGACTGCGTGATCACGCCGGTCGCCTGGGACGGCATCATCCCCGCGCTTACGACCAAGAAGATCGACGTTATCGCCAGCTCGATGTCGATCACCGACGAGCGCAAGAAGACGATCGATTTCTCCGACAAATATTATAACACCCCCACCGCCATCATCGGGCCCAAGGACAAGAAGTTCGGCGCCACGCCCGACGACCTCAAGGGCAAGGTCATCGGCGTCCAGGTGTCGACCATCCATGCCGTGTACGCCAAGAAGCATTTCACCGGCGCGGCCGAGATCAAGGAATATCAGACCCAGGACGAAGCTGATAACGATCTCGCCGCCGGCCGCCTCGATGCGGTGCAGGCCGATTCGATCGCGCTCGATGCCTTCCTGCAATCCGACCAGGGTAAAGCATGCTGCGACCTGAAAGGCATGGTTGCGCCGGATCTCGAGGTGCTCGGGCCAGGCGTTGGCGCTGGCGTGCGCAAGGAAGACACAGACCTGAAGAACAAGATCAACGCCGGCATCAAGGCTATCCGCGCAAACGGTAAATACGCCGAGATCACCAAGAAATACTTCAATTTCGACGTCTATGGTGACTCGCCGCAGTCGAATTAACGACAAGCACGAGCTTGTGACCGCGCGGCGCCTTGCGCGCCGCGCGGTCTCGCCTGAACCTGTCCACGCACGTTTCCGCTGACGAGAACGGTCCGCGGTCGACGTCAGCATTTCGGGGGCGACGCTGATCGACGCATTCCTTTCGGCCTCGGCGGCCGGCATCATCGAACTTCTCTCGCCCACGCCGCCGGGCTGGGGCGGAACCCTGCTGCTCGGGCTGCTCCACTCGATCGAAATCGCGGTCGGCGCCACTTGCGTCGGACTTTTGATCGGCACCGGCGGCGCCTATGGCAAGCTCTATGGCGGACCGGTGGTGCGCGATCTCCTGGCTGTCTACACCACGATCGTGCGGGCCGTTCCCGAACTGGTGCTGATCCTGCTGCTCTATTATGCCGGAACCGACCTGATCAATCAGGTGCTCACGGCGATCGGCTATCAGCGCATCGACATCAGCGGGCTGGCGGCTGGTATCGCCGTGCTCGGCTTTGTCCAGGGCGCCTACTCGACAGAGGTCATACGCGGCGCCATCCTTGCCATACCGCAGGGCCAGATCGAGGCCGCGCGTGCCTTCGGCATGCCGCCCGGCCTTCTGCTGCGGCGCATCACCCTGCCGGCGATGCTGCCCTTCGCCATCCCCGGCCTCGCCAATCTGTGGCTGATCGCCACCAAGGACACAGCCTTGCTCGCGGTTGTGGGCTTCTACGAACTGGCCCTGGCAACACGACAGGCCGCGGGCGTCACCAAAGCCTATTTCACCTTCTACATGGCGGCGGGCGCGCTCTATCTGCTGCTGTCGCTGGTTTCCAACTTCCTTATCGGTCGTGTCGAGGCCCGGTCGCGGCGCGGCATGCCTTCGGTCAAGGAGGCGCGCTGATGGCGGGCGAAGCGACCATCATCAACGTCGCCGCGCGCACCTCGCTGTGGCTGCAGCCGCATCGCATCGTGCTGATGCTGGTCGCGGCGGGGCTCGTCATTTCGGCCGTGTTCTTCATGCGCTGGGACTGGCTGCCGCAATATTACGAGATGGGGTTGATGGGCCTGTGGCGCACGCTGTGGATCCTGGCCGTCACCTGCATCCTCGGCTTCCTGTTCGCCGTACCGCTCGGCCTAGCGCAGGCCACTGGCTCGTTCTGGTTCGCCGCGCCTGCCAAGGCCTTCTGCACGATCATCCGAGGGACACCGCTGCTGATCCAGCTTTGGCTGCTGTACTACGGGCTGGGCTCCCTGTTTCCGCAGTATCCGTGGATTCGCGAGTCCTGGATGTGGCCGTATCTGCGGCAGGCATGGCCCTATGGCGTCCTGGCGCTGACCCTGTCCTTCGCCGGTTATGAAGGGGAAGTGATGCGCGGCGCCTTTGCCGGCGTACCAAAGGGACAGTTGGAGGCGGCAAGGGCCTTCGGCATGAGCCGCTGGAAGATATTCCGTCGCATCTGGCTGCCGCAGGCCATCTACCGGGCGCTACCGACGCTGACGGGCGAAACCGTGCTGCAGTTGAAATCGACGCCGCTGGTGGCGACGATCAGCGTCATCGACATCTTCGCGGTCTCGTCGAAAGTGCGGCAGGACACCTACCTCACCTACGAACCACTGCTCCTGCTGGCCCTGATCTACATGACGGTCACCGGCATCCTGGTCTTCGCCTTCAGCCGGATCGAAGCGCGGATACCCAACAAGATCGGCTAGGTCCCGGCCTTGCGTGGCTCGCGTCGCTCGCCGCTTTTTTTCTAATGGCGGGCGATTTTCAGCAGCAATGGAAGCCCGTGTCCTGATACTCAGGGATCCGAAGCCCAAACTCGCGATTTCAGGACGGCCATGATGCAACTCAGTCTCGACCAGGCAACCGGATTGTGCCGGATGGCGGCGCTTGGCGCCGGCGCCAACGAGGAGGCAGCCCAATCGCTGGCGGCGTCCATCGTGGCGGCCGAGGCGGAAGGTCTTGCCACGGTCGGCCTGTCGCATTTCATCGACTATCTCGAAGCGCTCGAGGCCGGCCGCATCGATGGCAATGCCGATCCCGTCATCACCAGGCCGGCACTCGCCGTCTATCTGTCCGACGCTCGTGGCGGCCTGGCGCATACGGGCTTCGACCGCACCATCGACGATCTCGCCAAGGCCGCGGGTTTGTTCGGCGTCGCCATATTCTCGCAGAAGAATGCCTACACATGCGGCGCGCTCGGCTATTTCACCGGGCGGCTGGCAGCCAAGAGGCTGGTGTCCTTCGCCGCCACCAACGGGCCGGCCGTGCTTGCCGGCTCCGGTTCGGTCAAGCCGGTCTATTGCACGAATCCCATGTCCTTTGCCGCTCCCGCGGCCGACGGCTCGCCGCTGGTCATCGACCAGTCGTCGAGCGCCACCGCCTACGTCAACATCCGCAAGGCGGCCGAGGACGGCAAGACGATCCCCGAAGGCTGGGCGCTCGACGCCAGCGGCAATCCGACGACCGATCCGGCCGCGGCCATGAAGGGCGCCATGCTGGCCTTTGGTGGCCAGCGCGGCGCCAACATCGCGCTGATGGTCGAGGTGCTGGCCGCCGGACTGTCAGGCGCCAACTGGTCGCTCGATGCGCCATGGTTCACCGGCGGACCGGACAGCCCGGGGACCGGCCTCTTCGTGCTTGCGGTCGAACCCAAGCTGCTCGATCCGGATTTCGAACAACGGATGAAGGACCAGCTCAACCGGCTGAAGCGGCGCTACGGCGTGCATGTCCCCGGCCGCTCGCGCGCGGAGGCTGCGGAGAAGGCGGCGGCCCGGGGAATCACGGCTTCCAAGGCCGTGGTGCAGCGCATTTCCGAGTTCGCCGCCCGCTACTCCGCCTGAAGAAACCCTGTCCGCGAAACGCTGTTTTGTGCCGTCGTTGAACCTTTTCACCCCTCGCGGCGACCAATAGCTGTCCGGGTCGGGGTTTGCCCGGTCGGTGTCTCCTGCCGGATGCGTCCAGGGCCGGGGCGGGCGTCTCACGCCACGCTGATACCGTCTCAGGTCAGGCCGTCTCGTGGACCCTGATTTCGACATGAGCGTCACCCGGAAAACCCCGCCCCGGCGGGGTTTTCTGCATTTGCCCGAAATCCGGTAAAACATGACTACGATAGTTAACTTTTGTTAACTTGACTTGATGGAGTCCGTCGGGTGTCTGCAACGGATGATCACATAAACAGGAGCTACGATGTCCGCACCCACCGACGCTTCCCGCGGCAGCCTCATCATTCCCGCCCTCGGCCGCCTGTATTCGTCGCTGCATGGCGCCAGCGAAACCGTTCCGCGCGTTATCGCCGGTGCGTTCCTCACCATCCATGGCTCACAGAAAATCACCAATCCCTTCGGCGCCGCCGAGATGGTCGAGGGCCTGGGCTTCTACCCCGGCGCCTTCTGGTCGCCGCTTCTGGCGTGCACCGAGTTCTTCGGCGGCATTTTCATCGCCATCGGCCTTTTGACCCGCCCGGCGGCTTTCGCTGGCATGTTCGTGCTCCTGGTCACGGTCTGGTTCCACTGGGTCACCATGGGCCAGGGCTTTTCAGGCGCGGAAAAGTCGCTTTTGTGGGCCGCGATCCTGTTCTTCTTCGTCATCCGCGGCGGCAATCGCCAGTCCGTTGACGCGCGCATCGGCAAGGCGTTCTGAAGTACTTTGTTCTGGCGCAATCCCTGACGGAAAACCGCTTCGCACTTTTCCTGGGATTGCTCTTCTGTCCGGGCGCAATCCCGGACGGAAAACCGCTTCGCACTTTTCCTGGGATTGCTTAGAAACAAGGAAGACAGCGACGACGCGTCACCCTTTGCCTTTGGCGTAAAACGGACTATGAAACGGCTTCAGCCAAGCCATCTGGAAAGTGCGCCGGAGCCCGCCATGACCGAAATCCTGCAGACCCCCAAGCTCATCGTCGTGTTCGGAGGGTCCGGGTTTGTCGGCAGGCATGTCGTGCGGGCGCTGGCCAAGCGCGGCTACCGCATCCGGGTTGCTTGCCGCCGTCCCGACCTCGCCGGCCACCTGCAGCCGCTGGGTAATGTCGGGCAGATCCAGCCGGTGCAGGCCAATGTGCGCATGCGCTGGTCGGTCGACCGCGCGGTGCAGGGCGCCGACCATGTCGTCAACCTGGTGGCCATCCTGAATGAGAGCGGCCGACAGAAATTCACCTCCGTCCATGAATTCGGCTCCCGCGCCGTCGCCGAAGCGGCGCGCTCCGTCGGCGCTGGCCTCACCCATGTCTCGGCGCTGGGTGCCGATCTGAATTCCGAATCGGGCTATGCGCGCACCAAGGCGCTTGGTGAAAAGGCCGTGCTGGATACGATCAAGGATGCCGTGATCTTCCGGCCCTCGGTCAATTTCGGGCCGGAGGATGAATTCTTCAACCGCTTCGCCAACATGGCGCGCTATTCGCCGTTCCTGCCGCTGATCGGCGGCGGGCAGACCAAGTTCCAGCCGGTCTATGTCGGCGACGTCGCCGAAGCCGTGGCACGCTCGGTCGACGGCAAGGTCAAGGGCGGCCAAATCTATGAACTTGGCGGGCCCAGCGTGCTTACCTTCAAGGAGTGCATGCAGGAGCTGCTCACCGTGATCGACCGCAAGCGCCTGCTGGTGCCCGTCCCCTGGTGGGTGGCCAACATCCAGGCCTCCATCCTCGGACTGCTGCCCAATCCGCTGCTGACCAGGGACCAGGTGATGCAGCTGCGCGAGCACAATGTCGTCTCCGAGGCCGCAGTCAAGGCCAACCGCACATTCGCCAGCCTCGGCATCCAGCCGCAGTCGATCGGCACGATCCTGCCCAGCTACCTCTGGCGCTACCGGCCGGCCGGCCAGTTCCAGCAGCGCAAACCCGCAGCTTAGTACATCGTAGTTGCCCGAAGGCTGTTGAGATTCAGATCAGGCCGGGTCGAGAACGACGGATCGCGAGAACCGGGACGAGGCGTACTTCAGCGACGTGAGTACCGGTACGCGTCGTTCGCGGGCTGGCATCGCCTGAATATCGGCACAGCTAGCGCGGCGTTACCCGCATCGGCAGCCCGCCCTGCGGCTGCGTGGTCAGCTTCTGAACCGGCCACGGCTTGGTCTCGGCCGTGGTGTCGAAGCGGAAGCGCGACAGCATGATCGCCAGCGCGATGATCGCCTCCTGCATGGCAAAGCTCGCGCCAATGCAAACACGCGGGCCGGCGCCGAACGGCAGATACTGAAACCGATCGATCTTCTCGCGATTTCCCGGATGGAAGCGCTCGGGAAGGAAGGCGTCCGGCCTGTCCCACAGTTTCCGGTGTCGATGGACGACCCACGGCATCACCAGAACAGCGGCGTGCTTGGGGATATAGAGATCCCCCCACATTTCCGGGACGATCGGCTCGCGGTTGATCGACGGCGCCGGCGGATAGAGCCTCAGCGCCTCGTCGAAGGCGGCGCGTGTCAACGGCATGGCGTCGAGCCATTTCGTCGGATCGTATTCGCGCGCCAGCACGGCGTCGATCTCCCGCTCGACCCGATCGCGCTCCCATGGTGACTCCGCGAGACAGTAAAGCGTCCAGCCGAGCGCGCGCGCCGTCGTCTCATGGCCGGCGCCGATGAAGGTGATGATGTTGTCCTCGACTTCCGAGCGCGTCAGCCCATCCGGACCTTCCGCCTTGAGCAGCAGCGTCAGGAAATCCTGCGGCACGCCGTCGGGATCGCGCCTAAATCTCTCCTCGCGCATCTTGACCGTGTCGGTCACGATCTTGCGGAAATAGGCCATGGTCTTGCGGCCGCGAATGCGTGTCAGCCTTGGCAGCCAGTCGGGCGCACGCAACAGGTCGAGCGGATCGACGCGGCCCATGGTCTCGAACAGGCGGTCGATCTCGTTGGCGAAGCTGCCGGGCTCGCCGGCGATCTCGCCGGAAAACAATGTCTCGGCCAAGATGTCATAGGTCAGCAGCGTCATGTCGTGGGCGATGTCGGACGTGCCGCCTTCTTCGTAACGGGTGACGAATTCCTGCGTGCGCCTGAGCATCGGCTGGGCAAAACCGAAAATGTGGCGCGGCGTGAACACAGGCGCCATCGCCTTGCGCGAACGCTTCCACACCTCGCCCTCGGCGGTGAGCAGGCCGTCACGCAGGATCGGCCGCAGGATTTTCTGGCGCACCGTCGCCATCTTGTAGTTCCTGGCATTGTCGACCAGCACATGGCGGATGAGGCCGGGATCGTTGGCGATGACCAGCGGCCCGCCGGCGCCCTTGGCCGAAATCCAGGGCTCGTTGTAGGTCTGTTCGCCCCACAGTTCGAGCGGGTTGCGGTAGACGATCCGTATCATCTCCAGCGTCGAAGGTGGCGTGGTGCGCGGCTTCGGGGCTGGCGGAACGAATGGGGCGGGCTGGGTGTCCATGAAGTGCTCCGCTGTCACATTCAATGTGGTGACTGGCAATGTAGTGACTGGCAAAGCAGGCGTCCATGTGACCGAACGGCAACGCTCTCCCGATCAGGCGGCCAGCCCAGGAACTGCCGACCGCAATTGCCTCGAAGAAAAACTCGCCGGAATGTGAGCGGTTACAGGAAGGTGCCTTCTTGTCGGGTGTGGCCGGATGGCTTAGTTGGCGGTCACCAACAGATACTGTCAATCAGCAGGAGTTCGCGCCTTGAAGCACCAGTTGAACATCATCATCGGCAGCACGCGCCCCGGCCGCGCCGGGCCCGTGTTCGCGCAATGGCTGGAAGCGTTCGCGCGCGAGCACGGAAAATTCGAACCGGTGCTGACCGACATTCACACGTTCAACCTGCCGGTGCTGGACGAGCCGCATCATCCCAGGCTCGGCAACTACCAGCAGGCGCACACGAAGGCGTGGTCCAAGGCCATAGACGCCGCCGACGCCTTCGTTTTCGTGGCGCCGGAGTACAATTATTTCGTGGCGCCAGCCATCGTCAACGCGGTCGACTATCTGTCACGGGAGTGGCAGTACAAGCCGGCCGCGATCCTCAGCTATGGCGGTGTTTCCGGCGGTTTGCGCGCCGCGCAATCGATCAAGCCACTGCTGACCGCGGTGAAGGTGATGCCTATACCCGAAGGCGTCGTGCTGCCGATGTATCAGAAACTTCTGGACGAGAACGGCGCATTCGAGGCCAGTGAACAGGTGCGAGGCAGCGCCGCCACCATGCTGGACGAGTTGCTGCGCTGGAGCGAGGCGCTGAAGCCGCTGCGCTCGGCCTGAGCGAACCCAGCCGATTCGATTCACGTTCGCTTGCCGGGTGCCAGCGCGGATTGGCGCCCATGCTCCGTGAAAAGCTGGCCACGAACAGGGCCAGCCTCATGTAGCCGACCACAGGTCGTCCATCCCTCGGGAAATGCCTGCAAACCTTGGAAAAACCGCCTTTAACGCCTATATCTAGCGGGTATGAGACGCGCGATTCGGGGCCGATTTTTCGCGCTGCAAGAGCGGCATCAAGATAACAGGTTTTCATGAGCGACCAGACAGACAGCGCCAACGGCGCGCAGGCCGAGTACGGCGCCGATTCCATCAAGGTTTTGAAGGGGTTGGATGCCGTGCGCAAGCGGCCCGGCATGTATATCGGCGATACCGACGATGGTTCGGGCCTGCACCACATGGTCTACGAGGTGGTCGACAACGCCATCGACGAGGCGCTGGCGGGCCATGCGGACCTCGTCACCGTAACGCTCAATCCTGACGGCTCGGTGACGGTCATCGACAATGGGCGGGGAATTCCGACCGATATCCACACCGGCGAAGGCATTTCGGCCGCCGAAGTGATCATGACCCAGCTGCATGCCGGCGGCAAGTTCGACCAGAACTCCTACAAGGTGTCCGGTGGCCTGCATGGTGTGGGCGTGTCGGTGGTCAACGCGCTGTCCGCTTGGCTGAAACTGAAAATCCGCCGCAACGGCCAGATCTTCGAGATGAGCTTCACCCATGGCAATGCCGACGCGCCGCTGAAGGCGACGGGCAGCTATGAGCAGAACAAGCAGCCAGGCACCTATGACGGCCGCAGCGGCAGCGAGATCACCTTTTTCCCGTCCGCCGAAACCTTCACCATGGTGGAGTTCGATTTCGGCACGCTGGAGCACCGGCTGCGCGAACTGGCCTTCCTGAACTCGGGCGTGCGCATCGTGCTGACCGACGCCCGCCATGCCGACATCGTGCGCCATGAGCTGCATTATGACGGAGGGCTCGAGGAGTTCGTCAAATATCTCGACCGCGTCAAGAAACCGCTGATCGACAAACCGATCGCCATCAAGGCCGAGCGCGACGGCATCACCGTCGAAGTGGCGATGTGGTGGAACGACAGCTACCACGAGAACGTGCTGGCCTTCACCAACAACATCCCACAACGCGACGGCGGCACGCATCTGGCCGGTTTCCGCGGCGCGCTGACGCGCCAGATCACCGGCTATGGCGAATCCTCGGGCCTGACCAAGAAGGAAAAGGTCGGGCTGATCGGCGACGATTGCCGCGAGGGGCTGACGGCAGTGCTTTCGGTCAAGGTTCCCGACCCGAAGTTCTCCTCGCAGACCAAGGACAAGCTGGTCTCGTCGGAAGTGCGCCCGGTGGTGGAAGGACTGGTCAACGAGGCGCTCGGCACCTGGCTGGAAGAACATCCGAGCGAGGGCAAGGTGGTCATCGACAAGGTGATACAGGCCGCCGCCGCGCGCGAAGCCGCGCGCAAGGCGCGCGACATCACCCGCAAGAGCTCGCTTGGCGTCACGTCGTTGCCGGGCAAGCTTGCGGACTGCCAGGAGCGCGACCCGGCGAAATCCGAAATCTTCATCGTCGAGGGTGATTCCGCCGGCGGCTCGGCCAAGGGTGGGCGTTCGCGCCAGAACCAGGCGATCCTGCCGCTGCGCGGCAAGATCCTCAATGTCGAGCGCGCCCGCTTCGACCGCATGCTCGGCTCAGACATGATCGGCACGCTGATCACGGCGCTAGGCACCTCGATCGGCAAGGACGAGTTCAACGCCGACAAGCTTCGCTACCACAAGATCATCCTGATGACCGACGCCGACGTCGACGGCGCCCACATCCGGACCTTGCTGCTGACCTTCTTCTTCCGGCAGATGCCGGAGCTGATCGAGCGCGGCCATCTCTATATCGCTCAGCCGCCGCTCTATAAGGTGACGCGCGGCAAGAGCTCGCAATACATCAAGGATGAAAGCGCCTTCGAGGAATTCCTGATTGCTTCGGGACTGGAAGAAGCCTCGCTCACGCTTGGCTCGGGCGAGGTCAGGATCGGCCAGGACCTGCGCAGCGCCATCGACGATGCACTGGCGGTTCGCCAGCTCATCAACGGCCTCCACACACGCTATAACAGGGGCGTGGTCGAGCAGGCGGCCATTGCCGGCGGCCTCAATCCCGATGTCTTCTCCGATCTCGGCCGCGCCAACGCCATGGCCGAGCGCGTCGCCAAGCGGCTGGACATCATCGCCGAGGACACCGAACGCGGCTGGATCGGCCGGATGTCCACCTCCAACGAGGGGATCGGCGGCTATGTGTTCGAGCGCACCGTGCGCAGCGTCAAGGAATACGCGCATCTGGATCTCGGTCTGATCAATTCGGCCGACGCGCGCCAGCTCGACCGCTACGCGCCGCGCCTCAGCGAGGTCTATGACGTGCCGCCGGTGCTGCGCCGCAAGGAAGTGTCCGAAACGATCTCGGGACCTCTGGCGCTGCTCAACGCGGTCTTCGCGACCGGTCGCAAGGGCCTGACCATGCAGCGCTACAAGGGCCTTGGCGAGATGAACGCCGAGCAGCTGTGGGAAACCACGCTCGACCCGAATGTGCGCTCGCTGCTGCAGGTCAAGGTCAACGACGCCACCGACGCGGACTCGCTGTTCTCGCGGCTGATGGGCGACGAAGTCGAGCCGAGGCGCGAATTCATCCAGGAAAACGCCCTCTCGGTCGCTAACCTGGATATTTAGACTGCAGCGATGTCTCGAAGAAGCTTGCCAGGGCGGCGTTCAGGCGCTCGTGGAACGCGGCTCGGTCGAAGCCGGGCGCGTCGGTGCAGACCGTGGGAGCGGCGGCCCGCAGTCGGGTGCTGCACGGGGGCAAGAACGCATAGTGGCCCGCCAGGGGTTCGACATGATATTCCGGTGATCGAGGCAGCGCCGAACGGACCTGTTCTTCATACCAGGGGTTGGGTTGATGCTGGTCGTTGGCCGCGCGCCATATGAGCACCGGGATTTGAACAGAAGCGAGGCCGGCGCGGTCGAAGGTGAAGCCGAACGCCGGAGCGGCGACTGCTATCGCGCGAATCCGCGGATCGGGCTTCCAGGCTTCTGGCGGCGGTTGGACCGCTTCAGCAACGGAATGGATCCCCGCACTCGCCAGCGCCGTGCAAAGATCGTGTTGAGGATTTGCCGCGCAGTACGGGTCAATCCTGTCGAGCTTGGGTATTCCCCCCGCTTCGACGAGTACGGTGAAACCGCCATTCGAGAATCCGAAGGCACCGATGCGCCGCGGGTTGATCTCGGCGTGTTCTCGCCAGTCCTTCAGCATGAAATCGATCAGCCGGCTTAATTGGACGGGCCGGCGCCATGGCATCAGCACCTTGCTCTGATCATCGTAAGTATCACCGGCGTGACTGACCGCCGCAACGACGAACCCTGCTCTCGCCAGCGCGATCGCCGTATCATAGTGACCAGCGTAGGATCCGCCGCCGCCATGCGAGATCACGATGAGCGGCAGCGCATGGCCCTTTACTGGACCGGAAGGCGCTACACGCTGGGTGAATTTGTCCAGCGGCACGTCATGCGGCTCGGCGGTTGTAGGATACCAGATGCCGGCTGCGAGCGGGGGTTCGCTGCCATTGGGAACGCGCACGACCTCAAAGCCAACGGGGGAAGGATGCGCGGCATCTTCGGCAACTGAGCCTGCCGAGGTCGCGGCAACCGGCGCATCAGCTGTAGCGGCCGGCGCCTCGCTCCAAGCCAACAGACCTGGGAGCAAGACCAGGGCGATAAAGGCCGCGAAACGCTGGCCGCCGACAGGAGCCCAAATCCGGCGGGCTCTTGCTTTTCGCTCCTCCACGAATTTCTTCAGAGTCATTTGTCTTCCTTTTCGGCAAGGAATAGTGGCGCTTCGAACGAGAAGTGGCCGGGCTTGTCCCGCCAATTGCGGCTTTACCATATCGATCGCGTCGCCTCGATGCCATGCCAGAAGCCGCGACAAGGTCCAAGAACCTGGCATGACGAACCCCCAGCTTGCCAATGCCCCATGAAAATCATTTGGGGACCAGCCGGAACAGAAGGTCATCGAAGACATTGTGACACCGTCGAATATAATTTCTCACAGGAGGCCTTCATGGGACGCGGTATTTTGCTCTGGTTGCTCGGGATTCCGATTCCAATCATCATTCTCATCATGCTTTTCGTACGGTAGGGGGATTCTATGCAGTCCACCGTATCGGCTGTCGACATTTCTCCCACAACCGAGTCCTCTTCAACAGCCGTCAGCTGGGGACCCATCATTGCCGGCGCCTTCGCTGCCTCGACACTGACGTTCATCCTGATGCTGCTCGGGTCCGGGCTCGGGCTGAGCATGGTTTCGCCATGGTCGGGGTCCGGCGCCTCCGTCACCACATTCGCGGTGTCGACTGCGATCTGGCTCGTTATCGTGCAGTGGTTGTCGTCCGGTGTCGGCGGCTATCTCGCCGGGCGCCTGCGCACCAAGTGGGTCGGCGTGCATACGGATGAAGTCTACTTCCGTGACACGGCGCATGGCTTCCTGGCCTGGGCGCTGGCAACACTGCTCGTCGTCGGCGTGCTCGGTTCGGCACTGTCATCGGTGCTGGGCTCAGGTGTACAGGCCGTCTCGACGGTTGCGTCGGGAGCCGCGATGGGTGCATCAGCGGGAGCGTCTTCGAATGTCAGCGGTGCTTCAGCCGACAATGCGACATCCTATCTGGTGGATTCGCTGTTCCGCCCGGCGGATGCCAGCAGGCTCGCTGCCGCCAATCCGCAGAATGACGCCGCGGCTGCATCGCAAGCCTCACGCATCCTGATCGCGGGTGCGGCGGCTGGCGAGGTTTCGGCCGATGACAAGACCTACCTGTCGCAGCTGGTCGCCGCGCGCACCGGTCTTTCGGAAGCCGACGCCAAGACCCGGGTCGATGCGATCCTGGCAAAGGTTCAGGACGCCAAGGTGAAGGCCAAGCAGGCCGCCGACACCGCCAGGAAGGGCAGTGCGACCTTTGCCCTGCTCGGCGCGCTGTCGCTGGTCATCGGCGCCTTCATCGCCAGTGCGGCGGCGGCACTTGGCGGCAGGCAGCGCGACGACGATGAAGCGCTGTTTATCACCAGCCGCTGAGCCAACTCCACGGTTCAAAAGAAAGCCCGGTCGCAAGGCCGGGCTTTTCGCATTTATTCCAATGTCTGGATTGAGACCGGATCAGTGATCCATGGCCTTGACGATTTCTTCCGTCATCTTCTTGGCGTCGCCGAGCAGCATCATGGTGCCGTCCTTGTAGAACAGCGTGTTGTCGATTCCGGCATAGCCGGAGCCTAGCGAACGCTTGACGAACAGGCAGGTGCGGGCCTTGTCGACGTCGAGGATCGGCATGCCGTAGATCGGCGACGACTTGTCGTCGCGGGCCGAAGGGTTGGTGACGTCGTTGGCGCCGATGACATAGGCGACATCGGCCTGCGCGAACTCGGAGTTGATGTCCTCCAGCTCGAACACCTCGTCATAGGGCACGTTGGCTTCGGCGAGCAGCACGTTCATGTGGCCGGGCATGCGGCCCGCGACGGGGTGGATGGCGTATTTCACGTCGACGCCGTTGGCCTTGAGCTTGTCGGCCAGTTCGCGCAGCGCGTGCTGTGCCTGGGCGACCGCCATGCCATAACCGGGCACTATGATGACCTTCTGCGCGTTCATCATCAGGTAGGCGGCGTCGTCAGCCGAGCCCTGCTTGACGGTGCGCTCGATGCCGTCATCGGCGGCGGCGGTCGTTTCGCCGCCGAAGCCGCCGAGAATGACCGAGATGAAGGAGCGGTTCATGCCCTTGCACATGATGTAGGACAGGATCGCGCCGGACGAGCCGACCAGCGCGCCGGTGATGATCAGCGCCAGATTGCCGAGCGTGAAGCCGAGCGCGGCCGCGGCCCAACCCGAATAGGAGTTGAGCATCGACACGACGACCGGCATGTCGGCGCCGCCGATCGGGATGATCAGCAGCACGCCAAGGACCAGCGAGGCGATGACGATCAGCCAGAACACCGCATAGCTCTGCGTGGTGACGAGCAGCACGATCAGCACCGCCAGCGCGATGCCAAGGGCAGCGTTGATGAAATGGCGGCCGCCGATCATGATCGGCTTGCCGGACATGCGGCCGTCGAGCTTGAGGAAGGCGATGACCGAGCCGGTGAAGGTGATGGCGCCGATGGCGACGCCGAGGCTCATCTCGACCAGCGCCTGCGCATGGATGGCGCCGACCTCGCCGATGCCGAAGCTTGTCGGCGCGTAGATGGCGGCAGCCGCGACCATGACGGCGGCAAGGCCGACGAGCGAATGGAAGGCCGCGACCAGCTGCGGCATCGAGGTCATTGCGATGCGCCGCGCGGTGACCGCGCCGACAGAGCCGCCGATCGCCAGGCCAAGCACGATCAGGCCGAGGCCGCCGACCGAAGGGGTGGCCAGCGCCAGCGTCGTGGCAATGGCGATGGCCATGCCGATCATGCCGTACATGTTGCCCTGGCGGCTGGTGGTCGGGTGCGACAGGCCGCGCAGCGCCAGGATGAACAGGATGCCGGAAATCAGGTAGAGGAAGGAAGCGAAGCTGGCGTTCACGTCACTTGTCCTTCTTCTTGTACATGGCCAGCATGCGCTGGGTGACGAGGAAGCCGCCGAAGATGTTGACGGACACCAGCATCAGCGCGACGAAGCCGAAGCCGGTGGCAATGCCGGACGCCGAGATGCCGACGGCGAGGAGCGCGCCAACGACGATGACGGAGGAAATGGCGTTGGTGACGGCCATGAGCGGCGTGTGCAGCGCCGGCGTCACCGACCAGACGACATAGTAGCCGACGAAGATCGCCAGGACGAAGATGGCAAAGCGGAAGACGAAGGGATCGATGGCGCCGCCCGACAGCGCATGCGCGGCATCACCCGCCGCCTCGGCACCGGGCGCGTTGGCCATGTTATGGACCGCGAGACGGACGGCGGCACTTGCCTGGTCGAGCTGGTCGAGGGCTTTCTGCAGGGTCTGATCCATCACGCAATCCCCTTGGGCTTGGACGAGGTCGACTTGGATGCAGCCGATTTGGGCGCGGCAGGCTTCTTCGACGCGGCTTTCTTCGGTGCAGCAGGCGCGGAAGCATCGGCAACCATCGTCTTGGCCGGGATGGCGGCCGGCTCGACATGCGGCTGTTCGGCCGCCTTGGCGAAGGCGGGGTGGACGACCTTGCCGCCATCGGTCAGCATCGTTGCCTTGACCAGATCGTCGTCGCGATTGATGGCAAGCGTCTTGGTGGTCTTGTCGACCAGCGTCTCGAGGAAGGCGAACAGGTTCCTGGCGTAGAGCAGCGAGGCGGAGGCCGCGACGCGGCCGGGCACGTTCAGATGGCCGACGATCTTGACGTTGTTGGCCGTCGTGACCACCTGCCCCGGCATGGCGCCCTCGACGTTGCCGCCGCGTTCGACCGCGAGGTCGACGATCACCGAGCCCGGCTTCATAGAGGCGACCATGGCCGCCGACACCAGCTTCGGCGCGGGACGGCCAGGGATCAGCGCGGTGGTGATGACGATGTCCTGCTTGGCGATGTGCTCGGCGGTCAGCGCCGCCTGCTTGGCCTGGTATTCCTTGGACATCTCCTTGGCGTAGCCACCGGCCGTCTCGGCCGCCTTGAACTCCTCGTCCTCGACGGCCAGGAATTTGGCGCCGAGCGAGGCGACCTGTTCCTTGGCGGCGGGGCGAACGTCGGTGGCGGTAACGACCGCGCCGAGGCGGCGCGCGGTGGCGATCGCCTGCAGGCCGGCGACGCCGACACCCATGATGAAGACCTTCGCGGCGGGGACCGTGCCCGCCGCCGTCATCATCATCGGCAGCGCCCGGTCATATTCCGAGGCGCCATCGATCACCGCCTGGTAGCCGGCAAGATTGGCCTGGCTGGACAGCACGTCCATCGACTGGGCGCGGGTGATGCGCGGCATGAACTCCATCGAGAAGGCCGTGACGCCGGCCTTGGCAAGGGCCGCGACAGCAGCATCGTTGCCGTAGGGATCCATGATGGCGATGACCGCCGCGCCGGATTTGTAGCCCTTGAGCTCGGCATCGGTTGGCCGGCGCACTTTCAGCACCACGTCGGCCTTGGCAACATCAGCGGCCTTGCCAATGACCGCTCCTGCCTTGGCGAAATCCTCATCGGGGATGCGCGACCTCGTCCCGGCGCCGGTTTCGACAATCACGTCAAAGCACAGGCCGGTAAATCGCTTCACCGTATCTGGCGAGGCCGCAACGCGCGGTTCGTTCGCATCGAGTTCACGAGGAATGAAGACCGTCTGTCCCACCGCATGATCCTTTCGGCTGGAACCTTGTTGCCGCAAGGCGCCAGCCGGGATTGCGGCGGCGCCTTGGATAGAAAGGCTGTAAAACCTATCGGAGAATGAAGGCGCCGACAGCCAAGATCAGGACGAACAGAATGGTCGCCGAAAAGAAGCCGCCCGCAAAGAAGCCGAAAGCCATTGCAACGAGAAGGGCCGCGCAAAAAAGCGACCCGTATTTTGCCAGCACGAGGAAGCCCGCATATGTGCGGTCGTGCTCGGCATAGTCCATCTTCGCGCCCAGTTCGACAGGACCGGTCGGCGAGTGATCAGCCATAGGAATTCCCCTTCGAAGACATCTTTCAGGCACATAGCGAAAACCCGCGCCAAGGGCAATGGCGCTATTGCCGCATTGCTGCGGAGAACTGCCTCAAGGGAAAGTTGAAACCGGCAAACCATTCCCGAAAAAGCCCGGGAGCAATGATCGGAACGGGGGATGACGCGCCCGGCGAGACGAGCGGTCCGTTGCTCGATGAGACCGCGCGCAAATTGTTGGGCAGTTGCTCACGGTCGCCTGCAGGCGGCTGTGCCGGCGCGATCGTGACCTGAAGAGACACCCGATCGCTTCGATTTGACATATGCCGATATCGGAATATGATAGCGTTCATGGCACGAGCAGCAACGACGTCCGACATCTTCAACGCGATCGCCGAGCCGCAGCGCCGGGATATTCTTGTTTTGCTGCGGTCGGGCGAGCGGCCGGTGACCGAGTTGGCCCAGGTGCTGGGGATGACCCAGCCGGGGACGTCCAAACACCTGCGTGTGCTGCGGGAAGTCGGACTGGTGCGGGACCGCAAGGCAGGCAAGCAGCGCCTGTATGGCCTCGAAGCCAGCAAACTGCGAACGGTCCACGAGTGGGCCGGCGGGTTCGAACGGTTCTGGAGCGAGAGCTTCGACCGGCTGGACTCGTACGTGCAGGACCTCATGGCAAGCAAGGAGAAGTGACTGATGGCAGCAACAGGAAGGGACGCGCCGGCGCAGTCAGCGACGGCCGACCGCGAGATCGTGATCTCGCGGATCATCAGCGCCCCACGAGAACTGGTATTCGAGGCGTTCACCGAAGTCCGGCACCTGTCGCGATGGTGGGGACCGGAGGGGTTCACCACCACCACGCGGGCGTTCGAGTTCCGAGCCGGAGGCACATGGGATTTCATGATGCACGGACCGGACGGGACTGACTACCAGGAATGGATAGACTGGACCGAGATCAGCCCGCCGGAGCGGATCGCGCTGCTGCATGGTGAGCGGCGCGGCGACCCGAATGCCTTCGAGTCGGTCATCACGTTCACGCCCGACGGCGCATCGACCCGCGTTGAAATGCGCACGGTGTTCCCGACCAAGGCGCTTCGCGACGAGTTGGTCGAGAAATATCACGTGATCGAGGGTGGCCAGCAGACCCTGAGCAAACTGGCTGCCTACGTCACCGAGATCATGCGTAAGGGAGATAAGGACTGATGGTCGGCAAGGTTTTCTTCAGCGTGTCGATGTCGCTGGATGGGTTCGTCGCGCCCGAGGGGCGCATGGGTGAGCCGAATTGGACGGCGCGGTGGATGGAACTGCAGCAATGGATCTTCCCGCAGCGGTTTTTCCGGGAGAATCTGAAGCTCGGCGAGGGCGGCCAGGAGGGGCGCGAGAATGACATCCTGCGGGAGACGTTCGAACGCACCGGGGCCAGCGTGATGGGCAAACGCATGTTCGACCTCGGCGAGCAGGCATGGCCGGAAGAGGCGCCGTTCCACACGCCGGTCTTCGTGGTGACACACGAGAAGCGCGCGCCCTGGGAACGGCCCGGCGGAACCACCTTCCACTTCATCAACGACGGCATCGGGACCGCGCTCGACCAGGCTCGCAGGGCCGCCGGAGACCGCGACGTCCGCATAGCGGGCGGCGGCGCAACGATCGTGGAGTATGTGAACGCCGGCCTGATCGACGAGTTCTCGATCGCGCTCTCACCCGTGCTGTTCGGCTCGGGAATCCGCCTGTTCGAAGGCGTGGACGCCGGCCGCGTTGCCCTGGAGCCCGTCCGCGCGGAACCGACGCAGAGAGTTACCCACCTGAGATACGCAGTCCGGCCGCGATGACTTCGAGCTCTGACAAGCAAAGTACCTGTGGCGGCAGCTCGCGCCACCACACGTCGGAACCGCGCTTTCAAGCGTTGAATGGTTGAATGACGCCCGCGTTCAGCTGGCCAGATGTGGAAACAGGCCAATCAGACCGACGACGATCAGGTAGAGCGCGACGATGTAGTTCAGCAGGCGGGGCATCACCAGGATCAGCACGCCGGCGATCAGCGAGATGAGCGGTGTGAGCGTGAGCGAAGTGATGTGCATGCCGTGACCCTTCCAATTGCGGAGACCAGATGCCTGGCCGACGTGTTCATGGCATGCGAACGCGTCATTTGACGCTGCAGCCGTCATGAGAACGCCGAGCCGCCCGGAAAGCTCCACGGCGCGCCCAAAAAAATCGCCGGGATCAGGCGGCTTCGCTGAAGTACTTGGCGGTGGGAAGGATGGTCAGTGGCGCGAGTTCGCCCGTTGTGGCCTTGGCAAAAAGCATCCGCCTCTCCAGAGCCGTCGACTGGAAGAACGGAAACCTTTGCAGGGTCGGAGCCATGTTGAGCTCGCAGCGCGATTCATAGAAGTAGATCGGCATGGTGAACGGCGGGTAGAGACGCGGCTCGCCAACCTGCACCGAGCCGAAGATGCGATGATAGAAGGCGGTGTGCTCTTCTCGGATCATCGAGATGCAGCTGGTTGCGTCGAAGAACGTGTTCGCGATCACCGCCAACCGCAGCGTGACATAAGGCAGCGCCCTGTTGATCGAGGACATCTGCGGGTCGATCGCGAGCCTGCTTGGATCTATGAAGGTCTCGCCCCTGGCCAGCCGCATGAGCAGCCTGTCGCCGAAGACCGTCATGATCGGCGCTTCCGGCGTTTCACGGGTCAAGTGATGCAGCCTGACCGTGCTGACCAGCTCATTGTCCATGAAGACGCCGAAACAATAGCAGTTGCGGGTCTCATCGAGACGGTCGCTCAGCTTCTGTTCGACGATCGGGTCGAGCAGGCCATGCGAATGGAAGGCCTTGTAGCGAAGGCGGTAAACCGCTTCGAGATCCTCGCCGCTCTCGCAGCGCCGATACTCGATACGCTCCAGCACGTCCAGAACGTTGCGCGCGAACAGCGATGGGGCCTGCTGTCTAGCTTCGGCCTGGGTTTCAGGCACGCCTAACCGATGAGTGTCCATGCGTTTCCCCTCGTACCCGCCACGAAGGACAATACCGGACGTTCAGGTTTGCTAAAAGGTAAAACTCCAAGCCTTTCCATTTACCGAACGTTAACCTTAACAGCCAACCGAGGGGATCGGCGGCGGTCGGGCAGTTTTTCGGAAGGCTGATCAGGTAGCGGCGAGTTTTGCGACGGGTCGCAGCTCGGCGGCGAAGGGCCAGGTCACGTTGGACATGGTCTCGATGCCCGATGCGCTTAGCGCGGCGCCGAAGAGGAAGCCCTGGACGAGATCCGGCTTGACGGTGTGCACCAGGATCTTCAGTTGCTCGAAGGTTTCCACGCCTTCGATGGTGACGGTGAGCCCCAACGTCCTGGTCAGGTCGACGATGCCCTTCAACAGATCGAGCGAACGCGGGCTCTGGGTGACATCCATGACGAAGGAACGATCGATCTTGATCTTGTCGAGCGGCAGCTTGTGCAGATAGCTCAGGCTTGAATAGCCGGTGCCGAAATCGTCAAGCGCGATCCGCACGCCGAGCTGCTTCAATTCCTCGATATACTGACGCGTCAGCGACTTGTCGTCGAGAAGCGCGGTCTCGGTGACCTCGATCTCCAGGCGGCTAGCGGCGAGACCTGAACTGGCGAGGGCTTCGCGAACCTTCTGGATGACGTCGCGGTTGCGGAAATCCTTGGCTGAGAGATTGACCGAGACGCTGGTCTGGGCCGGCCATTTGGCGCATTCGGTGCATGCCGCTTGCAGGACGAAGGTGCTGATCTCGGAAATGATGCCCATTTCCTCGGCCAACGGAATGAAAATGCTGGGCGAGATCGGCCCGAGATCGGGATGATCCCAGCGGCACAGCGCTTCGCAACTGGCGATGCGCATCGTGTTCATCGCCACGATCGGCTGATAGACGACCCGCAATCCCTTGCTTTCCACCGCGCTGCGCAGGTCCGCCTTCATCAGCTGCCGGTTGCGGAAGGCGGCATCCATCGACGCCTCGAAGAGCCGCCAGTTGTTCTTGCCGAGTTCCTTGGCCTTGTAGAGCGCCAGGTCCGCCTTGACGATCATCTCGTCGACGTCGGTGCCTTCGACGCGCGACAAAACGGCGCCGGCGCTTGCCTGGATGCGCAGGACGTGGCCGGCGACATCCACGTCGCCCTGCAGACCGGCAAAGATGTCTTCAAGCTGCCTGGCCATATGGGTTTCGTCATCGATCCGGTCGAAGAAGATCATGAACTCGTCGCCGCCGAAGCGGCTGACGTTGATCCCCTGTCCCGCGAACGCGACCAGTCGCTCGGCGACCGCGTAGATCAGCCCGTCGCCGATCGGATGGCCGAGCGTATCGTTGACGCTCTTGAAGTCGTCGAGGTCGAGCACCGCGAGCGCGCAAAGACGGTCACGGTCGCCCGACGCCATGCTTTCGCCGACCAGTTCATGGAAATAGGCGCGGTTCGGCAGGCCGGTGAGGCTGTCGTAGCGCGCCATGAAACGTATCTTTTCCTCCGCCTCGACGCGGGCCGTCACGTCCTCGAAGGTGATGACGCCCAGTTCCTGGCTGCCTTCGCGCGCCGAGAACTCATAGTGCTGGCCGTTGGCCAGCGAGACCAGCACCTTGCGGTCGCGGCCTTCGCGCAAGGCGCGCGTCAGCTGCGCCTCGATGTAGCGGCAATCCTTGGGCGCCAGCATGCCGCCGGCTACGCCGCGCATGAGCAGGCCATGGATCGAGCGGCCGAGCAGGGCGTCCGGCGACCGCATCGACATCAGATGCGCGGCCTCGGCATTGCCGACCACCACCCTACCGTCGGGACCCAGCATGACAAGGCCATGCGACATGGTGTTGAGCGCCCGGTTGAAGCGCTCGGCGAGCCTGGCCGCCGTCTTGCGTTGCGAGATGGCGTTGAACAGCACGGTCCGGACGTGGTTGGCCATCCGGGTGATGATGAAGATGAACGGGACGATGTAGAGGCCGAGGATGAAATTGTTCGTATCGCCCTTCAGCATCAGGCCGACAGCAATCGGCAGCACGACCGTGAAGGCCTGGACGGTGACCATGGCTTTCGAGCCATAATTGCGGCCGACGATGGTGACCGTCGACCCCATGATGACCGCGATGGCGGCGCTTTCGCCAAACATGTCTGGCTTGAGGTAGATGCTGGTGAAGCAGAACAGGCCCATGAAGAAAGCCTGTATCGTCCCGCCGATCAGGTAGTAGCGTTCCCACTTCTTGGCGGTGTCGTAGTCGTCGAAATTGCTGGCCCGCTGACCCTTGCGGATGCCGTAATAGCGGTAAAGACCAGCGCCCAGCATGATGACCGAGAGCGCCAGGTAGATCGGTTCCTTGGAGGAAAAGTAGACCAGCAACCCGATCAAGCCATGGCAAAAAGCGCCTATCAGCAGGATTCCGGGGTCGTTAAACAACGACCGCACGAAGCCTACATAGACGTCCCCGGCTATTTCTTCGCTTTTGTTTGCCTGCATTGCCTGCGGTGCCGCTCGAACCGCAGTCATGACATATCCGCCTTAAGAAAGATTTAGAGGGCCGCTTGGCGGCCGGCCGTCAAGTCCGCAAGGCGAGTTTCCCTGCCTGAACCCGCAAATCAGGTAAACAAGACGTATCGATCATTCGGCGGCCTGCAGTTCCGGCCGCGCACCCGCATGGGCCAGCCGCTCGAGCAGTCTTGCACGCTCGCCCGCGGCCTTTTCTACGCTGGCCCGCCTGACATGGCCATAACCGCGAACAAGCGCGGGCACGGAGGCCAGCGCCGCGGCCGCCTCGATCTTGCCCGGCGCGAGTGCGCCGCCGACCAGATCGAGATCCGCCTCGTATTGCGCGAGAAGCCCGCGCTCCATGCGGCGCTCGGCGCTGTAGCCGAACAGGTCGAAGGCCGTCCCGCGCAGGCTCTTCATCGCCGCCAGCACGCGAAAACCCTTCATCATCCACGGACCGAAGCTGGATTTCCTGGGTTTGCCGTCATTGCCGCGCCTGCCCATGATCGGCGGCGCGAGGTGGAATTCGAGCTTGTCGTAGCTCTGGAACTGCTTTCCCAACTCGGCGGTGAAGGAGCCGTCCGTATAGAGCCTTGCCACCTCGTATTCGTCCTTGATCGCCATCAGCTTGAAGAGGTTCCTCGCCGCGGCTTCCGTGACCGCGGTCGAGCCCGGCACGGCCTTGGCTTCGGCGGCGCGCAGCGCAGCCAGGCGATCGGCATAACGCCTGGCATAGGCGGCGTTCTGATAGGCGGTCAGGAAGGCGACGCGGCGGGCGATGATCTCGTCCAGTGTTTCGGCGATGGCCTTTTGCCCGGCCGTACCCGGCTGGGCGATGAGGCCGCGCACAAAATCCGGCTGGTGGGCGGCGCGACGGCCCCAGCGGAAGGCCGCGATGTTCATGGCAACCGCCTCGCCATTGAGCTCGATCGCCTTCTCGACCGCCTCGGCCGACAGCGGCAAGCCGCCATGCTGGAAAGCAAAGCCGAGCATGAACATGTTGGCGCCGAGCGAATTGCCAAACAGCGCGGCCGCGGTGCGGGTGGCATCGAAGAAATGCGCCTTGTCCTCGCCGGCAGCAGTGCGGATCGCCTTCTTCAGGCGTTCGATGGGCAGCGAGAAGTCGGCGGAACGGGCGAATTCGCCGGGCATGATCTCGGCGGTGTTGGCGAGGAAGATGGTGTGGCCCTCGCGGACCGCGCCCAGCACCTTCTTGGCGCCGGAGACCACAAGGTCGCAGCCAAGCACGAGATCGGCCTTGCCGGCCGAAACGCGGATGGCGTTGATATCGTCGGGCGTGCGGGCGATGCGCACATGGGTGAACACCGAACCGCCCTTCTGGGCAAGGCCGGCCATGTCGATCATGCCGCAACCCTTGTCCTCGAGATGGGCAGCCATGCCCAGCACCGCGCCCACGGTGACGACACCGGTGCCGCCAACACCGTCGATGATCGCCGCCCAACCCTGTTCGCCAAGCGGAAATTCAGCGGGCGTCGGCACGCCGTCGAGCGGATCAGCCTTGCCGGCTATGCCTTCGGCCTTCCTGATCTTGGCTCCGTGGACCGTGACGAAGGACGGGCAGAAGCCATTGACGCAGGAAAAGTCCTTGTTGCAGCTCGACTGGTCGATCTTGCGCTTGCGGCCGAACTCGGTCTCGACCGGCTGGATCGAGACGCAGTTCGACTGCACGCCGCAATCGCCACAGCCTTCGCAGACCAGCTCGTTGATGAAGACCCGCTTGTCGGGATCGGGAAAGGTGCCGCGCTTGCGGCGGCGGCGTTTTTCAGCGGCGCAGGTCTGGTCGTAGAGCAGCACCGAAACGCCCTTCACGTCACGCAGCTCGCGCTGGACGAGGTCGAGGTCATCGCGGTGATGGATGGTGGCGCCGGCGGGGAATTCCGCCTTGCCTGAATATTTATCCGGCTCATCGGTGACGATGGCGATGCGGTCGACGCCCTCGGCGCGCACCTGTCTCGCGATCATGTCGACGGTCAGGCCGCCCTCGTGCGGCTGGCCACCGGTCATGGCGACGGCATCGTTGTAGAGGATCTTGTAGGTGATGTTGGCGTCGGTCGACAGCGCGAAACGGATCGCCAGCGTGCCGGAGTGGTTGTAGGTGCCGTCGCCCAGGTTCTGGAAGATGTGCTCGCGCTTCGAAAACGGCGCCTGCCCCACCCATTGCGCGCCCTCACCACCCATGGCGGTGAAGCCGACGGTGTTGCGGTCCATCCACAGCGCCATGAAGTGGCAGCCTATGCCGGCGGCGGCGATCGAGCCGTCCGGCACCTTGGTCGAGGAATTGTGCGGGCAGCCGGAACAGAAGAACGGTGTGCGCGAGCCGATGTCGGCGGTGTCGGCAAGCATCGCCTGGAACTGGCGCAGCTTTGCCACCCGCGCCGAAATCTCTTCCGACGGACCGATGGTACGCACGATCCTGTCGCCAAGCGCTATGGCGATCTCGTTGGGGTCAAGCGCGCCCTTGGCCGGAAACAGCCAGTCGCCGCGTTCGTCCTTCTTGCCGACGATGACCGGCTGCGTCGCGGTGCCGTAGAGGCTTTCGCGCAACTGCACCTCGATCAGCGAGCGCTTCTCCTCGACCACGACGATGGTGTCGAGGCCGCGCGCGAAGTCGGCGATATGCTGCAGGTCGAGCGGCCACGGGCAGCCGACCTTGAACAGCCGGATCCCGATGCGGTTGGCCGCCGCCTCATCGACGCCGATATCGTCCAGCGCCTGGCGGACGTCGAGATAGCTCTTGCCGATGGTGATGATGCCAAGCTTCGGGTCGCGGCCGCCCGAATAGACGGTTCTGTTCAGGCCGTTGGCATGGATGAAGGCTGAAGCGGCGGCGCGCTTGTATTCATGCAACCGCTCTTCCTGGCCGAGCATGTCGATCTCGTTGCGGATGTTGAGCCCGCCGGGCGGCATGTCGAACTCGGGAACGACAATGTTCAGCCTCTCCAGGGAGGCGTCGACCGAGGCCGTCGATTCGATGTTGTCCTTGACGCATTTGATCGCCGCCCAGGTGCCGGCGAAGCGCGACATGGCAAAGCCGTAGAGCCCGTAGTCGATGATCTCCTGGACTCCCGCCGGGTTGAGGATCGGCACCATCGTGTCGACGAACAGGAATTCCGTGGCATGCGCATTGGTCGAGGATTCGGCCATGTGGTCGTCGCCCATCAGGGCCAGCACACCGCCATGTTTCGACGAGCCGGCAAGGTTGGCGTGACGGAACACGTCGCCGGAGCGGTCGACGCCCGGCCCCTTGCCGTACCAGACCGAGAAGACACCGTCATGCGTGCCTTCGCCCATCAGTTCGGCCTGCTGCGAACCCCAGCAGGCCGTGGCCGCGAGTTCCTCGTTGAGGCCGGGCTGGAAGACGATATCGGCCTGGGCAAGCTGCTTCTTGGCTTTCCAGAGCTGCAGGTCGAGGCCACCGAGCGGCGAGCCGCGATAGCCGGAGACGAAGCCCGCCGTGTTCAGGCCGGCCCGGCGGTCACGCTCGCGCTGCATCAAGAGCATGCGGATGACCGCCTGCGCTCCGGAAAGGAAGATGCGCTCCTTCCCCAGGTCGAACTTGTCGTCGAGCGCGACGTCGTGCAGCGTCATCAGGTATTTCCTCTGCGGAGGCCGCACTGGGTCAGGCAGCCAACGTCGGGGTCGAATGGCGCAGTGTTTATCCCCTTGCCGGGCAGGTCAAACAAAATCGCAGGTGCCAGATAACGCGCAATGAACAGACCGAAAGCGCGTTTGCCTAGGTACGAGATCGTTCAATCGATGTCATCGTGACGAACGAAAATTTCTGTGCGGTGTGGGTGGAGGGGACAGCGCCTCTGTTTATGCAGGTCGTTGTCCAAAACCTCCGCGCACTTTTGGGGCCGCACTACATGCCCTGCGAGCAATCGGGCTTGGGTTCGCCCGGCAGCTTGCCGTCGGGATGGCCGGCAAGCTCAGGATTGGCGGTGTAGAGCTGGTCGATGACCAGCGGCCGATCCGGCAGGACCGACTGGTCCTCCGTCGACATCAGCGTTGTGTCGATCGTCTGGAGAACAGCGCCATCGGGGCCTCTGATGCTAAGCGCGATCGCATAGGGCTTGTCCTTGACGACGCAGGTCAGCGCGGGGCTTTCCAGCGACACCTTGTTGAGCTTTGGCCAGACCTTCTGCTCGACCACGAGCGGCGCGCCGCCAGCCGGGTTCTGGAAGCTGGCAACGACCACTTGCCCCTCGCCCATCGGCTGCAGGGGCCTGAGGGTTACAACATAGGTTGCCCGCGCAAGACGGTAGTTGAAAACGAATATCTTTCCGGAAATCTCGAAAAGCTTGCCTTCACCCTCCTTGCCCGTATCGCGACATGCGCCGAGGGCGAGGGCGGCGGCCACCGCGATACCGGCGAGAATCGAGCTCGAAAGACGTCTAGCCATCGCTGACCTCGTTGGCAGCCGTGCGGCGGCGGCGATAGTGACGGCTGGCTTTCTGGCGGTTGCCGCACACCGCCATGTCACACCACAGGCGGCTGGAGTTGCGGCTCCTGTCGACGAACAGCCAGGTGCAGTTGGGACAGATCCTCAGCCTCGCGATGGTGTCGTCACGCAGAAGCGACAGGGCGGAAACAGCCAGCGCCGCCTCGAAGGCGATCGGCTTCGCCGGATCGCCAAACGGCCTCCCGGGCGCGCCGATTTCGGTCTGGCTGCCAGCCAAGCCCTCGGCGCAGGCTCGCAGGAATCCGGGCAGGTCACCGGTGGCGACCGCACCCTTCGAAACCGCGCCGCGAAACAACCGGTCGGTCGTTTCACGGATCGAGACCACGACCGGCGCGATCGCTTGCGGCGACGGCGCTTCAAGCCGCCTGCCACCAAGTTCGGCCGCGCGAAAGCCGCTCGCGGCATCGGCGAAACGGGCGATCTCCCGCGGATCGTCGAAACGATCGAAGGTCTTTTGCGGATCGCCTCGCAGCACGACCGTGTTGGCCGTGTCGAGCGCCAGCAGGCCACCTGTGAAGCGGTGCGGGGTCCAGGATACCGTCATGGGTAAAATCTAACCGATAAATCGCATTTGACAAGTTAGATTCGACAATGCAAATCTTCCTTTGAGCGCAGCCCTCGCTGCCTTCGTCTGAGCATGTCGCCCCAAATCGCTGCGTACCTTGCGGCGCCCTGCTCCCAGGATTGTGCATGCTGTATTTTTTCCAGCAGGTTCTGAACGGGCTGCATTCCGGCGCGCTTTATGCGCTGCTCGCCTTCGGTTACGTGCTGACCAACGGCCTCCTGCATCGCACGAACCTTGCCTATGGGGCGCTCTTTGCCTTCTGCGGCCAGACCATGATCCTTGCCGTTGCCTTCGGCTATCAGGTGCTATGGCTGACTCTGCTGGCCTCGATCGTGCTCGGCATTGTCACCGCATTCCTCTATTCCGCGCTGATCAGTCACGTGCTGTCGCGCAACGTGTTCGAGACGCTCGCCGACCGGACGCCCAACGCCATCGTGGTCACGACGCTGGGCATATTGCTGGTCCTGTCGGAGGCAAGCCGCATCGCCGCCGACACCCATGATCTCTGGCTGCCGCCGATGCTGGCCGAACCCGTCGTGTTCGCCGAAGGCGCTGGCTTCAAAGCGACGCTGACGCTCATCCAGTTGCTCGACTGCGCCGTGGTGCTGGCAGCCATCGTCCTCGCCACATGGGCGTTCGCCCGGTCAAGCTTCGGCCGACGCTGGCGCGCCGTATCCGACGACCCCTGGGGCGCGGCCATGTGCGGCGTCGACGTGCGCGCGACCTTCCGAAGCGCGGTTCTCTACAGCGGATTCTGCGCTGCGCTGGCCGGCATATTGGCCGGCCTCTACTATGGCAATGTCAGCTTCGGTTCCGGCCTGGTCTACGGGCTGAAGATCCTGTTCGTGACGGCGGTCGGCGGATACATGTCGCCCTCGCGGGCGGCATTGGGCGCGGCCGCCTTCGGCATGGCCGAATCGCTCTGGGCCGGCTATTTCCCGCTCGAATGGCGCGATGCCTGGATGTACCTGTTCCTCGTCGCCATGCTGGTGCTGATCGGCGCCGGCCGCGACCAGGGCAAGGTGGCCTGAGCATCCCTTACCCCAAAGACGATTGCGTTTTTCGGATCCCGTGCGGCTTGCCGTCACATCCCGGCATGACGGTGTCGCGTCGCGTGTTGACCCGCCTGACCACGCACGGCATACCGTTGGGCCACCAAGGCGCTTCGGAGGAGAGGATCGGCGCGCCTTGCCATAGGGGGAGAAACGCATGGCAGGGCTGCTCGCTCTATCCAGGGCCATTGACCGTTTGAACGAATTCATCGGCAAATGCGTTTCCTGGCTGATCCTGCTGGCGATCCTGGTCAGCGCCGGCAATGCCATCATCCGCAAGGTGTTCGACATGTCGTCGAATGCGTGGCTGGAGTTGCAATGGTACCTGTTCGGCGCCGCCTTCATGCTCGCCGCCGCCTACACGCTCAAGCAGAACGAGCATATCCGAATCGACATCGTCCACGGCATGTTTCCCAGGCGCGTGCAGCACTGGATCGACCTTCTCGGCCACCTCTTCTTCCTGATGCCGTTCGTGACGCTGATGGTGTTCTATTTCGTCCCCTACGTGTCCCTGTCGTTGCGCAGCGGCGAGATGTCGACAAACGCCGGTGGATTGATCGTCTGGCCGGCCAAGGCGATCCTGCTGGTCGGGTTCTTCCTGCTGGCACTCCAGGGCATCTCCGAGATCATCAAGAAGATCGCCATCATGCGCGGTCTGATGGACGATCCCAATCCGTTCATTTCCGCGCATGAGCAGGCCGAACTCGAAGCCAAGGCGCTCGCCGAAGAGGCCCGCCCATGATGGAATTCATCGCGCAGAACATGGCGCCGATCATGTTCATCTCGCTGATCCTGTTCATGCTGATCGGCTACCCCGTCGCCTTCTCGCTTGCCGCCAATGGCCTGATGTTCTTCTTCATCGGCGTTCTGCTGACGCCGTATTCAGGCGGGGCGATCAATCTCGACTGGCCGCTGCTCTACGCGCTCCCGGACAATTTCTACGGCAGCCGGGTGATGTCCAACGACACGCTGCTGGCCATCCCTTTCTTCACCTTCATGGGCATCGTGCTCGAACGGTCCGGCATGGCGGAGGACCTGCTCGATACGATCGGCCAGCTGTTCGGCCCCATTCGCGGCGGCCTCGCCTATGCGGTGATCTTCGTCGGCGCGCTGCTCGCGGCGACCACCGGCGTGGTGGCCGCTTCGGTCATCGCCATGGGGCTGATCTCGCTGCCGATCATGCTGCGCTATGGCTATGACCGCAGGCTGGCGTCCGGCGTCATCGCCGCCTCTGGCACGCTGGCCCAGATCATCCCGCCATCGCTGGTGCTGATCGTGCTGGCCGACCAGCTCGGCCGCTCCGTCGGCGACATGTACGCGGGTGCGCTGATACCGGGCCTGGTGCTGACCGGCCTCTACGCGCTTTACATCCTGATCATGTCGATCATCCGGCCAAAATCGATGCCGGCGTTGCCGCTGGAAGCGCGTACGCTGGGACATGGCGTACTGTCGCTGCTGGTGGCGCTGGCGGCGGCCATCATCGTTTCCTACGCCGCCTATCGCTATCTGGCGCCGGCGCATGGCGACAGCGCCGATATCCTAGGTGGAACCGTCGGCGTGATTCTCATCTATTTTCTCGCGATCGCCGACAGGCGCCTGAACCTCAACCTGATGTCGCGGCTGGCGCAGCAGGTCGTCATCGTGCTGATCCCGCCGCTGGCGCTGATCTTCCTGGTGCTCGGCACCATCTTCCTCGGCATCGCCACACCGACCGAAGGCGGCGCCATGGGCGCGGTTGGAGCGATGGTGATGGCGGCGATGAAGGGCCGGTTGTCGCTCGATGTGGTCAAGCAGGCGCTGGCCTCGACGACACGGCTTTCGTCCTTCGTGCTGTTCATCCTGATCGGCGCCCGGGTCTTCTCGCTGACATTCTACGGCGTCAACGGACAGATATGGGTCGAGCACCTGCTCACCTCGCTGCCTGGCGGCGAAATCGGCTTCCTGATCGGTGTCAACATCCTCATCTTCTTCCTGGCCTTCTTCCTCGATTTCTTCGAGTTGGCGTTCATCATCGTGCCGCTGCTGGCGCCCGCGGCCGAAAAGCTCGGCATCGACCTGATCTGGTTCGGCGTTCTCCTGGGCGTCAACATGCAGACCAGTTTCATGCATCCGCCCTTCGGCTTCGCGCTGTTCTACCTGCGCTCGGTCGCCGCCCGCGTACCCTATCTCGATCGCCTCACCGGCAAGACCATCCAGCCGATCACCACCGGCCAGATCTATTGGGGCGCGGTGCCCTTCGTGGGCATCCAGGTGATCATGATCGGGCTGACCATCGCCTTCCCGGGGATGGTGATGCACTACAAGGGTACCACGGTCGACCCAGGCGGGATCGACTATCAGGTCCCCGAAGTGCCGGGACTTGGCCTGTCACCGGCTGGGGCGCCGCCGGCCAATGGCAGCCCGGCGCCCGCCAATGACGGAGCCACACCGGCAGCGCCGGACTTGTCGCAGCCGCCTAGTTTCGGCGAGACACCACCGGCCAAACCGGAGGCGCCGTCAACCGATCTGTCCCAGCCACCAAGTTTCAACTAACGCGGTAATACCGAGCGTTCTTCCAGAGGCGCAACGCACGCTGTAGCATTTGATTCAGGGGCCACGCGCCGAGGAGCGACAGCCATGAAAGCGGTACGCCTTGAGGTGGTGGGCAGCATCGCCACGCGCAACGTCGGCAAGCCGCTTGCCGGGCCGGAGGATCTCCTGGTCCGGATCGAAGCCTGCGGGGTCTGTGGCACCGACCGGCATCTCTTCCACGGTGAATTTCCATGCAGGCCGCCGGTCACCCTCGGCCATGAATTCTCCGGCATCGTCGAGGCCATCGGACCCGCGGTCTCCGGCTTTGCAATCGGCGACCGCGTCACCGGCGATCCCAACATCGCCTGCGGCCGTTGCCCGCATTGTCATGCCGGAAGGGCCAATCTGTGCGGCAACCTGCAAGCCATCGGCATTCATCGCGACGGTGGCTTTGCCGAATATGTCGTGCTGCCGCAGAAACAGGCCTTCCTGCTGCCAGCTGACCTGAAGCCAACGCATGGCGCCTTCTGCGAGCCGCTCGGCTGCTGCCTGCATGGCGTCGACCTAGCCGGCATCAGGCCCGGCTCCTCGGTCGTCGTGCTCGGCGGCGGCGTGATCGGGCTGCTCACGGTGCAACTGGCTAGACTTGCGGGGGCCAAAACCATCATCCTGTCGACACGCCAGGCTTCGCGGCGCGCGCTGGCCGAGGAACTCGGCGCGACAGCGACGGTCGATCCCAACGCCGCCGACTTTTTCGATGAGATGACCGGGCCATCCGGACTGGCGCCGGGTGGCGTCGACGTGGTGCTCGAATGCGCCGGCGTGAAGGAAACCGTCGAGCAGTCATTGCGGCTGGCACGACCCGGCGGCACGGTGGTGATCGTCGGCGTGATGCCGCAGGGCATGAAAGTGGAGATCGAACCGTTCGACCTGCTCTTCCGCGAGCTGAAGATACTCGGGTCCTTCCTCAATCCCTTCACCCACCGGCGGGCCGCCGAGCTCATCGCGTCCGGCGCCATCGAGATCGACCGGCTGATTTCCAGGCAGGTGACGCTCGAGGAAGCGCCGGCGGTGATCGCCAATCCGCCGGCGCCCGGTGAAGTCAAGGTGCTGGTGGTGCCCAACCGAGGCTGAACCATTTTTCAGGCGTTCGCGTTGCCCCTCATCGCCCTGCCGGACACTTCTCCCCGGAGTGACGGGGAGAAGGACGCCCTCATTGCCGGTTTCGCCAATTACGAACGTTTGTAGGAAGACGCGCCAAGGGTGGGGCGGCTCCCTTCTCGCCGTCACTATACGGGCAGAAGGTGCCGGCAGGCGGTTGAGGGGCGGCGCGGACTTCAACCATTAGCCGACGCAAGCACGAGGTGTCTTCAGACAAGTCTAGAGCGTTTCACCGTTTCACGGAAACGGCAAAACACTCTATCTCTTTAATTTAACGCAATTCCGGACGGAAAACCGCTTCGCACTTTTCTTGGAATTGCCCTAAAGCTTGCCCTTGCGCTGCTGCACCATCATGAAGGTGTCGTAATTGTATTCGGCCACCTGCGCCCACAGATAGTGCTCCTTGCGGAAGCCCTTGATCGATTCCCAGATCTTCTTGAAGGGCGCGTTGGACGCTTCCATCTCGGCATAGACCTCGTTGGCCTTTTCGAAGCAGGCGGCCATGATGTCCTGGCTGAACGGCCGCAATTTCGCGCCGCCGGCCACCAGCCGCTTCACCGCCGGCGGGTTCACATAGTCGTACTTCTGCAGCATGCCGGCGTCGGCCGCCTGGGCCGCCGTGCGAACCAGCGACTTGTAGGCCGGCGAGAGCGCTTCGTATTTGGCCTTGTTGAACAGCAGATGAACCGTCGGCCCGCCCTCCCACCAGCCGGGATAGTAATAGTAGGGCGCGACCTTGTAGAAGCCGAGCTTCTCGTCGTCATAGGGGCCGACCCATTCGGCGGCGTCGATCGTGCCTTTCTCCAAGGCCGGGTAGATATCGCCGCCGGCGATCTGCTGCGGCACGACACCGAGCCGTTCAATTACCTTGCCGGCAAATCCTCCGATGCGCATCTTGAGGCCTGATAGGTCGGCGACCGTGTTGATCTCCTTGCGGAACCAGCCGCCCATCTGTACGCCGGTATTGCCGCCAGGCAGGCCGAAAAGGCCCTGCGTGGCCAAAAATTCATTGAACAGGTCGATGCCGCCGCCGTGGTAGTGCCAGGCATTCATGCCGCGCGCGTTCAGTGAAAATGGCACCGCCGCACCCAGTGCCCAGGTCGGGTCCTTGCCCCAGTAGTAATATGCCACGGTATGGGAGGCCTCGACCGTGCCGGCGGTCGTTGCATCGGCGGCCTGCAGGCCGGGCACCAGTTCACCGGCCGCGAAGACCTGGACCTGGAAATTGCCGTCGGTCGCTTCCGAAAGCATTTTTGAAAAGACCTCGGCGCCGCCATAGATCGTGTCCAGCGATTTCGGAAAGGATGACGCAAGGCGCCACGTCACCTTGGGATTGGACTGGGCGATGGCGGGCGCGGCGAGTGTTGCGGCAAGGGCCGCGGCTCCCGCACCGGTTGCCCCGGCCTTGCGCATGAATGAACGACGATCCATGAAGTTCCTCCCTTTTGGATCAACAGACCGACGTTCGGGAAATCCTCGATACCCCCGTATCGGCTTGGCGGAAACAATACACAGGCAATAAGTCGAGTCCAGTACAGCGGCGTTATTTGCCGACCGTGGTTCGCGGAATTGCAATGCGTGGACGCCAGGCATGCAACCATAGTCTAACGCGGGGAGAAAACCTTTCGACCGGTCGGGGATGCTGCGATGCAGACTGCCCGGACAACGACCCGCTGGCCCATCCGTCATCCCAAAACTTGTCATGGAAAAGCGCCTTGGGATCGCCTATTTTATAGCGAATAAGCCTTCGCCACTGAATGGAAACCGTATCCAAAATGCACCAGCCGCTCGTCGCCATATCGACCGACGTCCGTCAGTTCGACAATTACACCTGGCATGCCGCCCCTCAGCAATATCTGGAAGCCGCGATCGCCGGCGCTGGCGTCTTTCCGCTTCTGGTGCCATCCTTCGGCGACAGGCTCGATTTCGACGAGCTGTTGTCGTCCGTCGACGGCGTCATGGTCACCGGTTCGAAATCCAATGTGCATCCATCACTCTATGGCGGCGACGCCAGCGAGGCCAACGGCCCCTATGATCCGGCGCGCGACTCGACAACGCTGCCGCTGATCCGCAAGGCCGTGGAGCGCGGCGTGCCGTTGCTCGCCATCTGCCGTGGCATCCAGGAGATGAACGTGGCGCTGGGCGGCACGCTGGCCACCGAGATCCAGGAGCGCGAAGGCTCGCTCGATCACCGCGCGCCGGTCAGCGACAGCCAGGACGAGCGCTTCGGCATTCGCCAGAAGGTCACGATCAAGCCCGGGAGCTGCCTCGCCGGCGTCTTCGGCGAAGGCGAAATCATGGTCAATTCGGTGCACCGCCAGGCCGTCGACAGGCTTGGCCCGAAGCTGCAGCTGGAGGCTGTCGCCACCGACGGAACCGTCGAGGCGGTGTCCGTCAAGGATGCGCGCGCCTTCGCCGTCGGCGTCCAGTGGCATCCCGAATACTGGGTCAAGTCGGACAACGTCTCGGCCAAGATTTTTCGCGCCTTCGGCGATGCGGTCCGCCTGCACGCCGCCGCGAAATCCGGCGCGCGCGCCGCGGCGGAGTAATCGGTCAGACTATTCGTCGATTGCGGCCAGCGACAGCAGCGGCGCCGTCGGTACGTAGGATTCGTAACCGTCACCATCGGCCACGCCGAAGGTGACGATCGGATCGACACCGTTGGCGCTAAAGGCAACGGTACCGTCGTCCTGGTCGCGCCAGAATTTCGCACGCTCTATTCCTGGAAAAACCAGCCGGCAGTCCGAAGCGACCGTCAGCAGCGACAGGCCACTCGCAACCTCGGCGCCGCGTTTGACCGCGCATGTCGCCTCTTCGCCATTGGCGGCCAGCCGGTAATTGCCGGATGACGGAGCATTACCGTCCGAAACCTTAGAGTTTTGATCGCCAACGCCGCGAAACAACTGGAAGCCGGCGAACAGGCTCGCCAGGGCAATCAATGCAGGAAGTATCCTCATCCTGGCTTCTCCGTGCGCGTGACATACGCAAGCGAGGGATACAGAATGATTTCAAAGCGTTAAGCCGGCGTTAATAAATATGGCAAGCAGCCCTCGCCTTCCGACTTCGAAGACTGCCGCAAACACCAGAGGAGATGGCTGGTCGCGACCCTACCCCTTAGACCGGCTGCCGCGATTGCCTATCAAAACTTGTAGCTAACGCCGACGCGGACAGTCTGAGTCTTCACGTCGGTCGGATACAGATACTGACTGTCGGTCGCCGGATTGTCGGTAAACGTGCCGAAATCGCTGTAGCGGTATTCGATGCGGGTCGTCCAGTTCTGAGTGAAGGCATATTCGACACCGGCGCCCACCGTCCAACCAGCCTTCGTGTTGGACGAACTGTCTGTTACCCCATCACCGTCATAGTTGGTGCGGAAGTGAGCGACGGCCAGACCGCCCGTGGCGTAGAGAAGGGTCGGCCCCATCACATAGCCAAGGCGCGCCCTCAGCGAGCCCTGAACGTCTATCTTGGTTTTGATGTTGCCGGCATACTCCGAATCCACAGAACCGCTCGCCCCAGAGGCCTCGATATCGCCTTCGACGCCGAGAACAAACGAATCGATGGCGTGATTGTAGCCGAGGTGAATACCACCCAGCACTCCGTTGGATTTCCAAGAATCGGCCCAATCGGAATCGCCGCTGCCTATCTGGGCATCGTGACTATCGACGTCGCCCCAGCCATATCCAAGCTGCGCGCCGACGTAGAAGCCGCTCCATTCGTAGGCCGCGGGAGCCGCTACGACCGCGTCAGCAGCGAAAGCACCGCCAGAAGCGGCGACAAGCATTGTCGATGCAAGAAGAATTGATTTCACGCAGCACCCCTGCCAGTTGAATGCCGGCAGAGTATCTTGCTTCGGTTGCAAATCAAGGTGACGGTATGGCGGCGATCGATTTTCCAAACTGACGTTGCATATTGGTCACGTCTGTGCAGTCAGGCCGTGACCTTCACATCCACAGTCTCGGGCACCGGCGTAAGCGGCTTATGCTCTGCAAACCAGGAGACAAGATTGTCAACACACAGATCCGCCATGGCGCGGCGGGTATGCTCCGAGGCCGAGCCGACATGCGGCAGCAGCGTGGCGTTCGGCGCAGCCAGCAGCGCCTTGGGTACGTTCGGTTCATTGGCGAAGACATCGAGCCCCGCGGCGGCGATGGTGCCGTTGGCGAGAGCGGCCGCAAGGGCTTCTTCATCCACGGTGCTGCCGCGACCGATGTTGACGAACACACCGTCCGGCCCGAGCGCAGATAGGATCTCCACGTTGACAGCCTTTGCCGTGGACGCGCCACCCGGCGCCACCGAGATCAATGTGTCGACCGCTTCGGCGAGGCCTTTCAAGGTCTCATGGTATTCGTAGGACAGACCTTCAACGCGGCGCCGGTTGTGATAGGCGATTGTCAGGCCAAAGGCCTCCAGCCGCCGGGCGATGGCCAGGCCGATGCGGCCCATGCCGAAAATACCGGCCTTGCGACCACGCAGGGTCAGCCGGCTCAACGGATAATCGCCATTGCGAGCCCAATTGCCATCGCGCAGCCAGGTTTCGGCGCGCGGCAGGTCTCGGATCGTATTGATCAAAAGACCGATCGCGGTGTCGGCGACCTCCTCGGTCAAAACATCGGGCGTGTTGGTGACCATGATGCCATGCTCCGCCGCATGGCGGGCATCGATTGAACCATAGCCGACGCCGAAGCTGGCGATGATCTCGAGATTGGGCAGCGCATCCATGAAGGCAGCGCTGATGCCGGCGAATGAAGCAATGCCGCGCACCTTGCTTCGCATATCGTCGGTCACCAGCGCCGGGTCGGCCCGCTCGATCCTGACGAGGCTGAATGTCCGCTCGATGCGGTCGACCGCATGGTCGTGGAAGTTATTGGGCACCAGAATGGTGACGGGAAGCTTCTGTCCAGGCTCGCTCATGCACGCTCCACCGGCTTGCCGGTCGACTGGCGGACATGCAGTTCCGGCTTGATGAGTTCCTGCGACGGGCGCACCGTCTGCCCATTGAGCTTGTCGAGCAAGGCGCTGGCGGCGCGGCGGCCGACCTCACGCTGGCCGTTCCACACGGTGGTCAAGGCCGGGGTGGCGATGGCGGCTTCCTCGAGATCGTCATAGCCGGTGACCGAAATGTCGATGCCAGGCACCAGCCCCGCGCGGGCAATGCCGTTCATCAGGCCGATGGCGACGAGATCATTCCAGCAGCAGGCCGCGGTCGGCCTGTCCTTCAGCGCCAGGAACTGGCCGGCGGCCTCGAAGCCCGCCTGCTTGGTGCGCGGGCCGGCAATGCGCCAGGACGGCCTGACCTCCAGCCCGGCGGCTTCCATGGCGTTGACATAGCCCTGGTAGCGGTCGCGGCCGGTCGACGTCTGGTCGGTGCCGCCGATCATGGCGATGCGCTTGTGGCCGAGCGAGATCAGGTGGTTGGTGGCAAGCCCGGTGCCGTAGGAATCGTCGCCGCGAAACACGGGTACGTCCGCGCCCTCGACGGTGCGCGCGATCAGCACCGCCGGCAGGCCGTTCTCCTCGGCCATCACGATATCGGAAGCCGGCGTGCCGATGGCCGGCGACATGATGACGCCATCGGCGCCAAGCTGCAGCAAAGTATCGATGAAGGTGCGCTGTTTTTCCAGCTGGTCGTAGTGGTTGGACAGGATGAAGGTCTGGCGGCTGCGGTCGAGTTCGCTTTCGATCGAGCGCAGGATTTCGGCGAAGAACGGGTTCATGATGTCGTGCACGACGACACCGACAATGCCCGAGCGCGAGGTGCGCAGGCTGGCGGCGCGGCGATTGTAGATATAGCCGATGGCGCGGGCATGCTCCTTGATGCGGTCGCGCGTGGCGCCGGCGACCAGCGGGCTGTCGCGCAGTGCCAGCGAAACCGTGGCCGTCGACACGCCAAGCGCATCCGCGATCGTCGAAAGCTTGATCTTCTGTGCCAGCGGCTTCGACTCCCAATCGATTTAAACAGTTTAAAGCCGGCCTTATGCCATCGTTCCCGGGCAAATCAAAGTTTTTTTGCCAGCGCTTCGGCTTCGACATCCGAGGCCGCGAGGTTGCGCAGGCGCAGCCGATGCTCGCGATGGACGATATAGAGGCCGCTGGCGACGATGACGGCGGCGCCGATCAGCGTCCAGCGGTCGGGGAACTGGTTGAAGATGAGCCAGCCGGAGATGATCATCCACACCATCTGCGAATAGGGATAGGGCGCGAGAGCGGTGGTCGTGGCGCGCCGGTAGGCCTGCACGAGCAACCAGTGACCGATGCCGCCGAAGACGCCGAGCATGAGCAGAATGAACCAGTGCCAGCCATCATGCGGCAGCGAAAACGAGAACGGCAGCATCGGCAGCAGCAGGACGGCGGGCGCCAGCGCCGAGAACAGGATCAGGCTTTCCGACGTCTCGGTCGCCGACATGCGGCGCGTCATGATGACGTAGAAGCAGTTCGACATCATCGAGCCCAGGGCAAAGAGATGGCCGATGCCGAAGACACCGATGCCCGGCCGCGTGATGATGAGGACACCGGCAAAACCCGCCAGGATCGCCAGCCAGCGCCGCCAGCCCGCCCACTCGCCGAGCAGCGGACCGGCAAGTGCCGTGATCACCATGGGGCCGAAGAAGTAGATCGACGTGGTCTCGGCCAGTTGCAGGGTGCGCAGCGCCAGAATGTTGAACATCGTCGAGCCGAACAGGAACAGACCGCGCAGGACATGCGCCGGCAGGTTGGCGGGGCGAAAGCGCCGGGGATTGCGCCAGCCGCGCAGCAGCGTGCCGACCAGCACGACATGCACGGCGAAGCGAACCCAGGCGACGATCAGCGCGGAAACGCCGGCAAGGACCAGGTATTTGCTTGAGGTGTCGAGGAATGTGAAGAAGACATAGGTGGCAAGCATGCAAAGGATCGCCACCGGGGGCGTTGCGCTTTCAACTTGTCTTTGGGGAGCACTCAACTGCGGGCCGGATCGGGAGCAAGGCGGGATATCCCACCTTTGCGGGAATTGTCGGTTGCCGGCAAGCCCAAAGCGGCTGGTGCACAGGAAGCTGCCTCGACTGGCCTGTCCCTGTGTCCTCGCTCCCACAATATTGTCAGGGATCCATGCGGGCGCCCTTGGTGATCTTGTCGACCAGCTTCTTCTCGGCGCGGAGCGCGATGCCGACGACCTTGGCGTCATCGGGCGCGAATTGCTCGAAGACGGCGCGGTTCGCCAGATCGTGTCCGGTCGAGAACATCTCCTCGACATAGAGCGAGCTTGTGACGCCGCGCTCCAGCACACGCCGGTGGATTGTCCTCAGCGTCTGGCGATCGGCGGACAGCACGATGACCGGCTGGATCGACAGCGGATTGTAGAGATTGCCGGAGCGATCACGATAGGGCTCACCGATGATGTCCGGGAACTGTGCTACGATGCCGCTGGTCAGGAACGCGGTGACATTGAGTTTTTGCCAGACCGGAAGATCGTCGTGCAGCACGATTGCAAATTTCGTATCGAACATGAGACATTTGCCATTTCGAGGTTGCGCCCCATTCCGAGGCTAGGAAGCGATGTCGCTCGAAATAGACAAAGAAGCATTCCAGGGTCTTGGACGTTTGTGCGAGGCGCCCGGGGAAAATCGCATCATCACAGCTCCAGGCGCTGCCGGCATGGAGCGCATCGAAGCGCGGTTCCATGGCAATGCCTTCGATCTGCACCGCCACGACACCTATGCTATCGGCGTGACGCTGCGTGGCGTGCAGAGCTTCCGCTATCGCGGCACGACACATCACAGCCTCCCTGGCCAGGTTATCGTGCTCCATCCCGACGAGTTGCATGACGGCGGCGCCGGTACCGAAGACGGCCTGCATTACCGGATTCTCTACCTGGAGCCCTCGCTGATGCTGGAGTGCCTCGACGGCGGATCGCTCCCGTTCGTGCGCGCCGCCGTGGTGACCGATCGAGGTTTCTGCTCGACGCTTCTGTCGGCGCTGGGTCCCATCGACAAGGAACTGGATGAGTTGTTCGTCGCCGATTTCATTGGGCAGCTGATGCAAGGCCTGGCCCGGCATGCCGTCCAGCCGGCCAGGCCGTTGTTGAAACCGGCATGGCGGGCCGCACGGCTGGCGCGCGACTATCTGGAAGACAATATCGCGCGAAGCGTGCGCTCCGAGGAACTGGAAGCAATCACCGGGCTCGACCGCTATGCGTTGTCGCGGCATTTCCGCGCCGCATTCTCGACCAGCCCGCACCGGTTCCTGGTAATGCGCCGGCTTCAGCAAGCGCGCCGAATGATCGAGATCGGCGAGCCCCTGGCGCAGATCGCGATAGCGGCCGGGTTCAGCGACCAGAGCCATTTCAACCGGCAATTCAAGAAAGCGTTCGGCGTCACGCCGGGGCGCTGGGCGTCACTCGTGCATGGTCAGGCGGCGATCGCAGCCTAGAGCACGGCTTTTTAAAAGCAGGCCTACTCGTCGGACTCGGCGTCGTCGTCGACGAGCACCATTTCCTCGTTCAGCAAGTTGGCCTCGATCCGGGCGAGCAGCTTCAGCAAGGCCTTCTGCTCTTTCTTATCGAGACCCTTCAGGGCCTGCTTTTCAGTCTTCTTGACCGACTTCTCGATGGCGCGGATGGTCTCGCGGCCGGAGTCCGTGAGAAAGATATGCGCCTGGCGGGCATCGGCTTCCGAGGCGCGCTTGTCCAGGAAACCCTGGGCCTGAAGCCGGTTGATGGTCTTGGTGATCGTCGGCGGACGCACGCCGAGCCGGCCGGCGAGATTGCCGGGCGTCTGGCCGTCCTCGCGGTCGAGGGCCAGCATGATCTGGTCCTGGCCGGCATAGAAGCCGTGCGCCAGCAGTCGCGCCGCCAGCGCGGTACGCGCCAGCCGCGCCGCCGAATGCAGCCGGCTCATTGTCGCAGTCTTGTCCGCCTTGGCCATGGTCATCCCTCTTCGGCCACACCGGTCAGAGCAGCATAGCCGCGGCCAGCCGGTTGGCAATCGACGATCAAAAAGATTCCGACGCCGCAAAACAGCTTTGCCGGCAAGCATTGGAGTGTCCGCCGTGGCTAATGCCAGATATTTATTTCAGTTAGATGACAAACGACTTCCCGTCCCGGAGACGGTCGAGCGAGACCATCCGACGGCGTTCACGCCGGCGCCCCACCACCGCATGAGCTCAGGCCAGCACTGTTATGCTGCGGCAATGCCACCACGGCAATTCCAGCCGCAAGCCATGCGGATTGGCCCATCGGTTTGACTCGTGCAAAACGGGCGGCGGCATCCTATATGGAGCCGACAATCCCGTTTCGAGGCCTGGTTTCCGGGCCGATATCTTTTCGAGGCAAGCCATGAGCGACGCACAGACGCAGATCCCCGTAACCGTTCTTACCGGCTATCTCGGCGCCGGCAAGACGACGCTGCTGAACCGCATCCTGTCGGAGAATCACGGCAAGCGTTATGCGGTCATCGTCAACGAATTCGGCGAGATCGGCATCGACAACGACCTGATCGTGGAATCCGACGAGGAAATCTACGAAATGAACAATGGCTGCGTCTGCTGCACGGTGCGTGGCGACCTGATCCGCGTCGTCGAAGGGCTGATGCGCCGCCCGGGCCGCTTCGACGCCATCATCGTCGAGACCACCGGCCTGGCCGATCCGGTGCCGGTGGCGCAGACCTTCTTCATGGACGACGACGTGCGCTCAAAGACCAAGCTCGACGCCGTGGTTGCGCTGGTCGATGCCAAGCATCTGCCGCTGCGGCTCAAGGATTCCAAGGAAGCCGAGGACCAGATCGCCTTTGCCGATGTCGTCGTGCTCAACAAGACCGATCTGGTTACGCCCGAAGAGCTGGCCAAGGTCGAGGCGACGATCCGCGCCATCAACCCGGCGGCAAGAATCCATCGCACCACGCGCGCCGGCGTGGCGTTGTCGGAAGTGCTCGACCGCGGCGCCTTCGATCTTTCCCGGGCGCTGGAAAATGACCCGCATTTCCTCGAGGCGCATGACGATCATGACCATGATCACGAATGCGGCCCGGATTGCGGCCACGACCATCATCACCATGATCATGACGGCCACGATCACCATCATCACGCGCGCCCCTCGGCCATCCATGACGTGACGGTGCAGTCGGTGTCGCTGCGCGGCGGCGAGATGGATTCAAAGAAGTTCTTCCCCTGGATCGAGAAGATCACGCAGATGGAAGGCCCGAACATCCTGCGGCTCAAGGGCATCATCGCGCTCAAGGGCGATGATGAACGCTATGTCATCCAGGGCGTGCACATGATCATCGAGGGCGACCACCAGCGCGCCTGGAAGGATGGCGAGAAGCACGAGAGCCGGCTGGTTTTCATCGGCCGCGACCTTGATGCGGAGCGCCTGAAGAAGAGCTTCGAGGCCTGCCAGGCGGCTTGATTTCAAAATCAACTCATAGCATTAGCGCTGCCCCTCATCCGCCTGCCGGCACCTCTCCCCGTCCTTGCGGGGAGAGGGTAAGGGTGAGGGGCAGCGCCAACTTCAAATGGAATAGCCTCTCATGCCAACCGTCGCCCCGCTTGACCTCGAAGGCCACTGCATCGCCGCCGTCTTCCTTGGCGACGTGCCGCATTTCGCGCTGGCTGACGGCGCGGTGCATAGGCTCGACCATGGCCACAAGACCGTGCAGGCCAATGACGGGCTGCTTGCCGCCTTCCACGACGCGGCCAATGACCGGCTGATCACCGGCGGCGAGGACGGCAAGGTGTTTGCCGTGAAAGCGGACGGCGATGCCACGGAATTGGCAAGCTCGGCCAAGAAATGGATCACCAGCGTCGCCGCCGGACCGCAGGGTGCCATCGCCTATGCCACGGGTAAGACCGCCTTCGTGCGTTTTGCTGATGGCAAGACCCGGGAATTCATTCATCCGCGTTCGGTCGAAGGATTGGCCTTCTCGCCCAAGGGCATGCGCTTCGGTGTCGCCCGCTACAATGGCGCGACGCTGCATTTCCCTGCCGCAGAGGGCAAGCCTGTCGAGCTTGAATGGGCGGGCGCCCATACCGGCATCACCTTCTCGCCGGACGGCGCCTTCCTCGTCACCACCATGCAGGAAAACGCGCTGCATGGCTGGAAGCTGGCTGACGGCAAGCACATGCGCATGACCGGCTATCCCGGCAAGGTCAAAAGCTTGTCGTGGAGCGTCAAGGGGAAGTGGCTGGCCAGCTCCGGCGCGCCGGCGGCGATCGTCTGGCCGTTCTCGGGCAAGGACGGCCCGATGGGCAAGGCGCCGCTGGAACTCGGCACACGCGGCAATGCGATGGTGACCTGCGTCGCCTGCCATCCGAGCCAGGACGTCGTCGCGGTCGGCTACGACGACGGCATGGTGATGGCGGTGCGTTTCACTGATGCCAAGGAAGTGTTGTTGCGCCGGCCGGGCAAGGGCGCGATCACCTCGATGATGTGGGACAAGGAAGAGCGCCGCATAGCCTTCGGCAGCGCGACCGGCGACTGCGGCGTCATCGACATCGCCGCCTGAGCTGGATTTTTGCTAGGCTCGGCGCTGCGGGAATTTTGTCGCCCGCGATTATCCCCTCAACAGCGGTGATGAGGGGCGGCGGCGACTCCGACGACCTTTCCAACAGCGACGCCCTGAGCCAACGCAGAGCCGCCGCGCGGCCAATTGCGGTTCGTGCTGCCTATTGGCTAGAAGGAGCCAACGAGAGGGGTATCCATGCATAGCATCGACAATTCGAAGGTTTCCATCGGCGGCATCAGCGCGGCCCGTATCGCCGACCTGCGCGAAACCGAAGGGACTGCCTTCCGCAAGGCGCGGCCGAAATCGGCAGCCAGGGTCGGCAACGGCCTGCCTGGTTTCTTCGGCGGGGTACCCATGCATTGGATGAAGGACTGGCCGACGCCGTTTCCGATCCTGGTCGACAGCGCCAAGGGCGCCAGCATAACCGATGTCGACGGCAACCGGCTCGACGATTTCTGCCTGGGCGACACCGGCTCGATGTTCGGCCATTCGCCGCCGCCGGTGGCGCGGGCCATCCGCCGCCAGGCCGGGCGTGGCCTGACCTATATGCTCCCCTCGGAAGACGCGCTCGCCATCGGACCGCTGCTGCAGCAGAAATTCGGACTGCCCTTCTGGCAGATCGCGACGACGGCGACCGATGCCAACCGCTTTGCGCTGCGCGTGGCCCGCGCCGTCACCGGCCGCGAAAAGATCCTGGTCTTCAACGGCTGCTATCACGGCTCGGTCGACGAGACGATGGTGCGGCTTGTCGATGGCAAGCCGGTCAACAGGCCGGGGCTGGCTGGCGAATTCCGCGACCTGACACGTACGGCGAAAGTCATCGAGTTCAATGACGTCTCCGCCCTTGAGGCCGCGCTCAAGGATCGGGATGTCGCCTGCGTCATCGCCGAACCGGTGCTGACCAACTCCTGCATGGTGCTGGCCGATGGCGGTTATCACGACGCTTTGCGGCGCCTGACGCGGGCGGCGGGGACCTTGCTGCTGATCGACGAGACGCACACGATCTCGACCGGCCCGGGCGGCTACACACGCAAATACGGGCTGGAGCCCGACCTGTTCGTGCTGGGCAAGCCGATCGCCGGTGGCGTGCCCGCCAGTGTCTGGGGCATGAGCGACGACGTCGCCACCCGCTACGCCGACTACAACCGAACAAAGGAGCCCGGCTATTCCGGCATGGGAACCACATTGTCGGCCAACCCGCTGCAGTTCGCGACGATGCGCGCCACGCTCGAAGAGGTGATGACTGAAGAAAACTATGAGCGGATGGACAAGCTGGCGCAACGGCTCGATGCCGGTCTCTCAGCTGCCATAGAGCGAAACCGCCTGCCCTGGCATGTCGCCCGCGTCGGCGCCCGCGTCGAGTTCATCTGCGCGCCCGGCCCACTGCGCAATGGTGCAGAGGCGGAAACGGCGCACGCGCCGGAACTCGAAGCCGCCATCCATGTCGCGCTGGTCAATCGCGGCGTGCTGATCGCGCCTTTCCACAACATGATGCTGATCTCGCCGGCGACATCAGCCGCCCAGGTGGACCGGCTGATCGCCGCCTTCGGCGCGGTTGCGGCAAAGCTTGCGGCATGAGACAAGCGCGCGAGCAAAACCAGAGTGCCATCATGACCTCACCTTCGGGCTCTTCGCCCACCGAGGCGCAAGCCTTTCTCGACGCTCATCCGGAGATCGAAGCCTTCGACATCGTGCTGACCGACGCCAATGGCGTCGGCCGCGGCAAGATCGTTCGGCGGCACGAATTGATGAGCATCTTCCAGGGCGGCCGGCACATGCCGATCTCGATCCTCGGCCTCGACATCACCGGCGAGGATGTGCATGAAACCGGGCTGATCTGGACGACCGGCGACGGCGATCTCAGGGCCTGGCCGATCCCCGGCACGCTGGTGCCGCTCCATGGCACAAATCCGCCGCGCGGCCAGGTGCTGATGGCGATGTATATGCTCGATGGCCGGCCGATGTCCTCGGACCCGCGCCTGGCGCTGGCGCGACAGGTCGAAATCCTTGCGGCCAAGGGCCTCTATCCGGCCGGCGCCTTCGAGCTCGAATTCTTTCTCCTCGCCAACGAGCGCGATGCCGACGGCAAGGTGCAGCCGGCGCGCGCCGTGCTCGACGGCCGCGTTTCCGGCAAGACGGAAGTCTATTCCGTCGACCACCTGCACGGCATGGAGCCGCTATTCTCCGACATCTACGCGGCCGCCAAGGCGCAGGGCATTCCGGCCGAGACCGTGATTTCCGAATATGCGCCGGGCCAGTACGAGCTGACGCTCAACTACCGCAAGGATGTGATGCGGGCCGCCGACGACCTGGTCATGCTGAAGCGGCTGGTGCGGGCGCAGGCGCGCCGCCATGGCGTCACCGCCTGCTTCATGGCCAAGCCGATCGAGAAATATGCCGGCTCCGGCATGCATTTCCACGTCTCGCTTCAGGACAAGGCCGGGCGAAACGTCTTCGCCGAAGCCGGCGGCGAGAGCTGGTCGCTGCCGCTGCTCCAGGGGCTCGGCGGGCTCATCCAGACCATGGCCGAATCGATGCTGGTGTTCGCGCCGCACGCCAATTCGTGGCGGCGCTTCGTCTCGCAATCCTATGCGCCGGTGGCGCCCACCTGGGGCGTCAACAACCGCTCGGTGGCGCTGCGCGTGCCGGCGGGCGATGCCAGGAACCGGCGCATCGAACACCGGCCCTCGGGCGTCGACGCCAATCCCTATCTGATCGCGGCCACCGTGCTCGCGGGCATCATCAAAGGTCTCGACGAAGGTCTCGACCCCGGCCCGGAAACGACGGGCAACGGCTACGAGGCAGCGGTCACGCGCACGACCATGCCGGTCGACTGGCGCGCCGCGATCGAGGCCGCGAGGGCGTCCAGCTTCCTGAAAGGGGCGCTTGGCGAAGATCTGCATCGCACCTTCGTGGCGATCAAGCAGTCCGAGTACCTGCGCGTGGCGCGCACGGTCAGCGAACTGGATTACCACCTCTACCTGCACGAGGTCTGAGGTCTGGAGACTTGAGGCGGCGATCACTTTTTTCGCCGCTTCCCTCAAATGAGGTAGCGCGCAGCGTTCTAAGAACATATCATGAACGGATGAGTGTTCTCACCATCCGTGAAAAGCTTGCTATCCTGTCCGACGCGGCCAAATACGACGCCTCCTGCGCCTCATCCGGCTCGGCGAAGAAGGACTCGCTGAAATCGGGGGGCATCGGCTCGACCGAAGGCATGGGCATCTGCCATTCCTATGCGCCGGACGGGCGCTGCATTTCGCTGCTGAAAATCCTGCTCACCAATTTCTGCATCTACGATTGCAGCTATTGCATCAACCGCTCTTCATCGAATGTGCGCCGCGCCCGCTTCAGCGTCGACGAGGTGGTGACGCTGACCATGGATTTCTACCGACGCAATTATATCGAAGGCCTGTTCCTGTCCTCGGGCGTCATCCGCTCGCCCGATGAAACCATGAGCGAAATGGTTGAAGTCGCGCGACGGCTGCGGTTGGAAGAGAAATTTTCCGGCTATATCCATCTCAAGACCATTCCGGAAAGTTCGGCTGAGCTGGTCGAGAAGGCCGGCCTTTATGCCGATCGGCTGTCGATCAATGTCGAACTGCCGACCGACGAAGGCGTGAAGAAGCTGGCGCCCGAGAAGAAGCCGGAGACCATCCGCCTTTCGATGGCCAGGCTTCGCCAGAAGATGGAGGAGAAGGCAGAGCCGACACTGCGGACCAAAAAGCGTGAACGTTTCGCGCCGGGCGGGCAGTCGACACAGATGATCGTCGGTGCCGACAAGACCTCCGATGACGGCATCCTGCACACCAGCGCGCGGCTCTATGGCAGCTATCATCTGCGGCGCGTCTATTATTCAGCCTTCAGCCCGATCCCGGATTCGTCGTCGTCGCTGCCCTTGCAGAAGCCGCCGCTGATGCGCGAGCATCGGCTTTATCAGGCCGACTGGCTGATGCGCTTTTACGGGTTTTCGCAGCCGGAGATCCTGGCCGGCAGCAGCGACGGCATGCTCGATCTCGCCATAGACCCTAAGCTGGCCTGGGCGTTGCGCAACCGGGGGCAATTTCCCGTCGACATCAACCGCGCCGACCGCGAAGCGCTGCTGCGCGTGCCCGGGCTCGGCACCAAGGTGGTGGCGAAGATCCTGGAGACCCGCCGCCACCGGCGGATGCGGCTTGAGGATGTCGGGCGGATCTGCCAGTCCGTCGCCAAGCTTCGGCCCTTCATCATCGCCGAGGGATGGTCGCCCGGCGCGCTCACCGACAAGGCCGGCCTGCGCGGCAAGATCGTGGCCTCTTGCGAACAACTGTCGCTGTTTTGACCATGCAACCGGCTGAGCTCAATCTTGCCCGATACAGAGTGCGGCTCGACAGCGAGACCGACTTTAGCGGTTGGCGCGATGCCGCGCGGCGGCTGGCGCTGAACGATGTGAGACCCGAGGACATCGGCTGGCATGTCGCGCCGGGCTCCGATCAAGCTGATCTGCCGTCCGTACCTGTCGGCGCGCAGCTCGCGGTGCCACGCGAATTCATCGATCGCGCCGAGACGGCGTTCTGCCATTCCGACCCTGGTCGTTTCGCTTTTCTCTATCGGCTGCTGTGGCGGTTGCGAAGCGAACCCAAGTTGCTGGCAATCGCATCGGATCCCGACACCAGGCGCCTCGAAACCATGGAAAAGGCGGTGCGCCGCGACAGCCACAAGATGCACGCGTTCGTGCGCTTCCGGAAGATCGGCGACGGAGACGAGGAGCGTTATGTCGCCTGGTTCGAGCCAGATCATTTCATCGTCGAGCGCAATGCGGATTTCTTCGTCAGGCGCTTCACCGGCATGCGCTGGACCATCCTGACACCCTATGCCTCCGCCGACTGGGACGGCGAGCGGCTCGCGATCGGACCGGGCGCGGCCAAGGGCGACGCGCCGGCGCAGGACGATACCGAAGCCTTGTGGCGCACCTATTTCGAGAACATCTTCAATCCGGCGCGGCTCAAGGTGAAGGCCATGCAGAAAGAGATGCCGAAGAAATACTGGCGGAACCTTCCGGAGGCCTCACTCATTCCAGAGCTGATCGCAGGAGCGGACAAGGCCGCCAAGGACATGATTGCCAGGATGCCGACGGCGCCAGCGCCGCACCACGCCAAGGTGCAGGCAAAGCATTGGCCGAAGCATGAGCCGACCGAGGCGACGGACGACGATGGCGCAAGCACGATCACGGAATTGCGTGAGGCATCCAAGGGTTGCCACCGCTGCCCGCTGTGGCGCGATGCGACGCAGACCGTGTTCGGCGAAGGACCTGACAACGCCAAGGTAATCTTCGTCGGCGAACAGCCCGGCGACCAGGAAGATCTCGCCGGCAAACCTTTCGTCGGCCCGGCAGGCAAGGTGTTCGATGCCATACTGGACGATGCTGGCGTCGATCGCCAGAAAGTCTACGTCACCAACGCGGTCAAGCATTTCAAATTCGAGCCACGCGGCAAGCGCCGCATCCACTCCAAGCCGAATGCGGGCGAGGTTCAGGCCTGCCGCTGGTGGATCGACAGGGAGTTCGCTCTGATCAAGCCGGAGCTTGCAGTGGCGCTGGGCGCGACGGCGGCCCTGTCCCTGCTGGGCAAGACGATCCCGGTGACGAAGATGCGCGGCCAGGTGATCGAGCGTGAGGATGGATTGAGGGTTTTCATCACCATCCATCCGTCTTTTATCCTGCGCATTCAGGAGCCTGCGGAGAAGGACGCGGAGCGTGAGCGGTTTCTAAGGGATATGAAAGAGGTGAAGCGGCTGATGGCCGCCTGAAACCTTAACGCCTTTTATCGGCTAGCCGCTGCTGGCGTTCAAAATAGCCAGTCGGTGGGCAACTCCGCGCGTTCGCACGATGATTTCGATCGACGACGCCTTGCAGAACGCGAGGAATGCTTCGACGAGGGATCCGCTGTCGCGTCTTCCCATGCCTGCGTATTCGAACTCGATCACGTTGCACCCTGGAAACGTCTGTCGAGGCTTGCCTGGCGGCAGTGCAATGGTTTCGCCAATATCGAGGGATGCACGCATAAAGGAGCCGAAATGACGCGCGTCGAGGCGAGCGCCCCACCTGTACGTCCAATCGTCTCGTTCCTTTCCGACGTCGAGCACCGGCTTTCGTGCCGCCGCCACCAGGTCTGGCGAGTCCGGAATGATGAGATATCTATTCACGCCGCAAGGCGCGATACCGACCGCCGTTCGGACTTGACCGACTATCTCGACGCGTCTGCGCATGAGGATCGTCCCCGCCTCTTCCCGAGGCATTTCCACGTAGGCGTCGGCAATCTCGTATCGCCGATACTGGTAGCCCGAGAGACGCCGCTGGAGAAACGCATGTATCGAGGCCGTCGCCGGCTCGGGAAACAGGAACGAGATTTCTATGTTACGGGCAACGATACCGGCTTCCAGCACCGAGGACATCATTTGCGGGTCAACAGAATCGTCCCCTTCGACGAATAACCCGCACCCTGTTTCGAGTTCGCGTCCGTATAGTACCACCCTTCGGCGCGGCCGCGATTCAGGAAGGTCAGCACCGCCGTTCCATAGTGATCGTTCTTACCGTCTTTCATGCAACGGTAGAGGTATTTGATCCGGCTCTTGCCGGCGCTGTCCTGGTCATACGCCATCAAAACCGCGTTGCTGGTGAAGTTGCCGCTGGATACCGATTCCATGTCGACCTTGTTGAGCGTCTGGCGGATGTTCATCGTCATGGGGATCGGCTGCGGCAGCTGCTCCGCGGTTATGGTGCCTTCCCATTTGCCATCAATGATCGGAAGATCGAAAATGTTGAAGTGAGAAAAAATGCGCCAAACGTAGGAGCTGTAAATGAAATATATCAGGCCAAAGACCGCAAAATAACCAATCGGATCTATGGTCTGTGTTATTATGGCATAATCTCCGGTAAAATATTTCGAGTACACATAGGTATCCGCCAATCTTCTAACGAGAAGAAAGACCGGAACACTTATAATCGCGATACAAACCACCTCTTTCACATTGGTGGCGTCACGTCTTTCATTTATGAAGGGAACCATGCGTCGAGGTCCGTTGGCGGGGTGAGACACTCACCCAAGCCTTTGAACTTTGCCTCAGGGACCCACGTAATTCAAGAGGTTGCCATCGCGGTCCCCGCCGAGGCCATCCAGTTTTCGCGGATTGAATGATTTCTCTCAGGCTGGGCTCGTTTCCACGAACATCTCGGGTCAGTGTGAACCAGAAATGCCGATCAGGATTGCCCTGAGGTCGTTGACGTTCGTGCCGGTCGGGCCGGGCACGAAAAGATCGTCGATGGCGTTGAACGCCGTCCAGGCATTGTTGCCGGCCAGCATCACCTTGGCATCGACGCCGGCGGCGCGCATGCGCGACACGGTCGAGCCATCGGCGAAGGCACCGGCATTGTCTTCGGAACCGTCGATGCCGTCGGTGTCGGCGGCCAGTGCGTGGATGCCCGGCGTGCCGTTGACGCCGATGGCGAAGGCAAGCAGGAATTCCGAGTTGCGGCCGCCCTTGCCCTTGGCGCGCAAGGTGACGGTTGTTTCGCCGCCAGACAGGATCAGCACAGGCTTCGAGAATGGCCGGTTGCGCGCCACGACCTCGCGCGCGATCGCGGCATGGACGCCGCCGACCTCGCGCGCTTCGCCCTCGATCGAATCGGAAAGGATGACGGCCTCGATGCCTTGCCGTTTCGCTTCCGCCGCCGCTGCCTCGAGCGAAACGCCAGCCGAGGCGATCAGATGCACTTCGTTGCGCGAAAAGCGCCGATCATCGGGACTTGGCGCATCGGCGGCCGGCGAATTGATGTGCGCCATCACCGCCGCCGGCAACTTCATGCCATAAGCCGCGATCGAAGCCAGCGCATCCTCGCGGCTGCCCGAATCAGGAACAGTCGGCCCGGAAGCGACCAGTGCCGGGTTGTCGCCGGGAATGTCGGAGACGACCAGCGACACCACCCTGGCCGGCCAGGCGGCGGCGGCCAGCCGGCCGCCCTTGATGGTGGAAACATGCTTGCGGATGGTGTTCATCGCCGCGATCGGCGCGCCGGAGGCGAGAAGCGCCTCGTTGACGGCGACCTCGTCGGCCAAGGTCAAGTTTCCGGCCGGAGACGGCAGCAGTGCCGAGCCGCCGCCGGAAATCAGCGCCACGACCAAATCGTCCGCCGTCAGGCCCTGCACCTTTGCGAGCAGGCGGCGCGACGCCTCAAGCCCGGCGGCATCCGGCACCGGATGCGCGGCCTCGATGATCTCGATGCGCTCGCATTTCGCGCCATAGCCGTAGCGGGTGACGACCAGCCCATCGATCGGGCCGTCCCAAACCTTCTCGAACGCCGCGGCCATCTGCGCCGAACCCTTTCCAGCGCCGATGACGATGGTGCGGCCCTTGGGCTTCGCCGGCAAATGATCGCGGATCGTGCGCTCCGGATCAGCGGCGGCAACGGCAGCGTTGAAGATGGAGGTGAGAAAGAGCTTGGGGTCGAGCACGGTCATTTTTCTTCCGGAGCCAGCGCCAGACCGCGCTTGTCGATTCCGAGGTGATCGCAGAGCACATCGACCACGACGCCGTGATCCTCGCGCTCCGGCAGGCCTGACACCGCGATCACGCCGATGACACCGGCGCCTTTCACGGTGACCGGAAAGCCGCCGCCGGCCAGGACATAATCCGATATGTCGAGGCCCTCACCCACCTTGAAGGTGCGGTCGGCGCGCTGCTGTTCCAGCACCAGGCGATAGGTGCTTCTGAGAAAACGCCGGACCACATTGATCTTGCGCCGCGCCCAGTCGGGATTGGAGGCGTTCGATCCTGGCATGGCGGCATAGAACAGCGGCCGGTCGAAAGTTCTTATGTCGACGATGACAGGCAGTTTCTCGGCCAAGGCGCGGTCGCGTATGGCCGAACCGATGCTGAAGGCCACGGCCTCATCGAAGGTCGGGAAGACAAGAACCTCTTCCTGTTTCTTGATCAGAGCGATGTCGTCGGCAACAGCCATGTCGTTCCCCTGTCAGCTTCGCCGCACGCTTTGGCCGATGGCTGCCGCCGGGTCAAGCGATGAACGAATCGAGCCGTGGCAAGCTAGACCGCCATATCCGTCTTGGCTGCCCGTCCAGCAACATAGACCTCGCGCACGGCGCGATCGTCACCCAGCGTCTGCAGCAGGAACAGTTCCTCCGCCAGCGTGCCCACCGTCTCCATGCGCAAACGCATCGCCGGCGTGGCGCGGGCGTCGAGCACGACGATGTCGGCGTCGGTCCCCTCGTCCAGCGTGCCGACCTTGTTCGCCACCGACAGGGCCTCGGCATTGCCGCGCGTCATCTGCCAGAAGGACTGGAACGGGTTCAGCTTCTCGCCATTCAGCGCGATCACCTTGTAGCCCTCGTCCATCGTGCGCAGCATCGAATAGTTGGTGCCGCCGCCGACATCCGTGGCGGCAGCGATCCTGAGCGGTTTTTCGCGGCGGCGAAACCGCTGATAATCGAACAGGCCGGAACCAAGGAACAGGTTGGAGGTCGGGCAGAACACCGCGACCGAGCCGCTCTGCGAGATCGCATCGGCCTCCCGTTCCGAGAGATGGATGCAATGGCCAAACAGGCTCTTCCTCCCCAGCAGCCCATAGTGCTCGTAAACGTCGGTGTAATCGCGCGACCATGGATAGAGCTGCTGGGTGAAAGCGATCTCGGCGTGGTTTTCCGACAGATGCGTCTGCATGTGCAGATCGGGATGTTCGCGGCACAGCGCGCCGGCCATCTCCATCTGTTCCGGCGACGAGGTGATGGCGAAGCGCGGCGTGATGGCATAGTGCTGCCGCCCCTTGCCATGCCATTGCTCGATCAGCGCCTTGGTGTCGTCATAGCCCGATTGCGGCGTGTCGATCACGCCATCGGGCGCGTTGCGGTCCATCATCACCTTGCCGGCGATGTTGAGCATGTTACGGTCGTGCGATTCCGCGAAGAAGGCTTCGGCGGAGGCCTTGTGCACCGAGCAGTAGGCCGCCACCGTCGTGGTGCCGTGGCGCACGATCTCGTCGAGGAAAAGCCTTGAGATGCGGCGGCCATGCTGGGCGTTGGCGAACTTCGTTTCTTCCGGGAAGGTGTAGGTGTTCAGCCAGTCCAGCAGTTCGGCGCCATAGGAGGCGATGATCTGCATCTGCGGAAAATGGACATGGGCATCGATGAAACCGGGGAGCAGCAGATGCGGCCGGTGGTCGATCTTTCTCGCGCCCTCGCCCGCGTGTCTCTCGACATCGGCATAGGCACCGGCAGCGACGATCCGGCCGTCGCGGATCAGCAGACCGCCATCCTCCTCGTAGCGCCAGGCCGAATGGTCATCGATGGTTTCGGGCCAGCGCAGGAAGGACAGGGTGCGGCCGCGCAGGAGTGTGGTGGTCATGAAATCCGCCGTATCAATTGTCTTGAAATGCCTCGCCCGCGAAGAGGCGCCCGCCCGGCTATTTGCCCGCGCCCTCGAACCATGCCACCAGCAACGCCCGCTCCTTGTCGGTAATCTGGCTGACGTTGGCGGGCGGCATGGCGTGGCTGCGGCCAGCCTGCAGATAGATCTCGCGGGCATGATTGGCGATGTTGGCGTCGGTGTCGAGCATCACGCCCTTCGGCGCGTGGTAGATGCCTTCATAGACCGGCTCCTGGGCGTGGCACATCGAGCAACGGCCGAGCACGGTATCGCGTACGGCGGGGAAATGCGCCGAGGCGATATAGACTTCCGCCGAGGCGGACGCTTTCGGCTCGCCGGTCAGCACCTTCGGCACGGTCGACAGCCAGATGATGATGATGAACAGGACAAGCGCGCCCAGCCACGTCCAATGCGGGTTGCCGGCGCGCTTGTGCACTGTGTTGAAATAATGCCGGATCAGCACGCCGATGATGAACACCAGCGAGGCGATGACCCAGTTGAACTGGGTGCCGAAGGCCAGCGGATAGTGGTTCGACAGCATCAGGAACAGCACCGGCAGCGTCAGGTAGTTGTTGTGTAGCGAACGCTGCTTGGCGATCTTGCCGTATTTCGGGTCGGGCTTGCGGCCGGCGATCAGGTCGGCGACGACGATCTTCTGGTTGGGAATGATGACCATGAAGACATTGGCCGACATGATCGTGGCGGTGATGGCGCCCAGATGCAGGAAGGCGGCGCGACCGGTGAACAGGTGCGTGAGCCCCCAGGCGATGAACACCAGCACGCAGTAGAGCACCAGCATCAGCCCGGTATCGCTTTTGCCAAGCGGCGAGCGGCACAGGAGATCGTAGACCACCCAGCCGACGCCGATCGTTGCCATGGACAGCAGGATGCCCACCGGCACCGACATTGGCAGCACGTTGGGATCGATCAGGAACAGGTCCGCGCCGGCATAGTAGACCACGCACAACATGGCGAAGCCGGACAGCCATGTGGCGTAGGATTCCCATTTGAACCAGGTCAGGTGTTCGGGCATCTCGGCCGGTGCCACCAGGTATTTCTGGATGTGGTAGAAGCCGCCGCCATGCACCTGCCATTCCTCGCCGAAGGCGCCGACAGGCATGCCCGGGCGCTGGCGCAGGCCGAGATCAAGCGCGACGAAATAGAAGGATGAGCCGATCCAGGCGATGCCGGTGATGACGTGCAGCCAGCGCACGGCAAAGCTCAGCCATTCCCAGAAAATCGCGAAATCCATCATTGTGGTCGTCCCTGCCAGTCCAATGACTTTACGGGCTTGAACGCAAACGGAAAGAGGCGAAGTGTACGATGACTTTCAAAAAAAAATGGAAAATACTAAAGCGCCGCGTATCCGCCTGGACGCGCGAAGGACGTTCGAGAATATTCTGGCTGGTTCGTGATCCTTTCCGAAAATCGATTCCGAAGTTCGGAGGCATGAACTAGAGTCAACAAGACGCAGCTTGAAAGCCACGGAACCCGCATGGCCTATCTCGACAACATCGCCGTTTTCGTACGTGTGGTCGAACTCGGCAATCTGTCGGCGGCGGGCCGCGACATGCGCATTTCGCCGGCCGTCGCCTCCAATCGCATCAAGGAACTGGAGAAGCACCTTGGCGTGCGGCTGTTCAACCGCACCACACGGCAATTGATGCCGACGGAACACGGCACCGTGTTCTATTCGGGCGCCAAGCAGGTGCTGGACGCGATCACCGAGGCGGAAGCCGCCGTCTCGGCCCTTTCCGGCCAGCCGCGAGGCACCATCAAGGTGACGGCGCCGCTTGGCCTCGGCCGCCGGCTGGTGGCCTCCGGCATTCCCGATTTCCACGACAGGTACCCCGACATCGAGGTGCGGCTGAGGCTCTCCGACCACAATGTCGACATCATGAAGGAAGGCATCGACGTTGCCTTCCGGCTCGGCATCATCGAGGACTCCAGCCTAAGGATGCGCGGCATCATGGAATGCGAACGCGTGCTGGTGGCGGCGCCGAAATATCTGGAGGCTCGCGGCGAACCGACGGAGCCGCAGGAACTGATCGGAAGGAAACACGACTGCCTGATGCTGCGCTATTCCGGCGCGCGCGAATATGTCTGGACGCTGCAGACGCCCACCGGTCCGCAGAAATTCGAAGTGCATGGGCCCTATGACACCGATGACGGCGACGTGCTGACCGGCTGGGCGCTGTCGGGGCGCGGCATCATCAACAAGCCGCGCTTCGAGGTCGAACCGTTCATCCGCGACCACCGGCTGCAGGTCATCCTCACCAAGACGCCACCAACACCAGTACAGTTCGCCGCCGTGTACCCGCACAAGAAACTGCAGGACCCCAAGGTGCGGCTGCTCCTCGACTTCATGGCCGAACGGTGCCAGCGGCTGATCAACGACATTCTGGCTGGCCGATAATGGCTGGCCGGCAAGTGACCGGCGGTTGGCCCAGCGCCAGCGGTTGCCATCCCCGCAACCGGCGAACATAGTCCCGGTTCCATTTCGTCTTGCAGGGATCATCGATGGACAACGGCGCCACAATGCATCTTGCCGTTTCGCTGTTCCCCGGGGCCGCCGATGCATCGCCCGAGGCTGAGCCGGAATTCGATCGCCTGGCGCGGCTTGTGCAAAACGCCGAGGCCGCCGGGCTGGACATGGTTGTTATCGCCGATGCTGCGCCAGCTTCCGACGGAGAAGCTGCGAGGCAGGTGCCCTTCGAAGCGACGACCTTGCTTGCCGCGCTGGCGACGGTGACGAGCCGGATCGGCCTTGTCGCCGCCGCGTCCACGGTTGCTCATCAACCCTACAATCTGGCGCGCCGTTTCGCCTCGCTCGACATCATCAGCCATGGTCGCTCCGGCTGGAACGCGACCATGAAGCAGGCGCCTCGCGAAGCGGCCAATTTCAGCCGGCCGGACGGATTTTCCGGCGACGATTTTCGCCGCCGCGCCGAGGAATATATCGGCATCGTCCAGGGCCTGTGGCAGGGCTGGGATGCGGACGCCCTGCTGTTCGACAAGAAAGGCGGCCGCTTCCACATGCCTGAAAGGATGCACCTGCTCGATCACAAGGGCGAGTTCTTTTCGGTGCGGGGACCGCTGAACATCGCACGATCGCCGCAGGACACGCCGGTGCTGGTTCTGTCCGGCCTGTCGGAGCCCGACATGGATGTCGCCGCCCGCACCGCCGATGTGATCCTGCTGGATTACGGACCGGTCGAGACAACGAAGGACCTGAAGCGTCGCGTCGTTGCCCGCGGGCGCGACCTGGATGCCGTGAAGGTGCTTATGAACGTCGCGCTCGCCGCCGACGACAAGCCCGCCGCCATCGCCGAAAGGCTGGCAGAACGGTTCCAGACCAAACATTGCGACGGCTTCAACATACTGATGCCAGAGCAGCCTTCGGCACTCGACGCGTTCGTCGATCTGGTTCTGCCGGAGCTTCGGCGGCATGGCCTGTTTCGGGAGCGCTATCGGGGGACAACGCTGCGCTCGCATCTCGGACTTCACGGCGGAGGTGACCAATGACCGCTGCGTCCCGCCAGATGAAGCTCGGCGCCTTCCTGTGGGCGACCGGCCACCACATCGCCGCCTGGCGCCATCCCAAGTCCCATGTGACGGCCGGCATCGACATCGACCACTACATCCAGCTGGCGCGCATGGCGGAGGCGGCCAAGTTCGACATGATCTTCTGCGAGGATGCCGCCGGCCTGCGCGAAGCCAATGTCGACATAGCCAGCCAGACGTCGCGCTCGATCGGCTTCGAGCCGATCAGCCTGCTGTCGGCGCTCGCCGTCCAGACGAGCCGTATCGGCCTCGTCTCCACCGCATCGACGAGCTACAACGAGCCCTATGGCCTCGCGCGGACCTTCCTATCGCTCGACCATCTTAGCGGCGGCCGGGCCGGCTGGAACCTGGTAACCTCGGCCAGTCCCATCGAAGCCGCCAATTTCGGCTCGACAGGCCTCAAGCCTCATGCCGACCGCTATGAGAGGGCGCGTGAGTTCGCCGAGGTGGTCACCGGACTTTGGCATGGCACGCTCGCTTCCGGGCATGACGGCCTGAGCTTTTCGGTTCGCGACCCGCTCGACCTGCCGCGTTCGCCCCAGGGCGCGCCAGTGATGGTCCAGGCCGGTGCCTCGGATGTCGGCCGCGACCTTGCCGCCCGCAGCGCCGATGTCGTGTTCACCGCGGCGCAGACATTCGAGGAAGCGAAGGCCTTTTACGACGATCTGAAGGGTCGACTGGCTGCCTATGGACGCGAGCCCGACGACATCAAGATCATGCCCGGTGTCTCAGCGGTCGTCGCGGAGACCGAGGCCGAAGCCCGCGAGAAACATGACGAGTTGCAGGAACTGATCCCCGACGATGTTGGCGTAGCACTCCTGTCCAGCTATCTCAGCATCTCCGATCTCGGACGCTATCCGATCGATGGGCCACTGCCCGAACTGCCGGAGAGCGAAGGGATGAAGAGCCGGCAGGCCCTGGTCGTCGAGCAATCGCGTCGCGACGGCCTCTCCATCCGCCAGCTTGCCCGCCACTTCGCCGGGGCGCGTGGCCATTGGCGCATCGTCGGAACGGCGGCGCAAGTCGCCGACGAGTTGCAGGCGCGGTTCGAGGGTGGCGCCGCCGACGGCTTCAACGTCATGCCGTCTGACTTCCCCGGCGAACTCGATGCCTTCGCCACGCTGGTCGTGCCGGAACTTCAGCGGCGTGGCCTGTTCCGCAGGGATTATGAAGGCCGCACGTTGCGCGACCATCTCGGCTTGAAACGGCCTGCCTGAGATTCGACGATGCCTACGCCTCGTCCATCATCCGGGCAGTGCCCGAGACCCTGATCGAACTGCCGGGCTCCTGCGAAATATCGGCATGCAGGCGCGAGCGCATGCCCATGTCCTCACCCTGCACGATATCGACGGCGCCGCCATGCGGCCAGCCAATATCGCGCAGATAGCCCGCGAAGGCCGCCGTGGAGGCTCCCGTGGCCGGATCCTCATAGACGCCGCCGGAGGCAAATGGATTGCGCGTGTGGAACAATCGCGGCGTTTCGGCATAGGCGAGCAGGATCGTCACCAGCCCCTCTCGCCGCATCAGTGCCTGGCCGGCCTTCAGATCGTAGCGCATGGCGGCCAGCGCCTCGCGCGTGTTGAGGGCCAGCACAAGGTGGTCCGCGCCACCATGGATCAAGGCTGGCGGAATGGCCGGATCGAGATCGCCGGGTGCATAGCCGAACAGTGCCAGCGCCTCGGCGACCAGCGACGGCGGAGCCGGCTTGCTGCGCGTCGGCGGCGACTGCAGGGCGGCGGCGACGTTCGCGCCATCGCGGAATCCTTCGACGGTGATGCTCGCCTGGTTGAGGGTCAGCGGGAAAATGCCGTCGCCAAACCGCCGGACCAGCGCCGCGCCCAGGGCGATCGTGGCATGACCGCAGAATGGAACTTCGGATTCCGGCGAGAAGTAACGAACCCGCCAATTGTCGCCATCCGGTGCGGCAAAGGCGGTCTCCGAGAACCCGACCTCCTGCGCGATGGCCTGCATTTCGGCTGTGTCCGGCAGGGCATTGCCGATCAGCACTCCAGCAGGATTGCCCCCGGCATCCCCATCCGAAAAGGCTGCAATTTTCAAAACGTCCATGTGCCTTCGCCTCGCGCTGCAACGCCTGGACAGCAAACGCGTTTTCCGAGCAATTGGGAATTGAAGAAATCGACGAGCAGCTGTGACATATCCGATGAGGTCAGCCGGCCACGGCCTTTTCATGCGTGTCATGTCGCGCGGCGCTTGATGCCGTGTCGTGACTAACCAGAGCCGTCATGATCTCGGCGGCGGCCAGCGCGGCGATGACCTGCGGGCGCTTGTCCTTGACGGCATCGCCGCCGATCGGCGAAACAAGGCGGGCAAACTCCGCCTCGCTGCCTTCAGCTGACTTCAGGAACCAGTTCCTGAACGTGGCTTTCTTGGTCTTCGAGCCGATCATGCCGACATAGGCAGCGTCGTCGCGTTTCAACGCCTCGGCGACGATCAGGAAATCCAGCGCGTGGTCGTGCGTTAGGATAGCAAAGGCGGTTCCGGCCGGTGCGATTCGGATCTCCGCCTCGGGCATCGCCGTCAGCCGCGTCTCGACGGTTTCGGGCATGCCTTCCAGCGCCTCGGCGCGCGTCTCGATGACGACGCCGTGCACGGGAAGCAGCGCGATCGTCGACGCCAGCGCCTGGCCGACATGGCCGCCACCGAAGATGTAGACATGCGGCAGATGGGCTTCCTCTGCTTCCGCCGTGCGAATCATTTCGGCCTCGAGCGCGGCATCGACCAGTCGGATCAGAACCTCGACGCGCCCGCCGCAGCATTGGCCGATCTCAGGCCCGAGCGGCACGTCGAGCGTGGCGCAGACTTCGTCGACTTCGATGCGAGCACCCCTCCCCCTTGAGGGGCGGGTGGCGGCGAAGCCGCCGGGTGGGGTCGTTGCGGCAGTGCTCGACGCCCTTGTGGTGCCTCCTGTGAGGACCCCCTCTGGCCGCCTCGCGGCCATCTCCCCCTCAAGGGGGGAGAAAAGCATCTGCCGTGCCTTGTCGATGGCCATGTATTCAAGCTGACCGCCGCCGATCGTGCCAAGGATCGCCGTTGGCGAGACGAGCATGAAGGCGCCCTTCTCGCGCGGCGTCGAGCCCTTGGTGCCGGCCACCTCGACCAGGGCGACCCGGCCAGCGCTGCCGAGAAAGGCTTTCAGACTTTGCACCTTCGAGTTCATATCTCGCATTCCCAATCGGGAAATATAGGCTTTTCCGGCCCGAATTGCACGTTTTGCTGCTTCAGGCGCCCGCCTTTGCCTCTTTCTTCAGTCGCTCGATTGCCATCAGCACACGTTCGGGCGTTGCCGGTGCATCGAGGCGCGGGCAGATCTTGTTGTCGGCAACACTGGCTACCGCATCGGACAGCGCATGCAGCACCGACATGCCGTGCGGCAAGGGCGGCTCTCCGACCGCCTTGGAGCGATGGATGGTCGGCTCATAGGCTTGCGACCAGTCTGTCAGCGCCACGTTGAAAATCTTCGGACGGTCGGATGCGAGCGGAATCTTGTAGGTCGACGGCGCGTGCGTGCGCAGCCGGCCCTTGTCGTCCCACCAGAGTTCTTCCGTCGTCAGCCAGCCCATGCCCTGGATGAAGCCGCCCTCGACCTGGCCGATGTCGATCGCCCGGTTCAGCGAGCGCCCGCAATCGTGCAGGATGTCGGCGCGTTCGACGACATATTCGCCGGTGAGCGTATCCACCGACACTTCCGAGCAGGCCGCGCCATAGGCGTAATAGTAGAAGGCATGGCCCTGGCCCTTGCTGCGGTCCCAGTGGATTTTCGGCGTCTTGTAGAAGCCGGCGGCCGAAAGCTGGATGCGCGCGATGAAGGCCTGCCGGACCAGGTCGTTGAAGCTGATTTCCTGGTTGCCGACGCGAACCCGATTGGGCAGGAACACCACCTGATCGACCGGTGTCTGATACTTCTCGGCGGCGAAATCGGTGAGCCGCTCGCGGATCTGCCGCGCCGCATTCTGCGCCGCCATACCGTTGAGGTCGGCGCCCGAAGACGCCGCCGTCGGCGCCGTGTTCGGGACCTTGGCGGTGGTGGTGGCGGTAATCTTCACCCGGTCGAGATCGATCTGGAATTCCTCGGCCACGACCTGCGCCACCTTCAGGTGCAGGCCCTGGCCCATTTCCGTGCCGCCATGGTTCATGTGCACGGAGCCGTCGGCATAGACATGCACCAGCGCGCCGGCCTGGTTGGACTCGGTCTTGGTGAAGGAGATGCCGAACTTGACCGGCGTCAGCGCCAGGCCGCGCTTGATGAAGCGGCTGTTGGCGTTGAAGGCCGCTATCTCGCGGCGTCGCCGCGCATAGTCGGCGCTTTCCTCCAACTCGGCGACGATGCGCTGGATGATGTTGTCCTCGACCTTCTGGTGATAGGGCGTGACGTTGCGCGTGCCGATCGCCTCCATCGGGTCGTAGAAGTTCAGCTTGCGGATTTCGAGCGGGTCCTTGCCGACGGCGAAGGCAACCTCGTCGATGACGCGCTCGGCGCCAACCATGCCTTGCGGGCCGCCGAAGCCCCGGAAAGCCGTGTTGGAAACGGTGTTGGTGTAAAGCGGCGCCGACCTGGCGTGGACATTCGGATAGAAATAGGCGTTGTCGCAATGGAACAGCGCGCGGTCGCCGACCGGACCGGACAGGTCGGCCGAGAAGCCGGCATTGAGGGCGAACACGTAGTCGACGCCGAGGATATTCCCCTCATCGTCGAAGCCGACCTCATAGTCGATGGCGAAGTCGTGCCGCTTGCCGGTGGCGGTCATATCCTCGTCACGGTCGAGCCTGACCTTGACGGCGCGTTTGTGCTTCTTGGCCGCTATCGCGGCGATGGCCGCGCACTGGTTGGCCTGAGTTTCCTTGCCGCCGAAGCCGCCGCCCATGCGGCGGACTTCCACGGTCACCGCATGGCTGGGAACGCCGAGCACGTGGGAAACGAGGTGCTGGGTCTCGCTCGGCCCCTGGGTCGAGCAATAGACCGTCACCTCGTCGTCCTCGCCCGGCACGGCCAACGACACCTGGCCCTCTAGGTAGAAGTGGTCCTGTCCGCCTAGCTTCATCCGGCTTTTCACCCGACGCGGCGCCGCGGCGATGGCAGCCGCCGCGTCGCCGCGCCGCAAGATCAGCGGCGTGGTGACAAGCTTGTCCTGGATCGGGTCCAGCTCCCAGATGCCGAGGATGGCGGGAAGCTCGTCATATTCGATCCTGGCCAGCCGCGCGGCGCGTCGCGCGTGCTCGCGGGTGGTGGCGACGACAGCGAAGACCGGCTGGCCGAAGAACTGCACCTTGCCTTCCGCCAGCACCGGATCGTCATGCATGTTGCTCGGCGACACGTCGTTTTCGCCGGGCACGTCGGCATAAGTGAGCACATCGATCACGCCGGGAGCCGCACGCACGGCTGAAAGGTCGACGCTCTTCAAGGTGCCATGCGCGACCTTCGACAGGCCGAGGCCGACATGCAGCGTGCCGGCCGGTTCTGGCATGTCGTCGATGTAGACAGCCGTGCCGCCGACATGCTTGTGAGCGGAATCATGGCGCTGGTCGGTGGCGACGCCGCCGACGATCTTCATCGCCTTGAGGTTTTGCGTGGCGTGCTTGTTCATCATGCAGCCTCATACCGCGAGACCTGGACAGGCTCCTTGGTGCCGGTGGTCTCGGCAAAGAACCGCAGCAGAAGATTGCGCGCGGCCAGCGCCCGGTATTCGGCGGAGGCGCGCATGTCGGTCAATGGGGTAAAATCATCGGCGTATTCAGCCATCGCCGCCTCGACCGTGTCCTCCGTCCAGGGCTTGCCGCGCAACGCATTCTCGACAGCCGATGCCCGCTTCGGCGTCGCCGCCATGCCGCCATAGGCGATGCGAATATCCGCCACCGTGCCATCCCCCGCCAATGTCAGCAGGAAGGCGCCGAGCGTGGCCGTGATGTCCTCGTCGCGACGCTTTGTGACCTTGTAGACGGCGAATTTCGCGCCCTTGGCGGGAACCGGCACGTGCACCGCCTCGACGAACTCGCCGGCCTGTCGGTCCTGCTTCCCGTAAGCGATGAAGAAGTCCTGCAGCAAGATCGTGCGCCGCTCCTTGCCCTTGCGCAGGGTGAGCCGCGCGCCGAGCGCGATCAAGGGCGGTGGCGTGTCGCCGATCGGCGAGCCGTTGGCGATGTTGCCGCCGATGGTGCCCATGTTGCGCACCTGTTCGCCGCCGATGCGATCGACCAGCGCGCCGAGCGCCGGGATGCGTTTGGCGAGCGTCGAGAATGCCTCGGTGTAGGTGACGCCGGCGCCGATGGTAATGACACCGTCGTCCTCGGACATCTGGCACAGGCCGTCGAGATTGCCGATGAACACCGCCGGAGAGATGTCGCGCATATGCTTGGTCACCCACAGGCCGACATCGGTAGAGCCGGCAACGATGGTGGCGCCCGGCTCCTGGTCGAGGATGTCAGCGAAATCATCGACATCGGCCGGCACGATCAGCCGCGCCTTGTCGGTGCCAACCTCGACGCGCAGGCCGTCGTTCATCGCTTCGAGCCGAGCCGTGATCGCCTTGCGTTCAGCCGCCAGAGGATCCCTGGCAACCTTGCCGTAGCTGGAGATGGCGCGCGCCGCCCGCATGATCGCCTCATAGCCGGTGCAGCGGCAGAGATTGCCCTGCAGCGCCTTCTCTATTGCCGCATCCGACGGTTCCGGCGACTTCATCCACAGGCCGTAGAGCGACATGACGAAGCCCGGCGTGCAGAAGCCGCATTGTGAGCCGTGGAAATCGACCATCGCCTGCTGGACCGGATGCAGCTTGCCCGGCTCGCCGTGCAGATGTTCGACCGTCACCACATGGGTGCCGTCGAGCGAGCCGAGGAAGCGGATGCAGGCATTGACGCTCTCATAGACCAGTCCGCCGGCCGACAGCTTGCCGACCAGCACGGTGCAGGCGCCGCAATCGCCCTCGGCGCAGCCCTCCTTGGTGCCGCGCAAGGTGCGGCTGAGCCGCAGCCAGTCGAGCAGGGTGGCATCGGGTGCAACGTCGGCGAGGACCACGTCCTGCCCGTTGAGGATGAAGCGTATCTCGTTGCGTGTCGCGACCGTCGCCATGCCTCAGCTCCCCCTGTAGGTCGAATAGCCGTAGGGCGAGACGAGCAGCGGCACATGGTAATGCACGGGCTCGGCCATGCCGAAACGGATCGGTACGATATCAAGGAAGGCCGGTTCAGGCAGTTTTGTTCCCTGACGGCGCAAATAGTCGCCGGCCGCGAAAACCAGTTCGTATTCGCCGGTGCGGAAGTCCGCGCCGGCCAGCAATGGGGCATCGCAGCGGCCATCGGCGTTGGTGATAACAGTCTTCAAATGGGTGCGCGCGATGCCTTCGACGCGATAGAGCTCGATCGACAGCCCCGCCGCCGGCTTGCCGGTCGCGGTGTCGAGGACATGCGTCGTCAGGCGCCCGCCATCGGCTTTCGACGTTTCTGCCATTGGCAGCCTCCTATTTCCAGCACCAACGAACTGGCTCGATACAGTCGAACATTACTGATGAATTGTGCGCCAATTAAAGGCGATGCATAAGTCCCGGTCGAGCGGAGCGCGGCAAAAACACTTTCAAAAATTTCGGGGGAATGCGCACGCTACCCTTTCGACTATCTTGAACACACTCCCGGCAGCGTCCGGCAGGAGGGACCATGCGTTACGAACGAGACATGCGCGGCTACGGAGCCAATCCACCGGATCCGAAATGGCCCGACGGAGCGCATGTCGCGGTGCAGTTCGTCGTCAATTACGAGGAAGGCGGCGAGAACTGCGTCCTGCATGGCGACAAGGCATCGGAAGCCTTCCTGTCCGAGATCGTCGGCGCCGCGCCCTGGCTTGGCCAGCGCCACTGGAACATGGAATCGATCTACGAATATGGCGCCCGCGCCGGCTTCTGGCGACTCTATCGCCTGTTCACCGAGGCCGAAGTACCGATAACCTGCTACGGCGTCGCCACCGCGCTGGCGCGTTCGCCCGACCAGGTGACGGCGATGCAGGACGCCGGCTGGGAGATCGCGTCGCACGGGCTGAAATGGATCGACTACCGCGACCATGCCGCGGAGGACGAGCGCCGCGACCTGGAAGACGCCATCAAGCTGCACTATGAAGTAACGGGCGAGCGCCCGACCGGCTGGTATACTGGCCGCACATCGGTCAACACGGTGCGGCTTGCGGCGCAGGAAGGCGGCTTCGCCTATGTGTCGGACACCTACGACGACGAGCTGCCATACTGGTTCGAGCATGAGGGCGGCGCCCAGCTTATCATCCCCTATACGCTCGACGCCAACGACATGCGTTTCGCCACGCCGCAGGGGTTCAATTCCGGCGACCAGTTCTTCGCCTACCTGAAGGACAGTTTCGACACGCTCTATGCCGAGGGCAAGGCCGGGCGGCCACGCATGATGAGTATCGGCCTGCATTGCCGCCTCGTCGGACGCCCCGGCCGGGTGGCTGCGCTGAAGCGCTTCGTCGACTATGTGAAATCGCACGACAGGGTCTGGCTGGCGCGGCGCATCGATATCGCCAGACACTGGCAAGAGAACCATCCCTACAAGCCGGCGGCGCTGCGCCCCTCGAAAATGGAATTCGAGACCTTCGTTCACACTTTCGGCGGCGTGTTCGAGCATTCGCCATGGATCGCCGAGCGGGCCTACGAGCTGGAGCTGGGTCCCGCGCATGATACAGCCGGCGGCCTGCACAACGCGCTCTGCCGTGTCTTCCGTGCCGCCAGCGAAGCGGAACGGCTCGGCGTGCTCAACGCCCATCCCGACCTGGCCGGCAAGCTGGCAAAGGCCAAGCGCCTGACGGCGGAATCGACCCGGGAACAGGCTTCGGCAGGCCTCGACGCGCTGACCGACAAGGAGCGCGAGCTGTTCGCCAAGCTCAACGCCGCCTACGTCACCACCTTCGGCTTCCCCTTCATCATCGCGGTCAAGGGCAAGACCAAGGAGCAGATCCTGGCGGAATTCGAAACCCGCATCGGCAACAGCCGCGGCGTCGAATTCGCGACCGCCTGCAGACAGGTCGAGCGCATCGCGCTGCTTCGGCTGAGAGACATGCTGCCAATCTAGATATTTGTTTTCACGCAGTTTCGGACGGAAAGCCGTGCTTTTCCTGGAATTGCTCCGAGGGCCAGGACCATGGATATGATCAAGACTACAGAGCGCACCTACTATGCACCGCAGGGCGGCCATCCAGGCCAAAGCGAGTTGCTGACCGGCCGTGCCGTCTTCACCGAGGCCTACGCCGTCATTCCCAAGGGCGTGATGCAGGACATCGTTACCAGTCCCCTGCCCTTCTGGGACAAGACCAGGGCCTGGATCATCGCGCGGCCGCTGTCGGGATTCGCCGAGACGTTTTCGCAGTATATCGTCGAAGTCCTGCCTGGCGGAGGCAGCGACCGGCCGGAGCCTGATGCCGGCGCCGAAGGCGTGCTCTTCGTCGTCGAGGGTGAGCTTGCCGTTTCGCTGGCCGGCAAGAAGCATGTGCTTCGTCCCGGCGGATTTGGTTTCCTGCCGCCGGCAAGCGGCTGGACTGTGCGCAACGAAGGCAGCGACGCGGTCCGCTTCCATTGGGTGCGCAAGGCCTACGAAGCGGTGGACGGCCTCGACACGCCGGAAGCGTTCTTCACCAACGAGCAGCAGATCGAGCCGAGCGCGATGCCCGGCACCGAGGGGCGCTGGGCAACGACACGCTTCGTCGACCCGGCGGACATGCGCCACGACATGCACGTCACCATCGTGACGCTGAAGCCCGGCGCGGTTATCCCCTTTGCCGAGACCCATGTCATGGAGCACGGCCTCTACGTGCTCGAAGGCAAGGCCGTCTACAGGCTCAACCAGGACTGGGTAGAGGTCGAGGCGGGCGACTTCATGTGGCTGCGCGCCTTTTGCCCGCAGGCCTGCTATGCCGGTGGTCCCGGCGATTTCCGCTATTTGCTCTACAAGGACGTCAACCGGCACGCCAAGCTCGGTGGCGCGGGCATCGCGAAGCGCGCGCCATGACCCGCATCATCGCGCGGCCGCTGTCCCGCGAAAACTTCGCCGAATTCGGCGATGTGATCGACATGGGCGGCGACAATCATTACCCGATCAATGGCGGCAAGGCCGAGCGCTACCACGATCTCGCCACCGCCGAAGCAGCAGGCCCGAACGCGCGCGTGCTGATCTCGATGGTGCGCGGCACCCCCTACGAATTGCCGCTGAAGCTGACCATGGTCGAGCGCCATCCCCTGGGCAGCCAGGCCTTCATCCCGCTGTCGCCGCGCCCGTTCCTGGTCGTTGTCTGCCACGACGGGAAGGAGGGTCCGGGCGAGCCGCATGCCTTCATCACCGCGCCCGGACAGGGCATCAACTATTCCCGCAATCTCTGGCATGGCGTACTGACGCCGCTCGGCGAGGCCCAGGATTTCCTGATCGTCGACCGCGGCGGCGATGGCTCCAACCTCGAAGAATTCCACTTCTCGCACGCCTACGAGATCCACGTACCTTGATTTTTGTGCATGTCGCGGTCCCAAAACCGGGGGCACTTTCGAGCGACACGCCGCAGGAGACCCGACAATGACCGACATTTCGCTGATCGACCGCCTGCTCGACGTCATCGAGCACGACATCGTGCCGAAGACGGCCGACGGCGTCGCACGCGGCAACAAGCTGTTCGGCGCGGCCATCCTGCGCAAGGACGACCATTCGCTGGTGCTGGCCGAGACCAACAACGAGATGGAGAATCCGCTCTGGCATGGCGAGGTGCACTGCTTGAAGCGTTTCTACGAAATGCCCAGGGCAGAGCGCGTCGACACCAGGGACGCCATATTCCTCGCCACGCACGAACCCTGTTCGCTGTGCCTGTCGGCGATCACCTGGACCGGCTTCGACAATTTCTATTACCTGTTCAGCCACGAGGATTCGCGCGACAGCTTCGCCATTCCGCACGACCTGAAGATCTTGAAGGAGGTCTTCACCCTCGACCCCGGCGGCTACAATGCGGAGAATGCCTACTGGAAGAGTTTCTCCATACGAAAGCTGGCGCGGGCGCTTCCCGAGGCCGAGCGCAAGCGGCTGGAAGCACGGATCGGCAGGATTTCCGAACTCTATGACGAGCTGTCCGAAGCCTATCAGGCGAGCAAGGACGAAAACGACATTCCGCTGAACTGATGGCGTGAAGCGGTACCGGCGCAGGTCGCATATTTCGCTGCGCCAGTCGCGAATGGCGATTGAAAGTTGGCGCGCCGCGGGGCGTTATGCCCACCATGAAAACCGTCACCCAATTTCCCCGCAAGGTCGTCGAGTTTCCTGACATGGGCATCGTCATGCCCGATGGCTGCCGGCTGTCGGCGCGGGTGTGGATGCCCGAGGATGCCAGCGACGACCCGGTACCCGTGATCCTTGAGCATCTGCCCTATCGCAAACGTGACGGCACGATCTTCCGCGATCAGCTGACCCATCCCTATTTCGCCGGCCACGGCTATGCCTCGATCCGCGTCGACATGCGCGGCAACGGCGATTCCGAAGGGCTGATGGACGACGAGTATTCCGAGCAGGAATTGCAGGATGCCTGTGACGTCATCGCCTGGGCGGCGTCGCAACCCTGGTGCAACGGCAATGTCGGCATGATGGGCATTTCCTGGGGCGGCTTCAACTGCCTGCAGACGGCGGCCAAGCAGCCGCCGGCGCTGAAGGCGGTGATCAGCCTGTGTTCGACCGTCGACCGCTACGCCGACGACATCCACTACAAGGGCGGCTGCCTGCTTATCGAGAATTTCGGCTGGGCCTCGACCATGCTGTCCTATTCATCCCGGCCGCCGGACCCGCTGATTGCCGGCGACAACCGGTGGCGCGACCTGTGGCTGACGCGGCTGGAGAACCAGTCCTTTCTCGCGCCGCTGTGGCTGAAGCATCAGCACCGCGACGCCTACTGGAAGCGCGGCTCGATCCGTGAGGATTTCTCGGCCGTCAAGGCTGCCGTGCTGTCGATCGGCGGCTGGCATGACGGCTATCGCAACACGATTTCCAATCTCGTCACCAACATCGAAGCGCCGGTGAAGGGCATCGTCGGCCCATGGATTCATAAATACCCGCATTATGCAGGCCCGCAGCCGGCCATCGGCTTCCTGCAGGAGGCCCTGCGCTGGTGGGACCGCTGGCTGAAGGGCACGGAGACCGGCGTGGAAGCGGACCCCGCCTACCGTGCCTACGTGATGGACAGTGTGCGCCCCGCGCGCTGGCACCCGGAACGGCCGGGTCGTTGGGTGGCCGAACAGCAATGGCCTTCGCCGAACATCAGGGCGGAAGCGATCGAGCTGATGCCCAAGAGCGGCAAACCCGCCATCGTCGCCTCGCCGCAAAGCTGCGGCCTGGCCGGCGGCGAGTATTTTCCATTCACCTTTGGTCCTGAGCTGCCGGGCGACCAGCGGCCCGACGATGCGCTGTCGGTGTGTTTCGACCAGCCTGAGCTTGCCCAGGCGATCGACATTGTCGGCGCGCCGGAGCTCCTGATCCAGGTGTCATCCGACCGCCCACAGGCCAACATCGCGGTCCGGCTGTGCGACGTGCATCCCGACGGCGCCTCGGAACTGATCTCCTATGGCGTGCTCAACCTCACGCATCGCAACTCGCATGAATTCCCTGAAGCGCTTGTGCCGGGCCACACCGTGTCGGCGCGCGTGGTGCTCGACCAATGCGCCTATCGTGTGCCGGCCGGCCATCATCTGCGCGTCGCCGTTTCCAACGCCTACTGGCCGATGATCTGGCCGTCGCCCGAACCGGTCCAGCTTGAACTGTCTGGCGCAACCCTGACGTTGCCGTTGCGCGCGCTGGCAGAAGGCCACGAGGTCACATTCCCCGCGCCCGAGGCGGCGACGCCCTGGGCGACCGAAACGATCCGCGCCGCCAATTCCGAGCGCCATGTCGAGCGCGACGAAAAGACCGGAATCGTAACACTTTCCATCGCCGACGACTTCGGCGAAGTCCGCGATCTCGAACACGACCTCGCCAATGGCAGCATCGCCCGCGAGACGTGGTCGATCCATCCTGACGATCCTCTGTCAGCATTGGGAAAGACGCACTGGACACAGACACTGTCGCGAAATGGATGGTCGGTGCGCACGGAAACCCATGCGGAAATGCGATCCGACGCGCAAAACTTTATCGTCAGCGCCAGAATCGAGGCCTACGAGGGCGAAAGACTGGTTTTCGCGCGTAATTTCGAAGAGAGAATCCCGCGAGCTCTTGTCTGACCAATCAGAACATTGGTCCAAATGCGACGTGCGATTTACGCCACGGCATGTCGCATTCGGTCTTGCCTGCCGCTTTCCCTTGCGGTCATTATTCCCCTCATAAGAAACAAGAAAATCGACCGCAGAGTCGAACCAACAGAGTGAGGAACTCAAAATGTCAAACGAACTGGAATTCCTTAGCCGGCGCGTTGCAATGGGCAAGCTGAGCCGTCGTGACTTTCTCGGCCGGGCGGCAGCTCTCGGCATCGCCGCCCCCTTCGCCAACTCGCTGCTTTCAAGTGCGGCGCGCGCGGCCGGCCCGGTCAAGGGCGGCACGCTTAAGGCCGGCCTGGTCGGCGGTGAATCCACCAACAGCCTCGACCCGGCGCTGATGATGACGCAGGTGCCCTTCGCCTTCGGCAAGTGCTGGGGCGAAATGATCGTCGAGCTGTCGCCGGACGGCAAGCTGGAGAACCGCATCGCCGAGGAGATCGGCTCGTCCAAGGACGCCAAGGTCTGGACACTGAAGATCCGCGACGGCGTCGAATTCCACAACGGCAAGACCGTGACGGCCGATGACGTGGCCGCGACGCTGGAGCGCCATTCGGACGAGAAGTCGAAATCCGGCGCGCTCGGCTACATGAAGGGCATCGAGACCATCAAGGCCAGCGGCAAGGAAGTGGTGCTGACGCTGAAGGAGGCCAATGCCGACCTGCCCTACCTTCTCAGCGACTATCACCTGATCGTCCAGCCGAATGGCGGCAAGGACAAGCCCGATGCCGGCATCTCGGCCGGTCCCTATGTGGTCAAGACCAACGAGCCCGGCGTGCGCCATGGCGGCGAGCGCTTCGCCAACTACTGGCAGGGCGACAAGATGGGCCATGCCGACCAGATCGAAGTCATCGTCATCAACGACGCCACGGCGCGTACGGCGGCCCTGCAGGGCGGTCAGGTCAACATGATCAACCGCGTCGAGCCGAAGATCGTCGACCTGATCAAGCGCGTGCCGGGCGTGACCATCCGCAATCACGCCGGTCCCGGCCACTACGTGTTCATCATGCATTGCAACACGGCGCCGTTCGACAACAACGATCTGCGAATGGCACTGAAGCTGGCGATCGACCGCGAGGAGATGCTGACCAAGGTGCTGCGCGGCTACGGCTCGCTCGGCAACGACTTCCCGATCAACGCGTCCTATCCGCTGTTCACCGAAATCGAGCAGCGCAAGTACGATCCGGACAAGGCCAAGTTCCACTACAAGAAGTCGGGTCACGACGGCACCGTGCTGCTCAGGACCTCGGACGTCGCTTTCCCGGGCGCCGTCGACGCCTCCCAGCTCTTCCAGCAGAGCGCGGCCAAGGCCGGCATCAAGATCGAGCTCAAGCGCGAGCCCGGTGACGGCTACTGGAACGAAGTCTGGAACAAGCAGCCCTTCTGCGCCTCCTACTGGGGCGGCCGCTCGACCCAGGACCAGATGTACTCGACCGCCTATCTGTCGACGGCCGACTGGAACGACACGCGTTTCATCCGTCCCGATTTCGACAAGATGGTGCTGGCGGCGCGCGCCGAGCTCGACGAAGCCAAGCGCAAGCAGATGTACCATGACATGGCCGTCATGGTGCGCGACGATGGTGGTCTCATCCTGCCGATGTTCAACCAGTTCATCGACGCTACCGGCTCCAAGGTCGACGGCTGGGTCGACGATCCGCATCAGGAACTGATGAACGGCTACGCTTTGGCGAAGTGCTGGCTGCAGGCCTGAGTCCGGCTTTGCAAATATGTCGTCACCCATCCTGAAACTCATTGCCCAGCGCATCGCGCTGGGCATCCTCCTTTTGCTGGCCATATCGGTCCTGATCTTCGCCGGAACACAGATCCTGCCCGGCGACGTCGCGCAAGCCATCCTCGGACAATCGGCGACGCCGGAGTCGCTCGCCAATCTGCGCGAGCAGCTCGGACTCAACGAACCGGCCTACATCCGCTATTTCCACTGGCTGGGCGGCGTGCTCACCGGCGATCTCGGAACGGCCATGTCGAGCGGCCAGGATATCGCCACCTCGATCAAGGGACGCTTGTGGAACACGCTGTTCCTGGCCTTCTGGGCGGCCATCGTGGCCGTGCCGCTGGCGATCATCCTCGGCCTGATCGCCGTGCGCTATCGCAATGGGTGGGTCGACAAGCTGATCTCGGGCCTGGCGCTTGCCTCGACCTCCTTCCCCGAATTCTTCATCGGCTATGTGCTCGTCTATTTCTTCGCGGTGAAATGGCAGATCTTCCCTGGCATCTCGACCGTCTATGACGGCATGCCGTTCGGCGAGCGCATGCAGGCGATCGCATTGCCGGCAACGGCGCTGACCTTGGTCGTGCTCGCCCACATGATGCGCATGACGCGCGCCGCCATCCTCAACGTCATGCAGTCGGCCTATGTCGAAACGGCGGAACTCAAGGGGCTTTCGGCCTTCGCCGTCATCCGCAAGCACGCCTTCCCCAACGCCATCGCGCCGATCATCAACGTCGTCATGCTCAACCTTGCCTATCTGATCGTCGGCGTCGTCGTCGTCGAGGTGATCTTCGTCTATCCGGGCATGGGACAGTATCTCGTCGACCACGTCACCAAGCGCGACGTGCCGGTGGTGCAGGCCGTCGGCCTGATCTTCGCCGCCGTCTACATTTCGCTCAACATCATCGCGGACATAGCGGCGATCATCGCCAATCCGCGCCTCAGACATCCGAAATAGGGGGCGGGTATGCTCGATATCAAACGCATCCCCATTCCCGCGCTCGTCGGCATCGTGCTGACGGCGCTGTTCGTCATCGCGGCGGTGTTTGCGCCATGGATCGCGCCGCATGGCAATGGCGAGATCGTCGGCGACGTCTGGGAGCCGATGTCGGCCGCCCATCTGCTGGGCACCGACAATCTGGGCCGCGATCTCCTGTCACGCATGATCTACGGCGCCCGCATCACCCTGTTCATCGCGGTGCTGGCCACCGCGCTGTCCTTCTCGCTCGGCGCCATCCTTGGCTTCTCCGCGGCGGTGTTCGGCGGCTGGTTCGACACGATCCTGTCGCGCCTCGTCGACCTGCTGATGTCGATCCCGACGCTGATCATGGGCCTTGTCGTGCTCTCCGTCCTGCCGACAAACCTGGTGACGCTGATCCTGGTCATGGGTATCCTGGATTCAACGCGCGTCTATCGCCTGTCGCGGGCGGTCGCCGTCGACATCAACGTCATGGACTATGTCGAGGCGGCCAAGCTGCGCGGCGAAGGCAGCGGCTGGATCATCTTCCGCGAGATTCTTCCCAATGCGCTGTCGCCGCTGGTCTCGGAGCTCGGCCTGCGCTTCATCTACGCGGTGCTGTTCCTGTCGACACTGTCCTTCCTCGGGCTCGGCGTCCAGCCGCCGGACGCGGACTGGGGCGGCATGGTCAAGGAGAACAAGGATGGCATCGTCTTCGGCATCGCCGCGGCGCTGATCCCGGCCGCGGCAATCGCGCTGCTGGCGATTTCGGTGAATCTCGTCGCCGACTGGGTGCTTAACCGCACGACAAGCCTGAAGGGGGGACGCGGGTGATGGCTGACAAGCAATCGAAGCCCGGGCAACCGAAGTCCGACGTGCTCCTCGACATCCGCAACCTGCGCATCGAGGCGACCGTATTTCCGCCCGGCGAGTCGCCGAAGAACATCGTGCTCGTCCATGACGTCTCGCTGACGCTGCAGAAGGGCAAGGTGCTCGGCCTGATCGGCGAATCCGGCGCCGGCAAGTCGACGATCGGCCTGTCCTCGATGGGCTACGGCCGTGGTGGCGTGCGCATCACCGGCGGCGAGGTCATCCTGAACGGCCGCGATATCTTGAAGGGCGGCAAGGAAGGCTTCCGCAAGCTGCGCGGCCACGAGGTCTGTTATGTCGCGCAATCGGCCGCCGCCGCCTTCAACCCGGCGCATCGGCTGATGGACCAGGTGGTCGAAGCCACGCTGCTGCATGGCAGGGCGACACGGGCCGAAGCCGAGAAACGCGCGGTCGCGCTGTTCAAGAAGCTCAGCCTACCGAACCCCGAAACCATCGGCGAGCGCTTTCCGCACCAGGTCTCGGGCGGCCAGTTGCAGCGCGTGATGACGGCGATGGCGCTGTGTTCGGAGCCCGACCTGATCGTCTTCGACGAACCGACCACCGCCCTCGACGTGACCACGCAGATCGACGTGCTGGCGGCGATCAAGGACGCCATCCGCGATACGCATGTGGCGGCGCTTTACATCACCCACGATCTCGCCGTTGTCGCCCAGGTTGCCGACGAGATCATGGTGCTGCGCCATGGCCGCCTGGTCGAATGGGGCGGCACAAGGCAGATCATCAAGGAACCGCGCCAGGAATATACCAATGCCCTGGTCTCCGTTCATGAGATCGAGCATTCCGAGCAACGGCCCGGGACAACGCCGTTCCTGTCGGTGAAGAACATCACGGCAGCCTATGGCCGCAGCCACATCAAGGTGCTGAAGGACGTTTCGGTCGACATCTATCCCGGACAGACGCTGGCCGTGGTGGGCGAATCCGGCTCGGGCAAGTCAACGCTGGCACGCGCCATCACCGGACTGTTGCCGCCCGAGCAGGGCACCGTCACTTTCGACGGACGGCCGCTTGCCAACCGGCTGGCGGACCGCCCCAAGGAGGATCTGCGCCAGTTGCAGATGATCTACCAGATGGCGGATGTGGCGATGAATCCGCGCCAGACGGTCGGCACCATCATCGGCCGGCCGCTGGAGTTCTATTTCGGCATGCGCGGCAGGCAGAGAGATGCCCGCGTCGCCGAACTGCTCGACAAGATCGAGATGGGCAAGGGTTTCATCGATCGTTACCCGGCGGAGCTTTCCGGCGGGCAGAAGCAGCGTGTCTGCATTGCCCGCTCACTCGCCGCCAAGCCGAAGCTGATCATCTGCGACGAGGTGACGTCGGCGCTCGATCCGCTGGTGGCGCATGGCATATTGAAGCTACTGCTCGACCTGCAGCAGGAGGAAAATGTCGCCTACCTGTTCATCACCCACGACCTCGCCACGGTGAAGTCGATCGCCGATTCGATCGCGGTGATGTATCGCGGCGAAGTGGTTCGCTACGGCTCCAAGAGCAAGGTGCTGACGCCGCCCTTCGACGCCTATACCGACCTGCTGCTGTCTTCGGTTCCGGAGATGGAGATCGGTTGGCTGGAGAAGGCAATCAAGGGACGCCGCATGGCCAGCGCAGGGAATTAGGCCGACCGAAATCATCCATTCACTGCCGGGATGTAACAAAGTGCTGCGACCGTCATCCGGTTGCAATGCAGGACAAACAGGATTGACGACAACGGGCGCCGCCCGTGCATTTTTAGGTTCGTAAAAGGGGGACTTGGATATGAAGACCGAACTCGATTATCTCGCTGAGCTTGCCGGCAAGGGCCGGATTTCACGCCGCGACTTTCTCGGCCGCACCGCCGCTCTCGGCGTGTCGGCCGCATTGGCGACGACACTGGCCGGAAGGGCCTTCGCGCAGACGCCGGTCAAGGGCGGCCTGCTCAAGGCGGGCCTGCAGGGCGGTGAATCGACCAACAGCCTCGATCCGGCGCTGAACCTCAGCCAGGTCACTTTCAGCTTCGACAAGCTTTGGGGCGAGTATCTCGTCCGCCTCACGCCGGACAACAAGCTGGTCAACCTGATCGCCGAGGACATCGGCGCATCCAAGGACGCCAAGACCTGGACCATCAAGGTGCGTGACGGCATCGAATTCCACAATGGCAAGACGGTCGGCGCGGAAGACGTGGCCGCCACCATCGAACGCCACGCAGACGAGAAGTCGAAATCGGGCGCGCTGGGCATCCTCAAGAACATCAAGGGCGTCAAGGCGAGCGGCAAGGAAGTCATCATCACCCTGGGCGACGCGGACGCCGACTTCCCCTATCTGATGGCCGACTACCACCTGGTCATCCAGCCCAATGGCGGCAAGGACAACCCCAATGCCGGCATCAGCGCCGGCCCCTACAAGGTCACCGTCAACCAGCCGGGCGTGCGCCATGGCGGCGAGCGCTTCGCCAATTACTGGCTTGGCGACAAGGCCGGCCATGCCGACCAGGTGGAGATCGTGGTCATCAACGACGCAACGGCACGCCTCGCAGCCTTGCAGGGCGGCCAGGTTCACATGATCAACCGCGTCGAGCCGAAGGTCGTGGATCTGGTCAAGCGCATTCCCGGCGTCAGCATCGAGAACGCCTCGGGCAAGGGCTATTACCCGTTCAACATGTTCTGCGATACGGCGCCCTTCGACAGCAATGACCTGCGCATGGCGTTGAAGCTGGCCATGGACCGCGACGAATTGCTGGAGAAGATCCTTCGCGGCTACGGCTCGGTCGGCAACGACTTCCCGATCAACGAAGCCTACCCGCTGTTCACGGCCATCGAACAGCGCAAGTTCGATCCGGACAAGGCCGCCGCCCACTACAAGAAGTCTGGCCATAGCGGGTCGATCGTTCTGCGCACCTCGGACGTCGCCTTCCCCGGCGCCGTCGATGCCGCACAGCTCTATCAGCAGAGCGCGGCCAAGGCCGGCATCAAGATCGAGATCAAGCGCGAGCCGGGCGACGGCTACTGGTCGGAAGTCTGGAACAAGCAGCCCTTCTCTCTGTCCTACTGGGGTGGGCGCGCGACGCAGGACCAGATGTATTCGACAGGCTACGTTTCGAGCGCCGATTGGAACGACACGCGCTTCAAGTCGCCGGCGTTCGACAAGATGCTGTTTGCGGCCCGAGGCGAACTCGACCAGGAGAAGCGCAAGGCGATCTATCACGACATGGCGGTGATGATGCGCGACGAGGGCGGGCTGATCGTGCCCTTCTTCAACCAGTTCATCGATGCGGCAGCGACCAACAAGATCGGCGGCTTCTCCAAGAGCCCGATCGGCGAAATGATGGACGGCTACGCGCTTTCGGAGTGCTGGCTCAACGCCTGATACGACATGCGTCTTGACCGGTTCCGCCACGCGGCACCGGTCATTGCCCTGCTTGGCCCTCCCGTGACGTCGGCCCTCGACGAGTGCCGACGTTCTGATTCAACAAACCGCATGGAGCAGCCCATGGCGCTCAAATCAAAACTCCTGCTCATCATCCTCGACGGCGTCCCCTACAGGAACTGGCGGCGGCTGATGGGCAATCTCGAAGGCTGGGTGCAATCGGGCGAGGCACGCGTCTGGAAGATGCGATCCGTGCTGCCGTCAACCTCGGCCTGCTGCTATGCGTCTATCCACACCGGAGTCTCGCCGCAGGTGCACGGCATCCTTTCCAACGAGAACCGCTTTCGCGTCAGCCAGCCGGACATCTTCTCGGAAGTCAGCAAGGCCGGCGGCAAGACGGGCGCGGTCACCCATTCCTACTGGTCGGAGTTCTTCCGGTCCTACCCGTTCGACCTGGTCGAGGACATGGAATATGACGAACCAAGCGGGCCGATCACGCATGGCCGGTTCCACACCATGACCGGCTACAACGCCCGCAACCAGATGACGCCGAGCGACGTCGACCTGTTCGCGACGTTGACCATGCTGACCAGGCGCCACCGCATCGACTACGGCATCCTGCACACCTGCACGCTGGACTCGATGGGCCACCGTTTCGGCCATGATTGCCACGAGATGGACCATGCCGTTTACGCCATGGACGGCATGCTCGCCGCCTTCCTGCCGGGCTGGATCGAAGCCGGCTATGAAGTGATGGTGACCGCCGACCACGGCCAGACCGATCGCGGCCATCATGGCGGCCATGACGACGAGATGCAGGATTTCGCGCTGTATTATTTCGGCTCCGGCAAGGGACCGGAGGGGGATGCGCTGCTCGACCAGTTGCAGCTTGCGCCGACCGTGCTGAGCCGGCTCGGAGTGGCGATACCTTCGACGATGAAGGCGAGGCCGTTTTTGGGGTGAGAAGCGGTCCGCGTGGCGGACGAAAGCCAATTGCTTGGCTTTTCGAGCTTCGAACGCCCTGAGCTTGCGAAGGGCCGGGTGAACGAGGATCAGCGCGCGGCGCCGATGACGGTTCTGGAAGAAACGCGGCGCTGCCCGGCCCTGCGCCATGGCTTCGGGCGTTCGTCACTTCAATCGACAAATCGTTGTCGATTGACCCGCCTCCGGCGGGACGCTCCTCACCCTCTGGCAACATCCCCATACTTCGGTTAGCCTCCGCGAATTCCTTGGCGGAGGATGAACCTTTTTGGGCCGATCAGCGACAGAGCAGGCAGGAGCCAGGCGGCTCGACCGGCGATGACCGCCGCGACGGAAACCGATCGCGAGCTTGTCGACCGGGTCGCGAAGGGCGACCGGGCCGCCGTGCGGCTCCTGTTCATGCGTCACCACGCGCGGGTCTACCGCTTCGTGGCGCGCCAGACGGGATCGGAAATGATGGCTGACGATATCGCGAACGAGGTGTTCCTGGAACTGTGGCGGCAGGCGCCGGGTTTCGAGGGTCGATCCGAGGTCTCGACATGGCTGCTCGGCATCGCCCGTTTCAAGGCGCTGTCGCTGCTGCGCAAACGGAAGGAAGACTGGATCGACGACGAAGCCGCCGCCGCCGTGCCCGACAGCGCGGATACGCCGGAAGTCGTCACCATGAAGGAAGACAAGGCGGCCGCCTTGCGGCGCTTCGTCGACGCCCTGCCGGAGGAACACCGTGCGGTGATCGACCTCGCCTACTATCACGGGCAATCGGTGAGCGAGATCGGCGAGGTGCTCCACATACCCGTTGCCACGGTCAAGACCAGGATGTTCTACGCCCGCAAGAAACTCGGCGAAGCCTTGAAGGCCGCCGGTTACGACAGGGGGTGGCCATGAGCGCCGCTGAAAAGATGTCGCGCCGCGACGAGATGGAAACGCTGCTGCCGTTCTATCTGAACGGCTCGCTGGAAGGCTCGGATCTGGAGGCTGTCGAGGAATGGCTGGCCAGCGACCCCGCCGCGATGGCGGCACTTGGCGAGGCCGAGGCCGAATTTTCCGGCACAGCCGCCGCCAATGAAGCGATCCGGCCGCCGGCCGACGCGCTCAGCCGCTTCGCCCGGGCGCTTGACGCCGAGGCCGGTCCGGTGCGCGCGCCGGCAAACCTGTCCTGGCTGGCGCAGGCCTGGAACCGCTTCATGTCGGTTCCCGTCGGCGTCGCCTGGGCCGCCGCCGCGGTGCTGCTTGCTGTCATCATGGTGCAATCGCTTGTGCATCCCGGTGTCAAAGGCGGCGATTTCGAGGTCGCCGGCACGGAAACCGACCTGGCGAAAATGCCGTTCGCGCTGGCCAGGTTCAAGCCGGATGCAAGGATGTCCGACATCACTGCCTTTCTGGGCCAGAATGGCTTGAAGATCCTGGATGGGCCGACCGCGGACGGCGTCTTCCGCCTGGGCATCCCGGCCACGACAGCGGCCGACTATGAAAAAGCGCTCGGCCTTATTGCTGCCCAGCCTTTCGCGGAAGCTGTGATGAAGGGAAGGAAACCGGCCAGTGGCGGCTAAGGCGGTCATTCGATTTTCGGTGGCAGCGGCGATGTCGATCGCCGCCGGCCCGGTCTTCGCGCAAACCAACGATCCGAACCTGACCCAGACGCAGATCGACTGTCTCGGCCGCACGAACGCGGCGGGCGCCGACTGCAACAAGGGTGGCGGTGACACAAAGGGCGGCTCCGGCGGAAAAGACAACGCAGGTACCACGCCTGGCGCCGGCGCGGTGCGCCCCGGCGCTGTGTTTCTTCCGAGCCTGATCGTCGACCTGTTCCCGAATCCGGCGGCTGCAACACCACCCAGCGAGCCGGCAAACGGCGCGGCACCATCGCCTCAGCCCGTTGCCGCGCAGGCCGCTGCGCCGAGCGGGCCTGTCGGCCCGCTTACGGATGCCGTCCTGACCGAGCCGTCGCGCGCCGTCTCCGGCGCGTTCGTGCCTGACGAGGTGTTGGTGACGGTCGCCGGCGACGCGGCCGCCGTGCAGCAGATTGCCACCACGTTCGGTCTCCAGGTGCGTTCGCAGCGCCAGTCGAGGTTGCTTGGTGCGACGCTGGTGCGCTTCGGCATTCCCGACGGTCGTCCGGTCGGTGTCGTGCTGGCGCAGCTTGCCGCCGATGGCCGCGCCCAGCGGCGCGAGCCCAACCACATCTATTCGCTGCAGCAGGCGGCCACCATCGTCAACTATGCCTTCGACCACATCGTGCTCGATCCAAAGCAGGCGAGCGGCGAGAATGTGCGTATTGCTGTCATCGACACCGGCATCGACGACACCAATCCGGCACTGTCCGGCGTCATTGCCGGGCAGTTCGACGCCATGCCCGATGTGCCGATCAAGGCGCGCGACCATGGCACGTCCGTCGACGGACTGATCGCCGGCGTGGGTGCGCTCGAAGGCATGGCGCCGGGCGCCAGGATCTACCACGCCCGCGCCTTCGAAGGCGGCAAGTCGACCATGGACGTCATCCTGGCGGCTATGGACTGGGCGGCGGGCCAGAATGTCCGCATCATCAATATGAGCTTCGTCGGTCCGAAGAACGACTTGCTTGGCACCGCGTGCCAGAACGCCCGGGCGCTGGGCATCGTGCTGGTCGCGGCAGCCGGCAACAACGGGCCGAAGGCGCCCTATGGCTATCCGGCTGCTTTCGACAGCGTCATCGCGGTGACCGCCACCGATGCCAAGGACCAGCTGATGCCGCAGGCAAATCGCGGCCCCTATGTGTTCATCTCCGCGCCCGGCGTCGAGATGGTGGCGCCGAGCGGCGCGGGCTCGGATGTGGTCACCGGCACCTCGTTTGCCGCGGCCATCGTGACCGGCGCCATCGCCAACCTCCTTCACACCGCGCCCGACCGCACCGCCGACTGGGTGCAGAAGGCACTGGCGACGACCGCCAGGGATCTCGGCGGGCATGGCCGCGACAATGATTTCGGCTACGGCCTGCTCGACACTAAAGCGGCCGAGGCCGTGAAGGAATAGGTGTTGGCCCTTGGCCGGGTAGGCGTATCACACGGGCGCGCCGGCAACCGATCCCCTCACCACCAGATCGACAGGCCAGACCTCGCCGCGCGCGCCTTCTTCCAGCCCGGAAATCCGCGCCGCCAGCCTTTCGGCAATGCGGGCGCCGGCCAGCCGGATCGATGAGCGCGTGGTCGACAGCGGCACCGTGAAGTTCTCCGGCTTCAGCCAGGGAAACACGTCGTCATGGGCGATCAGTGACACGTCACCTGGAATGGTGAGGCCGAGGTCGCGCACCGCGCGCACGACGCCCAGCGCCATGATCAGGCTGGAGCAGGCGATCGCCGTCGGCGCGTCCGGCTGTTCGAGCAGCCGCCTTGTGGCGCGATAGCCGTTCTCCTCGGTCATCGAGACAGAGCAGACGTGGCGCTCGCCCAATTCCAATCCGCTCGCCGCCAGGGCCCGGCGCACGCCGCGCTCGCGATGGATGGCGAAGGTCTCCCGGTCATCGCCGTTGATCAGCGCCAGCCGCCGGTGGCCGAGCTGGATGAGAAGCCTGGCCGCCTCATGAAAGGCGCCCTCATTGTCGATGTCGGTAAAGGGATAGTCGAAATCGAAGCCTTCGCTGCGGCCATGCACGATAAAGGGAATGCCGAGCGCGTTGACCAGCGCGACACGGCGGTCGGCGGGCCGCGGCGATGAGATGTAGACGGCATCGACCTGCTTGTTGGCGACGATGCGCCGGTAGGTCGTCTCCTGGTCGTCGGCATCGGCGGGCGATAGCACGAGGTCAAGCTCATGCGAGCGGGCATAGTCGCCGAGCCCGGACAGGAACTCGACGAAATGCGGGTCGATGTCGACCGAAGCGCCCGTCGGCAGCACATAGCCGATCATGCCGGTCTTGCCGGTGGCCAGCCGCCGCGCGCTTGGATTGGGGCGATAGCCATGACGCTTGGCGGCGTCCATCACCCGCCGGCGCGTTTCCTCATTGACCTCGGGATAGCCGTTCAGCGCACGGCTGACCGTGGTCTGTGAAAGCGCCAACATATGAGAGAGCTGCTTAAGGTTCACTGGAGGCCTCCAAACCTCAAAGCGCTTTCAATTCGAGAGAGGCCGCACGCTGTGACCGCGTGGGGACACTGCTACAACCATAGGCGTGCTTTGGGCGGGTTTGAAACAAAATTTGCTGCTGCACCGCCATAAAACTATGCTGCATCGCACTTTTTGGTGCCTTTCCAACCAGAATTAAATCGATTAGTCCTCCCTCCTCTTGACTTTCGCATGATTCAATGGCGAGATCGCAGAAGCCAAAGCGCTTTGGAAGACTCTCTTCAAAAAGGTTGCGGTTCCTTTCTGACTGAGTCACATTCCTGCGACGTCGGCGGGCGGAATGGAGGTTCCGTCCGGTGTTGATGACCACTGGGAGGAATACCGATGAAGAAAGTGCTTCTGCTTGGCGTCGCTGTGGCAGCGCTCGCCCTGAGCGTTCCGGCGCAGGCCGAACTGAAATTCAAGCCGGGCGAGGATCCCCGCTTTCACTGGGCGAACTATGACGATCTCAAGAAGGTCGACCTCAAGGGCGAAACCCTGTCGATCTTCGGGCCGTGGCGCGGCGAGGACGAGACGCTGGTGCGCAACGTCCTTGAATATTTCCAGGAAGCCACCGGCGTTGAGATCAAATACTCCTCGTCGGAAAATTACGAGCAGCAGATCGTCATCGATACGCAGGCCGGCAGCCCGCCCAACATCGCTGTCCTGCCACAGCCCGGCCTGATCCAGGACCTGGCCTCCAAGGGCTTGCTGACGCCGCTCGGCGACGCGACGGGAAAATGGGTCGCCGAGAACTATGGCGCCGGCCAGTCCTGGGCCGCGCTCGGCACATACAAGGGCAAGGATGGAAAGTCCGACTTCTATGCGTTGCCCTACAAGGCCGACGTGAAGGGCCTCATCTGGTACTCGCCGGACAATTTCAAGGAAGCCGGCTACACGGTGCCGAAGTCCCAGGAAGAGTTGGCCACGCTGGAGCAGAAGATCATCGCCGACGGCGGCAAGCCATGGTGCATCGGCCTCGGTTCGGGCGGCGCCACCGGCTGGCCGGCGACCGACTGGGTCGAAGACATCATGCTGCGCACGCAGGCGCCGGAGGTCTATGACAAGTGGGTGACGAACCAGATCCCGTTCACCGATCCCGCAGTCGTCAACGCCATCGACATCTTCGCCAAGATCGCAACCGACGACAAGATGGTCGACGGCGGCGCCAAGGCGGTTGCGGCAACCGATTTCCGCGACAGTCCGAAGGGGCTCTTCACGGTGCCGCCGAAGTGCTACATGCATCACCAGGCATCGTTCATCCCAAGCTTCTTCCCCGAGGGCACCAAGCTTGGCCAGGACGCCGATTTCTTCCTGTACCCGCCCTATGCCTCCAAGCCTGAACTCGGCACGCCGGTGGAAGGCGCCGGCACCCTGGTCATGATCACCAAGGATTCAAAGGCGGCGCGCGCCTTCATAGAATTCCTCAAGATGCCGTTGGCGCATGAACTCTGGATGGCCCAGGGCAGCTTCGTGACGCCCTTCAAGGCGGTCAACAAGGATGCCTATGCCAGCGACGCGCTCAAGCGGCAGGGTGAGATCCTGGCGAATGCGACGACCTTCCGCTTCGACGGCTCGGACCTGATGCCGGGCAAGATCGGCGCAGGCGCCTTCTGGACCGGCATGGTCGACCTGGTCGGTGGCAAGTCCGCCCAGGATGTCGCGGCCGACATCCAGAAAGCCTGGGACGCAATCAAGTAAGCGGGCCATCCGGCCCTTTGCCCTGGATCCGGACCCGTCGGCCCGGATCCGACGAGCATCACCGCTCGCAATCCTGATGAGCGCATAGACCATTTCCGGCATGAAGCGCTGTCCGCAAGAAGGGGAACCCGATTGCCTCCACAGCGCTCTCGAAAAACTGAATCTGCGCCTGATCCCATCGCCAAGGTCGTTGTTCCTGGCTGATCACGCGCATGGGGAGGGATACCATGGCGGGTCAGATTTTCTCAGCCATATTCGTCATCATCATCGGCGTCGGCGGCTGCGTCGCCTATTTCTGGGGCGCTAACAGACTGGTCGACCTCATATTCCCGTCGCGGGGCGTCGAGGGTGCCGCCGCGATCGACAATCTGCGCCGACAGGGACTGGTGCGGCCGTGGTTGTTCGTCGGCCCGGCGATGATCATCCTGACCATCTATCTCATCTATCCGGTGATCGAGACGCTGCGATTGTCCTTCCTCGATCGCGGCGGCGTCAATTTCGTCGGTCTCGCCAACTATCAATGGGCGTTCGGCGACCGCGACTTCCGCAACTCGATCCTCAACAATGTGCTTTGGCTGGCCGTGGTGCCCGCGGCCTGCACCTTCCTCGGCCTGATCATCGCGGTGCTCACCGACAAGATCTGGTGGGGCACGATCGCCAAGAGCCTCATCTTCCTGCCGCTGGCGATTTCCTTCGTCGGCGCCAGCGTGATCTGGAAATTCATCTATGAGTATCGCGGCGAGGGCCAGGTGCAGATCGGCATCCTCAACGCCATCATCCAGCATTTCGGGGGCCAGCCGCAGGTCTGGATATCGCTGCCGTTCTGGAACAATTTCTTCCTGATGATCATCCTGATCTGGATCCAGACCGGCTTTGCCATGGTCATCCTGTCGTCCGCCCTGCGCGGCATTCCCGAGGAAACGCTGGAGGCGGCTGTCATCGACGGCGCCAATCCGTTCCAGATTTTCTGGAAGATCATGGTGCCGCAGATATGGGGGACCATCGCCGTCGTCTGGACCACCATCACCATCCTGGTGCTCAAGGTGTTCGACATCGTGCTGACCATGACCAATGGGCAATGGAACAGCCAGGTCCTGGCCAATCTGATGTTCGACTGGATGTTCCGCGGCGGCGGCGATTTCGGCCGTGGCGCGACCATCGCCATCATCATCATGATCGCGGTCATTCCGATCATGATCTGGAACATCCGCCAGGCGAACAAAGAGACGGGAGGGCACTGAAATGGCCGTCGCAACCGGAAACTCCTTTGCCAGCCGCATCGGCGTCCACCTTGCCGTGCTGGTCTTCGTGGTGATCTGGACCATCCCGACACTCGGCATCCTTGTCTCGTCGCTGCGCGACAAGGACCAGATCATCGCCTCCGGCTGGTGGAACTCGTTTTCCAGTTCCAGCCAGACCGAAGCAGGCCGCCTGCCCGCCGCCTCGACGCAAGTCCAGAAGGACGGCAAGTTCGTCCTGCAAGGCAACATCTTCGGCGACGGCGCCAGGCGCAACATCAGCGCCTTCGGCACCAAGTCAGCCGCACCGACGCAATATCCCGCCGGCAGCACCGCCGACGTTGGCGATGGCGTAACCTTGCAGCTCAATTCCGACGGCAGTTTCGTCATGCAATCGCCCAAGGCCTTCGAAGGCGACCGTGGCCAGCGCGTCTATTACGCCTCGTCGGCGCCGCCGAAATTCACCACCGACAATTACAAGACGGTACTCTTTTCGGAAGGCATCGGCCGCTCCTTCATGAATTCGCTGACCGTGACCATTCCGGCGACCGTCATCCCGATCCTGATCGCCGCCTTCGCCGCCTATGCGCTGGCCTGGATGCGTTTTCCCGGCCGGGCCCTGCTGATCGCGGTTATCATCGGCCTGCTGGTCGTGCCCCTGCAGATGTCGTTGATCCCGCTGCTGAAGCTCTACAACGGCGTCGGTACTTTCTTCGGGGTTCCCTCGAAAACCTATCTCGGCATTTGGCTGGCGCATACGGGCTTCGGCCTGCCCTTCGCCATCTACCTGCTGCGCAGCTACATTGCCGGCCTGCCGCGCGAAATCATGGAATCGGCGCGCATCGACGGCGCCAGCGATTTCGAGATCTTCGTCAAGATCGTCCTGCCGCTGTCGTTCCCCGTGCTGGCCTCCTTCGCGATCTTCCAATTCCTTTGGGTATGGAACGATCTGCTGGTCGCAATGGTTTTCCTCGGTACCGAGGGCGATCAGATCGTTCTGACCGCCAAGCTCAATGCGCTGCTCGGTTCGCGCGGCGGCAATTGGGAAATCCTGACGACATCGGCGTTCATCACCATCATCGTGCCGCTGATCGTGTTCTTCTCGCTGCAGCGCTATTTTGTTCGCGGGCTGCTTGCCGGCTCCGTGAAAGGAGGTTGAGACAATGCAATCCGCTTTGAAGGTTACCGTGAAGCCCGACGCCGCGGTCGATCGAGACTGGTGGCGTGGCGCGGTGATCTACCAGATCTATCCGCGCAGCTACCAGGACTCGAACGGCGACGGCATCGGCGACCTGAAGGGCATCATCACCCGGCTGCCCTACATCGCGGCGCTGGGCGCGGACGCGATATGGATCTCGCCTTTCTTCAAGTCGCCGATGAAGGATTTCGGCTACGACGTGACCGACTATTGCGACGTCGATCCGATGTTCGGCACGCTGGCCGACTTCGATGCGCTGACCGCGGAAGCGCACCGGCTGGGGTTGAAGGTGATGATCGACGAGGTGCTTTCACACACCGCCGACAACCACCCGTGGTTCAAGGAAAGCCGCGCCAGCCGCGACAACCCGAAGGCCGACTGGTATGTCTGGGCGGATGCAAGGCCGGACGGCACGCCGCCCAACAACTGGCTGTCGATCTTCGGCGGCTCGGCCTGGCAGTGGGATACCAGCCGCCAGCAATATTACCTGCACAATTTCCTGGCCGAGCAGCCCGACCTCAATTTCCACAACCGCGAGGTCCAGGACGCGTTGCTCGACGTCACGCGCTTCTGGCTGGAGCGCGGCGTCGACGGCTTCCGCCTCGACACCATCAATTTCTACTTCCATAGCCAGGGCCTTGAAAACAACCCGCCGCTGCCGCCGGAAGAGCGCAACGACCAGACCGCGCCGGCGGTCAATCCCTACAACTATCAGGACCATCTCTACGACAAGAGCCGCCCGGAGAATCTCGGCTTCCTCGAGCGGTTCCGCGCCCTTCTTGATGAATACCCGGCAACCGCCGCTGTCGGCGAGGTGGGCGATTCGCAACGCGGGCTGGAGGTGGTCGCCGCGTACACCGCCGGCGGCAAGCGCGTGCATATGTGCTATTCGTTCGACTTCCTGGCGCCGGAGAAGATCAGCGCCACCAAGGTGCGCTCGGTTCTGGAAGCCTTCGGCAAGGTTGCCAGCGACGGCTGGTCGTGCTGGGCCTTTTCCAACCATGACGTCATGCGGCCGGCGACGCGCTGGGCGGCTTGCGAAGCCGATCCGACCGCCTATCTCAAGGTGATATCGGCGCTGCTGATGTCCCTGCGCGGCTCGGTCTGCATCTATCAGGGCGAGGAACTGGGGCTCGGCGAGGCCGATCTCCGGTTCGAAGACCTGCAGGACCCCTACGGCATCCGCTTCTGGCCGGAATTCAAGGGGCGTGACGGTTGCCGCACACCGATGGTGTGGGACGCCGCAGCCAGAAACGGCGGCTTCTCGACGGCAAAGCCCTGGCTGCCCGTACCCGGCAAGCACCTGTCGCAGGCGGTCAATGTGCAGCAGGGCGACGACGGCTCGCTGCTTGAGCATTACCGGCGCTTCCTTGCCTTCCGCCGCGCGCACCCGGCGCTCGCCAAGGGCGATATCGATTTCATCGATAGCGAGGGCGACACAGTTGCGTTCACGCGCCGCGAAGGCAACGAGCGGATCGCCTGCGTTTTCAATCTTGGGGCCAAGCCGGCCGAGGTCGATCTTGGCGGCGGTTCGCTGCAGCCCTTGCCGGGACACGGATTTTCGGGGCAGTCGGGGACCGGTTCCATCCGCCTCGGGGCTTACGGCGCCTGGTTCGGGCGTATCGACTGACTTGCGAGAAGAATTCACTGGGAGGAAATCATGGCCGATGTCACGCTAAGGCAAGTGAAGAAATCATACGGCAATCTCAATATTCTCCACGGCATCGACCTCGACATAAAGTCGGGAGAGTTCATCGTCTTTGTCGGCCCTTCGGGATGCGGCAAGTCGACCTTGCTGCGGTCGATCGCAGGGCTTGAGGAAATCACCTCCGGTGAGCTCAAGATAGCCGGCGAAGTGGTCAACGACGTGCCGCCCTCGAAGCGGGGCATTGCCATGGTGTTCCAGTCCTACGCGCTCTATCCGCACATGACCGTCTACGACAACATGGCGTTCTCGATGAAGATCGGTAAAGAGAACAAGGCTGAGATCGACCGGCGCGTGCGCCAGGCAGCCGAGATCCTGCAACTGACCAAATATCTCGACCGCCTGCCCAAGGCGATGTCGGGCGGCCAGCGCCAGCGCGTCGCCATCGGCCGCGCCATCGTGCGCAATCCCAAGGTGTTCCTGTTCGATGAGCCGCTGTCCAACCTCGACGCGGCATTGCGCGTCGCCACGCGCATCGAGATCGCCAAGCTCAAGGAATCGATGCCGAACACGACGATGATCTACGTCACCCACGACCAGGTCGAGGCAATGACCTTGGCCGATCGTATCGTGGTGCTGAAGGACGGCCACATCGAACAGGTCGGCACGCCAATGGATCTTTACAAGAGACCCGGCAATCTGTTTGTCGCCCAGTTCATCGGCTCGCCGGCTATGAACATCCTGCCGGCCACGATCGACCAGACAGGAAACCCCACCGTCGTCAGCCATGTCGGCGGGCGCAAGGCGACCGTGCCGATCACGACGCCTGCATCCGCCAAAGGCGCATCGGTTGGCTTCGGCGTGCGACCGGAGGATCTCATGATCGCCACCGGCACGGATTATCTTTTCGAGGGCAAGGTCGACTATGTCGAGCAGCTCGGCGAGGTGCAGCTGGTCTATGTGGATATCGGCCGCCCGGACCTGCCGCTGGTGACCAAGCTGCCGGGCAATGTCGAGGTCAAGCGCGGTACTGTACTGCGGCTTACCGCCAATGCCGAAGACCTTCATATCTTCGACCCCGACGGGCGTTCATTCGCCCTTCACCAGGCGGAAGCGAAGGCGGCCTGAAACAGGCAACCGCATGCCGGAACCTTCCACGAAAAAGAGCGGCGGGCTGGGCCCGCCGCTCTTTCTTGGTTGTCAGCTTCGGCTGTTAGTGGTTGCCGAAGAGGTCCCGGTTGGCGCCCTGAGGGGCCGACTTCTGCCCGTCATTTGCCGAATTCAGCAACTTGTAGACCGGTGAGCTGCTGTTTGCGATCGACGCCGTCGGCGCATTGTCGACATTGACGTTCGCCGGCTGGTTGGGGCCGTTGGCGCGGAAGTTGTCGCTAGCGGCGAATGCGCTGCCGGAAATCGCGACAAGGGCGGCGGCGAGAATGATCTTCTTCATTTTTCGTACTCCTGAATTTCAAAGTTCAGCGGAGGGGCGCATGGCTCCATCTCCGCGATCGGCAGTTTTAGTTGTTGCCGAAGAGGTCGCGGTTGGCGCCCTGAGTGGCAGGCTGCTGCTTGGCGCCCGGTTCCGACTTCTTGATAGAAGCGGTGTACGAGCTGTCGACAGTGTTTGCCTGCTGGTTGGCGCCGTTCGAGCCGTAGTTATCACTACCGGCAAAAGCGCTGCCGGAAATCGCCAGAAGGGCGGCGGCAGTAAGGATGATCTTTTTCATTTTTGGTACTCCAGTATATTTTTTCCGTCCGTCTAGCGGCGTGTCTTGGAAGGAATTCGCGTCGTTCGGACAGCCCCGATGTGGGTGAGCCACCCGTCCGTTTCCAATCACGAAGTTGTTCCGCGTGGACCATGAATCCACACCTTGAAATTGTACCAGGCGTCTCTACTCCGCCAATTTTATGCATTATTATCAGCTATTTAGGTTGTTCCGTCGAACCCGTCGCCAACTGGATTCGTGAGCCGGCGTTCACACCGTCTTGCACGCAGTGTCAACAGAAACGAACCGTTCGGTTCGATTTTAGAAAGTGCTAATAGTCACTTTTCGATACTGTTAGCGCTTTTTAACCATGTTGAACCTCGGTCCGAAGCGCCTGATCCGCCGCTATGGCCGCATCCGGGTACCACTTGTCCATCGCGATCCCTTTGCGATTGCGGGTCGAGAATGTTTGGATGCGTGTCGCGCCACATGGATGCGATGTCGCTTTCATGCCGATGTCGCAAACGCTGTCGTGATTAGATCATGTCATCTCAGGTGCCGCTTCGAGACGAACGAAGCGGAGAATTGGGAAGCCGGTCGAAACCCGGCGCTGCCCCCGCAACGGTGGTGGAGTTCAAGTCGCAACGGGAGACCACTGGGCCAAGGCCTGGGAAGGTGTCGCGACCGTCCAGTTGGACACTCCAGAGCCCGGAAACCAGCCCGAGATATAGAACTCGACTGATCGCGGTGGGCGGTCAAGAGGTGGATGGTGGTTGACCGGCGCATTGCCGGCCGGCGTCCTGTCACTCCTCTCCTCCCCCCCGGTTCAGTCTTTGAGCGACATGCGCCCTGTTGGTCGCGCAAGTACGCTCCGGGATTTGGATTGCGTCGCGTTTTCCGATTTCGGGCCGATGCGAAGTATGAGGACAGGACATGGACGCGCGCAACGACATGCTGAGGCTGCTGCAAAATCGCAGGGACGGCTTCTCGCTCGAGCAGCCCTTTTATACCGACCCGGATTATTTCAAGCTCGACATGGAGCTGATCTGGTATCGCGACTGGCTGTTCATAGGTCACGATTGCGAACTGCCGAAGCCCGGCAGCTATATCACCGTGCAGATCGGCGACTATCCGGTTGTGCTGGTCCGCGACCAGAAGGGCAAGATCAACGCCTTCCATAATTCCTGCCGCCATCGCGGCAGCCGCGTGTGCAACACCGAGAAAGGCACGGCGGCAAAGCTTGTCTGCCCCTACCACCAATGGACTTACGAGCTCGATGGCCGATTGCTTTTCGCGCGGCAGATGGCGGACGGTTTCGACAAGAGCCAGTACGGGCTGAAGCCGGTCGCCTGCGAAAGCGTCGGTGGCTACATCTTCATCTGCCTGGCCGGGGAACCCGCCGATTTCGCGCCGATGCGGGCGATGATCGAGCCCTATCTCCTGCCGCACCGGTTGAGCGAAGCGAAGGTCGCCTTCGAAAGCACGATCATCGAGAAGGGCAACTGGAAGCTGGTCTGGGAAAACAACCGCGAATGCTACCACTGCGCCGGCAACCATCCGGAACTGTGCAAGACCTTCCCGGAAGCACCGACCGTAACCGGCGTGCAGGGCGCCGACAGCGATCCGGAAATGCTGGCGCACTGGACGAAATGCGAAGCGGCGGGCCTGCCGAGCAAGTTCCGCATCGATCCGGCAGGGCAGTACCGCGCCACCCGCGCGCCGCTGCTGCGGGATGCCGTCAGCTACACGATGAACGGCAAGCGGGCGGTGAAGAAGAACCTCTCCGACAGCGTCGCGGCCGACCGCATCGGCACATTGATGCACTACCACTATCCGACGACCTGGAACCATATCCTCATTGATCACGCCGTTACCTTCCGCGTGCTGCCGATCAGCGCCACGGAAACGGCGGTGACGACGAAGTGGCTGGTACACAAGGATGCGGTCGAGGGCGTCGATTACAATCTCGACGAGCTCACCCATGTGTGGACGGAGACCAACGATCAGGACCGCCGCATCGTCGAGGAGAACGCGTTCGGCATCCTGTCGCCGGCCTATGAACCAGGCCCTTACTCCGAGTTGCATGAGGGGGGCGTGATCCAGTTCGTCGACTGGTATGCGCGCTTTATCGGCCCACGCCTCGCGGAAGGCGGCCGTCCGGCGCTGCGCAGTGTCGCCTAGCTGATGTGGCCCAAAAGTGCTCAGCGGTTCCGTGATCACGACATGAGCAGTGCAAGAAGGACTTGAGGGATGAACGCGATGACTGACCTTGGCCTCTATCGTCATCTCGACCAGATGACACCCTGGAACGACAGGCTCCAGGTGCTGGAAGTGATCGGCGTCAGCGACGAGGCGCCGGACGTGAAGACCTTCACTTTCCGCTCCGACAACCAGACCTGGTTCCGCTACAAGCCAGGGCAGTTCGTGACGCTGGAATTGCCGACCGTCGACGGCCCGCTGATGCGCACCTACACGCTGTCGTCCTCGCCATCCCGGCCATTCTCGATCGCGGTGACGGTGAAGGCGCAGGCGGGCAGCATCGGCACGCGCTGGATGTTCGACCATCTGAAGCCTGGCACGCATGTCAAGGCCTATGGACCGACGGGCGATTTCTCGCTGCACAGCCATCCGGCCGCGAAGTACCTGTTCATTTCGGCCGGATCCGGCGTGACGCCGATGATGTCGATGCTGCGCTGGCTGAACGACTGCGCGCCATGGACAGATGTCGGCTTCGTCAACTGCGCGCGGCGCCCGGAAGAGATCATCTTTCGCAAGGAGCTCGAATTGCTTGGCGGCCATATGCCGGGCCTGTCGCTCGGCTTCATGATCGAGGAACGGTCGAGCCGCGAGGGCTGGTACGGGCATATGGGCCGGATCGATGCGATACGCCTGCCTCTGCTGGCACCAGACTTTCGCGAGCGTGAGATCTTCTGCTGCGGTCCTGACCCGTTCATGCGCGCCGTGCGCGGTATGCTGGACGCCTCTGGCTTCGACATGGACCACTACCACCAGGAGAGCTTTGCCGCACCCGCGGTCGAGGAAATACCAGCTCCCTTCGAATCGCCCGACGAGGGTGGGGCCCGGTCTCCCGTCGAAGTCACGCTACCGGTCCGATTCGCCCTTTCGGACGTCGATGCCGAGTGTGTTGCCGGCCAGACCGTATTGCAGACCGCTCGCGCCTCCGGGGTCAGGATTCCCGCCGCCTGCGAATTCGGCCTGTGCGGAACCTGCAAGGTGAAGAAGGTCACGGGCGACGTCGAAATGAGCCATAATGGCGGCATCCTCGACCACGAGATCGATGATGGCTTCATATTGGCCTGTTGCTCCAAGCCGCTATCGGCACTTGAAATAGAGGCGTGATCCCGGCCAGAACCGAACTGATCCCCAAAAATGGTCAGCGGCGCGCCGATATCCCCGGCTTGCCAAGGCGGAACCGACTGTTTACAGGCCTTGTCGAGGGGGTAGAGCAATCGCATCTGTCGGCAGCGACAGGCGGAGACTGCGGAGCGGGTTCAGTGTCAATGCGTCAATCCGACGTTTACGCGGTTGCGAGCAAGGATGTCGTCTTTGAGACTTTCGACGGCGAGGCCGTCGTCCTCGATCTCTCGACAGGCAAGTATTTCGGTTTCTCCGATTCAGGCAGCAGGATATGGCAGGCACTGTCGTCAGGTGTTGCAGCCCAAGCCATCGTTGGGCAATCGGCCGGCGGCACAACGATAGGCGTGGCCGAACTCGAAGGCTTCCTTTCACAGCTGCTCGAATTCAAGTTGATTGTACCCCTGCCCGACACGCCGGCGCAGCCCCTCTCCGGCGAGCTTCTCGCCGCTCTCGCCCAAACCGGCGAACCCATCAAGGTCGAGGTGCATGACGATCTTGCCGATCTCATTGTGGTAGACCCGATCCACGAGGTCGACGAGCCTCTGGGCTGGCCAGCCGTCAAGCAGAAGTCGTGAGCACCATGCTCCGTGCACCTTCGTTTCGCTGGCCGGCGCGGGGATAGCCGGGCCATGCGGCGCGTCACTCTCGAAAACCTGACGGATTATGCCCGCCATGTACTCGAGGTGACTGAACGCAATGCCGGTGACTATCCGGTCACCGAGACCATCCAACTGCCGGGACTGAAGCTGACGGCGCATCTGGGCCAAGGCCTGCTGTCGGATGCTATGAAGCATGCCTTTGTTCGGGCTGAGGACAGCGCCGACGCGCACGCCGACTGCCGCATTTTTGTCGCCCATCCGGGCATCGGAACCATTCCCGATCCCGCGACGTGGGGCCAAGCCCATTTCACACCGCAGGCCTTCGCCACCAGACTGGCCGATGCGGGGCTGCGCGGCAGCTATTTCCATGACCTGGATTTCTGGCAATTCTACGATCCGCACCGTCGCGTCGGCGCCCAGCTGATGAGATCCGCCGACAGCTTTCCGCCCTGGGAACCAGGGGCTCCGCTGCGAGCCTTCCTGCATTGGGAGTATGCGGCGCGCGGCATGCGGCTGGCGCACGCCGGAACCCTCGGCATCGATGGCAAGGGCATTCTGCTCGCCGGCGCTGGCGGATCCGGCAAATCAGGTACGGTTGTCGCCGGATTGCTCAACGGGCTCAACAGTGTCGGCGACGACTATGTGCTGATGGACATAGCCGGCGGAGTGAGCGCCTATCCTTTGTTCGCTACCCTCAAGCAGGATCCAAAAGGTTTCAGGCGGTTGGGACTGCAGCACCGGTTGAAATCCCAGGGGCCGCTGAACTGGCAGGGGAAGCACCAGTTTCTCCTCGAAAATATCGCGGTGCAAACAACGCCCGCACGTCTAGACATTATTGCATTGCTGGTGCCAATTATCGGCGGGGGTGGGGCAAGCTCGATAATGCCTGTATCGCGCAAGGATGCCATGATTGCCTTGGCGCCGTCCGGCATTTCTCAGATGCCCGGCGAACGGGAAAGCGGCTTCCGTTTTTTCAGCGAGTTGACACGCCTTCTGCCATGCTACCGGCTGTCTCTCGGGACGCGGTCCGAGGAGATCGCCGGCACGATTTCGGAATTTCTGGCGCGGGGCAATCGATGCAACTCAGCGTGATCATGCCGGTCTACAATCGCGAAAAGTATGTCGTCCCTGCTTTGCGATCCCTGCTCAGGCAACGCGACGCAGCCGACCTCGACATCATCGTCATCGACGACGGTTCGACCGACGGATCGGCCAGAGCGGTCCGCGCGATGATGAGCGAGGCACCGTGCATCCGCCTTTTCCAGCAGACCAACAAGGGGGTCGCCAAGGCGCGCAACCATGGGCTGAGGCAATTGCTGCCGCGGACCGAGTTCGTGTCGTTCCTCGACTCGGATGATATTTCGCCGGCGGGTCGTTTCAAGGCAGACCTTGCCCGATTCGAAGCCGATCCAGGTCTCGACCTGACCTATTCCCTGATCAAGCTGGTCGACACCATCGATGATGAGACGCTGGAGCCGGCTGCCGACACCCGGTCCCTGACCGTGCGGGGGCTCTCCTTGAGCGCTGGGATATTCACCCGAAAGCTGGTCGATCGAACGGGTGGCTTCGACGAGGCGTTCAGCCAGGCCGAAGACACCGACTACCTGCTGCGCATCTTCGAAAGCGGCGCGAGGTTCGTCATGCCGGATACAGTGGCGACCTACTACAGGCGCCACCCCGGCAACATGACCAAGGCGCGGGACGTTCCGCTTCGCGAGTATTTGCGCGCCATCCACAAATCGATGAGCCGGCGCAAGGCGAACCCGTCGCTGCGCATGGTCGAGGGTATCTTCGACCTCAGGGACTCCGCCGGTTGGCGTTTCATGTGACATGGTCGATGATGGAGCCGCCGTGCAGGGAATAGGGCCCGGGCAGATGAAGCAACCACGGCAAAGCTCCTGACGCGGGAAGGCTGATGAAGCTGAGCGTGATCATGCCGGTCTACAATCGGGAACGATATGTCGGGTCGGCGCTGCGCTCATTGCTGAGGCAGCGCGATGCAGCCGACCTCGATATCATCGTCGTCGACGATGGCTCGACGGATGGGTCAGCCGAGGTCGTGCGCGCGCTGATGGACGAGACATCGTGCATCCGCCTGTTCAGCCAGGCCAATGCCGGCGTGACCAGGGCCCGCAACAGCGGCCTGCGACAATTGCTGCCGCAGACCGAATTTGTATCATTCCTCGACTCCGACGACATATCGCCGGCCGGTCGCTTCAAGGCGGATCTTGCCTGTTTCGGGGAGGATTCCGGGCTTGAACTGACTTATTCCCTGATGACGCTGGTCGACAACATCGACGAAAAGACGCTGGCGCCGGCCGAGGACGCCAATTGCATGACAGTTCGCGGAATTCAGTTGTCAGCCGGGATATTCGCGAGAAGCCTCGTGGACCGAACCGGCGGCTTCGACGAGGCCTTCCAGCAGGCCGAAGATACAGACTATCTTCTGCGCGTCTTCGAGAGCGGGCCGAAATATGTCATGCCTGACACGGTGGCGTTGTACTACAGGCGCCATCCCGGCAATATGACCAAGGAGGCTGACATTCCAGCTCGCGAATTCATGCGCGCCATTTACAAATCAATGACCCGGCGCAAGGCTAACCCCTCACTGAAAAGAATAGAGGGCATCTTCGATTTCAAGGACCTCGCCGGCTGGCGTTTTATGTGAAATGTCGAATTACAGCGTCGTCATCCCTGCCTTCAACGCGGCCGCCACCATTGCCGAGACCCTGCGATCGGTCGTGGCCCAGTCGGTCAAGCCCGACACGATCATCGTCGTCGATGATGGTTCAACCGACGACACGGTGGCCGTGATCAACGCGATGAGCCTGCCGGTACGCGTGCTGCGCCAGGAAAACGCCGGGCCTGGAAGCGCCACGAACAGAGGCATTGCCGCGCTGTCGGCGCCGCTGATCGCGACGTTGGACGCCGATGATCTATGGTTGCCGACCAAGATCGAGGAACAGCTTGCGCATTTGAGACGATCTCCCGCTACAGCCGGCGTCTTTACCCATATACGCAATTTCCGCGACGACCGGCCCGATGCCGCGGAGATCGCCGTCACCCCGGGCTGGTCACGCTCGACGATGATGATGCGCCGCGAGGTCGTCGACGCCGTCGGGCCGATCGTCGACCCGCCCGGCGGTCGCGGTGAAATGATCGACTGGATCGCGCGTGTGCGCGAAGCAGGCTTTGTTCTCGACATGCTGGGCGAGGCATTGGCGTTGCGCCGCATCCGACCGGGCAGCCTGTCCTACGGGCGCGATGCCCAGCGCGATCGAGGCTACATCGCGGTCGCCCGGCTCGCCATGCAACGTCGGGCTCGAAACAAGGTGGGCTCCATTTGACGGCCGGATCGATACGCCGCATCGGCCGCCGGTTCCCCGACTACGGCTGGTCCTGGCCCACCGGCAAGCTCGACCAGTTGCTCAAGGCCGCGCTTCTTCCCGACGATGATGCGGCGTGCCAATACGCGGCACGCTGGCTGGACGAGAACGACATCGATCTCGTCTCCTTCCGCGAGCATCGCCTGCTCACCGCCATTTCCGACAGGTTCGGCAGGAAGCTCTCGGGTCACGCAGCCTATCCGCGCCTTGTCGGGCTGCAAAAGATGCTGTGGACCAAGTCGCGAATGGCGATGCGCGAAGCAGAGCCGGCATTGGCGGCAATGGTCGACGCAGGCGCCGATGTCATGCTGATCAAGGGCGCCAGCCGCATTGCGGTGGATGCCTCGGCACAGCGCGGCAGGGTGGCGCACGACATCGACATATTGGTGCGCCCGCGGCATATGAGGGTCGCCTTCGATGTGCTGCGCGACAGCGACTGGCAGATCGCCAGCGGCGTCAGCCCGCAGTATCTGAGGACGAGGCTGGATTCCATCCGGTCGATGAATTTCTTCAAGGGCAGCTTCGGCGACATAGACCTGCACCAGTTGGGTTACGACGGGTCACAGACCAGCGTGGAAGATGACGCGGCTATCTGGGAGCGCGGGTTGCGGGCCGAGTTCACCGGGGTGAGCGTCTTCGTGCCGTCGCCGGCCGACCGCATGGCGCTCGCGATCGCGCATGGCGGCCTGGATGCCCATACGCACAGCGACTGGCTGGTCGATTGCGCTGTCGCGATCCATGGCCGCGATGTCGACTGGGAGATCTTCCGCGATATCGTCGCCAGACGCAGTATTGCCGTTCCGGCCGCGGTGGCGCTGTCCTATCTCTCCCTGGAGATCGGGATTCCCGTATCCCAACCCGCGCTTGCAAGCGTGGTCGAAATGGCTGACCGGGCCGGCCTGTCGCGCTGGTCCTCGATCCTGCAAGCCAAGCCACGTACCGATTTCGGTGGCCTCGTCTGGCTGTCACGCGGACTTGCCAAGCAATTGCGCCTGAAGCGAAGGAAGGGACGGCTGAGGCAATCCACGCCCGAGATCGTCTGGCGCGGCCGGTCGGTCAGGCGTACGGCGCCGACAGCGCCGATGCCATTCGTATTTTCGCAGACCATCCCTCACCCGGAGACGACCGGGGACGTCATGCTGGACCTCGTCGTCAGGATCGGCGTTCCTCCGGTACGGCGACGCATCGAAATGGAGATCAATGCCGACAGCGGCCATGTCGCCCGCCTGCGATCGATGGCCATCAGCCGCTCCGGCAAGGAAAGGGTGCTGCACTTCCGCGGCAAGGTCACGCTGGACGGCGCGCGCCAGGCGTTGGTGCTCGAAGCCAGGCCAGCCCGCCAGTTTCGCGAATGGAACGACGAGGCAACCGTCGCCGCCTATGGCGCGCTGCCTTTTCAGCTGTTGTCGGCGAAGTTCTCGCCTGCCGGATAGGCAAGCGGCGTTTCCTGAAAGGTCCGATTGGATGATCGGCCCACGTTTCCCGTCAGACCCCATAGCGCTCGGTGCGGATGATTTCCGCCGCAACATCGGCGTCGATCAGCGCCTGCGCGGCGGCCGAGACAAACGAGTTCGAGCCGCAGACGAAGGCAAGTTTGGGCGGCGCGGGGAGCCGCGCCATGGAATGCACCGCCATTGCGGCGTCGATCCTTCGCGAATAGTCCGACGGGCGCCGGGCAGCCTCTCGCGTCAGTGTCAGCACCAGTTCAAAACCGTTCTTGCGGTTATCGAGACCGATCAGCTCATCGCGAAAGATGACCTCCTCCCAGACACGGGCGGAGAACATCAGGGCGACGGGCACCGTCGACTTACGCGCGGCGCGATGTCGAACCATCGCCGCCAACGGCACAACTCCGGAGCCGCCGCCAACCAGCAGGAGCGGACCGCCGTCGCTGTCGTACCAGACGAAATGTCCGCCAAGCGGACCCCGCAATTCGATCTCGTCGCCCACCGCCGCGACATCATGAAAGAAGGGCGAGACCTCGCCATCGTCCAGTCTTTCAATGGCAAGTTCGATGGTTTTGCCGGCTTCCGGCGCGGATGCAATCGAATAGGAACGGCGTGCCTGATAGCCGTCCGGCGCCGTCAGCCGGACATCGACATGTTGTCCGGCACGGTAGAGGAAGGGACGCGACGGCTGGAGGAAGAAGCTGGTCACGCGTGGCGTGCGCTTGCGGATGCCGGTGATAACAGCCGTCTGCCAGGGGGATTGCGCGGCCGCTTCGCCGCTCATGGGTCGCTCGTATAGCGCTGCTCGCGCCAGGGATCCCCGTAGATGTGATACCCGCGCAATTCCCAGAAGCCAGGTTCGTCGCGCTGTGTGAACTGCAGCCCGTTCACCCATTTGGCCGATTTCCAGAAATAGAGATGTGGAACAAGCAGCCGTGCGGGCCCGCCATGGTCCGGCGTGAGCGGCTTGCCCTCATAAACCATCGCCACCATCGCCTTGCCGGCCACGAGATCCTTTGTCGGCACATTGGTGGAATAGCCATCGAAGGAAAGTGCCAGCGTGAAGGCGGTTGGCGGCTCGATCCCGGCATCGGCGAGAATGTCATCGACCAGGACGCCCTGCCACGGCGTGTCGAACTTGGTCCACGCGGTGACGCAATGGATGTCGAGCGTCATCTTGCTCAACGGCAAGGCATTGAATTCGGCCCAGTTCCATTTCTTGACCGGACGGGGCCCGTGCTTCAGCGTGAACGACCAATCCTCGGTGCGCACGCGTGGCGTGGGCCCCGCCGACAGGACCGGAAAGCCCTGTTCGAGATACTGTCCGGGCGGGATGCGCCCATCATTGCTGGTGGGAGGCCGCCGTCCGGAAAAGCCGCGGGTGACCATCGAGACACTCCGATTGCTTCGGCCGTCCTGCGGCCTTCGCCAGTGTTCTCGAAGATGCGACGGCAGGCAACAGAATTCGTCGGCGCGGACAGTCGGCAAGCTTGCCGATGGATTGGCAAGCTTGCCGCTTGGGAGCCGCGTCCGCGCCTGGCTTCAGCCGGCCGCGAAAGGCACCGCGACGAACAATTGTGCGCCGTCGCGCTCCACCAGCAGAAGCACGGACTTCTTGCCGGACTTGCCGGCTTGCGCGATCGCCTGGGTCACCTGCCGGGCCGTCTTCACCGGGGCCTGATTGACGGCGAGGATGATGTCGCCGGTCTGGATGCCGGAGGCCGACGCGGTCTTGTCCGGATTGACGCTCGCGACGATGGCGCCGTGTTGATTGGCCGGGAGCTTCATCGCCTGGCGGATGTCAGGGGTGATGTCCATCAGGCCGAGGCCTATCGCAGGAGAGCGAAGCCCCTGCTCGGCTGATGGTGTGCCGGAATCGTCAAGCGAGGCGGTCTTGACGTCATCTCCGTTGCTGCCGATAGCAACGGAAATCGCCATGTCCTTGCCATTGCGCCATACGTCTAGCGTTTCCTTGGCTCCCGGCGACACGTCGGCGACCGCGCGCGAAAGGTCCTTGGGGTCCTTTATCTCCTGACCGGCAAAACTGGTGATGACGTCACCCGTCTCGACGCCGGCCTTGGCGGCGGGCGAACCGTCATTGACCTGGGAAACCAGGGCGCCGGTGGAATGATCGAGCCCGATCGCGTTGGCCACGTCCGGCGTCACGGGCTGGATCTGGACCCCCAGGTAGCCATACTGGATCGAGCCGTCCTTCATCAGCTTGGCGACCACCTTCTGGGCCTGGTCGGACGGAATGGCGAAGCCGACACCGACACTGCCGCCATTCGGCGAATAGATGGCCGTGTTGATGCCGACGACATTGCCGTTCACATCAACCAGCGGACCGCCGGAATTGCCGTGATTGATCGGCGCGTCGATCTGGATGAAGTCGTCAAACGGGCCGCTGTGCAGATCGCGGCCACGCGCCGAAACAATGCCTGCCGTGACGGTGGTTCCGATACCGAATGGATTGCCGATTGCGAGCACCTGGTCGCCCGTCATGAGCTTGTCGGAATCACCCCATTTGACGGTCGGAAGGGGCTTGTCGGCCTGGATCTTGAGAACAGCGAGGTCATTCTTGGCATCACGGCCGACCAGCTTCGCCGGAAGTTCGGTGCCGTCGTCCAGTGTGACCTTGATCGAGACGGCGCCGTCGACGACGTGATTGTTGGTGACGATGGTTCCATCGGAGGCCACAATGAAGCCTGAACCGAGGGCCTCGGTGCGCTGCGCCTGCTCCTGGGGCGGCGTCTTGGGCGCACGGCGCCCTTGATCGCCAAAGAACTGGTGGAAATATTCGTCAAACGGAGAGTTGCCGTTGGACGGAGTTTCGTCGCTTGTGTCGGCCGGCTGAGCCTTCATGATGGTGGTGACCGTCACGACAGCCGGCTTGTCGGTCGCCACGATCGGCGCGAACGAGCCGTTGGGAGCCGTCACGCCGGCGACAGGCGTCATGGTCGCGGCCTGGGCATAGCTGGTGGCCCTGAGAGCCGAGACAGCCAGGGGGCTTACGATCAGCGCGGCGCCCAGCAATGCGGCGACGCGATGTCTGCGTAGAATATAAAGAGATGACATGGTCGTTGTCCGAGCGAGAAACGGGTTGGGCGCCGTGGCGTGCTCCGTTTCCGGAATCGCCCATTCGGCTGTCGGCCTTCGGGGTTGCCGGTCTCGCTTTTCGCAGCAACCGATCGGGTCGACGAATTTGAATCTAGTGCGCGGAAGGGCGAGAATTAGGCCTTCAGGCCATGTTACAAAGATTTAATTCTTTTCTGCCGGCGTGTGCTGTGCGCGCCATCCACCATGGCAAGCTGAAGTTCAGCTTCAACTCTCCAGCGCTTGAGAGATACGACAAAAAATCTCACCAGAACTACAGTCATTCCTCACATGGCATCAGATGAATTCGATAGATCCAATAATTATACCAGCTGGTCAGCAGTAACAACTTTGCGATCCGCCAAGCCAGTAAAACGCAATCGCTGATAGAGCGAACCGGGGGGCTAGGCGTCGACCCCGCCGTTCCTGCGCAGATAGCCGGTGGCAATCTCGCGCATTCGTCTGCCGTCGAAGCTTGGGCCGTGTCCGCCATGGCCGATGCGGACCGGCAGATCGAGCAGCCGGTGCATCGTGCGGCGATACGCGGCCCGGTCGGAATCCGGCAAGTCATCGATCAACCGATCATCGTAGATAGCGTCACCGCTGAAGAACAGGCCATCGGCCTCGTCGAACAGAGCGATCGAATCCGGGGAATGACCGGGCAGATGCAGCACGCGGAATTGCCGGTCGCCGAGATCGATCACATCGCCCTCGGCGAGGATGCGCGTCAGCGGCGCCGGCGGAATGACGTAGTCGGCTGCCTTCCAGCCCGGCGCCGGCAATTTCGAAACGGCACCTTCGAGATCATGGAACATGTAGGCGTAGGTCACGGCATCATCCATGCTGTCGAATTGCTGGGCGCTTTGCCGTGGGCCGGCGCGCAGCGGGAATTCATGCAGCGAGCCGACATGGTCGAGATGGATATGGGTGGCGACGACCAGCAGCGGCTTGCCCGCCGGCGTCTCGATCTCCGGTGCGAGCGGACGAATGCCCATGCCGGTGTCGACAAGCAGGTCGATGTCGCGGCCGCGCAGATGCCAGATGTTGGCGCGCATGTAGTCATGCACGAAAGGCTCGGTCAGCATCGTCGTCTTGTCGTCGACGATGCTCTTGCTGAACCAGCCCATCAGACGAACGGCTTCCCGACCTTGTATTTTTCAGGCACCAGCCGCTTGAAGTAGGCCATGCCTGTATCGGACAGCTGATGGACGTCCGGCTTCATGAAATCATCGGGCATATGACGTGTTTTGCCGGCTACATTCTCCAGCGGGACTTTCTTCAGCACCGTTTTCGTGCCGTCGTACTGCAGCGCCACCGAGCCGCCGCCCTGTTCGGCGACGGCGACTGCAAAGGCGCCGGCGTCGAAGGCTTCCCGCGCGTCCACGGCGCTGATGGCGCCGACATTGCCGCGCGGCATGTAGCCGAGCGCGTCGACGCGCGCGCGCTTGCCCGGCAGGCCCTCGGCCAAGGCGCGTTCGAGTGCCGCCGGGAGGTCGCTGCCCGACAGTTTCAGATTGCCGTGCTGGTCGCGCTCCAGTTTCTCCGGCGGTACAAGGCTCTCCACAAGTGCCTTGCCGTCGGCGGTGCTGACGCCCTCCGAGACGGCGACGATGCAACGCTTGTGACGGTCCATCGTGGCGCGGACATCGTCGATGAAGCCGACGGGGGAGAACGGACGCTCCGGCACGTAGATCAAATGCGGGCCGCTGTCGCGGTCGAGCTGCCACGCGGCGGAAGCCGCCGTCAGGAAGCCGGCGTGGCGGCCCATGACGATGCCGACATAGATGCCCGGCAAGGCACGGAAATCGAGGTCGACGGACAGGAAGGCGCCGGCGACGAATTCGGCCGCCGACATGAAGCCCGGCGTATGGTCATTTTCCTCGAGATCGTTGTCGATGGTCTTGGGCGCATGGACGAAGGCGATCTTGCCGCCAGCCGCATCGGTCAGGATCTGCTGCGTGCCCGACGTGTCGTTTCCGCCAATGTAGATGAAGGCATCGGCGCCGACCTTCTTCAAGCCATCGAGGATGACCTCGCAATAGGCGGCATCCGGCTTGTCTCGCGTCGAGCCGAGTGCTGCGCTCGGTGTCCCGGCGATCAAACGCAGGCGATCCTCGGGGACGGCCGACAGGTCGACATAGTTGCCGTCCCGAATGCCGCGCACGCCGTGCAGGGATCCCAGCACCTTGGCACCGGGATGCCGCTTGCGCACTTCCAGTGCCGCCCCCACCACGGTCTGGTTGATGACGGCGGTCGGGCCGCCGCCTTGCGCGATGACAAAAGTTCCGGACATTGTTCAGGCCTCCCGGGCGGTGCGTTTCCCGGCACATTCGCCTGTCTTGGGCCATCGCGCAACGGGAGAAACGAGAGCATGATCGCGAAAACCCGGAACCGGTTTTCGGGAAGAAATCCATGCTCTGACGAAAAGACAAGACGGCCGCGCGCGGCGGCCGGCGGGTCACATGACGACGACCGGGTTCTTCTTGGAGACGCGGCTGTAGAGGTCGATGATGTCCTGGTTGATCAGGCGTACGCAGCCCGACGACATGGCCTGGCCGATGCTCCACCATTCGGGCGAGCCGTGGATGCGATAGCCGGTGTCCTTGCCGTTCTGGTAGATGTAGAGCGCACGCGCGCCGAGCGGATTTGTCAGGCCGCCGGGCTGTCCACCCTGCCACTTCACCAGTTCCGGCTTGCGGGCGATCATCTCGGGCGGCGGCGTCCAGGTCGGCCATTCCCGGCCGTACTGGATGTTGGCGCGGCCGGACCAGCGGAAGCCATCCTTGCCGATGCCGACGCCGTAGCGGATCGCGTCGCCGCCCGGCTGCACCAGATAGAGCATACGCTCCTGCAGATGGACGACGATTGTGCCGGGCTGTTCGCCGGTCGGGTCGACGACGATCTGGCGGCGGAACTCCGGCTTGACCTTGAGATACGGCACTTCCGGCACGTTAAAGCCGCCGTCGGTCAAGCCCGCATACATGAGGTCGGGGCTGGTGACGTGCTTGTCGACGCTGATGCTCGGGCGCATGGGCCGCACGGAACCGGTGACGGTGTCGTCGAGCTGCAGCGCCGACAGACCACCGCCTCCGCCCGAAGTCGAGCAGCCGGCGACGCCGAGCAGGGCGAATGCACCGGCCCCGGACAGGACCGCGCGGCGGGAAAGACGATTTTCGGTTTCGATTGCGTCGCCGTTTCGCGGCGGCGTCAGACCTTGCGGCAACTCACGCATATACCAAACCCTACGCTATCGGCGGGAAGCACGGTCCGGCCGGATATCGGGCATTTTCAACAATCATGGTTGATAAAGGGTGAAAGCCCCGCGTTTCCTGCATTCGCGCGGATGGGGATGGGCCGCGGCTGCGCGATCCGCCCGTCCGAACGACCCATCCCGCACAAAATGACCTTCGTCAGGCCATAATCCCGGCGCGGGCAGGCCCTACCCCTCGGCCCGCGATCGAGGGGAAATCATGTGCAAGACGTTAATGACAGACATCAAGCTTTTTGCGGCTGCAATCATCGCCGCCGCCGTGGTTCTCGGTGCCAATGTCAGCCTGGCCGATATGGTGGGCGCGATCAGCAGCGTGAATTGACGCCGACCTCGCCTTGGCGGAATTAGTACTTTCGCCTCTTTACATTCTCCCGGGCCCGAGGATTTATCCTTTTCTTTAACCCTAGGGAGACAGACATGTCCTTCGAAAACTGGGCCGCTTTCGCCGCCGCGTCGACGATCCTTCTCGTCATTCCAGGCCCGACCATCCTGCTGGTGGTATCCTATGCGCTGGGCCAGGGCTGGCGCACCGCACTGCCGATGGCTGTTGGCGTGGCGCTTGGCGACTTCACCGCCATGACCCTATCGATGCTGGGGATCGGCGCCCTGCTGGCCGCGTCGGCCACCGTATTCACGGTCCTGAAGCTGATAGGCGCGGGCTATCTGATCTATCTCGGCATAAAACTGTTCCGTGCCGGCGGCACACTCAAGGCCGAACCGCGCACCGACGCTGTATCCTCCGCTAAGATGATGGCGCATGCCTGGCTGGTGACCGCGCTCAATCCCAAGAGCATCACCTTCTTCGTCGCCTTCCTGCCGCAGTTCCTCGACCGGCACGCCAATTTCTGGACGCAGATGGCGATCTTCGAGACGACCTTCCTGGCGCTCGCCTTCGCCAATGCCTTCGGCTACGCGCTTGTCGCGGCGCGCGCCCGCAATGTGGTGCGCAACCCCAAGGCGATCCGCATCTTCAACCGCACCGGCGGATCGCTGCTGGTCGGCGCCGGCATCGCCACGGTGGCGATGCGCTCGGGGAATTGAGCACGGGTTTGAAACGTGGGCGCCGCCCCCCACCTGCCTACCGGCATCCTCTCCCCGTATAGTGACGGGGAGAGTGGCGCTGTCATCTATGATTTCGCCAGTCACCGACGTTACAGAAATCGCGCCGAGATTACGGCCAACCACTTCTCCCCGTCACTATACGGGGAGAAGTGCCCGGCAGGGCGATGAGGGGCGGCACTCACGTTGGCGGTCAATACGAAAACGGTCAGTGTAAACCGGCATGCTCCCGGTATCAAAACCTCGCCTCACCATTTGACGCTGAAGCCAAGATTGCCTTCGAGGATGCGTCGGCTGTCGCCGCCGAGATTGGTGGTGTAGCCGCCGGTGGCAAAGATACTGACCTGGTCGGAGACCTTGGCGATCACGCCGCCGCCAAACTCGAACGAGGTTGACCTGCCCTCGGTCGCGATATCGGTCGTGTCGAAGGTGACGCGGTCCGTGCCGCCGAAATCGTGCCAGATATTGGCCTTGAGGTAAGGCTGCAGGGCGACGCCATTCATGGCCGCCTCGCCTTGAACCCTTAGCCCCAGCCTGCCCGTCACGCTGTCGTCGAGATTGAAGGAAACCGACGAGAAACGATCATTGGTATCGTTGAGCGACACATGCTGCCAGACCAGTTGCGCCTGCGGTTCGAGCGTCCAGCCCTGTCCCAACGCAAGCGGATGGCCGCCTTCCAGCGATGCCGTGATGCCCGTCCCGCTGACATCGATGCCGATGTCGCGCGACGAGCTTGCGGTGCCGCTGAAGAATGTACCCATCAACACACCGTCCAGGTACCAGCCGGTCGGGCCGATGCGGGTCCAGTAGCCGCCGACGCTGGTGCCGCTGAGGTCCATGCTTCCCACCGACAGGTTGTTCCATCCCAGGGCCTGGCCGCGCACGTCCCCATTGATGCTGCCATAGGCGACGAACAGGCCGGCCCGGTCGACCACACCCGACGCGGTCTCCCTGCCGAATGCGTCGAAACCTGTCTGGAAGCCGAACAGCGTGCCGTCAAAGGACGGCGAGACCGTGCCTGACGAGCTCATCTTGGCGTCCTGCCCGAAAACGCGGCCCCAGACCGGTGACAGTTCGGTATTAGACAACAGGCCCTGCTCGCCACGCCGTTCGTGGAAGGTGCCGAGCGTCGTCATCGCAAGATGCTCGGCCACCGGCGGCGCCGCCGAATAGGCGGGCACCTCGACCCGGTAGAGCGGGATTTCGGCTGCCACCACGGCGGTCGCGCCGGGTGTCGGCGGCGCCGGCTGGACGGGTGGCGGGCCGGGCAGCGTGGGGACCGGAAGATCAGGGCCAGCCGTCGGCGGCGTCGGCGGGGGCGGTGGCGGATCGGCCGGTGGTGCGGGCGGAGGCGGTGGCGGCCCTTGCGGAACCGGGTCGCCGGCTTGTACCGGCGGCGTTGGGTCGACCGGCGGATTGTTGATGTCGCCGTCGGTCGGAAGTGGCGTCGTCGGCAATGTCGATGCTGGTGGCGGTGGCGCCGTTTCCGGCGGCACGGGCGGCAAAGGCGCTGTCGGCTCGAGCGGCGGCGGCGCCGGAGCCGGCGGGGCCGGCGTCGTCAGCGTCGAGCGCAGATACCAGTTCTCGCCACTGCCGGCGCTGACACCGCCCTTGAAAAGGTAATATTCAAAAGCGCCGGCGGCGACCGGTGCATCGAGCGCGAATGTCGTGGCGCCGGATGTGGCGCCGTTGATGGCCTGGACGACCATGATGCCGTCCTGCGTTGTCGACGCGCCGGCGCCGCCGATATTGACGACGGAGATGCCGGTCGAGCCGGATGCTGTCCCGCCCGACAGCACCAGCCTGTCCGAAGCCGAGGAATCATCGCCGAGTACGGTCTGGACGAGAAGCAGGCCGCCCATCCCGACATAGTTGCCGGATATCGTCAGCCGGTCCGTGGCGCCGGTGCCGCCATTGGTCAGATCGATTCGTCCGGCATTGGTGACCGTCGCCAGTTGGCCAGATGTAAAGGCTTGGATCGACGCATTGAAGCCGCCACCATAAAGCGTGCTCGAGGCATCGACCTTGAGCGCGCCTGTGCCCGTGCCGCTGTCGCCGAGCACCAGATTGCCGTCCAGCGTCAGTTCGGTGTCATTGGTGGCGTTGATGCTTTCCCAGTTCTGGACCCGGCTGATCCCGTCCAGCTTGACATTGTCAAAGGTCAGCGTGTCGGTGCCGAGACCGCCGGTTATCGCAGTTGTCGCCCCCAGATTGGCGTTGGTCAGGTTGCTCAGCCTGGCTATGTCATTGTCGGGGCCGAGATCGACAGTGCCGTAGATGATGCCGCCACCATTCCAGACGAATGTGTCGGCGCCGAAACTCATCAGCACATCGCCGCCGACCGCTCCACCGGTTACCGTGACGCTGTCGTTGCCGCCGCTGACGCTGATATTGCCGCCGATCGTGCCGCCAGAGAGGATAATGGTGTCGTCGTCGAAGCCGGTGACGAGATTGCGGTCGATCGTGCCGCCCGACATGTTGAAGTAATTCTTGTCGAGCTTCATGTTGACCCGGCCGATGCGACCGCCGGTCATCACCGCATAGTCGCCATCGTCAAAGAAATCGACGATGCGGCCGCCCGACATGAAGAAGGTATCTAGCGCATCGCCCTGGTTGAGCGAGCCGATCTGGCCGCCAGTCATCCTGAAATCGTCGATGCCGGCACCCTGCTGGACATTGCCGGCGACAGTGCCTGCCCCGATGACAAAGAAGTCGTTGCCACCGCCTTGGTCAACGGCGCCGGTAACGGTGCCCGACTGCATGTCGATGCGGTCGGAGCCGCTTCCGAAAGTCACGTTGCCGCTGAGCGTTCCGCTGCCACCGGCCGGGAAGGTCAGTGTATTGTCACCGCTCGTATCGGTGAGGCCGCCGCCCGAACTGCCGCTGTCGCAAGTGAAGGTGTCGTTGCCGGGGGTCGGGGTCAGCACGCAAGCGGCTAGAGCGACGGAATTGGGCAGCAAAACCAGCGTCGTGGAGGCAAGGAGGCTGATCACCCAAGGTTTAAATCCCCGTTTCTGTCGTCGCCTCAAGATTACTATATTAGAAACTCCTCCCAAACCGCCGTTTGGAGGCCGATTTTTCGATTGCCGCATCGCGCTCCTCGCAGTCGCGATTACCAGCTCCCCACCCTCTGACGCAATGAAGCCATAATTCAACAGGTTTTACAAAGCCTAATCCGCGTCTCATGGTTGATGAACTGCAAAATAGGTCGGATGTACCCGACAAATGGCTGGGCAACGTCCGTGTTGGCGCGGTGGTCGCCAATGTTCTACGATCCTCTTCGGACTGGAATTTTTTGCAGTGATCCAAGGGTATGGAATGGCGATCAAAGACCCGTCAGGCCTGATTTTTTCGGGAGCTAAGGAGGCCGGGCTCTCGTTCTACGGCAGGGCTGCGCATGAACTGCGGTGTTTCATCGGCGACCCCGTCGGCTCCGTCGACCGTGCCATCGCCGATGCCCCAGGCTTCGTCATGGCGCATGTGCTGAAGGGGTATATGTTCGGGCTCGCCACGGAGCGCGAGGCGATGACCGTGACCGCGGCGTGCCACACAGCAGCGCTGCCCCTGGCCGCCACGACGCATGAGCAGGCCCATGTCGCCGCGCTCGGCCATCTCGCCGACGGGCGTTGGCACGATGCGTCGCGCATTCTGGAAGACATTTCCATCGCATACCCGCTTGATGCGCTGGCGCTGCAGGTGGGCCACCAGATCGACTTCTTCACCGGCAATGCCCGCATGCTGCGCGACCGCATCGGCCGTGCGCTGCCATCGTGGGACAGCGGAATGCCCGGCTACCACGCCATCCTCGGCATGCAGGCCTTCGGGCTGGAGGAAATGGGCGACTATGGGCGGGCGGAGAAATTCGGCCGCACGGCGATCGAGATCGAGCCCCGCGACGGCTGGGCGCAGCACGCCGTGGCCCATGTCATGGAGATGCAAAGCCGGCAAAGGGATGGCATCGCCTGGATGCGCGCCAATCCGGACGCCTGGACGAAGGAGAGCTTCCTCCAGGTACACAATTGGTGGCACCTGGCGCTTTTCCACTACGACCTTGGCGAGATCGACGAGGTGCTGGCCCTCTATGACGGCCCTATCTACGGCAAGCGCTCTACTCTGGCGCTCAACATGGTCGATGCCTCGGCAATCCTGTGGCGGCTCCATCTCGGCGGCATCGATGTCGGCGACCGCTGGGCCGCGCTTGCCGCCAATTGGGCGCCCAAGGCTGGCGCCGGCAACTACGCCTTCAACGACGCGCACGCGATGATGGCGTTTGTCGGCGCCGGCCACGAGGCGCTGGCCCGAACGCTTCTCCAAGCGCAGCGCGAAGCCATGCATGGCGACGGCGACAATGCCGCGTTCACCAGGGATGTCGGCCATCCCCTGACGCTGGCCATCAAGGCATTTGGAAACGGCGACTACCAGGAGACAGTGCGGCGGATCCGACCGATACGCGCAATCGCCCACCGCTTCGGCGGCAGCCATGCGCAACGCGACGTCATCGACCTGACGCTGATAGAGGCGGCGTTGCGGTCGGGCGACGCGGCCCTGGCAACAGCGCTCGCCGCGGAACGCGCGTTGGCGCGGCCGGACAGCCCGCTATCGGCTTTGTTTTCGAGACGCTCTGCCAATTTGTCTGAGAATTGACCTGCGAGGGATCTTGTCTTAAAAACTGGCCAAGCCAGATTTTTTCGAGATCCGAAAAAATTGGGCGATGGGAGGAAAAACATGTATCTCGGCCTCGATCTGGGCACGTCCGGCGTCAAGGCGCTGCTGATCGATGCCAGCCAGACTGTCATCGGTTCCGGCCACGGTTCGCTGGACGTTTCGCGGCCGCATCCCGGCTGGTCGGAACAGAATCCCGACCACTGGATCCGCGCCTGCGAAGAGGCGATCGCCGAACTCAGCGCATCCCATGCCAGGGAACTCGCGGCGGTCAAGGGCATTGGCCTGTCCGGCCAGATGCATGGCGCGACGCTGCTCGATGCCGGCGACAAGGTGCTGCGCCCGTGCATCCTTTGGAACGACACGCGCAGCCACGCCGAGGCCGCCGCGCTCGACGCCGACCCGCGTTTTCGCCAACTCACCGGCAACATCGTCTTTCCCGGCTTCACCGCGCCGAAACTGGCCTGGGTGAAGAACAACGAGCCCGCCATTTTCGCCAAGTTGGCCAAGGTGCTGCTGCCGAAGGATTTCCTGCGGCTGTGGCTGTCCGGCGAACATATTTCGGAAATGTCGGATTCGGCGGGCACGTCCTGGCTTGACGTCGGCAAGCGGCGCTGGTCCGCCGATCTGCTTGCCGCGACATCGCTCGATGAAGAGCACATGCCGTCACTTGTCGAAGGCACCGACAAGGCGGGCGCGCTGCGCGCCGAACTGGCTTCGAAATGGGGCATGCAGGCAGGCATTCCGATCGCCGGCGGCGCCGGCGACAATGCCGCCTCGGCCTGCGGCATGGGCACTGTGGGCGCCGGCCATGCCTTTGTGTCGCTGGGGACATCCGGCGTGCTGTTTGCCGCCAACGCCTCCTACCTGCCCAACCCGGCAAGCGCTGTTCACACCTTCTGCCACGCACTGCCCCATACCTGGCACCAGATGGGCGTCATCCTGTCGGCCACCGATTCGCTCAACTGGCTCTCGGAGATCACGGGCAAGGGCGCGGGCGAACTCACCGCCGAACTCGGCGACACGCTGAATGCGCCCACCGGCGTCTCCTTCCTGCCCTATCTGTCTGGCGAACGTACGCCCTACAACGACTCGGCCATTCGCGGCTCGTTCACCGGGCTTGGGCATGAATCCGGCCGCGCGGTGCTGACACAGGCCGTGCTCGAGGGCGTGGCCTTCGCCTTCCGCGACAGTCTCGAAGCCCTGGCCAAGGCCGGGACCACTTTGACGCGGGTGACGGCGATCGGCGGCGGCTCGCGCTCGCGCTACTGGCTGAAGGCGATCGCCACCGCCCTGCAGATACCCGTCGACATTCCCGCCGATGGCGATTTCGGCGCCGCCTTCGGCGCGGCCAGGCTTGGCCTGATCGCGGCGACGGGTGCGGATCCGCTCGGCGTCTGCACCGCGCCGGCGACGGACGCGACGATCGACCCGGATGCCTCCCTGGGCGGCGCCTATGCGGGTGCCTATCACCGCTACCGGGCGCTGTATCCGGCAATCAAGGGCGCCACGGCGTGAGCCGGAGCTTACCCCATTACTCTTTTCCAGGCGCAGGCGCTGCCCCTCACCTGCCTGCCGGCATCCTCTCCCCGTATAGGGACGGGGAGAGGGGTGCTCGCATCGGCGACTTCGCCAATCGCCATCCCTGCAAGAAGGGCGCTGCCGTTGCGGCCGGCCCCCTTCTCCCCGTCACCATACGGGGAGAAGGGCCCGGCAGGGCGATGAGGGGCGGCGCCGACCTTGGCGATTGTTGGTCTCAACCGCACCTTGTATCCTCACTGCGCCGGCACCTTGTCGAGGAACCCCGTGACGCTCTTCAGGCGGCCGTTTTCGATGACGCCGATATCCGTGCCTTCGATGATGGCGTCAGTGCCTTCCGGCCCGAGATTCCACGAGAAGCGAATCTTGTCGGCAAAACCATCCGGCGTGCCCTTCAGCGAGAACCGGAAGCCGGCAAATTGCTGCTGCACCCCGTCGATGAGCGCCGCGATGCCGTCATGGCCATCGCCCTGCATGAGCGGATCGCGGTAGCTGACGTCCTCGGTGAAAACAGCCTTGAGCAAGGAAGCCCGGCGGTCCGCATCGCTTTCATTCCAGGCGGTGATGTAGCCTTCGGCGATTTTTTTGAGGTCGGTCATGGTCTGTCTCCTTCAGTTGAGTGGTTTTGACATGACCTTTTTCAGCCAGCGGAAGAACGAAACCAATTACGCCCGAGGTAATCAGGCGGACTATTCGAGAGGACAGAAATCATGAGCAGCGGATTTTTCGGCGACATCCAGAAGATCAAGTATGAGGGGCCGGATTCGACCAATCCGCTGGCCTATCGTTTCTACAATCCCGATGAGGTGGTGGCGGGCAAGCGGCTGGAGGATCACCTGCGCTTTGCCGTCGCCTACTGGCACTCCTTCGCCTGGCCGGGCGGCGATCCCTTCGGCGGCCAGACTTTCGACCGGCCGTGGTTCCCCAAGGCCGGCGGCATCGACACGATGGAGTTGGCAAAGCTCAAGGCCGATGTCGCCTTCGAGATGTTCTCCCTGCTCGGCGCGCCCTATTTCTGCTTCCACGACGCCGATGTGCGGCCCGAAGGCAAGGATTTCTCTGAGAGTGCCGCCCGGCTCGACGAGATCGCCGACTATTTTTCGGCCAAGATGAAGCAGACCGGCGTCAAGCTGCTGTGGGGGACGGCCAACCTGTTCTCCAATCGCCGCTTCATGTCGGGTGCCGCCACCAATCCCGATCCCGATGTTTTCGCCTATGCGGCGGCGACGGTGAAACACTGCATCGACGTGACCAAACGGCTGAAAGGCGAGAACTACGTTCTGTGGGGCGGGCGCGAGGGCTATGAGACGCTGCTCAACACCGACCTTGCCCGCGAGCAAGAGCAGGCCGGCCGCTTCCTCAACCTCGTGGTCGACTACAAGCACAAGATCGGCTTCAAGGGTACGATCCTGATCGAGCCCAAGCCGCAGGAGCCGACCAAGCACCAGTACGACTATGATGTCGCGACCGTCTACGGCTTCCTCAAGCGGTTTGGCCTGGAGAAGGAAGTCAAGGTCAACATCGAGCAGGGCCACGCGATCCTGGCCGGCCATTCCTTCGAGCACGAACTGGCCCTGGCCAATGCGCTGGGCATCTTTGGTTCCATCGACATGAACCGTAACGACTACCAGTCGGGCTGGGACACCGACCAGTTCCCCAACAATGTGCCGGAGATGGCGCTGGCCTACTACCAAGTCCTGCAGGCCGGCGGCTTCAAGACCGGCGGCACCAATTTCGACGCCAAGCTGCGCCGCCAGTCGCTCGACCCGCAGGATCTGCTGATCGGCCATATCGGCGGCATGGATTGCTGCGCGCGTGGCCTGAAGGCCGCCGCCCGCATGGTCGAGGACAAGGCGCTGTCGGCGCCGCTGGCCGAGCGCTACGCCGGCTGGAACACGGCCGAGGGCAAGGCGATGCTGTCGGGCAAGCGTACGCTGGAGGAGATCGCCGAGCGCGTCGTGAAGAAGAAGATCGAGCCGGAGCCCAGATCCGGCCGCCAGGAACTGCTCGAGAACATCGTCAACAGATACGTCTGATCCCACGGGTCGTCCGGCGTCTGGACCCATGCCTGTCGAGGGTGGCTGAAAGCCATCTTCGACACCTTCTGCTAGTCAGCACACCAACCAGGTGGAGATGGAAATGGCAGACGGCCGGATCAGCGTGCGCGCGGCACAGGCAAGCGATATCCCGGCCTTGAAGATGGTCCTTCGGGAAACGTTCGAAGGCACCTGGCTGCCGCACCTCACCGAGGCTTCGGCGCAGCGCTATGTCGAGACCGATCTTGGCGGGCGTTATGTCGATGAGAGCTGGCCGGAATTCACCGTTGCCGAACTTGACGGCGACATCGCCGGCCTGATCCACTGGCGCGGCGATTTCATCGAGGCCGTGCATGTCAGGGCCAACCATCAGGGCAAGGGCGTGGGCCGCGCATTGTTGTCCCACGCCGAACAGGCCATCGGCGCCGCCGGATTCCCGCAGGCACGGCTCGAAACCGACACGTTCAATGAACGCGCCCAGGGCCTCTACAAGGCTATCGGCTATATCGAGAAGGAGCGCTATCCCGACGATGAATGGGACAGCGGCTTCACCACCGTGCTGTTCGAGAAGCGGTTGGGCCGATCCAGGGGCTAACCGACTTCGACGTTTGGAATCCTTTGCGCGAAGCGACGATCGCGACGACACGATCTTGCCCCCGGCCGCCCTTCAATGACCTCGCTCTTGCCTTCAAACAGCCGTCACGTATCTCGTATATGTGTTGCGTGGCGGAGAGGTAGAAGGAGGCGAAACGATATGCAGTACGAACGTGAAATCGACGCCCTGCTCTCACCTGGCGAGACCGGATCGGTCATCGATCGGCTTATGGCAATGCCAAGGAAAACCGACGACGCCAGGATCTCGAACGAGTGGGATCGCGCCGTCAGCAGCCGCTTCGAAGTGCGTCTGGTCAAACAGATGCGCTCTCAGATCGACGGCAACAACGATCGGCGGAGCGCGGCCTGATTCATCTTTGTTCATGCGTGTCGTTATCCCAAAACCGTTTCACAGTTTTGGGCGACATGCATTAACCCCGGCGCAATCTGACTGGCGCTTCGCCGAAGGCGCGTGAAAATGCCCTTGAAAATGCCGCGGCGGACGAAAATCCCGTTCGCCCGGCGATATCGGCCATCGCCACCCTGGTGTCGACCACCAGCCGGCGCGCCGCGCCCAGCCGAAGCCTGAGATAATAGGCGCCGGGCGTCTCGCCGATCGATTTGCGAAAGATGCCTTCCAGCGTTCTTGCCGTTACCCCGGCACGCTTTGCGATGGCTTCGATGGTCAGCGGCTGGTCTACATGCGCTTCCATAAGCCGGATGGCCTGCGCCAGCCGCGGATCGTAGCCATCGAGCCGGCCAAGCGAGACCAGCGGCTGCGCGTCGGTCGCGGCGCGCGCCTGATCGTAGATGAACGCGCTTGCCACATCCAGCGCCACGGCCATGCCGAGCCGGGTGCGAATCAGGTGTAGCATCAGGTCCAGGGTCGGCGAGGCGCCGCCGGTGGTGAACACCGGCCCGTCGATGATGTAGCGGTCGGGGCGCACGTCGACGCCGGGAAAGGCCGACGAGAAGTCCTCCATGTCCTCCCAATGGGTGGTGGCGCTGCGCCCTTCCAGCAGGCCGGCGCGCGCCACCAGCCATGTGCCTGCCTCGACGCCGCCGCAGGCCCGCGCCGAGCGCGCCGCGCGGCGCAGCCCGGCCAGCAGGGCCGACGTGGCATAGTTCTGTGTCCCGAAGCCGGCGACCACGACAAGCACGTCGGTTGGTTCCGCGGCGTCGAACCGGCCACTGACCGCCACGGGCAGGCCGCAGGTCGTGACCGGCGCGTCGCCCGTCACCGAGACCAGCCTGAAATCGAAGAGGGTTTCGCCGGCGATCCGGTTGGCGGCTCGCAACGGATCGACGGCACATGCCACGCACATGATGGACGCCCCGGAAAACACCAGCAGCGTCACCTTGAGCGGCGACTGCTCGGCGCGAAAGATTGTCGGCTTTTCGCTTTTGATCATACCGTCTTCGTAAAACGCAAAACAGTTTCCGGCAAGTCAGGCATTGTCGGCGGGTCCTTATGCATGTCGTCATTCCAAAATTGGTCCCCACGTTGGGCGACATGCATGGCTGTTTCGATTGGGAGGAGAATTCCATGCCGCTTGCGATGAACCGTGAGGTTTTCATTACCTGTGCCGTGACCGGGTCCGGCGGTACGCAGGATCGCAGCCCGCATGTGCCGCGCTCGCCCAAGCAGATCGCCGACTCGGCGATCGACGCGGCCAAGGCCGGTGCGGCGATCGTCCATTGCCATGTGCGCGACCCCGAAACCGGCAAGCCCAGGCGCGATGTGCATCTCTACCGCGAAGTGACGGAGCGCATTCGCGCGGCAGAAGTCGACGTCATCCTCAACCTGACCGCCGGCATGGGCGGCGACATGGTGTTCGGTTCGCCGGAAGCGCCGCTGCCGCTCAACGAAAAAGGCACGGACATGGGCGGCGCCAGCAACCGCATGGAACATGTGCGCCAGTGCCTGCCGGAGATCTGCACGCTCGACTGCGGCACCATGAATTTCGCCGAGGCCGACTATGTCATGACCAACACGCCGGGCATGCTGCGCGCCATGGGCGGCATGATGACGGCGCTTGGCGTCAAGCCCGAGATAGAGGCCTTCGATACCGGGCATCTGTGGTTCGCCAAGCAACTGGTCGAAGAAAAGGTGCTGAACGCCGACGCACTGGTGCAGCTCTGCATGGGCGTGCCGTGGGGCGCGCCCGACGACCTCAACACCTTCATGGCCATGGTCAACAATGTGCCGTCGACATGGAACTGGTCGGCCTTCGCCATCGGCCGCAACCAGATGGCTTATGCCGCCGCCGCTGTTCTGGCCGGCGGCAATGTCCGCGTCGGCCTCGAGGACAATCTCTGGCTCGACAAGGGCGTGCTGGCGACCAACGCACAGCTGGTAGAGCGGGCCGCGAATATCGTCACCAATCTCGGCGCCAGGGTCATCGGGCCGGAGGAGGTACGGAAGAAGCTGAACCTTACCAAGCGGGCGCCGATAGCTGCATAATTCGATCGCCGGGAGGAGATCGGCATGACCACCGTCAAATTCACCGCGATGAAGGATGGCGACAGGGACGATTACGAGTTCCTGACCGCGCATGAGATCGACTATGCGGCCAAGACCGGCGAGCGGCTGCTCGACGCGCTGGTCCAACTCGACGAGGGCCTGTCCGGCTACAAGATCACCCGGCTCGGCCATTCGCTGCAGGCGGCGACACGCGCGTGGCGCGACGGCGCCGACACCGACTGGATCGCCTGCGCGCTGCTGCACGACATCGGCGACATCTACGCGCCCTATAATCACGACGAATACGCCGCTTCGATCCTGAAGCCCTTCGTGCGTGAGCAATGCACCTGGGTGGTGGAGAAGCACGGCGACTTCCAGCGGCTCTATTATGCCCATCATCTCGGCGGCAACCGCCATGCCCGCGACCGCTTCGCCGGGCACGCCTATTTCGACGATTGCGACCAGTTCTGCGAACGCTGGGACCAGTCGAGCTTCGATCCCGACTATGAGACGCTGCCGATCGAGTTCTTCCGGCCCTTCGTGCTCGAAGTCTTTGCCCGCAAGGCCTACGACCCCGCCGTGATCCGCGCCGGCGAGCGTGTATCCCTCACCAACCCCCAAACAGCCAAGACAAGAACCGGAGCCTCAGCATGAGCATCATCAACAAGGCAGCCGCCATCGGTGGCGGTGTCATCGGCGCCGGCTGGGTGGCGCGCCTGCTGCTCAATGGCATCGACGTGTCGATCTTCGATCCCGATCCCGAAGCGTCGCGCAAGGTCGGCGAAGTCATGAAGGGCGCGCGCCGCGCCTACAAGCAGATGGTGCCCGGCGGTCTGCCCACGGAAGGCAAGCTGACCTTCGCCAAGACCATCGCCGAGGCGGTGGCCGACGCCGATTTCATCCAGGAGAGCGTGCCGGAACGGCTCGACCTGAAGCACAAGGTGCTGGCCGAGATCGACGCCCATGCGCCGGCCAACGCCATCGTCGGGTCGTCGACCTCCGGCATCAAGCCGACCGACATGCAGGTGGCAATGAAGAACCATCCGGAGCGGCTTGTCGTCGGCCATCCCTTCAACCCGGTCTATCTCCTGCCGCTGGTCGAGATCGTCGGCGGCGAGCAGACCTTCCCCGAGGCGATCGAGGTCGCCAAGGAAATCTATGCCTCGATCGGCATGAAGCCTGTCGTCATCCGCAAGGAGATCGAAGCCTTCGTCGGCGACCGCCTGCTGGAGGCGGCGTGGCGCGAGGCGCTGTGGCTGATCAAGGACGGCATCTGCACGGTCGAGGAACTCGACGACATCATGCGCTACGGCTTCGGCCTGCGCTGGGCGCAGATGGGCATGTTCCAGGTCTATCGCGTCGCCGGCGGCGAAGCCGGCATGCGCCACTTCATGGCGCAGTTCGGGCCGTGCCTGAAATGGCCATGGACCAAGCTGATGGACGTGCCGGAATTCAACGACGAACTGGTTGACCTGATCGCCACCCAGTCGGACGATCAGGCGCATGGCCTGTCTATCCGCGAGCTGGAAAAGATCCGCGACGACAATCTGGTCGCGATCATGGATGCGCTGTCGAAGCAGAACAAGGGCAAGGGCTGGGGCGCGGGCGCCCTGCACAAGGACTATACGAAGCAGCTCGCCAAGCTGGCGGCGAAGAAGCCAGCGGCTTCCAAGGCGGCCGAGAAGGCCAAGGCGAGCAAGCCTGTGAAAAAGGCCGAAAAGCCGAAGAAGAGCAGCAAGAAGAAAGGCTGAGACCATGGATTTCGGTCTTTCGGAGGAGCAGAAGCTCATCGTCGAGACGACGCGTGCGTTCGTCGAGAACGAGCTCTACCCGCATGAGCGCGAGGTGGAGCGGACCGGCGTGCTGCGCCGAGACCTGATCGAGGAGATCAAGGCCAAGGCGATCGAAGCCGGGCTCTATGCCGCCAACATGCCGACCGATGTCGGCGGCGCGGGGCTCGATACGGTGACCTGGCTGCTCTACGAGAAGGAACTCGGCCGCGCCAATTACGCGCTGCACTGGACCTGCGTGGCGCGCCCCTCCAACATCCTTCTGGCCGGCACGCCCGAACAGCGTGAAAAATACCTGTTCCCCTGCATACGTGGCGAGAAGTGGGACTGCCTGGCGATGACGGAGCCGGGCGCCGGCTCCGATCTGCGCGGCATGAAGGCGACCGCCGTGCAGGACGGTGACGACTGGGTGCTCAACGGCACCAAGCATTTCATCAGCCATGCCGATCTCGCCGACTTCGCCATCGTCTTCATGGCCTCGGGCGAAGAGGATTCGCCACGCGGCAAACGCAAGAAGATCACCGCCTTCTTCGTCGACAAAGGCACCAAAGGCTTCAACGTGCGCGAGGGCTATCGCAACGTCTCGCATCGCGGCTACACCAACGCCATCCTCGAATTCGACGATTGCCGCCTGCCGGCAAGCCAGGTTCTCGGCGAAGTCCACAAAGGCTTCGAGGTCGCCAATTCGTGGCTCGGCGCCACCCGCCTGCAAGTCGGAGCCACCTGTCTGGGCCGCGCCGAGCGGGCGCTGGGCCATGCGATCGAATATGCCGCTCAGCGGCAGCAGTTCGGCCAGCAGATCGGCAAGTTCCAGGGCGTGTCGTTCAAGCTTGCCGACATGGCGACGGAACTCAAGGCCGCCGACCTGATGGTGTTCGAGGCCGGCTGGAAGTACGATCAGGGCACCGTCACCGACCAGGACATGGCCATGGCCAAGCTGAAGGCCACCGAGATGCTCGCCTTCGTCGCCGACGAAGCGATCCAGATCCATGGCGGCATGGGCTTGATGGACGACCTGCCGCTGGAGCGCATCTGGCGCGATGCCCGCGTCGAGCGTATCTGGGAAGGCACGTCGGAAATCCAGCGCCACATCATTTCGCGGTCGCTGCTGCGTCCGTTTGGAGCCTAGAGCATGATCCCGAAAAGTGGATCCGGTTTTCGGACAAGATCATGCTCAAAAGAGAAGAATGACAATGCATAAATTAGAGCGTCTTCTGCGGCCGAAATCGATCGCCGTTTTCGGCGGCGTGCAGGCCGCGGCCGTCGTTGCGCAGTCGATCAAGATGGGCTTTGCCGGCGAGATCTGGCCGGTGCATCCGACCAAGGACGAGGTCGCCGGCCGCAAGGCCTATCGCTCTGTCGCCGACCTGCCCGGCGCGCCCGATGCCGCCTTTGTCGGCGTCAACCGGCACCTGACCATCGAGGTGATCAAGGCGCTGGCCGAGCGGGGTGCGGGCGGCGCCGTCTGCTTTGCCGCCGGCTTCCTGGAGACCGAGGCCTATGACGATGACGGCGAGCGCCTCCAGGCGGAACTGGTCGCCGCGGCCGGTCAGATGCCGATCATCGGGCCGAACTGCTATGGCCTGATCAATTATGCCGACGGCGCGCTTTTGTGGCCCGACCAGCATGGCGGCATCCGGCTGGACGAGGGCGGCAAGGGCGTCGCCATCATCACCCAGTCGTCCAACATCGCCATCAACATGACGATGCAGAAGCGCGGCCTGCCGATCGCTTTCCTGATGACCGCCGGCAACCAGGCGCAGACCGGCCTGTCCGAAATGGCACTCGGCCTGATCGAGGACGAGCGGGTGACATCGCTCGGCCTTCACATCGAAGCCTTCGATTCGGTAGCCGGCTTCGAAAGACTGGCGGCGCGGGCGCGGGAACTGAAGAAGCCGATCATCGCCATGAAGGTCGGCCGTTCCGAACAGGCCAGGCAGGCGACCGTCTCGCACACCGCCTCGCTCGCCGGCTCCGACGCCGCGTCCGGCGCTTTCCTGAAGCGGCTCGGCATTGCCCGCGTCGATTCCATTCCGGCCTTCATCGAGGCGCTGAAGCTTCTGCATGTCACCGGTCCGCTGCCCGGCTACAAGCTGTCGTCGATGAGCTGTTCGGGCGGCGAAGCCTCTGTCATGGCCGACAGCGCCGAAGGGCGCTGGGTCAATTTCCCGGTGCTGACCGAAACGCATCGCGCGCATGTCAAATCGACGCTGGGGCCGCTGGTCGCGGTGGCCAACCCGCTCGACTACCACACCTTCATCTGGAACAACGAGCCGGCGATGACCGCCACCTTCACCGCCATGGTGTCGGGCGGTTTCGACCTCAACATGCTGGTGCTCGACTTTCCCCGTCCCGACCGTTGCTCGGTCACCGACTGGTGGGCGACGTTGCGCGCCTTCGAATCGGCGCTGAAGACCAACAAGGCGCATGGCGCGATCGTATCCTCGCTGCCGGAGAACCTGCCGGAGGAATACACCGCCGAGTTGATGGCGCGCGGCATGGTGCCGCTGTTCGGCATTTCCGAGGCCATGGATGCCGCCCAGGCGGCGGCCTTCATCGGCTGGGCTTGGGCTGAACCGCAGGCACAGCCGGTCGACACCTCCGCCTCCGGTGCCGCTGTCGGCGACCACGTCACGCCTGACGAGGCCGAAGCCAAGTCACGGCTGATCAAGGCGGGGCTTCCGGTGCCGAAGGGCGAGCGTGCCGGCAATGCGGTCGAGGCGGTTATCTCGTCGATGGCACTCGGCTTTCCCGTCGCGCTGAAAGCCCTGGGTGTCACCCACAAATCCGAGGTCGGCGCTGTCAGGCTCAATCTCAAGGATGCTGAATCCGTCAGCACCGCCGCCCATGACCTGCTGCCGCTCGGCACCGGCCTCTATGTCGAGCGAATGGTGCGCGACGGGGTCGCCGAACTGCTCGTCGGCTTCACCCGAGATCCGATGTTCGGCGCGGTGATGACGCTGGGCACCGGCGGTGTGCTCGTCGAATTGCTGCGCGACAGCGTCACGCTGATGTTGCCGGCGAGCCGCGACGACATCGAGGCCGCATTGCGCGGGCTGAAGCTGTTCCCGCTGCTCGACGGCTATCGTGGCCGGCCGAAGGCCGATGTCGCGGCCGCCATCGACGCAATCGCCGGCATTGCCGCCTTCGTGCAGAAGAATGCCGGCGAGATCGAGGAGCTCGACATCAACCCGCTGATCGTCTGCAGGGAGGGCAAGGGCGCCTGGATCGCCGACGCCTTGCTCGTGCTTGGAGAAAACAAGAATGTCTGACGTCATTTCGACCCGCCGCGAGGGCACCATCCTCGAGGTCACGCTCGACAGGCCCAAGGCCAATGCCATCGACCTCAAGACCTCTCGGCTGATGGGCGAAACCTTCAAGGCCTTCCGCGACGATCCAAGCTTGCGCGTCGCTATCGTCAAGACCGCCGGCGACAAGTTCTTCTGCGCTGGCTGGGACCTGAAGGCGGCTGCCGGCGGCGATGCTGTCGACGGCGACTACGGCGTCGGTGGCTTTGCCGGGCTGCAGGAACTGCGCGACCTCAACAAGCCGGTCATCGCCTGCGTCAACGGCATGGCTGTCGGCGGCGGCTTCGAGCTGGCGCTGTCCTGCGACCTCATCTACGCCTCGGACCATTCCTCCTTCGCGCTGCCCGAAATCCGCGCCGGGACGCTGGCCGACGCGGCGACGATCAAGCTGCCGAAGCGCATTCCCTACCATGTCGCCATGGACCTGCTGCTGACCGGTCGCTGGATGGATGTCGCCGAGGCTCATCGATGGGGACTGGTCAACGAGGTGCTGCCGAAAGAGAAACTGGAAGACCGCGTCTGGGAGATCGCCCGGCTGCTGGCCGGCGGCCCGCCGCTCGTCTTCGCTGCCATCAAGGAAACGGCACGGGTGGCCGAATCCCTGACCTTCCAGGATGCCATGAACAAGGTAACGCGCCGCAAGTTGCCGACGGTCGATGCTCTGTACGGCTCCGAGGACAATATGGAAGGCTTTCGCGCTTTCGCGGAGAAGCGCGACCCGGTGTGGAAGGGGAAATGAGCGCGGCCCGGCTCCCATGACCGACTACAAAAAGCTGATCGACGCCGAGACCTGGGCCTTCATAGAGCGGACCAATTCCTATTATCCGCCCGATACGATCGACTACACCGTGGCGCAGCAGCGCGCCATCTACGACCGCATGTGCCGGGAATTCTTTGCCGGCTACCCAGAGGGCGTGGAGGTCGAGACCTTGGCTATTGCCACGCCCACGCACGACATCCCGATCCGCAGCTATCGCACGCCAGCATCCGATAAAGCGGCGGCCATGGTGCTGTATTTCCATGGCGGCGGCTTCATCGTCGGCGGGCTGGAGAGCCATGACGATGTTTGCGCCGAGCTTTGTGCCCGCACCGGATATGGGGTGGTCTCAGTCGACTACCGGCTGGCGCCGGAGCACCTGCATCCGGCCGCCTTCGACGATGTGATGAGCGCCTTTGAATGGGCGGCATCCAAGAGCCAATTGCCCATCCTGCTTTGCGGCGACAGCGCCGGCGGCAATCTGGCTGCCGCCGTCAGCCACGCGACACGCGGCCATCCGCGCAAGCCGATTGGCCAGGTGCTGATCTATCCAGGGCTTGGCGGCGACCGATCGAAGGGGTCTTACGTGACCCATGCCGAGGCGCCGATGCTGACCGTGCGCGACCTCGAGTTCTACAAGCACATCCGGTCCGGTGGGCGGGAACGCAGCGGCGATGCGACACTGGCGCCGCTTGTCGACACCGACTTTTCCGACCTGCCGCCAACCGTGCTGATCACCGCTCAGTGCGATCCGCTGTCCTCCGACGGCGAGACCTATCGCGACCGTATCATTGCTGCGGGCGGGCAAGCCAGCTGGTTCGAGGAACCGGGATTGGTGCACGGCTATCTTCGCGCCCGGCATACCGTCGGCCGCGCCCGCGCGAGCTTTACCCGGATCGTCGATGCGGTTGCCGCGCTTGGAAAAGGCTCCTGGCTCTGGTGAGCGCTTCTCCCATTTTGAGATGACCGCGAAGGCGTAACCGAGGTGCCGGATCGCCGAGAGCCTCATCCGCCTCGGATACGGATGCCAAGGTAGCAGGGCCGCGCCTCTCGCGAGTATTCCAGGCAATGAAACCGAGCGCGGTGCCGTAGTTAAAGCGCGGCTCTTGTCCAACGCTTCGGCAGTGAAACCGAATTGCCGGGCTTGCCCGAGGCATCCTTGAAGAGGGCAATGCCGCAGCAAGCACGGCTGCCGCGGACATCGGCTACCGAGACATTGCCGCCGTGCCTCCTGACGATCTCCCGCACCTTCTGCCGGACATCTCAATCCCATGATTGCCGGAACATTAAGAAGGCGACGCTGTTGCGCTGGCCGTCCTCAGTTGGCGGATTCCGCGATTCATTCGCACGAGGCGTAATGCAGGCGCAATGCCGGCCGGGCAGACGGACCCGCGGGGATTGACAGCAAGGACACTACAGACATGAAAAGGCTCGCAAGCGCGTTGGCGCTGATCCTTTGCGCGGCAACGCTCAGCGCATGCGTCGACACGGACGATTATCGCGACCGGCCCTGGCGCGACCATCATTGGCGGGACCGTGACCACAGGCCCGATCGACCCTGGCGGCCGGACGGGCCATGGCGCCCTGACAGGCCGGAGCGGCCGGAGAGGCCCGATCGCCCCGACAGACCCAATAGACCGGACCGGCCAGAGCGCCCAGGGCGCCCCGATTGCGTGAGAGGGCCAGCTGTTGACTGTGCGCCCCGACCGGACATTCAACCAGGCGGACCGGACTGCCTTGGAGGCTCGGCGACGACGCCTTCGCCCGACTGCGTCGAGCCGCGCCGTCCACGTCGGCAGGAGCCCTGACGGAAGGCTTCGCCAGACATATGCGGCCTTTATAAATCAGGCCAAAAGCTCCTCTCGAATTCCTATGCGGCCCGCGACTAATTGGTTGCGGGCCGCAGCTTGATTGGCGGCCGGACCAACAACTGGCTTCAAACGAGCATGAAATCACATTCAGTCTGGCTGACCGGAGTCCGCCACAGGGTGCCGACAGAGTATTTCGTCTTGGCAAACCTCAGGGAACGGGGAGCGGTCATCGGACGGCTCGCCGACCACCCGATCGCTGATACGGTCGTCGATGCGAGCGGACTGCGATACCATTTTGTCGGCGTCGCGCCGCGCGACCCCAGCGGACGCTTCGATGTCGAGGCGCTCCGCACCGGCGAATGGATCGTCCAGCCTGGACTGGTGTACGCGCTCGAAGAGAAAGCGCGGAGCCCTCGCTCAAAATCACCACGTCTGATTCGGGGCCGCTGACCGGCCAGCTTCCGCAAAGCCGGATGCGCCCTCGTCGTTTAGCGCCAGCATCGCCTCCCGGATCGCGGCAGCTGTTTCGGGGCGGACGGACGTCAAAGGCAGACGGACGTGGGGACTCAATCCCATCGCAAGATGTAGCGCGTATTTTACGGGGACGGGATTGCTCTCCAGTTCAAGCGCGGCAACCAGCGGCCGCAGGCGATGGTGAATCGCCCTGGCAGTGTGATGGTCGCCCTGCCTGCAGGCATCATGCATCTCGACGCAAAGCCGCGGTGCAACGTTGGAAACCACCGAAATGGTCCCGCGCCCGCCCATCGTGTTGAAGCCGAACGATGTCGCGTCGTGACCGGACAAGCAGATCAGGCGTCGCCTGAGAAAGGCGGGAAGCGAGGACAGGCGGTCCAGATCGCCGGTGGCATCCTTGATGCCGACTATGGTCGGAATCTGTGCAAGGCGCTCGATTGTCTCCGGCGACAGATCGACGCCGGTTCGCGCCGGCACATTGTAGACGATGATCGGGATCCTGACCTTGCGGGCAACAGCCTCGAAGTGGCGAAAAATGCCTTCCTGGCTGGGCTTGTTGTAATAGGGCGTCACGATAAGGGCGGCGTCGGCGCCAAAGGCTTCGGCGGCCGTCGAAAAGGCGATGGTCGTCTCGGTGTTGTTCGTGCCGGTGCCGACGATGATCGGAACCCTGCCGGCGGCAATCTTGACGCAGAGCGCGATGATGTCGAGGCGCTCCTCCCAGGACAAGGTTGGCGCCTCGCCCGTGGTGCCGCACGGAACCAGCCCGTTGATCCCCTGTTCGATCTGCCAACGCAAAAGCGTGGCCAGTTGCTTCAGATCGACTTCGCCATCGATGAACGGCGTCACCAGCGCGGTCATCGCACCGTTCAGGCGCGCGCGTAATTGATCAGGTGTCATGAGGTTCAAATTCTCCTTGGTATTTCTTGTGAAATGGATCTGCTGGGCTGCGCTTCGCGTGGCCTTTCCAGGTGCGAAGTCAGCAGCGCCGCCAGCATCGCTGCGGGCAGATCCACATGTTCCGCCTTGAACTTCCTGGTCTTGGCCAACGTACACGCCCCAGTGACCTGGATGCTGCATGCCCAGGCATTGCCGGCCAAATGGATGTCCGTCACCGATCGCTTCGGTTCTGACTGCATGACCAGCAAGAGCGTGGCGTCGAGCATCGCACCCGCCTCGACCAGACCGGCAAACCGCCGGCCCGGTCGAGACGATTTGTCGAGCGCCAGATCGCGCGCCGCCTGCCACAGCAGGTGCCCGGCCAGCTTGCCGACATGGGTCACGCGGTCGAGCAGCACTTCCAGATCAGAAGCGGGCAGATCAGGAGCGTTAGGCAGATCAGGAGCGTTGGGAATGTCCATGGTCAGGCCGTTCCGAAGAACGCTGAAACGGGCGTGAACCGGTCAGTTGAACAATGAGAGCCGGACGCTTGCCGGCGCGAAGCTAATCGCGCCCGCCCGGTGGCCGCTTTCCATCGAGGCGAAACGCACGGCGGAACTCCTGTCGGCAAAAACGCCGCCAGTCACGCCTTCTTCGTCGCGGGCGATCCAGTGACCCTCACCGTCGCGTCCAACCACGAACCGGTGAAGGGCGTTTGCGTCGACCGAAATATGGGAGCTTGGCATCGTAATCTCCTGCCTTGCGATCAGGAAACAAGGGCGGCGAGTGCCGCGGCGGCCAACAAAGCGCCGGCGACCAGCAGCCACCATGTGGTTGTAAACGGGCCGATCGAGCTGGCCGGCCGGCGATTGTTGTTGGCCGCCAGCAGCCGGGCCTGCTCGACCTGCGATACCGGCAGCGGACGATGGGTGGGCAGATAGAGCCCGTCGGAGAGAAACATCGGAGTCTTCCTTCTTTCCTGGTTGCCGCCACGAGGTGGCGACTTCCTGCAGCGGCCAAGGGCGGCTACGTTTCGAAAGATAAAAGCATCCGCATTTGTATTCGAGGCGGCTCAAAACTGAAAAATATAAAAAAGTCATATGTTTATCGCCCGGTCGCATAGGTAGCCCAGGCTGAAATGCGCCGTTGGTGCCTCGTCTCAGGCCACCGAACGTGCCGCCGCGCGGCCAGCAATACGGCCGGAAAAGATGCAGCCACCGAGAAACGTGCCTTCGAGCGCCGCGTAGCCATGCATGCCGCCGCCGCCGAAGCCGGCGACCTCACCGACGGCATAGAGACCTTCGACCGGCTGGCCGTCGGCACCCAGTACGCGGCTGTCGAGATCGGTCCAAAGGCCGCCCAGCGTCTTGCGGGTCAGGATGTTGAGGCGGACCGCGATCAGCGGGCCATTTGCCGGATCGAGCATCTTGTGCGGCTTGGCCGTGCGGATCAGCCGGTCGCCGAGATAGGCGCGGGCGCCGCGCAGCGCGGTGATCTGCATATCCTTCGAGAACGGGTTGTCGAGCTGTCTGTCGCGCGCCCGGATTTCACGCTCGACCTGCCTGGGATCGAGCAAAGGTTCGCCGCCGGCGAGCGCGTTCATGCGGGCGACCAGCGCCGGCAGTTGGGCTTCGATGATGAAATCCTCGCCCTTCTCCATGAACGCCTTCACCGGGCCGGGAATGCCCGAGGTGGCGCGGCCGATTACCTGCCGCCAGCTCTTGCCGGTGAGGTCGGGATTCTGCTCGGAGCCCGACAGGGCGAACTCCTTCTGGATGATCTTCCTTGTCAGGATGAACCAGGAATAGTCGAAGCCTGTGCTCATGATATGGCTGAGCGTGCCCAGCGTGTCGAAGCCGGGATAGAGCGGTACCGGCAGCCGTTTGCCGCGCGCGTCGATCCACAGCGATGAAGGGCCAGGCAGGATACGGATGCCGTGGCCGCTCCATATCGGCGCCCAGTTCTTTATCCCCTCGACATAGTGCCACATGCGGTCGCGGTTGATGATCGAACCACCCGCCTGCTCCGTGATTGCCAGCATGTGTCCGTCGACATGGTCGGGAACGCCGGTGATCATCCGTCTTGGCGCGGCTCCCAGCCGTTGCGGCCAGTTCTGCCGGACAAGCTCGTGGTTGGCGCCGATGCCGCCGGACGCGACGATGACCGCTTGCGCATGAAGCTCGAAATCGCCGGCAATCTCGCGCGAACTCTTGCGGCCACTCTCAACGGCGCTCGGCTGCAGGATGTCGCCGCGCACGCCGGTTACAACAGCGCCACTCCGCGTCAGTTCATTGACCCGGTGACGGAACCTGAAGTCTATCAATCCACGCTTTTGCGCCTCGCGCACGCGCAGGACAAAAGGTTCGAGCACACCGGGGCCGGTGCCCCAGGTGACGTGGAAGCGCGGCACCGAATTGCCGCGCCCAACGGCATTGCCGCCGCCGCGCTCGGCCCAGCCGACCACGGGAAAGAACTTCATGCCGCGTTGCGTCAGCCAGGAGCGCTTTTCACCGGCGGCAAAGCCGACATAGGCCTCGGCCCATTTGCGCGGCCAGAAGTCCTCCGGGCGGTCGAAGGCCGCGGTGCCCATCCAGTCCTCGAGCGCCAGATCATGCGAATCGCGGATGCGCATGCGCCGCTGCTCGGGCGAATCGACGAGGAAGAGACCGCCGAACGACCAGAACGCCTGGCCGCCGAGCGACTGCTCCGGCTCCTGGTCGACGATGATGACCTTCTTGCCAGCCTCGGCCAGCTCGGCGGCGGCGACCAGCCCGGCGAGGCCGGCGCCGACAATGATCGCATCCGCAACGTCAGCCATTTTTTCTCCGCCCGATTATCCGGCTAACTACTAGATTTCCTCCCAGCCGTCCTTGCCGCCGGCACGGAAGATGGCGTCGATGACCTTCTGGTTGAGCACGGATTCTTCCAGCGTGAAGACACGCTCCTTGCCGCCCTGTGCGGCCCTGGCAAAAGTCTCGACCTCCAGCCGGTATTGCTGCGTGCCCGGGAACCGGAACACCTGCGCCTCGGTGTGGTTCTGATTGTGCAATTCGACGCGGTGATGGTCGTAGAGCCCGGCGTTGAACGGGGAAAAGACCTCGATGAAGCCCTTCTCGCCGTGGAACACCATCACCTGCCGCGCCGCCATCTGCGTCGACAGGTAGAAAGACAGTTCGAAGTCGCCGAAATCGGCGCGGATCGATGAATAGATGTCGGTGCCGAAGGTCTTGTCGCGCTCGATCGTCGCCTGGACGCGCAGCGGCTCCTTGCCGGTGGAGAACCGCGTCGACACGGTCGGGTAGACCCCAATGTCGGGCAACGCGCCGCCGCCGAGATCAAGCTGGTTGCGCATGTTGTTGGGGTCGACATTGTAGTAGGAGAAGGCGCCCTGCACATGGCGCAGCCGACCGATGGCGCCGCTGGCGATGAGGTCGCGCACCTTGATCCATTGCGGGTGGTAGATGACCATGAAGGCTTCGCAGACCAGCACCTTCTTCTGGTCGCGCAGCTTGATCAGCGGCAGGATGTCCTTGGCGTCGAGCGCCAGCGGCTTTTCGACCAGCACGTGTTTTCCCGCTTCGATGGCCTTCGCCGTCCATTCAACATGCTGCGATGTCGGCAAGGGGATGTAGACGCCGTCGACTTCGCTGGACGCCAGCAGTTCCTCATAGGAGCCGAAGGCATGGCGGGCGCCGAACCGTTCGGCCAGAGCCTTGGCTTTCGACAGGTCGCGGCTGGCGATCGCCGACAGCACGCCATTCTCGGCCTCGACCATTGCCGGCAACAAATGCTCGCGGCCGATCTTGGCCGTCGACAACACACCCCATCGGAACATCACGCTTCTCCATGTCGATTACAGGCGACGAGGTTTGCCCGAAATCGGGAGAAAAGCCAATGCGGGTGCCGTTCCTCGCCTCACGAAGCGGGGAAGGAACCCAGGTTCTACAATGGCTAGCCCCTCTTCCCCGTCAGCGTCATGTCGAAATCGACAATGTTGGAATAGAGCGGCGTGCCTACATCCATGCCGTAGCGCGACCTCAGCACCTTGCCGGTGACATGGAATTTGATCGTGCCGCCCTTGAGGCCGCCGAGTTCCGCCGTGAATTTTTCCGGAAACGTCTTGCCGCGCGCCGTCAGCCGACCGGTTACAAGCGCCGAGGTGTCGCTGGTGCGCTGCACGCTGGTCGAACGGAACTGGATCTCCGGGCTGTTGGCGGCGTCGAACACGGCATCGGAGCGCAGGAAGGCATCGATCCGGCCCTGTCCGGTACCGACGCTTTCAGGGTAGATGGTGAAATTGACCTGCGAGCGCCCGACATCGCTGTTGTCTATGCGGATCGAGCCGTTGAAGCGGGCAAAGGCGCCGCTGAAGCCGCCGCCGCCGGCCTTGCCGATGGTGAAACGGATGCTGGAGCTGGACGGGCTGATCGTGTAGCTGCCGGCGGCGTCGCCAAGCGCGACGGCCGCTGAAACAGGCATGGCAAGGCAAGCGGCGATCGCCGCAAATCCGAGGATGCGCGCATACATGGGGTTGTTCCTTGTTGGAGGCAGCGCATTTCCCGCGCCCTCGTCCCATGAACGAATGAACCGTCCGCTCTATTCCCTGTATTCCCTGTCACGATCTGACGAAGGCGTGATCATGCGCGTCAGCACGGAATCCCCAAGCTGGAAATGATGGCGCAGCGCCGCAGCGACATGCAGCACCACCAAACCGATACCGGCATAGGCAAGGTACCAATGCGCCGAGGTCCAGAAGCTTTCAGCCGCGTCCGATTCGCCGATCGGCAGATTCGGCATGACGAACAGGTCGAACGGCATGCTGGGGATATCCAGCGTCGACACCGAGACCAGCGCCCAGCCTGACAGAGGCAAGGCGATTTGAAACGCGTAGAGAGCGAGGTGAGCGAGCGGCGCCGTCCGGCGCTCCAGCCCACCGACCGAAGCCGGCAGCGCCGGCGCGGAATTGCCGAGGCGCCAGGCGATGCGCAGGATCACGAGGCCAAGCAGTAGAAAGCCGAAGGATTTATGCAACTGGATCAGTTCGAAGGCGGCGCGCTGGCTGGTCAGCCTCACCATGATGAAGCCGAGCCCGAACTGGCCGATGAAGATCAGCGCGATCAGCCAGTGGAGGAGGATCGTGCCCCAGCCATAGCGGCTCGTGCTGTTTGTGACCGATGCCTGCATGGGAGGTGAACGAATGCGGGGCCGGCTTTCGTCCGGTCAGCCATTCACCTTGAAGAAATCGACGAAGGCGCGCAGCGCCGGCCGCATCTGGCGGCGGCTTGGATAGTAGACGAAGAACCCGTCAAATGGCGGGCACCAGTCCTCCAGCACGCGCACCAGCCTGCCGTCGGCGATGGCGTCACCGACATAGCCTTCGAACACAAACGCAATCCCGGCGCCGTCGATCGCCGCTTCGACATTGAGGCGATCCTCGCCGACAATCAGCGGGCCTTCGACGTTGATCTCCAGTTCCTCGCCGTCCTTTTCGAATTCCCAGCGGTAAAGCACGCCGCTGGAAAAGCGAAAGCGGACGCAGCGATGCGATGCCAGATCGCGCGGGTGGAGCGGGCGCGGCATCGTCTCGAAATAGGAAGGCGCCGCGACGACGGCGCCACGGATCGCCGGACCGATCCGCACCGCGATCATGTCTCGCTGCAGACTTTCGCCAAGCCGCACGCCGGCATCGAAACCGCCTTCGACCACGTCGGTGAAGCGGTCCTCGACGACGATTTCAAGCACGATATCGGGAAAGGCCCGCGCAAACGCCCCGAGCCGTGGCGCCAGCGTCAGTTGCGCGGCGGTGCGCGGTACGGTGAGCCGGAGATTACCGGCCGGCCGGTCGCGCGCCTCGATCGCCGTCTCCAGCGCAAGGTCAATCTCCGACAGGGCAGGCCGCAGACGCTCCAGCAACTGTGCGCCTTCTTCAGTCGGCGCGACGCTGCGTGTGCTGCGCGACAGGAGGCGGACGCCAAGCCGCGCCTCGAGGCTGGACACAGCATGGCTGACGGCCGACGGCGCTATGGCCAGTTCCCTGGCCGCTCCGCGAAAACTGCCGCATTGCGCGACGGTTGCCAGAACGGCAAGTTGTGAAAGATGTGCTCGATTCATTGATCTGTTTTATAGAACAGCCCGTGCTTGCGGAAGCCGATTATCGAACGCAAAGCCACGCGCTATCTGCCTTGCATCACAACAAGGAGATCGGTGATGCAAACCCGCAAGCTTGGAAATGAATTGAATGTCTATCCCATCGGCCTTGGCTGCATGGGCATGAGCTTCGCCTATGGCGGCCAGGCGGAGGCCGACGCGATCGCCACGTTACACCGCGCCGTGGATATCGGCGTCAACTTCTTCGACACGGCTGAAGTCTACGGCCCCTACGAGAACGAGATCCTGCTCGGCAAGGCGCTGAAACCGGTACGCGATCGCGTTACGATCGCGACCAAGTTTGGCTTCAAGATTCTGGAGGAAGGCACCGGCACCGAGCGCATGGCCGGCGTCGACAGCCGCCCGGAGCATGTCAGGGCGGTCGCCGAAGCTTCGCTGAAGCGCCTGGGCACCGACGTCATCGACCTCTACTACCAGCACCGCGTCGACCCCAGCGTGCCGATCGAGGATACGGTCGGCGCCATGGCCGAACTGGTGCGCGAAGGCAAGGTGCGGACGCTTGGCTTGTCCGAGGCCAGTGCGGCAACGATCCGCCGGGCCCATGCGGTGCATCCGATCTCAGCCGTGCAGAGCGAGTATTCGCTGTGGAGCCGCGACCCGGAAGACGAGGTGTTCGCCGTCTGCCGTGAACTCGGCATCGGCTTTGTCCCCTACAGCCCGCTCGGCCGGGGCCTGCTGACCGGAACGATCAACAAGCCAGAGGCGCTCGGCGCCAACGATTGGCGGCTCACCCTGCCGCGATTCCAGGCCGCTGCAATGGCCGCCAACGCGGCTGTCATCGCCACGCTGGAAAAGATGGCGGCCGACAAGGGCGTGACCTCGGCGCAACTGGCGCTGGCCTGGGTTCTGCATCAGGGCGACTTCATCGTGCCGATCCCCGGCGCGCGAAAAATACGCCATCTGGAGCAGAACGCGGCGGCCGCGAAGATCGAATTGAGCGATGCCGAAGTGGCTGAAATCGGCAACGCGCTGTCGCCGGAAAAGGTCTCCGGCAAACGCTACACCGAGGAGGCGCTGGCGTTGGTGAATCGGTGATCGGCAGCCTGATGAACGAAACGAAAGGGGCGCTTCGGTGCCCCTTTTTCGTCGGTGTCGGGTTCACCAGGGCAGGACGGAAATCTCCGGCCAGTTTTCTCGTGCCCGGGCACCCTTCGCCTCATGTGTCTTGCGGTTGTCCAGGGCCCGATTCGGTGTGATACGAAACGAGAAGATGTCGTCCAGGCCAAACGGCGCGACCAGATCGAGTTGCCCGGCCTCGTCGAAGCGGACGCCGACCGCATGGGTTTTCGACGCGAAGAAGGACAGCGCTTCTGCCGACGAAGACAACAGGGGATAGGCATCGCCAAAGCGCGCCTCGTACCAGAGATGCACGCGCGCCTGATTGCGGACTTCGACCGGCAGGGGCAGTCCCTCGAAATGCTTCGCCGCAGTTCGGATCACTGCATCCTCGGCCTCGTAGGACAGGTCGCTTTCATCGAAATAGAACAAATCGACATCCTTGATGCCGTAGCCGGATGGCTTTCCGGTCAGGTGGTTCCAGATGCTGTTGTAGAGCGCGCCGGAGACGATCAGCCAGTGAGGCAGGTCAAGTGCCCGCACCCGTGACAGCGTCTCGGCGATCAGGGGATCGGCCGCGACGATCTTCAGGAACGCCGCGCGCTGAGCTTCGAAAGGGAGGCCGGAGTAACGCAGATGGTCCATCACCCCTTGGAGGGCGATTCGCCACCTGCTCGCAAGCCTTGGTTCCGCGCAATTCCGGACGGAAAACCGCTACGCACTTTTCCTGGAATTGCTTCAGCCTCGCAGGACACCACCCGTCTGCTTGCCGACATTCTCGACGACGCGCTTGGCCAATGCCTCGAAATCCTCGTCGGTCAACGTCTTGTCGACCGGCTGGATCGAGACTTCGATGGCGATCGACTTCTTGCCTTCGCCGAGCGAAGCGCCTTCGAAGATATCGAAGACCGCGACGCCGGTGACCAGTTTCTTGTCGGCGGCTAGGGCGGCTCGGACCAACGTGCCGGCTTCGACCGTCTTGTCGACGACGAAGGCGAAATCGCGCTTCACCGCCTGGAAGGCTGACAGTTCGAGCTTCGGCTTGGTTTTCGTCGGCTTGGCCTTCGACTCAGGCACGGCGTCGACAAAGACCTCGAAGCCACAAAGCGGGCCCGAGACGTCGAGGCCCTCAAGCGTCCTGGGATGGAATTCGCCGAATGTGCCGAGCACGGTTTTCGGCCCGAGCTTGATCGTGCCCGAACGGCCGGGATGGTACCAGGCCGGGCCGCCTGCCTCGATCTGCAGCCGGTCGACCGGCGCGCCGCAGGCTTCGAGCGCGGCGATCGCATCGGCCTTGGCGTCGAACACGCCGACCGGGCCTGAATTGCCGGCCCAATTGCGGCCGGAGCCGTCGAGCTTCGCGGTGCCGCGGCGAACGCCGGCGGCAACGCGCCGCTGCTGGTCGGGGCCGTCGCCCTCATAGGTGCCCGACACTTCGAACAGCGCCACATCGCCAATGCCCTTGTCGGCGTTGCGCTGGGCGGCGGCCATCAGGCCGGGAAGCAGCGACGGCCGCATATCGGACATGTCGGCGGCGATCGGGTTTGCGAGCTTCAGCGCCGCCTGGCCACCGCCGAACAGTTCGGCATGCTTTGCCGGAATGAACGACCAGGTGACGGCTTCCATCATGCCGCGCACCGCTAGCGCGCGCTTGGCCGCCCGTGTTCGGATCTGCAGCGTCGTCAGGATCTTGCCGTTGACCGCGTCATGGGCGCCGAGCGGCTGCGGCGCGATGTTGTCCACGCCATGGATGCGCATGACTTCCTCGACCAGATCGGCCTTGCCGTCGACATCCGGCCGCCAGGAGGGCACGGTGACGTTGACGACGTCACCCGATCCATCCGGCGTGAAACCGAGGCGCGAAAGAATGCCCAGGCTCTCAGCCTTCGGGACCTCGATCCCGGTCAGGCGCCTGATATCCGACAATGGGAAGGAAACGGCCTTGGGCTTGTGACCGGCATAGCCGACGACTTCGGTCTCGGCCGGCGTGCCGCCGCAGAGATCAAGCACCAGTTTCGTCGCCAGTTCGACGCCCGGAACCATGAATTCCGGGTCGACGCCGCGTTCGAAGCGGTAGCGCGCATCGGTGATGATGCCGAGCGTGCGGCCGGTGCGCGCGGTGGTGATCGGGTCCCAAAGCGCGGATTCGATCAGCACGTCGGTGGTGTTCTCGTCGCAGCCCGAATGCTCGCCGCCCATGATGCCGGCGATCGACTCGACGCCGTTGTCATCGGCGATGACGCACATGTCCGGCGTCAGCGTGTATTCGCGGCCGTCGAGCGCCAGCACCTTCTCGCCGTCGCGCGCGCGGCGCACGGCCAGATTGCCGGCGACCTTCTTCGCGTCGAACACGTGCAATGGACGGCCACGGTCGAAGGTCACGTAGTTGGTGATATCGACCAGCGCGCTGATCGGCCTGAGCCCAATGGCGATCAGCCGCTGCTGCAGCCATTTCGGCGACGGGCCGTTCTTGACGCCGCGCACGAGCCGCAGGGCAAAGCCGGGGCAGAGTTCCGGCGCTTCGATGGTCACCTTCACCGGCGTCTCGCCCTGGCCGGGGATCGCTTCCACCGCCGAGGTTTTCAGCGTGCCAAGCCCGCTCGCCGCCAGATCGCGGGCGATGCCGTACACGCTCGTCGCATCCGGACGGTTCGGCGTCAGGTTGATCTCGATCATCGGATCGTCGAGATGGGCATAGGCGGCGAAGCTGGTGCCGACGGGCGCATCGTCAGGCAGGTCGATGATGCCATTGTGCTCGTCGGACAGTTCGAGCTCGCGCTCCGAACACATCATGCCATGGCTTTCGACGCCACGAATCTTGCCGACGGCCAGCGTCACATCGATGCCGGGAACATAGGCGCCGGGCGCGGCAAAGGCGCCGATCAGCCCGGCACGGGCATTCGGCGCGCCGCAGACGACCTGCACGGGTGGCTTGCCGTTGCCGGTGTCCACCGTCAGCACGCGCAAGCGATCCGCGTCAGGGTGCTGCACGGCCGTCAGCACCCTGGCGATCACGAAGGGCTTCAGGCTCGACTTGTCGTCGACATGCTCGACCTCGAGGCCGATCGACGTCAGCCGCTCGACGATCTCGTTGAGCGAGGCGTCGGTCTCGAGGTGGTCCTTGAGCCAGGAGAGGGTGAATTTCATGACTGTGTTCCGTCTGGTCTTTTGACGCTTGTTTTCAGATATCTCGGCAAGTCGTCGGAGATATGCAGGAAGGGAAGCTGCTCGCTCACATAGGCATGCTGCGTCGGCTTGAAATCGCGGGGCGTGTCCATGGCGCCGAGCATGAAGTAGATGTCGTCCTCCAGCCGCTCGTCGACATAGGCGATGGGCGAGCCGCAAACGCCGCAGAACGAGCGCGTCACCGGCCCGTTCTCATGCATCTTCAGCGCCTTGCCCGTAAAAGCCACCTGATCCATCAGGAAGCCGACAAAGGCCGATACCGGCGCGCCGCTGGCCCGCCGGCAATCGCCGCAATGGCAATAGCTGACGTGGTGCGGCTCGGCCGAGGCTTCGAACCGCACGGCGCCGCAGCGGCAGCCCCCGGCGTGGGCGCCTGTCATGCGCTCAGGCCCCCGAACAGCGTCGGCATGTCGAGCGGCCGGAAGCCGTAATGCGACAGCCAGCGCACATCGGCGTCGAAGAAGGCGCGCAGGTCCGGCATGCCGTATTTCAGCATGGCGATGCGGTCGATGCCCATGCCCCAGGCAAAGCCCTGGTATTCGTCGGGATCGAGACCGCCGGCCCTCAGCACGTTGGGATGCACCATGCCGCAGCCGAGGATCTCCATCCAGTCGGAGCCTTCGCCGAAGCGCACTTCGCCGGGCCTGGAGCGGTCGCACTGGATGTCGACCTCGAGGCTCGGCTCGGTGAACGGGAAGAAGGACGGGCGGAAGCGCATCTTGACCGACGGCACTTCGAAGAAGGCCTTGCAGAACTCCTCCAGCACCCACTTCATGTTGGCGACATTGGCCGTCTTGTCGATCACCAGTCCCTCGACCTGATGGAACATCGGCGAGTGGGTGGCATCGGAATCCTGCCGGTAGGTCTTGCCGGGGATGACGATTCGGATCGGCGGCTTCTGCGTCTCCATGGTGCGGATCTGCACCGGCGAGGTGTGCGTGCGCAAAAGCTTGCGCCCGCCCTTCTCGTCCGGCTGGAAGAAGAAGGTGTCGTGCATCTCGCGCGCCGGGTGTCCCTCGGGGAAGTTCAGCGCGGTGAAATTGTAATAGTCGGTCTCGATATCGGGACCTTCGGCGATGGCGAAGCCGAGGTCGCCGAAGATCGCGGCGATCTCGTCGATGACCTGGCTGATCGGATGGATGCGGCCGCGCTCGGCCGGCGACTGGCGAACGGGCAAGGTGACGTCGACCTTCTCGGCAGCCAGACGGGCGGCGATAGCGACGTCCTTCAGCTCGGCCTTTCGGGCCGTCAGCGCCTCGGTGACGCGGTTCTTGAGGCCGTTGATGGCGGGGCCCTTCACCTGCCGTTCCTCGGCGCTCATCGCGCCCAATGTTTTCAGCAGTTCGGAGATCGATCCCTTCTTGCCAAGCGCAGCGACGCGCAAGGCCTCGATCGCCTGTTCGTTGGCGGCTGACGCGATGTCGGCCATCAGGGCGTTTTCGAGAGTTTCCAAGCCAGTGGTTGCGTCGTTCACGGTCAAGCTCGCTACGTTGGAAGTCAGCCTAAAGTGAAAGTCACTTTAAAGTTGAAAGTTCGGGAATCAGAGGCAAAAGAAAAACCCGCGCCAGCCGTGCCAGCGCGGGTTCCCCAAATCAGAATTTCGAATGCTTGGGAAGCGCTGGTCTTAGGCGACAGCGCTTTCAAAAGCGTTCGGCGTGGTGTTCTTCAGATATTCGAGCGCGACCTTGGCCTTGGCGACCAGGGCAGCGAAAGCCTGCGGCTCGTGGATGGCCATGTCCGACAGGATCTTGCGATCGATCTCGATGCCAGCCTTGTTGAGGCCATCGATGAAGCGGCCATAGGTCAGGCCATGCTCGTGCGTCGCGGCGTTGATGCGCTGGATCCACAGGGCGCGGAACGAGCGCTTGCGGTTCTTGCGGTCGCGATACGCGTACTGCAGCGACTTTTCCACCGCCTGCTTGGCGATGCGGATGGTATTCTTGCGGCGGCCGTAGAAGCCCTTAGCGGCTTTCAGGACCTTCTTGTGCTTGGCGTGCGAGGTGACGCCTCTCTTTACGCGTGCCATGTCATGATCTCCTTAAAAACGCTGTTCCGACCGAATGCTCAAAGGCCGTTCGGCAGAAAATTCTTGATGACCTTCTTGCCATCCGGTTCAGCCAGAACCATCGTGCCGCGGGCATTTCGAATGAACTTGTTGGAACGCTTGATCATGCCGTGACGCTTGCCGGCCGCAGCCGACAAAACTTTACCCGTACCTGTGATCTTGAACCGCTTTTTGGCGGCGGACTTGGTCTTCATCTTGGGCATTTTGCTACTCCGTTCATGTGCGCACTATCGCGCTTTTGTTCGCTTCAGGCCGACCAAAGCCCGAAAAGCAAATCAAACCGCCACGGCATGCCCTGCCGGGCGGTTTTTCTTAGAACGCCTTGCGTCGCTCTAATGTCTTGAGCCCCCCGCATCGTGATCGCCAAAACATACCGTGTTTCAGGCGGACGCGCGAGACGGCGGTCCTATACGTCAAAGTGAGCCGGCGCGCAACACCCACCGCGCCACTTCCCGGGAGCGCGGCATTCGGTCCTGCGCCGGAGTCGGGTGTCAGGGGAAGCGGAACAGCACCGGCAATATGCCTGCCTGCTGCGCGGTGTCCACCAGTTCGAAGGCCGGTAGCGCCACGAGGAAGACAAGGCCGTCCATCAGCGTGATCAAGAGCACGCGCGGTTTGAAGCTGCCGGTGTCGCCTTCATCATAGAGCGAGAGCTTGGGGAAGAAGCGCGGCACCCGCGCCATGTAGGCCAGGTATGGCGCGCCCAGCGCCTCCTTGAGGAATTTCTCCTCGCGCAGGATGACGATATGGAACGCCGCGGCGCAAATCGCGCCAAAGCCGATCGTCGCGGTGATCGAGCCTATCTGGGCGCCGACACCACATGCGGCAACGCTCGAAAACACATAGAGCGGATTGCGGGTGATCGAATAGGGACCGCCGGACACCACCTCGGCGGATTTGCGCCCGCCAATATAGAGTGTCGCCCACAGCCGGCCGATGATACCGAGGAAGATCAGCACGACACCGAGCGTCTCGATCAGCTCATGGACCGGCGTGTCGGGCTCAAAATACGACTGGCCGACAAGCAGTCCCACGAACAGGACCACAACAAGCACCGCGATCATGATCCTGCGCGTCCGCTGGTAGTTGCCCAGCGCGTACTTGATTTCGTTGTCGCTCATGTCGATTCCGATGGTCGAGGAATATTGCGTCGATCGCAGCGATGGCCCAGAAAATAGGCGCCCCGCCGATCGTCGGGACGCCCTTGCGGCATGATTCAGGCGGATTTTAGCGCGGCGCCAATACCATCATCATCTGGCGGCCTTCGAGCTTCGGTTCCGCCTCGACCTTGGCGATTGTCGCAACCTCTTCGCGAACCTTGTTCAGAAGCTGCATGCCAAGTTCCATATGCGCCATCTCGCGACCACGGAAACGCAATGTCAGCTTGACCTTGTCGCCTTCCTCGAAGAAGCGCCGAACGGCCTTCATCTTGGTCTCGTAATCGTGGCTGTCGATGTTCGGGCGCATCTTGATCTCCTTGATCTCGATGACCTTCTGATTCTTGCGCGCTTCGGCCGCCTTCTTCTGGTTGGCGTACTTCAACTTGCCGAGATCAAGAATCTTGACGACCGGCGGCTGTGCGTTCGGCGATATCTCGACCAGATCGAGCCCGGCCTCTTCGGCGAGCAGCAAAGCGTCGTTGATGGAAACATCGCCGCGGTTCTGGCCTTCGGCGTCGATAAGCTGGACCCGGGGGACCCGGATGTCACGGTTGGAGCGCGGGCCATCCTTGGTAGGCGCCGCTGCTTTGAAAGGTCTGCGAATGGTCGTGGTCTCCTTGGCCGTTTCGTTCAGGGTTCGTCGGTTAAATGCGTTGACGCGCCAATGTGGTAAGCGCGCGGGGGGAGTCAATAGCACAGCGTTCACAGGAAATCACCTGATCGCGAGCCTGTACCAAGCAAAGAAAGAAGAAGGCTGCTTTTCGCCCGGGGCAAGCCTGTGCCAAAAGACCCGCGTGAGGAACTTGCCATGACACCCCCGACTTTTCTCGACGTTGACGGATCACGCATCGCCGTGCGCCATGCTGCGGGCACGCAACCGGGCATCGTATGGCTTGGCGGCTACAAATCGGACATGCTGGGCACCAAGGCCGAGACGCTGTCGAAATGGGCCGAGGAGCAGGGCCGCGCCTTCCTGCGTCACGATTATTCCGGCCATGGCGAATCGGGCGGCGCCTTTGCCGAGGGCACGATCTCGGCCTGGCTTTCGCAAAGCCTCGCGGTCTTCCGCCGTTTCACCACTGGCAAACAGATCCTCGTCGGCTCCTCGATGGGGGCCTGGATCGCGTTGCGCATGGTGCAGGAACTGCGCAAGGCAGGCGACGACCGTGTCGCCGGCATTGTGCTGCTGGCCCCGGCGCCGGATTTCACCGCCGAGCTGATCGAACCGGTGCTGACCGAGGCGCAGAAGCGCGATCTTGCGGAAAAGGGCTTCTTTGGCGAACCGTCTGAATATTCGACCGAGCCTTATATCTATACGCGTGCGCTGATCGAGGATGGCCGCGACAACCGGGTAATGACCGGGCCGATCGACACGCATTGCCCCGTCCACATCCTCCAGGGGCTGGCCGATCCCGACGTGCCGGCAAGCCATGCCTTGAAGCTGGTCAGCCTGCTGCCCGCGGATGACGTGACGCTGTCGCTCATTCCCGATGGCGACCACCGGCTGTCGCGGCCGCAGGATCTCGACATGCTGGTTCGCGCGGTGGGCGCCATGGCCGGCAGCGCAAAGACCGAGCAGGCGGGGTAAGCACATGCGCGTTTCGATCCCCGTATCCGCCTTCGTCGCCGCGATCGTCGGCTTTGGCGGCACGCTGGCCATTGTCATTGCCGCCGCCAAGGCGGTCGGCGCGACGCAGATCGAAACAGCGAGCTGGGTGACCGCCATCTGCCTGGCGATGGCGATCGAGAGCCTGTGGCTGTCATGGCGGACAAAAATGCCTGTTATCACAGCCTGGTCGACGCCGGGCCTGGCGCTGATCGCGGCGTCGAGCGGCTTTTCGATGGGCGAAGCCGTCGGCGCCTTCATCGTCACCGCCATCCTGCTGATCGCCACCGGGCTGTTTCGGCCGCTGACGCAGCTGATCTCCAGAATACCGCCCTCCGTGGCCTCGGGGATGCTGGCCGGCATCGTCGTCACCTTCGCCATCAACGCGGTGAAGACCGTTCCCGTCGACCCGTGGCTGATCCTGCCGCTGATCGCGGCTTTCTTCATCATCCGCCTGTTCAATCCAGCACTGTCGGTGCTGGCGGTTCTGGTGGGCGGCGGGCTTGCCGCCTTCCTGACCGGCCGTGTCGGCGGCCTGCCGACGCCAGAGCTTTCGACATTGACGCTGATCGCGCCCGACTTCACCGTCAAGGCGGTCATCGGCCTGGCGGTGCCGCTCTATCTCGTCACCATGGCGTCGCAGAACCTGTCGGGCCTCGCGGTGCTGCGTGCCGCCGGCTACGACCCCGAACCCGGCCCGCTGATCGGCATTACCGGGCTGTTTTCGCTGCTCTCGGCGCCTTTCGGCGCCGCGACGACAAATCTGGCGGCGATTTCGGCGGCGATCTGCACCGGGCCGGATGTCCATCCCGACCTTGGTGAACGCTGGAAGACCGGCCCTTTCTACGCGCTCGCCTATCTCATCTTCGCTATTTTCGGCGCTTCCCTGGTGGCGATCTTCGCCGTCCTGCCGCAGAGCCTGATCGTGCTGGTGGCCGGCCTGGCACTGATGGCGTCGCTCGCCAACGCGCTGTCGATCGCGCTGAAGGACGAGGGCGAACGCATGGCCGCCACCGTCACCTTTGTCGTCACCGCATCGGGGCTGACACTGTTCGGCGTCGGCGCCGCATTCTGGGGCCTGGTTGCCGGATTGGCATTGCTTTTCCTCGATATACTCAAAAAGCGATAATCATTTCAGAGCCTTGTCCGGTTTTGGCCGGACCTGTCTTGAATCGCCGTTTTTCCGATCCCATTTCGATTCCACGCAGCCAGATGGCTGTCTCCAACCGAAGGAATCGGAGAAAATGAACACATCCGCACTGATCCGTCCGGCCTGGACGCCGGCGACCATCGCGTTGATGGTCATCGGCTTCATGGTGTTCTGGCCGCTCGGCTTCGCCATGCTTGCCTATATTATCTGGGGCGACCGGCTCGATGGCTTCAAGCGCGACGTCAACCGGGCAACGGACGGCATCTTTGCCGGCTGCCGCCGCGGGTCCGACAAGGCCGCGCGCTGGGGTCATGGTGCCGCTCGCACCGGCAACGTCGCGTTCGATGACTGGCGCGAAAAGGAACTCGAACGGCTCAACGAAGAGCGCCGCAAGCTCGACGATATGCTGACCCAGTTCGATGACTACGCTCGCGAATTGCGCCGCGCCAAGGACCAGGACGAGTTCGACCGCTTCATGGCGGCCCGCAACAAGTCGACGGCTCCCACGACGACGGACACGACGACTAACAAGCGTGGCGGCAAGGGCTCGGGCCTGCTCGACGACTGAGACCAGCGACCGGCCACCGTACAAATGGCGGCGTCGCGAAAGCGGCGCCGTTTCTTTTTTGTTCTACTCGTTTCCTCGAATCGCGTAACGTTGCGCCAATGTCCTTCGGCTTCTTCCGCAATCTGACCAAGCCCAAGCCCGCGCCGGTCGAGGAGCGCGAGCATGTCGTCGCGGGCCGCTCGCTGCCGCTCAAGATCGTCGAAAACGACCGCGCGCGGCGGCTCACCCTGCGCATCGATTCCGGCGGCCGGGGCCTGCGCATCACCGTTCCGCCCGGCCTGCGCCGGGGCGAGGTGGAAAAATTCCTGCATCGGCATCAGGGCTGGCTGGAACAACGGCTGGCCAAGGTGCCAGACCGACCGCAGGTTCGGCCCGGCATCAAGATACCCCTGCGCGGCGTGCCGCATCTCATCGTCCATGAACCGGGCAAGCGCGGCACGGTCTCGGTCGAGAACGGCGGCGCTGGGCCGACGCTGGTCGTGCATGGCGACCGCATCCATCTGCCGCGCCGCATCGCCGATTTTCTCAAGCGCGAAGCCAAGCGCGAGATCGAGGCGCTGGTGCTGAAACACACCGGGACGCTGGGCAAGCGGGCCAAGGCGGTCCGCTTCAAGGACACGTCAAGCCGCTGGGGCTCTTGCACCTCCGACGGCAGCCTGTCGTTTTCCTGGCGCATCATGATGGCGCCGGCGCCGGTGATAAACTACCTCGTCGCGCATGAGGTGGCGCATCTCAAGGAGATGAATCACGGTCCGGACTTCTGGGCTCTTTGCGAAGAGCTTTGCCCTGACACCGAGCGCTGCAAGGCGTGGCTGAAACGCAATGGCGCCGCGCTGCAGGCAATCGTGTTCGAGTGATCCCGCGGGCCCGCGCAAGGCGGCATCCAATCAGTCATCATTCGCCGCGTTCAAGTCCTCAGGACGCAAGCCCTCGTCGGGATGGTGCGGCCAGGGCAGGAAATTGCTGTCGAAGGCATCGCCGCCGAAATAGTCGAGCGCGCGATGCGCCTCGGCGCCGTTGAACGCGGCCTTTTCCATCAGATGGGCGATGACCTCGTGCGCCTGCGCGATCTTCTGCCTGAGTTCGACGGCGGTTGTATCGGCCATGGTTCTCGTGCTCCCGTCTTGTCCTCTTCTGTTGGGAAGGTAGCGCTTTGTGCCGTTGCGGCAAACATGCGCTTTTTCTCGACTCTTTTGCCGTTTCGTGCCAATTCCCGCGCCATGGCGCTCGACATCAAGATTTGCGGGTTGAAGACCGACACGGCAATGGCCGCGGCACTGGCAGGCGGGGCCAGCCATGTCGGGTTTATTTTCTTCGCCAAGAGCCCGCGTTTCATCGAACCATCGGACGCCGGGCGCCTGCGCAAGGCGGCGAGCGGACGGACCAGGGCGGTCGCCGTCACGGTGGACGCCGGCGATGCGTTCCTGGACGGGATCGTCGAAAAGATGCAACCCGACATGCTGCAGCTTCACGGCTCGGAAAGCCCGGCACGGGTGGCCGAAGTGAAGACGCGCTACGGCCTGCCGGTGATCAAGGCGCTGTCGGTCAGCGAAGCCGCCGATCTGGAGCGGATAAGGCCCTTTGCCGGCATCGCCGACAGCTTCCTCTTCGATGCCAAGCCGCCGAAAGGCTCCGAACTGCCCGGCGGCAACGGCGTCTCTTTCGACTGGCGTCTTCTCACCGCCCTTGACGCTGGCGTCGATTACATGCTTTCCGGTGGGCTCAACGCCGCCAATATCGGCGATGCCCTTCGGCTAGCAAACCCGCCCGGAATTGACGTTTCCTCGGGCGTGGAGAGTGCGCCGGGCGTCAAGGATCCGGCGCTGATCGAACAATTCTTCCGGGCCGTCAGGGCTGCGACCGACAATCGCGCTGCCTGACGGATCGAACCAGAACATGTCCCGGCAGACCGGGAACCGTGCTTCCGACAAGGGCATGTTGCACATCAGGACGTAGGAGATCGGCGATGAACAAGCCGGCGACACCAAATTCCTTCCGCACCGGGCCCGACGAGCAGGGCATGTTCGGCATGTTCGGCGGCCGTTTCGTCGCCGAGACGCTGATGCCGCTGATCCTCGACCTGGAAAAACACTGGACGTTCGCCAAGACCGACCCGGCGTTCAAGGCCGAGGTCGAGCATCTCAACAAACATTATACGGGCCGTCCGAGCCCGCTCTATTTCGCCGAGAGGCTGACCGAGCACCTTGGCGGGGCCAAGATCTATTTCAAGCGAGACGAGCTCAACCATACCGGCTCGCACAAGATCAACAATTGCCTGGGGCAGATCCTGCTGGCCAAGCGCATGGGCAAGACGCGCATCATCGCCGAGACGGGCGCGGGGCAGCATGGCGTCGCGTCGGCCACGGTCGCCGCGCGCTTCGGCCTGCCCTGCGTCGTCTACATGGGCGCGACCGACGTCCAGCGCCAGGCGCCCAACGTATTCCGCATGAAGCTGCTCGGCGCTGAAGTGGTGCCGGTGACCTCGGGGCACGGCACGCTGAAGGACGCCATGAACGAGGCGCTGCGCGACTGGGTGACGAATGTCGACGACACCTACTACATGATCGGCACCGCCGCCGGCCCGCATCCCTATCCCGAGATCGTGCGGGACCTGCAGTCCGTCATCGGCCGCGAAACCAAGGAACAGATGCTGGAAGCCGAAGGCCGGCTGCCCGACCTGCTGGTCGCGGCGGTGGGCGGCGGCTCGAATGCCATCGGCCTTTTCCATCCTTTCCTGGACGACAAGGACGTCAAGATCGTCGGCGTCGAGGCCGGCGGCAAGGGCCTCGACGGCGAGGAGCATTGCGCGTCGCTGACCGCCGGCTCGCCGGGCGTGCTGCACGGCAACCGCACCTACCTGCTGCAGACCACGGACGGCCAGATCATGGAAGGCCATTCCATCTCCGCGGGTCTCGACTATCCCGGCATCGGTCCCGAGCATTCCTGGCTCAAGGAGGCAAACCGGGTCGAATATGTGCCGATCATGGATTCGGAGGCTCTCGAGGCTTTCCAACTCCTGACCCGGCTGGAAGGCATCATTCCGGCGCTGGAGCCGGCGCACGCGCTGGCCGAGGTGATCAAGCGCGCGCCGAAGATGGGCAAGGACCAGATCATCGTGATGAATTTGTGTGGCCGCGGCGACAAGGACATCTTCACGGTGGGCAAGATTCTGGGCATGGAGCTTTAGGATGACCACCCGCATCGACCGCCGCATGGCGAAACTCAAGGCAGAGGGCCGGCCAGCGCTCGTCACCTACTTCATGGGCGGCGATCCCGACTACGACACCTCGCTGTCGATCATGAAGGCGTTGCCGCGCGCCGGAAGCGACGTCATCGAACTCGGTATGCCCTTCTCCGACCCGATGGCCGACGGACCGGCGATCCAGGCGGCTGGGTTGCGGGCGCTGAAGGCCGGCCAGACGCTGGCCAAGACGCTGAAAATGGCCTCGGAATTCCGGACCGGCGACAATGAAACGCCGATCGTGCTGATGGGCTACTACAACCCGATCTATGTCTATGGCGTCGAGCGTTTCCTGAAGGACGCGCTGGCCAGCGGCGTCGATGGCCTGATCGTCGTCGACCTGCCGCCGGAAATGGACGAGGAACTGTGTATTCCCGCCCTCAAGGCAGGCATCAACTTCATCCGCCTGGCAACGCCGACGACCGATGACGAGCGCTTGCCCAAAGTGCTGCAGAACACGTCGGGCTTCGTCTACTATGTGTCGATGACAGGCATCACCGGGTCGGCGCTGGCCGATACCGGCAAGGTGGCGACAGCGGTCAGGCGCATCAAGGGCCACACCGACCTGCCGGTCTGCGTCGGCTTCGGCGTGAAGACCGCCGAGCAGGCGCGCACCATCGGCGCCAACGCGGACGGAGTGGTCGTCGGCACGGCGATCATCAATGCGGTCGCCAATGTGCTGGGCCCCAATGGCGAGAAGACGGCCGATCCGGCCGAGGCCGTGGCGACGCTGGTCAGCGGGCTTGCGCAAGGCGTGCGCTCGGCCCGCCTTGCTGCCGCCGAATAATCTTCCTAGATCAAGTCGGTGCATGTCGCCCAAAACCGGTTCTTATTTCCGGGCGACACGCACTAACTCTTCGTCAGGACAGGAGCCGAAGCGATGAACTGGATCACCAACTACGTTCGCCCGAGGATCAATTCGATGCTCGGCCGGCGTACCGACATGCCCGAGAATCTCTGGATCAAGGATCCGGAGACCGGCGAGATGGTCTTCCACAAGGATCTGGAGTCGAACCAGTTCGTCATCCCGTCCTCCGGCCATCACATGAAGATCTCGGCCAAGGAGCGGCTGAGATTCTTCTTCGATGACGGCAAGTACGAGACCCTGGAAAACCCCAAGGTCATGCAGGATCCGCTGAAGTTCCGCGACGAGAAACGCTATGTCGACCGCCTGAAGGACGCCAAGGCCAAGACTGGCCTGGAAGACGCGATCATCAATGCGCTGGGCACAATCGAGGGCCTGCCGGTGGTGGTGACGGTGCAGGATTTCGCGTTCATGGGCGGCTCGCTCGGCATGGCCGCCGGTGACGCCATCGTCCATGGTTTCGAAGTGGCCTTGCAGCGCAAGCGGCCGATGATCCTGTTCGCGGCCTCGGGTGGCGCGCGCATGCAGGAAGGCATTCTCTCCCTCATGCAGTTGCCGAGAACCACGGTCGGCGTCGACCGGCTGAAGGAAGCCGGCCTTCCCTACATTGTGGTGCTGACCAATCCGACCACGGGCGGCGTCACCGCTTCCTACGCGATGCTGGGCGACGTGCACATCGCCGAACCCGGCGCGCTCATCGGCTTTGCCGGCCCCCGTGTGATCGAACAGACCATCCGCGAAAAACTGCCGGACGGCTTCCAGCGCTCCGAGTACCTGATGGAGCACGGCATGGTCGACATGGTCGTGTCACGGCTGGAGATGCGCGCCACGATCGCGCGGCTGCTGAAGATGCTGCTCAAGATGCCCGAAGCGCAAAAGGCGCCGGAGCCGGAAATACTGCCGCCTTCGGTGATCCCGGCCGAGGCACGCCCGCAAGCCTGACGCGACACGAAACGCCGCGAACCGAGATTGCACCGGAGCCGTGGCGCTGTAGCTTTTGGTTGCCTTGGTCTTTTGCGAAGCCGATTCTGGTTTCCGGGCCTTGCAAGGATTATGTCATGACGACGCTCGCCGCGGACCGCGAAATCGAAGCCCTGATGGCGCTTCACCCGAAAGGCTTCGATCTTTCGCTTGACCGCATCACGCGGCTGCTGGAGCGGCTCGGCAATCCGCAGGACCGGCTGCCGCCGGTGATCCATATCGCGGGAACCAACGGCAAGGGCTCCTGCGCCGCCTTTTCGCGCGCATTGCTGGAATCCGCCGGCTACCGCGTCCACGTCCACACGTCGCCGCATCTGGTCCACTGGCACGAGCGTTACCGTCTGGCCGCCGATGGTGGCGGCAGGCTGGTAGAGGACAGGGTTTTCGCCGATGCCATAGCCCGTGTCGCCAGGGCCAATGAAGGTGAGAAGATCACCGTCTTTGAGATTCTCACCGCTGTCACTTTCCTGCTGTTTTCCGAGCACCAGGCCGATGCTGCCATCATCGAGGTCGGCCTCGGCGGCCGCCTCGACGCCACCAATGTCATCAAGGAGCCGGCTGTTTCGGTGATCATGCCGGTGTCGCTCGATCACGAGGCCTATCTCGGCGACCGTGTCGAACTGATCGCTGTCGAAAAGGCTGGGATCATCAAGCGCGGCTGTCCGGTGGTCATCGGCGCGCAGGAAAGCGAACCGGCGCTGCAGGCGATTATCGAAACCGCCGAGCGTCTGGAATGCCCCAGCTTCGTCTACGGCCAGGATTTCCTCGCCTATGAAGAGAACGGCCGCATGGTCTATCAGGACGAGGACGGATTGATGGATCTTCCCCCACCACGCCTGCCGGGGCGCCACCAGTTCGCCAACGCGGCGGCGGCTATCGCGGCGGTCAAAGCGGCAGGGTTTGAGATCAGTCATCGCGCGGCCGAAAAGGCGATGACCAATGTCGCATGGCCCGGCCGGATGCAGAAACTGGTGCAAGGCCGGCTGGTCGAACTGGCGCCGAAGGGCGCAGACATCTGGCTCGACGGCGGCCACAATCCGGGCGCCGGAGTGGTGATCGCCGAGGCGCTGGCCGAGCAGGAAGAAAAGAACCCGCGTCCGCTATTCCTCATCTCTGGGATGATCAACACCAAGGACCAGACTGGGTATTTCCGTGCCTTCAAGGGCCTGGCACGTCATGTCTATACGGTGCCGGTGAGCATGAGCGAGGCCGGTGTGCCGAATGACGAATTGGCTATCCGCGCCACGGAGGCCGGGCTGACGGCCGAGCCAGTCAGTTCAGTCGCCAACGCATTGATGCTGCTGCGCGACACCTGGGATGGGCCACCGCCGCGTATCCTGATCGGCGGATCGCTCTATTTCGTCGGCGCGGTCCTGGCCGAGAACGGCACGCCACCGACTTGAGATCGTCTGAGCAGCGCTACTTCAGCTCGATCTCGATAAACGCATATTCGCCCTCATTGGCGCTAATGACGTCATGTTCGACGCCTTCCTTGCGGAAATAGGGCGCGCCCTTCTTCATCTCGGCGAAGGACTCGCCGTCCTTGGTCAACAGCTTCACCTTGCCGTCCATCAGCGGCACGACGACATAGTCGTGGCCATGGCGGTGCCAGCCGGTGTTGTCGCCCGGAGCGAAGCGGTATTCGGTGACGATGACGCGCTCATTGTCGATGAAGACGGTGGCCTTGGCGGATCCGGTCATATCGTTTCTCCCTGCTTCTGCTGCCAACAGATGACATGGAGTGGCCTGACGTGAGGGCCAGAGCGGCCCAGCGCATGACCCAGAAAACGGATCGATTTTCTGAAGGCTCATGCGCCAAATCCAATTGCTACAGCGGCGCTGTAGGTGACGCCAACAAAAAGCTCGGCGCGAGGCCGAGCTTTTTCAATCCGAATTTTCAGGCGATCAGAGGTTGCCGTTGATCCAGTGCGACAGCGCTGTCTTCGGCGCCGCGCCGACCTTGATATCGGCCCTTTCGCCACCCTTGAAGATCATCAGCGTCGGAATCGAGCGCACGCCGAATTCGGCCGCGAGTTCGGGATTCTCGTCGATGTTCAGCTTGGCGATCTTCACCTTGCTGCCGAGTTCGTTGGCGATCTCTTCCAGAGAAGGGGCGATCTGCTTGCAAGGACCGCACCATTCCGCCCAGAAGTCAACCACGACCGGTACGCTGGCGTTAAGCACATCGGCCTGGAAATTGCTCTTGTCGACCTTGACGGTGGCCATACGGAAATCCTTTCGAGAGTTTTTGTCCCACCAAATGTGGTGGTGATCCAGCCCTTCTTCAAGCAGGTGTTGTGTCACGCTCCTGTGAGTCGAGCAAGGGCATCGTCCATTGCAGCCGTGGGCAATTCGATCAGCCGTGGTGCTTCGGTGAACAGCAACGCCGCCGAGACCTCCCGACCCGGGTAAAGTGGCTGGAGCAATGCCCGATAGAGCGCCAACTGGAGGACATAAGCCGGAGGGACTTCGTCCAATGTGACCGGCGCTGGCCGGTTGGTCTTGTAGTCGACGATCGAAACCTTGTCCGGCGTCACAGCCAGCCGGTCGATCTTGCCGGATATCGACCGTTTCCTGCCCTTCACCTCGAGGCTGCCCATGATGGACACTTCGGCGCGCGACGCTGGCGCGAACAGCTGCAGGAAGCGGCTGTCGGTGAGGATCGCCTCCACCGAGGCCAAAGCCTTTTCCCGCTGAATATCCGTCCACTGCGCGCCGGCGCGGGCAAGATAGCGTTCCGCGGCGCCCCGGCGTTCGCTCTCAGCTATTCCGGGCAGCATCTGCAGCAATTTGTGGAGCGCCAGCCCCCTCATCACGGCAAAGCCTGGCTCAGCCTCGATGTCCAGCACCGGGGAGCTGGTATCGATTTCGCCCTGTTTCTCCTCCTCGATGAGGGCCGACGCGCCGGACGGCGACAGCGGTCTCGGCAGGTCTTCGTAGGGCGGCAAAGGCCGAAACAGCGATGCCGGCAATGGTGCGAAATCATCGGCTTGCCGGGTTTCCCCGCCGGATGCCAGCGCAACCGGCGGCAATTTCGTCACACGAAACCGGTGCACGGGTTCGCCATTGGCGGGATGACCCCGCTGTTCGCTTTCAGGGGCGCCGACCAGCGCGCGGCTGACGATCGAATGCCAGGTGCCGGCGTTCGGCGCGCGCTTGCCGTGATAGCCGCAGACGATCAATCGGTCCTCGGCGCGGGTCATGCCCACATAGAGCAGCCGGCGATACTCATCATCGGCCAGTTCGCGGGCACGAGCGGCGGCGGCCTTCGAGAAACCATTGGCGACGTCGCTGGCCGAACGCCAGAGATAGCCCTTGCCGCTCCAGTATCCCCCGGAGACTTCGAAGGGCATCAGCCGCGGCAGATGCTGGTCACTGAACGGGGCTGAACCGCCATCGACCAGAAACACCACCGGTGCCTCCAGGCCCTTGGCGGCATGCACGGTCATCACCCTGACCTCGTCGCGGGTCTGGTCCATCTCGCGCTTGATCTCGGGGCCGGCATTCTCCAGCGTGGCCAGGAAAGATTCCAGTCCGGGCAGGCCGGTTCGTTCCTCGGCCAGACAGAAGCTCAGGAATTCGTCCAGGATATCGCCCGCTTCCGGCCCCAGCCGCGCGATCATCTTCTTGCGAAGCCCGTCGCGGGCAAGCGTGCCGGCATAGAATTCGAACACCGGCTTGAAGGCGGCCTCGCCAATCCAGGTGTCGAGCTGGCTTACGACCTTGGCCAGATGCTCGTCCGCATCCACATGCGCACGCAACGAGGCGATGAGCGAAAGACCCGGCGACCGCTCGCCGGCAAGCCTGAACAGCACTTCTTCGGAAACATCGAAGATCGGGCTGCGCAGCACGGCCGCGAGCGACAGGTCGTCCTGCGGCTGGATCAGGAAATGGCCGAGGGCGATCAGATCCTTCACGGCGATATGGCCGGGCAGGCTCAACCGATCGGCGCCGGCCACGGGGATATCGCGGCGCTTCAGCGCCCGCGTCAGCGCGTGGACGAAGCGGTCGCGCTTGCGCACCAGCACCAGCACATCGCCGGGGCGAAGCGTCTTGCCACGGCCCTCGATGACCTCACCGGAGCCGATCCAGCCGGCAATGGTCGCGGCGACGTGTTCGGCAACACGAACCGCCGGTGCATGGGCATGGTCGATAGCCTGCGTCCAGTCATCGGGCTCGTCGACGACATCGGCGCCGACCGACGGCCAGACCTCGACATAGCCCGGCGCATCGTTGCGGATCGCCTTGTGGTCGAGCGGATCGGGATCATGACTGATGCCGCGCCGCACCCCCGGCTCGGCGAAAACGCGGTCGACCGCGGCCAGGACATCATAGGTCGAGCGAAACGACCAGGTCAGCTTGAGATCGGCAAAGGAGGCATTGGCTTCGCGCACGCGTCCGGCAAACAGAAGCCTGCTGTCGGCAAAGGAATCGGGCGCCGCGCCCTGGAAGGAATAGATCGACTGCTTTTCGTCGCCGACGGCAAAGACCGTGCGGTGAACATGATCGCGTGCGCCCTGGCCGGCGAAGAACTCTTCGGCCAGCCGCTTCACAACTTCCCACTGGTCGGGACTGGTGTCCTGCGCCTCGTCGAGCAGGATGTGGTCGATGCCCTGGTCAAGCTTGTATTGCACCCAAGGGCCAGCGTCCGGCCGCGCCAGCAGGTTGACCGTGCGGGTGATGAGATCGTTGAAGTCGAGAAAGCCGCGCCCGCGCTTCAGTTGCTCGTAGCGGGCGATCAGCCAGTCGGCGATGGTCAGCGCGGCGCGCGTGCCTTCCAGCATCCGGAACAGTGCCAGCCGATCGACTGTTTCCACGATTGCCGTGGTTGCCGAAAGATAGCGTTCCGGCAGGTCCGGAAGTCGGTCCACGAGGGCCTTCTTGAAGGCCTTTGCCGGATCGTAGGCATCGCCATCGGCCTTGAGGAACGCCCTGGACAGCAAGTGCAGGCGGCGCACCGGATCGCTTTCGGCGAAAGCCAGCCGCGCATAGGGCAAGATGTTGTTCAGCACGATGCGTGCATCGGCTGCTTCCGCCGCCTGGGCGAAGCCGGCAAAATAATCCCGCGGGAAGCCGGGCAGCGGCCAGATCGAAGCGGCTATGTCCGGTGCGGTCACGCCGGCGCGGAAATCGAACTCGTCGAACAGGGCCTGAAAGTCGTTGCCGCCGTGCCCTGCCATGTCGATGAAGCCGCGCAAGCCATCGCGCTTGCGCACGATCTCCGCCAGCAATGCGTCGAGCCCGGCTTCGCCGCCACGCTCCAGGACCGTGGCGAAGGCCTCGGCGAGCGCCACATCGCCAGCCGTGGTGCCCGAGATCATCTCGCGGCGGGCGGCCGCGAAGAGCGACGCCTCCATCTGGCTGTCGAGCATTTCGAAATGCGCGGCGATGTTGGCCTCGAGCGGGAACTGGTGCAGCACCGATTCGCAAAAGGCGTGGATGGTCTGGATCTTCAGCCCGCCCGGCGTTTCCAGCGCCTCGGCGAACAGGCGGCGCGCGCGGCGCATGGTATCGCGATCGGGCCGCCGCCCTTCGAGTGCCTCAACCTTCGTCGCAAGCTCGTTATCGCCAAGCGTCGTCCATTCCGACAGGGTCGAGAAGACGCGATTCGACATGTTGGCGGCGGCGGCGCGGGTGTAGGTGAGGCAGAGGATCTTCGACGGATCGGTGCCGCGCAGCAAAAGCCGGATGACGCGTTGCGCCAGAACGTGCGTCTTGCCGGAACCGGCATTGGCCGACACCCAGGCGGAATTGTCGGGATCGGCCGCGCTCGCCTGGCTGGCCACCGTGTCGGTTGGAATGGGGTAGGCCTTCTTCACGCCTCCCCTCCCTCGTCACCGGCATCGCCGCCCGCCGACCATTCCAGCACGCGGGCGAGATGGTCGTAATCGCCATCGGTCTCGCCTTCGCGGAACGGCAGCGCTCGCGACAGATAGCCGGTTTCCGGATCCCGATAGTGGATCAACAGCTGTTCCAGCCGCGCCCAGGCATCTTCGGCGAGATCGGCGGCGGTGCGCGGCTTGCGGTTGTAGTCGAGGATCGATTCCTCGAAGACCTCGCCATTCGGCTTGAGCCGGACGAAAGCCAGTTCCGATGGCTCGCGCGCGCCGAGCCCCTTGAAGGCGCCACGCCTCAGCAGCGCGCCTTCAAGCGCCAGTTGCGGCGCCAGCAGCGTATGCGCCTGCGCCTTGGACGGCGAGGAGCCGGTCTTGTAGTCGAGAATATCAGCCATGCCGCCTGCCAGGAGGTCGACACGATCGGCATAGCCGGACAGTGTCACGCCGGACCGGCCGACACCGGTCTTCTCGGCACGCTCCTCGGCATGCCGTCGTATCACCGCTACGGCACGGGTACGCTCCCATTCGATGATGCTGTCGGCGAGTTTCTCGAAACGCGGCCACCACACGGCTTCGACATCGGCGGGAAGTGCCGCCTCGGCAAAGCAGGCACGGCCGGCGGCGAGGAGTCCGTCCAGCGCGTCGGACGCACGCGGGTCGGCCACTCTCGCCGAGAACAGGTGCAAAATAGCATGAAACAGCGTGCCGCGCTCGGCGGCGCCGGGATCACCGATAACCGGATCGAGCGGCATCAGGCGCAGTATCCGGCGCGCATAGACAGCGTACGGGTCGCGGCGCAGCGTCTCAATCTCGGTGACCGAGAAATGCCGTGGCCGCACCGCCAGCGGCGGCTTCGGCTGTGGGCGCGGCGCGAAATCCTGCTTCTCGCCGCCATCGAGCGTGCGCGCCCAGGCCAGCAATTCGTCGCCGCGCCGACGCAGCACCGCCGCGTGATCCCTGCCTATGAAGGTGAGGATGCGCTGCAGCCAGCGCGACGGCACCGCCGGTGCGTCGCCCGAACGGGCCGAGCGCGACAGAACGACCTTCTTCGCTCCCATGGCCATCTGGAAATCGTGCGCGGCAAGGCCGATGCGCCGTTCCGGCGGCTCAAGATCGATGCCGGTTTTCATCAGCCGCGACATGAAGCGATCGCCTTCCGGCTTGCGCGGCCAGACACCTTCGTTGAGGCCTCCGATGATCAGCGTGTCGACATTCTGCAGACGGGCTTCAAGCGCACCCCAGATGGCGATGTTGCGGTCGGTGCCTTGCGCCGGCTTGACCGTTTCCGGCGCGATCAAGGCATCCATCACATCCGGCCATTCGTCGGCCGCGAAGGAAAACGGTGTCGACACCGCGATCAGCCCCCGCAGCAGGTCGGCCAGCTTTTCGCCGGCGTCACCCGCATAGAGCTCGCTCAGGCTGCCGTCCGCCACCCGGCCCAGGCTTTCGAGCGCCGTGACGCTGGTGCGGACCAAAGTGGCAAGATCGGCATCCGGCAGGCCGCGCAAGGCGGCCAGCGGCGCCAGTGCCTCGGCAAGGCGATTGTGCAGGTCGCGCGCCTGCTCGATGCCCCCAACCGTCAGCCGGGAGAACCAGAATGGTTGCCGGGTTTCGCCGGCAAGACCCGTGAGCCGGGCCTCGAACAGGTCCGGCAGCGATGCGATGTCGGGACGACCGGTACCGCCGCGCAACGCCACCAGTTCGATGATCCCGGCGGCCTGGCGGACTGTCGTTCGTTCAAGCCCGAGACCAAGCAGGGGGTGTTTCAGCAGCGACAGCAGGCCGACGGGATCGCCGGGCCGGAACACCGCCTGAAGCGCCAGCCTGAGCAGGCTGGCGGCGGGCGTGTTGGCGAGCGGCGCGCCGCCCGAATCATCGGCGACCACGCCAAAGCGCAGGAGCTCGGACGAGACCCGCCGCGCCAGCGCACGGTCGCCGGTAACCAGCGCGGCACTCTGGCCGGGCTGTTCGACCGCGCGTCTGAGCGCAATTGCAATCGCCACGGCTTCATCGCGCTCGGAGGCGGCCTCCAGCAGCGTCACGTCGGTGAACGCCTCGGCAATGTCACCGGCTTCGAAGCCGGCGCGCGTGTCGGCCCATAACTCAGTGGTCTCGGCCGGCCGCAAGGCCTCGCCGACCACTTCGGCGCGCACTACCAGCTGCCTTGGCACGACACCTATCTCGTCGACGTCGTCGCGCAGCACGCCGATCTTGCCGATCAGTCTGGCCAGGCCGTATTGCGGGTGGCCAAGCAGTGCCGGGCGCGCGCCGGGCGCGGCAATAGCTTGGTAGGACGGCTCATCCAGCTTGCGGTCGAGGCCAGGCAACACGATGGCTCCGCTGGGCAGGCGGGCGATGACGGAAAGCAGTTCCGCGGTGGCGGGGATCGAGCCGGTGGAGCCCGCGGCAATGACGGGACCGGCGGGCGGATTGCGTTTCAGCCGCGCCGATTCGTGCTCGATCAAGGCGCTGCGGTGGGCAGCCGGGTTGGAACGATCGCTCTCGGCCAGGAACTTCGGCCAGGCGTCGGTGACGATGCTCAGGAAATCGAGCGTCACCTGCCACCATCCTGCAAGATTGCCGGTCGCCAGATCGCCGAGTTTGGTCCAATCCGCGCCTTCCGTTTCGATCTCGTCCATCAAACCGGCGAGGTCGCGCGCCAGCCAGATCGCGTCGGCGGAGGAGGCTGGCACGACGACTTCCTCGTTGAACAGGGCAGCGACATGCGCCGGCAGACGGCGCTTCCAGGCGCGGACCAGCGGCGCGAGCAGCAACAGCCGTTCGAGGGAGGCGATCGGCGGGGCGATGTCGATCGCCGCGGACGCCTCGGCCTCGAAGGCAGCCTCGTCCTCATCGAACTCGCCGAGGGGGCGAATGACCGGCAGGATGGCCGAGCGGCCGCCAAGAAGGTCGACGAAAACGCCACGCAGCGCGCGTGCGGCACGGCGCGTCGGCACATAGATGGTGACGTCGGCCAGAGCGAGCGGGTCGCCGTCGAAGCTAAAGCCGGGAACAAGGCGGCCGCCAAGCAGCGCCTCGGCAAGCGTCGGCAGAAACGGCGCTCCGGGCGGGATCGAGAAAACGCGGCTTGAGCCGCTCATCGTGACTCGTCTAGGGCGCCGGCGACCGCCGCTTCCGCGAGCGGAATGGCATCGGGCGTGCCGACGGTGATCCAGTGGCCCTGCATCGGCATGCCGAACAGGCGGCCGGCGGCGATGGCGGTGTCGAAATACGCGTTCAGCGAATGTGGGCCGACGGGTGCGTGCTTGAACATGCGCGGATGGACGATCGCCGCCCCGGCATAAATCAGCCCCGCCGGATCCCCCTTCGAACGCCGCAAGGCGCCATCCGGCGCCACCAGGAAATCGGTGCTGCCGCAGTGTCCGGTTGCCTGATGGAGATCCGCCAGCATCAGCAGAATATCCATTTTCGCCGCGTCCCACGCAAGGGCGAGCCGCTGGAGGTTGAGCGGTCCCTGGTCGATCCAGAACGTGTCGGCATTGAGGATATAGAAGGGCTTCTCGCCCAGCTCCGGCAATGCCTTGACGATACCGCCGGCGGAATCGAGAAGCCGCTCGCTCTCGTCGGAAATGATGATCTTCGGCACTCGGCGCGCCGCGACATGGGCAACGATCTGCTCGGGGAAATAATGGACGTTGACCACCGCCTTGCCAATGCCGGCCGCGGCCAGGCTGTCGAGACCCCAGTCGAGCAAGGTCTTGCCGGCTATCCTGACCAGGGGCTTCGGAATGGTGTCGGTGATCGGCCGCATGCGCTTGCCCAGTCCGGCGGCGAGCACAATCGCGGTGTCTGGTCCTGCAGTCACAGCGCTCGCTCCTCCAGCAGACCGTGCTCGCTGTAGAAATCCCGCAGCCCAGCCAGAGCCGGATGCGCCAGCGCCCGCCGCAGATAGTCGCGGATGCGCGGCAGGTGTTTCAGATAATAGGGTTTGCCGTCGCGCTTTTCGAGACGGACGAAAATGCCGAGGATCTTGGAATTGCGCTGCGCCGCCATGATCGCGTAGGCCTCCAGGAAGCCTGCTTCCTCAAAAGCACCGGCCGCGTGGCGCGCGGCGACATAGGCGTCGACGGTGCCCTTCTCGATGTCGGCGGAGATCGTCACACGGGCATCCATGGCGAGCGAGGCGAGGTCATAGGCCGACGGGCCGATCAGCGCGTCCTGAAAATCGACGATGCCCAGCCGGTCATGGCCGCAACGGTCCCCGCGCCAGATGATGTTGGGCGAGTGGAAATCGCGCAGCATCAGCGTGTATTCGCTGCCAGTCAGGCGATCGAGGACTATATTCCATTCACGTTGGTAGCCGGCGCGAAGGGCATCGCCGGCCGGACTGCCCGATATTGCCGGCACATACCAGTCCACCAGGAGATCGGCTTCGATCATCATCGCGGCGCGGTCGAAGGGCGGGACGTAATGGAACGTGCCCTGCCCTGCTGTCATCCGTTCCGGCCATTGCTTCCCATGCATCATGGCCAGAAGTTCGGCCGCGGCGGCGTAGCGCTCGGCCACTGGCTGGCCCTGCTCGCCCAGAAATCCCTCGGAACCGAGATGATCGAGCAGGAGAAATCCCTGATCCTGATCCTCGGCATAGATCCGGGGCACGCTGACGCCGCCCGCTTCCAGAGCCCGGTCGATGGCGACGAAGGCCGAGACGGACTGCGCGGTGTGTGCGATCTCAGCATAGGGCTTGCCGTCCCGAACGGGCGGCCCAAGCACCAGCCTTGGCGAATTCATCAGCACGCGCGGCGCGAAATCGCCCAGTGAAACGACTTCATAGGAGCGGGCCGAAGCGTCGCCGACGAAGTGGCGTCGTTGCGCCCCGCCCCAACCCGCCCGAACGAGAAAGTCACGCATGGCGAGGGACCGCGCGATGCGTTCGAAGGCCGGGCCAGACCCCGAGAGCCGCGCGAGACGGCCGGCGCCATCATGGTCGAGTTCGATCAGGATTGTCGTCCCGGGCAAATAGGCCTCCGCCCGTTCCGGCCATTCGACCAGGACGGCACCTTGCGACAGCGCATCGTCAAAGCCCAACTCGTCAAGCTCGGCGGCCGAGGAAAGGCGATAGAGGTCGAAATGATGGACGGGAATACGGGTGTCATAGCCCTGGACCAGGGTGAAGGTCGGGCTCGGCACGTCAAGGCCGGCATCATCGGCCAGTGCCCTGATCAGGGCACGCGCCAGGGTCGACTTGCCGGCGCCGAGATCGCCCTTGAGGGCAAGCACGTCACCGGGGCGCAGGGCTATGGCAAGATCCTCGCCCAGCCGCGCCGTCTCCGATTCGTCGGCCAGCAAACGCTCCAGCATCGGCACCGCTACTCAGCCGCGGCGCGGATGCCCGGCGTGTCGGGGAAGGTACAGATGACGGTCGTACCCTTGTCCCTGCCGGTCTCGATGCGGACGCTGCCGCCATGCAGTTCGACGAAACTCTTGACGATCGACAGGCCGAGGCCGGCACCGCGACGGCGGCCGCCATTGGTTCGCGGCTCGAACCGGCGGAACACCGAATCGAGCACGTCTGGCGGCATGCCGGGTCCGTCATCGTGAACAGAGAACTCAACGCCCTGGGCGAGTTGACGGCAGGATAGGATGATGGTGCTCGCTTCCGGCGCGTAGTTCACGGCGTTGCTCAGCAGATTGTAGAGGATCTGGCGCACGCGGGTCTCGTCGCCATGGAACGTCTTCGGCGCGGCGGCCGCATCGACCTCGAGCTTGATCGAATGCTCTTCCAGCCGGTCGGCGACGAGGTCGGCGGCGGCACTGATGGTCCGGTCGACATGCACTTCGGAAATGTCGAGCTGCATGATGCCGGCATCGACCGTGGCAAGGTCCAGTATGTCGTTGACGATGGTGAGCAGGACCGCCGACGATGAGCCGACATGTCCGACATATTCACGCTGCTTCTGGTTCAGCGGCCCGGTCGACGGCAGCGCGAGAAGCTCGGTGAAGCCGATGATGTTGGTGAGCGGCGAGCGCAGTTCGTAGGAAACGTGCTGCACGAACTCATTCTTGAGCTGGTCGGATTTTTCCAGCGCCTCGTTCCTGTCCTTCAACGCCCTCTCGACATGGACGCTGTCGGTGACATCGACAAAGGTCATCATCACCTGCCCGTTGGGCAGCGGGATCATGGCGTAGCTCAGCACATTGCCGTTGTTGAGTTCGGTCTGGCCGTGGCGGTCGCGGCGTTCATCGTCGAAGCCGGTGATCGCGGCAACGAAGCTGCCCCAGGGGTTGTCGGCCGCGCGCTGGCTGCAGAGATCGCGGATGGTGGAGACGTGGACATTCGGCTTGGCAACGTCGTCGCTCAAACCCCAGAGCGCCGCGAAAGCCGGGTTCGACAATCTCAGCCTCCCGTCCGGACCGAAGACGGCCACGCCCTCGGCAAGGTTATCGAGCGTTTCGCCCTGGACGCGCACGGCTGTCTGGTAGCGGCTTTCGAGATCCATCTTCTCGGTCAGGTTCTCGAACACCCAGGTCACGCCGCCCTTGGGTTGCGGGTTGGCGACCACGCGGATGGTCTTTCCATCCGGCAGGTGCCACCAATGTTCCTGCGATTCGACGGCGCGGTAGGCGCTGAGCAGGCCTTCCTTCCACCGGCGCCATTCGGGTTGCTCGGCGAGCTTGCCTTCGCTGCGCAACCGGTCGAGCAGCAAGGCGTTGTCGGGTGCGCTGTGGAGGAAGCCGCTGTCGAGGCCCCAGAGCTTCTGGAACGCCTGGTTGAAGAAGCGCAACTTCTCGTCGGTATCGAAGATCGCGACGGCGGTGTTGAGCTGGTCGAGCGTATCCGCATGGCTTCGCACCGTGCGCTCATATTCGCCGCGAATGGTCTCGATGGCGCTGGTGTCGTAGGCGAGGCCCGCCGAACCGTCGGCACCGGCGACATCCGTGACGGCGAACATGCGACGGTCGCCGCCGATGACGGTGGACAGCGTCTGTTCGAAGACCGAACGTGAGTTGTGTTGCGCGACGATGGCATCGCGCGCCTGGCCGCCCAGGAACTCCTTGGCGTCGCGAACGGCGGCCTCCGGGTTTTCCGCCTCGACCGCGTCGGCATAGGCGCGGTTGACCCATTTCAACCGCCCATCCGTGCCGCGCAGCCATGTCGGCATCTTCAACGCGTCAAGCAGGCCGATCATGGTCTCATAGTCGGCGGCAAGGCGCTGGTTTTCGATTTTCAACCTGGCCTGGCTGCGCTGCGTTTCGGAGAGCGAGACGAAACGCACCAGCACATGCGCGGCGCTCTTGCGCCCATGCACTTCGAGCGGTGCGCCCGCCTGCGATTCGATGACGAGATCGAAGGACTTTCCCTTCTCCCGCAACGCCGCGACGGCGTGCTCGAGCGCCGCCGCCGAGCGCGGCATCAGCCAACGACCGAAAGCGAGGAAGGCGCCGCGATCTTCCGGCGCGCCGCTCTCGACCGGTAAAGTGCCGACAAGCTCCGGCTTCTTGTTCTCCGAAGCCCAGACCACCACGCGCTGGTCGCGCATGTTGAGCAGCGCTTCCGAGCGCCGCAGGGCGGCGTTGACATCGGCGATGCGGGTCCTGAGGTCGAGGTTCTCGGCCGAGGTGCGCGCCCTTTCGCGGATGAGGACGACGGCCGAAAGGAGCGCTGCCCCCATCACGCCGACGAACACGGCAAGCTGCATCACCTCGACGGTGCTGAAGGCGGGCCCGGCCTGCTTGGCACCGGCGGCCTGCGCATACGCAACCGCGCCAAGAAGCGGGCTGGCGAGCGCGGACGTGGCAAGAAACGTACCCGCGCGGGCGCGCCATGAAAGCTTCCCGCCGGTCAAGGCGGAGCCGATGGTCCCCGAATCGTCATGGCCGCCGGAAACGGCCCGTCCCGCCTTGTGCGGGTGTTGCCCCGGCATGTCTTGGTCCTCTCCGCCGCCTGAATGCAAGACCGCCCTGAAGCGCGCCTCTCCGTGCCCTCGTGAGGTTGGAGGCGTCGCGAATCACCTGACAATAACCCCTCGCCGAATCGCCGTGAAGGCGCATAGCGCGCAAAAATAAAGCCGGGCGAAATGTCAATCGCCCGGCTTCAATATCTGGTAGCAAATTCAGGTTTGGTTAATAGCGGTAGTGTTCCGGCTTGAACGGGCCCTGCTGGGTGACGCCGATATAGGCGGCCTGTTCCGTGGAGAGTTCGGTCAGGCGCGCGCCGAGCTTGTCGAGATGCAGACGAGCGACCTTTTCGTCGAGATGCTTGGGCAGCACGTAGACCTGGTTCTGGTACTGACCGGGCTTGGTGAACAGCTCGATCTGGGCCAGCACCTGGTTGGTGAAGGATGCCGACATGACGAAGCTCGGATGGCCGGTGGCGTTGCCGAGATTGAGCAGACGACCTTCCGACAGCAGAATCATGCGCTTGCCGTCCGGGAAGGTGATCATGTCGACCTGCGGCTTGACGTTGGTCCACTTCAGGTTGCGCAGCGCGGCGACCTGGATCTCATTGTCGAAGTGGCCGATATTGCCGACGATCACCATGTCCTTCATCTGGCGCATGTGATCGAGGGTGATGACGTCCTTGTTGCCGGTGGTGGTGATGACGATGTCGGCTGTCGGAGCGGCGTCTTCCAGCGTGACGACTTCGAAACCGTCCATCGCCGCCTGCAAGGCGCAGATCGGGTCGACTTCGGTGACCTTGACGCGGGCGCCGGCGCCCTTGAGCGAGGCAGACGAGCCCTTGCCGACGTCGCCGTAGCCGCAGACGACCGCGACCTTGCCGGCCATCATCGTGTCGGTGCCGCGGCGGATGCCGTCAACCAGCGATTCCTTGCAGCCATACTTGTTGTCGAACTTCGACTTGGTGACGGAGTCGTTGACGTTGATCGCGGGGAAGGGCAGCAGGCCCTTCTTCTGCAGCTGGTAAAGCCGGTTGACGCCGGTCGTGGTCTCTTCGGTGACTCCGCGGATGGCCTCCTTCTGCTTGGTGAAGAAGCCGGGCGAAGCCTTCATGCGCTTCTTGATCTGCGCGAACAGGATTTCCTCTTCCTCGCTGCCCGGATTGGACAGCACATCCTCGCCGGCCTCGGCGCGGGCGCCGATCAGGATGTACATGGTGGCATCGCCGCCATCGTCGAGGATCATGTTGGAGGTGCCGCCATCGGCCCACTGAAAGATGCGGTCGGTGTAGACCCAGTAGTCCTCCAGCGTCTCGCCCTTGATGGCGAATACCGGGATACCGGCCTCGGCAATCGCCGCCGCCGCGTGGTCCTGGGTCGAGAAGATGTTGCACGAGGCCCAGCGGATGTCGGCGCCAAGCGCCTTCAGCGTCTCGATCAGCACCGCCGTCTGGATGGTCATGTGCAGCGAGCCGGTGATGCGCGCGCCCTTGAGCGGCTTCTTGTCGCCGAACTCTTCGCGGCAGGCCATCAGGCCCGGCATTTCGGTTTCGGCGATCTCGATTTCCTTGCGGCCCCAGCCGGCAAGCGAAATGTCGGCGACCACATAGTCCTTGCTACCCGTCATGGCAGTGCTCCGATTGCAAATTGGTTGCGGGCGCGCCCAGCCCATAGGGCGTGTTGAAGGGCGCTAATTGCCGGCTTGACTAGCAGATCGGGGCTCTGGCGACAATGGGATATAAAGAAATCTTTATCCCTGCATGTGTCTCGGGCATGCTCTGGCGGTGGAGAGGATCAGCATTCCTCGCCGAAGCGGGAGGCAACCAACTGCTCCAGCGCGTCGATGACCTGCAGGGCTTCCGGTCCGCTCGCCGTGACGCGGATGGAGTAGCCGGGGCTCGCCGCCAGCATCATCAGCCCCATGATCGAGGTGCCGCCAACCTTGACGCCGTCCTTCTCGACATGGACCGAGGCGTTGAAGCCGCTGGCAAGCTGAACGAACTTTGCCGAAGCGCGAGCATGCAGGCCGCGTTGGTTGACGATCGGAAAATCCCGGACGATCTGATCTTTTTCCGGGGATAGCGCGTTCATTTGCTGCTCAAAAGCTGGCTTGCCACGTTGATGTATTTACGGCCCGCCGCCTGCGCTTCGTCAAGCGCGGCCATCATGTTGTCGCCCTTGCGGATCGAGGACAGCTTGATAAGCATCGGCAGGTTCATGCCGGCGATGACCTCGGTGCGGCCGGATTCCATCACCGAAATGGCAAGATTGGAAGGCGTACCGCCAAACATGTCGGTCAGCACGATGACACCCGCTCCGGTGTCGACCCGGGCGACGGCGTCGATGATGTCGCGGCGACGCTGCTCCATATCGTCGTCGGCGCCGATCGCCACGGTCTCGAAATTGTCTTGTGGCCCGACGACATGTTCGACGGCATGTCGGAACTCGGTGGCCAGTTGACCGTGCGTCACAAGCACGAGTCCGATCATTCTTTGGTGGCTCCCGTCATCGCCGCTTCACAGGCGCATTTTATGCTCGCCAGCCATTCCAGGCGGCGGGAGCGCTATCTTGTCGACGCGAGGCGCGTTGACAAGCCCAAAATTGCGAAGGCGCTGGCCATTTTGACGCATTGCAGCAAGAAATCGGAAGCGGATCATAAAAATGGCACGATCGACAGTCGTGCCGTCACCGCCTGCAAGGCGGCCGAGACGCCGCGCCGGACAAGATCGATCCGCGACACTGGACAGCCGGCGATGAGGTCGCAGGCGTCCTCCTGAAACCTGTCCATTTCTCCTTCTTCCACCAGCCGCACGTGAAGGTCGATGACCGCAGCCGATTCGTATGGAAGAGGCCTGGGGCCGATGCCCGCCACTTCGGCGAGGCCAGCTATGGCCAGGGGTGCCCGGCAGACCAGACGCCCGGCACGACCGTCGACAATGAGTTGGTCGTCGCCGATGAGGCGCGAGAACAGACCGCGCTGGCCAAGATGGGAGATGAGGGCCAGCGCCAATGTTGTCTTGCCGGAGCCGGAGGGGCCGGTGATGAGGATGCCGCGATCGCCGGCAAGCAGCGCCGTTGCATGAATATAGTCGGGCTGAACGGCCGGTTCAGGCATTTGCGTTCATGCCATCACGATCATGCACAGTCTTGAGCCTTGCACGCCCGGTGAGGCCGCTTTGCCAACGGCGCCTCCGGTTCAGGCTCATGCTTCCGCCGGCAAGGTGACGACGAAACGCGCGCCCTTGATTTCACCGGGTTTGGTGCCCGGTATGTTCTCGGCGGTCAGCGTGCCGCCATGGGCTTCGACGATCTGCCGGCTGATCGACAGGCCCAGGCCCGAGTTCTGGCCGAAGGCCTCGCCGGCAGGCCGATCCGTATAGAAGCGCTCGAAGATACGATCGATGTTGTCGGCGCGGATACCGGGTCCATTGTCGTCGACGGTGACGATGTTGAACTTGCCGGCACGCGCCAGCGACAGGCTGATATGGCCGCGCTCATCGGGAACGAAGGAGCGGGCGTTCTCTATAAGGTTGGTGATCACCTGGCCGATGCGCAGGTCATGGCCGACGACGAAGTAGCCCTTGACGCCCTGCGGCAGCTTGGCCACCTTGAGCTCGATCTCGACGGCCTTCTTGTTACGCGTCGCCTCGCGTGAAACGGCGACGAGATCGGTGATGAACTTCTTCAGGTCGACCGTGCCGGCATCTTCGCGCGCGAGTTCGGCGTCGAGGCGGGAGGCATCGGAGATGTCGGTGATGAGACGGTCGAGCCGCCTGACATCGTGCTGGATGATCTCCATCAGCCGGCTGCGCGAATTGTCGTTCTTGGCCAGCGGCAAGGTTTCAACCGCGCTGCGCAGCGACGTCAGCGGGTTTTTCAGCTCATGCGAGACGTCGGCCGCGAAGCTTTCGATCGCCTCGATGCGGGCATACAGCGCATTGGTCATGTCGCGCACCGCGATCGACAGATTGCCGATCTCGTCCTGGCGGTCGGAGAAATCCGGGATTTCCTCGCGGCTCTTGACGCCGCGCCGCACGCGGACCGCCGCCGCCGACAGGCGGCGCAGCGGGTTGGCGATGGTGGATGCCAGCAGCATCGAGAGGATGGCGGTGACAAGAGCGGCGATGCCGAAGACGCGCAGGATCGCCTTGCGCTCGGCGGCGACGATCTTGTCGATGTCGCCGCCTTCGGTCGACAGCATCAGCACGCCGAGGACGGCGCGGAAACGCTGGATCGGTACGGCCACCGAGACGATCTGCTCGCCCTGCTCGCTGACGCGCACGATGGTCGACGGGCTGCCGGTCAGCGCCTTGATCACTTCGGGGAAGGCAGCGCCGTTGCCGCCCGGCTGCTCGTGATAGACGGGCAGTTCGGTGTTGCGGAAGAAATCGAAGATGAATTTCTGGATGCGCTCGACGAGATCGGGCTGCTCCTCGTCCACCGGCGGCAGGTCGTAGCGAAGGATCTGGCCGCGCGAATAGAGGTGGCGGGAATCGAGCAGCAGGTTGGCATCACGGTCGTAGATGCGGGCGCGCGTGCGCGTCGGCGAGATCAGCCTTCGCAGCACTGGCGCCACCCGTTCCGGATTGATCGGGAAATCCAGGTTGTCGAGCTGGTCCGAGCCAGGACCAAGGCTCTCGCCAGCCTGCAGTTCAAGCAGTTTTTCGGGGTCGATGCTGATCGAATCCGTCTCGACCGTCGCCGACGCGGCGATGGCGCCTGCAATGATTTCGCCCTGCGTCATCAGGCTTTCGACGCGGGCATCGATCAGCCCGTCGCGGAAGGTGTTGAGGTAGAGAATGCCGATGACGAGGACGGCGAGACCGGCGAGGTTGAGGAAGAGGATGCGCCGCGTCAGGCTCGAAAAGATGTGATGGCCGAGAAAGCGGCGCATCGGTACCGTGAATTTCGACACGAACGACGGCATGATGCGCGACGGCCGCCTGGCGGCGCCCGCCGGTCTTGTTCGCTGTGCCTCCACTGCCATCGAATAGCAGGCCCTGCCTAATCTCTAACGCTGGATATCGTCGTGCGACACGTATCGCGTCATGCTTCGCGGAACCGGTATCCGACTCCGTAGAGGGTTTCGATCATTTCAAAGTCATCGTCGACGGCCTTGAACTTCTTGCGCAGCCGCTTGATGTGGCTGTCGATGGTGCGGTCGTCGACATAGACCTGCTCATCATAGGCCGAATCCATCAGCGCATCACGGCTTTTTACGACACCGGGACGCTGCGCCAGCGAATGCAGGATCAGGAACTCGGTGACGGTGAGCGTCACCGGCTCGCCCTTCCAGGTACAGGTATGACGTTCCTGGTCCATGACAAGCTGGCCACGCTCGAGCGAACGCGCCTGCTGGCTGGGCGCCTTGGCCGCGGCCTCGCGAGCGCTGGCACGGCGCAGCACGGCGCGGACGCGCTCGACCAGGAGCCGCTGCGAGAATGGTTTGCGGATGAAGTCGTCGGCGCCCATCTTGAGGCCGAAAAGCTCGTCGATCTCATCATCCTTCGAGGTCAGGAAGATCACCGGAAGGTCGGACTTCTGGCGCATCCGGCGCAGCAGTTCCATGCCGTCCATGCGTGGCATCTTGATGTCGAGGATGGCGAGATTCGGTGGACGCGCCGCCAGGCCTTCCAGCGCAGACGCACCATCCGTGTATGTTTCGACGCGATAGCCCTCCGATTCAAGAGCAATCGACACCGACGTCAGAATGTTGCGGTCGTCATCGACAAGCGCGATCGTTGCCATTTCAAGCGGCTCCCTCATGAGCTGTCCCTTCTTTCGTCGAGAAGGGGCTTTTGCAGGACAAATTAGGTACAAAATGTGGCATAGGCGTCTACCGCTGTCACGAGCGGCATGGCGGCGGCCACAAACGCACCTCTACATGGATCGGACGAATAAACGCTGCCAATCCTTTGGGCAACCACCGGACTTTTCGCACATATAAACGATTTAAACAACTTTCAAATTTTTTAAATCGATTAATGATTTGATATCATTCGTCTTTTCTGGTTCTGACCCTTCCAGCCCCTCGGTGGGCCGCCGGGAATTCGCCGGCAAGATGCGGCAAATCGAAGAAGGAACACTTGATGTCGGAAGCCGGCAAACGCAATTCCGCCTGTGGGATCGACAAGATCGGCCTGAAGACCACGGGCGTCGTGCGCTACAATTTCGGCGCGGCCGCGCTTTACGAGGAAGCGATCCGGCGCGACGAGGCCCGGCTGACCGCCCAGGGCGCGCTGATCGCCGAAACCGGCCAGCACACCGGCCGCTCTCCGAAGGACAAGTTCGTCGTCCGCGACGAGGCCACCGGCCCGCATGTGTGGTGGGACAACAACAAATCCATCACGCCGGCCCAGTTCGAAACGCTGCTCGCCGATTTCCGCGCCCATGCGGCCGACAAGGACCTTTACGTGCAGGATCTGGTCGGCGGCGCCGACGAGGAGCTGAAGCTGACGACACGGGTGATCACCGAGCTCGCCTGGCACTCCCTGTTCATCCGCAACCTGCTGATCCGCCCTGAGGCCGGCGAGCTCGAGCATTTCGTGCCGGAGATGACGATCATCGACCTGCCGTCGTTCCGGGCCGATCCAGCCCGCCACGGCAGCCGTGCCGAAACGATCATTGCCGTCGATCTTTCGCGCAAGATCGTGCTGATCGGCGGCACCTCCTATGCCGGCGAGATGAAGAAGTCGGTGTTCACCATGCTGAACTATCTGTTGCCGGCCAAGGGCGTGATGCCGATGCATTGCTCGGCCAATGAAGGCGACAAGGGCGACGCGGCCATCTTCTTCGGCCTTTCGGGAACCGGCAAGACGACGCTGTCGGCCGATCCGTCGCGAACGCTGGTCGGTGACGACGAGCATGGCTGGGGTCCGCACGGCATCTTCAACTTCGAAGGCGGCTGCTACGCCAAGACGATCAAGCTTTCGGCGGAAGCCGAACCGGAAATCTTCGCCACCACGCAGCGTTTCGGCACGGTGCTGGAAAACGTGATCCTTGACGACAACCGCGTGCCGGATTTCAACGATGGCCGGCTGACGGAAAACACGCGCTGCGCCTATCCGCTGGATTTCATCCCCAATGCCAGCAAGACGGGCCGAGCCAATCATCCGAAGAACATCATCATGCTCACCGCCGACGCGTTCGGCGTGATGCCGCCGATCGCACGGCTGACCCCGGCGCAGGCCATGTACCATTTCCTGTCCGGCTACACGGCCAAGGTGGCCGGAACCGAAAAGGGCGTGACCGAACCCGAAGCGACGTTCTCGACCTGCTTCGGCGCGCCGTTCATGCCGCGCCATCCCTCGGAATACGGCAATCTGCTGCGCGAGCTCATTGCCCTCCATGGCGCCGATTGCTGGCTGGTCAACACCGGCTGGACCGGCGGCGCCTATGGCACCGGAAAGCGCATGCCGATCAAGGCGACGCGGGCGCTGCTTGCCGCGGCGCTCGACGGCTCGCTGAAGACCGCGGAATTCCGTACCGACGCCAATTTCGGATTCGAGGTGCCGACGGAGGTCCCCGGCGTCGATGGCGCCATCCTCGACCCCAGGTCGACCTGGGCCGACAAGGCAGCCTACGACCGGCAGGCAGCCAAGCTGGTCGGCATGTTCGCCAGCAACTTCGAAAAGTTCGAAAGCCACGTCGACGCCGCCGTGCTGGGCGCCGCGCCGGTCATGCGGGAAGCCGCCGAATAATCGTCCCCGGCAGCCAGCGGTTCACAGTGAGGCCCGGTTTCGATCGGGCCTTTTCTTTTTGCCGCCGCCGCGCCATGACTGCGCCATGAGTGCCGACGACATAATCACCATTGCCAATGACGCGGTCATCCACCCGAATGACCTGCATGAGGACTTCATTCGTTCCTCCGGGCCGGGCGGCCAAAATGTAAACAAGGTGGCGACCGCGGTGCAGTTGCGCTTCGACGCGGCCAATGCGCCGGGCCTGTCGGATCGCGTGCGCGAGCGGACCATAAAGCTGGCCGGCCAGCGCGCCACCAAGGACGGCGTCATCGTCATCGAGGCCGGGCGCTTCCGCACGCAGGAACAGAACCGGGCCGATGCACGGGCGCGGCTTACCGCGCTGGTCGCCAAGGCCGCCGAACCACCACCACCGCCGCGCAAGAAGACCAGGCCGTCGAAAGGCGCCGTCGAACGCCGGCTCAAGACGAAAGCTGGGCGTTCCACTGTGAAAAAGCTGCGCGGCAGGATCGGCGACGACTGAGGCGGGGCGGATGCCGTTTCGGGTCGTACGGCACATGACATCGTGGCATTATGCTCGTCCTGCCAATCGGAAACACTGACCAACCCATGCTCGTCCTGCCCAAAGGGGTCCGCCACATGCCAGGCTACTTGCGGCGTGCCGCGCAGGACGCGCTGGTCGAGGACGTAAGACGTGTCGTTCAGGACGCCCCGCTGTTCGTGCCGGCGATGCCGCGCACGGGCAAGGAGATGAGCGTGCGCATGACCAATTGCGGTTCGCTGGGCTGGGTTACGGACAAGGAACGTGGCTATCGCTACCAGCCGACGCACCCGCTGACGGGAATGCCCTGGCCGCCGATCCCGGAAGCTCTGCTGGAATTATGGCGGCAAGTGTCGGCCTATCCGCATCCGCCGGAAGCCTGCCTGGTCAATTTCTATACCGAGGACGCCAGGATGAGCCTGCATCAGGACCGCGACGAGACCGACCTCTCCGCGCCCGTGGTCTCGGTTTCGCTGGGCGACGACTGCCTTTTCCGGGTCGGCCAGACGACGCGCGAGGGCAGAACAAAATCGTTCAGGCTGAAGAGCGGAGACGTCGTCGTGCTCGGCGGCGAGGGCCGCCTGTGTTTCCACGGCGTCGACCGCATCTACCCATCCACCTCGGCTCTGCTCAGGAATGGCGGCCGGATCAATCTGACATTGCGGCGGGTAACACTGCCGCCATTGGCTTAGCCGGTCGGCTGCAGGCCAGGACGAACATAGTCCTTGCGAAGATAGACGCGCCGGTAGCCATCCTCGGCAAGCAAACGGTAGCGGGCCAGCATGGCGCCGAAGCCAAATTGCTCCATCAACTGGCTTGTCCAGGGGCCATCATCCTTCTTCAAGAGAATGATATCGGGACGAAGCCGCTCAAATTCCTGGCGCTTGTTCTCGGCGTACCGCGCCATGATCGTCCTGTAGTGGGCGGCCTTGGCGACATCGCCCGAACGCAGGGCCCGCAGGTACAGATCCATCGCGAACCCTCCAACCCAATCGCAGACATCGGCCGAAACGAACTGCCCGCCGATCATCCGGCTCAGGGGATGTCCCGTGTCCAGATCCGGGCTGATCGCGGCAACGCTGGGCCGGTCGGTCGTGGCGCGTATGGCGGCGACGAGTGCAGCGTCCGGCTTCTGAGTACCCCAGTTCATGACGAAGGCAATCATGACGGCCAGCGCGATCAGAGCTCGCGGAGGTGCGGCCAGGCGCGAGAGCAGCCCGGCCGATTGGCGGCCGCTTCGCGGCAAGGAGAGCAGGCAGAGATTGGCCGCAACGGCGTAGAAAAGCATGGGATAGGCGTGATAAGCCCAGCCCTTGGCCTGGTAGAACAGGGGAAACAAGCCGGCAAACGACGCCGCCAGCGCGACTGCGGCCAATTCCGGGAAACGCCCGACAGGCCAGGACCACCACGCCAGGAACACAAGGAAAAGCCAGGCAGAAGCATAGTATGCCATGACTGACGCCGGAGCGGTGCCTTGCGCATAGAGTTCCACCAGCAGCGGATAGATATCGCGCAGATATTCCGGATGGAGCTGGATGACCGCTCCCAGATAGGCGACGCAAACGGTGCCGATCACCCAGTGCTCAACAGCGAAGATTGGTTTCAGGCTGCGCCGATGCATTGCGACAAGCACCGCGGACGCCAGCACCATAACCGCATAGTAGGGCTTGACCAGCACCAACATGCTTCCCGACAGACCGGCAAGTGCGGCCAAACCAAAGCTCGGTTGCGTTTGAGCGTCCTGGCGCGCTCGCCACGCATGCAGCGCCAGCAGCGGCATGAACAGCGCAACACCGAAGTGCTCACGCTCGCTGAAGACGTTGCCCGGAAAGATCACCAGCATCGCATAGAAGGCCGGACCCAAGGCAAGCAGCGAAGCCGTTTCGGGGAAACCCGCGCGTTTGACGATTGCCCCGGAGAACCAGACAGCGATCAACGCCGTCAGGTAGACCCAGGCCTGGACAAGGATTTCAGGGGCAATGCCGAGCATCCTGGCAGTGGCCACCGGGGGCAAATAGAGCCATACGCTGAAAGGGGGATTGGGCTCATGTAGCTGGCCATAGAGCCGCTCGCCCGAAAGCATCCGCTCACAGACCGTAATCAGCCAACTCGTGTCTGGAATCGTGCCCCATCGCAGTTGAAAGAAGATGGAAATGACCGTGATTGCGATCAGCGTAACAAGATTTCGGTTGGCCAGCAGCGATGCCGCCAACCTCTGATCGGTCTGGCGGCCCTGTGCTCCAAGATCATTGGCGAGGCTCACCATGCTCCCCTGCCGCCGGGCCCTTATTGCCGCGTGTTGCCGAGAATGCCATCCCGAGGCGTCCTCACGGTCCACGTGACAGTCTTTTACTCCGTGGTATCACGCAGATACCTATAATTCATGTGTAAAATGTTCCTTAAATCGATCCTGAGAAGCATCTTACGTAATTCTCCCGTCCTCGGTGAAACGCCATCCATGAAATCCGAAGTTTAATGCGCAACGGATGGTCCGGCCGATAGCGGGACGCCCTGGTAGAACATTCCGCCTATCCATCGACTACGGTTTTGTTCTGAAATGGCAGGAGAATCAATCTGATGCCACGCAGACGAATCTCAATTGTTGAGGACAACCTTACCGGAACCGTTGCGGAGGTAGACGCGAACATTCTGGTCTTCGGCCAATGTCCGATAATCATCCATAAACTTGGCGAAGTCATCCCGCTTCATCACCCGATCAACCCAGAAGGGGGCGGATTTCTGGACGAAGATCAGGTCGGGCTTCCCTGTCACGAACTCCTGAATCTTGGCGGTGAGAAAGTCGCGCTCCAAAGCGTCGTAATGCGCCGCGCGGTCCATATTGCCTTGTGCACGTTCCTGTCGCGCGAAAATGGCTGCGAAGTTGCCAAGCCAATCGCTGCAATAGGCGGATATCCATCGCCCCCCGATCATGCGGGTAAGTGGATGGCCTATTTCGATACCGGGGCCGATCTGGCCGACGGTTGGATGGTCGACGGCGGCATGTATGCTTGCAACGAAGTCTGGTCCAGACCTGGCGCCAATCAAGAAAGGTAGCCAGGATATCAAGATCACAACGGGCAGCAGGACCTTGTGCGCGATGTTCAGTCGTGGCGCATCGGGCGCGGTCGCTCGCTCGGTGGCGAGGCAAAGCACCGCCGCCACGACGAGGGCTACCGCCGGATATGCGTGGTATGCCCAACCTTTTCCCTGGTAGATCAATGGGAGAACGCTCGCTGCCGATGCGATCATCAGAACCGTCTCCATGGGAGACAGTGCGCGCCCGCCGCGCAACAGGAGGGCGGATCCGAACAACAATGTGAATATCCCACCATAAATGATGAAGATGGGGGAATACACCTTGTATCTCATGTACGTATCCGCGAGCCTCGGATAGACGTCGCGCAAGAATTCCGGATAAGCTAACAGTATCGCCGCCAGGTACCCCAGACAGACACCGCCAATGACCCAGTACTCGATGGCGAACAGCGGCTTTATGCTGCGTTGGCGCCAGGCGATCCAAAGGGCCGGTGCCAGGATGGTGAGCGCATAATAGGGTTTCACCAGAAGCATCACGCTGCCGGACAAACCAACCAAAGCGGCCAGCCACCACTCCGGCTTCGACGAGCCACCATGCGAGGCGCGCCAAGCCGTCAACACCAGAAGCGGCAAAAGCAGGGCGACGCCCAGATGCTCCCGTTCACTGAAACTGTTTCCTGGGAACAACACCAGCAGGGCCAAAAACGCAGGCATGAGGATAAGCAGGGCAGGGTTCTCTTGCAGCCGGGCGCGGCGCGCGACAAAAACAGCAAATCCAAGGCCGAAAAGACACACGGCATAGGCATAGGCGTGCACTATATATTCAGGAGCGACGCCAAGCTGTTTGGCGAGGTAAACAGCCGGCAGATACAGCCACACGGAGAAAGGCGGGTTGGTCTCGATCAAGTCGGCGTACAGGCGATCCCCGGCCAGCACGCGCTCGCACACCGTGATGATCCAGCTCGTGTCCGGAATGACGCCCCACCGTGCCTGCCAAAACGGCGCGACGGCCAGGGTGGCCAGACAGACGAACAGAACCAGCCGCACCCGGCCACGATCCGCCGCTACAAATCCGCCGCGCGCCGGCGCGGGTTCATTCAACACAGCCATTACGCGGCATTGCCATTTTGGCTACCGCCGCCATGCGGCGTTGCCAAGGATTCCCTGAGCTTCGGCCTCGCCACCTGCGTTCCGGCAAGGCTGGAAACCGGCACGACATCGTTGCGCACATAGACCGTTATCAACGGTTCCCTATACAGTACGCGATAGTCTTTCAATGAGGCGGCGACCCTCTCGTCCTTCAGCATCAGCGCATTCCAGGAGGGATTGTTCTCCAATCCAGACAGCACGATATCGGGCTTCTCGGTCTTTATCTCGAGGGCCTGTTCACCGATGATCCCATCGCGAATATCCTCCAGTCTCCGCCTTCGCTCCGTGTCGCTGGCGCCGCGGACAAGCATCTGCGCATTCACAACCGCCCAGGCGCCGGGGTAACGCGATATGTACCTGCCGCCGACCAGTCTGGTGAGGGGATAGGCAACCTGCATCTGGCCTGCGATCGATACGATCGTGGGGTTCTCAACCACATCGCGGATCGCCGCGACGGACCTCGTGATTGGCCCATTGTCGGTCGTCAACGCTGTATATTGCGCCCTGATTGTCATTTGCATCACCAGCACGCTGCCAAAGACCAGTGCGGCTTTGCGAACGATACTCGCGTCGTGCACCTTGCCAAACCGCAACACCTCGACGCCAAAAGCAAACATCGCAACGACGAGCATGGGCAACGCGTGATTTGGCCAGCCCTTGCCCATGATCAGGAAGGCCGGGACAAAGCCGAGCGCGCTCGCCAGCAAAATTCTCGTATCCCAATGCATGGCCCGCGGTCCGCCTGCCACGAGAACGATCGTGACGGCCAACAAGAGGACGATCTTCGGCCAGTTCGCAAGATTGTCGAGCAATGGGGCGTGCATGGGCAGATAGACGTCCCTGACCAAGGGGAGAGTCTCGCTGAAGTAGGAGCGATCAAAGATTGCGATCGAGGCTATGTAGGCCACGGTGATCAAGGCGCCGAGCAGATTTTCCAGGACGAACAGCGGCTTCAGCGAGCGTCGATGAAGCGCCAGGAAAAGCGAAGGCAGGATCAGCGCCAGCGCAAAATATGGCGGCTTCACCATGACCACGATGCCCGCACCCAGCCCCGCCAAGATGCGCTCGACACGCGATCCCGCCACGAAAACCGGCGTGCGTTGCCGCGCGCATTGCAGCGCCAGCCAGGGCAGGAGGGCGATCAGCGCGAAATGTTCGCGCTGGCCGAATTGATCGGGCAGAAAACACAGGATCAAAAACAGTGCGGCCGCCGCCATCCACAGAGCGCTGGAGCGCCGGTAGACCGCGTCGACACCCGCCATGATCCTGCCGGCAAGGATCAGGCTGGCAACGCCGAGACAGGCAACTCCCAGCGTCAGCCAAAACTCGGCGCCGATGCCTGTGAACCTCTCAAGCAGCATGAAGGGCATGTAGAGCCAGATCGAGAAGGGCGGATTGACCTCGAACATGTCCGTGTTGATCTGCTCCCCTTCCAGCAGCCGGTCACAAACGCTTAGAAGCCACGACACATCGACATTGGTCGGTATCGCGACGATCGAGAACCAGGCGGTGTAAGCCAGGACCATGCAGGCGAGCAGCAACGGCCCGGGATTCAGCCTGCCAGAGTTCAAGATGCGGCTCGATGACATGGCGATGGATTGTGAGCCAGGCATCACGGGAAGCCTGGTGGCCAACGACGGTTTCGTCGGCGAACGAAGTGGTTACACAGGTACGGATGGACACTCCGGCCGAAACCGGGCTCCGCTCGCCAGGCAGCCGTATCAGGCGCGCGCGCTGCAGGCATATTGGGCCCCGAACGGCAGTTTCGAAAGATGCCTTTCAACCGTGCGCAACGCGGAATGCTCGAAGGGAAACAGCAGGAAATGCTCCCTGGCGATTTCCGAAAACCCCTGAGCCTGGAAAAGGCTCTCGGCCGAACCAGGCCTGATCAGCACGGCGTCGGCGTCGAACGGACAGCGCAGCACGGCAAGCCGCGTCATCGGATTGAACGGGTTGTGCTCGATTATGCAGGCGACACCGCCTGGCCGCAGGATCCGCTTCATCTCGGAGAAGAAAGCCGGCCAATCGGCGGGCGGCACGTGATGGACCACGCAGATGGCGAATGCGAGATCGAAGCTGGCATCCGTGTAGGGAAGTTGCGGCCCTTCATAGGCGGAGTAATCAACCCAGGAATTGTCTTCGCGTGCCCGCGCGATGGATTCACTCGAAACGTCGCAGCCACTCAGTTCTGGAAGAAACGGCTTCAGAAAGGGATGAAGGGCACCCACGCCGCAGCCAACATCGAGAGCACGGATGGGCTCCTTCCCGCAAAGCCCGCGCTCGCCGACCAGCCTTGCCAGAAGGTCCGCCTTGGCTTTCAGGAAGAAATCATGTTTCAGCCCGGAAAAGCTGATCGAATCCTGCACCGCGTCATTGTATGTCGACCGGTAGGAATCGAATAGGTTTGCCATCAACCGAACTTTCTCTGTTCATTGACGGCCCTTGCAGCTTCTTCGCTGAGGCGTCCGGCATGGGCGGCTATCGTTTCTTCGAAGCCCGTCAGCCGGTCGATGACGTATAGCGGCCGCCGCTTCACTTCGGCATGAATGCCGCCGACATAGAGGCCGATCACTCCGGTCATGAACAGATTGATGCCCGAGAAGAAGGACACGATGACCACCGTCGACGCCCAGCCGTGAACGACGCCGGCATCGAAGAGCCAGGCGAATACGGCGAAAATCCCAAGGCAGGCGGCCATGCCGGAAATCGCCAGGCCGCCCCAAAGTGCGATGCGCAGCGGCTTTTCGGAGAAGCTGACGATGCCGTGAACGGCGAGCCGCAGCATCTTCCAGAACGGGTACTTGGTCTCGCCGGCCGCGCGCGCCGGGCGCTCGAATGGAACTGCTGTCTGCTTGAAGCCCATCCAGCCGAACATGCCGCGCACGAAGCGGTCGCGTTCCGGCATGCGTTTGAACGTCTCCAGGGCCTTGCGGCCGACAAGACGAAAATCGCCGACATCGCGCGGGATGGCGACCGATGTCATCTTTTCCATGAACCGGTAGAACAGGCTCGCTGTCGCGCGCTTGAAAAGCGTCTCGCCTTCCCGCTTGATCCTGCGGGCATAAACGATCTCGTAGCCTTCCTTCCACTTGGCGATCAGCTCGAGCACGACTTCGGGCGGGTCCTGCAGGTCGGCGTCCATGACGATCACGGCTTCGCCGGCGGCGGCATCCATGCCAGCCGAGATCGCGATCTGGTGGCCGAAATTGCGCGACAGTTCGATCAGTTTGAAGCGTGGTTCCTGGGCTACCATCCCCCGCAGGTAGATGACGCTGGTGTCGCTGCTGCCGTCGTCGACAAAGATGGCCTCGGCGTCCGCGTCCAGCGTGTCGAGCAGCATCGTGATGCGCCGGATGAGCAGCGGGAGGACTGCTTCCTCGTTGAAGATCGGAATAACCAGAGAATAGACCGCGCGTTCGCGACTTGCGGCATTGTTCGCATTGAACACAGGCTGCTCCCGACACCCGCTAAAATTGCATCGGAGACTAGCCGGGATTGCCTAAGGTGCCGTTAACCGCGTTGTTACAACTTCCTGAGTGCCACTTCCTCGACCAGATGGTCGGCGCCCTTGCGCAAGATGAGGTCGGCGCGGGCCCGCGTCGGCAGGATGTTCTCGCGCAAATTCTTCAGGTTGATGTTGGTCCAAAGGCTCTCGGCGATGGCGCGCGCCGAATCCTCCGACAGCTGCGAATAGCGGTGGAAGAAGGAGTCCGGGTCGCGGAAGGCGGTTTCGCGCAGTCGCATGAAGCGGGAAATATACCAGTTATGGATCAGCTTCTCGTCGGCATCGATATAGATCGCGAAATCGAAGAAGTCGGACAGGAAGGGCACGATCTTGCCGTCATGCGGCAGCTTGCCCGGCTGCAGGACATTGATGCCTTCGAAAATCAGGATATCCGGCCGGTCGATGGTGACGAACTCGCCGGGAATGACGTCATAGGTCAGATGCGAATAGACGGGAGCACGGACGCTGCTCTGCGCCGATTTGATGCCCGAGAGGAAACGCAGCAGCGCGCCGACATCATAGCTGTCGGGAAAGCCCTTGCGCTCCATGAGGTTTTCGCGGCGCAGCACCTCGTTGGGCAGCAGGAAGCCGTCGGTGGTGATGAGATCGACCTTGGGGCTCGACGGCCATCGCGCCAGAAGCTCCTTAAGCACGCGGGCCGTGGTCGACTTGCCGACCGCCACCGAACCGGCGATGCCGATGATGAACGGCGTCTTGACGATATCGACGGCGTTGAAAAAGGCCTGGCGCTGCCGAAACAGAAGCTGGCTTGCCTCGACATGGGCGGACAGGAGCCGCGACAGCGAGAGATAGATGCGCTTGACCTCCTCGAGGTCGACCGGGTCGTTGAGCGACCGCAAGCGGCGGAACTCGTCCTCGCTCAGGGTCAGCGGCGTATCGGCACGGAAGTGCGACCACTGCTCGGCCGAGAAGAAACGGAAGGGCGAATATTTCTCGGTTGGAGCGAGCTGGTCCATCGAGTTCCTACCTCCCCGCGATCAGCCCCGCGGCCGGGACGCCTTCTCGGCGATGCCCGAACGCGCGGTACGGCCTTCGAGCTCCCTGAGCACATCGCTCAAGGGAATGCCGGCTATGCCGAGGACGACGAGCCAATGATATATGAGATCGGCACTTTCCGAAACGAGGCCCTGCCTGTCGCCCTTGACGGCGGCAATCACCGTTTCGACCGCCTCTTCGCCAAGCTTCTGCGCCGCCTTGTCGATGCCACGCGCGAATAGCTTTGCCGTCCATGAATCCGGATCTCCGGAATGCGCGCGTTCGCCAACGATTTTTTCCAGATCGGACAGTGAAAACTCGGTCATGGCCTCATCTATCTGCTTGTTTAAGCATGATCTTTTCCGAAAATCGGTTCCCGCTCCTCGGGATAATGCTTAAGACCGATTACCCAGCGAGTCCAGCCGCATCGGCAACCCGGCATCGGCCATATGCATCTTGGCCTGCGCGATGGTGTAGGTGCCGAAATGGAAGATGGAGGCTGCCAGAACCGCGCCGGCATGGCCGTCACGAATGCCTTCGACTAGGTGGTCGAGCGTACCGACTCCGCCGGATGCGATGACGGGCGCCCGCACGGCATCGGCGACCGCGCGGGTGAGAGCGATGTCGTAGCCGGCCTTGGTGCCGTCCCGGTCCATGGACGTCAAAAGGATTTCGCCGGCGCCGCGTTCGACCATCCGGTGCGCGAATTCGACCGCATCGATGCCGGTCTTCTCGCGCCCGCCATGGGTGAAGATCTCCCAGCGGTCAACCTCACTGGGGCCGGACACTTTCTTGGCGTCGATGGCGACGACGATGCACTGGTTGCCGAACTTGTCGGCGGCCTCCGCCACGAAATCCGGGTTCTTCACCGCCGCCGTGTTGATCGACACCTTGTCGGCTCCGGCCAAGAGCAGCTTCCTGATGTCGGCGACCTGGCGCACGCCGCCGCCGACGGTCAACGGCATGAAGCACTGCTCCGCCGTGCGGGCGACGACATCGAAAATGGTTTCGCGGTTGTCGGACGAGGCGGTGATGTCGAGAAAGCAGAGTTCGTCGGCACCGGCGGCGTCGTAGGCGCTGGCCGCCTCGACCGGATCCCCGGCATCGATCAGATCGACGAAATTGACCCCCTTGACGACGCGGCCGTTCTTGACGTCGAGACAGGGGATGACGCGTGCCTTCAACATCACCGAGCCTCTATTGTCGTGAGCAGATCGTTCAGCAACTCACCGACCAGCGGCGGAACGTCGGCCTGTGCGTCGAATGCCGGGTCATAGGCGGAAATGGTGATGCCAACCAGCGGTGCTGAAAGCGCCATGCCGCAGACCGCCTGGCGCAACTGGTCCGGGGCCGGGCCGCCGGGATCGGCGTAACGGTTGGCCTGGAGCTTTTCGGGGTCATGGACATCGAGGTCGATATGCAGGTGCACCCGCTTCGCGCCCGCGGCAGTCAGCCTTTCAGCTGAGCTTGCCGCATTGGGGCACTCCGTGCGTATGACCGGCAAGCTCGCCAGCAACTGCGTTTCCGCCGGGTCGAGGTCGCGCGCGTTGACCAGCACGCAGCGGGAGGGATCAATCGGCTGGAAGCCCGGAATAGCCTTGGCCATCGGGCGCCAGCATAGCCCCAGAACGGTCGCCAACGCCATGCCGTCGAGAAAGCCGGTCGTGGAGGTCTCCGGCGTGTTGAGGTCGCCATGCTGGTCGGCCCAGATGATCCCGTCCGCGCCTTCGCCCGCGACCGCACCGGCTGATGTCAGGCAATTTCCGGCGAGAACGATAGGAAACCGGCCCCTGTCGCGGGCAATGCGGACCTCGCCCGACACGGCATTGCAGACCGCGAAGCCGGTGGCGATTTCGCGCTCCTGCCCATCGCCCAACCTGCCGATGTCCTCGACGACAACCTCGTGGCCGGCAAGCGTCAAGGCTTCGACCAGGCCGCCAGCGATGAGCGCATCCGGCCCCTGGCCGCAGCCGCCGTGATAGTGACCGCTGTCATAGGACGCGAGGATGATGGAGATTTTCATGGCCTCGCCTCCGGCACGGACCCACCGCGCAGAATCGCCAGCGCTTCCTCCGGATCGATGCGCCCGTCATAGAGCGCTCGGCCGGAGATCGCGCCCTCCAGCCGTTGCGCATCGGGCATGGTCATGCGCACGATATCGGCGATCGAGGCGAGTCCGCCGGAAGCGATGACGGGAATCGACACCGCCTCGGCGAGACCGATGGTGGCTTCCCAGTTGATACCGCTCAGCACGCCGTCGCGGTCGATGTCGGTGTAGATGATGGCGGCGACGCCGGCACCCTCGAATTTTTTCGCCAGTTCGATGACGCCGAGGCTCGACGCTTCGGCCCAGCCCTCGACGGCGACCTTGCCGCCCTTGGCGTCGATGCCGACGGCGATCTTGCCGGGAAATGCCTTGCAGGCCTGCTTGACCAGATCGGGATCGCGCACGGCGACGGTGCCGAGGATGACGCGGGCAAGGCCGCGATCGAGCCAGTCCTCGATCTGCGGCAAGGTACGGATGCCGCCGCCAAGCTGCACAGGATTCTTCGTCGCCTTGAGGATGGCGCCGACCGCCGCGCTGTTGACGCTCTGGCCCTTGAACGCGCCGTTGAGGTCGACGACATGCAGCCACTCGAAGCCCTGTTCCTCAAAGGCCCTGGCCTGGGCGGCGGGATCGTCATTGTAGATGGTCGCCGTGGCCATGTCGCCGTGCTTCAGCCGCACGCATTGGCCGTCCTTGAGATCTATGGCGGGGAAAAGGATCATCCGTTCAGGCACCCTCGACGATAACGAAATGGCCGGTCGAGGCGGCGAGCCGGAACCTCGAGGCCTGCTGGTATTCGGGCGAACGGTAGCATTCGACCGCCTTGTCGTAGGATTCGAACTCGACCAGCACATGGCGATTGCCCGTCTGCCCCTCCGGGCTTTCATGGCGACCGGCCCGCACGGCGAATTTCGCGCCGTATTTCGCAAATGCGACGGCATTCGCCTCGATGTACTGCTTGTAGATTTCGGGATCGCGGACATCGACCATCGCCATCCAATAGCCCTTCTTGCTCATGGTAAATCCCCTGGTTCGAGCATGATCTCCGGACAAACGGGAAAACCATTTGTCCGAGAAAACCGGCCTCCACTTTTCGGGATCATGCTTTAGAGCCTGTTCCATCCCGATAGAATCGGGATGGGGCTCTATCTGTTTGTTTGAGCATGATCTTTTCCGAAAACCGGCCTCCACTTTTCGGGATCATGATCTAGGGCCTCCAGCGCAGGAAATTGGTGATCAGCGCCAGACCCAGCGCCTGGCTCTTCTCGGGATGGAACTGCGTGCCGACAAGGTTGTCGCGGGCGACCGCGGCCGTCACCGGCCCGCCATAGTCGGCCACCGCCAGCACCTCCTCGGGCTTCAGCGCATCGAGATGGTAGGAATGGACAAAATAGGCGTGCAATCCGCTTGCTCCAGTCGCAATGCCGGAGAAAAGCGGATGTTTGCGGTTGAGCTCGATCGTATTCCAGCCAATCTGGGGAATCTTCAGCGCCGGATCGGCCGGCGTGATTTCCTTGACGTCGCCGGTGATCCAGCCAAGGCCGTTGGTGATGGTCTTCTCGAGCCCACGCTGCGACATCAGCTGCATGCCAACGCAGATGCCGAGGAACGGCCGCCCCTTCGTGATCGCGACCTCCTCGACCGCATCCCACATGCCATCGACCGCGCGCAGGCCGGCCGCGCAGTCGGCATAGGCGCCGACGCCGGGCAGGACGATGCGGTCGGCGGTCCTGACGCGTTCGGCATCGGCGGTCAGGTCTATCGTGGCGGCGATGCCGGCTTCGCTCGCCGCGCGCTCGAAGGCTTTCGTGGCCGAGCGAAGATTGCCCGAGCCATAATCGATGATGGCAACCCGCATCTCAGTGTTTTCCCGGTGTATGGGTCAGCCCCAGGGCCATGCCCATCTGCGCGGGCCGCGCCAGGGCAGCGTCCGGAACGATCCTGGGCGCCGGGCCGTGCTCTTCCGACTGGGCGTCGGCTTCAAGCGCATAGCGCGTGTCGGCATCGTCGAGCCTGTCGGCGGCGACCACGCCCCATTCATGCCAGCCGCGGCGGCGAAGCGAGGCGATCCGCAGGCCCTGCCCCTCAAGGCCGACATAGAACGACACAAGCAGCGACAGCAGCGAGCCGGCCAGCCCAAGGCCAAGCCGCTCGCCGAGCATGGAAAGAAGGCCCATGACGACAAAAGTCAGCCCTGCCTCGACCCACAGCCGATGCCAGGCGAGCCAGATTGGCGGCACCAGGAAACCGGGCCAGGAGAAACCATCGCGAACGAAGGTCGTCGTATCGACCTTCTCGCTGCGGCCCGGCGGCTCCATCACGACATAGCTGGCCATCAGGCTACCCTTTCAAAGAGCCCTTGGTCGAGGGCACCGCGTCCGGCTGGCGCGGATCGCGCTCTAGTGCGGTGCGCAGCGCCCGCGCGACCGCCTTGAAGCATGTCTCGGCGATATGATGATTGTTGGCGCCATAGTGGTTGGTGACATGCAAGGTGATGCCGGCATGCTGCGACAACGCCTGGAAGAACTCGCGCACCAGTTCGGTGTCGAAGGTGCCGATCTTCGGCGACGAGAACGGCACATTCCAGACCAGGAACGGACGGCCGGAAACGTCGACCGCCGCCCGTGTCAGCGTCTCGTCCATGGCAAGGTCGATCGAGGCATAGCGCATGATGCCGCGCCGCTCGCCCAGCGCCTTGGCCAGCGCCTGGCCGAGCACGATGCCGGTATCCTCGACCGTGTGGTGATCGTCGATGTGAAGGTCGCCCTTGGCCTTGACCGTCATGTCGATCAACGAATGACGCGACAGCTGGTCAAGCATATGGTCGAAGAAACCGACGCCTGTCGCCATGTCGGATTTGCCGGAACCATCGATATGGACCGACACGGAGATGTCGGTTTCCCTGGTCTTGCGGCTGACTTCGGCGGAACGGGGCGACATGGCCTTGTCCTTGTCCCAGAGTTTCACGGCTTCAGGCGTCCACGCGCTTGAAAACGAGAGCCTTCTAGCAGCATGATCCGGCGATTGCCAGTTGCCATGCCGGCCGGTATCGAGCCTCGGCATCGCCGTTTGCAATCGCTGGCCCCATGCATACATATGGCCGATCAAAGTCACTCGTAACGCGCCAATTGCCTATCAGGGATGGCGCGAATCGGAGCAGTAGATGTCTAATGAACTGACCATGCACGCCACGACCATCGTGACGGTGCGCAAGGGCGGCAAGGTGGTGATTGCCGGCGACGGCCAGGTGAGCCTTGGCCAGACCATCATGAAAGGCAATGCGAGGAAAGTGCGCCGCATCGGCAAGGGCGGCAACGTCATCGCCGGTTTCGCCGGCGCCACCGCGGACGCCTTCACCCTTCTGGAGCGGCTCGAAGCCAAGCTCGAACAATATCCCGACCAGTTGACGCGCGCCTGCGTCGAGCTCGCCAAGGACTGGCGCACCGACCGCTATCTTCGCCGGCTGGAGGCCATGATGCTGGTCGCCGACAAGTCGGTTTCGCTGGCGCTCACCGGCAATGGCGACGTGCTGGAGCCGGAACATGGCGTGATGGCCATCGGCTCGGGCGGCAACTACGCGCTGGCCGCCGCGCGCGCGCTGATGGACACCGACAAGGACGCCGAGGAGATCGCCCGCAAGGCGATGCAGATCGCCTCCGACATCTGCGTCTACACCAACAACAACTTCGTCGTCGAAACGATCGATGCCGCCTGAAGCGGTCGGCCATGGTCCCGAAAAGTGGAAGCCGGTTTTCGGAAGAGACCATGGCCCAGCCAGACCATGACTATGATTTTCGGCCGGTGACCAGGAAGGACCTGCCGATGATCGCGGCTTGGCTCGCCGAACCGCATGTAGCCCAATGGTGGGACGACCCGGAAAAAGAGATCGCTCAAATCCGCGAGCATATCGACAGCATCTCGGTCGAGCCGCTGATCGTCGAGCTCGACGGCAAGCCGATCGCCTATCTGCAGAGCTATGACCCGCACATGGAGGACGGCCATCCCTATGCCGACCAGCCCTTCGGTACGCTGGGAATCGATCTGTCGATCGGCCGACCGGAACTGATCGGACTCGGGCACGGGACGGCGATTGTCAGGCAATTCGTCGCGGACCTGTTCGAGGAAGGCGCGCTGCGGGTCATCGTCGATCCGAACCCCGCCAATGGCCGAGCCATCCGCGCCTATGAAAAGGCTGGTTTCCGGTCCATTGATCGCAGGCAAACTGTCTTCGGTGATGTCGTGCTGATGGCGATGGATGCCGATGACGCGCAAGAGGGGGAATGACGGAAATGAATGCATCCATCGATGACACGGAGCTATCGGCCTACGAGAACAGCTGGCGCATGGGACTGCTGATCGTTGCCGGCCTGATCCTTTTCCAGGCCGTGGCGCTCTACCTGATGGGTCATCCTCCGATCTGCACCTGCGGCTACATCAAGCTCTGGCATGGCGTGGTGAACAGTTCCGAGAATTCCCAGCACATCACGGACTGGTACACCTTCTCGCACATCATTCACGGCTTCCTGTTCTATGCGCTGGCCAGGTACCTATTCCCGAACTCGCCGATCGGCCTCAGGCTGGCATTCGCGGTCGCGATAGAAGGCGGCTGGGAACTGCTGGAGAACAGCCCGTTCATCATCGAGCGTTACCGTGCAGGCACCATCTCGCTCGACTATTACGGCGACAGCATCATCAATTCGGTGTCCGACACACTGGCCATGATGCTGGGATTTGTGATGGCGCGAAGGCTACCTATATGGGTGGTCGTCAGCCTCGCCATCCTCTTCGAACTGGGTACCGGTTATCTGATCCGGGACAATCTGACACTCAACGTGATCATGCTGCTGCATCCGTTCGAGGCCATCAAGCAGTGGCAAAGTGGAATTTAGTGATATGAGCACGTTCTCCCCCCGCGAAATTGTTTCGGAACTCGACCGCTTCATCATCGGCCAGAAGGACGCCAAGCGCGCCGTGGCCATTGCGCTGCGCAACCGTTGGCGCCGCCAGCAGCTGGAAGGCCAGATGCGCGAAGAGGTGATGCCGAAGAACATCCTGATGATCGGCCCGACGGGCGTCGGCAAGACCGAAATCTCGCGCCGCCTGGCGCGCCTTGCGGGTGCGCCTTTCGTCAAGGTCGAGGCGACCAAGTTCACCGAGGTCGGCTATGTGGGCCGCGATGTCGAGCAGATCATCCGCGACCTCGTCGAGATCGCAATCGGCCTCGTGCGTGAGAAAATGCGCGAGGACGTCAAGGCGCGCGCCCATGTCAACGCCGAGGAACGCGTTCTCGAAGCCCTTGTGGGCAAGACGGCAAGCCCGGCCACGCGCGATAGCTTCCGCAAGAAGCTGCGTGACGGCGAGCTCGACGACAAGGAGATCGAGGTCGAGGTGGCAGACACCGGAAATGGCGGCATGCCCGGCTTCGAGATCCCCGGCATGCCTGGCGCCAATATCGGCGTGCTCAACATCAACGACATGCTGTCGAAGGCGATGGGCGGCAAGAAGACCAAGCTGCGCAAGACGACGGTAAAGGAATCCTACGATCTGCTGGTCGGCGACGAGTCCGACAAGCTGCTCGACCAGGACGAGGTGGTGCGCCGCGCGCTCGACGCGACGGAGAATGACGGCATCGTCTTCCTCGACGAGATCGACAAGATCGCGGCGCGGTCGGACATTTCGGGCGGTCCTTCGCGCGAGGGCGTGCAGCGCGATTTGCTGCCGCTGGTCGAAGGCACCACTGTGGCAACCAAATACGGGCCGGTGAAGACGGACCATATCCTGTTCATCGCTTCGGGTGCGTTTCACGTCTCGAAGCCCTCCGACCTGTTGCCGGAGTTGCAGGGCCGCCTGCCGATCCGCGTCGAACTGAGGGCGTTGGAGAAGGACGATTTCGTCCGCATCCTCACCGAGACCGAGGCCAGCCTGATCAAGCAGTATATCGCGTTGATGAAGACCGAGGGCGTGGACCTGACCTTTACCGACGACGCCATCGATTCGCTCGCGGGCATTGCCGTCGACCTCAACGCCAGCGTCGAGAATATTGGCGCCCGGCGGCTGCAGACGGTGATGGAGCGGGTGCTGGACGAGATCTCCTACGACGCGCCAGACCGCAACGGCACCTCGGTCACCATCGACGCCGCCTATGTCGAAAAGCATGTCGGCGACCTGTCGAGAAACACCGACCTGTCACGTTTCATCCTTTAAGGGATGGCGGATGCCGGCGCCGGGCCTGCTCCGGCGTCGCCGACAGATGTGTGGCCAAATGGAAGCAACTGGCCGGCTTTTGCCTTGGCCGGCCACGCGGCCCTCGACTCCCCTGGCGGCTTTTCCTAGTTTGCCCGCTAGACTGACAGGCGGCGGCACATGAAGAAACTGATCCTCGTCATCCTCGGCTTGACGCTTGCCGCGACGCTGTTCGCCGCCCAGGCGGCAACATTGGTTCCACCCGGAAACCGCAACGCAGAGCAGCCGGACATACCCGGCGCCTCCAGCCGGCGAACGCAGGCGACGAACACAACCTTCCAGGCGAAGTACCGCAAGGTCTACGCATTGCTGCAGAACGACGCCGATCTGCGAGCCAAGATCAGGAAGGCGGCCGCCGCCTACGGGATCGACCCCATGCATATCGTCGGCGCCATCGTTGGCGAGCATACCTACAATGTCGATGCCTACGACCGGCTGCAGACCTACTACGTCAAGGCAATTTCCTACCTGACCAGCAAGCTGTCCTTCGCCTACAATGGCGAGGACATCACGGATTTCGTGCAGAGACCCCAGTTCAAGACATGCGCCGGGATGTCGGACAGCTATGATCTGTGGGAATGCCGCGAGCAGGTGTGGAACCGTTCCTTCCGCGGCAAGAGCGTCGGCGGGACAAATTTTCCCGACGACCGGTTCGGCGCCACCTTCTTCCAGCCCTATTACGCCGGCCAGACCTTTGGCCTCGGTCAGCTCAATCCCTTGACCGCCCTGCAGATGAGCGATCTCGTGCACCGGATTTCCGGCCTGCCCAAGCTCGACGTCAGCGATCCCAATGCCGTCTACAAGACCATCATGGATCCGGATCTGACCCTGCCCTACGTCGCCGCGACGATCCGGAAGTCCATCGACGCCTACAAGAGCATTGCCGGCTATGACATATCGGGCAATCCCGGCCTCACCGCGACGCTCTACAATGTCGGCAACCCCGAACAGCGCGCCTATGCGCTGAAGGCCGAGAACGACAAACGCCGCGCCGCCGGCCAACCCGACAAGCTGCCGGAGGAAAACTACTATGGCTGGCTGGTCAACGACAAGCTGCCGGAACTCAAGGCGCTGTTCTAGCCCGAGGATACGTCTTCAAGGCTGAGCCTCGAGGAACGCTTCGAATTTGCGCAATTCCTCGGCGTCGGCTCCAACGATATGCCGCGGCGCCGGATAGGCGCCGGACTGGATATCGTCAGCATATTCGCGGAAAGCCGCGACGCGCTCGTTCTGGAGGCGGTCATATTCGGCCGCGAGGTCGCGGTAGCGCTTGGCGTGGCGCGGGTAGCGGCCGCGATTGGTGCCGAGCACATCCTCCGAGAACAGATACTGGGCGTCGCAGCCGGCGCCCGCGCCCATCGAGATCATGATCAGCGGCGTGCGCCGCGAGATCGCGCTCGCGACCTCCGCCGGAACCACTTCGATCTCGGCCGCGAAAGCGCCAGCCGCTTCAAGGTCCTTGACCTGCTGCCAGATGAAGGCGGCGCTTTCGGCTGTCTTGCCGACCGCCTTGAAGCCGCCGGTCCAGGTTGCGTGGGCCGGAATCAGGCCGACATGTCCGCAGACCGGAATATGCTCGTCGCGCAGCCGGCGGATGGTTTGCAGGCTGGCCGAGCAATACATGGCGTCGGCGCTGGCGGCGCGCAGCTTCACCGCCGTGCGCAGGATCTCGTCGGTGGTCGCGCCCATCCTGGCCTGCTCGTCGCCGGGAATGACAAAACAGGTTGGCGCCGCGTCGCGAAGGCGCGGATCGAAGATCAGATCATAGGTGACGGAGATAATGTCGATGCCAGCCCTTTCGGCGGCCTCGGCCTCCTTCAAAGAGAATACCCGCAGCTTGGAAAGCTGGCGTTTGCCCTTGAGCGATTGCAGGTCGGCGACCGTTGGCCTGTTGCGTGACATTTTCAGATCCCCATCATTTTTGTTCGACCATGATCCGAAAACCGGCTTCCGCTCTTCCGATCATGGTCTGGCGGCTCACGCCGCCAGCAGCGATTTCAGTTTGACCTCCCGCGAGCCGAGCGCCTCGGGCGCCGGCCTCGCACGCTTGCCGATCAGCATCTCGGCCAGCCTGATTTCGCGGGCGACCGCGTTGGCCGCGCCAATGCCGCTTGCCGCGACCAGCCTGCCGTCATCAGCCAGATGGAAAAGGATGAAGGCGCCGTCGCCGAGATCGCGGCGGACAACCTTGCTGCCCTCGTCCGAAAGACCGGCGATCTGCAAGGTCAGCCCATATTGATCCGACCAGAACCACGGGACGGCCGCATGAGCTTCGCCCGCGCCAAGCATATTCCTGGCCGCGAGCGCGCCCTGTTCCTGAGCGTTGCGCCACGCCTCCAGCCGCACGCGCCGACCGCCATACACGGCCAGCGGAAAAGAGCAGCAGTCGCCGGCGGCGAAGATGCCGGGATCGACGGTGCGCAGTTCGGCATCGACGGCGATGCCGTTTTCGATCGCCAGGCCAGCCTCGGCGGCCAGCCCGGTCACGGGGACAGCGCCAATGCCGATCACGGCGAGGTCGGCGACGATCTCCCGGCCGCCGGCAAGTGCGACGCGAACCCGCGCACCGTCATCGGCGAGCGCAGCGATGCCTTCGCCGCACAGAATGTCCACCCCTTCGGCGACATGCGCCTGATGGATGATTTCGGCGATCTCGGCCGGCACGCCCCGCATCAGGATGCGCGGCTGCGCTTCGATGACGGTGACGTCCGTGCCCAGCTTGCGCGCGGCCGCCGCCAGTTCCAGGCCGATGAAGCCGCCGCCGACGATCGCGATGCGGTTACCCGCATTCAGATGGGCGCGGATGGCCAACGCGTCGGCGAAGGTCCTGAGATAGACGCAGCGCGAGCCGAGGCCCGGCATCGGCAGTTTTCGCGGCGTCGAGCCGGTCGCCAGCAGCAGCTTGTCGTAGGCGAGAACCGAGCCGTCCGACAGGCGCACCATATGCGCTGCGCGGTCGATCGCCACGGCCTTTACGGAACGGATATGCCTGATCGAGCGCTCCGCCAGCACCTCGTCGCTGGCGATCGCCTTGATAGAAGGCGCATCGCCGACCATCGCGTCCTTGGACAGCGGTGGCCGCTCATAGGGCAGATGCGGCTCCTCGCCAACGAGCGTCACAGGTCCGTCATAGCCGAGATCACGCAGGGCAAGGGCTGCGCGTCCGCCGCACTCACCGGCGCCGACGACGATCATGCCCTTCGTCATGCCGTCACCCGATCTGGACAAGGACTTTGCCGGCGTCGACCTTGACCGGATAGGTCTTGAGGTTGACGCAGACCGGCGCTCCCCGCGCCGCGCCCGTCTTGTAATTGAAGCGGCCATTGTGTTTGGGGCATTCGATGATGTCGTCCATCACCAGCCCGTCCGCGAGGTGCACCTTCTCATGCGTGCACAAGCCATCGGTGGCGAAAAACTCGTCGTCCGGCGAACGGTAGATCGCGAATGTGCGGCCGCCATGGTCGAACCGCATCACGTCTTCTTCGTCGATATCCGTGGCGTTACACGCCTCGACCCAGTCGCTCATAAACCCTCCCAATGGAATTCCGCGCCCCTCCGGGCTGATGTCATTCCGCGGCAATCGCGGTGCTGTGAAGATCCTCGCGATAGGGTTTGGCGGTCGGCGGCAGTTCGCGTTTGATGAAATAGTCTTCATTGCGCAACTGGCGCAGGAAGGCAGGGATCATTTCGCGATAGCCGGCGAGGATAGACGGCGTCGGCGCCGGCAGATCATGCTTGATCAGCGCATGCAGCTTCGGCAGCGCATGATAGGGCACCATCGGGAACATGTGATGCTCGACGTGGTAGTTCATGTTCCAGTAGATGAAGCGGCTGATCGGGTTCATGTAGACGGTGCGGCTGTTGAGCCGATGGTCGGTGACGTTCTCGGCCAGGCCGCCATGCTGCAGCAGGCCGACCATCACATGGTGCCAGGCGCCATAGAGCCTGGGCAACCCAACCAGCATCAGCGGCAGGAACGAGCCCAGATACACAGCCAGAACAATGGTCGCGGCATAGATCGCCGTCCAGATGCGGGCAACGCGGATCGCCTTTGGCTGCTCCTGTTCCGGAATGAAGGTCTTTTCCGCCGGGCTGATGATGCCGGCCGCGTTGCGCAGCATGTCGCTCATGGCGCGCCAGGCGTCCAGCACGCCGACGAAGCCGAGGATGACGCGCAGCAAATCCGGCGGCCGCATGACGGAAATCTCGGGATCGCGGCCGACAATGATGGTGTCGGTGTGGTGGCGCGTATGGCTCCAGCGCCATGTCACCGGGTTGCGCATGATCATGAAGCAGGCGATCTGATAGATCACATCATTCATCCACTGCGTCCTGAAGGCGGTGCCATGGCCGCACTCATGCCAGCGGGAATCCGTCGAGGAGCCGTAGAGCACGCCATAGACGAAGAAGAACGGCACGCACCACCATGTACCCCAGAACCAGACGCCGCCGCCGGCGCTCAGGACCAGAGCGGCCAGCCAGATGAGGGTGTCGCGGATCGCGGGCCCGTCGGAGCGTTGCATCAGCTCCTTCATCTGCTTGCGCGGAATGTCGGTATGGTACCATTCGGCGGCCGACAGGCCGTTTTCGACGGCAAGCTTCGCGTCACGGCCGATCAGGCTGTAATCGCGCCGGGACGGCATTGCGGCTTCGGATACTGTTGCTTCCATCGTGGTTGCTTCCATCGTGGCTGCCTCGGTCCGAACGACATCCTTCAGGACCGTGCCGGCATCACAGGTGCTTGATCACCGTAAAATACCGCCAAGCGATGATAGGCTCAATATCAGAAAGATAGTTTCTATCATTTCCCATCAGAATGATGTAGAACCATGCCAGGAACCTGAGCAGGAAATCATGGCGAAACGGCCCACCATCACCGATCTGGCGCGCATCTCGGGCGTGAGCGTCGCCACTGTCGACCGGGTTCTCAACAATCGCCTGCCGGTCCGCGAGGACACAGCGCGCCGCGTCTACGAGACCGCAACCGAAATCGGCTACCATGCCGCAGGGCTGATCAAGCAGCGCATGCGGCACGAACTGCCGGAATACCGGCTGGGCTTCCTGCTGCTGCGGCGGGAAGACGTCTTCTACAGCGAATTCGCAAGGGAACTCGATCTGGCGGTGTCCCAGGCCCAGCGCTTTCGTGGCGTGGCCACCATCGACTTCGCCGATTCGCTGGCGCCCGACGAGATCGTCGAGCGAATGCGCAAGCTGGCGGCAAAATCCAGGGCAGTGGCACTGGTGGGGCCGGACCATCCGACGCTCACAGTCGCCGTCGAGGCGCTGAAGGCGAAGGGAATGCCGGTGTTTTCACTGCTCTCCGACTTCGCGTCAGGAATTCGCGAGGGCTATGTCGGCCTCGACAACCGCAAGGTGGGGCGCACCGCGGCCTGGATGATCTCCAAGGCCGCGAAGCGCCCTGGCAAGGTTGCACTGTTCGTCGGCAGCCACCGCTTCCACGGCCACGAACTGCGCGAGATCGGCTTTCGCTCGTTCTTTCGCGAGCAGGCGCCGGAATTCACCTTGCTGGAAACGCTGGTCAATCTGGAAGCCAACCAGATCACGCATGACGCCATCATCGAGCTTCTGGCTGAGCATCCCGACCTGGTAGGGCTCTACGTCGCCGGCGGCGGCATGGAGGGCGCGGTCTCGGCGCTCAGGCAGGCAAAGCCGCCCGAGATGCCGGCTGTCATCTGCAACGAAATCACCGTGGAATCACGCGCGGCGCTGGCCGACGATATCCTGACCATGGTGATCTCGACGCCACTGGCCGCACTGTGCCGCGAACTCGTCGCGTTGATGGGCCACGCCATCGAAGCGGGCGCCGCCAACGCGCCTGGACAGACTTTCCTGCCCTTCGACATCTACCTGCCAGAGAACATCTGACGCCAGTCACCCCAGCGCCGCCCGCAAAGCGCAACCTGCCAAGCGCGCCTTGAGAATCCGACACGCGATTTCGGAATCGCCCTTGACGCCTTGCCGAGAAATGGAATAAATATTTCACCAACTAGGTATTTTGGTTCTTTCGTTCCGGAACAATTGTTTCAAGCAGAAGGTTTGGCGTTCCAGCCAACGTGAAAGACGCCGTCCGGAGCAAAGCGAAATCGGGAGAGATTCCCCGGGCGACCGGGGATTCCGGCTAGATCGGTGCAACCGGACACCAAATGTGGAGGAGAAACATAATGAAGAAACTGCTTTTGGGCGTCGCCTTCGCGGCGCTGATGAGTTCGTCCGCCATGGCCGCCAAGATCGGCGTATCGATGGCCAAGTTCGATGACAATTTTCTCACCGTGCTGCGCAACGGCATGATCGCTCAGGCCAAGGGCATGAGCGGCGTGGAGCTTCAGGTCGAAGACGCGCAGAACGACGTGGCCAAGCAGCTCGACCAGATCAAGAACTTCGCCGCCTCGGGCGTCGACGCGATCATCGTCAACCCGGTCGACACATCCGCCACGCAGGCGATGTCCGACGCCGCGGCAGCCGCAAAGATTCCGCTGGTCTACGTCAATCGCCAGCCGGTCAATGTCGACACGCTACCCGCCAACCAGGCCTTCGTCGCGTCGAACGAAGCGGACTCGGGCACGCTCGAGACCAAGGAAGTCTGCCGCCTGTTCAAGGAAGCCGGCAAGAAGGAAGCCAATGTCTATGTGATCATGGGCGAACTGTCGAACCAGGCCGCGGTGCAGCGCACCAAGGACATTGACGATGTGATCGCCACGCCGGACTGCAGCTTCATCAAGATCATCGACAAGCAGACCTCGAACTGGAACCGTGACGAGGCCCAGAACCTGATGACCAACTGGCTGTCGACCGGCAAGAAATTCGACGGCGTCATCGCCAACAATGACGAAAGCGCCATCGGCGCCATCCAGGCCATGAAGGCCGCCAACATTGACATGAAGACCGTGGTCGTCGGCGGCGTCGACGCCACCCAGGACGCGCTGGTGGCGATGCAGGCGGGCGACCTTGCCGTGACCGTGTTCCAGGATGCGGCCGGACAGGGCGCGGGCGCGCTCGACGCGGCGCTGAAGCTGGCCAAGGGCGAGAAGGTCGACCGCAAGGTCTACGTTCCCTTCCAGCTGGTGACCAAGGCCAATATCGACAAGTTCCTCAAGAAGAACTGAGGCCGCGAGCCATTCGATACGAGGCGGCGCCACCAACAGGGCGCCGCTCCACCTCTCCCTGCTCGCCCAGGCGGCTTAGCAGGACGAGCGCGAATTTTGGAGGAGATGGAACGTGGCACAGTCATCCCATGGCGTCGGAGGGCTTACCTATGACGCGAAGAAACGCTCATGGCCTGCCGAGTTCAACGTCTTCCTGGCGCTGGTCATCCTGGTCGTCATTTTCGAAGTTATCGGCAGGTTCTTTCTTGGCGACAGCTTCCTGTTCAACACGCGCAGCGACGTCGGCGGCATCTTCAACGAGGCGCGCCTCCAGATCATCATCCTGCAGGTGTCGATCGTCGGCATCATCGCCATCGGCGTGACGCAGGTGATCATCTGCGGCGGCATCGACCTGTCCTCCGGCTCGATTGTCGGCGCGACCGCGATGATCGCCATGAGTTTCGCCCAGGTTGCGACAGTCAATGGCAACCCGAACCCTAAGGCGATGTTCCTCGCGCAAGGCTGGACCGACCTGCCGGTCATCGTGCCGTTGCTGGTTGCCATCGCTTGCGGCCTGCTGGCCGGCTTCATCAACGGCGCATTGATCGCCTACACGCGCATCCCGCCGTTCATAGCCACGCTCGGCATGATGGTGACCGCGCGCGGCATCGCCAAATGGTGGTCCAAGGGCCAGCCGATCTCGTTCCCCACCGACAGTTTCGCCGCCATCGGCAAGGGCCTGATGCCCGTCATCATCTTCCTGTCGCTGGCGGTGCTGTTCCAGCTGATCATGACCTACACACGGTACGGGAAACACTGTTACGCCATCGGCTCCAACGAGGACGCCGCGCGCATGTCCGGCATCAAGATCGCCAACCACAAGATCCTCGTCTACGTCATCGCCGGCATACTCGCCTCGCTCGCCGCCGTGGTGCTCTCCTCCAAGAACCTGACCGCCCAGTCCGGCATGGGCGTGATGTACGAACTCGACGCGATCGCCATGGCGGTCATCGGCGGCGTCTCGCTGTCGGGCGGCCGCGGCTCGATCATCGGCACGGTGATCGGCTCGCTGATCTTCGGCGTCATCATCTCCGGCTTCACCTTCCTGCGCCTCGACGCCTACTACCAGGAGATGGTCAAGGGCGTGATCATCGTCGGAGCCGTCGTTCTCGACCAGTGGCGCCAACGCCTGCGGGCATTGAGGGCATGACCATGTCAGACATCGTTCTGAAGACCGAAAACCTGACCAAGCATTATGGCGGCGTGCAGGCGCTGGTGGGGGCGAACTTCGAGCTGCGCAAGGGCGAGCATGTCGCCATCATGGGCGACAACGGCGCCGGCAAGTCGACTTTCGTGCGCCAGATCACCGGTGTCGAGCAACGCACCAGCGGCAAGATGTGGTTCGACGGCAAGGAAGTGAGTTTCGCCGGCCCGATCGAGGCGCGCACGGCGGGCATCGAGACCGTGTTCCAGAACCTGGCGCTGGCGGACGATCTCGACGTTCCGTCGAACCTGTTCCTCGGCCGCGAAAAAGTGCTGTTCAATCTCGGGCCATTCTCGATCCTGGACCGCAAATACATGCGCAAGGCGACCGAAGCGGCACTGGTGCGCACGGCGGTGAAGATCCCCAATCTGTCGAACACCATCCGCCACATGTCGGGCGGCCAGCGCCAGTGCGTGGCGATCGCGAGGACCGCGACTTTTGCTTCCAAGCTGATCATCATGGACGAGCCGACGGCAGCCCTTGGCGTGCAGGAGACGGCGCAGGTCGAAAACATCGTGCGCACGCTGAAGGAGAATGGCGAACCGCTGATCCTGATCAGCCACAACATGCGCCAGGTGTTCGACCTTTGCGACCGCGTGGTCGTCTTCCGGCGCGGCCGCATCGTCGCCAATCTGCGCAAGCAGGATACGGACGGAAACGATATCGTCTCCTACATCACCGGCGCCAAGACCGGCGAGGCGGAACTCGCGGCCTAGGCCGGGCGGTGGCTCATCCATCCCGGGACGATCCGCCGCGCCACGAAACAACCCTGTCACCTTTCCCTGGCAGGAAGGTGCGGACACAACTCTCTCGAACCATCCCTTAGAGGAAATATCCAATGACTCTCCGCTTCGCTCTCCTCGGCGCCGGCCGTATCGGCAAGGTGCATGCCCGCGCCGTGGGTTCCAACCCGCAAGCCAAACTGGTGGCCGTGGCCGATGCCTTCGAGAAGGCGGCAACAGAGCTGGCCTCGGCCTATGGCGCCGAAGTGCGCAGCATCGAAGCCATCGAGAAAGCCAAGGACATCGACGCCGTCGTCATCTGCACGCCGACGGACACCCATGCCGACCTGATCGAGCGTTTCGCCAAGGCCGGCAAGGCGATTTTCTGCGAGAAGCCGATCGACCTGAGCGTGAAGCGCGTGGAAAAGTGCCTGGCCGTGGTCGAGAAGGCCAAGGCAACGCTGATGGTCGGGTTCAACCGCCGCTTCGATCCGCACTTCGCCGCCGTGCGCAAGGCCATCGACGACGGGGCCATCGGCACCGTCGAAATGGTCACCATCACCTCGCGCGATCCCGGCCCGCCGCCGCTCGACTATATCGCCCGCTCGGGCGGCATCTTCCGAGACATGACCATCCATGATTTCGACATGGCCCGCTTCCTGCTCGGCGAGGAGCCGGTGGCGGTCAGCGCGCATGCCTCGGTGCTGGTCGACAAGAAGATCGGCGCGGCCGGCGATTTCGACTCGGTCAGCGTCATCCTGGAAACCGCGTCGGGCAAGCAGGCCATCATCTCCAACTCGCGCCGCGCCACCTATGGCTACGACCAGCGCATCGAGGTGCATGGCTCGAAGGGCATGGTGGCGGCTGAGAACCAGCGGCCGGTGTCGATCGAAGTGGCCAACGAGAAGGGCTATACGCGCCCGCCGCTGCACGACTTCTTCATGACCCGTTATCTCGATGCCTATGCCAACGAGATCGCCGCCTTCATCGCGGCCGCAACGTCGGGCAAGAAGGCCGCGCCGAGCGGCGCCGACGGCCTTGTGGCCCTGAAGCTGGCCGATGCGGCGCTGAAATCGGCGACGTCAGGCAAGACCGTCCGTCTCGACAAGTAAATCCCAGGCACAGGAGCAGAGCGATGAGCGCATCAGCAGATCGCAATTCACAAACACGCGCCATCGTCACCGGCGGCGCGCAGGGCATCGGCTTCGCCGTCGCCGAGGCGCTGGTCGACGAGGGCTGCCGGGCGCTGGCGCTGGTCGGACGTTCGCAGGAGAAGGGCGACAAGGCCGTCGCTCATTTCAAGAAGAAGGGCGTCGACGCGATCTTCATCAGCGCCGACGTCGCAAAGGTAGCGGACTGCAAGCGCGCGGTCGCTACCGCGATCTCGCATTTCGGCACCATCAACGCGCTGGTCAACGCCGCGGCCACTTCGGCGCGCGGCTCGCTGGTCGAGACGAGCGAAGAGCTGTTCGACACGATTTTCGCCACCAATGTGCGCGGTCCGTTCTTCCTGATGCAGGGCGTGGTGGCGCATCTCCTGGAGAAAAAGGCGGCAGGTTCGATCGTCAACGTGCTGTCGATGTCGGCGCATTGCGGCCAGTCGTTCCTGACGGCCTATTCGACCAGCAAGGGCGCACTGATGACCCTGACCAAGAATGTCGCCAATGCCCATCGCGGCAATCGCATCCGCAGCAACGCGGTGCTGCCCGGCTGGATGGACACCGAGGGCGAAGACCTCGTGCAGAAAAAGTGGCACGACGCGCCTGACGACTGGCTGGCAAAGGCCGAGGCCGCGCAGCCGATGGGCCAACTTGTGAAGCCGGACCAATTGGCGCGGCTGATCAGCTACATGGTCAGCCCGCAATCGGGCGTCATGACCGGATCATTGGTCGATTATGACCAGAGCATTGCGGGGTCGTCACCGGAGTAATTTGCCCAACCGGTCTGCTGGGCACGACCTGGATCTATCCGATGTCTGTCTCTATAAAATCCTGACCGGCGTAGAGCAGAGCAAGTCGATAAACCTTGCAACAGGCGTAGGAAAAACAATCGCCGATATCGAGTTGCGCCGGCGAGGTGACGACCTTGCCGTAATTGCATGCTGATTCAATGGCGAGCCGGCCGACCTCATCCGATATAAGGACCTCACCAACCGCCATATCCCGTAGGAGGCGGTCGATGGCTGCGTGCGCTTTTGCGATTGCCGCCGGTTCCACCGGTTTCGGCAAAGGGGTCTTCGAACGCGCCAAGGCCATTGCAGCCTCGAAACGAACGACGGCCGAAATGAAGAAAGGCCCATCATGGGCTTCCATGCGCGCGGCGCGTTCTCCTGCCACGGGTTCCGGGCGCAACAGAGCGACGATCGCCGATGCGTCGAGGAACAAGCTCATAGCCCGCCTGAAAGCTCGTCCGAATAAGCTTTCATATCGAAATTGGGATGATCGGCTCCGATTTCACCAGCCATCCTCACAGCTTCCACCAGTCGTTCCGACACAGACTGTTTACCGCGCGCACGTTCAATTTCATGCGTCAGCGCGCGGCGAACCGCTTCGGCCTTGCTTGGCGCTTTTGTAAGACGCTGTACCTCAAGCACCAACCGGTCGACTTCCCGGTCTTTCACGTAAAGCGGCATTTGAGCATATCCTACATATGTAGTTTTACATATTCCCACAGACCGTCATCAAGCAGGTGACAAAGGCTTCGGCATCGACTATATGAGGCGCATGATCCACCTGACCGCCACCTATTGGTACTTTAGCAGCTCGCTGGCGGCGGGAGGATTGCGCTCGATCTGAAGATTGCAGCAACAAACATCCGAACAGCCGCCAGATCTGGCGGCTTTTTTGTATCAGCCGGCAGGTCTCCCAATCAGGAGCAGAAAGCCGTGTTGACCACCACAGATGATCTTCGGGTCAAGGAAATCCGAGAATTGAGTACGCCGGACCAGGTGATGCGGGAGATTCCGCGCACGCTGACGGCGACACGCACGGTTGCGTCGTCACGCAACGCGATCCACGCCATCTTGAACGGTACCGATGACAGGCTGATCGTCGTCGTCGGTCCGTGTTCGATCCACGATCCGGTCGCGGCAGTCGACTATGCCAGCCGTCTGGCGGCGCTGCGCGAAAGCCTGTCGGACCGGCTGGAGATCGTGATGCGGGTGTATTTCGAGAAGCCGCGCACGACCGTCGGCTGGAAGGGCCTGATCAACGATCCCGACCTCGACGGCAGCTTCAACATCGACAAGGGGCTGAGGATGGCGCGCAACGTGCTGTCGGCCGTCAACAATCTCGGCCTGCCGGCGGCGACCGAATTCCTCGACATGACGACCCCGCAATACATTGCCGACCTCGTTGCCTGGGGCGCCATCGGCGCGCGCACGACCGAGAGCCAGATCCATCGCGAACTGGCGTCGGGTCTTTCCTGCCCGGTCGGCTTCAAGAATGGCACCGACGGCAATCTCCGGATCGCCGCCGAGGCGGTGAAGTCGGCCGCCCAGCCGCATCATTTCCTGGCGGTGACCAAGGGCGGACGCAGCGGCATCGCGGCGACGACCGGCAATGAGGACTGCCATGTCATCCTGCGCGGCGGCGTCGCGCCCAATTATGACGCGCCGAGCGTCGAGGCCGCCTCCGTCGAACTCGCACGCGTCGGCATCGCACCACGGCTGATGATCGATGTCAGCCATGCCAACTCCAGCAAGAAGCCCGAGAACCAGCCGAAGGTGGCGACCGACGTCGCCGGCCAGGTGGCGGCGGGTGACGAGCGCATCATCGGCGTCATGATCGAGAGCAACCTCGTCGCTGGCCGGCAGGACGTCATACCCGGCAAGCCGCTCACCTATGGCCAGAGCATAACCGACGGCTGCATCGACTGGGCGACCACCGAGACCGTGCTGCACGGCCTCGCCGGCGCCGTCGAGTGGCGCCGGTCCGCGCGCCGCGCCATGATGGACAGCCGTCAGGGAGCAGCCTGAGGCTGCAGCCAGGTTTGAAAGGACTGCGCTGCCCCTCATTGTCCTGCCGGACGGCAGGCAGATGAGGGGCGGCGCCGACTTCGATAACTGGCCTCGCCAACATCGAAGTTGGTCGTGGTATCGTCATATGCGTGGTCCTGGAACTGCGTGGGGCTCGGATCGGTTGAGATACGGCCCTTATCTCACATCCACCCAGCGCTGTTCCTCGAACGAGCGCGCCATCGCGTGCACGGTGCGCTCGATCTCCAGCCCTTCGGCGAAATCGATGATCCGCGCCGGCTTGCCAGCCAGCCGCGTCAGCAATTCCCGGCATTCGATGATCTTGAGATCATTGAAACCCAGCCCATGGCCCGGCGCCGGCACGAAGGCGTCGTAAGGCCTGTGATGCGGCGCCACCAGGATGGTGCGATAGCCCTGTTCGGTCGGGCGGTCCGATGTGAGGTAGAGCTGGAATTCGTTCATCCGCTCCTGGTCGTAGAGGATCGAGCCCTTCGAGCCGAAAATCTGGATCGCGATGCGACCCTTTCGGCCCCAGGCCGATCGGTTGACCAGCAGCGTTCCGGCAACGCCGCTTTCCAGATGCATCAGGACGCTGGCGATGTCGTAGGTCTCGACGGCGCGGCGGCCGCCCGAGGCAAGCTGGCGATCGGCATAGGGCCTCGACATGTCGCACATGACGCGGGCGACGCGGCCGAACAGCACCGAGACCAGCGACAGCGGGTGAACCGCGAAATCGTCGAGCGCGCCGTAGCCCGATGTCGCCTCATGCTTCCAGTAGAACAGCGCCTCCGGATCGGCCATGAAGTCCTCATCCATCTCGATGCGCAGATGGTTGACCTCGCCGATGATCTTCTCGTCGAGCAATGCGCCGATGTGCCGGATCGCCGGGTTCTGGATGTAGTTGTAACCGAGTGCCGCCACCTTGCCGGATTTCCTGGCAGCCGCGGCCATGGCCTCGGCCTCGGCAAAGGCCGGCGCCATCGGCTTTTCGCACCACAGATGCTTGCCGGCCTCGAGAATGGCGATGGCCATTTCCGGATGGAACTGGTTCGGCGTGGTCAGCGAGACGATGTCGACCTCGGGATCGTTGACGACGGCGCGCCAGTCGCCCGAACCCCGGGCGAAGCCGAATTCGGAGGCGCGGCGTTTGGCAAGGTCCGCATCGACCTCGCCTAGATGGATAAGCCTGGGCCTGTCCACGTCCGGAAAGACGGTGCTCACCGCGTTCCAGGCAATGGCGTGACACTTGCCCATGAAGCCCGTGCCGATAAGACCTACGCCGACCATCTTCCATTTCTCCGCTGCTTGAAGTCTTGAATGGATGAATTAGTCCATTTTTATCGCAAATGGAATGTCTGCCTCATTTATTATGGCGTTCTTGCGCAGTCTCGCTATGATGGGGCAGAGAGGACATCCAAAGATGAGCCTGGACAGAGCGACGATGGACGAACGGGTACCTCGCGATTTCGAGACGCTGCGCGCCACGATCCTGGATCGACGCGAAAGCCTGCCGAAGCGCATTGCCCAGATCGCCGCCTACGCGCTCGACAATCCCGATGACATCGCCTTTGGCACCGCCGCCAGCATCGCCGCTTCGGCCGGCGTTCAACCTTCAACCCTGATCCGCTTTGCCCAGCAGCTTGGCTTCGACGGTTTCACCAGCCTGCAATCGGTGTTTCGCGAACGTCTGCGAGAACGCAACTCGTCCTATGACGAAAGGCTGCTGGCGTTGCGCGCCAAGGCCGAGGAGGGTGCTGGCCATCGGGCGATTTTCGACGGCTTCGTCGCCGCCGCCAGCACTTCGCTCAACGACATTTCGCGCACGCTGGACGAGGCGCATCTCGAAGATGCGATCGCGCTGCTGGCCAAGGCCGAGACCATCTATGTGCTTGCCAAGCGGCGGTCCTATCCCGTGGCGTCCTACATCGCCTATGCGCTGGGCAAGCTGAATATCCGCAACCAGCTGATCGAATCGGCAGCCGGCCTCAACGCCGAAATGATAGGCTTCGCATCGCCGCGCGACGCCGTCATCGCCATCAGTTTTTCGCCCTATGCTCCGGCCACCATCGAGGAAGCCCGCACCATTTCGGAGCAGGGCGTGCCGATCGTGGCGATCACCGACAGTTCGTTCTCGCCGCTGGCCCAGTTCGCCAGCGTCTGGTTCGAGGTTGCTGAGGCCGACTTTGCCGGCTTCCGCTCGCTGGCCGCGACCATGGCGCTGGCCATGGCGCTGACCGTCGGCGTCGGCGAGAAGCGGCGCGACACAGGTCGCAAGCGCAAGGCCTGACCCGGCGCGCCAAATACCAGATTTAAGTCAGGGAACACTCATTCCATATTGACTATGGATTGGAATTATTATTTCATAACGGTGGCGCCACGCTGCCGCTCGCGCGTGTACCCCAAGACAACAAAGCCGACGGGAGGTTCCAATGAGCGAAGCCGTGGACGCAAAACATGCGCCGCTCGACGTCATCACCATCGGTCGTGCTTCCGTCGATCTGTATGGCCAGCAGATCGGCTCGCGGCTGGAGGACATCACTTCCTTCGCCAAGTCGGTCGGCGGTTGCCCCGCCAACATTTCGGTCGGCACCGCAAGGCTCGGCCTGCGCGCGGCGCTGCTCACACGTGTCGGCAATGAGCAGATGGGCCGTTTCATCCGCGAGCAGCTGACGCGGGAGGGCGTCCGCGTCGACGGGTTGAAGACCGACCCGGACCGGCTGACCGCGCTGGTTCTGCTTTCCGTTGAGGACGAAGGCGTTTCGCCAATGATCTTCTACCGCACGGACTGCGCCGACATGGCGCTGTCGGAGGAGGATATCGACGAGACATTCATTGCTTCTTCCCGCTCCATCGTCGTCACCGGGACGCATTTTTCGCGACCCAACAGCGATGCCGCGCAACGCAAGGCGATCCGCGCCATCAAGGCCAGTGGCGGCAAGGTGGTGTTCGACATCGACTACCGGCCGAACCTGTGGGGGCTCGCCGGCCACGCCGAGGGTTTCGAACGCTACGTGAAATCCGACCGGGTCTCCGCCCAGTTGAAGACGGTGTTGCCCGATTGCGACCTCATCGTCGGCACCGAGGAAGAGATCATGATTGCCTCGGGCGCTGACGATTGCCTGAGCGCGCTGAAAACGATCCGCTCGCTGTCATCGGCGACCATCGTGCTCAAGCGCGGCGCCATGGGCTGCATCGTCTATGACGGGCCGATCAGCGACGATCTCGAGGACGGCATCGTCGGCAAAGGCTTTCCAATCGAGATCTACAATGTTCTGGGCGCCGGGGACGCGTTCATGTCGGGCTTCCTGCGCGGCTGGCTTGGCGGCGAGAGCCTGGCGACATCGGCAACCTGGGCCAATGCCTGCGGCGCCTTCGCCGTGTCGCGCCTGCTCTGCGCGCCTGAATATCCGACCTTCGAGGAGCTGCAATTCTTCCTCAAGAACGGCAGCAAGCACCTTGCCCTGCGCAAGGACGAGGCGATCAACCACATTCACTGGGCAACCACGCGCCGGCATGACATTCCCTCGCTGATGGCATTGGCCTGCGACCACCGTGTCCAGTTGGAGGATATCGCGGCAAAGGCGGGCGCCGACGTGTCGCGCATCCCTGCCTTCAAGGTGCTGGCCGTGAAGGCCGCGGCGCAAGTCGCTGCCGGCCGCGACGGTTACGGCATGCTGATCGACGAGAAACATGGCCGCAAGGCGATGTTCGAATTCGCGCATCATCCATTCAGCTGGCTTGGAAGGCCGGTGGAACTGCCGGGCTCGCGTCCGCTTCGGTTCGAGTTTTCGCAGGATATCGGTTCGCAGCTCACCGAATGGCCGGTCGAGCATTGCATCAAGTGCCTTTGCTTCTATCACCCAGACGATCCGGCCGCGCTCAAGGAAGAACAGCAGCAGAAGCTGCGCTCGCTGTTCGAGGCCGCGCGCAAGGTTGGCCGGGAACTTCTGATCGAGATCATCGCCGGCAAGCATGGCAAGGTCGACGACACGACGATCCCGCGCGCGCTGGAGGAGCTCTATGCGCTCGGCATCAAGCCCGACTGGTGGAAGCTGGAGCCGCAGGCTTCGGCCGGCGCCTGGGCCAAGATCGAAGCGGTGATCCTGAAGCACGATCCGTGGTGCCGTGGCATCGTGCTGCTGGGCCTGGAGGCGCCGCAGGACGAGCTGGAAGCGGCGTTCGCCGCCACCGCCAAGGCGCCCATCGTCAAGGGCTTTGCCGTTGGCCGCACCATCTTCGTCCACGCGGCCGAACAATGGCTGGCTGGCAAGATGTCCGATGACGAAGCGGTTGCCGACATGGCATCGCGCTTCGAACAGCTGACCGAGGCGTGGCTTGCCGCGCGTGGCCGTAAAGCAGCATAAGAAGACGCGGCATAGGGACTGCGGAGGAAACGACATGAGCAAGACAATCCGCCTGACGATGGCGCAGGCGCTGACCCGCTTTCTCAGCCAGCAGAAGACCGAGATCGACGGCAAGACGATGCCGATCTTCGGCGGCGTCTGGGCGATCTTCGGTCATGGCAATGTCGCTGGCATCGGCGAGGCGCTCTACCAGGCGCGCGATGCCCTGCCGACATTCCGCGCCCACAATGAACAGGCGATGGCGCATGCCGCGATCGCCTACGGCAAGGCCAATTTCCGCCGCCGCTTCATGGCCGCGACCTCGTCGATCGGCCCCGGCGCGGTCAACATGGTGACGGCCGCGGCCCTCGCCCACGTCAACCGCTTGCCTGTCCTGCTTCTGCCCGGCGACGTCTTCGCCAACCGCATCCCCGATCCGGTTCTGCAGCAGGCCGAGGATTTTTCCGACGGCACTGCGACGGTCAATGACTGCTTCAAGCCCGTGTCGCGCTACTTCGACCGCATCACGCGCCCCGAACAGATCATCCCGGCGCTGGCGCGGACCATGCAGGTGCTGACCGATCCAGCCGAATGCGGGCCGGTGACGCTGTCGCTCTGCCAGGATGTGCAGGCGGAGGCCTATGACTATCCCGAGAGCTTTTTTGCCGAACGGGTGTGGACGCAGCGCAGGATACGCCCCGATCGCCGGGAACTGGCGGCCGCCGTCGCAGCACTCAAGGGCGCGAAGAAGCCGCTGATCATCGCCGGCGGCGGCGTGCTGTATTCCCAGGCTTCCGAGGAGCTTGCAAAGCTTGCTGATGGCGCCGGCATTCCGGTCTGCGAGACGCAAGGCGGAAAGTCCTCGCTGCCGGACGATCATCCGCTCAACATGGCCGCGGTCGGCGTCACCGGCACTTCGGCCGCCAACCGGCTGGCGGAAGAAGCCGATGTCGTTCTGGCCGTCGGCACTCGGCTGCAGGACTTCACCACCGGTTCCTGGTCGCTGTTCAAGAACTCCGGCAAGACGATTGTCGGGCTGAACGTACAGCCTTTCGACGCCGGCAAGCACCGCGCGCTGCCGCTGGTTGCGGACGCGGCCGAAGGGCTAGCCGAGCTTGGCGCGGCCCTGAAAGGCTGGAAGGCGCCGGCCGACTGGACCGAGAATTCCGCGAAGGGCAAGAAGGAATGGCAGGCCGACGCGGCCAAGGTGACGGCATCGACAAATGTCCCCCACCCGTCGGATGCACAGGTGATTGGCGCGGTGCAGCGCGCCATGGGTTCGAGCGTGACGCTACTGCATGCCGCCGGCGGCCTGCCGGGCGAATTGCACAAGCTGTGGCAAGCGGGCGCGCCCGGTTCCTACCACGCCGAATACGGCTTCTCGACCATGGGCTACGAGATTGCCGGCGGGCTCGGCACCAAGATGGCGAAGCCTAACGAGGAGGTCGTCGTCATGATCGGCGACGGCTCCTACCTGATGCTCAATTCCGAGATCGCCACCTCGGTGATGCTGGGCCTGAAACTGATCATCGTGCTGCTCGACAACCGTGGCTATGGCTGCATCAACCGGCTGCAGATGGCGACCGGCGGCGCCAACTTCAACAATCTGCTGAAGGACTCGCGCCACGAGGTCCTGCCCGATATCGACTTCGCCGCGCATGCGGCAAGCCTCGGCGCCATTGCCGAAAAAGTTGCGTCCATCGCCGAGCTGGAAACGGCGCTGAAACAGGCCAAGTCGAACACGCGCACGACGGTTTTGGTCATCGACACCGACCCGCTGGTTTCCACCGATGCCGGCGGAACATGGTGGGATGTGGCGGTGCCCGAGGTGTCGGCGCGACCGCAGGTGAACGCGGCACGCAAGGCCTATGACGAAAAGCGGCAGATGCAGAGTGTCGGTGACTGATGTCGGCGCCGCCCCTCACTCCCCGTAAGGACGGGGAGGTAAGGAGTGGTCGGCGCAGCGGACGAAAAGCCAACTGCTTGGCCTTTCGAACGACAAACGCCGGCAGGGGGATGAGGGGCCGCGCCAACGAACGGAAATTGAACTTTTTGAAACTGGAGTGACGACGTGAAAGCCAGACTGGGCATGTCCCCCATCGCGTGGTGGAATGACGACCTTGCGGAACTCAGCGATGACGTGTCGCTGGAAGAATGTTTGCGCCAGTCGCGTTCGGCGGGGTTCACCGGCATGGAAATGGGCCGGCGCTTTCCCAATGACCCCAAGGTCATGCTGCCGATCCTGAAAAAGGCTGATGTGACGCTGTGCGGCGGCTGGTTTTCCGGCACGCTTGTCAACGAGGACATGGGCAAGAACAAGGATCGTATCCAACCGATGATCGACCTGTTCAAGGCGGTGGATGCGCCTTGCATCGTCTATGGCGAAGTCGGCCGCTCGATCCAGGGTGATCGGTCGAAGCCGCTTGCCACCAAGCCGAAGCTCTCGGACGACGAGATGAAGACTTACGCCAGGCGCCTGACCGAATTCGGCGAATGGTGCGCCGAACAGGGCATGCCGCTGTCCTATCACCACCATATGGCCGCGGTGGTCGAGACCGAGCCGGAACTCGATGCCTTCATGCGCTATTCGGGAGAGGGCATTCCATTGCTGCTCGATGCCGGGCATCTGGTCTTTGCCGGCGGCGACGTGCTGCGCGCCATCGACAATCACCACAAGCGCATCAGCCATGTGCATGTGAAGGATGTGCGCATCGGCGTCATCGACAAGCTCGACCGCACCAAGCAATCCTTCCTCGACGCCGTGGCGCTGGGCGCCTTCACGGTGCCGGGCGATGGTTCGCTGGATTTCGGCGCCATCGTGAAGAAGTTCGCTGACTATGGCTACGAAGGCTGGTTCGTGGTCGAGGCCGAGCAGGACCCGAAGAAGAACCCGCCGCTCAGGATGGCTGAGGTCGGCTACAAGGAACTGATGCGCGTCATGACGGCGGCCGGTTACACGGTGGAGACGCAGGGCTTTCCGAATGCCTGAGCGCGGTGGTTCTCGGTGACGCCGGGTTGCTGTAGGTTGGCCGGATGAAAGATTACGAGCACCCATTCTTCCGCCCACTATGGCGCCGCGTTGCCGTCGTCGCGGTCTGTCTTGTCTGGTCCGTCATCGAATTCGCGACGGGCACGCCGTTCTGGGGCGTGATCGCGCTCGGCTTCGCCGGGTACGCGGTCTGGCAGTTCTTCTACCTCTACAAGCCGGCCGATGAGGCCAAGGCCGCGACTGAGCCCGAACCGAAGGAATAGCCCGCATGTCGAAGCTGCTCGTGAAGGCCAACAAGGGTCATGGCCGCGTCGCCCATGTGACGCCGAAAACCGCAGGATGGACCTATGTCGGCTTCGATCTGCACCGGCTGAAGCCCGGCGAGACAGCGTCCGGGGAGACCGGATACCGCGAGGTATGCCTGGTGTTCGTCACGGGCAAAGGCAAGGCCTCGGCCGGCGGCAAGAACCTTGGCCTGCTCGGCGAACGCATGTCGCCGTTCGAGGGCAAGCCATGGTCGGTTTATGTACCCGAAGGGTCGGGCTGGTCGGTGACCGCTGATACCGAACTGGAACTCGCGGTCTGCTCGGCGCCCGGTCTCGGCGGCGGCCTGCCGGTGCGGGTCATCGGGCCCGACGATCTCGGCCAGGAGGTGCGCGGCAAGGGCACCAACACGCGCTATGTCACGAACATATTGCCGGAGGGCAAGCCGGCGGACTCGCTTCTGGTGGTCGAGGTCATCACGCCTGGCGGGCATACGTCGAGCTATCCACCGCACAAGCACGACCAGGACAATCTGCCTGCTGAATCCTATCTCGAGGAAACCTACTACCATCGCGTCAACCCGCCACAAGGCTTCGCCTTCCAGCGCGTCTATACCGACGCCGACGGGAACGGCCATCGCGCGCTCGACGAAGCGATGGCGATCGAGGATGGCGATGTGGTGCTGGTGCCCAGGGGATACCATCCCTGCGCCGCGTGCCATGGCTATGATCTATACTACCTGAATGTCATGGCGGGGCCGAAGCGGACGTGGAAATTCCACAATGCGCCCGAGCACGAATGGCTGATGAAAGCGTGATCGATTGGTCCTTGCGCCTGAAGCGACTGGTCCAGCACGAAAAAATCGTCGGCTAAGGACCTGAACGGCTCTTTTGTTCTCGGAAACGCCGCAAGGCTTCGTCAATCCGTCATGGAAATCACCTATGGCAGCAGGTCTGACGAGGACTTCCCATGCGTTATGCCGTTTATTTCACTCCCCGGCAGGATGAACCGCTGGCGCGGATAGCCGCGAACTGGCTGGGCCGCGACCCGTTTGGCGCCGCCACAAGGCCGGTCGAGGCCGTGGCGGACCTGTCGGCGGCGGAGGTGGCCTTCCATACCGCTTCGGCACGGCGCTACGGTTTTCACGCCACGCTGAAAGCGCCTTTCCGGCTGGCGGCGACCGAAACCGAGGCTTCATTGCGCGCCGCGCTGGACAATTTCGCCGAGGCTACGCCGGTGGTGACGATCCCGCGCCTGATCGTCAGCCAGATCGACGGCTTCTTCGCGCTCGTGCCGGAAGGACCGGTGCCGGCGCTCAACAGCTTCGCCAATGACGTGGTGCGCGATTTCGACCGTTTCCGCGCGCCGCTGACCGAGGCGGAAATCGAGCGGCGCAGCCCCGATTCCCTGAAGCCGAGCGAGTTCCGCAACCTCTGCCAATGGGGCTACCCCTATGTCTTCGAGACCTTCCGCTTCCACATGACGCTGTCGGGCCGCGCCGGACCACAGGAAGCCACTCGCCTTCGTGCGGCGATCGACAGCCTGTTCGCGGAGGTGCTGCAAAAGCCTGTGCTGGTGGATGCGCTGACGCTGTTCGTCGAAACCGAACCAGGCGCGCCGTTCATGGTGCTTTCGCATCACGCGCTCGGCCGCCGCCCGGCCAGAAAAACCGCCTGAACAATCCCTGCCTGAATAATCAAGGACTACCCGAAATGACCGTCGAAACCGTTCTCCACAACGCCCGCATCGTGCTTGCCGACGAGATCGTCGAGGGTTCGCTGGTGCTGCGTGACGGCTTCATCGCCGGGATCGAAGCCGGCACGAGCCGGATCGGCGACGACATGGGCGGCGACTACATCATTCCAGGGCTGGTCGAATTGCACACCGATCATCTGGAAGGCCACTACGCGCCACGGCCAAAGGTGCGCTGGAATCCGATCGCGGCCGTGCTTGCCCATGACGCGCAGGTGGCGACGGCCGGCATCACCACCGTGCTCGACGCCTTGCGGGTCGGCATGGATGAGGACGCCGACCTGACATTGACCGATATCCGCAAGCTGGCCGACGCGATCGAGGACAGTGTGCAACAGGACCGCCTTCGCGCCGATCACTTCCTGCATCTGCGCTGCGAGGTCTCGGCTCCGGACTGCCTCCAGGCCTTCGCCAATTTCGACGGGGATGACAGGGTCAGGCTGGCGTCGCTGATGGACCATGCTCCCGGCCAGCGCCAGTTCGTCAACCTTGAGACCTACGCCTACTACTACCAGCGCAAGCTGAAACTGACCGACCGCGACTTCAAGCTGTTCTGCGAAAAGCGGATGGCGGAATCGGCGGCGAATTCGGGGCCGAACCGCGCGGTCATCGCCGCCGCCTGCCATGAGCGCGGCATCGTGCTGGCGAGCCATGACGACGCCACCGTCGGCCATGTCGACGAGGCGATCGAACAGGGCGTGCGCGTTGCCGAATTCCCGACGACGGAAGCCGCGGCGAGGGCTTCGAAGGAAGCCGGGCTCGGCGTGCTGATGGGTGCGCCCAACGTCATGCGCGGCGCCTCGCATTCCGGCAATGTCTCGGCCCGGACGCTGGCCAGCGACGGCCTGCTCGACATATTGTCGTCGGACTACATCCCGTTCAGCCTGATCCAGTCGGCCTTCTTCCTCGGCGACATGGTCGACGGCATCTCCCTGCCGCAGGCGGTCGCCATGGTCTCGAAGAACCCCGCCGATGCGATCGGCCTTACCGATCGCGGCGTCATCGAACAGGGCCGCCGGGCCGACCTGGTTCGGGTGCGCGTCGACGACCACGTTCCGGTCGTGCGCACCGTCTGGCGCCAGGGGCGCCGGGTTGCATGATGGTGTCGGCCTTGATCGAGCGTGAATTGTCCTCCGCCACCTTTCCGATCCGCGACGGCGTCTTCATCGCCGTCGTCGGACCGAGCGGCGCCGGCAAGGATACGATCATCGACTATGCGCGCAGCCGCTTTGCCGACGAAAGCAGGCTCGAGTTCGTGCGCCGGGTGATCACGAGGCCGAGTGACGCGGGCAGCGAGGATCATGACACGCTGGCCGAGGCGGCCTTCATCGAGGCGGAAGCCGACGGCGCCTTCGCCGTGTCGTGGGAGGCACATGGCCTGCGCTACGGCATCCCGGCCGATGTCGACTGGTCGGTCGCCAATGGCCGCGTCGCGGTGGCCAATGTGTCGCGCGCGATCGTCCCGGTGCTGCGTAAGCGCTATGCCAATCTGGCTGTCGTGGAGATCACCGCGTCGCCAGAGATCCTTGCCGAGCGGCTGGCGATGCGCGGCCGCGAATCGCGGGGCGAAGTGCTGGCGCGGCTGGCGCGCAGCGCCAGCGTGACCCTCTCCGGTCCTGGCGTCACCTCGATCGACAATGGCGGCCCGCGCGAACTGGCGGGCGAACGTTTTGTCGAGGTGCTGCGCAAGGCCATGGCCTTCTCGGACATGTCCGGCCTGATCTGATAGGCAGCGTATCTCGGCGCTACCCTTTGAAGGCGGGCAATGTCAGTCCCTTGACGCCGACATCGAGCGCGAACAGCCCGCCTGGGTTCTTCTGCCCGACGAAGTGGCTGGCCGGGCGCTTGAGCACGGCCGAGGTGACATAGAGGATGTCGAGATCCGCGCCGCCGAATTCGCAGCAGGTCGGCAGGTCGGTCGGCAGAACCACCGTCTGCATAAGCTCGCCATCAGGATCGTAGCGACAGACCTTGCTGGTCACAGGAATGGTCACCCAGTAGCAGCCTTCGGCGTCGACGGTGGCGCCGTCGGCGACGCCGCCGGTCACCGTCATGTCGATGAAGGTACGACGGTTCTCGATGTCGCCGGTGGCGGGGTCGAAATCATAGGCCCAGACCGCGCCGGCGTGGCTGTCGGAGAAATACATGGTTTTTGAATCCGGGCTCCAGGCGAGCCCGTTGGAGCAACCGATGCCGTCGATCATCTTGTGCACCGAAAGGTCGGGATCGAGCCGGTAGAGCGCGCCGATAAATTCAATTGGCTGGCCGGGCACCTCGAACATCGAGCCGGACCAGAAGCGGCCCTGGCGGTCGGGCTTGCCGTCATTGAAGCGGGTTCTCGGCATATGCGCTTCCGGGTCGACGATCGCCTCGAATCTGCCGGTCGCCGGATCGAAGAAATGGAAGCCGTCGGTCATGGTCAGCACCAAGCCGCCCTTCTCGCGCAGGCCAAGGCAGCCTAGATATTCGGGCGTCTCGAAGACCTCGTCCTTGCCGGTCGCGGGATCGTAGCGATGGATCAGCCTCTTCCAGATGTCGATCCACCAGAGCACGCCGGCCTTCGGATCCCAGAGCGTGCCTTCGCCGAGCTCGGCCTTCGCATCGACGACGCAGGTGATTTCGACCATGGTCAGCCCTCTTTTCCGCGCAGCTTGCCGCCGAGACCGGCGAAGGTTTCGCTGCCGATCGACACGGTGAGCAGGATCACCGCGCCATAGACGATGAGCAACGCTCCGCTCGAAAGGTTCAGCGCCGGCAAAAGGCCGGTGAGGATGGTCAGCACCATGGCGCCGGCGACGGTGCCGAGATAGTGCCCGCTGCCGCCGAGAATCGAGGCGCCGCCGATGGCGACCGCGGCGATCGAGGTGAACAGATAGGCGTCGCCCATGCCGAGATAGGCCTGGCCGGAATAGCCGGTCAAAAGCATGCCGGCGAAGGCGGCGGTGAGGCCGGAGATGACATAGGTGAGGATGGTGGTCCGCGTCGTGGGCACGCCCGAGAATTCCGCAACCATGGCGCTGGTGCCCAGCGCGTAAAGATGGCGGCCGAACGCGGCCCTGGAGAGCAGCAGCGTCGCGAGCAGAGTCAGGACAAGCCAGACCAGCGCGATGACCGGGAAGCCCCCGAGCCGACCGACCGACAGGAACTGGATCAAGGCTGGCGCCGAAGGCGTCGGCGAGCCGCCGGTGAGCACCAGGATCAAGCCTTGCAGGATGACATTGGTGGCCAGCGTCATGATGATGGGCGGAACGCCGAACCGGGCAACCCCGACGCCGTTGATCAACCCGATGAAGGCGCCGCCGGCAAGCAGCAGCGGCATGACCCAGGCCAGCGGCAGGTCCTGGCCGCCGCACAACAGCGCCATGACGATGGCCGCCGAATTCAGCACCCAGGGCACCGACAGGTCGATGCCGCCGCCGATGATGACGAAGGTCTGGCCGAGCGCGACGATGCCGACGAAGGCGGCCAGCACGACGGTGGAGCGCATGTTGGAGACCGACAGGAAGCCGGGCGAAAACAGCGCCGTGACAAGGAGCAACACCACCATGCCGGCATAAGCGAGGACGATGAGGCGGTTGCGGGCGAGGAAGGCGCTCATTGGACGCGGCTCCTTGCGGCCTTTTCTGCGACGGAACTAGCCAGAACCGAGAGCAGCAGGATGACGCCGGACGCAACCGGCTGCCAATAGCTCGACACATGCAGGACGAAGACGAGGTTGCCGATAAGGGTCAGCACGAAGGCGCCGATCAGCGTGCCCGCGAGATGCCCCCGGCCGCCGAACAGGCTAACACCGCCGATGACGGCGGCGGCCACCGACGGCAGGATGTAATCCTTGCCGATCGTCGGCGATCCGGCGCCGGTCTGCGTCACCAGGAACAGCGCCGCGCCCGCCGCGAACAGTCCCGAAAGGCCATAGGTGATGAGGTTGACGCGGGTGATCGAGACGCCCGACAGGAAGGCTGACTTTTCATTCGATCCCGTTGCCTGAATGGTGACACCCACCTGCGTCGCCCGAAACCATAGCCAGAACAACAGCAGGCCCGCCAGCATCCATACCGGGCTGGTGAGGCCGAAGAGTTGCGCTGAGGCGAAACCGACCCACCAGGAGGGAATGCTGCCGCCATCGGTCGGCAGGATGATCATGGCGATGCCGTTGAGGATAGACCAGGTGGCGAGCGTGACGAGGAAGGGCTGCAGCTTGAGCAGCGAGATCAGCAGGCCGTTGAGCGCGCCGATCAGGAAGCCGAGCGCAAGGATGATCAGCACCCAGAGTGCGGTGGTCGACGGGTCGTCGGTGAAGCGCGTTGCCGCGATGACCGTGCCGAGGCTGATCATGCCGCCGATCGAAAGGTCGATGCCGCCGCGCACCAGCACGATGGTCTGCCCCGTCGCCGCCAGCATCAGTGTCATCGCCGCCGCCGTGTCGAGGTTGAGCTCGTCCAGCGAAAAGACGCCGGATTGCAGGCTGCCGTAGATGGCGACGATCAAGGCCAGCATCAGGCATGCGACCAGGAACGGCGCCCGGTCGAGCACGCGGCCACGCCAGTCGAGGTCCGGCCTGGCTGATTTCATTTCGGCAGGCCTTTGCGCCATGTCCACAGGTCTCTCAGCAACGGACATCACCATGCCTCAAGCAGCCTCGCTTTCAAGCATCGCGGCGCGCAAAATCCCCGCCTCCGAGATGCGGTCGCCTTCCAGCGTCGCGGCCACCTGGCCGTTGCGCATGACCATGACCCGGTCCGCGACATGGACGAGTTCGGGCATGTCGCTGGAATGGAACAGGATTGCATAGCCCTTGGCGGCGAGGTCGCGCATCAGCTGGAAGATCTCGCCCTTGGTGCCGACATCGACGCCGCGCGTCGGGTCGTAGAGCAGGAGCACGCGAGCCTGCGTCAGCAGCATCTTGCCGAAGATCACCTTCTGCTGGTTGCCGCCCGACAGCGTGCCGGCAAGCTGTTCGGACGTGCCGGCCTTGATCCGCAGGAAATCGACCATTTCCTTGACGAGCGCCGCTTCCTTTTGCCGGCTCAGCAAGCCATTCTCCGTGAAGCGCTTGATGACCGACAGGGTCAGGTTCTCGCGCACGCTCTTGGTCAGAAGCAGGCCCTGCCCGCGCCGGTCCTCCGGCACCAGCGCAATGCCATCCTTGCCGGTCAGCGCCTGGCGCGGATTGTTGATTGAAACCGCCTTGCCCCAGAGCTCAATGGTGCCGGTCGCCCTGGTTGCACCGAACAGGGCCTGGAACAGTTCGCGCTGGCCGTGGCCTTGCAGACCGCCGACGCCGAGGACTTCGCCCTCGCGCAGCGCGAAATCGACCCCGGAGAGGCGGCTGCCGCTGGAAAACCCCCTGACCCTCAGCGCGATGCGCTCGGTCGCGGTGGCAACCCGCTCGGGATAGAGCCTGTCGAGATGCCGGCCGATCATCTGGGTGACGATCTCGTTGTCGGAGACGGCATTGGCCTCATGCACGGCGATGGTGCTGCCGTTGCGAAAGATGGTCAGCCGGTCGGCGATGGCGCGCACCTCGGCCATGCGGTGCGAGATGAAGATGACAAGCCTGCCCTCGGCAGCGAGTTGCCGGGTCAGGTTGAGCAGCCATTCGGCTTCGCGCGCGGGCAGCGCGGATGTCGCCTCGTCAAGAATGAGGATGCGCGGGTCCTTGGCCAAACCCTTGGCGATCTCGACGATCTGCCGCTCCGCCAATGTCAGCCGCCGCAATTCCTGGTCGGGACGCAGTGCGGGAAAATTGTATTTCTCGAGCAGCGCCAGCGTCTTGCGGCGCATCTCCGTGCGGTTGACGGTGCGCAGAAACGTCCTTGGCTCGTGGCGGAACCATATGTTCTGCTCGACGCTGAGGTCGGGAATCAACGACAGCTCCTGGAACACGGCCGCGATGCCGCGCGCCTGGGCCGCATCCGGATTGGCGGGGCGATAGTCCCGGCCATCGACCAGGATCGAGCCGCCATCATGCCTTACCGCGCCGGACAGGATCTGGATGAAGGTGCTCTTGCCCGCGCCATTCTCGCCAAGCAGCGCATGCACCTCGCCGGCGCGGGCGCTGAATGTCGCTTCGCTCAGCGCGACGATGCCGCCATAGCGTTTGGACAGGCCTGTAACGGTGACGAGATCCATGGATGCGCCTTCGAAAAGCTCTCCCGACATCTTGCGATGCCGGGAGACAGGGTCGTGGTGGCAGATGTTACTTGCCGGCGGCCTCGGCGGCGGTGATCTGGACCCAGTCGGGCGTGATCGGCAGCGTCAGTCCAGGCGCCTGGTCAGGGAAGGCGTTTTCGCCGACCGCGATCTTGATCATCTTGGTGCCCGGGTAAAGCTTGGACTCGAAGGGATCGGTGGTGACGAAGTCGCCCTTGACCGAGACCGAGCGCTCTGCCGGCTTCTTGCCGGTGTCGAGAATATCGACCGCCAGCTTGATCGCTTCCGAGGACAGATAGGCCGGGTTCGAGCCGAGGATGCACTTGGCGCCCTGCGTCTGAGCGCAGGTGACGGCGGCGACATTGTAGGAGAAGCCGACGACCGGGACGATCGGCCGTCCCGCATCCTTCAGCGCCTGGATGGCACCCGAGCCATAGCCTTGCGTCATGATACCGTCGACCTTCGGGTTGGCGGCAAGCAGGGCCGCGACACCTGACTGTTCGGGCCCGAGCGCATAGTTGCCGTTGTAATAGCCGACGACCTTGATGTCGGGATATTTCGCCAGCACCTTCTCATAGCCTTGCTGCAGTTGCGCGGAGATCGGCGCGCCCGCAAGACCGCGGTCGAGGATGATGTTGCCCTTGCCGCCGAGCTGCGTGGCCATCCATTCGGCCATTACCGAGGGAATGCGATCCCAGTCGGAGGCGACGGCGAATGCGCAAGGCTCGGTCACCACCTGGTCGAAGCTGATGACGACAATGCCGGCGTCGCAGGCCTTCTTGAGGGTCGGGTTCAGCGCCGAGTCCGAGCCGGCATCGACGAGGATGGCGTCGGGTTTCTGGCGGATGATGTTGTTCAGCGAGTTGATCTGCGCCTGGACGGTGTTCTCGACATTCTCGATCTTGAGATCGACACGGCCTTTCAGCGGCCCTTTGTTCACCGAGACGGTGGCGACGCGCTCCATCTGCTGGCGCCAGTCGTTGCCGACGAAATTGTTGGAGAGATAGATGGTGTAGGGTTTCTTGTCCTCGGTGTGGCCGGCATGCATGCCTATCGCCATCATGGCGGTGGCAAGAGCTGCGAGACCGATGCTACGGCTCAGTGATTTCATGTTTTTTCCTCCCATTTTCGTTTCGAATATCGGCGCCGACTCTCGGCGCGCCGCTTTGGCCCACTCAGTTGCCCGACGCCTCCTTGGGGGTGATTTCGACCCAGCTGGGCGTGACCGGCAGCGAGAGGCCCGGCGCCAGATCGGCAAACACGGTCTTGCCGAGTTCAATCTTCACGGCCGAGGAATTTGGAGCGTATTTGGCATCGACCATGTCGGTGGTCAGGCCCGGTGAGTTGAACAGCACGGTCGTGTCTGCCGGCTTCTTGCCGGTGTCGAGTATGTCGACGGCCAGCTTGATCGCCTCGGCGGAAAGCGACGGCGGATTGGCACCCAGCCAGCACTTTGCCCCCTTTGTCTGGGCACAGACCACGCCCGTGCCATTGAAGGCGGCGGCCACGATCGGCACCAGGGGACGATCGGCATTCTGCAGCGCCTTGATGGCGCCGGTGCCGTAGCCCTGCGAGAAGATGCCGTCGACTTCGGGGTGGGCGGCGAGCAGGCTGGCCACGCCTTCCTGCTCGGGGCCGGCGGCATAGTTGCCGTTGAAATAGCCGACGATCTCGATGCCGGGATATCTCTTCAGCACCGCACCGAAATTCTTCTCGAACTGCTCGGAAATCGGTGCGCCCGCGAGACCGCGATCCATGAAGACCTTGCCCTTGCCGCCGAGGATGGATGCCATCCATTCGGCCTGGTTGTTGGCCATGATATCGAAATCGGAGTGCAGCTTGTAGGCACATTCGGCCGACACGGTCTGGTCGAAGCTGACGACGATGATCCCGGCGTCACAGGCCTTCTTGATGGTCGGATTGAGCGCCTCCGCCGACGACGCATCGATGAGGATGGCGGCGGGCTTCTGGCGGATGATGTTGTTCAGCGAATTGATCTGCGCCTGAACCGTGTTCTCGGCATTCTCGACCTTGAGGTCGACACGGCCCTTCAGCGGCCCCTTGTTGACGGCGACATTGGCGACACGCTCCATCTGCTGGCGCCAGTCGTTGCCGACGAAATTGTTGGAGAGATAGATAAGGTAAGGCTTCTTGTCTTCGGTGTGGCCAGGCGTCGCGCCGACAGAGACTGCGAACCCGGCAAGCGCCGCGAAGCCGGCGCACAAGCTCCTCAATTTCATGGTCTCCTCCCTAGTGTTTCCTGCTCAACCGGCGATGGACTGCGCCATCTTGATCGGATGAAGACTCCAAATTGATACCGGTACCAAATGCGGATGTCAATTTGACCGAGTTTCTCCCAAAGCTGCGTTCGCGCGCGGAATTCGCCGGATTTCCTCCCCTTGAAATTCCTCTCTCGGCCGACACCTCAGCCTAGCTATCATGCTATTATAATTTTATAGGCCTGTCTATCCGAACAAGGTCAGAAAATACCGTCCCGGGGGCGCGCTCAGGACAGGTCGTTCGGCGCGTCGTAGGCGATGCTGAAAATATCGGCGGGATGGCGTGCGACAGAGAATTCGATGCTGCGCTGATCCGCCGACTGGTAGAGCATCTCCACCGTCAGCACCGGACTGCCGAGCGTGACGCCGAGGTCCGCGGCAACGGCCTCATCGGCGATTTCGGCGCGCACCGTGACATGCGCCACATCGAGCCTGAGGCCGAGATGTTTCTGCACCGAGCGGAAGATCAGCACGTCGGAAAAGTCCTCGCGCTTCAACCGGGCGCCGACATCCGGCGGGAAATAGGTGGTGATCTGTGCTTTTCGCTGCTCTCCGATCGACAGAACGCTGCGCAGGCAATAACCGGCTTCGTCCTTGCCCATGCCGAAATGGCGCTGGAGCACGGGAGAAACCTCCTTGCGGTAGGATTTCACCGTCAGTTCAGCGTCCTTGGTGAAGGCGGCCATGTCGGCGAAGTTCTTGAACTTCCAGCTCAGATTGACCGACGGGCTGCGCGCCGCGACCACCGCCGGCTTGGCCGAGCGCTTCCTGATCAGGCCATCGGCCTCGAGATCGCGCAGGGCCTGGCGCACGGTGATCAGGCTGACGCCGAAATGCTCGGCAATGGTGGCTTCCTTCGGCAGCTCGCCACCGACGGGGAAAGTGCCATTGCCGATCGGCTCGCGCAGGATGTCGGCGAGCTGGCGGTAAAGCGGGCCGTTGGCGCGGCCGAGCGTGCGCCTGGGAAGACTGTCGATGGTGGAAACGGAGTGATCCATGAGCCTCGTCGCGCCTGTGTCGGAGCTTTTATAATAGCTTCCTTCGCCCGAGGCTAGGCAACGCTGAAGGCCGTCAACCCTCTCAGACGAAGAGGCGAAGCGGGTTTTCCATCGCCGATTTAAGGACCGAAAGCCACGTGGAAGCTGTCCCCTCTTCAACACTTGCCGTATCGACCGTCAGCAGGCACTGGGCATGATCGCCTGCGTCGCTGACCGAGACTGTCAGGCGCATGACGCGGCCCATCAGGAGCGGCATCATCACTGGCCGGATGTCGCTTGTCGGCAACAGACACAGGGACAACGCCGCTGGCTTACCCGCGTCGTTACGGTCGTCGGCCAAGGCTGCAAGCCGCGCTTCCCGCATCGACGTCAGCGGCGTCTCCGGGCTTGCCACCATTTGTCGGCCCGCCAGTTCCAGCGCCACAGGTGCTTCCCCCTTGGCGATATCAGGGATTTCAGCGAAGGCACGGCCCGCGGCGCGCAGCAGGACGTCGTCGATGTCGAACGCATTCCCTGAAACCTCCAGAGCAGCCAGCAGGTCTTTCAGAGCGCCGAGCGCGATCGATGCGGCAAAGGCGGCGATGCGCGGAGCGGCAACGGGAGGCGCGGCCGCGTTAGCGACGACAGTCGGCGATCCGACGGGTTCTGCTACCGGGATGAAGCCAAGCACATCGACGGCCAGGATGCGGCCGCCCGGACCGCTGCCATGAAGGGTTTCAAGCGGAAGGGCGCGCTCACGCGCAAGGCGGCGCGCATAGGGCGAAACGGCCAGCCTCCGCGTGTGCGCCACCGCCACGTTCATTTCAGATACTCGGCGTTGACGCAGTTGGTGAGCCGTCCCTCGGCGAGATAGGCGTGCACGACTTCGATCGATTTCAGCCGGAGGTCGCGCATCGATGCAGGGCTGTAGAAGGCGGCATGCGGGGTGACGATCAGCCGGTTGGCTATCCAGGGCTCGCGGGCGCGCCACGCGGCCAGGAGCGGATGGTCGAGATCGCAGGGTTCGTGCGGCAGCACGTCAAGTCCGGCACCGGCGACGGCGCCCTGGCGCATGGCGGCTTCCAGCGCATCGAGGTCGACGATCGGACCGCGCGCGGTGTTGATGAGGACAAGGCCGGGCTTGGCCGCCGCGAACGCGGCAGCGCCCAGCAGCTTGCGGGTTTCATCGCTCAACGGCGTGTGGATGCTGACGACATCCGAGCGCCCCATCAGTTCGGCCAGCGAATGAACGCGTTCGTAGCCCGTCGACAGATCGACGCCTGACAGAAGATGCGGATCGTAAAACACCACCTTCATGTCGAAGGCGGCGGCGCGGCGGGCGGTGGCCAGCCCGATGCGGCCGAGGCCGACAATGCCGAAGGTGGCGCCCTTGTGCCGGCGCACCAACGGCGCCTTGGAGAAATGCCAGCCTTCGGCGCCATTGCCGGAAAGCTCGGGTCCATAGGCCGAGGTGCCCCGCGTCATCGCCAGCATCAGGCCGATGGCATGGTCGGCGACTTCGGTGGTGCCGTAGTCCGGGACATTGCAGGCCGGGATCCTGCGCGCCCCCCAGCCCGCCGTGTCGATATTGTCGAAGCCGACGCCGGAACGCACGGCGATCCTGGCCTTGGGAAAGGCTGCGGGCGCGGCCGCGACATTGTGGGTGGGCGAATAGTTGATGACTGCATCGACCGCCTCGCAGATTGCCGGATCCAGCTCAGCCGCCTTGTCGTTGGTCGAGCGGGCAAGGATGAATTCGATATCGGGATAGTGCTCGCGTTCGAGTTCAGCCTCGTCGGCGGCTTGCCAGTTGGCGCACAGGATCTTCATGTTTGGCCTTCGGATTCACGTAGAGAGGTGGGTTATTTCTTGATGCCGCCGATGCGGCCGCCCATCGGAACGACAGCGCCGACCGGCTGGTCGATGACGCCGAGCGTGCCGCTGATCGGCGCCTCGATCTCGACAACGGCCTTGTCGGTCTCGATCTCGGCGATAAGCTCGCCCTCCTTCACCGCATCGCCCACAGCTTTCAGCCATTTGATGACGGTACCTTCGCTGACCGTTAGATCGCCGAACGGCATTGTTATCGGCTCATCGTCGCCGGCGGCTGGAGCGGCAACCGCTGGCGCGATGGGCTGCGGTTTGGCTGGAGCAGGCGCTGGATTAGCCGGCGCGGCACTTTTCAGGCCAACCGTGTACCAGTGATCCGGCACCGGCGGGCGCCCCGCGATGACGTCGCGCACGCCCTGAGCGATGCGGGCGGTATCGACCAACATGGCGCGTTCGAGCACCGGCGCGAAAGGATGTGAAGTCGGCGCGGTGTGCAGCCTGCCGGGCGGTGCATCGAGTTCGTCGAAGGCGAGTTCGTTGATGGCCTGCGCGATCTCGCCGCCAAGGCCGCACATCGCCCAGGCCTCGTCGACGATAAGCAGGCGATGGGTTTTCCGCACGCTGGCGACGATGGTGTCGATGTCGAGCGGCATGATGGTGCGGGGGTCGATCACTTCCGCCTCGATGCCTTCGGCCGCGAGGGTCTCGGCGGCCTCCAGCGCGCGCTGCACCATCTGGCCGGCGGCGACGATGGTGATGTCGGTGCCGCCCCGCGCGATGCGCGCGACGCCGAACGGGACAAAATGCTCGTCGACGGGCACCTCGCCCTTGGAGGCGAACAGCGCCTTGGGTTCGAGCATGATGACGGGATCGCCGGCCCGCAGCGCCGTCTTCATCAGCCCCTTGGCATCCGCCGGGGTCGAGGGCACGCAGACGATGAGGCCCGGCATATGGGCGAAGACCGGGTGGTAGATGCCGCTGTGGTGCGGGCCTGAACTGCGCAGCGCGCCAGCGCCGACGCGCACCACCATCGGCGCGCTCATCAGGCCGCTGGTCATGTAGCGGAGCTTCGCCGCCTGCAGGAAGATCTGCCCGGCGGTCTCGAAAGCGAAGTCGGCGAACATCAGGTCCGAGACGGTGCGCGCGCCGGTGGCCGAGGCGCCGACGGCGGCGGCGGTAAAACCCTGTTCGGAGATCGGCGTGTCGACCATGCGCTCATGCCCGAACTCCTGCCAGAGGTTCTTGGTGTGGGCGAAGCTGCCGCCGCGCTCGCCGGTGCCCTCGCCGAAATAGAGAATCGCCGGATTGGCGCGCATTTCCTCGGCGATGCCGTCGCGCACCGCCTCAAGCCAGCCTTGCGTGCGTGTCTCGCCGACGACGCGCGGCTGCAGGGCGGCCGGCGGATTGATCGGATCGGCAAAGACATGCAGGCGCACCGTCGCCGGATCGGGCTCGGGCGAATTGCGGGCGAAGGTCAGCGCCTGCTCGACCACTTTCTCGATCCGCGCCTCGATGGCGGCGAGTGCCTCCGCGTCGGCGATGCCGTAATCATCGACGAGCTTCTTGCGGAACATGTCGATCGGGTCGCGCTTGATCCAGGCGTCAAGCTCCTCTTGGGTCCGGTAGGTGCCGATGACCGGATCGCCTTCATGGTGGCCAACGGTGCGATAGGTCTTGGCCTCGATCAATGTCGGGCCCTTGCCGGAACGGGCGCGCTCGGTGGCTTCCTTCATCGCCAGCCAGACCGCGAAGACATCGTTGCCGTCGACGGCAACGCCGGGCATGCCATAGGAGGCGGCCTTGGTGGCGATTTCGGGGTTGAGCGTGATCGATTTCAGCGGTGTCGCGGTGGCGTAGAGGTTGTTCTCGCAGATGAAGACAGCGGGCGCCCGCTGCACGGCGGCGAAGTTGAGCGCCTCGTGGAAGCCGCCATGGTTGGCGGCGCCGTCGCCGAAGAAGGCGACGCCGATATCGTCGCGCCCCTGCTGGCGCGCGCTCATGCCGATGCCGACCGCATGGCCGATGCCCGCCGCGACGATACCGTTGGTGCCGAACAGGCCGACCGAACGGTCGTAGAGGTGCATGGTGCCGCCACGGCCGCCGCAAATGCCGTCGGCCTTGCCGAAAAGCTCGGCCATGACGCGGCCGGGGTTGGCGCCCTTGGCCAGTGCGTGGCCGTGGCCGCGATGCGTCGATGTCACCCAATCGGTTGGTCTGAGATGCGCGCAGACGCCGACACCGGTCGCCTCCTCGCCGATATAGAGATGCAGGAAGCCAGGCGTCTCGCCCTTGCGGCAAGCGATCTGGGCGATGCTTTCGAAGCGACGCAACAGCACCATGCGCTCGAACAGGTCGAGCAGAACCTGCCGGTCGGGCAGGTTTGAAGCGCCCTTGAAATCGTCGCGCGCCCGCGCTGCTGAAATTACCACCGAGGCCTCCCTGGTCCGTATTCGCACCGGAGCGGACAGCACCGGCGGCGAGCTTGTTGGCCGCCCGCTTCGGTGGATAATAGATTATAATAGCATAATGTCTACTAGCTCTGGATGAAGTCCACCGAGACTAGATCTTCGTGATCCTGACGGTGGCGTCCGGCCGCTGGAACAGCTCCGGGCGCAGGCTCAGACCAAGCCCCGGCCCTTCGAGCGGAACGACATGGCCATCCTTGACCGGAGGAATGTCGGCGACAATCTCGGTGTACCAGCCGGTGAAATAGGCGCGCACGGCTTCCTGGTAATTGACGTTCGGCAAGGTCGCCGACAATGCGCAGCTGGCGGCATAGACAATCGGTCCGGTGCAATCATGCAAGGTCACAGGCAGCTCGCTGGCCTCGGCCATATTGGCGATCTTCCGGGCTTCGCTCAGACCCCCGCACCAGGCAAGGTCGATCATGATCACCGAAGCGGCGCGCTTGTCGATCAACTGCTTGAACATCTGCCGCGAGGCCAGCCGCTCGCTGGCGGCGATCGGAATGGATGTGTGGCGGGCAAGCTCGGCCATGGCGTCGAGCTCATTGTAGCGGATCGGCTCCTCCAGCCAGGCGACGTCGTAGGGCTTCAACGCCTCGGCGATGCGCAGCACCGGCGGAAGTGTCCATAAGCCGTGCAACTCGACCATGATTTCCATGTCGCGCCCGACGGCGTCGCGAATTTTCTGGAACGGCTCCAGCGCCTTGTCGAGGTCGGCAAGCGAGATGCGGGTGCCGTTCGAGGCCTCGGCGGCGATGTCGAAGGGCCATATCTTCATCGCACCGATGCCTTCGGATTTCAGGCTTTTGGCAAGGTCGCCGGCATTGTAGCGCCAGGCGAGCAGATCCTCATACGGGCCCTCGTTCGAATCGCCAGCCTTCAGCGACCAGTCCTCGCCGCGCTCGAACAGGGCATTCTTCTTCGTGGCGCGGACATGCTTGTAGCCGGCGCAGGTGTTGTAGATCGGCACGCTCTTGTGCGTGCGGCCACCGAGCAGCCGCCAGACCGGCTCGCCCAGCGCCTGGCCATAAATGTCCCAGAGCGCGATGTTGACAGCGGAATTGCCGCGCACCTCGGCCCCGGAATCGCGTGCCCCGACATAGACGCTGCCCAGCGTGCGGTCGTGCAGCTCGATGTCACGCGGATCCTTGCCCAGAAGATAGGCGGCGACATTGTCGTGGATGTAGGAGGCGACGGGGCCCGGCGCCCAGAAAGTCTCACCGGTGCCGATGAGGCCGGCATCGGTGTGGACGCGCAACCAGAACAGGAACGGAAACTCCGCTAGTTGTAGCGTTTCGAGCGCGACGACCTTCATTCTTCCTCCCTATACCAATGGAACGTGTGGCCCAGCGAACAATAGCACATCTCCGTTGACAGGCATTTATGGTACCGGTATCAAACACGTCAAGATGCCCACCGGGAGGGTGCTCGCTTGCCTGCCGAAATTCATGATACCACGACGAGGAGAGCGCTTGTCACCGGCGCCGCGGGCGGCCTGGGCCGCGAGGTGGCGATCCAGTTGGCCCGGCGCGGTTGCGCGGTTGCCGTTACCGACATCAATGGCGAGGGAGCGGCCGAGACGGCCCGGCAAATCGGCGAGATAGGCGCGAAAACCGAGGTCATTATCGGCGATTTCACCCTGGAAGGCACGCCGGAAGCGGCCGTGGAAAAGGTAGTCGCGCGCTGGGGCGGCATCGACATCCTCGTCAACAATGCCGGCTACGGCGTCATCGAGCCGTTCCTCGACGCCACCTACAAATCCTGGACACGCACGCTGGCGCTCAATGTCACGGCACTTGCCATGGCCTGCAAGGCGGCGGGCCGGGTGATGCGCGACCAGCGTTCGGGCCGCATCATCAACATCACCTCGCCGGGTTCGCGCATGGCGCTGCCGGATTACACCGCTTACACGGCAAGCAAGGCCGGCGTCGATTCCATCACCCGTGCCGCGGCCGTGGCGCTGGCGCCCTACGGCGTGCTGGTCAACAGCCTGGCACCGGGCATGATGGACACGGAGATGCAACGCTCGACCGAGGTCGACCTTGCCCGGGCCAACAGCCGCGATGATCTGCAGGCCTTTCTCGATGAGCGCACGCGCCGCATCCCGCTCGGCCGACGGGCTGAGATAGCTGAAGTCGCCGAAGCCGTCGTCTGGCTCTGCCTCGACGCACCGAAATACATGACCGCCGAGCGGCTCAACATGTCGGGCGGGCTCGACAAGGACTGATCCGATGCTGCGAAACTCGCCTCCCGGCAACGCCGACATATCAGCGCTCGAACGCAAGGCGATACAATTGCGCCGCCACATGCTGACCATGGCGCGCGGCCAGGGCCAGGGCTATATCGGCCAGGGGCTCGGCATCGCCGATGCGCTGGCCGCACTCTATTTCCACGAACTGCGCTACGACCCCGATAATCTGGCATGGGCCGAGCGCGACCGCTTCCTGCTGTCGACCGGCCATTATTCCATCGCGCTGTGGGCGGCACTGGCCGAGGCCGGCATCATCCCGGTCGAGGAACTGGTCAGCTATGGCGCCGACAACAGCCGGCTGGAAATGTCGACGCTCGACACCACGCCCGGCGTCGAGATGATTGGCGGCTCGCTCGGCCATGGCCTTGGGCAAGGCGTCGGCCAGGCGCTCGGCTTGCGTGTCGACCGCTCCGACGCGCGCGTTTTCGTCGAGCTTTCGGACGGCGAGATGCAGGAAGGCTCGACCTGGGAAGCGGCGATGTCGGCCAGCCATTTCAGGCTCGACGGGTTGGTGGCGCTGATCGATTGCAACGGTATCCAGGCCGACGGGCCCGTCGTGCTCGACATGGAACCTGTAGCCGGCAAATGGCGCGCCTTTGGTTGGGAGACATCGGAGATCGACGGCAATGACATTGCGGCCGTGGTCGGCGCGCTGGCCGGCGCACGCCAGCGCAATGGCAAGCCGAAGGCGATCGTGCTGCGCACGCTGCCCGGCAAGGGCGTGCCGCGCATCGAGAGCAGCGAGAAATCGCATTTCTTCCGCATCGACGTGGCGCAGTGGGATGGCATCATCGCCGAGTTCGAGAAGAGCACGGGAGTGGTGCAATGAACGGAGCGGCGATGGAGGCCGGCCGCACGCTGGCCATGGGGCAGGACGAGGCGGTAGGCGGCGGCCGGCAGAGCGTCGAGGCGCCGTTCGGCCGGGCGCTGGCCAGGCTTGGCCAGAGCCGACCCGACATTGTCGGGCTGACCGCCGACCTCGGCAAATACACCGATATTCTCCCCTTCCGCGACGCTTTTCCCGATCGCTTCTTCAATGTCGGCATGGCCGAACAGAACCTCGTCGCCGTCGCCGCGGGGCTGGCGCGCACCGGCAAGGTGCCGTTCGCCACCACTTACGGCGTGTTCGCGACACGGCGCGCCTATGATTTCGTCGCCATCGCGCTCGCCCACTCCAACCTCAACGTCAAGATCATCGCCGGCCTGCCGGGTCTCACGACCGGCTATGGCGGCACGCATCAGGCGATCGAGGATCTGGCGCTGATGCGCATGATCCCCGGCCTGACCATCATCGATCCCTGCGACGCAACGGAGATCGAGGCGGCGACCGAGGCGATAGCCGAGCATCAGGGGCCGGTGTACATGCGGCTGCTGCGCGGCAGCGTGCCCGTGGTGTTCGAGCCGGGTTACACATTCGAGATCGGCAAGGCGCGGCGTCTGCGCGAAGGCTCGGATGTCGGCATCATCTCGACCGGCTTCATGACCGAGCGGGCATTGGATGCGGCGGACGCGTTGCGCAAGCAAGGCATCTCCACCGGGGTGTTGCACGTACCAACCATAAAACCGTTCGATACCGAGGCGGTGGCCAGGTTCGCCGCCGAATCCAGCCATATCGTCACGGCTGAAAACCATGTCGTCGTCGGCGGGCTGGCAAGCCTTGTGGTCGAGACCTTGTTCGACGCCGGCATTGCGAAAAGGGTGACGCGCATCGGCCTGCCTGACCGCTATATCGAATGTGGCGCGGTGCCAACCTTGCAGGCGAAGTACGGTATGACGACCGAGGCCATCATCGCCAGGATTGCCGCTCTGGATTAGGATTGTGCATGAAGATCACCGAGATCGAGACCTTCGCCGTCGGCGCCGGCTGGAAGAACTGGCTGTTCGTCAAGGTCCATACCGACAGCGGCATCCACGGCATCGGCGAAGGCACGCTGAACGGCTTCATCAAGACCACAGAAGCCGGCGTGCATGAACTCAAGCATCTCGCCATCGGCCAGGATCCGCGCCGCATCAACGCGCTGGCCAAGCGCATGCTGGACAGTGTTTCGCTCGACGGCGGCCATATCCACCGCACAGTGATCGCGGCGATCGAGGTCGCCTGCTGGGACATATTGGGCAAGAGCCTGGGCGTGCCGATCCACCAACTGCTCGGCGGCCAGGTGCGCGACAGCGTGCTCGGCTACGCCAATGGCTGGTATCGCACCGAGCGCACGCCGGAAGCCTTCCTCGAAGCCTCCAACGCGGTGTTGGCCAAGGGCTTCAAGGCCTTCAAGCTCGATCCGTTCGGCACCGCGCAAGGTTTTATCTCGCGCGAAGAGCTGGAGCTGTCCTACGCCATCTGCCGGACATTGCGTGACAAGCTGCCTGGGGACACCCTCATCCTGATCGACGTGCATGCGCGTTTCACAGAGATCGCGGCCCTGCAGGCGGCCGAAAGGTTCGCCGATCTCGACATCTACTGGTGGGAGGAGCCGACCTCGCGCGACCGGCAGGAAACCGTGCATGAGGTGGCGCATCGCTCGCCGATCCCCGTGGCGACCGGCGAGATGTACGACACGGTCGGGCAGTTCTATACGCTGGCGGCCGGCGGCGGCGTCAACATCTTCCAGCCCGAGCCGATGTCTCTGGGCGGCATCGCGCCATCGATGCAGGTGGCCAACCTCGCGCTCGCCCATGGCAGCCATATCGCGCCGCACCAGAGCGGCGGGCCGGTGGCGACGGCTGTGTGCCTGCAGCTTGCCGCTGCGGTGCCGAATTTCCTTATCCAGGAACATTTCGACGCCTTCAATGACCCATGGACGCGCGATCTCGTGACATGGCACCCGGAGGTCAATCCCGCCACTGGCCATCTGTCTCTGCCGGACGCGCCAGGACTCGGCATCGATCTCAACATCGATGCCATCAAGGATCATCCCTACGATCCCAACGCCTATCTCAACGTCCATGCCGAGGGATGGGAGAAACGCCTTGGGCGGCGGGAGGACTCCAAGCCCTGATCAGGCGCTCTCGCGGTCGACGATCTCGAAGCCGAGGCTGGTGATGGTCGGCACCTTGGTGTCGCCGCCGAGCCGCGCCAGCAATTGCCGCACGGCGCGCCGTCCCATCTCGTAGCGATTGACCTTCACCGTGGTCAGCGGCGGATAGAGTTGCGCGGCGAGATCGATGTCCCCATAGCCGGCGATGGCGATCCTGCCGGGCACCGCCCAGCCGCGCCGGTGGCACTCCTGCACGGCGCCGACGGCCAGCGTGTCGCTGGAAAAGAAGATGGCGTCGATGTCCTTGTGGCGGGAGGTCAATGTCACCAGCGCCTGGGCGCCGCCTTGCGCCGTGATCGGCACCTCGACTTCCATATCACCACGGTTCTTGAAACCGAGCTCGGCCAGCGCTGCGTTGTAGCCGGTGCGGCGCTGCTGCAGCCGGTCATTGCCATGAATGGGCGTCGAGACGAAACCGATGCGTTTGTAGCCCTTGGCCGCAAGATGCATGGTCATCGCATAGGCGGTCTCGAAGTTGGAGACGCCGACCACCATGTCAATCGGGCTTCGGCCCTTGATTTCGGAAATCTCGACCACCGGCGCACCACTGCTCGTGAGCAAGGCGCGCGCCGTATCGCTTTGCACGAAGCTTTGCAGGATCATGCCGACCGGGCGCCAGCCGAGCAGTGTGCGGATCGCCTTTTCCTCGGCCTCCTGCGTGAATTCGCCCTGCACCAGAAGCATCGAATAGCCGCTCTCGTGGCATTCGTCGGACATGCCCTGCACCTGCTCGGCGATGCCCGAATTGATCAGCGGCGGCACCACCGTGCCTATCATGCGGCCATTGCCGCGCATGCTCGATGCCAGCCGGTTGGGCACGAAGCCGGCCTGCTCGATGGCCTGCAGGACCTTGGCGCGCGTCTCCGGCGAGACCATGTCCGGATTGGACAGCACGCGCGACACCGTCATCGGCGCCACGCCGACTCGCTTGGCGATCTCGCGGACGCCCAGGCGCGCCGGAGGTTTCTTCTCGTCTGCGCCGTCCCCGGACCCGTCGGTCATCACCGTGCTCCACCACTACGCGATCCGCGAACGCTATGTCCGTTCCGGGTCGCGAAACACACCTATTCATAGCGGTTGCGGGGGGCGCTTTCCAGCGACACGCATGGCGATTGCACGGCCTGGAATTTTCGGCGTTGACAAGTTATAATATTATAATCTTAATGGTGATGAGGAGCGCGCCAGGATCGGCGCGGGTGAATGGAGCCGGGCGCAAGAACCGGCGACAGGCGCCGCAGGGAGGTCAGGATGAACAGCGCGGCTGACGTGAGCTCGCCACCCCGGGATGCGCAATCGCTCCGGCGGCGACTGATCGGCTTGATTGCCGTGGGCGAAGTAGGCGTGCTGGCGGCCATGGCGCTGCTGATCGCCTTCTTCTGGCTTCTCGAACCGGCGTTCCTGTCGGAGCGGAACATTCGCGCCATTCTCAACGTCGTGTCTTTCGTCGGCATCATCGCCATTGGCCAGACTATTTTGCTGGTGGCCGGGGAGTTCGACCTTTCGGTCGGCTCGGTGGCCGGGCTGTCGGCGGTGGTCGCCGCCAAGCTGATGACGGCGGCCGCCTTGCCGATCTCGATCGCCATTCTGGGCGGCGTCGGTGTCGGCGCCCTGATCGGCCTGGTCAACGGCCTGGTTGTCGTCAGGCTTGGTATCCCCGCCTTCATCCAGACGCTCGGCATGCTGTTCATCGGCCAGGGCCTGATCCAGGTGGTGACCGGCGGCTATCCGGTTTATCCGCTTCCGGAGGCGATCAACACGATTGGCGGCACCGATCTGGCCTTCGGCCTCGGCTGGAGCTTTGCCTTCTTCATCATCGCCGCCGTCGTCGCCGACTTCGTGCTGCGGCGCACCGTGCTCGGGCGCAACATGTATGCCACCGGCGGCAACAAGGAAGTGGCCGACCTCGTCGGCATCAACACCAACGCCTACAAGATCGGCGCCTTCATCGTCGTCGGCGCGCTGTCGGCGATCGCGGGCATGTTCGTCATGGCCGATCTCGGAAGCGGGGGCACCTCGATCGGCAGCGGCTGGGAACTGACTGTCATCGCTGGTGTCGTGGTCGGTGGCGTCAGCCTGTTCGGCGGCGCCGGCACGGTTGCCGGCGGTGTCGTCGGCATCCTGATGCTGAAGGTGGTGCAGAGCGGCCTCGTCGTCATCGGCGTCAACTCCAACTGGCAGCAGATCGCGGTCGGCGTGATCATGGTGCTGGCCGTCGGACTCGACATCCTTCGGCGCCGCTACTTCATCGCCGGCGCCTGAACGGGCCGGAGGAAGCAAGGCGTTCAGGCCGCCGCCATAACACATCATACGCCGGCAAAAAGCCGGAGAACCAAGGGAGGTAGGACATGAGAATCAATCTGAAGAAGGGACTGGTCCGTGCCGCGTTCGCGGCAGCGATCGTTGCGACGTCGCTCGGCTCGGCAGGCCTTGCCCGGGCCGCCGACGTTCACCTGCTCTGGGTGCAGGCGATGAAGGACCATCCGGTGCACCGGCTGATGCAGGCGGGGTTCCTCAACAAGTGCAAGGAACTTGGCTACACATGCGAAGTCGTCGGCGACCCGAGCGCCACCAACTGGGACATCCCGGCGACGCTGCCGCTTGCCGAAGCCGCACTCGCCCGCACCAAATACGACGCCATCGGTGTCTATGGGGTGGATCCGGCGATCTATTCCTACATCACCAAGCTGGCCAAGGAGGGGTTCCCGATCGTCACCTGGCACGTGCTGCCGCCGGAAGGAACGGTCAACGGCCTGAAGGCAGCGACCGGCGAGGACATCGCCGAGGTCGGGGCCAATGCGGCTATCGCCATCGGCGACAAGCTTGGCGGCAAGGGCACCGTGGCGCTGACGCAAGGCGCGTCCAACGATACCGAAAACGCCATGTCGGACGCCTTCCGCAAGACCGTCGCGGCGAAATATCCGGGCATCAAGGTGCTCGACACCCAGATGGAAGGCTTCGAGCCGTCCGCGGCCGAGGCCAAGGCGGTGGCGATCCTGCAGGGCAACCCCGACGTGACCGCCGCGTTCGGAACCACCGGCAACAGCATCCAGACCTGGGCTGGCGCGTCGCGCAAGGCCGGGCGCGACGTGGTCATCATCGGCATGGATTATATCCGGCAGAATCTCGACCTGGTGAAATCGGGCGCCGCCTACGGCATCGTCGCGCAGCCGCTCTATGAAGAGAGCGCCAAGGTTGCCGAACTGCTGGGTGACCTCGCACAGGGCAAGACCGTTCCCTACAGCAACCCGTTGCCGGCCAAGGTCATCACCGCCGCCGACCTCGCCCCTTACTACAAGATGCTGGACAGCGCCGGCCAGTAAAGCCTGCCGCCGGATCCGCGCCTTGCGGATCCGACCCCTTGCGAGAGGATCATCGTGCCCAACGCCACGCAAGAACCGCTTTTTTCGGCCAGCGGCATCGTGAAGAATTTCGGCGGCGTTCAGGCGCTGCGCGGCGTCGATTTCGATGTGACACCTGGCGAAATCCATGCCCTGCTCGGCCAGAACGGCGCCGGCAAATCCACGCTGGTCAAGATCCTCAACGGCGTGCATCCGGCCGGATCCTACACCGGCACCATCAGGCTCGAGGGCCGGACCGTCAGTTTTGCCTCGCCCGCCGATGCCCGGTCGAACGGCGTCGGCTATGTTCCGCAGGAAATCGAAGTGCTCGAACAGCTTTCGGTGGCCGAGAACGTCTTTGCCGGCCGCACCGGCCTCGGCGAGGGTGTGCTGGTCCACCAGCGCAAGCTGCAACAGCGGGCGGGCGAAATCTTCGCCGAGCTCGGCATCGATATCAATCCCCGGGCCTATGTCGCGTCGCTAACCTCGGCGCAGCGCCATCTGGTGATGATCGCCCGCGCCATCGTCCTGAAGCCCCGCGTGCTGATGCTTGACGAGCCGACGGCCTCGCTGTCCGGCACCGAAGTCGATGCGCTGTTCAGCGTGCTGCGCCGCCTCAAGGCGCAAGGCGTGGCGATGGTCTACATCACCCACCGCCTTCCCGAGGTGCTCGCCATCTGCGACCGCGCCACGGTGCTGCGCGACGGGCAGGTGGCGGTGCGGATCGCGCGCGAGGACTTCAACGCCGAAACCTTCATCTTCTCGATGTCGGGCCAAAGGCTGCAGCGGCTGTTTCCCGAACATGCCGCACCCGTTGGCACGCAGATCGCGCTGGAGGTCCGCCGTCTCACCGTCGCCGGTCACAGCGGCGCGGTTCATGGCGCGAAGGATATCAACATCTCGGTGGCGGCGGGCGAGATCGTCGGGCTGGCGGGGCTGCTTGGTTCCGGTCGCAGCGAGATCCTGCACGGGATCTATGGCCGCGTACCGGCCGCGGGGGAGATCCGCGTCATGGGCGAAGCCGTACCGATCAAATCGCCCAGCGACGCCCGCGCCGCCGGCATCGCGCTGCTGACCGAGGACCGCAAGCGCGACGGGCTGCTCTTCAACCTCCCCGTCGGCGCCAACATCACCATCGGCAATCTCGCCCCCTTGTCGCGACACGGCGTGATCAGCGGTGGGCTCGAACGCGGTTCCATCCTGAGCGCGATGCGCGCGCTCAACGTCAAGGCGTCCTCGCCGCAGGCAGCGGTCACCCATCTGTCGGGCGGCAACCAGCAGAAACTGCTGTTCGCCCGCGTGCTGATGCGGTCGCCGAAAGTATTGCTGCTCGATGAGCCGACCAAGGGCGTCGACGCGGCGACGCGGCACGAGATCTACCGGCTGGTGGTCGAGCTGGCCGGAAAGGGAGTGGCCTTGCTGATCGTCGCTTCCGAACTGGAGGAACTGATCGGCCTTTGCGACCGCTGCCTCGTCGTCGCCGATGGCCGCATCGTCGACGAGTTCGGCCGTGGCGAAGGCGGCGAGGATCGGGTACTGCGCTCAGTGACGTCAGCGCAGGCGCAACGCAATGCGCTGGCTTCACAGGTGTCGTCATGATGTTTGCCGGCAAACGCGTTTTCGTCACCGGCGCGGCGACGGGCATCGGCCGGGCGACGGCCGAGTATCTTGTCGCCGAGGGAGCACATGTCTTCGGCGCCGGGCTGGACGGCCAGGAGGGCTTGGCCCTCGCTGGGCGATATTCTGGAACCCAACTCATCTTCCGCGATACCGATCTCACCCGTGAAACCGAGGTCCAGGAAGCCGTGGCGGCGGCGAAAGAAGCCTTTGGCGGGCTTGACGCGGTCGTCAACTGCGCCGGTGTCTATCCCACCGGAAAGCGGCTCGAAGAGGTGTCCGATGGCGACTGGGACAGAACCATCGCTGTCAACCTGACGGCGATCTTCCGCGTTTGCCGCGCCACACTGCCGCTGCTGCGCGAGGCCGGCGGCGGCTCCGTCGTCAACATCGCCTCGGTGCACGCGGACGCGACGGTACCCGGCGTGCCGGCCTACGCCGCGACCAAGGCCGCGGTTGTCGGCCTGTCGCGGCAGATGGCGCTGGACTATGCCGTCGACCGCATCCGCGTCAACGCGGTGCTGGTGGGCTCGGTCGCCACCCGCATGACGCTGGACGGGCTGGAAGCGGCCGGCGGCGCCGAAGCGCTGGGCCTGTCGTTCGAACCCAACCGGATCGCCCGCATCGCCAACCCCTCCGAGATCGCCTCGGCCATTGGCTTCCTGATCTCCGATGCCGCATCCTTCGTCACCGGTAGCGCCATGCAAGTGGACGGCGGCCTGCTGGCCCGGCTGCTTTAGATTTCAAGCGCAAAGGGCGTAAACAAGACCGTGCCAGCAGCGCTTTCGCCCGGGGCGAGCACAATCACGCCCTCTTCCGCGTCATCCCACTTGCCCCGGTTGAACGCGCAGGAGGCGTTGGTTTGCGGCTCGACGCAGAAGTACGGTTTTGTGGGGTCGGCGTAGAGCATCAGGTGCCTGAAGATCGAATCCGCCTTGATGCGCAGTCCGGCACGGCGTGTTGGAAAGCGGATCGTGGCCTCACCGCCCCAACCGCCATAATCGTTGTTGCGCCAACCGCCCGGCAAGGACCGGGCCCCGACGAAGTCGAGTTCTGGCGGAAGGGTGACCGGATCGCCCGAAACGCCAGCGGGCTCTTCGAGATAGAAGCGGCTGGCCTGGAATTGCAACGTTACGTCGGGGTCGCGGTCGAACCACGGATGCAGGCCGAAACCGAAGGGCATGGAAACCCGCCCGGTGTTGGTCAGGGTCATGGTCACGCCAAGGCCCTCTTCGGAGACCGCGAAAGCCTGCGTCGCGCGGTAGGAATAGGGCTCGGGTCGGGCTGCGATGTCCAGCGACAGCGTTGCATTGGCCGATCCGACCTGGGTTATCGTCCAGGCATGTTGCCAGCCGCTGCCATGCACGTTGAATGTCTCGGGTGGATTGTTGGGCAGGACTCGCCAGACTCTCCCCGCAAATTCGAAGGCATTTCCGGCGATGCGGTTGGCGTAGGGCGTCATCGGAAACATGGCGACGCCAAGCACATTGCCGGCGTCGCGATCCTCTTTCGAAAGCCGGCGCATCAGATCGATGCCACGCCAGCGCAGCGAACTCACGCTGCCGCCGATGCGCGGCGCCAGCCCGACTTCGAGTTCGCCAGCCTTCAGCGTCAACGGTTCAGAAATTACGCCCATAGCCCGCCGTCCATCCACCATCGACACCCAGCATCTGGCCGGTCGTGTAGGTGTTGAGTGGATCGCAGAAGAACAGTACGGCCGCAACCGCTTCCTCGATGCTGCCGGCGCGCCCGACCGGCGTATGGCTGAGCATCGCCTTGTCGCCGGAGACCATGGTTTCATCCTCGATGGCGCCGACGCCGACGGCATTGACCCGCACCTTCGGGCCGAACTCCATGGCCAACGTGCGCATGCCGGCAAGGATCGAGGCGTTGTCCATGGAAAAGCGGGGATGACGACGCATAGGCATGCCGGCGGTCGCCGACAGCAGGAAGACGATACGGCCGCTGCCGTGCTCGGTCATGGCCACGGCCATCTTGCGTGCGACCGCATACAAGGCGCCGGGATTTTCGGCCGTCACTCCCGGGCGCAACGGGCAAGATATCAAAAGGATGTCGGCACGCTGCGCCTGCGTCCCTTCGACAAGGCGGCCATCATTGGAGCGCAAGGCGGCGAGCGCTGCCTCGACGACGGGATTGCCCGCGCCTTCCAGGGCTATTGTCGCGCCATTGAGATCGATTTCCATGGCCGCGCTCACATCATGTATCCCGCCGTCCAGCCGCCATCGACGGCCAGCACCTGGCCGTTGACGTAGCTGGCTGCCGGAGAGGCAAGGAACAGCACCGCCTCGGCGATCTCCTCGGGCTGGGCCGGCCGGGCGAGCGGCACGTGGGCGAGGAATTCCTGCGTTCTCCCGGCGAACTTCCCGTCCTCGCCATAAAACAGCTTGGCGGTGAGCGCCGTCATCACCGAGCCCGGTGCTATCGCGTTGGTCAGGATGCCCTTGCTCCCCAATTCAATCGCCATCGACCGTGTGAGATGAATGATGCCGGCCTTGGCGGCGACGAACGGGCTTTGCAGCCGCATCGCGGCAAGGCCGACGACCGAGGCGATGTTGACGATGCGTCCGCCCTTGCCGGCGGCCAGCATCGGGGCGAGTGCCGCACGGCTCATGATGTAGAGGCCGTCGAGGTCGATTCCGGTGATGCGATCCCATTCCTCGGCCGGGAATTCATCGATGGTGACCCGGTGTGCCAGCGTGTTGACGCCGGCATTGTTGACGAGGATGTCGAGGCGGCCGTAGCGCTCCATGATCGCGGTGATCGCGCTGTCCACCGATGCCGCACTGCGGATGTCGGTGGTGCAGGCCATCGCATTGCCCAAACCGGCCGCTACCCTCGCCGCGCCCTCGCTGTCGATATCGGCGACAACCACCGCGGCGCCATTGTCGGACAGGCGCTTGCCGATCGAGCTGCCGATTGCACCGGCGGCTCCCGTGACCAGCGCCACCTTGCCTCGCAAATCGCAGCGCATATGTCGCCAGCCCCCGACCCAATCGGGTTATGCTATTATAATAATCTCACGCCATGGACAAGCAGTTGAGCAACGACCGGCCGGTTATTCCGCCGCCGCGCCGGCCAGGTTCTTGCGGGCGGCGTCGACCATCAGTCGCCGTGCCCGGAACGCGCCCCATTGCTGGTCGACCAGCACGCCGATGAGGATGACGCCGCCCATCACCGCGAAATTGAGGGATGACGGAATGCCGAGCAGATTGACCAGGTTCTGCAGTTCCTGCAGCAGCACGGTGCCCAGCACGACGCCGATCAGGGAGCCCTCGCCACCGCGCAGCGAGAAACCGCCGAGCACGGCCGCCGCGATCGCGTAGAGCTCGTAGAACTGGCCGTGGCTGGCTGGCGAGATAGAGCGCGTGTACATGGCGAAATAGATCGCCGAAAGCGCGGTCAGCACGCCGCAGATGACATAGGCGGCCATGACGATGCGGCCGGTGCGGATGCCCGAATATTTGGCCGCCTCCTCATTCTTGCCGATGGCGTAGAGATAGCGGCCGAATACCGAGCGGTGCAGCACCACCCACATGACGATGGCGATGACGATGAGCGCGATGAAGCTGTTGGGCACGCCATAGGAGCGGCCGGCGGTGAGGAATTCCAGCTCCGGGAAATTCTGGCCGAAAGCGAAGCCGGCGGTGCCATCGGCGGTGTAGAAGCGGGCCACGCCGCGATAGATCAGAAGACCGCACAGCGTGACGACGAAGGGCTGCAATTTCAGTCGCGTTATCAGCCAGCCATGCGCAAGGCCGATGATGGCGCCGAGCACCAGGATGAGCACGAAGGCGACCGGCCATCCCATGCCCCGCGTGGCGATGAAGTCGATGAACAGCGTTCCCAGCAGCGCGACAACCGAGCCGACCGATAGCTCGATACCGCCGGTGATGATGACGAAGGCCTGGCCGATCGACAGGATGCCGAACAGGCCGATGAGGTTCGAGGTGTTGGCGAGATTGATCGGCAGGAGGAAGCGCGGATTGATGATCGCCACGATGGCGCCGACCACCAGGATCAGGATCAGCAGGCCGAGATCTTTCTTGGTCATCGTTTTCTCCCCAATGCCTGCCCGGGCGCGCTAGCGCCAGACCTGCAAAACTATTTCGGCTGCTTGCCCACCGCCAGCAGGAGCACGTTTTCCTGGCTGAACCGGTCCTTGTCGAGAATGCCGGAAATCTGGCCCTCATGCATGACGGCGATGCGGTCGGACACGCCGATCACCTCTTCCATGTCGCTGGAGATCATCAGCACGGCGACGCCGGCATCGGCGAGCGCCCGCATCAGCCCATAGATTTCCGCCTTGGCGCCGATGTCGATGCCGCGCGTCGGCTCATCGAGGATCATCACCTTCGGGTTCATCGCCAACCATTTGCCGAGCACGACCTTCTGCTGGTTGCCGCCCGACAGCGTGCCGGTTCGCGTTTGCACCGAGGGCGCCTTGATGCCGAGATTTGTCTTCTGCTTCTCGGCGGTCGCCGCCTCGGAACTCGCGGAGACCAATGAACGGCGGGCATGCGCCGGCAGATTGGGCAGCGAAATGTTCTGGGCGATCGACAGGTCGAGCAGGATGCCGGTCAGCTTGCGGTCTTCGGGCACCAGAAAGATGCCATGCGCGACGGCGTCGGCCGCCGAGCCAAGGACCAGCGGCTTGCCGTCGAGCTCGAGCGTGCCGCCCAGGCTCGCGTCTATGCCGAAGAACACGCGCGCCAGTTCGGTGCGGCCGGATCCGACAAGACCGGCGAGGCCAAGAATCTCGCCGCGCCGGACCTGGAGATCGACAGGGCGGCTTGGATAGGCGGGAGTGCGGATGGCCTTGGCGGAGAGGGCGACCGCGCCTGGTGCCCGCGAGGCCTCGGAGGCCTTCTCGCGCTCCTTCAGCATGCGGCCGATCATCAGCTTGACCATCTGGTCGTGATTGATGTCGCGCTTCTGCAGCGTGCCGGCCAGCATGCCGTCGCGCAGCACGACGACGCGGTCGGCGACGCGCTCGACCTCGTGCAAGCGGTGCGAAATGAAGATGACGCTGATGCCGTCGGCCTTCAGCGCGTTAATGACATCGAGCAACTTGTCGGTCTCGGCGATCGGCAGGCTCGATGTCGGCTCGTCGAGGATGACCAGCCGCGCCTTGATCGACAGCGCCTTGGCGATCTCGACCATCTGCTGCTGGGCGAGCGACAGATCGGCGACCTGGGTATCGGCGGAGAAATTGGCGCCGACGCGCTTCAACAGTGGCGCCACCATGGCGCGCAACCGGGCGCGGTCGACGAGCTTGAGCGGGCCGGCGCGCAACGGTTCGCGGCCGAAGAAAATGTTGGCGGCGACGTCGAGGTTGTCGAACAGGTTGAGTTCCTGATGGACGAAGGCAATGCCGGACCCCAGGCTGCCTTCGACAGTCAGGCCCTTGTGGGCGGCACCGTCGACCGTGATGGTGCCGGCGTCCGGCGTGGTGACGCCGCCGAGGATTTTCATCAGCGTCGACTTGCCGGCGCCGTTCTCGCCGACGAGGCCTATGACCTCGCCAGGCCTGACTTCCATCGAGAACCCATCGAGCGCGACGACGCCCGGATAGGTCTTCCGCACGTTCTCGAGGCTGAGGAACGCGGTGGTGGCGGCGATGGTTGTGTCGGAATAATTCATCATGCCTGACAGCGATTGGCGAGCCGACGTCTCGGTAGACTGACGATCCCGGCGGTCTTCGTCAATGCGAGCAGCCGGCTCAAGCGACGTTGAGCCGGCTGAACTGCTTGTGGTCTCAGTTTCCAGCCATCGCCTTCAGATTGGCGGCATAGGCGTCGACGTCATCCTTGCCGATGATCTTGGTCGGGATGATGATCAGGTTATTGGCCGGGATGCCCGACTTGTCGCCCTTGAGATAGGCAGCCATCAGCTTCATGCCCTGATAGGCCCATTCGAAGGGCTGCTGCACGACGGTCGCCGCAATGGTGCCTTCCTTGACGCCGCCCAGCGTGATCGGATCGTCATCGAAGCCGACGACAGTGATCTGGCCGAGCTTGCCGGCGTCACGCAGCGCTTCATAGATGCGCGGCGTGTTGTAGGAGTAGAAGCCGACCATGCAGGTGACGTCGGGGCTCGCGACCAGCGCGTCCTCGACATTCTTCTTGGCGCGCGCCTGGTCGATATCGTCGCCACGCACGTCGTCCAGCGTGATCTTGGTGCCGGCAAGGCCGTCCTTGAATCCCTGGATGCGCTCCTTGGCATTGTCGGCGCCGAGCAGGCCGACGAAGCCGAGGCACTTGCCGCCATTGGGCATCGCCTTCTTGGCGATATCCGCGGCCTGCTTGCCGGCATCGACATTGGACGAGCCGATATAGGCGACACGCTTGGTCTGCGGGGCGTCGCTGTCGGTGGTGAACAGCGCCGTTTCCGAGGCGATCTTGTTGAGGCCGTCGGTGGAGGTCTTGGGGTCGACGGCCGAGACCATGATGCCCTTGACGCCCGCCGTCACCAGATCGTCCATCAGCCGCTGCTGGATGGCGACCGAGGACTGCTCGGGATATTTGAGTTCCAGAGTGTAGCCAGGCAGTTCGCCCTGCGCCTTCTTGACGCCGGCTTCGGCCGCTTTCCAGAAATCGGAAGCGCCGTTGACGACGAAGGCCAGCGTCGGCTTGTCGTCGGCGCGCGCGATAGCCGTCGCCGTCAGGCCGACAGCCAGGGCCGCGGCGGCCACGGATGCATTGCGTATCAAGGATTTCATGTTCAACCTCCCGTTTTGGTCCAGCCGTTCGGCTGACCGGTCTTGCTCACCTGAATTTGCCGTTTGCGGCTTGGACGCCCCTCCTCCTCAGGGGTTCCCGGCACTGAAAGAATGACGTCGTTCCAGCCACGGCCACGGACTTTAGAGACTCATCCATCGTTCGTAAATAGTCCGATTTGTCTGACATATCACATGTCCGAGACAGGGTTTTGCGGAGGCAATATCCGCTCGCCATCGGGCCACCAACGTTCGCTTTCTTGCCGCCCAGGGACCCGGCGGGTCCAAGCGCGACGGATTGACGTTACAGCGCATTTTTGTATTAGTAAACAGTATTAGCTTGAACTTGCGTCCGGACACGGCACAGCAGCCTCGCGGCTGATGCGCCGACGCCCCGCGGCCTTCGCCGCACGATGCATTTGGCCCGATACTCGTTGAATTGCATGATGTTCCGAGCCGCATGAGCAATGGACCACGAGCTTGCTAATGGATATAAATGAACCGGCATTTCCTATAAACACGCGCCGCCGCGCCATCTTGTCGACGCGGCAAGCCGCCGGTAGACAGGGCTGGGGATTGGGGACACCAATGCAATGAGCGACATGACGGGGCCGACCATCGAGACCGCGAAGCGCCGCAAGGCGCCGGCGAAACCCAAGGGGCGGGTCACGATGACCGACATCGCCAGGGCCGCCGGCTGCTCGCAGGCGACCGTGTCTTTCGTGCTCAACAATTCGCCCGGGATCCGCCTGTCGCAGCAGACCCGCGAACGCGTGATCGAGGCGGCACGGGCGCTGGGCTACAGCGCGCCGGCCTTCTCCGCATTGCACAAGCCCGTTGCCGCCTTGGAGGGGCCTGCCTTCGATGGACTCGATGGGGTGATCGGCTTTGCCGTCGACCAGCTCGCCACCAGCCCGGAAGCAGTGGTGGCGATCGAAGGCGCGCGCCAGGCCTCCTGGAATGCCGGCAACGTGCTTCTGGTGGCGCAGACCATGGGCGACGCCGTGATGGAGCCCCGCGCCATACAGGCGCTGACCAAGCGAGGCATATCGGCGCTGATCTACATGACCATCTTCACCCGCGAGATATCGGCGCCGGACTACCTGTACGGCCTCGACATCCCGGTCATCCTGCTCAATTGCTACACCGCCGACTATGCCTTCCCCGCCGTGGTGCCCAGCGAAATCGCCGGCGGCCAGAGCTCCACACGGTACCTGATCAACCACGGCCACCGCCGCATCGCCACCATCACCGGCGAGCCCTGGATGCAGGCGGCGCAGGACAGGTTGAAGGGCTATCGCCGCGCGCTGGCGACAGCCGACATTCCGTTCGACCCGGACCTTGTGGTCGAAGGCGACTGGTCGGCGAGCGCCGGCTATGCCGCGACCGTCAAGCTGCTGGCGCTGAAGGACCGGCCGACCGCGATCTTCTGCCAGAACGACCGCACTGCGGTCGGCTGTTATGAAGCGCTGAAGGAGGCGGGCCTTCACATTCCGCAGGACATTTCCGTCATCGGCTACGATGACGAGGAAATCGCCCGCCATCTGTTCCCGCCCCTGACGACGTCGATCCTGCCGCATATGGCAATGGGGCAATGGGCGATCGAGCAGCTCGAAGTGCCGACCCCTCCCGGGCGTGGCCGCTATCCGATCACCAAGCTCGAATGTCCGCTGGTGGAGCGGGAGTCGGTGAGTACCGTCGCCGGCACGTCCGCCAGCTCACACATTTGACATCCGGCCGGGCTGCCCGCCTGATAATGAAACCGCCGTCAGTTCATCCGTCGGTGCTTTCAAAAGCACCGACGCCCTGGGCGACGAGGTTCGTTGCCATGACCAGCGAGATGATCGCGCCGGAATTGAAGACGACGATCCACCATTTTCCGCCGGTGAGGAAACCGTAGCCCTCTGCGATGGCCAGCCCCCAATCGGCTGACGGCGGCTGGATGCCGAGACCGAGAAAGCTCAATGTGGCGATCGAGAAGAATGCATATCCGAGCCGCGTGACGAACTCGATGAGGATCGTTTCCCTCACATTCGGCAGGATTTCGAGAAACATGATGCCCAACGGCCCTTCGCCGGCGAGCCGGGCGGCGCTGACATATTCGCGCTCCCGCTGCTCGCGCACCGCGGCGCGGACGGTTCTTGCGACGAGCGGCGCATAGGCGATTCCGATAACCAGGATGACCGTGGCGTTGGATGGTCCCAACGCGACAAGTGTCATGGTGACCAGGACGATGAAAGGGAGCGCCATGACGGAGTCGAGAAGCCTCGCCCCTACGGCGTCAACGAAACCGCCGGAATAACCGAGCACAAGCCCGATCAGGCTGCCCGCCGCGACGCCGGTCAGCGTCGCAAGCGGTGCGACTATCAGGATGTCGCGGGAGCCAACGACGATCCTGGACAAGACATCCCGGCCGAGTTGATCGGTTCCGAACCAATGCACCGCGTCGGGCGGCGTCAGCATGGCGAGGAAGTCTTCCGCATACGGATCAAAGGGAACCAAGAGATTGCCGAACAAGGCGCATGCTACCCAGAACAGCAGCAGCAGGGATCCGATCACGATGGATGGCGACAGCCTGCCAAGGGCATCGCGGACCCTGGCGACGGCCTGCCCCCGAAACGTGACGCCTTGCGGCACGGGAAATCCCACCAGCTCGATCATTGCGACACCCGTCGACGCTGCCGCGGATCAAGCAGGGCCTGCAGGACATCACCCAGGGCGGCCGACAGCACGAAAATCGCCGCCATCACCAGCACGCCCGCTTCCAGCATGGGGAAATCGCGCGCCCTGGCGGCATTCAGCACAAGATTGCCGAGACCCTGGATGCCGAACAGCGCCTCGATCACCACGAGCCCGCCAAGCAGATATCCGCTCTGTGTCGCCAGCACCGCGATCGTCGGCGTCAGCGCATTGCGCAGCACGTGCCTGACAACGACCTCGCGCCGGTCGAGCCCTTTCAGGACGGCCGTGCGCGTGTAGTCGGCCGCCATCGCGTCAATTACGCCGGCGCGCGTCATGCGCGCTATGTAGCCGGCAAGGTTCAGCACCAGGGGCAGTGCGGGCAATATCAGGTAATAGCCGTTGGTCCAGAAACCGGCGCCATCGGGAGCAACGCCATTGATCGGGAACCAGCTCAGCCACAGGCCGAAAACGATCAGAAGCAGCAGACCGGACACGAAGTCCGGGACGATGGCCAGGGAAACACCGGCAAACACGATCAGCCGATCGACGAGGCGGCCGGCATTGAGACCGGCAACCACGCCCGCGCCGACGCCCAGCGGAACAAGAAAGACCAGGATGACGCCGGCAAGAGCAGCGGACTTCCGGATACTTTCCAGGACGAATGGCGCGACAGGCGCGCGCATCGCCAGGCTGTCGCCGAAATCACCGGTAATCGCCTTGCTGAACCAGTGCCAGTACTGGACGAGAACCGGCTGGTCCGCGCCCAGCCGCTTGTTCAGCTCGGCAACGGCCTGTGCATCAGCGAAAGGGCCGAGCATGACGCGGCCGACATCGCCGGGCAGGACCTGCCCTGCCCAGAACACGAGAATGCTGACCAGCCACAGCGTGAGCAGCAGCGAGCCGAGACGCGCCGCCAGAGCGCGGCTGATCACCATCGATCCACTCACACGAACGATACCCTGTCGAGCAGCAGGTGCGAAATGGCGGTGAAGCGCACGCCCTCGACCTTGGACGAGACGATGCGGCTGTATTGCGAGAAGTAGCTGATGATCAGCGGCGTCTCGTCGAGCAGCAGATTCTGAATCTTGCCGGCCGCGAGGCGTTGTGCCTGCAGGTCGCGCGCCTTGCCATAGTCACTGAGCAGCGCATCATAGGCCGGGTCGTTGAAATGCGCCGCGTTCCAGGCTCCTGAACTCTTCAACGTTGCATTGAGGAAGATATCGGGCGTGCCGCGATGCCCGAAGTCGGTGATGCCGAGATTGGAATCCAGCCAGGGCGAACTACCGAACGTCGCCGAGCCGTAATAGGCATCCTGCGGCAGCACGTTGAGCTTGATGTCGATGCCGGCCTTCTTGGCGAAGTTCTGGATCAGCACCGCGTAATCGGGAATGTCATACGCGCGCTCCGTGGTCAGCGTCACCGGGAAGCCGTTGGGAACACCCGCCTCGCCAAGCAGGCGCTTGGCTTCCGCGATGTCCTGCTTGCGCTGCGGCACCGACGGATCGGCGGATGGGAAGATCGGCGCGAACGGCGTGTCATTGCCGACGACGGCCCGGCCCTTCAGCAGACCCTTGACCACCGCCTCGCGGTCGATGGTGAGTGCCAACGCACGGCGAATGCGCTTGTCGGTGAACGGCGCCTGGTCGGTTCGCAGATGCACCTGGTCATGCGAGCTCGCCTGCACGCTGAGCAGCTTGAAATTGGGGTTGCCGTCGATCGACAATTCCAGGCGCGGCGTGCTGGGGATAACGTCGAGCTGGCCGGCCTGCAACGCCAGCACCTGCGCCTGCTCGTCATCGAAGAACTTGATCTCGACCCGGTCGGGCAGCGCCTTGTCACCCCAGTAATCCGTGTTGCGCACGAAGCTGGCGCCCTGTTTGGGACGGAAGGAGTCGAGCTTGAACGGGCCGGTGCCGTTGAAGTTCTTCTCGAAATCGCCGGCATAGTCGGCCGGAAGGATGACGGCATTGTAGACATCGGAGGAGACATAGAAGGGAAAGTTGCTGTTTGGACCATCGAGATCGAAGGCGACGGTTTCGTCGTCGACGACCTTGGCGCCGCCCTTGGACAGAATGCCCTTGTAGGCTGACAGCGCCGACGAGCCGCTGGCCGGGTCGACAAGCCGCTCGAAACTCGCCGCCACATCCCTTGCGGTAACAGTGCGGCCGTCGTGGAATTTCACGCCGGGCCTGAGCTTGAAGGTCCAGCGCTTGGCCGTCTCGTCGGCTTCCCAGGACAGAGCGAGCTTCGGCTGCAGCCCATCCTTGGGGTCGTCGAGGATGAGATATTCGCCGACCTGGCTGATCACGCCGATGCTGGCCGGGTCGGTGACGGAGACGGGATCGATCGCCTTGGTTGGCTGGCCGAGCCCGACGCGGACCGTGCCGCCAGTGGTCGCCGCGCGTGCGCCCGATGTGAAGAGCCCCCGCGAGGCGGCAAAGCCGGTGAGGCCGAGAAGCGTTGCGTATTTCAGGAGATCGCGGCGCTTCAGGAAGCCCTGCGCGTATTCGTCGACCGCGACATTCCAGATGTCGCGAGACTGGCTGCGCCCGGATTGATTGCGCAGGAAATCGGTGTCGGAACGTTTCGTCATTGTCTGTCTCTCATGAATTGGAAAAGGGGAAAAAGGCCGCTGTCAGGCCGGCTGGCCATCGAGATGGATGCGATCGACTGCCTGCGGATAGAAGGCGATCAGGCCCTTGATCTTGGCCACTTCGTCGATCGGGTCGCGGTAGCTCCAGGCGATGTCGGGGCGAACCGAACCGTCTTTCAGAAGACCCGACCAGTAGGAGGCGATGCCCTTGTAGGGACATCGCGTCGTCGAGTTCGACGCCGTCAGCCGCTCAAGCCTGATATCTTCCGCAGGCAGGTAGAAGCGCGTTGGCAAATGGGTTTCGAAGAGCAGCACCGGGCGGTGGCTGTCGGCTATGATGTCACCCTCGAACCAGACCTGCACGTGGCTGGAACTTTGCAGCACATCGATGCGCGCATAGGGATCGCGGGCGTGGACGAAGACCTCTTCCTCCTCCTCGAACCACTGGTCGACCGACTTCCAGGTAAAGGCGATGCGGCCGGCGAGCGGCGAAAGGTTTTCATCCGGCGGCGAGACGAATGACCACGCCGCGTTGGCGGCTCTGATGTCGCCGGTGTCGATGTCCCAATAAGCGGTATGTCCACCGACCGGGTGTGGCTCGCGATGCGTCGAGGGCTTCATCACCGAGGCATCGACGGAGGAAGGCGGGAAAAAATAGACCGGCAGGAAGTGGTTGGAGCGCAGCACCAGCACATTGCGGCTGTCGGCTATGGTGCGACCGCCAAATTTGACGCGCACGCGCTTGGGGCTGTGCAGGACGTTGACGAGGCGCGGAGCGGTGGCTTCGCGTGGCTGGAGATTTGGCGCGGCGGTCATGACTTTCCTCCTCAGGACACGGCGCGCGCATTGGCGCGCTGCTCGGCAAAACGATTGGCGGGGCGGGCGAGGCCGAAGCGGTCGCGCAAGGTGCCAGGCCCGTACTCGGTCGGGAATACGCCGCGCCGCTGCAGCTCCGGCACCACTTGCTCGGCAAAGTTCACCCAGTCCTCGGGCAGCAGCGGGAACATCAGGTTGAAGCCGTCGGCCGCGCCCGAGACGAACCAGTCTTCCAACTGGTCGGCGATCTGCACGGGCGTGCCGGCAACGGTCGGGACCGAGCCGCTGTTGGCCAGCTTGCGGGCGATTTCGCGCAGGCTAAGGTTCTGCTTCGACCATTGCCTGACCCGGTTGAGCGATGTGCGCCCGCCATTGAAGGTGCTCTCGTCAGGCAGAGGCGGCAGCGGTCCGTCCGGCGGGTAGACGGAGAGATCCAGACCGCTCCAGCTCGACAGAAGATCGATGCCGACCTGGTCGGGAAGCAAGGTCTGCAGGTATTCCTGGCGTTCGCGGCCCTCGGCTTCGGAGGCAGCGACGATCGGCAGGATGCCGGGCAGGATCTTGAAGCTTTCCGGTCGGCGACCGTGACGAGCCAGCCGATCGTTGATGTCCTGCCGATACTTGATGCCGTCTTCCCTGGTGCTGAAGATGGCGAAATGCACATCGGCCTGGGCGGTCGCGAAATTCTTGCCATCCTCGGACGATCCGGCCTGGACGATCAGCGGATGACCCTGCGGCGGGCGCGAGACATTGAGCGGCCCGCGCACCTTGAAGTGCTTGCCCTTGTGGTCGATCGGATGGACCTTGTCGGGATCTGCGAAATAGCCGGTCGCCTTGTCGATGAGGAGCGCCTCGTCCTCCCAGCTGTCCCATAGCGCCTTGACGATATCGAGGAATTCGCCGGCGCGCTCGTAGCGGAAGGCGTGTTCGATGTTGCCGTCGCGGCCGAAATTGCGGGCTTCCTCGTCCATCGCCGAGGTGACGACATTCCACGACGCCCTGCCCTTGCTGATATGGTCGAGCGACGCGAACATGCGCGCGACATTGTAAGGCTCGCTATAGGAACTCGACGCCGTGGTGATCAGGCCGATATGCCTGGTAACGCCGGCCAGCGCCGACAGCAGCGTCAGCGGTTCGAGGCGAGCATTGGCGTAATGCGCGACGCCGCTCTTCACCGAATCCCAGATGGCGACGTGGTCGGCGACGAAGATGGTGTCGATCCGCGCCCGCTCCGCCGCCTGCACCAGTTCACGATAGTAGTCGAAGTCGAGCACTTCCCGCCCCGGCGCGCGCGGATGGCGCCATGACATGCGATGATCGCCCTGCGGGTTGAAGAAGAACGCGCTCAGGATCATGTGGTCTCGAGCCATGCCGGCTTCCTTCCAATCGTGGCTGGAGACCTCGGGCACCGATACCGGCGGCGACCAGACAAATCTCCTCATCGGCAAAAGCTAGATTGCCTTCCATCTTAATTCGAGTAATTTTATAGAGATTGTATTGTGCGAAAGCGGAAGCGATTGCCCTGAATGGCGACGCCGGAAGAAAGTGGTTTCAAGCCAACAATGTCCTCCTCAATTCTGAACGTAGAGCAGCTCTCCGTCTCCTATCGCGGTCACGAGGGATCGCATCCGGCCGTCACGGACGTGTCGCTTCACATAAGCGAGGGCGAAGCGCTCGGGCTTGTCGGCGAGTCGGGATCGGGCAAGAGTTCCGTGGCCATGGCGATATTGCGCTATTTGCCAAAGGGCGCCCGGATCGAGGCTTCGGCGCTCACCTTTCAAGGCCGCGAGATCCGCGATCTGTCGACCGAGCAACTGCGACGGTTGCGGGGCGACCATATCGCCGCCGTCTACCAGCATCCGGGAGCGGCGCTCAACCCGAGCATGACGATAGGCCGGCAGATAACCGAGACGATCATGCGGCATCGCAAGGTTCGTCACGAAGAAGCGCATGGACGGGCCGCCGAACTGCTGGGACGTGTGAGGGTGAGCAATCCCGGCCGGGTCCTGGAGCTTTATCCTCACGAACTTTCCGGCGGCATGCAGCAGCGCGCCAACATCGCCATGGCGATTTCGCTGGATCCGTCGCTGCTGGTGCTGGACGAGCCAACGACGGCGCTCGACGCCAGCGTCCAGTCCGAGATCATCGCCATCCTCGACGATCTGCGCCGGGATCACAGGACCAGCATCCTCTTGATCAGTCATGACATCAACATGATCCGCCGCTCCTGTGACCGGGTGGCGGTCATGCAATCGGGAGCGGTGGTTGAAAGCGGCTCGGCAAACGAGGTTTTCGACCACCCGCGCCACGCCTATACGAGAGCTCTCATCGCATCCATTCCCGCGCTTAGCTTCACGAAACGAGACGGACGACTGGCGGAGGGGACCATCAAAGAGGATGGCCTGCCCTCGGACCCTCAGGCTTGCGAGCCTCGGCTTGATAGTTTGCCGGCAAATGAACGCGACGTAGCAATCACCTGCCGAGGGATCACGCATTCTTTCGGCAGCCAGGCCGTGCTGCATGGCATCGACCTGGAGATCGCCCAGGGCGAAACCTTCGGGCTGATCGGCGAGTCCGGTTCGGGCAAGTCGACGCTGGCACGAATCATCACCGGCCTGCAGACCCCGAGCACCGGATCGGTCGAGCTGTTCGGCAAACCTGTCGCTTCGCGCGTCGAAAAAAGAAACTCGGATGAACGGCGCGACGTGCAGATGGTGTTCCAATCGCCGGATCGCACGCTCAATCCTCGGCACCGGATTGGCCGCATCCTCGGCCGCCCGTTGCGGCGCCTGTCCGGCCTGCGGCGGGGCGCGGTGCGACAGCGCGTCGGTGACTTGCTGGCATCGGTTCGCCTCACGGGCACCATCGCCGAGCAGAAGCCGCGGTCGCTGTCAGGCGGCCAGCGGCAGAGGGCGGCCATCGCGCGCGCCTTTGCCGGCGCGCCGAAGGTGGTCGTGCTGGACGAGCCCACCTCGGCGCTCGATGTCTCCGTCCAGGCAACGGTCCTCAACCTGCTCAACGACCTGCAGCGGGACAAGAATACGACCTATGTGTTCATCAGCCACGATCTTCGGGTCATCCGCTACATGGCCGACAGGATCGGCGTGCTCTATCGCGGCCGGCTGGTGGAGGTCGGTTCATCCGAGCAGGTTTTTCGAGGACCGAACCATCCCTACACCAAACTGCTGCTGGCAGCGTCCTCGAATGAAGCCGCGCAGAACGTGTCGGTCCAGGCCGAGTTCCAGGCAGCCGATGTCCCGCATGGCGGATGCTCCTTCGCCGACCGATGCCCGCTGGCTGTCGCCGATTGCAGAACGGCGCAGCCGCCGATCCGACAGGCGGGTCGAGGTCACGTGATCGCGTGCTGGAGGCAGGCCGAGGATCTGTAACGAGACGCGCATCTTCAGCGCCCCGGCAGCAGGCGCCTAGGCGGAGAGCCTTTGCGCGTGCCATCTGAGATGGTCGTCCATGAAGGTCGAGATGAAGAAATACGAGTGGTCGTATCCATCCTGCATGCGCAAGGTCAGCGGTATGCCGGCCTTTGTGCAGGCCTCTTCCAGCAGCCAGGGCCGCAGCCCGTCCTTGAGGAAGCCATCGGCGGTGCCCTGGTCGACGAGGAGCTCCGGGAAGCGGCGCCCATCCTCGATGAGCGAGGTGGTGTCGTAGAGCCGCCATGAGGCTTCATCCACGCCGAGATATTTTTCGAAAGCCGGCTTCGACCAGCCCGCGGTGCTGGGCTGGACGATCGGCGCGAAGGCGGAACAGCTTTTGAACCGCTCGGGATTTTTGAACGCGATCGTCAACGCACCGTGACCGCCCATCGAGTGACCGAAGATCGCCTGGCGCGTCATGTCCGCGGGAAACTCCCGCGCGATCAGCGCCGGCAGTTCCTCGGTGACATAGGAGTACATGCGATAATTCCTGGCGTAGGGCTCTTGCGTGGCATCGACATAGAAGCCGGCGCCGCTGCCGAACTGCCAATTGTCCTTCTCGTCGGGAAGGTCGGCGCCGCGCGGACTGGTGTCGGGACAGACGATGATCAGGCCGAGTTCGGCGGCCACGCGGCGGTACTCGCCCTTGTCCATGACATTGGCATGGGTGCAAGTAAGACCGGAGAGATACCAGACGACCGGCAGCGGACCTTGTGCTGCCTGCGGCGGCACGAAGACCGAGAAGGTCATGTCGCAGGCGCAGACATCCGACGCATGGGAATAGACGCCCTGCACGCCGCCATGCGACTTCGCCTGGGAGATGGTTTTCATGCCGCTGTTTCCTCTATTGCGATCTAACCGACGGCTGCGGGCCAGCCGTGAAACAAAGACCGGCGGCGCGAAGACGGTGCCTTAGAACCATCGTTCACGCCGCCGGTCAACGTTACAGTCGAGAGGATCGTGATGGGCTGGCTGGCGCGAAGCCAACATCAACCCATCACGGCTGCGAGATCAGGCTCTGCTGTCTCACTCGATGTCGAAGGACACGCCCTGGGCGAGCGGCAGTGCCTTGGAGTAGTTCACCGTGTTGGTGGCGCGGCGCATATAGGCCTTCCAGGCATCGGAACCGGATTCACGACCGCCGCCGGTCTCCTTCTCGCCACCGAACGCGCCGCCGATCTCCGCGCCGGACGTACCGATGTTGACATTGGCGATGCCGCAGTCCGATCCGTCGACGCCGAGGAAACGCTCGGATTCCTGCAGGTCGCGCGTGAAGATCGACGAGGACAGGCCCGCCCCCACCGCATTGTGCTCGTCCAGCACCGCGTCGAAGTCGGAATACTTCATCACATAGAGGATCGGCGCGAAGGTCTCTTCCGTCACCGGCGACACCTGTTTGGGCATCTCGACCAGCGCCGGATGGACATAATAGGCATCGGGATGGCCATTCTCGACCCGCGTGCCGCCGGTCACCTTGCCGCCATGGGCGGTGGCTTCGGTGATCGCCTTCCGCATGGCGTCGTACGCCGCCTTGTCGATCAGCGGGCCGACCAGCGACGCGGTCTCCAGCGGATTGCCGACCGATACGCTCTGATAGGCCTTCTTCAGGCGCGGCACGAGCTGGTCGTAGACGCTGTCATGGACGAACAGGCGGCGCAGCGTCGTGCAGCGCTGGCCCGCCGTGCCCATGGCGCCGAAGGCAATGGCGCGCAAGGCCATGTCGAGATCGGCGGTCGGGCAGACAATGCCGGCATTGTTGCCGCCAAGTTCCAGCACCGCGCGCGCGAAGCGCCTGGCCAGGCGCGGGCCGACATCCCGGCCCATGCGCGTCGAACCGGTGGCCGACACCAGCGGCACCTTGGGATGATCGACCAGGATCTCGCCGACCGCGCGATCACCGATCAGCACCGAGACCAGGCCTTCGGGCGCGTCAGTGCCGAAACGCTTGACCGCGCGTGCAAAGATCGCCGCGCAGGCGAGCGCCGTCAGCGGCGTCTTCTCCGACGGCTTCCACACCACGGCATCGCCGCAGACCAGGGCCAGCGCCGCATTCCACGACCAGACGGCGACCGGAAAATTGAAGGCCGAGATGACGCCGACGACGCCAAGCGGATGCCAGGTTTCCATCATGCGATGGCCCGGACGTTCGGTGGCGATGGTCAGGCCATACAACTGGCGAGAGAGACCGACGGCGAAATCGCAGATGTCGATCATCTCCTGGACTTCGCCCAGTCCCTCGGACGGGATCTTGCCGACCTCGATCGACACCAGGCGGCCAAGCTCGGCCTTGTGGGCGCGCAGTTCCTCGCCCAGCAACCGCACCAGTTCGCCGCGCCTGGGGCCGGGCACCAGCCGCCAGGCCTGGAACGCCTTGTGGGCGCCATCGATCGCCTTGCTGGCATCGGCGGGCGAGATCGTCTTCAGCGCCGCGATCTGTTCGCCCGTCACCGGGCTGCGCACGATCAGGTCGCCACCCGCAAGCACGTCACCGGCAACACCCAGCTTGCCGAGAAGCCCGGCCGTTTCCTTCGCTATCGTCATGTTCTTTCTTCCTTTTCCTGAAATCCAAATCGCGCCGCGCCGATGGGGCCTGGCGATGTCTGCTGCTTGAACGCCGACGCCATGGCCTTCAGCTTGTCGCTGGTGTAGCGGTCGTAGAAAGGCTGGTTGGTCCGGCCGATCGCGTGTTCGGCACTGAAGCTGCCGCCAAACGTCTCGACGGCGACACGAATGACCCGGTCGCGCAACGCCGAAACCGTCGCCGCGGTTGGCGCCTCCGCTCCGCGCGGACCAACGAGAAGATTGAAGTGCAGGCCGCCGTCACCGACATGGCCGAAATCGCAGACCCGCACGGCGGGCCAGGACGATTCGAGCTCGGCGCGCATGTGCTCGCGAAAGCGCATGACGTCGCCGCGCCGGAAGGACAGGTCGAAGGCAACGAGATGACCGGCCGCCTTGACGCCTTCGGAAAGGGCGTGTCGCATTGCCCACATCTCGTGCGGGCGACCAACGAAAGCGTCGGTCAGCGGCTCATCCGGCCGCGACCAGATCTCGCCCAACACCGCTTCGAGCACGGCGTCGAGCGACTGCTCGCCCTCGCGTGGAGCCCAGGAGCGGGAGATTTCCACCAGGATCACATGGTCCGGTATGGCGCCACCCGGGAACGGATTGCGCAGCGACGGCACATGTTCCAGCGCGCAACCGATGGCGGCCTTCGACATGCCCTCGAAGGCTGAGAGGTAAGCGCCAAGCTGGTCTTCCATCATGCCGAGAATGCCCATGACATGATCATCGCTTTTCGGAACCAGGAAAGCGATGGCGGTCTGCCGCGGCAGGCGCTCGAGGTTGAAGACGCATTCGGTGATGACGCCGAAGGCGCCGGACGTGCCTATGAAACACTGCTTCCAGTCGACGCCGGTGTTGTTCTTGCGCAGCCCATCGCCGAGATCGAGCACCGTGCCCTGTTCGTCGGCGAGAACGACTTTGAGGCCGAGCGTATTGCGGCGCACATCGCCAAAACGCAGGAAGCGGGCGCCGCCGGTGTTGGTGGCGACCATGCCGCCGGCACAGGGATCGGCACCGAGATCGATGGGGAAGAACAGCGACTGCGGCTCAAGCCGGCTGTTGATCTCCGACAGCCTGAGCCCGGCGCCGACACGCACCGAACGATTGTCGAGATCGAGATCGAAGACGCCGCGCAGGCGGTCCAGGCTCAAGACACCCTGCAGGCCGCTCCTGTCCGGCGTCGAGCCGGAAACGAGCCCGGTGTTGCCGGATTGCGGGATGAGCGCGATTGCGTGGCGATAGCAATAGGCCAGCAACGCGGACACTTCTTCCGTCGTCGCCGGCCGCGCCACGAAGGCGGCAAGCCCATGGTCATGACGGGCGCCGGTCTGATAGCCCGCCATATCCTGCGGCCGCGTCAGCAAGCCGCCCGCGCCGAGCAGGGTCCGCAGTTCGGCGAAGTGGGCGTCGAGAACCATGGTCAGCCCAGGCTGCCGGCTGTTTCCAGCCTCGCCATGCACCGCGCGATCGACGCCTTCTCGATGCTGGCATAGTGGTCGAACTCGTTGAGCACCGTGGCGCCGAGGGCCTGCTCGAAGCGCTTCTGGTTGGGGCTGGCGACGAAATCCTGTCCGGCGCCGTCGCCAAGGTTGGACTGGAAAATGCCGGCGGCGCTGACCGGGAGGAAATCCTCGTAGACGATGGGATCGAAGCGGACGATCCCTGCCACTAGCATAGCCTCAAGATCGCCGCCCTCGGCGGGAACAAGGCGACCGTCATTATAAGCCAGGCTGTAGGCGAAATAACCGAGGCCGCGCCGCCGGATCTCGTCCCAGTCGTCCGGGAAACCCTTGAATGCATCTTCCAGCGCGGCACGATATTCGTCCGCGTTGGAGCCATCGGGAGCTGGGCGCACATGGGCCCGCGCTTCGTTGAGCAAGCTGTCGTAGAGCGAGCGGCCCTTCGGCGTCAGCGCAATGCCGCGCTGCTCGATCTCGCCGAAGCGGGCGGTGTGCGAGCCGACATGGAAGGAGCCATCGGCATCGGGAAAGGAGACGCTTTCCTCGAGCGCCTTGAAGGAGGTCTGGCGCAGCAGGATCGGGCAGTTGCGCGCCGGCGGGCCTTCGATCACCGCCTTGGGCGCGATGCCGTGGCCGGGCATCATCCCCTGCACGGCATCGATGTCGAGCGTGCGCGGCGTCAGGTGATTGATATGCGGTCCCTTGAAGGACACGACGTCGGCGACAAGCCTATGCGCATCGTGGAACCGGGCGTAGAGGCCCCGCTCGACGCTTGCCTGCTCGTGCCAGCGGAATGTGTCCAGCACTTCAGCGATGAAGCGCGTGGCATCGTCAGCATCCAGGCCGCCCTCGGCTTCCGCCTTTTCCACCAGCGCGATGACCGCATCCGAAAAGATGCGCCGCGTTGCCAGTGTCTCTCGTGCCTCCTCGCGCAGCGCTGCGTCCTCGATCAGGTCGAGCCGCAGCAGCGAGGTGAACACGCGGAAGGGGTTTTGCCGCAATGCCGCGTCGCCTACAGGACGAAAAGCGGTCGAATGGACGGGAACGCCGGCCTCGCTCAGGTCATAGTAACCGACGGGAACCATGCCCATCACGGCAAAAACCCTGCGCATCATCGCAAGCTCTGCGTCAGTGCCAAGACGGATGGCGCCATGGCGCTCCTCCGAGACGCGGTCGAGCGTGCCGGTCGCCGCAAGGCTGGCGCGCAGCGATGGGTTTTTCGCCAGCGTACGGGCATTGACCTCGGCCACCAGCGACAGCAGCGTGCCATAGGCCGGCACCTCGGCGCGGTACATGGCCGACATGGCCGCCGAGAAGGCGGCGCGGATATCGTCCGACGACATGAACTGGGCTGCGGTCATGGGCGCATCTCTCGCTATGATCATTCCACGGGGTGATCATAGCGATTTTCTTATCCACCCTATTGCGATAAATTAGACTGGGTTGATGCGAGAATGGAATGATCTCCAACAGACGACTGATCCCCGACATCGAGAAGCTGCAAGCCTTCGAATGCGCGGCGCGCCACGGCAGTTTCACGCAGGCAGCCGGCGAGCTCAGCCTGACGCAGAGCGCCGTGAGCCGCCAGATCAAGGAGTTGGAGGCGCAGCTCGGCGTGCTTCTGTTCGAGCGCGTGCGCCAGCGTGTGGTGCTGTCTGGTGCCGGGCAGCGATTCCTGCCGGAGGTGCGCAGGCTGCTGACCGACACGGAGGAGACCATGCTGCGCGCCATGACCGGGTCGCAGGCGACGTCGCTCAGCCTTGCGACCTTGCCGACCTTCGGCAGCCGCTGGCTGGTGCCGCGACTGCCGGACTTCCTCGCTGATAACCCGGGCGTGCTCGTCAACATGGCGTCACGCTCGGCGCCGTTCGACCTCGAAGAACAGGCCTTCGATGCCGCCATCCACTACGGCAAGCCCGTCTGGGCCAATGCGCGCTGCCGATACATCTGCCGGGAGATTATCCTGCCGGTGGCAAGTCCCGGCTTCCTGGCCGGCCGTTCGGTCGAGAGCCCGGCCGACCTCGCGGCTGGTCCCCTGTTGCATCTTGCAACGCGGCCAAAGGCCTGGGTCAACTGGTTCCAGTCGACCGGCATGGATGGCGGCGGCGCCTATCACGGTCACCGCTTCGACCAGTTCACCATGGTCATCGAGGCTGCCGCGGCAGGACTGGGCTTCGCGCTTCTGCCGCGCTATCTGATCGAGACGGAACTCGACGAGGGCCAGTTGCAGGTGGTTTTCGACCTGCCGATGACGACCGAGAACAGCTATTATTTCGTGATGCCCGAGGGCAAGCTCGAACATCCGCTCGCCAACCGGTTCTATGACTGGATTGCCAGCAAGGTCTCGACGCCGACCGAGCCGCCCTCGGCTGCATAGCCGGCAAATTACCACCCTCCGGCGTTCGGGTGCCGGCACCCGTGCAGTCAAGGCGCACGGGTGACGGCATCGACCAGCAATGCTTACTTGACGACCTTGTCCCAGCCTTCGGCGATGTTCTTGATCGCGCCGGAGAAGCTGGCGAGGTTGGTGGGGAAGCGAACCTTCTCATAGGCGCTTGCCGGCAAGATCTTGGCCTTCACCGCGTCGGGCAATGCGACATCGCGGGTCGGATGCGCATAGCCCTCGGCCAGCAGTTGCTGCCCCTCGTCCGAGAACAGGAAGTCGATGGCGACCTTGGCTGCATTGGGGTGCGGCGCCGCGGTGCTGATATACTGGGCAAACAGCATGCCGACGGTGCCGTCGGCCGGGATGATCACCTGAAGCGGCAGGCCGGTGGCGTCGCGCTTGGCGAAGCCATCGAAATCGTAGACCAGCGAGATCGGGCATTCGCCCTTCTGGACCGAAGCCACGTTCAGCACCACGCCGTTACGCAGATTGCCGCTATCGCGCAATTGCTTGAACCAGTCGAGGCCCGGCTGCACATTGTCCTCGCCGCCGCCATTCGCGTAGGCCGCGGCCAGCACCGACGCGGTGGCGTAGCTGGAGATGCGCGGATCGCGGCTGCAGACCATGTCCTTGTAGTCGGGCTTCAGCAGGTCGTTCCAGGTCCGCGGCGCGACCTTGACCTTGTCGGTGTTGACGAGGAAAGCAATGGCGCCCCAGTAGGACGAGGCCCAGCGGCCGTCGGCATCCTTGTACTGCGGCTTGATGCTGTCCCAGGACGCATTCTTGTAGCTGGCGGCAAGACCGTTCTCGAGCAGACGCCCGGTGAAATCATAGCCGATATCGGCGATGTCCATCACCGGCGCGTCCTTTTCCGCCACGAGATGGGTGATCTGTTCGGCCGATGTCATGTCGGTGTCGACATGCTTGAGGCCGAACTTGCTCTCGATCTCGCCGAAGATGGCGCCGAGATTGACCCAGTCATCCGACATGCCGTAGCTGACATATTGGCCCTCGGCCTTGGCTGCCGCGAGCGTGTCCTGGGCCATTGCCGGCAACGCCTGAAACGCAAAGGCGCTGGCGCCAAGAAGCACGGCTAACAGTCTCTTGTTCATTTTCGTTTCTCCAAATGCGGGTCGATCTCGATCTGCCTTCACGCCCGCTCGCGACGGCATGTCTGGGATGCAGGTTCCGCGCTAACGTCCTCGGACTGGGCTATCGGCTTGTCGCCGCTTGGCTGGCCGCCCGGCCGTCCACAGGATGGCGAGCGAAATGATCCAGGCGATCACGAAGCTCATCAGCGCCAACGCGCTGGCCTGCCGGGCATCGGAACGCGTGAATTCGACGAGATAGATCGGAAAGGTCTTCAGCCGCGTGCCGATCAGCAGATTGGCCAGGACGAACTCCGAAAACACCGCCGACAGCACCAAAAGGCTGCCATTGACGATACCGGAGGCGATGTTGGGCACGATGACCCAGGCGAGGACCTGCAGGGGATTAGCGCCAAGGCTTTGCGCGGCCTCGACAAGGAGGCGCGTGTCCACGCTCTCCAGCGTGTTGATGACGGCGCGGTACATGAACGGCAATGTGACGATCACATAGGCCGCGATCAGGATGTTGGGCGTGTTGATGAGCGGCAACGGCAGTTTCGAATAGAGCCGGATCAGGCCGAGCGCCAGCACGACCCCCGGCAGCGAAAACGGAACGATCGACAGAAATTCGAGCCACGGCTTGGCGCGCGGTAGCCTTGTGTGTGCCAGATAGGCCGCCGGCACCACGATGATCAGCGAAACCAGCACTGAAATGATGGCGACCCAGAACGAGTTCAGCAGCGTGTCGGTGAAGGCGGACCGCGATGCGACCTTGACCCACCAGTTCAGCGTCAGGCCCTCCGGCCACAGGGTTCGGTCCCAGCGCGTCGCCACGGAAAACAACGCGGTGGCAGTCACCGGAACGGTCATGAAGGCGACGAAGACGCCGATGACCGGCGCGCGCCATGTGAGGGATCCAGCGGTCATGCCGTGCGCCTCACGCGGCGCGCGAAATACTGGTAGGCGAGCAGGCAGGCGGCCATCACCAGCAAAGAGAGAATGGCGAGCGCATCCGCGAGCGCCGGATCAAGCACGACCTCTCCGCGCACCAGGGCGGCGATCTGCACGGGTATGAGGTTGACGTCGGACCCGGTCAGCGTCCACGCGGTCGCGTAGGCGCCAAAAGCATTGGCAAACAGCAGGAAGAAGCTTGCCGATATCGCCGGCGCCAGGATCGGCAGGGCGATGCGCATCCAATATTGCGATGTCGTTGCACCTAGGATTTCGGCGGCCTCCCGCCATTCCGGCCGCAGGCCGAGCAGCGCCGGCATCACCAGCAGGATGGCGAGCGGGGTCTGGAAGTAGAGGTAGGCGATGCCAAGCCCAGTGATCGAGTAGATGCGGAAATCCGGATAGAGCTGGACTCCGAGATAACCCAGCAGGAGCGTGACGAAACCGGTCGAGCCCAGCGTGATGACGAAAGCGAAGGCGAGCGGTGCGCCGCCGAAATTGGCGGCGACATTGGCGAGCGCCGTCATGGCATGGCGCATCGCCGGGCTGCGGGAGGTGACGATGGCGTAGGCCACCACCGAACCAAGGAGGGTGCCGCCCAATGCCGTTGCGACGGCCAGTTTCAGGCTGTTGGCGAAAGCCGCCAGCGTCGTTGGCGTCAGCGCACGGCCAAAATTGTCCAGCGTCGGGCCGCCCTCCCCGGTCAGGCTGGATCGCAGCAGGGCCAGGACCGGCAGGATCTCGAAAGCAATCACAAAAGCCAGGAACGGCGCCAGGCCGAGCCAGGCAAACCAATGACGATTCAGGCGGCGTGGCATCATGCAACCGCACGGGCGGTGCCGTTGCCGTCATAGCGATCATCGAAATGGCTTTGATCGGCAGCGCAATAGCCCATCCGCGATGCCAGGATTGTCAATTGCATGATCTGTTCCGTGGTTTTCAGGTCCGGCAGGGCGCCGGTCAAAAATGATGGATTGCGCTATTGTTTAGTAATACTAAATACTGTTTACTATTAATGCATGAGACGCATGTCTGTTTGATGACGCCCGACAGGATTGTTCGATGAGTGGAGACCGATACCGGGTGCAAAGTGTCGGCCGCGCGCTCGACATCATCGAGAAGATCGCAAGCTCCGGAAAAGACGGCGCCCGCTTGACCGACCTGGCCCTGGCGGCCGGAATCACCAAGGCGGCCGCCTACGCGATCCTGCTCAGCCTGAAGGCGGCGGGCGTTGTCTCCGACACCGGCGAAGGCATGGGCAAGCGCTACCGACTCGGTCTTGCACTGGTTCGGCTTGGCGATCTTGCCGCAGCCGGCACAGGTGTCGCCGAAGTCGCGATGCCGGTCCTGCGCCAGTTGACCCAGGCGACCGGCATCACCTCGCGCGTGGCGATATGGGACGAGGACGCGGCCGTCGTCGTCGGCCGGGCCGATGCGCCCGACGCCATTCGCTTCGATGCCGCGCTTGGGCGGCGCGAGCGGCCGCATTGTTCGGCGGTCGGCAAGATCTTTCTCGCGGCAATGCCTCGCCAGCAGGCGATCGACATCCTTGAGCGCACAGGCTATCCGGCCCGAACGCCCAAGACGCTCAGCACGATACCAGCGCTGACATCAGCCCTCGATATGGTGGTCTCCCGCCACTATGCGCTCGATGACGAGGAAGACCATGCGGGCGTCGTCTGCGTCGCCGCGGCGATCTTCGGCCATGACGGCGCGGCCATCGGCGCGATCAGCGTCACCACGCTCAAGCAATTGCTGCCGGACCACGCCTTGCCGCCGCTGACCCGCGTGCTGATAGAGCACGCGGACCGAATCTCGGTGGCGCTTGGCGGCTTGCCGGCAGCGGCCACATGGCCGGCCAAGGCCTGATTGAACCAAGCGGAGAACAGCACCTAATGCCCTCGAATAAGATCGACCTTGCGCAGCGTTTCGACTTCGCTGTTGCGTTGGCCAGGCAGGCGGGCGCTGTCGCCATGCACCATTTTCGCAAGGGTGGGGATTTGCGGACGATCGAGAAAGGCCCGCAGGACGTTGTCACCATTGCCGACCATGAGGTCGATGCCCTGATCCGCCATTCGATCGGGGAGCATTACCCCGATGACGGCATCCTCACGGAGGAATCGGGAGGGATAATCGCGCAAGCTACCTGGGTGGTCGACCCTATCGACGGCACCGGAAATTTCGCGCGCGGCATTGCAAGCTTCGCGATTTCGATCGCCTTCAGCGTTGGCGGCACCACCGAGATCGGCATCGTGTACGATCCGGTGGCGGATGAGATGTTCACGGCACGGCGCGGCCACGGCGCCTTCTGCAATGGCATGCCGATGCATGTCAGCGCGACTCAGGACATCCGGCGCGCGGCCGTGGAAGCCGGCTATTCGCGCAAGGCACCGCTGGCGGATTATCTGGCCCTGCTCGATCGGCTCCTGGATGCTGGCTGCGAATTCATGCAGTTCGGATCGGCCGCGCGAGGTCTCGCGCAGGTCGCCTCGGGGCGTGTCGACGCCTATGTCGAAGCCCATCTGTTCGCCTGGGATGTGCTGGCGGGGTTGCTGCTGGTGGAAGAGGCCGGCGGCGGCACGACCGGTTTTCCGCTTGTCGGCGACGGACAACACGCCCTGGCCGTTTTCGCCTGCACGCCGGGCATCGCGACGCCGCTTCGCATGATCGTCGATGGTCAGGAAAACATACTGCCCTAGGCAGGCGGAAAATGCCGGCGATGCGGATGTGGGGCCGACACGACGCCTGAAACATTGACCGGCGCAAGGCAGCGGTTCACCTTTCGCCCGGCTCGCTCCTTCCCACGCCCGGCCAACCCAGCCCGGCCCATTCCGCGTCTTGAGAGCCTTCGCGCCACCCGCCAGCGGCGAGGACGCGCCAGAAATGTCTCAGTTGGTCAAGAATCGGCCATAGAATACTGTTTTCGGACAGGCCATCGCGTTCCCGATCATCGTTTTATGTGATATCGGCCCCCTAAGATGGGCGAGAGTCGGGGGTGTACCGACAGTTGCCGCTTAGAATTGCGAACTCTTCTTCCAGGCGGGGCGCCATGAAGGAGAGATCAAATGCAGCTGGGCAAAGTCAGCCGATAGACAATGCTTGCTGGGACAAGCGGCACAACGCTCCGCGTGAAACATATGCCGGACGATATTCGGCTTATGACTGGAAAGTATGAAAATGGACCATAATGTTGATGGGGTCGAACTCGGCCGGGGCACGGCGTCAATTTCAGGCGGCCAGCCCGATGCAAAAACCGGCTCGGATGCCACGGCAGGGATCATCGCTGCTCCCGGCATGTCCGCACACCCCCAGATTCTGACCGGCGCCGACTTTGCCGGCGAAGGAAAGCCCGATGAGCGGCTCGACAAGGTCTTCGAGCAACTGGCCACGACCTTTGCTTCATTGCCGGCGGTGATCTCCGACGGGCGTGTCTGGACCTATCAGGAGATGAACAGGCGTGCAAACCAGTTCGCCCGCCTGCTGATCAAGCGCGGCGTGCGGCCGGGCCACCGTGTCGGGCTCATTCTCGACCGGTCGGCCGAAACCTATATCGCGGTGCTTGCGGTGATGAAGGCGGGCGCGGCTTTCGTTCCGCTCGCCACCGCCTTCCCGCAAGAGCGCATGACGCTGATCATTGAAGACGCCAGCGTGGGATTGATCATCACCATCGCAGCTTATGCGTCGCGAGCCGATCAACTGCCCGTACCCCATGTGCTGATCGACAGCGCCGCTTCCGAGATCAGCGCGCAGTCCGACGCGCCGCTGAAGCCACACAAGCTGCCCGGCGACGACACCTGCTACATCCTCTACACGTCGGGGACGACCGGCCGGCCCAAGGGCGTCGTCATCAAGCACCAGAGCTTCGTCAATTTCGTGCGGGTTGCCGCCGCCTCCTATGGCTACCGGCCGGGCGATCGCGTCTATCAGGGCATGACCATCGCCTTCGACTTTTCGGCCGAGGAGATCTGGGTGCCCTTCGTCGCCGGCGCGACCGTCGTGCCGGCGCCTGGCCAGCTGCCTCTGGTGGGCGAAGAACTCGCCGATTTCCTGCGTCACCATGACATCACCTGCATGGCCTGCAGCCCGACGCTTCTGTCGTCGATGACGAGCGACGTGCCCAGCCTGCGCACCTTGCTGGTGGGCGGCGAAGCCTGCCCGCACAATCTGGTCGTGCGCTGGTCGAAGCCTGGCCGGCAGATCCTCAACACCTATGGCCCGACCGAGGCCACTGTCACGGCGACGATGGGCGTACTGACGCCCGACAGCGCCGTCACGATCGGCGCTCCGTTGCCGACCTACTCGATCGTCATTCTCGACACCTCGGTGTCGGAACTGGCCGCGCCAGGTGAACTGGGCGAGATCGGCATTGCCGGCATCGGGCTTGCCGTGGGCTATCTCAACCGGCCGGACCTGACCGAACAGAAGTTCATTGTCGATTTCCTCGACCTCCCGAACAATCCCTCGAAGCGCATCTACCGGACGGGCGACCTTGGCCGCATCAACGACAATGGCGAGATCGAATATAACGGGCGCATCGACACGCAGGTGAAGATCCGCGGCTACCGCATCGAACTCGGCGAGATCGAGGCGGTGCTGCTTGACCAGCCCGACATCGCGCAGGCCGCCGTCACCACCTGGGAGATCGAGCCCGGCCGCGTCGAACTGGTCGCCTACTATGCACCCAAGGCGGGTGTGCCGGCGATCTCGCGCTCCGACATCGCCCAGACGATGAAGCGGCGCCTGCCGGACTACATGGTGCCCTCCTATCTGGAGGAACTGCCGGCAATCCCGATGACGGTATCCAACAAGGTGGACCTTCGCCAATTGCCGAAGCCGACAAGCCTGCGGCTTTCGGGCGACCGCACGATGGTGCCGCCCGGCAATGACGACGAACGCTTCCTGGCCGAGGCGCTGGCCGACGTGCTGAAGTTCGACGAAGTGTCCGTCGAGGACAATTTCTTCGACGATCTTGGCGCCAATTCGCTGCTCATGGCCCATTTCTGCGCGCGCGTGCGCACCAGGAAGGAATGGGCGACGACGTCGATGCGCGACATCTACCTCTATCCGACGGTGGCGCGCCTGGCGAAGCATCTATGCGTGCCGGAAGAGATGACGACGGCCACCAATGAACCGGTCCTGACCCACCAGACATCGAACCTCGTCTACTGGACCTGCGGAATGGCGCAGCTGGCGTTCTACGGGCTCTACAGCTACCTTGGATTGTGGTCGCTGAACTACGGCCTCAACTGGGTCTATGACGCGCTCGACGAGCCGCTGAAACTCTACCTGCGCTGCGTGCTGCTCTCGGCTGGCGTGTTCTTCGGCATGACGGGCTTTGCCGTCCTTGCCAAATGGGTGCTCGTGGGCCGCTGGAAGGCGGAAACCTTTCCCATCTGGGGCCTGCGCTACTATCGCTTCTGGGTGGTCAAGACACTGATCCGCACGGCGCCCGTCGTCCTGTTTCGCGGCAGCCCGCTCTACAGCATCTACCTGCAGCTTCTGGGCACCAGGCTCGGGCGCAACGCCGTCATCGAATCCCGCTCCGTGCCGGTCTGCACGGATTTGATTTCGATTGGCGACAACACGATCCTGCGCAAGGAATCAATGATCCTCGGCTACCGCGCCCAGTCCGGCTATATCCATACCGGGCCGATCGCCATCGGCCGCGGCGCCTTCGTGGGCGTGGGCTGCACGATCGATATCGACACCAGGATCGGCGACAACGCGCAGCTCGGCCATTCATCCTCGCTGCAGCGCGGGCAAAGCATTCCGGACGGCGAGCATTGGCATGGATCGCCGCCGGTGCCGACCACGGCCGACTACTGCAAGATCCGCAACGTCAATCCGTCCCATGTGCGGCGCGTGCTCTACGAGACAGCGCAACTGGTGGTGTTGTTTACCCTCGTCACTCCGCTGCCGCTGCTGTTCCACAGCTATTGGCAGAATGTCAGCGACGATTACCAAGAAACGATCGGCATCGTCGCGATCGGCACCGTGGTCACGCTCTTCGGCTATATCGCGCTCGCCTTCCTCGCGGCGACGCTGGTACCGAGGCTGGTGAGCCTGCTTCTGAAGCCGGGCCGGACCTATACGCTCTACGGCTTCCGCTACTGGCTGCAGACCGTCGCGGAATTCTCCAGCAATTCGCGCGTCCTCAACCTCCTGTTCGGCGACAGCTCGGCGATCGTGCATTACATGCGCGCGATCGGCTGGAACCTGAACGAGGTGGTGCAGACCGGCTCCAATTTCGGCAGCAACCAGCAGCATGAAAATCCGCTGCTGTGCGACATCGGCAGCCAGACCATGGTGTCGGACGGTCTTTTCATGATCAACATGCACAAGTCCGCGACCGCGTTCCGGCTGGAGCGGACCCGGATCGGCGAGCGCAACTATCTCGGCAACAACATCTACTATCCCCCGGACGGCCGCACCGGCGACAACTGCCTGCTCGGCACCAAGGTGATGGTGCCGATCGACGGGCCGGTGCGCGAGAATGTCGGCCTGCTGGGGTCGCCCTCCTTTGAAATCCCGCGCATGGTCAACCGCGACAAGGAGCTGATCGCAGGCATAAGCGAGGAGGAGCGGCGTCGGCGCATCGTCCGCAAGAACCTCTACAACGCCGTGACGGTGCTTCTCTTCGTGGCGGTTCAGTGGATCACGCTGTTCGCCACGCTGGTGATCTGGGATCGTGCGCTCAACTATTATACCGACTGGGCGGAGGTGGCGCTGTTCGTCGCCGTGTTGCTGACCTCGGCTATCAGCATTCCCTTCTACATCCTGATCGAACGGGCCAGCCTTGGTTTTGGCAAGCTGAAACCGCAGATGACGACGATCTATGACGTCAAATTCTGGCGCCACGAACGTCACTGGAAGCTTTCGGATTCGCCGATCACACGGCTGTTCGGCGGCACGCCGTTCCGCCCGATCATCATGCGCCTGCTGGGCGTCAAGGTGGGCAAGAGGGTCTATGACGGCGGCAGCAACCTGACGGAACGGTCCCTGGTCGAGATCGGCGATGACGTCACGCTCAACGAAGGATGCGTCATCCAGGCCCATTCGCTCGAAGAGGGCGCGTTCAAGTCCGACTTCATCCGCATCGGCGATCGCTGCACGCTCGGACCATCCGCCTTCATCCACTATGGTGTCGTGATGGGCGAAGGCTCGGTGGCCGATACCGATTCATTCGTCATGAAGGGCGAGGAGCTGGAGCCCTATTCCATATGGCGCGGCAACCCGGCCAAGCTGCACCGGTTCGTCACGCCGGTCACGAATGGCGGTTCCGGAACCCCGGCTTGAAACCGGCTGAAGTCAGTCTCGTTTCCGTGACCAAGGCCAACAGTGCCCTGGTCACGGCTCTGGAGCTTGCTCCGGAGCAGAAGAATTTCGTCGCCAGCAACGCCGACTCGCTGCAAGAGGCCAAGGCCGACAAGGACGCGCGACCACGCGTCGTGATGGCTGACGGCCAGGTCGTCGGATTCCTGATGTATGACGCGTCGGAGGACGAGGCGCGGATCTACCGCTTCATGATCGACCGCGCGCACCAGGGCAAAGGTTATGGCAAGGCAGCGTTGCGCGCGTCGCTCGACGAGATCAGGGACCTCGGCCATGTCACTGGGATATCGATCTGCTATGAGCCCGAGAATGAGGCTGCACGACATCTCTATCGCTCCGCCGGCTTCGTGGAGCAGGGGCTCGACGAAGATGGCGAAATGATCGCCATGCTGCCGGTGGCCGGCCGTTGACCTTGCTGCCCGCCTCCGCTGCAGGTTCGCCCGTGGAAACGGCCCTGCTGCGGGCGATGACCGCGATCGCGCCAAGCGGCGTGCGGGTCGGATGCCGGCTGATCCGCGAAGGGGATGAAGCCCATCTGCTGCCGGAGGAGGCGCGTTCCATGCCGGCGCGGCAACCGGCCATGCGCCGCGCCAGCGGCGCCGCAAGATGGATCGCCCACGGACTGCTGGCGGATCTTGGCTTGCACGATGTCGCGATCGCGCGCTTGCCATCCGGCGCACCGGCCTGGCCAGACGGGATGACGGGTTCGCTCGCGCATGACGATGAAATGGCGGTGGCGGCGCTCGCGTCTGTTTCCGATACCAGTTCCCTCGGCATCGACGTCGAGCCCGCGCAGCCCCTCCCGGATGACATTCTTGCGCTCGTCGCTACCCATGCCGATGTGACTGGCGCGGCAGACCGGCATCTTGCCGGCCGCATCCTGTTTTCAGCCAAGGAAGCGGTCTACAAGGCTGTCTATCCGCTCGATCGCCAGATCCTGGGCTATGAGAATATCGGCGTCGACCTGAACGCGGGGTTCGCCACGACGACGACGGGACGCAGGACGAAGCTTGCCTACTGCGTTGCCCCGCGCGTGGTCGTCATGGCATTTGTCCAGGCGGGTTAGGCCGGAGGGAAAGGGCCGCCTTGCCAGTGCCAGCCGTTCACGGCGCCGGCACGTTGGAGGCCAGTCGCGGACCGGTCTTGACGTCGACGATCTCTGGCTTCGCGCTATCGACGGTGCCGTCCCAGCCGCCGCCCAGCGCCTTGTTGAGTGCGATGTATTGCGTTGCGACCAGGACGCGGCTTTGCAGCAAGTTGTCCTCGGCCGTGTAGAGCGACCGCTGGGCGTCGAGCACATCAAGAAGGCTTGCCTCGCCGGCCTTGAACAGCGTGGTTTCAAGGCGAGCCGCCTCGCCATAGGATTTCGCGGAGGAGGCAAGCTTGCCGACCCTGATGCGCTCCTGCGACAGCGAAACGAGAGCGTTCTCAACATCCTCGAGCGCCGTCAGCACCGAAGACCGGTATGCGATGAAGTATTGATCGCGTTGCGCCTTGGCGACATCGACGGCCGCCTGCAACTGACCTGCATTGAACACCGGCACGCTGAGCGTCGGCCCGAAGGACCAGCCGATCGATGAGTTCTTGCCGAGGTCGCCAAGATTCAGCGCCGCCGTGCTGATGTTTCCCGTCAGGCTGACCGAGGGATAGCGGGCCGCATCGGCCTGGCCGACCTTGGCCGTATATTGCGCGTACTGGCGCTCCGCCAGGCGCACGTCGGGACGCGAAAGCAGGATGTCGGCGGGAATTCCCGTCGGCATCGGCAGACGTGGCGCCGGGATCGGCGCGCCACGCTTCAGCCGCTCGCTGAGTGCGGCCGGCGGCCGGCCGGTCAGCACCGACAACCTATGCACGGCCTCGGCATAGCTTGCTTCCAGCGTCGGAACCGTGGCTTCGGTGCTGCTGGCCTGCCCCATCGCCTTGGCGACATCGGCGGCGGTTGCCGTGCCCGCCAACGCCATCTGCCGGGTCAGTTCGGCGGTCTGCCGCTGCGACGCGGCCGAGCGCCGGGCGAGCGCGATGCGCGCCTGGTAGCCGCGCGCCTGGGTATAGTAGGATGCCACGTCGCCAACCATCGTCAGCAAGGTCGAGCGCAGTTCCTCCTCGGAGGCATCCAGTCCATAGCGGGCGGCTTCGACGCCCCTGCGGTTGGCGCCGAACAGATCGAGCTCCCAGCTGGCGTCGAAGCCGGCCTGGTATTCGCTGTAGATGGCATTGCTGCCGGACGTCGTCGTGGCCGATTTGTTGCGGGTAACCGATCCCGAGCCGTCCACCGAGGGCAGCAATGTGCCGACGCTCTGGCGATAGCTGGCGCGCGCCTCGCGGATCTTGGCCTTGGCGGTGGCGACGTCAAGATTGCCGGCAACGGCTTCCTCTACGAGCGTGTTCAGCTCGGGATCGCGCAGCCGCTGCCACCACTGCGCCAGTTGCGCCGGGCGTACGGTTTTCGTCGGCTTCTGGCCGCTCCAGTTTGCCGGCATCGGCAGGATCGGCGTCCGGTAATCCGGACCGACGACGCATCCCGCGAGAAGAACAGCGGTGAGCATGGGCGCAAGGAGCCGCCTCGCGGCCACCGAGCCACGTTCTAGACCTGTCATGTGAAAACCCTTGTTACTGGTTGGCTGGTGCCGCCGTCTCGCCCGTGTCCTGGCCGGTCCCTGGCCCGGTCTCGGGCCCTGTATCCAGCTTGACCGCCCTGCCCTTGAAGATGCGGCGCACCGTGACGAACAGCAGCGGCACCAGGAACACGCCGATCACCGTCGCCGCGATCATGCCGCCCATGACGCCGATGCCGACGGAGTTCTGCGCACCGGAGCCGGCGCCGCTGGCGATCGCCAGAGGTGTCACGCCGAGGATGAAGGCCAGGGACGTCATGAGGATCGGCCGCAATCGCTGCCGCGCCGCTTCCAGCGTCGCTTCGACGAGCCCCATCCCGGCCGCCTGCCGCTCGATGGCGAACTCGACGATGAGGATGGCGTTCTTGGCCGCCAGACCGATCGTGGTCAGCAGGCCGACCTTGAAATAGACGTCGTTGGTCTGGCCGAACAGTGTTGCCGCCGCCAGCGCGCCGAAGATGCCGATCGGCACCGACAGCATGACCGCGAACGGGATCGACCAGCTCTCATAGAGCGCGGCCAGGCACAGGAACACGACAAGGGCCGAAATCGCGTACAGCGACGTTGCCTGATTGCCGGACAGCCGCTCCTGGTGCGATAGCCCCGTCCATTCGTGGGAATATCCGGCCGGCAGTTGCGCGACGAGCTTGTCGATCTCGTCCATAGCGGCACCGGAGCTCACGCCGGCCGCCGCCGCGCCCTGGATTTCGACCGCCGCCGACCCATTGTAGCGTTCAAGCCTGGGCGAGCCGAATGTCCAGTGGCTGGAGGCGAAGGCCGAGAACGGCACCATGGTGCCGCTGGCGTTGCGGACCTGCCATTTGTCGAGGTCTTCCGGTTGCATGCGGAAGTCGGCATCCGATTGCAGGTAGACGGGCTTGACCCGACCGCGATCGATGAAGTCGTTGACGTAGTTGCTGCCCCATGCGGTCGAGAGCGTGTTGTTGATGTCGGAGAGGCTGACGCCCAGCGCGCTGGCTTTTTCCTGGTCGATGTCGACCGAGAATTGCGGCTGGTCCTCCTGGCCGTTGGGTCGGGTGTTGGCAAGCAGCTTGCTCTGCGCGGCAAGACCCAGAAGCTGGTTTCTTGTCTGAATCAATGCGTCATGGCCGGCGCCGTTGACGTCTTGCAGGTAGAAATCGAAGCCGTTGGTGTTGCCGAAGCCCTGGATGGCGGGAGGAGCAAGCGCGAAGACCTGCGCATCCCTGATCTTGGAGAAGGCGCCCATCGCGCGGCCGGCGATCGCTCGTGCGGCGGAAGCCGGCGATGTGCGCAGGCTGAAATCCTTCAGCCGCACGAAACCGATGCCGACATTCTGCCCGGCGCCGCCGAAGCCGAAGCCGGAGGCGGTGAACACACCATCGACCGCGTCCTTTTCTTCGTTCAGATAGTGATCCGTGACCTCGGCCAGCACGCGCTCGGTACGGTCCTGCGTCGCACCGACCGGCAGCTGCACGCTGGTGATCAGAATGCCCTGATCTTCTTCGGGCAGGAACGAGCTTGGCAGCCGGGCAAACATCCAGCCCATGGCGACGACGATGGCGAGGAAGACGACGAGGAAGCGCCAGGACCGGTTGATGATGCCGTGCGAGCCGTCGCGATAGGCAGTGGTTCCGCGATCGAAGACCCGGTTGAACCAGCCGAACGGACCGGTCTGGGTCGCATGATCCTTGGGCCGCCGCAGGATCGTGGCGCAGAGTGCCGGCGTCAGCACCAGCGCGACCAGCACGGACAGCACCATCGCCGAGACGATGGTCACGGAGAACTGCCGGTAGATGATGCCCGTGGAGCCGCCGAAGAACGCCATCGGCACGAAGACGGCCGACAGCACGGTGGCGATACCGATCAGCGCGCCGGTGATCTCATTCATCGATTTCCGCGTCGCCTCCTTCGGCGACAGATCTTCCTCCTGCATCACGCGTTCGACGTTCTCGACCACGACGATGGCGTCATCGACGAGCAGGCCGATGGCGAGCACCATGGCGAACATGGTCAGCGTGTTGACCGAATAGCCGAACAGGGACAGCACGCCGAAGGTGCCGAGCAGCACCACCGGCACCGCGATGGTCGGGATGATCGTCGCCCGCAGGTTCTGCAGGAAAATGAACATCACCAGGAACACCAGCACGATCGCCTCGGCCAGTGTCTTGACGACCTCCTCGATCGACAGGCGCACGAAGGGCGAGGTGTCGTAGGGATAGACGACCTCGACACCTTGCGGGAAGGTCGAGCTCAGGCGGTTGATGGTCGAGCGCACCGCCTCGGCGGTGCTGATGGCGTTGGCGCCCGTCGCCAGGTTGATGGCGACGCCCGCCGCCGGCTTGCCGTTGTAGTGGGCCTGCGTCGTATAACTTTCGGCGCCGAGCTCTACGGTGGCGACGTCGTTGAGGCGAACGAGCGAGCCATCCGTGGTGCTTTTCAGGATGATGTTGCGGAACTGCTCGGCGGTCTGCAACCGGCTCTTGGCCGTCACCGTTGCGTTGAGCTGCTGGCCCTTGCGTGCCGGGAGGCCGCCAAGCTGGCCGGCCGAGACCTGCGTGTTCTGCGCCTGGATCGCGGTGGCGACGTCGCTCGGCATGAGCGCGTATTTGGCGAGCTTGTCGGGGTCGAGCCAGATGCGCATGGCATAGCCCGAACCGAAAAGCTGCGTCGAGCCGACACCCTCGACCCGCTTCAGCGTGTCGTTGACGGTGGAGTCGATATAGTCGGCGAGATCCGTCGAGTTCATCTTGCCGTCGCTCGAGACGAAGCCGATGACCATCAGGAAGCCGGTCGAGGATTTGGAGACGGTGATGCCGTTGCTCTGCACCACCTGCGGCAGCTGCGACTGCACCAGCTGCAGCTTGTTCTGCGTCTGCACCTGGGCGGTGTCGGGGTCGGCGGCACTGGTGAAGGTCAAGGTGATCGAGGCCGCCCCGGTCGAGGTGGACGTCGCCGTCATGTAGTCGAGATTGTCGATGCCGGTCATGCCTTGCTCGATGACCTTGGTCACAGAATTCTCGACGGTCTGGGCGTCGGCGCCCGGATAGGTGGCGTTGATGCTGACCGTGGTGGGCGCGATCTGCGGGTATTGCGAGATCGGCAGCGTGGTGAGCGCCAGGAGCCCGCCCAGCATGATCACGATGGCGATCACCCAGGCGAAGATCGGCCGGTTGATGAAGAATGCTGACATCGGCTCAGTTCCCGGTCGACTGGCTGTTGCTGGCCATCTTGGGGGGCGAGGATGCGGACGAGGTTCCCTGCGCGCGATCCTTGACCTCGCCCGTCGTCTCGTCGATCGTCACTTCGACGCCCGTCGCATCGCCGCCGGGGCGCACCAGCTGCATGCCCTCGACGATGACGCGGTCGCCGTCGCCGACGCCTGCATCCACCAGCCAGTTGTTGCCGACGGTGTTGCGCACGGTCAGGACACGGGTTTCGACCTTGCCCTGGGCGTTTAGGACCATGGCCGTCGCCTCACCCTTGGTGTTGCGGCTGACGGCGCGTTGCGGCACCAGGAAGCTGTTCTGGGCGACGCCTTCCTCGACCAGCGCACGCACATACATGCCCGGCAGGAGCAGGCGATCCGGGTTGGGAAACTCCGCCCTCAGCGCGAAGGTGCCGGTGGTCTGGTCGACATTGGCGCCGGCGAATTCCAGCTTGCCGGTCTGCGAATAGATGGTGCCGTTCTCGAGCTTCAGCTTGACGCTGACATTGGGACCGCTGAACTTGAGCCGGCCCGCCGTGATGGCCTGGCGCAGATTGAGCAGGTTGGTGCTTGATTGCGTGACATCGACGTTGATCGGGTCGAGCGCGCGGATGGTGGTGAGCAAGGTATCCTGGTTGGCGGTGACGAGGGCCCCGGGCGTCAGCGAGGACTTGTCGATGCGGCCGGCGATCGGCGCCGTGATCTTGGTGTAGTCCAGGTTGATGCGCGCGGTCTCGACACTGGCCTTGGCGGACGCCACATCCGCGTTGGCCTGGGCGAGCGTCGCGGCGGCATCGTCATAATCCTGTTTCGAGACGACGTTCTGCTTCAGCAAACCGGCATAGCGGTCGAACTTGGCCTGCGCGGTGGGTACCGCGGCTTCCGCCTTCTGCTGGGAGGCCACCGCGCTGTCATAGGCCGCCTGGTAGCTCGCGGGGTTGATGAGATAGAGCGGCTGCCCAGCCACCACCTCGCTGCCTTCCTTGAACAGGCGCGCCTGGATGATGCCGTTGACCTGCGGGCGCACATCCGCGGTCAGCGAAGCAGTCGTGCGCCCCGGCAATTCAGCAGTGATCGCCACCGATTGCGGATGCAAGGTCACGACGCCGACCTCGGGCTTGCCGACACCGCCCATCCCGGCGGGAGTCTTGCTCTGCTCCTGCGAGCAGGCGGCCAGCAGAAGGGCGGCCCCCAGAATTGCGACCCATGGCGCATGCCGGAATGGTCTAGCCGACAACGGAGACTGGCTATGGATGGGCATGTGCTGGATCTTTCCCTGGAGTTGCGGTCGCGTGGCTGTCGGCACCGGGCCGCTTCGGGAGTGGAGCCGGGTGCCGGCCAACAGACGCGAGGCTTAACATGGTCGAGGTGATGAGCCCGCCGGTCACGGCGGCGGATGTCGCTACGACAGCCCGCGCCCGTCCGCGGGCGGCACCGAGCAATGCTTCGAAGCGGCTCATGTCGCGCTCCCTCTTCGCGACCGGAGCGTACTCGAGGATCGAGTTCCCGGCGCGATGCCCAGCGACATCAATATCCCGATCCGCGGCGACATGCCAAGCCTTACGCGATCTTGCGGACATGATGTCCGCGGGGCGGCTGCGAAAGCGGCAGCGACAGGCGCCACGCTGCGAAGTCCAGGCGTATCGCGCCCTTCAGCGTGCCGGCCGGCAGCGCCGGCGGCAGGCCGCGTCCGGCCAGCGGCAATCCGGCATGGCCGAGCGTCCACCTTGGGCTGATCGAAGCGATAAGCCGCAGCATCATCATGGCTTCCCACAATGTCGTGCTCCATGCGTGGTTTGAACGGTCGATGGCGGGCCGCCATCGCGAAAAGAGCCGGCCGGCCCGAGAATGGTTGGGATCTACGGGCCGGCCGGCGCAGCCGGTCAGGGCTGCTCGCCTTCCCGGGGTGGGGGAGGCGGGAGCTGGCTGCCATGATCTGGCAAACCTTCGGGACCGGCTGCGTCATCCGGCGGGTTGCCCAACAGACCGGGGGGTGGTCCATGGGGCCGATCCGCCGAAGCAAGGATTTCGAGCTGTTCGGGTGTCAGTTTGGTGCGCAGCACCGCGATCGCGTCCTTCAGCTTGCCGGCCGAAACCGCGCGGGCGGTGACGTCGTCAGCCAGCCTTTCCTGGAAGGCGAAGGGGTCACGCCTGGCTTCCGGGCCTGGCGCATCGGGGGCCTTGTCCTTCGGGCCGCCGGGGCCGCCGGGGCCGCCGGGGCCGCCAGGACCATGATCGGGCCGGGGCGGCGCAAGCACCGCCTGCAGCGCGCTGGTATAATCGCGCCAGGCATCCAGTTGCTCGGTGCGAATGCCGATGCGGGTCTCCATCGCCGACAGCCGGGCAGCGAGCATGAACTCCGGTGGCGGTCCCATGCGGCGGGGCCCAGGGCCTTGAGGTCCGAAACCTTGCGGACCGTGCCGCATCGGCCCATGCGGGCCGGGCCCATTCTGGCCAAACCAGCCCGTCGGACCCTGATCCGGTCCATGCTGTATCGCCATGGCGCATGGCGGCTCGCCCGGCCCCGCGCCGGGATCGGGCTGTGCCGCCAGCACCGGATGGACGGCGGCGACGGAAAACAGGCCGAGCGCAAGAAGTCTGCTTCGCATGATGTTGTTCCTTTCTCCATGCTTCGGACGGCAGGAGAATAGGAAGGGAGTTTTTCCGCTTCGCGTCGGCGTGTTGCCGAAGGTTTCCGCAAAAGGGCAATTTGTTTCCGAATGTTTCCCGTGCCCGGCCGGAAACATTGCGTTGCAAATTTCCATGCCGCTCGGGCGCTGCTCTCCCTATAATCAAGCATAGGCAAGGCGGAACAGCAGGGCGATGCAGTCACAACCCCATATCCTCGTCGTCGACGACGACCGCGAGATCAGGACGCTTCTCGGACGCTATCTCGACGGCCAGGGCTTTCGCGTCTCGGTGGCGGCGGACCGGCGCGAATGCGAGCAGAAGCTTGGCTCCAGCCAGTTCGACCTGATCGTGCTCGACGTCATGCTTCCGGACGGTTCCGGGCTCGACATCTGCCGCGGCCTGCGTGACCGCAAACCGCATATCCCCGTCATCCTGCTGACCGCGCTGAAGGAGGACGTCGACCGCATCATCGGCCTGGAGCTGGGAGCCGACGACTATCTCGGCAAGCCTTTCAATCCGCGCGAGCTCATCGCCCGCATACGCGCGGTACTGCGGCGCTCGGCGCCGGAGGACGCGCCCGCGCCACCACGCGTGCGAATCTATCGCTTCGCCAGCTACAGGCTGGAACCCGACACCCGCAAGGTGATGGATGCGCAAGGCGCGCTTGTCGATCTCACCGGCGCCGAGTTCGATCTGCTGCAGGTGTTCCTCGACCGGCCCGGCAGGCTGTTGTCGCGCGACCAGTTGCTCGACCTGACGCAAGGCCGCGAGCGCGACCCGCTCGAACGCTCGGTCGACGTGCTGATGAGCCGGCTGCGTCGCAAATTCTCGGACGCCGGCGACGGGCCGCTTTTCAAGACCGTGCGCAATGGCGGCTACCAGCTTACGGCGCGCGTCGAAGCCGTGGAGGCGCAGGCGTGAATTCGCTGCGCCGGCGCCTCATCCTGTTGCTGGTCGCCTCGATCGTCGGCGTGGTCGGCCTGGCGACGGTCGCTGTGCTGAGCGTCCGGGGGGGCGGACCGCCGCCGGAATTGACCGTTCCCTGGGTTGCCCAGCAGATGGAGCTCGTGGTGCGGCTCGCGCCCGACCAGATCCCGGACGTTCTGCGGGTACAACTGAGCGACCATCCCGCAAGCGGCAAGGTGGACCGCCCGAAAACGGGAATGCTCAACGACATACTGCGCCGCCGGGGTCTCGACCTTCAGGCTTTTATCACCGACAAGGAGGATGAACCCGGGCAGCTTGCATCGGTGCGCCTGCCCGACAATCGCTGGGCGATCCTGGAAGTTCCCCACATCAATCCGCCAGGGCGTGAGTGGCTGGTTCTCGCCGGCTGGATCTCGCTGATCGTCGCCGGCGCGACTGCCGTCTCGGTCTATTTCACCGCAGTGCTCATCCGGCCTCTCGAAATGCTCGAGGCCGCCGTCTCGAAGATCGGATCGGATGGCGTGCTTGCGGCGGTGCCGGAAGTGGGTTCGGCCGAAGTAAAAGCGACCGCGCATGCGCTGAACCAGCTGTCATCCAGGCTGCGGACCGCCATGGAGAGCCGCATGCGCCTGGTCGCGGCCGCCGGCCATGATTTGCGCACGCCGATGACGCGCATGCGCCTGCGCGCCGAATTCCTCGAGGAGGAGCGCGACAAATGGCTTCATGACCTCGACGAACTCGACCGCATCGCCGACAGCGCGATCCGGCTGGTGCGCGAGGAGGTGGACCAGGACGCGGTCGAGCCTGTGGATCTGGAAAGAGTGGTTCGCGATCTCGAAACCGAGATGACCTCGCTTGGCCATGCCGTGTCGATGCGGCATCTCGATCAGGTCTTCGTGCGGGCGGGCGCTCTTGGCCTGCGCCGGGCCCTGCGCAACCTGATCGTCAACGCCGCCACGCATGGCAAGGGCTGCGAGCTCTCTCTGTGCGCAGCGGACGGGCAGGCCGTGCTCACCATCGCCGACAGCGGGCCCGGTATCCCGGCGGAACTGCTGAACAAGGCGTTCGAGCCGTTTTTCCGCGTCGATCCCGGCCGACGGCAATCCGTTCCGGGCGCGGGCCTCGGCCTTGCCATCGCCAAGGAAATCATCGAGCGGTATGGTGGAACCATCGTGCTGGAAAACCGCCCCGGCGGCGGCCTGTCCCAGAAAGTCGTTTTCGCCGCTGTTTCCGGTTGAATGGACAGCGCGGCCCCCAGCCGCTGCAAGGCACGCCAGAAGGTTCCGGGGCATTCATGCCCGACACACCGAACAAGCCAGCAACAGCCATTGCTCTGGGTCCGCAGGCCTATGGGTCAGGGCAGTGCCAGGCCAGTGCTTGAATAGATCGGCGGGGGGCGATACTTTTCAAAGCCAGGACATCAAGCGGCGCGATCGCCGAGCTACCGGCCAGTCCATGTGATGGAAATACTCTACGGGCTCGGGTTTCTGGTGCTGTTCGCCGTAAGCGCGATCAGTGGCATGATGCTGCGCGCATGGCTGCCCGAAGATCACTTTTCCAAGGATAACATGGAAGCGGTCAGCCTGGGCACGGGCCTGCTCGTCACCTTCACCGCCCTGGTCCTCAGCCTGCAACTATCGTCGGCGAAATCGGCTTTCGATGCCGCCAATCGCGACCGCTCCCTCTATGCCGCCAAACTGGCACGTCTGGACGAGTGTCTTCGAAACATCGGTCCCGAGATGGATCCGACACGACAACGTCTTCGCCAGTATACCGCCGCCGTGATAGCGAGCACGTGGCCATACGAGGCCGCGCCCGTCGTCGAAGGCATGCCGGATGTCCGTCACATGGCCGTCAGTGGTGAAGATGCATCCCTCAAGGCCGTTATGAACGAAATCGGCGCATCGATCGACTCCATGGCGCCGGTTGATACCGCGCATATAAACATGGCGGCCAGGTGCCGAGTGAATTTCACCATGGTTGAAGAGAGCCGCTGGTCGGTCATCGAGGATTCGGAGCGTGCCGCCAGCAATTCCTACAGCGGCATAGTCAGCTTCTGGCTGGTGCTGGTGTTCTTCAGCTTCGGGCTGCAGGTTCCGCGGCGGATGGTGAGCGCGATCGTCCTTGCGATCTCGGTCGTGGCCGTCGCCAGCGTGATGTTCGTCATCATCGATTTGAACGTCCTCTACGGAGGCATATTCGGCATCACCAGTTCGTCGATGCGCGATGCATTGGCGGACATGAGCCGCTAGGCCATCGTTTGTCTCGCTACATGGAAAGCGTGGTCGGCATTTCCTGCGTTCACGACCGCCGGCCGGTCGACGATGACTTGAGTATCGACAGGGGACCGAAGTCAGCCATGAGCTGTCGTTTTCCTGAAGGGGAAGAATGGCGCGCCCGAAGAGATTCGAACTCCTGACCCCCAGATTCGTAGTCTGGTGCTCTATCCAGCTGAGCTACGGGCGCGCATCAGGCCATACTTTACATGGCCTCGCGAACCGGTCCTGACGACCGGCCACGAACATGAAGCGTTCACTAGCGACTGATTTTCGGAAAAGCAAGCCGCTGTGCAAAAGTTTTGCCAACTCTATCAGATGGCGCCGCCGACGAAGCCGGCATCAACATCAAGGCTCAGGGTGACATTGCCCTTAGTGATTGATCAGGCCGGACGGCGCAGCCCGTTGCGGGCTTGATCGAGCCGGACCGGCTGGTCGGGGATGGTGACCGCGAATGTCGTGCGACCGCCAATGCTTTCCACAAGCTCCACGGTTCCGCCATGGGCACGGATCAGTTCATGGGCAATCGCCAGCCCGAGGCCGGTGCCGCCGCTGCGGGCCGAGCCGCGGAACGCCGCGAACAGGTTGTCTCGCGCCTTCGGCGGCAAGCCCGGGCCGGTGTCGGTGACGACGATGCGGCTGACGCTGCCGAGGCGTTCACTGGACACGGCCAGCCGCCGGACCAGCGCGTTTTCGCTGTCCGCCGCCATGGCCTGGACGGAATTGCGGCACAGATTGGTGAGCACGCGGAAGAGCTGGTCGGAATCGGCATCCACTTCGAAGGCCGGCTCGACGCTGTTGATGAACTCGATGCCATCGCCAATGTCGAGCAGGCCGTGCACGTCCTCGACCAACTGGCGCAGCCGCACCCTGCGACGCGAAGGCGCGGGCTCCTGCGTGCGGCCATAGGCCAGCACGCCTTCCGAATAGGAGACGGCGCGGTCGAGCGCGCGCAGAAGCTTCGGCGCGAAGGACTGCACGGTGGGATCCTTCACCTGGCGCAAACGGTCCGACATCAGCTGCGCCGAGGCCAGGATGTTGCGCATGTCGTGATTGATCTTCGACACGGCAAGGCCGAGATCGGCCAGATGCTTCTGCTCGGACAGCATCTTCTGCAGCCGCTCCTGCATCTGCGACAGTTCGCGTTCGGCGACACCGATCTCGTCGGCACGATCGGCCGGATGGATGATGCGTGAGGGGTCGTCGGGAGCCTCGGAGAAGGACAGCATGGAGCGCGTCATCGTCCTGATCGGCCCGATCATGATCAGGTCGATCGCGGCATAGACCAGCATAGCGGTGAAAAGCGATATCAGCAGTGAGACAAAGGCGACGTTGCGCGAATAGACGAGCATGGCGTTGCGCAACCTGTAGTCCGGCATGATCAGCTCGAACTCCTTGTCGCTTTCGCCGACCGGCCCGAACACACGCAGCATCCGGTCGCCGCCAAAGAACAGCGTATCGAGCGCCCCGGTCATTCCCTTGATCATGCCGATGCTGGCGAGATCGATATGCTCGTCCACCTGCGGCGGCATTTCGGCCACCACCAGCAGCCGCGAGACGCCGCCATCGCGCACCGCGATGGCCTTGGCGCCGATCGCCATCAAGACGTCGTTCTGGGCCGCCCGCGACAGGGATGGGGATTCACCCTGCACCAGGACAATCGAGACGGCGGCGGCGGTGCTGAGCCTCTCCTTCAGCCAGTTCAGCCTGTAGCTGGCGATCCACGGCAGGAAGATGAGAACTTCCGCCAGCAGCACGAAGACGATGGTGAGCAGCAGCAGCTTTGTCGACAGTCCGCGCGACAAAGGCACCCGGCGGGCAGCGGTTTTCGCCGGTCCGGTGCTGTCCTGCGCGGGAAGCGTTTCACTCATCCGAATCTATCTTCACGATCACTTGATCAGCCAAGACTAGGCGATTACGGCTTTTTTGCCAATTTCATCCTTCGTCGAAGCACAAACGTAGGGCAGGGCGAATGGTGTCATCGCCCAGTCGACGCCGGCGATCGACCCTGTCACCGCCAGCGATTGACCCTGTCAACGCCGGATTGACTTCCAAAACCCTTCTTTCTATAAGCCCGCACACGCTCGGGCCATTCGTCCCGGCGCGGTTTCGATCGCGCCAAAACCGGCCCGGCAAAGCTCCTGTTACAGAGTGACAGACACAAGAAGGGCCGCACCCCGCGGTATTAAAAGAAATGAAGCGTACCTACCAACCGTCCAAACTCGTCCGCAAACGCCGGCACGGTTTCCGTGCCCGCATGGCCACCAAGGGTGGTCGTGGCGTCGTCGCAGCTCGCCGCAACCGCGGCCGCAAGCGGCTCAGCGCCTAAAGCGGAAGACGAAATCGTTGTCCGCAACCGGCAAGCCAACGGGACCAAATCCCAAGCGGCTTCTGAAGCGCGCGGAATTCCTGGCCGTCCGTCGTGGTGAAAAGCGACGCGGGCGGCTTTTCCTCGTCGAGGTACTCGACCGCGGCGACCGCGAGGCGCCGCGCGTCGGGTACACCGTCACCAAGAAGGTGGGCAACGCAGTCGTGCGCAACCGCGTCCGGCGGCGGCTCCGGGAAGCCGTACGCGTCCATGCCGCGGATGACATGGTGCCCGGCAATGACTATGTCATCGTCGGGCGCGATGATGCGCTCTCCGCCCCCTTCGGCCAATTGAAGGCCGAACTCTCCCGCCGAATTCGCGGAACACGATAGGCCAAGGGCTCTCGATGGAAAACAACCGTAACTTCTTCATCACCATCGCTCTGTCGGTGCTGATCCTCACTCTGTGGCAGGTGTTCTACATGAACCCGCGCGTGGAGGCTCAGCGCGAGGCCGCCAAGGTCGAGCAGCAGCGCGTGGAGGAGCAGAAGAAGGCGGCGGGCGGCGCCAGCCCGGACGCCGCAGGGACGCCGACGCCGCAGGGTGCCATTCCGAACGCGGCCGGTGGCGAAGCCGTTACCGCGGCCAACCGCGACCAGGCGCTGACGGCTTCGAAGCGCGTCAAGATCGACACGCCGAGCCTGGAGGGTTCGATCAACCTTACCGGGGCGCGCCTCGATGACCTCAAGCTCAAGCACTACACGGAAACCGTCGACAAGAATTCGCCCGAGATCGCGCTGCTGAACCCGCAAGCGCTGTCCACCGGCTATTTCGCCGAGATCGGCTTCGTCGGCAACGACAAGACCGGTGCGGTGCCGGGCTCGGACACGGTCTGGAGCGTGGATGGCAATCCGACGCTGACGCCGTCGACGCCGGTGACGCTCACCTACACAAATGACAAGGGCCTGACTTTCAAGCGCACCTTCTCCGTCGACAGCAACTACATGTTCACCGTCTCGGATACGGTGCAGAATTCCGGGAGCAGCGCGGTTTCGCTGTTCAACTATGGCCGCGTCACCCGCTATGACAAGCCGGCCGTGGCCAGCACCTACGTGCTGCATGAAGGACTGATCGGCTTTACCGGCACGGAAGGCCTGCAGGAACACAAATACGCATCCATCGAGAAGGACAAGCTGGCCACGCCGGGCAAGTCGACCGATGGCTGGCTGGGCATCACCGACAAATATTGGGCGGTGACGCTGGTGCCGAGCGAGAAGCAGCCGTTCCAGCCGCGCTACGCCTATTTCGAGGACGGCCGCCATCGCTACCAGTCCGACTTCCTGACGGATCCGATCAACGTCGATGCCGGGCAGTCCGCGACCGTCGAGACCGAAGTCTTCGCCGGCGCCAAGGAAGTCGCCAAGATCAATGCCTATGCCGAAGATCGCCACATCAAGCGGTTCGACCTGCTTATCGACTGGGGCTGGTTCCACTTCATCACCAAGCCGATGTTCTGGCTGATCGACACGCTCTACAAATTCCTGGGCAATTTCGGCCTGGCGATCCTCGCCACGACCGTCATCGTCAAGGCCATCTTCTTCCCGCTCGCCAACAAGTCCTACGCGTCGATGGCGAACATGAAGAAGGTGCAGCCCAAGATGCTGGAGATCCGCGAGAAATACGCGGACGACAAGATGAAGCAGCAACAGGCGATGATGGAGCTGTACAAGACCGAGAAGATCAATCCGCTCGCCGGCTGCTGGCCGGTGGCGCTGCAGATCCCGGTCTTCTTCTCGCTCTACAAGGTGCTCTACATCACCATCGAGATGCGGCATGCGCCGTTCTTCGGCTGGATCCAGGATCTGGCGGCCCCCGATCCGACGTCGATCTTCAACCTGTTCGGCCTGATTCCGATCACGCTTCCGCACATGCTGATGATCGGCGTCTGGCCGCTGATCATGGGTGTCACCATGTTCCTGCAGATGCGCATGAACCCGACGCCGCCGGATCCGACGCAGGCCGCGATCTTCACCTGGATGCCGGTGATCTTCACGTTCATGATGGCCGGGTTCCCGGCGGGCCTCGTCATCTACTGGGCCTGGAACAACACGCTGTCGATCCTGCAGCAGGGCGTGATCATGAAGCGCCAGGGCGCCAAGATCGAATTGTGGGACAATCTGGTCGCGCTGTTCCGAAAGAAACCGTCACCGGCGGAATAGAGACGCCCGAAGCCACCTGCGTTTCAGCAAAAGCCCCGGTCCGTCCGGGGCTTTTGTTTTGGTGGCCGCCAGATGTTTCTGGAAGGCCGTGAAACTTTGCTGTCGCCCATGCCGTGACTTGTTCCGTAGCAAAAATCCAGGGCCGTCAATTTCGGCGCGCCGTTGCAAGGAGGAAGTCATGCGTATCCAGTCGTTCAGAACCATCGCGTTTTCGGCATTCATCGCCAGCGCGACAATGCTCGCCCCCGCCTATGCCAAGGACCCGATGGTCGGTGGCGCGGCGATGTATGCCAACAAGAACATCATCCAGAACGCCGTCAATTCGAAAGACCACACGACGCTGGTCGCCGCGGTCAAGGCCGCCGGCCTTGTCGACACGCTGCAGGGTGCCGGCCCGTTCACCGTGTTCGCGCCCACCAACGAGGCGTTTGCCGCATTGCCCAAGGGTACGGTCGATACGCTTCTGAAGCCTGAGAACAAGGGCAAACTCACCAAGATCCTGACCGCGCATGTCGTTCCCGGCAAGATCTCGGGCGCCGAGATGATGAAGAAGGCCAAGGCGATGGGCGGCAAGTACGAGATGAAGACCGTCAGCGGCGATACGCTGACGGCCGAAGTCAAGAGCGGCAAGCTCTACATCGTGGATGATTCCGGCGGGTCAGCCCGCGTGACGATCGCCGACGTCAACCAGTCGAACGGCGTCATCCATGTCGTCAACAAGGTGCTGTTGCCGAAGTAACGGTTCCGGCAAGGGAAGGCGCCCCCGGCCTCCTGGGCATGCCTTCCCGCCTCGTGAGAGGCCAAGTTTGGGGGAGCCGTCTCGGCACGATCGGGGTTCCGCGGTCCCTTGCGGAACCCCGATTTTTTTGTGCCTTCATTCCATCACGGCGCTATGATCGACCTTGGCCGGCGTCGCCGGCTTGCGCAGCAGCAGAACGAGCGGGATCGCGGCCAGCGAGAGGATCATCATCAGCTTGAAATCGTTCATGTAGCTGATGATCGTCGCCTGCAGCGTGACCACGCCGTCGAGGGCCGCGCGGCCGGCCGCGCTATACGGATTCATCGCCTGGAAGATCGCGGGATTGGCGAACGCCTGGTTATAGGGCGTCACGTAGGTCGCGATGTTGGCGTGATTGATCTGCACGTTCTGCGTCAGCAGCGCCGTGACCACCGATATGCCGACGCTGGAGCCGATGTTTCGCGACAGGTTGTAAAGTCCGGTTCCCTCGGCGCGCCGCTCCGGAGCCAGCGTGGCGAAGGTGATGGTGGTGAGGGGAACGAACAGGAAGCCGAGCCCCGCACCCTGGATGAAGCCGGTGCTGATGATCGTCCATTGCGAGACGTCGGGCGTCCAGCCGGTCATGTCGTACATGGCCCAGGCGGTGACCAAAAGGCCGGTCAGGAGCAGCCAGCGCGTGTCCACCTTGCCGATCAGCCTGCCGACGAGGAACATGCAGGCCATGGTGCCGAGTCCGCGAGGGCCCATGACGATGCCGGCGGTCACCACGGGATAGCCCATCAGCGTCTGCAGATAGGGCGTCATCAGGGCCAGCGAGGCCAGATAGGTGATGCCGATGATGAAAATGAAGATCATGCCGACCGAAAAATTCCGGTCGAGGAAAAGCCTCGGATTGACGAAGGTGTTGCGGGCGGTGAAGGTGTGGACGAGGAAGATGTAGAAGGCCGAGGCGCAGACCAGCGCCTCGATGATGATCTCGGAGGACGAGAACCAGTTGAGCTGCTCGCCGCGATCGAGGAACATCTGCAGGGCCGCGATGGTGATGCTGAGCATGCTGAAGCCCAGCCAGTCGAGCCTCGCCCTGATATCCACCTTCGTCTCCTGGACGAACATCCACACGCCGGCGAAAGCCAAGGCACCGATCGGCACGTTGATGTAGAAGACCCAGCGCCAGCTGACATTTTCGGTCAGCCAGCCGCCTATGACCGGCCCGAGCACCGGCCCTACCATGACGGACACGCCGAACAGGGCCATCGCCGATCCGCGTTCCTCAAGGCTGTAGATGTCCAGCAGGATGCTTTGCGACAGCGGCACGAGGGCGGCGCCGAACAGGCCCTGCAGCAGACGGAAGCCGACGATCTGAGGCAGCGACTGCGCGAAGCCGCACAGCACCGAAGCGAACACGAAACCGGTGATGGATATGAGCAGGATGCGCTTGCGGCCGAAACGGTTGGCAAGGTAGCCCGAAGGCGGCGTCATGACGGCGGCCGCGACGATGTAGGATGTCAGGACCCAGTTGATCTGGTCGGCGCTCGCGGACACGCTGCCCTGGATGTAGGGCAGCGCGACGTTGGCGATGGTGGTGTCCAGCGCCTGCATGATGACGGCCAGGATCACGCAGGCGGTGATGGCGCCGCGATTGGCGACCACCATTGCGGCACCCGTCGCGGACGCGCTCATGACGACGCTCCGAACCTCTTCATCAGATCGGTTACGAAGTCCGGCAGGCCGCGCGCGTGGCCGGTGTCGATGCCGACGACGACGCTCATTCCGCCGCGCAGCGGCGGCTTGCCCTGCGGGTCGTCGACGGTGACGCGCATGGGGATGCGCTGCACGACCTTGACCCAGTTGCCGGTGGTATTCTGCGCCGGAAGCAGCGAGAAGCTCGACGACGAGGCCGGGCTGATGCTGGCGACCGTGCCATGCCAGACGGTGCCCGGATAGGTGTCGACGCTGATGGTCGCCGTCTGTCCGGGACGGACATAGGTGAGTTCGGTTTCCTTCGGCTCAGCCGATATCCACATATCGGTCGACGACACCAGGCTGAACGCGGGCTGCGACGCCGGCAGGTACTTGCCGACCTGAAGCGCGTCGACATTGGTGACGACGCCGTCGAACGGCGCCTTGACGATGGAATCGTTGAGATTGCGCTGGGCGTCGTCGACGGCCGACTGGGCCTGGAGGTAGAAGGGGTTCTTCTCGATGGGCTGGCTTGCGTCACCACCAAGCTGGGCAAGCATGGCCTGGGCCTGCGCCTTGGCGACGGACACCTTCTGCCGGGCGGCGACGAGGTCGTGCTGGGCGCTGTCGAAGGTCGCCTTGGAGGCCGTGGATGTCTTGAGAAGATCCTGCTGGCGGGCAAAAGCGGCTTCGTAATAGGGAATATCGGCCTGCGCCTGATCTATCTGTGCCTGCGCCTGCTGGTAGCTCGCCTGCAAGGTCAGCACCTGGTTGCGCACCGTCCCAAGCTGGGCCTGGGCCGCGGCAAGAGCCGTCTCGAAGGAAGCGGGCCTTAACCGGAAAAGCACGTCGCCCTTCTTCACCGCCTGGTTGTCGTGCACGTTGATTTCGGAAACCGTGCCGGAGACATCGGTGGACACGCCAAGCGACTGGGCCTGGATATAGGCGTTGTCGGTCGTCATGACCTGACCGCCGGTCACATAATAATAGCCGCCGACGACAAGCGCGACAGGGAGCAGCGCGAAAAGGACCGGACGCCTCAGGCTGCGCTTCGGCTTGACCGGCGCCGGTGCCGGAGGCGGTGCAACGGCGACCGGAACTTGCTGGGGCTGCGTGGGCGGAGGTTGCGTGGACGGGGCCTCCAGTGCCGCCGGCTCCAGTGCAACGGGTGTTTCCAGCTCGTCGTCAACGATGACGGGATTGGCCTTCCTCTGCCCGCGCTCGCTATCCAGCCGGATCACCTGATCGCCGCCGCGGCCCGAGGATGAGGCCCCCTCGACCGGTTCCTCTTCATATTTCTTGGGTGAGATTGAATCAGTCATGTACTTTCTCCCGGTCGACGACTGGCTGGACGCAAGCCTCGAGCAGATTGGATTTCATCAGGCAAAGGGTTTGCAGCAAGTGTTGCTGCTCGTCATCGGAAAGGCCGGCAAAGGCCTCGTCTCGCGTTTTCTGGCCGTTGTCGCGCATGATCTCGAGCAGCGGATGCGCCTTGGGGGTGAGGTACAGCAGCCATGCCCTGCGATCGGCGGGATTGGGTCGCCGCTCGATGAGACCCTTGGCTTCCATCTTGTCGATCAGCCGGGCGAGCGTGATCGGCATCGTCTCGACAAGATCGGCCAGCTTGGTCTGGTGGATGCCTTCGTTCCGGGACAGGTAGGCCAGGACCTGCCATTGGGTTCTGGTCAGCCCCAATGTCCGGGAACGCTGCTCAAACCGCTTTCTGAGCAGACGCGCGACATCGTGCAGCACGAAGCTGATGTTGGGTGAGGATGCCATGAGAGGTGTCGGGGTTGTTGGCGCGACTTTTAGTAGGCATGCTTATTATCACCTATGCTTATAATCCCGCTGGACGCAGCGCACAAGACGGATTAAGCCGTTTGGTAAAAAATGTCGCACGTGCCGCGGCGCCACAAAGTTCCGGTAATGTCTGATTTCCGGCGAGGACATGATGATGAATTTGCTCAAGATCGCGACCATCGCGATACTGGCGGGATACCCGGGCTTCGCGATGGCGAAGAGCGCGGCCAGCTGCGGCGGCGCCGCCATGCTGGGTGGGGCGCAATTGAACTGCAGCCATGTCGATCCCAAGGCGCCAAACCAGTTCTGCACCTACAGTTGGGCCCTGCACACAACAGCTGGGGACCAGAAGATCGTCGAAGGCACCTTCATGCTGCCGCCCGGCGCCGCGAACGTCACAATCTACCAGGGCAGCGGCTTCGACAGCGCGCTGTCCGATCCGATCGTGATCTGCAGGGATGCAAACTAAGCATCGATGCCGCGCATGGCTCGCACGTCAGCCGATTGGTGCTATAGGGCGGATCACTTTATTTTGAATGCATGCGTTCGGCTCTGCCGCATCAGCATGGCGGGACTGGTCGATGGATACAATCAGCCGTAACCTCGATGCCATTCGTGGCGCCAACATCTCTCTTCTGGAGGCAGCGGTTTGAACGCTTTGAACGGAACCACGATCAGCACCGAGCTTTTCACCAAGGCGTGGATCTTCATCCGCGGCGTACCCGCCATGAAATTCCTGCCGCCGGAAGGGCCGCCGGAAATCGCGTTCGCCGGCCGCTCGAACGTCGGCAAGTCATCGCTGATCAACGCGCTGGTCAACCAGAAGGGATTGGCGCGCACCTCCAACACGCCGGGGCGCACGCAGGAGCTCAACTATTTCGTGCCGGACGGATTTTCGGGCGAAGGCGCGGACCTGCCGCCGCTGGCGCTCGTCGACATGCCCGGCTACGGCTATGCGACCGCGCCCAAGGAAAAGGTCGACGAATGGACGAAGCTGGTCTTCGACTATCTCAAGGGCCGCGTCACGCTCAAGCGCGTCTACGTGCTGATCGATGCCCGCCATGGCATCAAGGCCAAGGATGACGAGGTGCTGTCGCTGCTCGACAAGGCTGCGGTGTCCTATCAGATCGTGCTGACCAAGACAGACAAGATCAAGGCCGCCGGCGTGCCGAGGCTGATCGAGGAGACACTTCTGAAGATCAAGAGGCGGCCGGCGGCGTTTCCGTTCGTCCTTGCCACCTCGTCGGAAAAGGGCGAGGGCCTCGAGGAATTGCAGGCTGCTATCGTGCTCGCCGCCAACGGCGGATAGGTCCGCCAAAATCCATCAGTCAGCCCGGCTTCACGGCGCTTTCTTCCGCCGCGAGCAGATCAGTACCGTAGAACTTCAGGAACATATCGACGCCCGAACTGACGATATGCTCGATCTCGGCGGCACTTGGCGCCTTGGTGCGATAGGCAAAGATGCACTGGCGGAAGAGACCAGCCAGGCACAGCTCCGTGAACTGGTACGCGGCAAGGTCGACATCGGGTATGTTCAACAGGCCGCGCTCGATGGCGGCGTTGAGAAAGATCACGACCTTGTCATGCCCGCGCTTGGGGCCGCGCTCGTAGAAGCGCGTGCCAAGCTCGGGAATTCGGTCCGCCGCGCCGACCACGGTGCGCTGGGCCTGGATGACCTTGGCCGAGGTGATCTTGGCCGACAGCACCTTGCCGAACTTCACCAGCGTTGCCCTGAGATCGCCGATCTGGTCGAGAACATCGTACATGTTCTTGAAGATCGTGCTGCGCTCTTCCTCGATCAGCGCCTCGAACAGCTCTTCCTTGTTGGCGAAGTAGACATAGATCGTGCCCTTCGATACGCCGGCTTCCCGGGTGATGTCGTTCATCGACGCCGCCTCGAAGCCCTTGTCTATGAAAACACGGCGGGCGCCCTCGATGATCTGACCGCGCTTGACCGGATCCTGACCGGCCGCCGGACGTCCACGGCGAAGGCTTTCCAGCAGATCGCACTGATCACTCTCAGCCTTGGGTAATATCTCGGCCATAGGGTCACCTCGAAAATATTTCGAACCAACCGGTTCGATTGCCTCTTGATATGGGCCTCTTTCCGCGCTAAGTCAATGTCCAATTCGAACCGAACGGTTCAGTCCGCTACAGAGAGATGCCCCGATGTCTTCGAACACACCCGCCACCGCAGAGGTTCGCCCATTCCCCAATGCCAAGGTCGCCCCCGCGGTCGAAGCACCGAGCACCCCAATCGAGCCCGTCACCGCACCCCCGGCCGAGGCGCCCGCCAAGAAGAAGCGCTCGGTGCGCTCCTTCCTGCTGCCCATCATCGCGCTTGGGCTGCTTGGTGGCGGCGCCTGGTACGGCTACAATTACTGGGTCGACGGACGCTTCATGATTTCAACGGATGATGCTTATGTCCAGGCCGACATGGCATTTATCTCGCCGAAGATTTCCGGCTATGTCGACCAAGTCAAGGTGAGCGACAACCAGCAGGTCAAGGCTGGCGATCCGCTGCTCGTCGTCGATGACGGCGATTACAAGATCGCGGTTGCCCAGGCCGAGGCGCAGATCGCCACGCTGAGCAAGACGCTCGACCGCATCGACGCCCAGACCGAAGCGGCACGCGCATCGCTCAAGCAGGCCCAGGCGCAGAAGGTCGCCGACCAGGCGGCTGCCGACAACGCCGCCCGCGCCCAGCAGCGCGCCGCCCAGTTGCTCAAGACCCATGTCGGCACGCAGGCGCAACTGGACGACGCACAGACCGCGCTGGACCAGGCCAATGCCGCTCTTGTCGGCGCCGACGCACAGATCGCAACCGCGCAGGCCAACATCGGCGTGCTGCAGGCGCAGCGCGCGGAATCGGCAAGCACGCTGGCATCGCTGCAGCTCAGCAAGGACAAGGCCGCGCGCGACCTTTCCTTCACCGTTCTCAAGGCGCCGTATGACGGCGTCGTCGGCAACCGTTCGGTCGAGCAGGGCGACCTCGTCAGCCCCGGCCAGAAGCTCGCCGTGATCGTGCCGATGGACAAGCTCTATATCGTCGGCAACTTCAAGGAGACCCAGCTTGCCAAGATCGTACCCGGCGAGAAGGTCAAGGTCTCGGTCGATGCCATTGACGGCCCGTCGTTCGAGGGAACCGTGTCGTCCCTGGCTCCAGCCTCGGGCGCGGTGTTTTCGCTGCTACCGCCGGAAAACGCCACCGGCAATTTCACCAAGGTGGTGCAGCGCGTGCCGGTCCGCATCGACGTGCCCGCCGACGTGCTGAAGTCAGGCAAGCTGCGCGCTGGCCTCAGCGTCATCGTCGCCGTCGACAGCCGCACAGCACCCGCCGCCTCGAACTGAGCGATCCTCCGGAGCAAGGCCATGGCAACGGCAACCCTTACAGCAGGATCGGCGCCTCCGCCGGCGATGCCGGCCGTGCCGGACACCATCTCGACGCGACGCATCATCGCCTTCCTGGCGATGGTGTTCGGGATGTTCATGGCGATCCTGGACATCCAGATCGTGTCAGCCTCGCTGGCCGAGATCCAGGCCGGCCTGAGCGCCAGCTCGGACGAAATCCCGTGGGTGCAGACAGCCTATCTGATCGCCGAAGTGGTCATGATCCCGCTGTCGGGCTTCCTCAGCCGCATGCTGTCGACCCGCGTGCTGTTCACCGCCGCCGCGGCCGGCTTCACCGCGGCGAGCGCGCTGGCCGCGACAGCGACCAACATCGACCAGATGATCGTCTACCGCGCCGTCCAGGGTTTTATCGGCGGCGGCATGATCCCGAGCGTCTTCGCGGCCGCATTCACCATTTTCCCACCCTCGCGGCGCGCCATCGTCTCGCCGATGATCGGCCTGGTGGCGACGCTGGCGCCGACCATCGGCCCGACCGTCGGCGGCTATATCAGCCATGCATTTTCGTGGCACTGGTTGTTCCTGGTCAATGTCGTGCCGGGCATCCTGGTGACGACGGCGGCATGGTCGCTGATCGATTTCGACAAGCCCAACCTCAAGCTGTTCAGCAAGTTCGACTGGTGGGGCCTCGCCGGCATGGCGGCCTTCCTGGGATGCATGGAGTATGTGCTCGAGGAAGGACCGAACAATGACTGGCTGCAGGACCAGGGTGTGTTCATCTGCGCCATCGTCATGACCATCGGCGCGGTGCTGTTCTTCTGGCGCGCTTTTACCGCCGAGGAACCGATCGTCGACCTGAAAGCCTTCACCAACATCAACTTCGCTTTCGGGTCCGTGTTCTCCTTCGTCATCGGCATTGGCCTCTACGGCCTGACCTATCTCTACCCGGTGTTCCTCGGGCGCATCCGCGGCTACGATTCGATGATGATCGGCGAAGCGCTGTTCGTCAGCGGCCTGGCCATGTTCTTCACCGCGCCGATCTCCGGGTTCTTGTCGAGCAAGATGGACCTGCGCGTGATGATGATGGTCGGTTTCTTCGGTTTCGCGACGGGCACGTGGTGGATGACGCATCTCACCGCGGACTGGGATTTCTACGAGCTGCTGATCCCGCAGATCCTGCGCGGCTGTTCGATGATGCTGTGCATGGTGCCGATCAACAACATCGCGCTCGGCACCTTGCCGCCCGAGCGGTTGAAGAACGCGTCCGGCCTGTTCAACCTCACCCGCAATCTCGGCGGCGCGGTTGGCCTGGCTCTCATCAACACGGTGCTGATCGACCGCAATGCCTTCCATTACGCCCGGCTCTCCGAGCACGTGCAGTGGGGAAGTGCGGCCGCGCAGACCAAGCTGCAGAACATGACGCTCAATTTCGAGCAGACCACCGGCCTGGACGCGACCAGCGCAGCGATCTCAAAACTGTCCGGCATGGTCCAGCAACAGGCGGCGCTGCTGTCCTTCATGGACGTGTTCTATCTGCTGACTGTTCTGTTCGCGACGCTTGGCCTGTTCACCATGCTGATCAAGAAGCCGGCGGCGGTCGGTGGAGGTGGCGGCGGGCACTAAGCAATTCCAGGAAAAGTGTGCGGCGGTTTTTCGTCCGGAATTGCGTCACATGGAAATACCCAATTGTGCGCAGCGGCTTTCGGCATGCTCCTCCAGTCCAGGCCCGTAAAGCTCTGACCACGCAAAAACTCCGGGCCGCAAGCCCGGAGTTTTTGTATCGCGGTTGAGGTCTGTCAGGCCGTGGCGGGCTTGAAGGTCAATGCCACGCCGTTGATGCAGTGGCGCAGGCCGGTCGGGGCCGGGCCGTCGTCGAAGACATGGCCAAGGTGACCACCGCAACGCCGGCAATGCACCTCTGTGCGGGTCATGCCGAGCGACCGGTCTTCGGTCTTGCCTATGCCGTTGGGAATCTCCTGCCAGAAGCTCGGCCAGCCGGTGCCGGAATCGAACTTGGTCTCGGACGGATAGACGGGCAGGTCACAGCCGGCGCAAGCGAAAACGCCCTTGCGGTGCTCGTTGAGCAGCGGGCTGGTGCCGGGATATTCTGTGCCTTCCTTGCGCAGCACGTCAAAGGCGGCCGGAGAGAGGATGGCTTTCCATTCGGCGTCGGTCTTGGTGACCTCGAAGGTTTCCGCGGCGCGGGCATCCTGCGGTCCACCCATGCGCAGAAGCGCCGCGGTGCTGACCAGCAATGCGGCAGTCGCGGCACCGCTCAAAAGAAAGTCGCGACGGTTCATGACACAATTCCTTCTGTTGTCCTTTGCCAAATTCTGCCGTCACGCGGAAATCAAAAGCCGGTGACAGGCCCCTGAAATGACACTCCGCGCCGGTCCCATGTCTATCATGGACGGCGCGGAGTGCGGGGCGATCGCACGGTCACGGGAGCAAGAGCCGTGCGATCAACAGGGAGCCGTTACCGACATCTTCGCCGGCAGCCAGCCTTTTGTTACATCTTCGGCAGGAGAACCTTGTCGATGACGTGGATGACGCCATTCGACTGCTCGACATCGGCGATCGTCACATTGGCGACATTGCCGTTCTCATCGGTCACGGTCACCTTGCCGCCGGTGTCCTTGAGCGTCAGTTCGCAGCCGCCGACGGTTTTCACCTTGTGGGCGCCGCCGTCGTCCTTGACCATCTTCATCACGTCAGCCGACATCGCCTTGGCGGCGACCACATGGCAGGTGAGGATCTTGACCAGCTTGTCCTTGTTTTCCGGCTTCAGCAGGGTGTCGACCGTGCCGGCCGGAAGCGCCGCGAAGGCTTCATTGGTTGGCGCGAAGACGGTGAAAGGGCCAGCGCCCTGGAGCGTGTCGACCAGGCCGGCAGCCTTGACGGCCGCGACGAGCGTGGTGTGGTCCTTCGAATTGACGGCATTCTCGACGATGTTCTTGTTGGCATACATGGCGGCGCCGCCTACCATCGGATTTTCGGCATAGGCTGCGGTGGCGAGTGCGGAAACGGCGATCGTACCGGCAAGCAGAAGGGTGGCGAATTTACGCATGATGTCGAACTCCTCGGGGTTTTCTCTTCCCATTCTTGGGAACGTGAGGAGATACGGAACACAAATGCGTGAGTTTCAGAATATCAGGATTTTTTTATTTTATCCGCGCCGAGGGCAACATTTTATTTCACAGCGATTTGCCGACTCACGTTATTGAACGTGCATCGCGCCGGCAAATAAACTTCAAGTCTTCTCTGGTGAATTTATTGGTGTGACAAACGGTCAGATGCTCTTCAAATCGCCCGCGGCGACCACCGGCCCGGTTGGCTTGCCTGTCGGCGAACCGCCGGCGGGCTCGAGGCTGACCGCCAGCACGGCGCCTTGTGCGAGCTTCTGCTGGGCGGCGGGCGAAACGACGATATGCGCGGTTGAACCGACGGGAATGACGCCCATCGAAACCGGTGGGTTCTTGCCCTCGATCATCCACAGTTCGAAGTCCTTGCCGGAAGCACGCTCACCCGAGACGTGCGAGAGCCCGACTTCATGATGGGCGGGATCGTAAACGGCGAGATATTTGACGTCGCTGCCGTCGGCGGCGAGCGAGGCGACCAGGCGTGCCTGCGGCAGCGCCGCCGGCGGGTTGATGTAAGGCACCGCGACATAGATCGCCAGGGCCGCGACCGCCACGGCGGCAAGGCCGCGCCAGAAGGCAAGGCTCGACCAGATGCCCAAGGATGACCGCGCCGGCGCGGCTGCCGCCGACGTGAACAGCCGGCGATCGATCGCCGGCTTCACCGAGGCCGGCGGCTCGATCTCAGGATAGGCCGAGGCCATCGGCGCGAGGTGCGCCTCCCAGCCGTCGACCATGCGCGCGAAACCCGGTTCGGTGTCGATGCGGCGGGACGCGACCTGGCGCTCATCGGCCGGCAGGACGCCAAGAACATACTCGGCGGCGAGCAGGTCGTCGCCTCCATGTTCCGGTCCGTTGTCCTGTTCCAGCGTCATCTTTCCAGACATTCTCTCAGTTTAAGCAGGCTGCGGCGCAGCCAGGTCCGCATCGTGTTCAGCGGCACGCCATGGCGCTCCGCCAGTTCGGCATAGCTCTCGCCCTGCAGGTAGGCGCCCCTGACGGCCGCCGCGCGGTCCTTTTCCAGTTCGTCCAGGCAATGATAGATGCGTTCCGATTCACCGCCTGCGACCACCATTGCTTCCGGTCCAGGCGCCGGATCGGCCACGTCAAGCGCGGCATCGATGTCGGCGGCAGGCTTGCGCCGCGCCCTGATGCGATCGATCGCGTGATTGCGGGCGATCGCCACCAGCCAGGAAATCGGGCTGAGATCGGAAACAGCAAAACGGTCGGCCTTCGTCCAGATCTTGACGAAGACCTCTTGAAGCGCCTCTTCCGCATCTCCCCGGTCATTCAAGACACGCAGGCAGACCCCGAAAAGTTTCGCGCTGGTCTGCCGGTACAGCAGATCGAACGCGGCCCGGTCCTTCATCGAGGTCCGGACGATCAGCTTGGTGATGTCCTGCGGAGTCATGTCAGGCAAATTAGGGTATTGCGATGTATTTGCAACGGCGGAAACATCCTTGTGCACGTAAAGTTCCAGGCTTCGGGCGCACGAATATCTGCTTCGATTGCCAAGGAAATCTCCACCGGCTAGCGTGTCTATAGCGGGAGGCTAGCATGTCGGTTGAACGTATCCTCTGGGAACAAGATGCAACCGGCCTTGCCGAGATGGTCCACAAGGGTGAGATTTCACCGGCGGAGCTGATCGAGGCGGCGATCACACGCGCCGAGGCCACCCGGCCTGAAATCAACGCCATCGCGGAGCCGCTATACGACGCGGCGCGGTCCCGCGCGAAAACCGTCGACCGCGAGCTGCCGCTTGCCGGCATTCCTTTCGCGATCAAGGACCTCGGCATCGTCATGAAGGGCGTGCCGGTGCATGGCGGCAGCCGAATTCCGGCTTTCACGGGCGATTTCAACTCGGTGATGACGGAGCGCCATCTCGCGGCCGGGCTCATCCCGATCGCCACCAGCACCTCGCCCGAACACGGACTGCGGCTGATGACGGAATCCGCCGCTTTCGGCATCACCCGCAACCCGTGGAACACCGCCCATACCAGCGGCGGCTCGTCCGGCGGGGCAGCGGCGCTGGTCGCCGCCGGGGTGGTGCCCGTGGCGCATGCCTCGGATGGTGGCGGCTCGATCCGCGTTCCATCCGCATGCACGGGACTGGTCGGACTGAAGACTTCGCGCGGCCGCGTGCCGCTGACACCCCTGGTCACCGAGAGCTGGTATGGCATGGTCGTCGATCACGCGGTCACCCGATCGGTGCGCGATTGCGCGCTGCTGCTCGACCTGACTCATGGCCCCGATCCGCTGTCGCCCTACGCCGCAGTGCCGCCCAGGGGAACATTCGCCGCCGCGGCGGCGCGCGATCCGGGCAAGCTCAAGCTGGCCGTTTACCGCAAGTCACCACTCGGCCTGCCCATCTCCAACGACACAATGACGGCGCTGGACACTGCCATGGCGTTGGCTCGCGAGGGCCGCCACAACGTGGAAGAGATCGACCTGCCCTATATCGACCGTGACTTCATCGCCGATTTCGCCAGGACGGTCGCCTCCGCGGTCGCGGGTTCGCTGCGGGGCGAGGCCGAGCGCGTCGGCCGATCCATCTCCGGCGATATCGAGCGCGCCACGCGCGTGCTTGGCCGTCTGGGCGAAATGCTGTCGGCCGGGGAGGTCTATGCCGGCCTGCAGCGGCTGCATGCTACCTCGCGCCGCCTGATCTCCGAGACCGCGCAATATGATGCGGTGCTGATGCCGATCATCGCCCACCCGCCGCTCGCCTGCGGCGCCATGGACCCGAAGGGCGCCGACGAGTTCATCGAGAACGTGCTCGATAAACTGCATCTCACGCCCTTGCTGAAGATCAAGCCATTGTTCGGGCAGCTGATGGACAAGAGCCTTTGGTTCACTCCCTGGCCGTCGATCCAGAATGTTTCCGGCCAGCCGTCGATCGCCTTGCCTGTCCATGTCACCGATGCCGGCCTGCCGCTTGGCATCCAGGCCGCCGGGCGGCCCGGCGACGAGGAAACGCTTTTGTCGCTTGCCGCGCAGATGGAGAAGATCTCGGGCTGGCTCGACCGCAGGGCGCCGTTGATGGTGCCAGGATGATGACGTCGTCGTGAGGCGAGAGAATATGACAGTAATGCCATTTGCGGCCTGTCGCGTTTCCCGCTAAGACGCCGCCGTCCTTTCCTGATGCATATGCCCGACGGTTTGGGGAGATGCATGAACCAAGCCGGGAACCATGCCGATGACGGAGATCACCGCCACCGCCGAAATGCAGGCCGACCTGCTTTCGCGAGCCCTGCCCTACATGCAGCGCTACGAGCACAAGACGATCGTGGTAAAGTATGGCGGCCACGCCATGGGCGACCTCGAACTCGGCAAGGCGTTCGCGCGCGACATCGCGCTGCTCAAGCAATCCGGCGTCAACCCGATCGTGGTGCATGGCGGCGGCCCGCAGATCGGCGCGATGCTGGCCAAGATGGGCATCGAATCGAAATTCGAGGGCGGCCTGCGCGTCACCGACCAGAAAACGGTCGAGATCGTCGAGATGGTTCTGGCCGGCTCGATCAACAAGGAGATCGTCGCGCTGATCAACGCCGAGGGCGAATGGGCGATCGGCCTGTGCGGCAAGGACGGCAACATGGTTTTCGCCGAAAAGGCCCGCAAGACCATGATCGATCCGGACTCCAACATCGAGCGCGTGCTCGATCTCGGCTTCGTCGGCGAGCCGGTCGAGGTCGACCGCACGCTGCTCGATCTTCTGGCGCGCTCTGAAATGATCCCGGTGCTCGCGCCGGTGGCGCCCGGCCGCGACGGCCACACCTACAACATCAATGCCGACACTTTCGCCGGCGCCATCGCCGGCGCCTGCAAGGCAACGCGCCTTTTGTTCCTGACCGACGTGCCCGGCGTGCTCGACAAGAACAAGAAGCTGATCGACGAGCTGACCGTGGCCGAGGCCAGGGCGCTGATCAAGGACGGCACGGTGTCGGGCGGCATGATCCCCAAGGTCGAGACCTGCATCGAGGCGATCGAGCGCGGCGTCGAAGGCGTCGTCATCCTCAACGGCAAGACGCCGCATGCGGTGCTGCTGGAACTCTTCACCGAACACGGCGCCGGCACGCTGATCGTTCCCTGAGCGGGAAGACCATCTCAGGCGCTGAGTGAAATCCTGATGGCGACATCGGCGGGTTTTGGAACCCGCGGCGCAACCACCACGCAATAGCTGTAGCGGCTGTGGTCGATCAGCTCCCAAACCCACGCGGTAGGCATCGAGCTCCGAAATGGTCATGGCCGGTTGCGCGGCGAAGGGACGGCGCAGATCGTAGCGAAAGGCGATGCCGGCCACGCTCGCCGGCGGTTGATGCATCTCCAACGACTCGACCAGTGCGACGACGGTCGCCTCGCCCTCGCCGCGCACGATGAAATCGAAGACGTCCGTCGCAGCCAGGATGTCGCGCTAGTGATAGGTCGGGAACACGCCGCCATAGATGATGATGGTGGCCGGTCCTCGCTCATTGATCATCCCTGCCAGAAGCAAGGCCGTCGGATAGTCGAGCCGGAATGGCCGATCAAGACAAAATTTGGCTGATCGCTCAAGGCCGTCTCAACGACTTCGGGCAAGCGCATCGGCCCGAATTCGGCGTCGACGAGCCGTACCTCATGACCGGCATCGATCAGCGGGCCGCCCAGCGCCAGGAGGCCGAGCGGCGGCAGGTGATCGTCGGGAACGTGGCTGCCTATGGCGGTGTGCGGCGGATTGATCAGAACGATTTTCATGGCGGGCCTCCGGTTGGTCCGCGCATGCTGGCCGGCGACGTGGACGCGCGCTTGGCCCGTTTCAGCAGTTAGCGTGCAGCTTTTCCGCGGGAATGCGCAAGGGCCAGCCAATGTCACGCCCAGACCTTGTTCTAGGCGGGGTTGCCCTAGGGTCTTTCGGGGACCTCGGCCTTCAGCCGTGCTAACTGTTCTCTTTGCAGGTCGAGCGCGGCGTTGACGAAGCGCGATATGGTGAAAAGCTCGGCCTCACTGAAGGTGGCGAGGACCTTTTCACCTTCGCTGGCGATAGCGCCGTAGTAGCGCGCCGAGAGTTCCCGCGTGGCCTCGGTTGCCTCTATCACCACCTTGCGCCTGTCCTCGAGACTGCGCGTGCGCGTCAACAGGCCGCGCGCCTCCAGCCGGTCGATCAGAGCGGTCACCGCGGCCGGCGTCAATCCAGTCGCTGTCGCGATCGCACCGGCCGATTGCGGGCCGCCGTAAAGTAGTCCGATGCAATGGCGTTCGGCCATGTTCAGCCCAAGCCTTGCCCCGACAGCTTCGTCATAGGCCTGCGTCGCGTCCTGCCACCGCATGATGGCGAGGCCGATGGCGCTTGTCATGTCGTCGCGATTTTCGCTTGACGAATTTACTTCGATCATCTAACTATCAATCCGTGTAACATTTAGACTATTACAGCAATATGCGGCCGTGGCTAGAACAAGGCAAGGGCGGCCGCCGACGAGGAGTTGAAAAATGAACTTGATACAACAGGGTGCACCCCTCTCCCATGAGGAAGAGTTCAAATACGCCAAGCTGGCGATGGAATGGTATGGCTGGGGGTCGCCCATCGGCCTCGGCATCTTGCTGGTGTCGTTGGCGGCCGCCGCTGTGCTGGTGCGCATCGCCATCCATGGGCTGTAACCATGGCGCTCTCCGAGGCAAATGCCCAAGAGTTGCCGGTCGCCATCATTGGCGCCGGCATTGCCGGGCTGGCACTTGCCGTCATGCTGCGGCGGCAGAGGCTTGATGTCAGCCTTTTCGAGGCACGGTCGCGCGAGGCCCTGAACGAAGGCGCCTTCCTCACCCTGGCGCCCAATGGCGTCAACGCCTTGCGGGCGCTCGGGCTGGCCGAGCGTATAACGGCCCTTGGCATTCCCACACTGGGCTTCGAGATCATGAACGCCGCCGGGCGCCGCCTTATCCATCTCGACGAACGGAAGTCGATGCGCGAGGCAGGCGCCGAGAGCGTCACGCTGCGGCGCTCGGACCTGCTCGGCGTGCTGCTGGATGAAGCGCTGGCGCTCGGCGCCGACATCCGCTTCGGTCACGCGCTCGCCAACATTGAAGACCAGCCGGAGGGTGTGCGCCTTGGCTTCAGCAATGGCGCCATGGTCGATGCGGCCTGGCTGGCCGGCTGCGATGGCGTCTGGTCGCGTGTCCGCCGTCTCTGTTTTCCGGCCTCGCCAGACCCGGTCTATACCGGCCTGACCGGCGTCGGCGGCGTCGCCGACCTGCCCTTCGTGGCCCCAACGGACGGCTTGATGCACATGGTGTTCGGCACAAAGGCGTTCTTCGGCTACATCAAGACCGATGACGGGCCGGTGTTCTGGTTCGATTCCTTCCCGCTCGACGAGGACGCGGCAATGGCAAGGCCTGACCCCGTCCATCTCGCGGCGACCGTTCGTCGGCTGCATGCGGACGATCCAAAATTCGTCCGCCAGATCGTCGAGACCATTGCGCATGTCCCACGCGGCTATCCGGTGTTCGACATGCGGCATCTGCCCCAATGGCATGATGGCCGCACGGTTCTGCTGGGCGATGCCGCGCACGCCGTTTCACCACATGCCGGGCAAGGCGCATCGATGGCGATCGAGGACGCCGTGGTGCTGGCTGCCTGTCGCGCCGCGACACCGCAGCCGGGACAGGCTTTCGCGGCCTTTCAGGCGCTGCGACAGCAACGGGTCGAGCATATCGTCAGGATCAGCCGCCGCATCGGGTCGCGGAAGCAGGCGAGTGGACCCATCGCACTGTTCATTCGTGATCTGGTGCTGCCCTTGTTCATCCGGTTGGGCTCGCGCACGACACGGGCGATAACGCGTTATCGCGCCGACCTCACGCCACTCGGACGGCCGCCCCGGTGAGGTCATCGTCCCCTGAATGTTATCGTCAAGAGCCGCCGTACGGTGTCGGACGACATGGATCCGCTCAGACGGCGAGCACCTTGCCCAGATGATCGCCCAGCCGGCAGGCCAAGGCGGTTATCGTCGTGGTCGGGTTGGCTTGACCGGACGTGCAGAACACCGACGAGCCGCCGACATAGAGATTGTCCATGCCGTGGACCTTGCAGTTGCTGTCGACGACGCTCTTGGTGACGTCCGTGCCCATGCGCGTGCCGCCCATGTGATGGTGACCCGCGGTTTCCTCATTCGTCGGATAGTCCTCGCCATTGGCAAGCCAGTCCATGAGGCGGACGCGGCCGAGGTTCTTGTCGATGAGGGTGGCGCCGAACAGCCTCAGGCCTTCCAGGATGGTGCGGCGTTCGAGCTCCGATTTCTTCCAGTGCAGTTCGATGCGGGGCACGCCGGCATGATCGACATCGGTCTTCGACAATTCGATCTGGTTCGAGGCCAGCGGCGCCTGCTCCCAGGCGACATAGAGCTGGGCAGCGCAGCGCAGGTTGAGGCTGAGCTTGTTGGCGACCCATTCGGCCATATCGGGCGCCGTGCAGGCAAGGTCGGCGATGACATGCTTGACCCCGGCATAGGGCGTCTCGATCAGCCTGATGCCGAAATTCATGATCCGGAGCCGCTCCATCGCGGCAAGCGTCGGGGAAAAGAACGCCTCGTTGACGGCATCGACTTCGAATTCGCCGTAATCAGCCAGGATGGCATTGCCGCCCTCGAAGGTCGGGTGCTCCATCCAGTAGCGGCCAAGGGCTGATGCATTCGGCACGACGCCGCCATTCGAGCGCCGGTTCGACCACAGCAGCAGGCGTGAATTCTCCAGCCCCCCGGTGCAAACGATGAAATAATCGGCGGTGAAGGAGCCGGCGTCCTGTCCGTTCGACCACAGCCTGGCGCCGGTCACGCGCTTGCCGTCGCCGGCAAGCTCGGTGGCATAGGTGTTGAGAACGACCGCGACGTTGCGGCTCTTGTCCAGTTCGTCGGCGAATTTCTCGCCGAAGCGCACCGCCGGGCTCTTGATCAGTTGCACCCATCGAATGTCATCGGAGATCGGCACATCCGGCCGGAAATCAGGAAGTTCGAGAATGTCGTGCACCTCGGGCAGAAAGGGTTCGATGTCTGCGCGGCTGATCGGCCAGCCCGTATCAGGCGCCCAGGCCTTGGGCTCGAAATCCTGCTTGTCGAGGACGCGGCACCAGCCGGCCCAATGGTTGGAACTGCCGCCCATGAACCGCAGCCGGGTGATGTCGAGATCGAAATAGGGATCGCCGACCGTGGTGCCGCGGTAGAAGTCCTGCGAATCGTCGCTGAACTCGCGTGAGCCGGCCTCCAGCACCACAACCGGGATGCCGGCGGCGCCGAGCTTCCTGGCGATGGTGGTGCCGGCGGGGCCTGATCCCAGGATGCAGACCCTGGGTTTGAAGTTCGCCGTGCGAAAGGCCTCGTAGCTGTCGAAGATCATGCGAGGTCGCTCCGCTTCAGGATCCAGCCATTGACCTCGACGATCTCATCGGCGGGGGCATCGGGAAGCTTGCGAAACAGGGACAGGGCCGGCAGCGCGACAAGCGCCTGCACGACGGCGCGGCGCGACATTTTCTTGAAGAAACTCATGTTTCGTCTCTCGATGGGGCTTCGATCCACGCATGGCATTCCCTGAACGACACACGCGCCGAAGGAGAAGCCAATTTCATGCCAAGCCTCGCCGTGCACCCGTTCCAAACCGCGAAAACGGCACTGCCGAATGCAAACAGGGTTAGGACTTCGTTAACGTCGACCGGCATGGCGAAACCTCGAACTCCTCGATGCCGCTGGTGTCTGGGCGTTGATCCGAAACTCACGCGGCTTCGCAAATATCCTTGTCGAGGATCGTCTGGTTTCGGCCCCGATGCTTGGCCTGGTAGAGGCGCCGGTCGGCGGCGCGCATCAGGTCCGAGACGTTGCTGTCGTCGCTGCAGACCGTACCGCCGATGCTGACCGTGAGCGGAACCGTGCGCTCGTCAACGGGCCGGAAGCGGATCAGCTCGACCTCGCGGCGGATGCGCTCGGCGACGCGCTTGGCTTCCTGTTCGGTGGCGCCGATCAGGAACGCTCCGAATTCCTCGCCGCCGATACGCCCCAGAACGTCGCCGCTGCGCACGCCGCGCTCGATGGCGTTGGCGATCAGCAGCAGCGCTTCATCGCCGGTCAGGTGGCCATAGCTGTCGTTGATGGCCTTGAAGTGGTCGGCATCGATGATCAGCAGCGCGCCGCGATCGGATTTGCGCCGGGAGCCGTCAAGCGCGGCAAAGAAGCTCTCGCGATTGAGCATGCCGGTCATGTCGTCGCGGCTCGCCTTCTCGGCCAGGCGGCGATGCGCTGCTGCAAGCTGGGCGTGTGTGCGGGCGAGGTCACGATGCGCATTCTTAAGCTTGTCGCTCTGCCAGAACGTATAGGCGCCGGCGATCCAGGCAAGCACGAGCGGACACACCGTTGAGGTCAACCAGATCGTGCGATTGACCGAAAAACCCATGGCGGGAATGATGATCAGCGTCAACAAAAGCGAGGCCGCGACGGAAGCAAAAGCAATGGCGGCGGACTTCAGAAATATGCGATTCATCGCTTGCTCCCACTGGACTGCCTAAGTGCCAGCAAGGGCTGAAGGCAGCCTTTCCGGGATGCTTAAAATTTGAATCGTCAGGGCGTTTTTGCCACTATCAGCGCGCGCAAGTTGTGGATAAAGCCCCTGGCGGAACCGGCAATTCATGCCATAAGGATCACATGACCACGCTCCCTGATCCCGCTCGCTTCGCCCATGTCACCGATTGGGTGTTCGACCTCGACAACACGCTTTACCCGCACCATTCGAATCTGTTTTCGCAGATCGACGTGAAGATGACGGCCTATGTCGGGGAGCTTCTGTCGTTGCCGCGCGACGATGCGCGCAAGTTGCAGAAGGAGCTCTATCGCGAGTATGGCACGACGCTGAACGGGCTGATGACCCGGCACGGCATCGATCCCGACGATTTTCTCGAAAAGGTCCACGACATCGACTATTCCTGGCTGGTGCCGGACCCGGTTCTGGGTACAGCCATCCGGCAGCTTCCGGGCCGCAAGTTCATCTTCACCAATGGCGACAGGCGGCACGCCGAGCGCACCGCGCGCCAGCTCGGTATCCTCGATCATTTCGATGACATCTTCGATATCGTCGCCGCCGGGCTCAACCCGAAGCCGGCGCGCCAGACCTACGAGAAATTCGCCGAGCTCCACGCCGTCACCGGTCACAATGCGGTGATGTTCGAGGATCTCGCCCGCAACCTGTCCGTGCCAAAGGCGCTGGGCATGACCACGGTGCTGATCGTGCCCCGCAATTTCGAACCGACCTTCTCGGAAATCTGGGAACGCGACGCGGCCGAGGAAGACGATGTGGATTTCGTCACCGACGACCTCGCCGGCTTCCTGACGACGATCGTCGGAAGGGAATAGGCGGTAGAACAATAAGGCGCTTGCCGTCTCCGCCTTGCAGATAACTTTCCCTACTGCCTATTCCCCTAGCTTGTAGAATCGGCTGATGATTCCCCAGGCCTCGTCGGCGGTGTCGACGAAATCGATGATGTCCTGGTCGCCGGGGCTGATCGTGCCCTGCTCGGCGAGGAAGTCGAGGTCGATCGCCCTTTTCCAGAACGACTTGCCAAACAGGATCACCGGCACGCGCTCCATGCGGCCGGTCTGGATCAGGGTCAGCGTCTCGAAGAATTCATCCATCGTGCCGAAGCCGCCGGGAAACACCGCCACGGCCTTGGCGCGCATGACGAAGTGCATCTTGCGGATGGCGAAATAGTGGAAGTTGAAACAGAGTTCGGGCGTCACGTAGATGTTGGGCGCCTGCTCGTGCGGCAACACGATGTTGAGGCCGATCGACGGCGCGCCGACATCGTCGGCGCCACGGTTTCCCGCCTCCATGACGCCAGGTCCGCCACCGGTCACCACGACATATTCGCGGTAGTAGGAAGCGGCGGATTGTTGCGAGCACAGCCGCGCGAATTTGCGGGCCTCCTCGTAATATTTGCTGTTTTCCTCGAGATTCTTCTTCTGCGTCTCGTTCTTGGCGGCCCAGGCCTCGCCTCCAGGCTCCGGCAGGCGGGCGCCGCCGAAGAGGATCACCGTCGAGCGGATGCCGCGCTCGGCCAGGATCATCTCCGGCTTCAGCAGTTCGAGTTGCAGCCGCACGGCGCGCAATTCGCGCCGGGTCATGAAATCCGGGTCGTTCCATGCCAGCCGGTACGTTTCGGCGCGCGTCTGTGGCGTGTCCGGCACGCTCTTCGACCGCTCCAGATCCTCGTCAGAATGCGGCAGCGGCGTCCAGCCCGCCTTCTCCATGGGTGTCATATGCTTTTACCCCGTCCAATTCTTTCACTTGCGCCGTCCCATGACGCACCCGCGATTGACCCCTACCAAGGCTTCACATAAGCAGGTTCCGCAAAAGTGTCCTGCGGTTTTGCGACAAGAACCTGCTACGGCAAAGACTCAAACAGACGAAGCGAGCGAAGTCTGTTCAGGTCCGCGCGACTTTGGAAACAGGTTAAGGCGTGGCCCCTTAACAGCTTGGTAATGGAGCAAATTCATGTCGAAGCCCGATCTGGCGAGCCTCGAAAAGACCATCGAAAAGGCCTTCGAGGAGCGAGACACGATTTCGACCGCGACGCGCGGCGAAACGCGGGACGCCATCCAGACCGCGCTGGACCTGCTGGACCGCGGCGAAGCCCGCGTCGCCGAGCGGCAGTCCGACGGCAAGTGGCATGTCAACCAATGGCTGAAGAAGGCGGTGCTGCTGTCCTTCCGCCTCAACCCGATGGAGATCATCAAGGGTGGTCCGGGCGAGGCCGTTTGGTGGGACAAGGTGCCGTCGAAGTTCGACGGCTGGGGCGCGGTCGATTTCGAGAAGGCGGGCTTCCGCGCCGTGCCGTCGTCGATCGTACGTCGCTCCGCCTATGTCGCGCCGGGCGCCGTGCTGATGCCGTCCTTCGTCAATGTCGGCGCCTATGTCGACACCGGCACCATGGTCGACACCTGGGCTTCGGTGGGCTCCTGCGCGCAGATCGGCAAGAACGTGCATCTGTCGGGCGGCGTCGGCATCGGCGGCGTGCTGGAGCCGATGCAGGCCGGCCCGACCATCATCGAGGACAACTGCTTCATCGGCGCGCGCTCGGAGGTGGTCGAGGGCTGCATCGTGCGCGAAGGATCGGTTCTCGGCATGGGTGTCTTCATCGGCCAGTCGACCAAGATCGTCGACCGCGCCACCGGTGAAGTCTTCTACGGCGAAGTGCCTCCCAATTCGGTCGTCGTCGCAGGCTCGATGCCGGGCAAGCCCTTCCCGAACGGTGAACCGGGCCCAAGCCTCTACTGCGCCGTCATCGTCAAGCGCGTCGATGCCAAGACCCGTTCCAAGACCTCGATCAACGAATTGCTGCGCGATTGATCTTTACGCAAGGCGAGTGCACTTTCAGCCGGCGCGGCCATGGGTCGCGCCGCGATGTCTATCGAAGGGGTGGCATGGACTGAGATGCATTCCGATATGTCTCGGCATCCTCGAGGGCGCAGTGCCTTCCAATCAACATGGACCGGACCGCTTGCCCGATAAATCTGATCTTACCTGGCTATTCTTCAAGACATCGGGCCGCGTCAGCCGCGCGGCCTATTTTCTCGGCGGATTGCTCGTCGCTATCATACAGGCCTTTCCACTCTATCGCTTCACGCTGGTGCCGGAAGGCTCGCCCGAGAGCAACATGTGGTCGTTCATCTTCTTCATCGCCTTCATCGCCTCGCTCTGGTCGAACATCGTTCTGGCGGTGAAGCGGCTGCATGACCTCGACAAGCCGGGCATCGCGTCGCTGATCCTCTTCGTGCCGGTCGTCTCGATCATCGCCTTCCTGGTGCTCTGCCTGTTTCCGGGACAGCCAGGGCCGAACCGCTACGGCAGACGCACCAACGCGCCAGCCGAAACATAGGGAGCGACCCGACGTGCGCCATGCGCTACCGCACGCTTGATCCGCAACTGATCATCGAGACGGCGGAGCGCCTGGAAGGGCGGATCGCCGATCGTTTTCCCGAAGCGGGCCTAAGGGGCGTCGCGGCGGAGCTCGTGTCCCTTTCGCGCGACCTGGCCAAGGCGGCGAAGGCACTTGAAGCGCCGATCTGGTGGCTGCGCGGCGTCATCATCGCCGCCTTCTTCGCCGGCGTCCTGATGTTCCTGTTCGTCGGCACCATCCTGCCGCTCGATCGGATTTCCGGAGCCGACGACGCCGTCCAGTCGGTGCAAGGCATCGAAGCCTCGCTCAACACCATCATCCTGGCGGTGCTCGGCTTGCTGGCCCTGATCCGCACCGAGGAGCGCATCAAGCGCAAGCGCGTCTTTCGCGAGCTGCACGGGCTGCGTTCGCTGATCCATGTCATCGACATGCACCAGTTGACCAAGGATCCGGCAACACTGTCGGCCAATTTCAAGCCGACCGCGAGTTCGCCCGCACGCATCACCAATGCCGCCGACCTGGCGCGCTATCTCGACTATTGCTCCGAAATGCTGTCGATCACCGGCAAGATCGCGGCGCTTTTCGCGCAATCGGTGAATGATGACGTGGTCATCGACGGCGTCAACGACATCGAGAACCTGAGCTCCAACCTGTCGCGAAAAATCTGGCAGAAGATCACGCTGATCGACGCGCCGCCGCGCTGACTTGTTCGGGCGCCAGGCGTGGCGGGCCATCGTAGCGCGCTTCCGCCTGACGAACCATAGCCGCGACCGCCGCGATCAGCGGCGCGGGCGTGCCTGCCTTTCGCGCCAGGCGCAGGATCGTGCCCTGCAACTCGTCAATCTCCGTTGGCCGGCCGCGCTGAAGATCGTCCCACATCGAGGAGCGCGCCCGGGGATCGATCGTCAGCATCCGGCGCGCCAGCAGCCTGAACAGCCAGTCCGGCAAACTCAGCACCTTCGGCAACAGCGAGGGCCGCAGGCCGGCGATCGCGGCCGGCTCTATGCCGCAGGCTTTCATCGCCGCGAGCGCCTCGTCGATCTGGCCGGCCAGGATCAACCGCCAGCGCCGGTCGGCCAGTTCCTTGGCCAGCGGCAGGCCGGAAAGCGCCACCAGCGCGTTGTTGAGATTCATCAACAATTTGCCCCACTGGACCGCCTTCATGTCGGGATGGGTTTCGACGCTGAACCCCGCGACATCGAGAAGTGCAACGAGGCTGGGTACCCCATCTTCGACCAGCGCCTTGCCGTCGCTGGCGCGATGGACTCGAAACGGCACGTCACCATCGGGCGACTGGACCACATTGAACGGCACCATGCCTGCCAGAACACGCCGCTGGCCAAGCACGGCCCGCAGGGTCTCTGCGTTGTCGACGCCGTTCTGGAAGCTGACCACGACAGCGTCCGGGCGAGCATGTGCCGCGATAATTCCGGCCATCTCCCCGGTCGCGCCGCTCTTGACCGTCACCAGGATCACATCGGCTCCGCCCAGCGCAACCGACGGATCATCCGTGGCTGGAAGCTCTCCAGGCCCTAGCGAACGGTCGAGGCCGTCGAGGTCGGTGACATGCAATCCGCCTGTACGCAACGCCGTCTCGATGCGCGGCCGCGCCAGCAGCATCACCTGCCGCCCGGCGAGCCCCAGGCAGCCGCCGACATAGCAGCCGATGCTGCCGGCGCCGGCAATGGCGATCGTGCTCCTTGCGCTGATCATTCCGTGATTCCACCCGATCTCGCGACTATACGACATGAAAACCATATTGTCGGCGCCGTCACTGGCCCTCATGTCTGGCCGTGACAGGCCCGGCGCTTTCGACTATCGCTTTTGCCATGACTCTGCCGACCGATCCCGCCGAAAACCTCGCCGCCCTCATTCGTTGCGCTTCCGTGACGCCCGCCGAAGGCGGCGCGCTGACAGCGCTGGAAACCATGCTCAAACCACTCGGCTTCTCGGTCGAACGTCCGGTATTCTCCGAGGACGGCACGCCGGACATCGAGAACCTCTATGCGCGGCGCTCCGGCAACGGTCCGCACCTGATGTTCGCTGGCCATACCGACGTGGTGCCGGTTGGCGATGAAGCGGCATGGACGCACCCGCCTTTCGCGGCCGAGATCGCCAAGGGCGAGATGTATGGCCGCGGCGCCGTCGACATGAAGGGCGGCATCGCCTGCTTCATCGCCGCCGTGGCGCGCCATGTCGAGCAGAAGGGCGGCCCGAAAGGCTCGGTGTCGCTGCTGATCACCGGCGACGAGGAAGGGCCGGCGATCAACGGAACGGTCAAGCTCCTGGATTGGGCCGTTGCCAAGGGCGAGACGTGGGATGCCGCGATCGTCGGCGAGCCGACCAACCCGGACGCGCTGGGCGACATGATCAAGATCGGCCGGCGCGGTTCCCTGTCGGGCAGCATAACCGTCAATGGACGCCAGGGGCACGTCGCCTACCCGCATCTCGCCGACAATCCGGTGCGCGGGCTGATGACCCTGGTCGACGCCCTGCTGCACCCGGTCTTCGACAAGGGAACCAAGGACTTCCAGCCGACCAATCTGGAGGTGACCACATTCGACGTCGGCAATCCCGCCACCAATGTGATTCCCGCCAAGGCGACCGCGACCTTCAACATCCGCTTCAACGACAGCTGGACAGCCGAGACCATCCAGGCGGAGATCCACAATCGCCTCGACCAGGCGGCCAAGCGCAAGAAATACCGAGCGGGCAAGAAGACGCCGGTCGACTACGACATCATTTGGCGCGACAGGCCGAGCCATGTCTTTCTCACCCGCGACGAGAAGCTGATCGAGACGCTCAGCGGTTCGGTCAGCACCGTGGTCGGCAGGCAACCGGCGCTCTCCACCTCGGGCGGCACGTCCGACGCACGCTTCATCAAGGATCACTGCCCGGTCGTCGAATTCGGGCTGGTCGGCAAGACCATGCACATGGTCGACGAACGTGTCGCAGTTGCGGATCTGGAGACGCTGACCCAAATCTACCTTCGCTTCATCGAAGACTGGTTCGGATAGGGACAGCATGCTTTCGGCGGACGAGACACATGCTTCGCTGATCGGCGCCTGGCGATTGATGCTGGGCAAGACGGACGGATTGCGCCTGCTCGACCTGTCGGCGGATGGGTTCTGGAATTCCTTTTTCGCGATCGTCGTGGCGGCGCCGGCACTGATCGTCGGCTGGGTCGGCGTTGCCAACGAGATCGGCGATCCCGATGCTTTCGTTGGACGTTTCAGCATGCTGATCCGTCTGGCGACGGTGGATATCGGCTCCTGGGTCCTGCCGCTTGTCGGCCTCGCCCTGGTCGCGCCGCGCCTTGGAGTGGGCGGCCGCTTCGTCCACTATGTCGTGGCGAGCAACTGGGCCTCGGCCATTACGGCGTGGCTGATGCTGCCGTCGGCGCTGATCAGGCTTTTCCTGCCACCGTCCAACGCGTTTTCAGGCCTTGTTTCACTGTTTCTGTTCGCCCTGTCGATGGTGCTGACCTGGCGCATGACCAATGCGTCGATCGGCAAGGGGACGGCTGTCGGAACCGCCGTTTTCGTCGGCATGTTCATCGCGTCGCTTCTGGTGCTGTTCGGCCTGCAGTTTATGCTGGGCATCGACGTGCCCGATTATTCGAGCGCCTGATCCGATCGACCACTCCCGGTATCCGGATAATCGACGCCAACCAGGAAGAGCCCGTCCGGCGGCGCCACCTGGCCGCAAGCGGCCCGGTCATGCGCGTCCAGCGCTGCCCTGAGATCGGCGGCGGTCCATCCGCCTTCGCCGACGCGTTTCAGCGAGCCGACCATCGAGCGCACCTGATTGTGCAGGAATGACCGCGCCGAGGCTCTCACCTCGATCGCATCGCCCACGCGGCTGACATCGAGGCGCTCGAGCGTGCGCACCGGGCTGTTGGCCTGGCACTGGGTCGAGCGGAAGGTGGTGAAATCGTGCCGGCCCAGCAACAGCTTGGCCGCCTCGTGCATGGCAACGGCGTCGAGCCGCTTCGGCACCCACCACACCTTGCCCTTGTCGAGGGCGGCGGGCGCGCGGCGGTTGACGATGCGGTAGAGATAGTGGCGCCCGGTCGCCGAGAAGCGCGCATCGAACTCCTCGGATACCGCGGCGGCCCCGACGATGGCGACGCGGTGGCCGGCAATCCGCAGGTGCGCGTTGATGGCGTCGCGCACCTTGTCGCCGGGCCATGCCTTGGTGAGGTCGACATGCGCAACCTGGCCGGTCGCATGGACGCCGGCATCGGTGCGGCCCGCGGCGCGCAGTCTCACCTGCTCGCCGCAGAATTTCTCGATCGCCTGCTCGATGGCCTGCTGCACCGAAGGCTGATCGGCCTGGTGCTGCCAGCCGGCATACAGGCTGCCGTCATATTCGATGTCGAGGCGAAAACGCGGCATAGGCGATGGGGCTCGCCTAGAGCCGGACGATTTCAGGGCTGATCGACCTGAAATCGTCCGGCTCTAAATCAAGCAAATTGCGCATGATTTCGTCATGCTCTAGGCGGCGAGCGCGGTGAAAGCGGAGGCGTAGACCAGCTTGCCGGTCTCTGGCGCTTCACCCCAGGCAAGCGCCTGCAAGGCTTCGCCCTGATACTCGCTCTCGAATTTCTCCGCGCGTTCATGGCTGTAGCCGAAACGGCCGTAGTAAGTCGGGTCGCCAAGCACCACGGCCAGTGTCTCGCCGGCCTCCTTGAGGCGAATATGCGCCTCGCGGATCAGCGCCCCACCAATGCCCGTGCCATGGAACGACGGCTCCACGGCCAGGGGCGCCAGCGCCACGGCCGCGAAGGTCTTGGCGCCGTCGCCCACGTAAAGCCGCGAAAACAGGATATGGCCGACCACCTGTCCGTCTTCTTCCGCCACCAGCTCGACGACGGCATCGCCGCCGGTAACCAGCGCATCGACCAGCCCGGCCTCCGCCTGCTGGCCGAATGCATGCTCCTCGACGAGGCGAATAGCCTCGCGGTCCCGCGGCGTCGCCGCGCGTATCGACATCATGCTCATTTGAACTTCATTCCTTTTTCGATCTTGGCCCCGCGCAGAAACTCCCGCGCGGCGGCGGGCTTTCCGCCCGCCCGTTGAACTTCGACCAGTCTGATCGCGCCTACCCCGCAGGCGACCGTCAGCCGGTCATCGAGAATTCCTCCCGACTCGCCCAAATCTTCCGAAAGTGGCAGGCCTTCGGAGAGCGTCGAGCGAAGCAGTTTCAGCCGCTCCATGCGGCCGCCAATTTCAGTCTCAGACCAGGCGCCGGGAAAGGGCGACAGGCCGCGAATATGATTGTGGACTTCGGCGGCAGGCCGTGTCCAGTCCACGCGCGTCTCGGATTTATCGATCTTTCTGGCATAGGTCACCCCCGACATTGCCTGCGTGGTAAATGTCAGGGCATCATTTTCCAGCCGCGCGAGCGCTTCCACAATCAGCGCGGCGCCGGTTTCCATAAGCCGATCGTGCAGATCGCCGGCTGTCATATCGGGTCCGATGACCAGTTTTTCAACCATTGCCACAGGACCGGTGTCCAGACCTTCCTCCATCCGCATCACCATCATGCCGGTTTCGCTGTCGCCGGCCATGATCGCGCGCTGGATGGGAGCCGCACCCCGCCAGCGCGGCAGGAGTGAGGCATGGCCGTTCAGGCAACCGAGCCTGGGAGCACCGAGAACGGGTTTGGGCAGAAGCAGGCCATAGGCAACGACGATGGCGACATCGGCCTCGACGGCGCGGAACGCGGCCTGTTCTGCCTCGCCCTTGAGCGACACAGGCGTGCGCACCTCGATGCCCAGCCGCTCCGCCTCGCGCTGGATCGGCGACGGCGTCAGTTCCAGACCCCGACGGCCGGCGGCGCGCGGCGGCTGCGTGTAGACGGCTGGCACCACATGCCCGGCTTCAGTGATCGCGCGCAACGTCGGCACCGAAAATTCCGGCGTGCCCATGAAGATGACGCGTAGGGGCATTCCCCTATCCCACCAGCTTGCCCGGCACCTTGTCCCTGGCAAGCTTCTTGAATTTCTTCACCACCATGTCGCGCTTGAGCTTCGAGATGTGGTCGATGAAGAGCACGCCGTTGAGATGGTCGATCTCGTGCTGCAGGCAGGTCGCCATCAGGCCCTCGGCCTCGATCTCGGCGAGCTTGCCGTCGCGATCGAGATATTTCACCCGGACGGCGGCCGGGCGTTCGACCTCGGCATAGTAATCGGGGATCGACAGGCAGCCTTCCTCGTAGACCGAGCGCTGGTCGGCGCTTTCGAGGACTTCCGGATTGATGAAGACATGCGGCGCCGGCGTCTCGTCTTCCTTGGCAAGGTCGATCACCAGCATGCGCAGCGGCTCGCCGATCTGGACCGCCGCCAGTCCGATGCCGGGCGCGTCGTACATGGTCTCCAGCATGTCATCGGCGAGCTTGCGCAACGCGTCGTCGACGCGTTCCACCGGCTTGGAAAGCTGGCGCAGGACTGGATCGGGGAGGATGATGAGCGGCTTGATCGACATGGCGTTCCACGTAAGACCTCCCGCGAAAAGCGTCAACCGGGGGGCCGGGCCAACGTTCACGTTTTGATCTGTCCCGACATACCGAATCATCTATGCTATCCACATGAATGACCCGACATCAATCCTTTCGGAGCCTGTCGTACGGCTTGGTGCCACCACGGTCACGCTTGGCCATGCGCTGGTCTTCGGCATTGTCCTGTTTCTTGGCCTGTTCGCGATGCTCGTCATAGCCCTGTGGCGGTCGGCCCAGGCGCGGACCATCGCGGCGGCGGAAGCGGCCGACCACGCCCGCGATGCCGAGGCCCGAATGGCCGGCATCCTGAAAAGTCAGGCCGAAATGCAAGGCCGCATGGGCGCCATCGCCGAAGTGTTCGGGGCCCGGCAAGCGGAGCTCACGCAATCGATCGGGCAGCGGCTCGACGCCATGACCGGTCGTATCGGCCAGACCATGACCGAGCAGACCAAATCGACACATGAAAGCCTGGCAAAGTTACAGGAGCGGCTGGCCGTCATCGATACGGCACAAGGCAACATCCAGTCACTTGCCGGCCAGGTCGTGCAGTTGCAGGCGATCCTCTCCAACAAGCAGACACGTGGCGCTTTTGGCCAGTCGCGCATGGAGGCGATTGTCGCCGACGGACTGCCGCATGGCGCCTATGAGTTCCAGGCGACGCTGTCGAATGGCAGCCGGCCCGATTGCCTTGTGAAAATGCCGAACGGCGCGCCTTCCCTCGCCATCGACGCAAAGTTTCCGCTGGAAGCCTGGAACGCCATCCGCGCCGCCGATGGCGCCGAATTGCAAAAGATCGCCGCCCAGGCGTTTCGTCGCGACATCGAGGTGCATGTGCGCGATATCGCGGCGAAATATCTGATCCAGGGCGAGACCCAGGATACCGCCTTCATGTTCGTGCCGTCGGAATCGGTGTTCGCCGAGATCCACGAGAATTTCGAGGCGATCGTCCACAAGGCGCACCGCGCCCGCATCGTCATCGTCTCGCCGTCCCTGCTGATGCTGTCGATCCAGGTCATCCAGGCGATCCTGAAGGACGCCCGCATGCGCGAGCAGGCGCATCTGATCCAGGACGAAGTCATCCGGCTGATGGAGGATGTCGGGCGCCTTGACGAGCGCGTGCGCAAGCTGCAGGTGCATTTCGGCCAATCCGCCAGGGATATCGACGACATCCTCGTCTCGACGTCCAAGGTAACCAAGCGCGGCCAGAAGATCGAGGCGCTGGAGTTCGGCGCGCAACCAACCGAGGGCGACGCGGGCGCGGGCGAGATTTCACGTGCTCCCACAGCCAAGGTGGAAACGGCCCCGCGTGCAGCCGATTCCAAGACTGGGCAGCTGAGGCTCAGGGTTGTCGAAGGCGACGACTGAAACGCGGGGCCTAGTCCGGCACCTATTACTGCTCGTCCACAACCGTCACGCCTTCAAATTCCGGCAGCCAGTGCAATGCCGAACGGTGCCAGAACTGTCGCCTTGGGACCAGATGGTCGCGTTGCCGGGCCGTTCCGACCCTGATGCCATAGACCTTCGGCCCATCGCCAACCGACGTCGCATAGAGATGCGAGCCGCATTCGCCACAAAACGCCTGGGCGCGCCTGGCACCGCTGTCGCCTACCTTGACATAGATCTTCGGCGTGCCCCTGGTGATCCGGTAGTTCTCCTCCGACACCCGCACAGTTACGCGAAAGGCGGTTCCGGTCAGTTGCTGGCAGTCCGTGCAGTGGCAGATCGAGGTCTTGTCCGGATCGACCTCCGCTTCATAGGTGATAGCGCCGCAATGGCAGCCGCCGTCGATCTTCATGTCTGTTCTCCCTGCTGTCGTCCCGGCGATGATAGCGGCCGCTGACCGCGCGAGGCAATTTCCGCGCTGTTCAAGCCAGTTCTTCGCCGGAAGCTGCTTCGATGACCTTGCGCCGCTTCTCCCAGGTGCCTGTCGTCTGCGGCTTGACGAACAGCCTGGTGATCTCGGGCATCTCCTTCTTCAGCCGCGCTTCGAGGCGCTCGACACAGGCCTCTATCTCCGGCGCAGTCAGGTGATCCTCGAATTCGATGCTCAGGCCGGCGACGATTTCTTCCGGTCCCATGTGAACAGTCAGCACCCCATTGGCCTGCTGGACCGCCGGATCCGCCTGGACGATAGCCAGCACGCGTTTCTGCACCTCGGGCGAGGCCGGTTCGCCTATGAGCAGGCCCTTGCTTTCGCGCGCCAGGAAGATCGCGGTCATGCCAAGGATAAATGCAATTCCGATCGAGGCGACGCCGTCGAGCTCGGGAATCGACAGCAGTTGCGCGCCCAAGATGCCGGCGAAGGCAACGACGAGGCCCAGAAGCGCCGCACTGTCCTCGAACAGCACGGTGTAGACGCTGGGGTCCTTGCTCAGTCGCACCGCCTTGAACCAGCCAAGCCTGCCCTTCTCCTTTCGAAACTCCTTCAACGCGATCAGCCATGAACTGCCCTCGAACAGGAACGACAGGCCAAGGACGATGTAGTTGACCTTGGCGTTGGCGATCGGCTCGGGCGCCATGACGTGCACCACGCCTTCGTACAGGGACACGCCAGCGCCGAGCGCAAAGACCAGCAGCGCGACGATGAAGCTCCAGAAGTAAAGTTCGCGGCCATGGCCGAGCGGATGCGTCCGGTCGGCCGGCCGGGCCGCGCGATGCATGCCGTAGAGCAGCAGGCCGCCATTGCCGGTGTCGACCAGCGAGTGCACGCCTTCCGACAGCATCGCCGAACTGCCGGTGAAGAAGGCGGCGGCGAACTTGGTCAGCGCGATGGCGAGATTGCCGGCGAGCGCCGCATAAATGACCTTTTTCGAGCCGCCATGACCCGCCATGCCGTGTTGTCCCCTTCGAGGCGCCCAGAGCAATTCCAAAACAAAGTCTAGCGTCCCTGCCGCCTTTGCTCCACAGGCATCACAACGCGCGAACCGTCGGGACGTTCACGTCGGCATCAAGGCGCGCGCGCAGACGCCGGCTACTCGACGACTTCGTCCGTCCACACCTTGAAGCCGGCAAGCGTGCCTGGTCCAAAGATATGGGTCAACGGCACATCGGCGGCGTCGCGGCCGGAGGCGATCAGGATCCGGCCGATGCGCGGCGAATTGTTACGCGGATCGAAGACGTGCCAGCGACCGCCGAGATACACCTCCATCCAGGCGGCGAAATCCATGCTCGACCACGGCTTCGGCATGCCGATGTCGCTGATGTAGCCGGTGCAGTAGCGCGTCGGAATGTTGAGCGCGCGGCAGAAGGTCACCGCGAGATGGGCGAAGTCGCGGCATACGCCGCTCTGCTCGCGATAGGTTTCCGCGGCGGTGCGCGTCGGCCGCGCATTGCCGTAGTTGAAGACGATATGATTGTGGACGAAATCGCAGACCGCCTGCACGCGCGGTATGCCGAGCGGTGTGTGGCCGAACAGCCGCCACGCCTCGCTCGCCAGCAGGTCGCTTTCGCAAAAGCGGCTGGGCAACAGGAACAGCAGCGTCTCGGCCGGCAGGTCGCGCACTTCGTGCTGCCAGGCCATCAGGTCGCCCATCTCGAAGGTGCCGGGATCGCGGATCACCGCGTCCGTGCCGAAGGTGAACCGGCCGGCCGGCGCGACGAGCCGGTTGCACCAGTTGCCGAAACTGTCGCGATAACTTTGAATCGGCACCGGCGGATTGGAGATCAGAAAGTCGGGCCGCTCAAGATCGGATGCGCGGGAGTAGTGGACGTTGAGCATCGCGATCAGCGGTGTTTCCTGCGGAAAGTCGAAGCTCATCTCGCAGCCGATATGGATTCGCATCTTGCTCCTGACCGGACTGCCCTTTCATCGTCCGGCGAAGGCACGGATTGATGCTGCAGTGCGAAGCAAGACCATGCCATGGACCCGCGTCATTTGCGAGCGGAATAGAAAAGTCGTTGACGGCGACCGAGCGCGGCCAATGGAGCGCTGCAGGCTCTTGCGGCGCGGCCAATCTCTTGTTTCACTTCGCCATCGTCAACGGAGGAACGAATCATGGCTAAAGGCGCGATGAAAGCGGGCAAGGAAGCCCGCAAGCCGAAGAAGGATGCGAAGAAGCCCGCCCCGGCTCCGGCCCTGAAGGCGCCGCCGGTCAAGGCGATGAAGCTCAAGGACAAGTAAGCCTCGGCCATTTCTTTCGGTTGCGGCAACCTGAGGCGGCGCATGGGCCGGAAAATCGGAATCTGATTTTTCCAAGGCTTGTGCGGCGCTCGGACGAGCGGTGTCATGCCGCCGCCGGACGTCTTGATGGAGCGCGCTGGAACCCCTATACCGATGCGGCGAGGACGGCCTCGCACTTTGCTCGAAAAACCGGCCGGGACGACCCGCTGATACAACGGAGCGTTCAATGTCCTGGATTTTTCTTTTTATCGCCGGCCTGTTCGAAATCGGCTGGGCGATCGGCCTCAAATACACTGATGGATTTTCAAAACCGCTGCCGACCGTTTTGACGGTTGCCTCGATGGTGGTCAGCCTGGCCTTGCTCGGCCTGGCCCTCAAGACGCTGCCTGTCGGCACGGCCTATGCGGTGTGGACCGGCATCGGCACTGTCGGCACGGCGCTGCTCGGCATCTGGCTGCTCGGCGAGCCCGCGACCGCCGTCCGCCTTGGCTGCATCGCGCTGATTGTTTGTGGCATCGTGGGGTTGAAGCTCGTGGCCTAGAGCCTTTTCATCCCGATACAATCGCTGGGGCTCTACCTGTTCGTTTTAGCATGATCTCTCGACAAACGGGAACCGTTTGTCCGAGAAAGCCGGATTCCACCTTTCGGGATCATGCTCTGGGGCCTCTCCCATCCTCGGGATCAGCCCACGAAGGCGCACCGAAGGCCATTTCGAACAGGTCAAAGTCAACCGGGTTGACCGTGACCTGTTCTGCAATGTTGGGGTCGTCTTCAGTTTGAACACAAACGCCTTCAGGGCCGCTGCAAGGCGACCCTGATACTCTAATGCCTGGAAACGCTAGCGGGCTGAGAAGCCCGGGGGCGTCCTGCCGGTGCGCTGCTTGCGCGCCGCATAGCGTGCGTCGCGCTTGGCCTTGCGTTCGGCCTCGTCGGCAAGCAAACGGGCAATGCGCTCGTTCTCTTCAGCTTCCTTAAGCTTGGCTTCCGCCTGCGCGGCCTCTTCGGCGGCAATGCGTGCTGCTTCGGCCGCTGCTTCGCGTTCGGCTTTCTCGATCGCCTCGCGCGCCAGCTTTTCCTGCTTCAGCTTGGCCTTCTCGGCCTCACGTATTGCACGAGCCTCGAGGATCGCCTTGCGTTCGGCCTGGCGCGCCAGCACCGCAGGATCATCTGCCGCCGGCTTTGCCTTGAAGCGCTCCAGAAGCGCCTTCTTTGCCTCGTTCGCGGCATTGCGCCGCTCGAAAACGTCTTTTTCCCTGTAGATAGCCAAGTCCACTTCCCTGAAGTCAATTCGCGAGGCTTACATACGCCCGAAAACCGAGAGTTCAAGCGACAAAACGGCATGCCAGCCATGAAATTCTGGTCTGTTGCAGCCAAGAGACGCCTTTTCGACCGAAACCGACATGCACTGTTCACCGCCGCCCCTCTGGCGGCGCCGTGAGCGGCTCGCTACCTCTAGCGCGACAAACAAGACACTGGTGTGTCGAAGCGAGCATTCTTCGTCGCACCTGCTTCACACTGTGCGAATTATGGGATTCGCCCAACAGGATGATCTGCCATGGAACTCGGTCTCTACACTTTTGCCGACGTCAGCCCGGAGCCGGGGCCCGACGCGATCGGCCCCTATCAACGGCTGCGCAACCTGATCGAGGAGGTCGAACTGGCCGACCAGGTCGGGCTCGATGTCTTCGGCCTGGGTGAGCATCACCGGCCCGACTATGCCGCGTCGTCGCCAGCCGTGGCCCTGGCCGCGGCGGCCGAGCGCAGCAAGTGGATCAAGCTGACCAGCGCGGTCACCGTGTTGTCATCCGACGATCCGGTTCGCGTCTTCCAGCAGTTCTCGACGCTCGATCTTCTGTCGGGCGGACGGGCCGAGATCATGGCCGGGCGGGGCTCGTTCATCGAGTCCTTCCCGCTGTTTGGCTACAACCTCGAGGACTATGACGAACTGTTCGCCGAGAAGCTCGATCTTCTCCTCGCCATCCGCGACAGCGTCAAGGTCACGTGGTCCGGCAATCTGCGTGCACCGATCAATGATCGCGGCGTCTATCCGCGTCCCTTCCAGGCCAGACTGCCGGTGTGGATCGCCATTGGCGGCACGCCGCAGTCGGCCGCGCGAGCCGGCGCGCTTGGCCTGCCGCTGGCCCTTGCCATCATTGGCGGCGAGCCGGCGCGCTTCGCGCCGCTGTTCGACATCTACCGGGAAGCCGCCAAGCGGGCCGGCAGCGACCCGGCCGGGCTCGCCACCAGCATCAACGTGCACGGCTTCATCGCCGAGACCACGGACAAGGCGGCCGATGATTTCTACGGTCCGCAGGCCGAAGTGATGAACCGCATCGGCCGCGAGCGTGGCTGGGGACCGACATCGCGGGCCCATTTTGACCAGTCGCGCGGCCCGAAGGGCGCGCTGTTCGTGGGCAATCCTGAACAGGTGGCCGAAAAGATCGTCGCCCAGCACAGGATCTTCGGCAACGACCGCTTTCTGCTGCAGATGGCGATCGGCACCATGCCGCACGCCAAGATCATGAAGGCGATCGAACTTTACGGCACCAGGGTGGCGCCGATCGTGCGCAGGGAAACGGCAAAGGCCACTCCCGCCGTGCCTGCCCCGGTCGCCTGATTTCAACACGGCGCGCCGGGTATGCCGGGCACTCCCGGAGGGACGTGAGCCAGGACCCCGTCCCAAGCCGGCTCATGGAACCTTGCAGGGAATGTCGCGTTTTTGACGCAAGCCCGTCACGCGTCGACACTGACGGGCCCCGAGGGGACCATGAAAGTTGAGCCAGCGGCCTCCGGGGCCGGCACCGACATTTCCGATGATATCCGGGTTGGAGCGCGCGCGGATACGCGTCTGATGCGGTCGCTGCTCATCGGCATATTCATTTTCATGGCCATCTACGCGCTCTATTTCGCCAAGGCGTTCTTCATGCCCGTCATACTGGCGTTCCTGCTGGCGCTGACGCTGACGCCGATCGTCCGCTTCCTGCGAAAGCGCGGCATTCCCGAGGCGCTGTCTGCAACGCTCCTCGTGGTTCTGTCGCTCTTCATCGTCGTCAGCGCCGGCTATCTGTTGAGCGGCCCTGTCATCGATCTCATCAACAACACTTCCCAGATCGGCCAGCAGTTGACCGAGCGCCTTGCGCAGTTGCGCCGTCCGTTCGAGAAGATCATGCAGATTTCGCACCAGCTGGAAGGACTGACCGAGACAACCCAGGAACCCGGCATCCAGCGGGTCGCCGTGGCGCAGTCCGGCATCCTGTCTTCGGCGGCCAGCAATGTCCTGTCGGCGGGAACGAGCTTTACCATCATCTTCGTGCTGTCGCTGTTCCTGCTCGCCTCGGGCACGATGTTCTATGAAAAGATCATCCAGTCTTTCGCCAGCCTGAGCGAGAAGAAGCGGGCGCTGCGCGTCGTCTTCGACGTCGAGCGCGAAATCTCGCACTATTTGCTCACCGTCACCATCATCAATGCCGGTCTTGGCACGGTCATCGGCCTTGGCCTGTGGGCGCTTGGCATGCCCAATCCGCTGGTTTGGGGTGCCGCGGCGGCCCTGCTCAACTTCCTTCCCTATGTCGGGGCGCTGATGACCCTCGTGCTTGTCGCGGTCATCGCCCTGATCAGTTTCGACACGATCTCCTATGCGCTGCTGGCGCCGGCCTTCGTGCTGTTGTGCGATATCGTCGAAGGCCAGTTCGTGACGCCCATGGTGGTCGGCCGGCGACTCGAGATCAACGCCGTGGCGATCTTCATCGCCATCGCCTTCTGGTCATGGCTGTGGGGCTTCGTCGGGGCGCTGATGGCGGTGCCGCTGCTCGTCGTCATCAAGGTGTTCTGCGACCATTTCGACGGATTGACCCATGTCGGCAATTTCCTGGCGGCGCAACAGACCACGGGCCCCGAGGACGATGAAAGCGCGGCCGCTGCAAACAGCAAGGCGTGAGTCATTCCAGGCTTGGGCCAGGCTTTGGCCAGGCTTGGACTGGCCTGGCCGAAAGCCACGTTCAATAATTTGAATTTGCGACCCGGGCCGCCGCTTCCTACATCCGGTTCTCTCAAAGGATGTCTCTCATGGCCGCTCTTTCCGTTCTCGACCTGTCACCAATCGTCGAAGGCAGCGATGCGTCGCGGTCGCTGGCCAATTCGCTTGACCTTGCCCGTCATGCCGAGAGGCTGGGTTACAAGCGCTACTGGCTGGCCGAGCACCACAACATGCCGGGCATCGCCAGTGCCGCGACGGCGGTTGTCATCGGCCATGTCGCGGGCGGCACCAGGACCATCCGCGTCGGCGCCGGTGGCATCATGCTGCCCAACCATTCGCCGCTGGTGATCGCCGAGCAATTCGGCACGCTGGCGGCGCTTTATCCCGGCCGCATCGATCTCGGCATCGGCCGCGCGCCGGGCACCGACATGGGAACGGCACGCGCGCTGCGCCGCAACCTTGAAGCGGGGGTCGACAATTTCCCGCAGGATGTCATCGAGCTGATGGGCTACTTCCAGCCGGCCGAGGAAGGCCAGCGCCTGCGCGCCGTGCCCGGCGAGGGCCAGAACGTGCCGGTCTGGATACTGGGCTCCAGCCTCTATGGCGCGCAGCTCGCCGCCATGCTTGGCCTGCCCTACGCCTTTGCGTCGCATTTCGCCCCGGCCGAACTCGACCAGGCGCTCGACATCTACCGGTCGCGTTTCCAGCCATCGGAACAGCTCGACAAGCCCTATGCGATGCTTGGCCTCAACGTCTTCGCCGCCGCCACCGACGCCGAGGCGCGGCTGTTGTTCACCTCACTGCAGCAGGCTTTCGTCAATCTGCGCACCGGGCGCCCCGGCAAGCTGCCGCCACCCGTCGAAGGCTATGAACGCGACCTCGACCCGGTGGCCAGAATCATGCTCGGTCAGGCACTGTCCTGCGCCGTCGTGGGCTCCGCGGAAACAGTGAGGCAAGGCATCGACGCCTTCGTGCGCCGCACCGGCGCCGACGAGCTGATGGTCACCGCGCAGATCTTCGACCATGCGGCGCGCGTCCGGTCCTTCGAGATCCTGGCCGACGCCCACAAATCGCTGGCGCAAGCCGCCTAACCAATTGTTTTCCTGCAGTTCCGGGCGAAAACCGGCTGCACTTTTCCCGGATTTGCTTTCAGGACACTTTTGCCAACGGCATCCTTTTGCTAAGGGCGGGACATCTCCCTCCAGGATTTGAGTCCGCCCCGTGAAAAATGACCATGACGCGCGAATGCAATTCGCCATCGAGCTGGCGCGGCGCGCGGGCGAACTCGCACTGAAATATTTCCGCGACCTCGACAGCCTGGTCATCGAGAGCAAGGGACACCAGGACCTTGTCTCGGATGGCGACCGCGAGGTGGAGCTGTTCGTGCGCGCCGCGATCGCCGCCGCATATCCGCAAGACGGCATCGTCGGCGAGGAGCACGCCAATGTCGACGGTTCGACGGGATATGTATGGGTGATCGACCCGATCGACGGCACCGCCAATTTCGTGCGGGGCATTCCGGCCTGGTGCGTGGTGATTGCTTGCGTCAAGGATGGGGAAACCGTCGTCGGCGTCATCCATGAGCCTTCGACCGGCGAAACATTCCATTGTCACCGTGGCGGCGGCGCCTTCGTCAACGGCAGGCCGATCAAGGCCAGCACCGCCACCAGCCTCGAGGAAGGCTCGGTGGGGACCGGGTTTTCCAACAGGGCCGAGGCCGACAACATCGGCGTGCTGATCCGCCTCATCCTGGCCGAAGGCGGCGTCTTCTTCCGCAATGCGTCGGGTGCGCTGATGCTGGCCTACGTGGCCGCCGGCAGGCTGCTAGGCTATGTCGAAGAGCACATGAATGCGTGGGATTGCGTGGCCGGCCTGCTGCTGGTCGAGGAAGCCGGCGGCGTTATCGTGACGCCGGACGCGAAGACGTTGCTGCAGGACGGGACCCTGGTGATCGCCGGTGGAAAGGACATCTTTCCGAAACTGCGGGAGCTTTGTTCAGGGGTGTTCGCGACTTCGTCATCCTAGGGCGTGGCAGTCGCGAAGCGACGTCGCGGAGACCCGAGGATGACGAACGCGAAGAGGAACTACGCACTCATATTCTGCACCATCGCTCCCAGCGGCCGGCATGAGTTGCGGATCATCAGGCGGCCCTTGAGCACAAGCTTGCGCGGCGGCGCGTCCCTGTTGCCGGCCAGACGATCGAGCAGGAGATTGGCCGCCTGCTCGCCGATCGCCTGCACCGGCTGCGCCACCGTGGTGAGCTGGGGCTGGAATACGTCCGACCACGGAAAATCGTCGAAACAGGCAACAGAAATGTCCTCCGGGCAGGACAGGCCGATGTCACGGATCGCCTTCATGGTGCCGATCACCATCGGGTTGTTGGCCGAGAAGATCGCGCTTGGCCGATCGTGCGAGGACAGCAGCTGCATGGTGGCGTTGTAGCCATCGATCTCATGGAAATTGCCCGAGCGAATCAGCTCCTCGGCCACCGGCAGGCCGGCGGCGTGAAGCGCCTCGCGATATCCCGCCATGCGGTCATGCATGGGCGAAATGTCGGATGTTCCGGTGATGTATCCGATGCGCCGATGGCCAAGGTCGATCAGGTAGGTGATGGCGTCGAACACCGCGCGCTGGTTGTCGAGGACCACCGTATCGGTGTCGACGCCATCACAGATACGGTCGAGCAGTACCACCGGTACATTGGCGTCATCGACGACCCCCTTGAGGATCGCGCCGTCGCCGACGCGGGCCACGATCAGCCCGTCCACCATGCGGTCGAGCAGCAGCCTGATCTGGTCGTCCTGCGTGTTCAGATCCTCGTCCGTGCAGCACAGCATGACGGCATAGCCGGCCCGGTCGAAGGCCTGCTGGATGACCGAGACGACATCGGTGAAGAACGGGTTGGTGATGTGCGGCACGGTCAGGCCGATGGTGCGCGTCGTGCCCATCTTCAGGCTGCGGGCGATGGCGTTGCGCTTGTAGCCGATGTCGCGGATCGCCTGTTCGATGCGCTGGCTAAGCTCCGGACTGACGGTCGCCGTGCCGTTGATCAGCGCCGACACGGTGGCGACAGAGACACGCGCCGCCTCGGCCACGTGAAGCATCGTAGGCGCGGTGGATTTTCGCTGCCTTGTCCGTTTTGGTTCTGCCATTTTCGAAACGTTTCGCCACCCATTCGTATGCCATACCTAAGGAATCCCGCGATTTTTCGCAAGAATTGAATTGGTCAATCCTGAGCTATCAGATATCCGCTTGACACGATCGAAACGTTTAGATTAGCGTTTGACGAGATTTGACGACGACGGAAGGGAGGCCGCCATTGTCATGGAACACAGCAGTTCCCTTTCCCCGGAGCACAATGCGGCAGCGCCGGACCGTTCGGACACGATCCTGAGCGCGGACCATGTTTCCAAGAGCTTCGGCGGCATTGCGGCGCTTACCGACGTTCGCTTCGAGCTGCGCCGCGGCGAAGTCCACGCCTTGATGGGCGAGAACGGCGCCGGCAAATCGACGCTGATGAAAATTCTTTCCGGCGTCTATACCGGCTATGACGGCACGGTCCGCGTCGATGGCCGCCCGGTCAACTTCACCGGCGTGCGCGACGCCGAGGAAGCCGGCATCGCCATCATCCACCAGGAACTCAACCTGGTTCCAGAACTCAGCGTTGCCGACAACATCTTTCTCGGCCGCGAGAAGCTCATCGCCGGACTGATCGTCGACCGAAAGGCGAGCAGCCGTGCGGCCGCCAGGCTTTTGCAGAGGCTGGGCATCGAGCTCGACCCGGAGGCGCGCGTCGGTTCGCTGCGCGTCGGCGAGCAGCAACTGGTCGAGATCGCCAAGGCGCTGTCGATGTCGGCGCGCATCCTGATCATGGACGAACCGACCTCGGCGCTGTCGCCGGCCGAATGCCAGCGGCTGTTCCGAGTTATCGGCCAGCTTGCCGAAAGCGGCGTCGCCATCGTGTACATCTCGCACCGCATCGACGAGGTCATGCAACTGGCCGGCCGAGTCACCGTCTTTCGTGACGGGCGCCACGTGCTGACTCAACCCATGGCGAAGCTCGATGACGACGCGATCATTTCGGCAATGGTCGGACGAGACCTGCTCGCATCCTCCCAAGACGAGCGGCGTCCCGGCGGCGGGACCGTGCTTTCGGTCAGCAACCTGTCGCTGTCGAAACGCGACCACCAGGGCTGGCGACCGGTGATCGACGGTGTCACCTTCGATCTTGCCGAAGGCGAGATTCTCGGCATAGGCGGGCTGCTCGGCTCGGGGCGCACCGAGATCCTGGAAACGATCTTCGGCTCCAGCGGCGGTCGCGCCGGCGGCGAAATCCGGCTCGACGGTGCGCCCGTCACTATCCGCTCGCCCCGCGACGCAAGGCGGCTGGGCATCGCCCTGGTGACCGAGGACCGCAAGACGCAAGGGCTGCATCTCCAGGCGTCGATCACAGACAATGTCGCGCTGCCGCTGGTCGGCGCGCTGGCGCGGTTCGGCATCCGATCGTTAGCCGGCGAACAAAGCGTGGCGCGGCACGCTGTGAAAACGCTCGGCATACGCTGCGGGACCATCGACCAACCGGCCGGCACGCTGTCCGGCGGCAACCAGCAGAAGGTCGTCATCGGCAAGTGGCTGGCGACGAGGCCGAGGGTCCTGCTGCTGGACGAGCCGACGCGCGGCATCGATGTCGGCGCCAAGCGCGAAATCTACGACCTCATCTTCAAGCTGGCGCGCGACGGATTGGCCATCGCCGTCATCAGTTCCGAACTGCCCGAATTGTTGCATCTTTCCGACCGCATCTTGGTGATGGCCGACGGCCGCCAGACAGGCATTCTTTCCCGCGAGGCGGCCAGCGAAGAGGCGATCATGCGCCTTGCGGCACCCCGCCGGACCATTTCGAGACCCGCCGCATGAATGCCCTGAAGCTCCTGTCGAGGACCAAACTCTATTGGGGCCTGATCGCCATCTTCCTGATCGGCGTGCTGGGATCGCCGATCAGTTCCAAGGGCAACAACATCTTCCTGTCCTACGGCAACCTGCTCGACGTGCTGCGCCAGGTGTCGACAACCGGCCTGATCGCAACCGGCATGACGGCGGTGATCATCACCGGCGGCATCGACCTTTCAGTCGGCTCGCTGATGGCTGTTTGTTCGGTGGTCTGCGCCATGCTGCTGACGGTTCCGGGCGTGACGCCCGGCGTCGTGCTGGGTGTGCCGACCGTGGCCGTGGTGGCGCTTTGCCTGGGTTTCGTCGTCACCCGCTTCATCTACCTCAATATCGCGAAGTCCCGAGCTGGTGCGGATGGTCAGCGCGACATCCGGCTGGACGGCATTCGTGGACTGGTCACGCCCGGCATCGTCGGCGTGGGCCTGTGCTGCCTGTCCCTTTGGTTCCTGCTGCCGCAGATCGAGCCGAAATTCGGCGTGCTCGGCGTGCTGCTTGTGGCGCCCTGCGTCGGCCTGCTGTTCGGCGCGATCAACGGCTTCATCATCGTCGCCGGGCGGCTGCAGCCTTTTATCGTCACGCTGGCGATGATGGTGACGGCGCTGGGCATCGCCCGGCTGACCGCCGGCCAGAACAATGCGGTGCTGCCGGTCTACACCGGCTCGAACGCCACCGCCGATTTCGAGATGCTGCGCTCGCTGGTGTTCGGCGTCATCCCGATGCCCGGCCTGTTCTTCCTCGGCGCGATCCTGATCTACGGCGCGGTGCTGCGCTTCACGCCTTTCGGCCGCTATGTCTACGCCATTGGCGGCAATGAGGAGGCGGCGCGGCTTTCAGGCATTGCCGCAGGACGGGTGAAAATCGTCACCTACGCCGTGTCCGGATTGCTCGCCGGCATCGCCGCCGTACTCTATGTGGCCCAGTACAGGCAGGGCAAGCCGGACGCCGGCGCCGGGCTGGAGCTTGATGCCATCGCCGCCGTGGTCATCGGCGGCACCAGCCTCATGGGCGGACGCGGCAGCCTCACCGGTACGTTCTGCGGCGTGCTGATCTTCGGCCTGCTCTCCAACATCCTGCAGCTTCACAACATCAATTCGAACCTTCAGCTGGTGCTGAAGGGGATGATCATCATCGGCACCGTGCTCGTGCAGGAACGCAATGCCGGTGATCTCCTGGCCTATCTGCGCCTGGTGCTTGCGCCTGTCAGGGGCGGGCAAGCAGCGCACAAGGAAACGACCGCGGCAAAGCGGCCGTCACAAGAGACCCCGTCTCTCAATCTTGGAGGAAACAATGAAACGACGTGACATGCTGAAGCTTGCCGCCCTTGGCGCGGCACTGCTGACCACGACCGCGCTGCTCTCCACCGGAAGCGCCTATGCGCAGGACAAGAAGTGGAAGATCGGCTTTTCGCAGGTGACCACCATCGAACCGTGGCGCGCCCAGTTCAACAAGGACATACTGGCCGAAGCCGCCAAGCATCCGAATGTCGAGCTGATCGTCACCGACGGCGAGGACAAGACCGAAAAGCAGGTCGCCGATGTCGAGAACCTGATCCGCCAGGAAGTCGACGCGCTGCTGATTTCGCCGAAGGAATCTGCCGGCCTGACCGGTGTCGTGCAGCAGGCGATCGACGCCAAGATCCCGGTCTTCGTGCTCGACCGCAATGTCGACACCAAGGACTTCACCCAGTTCGTCGGCGGCGACAACAAGCTGATCGGCCGCGCGGCCGGCGAATACGCCGTCGAACTGCTCGGCGGCAAGGGCAAGGCAGCCGGCAATGTCGTCGAGATCTGGGGCGGCATGGGCACCGAGCCGGCGCATGACCGCCATGACGGCTTCCATGAATTCACCGACAAGGAGCCGGGGATCAAGTATCTGCTCGACCAGCAGTCCGGCGACTGGAAGCAGGACCAGGCCTACAACATCATGGCCACCGCGTTGCGCAACAACGAGAAGATCGATCTCGTCTACGGCCATAACGATCCGATGGCCTATGGCGCCTATCTCGCCGCCAAGGATGTCGGCCGCGAGAAGGACATCAAGTTCATCGGCATCGATGGGCTGCCCAATGAAGGCGTGCAGTTGGTCAACAAGGGCGAACTGACGGCGACCTTTACCTATGTGACCCCGGGCGCCGAAGGGCTGCGGCAGGCGATCAAGTTCCTGAACGGCGAGAAGGTCGAGAAGACCATCACCTTGCCGACGCAGAAGATCACCAAGGACAATGCCGCGCAGGTGCTGAAGGACAACGGGCTCTGAGGTTGGACCTTGGACGTAGGTTGGCGCTGCCCCTCATCCGGCTGCCGGCACCTTCTCCCCGTATAGTGACGGGGAGAAGGGAGCTGTCGCAACGCCGGCACCCATTTTGCAACGGGGACGTTTGGCGAAACCGTCGATGATAGCGTCTTTCTCCCCGTCGCTATACGGGGAGAAATGTCCGGCAGGACAATTAGGGGCGGCGCCAACATGAGAAAGCAGCCGCAAAAGGCCGCAACTCACGCCAGTTTGGCCAGCAGCTTCATGAAAACAGTGATCTCCTTGGGCGAGAGCGGCGCCAGTGTTTCCTGGGTAATTTCACGCGCCAAGGGGATCAGGCGCTCAACCGCGTCGCGGCCCTCGGCGGTCAGATTGACCAGCAGCCGCCGCTTGTCGACCTCATGCTTTGTAAGATCGACAAGGCCGCGCGCCTTCAGCCGGTCGATGACGCCCTTCACCGTCGCCGCATCCATGGCGATCAGCGTGCCGAGCTGGTTCTGCGACGTCTCACCGACATCGCGCAGCTTGGCCAGCGCCGCGAACTGTGGCGGCGTCAGGTCGGCGATGTGCGCGGCGAAGATCGAGACATGGCGCTGGTGCGCCTTGCGCAGGATGAAGCCGACCTGATCCTGCAGGCGGTAATCGTGATCGTCGGGCTCCTCGGCCTCGACCAGTTTCAGCAGATTGTCCTCGCCGCTCACCGCAGCCCGTCCCAGGCCTTGATGTCCCCGGCTGCAAGGCCGCCCATGCGGTCATGCACGCGCGGGCCGCAGGTCATGGCGAGACAGAAAAGAATCTCCTCGGGGCGCGGACCATCGCTGATGCCGACTTCCATGGCGTCGAAATGGCTGCGCACATAGGCGGCATTGATGTGGCCGAGCGGCACGTCCAGCCGCGAGCCGAAAGCGCCGACCTTCTTCGCCGACGGCACGATCGCCTTGGCGTCGCCCAGGCGTTCGCGCATGGCGTACCCGCCCGGCACGTGCCAGAGCGCGCCGTGCTCCAGTTCGCCAGCGGTGCCGACGATGGCGCCCTTGCCGTAGCCGTCGATCTGTTTGACGTCGCCGCCCAATGCCGCGATCAGCCGGTCGGCCAGCAGCAGCCCTAGCGGCTTCAGATCGTCCATGGCGCTCTGCAAGTCCTCGACATAGCGTCCGGCGAAGGGGTTCTTCACCAGCGCCATGGCGGCGGCGCGGCGGCGCGGCACCTTTGCCACCGGCCCTCCCTCGTGAAAGATCTCTTCGGTCAGAACCGCGATCTTGCGGATCGGAAACTCAGGCATGGGCAACTTCCTTCCCTGGACTTTTGTTGGGCGCGGCAAGCGCCATGGAACCACTGATGCGGACCTCGCCGCCAAGAAACAGCGCCGATGCGGCAATCAGGCCGCGCCGGCGAAAATCCTCGGCGACGGCAAGGCCATTGTCCAGCGCCCGCTCCACCTCGCCGAGCGAAAGCGCGCCGACGCCTTGCGTCACCAGCCGGGCGCCGAGATCGCTGTCGGGGGACAATTGGCTTGCAGGAATGCGCTTGATGGCGAAATTGCCGGGCAGATCGACCGCGTTGGCAATCAGCGTCGCCGCGGCATCAGCTTCGGCGCCAGTCCGCGCGAGCACTGTAACGGCGTCCGCGATGCCAAGCGAGAAGGAGCGGCCGCGCCAGCCGCTGGTCGCGACGCCGCGAACGCCATCTTCCGCGCGGATCGTGATCCGGTCTGCCATGCCGTTGCCGGTGCCGGCGACCGCCAAACCCAACGACTGGCCCCTGCCGATATGGAGAGCGCAATCGCCGCCATTGTTGACATAGGCGCGATCGAGCTTGCGGCCGGCAACCAGCGCGGCAAGCATTTCATCGGCCACCGATCCCGCGACGGCCGCCATCGGCGTTATGAAACATTCCGCCAAGGGGATGACGGCCGCTTCCATGCGGCGCGCCGTCGGGCCGTCAAAGGCGCGCGGCGCCAGGAAAAATGCCGGGAGCCGTAACTCGGGAAGCTCCTTGACCAGTTCGATCAGGATCGTCTGGAAGCGCGCGATGGCCTGCTCATAGGCGAGGCGGCATTCCCGTGCGTCGCCAAAGGCCTCGACGATCAGGTCGATAGGCCCATGGTTGATATGCAACCGCTTGCCGTCCTGCAGCCAATGCGCTTGCGGGCCGTCCATCATCCCGCCCCGTTCGGTGCCGCGCGACGCAACTGCGCCAGCGGCGGCCACGGATTTCCGGCGGGCGCACCGGTGCCCTGTCTGGAATTGAGATACTCGCCGCCCCTGGCGACGATGTCCTCGACGCTGCGTATCTCGGCCTCGTAGCCGCCGAGCCTGATGTAATCGTCGCGGCGCAAAGTGAATTCGATCGGCGCGACCAGTGCCGGGGTCGGCACATAGCCGAAGGCGCCCTCCGGCACACGGGTCACATCTACCATCAGCGTGATACCGCCGCCCGGCCAGACATAGACCGGCGCGCCGCCGACCGTGACATAGGTTTTCAGGCCTTGCACGGAGCGGGTGAGATTGACCGGGTTTTCGGTGACGCCGGCGCGCAGCGAGCCGCCGGCACCGCCAATGAACAGCACCGTGCACAAAGCCGGCTCGCAATTGTCCTCGATCAGGCCCACGGATTTTTGCAGCCGCTCGGGAAACGGTTTCTGCACCGGCTTCAACTCGTCATCGAGCTCGTAGTAGGCGAACTGCTCGCCAGTGGTCGACACCATCAGCAGCGACAGGCCAGGGCGTGCGCCTTTTTTCGCGTTCCATTCGCCAAGGATAGACAGCGGATCGGAAATGCTGGTGCCGCCCCAGCCGAGGCCGGGCTCGGAGACCTTGAAATAGCGGCCCGGCGTCGAACGGCGGCCAATGATCTTTATGCCAGTGTCCTGCCAGCCCAGCACCTTGCCTGCCTGGTGCTCGGACACGACGCCGGTGATGTGGTCGTCGACCACCACCACTTCATCCACAAGCCCGCGCCATTGGGTGGCGAACATGCCGATGGTCGCCGAGCCGCAGCCCACACGCATGCGGTGCTCGACCTTGCCGTCGATGACCGGTGGTTTGCCGGCTTCGACGATGATTGTGGCGCCGCCGTCGATGGCCAGTTCCACCGGTTTGCGGTTGCACAGGTTGAGCAGCGCCTCACAGGTCGCCCGTCCCTCGGCCTTGGAGCCGCCGGTCAGGTGATGCACGCCGCCCAGCGACAACATCTGCGAACCATACTCGCCCGTCGTGACATGACCGATCGCCTCGCCCTGCGACCGTACGATGGCTGTCTCATCGCCGATGTGACGGTCGGTGTCGATCTTCACCTTGACGCCGCAGTAGGAGAAGATTCCTTCCGTGACCACGGTGACGAGATCGACGCCCTCGACTTCCTGGCTGACAATGAAAGGGGCCGGCTTGTAATCGGGATAGGTCGTGCCCGCCCCAATCGCGGTAACGAAGCGGCGGCCGGTGTTGATGAGTTCGCCGCCCCAGGCCTCGCCCTCGGCGACGAAGGGAACCATGGCGGCGCCGGTCTCGGCCGCATGGTCGAGGATGGTCAGCGGGTCCATCCGCACGATCCGGCCGCCGACATTGCCGTAGCGGTCGCAGGCGCCGGTGCGGCCATCGGCGATGTAGCACATGACCGGGCAGGCATCGCAGCGGATCTTTTCCGCCACCAGCTTCTCGCCGGGGTCGTGGGTTTCGAAGCGCTCGGCAAGCTCGCTCATGTGCGCGCCTCCTTTTCGCGGATGGCGGCGCGGATACGCGTCGGCGTCGCCGGAACCTTGGTGACCAGCACGCCGGTGGCGTGGCGGATGGCATTGAGTATCGCCGGCGCTGTCGGGATCAGCACATGCTCGCCCAGCCCCTTGGCGCCGAATGGCCCTTCCGGATCGGGAACCTCGATCAATATAGTCTCGATCGGCGGCACGTCACCAATGGTCGGGATGAGGTAGTCGTGCAAATTCTCGGTACGGCCGGGGATGTATTCCTCCATCAGCGCCATGCCGATGCCCTGGGCGATGCCGCCTTCGATCTGGCCCTCGACCAGCAACGGGTTGATGGCCTTGCCGACATCGTGGGCGGCGGTGATCTTGATCAGCTTCACCGTGCCCAGCTTGAGATCGACCTCGAGCTCGGCGAGCTGCGCGCCGTATCCATAGACGGCATAAGGCTTGCCCTGGCCCTTGGCATCGAGCGGCAGCGTGGGCGGATCGTAGGTCTCCTCGGCACGGAAGACGAAACCGTCGGCATCCACCTCAAGAGAAGCGAGATCGATGCGGCGAGCGGCTTCCCCCTCGCGGATGACGATCGCCGAGCCGTCCAGTTGCAGGGACGCGTTTTCGGAGACATTGGCAAAGCGCAGGATCCTTTCGCGCAAGGCGCGCCCGGCCTTCTCGGCCGCCTTGCCGGTGACGAAGGTCTGGCGCGAGGCCGAGGTCTTGCCGGCATCCGGGGTGATCGCCGTATCGGCGCTCTTCAGCCGGAATCTTTCCAGCGGCAGGCCAAGCGCGTCGGCGCAGATCTGGGTGATGACGGTGTTCGAGCCCTGGCCGATGTCGACGGCGCCCTGGTGCAGAATGATATCGCCCGAAGCAGAAATGCCTACCCGGATGGTCGACGGGTTTGGCAGAGAGGTGTTGCCGCAGCCATACCAGCAGGACGCCACGCCGACGCCGCGCTTCTTGTTCGCATTGGCAGAATTAAATGCGTACGCATCGGCGAGCGCACGCGCCCAGTGCGACCGCAGCGACTCCAGGCATTCGGCAATGCCAACACCGGAGTCGAGCCTCTGGCCGGTCACCGTTTCGGAGCCGTTGCGGAGGCAATTCTTGAGGCGGAAGTCGAGACGGTCCATGCCCAGCTTGCCGGCCAGCTCGTCATACAGCGTCTCCTGCATGATCGTGGCCTGCGGCACGCCGAAGCCACGGAACGCGCCGGAGATCGGGCCGTGCGTGTGGATGGCGCGGCCCTCGGCGCGGTAGTTGGGCGTCCAATAGGGGCCGGAGGCGTGGACCGGCACGCGATTGGCCACCGTCGGCCCCCAGCTTGCATAGGCGCCCGTGTTGAAGTCGCCGGTAAAGATCATGCCGGTGATGTGACCATCGGCATCGGCGCCGATCGTCGCCTTCATCTCGGCGGGATGGCGCTTGGTGGTCGACATCATCGATTCGTTGCGCGTGTAGGCGAGCGCCGCCGGACGTCCGGTCTTCAGCGCCACAAGGCCGATCAGCGGCTGCAGCGACACGTCGAGTTTCGAGCCGAAGCCGCCGCCGGTCGCGGTCGGCACGATGCGCACCTTGTCGACGGCAAGGCCTAGCACTTTCGCCGTCTCTTCCCGGTCCATATAAGGCGCCTGCGTGCAGGCAACGACGACCAGCGTGTCGCCGTCCAGATATGCATAGCCAGCTTCGGGTTCGATATAGGCATGTTCGACATAGGATGTGTCGATCGCGCCCGTCACGGTGACGGCGGCACTGGCAAGAGCGGCCTCCGGGTCGCCGCGCTCGACAAAGCCCTTGGTCAACAGGTTGGCGGGGCGGTTCTGATGGATCAGCGCCGCGCCGTTGGCCTGCGCTTCACCGGGCTGCAGGAGATGCGGCAGTTCGGTCCAACGGACCGGAAAATCCGACAGGTCGAGATCGAGGATCGCCTCGCGCTCGCCGGCCACCAGCGCCACCGCCTCGCCGCGCAGCCTCGCAAACCCTTCAGCCAGCCCCGGCTGGTCGGCGAATGGACCGATGACGCCGAAACAGTTTTTTCCCGGAATATCGGCGGCGGTGAAGACGCCGGCGATGCCGGGATGGGCTTTTGCCCAGCCTTCGAGGTCGCCGAAGACAAAACTGGCGTGGTAGTGCGGCGAGCGGACAACCAGCACGGAAAGCGCATCGGCGGGGAAGGAATCGCCGCCGAACTTCTCGTCGCCGGTGACTTTGGGGATGCCATCGAGCCGGACGGGGGATGAGCCTACGGCGTGGCCTGAACTTGGCATTCTACGGTCGAGGTTGCGATCCGACGGATGAGGGGCGGCGCTGGCGGTCGATGGTTCGAACCGCCCGGCATCCATGACTGCGGCGATGATCTTCCGGTAGCCGGTGCAGCGGCAGAGAATGCCGCCCAGCGCGTCCTGCACTTCGCTTTCGGTCGGGCTCGGACTCTTGTCGAGCAATGCTGTCGCCGCGACCAGCAACGCCGGCGTGCAGATGCCGCACTGCGCCGCGCCATGGGCGAGGAAGGAGGACTGGAGCGCCGACAGCCTGCCATTGGCGAGCCCCTCGATCGTGGTCACCGCCGTGCCGGCAGCGGACGCCGCGGACATCAGGCAGGCGCAGACGGGAGCGCCATCAACCAGCACCGTGCAGGCGCCGCAGTCGCCGGCATCGCAGCCGACCTTGGTGCCTGTCAGCCTGAGTTCGTCACGCAAGACCAGGGACAGCCGGCGCAGCGGCGGCACGTTGACCGAGACGGCAGATCCATTGACCTCGAAGGCGATGTCGGCCCGTTCAAGGCCAAGCTGAACTCCACCCATATCGGTCAGCGCTTCATTCAGTTCCGGTCGAACCTGGCTCATGCCGCCACCATCCCGTGGTCGCTCATCTGTCCGGATGCTTGCAGGACGGCGCGGGCAACAATCTCGCGCACCGCATCGAGCCTGTATTCGGCGCTTCCGCGCACGTCGGCGATCGGCGACAGCTCCTGCATCGGCGCGGAGTGGACCGCATTTGCGAGCCGGTGGTCGGCCGGCAACCCTCGCAAGGCGGCCTCCACGGCGACAAGGCGCCTGGCGACCGCTGAACAGGAGCCAACGGCGACGGCCGCCGCCGTAACCGTGCCGTGGTCGATCACGAGACGCGCCGCCACCATGGCGATGGAAATGACCAGGTAGCGCCGAGCCCCGAGCTTGACGAAAGCCGATGTGCCGGTTGCGGCGGGCTTCGGCACGCGTATGGCCGTGACCATTTCACCGGGCTGCCGGGCGGTGCGGCGATTGCCCAGAATGAACTCCTGAAGCGGTATATGCCGCGTCGTCTTCGCTGACCGCAGCTCGATATCCGCATCGAGCACGAGCAGGCCCGGCACGCCGTCGGCTGCCGGAGAGGCGTTGCACAGATTGCCGGCGATCGAAGCGACGTTCTGAATCTGCACCGAACCGACTTCCCGCGCCGCCTGCTTCAGCGCATCGAAAGATGCCGGCAAGGGATGGCGGATGATGTCGGTCCAGGTCGTGCGCGCGCCGATGACAAAGTGGCTGTCGGTCTCCGCGACACCGCGCAGTTCGGCGAGACCGTTGATGTCTAGAATATCATCGCGGAAGGGCCTGGTGCCCTGAGCGGGGTAGAAATCAGTGCCGCCGGCAAGGATGCGCCACGCCCCATCGCCAAGCAAAGCGAGTGCTTCGTCGACCATGGTGGGTTTCGCGTAACGGATCACGCTTTGCCTTCCAGAAATGAGGCCTTCGCAAAATGCGCCGAGCGAACTTTCCGGTTTACGAGCCGGTCAAAGTCATTCGTATGCAAATGATATCAAGACGGCAGGAATTGTCAAAGCCGGAGTTTTGCACGCTGCCGCCGCCAGTGGCGCTGGCAAGCATTTGTTGGCCATCGGAGGTTGACGCAGCCGGCCATCTGGTCAAGTTTCTGCCTCCGGTCGCTTTCGCGGCATTTTCCACTGGGACACGACGTACAGAAGAGGGAAGCCCATGGCCGACGAAGCGCTTGTTGTCATCGACTTGCAAAACGACTTCTGCCCGGGCGGCGCGCTGGCGGTTGCCGGGGGCGATGAGATCGTACCGCTGGTCAACGATCTGATCCGGCGCACCGGGCATGTCGTGCTCACGCAGGACTGGCACCCCGCCGGCCATTCGAGCTTTGCCTCCAGCCATCCGGGTTCGCAGCCCTTCACGATGATCGACATGCCCTACGGCCAGCAGACGCTGTGGCCGGACCACTGTATCCAGGGCAGCCTGGGTTCGGATTTCCATTCAGGCCTTGCCTGGACAAAGGCGGAGCTCGTCATCCGCAAGGGCTTTCGGCCGGCCATCGACAGCTATTCGGCTTTCTTCGAGAACGACCGGACGACGCCGACCGGCCTTGCCGGCTATCTGCGCGAGCGCGGCATCGACACGCTCACCCTGGTCGGCCTGGCGACCGATTTCTGCGTCGCCTTTTCGGCGCTCGACGCAGTCAGCCAGGGTTTCAAGACCACCGTACGGCTCGATGCCTGCCGCGCCATCGATCTCAACGGTTCGCTCGAGACGATGCTGCACCGCATGCGCGACGCCGGTGTGACGCTCGAAGATCATCTGTCGGACTGAACGGACCGTGGGGCATTCGAGGCCATTTTCGCCAGTCGCGGCACGGATGATGGCGGTCGCTGCAATCGCAGTCTCGGCCCTGTTTCCAACGCTGGCTTTCGCGGCAGAGGAACACAGCCTGCCCGGCGGATCGATGTCGCTGTGGTGGGCACTGCCCTTTGCCGGCCTGCTGCTGTCGATCGCCACCGGCCCCCTGCTGTTCCATCAGGTCTGGGAGCAGCATTACGGCAAGATCGCGGCGTTGTGGGCGGCGCTGGTGGTCCTGCCCATGGCGCTGGCTTTCGGCGTCCCCGCGGCGAGCGAGGCTGTGCTGCATGCGCTGCTCACCGAGTACCTGTCGTTCATCATCCTGCTGTTCGCGCTGTTTACCATTTCGGGCGGCATTCTTGTCGCCGGCAACATCCACGGCACGCCGCTGGTCAATGCCGGGCTGCTGCTGGTCGGGGCGCTGCTCGCCTCGGTGATCGGCACGACAGGCGCCTCTATGATCCTGATCCGACCGCTCATCCGCGCCAACGACAACCGGCCGTTCAATGCCCATGTCGTCGTCTTCTTCATCTTCCTGGTCTCCAACATCGGCGGCTCGCTGACGCCGCTCGGCGACCCGCCGCTGTTCGTCGGCTTCCTGCGCGGAGTCGACTTCTTCTGGACCACCACCAACCTGTTTCGGGAGACGCTGTTCGTCGGCGGCGTCGTGCTGGCGGTGTTCCTGGCACTCGACATCACCCTGCATCGACGCGAGGGTGGGGCGCCGAAGATCAAGGACCCGACGCCGGATTCGAAGGTGCGTATCCGTGGCCTGCCCAACATCCCGCTGCTTGCCGGCGTCATCGCCGCCATATTGCTTTCGGCCACGTGGAAACCTGGCGTGAGCGTTTCCATCGCGGGTGTGAGTCTCGAACCGCAGAACCTGGCGCGCGACGTCATCATCCTGGCGCTGGCCTTCATCTCGCTGGCCGTCTCGCGCAAGGAGTATCGCGAGGCGAACGGCTTCAACTGGGGACCGATCGCGGAGGTGGCGAAACTGTTTGCCGGCATCTTCATCTGCATCGTGCCGGTCGTCGCCATCCTGAGGGCTGGTCATGAGGGCGCGCTGGCGCCGCTGGTCGCGCTCGTCACTTCCACGCAGGGCACGCCCAACGACCTCGCCTATTTCTGGCTGACCGGCGCGCTGTCGTCCTTCCTCGACAACGCGCCGACCTATCTGGTGTTCTTCGAACTCGCCGGCGGCGATGCGCGGCACCTGATGACCGAGCTTGCTTCGACGCTTGCCGCGATCTCCGCGGGCGCCGTGTTCATGGGCGCCAACACCTATATCGGCAACGCACCCAACTTCATGGTCTACGCCATCGCCCGCCAACGCGGCGTCAGCATGCCCGGCTTCTTCGGCTACATGGTTTGGTCGGGGCTGGTGTTGATCCCGACATTCCTGGTCGCGGGCCTTCTGTTCTTCCGCTGATCAGCCCACGCCCACATAGCGCCTGACCGCCGAAGGATCGGCACGCAGTTCCTCGACATCGACCGTCTCGCGGTTGCGGCCATTCTCGATGAAGCACACCCGGTCGGCAACCGACAGCACGGCATCGACACGCTGTTCTACGAGGATGGTCGAGACACCCATCTCGCGCAACTTCGTCACCGTCTCGCGTATCTTGGCGATCATCGACGGCATCAGCCCTTCGGTCGGCTCGTCGAGCAGCAACACCTGTGGCTCCAGGCAAAGCGCGCGCGCCATCGCCAGCATCTGCTGTTCGCCGCCGGACAAGGTGCCGGAGCGTTGCCTCAGCCGCTGCCGCAGCAATGGAAAAAGGTTGAGGACGTTTTCCCGCACGGCCTTGCCCTTGCCGCGCGCCATCAGCCCGATCTCGATATTTTCGGCCACCGTCATTTCGGCGAACAGCCGCCTGCCTTGCGGCACATAGGCAACGCCGGCCTTCGGCACCTCATGCGCGGGCAGTCCGGTCAATTCCTGGCCGGCAAGTTTGATCGAGCCGGCAAGCGCCGGGACAAGACCCATGATGGCTTTCAGCGTCGTCGTCTTGCCGGCGCCGTTGCGGCCGAACAGGCACAGGACCTCGCCCTGGTTCAGCACGAGATCGAGGCGATAGAGCACCTGGACCTTGCCATGGAAGCAGTCCAGTCCCGCGATCACCAGGGCTTCCGTCTTGCTCTTGTCCGCCTTGTTCGCTTCAATCATGGGGCGGTCCCCAGATAGGCTTCCTGCACCGCCGCATTCTCGCGGATAGCTTCCGGCGTGCCTTCCGCCAGGATCCTGCCGGCGTTGAAGACGGTGATGCGGTCGGCCAGTTGCATGACGACAGGCATGTTGTGTTCGATCAGCAGCACAGTGGCGTCCCTGGCGATCTCGCGCACCAGAACGATGAAATTGTCGATCTCGCTGTCGGCCAGCCCTTGCGTCGGCTCGTCGAGGATCAGAAGGCGTGGCTTCAGCGCCAGGCCCATCGCCACCTCGAGCAGGCGTTGGTGGCCATAGGACAATTGCCCGGCCGGCATGTGGGCGCGATCGGCCAGCCCGGTGCGTTCGAGCGCCGCCATGACGGCGGCCTGTATCGCGCTCTTGGAAGGGCCATGGCGAAGCGTCAGTTGCACCGGCAGCGCGACGTTGGCGTAAACGGACAGGTTGGCATAGATGCTGGTGATCTGGAACGTGTAGGCGATGCCCTGGCGCACCCTGACATAGGCCGGCAGATTGGTGATGTCGGCGCCATCGAAGACGATCGCTCCCGAAGAGGGCTGGATGCGGCCGCTGACCATGCTGACGAAAGTGGTCTTCCCCGCCCCGTTGGGTCCGATAACGGCGCGGATCTCTCCGGGCATCAAGGTGAAGTCGACATTGTCGACGGCGCGCAGCCCGCCGAAATTGCGCGACAGGCCCTTGGTGGTCAAAAGCGGCATCATGGCAGCCATCCGAGCCAGCGCTGGCGGATGGTGCCCAGAATGCCCTTGGGAAAGAACAGCACCAGCAGGATCAGCGCCACGCCGACGATCAGCAGATAGGCGGAGGTGTAGCCGCTGGTGATGTCGATGACATAGTACATGAACAGCGTGCCCAGCAGCGGCCCAAGCGTCGTGGCGGCGCCGCCGAGCAGCACCCACAGCAGCGGCAGGATCGAATACTGCACCGAAGCGAAGTTCGAGCCGACATAGCCAAACAGCAGCGCATAGGCGGCGCCGGACGCCGCGCAGAAGGTGCCGGAGACAATGACGGCGGCGAGCTTGTTGGAGAAGGTGTCGTAGCCCAGCATCCTAGTGCGCTCCTCGTTCTCGCGGATGGCAACCAGCACGCGCCCATATCTGGAACGAACGATGGCGAGGGTGACGAGCAGCACGAGCGAGAACAGCGACAGCGCACTCATGTAGCGCACCGTCGGATTGGTGAGATCGAGTGAGGTCGTACCGAAAGTGAGGACACGCGCCGGCTGCGGCACGACCATGCCCTGGTCGCCACCGGTCCAGGCGGAAAAATAGAGGATGACCAGGTAAAAGACCTGGGCGAACATCATGGTGACGATCATGAAGGCGACACCCGTGGTGCGCAGTGCCAGCAGGCCGATGACAACAGCCAGGACGGCGCCACAGGCAATCCCGCCGATAAAGGCAAATGGCACGTTCCAGCCGAGTTGAATGACGGCAAGGCCGGCACCATAGAGCCCGGCGGCGAAGAACATGGCGTGGCCGAGGCTGAGCAGGCCGACATAGCCGAACAACATGTTGTAGCCCATGGCGAAGACCGCCAGCACCATGATGCGGGCGAGCAGGCCGTGATAATATCCCGGCAAAAGGAAGCTCAGCAGGAAGAGCAGCGCGATGACGCCGAGATGCAGACCGTAGGCCTTTGCCGGCGAAGCTTCACTCATCGCGATGCCGTCCCGAACAGGCCTTGCGGCCGAAACACCAACACCATGGCGACCAGCAGCGTGGCGATGATCTTGGCCAATGTCGGCGAGAAGAACATCGAGATGATGCCGTCGGACATGCCGATCAGCACGGCGGCGACGACCGTGCCGCGCAGCGAGCCGAGGCCGCCGATGATGACGACGATGAAGGACAGAAGCAGCGGATCCTGTCCCATCAGATAATGCGCCTGGCTGATCGGCACGATCAGCACGCCCGCGATGGCCGCCAGCATGGCGCCGAGCGCGAAAACGCCGCCATAGACGCGGCGTACAGGAATGCCAAATGCCTGTGCCGTTTCGCTGTCATATTGGGTGGCGCGCATGATGAGGCCGATCTTCGTGCAGGTCAGCACAAGCCATGTCGCGATCAGCAGCAACGCCGAAGCGGCGATAACAGACAGCTTGTAGCCGGAGTAACCGAACCACGGCAGCAGGATGCGATACGTGAAAGGCGGCTGCACGGGTCTGGCTTCCGGCCCGTAGAAGGTCAGCGTCAGTTGCTGGATGATGTACAGCATGCCGATGGTCGCGACGATCGTGGCTTCCGGATTGTAATTGAGCCGGCGCAGCACCAGCCGCTCGGCGACCACCGCAATGGCGCCGACGATCAGCGGCGCAATCACCAGCGCGGCCAGGAAGCCGAGCGCCGGGTGGCCACCGATCGCCGTGCTGATCGCCCAGGCGAGCACGGCGCCGAGCATGAAGAACTCGCCATGGGCGACATTGACCACGCGCATGACGCCGAACACCAGCGACAGGCCGAGCGCCGTCAGCGCCAGCACGGCGGACGTGACGAGACCTTCGAGCGCGGCAAGGAGGAGGTGAGGTCCGAAGTGCACTGCGCTTAACGAGCCAAGCTCACAGCGCCTGCGTCGTATAATCCCCTTCAGCCTCGTAAAGCCCGTCCTCGATCTTGGTCTTGTGGACGACCTTCATTTTACCATCCTCGACCTTGGAGATGTTCTGGATGCCAAAGCACTGGTGGATCTTGCCGTTGAAGGTCTTTGCGCCCTGCGGATGCTCCGGACCTTCGGCGAAAGCGGTCAGGGCTTCGGTCGCCTCGACCAGCTTGGCGCGATCCTCCGGTCCCTTGTAGCCGGCATCTTCCATCGCCTTCTTGACGACGTAGAGCGTTTCCCAGCAGCCGAACATGTGCGCCGCCGTGGAGACGTCCTTGGGGTCGCCGACGGCGGCGCCATTGTCGTCGATGCCGACGGCGGCTCGATAGGCCTTCTGCGCGGCGGTATCGTCGGGCTGGGCGTAGCGCGGCGAGCCTTCCCAGAAATGGCTGCCGTCGAGGAATTCAAGGCCGGGGCTGTTGATGTCGGTGGCTTCGAGCGAATCGATGAAGCCGAACAGTTGCGGCCGGTTGGAACCGTAGAACTCGCCGAGTTCCTTGACGAAGGTGAGCACCGCCGGCCCAACCATGACGTGGTAGATCACCTCGGTCTCGGCGGGGATCTGTGGAAAGTATTTGGTGAAGGAGGATTCCGTCGGCGGGATGGCGATCTGGGCGATGACATCGGCGCCCTGTGCCTTCAGCGCCGGCGGCAGGTAATTGCGGTGATCGTAGCCGAAAGCGAAATCCGGGTAGATCATGGTCACCTTCTTGCCGACATTGGCGGAGATCCAAGGCGCCATCGACTGGATCTGGCTCTTCACGTCGGTGATGCCCGGCTGGAAGACATAGCGGTTCAGCTTGGTCGACGCGACATGATGGCCTTCGCTGACGACGAAATAGGGGATCTTGGCCTCGCCGGCCGCCGGCGCGGAGCCGATCACGACATGCGAGAACAGCGTGCCGAAGACGATGTCGGTCTTGTGCTGGGTGGCGAACTTGGCGACCACTTCGGCACCACGGCCGGGATCGGTGCCGTCATCCTCGATGATCACTTCGACCGGGCGGCCATTGATGCCGCCGGCGGCATTGATCGACTTGATGGCCGCCGCGGTTGTCTTTTCGTACCAGCGGCCATAGGCAGCGCCGATGCCGGTGCGGTGCGACTGGAAGCCGATCTTGACCGGCGCGGAGCTCTGCGCCTGGGAATAGCGGACGAAGCCGGGGGCGACGGCGAGGCCGGCGCCAGCGGCCAGTCCCTTCAGCGCCGTGCGGCGGGTGACGCCGGTTTTCGAGAGATCGAAGAACCCATTCTTGTCAGTCACGGCAGTTCCCCTCGTTGAGTTTTGACCAATGGCGGCGGCAGGCCGCGCCACCCTCGACATGATGGCAAGATCGCATGTGTACAAACTAAATCACCAAAGCCGAAGCCTGGCAAGCGAGCTTACCCAAAGGCAATGCAGGCCAGAGCTTGTCTCACCCGGCCGTTGGCGTGGCAAGCAACCAGAGGCCAAAAACCGTGTAGGCGATCATCAGCAGGGTGAGCGGAAACTGGCTGATCGCGGCACTCGCCGGCCCCGGATGCAACCGCCAGGCGAAGCCGTGGGCGAGCAGCACGGCGAGCATGTGGCCAAGAATGATGGCGCCGGCCTGGAAATTCCACAGCCACCAGGCGGAGGCGGCGCCGGCGACGACGCCGGCCTCGATCTGCATGTCGGCGGTTCCAAACAGGTTCCAGCCCAGCGCGAACGGGTCGGACAGTGCCGCAAGCGCATATTGCCCGTCGACCAGCAGTGCCGTCAGATAGTGCGCGAAATGATAGGCGAGCGCGATCGGCACGATCGACCAGACCAGCAGCCCGGCGGCCTCGCCAAGAGCATCGGGGCTTGCGGCAAGCCGCTGCCCGGCCAAGACGGCGAGCATGAACACGGATGCCAGCAGAATGAAGGTCAAGACCAGGCCCAGGCTGCCTATGCCCATTACCGCCGTGCGACCCGGAAACTCAAGCGGATTGATGTCGAACAGGCCCAGCCAGAAGAAGGTCTTCGACAAGCCGTCGAAGGATACAGACGACAGGGCGAGCAGCAGGAAGGCAACACCGCTGGGCGGCAGCGGCCCGGCGTCGAGAAGTTTCGCGCCCGGCAAGCACAGCCTGATACGGCCGCTCTCGTTTCGCTCCACGACGGCGAAGCGTGCCACCATGGAGAAGAATACGCTCAGGAATTCGCCGCGCCGGCTCCAGTCATCATGGCCGAACACCAGCATGCAAAGGAAGCTGAAGAGCCAATACAGCCCGGCGACAACCGCCAGCCGCCAGGGATCGTCGGGGGCCGGGTCGATGAGCTCGAACCAGGCGAAGGCGAAGAAGAGCACGAAGGCCGGCCAGCAGCCGACCCACTCGGGCAGACGCCGTTGCTTTCCGCCTGCCTTGCCGATCAGGCGTGAGACGATGCGGCATGGCCCATACCAGGGATTGAGCCATGACCAGAGGTCGCCGAGAAGGCCCTGCACCAACGCCAGTCCGACCCACAGCAGCGTCCAGATGGTCAGCGGCAGTGGATTGGAAAGCGGATCCCGGCTGCCGACGATCCCGGCGGCGACAAGCATTGCGAAGCCGGCAAAGGATATGGTGCTGACGGCGGCCCGGGCTCCGTCACCGAATGCGAAGAGCAACAGGCGCCGCCGCCCGAAACGGTCGAGAGCGGCCGGGGACAGCGCCGAAAGCATAAGGAAGCTGACGGCGACGGCAAAGGCTCCGGCTGCCACATAGTAGCCGGTGGGCAGAAGCAGGACGTGGCCACGGTCGGAAGCGTGAGCCAAGGCCGGAGCCGGCCAGGCAATCAGTGCGACCAGAATGAGACGGTAAAAAAACTGAACTGACGAACGACTGATTTTTACGGCATTTCCCTCTGTACTGCCCAAGGTCCCCTCATTTTTACACCTTGACCAATTGCTCCACGCGATCCTTTTCCCCGAAGATCCGCAGATAACGCTCGATCTCCTTTTCGTCGCCGGTGGCTTTCGCCGGATTGTCGGAGAGCTTGACCGCCGGCCTTCCATTGGCCTCGGTGACCTTGCAGACCAGCGATATGGCATCCAGCCTGTTGGTTTCGATCGGCGCGCAGCCCTCGAAATCATTGGTGAGGTTGGTGCCCCAGCCAAAGGACATTCGCACCTTGCCCTTGAAGTGTCGATAGGTTTCCTCGATGGTTTCCACCTCGAGCCCGTCGGAAAAAATCAGCAGCTTCTGCTGGGGATCCCTGCCCTTTTCGCGCCACCAGGCGATGATCTTTTCGCCCCCCTCGATCGGCGGGGCGCTGTCGGGGCGAAAGCCTGTCCAGTCGGCGACCCAGTCCGGCGCGTCGCGCAGGAAGGAAGCGGTGCCGAAGGCGTCGGGCAGCACGATCAGCAGATTGCCGCCATAGTAGCGCTGCCAGTCCTGCAGCACCTTGTAGGGCGACTGCTTCAATTCCTTTTCCGAATTGGCGAGTGCGGCGAACACCATCGGCAGTTCATGCGCATTGGTGCCAAGGGCTTCCAGGTCGTTGTCCATGGCCAAGAGCACGTTGGAGGTTCCGGTAAAGGCCTCGCCGATGCCCTCCTTCAGCGCCTCGACGCACCAGCGCTGCCACAGGAAGGAATGTCGACGGCGGGTGCCGAAGTCTGAAATGCGGATGCCGGGCAGCGCCTTCAACCGCTCGGTCTTGGCCCACATCTTGGCCTTGGCGCGGGCATAGAGCACGTCGAGCGCGAAGGGGCCGAAAGCACGCATGGCCGCGCGGGACCGGAGTTCGTTGATGATGGCGAGCGCGGGAATTTCCCACAGCGTGGAGTACATCCACGGTCCGCCGAAAGTCAGTTCATACTGGCCATCGCGTCTGGAAAGCTCGTATTCGGGCAGCTGAAAATTCTCCAGCCAGGCGAGGAATTCTGGTTCGAAGATCTGCTTGCGGCCGTAGAAATTGTTGCCGCCGAGCCAGATCATTTCCTTCTTGCTCAGGCGCAGGGTACGGGCGTGATCCAGTTGTTCGCGCAGTTCGCCTTCGTCGATCTCGTCGGCTAGGCGTACCGAAGTGGTTCGATTGATCAGCGAGAAGGTGGCGTCGACCTTGGGATACATGCCCCAGATCATCTGCAGCATCAGAAGCTTGTAGAAATCGGTGTCGAGAAGGCTGCGGACGATCGGGTCGAGCTTCCAGGTATGATTGTAGACGCGCCGCGCTATATCGGTCCTTGCCATCTCAGATACACCGCCTTCGCTGCTCGCTCCCTGTAAATGCCTCTTAGCATTGAATTTTTGAAAGCGCTGCCCGCTTTGCGGGCTGGCCCGACAAAAAGGGAACCCTGCGGCATTCGCGAGCTTGCCTCTCGTTCAGGACGAGGGCTTCTTTCAGAAACAGAACTTGGTTTCAGGAGGAGGATTTGGCGCCGACAACCCTGAGCGCCGGCCGCTTCCTGCGGATGCCGATCCGGCCCGCAGCCGGCGCGCCGACGCGGCCGTCATCCAAGGCTTTCTCGGCAAACAGCCAGTCGATGAAGACCTGTACGATCGGTGTCGATTTCATCTCATTGCGGCAGACGACATAGAAATCGTCGACAGCCGGCACCGACAGGCTGAACGGCGCGATCAGCAATCCCCTGGCAAGCAGGGCGCTCGCCGTCACCGTATCGCCAAGCGCCACGCCGTGGCCATGGACCGCAGCCTCCGTCGCCATGCGTGCGTCGCCGAGATAGTGGCGTCGGCCACGTTCCAGATTCAGGCCGTCGGCGGCCGCCAGCCAGGTGCGCCATTCGCGGCCATCGTCGCCATGCAGGAAGACATGATCGGCAAGATCGCGGACGGTCCGGATCGGGCGGTTGTTGATCAATGTCGGGCTCACCACGGGAAACAGGTCGAGGCCCGACCATTTGCGCATCCAGCAGTCAGGCCAGCCCCCGTCGCCGTAATGCAGGCAGACATCGATGTGCGCAGCGCGGATGTCCCTGGCATCGTTGGACGGAATGAGCGTCAGCCGGACATCGGGATATTGAGCCGTGAAACTGCCCAGTCGCGGGATCATCCACAGCGACAGCAGCGCCGGGACACAGGACACCGACAGCGCGCCTGTGCTGGCCGGCCTCGTCATGCGCTGGGTGGCGGCGGCGATGCCATCGAAGGCCGTCGACACGGCCGGCAGCAGTTCGGCGCCGTGCGGCGTGAGTTTTAGCCGCTGGCCGGCGCGCTCGAACAGCTTGACGCCGAGCGATTGTTCCAGCGCCTTGATCTGATGGCTGATCGCGCCATGGGTGACGCTCAGCTCACTTGCCGCCTTGGTCAGCGAGGCATGCCGCGCCGTCGCCTCGAAGGCGCGCAGCGGATTGAGGGGAGGCAGACGCTTGGCCATCGGCTTTCAGAAGTTTGTGAGTTTTTCTCACAAGCGGCAGCCTAACAATATCAATTGATTTTTCAATGCGCCTACCCGACACTTTGCCCGGGAATAGTATGAAATCTGCAGGCAGCCGGCGGAAAAACGACCAGGCCGAACGACGGCCGACATCCCAAGCGTCGCCACGGGCTACTGCATCAAGCCATGCAGGAGGACAGACATGGGTTACGATCGCGGCAAACTCGAAGCGTTGCGTCGCAAATATGGCGAAAGCCATGGCGGCGAAATGTTCGACCCGAAGTTCCAGCGCGTGGCGGACAAGATCTTTTCCAAGAGCGGCACACGGCTGGCGCCCTATTCGGGCATTCCGACCTTCCTGGCCGCGCCCTATCGCGAGATTGCCGCCGACAATCCGGATTTCGGCGACCTGCAGGTGGCCATCATCGGCGTACCGATGGATCTCGGAGTGACCAACCGGCCGGGCTCGCGCTTCGGGCCGCGTGCGCTGCGCGCCATCGAGCGCATCGGGCCCTACAACCACGTGCTGGAATGCGCGCCGACGCATGAGCTTCGCGTTGCCGACATCGGCGACGTGCCGTTCCGCAGCCGCTACAGGCTGGAGACGAGCCATGAGGACATCGAGCGCCGCGCCAACCAGATCGTCGACGCCGGCGTCATCCCATTGTCCGTCGGCGGCGACCATTCGATCAGCCATCCGATCCTGAAGGGCGTCGGCAAGAAGGCTCCGGTCGGCCTGATCCACATCGACGCCCACTGCGACACCAGCGGCCTCTTCGACATGACCAAGTTCCACCACGGCGGACCGTTCCGCAACGCGGTGCTGGACGGCGTGCTCGACCCGTCGCGCACCATCCAGATCGGCATCCGCGGTTCGGCCGAATATCTGTGGGAGTTCACCTATGAGTCCGGCATGACCGTGGTCCATGCCGAGGAGGTGACGGGGCTCGGCATTCCCGCCATCATCGAGAAGGCGCGCAAGATCGTCGGCGACGGCCCGACCTATGTGTCCTTCGATATCGACAGCGTCGATCCGGCCTTCGCGCCGGGGACGGGCACGCCGGAAGTCGGCGGGCTGACGACGCGGGAAGTTCTTGAGTTGCTGCGCGGCCTGAAGGGCCTCAACATTGTCGGCGGCGACGTCGTCGAGGTCGCGCCGCAATATGACTCGACCACCAACACCGCGCATGCCGGCGCCCAGGTGCTGTTCGAAATCCTGAGCCTCATGGTTTTCAGCCCGGCCATCACCGGCAAGGGAGCCTGAGGTCCAGAACAGAAAGGCGGGCGCCGCACTGGAGCCGGCGTCCGCCCCAAACGAACAAAGCTTCCAGACAGGGGAATAAAAATGACGATACACACGACACTCAAATCATCCATCGCCGCCGTCCTGATGAGCGCCGCCGGTCTCGGCCTCGCCACCCAGGCGGCCAACGCCGACGCTCTGGCTGACATCACCAAGGCCGGCACCATCAATGTCGGCGTCTTCGCCGACTTCCCACCCTTCTCCTCGGCCAGCGCCGACATGAGCCTCAAGGGCTATGACATGGACGTGGCGCAATACATCGCCGACACGCTTAAGGTGAAGCTCAACCCGGTCGCCGTGACCGGCCAGAACCGGATTCCCTATCTGAACGACCACCGCGTCGACATCCTGATGAGCGTCGGCTACTCCAAGGAGCGTGAGCAGGTGATCGACTTCGCCGCCGCCTACGCGCCCTATTACATCGCGGTGATCGGCCCCGCGGCGATGACGGTCAAAGGCAAGGAAGACCTCGCCGACAAGTCGATCGCCGTCAATCGCGGCACGCTGGAGGATACCTCGCTCACCGAGGCCGCACCCGCATCGGCCGACATCAAGCGCTTCGACAATTACAATGCCGTGATCCAGGCCTTCATCTCCGGGCAGACCCAACTGATGGTGGTCGGCAACGATGTCGGCGCCCAGGTGCTTGCCAAGCAGGATGCTCTGAAGCCGGAGCAGAAATTCCAGCTCCTGACTTCGCCGTCGCATATCGGCCTCAACAAGAATGAAGACAGCCTCAAGAAGGCGGTCAACGATGCGATCGCCAAGATGCTGGCCGATGGCAAGCTGGACGAGAGCTCGAAAGCCTGGCTAAAGACGCCGCTCAACCCCGACAATCTGAAGGATTGAGTTCCCGTGGCCTTCGCCTGGCTTCCGGGTGCCATGGGCGACATCGCGCGCGGCGCGGCCACGACGGTCCTGTTGATCGCCGTGACCACGCTCGCGGGAACGCTTCTCAGCATCCTGGGTGCAGCGGGACGTCGCAACGGCCCGGTGTTGTTGAAACGGGCGATCGCCGTCTATGTCGAGGTGATGCGCAACACGCCGTTCCTGGTGCAGCTGTTCTTCATCTTCTTCGGGCTGCCCAGCCTCGGCATCCGGCTCGACCCGATCCTGGCCGCCATGCTGGCGATGACGCTCAACATGGCGGCCTACACGATCGAGATCGTCGGCGCCGGGCTTGACGCCGTACCGCTCGGACAGACGGAAGCCGCCCTGGCCTTGGGTCTCAGGCCCCGTCAGGTCTTCATCAAGATCGTGCTGCCGCAGGCGCTCAAGGTGATCTATCCGGCACTGACCAGCCAGATCGTCATCATGATGCTGGAGTCCGCCGTCGTTTCGCAGATCGCGGTGCGTGAACTGACCTACGAGGCTGACATGCTGCAGGCCCGCACCTTCCGCTCCTTCGAGACCTATCTGGTCGTGACGATTGTCTATCTCATCCTGTCGATGGCATTGCGGCGGCTGCTGGTCACCGGCGGACGGCGCGTACTGGGGGCTGGCGTGTCATGATCGAGTTCACCTTCTGGGACATCGTGCGCAACCTCCTGCTCGCCGCCCGCTGGACGGTGCTGCTGTCGCTCGCCGCCTTCATCGGCGGCGCGGCGGTTGGCATGGCCGTGCTGTTCTTCAGGATCGCCAAGAATAAATGGAGCCGGCGCCTTGCCTCCGGCTATATCGCGCTCTTCCAGGGAACGCCGCTGCTGATGCAGCTTTTCCTGATGTTCTTCGGCCTGCCGATGCTGGGCCTGCGCATCGAGCCGTGGACGGCGGCGGTGCTCGGCCTCACCTTCTTCGCCAGCGCCTATCTGGCCGAGATCTGGCGCTCGGGCGTGGACGCGCTGCCGCTCGGCCAATGGGACGCCGGCGCCAGCCTCGGCCTGCACTATCTGCAGGAACTCAGGCTGATCATCCTGCCGCAGGCATTTTCGATCACAAGGGCGCCGACCGTCGGTTTCCTGGTTCAGCTGATCAAGTCGACGGCGCTGACCTCGATCATCGGCTTCGAGGAACTGGTGCGGACCTCCAACGCCATCAACAACGCGACGTTCGAGCCGTTCAAGGTCTACGGGCTGGTGGCGCTGATTTTCTTCGTCATATGCTTTCCACTGACGCAATACGCACGCAAGCTGGAACAACGCGCTGCAGTCCGATAGAGCACTTTATTTTCACGCAATTCCGTACGGAAAACCGTCTAAAACTTTTCCTGGAATTGCTTTCGAGGCGCGGATCATTCGCCACGCCACTGTGATTTGTGGTCGGCTGGTGTGGGTCTCACTGTCAGCGGCACGGCCTTTAGGGGAATAGAGCGGTTTGACGATGCAGGCGAAACATCTTGTCGTCCTTGCGGGCGTCTTCGCCTTCTGGATGGCACGGCCGGTCGCGGCCGACCAGACGCCCGATAGCTTCAGCATTCCCGCCGGTGGCAAGAACGAGCCCGCGACGCTGGACGCGATGTTGTTCAAGCCACAAGGGCAAGGGCCATTTCCGGCAATCGTGGCCATGCACGGCTGCAGCGGCCTGTGGAGCAGCAAGAAAGCGACGGAGCTCAGCCCGCGCCATGCCGATTGGGGCCAGCGCCTGGCCGCGCTCGGTTACGTCGTGATCTTTCCGGACAGCTATGGCTCGCGCGGACTTGGCCCCCAGTGCAAGAATGGCGACCGGCAGGTCGAACCCTATCGCGAGCGGGTGGAGGATGCGAACGCCGCCCGCCGCTATCTGCAGACACTGCCCTATGTGAATTCAGGGGCTATCGCCTTGCTCGGCTGGTCGAACGGAGGTTCGAGCGTCCTCTACACGGTCCGGCCGAAGGACAGACCGCAGGCGGAAACACCGGACTTCCGCGCGGCGGTCGCCTTCTACCCTGGTTGCACGGCTCCGGCGCAAAAGGGTGATTGGGCGACACGGGTGCCGCTGCTGATCGTGATGGGAGACGCCGACGACTGGACCCCGGCCACGCCATGCAAAACGCTGGCGGTCGCCAACCCCGACAGCGTGAAGCTTATCCTCTATCCCGGCGCCTATCATGATTTCGATAACGAGGCACAGAAGCTTCACGAACTGTATGGGCTGGCCTTCACGGCCAACAAGGACGGTGTCGCCCATGCGGGATTGAATCCAGCCGCCCGCGCAGCGGCGCTCAAGGACGTGCCCGATTTCCTGGCCGTGCTGAAGCAATAGGCGGCGATCGCCAGGGTTCAGCGACCAAAAGCGAGCGGCGGCGCGATCCTGTCGCGCCGCAGCCAACGCGCCAGGAGCAACGCGGCCACCACCGCCAGCCCCAGCGACAGGCCCATCCAGATGCCGACTCCGTGCAGGCCGAAATGGAAGGCCAGCACGACGCCAAGCGGCAGGCCGACGCCCCAATAGCCGATGGCCGCGTAGATCATCGGCACCTTGGTGTCGTGCAGGCCCCTGAGCATGCCGGCGGCGACCGCCTGCGCGCCATCGAAGATCTGGAACAGCGCGGCAAAGGCAAGGAACGAGACAGCAAGCCCCACCACCCTTGCATTGGCCGGATCGCCGAGGTCGATGAAGGCACCGATCAATGGATGCGGCCACAGGATCATCCCCAGCCCCATCAACGCCATGAAAGAAACGCCGATGACATAGGCGGTCCAGCCGGCGCGCGAGACGCCTGCAGGATTGCCGGCGCCATGGGCAAGCCCGACGCGCACCGTCACCGCCTGGTTGAGGCCGAGCGGCACCATGAAGGTGACCGAGGCGATCTGGATGGCGATCGCGTGGGCGGCAAGCGAGTCGGCGTCGATCAGCCCCATCAGGAGCGCCGCCGCGTTGAAGATCGTCACTTCGAAGGCGAGAATGCCGGCGATCGGCAAGCCAAGGCGCAGCAGGCCCTTGAAGCGTGGCCAGTCGGAGCGCCAGAAGCGGCCGAAGAGATGATAGCGGCGGAACTTCGGTTCCAGCATCACCACGGCGATCATGCCGAAAAACATCAGCGCACTGGACAACGAGGTGGCGAGACCGGAGCCGGCAATGCCCATTGCCGGGACACCGAGATTGCCGAACATGAACACCCAGTTGAACAGGACGTTGCAGGCAACGGCGACGAAAACGATGATCAGCGCCCAGCCTGGGCGCTCCAGGGCCGATATGAAGGAGCGCAGGATGATGTAGCCGTAGAATGGCAGCACCGCCCATTCCAGCCAGCGCAGATAGATGCCGGCGCTATGCGCGAGCGCCGGCTCCTGGCCCATCGCCAGCAGGATTTCCTCGCCGTGCCAGAGCACGATCCAGATCGGGATGCTGATGAGGATCGCCAGCCACAGGCCCTGGCGCACGGTGCGGCGCAGGTCGCGCACCGAATGCCGGTTGCGGCCGAGTTCAGTGGCGATCATCGGCGAGGTCGCCAGCATCAGGCCGAGCCCGAAGATCAGCGGCATGAAATAGAGGTTGGCGCCGAGCGCGCCGCTGGCCAGCGTATCGGCTCCGAGACGCCCCATCATCATGACATCGGTCGCGGTCATCGCTGTCTGGCCGAGATTGGTCAGCACCATCGGCCAGGCGAGCGCCAGCGTCGCCTTGATTTCCTGACGCCAAAGGTTTTCCGGCGCGCGCGCGCCGGCTTCGATCGCAGACATTTTCCGCTCTTTCCGAGTGCGGCACGTCGGCATCGAGCCGGAAGCCGCATTTCAAACGGCAAAACCTTCGGTTTCGCGGCGTTTGCGCCAGCTTTTGGACGAAACGCGACATGAAGGCAAGAGAGGAGCTGCAACGAGCGATTGAGCCACAGGCGGGGCGGCAGGACAGGCATTGGTTCCGTCCTGCCGAGCGCACCGAGACCAGAAGAGCAGAGGCTAGGCCTCTTCCGTCGGCAGAAGCGGTTTACGGCCGCCCAATATGTACGCGATGGACTCGAGGATGATGCCATTCGTGTTCACGTCGGTCACCTGTATGAGCTTGCCGGTCCGTTCGGAGACGCCGGACGAAAAGCCCATTCCAGGCATCTTGGCCCGATCCCTGACAAAGGCGACAAGCTTTTGCGAATAGTCGCCCGGCCGCGCGGCGTACCAGAGATAGGCACCCTTGGCGCTGACCAGCCGAAGCGAATCCGCCTGCTTTCCCGTCTCGTCCGCGGCGGAGGTCTTCATCGTGTCGACCGCGAAGTCGCCACCGTCGTCCGTCAGCTGGTAGCCCTGATAGGTGAAGTAGGGAGGACCAGCCATCGCGGACTCCGAAACGCAGGTGAGAATGCCCGTTTCACGATACCGCTTCATCTGGGCCGCATAGAGAATGTCCGCCATGAGGCGGCCGTGCGGTGACCCTCCCAGTTCGATTTCCTCGGTCACATGCGGTTCGGTGGCAATGCGCCCTCTGCGCTGAATTTCCGCCAGGGCGGCGATCGCGGCATCCATGCTGCGATCGGGATCGCCGGCGTCAAAGACCGGCTTGATCCACTGGCCCCACAGGCTGTAGCCGCGACCGGCATAGCCGGCGTAGCTGTTTGCATGCACCGACGAGATCTTGCCGTTCTCGCTTACGACATGCATTTCGCCGTCCTTGAGGACAGGCCCGAACGACCAGCTGGAAACGAGCTTGAAGACGGGGAAGGCGCCGGCCGTATGCTGATCGAGGATCTTGAGCGCGATCAAAAGACGTCCGGTGTCGGCGCTGTCGAAACCCTCGCGCTCACCGCCCTTGTCGGTCAGTGCGCGCTCGGTATGCGGCAGGTTTCCACCAGCGTACTGGAAGCTTGTCTGGCCCAGGAATTCAAGGATGCGACTGATGGTCGTCTCGAACTCGCGTTGATCGATGATGCCCAGCTGCTGGGCGGACAGGGTGGCAAGAACGTGAGTTCCCACGTCCCACATCGTCGTGAACGGATAGCCCGCCTGCTTGCCGAATTCCATCCACGAGGTCGCCGGCACGATGCCGTTGAAGTTCCTGGCACCCCAATCGAAATAGCTCCATGCCAGTTCGGCGTCGGCCTTGAGCATGCCGTCGTCCAGCTGATCGGGCTTCCTCCAATCGCGCACCGCCACGTCGGCGCGCGCGCCCTGAATACGTTCGACGTCCGGCATGGCAGGCGTGACCGCGCGGTAATACTCGTCGAAGTTGACGAGCCTGGTGCCACGCTGGGCGGACAGTTCGGCGAGCGTCTCGAGTATGACCGCCTTCTTCCCGGGCGAGTTTGCGGTATCGGGATGGATGCAGAAAACAGCATCGTTGTCGGTCCCGAAATAGCCGAGGACCTCATCCTTGGAGAAGTAGGGGATGTCTTCGGTCCAGGCCTTCTCGAACTTCATCGTGTTGGAGACGTGGAGTATGCCGCGGCCGTCCAAACCATTGAACCAGCGCAGATCGCCTTTCTCGGCGCTGAAGACAGGCGTCCCGGTGGCCGCCAAGGCATCGAGTGTATTGCCGTCGAATGCGTCATTGGGCGGGATGTAGGAAGAGGGGATCCTGCCGCTCGAGCGATAGATTTCGCTGATGCCGCCCCGGATGAGGTCCAGGTCCTTGCGGGGCGAATTGCCGAGGAGTTCGGAGGGCGTGTGGTTCCAGCCATGGGCGGCGATATCGAAGCGCTTGTCGGCCGACATGGCTTGCAGGTAGGCCTTGGCTGGCTTGTCCGTCGAAAGCAGGAAAGACAGTGGCGCGGGGATGATCGCATCCGTAACAGGGTAGCCGGCCGCGATAAGGTGGCGCACAAACGCCATGTGGCTTGGATCTGTATCGGGATCCACCCTGAGATCGTCGACGCGAACGACAATGAGCCGGCTTACATCCTGGCTTTGCTTGTAGAGCGGTTGGGGAAGAATGCCTCGGACTCCGCCACCGGCGGATGCGGCAAGCACGGTCTGGGCGATCTCGGCCGCATAGCTGGCCGCATCGCCGTCGCTCATTCCCGCCAGCGCCGCGAACGGAAGGTCGACAATGATCGGATCGCCGCCGGCGCTCAGTTTGGCGATGTTGGCGGCCAGCGCAGACGCACCGAGAGCCCGACCACCTGAGGTCTGCAACCCCGTTGAACTGAGAGGGGACGCGAAAATGTTCACGAGTCCTGTATCGGTCGACCAATAGCCGCCGCTGTCGGGCTGCAGGGCCACCGGATCCTCTACCCCTGCCCGAAGACGAATGACCGACCGAAATCCCGCCATACGCATCGACGCGGCATCCTGGGACGCACGCAACGGCGAATTGGTGGTCAAGGTCAAGGCCGTGAGCACGGCTTTCGACTGGTACCTCTGGTACTCGTTGATGAGGAAAGAAAACGCCGCCTGGATTTCGCTTGCCTGGCGCGCCTGCAGATAGGGAACGTCCGACTGGATCAAGTCGGCATGGGCGCCGAATTCGATACCGTCCGGATTGAGCCGGACCACCCGCCGAAGCCAGAGAGCCAGATCGGAATTGTAATCCAGCATTTTGCCGTCGGCATCGATGGGCGCGACGGTTACGGTGATCGGCACCTTGCGCGTCAGGAACGCGTCGGTGACAGCGGAAAGCCTGGCCGGTGTCGTGCGTATGTCGGCGCCGCTGATCGTCACGATCAGCGGGTTGGGTAATTTCTGATTGACGGCTGCCCATGAGACACCTTTGCCGGCCGATGCCAGCAGGGGTACAGTCAGGCCACCGAGAAGAACGGAGCGTCGGGTTATGTTCATGCTTGCCTCCCATTGGGAACGGAAACGGCATAACGTTGCGGACTGATCCAGCGGCCGTCCGACTTCGCTGAAAACGATTTGACCAAAGCGCGCAGGAAAAGCGCGGAATCGAGGAGCCTGATCGCGGGGAACGCGAGGCCATAGACGAGCAGGATGGGCCTGCGTTCTATGACCACGACAATGACGGTGAGCGCGTAGTCCACCGCCAGGAACAGAGCCAAAAGCTCAAGTGGCGAGACCGACCTCACCGCTAAATCCCCCAGCGACATCGCCGGGACCGCTATGCCGGCGACGAGATAGACGACCACGGCAAGGGGCAGGCTCAAGGCGAAGACGGATATTACCAGAAGTTCGGCCAGCAGCCCGCCAAGGGAAAACCAGAACCGGCTGGGCCAGAAGCCATGGCGCCGCACGGTCTGCCAGAAGCCGAGATACCAGCGTTGAACCTGCTTGCGGTAGTCGCCAAGCGTGAAGGGATCTTCCGACGAGCACCGGGCCCTGGGCGAATAGGCCACACGACCCAGATGTTTGTGCTGGACCTCGAATGTCATGTTGAAATCCTCGATGACGAGGCCGGGCGCGGTGATGTCGATCTGGCGTAGCGCGCTTGTGCGATAGATGCTGGCGAAGCCAGGCGCGATGTAGCTCACACTCGTCCATTTCCAGGATTGGCCGTACTGGAAGGCGGTCTGCAGGATCCGGTAGAGGCGTGTCCTGTACGCGGCGAAGAGCATGTCGAGGGTGGGCCAGCGCTGGTCGCGCCAGCGCGACAACACATGACCCGCGACGGCCGCCACCTTGGGGTCGTTGAACAGCGGCAGTGCGTGCTTGAAATAGCCGGGGTCGATCTCCGAATCCGCATCCTGGATCAGCACTGCCTTGTAGCGGTCGCACAGGCGATATTTGCGGATCGCCTTGTCGATCGCCCGGGCCTTTCCCCGGTTGGGCTGGATGTCGAGCGCCCTGCATCCGGCGGCGCGCGCGATGGCCACGGTGGCGTCGCGCGATCCGTCACTGGCGACATAGATCTGCCTTGCCGGGATGATGGCCTTCAGCGCGCCGATGCATTTCGGCAGCGCGATGGCTTCATTGTGGGCGGGAATGACCACGGCAACATCGGATATTCCGATCGCGTCCGGACCGTGCCCCGCCTTGGCATTCGAACCGATCTCGCTGACGAAGCGGATGATGCCGACGACGCACCAGAACGCGATGTTGATGCCCAGCGATGCGCTGAGAACCATCATCGTGACGTTGGTGGCGGCGATCCCGGTCATGGGATCATCGTTTCCGCCTGCCCCAGACCACCGCCAGGGCGTTCCTGATAGCCGGCGAATCCGCGTCGGGACGATGCGGTCCCTGCCTTGGCGCGCTTTGCCTGCTGGATCGAACCCAGCAGGTCCTGGTAGCTCTGGCGAATGCCCTTGGTGAGCGAGACTTTCTGGCGCCAGCCCAACGCCTCGATCTTGCTGGTATCGGGCCAACGGCCACGATGATCGGCGATGAAGTGCTTTTTGAAAACGGCGCTGCCGGAAAGGCCGGTTGCTTCCTTGATCAGGTCGAACAACGCGCGGATGGAGAGCTGGGTGCCGCCTCCAATGTTATAGACCTCGGCGCATTCGCCTTTCTCCATGACCATCAGCAGGCCATCGACGAGGTCGTCGACATGCAGGAATGTGCGGGTCTGCGAGCCGTCGCCGAAGAGTGGGACGGGTTGCCCCGCGATGAGATGCGAGAGTATCTGCGGAATGACGCGCTGGTCGGCTGGCGACATTCCCGGGCCGTAGGTGTTGAAAATGCGGACGATGCGGACATCGACCTTGTGCTTGCGGCCCCAGAAGCGGGTCAGCGCTTCGCCGAATCGCTTGCCCTCTTCGTAGGGGCTGCGGGGACCTACCGGATCGACCCTTCCGACATAGGTTTCCGGCTGGGGAAAGACTTCCGGGTCGCCGTAGGCCTCCGCCGTGCTGGCAAACAGGTATTTTGCCTTCGACCGACAGGCGACCTTCAGAAGGTTGAGTGTTCCCACGGACGAGGCCATGAGCATTTCCTCACCCAGCAGGGCGATGTTGGGGACGCCGGTCGGGCACGCCAGGTTGTAAACGTGACTGTAGCGCCGCCGCTGGAATCGTTTGCAGAGCGCCGCATCCGTGATGTCCATCTCGATGAACCTGAAATTTGGATACCGCGACAACTCCTCGACATTGGCTTTGCGCCCGGTCGAGAGATTATCGACGACATCCACAATGGCGCCCTGATCGAGCAGACGGAGCGTCAGGTTGGTTCCAAGGCACCCCGCGCCACCAGCGACAAGGCACCTGATTTCTTCGGTCTTACACGTACTCATATGGCGACAATCCTGCATTGAATTAGAAGGAAAGCCGCACCCCCTCAGCGTGCGCTTTTGTGCATGGAAAGGGTATTTCCACAGGCAGCGCAACTGATAGTTAACAACATGCTAAACAACAGTGGTTAATTACCATATTGTAATTGCTAGTCTTTTTTGGCCAGTCACCGTTATATGAGCTATCTTGCAACAAGTACGTTCTAAAATGGCACAGGCATCGCACTTGACACCGCCCGCCGTCCGACGCAGCCGAAAACGCCACAACCCTACCTGCCGAGCCTTTCCTGAACCCGCGCCCTCGCGTCCGGGACGAGTGGCACGAAGGTTGCGCTGTTCTCATCGAAAACCGCGAGCCGTATTGCCGGGAGGCTGTTCAAATCCCGCCACCGCGGCTCGCGGACATCGCGTGACAGCAGCCGCAAACGGCCTGCTGCATCAGTGGAGGCCCAATTGAACATTCTGGCGGATCAGGCACGAGGGGCGATACTTCTTTCGAAACTGGATATGCGTACGGCCACGGTCGGCGTGGTTGGGCTTGGTTATGTCGGACTGCCGCTGGCGGCAGCGGCGGCACGTGCCGGCTTCAAGGTGATCGGCTTCGATGTCGACAACAGCAAGGTTGAAAAGTTGCGCGGCGGCCGATCCTACATAGGTGCCGTCAGCGACGAAGCCCTTCAGTCGGTCATGGCTGACGGATCGTTGCGGGCAACGTCGGACTTTTCGGTCTTTGCCGAATGCGATGTCATCTCGATCTGCGTGCCGACGCCACTGACCAAACAGCGCGAGCCCGATCTCTCCTTCGTCGAGAACACGACGCGCGCCATCGCCACCTATCTGAGAAAGGACCAGCTGATCATCCTGGAGTCCACCACCTATCCGGGCACGACCGACGAAGTGATGAAGCCCATTCTCGAAGCGCGTGGATACAGGTCCGGGCGGGACTTTTTCCTCGGCTATTCGCCCGAGCGGGAGGACCCTGGAAGCGCCGGCTTCGAAACCGCCACCATTCCAAAGGTCGTCGCCGGTGATGGTCCGGTCGCCGCCAGGCTGGTCGCGCTTTTCTACGGAGCGATCGTCGACACGGTCGTGCCCGTATCCAGCATCAAGGTGGCGGAAGTCGTGAAGCTGACCGAGAACATATTCCGCGCCGTGAACATCGCGCTGGTGAACGAACTCAAGGTCATCTACGGCGCCATGGGCATCGATATCTGGGAGGTGATCGAGGCGGCCAAGACCAAGCCTTTCGGCTATATGCCGTTTTACCCGGGGCCCGGACTTGGCGGCCACTGCATCCCGATCGATCCATTCTACCTGACGTGGAAGTCGCGTGAGTTCGAGGTTTCGACGAAATTCATCGAGCTTGCCGGCGAAATCAACGTTTCCATGCCGCACTATGTGATGTCGAAGCTGTCGGAAGCGCTGGACACGCGTCTTGGCATTCCCCTCAGCCAGGCGTCCGTCCTGATCGTGGGCGTCGCCTACAAAAAGAATGTCTCCGACGTGCGCGAAAGCCCGGCGCTGAAGTTGATCGAGCTGCTGGAGACACGCGCGGCCGACATCGCCTACCACGACCCCCATGTGGCGCGCATACCGAAGACGCGCAAGCACCCGACGCTTGCCGGCAAGGACTGCATCCGTCTCAGCCGGGATTCGATCGGCGCCTATGACGCGGTCGTCATCGTCACCGACCATGACGGGATCGACTACGGACTGCTGGCCAATCATTCGCGACTGATCATCGACACGCGCAACGCCATGCAACGCAACGGCATTGTCTGTGACCGCGTCGTCAAGGCATAGATCGACAGTATCGAGCCGGAAGGTCAGTTTCGCCCGTGGAATGCGTTCTCGACATGGACAGGCCAGCGCCATGGCAACACCGCCACCATGTCGAAGCGCATCGACAGTTTTCCATAGTCGGACTGGCGCGACAGCCAGAGGTCGGCGGCGCCCTCGATACGACGCTCGGCCTGATGGCCGATCGCTTCCATGGCTTCCATCAGCGTGCGGCGCGCCTTGACCTCGACAAAGACAACCAGGTCGCCGCGCCGGGCGATAAGATCGATCTCGCCGAGCCTGGTGCGGTGGCGGCGAGCCAGGATCCGGTAGCCCTTCAGCATCAACGCCACAGCCGCCAGCCATTCGCCGCGATGGCCACGCCGGTAGGCCTTCTGGCGGCTAGCGTTCGGACGTTGCGTCACCACCGTCTTCCGCATCCTTGAGCTCGAGCAGCCGCCGATAAAGCGCCTGTTTCTGTCCGCCGGTCATCTTCGCGGCTTCGGCCGCGGCCTTAGAGGCGGGCATCTCGGCTGCGAGCGAAAGCAGAAGCCGGTCGATATCCGCCGGCTGGTCGGCCCTGGCCTCCGCCGGCGCGACGCAGATGACGATCTCGCCCTTCGGCGTATCGACCGCTGCATAGTGATCGGCCAGCGTTTGCAGCGTACCCGTGCGCATTTCCTCGAAGGTCTTGGTCAGTTCGCGGCCGATCGCTGCCTTGCGGTCGCCGCCCAGCGCTTCGACCATGCCGACGAGGGTCTCGGCAAGTCGGCGTGGCGATTCGAAGAAGATCAACGTCGCCGGCACGGCTTTCAGGGCTTCCAGCCTTGTCTGCCGCTGCCCGGTCTTCACCGGCAGGAAGCCGGCGAACATGAAAGCGTCGGATGGCAGGCCAGACGCCGTGAGCGCCGCGAGCGGGGCCGAAGGCCCGGGGATCGGCACGACGCGAATGCCGCTGTCCAGGGCCTCGCCGACCAGCCGGTAGCCGGGATCGGAAACCAGCGGCGTGCCGGCATCCGAAATCAGCGCCACGCTCTGCCCGGCCTGAAGCGCCGCGATCAGCTTCGGCCCGGCCTCGCCGGCATTGTGCTCGTGATAGGCCGTGGTGCGGCGGCGAATGCCGTAGCGATCAAGCAGTACGCGCGAAACACGCGTGTCCTCGCACGCCACGATGTCGGCGGCGGCCAGCGTCTCCAGCGCACGAAGCGTGATGTCGCCGAGATTGCCGATCGGCGTCGCCACCAGATAGAGCGCGGGATCGAGCGGGCGGGCTGGTATCTCGGCCTGGCCGACCACGTAGCTGCGTTTTACGATCTCGCTGGTCACCAGGCATTCTCCGTTCGGCCCTGTTTGGCATGGCTTGTCGCCTCTTGCAAAAGCCGATGTCGATTGAAGCGCTCGCCATTCCTTTGCCACAGTAGGGAACGAAACCGGGATTGGCAGATTTAGCCCCTGATTTCCAAGGAGGACAGGATGGACAGCCTGAAGATACAGGACGCTTTCGAGCCTTACTATGTGGGCCGTCGGCGCTTTGCGGCATCAGCGGACAAAGCCCGTCCCGCCCATGAAAGCCAAGCCAGCAAATCGCCAACGAGCCGTTTGCCATCCGAAATCAGGCTTTCCACCGAAACCGACAGCACGACGGAGCACTGACCGGACGATGCCCAATAGATTCGATATTTTCATCACCCGCCTTGAAACGCAGAACGCCCGCAATGGCGCTCCGCCACATCCGATAAGCGGCCAGAACCGTGCCCGCCGCGACAAGGGCGACGCCAAGCCGGTTCGCGCCGGCGAGGTCCTTTCAGACAAAGACCGCGCCAAGCACCGCCACAAGCACGACGCGTGACGTTCGGCGGGCTCTCCTGTCGTCAGCGTCTCGGATGAAGATAAGGGCCACGCTCGTGTTCAGCCCAGATATCTTGGAACACGCGCTTCCAGCAGTCGAACAAGAACCGGGTCCATGAATTCGTAATCATCCGGAATATCGAGGCAGATGATCCTGGCCTTCTTCAGGCTCGCCTTGAATTTCTTCCGCAGCTTGGCGCTGTGCGCCTTCTCCATGACGAAGATGATATCGGCCCACGCGACCAGTTCGCTCGTCAGCGGCGTATCGGCATCGTGGTTGGTCCCCGCCGATGCGACCTCGATATCCCCGCGTTTGGAAAACACCTGCTCGGCGGTCGGGCTGCGCAAGCGGTTCTGGCTGCAGACGAAAAGAACGTTCTTCAAAGTTCAGCGCGCCAGATCCGCCACGACGGCATCGAGCACGATCATGCCGGCGGGTGTGGCGCGCAGGCGCGCGTTGCCGATCGGCGCCACCAACCCTTCATCCTGAAGTGTCGACAGCCGTGTCGTCGAAAGTTCCCGCCCGGCAAACGCCTCGTAGCGGGAAAGGTCGATGCCCTCCGCCAGCCGCAGCCCCATCAAAAGGAACTCGTCGGCCTCTTCCGAGCGAGTCAGGATCTCTCCGCCGGTGACGCCATGGCCTTTGGCCTCGACCAGATTGGCCCAGGTTTCCGGCATCCGCTCCGCGATCGTGACCGTGCGGCGCCCGCTCTCGACGAAGCGGCCGTGCGCGCCGGGACCGACGCCGACATATTCGCCATAGCGCCAATAGGTCAGATTGTGCCGGCTCTCGGCGCCCGGCCTGGCGTGGTTGGAAATCTCATAGGCCGGCAGGCCGTGCGCCGATGTGATCTCCTGCGTCAGCGCATAGAGGTCGGCGGCATGGTCATTGTCGGGAATGATGAATTTCTTCGCGGCATGCAGCGCATGGAAGGGCGTGCCTTCCTCGATGGTCAGCTGGTAGAGCGACAGATGGTCGGCGGCATGTCCGATCGCCTGTTCGAGTTCGGCCTGCCAGTCTTCCGGCGTCTGGCTGGGCCGCGCGTAAATGAGATCGAAGGACAGCCGCGGAAAGATTTCGCGCGCCAGACCGATCGCATGGAGTGCTTCCGACACATTGTGTAGCCGACCAAGGAAACGCAAATCCTTGTCGTTCAGCGCCTGCACGCCCAGCGAGACGCGGTTGACGCCGGCTGCCCGGTAGCCGCGAAAGCGCTCGGCCTCCACCGATGACGGATTGGCTTCCAGCGTCACCTCGATGCCATCAGGCACCGTCCAGTTCTTCGCCACGGCGTCCAAAACCCTGGCTACCGTTTCCGGCTTCATCAGCGACGGCGTGCCACCGCCGAGAAATATGCTGGTGACCTCACGCGATCCGGTGCGCTGTCGCATTGTTGCCAGCTCGGCCTCGAAGGCCGCGGCAAAGCGCTCCTGATCGACCGGCTGGTGACGGACATGGCTGTTGAAGTCGCAATAGGGGCACTTGGCCGCGCAGAACGGCCAGTGGATGTAGACGCCGAAGCCGGGGCTACGGTCGAGCAGCATGCTCATGTCGAGCCCAATCGCGCCAGATCCAAGCGTGCCTGCGCGAATTTCTGGAAGGCGCGGGCGCGATGCGACAGGGCTGTCGGTTGGCCGGGCTTCCAGCCATGTTTCTCCTGCGCCGACATCTCGCCAAAGGTCTTGTCGAATCCATCCGGCTGGAACATCGGGTCATAGCCGAAGCCGAGTTCTCCGCGTGGCGGCCAGACCAGCGTGCCTTCGGCCTCGCCGCGATAATATTCGGCCTCTCCGTCGGGGAATGCCAGACAGATAACGGCGACAAAGCGCCCCTTGCGCTGTGCCGGCAAGTCAGCGCCGACCTCGTGAAGCGCCACTTCGGTGCGCTGCATGGCCATGGCGAAGTCACGCGACCCATCCGGGGTCTCGGCCCAGTTGGCGGTGTAGACGCCGGGCGCGCCATCGAGCGCGTCGACGCACAGGCCGGAATCGTCCGACAATGCCGGCAGGCCAGTCGCCTTGGCCGCGGCCAGCGCTTTGATATAGGCATTCTCCTCGAAGGTGGTGCCGGTCTCGTCGGGCTCGGGCAAGCCATAATCCTTCGCCGACTTGGCCTCGAAACCGAACGGTCCCATCAGGTCGGCGAATTCGCGCAGCTTGCCGGCATTATGGCTGGCGACGACAATCTTTTTTCCGTCAAGCGTATGCATCAAAGGCCCCAGATTCGTGGCTCGGCGAATTCGATCGAATTGCCCGAGGGGTCGCGTATATAGATCGAACGACCGCCCCGCGGCCACTCGAATTCACTTTCAATGGCAATCTTCTTCGCCTCAAGATGCGCCTTCCAGTCCGCGATTTCCACGGCGCTGGCGGCAAAGCAGAGATGGCCATCGCCGACCGCGCCATGCGCGGGCACTTTCAGTCTCGCGTCTGGCGCCGGCGGCACTTTCGTCGCTTCGGCATTGAAGATGAGCAGCACGCCGGGGCCGCAGCGGAAGAACAGATGCCGGCCATCGACTTTCCCAAGCAGCTTCAGCCCGAGAACACCGGCGTAGAATTCTTCCGCCGCCGCCAGATCGGTGACGTAAAGGGCCGATTCAAGGATCGCGGAAGGGTTCACCGGCAAACCAATGGCTTAAGCCACCGCCATCTGCTGCAGGCTGACCAGGCGCTGGATGCCTTTCTTGGCCAAGCCCATCAGGGCCGCGAACTGCTCTTCGGAGAAGGGCTCGCCTTCGGCCGTGCCCTGGATCTCGACGATGCCGCCTTTGCCGGTCATGACGAAATTGGCGTCGGTGCCGGCCGAGGAATCCTCCACGTAATCGAGATCGATGACCGGCTGGCCGTCATGGATGCCGCAGGAAATCGCCGCCACATGATCCTTCAGCACCTTAGAGACGCTGGCCATCTGCCGCGCTTCCATCCAGCGCAGGCAGTCATACAGCGCCACCCAGCCGCCGGTGATCGATGCCGTGCGGGTGCCGCCATCGGCCTGGATGACGTCGCAGTCGACGGTGATCTGCTGTTCGCCCAGCGCCTGCAGGTCGACGACCGCACGCAGCGAACGGCCGATCAGCCGCTGGATTTCCAGCGTGCGGCCGCCCTGCTTGCCGGCGGAAGCCTCGCGGCGCATGCGCTCGCCTGTCGAACGCGGCAGCATGCCGTATTCGGCCGTCACCCAGCCCTTGCCCGAATTGCGCATCCAGCCCGGCACCTTCTCCTCGAGGCTCGCCGTGCACAGAACATGCGTGTCACCGAACTTCACCAGGCATGAGCCCTCGGCGTGCTTGGAGACGCCGCGCTCGAAGGAGATGGCGCGCATTTCGTCGAATTGGCGTTTGGAGGGGCGCATTCAGGCTTCTTTCTTGTCACTTTTCGGAATCGTGGCCGGCTTGTAGCCGCAGCAGGCCCACGGCGCAAAGGAAAATGGCCGGGCGAGCTGACTCATAGAGCGGGCGATCTCATGCAGACGCCGGGTTGCGCGGGCATGGCCGAAGTCTATATCCTTGGCAAGGAGGTTCCTGGCACGCATGACCAAAGCAGTCGCCGATCCCATTTTGCAATCGCCCGCTCTTCAATCGCTGGATATGCGTTCGCGCGACATCTTCCGGCGCATCGTCGATTCCTATCTCAAGGACGGCGAGCCCGTGGGTTCGCGCAGCCTGTCGCGCATCCTGCCGTCCTCGCTGTCGCCGGCCACCATCCGCAATGTGATGAGCGACCTGGAGCATCTCGGCCTCATCTATGCGCCGCACATCTCGGCCGGCCGGCTGCCGACCCAGGCTGGCCTGCGCTTCTTCGTCGATGCCTTCATGGAACTCGGCGACCTGTCGGATGAGGAACGCCGCGCCATCGAGGCGCAGGTGCGCGCGTCCGGTTCAGGCGCCACGCTGGAGCACATGCTGACCGAAGCCAGCCAGATGCTGTCGGGCATGTCGCGCGGCGCCGGCCTTGTGCTCGCGGCCAAGAACGAGGTGGCGCTGAAGCATATCGAGTTCATCCAGCTCGAGCCGACCAAGGCGCTGGCGGTGCTGGTGTCGCAAAATGGCGATGTCGAGAACCGGGTTGTCGACCTGCCCGCCGGCATCACCATTTCGCAGTTGCACGAGGCCTCGAATTTCCTCAATGCGCATATCCGTGGACGCACGCTGGCCGAGGCACGGGTCGAGATCGCCCGTATCAAGGAAGAGACCAAGGCCGCCCTCGATACGCTCTCGCAGGATCTCGTCGAGAAGGGACTGGCTGTGTGGGCGGGCGCCGAAAGCGGCCTGCCGGCGCGTCTCATCGTGCGTGGCCGCGCCAATCTTCTGGAAAACGTCACGGCCCAGGCCGACATCGAATTGCTGCGGCATCTGTTCGAGGACATGGAGACGCAGGACGGACTGATCCAGCTGCTCGATCTGGCCGAGGAGGGATCGGGCGTGCGCATCTTCATCGGCTCGGAGAACAAGCTGTTTTCGCTGTCGGGCTCGTCGCTGGTCGTTGCCCCGTATCGCGACAAGGACGCCCGCGTCGTCGGTGCGCTCGGCGTCATCGGCCCGACCCGGCTGAACTACGCGCGCATCGTTCCGATGGTCGATTATACGGCGCAACTTATTTCGCGTATGCTGCGTTGAGCCGGGGTACACCCAGCGAGACGACAGGAGAAAAGCATGGCTCTCGAAGAGATCAAGGCCCAAATCAGCCTGTTGCTGGAGGAAATGGTCAACCAGCCCGAGGATCAGCACGAAGTGCAGGAGCAGCTGCGCGAGAGGCTGAGGGAAATGCGCGCGATGGGCATGCCGCTGCCGGCCGACCTGGTGGAACTGGAGAAGCGCCTCGACGACGATTTCTACGCAGCCGGGACCTGATCCGGACGCACGTTCAACTCCCGCTGCGAGACGGAACGACTTTAGGCCAGGTCCGTTTCCTGTTCCGTGACCAATCCCGGAGGACAGGATGACCCGGTTTGTCGGCCCGGCAGCAATCTCGGCGGCCTTGTTTCTCGCAACGACGGCACTGGCCCAACAGGCGGATCATCCGGTGCTGAAGGGTGCTACGGCTTTTGGCGACTGGCGCGCCGACAGGCCGGGTGTGCGCCGGCTGATCAATCCTGAGGATCTGCCCAAGCCTTATGCCACGAAATCCGCCTCGAACGGCGCCGGTCTGGTCGACATGCCGAAGGGCGCCATGCCGCAACTGCCGCCTGGATTCTCGGCCCAGCTGATCGCGTCGGGCATCGACAATCCGCGCGTCGTCCGCGTCGCGCCGAATGGCGACCTGTTCGTGGCCGACAGCGAGGCCAACCAGATACGGGTCTACCGTCTCGCGGAGGGCGGCGCGAAGCCGGTCGACACGGTCTTCGCGGACGGTCTGACGCAGCCATACGGCATTGCCTTCTACCCCGCGGACAACCCGCAGTGGGTCTATGTCGCCAACAGCGACAGCATCGTGCGTTTTCCATACCACGACGGTGACATGACGGCCTCTGGCGCGCCGGAAGTGCTTGTCGACAACATCCCGTCGAACCATCACTGGACGCGCGACATCGCCTTCTCGCCCGACGGCAAGACACTCTATCTGTCGGTCGGTTCGGGATCGAACGTCGCCGAAGGCATGGCCAGGAAACCGGAGGGCGGGCTCGACGCGTGGATCAAGTCGAAGCCTCTCGGCGCCACCTGGGGTTCCGAATATGGCAGGGCCGATGTGATGGCTTTCGACCCTGACGGCAAGAATGGACGGATCGTCGCCACGGGCCTTCGCAATTGTTCGGGCATGGCTGTCCAGCCGGCCACGGGCACGCTCTGGTGCGTCGTCAATGAGCGCGACGCACTGGGCGACAATGTGCCGTTCGAATATGCAACGACAGTCCGGCAAGGCGCGTTCTATGGCTGGCCCTGGTACTATATCGGCGATAACGAGGACCCCCGCCACAAGGGCGAGCGCCCTGACCTTGCCGGCAAGGCAACCATTCCGGACGTGCTGATGCAGGCGCATTCCGCGCCCCTCAACATCGCCTTCTACACGGGCAAGAATTTTCCAGCCGAATATCAGGGTGACGCGTTCGTCACCCTGCACGGGTCCTGGAACCGTGGCAACAGAACCGGCTACAAGGTCGTCAGGCTGCTGTTCAAGGACGGCAAGCCGACCGGTGAGTATGAGGACTTCATGACCGGCCTCGTCACCTCCGGCGGCGACGTCTGGGGCCGGCCTGTTGGCGTCGCCGTCGCCAAGGATGGAGCGCTTATTGTCACCGAGGACGGCAACGGTACCATCTGGCGCGTTACGCACGGCAACGGCCCGTCCTGATCGACCTGGCCATTTGTCTTGGCGCGCTGCCGAACGGGGCGGGCTGGTGTCGAGCTTCATCGCGGGGCTGACCGTCACCCTCGGCAATCCCAAGACGATGATCTTCTACCTTGCCATCACGCCGACCATCGTCGACCTGAAGACGATCACGCTGGCCGACTACGGAATTCTCGTCGCGATCACAATCGTCGTGCTGCTGGTCGTGCTTCTTCCTTACCTGGCGCTGGCGGCCAAGGCGCGCTGGTTCCTGAAATCGCCGCGCGCCTTGCGGGCGCTCAACCGCACCGCCGCGGTTTTCATGGTTGGCGCGGCGGCGGCGATCGCCTCGCGCCAATAGCGGGCTTTCTGCCAAATCATTCCGGATAGGGCCCGCCTCAGGAAATGCTTTTCCGAGGAAGGCGTGTTTTAAGCACATGCCACACTCGGATATTTTCGGCCGACAGCTTATCTTGCGCGGCTGAAAGCCCTATCTTGCGAGGCTTGAATTTTACGCCTGAAATCCTGGGAGCGAAACCGATGAACAAGCCCGTCACCTCCGCACGCGTGCCCGGCCGCGGCCGCGTCTACAATTCGATCACCGAGACGATCGGCGACACCCCGCTGGTGCGGCTCGATAAATTCGCCAAGGAAAAGGGCATCGTCGCCAATCTGATGGCGAAGCTCGAATTCTTCAACCCGATCGCTTCGGTCAAGGATCGTATCGGCGTGGCGATGATCGAGGCGCTGGAGGCGGCCGGCAAGATTTCTCCCGGCAAGACGACGCTCGTCGAGCCGACGTCGGGAAACACCGGCATCGCGCTCGCCTTCGCCGCCGCCGCCAAGGGCTACAAGCTCATCCTGACCATGCCGGAGACGATGTCGATCGAGCGCCGCAAGATGCTGGCGCTGCTCGGCGCCGAGCTGGTGCTGACCGAAGGCCCCAAGGGCATGAAGGGCGCCATCGCCAAGGCCGACGAACTGGCCGCCACGATCCCCAATGCCATCATCCCGCAGCAGTTCGAGAACCCGGCCAATCCCGAGATCCACCGCACCACGACTGCCGAGGAGATCTGGAACGATACGCACGGCGATGTCGACATCTTCGTTGCCGGCATCGGCACCGGCGGCACCATCACCGGCGTCGGCCAGGTGCTGAAGAAGCGCAAGCCTTCGGTGCATGTCGTCGCCGTCGAGCCCGAGGCCTCGCCGGTCCTGTCGGGCGGCCAGCCCGGCCCGCACAAGATCCAGGGCATCGGCGCCGGCTTCGCGCCGAAGATCCTCGACACGACGATCTATGACGAGATCGTCAAGGTCTCGAACGAGGATTCGATCGCCAATGCGCGGCTCGTCGCCCGCCTCGAGGGCGTGCCGGTCGGCATCTCCTCTGGCGCGGCCCTGCAGGCGGCAATCGTTGTCGGCTCGCGGCCGGAGAATAAGGGCAAGAACCTTGTCGTGATCATCCCGTCCTTCGCCGAGCGCTATCTGTCGACGATCCTGTTCGAAGGGCTCGGCGCCTAGCCTGCGCTACCAGCCCGCCTCGGGCGGGCTGGACCGCCGAAAATACCGCTTGTGGCAGCCGCCGCCAGCTTGAGTCGACCGCCACTTCCAGTCCATATCCTCCGCCAGCCTGCCTTGCGCGGTCTGGTGGAGGATTTCATGTACAAGCTCTATACACGTCCCGGCAGCGGTGGCTTCGTCGTCGAGGCGGCGCTCGCTTTGGCGGGTGCATCGTTCGACCAGATCGATGTTCCCAAGACGGACAAGCCCGACGAGGCCTTCCTGGCCATCAGCCCGCTGAACCAGGTCCCGGTGCTGACCTTGCCGGACGGCCGCTCGATGACCGAATCCGCGGCGATCTGCATCCTGCTCGCCGAGCGCCATCCGCAAGCGAACCTGGCTCCGGCCGCCGACATCCCTGCCCGCGCAGACTTCCTGCGCTGGATGGCGTTCATGTCGTCGGTGCTCTACCCGGCAATCCTGCGTTTCTACTATGCCCCGCGCTACACGGCCGACGCCGACGGCGCGAAAGCGGTCAAGCAGGCCGCCGTCGCCGAGATGGATCGCGGCTTCGCCGTCGTCGATGCCGCCTTGCGCGGCCGCGACTGGCTGGCCGGCGACCAGCTGTCGCTGGCCGACATCTATCTCGTCATGCTGGTGGCCTGGCATCCCGATGTCGACAAGGCGCGATCCGCATTGCCGAATATCGAGCGCTTGTGGTCTGAGCTGCGCCGACATCCGCTGCTGAGGAAGCTCAACACGTCGCACGAAATGTGGCCGGCCTGATCGGGCGGAGCCGCGACATCTCAATTTCCGAGAGCCCCCCGTTTTCCTTGCAGGAACCGGCGCACCGCCGGGTCGCGTTCAAGGCCGATCGCGCGGTCATAAGCGTCGATCGCCTCGGCCACATTGCCAAGCCTGGCCAGCAGGCCGGCCCGCGCCGCCCAGTAGGGCTGATACTCATTGAGCCGCTTGTCGTCGCCCAGCACGTAAAGCGCCGCCAGTCCCGCCACAGCGCCCTCGGCCTCTGCGATCGCCACCGCGCGGTTGATCGCCACCACTGGCGATCCCGCGATCAAAAGCAGCGCGTCATAGAGCGCGCGGATCGCCGCCCAGTCCGTGCGACCGGTAAGCCGCCGTGCCGCATGGGCGGACTGAACCGCCGCCTCGAGTTGATAACGGCCGATAAGCTCCATCGTCGCCGCGTGCCTGAGCAAGGCCTCCGCCTCGTCGATCAGGGCGCCGTCCCACAGTGCAAGATCCTGGTCGGCCAGCGGCACGTAGTCTCCCGCCGCATTGCGCCGCGCCGGCCGCCGCGCCTCGGCCAACAGCATCAAGGCCAGCAGGCCGAGCGCTTCCGGTTCATCGGGCATCAGCGAGGCCACGAGACGGCCGAGCCAGATGCCTTCGGTGGCGAGACTGCGGCGCTGTGTTTCGGTGCCCGCCGGATCGGACCAGCCTTCGGCGAAAGCCGCGTAGATCGCCTCCAGCACCGTGTCCAGCCGCTCGCCGAGTTCGGCCCGATCGGGCACGCGGAATGGAATGCCGATCTCGTGGATGCGGGCCTTGGCGCGCACCAGGCGCTGGCTCATCGCCGCCGGCGAAACCAGGAAGGCGGAGGCGATCGTCGCCGCGTCGAAGCCCAGGATGGTCTGCAGGATCAAAGGCGCGCGTATGCTCGGCTCGATCGCAGGGTGGGCGCAGGCAAACATCAGCCGCAGACGTTCGTCCGGCAGGTCTTCGTCTACCATACGCGCCTCCATCTCCTCGGCGATCAATTTCAGATGGTCGCGGCTGGCCTCCCTGGTCAGCCGCCGCCGAACGGCATCGACGCCGCGCCGGCGCGCCACCGCCAACAGCCAGGCGTCCGGTCTGTCGGGCACACCGGATCGCGGCCATTGTTCGAGCGCCGCGGCAAAGGCATCGGCCAGCGCGTCCTCGGCGCCGGCCACATCGCGGGACCGTGCGGCGAGATAGGCGATCAGCTTGCCGTAGCTCTGCCGGGCGGCCGCCTCCGCCGCCGCCCGCGCGATGTCCGACCCTATCGCTGTCACGAAGTATATTCTGTCATGTATTCCGCCATCGGCCAGACCGGTCGCACCTCCATCGTGCCCGTGCTGGCGCCGGGGCAGCGCGCCGCCCAGGAAATCGCCTCGTCCATATCCGGCACGTCGATCATGTAATAGCCGCCGAGCTGTTCCTTGGTGTCGGCATAGGGGCCGTCGATCACATTGGTCTTGCCGCCGGCCACCCGCACCGACGTTGCCGTGGACGTGAACCTCAACCGTTCGCCGCCGACGAACACGCCGGCCTTCTTCATCGCCTCGGTATAGGCGCCATAGGCGGCGCTCATCTGGATCGCCGCCTCCCTGGGCGCGGCTGCCATCCCGGCCTCGCTGTTGTAGATAAGAAGCAGGTACTGCATGGTCATCTCCCGTGTTTTCAGGGACCGCGTCGTTGCGGGCCGAACGTATGTCGCGCGGGCGTGCCCGATTTCGACAAGCACCGGAAAATCTTCGCCGCTGGCCACGCGTTGCGCAAGACGCACCCGTATCGAGGTCGGGCTCGCTCTATCGGCTTCAGCCTTGCCGAAGGCCTCTTCCCGTCCTCCGGGATCGTGCTCTAGCCGACCAGACGCCCCTTCAGTTCGGCGGTGGGTATCTCGCAACTCTCCTTCCTGCCGAACAGGGCGTAGCGATTGCGGGCCACGCGCCCGTACAGCCAGTTGCGAAGCGGGCGCGGCAGGAGAAGCAACAGCCTTGCCGTCCGCCATGGCCAGCCAAGTTCGGACATGACCGCGACGAGACTTTCCAGGCGCATGAAGGCGACGCCGTCGATGATGACGAGATTGGTCTCGTAGCTGTCCGTCCGCAGCCCATGCTGACGAAACAGCGCCTCGCCGAACGACGACTGGGCGGTGGCGAAACGGAAGCGGTCTTGCCGGTCGAGGCTGACCACCATGCGCGCAAAGCCTGAACACAGCACGCAGGCGCCGTCGAAGACGATCAGCGGATGGCGTGCATCCAGGGATGGTGGTTCAGGAGAGGGGTTGGGCTTGGTGAGGTCGACCACGTGGGCCTCGGCTGCTTGTGCCCTCAGACACTAAGCCAGCCGACAGCGGCATTAAAGCCGTGGCGATGTCGCACGCTGCCGGGCGACGAAGGCCAGGCGCTCGGCGCGATAAGTGGTTGCGCGGGAATCGGCGGCCGGCCTGCAGATCCGGCTGTTATGGCGGCTCTCGAACGTCATGGTCAGTGCGCACTGACGCCGAGCGAATTGCCGCGACGGGCGCAGGCCGGGCCGGGGCCGCGCATGTAGTAGCGCTCGGGCCGATAGGTCGGCGCGACGAACTCGCGGATGGCGGCGGCATAGCCGATGAGGTGCGTGAGGAAGTTCATAGTACCAAGTCCCTGTCCCGATTTTCGGATCTCTTTCCGAATTGCGGACATCATAGCCTCTAGGCGTGAATAGTCGGTGAACGCGATGTTAATCTTTGCCCAAAAATGCCTTGCATCGTGGCCGGAATGCGGCTGTTTCGGGGTCTTTCCATGCAGTTCGGCTGCATTCCAGCCGATGTGACTTTTGCACCACATCTGTTTCGTTTTAATGTCGCCTGCGCGCGGTTTTGTTTCCATTTTTCCGGCCATCGCGAAAATTTCGCACCCCGCGCTTCACTCCGCGGGCCTTGCCGCCGCTGCTGGCTGGAACTGGATGGGAATTTGCCCGTTCTCGCAACTCATGGAGGGAATCTGTCATGGCGCCGCGTCCTGCCTGGAAAGGCTATCTGAAGCTGTCGCTGGTTACATGCGCGGTCGAACTGACCAATGTTGTCACCCACACCGAGAAGGTCTCGTTCCGGGTGCTGAACCGCAAGACCGGCAATACGGTGAAGCGCATCTATGTCGATTCGGAAACCGGCAAGCCGCTCGGCGATGGCGACGAGATCAAGGGCTATGAGCTCGACGACGGAGATTTCGTCCATATCGACGAAGACGAAATCGAGGCTGTGCAGATCGAGTCGTCGCACACGATGGCACTCGACGGTTTTGTCGACAAAGCCTCGATCCAGCAGATCTATCTCGATACACCCTACTATGTCGCGCCGGCCGACAAGGTGTCGGAGGAGGCATTCGCGGTGATCCGCGATGCCATGGCGGGCAAGAAGATGGCCGGACTGGCTCGCATCGTGCTGTACAGCCGCGAACGCCCGGTGGTGATCGAACCGCTGGGCAAGGGCATGGTGCTGACGACCTTGCGCTACGACAACACGGTGCGTCAGCCCGACACCGTCTTCGGCGACATCAAGGCGGTGAAGACCGACCAGGAAATGACCGAGCTCGCCGAACTCATCATCGACAAGAAGAAAGCGAAGTTCGACCCCTCGAAGTTCGACGACAAATACGAGGACGCCCTGCTGGAGCTGATCCGCGCCAAGAAGGCGGGACGCAAGGCGCCCAAGGCCAAGGCGACGCCCAAGCCGTCCAATGTCGTCAATCTGTTCGATGCGCTGAAGAAGAGCCTGTCGGCGGATGCCGGCACGGCAAAGGCTTCATCGTCGTCGAAAGCCAAACCTGCTGCCAAGCGCCCCAAGACGAAAGCCGGCGCACCGAAGCGCAAATCGGCCTGAGGACACAAAGCGATGGCCAGTCTCGAACAGTACCACGCCAAGCGCGATTTCAAGAAGACAGCCGAGCCTGCCGGCAAGGTCGCGCGCGGCAAGAACGCCAAGGCCGGTGGCATCTTCGTCATCCACAAGCACGCGGCGACAAGGCTTCATTACGACCTTCGCCTCGAGCATGGCGGCGTGCTGTGGAGCTGGGCTGTCACGCGCGGCCCGAGCCTCGACCCCCATGAGAAGCGGTTGGCCGTGCATGTCGAGGACCATCCGATCGACTATGCGCCATTCGAGGGCACCATTCCCAAGGGCGAATATGGCGGCGGGTCGGTCATCGTATGGGACGAGGGAACATGGGTTCCCGAGATCGATCCGGCCAAGGCGATGAAGAAGGGGCATATCAGCTTCGAGCTGCACGGCTACAAGCTTCATGGTCTGTGGCACCTGGTACGGCTGACACCCCGCGCCGGCGAAAAGCGCGAAAACTGGCTGCTGATCAAGTCGGACGATGCGGCGGCGCGGCCGGGCGAGGATATCCTCAAGGAGGCGCCGGAATCGGTGAAGTCCGGCCTGACGGTCGAGGAGGTCGGCGAGGGCAAGAGCGCCAAGGGCCAGAAGCCAAAGGTCTGGCACTCCAACAAGCCCGCGGCAGGCAAGACGAAGACCGGCGGCGGGAAACTCGAATTCATCGAGCCGCAGCTGGCCTCGCTGGAGCGGGAGGCACCGCCCGGCAAGGACTGGCTGCACGAGGTGAAGTTCGACGGCTATCGCATGCAGGCGCAGATCGCCGGCACGGATGTGCGGCTGCTGACGCGCACCGGCCTCGACTGGACGGAGAAATTCGGCGGCGAGATTGTCACGGAACTCGCGGCGTTGAAATGCAGCGATGCCATCATCGATGGCGAGATCGTCGTGCTGGCTGACAGCGGTGTGTCCTCGTTCTCGCTGCTGCAACAGGATCTTTCGGCCAATCGAACCAGCCGCTTCATCTACTATGTCTTCGACCTGATGCGGCTCGACGGAAAGGATCTGCGCGGCGAGCCGCTGGTCGAACGCAAGCAGGCCTTGCTGGAATTGCTCGGCAAGCAGCCGGAGAATTCGGCGGTCCGTTTCTCCGACCATTTTTCCGAACCCGGCAAGGTCATGCTGGAGCATGCCTGCCGCATGGGGCTCGAAGGCGTCGTCTCCAAGCGCGCCGACGCGCCCTATCGCAGCGGGCGCGGCCCGTCATGGGTGAAGTCGAAATGCACGGCGCGGCAGGAGTTCGTCATCGGCGGCTACCTGCCGTCGGAGAAGACCGGACGCGGGCTACGCTCGCTGCTGGTCGGCTATCATGAGAACGGCAAGCTGCATTATGCCGGCCGTGTCGGCACCGGCTTCTCGGCCAAGGGCGCCGCCGACCTGAAGACAAAACTCGACAAGCTGAAGGCAGAGTCGTCGCCCTTCGATGCCGCCGTGCCGAAGGGCAAGGGCCTGGTCTGGGTGAAGCCGGAGCTTGTCGGCGAGGTGGAGTTTCGCAGCTGGACCTCGGACCGTATAATACGCCATGCCTCGTTCCAGGGGTTGCGCGAGGACAAGCCGGCGGAGGAAGTCGTGCAGGAAAAGCCCAAGGCAGCGACGGCGGCCAAAAGCCCGGCCAAGGCCAAGCCGGTATCGGGCAAAGCCAAACCTGTCGGCGCGATGACGACGACGGTCAAACTTTCCCATCCCGACAAGTTGCTGTGGCCCGAGGAAAAGATTTCCAAGCAGGGCCTGCTCGACCACTATGCGCAAGTGTGGCCGCGCATGGAGCAGTTCGTCGTGAACCGCCCGCTCAGCCTGGTCCGGGCGCCTGACGGCGTCGGCGGCCCGCGTTTCTTCCAGAAGCACGCCTCGGCCGGAATGAGCGACAAGATCGCCCGGATGAAGGACCCGACGGATGGCGAGGAGATCCTGTTCATCAGGGATTTCGACGGTATCGCCGCTCTGGTCCAGTATGGCGTGGTCGAAATCCACATATGGGGTTGCACGACGGACGAACTGGAAAAGCCCGACCAGATCATCTTCGATCTGGACCCCGATGAAGGCGTCGATGTGAAAGCCGTGCGCGAGGCGGCGCTCGACATCAGGGGCAAGCTCGACGAGCTCTCGCTGCCGAATTTCGTCAAGACATCGGGCGGCAAGGGCTATCATGTCCTGGTGCCGCTGAAACCGTCGGCGGATTGGGAGGAGGTAAAGACCTTCGCCCATGATTTCGCCAAGGCATTGGAGCAGGGAGCCCCCGACCGTTACACGGCGACGCTGTCGAAAAAGGCGCGCACGGGAAAGATCTTCGTCGACTATCTGCGCAATGGAAGGGGCTCGACCACGGTCGCGCCCTATTCGTCGCGGGCCAAGAAGGGCGCCACCGTGTCGATGCCGGTGACCTGGGCCGAGATCGAGGATGGGCTGGCGCCGAACGCTTTCCCGATCGGAGACAAGACGACGTTGAAGCGGTTGGCGCAAGCCGATCCGTGGGTGGACTTTTTCAAGCAGGGGAAGGTGCTGAAGCGGATTTCGCCATCCTAGGCGAAGCAAGAAGCGAAGCGACGCGGCGCAGACCCTAGGATGACGAAGGTGTGGGTAAGCCCCGGCACCTCAAGCCAGAAACACCCTCTCAAATGCCTGCTTGCCCGGCGGGGAGAAAACGACAGCGCGGCTGTCCTTTTCGCGGCGCGCCCATTTCTCGGCGAGGATCTTGTCGAGGATGGCGGCGCCCAGCGTGCCGGCGAGGTGGGAGCGCCGGACGCTCCAGTCCAGGCAGGCACGACAGACCGGCCGGCGGGGCCTCGCATCGACATCGATGCCGATGGCGGCGAAATGCGAGGCGGCCGACGGCGCCAGGCTGATCTCGTTGTCGTCGCGGACCAGAATGTTTTTGGCGACAAGGCGGTCGAGCATGGCCACGGCCTGCTCGCCGGCGAGGTGATCATAGCAGACACGGGCCACGCGCATGGCGGTGTCGCGCGGGCCCGGCCGTACGCGCTTTGGGCCGACGGCTTCCGCGACGCCGATGATGGACTCGATCATGCCAGCCACTTGCGGACCGGCGAGACCGTAATAGCGGTGCCGCCCCTGGCTGGCTAGCGTCAGCAGGCCGCCCTCCATCAGCTTGGACAGATGCGAACTGGCCGTCGGCAGCGACACGCCGGCCTCAAGCGCCAGTTCGCTGGCGGTCAGCGCCGTGCCGCCCATCAGCGCGGTCAGCATGTTTGCCCGCGCGGGGTCGCCGACCAGGCTGGCGATGCGGGCAATGTCAGGTCCTTCACGCATAGTTCGGTCCTCATCGAAGCATTCTTGTCAGACAATCACTATTCTCCAACCAGATCAAGGAGACGACGATGACAAACGCTTCCACCTCGCTGCCACTCGGAAGCCGCCAGTCGTCCTCGTTCGTCATCTGGTTGCGATCACGGCTGCCGGCCCGCTGGTATGACCGCCACCTGCAGCGTCGCGACCTCTCGGAGGTCGACGACCATCTGCTGCGCGACCTTGGCCTGACGCCGCAGGACGTGCGCCGTGAATGCGCGAAGTCCTTCTGGCGGACATGACCAGCCAGGGAATTGCCTAGCAGATCCATCGACGGGATGCTTCGACGCCGCTCGAAATGTCGACGCAAGACACCTCAAGGAGACGACCATGACCATCACCTGCTTCATCCGCTACGAGATCGACCCGTTCGGCAAGGCGGCGTTCGAGGAGTACGCCCGCAACTGGGGCCAGGCCATTCCGCGCTGCGGCGCCGACCTGATCGGCTATTTCGCGCCGCATGAGGGATCGGCCACCACAGCCTACGCCGCCTACAACATCGAAAGCCTGGCCGCCTACGAAGCCTATCGTGCGCGGCTAGCGGCCGATCCCGCCGGCAAGGCCAACTACGAGTTCGCCAAGCGTGAGAGATTCATCCTCAAGGAGGACCGCATGTTCCTGAAACTGGCCTCGGGTCCTCACGCAAAACTGGTGCTACCGTGATTGCCGTCATCTTCGAGGTCGAGCCGGCTGAAGGCAAGCGTGACGCCTATCTGGGCATTGCCGCCAGTCTTCGACCGCTGCTCGATGGCATCGACGGTTTTCTCTCCATCGAGCGCTTCCAGAGCCTGGTCGACCCCAACCGCATCCTGTCGCTGTCGTTCTGGCGCGACGAGGAGGCGGTCAAGGCGTGGCGCAACACCGAGGAACACAGGCAGGCGCAACTGGCCGGCCGAGGCGGCATCTTTGCCGGCTATCGGCTGCGCATCGCCGATGTCGTGCGCGACTATGGGCTGACTGAAAGAGCCGAGGCGCCAGACGACAGTCGGGCGGTGAATGGGTGAAGATTAGCGGCTGGGGGTCGGCGCCGCCCATCGCCGGTAGGGTGAGGGGCGGCGCCGACATGTACCGTTTTGCCTAAGCATTCCCGATCAGCACACCCGCCGCGAACACCAGTGCGCCACCCAGCACCACCTGGAAGGCGGCTCGCAGGAAAGGTGTCTGCATGTAGCGGTTCTGGACGAAGGCGATGGCCCAGAGTTCGAAGAACACCACGACAGCCGCCACGGCGGTTGCCGTCCAGAAGTGCGGGATGAGGTAGGGCAGCGCGTGGCCAAGGCCGCCGAGCGTGGTCATGATGCCGACTGTCAGGCCGCGCTTGATCGGCGAGCCACGGCCCGACAGCTTGCCGTCGTCGGAAGCGACTTCCGTGAAGCCCATCGAGATGCCGGCGCCGATGGAAGCAGCGAGGCCGACCAGCAGCGTCTGCCAGGTGTCATGCGTGGCAAAGGCGGCGGCAAAGATCGGCGCCAGCGTCGATACGGAACCATCCATCAGCCCGGCCAGCCCCGGCTGCACATAGGTGAGGATGAACTGGCGCTGCTCGGCGGCGGCCTCTTCGTCCTTGACTTCGCCAGTGACGTGCTTCTGTTCCAACCGCTGCGCCAGCGTCTCATGTCCCTGCTCGGCGATGGCCAGATCATCGAGCAGTTTTCGCGTCGAGGCATCGGTGGTGCGCTTTGCCGCCTCGACATAGAACAGATAGGCGCGCCGCTCCATCGCCTCGGCCTGTCTGCGCACATGCTCGATGCCGAGCGGCTTGACCAGCCAGTCTGGCTTGCGTTCGAAATAACCCTTCACATGCTCGCGCCGGATCAGCGGGATGCGCTCGCCGAAACGCTTGCGGAAGAGCTCGATCAGCACATCGCGGTGGCCATCTTCCTCCTCGGCCATCTCCTCGAACACTTTTGCCGATTGCGGAAAGCTTTCCGCCAGCCCGTCGGCATACGCACGGTAGATGCGCCCGTCATCTTCCTCGGAAGAAATGGCCAGTGCCAGGATCTCCTGTTCCGAGAGCGATTCGAAGGGACGGCGGCCAAAGCCGAAAACACGAGAAAGCATGAGGAGTTCACCCTAGTTTAGAATAGTTCTAAACTAGAGTTTGACACGCCCCCGGTCAACCGCGTGGCGGGACCAGCGTCAAGAATAGTTGAAGACGGAGTGCGGCGGGCACCCTTCATTATCGGTGAATGTTCACCTATATTAGATGCACAACCCAACAAGAAGGAGTTCGCGGATGCCGGCAAAACCGCATGTACAAGCTTTTGACCCGAAGCCCGTTATCGATCTCATCGCCAGCATCGAGGCGGACCTTCAGCGCCTGAAAGGCCTGGTCGAACAGCAGGTCGAGAAATTCGATCCCGCCAATCCACACAACAAGGCTCCCGACGGCAAGCTGACGGAAGAGGGCGTCGAGTGCTGCTACCGACTGTTCGACGAAGGCAAGACCCGCTACACGGTCGCCCAGCAGATGAAGATCTCGTTTGCCGCCGCCACGCACCGCTTCAACAACTGGCGCAAGCTGGGCGGGACCAAAAGGCAGCGGGCGCTATTGGGGTGAGGGCCCGGTTCGCCGAAGGCGAATTGAAAGGTCCGGCGGACCTTTCAAAGGGCACGAACCGGGGAGCTGCCGCAGGCAGCTGGCGCCCGGCTGGGACGCCTGGCGTGGCGGCACGAGATGTCGGCGGACAGCCGAGGCCGTCGTGATCTCGCAAGTCACGGTGTCTCCCAGACTTTGTAACCGTCACATTTTTTCATTGGCGTCGCGCGGCCCTTTCCGTGCACCATGAGCGGACCACATTTCCGCAGGACCCGCCATGACCACGCTTCCCGGCATTGCCGATATCCGCCACGCAGAAGCCCGGCTTTCCGGTCTGATCGTCGAAACACCGCTCATCGAATCGCCGGAACTGAACAAGCGTTTCGGCGCCCGCATCCTGTTCAAGCCGGAGACGCTGCAGCGCACCGGCTCGTTCAAGTTTCGCGGCGCCTACAACAAGCTATCGTCACTGAGCGAAGAGGAACGCAGCCATGGCGTCGTCGCCTTTTCGTCCGGCAATCACGCGCAAGGCGTGGCCGCCTCGGCGGCGATGTTCGGCGTCAAGGCCGTCATCGCCATGCCCGCCGACGCGCCGGCGATGAAGATCGGCAACGTGCGGAAGATGGGCGCGGAAGTGGTGCCGTTCGACCGCTTTCGCGATGACCGCATGACGGTGGTTCGCCCTTACATGGAGAAGGGCATGATCCTGGTGCCGCCCTTTGACGATCCCGCGATCATCGCCGGCCAGGGCACGATCGGCCTCGAGCTGATGCGCCAGGCAAAGACATTTGGAGTGGACGTCGACGCGGTCATCGTCCCATGTGGAGGCGGCGGCCTGACCAGTGGCATCTCCGTGGCGGTGAAGGACGCCTCGCCCGACACCGCGGTCTGGGCGGTGGAGCCCGAGCATTTCGACGACACCCGCCGGTCGCTGGCCAAGGGTGCCCGGGTTTCGAACGAACCGGGCCACAATTCGATCTGTGACGCGATCCTGACCGCCGAGCCGGGCGTGATCACCTTCGAGATCAACCGCAGGAACCTCGCCGGCGCCATTGCCGTCTCCGACAAGGCGACCGAACAGGCGGTGCGCGACGCCATGGCCTATCTGAAGCTGGTGGTCGAGCCCGGCGGGTGCGTGGGGCTGGCCGCGCTTTCGTCGGGCGAGATCGAGCTATCCGGCAAATGCGTCGTGGTGGTGCTGTCGGGCGGCAATGTCGACTACAGCACCTACGCACAGATCATGGCGGCGGCGTAGCCGACAGGCTAATCCAGCGTCCGCCTGAACCGCAGCAGCGCGGTACCGGCGAAGACCGCCACGAACAGCACCAGCCAGGCGATCTCGCCGCCGATCGCACTGAAGTCGGCGCCCTTCAGCATGACCGCGCGGGTGATGCGCAGGAAGTGCGTCAGCGGGAAGATCTCGCCCAGAACCTGCGCCCAGCCCGGCATGCCGCGATAGGGAAACATGAAGCCGGACAGGAGCAGCGACGGCAGGAAGAAGAAGAAGGTCAGCTGCATCGCCTGCATCTGCGTGCGCGCCATGGTCGAGATCGTGTAGCCGAGCAGCACCAGCGAGAGCACGAAGACGAGCACCGCCGACAGAAGAAGCGTCAGCGAGCCGACGAAGGGGATGGCGAACAGCAGCTTGGCCGCCACCAGCACCACCGCCACCTGCACCGCGCCGACCACCAGGAAGGGCAGCACCTTGCCCAGCATGATCTCGGCGGGGCTCGCCGGCATCGCCAGCAGGTTTTCCATCGTGCCGCGCTCGGTCTCGCGCGTGAGCGCCATGGCCGTCATCATCACCATGGTCATCTGCAGGATGACGCCGAGCAGGCCAGGCACGATGTTGTATTGCGAGATGCCTTCGGGATTGTAGCGCTGGTGGACCACCACCTGCAGCTGCCCCCTGGCGTTTTCGGCGGCCGTTTCCTGCATGCCTTGCGCGCGCAGCAGCGCCTGGCTGGCGACGGTGCTCAGCGTCGAGACGGCGCCGCTCGCCGCCGAAGGATCGGTGGCGTCGGCCTCGATCAGGATCTGCGGGCTGTCGCCGCGCTCCACCCGCCTGGCGAAATCGGCGGGGATCGTGACGACAAAGGAGACGGCGCCCTTGGCCATCAGGGCTTCGGCCTCTTCGGCGCTGTGGGCGACATAGTCGAACCGGTAATAGCCGGTGACCTGCAGGGCGGAGACCATGGCGCGTGTATACTGGTCGTTGCTCATGGCCACGAGCGCCGCCGGCAGGCTCTTGGGATCGCTGTTGATGGCAAAGCCGAACAGCACCAGTTGCATCAGCGGCACGCCCAGCATCATGGCGAAGGTGATGCGGTCGCGCCGCATCTGGATGAATTCCTTGATCAGCAGCGCGCCCAGCCTGGCGAAGGAGAAGATGGCGTTCATCCCGAACTATCCTTGGCCATGTTGTCCTTGGAGCCGGCCATGAACTGGATGAAGACATCCTCCAGGCTGGTTTCGCCAGGCGTCACGGTCACGCCCTTGTGCTCTTTCTCGACATCGGCGAGCGCTGCTTCAAGCGCCGCCTTGTCGGAGCCGACGACATGCAGTGTCGCGCCGAACGGCGCCACCTGGTCGACGCCGGCGCGGCCTTCCAATGCCGCCGAGACAAGGTCGAGGCGCGGCCCCTGCACGACATAGGTCGTCAGGCCGGCATTCCTCACCACCTCGTCCACCGTGCCGCTGGCCAGCATCTTGCCATAGGAAATGTAGCTGATGCGGTGGCAGCGTTCGGCCTCGTCCATGTAGTGGGTGGAGACCAGAACCGTCAGCCCGCCCCTGGCCAGCCGATGGATCTCATCCCAGAATTCACGCCGGGCCTTGGGGTCGACGCCCGCCGTCGGCTCGTCGAGCAGCAGCAGCTTCGGCTTGTGCATGATGCAGGCGGCGAGCGCCAGCCGCTGTTTCCAGCCGCCGGAGAGCGTGCCGGCCAACTGGTTGCGGCGTGAGGTCAGGCCAAGCTCTTCCAAGGTCTTGTCGACATACTCGGCAACGGGCTTCAACTGATAGAGCCGCGCCACGAATTCGAGATTCTCGCCGATCGTCAGGTCCTCGTAGAACGAGAACTTCTGCGTCATGTAGCCGACCTGCAGCTTGATCTTCAGGCTGTCGGTGCGGATGTTGAAACCGAGCACCGTGCCTTCGCCCTCGTCGGGCGTCAGCAGACCGCACATGATGCGGATGGTGGTGGTCTTTCCCGAGCCGTTCGGGCCGAGGAAGCCGACGATCTCGCCTTCAGCCACCGACATCGTCACATGATCGACGACGGTCTTGTCGCCGAAGCGCTTGACCAGGCCGTGCACGTCGATGGCGTTCATTTTCCAAGGTCCGCGAGATCGACATCGACAATCTGCCCGGGTTGCAGGGCACCTTTGTCGCCCTCCGGCCGCGCCTCGACCAGATAGACCAGCTTCTGCCGGTTCTCGAGCGAGTAGATGACGGGCGGAGTGAACTCCGGATCCGGCGAGACATAGCTGACGCGAGCCAAAAGATCGTCTCCGCAGCCGTCGCACCGGACGCTGAGCATCGTGCCGATCTTCACCGACGAGAACGCGCTTTCCGGTATGTAGACGCTGAGCTTCACCGCGCCGTCCGGCAGCATGGAGATCACCGGCGCGGTCGGCCCCGCGGTGTCGCCGGGGTTGCGGATGACATCGTTGACACGTCCCGGCGACGGTGCGGCGAGCGAGCGCTTCGACAGCCGCCACCGCGCCTGCTCCAGTGCCGACTGGGCCTGCTTGACCTGGTTGTCCGCGGCCTTGATCGTCTCCGGACGCGCCGGCAGGCCGCCTACGGCTAGATTGGCTTCGGCCTGGCCGACCTGCGCGTCGGCCGTCTCCTGTGTGGCGGCGGCCGTGTCGAAATCGGCCTGCGTTCCGGCGCCGCGCTTGAACAGATCGCTGGCACGGTCGTATTTGCGCTTGGCGTCGGCCGCTTGCGCCTTGGCCATGTCGACCGCCGCCTTGAGTGCGGCGATCTCTTCCGGCCGCTTGCCCACCTGCAGGTCGGCGAGTTGCGCCTGGGCCTGCGCAAGGGCGGCATCGGCCTGGGCCACGGCAATCTTGGCGTCATCGCTTTCCAGCGTCACCACGGGCGTGCCCGGCATGACGCGGTCGCCGCGCTTCACCGACACGGTCTCGACCTGCGCCACCTCGATCGGCGCGAGCAGCACGTAGTCGCCCTCGACATAGCCGACGGCGAGCGGCACCTGCGCACAGCTGCTGAAAAGCTGGGCGGCGAGCGGGAGAGAACAGAGGAAACTCATGGTTCATCCCTTCCTGGCGGCCAGGATGGCGCCGAGATTGTCAGATATCACCGCTGCGATCCTGCCTGCCTCGGCATCGCCGATTGACTGCCAGCCCATGCGGCGCATCACCGCTTCGCGGCCAATGCGGAAATAGATGACCTGGCCGATCAGCGTGAAGACGGTGAGCCGGGTGGACTCGCTCTCTGCCGGCTCGCCCGTCGCCTGTTCCCAGATGAGGCAGATGCGACGGTGCGTCGGTTCGAACACGCCCTCGTAGATGCGGTCGAGCGCCGCCGTCGGGTGAGAGAGTTCGCGCAACACGAACTGCACGATCTCACCCGCCCGCGGGCTTGCGACAATGAAGCCGACCATGCGCTCCAGGGCCATGAATAGCTGCGCCCGCGCCGCCTCTGGAGCAGATGCTCCGGCAACTGGCGGCAGGCCGCCGATCGTTTGCCCGGCAATCGCCTGGATGGTCTCGACGATGTAATCGGCGGCGGCGATGCGAAGCCCTTCCTTGCCACCGAAATGATAGGCGATCGACCCGATATTGGCCTTGGCCTCGGCAGCGATCTGACGTGTCGACGTGCCGTCAAACCCTTGCCGTCCGAACAGCTTCAGCGCCGCTTGCACAAGGGCCGCGCGCGTTGTTTCGGCGGGAGATTGCGTCGTTCCCCGCGCCGGAACCGCTGCACTTTCAGTCTTGCTCATATAGAATTTTTAATCAATCGAATGATTAAAGTCAAGTCGATGCGACCATCTCCGGCTTGCCTTCCGCGGCAGTGCGCGCTTTATTGCCGCCCCATGGTCAAGGAAATCGAGCGCAAGTTCCTGGTCTCCGGCACCGCGTGGCGAGACTTGGTCGAGTCGGATATACGCATCCGCCAGTTCTACCTCGCCGCGGCGACCGGCCGTTCGGTACGCGTGCGCATCAGCGATGGCACCTCGGCCAAGCTGACGCTGAAATTCGGCAGCAGGGGCCGCGAGCGCGACGAATACGAATATGTGATACCCCTGGCCGAAGCCGAGGAAATGCTCGCCTTCGCCATCGGACGTGTCATCGAGAAGACACGGCACCATGTTAGGCATGGCGGCTACCTCTACGAAGTCGATGTTTTCGGCGGCGCACTTGCAGGGCTTGTGGTCGCCGAACTTGAGACGCCGGACGACGTTCCGGACGAAATGCTGCCAGAATGGCTCGGCCGCGAAGTCACCGGCGAGCCGGGATATTACAACGCGTCGCTCGCCCTTGGGGGGATTCCGGAGATCGCCGCATGAGTTTCCGCATTGATCCGCGCCTGCCGCTGACCGGCGAGGTCAGGCGCATCCTCGCCGAGGAAATCGACAAGGCGCTTGTCCATCTGGACGCCGCGCCCAGTCAGCCGGAGCAGGCGCTGCACAAATGCCGCAAACGGCTGAAGAGCGTGCGCGCCTTGCTGCGCCTCGTTCATTCCGGCAACGAAACATTCTGCGCGGCCGAGAACCAGTGCTACCGCGAGGTCGCGGGACTTCTTGCCGGGGCGCGCGAAGCGACGGCGCTGATCGAGACCATCGATCGGCTGGCGGCCGAATTCCCGCAAGAATGCGCCGGTGGCGGGCTGAACACGGTGCGCGAGAGGCTGGTCAAGAACCAGGAGGCGCTGCATGCCGGCGCCGATCTTGCCGCGACGATCGAGGCCGCGATCGCCGCTTGCGAGGCCGGAAGGAGCCGCATCGGCACGCTCTCCCTGCCCGATATGCCCGAACAGGCCGCCGATGTGCTGGCGGAGGGCGCGCGCCTCACCCTGCGTCGCGCCAGAAAGGCGCTGGACACGGCGGGGTCGCGTGGCGACGCCGATGATTTCCACGACCTGCGCAAAGCCGCCAAGACCCACGGCATGCATCTGTCGCTGCTGGGACGGCTTTGGCCGACGCCGATCAAGGCCAGGCGCAAGGCGGTGGACGAGCTCGGCGAGAGACTGGGCGAACTGCACGATGTGCTGGTCATGCGCGCCCTTCTCGATGCCGATGATCGGCCGCTCGGGCCGCCAAGGGAGACGCGGCTTCTGGCCAAGCTCTTGAAGCGCTCGGAAAAGCACTTGAAGAAGGCATGCCTCAAGGAAGCGGCCGAGCTGTTCGGGGATAGTCCCAAGCGGTCGACAAGGAAACTTGCCCGCAAGGCGCGGGACGATCTGGCTGGAGCGGCAACGCATGAAGAGGATGCGCCTGCCGCGGCCTGATCGCTGTCGAAGACCGGAGCGGCACGAACTCTCGTACCCGGCAAGACGCAGCCGCGCAGGGGTTCAGACCAGCCCGGCCTTGCGCACGGCATCGGCATAGGACCGGCTGACTGGCAGCATCACGCTCTCTCCCAGCTTCAGGAACAGCTTGCCTTCCTTGCGCCGGCTGCCGGTGACGGCATCCAGCGCCACCCAATGCGAGCGGTGGATCCGCAGGCCGGGAGTATCCCCGGCCTCGCGGATGGCATCGGCAAGCCGCATCAGGACAAGCGCCGTGCCCTTGTCGGTGTGCACCTCGACGTAGTGATCCTGCATCGACAGATAGGTGATCTTTCCGCGTATGGCATGCGGCAGCCGGTCGTTCAGCGACGGACGCGTGGATTGCGGCGCAGGCGAGACTGACGGCGGGGAACGTTCCTGCAGGCCGTCCTTGGCATCACTGCCGGCGCGTTCCGCGGTCGGCACGGCGCCATTGACCACAACGCCCCGCGCGCCTCTGCCGGCCAGGGTGGAAAGAAAGGAAATCGCCGCCGCGATCAGGCTGCAGTTGACGAAGAGTTTCAAGACCTCGGCCGCCGACGGCACAGGGCCGCCGAACAGCGCATGGTTGAACAGCAGCACAACCAGCGTCACCGGGACCCCGGCCGCGATGCCGGCCACCACGGTGCGGACCGGCTGCGCGCCGGCATTGCCGAATAGAATACCGAGCGTCAGCCGCATGGCCAGATAGCCGGCGACGAAAGTCACCAAGGCCAGCGCCAGCCAGTAGGCGCAGCGCGGCAGGAGCTGAAGCTCCTGATAGGTGCCGAAAGGCCCGGTGAGGCCAAGGATGGCCGATACGGCCACAAGCGCTCCCCAGAAGCGCGGCGAGAGCAGCAAGGCCTGCATTTCGCGAAGCGTGGAATGCACCAGCGTGTCTTTCACGTAGCCGTTCGTCCCTTGCCGAAGACGCGTTTGATGCACCGGCTTCGCGCCGCCATGGTGCCGGGCGAACCGGCCAAGCTGATACCGCGCCGGCGGCCAGCCTTCAACATCAGACGGAGACCCACAATGTCCCTTCATCTCGCCCGCCACTACCGGAAGATCTCGATCCCGGCAGGCAAGCCTGGCCTTCCCGTTCTTGCCACGGGCTTCGTCCTGGCCTCCAGCGGCGGGACCCTTGCCGCCGGCACGGATGTCCCCAGCGCGGCCAGCATACTGTCCCACACGCCGGTGTGGGTGTGGCCGCTGATCCTCTACGGCCTGCTCATCGGCTGGAAGCGCACCCAGGCTCGCGTCGTGGCGCCGCGGCGGCTTTTCGTGATGCCGGCTCTCATCACCGGCCTTGCACTCTACAATCTGGCTTCGTCGGGCATTTCGGCGAGCGGGCTGCTCGGTTTCGCCTGCGGCGCCGTGGCCGGCGCGCTGGCGGGTCTTGCCGTGGCGCGCCGCCGTCCCGCCACGATGCTCGCCGACGGGCGGCTGGTGCTGCAAGGGGATTGGGTGCCGCTGGCCCTCATCGCTGCCATCATCGTCATCCGCTTTGCCAAAGGTGTCGCCCTGGGTGTGGACCCCGCGCTGGCGCAGGTGCCCGGTTTCGTGCTGGCAAGTTCCTTCCTGTCGGGCTTGTTCGCCGCAATGATGATCGCCCGCACGATCGGCGTCCTTCCGCCGGGATTCTTTCACAATGGAGCGAGGTCGGATCAAGCCGCCAACTCCCTGTGGATTGTCCGGCCGGACACAGGTTACGGCTTTTCCTCGTCCGTCGCCGCGCGCAGCGATCTGGCCAGCCCGGCGCGCACATCCGAAGGCGTCGCGCCATAGCACCTTCGGAACGCCCGGTTGAAGTAGGAGAGGTCGTTGAAGCCGGCCTCGTATGCAATGTCCGTGATGCTGCGGCCGGCATGGCTGATATCGCCGAGCATGCGGTGGGCGCGGACCAACCGCTGGCGCAGCATGAAATCCGACAGCGAGGTGCCATCGCTTTCGAACAGCTTGCGCACATAACGCGGCGACAGGCGATGGCGGGCGGCGACGTCCTCGGCCGACAGCGCGACATGCCCGCCATGGGCGACGATGTCGGCCTTGATTGCCCGCAACCGGGCGACGCGAACGCCCCGGCCTCGCGCGATCTCGGCCGCATCCCTCGTCGCGCCCAGGGCAAGTGCGGCGAGATCGTAGATATGCGTCGAGGCGAGATTCAGGGCCTCCGCAGGCAATCCGTCGCCGAGTTCCTGGATCGACTGGACGTAGTCTATCAGCAACCGCATCGCTCCGCCTTGGGTCGGCAAAGGCCGCATCAGCACCGCGGCCGGATCGCCGACAAGCGGCGAAATCCGCTTCAGCGAGAAACTCAGATTGACGAAGCGAAAACCGCCAGGAGCGATCACGTTGAGGCCAACCTCCTCGCTGCTCATCATCAGCGCATTGCCGGCACCGACCGCTTCCTCGCGGCCTCGATGCTTCATCATGCTGGAACCGTCGAGAGCCGCCAGGAGAACGAGGTCGTCGCTGTCGATCATCGACGCCGGCCGATGTACCCGGAACTCGGAGGATTTGCCGGTGGCGAGGCCAAGCCCGGGCAACATCCGCACGCGCATGTCGACATGGGTCGGCGCGAGTGGATCGAGGTCGACCTTGAGGACCGTACGGCCATAGACCTCACGCGTCAGCTCGACACGATCCCGCTCCGGAAACATGTCCGTGGTCAGTCGGAACGAAGCGGACGGCCCCATCGTCGCAGTCATCGGCACCCCCATGCCCAGGAGGGCGCTGATATGCGCCGAGGTGCCTGAAACGTCAATCCAATGCCGTTTTGGCCGTGTTTAGGGCCGTTTTGTCCAAGCCACCCTGTTTTGTCGAACCTAGTTTGCGGCGCGCTTCCGAAACCGGAACCGCGCGGGGGCAAGACAGCGGCGCGCATCACGATCTGAAGCCGCCGCGCACTGTCTGAATGAGGGGCCGACATGACGAAGAGAATTTTGCTGGCGCTGACCATCGCCTTGGCCGGATGCCAGACCGGCCAGATCGAGGCTGACACAGCGCCGGTCTCAAGCGCGGGCAACAGCAAGAAGATCCAGCACAAGGCGACGAAGAAGGAAGCGGCTTGCGCCGAGGCCGCCCAGAAGGCGGCGCGGGCGCAGACCAATGCGGCTCTGCTTGGCGGCGTCCTGTCGGCGGCAGGGGGCCTTGGCGGTCTGGCTGGCAATGGTGGGGTCATTGCCGGTCAGGCCGCCTCGATCGGTGGCTCGGTGCTGCAGTCGCAGGCGGCGAGCAATGCCCGGGCCGGCTTGGTGGAGGATTGCTATGGCTGATTCCCTGGCGACACTATGCCGGGTCGGCGCGCTCATACTGGTTCTCTGCATCATATTTCCAACCTCCCGGGCCATGGCGCTGACCTCGCGCGACGCTTCCGCCGTCGTTGGCCTGATCGCGGCTCTCCAGCCTGAATACGGTCAGTTCGCCTATGACGAGGAGATCGCCGCCGACTGGTACGAACGCGACGCGGCCGACAAGGGGCTGATCGCCGCCGCCGGCTTTACCGCCGAAAGCTGGGAGGTCGCGCTGGGCGAAACCGTGCGCGGATTCCTGGCCACCATCCCCATCGCGGAACTCGATCCGATCTTCGGCAGGATGAAGAAGGCGGTTTCCGACATGGAGGAGCTAAGCGGCACGCAGAAGGGTGAAACGATCTCCGCCATCGACGAGCAGATCGACAGCCTGATGGTGTTGCGTGCCGAGGGCCGTCCCTTCGTGGATATAGTGAGACCCCTGACGCCCAAGATCCGCAGCCTGATCCTCGACCAAACGATCGGACAGAAGTAACGTGTCGTTCCACGGAAAATGGGAGACAGGAAGGGCGCACGGGCGATTGAGGCCAAGGCACTCGCGGGCAGTGCTGGCAAGCCTGATGGCCTCCGGTTGCAGCCAGGCGACAACCGCCGATCCGCCGATTTCAACCGGCCAGCATGCCAAGCTTGCCACGCTGGCGGCGGGGCCGAATGCGCCGGAAGGTCTGAAGGAAGCTTTGGTCGCCGCCCAGGCAGTCAGGCAGATGCACGACTGTCAGGCAGGGAATGAGTATGTTGTCCGGCAAATCAAAGCGACGGGGGCCGTCCGTGGAGCCGTTGGCATTGCCGGCGGCCTGGCAGGTTCCGGCGGCAAGGCTGCGGCGAAGGCGGTGGCAGTCGGCACGGCCGGGGTGGTGCGCGGCAAGGTCAGCGAGATAGAACCGTGCGGAATCGCAGGCAGCCCCGGCGGATGATCATGCGGCCGTCATAGGCAGGCATCATCACCATCCGGCTCACTCGCCGTCGTCGACCACCTTTCGCCGCTGCAAGGCTCTCGCAACCAGCCAGCACAGCATCGCCCAGGCGAAGCCGGCGCACCAGCCGGCCAGCACGTCGGATGGCCAGTGGACACCGAGATAGATGCGGCTGACGCCGACCAGCAAAGTGGTCAACACGGCGAGAGCCAGCACATAGATCTTCGTCGTTCGCCCATGCAGGAAGCGGGCCGCGAGCGAACCCAGCGTCAGATAGGTCACCGCCGACAGCATGGCATGCCCGCTCGGGAAGGACAGCGACGTCTCGTTGACAAGATGCGAGACGAGCTCGGGTCGGGGCCGGTCGATCCCGAACTTCAACAGGCTCGACAGCACCTGTCCGCCCGCCACCGCCACGAACATGAAGAGCGCCGTTCCCCACCGGCGCACCAGCAAGAGATAAATGATCACCGCCGCCGTGATCAGCACCAGGACGCTGGCGCTGCCGAGGCTGGTGATGTCGCGCACGGCGCCTTCCAGCCAGGGTGGACCGATAGGGTTGTTCGGCTGGCCCGGCTCGCGGAAGGCAAGCAGGATTTCCGTGTCAAAGGCGTGCGGCGTGGTGGCGCGCGCCACTTCCATCAGTTCCTCGAAGCCCCACAAAGCGCCAGCGATGATCGATCCGGCCAGCAGAACCGGGAACTCGATCCAGTTGATCAGCGTGCGTGCAGTGGTTTTCACAGGGCTGGTGGTCCTACAATCGACCCTGAAGATAGGGCCCGAGCGTGATCAGCGCCACCGCCGCGATCGCCAGCACGATGCCGGTCGCCTGAAGCGCGTTGACACGCTCGCCGAAGAAGACCAGCGCCACGACGTTCACCGAAACAAGCTGAATGACCGCCGACAGGCTGAACGAAACGGACATGCCGAATTCGCGGATCAGCCTCAGCATGATCAGATTGCCCAGCGAATAGAGCGCCAGTGTCAGCACGATCTTGCCCAGGCTTGGCGCCAGCCCCCATTGCTTTGCCGCCGTCGCGGCCAGCAGGAAGATGACGGTTGAAACACCGAGCTGAAGTAATCCGGAAAAACTCACCTTTTGCCCCTCGATGATCCTTTTGGCAGCCCTTGTTTCCGAACCGCGCGGGCACGTCAAGCAAGGTCCATCGGGCCAGGATCGCGGCGACGGAGAGAATGCCGCCCGGTGCCGCACGTCGCGCCGACGCCGGTTAAGGTCAAATGACCGCGGCTTTGTCACGAAAATGTGATCGGGCGATTATAAGGGGTTGAACAGGCACCCCCCGCTCCAGCCACTCCAAAGCCAGAGGCACGCCTATGACCGACGATCGCTCCGCCGACACAAGATTCCGCACCAGCCTGCTCGAGGAAAACGACGGCGCTGGCACCAACCCCACCGACAACCGCACCATGGGCGAGATCATCGCCGCCAGGTTCTCGCGACGGGGTTTCCTGAGGGGTTCGCTTGCCGTCGCGGCCATTGCCGCCACCGTCAGCCCACTGGCGCTTGTCGCAGCCGACGATGCGCGCGCGGCGGAAGGCTCGGCCTTCAACTTCGACGAGCTCGAAGCCGGCATCGACGACAGGCACCATGTCGCGCCGGGCTATGACGCCGACGTGCTGTTGCGCTGGGGCGATCCGCTGTTTGCCGATTCGCCGGAATTCGAGCCGACGAGGCAGTCGGCCGAGGCCCAGGCGAAACAGTTCGGCTACAACAACGATTATGTCGGCTACATCCCGATCGACGGCTCGGCCGAACATGGCCTGCTGGTGGTCAACCACGAATACACCAACCCGCATCTGATGTTCCCCGGCCTTGTCACAATCGCCGACGGCAAGGTGAAGCAAGCACCACTCAGCAAGGAGCAGGTCGATGTCGAGATGGCCGCGCATGGCGGCACCATCGTCGAGATCCGCAAGGTGTCTGGCAAATGGCAGGTGGTGCGCGACGGCAAGCTCAACCGCCGCATCACCTCCAACACCGAAATGGCGCTGTCGGGCCCGGTCGCCGGCCATGACCGCGTCAAGACCAACGCCGACCCGTCCGGCACCAAGGTATTCGGCACCGTCAACAACTGCGCTGGCGGCGTGACGCCGTGGGGCACCTATGTGATGGCCGAGGAGAACATCCACGGCTACTTCTCCGGTGACCTTCCCGAGGGCCACGGGGAAGCCGCCAACTACAAGCGCCTGGGCATTCCCGAAGGCGCCTATGAATGGGCGGCACATTACGACCGCTTCAACCTCGCCAAGGAACCCAACGAGCCCAATCGCTTTGGCTGGATCGTCGAGGTCGATGTCGACGATCCGACCTCGACGCCGAAGAAGCGCACCGCCATGGGCCGCTTCAAGCATGAGGGCGCGGAGTCGATCGTCGCCAGGGATGGCCGCGTCGTCTTCTATCTCGGCGATGACGAGCGCTTCGACTATGTCTACAAATTCGTCACCAAGGGCACTTTCAACGCCAACGATCGCGCGGCCAACAAGGACCTGCTCGACGACGGCACGCTGCATGTCGCCAAATTCGCCGAGGATGGCACGGTGGAATGGCTGCCGATCGTCTTCGGCCATGGACCGCTGACCGCCGAGAATGGTTTCGCCAGCCAGGCCGACGTGTTGATCGAGACGCGCCGCGCCGCCGACCTGCTCGGCGCCACCAAGATGGACCGCCCCGAGGACATCCAGCCGAATGCCGTCAACGGCAAGGTCTATGTCATGCTGACCAACAATTCGAAGCGCAAGGCCGACCAGGTCGATGCCGCCAACCCGCGCGCGGGGAACGCCTTCGGCCATATCATCGAGATCGCCGAGGACGGTGGTGATTTCGCTGCCGCCAAGGGCAAGTGGGAAGTGCTGCTGAAATGCGGCGATCCGGCGGTGGCCGATGTCGGCGCCACATTCTCGACGGCAACCACGGTCAATGGCTGGTTCGGCATGCCCGACAATTGCGCCGTCGATTCGGCGGGACGCCTTTGGGTCGCCACCGACGGCCAGGGCCCGAAGGCCACCGGCCGCACGGACGGCCTGTGGGCGGTGGACACCGAGGGCGCGGCACGGGCGACGTCAAAGCTGTTCTTCCGCGTGCCGATCGGCGCCGAAATGTGCGGCCCGCTGTTCGCGCCGGACGACCAGACCGCCTTCGTCGCAGTCCAACACCCCGGCGATGGCGGCGAGGACTGGGAAGCGTTCGGGCGCCCGTCCTACTACGAAGACCCATCGACCCGCTGGCCTGACTTCAAGCAGGACATGCCGGTGCGTCCGGCGGTCGTTGCCATCACAAGGCAGGGTGGCGGCAAAATCGCGGTCTAGGCACGATCCACCCATATTTCGGGACTGTGGAGCGGCTTCGGCCAGGCCGAAGCCGCTCCGTTATACTCAAGCCTCGGGAAAGGCTGGAAATATAGGAATGGTGCCCTAGCTCCTCTGTCAGGGAGACCGCCATGCCGAAGTCCGTTTATGACCGTGGCCTGCTCAAGCCTGCCGACATCGCCAGGCTGCAACGCGTGTTCGACGAAGCGTGCCGGCGCCGCGAGGCACAGCCGGAATCGCCCGAGGCCCGCGAAATCGCGCTGACACTGCTTGCGCTGCACAATGCCGGCATGGTCGACGAGGACATGCTGATGGAGGCCGTCGGCTTCCGGCGGCTCGAGCCAAAATCAGCCTGAATTCCAGAGGCAAGCAGCTCTCATCCAGCGCGTTGAACGACAGCCACATTGATCGCGCTTCTCAAGCGGAAGCCGATGGACTCGTACAGTCTTATCGCGGCGGCGTTGGTGGCATAAGCGTGGAGGTACGGTACTTCGCCGCGTGCGAAAATCTGGTTTGCCACGAACAGGGACATCAGCCTGCCCAGGCCAGCGCCGCGAAACTCGGGATGCGAGCAGACGCCGCTGAGTTCGGTATAGCCGGGCTGCTTCATGCGTTCGCCCGCCATCGCGACGAGCCTGCCCTCGACCTTCACGCCCCAGAAATCGCCGAGGCTGAGCGCCCCTGACGTGAACGGGCCGGGCTTGGTGAGCGAGGCCAGGGCCAGCATCTCGGGGATATCGTGCTGCGTCAGCCGCTGCACGCGCTCATCCCTGACGGCCTGCAAGGGCTGCTCGCCGACCATCTGCATGGCGGAGGCGGAAGAGGTTGCGGAGAGACCGGCCGGAAGGGCAATAGCGTCGGCCTGCGCCATGATCATGCTTTCGCCCGGGCCAACAAGCTCACCCAACGCCCGCAGACTTTCGGCATCGTCGGCTGCGGTCGCGGCGAAGAGGGCGATTGACGGTGAATAGCGCCTGGCGAGCCTGCCCCCTTGCGCGAAGTACCGATGCCGCGTTTCCAACGCGCTCCAGACGGGCCGGTCGAGAACGTGCTTCATTGCGCTGCGCCTTTTTCCACACGCCGGTAGAGAGGAGTCGCGGCCAGGCCATCTTCGATAGCGGCGAGTTGATCGAGAAGCGGCCCTGAGAGGTCCCGGCACAAATCGGCGACGGCGTTCTCGACTTGCGGCCACACATCCCGCTTTGCAACATCGACGAGGCGCTGGCCGCTCGTTGTCAGCGAGACCATTCTGCGTCGCTGGTCATCCTGGGACTGGGTGACATCGACCAGCGCGAGATCGGCCAGAAGCGAAACGCTTCGCGTCACACCGGGCTGCGTGACCCCGAGCGATTGCGCCAGTTCACCGACTGGCAGCGGGCCCAATCTGTCGAGCGCGGCCAGCAAAGGGTACTGGCTCGACTGAACCCGAACGTCCAGGCCATCGAGCAGGCGCTGCGTATCCGCCTGCAATTGCTCGCCCAGACGCTTCAGCCTGCTGCCAAGACACAGGAAGCCAAGGGCTCGAAGGACATCTTCCATCATCACACCGTTTCGGACCGTAATCATAACATGTTATATAACACGGTAATAAATTAGTCAAAAGCAGGCACGCCGGACCGCTTTGCTCCGACGAAGCCGGCACGGCAGGATAGATTGAGATGATAGAGGCCGCCGTTTTCCGGCGGCCTGACCAAGGTCACCTTCAGGCGCTACACGTCCGCCTTGAAGGTCTGCTTCTGCTGGCCGAGACCTTCGATGCCAAGTTCGACGACGTCGCCGGCCTTGAGGAACACCGGCGGCTTCATGCCGAGGCCGACGCCGGGCGGCGTGCCGGTGGAGATGATATCGCCGGGGTGCAGCGACATGAACTGGCTGAGATAGGACACGAGATAGGCGACGCCATAGACCATCGTCTTGGTCGAGCCGTTCTGCATGGTCTTGCCGTTGACCGTCAGCCACATCTTGAGGTTCTGCGGATCCGCCACCTCGTTCTTGGTCACCAGCCACGGGCCGGTCGGGCCGAATGTGTCGCAGCTCTTGCCCTTGGTCCACTGGCCTTGGCGCTCCGCCTGGAAGGCGCGTTCGGAGACGTCATGCGCAACACAGTAGCCGGCTACATAATCAAGAGCATCGGCCTCGCTGACATATTTGGCCGTCTTGCCGATGACCACCGCAAGTTCGACTTCCCAGTCGGTCTTCACGGATCCGCGCGGGATCAGCACGTCATCGTCCGGACCGACAATGGCCGAGCTGGCCTTCATGAAGATGATCGGCTCCGGCGGCACGGTGGCGCCGGTTTCGGCGGCGTGGTCGGAATAATTCAGGCCGATGCAGATGAACTTGCCGGTTCCGGCAACGCAGGCGCCGAGCCGAGGCTTGCCGGAAACCACCGGCAGCGACTTAGGATCGAGCTTCGACAGCATCTCCAGCGACGCCGGATGAAGTACGGTGCCTGCAATGTCGGCGACATGGGCCGAGAGATCGCGGATCGTCCCATCGGCATCGAGAAGGCCGGGACGTTCACTCCCGACTTCGCCATAGCGCAGCAGTTTCATGGTAGCCTCTCCTCAGTCAGATCGGTTCAGAGCTGTTCACCGTTTCACGGAAACACAGAACCGCTCCATCTCTGTGTTTTAACGCAGTTCCGGACGGAAAACCGATACGCGGTTTTCCCGCAATTGCTCTAGATCGACCAGCCGCCATCGATATTGTAGGCCTGCCCGGACGTATAGGTGGCGCCCGCCAGATAGACGGCGAGATCGGCGATTTCCTCCGGCGTGCCAAGACGGCCCATGGGCTGGCGCGCGATGAACGCCGCGCGCGCCGCTTCATAATCGCCCTGCGCATGCATGCGATCCTGCAGCGACGGGCTCTCGACCGTGCCCGGGCAGATGGCGTTGCAGCGTATGCCCTTGCCGACATAGTCGGCGGCGACGGCCTTGGTCAGGCCGATTACCGCAGCCTTGCTCAGGCCATAGACGAAGCGGTTCGGCACGCCCTTGGCCGAGCTCGCCAGCGAGGCCATGTTGATGATCGATCCGTCACCGCGCTCCAGCATGCCGGGCAGCACGGCGCGGATGGTGCGAACCATGGCGCGGACATTGAGGTTCAGCGCGAAATCGAGATCGCCGTCCTTCATTTCCAGGATCGAGCCCGAATGGACAAAACCGGCGCAGTTGAACAGCACATCGACGCGGCCGATGTCGGCAAAGGCGGCGTTGACGGCGCTGTCGTCGAGCACATCGAGCTTTCGGGTCTTGATACCAGGCACCGTCTTGGCGAGTTCCGCCAATAGCGCCTCGTTGATGTCGGTGGCGTGGACGGTGGCTCCGGCCTTGGCGAAGGCCAGCGCGCTCGCCTTGCCGATGCCTTGCGCCGCTGCCGTGATGACAACGACCTTGCCTGCCAGATCCGCCATGTTCTTCTCCTCGCCGCGTGTGATCGTCCGGGTTTATCGGCAGCCGGCCAAGGCGTCATGTACCAGTCAGACACCGTTGTGCGGCCTGCGCCACTGTACTCACAGATAAAGATGTTTTTTCTCGTTAAAGAACACGCATCCGGGCGTCAAGCCCGAACACGATCACTTGCGTGGCGGCCGGAGCTCAATCGCCGTAGGGCACCCAGACGTTCTTGACCTCGACGGCGCGGCGCAGGAAGGTGTCGCCGGCGGCCTCGTCGGAAGCCCAGTCGAGGGTCCGGCCATTGCCGCTCCAGACGCGCTTGAGGTTGCCGATCGAGTCAGCTTCCGCCTTGGCGCATGTGTCGGCATCGGCGAATAGCCATAGCCCGTCGACATCGTCGTGCTTGGCCAGCACGCCGGTAAGTTCGGCCGTGCGGCCGGTGACGATGTTGATGGCGCCGGCGGGTACGTCGGAATATTCGATGACCTGATAGAGATCGGTGGCCAGCAACGGATATTTTTCCGAAGGCACGGCAACGACCGTGTTGCCCATGGCGAGCGCCGGTGCGACCAACGAGATCAGCCCAAGCAACGGCGCATTGTCGGGCGCGACAATGCCGACGACACCGACCGGCTCGTGCAGAGCCAGCGTCACGGCGCGGGCTGGCGGCTGATGCACCCTGCCCTCGAACTTGTCGGCAAGGCCGGCATAGAGGAACAGGCGTTCGATCGACTGGTCGACCTCTTCGCCCGCCGCCCTGGCGGCAACGCCGGTGAGCTGGACAAGGCGGGCGGCGAATTCATCGGCACGGCCGGAAAGGTTCTCGGCCACATAGTAGAGCACCTGGGCACGGTTATAGGCAGTCGCCTCAGGCCAACCCTTACAGGCTCGCGCTGCCGAGACGGCGTCGCGGATATCCTTGCGGCTGCCCAGCCCGACTTCGCCGGCCAGCTTGCCCTTGGCGGTGACAACCGCCAGCGAATAATTGCCGTCGGGGCGCACCTGCTTGCCGCCGATGAACAGTTTTGCCGTGCGGTCGATGCCACCGCCTTCGGCTTGCTCGACCGGTTGCGCCGAGGCTGTCGCCGGCTTGATGACCGGACCGAGCGGCAGCTTCGCCGTGAGATATTCGAACATGCCCTCGCGCCCACCCTCGCGGCCAAAGCCGCTTTCGCGGTAGCCGCCGAAACCGCAGGCGGCATCGAACATGTTGGTGCCGTTGACCCAGACGACGCCGGCTTTCAGCCGCGGCGCCACATGCAGGGCAAGATTGACGTTCTCGCTCCACACCGAGGCCGCCAGCCCATAGCGCGTGTTGTTGGCGAGCTCGATCGCTTCCTCGGTATTGCGGAAGGTCATGGTGGCCAGCACCGGGCCGAACACCTCTTCCTGGGCGAGAATATTAGCCGGCGAAACGCCTGTGGCGAGAGTCGGCAGATGGTAATAGCCGGAGGACGGCAAAGCGACGTCCGGCTGCCAGCAGACGGCGCCCTGCCTGGCGCCTTCGGCGACAAGGCCCTTGACGCGGTCGAGCTGGGTCAGGTCGACCAACGGGCCGATATCGGTGTTCTTGTCCAGCGGAGCGCCAACGCGCAGCCGGCTCATCCGCGCCTTGACCTTGGCAAGGAAGGCGTCAGCTATGCCTTCCTGCACCAGAAGGCGGGAGCCGGCGCAGCAGACCTGGCCCTGATTGAACCAGATGCCGTCGACCAGGCCTTCGACGGCGCTGTCGAGATCGGCATCCTCGAAGACGATGAAGGCCGACTTGCCGCCAAGCTCCAGAGACAGTTTTTTCCCCGAGCCCGCGGTCGCCTTGCGGATGATCTTGCCGACCTCCGAAGAGCCGGTGAAGGCGATCTTCTGGATGGCGGGATGATTGACGATCGCCACGCCCGCCTCCGGGCCGCCCTGGACGATGTTGACGACGCCCTTGGGCACGCCGGCGCGCTCGCAGATCTCGGCGAACAGAATGGCGGTGAGCGGCGTGAATTCAGCCGGCTTCAGCACGACCGTGCAGCCTGCGGCGAGCGCCGGCGCGATCTTCCAGGCCAGCATCAGCAGCGGAAAATTCCACGGGATGATCTGGCCGACGACGCCGACACCCTTGTGTCCCGGAAAATCCTGGTCCAGCGCCTGCGCCCAGCCGGCATGATGGATGAAATGGCGGATGGCCAGCGGCACATCGATGTCACGGCTTTCGCGGATCGGCTTGCCATTGTCGATCGTTTCCAGCACCGCGAACAGGCGCTGGTGGCGCTGCATGGCGCGGCCGATGGCGTAGAGCACCTTGGCGCGCTGGTAGCCGGTGCTGGCGCTCCACTTCGGCAGCGCCCTGGTGGCGGCCGCGACCGCGGCATCGATATCAGCGGCGCCCGCGTCCGACACTTTTGCCAAAAGCTTGCCGGAAGACGGATCGCTGGTTTCGAAGGTCTTTGCGCCGGCAGCGGCTTTCCAGTCGCCGCCGATGAACAGCGCCTTGCCAAAATCGCGCGCGGCAAGCCAGGCATCGGCCTCATTGCGGGCTTCCGGCGCCGGGCCGTATTCCATGGCGTGATAGCGTTCGAGAATGTTCATGGGGCGCTCCAGATAATTGTCTCGGACGGCATTCCTTGGAACTCAGGTCAAAATTCCTGATCCGATCCTCACGCCATCGCGTGGCGATGATTGGCTGAATAATGACCTGTCAAATGGTGCTCGAGCTGCCGCTCGATATCGGTCAGAAGGCTCGATGCACCGAAGCGGAACAGCGTCGGCTCCAGCCATGGACGGCCAAGCTCTTCCTTCATCAGGACCAGCCAGTCGAGCGAGGCTTTTGCCGTGGAAATGCCGCCGGCAGGCTTGAAGCCTATGAGATAGCCGGTCTCCTCGAAATAGGCGCGGATGGCGCGCACCATGGCGAGGCCGACGGGCAGCGTGGCGTTGACGCTCTCCTTGCCGGTGGAGGTCTTGATGAAGTCCGCGCCCGCCATCATCGCCACCATGGACGCCAGCATGACATTGCGCAGCGTGGCGAGGTCGCCGGTGCCCAGGATGACCTTCAGATGCGCGTCACCGCAAGCGGCGCGCATCGAGACGATCTCGTTGTAAAGCTCGCGCCATTTCGCGCCAAACACCAGGCCGCGCGGAATGACGACGTCGATCTCGTCGGCGCCGTCCTTCACCGAGGCCTCGATCTCCTGCAGGCGGGTCGATAGCGGCGTAAGGCCATGCGGAAACGCGGTGGAAACTGCCGCGACATGGATGCCGGTGCCGCGCACGGCATCGACAGCGGTGGCGACGAACGGGTGATAGACGCAGACGGCGGCCGGACGAATGACCTCACCTTCTATGCCGAGACCCTCCACGATATCGCGGCGCAGGGGATTGGTGGCCTTGGCACAGAGCCGGCGCACGCGCTCTTCCGTGTCGTTGGAATTCAGCGTGGTCAGATCCATGCAGGCTATGGCGCGCAGCAGCCAGGCCGCCTGGTTGTCGGCCTTGATAGAGCGCCGCTTGGTCAGGCTGGCGACGCGGCGTTCCAGCGCCGAGCGGTTGACGCTGCGCATCGATTCCATGAAGCCGAGATCGAGTTTCATGCCGGGATTGCGGGCAATGCCGTGGCCGAGCTGGACGGGAATATTGGCCGCGGCGCGCGCCGGCAGCGAGGTCACCTTGGAGGCACTGGCGCCGAGATCGGCTTCGCGGATCGTGGTGCTCATCTCCTGCCCTTTCGTTCAGCGGCTTGCGCTTGATATCCCGGCGCGTGTCATCTCCCAAAACCGCTCGACGGCTCTTGGGCGACACGCACGAAGATAGCCCGCGAAGCCACGCTTCACGAGTCCTCGGGTGAGTGATAGCTGAAAAAGACCGCGACGGCAGCAGATTTTTGACCGGAAGGTCAAAACCTGGTTGCGAGCGGCGTCTCGAAGGCCTCAGCCGACGAAGGCGCGCTCGACGACGAAGCTTGCCGGATGGCTGAGCGAGCCTTCATGGAAACCGAGGCTTTCGGCCAGTTCCTTGACGTCCTTCAGCATGTGCATCGAACCGCAGATCATGATGCGGTCGGTTTCAGGATTGAGCTTCTCGATGCCCAGATCCGCGTAGAACTTGCCGGAGCCGATCAGCGCGGTGATGCGGCCCATGCGCGGCGATTCTTCGCGCGTCGTCGAATTGTAGAGGGTGACGCGGCCGCCGGTCAGCTCGCCGATCAGAGGATCGTTTTCGAGCGCCGCCACCAACTCCTGGCCATAGGTCAGTTCCGCGATGTCGCGGCAGGTGTGGGTGAGGATGAGCTGATCGAACTTCTCATAGGTGTCGGGGTCGCGCAGCAGGCTGGCGAAGGGCGCGATGCCGGTGCCGGTCGAGATCATGAACAGCCGCTTCGCGGGCGTGAGCGCATCGACCACCAGGGTGCCCGTGGACTTCTGGCGCATGATGACGGTGTCGCCGACCTGGATCTTCTGCAATTCCGAAGTCAGCGGGCCATCCGGCACCTTGATCGAGAAGAATTCGAGCTCTTCGTCCCAGGCGGGGCTCGCCACCGAATAGGCGCGGAACACCGGCTTCTCCGCATTGGGCAGGCCGATCATGACGAACTCGCCGGAACGGAAGCGCAGCGACTGCGGACGGGTGATTCGGAACGAAAAAAGCCGGTCGGTGTAGTGCTTCACCGACACGACGGTCTGCGCATGGACATTGGCCGGAATCGGGAACCGCGGCGGCCGGGCGTCGGGGGTGCTGAACGCGGGTGTGGTGTTCATCAAATCCAACCTTCCGGCGCCACCTTCGGGCGTTGGCGCCAAACCTTTTCATGCACGCCCGGACCGTTCAGGTCCCGGCGTGCTGCTCGCACACTCCGAAGCGGTAAGCTCTTGTGCCCGGAATTTATTAGTATACAAACGATATTTGCGTCAAGATACCGCCGCGAAACGCCTTTCCAAACTGCCGCATATCCGTAGTCCGTAAATTTCGGGTTTCGACAATGAAAGAGAATTTTTCGGTGCAGCCGCAGGATTCCCTGGGCAATGTCGTCGCTGGTATCGATGTCGGCGGAACCTTCACCGACCTGCTTTTGATCGACGGCCGAGACGGTGGCCGGGTGCATATCGCCAAGACGCCTACCACCGTCGATAACCAGGCGTTCGGCGTCGTTTCGGCGCTCGGCGCCACCGGATTTCCGATCGACGGCATCGACCTCATCGTGCATGGCACGACCACCACCACCAACGCGGTCCTGGAGCGCCGGCTGGCGAAAACCGGCATGATCACCACGCGCGGTTTTCGCGATGTGATCGAGCTCGGCCGGCGTACACGGCCGCAGGCCTATGGCATGACCGGCAGCTTCGTGCCGATCATCCCGCGCAACCTGCGGCTCGAAGTGTCGGAGCGCGTCGAGGCGTCCGGAACGATACGCACGCCGCTCGACGAGGCTGAAATGCGCGAAGCCCTGAAGACGCTGATCGCGGCCGGCTGCGAATCCCTCGTCATCCACTTCCTGCATTCCTATGCCAACCCGGCGCATGAGCGGCGCGCGGCCGAGATCGCCGCCGAGCTTTGGCCTAACGGCTACATCACGGCAGGCCACGCGCTGCTGTCGGAAGCCCGCGAGTTCGAACGCGGGGTGACGGCTTCGGTCAACGCCTCGGTGCAGCCGATCCTCGAGCGCTATGTCGAGCGGCTGCGCAAGGAATTGGCTGCGAAGGGCTATGCCCGCGACTTCCTGATCATGAATGGCAATGGCGGCATGATCTCGGCCCGCTTCGTCACGCGTGAATCGGCCAAGACCGTGATGTCCGGCCCGGCCTCGGGCGTCATCGCCGCCGCCTATACCGGCAAGCGCGCCGGTTTCGAAAACCTCGTCACCTACGACATGGGCGGCACCTCGACCGATGTGGCGCTGATCCGCAACGCCGAGCCCGCGGTCTCCAACGAGATCGAGATCGAATACGCGATGCCAATCCACGTGCCGATGGTGGCGGTGCACACGGTCGGCGCCGGCGGCGGCTCGATCGCGCGAGTCGATGCCGCCGGCCTGATCCAGATCGGCCCGGAAAGTGCGGGCGCCAATCCCGGCCCGATCTGCTACGGGCGCGGCGGCCTGGAGCCGACCATCACCGACGCCAATCTGGTGCTGGGACGGCTGGCGCCGAAGAAGCTGCTGGCGGTCGAAAACCCGGTCACGGTGGAACGTGTCACCGGCATTTTCGAGGACAGGATCGGCAAGGCGACCGGCCTGTCTGGCGTCGAGGCCGCGGGTGCTGTGCTGCGTCTCGGCAACATGAAGATGGCCGGCGCCATCCGCATGGTCTCGGTGTCGCGCGGCCATGACCCTCGCGACTTCGCCCTCTTCGCCTTTGGCGGCGCCGGGCCGCTGCATGCGACCGCGCTGGCCCGCGAGCTCGGACTGCCCAGGGTGCTGGTGCCGGCGCGGCCCGGCATCACCAACGCGCTCGGCTGCGTCGTCGCCGACCTGCGCCACGATTTCGTCAACACGGTCAACCAGCCGGTGGCGATGCTCGATGAAACCCAGCTTCACACTGTGTTGGAACGGCACCGTAACGAAGGCGAGGAGCTGATCGGCAAGGAAGCGGTGAAACCGGAGACGATCCGTGTCACCCACTCCGCCGACATGCAGTTCGTCGGCCAGACCCACATCATCAACGTGCCGCTGCCGTCGTCTTCAGTGACGCGTGCGACGCTGCAGGCGCTGTTCGAAAAAGCCTATTTCGCCCGCTTCAAGGTCGAACTGCCGGAGATCCGCGCCAATCTGGTCAACCTCAACACCTCGGTTACCGGCGTGCGTCCGGCGATCGACCTGTCGCGATTGATCGACCCGGCGGGGCGCGCCCAAACGCTGGACGAGGCGCGGCGCGAGGTACGGCCGGTCTGGTATGCCGGCCACTGGCATGACACGCCGGTCTACGCACGCGAAAAGCTGCCGCTCGACGCCGTCATCGAGGGCCCGGCGATCCTCGAACAGATGGATGCGACGACGGTTCTCGAACCCGGCGACCGCGCACGCTGCGACGCCGACGGCAACATCATCATCGACATTGGCGAGGCCTGACAATGCCAGCTTCCAAAGGGGCAAAACTCGACGCCATCACGCTTTCGGTTCTCCAGGCGGCCTTGCAGCAGGTCTGCGACGAGATGGACCTGACGTTTTCGCGCGCCGCCTTCTCGCCGGTGATCGCCGAGGCCAATGACCGTTCCGACGGCATCTATTCGGCTATCGACGGCTCGCTGATCGCGCAAGGCAGCCAGGGCCTGCCGGTGTTCGTCGGCGTGATGCAGTATTCGACCAGGACGGTGATCGAGATGATCGCCGATGGACGCTGCCTGGCCCCGGAGCCCGGCGACATCTACATCGTCAACGATCCCTATCTTGGCGGCACGCATCTGATGGATGTGCGCTTCGCCATGCCGGTCTATCGGGACGGCAAGATCTTCTGCTGGCTGTCGAACACCGGCCACTGGCCCGACATTGGCGGCTCGGTGCCCGGCGGCTTCTCGGCCTCGGCGACGGCGGTCGAGCAGGAAGGGCTGCGGCTGCCGCCGGTGAAACTGTTCAAGAAGGGCGTGCTCGACCGCGAGATCTACGCCATCATCTGCTCCAACATTCGTGTCGCCGACCAGCGCATAGGCGACATCCGTGCCCAGGCCGCGGCGTTGCTGATCGGCCAGGACCGGCTCAATGGAATCCTGGATCGTTACGGTGACGAAACCGTCGTCGAAGCCATCGCCGAACTGCGCCGCCGCGCCGCCGAGCAGATGCGTGCCAACATCTCGGCCATTCCCGACGGCACCTACCATTCCAAGGCGTTTGTCGATTCCGATGGCGTGGTCAACGAACCGCTGACCATCGCGCTCGCCGTCGAGAAGCGGGGCGACACGCTGACATTCGATTTCGCCGGCTCGTCAAAGCCCTGCGCCGGGCCGATGAACAGCGTGCTGGCGACGACGCTCTCCTCGGTCTATCTCGCGATGCGCCACATTTTCCCGGATGTGCCTATCAGCGCCGGCGCGTTCGAGCCGCTGATCGTCAAGCGGCCGGAAGGCACGTTCCTCGATGCCAAATACCCACGTCCTGTTTCCGGCTGCGCCGCCGAGGTCTCGCAGCGCATCGCCGAGGCTGTGTTCGCGGCCATGGTGCAGGCGCTGCCGGACAAGGTAACGGCGGCTCCTGCGGGCTCCAGCGGCAATTTCGCGCTCGGCGGCAACGATCCGGCACGCGGCCGCGACTACGTCATGTACCAGATTTCCGGCGGCGGCTATGGCGGCAATTCCGGCCATGACGGCCTGACCAATGGTTGTTCGACCATCGGCATCTCAAAATCGCCGCCGGTCGAGATCATGGAGCAGGCCTTTCCGGTGCTCTATCGACACTACGCCTTGCGCGAGGGCTCGGGCGGCGCCGGCAAGCATCGCGGGGGTTTCGGCCTCGCCTATGAGGTCGAAATCCTGCGCGGCGACGCCCGCGCCTCCTTCGTCATGGACCACGGCCGTTTCGGTCCGCAAGGCGCGCTCGGCGGCGGGGATGGCGCGGTCAACACGGTGACAGTCTTCCGCAATGGCGAGGAACATGTCCCGCCGCACCTTTCCAAGGAGCAGGATATCGCGCTGAAGGCAGGCGACCGCGTGCGCGTCGGCACGCCGGGCGGCGGCGGCTATGGCGATCCACGCGAGCGCGACCCGGAACTGGTCGCCCGGGACGTCAGGCTTGGCTACTATACGGCCGAGCAGGCACGAGACATGTTCGGCGTCGAATGAACCCACGGCGATGCGCCGTGATCGATGCAGGGGATGTCGTTTCCGTCTCTGCCGGCGATGCGAAAGCTCGTATTTTTCCATCCGTTGAGCGATGGAGACTTTCTTGGCCGAGCGGCGTTCCCCTTTCTACAGCAGCATTGTCGGGCTGGGCGCGACCATGGGTCGGGTCGGCGGCGATTTCATCTCAGCCAAGTACTATTCCGGCATTGAAGACGAGCATCTGAACACGCGCAGGAATGTCGGTGTGCAGGATCTCAGCACCATGGGCAAGATGGACATCAAGGGGCCGGATGCCGAGGCTTTGGTGAACCACGTCATCGTCAACGATGCCGCAGCGATGAAGCCTGGCCAGGTGCGCTACTCCACGATCTGCCGCGAGGATGGCGGCATCATGGACGACCTTACCGTGTTCCGTCTGGCGCCGGAGCATTTCATGCTGGTGACCGGATCGGTCAACCGCCTGAAGATGCTGCCCTGGCTTTTGCATCACGCACAAGGCCGCAAGGCCTATGTCACGGACATCACCGCGGCCGTCGCCTTTCCGACGATCCAGGGGCCGCGCTCACGCGAGCTGCTCAAGGCGCTGGTGTCGGATGCCGATCTGGACGGGCTGAAGCGCTGGGCATTCACATCGGGGCGCATCGGCGACACGAAGCTGCTGATCTCGCGCACTGGTGTCACCGGCGAACTCGGGTTCGAATTGTTCGTGCCGGCCGATGAAGCGGCGTCCGTCTGGAAAAGTCTGATGCATGCCGGGCAGGATTTCGGATTGAAGCCCTATGGCGTGCTGGCGATGTTCACGCTTGGGCTGGAAAAGGCCTATCCGGCGCACGGCATCGACATGGACGAGACCCGCACGCCCTTCCATGTCGGCCTCGATCGCTGGATCAAGTTCGACAAGGGCGATTTCATCGGCCGCGAAGCGCTGCTCAAGGTCCGCGACAAGGGCCTCGATGAGCGTTGGACCGGACTGATCCTCGACGGCAACAAGCCGGCCGCGACGGATGCCAGGGTGCTGGCCGATGGCGAGGACGTCGGTGTCGTCACCTACAGCGACCACGGTTATTCGCTGGGCAAGGTGCTGGCGACCGCGCATCTGCGGCTGCCCTTTACGGCTGTCGGCACCGAGCTCAGCATCGTCATCGACGGCGTGCCGACGCGCGCGGTGGTGGCGCCGATGCCGTTCTTCGATCCGGAAGGGTCGAGGTTGCGGGCTTAGTCCGGCTTGTATCGAGGATCGTTGCGTCGGCGATTAGCTGGACCGCCGATCGCTTCGTCATCCACGGGCGGAGCAAGGAGCGAAGCGACGCGGCGCAGACCCGGGGATCCATGCCGGGACTCCAACGCGTTACCACGGTGCAGAACTCTGTTCCGTCGCGTGCTTCGGCTCCGGTCGCGGCATGGATCCTAGGGTCTCCGCGACGTCGCTTCGCGACTGCTACGCCCTAGGATGACGAAGTCGAGAGCCTCGGCCCATTCCTCGCGAGCCTACCGGCTCACACCCGCCGATCCAGCCTCGCCACCAGCCTATCCCCCACCCACTGGATGCCGCAGACCAGGATGATCAGGACGATGACCACGGCGATCATCACCGAGGTCTCGAAACGCTGGTAGCCATAGCGGATGGCGAGGTCGCCGAGACCACCGGCACCGATGGCACCTGCCATGGCCGAGGCGCCGATCAGCGTCACCAGGGTCACCGTGAAGCCGGCGACGATGCCGGGCAGGGCTTCGGGCACCAGCACCTCGCGGATGATCGTCCAGCGGTTGCCGCCCATGGCGCGCGCCGCCTCGATCAAGCCGTGGTCGACCTCGCGCAGCGAGACTTCGGCGATGCGCGCATAATAGGGCGTGGCGGCGATCGACAGCGGCACGATGGCCGCCCACGTGCCGATCGAGGTGCCGACGATCAGCCGCGTCACCGGGATGAGCGCCACGAGAAGGATGATGAAGGGCACCGATCGGAAGCCGTTGATGACGGCGCCCAGTGCGCGGTTCACCCACAGGTTTTCGGCGATGCCGCCGCGTTCGGTGGCGATCAATGCCAGCCCCAGCGGCAGGCCGAACACCAGCGAGATGAGGCCGGACGCGGCCGTCATCAGAACGGTCTCCCAGATCGACCGCAGCAGGAGTTCAAACAGAACCGGCGACATGGCCAAGCACCTCCACCCGCGCCTGGCGGGACTTCAGGAATGTGATCACTTCGGCGAGATGCCTTGCATCATGGCCAGGGACAGAGAGAAACAGCGTGCCGACGGGCTGCTGCTGGATATGGTCGATGCCGCCATGGACGAGGCGGAACTGACCAGGGACGATGGCTGCCAGATCCGAGAGCAATGGACCTCGCGCGGGCTCGCCAGCCACGTCGACACGCAGGATGGTTTCCGCACCGGCCGACGGCACCAGACGGGCCGCCAGTTCGGGCGGCAGTTGCGGCCGGATGGCGCCGAGCAGGCTTTTTGTGATGCCAGAGCGAGGATCGGCGAACACCGACCAAACGGGTCCTTCCTCGACGATGCGCCCGGCATCGATCACCGCCACCCGGTCGGCGATCGAGCGGATCACCTCCATCTCGTGGGTGATCAGCAGGATGGTCAGGCCAAGCTGCCGGTTGATGTCCTTGAGCAAGGCGAGAATGGAGCGCGTCGTTTCCGGGTCGAGCGCCGATGTGGCTTCGTCCGACAGCAGCAGGGCCGGCCGCGCCGCCAGCGCACGAGCAATGCCGACACGTTGCTTCTGGCCGCCTGACAGCGAGGACGGATAGGCTTTTGCCTTCTCCGACAGGCCGACGAGATCGAGCAGTTCGGCCGCACGTGCCAGCCGCTCCGCCTTCGGACGGCCCTCGATCTTCAGAGGTAGCGCCACATTGTCCTCGACGGTCTTGGCCGACAGCAGGTTGAAGTGCTGGAAGATCATGCCGATGCGCCGCCGCAACGGCTGCAGGTCGCGTTCGCCGAGCCGGCTGATCTCGCGGCCCTCGATGAACACCTCACCGGAAACGGGTCGTTCCAGACCGTTCAGGCAGCGGATCAGCGTCGATTTGCCGGCGCCGCTGCGGCCGATAATGCCGAGGATTTCGCCCTTGCGTACCGTCAGCGAGACGCCGTCGAGCGCCGCCGTGACGCCGAAGCGCCGCTTCAGGTCGACAAGGCGCACGACGTCACGAGGCTTGTCGGACCCGGCTTCGGCCGCATCGGTGGTATCCACGGATGCCGTGATGTGCTGGTTCATGCGTGTTCCCTGTCCTTCGCCCTCCGAAAACACAAACGCGGCCCGCGCCTGAGCGCGGACCGCTATTGCTTCCGAGCCGGGGCGTCCGGGTCTCAATAGGCGCTGAGGCCGGTGCCCTTGTAGACCTTGTCGAACTCGGCCTTGACCTTGTCGTTCTGGTACGAAGCCACGAGCGTCTTTACCCAGGGCTCGTTTTCGCTGCCGGCCTTCACCGCGATGAAGTTGCGGTACGGATTGTCGGCGATCGGCTCCTGGGCGATGCGGTTTTCCGGCGTCAGGCCGCTTTTCAGCGCCCAGTCGGTGTTGACCACGGCGGCGTCGAGATCCTCGACCGAGCGGCCGACGATGCCGGCGTCGAGCTCCTTGATCACGACCTTCTTCGCGTTCTCGGCGATGTCGGCGGTGGTGGCGAGAATGCCGGTGCCGTCCTTCAGCTTGATCACGCCTTCGTTCTGCAGCACGCGCAGCGCCCGGCCTTCATTGGAAGGATCGTTGGGCACGCCGATGACGGCGCCCTCGGGCAGGTCCGCGACCTTGGTGTATTTCTTGGAATAGAGACCGATCGGCCAGACGCCGGTATAGCCGACACGCACGATGTGATAACCTTGCGTCTTGATCTGGTTGTCGAGATAGGGCTGGTGCTGGAAGGCGTTGGCGTCGATCTCGCCACGCTCCAGCGCTTCGTTCGGCTGGGTGTAGTCGTTGAACACCACGGTCTCGATCTTCAGGCCTTTTTCAGCAGCCTGGGCGGTGACGACGCGCCACACATCTTCATCCTCGCCGCTGATGATGCCGACCTTGATGCTCTTCTTGTCCTCCGCGAACGATTCCTTGGGCGCCACCAGGCCGGTGATGGCAACGGCCGATGCGAAAAGAACCGCGAGACCTACGCGCCGGTTGAAGGTTGACGCAAGGAGAGCAGGTACAGTGTTTCTGAAGTCGGACATGATTGATCTCTGTGGTTGTCAAGTCGTGGCAGCCAGGCGGATTGCCCAAGCTTGATAACAAAATCACAAACTCTATCGACTTTATCAAAGAATACGGTTCCCCAAACGATCACACGGCCGGGAATATTCTCTCAAAGATTCCCGGGCTGAGAGCACAGCGGCATTCCTGGGCCGGCGCCCAGGCGCGGCACTTTACCGCTTGACTGAGCGGCTGTTCCGAATAGGCTAATGGAATAAAGTTTTCGAAGCGCCTCGCGCTTTGTTCGAAAATACCGGCTCTGATCGCCGGGCGGCAAGAATGCCTCGTATGCCTCGCCAACCGGCGACGGCTGCGGGGCATTTTCATTTTTTGGGGTTTCGCTTGAAACGGCGTATCGAGATCGGCATCCTCTATTCCCGATCGGGCAGCTATCAGCTCGTGTCGGACGCGTGCCGTATGGGCGCCATGCGCGCCATCGCCGACATCAATGCCGACCGGAGATCGGGCGTCGAGTTGGTGCCGGTCGAGCGTGACCCGCAAAGCAACGCCGACCGCTACGCGACGCTGTGCGAGGACATCTTCAAGACCAGCAGCGCGCGTCACGTCGTCGGCTGTGTCACCTCCTGGAGCCGCAAGGAAACGATCCCCGTGCTGGAGAAGGCGGGCGGCATGCTCTGGTACGCCTGCCCCTATGAAGGGTTCGAGGCCAACGAGCACGTCGTCTACATGCACGCCTGCCCCAACCAGCACCTGGTGCCGCTGATGGCGCATGTCGCGCCGCGCTTCGGCGCCAACGGCTTCCTGCTCGGCTCCAATTATATCTGGGGCTGGGAGATGAACCGCGTGGCGCGCGACCTGATCGCGGATGCCGGCGGCAGGGTTCTCGGCGAGCGCTATTTGCGCATCGGCGAGACCGACGTGTCGCGCCTGATCGAGGAAATCCGGGCCTCGCGGCCGAACTTCATCCTCAACAACCTGATCGGCACCTCGTCCTACGCCTTCCTGGCCGCCTATCAGGAACTGGGCCGTGAGGATGCGGCTTTCAGACCGGAAAGCTGCCCGGTCGTCTCCTGCAACCTCACCGAGGGTGAACTGCCGGCGATCGGCGAATCCGGCAAGGGGCATCTGTCGGTCGGACCCTATTTCGCGCCAAGGCCGGCCGCCTTCGCCTCGTCCTTCGAGGCGTCCGCCTATGCCTCCGTGCAGGTGATGGCCGATGTGCTCGCGCGTGATCCGGCAGCGGGTCCGGCGGAGTTTTCAAAAGCTTTCGCGGAACGACGCTTTACCACCCGGCTCGGGCCGATCGCCATCGACGCCCACACCCAGCACGCGACGCTGCCGGTGATCATCGGCCGGATCGCCGACGGCTTCTTCGAGGTCGTCAGCCGCGAAGACGAGGTCGCGCCGGACCCCTATCTGTCGCGCTACGACCCCGCCAGGACGTTCGGCCGCCCGCGCCTGAGGGTGGTGTCGTGACCAGGACACGCATTCCCAATCTGGGCGGCGCCAAAGCGTTCGTCCTGCATCGCCCGCATCCGACGGTGCAGGCGATCACCCGGCAATTGTCGGCGATTGGCTTGGTTACAGTGGATTGTTGGCCGGAACTGCCTGCCGAGTCGCTGGCCGCCGACTTCGTCTTCCTTGACGCCGATCTCGGCTTCGACGAACAGTTTCCCTGGAAGCCGGGCGAGGCGCCGATGCCGCTGGTGGCGCTGATCGGCTCGGAAGCGCCGGGCCGCATCGAATGGGCGCTGTCGCACAAGGCGGATGCCCAGTTGCTGAAGCCCGTGGGCAATGCCGGGGTCTACAGCGCGCTTTTGATCGCGCGCCAAAGCTTCGAAGCACGAAAGCACCTGGCCAGCGAGATTGCCTCGCTTCGCCAACGTGTCGCCGAGCGGCAGACCATCGTGCGCGCGGTCGAGGCCCTGTCGAAGGGCGCCGAAGACGGCCGCGCCTACGCGCAACTGCGATCGCTGGCGATGAGCTGGCAGATCAGCATCGAGGAGGCCGCGCGCCGCATTGTGGCCATGACGGAAGAGGAGGGCAACGATGACCAATCCCATCGCGCCTGATCTTGCGGCAACCGCGCGCTTGCCGGCCAAGCCGCGTGCCGGCGTCTGGCGCCGGCTCTTCAAGCGTCCGCTGGCGCTGATCGGCCTGGTGATCGTCGCCATCGTGGTCGCCGGCGCGATCCTGGCGCCATGGCTGACCGGCTATGATCCCAACGAGCAGATGTTCGACGGCCTGACCATCGAGGGTTCGCCGCTGCCGCCGAGCGCCCATTTCTGGCTGGGCACGGATCTGCTCGGCCGCGACCTCCTGACCCGCATCCTCTACGGCGCGCGCACGTCGCTGATCATCGGCGTCGTCGCCAATGGCGTTGCGCTGCTGATCGGCACGCTTGTCGGCGTCACCGCCGGCTATTTCCGCGGCTGGATCGGCAGCGTGCTGATGCGCTTCACCGACCTGATGATGGCCTTCCCGGCGCTGCTGCTGGCGATCTGCCTGGCGGCGGTGTTCCAGCCCAGCCTGTGGATCGTCGCCATGGTCATCGCACTGGTGAACTGGGTGCAGACGGCCCGCGTCATCTACACCGAGACCAGCTCATTGTCCGAGCGCGAATTCATCGATGCCGAACGCACCATCGGCGCCGGCGCGCCGCGCATCCTGTTCCGTCACATCCTGCCACACCTGCTGCCGACCATCATCGTCTGGGGAACGCTGGGCATCTCGACCACGGTGCTTCTGGAAGCAACGCTCTCCTTCCTCGGCATCGGCGTGCAGCCGCCGACCGCGTCCTGGGGCAACATCATCTTCGAGAACCAGACCTATTTCCAGGCAGCGCCATGGCTGGTGTTCTTCCCGGGCGCGGCGATCCTGGCGCTGGCACTGGCCTTCAATCTGATCGGCGATGCGCTGCGCGACATCCTCGACCCAACGCAACGAGGCCGGGCATGATCGCCTATCTTGGCCGCCGCATCATCCAGTCGGCGCTGATCCTGCTCGGCGTCTCGCTGATCACCTTCGCGCTGCTCTATCTGCTGCCGGCCGATCCCGTGCGGCAGATCGCCGGACGCAGCGCCACGCCCGAGACGGTCGAAAACATCCGGCGCCAGCTCGGCCTCGACCAGCCTTTCATCGTCCAGTACTGGCACTACCTGACCAGCCTGCTCAGCGGCGACCTCGGCCGATCCTACATCCAGCGCTCGCAGGTCACCGAGCTGATCGTCTCGCGGCTGCCGGCGAGCCTGCTTTTGATGGTCGGCGCCATCCTGTGCGAACTGGCGATCGGCCTGACCATGGGCCTGATCGCCGCCGTCAAGCGCGGCACCGCCACCGACCAGTCGCTGATGGTCGCCTCCTTCGTCGGCGTCTCGGCGCCGCAATTCGTCGTCGGCCTGCTGCTGCTCTACGTGTTCGCCGTGCGGCTCGGCTGGTTTCCGATCGGCGGTTACGGCACTTGGCGCCACCTGGTGCTGCCGTCGCTGACCATGGGCATCCTCGGCGCCGGCTGGTACGCGCGCATGATGCGCTCGTCGATGATCGACGTGCTGCGGCAGGATTATGTGCGTACCGCGCGCGCCAAGGGCCTGGCGCGCCGCGCCATCCTCTTCCGCCACGCTCTGCCCAACGCCATCCTGCCGGTCATCGCCATGATCGGCATCGACATCGGCATCTTCATGGGCGGCATCGTGGTGGTCGAAAGCGTGTTTGGCTGGCCCGGCATCGGCCAGCTCGCCTGGCAGGCCATCCAGCGCGTCGACATTCCAATCATCATGGGCGTCACGCTGGTCTCCGCTTGCGCCATCGTGCTCGGCAACCTGCTTGCCGACATCATCGCGCCCTTCATCGACCCCCGTATCAAACTGAGATGAGCATCAAGCTCGGATGAAACCAAGAAACAGCCAATGAAAGGGAACATAAAATGAAGAAGTTTCTGGCCTCCACCGTGGCGGCATCGGCGCTGGCGCTGATGCTCGGCATGACCAGCGTTCGCGCCGAGGACACGATCGATCCCAACGCCAAGCAGGGCGGCGCCATCACCATCACTTACAAGGACGATGTCGCGACCCTCGATCCGGCGATTGGCTACGACTGGCAGAACTGGTCGATGATCAAGAGCCTGTTCGACGGGCTGATGGACTACGAGCCGGGCACGACGAACCTAAAGCCCGACCTTGCAGAAAGCTACGACATCTCGCCGGACGGCAAGACCTTCACCTTCAAGCTGCGGCACGGCGTGAAATTCCACAATGGCCGCGAGATGACGGCCGACGACGTGAAGTATTCGCTCGACCGCGTCACCAATCCGAAGACGCAGAGCCCCGGCGCCGGCTTCTTCGGCTCGATCAAGGGGTATGACGATGTCGCCGCCGGCAAGGCGACAAGCCTCTCGGGCGTCACCGTCGTCGACCCCTACACGGTCAAGTTCGAACTGACCCGTCCCGACGCCACCTTCCTGCATGTCATGGCCATCAACTTCTCGCATGTCGTGCCAAAGGAAGAGGTCGAGAAATACGGCGCCGATTTCGGCAAGCATCCGGTCGGCACCGGCGCGTTCAAACTCGCCGAATGGACGCTGGGACAGCGCATCGTGTTCGAGCGCAACGCTGATTATTGGCACAAGGGCCTGCCGCATCTCGACAAGATCACCTTCGAGATCGGCCAGGAGCCGATCGTGGCGCTGCTGCGCCTGCAGAAGGGCGAGATCGACGTGCCCGGCGACGGCATTCCGCCGGCCAAGTTCCAGGAAGTCATGGCCGATCCCGAGCAGAAGGCGCGCGTCGTCGAAGGCGGCCAGTTGCACACCGGCTACGTCACCATGAACACCACCATGGCCCCCTTCGACAATGTGAAGGTGCGCCAGGCCGTCAACATGGCGATCAACAAGGCGCGCATTGTCCAGATCATCAACAATCGGGCCGTGCCGGCCAACCAGCCACTACCGCCGTCGATGCCGGGCTACGACAAGGCGTTCAAGGGCTACCCCTATGATGTCGCCAAGGCCAAGGCGCTGCTGGCCGAGGCCGGCCACGCCGATGGCTTCGAGACGCAATTGTTCGTCATGAACACCGATCCCAATCCGCGCATTGCCCAGGCGATCCAGCAGGATCTGGCGGCGATCGGCATCAAGGCCAGCATCCAGTCGCTGGCGCAGGCCAATGTCATCGCCGCCGGTGGCGACAAGGCCGGCGCGCCGATGATCTGGTCGGGCGGCATGGCCTGGATCGCCGACTTCCCGGATCCGTCCAACTTCTACGGCCCGATCCTCGGCTGCGCGGGTGCTGTTGCAGGCGGCTGGAACTGGTCCTGGTATTGCAACAAGGATCTCGACGCCAAGGCGGCCGAAGCCGACGCCATGGTCGACCCCGCCAAGGCCGGCGAGCGCGACGAGATGTGGAGCGCCATCTACGGCAAGGTGATGGAAGACGCGCCGTGGGCGCCGGTGTTCAACGAACAGCGCTTCACCATGAAATCGGCGCGCATGGGCGGTGCCGACAACCTCTATGTCGACCCGGTCCATATCCCGATCAACTATGACAATGTGTACGTAAAAGATGTGCAATAACTGCGATTACACCATCCACGGGCGTCATCACCATTTCGGCTGGGACAATTCCTTCGTTCCGGCCGAGAAAGTGGCGCCCGGTTCCACCATCGAGTTCAAGTGCCTCGATTCCTCCGGCGGCCAGTTGACGCCGGACAGCACGGTCAGCGACATCGCCAGGCTCGACTTCGGCAAGATCAATCCGGTGACCGGGCCGATCTTCGTTGACGGCGCCGAACCGGGCGATGCGCTGAAGGTGACGATCGAGATGTTCAAACCGTCCGGCTTCGGCTGGACGGCGAACATCCCAGGGTTTGGGCTACTCGCCGACGACTTCAAGGAGCCGGCGCTGAACATCTGGAAATACGACGCCGCCTCGCTCGAACCGGCATTGTTCGGCAAGAACGCTCGCGTGCCTCTGAAGCCGTTTGCCGGGACCATCGGCAATGCGCCGGCTGAAAAGGGCCATCACTCGGTGGTGCCGCCCCGGCGCGTTGGCGGCAATCTCGACATACGCGACCTCGCCGCCGGCACCACGCTCTATCTGCCGGTGGAAGTGGCGGGCGCGCTGTTTTCCGTCGGCGACACCCACGCGGCGCAAGGCGATGGAGAGGTCTGCGGCACGGCGATCGAAAGCCCGATGGACGTCGTGCTCAAGCTCGATCTGGTCAAGGATGCCAGGCTGAAGACACCGCGCTTCACCACGCCCGGGCCGGTGACACGTCATCTCGACGCCAAGGGCTATGAGGTGACGACCGGCATCGGGCCGGACCTGATGACCGGCGCCAGGGAAGCGGTCGCCCAGATGGTCGACCTGCTTGCTGGCCGCTACCAGATCGATCCCGTCGAAGCCTATATGCTGGCCTCGGTGTGCGGCGACCTGCGCATCAGTGAGATCGTCGACATGCCGAACTGGGTGGTGTCGTTCTACTTCCCGCGCTGCGTGTTTGAATGAGCAAATACGCCACCAAAAAGCAGACTGCCACGACGACAGGACGGGTGCTCGACATCGCCGGCCTGTCCGTCAGCGTGCGCGGCGAGGATGGCGAGCGCGAGGTCGTGTCAGGCCTGTCGCTAACGCTTTCGCGCGGCGAGACGCTTTGCATTGCAGGCGAATCCGGCTCCGGCAAATCGATGACGTCGCTGGCGATCATGCAGCTTCTGCCGCGGCCTGCCGCCCGCATCTCCGCGGGCACGATCCGCCTTCGCGACAAGGATCACGGCGATACCGAGCTGACCGCTCTCAACGAGCGGCAGATGCGGCGCGTTCGCGGCAACCGCGTCGCCATGATCTTCCAGGAGCCCATGACATCGCTGAACCCGGTGCTGTCGATCGGCCGGCAGCTCACCGAATCCATCGAGGCACATACCGGCCTTTCGCACGCCGAGGCGCGCATGCGCGCCATCGACGCGCTGAAGGCGGTGCGCATCTCGGAAGCCGAAAGCCGGCTGAAGCAGTTTCCGCATGAACTGTCAGGCGGCATGCGGCAGCGGGTGATGATCGCCATGGCGCTGGCGCTGGAGCCCGATGTGCTGATCGCCGACGAGCCGACGACGGCGCTCGACGTCACCGTGCAGGGGGAAGTGCTGGAGCTGTTGCGCGACCTGCAGCGCGAGCGTGGCACCAGCATCATCCTCATCACCCACGACATGGGCGTGGTCGCCGAAATGGCCGACCGTGTCATCATCATGCGGCATGGCCGCATGGTCGAGGAAGGCAAGGCCGCCGATATCTTTGCCCGGCCGCAGGCTGCCTACACAAGGGAACTGCTGGCGGCCGTGCCGCGCATCGGCGCCGGTGCCGGCCGGCAGGAGTCCAGGGTTCCGGAAGCAGAGGCTTCCAGAAATGTCGCCGAGGTGAAGGACCTGCACGTCCGCTTCGACCTGCATGGCGGCTTCTTCGGGCGAGTCAACCGCCGCGTCCACGCCGTCGAAGGCGTCAGCTTTTCGATCGCGCCCAACGAGACGCTGGCCCTGGTCGGCGAATCCGGCTGCGGCAAGTCGACAACCGCCAAGGCCCTTGCCGGGCTGGTGCCTTACAGCGGCGACATCGTGGTTGGCGGACGCAATCTGTCAGGCCTTGGCCGAGACGAGCGCAAGGCGGTGCGCCGCGACGTGCAGATGATCTTCCAGGACCCGTTCGCCTCGCTCGACCCGCGCATGCGCGTGGGCGATCTCGTCGCCGAGCCGCTGGTGATCCACGGCATCGCTTCCAAGGAAGAACGCAGGGATCGGGTCGCCGCGCTGTTCGAGCGTGTCGGCCTGACGGCCGACCAGATGGAGCTTTATCCGCATGAATTCTCCGGCGGCCAGCGCCAGCGCGTCTGCATTGCCCGCGCGCTCGCCTTGCGGCCAAAACTGATCATCGCCGACGAAAGCGTCTCGGCGCTCGATGTCTCGGTACAGGCGCGCGTGCTCGACCTTTTGAAGGAACTGCAGCGCGAATTCGGCGTCGCCTATCTTTTCATTTCGCACGACATGGCTGTGGTCGAGAACATTTCCGACCGCGTCGCCGTCATGTATCTCGGCCAGATCGTCGAGATGGGCACGCGCGACCAGGTCTTTTCGAATCCGCGCCACCCCTATACGAGGCGCCTGATCGAAGCCGTGCCGGTGCCCGATCCGGCGCGGCGCAGGAGCCGCTTCGCCCGGCTCGAGCATGAGATACCGAGCGCCACCCGCAAGATCGGCGAGGCGCCGATGAAGCTGATCCTGCAGGATTTTGGCAACGGGCACCTCGTGGCGGCCGGAAACCGAGACCTGCCAAGCGTCGGCGCTGCCCTGCCTCCGCCTACCTGATGGCGTCCAGCATCTGCCTTTGCCGGTGCATCTCCAGGAAGATCCGGTAGTCGCGCTCGAAGCGTGGGGCCGAGGCCGGGTTCGATGCGCGTGTCCTGCCACCCTGCTGCATGGCAAGACAGGCGGCGTTGAGGTCGGGGAACAACCCGGCGGCGGTGGCCGCGACCATGCCGGTGCCGAGCAGCACCGCCTCGTCGGCCAGCGGCTCGATGACCGTGCAGCCGGTGGCGTCGGCATAGAGCTCCATCAAGAGCGGGTTCTTGGTGTGTCCGCCGGTGACATGCAGCGTATCGATCAGATAGCCGTTCTCGTTCAGCGCCTCCAGCACATGGCGAACGCCGAGCGCGATGCCGACGGCGGTGCGCCAGTAGAGCTTGCACAGGCTGTCGAAGGAGGAATCCAGCGTCAGCCCGCTGACCACGCCGACGGCATGCGGGTCGGCGAGAGGCGAGCGGTTACCGTGGAAATCCGGCAGAACGTGCAGCCTCGCGGCGAGGTTCTCCCCCTCGGCGGCGCGCAGCTCGGCGACACGCCGCGCGATCCTGGCATGCATGGCGGCGTCCGGCTCGCCACCCGCGCCATGCCAGCGGATGATATGGTCTAGCAGGGCGCCGGTGGCGGACTGGCCGCCTTCCGACAGCCAGAGCTTCGGGAGGGCCGCGCCATAATAGGGGCCCCAGACGCCGGCGAAGGGCTGCGGGTCGGGCGACATCGCCATGACGCAGCTCGACGTGCCGGCGATCAGCGCCAGATGCCGGCCGATGTTTTGCTCGTCGCCGGCGAAGCCGCCGAGCACGCCAAGCGCGCCGGCATAGGCATCGATGACCCCGGCGCCGACCCGGCAGTTTTCCGTCAGGCCAAGGTCGGCCGCCGCCTGTGCGGTGAGCGGGCCGATGTAGGCGCCTACAGGGCTGGCCTTCTCCGGCAGGTTGCCGTGCTCGAAAAGGTCGCCAAGGCCGACGATGTCGAAGAAGTCGCGCCGCCAGCCGCTGGCTTCATGCGCGAGATAGGTCCATTTGGCCGTCAGCGTGCATTGCGACCTGGCAAGCGAGCCGGTCGCCTGCCAAGTCAGGAAGTCGGTCAGGTCGAATAGAGTGCCGGCCCGCGCCCACGTCGCCGGCAGGTTCCGCTTCAGCCACATCAGCTTCGGCGTCGCCATTTCCGGCGACATCACGCCGCCTATATAGTCGAGCACGGCGTGGCCGCTTGTCGTGCATTCATCGGCCTCGGCAATGGCGCGATGATCGAGCCAGACGATGGTGTCCCAGCGCTTGTCGCCGTTGACGGATACGCTGAGCTGGCCGCCCTGACGGTCGCGCACGACGAGCGAGCAGGTGGCGTCGAAGGAGATGCCGACCACATCCCGCGCCTCGACGCCAGCCTTCTTTCGAGCAGCACGCACGGCGGTGCAGACCGCCGTCCAGATATCCAGCGAATCGTGCTCCGCGTGATCCGGCTTCGGCTGGTTCATGGCGATCGGGTGTTCGGCGCGGCCGAGCAAGGTGCCCCTTGTATCGAGAATGCCCGCGCGGGCGCTCCCGGTGCCGACATCGACCGCGCAAACGAACTGTTTCGTCAAGATGCTCTGACTCTCGCTCCCAGGCCTGCAATGAGATCGGGCAATTGCAGCATGTCAGCGAATATAAAGTCCGGTTGCATCGACGCAAGCCGTGCTTTGAGCGCCGGGTTGCCGGCGTGCGAGCCGCCGGTGAAAGCAAACACACGCATGCCCGCCGCCCGCGCCGCCTCGACGCCGGCGGGACTGTCCTCGATGACGAGGCAGTTTTCCGGACTGGCACCCATCGCGCCGGCGGCATGCAGGAAAAGATCCGGCGCCGGTTTGCCCCGCGCGACCATGGCCGCGCTGAACAGATGCGGCTCCAGCAGGGTGAGCAGCCCTGTCACGTCGAGTGCGTAGCGGATGCGGTCGAGCGTGCCGGAAGAGGCGACGCAGCGGGGCACGACGAGCCTCGGCAGCATCTCCCTGACACCGGCCACCGGCTTCAGCTCCTCGCGAAACCTGCGCATCAGCTCGACGCGCATCTCGGTCAGTTGCCGGTCGGTGATATCAAGCCCGAAGTCGCGGCCAAGGATCTCGCGGACGCTCTTCATGCTCTTGCCGAGGAAATGCTCGTAGGCGGTATCCTCGTCCATGGCCACGCCGGCAAGCCTGATCATGCCCAGCAAGGCGGAGACGGACAGCCCTTCGCTGTCCACCAGCACGCCGTCGCAGTCGAAGATGACCAGTTCGGGCGCCATGGCCTGGAATGGGTCTCAGAGCTGGCCGGCGAGATAACGCGTCAGCGTCGCGCGCGCGCCATTCGACCACAGCACGTTGAGCGCATGGGTGAAGGCTTGCGCGAAAACGGCCGAGCGACCGACATCGCCATAGATGTCCTCCATGGCAAGCCAGGCGGCCGGCGCGTCCTTTGCCGCCTTCGAGGTCGCCTGGAGCCGGTCCCAGCTGGGATCGTTGGGCTCGATGACGGCGCCGCTGTCGGTAGTACCGAAGCAGTAGCGGCACCACAAAGCCGACTCCAGCGCGAGGCCGGCGACGCCTTTTCCCGCCTTCAGCCTGTCGGCGATGGTCGGGATGATGAATTTCGGCTGACGGTTGGAGCCGTCGAGGCACAGCCGTCGCACCGTGTCGCCGATCTTGGGATTGGAAAAGCGATGGTCGATGAGCTGGTAGTAGTCCTCAAGCACGGTATCCGGCACCGGCGGCACGGTCGGGATGATCTCCTCATGTTCCAGCTTGTCGAGGAAGCCGCGCACAAGCGGCTCTTCCATCGCTTCATGGACGAAATGAATGTCCATGAGCCCGGCCGGATAGGCGATGGTGGCGTGGCCGCCATTGAGGATGCGGATCTTCATGAGCTCGTAAGGCGAGACATCCTTGACGAACTGCACGCCAACCTTCTCCAGGGCGGGGCGGCCAGCGGTGAAATGATCCTCGAGCACCCATTGCTTGAACGGCTCACAGAAGACCGGCCAGTTGTCCTCCACCCCGAAATCGTCGGCCAGGATCTTGCGCTCGCGGTCGGTGGTCGCCGGCGTGATGCGATCGACCATGGCGTTCGGGAAGGCGACCTTGTCGTGAACCCACGTCGCCAGATCCTCGTCGATCAGACGGGCAAGACCGATGACGCCATCGGAGGTGACGTGACCATTATGGGGGATGTTGTCGCACGACATCACGGTAAAGGGCACGGTGCCCTCCTCGCGACGGCGCAGCAGGCCGGCCAGGATGATGCCGAACACGGTTTTCGGCGTCGCGCCTGGCTGCGCGTCGGCGACGATGTCGGGATGGGCCGGGTTGAACACGCCGGAAGCCGGATCGATGAAATAGCCGCCCTCGGTGATGGTGAGCGAGACGATCCTGATCGCCGGATCGGCAAGGCGTTCGATGATCGCCGCTGCATCGCCAGGCGTGAGGAAATCGATCATGGCGCCGGTGACGCGGGCGCTCATATGGCCGCTGTCCTGCTCGACGACGGTGGTCAGCCAATCCTGTTCTTCCAACTTGAGGCGACCGACCTTCTCGCCCTCGAAGACGCCGGCGCCGACCAGCGCCCAGTCGTGGCCGATGCCCGAATTGAACAGGTCGTCCAGATAGACCGCCTGGTGCGAGCGATGGAAATTGCCGACGCCGAAATGGACGATGCCGGCCTTCAATCCTGAGCGGTCGTATTTCGGACCGGCGACCTTGGCGGGCAGGCTGGAGAGGTTGGACGAGGAGAGTTTCACGGTCATTTTGTCTACCCTTTTGGCCAGGCTAGGCCTTCGTCATTCCGCCTCTCCCCGTCCTTCACCGGGAGAGGGCAAGGATGAGGGGCGGCGCATACCGTTGCCGGGTGTTGCCGCCCTTCATCTGTCCGCGGGCATCTTCTCCCGGTGAAGGACGGGGAGAAGCGCGCTTTCGTGCCTCAGCTCATCCACTGGCCGCCATCGACATTGTAGGTCTGGGCGACGATGTATTCGGCGTCCTCGCTGGCGAGAAAAACCGCCATGCCTGTGAGGTCCCGTGCAGTGCCCATGCGGCCATAGGGCACCGCCTCGCCGACCAGCTTTTTCTTCTCGCCCTTTGGCCGGTTCTCGTATTTGGCAAACAGCGAATCGACGTGATCCCAGTGCTCGCCGTCGACCACGCCCGGCGCGATGGCATTGACGTTGATACGATGCTTGATCAGGTCGAGCCCCGCCGACTGGGTGAGCGAGATGACGGCAGCCTTGGTGGCGCAATAGACGCCGACCAGCGCCTCGCCGCGTCTCCCTGCCTGGCTTGCCATGTTGATGATCCTGCCGCCCTTGCCGCGCGCGATCATCGATCGTGCCGCCGCCTGCAGCATGAAAAGGGTGCCGGAGACATTGACGGAAAACAGCCGGTCATAGCTCGCCCTTGTGATCTCGACGATCGGCGCCAGGTCGAACAGGGCAGCATTGTTGATCAATATGTCCAAGCCTCCGGTCTTCGCTTCGACGGCCTTCACCGCCGCCTCGATCGAGGCGGGATCGGTGACATCGAGCTTGACCGCGTAGGCCTTGTCGCCGATCTCGGCGGCTGTCTTGCCGGCGGCCTCCAGATTGATGTCGGCAATGGCGACGGTCGCACCCTCGCGCACATAGGCTTCGGCGAAGGCCCTGCCGATGCCGCGCGCCGATCCCGTGATCAGCGCCGATTTGCCCTTCAGTCTCACTGCGCGATCGCCTTGCCATCGGGGCCGAAACGATGAACCCTGGTCTTGTCCGGTGTCAGGTAGATCGTGTCGCCATGATGGACGGCCAGTTCGCCATCGGCACGCACCGTCAGCGGACCGACCCCTTCCGCCTGCACATGCAGGAACGTGTCCGAACCGAGATGCTCGGCGACGCCGACGGTCGCCTTCCAGTCGCCGGCCGTCGTCGAAATCTGCATATGCTCGGGACGGACACCTATGGTCTTGGCGCCGTATTTGGCGGCTGGCGCGCCTTCGATGAGGTTCATCTTCGGCGAACCGATGAAGCCGGCGACGAACAGGTTCTTCGGGGTCTTGTAGAGTTCCATCGGCGAGCCGACCTGCTCGATGTTGCCTGCGTTCAGCACGACGATCTTGTCGGCCATGGTCATGGCCTCGACCTGGTCGTGGGTGACATAGACCATGGTGGTCTTGAGCTGATGGTGCAGCTCGCTGATTTCCAGCCGCATGGTGCCACGCAGTGCCGCATCCAGGTTGGACAGCGGCTCGTCGAACAGGAAGGCCGATGGCTGGCGCACGATGGCGCGGCCGATGGCGACGCGCTGGCGCTGGCCGCCGGAAAGCTGGCCGGGACGGCGTTCGAGATAGTTGGTGAGGTTCAAGACGCGGGCTGCGTCCTTCACCTTCTTGTCGATGGTTGCCTGGTCCTCGCCCGCCATCTTCAGCGGGAAGCCGATGTTCTTGGCCACCGTCATGTGCGGGTAGAGCGCGTAGGACTGGAACACCATGGCCAGCTTGCGCTTGGCCGGCGCTTCGCCGGTGACGTCGCGGCCATCGATGTTGATGGTGCCGCCGCTGGTGTCCTCCAGGCCCGCGATCAGCCGCAGCAGCGTGGACTTGCCGCAACCCGACGGGCCGACGAAGACGACGAACTCACCGTTCTCGATCACCAGGTCGAGGCCGGGGATGATCGACGTCGCCCCGAAGGACTTGGAGACGTTCTTGAGCGTGATGTTTCCCATGGTTTCCTCCCCGAGGGGTTATTGTCCGTCGTCCGCTGCTTGCGGCGGCCTTATTTCCCGGCGATGCCCACTATTTGACAGCGCCGAATGTGAGGCCGCGCACCAGCTGCTTCTGGCTGAACCAGCCCATGATCAGGATCGGAGCGATGGCCAGCGTCGAGGCCGCCGAAAGCTTGGCCCAGAACAGGCCTTGCGGGCTGGAGAAGGAGCTGATGAAGGCTGTCAGCGGAGCCGCATCGGTGGTGGTCAGGCGGATCGTCCAGAATGCTTCGTTCCAGGCCAGGATGATGTTGAGCAGCATGGTCGACGCGATTCCGGGCACCGCCATCGGCGTCAGCACGTAGATGATCTCGTTCCACAACGATGCGCCGTCCATGCGCGCAGCTTCCAGGATCTCGCCGGGGATCTCGCGGAAGTAGGTGTAGAGCATCCACACCACGATCGGCAGGTTGATCAGCATCAGCATGATCATCAGGCCGATGCGCGAATCCAGCAGGCCGAGGTTGCGGAAGATCAGGTAGATGGGGAAAAGGACGGCGACCGCTGGCATCATCTTGGTGGACAGCATCCACATCAGGATGTCCTTGGTCCGCTTGGTCGGCGAGAACGCCATCGACCATGCCGCCGGTATCGCCACCAGCAAGGCGATGATGGTCGAGCCGACCGACAGGATGACCGAGTTGAGGAAGAACTTGAAATAGCCGCTCTGCGCCTGGACCTCGGAATAACTCTCCAGCGTTCCCGAGGGGATCAGGCTGAAGCCCTGAATGGCCTCCTGCTCCGACTTGAACGAGGTGATGATCGTATAGAGGATCGGAAAGAAGATCAGCAGGGCGACGATCCAGGCTGCCGCGGTCGCGATCGTCTTGTGTCGGGTGGTGACTGCACGTGCCATCTTGTCCTCCCTTACTTGTCCAGGTTCTTGCCGACGGCGCGCATGGCGAAGAAGGCGACGATGTTGGCGAGGATGACGGCGATGATACCGCCGGCGGATGCCTGGCCTATTTTGAACTCCAGCAATGCCTTCTGGTAGACGAGGAAGGGCAGGTTGGTGGAGGCGTAACCCGGGCCACCATTGGTGGTGACGAGGATCTCGGCGTAGACCGACAGCAGGAAGATCGTCTGGATGAGGATGACGACGGTGATGGCGCGCGACATGTGCGGCAGCGTCAGATAGATGAAGCGGCTGACAAAGCCGGCGCCGTCCATTTCGGCGGCTTCCTTCTGTTCGCCGTCGAGCGACTGCAGTGCGGTCAAGAGGATCAGCGTTGCGAACGGCAGCCACTGCCAGGCGACGATGATGATGATGGCGGTGAGCGGATGTTGCCCGAACCAGTCGATCGGCTGGGCGCCGAAGAAGCGGGCAATATCGGCAAAGACACCATATTGCGGATGCATGATCATGTTCTTCCAGACCAGTGCGGCCACCGGCGGCATGACGAAGAACGGCGAGATGACGAGGATGCGCACGATGCCCTGTCCCCACATCGGCTGATCGAGCAACAGCGCCAGCAGGATGCCGCCGATGACCGTGATCAACAGCACGCTGACGACGATGGTCAGCGTGTTCAGGATCGACTGCAGGAATGCCGGGTTGGAATAGAACAAGGCGTAGTTGGAGAAGCCGACGAAGCCATCACGGATCGGGTTCAGCGGATTGTACTGCTGGAAGGAGAACCACAGCGTGAACGCCAGCGGGACGATCATCCAGACCAGCAGCAACACCACGGAAGGCGCCATCATGAAACGGGCAAGCGAACGGGTCTGCTGAGTAGCCATGACGGTCACCCTTCAAGGTCAGACTGAATTTTCAGAATTGGGACTCTAAAGGCGGCCGCCCGAACTGGGAACTCGGGCGGCCGCTGCCGGTCATGATAGGCGGCCGGCATTCGGCACCGGGAGGAGCCTTACTTGATATAACCGCCTTCGGTCATGGTCGCGGTGGCCGCGTCCTGAGCCTGCTTCAGCGCATCGTCGACGCTCGACTGGCCGGCAAGCGCCGCCGAGAACAGCTGGCCGACAGTGGTGCCAAGACCCTGGAACTCGGGGATGGCGACGAACTGAACGCCGACATAGGGCACCGGCTTGACGGTCGGATGGGTCGGATCAGCCGCGTTGATGGAGTCCAGCGTCATCTTGGCGAACGGAGCCGCCTTCTGGTACTCGGGGTTGGCGTAGAGCGAGGAACGCGTGCCCGGAGGCACGTTGGCCCAGCCTTCCTTCGACGCGACGAGCTCGGCATAGTGCTTGCTGGTCGCCCAGGACACGAACTTCTCGGCGGCGTCGGCCTTCTTGGTGCCGGACGGAATGGCCAATGACCATGCCCACAGCCAGTTGCCGCGCTTGCCCAGACCATTGTCGGGGGCCAGCGCATAGCCGACCTTGTCGGCAACGGTCGAGTTCTTCGGATCCGAGACGAAAGACGCGGCGACGGTGGCGTCGATCCACATGCCGCACTTGCCCTGCTGGAACAGCGCCAGGTTCTCGTTGAAGCCGTTGGACGATGCACCCTCGGGCCCGTCGGCCTTCATCAGGTCGACATAGAACTGCAACGTCTTCTTCCATTCGGGTTGGTCGAACTGCGGCTTCCAGTTCTCGTCGAACCAGCGTGCGCCGAAGGAGTTCGACATGGCGGTGAGGAAGGCCATGTTCTCGCCCCAGCCGGCCTTGCCGCGCAGGCAGACGCCGTTCACGCCGTTGGCGCGGTCGGTCATCTTGTCGGCGGCCTGGCGAATGAAGTCCCAGGTCGGCGCGTCGGGCATCTTCAGGCCCGCCTTGTCCATCAGGTCCTTGCGGTACATGACGAAGGAGCTCTCGCCGTAGAAAGGCGCGGCATAGAGCTTGCCGTCGACCGAAAGGCCACCGGCAATGGCCGGGATGATGTCCTTGGCGTCATAGTCGGCGCCGAGTTTGTCGAGCGGCAGGAGCCAGTTCTGCTTGGCCCAGATCGGCACTTCGTAGGTGCCGATGGTCATCACGTCGTACTGGCCGCCCTTGGTGGCGATGTCGGTGGTGACGCGCTCGCGCAGCACGTTCTCTTCAAGCGTGACCCAGTTGAGCTGGATGTCGGGGTTCGCCTTGGTGAAGTCGTCGGTCAGCTTCTGCATGCGGACCATGTCGCCATTGTTGACGGTGGCGATGGTGATGGATTCGGCATGTGCGGCGAACGCCAGAGCGCTGGCCGAGCACAAGCCCAGGATGAGCGTGCGAAGTTTCATCAAATTCCTCCCATGGACCAAGATGAGCATTTGCCTTGGCTTTGAGCAATTACTCACCTGCCGTTAATTATGTCAAGCCGGATTCGATGCTGCAGCGCAGCACGCACCACTCCAGAAGAGACGGCGTGAGGGCATGACGAGGCAGACCGCTCGCCGTCGTAACGGCGAACAATGATTGAAGGAGGCTTGCCTATTTACGGCGGACTGGCCGCTGGGCCCAGGTCAGCAGGCGATTTCGGCCAGGACCCAGTCGCGAAAGGCACGGATCTTGGGCACGTTGCGCCGCGCTTCGGGATAGACCAGCCAGTAGGCGTGGCCATCGTCACCAACAAGATCGAAAGGCTGGTACAGGCGGCCGTCGGCAAGCTCGTTCTTGAACAGCGCCCTGGTCAGGATCGCCACGCCATGGCCGGCGATCGCGGCATTGGCCTCATAGGCTTGCGCACCCATGCTGCTGCCGGGTCGCCTGGCGAGATCATGCGTGTGGACGCCGGCAGCCTCGAACCACTCCTTCCACCAGATGTCGCCGGGGTCGAGTATCGGCAGCCGCAGAAGATCGGCCGGTTCGCTGACGCCGCCAATGCTTGCAGCGAGTTTGGGGCTTAGCATCGGCGTGAAATCCGCGTCGAGCAGTTTGTGCGCTTCCAGGCCCGGCCAGTTGCCGCCGCCCGACCGGATGGCGATGTCGACATCCTCGCGGGCAAAATCCGTCAGCCTGCTCGACGTCTCCAGCCGCACGGCAAGAGCCGGATGCGCGATCTGGAACGACCCCAGCCGGTGCGCCAGCCAGTTCGAGGCGAATGTCAGCACCGTCGTGACGCACAGCAGCCCGTCGGCCCCGGCGCGCGCCGTTGCGTAGGCCTGGCCCAGAATGGCGAAGGCCTCGCTGACGGCCGGCGCCAGACGCTGTCCGGCCTCGGTCAGGGCGATCTGGCGTGGCCGGCGCAGGAACAGGGGGGCGCCGACGCGCTCCTCCAGCACCTTGATCTGGTAGCTGACCGCCGCCTGCGTCATGCCCAGTTCACCGGCCGCCTTGGTGAAGGAAAGATGCCGCGCGACTGCCTCAAAAACCCTGATCGCCTGCAGCGGCGGGAGTTGCGAAACCTGTCGCGAGCTGAGGTCCGGCATAAAACCTCCTTATGGGTCGTTATCGATGTTCGATTGGCAAAGGCGGCCGGCAAGACCGACATTCAGCCTCAACCCGTCGTTCGGGTCAAGGATAGCGAAGGTTGACGCTGATGACCATGGCACAGCAGAAATGCACCTCCACTCCGGATCATCGCTGGATTTCGTGGATAACGGACGGATTCGGCTGGTTCGCGATCAGGAAGCGCGCGCTTCTCGACGTCAGGGACCTGTCGCCGCATCTGCAACGCGATCTCGGTTTCCTCGATGGCAACGACCCTTTCGGGCGGCACAAATAGCCTCGCTGGCCTTATGACCGATCAGCCGGCCGCAAGCAGGGCGGTGGCTGTCCGCTCGTCCGTGATGAGCCCGTTGACCAGCCGGCGGTTCACGGCCGCAAGGATGCCCGGCAGTTTTCGCTCGCCCATGGCAAGCGCTATGACCAGCGACTTTTCGCGGGACGGCAGTGCCGCCGACGACACACGGTCGTTGGTGATGCCGTCGATCATGCGGCCCTCGCGGTCGAACACCCAGCCGACGATTTCGCCGACGCCGCCGGCTTTCTGCAACGCCTTCAACTCGCCCTCCGATATGAAGCCGTCCTCGTAGAGCGGAGCCTTGGGACCGAGATCGCCTATGCCGACAAAGGTGACGTCGGCCTCCGCGGCGAGCGCCAGCGTCGGCTGGATCATCGACTGGTTGAGCAGCATCTCGCGCTCTTCCGGCGAAGAGGCGATGACCGGCAGCGGCATCGGGAAGGACCGCGCCTTGACCCTGTCGGCCATGGTGAAGATGACGTTGTAGAAGGCAGCCGAGCCATCCGGCGAGATGTTGCCGGTCAGCGAAACGACCTTGTGCTGCGGGCACTCCATCGGCGGCAATTGCTCGATCGCCGCCTTGAGCGTGCGGCCGGTGCCGATCGCCATGACGATCGGGTTGGGCGAGCGCAAGCGCCGCTCGATTTCGGCGGCGGCCGCTTCGGCGATGCCGATCGTGGTCGAGGACGAATTGGGGTCGCTGGGAACAACCTCGACCAGATCGAGCGCGAAGCGAGATTTCAGCCGGGCCGAGAGATCGAGGCAATTGGCGATCGGGTGATCGACGCGCACCTTGATCAGGCCTTCCGAGACGGCCAACGACACTAGGCGCTGCGCCGTCTGCCGGGAAATGCCGAGCGTGGAGGCGATCTGGTCCTGTGTGTTGCCGGCAACATAATAAAGCCAGCCGGCGCGCGCCGCGTCGTCCAACCTGTTGCTGCCGCCATCCTGCCGGGAACTCAAGTCCTGCCTCCAGAGAGCCCGCCGGATATCAAGCCGGCGCTATAGTCTCGCAGGGAATGCTTCGACGCGCAATTGCCAATCCTGAGAGCAATTGCCTGACATTCTGGAGGGCGCATATCGTATCCTGAAGTCTGTTCCGGAAAGAAGAAAGAACGAGGCAGGCAGGCCAACTGGTTTCTCGCACGGCACAAGCCTGCATTTTTGTGCATGTCGTCTTCCCAAAACCGCGAGCACTTTTGGGCGACATGCATTAAGGGAAACGCAAAAAGGAATCTAGCATGACGCCGAAAGCGGTTTTCTGGGACATGGACGGAACGCTGGTCGACAGCGAGCCGCTGCACGAGGCGGCGCTGATCGCGGCGCTGCGAAACGCCGGCGTCGCGCCGCCAGCCGACCTGCATCAGCGGGTGCTCGGCGTCGCCGCATGGCCGGTCTACGAGATGCTGCGCGACGAGTTCGGGCTGGACGTGCCGTTCGACGAGTGGATCAGCCGAAAATACGATCACTATCTGCCGCTGACCGCGACGCTGAAGCCGCGCCCCGGCGCGATCGAGATCTTCAACGAGTTGCGCGCGCTTGGCGTGGCGCAGGCGGTGGTGTCCAATTCCGACCGCCTGGTCGTCGACGCCAATCTGCGCGTGGTCGGCCTGAGCTATCCCGGCATGAAGACGGTCAGCCGCAATGACGTGCGCGAAGGCAAGCCGCATCCGGAGCCCTTCCTGCGCGCCGCCTGGCTGGTGGACGTCGACCCTTCGCAGGCGATCGCCGTCGACGACAGCTGGACGGGCGCCATGGCCGGGCTGGCGGCGGGCATGAAGACGATCTTCTGGCCGGAAGCGCCGATGGATGGGCCACCCGGCGCCATCGTCATCAACAGCGCCGATGAATTGCGGAAGCAATTAGGACTATGAAAAACCCCGCCCACGTCGGCGCCGCCCCTCATCCGCCTGCCGGCACCTTCTCCCCGTAAATGGGGAGAAGGGAGAATATTCAGTTCCGGTAGACCGGCTCCTGCTCGTCGAGGATCGCTTTCAGTTCGGAAAGATGCCGGTCGGCCTGGCCGGGATAGTCATCCATTTCCTTGGCGGTCTTTTCGGCGATCTCGTCCGAGAGCACGCGCAGCGCACGGCCAGTCCAAAGCGCCTTGATGTAGGTCTCGGCGGCGCGCTCGAAATAGAACATGCGGTTGAAGGCGTCGGCGACGGTATCGCCGATGACCAGCACGCCATGATTGCCCATGATCATCACCTTGTCCTTGGGATCGGCGAAAAGCCGCGAGCAGCGCTCGCCCTCTTCCTCGAAGGCCAGCCCACCATAGTGGGCATCGACGACATGGCGGTTGAAGAACGCCGCTGAATTCTGGTCGATCGGCGGCAGCCTCGAGTCGGCCAGCGAGGCCAGCACGGTGGCGTGAATCGAGTGCACATGCATGACGCAGCGCGCGTGGGGCACATTGCGATGGATGGCGCCATGCAGGCCCCAGGCCGTCGGGTCGGGCGCATTCGGCCCGGAAAGCGTGTCCGGGTCGTTGGCGTCGATCAACAGCAGATCGCTCGCCTTGATGCGCGAGAAATGCACCTGGTTTGGATTCATCAGGAATTGCGTGCCGTCGTCATTGACGGCCAGCGAGAAATGATTGGCCACCGCCTCGTGCATGTTGAGCCGCGCCGTCCAGCGGAAGGCGGCGGCGAGATCGACCCGCTCCTCGTAGAAAGGCAGGTTGGTCAGCGTTTCCTTCCGCAGGCGCGCGATGCTCATCGAGAATACTCCGTGAAAGACCAGAGGATGCCGTGCGCCGAATGCACGTGCAACCGGTTTCGGTTAGTGCAGCAGGGCTCGATTGCGTTCCCCGCGGCCATGATGCGTCAGGCCGCCGAACGGGCGGCCCGCAGCCCGCCCTGCTCGATGATGAAGTCGATGACCTCCCGCAGACCCTTGCCGCGCGACAGGTCCGTGAAGCCGAAGGGCCGCTTGCCGCGCATGCGGGCGGCGTCGCTTTCCATGATTTCGAGATTGACGTTCACATAGGGGGCGAGATCGCTCTTGTTGATGACGAGGAAGTCGGAGCGGGTGATGGCGGGGCCGCCCTTCCTCGGGATCTCCTCACCCTGGCAGACCGAGATGACATAAAGCGTCAGGTCGGCGAGATCCGGCGAGAAGGTGGCGGCGAGGTTGTCGCCGCCGGATTCGATGAAGACGATGTCGAGATCCGGAAACTTCCGATTCATCTCGGCGATCGCCTGCAAATTGATCGAGGCATCCTCGCGGATGGCGGTATGCGGGCAGCCGCCGGTCTCGACACCCATGATGCGGTCCTCGGGCAGCGCCTGCAGCCGCGCCAGCATCATGGCGTCTTCCTTGGTGTAGATGTCGTTGGTGACGACGGCGATGGAGAACTCGTCGCGCAGCGCCTTGCAGAGTTTTTCGGTGAGCGTCGTCTTGCCGGAACCGACGGGGCCGCCGATGCCGATGCGAAGGGGACCGTTGGTCTGTGTCATGCGGGAAACTCCGTGATGGCAAGAATGGCGAAGCCAAGCCCGATCAACAGGCACAGCGGTGAATAGTAGCGGATATCGAGCCGAGCGAAAGGCTGTTCCGGCGCCAGCCGCCGCCACCACGGCGTGAAGCCGGCAATGCCGCGCCCGAGGAAGACCAGCCCGATAAGCAGCGACGTGGCGGCAAGTCCCTCCTTGGGAAAGGGAGACGCGAACACGCCCTCAAGCGCCATCGGCCACAGCGTCGCCAAGGCAAGGCACGCGGCGACGGCGAAGCTGGCGAAAGGCGTCGGCATCTCGGCAATGCCGCGAAAGCCGACAACGGCGCGGGCGCAGGAGGCCGCGTCCCTACCCGGCCAGATGCCGCCGATGCCCCAATAGACATGCAGCGTGGTGATCAGCAGCAGGACGAACGAAAGCGCGAAGGCGAGAATGATCATGACCGGAACAGCCGCGAATACTGGGTTTCATGCTTCATCGCCATGACGTCGGAGACGAAGGCGCAGCCGCCGAGATCATCGGGTGTCGAGCCAGCGGCGCGGGCGGCGGTCGATAGGGCCAACGGCTCGAAGCCGGCGAGCAGGGTCGTCGCGGCATTCTGGCCGACGACGCCGAGCCTGATCGCCGCCTGGACGAGGTTTGAGAAGAAGGCCTGCAGGAAGGCGGACAGCGCGTCCCGCAGCGCGATCGCATTGCTCCCGGCGACCGCGCCGACGGCAATGCAATAGGCGCATTGGGCGGGCAGGCGTTGCAATGCCGGATTCGGCCAAGCCGATGCTGCCTTCAGGAAGGCCGCGCCCTGCAGCATGGTCTCGGCGTGACGCTCGCGCGAGCCGGCCAAGGCTTCGGCGAGCGCTGCAATTTCGTCGAGATCGCCGTCATGGCGTGCACGGCGCCAGCTTTCGGCGAACAACACCGCGTCGTTCCAACCCGAGCCCATTTCGACCAGCGTCTCCAGCCATGCGGCAAGGCTGTCGGCATCGGCGACGAGCCCGTCATGCACCGCACGCTCAAGACCATGGCTGTAGGAAAAGCCGCCGACCGGAAAAGCCGGCGACAACCACGCCATCAGCCGCAGCAGGGCGATGTTCGACGGCTGGTCAGTCATGATCGTGGTGATGGCCTGCGTGACTGTGCGAATGGGAATGCGATTCGCCGTGCGCGTGGGAATGGCCTTCGGCATGGCTGTGCGCGTGGGCTTCTGCATGGCTGTGATTGTGGCCGGCGCCATGGCCGGAATAGGCGCCGCGCAGCGGCTTGAACGGCTCCGACACCTCGGTCACCGTGGCGCCCAGCCCCTCCAGCATCGCCTTGATGACGTGATCACGCAGGATGATGATGCGGTTGGCCTCGATGCCCGCCGCCAGATGGCGGTTGCCGATATGCCAGGCAAGCTCGGTCAGATGCACGGCATTTCGAGCGCGGATATCATAGACATCTTCCGGCGCCGCGATGATCTCGACATGGCGGCCATCCTCCAGCACCAGCCAGTCGCCATCGTTCAGCGCGATGGGCTCGGGCAGGTCGACCAGAACCTTGCCGCCGTCGGCAAGCTCGATGGCCCGGCGGCGCAGATGACGCTCGTCATGGGCGAGCACGGCCCGGCCAAAGGGCACGGTCGCTCCCGCCGCGCCGGCGGGCAGGACGGAGACGGCGCGCGGGAACTTGGTGAAGTCGGTGTTGATGTTGAGTTTCATTTCATGGCTCCGCCATTGGCCTGGGCCCTTGCACGGGCAGGCCGTGAGAGTATCCGGTCCAGATAGGCGTTGACGCGGTCCGATTCGATCGGGAACCGGCCGGCGCGTGCCCAGCCACCCATGTCGCCAAGCAGCACATCGACAGCGGAGAACCGGTCGCCCAGCGCAAAAGTACGGTCGCCCAGCCGGCGGTCAAGCGCCTTGGTCTCGCAGGCGAAATCGTAGGCGGCGGCAGGGCCGACATCGACCCGCACCTCCTTCGGCAGCAGGAAGCGGTGGCGCAATTTGTTCCACAGCGGCGCCTCGAACTCGCTCTGGGCAAAATGCATCCAGGAATCCATTTCGGCGCGTCCGGCGACACCGGGATTGGCGCCCATGCTCATGTCGGCGTGCTTGTCGGCGAGATAGACGCAGATCGCCGCCGAATCCGTTACCGTCAGGTCGTCGTCGATCAGGATCGGCACCTTGCCCGACGGGTTGAGCGCGTAGGCTTCCGGCGAGCGCAGCTTGACCTCGACGAATTGATAGGGTTGCCCGAGTTCCTCGAGCATCCACAGAACGCGGCTGACCCGGGAGCCACGCGATCCAATGGCCTTGTACATGGTTGAACCCTCTTTCTCCTGAACCGTAGACCATAGCACCGGCTCAGACGATGGTGTCGAAGAGCCGCAGGATGAAAGATACCTGATAGATCAGCGTGCCCACGACGAAGGCTATGTGGAAGCGGCGGTCGCGCACCACGATAGCGGCAATGCACAGCGCCACGAAGACCGGCGTTCGGAAAAGATATTCATTGCCGTAGCGGGCGAAATGTTCCGGGCCCTTGAGCAGCGTGTCGACGACATCGAGCAGGTAGGTCGTCGCCAGCAGGCCAAAGAACCAGCCGCGGCGCGAATAGAAGAAATCCTCGTAGCTGGTGTAGTCGAGCATCGAATCCGGAAACAGCAGCGCGCACAGCAGGAACAACGTGATGGCATAGAAGATGAGGAACAGGTACTTGCCGAAAGTCCAGGTCTCGATCGTGTAGAGGCCGAACTCCCACCACCAGAAATGCACCAGCAGCAGCAGCATGGAGGCGACCCAGGCGAGGTGCACGGGATAGAGCTTGTACTGGCCGGGATGCTGGACGATGCGCGCCACACCCGACAGAAGGCGCGCGACGCCCAGGCCGATCACCATGCCCATGACGACGCGGATATGCGGGAAAATATCGTGGGCGGACGCTATTTCGGTGGCCATGCTCGATCACAATGCGAGTGTCGTGACCACATATTGCGGCGTCATGGAACGAGCCGCAACGGGTTTTGCCTGATCGGTTGAATCGCCCCTCACATCAAAACAGAAAATACCGCTGCGCCATCGGCAGCACCGTCGCCGGCTCGCAGGTCAGCAACTCGCCGTCGGCGCGGACCTCGTAGGTTTCCGGGTCAACCTCGACATGCGGCGTGGCATCGTTGAGCACCATCGAATGCTTGCCGATGCCGCCACGCGTATTCTCGACGGCGACGAACTGCTTGTCGACACCCAGCCGACCATGCAGCCCCGACTCGAGCGCCGCCCTGGAAACGAAGGTCACCGACGAATTGGTCCGCGCCTTGCCAAAGGCGCCAAACATCGGCCGGTAGTGCATCGGCTGCGGCGTCGGGATCGAGGCGTTGGGGTCGCCCATCGGGGCGGCGGCGATCATGCCGCCGAGCAGCACCATGTCCGGCTTGACGCCGAAAAAGGCCGGGTTCCAGAGAACGAGATCCGCGCGTTTTCCCACCGCGATCGAGCCGATCTCCTTAGACAGGCCATGCGCGATGGCCGGGTTGATGGTGTATTTGGCGATGTAGCGGCGGACACGGAAATTGTCGTTGTTGCCGGTTTCCTGCGGAAGCGCTCCGCGCTGGCGCTTCATCTTGTCGGCCGTCTGCCAGGTGCGGATCGCCACCTCGCCGACCCGGCCCATCGCCTGGCTGTCGGACGAGATGATCGAGAAGGCGCCGATATCGTGCAGGATGTCCTCGGCCGCGATGGTCTCCTTGCGGATGCGGCTTTCGGCAAAGGCGATGTCCTCGGGGATCGACGGCGACAGATGATGGCAGACCATCAGCATGTCGAGATGCTCGGCCAGCGTGTTGACGGTGTAGGGCCGCGTCGGATTGGTCGAGGACGGGATGACGTTGGGCAGGCCGCAGACCTTGATGATGTCGGGCGCGTGGCCGCCTCCGGCGCCCTCGGTGTGGAAGGCGTGGATGGTGCGGCCCCTGATGGCGGCGACGGTGTTTTCGACGAAGCCGGATTCGTTGAGCGTGTCGGTGTGGATCATCACCTGCACGTCGTAATCGTCGGCGACCGACAGGCAGCAGTCGATGGCCCCGGGCGTCGTGCCCCAGTCCTCGTGCAGCTTAAGCGAGCAGGCGCCGCCCAGCACCATTTCCTCCAGGGCGGCCGGCAGCGACGCATTGCCCTTGCCGGAGAGGCCGATGTTCATCGGAAAGGCATCGAAGGACTGGATCATGCGCGCCAGATGCCAGGGGCCGGGCGTACAGGTGGTGGCGAGCGTGCCGTGCGCCGGGCCGGTGCCGCCGCCGAGCATGGTGGTGATGCCCGACATCAGCGCTTCCTCGATCTGCTGCGGACAGATGAAGTGGATATGGGCGTCGAAGCCGCCGGCCGTGAGGATCTTGCCCTCGCCGGCTATGATCTCGGTGCCGGGACCGATGATGATGGTGACGCCATCCTGCGTGTCCGGATTGCCGGCCTTGCCGATCGCGGCTATGCGCCCGTCCCTGAGGCCGATATCGGCCTTGAAGATGCCGGCGCTGGCATCGACGACCAGCGCGTTGGTGATGACGGTGTCGGCCGCGCCCTGGGCGCGCGACACCTGGCTCTGGCCCATGCCGTCGCGGATGACCTTGCCGCCGCCGAATTTCACCTCTTCGCCATGGATGGTGAAATCCTTCTCGACCTCGATGAACAGTTCGGTGTCGGCCAGCCGCACCCTGTCGCCGACGGTCGGGCCATACATCTGGGCGTAGGCGGCGCGGGAAATCCTTGCTGGCATCAGAGTTTTCCCATCACTTTCCGCTGGAACCCGTAGATCTCGCGCTTGCCGCCGACCGGCACCAGCGTGACATCACGCTCCTGCCCCGGCTCGAAGCGCATGGCCGTGCCGGCGGCGATGTCGAGGCGCATGCCGCGCGCCTGCTCGCGGTCGAACCTCAGTCCTTCATTGGTCTCGAAGAAATGGTAGTGGCTGCCGACCTGTATCGGCCGGTCGCCGCTGTTGGCCACTTTCAGGGTGAGGGTCGGCAAGCCCTTGTTGAGTTCGATGTCGCCGGCCTGGGCGATGACTTCTCCGGGAATCATCTGTGCCTCACAAGACGCCGAAGACGAGACCGGCACCAACCGCGGCGCATGCGGCTCCGGCGACCCGGGCAAGACCGCGGAACCTGATGCCGAGAGCAAGACCGGCAGCGATGCCCGTGGCATGAAGCAAGGCCGTGGCAACGGCAAAGCCAGCCATGTATTCGAGCCCGCCGGCGTTCTCGGGAACCTCCGTGCCATGCGCATGGCCATGGAACAGGGCGAACAGGCCGATGATGGCGACACCGGCCGAAACGGGCAGGTCAACCGCCAGCGCCACCAACAGCCCCAGCGCCACCACCGAGGCGAGTATGCCCGGTTCGACGAGGGGCAAGGGCATGTGCAGCATGCCGAGCGCGCCGCCGACAAGCATCACGCCGACAAAGGCAGCCGGCCAGGCCCAGATCGCCTTGCCGCCCTTGAGCGCGGCCCACAGGCCGACCGCGATCATCACCGTCATATGGTCGAGGCCGGAGAGCGGATGCATGAAGCCGGCGGCAAAGGAGGACGTCGTGCCGATGCCGACATGCGCATAGGCGGGCATTGCAGCGGCCAGAAGCAGGATCGCGGAGAGGCATATGCGTTTGGCTGACATCATTCTGTTTGCCTTTCGTTTGCGGGTCTGAGTGTTCAAGCAGCCTTGCGGGGTCCGCAGCCTTCGGCCTTGAGAACGCGCCTGGTGGAAGCCGGATACTTTCCCAGCTTCGCCGCCGGGCGGATGGGCCGTGCGGAAAAATTGCCGCCGCAATTGGGACAGGCGCCGCCCAGCACGTTTTCAGCGCAATCGGCGCAAAAGGTGCATTCAAACGTGCAGATCACGGCATCGGCGGCCTCCGGCGGCAGGTCCTTGTCGCAGCATTCGCAATTGGGGCGCAGTTCAAGCATTTTCGCTCCTCACCTGATGGGTTCGTGCACGGTCACCAGTTTGGTGCCGTCGGGGAAGGTCGCCTCGACCTGCACGTCGTGGATCATCTCGGCGATGCCTTCCATGACTTGCGCCCGGGTGACGACATGAGCGCCGGCCTCCATCAGCTCGGCGACCGGGCGGCCGTCACGGGCCCCCTCGACGACGAAATCGGTGATCAGCGCGATCGCCTCCGGATGATTGAGCTTGACGCCGCGTTCGAGCCGCTTGCGCGCCACGATCGCCGCCATCGCGACGAGCAGCTTGTCCTTTTCCCTTGGCGTCAGGTTCATGCGCTTCCCTGAAATGATGCGGACAGAATCAGAGTGACCATAATTTGGGCAGTCCCGCCCGCCCGTTGAGCAATTCGACCAGCGGCACCAGCCGCTTGCGGAGCTGGTAGCCGTCCCCGGCGTGAAGCCTCGCAAGAAGCTTGCCAGATTTGTTCACCGTCCAGACGCTGGCATCGCCCTGCCCACCGATGATCCGCCGAACCGGCTCGAGGAAGGCCTCGGCGCGGGGCGAAACCATCAGCAGCGTCGCCACGGCGATGGCCCCGCCCGCCACCGCGGGCCGGCCGAGTGACGCGGCGATGTCGGGGCCGATGCGAAAATCCTCGGCATGGACGAGCGTCCCTTCCCGCCGGACACGCCAGCGGTCATGGAAATTCCCTTGCGCGGCGCGTTCGCCCATTGCCAGCCGGCCGAACACGGTGGCCTCCAGCACGAGCGCCTCGGCGCCCGCGGCAAGCTCGACATCGAGCGTGCGGGCAAAGTCGGCCCTGTCAAAGACGATGGTTTCCTGCGGCAGCCAGGCAATGCGGCCTTGTTCGCCGACCGTCAGCCTGACGCGCACTTCGGCGCGGTCCGATGCGGCGCGGTAGAGCTTTTCACAGGCCTGGGTCGTGATCACCGCTGAGGCGGCCTCGCCAACATCGATTTCCCAGCCGAGACGATCGCCGCCGGTCAGGCCGCCGGCGGTGTTGATCAGCACCGCTTCCAGCGGATCGGCCCAGACGGCCGGCATTCTTATCTTTGCCGAGCCATCCTGGTAGAGGCGCCGCAGGCGCGTGCGGCCGTCCGTTTTACCGCATGCAAGCCGTGCCAGCCCCGCAACGCGCTGGGCCGGCTGCGCCGAAATTCTCGTCTGTTCCATCGCGTCCATGCCACAACGTTAAGCACTCCGGCGGCTTTGTCGATATATAGCTTGTTGCTTGACAGCGTTTCCCTTTCTATAGAGGGAGCCACCTTGGAGCGGTCGCGCAGCGCCTGGAGGGCGTGGAAGGCGATGATTGCGGATTGATCCGAGGACGAAAGACGCTGGTATCAGATAGCGTCAGGAAACGACAAGGTTGGGGAAGAAACCGAATGGCTGACCAGCTGGCAACGGATATCATCGCTAAGATCAAGGCTCACGCCGAGCCCGGCGGCGAGGAAATCACTCCCAGTACTGAACTGACCGCGCTTGGCATCCATTCGCTGGAATTGACAGAGATCATCTTCGACCTCGAGGAAGAGTATGGCATCGAGATCGAGATGAACACGGTCGACGCCTGGAGCAACCTGAAGAATGTCGGAGACATGGTCGAGGCTGTTCGCGCGCTGATTGCGAAAAAAGCCTGAATGCGCAAACGCGTCGTCATCACGGGCCTCGGTGGTATTTGCGGGCTCGGAACCAATAGGTCCGCCATCTGGGAAGAGATGCGCAACGGCCGCTCGGCCATAGGGCCGATCGACAATCCGTTGCTGCACGACCTGAAGGTCAAGGTCGGCTGCGAGATCAAGGCGATCCCCGAGCACGGCATCGACCGCAAGCAGCTGGTGTCGATGGACCGCTTCAGCCTGCTGGCGGTGATCGCCGCGCGCGAAGCCGCTCACCAGGCCGGATTGATCTCCAATGAAGCCAACACCCACCGGATGGGCGCCATCGTCGGCGTCGGCGTCTGCGGCTGGGAGGCGATCGAGGAGAACTACCGCGCCATTCTGCTGGAGGGCAAGAACCGCGCCGGCATCTTCACCGTGCCGAAAGTGATGCCTGGCGCCGCCGCCGGCCAGGTCAGCATGAATCTCGGCCTGCGCGGACCGGTGTTCGGCGTTACGTCCGCCTGCTCTTCATCCAATCACGCCATCACTTCGGCGATCGACCAGATCAGGCTCGGCCGTGCCGATGTCATGCTTGCCGGCGGCACCGACGCGCCGCTGGTGTGGGGCATCCTGAAAGGCTGGGAAGCGCTGCGGGTGCTGTCGCCCGACACCTGCCGGCCGTTCTCGGCCGACCGCCAGGGCCTGGTGCTTGGCGAAGGCGCCGGCATGGCGGTGCTGGAAAGCTACGAACACGCGGTGGCGCGCGGCGCCACCATTCTGGCCGAGATTGCCGGCGCCGGCCTGTCCGCCGATGCGTCCGACATCGTTGCGCCGACCATCGAAGGGCCGGAGTCGGCGATGCGCGCCTGCCTGGCCGACGCCGGGCTCAATCCCGAAGATGTCGACTATCTCAACGCGCATGGCACCGGCACCAAGGCCAACGACCAGATCGAAACCGCGGCGATCAAGCGCGTCTTCGGCGATTACGCCTACAAGCTTTCGGTTTCGTCGACCAAGTCGATGCACGCCCACTGCCTCGGCGCTTCGGGCGCGCTGGAGATGATCGCCTGCGTGATGGCGATCCGCGAGAGCATCGTGCCGCCAACCGCCAATTTCCGGCAGGCCGATCCCGACTGCGATCTCGACATCACACCGAACGTGGCGCGCGAACGCAAGGTGCGCGCCGCGCTGAGCAACGGCTTCGCCTTCGGCGGCACCAATGCGGTGCTGGCATTCAAGGCCGTCTGATTACCTCGGCGGCCTGATATCAGGGGCAGCTTGATCCCAGGGAAAGCTTGATCCCCGGGCAACTCGACGTATGCTGGCGGTTTACGGTGCGTGCACGGCGCAACGCTCACCACCATATTGATCGTGGTGCGACGCCGGCCTAATTCTTGCGCACCCGCCATGATCGTGCCGTCCGGCGCGAAATCTCATCCTGGAGCTTTCAATGACCGATCTGTCCGCCTTTCCGATCGCGACGCGCTGGCCGGCCAGCCATCCCGACCGCATCCAGCTTTACTCGGCCCCGACGCCGAATGGGGTGAAGGTGTCGATCGCACTCGAGGAACTCGGCCTGCCCTATGAGGCGCATGCTGTGAACATCGGCAAGAACGAGAGCTGGACGCCGGAATTCCTGTCGCTCAACCCCAATGGCAAGATACCGGCCATCATTGATCCCAACGGTCCAGGCGGCAAACCGATCGGGCTGTTCGAATCCGGCGCGATCCTGCTCTACCTGACCGACAAGACCGGCAAGCTCATCCCGGCCGATCCGACGCGGCGCTACGAGACGATCCAATGGGTGTTCTTCCAGATGGCCTCGGTCGGGCCAATGTTCGGCCAGGTCGGCTTCTTCCATAAATTCGCCGGACGCGAGATCGCCGACAAGCGTCCGCTGGAGCGCTACCGCGACGAGTCAAAACGTTTGCTCGGCGTCCTCGACGGCAGGTTGAAGGGGCGCAGGTGGATCATGGATGACGACTACACGATCGCCGACATCTCGCTGCTCGGCTGGGTGCGCAACCTGATCGGCTTCTACGAAGCGCGCGAACTGGTCGGCTTCGACGATTTTCCCAATGTTGCCAAATGGCTGGATCGCGGCCTGGCGCGCCCCGCGGTGCAGTCGGGCCTGAATATTCCCGCCAGGGGTTGACGCAGGCCGATCGGAGGTCGCCGACAGAAGCCCGGCTATTTCGCCTTGGTCTTGGCTTTCGAACCACCTCTGCCGACGACAGAGGCCGCGAGTCTGGCGGCGACAATCACCGCCCCAGCCGCCACATTGGCCGTGGCCTTGACGGTACGCGCAGCCCTTCCGGCAATCGTAGAATTGCCATTGGCCGGCTTCTTGGCCTTAGGCGCGACCTTGGCTGCCGCCGGCACGACCTTCTTCGGAGGAGCCTTGCCAAAGGCTGGTTTTGCCGAATCCTTCGGTCGCGCGGCATCATCCGCCGCTATCTTTGTCTGAACTGCCCTGGCCTTGGCGAGCACGGGTTTTTTTGCCTTGGTAGCCATGCGAGTCCCTTATTCCGGCACTATGCCGTGTCGGCGATAACGACCGGAAAGTCTTAAAGTTCCTGCAATGGTTTCAGGCAAATCCTACCGAATCGTCGATCACCAGATCGGCCGCCCGACGGCGGGCAAGAACGCGGTCGATGTTCGGCATGTCATTGGAGGCGATCCAGGCGCGGGCATCCGCGTCGGACCGGCCATGGCCATGCCAACGCTCAAGCAGGCGGCGCTCCAGCTCGGTGCGCGGCACGTCGACGAAAATCGAGAAATCGAACAGCGGTGCCAGGCGCGACCACGGCTCTTCGTCAAGCAGCAGGTAATTGCCTTCGACCAGGATGAACTTAGTGCTGGTGGAGACGATGGCGGCGGCGGCGCGCGACAACTCCATGCCGCGGTCGAACACCGGTATGGCAATGTCGGGCTCGGCCGCCCGGATGCGCTTCAGAAGGGTTTCGAAGCCGGCAAAGTCGAAGGTCTCAGGCGCACCCTTGCGGGCACGCAGGCCGCGCCGCTCGAGCACGACATCATCGTAGTGGAAGCCATCCATCGGCACGACCTCCGCGGTACCCTCCGGCAACAGGCCATGCAGCCCGGCCGAAAGCGTCGACTTGCCGGCGCCCGGAGGGCCGGCGATGGCGACGATGAAGCGCGGCGCCTTGCCGGCGCGCTTGAAGATGGTGGCGGCGAGATGGGCGATTTCGGACATGGGGGCCTCTCTTGCCTAGTCTGCGGATATTTCCGGCCGCATCTTGGCGACAGTTCACTGAAATTTCAAATGCCCGATTGCCGCCGTCGCCGCTCAGATCGCGGCGGGCTGGCCAATGCGCAGGAAATCACTGTCGAAGGGCACATCATCAGCCGAACCGTCAGCCGCGAGGATGCGCATCCGCCCTTGCGCAGCCGCGATGTCGCGCGGCGGCTGGCCTGACGGGAGCGGCACGGCACCGATGACATGGCGGAACGACAGGCTATGCCCTTCGCCGAGCGCAAAGGCCGTCGCAACCCCTTCCCGCTTCAGCCAGTTGTCGCCGATCGAGGCGGCGTGGCCGACGGCGGCGCGGCCGTCCTCGATGCCGAGCACGCCGACATGGCGGCCGCTCCAGGGCGCATAGTCGCGCCCGCCATTGCTGAACCACAGCATGGTGATGGGCAGTTCGGCCGGGTTCTTCAGCACCAACACCAGATCGGCCTCGGCATGGCGCGCCAGTGCGGTCCAGCCCGGCCCGCCATGGTCGGCCTCCACCAGCGTGATGAAATCCTCCCGCTTCTGGTCAATGCGGTAGTCGGTGAGATCCAGCGTGCCGCCGGCCTTGTCTGGGAACCGGGCGAGGTCCGCGGTCCGCGCCGGATAAGCGAGCAGGAAGCGGCCGCGTGCGGGGTCCGGCTCCAGCGGGTCGGCAGGGGTCTCGGCGAAGCGCTTTGGCGAGAAAGCCAGCGTGCCGCCTTCCTTCATCGACGTCATCGGATGGTGGGCGACGGAGATCGCCCCGGACCCGCCGGTAAAGACATGCTCCTGGTAGAGAAAGGGATGGTCGTCGCGCAGGGTCAGGATCTTGTCGACGCTGGCGCCCATGACCTTGCGCCGCAGCCGGAACACGGCGCGCCAGCCATCGGCCGCGGCCTCGCTATCGACGACATCCCAGGCGCTGTTGGCCGGCCACCCATGCAAGGGGGCCTCCTCGACATCGGCGCGCGAAAACGGCGCGCAGAGGAAATCGCCGGAGAGATGCACCGTGCCTTCCGGCAGGTCCTGTGGCAGCGCCTGCCGGGGATCGCCGACCCAAGGCGCGCGGTGCAGCGGCTTCAGCTGGCGCCCGTCCCTGTCGATGACCATGTCGGCGAGATGGCCGACCGCGAGGTCGACCGAAACCGAGATGCCCTTTGCCTTGATCGTGATGATGTCCATTGCGCGCCTCTCTGCTGATGCCGCCAGCAGAACCCGTTCCAAGCCGGTTGCGCAAGCGCCACGGCCCGCATTTCACATCAACCCACGCCAGCGAACGGTGGACCGCGCGTTAACCAAATGGACGCAGCGCATGGGTTACGTTAGCCTCATCCCAGCAACAGCCGCTTCCAGAACAGATACGCCTTGCCCCATTCGCGCTTCCCCCCGATCCTCCTGAAACTCTTCGCGGCCCTTGTCATGGCCGTGCTCGTCGCCGGCTGCGCGACGACGGCGGCGCCACCCGAAGCGGTGCTGTCCGTGCCGGCGCCGGCGGAGCGCTATGCGGCGATCGTTGTCGACGCCAAGACCGGCAAGCAGCTGTTCGAGGTGAACTCGACGGCGCAGCGCTATCCGGCGTCGCTGACCAAGATGATGACGTTGTATCTCCTGTTCGAGGCGATGGAGTCCGGCCGGGTCTCCAAGACGACGCAGATACCGGTTTCCGACCATGCCGCCTCGCAGCCGCCGACGAAGATGCGTTTCCGGCGCGGCGAGACGATCGATGTCGATTCGGCGATCCGGGCGATCGTGGTCAAGTCGGCCAATGACGTGGCGGTGGCCGTCGGCGAATATCTGGGCGGCAGCGAGGACCAGTTCGCGGCCATGATGACGGCCAAGGCGCGCCAGATCGGCATGACCGGCACCGTGTTCCGCAACGCATCAGGCCTGCCCGATGACGACCAGCACACGACGGCGCGCGACATGGCGGTGCTGGGCATGGCGTTGCACAGCCGCTTCCCGCAGCATTTCCACTATTTCTCCGAAAGCGACTTCATGTTCCGCGGCAAGCTGATACGCGGCCATAACGACATGCTGGGCCGCGTGCGCGGCGTTGACGGCATCAAGACCGGCTATATCCGTGCCTCGGGCTTCAACATCGTCACCCATTACGATGCCGACGGCCGCCAGCTGGTTGTCGTGGTGATGGGCGCCGACAGCGCGCGACAGCGCAACGACCATGTGGAGGCACTGATCCAGCGCACCCTGTCGCCGGCGACGGCCGATGCCAAGACAAGGCTGATGTTCGCCGAGCAGCAGTAGCCCACGAGAGGGCGGCTGCCGGCTGAAGGTTCTTTCCGGTCTTTCTGGCGGCATGGAACAGGCCTCATCAGCAGGTTCCAGTCTGCTTTTTGAGGCGCTGGCGCCGGCGCGTCGCGCGACCTTCATATAACCGACTAAAAAACATGCCATAGGGCATCAAATGCAAGCCGACGGTGGATATGATCCGCCGTTGGCGTATTGTCTCTCGCAGCGACAGCAGGAGCCCGCACCATGAGTACTGTCCCCAAGGCGCCCGAATCCAAGGCCGCGGCCAACCAGAATGATACCGGCGGCGAATATCTGGAGGCGCCCACCATCGGGACGGACGATGCGGGCGGGATTTCAGACGAGCACCTCGAAGCGCCGGAGGTGCCGGATTCGGACTCCGAACCCGCCGGCCACGGCGCGCCGCGCGGGAAACCGAAGAAGAAGCCTTCGGCGATATCGGGCAAGAAGTTCCACAAGCGCGACCTCGTGCGCGTCGATGACCTGCGCCCGAGCCTGGCGCACCGGATCCGCACCGACCATCCGGACCTGCCGGCCGGCGCCCGCATCAGCCGCGAGGAACTCGGCCGCTACCGCATGCGCTACACGGAGGAGCTGCTGCAGCAGGAACACGGCGAATTCTCCGAGCTGGACCGGCAGGTGGTGGAATCCATCGCCAGACAGGACACGATCTCCGAAAACAGCGAGGAGGAGTTCGAGGAGCACCGGACGTTCGCCGACCGCGTTTCCGACAACATGGCGGCCTTCGGCGGCAGCTGGTGGTTCCTGATCTCGTTCGGCGCCGTGCTGCTGATCTGGATCGGCATCAACCTGGTCGAGGGCGCGGTGACCGCTTTCGACCCCTACCCGTTCATCCTGCTGAACCTTTTGCTCTCCTGCATCGCCGCCATCCAGGCGCCGATCATCATGATGAGCCAGAAGCGGCAGGAGACCAAGGACCGCCTGCGCTCGTTCAACGACTACCGGGTCAACCTCAAGGCCGAGCTCGAAGTGCGCCACCTGCACGAGAAGCTCGACTACCTGATCTCGCGCCAATGGACGCGGCTGGCCGAAATGCAGCAGATGCAGCTCGACGCCATGCACGAACTGACCGGCGCGAAAACACAGAAGCGCGCGCCCCGCCGGCGGCGGACGGTAAAGGCGAAGGCGAAGGCGGTGCAGTAGGTGCTGGGCTAGATCGCTCTCTAGCAGGGATCAAGCGACGACGCGCGATGTTGCGCACCGGACCCATCGTGTCCTCCCTCGCCGCACGTTCCCAAACGTTCCGGCGTCATCAATCCGGCAGCAGGACCGTTGCGCGGCCACTGGACAGATCGGTGATCATTCGCGCCACCGACGCGGCTTCAACCTCGGGCACCGCCACGGTGAGTTCCGCGCCCGTCGCGATGAAATTCTCATGCAGTATCCGAACCCCGGGCGACGTCGCCAGCCGTGCCTGGACAAGGGCCAGATCGGAAAATCCGCATATGACGGTTGCCTCGACGGTCGCCACGATGGGGATTTTGACAGCCGCCCGAAGACAGGCGGAGGCGGTGCCGCCATAGGCACGCATGAGCCCGCCGCTGCCGAGCAAGATGCCGCCGAACCAGCGGGTGACCACGATGGCGACATTGTCGAGCGACTGACCGTCGAGCGCCTGCAGGATCGGCTTTCCTGCCGTGCCGCCCGGTTCGCCATCATCGCTGAACCGGTAATTCATACCGATACGCCACGCCCAGCAATTGTGGTTCGCGCCGAAAACCGAGTGAGCGGCTACAAATTGCCTGGCTTCCTCTTCGGTTGAAACGGGTCCGGCAACCGCGAGGAAGCGGCTTTTCTTTATCTCCTGCGTGAAGGTCGCAGGCTGCTCAATGATGAACATCGCGCTCCTTCCGATTGCTGGCGCCGAACCCCGGATACCGCAAGACGCAGCCTGTTGGTAGCGCACGGTTCACCGGCAGCGCGGCTCCGAATGCCATCCGGCGGCTCACGGCACCCGGCAGGATGCAAATCCGTGACCTCTGTCATCGGAAGGCGACGCCATTCCATTTGCCCGTTGAAGCCCGCGCCGGCTTCCGCTAAGAAGCCGTGACTTGCCGGTTCACCGGCTGGTTCGTTTTCCGGATCACCGGGAAGCACCCGTAGCTCAGCTGGATAGAGCGCTGCCCTCCGAAGGCAGAGGTCACAGGTTCGAATCCTGTCGGGTGCGCCAAGTACTCCACATGTTGCGTTGAAATTCGTTGATTGTGGTCGCTGCACCTCGTAGCGGCTTCAAATGCGCGAGATCGACGCTAACCGCCAGAGGAGACCGACTTGACCGTAGGCCCCACCAGCACCCGCCGCGCACTCATCACCGGCGCCGGCGCCCCGGACGGCATCGGCTTTGCCATTGCGCGCCAGCTTGGCAGGGCCGGGCATTCCGTGTTCCTCACGGGCGCCAGCGCGCGGGTGCTGGATCGGGCCGGCGAGCTTTCGGCCGAGGGTATCGATGCGGCTGCCGCCGTCGCCGACCTCACGCTTGCCGCCGATGTCGCGCGGCTGCGGGAGGCAGTCGGTCCGGTGGATATCCTTGTCAACAATGCCGGGATGGGGTCGCTGGCGTCGCCTTCGGTCGACAAGGCGTTCCTAGCGATGAGCGAAGCCGACTGGGACCGGGGCATCGATGTCAGCCTCAAGACCGCGTTCCTTGTCACACGGGCGTTTCTGCCGGCGATGGTCGCGGCGGGGTATGGGCGCATCGTCAATGTCGCGTCGGTGACCGGGCCGCTGGTGTCGTTCGAGGGCACCGCCGCCTATTCGGCGGCGAAGGCCGGCATGGTCGGGCTGACCCGGACACTGGCGCTCGAAGTGGCGAAAGGCTGCATCACGGTCAACGCCGTGGCACCGGGCTGGATCGAGACGGGTTCTTCCAGCGAGATGGAGCGGATGGCGGCGCTGGATACGCCGCCGGGGCGGGCCGGGCAGCCCGACGAAGTGGCCGCCGCCGTGATGTTCCTGGCCTCCGAGGCCGCCAGCTATGTCAATGGCGCGCTTCTGGTTGTCGATGGCGGCAACAGCCTTCAGGAACGCAAGGGCTGAGGCGGCTCGGGGCCGCGCTTCCGGTCGCGATTGAAACCGCACGCCTCCGGCGGGAAGCCGTGGTTTGCCAGTCCGCCGGCTCGTTTGCTTTCCGGATCGCCCGGGAAGCGCCCTTGAACCGAATGGAGGGCGCTGTCTTCTAGAGCCTGATCCCTGGACAAACGGGGACCGTTTGTCCGAGAAAACCGGATTCCACTTTTCGGGATCATGCTCTAGGTCGGCGCAGGCTCCGCCGAGCGGCTGTTCATGCACAAGAATGCCAAGATTCGGGCTTCGCGCCCGGCAGCCAGCCATCACCCCACCATTCAGTGAAGTGCGGCGGCCGCGCCGGCGCGAAGCCCGCTCCTTACCACGCGTAGCGGACGGCCCCCCGCCCTGAATAGCTACGCGTGGTGCTGGAGAACTCGCCGTCGACTGTCCCCGACAGGGTCCAGCCATTGTTGAACTTCAGCTCGGCGGACGCCGACGTCAGCAAGGCATCGGCCGCTCGCGCCGCGCCGCTGGTGACGAAGGTCGCGCCGGGCAAGGCCCCGAAGGTCGCCGTGACATTGCGGTCCGTGTTGAAGTCGTGTGCCCAGGCGACACGGCCGCGCAGTGTGAACACCTTGTCCTCTACGGCAAAGGACATGTTGGTGCGCAACCCAAGTTCCGCCCGCGTCGCGGTGATGTTTTTCGAGTCGTAGTTCAGCGCGAAGGTATCCGTGCCGGATTTCGCGGTCTCGCCGTAGGCCGGCAGCGCCAGGGTCGCGAATTGCGCGGCGGTGTAAGGCGTCAGGTCGAGCCATGGCGTGTCGAAGCGATAGCCGCCTTCGAGGCGCCCGGCGAATGATTGCGGGTGAAGGCGCGCCTCGAGCCGATCGGCGCCGACCGACCGCTCCGTCGTCGCGTCCTGCCAGCCGTAAGCCAGCGAGGCATCGACATAGCCCGCGCCAATATCGTGGCGGATGAAGGCGCCGGCCTGGAACAGGTCGGTTCTTCCCGAGCCGTAATCGCCGACGCTGAAGTTGGTCGCGCCGGCCGCCAGGGCAAAGCCGGCGAGCGTGTCGGGCGAAAGGCGGTAGTCGGCGCCGCCGGCCAGGCCGTAAAGCCGGGTGGTCAAGCTGCTGCTGCCCTGGCCGGCGTCGCCGTCAGTGGTCTGCGAGGCGCCGAAGGGGACTGCCCATAGGGTCCAGCGTGACGACGGCGCATCGCCGATCGACGCGGTGGTGTCGCCGCCGGGAGTGCGGCCATGAACCGAGCTGTCACCCAGAACGCCCAGGAACTGGTCCATGGCGCTGAAGGTGGTCTGCTCCAGTCCGGTCGCGGTTTCGCCGGCGGCTTGCGACAGGCCGGCCGCACCGAGCGCCGCGAAGGCTATCGGAATGCCGCCGGTGCTGTCGAAATAGTCGGTCAGCGCATTGGCGACCGATTGCTGATTGCCGTTCAGGCCACCGGGTAGGACGAAATTCAGCTCGGTGTTGAGATAAACAGCGGTGCCTTCGGGATCATAGCTCACGGTCTGCGACAGCGACAAAGGTATGTTGCTGCTGACCGGCCCGGCGAAGGTGCCGTCGATGCCGCCGGCGGCGGTCATGATCGTATATTGCCGCGCGACATAGCTGCCCGGCGCGTAGGATGTCCGCAATGTCGCGCCATTGAGCGTGGCCGTGCCGGTGACGTCGACGCGGGCCGCGCTGGCCGGTGACACATCCACGAGATAGGCGGAGGCCGATGTCATCGACAGGTCGCCCTGCACCGTCAGCGTGCCGGATGAATTGCCCGGCGCCAGTGTGCCGCCATCGACGGCGACGTTGCCAACCGTGCCGGTGCCGCCCAGCGTGCCGCCTGTCTCGACGGTCGTCAGCGAGGACGACGCGATCGAGCCGTTGACCGTCAGCGTGCCGCCGTCTTCGATGGTCGTGGTGCCGGTGTAGGTGTTGATGCCGTCGAGTGTCTGATGGCCTCCGGCTATTATGAGGCCGGCGGGATAGAAGGAGTCGGCGAGTACGCCTGCATAGGACGTCGACCCGTTCGTGATCTTGAGTGTGTCGTCTATGTACACCATGCCGGAGGCAACGCCGCGCAAGGTCTGTATTGTGCCGGTCGTGGTACTGAACTCCACACTCCCCTCGCCAGTGAGATTAAGCTCACTCGAGGCGGCGATGGCGCTGTCGGAGTAAAGTATCAGATCACCGTTCTCTACGGTTGTCGCGCCGGTATAGGTGCTCGTCCCCCCGAGATTCAGATATCCGCCAGCTATCGTGACGCCCCCGGTTCCTTCGATCACTCCGACAAAGGGACTCAACAGACCGTTGCCGTCGATCGTCAGTGTCTTGCTGCCGAGCTTGATGGTTCCGGAAGCCGTGCCGGGCACGCCGAGGCGAGAAAGACCGCCGATCGTTGCTCCGGAATTTGTCTGCGAAATGTCCAGCACGGACGACAGGCCACCGCCCGTGAAATACACGTCGCGGGCGATGCTTCCGTCGCCGGTCAACACGACCGAGCCGCCGTCGATGCGCAGACGCGTCGCATTGGCGGCGGTCAATATGAGCGTCCCAGCGCCAAATTTTGCCAGCGTGGTGCTGGTCGCGGCCAATCCGGTGGCGAAGGTGACGTTCTGCCCATTGGTATCGATGCCGATATACTGGTTCGCGGCGGTCGAAATCCGGCTCGAAATGTCGGCTTGATTGTTGGCGCTGTATTGCAGCTTGATTCCGCTAGAGTTGCTGAATGTGAGTGTGCCGGTGCTTCCCAACGCCCCTGCGCTGCCAAGGTTGATCGTCCCGGCCGCGAATGTGACGCCGCCGCTTAGATCGTTGTTGCCGGTGAGGGTCAGCGTGCCGGCGCCGGACTTGGTTAGGCTGCCGCCGGACGACGTCAGGTCCGACGCCCAGGTGACGTTCTGGCCATTGGTGTCGACCCTGACTTTCTGGCCGTCGGCGGTCGAAAGCCGGCTCGAATAGTCGGCCTGGTTCGAGGCGCTGTATTGCAGCGTGCCGCCGGTGAAGCTGAGCGCGCCTGATGTGCCAAGCGCGCCGGCGCTTCCTGCGTTCAAAACCCCGGCCGCGAAGGTGGTGCCGCCAGTGTAGGTGTTCGCGCCCGTCAGCACCAGCGTGCCGGCGCCGGACTTGATGATGCCGCCCGCCGCCGTGGCATCATGGATGATGTTGCCGAGCGTGACGCTTCCGCCGGCTGCCGTGCCTGGATCGATGGTGAGTGTCCCGGTAACACCGATGCCGCCGATGATCGTTCCGGTCGCGCTGGTATTGCCGAGCGTCAGGCTGTTGCTGCCGCCGGTGAACGTGATCGCGTCGGCCCGAACGGCGCCCGGAGCGCCCAGATTCGACAAGCCACCGGAGATCGTGCCGAGGTTGGTGACGGCAACGCCGTTGCCGACGATGCCGGCGCCACCGGCCGCGCCCGCTCCGCCATTACCGCCCTGGATCGTGGTGCCCGCCAGTGTGCTGACCACATTATCGCCGGCACCAATGAAATCGATGCCGTTGCCGCCACGCCCAGACACGCCATTGCCACGACCGCCAATGCCGCCAGCGCCGCCGTTGCCACCCGTCACCGAGCCGGCGACCAGATTGAGCCTCGAGCCGGCCGATCCGAAATAGATGCCACCGCCGCCATCGCCGCCGCCGCCGCTTGAGCCGCCACTGCTTGGCTCGCCGACGCCGTTGCCGCCGGCACCGCCATCGCCGCCTTTCACCGTGCCCAATATGTTCAGGAACGACGTGCCGACGGTCGAACCGATACCGTAGCCGCCCGAACCGCCGCCGCCCGCGGCGCCGATCTCCGCGGTGCCGCCCGCGCCGCCATTGCCGCCGGTGGCCGATAGCAACTGAGCGCCGGTCGACGTGAGAACAACGCCGTTGCCGCCGCCGCCACCGCCGCCACCACCGCCATAACTGGTGTTGCCGCCATTGCCGCCATTCCCGCCAAGGGGAGTGGCGATATCGCCGTTCGCGCCGGCCGCGCCGCCGTCACCGCCCGTAGAGCCGCCGCTGGAGCCGCCCATGCCGCCGGCCGCCGCCGCGCCGCCGCCGCCGCCGGCTGCCGGGTAAAATTGCGGATCGCTTTGGCCAGCATTGCCGGGAACCCCGAAGGTCTGGCCCGCTCCGCCCTGGCTGCCGGCATTTCCATTGCCGCCGCGACCGCCGGCTGATTGCGCCAAGGCGTCGTTTGCCATCACTACCACACCGACAAGCGCGGTGCAGACGAGCAGGCCTTGACGCCAGGCTCGATTTGCAACCACCTTGGCGCGACCCGCCGTGAGGATGGATCGCCCTTGAGAGCCGCCACCTGTCGACGGATGAGAAGACACCTTCGCAACACGCGAGCCGGAAGCGACCACGTCAGAAAGAATATGCAATTTACCCACCCAAGCACACGCCGCAATTGCGGCGAGATCCCCAATCTCAGGCGGTTGAAACATGAGTTCGGCGTCGATGTCAGCAGCCGGAAAAGCCCCCTTTTTGCAAAAGCGTCGCTTTGAGACGCTCGATCAATTATTTCGCGGAATATCGAACATTTGCTTAGCTTGGCGTGTCGGAACGGAGAGCAACCAGATGCGTTAAATCGATAGGTGCCCTTGCAATTTCAGCGGATTGGTATTTCGAACTGCATTTCGCCACTGTCTTTTGTGGCCCGAGCATAGATGAAGAAGAATATCTCCAGGCATGGCCATACCTAGACTCTATTATGTAACGACTGGGTTGGATGCAGATACGGCCTTCGCGACGTGGAGCGCGGTGTTGTCTCCCCTGTTCGAGCCACGGCCTTGGACTCGAAGCAAGATCCTGCCCACCGGGTCCGCCAACGGAGCTATCCTAGGCGACATGATCATCGCCAAGGTGGCGTTCGGACCGCAGATGTTCGTGCGCGACGCGGCACGAATCGGCGCCACCCCTGACCACATTCTGCTGCACCTCTATATGAGCGGCGGCTTCAATGGTCTGATCTCCGGAGAGCAGGCTTCGATCGGTTCCGGAAAGGTAGCCGTCATCGACCTTGCCCATGAGGTCAGGACGCGGGCGTTCGCCTCCAACACATTGTCGCTTGTCGTCCCCCGCACGATGTTGCCCGATATGGCGCCGGGCACGCTAAAACCGCGGCTGGACCCACACCGCAACGAACTCCTCGCCGCACACATCCGGTCGCTTCAGGAGCGCAGCACACAGATTTCAGAGGACGAGGTGGCGAGCACTGTGTCCGATACTGCGGATTTTCTCAGGCGCTTGTTCGGCCAATCGGACTACACATCGCGAAATGCTCGAGACGCCGACGATGATTTGCTGTCGCTGGCGCAAACGGCAATTCGCGACAATCTTGCCATCGGCAAACTGTCGCCGGATTTCCTGGCGGAAAAGCTTGGCATGTCGCGGGCTACGCTTTACAGGGTTTTCGCCCCTCACGGCGGCATCATGCGCTACGTTCAGGAGCGCCGGCTCATCGCGGTGCGGGCAGCCTTGAGTGATCCTCTGGAAACGCGCAAATTGTCTCGGATCGCGTTGGACCTCGGTTTCAACAGCGAAGCTCATTTCAGCCGCGCCTTCCGTCAGCGGTTCGGCACGACCGCAAGCGAGTATCGCGGAGCGCGGCTCGAGGCATCGGCGCATACCCAGCTCACAAGCCCCGAAGTCGTCAATCGCTGGTGGGTCGATGTCGCCTCGAAGGCGCGCTCGACAAGTCCATAGCGGCATTTACATTCGCCTCGGGCCAGAAGCCTGACGACGTCCGTCGTGCGGGACGCGGTCCGTTGCACCACGGGCGCTGGCAGCCTCAGGAGGCAGGCCGCGCGCCGTGCGCCTCCAGCATGCGCCGGGCGCTGTCCTCGTCGGTGATCAGGATGGTCGGCGCGATGAGGTGCATGGCGCCGAGCAGCGCTTCGATCTTCTCGGGGCCGCCAGAGGTCAGGATGCGGACCGGCGCCTTGCGCAGCCGGTCGACATCCACGGACATGACCAGGCTGTTGATGGGATGGTCGACGAGATCGCCATTGCGGTCGAAGAAGTGGAACAGAAGGTCGCCGACGGCGCCGCGCGCGAGCAGGGTCTCCCGGTCCGCTTCCTTGAGAAAGCCGCCGCGAGAGAAGGTCGTGGCGGAAGCGATGCCGCCGACGCTCAGCAGGACGGCGTCGAGCACGTTGGCCATTTCGAAAACCTCCTGCAGGCCGCAGCGCTCGACCAGCGCGATCTTGGTCTCGACACTGTCGACGACAGCCGGCGTCGGGATCAGATAGCCGTCGCCCTGGAATATCTGGGCGAAGCGCCAGGAGAACTCGGCCGGGTTGTATCGCCGCACGACGCCGACACCGCCCAGCAGCGAAATGACCTTGAAGTCGGTGAGCGATTTGGCGCTGATGAAGGGCAGGCTGGCGAACAGCGTCCGGCCCCAGCCGACGCCGACGCGCATGCCGGATTTCATCATGTCGGACAGGAAACTCCCGGTCTTGGCGGCGATGGCCGGGATCGGGTCGGCATTGGGAGCCGAAAGCGGCGCCACCAGCGCCTGCTGCAGGCCGAAAGTCTTTTCCAACCCGCGTTCCAGCCTGACGATCTCGGACAGTTCGCTCTCGATGCTGATCTTCACCTCGTTGCGCGAGCGAGCTTCAGCCAGCATGCGCACGATGGTGACGCGGCCGACGCCCAGCACATCGGCGATCTCGTTCTGTGTCATCTGCTCGACGAAATACATCCAGGCGGCACGGATTCTCAGGCGGTCGGTGCGGTTCTCGCTCACGGGATGCTCGGCTGCCACGGCCACGCCTTCGGTTTCGCTCTGTCGCCGCCTTCCCACTTCCGTTCCTCCCCCCTGCGGCGCCAGGCCAGCGCCTGTCACCGATTCTGCATGTGCGTCTAGTATCGCCTATTGATCGACCAATCGATAGGAACAATGTAGGGTTAACGGCAGCCACCAAGGCCGCACCCGGCAGACAATTTGAGGCGATCCCGATGCTGCGACAAATATCCGAAGATGTCCGCGTCAACCTGAAGGACCGGCTGCGCGAGGTGCGCGACGCGATCCGCCAGAACCGCCATGACGGCGCGGGCGATGCCTTGCGAGAGGCCACCAGCCATTTGCCGCCCTTTCCGGGCAAGGGCATAGAGGGTCTGCTCAGCCATGCCGCGAGCGCCGTCGACGATGCTTTGTCGCTGGCCGAATCACTGGTGCCGCATGAGCGCCCGGCCAAGGTCGATGGCACGACGGTGAAGAGCCTGCGCAGCTATTTCCCCGCCGGCGACAAGGATCCGCTTGGCGGCGAGCGCCTGTTCCGGCGCGACATGTATTATCTGGCAAAGACGGTGCTTGGCGAATTGAAGGTTTCCGACGTCCGCATCCACGAGGCGAATTTCGCCGCCGTCCACGCGGCGATGCGCAAGCGCCATGCCGACCTGCTTGCCGCCCTGGCCGGCAGCAATCCAGCCGAACAGCTTGCGCCGGTCGCCGCCGCCACCGCGGCATTGCTGCTGGAATTTCTCAGCCAGCGGCCGATCCGCTTCAGCGAGGCACCGGTGGACATGCCTGCCGGCGTGCATGGCATCGCCCTCGACATACGGTGTCTGGCGCCCCTGGCGCTGGCCTGCGGCCTGGCAACCGTCGCCACGGACGGTTCGTCGGAGCCCGACATGCTGGAGATCGCGGTGCTGGCGACGAATGTCCGCCATGACCGGATCCTGCAGGCGTTCGCCAAGGCGGACCCGATGAGCGAGCTGACGGGGGTTTTCGCCGCGCTGCTCGCCCACCTGCCATAATCGTCAGGCTGAAGCTTCCATTGCCGATATCGTCTTCTTGGCGCGCTGGATCGAGGCCGGGCTCATCGAGAGCTCGGTCAGACCCATCTTGACGAAGATCGGGATCAGGTCGGGCCGGCCCGCCGCCTCGCCGCACATGCCGACCATGATGCCGGCCGCGACACCAGCGCGCGCCGTGAGTTCGATGGCGGACATGACGGCCGGATTGGTGACGTCGTTGAGTTTTGCAACGGTGGGGTTCAGCCGGTCGGCGGCCATGATGTACTGGGTCAGGTCATTGGTGCCGATGGAGAAGAACGACACCTCCTTCGCCAGCGCCGGCGCGATCAGCACGGCGGCCGGCGTTTCGATCATGACGCCGAGGTCGAACATGGCATGCGCAACGCCTTCGGCCTTAAGCTCGGCCGCGCATTCATCGACGAGAACGCGGGTCTGCCGGACCTCGCCGATGTCGGAGACCATTGGCAGCATCACCTTGATGTTGCCGTGCACGGCGGCGCGCAGCAGCGCGCGCAGCTGGCGCTTGAAGATGTCGGGCCGGTCGAGGCACATGCGGATGCCGCGCCAGCCGAGAAAGGGGTTCTCCTCCTCGGGAAATTCGATGCCGGCTATCGGCTTGTCGCCGCCAATGTCGAGCGTGCGCACGATGACCGGATGCCGGGCGAAGGCCTTGGCCAGCGCCGAATAGGTTTCGGCCTGCATGTCCTCCGAGGGCAGATGCATGTGGCGCATGAACAGCAATTCGGTGCGGAACAGGCCTATGCCCATGGCGCCGGCGTCGAGTGCCGCCTCGATCTCCTCGAGCGAGCCGATGTTGGCGGCGACCTCGATGACCGTGCCGTCCGAACGCTTGGGCGTGACGCCCTTGAACACGGTCAGCCCGGCGCGCTCCCTGGCGGCGGCCTCGACCCGCTCGGCGAAATCGGCTGACGTGGCCGCGTCGGGATCGATGATCACAGCTCCGGAATTGCCGTCGAGGGCCACCTGGCGGGCCGTGCGCAGCGCGTTGATCTTGTCGCCTAGGCCTAGCACAGCCGGTATGCCGTGCGAGCGGGCGATGATGGCTATATGCGAGGTGGCGCCGCCATGGCCGCAGACCACGCCGCCAATGCGCTTGAGCGGCGCACGCGCCAGATCCCAGGCGCCGATGTCGTCGGCGATGAGGATCGCGCCTTCAGGGATATTTTCGAGGCTGACGTCGTCCTGCCCGAGCAGCGCCAGGCACAGCTGGCGCCCGACAGCCTGCACGTCGTCGGCCCGCGCGTTGAGATAATGGTCGTCGACCGCGCTGAAATCGCTGGCGATGGTGGCGGCGGCGGTAACGACGGCCGACACCGCATCGGTACCGCCCTTGATTTGTTTCTCGGCCTCGCCGGTCAAGGTGTCGTCGGCGGCGATATCCCTGAGCGCCGCGATGATGCCGCGATCGCCGGCCGACAGGCTGTCCTGCGCCAGCGCGCGGTCCATCCGTGCCTGGACGGCAGAAACGGCGGCGCGGAAGCGCTCGATCTCACCGTCGATCTCGTCGGCCTTGAGCGTGTGGGCCTGCGCGGTGATCTGTGGCGGGAAATGCGCGAAGGCCGGGCCGATGGCCACGCCTTCGCTGGCAGCCACGCCGCGCAGGCTGCCGGCGCCGGCAGGCTCTGTTTTCAACGACTCGGGCGCGGTCGTCACTGCTTCCGCAGCACCGCTCGCCGGGCTCTGCGTCTCGCCCTCATCGTCGAGACCCGCCTTGGGATTCTCGAGATAGCCGATCAGCGCTTCCACGGCTTCGATGGCGTCGGCGCCGGTCGCGCGAACCACAACTTCCTGGTTTTCCTTGACGCCCAGAAGCATCAGCTTGACGGAGCTCTTGGCGCTGACGGCCTTGCCGTCCTTGATGATCTCGACATCGGATTCGAAACCCTTCGCCAGCTTGACGAAGCGGGTGGCGGGACGGGCGTGCAAACCTTCATGCACTCTGACGATGGTCGAGCGTTCCATGGCAAATACTCTGCTTTTCTTGGCGCCGTCACAACATGGCGGCAGCGCGAATTCGTTAGGCGGCGATGGTGATGATCGCGCCCGTCTTCAGGGCGGCCACGAGCGCTTGCGTGTCGACTTGCGCCGCGCAGATCTCGCCCGGCCTCTCGGCCTCGGTGGCGCCATTGAACGAGATGACGACGTGGCCCATCTCGAGGACCTTGCTCCAGGCGCTGGAGCCTACGGCTGTAATAACAGCGGAAACATCGCCAAGGCTGATCGACGCGCCCCTGGCGGGCGCGTCGTCGCTTGGCCCGTGCTCCGTCTTGTGGAGCACGGAAACCTCGGCAAGCTCGGGCGGCGAGCCATCCGCGAACAGGATGACAACGCCCCCTTCGGCGAGATCCGCCACTTCGGGCCCGATGGCAGTGACCCGTGTTCTCAACAGAACCGTCATATGGCGAACCTCATTCTTGTTACCCTAGAAAACGAACAGGCTGACGACCCATGCGATGAGCACGGATACGGGGCCCATGATCTGGCGGCTGATAAGCACCGCCGGAACACCGATCTCGATGGTCTTCGGCTTGGCTTCGCCGAGCGCGAGACCAACCGGCACGAAGTCGCAGCCCACCTGGGTGTTGTAGGCAAACAGCGCCGGCAGGGCCATTGCGGGCGATATCGTGCCGTTGGCGATCTGCGGGCCGATGATGGCAACGCCGATGACCTGGGCGATGACAGCGCCTGGCCCGAGGATGGGCGACAGGAACGGCAGACCGCAGATGGCGGAGATGACCAGCAGGCCGACGATGTTGTTGGCCAGCGGACCCATCGGCTGCGCCAGGATATCACCGATGCCGGTATAGAGGATCAGGCCGATGAGCATGGTCACGAAGGCCATGAACGGCAGCACATTGCGAATGACCTGATCGATGGTGCGGCGACCGGCATTGAAGAAGATGCCGACGATACGACCCATGGCGCGACCTATCGTGCTGATGAAGCCGATCAGGCCGCCTTCGCTCGGCAGCGGTGCCGGCGCCGCAGGCGCATTGCTGTTGCTTGAACTCATCGATGCTGCTCCCCCGGCAGTGGTGGCCGCTTCGGATCCGTCCGCCATGGTGATGTTGGCCGGCTTCACACCCGAAACGTAGATATCCTCCGTGATGAACTGGGCGAGCGGCCCAGACTGTCCGACCGGCGTCAGATTGACGGTCGGGATACGCTTGCGCGGATAGACGCCGCATCTGGCGGTGCCGCCGCAATCGACGACGACAACCGCCATCTCGCTTTCGATCGGCGGCGCCCGGAAACCGTCAACAGCTTCGGCGCCGGTCATTTCGGCGATCTGCGCGGCGATCGGATGAATACCCCCGCCCGTCACGGAAACCACCTTGTTGCGCTGCGCGGTCGGCTCGATCACGAGCGGGCCACCCCAGCCGGTGTTGCCCCGGGAAATCTTTACGGCTTTGTATATCTTGGCCATGATGTCCTCCCCGCCCTTACAGCTCGACGCCCTGGCGGCGTGCCATGATTGCGGTGATGCGCTCGGTCAGCATGCCCTTGAGCAGGATGACGACGAGGCCGACGATCGCGTACCAGATCGCCACCTTGACGTGGTATCCGACAGCGATGACGCCCCGCTTCTCAAGGTCGAGCAAGGCCACGAGCATGCCGCCCCAGACGAAATATTCGCCAGGGTTGATGTGCGGGAAAAGGCCGAGCGGCGGATGCACGTAGGACACGGCCGCGTCGTAGAAGGCGGGCTTGTGCTTTTCTTCCAGGAACGAGCCGAAGGTGTAGGCCATCGGGTTGGTGAGGAAGAACACCGCCAGCAGCGGCAGCACCGTATAGCGGGTCAGCGCGATGCGGCCGGCGCCACGCGCCAGACCGTGGACACGCTCTTCCCCGACCAGTTCGGTCACGGCGTAGAAAGCCGTCATCAGCACGACCAGTGTCGGGATGATGCCGGTGACAAAGCCGGCAAAAACCTCGCCGCCTTTCTGGAAGATGCCGATGAAGTGCTTGCCTATGGCCGTGAGCCAGCCAAGCTGCTCTTCCTGCTGCACGTTTTTCAGCTGTTCCTTCAGCTGATCGGCGGTGACCGGCGCGCTATCGGTCTGCGCCTGCGCCAGAACCACGAGATGGTCGGAGGCATGCTCGACAGCGAGCTTGCCATGCAAAGCAGCATCCGAAACCATGGCACCCGCGACATGCAGATTGTGCACGGCCATGTCAGCATGCTGCGCCAACAACGAAAATACAGACATTTCTCCTCCTTATTGCCGCGCCTGCCGGTTGATCCCAGTCGGCGCGCGGCGTCCTCTATGCCCTTGCCATATTCAAGCCGGACAAGCCCGGCTTCTTCCCCGGCTCCGACCGTGTCTTGTCGATCTGTTCGATCGCGCGTTTCACGGCCTCGGCCACACCGGGTTCCCCCTCCCCCATGATCGCAGGGTTGGACCGGAGTCGATCGAGGGGAACGCCCTCGAATTCTTCATGTCGCTTGAATTTGGTGAACACCGAACGGCCGGTCATCACCATCAGGCGACGCACGACCAGGTCGGGGGTCACCACAACCAGGACTATGGTGCCCTTGGCGAACCGCCCGCGAAAATTGCCGGCGCCGACAAATCCATCCTTGTACTGATCCGTGACGCCCTTGAAGACATCGGAATAGTGTCGCATCTGCAGCCAGACGCCGAGCGACTGAAGCGCCCAGACAATAACAAGCAGAAGCAGTCCCCACTGCCAAATCGCCATTTCGGTTTCCTCCCGAAGCCTCCGTCGACTCGCAGTTTGCAGCACTGCGAGCCAACGTCAAAGTGAGAACATTTGTTTCCGCGAATGTCAATATGTATGATAAATCGTTCTGTAGGTCATTCACAGGAGCGCGGAGCGATTTCGGCGCTCGCGCAGGCATGCTAGGGTCGCAACCCTGGCTTTGGCCGAAACAGGATGGATTGCGAAATGGATCTGCCATTCAAGGATGAACTGGCCCTGATGCCCGACCTGGGCCATCGGTTGCGGCAGTTGCGCTGGTTTCGCGCTACCTTCCGCAGCAGCGCCAAGGTGGTCTCGGACACGTTCGGCGTGCGCTACGAGATCGATGAGACGAAGCTCACCAGGGCGTTTCTTGACTGGATCGAGATCATGGAAGCGCAAAAGCGCTTCGCCGAGATCGACCGCGCCGACTTCATCGTCTTTGCCGCCGGACTGGTGCTGCGGGAACTGATCCGGCAGGCGCCGGCCAAGGAGATATCGGGCCTCACGGAGCTGACCGAAACGGAGGCGAACGCCAAGACGCTGGAGATCGTCCGCTTCTGGCCCGAAGGATTTCTGTACACCAATTATTGCGTATCGGCGATTTCGGCCGTCTATCAGCAGGAATTCGGCAGTGCGCCCAGCATCGACAAATGCGCTGACGACCTGCGCACGTGGTGGTCCTATCGCGAGAACGTGATGGAGATGCCGGCCTATGCGGTGGCCTTCCTCGACCGCTTCCTCGGCGCCGAACCGAACTGGATCACGCCCGACCATGCGCAGTCCCGACAGGCCATGCAGCGCGCACTGGGGTCACGGCGTCCGAGCGACGCCATCCGCCAGCTCTGATGTGAACGTTCGCGGCCTTGCCAGGGATACCGGGGCTTGCCTGCTATTGAACATTTGACTTTTTATCGATAGCGATGTGCGAATTCTATTGACGTTCGGGAGAAGCGCGTGCCGCGTTCAAAGCTTATCATTTTCGATTGCGACGGCGTTCTCGTCGATAGCGAGCCGCTGGCCGCCAAGGCCTACGAGCGCGTTTATGAGAAGCACGGCATGAGCGGCGTCCATGGAGGCATCATCGCACAGTGCGTCGGCATGAAGCAGTCGGACATCATCGTGCGGATCAAGGAGCTGACCGGCCACCAGTTTCCGGCGGCGGCCGACGGCGACATCTGGGCCGAGACCAAGATCTTGTTTTCAGAAGAGTTGAAGCCGACGCCGGGAATCACCGCCTTCCTGAAGGCGCTCAAGGGCGACCGCTGCGTTGCCTCGTCGTCTTCCGTCGAGCGCATAAACCACAGCCTGTCGGTGACCGGACTGGCTGAATTCTTCGGCGACGCGATCTACAGTTCGTCCATGGTCAAGAACGGCAAGCCGGCTCCGGATATCTTCCTGTTCGCCGCCGCGAAAATGGGCGCCGATCCCGCCAATTGCGTGGTGATCGAGGATTCGCCCTTCGGCATCCAGGGCGCGGTTGCCGCCGGCATGATGGCGATCGGCTACACGGGCGGCGGACATACCTATCCTGAGCACGCGGCGCGATTGACGGCCGCGGGTGCGTCCGTCATCTGTTCGGACTGGCAGGAGGTCAGCCTGCAACTGGCCGAAATCGGCATTCCGGCGTAGCTTTTCGCGTGATTGCGCGGGTGCCGCGAGGTCGGCACCCGGATCCGGCGGCAGCGATCCGAGCCGTCCCGGCTACACCCTGGCCTACGCGTTCAGCGCGCGGCCATAAGCGTCGAGCACGCTTTCCTTCATCATCTCCGACAGCGTCGGATGCGGGAAGATGGTGTGCATCAACTCTTCCTCGGTGGTCTCGAGGTTCATTGCCACGACGAAGCCCTGGATCAGTTCCGTCACTTCGGCGCCCACCATATGCGCGCCCAGCAACTGCCCGGTCTTCTTGTCGAAGATGGTCTTGATGAAGCCCTGATCCTCGCCCAGCGCGATCGCCTTGCCGTTGGCGGCGAAGGGGAAGCGGCCGACACGGATCTCCCTGCCCTCGGCCAAGGCCTTGGCTTCCGTCAGGCCGACGGACGCGACTTGAGGATTGCAGTAGGTGCAGCCGGGGATCTTGAGCTTGTCGATGGCATGCACGCCCGGGAAATTGGCGATCTTTTCGACGCAAACCACACCCTCGTGTTCCGCCTTGTGCGCCAGCATGGGCGGGCCGGCGACATCGCCGATGGCATAAACACCGGCAACATTGGTCTTGCCATAGCCGTCAACAACCACGCAGCCGCGATCGGTCTTTACGCCGAGCGCTTCAAGGCCGAGATTCTCGATGTTGCCCTGCACGCCGACGGCCGAAATCATCCGATCGGCGGTGATTTTCTCGACCTTGCCGTCCTTCATCTGGACATGTGCTGTGATCGAATTGGCCGACTTCTCGACCTTGGTCACCTTGGCTTCGAGGATGATCTTCATCCCCTGCTTCTCGAACTGCTTCTGCGCGAATTTCGAGACTTCGGCATCCTCGACCGGCATGACCGCCGGCAGCAGCTCGACCACGGTCACGTCGACGCCCATGGTGCGGTAAAAGGAGGCGAATTCGATGCCGATGGCGCCGGACCCCATCACCAATAGCGACTTCGGCATTTCCGGTGGCACCATCGCCTCGAAATAGGTCCAGATCAGCTTGCCGTCCGGCTCGATGCCGGGCAGCGCGCGCGGCCGGGCGCCGGTGGCGATGATGACGTGCTTGGCGGTATAGGTTCCCTCGCCCTTGACGCCCTTCGGCACGGGCGGCTGCGGCTCTATCGGCTTCTTGGCCGTCTTCGCAACGACGATCTCATTGGGCTTGGTGAGCTTCGCCTCGCCCCAGATGACGTCGACCTTGTTCTTCTTCATCAGGAAGCCGACGCCATTGTTGAGACGCAGCGACACTTTCCGCGAGCGGTCGACCACGGCCGCCGTGTCGACGCTGACCTTGCCGTCGAGCTTCAGGCCATAGTCCTTGAGGTGATCCGAATAGTGCATGATCTCGGCCGAACGCAGCAGGGCCTTGGTCGGAATGCATCCCCAGTTGAGGCAGATGCCGCCGAGATGCTCGCGCTCGACGATCGCCGTCCTGAAGCCAAGCTGCGCGGCGCGCACGGCGGCGACATAGCCGCCGGGGCCCGAACCGATGATGATGACGTCGTAGTTCTCAGCCATGGGAATTCCCCTGCTCGCGCATGCTTGGTGATCGACACCGACGATAGGCTATATAAGCATGCCCATCGGGTTTTCGATCAGCCGCTTGAAGGCGACGAGCAGTTCGGCGCCGAGCGCCCCGTCGACGGCACGATGGTCGGTCGACAACGTCACCGACATCACGGTCGCGACCTTGATCTCGCCGTTCTTCACCACAGCACGCTGCTCGCCGGCGCCCACCGCGAGGATCGTCGCATGCGGCGGGTTGATGACGGCGGCGAAGTCCTTGATGCCGAACATGCCGAGGTTGGACACCGCGGTGGTGCCGCCCTGGTATTCTTCCGGCTTAAGCTTGCGGCTGCGGGCACGGCTCGCCAGATCCTTGACCTCGTTGGAGATGACCGACAGCGTCTTCTCTTCCGCATGGCGCACGATCGGCGTGATCAGGCCTCCGGGGATCGACACGGCCACGCCGACATCGACATGCTTGTGCTTGACCATGGCACTCTCGGTCCACGACGCATTGGCATCCGGCACCGCCTTCAAGGCCATGGCCATCGCCTTGATGATCATGTCATTGACCGACAGCTTGTAGGCGGGAGCCTCGCCCTTGTCGGTCTTCTTGACCGGCGCGGCCGCATTGAGCTGCGTGCGCAGCGCCAGCAGCGCATCGATTTCGCAATCGAGCGTCAGGTAGAAATGCGGGATCGTGGATTTGGCTTCGACAAGGCGGCGCGCGATGGTCCTGCGCATGTTGTCATGCGGGATCAGGTCGTAGGAGCCATCCTGGAACAGCTTCAGCACCTGATCGTCGGACACCGGCTTGGCCGCCGGCGCGCTGGCCGTGGCGGCGGAAGCCGGAGCAGCGGCAGGCACGGCCTTGGCTTCGGGAGCAGCCTTGGCGCCACCACCGGCAATCGCCGCGTCGACGTCGGCCTTGACCACGCGGCCGTGCGGGCCAGTGCCGGATATGGCGGCCAGCGCAAGGCCGGCCTCACGCGCCAGACGACGTGCCAGCGGCGTAGCACGACCGATGCCGGCATCGTGGCCTACAGGTGCCGGCGTCGCGCCATCGACGGCGGGGGGCGGCGGAACGTCCGCGGTGAAAGTTTCCGACACCGGTTCCGCCGCTTCGGCCCTTGCCGGGGTGGCGCCAGCCTCATAGGCCTCGCCTTCGGCATAGATCCAGGCCACGGGCGCGCCGACCGCGATGTCGACGCCTTCCTTGCCGGTGACATCGCGCAGTATGCCGCTGGCCGGGGCGTCGATCTCCATCGCGGCCTTGTCGGTTTCGATCTCGAAGAGGACATCGCCCTTCTTGACCGTCGCGCCCTCGGCCGCGAACCAGCGCGAGATCTGTCCGGTCGCCATGTCCATGTCGACCTTGGGAAGAATGACTTCGGTCGGCATGGATCAGCGAACCCCCTTCACGAGGTCGCGCGCGGCGGTGATGATGTCGGGAACCTGCGGCACAGAGGCCTTTTCCAGTTCGGGATTGTAGGGGATCGGGGTTTCCGCGCCGCCAAGCCTGACGATCGGCGCATCCAGATAGTCGAATGCGTCGCTCTCGGCGATCATCGCGCTGACCTCGGCGCCGATGCCCAGCGTCTTGACCGCCTCGTAGACGCACATCAGCCGCGACGTCTTCTTGACGCTGTCGATGACCGTCTGCTTGTCCATCGGCCTGATGGTACGGAGATCGACGACTTCGATGTCGATGCCCTCGGCCTCCAGGATCGCGGCGGCCTCAAGGGCCTTGTGCACCATGATCGAGGTGGCGACGATGGTCAGGTCGCGGCCCTCGCGGCGGATGTCGGCCTTGCCGATCGGGACCGTGTAGTAGCCCTCGGGAACCGGGCCCTTCATCTTGTAGAGCAGCTTGTGCTCGAAGATCATGACCGGATCGGGATCGGCGACGGCCGCCAGCAGCATGCCCTTGGCATCGTAGGGCGTCGCCGGCTGGATGACCTTCAAGCCGGGAACATGGCCAAGCCAGGCCTCCAGGCTCTGGCTGTGCTGCGCCGCTGCACCCGTGCCGGAACCGGCCGGGAAACGCATCACCACGGGCACGGAAACCTCGCCGCCCAGCATGAAGCGCATCTTTGCCGCCTGGTTGACGATCTGCTCCATGGCCAACGTGGCGAAATCGGAGAACTGGAACTCGAAGATCGGCCGCATGCCGGTGACGGCGGCGCCCACCGCGACGCCCGCGCCACCCAGTTCCGAAATCGGCGTGTCCAGCACCCGGTCAGCGCCGAAACGCTCGACCAGATCGCCGGTGACCTGGAAGGCGCCGCCATAGACGCCGATATCCTCGCCCATCAGGAAGACGCGTTCGTCCATCTCCATGGCAACCGCCATGGCTTCCTGGATCGCCTGGGCATAACTCAGCTCACGCACCATCGCGTCCATCACGCCTGCTCCGTATAAACATAATTGCCGGTGTCGCGGACATCCGGGGAAGGGCTGTTCTTGGCGAACTCGATACCGTCGGCGATTTCCTTCGCAACGGCCTCGCGCACGGCCTCGATGCCCTTGTCGTCGATGAAGCCGAACTCGCGCAGCTCGTTTTCGAACAGGGTGATCGGGTCGCGGTTCGACATCCAGTCCTCGATCTCCTCCTTGGTGCGATAGCGGTTGCGATCGCTCTTGGAGTGGCCACGATGGCGATAGGTCTTGGACTCGATCAGCGTCGGGCCCTCTCCGGCGCGTGCACGCTCGACGGCCTTGTGCGATGCCTCGGCGACTTCCGAGAAGATGTTGCCGTTGACGATGACGCCAGGCATCGAATAGGCGGCGGCGCGGTCGGCGATGTTCTTGACCGCGGTGGAACGCGCCGTCGACGTCGACATGCCGTAACCGTTGTTCTCGCACACGAAGATGACCGGCAGTTTCCAGATGGCGGCCATGTTCAGCGCTTCGTGGAAGGCGCCTTCATTGTTGGCGCCGTCGCCGAAGAATGACACGACGACCTTGCCGGTCTTCATCATCTTGGAGGAGAGCGCCGCGCCGACCGCGATCGGAATGCCGCCGCCAACAATGCCGTTGGCGCCGAGATTGCCCTTGGCGACATCGGCGATGTGCATCGAGCCGCCACGGCCCTTGCAGTAGCCGGTGGTCTTGCCGAAGAACTCGGCGAACATGCGCTTGACCTCGGCGCCCTTGGCGATGCAGTGGCCGTGGCCGCGATGGGTCGACGTGATCTGGTCATCCTCGCCGAGCGGCATGCAGATGCCCATGGCGCTGGCTTCCTGTCCGATCGACAGGTGCATGGTGCCGTGGATGAGGCCGCGCATGTAGCTCTCTTCCGCGCCCTCTTCGAAGCGGCGGATGAGGTACATCTTGTGAAGCACCTGCCTGAGCTGCTCGGCGCTGTACTGGCGATAGACAAAAGGCAGGTTGGCGCGGCTGTCCGCGACGGCTTTGATGGCTTCGGGCATGATCAGGCTCCCACAGTGCCGTAGACGAGCTTGTCCTGGCGCGCGCGCAGCTCGGCAATCTTGGAGCCCGGCGCGGGGGCGGCGTTGGCATAGGTGATGAGCTCACCCTTCTTGATCGGCGCGGTGACCGATCCGCCCTGCAGCAGGCCGCAGGGAATGGCCTTGGCGGCACGCGCTTCCGGCGCCGTCATGATCCAGGCGCGGTAGCAGTACTCGCCGATCGCATCGAGCTTCTCGCCGGGCTGCATGTCCTTCTTGGCGACGGCCGCGACTTCGGCCACGGGCTTGGCCAGCGGCACCATGTCGGCCTTGCCGTAGAGCACGACGCGGGCGCAGGTCAGCGGCACTTCGAGCGAGGTGAGGTGATAGGGGCGGTGGAAGGTGAAGTACGGGCCCTTGCCCATCTTCAGATCCTCCATGCGTTCGGAAATGCGCGGATGCGACATGTCGGCGACGACGAAGACGCCGGGCGCGACGCCCTTGCCGATCGTGTAGTCGACAACGCCGACACGCGACAGCACGCCGCCGTCCTTCTGAGGAACGAGAACCTTGGAAAGCTCGCCCAGCGTCGCCGCCGGGCCATGCATGCCGGCCTTGTCGGGCACCAGGCCGGTGGCATTGGCGATCGCCGCCATCTCGACCATGGTCTTGGAACCATCGACGAATTCGACCAGCATGCGCACGTTCATGTGCCGGCGCTTGGCTTCCTCGGCATAATCATCGGGAATCGCGTCGATATTGAGCGGGTTGTTCTTGCCCTTGCCGGCGGCGACGATCGGATGACCCATCGCCGAGACGAATTCGATCAGTTCCATGCAGGAGGATGGCTCGTCGCCCGCGCCCAGCGAATAGGTGACGCCCAGCCGGTCCGCCTCGCTCTTGAGATAGGCGCCGATGGTGACGTCGGCTTCGACATTCATCATCACCAGGTGCTTGCCATGCTCCATGGCGCGCAGGCCGATCTCGGCGCCGACCGCGGGGACGCCCGTGGCATCGATGACGACGTCTATGAGATCATTGTTGATGACGAGGTTGGCGTCGTTGGTGACGGCGACCTTGCCGGCCTCCATTGCCGCGGTCATCGCGGACGCATTCGAGACTTCGCGGGCGTGCCCGGTTTCCTGGAAGGCGATATCGACCGCCTTGCTGGCGGCGGGAAGGTTGAGTTCGGAGATGGCGCCGATCTCGATGCCGGACATGTGGGCGACGCGGGTGACGATGTCCGTGCCCATCTCGCCCGAGCCGATGAGGCCGATGCGAATCGGCTTGCCGGACTTGGCTCGTTCCTCGAGATCGCGGGCGAGGCCCGTCAACGAAACATTGGAAGCCATAGCGATCATTCCTCCCACAATACAGGCTGTTCAACTGCTTGACGGGTATTGAACATCTGTATTTCTGTCAAGACTAATGTCCAAAATTCCGCGCGTTGTGACCCTTTCGCAAGGCCTTCCGCGAGCCAAAACCTTTCCCTTGGAAAGCCGGCTGTCGATCCGCCTGTCCTGTCGGTCCGGTAGGCGTGAGACATAGGGCGCAAGGGCCCCGATGTCCGGTTGGAGCCAGCTATTTGATACCGGCCCGCATGAAGCTCTGGACGAACTGGCGCTGGAACAGCAGGAAGCCGATCAGCAGCGGCGCCGATGTCATCAGCGCGGCGGCCGAGATGATACTCCATTGCACGCCCTGGTCGGGCGAGGCAAAGACCTGCAGGCCGACCGTCAGCGGCCGGGTCGAGACAGAGTTGGTGATCACCAGCGGCCACAGCAGGTTGTTCCAGTGATAGCTGACCGACACCAGCCCGTAGGCGACATAGATGGGACGCGACAGTGGAACATAGACCTTGAGCAGGATGCCGAGCGGCCCCGCGCCCTCGACGCGGGCGGCGTCGTCCAGTTCCTTGGGCACCGTGAGGAAGGCCTGGCGCAGCAGGAAGATGCCGAAGGCCGAGGCCATGTAGGGCAGGCCCATCGCCCACACGGTATCGACGAGGCCGAGCTTGACCATGGTGCGGTAGTTCTCGACCATCAGCACCTCGGGCATGATCATCAGCTGGATCAGCACCAGCATGAATACCACCGTCTTGCCGCGAAAATCGTAGCGGGCGAAGGCGTAGGCGGCGAGCGTGCATATGACGAATTGCGAGGCCAGGATGACCGTGATCAGCACGAAGGTGTTGAGGAAGTAGCGGGCGAAGGGCGCCGCGTTCCAGGCCTGGATGAAGTTGGCCAGCGTCAGCGGCGCCGTCAAATCGAAGCGCACCTCGAATTCGGCAGGATGGAACGCCATCCAGACAGCATAGAGTAGCGGCAGGATCCAGAGCGCGCCGAGCAGATAGCAGCCGAAGACCTCGATGGCGTGCCAGAAACCGTGCTCGCGCGACTGGATCGGCTGGGGGAGAGCGGTGACGGTCATTTGTAATGGACCCTCCGGTCGAGAATGCCGAACTGCACGAAGGCAAGCGCGGCGAGCAATGCCAGCAGGACCATGGTCAGCGCGGCGGCATAGCCGGTGTCCCAGAAGCGGAACGCGGTCTGGTAGATGTAGTAGAGCAGCAGCGTGCTGGCGTTGTCGGGGCCGCCGCGTGTCATGACGATGACGTGGTCGATCAGCCGGAACGAGTTGATGATGGCGTTGATCAGCACGAAAAGCGTCGTCGGCATCAGCAGCGGGAAGGTGACGCGGCGGAAGAAGTACCAGCGCCCCGCGCCTTCGAGAGCGGCGGCCTCGCCGAGCGACGGGCTGATCTGCTGCAGCGCCGCCAGGTAGAAGATCATGAAGAAGCCGGCTTCCTTCCAGACGGCCAGCACCATCAGGCTGCCAAGTGCCGTCGAGCCATCGCCCAGCCAGTTGCGTTCGGCAAAGCCGAACAGGCCGAGGAAACGGTCGATGAGGCCGTAGCCGGGCGTGTAGAAGAACAGCCAGATATTGGCCACCGCGATCATCGGCAGGATGGTGGGCAGGAAGAAAGACATGCGCAGCAGGCCCTTGCCGCGAATGGAGGAATTGACGATGAGCGCCATCAGCATCGCGAGGCCGATCGCCACGGGGACCGTGCCGATGGCATAGATGGCGTTGTTCTTCAACGCGGCCAGGAACACCGGGTCGCTCAGCATGTCGGTGTAGTGATCGACGCCGACGAATTTGGCCGGGCGCACGCCACGCGGGGTGTTGTAGAAGCTGTTGATCAGCGTCATCACCGCCGGAATGTGGGTGAACGCCGCCAGCAGGACGATGGCGGGAAGAAGCAGCAGCCACGCGGTGATCTGATTTCGTCCGTGGTTCACGGGAACAGCCTTTCCTGTCGGCGATGGGGAGCCGGGCGACGGATCGGCTTCCCGCCGCCGCCCGTCATGTCGGTCAGCGGTACTGCTTGAGGATGCGGTCGGCTTCCTGCTGCGCGTCGCTCATCGCCTGTGCCGGCGTCTTGGAGCCGGTCAACGCGGCCTCGATGCCATCGTCGATGACGCGGGCGACGCGCTGGTTTTCATGCGTGGAGAGTTCCGGCACCATGTAGGGGATCTGGTCGTGCGGGACGGCAGCGCCCGGGAATTCCTTGACATAGGCCTGCATGGCCGGCGTGTTCCAGGCATCGTCGCGCGGCGCGATATAGCCGGTCTTGATGCTCCATTCGGCGGCCTGATCGGCCGAGGTCAGCCACTTCACGAACTGGAAGGCCGCCTGCTGCTTTTCGGGCGCGGTGCCATTGAAGATGAAGATGTTGCCGCCGCTGGTCGGGGCGCCGCGCTTCTTGTGCTCGGGCAGCATCTGCACGCCGAAGGGGAATGGCGCGTTGGCCTTGACGTTGGTCAGGTTGCCGCTTGTGGTGGTGATCATGGCGGCGCGGCCCTCGAAGAAGTCCTTCGGGTTGGTCGCCCATTCGATGACGCCTGGCTTCATCACCTTGTGCTTGAGAGCCAGGTCAGCCCAATACTGGAGCCCTTCGACGACCTCCGGAGAATCGAAATAGGTCTTGGTTCCGGAAATGTCGGCGATCGTGCCGCCATTCTGCGCGACATAGCCCTGCAGCAGCCAGTAGGATGTCAGCGACGACGGCACCTGCATGCCCCATCGGGTGACATTGCCGCCGGCGTCGCGCTTGGTGAGCTTGGTGGCGAAGTCGACCACCTCGTCCCAGTTCTTCGGACCGACATCCGGATCAAGGCCGGCTTGCTTGAAGGCATCCTTGTTCCAGAAGAACACGGTCGTGCCGCGCTGGAAGGGGATGCCCCAGGTCTTGTCCTCGCTCTTGCTGTTGAGCATGAACACCGGCGAAAAGCCTGCGAGCCAGGCCTTGTCGTCGTCGTTTTTCACGAAATCGTCGATCGGCGCGATGGCGCCCTCGTCGATCAGCGTGAAGAGATCGGCTGAGAGCATGACCGCGAGCTCGGGCGGCTGGCCGGCCTTGAACGCCGTCAGCGACTTGCTGATCGTCTCGGAATAGGTGCCCGAATAGATCGCCTTGACCTTGATGTCGGGATTGGCAGCCTCGAACCGGGTGATCAGGTCGTCGACGATCTTGGTCACCGGGCCGCCGATGGCCACGGGATAGTAGAGGCTGATCTCGACGGGCGCTGCCTGCGCCACGCCAAGGCTCAGGCCTGCTCCCAGCAGCGCCGCGCCGATCCATTTACCACTGATGTTCAGCATCGTTTCCTCCGATTTTCCGATGTTTTCGTGATTGCCTTCAGCCGGGCCGCAGGGCGGCGGGCATGCCGTCAGGGCACGACGCGCAAGGCGCGCTCGCCGGCGGCCTGGCCGATCAGCACCCTGCGTTCGACACGGCTGCCGTCGCTGTCGTCGAAGACATGCATGGCGTCCGGTAACCAGCCCAGCCGCACCTGGGCGCCGACCGCCTGACGCCGGATGCCCTCGACGCGCACCTGCAACAGCTGGTCGCCGACACTGCATTCGAGGATGCTGTCGGCACCATGGTATTCGATGGAGCGGACGACCGCGGGCACGACGCCGTCCTGCTCGATCCTGATTTCCTCGGGCCGCAGCCCCAGCAATAGCCCGTCGCCATTGCCCTCGACCAGCGCTGGGCCGGACGATCCCTTGACGACGGCGCCGGCCGGTCCATCCGACAGGGAAACCAGGTTCATCGGCGGTGTGCCGATAAATTTCGCCGCGAAAGATGTCGCCGGCCGCAGATACAGGCCGACAGGATCCGCCTTCTGCTCGATACGGCCGCCGCGCATGAGGATGACCTGGTCGGCAAGACTCATCGCCTCGATCTGGTCGTGGGTGACATAGACCATGGTCATGCCCAGCGCCTGCTGGATGGTGCGGATTTCCTTGCGCATCTCGTGGCGAAGCTGCGCGTCGAGGTTGGAGAGCGGCTCGTCCATGAGGCAGACCGACGCCTCGGCGACGATCGCGCGACCGAGGGCGACGCGCTGCTGCTGACCACCCGAAAGCTGGGAAGGCTTGCGGTCAAGAAGCGCTCCCAGCCCGAGAATGTCGACTGCCTTCTTCAGGCGGCGCGTCCGCTCCCCGGCCGGCACCCGCCGTACCTTGAGACCGAAGACGATGTTTTCGGCGACACTGAGATGCGGGAACAGCGCATAGGACTGGAACACCATGGCCAGCCCGCGCTTGGCCGGCGGCTGGCCGGTGACATCCCTGCCGCCGATGAAGATCTGGCCGGAGGTGACGGGGTCGAGGCCGGCAATCAGGCGCAAGGTCGTCGACTTGCCGCAGCCCGACGGGCCGAGCAGCACGGTCAGCGTGCCCGGCTTGACCTCGAAGTTGACATCCTTGACGGCGTCGAAGGTCGACCACCTCTTGTTGAGATTCCTGATCTCAATGCCGGACATGGCCGCCTCCCTATTCCCGTCCCCACCCGATCCCTCTGGAACCAGCGCAGCAAATGCGCGATCAGGCCGGCGATCCGCTGATCGCTCAAATCGAATATTGAACTATCTTTTACAAGTCAATACAATTGTACACTTCTGAGCCGGCTATGCGTCAGATCCACGACCACATCGAAAGAGAGTTCCATGTCCCCTATCCGAATCATGCAGATATCCGACACGCATCTGTCGCCGCGAACGCACCGCTTTCACGAGAACAACGAACTCATGATCGATGTGCTGAAGGCCGCCGATCACGACCTGATCATCCATACCGGCGACATCACGCTCGACGGCATCCGCTTCGAGGAGGACTATCCGTTCTGCCGCGAGTTCCTGCAGCGGGCCGGCAAGGACATCCGCTATATCCCAGGCAATCACGATGTCGGCGACAATCCGCGCCTGTCGCAGCCCGAAACCGTGATGGGCAGCGCCATCAGCCCGGCCAGGCTTGACCGCTACGAGCGCTACTATGGCGCCGACAGATGGTCGATCGATCGCGGCAACTGGCGGCTCCTCGGCATCAATTCGCTGCGCGTCGGCTCGGGGCTCGATGGCGAGCGGCAGCAATATGACTGGATCCGGGAACAGCTGGCGACGTTGGGCGAGCGGCACCTGGCTCTGTTCTCGCACCAGCCGCTTTACGTCGACACCCCCGACAGCACCGAACTGACCTACTGGACCGTCGATCCAATCGGCCGCGCGAATTTGCGCGAGCTGATGGAGCACAATCAGTTGAAGATGATCGCCAGCGGACACCTGCACCAGCAGCGCTCGCGCGGCCATGGCGGGGTCAAGCTCGAATGGTGCTCGTCCATCGCCTTCACGACACGCGAGGAACTGGTGCCGGAAATGGGCGGCAATCGCGAGGTCGGCTATCTTGAGCACGAGCTTCACGACGACGGCGGCATCGAGACCCGCGCGGTGACGATTCCCGGCTTCGTCAACAGCTATCTCGACGACTGCCTGCTCGAGGTCTACCCGAAATACTGATTTCGCAACGCTTTGAAATGCTGGGGGCGCCGGTGAACCCGGCGCCCTTTTTCGTTCCTAATCTGGTGCGCCTCGATCTAGGCGACCGCCTGTTCGAGCGCGTCTTCGACTTCCGACAATGCACCCGCCGGCACGGCGCCATGTCCCATCCAGTTGAGGCAGGTGACCGAGGCGATGCCCGAATCGATCAGGCTGTTCTCGTCGCCAGGCGTGGTGGCGTAGTTGCGGTCGGCCAGAGGCTCGATGCGGGCGCTGCTTGCGTCCTCGGCATGGATGACGACCCGCGTCGCGCATTTGTCGCGGCCTATGCGTGCCGCGCGCATCGGCGCCGGCACATTGCGCGGCAGGTTGACGCTCAGCCAATGTCCTTCCTGCGCCCATTCGTTTCGCGTGTCCCAAAACGCCTGGATGCGTGCGGCCAGCCACGCGACATCGTCCTCGCCATAGGCCTGGCTGTCGCGCGGCATGGAGAAGGCGACACCGGCAATGCCGCAGAGCGCCGCTTCGCGCGCCACCGCCATGGTGCCGGAATAGGAGACATCCTCGGCGACGTTGCGGCCTTCATTGATGCCCGACAGCACCAGGTCTGGTTTCGCGGCGTCGCGGAACACCCAGTGCATCGCGGCTATGACGCAATCGGCCGGAGTTCCGGTGCAGGAATAGCGGCGGGCCGACACCTGCTCGACGGCAAAGGCCTGCCGCAACGTGATCGAATGGCCGAAGCCGCTGCGGTTGCCGCTGGGCGCCACGGTCCAGACGTCGTCGCTCAGCAGCGACGCCGCCCGTTCCAGGATCGCCAGGCCAGGCGCGTCGATTCCGTCATCATTGGAGAGCAGTATGCGCATAGTGTATCCTTCTGACCGCGCCAAAGCGCCTTAACAATTAGTACATTTATGCCATATTGATAACTATTGTACAATTCTGTAACATGCGTCAGCGCGGCTATTTTCAGCTTGCGAGATTCCCAGGGCCAACCGGCCCGCGAACCGCCGGCGCGATTTCCCTCCGCCGGCAAATCGTCTAATGGGGATCATCTTGGGGGATGCGGCATGACAGGGTCCGAAAAGAAACAGAGGCGGACGAAATTCCAGTCCGACCAGGACGAGCTCAAGCTCAGGGCCGCCTATCTCTACTATGTCGAAGGGTTGACGCAGGAACAGGTCGCCCAGCATCTCGGCATCAGCCGCATCAAGGCGTTGCGCCTGCTGGCGGCGACGCGCGAGGACGGCACCGTCCAGATCACCATCAACTCGCACGCCGAATCGCTGATCCGCCTGCAGCGCGACCTGGAAAAGCATCTCGGCCTGACCGAGGCGATCGTGGTACCTGCTTCGAGCCCGGATGAAGAGAGCGTCGCGGCCGTCGTCGGCCATGCCACCGGGCGCTACATTTCCGAACAGGTCACCAACGGGCTCTCGATCGGCGTCGGCTGGGGCGCCACGCTGCAGGTCTGCATGCGGTCGCTGATCTGGCGCGAGGTCGACGACATGACCGTCATCTCGCTGCTCGGCGGCCTGACCCACGCCACAGCGCACAACCCTTCCGCCGTGGCATGGCGCTTCGCCGAATTCTACCGGACGGAGCTCTACCAGATCACCGCGCCTGTCTTCGTCCCCGACCGCGAACTGGCCGACGCGCTGTGGAAGCAGGACGACCTCAAGCAGCTCTACGAGCGGGCGAGGGCCGTCGACATCGCGCTGCTCAGCGTGGGCGACGTCAGCACGCAGGCCTCTATCTTCCGCCGCGGCATCCTCAACTGGTCGGACGCCAAGAGCCTGAAGGACGCGGGCGCGGTCGGCGACGTGCTCTGTCACTTCGTCGATGCCGACGGCAACGTCATCGACCATCCCGTCAACCATCGCGCCATGGCCATCAACCCCACCGATATCAGCAGGGTGCCGAAAGTCATTATCTCCTCGGGAGGCGTGCGCAAGATCCACGCCATCCGCGCCGGCATCGCCGCGACCAACGCCAAGCTGCTGATCACCGACGTCGCGGCCGCGCAAGCGCTACTCGAACTGCCTCCCCTTTCGCCGGCCTGAGGCTGGTTCTGGGGCGCGCCCATTCCGCATAGTGCAGAGCAGCTTAGGGTGGGGTAGCTGTCCATCCGTTGAAAACTGATTGACTGGACAATCAATTTGTGACCTTTTCTTCGGCAAGAAGAACAGGTCGCGCCAGCACCAAAGGCGCGCCGCGACGGGAGGAAACCTCATGAACAAGGCGGTCGGGTCGCAATGGAATGCCACGGAGATGGAAGAGGCCGCGCGACGGCATCTGCTGTCGCCATCCGAGGCCATGGAAAAGCTCGGCCAGTCCGCACGTCCGCTGCTGGCCCGTGGCGAGGGCATCTATGTCATCGGCGCGAAGGGCCGCCGGCTGATCGACGGCCCGGCCGGCATGTGGTGCACGCAGATCGGCTACAACCGTCATGAGATCGCCGACGCCATCGCCAAGCAGGCGCTGCAACTGGCCTATAACTCGCCATGGTACACAACGAATTCGCCGTCGGCGGAACTCGCGGCGCGAATCGCCGCGCTGACGCCGGGCGATCTCAATCGCGTCTTCTTCACCACCGGCGGCTCGACCGCGGTGGATTCGGCGCTTCGCTTCGTCGAATTCTACAACAATGTGCTGGGACGCCCGGACAAGAAGCACATCATCGTGCGTCGCGAGGGCTATCACGGCAGCACGACGCTGACGGCGGCCTGCTCGGGCCGCGCCGGCAACTGGCCGAATTTCGACATCGTCTCGGACAGGATCTCGTTCATCTCAAGCCCCAATATCCGCCTTGCCGGCGGCAAGGACGAGGCCGCGTTCCTGGATTTCCTGGTCGACGAATTCCGCCAGGAGATCGCGCGTATCGGCGCCGACAAGGTGGCTGTCTTCCTGGCCGAGCCGTTGCTGGCGTCCGGTGGCGTCATCATCCCGCCCAAGGGCTATCACGCCCGTTTCAAGGCGGTCTGCGAGGAGCATGACATCGTCTACATCTCCGACGAGGTCGTCACCGGCTTCGGCCGCTGCGGCGAATGGTTCGCGTCGGAGAAAGTGTTCGGCGTCGTTCCCGACATCATCACCTTCGCCAAGGGCGTCACTTCCGGCTATGTGCCGCTGGGCGGCTTTGCCATTTCCGAGCGGCTACTGGACAGGGTCAGCGGCGAGAACGCCAGAGGAAGCAACTATTCGAACGGCTACACCTATTCGGGCCATCCGGTGAGCTGTGCCGCCGCGCTCGCCAACATCGCGGTGATCGAGAAGGACGGCATACTGGAGCATGTGCGCGACATCTCCGGCTATTTCGCCCAGCGCCTTCACAGCCTGTCGGACCTGAAGCTGGTGGCGAATGTCCGCGCCAGCGGCCTTGTCGGCTGCGTCGAATGCCTGGTCGACAGATCGAAGCCGGATGTCACCGATTTCGACAAGCGGATTGGCGCCCGCATCGACGCCCATTGCGCCGAACTCGGGCTGATCGTGCGCCCGCTCGGCAATATGTGCGTGATGTCCCCGGCGCTGATCATCACAAGGGAGCAGATCGACGACATGATCGGCATTCTGCGCCAGGGCATAGAGCGGGCGGCGGCCGAAATCGAGCGGGGGGAACTCGTCTAGATCGGACGGCGTGATCCTCCGGCCCCGGGCGGCAAAGTCTTGTGCCGGCTTCGTCGAAGCTGCTATCCAGACCGGACACATCCCGGTCAAGACCAGAGATCATGAACCAAGCCGCGGCACACGCTGAGAACCGGACCGACAAGCGGCGCGCACCAACGCGCGAGGACCAGGTGCAGGAGCGCCGCCGCTCGCTGATCGAGGCAGCGCTCACTGTCATCGCCCGCAAGGGCCTGGCCGGCTTCACGATGAACGACATCGCCCAGGAAGCCGGCTGCAGTTATGGCGTCGTGTCGTTCCATTTCAAATCGAAGGAAGGCATCACGCTGGCCGCGCTCGACCACATGGTCGAGGAGTACGACCGCGGTCTGAACCGGCCCGAATATGACTCGCCGACCGCACGCCTGCTGGGGATGATCGAACTCGATTTCGACAGCGAGATGTCGAATGCCGGCCGCATCGCCGTCTTCACCGATTTCTGGGCGGAGTCGGCGCGCAATCCGGAGTATCGCCGGCGCTGCGCCGAGCTGAAGACCCGCTACGATGCCATCGTGAAAGCCGATATCACGGCCCTTGCCGAGCTGAGACGGATCGATCTCGACCCGGCCCTGGTCGCCCGCAGCCTCAACGCCCTGATCGACGGGCTGTGGATTTCCGGACAGGTTTTCGCAACCACCGGCCCCGCCGGACGCGATATGGCGAAGATGGCATGCCGGTTCTATCTCAAGGCCATCTTTCCCGACGATTTCTGACCGGTTACCCACCTCCGCCGGAGGCCGAGGCAGGATACCGGACCTGGTCGGGACGACTTACATGCGCATGAGCAGGCCGCCATCGACGGCAAGCTCGATGCCTGTGATGTAGCTCGCGGCGTCCGAGAGCAGGAACAGCGCGGCATTGGCCATGTCCTGCGGCGTGCCGATGCGGCCGAGCGGGGCGTAGCTGGCCACGGCCGAGCGCTTTTCCTCGGTGTCCCAGCGCGCCTGCAGCGGGGTGAGCGCCATGCCCGGGCAGATGGCGTTGGAGCGGATGCGCTCGCCGGCCAGCTGCATGGCGAGTGATTTTGACAACGCGCAGACGCCGGCCTTCGATGCCTGGTAGGCGTCCTGCGGGTTGGCGTCGCCGCGATACCACTGGATGGTCGAGAAATGCACCATGGCGCCGCCGCGCCCGCCCGCACGCATATGCGGCACGACGGAGCGCGCGGTGTGCACGAAGGATTTCAGATTGATGTTGAAGACCTCATCCCATACGTCGAGGTCCATTTCGAGGGCCGACTTGTCGCGGCCGAACCATAGCACCCCCGCGACATTGGCCAGATAGTCGATGCCGCCGCGCTCGCGGCCGGCCGTGCCGATTGCCTGCTCGACAAAGCCGGCGTCGGTGAGATCCCCCTGGGCGAAGGTGAGCCTGTCGTCAAAAGAGGCCAGCGAAGCCGGACGGGCCTTGACGTCGATGGCGGTGACGGACGCACCGGCCTCGAGCAGGGCCAGCGTGATCGCCTCGCCCATGCCGCCGCCCGCGCCGGCGACGACCGCATGCCTGCCGGTGAAATCATAAGCGATCATCTGAACCCTCGTCTGCTTCTGCTGAAATGCCGATGGAGCGGACAATAGGGGCGGACAAAAATTCCATCAAGCCGGATTAGAAAAAATTTGCCAAAATGGAAAATCGCGATATCGTGCCTCGAAATGACCTCTCATCTCGGATGGAAGACGATGAACCTGCAGGGCGTGCGCACCTTTTCCGTGACCTCTCCGATCGACGGCTCGACCTACACGACGCGCGCCTATGCCGATGGCCCGGCCATCGAGGGCGCGCTTAGCCGGGCGCGCGCCGCGCTGCCGTCCTGGCGACGCATGAAGCTGGCCGACCGGCTGGCGATCCTGCTGCGCTTTGGCGAGGAGATGAAGGCGCGGGCGACACCGCTGGCCGAGATGGTGGCATGGCAGATCGGCCGGCCGCTGTGGCAGGCCGACGAGACGCCGCGCCTGGCGCTGGTTGGCGAACTGCTTGCCGGCGTCGCGCCGGAAACGCTGGCCGATATCCCGTACCCCTCGGATGAAAACATCCGCCGCTATGCCAAGCCGGTGGCGGGCGGGCTGCACCTGTCGATCTGCGCCTGGAATTATCCGACCGCCATGCTGGGCTATCTGGTCACGTCGCCGCTCGCTGCCGGCAATGTCGTGATCTTCAAGCATTCGCCGCAGACGCCGCTGATCGCCGAGCAGGCCGAGGAAGCCTTTCGCGCCGCGGGCGGTCCCGAAGGCGTGTTCCAGAGCCTGCATCTCGACCATGCCGATGCGGAGAAGCTGATCGCGTCCGGCGCCTTCAACGCGGTGAATTTCATCGGCTCCGTCAATGGCGGCCGTCGCGTGCATGCCGCCGCGGCCGGCACCTTCACCCAGGTCCATCTCGAACTCGGCGGCAAGGACCCGACCTATGTCCGCTCCGATGCCGACCTCGAAGCGGCGGTCCCGCTGATCGCCGAGGGCACCTATTCCAATGCCGGCCAGTCCTGCTGCTCGGTCGAGCGCATCTATGTCGACAAGGCGATCCATGACCGCTTCGTCGAAGCGCTGGTCGCCGAGACGGCGAAATGGTCCATCGGCCACCCGTTCGACGAAAAGCCGATGGTCGGCCCGGTGGTGCGGGCGAGTGCCGCCGACACCATCCGTGGTCTTACCGACAGCGCGGTGCGGGCAGGAGCCCGGCGCCTGATGCCGCAGGACGGCACGCTCAAGGCCTCTGGCCTCGGCGCTGCCTATGTCGCGCCGGAGGTGCTGGTTGGAGTCGATCACAGTATGCAGATCATGCGCGACGAGCTGTTCGGGCCGGTGGCCTGCATCCAGTCGGTCGGCAGCGACGACGAGGCGATCCGCCTGATGAACGACAGCGATTTCGGCCTGAGCGCCTCGATCTGGACCAGGGATATCGATCGCGGCGTGGCGCTGCTCGACGAGATCGAGGCCGGCACCGTCTATCTGAATCGCTGCGACCATGCCGACCTGCATCTGCCCTGGGGTGGCATCAAGAATTCCGGGCTCGGCCGTACCAATGGCCGCGCCGGCCTGGTGGAGGCGACAGCGGCGAAGTCGTACCATGTCCGCTCGGTTATCGGCTGAGCGGAGGAGCGGCCCGTGAACGCGGCGAGCCTTGGAAAGCTTGATGATGCGAGCGTCGCCGCACTGGCCGACGCCAGCGTGGAGCGGCTGCGGATCGAGGCGGCGAGCCCCTATCTGCTGATCGCCGAGCACGCCGGCAATCTCGTGCCGGCACCTTGGCGTGACCTTGGCCTTGAAGGGCCTTATCTCGGCACGCATTTCGCCGTCGATATCGGCATAGACGCCTTGACGCGCCGGCTCTCGCAGACGCTTCGGGCGCCGGCCGTGATCGCGCATTATTCGCGGCTGTTCCTCGACTACAACCGCCCGGCCGATGAGTGGGATTTCATGCGCCCGGACCTCGGCGGCATCCCGGTGCCCGGCAATCTGGCCGCTGATACAGCGGACCGCCAGTTGCGAACCCGCATTGCCTGGGCGCCGCTCGAACAGGCTGTTGTCGAGGCCGCCGCGGGCCGGCAAGCGCTGATCTCGGTGCATTCCTTCACCCCGGTGATGGGCGGCATCAGGCGCAATGTCGACATCGGTGTGCTGTGGCGGGAGCCGTCGCCTTTCGTCACTTCGGTGCTGAAAACCCTTGGCGCGCACGGCGCGGCGGCAGGCTTGAGGATCGGCGACAACGAGCCTTACGACTGGCGCCAGGCGATCGGCTACACGCTGAACCGGCACGGGCTGGAGCAAGGCCGGCCTTGCCTCTATCTGGAAGTGCGCAACGACCTGCTTTCCGATCCGGAAACATTCGAGCTCGTCAGCCGCACGCTCGAGACCGTCTTCGCCACCGTCGCGATGTCGCTATGGCCGAAACCAGCCGTAGCCGTCTAAAGCGATTCGCCGAACGGCGAACCGCTTTATCTCGTTGTTTTGACGCAATTCCGGACGGAAAACCGCCGCACACTTTTCCTGGAATTGCTCTCTAGGCTGGACGCCCCCGAGGCGCGCCGCTAGAGCTTGTCGAATTGGAAACACGACAGCCAAGGGCGTGGATGATGCAGGGCAATGTGGGCAGCAAGATCCGCGATGCGCGCAAGGAGCAGAACATCACGCTGCGCGACCTCAGCGAACGCTCCGGCCTTTCGGTGTCGCAACTGTCGAAACTCGAGAACGGCAAGGCCCGGCTGACGGTCGATGTCGCGCTGATGATCGCCGGCGTGCTGCACGTGCCGGTGGCGTCCTTCCTGTTCAGCCCCAAGCCCGGCATGCAGGCGCGCCGCTCGATCACGCGCGCCGGCAGCGGCATCCTGCACCAGGGCAACGCCATGGAATTCGAGGTCCTGTGCAGCGATTTTCGCGACAAGACCAACATTTTCTGGCGCGTGACGCTGCGGGCGAAGAGCTTCGAGGAGAATGGCGGCTGGCGCAGCCATTCCGGCGAGGAGTTCATCCACGTGCTGAGCGGTCGCCTGGAGCTGCACACGATCCATTATGATCCGACGGTGCTGCAGCCGGGCGACAGCATCCTGTTCGACGGCGAAATGCAACATGCCTACATCGCGCTGGGCGACGAGCCCGTGGTGATGCTGATGTCGAACACCGTGCCGCGCGATGGGCTTCCCGCAGCCGCCGGAGCCTGACGCCCAACGGGTCCGGATCAGCTGAACGTCTGGCTGGAAAAGGCTCCGTCTCAAGAATATTTTCTAAAATGGAAAAAAATACTTGTTATGGAAAAGTCGTAGGTCTAGCATCTCTTTGACCGGCCGACAGGAGAAATAGCCATCGGCCGGGATGGGAGAGATGACCGATGCTGTCGGTTAAGTCAGTCAGCAAGACCTTTGGCGGCGTGCAGGCCCTGCGCAGTGCTTCGCTATCCTGCGAAGCCGGCGAGATCCTCGGCCTGATCGGCCCCAATGGCGCCGGAAAATCGACGCTGGTCAATGCCATCTCCGGCGTGCTCAAGCCCGATACCGGCAGTGTCAGGCTGGCGGGAAAAGAAATCACCGGTCGCGGGCCGGAACATTGCGCGAGGGCCGGCGTCGGCCGCACTTTTCAGACCATCCGGCTGTTCAAGGACCTGACCGTCCGGCAGAATGTCGAGGTCGCCCATATCACGTGCCAGGCGGTTCGCCCCGACGCGGCAGCGCGCATCGGCGTCGACCAGTTGCTTGCCCAGTATCAGCTGGACGGCTTCGCCGACGTGCCGGCCGGCACGCTCTCCTATGGCAGCCAGCGCCGGCTCGAAATCGCCCGCGCGCTGGCGCTCGGCCCTTCGCTGCTGCTGCTCGACGAACCGGCGGCCGGGCTCAATGAGGGCGAGTCCGAGACGCTGGCGGTGGCGATCGAAGGCATCCGCCGCGACGTCGGCTGCGCCACCATCGTCATCGACCACGATCTGCGTTTCATCAACCGGCTCTGCGACCGGCTCTGCGTCATGGACCAGGGCCAGGTCATCGCAACCGGGCAGACCGAGGCGGTGTGGCGCGATCCACGCGTCATCGAGGTCTATGTCGGGCAGTCCGAGACATCGTGACGGCGCCCTGGGCCAGCAACAACAAGAGAGAAGGAGGGGTTCAATGGACAAGATGATTTTGGGAGCCGCGATTGTCGCGGCAGGGCTGTTGCAGGTCGCGCATGCCGAGGCCAACGACCTGAAGATCGGGCTCGCGGTGGCAATGACCGGCACCTACGCGCCGTATAGCGAGGCTGAAGGCGCGCGCTGCATGGCCGACAAGTTGAACAAGGCGGCGAGTGCCGGTGATCCCAAGGTCGAGCTGATGATCGAGGACAACCGTTCGGATCCGCAGCTTTCGGTGTCGCTCGGCCAGAAATTCCTCGACGCCGGCGCCCAGATCATCACCGGCGTGCCGTTCCCGGATGCGCTGATCCCGACGGCGCAAATCGCCGCGCCCTATGGCGCCACCGTCTTCTCGGCGCCGAACACGCAGCTCGAGATGCAGCAGGCCGGGCTGGACAATTTCATCGCCGGCGCGGTGCCCGATCCGATCAACGCGGCGGCGACGGCCAATGCGCTTTACGGCAAGGGCGCGCGCACCGTGGCGCTGATGGTCTCGCCCGATGCCGGCTCCTACTCCGAAAAGCTGCCGGAATGGTTCGGCGAAGTGTTCGAGCATCTCGGCGGCAAGGTCGTCTCCAAGCTCAACTATTCCTGGGGCACGACCGACTGGTCGCCGCAGATCGCCAGCATCAAGGCACTGCCGCAGAAGCCGGACGCCATCCATATCTGTGGCGTGCTGCCGGATGTCGGCATTTTCATTCGCCAGTTGCGCGCCAATGGCTATGACGGCTGGGTCGCCGGTTGCGATGCCTTTGACGACAAATCGCTGGAGGGCACCGTCGGCAATCCGGCGTCGCTGGAAAAGGTGATGTTCGCCACCCATGGCGCGACCGGCATCGACAGCCCGATCGACAAGTTCCTCGCCCAGTGCAAGGCCGACGGCTACAAGATCAACGGCATCTTCGACGCGCTCGGCGCCGACATGGTGCAGATCAGCTACGAGGCGGCGAAGAAGTCCGGCACCGTCGATCCCGCCTCCTTGCGCGAGGCGATCCGCGCGCCGGGCGGCTATCCCGGCACCACGGCGCCGGTCATCTCCTTCGCCGAGAAGAAAGGCTATCCCGTCAAGGCCGTCCCGGTGATGGGCTTCTCGAACGGCAAGCGGGTGCTGATCACCGACACGCCGCCGACCTTCGTTCCGGCATTGAACTGACGGGCAGACGGGTCAAGTGATGATGGATCGAGCCTGGCAGGCCCTGTCGTGTTGACGGTCGATAATCTGGTCGTCCGCTACGGCGCGGTAAGCGCTGTGCGTGACCTCAGCCTGAAGGTCGGGCGGGGCGAACTCGTCGCCCTGCTTGGACCCAATGGCGCCGGCAAGAGCTCGACCATCAACGCGCTGACCGGCCTGGTCACGCCGGCCTCCGGGCGCATCGTGCTGGACGGCCAGGACATCTCGCGTGTCCGCACAGAGGACCGCATTCGCGCCGGCCTGACCTCGACGCCCGAGGGACGACACATCTTCGCCAACCTGACGGTTGGCGAGAACCTGCGCCTGGGTGCGGCGACACGGCGTGACCCAAAGGGCGTCCGGCAAGACATCGAGCGCTTCCTGGCGCTGTTTCCGGTGCTTGCCGAACGTTATGGGCAGGCCGCCGGCACGCTTTCGGGCGGCGAGCAGCAGATGCTGGCCATTGCCCGATCGCTGATGTCGCGGCCGAAGCTCTTGCTTCTCGACGAGCCGTCGCTCGGATTGGCGCCGAAGATCGTGGTGCAGATCTTCGATTTCATCGGCGAACTCAAACGGGAAGGGCTGACGCTGCTGGTGGTCGAACAGAACGCAAAGCAGGCGCTGCGCTTCGCCGACCGAGTCTACGTCGTCAGCGCCGGCACACTTCGCTACGACGGGCCGCCTTCCGAACTTGCCGACGAACACGGCCTCTTCAACCTCTATATCGGCGGATAGGCGGCGACATGGACTATGCCTTGCAGCAGCTTCTCAACGCGCTGGCCTTCGGCGCGGAATATTCGCTGGTCGCACTCGGCCTCGCCGTCGTGTTTTCCATCATGGGCCTGGTCAATTTCGCGCATGGCGAAATCATCGGCGTGTCCGCCTACAGCGTGTTCGTGGCGGCGGCACTAGGCCTGACCTCGCCGATCGTCGCCGTGCTGATCGCCGTTACGGCGGCGGCACTGGCTGCCGTCACCTTCGAGCGGGTGGCGTTCCGGCCTGTGCGCTATGCACCGACTACGACGGGGCTGCTCACCGCCTTTGGCGTCAGCATCGTCGTGCAGAACCTGTTCATGCTGCTGATCTCGCCCAAGCCGCAATCGGTCTCGATCCTCAACGGCCTCAACCAGATGTGGTTCTTCGGCCCCTTCGCGGTGTCATCGCTGCAGGTGATGGAACTCGTCGTTTCCGGCCTGACCATCCTGGCGCTGGTGCTCTTCCTCAACCGCTCGACGCTCGGCCTCGCCATCCGGGCGGCGTCGCGCGATTTCGCCACGGTGCGCCTGATGGGCATTCGGGCAAACCGGGTGATCGCCACCGCCTTCGCCATCTCGGGCGCGTTGGCCGGCATTGCCGCCGTCTTCATCATCGCGCGGCGCGGCAGCGTCTCGCCTGATCTCGGCTTCAGCCTGGTGCTGAAGGCCTTCGTCGCCTGCGTCATCGGCGGCTTCGGCTCGCTGGCCGGGGCGGCGGCCGGCGGCATGCTGCTCGGCTTCATCGAGGTCGGCCTGCTGGTCGCGCTGCCGCAGGAATATGGGGGCTTCAAGGACGCGCTCACCTACGTGATCATCGTCGCGCTGCTTGTCTATCGGCCGGAAGGCCTGCTCGGCCAGCGGGTTGAACTTGGCGACAAGGAGATTTGAAGTGTCGCAAGCCCTGGAAAATTCAGCGCCTCGGGTGGTTGCTGCTACGCCCAGCGGCGCGCTGACGCGCTCGCTGATCGGCGGGCTGGTGACCTCTCTGCCCGTTTTGGTGATCGGGCTGGCGATCCTGAATTTCGCGCCGACCTACTACACCTATCTGGCGCTTGGCGCCTTCGTGAACCTGATCGTCGTCGTCGGCCTGCAGGTGTTCATGGGCAACAGCAACATCGCCAATCTCGGCCACAGCGCCTTTGTCGGCCTGGGCGCCTATGGCGTCGCCATCCTGTCGACACCGCTGGCGATGAAGAAACTGTCGATCCCCAACGCCCCTTTCGGCTTCGCCACGCTGCAGCTTGATCCGGTGTCTTCTGCGCTCATCGCGCTGATCGTGGTCGGCATCATCGCGGCCGTCAGCGGCAAGGTGATCAGCCGCCTGTCAGGCGTCGCCGCGACCATCGTCAGCCTGGCGCTGCTGATCATCGTCCATTCGGTGTTTCTCAACTGGACCGACCTGTTCAAGGGCAACCAGGCCTTCTTCGGCATTCCAAAAGTGGTCGGCCTGCCCTGGATGATGGTGTTTTCGGTGGTGGTGATCGTGCTGGCGCGGCTGTTCAAGGACAGCCGCTGGGGCCTGCAACTCCGCGCAAGCGCCCAGAGCCCGCAAGCGGCGGCCGCGCTCGGCATCGATGCCCGGCGCCTGCGGCTGATGTCATGGGTGCTGTCGGCGCTGATCTGTGGTCTCGCCGGGGTCCTCTACGCCTATTTCGCCGGCACGATCAGCCCGAAGCTGTTCTACTTCCAGATGATCTTCAACACGCTGGCGATGCTGATCCTGGGCGGCATGGCGACCGTGACGGGTGCGGTGACCGGCGTGATCGTGCTTTCGGTGGGGCTCGAATTCATCCGCAGCATCGAATCCGGCGTGACGATCGCCGGCATCCAGCTGCCGCAAATGCTCGGCCTGTCGGGTGTGGCACTCGGCGTCGTCATCGTGCTGTGCATGGCCTTCCGGCCAAGCGGCATCAGTGGCCGCTACGAGCTCGACGAACTCTTGTCGCGATTTTTGAGGCGCAACGCGAAATAGCGGCGCCCGTGGTTTGGTGGAGGACTGACAGTGGAATTTGAGGACAGGACGGCCGAGTACGCGCCGAAGCTCGAGGCGTTGCAGAAAGAGTTGGCATCGCGCGGCGTCGAATTCGTCGAGGTGCATACGGTGGACACGTCGGGAGCATTCCGCTCCAAGATCGCGCCGTTGAAACTTTCGCCTTATGGCGAATCGATCAATGCCATCCTCTATTGCGTCACCCATGGCGATGGCCAACCGATGGGCGATGTCGCCTTCGCTTCGCCAAGCGCGAATGAGGAAAACGGCTTCCCCAACATCAAGGGCATCATCGATCCCTCGACCGTGGTTCAGCATGGCTGGAAGCCCAAATTCGCCTCGGCCATCACCTCTTCCTACATGCTCGATGGTGCCGTCTGCCCGTTCGACCCGCGCGGCGTGCTGGCCCGCGTCGAGGCGCGCGCCAAGGCGCTTGGCTACGAGCCGATGTTCGCGCTCGAATACGAGTTCGGCATTTTTCACGCCGACCACGACCTGATGCGCGCCGGGCGCTACCGCGAACTGAAGCCCTGGGGCCATTCGCTGACCAACTACGATCTGGTGCGCAGCGGCGAATACCAGGATTTCGCCGCCGAATTCATCACCCGCATGAAGAGCATCGGCATCGGCGTCGCCTCGCTGGTCACCGAATATGGTTTTGGCATGTATGAATATGCGCTGACGCCGAAGTCGGCGCTGGAGGCGGCCGACGATGCCATGCGCGCCAAGCTGCATCTGCGCGAACTCTGCGCCGAGCGCGGCCTGGTCGCCACCTTCATGACCCGCTTCCAGCCGCCGGGCAAGGAAAGCGCCTGCGGCGCGCATCATCACGTCAGCCTGTGGCGCGACGGCAAGCCGGCCTTCGCCGCCGGCCCGAACCGGCTGACGCCTGTCGCCGAAAAATTCCTCGCCGGCGTGCTCAACCGGATGCAGGAAACGCATCTCCTGTTCCGGCCAACGGTCAATTCCTATCGCCGTTTCGACCGTGGCGCCTGGTCGCCTGAGGATGTGGCCTGGGGTTTCGAGAATCGCACAGCGCCGATCCGCGCCATCACGACGCCGAATGACGGCGCCTGTCGGCTGGAGCACCGCGCGCCGGGCGCCGACATCAATCCCTATCTGTCGATCGCCGCGATCCTGGCTGCCGGCTGCGAGGGCATTGAAAAAGACCTGCCGCTGGAGGCGCCGGTGACATCGAACCTTGCCAATCTCGACAAGCCGAAGCTGCCGCGCACGCTCAACGCCTCGATCGAGGCTTTCGCCGCGTCCGATTTTTGCGCCGAAGCGTTTGGCGAGGCTTTTCGCGACAACTATGCTGAGAGCCGGCGTGCCGAACAGGCGGCGTTTGATGCCTGGCAAGCGTCGCACATCACCGACTTCGAATGGCAGCGCTATTTCGTCAGTTGATGCACGGCATCAGGGATCCCGGTTTTCGGGATTCCCGCCCGCTGCCGGATCGGGGCGTCAGCCCCAGATCAGCAGCGCTACCAGGCCGACGGTGCCGACGACCAGCCGCCACCAGCCGAACAGCGAATAGCCGCGCCGCGACACGAAGTCGAGCAGGAAGCGCACGACGATCAGCGCCGAGATGAAGGCGGCGATGAAGCCGACGCCGATGATCGGCAGGTCGGCGGATGTCAAGACGTTGCGGTTCTTGAACAGGTCATAGGCGAAGGCGCCGACCATGGTGGGCATGGCGAGGAAGAAGGAAAACTCCGCCGCCGCGCGCTTGTCGACGCCAAGAAGCAGGGCGCCGACGATGGTGGAACCCGAGCGCGACGTGCCCGGGATCAGCGACAGGCACTGGAACAGGCCGATCTGAAGGTAAAGCCGCGTCGGGAAGCGCTCGACGTCGCGATAGACGGGATTGAGCTTCATGCGATCGACGACCAGCAGGATGACGCCGCCGATGATCAGCATGATGCAGATCAGCTTTGGCGATTCGAACAGCACCGTCTTGATGAAATCATGCGCCAAAGCGCCCAGAATGGCCGCCGGCAGGAAGGCGATGAGGATGCCAAGGACGAAATGCCGCGTCAGCCGGTCATGCGGCAGATCGAGCAGCATTTTCCAGAGACGGCCGAAATAGACGCCGAGAATGGCGAGGATCGCGCCGAGCTGGATAAGGATCTCGAAGGCCTTGCCGGTGGACTGGAAGCCGAGAAAGTGGCCCGCGAGCAGGATGTGACCCGTCGACGAGACCGGAATGAACTCGGTCAGCCCCTCCAGAAGACCGAGCAGCAAGGCTTGGACGATGGTCTGGCTTTCCATGGCAACCCCGGCAATCGATTGGCGGCTAATAGAACGGTTTGCTTGTCATGGCGCGGAAGTGCCCCTATAGGTCGCTGCACCCTGACAGCCCGCTAACACGAGCGGCAAAGACTTACCGGCGCATCCGGCGATTCGCCAGTGCGCTTTGACCATCACGGACCCATGCTGACGCTTTTCCATCATCCCATGTTCGCCACGTGCCGCTTCGTCCGCCTTGCGTTTGGCGAATATGGCGAGGAATTGGCCCTGATCGAGGAAAAGCCGTGGACGCGGCGCAAGGAGTTCCTGGCGCTGAACCCGGCCGGGACGCTGCCGATCCTGCTGGCCGAAGGCGACGTGCCGATCGTCGGCGCCATGGTGATCGCCGAATATCTCGATGAGACGCGCGGCGTCCTGAAGCGCGACAAGCGGCTGTTCGCCGAGGACCCGATGCAGCGCGCCGAAATCCGCAGGCTCACCGACTGGTACCTCACCAAGGCCGAAGGCGAGGTGACCCGGCATCTGGTGCGCGAGCGCGTGCTGAAGCCGGTCATGCCGGAAACCGCCGGCGGAGGCTCGCCCGATTCGGCGGCGATCCGCGCCGCGCGCGCCAATATCCGCCAGCATCTGAAATATACCAACTGGCTGGCCGGTACCCGCCACTGGCTGGCCGGCAGCAGGGTCACCTATGCCGATCTGGCGGCGGCGGCGACGCTTTCGGTGCTCGACTATCTCGGCGAGATCGATTGGCGCGAACATGCCGCTGCGCGCGAATGGTACACGCGGGTGAAGTCGCGGCCCTCCTTCCGGCCGCTTCTGACCGACCGAGTGCGCGGGATATCGCCAGTGTCGCACTATGCGGACCTCGACTTCTGACGCGTCGAAACTGCGCGCGCTGATCGACGCGGAGGCGCAGCGCGCCGGCTTCGACGCCATCGCTGTCACCACCCCCGATGCGATCCCGCTGGCGCCGGCACGGCTCGCCGAATTCGTCGCCGACGGCTTTCACGGCTCGATGGCCTGGATAGCCGAAACGCTCGAACGGCGCAGCCAACCCTCCACACTTTGGCCCGAGGTGCGCTCGATCATCGTGCTGGCGATGAATTACGGGCCGGACGACGACCCCAGATCGATCCTGGCCAAGCGCGACCGCGGCGCGATCTCCGCCTATGCGCGCAACCGCGACTATCACGATGTCATGAAGGGTCGGCTGAAGGAGATCGCCGGCAAGATCGTGGCGCGCGCCGGCGGCGACGTGAAAGTGTTCGTCGACACCGCGCCGGTGATGGAGAAACCGCTGGCGGAAGCGGCCGGGCTTGGCTGGCAAGGCAAGCACACCAACCTTGTCAGCCGCGAGCACGGCTCCTGGCTGTTTCTCGGCACCATCTTCACCACCGCCGAACTGGCCCCCGACCGGGCGGAGATCGACCATTGCGGCTCCTGCCGCGCCTGTCTCGACGCCTGCCCGACAGATGCTTTTCCCGCGCCTTACAGGCTCGATGCGCGGCGCTGCATTTCCTACCTCACCATCGAGAACAAGGGGCCGATCGCGCATGAATTCCGGGAAAGGATCGGCAACCGCATCTATGGCTGCGACGATTGCCTGGCCGCGTGCCCGTGGAACAAGTTCGCGCAGGCGGCTTCCGAAGCCAAGCTTGCGGCGCGCGACGATCTGCGCGAGCCGGCATTGTCCGACCTGCTTGTCCTCGACGACGCCGGCTTTCGCGCCTTCTTCTCCGGTTCGCCGATAAAACGCATCGGCCGCGACCGCTTTGTCCGCAACGTGCTGATCGCCACCGGCAATTCCGGCGAGCCCGCGCTGGCCAGCATCGTGCTGGTTTTGCTAAACGATACCTCGCCGCTGGTGCGGGGCGCGGCGATATGGGCGCTGGCGCGGCTGGTGCCTGACGCGGAATACCGCGAACGCGCCGTTGCCGGCCTGAAGACCGAGAGCGACGAAGCCGTGCGCGACGAATGGCGGCTGGCGCTGTCAAAGCCAAATCCAACCGGGGCGCATGCATGAGCCACAAGCATATCTTCATTTTCGGCGCCGGCTATTCGGGCAAGGCTTTCGCTGATGCCAACTCCGAAGCCGCCACGATCCTCGGGACAACGCGGTCACCGGGAAAATTCGAAGCGCTGCGCGAGGCCGGCATCGCACCCCTGGCGTTTGACGGCACGCTTACCGCGGAGATCGGTGAGGCTTTGCGCAAAACGACACATCTGGTGATCTCGGTCGCACCGGAGGAGGCCGGCGATCCCGTGCTGACCGCCGCCCGGAAGGCGATCTTGACCGACATGCCCGCACTGGAATGGATCGCCTACCTATCGACGGTGGGCGTCTATGGCGATCATGGCGGCGATTGGGTCGATGAAGCGGCCGAATGCCGCCCGGTTTCAAAACGCTCGACGATTCGGGTGACAGCCGAACAGCAATGGCTGAAACTGGGTGATGATATCAGCCGGCCGGTCGCCATCCTGCGGCTTTCCGGTATTTACGGGCCAGGCCGCAACGCATTCGTCAATCTGGAGAACGGCACCGCCCGGCGGCTGGTCAAGCCGGGCCAGGTCTTCAACCGCATCCACTGCGACGACATCGCCGGCGCGCTCTGGCATCTCGCTGGCGGCAATCGTGGCGGCATCTTCAACATCACCGACGATCTGCCGGCGCCGCCGCAGGATGTCGTCACCTATGCCGCTTCGCTGATGGGTGTCACGCCGCCGCCCGAAATTCCCTTCGACGGCGCCGAGCTCTCGCCCATGGCGCGCTCCTTCTATGGCGAGAACAAGCGTGTCGCCAATGCCGCGATCAAGGCGACGGGATACGGTTTCCGCTTTCCGGACTACCGCACCGCCTTCGACCGGATGTGGGCGGATGGCAACTGGCGCGACGGCGCGGCGCGCAGCCCTATGACGCGCTAGGCCAGGATGACGAGGCTTGAATCGTGGTCTCGATCCAGCTTCTTTGTTGGAGGACGATATCTGGACAAACGGAAACCGTTTGTCCGAGAAAATCGGTTCCCACTGTCGAGATCATGCCAGGCGATCGAAGCATGCCTGATTGCGTGCTATGATTCGGCCTTGGGATTGCGGTGGGGATCCGGTTTCATGAAGACAGCGAAGCGGCCATCTCTTGGCAAAACGTCCTTGCTGGCCGCCGCGTTCGGCCTGCTCGCTCTGTTGGCACAGCCGGCGGCGGCGCAGGAGCGGGCGAAGGACCTGTTCGGCGCCAAGAAGCTGCCGACGGCGACCGCGCCGCAATCCTTCGGCTTTTATTCCAAGGGTTGCTTTGCCGGCGGTGTAGCCATTCCCCTGGACGGCCCGACCTGGGAGGTGATGCGGCCGTCGCGCAACCGCCGCTGGGGTCATCCGGCGATGATCGCGCTGATCGAGAAATTGTCACGCGACGCCGTGGCCGACGGCTGGCCGGGCCTTTTGATCGGCGACATCGCGCAGCCGCGCGGCGGCCCGATGACGACCGGCCATGCTTCGCACCAGATCGGCCTCGACGCCGACATGTGGCTCACGCCGATGCCAAGCCGTCCACTGACAATGGCGCAGCGCGAAAACATGAGCGCTACCTTGATGGTCAACGAGAAGACACATCTGGTGAAGGACGCGCTGTGGACGCCGGCGCATACGCGACTGCTGAAGCGGGCGGCGAGCTATCCCGAGGTCGAGCGCATCCTGGTCAATCCCGGGATCAAGAAGAAGCTGTGCGACACGGTCAAGGGTGACCGCGCCTGGCTGCGCAAGATCCGGCCATTCTGGGGCCACGACTATCATTTCCACATGCGCATCGGCTGCCAGCCGGGTTCGCCCAACTGCAAGGGCCAGGAAGCGACACCGGCGGACGACGGTTGCGGCAAGCCGCTGGCATGGTGGTTCACCGAGGAGCCATGGCGGCCCAACAAGAATCCTGATGCGCCCAAGGCGCGCGACCTGATGACGATGGCGAACCTGCCCAAGGAATGCCAGGCGGTGCTCGACGCGCCCGGCCCGGCTTCCGCCGAAGCCGCCACCTATCATGGCGGCGGCGCACCTGTCGCGACAGCAGCGCCCGAGGCCGCCGCGACGGCCGATGGCGCGGCCGGCTTGCCTGCCTCCACTGGAGCCTTCACGGCAACGCCGGAGAGCGGCGCGCCGCTGCCGTTGCCACGCCCCGGAAACTGAGGTCCTTGTCATTTTCGGGATGTTGAATCGGTTTAGCCTGCGGTTTTCGCGAAATAGTGGCTGTTTGGCCGCAGAACATGTCTCTATGCGATGCAGCTTTCGAAAAGCGATTTCCCTTTTCAAACTCATACGCTAGTCAACGGATGAACGGCGATACGCCGTCGTGGGCGCCGGGGACGGACGACAGCATGCCAAGCACAGGTGACAACGACGCTTTGTTGCGATTCCCGATCCTGATCGGTGATATCGGCGGCACCAATGCGCGCTTCTCGATCGTTGTCGACGCGAATTCCGAGGCCGGCGAGCCGACCATCGTTCAAACAGCCAATTACAGCACCATCGACGACGCCATCCAGGCGGCGGTGCTCGACCGCTCGTCGATCCGTCCCAATTCCGCGGTGCTGGCCGTGGCCGGACCGGTTGACAGCGACGAGATCCAGCTCACCAACTGCCCCTGGATCGTCAAGCCTAGGAAGATGTTCGCCAATCTGGGTCTGAGCGACATCGTGGTGCTCAATGATTTCGAGGCGCAGGCGCTGGCTGTCGTCGCACTCGGCGAAGAGCATATGGAAAAGATCGGCGGCGGCACGCCGGAGCCGGGTGCGGGACGCGTCGTGCTCGGCCCGGGAACCGGGCTCGGCGTCGCCGGGCTGGTCCATGCGCTCAATCACTGGATACCGGTGCCCGGCGAAGGCGGCCATATGGACATCGGCCCGCGCTCTGCCCGCGATTTCGAGGTCTTTCCGCATATCGAAAAGCTCGAGGGCCGCATTTCGGGCGAGCAGATCCTGAGTGGGCGTGGGCTGGTCAATGCCTACCGGGCAGTGGCCAAGGCGGACGGCAAACCGTCGCCGTTCACAACGCCGGCCGAAATCACCGCCGCCGCGCTGGCGAAGACCGACCCTGTCTCGGAGGAAGCGCTGTCGATGTTCGTCACCTGCCTCGGGCGCACCGCTGGCGATCTCGCAATGGTGTTCATGAGCCGTGGCGGCGTGTTCCTGACCGGCGGCATCGCTCAGAAGATCGTGCCGGCGCTGAAGGTGGGCAATTTCCGCGCCGCCTTCGAGGACAAGGCGCCGCATAGCGAGCTGATGCGGACCATGCCGGTCTACGTGATCACCCATCCGCTGGCCGCCCTGTCAGGGCTCGCTGCCTATGCCCGCAACCCCTCAATGTTCGGCGTCCAGACGGCGGGACGGCGCTGGCGCGACGAAGTTAGTCACCCCAAGGCATAGGCAAGCCGGCGCCGTGGCGCTAAGAGGGGGCCAAATTGCAACCCGACCGCGGGCAGCGGAAAACGACAAAGCGCTCTGATTTGACACTTCAAACCCCAACAAAGCAGAAAGTCCGGCCCGGCGAGGTCACAGCGGTGCTCCGCCGCATCCTCGCTGAAAACGGCAATGAGTATCGCTGGACCTATGTCGTTGCCGTCACCTGCCTGCTGATCGTTTCCGGCACCACTGCCTTCACGGCGTGGATCATGGCCCCGATGATCAACCAGATCTTCTACGAACGGCGCGGCGATATGCTCGTGTGGATCTGCGCCGGTTTCATGGGAGCCTCCCTGCTGCGCGGCTTCGCCGGTTACGGTCAGGCAGTCGCGTTGGCCAGTATCGGCAACAATCTGGTCGCGCGCTACCAGAAGCGCAGCTTCGACCATCTGATGAAGCTCGGCGTCAACTTCTTCAACGATACACGTTCCGGTCGGCTGGCGGCACAGGTCAGCGAGAATGTGGGCGGCGTTCGCGATCTGCTGTCGCTGACACTGACCTCCATCAGCCGCGACGCGGTCACGCTGGTCGCTCTCGTCGGCGTCATGATCTACCAGGATCCGGTGTTGTCGCTCAGCTCGCTGCTGATCGGACCGCCGCTGATCTGGGCCGTGGTGTACATCACCCGCCGACTGCGGCGTATCAACCGCGAATCCGTGCTTATCAATTCTCGGCTGAACGGGTCCGTGCAGGAGGCCACGCAAGGCATCGCCATCGTCAAGGCCTTCACCTTGGAGGCCGAGCTGGCGCGCCGCATCGGCATCATGGCGGACACGGCCGAGCAGCGTAACAACAAGATCGCCCGCGTCTCGGAGCGGCTGTCGCCGATTTCCGAGATTCTGGGCGGTCTCGCCATTACCGCCGTGCTTGGCTATTCCGGCTACCGGGCACTGGTGCTTGGGCAGCCGCCGGGCGCGGTGTTTTCCTTCATCACCGCGCTTATCATGGCCTACGATCCGGCAAGACGCCTGGCGCGCACGCAGGTGGGCATGGAACGTGCGCTGGTCAATGCGCGCATGATCTACGAATTGCTCGACCTGGAGCCGAAACAGGGCGACGCACCCGATGCTGTCGAGGCCAGGATCACCACCGGCGAGGTGCGCTTCGACAATGTTACGTTCGGCTACAGCGCCGACATGCCAGTGCTGAGGGATCTGAGCTTTACCGCCGCCGCCGGCAAGGTCACGGCGATCGTCGGTGCGTCGGGCGCCGGCAAGTCGACGCTGGTGGCGCTCTTGCAGCGCTTCTACGACGTCGACCAAGGCAGCATCGAGGTCGATGGCCAGGACATCTCCAAGGTGACCAAGCATTCGCTGCGGCAGTCGATCGCCTATGTGGCGCAGGCGCCCTATCTGTTCGAGGGCACGATCCGCGACAACATCCGCTACGGCCGTCTGTCGGCCACGGACGCCGAGATCGAGCAGGCGGCGAAACAGGCGGCAGCCGACGAGTTCATCCGCCAGCAGCCGCAAGGCTACGATACGCCGGTCGGCGAAGGCGGCTCGACCCTTTCCGGCGGTCAGCGCCAGCGCGTCTCGATCGCTCGCGCCATCGTGCGGCAGGCACCGATCCTGCTGCTCGACGAGGCAACCTCGGCGCTCGACAACGAGGCGGAGGCGCGCGTCCAGGAAGCGCTGACCCATGTCATGCAGGGCCGCACCACCATCGTCATCGCGCACCGGCTGTCGACGGTGGTCAATGCTGACCACATCATCGTGCTGGAAGAGGGACGGTTGGTCGAGGAAGGCACCCATGCGACGCTGATGGCCGACCCGGATAGCATCTACTCCCGTTTCCACCGCATCCAGGGCAAGAAGGGGCTGGGGCTTGTCGACGACAGCAAGCCGATTCAAAATCCGGTCCGGGCGACGCGTTCGAAAAAGACTGCGGTGAGGGACGCATGAGTGAAGCAGGGGACATGGGTCTGGTGGTGGTAGGCGCGGCCGGACGCATGGGACAGGCGCTGATCCGCGCCATTCACACGATCCCGGGCGCACGCGTCGCCGCGGCGATCGAACGGGCCGACTCGCCGCATCTTGGCAAGGATGCCGGCGAACTCGCGGGCATCGGGATCATCAACGTGGCGATCTCCGACGATCCGCTGCCGGCCTTCGCCAAGGCCGACGGGGTGCTCGATTTCACGACACCCGCCTCGACCGTCGAATTCGCCGGCTATGCCGCGCAGGCGCGCATCGCCCATGTCATCGGCACTACCGGCTGCACGGCTGACGACAATGCCCGGATCGCCGCGGCGGCGCGCCACGCGACGATCGTCAAGTCCGGCAATATGAGCCTTGGCGTCAATCTGCTGGCGGTTCTCGTGGAGCAGGCCGCGCGCGCGCTCGATGCCGATGATTTCGACATCGAGATCCTGGAGATGCATCACCGCCACAAGGTTGACGCGCCTTCGGGCACGGCGTTGCTGCTGGGTGAAGCCGCCGCCGCCGGGCGCGGCATCCCGCTGGCCGGCAACGATGTGCGGGTGCGCGATGGCCACACCGGCGTGCGCAAGACAGGCACGATCGGCTTCGCCGCGCTGCGCGGCGGGTCGGTGGTCGGCGATCATTCCGTGGTGCTGGCCGGCACGGGTGAGCGCATCACGCTTGCCCACCACGCAGAGGACCGCGCCATCTTCGCGCGCGGCGCCGTCAAGGCGGCGCTGTGGGCGCGCGGCCGCAAGCCGGGATTGTATTCGATGCGGGACGTGCTCGGCCTCGGCTGAGCGAATCATCAATCTGTTTCAACGCAATTCCGGACGAAAAGCCGCCTCGCACTTTTCCTGGAATTGCTTTCGGAAGGAGCAAACATGTCGAGAACGCTTGTGCTCGTGCGCCATGGCCAGAGCGAATGGAACCTGAAGAACCTGTTCACCGGCTGGCGCGATGTCGACCTGACCGAGCAGGGCCACGCCGAGGCCAAGGCGGCCGGGCAGAAGCTGAAGGCACGTGGCCTGAAATTCGACATCGCCTTCACCTCGGCGCTTATCCGGGCCCAGAAGACCTGCCAGCACATTCTCGACGCGGTCGGCCAAAGCGATCTGAAAACCATCCGCGACCAGGCGCTGAACGAACGCGACTATGGCGACCTCTCCGGCCTCAACAAGGATGAAGCGCGCCAGAAATGGGGCGAGGAGCAGGTGCATGTCTGGCGCCGCTCCTATGACGTGCCTCCGCCCGGCGGCGAAAGCCTGAAGGACACCGGCGCGCGCGTCTGGCCCTATTATCTGCACGATCTGCAGCCGCACGTTCTGCGCGGCGGCACCGTGCTGGTGGCAGCCCACGGCAACTCGCTGCGCGCGCTGATCATGGCGCTGGACGGCAAGTCCGGCGAGGAGATCGTCAAGCTGGAACTGGGCACAGGCGTGCCGGTCATCTACACGCTGAACGCCGATTCGACGGTGGCTTCGAAGGAAGTCCTGGACAGCTGAGCCAGCAAGCGAGCCGGCTATTCTTGATCGAGCATGATCCGCGGACAAACCGAAACCGTTTGTCCGCCAAACCGGTTCCCGTCTTTCGGGATCATGCTTTGAAAAAAGCGCGTTGACACACACAGCTTGCCCGCTTACATGAGCCCGCACCAGCCCAGATGGCGGAATTGGTAGACGCGCACGGTTCAGGTCCGTGTTCCGCAAGGAGTGGAGGTTCGAGTCCTCTTCTGGGCACCATCTTTCAGCCGCTAAGACGCAGAATTGCGCCTTAGCGGCTGCAAGACCTCCCCCGCTACATGCACTTCTACCTGCACAGCCCGAGTTGGGCATTTCCTGCCGCGCGCGCAGGCATGCAGGTGCCGCCCGTTGGCCGATCAACTTCATATCGATTGCCATCAGTCGTCAGCTACTATCAGGTTGAACCTTGCAGCCTCATAGCCTCAGCAATTTCATGCACAGGTATAGGCGACAACTTGTCCTCCGCCTTCGCATGAGACCAACGATGACAAGTTGGGCATAGCACGGCCAAATCGTCCATTCGGGTCTCTCGTGGACCAATTGAAAGGGGGCTACGATGATGGGCATCGAACATCATGCTAAGCGAATCTGAGTAGCCGCACGCCTCGCATATGATAACGCCACCATTTCTCGCGCGGTTTGATGCCTTGGCCGCGCGAGCTAGGGCGGCGTCACGTTCCATCTCCCTCTGAAGTTTCCACACTCTCTTGCCTTCGCTGGAGGTGCTGGCCAAGCGCGGATACATCGAGCCAAACATCTGCACGCGACCCGGATCTCGAAAACCAGATGGGAGCTGTATCTCCCATCGCCTCTCAATTTCCCGGTCCTTTAGGGTCTCCCATAGCCTGCGGATCTGGGCGTCATCGCGCTTAACTCGGTCGAAGGCATTGGTAAGAATCCGATGATCTGGCTGACCGAGATCTTGGATAAGACGAGGCTCGCCCACAACGGAGTATACTTCGGAGATGATAACCGCCACCGGCCATTGGGCAAGACGGGCCTTCAACTCGTCATCGCGTACAAATGCGGTGGTCTCGCCGTAGACCCCAGTTGATCTGACGAGTTCCAATACGCGGCCTCGCAGGTCGTCAGGGACTTGATCGCCCCCTCCAATCGTAAGAAAATACGGCTTATCGACCGACCGTTCCGCTGTAGTTCGGGCGAGAGAGAAGTGGGCCCTGTCTTTAAGTGCTGCGTTGCCATGGGACCCAAAGCACATAACCGGCTCACTTGAGCGGCCCCATACAGCCTTTACGCCCATCAATACATCGGGCGTCGGAGCCACCTCTATGAACTTCACCACTCCTGACTTCCCCTCCCAATCAGTTCCACTCATTGTGACGATGGCATAACATGATTGGCGTTAGCCGAGATGTACTTTCACCTCAAAGCAGGGCAACCAGTTTTCCCCTCCAAGCTACGCTACACTCTCCATGAAATTGAAGTCTCTCTCAACGGCATTTACGACCTCTCTGATCGTCATTTGTTGGCACGTCTTGGTGTCGATATCGCAAACTTTGGACGCCTAGACTACCTTTACCGCAAAGCTGAATATCCAACTTGTCAGCAGGTCGGCGAGGCCGCTCACTTCCTAGGGTCAATGGAGCCGAATGATCCGTCCGGCATTCTTGTCCCAAATGCCCGCTACGCTTGCAGCAACCTTGTCATATTTTGTCAGCACACAGTGCCCGACCAGATCGAGGCAGTCAAAGACCACGGATTGGTGGATTGGGCGGAGCTGAAATAGATTAGGTCGGGCAGCATACAGTCCTACCCAGAATCCGGCCCCTCGCCGACACTATGCCGTGTTGGCGAAGGAGGCCAATACGACAGTCGTACTGTCCTATCGCCGACCTCCACGATGTTGGATGCCGGATAATATGTTGATAGCTGCAGACGATCCGCGCGTAGCCGCCCCCCATTGCGCCTGACGGCCGGGGAGGACCCTTCGATCAGTTTCATTCGGGAAGACGACCGGCCTTGCGAAGCTTGTGTCTCAGCACGGTAAGGGCGGCGTTCGCTGCCGCTTCCATGTCATGGTAACGTTGCTTGGCCCATGTTGGGTCGGTGTCACCGGCCAGTTGGTATAGCCCACTCCACTTCCCATCACCTTGACGGAAGATCTGGACACGGTCGTTGTACGAGGTCGTGAAGCGTCGCCCCTTCGATGTTTCCCACCAGACCGGGCGTTCCAGCTCCAAGGCGAGTTGCCCAGCCCGTGCCCGAGCCAGCAGTGTCTTGAGCCGGTCCTTGGCCTTGCTGATGGCCAGCTCCACCTCACCCAGAAAGTTGGAATGCTCGATGTGCTCTACGATGTAGTCATGATCGCGCGCATCCTTCTCGGCTTCGCGAACGCGACGAGCAACAATCTTGCGCAGCCGCTCCAGCTTCGTGATCACCAACAACGACATATCATCGTGGCTCTTCGTTCCAACATCGATCTTACCGAGTTGGGTCCGAGCTTTGACCAGAGCCTTCTCACGGCGTGCCACACGTTCAGCCGCGCGCTTGCGGTCATCGTCGCGCGCCCTAGCAGCGGCGAGATTGTTTTCCATGTGGCCGGCGCAAATACAGCCGGCCTCAAGCTCAAGACCAATTGGATGCCGCATGACATGAACAAAGCGGATGTGGATCGCCTCGCACATCTCGCAGATCTTGTGACGATCTTTGCCCGAACCAAGGTCGCGGACATATGTGCAAGACCAGCCACCCTTTGGCACGTCCGGGTCTGACCACTTACCGCAGCCACGGGCTACGAGTTCCTGTTCGCCTTCGACCATATGCTTGCCCCCATCCGTTTATATCAGGCGGGGCGCTCGGCATCTATCCAACAACTACCACCTGATCCTGTCCCATTCCATTCGCGGTCCCGTCGGGGTTTTTCTTTGTCCGCCGTGTCCGAGGTCCGACTGTCAGCGAACTGACAGGTTCCCTCAGCCAATGTCCCGCCAGATCCCGATCGCCAAGGTCTGGTGCCGGGACCCCTCTCGTCGTCGCAATCAAGGGCTCTCGATTTCGGTCCCCAAGGGGATGGCGATTCGACAAAGCTTTGACATGATTGCGGCTAGTTTAGAACTATTCAAAACTGGAATGCGCGGATGCACCCCACCTACACAAGTGCCCAGAAGACTATTCACTGGGCCGTGTTTCTCCTTGTGATCGGGCTTTACGGCCTGACCTACGTGGTCGATCTCTTTCCGCGCGGCGATCCCGGCCGCGCTCTCGTCTGGTGGTTTCACATATCGTTTGGGATGCTGCTTTTCGCGCTGGTTGTCGTGCGCGTCGGCCTGCGCCTTGCTTTGGGAACACCTGGCCTTCCCGCTGAAATGTCACAGCTTGAACGATGGGTGGCCAAGATCGCGCATCTTCTGCTCTACGCGCTGCTTGTGGCCATTCCGGTTCTCGGCATCCTGCTGACCTGGTACCGGGGTGACGCCTTGAGTTTCTTCGGGCTCTTCACCATTCCGGCTCCAGTTTCCCCGGACCGCGCCACGGCTGGTTTCATCAAACAGCTTCACAGCCTCTGCGCCAATGCGATCCTTATCCTTGCCGGACTGCACGCGGCGGCCGCGCTCTGGCATCACTTCATCCGCAGGGACGACGTCCTCAAGCGAATGCTGCCGGGGACGAGTGGCTCCTGATCGCGGTTCAGACCAAAGCGGATGAAACGGACCCTGAAATACGTTGCGACCTTGGGTCTGTACGGGCTCGTCCTGGCCTGGCCGCTTGCCGCGCGGGCGGACGGGGATGATGATGGCGACCATGATCGGGCACGGGATCTCTACGAGCGCGGCGAGATAAAGGGCCTGTCCAACATACTGGGCGTGGTTCGCGCCGAAGCCCCCGGCGATATCGTGGCCGTCGATTTCATCAAGATAGGCGACAGGTGGGTCTATCGGTTCCAGGTGGTTGCCGCGGACGGGCGCCGCAGGATCGTCGATGTGGATGCCGGCGACGGCGTGCTGATGCGCAACAGGGGCGGCGACTGATGAAGATACTGCTCGCCGAGGATGAGCCCCGCATTGCCGGCGACATCGCTACGGTGCTCAAGGCCGCGGGAATGGCGGTGGACAGCGTCCGCGACGGCGAAGCCGCCTGGTTCGCGGGCGATGTGGAGAACTACGACGCCGCGATTCTCGATCTCGGCCTGCCGAAGCTCGATGGCCTCACGGTGCTGAAGCGCTGGCGGGCCAATGCGCGCCGCTTTCCCGTCCTCATCCTGACGGCGAGGGGCCTGTGGACAGAGCGGGTCGAGGGCATCAACGCCGGCGCCGACGACTACCTGCCCAAGCCGTTTGAAATGGAGGAGCTTTTGGCGCGGCTGCGCGCCATCCTGCGCCGGTCGGCGGGCCAGGCGGCACCCGTGCTGAAATCCGGCCCCTTGCTGCTGGACACCCGCCAGATGCGTATTTCGCTGCGCGGCGTTCCCGTCTCCCTGTCGCCGCTGGAATACCGGCTGATGGCGTTCCTCATGCATCACGCCGGGCGCGTCGTGGCGCCGACGGAACTCGCGGAGCATCTGTATGATTCGGGCAATGACCGCGATCCCAACGCTATCGAGGTGATCGTCGCGCGCCTGCGCCGCAAGCTCGGCAACGATGTCATCGAGACGCGGCGCGGGTTCGGATATTTCGTGCCCGACGAGCCCTCCTGATGGGCAACTCGATCCGCTTCAGGCTCTGGTCGGCGGCAACCATCTCGATCCTGGTCGCTCTTGCCATTGCCGGGGTCGGGCTGCGCTATCTGTTCGAACTGAATGTCGAGCGGCGTATCGTCAGCGAACTGACCGTCGATCTCAACGAGTTGATCGGCGCAACCGGCTTCGCGGCGGACGGCCGGCTGTCGGTCGCGCCGGGCCTGACCGATCCACGCTTCGCCAATCCGCTGTCCGGCCACTACTGGCAGGTGGAAGACCTGTCCAGCCACACCCTGGTGCGCTCACGATCGCTGTGGGACGCAACGCTTGCCTTGCCGGCGCTGGATGGCAGCGGCGAACTGCGAAAGATCGAGGAACTCAAGGGGCCGGGCGGCGTGCTCACCGTCGCCGTCGAACGCACCATAACCGATGCCGACGGCCGGTCCTTTCGAGCCATCGCAGCGGAAGACCATCGCAGCGTCACGGTGTCGGTAAGCGAATATGTCAGGGATCTCGTCCCCGCGCTGATCCTGCTCGCCGCCGCTCTCATGGCGGCTTTCTTCATCCAGATCACCGTCGGCCTCGCGCCATTGGAGACTCTGAGGATCGCCGTTCGAAACGTCATCGCGCAGCGAACCGCGCGGCTTGAGGTGGGGGCGCCAAGCGAGGTGCGGCCGCTCGCCGACGAAATCAACCGCCTCCTCGATGCGCAGGAGAAGGCCCTCCTACGGGCTCGGTCGCGCGCCACCGACCTCGCGCACGGCCTCAAGACGCCGCTTCAGGTGCTGTCAGCCGACATCCGCGCCCTGCGCAAGAAGGGCGAGACCGAGCTCGCCGACGAGATCGAAAAGAGCGCCGGCGCGATCCGCCGCCATGTCGAGCGGGAACTGGCGCGCGCCCGTCTGGCGCCCGGCGTTTCCAGCAAGGCGTCGTGCCGGGTCCGGGAAGCCGCGGCCGGCGTCATCGGCGTCGTCAAACGCACGCCGGCCGGCAAGCAACTCGCATTCGTGAACGACGTCGCGCAGGATTTCCTGGCGCCAGTCGATGAAGGCGACCTCTCGGAGATCCTTGGCAATCTGGTGGAGAACGCGGCGCGCTTCGCCAAATCCTCGGTTCAGGTCAAGGCGTGGGCAAGCGACGGTGAGGTGTCGATCGCCGTTGCCGATGACGGCCCGGGGATTCCCGACGCACACCGGGGATCCGCCTTGTCTCGCGGTGTGCAGCTCGACAGCAAGGGCGGCAGCAGCGGGCTGGGCCTGGCCATTGTTTCAGATATCGTGGAAGCTTATGGCGGCCGCCTGACGATGACCAATGCCGAACCCGGCCTGGTCGTGACCATCGCGTTGCCCCGGCACGGCTGACTCAAGCAAAGCCTGGAAAATAGTCGACCTTTATCTTCGAGCGGCGAATGCCCATGGCCAGCAGCTTGCCGCGTACCGCCGTGACCATGGCCTGCGGGCCGGAAATATAGAATATGCGCTCCAGGTAATCGGGGATGGCCAGACGCACCAGGCGCGCGTCGATATAGCCGGGATACTGGCCGCGCTCTGCCCCACGCGCCACCGCAAACACCGTCTTTATGCCCAATTCCCGTCTCGCCGCGCCGAGCACGTCGCGATAGGCGATGTCCTGCTGGGTCTCGGCCCCGTAGAGGACGACGATCGGCCGCTTTTCATGACTGTCGACGAGATATTGCAGCATCGAGCGGAATGGCGTGATGCCGATGCCGCCGGCCAGGAAGGCGATCTTGGTTTCGGGGTCGGTGGGCAATGTGAAGTCGCCGGCGAGTTGGGAGGCGTGGATCGTGCTCCCCGGCTTCATCGTGCCCAACGCCTGCTTGAAAGCGCTCGATTGCGGATAGAACTTGACGCCAAGACGCACGGAATTCTCGGTGGGCGCCGATGCCACCGTGAAATAGCGGCGGTTGCCGCGATTGTCGGAACGGTCGAGACCAAGCGTCCACTCCAGATACTGGCCGGCCTGGAAGGCGAGCTTTCGCGGTGACCTGAAGATGAAATCGTAGCTGTCGACGGCCGATTGTTCGATGCGTTCGAGCGTCAGCACGAAGCGTCCTTTCGGGCTCACGGCGTAGGCGAAGAGATTGCCGGCCAGAAGCGCCAGTTCCGGAGTGAAATAGAGCGAGCCGACATGGATGTTGGGGGCGAACAGGAAGCCGACGATGGCGGCGAAGGCTATGCGCGGCCAGCGCGTCGTCGGAGCCGTCAGCGGCTCGGTGAGCATCACGAAGGCGAAGAACAACAGCGGCGACGACCCCAGCGTCTCCCTCAGCGCGGCGACGTATTGCGATGGCTCGGTGGTCGCCAGGATCGTCGCCAGCGCGACGGCGACGAATGTGGCGACCAGATCGAGCCGGCGCAACTTGCGCACGATGAGGACGCCGCCGGCAAGCACGACGGGGAGCAATGGCAAATTGCCGCCGACCCACCAGGTGGCCGGCTGGTCGAGAAGCAGCGCGGTCAGCGCCACGCCGAGCGCGGCGGGGTTGAACAGATGCTTCCTGCCGATGGCGAGAATGAACTTGGACGAAATCGCCCAGACGCAGGCGAACACCACCGCACCGATCCCCTTGAGGTCGGTGGCGGCGACCGGATCGCGGATGAGCGCCAGGATGAAGGCCGTAATGTAGACGGACTCGTTGTTGGCCGGGACCTTGAAGACGGCCGCGAAAATCCTGTTGGTGATCCAGCAGGCGACCAGCATCAATCCCGTGGTGAAGGCGAGCGCGACCGGGTCATGCGGCGCAAGCCTGAAGAAGCCGAGCACAAGGGCCGTGCCCAGCAACGCCATCAGATAGTAGAGGACCAGACGGTACATGGTCTGGTGGTCGAGGAACCTGTCGATGGCCTTGATCATGGTTGGCAGAATGCTCCGAAGCCGCTCGTCGGCGTGGCGCGGTGGTTGCTGTCGACAACGTAGCCCTCCAGGCCCGGCGTCTGTTCGAGAAAGAGAATCCCGTCCCGTCCCATCGCGAAGGCGGCGGTGGCGAAACGGTCGGCTTCGAACACATCAGAGCCGATGACGGTCAGGCTGACGATTTCTGTGATCGGGCCGCCAACCCCGAGCGGATTGTAGATGTGCTGCCCGCGCGCATAGGTACCGGAGGTGGCGACGCCATGTCCGCGCGGATAGACGATCTTGATGACCTCGTCGGCCTTGAAGGGATTGCGGATACCGACGCTCCAGTCGAAGCCCGAGGCATTCCTGCCGCGGGACTGGATGTCGCCGCCAGCTTCGATGAAGAAATCGCCGATGCCGGCCCGCTGAACGATCCCGGCCGCGTTGCGTATGGCCCATCCCTTGACGATGCCCGACGGGTCCAGCGAACCGTCGGGTTTGCGGATGTCGAAATATCCGTCCGTCTCGTTTTTCGTCCGTGCGGCGAGGGCCACAACTTCCATCATCTCGCCGCTCCAGTCGCTGACGGGAAGATCACCCCGGTTGATGGCCGAAATCTCGCTGTCGCTCCGGTAGGTGCTGAAGCGTTGGTCGATCTGCTCGAAATAATCAAAGACAGTATCGACAAGCACGCCGCTCGATGCACCGCCGATGTCGACGGTAACGGGCATGCCCATCAGAATCCGTGTATCGCGCATGGATCAGGACGACGCCTTCTTCAATGCGCCGCCAAGTGACTGGATAAAGGCCTTGCTGGTCAGCGTGGCGCCCGAAATGATGTCGACATTGGCGCTCTGCGCGCTGATCGCCTCGTCACGCAGCATCGGCAGCGCCTGCCGGTTGATGCTGATCGAGGTTCGGCGGTCATTCGGATATTTCAGCACTTTCAGGGATGTGAGACGGCCGCCCTGAATGGAAGCCTGGATCTGGATGAGACCGTAATAGGCGTCGGCGACAGGGCCAGTGTAGGTGCCGTCGGTCAAGCCGTGGGCTGCCGGCTTGGTGGCTGCACTCACCGTCGGCTTCATCGCGGCTTTGATGACGCGGGCCGGTGCCTGCTGATAGTCCGGCCTCGGCTGGGGAATGGGGATGTAAACGGCCGGGGTGGCGGCGAAGGCCGCCGCATAGGCGGTAGGCTTGGCTGAAGCCTGTTCCGGCGTTGAAGCGGCTGTCTGAGAAATCCCGGGCTGGCTGACCGCGGGCGGCTTCGCGGCGGCTGGCGGCTCTTGCGCGGGAACCGCGATCGCCGCCGTGGTTTCGCTGCCGACCTCGGCAGGAGTGGTCGGCTGCGACTCGAGCCGCACATTTTGTTGGGGGATTCCAGGCGATGGCGCGGCCGGCGCCGGAGCGGGATTCGCAGGAGCCGGGCTGGCCAGCACAGGAGGCGTCAACACGCTCTCCTCGGCGGCACTGGCGGGGCCCGCGTTGTCGATCACGTCGCCGGTGGGGGCCTTGCCGGACTGATCCCAGACATAGGCGCCCGAAGACGCGATCACGAAAAGCGACAAGGCAATCTGTTTCATGGGCTGCGTTCCAAGCTGGATCCTGCGCCGGCGAGTCGGTTTCGCGGCAATTCGGAAACAATGTGCCACGACATAGCTGACAACTGGCTGTCAGCGCTCGCGGCCGCCGAAAGCACCAATCCTTGCGATCCTCACATTGCCCGCCGGAACGAGCAGGCGGCGGCTATCAGCCAACCTCGTCTCCCGGCTAGGCTCTGAACAAACCCCTTCAAACCGCACCATCATGGGGCTAGGCTCAAAACCATGTCTCAAGCCACCAACCCGATCTTCGGCGCCCGTCGCGACCAGGCCTTCCCCACGCTGGCCGAGGCCGATATCGATCACATGCGCCGTTTCGGCGAGGCCACCGCCTATGCCGCAGGCGAGCGCATCATAAAGGCCGGCGACGTCGCGCCAGGCCTGATCGTCGTCCTGTCGGGCACGGTGGACATCACCCAGGATGGCGGGCTTGGCCGGCGCGAAACGATCGTCACCCATGGTCCGGGCAGTTTTGTCGGCGAGTTGGCGCAGTTGTCGGCCCGACCCTCGCTGGTGAACGCGGAGGCCTCTGGGCCGGTAGAAGCGTTTGTCATCCCCTCGCACAGGCTGCGCGACCTGATGGTGCAGGAAGCCAATCTGGGCGAACGCATCATGCGGGCGCTGATCCTGCGCCGCGTCGGGCTGCTGGAAAGCGCCACGAGCGGGCCAATCATCATCGGGCCCGTCGACAATGGCGACGTGTTGCGGCTGCAGGGCTTCCTGGCCCGCAGCGGCCAGCCCTACCGCGTGCTAGATTCCACGGTCGACCCTTGCGCCAGGACCCTGGTGGAGCGCTTCGAGGTGGATCCTCATCACCTGCCGATCGTGCTGTGTCCGAACGGCAAGCTGTTGCTGAACCCCGGCGAGAAGGACCTTGCCCGCTGCATCGGCCTGCTGAGGCCGATCGATGCCGACAGGCTGTATGACGTCGCCATCGTCGGCGCCGGCCCCGCGGGGCTGGCCGCCGCCGTTTATGCTGCCTCCGAGGGGCTGTCCACCATCGTGCTCGATTGCCGAGCCTTCGGCGGCCAGGCGGGCGCCTCCTCGCGCATTGAGAACTATCTCGGCTTCCCCACCGGCATCTCGGGCATGGCGCTGATGGCGCGCGCCTACAACCAGGCGCAGAAATTCGGCGTCGAAATGGTGATACCGGACGAGGCGAAGCTGCTGGGCTCCGCGAACGATGGCGATTGCTACAGGCTTGAAGTCGGCGACGGCGAGACGCTGCGGACGCGCACGGTGGTGATCGCCAGCGGGGCGCGCTATCGCCGCCTCGACATCGCCAATCTGGCGCAGTTCGAGGGAACGTCGGTGCATTATTGGGCATCGCCGATCGAAGCGCGGCTTTGCGGCGGCCAGGAAGTGGCACTGGTGGGCGCCGGCAACTCGGCGGGGCAGGCCGCCGTCTACCTGGCGAGCCATGTGCGAAAGGTCTTGATGCTGGTGCGCGGCGGCAGCCTGGATGCCAGCATGTCGCGTTATCTGGTCGAGCGCATCAGGGCACAGCCGAACATCGAGGTGCTGACCCAAACCGAGGTCGACGCGCTGGAAGGCGACGAGGGAAATCTTGCCACCGTGCGCTGGCGCAATCGCGTGAGCGGCGCGCAAGCGACGCGGCCGATCCGGCATCTCTTCCTGTTTATCGGCGCCGACCCCAATACCGACTGGCTGGCGAACTGCAACGTGATGCTGGACGCCAAGGGTTTCGTGCGCACCGGATCGGAGCTAGGATCGGCGCATGGCGTGATGGAGACAAGCCGCAGGGGCGTGTTTGCCATCGGCGACGTGCGCTCCGGTTCGGTCAAACGCGTCGCGGCGGCTGTCGGCGAGGGCGCCCAGGTGGTTGCGGCGCTGCATGCCTATCTTGCGAAGGACGGCAGCCACGCCGTCTCGCCTGAACGGATCGGGAGAATGTGATGGCGGATGAATGCAAACACGCGGCCGGTATCAAGGACGTGACGCCGAGCGCGCTTGGCTGCGAGGAATGCCTGAAGAGCGGATCTTGGTGGGTGCATCTGCGGCTGTGCCGGACCTGCGGCCATGTGGGCTGCTGCGACGACTCGCCCAACCGCCACGCCACCAAGCATTTTCACGCCACCAGCCACCCGATCATCGAGGGCTACGATCCTCCGGAAGGCTGGGGCTGGTGCTATGTCGACGAGGTTTTCCTGGACCTTGGCGACCGAACCACGCCACAGAACGGTCCGATCCCCCGCTTTTACTGAGCCGGGGCCCGAGTCGCTATCTCAAGGACCCCGTGACCGTCCGGTCGACGTCGGGAACGGATTTGCGGTCGTTTCCGGCAAGTGCCGCTATGATCAGCAGGCTGGCGACAACCGGCACAAACAGGATGGCAACGCGGGCTTGGACGTAAAAAATGGCGCGCCATTCGCCGCGCTTTTCAGGGCTGTCGCTCATTGGTACTCACTTTGCTGGTGCCCCTCGGAGGGAGACATAGCGGGGAACCGTTAAACAACTCCTTCCGACTTCGTTAACCGGAAGGGCCTGTCGCGAACTTTCGGTCGCGACTGGCGGGCATCACGCAGCTTCGGACTTCTGTCCCGGCGCCTTGTTGCTGTTGGCCCCGATAAGCCTGCCCAGACCGCCCGAAACCAGGAAATTGATGTCGAGCAGCACCTGCGGAATGTTGAAGCCGCCGGGGCAGGCAAGATAGTGGGGCGTCCAGACGGGCGAGAACTTCTGCTTGAAGGCGCGCAGGCCGCCAAAATTGTAGAACTCATCGCCGTAGCGGAAAGCTAGCCGGGCAAGACGGCTCCAGCGCGATGCAAGCGAATGGTCGGGAATTCCCGACAACGGCGCCGCGCCCAGATTGAACCAGGTGTAGCCCTGTTCCTTGCCATAAAGGAACAGCCGGACGAACAAGGCGTCCATCAGCACCTTCGAGACGCCCGACTTGTAGCGCATGAGATCGACCGAAAGCTCGACGCCGCCGCCGCGCCAGATGTTGGCGAACGCGACGATGCGCCCATGCTGCTTCATGACCGCGCAATCGAACCGGGCGAGATAGACCGGGTCGAAATGACCCAGCGAGAAGCTCTTTTCGGAGCCGTTCTTCTCCTTGAGCCAGGTATCGGAAACCTCGCGCAGTTCCGCCATGATGGACGGTACCTGCTCCGCCGGAATGATCTCGAAGGCGATTTCCTCGCGGGTCGCCCGCCTGTCGGCGTATCGGAACTCCTGGTTCTTCTGGCCCTCGAGATTGAAGGTCTGGAGATTGACCCTGGCCACCTCGCCAAGCTTGAGCAGGGAATAGCCCATGTCCAGGTAAAGCGGCAGGTTCTCCGGCTGAACGCCATAGAAGACGGCGCGTTTGGCCTGCTTGTCGGCCACTTCGCGGAAACGCCAGACAAGCTCATTGGCTTCCGCCGGATTGCCGATCGGGTCGCCCATGCTCACAAGGGAATTGCCGGCCCGGCCATACATGATGAAGGTCTTTTCGCTTGGCGACAGGAGAAACTCCTTGTCGCCGAGCAGGGCGATGTTGGCCTGCGTATCCGGGGATTGCGCCACGATGTCGGCGATATCGGCGTGAACCTCGGTCTTGGCCCGCACCTTGCCGCCGTCGGGCTGATGGATCAGGCGGTACATGGCAAGGGCGAAAACGCCGATGGCCAGCCCGATCGTCGCGCGCAGGAAGCGCGTCGCGTCGCCGCTCCACTCGAACTGCCAGAACAGCTGGTTGGAATATTCCACGTCGCGATAGGAGAAATAGCCGAGCCATGTGCTGGCGGCCACGACCAGGCCGATCAGGCCGAGCCAGCGCCACGAGACCCTGGAGACATCCAGCGGCGCCCGGCGATAGAATGCGTCCCGGCACAGAAGCAGGAACAGTGCGGTGGCGCCGAGCACCATCGCTTCCTCCCAATCGATCCCCTTGGCCAGCGAGGCGAGCGCCCCCAGAACCAGCAGGACCATGGAGATTGCCCAGGCATGGAACAGGCGCCGGCGCAGCCCATAGGCCACGATCAGCAGCGCCAGCCCGAGCAGGCTGCCGAGGAAATGCGACGATTCGACCAGCGACAGCGGCAGCACGTCCTCCAGCGCGTCGAGGCGGGCGGGAATGCCCGGCGTGGCACCGGAGAACAGGAGCACGATGCCCGACATGAAGACGACCGCTGACGTTATCAGCGGCATCATGGTCTTTAGGCTGCGCAGAGGCGCCGACAGCCTGGCCGGCAGGCGGGAGACGAAATAGCGCGATTCGAACGCGGCGAGCAGGACAGCCGCAACGACGAACGGCAGCACGTAATAGATCAGCCTGTAGACGACCAGCGCGGCAAGGACATCCGCCCTGCCCGCCAGTCCGAGACCGGCGATGACGGTTGCTTCGAACACGCCGACGCCGCCGGGAACATGGCTGATCGCGCCCACCACCAGCGCGGTCGCATACACGGTCAGGAACAGCGCCGGACCGACCGCGACATCGGCGGGAAGCAGCACGTAGAGCGTCGCGGCGGAGGCGACGATGTCGAACGTGCCCACCAGCAGCTGCAGCAGGATCATGTTTCGCTGGGGCAGCGGTATCGTCCAGCCAAACAGGCTGATCGTGCTGGCATGGTCGCGCGCGCGCACGATGGCGAAGATGAGGCCGAGCAGGATCGCGACCCCCAGCAGGCGATCGGCCGCCGGATGGATCAGGTCCATCAGCGGAATGCCGGCGGGATCGAAGATCAGTGCCATGGAGACCACCACGGCGAAGGCGAGCCAGATGGCCAGCCATGTGAGCAGCACGATCTGGCCGATCTCGCCTGCATCGAGGCCACTGCGCGAATAGGTGCGGAACCGGATGGCGCCTCCCGTCAGCAGATGGAAGCCAAGCAGGTTGGAAAAGGCATAGCCGGCCATTCCGGACAGGGCGGCGGTCTGCCATGTCACGCGGCCGGGGGCAACCGAGCGGCTGGCGATGACGTCGTAAAGGCCCAGCGCCACGAAACTGGCAGATGTCGCGAGGATAGCGGCAAGGATGGCATGGGGGCTGAGCGTGAACGCCTGTCGCCGGATCTCGGACGGGTCCATCCCCGAAATCATCTGGTGAAGCGTCACAAGTGCCACTGCCGCTATGGCAATGGCCAGCACCTTGCCGGCATGGGAGCGCAGCCTTTTGGGCTCCGCCATCGCCACATCGTCTGTATTCGACATTCCTACCTTCGTCTCTCTTGCTATATCCCGCGGCGCGGCCGGATTTTCCACGCCGGCCTGGAAACGCCTTCAGCATCCGAGACGAAGATGGTGATCCCCGCGTGGATGATGAACTGCGAATCTTGGCCTGTTATACTTGAAGGGTGGCATAATTCCCTTCAGAATTTGGCGTCAATTGGGCGCCGCAAAATTCTTGACCTCAAATCAAGGAGCAGGTTGCGCCGCCAGCCGCTTGTGCAATCCGTCAATGATTTTCTGCGTCAAACCATTGTAATCGCCATCGAAATGATGTCCGCCGGTGGTCTTGATCGTCTGGATCGGGGTGCCCACGAGTTGCGGACACGCGGTATCGTCCTCGTCCTCGCCATAAAAGCACTGGATCATCGCCGGATTGATCTTGCGAAGCTCGGGCAGGGTCGGGACTTCGTCGCCGCTGCTGGATCCAAGCCAGCCCTCGACGGAAATCTCGTAGGACGCACCCGTGGAAAAGCCGAGCAGTGAAATCTGCGCGATGTCGGCCGCCGTGGCCTTGTCCAGGACGTTGTAGACCGAAGGCAGCACGTCGGCGCCGAAGGAATAGCCGACCAGCAGGACATGCTTGACGTGCCAGCGGTCCTTGTAGGTAGCGATCAGGTTTTCCAGGTCGGTGGCGATGGCCTGCGGCGTCTTGGCAGACCAGAAATAGCGAAGCGAATCGATTCCGACCGTCGGGATACCCTTGCTTTGCAGGACGGTTGCGATCGATTTGTCGATGTCGCGCCAGCCGCCGTCGCCCGAATAGACGATGGCCATCGTGTCCTCGGTCGGCGTTGCCGGCAGCTCGGCGAGCGGCAGGTCGGAAATGGACCCAGCTGCCGGCGCGAGCAAGACATCCACGGCCGATTCGAGCGCGTCCCCCGCGGCGCTGGTGCTCTGCGTGAGGTTGATCGCGTGGCCCTGCTTGATCAGGCTGTCTATATGGCCGCGCTGGTCGGCGGAGCCGGCGGGGGTGAACACGACATTCAGTTTTTCCGGAAGCTGCCCCGGCAGCAGGTCGTAGACGATGCCGTTGGCGGTATCATGCCGGGGCGCGCCGCTGCACAGCGTGCGCTTCGACGGAAATGTCTCGGTCGGGTCCACGGCGACGCTGCCGCCGATGGTCGCCGGAGGCGTCTGCGCGGCGATGCCCATCACCAGGCCGCCGGCCGTGCCGGATCCGGCCAGGATCGGCGGCTTGTAGACGGAAGCCTTTCCGGCGCGCATCACCTCATGGCTCAGCGTCTCGATGTCCGACACCAGATAGACGCAATCGCCATCGGTCTTGTTGATCGCGGCGAGGTAGCTGGGCATGTCGACGCCGACAACGGCGGCGCCCTTCTCCACCAGGCGCTTCGAAAGATCCTCGTCCGCCGCCGACCAGCCGTCGAGAGCGGAGAAGACGAACACGGTGACGGATGGCGGTTGCGCCGGCAGGACGATGTGTCCGCCCGGGATCATGCCGGTGTCGAATCCCGCTGCCAGGCCAGGCGTTGCCCAGGAAGCAACAGCCACGCACAGCAATGTAGCCAGAGACTTCAGACGGTTTGAAGGCGATAGGGGCAAAATTGTCTTCTCGGATTTCTGTTCAGAGTCTTTGTAAGCCGGCCGCGCGGCAAATAAAAGCCGCGGGCGGGATCACGCCTTCTGGGTCCTGACCGGACACCAAGGCAACAAGATGTTCAACCCGTCGCGCTGGGCGCGGCTTTTTGGCTGTCCATGGCGAGGCTTATGTTGGCGCCGACGCCACGTTTCGTCGCGACGATTGGCCTCAGCCCAGCCCGATGCGCCTGGCGCCTTGCCGGAAGAGCGCGGCCGCATCCGGCTCGAAACGGAAGGTATCGATGAAATCATCCGCGCAATAGTGCGGCAGCGCCCTGCGGATGGTGGCGGCAAAGCCCCGCGCCTCGTCGAGCCGGCCCGCCAGCGCCAGGCAATGCGCGGCAATCGACAGGATGATGGCATGGGCGTTCGGCCGGGCGGCGGCCTTCAGAGCCCATTCGGCCGCCTCGTCGAACTGGCCGAGGCGGACATGCGCCATGGCGCGAGCACCGAGCATACCGAAGAGCAGCGGATCGAACGGGCTGAGGTGGCGGGAATGGTCGGACGAGCCAATCGCGGCGGCCGGATCGCCTGACTGCGAGTGCACGAAGGACAGCGCGTAATGGCCGAGCGCGAAGTTCGGGCTCAGGTCCACGGCTCTCTCCAGTTCGATCAAGGATCCGTCCTGCTCGCCACGCAGCCACATGGCGCGGCCCATGGCCCAGTGCGCGGCCGGATTGTGGTCGTCGACCAGCAGGCTGCGGCCGGCGCTTTCGAAGGCGAGCGCGCTTTCCCGGTCGCGGTCGCCCCAGCGCTGGAAAGCGCTTTGCCAATGGGTGAAGGACAGGCCGGCATAGGCGCGCGCGAATGTCGGGTCGCGCTGCACGGCCACTTCGAAGAAATGCCGCGCCAACTCGTTTTCGGACCGGGTGAAGCGGTACATGTGCCATAGGCCGCGATGATAGGCCTCCCAGGCGTTCAGCGAGTTTGGCGCTTTCAGCATGGCGCGGTTGCGCTCCACCGTCTCGACCTCGATGGAGATCGAGGAGACGATGCTGTTGCCGATGTCATCGAGCACGGCGAAGACATCGTCCGGCCTGCGTTCGAATGTCTCGGACCAGACGATCCTGGCCGTGCGCACCTCGACGAGTTCGACGCTGACAATGATGCGGCCCGCCAGGCCGCGTACCCAGCCGGTGGTGACATAGTCGACGTTCAGCCGGCGGCCGGCTTCTTCCGGCGCGATGTTCTTCTCGCCAAGCGCGAAGACCGAGCCGCGCGCGATCACGAAGAAATCCCGCAGCTTGGCCAGTCGGGTGATGATGTCGTGGGTGAGGCCATCAGCCAGGCCGCCGCGAACGCCGCCCGCGCCGGCCTCGTCGACAAACGGCATCACGGCAAGGCTGGCGTGATGGTTCTCGACGGGGGAAGCGTCGGCCACGATTGCCGCCGCCACGGGTTCCGCCGGCAAGAAGCGTGGCAATGTACGCAATGCCGGACCGGGTTGTTGTCTCCGGATCGCCTGCCAGGCAGCATGAACCGGTTTGAAATCCAGCTCCTCCGACTGAAACAGCGCAGCGGTAGCCTGCATATGCGCCTCGGCCGCGCAAATCTGGCCGCGCCCGGCCAGATTTGCCAGCAGCGCCGCATGCGCGCGCACATCGAAGGGCGCCAGTTCCACCCATCCGTCGAGATGCGCCGACACCTCCTCCGAGCCCGCCGGGAGGCCCATTATGAGATGTTCGAGGATAGCGGCATGGCATGACTGGAAGCGGCGGCGCTGCGCGATCAGCCAGCCGTTGAAAGATGGGTTGCGATCAAGCTCCAACCCATCGAGAAAATCACCCGCGAACAGCTTGGACAGAGCCTGAAGCCTCGCCATGCCAAGCGCAGCGATGCCCTCCGTGGCGGCCTTTGCAATGGCCGTCGCGTCGACGAAATCGTCCTCGAGCCGCAGCGCAACCGTATCGCCTTGCGTCTCGACCCGGCGGCGACCCGGCTCGTCGAGAACGCCGCGCAGCTTGCTGAGGCACCAGCGCAATTCACCCCTAGGATCGTTCGGCACATCCCACAAAAGTTCGCACAGGCGGCTGCGCCCAACCGGATGCGGCGCCAGCACCAGATAGGCAAGGAGCGCACGCAGCTTGCGCGATCGTGGCAGTTCGACGTCAACGCCATCGCGGACAACCGTCAGCGGCCCAAAAAGCCGCACGGCAAGGCCAGCCTTGCGGCCGTCAGGGCTCGATCGGGCGGATTCCACGTGCGTTTCCACGCCTGTTCCCACGCTGACCAGTCGGTCTCTCCTTTATCACCAAAACGACAGGGCGGCATCAACCAATGCAGCCCGCGCCGCATTGCCGGCGCGTCAATGAGTTGTAGCGCGGCAAGGTCTCGAAACCTCGCCGCCCAAACCGCCGGTTTGTAACCGGCCTGTGAGGACAGGTGAGCCGACATGTTGCATCAGCAGAAAATCAGGACCACGGCCGGGCGCGGGCGCTTGTTCGACAGCATTCTCGATACGGTCGGCGACACGCCGGTGATCCGCATCAACAATCTCGGGCCGGCCCACGCGACCATCTATGTGAAGGCCGAGTTCTTCAATCCGGCGGCTTCGGTGAAGGACCGGCTGGCCCTCAACATCATCGAGGAGGGCGAGCGCGGCGGCGCGCTGAAGCCGGGGCAGACCATCGTCGAGGCGACAAGCGGCAACACCGGCATCGGGCTGGCCATGGTCTGCGCGCAGAAGGGTTATCCGCTGGTGGTGACGATGGCCGACAGCTTTTCCGTCGAGCGCCGCAAGCTGATGCGCATGCTGGGCGCCAAGGTGGTGCTGACGCCGCGCGCCCAGAAAGGGTTCGGCATGTACAAGAAGGCGGTGGAACTGGCCGAGGCGAATGGCTGGTTCCTTGCCCGCCAGTTCGAAACCAAAGCCAATGCCGCCATCCATGAGGCGACGACGGCGCGCGAGATCGTCAACGACTTCGCCGGATCGCGGCTCGACTGTTTCGTCACCGGCTACGGCACCGGTGGCACGGTCGTCGGCATTGCGCGGGTGCTGCGCCGCGAACGGCCGGAAACCCGCATCGTGCTTTCCGAACCGGCGAACGCCCAGCTCGTCGGCAGCGGCAAGGTGCAGGAGCGCGGTGCCGACGGCGCGCCGTCGGCCAGCCATCCCGCCTTCGAGCCGCATCCGATCCAGGGGTGGACGCCGGATTTCATCCCTAACGTGCTGCAGGAGGCGATCGACGCAAGCCTCTATGACGAGGTGATGCCGATTGCCGGACCCGAAGGCATCAAATGGGCCAAGGCGCTGGCGCGGGAGGAAGGGATATTCACCGGCATCTCCGGCGGATCGACCTTTGCCGTGGCGCTTCAGGTCGCCGAGAAAGCGCCTGCCGGATCGGTGATCCTGTGCATGCTGCCCGACACGGGCGAACGCTACATGACCACGCCGCTGTTCGACGGCATCGAGGCCGAGATGGATGCCGACGAGATCGCCCTGTCGCGCTCGACGCCTGGCTGTCAGTTCCCGGCGGCTTGACGGGAGCCATGGCATGGATGCCGCGCACGACACATTCGGCATGGTGGCCGAGGAAACGCTCGACCCTTCGGACTGGGCCGATGTGCGGACACTGTCGCATCGGATCGTCGACGACGCCGTCGCCTACCTGCGCGATGTCAGGGATCGCCCGGTGTGGCAGGCGATGCCCGGTGACGTGAAAGCGTTCTTCACCGCTCCCCTGCCGCGATCGCCATCGCCGCTGACCGACGTCTATGGCGAGGTCTTGGAAAAGGTGATGCCCTATCCGATGGGCAACATCCATCCGCGCTTCTGGTCCTGGTACATGGGATCCAGCAACCTTGCCGGAGCGCTCGGCGATTTCCTCGCGGCGGTCCAGGGCTCCAATCTCGGCGGCGGCGACCACGCCGCCGCGCTGATGGACGGCCAGGTGGTGAGCTGGTGCAAGCAGATGCTGGGCTTTCCGGCTTCGGCCAGCGGAACGCTGGTCAGCGGCGGCTCCATGGCCAACATCATCGGGCTGACCGTGGCGCGCAACACCAAGGCAGGCATCAACGTGCGCGAGCACGGTGTTGCCGCCATCGAGAAGCCGCTGCGATTCTACGGTTCGGACCAAATCCACTCCTGCCACCGCAAGGCCATGGAAGCGCTTGGCCTTGGCAACCAGGCGCTGCGCCGTATTCCGACCGACGCCCGCCTGCGCATCGATATTGGTGCCTTGCGGGCGGCGATCGCCGAGGACCGCAAGGCGGGTTTCAGGCCGGCCTGTGTCATTGGCAACGCCGGCACGGTGAACACCGGAGCGATCGACAGTCTGCAGGTGCTTGCCAAGCTGGCGCACGAGGAAGACCTCTGGTTCCATGTCGACGGCTGCATCGGGGCGCTGATCGCGGTCGCGCCACGGAATGCCCATCAGGTCGCCGGGATCAAATGGGCGGACTCGGTTGCCCTTGATCCGCACAAATGGCTGCACGCGCCATTCGAGGTTGGCTGCGCCCTGGTCAGGGACGCCTCGGCGCATCGCAACACCTTCGCCGTCACGCCGGAATATCTGGAATCGACGCCGCGCGGCCTGGCCTCCGGCCAGTGGCTGCACGATTACGGGCTGCAGACCACGCGCGGTTTTCGGGCGCTCAAGGTGTGGATGGCGCTGAAGGAACATGGGATCGAGAAGTTCGGCCGGTTGATCGACCAGAACATCGCGCAGGCGGGTTATCTCGCCGACCTGATCGCGGCCGAGCCGCTGCTGGAACTGGTTGTGCCCCCGACCATCAACATCGTCTGCTTCCGCTGCCGGCCCGGCGGCATGACTGGCGACATGACTGGCGACGCGCTGAAGGCACTCAACACCGAGATCATGCTGCGACTGCAGGAACAGGGCATCGCGGCACTTTCGGACACGACGGTGCGTGGCCAACACTGCCTGCGCGTGGCGATCAACAACCACCGCACCCGGCGCGAGGACCTGGACCTGCTGGTGCGGGAGGTGGTGCGGCTGGCAGCGGAGATCGGGAAGGCCGGTGCATCTTCCTAGTTTCGGGCGTCCATGCGAATCTGCCGGAATGATTCGGGAGGTGCCCATGGTGACGCTGTTTCGCATTGCCGCTCTCGCCGCCTTGGTCCTCACCACGTCCGCGCATGCGGCGGACATGGCTTTCTTCGCGAAGAACAAGCGTCCTGAGGCCATCGCGATCGAACTGTTCAGCCATGACCGCGAGACCGTCTGGCCGGGCAACGACAAGGTTTTCCTGATCGATCCGCGCTCGCAGAAATCGATCCCGATCTCCTGCAATGCCGGTGAGCGCATCTGCTACGGCGCCTGGGTGAACGGCAATGACAGCATTTCCGCCGGTGTCGGGCCCGACAACGACCAGCCCTGCGACACCTGCTGCTTCACCTGCGTCGAGCATTCGACCGAGACAATCGATCTGGTCGAGTGAGAAGCGGTCGGCCGCAGGCCGATCAATAGACAACGATTTGTCGATTGAAGCGACGAACGGTGAAGGCCCGGTCCGCCTTCGGGCGGATCGAAAGGTCCAGTGGAACCTTTTGAAGGCCCTGAACGCCCGAAGGGCAGGAAGCCATAGCGAAGGGCAATGCGCGGGGCACTACCCCGCCATCCGCTCGAACTTCATCACCCAGTTGAGCTCCCAGCTCTCCCCGCCGTCGGTCGAAAACGCCTGTTCCCAGCGTGGACTGGCGCCAGCCGTCCAAAGGAAGCGCACGCGCACGGGCCGGCCGCCCTCGACATCGTCGCCGAAGAACTCGCCGCGTCCATCGACAAAGCGGCCGATCGTGGGCGGAAACAGCCTGAAACTCTTGGTGTCCGACCAGTAGATCGACCACAGGCCGGATTCAGGATTGTAGAGCCTCAGCGTCATGCCGGTGAAGTCGCGCACGGGGACGAACATCTGGTCGAGATTGCCGCCGAAGCCGCCGCCCGGGATCGGCATCACGTTTTCGACGCGCGAGCTGGCGGGGAAGGTCTCCCAATCCGTCGAGCCGATCAGCCGGCCGCGCAGGAACTCGTTGGTGATCGACCATTCGCCGACCAGGAAATTGAAATCGTCAAATCCGCTCATCGTCCCCCTGCTGTCTCCAACCCTGGATGCATGCGTTTGATAGCAAGGGCCTCCAGACAGGGCAGTGTCAGGAGAGCGGACCGCCGTCGATGTTTTCGTAACGCCGCCACGCACGATCCGGCAGCCGCCGGCATGAAATGCAACCGCAGAAATCGGGACCGGATCGCCGCGATCCCCTTCCTCGCGGCACGGCGGCATGCCATGGATGTGTTGCGGTCGGACGGGCCGTTTCTTTTCGGGGGTTTACGATGTTTCACACCTATGCGCGCCGCACTCTGGCCGCGCTTTCTCTTGCCGTAATGCTCGCACCCGCGGCGCAGGCCGCCGACATCACCTTTGCCATCAAGAACAGCCATCCCAATGCCATGCGTGTCGAGCTCTACAGCCAGGACCGCGACTATGTCTGGCCCGGTGAAGGCAAGGACTATTACCTTGATGACGGCGAGACCAAGCAGCTGCCGATATCCTGCAACGAGGGCGAGTCGATCTGCTACGGCGCCTGGGTCGACGGCGACGAGGGAACATATTGGGGCGTCGGGCCCGGCAACAAGGAAAAATGCGAGGATTGCTGCTATAAATGCACCGGTGGCGAGACCGAGGAAATCAACCTCGTCCCCTGACCGGTTTGCCAGCTTGACGCTTTTCCTGGCTGGAACATAGCCTACGCAAAGGCAAATACCCAAAGTGCGCTGCTTCCGCCTGGGAGGCGGCGCGCTTCAGGCAACAGGAGCACAGCCGTGGCTGGCATGGTCGAAAGCGAAAAGATCGACGTCGGGTTTTCCGGCAAGCGCTGCATCCACTCACGCAATTGCGTGCTTGGCGATCCTCACGTCTTCGTGCCCAACGCGCCGGGGCAGTGGATCCATCCCGACGCGGCCAGCGTCGAGAAGGTCGTAGCCATCGCCGAAAACTGCCCTTCGGGCGCCATCACCTATGTCCGCAAGGATGGCGGACCGCAGGAGAAGCCGCCGGTGGTCAACACCGTGCGCATCCGCGAAAACGGCCCGCTGGCTGTTCATGCCGAGATCGTGATCGGCGATGAAACCACCTTCCGCGCCACGCTCTGCCGCTGCGGCGCCTCCGAAAACAAGCCGTTCTGCGACGGCAGCCACACCAAGGCCGGCTTTGCCGCCACCGGCGAGCCGGTGCTGAAGGACACGCCGGCGCTCGAAGCGCGGGACGGACCGCTCACCGTAAAGCCAACCGCGAATGGCCCGCTCAAGCTCGAAGGCAATCTCGAGATCGTTACCGGCACCGGCCATACGGTCGACCGGACGACTGTCGCCTTCCTGTGCCGCTGCGGCCATTCCGCCAACAAGCCCTACTGCGATGGCACGCACAAGAAGGTCGGGTTTGTGGGCTGAAGCCAGGACTCTCCGCCCTCGAGGGGGAGATCACCCTTGGCCTATCTCTCGCATCTTTATCGGCTGACCCGTATCGGCTAAGGGCGGGACAGCAAAGTTCCTCGCCTGTCCGGACACCCGCCAAAGATGACCCCCAGAAGCAAACCGCTGCCCCTGTTCCTCGGGATAGACACCGGCGGCACCTATACCGACGCCGTGCTGTGGTCGGAGGCGGGCGGGCCGCCGGAGGCGCCAAGCAAGGGCAAGGTGCTGGCCAAGGCCAAATCGCTGACGACACGCCACGATCTTGCGGTGGGCATTTCCGGCGCGGTCGACGCGGTGCTGGCGAAGGCCGGCACGGACCCGGCGGCGATAAAACTGGTGTCGATGTCGACCACGCTTGCCACCAACGCGCTGGTCGAGGGCCAGGGCGGCCGCGTGGCGTTGATCATGATCGGCTTTTCCGAGGCGGATCTCGCCCGCGACGGCCTGAAGACGGCATTGGGCACTGACCCGGTGGTGTTCTGCACCGGCGGCCATGACGTGCACGGCAATGCCGCGAAGCTGGACCTCTCGGCGCTGGAGACGGCGCTGCCCGAGCTCGAGAAATCCGTTTCCGGCTTCGCCGTCTGCGCCTATTTCGCCACCCGCAATCCCGCGCATGAGATCACCGCGCGCGACCTGATCCGCCAGAAGACCGGCCTGCCGGTCACCACCAGCCATGAACTGTCGGCAAAGCTCGGCGGCCCGCGCCGGGCGCTGACGACGCTGCTCAATGCCAGACTGATCTCGATGATCGACCGGCTGGTTGCGGCAACCGAAGGTTTCCTCGAAGCCCGCAAGATCGCGGCCCCGCTGATGGTGGTGCGTGGCGACGGCGCGCTGGTGTCGGCCGCTTTCGCCCGCCAGCGGCCGATCGAGACCATCCTGTCCGGGCCAGCCGCCAGCCTTGTCGGCGCCCGCCACATGACGGGCCTGGACAATGCCATGGTCTCCGACATTGGCGGCACCACCACCGACGTTGCGGTGCTCGACAAGGGCCGGCCGCGGCTTGACCCGGAGGGCGCCACGGTCGGCGGCTTCCGTACCATGGTCGAGGCTGTCGCCATGCGCACCTTCGGCCTTGGCGGCGATTCCGAAGTGACGCTCGAAGAGGGCGCGCTCAACCCGAAGATCCTGCTCGGACCCCGCCGCCTGGTGCCGCTGGCGCTGGCCGGCATGATGCATAAGGAAGCCGTCACCCTGGAGCTGGAGCGCCAGCTGCGTTCGCCAAACCCAGGCCGCATGGACGGCCGGTTCGCCGTCAGGACCGGCGTGCCCGACCGGCTGGCCGCCGGGCTGACCGGTGCCGAGGCGCGGCTCTATGAGGTGATAACGGCCACGCCGATCGCCATCGACAAGCTTCTGACCTCGAACGCGCAGAACGCGACGCTGAACCGGCTGGTGTCGCGCGGGCTGGTGCACATTGCCGGCTTCACGCCCTCCGACGCCGCGCATGTGCTGGCCAAGCAGGCGAACTGGGACGCGGCCTCGGCGCGCCTCGGCGCCGAGCTGTTCGCGCGCCGGCGCGACGGCCGGGGGCAAGCCATTGCCGCTTCGCCCGAGGCAATTTCGGAACGGGTGCTGGTGACGCTGACCCGCTGGTCGGCCGAATACATCCTCGAAACCGCCTTTGCCGAGGATGGGCTCGATGGCGCATCGACCGTGGCGCACGCGCTGGTGCAGCGCGCCGTCGACGCGCATCCCGGTATTGCGCGCTTCAGCGTCGCGCTCGACCGGCCGGTCATCGGCCTCGGCGCTTCCGCGCCGCTGCACTATGCCGGCCTGCCGCCATTGATCGGCAATGACTGCGTGGTGCCAGAGGATACCGATGTCGCCAACGCGCTCGGCGCGGTCGTCGGCCAGGTGCGGGTTTCGGCCGAAGCGCGGGTCAGCCAGCCCAAGGAAGGCTTGTTCCGCGTCGCCTCCGGCGAAACCGTGCGCGACTTTCTCGACGAGGCAACGGCAATCGCGTCGGCGGAAAGCGATGTCCGCGCCATTGCCGCCGCGCGCGCCATGGACGCCGGCACGGACAGCGCCGAAATCGAGGTCGTGACTGATTTCCGGGTCTCGACCGTGGAAGGCCAACGCATGTTCATCGAGGCGCATGTTGTGGCGGTGGCATCTGGAAGGCCAAGGATCGCGGTGTAGATTCAGCCGACGCCGGCCTGCAAATGGCCGCTTTGCACCTTAAGCCGAATTGACCGGGCAAACCCGACATGCCAAAGGCCCCGGGGCCGGCAAAGCCGGCCACAAGCATTGGAGAGCCGCTGATGACCGATCGCGTCGAGATCGCCGGATTGCAGATTGCCCGCGAGCTTCATGATTTCGTGGGGCAAGAAGCCGCGTCGGGCACCGGCATCGATCCGGGCAAATTCTGGCTGGGCTTTTCGGCCATCGTCCACGAGCTCGCCCCGAAGAACCGCGCGCTGCTCGCCAAGCGCGACGTCATGCAGGAAAAACTCGACAGCTGGTATCGCGACAATGGCGCGCCCGTCGACATGGACGCTTACAAGGGCTTTCTCAAGGAGATCGGCTATCTCGTGCCGGAAGGCCCGGCCTTCAGCGTGACGACGGAGAATGTCGACCCGGAGATATCGGTGGTCGCCGGGCCGCAGCTGGTGGTGCCGGTGATGAACGCGCGCTATGCGCTGAACGCCGCCAATGCGCGCTGGGGTTCGCTCTACGACGCGCTCTACGGCACCGACGCCATTCCCGAAACGGGCGGCGCGGAGAAGGGCAAGAGTTTCAACCCCGCGCGCGGCGCCAAGGTGGTTGCCTGGTCCAAGAATTTCCTCGACGAATCCGTGCCGCTCACCTCCGGCAAATGGGCGGGTGTGAACGGGCTTTCGGTGGCGAACGGCGCGCTGCGGCTGAGCGTGGGCGCCAGTTCGACCACGCTTGCCGACCCCAGGCAATTCGCCGGCTATCGCGGCGATGCGGCCAACCCCGATGCCGTGCTGCTGGTGAAGAACGGCCTGCACGTCGAGATCGTCATCGACCGCGACAACCAGATCGGCAAGACCGATCCGGCCGGCATTGCAGACATCATCCTGGAATCGGCTGTCACCACCATCCAGGACTGCGAGGATTCGGTTGCCGCCGTGGATGCCGAGGACAAGGTGGTCGTCTACCGCAACTGGCTGGGCCTGATGAAGGGCGATCTTGCCGAGGAGATCAGCAAGGGCGGCAAGACTTTCACCCGCAAGCTCAATCCCGATCGTACCTACACGGCGCCCAACGGCGGCACGCTGACCGTGCCAGGCCGCTCGCTGATGCTGGTACGCAATGTCGGCCACCTGATGACCAATCCGGCGATCCTCGACCGCGAAGGCAACGAAGTGCCGGAAGGCATCATGGATGCCGCCATCACGGCGCTGATCGCGCTGCATGATGTCGGCCCGCGGGGCGGCCGTGCCAATTCCCGCGCCGGTTCGATGTATGTGGTGAAGCCCAAGATGCATGGTCCGGAGGAAGTCGCCTTCGCCGCCGAGATTTTCGGCCGCGTCGAGGCGCTGCTCGGCATGGCCCCGAATACCATCAAGATGGGCATCATGGACGAGGAGCGGCGCACCACCGTCAACCTCAAGGAGGCGATCCGCGCCGCCAGGGAGCGCGTCGTCTTCATCAACACCGGCTTCCTCGACCGCACCGGCGACGAGATCCATACCTCGATGGAAGCCGGGCCGATGATCCGCAAGGGCGACATGAAGCAGGCCGCCTGGATTTCCGCCTATGAAGCGTGGAATGTCGACACTGGTCTCGAATGCGGGCTGGCCGGCCACGCGCAGATCGGCAAGGGCATGTGGGCGATGCCCGACCTGATGGCGGCGATGCTGGTGGAGAAGATCGCCCATCCCAAGGCCGGCGCCAACACGGCCTGGGTGCCGTCGCCGACGGCGGCGACGCTGCACGCGACGCACTATCACAAGGTCGATGTCCACGCGGTGCAGGCGGCGCTGAAAAGCCGGCCCAAGGCCAAGCTCGACGACATTCTGTCGGTGCCGGTCGCGGTACGCCCTAACTGGAGCGACGCCGACATCCAGAAGGAACTCGACAACAACGCACAGGGCATACTGGGCTATGTCGTGCGCTGGATCGACCAGGGCGTCGGCTGCTCGAAAGTGCCTGATATCAACGACGTCGGGCTGATGGAGGATCGTGCCACGCTGCGCATCTCCTCGCAGCACATCGCCAACTGGCTGCGCCACGATGTCTGTTCGCGCATCCAGGTGATGGATTCCCTGCGGCGCATGGCGGCCATCGTCGACCGGCAGAATGTCGGCGATCCGCTCTATCGGCCAATGGCACCGGATTTCGACAGTTCCATCGCCTTCCAGGCCGCCTGCGACCTGGTGTTCAAGGGCACTGTGCAGCCCAATGGCTACACCGAGCCGGTGCTGCATGCGCGGCGGCTGGAGCTGAAGGCGAGGGACAGGGCTGGGTAGGCGCCGACATCTCCCTCCCCCTTGAGGGGAGGGTGGCCCGAAGGGTCGGGAGGGGTCGCCGAAAACCCTCGGCCTCGCTCTATTTCGAAACGCCGCCCGAATCCGGGCCATTCCGACGATCCTCCTGCCGAGGCACATCGTCAGAATTGGAGTAGGCGCACCGCCGTTGCGGCCACTCCCGTTCGCTTCGCGGCCACCCTCCCTCAAGGGGCAGGGGAACGTCAGGCCGCCTGCGCCATCCGTTCAGACATCATCCGGTAGGAAATCGCTTCGGCGAGATGAATGCGGCCGACCGTTTCGCTGGCGTCGAGGTCGGCGAGCGTCCGCGCGACCTTGAGCACACGGTGATAGGCGCGGGCGGAAAAGCCGAGCTTTTCGCTGGCGTCCTTCAGCAGCGACAGGCCGGCGGCGTCCGGCGTCGCGATCGCCTCGATGATCGATGGCGAGCAGTGCGCGTTGGTGGTGGCGCTGATGACGCCGAGGCGTTCCAAACGCTCGCGCTGGATGGTCCGGGCGCGCGCCACGCGCAACGCCACGGCCTCGCTCTTCTCCGCCCGGTCCGGCCGGATCAGGTCGCTGGCCGAGACCGCCGGCACTTCGATGCGCAGATCGATGCGGTCAAGCAGCGGGCCGGAAATGCGCGCCTGGTAGTCGGTGCGGCAGCGGTCGCCACGCAGACAGCGATAGCCGGGTTCGCCGGCCATGCCGCAACGGCAAGGATTCATCGCCGCGACCAGCTGGATGCGCGCCGGATAGGTGACGCGGTGGTTGGCGCGCGCGATCATGCAGTCGCCGGTTTCCAGCGGCTGGCGCAGCGCATCCAGCGTCTGCGGCGTGAATTCGGGGAATTCGTCGAGGAACAGCACGCCGTGATGGGCGAGCGAGACTTCGCCCGGTCGGGCGCGTATGCCACCGCCGACCATGGCCGCCATCGAGGCCGAATGGTGCGGGGCGCGGAACGGGCGCCGGTCGGTCAGCTTGCCTTCACCGAGTTCGCCGGCCACCGAGGCGATCATCGAGACTTCCAGCAATTCCTTCGGCGCCAGCGGCGGCAGGATCGACGGCAGACGCTGCGCCAGCATCGATTTTCCCGAGCCGGGAGGCCCGACCATCAGCAGATTGTGGCCACCGGCCGCCGCCACTTCCAACGCGCGCTTGGCGGTCTCCTGGCCTTTGATATCGCATAGATCGGGCAGGTCGCGCGCCGAGGCATGGACGCCGGCCTCGGGTCGCGACAGCACCTGCGTGCCGCGAAAATGATTGGCGATCGCGATCAGGCTGCGTGGCGCCAGGATATCGAACTCCCGCCCCGCCCAGGCTGCCTCCGGTCCGCAGGCGAACGGACAGATCAGGCCCTTGCCTTCGGCATTGGCGCCGATCGCCGCCGGCAGCGCGCCGGCGACGGCGGCAATGGTGCCGTCGAGCGACAGTTCGCCCAGCACCACATAGCCGGCCAGCATGTCGCCGGGTATGGCGCCGAGCGCCGCCATCAAGCCGAGCGCGATGGGAAGGTCGTAGTGGCTGCCTTCCTTCGGCAGGTCGGCGGGCGCCAGATTGACGGTGACCTTCTTCGAGGGCATCGACAGGCCCGAGGCGTGAAGTGCCGCCTGCACCCGCTCGCGGCTCTCGGCCACCGCCTTGTCGGCGAGGCCGACGATATGCATGTTGACCTTGCCGGGCGCGATCATCACCTGGACATCGACCGGCACGGCCTCGATGCCCTGGAAAGCCACCGTGCGAACCCGCGCTACCATTTCTTCTCAAGCCCCCAAGAGACGGGCTCTCTCGCGGCTGCGATCAGGCCGCGAGAGAGGTCAGCCCATACAACCATGGATTTTCGTCTTGAGCAAGAACATTGCAGGAACATCTGCTTGCACAAGATCATCTGTCGCCCATGCGCGGTCTTCAACCGGGGGTCTTACAGCGCGCAATTAAGTTGAATGCTCGCAAGTCAAAGGCTCGACGACACCCGAGAGCCATCGCCGTGGTCAGGCGACCGCAGCCACTCGACGCCAAGGTTACACGACGTTCTATCTGGAGAGGGTGTTTGTCCTCGACAGGAGACGGCGTCCCCAACCCAGCAATGCTCCCTTGGGTTTCTCCACGACGGGCTGCGCGTACTTCGCGCAGAAATAGACGCAATAGGTCGTATTGCAGACCGAACTCTTGTCCCGCAGGCGGAGCGAGCCGTCGAGCATGTTGCCGAGTTGCGGTCCCCCACACAGGGAAACATCGCCCTCGGGGGTGATGGCCACGAACTTGTGGCCCGCATCGCATGTGCGTCCCTTGAAGGAGGGCACGCCGTCGAGATAGTCCTCGTCGCTGAAGAAGTTGATGGTCGGCGCCTCGCCCATGCCGTCGAGAACATTCCTGTAGGCGGTCTGGCCGCCGGCGAGCGCCTTCCTGAATCGCGCTCTGTCCACCTCGCTATAGGCATCCGGATAGCGTTTGCCCTGAAAATTTTCGCGCAGGATCTTGGGCGTCACGGCAAGTCCGGCATCGCGGATGGGACCGGCCATCTCGTCGAAGTTGGCGAGCACCTCGGGCGTCGCCACCATGGTGATCAGCATGGTGAAGCCGGCGTCGCGAAGCATCACCGCGCGTCGCACAAAGGCGGCAATGCCATTTTTCCTCTCCCGTTCGTTGGGATGGAAGGCAGCGTGTATGAAACGGATACGCCCCGGGTCAACCGCACCGATGAACGACAGGATCGTATCCAGGGACAGGTTGGTGTTGATCGACAGGTAATGGCGTTGCGTCAGCAACTGGCACAGGCGACCGAATTCGGGATAGGCGGTCGGCTCCCCTCCAGTGATGTGGAGGAGCCAGGTCAGCCCGGTGGCATCGAATGCCTCCTGCCACTTCTCCGGCCTGGCGTGAGCGCCTATCTTGGTGGCAAGGACTTCTGGCGGCGAGAAGCAATAGGTGCAGCGAAAATTGCAGCCCCGCAGGAGGGTCCAATCCGCTTCGACATCATAGAAGCGCGAAGCGTTCCGGGGAGCGCTGCCGTTGGTGAGAAGTGTCGAGGCCATCGCACGTCCATCCGCCATAGTCGTGCCCTGCTTCATGAAGCTCCGCCCGATCGCTTCTGGTAAAAAAGAAGAGCCTTGAACGGTTCGCTCAGGGTACCCGGGCAAGTGGCGAGAGTCCATGCACGCTCCGGAGCTTTAGCCGACCGGTTTCGGCGCTGCCGAAACCAACCAGTTGGGTGCGGTTGGAGTCTGGTGATCCGGCCCCCGCGAGCACAATCAATTGCTTGATCAAATCAAGAACATTGTCAGAACATGTGGCCGCTTAAGTTGCAACCCGATTGAGGCTGGTTGTAGAATTGGAACATGGTTAATACAAAATAAAAACGTCTAACGATCGCTTGCCCCTCACCGTCAGGCTCGAGCGAAGTCGGCCGTTTCGGCGGCGCCGACGTTGCCTGCCTGTCCTGGGACGCGGTCCAGGCCAGATATCGTAAAGGATTGCCGCTCAATCGGCCTGAGATATTGCAGGAGGTCGCGGGACGCCATCAACTCCATTTCTTCCGTTTTCGATTGCGAGGCGAGACGGCGGACGTCTTTCGGCGACATGCCAAAAAGCTTCTTGAAGGCGCGCGTGAATGCCGACGGATGGCTGAACCCAAGATCGAACGCCAATTGCGAGATACGTATCTCTGGCTCCATCGCGTCCGCCATCCGGCGAAAAGCATGGCGAAGCCTCCGTTCGTTGATATAGGCGCTGACACCCCCAAGCGGCTCAAACATCCGGTAAAGCGTCGAGCGGGTAATGCCAAAATCGTCAATGAGTGTGTGGAGTGTAAGCTCGGAACCGGATAGCCGCTGCTCGATGGCGGCCTTGATTGCGGCCAGTGACACCGCCCTACGGCCTGACCTGGCTTCGTTCGGCTGGCTTGACAAAGGTTCAAGACATGCCGCCGCCAATTGGATGATCGTGTCGGCGACAGCACCGGCCTCGGAAACCGGGAGACCCGGTCCCACTGCGATCACGTTTTCCATCACGCCGCGCAGGATCGTCGTCAGCGGCCCTTGCGGGCGTACGAATCCGTGAGCGTCGTCAAGGAATGGCACCATTGGCTCAAGCCTGCGGCGCGACACGGCCAGGCTGACATTCTCGACCACCGGCGCTTCGATTGTCACTTCCTGCGAAAGGTCGATGAACGCGAAATCCCCGGCCTCGACACGTTTGGTTTTGCCGGCAATCGTCATGGTGAGATGGCCGCGCGTGTAGCAGACGAGCAGGATTTGATCCATGCCGTGACGCGCCATGGTTCTCATCGTGCGGGTGAAACGGCCGGCGCTGCTCTTGGCCCGCGAAACCGTCACGTGGGGCAGGCCATAGATTTCGGATGTCGCAAAGAACGGGACATCCTTCGCGAAAGGCGGCACCTCGAAATCGAAGGCCGGCGATATCATTTTCGCAAAAGACACAGTGCTTTGAGGGTCATTTTCAGGAAATACCCCCTGGTAACAATCGATATAGACCGTCTGCTTGCCTTTAAGCGAATTCATGAAGACACACTCTTGTCGTTGCCTGCGAGATTGTCACACGGCGGAGATAAGCTCAAACGATCCCCACAGGTTTATTTCGCGAAGCGACGCTTTACCCGTGATCCCAATTGTTTAACCCAGCGTCCCAAGCGGCCACATTCGGCTTGAATGCAACGCAAGGCCGTTGGAACAGTCCCGGTGGGGCAATGGGTGCGTGCGAACATGGTTTTCCAGCACCTTCATCAGGGTGCAGGGGTTATCGTGGCTGTGGGAAATCACTTTATGCGCTGGGCCGTTCTGGCCCGCTTTCTTGTTGGTGCGGCGGTCCTTTTCACAGGATTGACCGGCACTGGCCCGTGGACCGCGAGCGCTGGTGCCGGCCCATTGCCACCCAACTCCGCGGTGTCGTTCAATGTCGCACATGGACTGGCTAGCCAGGTCGTTACAGCGACAATGACCCTGTCAAATCCCAACGCCGCCACGATCCTCACGGGTATAGCGACTCAATTCGTCATTTCTAATGGCGCGGCATTCGCTTCGCCGGCCAACTTGTCCAACAGCTGCGGCGGCAGCGTTAATGCAAATTCCGGAGATTCCATTGCAAGCGTCTCGGGCGCGAGTTTGGCAAGCGGCGCAAGCTGTACAATCAATGTCGACGTGCAGCTGCCACCCTCCCCCGGATTTACGTCACTCTACAACCGCAACTCCAATGGCGCCACAGCCAACGAATCTGGGAGCGCAAAGGGAACGGATGCTTATGCGGCACTCTCCATTTCTGTTCCTCCATCGGTGGCGGCAGCGTTCAGCCCAACCTCGATCACCGCGGCGCAGACGTCAACGCTGACCCTGACCATAACCAATCCCAATCAGTATACCGGCAGTGATCAGTTGACCGGGATTGCCCTCGCGGCTTCGGCATTGCCCGCCAATCTCACCCTGGCCGGCGGCGGCAATTCCACCAACTCCTGCACCAACAGCACGTTCAACGCGGGGACTCTCAGTCTCAGCGGCGTTACGCTGGACGCCCATTCAAGCTGCACGGTGACTGTGCAGGTGACTTCGTCCGTAGCCGCGGGTTACAGCTATACGACCGGCGTCGTTTCGGCCACCGGACCACTAACCCTCACTGGAACCAAAGCCACGACGGCCACGCCGTTGACCGTGACGGCTCTGTCCCCACCGAACGCCGCACTGTCATATATCTATTCAGGCACGCCGATTGCTGGCCAGGTGGTGAAGGGGCAATTGGTTCTGACAAATCCCAATCCGGCGGCGCTTACAGGCATTGCCGTCAGTATCCATAACAGCAATGGCGCCAGCTTTCCCTCACCAGACAATCTGGTCAACGGGTGTGGTGGCAGTGTCAACGTCGGCAATGGGCCCAATGGCCTTGTTGTCTCAGGCGCAAGTCTTCCAGGCCTTGGCAGTTGCACCCTTACAGTCGACATTCGGCTTCCATCGTCCGCAGGCTTTACGTCCATTGATACGAATACACAGGCTGCTACAGCCACGGAATCCGGCAGCGCGTCTGGAACCCAGGGCTACGCGACCCTCAACTTCTATAACTTGCTCACGACCACCCAAGCTGTCGGCCAGTTGAACTTCTATCAAGGCGTGGCCATCAATTCTGTCATACCCGTCGCGGCGGGTGGTGGCGCACCCGCAATAACGCTCGGCATATCGCCGGCTTTGCCGACAGGCCTGCAATTCGACACTTCAACCGGCGCCATCACCGGAACCGCCACCAGTACTTCGGCGACAAAAACCTACACCGTAACGGCAACCGATCAGTCCAATCCGTCACAAAACTCGTCCAAGACATTCGATTTGACCGTCAACGCAGCAGTGACAGCCGCTCAGACGGTGCCCGCAAAAATCTTGACCCAGAATTACGCCGCGACCGCCTTCGTGCCCGTCACAGGCGGAGGCGGCGCGGCACCTCTGACCTATAGCATCAGTCCCTCTCTCCCCAGCGGCGTGTCGATCAGCCCGACAACCGGCGGCATCTCCGGTGCCCCGTCGGCTGCAGGCGGTGCCGTGACCTATACTGTAACGGTGACGGATGCCTTGGGCGCCCAGGCCAGCAACACGTTCCAGATGGCGGTCAACAGTGCGGTCACCGCCACGCAGGCTGTTGGTGCGACAGACCTGACCCAGAACCATGCCGCCACGCCCTTCATCCCCGTCACCGGGTCGGGAGGCCTCGCGCCCTTGACTTATAGTGTATCCCCGGCGTTGCCCACGGGACTGAGCTTCGGCAGTTCCACCGGGCAGATCAGCGGCACGCCAACCATTCCGTCAACGGGCTCGTCCTATTCCGTGACGGTGACTGATGCGAATGGCGCAACGGCAACCAATATCTTCACCCTGACGGTCAACGGAGCGGTCACGGCGACGCAGGCGGTATCGACGACGATATTGACCCAGAACCACGCGGCCACATCATTCACCCCAGTAACCGGCGCTGGTGGAACCAGTCCGCTGTCCTATGGCGTCTCGCCGCCCCTGCCCGCAGGATTGAGCTTCGACACCTCGAACGGACAGATCAGCGGCACGCCGTCCACCGCATCGGCGGCTGGCACCTACACCGTGACAGTCACCGACGCTCAAGGCGCCACCGCCACCGCCACCTTCGGCCTCGCCGTCACCAGCGGGGTCACCGCCACGCAAGCGGTGGCGACGACAATACTGACCGAGAACCATGCAGCGACATCGTTCACCCCTGTCACCGGGTCGGGTGGTGCCGGAAGCCTGACCTACGGCGTGTCACCGGGCCTGCCCGCCGGACTGAACTTCAATACGGCGAACGGGCAAGTCACCGGCACGCCAAGCGTCACATCAGCCGCCACGACCTATACCGTGACGGTGACCGACGCCAATGCGGCCACGGCATCCAGCACATTTTCGCTTGCCGTCGAGAGCGCCGTCACCGCGACACAGGCGGTGGCCACGAAGTCCCTCACTGTCACCACGCCGGTGACGCCGTTCACGCCCGTTACCGGCGGCGGTGGAACCAGCCCCCTCTCCTATGGCGTCTTGCCCGCCCTGCCCGCAGGTCTGAGCTTTGGCACCACCAACGGGCTGGTGAGCGGCACGCCAACCGTGGTCAGTGCAGCGGCCAGCTATGAGGTGACGGTCACGGACGCCAACGGTGCGACGGCGACGAACAGCTTCAGCCTGAAGGTCGACAGCATCGGACAGACCATCACCTTCACCTCCACACCGCCCAGCCCCGTCCATGTCCATTCGCCGGACTATCTGGTGTCGGCCACCGGCGGCGCTTCCGGCGAGCCCGTCCTGTTCTCGATCGACGCTTCGAGCGGCGTGGGCGTATGCAGCATTTCCGGCAGCACCGTGTCCTTCCTCTCGGCGGCGGGCAGTTGCGTGGTGAACGCCAACCAGGCAGGCAATGCCCAGTACGCGGCGGCCCAGCAAGCACAGCAGACGATCACGGTCTTGACGACGGATGTTGGCGCGGTGACCAAGGCGATCGGTGGCTTCATCTCGGACCGTGCCAACCAGATCGTCAGCAACCAGGCTGACTTCGGTCGTCATGGCATGGACCGTTTGAACGAGGCCGCAGGCCAAAATGGCGGCGGCTCTTCGGGCTCCACAAATCAAGAGGTAGTGGCGACACCGAAGTCCGATCTGCCACTTTCGGCTTTCGGATCACATGCGGGAGCGGGCGGTACTCTCATCCCGATTGCCGCCATGGCCTATCAAGCCACCGGTGGCCTGCAGGATGCCTATGGCCTGCAGGCCACGCTGCTGGGTGCCGTGCAGAACGCCGGTCAGTCAGGATCGATGGACCGGCTCAGCTATTCCGGCGCCTTTGATGCCACGTTGAATGCCCATGACGGCTTTGCCGCTTCGTTCCACGGCTCGCTATCGCAGTTCAGGAAGTGGCAGGATGCGGTACTTGGCGTGAACGGTTCACAGGGCGGCGGCTCGCATTCCTACTCGCCCTTCGACCTGTGGGCAGAGGGCATCTACGCCGGTTACAATGGCGAACGCACCGGCCAGTTCGGCCTGTTCACCGCTGGCGCCGACTATGTGATCAACCCCAATTTACTGATTGGTGCGTTCACGCAGGTCGACGCGATGAAACAGACGTCAGGCACGACGATCTCCGGCACCGGCTGGATGGCCGGGCCTTACGCCACCGTGCGCCTCACCGACCAGATGTTCTGGACGTTGCGGGCCGGCTGGGGCCGCTCCGGCAACAGCCTTCCTGAGTCTGGTGACTTCACGTCTACAAGGTGGCTGGCCTCGACGGAAGTCGCGGGCAAGTGGACGCTGGGGCAGGGCGTGACCTTCACACCCAATCTGGGCTTCACCTACTTCCAGGACACGACCGACGCCTACAAGGACACTTTTGGCGTCACCATTCCGGGCGTGAAGACCGAGTTGGGCCAGCTCAAATTCTCTCCTGAACTCTCTTACGGTTTTGCCACCGACGGCGGACTGTGGGTCGAGCCATCGCTCACGCCGGAACTGATCTGGAACTTCGCCTCCACCAATGTGGATGGCCTGGGCGCGCTATCCGACACAGCAACGGGCCCGACAGGCCTGCGCGGCCGGATCAAGGCTGGCCTCGACTTCCGTACCCAGGGGGGTGTGGCCATGGCGACTGCCATTTCCTATGATGGCATAGGAGCCACCGGCTACTCCGCCATCGCTGCACAGGCGCGGATCAATGTGCCGCTGAACTGACTGTCTGATGATCACCAGTGCGATCAACCGCGCTGCACGAAATGAAAATGGCTTATGCCCGCTTCGCCTCGACCGCATCCCAGAACAGGCTGGCGATGTCGGCGCCGCCGAAGCGGCGGACTTCGCGCACGCCGGTCGGCGACGTCACGTTGATCTCGGTCATGTAGTCGCCGATCACGTCGATGCCGACCAGGATGAAACCGCGCGCTTTCAGCGACGGGCCGATGCGCGCGCAGATCTCGCGTTCGCGTTCCGTCAGCTCGGTCTTCTCGGCGCGGCCGCCGACATGCATGTTGGAGCGGGAATCGTGCTCGGCCGGCACGCGGTTGATGGCGCCTACCGGCTCGCCGTCGATCAGGATGATGCGCTTGTCGCCCTTGCGCACGTCCTTGAGATAGCGCTGCACGATGTAGGGCTCGCGGAACATCTGGCCGAACATTTCCAGCAGCGAGGCCAGGTTGCGGTCGGCCTCGTGCAGATGGAAGATGCCGGCGCCGCCATTGCCGTAGAGCGGCTTGACGATGATGTCGCCGAACTCCTTGCGGAAGGCGGCGACCTCGAGCGGATCCTTGGTGATCAGCGTCTCCGGCATCAGGTCGGAAAACTCGGTGACGAAAATCTTTTCCGGGCTGTTGCGCACCCAGGCAGGGTCGTTGACCACCAGCGTCTTCGGATGGATGCGCTCGAGGATGTGCGTGGTGGTGATGTAGTTCATGTCGAAGGGCGGATCCTGCCTGAGCAGGACGACATCCATCTCCGACAGGTCGGTGCGCACCTTCTCGCCCAGCGAATAATGGCTGCCCTTTTCATCCCGCACCGTCATTTCCTCGATGCGGGCAAACACCTTGCCATCTAGCAGCGACAGCCGGTCGGGCGTGTAGTGGAACAGGAGGTGGCCGCGCCGCTGTGCTTCCAGTGACAGCGCGAAGGACGTATCCCCGGCAATCGACACGGTGGAGATGTGGTCCATCTGGACGGCGATTTTCAGCTTCATGGCGGGTCCCCAGCGCAGTCGACCAGAGCGATATAAGGAACCCGCGGCGTTCTGCCAATCGGGCCAGCGCCGGATGCGGCTTGGGGCTGCCGGCGAGGCTTGGCGGAACGGGCCCTCAGCGGTCGAACACCAGCCGCGAATAGCCGAGGAATGACAGGGTCATGGCAACCAGCGAGGCGGCGAAGAGTGCGGCCAAGGGCGGTACCGCCGGAAGCGCCAGCAGGATGGCCGAATAGACGAGATAGTTGACGATGCTGGTGGCGATGCCGACGCCGCCATAGCGCGCGCCTTCCCGTGCGATGCCACGGCTGGAGGGCCGGAAGGTCAGGTTCCGGTTGATCGACCAGGTGACGCAAAGCGCGAAGCCGATCGAAAGTATGCGGGCGACGAAAGGCCCTAGCGGCGTCACGTCCAGAAGCAACCAGAGTGCCGCCGCATCGGCAAAAAAGCCGATGCCGCCGGCGAAAATGAAACGGACGATGCGTTTCATGGTCAGTCGTCAGGCCGCGCGGGGCGTCTTGCCGTGCGGGGTCTTGAGCGTTTCGGGCTCGCCCGCAGGCTCGCGGCGCTCGACGCGGCCCGACGGCATCGACAGATAGAAGATGCGCTTTTGCTCGGCCCGGCCGCGCGACACGGAATCGAGGATCAGCCCGGTCACCGCCGCCAGCATGGACAGCAGCAGCAACGCGACGGACAGCACCCAGGTCGGCAAGCGCGGGACGAGGCCGGTCTCGACGAACACGATCAGCACCGGCGCCATCAGGAACAGGCTTGATCCGAGGAAGAATATCGAAAAGGCGCCGAAAAAGCGCAGCGGCTGCGTTTCCTTCAACAGCATGGCGAACATCCACAGGATCCTGGCGCCGTCGCGATAGGTCGACAGTTTCGAGGACGACCCTTCCGGACGGCGGCCATAGTCGAGCGCGATCTCGCTGACCGGCAGTTTGAGCTGCGAGGCATGGACCGACATTTCGGTCTCGATCTCGAAGCCGCCGGACACGGCCGGGAAGCTCTTGACGAAACGCCTGGTGAAGGCGCGATAGCCGGAGAAGATGTCGGTAAAGTCGGTGCCGAACAGCCATTTGTAGAGGCTGTTGAAGATACGGTTGCCGAAAGCGTGGCCGGCCCTGCCGGCATCGTCGGTAACGCCGCGCCTGGTGCCGACCACCATGTCGGAGCGTTCGGTCAGCAGCGTGTTGATCAGCTGCGGCGCGTCCTCGGGGGCGTAGGTGCCGTCGCCATCCGCCATCAGGTAGATGTCGGCGTCGATGTCGGCGAACATGCGGCGCACCACATTGCCCTTGCCCTGGCGCGGCTCGCGCACGACGATGGCGCCCGCCGCGCGTGCCCGCAGCGCGGTCAGATCCTTGGAATTGTTGTCGTAGACATAGATCCGCGCCGAAGGCAGCGTTTCGCGAAACCGCCTGACCACCTCGGCGATCGTCAGTTCCTCGTTGTAGCAAGGCAAGAGCACGGCGATGGACGGTTCATAGCGAACTTCTTGCGGCATTTTCGTCTCCGGCGCCTCGCCCGGCGACATGGCGGCGCTGAAAGCCGGCCTCCCCAGGCGGCTTTACTATTTATTGAAGCCGTTAAGGCTAGGTTAGGACCGGTCGACATTCCTCCAAAGGTCATGAAATGGGCACAGCCAAGGACGGCGCCTGGAAGTTCGATCTCGCGCTGGCGCTGCTTGCCGCGCTGGCGGCCGTTGCCGTCGGTGCCTATGCGGGTTTCCCGCAACTGGCCAACGCCCATGGCGACAACGACAGCCTGCTGCAGCTGGTCGAGGTTCGCGACCTCCTGGCCGGCCAGGGCTGGTTCGACATGCATCAATACAGGATGGGGCCCGAAGGCGGTTTCGTCATGCACTGGTCGCGGCTGCTCGACGCTCCCCTTGCCCTCGGCATCCTCGCCGTCTCGGGCCTGACCGGCAGCATGCCGCTTGCCGAGAAAATCGTGCAGGTGCTCTGGCCAGCCCTGCAATTGTGGCTTTCGATGTTCTTCATCATTCGCGCGGCGCGCAATTTCGGCGGAGAGCGCGCTGTCGTGCCGGCGGTCATTGTCGGCGGCGCGGCGCTCTACTATCTCGGGATTTTTTCACCGGGTTCGCTCGACCACCACAATATCCAGCTGACGCTGACCCTGGCGAGCCTCAGCCTGCTGCTCGACGCGCCGGCCCGCGGATGGGCGGCCTTGCCGTCGGGGATCTGCGCGGCGCTGACCATAGCCATCGGCATGGAAAGCGCCCCCTATGCCGGAGCCCTCGGCGTCATCGTCGCCATGCTGTTCCTTGCAGGGGGGCACGGAGAGCGGACGATCGCCCGCGATTTCGGCCTCGGCTTTGCCGGCATTTCCGCCTTCGTTTTCGTCACCACGGTGCCGATGTCCGCATGGGGCCAGGGGCAATGCGATGCATTCTCGATCGTGCAGTTCGTGGTCGCCGCCGTCGGCGGCGCCGGCCTTGCGGCCATTGCCACGGTCGATGCCATGAACCGCACGCCGCAGCGCCGGGTGATGTCGCTCGGCCTGCTTGCGGCGGCGCTGGGCGCCATCGTCGTGCTCATGTTCCCGCAATGCCTGGCGATGCCCTACGCAAATCTCGACCCCCGGATCAAGACGCTGTGGCTCGACCATATCGACGAGGCGCAGTCCCTCTACAAACTCGTCTTCTCGGACCCGGCGCGGGTCGCGGCGCGCTATGCCACGCCCCTGCTTGCGATCATCCTGATGGCGCTTCGCCTGCGCCGCGGCGGCTGGCGCCGACAGGACAGCTTCGTCGGCGCATTGCTCCTCGTCGCCTTCGTCGTCAGCGCCTGGGAAGTGCGCGCCTCGACATTCTCGATTGCCTTCGCGGTAATCCCGCTTTCGGCCTGGATCGCGAAATGGCGCGAACGGGCGGAAACGAGCGCCTCGCGCGGCGTCGCCTTGCGGATGGCGGCGGTTTGGCTGGTTTCCGTGAATGCCGTGTGGACAGGCGCCGCGGCCGCCGCCTCCATCGCTTTCGACACCAGCAAGCCTGCCGCGGGCGGGATCAGCGCCGATGCCGTCTGCGAGAGCAAGGCCACATTCGCCATGCTTGGCCAGCAGCCGCGAACCACGGTGCTGGCGACTTCCAATCTCGGGTCGCCCATCCTGGCCTACACCGGACATCGCGTTTTCGCCGGGCCCTACCATCGCAACATCGCCGGAAACCTGCTGGCGCTCGACGCCTTCATGGGCCCGGCCGCTACCGCCAGGACGATCATCAGTGATCATCACGTCGGTCTCGTCGCGGTGTGCCGCGGCAACCCAGAAACCAGACTTCTCACCTTCAACGCGCCAGGAGGTTTTCTGGCTGGTCTTGTGAGCGGCAGCGTACCGGAATGGCTTGAACCGGTCGCACCAACGCAGGGTAGCCAGCTCGAACTCTACCGCGTGCGGCCAAACAGTTGAGAAGTATTTTTCAACTGTTCGGGCCAGACTAGATTGCCCTGACAAAAGTCGACTTGGGGATACGTTTCCTAAAGGGTTTGCTGCCAGTCTGGAAATAAATTCCGAGTTCTAGAACAGGGACACCGATGCAAACTTCGTTTGGCACCGGTCAGGCAAACAGGGAGACGACGGATCTGGCGTTTACAGATCCGTTGACCGGGCTTGGCAATCATCGTCGATTCTTCGACAAGGTCGACCGCCTGATCAGCGATCGGGCCGACGACCCGGCGCCGTTCACCGTCGGCATCCTCGACCTGGACGGCTTCAAGCCGATAAACGATTTGTTCGGGCACAAGGCCGGCGACGACATCCTGATCCAGGTGGCGATGCGGCTGCGCGCCTCGATGGACGGCTACTCGACGGTCTGCCGCATCGGCGCCGACGAGTTCGCCTTTCTCTATCCGATGGTGTTCAGCGAGGAGGCCGCGGCCGAGAAATCCCGCATGCTGATCGAGATCCTGTCGGCGCCCTACGATGTCGGCGAACGCACCGCCAGGCTTTCGGCCTCGGTCGGCTGCTCGCTGTTCTATTCGGGCGACGAGACCACCGAAATCCTCGTCAACAAGGCCGAGACCGCCTTGTACCACGCCAAGCGTTCGGGACGCGGACGGGTGGTCGTCTACACACGCGAGATGGAAGAGGCGGCCAAACGCGTCACCCGCATCGAACAGGCCCTGCGCCGCGCCGTCTCGGCCGGCGAGGTGGAGCCGCATTTCCAGCCCATCGTCGATCTCAACACGCGCCGCACCGTTGGCTTCGAGACGCTGGCGCGCTGGACCGACCGCGATCTCGGCTCGGTGCCGCCAACGGTGTTCATTCCCATCGCCGAGGAGCGCGGCATCATCGGCCCGCTGTCGCAGCTGGTGCTGCGCAAGGCCACCGAAGCCGCCCGGAGCTGGCCCAAGGACCTGTTCCTGTCCTTCAACCTGTCGCCGTCGCAGCTCGTCGACCAGAACACCGGCCTGCACATACTGGCGATCCTCGACCGCACCGGCTTCGATCCGCGCCGGCTGGAGATCGAGATCACCGAAACCGGCCTGATGAACGATCCGGCCTCGGCCGAAAAGATCGTCGAGGATTTGCGCCGCGTCGGCATCCGTGTGTCGCTGGACGATTTCGGCACCGGGCAGTCCTCGCTTGGCCGGTTGCGCGAATTCCATTTCGACAAGCTCAAGATCGACCGCGCCTTCGTCTCCTCCATCCTCGACGACCGTCCTTCGGAACACATCATCCGGGCCATCCTGGCCATGTGCGAGGGGCTTGGCATGGACGTTGTCGCCGAAGGCATCGAGCAGGAGGCGCAGGCCGACCGGCTCGTCCAGTTCGGCTGTGCCGGGGGGCAGGGGTACCTGTTCGGCAGGCCGGTCGACGCCGACGCGACGCTCGGCTACCTGCGTGATTCATTCCGGGGCGCCCTTCACGCCAAGGCGATCTGAAAGCCGATCAGCGATCCGACCGCGATGCGGCCGAGCTGACGATGCGGCTCGATGTCTTTTTGTCAGACATAAGCAAAACGAATCTGCTTTTCGCCCTTGCCCGACGGACGTGTCTGGCTAGGATGCGCGCCGGTCACGCTTGGAGATACAGATCATGATGCCATCGGCGCATTTTGCCGACCTCGAAGGTGCTTCGGTGCTGATCACCGGTGGTGGTTCCGGCATCGGCGCCGCGCTGACCGAGGGGTTCGTGCGCCAGGGCGCGCATGTCGCCTTCATCGACATCGCCGATGGCCCCAGCCTGATGCTTGCCGACCGCATCGAGAAAGAGCACGGACGCCGGCCCCTCTATCTGAAGACCGATCTGCGCGACATCGATGCGTTGCGCGCCGCGGCGGCCAAGGCGGCCGAAGCGCATGGCGATGTCACCGTGCTGATCAACAATGCCGCTGTCGACGATCGCCACGCCGTGGAGGATGTGACGGTGGAATTCTGGGACAACAACCAGGCGATCAATCTGCGGCCGCACTTCTTCACCGCGCAGGCGGTGGCGCCGGGCATGAAGCTGGCCGGAGGCGGATCGATCATCAACTTCACCTCGACATCCTATCTGATCAATCATCCCGACATGCCCTCCTATACCGCCGCCAAGGCGGCGATCGTCGGCCTGACCAAGGGCCTGGCCGGCAAGCTCGGGAACGACGGCATCCGCGTCAACGCGGTCGCCCCCGGCTGGGTGATCACCGAACGGCAACGCGAGCTCTGGGTGACGGAGCAGGCTCTCGCCGCCCATGTCGCCAAACAGTGCATCAAGGAAGTGATGCAGCCCGACGACATGGTCGGGACGGCATTGTTCCTGGCGTCGGATGCTTCGCGCATGCTGACCGCGCAGATGCTGATCGTCGACGGTGGCTTCCTGTGAGCGGGACAGCTTCCGTCGCCGCCATCGACTGGGGCACGACGCGCCTGAGGGCCTGGCTGATCGACGAAACGGGAAAGGTCCTTGCCGAGCGCCGTGGCGACGATGGGCTGATCACCGCGCAGCAGAAAGGCTTTTCGACCATTCTTGAAGGCCATCTGGCGGCCATGGGCGCGCCCGCCGAGCTGCCTGTCATCATCTGCGGCATGGCAGGCTCGCGCCAAGGCTGGCTGGAGGCGCCCTATGTCACCGTGCCCTCGCCGATCGACGCCATCCTCGCGGGCGCTGCCCGCGTTCCCGGCCAGAGGCGCGACATCCGCATCGTTCCGGGCCTTGCCCAGCGCCAAGCCGACGCACCGGACGTCATGCGCGGCGAGGAAACGCAGCTCGCGGGCGCTGGTTTGCCGGCAAAGGGACGTCATATCGTCTGCATGCCCGGCACGCATTCCAAATGGGTCGTGGTCGAGGATGGCGGCGTCGCCGGCTTCTGCACCTGGCCGACCGGCGAACTGTTCTCGGTGCTGGCCGATCATTCGATCCTGCGCCATTCGCTGGGCGAACATCCGAAGCCGGTCACGGCGGATAACCCGTTCTTCCGGCGCTGGTGCGAGACGGCGCTGGCCGAGGGCGGCGATGTCACATCGAGGCTGTTCTCGATCCGCGCCGCCGGCCTGCTTCAGGACCTCAAGCCCGATGATGCGGCGGCTTGCCTGTCTGGCCTGCTGATCGGCGGCGAAATCGCTTCGGCGCGGCGCCGCTATGGAGCCACATCCACATCCATCGTGCTGATTGCTTCCGGCGCGCTGGCGTCACTCTACGGAGAGGCGCTTGGCCTTGCCGGGCTGGCGGTCAGGCCCGTCGACGCGGACGAAGCCGTACGCGCCGGCCTGATCGAAGCGGCAAGAGAGAATGGCATGATTGCCCGCAACGGAGTTGCCCGATGACGCAGACAGCCGCCTTTCCAAAGCTCAAGCGCGGGCTGGTCGCTATCCTTCGCGGTCTTAAAGCGTCCGACGCGATAGAAATGGGCAAGGCAATCTTCGACGCAGGCATCGAGGCGATCGAGGTGCCGCTCAATTCGCCTCAGCCTTTTTCGTCCATCGCCAGAATCGTGGAAGTGCTTCCGAAAACCGCCCTGGTCGGCGCCGGCACGGTGCTGACGCCCGCCGATGTCGACGGCCTGCACACGGCTGGCGGGCGGCTGCTGGTCAGCCCCAACATCGATGCCGACGTCATGGGCCGCGCGATGCATTACGGCATGGTGACGATGCCGGGCGTGCTGACACCGACCGAGGCCTTCCTGGCGATCCGGCTCGGGGCGTCGGCGCTGAAGTTCTTCCCGGCCAGCGTGATCGGCGCGGCCGGCATTTCCGCCATGCGCGCGGTGCTGCCGCCCTCGACGCTGGTGGGTGCGGTCGGCGGCGTTTCAGACAAGGACTTTGCCGGTTACAAGGCGGCCGGGGTCACTGTTTTCGGGCTCGGTTCCAGTCTGTTCAAGCCGGGCATGAGCGTGGACGAGGTGGCGACCCGCGCGCACGCCGCCGTCGCGGCCTGGGACGCGGCTTTCGGAGACGCATGATGAGCGAGATCGTTTCCGTCTTTTCCGACCATGTCTGCCAGCTTGGCGAGGGGCCGAGCTATGACCCCGGCAGCGACGCGCTGTTCTGGTTCGACATCGTCAACGGCCACATGCTGGAGAAGGGTCTTTCCAGCGGCGTGGTCAAGGTCCACGAACTCGGCCAGATGGCAAGCGCGGTCGCCATCATCGACGACAGCCGTCAGCTGATCGCCACCGAAACCGGCCTGCACGTGCGCGATGTCGCGACCGGCAAACTGACGCTGCACACGGCGATCGAAGCCGACAATCCAGTTACCCGCTCCAACGATTCGCGCGTTCACCCCTGCGGCGCCTTCTGGGTGGGCACGATGGGCAAGAAGGAAGAGAAGGGCGCCGGCGCTATCTACTGGTTCTTCAAGGGCGAGCTGCGCAAGCTGTATTCGGACATCACGGTCTCGAACTCGATCTGCTTTTCCGAGGATGGAGCCATCGCCTACTATACCGATACCAGCAGCGGCCTGCTGATGCGCGTCGCCTGCGACCCGGCAACCGGCCTGCCTTCCGGCGAACCGAAGGTCTTTGTCGATCATCGCTCGTCCAGGGGCTATATAGACGGCTCCGTGCTCGATCGCGACGGCATCCTCTGGAATGCCTGCTGGGGCGGCAAGGCCGTCGAGGCCTACGGTCCCGACGGCAAGCTTGTCCGTTCGGTCGCCATGCCGGTGACGCAGCCCTCCTGCCCGGCCTTTGTCGGCAGGAAAGCCGACCGGCTGGCGGTGACTTCGGCGTGGTCGGGGAAGGATGAGAAACAGCGGCAGCTCGATCCGCAGGCCGGCATGACGTTCCTGCTCGACATTCCCGTCAACGGCCGCTTCGAGCCGCGCGTGCTGATCGCCTGAGTTTGCCGCGCGCGAGATGACGCACCGCGTCGTTGCAGTCCTGCCGCTGTCACCCAGGCGTCCGGGACGCGTCGGTTTCGCGAAAGCCGTTTCTCCCGGCCATGCGATGGTAGGCCAACCCGCCCGCCAGGAACCGTCCGACCATGCCCGATACCAAGCCGAAGCTGATCCTTGTCTACGAGCCGGAAAAGGCCTGTTTCGATCGGCTGATCGCCGATGGTTACGCACCCGATCGGGCCACTGAAATTTCGTCCTATCTGGCGCAGTCGACGGACATTGCGCATGAGTTCGGCATGCTTGGGGCCGCCTGCGTGGAGCGCGGCCTCTCCTTCGCGCCAGTGGAGCTTGACGATGCCGCCCAGGCGCTCGAAGGCGAGGATCCACGCAACACGCTGGTCTGGACGCTGTCCGACGGCATCGCCTACTTCCGTGGCGGCGCGGCACCAGCACTCGCCAGGCTGAAGGGGTTGAGGACGATCGGCGCCGACGATTCCCTGTTCGCGCTTTGCCAGGACAAGTTCCGCTCCGGCGCCGTGCTTGGCGCGTTCGGCCTGCCGGTGCCGCAGGCGGGGCTTGCCCGCAATGGCGAGTGGCTGGTCGAGCCGCCGGCGTCGGCCGCGGGCTGGTTCGTCAAGCCGAACCGTCTCGGCGCCAAGATCGGTATCTGGCCGGACTCGCGCTGCGATCATCTTGCCCATGCCCTGGAACTGAGCCGGCGCGTCTTCGTGGCTTATCGCGACGATGTCGTCGTGCAGCCCTACGTCCCTGGGCGCAACGTACGCGCCAGTTTTCTTGGTCTGACGCCGGGGGCCGGGGTCGAGTCGCTGGGTGTCGCCTTTGTCGATTCCGGCGCGGATTTCCAGACCATGGAAGACAGCATGGCGCTTTACGGCGAGACCGGCGAAGCGGCGAAGGCAGAAGGGAAATACGCCGAGCCGAAACTGCTGCCCGTCGCCGAAAGCCAGCCGGGAGCCGATGCGAAGATACGCCGCATCGCCGAGCGGCTGATGAGCGGGCTCGGCCTGCGCGATGTGTTTTCAATCGACCTCCGGGTCGAGGCCGACGATACCGTTCACCTGATTGAATTCGAGGTCTGCCCCGGCCTGCCCTGCTTCGATTTTCGCGCCTATTGCGGCTCGCAATGGGGCATGAGCCTTGCCGACGCCATGGCTGAAACAGCGGCCGCCCGGCTGTCCGGCCCGCAGAGGTTTGCGGCTCGGTAGCTTGCCTTGACGCCTTCCGCATCGCCTCTACTGTCGCTGTATTGTCAACGAAGGCCGCGCGATGACCACCCCGCCTGTCAGCTCCGAAAGCCTGCACCACCATATCCGGCGCATGAGCGGACGCGATCCGCATGAGGCGCATCGCGTCGCCACGCCGCTGGAGCTCCTTTTCGACCTCACCTTCGCCACCGCCTTCGGCCTGGCATCGTCGCAACTGGCGCATTCCCTGGCCGAAGGCCATTATACCGCCGCGCTGCTTGGCTTCGGCTTTGCGAGCTTCGCCATCTGTTGGGCCTGGATCAATTTTTCCTGGTTCTCGTCCGCCTACGACACCGATGACTGGATCTTCCGCCTCGTCACCATGGTGCAGATGATCGGCGTGCTGGTGCTGGCGATGGGCCTGCCGCGCATGTTCGCCTCGATCGAGCACGGCGAGCATCTCGACAATTCCATCATGGTGCTCGGCTACGTCATCATGCGCGTAGCCATGATTTTCCAGTGGCTTCGCGCGGCGAGGCAAGACCCCGCGCGGCGCGAAATCTGCCTGACTTACGTGACCGCCATCTCCATCGCGCAGGTCGGCTGGGTGATGCAGATTCTGTTCGACTTCTCGGTCCTGACCAGCCTGGTGCTTGGCGCGATCCTGCTTGTCATCGAACTTGCCGGGCCGGTGATTGCCGAGCGCAGGAATGGCGGCACCCCCTGGCATGCCCACCATATGGCCGAGCGCTACAGCCTGTTCGCCATCATTGCGCTGGGCGAAAGCATTGTCGGCACGCTGGCGACGCTGTCGGCCGTGGTCGAGGAGCAGGGCTGGAACCTCGATGCCGCGCTTGTCGGCGTTGCTGGCACCGGGCTCACTTTCGGCATGTGGTGGGTCTATTACATGCTGCCGTCAGCACCGGTCCTCCACGCGCACCGGGAACGCGCCTTCGTCTGGGGCTATGGCCAGATGCTGGTCGTGGCTGCAATCGTAGCGACGGGTGCCGGCCTGCATGTCGCGGCCTATTTTATCGAGCACAAGGCTCATATCGGCCCGTTGGCGACCCTGCTTTGCGCCGCAGTGCCGCTCGCCATTTTCCTCGGTGCGATCTACGGGCTTTACTACTACCTCGTGCCTCGGTTCGACCTTTTCCATATCTGGCTTTTGGCGGCAACCGCGGCGGCGGTCGCGCTTGCCATTGTCGCCGCGCTCGCAGGCGTCGACATGGCAGTTTGCCTCATCATCCTGACGCTGGCGCCGGCGGTCACCGTCGTCGGCTACGAAATCCACGGCCACCGGCACCAGGCCCAATCGCTGGCGCTCGACGCGCGACAAACGCTGCACTGAGAGAGGGCGCGCGCCCGCCGGTGCGGTATCCGTCCGTGCGTCAGATGCCTTCGACCAGCACGATCTCGCCATCGGCGACTTTCTGGCGGATGGCGACCGCGCGCTGATATTCGGGTGAGTGGTAGCAGTCATGCGCCACGCCAAGCGATTCGAACTCGATGATGACGTTACGCGCACGGCCAGGGCCCTCGGCCTTCTCATGCTCACCGCCGCGTGCCAGGAATTTCGCCCCGAAACGGTCGAAGGCCAGCTTCGCGGCGGCGACATACTCCTTGTAGCCTTCGGCGTCGCGCACATCGACGCGAGCGATCCAGTATCCCTTGGGCATGGTTGTTCTCCTGTTGCTGTCCGCGCAGGCGAGGACCTGTTTTGAAAGCCGCTCCGGCGAGACGGCTGGTGGTGTTTTTTGGGGTCACCGCGGGTGACGAGCGGAGCGTACTTAAACTATGCGAGCGCCGGAAGCGCGGAAAACGTCGCCAGACCGCGCTGGAGTAGAGTTCCGGAACCGGTGCTCAGGCCGAGCGCATTTCGGCAAGGATGGCTTCCGCCGCGGCACGCCTGTCCGTCGCTCCTATGATCGGACGGGCGACCACGAGATGGCTGGAGCCGCTGCGGATGGCCTGGGCCGGCGTCACCACGCGCTTCTGGTCGCCATGGTCGCTGCCCTTGGGCCTGATTCCCGGGGTGACCACCGCCAGGTTCGGCCCGACGACACGCCGCACCGCCTCGGTTTCCTCGGCGGAGCAGACAATGCCGCCCATGCCGGCATGCAGCGCCTGTTCGGAGCGCCTCAGCACGAGCGTATGCGGATCATATTCATAACCGGCGTCGATCACATCCTGTTCGTCCATGGAGGTCAGCACGGTGACACCTAGCAGGCAGAGGTCGCTGCCCCTGGCCGCCTCGACCGCCGCTTTCATCGTCCTGGGATAGGCGTGCAATGTCAGCATGCTCATGCCCATCTTGATGATGTTCTCGACGCCCTTGGCGACCGTGTTGTCGATGTCGAGCAGCTTCATGTCGAGGAAGACCCTGGTGCCGCCGCTTGCCAGTTCCCGGGCGAAGTCGAGCCCGCCGGCAAAAGCGAGCTGGTAGCCGATCTTGTAGAACGAGACGACGCCGTCGAGCTCTCGCACCACCTTCTCGGCTTCAGCCACCGTCGGCACGTCCAGGCCGACGATCAGTCTTTCCTGGATGGATTGGGCCTGCATGGCGTCCGTGATCACGCCTCGACCCTGGTCGACAGCATGCGCGATGTTTCGATCAACGTGCGGCATAGATGCTCCATCGATTTTTGCAGTCTTTGATCCCGGAAATGGCCGTCCTCGTCGAAGGCGTCGCCGCCGTCGGGCACCGAGCATTCGGGCGTTACCACCTCCATCTGGCAACGCACCAGCACGGCGCGCAGATGATTTATACAGCGGATACCGGCAAAGTGGCCATTGGAGGACGAACAGAGGCCAGCGACCTTGCCGGCAAGCGGCCTGACGGGCCGACCATTGTCCTTGCGCACCCGGCTCACCCAGTCGATCGTATTCTTGAGCAGCGGCGGGATGGAGCCGTTATATTCCGGGGTCGCGATCAGGAGCCCGTCATGGGCGGCGATCAGCCGGGCGAGCTTCATGGCACTCTCGGGAATGCCTTTTTCCTTTTCCAGATCCTCGTCGACTATCGGCAGCGGATAGTCGGCGAGCGAAATCCGGGTCACGACCGCGCCCTGCATCGCGAGTTCCGTCTGCGCCACGTCGGCCGTCCTGCCGCTGAAGGCTCCGGTCCGGACCGAACCGGCGAAGACGAGGATTTTCGGGATCACTGCCATGGGCCAACCTTGTTCCCGGACAGGTACAGCCAGAGGCTGTTCAAATCAACGCGCCGGCCCAAAAAACGAAACCGGTTTGGGCCACATGCGGGATGGGTGTGCCGAGGATAAGGTCAGGCCGCGTCTAGAACGGCGGCTTCCGGTAACCGAAGCGGAGGGTACTTTTCGTATGTAAGCAGCGGAAGCGCTGGGAGCCGCCATTCGCAGGCCGGCCTCACCTGAACACCAGCACGCCTAATGCGCTTCGCGGCGGTAGATCCACAGCTGCGTCGGCGGAATATTGCGGAAGATGAAATCGAAATGCTTGACCGTGTAGTCGCCACGGCCTGCCGGGATCGGCGACATCGGACCATAGGTCAGCTGCACGATCGGCCGGCCAGCGGGGATGCGGTCGAGCAGGCTTTCTATGTAGGCGATGCGCTGGGCGACGGGGAAGTTGAGCAGCGGCACGCCCGAAACAACGCAATCGAAGATCATCCCGCTCCTCTCGCCCAGGGTGGCGTTGAGGTTGAAGGCGTCGCCCTCGATGACGTTGACGCCGGGATAGAGCTGGCGCAGGTGGCGGACGAAATCCGTCGAATATTCAACCGCGTAGAGATTTTCGGGCCGCACGCCTTGAGCCAGGATAGCGCGCGTGATGACACCGGTGCCGGGACCGACTTCAAGCACCGGCAGCCCGGACCTGGGATTGACGATCGAGGCCATCTTGCGGGCGGTGATGGAACTGGTCGGCACGATCGAGCCGACGGTTTTCGGCTTGTCGATCCAGCCCTTGAAGAACTTGAGCTCGTCGTCGAATTTGTCGACAAGCGCTTTCCGCAGTCCAGGACCACGTGTCATGCAAGCTCTCCTCAGCGCTCCCCTCAAGTTACTTAACACCTGAGCGGCGCAAGGCAAGGCGTAGCCATGCCTATGTCGTGGACAAGATATATTTTGTCGCGTCTCAAAGCACGGCGCGTTTCATGTCTTCATGCGCCATGCAGGGGATTCCCGCCGACGACATGCCGTGCGCCGAAACAGCTTCGCCTTGTTGGACGAGATCCATCAGCGCTCGCCGAAGGATTCGAAGAAATCCTTCATGCGGTTGAAAAAGCCGCTCGACTGAGGCGAATTGTCCTTGGACGAAAGCTGTTCGAACTCTTCCAGCAGCTCGCGCTGCCGGCGCGACAGGCTCTGCGGCGTCTCGACGGCCGTCTGGATGTAGAGATCGCCGATATTGGGCTGACGCAGCACCGGCATGCCCTTGCCCTTGAGGCGGAACTGGCGTCCGTTCTGGGTGCCCTCGGGTACCTTCACCTTGGTCTGGCTGCCGTCCAGCGTCGTCACCTCGAAGGAGCCGCCAAGAGCGGCCGTCGTCATTGAGATCGGCACCTTGCAATAGAGATCGGCACCGTCGCGCTGGAAGAATTCATGCGGCTTGACCGCCAGGAAAATATAGAGGTCGCCGGACGGGCCGCCACGCAGCCCAGCCTCGCCTTCATTGGCAAGCCGGATGCGGGTGCCATCCTCGATGCCGGCGGGAATGTTGACCGACAGCGAGCGCTCCTCGGTGACGCGACCCTGGCCGGCGCATTTCGGGCACGGATCCTTGATGGTCTGGCCACGGCCCTGGCATTGCGGGCAGGTGCGTTCGATCGAGAAGAAGCCCTGCGTGGCGCGAACCTTGCCATGGCCGTTGCACATCGAGCAGGTGACAGGCTGGGTGCCGGGCTTGGCGCCTGTGCCCGAGCATTCGGTGCAGGAGATCGAGGCCGGCACGCGGATCTGCGCGGTCTTGCCGGCGAAGGCCTCTTCCAGCGAGATTTCCATATTGTAGCGCAAGTCGGCGCCGCGCTCGCGGCCGCCCGAGGAGCGCCGCTGGCGCCCGCCCATCATGTCGCCGAAAATGTCCTCGAAGATGTCGGCGAAGCCGCCGGCGCCAAACCCTTGCGCGCCGCCATTCATGCCGCCCTGCTCGAAGGCGGCGTGACCGAAGCGGTCATAGGCCGCGCGCTTCTGCGGGTCCTTCAGCGTCTCGTAGGCTTCGTTGATCTCCTTGAACTTGTGTTCGCAGGAATGATCACCCGGATTGCGGTCGGGATGGAACTGCATGGCGAGCTTGCGGAAAGCGCTCTTGAGTTCCTTCTCGTCGGCGCCCTTCTGGACACCCAGCGTTTCGTAGAAATCAGCTTTCATTTTTTCCCGCTGTCCGGATGCTCAACGTCTTGATGCATTGTGGCGTCGTTTGCCGGCACGCCGTTCCGATTTAGGTGCGATGGAGCCGGGATGCCAGTGTCAGCGCGCGCTTGCCCGCTTTTTTTCGGCCAAGCCGATATTTTTTTCAGCCAAGGTTGCAAAAAAGCCCGGCTTTGCGCCGGGCTTTTCCGTTTTCTCAGCCGTCAGGCCGTTCAGGCCGACTTCTTCTTGTCGTCGTTTTCGTCGATTTCCTCGAAATCTGCATCGACCACGTCGCTGTCCTTGGCGGCATCCGCCTTGGCGTCGGCTTCCGCCGCTTCCTTCTGCGAAGCCTCGTACATGGCCTGGCCCAGCTTCATCGAAGCTTCGGCAAGCACCTGCGACTTGGCCTCTATATCGGCGGCGTCATCGCCTTCGGAAGCCGTCTTCAGGGCGGCGATGGCATCGGTAATCGCCTTGCGGTCGGCTTCCGAAACCTTGTCGCCATATTCCTTCAGCGACTTCTCCGAGGAATGCAGCATTGCCTCGGCCTGGTTGCGGGCCTCGACCAGGCCGCGACGCTTCTTGTCGGTCTCGGCATTGGCCTCGGCGTCCTTCACCATCTTTTCGATGTCGGCGTCCGAAAGGCCACCCGATGCCTGGATGCGGATCTGGTGCTCCTTGCCGGTGCCCTTGTCCTTGGCCGACACGTTGACGATGCCGTTGGCGTCGATGTCGAAAGTGACCTCGATCTGCGGCACGCCGCGCGGTGCCGGCGGGATGCCGACCAGGTCGAACTGGCCGAGCGCCTTGTTGTCGGCGGCCATTTCGCGCTCACCCTGGAAGACACGGATGGTCACGGCCGACTGACTGTCCTCGGCCGTCGAGAACACCTGGCTCTTCTTGGTCGGGATCGTGGTGTTGCGCTCGATCAGTCGGGTGAACACGCCACCCAGCGTCTCGATGCCGAGCGACAGCGGGGTCACGTCGAGCAGCAGCACGTCCTTGACGTCGCCCTGCAGCACGCCGGCCTGGATGGCGGCGCCGAGCGCGACGACCTCATCGGGGTTGACGCCCTTGTGCGGCTCCTTGCCGAAGAACTGCTTCACGATCTCCTGGATCTTGGGCATGCGGGTCATGCCGCCGACCAGGACGACCTCGTCGATCTCGCCAGCCTTCAGGCCGGCATCCTTGAGCGCCGCCTTGCAGGGTTCGATGGTGCGCTGGACGAGATCCTCGACCAGGCTTTCGAACTTGGCGCGCGTCAGCTTCAGCGTCAGGTGCTTCGGGCCGGTCGCGTCGGCGGTGATGAAGGGCAGGTTGATTTCGGTCTGGGTCGTCGACGACAGCTCGATCTTGGCCTTTTCCGCGGCTTCCTTGAGCCGCTGCAAGGCGAGCTTGTCGTTCTTCAGGTCGATGCCCTGTTCCTTCTTGAACTCGGCCGCCAGATATTCGACGAGGCGCATGTCGAAATCCTCGCCACCGAGGAAGGTGTCGCCATTGGTCGACTTGACCTCGAACACGCCGTCGCCGATCTCGAGCACCGAAATGTCGAACGTGCCGCCGCCAAGGTCATAGACGGCAATGGTCTTGCCATCCTTCTTGTCGAGGCCGTAGGCGAGCGCGGCAGCCGTCGGCTCGTTGATGATGCGCAGCACTTCCAGGCCGGCGATCTTGCCGGCGTCCTTGGTGGCCTGGCGCTGGGCGTCGTTGAAATAGGCGGGAACGGTGATGACCGCCTTCTCGACCTTTTCGCCGAGATAGGCTTCCGCCGTCTCCTTCATCTTCTGCAGGATCATGGCCGAGATCTGCGAGGGCGACTGCTTCTTGCCGCCCGCTTCGACCCAGGCGTCGCCATTGTCGCCCTTGACGATCTTGTAGGGGACAAGCTTCTTGTCCTTGTCGGTGACCGGATCGTCGTAGCGGCGGCCGATCAGGCGCTTGACCGCGAAGATCGTGTTTTCAGGATTGGTGACAGCCTGGCGCTTTGCCGGCTGACCGACCAGACGTTCACCGTCGCTCGAGATGGCGACGATGGAAGGCGTCGTGCGCGCGCCTTCAGCATTCTCAATCACCTTGGGCTCCTTGCCATCCATGATGGCGATGCAGGAGTTGGTGGTGCCGAGGTCGATACCGATTACTTTTGCCATTTTTCTAGTCTCTCCGCTAAGCAGGCTCTCAGGACCCGTACAGGCGTTCCGACGAAAGCCCCTGTTCACAAGAAATTCCGTTCCAGCAACCGGCATTCCGGCGCTGAACGGCTTGGCGCGTATATAAGAACAGGCTTCGCAACGCGCAAGCATTCTGCTGAAGACGTCCACCGTCCTTGCCGGCCGGCGGAGAACGGCATAACTATGCATCATGCATATGACTATCCCCGCCAGGATATGGTGATGGCAGAAGACGTCGCAAGTGAAAGCCGGGAAAAGCTCCGGCTGGAAAACATGTTCGGCGCGATGGGTCTCGCTTTGGTCGACAAGGTGGAGAAGGCGTTCAGCGCCGAAACCGGCCTCGGCGCCAGCGCCGTGGCCGCTGTCGTCCAGATCGGCTCGAACCCCGGCCTGTCGATCGAGGTGCTCAGGCGCTATATCGCCTTGTCGCATTCGGCGACTGTCAGGCTGATCGACCACCTTGTCGAGCAGGGGCTGGTGTTGCGCGATAGCGGCATCGGCGGCGACCGCAGGTCGAAGGCGCTGCGCCTGACCGAAGCCGGTGAAACCGTTTTCCAGCGCAACCTGGCCGCGCGCCGCTCCGTCATCGACCGCGCTATCGGCGTTCTAAGCCCGGAAGAGACGCAGATCCTGGGTACGCTCGTGGAAAAGCTGCTGCCGGCGCTGGTCGACATCGGCGACGACCAGCATGTCGTCTGCCGGGTCTGCGACGAGTCCGTCTGCGTGCGCGAACACTGTCCGATCAGCCATATGAGCTGAAGGCCTCGCCTTCTGCCAAGGCCCATGAACCTTTCCGTTCCGAGCAGCGACTGACGCTCAGGAGCCGCATGGCGCGGCCCGGAAAGGAAGCCCCCATGACCAGAAATCCCGAGGCTCCACGGTCTGCGGGAACAGCGGGAGCCCTGCGCGACCACCGCCTTCGGGACGGATCGGATGCGCTGGGCTTTCCGCTGATTCCGTTGACCCTGCGTAAGACCAGGCGTATCGTGACAACGAGGAAAGCAGACAATTCGATCAGGGAAAAACGTGACGGAGCGCCGCGCCTTGCCCTGATTCGCGCGGCAAGTCCGGGCGTTTCTCCCCCAGCCTACGGGGATAGCTCCATGTCTCGCGTCCACGGATCGTTCATCCTCCCCGCCGGCCGCCTTCGCCACGCCGTCCACACGATCGGTGCCTTCCTGGCGCTGGCCCTCACCGCCAGCCTGTGGTCCGGCGGATCCGCCGGGGCGCAGGACGCGCAGATGCAGATCATCTATCCCGGCTCGATGGCGGTGACCGGCTTTTCGGGCACGACCATCCCCAACTTCGACCAGGGCCTGCCGCCCGGCGTCGATCCGGTCGACGAAACCTTCATCGATACGACGCGCGCCACCTTGCGCGTGTTCGATGTTTCCCATCTCGGCGGGCCGGCCTCCGGCCAGCTTGTCTCGACGCCGCCGCCCTTCGAGGTGACGGCCGGCCAGATCGGCCAGGTTTTCGGCCTCACCTATGATGACGGCGTGCGCAACGGCGTTCCGTCCGGCATTCCCAACCTCTATGCGGCGGCAAGTTCGCTGCATGGCATTCGCATCGTCACGCCAGACACAAAGGGCACGGGGAGGCCGCGGCGGCAGCAGCACGGCACGGCCGGCGCCACCTTCATGGAAGGCCAGTTTGGCGCCGAGAACGGCGGCGGACCGGGCACGATCTGGAAGATCGACGGCATCACCGGCCAAGTCAGCAAATTCGCCGATCTCGACACCAACAGCGGTCCCGGCATCGGCAACATCACCTTCGACATCAACCACCGCCAGTTCTTCGCCTCCGACCTCGACACCGGCCTAATCCACCGCATCGACGCCAACGGCGCTTTGGTGGACACGTTCGACCATGGCGTGGCTGGACGCCCGGCGCACGGTCTGGCCCCGGTCGCCGATGACGGCGCGGTGATGGACATACAGGGCGCCGCCTTCGATACGGAAAACCCAGCGACCTGGGGCTATACGCAGGACGAGCGCCGCGTCTGGGCCGTCGCCTACCATGGTGGCCGGCTTTACTATTCGGTCGGCGAGAAGGCCGAGATCTGGTCGATCGGCATTGCCCGCGACGGAAAGTTCGCCGGCGATCCGCGCTGGGAACTGACGGTCAAGGCCGACCAGGACAATGCCGTCACAGACATCGCCTTCGACAACAAGGGCTTCATGTACCTGGCCCAGCGCGGCCCGGTCGAGAACCGCTACGACTACAGCCTGTTCGCCGATTCTGGCAAAGGCGAGGTCATTCGCTACTGGCGCGAAAATCCGGACGATCCGGCAACGGAATCGGCCTGGGTGCCAGTGCCGCAGGAATACGCGGTCGGTTTCCCGGAGGGCAACCGGCAGTCGGCCGGGGGTGTCGACCTGCAATATGGCTATGACGCCGACGGCAATCTCGAGACCAGCGTCTGCACGGACACGCTGGTCAACACCGGCGACAAGCTGCGCGAGAACCCCACCCTTGCCGACCGGCTCGCCGCCGGCGGGCCGCTGGCCGTGCATGGCGTGCAGATCACGCCCTCAGCGCTGGTCAAGCCGGCGAACGTGCCGCCCTTTGGCTCGTGGTTCACCGATTTCGACGGCTATTTCGAAGACCCTGATGTTGAAGGCCATGTCGGCGACGTCAGGGTCTGGCACCCCTGCGAGGGCCGTGCCGGCTATTACGAACAGATTCCGGGTGGCGGCTACCTGCCAGCCTTCTATCCGCCGGACCTTCCACCGCCCGGCAACCTGCCTCCCTGTCTCGATGTCGAGGACGTCCAGTATTTCTGCACGCCGTCGGGACTCAAGGCCGATCTCTATCTTCATGACCATGCCGGCTTGGGCGGCGATTCGATCACGGCTCAATCCAGGACGCCGGGCGTCGGGGTGACCACACCCCAGTCGCACGCGCCTGGCGCGCCATATACGATCGATATCACCGGCCACTCTCCGGGCGACACAGTCAATGTTGGGCTCTGCTTCTACAGGAAGTCCGACCGGGACAAGGGCGGCTACTACCCTTGCTGCAAGATGACCGTGCCGCTGCGGACGCCTGCCGTCAGTTGCGAACGCTGAGGAGGGAAAGATGACCATTCTTGCCCTGTCCCCGCTCGCGACGAGCACTCAGCCAAACGTCATGGAGACCATCATGAAACCCCTGTCATTTGCCAGGCGCGGCGCGCTCTGGCTGATGGCGGCCGGTATCGCGGTCGCCATGCTCGGCACCACGCCGGGCTTCACCGAAGACCTCGCGGCCAAGGCGCCTCAGAGCGCCACTCCTCCCAGCGTCGGTGGCGACACGCCCCGCCCCACACCGCCTCCGCCTGCCCAGCACGAGTGCTTCAAGATCGAAAGAGGCACGGTCGATTGCGTGCCTGGCGGCGGCGCATTCATCTACCACATGCCGGTCGGTCCGGAGATGGGCGGAAAGTGGGTTCAGCTTTCGACGACCACGGCCGGCATCACCATCGTTCCCGACACCCAGCAGGTGCCGGCCGGCGGCGGCGTGCTGACCTGGAAGATCGTCGGCGCGTCGCCCGGCGAAACCATCCATATCGTCATCACCGGGATCAACGCCTATGGCGGCCCTAGGGAAGGCTGGGGGCTCTGCTGCACGCAGACGATCGACATCGTCATACCGCCAGACCTGAAATGTCCGCCACGGGACGGGGAACCCGACCTCAAGGTGGAAAAGCATGCCGACGTGCCACGTTGCACGATGGCCGGCGGCTGCGACTTCACCATCCGGGTCACGAATGTCGGCACGGCTCCCTACAACGGCAAGATCGTGCTCGACGAGGTGACGCTGCCGGCCGGTTCGACCATCGATTCAGGGCCGAACGCACCCTGGGTGTGCACGCCCACCACAAGCCCGATGGCGTGCACCTATCCGGTGACCACGCTCAATCCGGGCGCCTTTGTCGAGCTCAAGATCGGCTTCAAGCCGGCGCCGGCCTGGCAAGGCCACGAGTTGCGCAACTGCGCCACCTATGATTACGGCGCAAGTGGCAAGCCGCTGTTCGGCAGCCAGCAGAACGACCGGAGCTGCGCCTCTATCCCGATCTGCCAGCGTGGCGATCGCGACCGCGACTGCCAGCCTCCGGTGGAAAAGAGGGTCGACCTGATCCTGAAGAAGCGGGCGCGCGGCGAAGTGTGCACGGCCGACGGCGTCTGCACCTTCGTGATCGATGTCATCAACAACGGCACCGCCACCTATAGCGGCCCGTTGACGGTGACCGATACCTATCCTGGAGGCGCGCCGGCATCCTCGACCTTCGGACCGACCCCGCCATGGACGTGCGGACCGAGTGGCCCCGGCCAGTTCCGTTGCGACGATGCCAGCATCACGCTCGTGCCGGGCGCCTCGACATCGATCGTCGTCAGGGCGACGATGCCCGCGGGGTACCGGTCGGACACGGTCGAGAACTGCGCCGAGGTGAAGCCCATCCCCGGCGAAACCGACCTGTCCAACAACAAGGCTTGTGCTGCCGAACGCTTCCGTCATCCCAATGGCGGCTCCAGCATCCGTGTCGAAAAGACCGGCGACAGCAGCTGCCAGGTCGGTCGGCCCTGCTCGTTCACCATCACCATCACCAATGATGGGCCAAGTGCTTTCTCGGGGCCGGTCCGCATCGGTGATGCGATCGGGGTGGACGGTCTTGGCCGGCTGGATGGCGTTGCGATCACCTCGATCGACCCGCGTTTCGGCTGCTCGCCGGAACCGGCGACGCTGCCAGCGTCCTGCATCGCCAACCTGTCGCTGGGCGCCGGGGAAAGCCATGTCCACCATGTGACCGTGGTCATCCCCGACGACGGCCGCCTGGCCAACCTGCAGGGCACGGTGAACGGGCAGAACTGTGTCGGCGTCCTGCCTCCGGACACGCAGGTGCAGGGCGGAGCCGACGTGCTTCCAGGCAATGCCACCAATGCGCAGGGCGAGCGTGGCAAAGCCTATGCCTGCCACCCCTTCACCATCACGCATCCGCTGAAGCAGGGGTGTTCAACGGGCTTCGTCATGAATGACGCCGGCAACTGCGTCTGTCCGCAAGGCACCAGCTTCCGCAACGGCCAGTGCTCATCGGGTGGCGGCATCAACCTTCTGCCGCTTCCCATCCCGCAACGTTGCGTGCTGCTGCCAGGCCAGGTGCGGACCACCGACGGGCAATGTATCTGCCCGCACGGAACCGATCCGCGGAACGGACGATGCGCGCCGGGCAACCCGCAACCCTCGGGCCAGTGCACCTTGCTGCCTGGCCAGTACCGCACCGTCGATGGCGACTGCGTATGCCGGCAGGGCGTGGTGGTTGACGGCGCCTGCCAGGTCATCAGGCAGGGGTGCACGATCCGCGGCGCGGTGCGGACACAGGACGGCAGCTGCACCTGCCCTGACGGGACGCACCGGCAGAACAGGGCATGCGTGCCGGACCGGCCGAAGCCTTCGCAATGCACGCTGCTGCGCGGCCAGGTCCGCACCCAGGACGGCGCTTGCGTCTGCCCGGATGGGACACAGCTGCGCGGCAAAGCCTGCGTGCCAGTCAGGACCGTGGAACAGTGCGACATTCGCGGTCAGGTCCACGGCAAGGGCGGCGCCTGCATCTGCCCGCGTGGAACCCAGGTGATCGACGGCGCATGCCGCAGACCCTCGCAGGAATGCGCGCCCGGCGCCCGCATGATCAACGGCCACTGCCAGCCGGTCGGCGGCAGGCGGTTCTGCCCGCCAGGGACTGTCGGGCGGTTCCCGAACTGCATCCCGGGCCGCAGGAACCCGTCGATGGAGGTCAACCCTGGACTGCTCCTCAACCCGAACCTGCAGCAGCCCAGACGGCCTCTGACGAACCTGCAGTAGGATCTGGCAGCAGGCACAAGGATCCCGCCGGTTCGCCGGCGGGATCTTTTTCCTGGGTGATGCAGGAGCGCGTCTCCAACGTCTTCGCCTGAACGATGTGCCCACTCGACAAGGCACATTCCGGGCATTAGGCAATCGATCGAGGCAACCGCATTCTGAAAGGCCGTCCCATGAGCAAGAAAACCCTGATCGCACCCTCGGTGCTGGCGTCGGATTTTTCGAAGCTCGGCGACGAAGTGGAAGCGGTCGCGGCGGCGGGCGCCGACTGGATCCATCTCGACGTGATGGACGGGCATTTCGTGCCCAACATCACCTTCGGCCCACCGGTGATCAAGGCGATCCGCAACCGGACCAAGGCATTCTTCGACTGCCACCTGATGATCGCGCCGGCCGATCCCTATCTGGCCGCCTTCGCCGATGCCGGCTGCGATGGCATGACCGTGCATGCAGAGGCCGGCCCCCATCTCGACCGTTCGCTGCAGACCATCCGCAACCTCGGCAAGAAGGCCGGCGTTTCGCTCAACCCGGCAACGCCCGAGAGCGCCATCGAATATGTGCTCGACCGTCTCGACCTGATCCTGATCATGACCGTCAATCCGGGCTTCGGCGGCCAAGCCTTCATTCCCGGCATCGTCGAGAAGGTGAAGCGGGTGAAGGCGCTGATCGGCGACCGCCCCATCCATATCGAGATCGACGGCGGCGTTTCCGCCGAAACAGCGCCGCTGGTCACCGCCGCCGGCGCCAACGTCCTGGTGGCGGGCGCGGCTGTCTTCAAGGGCAACAGCGTCGAGGCCTACCGGGCGAACATCGAGGCGATTAGGTCGGCGGCCGACGGCGCGGCCCGCTGACGCGCGGTCGGAGGGTATCATGACCAATCACCTGTTCGACGCTTTCCGTTCGCGAATGCCCGCGCCAGAGCGGCTTCTGCTGGAGGCGGATGACGGACGCCGGCTCACCTATGGCGACATGCTGGCGCGTTCGGCGCAGCTGGCGCACGCGCTGCTGCAGCTGGATGTCGAGCCGGGCGACCGGGTTGCCGTGCAGGTCGAGAAAAGCCCGCAGGCATTGCTGCTCTATCTCGCCTGCGTGCGTGCCGGCGCCGTCTTCCTGCCTCTCAACACCGCCTACACTCTGACCGAGCTTGGATATTTCTTCGGCGATGCCGAGCCACGGGTCATCGTCTGCGATCCGATGAGGGCTGCTGATATCGAAAAACTGGTCGGGACATCCGGCGCCGTCGTGGTCACGCTCGACCGCAATGGCGAGGGATCGCTGACGGACCAGGCTTCGCGGCAGCCCACCGACTTCCACGATGTCGAGCGGGGGCCGCACGATCTCGCGGCGATCCTCTACACGTCTGGAACGACCGGGCGCTCGAAAGGCGCCATGCTCAGCCACGACAACCTGGCCTCGAACGCGCGGGTGCTGGTGGACCAATGGCGCTTCACCACCGATGATGTGCTGGTCCACGCGCTGCCGATCTTCCACACGCATGGCCTGTTCGTCGCCACCAATGTCATCCTGATGGCCGGCGGCTCCATGCTGTTCGAAACGAAGTTCGACCCCGCCCGCATCGTCTCCCTGCTGCCGCGTGCCACCACGCTGATGGGCGTTCCGACCTTCTATGTGCGCCTGCTGCAGCAGGACGGCTTGAATCACGAATCGACAAAGACCATCCGCCTGTTCGTTTCCGGATCGGCGCCGCTGCTGGCCGAGACGCACAAGGCCTGGCGCGAGCGCACCGGCCACGCGATCCTCGAGCGCTACGGCATGACCGAGACCAACATGAACACGTCGAACCCCTATGAGGGCGAACGGCGCGCCGGCACGGTCGGCTTTCCCTTGCCCGGGGTGTCTCTGCGCATCGCCGATCCAGACGGCGGCGGGACGCTTGCCCAAGGCACGATCGGCATGATCGAGGTGAAGGGCCCGAACGTCTTCGGCGGCTACTGGCGCATGCCGGAAAAGACCAAGGCCGAATTTCGCGGCGACGGCTTCTTCATCACCGGCGATCTCGGAATGATCGATGCCGATGGCTATGTCCACATCGTCGGGCGCGGCAAGGATCTGATTATTTCGGGCGGCTACAACATCTATCCGAAGGAGCTTGAAAGCGAGATCGACGCGCTCGACGGGGTCAGCGAAAGCGCGGTCATCGGCGTCGCGCATCCGGATTTCGGCGAAGGCGTCACCGCCGTCGTCGTGCGCTCGCCCGCCTCGACGATCACCGCCGCCGAGATCCTCGGCGCCGTCGCGGAACGGGTGGCGAAGTACAAGCATCCGAAACGGGTGATCTTCGTCGAAGAACTGCCGCGCAACACGATGGGCAAGGTGCAGAAGAATCTGCTGCGCGATGCCTACAAGGATCTCTACGCATCGTAGAGCCTGTTCCATCCCGATGGAATCGGGATCATGCTCCCACGCGGCGCGTTACTTCGGCTTGCGCGGCTTTTCGATCCTGGTGCCGGAACCCCACAAGGCGCGCTGGATCAGGCCGCGTTTGCGGTTGCGGGGCACAAGGTCGATATCCCCGACCAGTTTCGCACCGCCCTTGCGGCGCTCCAGCGTGATCTTGCGGGTATGGAAGGCTTCCAGTTCGGCGCGGTGCGCCACGCTGACGATGGTGACCTCGGGCAGTTCACGGATCACCGTTTCCATCATCTGGTCCTGGCTCTTCTCATCCAGTGCCGAGGTCGCCTCGTCCAGCACGACGATGTCGGGGCGATGCAGCAAAAGGCGTGCGAAGGCCACCCGCTGCTTTTCGCCGCCCGACAGCGTCTGGTCCCAGGGCGCATCCTCCTTGATCCGGCCTGCGAGGTAACCGAGACCGACCTTGTCGAGGGCGGCCTTGATCTGTTCGATCTTCCAGTTGTCGGCGGCCGCGGGGTAGGCGATCACACGGCGTAGCGTGCCTGACGGGATGTAGGGCCGTTGCGGCAGCATGAAGAGCCGCCTCTCGGGATGAAAATTGACCCTGCCGCTTCCCCATGGCCAAAGGCCGGCGATCGCCCGCACCAGCGTGGACTTGCCCGAGCCGGATTCGCCGGACACCAGCAAGCGTTCGCCCGGTTCCACAACCACTTCGGTTTCCTTGACCACGGACGTGCCGTCGTCGAGCGTCACGGAAAGATCGTCGAGGGAGAGCATCGCATCACCCTTCGTGTCGCCGTGCTGGATGCGCCCGAGTTCATCGCTCTGTTCGGCGCGCTCGAGTCCGTCGAGCGACATCATCAGCGAGGCGATGCGGCGTGCCGAGGCGTTCCAGTCGGCAAGGCGCGGATAATTGTCGACCAGCCAGCCGAAGGCGCCCTGCACGATGGCGAAGGCGGAAGCAGCCTGCATCACTTGTCCGAGCGTCATCGAGCCTTCGAGGAATTTCGGGGCACAAAGCAGAACCGGCACAACCGGCGCGAACAGGCTCGAGCCCTGCGAGACCACCGCCGTGCGCATGTGCTGGCCGGTCAGCCGAGCCCATTGCTTGAGCACGCCGGCGAAGGTCTTGTCGATGCCACTGCGCTCCTCCTCCTCGCCTCCCAGCAAGGCGATGCTCTCGCCGTTTTCGCGCACGCGCGTCAGCACGTAGCGGAATTCGGCTTCCGCCTGGTTCTTCTTCTCGGACAGCTGAACAAAATCGCGGCCGATCAGGAACATCGAGGTGGAGGTGATCGCGGCATAGAACACCGCGGTAACAACGAGGAAGCCAGGCACGGTGAAGGTCGATCCCGCCAAAGTGAAGCTCAAGGCACCGCCGATCGTCCACAACACCACGATGAAGGTCGAGGCGGACAGGAAAGCGGAGATGACCCCGGCGACGAAATCGACGGGCGATTCGGTGGCGACCCGCAGGTCTTCCGAAAGACGGGCTTCGGGGTTCTGGTGATCGCCCTTCACGAGGTTCAGCTGGTAGTAACGGCCGTTGGCAAGCCAGCGCGCTATCACGGAGGTGGTCAGCCAGGACCGCCACCGGCGCTGCATCGTCATGCGCAAGTAAACCTGGGCAACCACAAGGCTCATGCTGCCAAGCACGAGCGGCACGAACACGGCGCTCAGGACATAGACGGTGTGGGCGTCGCGCCTTTCGATGGCGTCGAAGATCGCGCGGTTCCAGACATTGATGCCGTACTGGAAGCCGACATTGACGCCGATCAGGATCAGCAGCCCGATGGTCAGCGGCCAGCCGAGCTTGTCGCCGTGCCGTCCCCAATATCCGCGCCCGCTGATCCAGAAGCGCCGCAGCAGGTATTTCTTGCGCGCCTGCTCGGTTTCCTCGGCCGTCAATTCCGGGTCGGGTTCGATGGCCTCGGGCGGCGGAGCTTCGCCGGCCATTTCGGACGCGGCCGCCTCGACGATCGATAGCTTCTTGGCTCGCGGCTTCTTCTTACGTGGAGTTTCTTCGCGCGACTTCTCGTCAGGCGGCGTCGAGCGCCGCGGCTTTCGCTGGCGCGGGCCGGGAGCGCCGCGCGGTGTAACACCGTCGGCCGGTTTGGATTTGGGTTTCGCCTCGGACATGCGCCCCACAACGACCTCGAAATCAAAAGGTTTCATGACGTCCGCTTGAGGTGAAGCTCCGGGTATAGCAGCTGGCAAACATGGTCGGCGATCGCCAGGCTCGCCGTCAGGCCCGGGCTCTCGATGCCGAAGAGATTGACGATCCCGCCGACGCCATGATCGGCCGGTCCCTGGATCACGAAGTCGGCGGCCGGCTCGCCGGGACCGGTAAGCTTCGGCCTGATGCCGGCATAGGCCGGCTGCAGGGCGCCGTCGGCCAGACCGGGCCAATAGCGCCTGATCTCGTCATGGAAGACCGCGCTTCTGGAGGGGTCGACCGTATAATCCACGCCATCGACCCATTCGACATCCGGACCGAAGCGGGCACTGCCGGCAAGGTCGAGGGTCAGGTGGACACCGAGTCCGCCATCGACAGGCACCGGATAGATCAGCCGCGAAAAAGGCGAGCGGCCCGAAAGGGAAAAATAATTCCCGCGCGCGAGCCACAAGGGCGGGATGCGGTTTCGCGGAAAGCCCTCGATACGACCGGCCAGCGCCTGCGCGTCGAGGCCGGCGGCGTTGATGAAGGCGCCGGTTTCCAGCGCGAAAGGCTCGCCATTGGCATCCCGCGTGCGAATTTCGATCCCGTCGGCTGTGGGTGTGGCGCCGGTAACCGTGGTCAGGAATGCAAATGATGCGCCCGCTGCCTCCGCATCGCCGCGCAGCGACAGCATCAGCGCATGGCCGTCGATGATGCCGGTCGACGGCGACAGCAATGCGCCGGCGCAATTCAGGGCAGGCTCGAGGTTTCGCGCCTGCGCGCGCGTCAGCAGTTCGAGGTCGGCGACGCCGGAGCGTTCAGCATTGGTCCGGATCGTGGACAGTTTATCGAGCTGGGCGTGCTCGACGGCGACGATCAGCTTGCCGGTTCGCGCATGGCCGATGTTGCGCTCGCGGCAGTAGGCGTAGAGCCGTTCGCGGCCTTCGACGCAAAGCCGGGCTTTCAGACTGCCTGGCGCATAATAGATCCCGGCATGGATGACTTCGGAATTGCGCGCACTCGTGGCCGTGCCGATGGCATCCGCCTTTTCGACCACCAGCACCGATCTGCCTGACAAGGCGATTGCCCTGGCGATGGCAAGGCCGACGACACCCGCTCCGGCGACAACGCAGTCGACTTCGTGCATGGGCTCATTCCCCTTGATCGCGGCAGGCTCGTGTCACACGAATCCCTGTCGCAACAAAACATGAGGTTGCGGCCTGTTCTAGATCTTCGCGCCCGCCTCGAAGACGCTGGCGCCGTCGATCCAGACGCCCTTGACGTCGAGGCCATCCGACAGCGCGACGATATCGGCCGCCGTGCCATTGGCGAACCGCCCGAGCCGGTGAGACTGGCCGATCGCCCGCGCCGGATAAAGTGAAGCCATGCGCAACGCCTCACCCAGGTCGATACCGATGACGCGATGGACGAAGCGGACGGCCGAAATCATGTCGAGGTCGGCGCCGGCCAGCGTGCCGTCCGCCAGCCGCAGGGAGCCATCCTTGCGGAAAATGGTGCGACCGTTCAGCGTGAAGGATGTCATGTCGGTGCCGATCGTCGCCATGGCGTCGGTGACCAGGACGATCCTTGCCGGTCCCTGCTTGGCGCGAAGAGCGATCGCCATGGTGGCGGGGTCGACATGGATGCCGTCCGCGATGATGCCGGCGGAGAGCGTGCCGATATCGATCGCCGCGCCCGCCAGCCCCGGCTCGCGGTTGCCGATCTGGCTCATGGCGTTGAACAGATGCGTGACCATCGATGCGCCGGCATCGGCGAATTCACGCGCCCTGGCATAGCCCGCGTCCGAATGGCCGAGGCTGACGACGACGCCCGCACCGGCGAGGGCTGAAACCCGGGCGGGATCGACGGATTCGGGTGCGATCGTCGTCAGCAGCACCGGCAGTTGTTGGCGCGCTGCGATCAGCGCCGCCTGGTCGGCATCCGTCATCGGCCGGATCAGCTTGGGATCATGCGCGCCCTTGCGGGCGACCGACAGATGCGGCCCTTCGAGATGCAGGCCAAGGAAGCCGGGCACCTTCAGCCGCGCGGCTTCCGCACCCGCCGCGATCGCGGCGGCGGTGATTTCAGGCGTGTCGGTGATCAATGTCGGCAGCAGCGCTGTCGTGCCGAAGGGCGCATGCGCCCGGCAGATGGTCTCGATCGAGCCGACGTCGGGATGGTCGTTGAGCATGACGCCACCGCCGCCATTGACCTGCAGGTCGACGAAGCCCGGCGCGAGGATGCCGCCGCCGGTGTCGAGCCCGCGGATACCGGAAGGCACGGCGCCGTCCGGCAAGATGGCTTCGATAAGGCCATCGCGCACGACCAGCGCGTGGTCTTCATGCCAGTCGTCGCCGTCGAAAATGCGGGCGCCAGTCAGGGCAAAACGGTCGCTCATACTGTTTCCGTAACCTTGCGAAGATTGCGCGGCGTGTCCGGGTCGAGGCCGCGATGGCGGGCGAAGGCCTCGACGAACATGTAGAAGGAGACGATCAGCGTCAGCGGATCGGTCAGCGGATGCCCCGTGGCGACATGCGGCAGGCGCGTGGCGCGATTGGCAAGCGCCGACGTGACGAACACGGGCGCACCCTTGGCCGCCAGGCTGTCGGCGGCCTCGGCGACGGACGGTTCGGACGCGTCGCGCGCGGCCAGCGCCAGCACCGGAAAGTCGGGGCCGATCAGCGCCAGCGGCCCATGCATGACTTCAGCCGCGCTGTAGGCCTCGGCATGCATGCCGCAGGTCTCCTTGAACTTCAGCGCCGCCTCGTTGGCCATCGCCGCCGATGGGCCGCGGCCGAGGATGAACAGCGACTTCTGCTTCTCGATCGTCTCGGCCAGCACGCTCATCCAGTCGCAGGCGATCGCCTTGCGGAAATGATCGGGCAAGCGGGCAAGTGCCGCCAGCAGCGCCTCGTCACCAGTGGAATGCGCCATCAAGGCGAGGCCCGCGACGGCGGAATTGATGAAGGTCTTGGTAGCCGCGACGCTGCGCTCCGGCCCAGCCAGGATGTCGATGGAATAGTCCGACGCGCGGGCCAGCGGCGAGTCGGCGGTGTTGGTGATGGCGACGGTCAGTGCGCCGCCGGCCCTTGCCGCTTCCGCCATGGCGACGATGTCCGGGCTTTTGCCGGACTGCGAGATCGCAAGGCACGCGGAACCGTTGAGCCTGAGCCTGGCGCCATAGATCGATGCGATCGACGGGCCGACCGAAGCGACCGCAAGGCCGGCTGTGAGCTCGACGGCGTATTTCATGAAGGTGGCGGCATGGTCGGACGAGCCGCGCGCGACGGTGACGACGAAGTGCGGATCGCGTTCGCGGATACCGCGACCGGCCGCGGTCAGCGCCGCTCCAGAGCCATCGAGCAGGCGGGCGACGGCCTCCGGGATCTCTTCGATCTCGCGTCGCATATGGGTCATTTCCGTCGTCATTGTCGGCACTGCACTCATGGTCGGCCCTCTTCGCTCGGCCCTGTCAGCCGCAGTTCGGCGACGAAATCATAGGCGTCGCCCCGGTAGATGGAGCGGGTGAATTCTATCACCTTGCCGCTCGCCAGATAGGAAATACGTTCAATGTGCAGGCCGGCGATGCCGGGCGGCACTTCGAGCAGACGCGCGTCGCCATCGCCGAGATTGGCGGCGGAAATGCGCTGCACCGCCCGCACCGGTCGGTTGCCGGTCAACTCCAGCGCCGAATAGAGCGAGGAGCCAATACCGGCCGGATCGGGCAGCACGCTGGCCGACAGCGAGGCGCGTTCGATCGCCAGCGGCGTGTCGTTGGCGATGCGCAGGCGCGCCACCCTGGCCACGAGTTCGCTGGACGACAGGCCGAGCACCATCATCTCGTCGGGCGAAGGCGCGTAAAGGCCTCGGTCGAGCCAGGCCGAACGCACCGCCATGCCACGCCGCGCCATGTCCTCGGTGAAGGAGGTCAGCCGCGACAGCGATTGCTCGACGCGCTCCATGCGCGGCGCGACGAAGGTGCCGGAGCCATGGCGCTGGACGAGAATGCCGCCCTTGACGAGGTCCTGCACCGCCTTGCGCACGGTGACGCGGGAAATGTCTGCCTTGGTTGCGATGTCACGCTCCGAAGGGAGCGCGTCGCCCGGCCCGATCAGGCCGCGATTGACGGCGTCCTCGATGCTCTTGCGCAGCTGCAGATAAAGCGGGGCGCCGCTTTGCGCCGACTGTTTCAGCGTGGCGAAGATCTGGTCGGCGGCCTCGCTCATCGTGCCGCCTCCGCTTTGGCGAACAGACGCGCCGCCATCCGCACCGCGCCGCCAAGCGCGTCGTCGAGCGGCGGCATCAGCAGCGCCTGGTAGCGCGCGGATAGACGCGGCGCGTAGAGCGGTGCAAGCCCGCCGAGCAGGCAAAGTGGCGCATCGTCGGCAAGATCGAGCGCGCCAAGCGAAGCCTCGACATCGGCGACCGCTTTGTCGACGATCCAGTTGGCTACGCTGTCGCCCTTCGCCGCGTGCTCAAAGACCTTCGGCGCGAAGCCGCCGAAATCGCCGGGCTTGGCGTTGGTGGTGAATTCGACCACGTCCTCGGGATTGTCGCGGAAAACGGCCAACATGCTGTCGGTCAGCGGCGAACCCTCGCGGACGCCGTCATAGGCAAGCAGCGTCTGCTCGAGAAGGTCACGGCCTATGCGGGCGCCGCTGCCCTGGTCGCCGACCTGGAACCCCCAGCCGCCGATCGCCCGCGACATGCCGTTCCTGCGCGCCATGTAGGCGGTGCCGGTGCCGAGGATCGCCATGGCGCCATCTCCAGAGCCCACCGCGCCTTCCAGCGCGATCTCGGCATCGGTCTCGACGCGGCTGATGCTGAACGGCAGGATTGCCTCGAGCTGCTGCCGGTAGGTGCCGACATTGGCGCCGGCGAGGCCGAGAATGGCGGGGGTTCGCGGGATCAATTCCGGATCATGGCCGGCGGCGATAAAGGCCTGACGCGCGGCCTCGACTATGTTGGCCCGCGCGCCGGTGAGATCGGTGCGGATATTGGCGGCGCCGCTTTTGGCGCGGCCGACGACAGTGCCGTCCGCCGTTGCCAGGGCGGCCCTGCAGCTGGTGCCACCGCCATCGATACCGAGCACGAAATTCACGCGATTTCTCCTCCGATCCGATAATACCAATAAAATACCAATAGCCAAGGATTAATTTCCGTTCCAAAAAGATTAAGGCGTATTTTATTGAAAAGCTTAGACATTTCGCCGGCTCATTGATTTCCAGACTGCAAATTCGTTAATGCGTGTGGACAAGTGGTATTTTTTTGGTATTGTTTCCAAGGTTGGAGGAAATGGGATGGCCGAAACGCGCACCGAAGCGCTTCACCAGAATGCCAGGGGTCTGGACATCCAGACGCCGGACGCCATCCTTTCCTCGCTCGCCGACGCCCAGATCGAGGCCGCCAAGGCGGTCCGCGGCGCCATTCCAGCCATTGCCCGTGCCGCCGAAATAATCGCCAGCCGGCTGAACGGCGGTGGCAAGCTGGCTTACGCGGCGGCCGGCAGCTCCGGCCTGATGGCGCTGGCCGATGCGCTGGAACTGCCGGGAACGTTCGGTATCAAGCGGGAACGCATCGCCATCCTGATCGCCGGCGGCGACGACGCCTTCAAGGTGCTTGCGGGCGGCCCGGAGGACGACACCGAAGAGGCTTCGGCCGCGATTGCCGATGCCGGCATCGGCAAGGGGGACTGCCTGATCGCCATCTCCGCCAGCGGCACGACACCTTATGCGGTCAGGGCCATCGAGGACGCGCGGCGTCGGGGTGCCGCCACTGTCGCCATCGCCAACAACAAGGACACGCCGCTGCTGCGGCTGGCCGACGTGGCCATCCTGCTCGAAACGCCGCCGGAGGTGATCGCCGGCTCGACTCGCATGGGCGCCGGCACCGCCCAGAAAATCGCGCTCAATATGCTGTCGACGCTGACCGCCGTCCATCTTGGCCATGTGCATGATGGTTACATGGTCAACCTCATGGCCGACAACATCAAGCTGCGCGACCGCGCGGCGCGCATCGTGGCCGCTGTCACCGGGCGCGGCAGGGACGAGGCCGCCCGGCTGCTGGAAAAGAGCGGCGGCGCGGTCAAGACCGCCATTCTGCTCGCCGCCGGCGCCGACAGCGCCGATGCGGCCGAGAAGTTACTGGACGGGACCGGCCAGAAGCTGCGGCCCGCCCTTTCCGAGATCGAGGGGAGCAAGGGGCGCAACGCCTCTGTTCTCATCAAAACCGAACCTGAAAAAGGTCAACAGGGAGACTGAGCATGAAAACGAAACTACTGACGGCACTTCTTCTCGGTACAAGCATTCTCGGCTCGGCCGGCGTGGCTTATGCCGCCGACGTAACGCTCAACATCGAAAGCTGGCGCGGCGACGACCTTGCCATCTGGAAGGACAAGCTGATCCCGGCTTTCGAAGCCAAGAACCCCGGTATCAAGGTGGTGTTCGCACCATCGGCTCCAACCGAATACGACGCGGCCCTCGGCGCCAAGCTCGCCGCCGGCTCGGCGGGCGACCTGATCAGCTGCCGCCCGTTCGACAAGTCGCTTGAACTGTTCAAGAAGGGCAACCTCGCCGATCTGACGTCGCTGCCCGGCATGGAGAACTTCTCGCCGGTGGCCAAGGCCGCCTGGCAGACCGACGACGGCAAGTCGAGCTTCTGCGTGCCGATGGCCTCCGTCATCCACGGCTTCATCTACAACAAGGACGCCTTCGACAAGCTCGGCATCAAGGTGCCGGAGACCCGCGACGAGTTCTTCGCCGCGCTCGACAAGATCAAGGCCGACGGAACCTATATCCCGATGGCGATGGGCACCAAGGATCTGTGGGAAGCCGCGACCATGGGCTACCAGAACATCGGTCCGAACTACTGGAAGGGCGAGGACGGCCGCGCCGCCCTGATCAAGGGCACGCAGAAGCTGACCGACAAGGACTGGGTCGCGCCATACGAGGAACTGGCCAAGTGGAAGCCTTACCTCGGCGACGGCTTCGAAGCACAGACCTATCCGGACAGCCAGAACCTGTTCACGCTCGGCCGCGCCGCCATCTACCCGGCCGGCTCGTGGGAAATCGGCCTGTTCAACACGCAGGCCCAGTTCAAGATGGGCGCCTTCCCGCCGCCGGTCGAGAAGGCCGGCGACACCTGCTACATTTCCGACCATACCGATATCGGCATGGGCCTGAATGCGGCTTCGAAGAATGCCGACGCGGCCAAGACCTTCCTGTCCTGGGTCGCCTCGCCGGACTTCGCCACCATCTACGCCAACGCGCTGCCGGGCTTCTTCAGCCTGAACTCCTCGCCGGTGAAGATGGCGGACCCGCTGGCGCAGGAATTCGTCTCCTGGCGCGGCAAGTGCAAGTCGACGATACGCTCGACCTACCAGATCCTGTCGCGCGGCACGCCAAACCTCGAGAACGAGACGTGGGTTGAATCGGCCAACGTCATCAACGGCACCGACACGCCGGAAGCCGCCGCCAAGAAGCTGCAGACCGGTCTCGACAGCTGGTACAAGCCGGCAAAATAAGCACTCCCGGAACGGACCGGCCGGGCACACGCCCGGCCGGCTTCCAGAGTGCTGATGTCTTCAGATTGCGATTGTCGGCGCCGCCTCTCGGCCTTACCCTCCTTTTTCTTCGGGCAAGGCCAGCTGACCTGTCGCAAGCCTTGTCCTCCTCCGGGGACGGACACGGGCATTGCATCGAGGCTTTTTCTAGCATCACACCCTTCAGAACCGAGAGACGGCGGGGACCGAACTCATGGCCGCAGAAACACGACCGAAACGACCCACCCGCTGGCATATAGGCATCTTCCTGGCGCCGGCCGTGCTCGTCTATACGGCGATCATGATCCTGCCGCTGGCCGGCACGCTGCAGCTTTCGCTGTTCCGCAACATCGAGCAGCACCAGGTCTTCATCGGGCTGGAAAATTTCCGGACGCTGTTCGGCGATCCCAACTGGTCCGTGGGTTTCTGGAACGCATTGAGAAACAATGTCTGGTTCTTCATCATCCACATGCTGGTGCAGAACCCGATCGGCGTCATGCTGGCCGCATTGCTGTCCAGCCCAAGGCTCAGATTCGCCGCGTTCTACCGCACGGCGATCTTCGTGCCGACCATCCTCTCCTTCGTCATCGTCGGTTTCGCCTGGAAGCTGATTCTCTCGCCACTGTGGGGCGTGGCGCCGCATATGATGGATCTGGTCGGCCTGAAAAGCCTGTTCACGCCATGGCTCGGCAAGGAACAATACGCGCTGACCGCGCTCAGCCTGATATCGGTTTGGCAGTTCGTCGGCATCCCGATGATGCTGATCTACGCGGCACTGCTGTCGATCCCCGAGGAAGTGATCGAGGCGGCCGAATGCGACGGGATCACCGGCCTGTCGCAGTTCTGGAAGATCAAGCTGCCGCTGATCCTGCCGTCGATCGGCATCATCTCGATCCTCACCTTCGTCGGCAATTTCAACGCCTTCGACCTGATCTACACCGCGCAAGGCGCGCTCGCCGGGCCGAACTATTCGACCGACATCCTCGGCACCTTTCTCTACCGCGCCTTCTTCGGCTTCCAGCTGCAGACCGGCGACCCCAACATGGGGGCGGCGATCGCCACGATGATGTTCCTGATCATCCTCGGCGGCGTCTGCGTCTACCTGTTCCTCGTTCAGACGCGCCTGCGTCGCTACCAGTTCTGAGGGCAAGAGATGAGCACCGCCACCCGATCGCTCCCCCGCACCATCGGCGCCCACGCGATCCTGTTGACCTACACGGCGATCGCGCTGTTTCCGGTGATCCTGGTCATCATGAATTCGTTCAAGTCCCGCGCCGGCATCTTCGGCGCGCCGTTGACCCCGCCGACGCCAAAAACCTTCGACCTGATCGGCTACACCACCGTGATCGGCCAGGGCGATTTCATCCACTATTTCCAGAACAGCCTCGTCGTCACCGTCGCCTCGCTGTTCTTCGTGCTGCTGTTCGGCGCGATGGCGGCGTTCGCGCTGTCGGAATACCGGTTTCGCGGCAATTCGCTGATGGGCCTCTATCTGGCGCTCGGCATCATGATCCCGATCAGGCTCGGCACCGTCGCCATCCTGCAGTTGATGGTGGCGAGCGGACTGGTCAACACGCTGACATCGCTGATCCTGGTCTACACCGCGCAAGGCCTGCCGCTGGCCGTCTTCATCCTGTCGGAATTCATGAAGCAGGTGTCCGACGATTTGAAGAACGCCGGGCGCATCGACGGGCTGTCCGAATACACGATCTTCTTCCGGCTGGTGCTGCCATTGGTGCGGCCATCGATGGCGACGGTCGCCGTCTTCACCATGATCCCGATCTGGAACGACCTTTGGTTCCCGCTGATCCTGGCGCCGTCGGAAGAGACCAAGACCGTGACCTTGGGCGCGCAGCTGTTCCTTGGTCAGTTCGTCACCAACTGGAATGCCATCCTGGCAGCACTCTCGCTGGCGATCATGCCGGTGCTCATCCTCTACGTCATCTTCTCGCGGCAGCTGATCCGCGGCATTACTTCCGGAGCAGTCAAGTGAGTTCGCACAAACCCCTTCGCGTCGTCGTCGCCGGCCTCGGCAATATGGGCCGCAGCCATGCGCTGGCCTATCACAGCAATCCGGGCTTCGAGATCGCGGCGCTTATCAACCGTTCCGACGTGCCGCTGCCCGAAGGGCTTTCAGGCTACGGCATCAAGCGTTCCTTCGACGATGCGTTGCGCGACGAGAAGCCTGATGTCGCCTGCATCGCCACCTACTCCGACAGCCATGCCGATTATGCGGTTCGGGCATTCGAGGCCGGCTGCCACGTCTTCGTCGAAAAGCCGCTGGCAACGACGGTGGCCGACGCCCAACGCGTCGTCGCGGCCGCCAAGGCCAACGGCAAGAAGCTGGTGATCGGCTACATCCTTCGCCATCATCCGTCATGGATCAGGCTGATCGCCGAGGCACGCAAGCTCGGCGGACCCTACGTGTTTCGCATGAACCTCAACCAGCAATCCTCCGGCCACACCTGGGAGACGCACAAGCAGCTGATGCGGACGACATCGCCGATCGTCGACTGCGGCGTGCATTATCTCGACGTCATGCTGCAGATCACCGATGCCAAGCCGGTCGAGGTGCGCGGCATGGGGCTGCGGCTGACCGAGGAGATCGCGCCGACCATGTACAATTACGGCCATCTGCAGGTGCTGTTCGACGACGGGTCGGTCGGCTGGTACGAAGCCGGCTGGGGGCCGATGATTTCGGAAACCGCCTTCTTCGTGAAGGATGTTATTTCGCCGAATGGCTGCGTGTCGATCGTCATGAAGGAGGGCGTCAAGTCCGACGACATCGACACCCATACCAAGACCTCGACCATCCGCCTGCACAGTGCCGCGACCGGCGCGGATGGCAAGTTCATCAAGGCGGACGATATGCTGTCGATGGCGGGCGAACCCGGCCATCAGGATCTCTGCGATCTCGAACAGGCCTTCGTGCTGAAGGCGATCCGCGAGGATCTGGATCTCACCAAGCACATGGACGACGCGGTGAAGTCGCTCGCCGTCTGCCTGGCCGCCGACGAGAGCGTGCGCAGCGGCGCCGCCGTGAAACTCTAGAACAGGGACAAAGCCGTGGGCTCGCTGAACATCGAGAACGTGAAGAAGGCCTTCGGGCCGGTCGAGGTGCTGAAGGGCATCAACCTCGAGGTGAACGATGGCGAATTTGTCGTCTTCGTCGGTCCTTCAGGCTGCGGCAAGTCGACCCTGCTCAGGGTCATCGCCGGGCTGGAGGATTCGACGTCTGGCCGGGTGGTCATCGACGGCGTGGACGTCTCCACCATACCGCCGGCCAAACGCGGCATCGCCATGGTTTTCCAGACCTACGCGCTCTATCCACATCTGACGGTCAAGAACAATATGGGGCTTGGCCTCAAGCAGGCGGGTACGCCGGCGGCCGAGATCGAGCGTCGCATCGGTATCGCATCGTCGATGCTGTCGCTCGAACCCTATCTGGAAAGGCGGCCGGCCGAACTCTCCGGCGGCCAGCGCCAGCGTGTGGCCATCGGCCGCGCCGTGGTGCGCGAGCCCAAGCTCTTTCTTTTCGACGAGCCGTTGTCGAACCTCGATGCGGCGCTGCGCGTCAACACACGGCTGGAGATCGCGCAGCTGCACCGCAGGCTCAAGGCGACGATGATCTACGTCACCCACGACCAGGTCGAGGCGATGACACTGGCAGACAAGATCGTGGTGCTGAACGCGGGCAGGATCGAGCAGATCGGCGGGCCGATGGAACTCTACAACTCGCCCGCCAACGAGTTCGTCGCCGGCTTCATCGGCTCGCCGAAGATGAATTTCATCGACGGAAGCCGCCTCGGCGAGACTGCCAAGACGATCGGCGTGCGTCCCGAGCATCTGACCGTCGACCCGACATCGGGAACGTGGAAGGGGACCGTCGTCCATGCCGAGCATCTCGGCGCCGACACCAATCTCTACCTCGACTGCGAGAAGGCCGGGCTGATCACCGTGCGTATCTTCGGCGTCTATGACGCCGAGCCCGGCGCGACGCTTTATGCGACGCCGGATCCAGCCAGGACATATCGGTTCGGCGCCGACGGGAAAGTGCTGAAATAGTATCCGGGAGATGACGCCGACTGCCGCGTCATCTCGCCTTTGCGATCTGCCTGGCGATGGCGCGGGCCTGGATGCCGGCGCTGTGGAAATAGCTGGTTAGGCTCGGCCGCATGCCGATGAACCAAAGGCCGGGCTGGCCGGTTGGCGTGCCGCCATTGGCCTTTGAAACGCCCTTGCCGTCGAGGACGTCGAGATTGCCGACCATGGTTTCGAGACCGCTGCGATAACCGGTCGCCGCGATCACCACGTCCGGCTCGATGACGTTGTCGTCGCTAAGCCGCACGCTTCTCCCATTGAACGACGCAACCGGCGCGACCACCGTGATGCGGCCCGCCTTGAGTGCAGCCACGGCACCGTCGTCGACAGCGATGGCGATCTGTTCGGTGCCGAGGCGGCTGGCGCCGCCCTTTGGCGCCGGCGGCAGCCCATGGCGGGTGAGATCGCCGAAGATCAGGCGCTGCGTGGCGGAAATCATCATGTCGACGACGAATGTCGGCAAACTCGCCATGATGCCGGCGAAGCGATGGACGGCCACGCTGCCGATCCGTTTGGGCAGCAGCGACGGGCCTTGCCTTGCAGAAAGCCATATCTTGCCGGTGCCGGCACGGGAAAGGTGGTTGAGGACATCGAAGCCGGAATTGCCGGCGCCCACGACAAGCACGCTCTTGCCAGCATAGGCTTGCGCCGCGCCAAAATCGCCGGCGTGGACAAGCCGGCCCTCAAAGGATCGTATCCCGTCCCAGTCCGGGATCCACGGCACGCGATCACGTCCCGTGGCCACGATCACATGGCTGGCATGGCGCGTGCCATTGCTGGTGCGCACGAGCCAGCCGCCATCCTTGCGCTCGATGCGCTCGACCGTCGTGCCAAATTCGACGGCGAGGCCCCGCTTGGCGGCAAACCGTTCCAGATAATCGACGATGACGCCCTTGTGCGGAAACGCCGGGGTGCGGGGCGGGTAGGCCAGTCCCGGCAGCATGGAAAGCGCGCGGTGCGTGTTGAGATGCAGCTGTTGGTGCCGGCGCCGCCACGGCTCGGCAAGGCGAAGTTCCCTTTCCAGGATAACGACCGGCACGCCACGCTTGCGCAGCGCGTCCGCGGCCGCCAATCCCGCGGCGCCCGCGCCGATGACGATCACCGGCTCGTTCGGCACCGGCCCGGTCGTTCTTGCCGCCATTGCGTCGCGAATCCTTTTTCGATGCATTCCCGCCAGTTGCGCCCTATATGGCACTTGCGCGATATGGTCGATAATCAGGTTGCGTCAATGCGATTGATTCGAGGTCCATGGGCTGGTGGATTTCGTATTAACATGGCATGGCCCCAAGATACGCCGGGTCGTGCGGAGAGATCAAAGCGGTGCAGCGCTCCTTGCGTGTCCAAGGGGACACGCGGCGCGGTAGCCGGCACGCGGAAGTTCGACCATGCCCCCCTTGCGCATCTATTTCGATCGCCTACTCGAAGGCGCGGCGCCCAAGGTGAAACGGCATGAGCTGACGCATGTCGAGCGCCTGGCACTGGTTCGCCGGCATGGTGACTTCTCTCTCGCCTATTCGACCGCCGTCCAGGGCAAGCTCTCCTATTTCGGCGATGCCGATGGCTACATCGCTTTCGGCACCAAGATGAAGCATCATTTCGCCCTCGGCGATCCGGTCGTGGCGCCGGCCGATCGGCCGGACTACATCAGGCGCTTCGTCGAGAGCGCCGGAAGTCCATGGTTCGTGCAGATCGGCGAGCCGACGGCGCGGGTGCTGGCCGGGCTCGGCTACAAGATCAATCGCGTGGGCATCGACACCCGACTCAACCTGCCCGGACATGATTTTTCCGGAAAGCGCAACGAGACCGTGCGCTATTCCGAGCGCTGGCTGTTGAAGAAAGGCTTCACCTTTGACGAAGACAAGCGGACGGTCTTCCTCGACGAGATCGCCCGGCTTTCGGACAACTGGCGCGGCAACCGCATCGTCAAGCGGACGGAAATGGGCTTCCTCAACCGACCGTTTTACGAACATCTCGGCACGGACATGCGCCGCTTCGTACTGCATGGCCCGGACGGCGGGCTGGTCGCCCTGCTCGATTTCGATCCGCTGTTTCGCGACGGCAAGGTCATCGGCTACACCACGGCCTTCAAGCGCAAGCATCTCGATGCCTCGCCGCATGCCGAGATCGGCCTGACAAAATTCGCCGTTGACCGCTTTCGCGAGGAAGGCGTCTCGGTCGTCACGCTGGGCCTGTCGCCGTTGCTCGATATCGGGCCAAGCGGATTTGCCGAAAGCGATTTCTGGCGCAATGCCTTCCAGCGCGCCTATGACTCGGCATGGGTCAACCGCCGCCGGTTCAACCTGCAGGGACAGGCGGCTTTCAAGCGCCGGTTCCATGGCGTCGAGGAGCCGGTCTACATCGCCTTCCGCGAGGGGACCTACGTCGAGATGCTCGGGCTGCTGCGGCTGCTCAAGGCAATCTGAGGTCCGCGAGGCCTGGAGCTCGCTATGCCGCGTCAGTTCCTCAGCCGATAGCCGGTCTTGAATATCCAGGCGACGATGGCGATGCAGACGGCCAGGAAGACCAGCGTCATGCCCAGGCTGACGCCGACCGAGACGTCGGCCTTGCCGTAGAAACTCCAGCGGAACCCGCTGATCAGGTACACGACCGGGTTGAACAGCGTGATCGTTTTCCAGACGCCCGGCAGCATGTTGATCGAATAGAAGCTGCCGCCAAGGAAGGTCAGCGGCGTGATGATCAGAAGCGGCACCAGCTGCAGCTGCTCGAAACTCTTCGCCCAGATGCCGATGATGAAGCCGAAAAGGCTGAAGGTCACCGCCGTCAGCACCAGGAAAGCGACCATCCAGAACGGATGCTGGATGTGAAGCGGCACGAACAGCGAGGCGGTGGCCAGGATGATCAGGCCAAGGATGATCGACTTTGTCGCGGCCCCTCCGACATAGGCGATGACGATCTCGAGATAGGAGACCGGCGCCGACAGCAATTCGTAGATCGAGCCGACGAACTTCGGAAAATAGATCGCAAAGGAGGCGTTTGAGATCGACTGCGTCAGGAGCGACAGCATGATCAGGCCGGGCACGATGAAGGCGCCATAGCTGATGCCGTCGATCTCGGTGATGCGCGAGCCGATGGCAGAGCCGAAGACGACGAAATAGAGCGACGTTGAGATGACCGGCGAGACGATGCTTTGCAGCACGGTGCGGAACGCACGCGCCATCTCGACCCGGTAGATCGCCCAGACCGCACGCAGGTTCATGGCTCTCTCCTCACCAGATTGACGAAGATCTCCTCGAGCGAGCTGTTTTGCGTGTCGATGTCGCGGAACTGGATGCCACCGGCCTCGAGGTCGCGGAGCAGCGAGGCGACGCCGGGACGCTCGGCCTGATTGTCGTAGGTGTAGGTCATTTGCCCGCCGTCCGGCGACAGCTCCAGCGCGTAGCGCGAGAAAGCCTCCGGAATGGCCGTCAGCGGATTGCGCAGTTCCAGCACCAGGCGCTTGCGGCCAAGCTTGCGCATCAGCTCGGCCTTGTTCTCGACCAGGATGATCTCGCCGCGATTGATGACGCCGACACGGTCGGCCATCGCTTCGGCTTCCTCGATGTAATGCGTGGTGAGGATGATGGTGACGCCGTCCTCGCGCAGCCGGCGCACCATCTCCCACATGTCCTGGCGCAGCTCGACGTCGACGCCGGCCGTCGGCTCGTCGAGGAACAGGATGCGCGGCTCATGCGACAGTGCCTTGGCGATCATCAGCCGCCGCTTCATGCCGCCGGAGAGCGTGATCGCCTTGGCGTCCTTCTTGTCCCACAGCGACAGGTCGCGCAGCACCTTCTCGACAAAGCCGGGGTTTGCCGGCTTGCCGAACAGGCCGCGGCTGTAGTTGACCGTCGCCCAGACGCTCTCGAATGCATCGATGGTCAGCTCTTGCGGCACCAGGCCGATCAGGCCGCGCGCGGCGCGATAGTCCCTGCCGATATCATGGCCGTCGACCGTGACCGTGCCCGTCGAGCGGTTGACGATGCCGCAGACGATCGAGATCAGCGTCGTCTTGCCGGCTCCGTTCGGCCCCAGCAACGCGAAGATCTCGCCGCGCTGGATGTCGAGGTTGACTTCCTTGAGCGCGGTGAAGCCGGTGGCGTAGGTCTTTGAGACCCCGGAAATGGACAGGATGGAGGGCATGGCTGAACGGCTGCTTGAAAGAGGTCCCCTGATATAGGCCGAATGCCGCCGCGTGCAACCGGAAGTCAATGGTGCTGCTGACAGTTCTGGACATTGGAGGCAATCGCCGGGCAATGAACCGCCCGCAACCGGTAAAATTGTCCTGTGGCGTTGAGCCTCGCGGCAGGACGCCGCTTTGACCCGAACCCGCTTCAAGCCTATTCTTCGCCAGTATTGGCAGCAGCCGGAGCCCGCCATGGACCCGCTCATACTTTCGCGCATTCAGTTCGGCGCGAATATTTCGTTTCACATCCTGTTTCCAACGATCACCATTGCGCTGGGCTGGGTGCTGCTCTTCTTCAAACTTCGCTACAACGCGACAGGCGATTCAGCCTGGATGCGCGCCTATTTTACCTGGGTGAAAGTGTTCGCGCTGTCCTTCGCCATGGGTGTCGTCTCCGGCGTGACCATGAGCTTCCAGTTCGGCACCAATTGGCCGGGCTACATGGAAAAGGTCGGCAACATCGCCGGGCCGTTGCTTGCCTACGAGATCCTGACCGCCTTCTTCCTCGAAGCGGCATTCCTCGGCATCATGCTGTTCGGCTTTCGCCGCGTCTCAAACCGCGTCCACACGATGGCGACCGTGCTGGTGGCCGGCGGCACCACTCTTTCCGCCTTCTGGATCATCGCGCTCAATTCCTGGATGCAGACACCGGCCGGCTACGAAATCCGCGACGGCGTGGCGCATGCCGTCGACTGGTGGGCGATCGTCTTCAATCCGTCGATGCCCTATCGGCTGGTGCACATGCTGCTGGCCTCCGGCCTGACGGTCTCGTTCCTGATCGCCGGCCTGTCGGCGATGCGCTACCTCCATGGCGACCGTTCGGAATCGATGTGGAAGGCTTTGCGCACCGGCGTGTTCACCGCCGCCATCCTGATCCCGATCCAGATATTCGCCGGCGACCAGCACGGCCTGAACACGCTGGAGCATCAGCCGCAGAAGGTCGCCGCCATGGAGGCCAACTGGAACACCGGCCCCAACGTTCCGCTGATCCTGTTCGCCATTCCCGACGAAGCGGCCAAGGAAAACAAGTTCGAGCTGGCCATTCCCGATGGCGCGAGCCTCATCCTGCGCCACAGCGCCAGCGGCGTCGTGCCGGGCCTGAACGACTATGCCGGCAACCATCCGCCGGTGTTTCCGGTGTTCTGGGGTTTCCGCATCATGGTCGGCACCGGGCTCCTGATGCTCGCCGTCTCCTGGTCGGCGGCTTTCTTCCTCAAGCGTCGCCACAGCCTGCCGAAGCCGCTGGCGATGCTGATGGTGCCGATGGCGCTGTCGGGCTGGCTGGCGACGCTGGCCGGCTGGTACACAACCGAGATCGGCCGCCAGCCTTGGCTGGTCACAGGCGTGCTGAAGACAGCCGACGCCGTCGGACCCGTGGCCGGCAGCCATGTCGCGCTGACGCTCGTCGTCTATCTCATCCTCTACGCGCTGCTTTTGATCGCCTATCTCGGCGTGCTGGTGCACCTGGCGCTGAAGGCGGCGAAGGAGGGCGACACCTCGCCGCTGCCGGGGGTTCTCAACGCGCCGATGTCGCAGCCGGCAGCGGGAGAGTAGGGATGACCCGGATGTTCAAGGCCAGCGCCGCCCCTCACCTGCCTGCCGGCATCCTCTCCCCCTATAGGGACGGCGAGAGGGGCGCTCTAGTCGCCGGTTTCGCCAATCATCATCGTGATAGCAGGAAGGGCGCTGGCGTTGCGGCCAGCCTCCTTCTCCCCGTCACTACACGGGGAGAAGTGCCCGGCAGGGCGACGAGGGGCAGCGCCTGTCTCGACAATCAATCTGAAACGATTGCCTCAAGGGCCGCACACCCGGCCTGTCGTGGTTGGGAGCGTGAAAAATGACCTTCGACTGGCCAACCCTGCTCCCCCTGATCTTCGCCGGCCTGATGGGGCTGGCGATCCTGATCTATGTCATCCTCGATGGGTTCGATCTCGGCATCGGCATCCTGTTTTCGGTGGCCCAGGACAGCGAGCAGGACACGATGATCGCCGCCATCGGTCCGTTCTGGGACGCCAACGAGACCTGGCTGGTGCTGGCGGTCGGCCTGCTGCTGGTGGCCTTCCCGCTGGCGCACGGCATCATCCTCACCGCGCTCTACATCCCGGTGTTCGTGCTGCTGGTCGGCCTGATCCTGCGCGGCGTCGCCTTCGATTTCCGCGCCAAGGTTCCGGCCGGAAGGAAGCACCGCTGGAACCGCATCTTCTTCCTCGGCTCGGTCATCGCCTCGCTGGCGCAGGGCTATATGCTGGGCGTCTATGTGCTTGGCCTCGATATCGGGCTGGGCGGCATGGCCTTCGGCGCGCTGGTGGCGTTCTGCCTTTCGGCGGCCTACGCGGCGATGGGCGCGGCCTGGGTGATCTACAAGACCGAGGGCGAGTTGCAGAAGAAGGCCGTGCTCTGGCTGCGGACCGCGCTGGTGCTGACCGCGCTCGGCATGGCCGCCGTGTCGCTGGCGACGCCCTTCGCCAGCCCTCGCATCTTCGACAAATGGTTCCTGTGGCCGGAGATGCTCTATCTGTCGCCGTTGCCGATCCTGTCGGCGCTGCTGTTCCTGTGGCTGTGGCGGCAGACCTTCCATCTGCCGAAGCCAGGCGATCGCCATTCGCTGACGCCGTTCCTGACGCTGGCGGCCATCTTTGCGCTTGGCTTTGCCGGTCTTGCCTGGTCGTTCTACCCGTTCGTGGTTCCCGACAGGCTGACCATCTGGCAGGCGGCATCGGCACCAGAAAGCCTGGCCATCATCCTGGTCGGCACCGTGGTGGTGCTGCCGGTCATCATCTTCTATTCGTTCTACGCCTACCGGGTGTTCGGCGGAAAGGCGACCGATCTGACCTACGACTGACCGTGTTGGGGGTTGGATAACGTATCCACGACAGAGAAGCGGGCGCTTCGCGCGCGGCGAGCCCCGCTGTCGCCTTGGGCGACATCTCCCCCTCGAGGGGGAGATGAAGGCGAGGAACGTCAGTTGCTGGCCGACTGCACCAGCACCGGCTTTTCGCTGTAGAGGTTGGGGAACAGCTGCTTCAGGTTCGCCACCTTGGGCAGGTCATTGTAGACGATGTAGGGATAGGTCGGGTTCAGCGTCAGGAAATCCTGGTGGTAGCCCTCGGCCGGATAGAAGGTCTTGCCCATCTCCAGCGTGGTCACGATCGGCTTCGGGAACACCTTGGCCTTGTCGAGCTGGGCGATGTAGCTTTCGGCGATCTTCTTCTGCGCGCCGTTCTCGGCAAAGATCGTCGAACGGTACTGGGTGCCCTCGTCCGGACCCTGATAGTTCAGCTGCGTCGGATTGTGCGCGACCGAGAAATAGACCTGCAGCAGCTGGCCATAGGTGACCTTGGACGGCTCATAGGTGATCTCGACGGATTCGGCATGTCCGGTGCGGCCGGTGCCGACCGTCTCGTAGACGGCCGTGTCCTTCTTGCCGCCGGTGTAGCCGGATACAGCCCTGGTCACACCCTTGACGTGCTGGAAGACGCCCTGCACGCCCCAGAAGCAGCCGCCGGCGAAGATCGCCGTCTCGGTGCCGCTGGCGGCCTTCTCGTCCACCGCCGGCGGCGGGATCACCACGGCATCCTCGGCCGAGATTGCCGGCGACTGCCAGAAAACGGCGCCCGCGGCCGCCAGGGCCAGCGCGGCGAGCGCGCCCCTGGTGAAATTCAGCGTCTTCGTCGCGGCTGGTTTTTGAATGTCGGTCATGGCTTGAGCTCCTGTGACGTCCATCGGACGGGACATTATTGCATTAGGTACGATCATGCGACGCATGAGTTGCGGCGGCGCGTCACTTTCACGTGCGCCCGCTCATCCGGCCGCGGCCTGAAGCCGGGACCGGATATGGCGCGGGGCCGGTTTCAGTTGGTGTCGGTCGCGGGCTTCATGGCGTCGGTCGCCGGCTTCATCGCGTTCGATGCCATCGGATCGGCGGGCTTCATCGCATCCGTGGCCGGCTTCATGGCGTTGACGGCGGGTTTCATCGCATTGGAGGCCATCGGATCGGCCGGTTTCATGGCATCCGTCGCGGGCTTCATGGCGTTGGCGGCTGGCTTCATGGCGTTCACGGCATCGTCGGCGCGCGCGATGCCGCCGGCAAACAGCGCCGTGGAGCAAAGAGCGAGGGCGAGGGCTGGCAGGGTCAGTCGGGAAAGATTGGTCATGATGGTCTCCTTTGGGTTGGTCTGGGTTGGTGGTTGGGGTGGCGGCCTTGTCGGCCGCCGGCATGGGCAGCGCCGCTGTCGCGCGGCGGTGCGGAGGTCGTGTCGGAGCGCGATCCCGCCGGGATCGCTTCCGGCGAGCTTCAATTGGTGGCGGCGGCCAGGATCGGTCCGCCGCCGGGCGACTGGACGAGAACGGCGGTGCTGAAGCCACCGGACGCGGCGGGCAGCGACAATGACGTGGCGCCGCCGGTCCAGCTGCCGAGCTTTTGCAGCGAATGGACGACATTGGCGTGGGGAAGCGTGCGGCCGGTGTTTTCGCCGCGCGCCACCGGGACTTCGACAACGCCGCGCTGATACCGGACCAGCCAGACGTCGGCCCGCCCGCCCGGCGCCGAGCCGGCGCCGATGCTGATCTTGCCGCCATCGAGCGACAGCGATGGCCCGCTGGTGCGGCCGCTGGCCGAAATCAGATGCTCGATTTCGCCCGGCGCGGCGCCGACAACATCGGCATGGCCGTTGACAACCACTTGCGGCGTGAACGGACCGTCATGGCCGAGCGGCGGCTCGTAGCTGACCTGGCGCTGGGTGAATTCCTGCCTGCCGAATGTGTCCTTCCAACCGAGATAGTCCCAGTAGGTGACGTTGAAGGACAGCGCCAGCACGCCCGGCTGGTCCTTGACCTTGATCAGGTTGGCGTTGGCTGGCGGGCAGGACGAGCAGCCCTGGCTGGTGAACAGCTCGACGACGGTGAGCGGCTGGGCGTGCGCCGTGACGAGTGACGCCGTGAGCGCAAGCGCGCCCAGGCTGGACAAGGTGACGAACCTGCGTTTGGCTGTTGATCGCGGCATCGGCTTGCTCCGTGGGTGGCGGCGCCTGGATGCGCCGTTCATGTTCCCACTTCGCCGCCATGCGCCGCTTCGTTACAGCGCTCACCGGTTTGTGATGACGGATCTGTCGTCTTTGCCAAGGAGGAGATTGGCGAAGGCCAGCGCCAAAGCCGATCTCCCTCCTTGAGGGGGAGATGGCCGGCAGGCCAGAGGGGGTCGGCTCGCCCGGGAGCGACCTCCCGCGGCGACAGGGGCTGGAGCTTCACGCGCGGCGACCCCCTCTGTCGCCTTGGGCGACATCTCCCCCTCGAGGGGGAGATGTCGAGCGTCACCACCCTTATTGCGTCAGCACCGTCTGCGACGGGCGCTGGTTGAAGTCGCACTTGCCGGTCACGTTGTAGAAGAAGTCGGCATCCGTGATGGGCTCCGGCACCGAGGAGCCGCCATCTTCCCAGGCCTGGGTGCTCTGCTGGCCGCAAGGCACTGCGGTGAAGATGTCGATGGCCTGGCCGAGCGGCATTTCGACAGCCGTCGTGTCGGTCGCGCCAATGAACAGGTAGTTCGACTTGGTTGGATCGTTCGACTTCAGGACCGTCGGGTTTCCCGAAGGAACATCCATTTCAAGGTAGAGGCTGTTCATCTGGCTGACATCGATCACCGCGCCGGAGCTGTTGGCCGGCGTCATGGTGCAGGTGGTCAGATAGTTCTTGTTGCCGCTCGTCTGCTGGATCGACCCGGCGGGGGCGTTCTTGAAATTCGACACGGTGCTGGTCGAGCAGACCTGCTGCTGGACCTGGGTCAGTTGGCTTCCGTTGACCGTGTAGACAGTGGTGGTGCCGTAGCCCTTGGGATCGCCGGCGCCATTGTAGGTATAGCTGATCTGCATAAGCTTCTGCGCCGTGGTCGCGCCGAACTGCGTGCCCCAGAGGTAGATGGTCTTGTTCCACCAGCCCGAAGCCTTGTCGATCTTGAAGGTGGCCTGCACCAGGGCCGGCGTCTTGGTGACAGAGGATGTGACACCGATCGGCACCGTGCTGATCCTGGCGACCTGCATGAAACTGGTCGGCATGGAATAGCTGGCCGATGTACTTGCGGAGGCGGTGCCGTCGGCGGCGATGGTGAAGCTGTTGAGCGTCGCGGTGCCCTGACCGTTGTTGGCCGTGAACTGGTCCGACAGCGCCTGCTGGCGGGCCGCCAGCGTCGTCGTTGTCGGCAGCGTCATGATCGCCAGCGTGGCCGCGTCCAGCGCGTCCTGCATGTTGCCCCGGTCGGTGACCGCCGAGGTGTAGTCCACCGAAAGGCCGACGGCGGCGATGATCGGGATCATGCCGATGGCGAAGATCGGGATGAGAGAACCACTCTTGGAACCGAGAAACTTGCCTGCAAGCCGCAGCATTCGTTGACCCCTCGCAACTGGAATATTCCATCCAGCTAACATGCCGGTTGGAAATTTTGCTCTAACGCGATCGGTTAAATTTTAGCGATTGGCGCTGAAACCGCTGCAACGGCAGGGATGCGCGCCATGCCGGGCGGCTTGCCGATGCTTCGTGCCCCTGCTAAAGCGCGCGACATGAGCACGCCCCTCGACCATATCCGCAATTTCTCCATCGTCGCCCATATCGACCATGGCAAATCCACGCTGGCCGACCGCCTGATCCAGTCCACCGGCGGGCTGGAACTGCGCGACATGAAGGAACAGGTGCTGGACTCGATGGACATCGAGCGCGAGCGCGGCATCACCATCAAGGCGCAGACCGTGCGGCTGAAGTACCGCGCCAACAATGGCGAGGACTATATCCTCAACCTCATCGACACGCCCGGACATGTCGACTTCGCCTATGAAGTGTCGCGGTCGCTGGCCGCCTGCGAGGGCTCGCTGCTGGTGGTCGACGCCTCGCAGGGCGTCGAGGCGCAGACGCTGGCCAATGTCTACCAGGCGCTCGACAACAACCACGAGATCGTCGTGGTGCTGAACAAGGTCGACCTGCCCGCCGCCGAGCCCGAGCGCATCCGCGAGCAGGTGGAAGAAGTCATCGGCATCGACGCTTCCAACGCCGTTCTGATCTCGGCCAAGACGGGCCTCGGCATTCCCGACGTGCTGGAGGCGATCGTCCACCAGTTGCCGCCGCCGCGCGAGGGCGATGCGACGGCTCCGCTGAAAGCCATGCTGGTCGACAGCTGGTACGACGCCTATCTCGGCGTCATCGTTCTGGTGCGCGTCATCGACGGCGTCCTGAAGAAGGGCCAGACCATCCGCATGATGGGCACCGACGCCAAATACCTGGTCGAGCGCACCGGCGTGTTCACGCCGGCTCGCATCAATGTCGACGAGCTTGGCCCCGGCGAGTTCGGTTTCTTCACCGGCTCGATCAAGGAAGTGGCCGACACGCGCGTCGGCGACACGATCACCGAGGACAAGCGGCCGACCGCGCAGGCCCTGCCCGGCTTCAAGCCGGCGCAGCCGGTGGTGTTCTGCGGCCTGTTCCCGGTCGACGCCGCCGATTTCGAGGATCTGCGCGCCGCCGTCGGCAAGTTGCGCCTCAACGACGCCTCCTTCTCCTATGAGATGGAAACCTCCGCGGCGCTCGGCTTCGGCTATCGCTGCGGCTTCCTCGGCCTGCTGCATCTGGAAATCATCCAGGAGCGGCTGGAGCGCGAGTTCAACCTCGACCTGATCGCCACGGCGCCATCCGTGGTCTACCGGCTGATGCTCACCGACGGCTCGGTGAAGGAACTGCACAACCCCGCCGACATGCCCGACGTGGTGAAGATCGCCCATATCGAGGAGCCGTGGATCCGCGCCACCATCCTGACGCCCGACGATTATCTCGGCGGCATCCTGAAGCTCTGCCAGGACCGGCGCGGCATCCAGGCCGACCTGTCCTATGTCGGCAAGCGCGCCATGCTGACCTACGACCTGCCGCTCAACGAAGTGGTCTTCGACTTCTACGACCGGCTGAAGTCGATCTCCAAGGGCTACGCCTCCTTCGACTATCACCTGACCGACTACAAGGAAGGCGACCTGGTGAAGATGTCGATCCTGGTCAACGAGGAGCCGGTGGACGCGCTGTCGATGCTGGTGCACCGCACGGCGGCGGAAAAGCGCGGCCGGCAGATGTGCGAGAAGCTCAAGGAGCTTATCCCAAACCATCTGTTCAAGATCCCGATCCAGGCCGCCATCGGCGGCAAGGTCATCGCCCGCGAAACCATCTCGGCGCTGCGCAAGGACGTGACCGCCAAGTGCTACGGCGGCGACGTCTCGCGCAAGCGCAAGCTGCTGGACAAGCAGAAAGAGGGCAAGAAGCGGATGCGCCAGTTCGGCAAGGTGGATATCCCGCAGGAGGCGTTTATCCAGGCCTTGAAGATGGGTGATTGAGGGCATCATTAGAAAACGTCGTCAGACGATCTCAACGCACTCTATCTTGTCAAATGCAACTTCCGCCACTTGGACCATTCCGACATCGGCACGGGAACGGTCGTTTCGGGAGCGGAATAAGCGTTGATTATAAAGGCGGATTGGCTTACATCATGGGAGCCGGGAGTGCGTCAAATTGCACGGTGGGGTTACGGCCCCACCCGGCGTCCCTCTTAATTGACGATTGGTCCATCCCAGCCCTGTTTAGGGAAACGTGCGATTCCAAACCCGTCAATCACTCCAGCGGGACTTGTTCGAAGTAGCGTTCTGATTTGTTCTAGGTAGGTGGGATCATTATGTTCGAACCTCCGCCAAATCGCTCCAGCAACCATATCAACAAGCTGAACACCAACACTTAGTTGTGACGGGGTTAAGAAGCATCCCTCGATTAGGTTGGGGTAGTTAGAGGTGAACGAACCGGCCTGTTCAACCAACCGTTGATGTTGCTCTCTAAGACGTTTGTCGTCACCCGAACCTCTGTGGTCAGCGATAATAATTCCGTGAAAAGTCCTCCCACTTTCGCGTGATATGTCTTGGAGAGCATACTGAAACCGTTCCGTCACTACCTTGTAAGTACGAAAATAGATGTCTGACTGATCATTCACATTACCTAGTTGGTAAGCGAGGGTGGAATCGCAAACTCCTGCTACGAGCTTTATCGATCGGTCGGCTATAAGGATGCGGAAGATTGCGGTCCGAAACGAATTCCGATCGGTCTGCCGCCAAGCCCGCATCGGGTTATTCGGCTCGGCATTTCCTGGTGCAAAGAAGCGCCACTTTAGTTCACCGTGATATCCACGATTAGTTTTAGTCCCTGCAACATGCCTGACGCTCGATGCCACCGGTCTTCTTGTATAACAAGACCAGCAATCACAAAGTAGCGAGGTGTTTGAGCGCCGGGTTTGGCAGGGGTGCCGCTCTCATCTACGAAACAAAGATGCATGGTTAGGACAGCCAGAAAAGATGGGAAATCCGATGAAAACTATGAAGTCGTTTGACGCCAGATTCACCCATGTTAGAATCCCGAATATGGTGGAGCAGGGACATTCGCGTCCCTGCCCCGTGTCACCCTGCCGGTGACTGCCGAGTTGGGCCGGTACAAGCGGCTTTCCCCGGGAAGTGATTGACCCTATGGCGGCTGCATTTTTGGCCTCCTATTGTTTGGTCACAAAAAATGCAGCGGGTTCTGTTTGGTGACGCTCCCGCTGCATTTCTTTTCCTCTCTCAAATCTGCGCTAAAGGAACTCTCAGATTAGTTGCCAGCGATTCGACCTGCAAACACTAAATATTGCGGTGACCGATACTTGTGCAGTCCGACTATTCTCTCTTTAGTCGCTTAATTACCTCATAATCCCAACGCTTCCGCCAGCCTCGTAACAGACAGAAAATGCGGGCAAAAATGGCACCTAGTCAGTGAAAAAGACCGGGCTCAGAACTTCCGGTCGCACTCTCAACAGGAGCACATGTCTTATAAAAGGCGAATCGTTTTGCGCCGTCAAGGATTCGTTTGCGTAGCTTTTGTGACCCCAACATCTTGTGTGTCAGACGTCTGCGCAGCTGAGATTGAAGTCCGCCCCACTTTTCCGACATCACCATGAGGTAACGCACCCGTCGATGGCTGTCTCGCGGTCTGGTAATTGTGAGTGACCTAAAAAATGAGATGCGCCTCCCTCAAATAATTGTATCAATGAGTTGGGCAATCGGGAGGGCAACATGGAATTCACTCTGCAATTTGAAGGTAATGAAGCCGACCGTAATCTGTTGGACTTCTATGATGCCGTGCAAGCGTGCGGAGCTTTCCAACGTACATTGGCATTGACTACGCACCTAGTTGTAAATGGGGAAATAATAACTCAAGCTCCGTCGCTAAAAAATGCGGTAATATTGTCGCTTCCCCCAGAGCCAGGTAGCTGGCGTGCAGTAGCGATCGTTACTGGTAGCGTATTATTGAGTGCTGGCGTTGCTTCAAAAGATTCTGTTCTGGGACACTTGCTGACATCTGCTTATGACTATGTAATTTCGGAAAGCCTCGGCTTTCACGTTGATTATGATAAGTCCCTTGGGCAGCAGATCGAAGAACATCGATCGACGTCAGACGAAATCCCTCGCGAACTTGATCAAGGCAAGTTTGAATCGTTAATTGAGAAGGTAGAACCCGCTGTTCGTGATTTACACCGACCGATAAGCCACTCGAGAACCGCTGAAACTGCTATTTTGGGTGCAAGTCAGGCAGGACAAATCGTCCGACAGACGGGACCTGTCCTTGACAAGGATACCTTCGAGTACATCAATGTTACCAATCTGACGAGCGATCAGGAAAAATTCGTCGGAAAAGTTTCAAGCTACAATTCAAATACGTTTAAAGGTCGCATATATATTGAGAACGAAGGCCGACCTGTTCCATTCACCTTAGCTGACGTGAGCCGGAGCCCTGGAACAGTCTTTAAAGTGGTACGCAGCCTATCCGCAAACGCACTCGATAGGTTCGATGAAAATGCAGAAATCCGGTTTTCGGCACTTCGATATGAGAGCAAGAATGGACGGCTAAAGGGATTTCTGATCCTACAGATATTTTAGATTGCTACCTTTCTCGGGTATTCAAGGGTGTCACTACGCGGCCCGGTTAGTGCCGTCTGAAATGCTGTTCTCGGATGGCAACCGCCATTGAACCCGCAACAAATTGGCTTATCCTCTGCACGGCTTGGGGAGATCTCAAATACATTCCACCCTGGACACCATCGCCTCTCTCGGCCTCGCCATCGGCGCGTTGGCCTGGCAGGCACCTTCGTAGCCAGCGCGCCGCTAAACGACACGCTGTGGACGATCGACGGCGCAGCACTCGTGGTCGCGACCGCGCTGCTGACCATGAAATACCAGCGGCTGGGCAATGATTGCGTGGCAGCGGGGTTCCTGACCTTCCTGGCGGGCGAGACGCTGCTGATGGCGGGCAATGCGGCGGGGCTGGAGGCCAGCGTGCCCTCCTATGTCGGCGGCATCACGCTTTGGGCGGCCGCACTGGTCATGGTCAGCGCGCCCAGGACATTTGCGCGGTGGATGCGGCTCGCCGCTTTTGTGGCCGCCGTGCTGTTTGTCGTCTCGGCCGGCATGATCATCTGGCGCGCGCTTGCTGCCGACCTTGTCGCCGCTGCCCGCCGCCAGTTATCCGTTCCTGGTGCTGACTTTTGTGGGGCGGATCTGGACGTTGGTGAGGCAAGCCTGACGCGTCGGGTTCGCCTCTTGTTTCGGGCGCTGGCGTCCGGAAAGCGCGCAATAGCTGAGCCCTTTGTCCTCATAATTTTGGCCTCGCGGAGGGCTTCCCCCACTCCGTCCCGGCTTCGCCGGGCCACCTCTCCCCCCTCCGGAGGGAGAGGAACCCAGGAACGGCGACGGCTTAGCTCGCCAGCCACATGTTCTCGAAATGCCGGTCCAGCGCCTGGATGCCGAACCGGCCTCAGAGCGCCTCGTATAGCCCAGCCGCCGTCTCGAAGGTGAAGCGCAGCGGCACGGAGCCTTCGACTTGCCAGGCGGTGACCGTTTCGCCGGCCAGCAGGCGGCAGGCGCCTTCGGTGTCGGTGACGGCGCCGCCATAGAGCCGGTTGGCGAGGTTGAGGATGCCGGTCTGGTGCATGGCGGCGCTGCCGGAGCCACAGGCATCCTTGACCAGCAGCACGCGAAAGCCCCGCGCGACTGCATCCTTGACCGTGGCGTCGACGCAGGCCTCGGTCCAGACGCCGGCGACGACCAGCCATTCGACGCCGCGTGCCTTGAGCCCGTCGGCGGCGGGGCCGGTGCGCAAGGCGCTGGCCTCGGCCTTGACCAGCATGGCTTCCCCCGGCGCCGGCGCGACTTCGGGACAGATCTCGGTCAGCGGATCGCTCTTGTCGGAGAAGGCCGACCTGCCCTGTGCGTCGAGCGGATGAAAGGGCCGGTGCTGCGTGTCGAGATCAACGATATAGGCCCAGTGACAGAGCGGAACGCCATGCGCGCGCGCCGCCGCCTGCAGCCGGCGGGCATTGGCGAGAATGGCGGCGAACCCATCGACGAGGTAGCGGCTGTCCTGCCGGTGCTCCTCCTGCAGGTCGATGAAGATGGCGGCCACGGCGCCGCGCCTGATGGAGATGGGGGATTTCATACGGCGGGTCCTCGGGCGGCGTTTGGATCAGCGCCATAGTCCCCGCTCGAGGGTGCGGGTCAACCGGGTTTATGGCTTCAACCGTCGATCGTCACGGCCCATGTCAGGTAGGCGCCGCCTCCCTGCCTGCATCCGCTCCCCGTAAACGGGCGAGGGACATCGATGGTTTCGCCAATCGCGGTTAGCCTCTTTCGCCCCGTTTACGGGGAGAAATGTCCGGCAGGACAATGAGGGGCGGCGCCGACCTCGACAGTTGAGGGGAGCTATCCCCCCAGCGCCTGCTCCAGATCGGCGATCAGGTCGTCGCCATCCTCGATGCCCGCCGACAGCCGCACCAGCGAATCCGAAATCCCGATCGCCTCCCGCTTCTCGGCGGGGATGGACCCATGCGTCATCAGCGCCGGGTGCTCGATCAGGCTCTCCACCCCGCCGAGGCTTTCGGCCAGCGTGAACAGCTGCGTGCGTTCGAGGAAGCGCTTTGTCCCGGCAAGGTCGCGGTCGAGCACGGCCGTGATCATGCCGCCGAAGGCATGCATCTGCTGCACGGCGATGGAATGCTGGGGGTGGCTGGCAAGGCCGGGATAGATGACGCGGCGCACATCCTTGCGGGTCTCCAGCCATTGCGCGATCTTGAGGCCATTGGTGGAGTGGCGCTCCATGCGCAGCGCCAGTGTCTTCAGGCCGCGCAACGCCAGAAAACTGTCGAACGGGCCGGAGATGGCGCCGATGGCGTTCTGCAGGAATTTCAGCTGGGCGGCGAGGTCCTTGTTGTCGCCGACCACCGCGACGCCGCCGACCATATCGGAATGGCCATTGAGGTACTTGGTCGTCGAATGGACGACGATGTCGATGCCGAGCTCCAGCGGACGCTGGATATAGGGGCTGCAGAAGGTGTTGTCGGCGACGGTGAGAACCCCCTTGCGCCTGGCGAGGGCCGCGACGCCTTCGAGGTCGACGATGCGCAGCAGCGGGTTGGTCGGCGTCTCGACCCAGAGCAGCTTCGTGTCCGGGCGGATCGCGGCCTCGACCGCCTCGAGATCGGTGAAATCAACGAAGCTGACCTGCAGGTTGGCAGAGCGTTTGCGCACCCGCTCCATCAGGCGGAAGGAGCCGCCATAGATGTCGTCGGTGGCGACGATATGGGCACCGGAATCGAGCAGTTCCAGCACCGTCGATATCGCCGCCAGGCCGGAGGCGAAGGCAAAGGCCGCCGTGCCGCTCTCGAGGTCGGCCGCGGCGCGCTCGAAGGCGAAGCGCGTCGGGTTCTGGCTGCGGGCATATTCGAAACCCTTGTGCACGCCGGGCGACTGCTGGGCAAAGGTCGAGGTGGCGTAGATCGGCACCATCACCGCCCCGGTCAGGGGATCGTGGCTCTGGCCGCCATGGATGGCGCGGGTGGAAAAGGCCAGGCGGTTCTTGCCAGATACGTTGATGGTCATCGTGCGCGCCTCAAATGATTGATCAGGTCGATACGGGTTATAAGGCCGACGAATTCGTCGCCGTCGAAGATGATGGCGACCTCGTTGCGGTCGAACACCGGCAGCAGCGCATCCAGCGTCTGGCTGGCCTGCAGCGTGTGCGGATTCGAGGTCATCGCCGTGCGCACCGGACCGTTGAAGCGCTCCCAGCGCCCGTCATAGGGGCCGTCGACCTTGGCCAGGATATCGCTTTCGTCGACGATGCCGACCAGCTTGCCATTGTCGAGCACCGGCAGCTGCGAGACATCGGAGCGGCGCATGCGGCCATAGGCGTTGAGCAGGCTCTCGTCCGGGCCGACCCAGACGGTGTCGCCGGTGCGGTGCGAGCGCATCACCAGGTCGCGCAGGTCGCCATGCTGCTCGTGCTCGGCCAGGCCCTGCTCGGCCAGCCAGAAATCGTCGAAAACCTTCGACAGATATTTGTTGCCGCTGTCGCAGACGAAGGTGACGACGCGCTTCGGCACCGTCTGCTCGCGGCAATAGCGCAGCGCCGCCGACAACAGCGTTCCCGAGGACGAACCAGCGAGGATGCCTTCCTTGGACAACAGGTCGCGCACGGCCAGCATGCTCTGCTTGTCGGGGATGGAGTAGGCCTTCCTGACCAGCGACAGGTCGGCATTGGGCGGCACGAAATCCTCGCCGATGCCCTCCACCGTCCAGCTGCCGGCCTCTTCCATCTTGCCCGTCTTGATCAGCGGCGCCAGCACCGAACCGACGGGATCGGCCAGCACCATCTCGGTCTTCGGCGAGACCCTGGCGAAATAGCGGCCAAGCCCGGTCAGCGTGCCGCCCGAGCCGACGCCGACGACCACCGCGTCGACGTTGCCGTCGAGCTGCGCGAAGATTTCCGGGCCGGTGGTGGTTTCATGCGCCATCGGATTGGCCGGGTTGGCGAACTGGTTGGCATAGAAGGCGCCGGGCACTTCCGCCGCGAGCTTCTCGGCCATGTCCTGATAGTATTCGGCGTGGCCCTTGCCGACATCGGAGCGGGTCATGCGCACTTCGGCGCCGAGCGCACGCAGGTGCTGGATCTTTTCGCGCGACATCTTGTCGGGCACGACCAGCACGATGCGATAGCCCTTGGGGATGCCGACCTGGGCGAGGCCGAGGCCGGTGTTGCCGGCGGTTGCCTCGACGATGGTGCCGCCGCGCCTGAGCTTGCCCTCTTTCTCGGCCGCGGCAATCATCGACAGTGCGATGCGGTCCTTGATCGAGCCGCCGGGATTCTGGCTTTCGAGCTTGATGAACAGCCGGCATTTGCCAGTGTCGAACTTGGTCAGTTCGACCACCGGCGTCTGGCCGATCAGGTCGAGAACCGACTTGTAGGGCGGACGCAGGCGGGAGGATCCGCTGTCCGCAGCGGCATTTCCGTGCTCGCTCATGCTCGATGCTCCATGGTCAAGCAACCGTCTCCAAGCAGAGCGGCAGCTTATCCTCTTTTCCAGCCGTTTGTTGCGAGAAAGAAGATAGATCGTGCCAATCAACCGGCCAGACGGGGAATGAAATTCCGGTTTTCGCGGCGCGAGGCCTCTAACCGAGAAGCTGCTTGCTCAGCCTGGCGCATTGAACGCGAATGTCAGGAATGGCGTCGATCTCGAAGAACGTGCCGCGCGTCAGCGGGCCGACGGCGAGGATTTTTTTGGAAACCACGCCGTCGCCGGAAATGATTTCACAATTGGCCGACACGTCGAGGCCGATCCTCATGGGGTCGGGCCGCGCCAGCCCTCGGTCGACCAGCGAGCGCACCACGCTGTTCGACGAGGTCGAGATGTCCCTGACGATGCCGCTGCAATCGTAGATGCGCGCCACCTCGAATGTTTCGATGCGCTGCGTGTGGCGCGACTGGACCTGGACGGTGAATTCGCTGCCCTGCGCGATGTCGACGACGCGGCCGGCAACGAGGCGGATGCGGCCGGATTGCACGGCCTCGGTCACCTTGGCATAGACTTCCGGCGCCATGCGGTGGCGGTGGATATCCCACCAGGCCTTTGTGTGTTCGACGAAGCGGCGCTTGGCCGACGCGGGCCAGTTCTGCCAGATCTTCTGGTTGAACGGCCGCAATCCGTCGACGACGTCGCGCCAATCCCTGCCTGCCTTCTGATTCTCCCGGATCAGGTCGCGGAACCAGCCGACGAAGTAGGAAAGCTGGGTGCCCAGCGGAATGTCGGCGACATCCAGCTTGATCGGGTTGCCCTTGCGATGCGGCGACGGCAGCAGGCCGCGCCTGGACACCGCGATGATGTCGCCGCGATGGCCGCGCTGCTCGAGCGCCAGGAATGCGTCGACCATGCTCAGGCCAGTGCCCAGCACCATGACGCTTGCATCGGGGGGAAGCTCGGTATCGGCTTCCGACCCCATCCTGATGGCATGCCCCTGGGCTGGCATCTCGTCATGGCCGGTAGCCAGAATGGCCAGATGGGCGACGACGCTGGTGCCGTTGGCCAAGGTCACTTCGACGCCGGACGCGGTGGGCTTGATCGACCGGCTCTCCTCGCGGATCAGCCGAAGCCGCCCCGTCTGCTGTTCCCGCGCTTCGAGATCGTCGAGCAATTCTCCAAGATAGCGGGCATAGAGGCTGCGCGGAGCATAGACCGGCGCCTGGTCCGCCGTTGCCAGGCCGCGTTCCAGCAGCCAGCGCCAGAAATTGCCGGGATCATCGGCATAGGCGCTCATGCCGGTCGCGGCGACGTTGAGCACATGGGCCGATAGCAGCGTGGAATAGGCGATGCCTTGCCCGAAATGCGGGCGTTTCTCGATCAGCGTCACGCGCAGATCGGGATTGGGCGATTTCAAGAGATGCGCGGCCAGCACGACGCCACTGGCACCGCCGCCAACAATGATGATGGAGTTCGCGCGCCCGGTCATGCGCATGCCAGCCGTGCAAGAAGCGCCAGCGTCAGGCCTGCACCTTCACCGCGACCGGCAGGTCGTCGATGCCCCTCGCGACCGGCAGGTCGTCGAGGCCGATATCGCGCATCTCGGCGAGGCTGCGGTTGTCCAGCACCTCGGCGATTGCCTGCCTTACTTCCAGCATCAGATGTCGGACTTGGCATGTCGCCTCATTGCAGTCTTCACAGCGCTGGTACTGGGTGCGGCTGGCGCAGGGAATAGGAGCCAGCGGCCCGTCGAGGACACGCACGACGTGGCCGACCTTGATTTCATCGGCCGGCCGTGCGAGGCGGTAGCCGCCGTCCTTGCCCTTGCGGCTCTGGACAAAGCCGGCATTGCGCAACTCGCCCAGGATGGCATCGAGAAACTTCTTGGGGATGTTGCTGCCGGCAGCGATGTCGTTGACGAATGCAAGCTCTCCGGCGGGCAATTGCGCGAGATGGACGAGCGCCTTGAGGCCGTACTTGCCCTTTTTTGTGAGCATGAAATCAAAATTTCTCTGTCATGCGAGGGCGCCAGGCCATCCGCGTCAAAATCGTGGGTGCTCCGGTGGATCGCCACCAGGACCAGCCCACCTTCATAGATAAATTCTAGCGACATTATGTACAAGCCAAGAAACGTTGATTTTGCTTCGTTTTCAAGCCGCTGTGGCCATTTTAGCCTGCTTTTGTGCCATTCAAGACACAGAATTGCGGCGGCAGGCAAGCGGCGCGAAGTGCGGAGGCATCGATCGTCGCCGCGTGCGGCATGAGGAACTCCGAAGGCCGATGCGTGCCGCGAGCGATCGCAGGCGTATGATGGTCGCTCATCGTCCTCTCCAACTCCCTAATGTCGATAAGAATACTATAGTTATCGCCGAACACGTGGAAAGGGTTTTCAATTCCCAGGCCTCGAATGGTTGGAATTTGCCGCCATGGAGGCCACGGTAAAAAATTGGCGATGGCGTCAGTCAAACCGGCTGCGGCACGCCGGCTTTGCCCATGCATCGATGAAGCCAGGCCTGACTGATCCCCGGGGCGGTGAAGCCTGTTCCAGCCGCCGAATCCGCTTTGCCCGCCTCCGGCAGGTAAGTTTTTCCCAACGAACCAGTCCGACTAGAAGGATTTAACTCTACAAGGGCGATAGAATTAACCGACTATGGATGGGCAATCCGGTCTTCCCTGTTTTCATGGAGCCTTTCATGTCCACCATTTCGCGACGCATTATTCTCCTGTCGTCCGCGGCATTTGCCGGCGCCGCCTTCCTTGGCCCGGTCGAAGCGCAGGATCTCAAGATCACCATCGGCTACCAGACAGTGGTCGAACCCTCGAAAGTGCCGCAAGCCGACGGTGCTTACGAAAAGGCAACCAAGGCTGCCATCGACTGGCGGAAGTTCGATTCCGGCGCCGACGTCATCGCCGCCGTTGCTTCCGGCTCCGTCGATATCGGCTATGTCGGGTCGAGCCCCCTGGCCGCCGCCGCCAGCCGCGAGCTTCCCATCCAGACCATCTACATCGTCGGCCTGATCGGTGAATCCGAGGCGCTCGTTGCCCGCAACGGGACCGGCATCGAAAAGGTCGGCGACCTCGCCGGCAAGAAGGTGGCCGTGCCTTTCGTCTCGACGACGCATTACAGCCTGCTTGCCGCGCTGAAGCACGAGAATGTCGATCCGAAGTCGGTGCGGATCCTCAACCTGCGGCCGCCGGAAATCGCGGCGGCCTTCGCGCGCGGCGACATCGACGCGGCCTACGTCTGGGATCCGGCGCTCGGCCAGATCAAGACGACGGGCAAGGTGGTGTTGAACTCATCGCAGGTCGCCGCATGGGGGGCGCCCACCTTCGACGCCTGGATCGTGCGCACCGACTTTGCCGACAAGAACCCGGAAGCGGTGCGTGACTTCGTCAAGGTTACGGGTGCGGCCTATGCGGACTTCCTGGCCAAGCCGGACGCGTGGTCGGTGTCGTCGCCGCAGGCCGCCAAGATCGCCAAGATCACCGGCGCCAAGCTGGAGGAAGTACCGCAGCTCCTGAAGGGCTACGTCTTCCCGACGCTGGAGGAGCAGGCATCGGACAAATTCCTCGGCGGCGGCACGGTCAAGGCGATCGAGGCGACGTCCGCCTTCCTGAAGGAGCAGGGCAAGATCGACGCCGTGCTGCCCGACTATTCGAAATACGTGTCGTCGAAATACGCCACCCAGGCCCTGGCCTCGAACTGAGCGAGTATTTTGGAGCGCCGGTTCGTGGACTCACGACGCTCTCGTAACACGCGCGGTTCTCTTCCCTGACGCCGCGTGCTGCCTGCCCCGGACCCGCCGACGAGGGGTGGTCCGGGGCAGGTGGGTTCATCCACCCGACCCGCGGGAACCAATGCCGCATCTCGTGCTAGACAGAGTCTCCGTTCACTATGACGGCCAGCCGGCACCCGCGGTGGAGCGCGTGTCCATCAATGTCGCCAAGGGCGACTTCGTCGTGCTTGTCGGCCGTTCCGGCTGCGGCAAGACCTCGCTGCTCAATGTCGCGGCCGGCCTGGTGGCGCCGGCGCGCGGCAACGCCTCGATCAACGGCAAACCGATCACCGCGCCGGGCTCGGAGCGCGCCGTGGTGTTCCAGAACGATGCGCTGTTTCCATGGCTGACGGCGCGCGAGAATGTCGCCTTCGCGCCGCGGCTGCGCGGCATCCAGCAACGGGAGCGCGCCCGGCGTGCGGACGAATTGCTGGCGCTGGTGAAGCTCACCGATGCCGGCGACAAGCATATCTGGGAGCTCTCCGGCGGCATGCGCCAGCGCGTCGGCCTCGCCCGCGCGCTCGCCGCCGAACCTGAATTCCTGCTGCTCGATGAACCGCTTGGGGCGCTCGACGCGCTGACGCGCGAGCGCATGCAGACGACGTTGCTCGATCTGTGGACGGCAAGCCGCGTCGGCGTGCTGATGGTCACGCACGGCATCGAGGAGGCGCTGGTTCTCGCCACCCGCATCGTCGTGCTGGCGCCCGGACCAGGCCGCGTGGTGCGGACATTCGAGCCCGGCTTCAGCCGGCGTTACGCGAGCGGCGAAGCCATTCGCGCCATCAAGGCCGATCCGGCATTCGCGGCGGCTCGCGGCGAACTCACCGACGCCATCTTCGAGGGAGAGGCGGCATGACCATGTCCTCCTACAGCGAACGCCCAAGCTCCAGGGTCGACGAGGCCGATGGCCTGTCCGTGCCATGGTCGCGACCAAGCCCGAAGCGCAAAGGCGTTTCGGCACGCGTGGTCAGCGCCGTCACCATCCTCGCTGTGCTGGCCGTATGGGCGCTATCCGCCCGCCTCCAGCTCGTGTCGCCGGTGTTCCTGCCCTCCCCAATAGCCGTATGGAACAAGTTCATCGTCGTGACCCGTGACGGCTTCGTCGATGCGACGCTCGCCCAGCATATCGTCGCCAGCCTGGGCCGGGTCTTCGCGGCACTGGTCGCCGCCATCCTCATCGGCGTTCCCGTGGGACTGGCCATCGGCATCAGCACCATCGGGCGCGGCATCTTCGATCCGTTGCTGGAGTTCCTGCGGCCGATCCCGCCGCTCGCCTACCTGCCACTGGTCATCATCTGGTTCGGCATCGGCGAGCCGTCCAAGATCCTGGTCATCGCCATCGCCATGCTGGCGCCTGTAGCGCTTTCGACCGCCTCCGGCGTTCGCGGCGTCTCGCAGGAGCGGGTCAATGCCGCGCGTTCGCTTGGCGCGACCCGGCTGCAGGTCATCCGGCTGGTCATCCTGCCCAGCGCCCTGCCCGCGATCCTGACCGGCTTGCGCATCGCGCTCGGCGCCGGCTGGTCGACGCTGGTGGCGGCCGAACTGGTGGCGGCGACGCGCGGGCTCGGCTTCATGATCCAGTCGGCGGCCCAGTTCCTCGTCACCGACGTTGTGGTGATGGGCATTCTGGTGATCGCGGCCATCGCCTTCGTCCTTGAATTCACCATCCGCAGGATCGAGCGCGTTCTCGTTCCGTGGGCGGGACGTGACTGACAACGGGGCCCGTTCAGAGGCTCGAACGCCGTCCATGCGCGACTGAACCCTCCAATGGAGACGACCATGTCGACAAGAGACAATTCGCGGATACTCAACGAAGTTCTCGAGGCCAATGCTGGCTATGCCGCCGATTTCGGCGTCAAGAAGGATCTGGCCTTGCCGCCGGCGCGCGGCTTCGCCATCCTGACATGCATGGATGCCCGGCTCGATCCGGCCAAATATGCCGGGCTTGCCGAGGGTGACGCGCATGTCATCCGCAATGCCGGCGGACGGGCAACGGACGACGCGATCCGCTCCCTCGTCATCTCGCACAAGCTGCTCGGCACCAATGAGTGGTTCGTGATCCATCACACCAATTGCGGGATGGAGCTGTTCTCGGACGAGATCATCGGCGACCTGCTCGAGGACAGCCTCGAGACCGCATCGTTCGACGGCAAGGTGTGGAGCAATCCCAAGCATGGCCACGGCAGCTCGCATGGCCATTTCGTCAAATGGCACACGATCAACGACCAGCAGGAAAGCGTAGAGCAGGATGTCCGCCGCATCCGCGAGCACCCGTTGGTGCCCAGCCATATCCCGATCCATGGCTACGTCTACGATGTGCACAGCGGACGTCTGGTCGAGGTCAAGGCGGCCACCGCCGCCGGGCGCCCGGTCTAGGACTGATCGCCGGGCCTGCCGGCGCGGCAGGCCCTTTGTCAAAGGAAACAGCAATGCCGCCGACGGACGGCTGTGATCGAAAAACGGAGAGATGGCAATGACCCATTCCACAGCAGTGCTGTTCGCCCAGTTGGGCGCGTTGCTTCGCCTGCCCAGGGCCAACGATAAACCGTCATCCGACAGCGAGGTCCGGTCGCCGGCGCCAGTGCGTTGGGATGCCGAGCGCAATCGTCTTCCGCCGCGCGACGAGAGCTTCTACTGGGCCTGGCAATATTGGTCTCATTGATATCGTCGCGATTTGCGCCTCGTCCCGGCTCTTGGCGGGAAACAATTCCAAAAGGCATCGAGAAGTCGCAAAATTATTTCTCTACTAAATTTATAGACCTACCTAGCCTGACTCCAGTTCCGGCCGGGCGGGAGTTTTCCGCGCCGTCTCCGGGTTGAAGGAGTGGGATCATGTTCAATCTGACGCGACGTGCCTTCGGCGCAGGCGTGCTTGCCGCAAGCATTTGCCTCTCATTCGGCGCCACGGCGCAGGAGCTGAAACAGCTCAACATCGGCTACCAGAAAACCGGCCTGCCGGTGATCGCCAGACAACAGCAGGTGATCGAGAAGGCGCTGAGCGACAAGGGCATCACGGTGAAGTGGGTCGAATTCTCGGCCGGACCGCCGCTGGTGGAGGCGTTGAACGTCGGCGCCGTCAATGTCGGCTGGACAGGCGATGCGCCGCCGATCTTTGGCCAATCCGCCGGCGCCAACATCGTCTATGCGGCGGCACTGCCCTCCAATGGCGATGGCGAAGCGATCTTCGTCAAGCCGGCTTCGCCCGTACAATCAGTCGCGGACCTCAAGGGCAAGCGGGTCGGCGTCGGCAAAGGCACCAGCGCGCACAATCTGCTCGTCGCGGCGCTGGAAAAGGCGGGCATTCCGTTCGATCAGGTCACACCCGTCTATCTCAGCCCGGCGGACGCGGCCGCCGCCTTCGCCAGCGACCAGATCGATGCATGGGCCGTGTGGGATCCCTTCTTCGCCATCGCCGAAACGCGCTATCAGCCGCGCGTGCTGGCGCGTTCCAGCGACGTGCTCAAGGTGAATACCTATTTCATCGCCAACAAGGATTTCGCCAAGGCGCATCCCGAGGTCGTCACAACGACCATCGCGGCGCTTGGCGAGGCCGCGAAATGGGCTGACCAGAACCGCGACAAGGTGGCCGCCGCCCTGCATGAGGTGACCGGCGTGCCGCTCGACGCACAGACGATCGCCGCCAACCGCGGCAAATTCGGCATCTTCCCGATCACCGACGAGATCATCGCCGGCCAGCAGGCGACAGCCGACCGCTTCTACAAGCTCGGGCTGATCCCGAAGGCGGTGCGGATTTCCGACGCGGTGTGGACCGCACCCGGCAACTGATCCCTCACCGGGCAACGCCCGCGCGCCTTGCCCTTTGCGCCTGCATCTCCAGGAGGTCCGACATGACCGTGCCAGCCAACACCGCGCCGCTCGACTTCTTCTGGTTCATTCCGACGCATGGCGACGGCTCCTATCTCGGCTCCGAGGAGCAGCAGCGGCCACCCGAATTCGGCTACTTCAAGGAGATCGCCCAAGCGGTCGACAGGCTCGGCTTTCCCGGCGTGCTCTTGCCGACCGGGCAGAACTGCGAGGATTCCTGGATCACCGCAACCGGCCTCGCGACGTTGACCGAAAAGCTCAAATTCCTGGTGGCACTACGGCCCGGCGTGACATTGCCGACCTTCGCCGCGCGGCAGACCGCGGCCCTCGACCGGTTGAGCAACGCCCGTCTGTTGCTCAACGTGGTGGTCGGCGGCAACCCGACGGAGCTCGCCGGCGACGGCGTGTTCCTGCCGCATGACGAGCGCTATGCCCAGGCGCATGAATTCCTGACCATCTGGCGGGCGCTGGTGTCGGGCGAACGCGTCAACTTCGACGGCAAATATTACCGTGTCGAGAACGGACGCCTCGACCTTCCGCCTTTGCAGGAGCGGCCGCCGCTCTATTTCGGCGGATCGTCGGATGCCGGGCAGGAGCTGGCCGCCGATCTGGTCGACATGTATCTGACCTGGGGCGAGCCACCAGCTCAGGTGGCCGAGAAGGTCGCCTCGGCGCGCAACAAGGCGGCACGGCGCGGCCGCAACCTGCGCTTCGGCATCAGGCTGCATTTCATCGTTCGCGAAACCGAGGACGAAGCCTGGCGCGCCGCCGAGCGGTTGATCAGCCATGTCACCGACGCCCAGATCGATAACGCACAGGCGCGTTTCCTGAACCAGATGGACTCGGTCGGCCAGCGCCGCATGGCCGAGCTGCATGGCGGTCGCAGAGACCGGCTGGTCGTGTCGCCCAATCTGTGGGCCGGCGTCGGGCTGGTGCGTGGCGGCGCCGGGACAGCGCTGGTCGGCACACCCGAGCAGATCGCCGAGCGTATTCGGGAGTATCAGGCGATCGGCATCGACACCATCATCGGTTCAGGCTACCCGCATTTGGAAGAAGCCTACCGCGTCGCCGAGCTGCTGTTTCCAAAACTCGGGCTCGGCACCAAACGGCAAAGGGCGCGCAAGGACATCGCCAACGAATTCTCGGTCGGCTTCCACGGCGCCAATCGACTGCAGGCGTCGTCATGAGCGCCAGCGGGCGTCTCGGCCGCAACAGCATCGGCTGGCTGTTGCCCGTGCTGATCGTCGCCGGCTGGGAGATCGCCTCGCGCGCGGGTGTCATGTCGCCGAACGTATTGCCGGCGCCCAGTGCCGTCGCCGAGGCCTTCTGGCGTCTGACGCTGTCGGGCGAGCTGGTCCGCAACATCGGCGTCAGCACCGCGCGGGCGCTTTCCGGCTTTGCCGTCGGCGGGACGATCGGCTTTGCGCTCGGCCTCGCCAACGGATTGTCGACGCTGAGCCGAGGCCTCACCGACACCACGCTGCAGATGATCCGCAACATCCCGCATCTGGCCCTGATCCCGCTCGTCATCCTGTGGTTCGGCATCGACGAGGAAGCCAAGCTCTTCCTGGTGGCGCTCGGCGTGTTCTTTCCGATCTATGTCAACACGCTGCTCGGCATCCAGAGCGTCGACCCGCAGCTGGTCGAGATGGGCCGCGTCTACGGCATGGACCGCCGCACGCTGTTCTTCCGTGTGATCCTGCCCGGCGCGCTGCCGGCGATCTTCGTGGGCCTGCGCTATGCGCTGGGCATCATGTGGCTGACCTTGATCGTCGCCGAAACCGTCTCGGCCAGTTCGGGCCTCGGCTACATGGCCATGCAGGCGCGCGAATTCCTGCTGATCGACGTCGTGGTGCTGTCGATCGTCATCTACGCGCTGCTCGGCAAGCTCGCCGACAGCCTTGCCCGCCTGCTCGAGCGGGTGTCGCTGAGTTGGCATCCCGCCTTCCAGAACGTGTGAGGGTTTCCGATGCCTGCTGCCAGCCTCGCCGCCGTCCGCTCATTCGTCGAAGCGCCCCAGGCGCAGCCTGCGCGGGTCGCAAGAAAGCGCGCCTTGGCCTTCAAGGGCGTGGGCAAGCGGTTTGGCGACAAGGTGGTGCTGGACGGGATCGATCTCGACGTACCGGCCGGGCAGTTTCTCGCCGTCATCGGCAAGAGCGGCTGCGGCAAGAGCACATTGCTGCGGCTGCTGGCCGGGCTTGACCGGCCCACGGCCGGATCGCTGACCTTTGGGGCCGAGGAAGACGGGCACAGCCGCACGCGCTTCATGTTCCAGGAACCACGTCTGCTGCCCTGGGCCAGCGTGGTGGGGAATGTGGAGGTTGGCCTGACGGGGATCGCTTCAGGCGCGGAGGCGCGAGAGCGCTCGCTCGCCATTCTTGGCGAAGTCGGCCTTGTCGATCGTGCCGACGAGTGGCCTTCCGTGCTGTCCGGCGGCCAGAAGCAGCGCGTGGCGCTGGCGCGTGCCCTGGTGGGCCACCCGCAGATCCTGGCGCTGGACGAACCGTTGGGCGCGCTCGACGCCCTGACCCGCATCGAGATGCAACAGCTCCTCGAACGCATCTGGGTCGCGCAGAAATTCACGGCGGTGCTGGTCACGCATGATGTCGCCGAGGCGGTCGCGCTGGCCGACCGGGTCGTGGTGATCCGTGATGGCAGCATCGCCTTGGACCTGGAGGTGCCAATTGCGCGGCCGCGCCGGCGCGGTTCACCCGAGCTCGCCCAGCTGGAAGGCAAGATCCTGGATCAGCTGTTTGCATAAGGCTGTCGCAGGCAGGGCCTTCGGGGTTGGCTCGCGGCGGCGGCGCGATTGAAGCGCGGCTTCCACAACCCGTCGCGCTTGGCTCGACAGTTCACCCCTATCGGTTCGCCCATACCAGCCCTGCAACACCGATCAGCATTGTGACGATGCCGATGTAGAGCCATTGCGACTGGCCGGTCATGAAGCTTCCCCCGACAACGCCGATCCCCTGGAGCGCCCAGAGCGCACCGATGGCCAGCACAATCAAGGCCAGCAAATTCCTGATCAATCTCACCGCCTGAATCCCCTTCCCAAGTCGATCGTGCGCTGCGCGCGCACCGCGATGAAAGAGCCGAAGGAAGTCACCAATCAGTCTTTGGCTCTACTTGGATGTTAGCACCTGATCGGGCCGAAGACATCCCGAATACCGGAGCGAAATTCATCAAGGAATCGTAATTTTCTCAGGGAAAATGCCTGACAAACTGTTTCCCGGTGACTCCAAACGTGTGCCCTCGCCACGGAACCGACAGATCACTGCCGCATTTCATGCCTTATTCGCCACCTAACGGATTGGCCCTGTCAAAAACGGAGCCCTCCTCAAAAGATGAAGAAAACAAACCAGACCGCGCTTGTCGCGGTAACGATAGCTGCTGGCCTGTTGGTCGGCGGTGCATCCGCCTCGGCCGGCGCCGCCCAGTGTGGTCGCGCCTCCTGGTATTCACTGCACTCCAAGACCGCATCCGGCGAGCGCATGAACCCATCGGCACTGACGGCCGCCCACCGTACCTTGCCCTTCGGCACCAAGCTGAAGGTCACCAACAAGAGCAATGGCCGCAGTGTCGTGGTGCGCATCAATGATCGCGGTCCCTTCATCAAGGGCCGTGTCCTCGACCTGTCGAAGGGTGCCGCCAATCAACTGGGCTTCATCAGTTCGGGCCAGACCGCCGTCTGCATGGCGCGCGTCTGAGGGTTTGAGTGTCCGGCCTCGGCCGGACACTTCGCAGTCGCACAATGAGCCGGCAGCCCCCGTTCGAAGCGGATTCCCAACGCCTAGGACCAAAGAACGAGCAATGATTACCCGACGTAACGTATTGCATCGCAGCAATTAGTTGTTAACTTCGCCGCGAGACATTCAAGGCTCGGCGCTGCCCGTCGTCCCTTCGGTCGCAGGCAGCAGCGGGGTTCTCGATGTTCTACCAGCTCTACGAAATGAACCATGCGGCCCTGCAGCCGGCCCGGCTCTACGCCGATGCGGTGCGCATGCTCTATACCAATCCGCTCAACCCGTTTTCGCACACGGCCTGGGGCCGTTCGGTCGCGGCGACCGCTGAACTGTTCGAGCGCACCACGCGCCGCTACAGCAAGCCGAGTTTTGGACTGGCCAAGACGGTGGTCGACTGGAAAAGCGTCGACGTCGTCGAAAAGACCGTCTGGTCGCGACCCTTCTGCAATCTGATCCGCTTCGAGCGCGCCGTTCCCGAAGGACGCCGGCCGGATCCGAAGCTGCTGATCGTGGCGCCCATGTCCGGCCACTATGCAACGCTGCTGCGCGGCACGGTGGAAGCCATGCTGCCCTATGCCGACGTGCACATCACCGACTGGGTCGATGCCCGGATGGTGCCGCTGGCGGACGGCGGCTTCGATCTCGACGACTATATCGACTATGTCATCGACATGCTGCACGCGCTGGGCCCCGATACCCATGTCATGGCGGTGTGCCAGCCCTCGGTCCCGGTGCTGGCGGCCGTGGCGCTGATGGAGGCGAAGGGAGATCCCTTCGTGCCCTCGACCATGACATTGATGGGCGGGCCGATCGACACGCGCCGCAATCCGACCGCCGTCAACCTGCTTGCGCAGGAAAAGGGCATCGACTGGTTCCGCGACAATGTCATCATGCACGCGCCATGGCCGGTCCCCGGCTTCGGCCGCGAAGTCTATCCGGGCTTCCTGCAGCTTTCGGGCTTCATGAGCATGAATCTCGACCGCCACATCATCGCCCACAAGGACTTCTTCATGCACCTAGTGAAGCATGACGGCGACAATGCCGAGAAGCACCGCGATTTCTACGACGAATACCTGGCGGTGATGGACCTGACGGCCGAATTCTACCTGCAGACCGTCGACACCGTGTTTGTGCGCCAGGCCTTGCCGAAGGGCGAGATGACGCACCGCGGCACGAAGATCGATCCTTCGGCGATCCGCAACGTTGCCCTGTTCACCGTCGAAGGCGAGAACGACGACATTTCGGGCCTCGGCCAGACCAAGGCGGCGCAGGATCTCTGCATCAACATTCCCGCCGACAAGAAGGCCCACTACATGCAGCCAGCCGTCGGCCATTATGGTGTCTTCAACGGCTCGCGCTTCCGCTCCGAAATCGTGCCGCGCATCGTCGATTTCATCACCAGCTACGGCCGGCAGGACCGCGTTGCGGTGAAGCCCAAGCTGGTGCGTACCGCCAAGAGGTAGGCGACGCTCTACCCGACACGGTTTTGAACAGTGCGTGCGGCTGCGTGAATGGAGCTGCCGCGCGACCTTCCCCGCCATCCCAGGTAACCATGCCGTCAATCTGGCCGTGTCCCTGTTTGACACGGACTATAAACCGCCTTTAACGTTTCGTTAACAAACAGGGGCGGGCGGGGACAATGGTTTCAATGGCGCGAAAGCTGCCGCGGTACGCGGCGGCCGGCATTGCGATCTCGGGATGCTGGGCGGCGCCGGCCATGTCACAAACGTCGATGGCAACCGGCGGGCCCACATCGCAGCCGATCGGCCACTATGACTTCTGCAAGGCCCACCCGGCCGAATGCTCTGGTCGCCCGGGCGATCTTGCACCGGCGAACATGAACAAAGCGCTGTTGCGCAAGCTGACCAGCGTCACCGCCAGTGTCAACGCCGCCGTCAAACCAATGAGCGACCTTGAAATCCATGGCAAGGACGAGGTCTGGGCCTATCCGGACAACGGCGTCGGCGACTGCGAGGACTATGTGCTGGAAAAGCGCCGGCAGCTCAACCGCATCGGCGTGTCGCTCGCCGATCTGCTGATCACCGTGGTGCGCAAGCCCGACGGGGAGGGCCACGCGGTGCTGACGGTGCGCACCGACAGAGGCGACTATGTGCTCGACAATCTGAACGACAAGGTCAAGGCCTGGGACCAGACCGGCTACCGCTTCCTCAAGCGGCAGGCGATCGACAATCCCGGCCGCTGGGTCTCGATCCGCGGCGGGCAACAGGTGCTGGTCGGCGCGGTGCAGTAGTTACGGGCGTGCGTTATCGCCGGCCCAGTGCCGCGCGGATGGACGCGGTTATGCTGTGAAGGTCTTCTTCGCGCAGCTTTTCAATATTCTCGGCCAGCAGGTTGGCGAGTTCCGTTGCCGCCGGGGTAAGACCCGACGTGTCGAGCCTGACGCGCGGATGCGAGGCTTCGGCCAGCCGCGCCAGCTCTTCCGCCTCGTCCCAGATCACGTTGAAATAGCCGATGATCTTCTGGATCAGCGTCCAGGTCGGCGCGCCGCGACGGCCATGTTCGAGGGCCGACAGATAGGCGGCGCTGACACCGATGGCCGCCGCCATGTCCTTCTGGCTCACACCGCGCTCATGCCGCAACGAACGCAGTCTTTCGCCGAACGGGGTCACGACATCGCCCTCACGAACGGATGCGCCGCAGCCGCACGTAGAGCGCGCCCGAGCCGCCATGATTGCGGGCGGCATGATCGTGGCTCGAGACGAGGGGCCGGAAAGCCGGCGTCGACAGCCATGCCGGCACCGAACGGCGCAGCACGCCATCCCCACCCGACGAAGAGCCCTTGCCGGTGATCACCAACACATAGCGGACGCCGCCGGCATGGGCCCGGTGCAGGAAGGAGAACAGCAGCGAATAGGCTGCCTCCTGGGTCAGGCCGTGCAGATCGACGCGGCCCTCGATCGGCAGCCGGCCCTTGGCAAGCTTGTCCAGTGTCGGTTCGTCGAGGGCGTGGGAGACATGCTGCGCCTTTGGTTTTGGCGTCGCGCCCGCATTTGCAACGGCCGGAACCTGCTGAGGCGATGCCGGCTTGGCCTCGACCACCACGGGAATGTCAACGGCTCGATAGCCCTTCAGGGGCTTTGCCGTCCGTGCCACCAGGTTCCAGAGAACCCGGTCGTCTTCGTTCAACCTGTCGGTCGTCCGCGTCATCGATTCGCCCCCGAAACGAGCGCGCGCGGTAGCAGGGCATGGAAATCGGCCGCATTGCGGACAACGCCGGCGATCTCTCCGGCAGCGTCGCCAGAGCCGGCGAACAGGTCGCCTCGCGCCGTGCCGGTGATGGCGGAACCGGTATCCTGCGCGATCATCAGGCGCCGGAACGGTTTTCCGTCGAACGCCAGAAGGGACGGCGCGTCGATATAGAATGGCGTGCCGAAGGTATGGAGCAACCGGTCGACGGCGACGGAGCGGCCCGGCGTCAACGGCACCTTGGCGGCGGCGATGGGGCCGAGCATTGCGTCCTCGACCGCGGCTTCGCGGAAGAAAATATAGGAACGGTTGCGCCACAGGATCTCGTCGACGCGGTCCGGGTGCGCCTTGAACCAGGCGCGGATCGACTGCATCGTCACTTTCTCAAGCGGGATCTCGCCGATCTCGCTGAGGATCTTGCCCGGACCGGTGAAGCGTTGGCCGGACTTGGCGGCGTAGGTGACGCGGCAAAGCCTGCCATCGGTCATCTGCAACCGCGCCGCGCCCTGCACGTGGATGAAGAAAGCGTCGACCTTGTCGGCAAGCCAGGCGATCTCCAGACCCTTGCCGGCCAGCGCGCCGCGCTCGATTTCGCCGCGATCGAAATATTCGACCGGTCCGTCAGGCGTCTCGCGGCCGAAGGCCAGATAAGGATCCAAGCCGGCTGGCCGGTTCTCGTCACCGATATCGATGAGATCTTTTGGACGCGCCAGCAGCGGTACCGAAAAACGCTCCGTCCGCACCGGCGAGGCCGCGACTTCCGGCTCGTAGAAGCCGGTGACAAGCCCGGCACGCGCGCCATTGTCGGGATTTATGGTCGCGGGGACGAAATGATGCTCGAAGAATGCCCGCGCCTCCGATCGATTCGCTGGCGAAATGGTACGGGCTTCGTCGTAAGCCGGGGAGAAGGCGTTGAAATCAACGCCGAGTGCGCCGGAGCGATAGGGCTTTGCCAGGATATGGAATGCCGAGCGCCGAAACGCCGCGAAGGCGGCGAGATGATCGTCATCATCCCAGCCGGGCAACTCGGCGAAGGATCTTTCGGTGAAGAGGGTCGACAACGACACGGAAGCCTCGCCGACGTGGCAGATTCAGTCTTCTTCCTCGGTAGCGACGAGCTTCCAGTTCGGATCGCGCGAGCGTGTGTCGCGCGCGAAGGTCCAGACATCCTTGACCTCGGCGACGGTTTCCGGATCGCCGTCGATGACGGCGCCTGCCTTGTCGCGCGTCGCCGAAATCAGCTCGCTGATGATGCGCAGCGTGACATGAGCCTCGCCGCCCTTCATCTCGGCCGAGACGATGTCGGCCTTGTCGATGCCGACGAAGGAGGACTGAATCTTTTCCGACTTGGCCTCGCGCTCGCCGATGGCGGCGACGAAACCGTCATAGACCTCACGCGACAACAGGTTCTTCAGCGTCTTGCGATCGCCGTCGGCATAAGCCATCACGATCATCTCGTAGGCCATCTTGGCGCCGTCGACGAAAGTCTTCGGATCGAAGGTCGGGTCGTTGTCCTTGATCGCGCGCAGACCCTTGTTGAGGTCGGTGTCGGGCTTGGCGAAAGCATCGATCGCGGCATAGGCGTCGCTGGCCGGCTCGCCCGGCGCCCGCTTGCGTGGCAGCGACACGACGTTCTCGGCTTTCGCCGGGGGATCCTTTTCACCGGCGCGCGCCGCCGTATAGGGATCGAAGGGCGGACGTTCATTGCCCGTGCGACGGCCCAGAACATTGCGCAGCTGGAAAAAGATCACCACTGCCGCAATCAGAAAGAAGATGGTGCCGAAGTCGAAGAATCCCATATCTTCCGCCAATCAATCCCTGCCCTGGCCGGACCGCCCGGCCAAGCAATGGCCACGGTCGCATAGCGTTCAACATTCAAACCATATAGAACGCTAGGCGCAATCATTCAAATCAAAGGCAGGCATACCTATCTAACGGGCTCAGAGCCAGCGGCGATTGCCCGCGGGCGGCAAAACATCGAAACGATCGGTCACCACTTGCGCATTTCGCTCCTCCCTTTGTTCGTCCTCGCGCTTCCCTTCCTGGAAATCGCCGGTTTCGTCATTGTCGGCCGCCAGATCGGCGCGCTGGCGACGGTCGGACTGGTACTGGCTTCGAGCGTTGCCGGCGCCTTGCTGCTGAGGCACCAGGGTCTAGGGGTCATGAAACGGGTGCGCGCCGAGATGGATGCCGGTCACGATCCGAGCCGGCAGCTGGCGCATGGCGCCATGATCGTGCTGGCGGCGATCCTCCTGATCATTCCGGGCTTCATCACCGATATTTTCGGCCTGCTGCTGTTCCTGCCGCCGGTGCGCGATCTGGCCTGGCGCCTGTTCAAGGGCCGTATCGTGCTGGCGACCAGTTTCAGCACCGGCGGCTTTCGCTCCCAGCGGCGCGAAAAGGTCATCGATCTCGAAGACGGAGACTATTCGCGCGAGGACGACTTCAAGCGCGGACCCGACCACAACTCCCCCTGGCGCCGCCTTAAAGACGATTGAACCGCCCTGTCACCAGGCGTATAGCCGCCGCCCTTGCGACGCTGGCGATTGGCAGAACCGTGACCGGAAGTGTCGCGCTGCCTGTCTCATGCGGGGGAGGAGGCTCAGCGGCGAAGGTCAACACTGGCTTTAGGCTATCGATCTCCACCCACAAAAGGTCAAGGCGATTGGACCGGACCTGAAGGCGGCAAACCTTGTCTTGTCATGCCGACCATGGTAGCGAACGCCCGATTTCAATCCGGTCAGCACGGCTGCCCAGGCAAAAGGACAACGGCTTATGGCCAGCAATGAGAATGCGCCCACCGGCGCGGCCAATGGTAACGGCAACGCGGCGCAGCAGCCCTCGCTCAACGTGCTCGCCCAGTATGTGAAGGACCTGTCCTTCGAAAGCCCCGGCGCACCGAATTCCCTGCGCGGCCGCGACAAGGCTCCCGGTATCGCCATCAATGTCAACGTCAATGCCAATCCGCTGTCCGACAAGCAGTTCGACGTCAACCTGACCCTGAACGCCAAGGCGTCCTTCGACCAGGAAGTGCTGTTCAACGTCGAACTGGTCTATGGCGGCGTTTTCAACATCAGTGGCTTCCCGCAGGAGCACATGCTGCCGATCCTGTTCATCGAATGCCCCCGGCTGCTGTTCCCGTTCGCCCGGCAGATCATCGCCGAGGCAACCCGCAATGGCGGCTTCCCGCCGCTGATGCTCGACCCCATCGATTTCGCGCAGATGTTCCAGCAGAAGCTGGCCGAGGATCAGGCCGCCGCGAGCAAGGTCCAGGTCAGCTAAGCAGCTCTTCAGGTTTCGAATTGAAAAACCCGGCCTCGCGCCGGGTTTTTTGTTGGGATTGGCTTTGAAGCGTCGTTTCTCCGCAGTTCCGGACGGAAAGCCGTTTCACACTTTTCCTGGAATTGCTCTAGGTCCTGTGCCATCCCGATGGAAATCGGGATGGGGCTCTATCTGTTTGTTTGAGCATGATCTCTGGACAAACGGGAACCGTTTGTCCGCGAAAACCGGATTCCACTTTTCGGGATCACGCTCTAGTTGCCGAGAACCCGCAGCCACAGGGCTTTCTCGCCCAGCGTGGCGACCAGGCCGGCATGCGCGGCGCGATCGGCGTCGGTCAGACGGGATGGCAGGGGCGCGGGGCGCTCGCCGACGATGATCTCGATCTGGCGTACGTTTTCGCCGCCCTGGGCTGGCGCCGTTGCGCTGTCGAGGACGAGGGCGGCCTGCTTGCCGCCGATCAGCTCGATATAAACCTCGGCCAGCAGTTCGGAATCGAGCAGGGCGCCGTGCTTGGTGCGCCTCGTATTGTCGATGCCGTAGCGCCGGCAGAGCGCGTCAAGCGAATTGGGACCCATCGGATGCTTGCGGCGCGCCAGCGCCAGCGTGTCGACGACACGGCCGTTGTCGATGACCGGATGACCCAGCCGGCCGAATTCGACATTGAGGAAGCCGACGTCGAAGGTGGCATTGTGCGCGATCAGCTTGGCGCCGTCGGTGAAGGCCAGCCATTCCTCGGCGATTTCGGCAAATGTCGGCTTGCCCTGCAGATCAGCGGCGCTGATGCCATGTACGGCCTGCGCTTCGGCGTGGATCGCGCGACCCTGTGGGTTGATGTAGTGGTGGAAGGTCTTTCCCGTCGGGAAGCGGTTGACCAGCTCGACGCCGCCCAATTCGATGACCCGGTCCTCGCGGGAGTCGAGGCCAGTGGTTTCGGTATCGAAGATGATCTCGCGCATCGAATCAGTCTGCTGAAGCTTTGTCTGGCTAATGATGGCGGTGCGCGGCGCCCGCAGCAAGGTCAGCGGCGGTCGCCGCCGGCCTTATCCCCGCTCAGCTCGGCTATGATCGCCTTCACCGCGGCACGGGCGGCGTCCAAACCGTTGCCGGTGTCGATGACGAAATCCGCAAGCCTGCGCTTGTCGGCGTCGGGAACCTGCTTGGCCAATATCAACGCCAGCTTCTCTTGGGTCATGCCCGGGCGCGCCAGCACACGCGCGCGCTGGATGTCGGCGGGCGCGGTGACGACCACCACCTTGTCGACGCGATCGCGCCCGCCGGTCTCGAAAAGGAGAGGGATGTCGAGCACGGCGATCGGCGCGCCGGCCGCCAGATTGCGGGCCAGGAAGGCGTCGGCCTCGGCGCGCACAAGCGGATGGACGATTGATTCGAGCTTTTTCAGCGCGGCGGCATCGCCCAGCACGCGCCCAGCCAGCAAGGTGCGATCGACCGAACCCGAGGCGGTGGTTCCGGGAAAGGCATCCTCGACCAGAGGAACAGCCTTGCCCGCATAGAGGCGATGCACCGTTTCGTCGGAATCGTGAACGGGCACGCCGGCTTCGGCGAACATCTTCGCCGTCGTCGACTTGCCCATGCCGATCGATCCGGTGAGACCAAGAACCATCATGCTTTCGGCACCAGGTCGGCAACGACGAGGGATCGCAGCTCGGCCGTGACCCGTGGCCTGACGCCGAACCAGCGCTCGAAGCCGGGCGCGGCCTGATGCAGCAACATGCCGAGGCCATCGACGGTGCGCAGACCCCGCGCGCGGGCAGCGGCGAGCAGCGGCGTTTCGAGCGGCACGTAGACGATATCGGTCACGATGGCATGGTCCGGCAGTCGGGTCGGATCGGCGGACAGAGTTTCGTTGCCATGCATGCCGAGTGCGGTGGTGTTGACCAGCAGGCCGGCATCGCCAAGCAATTCGTCGGCCGCGGCCATGGCATGGGCCGAGACGCCGGCGCCAAAGCGATGCCGCAGCTCTTCCGCCCGTGCCAGCGTGCGGTTGACGATGCGAATGTCCCTGACGCCACGCTGCTTCAGCGCATGGATGATGGCGCGGGAGGCGCCGCCGGCGCCCAGCACGACCGCTGGCCCATTGTTCGCCCAGCCCGGCGCATGTTCGTCGAGATTGGCGGCAAAGCCATGGTCGTCGGTGTTGCCGCCCCACAGTCCGCCGTCCTCGAACCACAGCGTGTTGACGGCGCCGATCTCTTCCGCCGCCTGATCACGGCGGTCGACCAGCGCGAAAGCGGCTTCCTTGTGCGGGATGGTGACATTGCCGCCGCGGTAACCGTTTGCCTGAAGCGTCGCCAGGAACTCGGCGAAGTCCCGCGGCGCGACATCGATCGCCTGATAGCTGCCGTCGATGCCGTGTTTGGCGAGCCAGTGACCGTGAATCCTGGGCGAGCGCGAATGCTTGATCGGGTGGCCAGTGACAAAAGCCTTCTTCGTCGCCTCAGCCATCGATCGCTCCGAGCGTGCGCAGTTCGACCAGCAGCGGCAAAAGCGGCAGGCCGACGATGGTGAAATGATCGCCTTCGATCTTGTCGAACAGCTGGATGCCTTCGCCTTCGATCTGGTAGGCGCCCACGCTTGCCAGCGCCTTGTCGCCGACATGGGCGAGATGACGGCCGATGAAGCCGGGGTCGAGCTTGCGCATGGTCATCGAGGCGATACCCACGTAACGCCACAGAACCTGGCCGTCACGCACCAGCACCGCGGCGCTGTTGAGCTGATGGGTCTTGCCCGACAGCGCCAAAAGATGGCGACGCGCGCCTTCCATGTCGGCCGGCTTGTGGAAGACTTCGTCGCCGAGCGACAGCGTCTGGTCGCAGCCGAGCACCAGAGCACCACGCCGGCGCTCGCTGACCTCGGTGGCCTTGGCCTCGGCCAGCACCAGGGCGACATCCTCGGGGGAGGCGCCACTGCCTTGCAAGGGCGCTTCGAGCGCACGCTCATCGACTTCGGCGGGAACAGCCTCGACGTCGATCCCGGCATTGACGAGCATTGCCTTCCGGAACGGACTGCCCGAAGCGAGGATGATTTTCTCAGTCATTTTTTCCACCCGGTTCCTGACCGTCACTAAGGTCTAGAGATTCAGGTCAGGCCAGCATCCTGAATTTCGACACGCCTAGCGCGTCTTCCCCCGCAGGGCAACGATGGCCGCCGCCGTCTCCTCGATCGAGCGCCTGCTGACGTCGATCATCGGCCAACCGTGCCGCGTGCAGATCTGGCGGGCATAGGCGAGCTCCTCGGTGATGGCCGCGCGGTCGACATAGTCGGTCGCCTCGTAGGAACTGCTGTTGCCCAGGATGCGGTTCTGGCGGACATGCGAGATACGTTCGGCGGTGGCGATCAGACCGACAATCAGCGGGACCTTCGCGTTGACCAGACTTTCGGGAACCGGCACGCCGAGTACGATCGGTATATTGGCGGTCTTGATGCCACGATTGGCAAGATAGATGCTGGTCGGTGTCTTCGACGTCCGCGAAATGCCGATCAGCACGATATCGGCATCATCCATATTGGCCGGCAGCTGACCGTCATCATGCTCCATGGTGAAGTTGAGCGCGTCGATGCGGCGGAAATATTCCGCGTCGAGAACATGCTGGGCGCCGACACGGCGGCCCGCGGGCGTACCGAGATAGGATTGAAAGACCGTGAGCACCGGCTCCAGCACGGAAACACAGGGCAGGCCCATGGTCGCGCAGCGCTCGTCGATGCCGCGGGCAAGCTTCTGGTCGACGACGGTATAGAGAATGATGCCCGGCTCCTCCTCGATATCCTCGAACACTTTGGCGACCTGCTTTTCGGTGCGGATGAGCGGATAGATATGCTCGATGGCGCGCGCATCCTTGTACTGCGCGGAGGCCGCTCGGCCGGCGGCAAGCAGCGTTTCGCCGGTCGCATCTGAAATCAGATGCAGATGGAAGAAGCTCTGGGGTTTGTTCACAGGGGTCACCTGGGGCTGTGGGCGGATGTGGATAAAGCGGGATGAAAAGACAGGCCGGTCGGAGGCGACTGTATCAGATGGCAGTTTGTCCACAATTCGATGCTCTGTCGGCTTCGTCGGGCGGCTGGGGACAAGTTTGGGGACGGGCTGAACAGGCCTTGCTCTATCCACAAGGCCAATCTTTTATCGGCAACGATAACGCGTTGACTCCGTTCTGGAATATCGAACTGTCCCCAGAACCCTCCAAGCCGCTGGAAGATGTACGCGACAATATGGAGGCTGGCCTTTTTCGAGCCAAAGCGGGACAGGTGACAACCACCACAACCAACAGACTCTTAGAATCAGAAGATTCTTTAAAATAAGATATTTGATTATAGGGACGCAGGGAGAAGCGAGCGCTCGATGCCCGAAAACCGGATCATGCTGGACGTCCTGAAAGGCGGAGCGGTGTTCCCACCACCGCTCTGGATGATGAGACAGGCCGGGCGCTACCTGCCGGAGTATCGCGAGACGCGCAGGAAGGCCGGTTCATTCCTTGATCTGTGCTACAACCCCGACCTGGCCGTGGAAGTGACGCTGCAGCCGATCGAGCGGTTCGGCTTCGATGCGTCGATCCTGTTCTCGGATATTCTTGTCGTTCCCCATGCACTTGGCCGCGATGTCCGCTTCGAGGAGGGACGCGGGCCGCTGCTGACGCCGATCACGCCGGCGGAAATCGGGGCTCTCGATGGCCAAACGTTTCACGTGAATCTCGAACCGGTCTATGAAACGGTGAGGCGCTTGCGGGCAAGATTGCCCGGGGAAACGACGCTGATCGGTTTCTGCGGCGCGCCTTGGACCGTGGCGACCTACATGATCGCCGGCCATGGCACGCCGGATCAGGCGCCCGCGAGACTGTTTTCATATCGCGAGCCGGCGGCTTTTGTTCAGTTGCTCAAGGTGCTCGCCGATCATTCCGCGGCCTATCTGATCCGTCAGATCGAAGCGGGCGCGGATGTGGTGCAAATCTTCGATTCATGGTCGGGCGTGCTCGACGATGCGTCTTTCGACTTGTTTTGCATCGCGCCGGTGGCGGAGATCGTCAGGCAGGTCCGCGCCGTCCATCCCGGTGTTCCCATCATCGGTTTTCCGAAGGGCGCTGGTGCCCGCTATCAGACCTATCGCGAGAAGACCGGCGTAACAGGGCTGGGGATCGATTGGACGGTGCCCCTGGTGGCGGCGAAGGATTTGCAGCGCTCGGGTGCCGTTCAGGGCAATCTCGATCCCTTGCGGCTCGTGGCTGGCGGCAACGCCCTGTCCGATGGGGTCGAAGCGATCCTGAAGTCGCTTGGGAACGGTCCGCTGATCTTCAACCTTGGTCACGGCATCACGCCCGAGACGCCGATCGCGCATGTCGAAGCGATGGTGAAGATGGTGCGGAGCGCGATACGCTGATGGCCCAGATGAGCAATACCAATGGCACGGGGCAGGCGATGATGCGCATGACCATCGGGATAGGTGTTCTCATCGTCCTGACGGCGGCGCTTTTTTTCCTGGCGCCGGACAGCTTCTATCCGTGGGCGAAGGCGATCCATGTCCTTGCCGTCATCTCCTGGATGGCGGGCATGCTCTATCTGCCGCGGTTGCTGGTCTATCATGCCGATGCCCAGAAGGGCTCCGTGCAGTCGGAGACATTCAAGGTGATGGAACGCCGCCTGCTGCGCGGCATCATCAATCCGGCGATGATACTCACCTGGGTGTTCGGACTGTGGCTGGCCTGGAAGGGCTTTGGCTTTCAAGGCGGCTGGTTGCACGCCAAGATCGGCGCCGTGCTGCTGTTGTCCGCCATTCATGGCTACCTCGCCGGCGCGGTGCGCAAATTCGCCGAGGATCGCAACGAAAAGCCGGCTCGCCACTGGCGGATTGTCAACGAGATCCCCACATTGCTGATGGTCGCGATTGTCATCCTGGTGATCGTCAAGCCATTCTGACGTCGTACGGCCGCAAAAGGCAGCTTGCTCTTTCAACGGACCGACGATAAAAGACGGGCCTTCCTTCCCGTCATGCGCCGCCCTTCATTGCATCCGGCCGCGCCAGGCATTCATCGCATCCCGCCTATTTTTCCCAAAGCTTACCCAGACTCCATCTATTCCCAGACTCCATCTACTCAAGGTCCGTCTATGCAGGAAATGAAACTCGCAGAGTTCAAGAACAAGAAGCCGCCAGAGCTGATCGCTTATGCCGAATCGCTCGAGGTCGAGAACGCCAGCGTCATGCGCAAGCAGGAACTGATGTTCGCGATCCTGAAGAAGCTGGCCGCACAGGATGTCGAGATCATCGGTGATGGCGTCGTCGAAGTGCTGCAGGACGGTTTCGGCTTCCTGCGTTCGGCCAATGCCAACTATCTGCCGGGTCCCGACGATATCTACATTTCGCCATCGCAGATCCGTCGCTTTTCGCTGAAGACCGGCGACACGGTCGAAGGGCCGATCCGCAGCCCGAAAGAGGGCGAGCGCTATTTCGCGCTGCTCAAGGTCAACACGATCAATTTCGACGATCCCGAAAAGATCCGCCACAAGATCCATTTCGACAATCTGACGCCGCTTTATCCGACCTCGCGGTTGAAGATGGAAATGGAGGTCCCGACCTCCAAGGATATCTCCGCCCGCGTCATCGACCTGGTGGCGCCGCTCGGCAAGGGCCAGCGCGCGTTGATCGTGGCGCAGCCGCGCACCGGCAAGACTGTGCTGCTTCAGAACATCGCCCACTCGATCACCACCAATCATCCCGAATGCTACCTGATCGTTCTGCTGATCGACGAGCGTCCCGAGGAAGTGACCGACATGCAGCGATCGGTGAAGGGCGAGGTCGTCTCCTCGACCTTCGACGAGCCGGCGGTGCGTCACGTGCAGGTGGCGGAAATGGTCATCGAGAAGGCCAAACGCCTGGTCGAACATGGCCGCGACGTCGTCATCCTGCTGGATTCCATCACCCGCCTCGGCCGCGCCTACAACACCGTCGTGCCGTCATCCGGCAAGGTGCTGACCGGCGGTGTCGACGCCAACGCCCTGCAGCGTCCGAAGCGCTTCTTCGGTGCCGCCCGCAACATCGAGGAAGGCGGTTCGCTGACCATCATCGCCACCGCGCTGATCGACACCGGCAGCCGCATGGACGAAGTGATCTTCGAAGAGTTCAAGGGCACCGGCAATTCGGAAATCGTGCTCGACCGCAAGGTGGCGGACAAGCGCATCTATCCGGCCATGGACATCCTCAAGTCCGGCACCCGCAAGGAAGACCTGCTGGTCGCGCGTTCGGACCTGCAGAAGATCTTCGTGCTGCGCCGCATCCTGGCGCCGATGGGAACCACCGACGCGATCGAGTTCCTCATCGACAAGCTCAAGCAGACCAAGACCAACGCCGATTTCTTCGATTCGATGAACACCTGATCGGATTGTCGGTGGCCTGACGCCACTTGGTGCACTGGCTGCCTCGGCAATGAGAACGTTCCTTAAAGGCCTCGGTCCGATCTTCGGGCCGGGGCTTTTTCTTGTGGCATACTGGCGGCGGATTTGAATCGGGTCCGTTCCGTTACGGCGCGATAATAGTGTGTTCGCGGTGGAGCAGACGTTTTAGCGCCTCGGGGTCGATGATCACCGGCAAGCAGACCTGTCCGGTGCAAAGCCAGGCGCCGGGCTTGTCGGTTGGAGGCGAGATCCCGCCCGGCAGGGTGGGTCGATTCGCTTCCGAACCAACCCCCACGACAATATCCACTCGACGCGGATCCGGACTCCGATTCGCTACCGGAACAAGGCTTGCATCATCAGGGTTGTCTACCAGAACCAGCTTCATCGGCTCGATGGCCAGGGCGCAGGCGTTGACCACGCCGGCCTGGCCATGGGCCTGGCGGGCGACGCGACCGGCCGCATGCTCGGCGGCGCTCCAGGCTTTCTCCTGAAGCACGAGATCGCCGGTAGCGGAGGACAGGCGAACCAGCGCTTCGATGATCTGGCTGGTTGCCGAAGGAATAGCCTCGTCGACATCGCCCCTGATCCGGATCGGCACGTCGGTGCTGTCGGAGGCGGTCAGGTAGTGCCCGGTTTTCCCGGCATCCTGATGCCATTGGTCGAGTTGTTCGATGAAGTGGCGGGCGCGATCGATATAGCTTGACCGGCCGGTGGCTTCGTACAGCGAAATAGCTGCGTTGGTCATCGCCGCGTAGTCGCTGGACATCGCAGGGAACAGTTTGCGTTCGCCGAGCATCGAATGCGGCAAGCGGTCGTGCTGGCTTGCACCGTCGATATGCCCGAAGGCAATCTCCGCTGCCTCGATCCAGTCGGCGCGGTTGAGGGAGCGGCCGGACTCGGCAAGCGCCGATATCATCAGGCCGTTCCAGTCGGTGAGCGCCTTGCCGTCGCGGCCGGGCCTGATGCGGGTCTCCCTGGCGGCGAGCAGTCTGGCCTTGAACGGGGCAAGCCGATCACGATCAACCACGCTTTTGGTTTGCTGGGAGGCTGACTGGTGGACAATCGGCTTGCCTTCCCAGCTGTGCGGCTTGGAAAGCGTGAAGTATCTGAAAAATAATGCGGAATCGGTATCTAGAACGGTTTCGAGCTCGGCCCTTTCCCAGGTGTAGAACAGCCCTTCCTCGCCGTCGGAATCGGCATCGAGACTTGCAGCGAATGCACCGCCCTCGACGCGCATTTCGCGCAGCAGCCAGTCAATGGTTTCTTCGATTCGTATCCGGAACAAATCGTTTCCCGTCTCGGCATACGCCCAGTTGCACAGCCGGATCAGCTGGGCGTTGTCGTAGAGCATCTTTTCGAAATGCGGCACCAGCCACTCCGCATCGGTCGAATAGCGACTGAGGCCGCCGCCGATATGGTCGTAGATACCACCGGCCAGCATGCGCTCAAGGCTGACGAGGACGGCGTCGCGATGCGAGGTATTTCCGTCTCGCAGCCATGACAGCCATAGGGTCAGCATGAAGGGTGCATTGGGGAACTTTGGCGCACCGCGCAAGCCGCCGAGATCCCTGTCGATCATGCCGTCGATGCCGGCGGCGAGATTTGCCAGTGTGCCGCGCTCGAGCGTGGCCTTTGCATGGATGCCGGCGAGGCGGGCCTCGACATGGGAAGTCAGCCCATCCGCGCTTTGGCCAAGACTCTCCTTCTTCTCACGCCAGGCCTTGTCGATGGCTTCCATGACCTGGATGAAGCCTGGACGGCCATAGCGCGGCTCGCGTGGAAAGTACGTGCCGCCCCAGAACGGCTTTCCGTCGGGGGTAAGGAACATTGTCAGCGGCCATCCGCCCTGCTCGCCCATGGAGGACAATGCCGCCATATAGATCTGGTCGATGTCCGGCCGTTCCTCCCTGTCCACCTTGATATTGACGAAGAGACGGTTCATGACCGCCGCCACTCCGTCATGTTCGAAGCTTTCGTGCGCCATGACGTGGCACCAATGGCAAGCGGCATAGCCAATGGAGAGCAGAATCGGCCGGTTGAGCGTTTTGGCCTCGGCGAGCGATGCCGGCGACCATGCCCGCCAATGCACGGGATTGTCGCTGTGCTGCCGCAGATAAGGGCTGGCCTCTTCGGCGAGCAGGTTTTTGGGAGGCAATGTCACAATGAAGCAATCCGGGACAGTATGATCGGGACAGCGAGGCTAGGTCGGTTCGACGGGGCGGGCAAATGATTTCAGGGGATTCGATCGTCGCGCTTTCCAGCGGGCGCCTGCCGGCGGGTGTCGCCGTTATCCGGATCTCAGGCCCAAAGACTCGATTCGTTATCGAAACGATAGCTGGGGGCACGGTTAAAGACCGAGTGGCGACCTTGCACAAGCTCAAGGCGCCGGACAAAACCCTGCTGGACACGGGTCTCGTGCTGTTCTTTCCCGGTCCAGACAGTTTCACCGGCGAGGATGTGGCGGAGTTTCACGTTCACGGCGGCCGCGCGGTGGTGGCAAGGGTACTGGAGACCATCACCGGCTTCGAGGGCGTAAGGCACGCCGAGCCTGGCGAATTCACCCGGCGCGCCTTTCTGAACGGCAAGCTTGATCTGGTTGAAACGGAGGCGCTGGCGGATCTGGTCAACGCGGAGACCGAGGCCCAGCGGCGTTTCGCCGTTCTCAACGCCGAGGGCGTCCAGAGCGAGCTTTACCTCGCCTGGCGTCGCCGGCTCATCCATGCTCGGGCCATGATCGAGGCTGAGATCGATTTCGCTGACGAGGACGATGTGCCCGGTTCCGTTTCGGATACGGTTTGGTGCGATGTTAATGTGATGATTGAAGAGATCGATCGTCATGTCGCCGGTTTTCGCGCCGCCGAGATCATCCGGGACGGGTTCGAGGTCGTCATCCTTGGCGCTCCGAATGCGGGAAAGTCGAGTCTGTTCAACGCTCTGGCGCGCCGTGATGCCGCTATTGTAACGGATGAGCCCGGAACGACCCGCGACATTCTAGAGCTGGCGCTGGACGTCGAAGGCATGCGGATCAGGATTGTCGATACAGCCGGCTTGCGCGAGACGCCGGGCAAGATCGAGGCCATTGGCATCGAGAAGGCGAGGACCAGGGCGCACGGCGCGGATCTGGTGCTCTGGCTGGAAGATATGCTTGAGCCAATCGATGTCGGGGAACTGCCCTCGGATGCACCGGTTTTCAGGGTTGGAACGAAGCTGGATCTCCTGGGCCTACAAGCCGATTCATCCCGCGGGCGCTATGAGTTGGCCATCTCGACCATGGACGGAAGGGGTCTCGGAGAACTGATGAAGCATATTGCGGATCGCGCAACTGCCGAGGTTGGAGGGTCCGGGGACATTCTGCCATCGCGTCTCCGGCACGTCGAGCTTCTCAAGGAGACGAAGCACTTTTTGGCCGGCGCGATGGCCAAAGGCTCAGCGGAACAGGAGTTGCGGGCCGAGGAACTGCGCCTGGCTGCTGATCGGCTTGGCCGCATTGTCGGGGCGGTCGATGTCGAGGACATGCTGGACGTCATCTTCTCTCAGTTCTGCATAGGAAAATGACTCACGTGAAACATTTCCAATGTCGCATCAAGCAGGTAGTCCATGACTCACGTGAAACCGGCGTGTCGGCTGACTCACGTGAAACATCGCAAAAGGGTGTGCCAAGAAGTGTTTCACGTGAAACGTGCACTGAGCTTTCTTGACAGCGCATGACCTTGGGGACATGTGTCTGGTGAAATCGAATCCGGGACAATGAGATGAGCGATCACTACGATGTCGTTGTGGTGGGTGGAGGCCATGCCGGGAGCGAGGCCGCCAGTGCCGCCGCGCGTGCCGGCGCAAGAACCGCGCTGGTGACGCTTCGCTTCGACACGATCGGCGTCATGTCCTGCAATCCGGCGATCGGCGGCCTCGGCAAGGGCCACCTCGTTCGTGAGATCGATGCGTTGGATGGCTTGATGGGCCGCGTCGCCGATGCCGCGGGTATCCAGTTCCGCTTGCTCAACCGTCGTAAAGGACCCGCGGTCAGGGGGCCACGTACGCAGGCCGACAGGAAACTCTATCGCCTGGCGATGCAGGAGATGATTCGGCAACAGAACAATCTCGACGTGGTCGAGGCAGAGGTTCTGGATTTCGAGATCAAGGACGGTCGGCTTGTTGCTGTCCTCCTCGCTGACGGCAGAAGGCTTGGCTGTGGCGCAGTGGTGCTGACCACCGGCACCTTCTTGCGCGGGCTCATCCACATAGGGGAAAAGAAGATCGTCGCTGGCCGCATGAACGAACGGGCCAGTATCGGCCTGTCGACGACGATGACGAGAGCCGGTTTCGCGCTTGGGCGGCTCAAGACGGGCACGCCGCCCCGGCTCGACGGCCGCACGATCGACTGGACATCACTTGAAAGTCAGGCCGCCGACGAGGATCCGGTTCCATTTTCGCTGATGACCGATCGTATCGAGAATCGGCAGATCCATTGCGGTATCACCCGGACGACGCCCGACACGCATGCGTTGATCCGCGCCAATCTTGGCCGTTCGGCGATGTATTCTGGCTCTATCGAAGGTGTCGGGCCCCGCTACTGCCCGTCGATCGAGGATAAGATCGTCAAGTTCGGCGACAGGGAAGGGCACCAGATTTTCCTCGAGCCAGAGGGGCTCGACGATGACACGGTCTATCCAAATGGTATTTCGACCTCGCTGCCGGAGGACGTCCAGCTCGATATTCTCAAGACAATTCCGGGCCTTGAACGCGCGGTAATGCTGCAGCCCGGCTACGCGATAGAGTATGACCACGTCGACCCGCGCGAACTCCAGCCGACGCTGGAAGCCAAGCGGGTCGCCGGCCTGTTCCTGGCGGGGCAGATCAACGGCACGACCGGCTATGAGGAGGCTGCCGCGCAGGGACTGCTCGCGGGCCTCAATGCAGCGCGCCGGGCTTCCGCGAGTGACCAGATCGTGTTCAGCCGTACCGAAGCCTATATCGGCGTGATGGTCGACGATCTGACCAGCCGCGGCATCGCGGAGCCCTACCGCATGTTTACGTCACGGGCCGAGTTCCGGCTATCCCTGCGTGCCGACAATGCCGATGAGCGGCTAACGCCGATCGCAATTGGGCTTGGCATCGTTTCGCCTGAGCGGGCAACTCGATTCGAGACCGTAATGAATGATCTCGCCAGGGCGCGCGACCTTGCTGTCGGCGTCAGCATGACCCCCAACGAGGCTGCGCGACATGGGCTTGAGATCAATAAGGATGGCGTTCGGCGCTCGGCCTACGAGCTGCTCGCGCATCCGGGTGTTGATGTCGCGTGGCTGACGCGTGTCGCGCCCGAGTTCGGCGCCATCGACGGCAAAACGGCGGAACGTCTCGAAACGGAAGCAAGGTATTCGGTCTATCTTGACCGGCAGAAAGCGGATGTGGCGCAGATGCGGCATGAAGAGAGCCGCTTGATTCCCCAGGATCTGGAATTCGCCGATGTTCCGGGATTGTCGAATGAGCTGAAGCAGAAGATGCTGGTCAGACGTCCGCGCTCCATTGCCGACGCGCAGCGCATGGAAGGGATGACACCGGCGGCACTTGCGATCATTGTTGCCCACGTACGTAACGCCGAGAGCGCGGCAAGGAGAGTTGTTGCGTGACCAGTGCATCGCTGGTGAGCCTGGAAGAAGCAGCAGGCAAAGTTTCACGTGAAACATTCGATCGTCTGGCAGCGTTCGAGACGATGTTCCAGAAGTGGAACCGCAGCATCAATCTCGTCGCGCCGTCGACACTCGGGCATGTCTGGGAACGGCACATCCTCGATAGCGCCCAGTTGGCACGGATCGAGCCGCGGGCCACGAAATGGGTAGACCTTGGTTCGGGTGGGGGATTTCCAGGATTGGTGCTGGCCTTTCTGCTTGCTGAGCGCCAGGGCGCCAGCATCGATCTCGTTGAAAGCAATCGGAAAAAGGCGTCCTTCCTGCAATCCGTTGTCGGACAGTTCAATCTGCCAGCACGCGTCGTCGCCAAGCGAATCGACGACAGTTACCCGCTGGTGCCGGCGCCGCAGATCGTCACGGCACGTGCGCTGGCTTCGCTTTCGACCTTGCTCGACCTGTCGGCGCCGTGGCTGACAAGGGGAACGCGGGGTCTTTTCCACAAAGGCCGGGATTACCGCGCGGAGGTCGAAGAAAGCGCTCACCGCTGGGCGTTCGATCTGGTAGAACATCCAAGCATGACCGACCCGCACGGCGTCATCCTCGAATTGTCCGATCTCAGACCTGTCTGATCTGACCCATCTGACCTGCTTGTGGCGACCCAAGAATGAACTTCTGGCATAAACCCATGATGAAGAATGGCCCTCGAATCATCACCGTAGCCAACCAGAAGGGCGGTGTCGGCAAGACGACCACCGCCATCAATCTGGCTACCGCGCTGGCGGCGATCGGCGAAAAAGTGCTGATCGTCGACCTCGACCCGCAAGGCAACGCCAGCACCGGGCTCGGCATCGACCGCAAGGACCGCAAGGTCTCGTCCTATGATGTGCTTACCGGCGAACTGGAGCTGGAAGCCGCGGCCGTCCCAACCGCTGTGCCTGGCCTGTCGATCGTGCCGTCGACGCTCGACCTGCTTGGCATCGAAATGGAAATCGCGTCGGCGCCGGACCGGGTCCTGCGGCTGCGCAATGCGCTGCGCGCCGCGTCGGCTCGTTCGGCGGGCTTTGGCTATGTACTCATCGACTGCCCGCCATCGCTCAATCTTCTGACGCTCAACTCGATGGCAGCGGCCGATTCAGTGCTGGTGCCGTTGCAATGCGAGTTTTTCGCGCTTGAAGGCCTCAGCCAATTGCTGGAGACGGTCGAGCAGGTCCGCCGCTCGATCAATCCGGACCTGACCATCCAGGGCATCGTGCTGACAATGTATGACGGCCGCAACAATCTTGCCAACCAGGTGGTGCAGGATGTGCGGGCGCATATGGGCGACAAGGTTTACGAAACCATAATCCCCCGCAATGTGCGCGTTTCGGAAGCGCCGTCCTATGGCAAGCCTGCAATCCTTTACGATCTGAAATGCTCGGGCAGCCAAGCCTATCTTCAACTGGCCTCCGAGGTGATCCGTCGCGAGCGCAAATTGCGCGCCGCCTGACGCGGGCGGTCGAAAGGGCTGGGATCCCGGCTTCCGGAGGCGCCTCCCTTAAGTACAAGAAGCCGATTCGATACCGAAACGATCTGGAATGACGATGAGCGAAGACCTTTCGAGAAAAAGACTGGGACGGGGACTTGCGGCACTGATCGGCGAGATCGACCGCCCTAGCGCGCCGGAAAAGCCGAACATGACGGCCGACGGCAAGGTGCCGATCGAGTTCGTCATCCCGAACCCGAAGAATCCGCGCCGGCATTTCGGCGATGCCGATCTGACGGATCTCGCCCAGTCGATCCGCGAACACGGCGTGGTCCAGCCGGTCGTGGCGCGGCCGTCGGCCACCCAGGCAGGACGCTACGAGATCATCGCGGGCGAGCGGCGCTGGCGCGCGGCGCAGCGCGCCGGCCTGACCGAGATACCGGTCATCATCCGTGAGGTGAATGATCGCACGGCGCTCGAGCTGGCCATCATCGAAAACGTACAGCGTACGGACCTCAATCCGGTGGAAGAGGCGTTGGGCTATCAGCAGCTGATCGACGACCACGGCTACACCCAGGCTGATCTCGGCCAGGTCATCGGCAAGAGCCGCAGTCATGTTGCCAACACGCTGAGGCTTTTGAAGCTGCCGGACGTCATTCGCGACATGCTGGTCGACGGTGCGCTGTCGGCCGGCCACGCCCGCACGCTGGTGACGGCCGAGGATCCGGCCGGCCTCGCCAAGCGTATCGTCGAAGAGGGCCTTTCGGTACGTCAGGCCGAAGCGCTCGCGCAGCTGCCGGCGGGCGCTTCGACCGCGCCAAAGCCGAAAGAGCCGGTGCAAAAGGATGCCAACACGCTGGCGCTGGAAAAGCTGATGTCCGATACGATCGGCATGATGGTCGCGATCGATCACAAGGAACGTGGCGGTGTGCTTCGCGTCTCCTACCGGACGCTGGAGCAGCTTGACGAGCTCTGCCGGCGTCTGAAGCAGGAACGATAGGCGCCGCGCCGGGAAAACGGCTCGAAGCGTTCGATCGTCATAAGGCACTCGGCGGCCGGCGGCCCTTCCAGGGCATCTCCTGTTCCAGCTGCGCCGACGCCGCCAGCACGGTCGCCTCGTCGCCATGGCGGCCAACCAGTTGCACGCCGATCGGCACGCCGCCTTTCGACCAACCGAGCGGCAGCGAGATCGCCGGCTGTCCCGAAATGTTGAAAGGGAAGGCAAAGACCGAGTCCGCCCATTTGGCGTTGTAGCGGTCGATGTCCGTTTCCGACATGTCGTAGTAGCCCAGGGGGCGCGGCAGCTGCGCAAGGCGGGCAAACCCGCAAAGATCGTCCTCGCCGCTGTTATGCGAAAGCTCGTCGCCATGGCCGATGCACCCATCACAAAAGACCGCATCTGGAGCCTTATCGTCCTTGACAACAAACACAGATGCTCATCCGTCTCGGCGCTACGCGCCGATCCACCTTCTCCCTCAAGTGAGAAGGGAAGCGGCGCAGCGCCGATTTCGATATCTATCGCCCAATAAGGATTGGGCGCATTGCATGAGGGGGACACAGATGCTCGAAATCGCACCATCGAAACAGGCGACCACCTGGCTTGCGGCCTTTGCGCGGGGGCTCGAAGCGCGCGATCTTGCGGCCGTGAGCAAGCTGTTCGCCGATGCTTGCTACTGGCGCGATCTGCTAACCTTCACATGGAACATCAAGACCATGGAAGGACGCGCGGCGATCGAGCACATGCTGGACGCAACGCTGGCAACGACGAAGCCGGCCGCATGGGAACTGACCGGCGAGGCGACCGAGACCGAAGGCACGATCGAGGCCTGGTTCACCTTCGAGACGGCGTCGGCCTGGGGGCAGGGCGTCATGCGTCTGCGCGACGGCCGGTGCCGCACGCTGTTCACGGCGATGAAGGATCTCAAGGGTTTCGAGGAACGCAGGGGCCCGGCGCGGCCGCTGGGCGTCCGCCACAAGGCCGACCCCCACCGCGAGACATGGTCGGAGGCAAGGGCGCGCGAGACACGCGATCTCGGCGCCAGCGAGCAACCCTACTGCCTGGTCATCGGCGGCGGCCAGGGCGGCATCATGCTGGGCGCGCGTCTGCGGCAACTCGGCGTGCCCGCCATCGTGATCGAGAAGAACGCCCGACCCGGCGATTCCTGGCGCAAGCGCTACCGCTCGCTCGTGCTGCACGACCCCGTCTGGTACGACCATCTGCCCTACATCCCGTTCCCGGAAAACTGGCCGGTGTTCACGCCCAAGGACAAGATGGGCGACTGGCTGGAAATGTACACGCGCGTCATGGAGCTCAACTATTGGGTCGCCACGAAATGCGTCAGCGCCACCTATGACGAGGCCGAAAAGGCCTGGACCGTCGTTGTCGATCGTGTCGGCCAGCACATCACGCTGAAGCCCAGGCATATCGTCTTCGCCACCGGCGCCTATGGCCCGCCCCGGCAAATCGACCTGCCCGGGTCCGACCGGTTCAAGGGCGAGGTGCTGCACTCCAGCCAGTATTCCAGCGGCGAAAAATTTCGCGGCAAGCGCGTCGCGGTCATCGGCGCGGCAAGCTCCGGGCATGATGTCAGCGTCGATCTCTGGGAAGCCGGCGCGGAAGTCACCATGATCCAGCGGTCACCGACCACCGTGGTCAAGTCCGACACGCTGATGGATGTCGGCTTCGAGATCTTTTCGGAGGGTGCGCTGGCGCGCGGCATCACCACCGAGAAGGCGGATATGATCGTCGCCTCGACGCCCTTCGCCCTGGTATCCAAGGGCCAGCGCGCGCTTTACGAGGTGATCAAGGCGCGCGACGCGGCCTTCTACGACCGCTTGCGCGCCACCGGCTTCGCCATCGACTTCGGCCATGACGAGACCGGCCTGCTGATGAAGGCCTACCGTACCGGTTCCGGCTATTACATCGATGTCGGCGCCTCCGATCTGATCATCGACGGCGAGATCGGCATCCGCAGCGGCGTCGCCATCCAGTCGCTGACGCCGGGCGGCATCCTGTTCGAGGACGGCACCGAACTGGCTGTCGACGCCATCATCGCCTGCACCGGCTACCAGTCGATGAACGAGACCGTCGCGGCGATCGTCTCGCGCGACGTCGCCGACAAGGTCGGGCCGTGCTGGGGCCTTGGCTCGGGCGTAAAAGGCGATCCGGGTCCGTGGCAGGGCGAGTTGCGCAACATGTGGAAGCCGACGGCTCAGGAAGCGCTGTGGTTCCACGGCGGCAACCTGGCGCTGTCGCGCTTCTACTCGAAATATGTCGCGCTGCAGCTCAAGGCGCGCATGGAGGGTCTTGCGACGCCGGTTTACGGGGAGCCGAGCAACGCTGGGTAAGGTTCGACCCCCACTCCGTCGAGCTTCGCTCGACACCTCTCCCCCGATCGACGGGGGAGAGGAACGGCGCGAGCTTAAACACGGTTGGCTCCCTTCCTCTCCCTCCGGAGGGGGGAGAGGTGGCGCTGCGAAGCAGCGACGGAGTGGGGGAAGCCATTCGCCAAATGCGCTGCCGAAAGACAGGCCTGGCGGCTATCTCCCCGAGGGGAAGATATCACTCATGCCGGTGCCCGAAGTGCCGTGCCGCCACCTCGACATGCGTATGGCTGGCATGCGCCTGAAAACGCTCCGTCTCGCTGACATCGTTCACCGCCTTGTTCGGCCACCACGTGCCGCCGACAACGATCCCCTCCGACACCAGCCTCTGGTCGGCAACCATGGACGCCCCCACCGCATCGACGAAAGTAAAGCGGCCGGCGCGCATGCGCAGCAGCGCGACGTCGGCCACGCCGCCGAGATTGAGCACGCCGAGCTCAGGTCGCGCGATCGCTTCCGCCGGCCGCCGCGTGGCCGCGCGCAGCACCTCGACCAGCGGCATGCCGAGCGCGAGCAGTTTCGACATGCAGACCAATATGTCGAACGCCGGCCCGTCGACGCAGTAGAGATGCACGTCGCTTGAGATGACGTCCGGCGCCAGCCCATCCTTCAGCATCGCCCGCGCCACCTCGAAGTCGAACGAACCCATGCCGTGGCCAAGGTCGAAGATGACGCCACGCTCGCGCGCCAGCCGCATGTCGGGCCGCACCGCGCCGGAGGCGAAGACCGGCGCGTTGGGGAAGGGGCGGAAGCAATGGGTGAGGATGTCGCCCTTGCGCAGGCGCGGCAGCACTTCCGAGCGGCCCGGCGGCGGCTCGTCGATATGCGCCATCAGCGGCAGGCCTGCCTGGTCGGCGGCCTCCAGCGCCAGATCGACCGGCGCGATGCCGCTGGTGCCGCCGGCATGCTTGCCGGAGCGGACCTTCACACCTACCACCACCTCGACATGCTCGCGCGCCGCAGCCACCACCTCGCGCGGTTCGCACAGCCGCAGGTCGCCACACTCGCCGACCGAGACAGTCTGCGAGAAGCCGAAGATGCCGGCGAAGGAAATGTTGACATAGGCGAGGATACGAACCTTCGACCGCTCCATGACATGGCGGCGGAAGCCGAGGAAATTGCCAGCCCCAGCGCTGCCCGCGTCGATGAAGGTGGTGGTCCCGCTCTTGGCTGCGAGCCGGTCGGCATCGACTCCGAGCGACGTGCCGCCCCAGTAAACATGGCTGTGCAGGTCCACGAGGCCGGGCGCGACAATGCAGCCTGAGGCATCGACGATACGCGCCGCGCGCTCGGCGGGGATATCCGCATCCATGGCGGCGATCCGGCCGTCGGCGATGGCGACATCGCGTTGCGCGTCGATGCCCGACGCCGGATCGATCAGGCGTCCCCCCTTGAGCAGCAGATCAAACTGCATTCGCGCTTCCTCCGGCTGTCTGCTTCGTCGCGTCAAAGAGGACGGTAGGCGACCGCTTCGACTTCGATCTTGATGTCGATCATCAGCCGCGACTCGACCGTGGTGCGCGCCGGCGGGTTCCTGGGAAAATGCCGGGCATAGACAGCGTTAAAGGCGCCGAAATCGCGCGCGTCCTCGAGCCACACCGTGGTCTTGACCACGTCGTCCATGGTGCAGCCGGCGAGCGCCAGGGCGGCCTTCACATTGGCCAGAACCTGTTCGGTCTGCTCGGTGATGCCGCCCTTGACCACGACGCCGTCGCCGCCGACCGGCACCTGGCCCGAGACATAGACCGTGTCGCCGGCGCGGACAGCAGGGGAGAGCGGGACATGGGACGTTCCGAAACATTGCTTTGGCAAGGCATAACCTCCTGTTGAGTTGACGGGCTCGTGCTCTAGCCCTGTCGCCATGATCCTCATAGAGCTCTTGTTGGAAAGCAACATTTTCCGAGAAAAATGTTGCTTTATTACATGCGTCTCCGCATTCTGCGTCACCGCTGATGTCATCGCAGACAACGAAGCTGGCCGCGCGGCCAGCATAGTGCCGGACAGGAGAGAACAGAATGACCTTCGACAAGAACCCGTTTCCCACGGGTGACGCCGACCGCCATGCGCTTTGGGAAATGCTGGTGCGGCGCGACATCGACGCCTTCATCGGCCAGGACTGGTCGATGGTCGAGGATGATTTCGCGGCCGAAAGCTTCTTCGGCATGCACGCGCATTTCCTAAGCAACGCCGACGCCTGGCGGCTGCAGTTCCCGAGGCTTGAGGTCTATCGCGACGAATGGCTGCGCCAGGCCAGTGAGACGGCGGCAACGAAATTCGCCGAGCCGCTGCGCGAGGCGCTGTTTCGCGTCACCAATCTGCGCGACATCGATGTCGATGGCGACCGCGCCGTGCTGCACAAGAAGTTCGACGGCTCCGTTGCCAAGGCCGACGGCAGTGTCGACAGGCTGAAATGGCAAACGCTGTATTTCTGCCGCAAGGTCGCCGGAAGCTGGAAGATCGCCGGCTTCGTCGGCTATATGCCGTATCCGCTCGGAAGCTAGACTGGCCTGTTCAGCGCCCTCAGCGAAGGAGCGCAGGTGTAACGGCCTGCCTCCTCCAGCCACGCCACCGTCACCTCGACGCCGTAGAGCTCGCCCAGCGCTCGTGGCGTCAGCACGCCTTCGGGCGAGCCCGTGGCCACGATCGTTCCAGCCTTCATCAGCGCGACCTTGTCGGCGCAGGCGAAGGCATGGCCTGGATCATGCGTCGACAAAACGATGGTCAGGCCGGACGCGGCCAGCGCGCCGATGCGCTCGAGCACCCGGGCCTGGTTGCCGAAATCGAGGCTGGCGGTTGGTTCGTCCATGACGATCAGCGTTGGCTCCTGCGCCAGCGCTCGCGCGACCAGCACCATCTGCCTCTCGCCGCCGCTGATAGCCGAGAAGCTTCGCGAGGCGAGATGCCCGATGCCGAGCGTCTCGAGGGCGTCACGTGCCACCGCATGGTCGGCGGCTGAAGGCAGCGCGAAGGCGCCGATGCGGCTTGCCCTTCCCATCAGCACGACATCCATCACCTCGAACGGAAAATAGCCGGCGCTGACTTGCGGCACATAGCCGACGCGCCGTGCGAATTCCGGCCGTGAGAACGCCGACACCGCCCGTCCGTCCAGCTCCAGCCGGCCACCAAGGCTCGGAATGAGGCCGAGCAGCGTCTTGAACAACGTTGTCTTGCCGCAGCCATTGGGCCCTAGCAGGCAGAGCACTTCGCCCTGGTCGACCGACAGCGTCAGGTCGCGTCCGATCGGCGCACCACCATAGCCAAATGCCAGATCGACGGCGGACAGGATCATTGCCATCCCCGCCGCGTCGTCATCAGCAGCCAGATGAAGAACGGCGCGCCGATCGCCGCCGTCAGGATGCCCAGCGGCACCTCGATCTGCGCCATGCTACGCGCCAGCATATCGACGGCGACGAGGTAGCCGCCGCCCAGAAGCAGCGAGGCCGGAAGCAGTTTCGAGAAATTCGGGCCGACAAGCAGGCGCGCCACATGCGGCACCAGAAGGCCGATCCAGCCGATGATGCCGGAGATCGACACCGCCGCCGCCGTCATCAGCGTCGCCGCGGCAATGAGGATGATCCGCATCCGTGTCGTCTCGATGCCGAGCGCGCGCGCTTCCTGGTCGTCCAGCGTCATCAGGTTGACCCGCCAGCGCAGCAGCACCATCGGAATCAGGCCGACGATCATCGCCGGCAGCACCGACAGGAAATCGCCGCGCGTCACGCTTGCCAGGCTTCCCAGCAGCCAGAAGGTGATGGCCGGCAACTGGTTATAGGGATCGGCAAGCACTTTCAGCAGCGAAATGCAGGCGCCGAGCAGCGCGCCGATGGCAACGCCGGCGAGTACCAGCACAAGGATAGGGTCATGGCCGCGAACGGCGGCGCCGATCATATAGACCAGCCCGACCGCGCCCAGCCCGCCGGCAAAGGCCAGCCCCTGGATGGCCAGGACAGGCAGCGACAGGAAGATGCCCAGCACGGCACCAAGGCTCGCGCCTGCCGAGACACCGAGTATGTCCGGCGAGACCAGCGGGTTGCGGAACAGGCCCTGGTAGACTGTTCCGGCGGCGGCAAGGGAGGCCCCGACGAACAGGGCGCAGGCGACGCGCGGAAGCCGCACGTTCCACACCACGGCCTCCGCGGTCGCCGGGAGGCCGCTTGGCACTCCCGTCAGTTTCGCGCCGATGACCGTGACGATATCGCGCATGGAGACGTTATATTTGCCGATAACCAACGAAATAAGGACCACGACCACCAGCAGCAACGACGGAGCGGCGGTCCGAAAAATGGCGGCGGCCCTTGGCTGGCCTTGGCTCATGGCTTCGCCGCAGCTTGGGCAAGCAGGCCGTCGAGCTGCGCGTCCGTCAACTCGACATGATAGAAGTGCTTGTAGAAGTCGCGTGTTTCCGACCGCAGATCGACATGGCTGCCGGGATAGAGCACGCTGGTCAGCCAGGCGACGCCGATCAGCCTGTTGACCCCGGGCGGTGAATCGAACCAGCCGAACGGCAAGGTCGGCGCACGGTAGACCCGGCCTTGCTTGACCGCCGCGATGTCAGCCCATAGCGGGTCACGCAGCACCGAGGCCTGGAAATTGGGATCGAGCGTCAGGATGACCTCGGGGTTCCAAGACAGCACCTGCTCGAGCGAGACATTGGCCAGCCCGCCGGAACCCGCGGCCTCGGCGACATTGGCCGCGCCGACGGCGCCCAGAACCTCCATGTTGATGGAGCCGGCCAGCCCGGTCTCCAGCCCCTTGGGCCCACGGCCATAATAGACGCGCGGCCGCTTGTCGGCGGGAATGGCGGCGGCCACGGCATCGACGCGTTTCAGCGTCGTCTCGGCATAGCCAGCCAGTTCCTCGCCCTTGTCCTTGACGCCAAGCAGGTCGCCCAGCGTGCGCAGCGAATCCGGCGTCCTGGCGAAGGTACCGTCGATGAGGATGTAGGGGATGCCTGTCTGCTGCTGGACGCGATCGGCGAGCGAAGCATAGGTCGCATCGACGGTGCCGACATCGATGATGAGGTCGGGCTTCATCTTCAGCACCATCTCGATATTGGCCGTGTTGCCCTTGCCGGTCAGGCGGCCATAGGCGGGCAGGTCGCGGTAGGGTGCGGCGATGAAGGCCTTTTCGTCGGCGCCCGGTTCGCGCACCCAGCCGACCATCTTGTCCGGCGCCAGCGCGTAGAGCAGCACCGAAGCCGGTGGCCCGGCCGCCAGAACGCGGTGCACGGTGTCGGGGATCTCGACCTTGCGGCCAGCCGCATCGACGAAGCTGCGTGTTTCAGCGCCGGCTGGTTGTGGAAACAAGAACAGCGCCTGAAGCATCAGGCTGAGTGCGATCAGAAAACCGCGGCGATTCATGACCGTCTCCGTGCCCGGCAACCGTGGATGGGGCCATAGTTATGGTTGATCGGATACACCGGTCAAGCGGAACCACTGGAGCCACCGGCCCAGTTCAGGACCAATGATCCACCAATACGTTGGTCCATTCGCGCAATCGGCTAACGACGCTTGAACAAACCAAAATCCTCTGTATTCATACAAATATAACGACTGGCAACGCTGTGGGAAGCCGCGCAACCGAAACATGCGCTTCGGTGGTCGAAAACTGGGTTTGAAATACGATCGGGGGGCGATCCATTGCGACGCATATTGTCTGGAATTTCGTTGGTACTTTTGTCGAGCACCGTGCCCTTGGCTGGCGCTGCAGCCGAGGAAAAGCAGGAGATCAAGAAGAAGCCGGACGAGCAGCACGCACCCGCTCGGGAACGTTTTGCCGGCGGGACAGCGCCCGTCTTCGAACTTGGCCAGATCGTCATCTATGGCGGGACCGGCAAGCAGTCCGAGATTGGCGGCCAGTCGATCTCGCAAGGCGTCGTGACGGTCGAGGACATTCATGAAAGCAACCGCAACACGCTGGACGATGCCGTGGTGACCACGCCAGGCGTCGAGGTCGCCAACACCGGTGGCAGCCGCAACGAGCGGCTGATCTTCGTGCGCGGCTTCGACCGCTTCCAGGTGCCGCTCTATGTCGATGGCGTCCGCATCTATCTTCCCGCCGACAACCGCCTGGACTATGGCCGGTTCCTGACGCCGGACCTCGCCGAGATCCAGATCCAGAAGGGCTATGTCTCGGTTCTCAGCGGCCCCGGCGGCATGGGCGGCGCCATCAACCTGGTGACGAGGAAGCCGACGCGCGAGCTTGAGGGCGAGCTTCGCACCGGGGTCGATGTCGGCAACACCGGCAAGCTGGCAGCGTTCACCACATCCGGTTCCGTAGGCTCGAAGCAGGAGAACTTCTATCTGCTGGCCAGCGGTTCGTTCCGCGACAGCGACGGCTGGTTCCTGTCGCGCCACTACGATCCGGTCGCCATCGGCGGCGGCGTGGTCGAGGATGGTGGCCGCCGCGATTTCTCGAACGTCAGGGATTGGCGAGCCAACGTGAAGGCCGGCTTCACGCCGAATGCCACCGACGAATATGTGATCAGCTACACCCACCAGGAAGGCGACAAGGGGGCGCCCTTCAGCGTCCATGAACCGGTTCGCGGCATCACATCGCAACCACCCGGCACGACCTACCAGCGCAACTGGAACTGGCCTTACTGGAACATCGGCACCCTGGCTTTCAATTCCAACACGGCCATCGGTAACGAGTCCTACGTAAAGTCCAAGGTCTACTACAACAGCTTCGACAATCTGCTTTCGGCCTACGACGACGCGAAGTTCGAAAAGCGGGTGACGACACGCTCTTTCGACAGCTACTACAGGGATCACGCGCTCGGTTTCAGCCTCGAAGGCGGCACCGACTTGATCGCGATGAACACGCTGAAGACCGCGCTTCACTTCCGCCGCGACATTCACAACGAGCAGCAGCTGGTGGCGCCTGGCCTTCCGACATCCGTCATCGAACCTTGGCAGAAGACGGCCGAGGACACATGGTCCGTGGCCGCTGAGGACACGTTCCATGCCACCGACAGGTTGGATTTCGTTGGCGGTGTCAGCTACGACACCAACAGTCTGGGCATCGCGCAGGAATACAATACAGGCGCCGGCCTTTACGAATATCCGCGTGGCGGCAGCTCCGCCGTCAACTGGCAGTTCGCCAGCATCTTCCGGCAGAGCGACATTTCGGAATTCCATGCCAGCTTATCGTCGCGCAGCCGGTTCCCGACGCTGTTCGAACGCTTCAGCACGCGCTTCGGCGACGCGCTGCCCAATCCGGACCTTCGTCCCGAACGCGCCACGAACTATGAAATCGGTTGGTCGGGCAGGCCGCTCAAGACGCTGCAACTCGGCGGCTCGGTCTTCTACAGCGACCTCACCGACGTGATCCAGTCCTACAATGTCGGCGGTGGAAAGGTTCAGAACCAGAATGTCGGAGACGGCAGGTATTACGGCGTCGAGCTCTATGGCGAGTGGGAGGCCCTGTCCAACCTGACGCTCGGTGCGCGCTACACCTATCTGAAGCGGCAGTTGATCGATCCGGTGCGGCCCGGATTGCAGCCGATCGGTACGCCCGACCACAGCGCCTATATCTATGCCGAGTGGCTGCCGTGGGAAGATCTTACCGTGTCGCCGGGCATCGAACTCTACAGCGCGCGCTGGTCGACAGACCGTCTGGAGAACAATTTCTTCCAGACCAAGGGATTTGCCCTGGTCAATCTCAGCATGAACTACAGGCTGCGCGAGAACATGAGTTTCGACTTCGGCGTCAGGAATATCCTCGACACCGACTACGAACTGGCCGACGGTTTTCCCGAGCCGGGCCGGACATTCTTCCTGAGCTCCGCCATCACCTTCTGATCGCGGCAGCCGGAGGACTGGAGGGGCCGCGCCCGATGGGCGTGGCCCGAATACCCTTTACCCGATCCGCTGTGCAGAGCCGATCAGCACGGCGGCGCGATAGGCCGGCGTTCCATACCAGGCCATGCGGTCCAGCATCGGTCCGGCGACGGAAAGATCGAACACGTCGGCCGGTAGTTCGAACCGTTCCGGCTCGATCCACGGGTCGTTGATGAAATAGACCCCATCGCCATGGCCATGCACCAGGATCCAGTGCGGACAGGTGTAGCCCATCATCGGCGCCTGATCGATCAGCACCAGCGCCAGAAGCCCGCGATCCAGCGCCTGCCCCAGTTCGTCGATCGCGAAGGCGCGACGCTCGACGGGAATGCCCGCCAGCCCGGCCTCACGCTTGAAGCCGGCCTGGACGAACTCCATCAGGCCACGCCGTTCATCCGTGCTCGCGCGGTCGAGAAAGATCGGTTGCGCGCTGCTCATGAACACTTCGACCCGCAAGCCGCGCCGATGCGCGGCTAGCGCGAGGCCATAGGGGTCGCAGCCGCCCGGGCCGGTCGGGCCAATGATCGTCGTGGCTTCCCGCCACAGGTCGATCTCAAGCGTGCGATCAGGCTGGATCGCCGAATCGAGGCCGCCCATCGCCATGGCGAGTGCGGAGGGACCGCAGGTGAATCCGGCGCTTTGCGGATAGAATGGGGGTATAGCATCCGGCCGGTCCGGGCGGATGCCGATCCAGTGCTCGTGGAACGCGCCCCTGCCTTGCCAGGAATGCGCGCCGATGCGCCGGGAGATGTCTTCGTCGGCACGCAGGCACAGGACCGCTCGGCTGAACGCCTCCTTCTCCAGCATTTCGAGGACACGGGCGGTGTCGGCCGCGAAAAAGCTTGGCGCGGTCCAGAACAGAACGATGCGCATCATCGCCGCGACCGGGCGACGCTGGCCGATCATGACCGCGACAGGGCGACCTTCGGCGCTGTGTTGCACGACACCGAGGACGCCGGCGATGGCCTGCAAGGCAGACACATGCCTCGCAACGTCCGGCGGCAAGGCAGCGCAGAGCGCTGCCCAGCTATCGGCCCGCGCATCAAGGACGGCCATGCCGTCGGCGGCATTCACATGGAGGCGTTGCATCGGCTTGTGCCCGGATTTGTGTGGCTGGCAGTTCACCGATCCCGTACCATTCGCAATCGGCGACATCGTGGCCCCATCTGGAACCAAGGCGGTCCCCGTTTGATGATGATGGTACCGATATAATTCCGTAGACTGATTGATCAGTCAACGATAATCTAAAACCTCCTTGGACCGCGAGGGCGTCCGGCTTTCATGACACTGCGCAAACTGCTTCCCTCGCCCAACGCGATCTTCATGTTCGAGGCCGCCGCGCGCCATCTCAATTTTACCGTCGCGGCTCGGGAATTCAATGTCACCCAGTCGGCGGTCAGCCGTATGATCGCGCGGCTGGAAAGCCATCTCGACGTCAAGCTTTTCATCCGCTCGCCGACCGGTATCGAACTGACCGATGAGGGCCGCATGCTGTATGGCGCCGTCGGCAGTGGTTTCCAGCAGATCGAGATCGCGCTGGACGATATTCGCGCGCGGCAGGGTGAAGCGGGAACCGTCACGCTGTCCCTCTCGTCGGCCTTCGCCATGCACTGGTTCATGCCGCGTTTCGACCGCTTCCAGGCGAGCTTTCCGGGCATCGACCTGCGCTTTCAGCTGGTGCGCGGCGAGCCGAGCGGACCGGTCGAGGATGTCGACCTGGCCATCCGCTACAACCAGCCGCCAAACGCCGAGCAGCAGAGCTGGGAGCTGATGGAAGAGGTCGTGCTGCCGGTCTGCAGCCCTGCCTACCTTGCGGAACATGGCAGCCTCGACGATTGCGCCGATCTCGGCCGGCACACGCTTGCCCATCTTTCCGGCTCGATCCGCATCCCCTGGCAGCGCTACCTGGCCCAGTTCGACTATCCGCAGCCGGCGGGCAGCCGCAGCCTGACCTTCTCGGATTATACGCTGGTCATCCAGTCGGCCATCAAGGGACGAGGCATGGCGCTCGGCTGGTGGCATGTCGTGGCGCATGAATTGCTCCAGAAAGGCCTGGTCAAGGGCGGCCGGCATGAGTTGCGCACCGGCGACCACTATTACCTGGTGGCAACGGCCAGGCGTCCGCTGCGCAAGCCGGCGATCCTGGTGCGGGACTGGCTGCTCAACGAAATGGCCGTGCTGAAACAGGAAATCCTGGCGAGCTGAGCAATCGGGGAAAGCCGGCGCGTCCCGGGGCCATGACCTGTAGTCATCGGCTCGTGACTATTTCGGACCGTGCGCGATCGATTCCGCGTCCTATAGTCATCCCTGTCCGCGAAGCCGCGAAACCAAGAACACCCGCAGCACGACGGACGAGGCTTTGGGAACGAGCCGAGGGAGCAGATTGTTGACTGGAGCCATTGCCGCCGTTGACGGCATGACAGAAGCCGGGCATCGCCTCGATCCGCTGCTGCGGCCGGCATCGATTGCCTTTGTCGGCGCATCCATCCGCCCCAATACGCCGGGCAATACGATGGTCCGCGCGGCGGCGATGGACGGCTTTCGGGGCCGGCTCTACGCAATCAACCCGAAATACGATGCGGTCGAAGGCGTGCCCTGCTTTCCAGATCTGGCAAGCCTGCCCGAGACGGTTGATCACGTCGTGCTCGGCGTCGCCAACGATTACCTCGAAGACAATCTGCTGGCGGCTGTGCTCCACGGCGCCAAGGCTGTCACCATCTTCGCCAGTTGCGACCTGACCGGTGCCGCCAATGACGGCCTCGCCGATCGGCTGGCAAGGATAGCCGAGGACGCCGGCATCGTCATTTGCGGCGGCAATGGCATGGGTTTCTGCAACCCTGGCATTGGCCTGCGCGTCTCCGGCTACGCGTCCGATCTCGCCATGAAACCTGGCGGTGTGGCGCTGATCACCCAATCGGGTTCGGCGTTCAGCGCGCTGGCCTACAATGACCAGCGGCTGAAATTCTCGCTCTGTGTTTCCAGCGGCCGCGAACTGACGACCACGGCCGCCGACTATGTCGACTGGGCGCTCGACCAGCCCGCGACAAAGGTCGTCGGCCTGTTCCTGGAAACGGCGCGCAAGCCCAGGGAGTTCGCGCGCTGCCTCGAAAAGGCGGATAGTCGCGGCATTCCCGTCGTGGTGCTGAAGGTCGGGCGCACGGAACTGAGCGCGGGCTTCGCCGCCAGCCATAGCGGCGCCATTGCCGGTGATGACGGCGCCTATGAGGCGCTGTTCACAAGATGGGGCGTGGTCAGCGTCGATACGCTGGACCAGTTGGCGGCCAATCTGCTGCTGTTTTCCGCGGGCAGGCCGGCCGCGAGCGGCGGCCTTGCCAGCCTGCATGATTCCGGCGGCGAGCGCGAAATGGTCGCCGATCTCGCGGCAAGGGCGGGCGTGCCGTTCGCGACCATCTCTGAAACGACCAGAGAGGATCTGCGGCTTCATCTCGACAGCGGGCTGCAGCCGGCGAACCCGCTCGATGTCTGGGGTTCCGGTTCTGATTTCGAGACGCATGTCGAGGCCTGCATGGACGCCATGCTGGCCGATCCCGACACCGCCGTCGGGGTCCTGTTCCAGGACATCCGTGACGGCTCGTATATCGCCGAAGGCTTTACCCGGGCGGTGATCCGCTCCCGCGCCAAGACCGGCAAGCCCGTTGCCGTGGTCAGCAACTACGCGACGGTGAATCACCGCGCGCTGGCGCTTGCCACCACCGAAGCCGGCGTGCCGGTCATCGACGGCACCGACGAGGGGCTGCACGCCATCCGCAATCTCCTGGCCTTCCGCGACCGCCGCTCCCTCCAGCATACCTACCCGCCCGCGGTGCCCAGAGGTATCCGCGAGCGTTGGCGGACCCGCCTCGGCCAAGGCTTGCCCTTCGACGAAAGCGAAGCGCTGGCGCTGCTGGCCGACTACGGCATCGCCACACCCCATTCGATCAGGGCCAACACATCGGCCGAGGTCCTCCAGGCAGCGCGCGACATCGGCTTTCCCGTCGCCCTCAAGACCGCGGCCGGCATCCAGCATAAGTCCGACCAGGCCGGCGTGGTGCTCGGGCTCGCCGACGAGACAGCGCTGGGACGGAGCTACTGCGACATGTCGGCACGGCTCGGCCCCCAGGTGCTCGTCGCCGCCATGGCGCACAAAGGCGTCGAGATCGCCTTTGGCCTGATCCGTGACGAACAGTTCGGGCCCTATCTGGTCGTCGCCTCGGGTGGCATCTGGATCGAAATCCTCAAGGACCGCGCCGTCGCCCTGCCGCCGCTGAGCTTCGAACAGGCGCGAGCCCTGGTCGGCAGGCTGAGAGCCAGCCCCTTGTTCGATGGCGCGCGCGGCATGCCGCCGGCCGACAAACCGGCGCTTTACGCGGCACTTGCCCGTTTCTCGATGCTGGCCGCCGATCTTGGCGATCTCATCGACGAGATGGACGTCAACCCGCTGCTGGTTTCCGATCGCGGCTGCGTCGCCGTCGACGCACTTGTCGTTGGCAGGAATGCCAACCGCTCATCACGATAAATCGAGGACGTCCATGAATTTCGATCTCAGCCCACGCGAAAAGGAACTCTCCAGGAAGGGCCGCGACTTCTGCGACCAGGTCCTGCTGCCGCTGGAGCAGATCACCGACGAGCACGGCGAACTGCCGATGGAGCGCCGCGAGGCCGTGAGGCAGCAGGTGCGTGACTGGGGCCTGGCCGGCATCAATCATGCCAAGGAAAATGGCGGGCTTGGCCTGTCGATGGTCGAGCAGACGGCGATCGAGGAACAGCTCGGCCGCGTCACCAACGGCCTGTGGAGCTGTGTCTGGCGCCCGCCTGTCAGCCTGAAGTTCGGCACGTCCGCGCAGAAGCGGGACTATCTGGTACCCTCGATCGAAGGCCATCGCCGTGGCGCCTTCGCCATCACCGAGCCCGAGGCCGGTTCCGACCCGCGCCGGGTGAAGACCCGCGCCGTGCTGAAGAACGGGGAGTGGCTCCTGAGCGGCGAAAAGTGGTTCGTCACCTCCTACAACGCCTCGGACTTCATCATCGTCCACGCCCATGTCGATGACGATCCCGACAAGCCGACGCTGTTTCTCGTCGACAAGCCGGCCACGAACATGGTGCATCTGCGCTCGCCGAAGTTCATGCATAATTTCGCCTTCGACCATGCCGAGCTTCGCTTTGAGGACACGCCGGTCGGCGAGGACAGGATGCTTGGCTGCATCGGCCAGGGTCTTGAGTTGACCAAGGACTGGTTCGTCGAGGCCCGGCTGCAGATCGCCTCGCATGCCGTGGGCGCGGCGACCCGGGCCGCCGAGATCGCCAATGACTACGCCACGACCCGCCACCAGTTCGACCGGCCGATCCGCGACTTCCAGGGGGTGGAGTTCATGCTGGCGGACATGGCGGTCGAGATCTTCGCCGCCAAGTCGATGCTGTACCGCGTTGCCTGGGAGATCGATCAGGGGCTCGACCGCAAGCGCGTTCACGCCCATGCCAGCGCGCTGAAACTATACTGTTCGGAGACCGCCGGCCGCGTCATCGACAAGGCGTTGCAGGTCCTGGGCGGACGCGGTTACATGCGTGAAAACCCGGTCGAGCGCCTCTACCGTGACATCCGCGTCGACCGCATCTGGGAAGGCACGTCGGAAATCCAGCGGGTGGTCGTCGCCGGCCAGATCCGCAAACGCGGTATCGGCATCTTCAGCGAGGTTGCCTGACCCATGCCAGCGCACCACGGGAATCGAAAGGAGCAGCTGTCTTGATGTCGCGCCGGCATCTCGAAACGGCATGCCTGCTTGGCCCGGCCCTGGCCGTGCTGGCGCTGCTGTTCGTGGTGCCGCTGGCGCGGCTCTTCTCGCTGGCATTCACCGATCCCGCCGGCCCCTTCGCGACTTTCGGCGTGCTCGCCGAAAGCGGCGTCTACCGGCAGGTGATGTGGAATACCTTGGTCGTGGCCGTCATCGTGACCGCGCTTTGCGCATTGCTGGCCTGGCCGGTCGCCTATGTGCTGTCGCGCCTCAAGGGTGCCTGGTTCGCGGTGGCGCTTTACGGCGTGCTGTTTCCCTTCTGGATATCGGTTCTGGTACGGACCTTCGCCTGGATGATGCTGCTCGAACGCAACGGGCCGATCAACCGGCTGCTGATGAGCACGGGTCTCACCGACGCGCCGCTTGCGCTGCTCTTCAACAATGTCGGCGTGCTGGTCGGCATGATCCACATTCTCCTGCCCTACATGATCCTGCCGCTCTATGGCGCGATGATCCGCATCGACCGCCGGCTGCTGTTGGCCAGCGACGGGCTCGGCGCCGGTCTGCTCGACACCTTCCGCCGCATCTACTTTCCGCTCTGCCTGCCCGGCCTCGCCGGCGGCGCGACCTTCGTCTTCCTGCTGTCGCTCGGTTTCTTCATTACCCCGGCACTGCTGGGCGGCTCGAATGCCATCACGCTGTCCATGCTGATCGCCAGCTTCGTCAACGACCGCCTCGCCTGGTCGCTCGCCGCCGCCGGCTCGATGGCGCTGCTGGCGATCGTGCTCGTCCTGATGGGGCTGACCGCAAGGCTGCTGCCGATGGAGAAAGGGTTCTTCGCGCGATGAACAGGCTGCCGCTTTCGCTGCGCATCGCCGCCAATGCCGGCGCCAGCCTGGTCCTGGCCTTCCTGGTGCTGCCGATCCTGGCCGTGATCCCCGCCTCCTTCAACAAGGCGAGCTTCATCTATCTGCCGCCGCGCGCATGGTCCGGCGTCTGGTACGAGCGTTTCCTCGCCGATCCGGAATGGCGCAGTTCCCTGTTCAACAGCGTCGAGGTCGCGACGCTGGCGACGGTGATCGCGGTGGTGCTTGGAACGCTTGCGGCGATCGGGCTGCGCCGCATCGACGGTCGTCTGCGAACCTTCGTCACCGGCCTGTTCCTGGCGCCGATGATCGTGCCGGTGATCGTCACCGCCGTGGCACTCTACCGCAGCGCGCTCGATGTCGGACTGAGCGGCACCATCCTGGGCATGAGCCTCGGCCATGCGCTGCTGGCGCTGCCTTTCGTGGTCATCAATGTCGGCATCGCCCTGCGCGCCGTCGACGGCAACTGGCTGAAGGCGGCCGCCGGCCTCGGCGCCGGACCATGGACTATCTTTCGCACGGTCACCTTGCCCAACATCGTGCCCGGCATTGTCGGCGGCGCCATCTTCTCCTTCATCACCTCCTTCGACGAGGTGATCGTCGCCGTGTTCATGGCCGGCTATTCCTCGAAGACGCTGCCGGTGAAGATCTGGGAATCGATCCGGCTGGAATTCACGCCGGTCATCGCCGTCGCCGCGACCGTGATGATCGCGCTGGCGATCGTGCTGTTCGCCGTGGCGCAGATCGTCAGCAGCAAGACCGGAGGCCGGACACTGTGACTCAATCGGGACTGCCGCTGCGGCTTGCCGGCCTGTCGAAGAACTATGGAAGCTTCAAGGCGCTGGAGCCGACGAACCTCGACGTGAATGCCGGCGAGTTCCTGACGCTGCTTGGCCCCTCCGGTTCGGGCAAGACGACGCTGCTCAATCTGACCGCCGGCTATATCGAACCGACGGCTGGCGAAATCCGCATCGGCGAGCGCGACGTGACGCACACGCCGGCCCGCCACCGCAACATCGGCATGGTGTTCCAGAACTATGCGCTGTTTCCGCACATGAGCGTTGGCGAGAATGTCGCCTATGGCCTGAGCGTGCGCCGCCTGCCGAAGCCGGACATTGCCCGGCGTGTCGCGGAAATTCTCGCCCTGATGCGGCTCGACGGCTTCGCCGACCGGCCGATCCAGCAACTGTCGGGCGGACAGCAGCAGCGCGTGGCGCTGGCCCGCGCGTTGGTCATCGAACCGGACGTGCTTTTGATGGACGAGCCGCTTGGCGCGCTCGACAAGCAGCTTCGCCGCTCCGTTCAGCTCGAACTGCGCCGGCTTCACCAGCGCCTCGGACGCACCACCATCTATGTCACCCACGACCAGGAAGAAGCGCTTGTGCTGTCCGACCGCATCGCGGTGATGGACAGCGGCCGCATCCAGCAATTGGGAACGGTCGACGATCTCTACGATCGCCCCGTCAACGCCTTCGTCGCGGGCTTCATCGGCGAGTCCAATCTGTTGCCTGTGCGCGTTCTATCGGCCTCGGGCGGCCAGGCCTCCGTGGATGTCGAAGCGTTTCGAAGGACGTTTGCGGTCGACGCCGCGCCCGGCACCATGCCCGGCGAGCCGGCGCGGCTGCTGATCCGGCCGGAGCATGTCGAGCTTGGCCAGGGCGGCGATGGCGTAGCCGCCGAGATCGTCGAGGTGATCTACCTTGGCGAACTCACACAGCTCACGCTTCGCTTGGAGAGCGGCCAGACGCTCGCCGCCCGCCAGATCACCGACCGGACATTGCAGGCCGGCGCCAAGGTCCATGTATCGTGGAAACCGGGCAATGTCCGCGCCGTCCCTCATACCCAACCCAAACCCACCAAAACGGAGAAAGCTGATGCATAGGCGTACTTTCCTTCTGACGGCAGCGGGCGGCCTGCTGGCCGGCGCGACGGGTCTTCCCAAGCTGGCCAAAGCGGCCGGCCGGCCCTTCACCTTCACCTCCTGGGGCGGCGCGTTGTCGAATGCGGAAAAGTCGGCGTTCATCGATCCCTTCGGCCAGTTGAAGGGCATCGAGGTCATCAACACCTCGCCGACCGAGACAGCCAAGATCAAGGCCATGGTCCAGGCCAAGGCGGTCGAGTGGGACCTCGTCGATGTCGGCGGCCGCACCGTCTGGCAAGGTGGCAATGACGGCTTTCTCGAGCCGATCGACGTGTCGAAGATACCCAATGCCGCCGCGCTCGAAAAAGGCTGGATCGCGCCGAACGGCATCGCCACCTCCACGGGCGCCACGGTCATCGCCTGGTCGAAGACGGCATTTCCGGATGCCGGTCCGCAATCCTGGGCCGATTTCTGGGACGTGAAGCGCTTCCCTGGCCCGCGCGGCCTCTATCGCTTCTTCTACTACAACTACGAAGCCGCGCTCCTGGCCTCCGGCCTGAAGCCATCGGAAGTGTTTCCCTACACGACCGAAAAGGCCGACATGGCCATGGCGAAGATCAAGGAACTGAAGCCGCACGTCACAGTCTGGTGGGGCAGCGGCGCGCAGCCGCCGCAACTGCTGTCGTCGGGCGAGCTGGCTCTGTCCTCGGCCTGGAGCGGCCGCGTGCTCGCCGCCGAGGCCGAAGGCGCGCCCGTCGGCTTCACCTACAAGGACGGCATCGCCTGGGCCAACTGGTGGGTCATCCCAAAGGGATCGCCCAATGTCGAGCTGGCGCATGAAGCGATCAACTTCGCGTTGGCCGAGCCGCAGCAAGCTAAACTGCTGGCCCTCAAGACCTATGGTCCCGTGCTCAGCACCGCGACGGCCGGAGCGGATGCCGAGACGAAGAAAATCCTCGTCATGTCGCCCGACAACATCAAGGACATGCTGATCCTCAATGAAGGCGAGGCCGACAAATACTCGGTCGCCTATGAGGAAAAGTGGAACCAGCTGATGCTGCAATGACCTGAAACGACATCCCCGACGCTCCGGCACATCGTTTGCCGGAGCGTTTTCCTGCCAATGCGCCCAGGGAGAGCAACACATGCCCGCCGCCGGTCCCTTCGCCCTGCCCGCCAGTCTCTGGGCGGCGACCGCGAGTCCTGCGCCGCGATATTCCCAGGCAAAGGGTGACATCACCGCCGACGTCGCCATCGTCGGCGCGGGCTATACCGGTCTCAGCGCCGCGCTGCACCTGTCGCAGGCCGGCCAGAAGGTGGTCGTGGTCGAAGCCAGCGAGCCCGGCTGGGGCGCCTCGGGACGCAATGGCGGCCAGATCATCGCCGGGCTGAAGCACGATCCCGAGAAGCTCGAGGCCAAGTTCGGAGCCGCGCTGGGCGCCGCCATCGCCGGGACGATCGGCGGTGCCGCCGACCTGGTCTTCGACATCATCGAAAAATACGCCATCGACTGTCACGCCAGACGCAGCGGCTGGATCCAGGGCGCGCATGGCGTCAGGGGCTTCGAGGAGATCGTGACGCCGCGCTTTCGCCAGTGGCATGCGCGTGGTGTCGGGGCCCGCCTGCTCGATCGCAACGCGATGGCGGCGCTCACCGGCTCGTCACCCGATGCCTATCATGGCGGCTGGTTCGATCCGCGCGGCGGCGTGCTGCAGCCGCTCAGCTATGCGCGCGGGCTGGCGGCCGCCGCGATGTCGCAAGGCGCGACCATCCTGGCGAATACGCCGGTGCTCGGGGTGAAGTCCGCGAGCAAGGAATGGGTCTTGGATCTGGGCCAGCGCAGCGTCCGCGCGCGCCACGTGATCCTGGCGACCAACGCCTATACCGGAGATCTCTGGCCCGGGCTGCGCCAGACCGTCATTCCCGTCACCAGCTTCCAGATCGCCACGCAGCCACTGCCGCCGGCGGTGCGCGACACCATCCTGCCGGGCGGCCAGGGTGTCGCCGACACGCGCCGGCTGCTGCTCTATTTCCGCCTCGACCACGAAGGCCGGCTGATCATGGGCGGCCGCTCTCCTGTCGACGACAACCCGACGATGCAGGACGCCGCGCCATTAAAGGCGGCGCTTGCCCGCACCTTTCCGCAGGCCGCCGATGCGCCGGTCGACTTTGTCTGGAGCGGCAAGGTGGCCATCACCAAGGATACGATGCCCCACATCCATGTCCTGGCCCCCGGCCTGTTGACGGCACTCGGCTGCAACGGTCGCGGCGTGGCAACATGCACGGCCATCGGCAAGCTCTTGTCCAGCCTTGCGACCGGAACCGCACCGGCCGACCTGCCATTCCCGGTGACCATGCCGGACCCCTACGCGCTGCATGCCCTGCGCAAGGTAGGGGTCTTCGCCGTCAGCCAGTATTACCGGGTGCTGGACGGTCTGGGCCGTGTTTGATTTTCCATGAACTGACTGGCGGATGGCCGGTTGATTACCCGGCTAAGGAATGGCGCCGATCTCGCATTTGACTTGCATCGCCATACCGATCCGTAAGTATTTGGCGGCGGGCGCCAGGCTCGCATTCATGATAGAGACAGGCGTCAACGTTCTCGGGAAAAGAGTCATGGCCGGCTTCGCACCCATGGTTTCAACCATAAGCGCTGCCTTCCTCGCATCGTTCGTCGAGGTGGTCGAGGCATTCACCATCGTCCTGGCCGTCGGCCTGACGCGGGGATGGGGCCCGGCATTCACCGGTTCGGCGCTGGCCCTGGCGGTCCTGGCCGCCCTGGTGCTGGCGTTCGGACCGCTGCTGGCGCTCGTTCCCATCACCACCCTGCAGTTCGTGGTCGGTGTCCTGCTGATCCTGTTCGGGATGCGGTGGCTGCGCAAGGCCATACTGCGCGGCGTCGGCGTCATCGCGCTGCATGACGAGGAAGCGGCCTTCTCCAAGGAGACCGCCCTTCTGCGCCAGCAGGCGGACGATCGGCGGGCCAACTATCTGGCTGGACTGGCGGCGTTCAAGGCCGTGCTGCTCGAGGGCATCGAAGTCGTCTTCATCGTCATCGCCGTCGGGGCCGCGCATGGGCAGACGCTCTACGCCAGCCTCGGCGCATTGGCGGCATTGGTGCTGGTGCTGTTGATCGGTCTGGCCGCGCACCGTCCCCTGGCCCGCGTGCCGGAGAACACGCTGAAATTCGTGGTCGGCCTGATGCTGACCAGCTTCGGCATCTTCTGGACCGGCGAAGGCATAGGTGCCGACTGGCCGGGCGCCGACCTTGCCCTTCTGGTGATCTTCGCCATCCTTGCGCTGGCGTCCTGGGCGATCGTGCACTGGCTGCGCCGCACCTATCCTGCCTCCGCGGGAGGGCTGGCCCGATGACCATCGTGCGCCTTGTCGTGCGCGAGATCGTCGGCATGTTCATCGACGACGGCAATCTGGCGCTGCTGGCGCTGCTGGCGCTGATCCTGATCGGGGCAGTGACCGCGGCGGTCAGATTTCTGGCGCTGCCGCCCCTGCCTGGCGGCATACTCCTTCTCGTGGGCTGCCTTGCCATCCTGATCCATAGCGTCCACCGCGCGGCACAACGGCGATAGGCAAGCACTCGTCCCCAGCCTTCGCCATTCCATGTCCATCTTTACGAAACTGTAAGCCCCCGGAAAGACAGGGGTGATTTCAGCTCCCTATCGTGTTGATGCCGGCAGGAATTTGTCCTCGCCGGGACCGCGGGCAAAGGTCATGGGCAGGCAAGCCCGCTCATCCTAGGATACGGGACTCTGGCCATGCTCTTGCTTACCCAACGCATCGCACCAGTTCTCAACCGGGTTCCCGATGTCAGCGTCGACTTCTGGCTGATCAAGCTCATGGCTGTGACCATGGGCGAAACGGCGGCGGACTATCTCGCCATCAATCTTGGTCTCGGCCTGACGGTCACATCGCTGATCATGGCCGGCGTCCTGATCGTCGCGCTCGTCCTTCAGTTCGGACAGAAGCGCTACACACCCTGGGCCTACTGGCTGACAGTCGTGCTCGTCAGCGTCGTTGGCACCCTGATCACCGACAATCTCGTCGACAATTTCGGCGTGCGGTTGCAGACCACGACGATCGCGTTCAGCGTCCTGCTCGCGATGACATTCTCGGTCTGGTACGCCAGCGAAGGAACGCTGTCGATCCACACCATCCACACGACGAGACGCGAAATCTTCTACTGGCTGGCGATCCTCTTCACATTCTCGCTGGGGACCGCCGCGGGCGATCTGGTCGCGGAAAGCTTCGACACCGGCTACCTGACGACTGGCCTCCTATTCGGCGGCGTCATCGCGCTCATTGCCTTCGCCTACTACGCCCTGAAGATCAACGGCGTCCTCGCCTTCTGGCTCGCCTACATCCTGACCCGGCCACTTGGCGCCTCGTTCGGGGATCTTCTCTCGCAGCCGGCCGAATATGGCGGCCTGGGTCTGGGGACGACCTTTACCAGCCTGGTGTTCCTTGGCTGCATTCTAGCCCTCGTCCTCTACATGACGATGAAAAAGGACGACGAGGAAATCGGGGAGATCCTGCTTTGATCCGAGCGGCATGATCCAGAATGATCATGCGCGAACTCACCGGCGGGCAAGGCGCGCCGGATATCCTAGGAACCGGTGATCGCCGATGCTAGCATATGGCCGCGACAAGCCTCGGTAACAGACCGGAACAACCATGCGCCTTCTTCTTGTTGAGGACGACCCGCGAACGGCCGACTATGTGATGCGAGGCCTGACCGAGGCCGGTCATGTCTGCGATCTCTTGCGCAACGGCCATGACGCCCTCTTCGCCGCGACGCGCGGAGCCTATGACGTGATCATTGCCGACCGCATGATCCCCGGGCTTGACGGCTTGTCCATGATCAAGGCGGTGCGCGCCGCCGGCGTGCGCACGCCGGCGATCTTCCTGACATCGATCGGTGGCGTCGACGACCGCGTCGAAGGCCTGGAGGCGGGCGGCGACGATTATCTGGTCAAGCCATTCGCCTTTTCCGAACTGCTCGCCCGCATCAACGCGCTTGGCCGCCGGCCGGCGGCGCAGGAGCAGAAGACCACCTTGCGAGTGGCCGACCTGGAGATGGACCTGATCATGCGCCGCGTCACACGGCAGGGTCACACGATCGACCTTCAACCGCGGGAATTCAGCCTGCTGGAGGTCCTGATGCGCGGCGAGGGACGGGTGATAACCCGCACCATGCTGCTGGAACGTGTCTGGGATTTCCATTTCGACCCCAAGACCAGCGTGGTCGAGACCCATATCAGCCGGCTGCGAACCAAGATCGACAAGCCGTTCGAAATCCCGCTTATCCACACGGTCCGCAACACCGGCTACAGCCTGCATGCACCGGTTTAGCCTGCTTCGCAGCACACCGTTCAGGCTCGCGCTCACATTCGCATTCCTGTTCGTGCTTGCCTTCGTGCTGTCGAGCGCCATCGTCTACCAGTTGATGAGTGCTGACCTTGCCGATCGGCTGGACGAAACCATTCTGCAGACTTACTCGGTCGTCGCGTCGGCCTATGCCGACGATGGTCTGGAAGATCTGATCCTGGCCGTGGAAAGCCATTCCAAGGTGGGCTCGGTCAACGAGCAGATCTTTTCCCTCACGGGGCCCGAGGGCAATCACATCGCCGGGAACTTCACCATAGCGGGCCTGCCCGACGGGTTCTCCATGTTCAATGTCGCAACGCCCGGGATGCGTTCGAATGCCGGATATCGGGCCTACTCGGGTACGGTCGGCGGGAACTACCTGACCGTGGCCTTCAGCCTTTCCGAAACCAGGGAACTGGAGCGGATCGTGTTGATGAGTTTCGGCTGGGGAACGCTCATCATCACCGGCCTTGCGGTGACTGGCGGCGCCCTGCTGGCGTCGCGCGTCCAGCGTCGGCTCGACGGCATCGCGGCGACCATGGTCGACGTTTCGCACGGAAAACTCGACGCACGCATCCCGCTGATCGGAAATGGCGACGACATTGATGTCGTCTCCGGCCAGGTCAACGACGCGCTCGAAAGATTGTCGGCGCTGGTCGACGGGATGAGGCACGTCAGCGCGAACATCGCCCACGACCTGAAGACGCCGTTGAACCGTCTCCAGATGATCCTCGACGTCGCTTCGCAGAAAACCACTTTTGGCCAGGAGGTCTCGGACGATCTCGCGGAAGCCCGGGTCGAAGCCGTGCAGATCAACGAGACCTTCGACGCCCTGCTGCGCATCGCGCAGATCGAGGCCGGCGCGCGCAAGGCGCGCTTTACCGATCTTGATCTCGGCGCCGTGGTGGAAACCATCGCCGAGATCTACGCCGACGTCGCGGAGGATGACGGCAAGTCCCTGTCGGTAACCGCGCTTCAGGCGGGAAGCCAGATCCATGGCGATCGCGAACTGCTGACGCAGCTGTTCGCGAACCTGGTCGAGAACGCGTTACGGCATTGCCCTGAAGGCACGGTCATCAAGCTGTCAGTCACTATGGAAGCCGATCACGTTCTCGCCAAAGTCAGTGACAACGGGCCCGGAATTCCGACCGAAGAGCGCGAGAAGGTGTTTCAACGTCTCTACAGGCTCGACATCAGCCGGACCACGCCAGGCAGCGGCCTCGGCCTGAGCCTGGTGCGGGCCATAGCCGATCTGCATGGCGCGACCGTTGCCCTTCAGGATTGCGATCCAGGCCTGGCTATAACCGTGAGTTTCCCGAGAGCCAGGAGCTGAGAGGCGGTTGCGGCAGGAGCCGGCGCGATTCGACGTTCCCCGATGAACCGCTTTATCGCGTCCGCCAGGTAATGGCGGAATTGGTGATGTAGTTCCAGGCCGAGCCGACGGCGGCGGCGGCGAGGCCCGCCACCCACCAGCGCGACGAACTGGTGTAAAGCAGCGACGACACGCCAACGCCCGCAACGACCCCGAAACTGCAGAGCGCCGCGAACATGACGAAGCCGGTCAGGAAGCGCCAGCCGCGCCGGCGCTTGTCGCGGTAGGTAAAGGCATTGTTCAGCGTGTAGTTGAACGCCATTGCCGTGAACATGGCGATGGTCTGGGCCATGGCGAAGGGCAGACCGTCCGGCAACAGGGCGTGCAGGACGAACAGGTGAACCAGGACGCCCAGTGAACCGACCAGGCCGAACGCAAGGAATCGCGTCGAAATCAGGTCGCCCGATGCCTTGGCGATCAACAAGCCCAGATATTCGGCCACGACCATGGAATCGAGCTTGCTCTGCCCGTGCAGGCGAGCGCCGAACACATAGGGGATCTCGCGGATACGCAGGGGCTTCGGCGAAGACGCGACGATGTCCAGCAGGATCTTGAACCCCTGCTGCGACAGCTTGGGCGCAACCGCTTCGACGATCTCACGGCGCAGCATGAAGAACCCGCTCATCGGGTCATTGATCGGCGCCTTCAGGAGCAGCCGTGCAAGGTGCGTTGCCAGCCTGCTGCCGCTCGAGCGCAGCCTCGTCAGGCCGCCGCCGGCCCCTTTCGATGTCTCGTACCGGCTGGCGATGACCATATCGGTCCCGCCGCCGCGCATGATCCCCAGCATGCCGGCAAGGCATTTCTCGTCATGCTGCAGATCACCGTCCATGACGGCGATGATGGGCGCCGAACTCGAAAGAGCGCCTTCAAGGCAGGCGCCGGCGAGGCCGCGACGGCCGATGCGCCTGATGCCGCGAACGCGTGAGTTGTGGGCGGCTATGTCGCGAACCGCCGCGATCGTTCCGTCTTTCGAATCGTCATCGACGAAAACGACTTCCCATTCGATTCCCCGCAACGCGTCGTGTAGCCGGGTGACCATCAACTCGACATTGGCGCGCTCGTTCAAGGTGGGTACGACAACGGTCAGTTCCACGCCCCTGTTCTGGTTCGCCGCAACCACGGGCTCCGGCTCGGGTCGCGTCTCGCCGGAGTTGTCCGCCAACCGGGATATGACTGTCTGGTTCATGGCAAAGGCCTGCTGTCTGGAGACGCAGCACTATCCTGAATCGTTGGCTGCAAGGGGTTGGCTCGCCTGATCGGCAGGATCAGGATCTCGAATATCGGGAAGCCAGCAACGCTCTGGGTGACATGCCGGGCAGGACCATCCACGACGAAAAGCTTGCCCAGGCTGTTGCGGTATTCTTGTTCCCGCTCGGCTTCCTTGCCGAAGTTGAGGGCTCCGACGAAGAAGCCCTTGCCGCGGACGTCCAGGCGTTTGTCATCCATGAACTGAAAGTGGCGGGGATCGCCGGGGAGCACCTCGATTGGAACGTTCGGCCCGAGTGCATGGGCAATCCTGGCACCCTGCATCCAGTCCGCGGCGACGACATAGGCGTCGGCGCCGCTGAGGTCGCTGCTCTCGGTGTCATTGGTCAGCTCCGACCAGTCGACGAGTTGCCAGTTGATGTCGAACTTCGTTGCCCGTTCATGGAAGGGGCGGGTGAAGGCGCCGGTCGTCGTCTGCAACGCAAATCCCACGGCCAGAAGCGGAACGACGATCGCCGCCGTGGCAAATGACACCCGCAGCAATCCGGGCTTGCGTTCGGCGAAGCGGCCGCACCACTGGCCAACGAGAGGAAAGGCGAACAGGAACCCGCTCATCGACCAATGCGGCAGGGAATGGGCGCTGAACAGCGCGGCCATGTCGAAGAAAACCACCGGAAGCACGGCAATCAGTGCGAAGAAGCGATCGGCGACCGACGAGCCGGTGCTGACCCCCTTCCATATGCATACGATCGCCACGATCCATACGACTGGCCACACATAGGCCGCCTGGCCGACCAAGGTGATAGCGAGATTTCCTGGATGCAGTAGATGGCCTTCGGTCGCGAGGCCTCGCCCGGACTGGAACGCGAAGGACACCCATTCATGGTTCATGTTCCACAGCACGACCGGAAGCAGACCGAGCAGTGCGATGACGCCAGCGACCCATGGACCTGGCGTGGCAAGTTCGGCCCGCCCAGGCTTTGTCGACACGAGGATAAGCAACGCGGAAACGCAGAAGAGGCCCGCCTGGTATTTCGACATCAGGGCGAGGCCGAGCGCCACGCCCGCGACGCTCCATCGCAGAAGCGCATGGGGCGGCGCCTTGCCAAGCAGCATCGGCGCGACGGCCCAGGCACTCGCCAGCAGGAAGAAATTCAACGGGCCGTCCGGCACCACGAAATGGCCGGCCGAAATGAGGAAGAAGGGCGCAACCGTGTACCACGCCACCGCCCAGAACGCGGCCACCGCGCCATAGGCCTGACGGCTCAGGTCGAAGAGCAGCAGCGCCGATAACGAACCAAGCAGCACATAGGGAAGCCGGACAAACAGCCGGCATTCACACCCCGTTATGTCCGCCATCAGCCGGCCGAGCGCAAAGCCGAGCGGAGGATGATCGAAATAGGACAGCGAGTGACTGCGCGACACCACCACCGCATAGGCCTCGTCGATCGACAACGGGATGACCGCCGCAAGGGCTATCCGCAAGACCAGGAATGCCCCGACCAGAAGAATCATCCGGAAGGCTGGGGCGGCTGATGGAGCACCGGCCCTGGAGAACCACCCGGCAATGGCAGGCGATCCGCCGAATGCCGCCAGTTCCGGGGAGCCGGGCCGCATCGCTTCTACCAGATCCACAGCATCTGCCAGCGCCCATCAGGCGCGGAACAATTCCCTGAAATGACAATTAGCAGGAAAAAAATAGTAAAAAGCATAGCGGATGTAGTGATCCATATGCCTTTACTTGACGCAATTATGTGACTGCCGCGCGGCATATGCAATTCCTGAGAGATAACAGTGTATGAAATTTGTGGCTTATATTTGTCAGTGGTATCTTCGACGGTAGCGTCAATACGCTGCTGCAGATCGACCGTGGATATATCCTGTCAAACATACTGGCAATTTGCTGAATTCTTACAAATCGGTAAGAAGCCTATCGCACGCGATCCGGCCGATCCGGCGATGATCAGCGATCGATGCGCGTCGACAGGATGATCGACGACGACGTCCGCTCTACCCCTTCCATGGCGCCGATCTGGTCGAGAAGCGAATCCAGGTCCTTGATCGAGGGTGCCGCGACGATGACGATCATGTCGAAATTGCCGCTGACGGAATGAAGGGTCCGAACCGCCGCCAGGGAGCGCAGGCTGCGCACCACCTTGTCGGCGAGCTTGGGCGTCACGGTAAGCAGTACATGCGCGCGCACCAGGCCTTGCTCGCAATCCGGTGCCAGCCGCACGCCATAACCGCTGATGACGCCGCGCTGCTCAAGCCGCTCGATCCGGCTCTGCACTGTCGTGCGCGACACGCCGAGGCGGCGCGCCAGGTCAGCCGTCGATGCCCGCGCGTTCTCGCGCAGCAGGGAAAGCAGGGCCTGTTCCGCGTCACTGAGCATTTCGACGAAACCTTTTGGCGTATTGAATGGAATTGAGTTTCGATTCGAACAATTCCACGCTTCCTTTCGACAGGCAAGCTGCGATCCTCGGCCATGTCACCCAAAGGCGCGCAGCGTTTTTGGGACAACGGCATTGCCTGAAACAAAAGTATCAAATCAACATTCGAGCGAGGGATCGATCATGAACAAAATTGTTGTCGTAGGCGCCGGTAAGATCGGTTCGACCATCGCCGAGATGCTCGCCGAGACCGGCGACTATCATGTCACCCTAGTCGATCGCTCGGCGGCCCAGCTTGGCTCCGCGGAACTGCCGGCGACCGTCGCGACGCTCGAGCTCGACATCGAGGCGCCCGGCGTTCTCGAAGCGGCGCTCGCCGGCAAATTCGCGGTGCTCAGCGCCGCCCCCTTCCATCTGACGACGCGCATCGCCGAGGCGGCGGCAAGTGCCGGCGTGCACTATCTCGACCTGACGGAGGACGTCGTCAGCACCAGGCGGGTCAAGGAACTGGCACGCTCGGGCAAGAGCGCCTTCATTCCGCAATGCGGACTGGCGCCAGGCTTCATCTCGATCGTCGCCAACGACCTCGCCAGCCGTTTCGACACGCTGGAAAGCGTGCGCATGCGCGTTGGCGCCCTGCCGCAATACCCGTCCAATGCGCTGAACTACAATCTGACCTGGAGCACCGACGGCGTCATCAACGAATATTGCGAACCCTGCGAGGCCATTGTCGAAGGCGAACTGGTCGAAGTTCCGCCGCTGGAAGAGCGCGAGGAGTTCTCGCTCGACGGCGTCACCTATGAAGCGTTCAACACCTCCGGCGGGCTGGGCACGCTGGCCGAGACGCTGAAGGGCAAGGTGCGCACCCTGAACTACCGTACCATCCGCTATCCCGGCCACGCCGCGATCATGAAGGCGCTGCTCAACGATCTCGGCCTGCGTCACCGCCGCGACGTGCTGAAGGACATTTTTGAAAGCTCCCTGCCGGCAACGCTGCAGGACGTGGTCATCGTCTTCGTCACCGTGTCGGGCCGCAAGAACGGCCGCCTGCTGCAGGAAACCTACGCCAACAAGATTTACTCGAGGCGCGTCGGCCAGACGGTGCGCAGCGCCATCCAGATCACCACGGCGTCCGGCATCTGCGCCGTGCTCGACATGCTGGCGGACGGTAGCCTGCCGGCGACCGGCTTCGTCAGGCAGGAAGACATCGCGCTGGATGCCTTCCTCGCCAACCGCTTCGGCCGCGCCTACGCGCAGCACGAGATGGTGACGCGGCTGGCGAGCTGAGGCGCCTGGTCTCACCCCTCGAGGGGGAGATGTCGCCGAAGGCGACAGAGGGGGTCGCCGCGCGTGAAGCGCCAGCCCCTGTTCGCTGCAAGGAGGTCGCATCCAGTCGAGCCGACCCCTTCTGGCCTGCCGGCCATCTCCCCTCAAGGGGGGAGATCACGGGGGCGCCGCCTCAAATATGCAGCGCGTGCCCAAGCGCCTTCAGCGCCGCTTCCTGGAACCCTTCGCCTTGCGTCGGGTGCGCGTGGATGGTGCCGGCAATGTCTTCCAGCCGCGCACCCATCTCCAGCGCCAGACCAAAAGCCGCCGACAGCTCCGACACGCCCTGGCCGACCGCCTGGATGCCCAGCACCAGATGATTGTCGGCGCGCGCGACAACCCTGACAAAACCATCCTCTCCAAGCTTCGTCATCGCCCGGCCATTGGCGGCGAAGGGGAACATGCCGATCTTGACCTCGCCCAGCGCCCTGGCCTCTTCCGGCGACAGGCCCGCCGTCAGCAACTCCGGGTCTGTGAAACACACGGCCGGGATAGCCCGCTTGTCCCAGTTGCGCTTGTGGCCGGCGACGATCTCGGCAATCATTTCGCCTTGCGCCATCGCCCGGTGCGCCAGCATCGGCTCGCCGGTGACATCGCCAATGGCGAAGATGCCGCGCATCGAGGTGCGGCATTGGTCGTCGATGCGGATGAATTTCCCGGCCATGTTGAGATCGATCTGGTCGAGCCCCCAGCCTTCGGTCACCGGCTTGCGCCCGACCGTTACCAGGATCTTGTCGGCCGCGACCTTGACGTTCTTGCCGTCCGATGTTTCGACCAGTAGCGCGTCACCCTTGCCCGCCTGTCCCTGGGTCGACAGCCCCTTGGCCTTTGCGCCCGTCATCACCTCGACGCCGAGTTCGGCCAGTCGCTTGACGACGGGCCGGGTCAACTCCGCGTCATACTGTGCCAGTACGCGCGGCAGGGCCTCGACGACGGTCACCTTGGCACCCATTTTCGCGAAGGCGACGCCGAGTTCCAGGCCGATATAGCCGCCACCGACCACCGCGAGCTTCTTTGGCACTGCGCTCAGCGCCAGCGCTTCGGTGGACGAAATGACCGACCCGCCGAAGGGCAGGAAGGGCAGCTCGACCGGCGCCGATCCGGTGGCGATGACGATCGTTTCGGCGCGGATCACCTGCACGCCGGTCTCGGTCTCGACCTCAACGGTCTTGCCGTCGCGAAACGTCGCCCAGCCCTGGACGATCTTGACCTTGGCCTTCTTGAGCAGACCGGAGACGCCGCTATTCAACCGGCTAACAATGCCGTCCTTCCAGGCGATCGTCCTGGCTAGATCGAGCGTGGCCGAAGCGATCGAAATGCCGAGCGGGCTCTTGCCGCCGGCCATGTGCGACACCTTCTCGAACTCCTCGGCGGCATGGATCAGCGCTTTCGACGGAATGCAGCCGACATTGAGACAGGTGCCGCCAGGCTTGCCGGCCTCGACGATCACCGTGTCGACGCCGAGCTGGCCGGCGCGGATGGCGCAGACATAGCCGCCTGGACCGGCGCCGATGACGAGCAGCTTGCAGGAGATTTCCTTCATCTTGGCACGCTCTTCTTGGGGTCAATCGCCTGTGACACTATCCGATGCAGCCCCGCGCTGCCCCTCATCCGCCTGCCGGCCCCGGCAGCGATCTCGGCGGCTATTCCGCTACGTTGGTAATTGGCGAAATCATCAACGACAGCGTCTTTCTCCCCGTCACTATACGGGGAGAAATGCCCGGCAGGGCAATGAGGGGCGGCGCGGCGCTTAAGGTGGGGAGCACGCTGAGGACCCATGGCATCCCCGTCAATCCACGAAGATCAGCGCTGGCGTTTCCAGCAGCGTCTTGATGCGCTGGATGAACACGGCGGCGTCCCAGCCGTCGATGACGCGATGGTCGAAGCTGGAGGACAGGTTCATCATCTTTCGCGGAATGAACCGAGTGCCGTCCCACAACGGCCGCACCATCATCTTGTTGACACCGATGATCGCCACTTCCGGATGATTGATCACCGGCGTGGTCGCCACGCCGCCCATGGCGCCGAGCGAGGTGATGGTGATGGTCGATCCCGACAACTCGTCACGTGTCGCAGTTCCGGACTTGGCCGCCTCGGCCAACCTGATGACCTCGGCGCCGCAGTCCCAGATGTCGCGGGCCTCGGCATGCTTGACGACGGGCACCACCAGACCCGAGGGGGTCTGCGCGGCGATGCCGATATGGATGCCGCCATGCTGATGGATGATGCCGGCCTCGTCGTCGAACAGCGAATTTAGGCTGGGCTGGTCGGCGATCGCCTTGACCATCGCCCGCATCAGGAACGGCAGCAGCGTCAGCTTGGGTCGATCGGCGCGCTTTTCCTTGTTGAGCGCGGCGCGCAGATCCTCCAGCGCGGTGACGTCGATCTCCTCGACATAGGTGATGTGCGGGATGCGCGACTTGGACAGCGTCATCTTCTCGGCGATCTTGCGCCGGAGTCCGACCACCTTGATGTCCTCTATCGCGTCATTGCGGGCGAGGCCGGATGTCTTCGCGGCCTGCCGCGGCCCGCGTGTCAGGAAAGCCTCGATGTCCTCGTGACCTATGCGCCCAGCGGGGCCGGTTCCCGCAACCTGCCTGAGATCGATACCGGCCTCCTTCGCTCGCAAACGAACGGCCGGCGATGCCAGCGGCTTCTCGCTTTCCGCGCGCGGCGCGCCCGAGACTGACGGCTGCTGGGGGCTTTTCGATACGGCCGCGACAGGCTTCGCCCCTGCCGTGTCGACCTTTGGCGAGGTCTTGGCCGGTGGTGCGACAGCGTCGGGCTTTGGCGTCGGAAGTTTCGCTGGAGGTTCGGCGGCCACGGCCTCCACTTCGCCGGCCCGCGACTTCACATTGCCATCGCCCGCCACCTTCAGCCGCACGATGGGAGAGCCGATCGCCACCGTGTCGCCGATCTCGGCGCCAAGCCACAGGATTTCGCCATCGACGGGTGACGGGATTTCGACCGTCGCCTTGTCGGTCATGACAGCGGCAAGCATGGTGTCCTCCCGGACGATGTCGCCGACCTTCACATGCCATTCGACGAGCTCGGCCTCGGCGACGCCTTCACCGACATCGGGCAGCTTGATGATGTGTTCGCCCATCTCAGGCCTCCCCCACTCTACGCTTCCAGTGTTTCAATGAGGGCACGCCCGACGCGGGCGGGACCGGGAAAATAGTCCCACTCCTGGGCATGCGGATAGGGCGTGTCCCAGCCGGCGACACGCGCCACCGGTGCCTCCAGATGGTAGAAGCAGTTTTCCTGCACCAGCGCCGACAGCTCGGCCCCGAAGCCGGACGTCAGCGTGGCTTCATGCACGATCACGCAGCGCCCGGTCTTCTTGACCGAGGCCACGATGGTGTCGAGGTCGAGCGGCAGTAGCGTCCTCAGGTCGATGATCTCGGCATCGATGCCGGTCTCCTCGACCGCCGCCTGCGCGACATAGACCATGGTGCCGTAGGCCAGCACGGTGACGGCGGAGCCAGCCCGACGGATCGCGGCCTTGCCGAGCGGTACGGTGTAGTGGCCATCGGCGACCTCGCCAAGCTCATGCTTCGACCATGGCGTCACCGGCCGGTCGTGATGGCCGTCGAAGGGACCGTTGTAGAGCCGCTTCGGCTCAAGGAAGATCACCGGATCGGGATCCTCGATCGCCGCGATCAGCAGGCCCTTGGCGTCATGCGGATTGGACGGCACCACGGTCTTCAGCCCGGACACGTGGGTGAACAGCGCCTCCGGGCTCTGGCTATGGGTCTGGCCGCCGAAAATGCCGCCGCCGGTCGGCATCCGAACCACGATCGGGCAGGTGAAATCGCCGTTCGAACGATAGCGCAGCCGGGCCGCTTCCTGGGTCAACTGGTCGTAGGCCGGGTACATGTAGTCGGCAAACTGAATTTCCACGCACGGCTTCAATCCATAGGCGGCCATGCCGATGGCCGAGCCGACAATGCCGGATTCATTGATCGGCGCGTCGAAGCACCGGCTCTTGCCATACTTCGCCTGAAGCCCCTGCGTGCAACGGAAGACGCCGCCGAAGAAGCCGACATCCTCGCCGAACACGACGACCTTGTTGTCGCGCTCCATCGACACATCCATGGCGTCGCGGATCGCCTCGATCATGGTCCGTCTCGGCATGGTTCAGACCCCTGCCTGCTGGCGCTGGCGTCTGAGATGCGGCGGCATCTCGGCATAGAGGCCTTCGAACATGTCGCGCGTCGATGGCTTGCCGCCGGCATGCAGCGTGCCGTGGCTTTCGGCTTCCTTCTGCGCGGTGATCACCTCGTCGAGGATTTCCGCCTCGGCCTGTGCGTGACGCTCATCCGACCACGCACCTTGCAGGATGAGATGGTTCTTCAGCCTGACGATGGGGTCGCCGAGCGGCCAGGCGTCGGATTCGGTTTTCGGCCGGTAGGCCGAGGGATCGTCCGAGCTCGAATGCGCGCCGGCGCGATAGGTGACATATTCTATGAGTGTCGGCCCGAGATTGCCGCGGGCTCGCTCGGCAGCCCATTTAGCCACCGCATGAACGGCGAGATAGTCGTTGCCGTCGACGCGCAGCGACGGAATGCCGAAGCCGAGGCCGCGCGCCGCGAAAGTGCCCGAGCCGCCGCGCGCGATCCCCTGAAAGGTCGAGATCGCCCACTGGTTGTTGACGACATTGAGCACGACCGGCGCCTTGTAGGTGGAGGCGAACACGAGCGCCGAATGGAAATCGGACTCGGCGGTCGAGCCGTCGCCGATCCACGCGGCGGCGATCTTGGAATCGTTCGAGATCGCCGAGGCCATCGCCCAGCCGACAGCCTGGATATATTGCGTCGCCAGATTGCCGGAGATCGAGAAGAAGCCATGCTCCTTCGACGAATACATGATCGGCAGCTGCCGCCCCTTCAGCGGGTCGGCCTCGTTGGAATAGATCTGGTTCATCATGGTGACCATCGGATAGCCGTCCGCTATCAGCAGGCCGGCCTGCCGGTAGGTGGGGAAATTCATGTCGCCGGGGGCGAGCGCCTTGCGGAAGGCGCAGCTCACCGCCTCCTCGCCCAGATGCTGCATGTAGAATGACGTCTTGCCCTGCCGCTGCGCCATCTGCATGCGCGCGTCGAAGGTGCGCAACGTCATCATATGGCGCAAGCCCGCCAGCAGCTCATCCTGGGAAAGCAATCCCGCCCAGGGACCGACCGCTTCGCCGCCGCGGTTCAACACGCGGATGATCGAGAAGGCCATGTCGCGTATGGTGCGCGGATCGACGTCGATCTCGGGGCGCGGCACCGAACCGGCCTTGGGGATGGTCACATTGGAAAAGTCGGGCGTCCCGCCCGGCCGGACTTCCGGTTCCGGAACATGAAACCGCAATAGTCCAGCGTCGGCCATGACCTTTCTCCTCCAAGGTTGCCCGGCGGGATATTCGCACATCCGCGCCGCAGGCAACATGACGATATGTCGGCGAAATTTCTTGTCTAACTTCCGAGCCCGCGCGCAATTTGGCGAATGATTTGCCTGATCCGCCGCAACAGCATGCAATTCAGGTAGGTCGCGCCAGGTGAAGGTGCAACGCAGCCCATGGACGTCACTTTGCGCAATCGACTTTGTTCACCCCGCGCTCGCCACGTGCTAGTCAGCCGGGATGGCACAGAAGAAAGCATTCGAGGTCGATTCATGGCTGGCGCGCCCGGACTCGCGCATTTCGATTGTCCTGCTCTATGGCCCAGATCGCGGGCTGGTCGCCGAGCGCGCCAAGGCTTTCGCCGCCAATACCGGCCTGCCGCTCGATGATCCTTTCTCGGTGGTCAGGCTGGAGGGGTCCGAAGTCGACCAGGACCAGGGCCGCCTGCTCGACGAAGCCCGGACCGTGCCGATGTTTTCGGACCGGCGCCTGCTCTGGGTGCGCAATGCCACGGGACAGAAAGCGCTTGCCGAGGACGTCAAGGCGCTCACCGCCGAGCCACCGCGAGACGCCATCATCCTGATCGAGGCCGGTGATCTCAAGAAAGGCGTCGGGTTGCGCTCTGTCGTCGAGGCGGCCGACAATGCCATGGCCTTGCCTTGCTACGCCGACGAAGCCAGGGACATCGATACCGTGATCGACGGCGAGTTGCAGAAGGCGGGCATGTCGATGACGCTCGAAGCCCGGCAGGCGCTGCGCCGCAATCTCGGTGGCGACCGGCTGGCTTCGCGTGGCGAGATCGAGAAGCTCGTGCTTTACGCGAACGGCCAGAAGGAGATCGGCATTGATGACGTCAAGGCGACGTCGGGCGACGTCTCCGGTCTTTCCTTCGACGACGCGGTCGATGCGCTGCTCGAAGGCAAGATCGGCGACTTCGACAGTGCCTTCACCCGCCATTGTCAGTCCGGCGGACACCCCTTTCTGGTGCTCTCATCGGCGATGCGGCAATTGCAGTCGATCCAGGCCATGCGCGGCCAGATGGATTCAAGCGGACGCAACGCGGGGTCGGTCGTCGCCGCGGCCCGCCCGCCGGTCTTCTTCGCGCGCCGAAAGCTGGTGGAAAAGGCGCTCGAGCGCTGGAACAGCGATGCCTTGGGCCGGGCTTTGGGCCGCCTGCAGACAGCTGTTCTGCAGACCCGCCGGCGTCCCGATCTTGCGATAGCGCTGGCGCGCCAGGCACTGCTGGGCATAGCGATTGAGAGCAGCCGGCTGGCGCAGCGATAGGCTTCGCGGGATATCACCGGCATTGTGCTGGGAGGACGGGCGACGTCAGCGCCGCCCCTTCATTGCCCTGCCAGTATTTATCCCCGTGAATAGGGAGAAATGAGCCGAAACTGAGTGGACTTGCTACCCGATAACCTCCAGCCGCCTCGGCAGCCGGTTCATCGAGACCGGGCCGTCCGCCGTGATCAGAAACTGGTCCTCGAGGTTGAAGCTGGCGAGGCCATCGATGTAGAGGGGGATTTCGTAGGCCAGCACCATGCCGGCCTCGATCCCGGCATCGCAGTCGGCGGCGATGTACGGCCATTGCTCGGAAAATACCGACTGGCCGACGCCGTGGCCGAAATGACCACGGCGGTAGGAACGCAGCCCTTGCCGCGCAAGGCTTTCGGTGGCGGCGCGATGCACGCCCGAGATCGGCTTGCCGGGCATCAGCTGCGCCAGCCCGTCCTCGAAGGCCCGTTCGGCGATGGCGTGCAATTCGGCCTGGTCGGCGGAAGGCGGACCGAAGACGAAGTTGCGCGACATGTCGGCGGCGTAGCCGGCGACCGTGCAGACCATGTCGCACTTCAGCGGATCGCCGGTCTCGGCGACCGCGTCGGCGTTCTTGGCGCGGGCACCGAGCGTGACATACTCCGCCGTCGACGCCTGGAGGGATGACCCCGCCGCCGCGCCAGCGACGCCTTCACGGTAGAGGGCAATGAGGTCCGACTGGCGCATACCGGGCGCGGCGCGTTCCCGCAGTCTTACCAGGCCAGCCTCGGACAGCACGATACCTTGCTGGAGAAGGTCGATTTCTCGCTGTGACTTGATGGCGCGCAGCCTGTCGAGGACCGGCGAGCCGTTGACCATCAAGCAGTCCGGCAACATCGCCTGCAGCGCGGAAAAATCGGTGGCGGACACGAAATCCAGATCAATGCCGATCGTCGCCCGGTCGAGCCCGAATTCGCCGAGGATGCGCTTGAGCTGAACGGCCGAGTTGGCCAGCTCGAACGTGCCGGGCCGGAAAAAGTCCGGCCCGCGACCAAGCGAGATCAGCCCGGCCTCGATGCGCTCTCCCAGCGAATGCCCGGATGTCGAGGCCTCGAAAGGCGCTGCTTCGATCCAGATCGGGTGGGTGTGGACGACAGCGTCCGGGGATGCCGCCCGCAGTTGCGCGGCGTAGAAATCGGCGGCGACCACGCCGATCGGCAGATCGCCTGTCCTGGGAATGACGACGAATCCCGCCCCTGCCCGCCGAAACAGACCGGCCGCGCCGATCCATGTTCCGGTGGCATATTGAAAGGCCTCGGGCTCGCAAAGCACCAGCGCCTCGATCCCTGCGCGCTCCATCAGCCGGGTTGCGCGTTCACGGTCCACAAAGCCTGTCATGGTGTTCCTTTCCGACGCCGCCGACGCGACGGTCTTCATGCCTCTACCCACCCTTGCGGGTGCTATCCAGCCGCCTGACGAGCAGCGAACAGGGGATACTGATGGCGAGGAAGATCAGCGCCACCAGCGTATAGGGTTCATTGTAGCGATAGGTTTTGCCCGCCACATCCTGCGCTGCGCCAAACAGTTCGATGACGGTGATGGTCGCCAGGATCGGCGTCTCCTTGAACATGCCGATCAAATAGTTTCCCAGCACCGGGAGGATCGGCTTGAGCGCCTGTGGCGCGATGACCAGCGCCCATTTCTGGATGGTGCCGAGGCCAAGCGCATCGGCGGCCTCGAACTGGCCCACGGGCACGGCGCCGATGCCGGCGCGATAGACTTCGGCGATGAAGGCGGAATAATGCAGGGAGAGGCCGAGAATGCCGGCCGAAAGCGCGCCGATGGTGATGCCGAAGGACGGCAGCACGTAGAAGACGAAATAGAGCTGCACCAGCAGCGGCGTGTTGCGGATCACATAGACGAAGCCGATCGCCAGGAGACGCAGCGCCTTGATGTCGGAGCGCTGCATGGTCGCGACGACGGCGCCGCCAACCAGCGCGCCTGCAAACCCGCCGATGGTCGCCAATATTGTCAGGACGGCGCCTTGCAGGAGAACCGGCAGGATGCTGAGCGCGAAGCCGAAATCAAACGACACGCGATTTCCCCTGCTTGAAGCGGCCGGCGCGTCTTTCCGCCCAGGCCACGAGAAGGTTCAACGGCGTGTTTATGACGAGATACATCACCAGGATGATCAGCCAGACCAGCGATGTGTCGCCGGTGGCGTTGATCAGATTGTGGCCGGTCTGGGTCAGTTCGGTGATGGTGATGAGCGAGACGAGCGCGGTGGCCTTGACGATCTCGATGGCAAGGTTGCCGAAGCTCGGCAGCATGATCAGCATCGCCTGCGGGAAAATGATCTTCGAGAAGGTGATCCAGCGGGGCAGCGACAGGCTGCGTGCCGCCTCGTACTGGCCGATGCCGATGCTGGCAATGGCCGAGCGGACGATCTCCGAGCCGTAGGCGCCGAGATTGAGGCCGATCCCGAGCACCGCGGTCGTCTCGGCGCCGAGCCGGACATGGTAGAGCGGCAGGATGAAATAGAGGAAGAACAGCTGCACCAGGAGCGAGGTGCCGCGGAAGAACTCGACGAAGATGACGGCGCCGATGCGCAGCGGCCGCAGGCCAGACAGCCGGGCCATGCCGACTAGGAAGGCGACGGCCATGGCCGCGACCAGCGACATGGCCGATATCCGCAAGGTCGCCCATGCCCCTTGCAACAGAAGGGGCATGAGTTCGGCCAGCCTGGCGAAGCTGTCCGTCACCGGTGTTACGAGCCCGAGCAGATGCCGGCGGCGGTGACGCCGTCAGCAGGCAAGTCCTGTGCGCTGAAGCCGAACGGCTTGAGGATTTCGGCGAGCTTGCCCGAAGCGCGCAAGGCGGCGATCTGCTTGTTGAGCGCCTCGATAAAATCGGTGTCTTCCTTGCGCAGGCCAAGCGACTGGAAGTTGAGCAAGGGCTTGCCGTCCGTTCCCTTGGCAATGGTGAACGGCTCGACGCGCTCGACATCCTTGGCGCCGGACTTGGCGATCAGTTCGCTGATTTCGAGCGCCGGATAGTAGATGGCGTCGACGCGCCCGGCCTGCAGCCCGGAGAAGCCCTCGGTATCGCGCGAGAACAGCACGATCCGGTCATCGGGTATGCCGGCGCGGTGCAGATCGTCCACCTGCGCGGTGCCGAGCTGGCTGCCCACCTTCAGGGTCGACGACTTGGCGATGTCGTCGAGCGAATGGATGTTGCCGGGGTTGCCGGCATGGGTGGCCAGCACCGTTGCGATCTGCGTCAGCGGATTGGTGAAGGCGATGCTTTCGCAGCGCTTGGGCGTGACATACATGCCGGCGCCGATGATGTCGAAGCGGCCGGCCATGACGCCGGGAACCAGCGCCGAGAATTCGTTGACGTTGGCTTCGATCTTGGTGATGCCCAGCGGCTCGAGCGCGGCGCGCAGCACCTCGACGATGGCGCCGGTGACCTTGCCGTCGGTTTCGATATAGGCGTAGGGTTTTTCGTTGGCGAGGCCGACGGTGACGGTGCCCGTCTGCTTGGCCGTCTCGAATGCCGTCGCCGAGAGCGCCTGCGTCGTCGGGGCCACGGTCCACAGTGCGGCCGCCAGGAACCCGTAGCTCAGCCTGCTCAATCCGCTTTTCATCGTACGTATTCCTTTCTGATGTTGTTCAACTCTTCTCGCCCAGCGCGAAATCCATCGCCGCCTTGGCGTGGATCCAGGTCGTATCGAAAACCGGGATATCGAAATCGTCCTGCCCGATCAGCATGGTGATCTCGGTGCATCCGAGGATCACGCCATCGGCGCCGCGAGCCTGCAAACGCGTCACTTCGTCGAGATATGCCTGTTTGGAGCTGGCGGTGACAACACCCTCGCAGAGTTCCTCGTAGATTATCCTGTGCACGGTCGCCCGGCCAGCCTCGTCGGGGACGATGGTGGCGATGCCCTGCTTCTCGATGAGCCGCTCGCGATAGAAGGCGCGTTCCATGGTGAAACGGGTGGCGAGCAGCGCCGGTGCGGTGGAGTGCGTCCGCCTGATCGCATCGGCCGTGGCATCGGCGATGTGGATCAGCGGAATGGAACACGCGGCCTCGATGCGGTCGGCCAGAAGATGCATCGTGTTGGTGCACAGCACCAGAGCCTCCGCGCCTCCGCGTTCCAGGTCGCGCGCGGCCGCGACCAGCATTTCGGCCGCGCCGTCCCAATCGTCCTTGTGCTGCTTTTCCGCGATATCGGCGAAATCCAGCGAGCGCAGGATGATGTCAGCCGAATGCAGGCCGCCCAATCGCTCGTGCGCGATGGTGTTCAGATGGCGATAGTAGATGGCCGTGCTCTGCCAACTCATTCCGCCAATCAGGCCAAGCCTACGCATTCCCATCTCCTTTTCGTCATCGGAACGTAAAGGTTCTCCAACCTACCAGACAATGATAATGATTGAGTGACTCCTCACCAAATTGTGTGGCGCTCAATGTGGACACCAGAAATTCCTGCGGCTTCCGGCCCCAAATATGTCGCCCTGGCCCATGCGATCGCGGAGGCGGCGCGATCGGGAACTCTGTTGCCGGGAACCAGGCTGCCGCCGCGCCGGGCTCTCGCGGCGCGACTGGGTATGAACCTCTCCACGGTTTCGAAAGCCTATGATCTTGCCGCCGAGATGGGGATCGTGGCCGGCGAGGTCGGCCGGGGAACCTTCGTGCGCATGCTCTCGGTGCCCGAACGCATGCCGTGGCCGAAATCGGGCGGTGTCGATGCGCTCGACATGAGCTCGAACTTTCCGTTTCCCTCGGCCTCGAACGATGAGCTTCGGCTTGCATTCGAAACGCTTGGCTCCCTGCCCTATTCGGCCGATCTGCTGCGCTATCATCCCAACAGCGCGCACCCCAGCCATCTGGCAGGGGGTGCCGCCTGGGTGAGAAATCTGGGCGTCGAGACCGCGCCGGAGCGGCTTCTCATCACGTCGGGCGCCATCCACGGCGTGTTCGTGTCGCTGCTGGCCGTGGCGCGCCCCGGCGATCTCGTGCTGCTGGAAGAGCTGACCTCGCCCGCCATCATCGGCGCCTGCCGCGCCCTGGGCCTGCGCATCGGCGCGGTTCCGCTCGACGCCGGCGGCCTGCGCCCGGATGCGCTGGAAGGCATGGTGAAGCGCGAACGTCCGCGCGCGCTGGTCGTGGTGCCCAACCTGCAGAACCCGACCCTGGCGATCATGCCCGTGGAACGGCGTAAGCAGATCGTCGAGATCGCCCGGCGCTTCGGCTTCATCCTCATCGAGGACGATGTCTACGGGCCGCTTCTGCGGCAGCCGGACCGGCCCGTACCACTGGCCGCGATGGCGCCGGAACGCACCTGCTTCTGCACCAGCCTGTCAAAATCCGTGGCACCCGGCCTGCGCATCGGTTTCCTGCTGATGCCGGCCTCGCTGCGGGCCGACGCGCTGAACGCCATCCGGGTGTCGACCTGGATGACCTCACCCCTGCTTGGCCAGATCGCGGCGAACTGGATACTAGACGGCACCGCCGGCAGGCTCTGCGAGCGGCAGCGGGCGGTGACGCGGCGACGGCAGGATATCGCCCGGCGGATGCTGGGCGAATTCGACATCGTCACGCATGACGCGGCCTTGCATCTGCTTTTGAAACTGCCCGAACCCTGGCGCGCCGAACAGTTCAGCGCCCACATGCTGCAACAGGGCGTTGCGGTCCTGCCCAGTTCCGAAATGTCGGCGGACCCCGGCGGCCGGCAGACCATCGCGCGCCTCAGCCTGTGCACCGTCGACAGCGAAACCGCGCTTCAGTCGGCCCTGACGGTTTGCAGGACGGTGCTGCGAGGAGGATGAGAAACTGGAATGTTGGCCCCAGAAACGAAAAAGCCGCGGCGGACCGCGGCTTTTCGACACTTGGTTTCCCGGAGGAAACTGGAGCGGGTGAAGCGATTCGAACGCTCGACCCCAACCTTGGCAAGGTTGTGCTCTACCCCTGAGCTACACCCGCTCACACGACGTTTCCGCCGCAAGCCGGGCCTATATGGCTGAAGAGCGCGGCGATTGCAACAGGGAAATCGCATGCTTTTTCAGCCTGTGCAAACCTGGCAAACAGGCTCCCGCGTGGTCTCGCCCGGGCGCAATCGCAGCGCCGCTGGCTAACGGTCTTGTCTCGACAGCCTCATTGGCCGTAAACGGCGGTAGCGCATGCGCCTGGAGCAGACCATGCGCCGCTGTTGATAAAACCGTGACATGGAAGCGGAACGATGCCGAAGACCGAAGCCGAGCTTTTTGCCTTCCTCGCCGAACTTGGCATCGCCGTTTCGACGATTCGCCATCCGCCCCTGTTCACGGTCGCTGATTCGCAGGCGCTGCGCGGCGAGATCGCCGGCGGCCACACCAAGAACCTGTTCCTGAAGGACAAGAAGGACAATTTCTTTCTTGTCACCGTCGGCGAGGATGCGGTGGTCGACCTCAAGCAGATCCATCATCTGATCGGCGCATCGGGAAAAGTGTCCTTCGGCAAGCCGGAGATGCTGATGGAACTGCTCGGCGTCATGCCGGGGGCGGTGACTGTGTTTGGTGTGATCAACGACACCGGCCACAGGGTGAAACTCGTCCTCGATGAGGAGTTGATGGCGCATTCGGTCATCAACGCGCATCCGCTGACCAATGAGGCGACGACATCGATTGGCGCTGACGACCTTCTCAAATTCGTCAAGGCAACAGGACATGATGCTGCTATCTTGAAAGTCTCGGCGTGATCGCCACATGGTGGTGGAAAACCCGGGTGGTGGAAAACCGGGACGGCGGAAAAACTGGCTTCCAGTGAGGGACGTTGCGCCGATCCATTGGCCGGTGGCGCGACCGAAAGGGTGACGAGATGAGTGACAACAATCAGTTTGGTGGTCCATTTGGCAGCAGCGGCGGCCAGTATTCCACCACCGTTCAGTATGGCGGAGCCGAGGCTCCCCGCGCCAAGGTCGTGCTTGGCGACGCACCGCCGGCCGCCGTCATCAAGGACACGACGACAGCGGCGTTCGCGGCCGATGTCATCCAGGAATCGCGCCGCCAGCCGGTGCTGGTCGATTTCTGGGCACCCTGGTGCGGCCCCTGCAAGCAGCTGACGCCCCAACTGGAAAAGGCGGTCAAGGCCGCCGGCGGCAAGGTCAAGCTGGTCAAGATGAACATCGACGACCATCCGTCGATCGCCGGCCAGCTCGGCATCCAGTCGATCCCAGCGGTCATCGCCTTCAAGGACGGCCAGCCTGTCGACGGCTTCATGGGCGCCATTCCCGAGAGCCAGATCAACGAATTCATCAACAAGGTCGGCGGCAAGGGCAATGGCGCGCCGCAAGTGGCCGACGCCCTGGCCGCGGCCGCCGAGGCCCGCACCGCCGGAGACGCGCAGACAGCGGCCGACATTTATGACGCCATCCTGGCGCAGGCGCCGGACACGATCGAGGCGATCGCCGGCCTGGGCGATCTGCTCTTCGAGGCCGGCGACATCGAGGGTGCCGAGTCATTGCTGGCGACAGCGCCGGAGGCCAAGAAGGACGCGCCGGCACTTGCCGCCCTGCGTGCCAAGATGGCGCTTGCGGCGCAGGCGGCCTCGCTTGGCAATCCGGCTGAATTCGAGCGGCGTCTTGCGGACAATCCCGGGGACCATCAAGCGCGGTTCGACCTCGCCATGATCCAGAATGCCCATGGAGATCGCACGGCGGCGGCCGACAATCTGCTGGCGATCATCAAGGCGGATCGCGGCTGGAACGACGATGGCGCCAAGACCCAATTGCTGCAGTTCTTCGAGGCCTGGGGCATGACCGATGAGGCGACGCTGGCGGCAAGGCGCAAATTGTCGTCCCTGCTGTTTTCCTGAGCCGGTTTACGGTTGTTTTTGCCCGGTGGCCTTGCGCCCGGCGCCGGGCGCGCCAGATTAGAAGCCGGATCGGGTCTGACTGATCGGTGTTCTGTTCATTGTGAACAGCCAGGTGAACAGCCAGCGCCTTTCCGGTAGCGATCGGCGAAATTTTGGATTTGGCGGCTTCTGGGGAAGCAAGCGGAGGATAGTGGTGCAAGCGGGAAACGCGCATTACCGGCTCGGTACGGATTTGCCGTCAACGATCCCGATCTTTCCGCTCACAGGGGCGCTCTTGCTGCCGGGTGGCCGCATACCGCTCAACATATTCGAGCCGCGCTATCTGCAGATGGTCGACGAGGCCATCGCCGGGCCGCGGCTGATAGGCATCATACAGCCGAGCCTGGACGGCGCCTTGCGCGAAGACGGCGAGCCGGAGCTCTGCAATGTCGGCTGTGCCGGGCGCATCATTTCCATGGCCGAGAGCGGCGATGGCCGCTACCTCATTTCGCTGCAGGGCGTGTGCCGGTTCCGGATCGCGCACGAACTTGCCGTGAAGACGCCGTTTCGCCAGTGCCGGATTGCGCCCTTCCTCACCGACCTCGGCGACGATCCGGCGGCGACGGAGGTGGACCGGCCGGCGCTGCTCAAGGCGTTTCGGGCCTATCTGCAGGCCAATGACCTGGAAGCCGACTGGGAAAGCGTCAGCCGCGCCGAAAATGCCATGCTGGTCAACGCGCTGTCGATGATGGCGCCCTATGGGCCGGCCGAAAAACAGGCGCTGCTTGAGGCGCCCGACCTGAAGACGCGCGCCGAGACGCTGATCGCCATCACCGAAATGGCGCTGGCGCGCGAGAATGAGGATTTCGGCTCGAGCCTGCAATAGCATGTGCCTATATCCAGGCTGGGTTACCCTGGGCCCGCGGTTGACCGATAAAGAGAGACAGATGGCGGCGGACGGACGTGACGGTAAGAAGGCCAATGTCGATCCCAGGATGCTGGAATTGCTGGCCTGTCCGCTGACAAAGGGACCCCTGACCTGGGATCCGGAGCGTGGCGAGTTGGTCTCGAGGGTCGCCAAGATCGCCTATCCGGTGCGCGACGGCATCCCGATCATGCTGCCCTCGGAAGCGCGGGTGCTTTCGGCGGAGGACGTGCTGTCGCCGCCGCGCTCGAGTGGACCGTCCTGACGTTTCAGGCATCGTCATGGCGTGGAAGTTGCCGTGGACGATGAATGGGCCCTCCTACTGAAAATTCCGGCCCTTGGGCATGACGCTTTCCGCCTCTTCGGACAGCGTTGCGAGATCGTGCGGGATCGGCGTGTTGCGTGACGCCGGCGAGGTTGAGCGATCCGGGCCTACCTGCCCGGCGGTGCCGACCTTCTCCAGAAGCACGGTCAGCCAGGGTGTCAGATCCTCGATCTTCTCGGCGACGATATGGATCACTCCGGACTCCGACTGCAATTTCCCGGTGACCTTCACGAACCGCGCGCCCATGACGATGGGTCGAAAGCGCGTAAAGGTCCTCTCCCAGAAAATGACATTGGCGACGGCCTTGTCGTCTTCCAGCGTCAGGAAGATCGCATTGCCCTTGCCGGGGCGCTGCCGCACCAGTACGAGGCCGGCGACCGAGACGCGCCTGCCGTCGCGTACTGATGGGAGGTTCGCATTGGGCGTGACGCCGGTCCGGTCGAGCCGCTCGCGCAGGAAGGCCACCGGATGCGCCTTCAGCGACAGGCCAAGCGAGCGGTAGTCATGGATGACATGCTCGCCGAGCGGCATCCTTGGCAGCTTCGTCTCGGGCTCCAACTCGCGCAGGCGGATTGACGGCTGGTCGAACAGCGGCAGGGTCTCGGCGGCACTCTTGCGGTCGAGCGCGCGCACCGCCCATAGCGCCTCGCGGCGGTCAAGGCCGATGGAACGGAAGGCGTCGGCCTGCGCCAGTCGCTCGATCTCGTCGACGTCGAGGCCGGAGCGCAGCCAGACATCACGGACGGATTCGTAGCCTGAACCGCGTCGTGTGACGAAAGCCTCCATGCGGTCCTTCGACAGACCCTTGATCTGCCGAAAGCCGAGCCGAAGCGCATGGCTGGTCTCGATAACACCTCGCATTTCGGCATGGCGCGGAAGGATGCGAGACCGATCGAACGGCGCCTTTTCCAGGGTGCAGTCCCAGATGGAGAAATTGACGTCGACGTCACGGATCTCGACGCCGTGGTCGCTGGCGTCGCGCACCAGTTGGGCCGGCTGGTAGAATCCCATAGGCTGCGAGTTCAGGATCGCGGCGCAGAACACGTCGGGATAGAAGGTCTTGAACCAGCAGGAGGCATAGACGAGCAGGGCGAAGGACGCGGCATGGCTTTCGGGAAAGCCGTATTCGCCAAAGCCCTCGATCTGCTTGAAACAGCGCTCGGCGAAATCCTTCTCGTAGCCGCGTGAGACCATGCCGTCGACCATGCGCTGGCGGTAATTGCCGATGGTGCCGGTGCGTTTGAAGGTGGCCATGGCGCGGCGCAGTTCATCGGCCTCGCCAGGCCTGAAGCCACCGGCAACGATGGCGATCTTCATCGCCTGCTCCTGGAACAGGGGAACGCCGAGCGTCTTGCCGAGGATCTCTTCCAGCTCCGGCTTGGGGTATTCGGCCTTTTCCTTCTTCTGCCGGCGACGCAGATAGGGGTGCACCATGTCGCCCTGGATCGGACCCGGCCGTACGATCGCCACCTCGATGACGAGATCATAGAATTCGCGTGGCCTGAGACGCGGCAGCATCGACATCTGGGCGCGGGATTCGATCTGGAAGACGCCGAGCGTATCGGCGCGGCAGATCATGTCGTAGACGTGCTTGTCTTCCGGGGGGAGCGTGGCCAGCACATAGGGCCGGCCATATTTGTCTCGCGCATCAGGATAGTGATCCTCAAGCAGATTGAAGGCGCGCTTCAGGCAAGTCAGCATGCCAAGTGCCAGCACGTCGACCTTGAGGATCTTCACCGCGTCGAGATCGTCCTTGTCCCATTCGACCATCTTGCGCTGGTCCATCGCCGTCTTGACGATGGGCACGATCTCGTCGAGCCGGTCCCTGGTGATGACGAAGCCGCCGACATGCTGCGACAGATGGCGGGGAAAGCCCATGATCTCGTTGGCGCGTTCGATCATGTGCCGCGCTACGGGATCGGCCCGGTCGAGGCCGCCGGCACGGGCTTCCTTTTCGCCAAGCTCCGAGGTCGACCAACCCCAGATCGAGCCAGACAAAGACCCCCTGACATCCTCGGACAGGCCCATTGCCTTCGACACTTCGCGCAGCGCCGAACGGCCGCGATAGCTGATGACGGCGGCAGCCAGCGCCGTGCGCTTGCCGCTGTATTTCTCGTAGATGTACTTGATGACGGTTTCACGCTTCTCATGCTCGAAATCGACATCGATGTCCGGTGGCTCGTTCCTTTCCTCGGAAATGAAACGTTCGAAAAGCGAATTGATTCTTTCCGGCCCCACTTCGGTGATGCCGATGCAGAAGCAGACGACGGAATTGGCGGCGGAACCGCGTCCCTGGCAGAGAATGTCCTGGCTGCGGGCGAACTTGACGATGTCGTGGACGGTCAGGAAGTAACGGGCGTAGTTCAGGCGCTCGATCATAGCGAGCTCTTCCTCGATGCGCCTGGTCACCGATTCAGGCACGCCTGCCGGATAGCGGTTGACCGCTCCCTCCCGTGCCAGCCTTTCCAGCTCTGCCTGTGGCCCGAGGCCCGATTCCGTCGGTTCGTCCGGGTAGTTGTACTGGAGGTCACTGAGCGAGAAGGTCAGCTCCCGCGCGAACCGCAAGGTCTCTGCCAACGCCTGCGGATGGCGCCGGAAAAGCCGGGCCATCTCCATTGGCGGTTTCAGGTGGCGCTCGGCATTGGCGGCCAGTTCCAGCCCCACCTCGGCGACGGGCGTGTTGAGGCGGATCGCGGTCAGCACATCCTGCAACGGGCGCCGGTCCGCCGTGTGGTAGAGAACGTCGTTGGTCGCCATCAGCGGAATGCCGGCAATCTCCGCCATCGCCGCTGCCTGCTCGATCCGGAAACGGTCATTGCCCGCATAGCAAGGTGAAACGCCAAGCCGCAGGCTCGTGCCGAAGCGATCCTTGAGCTGGCGAAGCAAAGGGAGACTGTCCTGCGCGCCCGCCGTCAGATCAGGCAGGACCGCCAGGGACATGAGGTCACCCCATTCGAGCAGGTCGCCGCGTTGCAGGAGGGTCGCGCCTTTTTCATTTTCGTCGCGAAGATTGGCTTGCGTCAGCATGCGGCACAGGTGCCCCCAGCCCTTGCGATCCCTGGGATAGGCGAGAATGTCCGGCGTGCCGTCGCCAAAGACCAGCCGGCAGCCGGGATGGTAGGCAAGCCCTTCGACCTTGGCCTGCTGCCAGGCGCGCACGACGCCAGCCACCGTGTTGCGGTCGGCGAGCCCGATCGCGGAGAATCCCAGAAGCTTGGCCACGACCACCAGCTCCTCCGGCTTGGAGGCGCCGCGCAGGAAGGAGAAATTCGACTGGATGCCGAACTCGACATAGGGGGTCGCTGTCAGCGCGTTCATGCGAACACCCCATGCATGAACCAGCGCGGCGGCGCTTGGGAGCCGCCATAAAGGCCTTGCCGGTAGAGCCAGTAGCGGCGGCCATCGGCATCCTCGATGCGGAAATAATCACGGGTCGATGCGGCCGCGTCGCTCGATGCATCATGCCACCATTCGGCGGCGATGCGCTCCGGGCCTTCGGCGCGCGTGACGCGGTAGAGCGCGCGCCGCCAGCGGAAATTCAGCGGCGGCCCCTCGGGCATTTCGGTCGCCGGCACCTCTATCGGTTCGGGCGCACGGAACAGCCGGATCGGCCGTTCCGGCGGAAAGATGGTCCTGGGCGCCTGCCTGTCCGGCCTCTTCGGCGGCGTGGTCCGTCGTGGCGCTTCGGTGAAGGGGATCGTGGCGACGGCGCGTTCGGGCAGGTGGCTTTCGACGGCGACTGGTTGGAGAACCGCGCCATCGCCGAGACGGGCGCGGATACGGTCGGCGAACAGAGAGATATCGGCTCCGTCATCGCTTGCCTCGCCAGCCAGATCGGCCTGCTGCACGTCGAAAGCGGCGGCCGACAGCACGGAAAGCCGCACGAGATCGAAGCCATAGCCGGCATCGATATCCTGCTCGAGCGCAGTCAGCCTTTCATGGAACAATTTCTGGATCAGCATGGGTTCGCGCATCGGCCGCGAGGTGCCGAGTGCGATGCGGCTGACGGCGCCGTCGACGCGAAAGAGCAGCAGTGCCAGCGTCCTGGCGCCTTCACCGCGGCGTTCGAGATCGGCCTTCAAGGTCGTCGCCAGCATGCCCACAAGCCGTTCGATCTCCTCGGTCAGGGTGACCGGCTCGGCCAGATGGCGTTCGACCGAAAGCGGCGCGACGGGAAGGCGCGGCGACACCGCCTCGTCGATACGGCCAAGCGCCTGGTCGAGGCGCAAGAGCAGGGAGGCGCCAAAGCGGCGCGCGAGCGGCGCACGCGGCGCCGCCATGACGGCGCCGGCCGTGCGCAGGCCCACACTTTCCAGGCTGTCGCGGGTCGCCGGTTCGATGCGCAGCGCGGCCAGCGGCAAGGGAGCGAGCAGTTCCTCCTCCCCGCCGCCAGCGACGATGCGGTCGCCCGAAAACCGTGCCGCCGCCCAGGCCGCCCCTGGGGTGGCGGCAAGTCCGGCACGGACATCGAAACCCTGATGGAAGAAGCGCGACAGGATGTCGTCCAGCATCGCGCGTTCGCCGCCGAAAAGATGCGTGCAGCCGGTGACGTCGAGGAAAAGGCCATCGCTGCTGTCCAGCGCCACCAATGGCGTGTAGCGGTCACACCAGTCGGCAAGGCCTTCGAGCAGGCGCCGGTCAGCTTCCGGATCGGCCTCGACGATGTCGATCGAGGGATGCATGGCGCGCGCGTCGGCCATGCCCATGCCGCGCTTCAGGTTGAGCGCTTCAGCCCGCTCGTCGAGGGCCGCGATGCGCTGCGCGTTCCCCTGGCGATGGCTGATCACGAGCGGTGGATGAGATGGCGTCGGATGATCCGACGGCCGGGAACGCCAGGACCGACCCAGCCGTTGCCGCAGGATCCTTTCCGCGGCGAGATGCGGGAACCACAGGGACAGGATTCTCTGCCCATCCTTTCTCTTTCCGTCCTTTCTGGGGCCGTCTTTCCTCGAAGCTGTGTTCATCGGGATTCCACTCCAGTGTGAATTGTCCGGGCAAGGCCGTGCGGCTCTTGCCGATGGTGATGGTGAAGGCCGGGCGGCCGATCGAACCGGCAAGCGGTCCGGCTATGGTTTCGCGCGCCGCGGCGGGCGTCGGCGTCAGGATGAGGCGAACGGGTGCGGCCGTCGGTTCGGGCTCGGCGGCCTGCCGCAGCAGGAACACCGGCCGGCCGGCACTCCGCGCCCGGGCGTGCAGCCGGCGCGTCGCGGTGAGATCCAGCCGTTGCGGATTGCCGCGGATTTCGAGGATGACGGCGGCGAGCGCGGTCATCCGGGCTGCCTCCTCGGCAACCCACAGCGCATCGACCAGTTTTGGCGCCTCGGAAAACAGCAGCTGTTCCGGCTCTATGCCGAAGAGCGAATGCAACCCCCTGGCATAGGGAAAGCCGGCCTCGTGGAAAATCTCCGATGTGCCGACCCACAGCACGGGCAGTCGCGGCCCCTGCTTGAGCATCAGGCTGATGAGCGACAAGGCGAAGCCGGCGACGGCTCCCGCATCCCGGGTTTCCGTGCCATGGATCTCGTTCAGGGCGGCTCTCGGCAGGCCACCGCTCAGCGCGGCGTCGAGCCGCGCGGCGCCGGTTCGCAGAAACGCATCCGGCGCGGACACGGCGACACCTCGGCGGACAAAGGTGACATCGGCGCCGAGCGAAGCATGGGCGTCATCAGGCGTGCCAGCCGGCGCCTCCAGGCGCTCGGGCAGCGTTCCCTCGATCTTCGCGATCTGGCGGCGCAGGGCAAAAACAGTTTCCCGCGCCACGGCGGTCATCGCCATCACGGTCAGCTTCCACTCACAATTGTTCCTGTTATGTTCTTATAGATTCCAGAGGGCATCCGAAGAGTCAAGCAGACTCATGGGGAATTTATTCCTGTCCGGCTGCTCGCGGGAGGATCGACCGTCCGGCATTTGCCTCGACCGGTCCGAAAGCCTATATGCCGGGTTCAAAGGAAAAAGCATGGCCCGCATCTACAAGACCCGCACCTGGCACGACGAACTTTCGCCTTCCATGGAGGAGATGGAGTTCCTGGCGCTCGAGGCCTATGCCCATCTGCCGGACGATTTCCGCAAGCTGACCGGCGAGATCGTCATCCAGATCGCCGAATTCCCGACCGACGAGATCATGGACGATCTGTCGTTGGAAACGCCCTTCGACCTGCTCGGCCTGTTCGAGGGACGCGGCATCGCCGAGCGCTGGAATCCGCAGACCGGCGAGGGACCGAACCGCATCACGCTCTATCGACGCGCCATTCTCGACTACTGGTCCGAGAACGAGGAAACGTTGGGCGACATCGTCACCCATGTGCTGATCCACGAGATCGGCCACCATTTCGGCCTGTCGGATGATGACATGGAGAAGATCGAAGAGGCGTCTGAGTAGCGTCCACCTTCGTCATCCAGGGTCTCCGCGACGTCGCTTCGCGACTGCTTATGCCCCAGGATGACGAGAGAAGGACAGGCGCCTTGCGAGCCTACCAGTCGCTTAGCTTGGTATCCGGCCCGTATTCCTGGCCGTCGACATCCTTGACCACGGCCTGGCCGCAGCGCATGGCCTTGGCTTTCTTGTCATAGGCATAGGTCGGCGAGCCGAACAGGTGCCAGCCCTTGTTCAGAGCCGCCGTTACCTTGTGGCAGAAGCTGGCATCGTCCGGGCCGGTCAGAAAGCGGTAGAGTTTCATCCGTCAAGTCCTGTCGTGATGAGTAGCACGTGCATCGGGCCCCATCATGCGCCGATGGCGGCTGCCTTCGCCAGCAGTTTTTCAGCCTGCGACAGATGCAGCCGCTCGACCATTTTTCCATTCAGCGCAATCACACCCTTGCCGGCATTTTCCGGCAGCGCGAAGGCGTCCTTCACCGTTCGCGCCTCGGCCACGGCGTCGGGCGACGGCGCGAACGAGTTGTTCGCGGCCTCGATCTGGGTGGGATGGATGAGGGTCTTGCCGTCGAAACCCATCGCGGCGGCTTCCGTGCATTCGCGACCGAAAGCGTCGAGGTCGCGAAAATCGTTGAAGACGCCATCGAGCACGTCGAGGCCGCCGGCGCGCGCCGCCAGAACCATCTGCAGCAGCCAAGGCACGAGATAGCGCCGGTCGGGCGTCGCCAGCACGCCGGTGTCTTTCACCAGGTCATTCGTTCCGGCAACGAAACAAGCCAGCCGTGAGGCCGGGTCGCGCCCGAGTTCGGCGATCGCGCCGATGTTGAGCATGGCCTTCGGGGTCTCGATCATCGCCCATAATTTCACATCGTCGGCAACCAGATTGTCGTCGAGCGCGTCGCCGGCTTCCAGAATGTCGCGTGGCGTGACGACCTTGGGCAAAAGGATGCCATCGGGTTGGCAGCTTGCCGCGGCCAGCAAATCATCCATGCCTCGTTCGCTGGCGAGCGCATTGATGCGCACGATCATCTCGCAGCGCCGGCCAAAGCGGTTGGCAACGGGGCGATTGGCGAAGATTCCCGCCAGCTTTTCGCGGGCGGAAGCCTTATCGGCCGGTGCAATACCGTCTTCCAGATCGATGATGACGGCGTCACAGGACAGCCGCGCGATCTTGGCCAGCGCCTTGTCGTTCGACGCCGGAACGTAGAGCACCGAACGGCGCGGGCGGTAAGGGTCGGTTGTCATGCCCGATCTATGCCGCCTGGGGCCGGTCGAGGCAAGCCGTGCGACTTGTAACTGAGATAGACCACCAATCACCAAGGCTCGCGCCGCCCCTCCTTGCCCGGCAGGCAGGTGAGGGGCTGGCGAATTCGATCTCAAGCGATTGTCCTGCACGAAAACTGCATAAAACTCACGAAAACCTCCTCGGATCCGCCCAACCGCCTGCATGTCGACCTGCGAGACAGGTGGCATGCAAGAGATACGAAAAACCCGCTGGTCCCTGCCCTCCCGGCTCCGCGATGACGGCTGGTGGCTCGGCGATGCGCCACGCGCGAACCCGGCGGCAATCCTCATTTCTTTTGCCCACAAGAGCCAGCCGAGCATCCGGCCGGCCGAATTCAGGAAAGCCCGGTCATGACATCGTTCTTCACTGCCGTTCCAAGCTATTGCAGCCGTTTCGGTGTCGCCGTCCTGCTGGTCGCGCTGGCGGATTTCCTGTTCTACGGCCAGCCCGCCGGCATCACGGTGTTCCTGTTCGCCGTCCTGATCGCCGCGGGAGTCGTGGCCGTGCATCCCGCCGCCTTCAGCGACGGCAGGCTCTGGCTGAAGCCCGTCGCCCTGTTCGTCGCGCTGCTGCCGCTTGGCGAAAATGTCAGCCTCTTGTCCGTCTCGATCGCGCTTGTCGCCATGGCCATCTTCGCGCTTTCGCTGGCCGGCCGATTGCGCGACCGGATCTCCGGGATCGCCGGCCAGATCATGCTGCTCCTGCTGGCCGCGCCATTTCGGTTCATCCGCGATTTTCTTCGCTGGCGAAAGGCGGCGCGACGGATCGGCCGGCGCCGCATGCGCTTTGCGGCTGTTGCCGTCTGGGTGATGCCGCTGACGCTTGGCGCCATCTTTCTTGCTCTGTTCGGCGCCGCCAATCCCATCATCGAATACTGGCTGTCGCTAATCGATCTCGTGAAGCTGCTCGACCTCATCGAACTCGGGCGGATCGCCTTCTGGCTGTTCATGCTTGCCGGCGTCTGGGTCTACCTGCGGCCGCGCCTGCCGCGATTTCCGCGCCGCATCGCACGCCTGAGGCACGACGTTGCCGATGTTCAGCCGGCGACCAATCCGGACAGGCGCGTCGTCGAGGTGTTCGGCAAAGCCGCCATCCTGCGTGCGCTGATCGTCTTCAACGTCCTGTTCGCCGTGCAGACCGTGCTCGATGCCGCCTATCTGTGGGGCGGCATCGCGCTGCCGGACGGGCTGACCTATGCCGCCTATGCGCATCGCGGCGCCTATCCGCTGATCGTCACCGCGCTGCTCGCCGCCGGCTTCGTGCTGGCGGCGCTGCGGCCCGGCGGCGCGACATCCGCCGATCCGGTCATTCGCCGGCTGGTCTATGTCTGGGTGGCGCAGAACATCGTACTGGTCATCTCGTCGATCCTGCGGCTCGACCTCTATATCGGCGTCTATTCGCTGACCTACTGGCGTGTCGCTGCCTTCGTCTGGATGGGGCTGGTGGCCGCCGGTCTCGCCCTCATCATCGCCCGCATCGCGCTTGGCAAACCCAATGCGTGGCTTCTGTCCGCCAATCTTCTGACGTTATCGGCGACGCTTTATGCCTGCTGTTTCATCAACTTCGCAGCAATGATCGCCAACTACAATGCCGACCATTCCCTCGAAATGAGCGGCCAGGGCATCCCACTCGACACCTGGTATCTACGTGCGCTCGGCCCTGGCGCGTTTTCGGCCCTTGATCGCTTCCTCGATCATCAGAGGCGCACGGTTGCCGCCGATGATCGGGTCTTCAGCGAACTTTTCGTAGAGCATGAAAGCGCCAAGGGCTCGTATCGTATCCTGCAGCAGAACTGGCGGGTCTGGAGCTTTCGCGACTGGCGGCTGCTTGCCTATCTCGACAGGAGAGCCCAGGCTCGTGTTACTGACGTTTCCGAACCTTACCTGCGGGGCCGTTGATTCATGCCGCATCACATTCTCGTTGCCGACGACGATCCGCATATCCGCGAAGTGATCTGCTTCGCGCTGGAAAAGGCTGGCATGAACACGCAAGGGGTGTCCGATGGCGCCGCCGCCCTGCAGGCGGTAGAACGGCGCGCGCCCGATCTCATCGTACTCGACATCGGCATGCCGGAAATGGACGGGCTGGAGGTCTGCCGGCGGCTGCGGCAGCGATCCGATGTGCCGGTGCTGTTCCTGTCGGCGCGCGACGAGGAGATCGACCGCATCCTCGGGCTGGAAATGGGCGGCGACGACTATGTGACGAAACCGTTCAGTCCGCGCGAGCTTGTCGCCCGCGTCAACGTCATCCTGCGGCGCGCCCGCCCGGCGTCGCCCGAACAGACGGATGACAGGCAGTTCGCGCATGGCAAGCTCGCCTTGGCGCCGGCCAGCCATGCCGCCAGCTTCGACGGCCAGCCGCTGGCCCTCACGGCCATGGAATTCTCGATCCTCAAGGGGTTCATGGCGCGGCCCACCCATGTGCTCGACCGCGACATGGTGATGGCCAATGCCTATGCCGGCAATATCCATGTCGCCGACCGCACCGTCGACAGCCATATCCGCAACATCCGCGCCAAGCTGGCGGCGGCGGGTTGCGCGGATGTCATCGAGACCGTGCATGGCGTCGGCTTCCGGCTCGGCCGATGCAACTGACGACCAGTCAAAAATGGATTGGCCGCAAATGGCGGCCTCGCCTCGCCACGGTCGTCGTCGCCATCCTGATCCTGGTGATGGCCTTGCCGCTGGTCGGCCTGTTCTTCTTCCGCCTCTACGAGAACCAGCTGATCCGCCAGACCGAAGCCGAGCTGATCGCGCAAGGTGCCGTCATTGCCGCCATCTATGCTCGGGACGTGCGCGAGGCCGGCATTCCCGCCGACCGGCTCGGCGCGCCCGCGCCCGCCGGCCCAGGCAATGTCAACTATCCCTACCTGCCGATCGAGCCCAGCCTCGACCTGGCCTCCGATGCTGTCCTGCCGACCCGTCCCGCGGGGCAGGCAGCTACCGCCGATCCCGCCTTCGCGGCGATCGGCGCTCGCCTGTCCGGCGTTCTCGACGCCACGCAGAAAACCACGCTTGCCGGCTTCCGGCTGCTCGACCCAAGGGGCGTGGTCATCGCCGGCCGTGATGAGGTCGGGCAGTCGCTGGCCGAGGTGCCGGAGGTGCGGGAAGCGCTCGCCGGCCGCTATGCCAGCGAACTCAGGCTGCGCATTCCCGACCAGCCGACACCGCCGCTCTATTCGGTCAGCCGTGGCACCAGGGTGCGTGTCTTCGTCGCCATGCCTGCGGTCGTCGACGGCCATGTCGCCGGCGTGGTCTATGCGTCGCGGACGCCCAACAACATCGTCAAGCATCTCTATGGCGAGCGCGGCAAGGTGACGGCGGCGGCGATCGCCATCCTCGGCGGCACTCTGCTGATCGGCCTGGTGTTCCTGCGCACCGTCAGCCGGCCGATCTATGCGTTGATCGATCGCACCCAGCGCATCGCCGCCGGCGAGCGCGACGCGATCAGGCCGCTCGACCACCACGGTACGCGCGAGATGGCGGAGCTGTCCGCGGCCTTCCTCGACATGGCCGAAAAACTGCAGGCGCGGTCCGACAGTATCCAGACTTTCGCCACGCACGTCTCGCACGAGCTCAAATCGCCGCTGACGGCAATCCAGGGCGCGGCCGAGCTGCTGCGTGATTCCGGCTCGACAATGGACGAGGCCGAGCTGCGGCGCTTTTCCAACAACATCGTCACCGATGCGGGGCGGCTCAACCTGCTGGTCCGGCGGCTGCTCGAGCTGGCGCGCGCCGAAAACCGCGCGCCCAGTGGCGAAAGCACCTCGGTGAATGCGGCGCTCCCCGTCGACGACAGGTTGGCGGTTCGCGTCGAGGCCGGCGGGGATATCGGCCTGCGCATGTCCACCGAGAACGCGGCCATCGTGCTTGGCAATCTCATCGACAATTCGGCCAGGCATGGGGCGACACTGGTTTCGATCACCACGACGAGCATCGACGGCAAGGCGCGCATCCTGATCGATGATGACGGCGCCGGCATTTCGCCCAGCAACCGGGCGCGAATCTTCGAGCCGTTCTTCACCACGCGCCGCGAATCCGGCGGTACCGGCATGGGTCTAGGCATCGTGCTGGCCCTTCTGAAAGCGCATGATGGCACGATAAGGCTGGTTGACTCCGAGCGCGGCACGCGCTTCGAGATCATCCTGCCTGCCGCGTAACTCCCTATCGGCGGCTCGAATCGGAAAGGGCATAGAAGTGCGCTACGACATCGTCATCATCGGCGGGGCCATCGTCGGTTCCTCGGTCGCCTATTACCTGCGCGAGGAGGGGTTTTCAGGCTCGATCGCGCTGATCGAGCGCGATCCGCAATTCGCGCACGCGGCAACGACATTGTCCATGGCCTCGATCCGCCAGCAATTCTCGATTCCCGAAAACATCCGGCTGTCGCAATTCACGCTGAAACTGTTCCGGCGGCTGAAGGAGGAATTCGGCGACGACGCCGACATCGGATTCCGCGAGGGCGGCTATCTCATCCTCGCCGGCGAGAACGGCTTGCCGATCCTCAGGGCCAATCATGACGCGCAGGTCGCCGAAGGCGCCGACATCGTGCTGGAGGACGCTGACCAACTGGTGCGCCGATTCCCCTGGCTGTCGGCCGAAGGCATCACCGCCGGCGCGTATGGCCGCAGCGGCGAAGGCTGGTTCGACGCGCATGCCATGCTGATGCTGTTCCGCAAGGCGCTGCGCGGCAAGAACGTGGATTTCATCACCGCTTCGGTCACCGGCATCGAGCGGCAAGGCGACCGTGTCACCAGCGTCAGCCTCGACAATGGCGAAAAACTTGAGGCCGGTATTGTCATCAACGCCGCCGGGCCGAACGCCGGCAAGGTCGCGGCATTTGCCGGGCTGCCGCTGCCGGTCGAGCCGCGCAAGCGCAACGTCTTCGTCTTCGAGGCGCGCGAGAAATATGCCGACATGCCGCTGCTGGTCGATCCCTCCGGCATCTATTTGCGCCCGGAAGGCTCGGTTTACCTCACGGGCGGCGGCGAGCCCGAAGATGGCGACGGTCCGGCCGACCCCAAGGATTTCGACGTCGACTGGCCGCTGTTCGAGGAGGTGATCTGGCCGGTCCTGGCAACCCGTATCCCCGCTTTCGAGGCGATCAAGGCGACGCGCGCCTGGGCCGGGCATTATGACTACAACACGCTCGACCAGAACGCGGTGGTCGGGCCGCATCCGCAGGTCGGCAATTTCATCTTCGCCAATGGCTTCTCCGGCCATGGGCTGCAGCAGGCGCCGGCCGTCGGCAAGGCGCTGGCCGAGTTGATCATGCATGGCGGCTACCGCACAGTGGATTGCTCGGCGTTCGGCTACAGCCGCGTGGCCGAAGGAAGGGCGTTTCGGGAATTGAACGTGATCTAGGCAATCATCGCATCGACCGCCAGGGCGTTGCCAAGCGCATGGCCTTCGGCGGTGTTGTCGAAAATGCACCAGACCTCCGCGCCTGAAGCAGCGGCGGTTTCCAGATGTTGCCGGATCGCCGCAAGAGCCTCGGCCTCGTAGTCGGAATAGTAGGTGCGCGGCGCGCCATGCAGTCGGAAATAGGCAAGGCCGGGCCAGCCGCCCGGCAATGCCGCCGATGGGACCGTTGCGGGGTCGGCGGCGATGCGCGCGACGCCGCAAGCGGCCAGCAGCGCATCCGCTTCCGGCGTGAACCAGCTGGCATGGCGTGGTTCGCAGGCGAGCCTTGCGCCGGTTCTTTCGCGAAACATGTGGAAGAAGCTCTCCGCGATGCCCGGATCGAGGCGCAGGCTCGGCGGCAACTGCACCACCAGCACGCCGAGCTTGGCACCGAGACCTCCGACCTCGAGCAGAAATGCCTCGACGAGATCCTCGCAGCCGACCAGACGGCGTTCGTGTGTCACGGCCTTGGGCGTTTTCACCGCGAAGCGGAAACGCTCGGGTACAGAGGCGTTCCAGCGCTCATAGGTCTCGCGGCGATGCGGCTTGTAGAAGGAGGTGTCGATCTCCACGACAGGAAGCCGCAGGGCGTAGCGCTCGAGATGCGAGCCGGATTGCGGGAAGTCTTCCTTATGCCGCGCCGGGATCCCCCAGCCGGCCGTGCCTATGAAAGATCGACGTGTGTCCATGCTCAGGATGTGGACAGCATGGAGGTCAGGTCAAGGCATGCCGACGCTTGCAGCGAAACGAAGGAAGCAGCGGCTTAGGCCGCCGCCAGTCTTCCAGCGTCGACATAGGCTTGCAGCCAGGCCAGCACCCGTCCCCACCCTTTCGTATGTTCGGCCGCCGCGTCGCTCAGCCCGGCAAAGCCGCCATGGCAGACGGTGAGGCGCGTGCCACCGGCGATCGGTTGCAACAGCCAGGCTACCGTCGTTTTCTTGCGGCCAAGGGTCGGGTGGTCCCATTCATACGCCCGTGTCTGCACGATCCGGCGTGGCGTCTCTATGTCGAGGAACTCGCCACTTGCGGGCAGGTCCTCGCCGTCGGCTGTTTTGACGGTCACAGCCCAGCGACCGCCGACACGAAGATCGGCCGACCAGCCGGCCAGCCGGTAGGTGTCGGCGGAGCCCCACCATTCCTCGACCTCGTCCGTGACCAGTGCGCGGAAGACGCGCTCGGGAGTCGAGCCGATCTCGGCCGATGCCATGATGGTCTCGCCATTGGTCATGCTTTGTACGATGGGGCCATGCATCATGAATGCCTCCCGAGAAGATTGTTTCGTTATCGAACGAGGGTTCAACCCTTCGAGGCCGGGCGCGACAGGCCCTTGCCGGTTTCCAGCAGGCTCTTGAGGCTCGACAGCACCAACGGCCAGCCCTTGCCGACATGCTCCAGGAGTCTGTGCGGACCATCCGCCTCGTGGGTGACCGCAAGCTTCATCATGTCGCCTTCCTGCTCGATGACGAAGGTGCAGCGCGTGTAGCCGTCGGCCTTCACCTCCGGCATGAATTCGTTGCGCCATTTGATGACCAGACGCCTTGGCGGATCGACCTCGAGGATCTCGCCGCTGTCTGTGACGCGGCCGTCGGCATAGACCATCTTCCACGCCGAACCCTTCTTCCATTCGCTCTGCATCCGGGCGCCGAGGAAATATTGCTGGTGAAACTCCGGTTCGGTCAGCGCTTTCCAGAGCTTTTCGGGCGTGGTGCGGATGTAGGTCACATAGACGAAGGCGTTGCTCATGGCTCTTCCCTTTCGAGGCGTCTCTTCAAATCGCCGAGGGCATCAAGCCGCCCCCGCTCGAACTTGCCGATCCAGCGGTCGGCGATCTCGTTGATGGGAACGGGGTTGAGGTAATGCTCCTTCTCGCGCCCCTTGCGGATGGTGGCGACGAGGTTTGCCTCCTCGAGGATCGCCAGATGCTTGGTCACCGCCTGGCGCGTCATGTCCATCCGCTCGCACAGCCCGTTCAGCGTCTGCCCGTTCCGTTCATAAAGGCTGTCCAGCAATTGCCGGCGTGTCGGGTCGGCCAGGGCGCGAAAGACGGCATCCATGCTCATGGCTCTAATATGCAACCATTTAGTTGCATGTCAAGCGACATGGCTCTCACGTCGGAAGGCGACGAACTCGTGAGGAATGAATCAGCGCTTCCGGTTGAACCAGAAGGCATCGGCCATGCGCTTCATGCCAATGCGTTCGTAGAAGCCGACGGCGTCGGGTACGGAGAGCAGGCTGATGGCGACGGACGGCCCAAGCTGCCGCCGCGCCTCGTTCAGCAGGCCCTTGCCGATGCCAAGCCCTTGTGCCGAGCCGGACACGGCAAGTTCCGAGATATAGCAGACCCAGGAAAAGTCGGTGATGCCGCGGGCAACGCCGACCAGCGGCTTGCCGGCGATATCGAGGCGCGCCGTCAGCACCAGATTGGCGCCCGACAGCATTGTCTTCAAGCGCGCCTCGTCATCGATGGGGCGTGTCTCGCCGAGGCCGGATTCGATCAGCACGCGGCGGAATTCGGCGGCGTCGAGCGTCGGCTCGCTTGCATAAAGGACGTGGGAACGTTCAGCCATGCCAGCCAGACTGCACCAGGGGACGGCCATTTCGAAGCTGTTTCTGCATTCTCATATGCATCGCCATGGACCAAGCCCGGCCGGGAACAGCCGCCTTTTATTTGCCCACGGCTTTGTGTAAACCGTGCGTCAGCAATCCCCTGCAACGAAGACACGGGCAAAAGCCATGGAAAAGTTCACCAAGCTCACCGGCGTCGCCGCTCCGATGCCGATCATCAATGTCGACACCGACATGATCATCCCCAAGGATTATCTCAAGACGATCAAGCGCACCGGACTCGGCACCGGCCTGTTCGCCGAAATGCGCTACAATGACGACGGCTCGGAAAATCCTGATTTCGTTCTCAACAAACCGGCCTACCGCAAGGCGCAGATCCTGGTCGCCGGCGACAATTTCGGCTGCGGCTCGTCGCGCGAGCACGCGCCGTGGGCGCTGCTCGATTTCGGCATCCGTTGCGTCATCTCGACCTCGTTCGCCGATATCTTCTACAACAACTGCTTCAAGAACGGCGTGCTGCCGATCACCGTCAGCCCCGAGGACCTGGAGAAGCTGATGGATGACGCCTCGCGCGGCTCCAACGCGACGCTTTCGGTGGACCTCGAGGCCAAGGAAATCCATGGGCCGGATGGCGGCGTGGTGAAGTTCGACCTCGATGACTTCAAGCGGCACTGCATGCTCAATGGCCTCGACGATATCGGCCTGACCATGGAGAAGGCCGGCGCCATCACATCGTTCGAAAAGCGGAACGCCGAACTGCGCCCCTGGGCTTGAAAGACGCGGGCTGAACGACAGGGCCGCCCCCAACGGGCGGTCTAGCGCCTGGTGAACGGAGGATTGCCATGACACGCTTGCTGCTCGCTGGCGCCAGTGCATTGGTGCTGATGGTCCTGCCCGCGGCAGGGGCGTTCGCACAGTCGGCACCCGCGGCCAGCCCGCCGGCCGCAAGCCAGGACAATACGGGTGCTTCCGACCAGGGCCAGGCGCCTATCCCGTTCGAAGGCGGCCAACTGACCATCAAGCAGCCTGAGCAGGATGGCGAGAAGGTGCTTGCGTTCGACGGCCAGACGCTGGCCAGCAACTACGATGTTTCCTTCGACAAGATCGCCATAATATCGGACATCAAGGTGGCGCTGTTCGATGTCGGCGACGGCGGCAACCAGTGCGGGCCGGCAAAGGTTATCGTGTGGAAGCCGGAAGGCGGCGCCATCCAGAGCACCAAGGTCGAGCAGGACGAATGCGGCGCGCCGCCGGCCGCGATCTCCGACAGCGCCATCTACTTCGTGCCCTATCTGCTGCCGGGAGACTCGAAGCCGGCTTTGCAGTGGTCGCCGCAGGGCGGCCTTTCGACCTCCGGCAACCTCACCTACATGCCCGAACCCGGCACGCAGTGGAAGGATGTCGATCCGTCGAAATACGACAACATTATCGACGCGTTCCGCAACGAGGCGGTCTACAAGCAGGCCCAGACGCTGCTCGGCAAGGACATGACCGAGATGGCGACCAGCCTGCTGGTCGGCGGCGGCACGGAAAAGACTGCTTCCGGCGCCTTCTACGCCACGGGCTGCGTGCCGCATGACTGCGGCGGCAATGATGGCTTCATGGCGGTCGACCCGGCAAACCAGAAGCTCTATTTCGCCCGGCGCGGCGACAATGGCGACCCCCAGGCCTGGCCCGCTGTAACGACATGGCCGGCCGACATCAAGGCAGCGCTGGACAAGGTATCCGGGTCGGCGAACTGACCCGCGTTTCGTTCGCGATTTACCGACGGAGGTCATGATGCAAAATCGGCGGCAGGTAACGGCAGCCGGGCTGCTTCTCGGCAGCGGCCTGCTCGCGCCGGCGCTGGCCCAATCGGCTCCCTCGCCCGGGTCGTTGGCCGAACAATTCGCGGCGACACTGAGCGCGGGCGATATCGATGGCTTCGCCGCGCTGTTCGCCGACAGCTATGTAAATCACCAACAGAGCGCAGCGGCACCGCCGCCGGCGAACGTCACCCCGAAACAGGGAAGCGTCGCCTTCTTCAAGGCGCGGCTCGCGGCGATGCCAGACCTCAAGGTCGCCATCGAAGCGGTGGTCGCCGACAAGGACCATGTCGCGGCAAGCTTCGTCTACAGCGGCACACACAAGGGTGTCTATTTTGGCGTCGCGCCGACCGGCCGCGCACTGCGCTTTACCTCATGTGACATTTTTCGTGTCCAGGATGGTCTCATCGTCGAGCACTGGGGCATGGGCGATATCGCAGGCGTCCTGGCGCAACTGCGAGCCTGACGGTCAAGACGGCAGAAAATATACGAGGACACCATGCGCAGACTGATCTCCACCGGTTCGCCTTTCGAAAAGACCGCGGGCTATTCGCGCGCCGTGGTGCAGGGCGACTGGTGCTTCGTGTCCGGAACGACCGGCTACGACTATGCGACCATGACGATGCCGGAGACGGTCGAGGCGCAGACGCGCAATTGCCTGGCGACGATCGGCAAGGCGCTGAAGGACGGCGGCTTCGACATGGCCGACGTGGTGCGGGCGCACTACTACATCACCGACCAGGCTTTCGTTGACGTCGTGTTCCCGATCCTCGGCGAGGCCTTCGGCGACATCCGGCCGGCGGCGACGATGATCGTCTGCCAGCTCAACAAGCCGGAAATGAAGATCGAGATCGAAGTGACGGCATTGCGGCGCACGGCGTGACGGTCAAGCCATGAAGGTTCGGCGCATCATTGCCAACATTGAGACGCGAGATGTCGCGGCGGCGAAGCGTTTCTACCAGGACGTGCTTGGCCTTGATCTGCTGATGGACCATGGCTGGATCGCCACCTATGGTTCGACCGAGACCATGAGCGTCCAAGTCAGCTTCGCCGAGCAAGGCGGGTCGGGCACGCCGGTGCCGGACCTGTCGATCGAGGTCGATGATGTCGAGGCAGCGCTTGAGGGCATGAAGGCGGCCGGCTTCGCCATCGAATACGGACCGGCCGACGAGCCGTGGGGCGTCAGGCGCTTCTATGTGCGCGATCCCCTGGGCCGGCTGGTCAACATTCTCTCGCATCGGTGATGGCTTCTCGCCCTGGCTATTGAGCTGCAGGCTTGCGCGCTGGGCGCAGGGCGTTTAGCAAGGCCGCGGTCGCACAGCGCCGCGCCTCCTTGGACGCACCTGACGTTGTGCAAAATCGAAGCGCAATCTTTCTGGGACGGTTTTCCATGGCAACGAAGCATCTTTTCCTGCTCCCCGGCGACGGCATCGGCCCAGAGGCCATGGCCGAGGTCAAGAAACTGATCGCGGCCATGAATGAAAAGCTGGGCAGCGGCTTCGTAACCGACGAGGGCCTGGTCGGCGGCTCGGCCTATGACGCGCATGGCGCGGCGATTTCCGATGCCGACATGGAAAAGGCGATGGCGGCGGACGCCGTGCTGTTCGGCGCGGTCGGCGGCCCCAAATGGGATGCCGTGCCTTATGAGGTGCGCCCCGAAGCCGGCCTGCTGCGCCTGCGCAAGGACATGGAGCTGTTCGCCAATCTGCGCCCCGCCATCTGCTATCCGGCGCTGGCCGCATCCTCCTCGCTCAAGCAGGAGGTGGTCGAAGGCCTCGACATCCTCATCGTGCGCGAATTGACCGGCGGCGTCTATTTCGGCGAGCCCAAGCAGATCATCGATCTCGGCAACGGCCAGAAGCGCGGCATCGACACGCAGGTCTACGACACGTTCGAGATCGAGCGCATCTCGGGCGTCGCCTTCGAGCTGGCGCGGACGCGCAAGAACCACGTCACCTCGATGGAAAAGCGCAACGTCATGAAGTCCGGCGTGTTGTGGAACGAGGTCGTCACCCAGACCCACAAGGCAAGGTACGCCGACGTCAAGCTCGACCACATGCTGGCGGACGCCGGCGGCATGCAGCTGGTGCGCTGGCCAAAGCAGTTCGACGTCATCGTCACCGACAATCTGTTCGGCGACATGCTGTCCGACATCGCCGCCATGCTGACCGGCTCGATCGGCATGTTGCCGTCGGCCTCGCTCGGCGCGCCGGACGGCAAGACCAAGAAGCGCAAGGCGCTTTACGAGCCTGTGCATGGCTCGGCGCCCGATATCGCCGGCAAGGGCATCGCCAATCCAATCGCCATGATCGCATCCTTCGCCATGTGCCTGCGCTATTCGTTCGGCATGGTCGAGGAAGCCGACCGCGTGGAAAGCGCGATTGCCGCCGTGCTCGACCAGGGCTTGCGCACCAAGGACATCCTGTCCGAGGGCATGACCGAGGTCGGCACGGTTGAGATGGGCGACGCGATCATCGCCAGGTTCCTCGGCTGACAAATGCATGGGCGAGGTGCGGGCCGCCATTGAAAGGGATTTTCTTGGTGAGCACGAACGTCAGGTTGACTTTCGCGGCGATCAGCACTTCGCGCCATTGCTGCAGTTCATCTGCGAACGATATCAGGTCGAAAGGAGTGATCTCTACCTACTGGAGATCACTCCTGATCAATATGAGCTGAGTCTCTTGATCTGGCTTTGGCCCGATAGGGTGGTTGGATGCGAAGTCGCCCGTGAAGGATCAAAATTCGAGATTGTCGGAACTGGGACGATCCAGACCCATAAGAAGTCCCTTCGCGGTCGCAAGGCTAAGCACTTCAAGATTGTCGAACGCATCGCTTTGAGCGAGCACGATCAATCCTAGCCATCAGGCCTTAGCGGATCTCGCCGGCAAGCTGCCGCAGCAGGCCGACGAGTTGCGCTTCGTCCACCGGTTCGAAAAAGGCCGCGTCGGCGGTCTCGACGGCGACGATGGCGCGCTGCGCGGCCGCCGCGCCGGCGGCGGTGATGCGGATCACCTTGGCCCGGGAATCGTGCGGGTCGGTTTCCCGCGCGATCAATCCCTTGGCCTCGAGCCGGGCAACGACATCCGACGTCATCTTCACTTCGGTGCCCGCCTGGGCGGCGAGCTGCACCTGGTTGGGCGGCTCGCCATTGCGACCCAGCCACATCGCCGAGGCCAGCAGCACGAACTGGACGTGTGTCAGGTCAAGCGGGGCCAGTGCCGCCGTCATGACGCGCTGCCAACGCATGGTGGTTCGCCAGAGCAACAATCCGGGGCTCTCCGACGGTCCCTCGAAGCGGGTGTCCAGTTCCTGCTTGTCAGCCAAGGTTCTCAAACTCCTTCGCCTGCTCCAACAGCCTGGCCATCGAGACGTCGAAATCGCCGCTGATCTGCGGTCCGAGTTCGGGTCCGACCTTGGCGGCCGAGGGGCCGGAGATCTCGAGCCGGTGCGTTACCCGCGTACCATCTTCGACAGGCGTCAGCGTATGCCGGAACAGCAGTTTCGCGTCGCCAAACGAGGTCTCGTCAGCGTAGGTCACATTATCGACGAGGTCGACGATGGTCGATTCGAACGTGTCCTGGCCGACCGGCGTCACCGAGACTCGGGTACCCTTCGCGAACGGCCCGTGCAGGACGAATGTGTCGGATCCCTCATAGGTGAGGCGGCCTTCGTGCAATGCCTTGAGCGCGTTCCAGATGGCGCGCGCCGGAAGGGGGGAAATGGCGGTGAATTCGTTGCTCCACATTGTCTTGGCTCCATTCCTGCGTGATTGATGATTTAATCTGCGCACAGACTATCTGTGCACAGATCAAATTGCAAGCGGAATCTTTTGCGCCATCCAGAAAGCGGTTTGCCCACCTCTCTCGCGTTTGGCATAACGCACCCATGCATCCGGATCGTCCAAAGCAGGCAATGACAGTAGAGAACTTGAGTGCCACCGCCGCGAGGAAAGACGAACAGGACGCAAGATCTCCGATGTTGGCGATCGATGCGACGGGCTTGCTGTCATGGGGGGGCGGTGCGCTCGCCGGCATCCAGCGGATCGAGGACTTTCTCATCAAGGCCGCGTTTGCCGACCCCGATCCCAATATCGAAGTGGTTGCGCTGAACCTTTCGAACCAGCGCTTCCGCAGGCTCTATCCTTTCGAGCAGCAACGGCTGCCGGCCGACGACGTCGCGCCATTTCGTGCAAGGCGATGGGCGGGATCGGCGACAGCGATGCGGCAGGCGTTCGAGGCGATCCGGAATTTTCCGATGGCCAAGAGAGAGGCGGATCGCCAGCTCGCGCGCATGGCGACCAATGGCGATACGGGGCTGCGTTCCCTCGCCGCCAGGCTGCTGTTTCGCGCGTATCGGCTGTACAGGCGGGCACATCTGCGTCTTGGCTGGTCCAAACGCGCCGCGCCGCCACCACCCATCGATGTCGAACTCTCGACCGTGCTGATCAGCCACCAGGTGCTCGTCGGAGACAACAGGGCGCCTGTCTCGAACACCACCAACAGGATCGCGTTCCTCTGCCACGACCTCATCCCCACGATACGGCCCGACCTCGTGTCGCAGGGCAAGCTTGAGCGGGCTTTCGGACCCAATCTGGAATCACTGGTGCGATCCGGGGCGACAGCATTCTGCACATCGCGTGCCGCCGGCGAGATGCTGACCAGCCATATGGACCGGGCAGGCATAAGCCTGGCCGGCCTTCATCGCTTTCCGATGCCTTCCCTGCTTCACGAAGCGGCTTCCAGGCGCAACATGACCTCGCGTCTCGAAGCCGACGAGCCGTTCGTCCTCTATTGCTCGACCATCGAAGTGCGCAAGAACCACATCATGCTGGCCAGGATCTGGAAGCAGGCGCTGGACGAGGGCGTCAGACTGCCGAAGCTGGTCTGCGTCGGGCGGTGGGGCTGGATGATCGAAGAGCTGACGGCCTATCTGAAGTCGCATCCGGAGCTCTCCCGGTCGATTGTGTTCACCGGCCCGATCAGCGACGATGAGCTCATCCGCCATTATCGCACCGCGTCCTTTGGCGTCTTTCCCTCGCACATCGAGGGTTGGGGCTATGCCGCCTCGGAATGTCTCGATTTTGGAGTCCCCGTCATCGTGTCGACGACGCCATCCTTGATCGAGGCGACGGGAGGCCTGATGCCGGCGATCGATTCCACCGATCAGGCAGGCTGGTACGCCGCGATCCGCAGGATGGCCGAGGACAAGGCATGGCATGCCGCCCTGACCGACAGTATCGCCCGGCAACACCGGCCGACATCCTCGGCCGCCAGCTGGGCGACCATCAAGGCCGGCCTGCAAGCGACCGCGGCAAGCGTGGGACTTCAGCGGAAATAGCCGCGGGTTGGCAGCAAATCACGAAAGCCGGTCAGTCCGGCCGCTTCTTCGGCTTCTTGTGCTTCGGCGGCCCGGCCTTGTCGAATTTCGGCTTGCCCGGCTTCTTCGCCCAAGGTGTCGTCTCGCTCGCGGCGGCGGGGCGGTGGTCGGCCGCAGGCGCGCGCTTCTCGAATTTCGGCCTTGGGGCGTTCTGGTCGAACGGTCGCTTGCCGCGATGCGGCTTCTTGTCGGGCTGTGGCGGCTGATAGCCGGCCCTCGACAGGTCGGGCGTGCCTTCCAGCCGCTTGACCCTGATGTTGTCCTGCAGCTTGCGATCGGGGCCGATCGCGGCCAGGAACCGGTCGGCCCAGTCGGCGGCGATCTGCACGAAGGTTTCTTCCTGCTGCATCTTGATGGCGCCGATCTCGCGCTTGCTGATGCCGCCGGTGCGGCACAGCATCGGGATCAGCCAGCGCGGCTCGGCATTCTGCCTGCGACCCACCGAAACCGAGAACCAGACGCTGTCGCCGAAATCCTCGCGACGGCCTGGCGCTTCATCGCGGCGCGCGAACTGGTCGCCTGCCGGCTTCTCACGCGAAGGCGTGAAGGGCGCGACATCCATGAGATCCTCGGGCGCCGAGCGGCTGCCGCGACACAGCCGCACGAAGGCCGCCGCCACCTGTTCGGCGCCGTGCAGTTCAAGAAGCTCGGTGACAAAACCGCGCTCATCATCCTTCAAGGGCTCGCTGAAGGTGGGATCGGCGAGGATGCGCTCGTCGTCGCGGCGCAGCACGTCGTCGGCCGAAGGCGGGCTTGCCCATGTCGCCTTGAGGCCGGCATTCTGCAGGAGACGTTCGGTGCGCTTGCGCGCGCTGTTGGGCACGATCAGCGCGCTGACGCCCTTGCGTCCGGCCCGCCCGGTTCGCCCGCTGCGATGCAGAAGCGTTTCCGGATTGGTCGGCAGGTCGGCATGAACGACGAGCTCGAGATTCGGCAGGTCGATGCCGCGCGCCGCAACGTCGGTGGCGATGCAGACCTTGGCGCGGCCGTCGCGCATCGCCTGCAGCGCATGGCTGCGCTCGTTCTGGCTGAGTTCGCCCGAGAGCGCGACCACGGAGAAGTTACGGTTGTTGAAGCGCGCGGTGAGATGGTTGACGGCGGCACGCGTGTTGCAGAACACCAGCGCGTTCTTGGCCTCATAGTAGCGCAGCACGTTGATGATGGCGTTCTCGCGATCCGGGTGCGCGACGCTCAGCGCCCTGTATTCGATGTCGAGATGCTGCTTTTCCTCGCCGGCGGCCGAAATGCGCACGGCATTGCGCTGATAGCCCTGGGCCAGCGTGGCGATGGAGCGCGGCACGGTGGCCGAGAACATCAGCGTACGGCGTTCGGCCGGGGCCGCGTCGAGAATGAATTCCAGGTCTTCGCGAAATCCGAGGTCGAGCATCTCGTCGGCTTCGTCGAGGACGACGGCCTTGAGCGCCGACATGTCCAGCGAGTGACGCGTGATGTGGTCGCGCAGGCGGCCGGGCGTGCCGACGACGATATGGGCGCCGCGCTCCAGCACGCGCCGTTCGCCGCGCATGTCCATGCCGCCGACGCAGGACGCCACCGTGGCGCCGGTCAGCTCGTAGAGCCATTCCAGCTCGCGCGTCACTTGCAGTGCGAGTTCGCGGGTCGGCGCGACGGCCAGGGCTAGGGGTGCCGCGGCTTGCGAGAAACGCTCCGCGCCGTCGAGAAGGGTGGGCGCCAGCGCAAGGCCGAAGGCCACCGTCTTGCCGGAGCCCGTCTGCGCCGAAACCAGCGCGTCGGCTTGTCCGAGTTCAGGGGCCAGAACAGCCTTCTGAACTGGCGTCAGCTCGGAATAGCCGCGTTTTTCCAGCGCCTTTGCCAGCGCTGGGACAATGCCATCAACCTTGATCATCTTCGTCTTTCGGATTTCGGGGGCCTGCGCGCCCGGCAATGGATCGTCCATCCGTGAGCGCATGCCGAGGCCAGACGCACCGCCAGCCAGAACACTTTCGCCGTTCCTACTTCGCGCGGCCGCCATTGTACAGGGTGCGCGCGCAAAGCTTGCGTTCGGCGCGATTGACTCTTTTGGCAAAGCGCGTAAAAGCCGGCTCCGAACAGGACAGCTTCGATGCGCGGCCTTCCAATGGCGCCTTTTGCATTCGACTTCCCCGGCCATGGCGACATGGTTTGCGGGCAATCGAAGCGCGTTTGCCTGCTTTCGACCAAACTCACGGCCAAAACGACCACTAAAACGGTCTGATCTCCCTTGGCCTGCTCGCCCTCTCCCCGGGTCCGGCCCGGGGGCGAGACCCGCACCGGCCGGCGGGTTTCTCCAAAAACGAGCGGAGAGGGACAGGAGATTTTCGATGGGTTTCAAGGTTGCAGTCGTAGGCGCCACGGGCAATGTGGGCCGGGAAATGCTCAACATACTGGAGGAGCGCGGCTTCCCGGTGGACGAAGTGGTGGCGCTCGCCTCGCGGCGCAGCCAGGGCACCGAGGTGTCGTTCGGCGATCGCACGCTGAAGGTCAAGGCGCTCGACCAGTATGATTTTTCCGACACCGACATCTGCATCATGTCGGCCGGCGGCAATGTCTCGAAGGAATGGTCGCCGAAGATCGGCAAGCAGGGCTGCGTCGTCATCGATAATTCGTCGGCTTTCCGCTATGACCAGGACGTGCCTCTGATCGTGCCTGAAGTGAACCCGGACGCGATCTCGCTGTTCACGCGCAAGAACATCATCGCCAACCCGAACTGCTCGACGGCACAGCTGGTCGTGGCGCTGAAGCCGCTGCATGACTTCGCAACCATCAAGCGGGTCGTCGTGGCCACCTACCAATCGGTGTCTGGCGCCGGCAAGGAAGGCATGGACGAGCTCTTTACCCAGACCCGCGCGGTCTTCGTCGCCGATGGCGTTGAGGTCAAGAAGTTCACCAAGCGCATCGCCTTCAACGTCATTCCGCATATCGACGTCTTCCTCGACGACGGCTCCACCAAGGAAGAGTGGAAGATGGTCGCCGAAACCAAGAAGATGCTCGATCCCAAGATCAAGCTGACGGCGACCTGCGTGCGCGTGCCGGTGTTCATCGGCCATTCGGAGGCCGTCAACATCGAGTTCGAGAAGCCGATCACCGCCGATGAGGCGCGCGACATCCTGCGCGACGCTCCAGGCTGCCAGGTCTTGGACAAGCGCGAGGATGGCGGCTACATCACGCCGCTGGAATCGGCCGGCGAGGACGCCACCTTCATCTCGCGCATCCGCGAGGATTCGACGATCGACAACGGCCTGTCGATGTGGATCGTCTCCGACAATCTGCGCAAGGGCGCAGCGCTGAACGCGGTGCAGATCGCCGAGCTGCTGGTCGAGCGTGGCCTGATCCAGCCGAAGAAGAAGGCGGCTTAGTTTTCGCTCACGGGCCGTATCGCCGCTGCCGCGGCGGGCCCTCCGCGGGGGGGCGCCAGATGACCGGCGGCCCGCGGTCGCGGGCTCGGCCTTCGGCCGAGGCATTTCTTCTCCCCGTTCACGGGGAGAAGGTCCCGGCAGGGGGATGAGGGGCGGCACTGCGTCTGATGTGAAACGACCGTGAGCGATCCCACCAAAGTCGCACTGCGTCCAGCAATTGAGCCGGACGCAGGTGCTATAGCGAAGATCATGCGGGCGGCGCTTGGGTCGTTCGACTGGATGCCGGTCATCCACACCCCGGCCGAGGACCTCGCCTTCATCCGCGACATCGTGCTGCCACGGCAGCGGGTAACGGTCGCCGAAGCCGGCAACGACATTGTCGGCTTCATCGCCGTCAGCGGTGAGTGGGTGGAGCAGCTTTATCTCGATCCGGCCTGGACGGGCAAAGGCATTGGCAGCCGGTTGCTGATGGACGCGACCGCGTCCCTGTCGGCGGTGACACTCCATTGTTTCCAAGCCAACAACGGCGCCCGGCGCTTCTACGAACGTCACGGTTTCCGTGCGGAATCCTTCGGCGACGGTACCGCCAATGAGGAGGGCTTGCCCGATATCCTCTATGTCCGCAGGAGCTGACGCCTGTTCAGCCCCGGCTTTCCGCCGCCAGTCCCTGCAGCAACTCCATCGCCTCCTCCGCGCGGTCGGCCGGAACAAACAGGTGGTCGTGGAAGAAGGCCGAGACCGGGTTGACGCCCATGCCCGCGGTGGCCAGACGGGTGGTGATGGCGGCGAGGAAGCCGACAGCTTCCAGCGATGAATGGATGTTCAGCGTCACCATGCGGCACCGGAACGCGGCTTCCAGGCCGGCGGCCTGCGCTTCTTCTTCGCGAAGGATGAGCGTGATGCCTTCGCGCTCGCGAAACAGCATCATGGGCTTGAGGCCTTCCGGCTGAGGGACGCCCGGCGCCAGCGTGGCGAATACAAAAGTGCCGGAGAGCAATTCCGGTGTCATCGACGCCAGAAGTTTCTTCAGATCGGTCTCGCCGGTCATAGTCTTCCTCGGCTGTTGCAGGTGTCCCAGCCCGCCCGCGTGGCGGCTGTCATGCCTTCCAATATCGGCGCCGGATACACTGCGATAGTCCGTCCGGTTCGTTGCGCGGACGACATGGCCATGTCGTTGACGGCTGAGCTTGCGCAGCTGTCGCGTCGCACAATAGATGTGGTTCAGGACCAGCGCCGGTCCATGAAAGGCTCTCGATGATCGTTCGCCCGCGGCCCACTTTCCTGCAGCTGTTCTTTGTCATGCGCGGTTCGGTCGTGCCGCGCATACTGCCTCAGATCCTGGGTTTCGCTTTCTATGCGGTGGTCATCATGGCCGTGGCGCGGCAGTTTCATCTCGACTTCAGCGTCTTCAACATCACGCCTTTCGGCTTGGTCGGCGTGACATTGTCCATCTATCTGTCGTTCCGCAACAATGCCGCCTACGATCGCTGGTGGGAGGCGCGCAAGCTGTGGGGCGCCCTGGTCTTCGAGATCCGCAACCTGGCGCGTGCCACGACCAGCCTGATCCCCGACCAGGCCGAACAGCGTGCGTTGCTCATGGAGGCGCTTGCCTTCTGCCATTTCCTGCGCGGGCAATTGCGCAAGATCGATAGTGTCGAGGACGCCGGCGCCTTCATCGATGCCGAGGCAGAGACGGCCGCGGCCTTCGCCAACCCGGCGGACGAGATGGTCAGGCGCATGGGCCGGCGCGCCAATGCGCAGCGCCGGACTGGCGGGCTCGATTCGATCGGCTTTCGTATCCTGGATGAAAGGCTGGCATCGATCACCTCCATCCAGGCCGGCTGCGAGCGGATCGCCGGCACGCCTTTGCCCTTTGCCTATACGCTGCTGGTGCATCGCACGGCCTACATCGTCTGCCTGCTGCTGCCCATCGGGCTGATCTCGACCGCCGGCTGGGCGACCCCGCTGTTCACCGCGCTGATCGCCTACACCTTCTTTGGCCTCGACGCGCTTTCGGAAGAACTGGAGGATCCGTTCGGGACGGAAGCCAACGACCTTGCGCTCGATGGCCTGTGCCGGGTCTGCGAGATCTCGGTGTTCGAGGCACTGGGCGAGACGCCGCCAAAAATGATCCCGGCCGAGAAATTCTATTTCTCCTGAGCGAGATCCGCGCCGGCGTTTCGCCGTCAAGTATCAAAAAGAATCCGCATCATGTCGGATCGCAAGCCTGGCGTACGTCCTTGGCGTGACCCTGGCGAAAACGGCCAGTGCTCGAAGCAATCGGAGGGCAACCCAATGACCATTCGTGAAACCGCGCCCGTCTCGTCAGGCGCCTTGTGGACCGGCCGCGTGCTGAGCGGCCTCATCGTGCTGTTCATGATCTTCGACGGCGTCATCAAGCTGCCGCCGCTCGATGTCGTCACCCAGACCATGACGCAGATCGGCTGGCCCGCCGACGCCAATGTCGCCCGGCTGCTTGGCGTTGTCGGCCTGGTCTCGACGGTGCTTTACGCGGTGCCGCGCACGTCGGTGCTCGGCGCGATCCTGCTCACCGCCTATATGGGCGGAGCGGTGGCCACGCATTTGCGCATCGGCAGTCCGCTGTTTTCGCACACGCTGTTCGGCGTCTATCTCGGCGTCATCGTGTGGGGCGGCCTGTATCTGCGCGATCCCCGGGTGCGTGCGCTGATCCCGTTCAGCCGATAGGCGAGAAGGTACGAAAAATGTTCAGCACCATCCTGATCATCCTGGCCGTCATCATCGCCGCCATCCTCATCTATGCCGCGACACGGCCGAACGACTTTGTCACCACCCGCTCGGCCACCATCAAGGCCCCGCCGGAAACGATCTTTCCGCTCATCAACGACTTTGGCCGCTGGCCCGCATGGTCGCCCTACGAAAAGCTCGATCCCAATATGAGGCGCGCGCTGTCCGGTGCCGAAAGCGGCAAGGGCGCTGCCTATGCCTGGGAAGGCAACGGCAAGGCTGGCAAGGGCCGCATGGAGATCGTCGATTCGATTCCGTTTTCGCGGGTGTCGCTCAAGCTGGATTTCGAGAAACCGTTCAGGGCCAACAACATGGTCGACTTCAAGCTCGCGCAGTCCGGAGACAGCACAGCCGTTACCTGGGCGATGCGCGGCACAAGGCCCTTCATCGCCAAGCTGATGGGCCTGTTCATGAACTTCGACACATTGATCGGCAGGGATTTCGAGACTGGCCTCGCCAATCTGAAGAGCCTGGCAGAGAAGTAAAAGCATGACAGCCAACCCGGCGAAACCGGAGATGCCGACATCGCCGGCTGGCCGGCGTCACGTTCGACAGGGAAAATGGCGATCCGCCCGGGTAGAAAAAGGACTTACCGAAGCGATTGCTTTTTCGCGTGGATCGAATTCGCAACTGGTGCGTTGTTGGCGCTAGGCGTGTGGAGCTGTTTCCCGCTGGAGAGGAATGACAATGAAGAAAATGATGCTTTTGATGGCCTTGCTGGTACCGCTCGGGGCCTGCTCGCGGACGGAACAGGGCGCGGCCGTTGGCGGCCTGGGCGGTGCGGCGGTTGGCGCCGCCGTGGCCGGGAATCCGGTTGAAGGCGCGGTGATCGGCGGTGCGGTCGGCGCTGTCGCCGGCGCACTGATCGGGCGCGCAACCGAACCAGGCCAGTGCCGCTATCGCGACCGTTATGGCAACATTCGCGTGGCGCACTGCCCGCGCGGTTACTGACCTGGCAATCATCGGATAAAGCAAAACGGCGGGCCTTGGCCCGCCGTTTTCGTAGCCATGGACGCTGATTACTCGGCGGAGGCTTCGGCCGGGGCGGCAGCCGCGGCGGCCACAGCGGCCGCGGCGTCTTCCTGCGCCTTCTTCAGGAGGGCGGCGCGCTCCTGCGCCTTCTTGCCCGGCTCGGCCTTCTTCGGGTTGGAGCGAACATCGCGCTTGGCAATGCCGGCTTCATCAAGGAAGCGCAGAACGCGGTCGGTCGGCTGCGCGCCATGCGACAGCCAATGCTTGACGCGGTCGGCGTCGACCTTGACGCGCTCGCCATCCTTCGGCAGCAGCGGGTTCCACGAGCCGATCGCTTCGATGAAGCGGCCGTCGCGCGGCGAACGGGCGTCGGCGACGACGACGTGGTAGTAAGGACGCTTCTTCGAGCCCGCACGGGCCAGTCTGATCTTCAGTGCCATTGTTTTCTCCTAAAAAGCTCTGATTTCGTTGATTGCATTAAGGCTTTTGTCTCGTGCACATCGGGATGCGACATGCACGGCTTCAGCCCGTTTTCGTCACGCCGCTGGCAGCGGCGATCTGTTCGTGGTGCCGGATCACTTCGCGCACGACGAAGTTGAGGAATTTCTCCGCGAAATCCGGATCGAGATGAGCGTCCTTGGCCAGCTGGCGCAGGCGGGTGATCTGCTGTTGCTCGCGCGCCGGGTCGGCCGGCGGCAGGCCATGCTCGGCCTTCAGAACGCCCACCGCCTTGGTGCAGCGGAAGCGCTCGGCCAGCATATGGATGAGGGCCGCATCGATGTTGTCGATCGAGGCGCGGTAGTCGGCCAGGATGGTGCGTGCGTTCGCCATGTCCTTCTCTTCGTTCATCGCGTCCTCACTTCTTCTTGCCAAGACCGGGCAGTCCGCCGCCAAGGCCGGGCAGGCCGGGAAGCTTCATGCCGCCGGGCAGGCCGGGCAGGCCACCGGCGCCTGGAAGACCCTTCATGCCGCCGAGGCCGGCCGCCTGCGCCTGCTTCTGCAGGGCTTCGAGCTGCTTGGGGTCCATCTTCGACAGGTCGGGCATGCCGCCACCCATCATGCCGCCCATGCCGCCGGGCATCATGCCGCCGAGGCCCATCTTGGAGGCGAGGCCGCCCATCATGCCGCGCATGAGGCCTCCGCCCTTGCCCTTGCCGCCCATCGCCTTCATCATGTCGGCCATGCCGCGATGCATCTTCAAGAGCTTGTTGATCTCGGCCGCGTCCGTGCCGGAACCGGCGGCAATGCGCTTCTTGCGCGAGTGCTTGAGAAGGTCGGGGTTGGCGCGCTCGGCCTTGGTCATCGACGAGATGATGGCGAGCTGGCGGCCGAACATCTTGTCGTCGAGGCCGGCGGCGGCCATCTGGTCCTTCATCTTGCCCATGCCGGGCATCATGCCCATGATGCCGCCCATGCCGCCCATCTTCGACATCTGCTGAAGCTGGCCGGCGAGATCGTTCAGGTCGAACTTGCCCGACTGCATCTTCTTGGCCATCGCGGCCGCCTGCTCGGCGTCGATGTTTTCGGCGGCCTTTTCGACGAGCGAGACGATATCGCCCATGCCCAGGATGCGGTCGGCGATACGCTTGGGATGGAACTCCTCAAGCCCGTCCATCTTTTCGCCGGTGCCGATCAGCTTGATCGGCTTGCCGGTGACGGCGCGCATCGAAAGTGCCGCGCCGCCACGGCCATCGCCATCCATGCGGGTCAGCACCAGGCCGGTGATGCCGACGCGCTCGTCGAAGCTCTTGGCCAGGTTGACGGCGTCCTGGCCGGTCAGGGAGTCGGCGACCAACAGGATTTCGTGCGGGCTCGACACCTTCTTGATGTCGGCCATCTCGACCATCAGCGGCTCGTCGATATGGGTGCGGCCGGCGGTGTCGAGAATGACGACGTCATGGCCGCCGAGCTTGGCGGCCTGAACGGCGCGCCTGGCGATGTCGACGGGCGACTGGCCATCAATGATCGGCAACGTGGCGACCTTGACCTGCTCGCCGAGTTGGCGAAGCTGCTCCTGCGCGGCGGGGCGCCGCGTGTCGAGCGAGGCCATCAGAACCTTCTTGTTCTGACGGTCCGAAAGGCGCTTGGCGATCTTGGCCGACGTCGTCGTCTTGCCGGAACCCTGCAGGCCGACCATCATGATGACGACGGGCGCCGGGGCATTGAGGTCGATGGCGACGCCCTCGGCGCCCAGCATCTCGACAAGCTCGTCATGGACGATCTTGACGACCATCTGGCCGGGCTTGATCGACTTGACCACGGCGGCACCGACGGCCTTCTCGCGGACCTTGTCGGTAAAGGAACGCACCACTTCCAGCGCGACGTCGGCTTCGAGCAGCGCACGGCGCACCTCGCGCAGCGCCGCCGAGACATCGGCCTCCGACAGCGCGCCGCGGCCGGTCAGGCCGTTCAGGATGGAGCCAAGGCGCTCCTGAAGCGATTCAAACATCGATCTTCCTTCAATCTCGGTTCGGGTTCGATCCGAGAGGTAATGCGTTCGCGTCAAGTCGCCAAGCAAAAGCCAAAACCAAAAAGCACCCGGGGGCGCTCAGCGCTGCCGGGTGTTGGCCTCCAGGATCGATTTACAGCACTTGGCCTCAAAAGAGGCTTCGGCGTCCTGGTCGGCTTGCTCGGAGGTATACTCGTCGCGGAATTCGGAGGCTGTAGACAGGAAATCCGCCGCGGAGTCAAGGTCCGGGCCAGATGTGGCGCCGGCAAGCGGCATGGCTCATGCGCTTTCGGCGGGCCGCGCCCCGTTCGGCTCGACCTTCAGCGGTGAGCGCGGATGCAGCAGAAGCAGGATCGTCAGCAGGCTGCAGACGATGCCTATTCCCGCTATGAGGACCGCATCCAGCGTCGTCCAGCCTGGGCCCTCCAGCGGCTTGGCATTGAACAAAGCGAAGGAATTGTAGCTCTCCTGATGCGAGATCAGCAGAAATCCGGTCAGATTGTTGCCGAGATGAGCGCCGAAAGCCGCGCTGAGATTGCCGGTGGCATAGACCAGAAGCGTCAAAAGCAGCGCGAAGGCCGCGATCGAGGCCAGCACGCAGGCATTGATGGCGGCCGATGAGCTCGAGCTCCAGTGCAGCGAGGTGAACAGAAGCCCCGGCACCAGCGCCCAGATGAAGGGGCTGCTGAAACGGTTGGCCAGGCCCCTCGGCAGATAACCGCGAAACAGGGCCTCTTCCGACGACGTCTGCAGCAGGGTCAGCGCAACGATCGGGATCAGGAACAAAAGCCATGTCGACACGCTGATGGTGCCCCGCGCGATCTCGGGCCGCAGCATATAGAGCAGGATTTCGGACAGAAGTGATGTGATCAGCACCGCCACCAGCCCCTTGAGGAATGCAGATCGCGAGACGCGGCGGCTGGCGCCGACCAGCGCGGAGAGCGGTTCGCCATGGACCCAGCGCATGGCAATCCAGAGGCCAATCCAGATGCCGGAAAAGGTGGCGAGAGCGGTGAGGATGCCTTGGGGTGAAGCGAGGAAATTCTGGATCGCCCCGCCAGCCAGCGGAGAGCCGCCGATCGATACCTGCCAGATGACGTAGAAATAGGTGCCGCCAAACAATATGGCCAGGGTCATGCCAACCCAGAGCGCGACGGTGATCGCCGTGCCGAACAGCAGGCGCGGCAGGGTGGTCCATCTGTTCGGAGATTGCCGGTAGCGCTCGAAGGCGGCTGGATCGATCGTCACGCGGCTTTCCTGGCGGTTGCGTTGGAGTGAATGCTCAGCGCCGGTCTACGGGATCGACGTTTCGCACGCAATCTCCAGGCCACGGCCAATCACTGCGTCAGCAAATCATGCACGAAGCCGAGCTTGCGCGCCGTGATGTCCGAGATGACGAAGGGGTAAAGGTCGGGCAAGCCCATGCAGCGGTTGATCGAGTTGGAGGCTTCGGACAGCACCAGCCAGCGGGCGAGGATCTTTTCGAACGGTTCGGCGGCGGCCGACGGTTCCGAGGGTGCCGCCTGCAGCCCGCCACCAGTATCGCCCCGGGGCAGGGCTTCGGCGTCCACCGTCTCCAGCCGGCCGAGCGGGAAGTTCAGCGCATACACCATTTCGAGCGTATCGGTGATGTGCAGGTGGTGCGCCCAGGTCTCGGCCCAGTCTTCCCAGGGGTGTGACGTGGCATAGGCCGAGATATGCTCCTGTTGCCAGTCGGGCGGCGCGCCATTGGCATAGTGGGTCTTCAGCGCCTGTTCGTAATCGGCCCGTTCGTCGCCGAACAGGGCGCGGAAGGCTTCCAGCCTTTCCGGATCGTCGCGTATCAGGCGATCCCAGTAGTAGTGGCCGAGTTCATGGCGGAAATGGCCGAGCAGCGTTCGGTAGTTCTCGCCCATCTCGACGCGCCGCTTTTCACGCTCGGCCGAGTCGGCCTCCGCGACATTGAGGGTGATCAGCCCGTTGTCGTGGCCGGTCAGGATGCGCTCGCCGCCCGGACCGCCGCCGATCGGATCGGCGAGCAGGTCGAAGGCAAGGCCGATCTCGTCACCGGGGTTCTGCTTGGGCGCGACCGGCAGGCCGAAGGCGAGCAGCGAATAGACGGCGCGTTTCTTTGCCGCCTCGACGCGGATCCAACGGCGGCGATTGCCGTCGACGGAGAGATCGGGAATGAGCTGGTTCAGCACGCATGCGCGGCAAAAGGCCTGTCCTGGTTCGGCAATCCAGTTGCAGGCGCACTCCTGGGCATTGGTGCATTGGAAAACGCCATTCGCGCCCGACAGCACGAAGCGCGCGTCCTCGGGATGATAGAGAACCGTGCTGGAGCAGTTCAGGCACCGGGCGTTTTCGAAGTAAAGGCGGTGGCCGCAATGCGGGCAGTCGAAAAGCTTCATCGATATCTCACATCTGCGGCGCGGCGGAAGGAATACATGTCGCGCCCCAACGCCCGGCGTCAGCCAGTGTTCCACATCCCATCACGCCATTTTGTCCCAGGTTGAGGCAACGATGCATCTTGCCACAATAAATATTCGATCGTAGGCGAGGGCTTTCGCATTCGCCGGCGTGGCGCCAATGGCGCGTAACGACTTCTTAACCGTGACAAGCGAGCGTTTCGCTGGCAAATTCGATTTCAGGGACGTGACTCAGTCAATCAGGAGACCAGGGATGGCATTTCTTGCCAAGGGAAAGATTTTTGCGGCCGCCGCCTTGGCGGTGTTCGCGATGGCAACGGGGGCCCAGGCGGCCGCCAGTTGTGGCAAGACCGGCGCCGGCTTCGACGCCTGGAAGCCGGAGTTCGCCGCGGAGGCCAAGGCCGAGGGCGTAGGCCCCAAGGGACTGGCGGCTCTTGAGGGCGCCACTTATGCGACAAAGACGATCTCCGTCGACCGGGGCATTCACAAGGCTTTCAGCGGCTCGGTGGACGATTTCATGAAGCGCCGCGGCGGGGCCGCGATCATTTCCAAGGGTCGTGCGCTGAAGAAGTCGAATGCGGCGCTGTTCAGTCAGATCGAGAGTACCTATGGCGTGTCGCCTGGTGTGCTGCTCGCGATCTGGGGCATGGAGACCGGCTTCGGTTCCGCCATGGGCAACCAGAATACGGTCTCCGCCATTCTGACGCTTGCCTATGATTGCCGCCGTCCGGAGTTCTTTCATCCGCATGCCATAGCTGCCCTGAAACTGGTTGATCGGGGAGCGTTGACCGCCTCGTCGGTCGGCGCCGCGCATGGCGAGATCGGGCACACGCAGTTCCTGCCCGGAAATGTCTTGAAGTATGGGGTGGGCAGCGGAAACCTGCGCGACAAGGCCACTGCGTTGGCGTCCACCGCCAACTTCCTCAAGGCCCATGGTTGGCAGAGGGGTGCGAGCGCGCAGGCCAATATCGGCGCGATTGCCGGCTGGAATGACGCGAGCGTCTACCAGCAGGCCATTGCCCGCATCGCCACGGCGATCGACGCCAACTGATAGAAATCGCTGTTCGACAGAATAGCCCGGCCATGCGCCGGGCTTTTTTGTTCATGGAGCTGCATCAAAAACCGACGCGACCGGGTTCGCCCCAACCCAACCCATCAATGATTCGCCCAGCCGCTTAACGGACAGTTCTGGGAAACGGGAACCTGGAAGGAACCGTCAACGCCACTGCAATTACGGAATTTGAGCGAACGCGGTGCCGGGGCTCGCGTGACCTTGGCCGGCTTTGGCTTGCCCTTGAGGACCATCCAGATGTCCGTTGGCAGGTCGAGCTGCAGGTTGTTTATGTCGGAATAGCTGATCCGCCCGCTACGAATGCCTTCGGCAAGACGCTGGCAGAACAGGGCCGGCATGCGCTCCTTCGGGACGCCCATGAATAAAGCCATATCGTGCTTGGCGGTAATATTCCACGCATGAACAACATCGACGCATCCGCCAGCATCCGTCGTCGACTGGCCCTTGGCGCCTGCCCATGAGGGCTGGCACACGGCCGAGACGGCGATCATCGCAAGAAGAAGAGAAATGCTGTTCTTCACTGTCACCCCCCAACCCGGGAATGAGTTTAAAATGGAGGAGGTGGAAGGTCAAACAGGGACTGACTACAGGCGCTTCAATGCAGCTATATTAGAGATGATAAATAAAAACCCGATGTCTCCATCGGGTTCCCTGGGATTGGCAGCGCGGGCCGTTGTCTGGCATCAGCCCTTGCGGTTGCGCGCGGCAAGTGTCCTGAGCCGCAGCGCGTTGAGGCGGATGAAGCCCGCGGCGTCCTTCTGGTCGTAGGCGCCACGGTCGTCCTCGAACGTGACCAGCGCGTCGGAATAGAGCGTTTTCCTCGACTTGCGGCCGGTGACGATGACGTTGCCCTTGTAGAGCTTCAGCCGGACCGTGCCTTCGACATCTTCCTGGCTCTTGTCGATCATCGCCTGCAGCATCAGGCGCTCTGGCGAGAACCAGAAGCCGTTGTAGATCAGTTCCGCATAGCGCGGCATGAACTCGTCCTTGAGGTGGGCGGCACCCCGGTCGAGCGTGATCGATTCGATGGCGCGGTGGGCCGCGATCAGGATGGTGCCGCCGGGCGTCTCGTAGACGCCGCGCGACTTCATGCCGACGAAGCGATTCTCGACGAGGTCGAGCCGGCCGATGCCATTGTCGCGGCCGAGATCGTTGAGGGCGGCCAGCATGGTCGCGGGCGACAGTTTCTTGCCGTTGAGGGCGATCGGATCGCCTTTCAGGAACTCGATCTCGATCTCGGTGACGACGTCCGGCGCGTCCATTGGCGAAACGGTGCGCTGGTGCACGAATTCCGGCGGCTCGCCCCACGGGTCTTCCAGAACCTTGCCCTCGGAAGACGAATGCAGGAGGTTGGCGTCGACGGAGAACGGTGCGTCGCCCCTCTTGTCCTTCGCCACGGGAATCTGGTGCTGCTCAGCGAAGTTGATCAGATCGGTGCGCGACTTGAACGACCAGTCGCGCCACGGCGCGATGACCTTGATGTCGGGGTTCAGCGCATAGGCGGAAAGCTCGAACCGCACCTGGTCGTTGCCCTTGCCGGTGGCGCCGTGGGCGATCGCGTCCGCGCCTGTCTCCTTGGCGATCTCGACAAGATGCTTCGATATCAATGGCCGGGCAATCGAGGTGCCCAGCAGATATGTGCCTTCATAGACAGCGTTGGCCCGAAACATCGGAAAGACGAAATCGGCAACGAATTCCTCGCGGACATCGACGATGCGGATGTCCTTGATGCCCATCATCTCTGCCTTCTGGCGGGCCGGCTCCAACTCGCCCCCCTGGCCGAGGTCGGCGGTGAAGGTTACGACTTCAGCGCCGAGTTCGGTCTGCAGCCACTTCAGAATGATGGATGTGTCGAGACCGCCCGAATAGGCGAGCACGACTTTCTTGACGTCTTTTCCCTTGGACATTTCTGCTCCGTCGATGGCGGACGCCACGGCGGGGCGTCACGGATTGTCGCTGCGCCTTTTAGCAGGAACGGCAAGGCGAGCAAGCAGGCGCGATATCGCCGGAGCCCCCGGATTCGCGCAGCCCGGAGCCTCAGGAGGGAATCGGCAACCCAATGCAACCAAAGGGTGCGTTTTCGTGCATGGTTTAATCAAGTTTTCATGCCTTGCCGGTACTCGAAAAGGCAAAGCCGCAGTGTACCGCGACAGCGGCGAGACAGATTTCGCGTATGTCACCGCGGCAAGAGATCCGGGCGTGAGGCCGTCTTCGATGCGCGTTATATCATGTATCGCAACCGAGCATAATCTGTGGCTGGTCCTGCTGGCGGCGCTCACCTGCGTCACCGGGTGCTGGGTGACGATCGGTTTGTTCGACCGCGCCAGGAAGACGGCCGATGTGCAGATGAAAGGCTGGCTGTTCCTGACGGCCGTCGCCGCGGGCTCGTCGATCTGGTGCACGCATTTCATCGCCATGCTGGCCTATCGCCCCGAGGCGCCGATCAGCTTCGACCCGTTCCTGACGATGATATCGCTGATCATCGCCATTGCCGGCGCGGGCGCCGGCTTTGTCCTGGCTTCGGGAATGCTGAGCCGTGTCATCCCGGAGCTCGGGGGATGCGTCGTCGGCATCGCGATCTCCGCCATGCACTATACCGGCATGATGGCGTATCACGTCGCCGGCATTGTCGAGTGGGATCCCGGCTATGTGGCCGCGTCGGTGATCATATCCATGGTCTTTTCAGCCGCGGCGATCGGCCAGGCCGTGCGCCGGCCATTCGTGTGGTCGCATTATCTGGCCATGGGTCTGCTGGTGCTGGCAATCGTCGGTCTCCATTTCACCGGCATGGCGGCGGTCTCGGTGACGCCACTGTCGTTCATGACGTCCGGCACAAATCCGGACATACTGGAAGCCATGGCCGTGGCGGTCGCCGTCGTCGGTCTCATCGTCGCCGCCACCGGGTTTGCCAGCCACCTGATCGACGAGCGCGGCCGCCTGGAGAGTTTCGAGCGGCTGCAGCACCTGGCGCTCAACGATTCACTCACCGGGCTCGCCAACCGCGTCAGCTTCAACGACCGCCTCGACGACGAGATCGAGCGGGCACGCGAGGACGAGGAGACGATGACGGCCGTCATCGTCATCGACCTCGACCGCTTCAAGGAGATCAACGACCTGAGGGGGCACGCCGCCGGCGACCAGGCCCTCAAGATCGTCGCCAGGCGGCTGGCGAAACTGACGGGAGACGGCGAATTCGTCGCCCGGCTCGGCGGCGACGAGTTCGCGGCGATCAAACGGTTCAAGGACCAGAACGATCTGCTGGGCCTCGTGTCGCGGCTGGAGAAGTCGCTGTTCGAACCCCTGCAACTCGAGGATTTCGAAATCGCCACCGGCGCCAGCATCGGCGTCGCCGTCTATCCGCGCGATGGGGACGACCGCGAAAGGCTGGTCAGCAATGCCGACCTCGCCATGTACCGCGCCAAGAACGACGTGTCGCGGGCGGTGTGCTTCTATGAATCCAACATGGACGAGGCCGCGCGGGCGCGGCGCGCGCTCGCCAACGACCTTCGCCTTGCGATCGAGCGCGGCGAACTTTCGCTTCACTATCAGGTGCAGACCTCGGTTTCGACCGGCGCCATCTGCGGCTACGAAGCGCTTCTGCGCTGGACCCATCCCGAACGCGGCATGATCGCGCCGTCCGAATTCATCCCCATCGCCGAGGAAAACGGATCCATCCTGGCGATCGGCGAGTGGGTGCTGCGCACCGCCTGCGCCGAGGCGGCCTCTTGGGCCAGCGACTACAAGATCGCGGTCAACCTGTCGCCGGTGCAGTTCGCGCACGCCGATCTTGCCAAGCTGGTTCACCACATACTGGTGGAAACCGGCCTCTCGCCCAGGCGCCTTGAACTGGAACTTACCGAATCGACCATCGTCGCCGACAAGTTCCGCACCCTGCATGTGCTGCGCCAGATCAAGGCGCTGGGCGTGACGATCGCAATCGACGATTTCGGCACCGGCTATTCGTCGCTCGATACGCTGCGCTCGTTTCCTTTCGACAAGATCAAGCTCGACCGGTCGTTCATGGCCGACGTCGAGCGGAGCCCGCAAGCGAAAGCGATCGTCCGCGCGGTGCTGACGCTTGGACGCAGCCTGGAAATCCCCGTGCTGGCCGAGGGCGTTGAAACCCACGACCAGCTGAGCATCCTGCAGGTTGAGGGGTGCAACGAGGCGCAAGGCTATTTCCTTGGCCGGCCGCGGCCGATCGACCAGATCCTGTCCCAGCTCACACCACAGGTTCCCGCCATCGCGGCCATCGCAAGCCAATCGGCCACAGCGATGCCGCTTATCCTCGAAGCCTCGTCCAGGCTCGTCTCGAGGCGCTGACGTTTAGCATCGCCAGGTTCGACATCCGTTTGACCAAGAAGCATTCTGGCGCCCGCGCAAGGCTTGGTATATGGCTGCGCGGAGCAATCAGGGCTGCCCCATGTCCTTCATTCCCGACACCACGACACTGATCCAGTTCGCCATCGCCACCGTGATCCTGGCGATCACGCCGGGACCGGACATGACGCTGTTCGTCTCGCGCACGCTGAGCCAGGGCCGCGCCACCGGCTTCGCCTCCATGGCCGGCGCGCTTTGCGGCACGCTGGTCCACACCACGCTGGTGGTGGTCGGCGTCTCGGCGCTGATCGTCGCTTCGCCGATGGCTTTTTTCGCGCTGAAGATCTTTGGCGCCGGCTATCTCGTCTTCCTTGCGTGGCAGGCGATCACCAAGGGCTCGGCCTTTTCGCCGGAGAAGAAGACAGGCCCGCGGATCTCGCTGTTCCGCAGCTGGGCCGCGGGGCTTGGCGTCAACCTGCTCAACCCGAAGATCATCCTGTTCTTCATGACCTTCCTGCCGCAATTCGTCTCCGCGCACGATCCGCACGCGCCGGGAAAACTGTTCTTCCTCGGCGCGATGTTCATCGTGCTGTCGATCCCGGTGACCGCTCCGATGGTGCTGGCGGCGGAGAAATTCTCGGCGGCGATGAAGGCCAGCCCGCGCGTGACACGGATTGTCGATTACCTGTTCGCCGGCGTGTTCTCGGCTTTCGCCCTCAAGATACTGACGGCGCAGGCGAAATAGCTTTTTTCGCTACGTTTAATTTAGCACTGTTGCTCATTTGATATTGCGGCGCGTGCGAGGTACCCCTATTCAACCCAGGAGGGTTTTCGGGGGTCTAATGAAAAGCATATTTCTAGCGTCGGTCGCCGTCTTGGCGCTCGTCACCGATGCCGGCGCGCAGGATGCGCGCTACAACTGGGCCGGTTCCTATATCGGCGTCGAGGGTGGCTATGCCGGCTCCTCTGTCGGCTTCGATGCCGACACGACCAAGTTTCAGGATACCTACCACAAAAGCGGATTTCTTGGCGGCATCTATGCCGGCCATGATTGGCAGTCCGGTAGCGTCGTCTACGGCGTCGTCGGGGATTTCGACTTCGTCGGTGTCGGCGACACCGAGTTCGGAGACAATGCTGCTTTCACGGGCGGCAAGGGCGAGGCCTATACCTACGACGTCGACTGGGTAGCGACGGCCCGTTTGCGCGCCGGCTATGCGGTGTCGGATCGGTTCCTTGCGTATGCGACGGGCGGTGTGGCGGCCGGTCATTTTCAGGCGACAAATTATGATTATCCGTTCCTGGGGTCGAGCTCGAGCTCGGATTTCTCCGGCGTGAAGTTCGGCGGCGTCTTCGGCGTCGGCGCGGAATACGCGCTCGCCGACAAGTGGTCGCTGAAGGCGGAGTATCTCCACTACATATTCGACGGGATCGATCCGGGCCCCGGCGGCACGGCAGGGGCGCGGTTCAAGCCATCTCTCGACACCGTCAAATTCGGCATCGCGTACCGCTTCTGACGCAGGGCCCGATCGTCAACCGCTAACGCCGGGTCCGTCATAGGGGCGGGCCACGCCTGACGCGGCGACCATTTTCGTGCGCTCGTCGTACTCTTCGAGCGTCAGCGCATAGAGCATCTGGTCAAGGCGCTTGCCGGTGCGGCCGTCGATGCGGTGTGATCGCAATGTGCCCTCGAGCCGCAGGCCGGACCGTTCGCACACGGCGATGGCCGCTTTGTTGCGCGCCAGAGGCTGGAAGGTGATCTTTTCCAGCTTGCGCTCGCGGAAGAAGTGCCGGAGCAAGACGACGGACGCGTCAAAGGCGATGTTCCGGCCCCGGTTCTCGGGGTCGCCGACGATCAGATGCAGAGCACCCAGCCTGTGCCTGAGATCGACCTCCATCACGGCAAGGCCAAGCGGCACATCGTCGGGCCGGCCCAAAATCGTCATCAGGTTGCGCTTCAAATTGTCGAAGCTGGCGACATAGGCGCGGAAGGCCTCGAGACCCATCGCCTTCCGCGGCGCGTTGAGGCCCTCCATGACGGACGGCTCGGTCAGCCATTCCGCGACCTCGGTGGTCACCTCTGATGGTTTGAGCGTACGGATGCGAACCTTGTCGCTCCACCGGTCGACAAAAACCGGTTTCAGCCCCTGCGCGGCAAGTGGCGTGACCAGTGGCGAAAGAGGCGAGCGTGCGCCATGCTGCGGCATTTTTGGCATGCTGCATTCATGCGAAAGCAAGGGGCCGTGGTCAAGGGCGCCGATCGAGATCCGATCGCGTGCGCCCGCCCGCCCGCCGCCAGCTCCCTGCCCAGCGCCCAGCGCTCAGCCAGTAGAAGATACCGCCAACCATGCCGCAACCGATCACCGTCATGATGGCTTGGGTGTCGGCGACCGCGAAGTCGCTGTCGCCGCTCTGGTGAGCGAGGCCAAGGAAGATCGCCGCGATCACCGCGCCGCCCAGCGCATAGAACAGCCAGTCGCGCCGGCCGAGAATTTCGGAGACCAGGATGACGATGCAGGCCGGCATGAAGGCGAAATAGGCGACGAACAGGGAAACGAAGGGGATCGAGAAGATCAGCGAGGCCGTCGTCGCGGGCTGCGCCGCGTGCTCGGGTGTAAAGCCGAGATAGGCGAGGAAAATGATGTTGAGGAAGGCGCTGGCGGCAAGCGAGGCGACGGCGTAGCCGAACAGGATGATGGCGAAGCGGACGAGATATGCGACGAGACGGTTCATCGCGAATCCCGGCGCGCGAGCTGGCCAGACTTGCGCCCCGCCAAAAGCCAATAGACCGACCCGGCGGCGGTGCCGGCTGTCGTCAGGAAGCCGAGAAACACCGGATTGAAGGCAATCCATCCCGCGGAGCGCGGGGTCGAGAGACCGAACGCGGTGGACGTGATGGCACCCATGGCCGCGAAGTAGTACCACCTTCGAAGCCCCCACCGTTCGGCGACCAGGATCGCCGGGGCGGCGATCACCAGGGCGCAGACCATCACGGTCAACACGGCAAGCGGGAAGGAACCCAGCCAGTCGAACTGGAAAACCATGGACCAGTTTCCTTCCTCGATCCCTTCCAGAAGAACGATCAGCAGCACAGGCACGAGGATCGAGGTCAGCGCGGCCGCGACATAGGCGACTGCTATCGCGGCCAGGCGCTTCACGATGGGACGATTCACGCCTCGCCGTGCCCTGCGATCATCATGGCTTCCAGCGCCAGCCGGTCTACCTTGCGCATGCGTTCCGACTCGGACTTCAGCTGGCCGCAGGCGGCCAGGATATCGCGGCCGCGCGGGGTGCGGATCGGCGAGGCATAGCCGGCATTGTTGATGTAATCAGCGAATTTCTCGATCGTCTCCCAATCCGAGCATTGGTAGTTGGTGCCGGGCCATGGGTTGAACGGGATCAGGTTGATCTTGGCCGGAATGCCCTTGAGCAGCTTGATCAGCCCCTTGGCGTCCTCGATGGAATCGTTGACGTCCTTCAGCATCACATATTCGAAGGTGATGCGCTTGGCGTTGGACAGGCCGGGATAGGCGCGGCAGGCGGCGATCAGCTCCTTCAGCGGATACTTCTTGTTGATCGGCACCAGGAGGTCGCGCAGATCGTCGTTGGTGGCGTGCAGCGAGATCGCCAGCATGACGCCGATCTCCTCGCCGGTGCGGAAGATTTCGGGCACGACGCCGGAGGTCGAGAGCGTGATGCGGCGCTTCGACAGGGAAAGGCCGTCGCCGTCGGAGGCGATCAGCAGCGCCTTCTTCACCGCCTCGAAATTGTAGAGCGGCTCGCCCATGCCCATCATGACGATGTTGGAGACTTTGCGGCCCTCGGCCGGAACGATGGCGCCGTCGGGCGTATCGCGGTCGGGGAAATCGCCGAGCCGGTCGCGTGCGGTGAGCAACTGGGCGAGGATTTCCTCGGCGGTCAGATTGCGCACCAGCTTCTGCGTGCCGGTGTGGCAGAACGAGCAGGTCAGCGTGCAGCCGACCTGCGAGGATATGCAGAGCGTGCCACGCCCTTCCTCCGGAATATAGACGGTCTCGATCTCCACGGGCCGGCCGGCGCCGCGCGGTGGAAAGCGGAACAGCCACTTCCGCGTGCCGTCGGAAGAGATCTGCTCCTCGACGATCTCGGGCCTCGCGACGGTGAAATGCTTGTCCAGCGCGGCGCGCAAATCCTTTGAGATGTTGAACATGCCGGCGAAGTCGGAGACGCCGCGCACATACATCCAGTGCCAGAGCTGCTGCGCGCGCATCTTGGCCTGGCGCTCCGGCACGATGCCCGACGCAACCAGGGCTTCGCCGATTTCAGCGCGGGTCAGGCCGATCAGCGTCGGCTTTTCGGGCTGTGCGGCGCGGGCGCGCAGCGCGTCACGGGCGCCTTCCGTGGTAAGGTCGAGAGATATGGTCATGGCCGCGCTTATATAGGGAGCCTCGTTGTGTCGCAAACAAGATTGTGACCCCCGGCGGGGCGCGGATGCCCGCCGGCGGGCCGACAATGCGCATGGTGGCGGCCGGGGATCAGGGCCGCGCATCATGTCCCGGATCCCGATGCGCCGGTGATCAACCCGCCGGAGCGGGTTTCCCACGGACGCCCGTCATTGCGACGGCCTCAGCTCGCGGGCAGGACGGTGATGTCGCGAAGCTCGGCCGTCAGGTCCGATATGTCGCCGACTTTCGTTGCGGCGCCGGTCTCGAGATTGACGGTGTAAAGCGCCTTTCCTGCCGCGAGCCAGGCCGTGTTGGCGCCGTCCGCTGTCGTCTGGATATCGAAGGCATAGGCGACCGGCTTGGCTTCCAGGCCGAGCTTGCCGATCGACTTCAACGTGCCGTCGTTCGGCTTCGTCTGCTGGACGAGGGCATCGGTGGTCGCATCGATGTTGTACATCGCCGTCGTTTCAGGCTTGCCGAAGGAATTGGTGTAGGCCGAGGCAACGATGTTCGGCGTCTCCCCCTTGTGCATATCGCCGTCCTCGTAGGCGAGCGAACCGTCAACGGTCACCGCGCCCGTATCGGGGTGGACCCGATGGTTCGTGACGCCCGACATGAAGCGCAGCCTGTCCGCCATCGGATTGAAGGCGACGATCACAGGCGCGCCGCCGATTTCGAGCGGCTTGTCCATCTTCGCGACCTGTGTCGCGGCGCCAGTTTCCAGGTCGATGGAAACGATGGTGCTTTCGGGCGTGACGCCCACGACTGTCTTGGTGCCCGGCCGGAAGTCGATGCCCACAAGCTTGTCCACGCCCGTCACCTCGATCGACTTTGAAACCGCGGGCTTTTCGGTGTCGAACATCACCAGCGTCTTGTCGCCATGGAGGCCGAGAGCGGGGGCGGCTTGCGCAACAGTGGCGGCTACAAGGCAGCCGGACGCCAAAATCGCAATCTTGAAGGACTTCATCGTCTTTTCTCCGAAGGTTTGAACCCATGATCGGAAGCGCTTCGCAGACACTTCCGATTGCATGACACGCGAGCGAACGATCTGGATGCACCCCACCGTGATTTTTTGCATCCATCCTCCGGTCTGGTGGGTATCGTGGTCATGGATGCTAGGTACGAAACCGGGACGGCCGATGATCGCGCCCAAGACATTGCGGCATGCTTGCAAGCGTGCGTTAAGCCAACGGCAGAGATAAATGGAGCCCTGATGCCGGATTCACAGCAAGCACTGGCGACGGCTCTGGCCGCATGCGCCCAGGGCGACAGATCGGGGCTGCGGCTGATCTTCGACACCGAGGCGGCGCGCCTGGTGACGATCGCCCACCGGATATTGCGGCGGCACGATTATGCCGAGGAGGTCGTCCAGGATGCCTTCGTCCAGATATGGAGCAAGGCCTCGCAGTACTCCCCCGAGCGTGGCTCGGCGCGCGGATGGATCTATGCGATCGTACGCAACCGCGCCTTGAACGCGCTGCGCGACGCGAAACGATGGGAGCACGCGGACGCCGAGACTCTGGAGCGCATGCAGGATGCAAACCAGGATGGGGCCGAGGCCGATCCGCTGGTCAGCCTCGACCAGGAGAGCAGGCTTCGCCAATGCCTCGCGCGGCTCGACGAGCAGAAGCGGCAGAGCGTCCTGATGGCGTATATTTCGGGATACACGCATGGCGAGATCGCCGGGCGCCTCAAGGTGCCGCTTGGCACGGCCAAGGCGTGGGTAAGGCGCGGCCTGGCGTCGCTCCGGGAGTGCATGGCATGAGCCGCGACCAGGAGACGATTGCTGACCGCGCCGACGCCTATGTCGTCGGTCTGCTCGAGCCCGCCTACAGCGCGGCGGTCGAAGCCGAGATGGAGATAGACAGCGCGTTGCGCACGGCCGTCGCGCAGAGCCGCGATCGCTTTCTCGAACTCGATCTGGTCGGACCCGTCCGGCCGGTGTCGCCCGGCCTGTGGTCGCGGATCGATACGGCCATTGACGCAAGGCCCGCCGACCCCGCCTATGAAGCCGGTCGACCGTCTCCCAGGGCAGGCAACGACAACCGCGTGGCCGGCTGGAGAAGGGCAGCGTATGCGGCGATAGCGTCATCACTCCTGCTGGCGACGGGTTTGGCCTACAGGGTTCTCGACGCGCCGAAACCCCAGGTGATAGCCGTTCTGGTGGACGACAAAGGCGCGCCGCGCGTGCTCGTCGAGGATTTCGGCAATGCATCGGCCCGAGTCACGCCGCTGTCGGATTTCTCGGTGCCAGCCGATCGGTCTATGCAAGTATGGACGCTGCCCAGCAAGGAGATCGGGCCGACATCGCTCGGTCTGCTCGATGGCTGGCGGACCGCAACGCTGGATGGCCACGGTCTGCCGGCGCCGCATGAGGAACAGCTCTACGAAATCACGCTGGAACAGCCGGGCGGATCGCCGACGGGCCGTCCGACGGGCCCGATCCTGGTCAAGGGGTTCGCCAAAGTGCCGCGTTAGCAATCGGGATGGCGGCCGAGAGCTCATGGCCTCTTTTTGGCCGTGCCGCCAAGAAGATGCGGCCGGTTTCGCGTCGGTCGACCCTGTGCTAGGGCTGGGTCCTTCCCCGCACGAGGACGGACATGGCCGGAACATCGCGAAAATTTCCCATGCTGCGGCGTTCGCGCGCGATGTGGGTCTCGAGGCGTGTCTGGCAGCCGCGGCTGGTATTCTGGGCGGGTGCGATTGCGATCGGCCTTATCAGCGTGCTGTTCGCGGTGCTGGCCGACAAGGCGCAAAGTCTGTTTCACGTCGTGATTGGCGATCAGGGCGGCTGGCGGAGCTTCCTGCCGCTCGCCATCACGCCGCTCGGCTTTGTCGTGTGCGCCTGGCTGGCCTTTGCGTTCTTTCCGGGCTCGCAAGGCAGCGGCATTCCGCAGGCGATCGCCGCCCGGCATTTGCGCGACGACGAGGACCGAAGCCATATCCTCTCGCTCAAGCTGATTGTCGGCAAGATCGTGCTGACCATTGTCGGCCTGTTCTGCGGCGCTTCGATCGGCCGCGAGGGCCCGACCGTACAGGTCGGCGCGTCGCTGATGCTGCAGGTGGCGCGCTGGGGCGGAATGGCGCAGGCGCGCGGGCTGATTCTGGCCGGCTCGGCCGCCGGCATCGCGGCGGCCTTCAACACGCCGCTGGCCGGCATCGTCTTCGCCATCGAGGAAATGGGCCGCACCTATGAGGCGCGGACCAACGGCCTGGTGCTGACGGCGGTGATCCTGGCCGGCCTCGCCTCGCTGGGGCTCGTCGGCAACTACACCTATTTCGGCGTCTCGAAGGAGACAATCTCGTTCGCTGCCTGGCCGCTGGTGATCGCCTGCGGCGTCATCGGCGGCGGCTTCGGCGCGCTGTTCTCCTTGCTGGCGCTGAAGGTGACACGACGGGTCCGGCGCTGGCACACGCATCAGCCACTACAGCGCGCGCTGATCGTTGCCGCCGTCTGCGGATTGCTGGTGGCGGCCATCGGGGTTGCCTCCGGCGGCCTCACATTCGGCACCGGCTATGCGCAGGCCCGCAGCGCCGTCGAGGGCACGCCGCTGCCCTGGTTCTTCTTCGCGGAGAAACTGCTGGCGGGCTTGCTGTCGATGATCTCCGGCATACCCGGCGGCATCTTCGCGCCGTCGCTGGCGGTGGGCGCGGGCATCGGAAGCTCGCTCGGACTGGTCCTCGGTACCAGCACCGGCATCGCGGCGCTGCTGGGCATGGCCGGCTATTTCGCGGGGGTGGTGCAGGCGCCCATGACGGCCTTCGTCATCATTCTGGAGATGACCGGCAACCATGACAATGTCATCGCGCTGATGTGCGCCTCGATGCTTGGCTACGGCACGGCGCGGTTGATCTCACACGAGCCGCTCTACCACGCCCTGTCGCGCGTCTTCATCGCCGACGCCATCCGGCGGCGGCGGGCGGAGACGGCCCCGGAAACGGGCCAGGCGTGATCCGCCGGCGCTGAAACGCAAGAAAGGCCGGGCTTGGCGACCCGGCCTCTCCTTCAATTCATTTACCGGAAATCCGGCTTTCGCCTACTTGCACTCGCCTACTTGCACTTGGCGATCGACGACAGCGCCGCCGAAATGCCCTTCAGCGAGAAGACATAGGAGGTGGGATTGCCACGGCCGGACTTCGCCGTCACCTTCATGTCGGTGCCGGTCTTCATCGCGGCGATCAGCACCGGTTCCTCGGCGGCGTTCTCGACCCAGGCCGACTTGCCGCGCGTGAACATCGAGAAGGACTTCTTGTCGATGGTGACGGTGGCTTTCGAGCCTTCCTGGAAGGTGTAGCCGGCGATGAACTGCGGCTCGTAGGACACCTGCTGCCCCGGACGCTGGCTGACGAAGAAGAACATGTCGCCATGATCGAGCGTCGGCGGCTGTTTGTCGGTCGGCACCGTCAGGACGTAGCAGACCTTGCCGCCGGCCGCCTGGTAGCTGTAGGTGCCCCAGGCATTGTGCTGGCCGATCTTGGTCGCCGACTGCGCCAGCGCCGGCGCTGTCACGGCCACCAGGACCACGCTTGAAACTATAGCTATCAATCCGCGCATCGTTTTTCCCGTATTCCAAATGGTGCGGAGGCAGGCCGGCTTGGCGTCCTGCCCGTCGCTTCATTTTGATTTAATCTGGGTTACCAAACGGTGAATTTTCCTCAAGAAAAGGACCCTCACCCCAGTAAACCGCCGCCGTCTCCATGCCGCCGCCTGAGAAAGCGGCCAACACGATGTCCCTGTTTCGAGTTGGAGGCCACGAAAGCGGCAAGAGTTTGACTGTCCCCGTTGCCGCTGGGTGAGAGGATCAACGATGCCGCGCGGTCAGCTGTTGTCGGCAATCGCCTGCTTGGCGGCGAGCCGGTGAGCGGGCGTGATGTGGGCGCTGACGGCGGTGATCGCGGCGGTCAGCACGGCGATGTCGTCGGTAAAGCCGATGCCGAAGACGAAGTCGGGGATGAGATCAAACGGCAACACGAAATAGCCGAGCGCGGCGACCAATATGCCCTTGGCGCGCAGCGGCGTGTTCTTGTCCATGGCGCAGTAATAGGCGGCGACCAGATCCTCCATGAACGGGATGTGCCGCGCGGCCTTCTTGGCGGTGCGCCAGAATTTCTCGCGCACTTCGTTCTCATCGCCCAGCTTGTCGCGGAAGCCGAAGAAATCAAAACCGGATTCTTGCGCCATCAGTTTCTCCTTGCGGTGCCCGTGCGTTTCGTTTCCCGCATGGGTTGCCGGGGAAAATGTGGTGAAAGCACAAGTCCGCTACAAGATGCCTGTGCAGATTTGCGATTCGCCGCCCACCGCGGGCGGGCCCTGGATCGCAGTCAACCGTCGACAAAACGGTTCATCTTCCTTGCCAGTTCGAAGTCGAGCGCGGTGAGGCCTCCGGCATCGTGTGTGTTCAGCGTGACGTCGACCGTCTTGTAGACGTTGAACCATTCCGGGTGATGGTCCATCTTTTCCGCCGCCAACGCGACACGGGTCATGAAGGCGAAGGCCTCGGAGAAGTTCTTGAAGGTGAAGGTGCGCTTGATGGAGCCGCCGTCCGTGGCCAGCGTCCAGCCCTCAAGGCCGGCCAAGGCCTCGGCAATCGCGCCCTTGCCCAGTTTCTCTCTCGCCATGTTCGTTTCCCATGCTATTTCGAATGAAGTCGTCACATAGATAGCGTTGGATCGATGAGCGCGAAGCCCATAGGGTCTATTCTTTTTGTCTGTCTCGGAAATATCTGCCGTTCACCCTTGGCGGAGGGCGTGTTTCGCGCCGTCCTGGCGGAGCGCGGCCTGGATCATAACGTGCTGATCGATTCGGCGGGAACCGGCGGCTGGCATGCCGGCGAGGCGCCGGACCGGCGCTCGATAGCGATTGCCGCGCTGCACGGCGTCGATATCTCCGGGCAGAAGGCGCGCAAGGTGACGCTGGACGACTTTTCCGGTTCCGACCTCGTCCTCGGCATGGATCGGTCGAATGTCACTGATCTCAAGGCGCTGGCGCCCGCGGCCATGCGCGACCGCGTCCAGCTTTTCCTGGAACTGGCGGAAGGCCGGCCGCGCGATGTGCCGGACCCCTATTATGACGGGCCGGAAGCGTTTTCTTCCGTCTACCGCATGATCCGCACGGCGTCGGAAGCGTTGGCGACGCGGCTCGAAGCGCGGCTGTCGACGCCCGACAGCGGCCAGGCCTCTTCGACGATGTAAGGGCCGCCGCCGACCGAATCGCGCGACGACATCAGCACGAAGCGACCAACACGGAACGGCAGCGTCGAGAAGTTGCCGCGTGCCGACAGATATTGGGCAACGTCGAGCGGGCTCGAATTGCGCAGCCGCGCGAGCGTCACATGCGGCATGAACTTGCGCGGATCGGCGGGAATGCCTAGCCGCTGGCAGATGCGGTCGATCTCGCCTTGAAGCGCTGCAAGATCGTGCGAGGCGGAGACGCCGGCCCACACCGCATGCGGCTTCTTCTGGCCGAAGGCGCCGACGCCGGACAGGTTCAGAGAGAAGGACGGGCGGTGGACACGGTCGAGCGCGTTGGCGATCTCGTCGGCGACATGGCCTTCGATATCGCCGATGAAGCGCAGCGTCATGTGATAGTTTTCAACGTCGATCCAGCGGGCTCCGGGCAGGCCGCCCCGCAGCAAGGACAGCGAAAGAGCGGCGTCACGCGGAATTTCGAGGGCGGTGAAAAGACGCGGCATGAAAAGCCTCCCTTCCTCGAATCGAACTGTACCCCTAGCGAATCATCGATACTCAAGCGGAGCAAGATGTTTGTTGGTCACAGGTCGCGCAAAAAAGTTTCCCATGCGGAAGCTGCCATGGTCGCCTGCCGCCGCGCTTCAGGACTTGCCCTGAGCGCTGGCGATGGCCTTTTCAACGGTGGGTAGAATACGCTCGACCATCTGGTCGACGCCTTGTGCGTTCGGGTGCATGCCGTCCTCGAGCTGGAGCGCAGGCTGGGCCGCGACGCCATCGAGAAAGAACGGGTAGAGAGCCGTGCCGTATTTCGCGGCGAGGTCCGGAAAGATTGTGTCGAAAGCGCCCTGGTAGTCTGGGCCGAGATTGGGTGCGGCGCGCATGCCCGCCAGCAGCACAGGGATCTTGCGCTGCTTCAGCCTGGCCAGCATGTCGTCCAGGTTCTTGCGGGTGATGTCGGGGGAAACGCCGCGCAGCATGTCGTTGGCGCCGAGTTCCAGGATCACCAGTTGCGTGCCGTCGGGCACGGACCAGTCGAGCCGCGCCAGGCCGCCGCTGGTCGTGTCGCCGGAGACACCGGCATTGGCGACCGTCACGTCATGGCCCTTGGCGCGCAAGGCGGCGGCGAGCTTGTCTGTAAAGCCCTGGTCCGGCCCGAGGCCAAAGCCCGCCATAAGGCTGTCACCGAAGCCGACGATCCTGAACGGCTCGGCGCGCGCCGACGAAATGGCGCCGCAAATGCCGAGGAAAAGGATGAAGGCCGCGGCAACTGTGTGTTTGAAAGACATGCGGCAGGCCCCATATGACCAAGGAATTCCTTCGGTGAAGGTCTTTTTCGGCGCAGGCGGACTTTGACCTTCTCCCTCCCATATAGGACGATTTGATTTTGACAGAAGCCGTCATCGCGCTGAAAGACGTATCGCTGACGCTCGGCGAGGGCGCGTCTTCCGTCCATGTGCTGAAGGGTGTCAGCCTCAATGTCTTGGATGGCGAGGCGACCGGCATCGTCGGCCCATCAGGTTCGGGCAAATCAACCTTGCTGATGGTTCTGGCCGGTCTCGAAAGGGTCGATTCGGGAACGATACGAATCGCCGGCGAACTGTTGAATGGCAAGACCGAAGACCAGATCGCATCGTTTCGTGGCCGAAACATCGGCATCGTCTTCCAGTCGTTCCACCTCATTCCGAACATGACGGCGCTCGAAAATGTCGCGGTGCCACTGGAACTGGCTGGTCATTCCGATCCGTTCGGTGTTGCCGCGCGGGAACTGGCGGCGGTGGGCCTGAGCGACCGCGTCACCCACTATCCCGGCGAATTGTCGGGCGGCGAGCAGCAGCGCGTGGCGATCGCCCGGGCGCTGGCGCCGTCGCCACGCATCCTGATCGCCGACGAGCCGACCGGCAATCTCGACCAGGCGACGGGACGACAGGTGGCCGACCTGCTGTTCGCCAAGGCGGCCGAGCGTGGCATGACGCTGGTGCTGGTCACCCATGATCCGGCGCTCGCCGCGCGCTGCACCCGCCAGGTTTCGATGCGCTCCGGCCGGATCGAGGCGCCCGCCGTCTCCAAGGTGACGGCGTGATGCCGTTTTCGCGGACGCTGAAGCTCGCCATCCGGTTCTCCCTTCGCGAAATGCGCGGCGGCCTGTCCGGCTTCCTGATCTTCCTCGCCTGCATCGCGCTCGGCGTCGCGGCGATCGGCGGCGTCAATTCGGTGGCGCGGGCGATCACCGCCGGCGTCGCCAACCAGGGCCAGACCTTGCTCGGCGGCGATCTGGCCTTCCAGATCAACCAGCGCGACGCGACAGGGGCCGAGCGAGCCTTCCTTGATGGATTGGGCTCGGTGTCGCACAGCGCCAGCATGCGTTCGATGGCGCGGCTCGAGGACGGTTCCGACCAGGCACTGGTCGAAGCCAAGGCGGTTGACGATGCCTACCCGCTCTACGGTGCGCTGGAGACCGAACCGGCGCTGTCGAAGCAGGAGCTGTTCGGCGAAAAATCGGGCGCTTTCGGCGCGGCTGCGCCCGATGTGTTGTTCGAACGGCTGAAGGTCAAGCTGGGCGATCGGCTGAAGCTTGGCAGCGCTGTTTTCGAATTACGGGCCAGACTGGTCACTGAACCGGACGCGGTGTCGGAAGGTTTCGGCTTCGCGCCACGGCTGATGATCTCGACGGAGGGCCTCGCCGCCACCGGCCTGATCCAACCGGGCAGCCTGGTTGAAAATGCCTACAAGATCCGGCTGCCCGCCGGCGCCGACGAGCAGCGGCTCAAGGCCATTCAGGATCAGGCGGCCAGGGATTTTCCGGAAGCCGGATGGTCGATCCGCACGCGCGGCAACGCCGCGCCCGCTTTGTCCGCCAACATCGAGCGCTTCTCGCAGTTCCTGACGCTGGTCGGGCTGACGGCGCTGGTGGTCGGCGGCGTCGGCGTGGCCAATGCGGTGCGCGCCTATCTCGACGGCAAGCGCGGCGTCATCGCCACGTTCAAGAGCCTGGGCGCGTCGGGCGGCTTCGTCTTCACCGTCTATCTGGTGCAGATCCTGATGATCGCGGCACTTGGCATCGTGCTCGGCCTGGTGCTCGGCGCACTGATGCCGTTCGCGGCGAGTGCCGCCCTGCAATCGGTCATTCCGGTGCCGGCCGAAGGCGGATTCTATCCCGGTGCGCTAGGCATGGCGGCGCTGTTCGGGCTGCTGGTGACGCTCGCCTTCGCGCTTCTCCCGCTCGGCCGCGCCCGCGACGTGCCGGCCACCGCGCTGTTTCGTGAAATGGGGCTTGAGGGCCGTGGCCTTCCGCGCCCTGTCTATATTGCGGCAACCGTCGGCATCGCTCTGCTGCTGGCGGCGCTGGCCATTCTGTTTTCCGGCGACCGCCGCATTGCCTCGATCTTTGTCGGTGCCACGATCTTTGCCTTCCTGGTGCTGCGCCTTGTCGGCTCACTCGTGCAGTGGGCGGCAAGAAAAAGCCCTCGCGTGCGCTCGGTCGCGCTCCGGCTCGCCATTGGTAATATCCATCGTCCGGGCGCCTTGACGCCCTCGGTGGTGCTTTCGCTGGGACTTGGGCTGACCCTGCTGGTGACGCTGGCCTTGATCGACGGCAATCTACGGCAGCAGATCTCCGGCAGCTTGCCGGAAAAGGCGCCGAACTTCTTCTTCGTCGACATCCAGAGCAGTGATGTCGACGCATTCTCGACGCTGATCGGCAAGGAGGCGCCAAACGGTGCCTTGGTCAAGGTGCCGATGCTGCGCGGCCGGATGATGGCGCTCAACGGCGTCGATGTCGACAAGGTGAAGGTTCCCACCGAAGGCGCCTGGGTGCTGAAAGGCGATCGCGGCCTGACCTATGACGAAAAACTACCCGAGAACACCACGCTGACCGAGGGCACGTGGTGGCCGGCCAATTATACCGGCGAACCGCTGGTGTCTTTCTCGGCCGAGGAAGGCAAGCAGATCGGGTTGAAGCTGGGCGATACCATCACCGTCAATGTGCTCGGGCGCAACGTCACGGCCAGGATCGCCAATTTCCGCCAGGTCCAATGGGAGACGATGGGCATCAATTTCGTCATGGTTTTCTCGCCCAACACATTCGCCGGGGCGCCCCATGGCTGGATGGCGGCGCTGACCGATAAAAATGCCTCGACGGCGGATGACGCGCGTCTTCTCAATGCCGTCACGCGCGCCTTCCCCGCGGTAACAACGGTGCGGGTCAAGGACGCGCTCGATGTCGTCAACCGGCTGGTCGGCCAGCTCGGCACCGCGATCCGGGCCGCGGCAGGCGTGGCGCTGATCGCTTCGGTGCTGGTGCTGGCTGGCGCGCTCGCCGCCGGCAACCGGGCGCGAGTGCATGACGCGGTGGTGCTGAAGACGCTGGGCGCGACCCGCAGGACGCTGATATCGGCTTTCTCGCTGGAATACATGCTGATCGGGCTCGCCACCGCGATCTTCGCACTCGCGGCGGGCGGCGTGGCCGCCTGGTTCGTCGTTGCCAGGATCATGACGCTGCCATCGCATTTCATGCCTGACGTGGCCGTGGCGACCATCGCCTTTTCGCTGGTGATCACGGTCGGCATGGGCCTCGCCGGAACCTGGCGGGTGCTTGGCCACAAGGCCGCCCCGGTGCTGCGCAACCTCTGATCTTCACCGCAAGCGGCGTCGGCTTGATTAAATTTGAGTCATAATCAGCCTATACAGGCCGAAAATCCGCATTGCGGGCGGCTCACGAAGCATTACACTCCCGTTACGGACTTGTTCTTGACACCAAGAACCATCATATTTCGCCACAGGCATGCTGGAGCCCTGCCAGCGGAGCCGGGGTCCGAAAGGACCTGACACCCGACGGGGCAGAAGCAATATGAGGACTACAATGGCTGAACCCATTCGCAACTATCAGACGCGCGCCGTGCCCGGCGTCGGCGTCGATGCAGGCATCGATCAGGGCCTGCGCGCCTACATGATCAAGGTCTACAATCTGATGGGGCTCGGGCTCCTCATCACCGGTCTTGCCGCGGTCGGCACGATCATGCTGGCCACGACCACCAATCCGGCCGCCGCCGTGGCGACGCTGCCAAGCGGTGAGATGCTGACCTCCTTCGGCTATGCGATCTTCGGGTCGCCGCTGCGCTGGGTGGTGATGCTGGCGCCCCTGGCCGCCGTGCTTTTCCTGTCGTTCCGCGTCCAGTCGATGAGTGTTTCGGCGGCGCAGACGACGTTCTGGGTCTATGCGGGGCTGGTCGGCCTGTCGCTGTCGTCGATCTTCCTGGTCTACACCACGGCCAGCATCTCGCAGACATTCTTCGCCACCGCCGCGGCCTTCGGCGCGCTGTCCTTGTTCGGCTACACGACCAAGCGCGACCTGTCGGCCATGGGCTCGTTCCTGATCATGGGCGTGTTCGGCATCATCATCGCCTCGCTGATCAATATCTTCCTGCAGTCGTCGGCGCTGACCTTCGCCATCTCGGCGATCGGCGTGCTGGTGTTCGCGGGCTTGACCGCCTACGACACGCAGAACATCAAGGAGATGTACTACGAGGGTGACGCCACGGATGTCGCCGGCCGGAAGGCCATCATGGGCGCATTGAGGCTCTATCTCGACTTCATCAACCTGTTCATGTTCCTGCTGCAGTTCATGGGCGATCGCCGCTAAGGCGAAGACCATGGTCTGACTGGACCAGTGAGTTCGGAAAGGGCGGCCCAACGGCCGCCCTTTTCTTTTGGGCCGGCTTTTGATGTTATTGCAGGCATACGAAAGGCTTGCATAAAGAATGAGCAGTGTTTCGATACGGCCGGCGACATCCGCCGACCTCGGTGCCATAACCGAGATCTATGCTGATGCCGTGATCCACGGCACGGCGAGCTACGAACTCGAGCCGCCCACCAGATCCGAAATGGGCGCGCGGTTCGATGGCTTGATGGCTGGCGGCTTTCCCTATCTGGTGGCGGAAAATGGCGACGCCGTGCTGGGCTATGCCTATGCCGGGCCTTTCCGGCCGCGTCCGGCCTACCGCTTCATCGTCGAGGATTCGGTCTATGTCTCACCAGGGGCCAAGGGCCAGGGAGTCGGTCTGGCGCTGATGCGGCATCTGATCGAGGCGGTGCGGGCGGCTGGGTTTCGCCAGATCGTCGCGGTGATCGGTGACGGCCACCCGGACAGCGCTTCGGTGCGCCTGCATGAAAAGCTCGGCTTTCGCCATTCGGGGCGGCTGGAGGGCTCCGGCTACAAGCATGGGCGCTGGCTGGACACGGTGTTCATGCAACTGGCAATGAACGGCGGAACGCTGGCCGCGCCGGATCCGGACTCGCTGCCGGAGCGCAAATTCCGCCAGAAACAGTAAGGGGCGGATTTTCCGCGCAGTTGCGGATCGAAAACCGGCGCCAATTTCTCGGGATCGTGCTTCAGGCCTGCACCAGCTTCAGCTTGCCGTCGAAGACACCAAGTACGCGGCCAAGCTCCTGCCCTCGCTTGAGGATGCGGCCGCCAGCGGCAATCACGGCGAATGCGCCCTGCTTGCGGGCGAGTTTCGGGTCCTTGACGATCTGGAACAGCGGCACTTCGCTGGCGCGGCGGAACACGGAAAAGACGGCGCGGTCGGTCAGGTGGTCGATAGCGTAGTCGCGCCACTCATTGGCGGCCACCATGCGCCCGTACAGCCTCAGGATCTGATCGAGTTCGCGCCGGTCGAACCGTACCGGCTGGTCGAGGCGCTCTCGTCGTGCCTCGTAGAGCGGGATCAGTATTGCGGATGCGTCCCCATCCCCCGTCCCGCCGCTGTCATCAGTCATGCCTCGATCCCTCAAAATGAATCTTTGCCAACCAAAGTTGGCCCCTTCGCGCTGCAATTGCAAGACCCGACGAGGCGAGGCGGTGGGGCGCGGTTTCCGGAGCGTCCAGTCACTTTTGTAACGCGCCCTGTTGGAATTGGTGATGCTTCGCCACATTTCTGCCTTTTTTTATCCGCGCTCATGCCCCAATGTCCGACGAATTTACCGGCGTTGCCTGAGACGGTTCGGTCCGGCACCGGCTCGTAAACCCCAAGCCCCCCGCCCACGGGTCTGCGTCGGATCGAACCAACCTCGGTTTCTCCCTTGGAAAAATCGAGAGCGACGATCCCAAAACTTAAATGACCGGCGTCAGAAGCAAGCTGACGTCGGTCTTTTCATGTCTGCTTCCGTTCCGTTGAAGTCGAGGGCGGTGCTTTTCCTGGCCTGGACTTGGACCGGTCCACACCAAGCATTGTCGCCCAGCGTGTCCGGGCCGCCGATGACCTGCCGCCATTTGCGGGATGTCCGCGTGTGTTGGACCTATGGCTTATGGATAAAAGCCGCGCCCAGTATGGGGCCAGGCAGGCCGTCCTTGCCGACAGATTGCAGCAGCACCGCGCAGCCGCCCTTCTTTAAGATCTCGGTCATTGGCAGTTCGTAGCGCTGCGCCTTGCCATGCCACATTCCGGCGGTCTGGATGCTTGTGACCGAATTCCAGTACGTCATCTTGCGGCCGACATTCTCGCCCTTGCCGATCTTGATCGTCTGCGGAGGGTCGAAATAGACGATAATCACATGGGCGTCGCTGGGGCCCGCCCCCGCATCGCCGGTGTCGATCATCACACGATCGCTCGTGCGGGTGACCTTGACGCTGACCCGCATGCCCTCGCCGGCCTTCTCCAGGCGGTTGAGCGATCCGTTGACCTCGCTGCGGCTGGAACCGTTGACATGGACGCGGCCGTTGATGACGGCCTGGGGCGTGTAGACGGAGCGGCTGCCGAAGGCGCGCATGTAGTCATACTGCCGCTCGGTATTTTCCTTGCGGCTCAACGTGTCCTGCCAGCCAAGATAGTCCCAGTACTCGACGTGGTAGGCGAGTGCGACAATGTCTTCCTTGGCGGCCAGCTCGGCGAAGAATTCGTCGGCCGGCGGACAGGAGCTGCAGCCCTGGCTGGTGAACAACTCAACCACACCCAAGGGCTTGTCGGCCTGTGGCTTGTCGAGCGGAAGGGTGCTGGCCTGCTGTCTGTCACCCTGCGCTCTGCCGGGCCGGTCACCCTGGCCGGCAAACGCCGATCCGGCAAACACCGAGACCGCCAGCGCAAAGGCCGCTAGCCGCAATAGTCTTCGAAATGCCATGACCGTTCCGATTCCCGCCGGTGGCGCCGGCCTTGTTCTGATTGGCGAAATATGTGGCAGAAGCAACAGTCAACGGGAAGTCACGTTGCGGTGAAATTTTTGTGCCACGGCTAGTCCACGAAAAACAATGAGAGAGATGTGCATTCCCGGTTCAAAATCAATTCGGACCGCGATCGGCATGCGGCAAATATCTTCTGGTTGCAGTCGGTCTCTAGCGCGAGGCCGCCCCGGCCGCAATTGCGGTCGCGGCCAGTTAATGCATTGGTGAAGCTGACTTTTATTGTCAGTGGAGGCGCGGAGTGGAAGCCCATGCCTCGACATCCTCGCCGGTGCCGGCGGCGACGATTCCACAATTCGACGATCTTCAGCAAGGCGTGATCGCAGCAACATCCGGGCGGATGTCTGGCTCATGCGGGCCGCACGCCGGCCTGTCCGCTGCCAGCACTTACCATCCCGTGACCGGCATAAAAAAACCGCCAGAGTTTTGGCTCCGGCGGCTTGTTGTTGGTTGCCGTCTTGCTGCCTTTACGCGGCCAGGTCGCGCAGCACGTATTGCAGGATGCCGCCGTTCTTGAAGTAGTCGAGCTCATCCAGCGTATCGATGCGGCAGATGATCGGCACGTTCTTCACCGTGCCGTCGCCATAGGTGATCCTGGCGGTCATCGTCTGGCGCGGCTTGATGGTGCTCAGCCCGTCGATCTCGACCAGTTCATCTCCCTTGAGGTTCAGCGAGGCCCACGAGGTGCCTTCCTCGAAGACGAAGGGGATCACGCCCATGCCGACCAGGTTCGAGCGATGGATGCGCTCGAAGGATTGGGCGATGACCGCGCGGACACCGAGAAGATTCGTGCCCTTGGCCGCCCAGTCGCGCGACGAGCCGTTGCCGTATTCGACGCCCGCGAAGATCACCAGCGGCACACCTTCCTTCTTGTACTCCATGGCCGCGTCGTAGATCGATTCCTCTTCCTTCGACGGGTAGTGGATGGTGTAGCCGCCCTCGCGGCCATTCTCGCCCAGCATGTGGTTGCGGATGCGGATGTTGGCGAAGGTACCGCGCATCATCACCTCGTGATTGCCGCGCCGCGTGCCGTACTGGTTGAAGTCGGCAACGCCGACGCCGTGTTCGGTGAGGTACTTGCCTGCCGGCGAGGCCGCCTTGATCGAGCCCGCCGGCGAGATGTGGTCGGTGGTGATCTTGTCACCGAACAGGCCGAGCACGCGAGCACCCTTGATGTCGCCGATCTTGCCGAAACCGGTGGTCATGCCGGCGAAATAGGGCGGGTTCTGCACATAGGTCGAATTGTCGTCCCAGGCATAGGTCTGGCCTTCCGGCGCCTGGACCTTCTGCCAATGCTCGTCGCCCTTGAAGACGTCGGCGTACTTGCGGGCGAACAGCTCGCGGGTGACGTTCTTCTCGATGAACTCCTGGATCTCTGCCGAGCTCGGCCAGATATCCTTGAGGTACACCGGGTTGCCGTTCTTGTCCTCGCCGAGCGGCTCGGTGGTGAGGTCCTTGGTCACGGTTCCAGCCAGCGCATGCGCGACGACCAGCGGCGGTGATGCCAGATAGTTCGCCTGCACGTCGGGCGAAACGCGGCCTTCGAAGTTGCGGTTGCCGGACAAGACCGCGGCAGCAATCAAGCCTTTGTCGTTGATGGTCTTGGAGATCGGCGCCGGCAGCGGACCGGAATTGCCGATGCAGGTGGTGCAACCGAAGCCAACCAGGTTGAAGCCGATCTGGTCGAGCTCCTTCTGCAGGCCGGATTTCTCAAGATACTCGGCGACGACCTGGCTGCCGGGGGCCAGCGAGGTTTTCACCCAAGGCTTCTGCTTCAGGCCGAGGCGGTTGGCGTTGCGGGCAAGCAGGCCGGCGCCGATCAGCACGCTGGGGTTTGACGTGTTTGTGCAGGAGGTGATGGCGGCGATGACGACGTCGCCATGGCCGAGATCGTGGTCGGTGCCTTCGACGGCGTAGCGCTTCGAGATTTCCGCCGCCTTCTTGTATTCGGTTTCCATCGCCTTGGCGAAGCCGGCCGGAATACCTTCGAGCGCGACGCGGCCCTCGGGACGCTTGGGACCTGCCATCGACGGCACGACGCTGCCCAGCTCGAGTTCGAGCAGATCGGTGAAGACCGGGTCGGCGGAGCCTGCCTCGCGCCACATGCCTTGAGCCTTGGAATAGGCCTCGACCAGTGCGATGCGGCTTTCCTCGCGACCGGACATGGTCAGGTAGCGGATGGTTTCCGAGTCGACCGGGAAGAAGCCGCAGGTGGCGCCATATTCGGGCGCCATGTTGCCGATGGTGGCGCGGTCGGCCAGCGTCATGTTGGACAGGCCAGGGCCAAAGAACTCGACGAATTTGCCGACGACGCCCTTCTTGCGCAGCATCTGCGTGACGGTGAGCACGAGGTCTGTGGCGGTGACGCCTTCCTTCAGCTTGCCCGTCAGGCGGAAGCCGATGACTTCGGGCAGCAGCATGGACACGGGCTGACCGAGCATGGCGGCCTCGGCCTCGATGCCGCCGACGCCCCAGCCCAGAACGCCAAGGCCGTTGATCATGGTGGTGTGCGAATCGGTGCCGACGCAGGTGTCCGGATAGGCGGTGGTTTCGCCGTCCTCGGTGTTGGTCCAGACGACCTGGCCGAGATATTCGAGGTTGACTTGGTGGCAGATGCCGGTGCCGGGCGGCACGACGCGGAAGTTGCGGAACGCCTGCTGGCCCCATTTCAGGAACTTGTAGCGTTCCTCGTTGCGCTCGTATTCGAGCTCGACATTGCGGGCAAAGGCCATCGGCGTGCCGAACTCGTCGACGATGACAGAATGGTCGATGACCAGGTCGACGGGGACGAGCGGGTTGATCTTCTGGGGGTCGCCGCCGAGCGAAGCCATGGCGTCGCGCATGGCGGCCAGATCAACCACGGCGGGGACACCAGTGAAATCCTGCATCAGGACGCGGGCCGGGCGGTAGGCGATCTCGACGCCGGCGGTGCCCTTGTCGGTCAGCCAGCCGGCAACCGCCTGGATCGATTCCTTGGTGACGGAACGGCCGTCCTCGTTGCGCAGAAGGTTTTCCAGCAGCACCTTCATCGAATAGGGCAGCTGCGAGATGCCGGTGAGGCCGTTCTTCTCGGCCTCGATGAGGTCGAAATAGCCATACTCGGTGCCACCAGCGGTGAGCGTGCGGCGGCAATTGAAACTGTCGAGGGATTTTGACACGTGCGATCCGTCCTGTCTGTTCAGCCTGAAAGGGAACGGACGCCGATGGCATGCAATCACGCGCAAAGGTGCGGGTACGGCCATTTCCGCTGTCCGTTCCCAAGCAACCCGAGCCGTTCAAGGCGGCGCGTGCGCTGGTTCGGCGCTAATTCTGTTCCCGCGCCGACCGCTGGCACGGATGACCCGCATATAGAGAATTTCCTGGAATAGTTCTAGACAGTTGGAAAGCAAATTTGTGCGATGCGGCAGCGACCGTGCCGCTTCGTTTTGGGGACGGGCAGGGATGCGGCTGATCGCCGAAAATCTGGGCGGCGAGCGCGGCGGCGAGACCGTATTTTCCGGCATTGGGTTTGCGCTGGAGCGCGGCCAGGCGCTTATCGTCACCGGGCCGAATGGTTCGGGAAAGTCGACGCTGCTGCGAATCATCGCCGGGCTGCTGCCAGCGGCGGAAGGTCGCGCATTCTTCGAAGGCGGCGGTGAGGAATTCCCCTCGGTCGCATCAGCCTGCCATTATCTCGGTCATCAGAACGCGATGAAGACGGCATTGAGCGTGGCGGAGAACCTGCGGTTCTGGCGCGATTTTTCGGGCGAGGGCTTTCTGGGCGTCGAAGAGGCGCTCGAAACGGTTGGAATCGGCGGCATCGGCCATCTGCCGTTCGGTTATCTCTCGACCGGGCAGCGGCGCCGAGCGGCCATCGCGAAACTCTTGGTCAGCCGCCGGCCGGTGTGGCTGCTCGATGAGCCGACCGCCGGGCTGGACAAGGCCTCGGAGGAGCGGTTCGCGGGGCTGATGACGAGGCACCGCGGCGAGGGCGGGATCGTCGTCGCGGCGACGCATCTGCCGCTGGGATTGGATAGGGCACAGGAATTGAAGATGGGGGAGATGTCCGGCAGGACAGAGGGGGGCGCGGCAGAGCGCCTTCCTCAACACAGGACCCAATTATAATGTGGTCGCTCTTCGTACGCGACATCCGCCTCAACATCCGTGCCGGCGGCGGCGCGCTGACGGGCGTCATCTTCTTCCTTGCCGTCATCGCCACCATTCCGTTCGGTGTCGGGCCCGACCTGAAGCTGCTCGCCCGCATCGGCCCGGCGATCCTGTGGATCGGGGCGCTGCTTTCTTGCCTGCTCGGCCTCGACCGCCTGTTCCAGGCCGACCGCGAGGACGGTTCGCTCGATCTTCTGGTTCTTGGCAATGACCGGCACATGCTGGCCCTGACGGTGCTGGTGAAATGCCTTTCGCACTGGGCGGGCAGCGTGTTGCCGCTGGTGGCCGCGGCTCCCTTGCTAGGCCTGTTCATGAACATGGAGCCGGTGGCAATAGGCGCGACGGCGCTGACGCTGCTGGTCGGCACGCCGGCCATTACCTTTATCGGGGCTGCCGGCGCCGCGGTCGCGGTCGCGTTGCCGCGCGGCGGGCTGCTGATCTCGGTGCTGGTGCTGCCGCTGACCATTCCGGTGCTGATCTTCGGGGTCTCGGCGAGCTACGGGGCGACGGCCAACCCCGATCCATTCCTGCAGCCCTTCCTCATTCTCGCCGCGCTGACACTGTTTCTTGCCGTGCTGGGGCCGGTGTCGGCCGCACTGGCACTGCGGCATGGAAGCGATTGAGGCCGCCTGCTGGCCACGACATGGCATGCGGCGCAGCGCCTGATTGCGAAGCCGAAAATGCGAGGCTAAGGGAAGGCATGATCGAACGAAACGGCATGATCGGGCTGAAAGTCCTGGCGGAGCGGACCGCATGAGCGCGCACGCCCTTTACGTCACCGCCGCCTACGGCATCACGGCCGTGGTCCTGGCTGGGCTGATCGGCTGGATCCTCATCGACCAGCGGGCGCGCAAGCGCGAACTCGCCGAACTCGAAGCAGCCGGCATCCGGCGGCGTTCCGACAAGGCCGGGGCGGTCAAATCATGAGCATGGAAACGGAAACGCCGGCGCGTGGGCGACGCCTGATCGTGCTGTTGCCGCTGCTGGTTTTCCTTGGATTGGCCGGGCTGTTTCTGTCGCAGTTGCTGTCCGGCCGCGACATTTCGGAAGTGCCGTCTGCGCTGATCGGCCTGCCGGCGCCACGGACAAACCTGCCGCCGCTCGAAGGCAGCAATCTGCCGGGGCTCGATTCCAGCAAGTTCGCGGGGCGGGTGACGCTGGTCAACGTCTTCGCGTCCTGGTGCGCGCCATGCCGGGAAGAACATCCCGTGCTTCTGGCGTTGTCGCGGGACAAGCGCTTCGTCATGGCGGCGCTGAATTACAAGGACCGGCCGGAAAACGCCCGCCGCTTCCTCGGCGACCTCGGCAATCCGTTCCAGGCCGTCGGCGTCGACGAAGCCGGCCGTACGGCGATCGACTGGGGCGTCTACGGCGTGCCGGAAACCTTCGTCATCGGCAAGGACGGCAAGATCGCCTACAAGCATGTCGGCCCGCTGACGCCGGAGACGGCGCAGACGCTGCTGTTGCCGCAGATCGACAAGGCTCTTGCAGCGCCGAACTGATAGTACCCTCTCGCCTTCGTCATCCTAGGGCGAAGCAAGGAGCGAAGCGACGCGGCGCAGACCCTAGGATCCATGCCGTGACATTTGCCAAGAAATGCCGGAGTCCGAAACGCGCGGTTGTTAGCGCGAAATCACGGATCGTCGCAAAACAAGTTCTGCACCGCCGCCGCGCTCGCAAATCACGGCATGGATCCTTGGGTCTTCGCTCCGCTTCGCGGAGCTACGCCCAAGGATGACGAACGTAACAGGTAGACCGAATACTCAGCCGTAGATCTGCTTGTGGATCTGGTACAGCATCTCGCTGCGGTCGGCGCGCATGTCGGCAAGATCGCGGCTGGAGAAGCTGTCGATTTCGGCGACGAGGCGGTTGTAGTGCTTGCGCTTGGCGATGCTGGTGCGAGCGCGGTTCATCAGGTCGTTGAAGATCATGGGTGTGTTCCCTTTATTGCACCGCATTTTCGCGGCCGTTGTTCCTCCCTTGATCGATACGCAGCATGACATAGGAATGGTGCGTTGCAAAAAGAAGATGTTGCAATGCACCATTGCGCTGGGCGCATAGCGGGTTAACGGCGCCCTAATCACCGGCGCCAGCCGCACCGCCGCGCCCTTCCCTTCCGTTTTGTCTTACAAATTGCGGATACCTGTCTTGCCATATCCATCGCTGGCTGGCTTGATCTGACGTCACGTGATGCCGGGGAGGAAAAGCATGGCGGCCGCAGACTATTATGAAGTTCTCGACCCGCGCTTCGCGCGGCTGTTCAACGGAACCGCGCAGGTGGAAAAACTCTTCACCGGATGCCGGTGGGCGGAAGGTCCGGCTTGGTTCGCGGCGGGCCGTTATGTGGTCTGGTCCGACATTCCCAACAACCGCATGCTTCGCTATGACGAGACCGACGGCAGTGTCAGCGTGTTCCGCCAGCCGTCCGGCAATTCCAACGGCAACACCGTCGACCGGCAGGGCCGGTTGGTCACATGCGAGCATTCGGGCCGACGCGTCAGCCGCACCGAGCATGACGGGTCCATCACCACCATCGCCGACAAATGGAAGGGCAAACGGCTGAACTCGCCCAACGACGCCGTGGTGAAGTCCGACGGGTCCATCTGGTTCACCGATCCAAGCTATGGCATCGACAGCGATTATGAGGGGGACAAGGCCGAGAGCGAAATCGGCGCTTGCCATGTCTACCGGATCGATCCCGGCACGGGTGAGATCGAAGCCGTCATCACCGACATGGTCAGGCCGAACGGGCTCGCCTTCTCGCTGGACGAGAGCCTGCTCTATGTCGTCGATACCGGCCGCACGCATGGCGCCGACAATCCGGCGCATATGCGGGTGTTCAATGTCGGCAAGCACGGCAAGAAGGTTTCGGGCGGCAAGGTGTTCGCTGACTGCACCGCCGGCCTGTTCGACGGTTTCCGGCTGGATGACCAGGGGCGCATCTGGACAAGTGCCGCCGACGGCATCCATTGCTACGATCCGGACGGAACGCTGATCGGCAAGGTCAAGGTGCCGGAGGTCACCGCCAATTGCGTGTTCGGCGGCAGCAAGATGAATTGCCTGTATATCGCCGGCACGACGTCGCTCTACAGCGTCCGCCTGATGGTGAACGGGGCCAAGACCTATTGAGGCCGCTGGGCACTCTTCTGTGGCGGCTTTTGATGGCGTTTATACGCATGCCCGTGGCGCCCGCCGCGCCACGGTTCCCTGTCCCGCCTAGCCGCGTGACAGGACGAATTTCGAAGCAGCATCCAGGTGGCAGCCGGCAAAATTCAAAGGGAGAGAGTCATGCCTTTCGTCAATATCCGCATCGTCAAGGAAGTGATCGCCGCCGATCCCGCAGGCAAGAAGGCTGACATCGCCAGGAAAGTCACGGCGGCCATCATGGACGCCACCGGACTTGGCAATGACGACGTCTGGGTGGTCTTCGAGGAGGTCAACGCGCGCGACTGGTTCGTCGGCAAGACCGATGTGGAGACGCTGCGGAAGCGGTAGGGCGGCTGCGACGTTCCAGTGCGGCCGCCCCCTTTCCTTCGTCATCCTCGGGTTTGACCCGAGGATCCATGCCGCGACCTCGAACGTCAAGCACAGTGGAGCAGAATCTGTAACCGTTGCAACGTTTTAGCGTCACGGCATGGATCCTAGGGTCTGCGCCGCGTCGCTTCGCTCCTTGCTCCGCCCTAGGATGTCGAAGCTGCGTTTGCGCGTATAAAGCCCACGAAGCCCTGCACGGCTTCCCGCATCGCGCGCTGGTTCGCTTCCTCCACCAGGATCAATTCCATCTCGACCGGCTTCTTCCCCAACAGCCCAATCTCCAGCGCCGCGCCTTCATGGAGCGCGAACGACATGGTCCGCATGACCTCGGCCAGCGCCGCGCGGGCAAACAGCGAGCGTGGCGAGGCGTGCGCCAGCATGGCCGGCTTGTCGATGGCGGCGTCTCGCGACACCAGCCAGTCGAGCGCGTTCTTCAGTCCACCTGGCACGCCATGCGCATATTCCGGGCATGAGACGATGACGCCATCGGCGCTTGTGACGGCGTCGATCAGCTCGGACGCTTCGCGCGGTGTCCGCTCGCCCTCGTCGTCGGGATTGAAGATCGGCAGGCGGCCGAGCCCGCCATAGATGGTGACGCGGCAGCCGGGTGGCGCGTTGCGTGCCAGGGCCGCGACCAGGGCCGAATTGGTGGAGGCCGCCCGCAGGCTGCCGGAGATGGCGAGGATGTTCAGCAAGATATGGAGCCAGTTCTGACGAATCGCGTCGGCAAAAACCTACCACATGGTCTGCTTGTATTCGTCGTCGAGCCACCGATCGGTGACCTCGGCGGAATCCGACAGCGCCAGCTGGTCGCGCAGGATCTGACCCAGCGTGGGCAGCGTCGCGCGGTCGTACCAGCTTTCCGGCTTCCAAAGGTCGGAGCGCATGAAGGCCTTGGCGCAATGCATGTAGGTGGCCTTGACCGTGACCACGATCACGCTTTGCGGCTCCCTGCCGTCGACGGCAAGCCTTTCGCGCAAGGCTGAATCGATGGTGATGCGGGCATCGCCATTGACGCGCAGCGTCTCGTTCATGCCGGGAATAAGGAAGAGCAGTCCGACCGAAGGGTTGGCGATGATGTTCTCGAGCGTATCCAGCCGGTTGTTGCCGGGCCGGTCGGGAATGGCGATGGTCCGGTCGTCGAGAATGGCGGCGAAACCGGGCCGATCGCCCCTTGGCGTCACGTCGGCATTGCCGGCGCCGTCGGATGAACCGATCAGCACGAACGGGCTCTTGCCGATGAAGGAGCGGCAATGGCCGTCGAGCGCCTTCAGTTCCTTGCGGATCGAGCCATCGGTTGGCCGGGGCGTCTTGTAGATCGTCCTCAGATCCTCGCGCGTGGCGACGAATTCCATGGCCCTCTCCTCTTGCCTGCCGGCTCTATTGCTTGCCGGCCTTCTCCCCGTTCTTGTCGTCCAGCGAATGACGCAGGATCAGCGGCATCTGGCTGAAGGTGAACAGAAGCGTGATCGGCATGATCCCCCAGACCTTGAAGGTAACCCAGGCATCGGTGGAAAAATTGCGCCACACCACTTCGTTGACAATAGCCAGGAATAGAAAAAACAGCCCCCAGCGGAACGTCAGTTTCTTCCAACCTTCAGCATCGAGGCTGAAGGCCGAATCGAAGACATAGCCAAGCAGCGATTTGCCGAAGAACAGGCCGCCAAGCAACACGCCGCCAAACAGCGTGTTGACGATCGTCGGCTTCATCTTGATGAAGATATCGTCCTGCAGATAAAGCGTCAGCGCGCCGAAGATCAGGACAACCACGCCCGACACCATCGGCATGATCGGCAGCGTGTGGGTCAGCAGCCAGGAGGCGATCAGCGCGATCGCGGTGGCGGCCATGAACAGTCCGGTGGCGACGAAGATCGGGCCGCCGAGTTCGGCGAGAGCGGGAAACTTCTGCAGCAGCCATTCGCCGCGCGCATTGGCGAAGAAGAAGACCATCAGCGGGCCGAGCTCCAGCACGAGCTTGAGCACCGGGTTGAGGCCTTCCTTCTTTTGCTTCCGCGGGTCGGAAGGGTCGCGTTCGAGGATGGGCGGGTTCATGAAAGTTCTTCCTTGCGCATGATCCGATCCAAAAAGCCTGCAACTTTTCGGGATATGCTTGTTGTTAGGCCACTCCAGCGATCGCCCGGGCGAATTCGCTTGCCGAGAAAGGTTCGAGGTCGTCGACCTGTTCGCCGACGCCGATGAAATAAACCGGCAATTTGTGCCTTGCCGCGATCGCCACCAGGATACCGCCGCGCGCCGTGCCGTCCAGCTTGGTCATCACCAGGCCGTTGACGCCGGCAATGTTGCGGAAGATCTCGACCTGGTTGAGCGCGTTCTGGCCCGTGGTGGCGTCGACCGTCTGCAGCACGGTGTGCGGCGCTTCCGGATCGAGCTTGCCCAGCACGCGGACGATCTTCTCGAGCTCGGCCATCAGCTCGACCTTGTTTTGCAGCCGGCCGGCGGTATCGATGATCAGCACGTCGGAGCCGGCCTGCCTGGCCTTCTCGAAAGCATCATAGGCGAGACCGGCGGCGTCGGCGCCAAGCTTGGACGAGACGACCGGCGACTTCGTCCGCTCGCCCCAGATCTTCAACTGTTCGATCGCGGCGGCACGGAACGTATCGCCCGCCGCCAGCATCACAGACAGGCCGCCATCCGTGAGTTTCGCCGCCAGCTTGCCGATGGTCGTGGTCTTGCCCGTACCGTTGACGCCGACGACGAGGATGACATGCGGCTTGTGGTTGAGGTCGAGCTCCAGCGGCCGGGCGACATGTGTCAGCACCTTTTCCACCTCGGCGGCCATGACGGTGCGCACGTCGGTGTCGGAGACGTCCTTGCCGTAGCGGCTGGAGGCCAGCGCATCGGTAATGCGAAGCGCGGTTTCCATGCCGAGATCGGCGCGGATCAGCACATCTTCGAGGTCTTGCAGCGTCTCCTCGTCCAGCTTGCGCTTGGTGAAGACGCCGGCGATGTTTCCGGTGAGCTCGCGCGACGAGCGGGCAAGCCCGTCCCGCATGCGCTGGAACCAGGAGCGTCTTGGCGCCGGCTCCGGCGCCTTCAGCGGTTCGGCCTTCTGCTCGACTTTCTTGGTGACTGTCACCTTGCCGGGGGCGGGTTTCGACTCGGGCAAAGGTTGCGGGGCCGGTGGTGTAACCGGCTGCGGCTCCGGTGCCATCTCGGCAATGATGGGCTGTGCTTCAACCGGCGCTGGTTGGCGAATGGGAGGCGCGATTTCCGCTGGCGGCGCCTCGGGCGCCGCAATCGCTGGCGCAGTTTCAACGGGGGATGCCAAATCTTGCGCAAACCCGCGCTGCCCCTCACCCTTACCCTCTCCCCGTGAAGGACGGGGAGAGGGGGGCGTCAGCGTCGAGACTTTTTCTTCTACGTCAGAAAGAGGGGCGCCGGCGTTACGATCAGCGCCCTTCTCCCCGTCCCTATACGGGGAGAAGGTTCCGGCATGCGGATGAGGGGCGGCACCGACGTCCGAGGGAAGCTTTGCAGTCGGGGTTGCGGATGGTGCCTCGACCGGCGCCGGCACTTCGATTGGCGTAGCCGCCGGCTGGGAGTCCGGTTCGTCCGGTATGATTTCCGGCTGTTGGGGTGCAGGAATTTCGCGTGGCGCAGGCTCGGGAATGCGCTCCGGCACGACCGGCCGCTCGGGCTTTTCCTGGGGCTTGGGCTGTTCGACGGGTATTTCTGGAATCAGCGGCTTTGGCGCGGGCTCGACCGGCCGCGGTTCCTCGATCGGGGCAGGCTCGGGCTGGACCTCCGGCTCGGACGGAACCAAAGGTTCCGGCTCCGGTGGGGCGATTGGAGTGGGCTCAGGTGCTGGTTCCTCGATAGGCGCCGGTTCCGGTGCCGTTGGTGGCTCGGTCGGAGCTGTCGTCGAAACGTCCGCCTCGGGCAGCGGCTCGTCGCGCTTCAAGAATTCCGGAACGACCTGTTCAGCCGCCGGCTTCAAGGCATCCAGCGCTTCCCATTTGATCGGCGGCAGTGGCGCGGTCTCGTCGATCCGCTCCTCGACAACCTCTTTCTTGCCGAACGAAAATATCTTCTTGAAAAAACCAGCCATGCTTTTTGCGTTCTCAGGCGGCGCGCGCGGCAAGCGGCGCTGCGATCAGTCGGGCGCCATCGTGGCCAGTAATATCCGCTTCGAATATCTCGCCCGGCGCACCTATGCCGAGCGCCGCAAGCGTGAATCCCTCGGTGCGGCCAAGGCCGTCACGCTCGATCAGGATCGACTGGCGGGTTCCGGCAAGCGCGGCGAGATGCCGGCGATAGGCGGCCTCACCGGCCGCGCGCAGCCGGGCGGCGCGTTGCTTGACCACCTCGCGGCGGACCTGCGGCATGCGCGCGGCGGGCGTGCCCTCGCGCGGGCTGAACGGGAAGACATGGAGATGGGTCAGCCCACACTCCTCGACGATTTTCTCCGAGTTCTCGAACATGGCGTCGGTCTCGGTCGGGAAGCCGGCGATGATGTCGGCGCCGAAGACGATGCCGGGACGCAATTTGCGCACATCCTCGCAGAAGCGGATCGACTGGTCGCGCAAATGCCGGCGCTTCATGCGCTTGAGGATCATGTCGTCGCCCGACTGCAGCGACAGATGCAGATGCGGCATCAGCCGGGGCTCGGTGGCGATGGCGTCGAGCAGATCGTCATCGGCCTCGATCGAATCGATGGAGGACAGGCGCAAGCGCTTTACATCGGGCACCTGCTTGAGGATTGTCTTCACGAGCTTGCCGAGTTTCGGCGCGCCCGGCAGGTCGGCGCCGAAACTGGTCATGTCGACGCCGGTCAGCACGATTTCGGCATAGCCGTTGCCGGCAAGCCGTTTCACCTGCTCGACCACGGCGCCCATTGGCACCGAGCGGGAATTGCCGCGCCCATAGGGAATTATGCAGAAGGTGCAGCGGTGGTCGCAGCCATTCTGCACCTGGACGAAGGCGCGCGCCCGGCCTTCGATCGCGTCGACCATGTGGCCGGCCGTCTCGCGCACGGAAAAGATGTCGTTGACGCGCGCCTTCTCGGTGTCGTTGACGCCGAAATCCGGCAGCGCGCGATAGGAATTGGCCTTCAGCTTTTCCTCATTGCCGAGGACGAGGTCAACCTCGTCCATGGCCGTGAAATCCTGCGGCGCGGTCTGCGCCGCGCAGCCGGTGACAATGATGCGGGCTTGCGGATTGTCTCGACGCGCCTTGCGGATCGCCTGCTTGGCCTGGCGCACGGCCTCGCCGGTGACGGCACAGGTGTTGAAGATCACTGCGCCGCCGGCCAGCGCGCCAAGGCCCGCACTTTCGGCCTCGCGACGCATCACCTCGGATTCATAGGTGTTCAGCCGGCAGCCAAACGTCACCACGTCGATACCCTTTGAAGGGGGGGCCTCGGAAACGGGGCTCTTGGGGAGAGCGGACATCAAGCGGCGCTTTCGGTGTCGCGGGCCCAAACTCCGGTCGACGGATCGAAGCTGCCTGAAAACTCCCACTCGGCCGCGCCGGTCAGGATGACGTGGTCGTCTTCGCGCCACTCGACATGCAGCGAACCGCCGCCGGGCGTCCTCAAGGTGACGCTGCGTCCGGTCCGCCTGGTGCGGGCGGCGGCGACGACCGATGCGCAAGCGGCGGAACCACAAGCCTTCGTCAGGCCGGCGCCGCGCTCCCAGGTGCGGATGATCATGGTCTCCGGCGACGTCACCTGCGCGATGGTGATGTTGGCGCGCTCCGGGAAAATCGGATGGTTCTCGAGCAGCGGTCCGAAACGGTCGAGTTCGTAGGACCAGACATCGCGATCGACCCAGAAGATGGCATGCGGATTGCCCATCGAGACGACCGATGGCGAATGCAGCACGGGCGCGTCGATCGGCCCGATCTGAAGCTCGATCATGCGGGTGTCGCGAAATTCCTCGGCCAGCGGGATGTCCTGCCAGCCAAAGCGCGGCGTTCCCATGTCGACGGATATCAGCCCGTCGGCATGCTCCCGGGCGTTGAGTATGCCGGCCACGGTCTCGAAGGTGAATGTCTTGCGGCCGGTGTCGGCGGCGAGCGCCTGGACCACGCAACGCATGCCATTGCCGCACGCCTGCGCGCGCGAGCCATCGGAATTAAGGATGTTGATGAAGAAGTCGGTGCCATGTGCCCTGGCATCATGGATGGCCATGATCTGGTCGAACCTGGTCGCGGGATCGGCATTGAGCGCAATGGCGGCCTCGGGCGTCACGCGATCGGCACGACCGCGCATATCGGCAACGATGATCTCGTTGCCGATACCGTTCATCTTGGCGAAAGGGGCAGTGCTTGCCATCGCTCCGAAAATTCCGTGTCCGTTTGGCGCTATATGGCGGAAACGGGCGCGAATTACCAGTGTGCAGCGTTTTCACGTCACCGCGAAGATGCCGAGCACCACGAGCAGGAAGATGACCAGGACGATGCCGATCAGGACACGCGCGCCGGTGGCTGCGGCTCCGGCAAGCGCCGGCATGCCGAGCAGGCTGGCGGCGGCGGCGACAATGAGAAGAATGATGATCCACTTGATCATGGAAATGCCTCGCAAGAGATATCTGGAACCGCACTGAAACGCTGATGTGGCGCCTGGGTTCCGTCTGGCAGCGATGACCAATCCCCGCGTCTCGGCGGGCTGCTTCTTCAACATCGACGAGGGGACCCGTTCCCCAGGAAGTCCTCTAGCCGGCGATCTCGATATCGGTGATGAAGGGTGCCGTCTTGCTGGAATTGTCGTCATGCATGACGAAGTCGCACCGGTATTTGCCGGGCGGCAGGCCGTCGAGGGAGAGGTCAAGCTTGAAGAACAGTTCGCGGTTGTGCGAACGGGAGGCGACCTTGACGCTGCCGATCTTCTCGAAAGTGCCGAGCTTCTCGCCTGAGTCCGAGAGCAAGGTGAGGTCGACGGAAAGCGCGATCTGGCTGTTGCCGAGCCCGTCCGAGCCGTAGCCATACCCAGCCGGCTCCATGTACAGGAAGATCTTCTCGCCCGGCTTGTAAACATGATTGGCGCGTTCGCTGTAGATGCCGAAGCCGGTGGCCGAATCGACTTGCTTGACGTTGAGAACGGCGAGCGGCATGGCCTGCCACAGGGCGTCCTCGGCGCCGCGGAATTTCTCCAGCGCACCGGCGGCATCGCCGGATCGCAGCAGCTTTTCGGCCTCCGTGGCGCGGTCGCTGATGTCGCCGGCCATGGCTGCCGGTGCCGAGATCAAAAGCGCCACCAGAACCGCCAGGATCGACTTCATCCGCATTCCCCTTTGCTGCTTCGCGGACCATCGGCGAAAATCGTGGCGGCGTAAACGGCCGAATGCTCAGCGCCGCTCGATCTCCGGGATGGTCCAGACTTCGCCCGGACGCAAGGCGCGAAAGCGTTCTCGCGGGATGCCGTTGTCGTCGAGCGCCAGGTTCAGTTTCTCGGGCGGCTCGTCGATGGGCTCGTCGGTGAGCTGGAACGTGCCCCAGTGGCAGCCCGCGGCGTAGGCCGCGTTGCACAGTTTCATGCCTTGCACGGCCTCCTGCGGGTTCTGGTGTTGCGGCTCCATGAACCAGCGCGGCTCGTAGGCGCCGATCGGCAGGATGGCGAAGCGGAAGCCGCCGTGCTTTTGCGCCATCAGCCGGTAGTTGATGCCGTCATGAAAGCCGGTGTCGCCGGCGAAATAGATGTTTCCAGCGTGGGTCTCCAGAACGAAACTCGCCCATAGGGCCATGCGCCTGTCGCGCCCGCCCCGGGCCGACCAGTGGTGGGCCGGCTCGAGATGAATGACGACGCCATGTCCAACGCCGACTTTCCCGCCCCAGTCATGCGTGGAAAGCCGCATGCCGGGCACGGCGCTCCCGATGATGGTGTCGTTGCCGAGCGGGGTCACCACAAGCGGGTCGTGCATTGCTTTCAGCCGTTTCAGCGTTGCGAGATCGAGATGATCGTAATGATTGTGGCTGACCAGAACGAGATCGATCGGCGGCAGGCTCTCGAAGGCGATACCCGGTGGGTTGAACCGTTTGGGACCGGCAAAGGAAAACGGCGATGCGCGCTCGGACCAGACCGGGTCGGTGAGGATGTTGAGGCCCGCCGTCTGGATCAGCAGTGTCGAATGGCCGACCATCGTTACCTGGAGCGCCCTACCATCGATGCGCGGGACCGGCTTTGCCCTCGGAAACGGGCTCGGGCTGGCTGGCGGCCATTTCGAGCGTTCGCCGTTGAGTTGCCATTTCAGCAGGTCGAGGAAGCGGCCGGGCGGTTTGCCGTCGGGATTGAAGAACAGCGTGCCGTCGAAATGGTCGCTCGGAGGGCCGCTGTAGTAACGGTTAGCGGCTCTCTTTCTCGCGGCCAATTCTTCGGCTCCGGCTGGTTTCGTTTCCCAGACATAGGCTCTGCGGCGGCTGGCGCAAGCATTTGGCGGCGGAATGCCAAGGGCAGGGCGATGGCCTCGACTAGGGTACACGCAATCGGGAGGATGGAACCATGGCGATGAAGCGGACGAAGGCACCGTGGATGGAGGCCGATGATTTCGGCCGTTCGCTGCCGCGCGGCATCGGCGTCAATCTACTGGTCACTGACATGCCTGCGATGGAAGCCTTCTGCCGCGACGTCCTCGGCGCGCGAATCATCTATGCCGACGAGGATTTCGCCGCGCTCGAATTGCTGGGGTCGTTGTTCATGCTGCATGCCGATCACAGCTATCTCGACAATCCGATGACCGGCGTCATCGCCGGGGTCGAGACGCGGGGAGCAGGTCTGGAGCTGCGCCTCCATGGCGCCGACCCCGATGCGGTCGAGACCAGGGCGCGGGATCACGGCCATGTCGTGCTCGCGGGGGCGATCGACAAGCCGCACGGCCTGCGGGAGTGCTATATTGTCGGGCCGGATGGCTATGTGTTCGTGCCGAGCGCGGCGTTGGCCCAGGCGGGAAGCTCGTTGCGTCAACTGGGATAAATTTGCAACAGATGTTACCGCAAACCGTATTTTAACCATATCGGGTTGAAATTTCGCCACCTTCTCCATCTTGGTGGGGGTGACATTGCGCGGACGGCAGCCCCGCCGATCCGACGGAGGTTTGGAATGAACTTTTCGAAAACCGGTCTGGTGGCCGTATCACTGGCCGCTCTTGTCGCGAGCGGCTGCTCAACCTCGCGGTTCTCGTCGATGGATGACCAGCAGCCCGCGCCGCTGCAAGCGGCGCCCGCCGGCAAGGTGACCGCCAACCAGCTGCCGCCGCCAGCGGCACCGGGCACGACCGATCCGTCGCAATTCCCGACGGCACCGCAAGGCAACACCCAGGTGGCGTCATTGCCGCCGGATGGTTCGGCTCCCACCGGGGCGGCCGATCTGACCGCGGCAAGCGTCGCCGGCGTCTGGAATGCCAGCGTTTCCGGCCAGAGCTGCAAGATCGCGACGCCGCAGACCAAGTTCGGCGCCGGCTTCCGCGCCGGGCCGTTGCACTGCCCGGCGCCGATCGACGGCATCAAGTCGTGGAACGTGTCCGGCAAGCAGCTGACGCTGTATGACGACACTGGCGGCACGCTGGCGCGGCTCTATTCCTCGGGCGGCTCGAAATTCGATGGCCAGACTTCCAACGGCCAGCCGATCTCGCTTACAAGGTAAGCCTGATTTCTCCCGATGCATGTCGACCCAAAGGGCACCCCGGTTTTGGGTCAACGACTTGCATCAAGAAAAACGACGTGACCGATGCATCTGCGTGACGGCCTCCAGACCCATGCGACCGTCAGGCAGCGCTACGACCATCTGGTGCAAACCGGCGCCATCGAACGCGATCCGGCCCAGGAGCGGATCGCCGCGGCGCTCGACCGGCTGACCGACGAGATCTCGGCAAAGCGGCTGGCGCACAAATCGAGCGCGCTGGGCTGGCTCTTCGCGCGCAAGCGCGAGACGCATGAGGCCGTCAAGGGGCTCTACATCCATGGCGGCGTCGGCCGTGGCAAGACCATGCTGATGGACATGTTCTTCGAACTGGTGCCGGTACGCCGCAAGCGCCGCGTTCATTTCAACGACTTCATGGCCGACGTGCAGGACCGCATCCAAAAGCACCGGCAGGCGCGCAAGGATGGCACGGTCAAGGAGGACGATCCGATCCCGCCCGTCGCCAAGGCGCTTGCCGAGCAGGCCTGGGTGCTGTGCTTCGACGAATTCTCGGTCACCGACATTGCCGACGCGATGATCCTGTCGCGGCTGTTCTCGGCGTTGTTCGCCAGTGGCGTGGTGCTGGTCGCCACCTCAAACGTGGCGCCGGACGATCTCTATCGCGACGGCCTGAACCGCCAGCTGTTCCTGCCTTTCATCGCCATATTGGAACGGCACGCGCAGGTGCTGTCGCTCGACACCGACAAGGATTACCGGCTGGAAAAGCTTGCGCATACACCGGTCTATGTCACGCCGGCCGATGCGGCGGCCGACCGGATGCTCGACGAGACCTGGCGGACGATGACGCGCGGCGCGCCGACGGCCGCGACGTCGCTGGCGCTCAAGGGCCGGCAAGTGACGGTACCGGCCGCCGCCGGAGACGCGGCGCGGTTTTCTTTCGCCGATCTTTGCGAAAAGCCGCTCGGCGTACGCGATTTCCTGGCGATTGCCGGGCGCTTCTCGACCGTCTTCATCGATCACGTTCCGGTGCTGGGCGAAGGCAGGCGCAACGAGGCCAAGCGCTTCATCCTGTTGATCGACACGCTTTACGATCACCATGTCCGGCTGGTGGTCAGCGCCGAGGCACCGCCGCAAGAGCTTTATGTCGCCAAGCGCGGCGTCGAGGTGTTCGAGTTCGAACGCACGGCGTCGCGCCTGATCGAGATGCAGAGCCGCGACTGGCTGGAGGACTGGGCGGAGCGGCGGAAGAGCGAGGTGGCGAAAACATCCGACGCGCCGCGCGCCGGCCAGGCCGCGCAGTGATCGACGGCAGGCGGGACCGCGCGATCGGCGCGCTGGTCGGCCTTGCCGCCGCGGACGCGGTGCGGACCGCGCTGGAATTCCCTCGGACTGGCCGGAAAAGCTGACTTGGCGCGACAGGGCGAACATGGTTCGCCACCGGCATCACAAGGGCGTCATCGCCTCTTCAAGCCTTCTGATTGTCGCCCTAGTTGTGTAATCTGTGACAAGCCGGCTTACAAAATTTGACGTTTACGTAAATCCCAAACCATCTAACCGATTGAAAATGCTCACTCCGAAATAATCGTTTGAATTTTTCATGCACCGGAGCTATTGGGTGCGGCGAAAATTCGCGGTTCCCCGCCGCATTCCGGCCTCTTCCTCGACGCCGTGTTGGCGCCGTCACGACAAACTGACAAAGGGAAAACATCCTGACATGGCACGCAACAAGATAGCGCTCATCGGCTCTGGCATGATCGGCGGCACGCTCGCCCACATGATCGGCCTCAAGGACCTCGGCGACGTGGTGCTGTTCGATATCGCCGAGGGCATTCCGCAGGGCAAGGGCCTGGACATCGCGCAGTCGTCGCCGGTCGATGGCTTCGACTCCAGGTTGACCGGCGTCAACGATTACGCCGGCATCGAGGGCGCGGACGTGTGCATCGTCACCGCCGGCGTGCCGCGCAAGCCTGGCATGAGCCGCGACGACCTGCTGGGCATCAACCTCAAGGTCATGGAGCAGGTTGGCGCCGGCCTCAAGAAATACGCGCCGAAGGCCTTCGTCATCTGCATCACCAATCCGCTCGACGCCATGGTCTGGGCGCTGCAGAAGTTTTCCGGCCTGCCCAAGACGCATGTCGTCGGCATGGCCGGCGTGCTCGACAGCGCGCGCTTCCGCTATTTCCTGGCCGAGGAATTCAAGGTCTCGGTCGAGGATGTCACCGCTTTCGTGCTCGGCGGCCACGGCGATTCCATGGTGCCGATGATCCGTTATTCGACGGTATCCGGCATTCCGCTGCCCGACCTCGTCAAGATGGGCTGGACCTCGAAGGAAAAGCTCGACCAGATCGTGCAGCGCACCCGTGACGGCGGCGCGGAGATCGTCGGCCTGCTCAAGACCGGTTCGGCCTACTACGCGCCGGCGGCTTCCGCGATCCAGATGGCCGAAGCCTATCTCAAGGACAAAAAGCGCGTGCTGCCCTGCGCCGCGCATCTCTCCGGCCAGTATGGCGTCAAGGGCACCTATGTCGGCGTTCCCGTGGTGATCGGCGCCGGTGGCGTCGAGCGCATCATCGAGATCGACCTCAACAAGAGCGAGCAGAAGATGTTCGACAGTTCGGTGGCGACGGTGCAGGGCCTGACCGAGGCCTGCATCAAGATCGCACCGCACCTCGCCTCGAAGTAACCGGAGACACCAGCCATGAACATCCATGAGTATCAAGGCAAGGCGCTGCTGAAGAGCTTTGGGGCGCCGGTGGCCGAAGGCGTGCCGGTGTTCAAGGCGAGCGAGGCGGAAGCCGCCGCCAAGGCGCTGCCCGGCCCGCTCTATGTGGTGAAGAGCCAGATCCATGCCGGCGGCCGCGGCAAGGGCAAGTTCACTGAACTCGGCCCGGACGCCAAGGGTGGCGTTCGGCTGGCCAAGTCCGTGGCCGAAGTCGTCGCCAACGCCAACGAGATGCTTGGCCACACACTCGTCACCAAGCAGACCGGCCCAGCCGGCAAGCAGGTCAACCGCCTCTATATCGAGGACGGCGCCGACATCGAGCGCGAACTCTATCTGTCGATCCTGGTCGACCGCACGGTCGGCCGCGTCGCCTTCGTCGTCTCCACCGAAGGCGGCATGGACATCGAGGCTGTCGCGCATGACACGCCGGAAAAGATCATCACCGTCGCCATCGATCCGGAAAAGGGCGTGACATCAGCCGATGTGAAGGCGCTCAACGGCGCTCTGAAGCTCGACGGCGACGCGGCCAAGGATGGCGATGCGCTGTTCCCGATCCTCTACAAGGCCTTTGTCGAGAAGGACATGAGCCTGCTCGAGGTCAACCCGCTGATCGTCATGAAGAGCGGCCGGCTGCGCGTGCTCGACGCCAAGGTGTCGTTCGACAACAACGCGCTGTTCCGTCACCCCGACGTGCTCGAACTGCGCGACACCACCGAAGAGGACGAGAAGGAAATCGAGGCGTCGAAATATGACCTCGCCTATGTCGCGCTCGACGGCAATATCGGCTGCATGGTCAATGGCGCCGGCCTTGCCATGGCGACGATGGACATCATCAAGCTCTATGGCGCCGAGCCCGCCAACTTCCTCGACGTCGGCGGCGGTGCGTCCAAGGAGAAGGTCACGGCGGCGTTCAAGATCATTACCAAGGATCCGGCGGTCAAGGGCATCCTGATCAACATCTTCGGCGGCATCATGAAGTGCGACATCATTGCCGAGGGCGTGATCGCCGCGGTCAAGGAAGTCGGCCTGAAGGTGCCGCTGGTGGTGCGTCTCGAAGGCACCAATGCCGAACTCGGCAAGAAGATCATCAACGACAGCGGCCTGAACGTCGTGTCGGCTGACGATCTCGACGACGCCGCCAAGAAGATCGTGGCGGCGGTGAAGGGCTGAGCGGATGCCTCCGCGCAAGATAAATCTCGTCGAGGCGGCGGACGCGAAGATCACCAAGGTCTTCGATCCGCATATCGCCGGCGACGTGAACGACAGCCAGGCGAAGGTCGCCAAGTTCGGCGAGATGTTCGACTGGCACGCGCATGACAATGAGGACGAGGCCTTCCTCGTGCTGCGCGGGCGTATCGCCATCGATTTCCGCGACGGTCCGGTCGAACTCGGCGAAGGCGACTTCATTGTCGTGCCGCATGGCGTCGAGCATCGCCCGCGCTCGCTCACAGCCGAACCTGTCGTGCTGATGTTCGAGCCGGCGACGACGCTCAACACCGGCAATGCCAGGAGCGACCTCACCGTCTCCGACCTGAAGCGGCTCTGATCATGAACGCGGCGTCATTCTCTTCGCTCTCGGACGGTCACCAGCGCCTGCAGGCGCTGGTCGGCGCGTGGCGCGGCGAGGAAGAGGTGTCGGCCACGCAATGGGCCGATGGCGGCACGGCGACGGCGGAAGTGCTGGCGGAGGCACAGTTCGGCGGCCTGTTCGTCGTGCAGCGCTATCGCCAGCGCCGCGACGGCACGATCTCATTCGGCGCGCACAATGTCTTCGGCTTCGACCAGCAAGACAGCGTCGTCACCATGCACCAGTTCGACTCGATGGGGTTTGTTCCGAACTCGCCCGCGTCCGGTGCCTGGAACGGCGACGAACTCACCCTGGATCGGTCGTCACCGCGCGGCTCGGCGCGCGTGGCTTATATTTTTGGCGGTGCCGATAGCTACCGCATGCGACTGCGTTTCAAACCTGCCGGCAGAGATGTCTGGCAAGACATGGTGAGCGGCGTCTACCAGCGCGTTTCACCTTCCTCGATCAACGGTTTTTAAAAAAGGGCTCCCATGTCCATTCTCGTCGACAAGAACACCAAGGTGCTGGTGCAGGGCCTGACCGGCAAGACCGGCACGTTCCACACCGAGCAGGCGCTGGCCTATCACGGCACCAAGATGGTCGGTGGCATCCACCCCAAGAAGGGCGGCGAGACATGGACCGGATCGAAGGGCGAGAGCCTGCCGATCTTCGCCACGGTCGCCGAGGGCAAGGAAAAGACCGGCGCCAATGCCTCCGTCATCTATGTGCCGCCGGCAGGCGCCGCCGAAGCGATCATCGAGGCCATCGAGGCCGAGATCCCGCTGATCGTTTGCATCACCGAGGGCATCCCGGTGATGGACATGATCAAGGTCAAGGCGCGGCTCGACCGCTCGGCCTCGCGGCTGATCGGCCCGAACTGCCCGGGCGTGCTCACGCCTGACGAATGCAAGATCGGCATCATGCCGGGAAACATCTTCCGCAAGGGCTCGGTCGGCGTTGTTTCGCGCTCTGGAACACTTACCTATGAGGCAGTGTTCCAGACCACCAATGTCGGCCTCGGCCAGACGACGGCCGTCGGCATCGGCGGCGACCCCGTCAAGGGCACCGAGTTCATCGACGTGCTCGAGATGTTCCTGGCCGACGACGAGACCAAGTCGATCATCATGATCGGCGAGATCGGCGGTTCGGCCGAGGAAGACGCCGCGCAGTTCCTCAAGGACGAGGCCAAGCGTGGCCGCAAGAAGCCGATGGCTGGCTTCATCGCCGGACGCACGGCGCCTGCCGGCCGCACCATGGGCCACGCGGGCGCGGTCATCTCCGGCGGCAAGGGCGGCGCCGAGGACAAGATCGCGGCGATGGAATCGGCCGGTATAAAAGTTTCGCCGTCGCCGGCACGGCTCGGCACGACCTTGGTCGAGGCGATCAAGGGTTAAGGCAGTAAGGGATTAAGGCAGTATGGCAGTAAGGGAATAGGAAGAACGGATGCGGCATCTGCCTGCTTCCCTCCTGCCTTACTCCCCACTGTCCTACTCCCCTCCACAAAAGGAGACGGAGCCAGGCTCCGCGGACAAAAATGGCAAGACAAGATCAGGCCAACGACCAATTCTCGCTCACCTCGTTCCTCTATGGCGGCAATGCCGACTATATCGACGCGCTCTATGCCGCCTATGAGGACGATCCCGCCTCGGTCGATCCAGAATGGCAGGAGTTCTTCGCCGGGCTGAAGGACGACGCCGGCGATGTGCGCAGGAATGCCAAGGGCGCTTCATGGGCCAAGCCCTCCTGGCCGCTGCAGGCCAATGGCGAGCTGGTGTCGGCACTCGACGGCAACTGGGGCATCGTCGAGAAGCATCTGGAAAAGAAGGTCAAGGACAAGGCTGTCACCAACGGTGTCGTGCTTTCCGATGCCGACGTGCACCAGGCGACGCGCGATTCCGTGCGCGCCATCATGATGATCCGCGCCTTCCGCATGCGCGGCCACCTGCACGCCAATCTCGACCCACTCGGCATCGCCACGCTCGAGGATTATAACGAACTGTCGCCGGAGAATTACGGCTTCACCGAAGCCGACTACGACCGGCCGATCTTTCTCGACAATGTGCTTGGGCTTGAATTCGGCACCATCCGGCAGATGCTGGATATACTGACCCGCACCTATTGCTCGACGCTGGGCGTCGAGTTCATGCATATTTCCGATCCCGAGGAAAAGGCCTGGATCCAGGCGCGCATCGAAGGCGCCGACAAGGAAATTTCCTTCACCGCCACCGGCAAGAAGGCGATCCTGCAGAAGCTGGTCGAGGCCGAAGGATTCGAGCAGTTCATCGACGTCAAGTACAAGGGCACCAAGCGCTTCGGGCTCGACGGCGGCGAAGCGCTGATCCCGGCGCTGGAGCAGATCGTCAAGCGTGGCGGCCAGCTCGGCCTGAAGGAAATCGTGCTTGGCATGGCGCATCGCGGCCGGCTGAACGTGCTCTCCCAGGTGATGGCAAAGCCGCACCGCGCCATCTTCCACGAGTTCAAGGGCGGCTCGGCCGCGCCGGACGAGGTCGAGGGCTCGGGCGACGTGAAGTACCATCTTGGCGCATCGTCGGACCGCGAGTTTGACGGCAACAAGGTGCACCTGTCGCTGACGGCCAACCCTTCGCACCTTGAGATCGTCGATCCGGTGGTGATGGGCAAGGCGCGCGCCAAGCAGGACTATCTGTTCGGACGCGGCCGCGAGGAGATCGTGCCGCTGGAAGAGCGCGCCAAGGTGCTGCCGCTGCTGCTGCATGGCGACGCCGCCTTCGCCGGCCAGGGCGTGATCGCCGAGATCCTCGGCCTGTCCGGCCTGCGCGGCCACCGCGTCGCCGGCACGCTGCATTTCATCATCAACAACCAGATCGGCTTCACCACCAATCCGCGCTTCTCGCGTTCGTCGCCCTATCCGTCGGACGTCGCCAAGATGATCGAGGCGCCGATCTTCCACGTCAACGGTGACGACCCGGAAGCCGTTGTCCACGCCACCAAGGTGGCGATCGAATTCCGCATGAAGTTCCACAAGCCGGTGGTGGTGGACATGTTCTGCTATCGCCGCTTCGGCCACAATGAGGGCGACGAACCGGCCTTCACCCAGCCGATCATGTACCGCAACATACGCAACCACAAGACGACGGTGCAGATCTATGGCGAGCGGCTGATCGCCGAGGGCCATATCACCCCGGCGGAACTCGACAAGCTCAAGGCCGACTGGCGCGCGCATCTGGAATCGGAATGGGAAGTCGGCCAGCATTACAAGCCCAACAAGGCGGACTGGCTGGACGGCGCCTGGTCAGGCCTGCGCACGGCGGACAACCAGGACGAACAAAGGCGCGGCAAGACCGCCGTGCCAGCCAAGACGCTGAAGGAAATCGGCAAGAAGCTGACCGAGGTGCCGAAGGATTTCGAGGCGCACAAGACGATCATCCGCTTCCTCGAAAACCGCCGCCAGGCGATCGACTCGGGCGAAGGCATCGACTGGTCGACGGCCGAGGCGTTGGCCTTCGGCGCCATCCTGCTCGACGGCAACCCGATCCGCCTGTCCGGCCAGGATTCCGAACGCGGCACCTTCTCGCAGCGCCATTCCGTGCTCTACGACCAGCGCGACGAGACCCGCTACATCCCGCTCAACAACCTGTCGGCGGCACAGGCTGGCTACGAAGTCATCAACTCGATGCTGTCGGAAGAGGCGGTGCTGGGGTTCGAATATGGCTACAGCCTTGCCGAGCCGAAGGCGCTGACGCTGTGGGAAGCGCAGTTCGGCGACTTCGCCAACGGCGCCCAGGTGGTGTTCGACCAGTTCATCTCGTCGGGCGAACGCAAGTGGCTGCGCATGTCCGGCCTCGTCTGCCTGCTGCCGCATGGCTATGAAGGCCAGGGTCCCGAACATTCGTCGGCCCGGCTCGAGCGCTTCCTGCAGCTTTGCGCCGAAGACAACATGCAGGTGGCGAACTGCACCACCCCGGCGAACTATTTCCACATCCTGCGCCGGCAGTTGAAGCGGGATTTCCGCAAGCCGCTGATCCTGATGACGCCGAAGTCGCTGCTGCGCCACAAGCGGGCGGTGTCGACGCTGCCGGAAATGTCGGGCGAAAGCTCGTTCCACCGGCTGCTGTGGGACGACGCCCAGCTCCTGCCCAACCAGGCGATCAAGCTGGTCAAGGATTCCAAGATCCGCCGCGTCGTGCTGTGTTCGGGCAAGGTCTATTACGACCTTTACGAGGAGCGCGAGAAGCGCGGCATCAACGACATCTACCTGCTGCGTGTCGAGCAGCTCTATCCGTTCCCGGCCAAGGCGCTGATCACCGAACTGTCGCGCTTCCGCAATGCCGAGATGGTGTGGTGCCAGGAGGAGCCCAAGAACATGGGCGCCTGGTCGTTCATCGACCCGTATCTGGAATGGGTGCTGGCGCATATCGACGCCAAGCATCAGCGGGTGCGCTACACCGGCCGTCCGGCGGCCGCGTCGCCCGCGACCGGATTGATGTCGAAGCATCTCGCCCAGCTCGCCGCCCTGCTCGAAGACGCGCTTGGTGAATAGAGCGGATCCGGGCGAATAAAGAACAGAACCTAAAGAAACGGACAGGCACAATGGCTACCGAAATCCGCGTTCCCACTCTCGGCGAATCCGTCACCGAAGCGACTGTCGGCAAATGGTTCAAGAAGGTCGGCGATGCCATTGCCGCCGACGAGCCCTTGCTCGAGCTCGAAACCGACAAGGTGACGGTGGAGGTGCCCGCCGCCGCCGCCGGCACGCTCAGCGAAATCACCGTCAAGGAAGGCGAGACGGTTGGCGTCGGCGCCCTGCTGGGTTCGATTTCCGCAGGCGGCGCGGCTGCCGCCCCGGCGACCAAGCCGCAGGCGGTGGCGCAGGCGTCCAGCCCCGACGCGGCGCATACGGTCAAGCAGGCGGCGGCGGAGAACGCCAAGATCGCCGGCGACGCCGGGCCGATCGAGCCGCGCGGCATGCCGCCGGCACCGGCCGCGGCGAAACTGATCGCGGAGAACAATTTGTCGGTCGACCAGGTCTCCGGCTCTGGCAAGCGCGGCCAGGTGCTGAAGGGAGACGTTCTCGACGCCATCTCCAAGGGTGCGCCCTCGCAGCCGGCTGAAACGCCCAGGGCTTCGCCCGCACCCGCGCCCGCACCGGTTGCCGTGCGTGCGCCGTCGTTCGGTGACGATGCGTCCCGCGAGGAGCGCGTGCGCATGACCAAGCTGCGCCAGACCATCGCGCGCCGCCTCAAGGAAGCGCAGTCGACCGCCGCCATGCTCACCACCTTCAACGAGGTCGACATGTCGGCGGTGATGGCGCTGCGGACCAAATACAAGGACGTGTTCGAGAAGAAGCACGGCGTGAAGCTCGGCTTCATGGGCTTCTTTACCAAGGCCGTGACGCATGCCCTGAAGGAAATCCCCTCGGTCAATGCCGAGATCGACGGCACCGATATCATCTTCAAGAACTACGCTCATATCGGCGTCGCCGTCGGCACCGAAAAGGGCCTCGTCGTGCCGGTGGTGCGCAATGCCGACCAGATGTCGATCGCCGAGATCGAGAAGGATATCGGCCGGCTGGGCATCGCCGCGCGCGACGGCAAGCTGTCGGTCGCCGACATGCAGGGCGGCACGTTCACGATTTCCAACGGCGGCGTCTACGGGTCGCTGATGTCGACGCCGATCCTCAACGCGCCGCAATCGGGCATTCTCGGCATGCACAAGATCCAGGACCGGCCGGTGGTGGTCGGCGGCCAGATCGTGATCCGGCCGATGATGTACCTGGCGCTGAGCTACGATCACCGCATCGTCGACGGCAAGGAAGCGGTGACCTTCCTGGTGCGGGTCAAGGAAAGCCTGGAGGATCCGGAACGGCTGGTGCTCGACCTCTGATTGGATTTCCCCGTTCGGGGAATCCGGCCTGAAGCGCGTCGTGTCCGACAGGATTCACATGGCGTGCTCCAAGCCTTTGGTTTTATGCATGGGGTCGTCCCGAAACCGCTGCGCGGTTTTGGGTGAGATGCATTAGAGTTCCGCAGGGCGATCGTTTGGGTCGACCCATGGAGGAAACGCCAAATGGAAGTTGCCGCCGCATCCACGGAAATCATGGTTCTGGGCTGGAGCGTCATCCTGCTCCTCGTCCACATCGTCGTGCAATCCTTGTCCCTCATGAAGGATGGTGGGCCGGGTTATGCGATGAGCAATCGTGACGGCGAGGTTGGAATCTCGCTGGTGACGGACCGGCTCACGCGCGGATTGAGAAATTTCGTCGAGACCTACGGTGCCTTCGTGGCCCTGGTCCTGGCACTGGCCGTCACCGGCAAGACCGGAGGGCTCGGCGCCACCGGTGCGCTGATCTGGTTCCTCGCGCGCCTTGTCTATGTGCCGGTCTTCGCTTTCGGCATTCCGGGGGTTCGCACTCTTGTCTGGATAATCTCCATCATCGGTCTCGTGCTGATGCTGATCAGGTTGATGGCGTGATGGCAGGCCAGTTCCGCGAAAATCGTTGCAATGGCTTTCAGTGGCCTGCTGTGCGTCGCGGGACCGGCGGCAGCCCAGGACGACCGGAAGCTGGGTGGATGGACCGCTATGCGGCGTCCGCCTCCTACGCGCTTGCCGGCGATGTCGGCAAGGCGCTCGGGGAGCATCCCTGACATGCGCCCGGCACGCATCTTCTCCCTGTTGCTGTCCATCGGCTTGCTTGCGCCGGCGACGGCTCTTGCGGCCTGTCCGATCGAGCTTTCCGTCTATGGCGATCCCCAGAGCGGCAGCGAGATCGACTTCACCCCGACCGGCACCTCGGCGACCGTCACCAACACGTTCAGGATGATCCTCGACAACAATGTCGTGCTCAACGGCATCGTCATGTGGAGCACGGGCGAGGCGCGGCCGAATGGCTCGCTGATGTACAAATGCCCCGAGGGCGACGTCACGGGCGGCGAACTCGCGGCCTGCACGCTCTGGAGCGGCGTCATCTACACATCCGATGACAAGGGCTCGATCGGGCTGTTGCCGACGGAAGGCATCGAAGCGCCGAAGACCCTGATCCTGCCTGATCTCGGGCCATCGCTGCGGCATTCCCTGGCCTATGGCGGCAAGGGTTTTTCGAAAGTGCCTGCGGATGTGTTCGTCATGAAGGGTTGCCAGGAATGAGCGGGGCACGGGTTATCCTGGTCACGGGCGGCAGCCGCGGCATCGGTGCCGCGACCTGCCGTTTTGCCGCCGATGCCGGCTACCGGGTCGTGGTCAACTATGCGTCGAACGAGGCCGCGGCCGGCGCCCTCGTCCAGGACATCGAGCAGGCCGGCGGCACGGCCATCGCCATCAAGGCCGATGTCGGCAACGAAGCCGAGATCCTGTCGATGTTCTATGAGGTCGATCGCGCCTTCGGCCGCCTCGACGCGCTGGTCAACAATGCTGGCGTTCTCGATGTGATGTCGCGCCTCGACGGCATCAGCGCGGCGCGCATGGAACGCATCATGCGCGTCAACGTGGTCGGCTCGATGCTGTGCGCCCGAGAAGCGGTGAAGCGCATGTCGGCGAAGCATGGCGGCAAGGGCGGCGCCATCGTCAACCTGTCCTCGATGGCCGCGCATATCGGCGGTGCCAACCAGTATGTCGACTATGCCGCGTCCAAGGGCGCCATCGACAGTTTCACCATAGGCCTGGCGCGCGAAGTCGCCGGCGAGGGCATCCGGGTAAACGCGGTCAGCCCCGGCATCATCGACACCGAAATGCATGCCTCGACCGGCGAGCCAGACAGGGTAGCGCGCATACAGGATGCGCTGCCGATGAAAAGAGCCGGCACGGCCGATGAAGTCGCGCGGGCGATTCTCTATCTTCTATCCGACGCGGCGTCCTACACGACGGGCGCCATCTTGAATGTAAGCGGCGGCCGATGACGGCCACACGAGAAGGATAAAATCATGGCGTATGACGTCGTTATCATCGGATCGGGGCCGGGCGGCTATGTCTGCGCGATCAAGGCGGCGCAACTCGGTCTGAAGACGGCGGTGGTCGAGAAGAGCCCGACGTTCGGCGGCACTTGCCTCAACATCGGCTGCATCCCGTCCAAGGCGCTGCTCTACGCGTCGGAAATGTTCTCGGAGGCCGGCCACGCCTTCGATACGCTCGGCATCGAGGTCAACGCGCCGAAACTGAACCTGAAGAAGATGATGACGCACAAGGACACGACGGTGGCGTCGAACGTCAACGGCGTCGCTTTCCTGTTCAAGAAGAACAAGATCGACAGCTTTCGCGGCACCGGCAAGGTGATCGCGGCCGGCAAGGTTTCGGTGACCGGCGAGGACGGCAAGGTCGAGGAGATCGAGGCGAAGAACATCGTCATCGCCACGGGCTCTGATGTCGCGGGCATCCCCGGCGTCAAGGTCGATATCGACGAGAAGGTCATCGTGTCGTCCACCGGCGCGCTGTCGCTGGACAAGGTGCCTGGCCATCTCGTGGTGGTCGGCGGCGGCGTCATCGGCCTCGAGCTCGGCTCGGTGTGGGCACGGCTTGGCGCCAAGGTCACCGTCGTCGAGTTCCTCGACACCATCCTCGGCGGCATGGATGGCGAGGTCTCCAAGCAATTCCAGCGGCTGCTCTCCAAGCAGGGTTTTGAGTTCAAGCTCGGCGCCAAGGTCACCGGCGTCGCCAAGGCCAAGAAGGGGGCGACGGTCACCTTCGAGCCGGTGAAGGGCGGCGCCGCCGAGACCATCGACGCCGACGTGGTGCTGATCGCCACCGGGCGCCGGGCCTTTTCCGACAGTCTCGGCCTGAAGGAAGCTGGCGTCGAGGTCGACGAGCGCGGCCGGGTCAAGACCGATGGGCATCTGAGGACAAACGTGCCTGGCATCTACGCCATTGGCGATGTCATCGCCGGGCCGATGCTGGCGCACAAGGCCGAGGACGAGGGTGTGGCGGTGGCGGAAACCATCGCCGGGCAGGCAGGCCACGTGAACTACGATGTCATCCCAAGCGTTGTCTACACCAGCCCGGAGGTCGCCTCCGTCGGCAAGACCGAGGAGGAATTGAAGAAGGCCGGCATCGACTACAAGGTTGGAAAGTTTCCATTCAGCGCCAATGGCCGCGCGCGCGCCATGCTGCACACCGACGGCTTCGTGAAGATCCTAGCCGACAAGCAGAACGACCGCGTTCTCGGCGTGCATATCGTCGGCTTCGGCGCCGGCGAGATGATCCACGAGGCCGCTGTGCTGATGGAGTTCGGCGGTTCCTCGGAAGACCTCGCGCGAACCTGCCATGCACACCCGACCATGTCGGAGGCGGTGAAGGAAGCGGCGCTGGCCACCTTCTTCAAGCCGATCCACATTTAGAGCGTTTCGGAAATCCTGCTCCGGCAACCGTCTAAGGTTTTCAAGAACCTTTCAGGTGCTTCCATAAACAAAACGGCCCGCCTTTTGGCGGGCCGTTCGTATTCGATATCGAGCCGATCAGTTGGCCGGGGCGGCGGGTGCCGGTGCTGGCGCGGGGGCCGGTGCGGGCGTCGCCGGCGCGGGCGCCGGTGCCGGCGTGGCAGGTGCCGGGGTCGCGGGAGCCGGTTCGGCGGGCTTCATGGCGGGAGCGGGAGCGGGAGCGGGCGCGGGCGCCGGTGCGGGCGTACTGGCTGCCGGCGTGTCGGCAGGGGCTGCCGGATGCTCGGCGCTTCTCCCGAAGACATAGTAGGCGACAATCGCCAGGATAATGACAACCAATGCAATCAACCAGGTGCTGCCGCCACCGCTCGACTGTACGACCGTGGTGCGGTCGACACGCGGATCGGCCGTTGTGCCCAAGGGTGGGGTGGGGTTGAAAGGATCGTTGGGGTCGTTAGGTGGGTTCGCCATAAAAGTGTCCTCCGTGGATGAAAATCATCAATCAACATCCATTAACGCGCGATCCCTGAACAGGTTTCACGTCACGTATCGAAAACGCCAGGAACGAGGCGCTTGAGCCCTGTCCGGCGTCGTTTCGCCACGCCGCGAGCCGGACTGGCCGATGCTATCATTGGTCGCGAGGGATTTGCCGGCATGCCCATCACTGCACAAACATTCCCCAACCCCGAAGGCGCCCTTGCCGGCGCCCAGTTCGCCGACCGCTACGTTCTGATAGCCGATGGCCTTGCACTGACCGCAATTGGCGCGGCCGAACGCATTCTGTCGCGAACACCGCTATGGGTCAGCTGGCTCATGCGTATGCGCAACCTTGCCGTCAGGCCATTCGGGCTGAAGACAGGGCAAGAACCCGACGCACCGACGCAGGGCAGGATTGGCATATTCCCGCTCATCAGCCAGGCTCCGGGCAGGGTTGTCCTTGGGCTGGACGACCGACACCTCGATTTTCGGATCCTGGTGGAGGTGAACGACCTCGGCGGAGGCCGGCAGCAAGTGGCGGCCTCGACGATCGTGAAGACGCACAACTCGCTCGGGCGGACCTATCTCGCCGTCATCAAGCCCTTTCACCGGATCATCGTTCCGGCGATGCTGGCTCAAGTCTTGACCGAATAGAGTTAAAGCCCGACGGCCGTTACAGTGTAGCCGGCCTTGCGGAAATCCTCGACAAGACCCTGCGGGCCCGGAAGGTGCAGCGCACCGACCGCCATGAAGGCATTGCCCTTGGCGAGGATCGGCTGGGCATGATCGACCATCACCTTGTTGCGGCTGGTGATCATGGTTTCCTCGAACGCGGCATAGCCGGCCGGATCGTCCTGCTCGGCAGGCATCGCCGCACGGAACAGCGGCCAGAACAGCCCGGTGTCGCCGCGCTGGTAGAGCACGATCATGGTCTCGTTGACATCGTTGACCTTGTCGCCAAGTTTCAGCGTGTCGACCAGATCCTTCATGTGGAGAGCGAGCGGCAGCGAGGCCATGGCACGGAGCTGGCCCGCAACGGTCTCCAGCCCCTCGACATCCTTGCCGGAGGCCTTGGCGTCCTCGGCGAGCTTGACGTCAAGCACGGGGGCGCCGCCGGCCTTGCGGGCCAGCTCGCAAGCCGGAAGCGCCACCATGGACGACAGCATCCAGGGCTTCATCTTGGCGACGCTCGCCGCCGGAATGCCGCGCGCGTCGAGCGCCTTGTTCATGGCCGCCGCATCGTCCGGCGACAGCAGCGACGACAACGTGGTGTTGTCGGTGAACATCATCAGGTCCGGCTCCTCGAGGAGCGCGGCCATCATCTTCTTCTGATCGAGCACTTCCGTGGTTTCGATGATGACCGTGTCGGACGCATCGAAGGCCTTCTGCGCGGCGGCCGGCAGCGTGGTGACGCGCGGATCGGTCATATGCATGGTGCCGAACAGGTAGGACGGTTTTTCGCCGGGCTTTTCCAGTTTCCACAGCAGACCCTTGCCGTTGGGGATAGCAGCGGCTTCCGCCTCGATCTTCCGGTAGGCGGCCGGGTCGCTCGCCCGCAGGGCCGACAGGATGTCCGTTCCGCCGCAGGACACTTCGGCGCGTGCCTTGCCCCCCATCAGCAGCAAGATCGCGAGGAAGGACAGGAAAAACAGGATGTTTGCGGCCACCAGCAGCTTCAGGGACACTGCTGCCGCGCGGTCTGCGATGGCGATGACGCGTTTCATGGGGCTTTCCTAGGACAGAAAAACGGCGAAACGGTTAACCCACGCTCCAAAATTGTCATGGATGCCGCGATCGTTCATGCGCGGGGATGGGCGGACTCATAGATTTCGAGCAGCCTGGCAGTGTCGACGCCGGTGTAGATCTGCGTCGTCGACAGGCTGGCGTGTCCCAGCAGCTCCTGAATGGTGCGCAGGTCGCCGCCGCGCCCGAGCAGGTGCGTGGCGAAGGAATGGCGCAGCGCATGCGGCGTCGCGGTGTCCGGCAGGTTGAGCGCCGAGCGCAACCTGGCCATGTCGCGCTGGATGATCGCCGGGTTGAGCGGGCCGCCGCGGGCACCGCGAAACAACAATCCCTTGGGGTCGAGATGATAGGGGCAGAGGCGGCGATATTCGGCGATGGCGCGCAACGCCACCGGCAGCACGGGCACCAGCCGTGTCTTGCCGCCCTTGCCGGTGACGCGCAACACGGTGTCGGCCTCCGATGCCAGGTCGGCGCCCGATAAGCCCAGCGCCTCGGAGATGCGCAGGCCCGAGCCATAGAGCAGCGTCAACACCGCCGCGTTACGGGCGGCGATCCACGGTTCTTCCGCCAACTGACCGTCGACGGATACGACACGCCTTGCATCGGCGGCCGTGAGCGGCTTGGGCAGGGATTTCGGCTGACGCGGCGCTCGCAATGCGGCTGCTCCGGCGGCATTGACGAGGCCGCGCCGCTCGAGGAAGCGCAGCAGCGAACGAATGCCGGCAAGTCCGCGCCCGAGCGTGCGCGCGCCGGCGCCGTCATTGCGGCGCGCGGCGAGAAAGCCTCGCAGATCGGCTGGCCGCAGATTGGCGATGTCCGAAATACCGGGGGCGCCACCGCAATGGCCGGTGAGGAAGTGCAGGAACTGCCTGGTGTCGCGCTCATAGGCCTCCACGGTTTCGGCCGACAGCCGGCGCTCGCGGGCCAGCATCTTCAGCCAGGCTTCGCGCGCTGCCTGGAGGTCGGGTTTGGCGGGGATGAGGAATTCCTGCATGGTGCCCTTTCGCTTGTCGTGACGCCATCCTGCGATGGCGAGGTTAGGAAGCGGTGAAGAGGCGTCATTGAAATGCCGGCGGTGGAGAGCTAGAGCAGGGCAAAGGACATTTTCGCCATGACCAAGCTCCAAAACCCCGTCCAGATGGCCGTGATCGGCGCCGCCCATGGCATCAAGGGCGAATTGCGCGTGAAAACCTTCACCGGCGAGCCGCTGGCGCTGGCCGATTACGGGCCGCTCTATGCCAGGGACGGCCGCGCTTTCCAGATCATCGATATCCGTCCCGCCAACACGGTCGTCGTCGTGCGCTTCAAGGGTGTCAGCGATCGCAATGCCGCCGAGGCCCTGGCCGGTACGGAACTGTTCGTCGACCGCTCCATGCTGCCCGATGACGGCGAGGAAGACGAGTTCTACCACGCCGACCTCGTCGGCCTGGAGGTTCGGGACGATACCGGTACGGCCATCGGCAAGGTGGTGGCCGTCCATAATTTCGGCGGCGGCGACATACTCGATGTGACGCTGGGGGGCCGCAAGGGCGTGCTTATTCCCTTCACGCAGGCCGCCGTGCCGGAGGTGTCGATCGCCGACGGGTTCGTCCGCGTCGATCCGGCGGCGGCGGGACTTGTCGAGGACGAGGACGGCGATGCGCCGCGCGAGGAAGACTTCGACCCGAAGGGCCGGCCGCGCGGGCCGAGGGATGCCGGGGGCAACCGGTGACGTTCAAGGCGTCTGTACTGACGCTCTATCCGGAGATGTTTCCAGGTGCACTGGGGGTGTCGCTGGCCGGCCGGGCGCTGGAAGCGGGCACATGGTCGCTGGAAGCCATCCAGATCCGCGACTTCGCAACGGATCGCCACCGCACCGTCGACGATACGCCGGCCGGAGGCGGCGCCGGCATGGTGATGCGCGCGGACGTGCTGGCCAGGGCCATCGACCACGCCTCGCCCGAAGGCGATGCGCGGCCACGGCTGTTGATGAGCCCGCGCGGCAAGCCGCTGGCGCAGGCCCGCGTGCGCGAACTGGCGGCCGGGCCGGGCGCCATCATCCTGTGTGGCCGTTTCGAGGGCGTCGACCAGCGGCTGATAGACGCGCGCGGCCTGGAAGAGGTCTCGATCGGCGACTTCATCCTGTCCGGCGGCGAGCCGGCGGCCCTGGTGCTGCTCGACGCCGTGGTGCGGCTGCTGCCGGGCGTGATGGGCAATGCGGAGTCGGGCGAGGAAGAGAGCTTCGAGAACGGCCTGCTCGAACATCCGCATTACACGCGGCCGCAGGAATTCGAGGGCCGGCCGATCCCCGAGGTGCTGACCTCGGGCAACCACAAGAAGATCGCGCAATGGCGGCGCGCCCAGTCGGAGGCGCTGACCAGGGATCGCCGGCCGGATCTGCTTGATGCTGATTCTCAGCCCTTGTCGAAGTAGTAAAAAGCCAGGAACAGGCCGACCGCGATGACGAAGCCGCGCACCGCGTCCTGCGGCACGCGCTTGGCGATCCAGACGCCGGCATAGCCGCCGAGCGCGCCGCCCGGGATCATGACGAGCGCCTGTGGCCAGGCCACGACACCGCCCGAAACGAAGACGATGATCGCCACGGCCGCGATGACCACGGCCAGCATGTTCTTGAGCGCGTTCAGCCGGTGGTAGTCGCCAGCCTGCGTCAGGCCGAGCGTTGCCAGCATCATCACACCCATGCCGGCGCCGAAGAAGCCGCCATAGATGGCGGTGAGGAGCTGCGCCGCGGAGCCGGCCAGCGAGCCCACGGATGTTTCATCGCCTGGCCTCGGCGCAGGCTTCAGCCATGGCCCGGCTGCGAACAAAGCGGTGGCGGCAAGCAGCAGCCACGGCACCAGAGCGCGGAACGACGGATTGGAAAGCGCCAGCAGGATGAGCGCGCCGGCCAGCGCGCCCACGGCGGAGATGAGGCACAGCAGCAGCGCGCCGCGCCAGAAATGCCGGATGTCGGTCCAGTAGGCGAGTGTCGAGGTGATGTAGCCGGGAAACTGGGTCACCGAGGAGGTCGCGTTGGCGACGATCGGCGGCAGGCCGGCCAGCGTCATGGCGCCGAAGGTTATGAAGGTGCCACCGCCGGCGACGGCGTTGACCGCGCCGGACAGAAAGCCCGCCAGGAAAAGCAGGACGATGTCGAAAACGGACATGCGGATCGCGCCGAAAAAGGATACTCAGAGCGGCTTAGGAAGCTTGGAGCCAAGGCGCAACCCCGAACCGCATGATTGCGATGGCGGCGCGCGAGCAAAAAAGACTCGCGCCAAGGCGTGACAAAGCATCGAAATAGCTGTATGTGCCCGCCCGTACCGGAAGAAGAATCTGCCGGACCCGTCAACAATGGCGGTGTAGTCGCCCCTGCCCGATGTCTTCCGACTAAGGGCATAGCCGAGCGGTCATAGGAACTGCAAGGCGAGTGCCGGACGCTCTGACTGTCGAAGAACAAGAAGTGGATTACACGATGGATATCCTCCGTCAGCTCGAGGCCGAACAGGCCGCCAAGATCGAAGCCAAGCGCAAGCTTCCCGAATTTCAGCCCGGCGACACCGTGCGCGTCCAGGTCCGCGTGACCGAAGGCACCCGCACCCGCGTCCAGGCCTATGAGGGCGTCGTCATCGCCCGCTCCGGCGCAGGTTTCCAGGAGAGCTTCACCGTCCGCAAGATTTCCTACGGCGAAGGCGTCGAGCGCGTGTTTCCGGTCTACTCGCCCATGGTCGAGGGCGTCGAGATCGTGCGTCGCGGCAAGGTGCGCCGCGCCAAGCTCTATTACCTGCGCGATCGTCGCGGCAAGTCGGCCCGTATTTCGGAAAACACCGGCGTGCGCGCCCGCAAGCTGAACGACGAGGAGCGCGATGCGCTGAACGCCGAGAAGGCCCGCATCGAGGCCGAGAAGGTCGCGGCCGCCCAGGCGCTGGCCGCCGAGAAGGCAGCACAGGAAGCCGCCGAGAAGAAGGCCGCCGCCGAGGCCGAAGCAGCAGCCAAGGCCGCCGAAGCGACCCCCGCCGAATAAGCTTTCGACGACAAGGTTTTCGAAAAGGCGGCTTCGGCCGCCTTTTTTGTTTGGAGGACAGGATGGACAGTTTCTTCGACGCCAACCGGCTGAACTGGGACAACCGGGCGGAACTGCATTCGACCGACACGACCGGAAGCTACCGCATCGCCGCGGTGCTGGGCGGCGGTTCGGCGTTGCATGCGCTGGAAGCCGGCGAGATAGGCGATCTGGCGGGCAAGGACATCGTTCACCTGCAATGCCATATCGGCCTGGATACGCTCAGCCTGAAGCATCTCGGTGCGAAAAGCGTGACCGGGCTCGATTTCTCGACAAAGGCGATCACGGCGGCACGCGATTTCGCCGCGAGGGCTGGAACCGAGGCGCGGTTTGTCGAGGCGTCGGTCCATGACGCCGTCGCCGCATTGGGCCAGACCTACGACATGGTGTTCGTCACCTGGGGCGCGATCAACTGGCTGCCGGATATCCTTGCCTGGGCCAAGGTGGTGGCCGCCCTGCTCAGGCCCGGCGGCAAGCTCTATCTGCTCGAAGGCCATCCGACGATGCTGCAGTTCGAGGCGAGGGAAGGCCGGCTCGACCTCGAATATGGCTGGCGCACGCCGCTTGAGCGGCCGCTCGTGTTCGACGAGGCCCACACCTATACCGGAGACGAGCGACCGCTGTCGCATACGCGCAATTATGAGTGGATCCATCCGCTGTCGGACGTGGTCAACGCGATCCTGTCGGCGGAGCTTTCCCTCGATTTTCTCAACGAGCACGAGATCATCGTCTGGAAGGCGTTTCCCTTCGTCGTGGAGACCGGCGAGGATCAGTTCGAACTGCCGGACGGTTATCCACGAATCCCGATGTCCTTTTCGATCGGCGCGACGAAACGCGGCTGAAGCACGGTCGCATGAAGCATTCAACGAAGCGTGAATTGACTCCTATTAAATCGTGTACTAATCGATCGCGTACAAGATAAATGGAGAGCTGAAATGTCCGCACTGTATTCAACCCAGGCCCGTGCCGTCGGCGGCCGCGCCGGCCATGTCCAGAGCAATGATGGCCTGCTCAGCGTCGACCTTGCCATGCCCAAGGAACTTGGCGGCAAGGGCGGCGCCACCAATCCCGAACAGCTTTTCGCCGCCGGCTATGCCGCCTGCTTCGAAAGCGCCATGCGCTTCATCGCCGGCAAGCAGAAACTGCCTCTACAGGACGCCTCGGTGACGGCCAATGTCAGCCTGCATCCTAACGGCGAGGGCGGCTTCCGGCTCGGCGTGTCCCTGGCGGCGGAGACGAAAGGCCTTGATCAGGCGGCGGCGGAAGCGCTTGTATCGGCGGCGCATCAGGTCTGCCCCTATTCCAACGCCATCAAGGGCAATATCGAAGTGGCGCTTTCGGCAAAGGCGGCATGACCATCAAGACCACACCCGCACCCATGGACGTCCCGGCGGATTTCGCCGGGATACCCAGGCTCGACCAGCATCTGTGCTTCGCGCTCTATTCGGCGAGCGGGCTGATGACGCGGCTCTACCGGCCGCTGCTGGAGCCGCTTGGCCTGACCTACCCGCAATATCTCACCATGCTGGCATTGTGGGAACATGCGCCGCGCACGGTTGGCGAACTCGGCGAAACGCTGGGGCTCGATTCGGCGACGCTGACGCCTCTGCTCAAACGCCTGGAAGCCAACGGCCTTGTCACGCGCCGGCGCGATCCGGCCGACGAACGCCGTGTGCTGGTCGAACCGACACAGCAGGGTCGTGCACTGCGCGAGAGCGCCAAGGAGGTCTCGGCAGCGATGCGTTGCCATTCGCCGCTCGATGGCGAGGAGCTCAAATCCCTGCATCAGACCTTGACCCGGCTAATCGATGGGTTGCGTGAAGCGACTACCACCGCGCCGGACCGCGATTGACGGCAGATCGCAAGGATCGTTCTCAAACCCTGGAATTGACGACACTGGAATTCGATTTCGCGCCCGCTGACGCAGCGGAGCGTCTTGCATGACGCTTGCGGAAAGCTAAAGTCGGCGCCGGATTTTCCTGCAAGCCCGGACTGTGCCCGGGCGGTCAATTTCTGGGGGTATGTCATGACCAAATCGAAGCTGCTGTTGGCAGGCCTGCTGGCTTGCCTTCTCGCGCCCGTCGCCGCCTTCGCGCAGGCGTTGCCCGACCTTGCCGGCAAGAAGGTTGTGGTGGTTACCGAGAATGCCTACCCGCCGCTGCAGTTCATCGATGCCAAGACGGGAAAGCAGATCGGCTGGGAATATGACGCGATGAACGAGATCGCCAAGCGGCTGAATTTCAAGGTCGAGTACCAGAACACCTCCTGGGACGCGATGATCCAGGCGGTTTCCGACAACCAGTACAATATCGGCATGACCGGCATCACCATCAAGGACGACCGCAAGGCGAAGGTGGATTTCTCCGACCCCTACATGCGCTCCGAACAGTTCATGCTGGTGCGCGGCGATGAAAGCCGCTTCACCGACGCCAAGACGTTTGGGGCCTTCAAGGATGGACTGATTGGCGCGCAGCCGGGTACGACACCGTTCTACACCGCCGTCTACAGCGTGCTCGACGGCAATGAACAGAACCCGCGCATAAAGCTGTTCGAGACGTTCGGCGCGACGGTGCAGGCACTGAAGTCCGGCGACGTCGATGTGGTGCTGACCGACGGCACCGCCGGCAAAGGCTATGTCGATGCTTCCGGCGGCAAGCTCAAGCTGATCGGCGGGCCGCTCGGCAGCGAGGATTTCGGCTTCATCTTCCCCAAAGGTTCCGACCTGGTGAAGCCGGTCAACGCGGCGATCGCGGCGCTCAAGGCCGACGGCACGTTCGACGCGCTGAACAAGAAGTGGTTCCTCGACTACAAGATGGGGCAATGAGCCCTGTTGGTGCAGGCATTGCCTGATCCTTGCGTGCGCGAAGGCGCTGATTTGCCGTGCCTTCGCCGTATCCTCCCTGACGGTGTCGCCTGATGGCAATACCGGCTTCGTCCTCCTCCAAGGCCGACTTTCCGTGGTGGCTTGTCGTCGCCGTGGCCCTCGCGGTCGCGGTGGCCGTATTCGTCGCGACCAGCGATCTCTACGCCCAGGTCTTCGCCACCGTCGCCAAGGGCATCGGCGTCACCGTCTTGGTCACGGTGGTCGCCTTCGCGCTGGCTTCGACGATCGGGCTCTGCATCGCGCTGATGGGGCTGTCGGGCTCGCGGTGGCTGCGGCAGATCGCGCGCTTCTATGTCGAGATCATCCGCGGCGTGCCGATCCTTGTGCTGTTGTTCTGGATCGCCTTCGTCGGCGCCCCTGCCTTCGTCGCGGCCTGGAACGCGCTGACGGCGCCACTGCAGGGCGCGGGTTATCTGGGCGAGCTCCTGGTGCGCGACGTGTCGTTGCTGTGGCGCGCCATCATGGCGCTGACCATCGGCTATTCGGCCTTCATCTCGGAGGTTTTCCGGGCCGGTATCCAGGCAGTCGAGAAAGGCCAGATCGAGGCGGCCAAGGCGCTCGGACTGACCCGTGTGCAGCGCTTCCGGCTGATCGTGTTTCCGCAGGCGATCCGCACCATCCTGCCGCCCCTCGGCAATGATTTCGTCGCCCTGGTCAAGGATTCCTCGCTGGTCTCCGTGCTCGGCGTCGCCGATATCACCCAGATGGGCAAGGTCTACGCCGCCGGCTCCTTCCGCTTCTTCGAGACCTATTCGATCGTCGCCTACATCTATCTCATCCTGACCGTCAGCCTGTCGCTGGCGCTCAGGGCGCTGGAACGGCGGCTGCGCCACCAGCACGAGCAATAGCGCTCGAACAAAGACGGCGCTATCCTGGATCATGTGTATCGTTATCCGCTGCGTGAAGTTGGCGACATGCATAGCCGGGAGAAGCACGACCGATGATCGTCGACAAAGCCAATGCGGCTCTGGATTCCGTCTATGGCGCGGACACGCCGGAAACGCTGGCGCAAGCCTATGCCGCATGGGCCGCGACCTATGACGGCGAGACCGCTTCGCTGGGCTACCTCCTGCCGTTCCTGATCACCGCCTGGGTAGCGCGCCATGTACCATCCAGCGAAGGGCCGCTGCTCGATGCCGGCTGCGGCACGGGTCTGTCGGGGCCATCGCTGAAGGCACTGGGCTATGGCGACATCGCCGGGCTCGACCTGTCGGACGAGATGCTGAGGATCGCCGGCGGCCGCAATGCCTATGGCGAGCTGAAGCAGGCGATGCTGGGCGGGCCGCTGCCGTGGCCGGACGGGCATTTCCGCGCCTTCTTCTCGACCGGCGTGTTCACCATCAGCCATGCGCCGGCATCCGGCCTGCACGAACTGGTGCGCATCACGAAGAAGGGCGGCCACGCCATCTTCACCGTGCGTGACCAGGTGTTCGAGAGCGGCGGCTTCCAGGCGGTGTTCGATGAACTGGCGCGGGCAGGGAAATGGCGGCGCGTCGAGGAAAGTCCGTGGTTCCGCTGCTATGCGATCGCCGAGCCCGACGCGCTGGTGAAGACGTTCGTGTTCGAGGTGCTGTGAGCTGCGAATTCCCCGACCTTGGCTCCCTTCCTCTCCCCCGATCGACGGGGGAGAGGAAGGGCGCGAGTTCGCCGACCCTTGGTGCCCTTCCTCCCCTGAAGGTGTGGAAGTGAGAGCGAGGAACCAGGTCCTGTCGCGACCCGCACGCCACAATTGCCGAAAACGCAAAACATTGGTATGAGCCACGCCATGGAAGAGCTTTTTGGCGATCCGGCCTACAAGGGGTTCGTGCTGCAGGACAGAAAACGCCTGCCGTCGCGCTTTTCCGCGCGCGTGTCCGGCGCGCTGACCAGCCGACTTAGCTAAGGCCGGTTTTGCCGGGCGAAGGCCTCCGGCGTCTCTCTTCCCATTTCAAATCGACGGATTTACGCACATGAGCGCACCGCGCACCCTCTACGACAAGATTTTCGACGACCATATCGTCGACCGCCAGGACGACGGCACCTGCCTGCTCTACATCGACCGCCACCTCGTCCATGAAGTGACCAGTCCGCAGGCCTTCGAAGGCCTGCGCATGAGCGGCCGCAAGGTTCGTCACCCGGAAAAGACACTGGCCGTGGTCGATCACAATGTCTCGACCTCGCCCGAGCGCAAGTTCGGCATCAAGAACGAGGAAAGCCGCATCCAGGTCGAGGCGCTGGCCAAGAACGCTAGGGATTTCGGCGTCGAGTACTACTCCGAGAACGATATCCGCCAGGGCATCGTCCACATCATCGGCCCGGAACAGGGCTTTACGCTGCCCGGCATGACCATCGTGTGCGGTGACAGCCATACCTCGACGCATGGCGCTTTCGGGGCGCTGGCGCACGGCATCGGCACGTCGGAGGTCGAGCATGTGCTGGCGACGCAGACGCTGATTCAGCGCAAGGCCAAGAACATGCTGGTGCGCGTCGACGGGCAGCTTCCGGAAGGCGTCACCGCCAAGGACATCATCTTGGCCATCATCGGCGAGATCGGCACCGCCGGCGGCACCGGCTATGTCATCGAATATGCCGGGGAGGCGATCCGCTCGCTGTCGATGGAAGGCCGCATGACCATCTGCAACATGTCGATCGAGGGCGGCGCCCGCGCCGGCCTGATCGCGGCCGACGAGACAACCTTCGCCTATGTCAAGGACAAGCCGCGCGCGCCGAAGGGCGCTGCCTGGGATGCCGCGCTCGAATATTGGAAGACGCTGCAGTCCGACGAAGGCGCGCATTTCGACAAGGTGATCGTTCTAGACGCGGCCAAGCTGCCGCCGATCGTCTCCTGGGGTTCCTCGCCCGAGGATGTCGTCTCCGTGCAAGGCATCGTGCCGAACCCCGACGACATCACCGACGAGAACAAGCGCACCTCCAAGCAGCGCGCGCTCGAGTATATGGGCCTGACCCCGGGAACCAGGATCACCGATATCGCTGTCGACCGCGTCTTCATCGGCTCCTGCACCAACGGCCGCATTGAGGATCTGCGCGCCGTCGCCAAGGTAGTCGAAGGCAAGACCGTCAGCGCGCATGTCGATGCGATGATCGTTCCGGGCTCGGGGCTCGTCAAGGAACAGGCGGAAGCGGAAGGCCTCGACAAGATCTTCCTGGCCGCCGGTTTCGACTGGCGCGAGCCGGGCTGCTCGATGTGCCTTGCCATGAACGACGACCGGCTGAAGCCGCACGAGCGCTGCGCCTCGACCTCGAACCGCAATTTCGAGGGCCGGCAGGGCTTCAAGGGCCGCACCCATCTGGTTTCGCCGGCGATGGCGGCGGCGGCGGCAATCGCCGGCCATTTCGTGGATATCCGCGACTGGAAATAGCTTGGGCTTTCGATGCCCGCGACAGGAGGCCCGGACCGCATGGCGGTTCGGGCCTTTTTCATGGCCGGCCGTTCGTGCGGGAACCTTGCTCCTCCGCACGCGATCGTGAACACCGGGATCCACTGAAACGGCCTGGTTCGGGCCGCATGCGCAGTGCCTTTCCGGTTGTGCTTAACGGCTTGTTTGGGCTTGCGCCGTATGGTCTTCCCTGACGGAAGCGAGGGGAAGTAGGGTCTTTTGGACGTCGGACTGTTCATAGCGCTGCTCAACCCGACGATCGCGATCGCCCTCGGCGCCGCCTTCCTCGTGCTTTGGTCCTATCAGCGTCATAGGCCCTATCTGGCAGTATTGGGTGCCAGCTACTCCGTATCGGCCGGCGGCTTCCTGCTGCAGTATTTCACGCTGCCATTCGGCATCGCGCTCTCCAAGCTGTTTTCAAACCTGTGCTTCGCCGCTGCCGGAGGATGTCTCGTCGCGGCGATCGTCGCGCGCTATGGCCGCAGAGTGCCCTATGCGGTGATCAGCATGTTGATGGTCGGTGGCCTGGCCGCGTTCAGCTGGTTCATGTTCGTCCAGCCCGACCTGACGTGGCGCATCTATGCGATGAACTTTGCCTTCGGCGGCCTCAGTCTGGTTGCCGCCGCCGAATTGCGCCCAGTTCGCAACAACGGTCCGACGGAAATGATCCTGTTCGTGCTGTCGCTGGTGTCGGGAGCCAATTTCTTCGTGCGGACCATCGTCATCGTGGCAATCCACGGACCCTTCACCACCTACGACGGCTTCTATGCGTCGTCCTACTGGACGACGGCACTCCTGTCGCATGCGCTGCTGTCGCTGCTGATCGCTCTCTGCCTGTTCACCGCCGCCGCGCTCGACGTGATGAAGGCGCTGAAGACCGAAACCTTTACGGACCCGCTGTCGGGCCTTCTCAACCGTCGTGGTTTCGAGGAACGCGCGGGCCTGCTTCTGCATCGCTGCGCCCTGGCGAAGTTTCCGGTGGCGCTGGTGCTGGCCGACCTCGATCATTTCAAGGCGCTCAACGACGTTCATGGGCACGCCGCCGGGGATCGGGTGATCGCCCACTTTGCCTCCAAGCTTCGCACGGCCGCCGGTGCCCGAGGGGTTGCCGGCCGCGTCGGCGGAGAGGAATTCGCGGTGCTGCTGCCGCTGACCGATCTTGGCGCGGCGCGACTGTTCGCCGAGGCCATCCGTGTCCTCCATTCGGCCGGTGGCGTGGATGGGCTTCCTCCGGGCACCAGGGTGACCGCCAGCTTCGGCGTCGCGGCCCGCACCGGCGAGGAGGGGCTGGAACCGTTGATGCGACGCGCCGACGAGGCCCTCTACAAAGCCAAGAAGAATGGCCGCGACAGCGTGCGGCTGTCCTACGAGCGGCCGGAGACGGTCTTCGTCGCGGAGCCGCAAAGGCCAGCCGATTTGGGGAAAGCCGCCGCACGTTAACGTCTTTTTCGCCCGCCGGTGATTTGGTGCCGGACGGACTCCGGAGCCAATGGACAGCGCAAATTACATCCTCGCGATCAACCTGGTCGTTGCAGCCCTGCTGGCTGCGGCCTTCTTGACGATCGCCGTCCATGACGCCGGGCGTGTCTCGGCGCGCTGGCTGGCCTTCGGCTATCTGCTGGGCATGGCCTATTTCGCCATCGAATTCAGCATTCCGGCCTTCGACGACGCGCGGCCCATGGTGGTTGCCGCCTTTGCCGCCTTCCTGGGCGCCACCATCGCCTTCAATGGCGGGCTTGCCCACAAGTACGGCGTTGTGCCGCCCTGGCCACAGATGCTCTCCTTCCTGCTCGCCGCCTCGGTCGCCGTCTATCTCGTGCAGGATCTGCCGCGGCAGTCGTTCATCCGGATGATGGCCTACCAATTCCCCTATGCCGCCATGCAGTTCGTCGGCCTTGGCATCGTCTGGTCGTCGAGGCACAGGCGTGATCGCCTCGACCATGTGCTAATGGCCGTCTTGGCGGCCAGCGCCCTGCAGTTCCTGAGCAAGCCGTTCATCGCGCATGCGCTGGGCGGCTGGGGCGCCAACCCGCAGTTCTATCTGCGGAGCAGCTACGCGCTGGTGTCGCAGTCGCTCGGCACCATGTTCGGCCTGGCGATCGCGCTGCTGATCCTGGTCATTCTGGTTCGCGACCTGCTGGCCGAGGTGATGTCGAAGTCGGAGACGGACACGCTCTCGCGGCTGCTCAATCGTGGCGGCTTCGAGCGCCATGCGGAGCTGGCGCTGCGCGGCGCCGCGCGCCAGGGCGTGCCTGTCGCCCTGGTGATCGCCGACCTCGATCATTTCAAGAGTATCAACGACAGTTTCGGCCATGCCTCCGGCGACCGGGTCATCGAGACGTTCGCCGGCTTCCTGCGCGATGCCGCGGCCGACCATCATGTTGCCGGCCGGGTCGGCGGCGAGGAATTCGCCATCATCCTGCCGGGAACGAACCTCGCCGCCGCCCGGCTCTTCGCCGAGGGGACGCGCAGCGCGTTCGGCGCGCTGCCTGTTGACGGACTTCCGCCGGAGCATCGCTGCACGGCAAGTTTCGGCGTTGCCGAACTTTATGCGGGAGAAGGCTTTGCCGATCTGATGCGGCGTGCCGACGAAGCCCTCTATCAGGCCAAGAACGGCGGGCGCGATTGCGTGCGGGTCTCGCCCGGGCCGACAAGCAGGCGGGCTGCAACAGTCGCAAACGCCGGATAGAGGCCTCAGCGACAGGGAGTGAGGTCTGGCATCTCACCGTCGGACAGGCCGTACATGTAGCCGCGGCCTTTCACGAAAGCCGGTGGCCGGTAGCAGTCATTGCCGCTGATGACGCTGTCCGATTCGTGTTCGTATAGAACCTTGGGCTGGCCGGCGCTGGTGTAGGCCGAAAGCTCCTTGGCCAGCTTGCCCTCGCCAACGAGGATGCGCTTGTAGCCGGCGGCGCTCTCGATGACGAGATTGCCAAACGAATCAGCGTAGACGCGGTCCTGATGGCGTGCACCTGCCACGGCAGGCGCCGCGAATCCAACGGCCATGGCTGAGATGACGAGCGCGCAAAGGCGCTGGCGGGTCGATATCGAACGCATTGCGTCCTCCAACTTCCTGTTTGACCCTTGATCGCGGAAAGGCGGTTTCGCGAGATCATGGTCTGGAACGAGTGCGAATCAGAAATTAACCTTTTATTAACCTTTGTTAAGAGGGGCGCCCGTTTCCTCGTCATGTCCTTTCAAACATGGTTAATTTCTGTCGGCGGCGATTGTCGCTGGCCATCATTCGGCCATGCTTGACCGCACCATCGCGCCAGGCGTTGCGCGTGGTCGCGAAGTGATGCCGGGGAACCTTGATCTTGAGCGAGCATCGCGACTAGGCTGATGCGTGGGGAGGACAGCACATGGCGTTACGCCGGTGGTTTCGGGTGGCGCTTGTGCTGTTGCCTGCGCTGATTGCAGCGGCCTGCGTGCCGGAGACGAGCGCACCGAAGACGAGCGCACCGAATACAGGCAACAAGGTCGCCCCGGCTGTTTCGCTTGCTCCCACCGCCACCACCACCGAGCTGTCCTCGCCACAGCCCCGCAGCGCCACCTACAGATGCGCGGACGGCGCAACAATGACCATCGAGAATCTCGGTTCTTCTGTGCACGTCGTCGAGGCGGACGGCGCCAGCGAGGATCTGCCGGCCTCGCCGGCCAACCAGAACAGCCGCTACGGCCAAGCCCATGACGCGATCGTGATCGATGGTCGGGAGGCGCTGGTGATGAAGGGCGGCAAGACGCCGCTGACCTGTACGCGCTGATCAGGATGATTTTGGATTCAGCTTCCGCCGGCCCGCAAACGGGCTTGGCCTGACCCGAATCCTGTCTGATCCCGGCTGCTGGCCCATGCGAATATACCGCACTGCAGCGATATCGAGCCGGCTTGAGACCATTGGCCTAATCGATTGAAGCGAAATCAGCCCTTTATTCAGACTAAATTACGTTTTCGAAACGGTTTTCCGGCTTTGACGCGGTGCAAAAAGAGCATTAGAAACCGGCTGTCCGAAGTCGCTTCCGGAAGCGGTCATGCCGCATTTCCACCTGAGGCGGGAGACGCCGAACTGGGGGAGCCATGAGCAAATCACCAGCCACCCGCGAATTTGCCAGACGTGAACGGCCGCTTTCGCCGCATCTGAGCGTGTACCGGCCGCCGATCACCATGACGATGTCGATCATCCATCGCATCACGGGCGGCGCGCTTTATTTCGGGACGCTGCTGGTCGCCATCTGGCTGATGGCCGCGGCGGGCTCCAAATCGACCTTCGATCTCGTCAACTGGGCGTTCGGTTCCTGGCTGGGGCAGCTAGTGCTGTTCGGCTACACCTGGGCGCTGATGCACCACATGCTGGGCGGCGTGCGCCACCTGATCTGGGACACCGGCGCCGGTCTTGAGAAGCACACGGCTTCGAAGATCGCCTGGGCGACGCTCGCCGGCTCGGTCCTGCTCACGCTGCTGATCTGGATCGCCGGCTACCTGGTGCGGGGAGCCTGATCATGAATGGCAACAATACCGACATGCGCACGCCGCTGGCCAAGGTGCGGGGTCTCGGTTCCGCCCGTGAAGGTACGCAGCATTTCTGGCGCCAGCGCCTTACCGCGATCGCCAACATTCCGCTGACGCTGTTCTTCGTCGGCTTCCTGATCGCCCTGAACGGCGCCGGCTACGAGCATGTGCGCGCGGCGCTCGCCAATCCTTTCGTCGCACTGATCATCATCCTGGTTGTTGTCTCCGGCCTCACCCATATGCGGCTCGGCATGCAGGTGATCATCGAGGACTACATCCATGGCGAGGGCATGAAGCTGGTGCTGATCGCCCTCAACACATTCTTTACAGTAGCGGTTGGCGTGGTCTCGATCTTCGCCCTGCTCAAACTGGCATTCGGAGGCTGACATTTTGGCCAAGGACGCGAACAAGGCTTCGGCCTATACCTATGTCGACCACAAGTTCGACGTGGTGGTCGTCGGCGCCGGCGGCGCCGGCCTGCGCGCCACGCTCGGCATGGCCGAACAGGGCTTGCGCACCGCCTGCATCAGCAAGGTGTTTCCGACGCGCTCTCACACAGTGGCGGCGCAGGGTGGCATCGCCGCCTCGCTGTCGAACATGGGGCCGGATTCCTGGCAGTGGCACATGTACGATACCGTCAAGGGGTCGGACTGGCTGGGCGACGTCGACGCCATGGAGTATCTGGTGCGCGAAGCGCCGGCCGCCGTCTATGAACTCGAACATTACGGCGTGCCCTTCTCCCGCACCGAGGAAGGCAAGATCTATCAGCGGCCCTTCGGCGGCCACATGATGAACTATGGCGATGGTCCGCCCGTGCAGCGCACCTGCGCTGCCGCCGACCGCACCGGCCATGCCATCCTGCACACGCTCTACGGCCAGTCGCTGAAGAACAACGCCCAGTTCTTCATCGAGTATTTCGCGCTCGACCTGATCATGGAGCCCGACGGCACCTGTACCGGCGTCGTTGCCTGGAACCTCGACGACGGCACCATCCATCGCTTCTCGGCCAAGATGGTCGTGCTGGCGACCGGCGGTTACGGCCGGGCCTATTTCTCGGCGACCTCGGCGCATACCTGCACCGGCGACGGCGGCGGCATGGCCTCGCGCGCCGGCTTTCCGCTGCAGGACATGGAGTTCGTGCAGTTCCATCCGACCGGCATCTATGGCGCAGGCTGCCTGATCACCGAAGGCGCGCGCGGCGAGGGCGGCTATCTCGTCAACTCCGAGGGCGAGCGGTTCATGGAGCGCTATGCGCCATCGGCCAAGGATCTTGCCTCGCGCGACGTTGTCTCGCGCTGCATGACGCTGGAGATCCGCGAGGGTCGTGGCGTCGGCAAGAAGAAGGACCATATCTTCCTGCATCTCGACCATCTCGATCCGGCGGTGCTGCATGAGCGGCTGCCGGGCATTTCAGAATCGGCGAAGATCTTTGCCGGCGTCGACCTGACAAAGGAGCCGATCCCGGTGCTGCCGACCGTCCACTACAATATGGGCGGCGTGCCGACCAATTACTGGGGCGAGGTGCTCAACCCGACATCGAGGAGCCCCGACAAGGTATCGCCGGGACTGATGGCGGTCGGCGAGGCTGGATGCGCTTCGGTGCACGGTGCCAACCGGCTGGGCTCGAACTCGCTGATCGACCTGGTCGTGTTCGGCCGCGCCGCGGCAATCCGCGCCGGCCAGGTGATCGACCGCAAGTCGGCGATCCCATCGCCCAACGAAGCTTCGGTCGAGAAGATCATGGATCGCTTCGACAAACTGCGCCACGCCAATGGTTCGACGCCGACGGCGGTGCTGCGCGAGAAGATGCAGAAGGCGATGCAGGACGACGCGGCGGTGTTCCGCACCCAGGAATCGTTGGAGAATGGCTGCAAGCGGATTTCGGAAATCTGGACCGAGCTCAAGGACATCAAGGTGTTCGACCGTTCGATGATCTGGAACTCCGACCTGGTCGAGACGCTGGAACTGGAAAACCTGATGGCCAACGCCATCACCACGGTCTACAGCGCCGAGGCCCGCAAGGAGAGCCGTGGCGCGCATGCGCGCGAGGATTTTGCCGCCCGTGATGACGCCAACTGGCGCAAGCATACGCTGGCCCGGCTGAGCGAAGACGGCAAGGTGAGCCTTTCCTACCGGCCGGTGCATACCGAGCCGCTGTTGGCGGAAAAGGACGGCGGCATCAGCCTCGCCAAGATCGCGCCGAAGGCGCGGGTGTACTGACGATGGCGCCGGCGGCCTCGGGATATTCCGGCACGCCCCTACCGGCCAAGCTCGGCCTGAAGGACGGCATGGTCGCCGCCTTCATCGCGTTGCCGGCGGAGCTTGGCGACCTGGCCGATGCCGTGGACTTTGCTGAAGTCGACCGGCTGGCCGATTGGTCGGCGATCTCGGGTTCCGCCCTGAAATATGACGCCGTCCACGCCTTCACCCGTCAGCGTGCCGAAATCGAGGATCGTCTCTGCGCTATCGAGGCGGCGATCAAGCGCGACGGAATGGTCTGGGTCTCCTGGCCGAAAAAGGCCTCGAAGGTACCGACCGACGTCACCGAGGGCGTCGTCCGTGCCGAAGCGCTGAAGCTCGACCTTGTCGACGTCAAGGTCGCCGCCGTGAATGACATCTGGTCCGGGCTGAAGCTCGTCATCCGAAAGGACCGCAGGTAATGGTCGAACTGACACTTCCCAAGAATTCGCAGATCAAGCAGGGCAAGACCTGGCCGAAGCCGGAAGGCGCCACCAATCTGCGCGAGTACCGCATCTACCGCTGGTCGCCCGATGATGACGAGAACCCGCGCATCGACACCTATTTCGTCGACATGGACGATTGCGGTCCGATGGTGCTCGATGCGCTTTTGTGGATCAAGAACAAGATCGACCCGACGCTGACCTTGCGCCGTTCCTGCCGCGAAGGCATTTGCGGGTCCTGCGCCATGAACATCGACGGCTCCAACACGCTGGCCTGCACCAAGGGCTGCGACGACATTTCGGGCGCCGTGAAAGTCTATCCGCTGCCGCATATGCAGGTGGTGAAGGACCTGGTGCCCGACCTCACCAATTTCTACGCCCAGCACGCCTCGATCGAGCCGTGGCTGAAGACCGTGTCGCCGCAGCCGGCCAAGGAATGGCTGCAGAGCCACGAGGACCGTGAGAAGCTCGACGGTCTCTACGAATGCATCCTGTGCGCCTGCTGCTCGACCTCGTGCCCGAGCTACTGGTGGAACGGTGACCGCTATCTCGGCCCGGCAACGTTGCTGCAGGCCTATCGCTGGCTGATCGACAGCCGCGACGAGGCCAAGGGCGAGCGGCTCGACAATCTCGAAGACCCGTTCCGGCTGTATCGCTGCCACACCATCATGAACTGCGCGCAGACCTGCCCCAAGGGCCTCAACCCGGCCAAGGCGATCGCCGAGATCAAGAAGATGATGGTCGAACGGCGCGTCTGACGGCGGCCATTTGAGCCTCTTCGGGCGGCAAGCCCCGAATTGTTCATCGCGGGAGCGTTCCCGCAGTCGGCCTGTGGACGGTCCTTGCATTCGCCTATCGCAACATACAATATCCATACATTCGGATAGCGAGGCGAGACGATGGACGACAATCAGGCTTCATGGACACCGGTCATCCGCAAAGGCGAGGGGCCGGTCTACCTCGCCATTGCCGATGCCCTGTCGGCCGACATCGTGTCCGGCCGGCTGGCTGGCGGTTCCAGATTGCCGCCGCAGCGCACGCTGGCGGATGCCCTGGGGATCGATTTCACCACGGTCAGCCGCGCCTACGCGGAGGCGCGCAGGCGCGGCTTGATCGACGGGCGGGTCGGGCAGGGCACCTATGTGCGGGCAAGGCGACCGGTCGAGGCACGGGCTGCCTCGACCGGTCTTGTCGACATGAGCATGAACCTGCCGCCCCGGTTCGAGGATGCCGGACTGGTCGCGCGGATGTGGGATGGGATCGCCGATCTGCGGGCGGACGACGGACTGGGCCTGCTGTTGCGCTATCAGGAGGCCGGCGGAACCGGGCGTGACCGCGCCGGCGGCGCGCGCTGGCTTTCGGCGCGGCTCGGTTCGATTCCGGAGGAGCGGCTGCTGGTCTGCCCTGGAGCGCAGGGCGCGCTGCTGGCGCTCGTCGGCGTGCTGGCCGCACCGGGTGAGACGATCTGCACGGAAGCCCTGACCTACCCCGGCTTCCGATCGCTTGCCGCGCATCTCAGGATCAATCTCGTTGCGGTGCCGATCGACGAGCACGGACTTGTTCCCGAAGGATTCGAAGCGGCGTGCGCGCGACATCGGCCAAAAGCCCTCTACTGCACGCCCACCCTCCACAATCCGACGACGGCGACCCTGCCTCTTCAGCGTCGCGAGGCACTGATCGAGATTGCCCGCCGTCATCGGGTGCCCATCATCGAGGACGATGCCTATGGGGCGTTGCCGGCCAATCCCGTGCCGCCGCTGGCCGCTCTTGCGCCGGACCTCGTCTATCATGTCGCGGGCCTGGCGAAATGCCTGTCTCCAGCCTTGCGGATTGCCTATCTGGTGCTGCCGGACGGCCGCTCGGCGGCCAGGGTGGCGGGCGCCATAAGGGCGACCGCTTCCATGGCCTCTCCTTTGACGGCCGCCATCGCGACCCGCTGGATCGAGGATGGTACCGCCGACGCGGTACTTGCCGCGATCCGGGAGGAATCGCGCCGCCGTCAGCTCATCGCCTCCGCAATCCTGCCCGCCGGCTTCGGTCAGGCCGATCCGGAGGGCTTCCACGCCTGGCTTCGGCTGGCTGGGCCCTGGACACGGGGCGAGTTCACCGCGCGTCTTCGCTCGGCCGGCATCGGCGTGGTGGCAAGCGACGCCTTCGCCATCGCGTCGCCGCCGGAGGCTGTCCGCCTGGGACTTGGCGCGGCCGCGACCGAGGAGGAACTGCGTGACAGCCTGCGGATCGTCGCGGACCTTCTGTCTCAGTCGCCAGCCATATCGTCGATGGTGGTTTGATCTTGTAGGGATTGCCCTTGACAATGTATGCATATGAACCACATACATTGTGCAATCAATGGTGCTGCAAGGCCGGGCGAATTCCAGCCGTCGCATGCGGGCGAGTGACCGCGGAACGGCAATGGGTCTCGATCCAGGCGCCGCGGACAAGGACAAGGCAAAATGATTCAGGATCGCGAATGGGCTCCCATCTCACCGATTGAAACCGGCATACGGGGACGTTGTCCGCGCTGTGGCGAGGGGCACTTGTTCGAGGGCTTCCTGAAGCTGCGCAAGAAATGCGAAGTCTGCGGCCTCGACTATTCGTTCGCCGATCCCGCCGATGGCCCGGCGTTCTTCGTGATCTGCTTTGCATGCGTGCCGAGCGTTGCCCTGGCGCTCTGGATAGAGGTCCACTTCGAGGCGCCCTACTGGGTGCATCTCTTCACGACCTTGCCCTTCATGCTTCTGACCTGCATCCCGCCGCTGCGGCCGCTCAAGGGATGGCTGGTGGCCAGCCAGTATTTCTACAAGGCGGAGGAAGGCCGGATGGTAACGCCTTTGGTCCCGCCGGCATCCGCCGTGGCGGCGGGTTCGACGGCGACCCTGCCCGGCGACGGCAGGTCGTGACGAATGTCGCCGAAACCGAGAAGTTGAGGGTTGAACGGCGCGTCCAGCCACGGCTATAGGCATTGGATGACATCGCCGCTACCTGTTGATTTTTCGCCGGAGGCCGTCGCGGCGATCCGCGCACGCCTCGACTTGGCGCGAACCCAGGGCGTGGCGATCCTGTTTGCCATCGAAAGCGGCAGCCGTGCCTGGGGATTTCCCTCTCCCGACAGCGATTATGACTGTCGTTTCGTCTATATTCGATCCGTCTCCGATCATCTCGTGCTGGAGCAGCCGCGCGATGTCATCGAGTTCCCCATAGAAGGCGATATCGACGCCGGCGGCTGGGATTTGCGCAAGGCTTTGCTTCTGGCGCTCGGCGGAAACGCCGTTATCGTCGAATGGGCAAAATCGGCGATCGTCTATGAGGAGGTCGCCGGATTTCGGCGGCGCCTTCTCGATCTCCTGGCCGATATCGTTGATCCGGCAAGAGTATCGCGCCACTATCTCGGTCTGGCGCGATCGCATGTCGCCAAGACCGGCAGTTTCTCTGGCGAGGTCAAGTTGAAGAAGCTGTTCTATCTCATCCGCCCGCTGGTGGCGCTGGACTGGATGGAGCAGCATGGATTCGCGGCACTTCCTCCCATGAACCTTGTCGATTGTCTTGGCGAGATAGAGATGCCAGCCGGCGCCCGGGACCAGATCCGGCACCTGATCGACCAGAAAAGCCGGACGCGGGAGTTGGGGTCCGGTCTTATCCCCGCGGATATCGCCGGCTATCTGGAAGGGCGCTATGGTCACCACGAAATGAATCTGGCTGATCTGGTCAGGGATGAGGACCGGCAGTCGCGCAATCGTCAGCTGGCGACGGCGTTCTATCGCCGCGAGGCAGAGCTTTTTTCAGGGTAATCCAATGAGTGATGATCTTCCTCTTCTCTCCGCCATCGAAGCACGTGTGCTCGGCTGCCTGATCGAGAAGAAGGAGCTGACGCCGGACGTCTATCCGCTGACGCTCAACGCCGCGCATGCCGCGGCCAACCAGAAGACGGCGCGCGAGCCGGTGATGGCGTTGGAGATTCCGGAGGTTGGACGAGCATTCAGCCAACTCGAACAGAAAGGCCTGGTCAGGCAGGTCTTCGGATCGCGTGTCGAGCGCTACGAACATACCGTGGCCCAGCGCTTCTCGATGACCTCGCCGCAGATCGCGCTGGTCGGGCTGTTGTTGCTGCGCGGTCCCCAGACGGCGTATGAATTGCTGGCGCGGGCCGAGCGGATGGCCAAATTTTCCTCGATCGACGGTGTGCGCACCGAACTCGACCTTTTGACCAGCCGCAGGCCGCCGCTGGTTCAACTGCTCGAGCGCGCGCCCGGGCAGCGCGAGGAACGCTATGTCCATCTGCTGAGCGGGCAGCCGCAGGTGCAGCAGGCCGCCCTACCGGTCTACTCGGCCTCGCCAGCTTCAGATCTCGAAGCCCGCGTGCGGGCTCTCGAGGAAGAGATTGCAACGCTGCGCGCCCGCATCGATGCGATGACCAGCATCTGAACGCAGAGGGTCAGCCAGTCCGATTGGTTCTCAGGGTTGATGCTCCCCGGCGCGCGGCGGCTTCTTCATATCGCGGCGATCGGCGGTCGTCTTGCCCAGTGCGATCGACAGCAGGTAGACACGCGGATTGAAGCCCGCCGAGGCAAGCGCCGACAGCGTCTTGAACAATTGCAGATGAAACATCGAACCTCCTCGGTGGCGCTCCGGCTTTGGAAGCGCGCCGCAAACTAGGTGCGGCAAAGAGGGGAGGCTTGGACAAGACGGCCCCAAAGGCGGTCAGAACGGCCCTGCATCGACATTTCCGGGCGGCCTGGCGCTGCCAAGGGCGGGGCTTGGTGAGGGCAAACGACAAAACGCCGGCCCGAAGACCGGCGTTCGTCCGTGGTTGAGCGGCTTGTCAGACGAGCTTGGCGTCGAGCGAAACCTTGATGGCGCCGAGTGCCTTGGAAATTGGACATTCGGCCTTGGCCTTTTCGGCCAGTTCCTTGAATTTGGCGGCGTCGATGCCCGGCACCTTGCCGGTCAGCGTCAGGGCGCTGCCTGTAATGCCGGTTCCGGGGACCAGCGTAACCACCGCCTTGGCGTTGAGTTCGGCGGCTGGGGTCCCATTCTCGGCGAGGAAATGCGAAAGCTGCATGGCGTAGCAGCCGGCATGTGCCGCGGCGATCAGCTCTTCCGGGTTGGTGCCGGATTTGCCGCTTTCATCCTCGAAGCGCATCTTGAACGAGTAGGGTGCTGCCTTCAGCGCTCCGCTCTGGGTATCGAGCGTGCCTTTTCCCTCCGTCAGATTGCCCTTCCAGACGGCGTTTGCGGTGCGGTCCATGAATCTCTCCTTGGTTGTCGTGAGTGAGCCCATTGCTCGGCATCCGGTGAAACTATAGCGCGCGCCGGCACGAAGGCCACCCGGGGGGCGCGATGATGTTGCCCGGACAAAAATATCCCCGCGCCAAAATGTCGACTCGGGCCCGTCTCGCCCGTCCTGCGGGAGCCACGACAAGCGTGGCTGGCCAACCGCAAGCGTGGCTGGCCAACGGCAACGTGGCTGGATGGAGCGTCACATGGACATGCTGTTTTTTGCCTGCTGGGGAAGACCCGGCCGCAATGCCGGGAGCGCCGACTGGTGGCACCAGCCGTCGGCCGGCCCCGGCCGCTTGGTGGCGGCATTCGCGATCATCGCGGTCATGGTCGCGTTGCTCGACCAGGCCGCCTCGATCGATCATGGCAAGCCTGACACCTCCGTCGCCTCAGCCTATGATCCAGTCCAGAATAGGAGATAGACAATGCAATATATCTGCCTGGTTTACGGCGAAGAACAGCAGCTTCATGCGCTCACCGCGGAGGCTGGAGCCAAGCTCAACGCGGACTCCCTGGCCTATGACAGGGTGTTGCAGGCAAGCGGCCATCTGATTGTCGCCCAGGCGCTGCGGTCGGTGCGGACGTCAAAGCTGGTGCGACGGCGCAACGGCAAGAAGCTGGTGACCGATGGCCCCTTCGCCGAGACCAAGGAGCAGCTGCTCGGCTTCGTCATGGTCGAGGCTGCAAGTCTCGACGAAGCGTTGGAGATCGCCGCCGGAATCCCGCTGGCTGAAATGGGGTCGATCGAGGTGCGGGCGATCTACGACATACCGGAGTCCTGACGGACCCGACGCGGTCGGGTCAGATCGCCTCGCCCTTCAGCAGGCGCGGCGTTCCGCCGGAAAGCCCGGACGCCTGGCGGATGAAGAACGCCTTCAACTTCGGCATGCGCTCGACCAGGCCGAGTCCGATGTCGCGGACGGCGCGCAACGGGGCGATGTCGTTGGAAAACAGCCGGTTCAGGACATCGGTGGTGACGCCCATCTGCACGGTGTCGAAGCGCCGCCATTGCTGGTAACGCTCCAGCACATCGAGCGCGCCGATATCCTGGCCGAGCCGGTCTGCTTCGACAATCACTTCGGCCAGTGCCGCCACATCCTTGAAGCCGAGATTGAGGCCCTGGCCGGCAATCGGATGAATGCCATGCGCGGCATCGCCGGCCAAGGCGATGCGCGGCGCGACGAAGGCGCGCGCCAGGGTCAGGCCGAGCGGCCAGGCGCGCGGCGTATCGGCGACGCGGATCTCGCCAAGCTTCAAGCCGAAGCGTTGCTCGAGTTCGTGCTCGAAGACCAGATCGTCACCCGCAACCAGCCTTTCGGCGTCTTCCGCTCGCTCGACCCAGACGATCGACGAGCGGTTGGTGCCGTCCTTGTCCGGCTTCAGCGGCAGCGTGGCGAAGGGGCCGGCCGGCAGAAAATGCTCTTCGGCGCGGCCATTGTGCGGGCGCTCGTGCGCGACGGTGCAGACGATGCCGGACTGGCCGTATTCCCACTTAACGGTCTTGATGCCGGCCATGTCGCGCAGCTTCGAATTGACGCCGTCGGCGGCGACCAGCAGCCGTGCCTTCAGCGTCGCACCGTCGGCGAGATGCACGGTGATGCCGGCGCCATTGGTCTCGAAACCCTGCACCGCCATGCCTTCGATGATGTCGATGCCGAGTTCTTGCGCGCGGCGGCGCAAGGCGCCGTTCAATACTCTGTTGGCCACCATATGCGCAAAAGGCTCGCCGGGCGCGACCTCGCCATCGAAGGTCAGGAAGGCCGGACGCACCGGATCGGAGGTGCGCGAATCGGTCACGATCATTTCGGTGATCGCCTGGGCTTCCGAGCTGATTTCGGCCCAGACGCCGAGCTGATCGAGCATGCGGCAGGCGGCGGCGGCGATGGCCGAGGCGCGGCCGTCCTTCTGCCAGGCGCCGGCGGGCGCGGCGTCGACCAAGGCAATGCCAAGGCCGGGGCGCGCCTGTTTAAGGGACACGGCGGCGGCAAGGCCGACATAGCCTGCGCCGGCGACCAGAACGTCGAGGGTCTTTGCGTCCGTCTTGCGTTCCATCATCGTCAATCCCTTCGCGCCGAGCGGGTAATGCACCCTTGACGGCCCGTCCTTCGTGTCGGAAACCCGCCATAGCATCTTGCGGCGAGGTTACGAAACATGACGGCTGCCATCGACGAGCTTCTCGATATTCTCGACCTCGAGAAGCTGGAACACAATCTGTATCGTGGTCGCAGCCCCCAGGTCGAATGGCAGCGCGTGTTCGGCGGCCAGACGATCGCCCAGGCGCTGGTAGCGGCGCAGCGCACGGTCGAGCCCGACCGTTACGTCCATTCGCTGCATGGCTACTTCATGCGGCCCGGCGATATCAAGGTGCCGATCATCTACGAGGTCGACCGCATCCGAGACGGCGGCTCCTTCACCACGCGCCGGGTGCTGGCGATCCAGCATGGACAGGCGATCTTCTCGCTCGAGGCATCGTTCCAGGTCGACGAAAAGGGTCTCGAACACCAATTCACCCTGCCCGATGGCGTGCCGCCGCCGGAAGGGCTGCAGACACAGCGGCAGCTGCTCGAGAAGGCCGAGCACGTGCCGGAGGCCATCCGCCGCTTCTGGGCGCGGGAGCGGCCGCTGGAACTGAGGCCGGTCAATCTCGAACACTATGAGAGCCGCGACAAGCTGCCGCCCCGGCAGAATGTCTGGATCCGGCTCGCCGGGCTGGTTCCAGACGATCGCGCGCTGCAATCCGTTCTGCTTGCCTATCTTTCCGACATGACGCTGCTCGACACCTCGACCTTCGCGCACGGTCGCGGTCTTTTCGACCCCGACATCCAGGCGGCGAGCATCGACCACTCGATGTGGTTCCACAGGCCGCACAGGCTCGACGGCTGGCTGCTCTATGTCCAGGACAGCCCGTCGAGCTCCGGCTCTCGCGGTTTCAGCCGTGGCACGCTCTATGCCCGCGACGGAACGCTGATCGCCTCGGTTGCCCAGGAAGGGCTGATCCGGCTGCGGCGCTAGCGGGCATAACGCAGGGCCCCGCAGTACAAGCCTGCAAAATAAGCATTTCAAAAAAACTGCCTAATTTTTAGGCTGATGCTGTGCCGTGCTTGCCTGCAAGTGGTGGCGCCAGCAGGGCCATTCCCATTGTTTACAACAGGTTAACACCCTGCTTCGGCAACTGGCACGGAGCTTGAATCCTCGTGTGCACTCTCCGGCTCTCATTGGACTCGGTGAAGTCGTGCAAACGCGGGGGACCGCAACAGCAAAGGGTGAAACCTTATGAAAATCGTGATGGCAATCATCAAGCCGTTCAAGCTCGACGAGGTGCGCGAAGCGCTCACCGCCGTCGGCATACAGGGCCTGACCGTCACCGAAGTCAAAGGCTACGGGCGTCAGAAGGGGCATACGGAAATCTATCGCGGGGCGGAGTACGCGGTCAGTTTCCTGCCGAAGATCAAGATCGAAGTCGCCGTCAGCGTGGACCTGGTCGACAAGGCCGTCGAAGCGATCACCGCGGCGGCGAAGACCGGTCAGATCGGCGACGGCAAGATCTTCGTTTTCGGCATCGACCAGGCGGTGCGCATCCGCACCGGCGAAACAGACACCGACGCGCTTTGAGCGGCGAAAACGTATTCCAATGGAGAGTTCAATGAATATTCCTTCCACCTTGAAGACGACGGGACGGGCGGCCCTTCTGGGCTCGCTTGCTCTCGCAGCATTGGGCACGGTCGCCGCGTTCGCGCAGACGGTGGCTCCGGCAGCGACCGCTGCTGCTCCCGCGGCCGCCACGCCGACGCCTGTCCTTGACAGCGGCAACACCGCCTGGATGCTGACCTCGACGGCCCTCGTGCTGATGATGACCATTCCGGGCCTTGCGCTGTTCTACGGCGGCATGGTGCGCAAGAAGAACGTGCTCGCCACGGTCATGCAAAGCTTTGCCATCACCTGTCTGGTGACGGTGCTGTGGTTCATGTTCGGCTATTCGCTCGCGTTTTCCGACGGCGGCAGCTGGAACAACTATCTCGGCGGCTTCTCGAAATTCTTCCACCACGGCATCACGGTCTCGACGCTGTGGGCGCCCGGGGTCTCGAACATCCCTGAATTCGTCTTCTCGATGTTCCAGATGACATTCGCCATCATCACGCCCGCCCTCATCGCCGGCGCCTTCGCCGAACGCATGAAATTCTCGGCGCTGCTGATCTTCATGGCGCTGTGGCTGCTGGTCGTCTACGCGCCGATCGCGCACTGGGTATGGGGCGGCGGCTTCCTCGGCTCGGCAGGCGTTCTCGACTTCGCGGGCGGCACGGTCGTCCACATCAACGCCGGTGTTGCCGGCCTGGTCTGCGCGCTGGTTCTCGGAAAGCGTGAAGGCTACGGCACCACCAACATGGCGCCACATAACCTCGTCTACTCGGTCATCGGCGCTTCGCTGCTGTGGGTCGGCTGGTTCGGCTTCAACGCCGGTTCGGAACTGGCGGCCGACGGCCTTGCGGGCGCCGCCATGCTGAACACGCAGGTCGCCACCGCTGCCGCGGCGCTGGCCTGGATGTTCGCGGAATGGATCATCGCCAAGAAGCCTTCGGTGCTGGGCATCATTTCCGGTGCCGTCGCGGGCCTGGTCGCCGTGACGCCTGCTTCCGGCTTCGTCAACCCGACCGGCGCCTTCATCATCGGCATCCTTGCGGGCGTCATCTGCTACATCTCGGCGGTCAAGGTGAAGCACATCTTCGGCTATGACGACTCGCTCGATGCGTTCGGCGTGCATGGCGTCGGCGGTATCGTCGGTGCCCTGCTCACCGGCGCCCTCGCCGATCCGCTGATCAACCCGGCCGGCAAGGGCGGCTCGGTCGCCATCCAGCTCTACGGTATCGTCTTCACCATCCTGTGGACGGCGATCGCGACCTTCGTGATCCTCTACATCGTCAAGGCCCTGGTCGGCCTGCGCCCGACGACGCAGGAAGAAGTCGAAGGCCTCGACATCAGCCAGCATGGCGAAGTGGTGCCATAAGGCCTCCTTCGCCAAGGGGCCGGCGGAACCCTCCTCCCGCCGGTCCCTTGTCAATCGACGCAATTCCTGGAAACACCCCTGGAATTGCCCAGTAATCCCGTCGTGACGCTCCCGAAAGGTGCTCACGCATTGAGGCCCGGACCTGTCCGGGCCTCTTTTTTGCCGGGGGCAGTGCCGGCAACGCGCGTCCGATCACGTTCGCTTGATAAGTCATTTCATCGGGCGGCGCTGTGAAACATCGGCGGCATCGGTTCCGAACTGTGAGGGCGATCGTCGTTCGGCGCTCGTTCAAACAACAGGGAAGGAACCACACCATGAACATCAAGAATATCTGTCTGGGAGCGCTCGCTCTTTCCATGGTCGGCGGCGTGGCATTTGCCGGCGCTCTCGACGAACCTGACAACATGGCGCCGTTCTTCACCGATTCCGGCATGAAAACCATGAAGCCGATGGAAGAGTTCAAGACGGCCTTCATGGCCATGCCGAAGGAGAAGCAGGACGCCATGATGAAGGAATGCAACGACGCGGCGATGAGCAAGCCTCATGCCGAGTTCTGCGCCAATGTGCGAGCCCTTGGCGGTGCCAGCAAGTAACACGCCTCAGCCACATGAACGGATGGCGGGCCGCGGTGCCCGCCATTTTCATGAGGCGCCGGGTCCGCGAAATCTCCGTGCCGCGGGGACAGCTATCGGCGGCCTTATAGTTAATGCGCCCTTAACCTTCACGCGCTTAGTCTGACGTCCGAATCTGCCGGGGTGCGTCATGCGCCCTGGCCAGGCAATCACTGACGGGGAAGAGCATGCGTTCAGGGGCTTCAGCACCGCTCGCGCTGACCGATACGGGGCACGGCATCCAGGCATTCGCCCGGCGCCAGGTCGGTCGGCTGGTCGGCGCTGCGTTGTTCGCGTTTGTCGCCTTCGGAGTGGCAAGCCTCGCCACCTGGAATGTCGCCGACCCAAGTTTCTCCCACGCCACGGCCAATATCGTCACCAACGCGATGGGCTATCCGGGCGCGGTTTTCTCCGATCTCGCCATGCAGTTCTTCGGCCTGGCCGCCGTCGCGGCCCTGGTTCCGGCGGTGGTCTGGGGGTTCCTGCTGTTCACCGCCCGGGGCGTCGACAAGCTGCCGAAGCGTGGGTTCGGCTGGTTCGGCTTCGCGTTGCTTGCCGCCGCGATCGCCGGCTGCGTGGTGCCGCCCAAGACCTGGCCGTTGCCGACCGGCCTTGGCGGCGTGTTCGGCGACATGGTGCTCAAGATCCCCGGCCTCGCCATCGGCGGCTACCCGACAGGCATCATTGCCAGCATCATTGCGGTGCTCCTCGCGTCGCCCACCGTATGGCTGTTTGCCTATGGTGCGGCGCTGATTGCGCGCAAGAACGGCTTCGCGGTCCTCGAGCAGCCTGAAGCCGCCGACCCCCGCGACCAGGACGAGGTGCTGTTCGAACGTGACGAGGATGACGACAATGGGGGTATGCTGGCGCTTGGCGCGGTTACCCATTGGTGGTTGTCGCTGCGTGCCTATCTGCGCCGGCGTGCCGCGCGCCGCATGGAGGAAGACGGGCTCGAGCCCCAGATGGAGGCGCGGCCCAGCGCCTGGCGCCGCGCCGCCGAACGGGTCGAATCGGCGGAGTTCGCCGAATCGCGAATGAGCGCGGATGGCCGCGCCCGCGTCGAGCCGGAATTCTTCGCCGCCATGGTCAACGACCGCAGCGCTTCGATCGATCCCGACGATTCCGATGTCTTCGATGGCGAGGACGACGACGATTTCGCGCCCGAGCCCAGCCCGCGCCGCGCCGCGCCCACCGCGAAGGTCCAGCAGTTCCGCTCGGATGCCGCGACGCGCGTCGAGGCGCCCGCGCCCCGGCCAGCTCCTGGCGCCCGCGTCCAGCGCGAAGCGCAGACGTCGCTGATCGGCTCCGAGACGTTCGAGATGCCATCGCTGCATTTCCTGTCCGAACCGAAGAATGTCGTGCGCGATGCCAGCCTGTCCAAGGACGCGCTGGAACAGAATGCCCGCCTGCTCGAAGGCGTGCTGGAGGATTTCGGCGTCAAGGGCGAGATCATCGCCGTCCGCCCGGGTCCGGTCGTCACCCTCTATGAGCTGGAGCCGGCGCCCGGGATCAAATCGTCGCGGGTGATCGGCCTGTCCGACGATATTGCCCGCTCGATGAGCGCCATCGCCTGCCGTGTCGCGGTCGTGCCCGGCCGCAACGCCATCGGCATCGAACTGCCCAACGCCAAGCGCGAGACAGTGTATCTCAGGGAAATCCTGGCCAGCCGCGATTTCGAAACGACCAAGGCCAAGCTGGCGCTGGCGCTCGGCAAGACCATCAATGGCGAGGCCGTCATCGTCGACATCGCCAAGATGCCGCACGTGCTGGTCGCCGGCACCACCGGTTCGGGCAAGTCGGTCGCCATCAACACCATGATCCTGTCGCTGCTCTACAGGCTGAGGCCGGAAGAGTGCCGCCTGATCATGATCGACCCGAAAATGCTCGAACTCTCGGTCTATGACGGCATCCCCCATCTTCTGACTCCGGTCGTCACCGATCCGAAGAAGGCGGTGGTGGCGCTGAAATGGACCGTGCGCGAGATGGAGGACCGATACCGCAAGATGTCGAAGGTCGGCGTGCGCAACATCGACGGCTTCAATGCGCGCGTCAGCCAGGCGGACAAGAAGGGCGAGAAGATCTCGCGCACCGTGCAGACCGGCTTCGACCGGCAGACCGGCGAGGCGATCTACGAGACCGAGGACCTCGATCTCGAGCCGATGCCCTACATCGTCGTCATCATCGACGAAATGGCCGACCTGATGATGGTCGCCGGCAAGGACATCGAGGGCGCGGTGCAGCGCCTGGCGCAGATGGCGCGCGCGGCCGGCATCCATGTCATCATGGCGACGCAACGCCCGTCGGTCGACGTCATCACCGGCACGATCAAGGCCAATTTCCCGACCCGCATCTCCTTCCAGGTGACGTCGAAGATCGACAGCCGCACCATCCTGGGCGAGCAGGGCGCCGAGCAGCTGCTCGGCATGGGCGACATGCTCTATATGGCCGGCGGCGGCCGCATCCAGCGCGTGCACGGCCCCTTCGTGTCCGACGAGGAGGTGGAGAAGATCGTCGCCCATCTCAAGCTCCAGGGCGTGCCCGAATATCTCGACGCCATCACCGAGGATGATGGCGAGGACGAGGACGAGCCGTCGGGCAAGGCCGGCTCCGGCGGCGGTGGCGGCGGCAATTTCGAGGATTCCGACGATCCCTACGACCAGGCGGTTTCCGTCGTGCTGCGCGACGGCAAGGCTTCGACCAGCTACATCCAGCGCCGCCTCGGCATTGGCTATAACCGGGCCGCCTCGATCATCGAGAAGATGGAAAAGGAAGGCATTGTCGGGCCGGCCAATCATGCGGGAAAGCGCGAAATCCTGGTGCCGACGGAAGAGGACAAGTTCTGACGAGGCCCACGGGGTATAGGAGCGCGCGGAAAACGGAAACTTTGGCCTATTCCGTGCGTTGCTAGGAACAGGCTGTCGCGTGGCTGCCAAACTTCAGCCCTAGTGGGGGCTCATGCACCGACCCGCCTTACGAACCAGACGAAAGTGACCGGCATGAAAAACGACCTTCCCGCCACAGGCGATTTCACCCCGACCCGCCGCAGGCTGCTTGGCCTCGGCGTGATGGTAGCGGGCGCCGCCGCGCTTAACGTTGTGCCGGGCTTCCAGTTGCTGGCGTCGGCGCAAGCCGCGGTGCCCGCGGCGGCCCAGAAGATCGCGGACCATTTCTCTTCGGTCAAGACGATGAGCGGCGAGTTCGTTCAGTTCGGCCCCAAGGGTGAGCAGACCGGCGGCAAGTTCTTCCTGGAGCGGCCAGGCAAGATTCGCTTCAACTATGACGGGGCCTCGAATTTCAGGGTGATCTCGGACGGCACGTCGGTGGTCATCCTCAACAAGAAACTGAACACGTCCGACCTCTATCCCTTGTCGAAGACGCCGCTGAAGCTGCTGCTCGAGGACCGGATCGACCTCTCCGGCGACCGCGTCAAAAGCGTCAAGGAAGAGAACGACCTGACCACGATCCAGCTTGCGGACAAGAATGTCTTCGGCAATTCGAGGATCACCATGATGTTCGATCCGAAATCCTATGAACTGCGCCAGTGGACCATCACCGACGCGCAGGGCAAGGACACGACGGTGATGATCTTCAACGTCAAGGAAGGCGTGAGCTTCGCCGCCGACACCTTCGCCATCGACTACGCCGCCAACCGCGAGCTCAACACCAAAGGCTCCAACCGGTAAGCCGCCGCCTGGGCCAGGCGCCCAATCAGGCGCCTGGCCCACTGTCCCCTGCCCGTCGCTGTCCACGGCCGAAGTCGCCTTGTGCGACATGCATGGCGTCCGCGCGATAGTTGTGGAAAGTGCTGCCTTCGCGCCTCCTTTCGGGCATGGGGCGCCGTCAACGGCGCGGCGTAGCTTGTCTTTGCCGCGTGTGGCTGGCAGTTTCCCGGGCCAGCCTCTCAAAGGCGTCGCGCCCCTCCCAGGCCATCGGCCTGACGGGTGCCGCGCCACTTCGGATTCCGCCCATGCCCTTTTCCATCGCCACCTGGAACATCAATTCCGTTCGCCTGCGGATGCCCATCGTCGAGCGCCTGATCATCGAGCAGGCGCCGGACGTGCTCTGCCTGCAGGAGACCAAGGTTCCCGACGAACTGTTTCCCGAAAAGGCCTTCCGAAAGCTTGGCTATGAGCACATCGCCTTCCATGGCCAGAAGGGCTACCACGGCGTGGCGACAGTGGCGCGCAGGCCGATCGAAATCGTCGAAAAGCGCCGCTTCTGCGAGATCGAGGACAGCCGGCATTTGTCGGTCACGGTGCAAGCCGGCGACAAGACGATCCTGGTGCATAATTTCTACGTCCCGGCAGGCGGCGACGAGCCGGACCCGGTCATCAACAGGAAGTTCAAGCACAAGCTCGACTTCGTCGCCGAGATGAATGCCATCCGCGCCGAACATGATGAGGTGTCCGGCTCGATCCTGGTCGGCGACCTCAACATCGCGCCGCTGGAGCACGATGTCTGGTCGCACAAGCAACTGCTCAACGTTGTCAGCCACACGCCGGTCGAGACCGAAAACTTCGAGGCGATGCGCCTGGCCGGAAACTGGGTCGACCTGATGCGGCTGAACGTGCCGCCCGAAGAGAAGCTCTACACCTGGTGGAGCTATCGGGCGCAGGACTGGGAAGCGTCGAACCGCGGCCGGCGGCTCGACCATGTCTGGTCTTCGCCAAACCTGGTGCCGAGCTTTGCAGGCTATGAGATCCTGCGCCTCGCACGCGGCTGGGATCGCCCTTCGGACCACGTGCCGGTGATCGCGCGGTTCAACCTGGACTAGGGCAAGGCATACGTGTCGGCGCGGTTGGTTTTCCCTACTGCCCTAACTAAACCGCGGCGCCAGTTCCTCGATGCGGCGGATCATCGCCTGGAAGTCCTCGGAGATGCGCTGGTGCAGTTGGGCCGCAATCTCGGGATATTCCTCCAGGATGCGGCGGAACATCTTCCTGCTGAGCCGGATCACTTCCGAATCGTTCGCGGCCGAAGCGCTGGTCAGCCGCCTGGTGTCGGCGATCAATGCCAGTTCGCTCAGCATCGCGCCGGGACCGACGGTGCCGACCGGGATGCGCTCGCCATTGTGCTCGCGGTAGAGGACGATGAGACCACTGACGACGACATAGGCTGAATCGGCTTCGTCATCCTCACGGTAAAGCTTGCGGTCGGCCTGAAGCAGGGTTGTCTCGGCGCCGAAGGCGAGCAGGCGCAGCTGTTCCTGCGTGAAACCCTGGAAGAGCCCCACGGCGGACAGGATGCGGATATCGTCATCCAGCGCCATCTAACTATGTCCCCGAACCGACAGTCCGACTCCTCCTCTACGAGTTCGATCCAAGCCGCCCCAGCACCAGGATCGTACCCGAAAAGCGTCCCCGCCCGGCCGCCCATTGGATAATGAAATGTTTAAGGAACCAGCTTGTAGCCGCCGCTTTCTGTCACAAGAATTTCCGCATTGGAAGGATCGCGTTCGATCTTCTGGCGCAAGCGGTAGACATGGGTTTCCAGCGTGTGCGTGGTCACGCCCGAATTGTAGCCCCAGACTTCCTCGAGCAGCACGTCGCGCGTCACCACCTTCTGATCGGCGCGGTAGAGGTACTTGATGATCGAGGCCTCCTTTTCCGTCAGCCGCACCTTGCCGCCGCGCGCGTCGAGCAGCAGCTTCTGGCTCGGCTTGAAGGTGTAGGGGCCAACCGAAAAGGTCGCGTCCTCGCTTTGCTCGTGCTGGCGCAGCTGCGCGCGGATGCGCGCCAGCAAGACCGCGAAGCGGAACGGCTTCGTCACATAGTCGTTGGCGCCGGCCTCGAGGCCGAGGATGGTGTCCGAATCGGTGTCGTGACCGGTCAGCATGATGATGGGCGCCTTGTAGCCGCCCTTGCGCAGTATCTTCACCGCCTCGCGGCCATCCATGTCGGGCAAGCCGACATCCATGATCAACAGGTCGATGAGGCCGCCGCGCGCCGCGGTGACGCCTTTTGCCGCGGTTGATTCCTGCAAGACATCGAATTCCTCGTAGAGGGACAATTGCTCGACGAGGGTGCCGCGCAGGTCGTCATCGTCGTCGACGATCAGAATGGTGCGTGAAGTCATGGATCAATCCGTTGTTTTGAAAAGTAAATTCAGTTGACCGCTGCGTATTTATGCGGAAGCTGGCCGACACAATAGCCGATCACAGTGATTTGTTCCGTGGCACGATCATACAAGAAAAAACACGATCGCAATGCAGCCGGCGCAATTTTGCGAAAAGGACTGCGTTTGCTTACCGTGCGGGCCCGTCCCGGCCACCCCACGCAGGGGTTCCTGCAGGCCGGCGGGCTGGTGTTTCCATGCGCGCTCGGGCATGGCGGCATTTCGGCCGACAAGCGTGAAGGCGATGGCGCGACGCCGCTTGCGGCGATGCGGATCCTGTCAGGATATTTTCGGGGCGATCATTTCCCTGGGGGGCGTAGAACCCGCCTGGGGATGTCGCCTATCGGTCCCGAACTCGGCTGGTGCGAGGTGCCCGAGGACCGCAACTACAACCGTCCGGTGAAAATCCCCTATGGCGCCAGCCACGAACGGATGCTGCGCGACGACCCACTTTATGATGTCTGCCTTGTGCTCGACTGGAACATCTCGCCGCGCCGACGCGGGCGCGGGAGCGCCATCTTCTTCCATCTGGCGCGGCAGGGCTTCACGCCGACGCAAGGCTGCGTCGCGGTGAGCGCGCGCACCATGGCGCGGCTGCTGCCGCTGCTGTCGGATCGGACGGTGGTGAAGGTCGTGAGGTAGGCAGTAGGCAGTAGGCAGTAGGCAGTAGGCAGTAGGATTCTCTCTCCAATGCCTATTCCCTACTGCCCCTTACCTCCGAGGCCGCTGCCAGCCGATGTCGAGCAGGCCCAGGCGACCGATTTCCCGGTCAAGGGCGCGCGAGACGTCCTGCCTACGGGCGCCGATATCGCGCAACTGGCTGTCCGACAGATCCTCGACATCCTGTCGTGGAAGGCTGGCGGCAACCTTTGCCTGCCGAAGCCACTCAAACACCGCGTTCAGGCGGTTCGGCTGGACATTTCCAAGCCGCAGAGCGATGTGTGCCATGGTAACTTCCGTTTCATCCGGATATCAAATCCGGTTTGATAGTGGTTCGATTGCCTCATCATGATCGATTGAAATTCAAACGGGAAACGAGTAGTTCTTGCTCGATCATCAAGTTTCCTTTGAAGATAGAGGCACAGTGATCTCCCTTGGTTCGAGCCAGTTCTGATGGCGCGTCTGTTGCCGGGAACCCGTGCCCTGCGGACGCTGGAAGCAGCGGCCAGGCATCTCAATTTCACGCGCGCCGCGGACGAGCTCGGCTTGACCCCCGCCGCCGTCAGCCACCAGATCAAGGAAATCGAGGATCAGCTCGGCATCGTGCTGTTCACCCGCACCAGCCGGACGATCCGGCTGACGGAAGCCGGCGCTGTGCTGTTCGAGGCTTCGACCGAGGCGCTCGACCTGCTTGGCCGGGCCGTCTCGCGGGCGCACAAGATGACGCGCGGCACGGCATTCCTCAAAGTGACGCTGGACGCCCAGTTCGCGGCAAAATGGCTGATGCGGCGTGTCGAGGATTTTCGCAAGCAGAAGCCGGGCATCGAGCTGCGGTTCGATATCGCCTATGGATTGCGGGATTTCGATCTCGACGACGTCGATGTCGGCATCCGCTTCGGCGCCGGCAAGTATCCGGGTCTTTGCGCACATCGCCTGTTCGACAACATCATCATTCCGGTATGCAGCCCCAGCCTGCTGGCGTCCGGGCCGCCGCTCAACGAGCCGCGCGACCTGTTCCACCATACGCTTGCCCACATCGAATGGGCCCGGCAGGGCGTAACGTGGCCCAACTGGCGCATGTGGATGGCGGCGGCCGGCATCGACGATTTCGACGACAGCCGCACCGTCGTATTCGGAACCTCCACCGACGCGGTCCAGGCCGCACTCGACGGCAATGCGGTGGCGCTCGCCGATTTTGCCATGGTGGCGAACGACCTTTCGGAGGGCCGTCTCGTCCGGCCTTTTCAACTCGGCATCAAGGTCGCGGCGGAGTTCGCCTATTTCCTGGTCTATCCCAAGACCGAGGCGAACGACCCGCGCATCGTGGCTTTCCGCGAGTGGATCCTCGAGGAAGTCGCCAAGACGCGGACCGACGCCGCTATCTAGCTTGCAGCCGCTCCGAACCAGCCGATCACCGCGCCCATGATCAGCAGCACGCCGAGCCAGTGGCCGCCATCGATGATGGTCAGCTCCCAGCCGAACCCCCCGTAGCGATGGTTGACGGACAGCGTGGTGATCACGAACCCCAGCCAGAGGACAAGGCCGAAGACGAGGCCCGGGACGAAGGTCGGCTCACCGCCCGTCATGGCACCGACGACCAGGGCCATGATGCCTGCCATCACCAGTTCGGCGATGAAGCTGACGACGTAGGGCAGCGCCGATTTCTTCATGGTCGACGGGTCAAGTTTTGCAGCCTTGAGCCACGGCTTGCTCAGGGCCGTGTACCAGGCCGCGCCGAACAGCCAGGCCACGACCGTGGCGACAATCACCGCCACCCAGTTTACCGCTGAAAAATCCATGAATGCCCCCTCCCGAAGGGTGCGCGATGGAACGCCTGTTCGGCGGTGGCGTCAAGCAAAGCGCCAGACGGTGGTGCGCTTGACGAGGGAATCCTCCAGCGCCCGCGTCACCGCCACTTCATAGACCGCCAGCGGCTCAAGGCCCGCCTTGGGCATGTAGGAGCGGCCGGGATCGCCTACGAGGATTTCGGCGCCGCGTGCCTTCAGCGTCGCGAACCATGGCATGAGCAGATCGGCGAAGGACTTGTCATAGAAGACATCACCAGCCAGGATCACGTCCCAGCCGGCGTCTGTTCCGATGCGGTCGGTGCCGTCAAATCCGATGCCGACGGCATTGGCTTCGGCATTGAGGCGTATCGCGGTCTCGCAAAACGGGTCGATGTCGGCGGCGGTCACCTCCGCGGCGCCAGCGCCGGCGGCGGCAATGGCGACCAGACCGGAGCCGGACGCGAAATCGAGAACGCGCTTTCCCCGCACCGTCGCGGGATGGTCGATGACATAGCGGGCAAGCCCCTGTCCGCCGGCCCAGGCGAACGCCCAGAAGGGCGGTGGCAGCCCGATTTCGGTGAGTTCATCCTCCGTGCGTTGCCATAGATCATGGGCTTCGTCGGCCAGATGCAGTCGGATCTCCGGAACATGCGGCGGCGCCATCAGCGCCGTGTTGTCGAGGATGAATTTCTTCGCGCTGATCGGGGTGAGTACGGTCACGGAGCGGGGGTCAGGCCGCCCATGCGGCAGACTTCCTTCCACTCGGCCGGCGTCACCGGCTGCACGGAAAGCCGCCCCAGGCGGACCAGCGCCATATCGGCAAGCTTGGGATTGGCCTTGACCTGTTCCAGCGTCACCGGGGTCGGCACATCCTTGACGGCGTGGATATCGACGCATTCCCAGCGCGGGTCGTCGGCGGTGGTGTCATGATGGGCAAGCGCGCAGACCTCGGCGATGCCGACGATGTTGAGCCCTTCGTTGGAATGGTAGAAGAAGCCGAGATCGCCGATCCGCATCGCCTTCATGTTGTTGCGCGCCGCATAGTTGCGCACGCCATCCCATTGCGTGCCGTCCTTGCCCTTCGCCTTCAGCATGTCGAAGGAAAATTTGAACGGCTCCGATTTGAACAGCCAGTAGTTCATCATTGTTGTCCTGTCGTCATTCACTGGGCGTCACCGCCGCCGCCCGAGCGGCTAAACAAACGTCACGCCGGCGTGACAAGGCGTCAAGCCGGCGTGACGAGGCATTACGCCGGCTTGTTGAAGGTCCAGTTCCACTGCCGGATATCGACGCTCTCGAACAGTCCGGCCTTGGCATAAGGATCGGCCGCGGACAGAGCCTTCGCAGCGGCCATGTCGGGCGCCTCGACGACGACCAGGCTGCCATTGGGCTTGCCGTCGGCGTCCAGGAACGGACCGGCGAAGGCGAGCTTCTTTTCGCCGTTCAGTCCTTCCAGAAAGGCGACATGCTCGGGCCGCGTGTCGAGCCGCACCTGCAGGCTTCCGGGCTTGTCCTTGCACAGCAAAGCAAACAGCATTCTCTCAAACTCCCATATTCAGGCGGAGCACGATCCAGACCGCTGATCCGGGATCGTGCTTCAGGCGTCGGTTTCAGTCTTCAGCGGCCGGGTCATCAATGTGGACACAGCTTGGCTTATCGTGATGGTGCCGTCCAGTATCGCCGATACCGCGGCGATGATCGGCGCGTCTATGTCGCGCCCGGCGGCGATGCGGGCGGCGATCGACGCGGTCGGCACGCCTTCGGCCAGCGGCAGCCCGGCCAGGGGCTTGCCCTGTCCGAGCGCCAGCCCATAGGCGAAATTGCGCGACTGCGCGGACGAGCAGGTCAACATCAGGTCGCCAAGACCCGAAAGCCCCATCAGCGTTTCAGGCCTGGCGCCGAAGGCCGTGCCGATGCGGCGCAGTTCGACGAAGCCGCGCGTCACCATCGCCGCCTGGGCGCTGGCGCCGAGCCCCGCGCCCGAGACCGCGCCGGCGGCAATGGCAAAGACATTCTTCAGCGCGCCGCCGATCTCGACCCCAATGAGGTCGTCGCTCGAATAGCAGCGCAGGTTCTGGGCCGAGAAGCGGGCGGCAAGGTTCGCGGCCAGGCCGTTGTCGCGGGCGGCAACCACCACTGCCGTCGGCAGGCCCTTGGCGACGTCGGTGGCAAAGCTCGGGCCCGACAGGGCGGCAACCGGATTCTCCGGCAGGATCTCCTCGACGATGGCCGACAGCAGCGCGCCGGTGTCGCGTTCGATGCCCTTGGCGCAAAGAACGATCGGAACGCCCCTTGGCATATGAGGCTTCGCGCCCGCCAGCACCGCGCGCAGCGACTGCGCCGGCGTCACCGCCAGCACGCAGTCAGCGCCGTCGAGGGCCGTCCCGAGGTCGCTTGTCGCCTCCATGCCAGGCTCGATGGCGATGCCGGGCAGGTAGCGCGGGTTTTCGCCCCGGCGTATCGACGCCACGGTTTCCTCGTCGCGCGCGAACAGCCGGACCGAATGACCGGCGTGCAGCATGGCCAGCGCCAGCGCCGTGCCCCAGGCGCCACCGCCCAGGACAGCAACGCGCCATCCAGCCGAATCGCGGCCGTTCATGCTTTCGCTCCGCGCCGGCCCGAGCCCACCATCGGCGCCGAGATGCTGTCCAGCGGCCAACGCGAGCGTGGCACGAAATCACTGCCGTTCTCATCCGCGAGGCCCGCCCGCAGCCGCTCGATGCCGGCCCAGGCGATCATGGCGGCATTGTCGGTACAAAGCTTCAAAGGTGGCGCGACAAAGGTGAAGCCGTTATCACGGCACAGTGTATCCAGCGTCGCCTTGATCGTCTTGTTGGCGGCGACGCCGCCGGCCACGACCAGAGCCGGCTTCGCCGTATCAGGAAATGTTTCGCGAAAACGCGTCAGCGCTCTCGAGACGCGATCGCCCAGCGCATCGGCCACCGCCGCCTGGAACGAGGCGCAGATATCGGCGATGTCCTGGCCGCTCAACGGGGCGATCGCCGTCGCGGCCTGGCGCACGGCCGTCTTCAGTCCCGAGAAGGAGAAATCCGGCTGCGCCGAACCCTTCATCGGGCGCGGGAAGGCGAAACGCCTGGCGTCGCCGCGCTCTGCCGCCTTCTCGACATTGGGGCCGCCGGGATAGGGCAGGCCCAGCATCTTGGCCGTCTTGTCGAAGGCCTCGCCAAGCGCGTCGTCGATGGTCGTCGCCCAGCGCTGGTAGTCGCCGACACCGCGCACCGCGACGATCTGCGTGTGACCGCCCGAGACCAGGAGCAGCAGATAGGGAAAGGACAGCCCATCGGTCAGCCTTGCCGTCAGCGCGTGGCCCTCGAGATGGTTGATCGCGATCAGCGGTTTGTTCGCGGCCGCGGCGATCGCCTTGGCCGTCATCAGCCCGACGATCAGGCCGCCGACGAGACCAGGCCCAGCGGTCGCGGCAATCGCATCGATATCGGCGAGATCGATGCCCGAATCGGCGAGCGCCGCCTCGACAATGCCGTCCAGAGCCTCGACATGGGCGCGCGCCGCGATCTCCGGCACGACGCCGCCGAATGCCGCGTGTTCCTCGATCTGGCTGAGCACGATGTTGGACAGGATTTCGGGCGCGGCATCGCCCTCCAACTCCACGACGCTGGCCGCGGTCTCGTCACAACTCGTCTCGATGCCCAGAACGCGGATCAATTGGTCGCTGTCCTCGATGATTGTATAGCCGGGCTTTCCCCGGTAGGAGAAACCGGAAAGGCCTCGCTCGCCGGGGGTTATCACGGACCGCGCGCCATGCAAACATTCTTGAGAATAGGAACACGCGGCAGCCCGCTGGCACTGGCACAGGCGCGCGAAACCCAGGCTCGGCTGATGGCCGCGCACGGCATGCCTGAAAACGCCTTCGAAATCGTCGTCATCACGACCAGCGGCGACCGCATCCAGGACCGCCCATTGTCGGAAGCGGGCGGCAAGGGCCTGTTCACCAAGGAGATCGAGGAGGCGCTGCTGGCGCGTCGCATCGATATTGCCGTGCACTCGTCCAAGGACATGCCGACGAAATTGCCCGACGGGCTGGAACTGTCGGCCTTCCTGCCGCGCGAGGACGCGCGCGATGCCTTTATCGGCAAGGCGGCACGCAGCATTGCCGATCTGCCGGAGCGTGCCATCGTCGGTTCGTCGTCGCTGCGGCGGCAGGCGCTGATCCGGCGGCTGCGGCCGGACCTCGACGTGGTGATGTTTCGCGGCAATGTGCAGACGCGCCTGCGCAAGCTGGAAGAGGGCATCGCCGCCGGCACCATCCTGGCCTATGCCGGATTGAAGCGGCTGGGGCTCGAACATCTGACCACCGACCTGATGCCGCTCGACATTTTTCCGCCAGCGCCGGGGCAGGGCGCCATCGGCATCGAAAGCCGCATCGGCGACCGCGAGGTGGAAACGATGCTGGGCGCAATCCACGACGTGCCGACCGGGCAGGCGCTGGCCTGCGAACGCGCCTTCCTGGCGGCGCTCGATGGTTCCTGCCGCACTCCCATCGCCGGCCATGCGATGATCACGGGCGACAGGCTTGCCTTCGCGGGGCTTATCATCTCGCCGGACGGAACGCAGTCGCACGAGATCAAGGCCGAGGGCCACGCCCAAGAGGCGGCCCGCATCGGCGATGAAGCAGCGCGCGCGGTGCGGGCGAAGGCCGGCGAAGACTTTTTCGACGGCTGGGCCTGACTGTGGTCCGCGTTCTGGTGACGAGACCGGAACCCGGCGCGTCCAGCACGGCACGGCGACTGCGGGAGATGGGTTTTCAGCCGGTGCTGCTGCCCTTGACCAAGACGGAGGCGCTGCCGGTCGAAACCGGGCTTGTTCCCGAGAATGCCATCGCGGTTGTCGTCACCAGCGCCAATGCCATCCGCCATGCCCCCAAGGAAATCATGGCCGCGTTGGCGGCCTTGCCCTGCCATGCCGTCGGCAAGCGAACGGCGGAGGCCGCGCGAGCGGCTGGGTTTATGGACGTCGACGAAGGTCCGGGCAATGCCGAAGCGCTGGCCGACATGCTTGCCAGCCGGCTTTCGGGAAAGGCGGTCATCTACCTGTGCGGCCGTGTGCGGTTTCCGGTATTCGAGGCGCGGCTGAAGGCGGCGGGAGTCGGGGTCCACCCGATCGAAACCTATGACACGGTCGCGCCGGCCTATACGGACGCGGCTGTCGTCGAGCATCTGTCCGGTCAGCCGGTCGACGTGGCGCTGCTTTACTCGGCCAAGGCGGCGGCAGCGATACAGGCCCTGGCTCGCCGGCCGGCATTGCATGAGCTTTTTGAAAAGACACGTTTTCTTGCGCTTTCCAAGCGCATCGCCACCGCCCTGGATGTGGCCGACGGCGAAAAAATCCGCGTCGCGGCGGAACCCGATGAAGAGGTGTTGCTTGAGCTTTTGAAGGGGTGGCGATGATCCGCGTCATCACACCGCCCCTTTTCACCGCTTGGTGATGTGATAGACCCTTTTTTGAACCATCCCGAAGCGAATTTTGCGGAGCCCAAAGCATGGTCAAGACGCCGAAGATGCGACATTCGAAAAGCCGCCGCGAGCCGGTGACGATCGAACTAGAGCCCGGCGCCGTCTCGCGCATTGTCGGCGAGGATTCCGGCAAGGCCGAGATCGAGGATACCGGCCAGGCCAAGGAGGCCTCGCAGCCGGAGGTGCCGGCGGAACCGGTGCATGCCGACCAGACCGATCTGGAACCATGGGAACACACCGACGCCACCGGGACCAAGCAGTCCGCCGGGCAGAAATCCACGGAATCCGAGGGCGGCGACGATTCGAAGCCCAGCTATCCGACCGGATCGGAAGATCCGGCCGATCGTGCGACGGGATTCGACTACAGTTTCGAGGATGCAACTCCAAAGACCGGTCCCGCCGCGGCCGCGCCACCAAAATCCGCGACGAGGGAAGAGACCATGGCAGCGCAACCGAAGCGTGGGGGCATCAACGGCATCGCGGCCGGCGTCATCGGCGGTGTCATCGCGCTGGTCGGGGCTGGTGCCCTGCAGTTCGCCGGCGTGCTCGGCGCGCCGGGTTCCGCCGGCGTGTCGCTCGATGGCGTCAACAGTCAGATCTCCGCCCTGAGATCCGAGATCGCGGGGGCCAAGCAGGCGGCCGGCAACACCGACGCGTCGGCCAAGGTCGACGGCCTGTCGTCGGCCCTCGACCAGGTGAAGGCCGATGTCGCGGCTCTTAAATCGGCTGCGGGATCCGGGAATGCGGGCGACAGCGCAGCCCTTGCGGCGCTTGGCGACAAGGTCAAGCAGATCGAAACGGCTGTCGCGGCACTTGACCAGGCCAGCAGCAAGGCGCCTGTCGATCTCGGCCCGCTCAACGAGAAACTCGCGGGGCTTGACGCGTTGGTCAAATCCGCCGGCGAGACGGCGACTGCCCAGCAGGGCCGCCTTGCGGCGCTGGAGCAATCCGTGTCGCAGCTGTCCGGCAAGGTGGAGGCGCAGGCGTCGCAGCCGAAGATCGCGCTTGCCATCGCCGCTTCCGCGCTGAAGTCCGCGCTCGACCGTGGCGCACCCTTCAATGCCGAGCTTGAAACCTTTGCCGCGATCGCACCGGACGCGCCGCAGCTCGCGACACTGCGCGCCTATGCGGAGAAGGGGGTGCCGACCCGGGCCGAAATCACCGCCGGCGCGGATGCCGCCGCCACCGCCATGATCGCCGCGGCGCGGCCCGTCGACCAGAATGCCGGCTTCCTGCAAAATCTGATGTCCAGCGCCGAATCGCTGGTCAAGGTCCGGCCGGTCGGCGCCGTCGAGGGCACCGGCGTTCCGCAGACCGTCGCGCGCATGGAGGTGGCTGTCACCCAGGGCGACTATGCCAAGGCGCTCAGCGAATATGGCACTCTGCCCGATGCGGCCAAGGCGGCGGGCGCTGACTTTGCCGGCAAACTGAAGGCGCGCATGGATGTCGAGACGCAGATCGAGGCGCTGATTGCCGGCGCGATGAAGGCGTGAGGACCTGACGATGATCCGAATTCTCATCTTCCTTGTCGTCGTCTTCGCTCTCGGGCTCGGCTTTGCCTGGCTGGCCGACCGTCCCGGTGACATGGTCATCACCTTCAATGGCTATCAGTACCAGGTTAGCCTGATGGTCGCGGCCGTGGCCGTCGTCGCCGTGGTCGCGGCGGTGATGATCCTCTGGTGGCTGGTCAAGTCGCTGTGGAACAGTCCCTACACCATCTCGCGCTACTTCCGGGTGCGCCGCCGCGACCGTGGCTATCAGGCATTGTCGACCGGCATGATCGCCGCCGGCGCCGGCGATGGTGTCCTGGCCCGCAAGAAGACCAAGGAAGCGGCCAAGCTCATCCGCTCCGACCAGGAGCCGCTGATACACTTGCTCGAGGCGCAGGCCTCGCTGCTCGAAGGCGACCACGAGGGCGCGCGGGAAAAATTCGAGAGCATGCTGGACGATCCCGAAATGCGGTTGCTCGGCCTGCGAGGCCTCTATCTCGAAGCCGAACGCCTGGGTGATCGCAATGCCGCCCGGCACTATGCCGGCCGTGCGGCGGTGATGGCGCCGCAACTCGCCTGGGCCGCCGAATCGACGCTGGAAGAGCTGACCCAGCGCGGCGATTGGGACGGTGCGCTGAAACTGGTCGAGGCGCAGAAATCGACGCGGCAGATCGAGCGCGACGCCGCCAACCGGCGCCGCGCCGTGCTGCTCACCGCCAAGGCGCATGCCTTGATCGACAGCGATCCCAACGGGGCCAAGGCGGCGGCCGTCGAGGCCAACAGGCTGCGCCCGGATTTCGCACCGGCGGCGGTCATCGCGGCCAAGGCCCTGTTTCGCCAGAAAGACGTACGCAAGGGTTCCAAGATCCTCGAAACGGCCTGGAAGGCCGAACCGCATCCGGAGATCGCCGAACTCTATACCCATGCCCGCCCGGGCGACGCCGTGCTCGACCGGCTGAACCGGGCGAAGAAGCTGCAGGAGCTGAAGAAGAACCACGCCGAGTCCTCGCTGACCGTGGCGCGCGCGGCACTTGATGCACAGGATTACAAGACGGCGCGCCGCGAGGCGGAAGCGGCGATCAGGATGGACCGCCGCGAAGGCGCGTATCTGCTGCTGGCCGACATCGAGGAAGCCGAAACCGGCGACCAGGGCAAGGTGCGGCAGCTCCTCTCCAAGGCGGTGCGCGCGCCGCGCGATCCTGCCTGGGTCACCGACGGCGTCATCTCGGAACACTGGGCGCCGGTCTCGCCGGTCACCGGCAAGCTCGACGCCTTCGAATGGCGCGCGCCGATGGAGCGCCTCGGCCATTTGATCGACAGCCATGATGACACGACGGAAATCGCGGCGGCGGCCATCGCCGCACCGGTGGCGCGCGAAAGCGCGCCCGAGACAATCGATCATGCGACGATTTCCTCCGACGAGCCGGCGGGGCAAGCCGTGGCCGGAGACAGCGATCACGTCACGCCGGTGACCGCGGCCGCTTTTGCAGCCGTGCCGACCAATGCGGAGGCCGTCGAACCGGCGGAGGAACTGGCGCGCTTGCCAGACGATCCCGGCGTCGACCCGGACGACGAGGCGGAGAAATCACAACGCCGGTTTCGCTTGTTTTGATGAGGCCCGATCCTGAAGGCAGTGCTCCTGGCGACAGGTCTCCACGAATGGGAAATGCTTGATGTTCGAACGCGTTCTGTCGTTTCTGAAGGAATTGCCGATCGGCGCCGGTGCCCGTCCCAGCGCGGATGATCCGCGCGTTGCCGCCTCGGCGCTGCTCTATCATGTGATGAGCGCCGACGGCGTGCGCCAGGATGTCGAATGGGAACGCTTCAAGGAGGTGCTGGCGGAAAGCTATTCGATCAGCGGCGCGGAACTGGAGGCTCTGGCGGCTGCCGGCGAGCGCGCCGACAATGAGGCGATCGACCTCTATGCCTTCACCAGCGTGTTGAAGCGCCACCTCGACGCCGATGCGCGCAAGGCCTTCATCGGCCTGATGTGGGAGATCGTCTATGCCGACGGCGAATTGCACGAGCTCGAAGACAACACAGTCTGGCGTGTCGCCGAACTGATCGGCGTCGAACGCCACGACCGGGTCGAGGCCCGCCGCAGGGCTGCGGCGCATGCGCCGGGCGCCACCGGAACGTCGAGCGACGAATAGAGCGGGACGAGGTTCGCTTGCCGACAAGACAGCGTTCGAAGCCAACAATTCTGGTCGTTCTGCATCAGGAGACGTCGAGCCCCGGCCGCGTTGGGCATATGTTGCTGGAGGCCGGCTTCGATCTCGATATCCGCCGTCCGCCGCTTGGCGACGGCTTGCCGGAAACGCTGGAGGGCCACGCCGGCGCGGTGGTGTTCGGCGGACCGATGAGCGCCAATGACGGGGATGAATTCGTCCGCCGCGAAACCGCCTGGCTTGATATCCCCCTGAAGGAGAACCGGCCGTTCCTCGGCATCTGCCTAGGCGCGCAGATGCTGGTCAACCATCTCGGCGGCAAGGTCGAGGGGCATGACGAAGGTTTGGTCGAGATCGGCTGGTATCCGCTGAAAGCGACAGAGGCGGGCAAGAAGCTGATGCACTGGCCGGAAATGGTCTACCAGTTCCACCGCGAGGGCTTCTCGCTGCCGAAAGAGGCGACGCTTCTGGCAACCGCCGAGACCTATCCCAACCAGGCTTTTCGCTATGGCGACAATGCCTGGGGCATCCAGTTCCATGGTGAATTGACCAGGGCGATGATGCACCGCTGGGTGGTGCACGGCGAGCACAGGTTCGAGCTGCCTGGCGCCCAGCCAGGCCGCGATCATCTCGGCGGAAGACTGATCTGGGACATGCATCTCAAACGCTGGCTGGGCGAATTCCTGCATCTGATCTTCGGTAGACCGGTGGTGCGGTAGCCCTCTCTTATAGAGCTCCCTGGAGCATGATCCCGAAAAGTGGAACCCGGTTTTCTCGGACAAACGGTTGCCGTTTGTCCAGAGATCATGTTCAAACAAACAGATAGAGCCCAATCCCGATTCCATCGGGATGGAACAGGCTCTACGGTTCGAGCACCGGCCGCAGGAAGCTGCGCTCGTAGCTTAGAATGCTGCGATTGCGTTTTTCCGTTTCAAACACCTCCTGGCATTCCGGGTCGGCAGCCATCCGCTTGCGATAGTCCTCGTATTCGGCAAGGCTCGGAAAACTGAACATGGCATAGGCGATATTGTTCGCCCCTTCGCTTGGAAGGAAATAGCCATGATGGTTTCCCCCGAGGCGGTCGACCAGGCCGATCCAGCGGCGGCCATATTCCTCAAACTCGGCAAGCTTGTAGGGGTCGATGACATATTTCAGGTAACAGGTGATCATGGGAGTTCCTGTGACGAAGTGATGGATCTTGCTCAACGTCAGTTGCGTCCGTTGAGGTGGCGAACCTTGCGCAATTGCGGAAAAAGATAGGCCCACAGGCCGGCGACCGCGATGGCGCCGACGCCACCGATTACCACGGCCGGCACGGTGCCGATCAGCGCGGCCATCGTCCCGGCGCGGAACTCACCGACTTCATTGGAAGCACCGACGAAGACCTGGTTGACGGCGTTGACGCGGCCGCGCACCTCGTCCGGCGTCCACAACTGGATCAGCGTTTCCCTGATATAGACGCTGAACATGTCGGTGGCGCCTAGGAAGGCAAGGGCGACGATCGACAGCCAGGTGATGGTCGAGAGGCCAAACAGCACGGTGAAGGCGCCGAACGCCGCGACGAAGCCCAGCATGATCACGCCCGCATGGTTGCGGATCGGGTGCCCGGCGAGCCACACCGCGACGCAGATGGCGCCGATGCCGGGCGCCGAGCGCAGCAGGCCGAGGCCCCAAGGCCCGAGTTGCAGGATGTCGCGTGCATAGATCGGCAGCAATGCCGAGGCGCCTGACAGGAGCACGGCGAAGAGGTCGAGCGAGATGGCGCCCAGCACGATCTTCTCGCCCCAGATGTAGCGGAAGCCGGCAAACAGCGTCTCCATCGTCGGCTTGTCGGTGGCGGTTTGCTGGACAGGCTTCGGGATGGTGAAGATCAAAAGCGCGGCAACCAGCATCAGGGCGGCTGCGATTGCGTAAGCGAGCTCGGGCGAGACGCCGTAAAGCAGGCCGCCGGCGACCGGGCCGACGATCGTTGCCGTCTGCCACGCCGACGAGTTCCAGGCGATCGCATTGCCGAAATCCTCCGGCGGCACCAGATTGGCAAACAGCGACGACGAGGCAGGCCCGAAGAAGGCGCGCGCCGTTCCGAATATCGCCAGCACGGCGAAGATCGGCAACGGGCTGACCAGACCGCGCAGCGTCAGGAACAGCAGGAGGAGGGCGCAGATTCCCTCGACCGAGGTCGCCAGTGCCATGATCAGCCGGCGCCCGAAGCGGTCGGCGACGACACCCGTGACCAGCACCAGCAGCAGCGACGGCAGGAACTGGACGATGCCGACAATGCCGAGGTCGAAGGGCTTGCGCGTCAAATCATAGACCTGCCAGCCGACGGCGACGGACACGATCATGGTCGCGAAGGTGGTGAGGAAGCGCGCCGTCCAGTAGCTGAGGAAGGCTTTGTGCCGGAACGCGGCGTAACGCGGCTCCGGCGAGGTTTGTTCTGATATCATTGAGAGAGGCCCCGTTGCGATGGCATTGGCAGGCGGGGCACTTCCCGAATGGGCGCTGTTCCGGCCAATTTGGTTATTATCGCAGTTCAGCACGCGACGCGCGCAAAAAAACCGCTGTTTGATCAGGAATTTTCGGTCGGCTTTGCCAAATAGCAGCCGACCTTACCGCCGAAGCGCGGCTGAAATGGCGTCGAGGCCCGCGCGCAATTGCGCTTCCGTCGGCCAGCCGAAGCCCACGCGGAAGAAGTGCTTGGGCATTTCGAACCAGTGGCCGGGCCCCACATAGGTGCCGTGATTTTCCAGCAGGTTCACATAGAACCGGTCGAGGTCGAAGCCGGGATCGACATTGAGGCGCGGGAAGCCGACGACACCGCCTTCAGGGCGCACCCAGTCGACCAGCGGTTCGCGATCGATCCAGGCCTGGACGATGTCGCGACGCCTGGCCATTTCGGGCAGAAGCGTCGCCAGAAAGCTGTCGCGGCGCTCAAGCATGCCGCGCGCGATACCCTCGTCGATGACACTGCCGCAGATGCCGATCTGTTCCTTGGCGGCCAGGAACCGTTCCTGCAGCGCCTTGTCGCGCGTGACCAGCCAGCCGATGCGGATGCCGGGAATGCCGAAGGCCTTGGACAGTGACGACACGCTGATCGCCCGTGTGCTCAGCGACGCCGCCGACGGCAATCGCCTTCCATAGGAAAGATCGCGATAAGTCTCGTCGACCAGCAGATGGCAGTTGCTGCTGTCAGCGAGCGCCACCAGTGCGTCGAGGTCGGCGCGGTCCATCATGGTGCCGGTCGGATTGTGCGGACAGGTGACGCTGATCAGCCTGGTGTTCGGTTGTATCGCCGCCGCGACACGCGCGACATCTATCGCGAACCCGTCCTCGAAAGCCAGGTCCACATAGCTGATGGCGCAACCGATCGCCCGGGGCGTCTCGATGTTGGTGGCATAGTTGGGCCGGATGACGACAAGGTGGTCGCGCTCGGACAGGAGCGAAGTCGAGATGATGAACAGCGCACCCGCGGCACCCGCGGTGACCAATACATCATCGGGCGAGATGATCTCATCCTGCGCGGCGATCAGCGCCCGCAAATCCTTGTCGCCCCGGTGTTCGCCATAGAAAAGCGTGAGATCGGGAAGCGACAGGCCGATGTCGGAGAGCTTCTGGTCGGTGATGGAGCTTTCGGAAAGGTTGTAGCGGATGCGGTCGTAGCCGTATTCTTCCGGCGCCTCTTTCTCGATCACCATTCTTGCGTAGTTCATGATCGCATCCCCCCGGAGCTGTTCTGGACTGAAGCCAGATCTCTATGGGGCGATGTACGCAAAAGATAGGTCTGGCCCGATACGATGCATCGGGCCAGCATGGAAGACGGATGTCAGTCGGCAGTGGTCGCCTAGGCTGGAACCTTGGCCTTGCGCGGCTTGGCCTTGGCGGGCGCGGCTGCCGGCTCGATCTTGCGGCCAAGGCCGATCGACTTCGCCAGTTCCGAGCGTGACGCGGCATAGTTGGGAGCGACCATCGGATAGTCGGAAGGCAGGCCCCACTTGGCGCGATAGGCGTCCGGTGTCAGTCCGAAATGAACGCCCAGGTGGCGCTTCAAGGATTTGAATTTTTTGCCGTCTTCCAGGCAGATGATATAATCCGGCGTTACCGACCTCTTCGGATTGACGGCAGGGACAAGCGGCACCGGAGCCGGTTCAACCGGCTTTCCAAGGCCGCTTATCGAAGCGCTGACGCTGGCGATAAGGTCGCCCAGGCCGGACGCCGGCAAGCGGTTCTTCTCGACATAGGCGGACACGATATGGGCGGTCAGCTCGAGAAGGTCGATCTCTTTGCGAGCGTTGTTGCTATCGTCGGCCAAACTATTTTCTCCGTCGGTGGACTGGCGGATTCCTAGTCGGCAAATCTGGGCAGCGCAATGATTAGTGCTGTAACACACGTTATTTTGAACGACTATACTAATCCGTAATAATATCAGACGACAGGTGCGTTGTCGCTCCATAGTCGAAAACCGCCTTCGAAGGCGCGTGTGTTGTCACCGCGCCTGCAATCAGGAGGTAGTACGTCAAGCTTTTCGACATTACCGCCGCCGATGACCACATAGTCGGGCTGCAGGGCGGCGCGAAGCCTGTCGACAACGTCGAAAACATGCTTGCGCCATTTCTTCTTACCACGTTTTTCAAGACCGCGTTCGCCAATATAATCCTCGAAGCTGCCGCCCTTCCTGTAGGGAAGATGCGCGAGCTCCATCGGCTGGGCGACATTGACGAGGATCATCGCGGCGCCGAGGCCGGTCCCAAGGCCCAGGAACAGCATGCGCCCGCCCTCATAGCTGCCAATGGCCTGCATCGTGGCGTCGTTGACGATCTTCACCGGTTTGCCGAATTGCGCGGCGAAATCATACCCCGCCCAACCCTTGCCGAGATTTGCAGGATCTTTCACCGGCTTGTTGTCGCGAACGGGGCCGGGATAGCCCATGGAGATGACGTCGTATGACAGGCCTTCGGCGAGCTTGTTTACCGTCTCGATCATCTGCCGAGGCGTGAGGCCAGGCCCGGAATCGGCCCGGCGCTCCTCGCCGCCGGCGCTGGTGAGGACCTTGACGTGCGATCCGCCGATATCGATCGAAAGCACGATCTTTCGATTGGCTGGCGCGGTCTTTGCCGGACGTTTCATGGCTTCCCCTCCGAAGAACTATTTTACCGGATCGATCCAGCCATCGGGCGGCCCGAAGCCGACCATGGCGTCCGCCGGGCCCCAGGTTTTCGGCTCGTAAAGATGCGGCGGCGTGGTGTCGCCGAGAACCGGACCGACGATGCGCCAGGCAAGTTCGGCCGCATCCTGGCGGGTGAACAACTGGCCGTTGCCGTTCATGGCGTCGCCGATCAGCCTTTCATAGGGCGGCATTTCGGCCTTGCTGTGGTCGAGCGCGGTCAGTTCCACCTGCTCGCCGACCATGTCGTCGCCGGGCGCCTTGCGCTGCGCGCCTATGGCGATCACCACCTGCGGATCGATGCGGAAGCGCACATAGTTGGCATCGCCGGGCTTGATCGGATCGAAGACATCGAGCGGCGGCCGCTTCAGCCGCACCACCACCTCGGTGACGTGCACCGGCATGTTCTTGCCGGCGCGGATAAAGAACGGCACGTCCTGCCAGCGCCAGGTATCGACGAAGAAACGCACCGCCGCGAAGGTCTCGACCGGCGAATTCGGCGCCACGCCGGGCTCCTGGAGATAGCCCTTGAACTGGCCGCGCACGACATCGTCCTTGGTCAGCGTGCGGATCGCGCGGAGGACCTGCACCTTCTCGTCGATGAGGTCGTCGGCGGAGCGGCCGACCGGCGGCTCCATGGCGAGCAGCAGGAGGATGTTGAGAAGGTGGTTCTCGATGACGTCCCTGATGCAGCCGACCTCGTCGTAGAAGCGGCCGCGTCCCTCGACGCCGAAATCCTCGGCCATGGTGATCTGCACGCTTTCAACGAAGTTGCGGTTCCAGATCGGCTCGAGAAATGAATTGGCGAAGCGGAAGTAGAGCAGGTTCTGGATCGCTTCCTTGCCGAGATAATGGTCGATGCGGAAGATCGATTGTTCGTCGAACACCAGATGCAGGACACGATTCAGCCAGCGTGCCGATTGCAGATCGTGGCCGAAGGGTTTTTCCACCATCAACCGCGCACCCTGCGCGGTGCCCGATTGCTCCAGCCCCTGGACCACCGTCTCGAACATGTTCGGCGGCACCGCCATGTAATGCAGGGGGCGGTGTGCGGTCCCGAGCGCGCTTTTCAGCTTCTCGAACGTGCCGGAATCCTTGTAGTCGCCGCTGACATAGCGAAGCAGCGAAGCGAGCTTGGCGAAGACCTTCTCGTCAATGCCGCCAAGGGCGTTGACGATGCCGTCGCGGGCGCGTGCCTGCAACTGCTTCAGGTCCCAAGGGTCGAAGGCGACGCCGATCACCGGCTCGGTGAGGGTCCCCTTGGCGACCATGGCATACAGCGCGGGGAAGATCTTCTTGTGGGCGAGATCGCCGGTTGCTCCAAAGAGCACCAGCGTGTCGGAACGTTCCTGGCTCATGAGCGTGTCTCCCTGTCCGCCGTCACGAGCCGGCCTTGGGCTTCTCGAGATGGCCGCCGAAGGCGTAGCGCATGGCCGAGAGCAACTTGTCGGCGAATTCGGATTCGCCCTGCGAGGAGAACCTGTCGAACAGGGCCGAGGACAGAACCGGCGCCGGCACGCCGGTGTCGATCGCCGCCTTCAGCGTCCAGCGGCCTTCGCCGGAATCCGAGACGCGGCCACCGAACTGTGCCAGGGCCGGATCGCTCTTCAGGGCGCCGGCGGTGAGATCGAGCAACCACGAGCCGATGACGCTGCCATGGCGCCAGACCTCGGCCACCTGGGGCAGGTCGATGTCGAACTGGTAGTATTGCGGGTTTTCCAGAGGGCTGGTCTCGGCGTCAGCCGTTCGCTGACGCTTGCCGGCATTGGCGGATTTCAGGATGTTCATGCCTTCGGCATAGGCGGCCATGACGCCATATTCGATGCCGTTGTGCACCATCTTGACGAAATGGCCGGCGCCGCTCGGGCCGCAATGCAGGTAGCCGAAGGGCGCCGTGCCGCCGGCCTTGTCGGGCGCGGGCGCACCGGCATCGGCGCCGGGCGCCAGCGTGGCAAAGATCGAATCGAGGTGCTGTACCGCCACGTCGGGACCGCCGATCATCAGGCAGTAGCCACGCTCCAGGCCCCAGACACCGCCGCTGGTGCCGACATCGACAAGATGGATACCCTTGGTGGCGAGTTTCGCGGCCTGGTCGACGGCATCGTGATAGTAGGAATTACCGCCGTCGATGATGATATCGCCGGGCTCCATAAGGCCCGCCGCCTGGTCGACGACCTTGCCGGTGATCGCAGCCGGCAGCATCAGCCACAAGCAGCGCGGCTTGGCCAGCTTGCCGATGAACTCCTCCATCGACGACGCCCCGGAGGCACCATCCTTCACCAGCGCGTCGACGCTGGCCGCGTTGATGTCGTAGACGACGCATTCGTGGCCGTCACGCATCAGGCGGCGGACCATGTTGGCGCCCATCCTGCCAAGTCCCATCATTCCGATCTGCATGTTCTCGTCCTGGTTTCTTGAGGGAAGATCTAGTGACTGTCTCGGGTTCTAGCCTTCGATGCCGACGGAGAAGTCGACATTCTCCCAACAGTCGGCATCGAGCCAGTGAAAAGTGAAAATGACGTTGGTATCGGCGTAGGCAGTCGCGACCGGAAGGTCCGCCAGATGAACACCGAAGGCGTTTTCAGCCGTGTTGCTTTCGGCGGAAGTCGCCCAGCCGTCGATGCTCCAGCGGATCACGGCACGGGTCGGCAGTTCGATCCGCAGCAGCTTGCCGGACGGGATCGTGCGCAGCTTGTTGTTGAACCGCCATGTCCGAAGCGGCGATGTGGTCCTGTCCTCGATGTAGCGCTTGGCGCCTTGCGGCGGCATGTCGAAGACGGCGCCGTCGCGAAGCGAACGCAACAGCTTGATATGCTCCGAATGCGCCCAGACCAGCGGCATGGCGCTACCCGTCGGTCCGCCCAGCCGCAATTCGCGCTGCGGCATGTCGGGACCATCCCAGCTCTGTTCCGGCAGCAGGCCGCCGGGTTCGGCCGAAGACTCCAGTGTCCTGAGCAGGCTTTCCGCCATGGCATTGTTGCCCGCCGCCAGTTCGTAGTGGGCGCGTTCGCCGGCCAGCAGCGGCCATGGCCGGCCCTGGCCGGTGCCGTCGAAAGGGGCGCCGTCCTCATGTTCGCCATAGCCATCATCGGTATAGCGGTACCAGAGCGGTCCTTGCGGCAGGTCGCAACGGAGCCGGGCATCGATGACCTTGACGGTGTCGACGATGCGCGGATCGTCGGCGGCCCTGAGGCCAAAGCGGACAAGCGCCAGCGCGTCCGGGCTGACGATGGCCTCGGCCGGCCGGTCGGTGTCGCCGGGCGGCCGGTTCTTGATCGGCACATAGCCGTCCTTGGGTGACGCGGCGTCGGCGGTATCGGGCGGGGCGATGCGCACATAGTAGCCGGCGACGCCAACTTGGCTTGAGAGGTCGGTGCCGGTCACATAGGTCCAGCGCTCGACCTGGTCGTTCCAGCTGTCGGCGGTTTCGCGCAGATAGTTTGCCGGCTCCGCCTTGCCGCAGGCGTCGAGAATGTCGGCCGCGGCAAGGAGTGCCGCGATCTCCACGGCCAGTGCGAAAGGGCTGTAGCCTGCATCCTCTTCCCAGCGGTCTTCACCCGTCACGGGACCGTTCTTGACGATGTAGGACGCCGCCCGCTCGATCATCAGCAGGAAGGAGACCAGCTTGGCGCGGGGCAGATGGCCGGCGCGGCGCAGTGCGTCGGCGAGCAGCAGCGGGAAGGCGCATTCATCCATCTGGATGCCCGGCCAATAGGCGGTTCCGTCCAGCCAAACATTCTGCGGCCAGTGGCCGTCCGCCTCCTGGATGGTGCGAAGATAGGTGAGGATCCGCAGTGCTTCGTCGAGGTCGCCGGCGGCCATGAAACCACCGGCGGTTTCGACCAGATCGCGCGGCCAGACCAGATGGTAGCCGCCGAGATCGTCATCGCCCTTGCTGAAGCCCCAGGGGATCGACAGGCTGGCGACGGTCGCTCCGGGCTTTGCCGACGAACGATGCGTCGCCAGGACAGCGGTGCTGACGCGATAGGGGTTGATGCCGGATGCGGCGCGCCGGTCGAGGGGCAGCAGGCTTGTCTGCCATTTGCGCCACTGTTCGACATAGGATTTGGCCGCGGCTGGAAAACCCCGTTTCAAGCTGGCCAGGGCGTTGTCGGCGGCTTCCTCGGGCGTCGCCCCAAAACCCATTGCCAGCACGGCCTTGGTCTTTCCAGCCGAAAAGCCGATCTCGCCGGTCAGCGCGACATTGCCGTCTTCGGCCCGAAGCGAAGCCGGATCGAGCCGGCCCGTATGCTGGAGTTGCTGCCAGCCATCGGAGACACCGACATAACCGGCCGAGCACGCGGCCCAAGGCACGGACGAAGCGAGCGCCAGGCATGTGCCGCGCCCTGATGCGAACAGCATCGTCTCGCCCTTGTGCTTGGCGACCCAGGCGGTGTTGCCCATGCCGGCATTGACGAGATGCGGGGCAAGCAACGTGTAGACATGGTAATCGCCGGCGACGCCCTTGAGCGGCGTGAACTCGATTTCCTGCAGCAGGACCGGACGCGCCGGATCGGCGAGGATGCGCTTTTCGATCCGGTAGGCGCCATCGGCAGCGGTGTTGACCAGCCTGTAGGCGGGGACGCCTTCCTCGAAGGGTTCGATCCTGTGCCCGGCGTCGCGTTTCTCTTCGGAGAAATATCCGCCGGGGCCGGTCACGAGCAGTCCCATGTCGCGTGTGCAGGCGCTGTCGACACGCGGATAGTAGACCTCGTTGAGGATGCCGTGGCTGATCGTGAACCAGACGCGGCCGGTTGGCGAAAACGCCGTTCCGACCCCGCTCTTGGCGCTTGACGTCCAACGCGCCGGAATTCCCGGGGCGCCCAGAGCAACGGTCGGCGCTTCTGCCATCTTGATTTCGGTCTCCTGCCCGCAATCCCTAGACCAGTACGCGAAGTCTTTTCAATCATTGCACCGCAAGTTGATCGTCAAACTCTCACCGATCGCAGTTGACAAGCGTGATCATCTGCATTTGTCTGACAATAGATAAAAAACAGGGACGGAACCGCATCAGCCACCAAAATCAGCCAGACCAATAAACTCATGGGAGGAGTACGACATGAAGAAACTGTTCGTCTTGGGCGCCCTTGCCGCCATGCTCGCGTCAGGCACCGCATCCGCGGATACCAGCGGCAAGAAGATCGCCTTCTCAAACAACTATGCGGGCAATTCCTGGCGGCAGGCCATGCTCGACAGCTATGCGATCGTCACCAAGAAGGCGGTTGCCGACAAGATCGTCGCGGCCGCCGACATCTTCACGACGGCCGACAAGGAAGTGCCGACCCAGGCGGCCCAGGTCCAGAACCTCATCCTGCAGGGCTATGACGCTATCGTCATCAACGCCGCTTCCCCGGACGCGCTGAACGGCGCCATCAAGCAGGCTTGCGCCGCCGGCATCGTCGTCGTCTCCTTCGACGGCACGGTGACCGAACCGTGCGCTTATCGTGTCGTCGTCGACTTCAAGGACATGGGCAAGCAGGAAGTCGAGCAGATGGCCAAGTTCCAGCCCAAGGGCGGCAATCTGCTGGAAATCCGCGGGCTGGCCGGCACGTCGATCGATGATGCTATCCATGCCGGAATCCTGGAAGGCATCGCCGCTCATCCCGAGTTCAAGATCGTCGGCTCTGTCACGGGCGACTGGGACCAGACCACGGCCCAGAAGGCGGTCGCGACGATCCTGCCATCGCTTCCGGATGTCGTCGGCATCGTCGATCAGGGTGGCGACGGCTATGGCGCGGCACAGGCTTTCGCCGCTGCCGGAAAGCCGCGCCCGACCATCATCATGGGCAATCGCCAGGACGAGTTGCAGTGGTGGAAGGAACAGAAGGACAAGGACGGATACAAGACCTGGTCGGCTTCCATCGCCCCCGGTGTATCGTCACTCGCTTTCTGGGTGGCGCAGCAGGTCCTCGACGGCCGCACCGACATTCCGCACGACCTGCTGGTGCCCTACCTCGCCTTCACCCAGGACGATTTCGAGGCCGAACTGCCGAAGATCGTCAAGGGCGGCGTAGCCAGCCACGAATACACGCAAGCCGATGCCATGGCGGCCATCAAAGCCAACATCAAGTGAGTCACCGGCTATCGTTGCCGCCCGTATTGCCACCGGGTACCGCCAAGCATGACTGAAACACGGTCCGGGGCAAGTGCGGACATCATCAGGCTGGACAGCGCCGCAAAGCATTTCGGCGCTGTCCGCGCGCTTGACGGTGTCGATTTCAGCGTTCGTTCCGGGGAGTGTGTCGGTCTCGTCGGCCACAATGGCGCGGGCAAGTCGACGCTCATGCACATGGTGGCGGGCACGTTGTTGCCCGACAGCGGCCGGATCGCGGTGCGCGGCGGCATGGAGCAAGACTATTCCGTGCCACGCGCGCAGAGGCTTGGCATACGCTGCGTGTTCCAGGAACTGTCGTTGTGTCCCAATCTCAGCGTCGCCGAGAACACACGCATCAACCACCCGTCGCTGCGCGGCGTCGGCTGGCGGCGCAAGGCGGCGGATCTCATCACCGCCAAGCTTGACGAGATCTTCCCGGGCCATACCATCTCGGCGGCCGACATAGCAGGCGACCTTTCGATCGGCCGGCGTCAGATGGTCGAGGTGGCGCGCGCTTTCACCGTGACGCAGGATCCGCTCGAACTGGTCATCCTCGACGAACCGACATCGTCGCTCGACGCCCATACGGCGGGGCAGTTGCTGGCCTTCGTCCGGCGCTTCGTCGCCAGCGGGCGCAGCTGCATCCTGATCTCGCATCTGCTGGGCGAGGTGCTCGGCAATGCCGACCGCATCGTGGTGATGCGCGATGGCAAGATCGTGGCCGCCGCCGCGGCCAATACCTTCGATCGCGACAGGTTGGTGGCGGCAATGGGCGGAGCGGAGGCTCGCAAGCAGGCGGCGATCGCGAGCGCCCGGCCGGCGACCGGCGTCCTCAGGGTCAGGGCCCGGCCGGTTCGCCAGGAGGACGGCAAGGAACTCGTGGCGCATGCGGGCCAGATCATCGGCCTCGCCGGTCTGGCGGGCCACGGCCAGACGGACCTGTTGCTGGCGATCTTTACGGCGGCATCACGCGCCCGGCCCGGCATCGAGGTCACCGCGCCGGTGGCACTGGTCGCCGGCGACCGGCAGTCGGATGGCATCTTCCCGCAATGGTCGATCGCGGAGAATATCGGCATCCGCTCGCTGGCACGGTTGCGCGGCGGGCTGTTGATCTCGCCCCGGCGCGAGGCCGAACTCGCCGAGTTCTGGCGCAAGAAGATCGGCATCCGCACGCCGGACATGAACAACAACATCTTTTCGCTGTCGGGCGGCAACCAGCAGAAGGCGCTTTTTGCCCGGGCGCTCGGCTCCGACGCCCAGATCGTGCTGATGGACGATCCGATGCGCGGTGTCGACATCGGCACCAAGCTCGAAGTCTACGACCTCATCCGCGAGGAGGCCGGGCGCGGCCGCACCTTCCTCTGGTACACGACCGAAACCGAAGAGCTCGACAATTGCGACCACATCCATGTCTTCAAGAACGGCCGGATCGTTGCCAATCTGCGTCGCGACGAGCTGACCGAGGAGAAGATCATCCAGTCCTCCTTCGGCGATGCGGCCTGAGATGACTGCCGCCAGCCTCGACACCACCGCCAGGAATTACGCCGAGCGTGGAGCGCTGGCGCGCGCCCGCCTGCTGCGCGGGCTGCTGCCGGCGCTGTCGCTGGCGATCGTGCTGATCGCCATCGCCTGGCTCAACCCGCGCGCCATCAGTTATTTCGGCTTCAGCCTGATGCTGAACCTGGCGATCCCGATCGCGCTGGCGACGATCGCGCAGATGTTCGTCATCGCCGGCAATGAACTGGACCTGTCGATTGGCACCTTTGTCGGTTTCGTCGGCTGTGTCGCCGCGACATGGCTGAAGGACGCGCCGCTCGTCGGCGCCGCCATCCTGCTCGGATCGATCGGGGTCTATGCGCTGCTCGGCGCGCTCATCCATCTGCGCAACCTGCCTTCGATCGTGGTGACGCTGGGCATGAGCTTCGTCTGGCAGGGGCTCGCCATTCTCGTCCTGCCGAAACCGGGCGGCAAGGCGCCGGACTGGCTGCTGGCGATCATGGCTTTCAAACCGCCCTTCGTGCCATTCCCGATCATCGCGGCGCTGCTGGTCGGCCTCATTGTCCATTTCGGCCTGATGCGCACGTCCTATGGCGTCATCCTGCGCGGCTCGGGGGGCAATCCGGCCGCACTTGGGCGCGCCGGCTGGTCGCTGCTGAAGACCAAGATCGTGCTTTTCGCGCTGGCCGGCGTCTTTGGCGTGCTGTCTGGCATGGCCCTGATCGGCATCACCACTTCGGCTGATGCCAATATCGGCAATGGCTACACGCTGCTGGCGATTGCCGGCGTCATCCTTGGTGGGGGCGAATTCGTCGGTGGCCGCGTGTCGCCGATCGGCGCGGTGATCGGCGCGCTGACATTGGCACTGGCCGCCTCGCCACTGCTCACCTTCATGCACATCCCGCCCGACTGGCAGGTGGCCGCGAACGGCGCCATCCTGATCATCGTGCTGGCGGCGCGGGTGCTGATCAGCCGCAGGGAGGGGTGAGCGATGACATTGGTGAAATCCCTGCTCGCCAAACCCTGGATCTGGTCATTCCTCGGCGCGCTGCTGGTATGGCTGGCGACTATTGTGTTCACCGGCGGCCATGGCGCGGGCGGCATGATCACGGCCGCACTTTCGCTTGCCGTCTTCACCGTAATCGTCGGCGTCGGGCAGATGTTCGTCATCACGCTTGGCCCCGGCAATGTCGACCTTTCGCTGCCGGCCAATATCGGCCTTGCCAGCGCCGTCGCGATGAAAGTGATGGACGGCAACGATTCCATGATCGCGGTCGGGCTTTTGGCTGCACTCGCCTGCGGCATGGCGGTCGGCGCCGTCAACTATCTGCTGATCTGGGCGTTGCGCATTCCGCCGATCATCGCCACGCTGTCGGCCAGCTTCATCATCCAGTCGATCGACATCAGCTACGGGCGCGGGCTGCAGATCAAGCCGCCGCCGGGTTTCGCCGACTTCGCCAACTGGCAGGTCCTTGGCATTCCGGTGCTGGCGATCCTCACCGTGCTGTTCACCATCGGTGCTGCCATCGCCCTGCAGCGCATGGTCTATGGCCGCTCGGTGCTGGCGATCGGCCAGAACATCCGCGCCGCGTGGCTTGCCGGCGTCAATGTCGGCCGCATCCGCTTCCTCACCTACACGCTTTCGGGGGCGCTCGGCGGCATCGACGGCGCACTGCTCGCAGGCTATTTCCGTGGCGCCAATGTCGATATCGGCAATGAATATCTGCTGGCCTCCATCGCCGTCGTCGTCATCGGCGGCACATCGGTCGCCGGCGGCAAGGCCAACGTCCCCGGCGTCTGGGGCGCGGCATTGTTCCTGGTGCTGCTTTTGACCATGCTCAACACATTCGGCGTCAGCGCCGGGGTGCGGCTACTGTTGACGGGGCTGATCATTGTGGGCGTGATCACGGCTGCCGGTGGGCAGAAGGCGGTCCGGTAAATTTACCGTTCCGTCGCAACCTCGCCCAGATGCCGCGCCAGCATCAGCCGCAATTCCTCCAGCACGCCGTCGCGCAATCTCTTTTCACCGACCAGCGCCAGCGGAATGCGCATCAGCTGCGGCACGATGACGGCCAGCCGCTCCGCCTGGCCCGGCGGCAGCGATGGTTCGGCCCGCGCGAACAAAGCCGCGATCTGCGCCCGCCGTCTCGCGCGCATCTGGCGCCGCCAGCCATCGTCGCCGGGAAGGTCGAGCAGCGCCGAATAGGCAGGATGCGCGGCGAGGAAGGCGCCGAGCACATCGAACAGTGCATCGGCGATCGCCGCTGGCGCGAGGCCTTTGGCGCGTTCCTGCAAGGCGTCCAGTTGCGTGGACAGGGCTTCCGCATGCTCCGCCAGAATAGCCTCTGCCAACGCCTCCTTGGTCGGGAAGAACAGGTAGAGCGTGCCGATGGCCGCACCCGCCCGCGCGGCGATCTCGGTCATCGTCGTGGCGTCGAAACCCTTCTCGACGAACAGCTGTGCCGCGCTCGCCATCAGCGCCGCGACCCGCTCGCGTCCTCTTTTTTGCTGCGGTGCACGCGGATTTGACACCGAGGCTCTTGCTTTTTGCGAGGCCATCCTCATATTTCCAAACCTGAGATCATCCTCATATATAGCGCCGGCCCGGATCACGCCAGCACCTTCGAAAGTCGTCATCATGAACGCCGCCTTAGAGAGCCTTCCGCGGAACCATAAGTGGATGGTCCTGAGCAACACCACGCTTGGCATGCTGGCCGCCGCCATCAACGGCTCCATCCTACTGATCAGCCTGCCGGCGGTGTTTCGCGGCATCGGCCTCAAGGCGCTCGATCCCGGCAACATCAACTATCTGCTCTGGGCGATCATCGGCTACATGATCGCCACGGCGGTGCTGGTGGTCGCCTTCGGCCGGCTCGGCGACCAGTTCGGCCGGGCCAGGATGTACAATCTCGGCTTCGCGATCTTCACCGCAGCCTCGATCGCGCTCAGCCTGTTGCCCGGCCAAGGCGACTTCGCCGCGATGTACCTGATATCGGTGCGCATCATCCAGGGCATTGGCGGCGCGCTGATCATGGCCAATTCGACGGCGCTGCTCACAGATGCCTTTCCGGAAAACGAGCGCGGCTTCGCGCTCGGTATCAACGTCGTGGCGGCCATCGGCGGCCAATTCATCGGCCTGCTGATCGGCGGCCTGCTCGCCGACACCGACTGGCGGCTGGTGTTCTGGATCAATGTGCCATTTGGCCTTGTCGGCACGGTCTGGGCCTATCTGAAGCTGCACGATGCGCCGAACCGTTCCACCCACACGATCGACTGGCTCGGCAATATCAGCTTCGGCCTCGGCCTCGTGCTCATTCTCACCGCCATCACCTATGGCCTTCAGCCCTATGGCGACCAGGTCATGGCGTGGACCAGCCCCAAGGTGCTGACCCTCTTTGCCATCGGCTTCATTTCGCTGATCGCCTTCGTGTTCATCGAGCAACGCGTCGCCAAGCCGATGCTCGACCTGAAACTGTTCCGCATTCCCGGTTTCGCCTATGGCAACATCGCCAACCTCGCCTCGGGCATCGCGCGCGGCGGGCTGCAGTTCATGCTGATCGTCTGGCTGCAGGGCATCTGGCTGCCGCTGCATGGCTATTCGTTCGAGGAAACGCCGCTGTGGTCGGCGATCTTCATGCTGCCGCTGACCATAGGTTTCCTCATCGCCGGGCCGGTGTCCGGCTATTTCTCCGACCGCGTCGGAGGCGTGCCTTTCGCCGTGGGCGGCATGGTGGTGGGCGCGGCCAGCTTCGTGGCGATGATGGCGCTGCCGGCCGACTTCTCCTACACGGCCTTTGCCGCCCTGCTGTTCCTCAACGGCCTTGGCTCCGGCCTGTTCGTGGCGCCGAACTCGACGCAGATCATGAATTCGGTGCCGGCGCGCGAACGCGGCCAGGCCTCTGGCATGCGTGCCACCACCACCAATGCCGGGCAGGTGCTGTCGATAGGCCTGTTCTTCAGCCTGATGATCGTCGGCCTTGCCGCCAGCCTGCCGCAAAGCATGGAGGCCGGGCTGCTGGCGCAGCATGTGCCGCAAGCCGTTGCCCATCAGATCGCCAACATGCCGCCGGTCGCCAGCCTGTTCGCCGCCTTCCTCGGCTACAATCCGATGGGCGAGCTGATCCCGGCCGATGTCCTGCACGCGCTGCCGCAACAGAGCATTGACACGCTGACCGGCCACGCCTTCTTCCCCGAACTGATGTCGGCACCGTTCAAGCATGGCCTGGTCTTTGCCTTCAGCTTCTCGGCAATCCTCTACCTGGTCGCTGCCTTCGCCTCATGGCGCGGCGGGCGCACTCTGAATGCCGCGATGCCGGAGATGCTCGTGGCGGAGGCTGGCGGCCAACGCTAATCATTGCGCCATGCCGGTTCCCATCCGCTTCGTCGCGCTGTAAATCCCGTGCGCGCGGCCACGGTCGCTCATCATGCTGGGAGGTTTTGCGTGTCCGATTTCGTGAAGGTCAGCCGGGACGGCGATGTCGCCATCGTCGCCATCGACAATCCGCCGGTCAACGCGCTGAGTTTTCATGTCCGCGAGCCGCTGATGCAGGCGCTGGTTGCCTTGCGCGATGACGCCTCTGTCGCGGCCATCGTCATCGCCTGCGCCGGCCGAACCTTCGTTGCCGGGGCCGACATCACCGAATTCGGCAAGCCGGTGCGGCAGCCCGAACTGCGCGCGCTGATCGTGACGCTCGAAACCATCGCCAAGCCGACGGTCGCGGCCATTCACGGCACCGCGCTCGGCGGCGGCCTCGAGTTGGCACTGGGCTGCCATTTCCGCGTCGCTGACGCCGGCGCCAAGCTCGGCTTGCCCGAGGTGAAGCTTGGCCTGTTGCCGGGCGGCGGCGGCACGGTGCGGCTGCCGCGTCTTGTCGGGGCGGTGAAAGCGCTGAGGATGATTGTCTCGGGTGCGCCGATCGGTGCGGACGAGGCGCATGCCAACGGTCTGGTCGACGCTGTCTTCCAGGGCGATCTGACCGCCCATGCGGTGAACTTCGCCAGGGAAATAGCCCGCAAGGGTGGCCCGTTCACGCCGGTGCGCGACCGCGATGACGAGCTCGAGCAAACCGATCTGGCGGCTTTCGATGCCGAAGCCGCGTTGCTCGCCAAAAAAGCGCGTGGGCTCGAGGCGCCGGTCGCCTGTGCTCAAGCGGTGCGCAACGCCGTCACGCTGCCTTTCGACGAAGCACTGGCGGCCGAGCGCGCGCTGTTCGTGACGCTTGTCGCCAGCGAACAGTCGCGGGCGCAGCGCCATCTGTTCTTCGCCGAACGTGAGGCGGCAAAGATTCCGGGCAAGGATACGCCCAAGCGCCGGATCGCCCGCGTCGGCGTCATCGGCGCCGGCACGATGGGGGGCGGCATCGCCATGGCCTTCGCCAATGGCGGCTATCCGGTCACCCTGCTGGAAACCAGCCATGAGGCGCTGCAGCGCGGGCTTGGCACGATCGAGAAGAACTACGCCGTGTCCGTCACCCGCGGCTCCTTGACCGAAGAGGCCAAGCGCGAGCGGCTCGCCCAGTTCAAGGGCTCCACCGACTATGCCGACCTCGCTGAGTGCGACCTGATCGTCGAGGCTGTCTTCGAGGACATGGCGGTGAAGAAGGAGGTATTCGGCAAGCTCGACGCCGTGGCCAAACCCGGCGCCATCCTTGCCACCAACACTTCCTATCTCGACATCAACGAGATCGCCGCGTCGATCTCGCGGCCGCAGGATGTGCTCGGCCTGCATTTCTTCTCGCCGGCCAATGTCATGAAGCTCTTGGAGATCGTGCGCGCCGACAAGACCGCGCCCGATGCGCTGGCGACCGTCGTCGACATGGCGCGCCGCATCGGCAAGGTGGCTGTCGTCGTCGGCGTCTGCCACGGCTTCGTGGGCAACCGCATGCTGGCCGCGCGCGGCTCCGAGTCCGAAGCGCTGCTGCTCGAAGGGGCAACGCCCGGCCAGATCGACCAGGCGTTCACCGATTTCGGCTGGCCGATGGGCCCGTTCCAGATGGGCGATCTCGCCGGCCTCGACATAGGCTGGCGCAATCGCAAGGCGCGGGGCCTCACGGCTGTCATCTCCGACACGCTGTGCGAACAGGGACGTTTCGGCCAGAAAACCGGCAGGGGCTTCTACCTTTATGAGGCTGGCGCGCGCACGCCGGTTGCCGATCCTGAGGTCGAGGCGCTCATCCGCGCCAAGGCCGCGGAGAAGGGCATCGCGCCACGAGCGATCGGCGCCGAGGAGATCATCGAGCGAACGCTTTATCCGATGATCAATGAAGGCGCGAAAATCCTCGAGGAGAAGATCGCTGCCCGCGCCTCGGATATCGATGTCGTCTGGGTCAATGGCTACGGCTTTCCCATCGGCAAGGGCGGCCCGATGTTCTGGGCCGGACTGGAAGGGGCTGGCAAGATCGTTGAACGGCTCGAGTATTGGCATGAGCGCACCGGCAGGCAAGTCTTCAAGCCGGCGCCGTTGCTGAAACGGATGGCCGAAACCGGCTCGTGGGACGGCGAGGTACCCTGATCGAGCGCCATGGGCAATCGACGACAGTCGTGGTGGAGACTCAATTGTCGAAGTCAGCGCCGCCCCTCATCGCCCTGCCGGGCACTTCTCCCCGTATAGTGACGGGGAGAAGTGCCCGGCCGCAACCTGGGCGCTCTTCTTGCGACGCTGACGATTGGCGAAACCGGTAACGAGCACTCCTCTCCCCGTCACTATACGGGGAGAGGATGCCGGCAGGCAGGTGAGGGGCGGCGCCAACCCTCGAAAATGGGGTGAGAGGCGTTCGAATCAGAAGCGATTGCCCGGCAAGCTGTGGCTGGGCTGGTCGAGCTACCTTATCCGGGCGCCGATGATCTCGACGAAGCGTGCGAAGAGCCCTGCCTGCGACTTGATCTTTAGCTTGCGGTAGATGTTGCGGCGGTGGACCTTCACGGTTCCCGGCACGATGCGCATGGCCCTGGCGATCGACTCGGTCGAGTGCCCCTGCAGCACCAGGTCGACGACATGCTTTTCGCGCGGCGTCAGCGACAGGCTCTGCCAGATATGCGCACGGTCGAAGTCGTTGACCGAGGCAATCGTCTCGTCCAGCTTCGTTCCCGTGGGTTCGTCGACCGGCAGGCCCGGCCAGCGCAGCCGGGCCAGGCTGATCACTGCCGGCGCCATGTCGCGTAACAACCGGGCATCGGCGGTTCCAAACGGACCGGAAGCACGCAGCCTCATCAGCGAGATAACCAGCGCGTCCTTGTCGGGCAGCGGCACGAAGAAGCCGACCTCCTCGGCCAGCCTGGTCTGGCTGTAATAGGAGCGGAAATATTCGCTGGTATAGAAGCGGTCCGGCGCCAGTTCGCGCATGCGCCAGAACCCTTCCTTGCGCTCGACCGCCGCGTGATGGAACGGGTCCAGCAGATAGGGCCCTTCCTGGTAGAGCGCGACGAAGACGTGGCTTTCGGCCGGCGAGAAGGTTTCGAACAGAAGCGTTGGGCGTGAGGCGCCGCGATAGCCGAAGATCACGCAATGATCGAAGCCGACATGTTGCCGCAGCCAATCGACCATGGCCTTGCCGAAGAGCTCGCCGCTCGTCTCCCGGGTCGCGGCGACGAGCTGGGCGAGATGGTTGTATTCGTCGCCTCGGGACACGCTCAATCATACCCCTCTGAACGATAAAATAGATCAGATATACCACCTGCGAGGTATATACTAGCCGCACTTGGCTCTGGTAGCGTCCTGAAATTGCCCTGTCGCTGGAGCCCTCAGCCTTTGACCGCAGTGCCCGACATCGAGTTTCGCGGCGTCACCAAGCGCTATGGCGCGGTGACCGCGGTCACCGGCATCGACCTCACGGTACCGCCCTCCGCCTTTGTCGCGCTGCTGGGGCCGTCCGGCTGCGGCAAGACCACATGCCTGCGTATGATCGGCGGGTTCGAGCAGCCGAGCGAAGGCCAGGTGTTGATCCGAGGCCAGGACATGGCGGGCACGCCGCCCTACCGGCGGCCGGTCAACATGGTGTTCCAGCAATACGCGCTGTTCCCGCATCTCGATGTCGAGGACAACGTCGCCTATGGGCTGCGCCAGGCCCGCCCCCGGTTGTCGTCACGCGAGATCGGCCAGCGGGCCGGCGAAGCGCTCGAAATGGTGCGGCTGGCCGGCTATGGCCGCCGCAAGATCCACGAGCTTTCCGGCGGACAGCAGCAGCGCGTCGCGCTGGCGCGCGCGCTGGTCAACAAGCCGGCGGTGCTTTTGCTCGACGAGCCGCTGGCAGCACTCGACAAGAAGCTGCGCACGGACATGCAGATCGAGCTGCAGAATTTGCAGCGCGAGATCGGCATCACCTTCGTCCTGGTCACCCACGATCAGGAGGAAGCGCTGTCGATGAGCGATTTCGTCTGCGTCATGAATGGCGGCCGTATCGTCCAGCTCGGACAACCCAGCGAGATCTATGACGAGCCCGCCGACCTGTTCGTCGCCGACTTCGTCGGCAAGACCAATCTGTTGAGCGGTACCGTCGCCGGGCATTCCGGCGATCTGGTGGAGGTGGCACTGGCCGATGGCACCGTCATAGCGGCGCGCAAGCGGGCCGCCTTGCGGAAGGGCGAGGCCGTCTCGGTCAGCCTGCGTCCTGAAACGCTCAGTCTCGGCGCTCCGACGAGCGGCCCGTTCAAGGGCATCGTGCGCAACCGCATCTTCCTGGGCTCGACGGCGGAATACGCCATCGAGGTCCAGGGCCTGGGCACGCTGCTCGCCAAGGCCGACCATGTGATCGGCCATGGAAACCTCTTCAAGCCGGGTGAACCCGTCGCCATCGGCTTTGCCGCTGGAACGCCGCTGGCGTTTCCGGAGACCAATAACAACGGGACCAACCAGAGGGTAAACAAACATGTCGAAATCATATCGTGATGGACTGCCGATAAGCCCCGAGAAATTCGTTGACCAGCTGATGCGCCTCAAGCGCGGCTCGATTGGCCGCCGCGACTTTCTTGGCCTCACAGGCCTCGGAATCGCGACAGCGGTGATGGCGCGCGAGATCGGCATCATGCCGACGCCGGCCTTTGCCGCCGAGAGCCTTGGCGACCGCATGTCGATCGCCACCTGGCCGAACTACCATGACCCGCAGACCTTCGAGAACTTCAAGAAGGACACCGGCGTCGCCGTCGAGGTCAACGTGTTCGGCTCCAACGAGGAGATGCTGGCCAAGCTGCAGGCCGGCGCGTCGGGCTGGAGCCTGTTCGTGCCGACCAACTACACGATCTCGACCTACAAGAAGCTCGGCATCATCGAGCCGCTGGACATGGCGAAGCTGCCGAATTTCGACGGCACGCAGGAAGATCCGCGCTTCACCGCCGAGGGCACGATCGACAAGGTCATCTACGCGGTGCCGAAGAACTGGGGCACCACCGGGTTCGCCGTCAACACCAAGAAGCTCGCCAAGCCGATGACGAGCTGGAAGGAGTTCTGGGACACGGCCATGGCCGAGGGTGACGGCCGCACCATGGTGCATGACTACCAGCTGACCACGATCGGCAATGCGCTGAAATATTACGGCTATTCGTTCAACTCGCTGAAGCAGGACGAACTCGCCAAGGCCGAGGCACTGCTGCTGAAGGTCAAGCCGCATCTGTTCGCGGTCTCGTCCGACTATCAGCCGGGAATGCGCGCCGGCGATGCCTGGATGACCATGTGCTGGACCAATGACGGCGCACAGCTGCATCGCGACATCCCCGAGATCGCCTATGTGCTGGGCAAGGAAGGCGGCGAGATCTGGACCGACTTCTACGCCATCCCGAAGGATGCGCCCAACAAGCCGGCCGGCTATGCGCTGCTCAACTATTTGATGAACCCGCGGGTCGCGGTGAAGGAACACCTTGCCAATGGCGCGCCGTCGACCGACGCGCGCGTCAACAAGCTGCTGCCGAAGGAAGTGTTGGACAATCCGATCCTCTATCCGGCCGCCGACTTGTTGACGCCGCTCGAATTCGGCGCCGCGGCGACGCTGACCGATCCGGGCCGCGCCGAGCTGATGGCACGTTTCAAGTCCGCCTGAGAACCGGGCTGAGGCGGACAATTGACCGGTGGGCGCGTGCCCACCGGCATCGGGGCGGTTTCCATGCACGGCAACAGATTTCGTCATAACTTCCTGACCGCCTTGCTGCTTGCCCCGGCGACGGCGTGGCTGGTGGTGTTCCTGGTGTTGCCGTTCATTGCCATCGCCGTGTTCAGCGTCGGCGAGCGGGCGCCGGAAGGCGGCTATCAGGCCGCCTTCACGCTGGCGCAATACGCCAACCTTCCGGCGCGGGCGACCGCCTTCTGGAACACGATGGTTCTGGCGCCGGTGGGCGCTATCGCCTGCCTGCTCGTCGCCTATCCGGTCGCCTACTACCTCGCCTTGCGTGCGCCGCGGCGCTGGCGGCTGATCCTGCTGGCGCTCGTCGTCATCCCGTTCTGGACGAGCCTTTTGATGCGGACCTATGCCTGGATGTACATTCTGGGTGGGCGCGGCATCCCGGCACTGCTCGCCCTTGTCGGTCTCGACGATGTCAGGCTGATCAACACGCCGGGCGCGGTGCTGCTCGGCATCGTCTATGGCTATCTGCCGCTGATGATCCTGCCGATCTATGTCAGTCTCGAACGGCTCGACCGCCGGCTGCTGGAAGCCTCGGCCGACCTCGGCGCGACGCCGCTCTCGACCTTCCTGGGGGTAACCCTGAAGCTGTCGCTGCCGGGCGTGATGACCGGCTTCTCGCTGGTGATGATCCTGCTGCTTGGCGAATATCTCATCCCGACGCTGCTGGGCGGCGGCAAGGTGTTCTTCATCGGCAATGCGCTGGTCGACCTGTTCCTGCAGTCGCGCAACTGGCCGTTCGGATCGGCCATCGCCATCACGCTGGTTGCGGTTTCGGTGGTGGTGCTGATTGCCGCCAACCGTATCTCGACCCGGGTCTCGGGCGCTCGCCGTGTGGATCTGATCTGATGCGCGCCTTCGTCACCGCCGTCTTCGCCTTTCTCTATCTGCCGATCGCGCTTGTCGTATTGTTCTCCTTCAACGCGGGCCGCCATGCCAGCGAGTTCACCGGCTTCTCGGTGCAGTGGTACGGCACCGCGCTGTCAAATCCATTCCTGGTCGAGGCGCTGAAGAACAGCCTGTTCATCGCCACCACCAGCGCCTTGCTCGCGGCGGTGTGCGGCACGGCCGCGGCGCTCGGCCTGGCGCGCGTTGGTGCCCGTACCCGGGCTGTGTTCGATGCGCTGCTGGGGGCCGCGATCGTCGTTCCCGGCGTCGTCATCGGCATCTCCACGCTGGTCGCGCTGGTCCAGCTGTTCGCGGTCGTCAATCCGTTCCTCGCCTCGATCTGGCCCGGCGACCAGCCACCCAGGCTGTCGCTTGGTTATGGCTCGATCATCGCCGCGCACGGCCTGTTCTCGATGGCGCTGGTGACGATGATCGTCGGCACGCGTCTCGCCAGTCTCGACCGCAACCTGGTCGAAGCCTCGAGCGATCTTTACGCGACGCCGCTGACGACGTTCCGCTCGATCGTCCTGCCGCAGATCATGCCGGCGGTGGTCGCCGGCTTTCTGCTCGCCTTCACCTTCTCCTTCGATGATTTCATCGTCGCCTTCTTCGTCGCCGGCGCGCAGACGACGCTGCCGATCTATGTCTTCGCGTCGATCCGGCGTGGCGTCACGCCGGAAATCAACGCCATCGCGACCATCGTGCTGGTCGCCTCCGTTCTGCTCGTGGTGCTTGCCCAATGGCAGCTGCGCCAACGCAAGCCATCAAACTGAAAGCCGCATCATGATCCTCAAAGACCGCATCGCCGTGGTGACAGGCGCCGGTTCCGGCATCGGGCGCGCCGGCGCCATCATCATGGGCCGGGAAGGCGCGATGGTCGTCATCGCCGACAGGGACCGGGCCGCCGGCGAAGCGACGGCTTGCGACATCCGGGCATCGGGTGGACAGGCCGAGGCCATCGCCACCGATGTCAACGAGGACGCGGCCGTCGAGCAACTGATCGCCGGCACGCTAGACAGGCATGGCCGCATCGACATCCTGCACAACCACGCCGGCATTCAGGTCGGCGGCACGCTGACCGAAGTCGAGGTCGACGGCATGGATGCGTCGTGGCGGGTCAATGTCCGCGCCCAGTTCCTGGCGGCCAGGATCGTCATGCCGTCGATGGTCGCGCAGGGCGGCGGGGTCATCCTCAACACCGCCTCGAATTCAGGCGTCTTCTACGATCGCGAAATGATCGCCTACGCCACCTCCAAACATGCCGTGGTGGCGATGACCCGGCAGATGTCGCTCGACTACGCAAAGCACAATGTCCGCGTCAACGCGCTCTGCCCGGGCTGGGTCGACACGCCGTTCAACGAACCGTTCATCGCCCAGATGGGCGGGCGGGATGCGATTGAAAACTATGTCCGCACCAAGATCCCGATGGGGCGCTGGGCCAGCGCCGAGGAGATCGCCGAGGCCATCCTGTTCCTGGTCTCGGACCGCTCATCCTTCATGACCGGCCAGGCGCTGGTCATCGACGGCGGCGAAAGCATAGGCTGAGGCTTGCCTTCCACGCGATTTCGGGGGGAGAACCGCTAGACAGCTTTCCTGGAATTGCTGTCGGCTTGGGTCTTCAGCCAGTCCGCGAACATCGTCATCGACCGGGAGTGTTGACGTTTGCGCAGTGCCGATAGCCAGTAGCGGCCGACTTCAACCGACCAGTCGAAGGGTTGGATGAGGCTGCCATCGCCGAGTTCGCGGCTGAACATAGCGACGGGCAAAAGCGCAACGCCGGCGCCCTGGACGGCGGCATTGGCCATGGTGATGGACGAATCGAAGACGATTCCCTTGATCGGCGGACAATGGCATCCGGCTGCCTCGAACCAGCGCAGCCATTCGTCTTCCCGGTAGGAGGCCAGCAGAGTCTCACCAGCGAGATCCGAGGGGTCGCGCAGGCGCGCCGCGATGTCGGGCGCGCAGGCCGGCGAAAGTGCGCCGGACACAAGCGGCGTGTTTTCCGTTCCCTGCCAGGAGCCGTCGCCAAAGCGGATGGCAAAGTCGAGCCCGTCAGCGGCGAGGTTGACCCGGTTGTTGTTGGTCGAGATGCGCAGATCGATTTCCGGATAGGCCTGATGAAAAAGCGGCAGCCGGGGAATGAGCCATCCGGCGGCGAAGGTGCCAACCACGCCAACGGTGACGATGTCGTTGAAACGGCCCCCTTCGAAACGGTCGAGCGTAACGCTGATTCTGTTGAAGGCGTCGGTCAGCACCGGCAGCAATGCTTCGCCCTCCTCGCTCAAGACAAGTCCGCGCGGCAGCCTGCGAAAGAGCTTGACGCCAAGCACCTGCTCCAAACCCTTCACCTGATGGCTGACGGCGGCCTGCGTGACGCGCAGCTCAAGGCCGGCGCCCGTGAAGCTTAGATGACGGGCTGAAGCCTCGAAGGCACGCAGGCCGTTCAGCGGAAGATGCGATCGCTTCATGAATTCGAGCCCTAGATTCTCTTATGACGGAGGCGACGTTTACTCGTTTGCGATGGCGCCGGATCCGGTCCAGTTCTGCGGCGCGGGGCAAGAGAGAGTGTGGACATGACAAGCAGACGCAATTTCATCAGTGGTCTCGCGGTGGTTCTGATGGCACCCGCCACCTTAGGCGCGATCGCGAAGGCGGCGGCGAGCCCGACAAAATTTGATGGGCTGACGCCGAAAATAAGGCGGATCGAGGCAGAAAGCGGCGGGCGCCTGGGTGTGGCATGCCGGATTTCCGGCACGGACGCACAATTCGGGTATCGGGAAAGCGAGCTGTTCCCGATGTGCAGCACGTTCAAGGCGCTGGCCGCCGCATTGGTCCTGCACCGTGTCGATGGCGGGATGGAACAGCTGGACCGCCGCCTCAAGGTTCCGCACAGTGACGTGGTTGCCAATTCGCCGGTAACGAAAAGCCATGCCGGCGGCGAGATGACGATGGCCGCGATTTGCGAGGCAGCCGTGACAGTGAGCGACAATGGCGCTGGAAACCTGATGCTTGACTCTTTCGGCGGGCCTGCGCAACTGACGGTCTATCTTCGCTCGCTCGGCGACACGGTGACTAGGTTGGACCGGATCGAGCCGGAGCTCAACGAATCGCTGCCCGGCGACGTGCGCGACACGACGTCTCCAGCCGCCATGGCCGAGACCGTCGCGCGGCTCACTCTCGCGGACGGACTGTCACAGAAAGGCCGGGCGCAACTTGTCGCCTGGTTGGTGGCAAACAAGACCGGCGACGACCGTATCCGGGCAGGACTGCCCAAGGGCTGGACATGCGGCGACAAGACAGGCACCGGAGATCGCGGCAGCACCAATGATGCAGCCGTCATCTGGCCGGCGTCCGGCAATCCGATCGTGATGACGGTCTACCTTACGGGCTCCAAGGCGAATCTGGCTAAGCGCAACGCGGCTGTCGCGTCCGTCTCGCGCGTCTTGGTCGAAGCGATCGGGGCATGATGTGGTGAGAGCAGGGCAGTTGTGCCGCGCTGCTGCTTCACACGTGCTTGCGGCCGCCGGTCTCGCGGAACCAGCTGTCGGGGTAGGGATACCACCATTCCTGGATCGCCGGTCTGTGATCGATGATCACCATCTTCGAACGGCGGAAGGCATCGAGGCCCTGGCGTCCGAGCTCCCGGCCGAGGCCTGATGCCTTCCAGCCGCCGAAGGGTAGGGCGTCATTGTCGATCAGCGGGTTGTTGACCCAGACCATCCCGGCTTCCAGCCGCTCGGCCGCCTCATGCGCTTCGGCGAGGTCGGTGGTGAAGACGGAGGCGCCGAGCCCGAACGGGCTGTCATTGGCAAGCCGGATTGCCTCGTCGAAATCCCTGACGCGGCAGATGGCGGCGACCGGCCCGAAGCATTCCTCGCGCACGATGGCCATGTCCGGCGTCACGCCGGTCAGGATCGTCGGCTCATAGAACCACCCGGTGGGGTGCGCCGGCGGGATGCGGCCGCCGGTAACGGCAACGGCGCCGCCACGCACGGCCTCGTCGACCAGGCGCATCACCTTGGCCCGTGCGGCTTCGCTGACCAGCGGACCGATTTCGGTCTTGTCCATGCCGTTTCCGATGCGCAGCGCGCGTGTCCTTTCGGCGAACAGCTCGACGAAGCGGTCATGCACCGCATCGACGACGAAAAAGCGCTCGGCCGAGGTGCAGACCTGGCCGGTGAGATGGAAGGCAGCGGTGACGCTGCCGGCCGCGGCGACCTCCAGCGGGGCGTGTGCGCTGATGATCAGCGGATCGCTGCCGCCGGCCTCGATGACGCAAGGTTTCATGCGTTCGGCGCAAGCCACCGCCACCGCCTTGCCGGCGGCGACCGAGCCGGTGAAGGCGACGGCATGGGTGCGGTCGGACGTAATCAGCGCCTGCGCCGTGGCAGCGCCGCCGGGGAGGCAGGAGACCAGCCCTTCCGGCAGCGAGCGGAACACGCTCATGTAGTCGAGCGTCGACAGCGTCGTCGCCTCGGCCGGCTTGATGACGCAGGCATTGCCGGCGGCAAGCGAGGCGGCGACCGTCCAGCACATCAAAAGGATCGGGAAATTGTAGGGCATGATGTGGACGGAGACGCCATAGGGCTCGTAGCGCGCATACTGGAACGAACCGGCCTGCGTCGTGCCGGCGATCTTGCCGGCATCGTCGCGCGCCATCTCGGCATAGTAACGGAAGATCGGCGCGCAATTGGCGATCTCGCCGATGGCTTCCGGATAAGGCTTGCCCATCTCGCGCACCATCAGCTCCGCACAGCGCGTGAAGTCGGCGGCCTCGATGGCGTTGGCGACGGCGTGCAGATGTTTGGCGCGGCTCTTGGCGTCGAGCTTCTTCCAGGCTGCCTGCGCCCTGGTCGCGGCGGTGAGCGCGGCGTCGATCTCGCCATGGGTGGCCGCGGCGATCGCGCCGACGGTTTCAAGCGTCGCCGGGTCAATCACCGGCTTGGTCGCGCCGGCCATCGGCCGGTAGTCCGGATTGACGAAGAAGGTCGGCCGGTCGGGCGAGAAATGCATATTCGTCCTCCTTGAAGACTGATCGAGAAGGCTCAGCGGATCATGTAGACCTTCTTGATCGTCTCATGGACGGTGCAGACGCCTTTCCAGTCCTGCGGGAAAAAGGCCGCGGTGTCCGGCTCGATCTCGATCACCTCGCCGGATTCATGGACGTAGGTGCAGCGCCCTTCGAGGAAGTGGCAGAACTCGTCACGGGTGACGTGGCAATGCCATTTGCCGGGCGTGCAGACCCACAGGCCGCATTCGGACCGGCCTTCCGGCCCTTTGTGCAGCAGCTTGCCAGAGGTGTGGGACTCGCCCTCGATCATGGTGGGGATGACACCCCAGTCGACGAGGTCGGTGATGGCGAGCGGCGATTTCATGATTGGGGTTGTCATATCGATTTCCTTGAAAAAGTGCTCACCGGCACATGAAGGCCTTGGTCAGCGTTTCGGTGATTGTCGAGGTGCCGGTCCAGCCGGCGGGGAAGAAGACAAGCGTGCCGGTCTCGACCGGAATCCGCTCGCCATTGTCGTGGATGTAGCTGCCGCGTCCCGACAGGAAATGGCAGAACTCGTCGGAGGCAAAGCTGACCTTGCGCGTGCCCGGCGTGCACGACCACAGGCCGCATTCGCTCGATCCGTCAGAATGCTGGAACAGGACCTTGCCCGAGGCGCGTGGCGAGCCGGCGATCGTGTTGCCGCCCGCGCCCCAATCCTCCAGTTCCACGCTCGAGGCCGTCGGCCAGTGCGGTGTCGGCATGTCGTCACGCTCCCGTTGCTGTTCAGGCCAGCATGTAGACGTTGCGCATGGTCTCATGCACCGTGCATTCGCCCGTCCAGCCGGCGGGAAACATGACCACGGTTCCGGCCGAGACGTCTATCACCTCGCCGACATCCGACCGGTAGGTCGCGCGGCCGGAGACGAAATGGCACAATTCATCGCGCGGGATCGAGAGCCGCCAGCGCCCGGGCGTGCAGACCCAGATGCCGGATTCCGGCTGGTTGTTCGGGCCTTTATGCACAAGCCGTCCGGTCGAGTGTGAGGCGCCGTCCAGCGCGTCCGGCTGGACGCCCCAGTCGACGAGATCGGTGCGGGTGGAAGCGTGGTGAAGGTGGGGGGCTGAGGAGGTCATGAGTGCGCTCCGTGATCGTGACGCGGAACGCCGATCCGTTGCCGCTCTAAGAGGCCCCCCTCAAGGGGGGAGATTGGCAGTATCCGCGGGGGCGCATTCCTTGTGAGCTTTGCGATTGGCGAAAGCGGTGGTGACGGCCGATCTACCACCTTGAGGGGGAGATGGCCGGCAGACCAGAGGGGGGTGCCTTGGCTCAGCATGTCAAACCTCACAGCAACGCCTCCAGCAAACCCGCCGCTTTCTCCGGACCATTCTGCCCCCGCATCTGCGCCGATGTCCTCGCCAGTTTGGCCTTGATCGCGGGATCGGTCAGGCAGGTCTCTATCCTGGCGACCAGTTCGGCATCGTTCCAGTCATAGCGCGGCATGCCGAAGCCGTGGCCTGTCTCCTGGACACGGGTGGCGTTGTCATGGCCGTCCCAGACATAGGGCATGATGATGGCCGGCTTGCCGAAATAGAGGCACTCCGTGAACGAGTTGTTGCCGCCATGGTGGATGACCGCATCGACCTGCGGGATGACCGAGGGCTGCGGAAACCAGCTGTCGACGATGACGTTGCCGGGCACATCCGTGTACTGGTCCTTGTAGCCGCCGACATTGACCAGCGCGCGGTAGCGCGTCTTGCCCAGCGTCGCGATGATGCGCTTCAGGAGATCGACATCGCCAGCTCCGAGACTGCCGAAGGAAACATAGAGCAGCGGCCCGGTGTTGTTCTGGGCGAAGGTCGGCACTGTGTACGGCTTCTCCTGCCGCACGCAGCCTTCAAGATACTGGAACCTTGCCGGGTCGAGCGGATGGCGCCGCTTGAACTTTGCTGCTTCCGGGTAGAGCAGCAGGTTCAGATAGGGGGAGGCCTCAAAGAACTGGCCGGTCGGATAGGGCGCCTCGTTGTTGGCAGACAGGAAGGCGTTGAAGTCGTCATGGATCGGCTTGATCACGGCGTTGAAATGGTCGCGATAGCGCTGGTGCCCGGCATGGTCGTTCTCGCCGCAGCCGGAGAGATGCGGCGGGATGTCCTCGTCCTCGATCTCGTTTTCCGAGCAGGAGATGACGCGCACCCAGGGCTTGCCGTACTGCTTGATCGCCGGGAAAAGGATGACATTGTCGACACAGATCACATCCGGCTTGATGGCGTCGAGAACGCGTGGCAGATCCTTCTGCGCCCATTTGGCGCTGTCGACGATCGCCGTCCAGCAATCCCTGACGTAATTGTCGACCTGGTCGTAGGGCGATTTGCGGAAGTTCGGGATGTGGCCGTTGATGAAATCCTCCCAGAATTTCGCCATCTGCTCAGGCGGCATCGGCTCCGACAGGTTCACCGGGTGCGCTTCGAAGCCGTAGCCCTTGTAGACATCGACGAAGCCGGGATCGGACAGGAACACGGCCTTGTGGCCGCGCGCCTCGACCGCCTGGGCGATGCCTACGGAATTCAGCGCCGGGCCATAGGCCGCTTCAGGAAAAAACGCGATCGTCTTCTGCGCCATCAAGTTCTCCTCACTCTGCGAATATTCTGACATCGGCGGCATCCCAGCCGAGTTCGACCTGGTCGCCAGCCGATACTGGCCGGCGGTCGGCGGCATCGGCGGTGACGCGCACCAGGAACGGTTTTGACGACAGCGGCGTGCGGACATGCAGCTGCAGGTCGAGCCCCTGATAGGCCAATGCCTCGACCCGGCCGGCCGTGCGGTTTTTGGTTCCGTCCGATGGGTACAGCCGAATGCGCTCGGGCCGCACCGACGCCACTGCCGAAGTGCCGGACGAAAGCGTGGCGGGAACCTTGCCGGCGATCTCAGCGCCATTCGCGGCCATCACGCCTTCGGTGGTGGCTTTGCCCGGCACGAAGTTCATGACGCCTATAAAATCGGCGACGAAACGGTCGGCTGGATGTTCATAGACCGCGTGCGGCGTGTCGCATTGCAGCAGCTTGCCGTCTTTCAGCACCGCCATGCGATCGGCCATGACCAGCGATTCCTCCTGGTCGTGGGTGACGATGACGAAGGTTATGCCGACCTCGTGCTGCAGACGTTTGAGTTCGAGCTGCATGGCGCCGCGCAGCTTCTTGTCGAGCGCGCCGAGCGGCTCGTCGAGTAGCAGCAGCCGGGGCCGCTTGACCAAGGCACGCGCCAAGGCGACACGCTGCTTCTGGCCTCCCGACAGTTGCTCCGGCTTGCGGTCGGCGAAAGGGACAAGCTCGGTCGTCGCCAGGATGGCGTCGACGCGGGAGCGGATTTCCTTAGCCGGCAAACGCTCCATTTCCAGGCCGTAGGAAACGTTGGCGCGCACGCTCATGTGCGGGAACAGCGCGTAGGACTGGAACATCAGATTGACCGGCCGCTTGTTGGGCGGTGTCCGGGCTATGTCATGGCCGTCGAGCAGGATGCGGCCATCGCTTGGCGTCTCGAAGCCGGCCAGCATGCGCAAGAGCGTGGTCTTGCCGCAGCCCGATGGTCCAAGCAGCGCGAAGAACTCGTTCTCGCGGATATCCAGCGAGATGCCGTCGACGGCGGTGACCCTGCCGAAATTCTTCGACACATGATCGATGGCGAGCAGCGTTCGCGGTTCGCTCATTGGCCGACAATCCCACGGTTCAGGCGCTGCGAAAGGGTGAGCGCGGTGATGGAAACGGCCATGACGATGGTCGCCAGCGCGTTTATTTCCGGCGTGATGCCGAAGCGGATCATGGCGTAGATCTGCATCGGCAGCGTGGTCGAGGCGCGGCCGGCGCCTGATGTGAAGAAGGCGATGATGAATTCGTCGACCGAGAGCGTGAAGGCAAGCAGCGCGCCGGCGATCACCGCCGGCAGGATCACCGGCAGTGTCACGCGCCGGAAGGTGGTGACGGCGGAGGCGCCGAGATCGGCGGAGGCCTCGACGATCGACCAGTCGAAACTCTTCAGCCTTGCGCGCACCACCGAACAGACGAAGGCGAGGTTGAAGACCACATGGGCGAGGATGATGGTATGCAGGCCCATGGTCAGGTTTATCATGGAAAAGAACGAGAGCAGCGCGATCGCCAGCACGATGTCGGGAATGATCATCGGCGCGAAGATCAGCGCCTCGATCCCCTTGCCATATTGCCGGCGCATCTCGACGCCGATCGCCAGCAGCGTGCCGAGCAAAGTGGCGATTGCTGTCGAGACCAGCGCGACGATCAGCGTGTTGAGGCCGGCCGACAGGATCGCGGAATTGTGGGCGAGCGAGACATACCATCTCAGTGAAAAGCCCGACCATGCCGTCGGCAGTCCGCCTTCATTGAAGGACAGGACCACCAGCACGGCGATCGGGATGTAGAGGAAAGCGAAGACGAGGCTGAGCACAAGCCAGAGCGCGCGCCGCGTTGCAGGGGAGCGCTCAGCCATCGGCGTTACCTTTGGCTTCAGTCGCACGGCCGGAGGCGCGATCGGCGGCAAGCGCCTGCGCCATCAGCACCAGCAGCATGATGGCGATCAGCGCCATGGCCAGTGCCGCGCCGAACGGCCAGTCATTGGCGGTGAGGAACTGGTCGTAGACGAGGTTGCCGATCATCTGGAAGCGGCCGCCGCCGAGCAGGGCGGGCGTGACGAAATTGCCGATCGACAGCACGAAGACGAAGACCGCGCCGGCGGCGATGCCGGGCACGGTCAGCGGCAGGACGACACGGCGGAATGTGGTGATGGCCGAAGCGCCGAGGTCACGCGAGGCTTCCGCCAGCTCCGGATTGAGCCGCGACAGCGGGGCGTAGCAGGCCAGGATGACGAAGGGCAGGTAGTTGTAGACGAGGCCGGCGATGACCGCGCCCTCGGTGTAGAGCATCGATGGCGGCTCGCCGGTGTAGCCGAACCAGCGCAGCAGCTGGGTGATCAGGCCTTCGCGGTTGAGCAGCACGATCCAGGCATAGGTGCGGATCAGGTAGTTGGACCAGAAGGGCAGCACGGCGAAGAACAGGAACACCGGCTGCCAGCGGCGCGGGGCCGCTGATATCGCATAGGCGGCGGCATAGCCAATCACCACCGCGATCAGGGTGGCCGTGCCGGCGATGCGTGCCGAATTGAGGAAGATGCCGGCATAGAGCGGGTCGAAGACCAGCCCGAAATTCTCCAGCGTGACGGTGTAGTCGATGCCGCCATAGATGCCGCGCCGGAAGAAGGCGAGTGCCAGCACCAGCGCGCATGGGATCACCATCAGCGCGGTCAGCCAGACCAGCGCCGGGGCCATCAGCAGGGAGGAACGGGAGAGCAGGTGCTTCACGAAATGCCCCCCTCTGCCCTGCCGGGCATCTCCCCCTCAAGGGGGGAGGTCGGCAGCCTCGACGTCTCGCTCACCCTGCTGCGTTGAAGGTTGGCTAAGGCAATGCCACAGCCCATCTCCCGCCTTGAGGGGGAGATGCTCGGCAGGGCAGAGGGGTGCGCGAAGGGACGCAAGCTTACTTCCAGGATGCTGATGGAACTGCCGCCTTACTGCGCGGCCTTGATCTCGCTGACGATCTTCGAATAGTCGCGCTGGGCTTCGCCGACGTCGCGCAGTTGCTCGAACTTGACGAGGTCGGCCACCGGCATCGCCATGTTCGGGAACTTGGCCAGGAAATCGGCGGGAAGGCTTTCCATCGCCGGCTTGTTCGGCACCTTGTAGTCGATGTTCTGCGCCGCCCAGGCATGGTTCTTGGCGTCGAGCATGAAGTTGACGAACTTGAAGGCGTCGTCCTTGTGCTCGGAAGCCTTCATCACCACCATCGTGTCGACCCACAGGTCCGAGCCTTCCTTCGGGATGACGTATTTGATCTCGGGCTTTTCGGCGATACCGTAATTGCACCAGCCGTCCCAGGCCTGAACCATCAGCGCCTCGCCGGAGACCAGCTTCGAATAGAAGGTGGTGTCGTCATAGGCGAGCAGGGTTTTCTTGGCGGAGATCAGCAGGTCCTTGACCTCGGCGAGCTTGGCCGGATCGGTCTCGTTGACCGAAAAACCCTTGTCGAGCTGTCCGGCGGCCAAGAGCCAGCGGTCGGTCGCCAGCATGGTGGTCTTGCCCTTCAATTCGTCGGAAGGGGCCAGCAGATCGCTCCAACTCGTCGGCGCGGTCTTGACCAGATCCGAGCGGTAGCAGAGGCCCGTCGTGCCCCAGGTATAGGGCACGGAGAAGGTGTTGCCGACATCGTGCGGCAGCTTGGTGGCTTCGGGATAGAGGTTGGCGAGATTGGGGATCTTGGCGTGGTCCATCGGCTCGGTCAGGCCAAGCTTGTTCAGCACCTCGGCGAAGGGGGACGAGACGAACACCACGTCATAGCCCTTGCCGCCGGCGGCGATGAGCTTGCCCATGATCTCTTCATTGGTGGCGTGGACGACCACTTCGCCGGAAACACCGGTCGCGGTCTTGAAGGCGGCCATGGCGTCGGGCGCCATGTAGCCATCCCAGTTGGAAATGACGAGGTCGGCGGCCATCGCCGGCGCGGACAGCGCCCAGGCGAGGCCGAGAGCGAGTGAAGACGTTCTCAGCGCACGGCGCCGCAGGCTGGTAGCGGTCATGACAGACTCCCATTCGGTTGATCGTCGAATTTTTATTGGACCGGCGCGACCTATGCCGCTGCTGCGATCCTGTTCCCTCGGTCTTTTTATTGCCGATTGCACACACAGTACTATTGCAGAAAAAAGTACGTCAATCCATAATTTGAAAACTGGCCGAGGAATCTGGTCGATTGCCTCCGTGAGGCTTATCGGTCAACGATGAAGGTCATGCCGTTCACGAGACCAGTCATGCAAGCCGCAGCCCGACGACCTCGCACCAACCATCTCGACCTGGCGCAGCGCATCCTGGATGTGGCGCGGCAGCGCGGCTTCGAGCCAGGCGCGCGCCTGCCGGAGCAGCAGATCGCCTCGCTGTGCAATGTTTCACGCACACCGGTGCGGGCGGCGCTCAGTCTGCTCGCGGAACAGGGCGTGGTGCGCTGGGAGGCGGATAGCGGTTATCACCTGGCCATCGATCTCGCCGCGCAGCCTTCCGTTGCCGCCGAACTGCCCGCCGCCGAGGAAGACGAACTCGCCGAGGCGATCCTGCGCGACCGCTCGGCGCGGCGGCTGGACCAGACGGTGACCGTCGCGGGATTGATGCGGCGGTACGACGCCGAGCGCAAGACGGTACTAAAAGCACTTAATAAACTAACTGATGAGAATCTTCTGGACCGTGCTCCTGGCCAGTCCTGGCTGTTTCGGCGCGCGCCGGACGATCCGGAGGCGCAGGGCGAAAGCTATGAGTTCCGGCTGCTGCTGGAACCGGCCGCCATCCTGGCGCCCGGCTTCCGGCTGGATGGCGCGCGGGCAGTGGCGTTGCGCCAGGGCATGGAGGCGCTGGCGGCGCTGGCGGACGCCGCGTTCGACACGCGCGAATTCCAGCGGCTGGACATCGATTTTCACGGCATGATCGCCGACGGCTGTGCCAATCGTTTCCTCACCGACGCGCTGTCGGATCATCTAAGGTTGCGCCGGCTGCCGGGCATCTATGCCGGGGTCAATGTGTTCCGCCTGAAGCAATCCTTGCGCGAACACCTGAACATACTCGACCATCTCGAAAACCGGCAGTATGAGGTGGCTGCCGATCTGCTTCGTATCCATCTGCGGCTCTCCCGCAGCCAGCGACCGCAAGCGGCCAGCCGAGGCGCTCCCGCGCTGTTCGGCATGATCAGCCGACCCGATTGAAGAGGAAATAATTGACGCGTAAAGCCAGCCCGACCATCGCGCTGTTTCCCGAAGCAAGCTTCGGTGCGGCGTTGAATTGCGTCGGCATCGCGCAGGCGTTGCGCGCCCAGGGCGCACGGCCCGTCTTCATCTGTCATGCCGGTTTTTCCGGCGTCTTTGCCGACTATGGTTTCCAGGAATACCAGCTGCCGACCGACGACCCGCTGACCGACAGCGAGCGCCAGAGCTACTGGCAGGCTTTCGTGCGCCGGCACCTGCCGCATTTCCGGCTGAGCCCTATCGACCAGCTTGAAACCTATGTCGCGCCGACATGGCAGGCGATTGTCGACACCGCCGTCAATGCGGAGGCGCCGCTGCGGCAATTGCTGGCACGGCTGAAGCCTGACGCGGTGGTGCTCGACAATGTCATCATGTTCCCGGCGATCGCTGCCGCCGGCTGCCCATGGGTGCGCGTCGTGTCCTGCGCCGAAACGGAACTGCCGGATACGCACGTACCGCCATATCTGTCTGGGCTTGCCGCCGACGATCCGCGGCGCGCCGCGTTCGAGGCGCGCTATCTGGCGGCCTCGGCGCCGGCGCATGACCGCTTCAACCGTTTTCGGACGGATGCCGGCCTGGCGCCGTTGCCGAAGGGCCAGTTCCTCGAAACCTCGCCCGACCTCAATCTGCTGCTGACGCCGTCGATCGTGCGGCGCGAGCGCGCCAACCCGCTCGACCCAGCCCGCTTCGTCTATCTCGAAGGCTGCGTGCGTTCGGAAGGGCCGTTCGAGGTGCCGGTGTTCCCGCGCAACAAGGGGCCGCTGGTCTATATGAGCTTCGGCAGCCTCGGCGCCATGGATGTCGGGCTGATCGAGCGCATGCTCGCGGTCTTCGACCGGCTGCCCGCGCGTTTCATCGTCAATGCCGGCGGCCTGCGCGACGCCTACCGCGCGGTGCCCGACAATGTCTATCTCGATGCCTGGTTTCCGCAGCCCTCCGTGGTGGCGAAGTCGGACCTGTTCATCCATCACGGCGGCAACAACAGTTTCTGCGAGGCGCTGCGCTTCGGCGTGCCGTCGCTGATCATGCCCTATTGCTGGGACGGGCACGACAACGCGCAACGCGCGGGCGAAACCGGCGTCGGCGACCATATCGGCCGCGATGCCTGGACCGAAGGAGTATTGGAGAGAACCATTCTCGGCCTGCTGGCCGACGATGCCATGCGCGCGCGCCTCAGGGACAATGCAGCCAGGATGGCGCTGAACCCTGGAACGGACGTGGCCGCGCAAGCCATACTCTCTCTGATACGGACTTGAACGAAATGCTCGACAAGAAGACCCATACCTCTCTCTTTACTGGCAACGATCCCAAGGCCTGGCTGGCTCAGCACGGCATCAACGAGGTCGAGTGCCTGGTGCCGGACATGAACGGCGTGCTGCGCGGCAAGGCCTTGCCGACGGCAAAATTCCTCAAGGCGCTGGAAGACCGCGCGCTCTATCTGCCGAGCAGCGCCTTCCTGGTCAGCATCGATGGCCGCTATTCCGGCTCCATCGACGAGGGCTTCGCCTATTCTGACCCGGACATGCGCATGGTGCCCGATATCTCGACGCTGTGCCTGGCGCCGGGCGGCGGCGCGGGCAAGGCCTATGTCTTCGCCGACGCCTTCCACATGGACGGCCGGCCCTGGATGGCCTCGCCGCGCCATGTGCTGCGCGCCGTGCTCGACCTTTACCGCCAGCGCGGCTGGCGGGCGGTGGTGGCGCCGGAGGTCGAGTTCTATCTCACCGCGCCCAACCCCAACCCCGATCAACCGGTGACCGCGCCGATCGGCGCCAATGGCCGCGCCGAGGGCGTGCAGCACCCTTATGACATGGTGGCGCTCGAGGAGTTCGAACCGGTGATCCGGCGCGTCTATGACTATGCCGCCGCCGCCGGGCTGCCGCTAGACACGCTGATCCATGAATCGGGAACAGCTCAGCTGGAGATCAACCTGTTGCATGGCGATCCGCTGTCGCTCGCCGACCAGGTGCTGCTGTTCAAGCGGCTGACGCGCCAGGCCGCGCAGCAATGCGGCATGCATGCCACCTTCATGGCCAAGCCGATCGCGGCCCAGGCGGGCAGCTCGATGCACCTGCACATGTCCGTCGTCGACGAAGCAGGTAACGCGCTGTTTGCCGGCGCTGACGACGCCGACACCGAGATGTTCGATCACTTCATCGGCGGTCTGCAGAAATATGTGCCGGAGATCATGCCGCTGTTCGCGCCGAACGTGAACTCGTTCCGTCGAATAAGGCCCAACCACAGCGCGCCGGCCAACATCGAATGGTCGCACGACAACCGTTCCTGCGGCCTGCGTGTTCCCGCCGGCGGGCGCGCCGCGCGGCGCGTCGAGAACCGCTTGCCGGGCGCCGATTGCAATCCCTATCTGGCGATCGCCGCTTCGTTGCTCGCTGGCTATCTCGGGGTCGAGCAGAAACTGGCGCGCTCGGCCGAGGCGTCGGGCAATGCCTACAAGATCAAGAGCACGCTGCCGAAGACCATGGAGGAGGCGCTGGATCGGTTCGAGGCTTGCGAACCCGTGCGACAACTGCTCGGCGAGGATTTCTTCCAGACCTACCTGCGCGTCAAGAGTGTCGAGCTCGACCTGTTCCAGGGCGTGGTGACGAGCTGGGAACGCGACCACCTGCTGCTGAAGGTGTGACAATGGCACCCTCGACAGGCTTCAATTCCGGTCTCGATATCGGCAAATCCTATTATGTCGCCACCGCCAATCCGGCGCCAGACCATCCGCCGCTCGTCGGCGATGTCGACGCCGATCTGGTGGTGGTCGGTGGCGGCTGCACCGGCCTGTCCGCCGCCCTCCACGCCGCCCAGCGCGGCCTGAAGGTGGTGCTGCTCGAAGGCGGCAAGATCGGCTGGGGCGCATCGGGCCGCAATGGCGGCCAGATGATCCCCGGCCTGCGCAAGGGCGCGAAGGGGCTGGTCAAGCTCTACGGGCCCGAACGGGCGAAGGCGCTGTTCGATCTTGCCTTCGAGGCACGCGGCCTGGTGCTCGATATCATCGAGCGCCATGCCATAGATTGCGACCTGAGGCTGACCGGTCATCTGGTCGGCGCGGTCAACGGCTCCGATCTCGAGGATCTGGAAGACGAGGCCAAATGCCTCGAGAGCGTGATGAGATTTCGGGACGTCGAGATCCTGTCGGCGGCGGATGCCCGGGCCAAGGTCGACACGCCCTATCATGGAGCGATGTACGAGCCGCTTGGCGGCCACATGCATCCGCTCAATTACACGCTCGGCCTTGCCCGCGCGGCAGTGGCCGCCGGCGTCGTCATCCACGAGAATTCGGTGGCGGTAAAACTGGAGCGCGAACCGTCCATCCGGGTGTCGACGGCCAAGGGATCGGTCCGGGCGAAGCATGTCGTGCTGGCGGGCGATGCGCTGCTCCATGGGCTGGAGCCGCGCGTCAACAGCCGCATCATGCCGGTCGGCAACTATATCGTCGCCACCGAGCCTCTGGAGGGCAAGCGCAATGTCATCCCGGCCAATGTCGCGGTGTCCGACACCCGCTTCGTGGTGAACTATTACCGTATGTCGGCGGACGGCCGACTGCTGTTCGGCGGCGGCGAGCGCTACACGCCGTCGCCGCCGGCTGATATCGCCGGCTTCGTGCGGCCGCACATGGAAGCCACTTTTCCGCAGCTCAAGGGCTGCCGCATCGATCATGCATGGGGCGGGCTGGTTTCGGTGACGACGTCGCGGCTGCCGCATGTCGGTCACTATGGCGAGGTCTATTTCGCGCATGGCTATTCCGGCAAGGGCGTCATCCTGTCGACGCTGTCGGGCAAGCTCTTGGCCGAAGCGATCACGGGCGATGCGTCACGGCTCGATCTGTTCTCGACACTGACGCCGATGCCGTTCCCGGGCGGCACGGCGCTGCGCGGGCCGCTCTATGTGCTGGGAATGTTGTGGTACGCAATGCGGGACCGCATAAAGCATTGATTAGAGGCAATTGCGGACGTTCGCGCTGCCCCTCACCTGCCTGCTTTCGTCATTCGAAAGCCAAGCAATTGGCTTTTCGTCCGCAAGCGGACCATTCCTCAACTCCCCGTATAGAGACGGGGAGAGGGCCGCTCGTCGCTTCTTTCGCCAATCATCAGCGTAGATAAAACGCCGGCGTTGCGGCCAGCTACTTTCTCCCCGTCACTATACGGGGAGAAATGTCCCGCAGGACAATGAGGGGCAGCGCCGGCGTTGAAAGGTTTCGGGGCATTTGATTAAACCACAAAGAAATCCTCGATGCGCTGCCTCGCGCCAAGCAGGGCCGGCAGGATTTCCCGTTCCATCTCGGCGACTGAAAAGCGCGCCGACTGGGTCGAGACATTGATTGCCGCCACCGTGCGTTCGGCGCGGTCGCGGATCGGCACGGCGATCGAGCGCAGGCCGAGTTCCAGCTCCTCGTCGACGATGGCAAAGCCGTCCGTCTTCGCCTTGCCGATGGCCTCGGCCAGCAGACCGATGTCGGTGATCGTCTTCGGGGTTCGTCTCTCGATCGTCGCCTGGCCGAGAAATGGTTTCAATTCCTGGGGCGTCAACCCAGCCAGCAGCACGCGTCCCATCGAGGTGCAGTATGCCGGCAGCCTGGTGCCGACATCGAGCGAGACACTGAGGATGCGGCGGCCGGGAATGCGGGCGACATAGACGACGTCCTGACCCGACAGGATCGCCGCCGAGCAGGCCTCGTTCAATTGGGTTGCCACCGCCCGCATGATGGGTGCGGCGAAGCTCCACAGCGAGCCGCCTCCGAGCCAGGTGCGGGCAACGGTCAGCAGGCGTGGCGACAGCGAGAACACACGTCCATTTTGGGTGGCGTAGCCGGTGGCGACAAGCGTCAGCAGGAAGCGGCGGGCGCCGGCGCGTGTCAGGCCGGCTTGCTCGGCCATTTCGGTCAGCGTCATGCCCATGGGATGCCGGGCCAGGATCTCCATGACAGAAAGACCGCGCTCGAGCGAGCCGACATGATCACGGGAAGCGGCTTCTTCGTCCATCTCACCACCTCGGAACGGCATCGTCGTCCGGATTGACTCGGCGCTTTCATTCGATGTAAAAAGTATCGCATATAAAACATATGTGCGCAATACGAACATTTTGGATCCCGGAGCATGTTGGATGGTCAAGTTCCTGCCGCTCAAAGATGCCGTTGCCGAGAACCTGAACAGTGGCGACACTGTCGCCTTCGAGGGCTTCACCCATCTGATCCCGACGGCGGCGGCGCATGAGGCGATCCGCCAGGGGTTTCGCGACCTGACCCTGGTCCGCATGACGCCTGACCTGATCTACGACCAGATGATCGGCATGGGCATGGCCAAGAAGATCGTCTTCTCCTATGTCGGCAATCCTGGCGTCGGCCTGCTGCGACGTGCCCGCGACGCCATCGAGAACGGCTTTCCGCGGGCGATCGAGATCGAGGAGCACAGCCATGCCGGCATGGCCAATGCCTATGAGGCGGGCGCGGCCGGCCTGCCTTGCGCCGTGTTCCGGGGCTATCGCGGCGCAGGTCTGGCAGTGGTCAACCCGAACATCAAGTCGGTCACCTGTCCATTCACCGGCGAGGTGCTGGCGGCCGTTCCCTCGATCCGGCCTGACGTCACCTTCATCCATGCGCAGAAGGCCGATCGGAAAGGCAATGTGCTGGTCGAGGGCATCATCGGCATCCAGAAGGAAGCGGTGCTGGCAGCCAAGAGGGCGGTGGTGACGGTGGAGGAGGTGGTCGACAATTTCGACGATCTGCATCCCAATTTGACCGTGCTGCCGCGCTGGACGATAGCAGCGATATCCGTCGTGCCCGGCGGGTCGCATCCATCCTACGCGCATGGCTATTATGCGCGTGACAACGCCGCGTATCTGGAGTGGGACGGGATCGCCGCCGACCGTGAAAAATTCCAGTCGTGGATGCAGGCAAACGTCATCGAAAAGAGCGCCGACGATTTCGCGGATAGAGTCGAGCATCTGAGGAAAGCGGCATGAGCGACAATCTGGGCTTCACCGCCAACGAGATGATGACGATCGCCGCCAGCCGCGCACTCGGGAATGACGATGTCTGCTTCGTTGGCATCGGTGCCCCGTCGGCCGCCTGCAATGTGGCGCGGCTGACGCATGCGCCGGACATCACCTTGATCTATGAGAGCGGCACGATCGGCACCGCTCCCGACGTCCTGCCGCTGTCGATTGGTGATGGCGACCTGTGCGAAACCGCCGTCACTACGGTCGCGGTGCCGGAAATGTTTCGCTACTGGCTGCAGGGCGGCCGGATCTCGATCGGCTTTCTCGGTGCGGCGCAGCTCGACAAGTTCGGCAACATCAACACCACGGTCATCGGCGACTATTTCCATCCCAAGACAAGGCTGCCCGGCGGCGGCGGCGCCCCGGAGATCGCGACCTCGTCAAAGGAGGTCTACATCACCATGGCGCAGACCAGGCGCGGCATGGTCGAGAAGATCGACTTCTTCACCTCCTTCGGCCATGGCAATGGTGGCGATCATCGCAAGCGCCTGGGCATCGACACCGCCGGCCCGACGCTGCTGATCACCGATCTCGCCATCTGGAAGCCGGACCCGGTGACCAAGGAATTCACCGTCGTGTCGTTGCATCCGGGCGTCTCGCGCCAGCAGGTGCAGGAGACCTGTGGCTGGGCGGTAAAGTTCGCGGAGGCGCTTGACGAAACACCGGCGCCAAGCGAACTCGAACTCAAGACATTGCGCGACCTGCAGGCACGAACCAAGGCAGCGCATGAAGGAACCGGAAAAGAGAAAGCTGCCTAATGGCCGAAGCCTATATCTGCGACTACATCCGCACGCCTATCGGCCGCTTTGGTGGCTCACTGTCTTCCGTGCGGGCCGACGATCTCGGCGCCATCCCGCTGAAGGCGCTGGTCGAGCGCAATGCCGGCGTTGACTGGCAAGCGGTAGATGATCTCGTCTATGGCTGCGCCAACCAGGCCGGCGAGGACAACCGCAATGTGGCCAGGATGGCGCTGTTGCTGGCTGGCCTGCCGAAGGAGATTCCGGGCTCGACCGTCAACCGTCTTTGCGGCTCCGGCATGGATGCGCTGACCATGGCGGCGCGCGCCATCAAGGCCGGCGAGGCGGAGCTGATGATTGCCGGCGGCGTCGAATCGATGAGCCGGGCGCCCTTCGTCCTGCCCAAGGCCGACACTGCTTTCTCACGCAATGCCGAGATCCATGACACCACCATCGGCTGGCGTTTCGTCAACCCGCTGATGAAGAAGCAGTACGGCGTCGATTCGATGCCGGAGACCGGCGAGAACGTCGCCGAGGACTTTTCCGTGGCGCGCGCCGACCAGGACGCCTTTGCCGTGCGCAGCCAGGACAAGGCGGTCGCGGCGCAGGCCAGTGGCCGGCTGGCCAAGGAGATCACGCCGGTGACGATCCCGCAGCGCAAGGGCGAAGCCGTTGTGGTCTCGAAGGACGAGCATCCCCGTGCCGGCACAACGGTCGAGGCGCTGGCCAAATTGCCGACGCCGTTCCGACAGGGCGGCACGGTGACGGCCGGCAATGCATCCGGCGTCAATGACGGGGCGGCGGCGCTGATCGTCGCCTCGGAAGCGGCCGTCAAGAAGTACGGCCTGACGCCGATCGCCCGCATCCTCGGCGGGGCCGCCGCCGGTGTCGAGCCGCGCATCATGGGCATCGGCCCGGCGCCGGCAACGCGGAAACTGTGCGCGCGGCTCGGCCTGACGCCAAAAGAGTTCGACGTCATCGAGCTCAACGAAGCCTTCGCCTCGCAAGGCATCGCCGTGCTGCGCCAGCTCGGCATCGCGGAGGATGCCGGGCACGTCAACCCAAATGGCGGCGCCATCGCGCTCGGCCACCCGCTGGGCATGTCCGGCGCCCGCATATCCGGCACGGCAGCGCTTGAGCTGCGTGAGCGCGGGGCTCGCTACGCGCTGGCCACCATGTGCATCGGCGTCGGGCAGGGGATTGCCATCGCGCTCGAACGGGCTTGAGCGAAGCACCTGTTAGCCGGGTAACAAGACAGCGGAGCAGCCGTGCCATCAAAGGAGTGGCGGCTCGCGATGGCGCTGATCAAGCGCGGGTAGTGTCCCGACAAGCTTGTCCGGTCACATCGCGGTAAAGCCATTGTCCACGAACAGATGCGCGCCATTGACGAAGCTGGCCTCGTCGCTGGCCAGATACAGTGCCGCCTTCGCAACCTCCTCCGGCTCGCCGATCCGGCCCTGCTGCGCGGCAAGTGCCGCGTCTGACACATCGACGCCCAGCCTGCCGAGATCGGCGACTTCGCGCAGTCCGTGTGGCGTGCGGATGAAGCCTGGGCAGACCGCGTTGCAGCGTATGTTGCGGTCGCGGAATTCCACGGCAATGGCGCGCGCGAACATGTGGCAGGCGCCCTTGGTGGTGTCGTAGAGCACCTCCATCGGCGTCGCCGCCACCGCAGAGATCGACGAGGTGCAGACGATCGAGCCGCCGCCCGCCGCTATCATGCCGGGCAGCACGGCGCGCGTCATCAGGAACATCGAGCGCACATTGACGGCATGCAGCCAGTCCCATTCCTGCACCGTCGTCTCCAGGAACGGTTTTATCACGATGGTGCCGGCATGGTTGAACAGTACCGTGACCGGACCGAGCTTTTCAGTCGCCCCTTTCACCGCGGCCTCGACCTGGGCTTCGTCGGACACGTCGGCGACAAAATGCTCGGCGACATGGCCGCGCGCGCGGATCGCCGCCGCCGTGGCCGCCGCCGCTTCCCCATTACGGTCGATGATCGCCACCTTGGCGCCCTCGGCCGCGAACAACTCCGAGGCTGCGCCTCCCATCCCCGTCGCGCCGCCCGAAATGATAGCGACCTTGCCAGCCAGTCTTGTGCCCATGTTTTACTCCCGTGTCCTGCCTGGTGATTTCAAATGTGCTGGTAGAACCAATGCTATCCCCGACGCTCGGGATGGCCAAGCGCGCCACCGGACACGGCGAATTCCTCTTCCGGCGACAGCACAAGGCGGTGGCGGCGATAGAAGCCGAAGTAGGCCAGGCCGATCGCGTACCAGACCGCCGCCGCGATCGCCGCCCAGCGATAGAGCGGATCGAAGAACTGGTAGGCGAGCGTGACGATGCAGATCAGGATCGTTGCATAGGCGCCGAACCGGCCGAGCGGGCTCACGAAGGGCCGCGCAATCGAGGCATAGAGGGTGCGCAGGCGCAGGTATGCGATGCTTTGCAGGATGTAGGAGACCATGCCGGCGAACACGATCATCGAGACCAGGAAGCCGCCCATGAAGGCGACATTGTTCTCGCCACCGAGATACCAGACCACCAGCAGCATCGATAACGCCATGGCCGAGCCGGTGGCGAGCGCCCTGTTGGGTGTCTTGGTACGGGCGCCGGTCACCGAAAGCGACGTGGGCAGGTAACCGGCGCGCGACAGCGAATAGATGTTGCGGCCCGAGGCAAAACTGCCGGCGAAGAAGCTGGCGGCAAGGCCTAGCACCGCGACCGAAGCCAGAAGCTTGGCCCAGCCGTCGCCGAAGATGGTGCGGAAACCGTCGAGCAGCGGCTCGCCGGAAGAGCCCATCGCATGCGCGCCGTGCGGGATCGAGGCGCTGAAGAACAGCACGCCGAGCGCCAGCGCGATCAGCGTCACGATCGACAGGATGAGTGCGCGCGGCATGTCGCGGGTTGGGTTCTTCGCTTCTTCCGCCGTCAGCGGCAGTTGTTCCACGGCCAGGAACATGTAGACGCCAAAGGGCAGGGCCAGCATGACGCCGGTAAAGCCGAAGGGCAGCCAGGGGCCGTTGCCATCGGCCAGCGCGGCCGGACCATCCGCCGCGGCTCCGATGTTCAGCGCGTATCTGAAGAAGTCGACATGCGGGATGGCGACGACGAAGAAGAACAGAAGCACGGCGATCGCCGCCACGGTGATGTAGATCACCACCTTCATCGACAGTTCGAGGCCGCGCAGCGACAGGCCTAGCATGACGACATAGCCGGCCACCCACCAGAGCGGCAGCGCGCTTTGCGGCGTGCCGAAGATCGCGGCGAGGTATGAACTCATGAAGAACATGTTGGCGGCCGGTGCCAGCACGAACTCGATGTTCTCGGCAAGCCCGGTGGTGAAGCCGCCCCAGGGGCCGAGCGCGGTGCGCGAGAAGGAATAGGCGCCGCCCGTATGCGGCAACGCCGCGCTCATCTCACCGATCGAACAGCAGAGGCAAATGTACATGAAGCCGATGATCAGCGCGGCCAGCAGCATGCCGCCGAAGCCGCCTTGCGCCAGGCCGATGTTCCAGCCGGAATATTCGCCGGCCACCACCGCGCCGACCCCCATCATCCACAGCGAGAACAGGCCGGCATGACGCTGCAACTGACGCTGTTCGAAATACTGCTTGTCGACGGTCTGGTAGGTGACGCCGCCCGTCCCGCGGTCCATGGCTTGCTCTGTCATCGCTGTTCCCCTTCGTTGCGGCAAAGCCTGTCCGCTTCGCCCCTTGCGACCGGGGGATAGTTCAGGAGCCGGTCATCCGCGTATATATCCCCAAGGAGATATGTCGGGCGCTCAGCGCCGGGTGCAGGATGCGAAGGCGGGGGAGGCGGGATGGAACGGATGTCGGCGCTGGCGGACTGGCACGAGGCGTTGCCGCAGCTGGTGTCGCTGATCGGAAAACAGGGATTTGCCGAGAGGCTCGACGCCGCGTTGCGGGGAGTGGCGCCGTTCGATCTCAGCTGCGTGTTTGCCTATCCTGGCCGCAACCGGCCGATGTTCCTGCATGACGGGCTTGGCGCGGTGTCCTCGAGCCAGATCATGGCCAATTATCTCAACGGCACCTATCTTCTCGATGCCGTTTATTCGGCCTGCGCGCGGCGCACGCCGCAGGGGCTGCACCGCCTGGCCGACCTGGCGCCCGACGCTTTCTTCGAGGGCGAGTACTACAATTCGCCCGACGTGCATCCATGCATTTCGATGCAGTCGGGCACGCTGGCCGAAGAGATCGTCTTCCTCGTCCCAGTCCAGGGCAGCTTCTATCTCGCCTATTCCCTGTTGCGGGCGAATGCCAGCCCGGCCTTCTGCGACGAGGACTTTGAGCGGTTGCGGCAGACGGCGCCCATGGTGACGAGCCTGGCGCAACGGCATTGGGAGCATCTGGCGCCAGCCGGGTCGGACAGCGAACCCGCGCACAAGCCCGCTGGCCAGGATGTCGAGCAGGCATTCGAAACCTTCGCGCCGTCTCGCCTGACACGTCGCGAGCAAGGCATCGTCAGCCTTATCCTGCGCGGCCATTCCTCGGTGTCGATCGGCAGGATCCTTGAGATCGCCGAGGGCACGGTGAAGATCCATCGCAAGCACATCTATGCCAAGCTCGACATTTCCAGCCAGACGGAACTGTTCAACCTTTTCATCAAGCATCTGCTGACCGGCCGCTGACCTCGCGGTACCCGAAACCCTGGCAAGCCGATGATGCGACTGGCTTTTGCGCCGCGTGAGGCCGGCTTTTCCGGCGGGGGCCTAGTATGAATTACCATAATCTCAAAATTTTGTAGAAGATCATTCTAACAATGGGCAAAAAATAGCAATCGACAAAGTCTACCAGTTTTATAGATTAATTGTCGAGACGGAGGTCGTTATGTCCTATATCCAGAACGCTCAGACTGATCGCGGCGGCCAGAGGCTGGCCAATGCCCAGACCTTCCGCCCGGCCTATGCCGGAGCTTTTGCGTACATCGTCTTTGCCCTCGCGTTCGTCTTTACCGGTGCCGTTGTCCTGGGCATCATTCCGTGAGTCGCAGGGCTCGGAGCCAAGGGTAGCGTCCGCCGCTTTCAGGCAATTTGGAGTTTGAATGAACCGAATCCCGGGCACGCTGCTGCGTGCCTGTCGTGATTTGATGCGTACCATTCGTCGCGCAACAATGGTTCCAACGTGATGGAGATGGCAATGCCGATCGAGTTCACGCATGTTCCCGGAAAAGTTCAGCCCGCCGGCACGAGTTCAAACGTGCCCTTCTTCTACGATTTCGCGGAAACCGCGACGAAGCTGTCGCTGATCGAGGATGTCGGGTTCCGGAGGATTGTCGTCGACGACCAGGCCGGGCTGCTGACCAACATGGATCTTGCCGCACAGGTGCTGGATCGCACCTCGTCGCTGGAGGTCGTGCTGACGCATTGGGCGGGCGTGGTCGATCCAACGGTGGCGGCGCGACAGCTGGCGTCCATCGCCGCGAAAAGCGGCGGACGCCTGTCGCTGCGGATGCTCAGTGAGCCGCTGAATGACGACGATGCCGACGCAAGGCCGGTCGGGCACACCGTCGTCTGGCAGCGGACCGACGAATATCTGGTGCTGCTGAAGCGGCTGTGGTCGAACGAAAATCCCTTCGACCACGAAGGTACCTTCTACAGCATCAAGGGTGGCTATGTGCCGCGCAAGGAGCCGCAAGGCGCCGGTATCAGTATTCGGATGGGCGGACAGTCCGGAACGGCGCTCAGGGTGGCGGGCCGGCATGCCGATGTCTTCGAGCTGACGCCCGGGCCGCTGGACGAGGTCCGGCACCTGATGGAGCGGGTGCGCAGCGCCGCGGCCGAGCATGGGCGCGTCGGCAAGCTGAGCTTCGCGCTTCCCATCAGCATTCAGCCCGAGGACGGTGCATCCGAGCCTGGGCACAGGGCTGTCGATCTCTCCGGGCCTCCCGCGCGCGCCGCGCTGTCGCTGCTTCCCTATACAGCGCTTGGGATCACCGAATTCATGGTGGTGGGCGTCGACAGGCCGCGCCAGATCGCAACCGCCGGCCGCGAAACGATCGCGCTGGTGCGCAACAGCCTTGCCCGCCGCGAAACCGATGTCGCGCAGCCGGCCACGTTTGTACCTCGCCTGTCGCAGGAGAGGCATTCAGCAATCTGAGCCGGCCTTTTCAGGGATGCTCCCGGTAACCGGCGTTGTGCCCGCTCGTGGCACGGGTGGATCGGCGGCTTGACGGCCCCTGAAGCACGCCTGTCCGGGATCAATGTGAAGGCGCAAGATGCTGGGCGTCATGCAGCCGACGGTAGATGCCATCGGCGCGGAGCAGTTCACTGTGCGAACCCTGCTCGAGAATCCCCGACTCAGACACGACGACGATGCGGTCGGCGCCGCGGATCGTCGCCAGGCGATGAGCGATGACCAGCGTGGTGCGCCCCTTGGCGAGCGCTGCCAGCGCCTTCTGGATTTCCCGTTCCGTCTGCGTGTCGAGCGCGGATGTCGCCTCGTCGAGGATCAGGATCGGCGGGTTCTTCAGGAACATGCGCGCGATCGCCAGGCGCTGTTTCTGGCCGCCTGAAAGCTTGACGCCGCGTTCGCCGATGATGGTGTCGTAGCCGGCGGGCAGCCCGGCGATCATGCCGTCGAGCTGGGCCCGCCGCGCCGCGTCGGCGATCGCCTCGTCGGAGGCGCCAAGACGGCCATAGGCGATGTTTTCGCGGACCGAACCGCCAAACAGGAAAACATCCTGCTGGACGATGCCGATCTGGCCGCGCAGCGAGGCCAGCGTCATGTCGCGGATGTCGATGCCGTCTATGCTGATCGCACCGGCATCCACCTCGTAGAAGCGCGGCAGCAGCGAGCAGAGCGTGGTCTTGCCGGCGCCGGACGGACCGACGAAGGCTATTGTCTCGCCGGCGTGGATGGTCAGGTCGATACCCTTCAGAACAGGCTTGCCGTCGCCATAGCCGAAGCCGACATCGCGATACTCGATGTCACCCTTGAGATTGCCGGCAGCCTTGGCGCCGGGTCGGTCGGCAATATCGGGTTCGGTGTCCAGAAGCTCCGTGTAGCGCCGGAAGCCGGCAATGCCCTTGGGATAGGTTTCGATCACCGAATTGATCTTCTCGATAGGCCGCACGAAGACGCCGACCAAAAGCAGGAAACCGACGAAGCCGCCATTGCTGAGGCCTCCGGTGATGACCAGATAGCTGCCGGCGAGCATGACCACGAGCTGGATCAGCCTGATGCCCATGTAGTTCAGCGAATTGCTGGCGGCCATGATGCGGTAGGCATCGAGCTTGGTCTGCCGGTAGCGCTGGTTGTCACCGGCGAACAGCGTGCGCTCATGCTCTTCATTGGCGAAGGCCTGGACCACGCGCATGCCGCCGACATTCTCCTCGATGCGGACATTGAAATCGCCGACCCGGCCGTAAAGCGCCTGCCAGTTGCGCTCCATGCGGTCGCCATAGCGCATGGTCACCCACGCGATGACAGGCACGATGACCGCCGTGACCAGCGCCAGATGCATGTTGACCGTGAACATCAGCACGAAGGCGCCGGCGAAGGTCATGATGGCGATGAACAGGTCCTCGGGGCCGTGATGGGCGATCTCGCCGATCTCCTCCAGGTCCTTGGTCACGCGGCCGACGAGATGGCCGGTCTTGTGGTTGTCGTAGAAGCGGAAGGAGAGCTTCTGCAGATGGTCGAAGCTCTTTCGCCGCATCTCGGTCTCGATGTTGATGCCGAGCATATGGCCCCAATAGGTGACCACCGCCATCAGCGCCGTGTTGAGCATATAGATCACCAGCAGGCCGACCGAAGCGATGATGATGAGCGTCCAGTCCTGGCGCGGCAGAAGATGGTCGACGAAGGAGCGGACCGCCATCGGAAAGCCGAGTTCGAGCAGGCCGGCAATCACGGCGCAGGAAAAGTCGAGCGCGAACAGCCCCTTCCAGGGTGCGTAATAGGAGAGGAAACGTCTGATCATCGAGCGAACCGGAGACTTTCATCGATGTGAGGCGCGGGGGCAGGCGGCGCCCCGACGGTGGCTCTGCTTACGGGCGCGGACCCCCTGGCCGCAATATGCCAGGGCCTTTTCGGTACATCCCACTGCCCGCGGAATTTCGACGTGCAGCGGCTGTGCCAAAAATTTGTTGATTCAAAAACTCATCTAAATGTTGACTAGTAAGGTCATGTTTCATAGTCAACCGGCATCGGCCGCCGAAAGCCAGATCGCTGGACCAAGGGGCCGTGCAGGAGAGAGACCAGGACCGTGGCTGGAATTCATGCCGAGACAGCCTTCCACATCGACGCGGTGCGTTTCGCCGCCGGCGAGCGAACATTGCTCGGCCCTGTCTCGCTCGAACTGGAACGAGCGCGCGTCTACGGGCTGATCGGCCACAATGGCTCGGGCAAGTCGACGCTGATCAAGCTGCTGGCGCGCCAGCAGCCGGCAAGCTCGGGCGCCATCACCTTCGCCCGGCGGCCGCTGGCGCAGTGGGGCGCGCGAGAACTTGCCCGCGCGCTGGCCTATCTGCCGCAGGCGACGCCGGCTGCGACCGGTCTTACCGTGCGCGAACTGGCGACACTCGGGCGCTACCCTTGGCATGGGGCGCTTGGCCGGTTCCGTGGCGAGGACAGGCGGCATGTCGAGGAGGCGCTTGTTCTAACCGACATGGAGGGTTTTGCCGACCGGTTGGTGGACGAACTGTCCGGTGGTGAGCGCCAGCGCGCCTGGCTGGCCATGCTGGTGGCGCAGAATGCCGGCGTCATGCTGCTCGACGAGCCGATTTCGGCGCTCGACATCGCCCATCAGGTCGAGGTTCTGGCCCTCGTCAAGGATCTCAGCCGCAAGCGCGACCTCTGCGTCGTCGTTGTCCTGCATGACCCCAACATGGCGGCGCGCTATTGCGACGAACTGATCGCGTTGAAGGACGGCAAGCTGCTGACGCGGGGCACGCCGGACCAGATCATGCAAGGCGATGTGCTCAATAGCATTTTCGGCGTGGAGATGGGCGTGTTCGCGCATCCAATCACCGGCAAGCCGGTAGGCTATGTGCAGTGACTGGATTTGCATAGGGTTGCGCGAAATAGGGAGCGGCACGCCGCTGCGAGAATGAGGACGAGAATCTTGTCGAGAATTGGTCTGTTCGCCGGACTGGTGGCATCCGCGTTCCTGTCGGCCGGTGGTGTTTCGGCCCAAGAACAGCCGGTGAGCAACCCTCCTGTCGTCGAGACGCCGGCCCCTGTCGCACCGGCCGCCCCGGCCGCCCCAGCAACATCCAACCCGGCCTCCGTCGCTCCCGCGAATGGAGCGCCAGCCACGGCCGCGCCGGTCCAGATGCCCGCGAATGCCACCGCCATCGACACTCCCATGACCGGCCACCCGGCGACGTCACTGGCCTTGCCGCACGATCTGTCGCCATGGGGCATGTTCATGGCCGCCGACATCGTGGTGAAAGGGGTGATGCTTGGCCTGGCGTTTGCCTCCCTCGTCACCTGGACGATATGGGTGGCCAAGTCGCTGGAGATTCTTGGTGGCAAGCTGCGCGCCCGGCGCGCCGCGCGGGCCATCGGCGACGCCGCGACGCTGACGCAGGCCGGACGTGCGCTTGGCCACAACCGCGGACCGGGCGCCTTGCTGGTGCGGGCGGCCGAGGAAGAGGCAGCGCTTTCGGCCGGCGCGCTCGACCATGTCTCCGGAGACGGGCTGAAGGAGCGGGTCGCGTCGCGGTTGTCGCGCATCGAGGCGGCGGCGTCGCGGCGCATGTCGCGAGGCACCGGCGTGCTGGCGACGATCGGGTCGACCGCGCCTTTCGTCGGCCTGTTCGGCACCGTGTGGGGCATCATGAACGCCTTCATCGGTATTTCACAGGCGCAGACCACGAACCTCGCCGTCGTCGCGCCCGGCATCGCCGAGGCGCTGCTCGCCACCGCCATGGGGCTGGTCGCCGCCATCCCGGCGGTGGTGATCTACAACGTCTTCGCGCGCTCCATAGCCGGCTACCGGCAGATCCTGGCCGATGCTTCGGCCGGTGTCGAACGGCTGGTCAGCCGGGACCTGGATTTCCGCACGGTTCCCCCGTTGAGCGCCATGGCGGCGGAATGACGGAGCGGCGCGATGGCAAGTAGAATACGCGAGAACCTGGACGGCGACCTCGAGGAAAATCACGAGATCAACGTCACTCCGTTCATCGACGTCATCCTGGTGCTGCTCATCATCTTCATGGTCGCCGCACCCCTGGCGACGGTCGACATCAATGTCGACCTGCCGGGCTCCACCGCGACGCCGGCGCCCCGCCCCGAGACGCCGTTGTTCCTGACGCTGAAGGACGATCTCACCCTGGCGATCGGCAACGACACCGTGCCGCGCGCGGGCTTTGCCGCCACCCTCGACGGCAGAACCAAGGGCGACAAGCAGACGCGCATCTTCCTGCGCGCCGACAAGGCGGTCGCTTATGGCGACCTGATGGAGGCGATGAACCTCCTGCGCGGCGCCGGCTATCTGAAAATCGCGCTGGTCGGCCTGGAGACCATGCCATCCACCGGTGCCGGGGCGCCGACGCCAAGGGGAGCGGTCGTGCCATGACCAAGCAGTCGGCGGCCCCTTCGGTTCAGCTGTCGTGCTTTGGTTGGCGCGACCTGGGCTTGTGGACGGCTGCCGCCGCGCTTGTTCTCGGTGCGCATGTAGCGATCGCCTATGGGGTCCAGGGATGGAGTGACGCCAACGCGTCGGACGGAGGTCCTCCGCCGGCGATGGTGATCGACATGGCCCCCATGATGGTTGCGCCAGCCACCGAGGAACAGGCGGCGATGCTGGATCCGACCCCGCCAGACCAGACGGAGTCGACGGAAACGCTGGAGACGGTCACCAAGGCGGAGCCTGTCACGGACCCCTCGCCGGAGCCGGTGCCCGAGGAGGCGGAGGCCGCTCCGTCCGAGCCGGTGGAGCCGGCCCAGCCGGCCATGACCGAGCCGACCGATCAGAAGCCGCTGGACGAGGTCGTCCCCGACATCGTCCCGGCCCTGGCGCCTGACGTTGTCGTTCCCTTACCGCGGCAAAGACCGGTCGAGACGCCCGTCGAGAAAAAGAAGCCGGTTGAAGCCAAGGCGAAGAAGCCCGTCGACAAGCCCAAGCCCCGGCAGAAAAAGGAAAAGGCAGCGCCGTCGAAAACCGTCGTCACCGCGAGCGTGGATGTGAAGTCCTCAGCCAAGACAGCCGCGCCGAAGTCGGCCGAGGCGGCAACGAGATCCGGTGACGACAGCAGATGGAACTCCCGTCTGGGAGCCTGGATCAAGCGGCATACGCGCTATCCGAGAGCGGCGAGCGCGCGGCGCGTGGAGGGCAACCCATATGTGACATTTACGGTCGACGGATCTGGCCGGGTCCTCACCGCCAGGCTCTCCCGCTCATCTGGCAGTGACGACCTCGATCGCGCCGCGCTGTCGGCTCTTCAGGGCGCCACGGTGCCGGCGCCGCCACCCGAGAAAGTGGGCACGAGCATCCTCGCACCTTTCGTGTTCAATCTTCGCAACTAGGTGGCATCGGGGCTCGGTGTGCTCCGCGTCCGATTGCGACATTGGCCATTTCGCGGTCCGTGATTTCCCTCGCCCAGACATTTCCAAAAATGCGGAACAATCCGCCGATGGCCGCATTATCGCGAAATTGGGCTAGGGGCGTGGGGAGGCGAAGGACCTTTTGCGGGGCGTTGCGATTCTAAGCGAAGGAAGAAGCGGGTCGAATTGGCTGGGAAGCCTGACGACCTCGACAGGCCTGATGGGCATATCGGAAGAATGGCTCGATCCGGTTTACCTGGGGTTCGATCCCGTCGAATACGACGCACTGGAAAGAACATTCATTCAGAAAGCATCGACTGAAAACGGGCGCTTCGCGGTCAAGCTGTTCCCAAGACATCTGCACTGGTCGAAGGAGAAATTCGGAAAGGATTTCCTGTTCGAAATTCGAAAGAAGCATGAGCTGGGTATCATCGTGCTGGAGCGAAGAGACCGGGTCCGGCAGGCGATTTCGTTTTATCGGGCCAGGATGTCAGGGCTGTGGACCTCTCGCGACCAAGGTCGTGAACAACCCCTTCCATACGACTTTGCCGAGATTTGCCAGGCGTACTTTCAGATTGAACAGAGCTACGCCTTCTGGAAGGCCTATCTGAAACTTTCGGAACTGGATTTCAGGCAGTTCTATTATGAAGATCTGCTGCACGACCCGCAGCCTTATATCGAAGCAGTGGCGGGTTTCATGGATGTTCCGGCCGCGGGAGCTACGCCGGTGTCGGAACTGCGGATTCAGCGAGACAGCCTGACGGAAGATTGGTCGGCCCGCTTTCGAAAGGATGCCACGGCCAAAGGTGCGGCGGCGGGACTGCAAGAGATGCCGGTTGCGAGGACACTCGGCAATCTCGCCCGCTTTGCGTTGAAGCGGCCCCTCGCCAGAAAGCATTTCTAGACTAGACCGCCGACAACAGGTCTTCGCGCAACGGGTGCGGGCCCTTGTCGTCCGCAACAGACTTCGTAGTCGGTCTCCTCCAAGCAAGACAAAAATTCTAGGTCTGGCCGCATATCCAGGTAGCGCGCTCTCGACGTGCATCCGGCGTTTGCCATGACGGTGCCATCCGTCGTAGCCATTCCGGTCGCTTGATTTCAGAGGAGACGCAGCATGGAGCGATTTACCGGTGGTTGCCTGTGTGGCGACGTCCGCATCGTGGCGTCGGGACGTCCATACAGGGTCGGCATCTGTCACTGTCTCGACTGCCGCAAGCATCATGGCGCGCTTTTTTACGCTGCCGCCGTGTTCCCTCAGGATGCGGTGACGATCGAGGGTGAAACGCGCGACTATGCCGGCCGGTTTTTCTGTCCCCGCTGCGGCTCGTCCGTTTTCGCACGCACCGGGGACGAGATCGAAGTGCATCTGGGATCGCTGGATGAACCTGACCAGTTGATGCCAAGCTACGAAAGCTGGACCGTCCGCCGCGAATCCTGGCTGCCGGCGTTTCCGCTCACCAGCAGATACGAGCGCGGTCGTGACGCCACTGGTCGCTCGGAGGAGTAGGTCGGGCGCGGAAGCTTCTGGCCGTTCGGGAGATCATGAAGTCACTCCGGAAGACCGGCCTTGCGGTAGCCGTCGACGAAATGCGCGAGCATGGCGGCGTCGCGAAACGGCTCCGTCATCGCCAAGGTCGATGGCCATGGAACACATGGAGGTTACCATGACCAACATCCTGGCTTCAACGCCGCGCCAGGCCGCGCGTAAGGAAGCGCTTGCAAGGCGATCGACTCGTCGGCCCCTGGCAGCCCTGCGAAGCATGATCGCACACTGGCGCGAGCGGACACGCCATCGGTGGGACCTCAAGCGGATCGCAAGGGACAACCCGCGTTTGATCGACGATATCGGCCTGACGAGACGGCAGGCCGAGGAAGAGATCGCCAAGCTGCCGTTCTGGCAACGATAGCGCTCCTACGGCGGAGGCGCCGGATCGCTGCGCGTCAGCCGCGCACGCCACCCCGCGGCGTAACACGGCCTTGACGGGTGGGCCGTCTGCCGCGTTCAGAGCATGTCTAGCGATAGGCCTGCGACTGGCACAACGCTTCGACCTGCTCCAGGTAGAAGCGGCACTTCGCGCGGAGGCTCCGGAGGCCCGGATCGCCCGCCCCGTTGAGGTCGATCGTCTGCATCAGGAAATCGAAGTGGGCGTGAAATGCATCCACCGCGCCCCACAGGTTATCGGTATGGCATGTATCGGCAACGGCCCGTGAAACGAGCAGGCGGGCCTCGGCGCGTGCGCCGTCGGGCGACTGCGGCCGCCCGCCGATCATGTCCCTGAGCCGGCTAAAAACATCGCCTGTATCAATGCCCGTGATGGGCGCCATCATGTTCATGCGCGGTATCCCCCTATGCCTTTGCAACCCGCTTCCTGCTTGTCCGGGCCGGTTTCGATCAATGCCGGAATTGCCGTGGTGTCGCTCGGCCGCCCCTTGATAATCTTGGCCACTCGGCGTCCGCCTGCTCAAGCCAATAGGCCATCTGGGTAAGGTCGAGGCGCGCCACGGCCGTTTTCAGTGACGGCAGCAAGCCTTGCAGCGCGCATAATATCTCCCAGCGGCTCATCCCGGGCATGGAGCCGGTCCCCGCGTTCGAAACTGGCCTCCGCATTTTTTGCTACGCTCTCCTTGGCTGAGCGTGAGTGTCTCTCGAATGCACCTTCGGATGCAGCGGGTCGCTGCCGAACTTGGAGTGCCTAGGCGGCCGCGCGCCGCGAAGAACGTCGAAGGCCTCCGCATAAGCCATGCCCAACAGATAGGAAATCATTGGGAAACGGCCCGCCTCCGCCATCTGGACGAGCTCATTGGTCATGGTAGCAATGTATTGGAGGCTGTCGATTTCCGACTGACGTAACGATTGATTTGCCACGTGTGGCTCCTGTCAATTAGGTGAAACTCTAGGAACGCTTACTGGCAACTGGTACTTGCGGTGTATAATGCCAAGAACTGTCAGTTTGACTGCGTCTTTGACTTGCCTCTTTGCTTTACTTCCAGGCCAAGACCCTTGGCCTGATACGCTAGTTGATCGCGCCGCCCGCGGCGTGCGCTTCTTTCTCCGGGACGGCGATGGTCAGGGCATAGATTGGCGCGTCGGTGAGGCGATCCAGGCCGAGCAGGCGCTTGATGGCCGAATGGCACAACGCCGCCGTGGGACACGCCGACAGGCCATGCCGCGTGGCCGCCAGCATGATGTTCTGACCGATATGGCCGGCTTCGATCAGCACGACGCGGTAGGCATTGGCGTCCTCGTATTTCCACATCGTGCGATCAAGCTTCGCGCAGAGCAGGATCAGGCAGGGCATCGCATCCGCCCATTCCTGGCCGCCGATCAATTCGGAGATTTTCGGCAGATGGTTCGCCGAGATCCGGCCAAGATCGTGGTCGGCGGCGGAGTAGTGGTAGACGCCGGGGTCCAGCCCCTCCACCGCCAGCGCGACAACATAGGCTTCGTATGGGTTCCTGGCGCCGCCGGAAGGGGTCATGCCGAGCGGCAGCGAACCGACGCAGTTGGTCGTCTCCCCGGTTATGCCCAGGCCGGCGAACAGGCAGTCCGAGAGCTGTTTGGCCGTGATGGTGGGCGCGCCCGCTGTACGATTGGTGCGGCGCTGGGCCATGAGGGCAAGAAGATCGTTGTCCTCCAACGCGTTCGGCAATCGAATGGCGCCAGGCGGATTCCTGAGTAGAAGCTCGGGCTGCGGGGTATGGCCGGCGCGTTTGACCTGCCGTTCTTCCGATTGCTCGATGGTGATGAATTCACTGTCCTGGACGCAGAAGTGCATCAATGCGGTCGGGATGCCCCAGCTCCACTGTCCCGAAAACTGGGCTTCCTGCTCGGCGAGTTGCGAGCCGGCTGTCACCAGCGCCGAGAAATCGACCAATTGCGGAACGACAGCCTTCAACTCGGATCGCGACCATCCATTGGCGCGGGCGATATCGGCCGGAGATGCCCATTCGTCCCAGGACGCGAGGAGGCCGACAACCTCGGAGCTGCATTCAAACACGTTTTTGGTGAGGAAATTGCAAGCAGTAACCTTGTCCTGCCCGGGGTAGAAAACCAGCGTTTTTGAAGCACGCATTTTCATTGGTTCGACGCCGTTGCAAGAGAAAGGGGCGCCGACGAGCGGATGGCTGTCGACGCCCCATGATTTCAGCGCTTGTTGTAGTGCATGCCCTGGGAGAAGAAGACGGTTTGCGTGCCGGCGGCAATCGTCAGCTTCGGAGCGGTGTTCACTTTCTTCGCCATTTTCATCCCTTTCCTTGACCCCCCAAATGGGATCTACGAAAGGAAACGTAGTGTTGAAGAAGTTAATGGTTTATTAAAATTACAGTAGAGTTTCAGACGAGGGCGTCTAGGCTGACTTTTGTTGCTTTCGTACAAACTTTATAAACTTATTTTACTCTGAGGTGGAGTATGGCATCGGAAGTATATGCTTTTTTGGAATATCTTATTCGAATTTAGCATAACAAGCTTGGGTTGAGCTTTTCTATTTAACGCCATCCCTGGTAAGGCTGACGACCAGTTGATCGACACCGGGGTCATCAAGCCTGACGACGTGAGCCATTCGAATTGCTTCTCTTGCGCCAATATTGGCAACTTCCTGCCTCATGATGACAGAGACAAAGGCCGGCCCGGACTCCGTCAACAGCATCGCCTTTCCGATCAGGACCGGTTCGGAGATGGGAGCCCACTGCACCGAGATCAGCGACGGCTCACCGGTCTGCCGGCGATTGACCCCGCTGAAATAGATCCAGTTCAGGCGTGCGATCGCTACGCCGTAATGATTGCCGCGTGCCCGTGCCCATGTCGATCCGCGACGTTCGGACCAACCGGTCACTCTCCTGAATGTAACTAGTTCCGCGTCGCGCCGGACAAAGGTGACGGCCCGAACGAGGAGATCGGGGCGATCCGGGATCGAGAAGTAGGTGAAGTAGGTACCTCCCGCGATCGATGGGCTCGGCGGCCGTATCAATTGCGCGAACAGGCTTTCGGAAGCCGGGGGCAAGCCCGGAACACCGGCTTCCGGACCGCCAGGATCCTGATACAGTTCAGCTTCGTCGATCCGGAAGTAGTCGCATATGAGCTTGGCCGTCGCCTTGTTCGGAACGGTCTGCCCTTGCAGGTAGCGCTCGAACTGCGTGCGGTTGATGCGCAGTTCCCGGCATACCGCGCTTACCGAGGCATGGTCTTTGCATAGCCGTCTAAGGTTCGCAGCGATATTCTCGCGAATGGGCACTTCATTGCTTCCGCAGGCGGATTCATAATCTGCTGAAACCCATATAGCGTTTTCGGCCGCCCCACCGAACGCCGTAACACAAACACACAGAAAAAAGCTGATCCAATGCCCGACACTCTAACCGGCTGAGCGTCAAAGCAAATAGCACGGGTCAGGCGGCGATCATCGCCATAAGTCCAATTGACAACTCGTGGGCCACGTTACCATCGCGACGGTCAGCTGGAAGCAAAGGCACCGGTCACGTCGGTTGGCGTCGCATCGTGACGGGCGGGCTGCGCCCCGCCTTCCGCGATCGCACCATGTCAGTACTCCCACGACTCGGCCATATCTGTCGTGCGGCGGACCTGTCGATCCGCCTGGCTGGCGTTCTTCAGTTGCTCCGATCTGAACGGACGCCAGCCACCCGGATCCGCCCTCCGCGCAATTCGCGGCCGATACCCGCCTGATGGCTGAAGGACACCGCCGACGGACGTGGGATGGGGCGAGGACAGCAGTGGCGCCGCCGAACATCACTCTTGCGGTTCGATATCGCACGGAGTGATCCGCTGGTGATCCGGTCCGCTTAACCGGCGTATCCAAGCGACTGTGCGGCCTCCGGCGCGACCGGCCACGAGAAAAGCCCGTTGCCTGGGCGGGGGGCTTTGAGGCAACGGGCTTTATCTTTCGGGACCGAGGTAAAACGCTACACACCTCGCACGCTGATCATGACCCTGGTGTGTGATCGGGACCTTAACCGGATCGGGACAAGTTTATCGATCGCGGCAAGCCTGTGGATAACCCGCTCAGGCCACACTGCCATCGCGATGCGCGATTCGAATAGCAGTCGCGCATTTCAAATGCCGCCTTGGCGCTTCAAGAGCCGCAAGAGAAGGCCGCCATCCCCGCCAATTGTGTTTCGAGACCGCCCGTGCGAGCGGTGATGGAGCGCCACGCCGCGCTGAGGGTTGCGCGCTCGAGACACTCTTCACAGGCCGCCGGGTTGCGGTTTTTCCCTCGATGCGGCAGATGCATTGCGTTGAGGGGGCGGCGTCGTGACAGGCTTTCATTACTACTCGGCCATGTTTGGCGGCAGCTTTGCGGGTTCCCTGCAGGATCCGATCTTCGTTGTCGGGGCTCTCGTGGCCTTCATTCTTGGCGCGATTGGCGGGAGGCTCTGGTGGGCACCCTTCTATGCGGCTGTCTTCACCGCGCTTCGCGCATGGTCGGGTGTCGCCTACCGTCAAACGCTGGGCATGGAAGTCCGCTTCGATCTGGTGGCCTTGTTCGGCACCATGTGGTTCATTCAGATGGTCTCTGTGTTCTTGCTGGGTTGGAGTCTGCGCCATTTTGTTCTGGCGGCTCGGCAACGCAGCCAATGATCCGGTGACCTGGGCGCGATGGAGGATCGCTCGTCGGTTGCCGGCTCGAGCTTGCCTGGAGTCATCTCGAACAGCCGCCAATTCCCGTCTATCTCCAGCTGGTCCCGGCGAAGGACAGCGACCATCTCAGCGGGAATGGGAATTAAAGTGGGATAGACCACCACTACGAGCGATCACTACCGCGGTTCAATATCTTGGGATGATCCGCTGGTGGAGCTGAGGAGGATCGAACTCCTGACCTCGTCATTGCGAACGACGCGCTCTCCCAGCTGAGCTACAGCCCCGTCCAGCGGATGGCGCATTTATGGGGTGACGCGGTTTGCTGTCAAGGCGGCGCCCCGCCGAAATTTACCCCCGCCAATCGCCGCCTTGCCTTGCTGTGCAAGGCGGCCCTTGCCGGCTTGGTGTGCAGTGGCTACATGTCGGCAACAATCGGAGACCGGCATGCTCGCCCTTATTCAAACAATCGTCATGGCGCTTGACCTCTACTGGTGGATCATCATCGCCTCGGCGATCTTTTCGTGGCTCTACGCCTTCAACGTCGTCAATTCGAAAAACCAGTTCGTCGGCAGCATCGGCAACATGCTGTACCGGCTGACCGAGCCCGCCTTGCGGCCGATCCGCCGCTTCATGCCGGATCTGGGTGGCGTCGACATCTCGCCGATCATCCTGCTGCTGATCCTGTTCTTCGTCAGGCAGTTCATTCTCACCACGGTGGCGCCGCTGGTCCTTTGACCTGGGGATCGCATGAGCGCGCCGTTCCGCACCCGCGAAAACGGCATCGACCTGTTCGTCCGACTGACACCGAAGTCTGCCATCGACAGGCTTGAACGCTTCGAGACATCGGCGGACGGACGAAGCCATTGGAGGCGCGGGTTCGCGCCGTGCCTGGAAACGTCGCAGCCAACGCCGCGCTGGAAAGGCTGGTCGCCAAGGCGCTGGGGGTACCGACATCGGCTGTATCGGTTGTCGCCGGCGGCACGACCCGGCTGAAGACGCTGCGTGTTGTCGGCGATCCGGTGACACTGGCGAAAAGCGTCGAGACGGTCGGCGCCTAGCTCCCATCCCCCGATATTCGCATAACTCCTTAGGATCAGTCGCCGATCGGCAATCGGGGATCGTCGACCTTCAGCGTGTTCACGCTCTGCTTGATGCGGCGCAGGTTCTCCAGCACCTTCGGCCCGCGTGTCTCCGCGACCGAGGTCACGATCATGTCGACGATCGCCAGCAGCGCATAGCGCGACGAGGTGGGCTTGTAGATATTGCCATCCTCCAGCGGTTGCCACTGGATGACCGTGTCGGCGGTCTTGGCGAGTGTGGAGTCCGGCGCGGTGATGGCGACCGTGGTGGCGCCATATTGCTGGGCGACCTGCACCGCCTCGATGACCGATCGCGCATAGCCGGACACCGAGAAGGCGACCACCGTTGTCTCCGGCGTGGCAACGGCGGCGTACATGCGCTGCAACTGGCCATCGACCTGCGCCAGCACCGACACGCCCAGCCTGAACAGGCGGTTCTGCATTTCCGTCGCCATCATCGACGAAATGCCGCCGGAGCCGATGCAAAGCACATTGCCGGAGGTCGCGATGCGCGCCGCGACGTCGACCAGCGCCGTCATGTCGAGGTTTTCGCTGGCGCGCTGGATCGAGGCGATCGCGGCTTCGGTGATGGCGGATGCGATGCGCTGCTCACGGGCATCGCGGTTCAGCGGTTCAGGCGACAGATACTGGCCGCCAATGGCGATGGCCTGTGCCAGGTAGAACTTGAAATCGCGCAGGCCCTCACAGCCGAGGTTCCGGCAGAAGCGGGTCACCGTAGGCTCGCTGACGCCGACGCGCGCGGCAATTTCCGAGATCGCCGCCTTGGAGGCAAAGTCGAGATCGGACAGCACAAGCCCGGCCAGACGGCGATCCGACTTGGTACCGTCCTGCGACATCAGTTGCAGGCGCGTGATGATATCGGCCGGCGTTTTCATCGTCGTGTTTTCACAGCGGCAAGCCCGTCGCCTTGTCGAACAGGTGGACATTGCCGGGGTCGACTGTCACCGGCAGCAGGTCGCCGGGCCGCGCATGCACCCTGTCGCGGAACACGGCGCGCACCGTGTCGGCGCCGATAGTGCCGTAGATATGCGTCTCGGAGCCTGTGGGCTCGACCACGTCGACCTTGATAGCCATCGCGTCGGCTGCCTCGCCGATGACGAAGTGCTCGGGCCGGATGCCGGCTTCCACCGCACCAGCGGCGGGCGCCGTCTTGCCGGCGAGCGCCAGGCGGCCGCCGCCGGCCGACTCGAACCAGTTTTTCTCGGGCGCCGCCTTGAGAACACCGGACACGAAACTCATCGACGGAGAGCCGAGGAAACTGGCGACGAACTTGTTGGCCGGCTTGTCATAGAGCTCCAGCGGCGGCCCGACCTGCTGGATCTTGCCGCGGTCCATCACCACGATGCGGTCGGCCATGGTCATGGCCTCGATCTGGTCATGGGTGACATAGACGATTGTCGACTTCAGCCGCTGGTGCAGCGCCTTGATCTCGGTGCGCATCTGGACGCGCAGTTGCGCGTCCAGATTGGACAGCGGCTCGTCGAACAGGAAGACCGACGGCTCGCGCACGATGGCGCGGCCCATGGCGACGCGCTGGCGCTGGCCGCCCGACAATTGCCTTGGGTAGCGGTCGAGATAGGAGAAGAGGTTGAGGACGCCCGACGCCTTCTTGACCTTGTCGTCGATGGCGGTGCGGGTCTCGCCGCGGATCTTGGGGCCAAAGCCGATATTGTCCGACGCCTTCAGATGCGGAAACAGCGCATAGGACTGGAAGACCATCGCGATGTTGCGTTTCTGCGGCGGCAGTTCGTTGGCGCGCGCGCCGCCGATCAGCAGATCGCCGGAGCTGATCGTCTCCAGGCCTGCCAGCATGCGCAGCAAGGTCGACTTGCCGCAGCCGGACGGACCGACCAGCACGACGAACTCGCCGCTCTTGATGTCGAGGCTGATGTTCTCGAGGATCTTGTGCTGTCCGAACGATTTCGAGAGGTCGCGGAACTCGACGTCGGTCATGGTCACGCTCCCAATATGTCGTCGATGAAAGGCAGGCAGCCGGCCGTCAGCCCGGCATCCACCGGCATCACCACGCCGGTTATGCCCGATGCGCGCTCGGATGCAAGGAAGGCGACGGCCTCGGCCACTTCCAAAGCGTTGACGATGCGGCCAAGCGGATAGAGCCGCTGCAGCTTGCCGAGGATTTCGGGATCCTTGGCGAGGCGGTGGTCCCAGGCGGCGGTGCGGATCGAGCCGGGACAGACGACATTGGCGCGCAGGCCGCCGCGGCCGAGTTCGACGGCGATCGCCTTGGCATAGGCGTTGATGCCGGCCTTGGCCGCCGCATAGGCGGGGTTGCCGAAATGCTTGATAGCATTGACCGAGGAGATGAAGACGACGCTGCCGGAGCCACGGCCGGCCATCGCCTTGACCAGCGGATCGGCGAAATGCATCACGCCGGTCAGGTTGAGGTCGATCTCCTGCTCGATCTTGTCCGGCGTCAGGGCGGGCAGTGTCTCGGCGCGCGTCCAGCCGGCATTGTTGATCAGGATGTCCGGCACACCATCCCCGTCGAGGATCGCGCCAAGCGAGGCCTCGATCGAAGCCCGGTCGAGAAGGTTGAAGACATGCCGAGAGGCCAGATGCGGGCTGCCGAGCGCCTCGCTCGACTGGTCGCAGCCGATGACCCGTGCGCCTCGTTGCGCCATAAGCTCCACGATCGCCGAGCCGAGCCCGCCGCCCGCGCCGGTCACCACGACAGTCTTGCCTTCGAACTCGGCTTTCGAACCCACCGTGCGACACCCCTTGGGATCCCCGACAATTGCCGTCAGGCGTAGTGCAGAGAATGTAATTAAGCAACAGAATAATCTGCTTGCAAGCCATCAAATCATCGATAATGTAGGAAAGTCACACAATCTTTCGTCGTCCAATGGCGAGAGGGCGCAGAAGCGCAAATCAAATGGGAGACTTCGAATGAGCCTTGCAAAATGGACTGTCGGCCTGATGGCCGGAATGAGCTTGATGGCGTTTGCCGCGCAGGCCGATGCCGGCGAAGTGCGGGTCACCGTCGCCGAGTACAGCGCCAAGACCGGTCCTTATTTCGAGGGCGTCAAGAAGGAATTCGAGGCGGCGAACCCAGGCATCACCGTCAAGTTCGAGGTGGTGCCGTGGGACGTTCTCCTGCAGAAGCTGACCACCGACATCACCGCCGGCACCAATGCGGACCTGTCGATCATCGGCACGCGCTGGCTGATCGATTTCGTCCAGCAGGGCGTCGCCGAACCGCTGGACAGCTACGTAACGCCTGAGTTCAAGGGCCGCTTCATCGACACCTTCCTGTCGCCCTCGATCATGGAAGGCAAGACCTACGGCCTGCCCATCGCGGCTTCGGCGCGAGCCATGTACTACAACAAGGATATTTTCGAGAAAGCCGGCATCGCCAAGCCGCCGGCAACCTGGACCGAGCTGCAGGAAGACGCCCGCAAGATCAAGGCGCTGGGATCCGGCACTTTCGGTTTCGGCCTGCAGGGCAAGGAGATCGAGACCGACGTCTACTACTATTACGCGATGTGGTCACAGGGCACCGAGATCCTCAACAAGGACGGCACGTCCGGGCTGAGCACGCCGGGCGCGCTTGAAGCCGCGAAGCTCTACAAGTCGATGATCGACGAAGGCCTGACCGAGCCCGGCGTCACTTCCAACAACCGCGAGGACGTGCAGAACCTGTTCAAGCAGGGCAAGGTCGGCATGATGATCACGGCACCCTTCCTGTCCAACCAGATCAAGGACGAGGCGCCCAGCCTGAAATATGGCGTGGCGGCAATCCCGGCCGGGCCGACCGGCGCGCGCGGCACCTATGGCGTCACCGATTCCATCATCATGTTCAAGAATTCCAAGAACAAGGATGAGGCCTGGAAGCTGCTCGACTTCCTCTTCACCAAGGAGCAGCGCGCCAAGTTCACGCAGGGCGAAGGCTTCCTGCCGGTGAACAAGGAAGAGGCCAAGATGGACTACTACGTGAACAACGCCGATCTGGCCGCGTTCACCGCGCTGCTGCCCGATGCCCGCTTCGCGCCGGTCATTCCAGGCTGGGAAGAGGTCGCCCAGATCACGTCCGACGCCATGCAGAAGATCTATCTCGGCGGCGACCCCGAGGCCGGCCTGAAGGACGCGGCGGCCAAGGCCAACGCGGTCCTCAAGAAATAAGGGCGTACTCCCTGCGCCCGTGGCGCGCCCCGGCCATTGGGGCGCGCCACATCTTCGGAAGAAGTATGAAGCGGCTCCCTGCGAGAATGGCGAAGGCTGCCAAGGCAATCACTCCGGACAAAAGGATAGTGTCCAACTTTGGCGCCGGCCCTCATTGCCCTGCCGGGCATTTCTCCCCGTATAGTGCGTGAGAAATGGCTGGCCGCGATCTCGGTGCCCTTTTTGAGACGCTGGTGATTGGCGAAAGCGGTGATGAAAGCGGCCCTCTCCCCGTCTCTATACGGGGAGAGGATGCCGGCAGGCAGGTGAGGGGCGGCGCTAACGCCTGCAAGGAATCAAAACCCTGAGACGGTGCCCGAGGAAGATGAGCAGGGCGTCACTGATCTCCGTTGCAACATGGTAGAAGCCAGCCGATGCAGAACCGTTTCCTGCCCTACCTCCTGACCTTGCCCAGCCTGTTCCTGGCGGCGGTGGTCATCTTCTGGCCGGTCTGGGACCTGATCCAGATTTCGCTTCACGATGTGAACCGCTTCGGCCAGCTGCGCGAGTTCAACGACTTCGGCAATTACCAGGCCTTCCTCGCCGATCCCGACTTCCTCTCCGCGCTCTGGCGCACCGGCCTGTGGACGGTCCTGGTGGTCGGCGGCGCCCTGCTGGTCTCGGTTCCGGTGGCGATGATCCTCAACACCGACTTCTACGGCCGCGGCCTTGCCCGCGTCATCATCATGCTGCCCTGGGCGGTCTCGCTGACCATGACGGCGGTGGTCTGGCGCTGGGCGCTGAACGGCGAAAGCGGCATGTTGAATTCGGCGCTGATGGGGCTGGGCCTGATCCACGAGAACATCCAGTGGCTGGCGCGGGCCGAGACGGCATTCCCGATGCAGGTGCTGATCGGCATCCTGGTGACGGTGCCGTTCACGACCACCATTTTCCTGGGCGGCCTGTCATCGATCCCCGAGGATCTCTATGAGGCGGCGGCACTCGAGGGGGCGACGCCCGTGCAGCAGTTCCGCGAGATCACCTTCCCGCTGCTGAAGCCGTTCATCAACATCGCCATCGTGCTCAACACGATCTATGTCTTCAATTCCTTCCCGATCATCTGGGTGATGACGCAGGGCGGGCCTGCAAACTCTACCGATATCCTGGTCACCCATCTCTACAAGCTGGCGTTCCGCATAGGCAAACTGGGTGAAGCGTCGGCGGTGTCGCTGGTGATGCTGGCCATATTGCTCATCTTCACCATGATCTATGTGCGGTTGGCGATGCGGGAGCAACGCGCATGATGACGGGCAAGCTGAAGCGGTCGATCATCGCCTGGCTGCTGCTGGCGCCGCTGATCGTGGTGACGATCTTTCCTTTCGCCGTGATGTTCCTCACCGCCGTCAAGCCGCGACAGGAAGTGCTGTCGCCGACATGGTGGCCGAGCGAGTTCCGCTGGTCGAACTTTTCAGACATGTGGGTGGCGACCGGCTTTGGCCAGGCGCTCGCCAACTCGCTCTATGTGTCGATCATCGCCACGGTCGGCGCCATCGTCATCTCCGTGCCCGCCGCCTATGCCATGTCGCGCTTTCGCTTCGCCGGCTACGGCGCCTTCCGTCAGTTTCTGCTGATCTCGCAGATGATCTCGCCGATCGTGCTGGTGCTCGGCCTGTTCCGCCTGATGGCCGCCTGGGGCCTGGTCGAAAGCACGACCGCGCTTGGCGTCATCTACATGGCGTTCAACGTCGCCTTCACGGTGTGGATGCTGCAGAGCTATTTCGACACCATTCCGCGCGATCTCGAGGAAGCCGCCTGGATGGAAGGCGCCGGCCGCTGGCTGACCCTGCGCAAGGTGTTCCTGCCGCTCTGCCTGCCGGCGATCGCGGTGACCGCGATCTTCACCTTCATCAACGCCTGGAACGAATTCGTCGTGGCGCTGACCATGCTGCGCAGCCAGGAGAGCTACACCTTGCCGATACAGGTGTTTTCGCTGGTCGCCGGCCGCTACACGATCGAATGGCACCACGTGATGGCGGCGACGCTGCTGGCGACCTTGCCGGTGGCGATCCTGTTCATCTGGCTTCAGCGTTATCTTGTCCGGGGCCTGGCGCTCGGGGCCGTCAAGTAGCCGGGCCGAATGGGGTTTTGATGTCACACAAACATGTGTCCGGGCCATCGCGCGCGCCGCTGTCGCCACGGCCAGCGATCTCGTCTACATGCCCAGCCGCAACGAACACGAACTGACAGAGCGAAGCGGAATTCCCAAAATGCGTATCTTCACCGCCTCGCTGGCGACGGAAACCAACACCTTCTCGCCGGTGCCGACCGACCGGGCTTCCTTCGAGATGGCTTTTTATGCCGGGCCCGGCAAGCATCCGGAGACGCCTACACTGTGCTCCTCGCCGATCGTCGCCTTGCGGCGACGCGCGGCGGCCGAAGGCCTGACCGTCATCGAGGGCACCGCCACCTGGGCGGAGCCGGGAGGCCTCGTGCAGCGACAGACATATGAGGCGTTGCGCGACGAGATCCTCGGCCAGTTGCAGGCCGCACTCCCCGTCGACGCGGTGATCCTCGGCCTGCATGGCGCCATGGTGGCGCAGGGCTATGACGATTGCGAAGGCGATCTGCTCGAGCGGGTTCGCACGATGGTCGGGCCGGATGTGGTGATCGCGGTGGAACTCGACCCGCACAGCCATCTGACGCCGAAGCGGGTAGCCGCCTCAGACATACTCGCCTTCTTCCTCGAATTTCCGCACACGGATTTCTACGAACGCGGTGAGCATGTGGTCGAACTCGGCCTTGCGGCGGCGCGCGGCGAGATCAAGCCGGTCATCTCTACCTTCGATTGCCGCATGATCCAGGTGCTGCCGACCAGCCGCGAGCCGATGCGCTCCTTCGTCGACCGCATCAAGGCGCTGCACGGCAAGGACGGCGTGCTGTCCGTCTCGGTCATCCACGGTTTCATGGCCGCCGACGTCGCGGAAATGGGCACGCGCATCCTGGTCGTGACGGACAATGACAAGGCCAAGGGCGACGCGCTGGCGGAACGGCTTGGACGGGAGCTTTACGCGCTTCGCGAAAAGACGGCGATGACGATGCTGAGCGCCGCCGACGGCATCGACCGGGCACTGGCCGTGCGTGCCGAAAATCCCGGCAAGCCGGTGGTGATCGCCGACATCTGGGACAATCCCGGCGGCGGCGTGCCTGGCGACGGCACTGTCGTGCTTCGCCAGATGCTGGCGCGCGGCCTGAACAACATCGGCGTGGCGACGATCTGGGATCCGATCGCGGTGACCTTCTGCCTGGCCGCGGGCGAGGGCGCCGTCATCGATTTGCGCTTCGGCGGCAAGGCCGGGCCGCAGGCGGGCGAGCCGATCGACGCGCGGGTGCACGTGCTGAAGGCGGTTGCGGAGGGATGGCAGAGTTTCGGGCCAAGCCGCGTGACGCTCGGACCGACGGCGCTGGTTCGCATCGAGGGCACCGAGGTCGACATCATCCTCAACACCAACCGCACCCAGACCTTCGAACCGGATATCTTTTCCAACATCGGCGTCGATCCGATGAGCAAGGATATCCTGCTGATCAAGTCGACCAACCATTTCTATGCCGGCTTCGAGCCGATCGCCGCCGAGATCATCTATGTCACGGCGCCGAGTTCGTATCCGAGCAATCCGGCGGTGACGAATTATACCAAGCTGACGCGGCCGATCTGGCCGAGGGTGGCTGATCCTTGGAAGTTGTGACGCCGGACATCTCCCCCTTGAAGGGGAGATGTCGCCGAAGGCCACAGAGGGGGGCGCCGCGCGTGAGGCGCCGACGTCCATGTGCCGCAAGGAGGTCGCGCCGAGCAGGGCCGATTTAGAGGAAACCGAGCCCAGTCGAACCGACCCCCTCTGGCCTGCCGGCCATCTCCCCCTCGAGGGGGGAGATTAGCCAATCACACCAATCCCCGCTTGGCCATCATCGCTTCGGGCGAGGGCATCTTGCCGCGAAACGCCGTGTACAGCTCTTCGGGATCCTTCGAGCCGCCGGCCGCGTAGATGTTCTTGCGCAGACGTTCGGCCAGCGCCGGGTTGAAGGGATCGCCGGTTTCCTCGAAGGCGGCGAAGGCATCGGCGTCGAGCACTTCCGACCACATGTAGGAATAATAGCCCGCCGAGTAACCATCGCCGGCAAAGACGTGGCCGAAATGCGGGGTGCGGTGGCGCATGGCGATGGTGTCCGGCATATGCAGCGATTCCAGCGTCTCGGCTTCGAAACGAAGCGGCTCTTCGGGGCCGTTCGGCCGGGCGTGATAGGCCATGTCCATCAAGGCGGAGGCGGTGAATTCGACCGTGGCGAAGCCGGCGCCGAAGGTGCGGGTCGCCAGCATCTTGTCGAGCAGCGCCTTCGGCATCGGCTTGCCGGTCTTGACATGCAGCGCATGCTTTTCCAGCACCGCCGGCACCGTCAACCAATGTTCGTAAAGTTGCGAGGGCAATTCGACGAAATCGCGGCTGACCGAGGTGCCCGACACCGACGGCCAGGTGACGTCGGTCAGCATGCCGTGCAGCGCATGGCCGAATTCATGGAACAGCGTCCGTGCCTCATCGACCGACAGCAGGGCCGGTTCGCCCGCCGGCGGCTTGGCGAAGTTCATGATGTTGTAGATGACCGGCGTCGAACCGCCACCCAGCTTGTAGCCGGACTTCAGCGCGCTCATCCAGGCGCCGGAGCGCTTGGAAGGTCGCGCGAAATAGTCGGCCAGGAAGAGGCCGCGCTCGCTGCCGTCGGCATTCGTCACGACGAAGACGCGCGCGTCCGGATGCCAGGCGGCAATCCCCTTTTTCTCCTCGAAGGTGATGCCGAACAATCTTGTCGCCACGTCGAAGCAGGCATCGATGACGCGGTCGAGCTGCAGGTAGGGTTTCAGCTCCGCCTCGTCGAAGGCGAATTTTTCCGCGCGCAGCTTCTCCTGGTAGAAGCGCCAGTCCCAGGCGGCGAATTTTTCGTTGCTGCCGGCTTCGGTCGCGAGCCTCTCCAGCTGCGTCTGGTCGGCTGCCGCCTTCTCCAGCGCCTTTTCCCAGACCGGATCGAGCAGTGCGTGCACTGCCTTCGGCGTCTTGGCCATGGTGTCGTCGAGCTTCAGCGCGGCGTAGGATTCGTAGCCAAGCAGCTTTGCCTTCTCGGCGCGCAGGCGCAGCATGTCCCTGACAACGGCGGTGTTGTCGGTGGTGCCGCCATTCTGACCGCGCATGGTGAAGGCGCGGAAGGCAATCTCGCGCAGGTCGCGGCGCTCGGAGAAGGTGGAGAACGGCTCGTAGATCGAGCGCGACAGGGTGACGGCGTAGCGACCCTTCTGGCCGCGCATCTCGGCGGCTTCGGCCATCGAGCTTTTCAGGAAATCCGGCAGGCCGACAAGGTCGGCCTCGTCAAGGAACAGCGCCCAGTCGCGCTCGTCGGCAAGCACGTTCTGGCCGAAAGTGGTGCCGAGCGACGACAGTTCCTCGCTGATGCCAGCCAGCCGCTTCTTGCCTTCGGCGTCTAGCTTGGCGCCGGACCGGACAAAGCCTTTCCAGGTCTTCTCCAGCACCCGCAGCGTCTCGGCGTCGAGCTTGAGGCTCTCGCGGCGCTGATAGAGGTCGTCGATGCGGGCGAAGAGCTTTTCGTTCATCGAGATCGCGGAGAAATGGCGGGACATCCTAGGCGAAATGTCGCGCTCCAGCGCCTGGATCGCCTCGTTGGTGTGGGCGCCGGCGCGGCACCAGAAGATCGACGAGACATGGTCGAGTGCCTCGCCGCAAAGCTCAAGCGCGGCAAGCGTGTTCCCGATGGTAGGCGCCTCGGCATTGCCGGCGATCGCCTCGATCTCGGCATCATGCGTCTTGAGCGCCGCGTCGAAGACATCGGCAAAATCGGCGTCGCCGATGCTGTTGAAATTAGGCAGGCCGAGTGGCCCCTGCCATGCGGTCAAGGGATGGGTGGCAAGGTCGACGGTCTTCGTGGAGGGCATGAACAGACTTTCGCTTGATGGCGGCGATGGGAGGTGGTGTCGCCACCGATGTAGGGCGCTGGCTTGCGGCGCGCAACATCGCGGCCGATCAGGACTTTGTCAGTAGCCGTCGCAGGTTTCCGAGATCGCCGCCTGCGAGCTTGCGGTGATGCGATTGTCGGTCACCGCGAAGGTCTCCTGCATCAGCATGTCGTTGTTGGGAAAGTCGTAGCAGGCGATGACCGTGGTGACGCCACCCTCGCTTTTGGCGATCCTATGCCGGATCGCGGCGCCCGCGACGGCGCCTTGCCAATCGTCCATCGAAGCGATGAACTCCTGCTTGCTTTGCACGACGCCGAGATCATCGAGCTTTATGCGCACGTCGTCGGCAAGCAAATCGGAGATTTCGGTGCGGTCGGCAACCAGCAGGGCCGCGTACCAGCGGCTGATGACGTCGCTGTCGTCGGCGCGGGCGCATGTCAGCGAAAACAGCAATACCGCCACAGCCAAAATAAATGGATGGCAATTTCGCACCATGACTCACCCCTGGAGTCTGTCCTTCACCCACGGAGCCAGAATGGAGCTCCTTGTTGCGTATCCTAGCACAATCTGGCCGGGAATCGCCCCTCGTTTTCTCGCGTGCCAGACCGCAGCGCAAGCCGCCTCTATGCTATCTCCGGGCGTTCGAAATCGCCGGTGTCCTTGTTCATCACCCAAAGCTCGCCGGTCGAGATGTCGAACCAGGCGCCGTGCAGCGACAGCCGCCCCTTGCCTTCGAGGATCGAGACGCAGGGGAAAGTCCTGAGATTGGCGATCGAGTAGCGGATCGAGATGCGCTCCAACGCGGTCTGGCGCTCGCTCGCCGTCATGAGCGTGCTGGACGAGACCGTTTCGGCCGCTGGTGCTATCAGGCTCATCCATTTACCGATGAAATCGCCGGGCGAAAGGGGGGCGGAGGTCGTGTCGAGCGCGGCGCGGATGCCGCCGCAGCGGCCGTGGCCCATGACGACGATGTTCTTGACCTTCAGGCTCTGCACGGCGAATTCGAGCGCCGCCGAGGTCGCATGGAACTCACCGTCGGGCGCATAGGGCGGCACGAGGTTGGCGACGTTGCGAACCACGAAGAGTTCGCCCGGACCGGCGTCGAAGATCGCCTCGGGGGCCGCGCGGGAGTCGCAGCAGGCGACGATCATCGTCTCGGGAGACTGACCCTCGCGGGCAAGTTCGCGGTAGCGCCCGCTCTCGGTGAGATAGCGGCCGTTCATGAAGTTGCGGTAGCCGGTGATAAGATGTTCGGGAAGATGGGGCATGGGCGGCTAAGGCCTTTCCTGGGTTGGAGGCGGAAGCTCTTCGCGGTGGAAAAGGCTCTAACGGTAAATGCCTGTTCCGAGCAATGCAGAATTATGGGGGCTGAACACAAATCCCATGCGCCAAAGCATGGCAGGCGCCGATAGCCTCACGCCCAGATGGCGACAGCTATGCCAAATCGGTCCGTGAGCGGCGGGTCGGGAAAGGGCCTGGCCTTGCCGTTGGCGATACAGCCGGCGATCAGCATCATGACCGACGCGTCGAGGAAATCATCCGCGGCCGCCCCACGCGGCGGCGCGCGGTCGAGAAAGCCACGGTCATAGCCGTGCCGGCAAAGCAGCGCCTTGCGCTCCTCCATGCCGGCCGGGTTGATGCTGCCCTTGATCTTCTTGGGCAGTTGCATGGCCTGGTCGCCGTTCAGCCGGCGGAAAGCGAGCTCCGGATGGGATTCGAAGACGCGGCCGCGCAAGTCGGGCTGTGCTATCAGCAGGGCGTCGATCTCGCGGATCTTCGAGAAGATGCCGAAGGCCTGGATCGAAACGCCGCGTGGCGGATCGGACGTGGCCTTGGCCACGTCGCTTGCCTTGCGATGGGCCGAGTACCACGCGTCGATCGTGGTGAAGTCGTCCGTGTGGGCATAGACGGCAGCGCGGGAAGGGATGGAGAAGACACTGGACTGGCGCTGCCCAAGAAGCGGCCGCACCAGCGCTTCCGGTCCGCGTCCGCCTCGTTGCGACACGTCCGGCAGGCCGATCGGCATGTCGACGGCGATGAACGCGTCGTCGGGCAGTGCCGCAAGCAATCCGGCGAAGGATGCAAAGACCGCGGCCGAGGGTGCGGCATCGGGGCCGCGGATGACGGCGATCCAGCCCGCCTTGCAGCCGTCGACGCCGACAAGCACGGTCTTGGCAAGCTCGGTCTTGGCAAGCTCGGTCTTGGCAAGCACGGTGTTGGCAGGCACGCCGTTGGCTGACATCACGCCCGGCGGTCCCGCCCCGGATGCGTGAGATGGCGAAGCTGCACCATGGCCATCGGATGCGACAGGCTCTGTGCGTCGGTTTCAAGCTGCAATTCGTCACCGCCGCGCTTGGCCGTGCGCGCCAGGATCTCGTAGACCGCGGCCGTGGTCGACTGCAGGGCCTTGACCGCCGGCTGGCCGGACAGGGTACGGGCCAGGTAGACCGCCGCGGTCAGGTCACCCAGTCCATTCGGCGGCTTGTCGATCAGCCGGTGTTCGGCCAAAAGCGCCTGGCTGCCGTTGAGCAGCAGATTGCCGGTGCCCCCCGTCATCATCGACGGCGCCGAGGTGACCAGCATGGTCGCGGGCCCGGCATGGAGCGCGGCCGCGATCGTTGACTTCATATCCGTCAGCGGCGCCCCCGCCATCCACTCCAGCTCATAACGATTGGGCGTGGCGATGTCGGCGATCGGCATCAGCCGGTCGCGCATGGCGGCGGCTACCGGTTCCGGCACGTAGAGGCCGCCCTTGTCGCCCATCACCGGGTCGCAGATGTAGATGGCGTCCGGCGTCTTCGCCTTGATCGCCCCAACCAGCGAGGCGACCGCCTCGGCCTGGCCAGCCTCGCCAAGATAGCCCGACAGCACGGCGCCGACCTCTCCCAGCCACGGCGCGCGCTCGAGATCGGCCATCATCGCCTTGAACTGGTCGAGCGGCGGCACGATGCGCGTGGCCCGGCCATGGCCCGGGTGCCAGGGCAGGATGACCGTCGGCACCGCCCATACGGGGAAGCCCAGCGTTTCCAGCGCGAAGACGGCGGCACGGTTGCCGACCGAACCACGCACGACATGGCTGGAGATGACGATGACCGCGCGCGGCGCGTCGGTGTGTTCGGCGCTCATTGTTTTTGATTCCTAGCTGCCCCGGGTGATGAAAAGCACAAGCCAGATCATCAGTCCAACGGCCAGTACAAGGCCGAGTGTCCGGCCAACGCGCGTACCCCAATATTCGATCGGGTCGGAGCGGTCGGCATCCGCGGCGGTGACGTGATCATGCGCGTCCTTCACGGCGCGCGCCACGAACGACGCGCCCGCCGGATCGGTCTCGCGCGCGATGCGCTCGAGGATCCGGCGCGATTCGTCTTCGCTGTCCTGGCGTCCCGCCATGGTTATGTCCCGTTTGCCATGACCTTAGCGTGTTCGCCCGGTCAATCACAGGGGCTGTGCGGCGGATGGCGCCATGCCAGGGGGTGATTGCCCTTCAGAGCCAGGAAATGCTTTCCGGCAGGGCGAGGTAATGCTTTCCGGCCGGGGCCAGAATGCTTTCCGGCCGGGGTCATTTTCTTACGCACGGATTGTGGTAATGCTTCGCCTGCAACTCCTGCCGAGGGATCCGACCATGTTTGCCCAGCGCCTTTCCTCACCGTCCAGGCTCCGCGCCTTGCCCGCCTTCGTGATGCTGGCCATCGTGCTGCCATTGCTCGCAGGCTGCGGCTTCAACACCATTCCCACCGCCGAGGAAAACGCCAAGGCGGCGTGGAGCGAGGTGCTGAACCAGTATCAGCGCCGCGCCGACCTGATCCCCAACCTGGTCGAGACGGTGAAGGGCTACGCCACGCACGAAAAGGACACGCTCGACGCCGTGGTCGAGGCCCGCGCCAAGGCGACGCAGATAACGGTCACGCCGGAAACGCTGAAGGATCCCGATGCGCTCAAGAAGTTCCAGGATGCCCAGGCGGGGCTGACCAGCGCGTTGTCGCGGCTGATCGCGGTGTCGGAGGCTTATCCGGATCTCAAGGCCAACCAGAACTTCCTGGCGTTGCAGGCGCAGCTCGAAGGCACCGAGAACCGTATCGCCGTCGCCCGCCGCGACTACATCCAGGCGGTGAAGGACTACAATCTGACGCTGAGGACGTTCCCGTCCGTGCTGTGGGCAACGCTGTGGTTCCGCAGCAACCAGCCCTTCGCCAACTTCACCATCGACGAAGACAAGCTGCAGGCGCCAAAGGTCGACTTCGGAACGACGACAAAGCAGGGCGGCTGATATCGAGGGCCGATCACCGTGACCTCCTGGGCTGACAAGAGCTGGCGCCGCGTTCTCATTCTCGCGGCAGCGCTTCTGGTCGCGCTGCTTCCGCTCAAGCTCTTCGCCGCCGAGTTGCCGGCGCTGACAGGGCGGGTGGTCGACAATGCCAACATCATCGATGCCGGCACCAGGGCGGCGCTGACGCAGAAGCTGGCGGATTTCGAAACCAAGGGTTCGGACCAGATCGTGGTTGCCACGATTCCGAGCCTCGACGGCGAGGAGATCGAGCCTTACGCCAACCGCCTGTTCCGCTTCTGGAAGCTCGGCCAGGCCAAGGAAAACAATGGCGTCCTGCTTCTGGTCGCGCCGAACGACCACAAGATGCGCATCGAGGTCGGCTATGGCCTCGAAGGCACGCTGACCGACCTGCACACCAAGCTGATCATCGAGAACGACATGGTGCCGGCGTTTCGGGCCGGCGACTTCTCCGGCGGCATCACCAAGGCCGTCGACGACATGATCAATGTGCTGAACGGCAATCCCGAAGAGCTCGAGGCGCGAGGCAAGCGCAATGAACATGCGCCGGTCAACACGGACAATCTGTTCTTCGCCGTCTTCATCGGCATCTGGGCGATCATCTTTTTCGGCGGCCTCGCCGCTTCCGTGCTGCCGCCGATCTTCGGCCAGAAACTCGGCCCCGGCCGCTATCGCTGGCTCGGCATGACGTTCGAACCCGGGCAACGTTCATCCGGCGGCTGGTCGTCGGGAAGTTCCGGTGGCGGATGGTCGTCCGGCGGCGGCGGTGGCGGCTTCTCCGGCGGCGGCGGCTCGTCCGGCGGCGGCGGTTCCTCGGGGAGCTGGTGAAATCATGGCGACACGACCGATCAGCCCGCAGGATCATGAACGCATCGCCGCCGCGATCCGTGCCGCCGAGGCGAGAACCGACGGCGAGATCTATTGCGTCGTGGCGCATGCCAGCGACGACTATTTCTATCCGGCCGCCTTCATGGCGACGCTCGGCACGCTGATCGTCAGCCTCGCCGTGGCCTATGGGCTGGAAGCCTGGTGGTTGTCGCTGCGCCTGCCGCATTTCGTGCTCGCGCAGCTTCTGGCGCTGGCCTGCGTGGTGGTGCTGCTGTGGCTGGCGCCGGTGTTGCGCATCCACCTCGTGCCGAGGCGGCTGCGCTACAAGGCCGCGCATGCCAACGCGGTCAAGCAATTCCTCGCACGCAATGTCCACCGTACCGCCGCGCGCACCGGTGTGCTGGTGTTCGTCTCGATCGCCGAACGCTATGCGGAAGTGGTTGCCGACAGCGGCATCGACGGCCGCGTCGGCCAGCATGTCTGGGACGGCGCCGTCCGCGACCTGACCGCGCATGCCGGCGACGACCGTCTAGCCGACGGCTTCATCAAGACCATCGAATCGGTGGGGGCGGTGCTGGCCGAGCATTTCCCGGTGACCCCCGGAGACGTCAACGAACTCGACGACCATCTGGTCGAAATCTAGGCCGCTCGAACAAGTCAGGACGCGGCCCGGCGTGCGAAAGATCGCCTGTGCGAAAGCGCGGCGACGGCCGACGCGGACTCTTGCAATCGGCCGATGCGGGTTTATGGTTAACCAATCATGAACACGCTGACGATCGACATCCGGAAAGCCGAACCGCGCGATGCGCAAGACATCGCCGACGTGCACCAGCAAGCCTGGCAAGGCGCCTATTCCGGCATCATCCCTCACAAGACGCTGACCTCTATGATCAATCGGCGCGGTGCGGACTGGTGGGCGAACGCGATTCGCCGCGCGGCCACGGTGCTGGTCGTCGAGATCGGCGGCAAGATCGCCGGCTACGCCACGATCGGCAAGAACCGCGCGCGGGAACTGAGGCAGCAGGGCGAAATCTACGAGCTCTACATGCGCCCGGAATACCAGGGCATAGGGCTCGGCAGCCGGCTGTTCGCCGCCGCCAGGGCGCGGCTTGCCGACCATGGGCTCAAGGGCATGGTGGTGTGGGCTCTGGAAGACAACCAGAACGCACTCGCCTTCTATGCGGGCGCGGGTGGCCGGGATGTCGCCGAGGGCGTCGAGATCTTCGAACAGAGAGCCCTCAAGAAAGTCGCCTTCGTCTGGGAGTGACCGCCAGCGGGCGATCGCTACAGCCGAGCCGGCCGGTGTCTCAGGTCTTGCGGCAAATCACGATGCTGAAACATCTTGTGCTGATGATTGAACGCGCAAGGTGACTTTGCCGCCCGCCTGATGTCGGCGAGAACCATTCGCCGCATTGCACCAGTCCGCGCTGCCCGCTATCGGTCTCCCATCGAGAGAGGGATAAATGCCATGCGCATCGAAGCCATAGCCACTGGAAAGAATCCACCCGAGGATGTGAACGTCATCATCGAGGTGCCGATCGGCGGCGAGCCGATAAAGTACGAGATGGACAAGGAAGCCGGCACGCTGTTCGTCGACCGCTTCCTGCACACGTCCATGCGATATCCCGGCAACTACGGCTTCGTGCCGCATACGCTGTCGGGCGACGGCGATCCGATCGACGTGCTGGTCTGCAACACGCGCGCGCTGGTGCCGGGCTGCGTCATCAATGTGCGGCCGATCGGCGTGCTGGTGATGGAAGACAATGCCGGCCAGGACGAGAAAGTCATCGCGGTGCCTTCACCCAAGCTGACGCTGCGCTACCAGAACGTCACCGAATACACGCAGCTGCCGGAGATCACGCGCGACCAGGTGCAGCACTTCTTCGAGCACTACAAGGACCTCGAACCCGGCAAATGGGTCAAGATCGAAGGCTGGCACGATTCCGCCTACGCCAAGAAGATGATCGTCGAGGCGATCGAGCGGGCGAAGAAGAGCAAGTAGGCGACACCTGGAGCTGCGAACAGTTTCGAACGCAGCGCTGCCCCTCATCCGCCTGCCGACGCTTCTTGGTCAATGCGTTGCATGCAACGACGAGTCTCTCAGTTATCGACACGGCCGAAAGCCGGCACGTTGCCGATGACGCTGTGGCGGTCCTTGCCGCAGGCGAATGCGCGGGCCTTGTCGTCGGCAAGCTTGCGCGCCTGGTCGTTGGCGTCGGGATTGCCGGTGGCCAGCACCAGGCCGATGGTGCAGCCGTCGCGCGCCTCCATCTGGCCGACCTTGGCGACAACCAGGACGTCGGTTTTCTTGTCGGCATCCTCGGCACCGCTGACCGAGCGGCGATGGATGGCCGCGAAGGGCACCGCGGTGCCGCCGCTGGTCTCGATGCGCCACTCGACCTTGGGGCCAGCCGAATTGAAGCCGGAAAAGCTTTCCCACACCGAGGTCATGTCGCTGGGCGGGAAGCCGTAGAACAGCGATTCCCTGTTGTCGTCATAGGCGATGAGCACGGCATAGCCGCGATAGCCGGGGCAGGTGAGGTCGGCCCAGTCGCCGTCGCCTTGCCCGGACCGCGCATAGGTCACGCAGTCCTTCTTCCAGTCGAGATCGGTGTAGACACTGGAGATCTCGCCGGCCCGCGCCGCATGGCAAAGGCCAGCGAGGACGATGGGGATCAGCAGCGCGCGCATGGCGACAACTCCGTTTCGAGCCGCCGCAGCGTACCGCCAAACGCTATTTCTTCAAGCTCGCCTCGATCAGCAGGTCGGCGTTGCGGGCGACCGATTGGGCGGGGCCGCCGAGGCCGAACAACTGGCCGCTGATATAGGCCCCCTCGATCAACAGCAGCAGACCGTCGCCCAGCGTATCGGCATCGTCGGCACCCATTGCCGTGGCCATGGCGCGCAGGCGGCGGCGCAGTTCCTGCTTGTTGGCCTCGCTGACGACGCGGGCGGGATGGCCATGTTCAGGATATTCGACCGCCGCGTTGGTCATGCCGCAGCCGCGATATTGCGGCATCTGCGTGCGCTTGCCGACGCGGGTCAGGAAGGCGATGATCTGCGCGCGAGGATGACCCGGATGGGCGTCGACGGCTTCGTCGAAACGGGCCCAGAATTCGAGATCGTATTGCCTGAGATAGGAGGCGGCGAGCTCGTCCTTCGACGGGAAGCTGCGGTAGAGGCTGGGCTTGGTGACGCCGGCGCGCTTGACGATTTCGTCGACGCCGACCGCCCTGATGCCCTCCCGGTAGAACAGGTCACGCGCCACGTCGAGGATCTTTTCGCCAGCCTTCAGCGGGGCCGATGCGTTTCCATCCTTGATGGTTGGTTCAATATTATTGTCCGATGGCATCCGGTGACTCGCTTGACAATGTTACCGATCGGTACGTACAAATAGGCCCAACTGCAACGTACCGGTCAGTAACATGATAGCTCAGTCCCGTCCCTTTGGCCAGCGCTACGCGTTCGTTGTGGTCGCCGTCATCTTCCTTTGCCTGCTGATCGCGGCCGGGCTTCGTTCCGCACCCGCTGTGATGATGCTGCCGCTTGAGGACAGTTTTGGCTGGCGGCGCGATGTCGTCTCCCTTGCCGCCGGCATCGGCATCCTGCTCTATGGCCTGACCGGACCATTCGCCGCGGCCCTGATGGAACGTATCGGGCTGCGTCGCACGCTGCTGGCGTCGCTCGTGGTGATGTCGGCCTCGACCGCTCTTAGCCTGCTGATGACCAAGCCCTGGCATCTGTTCATCACTTGGGGCGTGTTTTCGGGCATCGGTTCCGGCGCGGTCGCCAGCGTGCTCGGCGCCACCATCGTCAATCGCTGGTTCAAGACCAATCGCGGCCTGGTCATGGGGTTGATGTCGGCCTCCAGCGCCACAGGCCTGCTGGTTTTCCTGCCGCTGCTGGCGGCACTGGCACAGTCGGGCGGCTGGAAGCCGGTGGCCGTCGCCGTGGCTGTCGCCACCGCCTGCCTTATCCCACTGGTCTGGCTGCTGGTGCCGGAGAGGCCGGCGTCCATCGGCATGGTGCGCTTTGGCGCGGAGCCCGACGACGTGCCGCCGACACCGCCGGCCTCGCAAGGCAATTTCCTCGCTCATACGTTAAACACGCTGCGCCGTGCCGCCGGCACGCGGGTGTTCTGGTATCTTTTCGCGACCTTCTTCGTCTGCGGTTTCACCACCAACGGACTGGTCGGCACGCATCTGATCGCCTTCTGCGGCGACATGGGTATCGGTGAGGTCCAGGCCGCCGGCCTGCTGTCCATGATGGGTATTTTCGACCTGATCGGCACCACGCTGTCGGGCTGGCTCACCGACCGCTTCGACCCGCGCAAGCTGCTTGGATTCTATTATGCGATCCGGGGCCTGTCGCTGATCTACCTGCCCTATTCCGGTTTCTCCGCGGTCAGCCTGATCATCTTCGCCGTGCTCTATGGACTTGACTGGATCGCCACCGTGCCGCCGACACTGAGGCTGGCCAACGAGGCATTCGGCGACCGCAGCGGTCCCATCGTCTTCGGCTGGATCGTGGCTGGCCACCAGATCGGTGCGGCGTCTGCCGCGGCCTTCGGCGGCACGATGCGGGAGTTGCAAGGCAATTACCAGCTAGCCTTCCTCATCGCCGGCATGACGGCAATAGCCGCCGCCTGCATCTCGCTGCTCATCAACACCAGCCGCCCGGCCTTCGATCCTGAACCTCAGGCGGCCTGAGCCGAGGGCCGGCGTTGCCGGCCCTGACATGGTTTGATGGCGATATAGATTAGTTCGGGTAGCAAACCATAGGAATGTTTGGCCACACAGCGGTTTCGCAGTTGGCGGCATCCTGCCTTTGCCTGAAGGCGGTGCTGACGGGTCCCGTCACGATGGGGTCGACGCCGTCGGGGGCGTTGGCATAGACCTGCTCGGCCGACGTTGTATCCGGCGGCAGAACCGTGCGCGCATCGTTGCGCGTCGCGGCTGACTGCGCGGCGTTGACCGCCAGCAGGACGGCAAATGCCGCGGACGCGATAAGTGGCCAGAAACGTGTGAGTTTGTCGGTCATGAGGTTCGAACTGTCCGGGGCCGCGAAGGTTCCCGCCTTGGTTAACAAAATCATCTCACACGCAGATGCTTAAGATTTGATGAGTATTTGGTGTCGCGCTTCCTCTTTCGCAACTGCGAAAAACCCTGTATGAGCCGCGCAACCGAAAGAGGCAGCGCCTTCGGCCTGCTGCCTGCAACGCTTCCGAGACCAGAACATGAAAATTCGTAATATCGCGATCATCGCGCACGTCGACCATGGAAAGACCACCCTGGTCGACCAGCTTTTGAAGCAGTCCGGCTCCTTCCGCGACAACCAGCGCGTCGCCGAACGCGCCATGGATTCCAACGACCTCGAAAAGGAACGCGGCATCACCATCCTGGCCAAGGCGACTTCGGTCGACTGGAAGGACACGCGCATCAACATCGTCGACACGCCCGGCCACGCCGATTTCGGCGGCGAGGTCGAGCGCATCCTGTCGATGGTGGATTCGGCCATCGTGCTGGTCGACGCCGCCGAGGGCCCGATGCCGCAGACCAAGTTCGTCGTCGGCAAGGCGCTGAAGGTCGGCCTGAAGCCGATCGTCGTCATCAACAAGATCGACCGTCCGGACGCTCGTCACGTCGAAGTGGTCAACGAGGTGTTCGATCTGTTCGCGGCACTCGACGCTACCGACGACCAGCTCGACTTCCCGATCCTCTACGGTTCGGGCCGCGACGGCTGGGTCTCGGAGAACCCCGAAGGTCCGAAGGACCAGGGCCTTGCGCCGCTGTTCGATCTCGTCATCAAGCATGTGCCGGCGCCGACCGTTCATCCCGGCCCGTTCCGCATGATCGGCACCATCCTGGAAGCCAACCCCTTCCTCGGCCGCATCATCACCGGCCGCATCGAATCGGGCACGCTGAAGTCCAACCAGCCGGTCAAGGTGCTGCACCATGACGGCACGCTGGTGGAAACCGGCCGCATCTCCAAGATCCTCGCCTTCCGGGGGCTTGAACGCCAGCCGATCGACGAAGCGCAGGCTGGCGACATCGTCGCCATTGCCGGCCTGTCAAAGGGCACCGTCGCCGACACGTTCTGCGACCCTTCGGTGACCGAGCCGCTGCATGCGCAGCCGATCGATCCGCCGACCGTGACCATGTCCTTCCTCGTCAATGACAGCCCGCTCGCCGGCACCGAAGGCGACAAGGTGACCAGCCGCGTCATCCGCGATCGCCTGCTGCGCGAGGCCGAAGGCAATGTCGCGCTCAAGATCGAGGAATCGCCGGACAAGGATTCGTTCTTCGTCTCCGGCCGTGGCGAATTGCAGCTGGCCGTGCTGATCGAGACGATGCGCCGCGAAGGCTTTGAAATCGCCGTTTCGCGGCCACGCGTCGTCATGCAGAAGGGCGAGAACGGCGAATTGCTGGAGCCGGTCGAGGAAGTCGTCATCGACGTCGACGAGGAACATGCCGGCGTCGTCGTGCAGAAGATGTCGGAGCGCAAGGCCGAGATGGTCGAGCTGCGCCCATCCGGCGGCAACCGCCAGCGCATCGTCTTCCATGCGCCGACACGCGGCCTGATCGGCTACCAGTCGGAGCTCTTGACCGACACGCGCGGCACCGCCGTGATGAACCGGCTTTTCCATGCCTATGAGCCCTACAAGGGCGAGTTGCCGGGCCGCACCAATGGCGTGCTTATCTCCAACGAGCAGGGCGAGGCCGTCGCTTACGCCATGTGGAACCTGGAAGACCGCGGCCCGATGGTGATCGACCCCGGCGTCAAGGTCTATCAGGGCATGATCATTGGCATCCACAGCCGCGACAACGACCTCGAAGTGAACGTGCTAAAGGGCAAGAAGCTCACCAACATCCGCGCCGCCGGCAAGGACGAAGCAGTGAAGCTGACCCCGCCGATCCGCATGACGCTGGAGAAGGCCTTGGCCTGGATCCAGGACGACGAACTGGTCGAGGTGACGCCAAAGACCATCCGCCTGCGCAAACTCTATCTCGACCCGAACGAGCGCAAGCGCTTCGAGAAGTCGTCGAAAGTGGTCGGCGCGGCCTGATTCTTCAGTTTCCGAGAGTTCAGGAGGGGCGGAGCACCGGTGGCTCCGCCCCTCTTTTCGTTCAACCGCCGGCCGCCCAAATGATGGCTTGCCGATCGTCCTCGCCCGCGAGATCGATGCGCACCGCGGTTCCCTGACGAACCGGTTTGCGCATGGCTTTGGCTCCCTGCGGATCGACGATCAGCAACCGCCTCTCCTCCAGCCCCTGGAGCCGCGAGCGCGGCATGGCGAGTTCGCTGGAAATCAGGCGGTCGAGCCGGAGCGATGTCGACATTTCCAGCCCAAGCCGGAGTTCCAGGACCGCCGCGCTTTCCCGGTTGCCTTCAAGCACTTCCTTGCGCACGGCGACATCGGGAAACTCCTCGACGCGCCCGGCCTGGCGCCGCAGCGCGACCACATCGAAAGCATGGCGCCGTGCCAGCCCCGGATCGTTGCGTTCGAGCGCCGCCAGCCGCGCCGGGTCGATGTCGCGCCGGTTGCAACGCTCCATAATGCCGAAATTCCAGGAGTTGTCGCAGTCCATGCAGCAATAGATCAACCACACGTCGATGCGTTTGCCGTTGGCGTTGACGCGGAATTTGCCGCTGCAGCGATAGGCCTTGAGAGTGCCGCAGCGATTGCAGTTGATGAGCGGTTGAGGCGCGGTGCCGGGGGTGATCGTCCAGCGGATACGCAAGTAACCAGACATGCCGAAAAGTCCTTCCCGTCGGGAAGTTCTTCAGGCCGGCGATGTCGAGATGCCCATGCGGGCACGGCGTGGCGAGAGGCTGCGGCAATGGAAAGATCAGGCGTCACGGCGCAAAGCGCGCGACAGCGGTTCAGCAGTGCCAAACCGGTCACGAACCGCCGCCTGAGGAACACATGAAATAAGCAGACGCCGCCAATGCGACGCCTCGCGGTGTGTCAGTGGAGTTGACGAGACCGGCGGTTACTGAGGCAAAGTGACGCTCGAAATGGATGTCGGGACGGCTTCTCTAGCCGGGTGATGCTGGGTGGGCAAGTGGCTCCTCGTCGGCGCTACCGTCGCTCAGTCACTTGCGCTAATGTCTGATATCGAAGGTTTTCAAACAGAGATCCTCGCCATGCACCTCACCTCCCTCCTGATCTTCGCCGCGGCGCTGTTCGTCGCCGCCGGCTCCCCCGGCCCGTCGATCGCCGCACTTGTCGCGCGTGTCATCTCGAAGGGGTTTCGCGACGTGTTTCCGTTCCTGCTCGCCATGTGGATCGGCGAGGGCATCTGGCTGTCGTTGGCTGTGTTCGGCCTCGCTGTCGTGGCGCAGACATTCCACTTCGCCTTCGTCGTCTTGAAATGGGTTGGCGTCGCCTATCTCGCCTATCTGGCCTGGAAGATGTGGACCGCGCCCGTCGACGCGAAAGAAGGCGAGATGCCGCGTGAGGATTCGGCCGTGAAGCTTTTCTTCGCCGGCATGACCGTCACGCTCGGCAATCCCAAGATCATGATGTTCTACCTGGCACTGCTGCCGACGATCATCGACCTCGCCTCGGTGACCGTGGTCGGCTGGGTCGAGCTGACCCTGACCATGGCCGTGGTCCTCATCGCCATCGATCTCGCCTGGGTGCTTGCCGCCTCGCAGGCGCGCAGGCTGTTGAAGAGCAAGCGCGCCATGAAGATCGCAAACCGTGTCAGCGCCTCGACCATGGCAGGTGCGGCGGCGGCGATCGCGGCGCGCTGATTCCCCTCGCCCCGTTTACGGGGAGAGGGTAGCCCGAAGGGCCGGGTGAGGGGCCGCGTCGAGGCTGGTCTTTGATCCGCAAACGTTGGCGCCGCCCCACATCCGCCTGCCGGCATCTTCCCCATAAACGGGGAGAAGAGAGCTGCTATCGCGCCATGGCGTGGTATTCGTCGTTCGGCCGCATGTCGATGGCCGCGGCCACCCGGTTCGACATGTTGAAGAAGGCCGCGGTCGAGGCGATGTCCCAGATGTCACGGTCGGAAAAGCCGGCTTCGCGCAAAGCCGCCCGGTCGGCTTCAATGATCTTAGCCGGCTCTTCGGTCAGCTTGACCGCGAATTCGAGCATTGCGGTCTGCCTGGGCGAAAGATCGGCGGCTCGGAAATTCATCACCATCATCTCGCCGAGCGCCGGGTCCCCGGACAGCTGACGTACGGCCGCGCCATGCGCGGTCAGGCAATAATAGCAATGATTGATCGAGGAGACGGCGACCGCGATCATCTCGCGCTCCAGTTTCGACAGGCCGGATTCGCCCAGCATCAGGTCGTTGTACATGTCGGTGAAGGCGCGCAGTTTCTTCTCGTCGAAGGCATAGGCCCTGAGCACATTGGGAACGAGGCCGAGTTTCTCCTCGCATTTGGAGAAGTAGGTTTTTGTCGCCTCGCCGAGCTCGGCGGCGGCGAGGTCGAGCGCGGTGATTTTGCCGGACATGGAGCTTTTTTCCTCATTCTCTTGCGATTTTCCGATGAAATTCGATATTTGTTGGCAAGCCGTCAAACCTTTGTCGCCAAATACCGGTCATCTGCTACGATAGTCGTAAAAGCATGTGACGGGAGGAAATTGGCATCATGGCAAGCCTGAAATCGGCAACTGGCCCAAAAAAGACGAGCGCGGCAAAGGCAAGCTCGACAAACGGGTCTGTTGCAAAGGCGGGCGAAAAACCCGGCAGGCTCGCCGATTACCTGCTTGCCCGAGCCCCCGCGGAGGATGTCGCCGCCTATGATGTCGCCGATCTCGAACGTGCCGCCGACCTCGCCGGCCGCGCCGTCGCCCGGCACAAGAAGGGCGATTGCGTCGTTGCCATAGATGTCGATTCGGGTGTCGTCCGGCAGGGTCGGCCGATGACCATCATCACCGTCGTCAACGACAACATGCCGTTCCTTTTCGATTCCATCCTCGGCGAAATCACCGAGAGCGCCGGTGAGCCGCTGCTGGTCACCCACCCGGTCGTCGTCGTGAAGCACGGCAAGGCCGGCGTCGACGAAATTCTCGGCGATGGCGGCTTTGCCAAGGACGATCACAACCACGACCGGCTGAGCGTCGTCCACGTCCACATCAGCCGGCTCTCCGCCGAGCAGGCGGAGGGGTTGGCCGCGCGGCTGAAGAAGATTCTGTCGCAGGTGCGTGCCGCCGTCACCGACTGGAAGCCGATGCTGGCCCGCCTTGACCAGGCGATCTCGGAATTCCGCTATTCGCCAGTGCCGCTCGACAAGGCCCATGTCACCGAGGCGATCGCCTTCCTCGAATGGCTGCGCGATGACAATTTCACCTTCCTCGGAATGCGCGAGTTCAAATACACCGGCGGCGAGAAGAGCGGCACGCTGGAACGCGCCGACAAGGCCGGCCTCGGCATCCTGAGCGATCCCGATGTGCTGGTGCTCAGGCGCGGCACGGAAGCGGTGACGACGACGCCCGAAATCCGCGCCTTCCTGCACGGGCCCGAGCCGCTGATCGTCACCAAGGCCAATGCCAAGTCGGCGGTGCATCGCCGCATCTATCTCGACTATGTCGGCGTCAAGACCTACACCGCCAAGGGCGCGCTTTCGGGCGAACTGCGCATCGTCGGCCTGTTCACCTCGACCGCGTACACGCGCTCGGTGATGAAAATCCCCTACCTGCGCTCGAAGGCCGAAACCATCATCGCCAAATCCGGTTTCAATCCGGGCGACCATTCCGGCAAGGCGCTGATCAACGTGCTGGAAAGCTATCCGCGCGACGAACTGTTCCAGGTGCCGGTGCCGGTCCTGCGCAAACACGCCGAAGCCATCCTGGGACTGGTCGAACGGCCGCGCGTGCGCGCGCTGGTGCGCGTCGACCAATTCGACCGTTTCGTCTCGATCCTCGTCTTCGTCCCGCGCGATCGCTACGACAGCGAGGTGCGCGAGAAGGTCGGCACCTACCTCAAGACCGTGTTCCAGGGCAGGCTGTCGGCCTATTATCCGGCCTTCCCAGAAGGCGGGCTGGCGCGCGTCCATTTCATCATCGGTCGCTCCGGCGGCAAGACGCCCAAGGTCGAGCAAGCGACGATCGAGGCGGCGATCCGCGACATCGTGCGGACCTGGGATGACGCGCTGCGCGAGACCGCGGCCGAGGCCGGCGCCGATGCCGCGCTCACCGCCATCGCCTCACGCTTTTCGGAAAGTTATCGCGACAGTTTCTCGCCCACCGTGGCGCTGGTCGATGCCGGGCGCATCGCCAGGATCAGCGCCAGCAATCCGATCGCCATCGACTATTATCGTCATGCCCATCAGAAGCCGCAGCAGGCGGCGTTGAAAATCTATCATCACGGCGCGCCGGTGGCGTTGTCGCGGCGCGTGCCGGTGCTGGAAAACATCGGTTTCCGCGTCATCAGCGAACGCACTTTCGAGGTCGGCGACGAGCAGTCCGGCATGGTCTTCATCCATGACATGGAGCTGGAGAACAGCTACGGCAAGCCGATCGACCTTGCCGATGGCGGCGCGCTGTTCGAGGACGCATTCCTGTCCGTCTGGCGCGGCGACGTCGACAATGACGGCTATAATGGCCTTGCCCAGACAGCCGGCCTGTGGTCGGGCGAGATCACCATCCTGCGCGCCTATGGCCGCTATTTGCAGCAGGTCGGCATCCCGCAAAGCCAGGACTTCATAGCGGCCGCGCTCAACCGCTATCCCGACATCGCGCGCGGCCTGCATGCCCTGTTCATCGCGAGGCTTGGCCCCACGGCCGAGGGCGAAGGCGTGGTGGCGGCGAAGCATCTCAAGGCCAAGATCAAGGACGCGCTGGAGGAGGTGCCGAACATCGATGACGACACGATCATCCGGCGGTACCTCAACCTGATCGAAGCCTCGCTGCGCACCAATCATTTCGTCGCCGATACAAAGCAAAAGGGGCAGTCGCTGGCGATCAAGCTCGAGTCGCACGCGGTCGAGGGTTTGCCGGCGCCGCGGCCGTGGCGGGAGATCTTCGTCTATGGTTCCGAAGTCGAGGGCCTGCATCTGCGCTTCGGCCCGGTGGCGCGTGGCGGCCTGCGCTGGTCGGACCGCGCGCAGGACTATCGCACCGAGGTGCTGGGCCTAGTCAAGGCGCAGCAGGTCAAGAACGCGGTCATCGTGCCGGTCGGCGCCAAGGGCGGCTTCTATCCGAAGAAACTGCCGATGAGCGCCGGTCGCGACGCGATCTTCGAGGCCGGCACATCGGCTTACAAGAACTTTGTCTCCAGCCTGTTGTCTATCACCGACAATATCGGCATCGACGGCGTCATCCCGCCTGCCGGGGTGGTCAGGCGCGACCCCGACGATCCCTATTTCGTCGTCGCCGCCGACAAGGGCACGGCGACCTTCTCCGACACCGCCAACGCCATTTCCGAGCAGCATGGCTTCTGGCTCGACGATGCCTTCGCCAGCGGCGGCTCGGCCGGTTACGACCACAAGAAGATGGGCATCACCGCCAAGGGGGCATGGGAGGCGGTCAAGCGGCATTTCCGCGAGATCAACCGCGATATCCAGACCTCGCCCTTCACAGTCGTCGGCGTGGGCGACATGTCGGGCGACGTGTTCGGCAATGGCATGCTGTTGTCGCCCAAGACAAGGCTGATCGCGGCCTTCGACCATCGCGACATCTTCATCGATCCCGATCCGGACATGGCGGCGTCGATGGCAGAACGCGAGCGCATGTTCGCCCTGCCGCGCTCGAGTTGGCAGGACTACGACAAGACCAAGCTGTCGCAAGGCGGCATCATCGTTTCGCGCAACCAGAAATCGATCACCTTGCCGGCGGCGGCGGCGGCGGCGATCGGCCTTGGCAAGACGACCGCCACGCCGGTCGAGATCATGACCGCCATCCTCAAGGCACCGGTCGACCTCCTGTGGTTCGGCGGCATCGGCACGTATCTGCGGGCTTCGAGCGAAACCAACGCCGAGGTCGGTGACCGCGCCAACGATGCCATCCGCATCACGGCGCTCGACGTCCGCGCCAAGGTGATCGGGGAGGGCGCCAATCTCGGCGTCACGCAGCGGGCGCGTATCGAATTCGGCATGAATGGCGGCCGCTGCAATTCCGACGCCATCGACAATTCGGGCGGCGTCAACTGCTCGGACGTCGAGGTCAACATCAAGATCGCGCTGGCGTCCGCCATGCGCAAGGGAGCGCTGACGCGGCCGGCACGCAACAAGCTGCTTGCGGAGATGACCGGCGAGGTCGGTGCCCTGGTGCTGTCCAACAACTACGAGCAGACGCTGGCGCTCTCCATCGCCCGCAAGCGCGGCCTTGCCGACATTGCGCACCAGAGCCGGTTCATGACGGCGCTGGAGGCGCGCGGCCTGCTCGACCGCGCCGTGGAGACGCTGCCGTCGCCGGCAGCCCTTGCCGAGCGCGAGGCGCGCGGCGAGCCGCTAACCCGGGCCGAACTCGGCGTGCTTCTGGCCTATGCCAAGATCGTGCTGTTTTCCGACATCGTCGCCAGCGACGTGCCGGACGAGCCACATTTCGACCGCGACCTGATGGCCTATTTCCCCGACCGCATGGCGAAGAAATACGCCGCCGAAATCCACGGCCACCGGCTGCGCCGCGAGATCATCGCCCGTGTCGTCGCCAACGATCTCGTCAATCGAGGAGGCCCTTCCTTCGTCAACAGGCTGCAGGAAGCGACCGGCCGGACCGCCGCCGACGTGGTGCGCACCTTCGCGGTGGTGCGCGACGGTTTTGGCTTGCCGGCGCTCTATCGTGAAATCGATGCGCTCGACAATCAGATCGACGGCCAGGTGCAACTCGACCTCTACCAGATGGTAAGCCGGCTGATCTATGTGACCAGCGGCTGGTATCTGAAGAACGACGCCGGCACGGCGCCATTGGCCCAGCGCATCGCCGAGTTGCAGGATGCGCGCAAGGCGCTGGAGCCCAAGCTCGTGTCGCTGCTGCCGGTGTTCTCGCGCGAGCGGATCGAGGAGAAGCGGCACGGCCTGTTCAAGGGCGGTGCTCCCGACAGGCTGGCCGAGCAGCTGGCGCTGAGCGAGGTGGCGGAACTCATACCCGACATCGCACTGACAGCGCGCACGGCAGGCGCCGACATCGTCGCGGCTGCCAAGGCGTTCTTCGCGGTCAGCGACGCCTTCCGCATTCCCCGCGTCGAGGATGCAGCGCGCTCCATCACGCCGTCGGATTATTACGACCAGCTTGCGCTGTCCCGCGCCACGGACACGATCGGAGCGGCCCGGCGCGGCATTGCGGTGGCCGCGCTCACCGGGCATTCCGATGCCGCGGACCCGGTGGCAGCCTGGCTGGAAGCCGGGGGCGAGCGGGTCGCACGCATTCGCGAGCGGCTGCAGGCGCTGACCGAGGGCGGCGACATCACCGTGTCTCGGCTGTCGGTCGCATCCGGGTTGATGAGTGATCTGACGGGGATGTGAGGCGTTCTTGCGGAGGTTGGCGCCGCCCCTCATCCGGCTGCCGCCACCCTCTCCCCGTATCGTTAGGCCGACGCCGAGTCCGTGACGTCGACAATCGGCGAAATGCTCCGCGACAGCGTCTTTCTCCCCATCACCAGACGTGGAGTTGAGGAGTGATCCGCGCGGCGGACGAAAAGCCAATTGCTTGGCTTTTCGAGCGACGAAGGTCCGGCAGGACAATGAAGGGCGGCGCGACGCTTGTCATTTGCATGAGCATTCGAAACATGCAGACATGGCGCCGACACGGGCGGGTGCCAGGGGAATCATCATGGCGGTAGAGACAGTGCAGCGGGCGTCGGGACGCGGCATCTGGGGCTGGATGTTCTTCGACTGGGCGGCACAGCCGTTCTTCACGGTCGTCACCACTTTCATCTTCGGGCCCTATTTCGTCTCGCGCATGGCGGGCGATCCGGTGACCGGTCAGGCAGCATGGGGCTACGGCATCGCCTTGGCAGGCCTTGTCATCGCCGTACTGTCGCCAATCCTCGGTTCGGTCGCCGACCAGACCGGGCCTCGCAAGCCCTGGATCGCGTTCTTCGCCACGATCAAGATCACCTGCCTCTGCCTGCTCTGGCTTGCCGCGCCGGGCTCGAACCTGTTCATGGTCGTGCTGTTGTTTTCCCTGGCCTCGGTCGCCGCCGAATTCTCGACCGTGTTCAACGATTCGATGATGCCGCGCCTGGTGCCGAAGAGCGAGATCGGCCGCATCTCCAACACCGCCTGGGGCCTGGGCTATCTCGGCGGCATGATCGCGCTGATTTTCGTCGTCACCTGCCTGGCCGGCTCGCCCGAAACCGGCAAGACGATCATCGGCATTACCCCGCTCTTCGGGCTCGATCCGAAGCTGGGCGAGGACGCGCGCGCCACCGGACCGCTCTCGGCTGCCTGGTATTTCCTGTTCATCCTGCCGATGTTCTTCTTCACGCCGGATGCCATAAAAGGCATTCCCATGCGGCCTGCGATACGCGAGGGCTTGTCGGAACTGAAATCCACGCTTGGCGAAGTGCGTCGCCGCGTCGGCATCTTCCGCTTCCTCGTCGCCCGCATGATCTACCAGGACGGCGTCAACGCGCTGCTTGCGCTAGGCGGCACTTTCGCGGCGGGAATGTTCCATTGGTCGATCACCGAGATCGGTCTGTTCGGCATCATCCTCAACGTCATTGCGATTTTCGGCTGCCTGGCCGCAAGCCGGCTCGACACCGCCTTCGGTTCGAAAGTGGTGGTGATGATCGCGCTGGTGCTGCTGAGCATCGCCACGGTCGGCATCGTCTCGACCGGACCGGGCTACACGCTGTTCGGCGCCCTGCCGCTTCCGACTACCGATTCAGGCGGGCTGTTCGCCACCGCTGCCGAGAAAGCCTACATCCTCTATGGCCTGCTGATCGGGGTGGCCTTCGGGCCGGTGCAGGCGTCGTCGCGCTCCTACATGGCGCGCAGCGTCACCGCCGCTGAATCCGGCCGCTACTTCGGCATCTACGCGCTGGCTGGAAGGGCGACCAGTTTCCTGGCGCCGTTCATGGTGGCGACGATCACCGCCGTCAGCGGCTCGCCCCGGCTTGGCATGGCGGTCATCATCCTGTTCCTCGCCGCCGGCATGGCCATATTGGTGGGAACGCCGTATCCGGCAGACAAGCCGGCGGAACAGTAGTGCTTCTTCTCCCCAGGGGAGAAGAAGCAGTGCTCAATGCCGGAAGTGTCTCACGCCGGTGAACACCATGGCGATGCCGTGCGCGTCGGCGGCCGCGATGACCTCGTCGTCGCGCATCGAACCGCCTGGCTGGATGACGGCTGTGGCGCCGGCTTCGATCGCCGAGAGGAGACCGTCGGCAAAGGGGAAGAAGGCGTCGGACGCGACCACCGAGCCCTTTGTCAAGGATTCCGCAAGTCCGGCCGCTTCCGCTGCGTCGAGCGCCTTGCGCGCGGCGATGCGCGAGGAATCGACACGGCTCATCTGGCCGGCGCCGATGCCGACCGTCGCGCCATCCTTCACGTAGACGATGGCGTTGGACTTGACATGCTTGGCGATGCGGAAGGCGAACTTCAGGTCGGCCATTTCGGCTGGCGTCGGCGAACGCCTGGTCACCACCTTCAATTCGAGATCGTCGACGACCGCATTGTCGCGGCCCTGCACAAGCAGGCCGCCGGCAACGGATTTGACCGACGTGCCCGGCGTGCGCGGATCCGGCAGGCCGCCAGTGACCAAGAGGCGCAGGTTCTTCCTGGCCGCGATGATCGCCGCTGCCTCGTCGGTCGCCTCGGGCGCGATGATCACTTCGGTGAAGGTCTTCACGATCTCCTCGGCTGCCTCAGCGTCGAGGATTCGGTTGACCGCGACGATGCCGCCGAAGGCCGAAACCGGGTCGCAGGCCAGCGCCTTGGCGTAGGCGTCCTTCAGCGATGCGTCCTCGGCGACGCCGCACGGGTTGGCATGCTTGATGATGGCGACGGCGGCCGAGCGGGCCGGATCGAATTCGCCAACCAGTTCGAAGGCGGCATCGGTGTCGTTGATGTTGTTGTAGGAAAGCTGCTTGCCTTGCAGCTGGCGCGCCGTGGCGACACCTGGCCGCTTGTCGCCATTGACGTAGAAGCCGGCGTTCTGATGCGGGTTCTCGCCATAGCGCATGACGGATTCCAGCCGGCCGCCAAAGGCGCGCCATGTCGGATGCTCGATCTCCAGCGCCTCGGCGAACCAGCCGGAAATAGCGGCATCATAGCTGGCGGTGCGGGCAAAGGCCTTGGCGGCCAGCTTCTTGCGGAAATCCAGCGACAGCGAGCCGATGTTCATCTCCAGCGCGTTGAGCACGGAGGCGTAGTCGGCGGGGTCGGTGACGACAGCGACATAGGCGTGGTTCTTGGCCGAGGCACGGATCATCGCCGGGCCGCCAATGTCGATGTTCTCGACGATCGATGCGTAGTCGGCGCCGGAGCGGCGGACTTCCTCGAAAGGGTAGAGATTGCAGACCACGAGATCGATCGGCGCGATGCCGTATTTGCGCATCGCCTCGGCATGCTCCGGGTCGTCGCGCACGCCAAGCAGCGCGCCGTGCACCGAAGGGTGCAGCGTCTTGACGCGGCCATCCATGATCTCCGGAAATGCGGTCAGTTCGGAGACGTCGCGCACCGCCATGCCGGCCTCGGCGATCGCCCTGGCCGTGCCGCCGGTCGAAACCAGTTCGACGCCGGCCGAGGCCAGCGCCCTGGCGAAATCGATGAGGCCGGTCTTGTCGAAAACGGAAAGCAGGGCGCGGCGGACCGGAACGAGGTCCGGCGCGGGAATGTTCTTGGCGGCGACGGCCATGGCTGGCGGCCTTTCAAGGCTGATTTGAAGGGTCCGCGCGCCGTAGCACATGACGCCCGGAAATCAAACCGGAAGCTCGCCTCACCAGTGCCTCAGTTGTTTTCGGGATAGCCGGCGATGCTGGTGCGCGTCAGTTGCCAATGGACCTCGGAAACATCCGATGCCTTGAAGGCAAGCACGATCTGGCGGCTGCGGCGGGGGCCGCCAAGGCCGGCGAAATAGATCGATTCTTCGACCTCAGGCGCCACTTCGGTGCAGGTGAACACCCAGCTGTCGGCGGCCTCGGCAGCCAGCACCAGCCGGTCATGCTCGTCCTGGAACAGGTTGATGTCGGGATGGATGTGGAAACGAACGGTGATGAAGTCGCGGCCATTGTTGCGGACCGGCGCGCCGCCCGGCCTCTGGAACCGGTCCCTGCCGGTCAGCACATTGCCGTTCGTCGACAGTTTCATCTCGCGCTCGTGTAGAAAACCGAAGCGCTGGACATAGCCGTCATGGCGGGCAACGAAGCCGTGGACGCCCTTCTGGTCGATCCGCTTGCAGGGAACATGCCGCGGACCCCCGATCAGCGGTGAGCCGAGGAGGTCGTTGAGCCGCAGGGAGTGGCTGAAACGCGCCGACGATGTGTCGTTGATGGTGGCGGTCGAATGGGCGGCCGTGGCCCGGGCCAGCGGCCGGAACTCGGCGGCGCCATAGGTGTCGATGCCGGCATTGACGATATAGTGCTGGCGTCCCGAGGACATCTCGAAGGCGAGGCATCCGGCGTGGGCCGCGTTGGACACGTCGATCGGCGGCGGCAGGCCGGTGTCGGCGATCACCGTGACACCGCCCATCGACAAGCGCTCATAGCCGGAATGCGGCGCATGCAGCAGCGGCGCGCCGGCGGTGTCGTCGTGACGCAGGATGGTGGCGATGCGATCGTGGATGGTCGCGCCCATGCCGTTGAAACGGGCCAGGCTGCCGTCCTGGTGGCGAAAGAAACGCAGCGCCGGCAGCATGCGGTCAATGGCACCCATCAGCGCCTGTGGCGGCGTCTCGGCCTGATTGGCATAGGTCTGGCGCAGCGGCAGAAGGTCGGCCAGGATTTCCAGGACAGCCATCGGGTTGCGCGAGATGTGACCGCCGTCGGGGAGGATCTGGTGGTCGAGTTCCTCCGCGAGGTTGCGCGTGGCGCCGCGCAGCGCCGATGCCGGCGCGGGCAGCGACAAAGCGGCAAAGGCCAGCGCGATGCGGGCGCGCAGCCTGTCCTTGCCATCCGGCATTTCGCGCGCCATCGAGCGCAGATAGCGGATCTGGACGGCAAGCGATTTCAGGAAGGCCCGGTAGAAGGGAAACTCGGCGCCTTGCAGCACGACCGAGGAATGCTGCAGCCAGGCGATGACACGCTTGGCCGTCGTGCCGGGCTCCCAGGCGATGCCGGTGATGTGGTTGCCATGCATGGCGATCCAGTCGGAAACCAGGGCGCGGGCGTTCGCGGCGGCGAGCTCCGTGCCGGCGGCCCGCATGTGCCGCAGCCAGCGGAAGCCATGCAGCGTCTTTTGCCAGCCGTAATTGGGCACGTTGATCTGGAATGGCGATTTGCCGCCGGTTTCGACCAGATGCCCCGACAGCGGGTAACGGCCGTAGTAGATCTCAAGCGCAATCTGCGGATCGGCCAGGCGCAGGTCCGGCGGCGCGATCAGGACACGTTCCGGCGTGCGGCCGGAATATCGCCAGCGATAGGCAGGCCCGGCACGAAGGCGCCGGCGCGTTTTGCGCCAGAACTCCTTCGCGACAAGCGTCCACAGACGCGTCGTGTTGCCGGCAACGAGTGCCAAAGCCCCTCCTGGTCGTCCACTGCCCCAGCGCAAGTTTATATGATTCAAGAACTTATGCGAAGGCGAATTCCATGGAGCTATGCCGGTTCACTTGGTTTGAACCAAATCCACCCCAAAAAAGTCCGCAAAATCCACAGGCGCTGTCGCTAGGAGACCCTGCGCATGCGGGCGGCGAAGAAGCCATCCAGTCCGGAGCGTTCCGGCGACCCCAGGTCCAGGTCGGCGGGCGTGGTGCGCAATGTGCCCTGCGCCGTCAGGAAAGCATCGATGGCGGGAATCTCTCCCGGACGAATCGGATCGTCGATGACGCCGGGGGTCTCGGCGAGAAAGGCGCGATGCAAATCTTCGCCTTCCGATGGGTCGAGCGAACAATTGGAAAACACGATCCTGCCGCCAGGCCTGACCAGCGTGACGGCGCGGGCGAGCAGCCTGCGCTGCAGGTCGGCCAGTTTTTCGACATCGGCTGCGGTCTTCGTCCATGGCACGTCGGGATGCCGCCGCACCGTGCCGGTCGAGGAACATGGCGCATCGAGAAGCACCGCGTCGAACAGCTCCTTCGGCTCGTATTTGAGAAGGTCGGCCTGCACGGTTTGCGCCGACAGGCCGAGGCGCTCGAGATTCTGCGACAGACGCGCCAGCCGGTTCTTCGACGTGTCGACGGCGGTGACGCTGGCGCCGGCAAGAATCAGCTGGGCGGTCTTGCCGCCGGGCGCCGCGCAGAGATCGGCGACGCGAAGCCCGCTGACATCCCCGAACAACCTCGCGGGAAAACTGGCGGCCGCATCCTGAACCCACCAGGCTCCGTCAGCAAAGCCGGGCAGCTCTGGAACGGAGGCGCCGAGTTTTTCGACTCGAACGGTGCCGGTCGGCAGGACGATGCCGCCGAGCCGTTCGGCCCAGACAGCAGGATCGGCCTTTACCGAAAAATCGACCGGCGCCTCGTGGCGATGGGCGGCAAGGATATCCTTGGCCCTGGCCGCGCCATAGGCGGCCTTCAACCGGTCGGAGAACCATTTTGGCGCCTCGTCCGTGGTGGCGAGCGCGGCAGGCAGTTCGGTCTCCTTGGCGCGCGCCAGCGTGCGCAACACCCCGTTGACGAGGCCCGAAAAGCGTTGTGTGCGCGGATCGGACTTGGCGTGGGTCACGGCCAGGTCGACGGCGGCGCTGTCGGGAATGTCGAGGAACAGGATCTGCGCGGCCGCGACATGCAGGATGTGAGAAAGGGCGGTGGCGTTGGGCGGCAGCGGCTTTTCCAACCTTCGGGCCAGCAGCCCGGTGATGGTCATGCGATAGCGCAGGGCGGTGACCAGGATAGCGCGCACCAGGCCACGATCGCGCAGGTCGAGCGCCTTGTATTGCGGGTGGCCGTTCTCATGGTCGGTCAGCCCGTCCAGCGGCGTCCTGGCGTCGATGACGGCGGCAAGCAGCCGTGCTGCCGCCTTGCGGGCGGCGAGGCCTGCAACATCGCTACCCGTACTGTCTTCACGATTGCCTGAAATTGCCGGGCGGGGCCTTGCCTGGCTCACGACCACGGACCCTTGGGTCCGGTCGGGTTGCGTCCCCACGGATTGGGTTTCGGCCTGGCCGGCTCGGCCGGCGCCTGCGGCCTTGCCGCCCTGTCCCAGGGGCCGGATGGCTGCCGCTCTTCCGCCTGGCGAGGCGCCGATGCCCGTCCCGGCGCTCCGGCCGTTTCGGACGCGGCGCCTGAGCCTCCCATCTCCCGCGCCATCGCCTGCAAGGCGGCGATGCGGTTTTCGGTGCTGGGGTGGGTCGAAAACAGATTGTCCATGCGCTCGCCGGAAAGGGGATTGATGATGAAGAGGTGAGCGGTCGCCGGGTTGCGCTCCGCATCGGGGTTGCGGATGCGTTCGGCGCCGCGGGCGATCTTGTCAAGTGCCGATGCCAGCCACAGCGGGTGTCCACAGATTTCGGCGCCGCGCCGGTCGGCCTCGTATTCGCGGGTGCGGCTGACCGCCATCTGCACGACCATCGCCGCGAAGGGCGCCACGATCATCGCCACCAGCACCCCGACGAAGCCGAACGGGTTGTTGTTGTCGCGGTTGCCGCCGAAAAAGAACGCGAAATTGCCGAGCATCGAGATCGCGCCGGCAAAGGTCGCGACGATGGTCATGGTCAGCGTGTCACGATGCTGCACATGGGCGAGTTCATGCGCCATGACAGCCGCGACCTCTTCATGGGTCAGCGCCTGCAAAAGGCCGGTGGAGGCGGCGACAGCGGCGTTCTGCGGATTGCGGCCCGTGGCGAATGCATTGGGCTGCGGGTTATCGATCAGATAGGTCCTTGGCATCGGCAGGCCGGCGCGCTGCGCAAGGCCCTTCACGATCGCGTGGTATTCGGGTGCGTTCTTCTCGTCGACCTCGATGGCGTGGTTCATCGAAAGCACCATCTTGTCGGCGTTCCAGTAACTGAACAGATTGGTGCCGGCGGCTACGACCAGCGCGATCATCATGCCGCTTGTTCCGCCGATCAGGAAGCCGACGCCCATGAACAGCGCGGTCATGGCGGCAAGAAGCATGGCGGTGCGAATTGTGTTCATCGTCTGCTCCTGCGCGGATGGTGATGAAAGGGGGTCGATCCTCGTGGGGTCATCGCTATATGATGGGAAAGGCCTTTCCCTGTTTCAATCCGCTGGAAATATCGCATGAACGACGAAACCAGTAAAACGCCCGCCGGCACGGATGACGCGCCGCCGAAAGAGCTGACGGCCGCCGCCCGCCGCGCATTGGCGGAAGCCGAGGCGCGGCGACAGGACTATCGCCAAAAGGAAGCCGCCTTGCCCCGTGAGATCGGCGGTCGCGGCGGCAAGGAACCCGGCCGCTATGGCGATTGGGAAATCAAAGGTCTGACCAGCGATTTCTAGGACGCTCGAGCGACTTCCGGCCAGATCCAGCGCGTGAAGCTCGGGATCTAGGAGGCTGTCGCGGCTTGCGACCGCTCCATGCCGATGCGGCCCTGCGCGTCCGTCACCACGCTCAGGCCGCGATAGTCGAGGATGGTGGCGTGCGGCGTTTGCATCGGGTGCTGATGTGTCGTGGTGACCACCACCACCTCGGCTCCGGCGGCTTCGCCCGACTGGATGCCGGGCGTCGCATCCTCGAAAACAAGGCAGTCGCGGGGATCGGCGCCGAGACGTTTGGCTCCCAACAGGAAACAATCGGGAGCCGGCTTGCCATGCGCGACCTCCTCGGCCGTGACCAGGGTGGCCGGAAAGGGGATGCCCGCGGCCTCGATCCGTCTCTGTGCAAGCACGAGTGGTGATGACGTAACTATGGCCCATCGCTTCGGCGGCAGCGAGCGCAGGAAGTCGGCCGCGCCGGCAATGGCCTGGATTCCCGCAACATCGGCGATTTCATCGCGGGTAATCTGGTCTGCCTCGCGCTGGGGGTCGACGCCAGGTAGAGCGAGCCTGCGAACGGTTTCGATCGCCCTCCTGCCGTGCATCGTGGGCAGGAAAGCCGCGACGTCGAGGCCGTGCCGTGCGGCCCATGCGCTCCACACCCGCTCCGCGGCGGCGGTCGAATTGAGCAGCGTGCCGTCCATATCGAACAGGAAGGCGGCGAATTTTCTGCCGGAGAACATGGGCATCCTTGTCGGTCATTGTCTGGAACGCCGGGCACCGTAGCGTCGGCCCTTTTGCATGGGAAGGCGCGCCATCGCCTTTTTGGCCGGCACACGGGAACCATGATGCGTCCCACGGCGTTGAGCAAAGCTGTTTTTCATGATGATCGAAGGGGACCTGCAATGCTGATTAGGCTCGGCTACGAAATCGCCATTGAATGCACTGAGGCTACCCCAGTGATTTCCCTGCTGGAGATCCACAAGGATCGCCAGCCCGATATCAAGCGGCAAACGCGCGTCTTGACGTCGCCTTCCGTCCACACGCGCCTGTATTATGACCTTCACGGCAATGCCTGCCGGCGCTTCACGGCGCCCGCGGGCGGCTTTCGTATCCTTTACGACGCGGTCGTCGAGGACAGCGGCCAGACGGACGAGGTCAACACGCTGGCCCGGGAAGTGCCGGTCGCGGAACTGCCGGACGAAGTGCTGGGCTATCTGCTTGGCAGCCGCTATTGCGAGACCGACCATCTCAGCGGACTGGCATGGCAGCTTTTCGGCCATGTCCCGGCCGGTTGGGCGCGCGTCCAGGCGATCGTCGACTATGTCCACAATCGGCTATCCTTCGGCTATGGCTATGCGCGGCCGACCCGAACCGCGGCCCAGGCGCATGAGGAACGGGTCGGCGTCTGCCGCGACTTCGCCCATCTGGCGATCACCCTTTGCCGCTGCATGAACATTCCGGCCCGCTATGTGAATGGCTATCTCGGCGATATCGGCGTGCCGGCCGATCCGGCGCCGATGGACTTCTCGGCCTGGCTGGAGGTGTTCCTCGACGGCAAATGGTATACGTTCGACGCCCGTCACAACACGCCGAGGATCGGCCGTGTCGTCATCGCGCGCGGGCGCGACGCCACCGACGTACCCCTGCTGCACAGTTTCGGCCCGCACCGGCTCAGCCTGTTCAAGGTCTGGACCTACGAACAGGAAGGCAACCTGTTCAACCCGCCCTATCATGCCGTCGACAAGACGGTCAGCGCGCACATGCTGGCCTAGCGCCTGTTGCATCCCGATGGGATCGGGGTGCAACACTCATCCTTGTATCGTCCTTTCCGAAGACAGGGTCCCCTTTGCGGGATAGTTGTCCAGTCGCCAGCCGCAACGGCGATGAAGTTGATCCGCAGTGGGACAGTCTGGCTGTCCCGCTGCGGGACGCGTTCAAGACTGTCTCCCTGGAGCGCACCAGATCGTGGTAACCGCCCGGTAAACAGCGCCAAGAGTTGTTGGTCGCGTTTACCGATTGTTGACCTTGCTGCCCTGAAGAAACCAAATAAAAACAATTAGTTCTCGCCAGACGGCTTGCTTTCGGGCGGTTGGCGGCGCGATCCGGCTGGAATCCTGCATCGAACCTTCCCGGCGACGAGGCCGAGGCGAGCAGAGGCAGCAGGATGCGGAATTACGGGGGTCTTGTTCACGCGATTGGCGGTTTCGCCAGGGATCGCGGTGGAAATTTCGCAATCCTGTTTGGCCTTACCGCCTCGGTCTTGGCGCTGGCCGTTGGCTTCTCGGTCAACCTGTCCCAGTTGTACAACACCAGGTCGAGCCTGCAGGGCGTCGTCGACGCTGCCGTTACGTCGACGGCGCGCGACCTGACGACCGGCGTCATCAAGGAAGCCGATGCGAATGCGTCGGTGCAGGCCTTTCTCGATGCCAACAGCTCTGCGGGCATCCTGCGGCCAAACCAGATCGTCCTCGACCAGCTGATCGTCGACAGGACCGCGAACACGGTTCGCGCGGATGTCCATGTCAACGTCGCGTTCTATTTCCCGCTGTTCAGCACCAGCAACATGCAGCGTGTGCCTGTCTCGACCACGGCCGTCTATTCGGACAGGACGATCGAGGTCGCCATGATGCTCGACGTTACCGGGTCGATGGCCGGCCAGAAGATCAAGGATCTGAAGGCGGCGGCGAGCAATGCGGTGGACAGTTTTCTGCTCAATCAGGATCCGGCCAGGCCCAGGGTGCGCGTTGCCATCGTACCCTACGCCAATTCGGTGAATGCCGGCACGCTGGCCGCCAGCAGCGTCTATTTCGAAACCGATACCAGCCAGCGCAAACAGGCGCCGGGCAACGGCGACCCGCAATATGTCTCGGCGCCGAAAAGCACCGGCATTTGCGCAACCGAGCGCAAGGGGGTCGATCAATATACGGATGCCGGCCCCCAATCCAGCATGGTCAACAGCGATTTTCTGCTGCCCCAGTTTGCGAGGGAGACCGGCACGAAAGCCTGCCCGGACGCAACGCTGGTTCCGCTGACCGCCGATGCCAACGCGCTCAAGAATGTCATCAAGACCTTTGTCGCATCGGGCGGCACTGCCGGTCACGTTGGCGTGCAGTGGGCCTGGTACATGCTTTCGGAAAACTGGGGCAGCGTGATGAAGGCTTCCGAACGGCCGGCCAAGATGGATCCCAAGAAGGTCGGCAAGTTTGCGATCCTGATGACCGACGGCGAATTCAACCTGTCCTATTTCGATGCCAGCACGGTGAACCAGGTGTATAACGACGCGGGCAAGGAGCCGCCGCGCACGGCTGCGAAGAAGCTCTGTTCCGCGATGCGAGACCAGGGCATCGAGATATTCACCATTGGCTTCGATCTGAACGAGAAGAACGCCAAGGCGACCCTCCAGGACTGCGCAAGTCCGGATAGCGGCAGCATCAAGCATTTCTATCAGGCGGCCAATGGCGCCGAACTCGATACGGCCTTCCAGACGATTGCCCGCAACATCGAGCGCCTGGCACTGAGCAAGTAGCATTGCCAAAAACGGAAAAGGCCGCCGCTTCTTGCGAAGCCGGCGGCCTTCCGTGTTTCCGTCCGTGGCGCGGCCCTGGCGATGACACCGTCACCCGCCGCGCATCTCGCGCCTTAACGGGAAGACTGCTTCCCGAAAGTGCAATCCGCTGAGGCCACGTTCCGGAAAACGAAATCACTCGACATCGGATCACCTCCTTTCGATTTGTTGAACACACAATGATGATGGGGTCTGATCCGGCAAATGGCAAGGGATCACTCTTAAAAAGCCCTTGGTGTGTCCTTTTGGACAGGGTGGCTTGCGGCCACGCGCCAAACGGACAACATTGTTTCATCAGCCTCGAGGAGGAAGCATGGACGCCACCGACAAGGCCGCCCGGATCGTTCGAACGGTCATTGAAACGCTGAAGCCAGGCTTTGCGGTCAGGCTCTGGACGGGCGAGCGGATCGGTCCCGCAACTGGCCCGGTTCTCACCATTAACGACCAGGACATCGTCTGGCAGATCGTTCGCCGGCCTTCGCTCTCGACCCTGATCGAGATGTGGATTTCCAGGGCGGTGGACGTGGAGGACGGAACTCTGTTCGACTTCTACGCCTTGCCTTCGTCGGGCAAGCTGAGGTCGAGGCTCAAGGCATTGCCCAAGCTGGCGATCCTTCGTGATCTTCCCGCCGTCCTGTTTTCCAGAAAGCAGATGACCGCTGCCATCGACCTTGCCGGACAAAACCCGTTCGTCAGCGGATCGAGCAAGCAGGCAATCCAGCACCACTATGATATTTCAAACGCCTTCTACCAGCTCTTCCTCGACCAGCGCATGGTCTACAGCTGCGGCTACTTCAAGGACTTCGCCAACGACATCGATCAGGCGCAAGCCGACAAGCTCGACCACATCTGCCGCAAGCTGCGGCTGAAACCGGGTGAACGGCTGCTCGACATCGGCTGCGGCTGGGGGGCGATGCTGATCCATGCCGCGAAGAATTACGGCGTCACCGGCCATGGCGTCTCGCTGTCGGAGGCCCAGACGGCACTGGCCCGCGAGCGCATCCGCGCCGAGGGGCTGGAGGACAAGATCACCATCGAGATAAGGTCCTACGCCGAACTCACCGACACTTTCGACAAGATATCGTCGATCGGCATGTTCGAGCATCTGGGACTCGCCAACCATGCCACCTACTTTTCCACCGTCCATCGGCTGCTGAAGCCGGGCGGGATCTATCTGCATCACGCCATCACCAGGCGCAGCAAGGGCGACATGAAGAAGACCCTGCGCAAGGGCCCGGAATACAAGGCGCTGATCAAATACATCTTCCCTGGCGGCGAACTCGACACGATCGGCATGACGCTCGGCAATTTAGAAGCGCATGGCTTCCTCGTCTACGACGTCGAGAACCTGCGCGAGCATTACGCCCGCACCTGCAGGCTCTGGGCCGAGCGTCTCCATGCCAGGTTCGACGAAGCGATCGCCGAGGTTGGAGAAGCCAGGGCGCGGCTCTGGCTGCTCTATCTCACCGGCTGTTCGATCACCTTCGAGCGCGCCTCGGCGCAGATTTTCCAGACCGTCGTCACCAGGCGCGCGCGTGGCCCAAGCGGTCTGCCGCCGACACGGGCGGATCTTTATCGGTAGCAGTCCGCTTAAAATAAGCCTTTTTCGGCTGCTTGGCTTTCGCTTCCGGCGAAGGCGTAGCGTCTCGATGCAGCGACCGTGGAGGCTTTCAGGCCTTGTATCGGGCAGAGGCATTTGGCGGCGTCACGATTTGGAGATCGAACATGCGTGCGATAACCAAGCGGTTGTTTAGCCTGCTGATTTATCTGGTGATCGGCCTGTGGTCAGCCTCGCCGCTCGTCGCCGCGACGCCGCAGATGGGCCCCGCGACATGGTTCAATCCCAATCAATCCTGGGGAGAGCGCCGCCCTGTCACCACTGCTGACCGTGCGTTGATCGCAAGCTATCGCTCGGGACGGAAAAAGCCGGTCATCGATACGAACTTCACAAATCCGGCGGAACTCCAATCGCAATGGTCGCTGCAATCGGACGACCGTGGGGACCTGCAGTCGTGCCGTCAGCCGCGCAACGTGGCGGCCACGCCAACCGGCCTCGAGCTCAGGACGCTCGACGCCGTGAAATGCCATGCCAAATGGTCGACCGGCTTCGCGACCAGCAAATCGAAGCAGTCGTACGGATTTTTCGAGGCCAGTATCAAGGTGGCCGACATCGATGGACTCAACAATGCCTTCTGGCTTGTGAGCGACGACGCTTTCGAGATCGACATCGCCGAGGTCCACTTCCCCAACGATCTGCACATGACCCTTCACAACTGGGTCACCAGCGCCGGCACCGGGGTCGGGTTCGACAGCAAGTTCAGCGGCGACCTGTCGAAGGGGTTTCACGACTATGGCGTCCTTTGGACGCCGACCGACATCGTCTTCGAGGTCGATGGCGAACCGGTCGCGGCGATCGCGACCCATGGCGCGATCAAGAAGCCGGCGGACATCCGCTTTTCGACCGCCCTGGCCTTCTTTGCCGGCAAAATTCCCGACAAGCCCGTCGGCCACGCGATGGTTGTCAGGTCCCTGCGTGTCTACCCGCTGTAAGCTTGTCAACCAAAGCCCCTGCCGCGCCCGCCTTAGACGGTCGCGGCGCGGGCCTCTGCCCCGCTGTCGGCGCGCCGGTGGCCGCGAATGGCGGTGGGTGCAAAGCCGAACCGTTTGCGGAAGCGGATGGCGAAGCGGGACGCGAAGTCATAGCCGACATCCCTGGCAATATGCCCAACGGGATAATCGGTCGATTGCAGGAGCGTCAGCGCATGGGACATGCGCATGTCGGCGAGAAGGTCGGTGAAGCTGGTGCCTTCGCCAGCGAGATGTCGCCGCAGAGACGCCTCGCTCATATGAAGGTGACGGGCGACCATCGCAGCCGTCCATGTCCCGTCGAGCGTCGACATCAGGATAGCGCGTACGCGCTCGGCGAAAGTGCGTGGCGGCGATGCGATGAGGCTTACTCCGTGCCCTTCGAGCCAAAGGAGAATCTCCCGCATCCTGTGCCGGGCAATGGGATCGGGAATGCGTCCGGGCTCGCAAATAGCGTCCCGGGCCCGGATGAATGCCTCCATGAAGTCCGCCTCGATGCGGCCGAGCGCGCAGGCCGACTGCGTCATCGGGGCCGCGACCGAAGGCAAGGAGGCGAGCATGGACGGCTCGAAGACCAGCCAGCTCGCCGCATAGGCGCCCCTGGCGTCCGGGCGGTTGACGACATCAAAGCGATGCCCTCCAGCGATGGCGATGGCCTCGCCGGAGTGGATGACCCATTCCTTGTCAGAGGATGTGATAAGCTTCACGCCATGGCGAACCATGATCAGTGTGGGCCGTTCGATGGTGATATGGCTGAAACGGAGAGCTTCGCGCTGGATCACGCCCGCCGTCGCGCCGACGCCGGCGCGAGTGTGGATCACGCGGATCCGGCCGGCGTCGTCGTGTTTCATGTCAGCGTCCTGCTTTCAGAGTGAGGGTGGCCTCACCCAGGCTGTTCATGTTGGACATGAGGCCTACCATTGCCCCCGAGGCATTGGCCGGGAGGTCGAGTTTTTCGACCTTCAGGGCCTTGACCGTGATGACATAGCGATGGGTCTGGCCTTCCGGTGGGCAGGCCCCAAGATAGGCTGGCTGGCCGGCATCGTTGTTGGTCATCATCGCCCCCGCCGGCATCTTGCCGCTCTCGGAACCGGACCCGCGGGGCAGGCCGGACACCGAGGCGGGTATGTTGACGGCGACCCAGTGCCACCAGCCCGAGCCGGTCGGCGCATCCGGATCATACATGGTGACGACGAAGCTCTTCGCGCCAGCTGGAGCGTTTTCCCAGGAAATCTCTGGCGACAGGTTGCCGCCGGTACAGCCGAAGGCGTTGGAGTATAGCGTTCCCGCCAGGCTTCCATCAGCGCCGGCGTCGGCGCTCTTGAGTGAGAATTCCGCTGCCTGCGCGGCCCCAAGGGTGAGAAGCGTTCCGGCGAAGGCGAGCGCGCGCAAGGTTTGCGTCATCTGGCGGTTCCTTTCGTGATTGCGTTTGACGCGATCTCACTAGCGCGGAAGGCCGGCGCGGTTTGTGCCACTTCGCTCGATTATGGTGCCGATTCAATCAGAATGCCATTTGAGGCATCCGGCTTGGCCCTTTGCGGCCGGAACCGTAAAATGAGCCGGCTAGACGAAACGCATCGCCGCGCCGATGGCCACGGGCGCGGGCTGGTCGACCGTGCAGTAGACACCCATGTTGTGGGCGTTGTGGCGAACGAGGTTGCGCAGGATCGCCGGATCGTTGTCGAAACCGTCCTGGCCGATGATGGTGAAGCCGCAACGGCGGCAAGGTTCGGAGATCGTCAGAAAAAGGTCGCCGATCGCCAGCTTGCGGCCGATCCATTCGGTCTCCGGAAACGACCCCTCGATGGCGGCCATGTCGACCACGATGTTGGGCCGGAACCTGCGTGTGTCGGCCACACCCTCGGGATGCAGCGCCTTCAGCCGCGCCAGCGACGCCGTGGTCAGAAGATGGATGGGGGCTTTCCGGTATCGTTCCGCCGTCAGGGGGCCCGAATAGCCGGGAGCAGTGTTTTCAGGACGAAACGGCCGAATCGAAGCCTCGAAGCCAAGATAGGCTGATACGGCGCGGTCGCTTGCGGCGCCGGGAGCGACCAGCCAGCCGCTGTCCGGCGTCGCGATCTCCAGTTGCCGGTCTTGCGACAGCCGCGTCCGGATGCGCGGCACTTTATGCCATTTTTCGGCGCGATCCGGCCGGGCGATCTCATTGTCCGACACGTCGACGAGGCCGAACAGCCGGTCGCCGTCGATGGTCTCATGGCCAACCGAGATTGTGTCCAGGCGTTCCCCGGCGAGCGAACTCGCCGGATAACGCCAAAGCTCGCTCACGATACCCAGTGTGGCCACGATATGCGTCAGCCCTTCTTGTTCTGCCGGTTGGCGATCAGGTCGTCGACAACAGCCGGGTCGGCGAGCGTCGAGGTGTCGCCAAGGGCGGCGAAATCATCCTCGGCGATCTTGCGCAGGATGCGCCGCATGATCTTGCCCGAGCGTGTCTTGGGCAGGCCGGGCGCGAACTGGATCTTGTCGGGCGAGGCAATGGCGCCGATCTCCTTGCGGACATGGGCGACGAGGTCCTTGCGCAGATCCTCGGTCGGCTCGACGCCCTTCATCAAGGTGACATAGCTGTAGATGCCCTGGCCCTTGATGTCATGCGGGTAGCCGACGACGGCTGCCTCGGAAACCTTGTCATGGCTGACCAGCGCCGACTCGACCTCGGCGGTACCCATGCGGTGGCCGGAGACGTTGATGACGTCGTCGACGCGACCGGTGATCCAGTAGTAGCCGTCGGCGTCGCGGCGGCAGCCATCGCCAGTGAAGTACTTGCCCTTGTAGGTGGAGAAATAGGTCTGCACGAAGCGGTCGTGGTCGCCATAGACGGTGCGCATCTGGCCCGGCCAGGAATCGGTTATGCAGAGATTGCCGTCGGCGGCGCCTTCCAGCACCTTGCCTTCGCCGTCGACCAGTTGCGGCTTGACACCGAAGAACGGCCGCGTCGCCGAGCCTGCCTTGAGATCGGTGGCGCCCGGCAGCGGCGTGATCAGGATGCCGCCGGTCTCGGTCTGCCACCATGTGTCGACGATCGGCACCTTGCCGTTGCCGACGACGTTGAAATACCACTCCCAGGCTTCCGGATTGATCGGCTCGCCGACCGAGCCCAGCACGCGCAGCGTTTTGCGCGATGTCTTCTTCACGGGCTCGTCGCCCGCGCCCATCAGCGCGCGCAGCGCCGTCGGCGCGGTGTAGAAGATGTTGACCTTGTGCTTGTCGATGACTTCCCAGAAGCGCGACTGCGACGGATAGTTCGGCACGCCTTCGAACATCAGCGTGGTGGCGCCGTTGGCGAGCGGCCCATAGACGATGTAGCTGTGGCCGGTGACCCAACCGACATCGGCGGTGCACCAGTAGATGTCGCCGTCATGGTAGTCGAAGACATATTGGTGCGTCATCGAGGCGTAGACGAGATAGCCGGCGGTGGTGTGCAGCACGCCCTTCGGCTTGCCGGTCGAGCCCGAGGTGTAGAGGATGAACAGCGGGTCCTCGGCCTTCATCTTCTCGGGCTTGCACTCGGGCTTAACCGTCGCTGTTTCCTCGTGGTACCAGACGTCGCGGCCAGGCGCCCAGCCGATCTTGCCACCGGTGCGGCGCACGACGATGACGTTCTTCACCAGCACATGGTGTTTTGCGGCGATGTCGATCGCCTTGTCGGTGTTCTCCTTGAGCGGGATCGGCTTGCCGCCGCGCAGGCCTTCGTCGGCGGTGATGACGAAGGTCGATTCGCAGTCGACGATGCGGCCGGCCAAGGCGTCCGGCGAGAAGCCGCCGAAGACGATCGAATGGATGGCGCCGATGCGCGTGCAGGCCAGCATCGCATAGGCGGCTTCCGGGATCATCGGCATGTAGATGGTAACGCGGTCGCCCTTCTTGACGCCGTGCTTCTTCATCACATTGGCGAGCCGGCAGACATGCTCGTAAAGTTCGTTGTAGGTGATCTTCTTGTCGTCGTAGGGATTGTCGCCTTCCCAGATGATGGCGGTCTGGTCGCCGCGCTTCTTCAGGTGGCGGTCGATGCAGTTGTACGAGACGTTGGTCAGCCCATCCTCGAACCATTTGATCGAGACCTTGCCGTCGAAGGACGTGTTCTTGACCTTGGTAAAGGGCTTGAACCAGTCGATGCGCTTGCCATGCTTGCCCCAGAACTTGTCCGGGCTCTTGATGCTGTCGGCGTACCATTTCAGGTAGGTGTCGTTGTCGATCAGCGCGTTCTTCTTCCACGCCGGCTGGACGCGATGGATCTTTGCCTCGGACATGTCTTCGCCTTCCTCCCGAAACCAAACCGCTGGCTTGGCGGCCAGCGGCTTCGCGGCGACGCGGCCGCGAATTCGCGCGCATTATTAACAGTTCCGCGTTGACGGCAATATTAGACATTGGGTTTGCGCGGCGGGATGCCGCACGCGTTTGTCATGCCGCTGTCAGCACTCGACCGGCTTGGCTGCTAACTGCATGTTTTTGCGCGGAAAACCTGTTTTGGATCAGGAAAAATCAATAGACAGTTAAGCAACGCCGCGCACACTCTGGCGTTGGGAGGAACGGAGAATCAACCTGGGGACCGCAATGCGCGACCATGCCGAAATGGACCTGATGCTCAAGGGCTATGGCTTGACCACGGCCAAGATTCTTTATCACTATCCCGACCATCCGCATCTGCTGCAGAGCTTCGTCTGGCAGGATTACGATCTCGCTCCGAAATTTCCGGTGCTGGTCAAGTTCATCGAGTTCTGGAAGACCAAGCTCGACGGACCCTTGCATTCGGTCGTCTACACGCACCAGAAGCTGATCGCGCCGAATGAATGGCGCAAGGTCGACGGCGAGTTCGTGCTGCACTGAGCGGCGTGCCTAATCTCCCCCCTCGAGGGGGAGATGTCGCCGAAGGCGACAGAGGGGGTCGTTGCACGTGGAGCGCTAGCCTCCATCTGCCGCAGGAAGTCGCGTCCGGTCGAACCTACCCCCTCTGGCCGCTTTGCGGCCATCTCCCCCTCGAGGGGGGAGATCAGGCCGCGCCAACTCATCAAACCGCTGGAGGGTTCAGCCGGGCAAAGCCTTCCTGGCGGCGATAGGGGAAATACGGGTAAGGCGCTGTGATTTCGCTTGCTGCGTCGAGCTTCTTGATCTGCTCCGGCGTCAGCGTCCAGCCGATGGCGCCGAGGTTCTGGCGCAGTTGCTCCTCGTTGCGGGCGCCGATGATCACCGACGACACGGTCGGGCGCTGCAACAGCCAGTTGATGGCGATCTGCGGCACGCTCTTGCCGGTTTCCTCGGCCACCGTGTCGAGGGCGTCCATGACCCGGTAGAGATGCTCGTCCTCGACCGGCGGCCCGAAATCAGCGGTGTCGTGCAGCCGGCTCTTTTCCGGTAGCGGCTGGCCGCGACGGATCTTGCCGGTCAGGCGGCCCCAGCCCAGCGGGCTCCACACCAGCGCGCCAACGCCCTGGTCGAGGCCGACCGGCATCAGTTCCCACTCATAGTCGCGACCGACCAGCGAATAGTAGACCTGATGCGCCGCGTAGCGCGGATAACCATGCTTCTCGGCCTCCGCCAGCGACTTCATCACTTGCCAGCCGGAGAAGTTGGAGACGCCGACATAGCGCAGCTTGCCGGAGCGGACGAGTTCGTCGAGCGTCGACAGCACTTCCTCCATCGGCGTGCCGGCGTCGAAGGCGTGCAGTTGCAACAGGTCGATGTAATCAGTGCCAAGGCGCTTCAGTGCATGGTCCACGGACTTGATCAGGCGCGAGCGCGAAGAACCATAGTCGGCGGGGCCATCGCCCATCGGCAAAGATGTTTTCGTGGAGATCAGAACCGCGTCGCGACGGCCCTTGATGGCTTCGCCGAGCACCTGTTCCGACGCGCCATTCGAATAGACGTCGGCGGTGTCGAACAGGTTGACGCCCGCCTCGAGGCAGATGTCGATCAGCCGCCGCGCTTCCCTGGCGTCGCTGTTGCCCCAGGCCCCGAACAGCGGGCCGGAGCCGCCAAAGGTTCCCGCGCCGAAGGAGAGCGCGGGCACTTTCAGGCCCGATGCGCCGAGACGTCGATAATCCATTTTGCTACTCCTGATGATGCTGAAAGGGATGTCGAAACAATCCGTTTGTCGGCTGATGTCACGACTGGACGGAGGCAGGCACGCCGAGCGTGGCGGTACGATCGAGCCGCAGCGCCAGTCCCGCCACGGCGAGTGCCGCGACCGGCAGCAGGGCGGCGACCCAGGTCAGCGAACCCAGGCCGAGGCCATGCGCGATGACCGCGCCCCCCAGCCAGGCACCCACCGCATTGCCGAGATTGAAGGCGGCGATGTTGAAGGACGAGGCGAGGCTTTGGCCGGCGCCTTGAGCCTTCTCCAGCACCCACATCTGCAGTGGCGCCACGGTGGCGAAGGCCGCGGCCCCCAACAGGCCGACATAGACCACTGCCATGATCTGGTTGTGGATGGCGAAGCTCATGGTTGCGAGCACCAGTGCCAGCACCACGAGGCTGCCCAGTACGGCCGGCACCAGCCAGCGATCGGCGACCTTGCCGCCAAGCAGATTGCCGGCGATGAGGCCGCCGCCGAAGACGAGCAGGATCGGCGATACGGCCGCTTCCTTGAAGCCGCTGATCTCGGTCAGCAATGGCGCGATATAGGTGAAGACGGCGAAGACCCCGGCGTAGCCGAGCACGGTGGTTGCGAGGCCGAGCAGGACCGGCGTGCGGCGCAGCACGGCGAGATCGGCGCGCAGGTCGCTCTTTTCGGGGACCGTCTGGCTGCGTGGCACGAGGGCGAGGATGACGGCGAAGGCCGCCATACCGACCACGGTCACTGCCCAGAATGTTGCCCGCCAGCCGAAGGCCTGGCCGAGCCAGGTGCCGAAGGGAACGCCCAGGATGTTGGCGATGGTCAGGCCGGTGAACATCAGCGCGATCGCCGACGCCTTCTTGTTGGGCGCGACCAGCCCGGTGGCGACGACCGAGCCGACGCCGAAGAAGGTGCCGTGGGCAAATGCGGTGACGACCCGGGCGCCCATCAGCGTCCAATAATCGGGGGCCAACGCACAGGCGAGATTGCCAAGCGTGAAGATCGCCATCAGCGCCAGAAGCACGGTCTTTCGAGGCCAGTTGCCGGTGGCGATGGTCAGCAGCGGCGCGCCGATGACGACGCCGAGCGCATAGCCGGAAATGAGCTGGCCGGCGGCCGAGATCGAGACGCCGAGGTCCTTGCTGACATCGAGCAGCAAACCCATGATGACGAATTCGGTGACGCCGATACCAAAGGCGCCGGCGGCGAGGGCGTAGAGAGCAAGAGGCATGGCGATTTCCACTTCGATGGCGAGGAGCGCCGTCCCGCGCCCCGACCCGGAAGATCGTGTTGCCGAAAACTGTGAACCAGACTTGCCTTGGGCACATTTTCTGTGAAATAGATTCACAAATGGCCAGATCCGACGTCAACCGTTCCGGCGAGATCGAAGTCTTCGTCAGTGTCGTGGAAGCGGGTAGCTTTTCGGCGGCGGCGCGCAAGTTGCGCATGACGCCGTCAGCGGTGAGCAAGCTGATTGCCCGGCTGGAAGCCCGGCTTGGCGCGCGGCTGGTCAGCCGCTCGACGCGCAAGCTGCTGCTGACGCCCGAGGGGACCGCGTTCCACGACAATGGCGTTCGCATACTGGCCGACATGGCGGCGGCCGAGCGGGAGGCGGCGGCGGGAGCAGCGCCGCGCGGGCGCTTGCGCGTCAACACCTATGTACCCTTCGGGGTGCACCGGCTGATCCCGCTTCTGCCCGGTTTCCTCGAACGCTATCCGGAGATTTCGGTCGATCTGGTTCTGACCGACAGTGTCATCGACCTGATGGCGGAGCGTGCGGATGTCGCCATCCGGGCGGGACCACTTGGTGAATCGCGGCTGGTGGCGCGCAAGCTCGGGCAAAGTGCCGTCGTGGTCGTTGCGTCACCTTCCTATCTGAAGGCGCATGGCACGCCCCTGACTCCTGCCGATCTCGACAGGCACAATCGCATGGGCTTCGGCTTTGTCCGGCATGTCGACGGCTGGCCGTTTCTGGATGAGGGCGGCAGCGTCACGGTTCCCATAACGGGCAACACGCTGGTCAGCGACGGCGAGTCGATGCGGCTGATGACCGTGGCCGGGGTCGGCATCTCCCGATTGGCACGCTGGCATGTCGCTGACGATATCGCAGCCGGCCGGCTGGTCCCGTTGCTGGAGGACTTCAATCCCGGCGATGGAGAGGCCACCCACGCCGTCTATGTAGGGCAAGGCCGGCATTTGCCGGCGCGCGTGCGTGCCTTCCTCGATTTTCTGGTCGAGACGGTGCGGTTGACCTGAGAGGCAAGTTGTCGGGGGCGCATAGGACTCCCGAGAACCGGGTTTGGCGGATGCTACGCTTTCGGTGCGAACGGAGCGGGGCGCCGGCCCGCCGCCTGACGTTCGAGCATCCAGCCGGGATATTCGGACGGCAAGGCGCTGACCTCGTCGAGACGCACGAGATCGTCGGTGTCGAGCTTCAGTTGCGTGGCAGCAAGGTTCTGTTCCAACTGCTCCATGCGGCTGGCGCCGATGATCACGCTCATGACGAAGGGTTTTGACAGCACATAGCCGAGCGCCACCGTGGCGACGCTGACGTCATGCTTCCTGGCGATCTCGCGCATGACGGCGACGGCGGCCCAGGCACGATCCTGATTGACCGGTGGGAAGTTGAACGAGGCGCGGCGGCCTTCGCCATTGCCTGGCGCGCCGGGTCCGTATTTGCCGGACAGCAAGCCGCCGGCCATCGGCGACCAGACCATCAGGCCGAGCTTCTCCTCGTTGATGAGCGGCACGATCTCGCGCTCGAGGTCGCGGCCGGCGATCGAGTAGTAGGACTGGACCGTCTCGAAGCGGGCAAGGCCCTTGCGATCGGCAATGCCCAGCGCCTTGGCGATGCGCCACGCCGCCCAGTTCGAGACACCGACATAGCGAACCTTGCCGCTGGCAACGAGGTCGTCCAGCGCCCGCAACGTCTCGTCGATCGGCGTCACCGTGTCGGTGCCGTGCAGCTGGTAGAGATCGATATGGTCGAGCTGCAAGCGTTCGAGGCTGGCGTCGACCGAATCCATGATGTGGCCGCGCGAAGAGCCGCGCTGGTTCGGGCCTTCGCCCATCGCGCCGTGGACCTTGGTGGCGATGACCACGCTCGACCTGGCAACGCCGAGATCCCGGAGCGACTGGCCAAGCAGGCGCTCGGACTCACCGAAGGAGTAGACATCGGCCGTGTCGAAGAAGTTGACGCCAGAGGCAATGGAGCGGGCCACGATCTCGTTCACACCCTTCTGGTCGAGGCTGGCGATCAGCCCCCATTGGGCATTTTCGCCGGCGGCGCCGAAGGTCATGGTGCCAAGGCACAGTTCGGAGACGAACATCCCCGTATTTCCAAGCTGATTGTAACGCATGGGTGGAGGCTCCCGGAGAATGTGATGACGTAAGGCAGATAGGAACGGTACGTTTCGTTTCTAGTCTTGAGGTGACGAACGTGTCGCGTTTGGCCCAAAGATGCTCGAGCAGCCGTATGAGAGATTTCTCGGGGCGGCGGGAGCGGGTAGGTTAAACGTCCCGGGGGTTGAATACCGTCAAGCCTGTATCATCGAAGTCGGTGACGTTGCGCGTCACAAGAATGAGATCATGGACAAGCGCGGTGGCTGCAATGAGCGTATCCGCGCCGCCGCGCGTCCGCCCGGCTGAGATACGCCCCTACGCAAGGGCCACATCTTCCGTAACTGCAAGGATACGATCGGCATTGTCACGGCGAAGTTCTCGCAGCCAAAGATCAAGACGCGTAGCCTTCTGTGCATCGACCTTGTTCAGCTTGACGATTGAACGTTCGATCTGGCCAACCGTGATGACGCTGAGATTGAGGGACTCCGGATCGATGGAAGCCAGCCATGCTGTCGGCTTTGGTAGCCGCCTCAGCACATCCGAAACGATGTTCGTGTCGAGCAGATACATCAGAGATCGACATTCCTGATCATTGTATCCGAGCGACGGTTGATCTCCTCGGCGAAATCATCGTCCCAGACGGGGCCAGTCAAGAGGTACTGGGCCAGACTTTTCTTCTTTCCAGCCAAGCGATCGTAGGCTTCGGCAGAGAGCACCACTGCCGCACGCTCGCCGCGCAGGGTCACCGTCTGCGGACCCTCACTACGGGCGCGCCGGACCACTTTAGAAAAATTATTCTTCGCATCCTGAAGGTGCCAGTTCATTAAAATGCTCCTAGCTAGCTTGGCTAGATACAGCATTGGCACGGTTGGACAACAAGGATTGCCGCACTCGATCGCGTCCGGGACAGATCAGTCGACCCTACCGGCTGCCAAAAATCGCCGAACCGACCCTGACGCTGGTGGCGCCGAACGCGATGGCCGTCTCATAGTCGCCGGACATGCCCATCGACAATCTGGCGACACCGGCCTCCGTGCCGAGCTTTTCCAGCAGGGCGAAATGCGGGCCGGGGTTTTCGTCGGCCGGCGGGATGCACATCAAGCCTTCGATCGCGAGGCCATGGACATCGCGGCAGCGGGCGACGAACGACACGGCTTCTCGCGGCTCGATGCCGGCTTTCTGCGGCTCGGAACCGGTGTTGACCTGGACATAGAGCCTTGGTGCGCGATCTTGCCTTGCCATCTCCCTGGCGAGTTCGGCTGCGATCTTCTCGCGGTCGACGGTCTCGATGACATCGAACAGTGCCACCGCTTCCTTGGCCTTGTTCGACTGCAGCGGTCCGATGAGATGCAGCTCGATATCCGGGAATGCTTGCTTCAGCGCCGGCCATTTGCCCTGCGCTTCCTGCACGCGGTTCTCGCCGAAGACGCGCTGGCCGGCCTCGATCACCGGCTGGATGTCCGGGGCGTCGAAGGTCTTTGACACCGCGACCAGCGTCACGGCACCGGTTTCGCGGCCGGCCTCCTGCTCGGCGGCGGCGATCCTCGCCTTGACCGCGAAAAACTGCTGAACGGCGTCGCCCATATGCAAATCCTGCTGTTTTGACCCGCGTTTTTAACCGACGCGATACCCATATGGTTGACGGGTTTGCCAAACCATGGTGAACACCCCAACCACATTCCCTGAACTGCCGAGCTTGTCGCCCGCAGTCCGCGCATGCTTTTAAGTGAAAAACATCCCATGGCAACCGAACGATACAATCCGCGCACATCCGAGCCCAAATGGCAGAAGGCCTGGGACGCCAGGAAGCTGTTCGAAGCGGACAACAACGATCCGCGCCCGAAATACTACGTGCTGGAGATGTTCCCCTATCCGTCGGGGAATATCCACATCGGCCACACCCGCAACTACACGATGGGCGACGTGGTGGCGCGCTACAAGCGGGCCAAGGGTTTCAACGTGCTGCATCCGATGGGTTGGGACGCCTTTGGCATGCCGGCTGAAAACGCGGCCATGCAGAACAAGGTCCATCCGAAGGAATGGACATACCGCAACATCGCCGCCATGCGCGAGCAGCTCAAGGTCATGGGCCTGTCGCTGGACTGGGCGCGTGAATTCGCCACCTGCGATGTCGAGTACTACCACCGCCAGCAGATGCTTTTCCTCGACTTCGTCAAGAAGGGGCTGGTGACGCGCAAATCCTCCAAGGTCAACTGGGACCCGGAGGACATGACCGTGCTCGCCAACGAGCAGGTCATCGACGGCCGCGGCTGGCGTTCCGGCGCCCTGGTCGAACAGCGCGAGCTGACGCAGTGGTTCTTCAAGATCACCGATTTCGCGCAGGATCTGCTGGACTCGCTCGACGGTCTCGACGAATGGCCCGAGAAAGTGAAGCTGATGCAGCAGAACTGGATCGGCCGTTCCGAGGGCTTGCTGATCCGCTGGCCGCTGGCCTCGGACGTGGCCGGCGAGCACGAGCTGGAAGTCTACACGACAAGGCCCGACACCATTTTCGGCGCCTCGTTCATGGCGATCGCCGCCGACCATCCGCTGGCCAGGAAGGCGGCCGAGAACAATCCGGCCCTGGCGAAGTTCATCGACGAGGTCCGCCACATGGGCACGTCGGTGGCGGCGCTGGAAACCGCCGAGAAGAAGGGGTTCGATACCGGCATCCGCGTCGTGCATCCGTTCGACGACAGCTGGACGCTGCCCGTCTACGTCGCCAATTTCGTGCTGATGGAGTACGGTACCGGCGCCATCTTCGGCTGCCCGGCGCATGACCAGCGCGACCTCGATTTCGCCAACAAATACGGCCTGCCGGTTGTGCCGGTGGTAATGCCGGAAGGCGGGGACGCGTCGACGTTCCAGGTCATCGACGAGGCCTTCGTCGATGACGGCGCGATGATCAATTCGCGCTTCCTCGACGGCATGAAGCCAAGCCAGGCCTTCGACGAAGTGGCCAAGCTCCTGGAGCGGAAGACGATCGGCAACCGCCCGATGGCCGAGCGCAAGGTGAATTTCCGCCTGCGCGACTGGGGCATTTCGCGCCAGCGCTACTGGGGCTGCCCGATCCCGATGATCCATTGCGAGGATTGCGGCGTGGTGCCGGTGCCCAAGGCCGACCTGCCGGTCAAATTGCCGGAGGACGTCGAGTTCGACCGGCCGGGCAATCCGCTCGACCGCCATCCGACGTGGCGGCATGTGAAGTGCCCGCGCTGCGGCAAGGATGCGCGGCGTGAAACCGACACGATGGACACATTCGTCGATTCGTCCTGGTATTTCGCCCGCTTCACCGCCCCCTGGGCGCATGAGCCGACCGATCCCAAGGCCGCCAACGAATGGCTGCCGGTCGACCAGTATATTGGCGGCATCGAACACGCGATCCTGCATCTGCTCTATTCGCGCTTCTTCACCCGCGCCATGCGCGAGACCGGCCATGTCGATCTGGCGGAGCCGTTCAAGGGCCTGTTCACGCAAGGCATGGTCGTGCACGAGACCTACCGGGTCGGCGGCGCATCGAATGGCCGCTGGCTGGCGCCGAGCGAGGTGCGGCTCGAGGACGTGGAGGGCAAGCGCCGCGCCGTCGAGATCGCCACCGGCGACGAGGTGGCGATCGGTCCGCTCGAGAAGATGTCGAAATCGAAGAAGAACACGGTGAGCCCGGAAGAGATCACCGACGGCTACGGCGCCGACACGGCGCGCTGGTTCATGCTGTCGGATTCGCCGCCCGAGCGCGATGTGGAATGGACCGATGACGGCGCCGCGGGCGCGCATCGCTTCATGCAGCGCATCTGGCGCCTGGTGTCGACCGCGGCCGAATCACTCGCCGGAATCCAGCCGGCCGCGGCCAGGGACGGCGAGGCCGGGGTGGTTTCCAAGGCCGCGCACAAGATGTTGAAGGCTGTCGGCGAGGATATCGAGAAACTCGCCTTCAACCGCGCCATCGCCCGCGTCTATGAACTGGCCAACGCGCTGAACACGCCGCTGAACGAGGTGGCGGAAGGCAAGGCCGATGCGGCGCTGAAAGCCGCCTGCCGCGAGGCGGTGGACATTCTCGTGCACCTGATCGCGCCGGTCATGCCGCATCTGGCCGAGGAATGCTGGCACACGCTGGGCGGCACCGATCTGGTCGCCGAACGTCCGTGGCCGGTCTACGATCCGTCGCTGATTGTCGACAGCGAGATCGTGCTGCCGGTGCAGGTCAACGGCAAGAAGCGCGGGGATTTGACAATTGCCCGCGACGCAGACCAAGGTGCGGTCGAAAAAGCGGTGCTCGCTCTCGACTTCGTGCAGAAAGCGCTCGAAGGCAAGGCACCACGCAAGGTGATCATCGTCCCGCAGAGGATCGTCAATGTCGTTGCCTGATCCGGAGAAGACGGAAGTGACCCGTTCTCTGCGCCGCATGGCGCTTTTCGGCCTGATCGCCTGCATGGCGCTGGTTTCCGCTTGCACGGTGCGCCCGCTCTATTCGAGCGCGCCGCTGAGCCCCGGTTCGCAAGTCAGCCCCACCGCCGAGCTTGCCTCGATCGGTATCAAGCCGGTCAAGACCCGCTATGCACAGCAGGTCCGCAACAATCTGGTCTTCGGGCTTGGCGGTGGCAAGGGCGAGCCGGCTTCGCCTGCCTATTCGCTCGATCTCGGCGTCACCGAGGCCGTCGAATCGGCGGCGATCGTGCAGGTGGCGACGGATGAGGACGAACCGACGGCGGGTTCCGTTACCCTGACGGCCGCCTACACATTGACCGACGCCAAGACCGGCGCGACGATCTCCTCGGGCAGGCGTTCGATCTCATCGTCCTTCGACCGCCCACGCCAGGAATACGCTTCGTACCGGGCGCAGCTCGACGCCGAGAATCGCGCCGCGCTTGAACTGGCCGAAGTGCTGCATCTCGCCATTGCCCAGGATCTGGTCAGGCACGGCAAGAAGGCCGGATAGAGAAGCCGGCCCGACATGCCGCACGAAAAGGCCGATTGCTCGGCCTTTTCTTTTGGGATTGCGCGGTCTTGATCTCAGCCTGTGGTCGGCTCAGCCGATCGTCTGGCCGGTCTTGGCCCAGTCGGCGAGAAACTGCTCCAGGCCCTTGTCGGTCAGCGGGTGCTTGACCAGCGCCTTCAGCGTCGCCGGCGGCACGGTCGCGACATCGGCGCCGATGAGTGCGGCCTGCTTGACATGGTTCACGGTGCGAACCGAAGCGACGAGGATCTCGGTCTGGAAATCGTAGTTGTCGTAGATCTGCCGGATCTCCTGGATCAGCTCCATGCCGTCGATGCCGGTATCGTCGATGCGGCCGACGAAGGGCGATATGAAGGACGCCCCCGCCTTGGCCGCCAGCAGCGCCTGGTTGGCCGAGAAGCACAGCGTGACGTTGACCATGCGCTTCATCTCGGTGCGGATCGTCTTGCAGGCCTTCAAACCGTCCAGCGTCAGCGGCACCTTGATGCAGACATTGTCGGCGATCTCAGCCAGGACCTTGGCCTGCTGCATCATCTGCGCATATTCGGTGGCGGTGACCTCGGCCGAAACCGGGCCCTTGACGATGTCGCAGATCTGCTTGGTGACCTCGGCGATCTTGCCGCCGGATTTCAGGATCAGCGACGGATTGGTGGTAACACCGTCGAGCAGTCCCAGGTCGTTGAGTTCGCGGATGTCCTTGACATCGGCCGTGTCGACAAAAAATTTCATGGCGGGTCTCCTGACGATTTCCTCGCGCCGGAATGGCACGTTCAGCGTTGCGCTTTGATCTAGGGCGGAGTCAGGGCAAGGTCACGCATCATGATCGAAGATTCGCCCTTTGCCACGGCCGCTCCCGTGCTCGTTCCCATGCCGGCCGAACGCCCCTACACCTATGCCGTGCCCGCCGGCATGCGCGTGGTGCCGGGCTCGATCGTGCGCGTGCCGCTTGGTCCGCGCCAGGTTGCGGGGATCGTCTGGGACGGCGCGGTCGAGACCGTCGATGCGAGGAAACTGCGTCCGATCGAGCAGGTCTTCGACTGTCCGCCGATCGACCGAGCCATGCGCCGTTTCGTCGACTGGGTCGCGCAATACACGCTGTCGCCGCCCGGCATGGTGGCGCGCATGCTGCTCAGGGCGCCCGAAGCCTTTGATCCCGAGCCCTGGATCGAGGGGCTGCAGCGCACGCTCGCCGATCCCGACCGGATGACGGCGGCCAGGCAGCGTGTCTTGGAGACGGCCGAGGGCGGTCTGGCCTGGACCCGATCTGGTCTTGCCCATGCCGCGGGTGTCTCGTCGACGGTGATCGATGGCCTGCGGGCGCAAGGTGTGTTCGAGACGGTGATGATACCGCCGCGACCGGTGGTGGCAGAGCCCGACCCAGGTTACGCCGTGCCGGAACTGATGCCTGACCAGAGCGCCGCGGCCGAGATGCTGCGCGCCAATGTCGCGGCCGAAATCTTCAACGTCGCTCTGCTCGACGGCGTGACCGGGTCCGGCAAGACGGAAGTCTATTTCGAGGCGGTGGCGGCCGCGCTCGACCGGGGCAAGCAGGTCCTCATCCTGCTGCCGGAAATCGCTCTGACGCACGCTTTCCTCGAACGCTTCCAGCAGCGCTTCGGCGCCAAGCCAGGCGAATGGCATTCGGACCTGCCGCCGAGGATGCGTGAACGGGTCTGGCGGCAAGTCGCGGAGGGAAGCGTGCGTGTTGTCGCTGGCGCCCGCTCGGCCCTGTTCCTGCCGTTCAAGGAGCTTGGCCTCATTGTCGTCGATGAGGAGCACGACCCCGCCTACAAGCAGGAAGACCGTGTCTTCTACAATGCCCGGGACATGGCGGTCGTGCGCGGTCATATAGGCGGCTTCCCGGTGGTGCTGGCGTCGGCGACGCCGTCGGTCGAGAGCCGGGTCAATGCCAGCCAGGGCCGGTACGACAGAGCCGTTCTCTCCTCGCGCTTCGCAGAAGCGGCCCTGCCTCACCTGAAGGCGATCGACATGCGCCGTGCGCCACCGGCTCGTGGCGGGTTCCTGTCGCCGGTGCTGCTCGACCATATCAGCCGGACCCTGGACAAGAAGGAGCAGTCGCTGCTGTTCCTCAACCGGCGAGGCTATGCGCCGCTGACGCTTTGCCGTGTCTGCGGCCATCGCTTCGGCTGTCCGGTCTGCTCGGCGTGGCTGGTCGAGCACCGCTTTCGCGGCCAGCTGGTCTGCCATCACTGCGGCCACAATGAGCGCCGTCCCGAAGCCTGCCCGGAATGCGGCACGCTCGATCATCTGGTGGCATGCGGGCCCGGCGTCGAGCGTATCGCCGAAGAGGTCGTCACGCATTTCCCGGATGCGCGCACCATCGTCCTGTCGTCCGACATCATGGGTGGCGTGCGGCGTCTGCGGCTGGAACTCGAAGCCATCGCCAATGGCGAGGCGGACATCGTCATCGGCACGCAGCTTGTCGCCAAGGGCCACAACTTCCCCAACATGACGCTGGTCGGCGTCGTCGATGCCGACCTTGGCCTTGCCAATGGCGATCCACGCGCCGCGGAGCGCACCTTCCAGTTGCTCAGCCAGGTCACCGGCCGCGCCGGACGCACGGGCAAGAAGAGCCTCGGCCTGCTGCAGACCTTCCAGCCCGACCATCCGGTGATGCGGGCGATCGTGTCCGGCGATGCCGAGGCCTTCTACGAGCGCGAGATCGCCGAGCGCGAGCGGGCGGTGCTGCCGCCTTTCGGCAGGCTGGCCGGGGTGATCGTGAGCGCCGTGACCCGCGCCGAGGCGGAAGGCCATGCGCGCGCGTTGCGGCGCACCGCGCCCGAAGCCGCCGACCTGTTCGTGCTGGGCCCTGCCGAGGCGCCGTTGGCGCTACTCGGCGGACGCCATCGCTTTCGTCTGCTGATCCAGGGCGAGCGTCGCGCCGACATGCAAGGCTTCATACGGACGATGCTGGCCAACGGGCCAAAGCCGCGCGGCTCGATCAGGGTGCAGGTCGACATCGATCCGCAGAGTTTTCTCTGAGATTCGCCGTTCGGTCTGGCGCCCGGCAAGACCTTCGCTAGAATATCGAAAATATCGAAGCAGGCGCTTTTCGAGGGGACAAGATGGACTTTACGTTTCCATGGCCGATGAGCCAGGGCGAGTGGGCTGCATGGTCGAGTGCCGCCATCACGCTTGTCTTCGGCCTGCTGATGTTCCTGGCGCCCCGAATTGGATTCAGGATCATGCGGATCCAGCCCATTCCCGCAAAACCGGAGGCGATCGCCGAGGGCCGCGCGGCCATGGCGGGTTTTTATCTCGGCGTCGGCATCTGCGCGATCGTGCTGGCCCAGCCGCTGATCTACATGACACTGGGATTCTGCTGGCTGTTCTCGGCCTTTGGCCGCTTGCTGGGGATGATGTCGGATGGGGCCAACACGCCCTACAACTGGGTTTCGGTGGTAATTGAACTCGCATTGGCCGTGCCGCCGCTGGCCTTTGCCTTCGGCTTTCTGCCCTGAATCATCGACTAATCAGGGGCTTCCGGCTGAACTGGGCCGTCGGATGCGACAATAGTGCCTAAAACCATGCGGAACGACGCATTGCGGTCTTAAAATGCCTGTGCTAGACGGCAATCGACTTTCGGCCGGGGATAGCGGAAGCCGCGCCTCCGTGCTCGAAAAAATGCAGTAAGGTCAAAGATTTAGCCAGAGTTTTTGCTCGCGCCAACAATCTGCGGCCTGTCAGACAAGAGAAAAGACGGTCCGTGGCTCAAACGTCATCGCCAATCTCAGGTGTTGCAGAACGCTATGCGGGTTCGCTGTTCGAACTCGCCCGGCAGTCGAATTCAATCGCCAAGGTCGAGGCCGACCTCAACAGTTTCGAAGCGATGCTGGAAGGCAGCGCGGACCTTACCCGGCTGATCAACAGCCCGGTATTCTCCAGCGAGGACCAGGCCAAGGCCATCGCCGCGATCGCGGACAAGGCTGGCATTACCGGCCTCGCCGGCAATTTCCTGCGTGTCGTCGCCCAGAACCGCCGGCTGTTCGCTATCCCCGGCATGATCAGGGCTTTCCGCCAGATCGCCGCCGAAGCTCGTGGCGAGACCACCGCAGATGTCACGTCGGCGCATGCGCTGACCGTCGCCCAGCAAACAGAACTGAAGGCGGCGTTGAAAAGCGTTGCCGGCAAGGACGTGGCGATCACAGTCACCGTCGATCCGTCGCTGCTCGGCGGGCTGGTGGTCAAGATGGGCTCGCGCCAGATCGACACGTCACTCAAAACCAAACTCAATTCGCTCAAGCTTGCACTGAAAGAGGTCGGCTGATGGACATCCGCGCCGCGGAAATTTCCGCAATTCTGAAAGACCAGATCAAGAACTTCGGCAAGGAGGCTGAAGTCTCCGAAGTCGGTCAGGTGCTGTCCGTCGGTGACGGTATCGCCCGCGTCTACGGCCTCGACAATGTCCAGGCCGGCGAAATGGTCGAATTCCCCGGCGGCATCCGCGGCATGGCGCTCAACCTCGAAGCCGACAATGTCGGCGTCGTCATCTTCGGCGCCGACCGCGACATCAAGGAAGGCGACATCGTCAAGCGCACCGGCGCCATCGTCGACGTTCCCGTCGGCCCGGGCCTGCTTGGCCGCGTCGTCGACGCGCTCGGCAACCCGATCGACGGCAAGGGCCCGATCAAGGCGACCGAACGCAAGCGCGTCGACGTCAAGGCGCCCGGCATCATTCCGCGCAAGTCGGTGAACGAGCCGATGTCGACCGGCCTCAAGGCCATTGATGCGCTGATCCCGGTCGGCCGCGGCCAGCGCGAACTGGTCATCGGCGATCGCCAGACCGGCAAGACCGCCATCATCCTCGACACGATGCTCAACCAGAAGTCGGTGCACGACAACGGCCCTGACAAGGAAAAGCTCTACTGCGTCTATGTCGCCGTCGGCCAGAAGCGTTCGACCGTCGCGCAGTTCGTCAAGGTTCTCGAAGAGCGCGGCGCGCTCGAATATTCCATCATCGTCGCCGCGACCGCTTCCGATCCGGCGCCAATGCAGTTCCTGGCACCGTTCGCAGGCTGCACCATGGGCGAATATTTCCGCGACAACGGCATGCACGCGCTGATCAGCTACGACGATCTGTCGAAGCAGGCCGTCGCCTATCGCCAGATGTCGCTGCTGCTGCGCCGCCCGCCGGGCCGCGAAGCCTATCCTGGCGACGTCTTCTACCTGCATTCGCGCCTGCTCGAGCGCGCCGCCAAGCTCAACGACGATTTGGGCGGTGGATCGCTGACCGCCCTGCCGATCATCGAGACGCAGGCCAACGACGTGTCGGCGTATATTCCGACCAACGTGATCTCGATCACCGACGGCCAGATCTTCCTCGAAACCAACCTGTTCTTCCAGGGTATCCGTCCGGCCGTGAACGTCGGCCTTTCGGTCAGCCGCGTCGGTTCGGCCGCGCAGATCAAGGCGATGAAGCAGGTTGCCGGCTCGATCAAGGGCGAGCTTGCGCAGTATCGTGAAATGGCTGCCTTCGCGCAGTTCGGTTCCGATCTCGACGCCGCCACGCAGCGTCTGCTCAATCGCGGTTCGCGACTGACGGAATTGCTGAAGCAGCCGCAGTTCTCGCCGCTCAAGACCGAAGAACAGGTCGCGGTGATCTTCGCCGGCGTCAACGGCTACCTCGACAAGCTGCCGGTCAACCAGGTCGGCAAGTTCGAGCACGGCCTGCTCAGCCACATGCGTGCGGCCGGCAAGGATGTGCTTGACGCCATTCGCAAGGAAAAGGCGCTGTCGGACGACCTTCGCGCCAAGCTGAAGGCAGAGATCGACGCTTTCGCCAAGACCTTCGCCTGAGCGAAGTGCCAGTGCGGATGGGACAAGACGGGATCAGGTTTGAAGCATGCCTTCATTAAAAGACCTTCGTAACCGTATCGCCTCGGTCAAGGCGACGCAGAAGATCACCAAGGCGATGCAGATGGTCGCCGCGGCGAAGCTGCGCCGCGCGCAGGAAGCCGCGGAAGCCGCGCGCCCGTATTCGGAGCGCATGGGTTCCGTGCTGGCCAACATCACCCAGGCGATCGGCGGTGGCGGCGATGCCCCGGCGCTGATGACCGGCACCGGCAAGGACGACGTGCATCTGCTCGTCGTCTGCACTGCCGAGCGCGGTCTGTGCGGCGGTTTCAATTCGCAGATCGCCCGTCATGCCCGCGACCATATCCGCAGGCTGCTGGCGGACGGCAAGCAGGTCAAGATCATCTGCGTCGGCAAGAAGGGCTTCGACATCCTTCGCCGCGATTACGCATCGATGATCCTCGACCGCGTCGATCTGCGCGAAGTCAAGACGCTCGGCTTCGTCAATGCCGACGCGATTGCCAAGAAGATCATCCATCTCTTCAACGAGGGCGCCTTCGACGTCTGCACGCTGTTCTATTCGCAGTTCAGGTCCGTGATCAGCCAGATCCCGACCGCCCAGCAGATCATTCCGGCCGGCTTGGCGTCCGCGCCCGCTGCGGCGACGGATGGCGGCAATGCTGTTTATGAATATGAACCGGAGCCGGGCGAAATCCTCTCCGACCTTATCCCGCGCAACATTTCCGTGCAGATTTTCCGGGCGCTGCTTGAAAACGCGGCCGGCGAAATGGGCGCCAAGATGAGCGCGATGGACAATGCGACGCGCAACGCCGGCGAGATGATCAACAAGCTGTCGATCACCTACAACCGCCAGCGGCAGGCGCAGATTACCAAGGAACTGATCGAAATCATTTCGGGCGCCGAGGCGCTCTAGGCGCGGTCCCAGGAGGTCATCGACCTTCGACCGGACCGTGTGAGAAACAAAGGACGAAAAAGGGTAAAGACGATGGCGAAAGCAGCGACTCCCAAGGCGGCAGCGCCCGCAAAGGCAGCGGCGCCGGCAAAGGCTCCAGCAGCAGCGAAGGCCGCTCCGGCCAAGAAGGCGGCAGCGCCGGCAAAGGCAGCCGCTGCCAAGACATCGGCTGTGGCAGCCACGGCGACAGGCGTCGTCGGCAAGGTACGCCAGGTCATCGGCGCCGTTGTCGACGTGCAGTTCGGCGATCACCTGCCGGCGATCCTGAACGCGCTCGAGACGACCAATGTCGGTAGCCGTCTCGTGCTCGAAGTCGCCCAGCATCTCGGCGAAAACACCGTTCGCTGCATCGCCATGGACTCGACCGAAGGTCTGGTCCGCGGCCAGGAAGTGCGCGACACCGGCGCGCCGATCACCGTGCCGGTCGGCCCGGGCATGCTCGGCCGCATCATCAACGTCATCGGCGAGCCGGTCGACGAAGAAGGCCCGGTCGACGCGACTGAAATGCGCTCCATCCATCAGCCGGCTCCGACCTATGTCGAACAGTCGACGGAAGCCCAGATCCTGATCACCGGCATCAAGGTGCTCGACCTGCTCGCGCCTTACGCCAAGGGCGGCAAGATCGGCCTGTTCGGCGGCGCCGGCGTGGGCAAGACGGTGCTGATCCAGGAACTGATCAACAACATCGCCAAGGCGCATGGCGGCTATTCGGTGTTCGCCGGCGTCGGCGAGCGCACCCGCGAAGGCAACGATCTCTATCACGAGTTCATCGAGTCCGGCGTCAACAAGAAGGGCGGCGGCGAAGGCTCAAAGGCGGCTCTGGTCTACGGCCAGATGAACGAACCGCCGGGCGCGCGCGCGCGCGTCGGCCTGACCGGATTGACGGTTGCGGAATATTTCCGCGACCAGGGACAGGACGTGCTGTTCTTCGTCGACAACATTTTCCGCTTCACGCAGGCCGGTTCGGAAGTGTCCGCGCTTCTGGGCCGTATCCCGTCGGCCGTGGGCTATCAGCCGACGCTCGCCACCGACATGGGCGCGCTGCAGGAACGCATCACCACCACCACCAAGGGCTCGATCACGTCCGTGCAGGCGATCTACGTGCCCGCCGACGACTTGACCGACCCGGCGCCGGCGACTTCGTTCGCACATTTGGACGCGACCACGACGCTCAACCGTTCGATCGCCGAAAAGGGTATCTACCCAGCGGTCGATCCGCTGGACTCGACCTCGCGCATGCTCGACCCGCTGGTCGTCGGCGACGAGCACTACGCTGTCGCGCGTCAGGTGCAGTCGATCCTCCAGCGCTACAAGTCGCTGCAGGACATCATCGCCATCCTGGGCATGGACGAGCTGTCGGAAGAGGACAAGCAGACGGTTGCCCGCGCCCGCAAGATCGAGCGCTTCCTTTCGCAGCCGTTCTTCGTCGCCGAAGTGTTCACCGGCGCGCCGGGCAAGCTGGTCGATCTCGCCGACACCATCAAGGGCTTCAAGGGCCTTTGCAACGGCGACTACGATCACCTGCCCGAGGCTGCCTTCTACATGGTTGGCGGCATCGAGGAAGCGGTCGAGAAGGCCCAGCGCCTGGCTGCCGAAGCGGCTTAATGTTCCACTCGGCAGCGCGGTTCAGCCGCGCTGCCTCTTATAAAAGCGTTGTGAGACACCATGGCTGAAGCTTTCAAGTTCGAATTGGTCTCGCCGGAGCGCCTGCTGGTTTCCGAGCAGGTCGAATCGGTCGTCATTCCGGGCGCCGAAGGCGAGATGACCGTGATGGCGCACCACGCGCCGGTCATGACCACGATCAAGCCGGGCGTCGTCACGGTGAAGTCTGTGTCGGGCCAGGAAGAGCGCTATGTGGTGTTCGGCGGCTTCGCCGACATCGTTCCTTCGGGCTGCACGCTGCTGGCGGAGTCCGCCGTGGCCGTGAAGAATGTCGACCGCGCCGATCTTGCCCGTCGCATCCAGGAAGCCAAGGAAGACGCCGCCGACGCCAAGGATGACCACAGCCGCAGCAAGGCGGAACAGTTCCTTAGCCAGCTTACGACGCTGGAAGGCGCCATCATCCCGGCCTGATGCCGACGCCCTTCACCACGCCCGGATCATCGGATAATTGAAAAGCGAGGCTTGCCTCGCTTTTTTGTTTGATGGAAAGTCCTGCCACGGTTGCAATCCAATTGGGAGCCGATGGCAGAAGAACCAGCATCACGATCGAGGTGGTCCACGGCCCTGGTGTCCTTCTTTGGCGGGCCATTTGGCGGGTTTCTCTGGATCGGTAGTGGCAAGCTGGCGGTTGCAAGCCTGATTGTGCTTGGCTTGGCCGGCCTGCTGGGCTGCTATATCGGGTTTCCGGTATTCGGCGATCTCGGCTCCGGCGGGCTTGCACCGGCCAATTTCGCGGGCCTCGCGGTCGCTGTGCTCTCGGTGGCGCTCGTCGTGCCTTTCGCGGGCAGGTTCAGGCCGGTGAAATGGTATGCGCACGGATTGTCGGTCCTCGTCCTGGTCTTCCTCACCGGCTACATGGCGGCATTCGTGATCAGGTCGTTCCTGTTCCAGCCTTTCTCCATTTCATCGACCAGCATGCTGCCGACGCTCGAACGGGGCGACTATCTGCTCGTATCCAAGTTTGCCTATGGCTACAGCCGCTACAGCGTGCCTTTCTCTTTGCTGCCGGTCACAGGCCGCGTGTTGGCGGCGGAGCCACAGCGAGGGGATGTGGTCGTGTTCCGGTTTCCATCCGATCCGCACATCGACTTCATCCAGAGGATCGTCGGCATGCCCGGCGATACGATCCAGATGATCAACGGCATCCTCCATATCAATGGCACGGCCGTCGAGCTTCAGGATGTCGGGCCCTTTGCCTCGGACGAGTTTTCGGAGAAGACCGCCAGGCTGCAGCGCGAAACCCTGCCCAACGGCGTGTCGCATTTCGTCGTCGACCTGATGGATGGTTCGACGGGCGACAACACGCGTGCCTGGCTCGTGCCGGAGGGCCACTACTTCGTGCTGGGGGACAATCGCGACAATTCCTCCGACAGCCGCTTCAAGGTCGGCTTTGTCCCGTCAGAGAACCTGGTTGGCAGGGCAGAGCGCCTGTATTGGAACTCCCGAGGCTTCGACTATAGTCGCAGGCAGATCGTGCGCTGAGGCGGGGCCCCCGCGCTATTGAATTCGCTTTGCGCAGCTGCCGGCCAGTGGACAGCCATCACACCCAATGTCCAGCTTGCCGCACCGGCGCTGGCCCAGCGCCTTCATCAGCCGATGAAGTTCAAAAAGCTCGTCCGCGTTCCACTCGGCCGTCGAGCCCATTACCACGCGATAGGCCTTGCGGCTGTCGGCCGTCGGCGAAACGAGGCCATAGCGCTGCAATATCCGCAGCACATGCGTGTCGATGACGAAGGCCGGGCGCCGCAGCGTGCTGAGGTTGAGCGTGGCGGCGGCGATCTCCATGCCGACACCGTCGAGACGCTGAAGCCATTCAAGCGCCCGGTCAACCGGCATTCCCCCGAGAAAGCCGAGATCGAAGTCGGGCTGCCACTTTGCCAGGTCGTGCAGTGCGCGCGACAGGGTCGCGGCTTTCACCTCTGGAAAGGTCACCTGGGCAAGTGCGGTCTCCAGCGCCTTGACGGATGCCCGCGCCATCAGATTCCATTGCGGATAGAGCGAGATCAGTTCGACGAATGCCGGCCAGGACACCTCATCTCTTGTGCGGGTGCTGATCAGCGACTTCACCAGTTGCGAGATCGGGTCGAGCGAGGGATACGGCGGCAGGTGCGGAAATGCCGGCCTGAGCCGCGACAGAATGTCGACGAGATCGCCGCTTATGCCGATATGCAGGGTCAGTTGCATGACCGACAATCTCGAACAAAAAGAGAACGAATGCAATCCCAGAGGGCACCGGGCCGACAAGTATCCGGAAAAGGCGCCAATGGCTTCGAGGCGCGCGTCACACCTGTCGATCGAGCAGGGTTTTCAGGCGGCAAACGCTACCGGCTTACCAGCTATGTCCGTCTCAGGCATCGCGGCTCCGAGTGGTGAGCGCCCCAAGTCCGGCAGCCACGCCGCCCTCCCGCAAGCGGGCGAGATGCTCAGCGACCAAGTCAACCAGCGCCTGGCGCTCCGTGCGCCCCCGCGCGAAGCCAGCCAGGTCGAATACCGCTACGACCGTTTCCAAGGCCGGCAGCTTGCGTTCATCAAGAGCGGCGAGGCCGGCGTCAAGCGGATCGGTGAAATGCTTCTCCGGCAAGGCCTTGCCGCGCGCCTCGCAGGCTGCGATCCAAGCGGCTACCACCATCGTAAGATGCCGAGGCAGTGCGCCAGCCTCCAGCCGGTCCAGCGCCGAAGCGACAATGCGCTGCGGCAGTTTCTGACTGCCGTCATTGGCGATCTGCGCGGTACGGTGGGCAAGGGCGGTGTTGGAATAGCGCTCGGCCAGTTGCGCGGTGTAACTTGCTGTATCCAGCCCGGCATTCCCAGGCAGCGTCGGGATGGCCTCGGCCCAGAGCGCTTCGACAAAACTCTTTATGGCTGGATCGGCGAAGCTTTTGTCGACCGTGTCATGGCCGCTCATCAGGCCAAGATAGGCAATCGCCGAGTGCGAGCCGTTGAGCAGCCGTAGCTTCATATCCTCGAACGGCCGCACGTCCTCGACCATGGTGACGCCAAACTGTTCCCACGCCGGCCGCCCGGACGGGAAGCGATCCTCGATTACCCATTGGCAGAATGGCTCGGTCATCACCGGCCAAGCGTCCGAGACGCCCAGCTGGCGGGTCACGCGCGCGCGGTCCGCGTCGGTGGTCGCCGGGACGATGCGGTCGACCATGCTCGATGGAAAGGCCACCTCGTCGGCGATGTGGCGGGCAAGATCGGGATCGCGTAGCGCGGCAAATTCGATCATCAGCCGGTGCAGCGTGGCGCCGTTCGCCGGGAGATTGTCGCAGCACAATACGGTGAAGGGCGCGACGCCGGCGGCGCGTCGCCGGCGTAGCGCTTCAGCCAGGAACCCATGCGCCGTCTTCGGCAATTCAGGCCGTGCCAGGTCACTGACGATGTCGGGATGAGCAGTATCAAGACCGCCGCCGGCTGCCCTGAGATAGGCTTTCTCGGTGATCGTCAGCGTCACGATGCGCGTGTGCGCATCCGCAAGCGCGGCTAGCACGGCGCCGGGATCCTCCGGCGCCACCAGCATCGAGCCGATGGAGCCGATGACGCGCAGCTGTTCGCCGCCGCTGCCGCGGATCGCCAGCGTATACAGCCCATCCTGCGGCGACAGCGCGTCGCGCGTTTCGGCGCTGCGCAGCGAGACGCCGACAATGCCCCAGCCGGTTTCGCCGCTTGAAAGGCAATCGTCGATGTAGGCGGCCTGGTGGGCGCGATGGAAAGCGCCGACGCCGAGATGGACAATGCCCGGCGCAAGCTTGCCGCGATCATATCCGGGAAGGGTGACGCCGTTGGGCAGAGATCCCAGCATGTTGTCCGACAAATGGTTGCTGGTCATGGCGTCGTCCCCGAACGGATCAAGGGTTGCGTAACACCTGTTTTGGATTGCCGCAAGGATGCCTGTTTCGGCGCCTAAGTTGACATCATCCATGCCCGACCGTACCGATATGCAACCTGGAAGGAGCCGCTTTTCCCATGATCGCGCCAATCGATCCGGACCTGCTTTTTCCACCCGAGGCGCAGTCGCGCTCCATCGCGCGCGATCTCTATGCGGGCGTGAAAAACCTGCCGATCGTCAGCCCGCACGGCCATACCGATCCGCGCTGGTATGCGCTCAACGAGCCGTTTCCCGACCCCGCGCAACTGCTCATCGTTCCCGACCATTATATTTTCCGCATGCTGTTCAGCCAGGGCGTTCGTCTCGAGGATCTCGGCGTTCCAACCCTCTCTGGCGCGGCCGTCGAGACCGACGGCAGGGCGATCTGGCGACGCTTCGCCGAGCACTATTACCTGTTTCGTGGTACGCCCACCCGGCTGTGGTTCGATCATGTCCTCTCCGATCTGTTCGGCATCGAAGAGCCGCTGAACGCCACCACCGCCGACCGGCACTACGACACGATCGCGACTTTGCTGCAGTGGGACAATTATCGTCCGCGCGCGCTGTTCGAGCGGTTCAACATCGAGGTTATCGCGACGACGGAAGGCGCGCTCGACGATCTCAGATGGCACAAGATGATCCGTGACAGCGGGTGGCAGGGGCGGGTCGTCACAGCCTACAGGCCCGATGCGGTCGTCGATCCGGATTTCGAAGGTTTTTCGGGAAATCTCGACCGTCTCGGCGAAATCACCGGCTGCGACACAGGCAGTTGGGCCGGCTATCTCGACGCGCATCGCCAGCGCCGCGCTTTCTTCAAGAGCTTCGGCGCGACTTCGTCCGACCATGGCCATCCGACGGCCGAGACAGCCAACCTGTCCGCGGCCGCTTCCGAGGAGTTGTTCAGCCGGATCCGCCTTGGCTCGGACGATGAACGCGAACGGCGTTTGTTTCGCGCCCAGATGCTGACCGAGATGGCCAAGATGAGCCTGGATGACGGGCTGGTGCTGCAAATCCATCCCGGTTCGCTGCGCAACCATTCGCATGCGGTGTTCGAGGCATTCGGCCGGGACAAGGGATTTGATATACCGACCCGCACCGACTATGTGACGGCGCTGAGGCCGTTGCTCGATTGCGTCGGACTGGAGCGCGACCTGACGGTCGTGCTCTTCACGCTGGACGAGAGCAGCTATGCGCGCGAACTGGCGCCGCTTGCCGGCGTCTATCCGGCTTTGAAGCTCGGGCCGGCCTGGTGGTTCCATGACAGCCCGGAAGGCATGCGCCGGTTCCGCGAGATGACGACGGAGACGGCCGGCTTCTACAACACCGTCGGCTTCAACGACGACACCCGCGCCTTTCCTTCGATCCCGGCCCGTCACGATGTGGCGCGGCGCGTCGATTGCGCCTTCCTGGCGCGGCTCGTCGCCGAGCATAGGCTTGGCCTGGACGAGGCGCATGAACTGGCCGGGGAATTGGCCTATTCGCTGGCGAAGAAGGCATATCGGCTCTGACGTCCGATCCGCGAGCTATCTTTGCCACCATGCGCGATGAGGAGAGGACGATGACGAAGGCCAGGATTTTCGCGCATGCCGGCGAGGGTGTGTGGACGCCGACGCCGGACGGCAACAGACGGCGCGTCATCCTGCATACCGATGAGCTGATGATGGTTGAATTCGCCTTCGACAAGGGTGGAATCGGCGCCCCTCATTCGCATCCGCATGTGCAGGCGAGCTATGTCGCCGAAGGTCGCTTCGAGGTGACCATCGACGGTCGCACCGAGACCTTGGTAGCCGGCGGCAGCTTCATCGTCCCGTCCAATCTCGTTCATGGCGTCAAGGCCATCGAGGCGGGGCGCCTCGTCGACAGTTTCACGCCGCACCGCGCCGATTTCCTGGCGGACGGTGGCTGACAAGGAAACCGCGCTGGAACGAAAAACCCGCGCCTCCGAAGAGGCGCGGGCCTGTTGCCTGGGCGCTTTGGCGCCGCGGTACTCGAACATTGCCGCAGGATGGGAAAGGTGCCGCGGCATGGTGAAGATAGGTTTAACGACCGTCTGCCACCATGAGCCGCTATCCACCGGCACGCCGAATTATCTGGAGAAATCGCTGCGCACGATGCCGTGGCGCTGGAGCTTGTCGTAGAAGGTCTTGCGCGGAATGCCCAGCGCCTCGATCGTGCGCCGGACATCGCCGTCGTGGCGGTCCAGCGTCTCGCGGATGATGTCGGCCTCGTAGCGCTCCATGCGCTCGGGCAGCGGCGTGTCCGATGATGCCGGCTCGGCCCTGGTGGTTTGCGCCGCGTCCTCCAGGCCCAGCACGAAACGCTCGGCGAAATGCGCGAGCTCGCGCACATTGCCCGGCCAGTCATGTTCCCGCAGATGGCGACCGACGGAAGCCGGCACGACGGGCACGGCGCGCCGGAAGCGGCTTGCCGCACGCTGGGTGAAATAGCCGAACAGCAGGGCGACATCGTCGCGCCGTTCGCGCAGCGGCGGAATGGAGATCGTCACCACATTGAGCCGGTAGTAGAGGTCTTCTCGAAAATTGCCACGCTGGCTGGGGTCGCCGAGATCGACCTTGGCGGCGGCGACGACGCGCAGGTCCACGGGGCGTATCTCATTGGTGCCGAGCGGGGTGACCTCGCGCATTTCCAGCACCCGCAGCATCTGCACCTGCGTGGCGGGCGGCATGCTCTCGATCTCGTCGAGGAACAGCGTGCCGCCGCTGGCATGCTCGATGCGCCCGATGCGCTTCTTCTGCGCGCCGGTGAAGGCACCGGCCTCGTGGCCGAACAGTTCGCTCTCGATGACGGTGTCCGGCAGCGTGCCGCAGTTCAGCGCGACGAAATTGCCCTTTGCGCGGCGGCTCCAGCGATGCAGCAGGCTCGCCACCACCTCCTTTCCCGAGCCGGTCTCGCCGGTCACCAGCACGTCGACATCGGTGTCGGCGATCTGTTGCAGCGTGCGGCGCAACCGTTCCATCGCCGGCGTCTGGCCGATCAGCGGCAGGCCGTCCCGCGCCTGCTCGGCCGCGTCGCGCAGCGCCCGGTTCTCCATCACCAGACGGCGCTTTTCGGCGGCGCGCCGCACGCTCTGCGCCAGCCGGTCGGCGGCGAAAGGCTTGGTGATGAAGTCGTAGACACCGTCCTTGATCGCTTTCACCGCCATCGCGATGTCGCCATGCCCGGTGACAAGGATGACCGGAATGTCCGGATCCACCTTCAGGATGCGGTCGAAAAGCTGCAGGCCATCGATCTGGGGCATGCGGATGTCTGACACCACGACGCCTGGGAACCCGGCGTCGAGCCGGGCCAGCGCCTCGACAGGCGCCGAGAAGGCCGACACGGCAAAGCCTGCAAGCTCCAGCGTCTGTGCGGTCGCCTTCAGCAGATCGCGGTCGTCGTCGATCAGGATGACGGGTGCTGCGTCCTGGTTCATCATGCCGCCTTGCAGAGAAAGATCGTGAAGCTTGTGCCGCTGTCGCCACTCGCAACCTCGATGCGGCCGCCATAGTCGGCGACGATGTCCTTCGAGATGACGAGACCGAGACCGAGTCCTTTCTCCTTCGATGTGTTGAAGGGTGTGAAGAGCGAGCGCAGGATTTCGAGGGGAATGCCCGGACCGTTGTCGGACACGCTGACGGTCACCTCGTTTCCGGTTTCCGCAACGGAAACCCGCACGCTGGCGTCCTTGCGGCCCTCAAGCGCTTCCACTGCGTTCTGGAACAGATTGATCAGTACCTGCTCGAGCCGCACGCGGTTTCCCATCACCATCAACGCCGGTGGCGGCAGGTCGATGGCGAGCGCGTCGAGCTGGCCGGCAAAGCGGCTTCGCAACAGCACCAGGGCGCCCTCGATGACGGCGCGCAATTCCACCGGCTCGGCAGCGGTCCGTCCCTTGCGGGCAAAGGCCTTCAACTCTTCGGTGATAGCGCCGATACGCTCCGTCAACGCGGCGATGGCGCCGAGGTTTTCCTCGACGGGCGCGGTCTGCTGGCGATCGAGGAAGACCCGCGCATTGTCGGCATAGGCGCGAATGGTGGCGACCGGCTGGTTGATCTCATGCGCGACACCGGCGGCGACCTGGCCGAGAATGGCCAGCCGGTTGGCCTGCACCAGCTCCTGCTGCACACCCTGAAGCTTCGCCTCGGTGCCACGGTGGCCGGTTATCTCGGCCTGCAGCCGGTCGCGGGCGCGGCTCAGATCCAAGGTCCGTTCAGTGACGCGGCGCTCAAGCTCGGTGCGAGCGGCCTGCTCGGCGGCGATCCGCATCAGCGCCGACTGGCGGCGCCACAGCAGATACGCGGCAAGGCCGATCAGCGGGATGATGACGCCCAGCGCCAGAAGCCGCATTTCGCGGAGCGCGGCGGCAACTGGTCCCTCGGTTGGAACGAGATAGTCGAGACGCCAAGCGGTCGTGGGAACCGCTGTGGAAAGGCGCAAGTACTCGCCATCGCTGCCGCCGGGCGTGATGGCATGGACCACGGTCACGTCCGGGCTCAACGCCTGTGGACGGCTGATCGGCAGGGGCATCAGCGGTGCATCGCCGAATTGCTGGCTGTTGCGGACGGCCGCGAGGTCCTGGCCGGTGAGCGGCGCCACCGTCATGAAGCGCCAGGACGGGATGCTGGTGATCAGCACGACACCATGCTCATCGCTGACATAGGCGGGCCGGTTGGCCTCGTGCCAGTCGGCCTCGAGCTGGTCGAACTCAGCTTTGACGACGACGACGCCGAGGGATGCATCGGCACCACCGACGCGGCGGGAAATGTAGAGGCCGGGACGCTTGCTGACATTGCCGAGCGCGAAATACTCGGCCGTGCCAGCCTGCATCGCCCGGGTGAAATAGTCGCGGAACGTGTAGTCGGTGCCGACGAAGCTGATCGGCTCGCGCCAATTGCTGGAGGCGATGGCCAGTCCGTCGGTGCCGATGACATAGAGCACCGACGCCTTGGTGCCGGACACCAGCCCCTCCAGCTTGCGGTTCAGCGTATCGATCGAAGCGCTGCTTTTCTGGGTCAGCGCATCGCGCACCTGCTGGTCCTCGGACAGCAGCAAGGGCAGCGCGCGCGGGTTTTCCAGCACCGCACGCAGCAGCGCGACTTTCAGATTGGCATCGGTGCGGCCCTGCGCCGCCAGCGCTTCAATCGCGGCGGTGCGGGCATAGCGTCCGGCACCGTAGAGCGCCGCGGCCACCACCAGCAAGGCGATCGCGGCAAACAGAAGCCATGTCCGATGCGCTCGCGCACCGAGTTGCTCGGGCGTTGACAACGGGGCTGAGGCTGGACGCTGCAACATCGCCCATTTGTGCATGATTTCGCACAAAACACAAATATAGCCATGCGGATATCCGCACCGATGGCGGATGAAAGTAGCCTTCCGTCTTGCCTGTCTCCAATGAAATCAGATGGATAGGCTGATCGTGCGCGTCTGGCACGGCAGTTGCAAACGCCAATCCAGCAGCTCCGGCTGTTGGAGGTCAATGCAATTGCCCCGGGAGGTCGAGCTTCTCGATCGGGGCGCGATGGAGGACATCATGCAGACAGCATTCGCTGCCGCCGAAGCGCGCGGCAAGGTACCCTTTTACCGGCATCTCTATGTGCAGGTCCTTGCGGCGATCGCCGCCGGCATCCTGCTCGGCCACTACTATCCCGACGTCGGCGCGTCGATGAAGCCGCTGGGAGATGCCTTCATCAAGCTGGTGAAGATGGTCATCGCTCCGGTCATCTTCCTGACCGTGGCGACCGGCATTGCAGGCGTTTCCGACCTTCAGAAGGTCGGCCGTGTCGCCGGCAAGGCGATGATCTACTTCCTGGTTTTCTCGACGCTGGCCCTCGTCGTCGGCCTGGTCGTGTCGAACATCGTGCAGCCGGGCGCGGGCATGCACATCGATCCGGCCACGCTCGATGGCAAGTCGGTGGCGGCCTATGCCCAGAAAGCGCATGACTCGACCATCGTCGGCTTCCTGATGAACATCATCCCCGACACCATCACCAGCGCCTTCGCGCAGGGCGACATATTGCAGGTGCTGTTCTTCTCGGTGCTTTTCGGCATCGCGCTGGCCCTGGTCGGCGATCGCGGCAAACCCGTCGTCGACTTCCTGCAGGCGCTGACCGCGCCGATCTTCCGCCTCGTCGCCATCCTTATGAAGGCCGCCCCCATCGGGGCCTTCGGCGCCATGGCCTTCACCATCGGCAAATATGGTATCGGCTCCGTCGCCAACCTCGCCATGCTGATCGGCACGTTCTACCTCACGGCCTTGCTTTTTGTGTTGGTGGTGCTCGGATCGGTCGCCCGCTACAACGGCTTCTCGATCCTGGCGCTGCTGCGCTACATCAAGGAAGAACTGCTGCTGGTGCTCGGCACCTCGTCCTCGGAAGCAGCACTTCCCGGCCTGATGGCCAAGATGGAGCGCGCCGGCTGCAACCGTTCGGTGGTCGGCCTGGTCATTCCCACCGGCTATTCCTTCAACCTCGACGGCACCAACATCTACATGACGCTGGCCGCGCTGTTCATCGCGCAGGCGACCGACACGCCGCTCACCTATGGCGACCAGATACTGCTGCTGCTGGTGGCGATGCTAAGCTCCAAGGGTGCGGCCGGCATCACCGGCGCCGGCTTCATCACGCTGGCGGCGACGCTGTCCGTCGTTCCCACCGTGCCTGTTGCCGGCCTGGCGCTGATCCTGGGCATCGACCGCTTCATGTCGGAATGCCGCGCGCTGACCAACCTTATCGGCAACGCAGTCGCGACGGTGGTGGTTGCGCGCTGGGAAGGCGAACTCGACCAGTCGAAGTTCGCCGCGGCGCTCTCGGGCGCCTTGCCGGAAGAGCCTGAGCTGTCGGCGCCAGGACTGCAGCCGGCGTGACTATTTGAACGGAAGTCGATTCCGTTCGGCTCCATCGCATCGGTCATCAAGGCAAGAAAACGGAGCTCCATCCCGATCGGGGTGGAGCTTTACTGCGTGGCGCGCAGCCGGACCACGACGCTGCGCGCCGCCAGCACCAGCACGGTGATGATGATCAGGATCACCGACAAAGCCGCGATCGCGGGGTCGATGTTGTCGCGCAGGCCCATCCACATCAGGCGCGGCAGGGTTATGGCGTTGACCGAGGTGATGAACAGCGTGACGCCGATTTCTTCCCACGACAGGACGAAGGACAGCAGCGCGGCGGTTATGATGCCGAACTTGATGTTGGGCATGATGATGCGGGTGGCGCGCTCCCATACGGTGGCGCCAAGGCCGCGCGCGGCAAGATCGATGCGCCGGTCGAGCTGGCTGAGCGACACCAGCATGAGCACCGTGGCGAAGGGCACCGTCATGACCGAATGGGCCATGGCGACGCCGAGCCAGGTGTCGTAGCCGAAGAACGAGCTGAAGCCGGAGATCGACGTCAGCAGGAAGTAGAGCGTGATCGCCGAGACCACCGGCGGCACCACCATCGGCAACAGCACGAAACCGACCAGGGCCGCGGTGAAGCGCGGCTGGAACATCCAGACGCCCAGGCTGAAGCACAGGGCCAGTACGGTGGAGAAAGCGCTGCTGACGATGCCGATGCGAATCGAGAGCAGGATCGAGTCGATCCAGCGCGGGTCCTCGATCAGCGACCTGTAGTGGCGCAGTGACAGTTCGCCCGTGGGCATCGCCAGCATGCGGCTTGGCGTCAGCGACACCGGGATGACGGCGAGCAGCGGCATCAACAGGAATAGCGCCACGAAGGCGGCGATGACCAGCGAGACGGGGCCGGGGCGATAGGTCGGCATCCCTGCTACACCATCTGCTTCGGTTGCACGTAACGGAACAGCAGCGCCATCAGCGCGCCGACAAACAGCACCAGCACGACGCTGATGGCCGCACCCAGTCCCCAGTCCGGGCTCTGGAAGATGCGCAGATAGATCAGCTCCGCCACCATCACACTGCGGCCGCCGCCGAGAATGGCCGGGGTGACGAAGAAGCCCAGCGAAAAGACGAACACGATGAGCGCGGCACCGATGATGCCGGAACGCGTCATGGGCACGAAGACCGACCAGAAAGTGCGCATGCGGCTGGAGCCGAGGCCTCGCGCCGCCAGCAGCACGCGGTCGTCGAGGCTGCGCATGGCGGATGCCAGCGGAAAGACCGCGAAAGGAATGAGGAAATGCGTCATGCCGACGATGACGCCGAACTCGTTGCGCACCAGCGCCAGCGGCTCGGAGATGAAGCCGATCGCCTGCAGCCAGGTGTTGATCAGGCCGCGATTGGACAGCAGGGCCACCCAGCCGAAGGCGCGGGTCAGCACGGAAATCCAGAAGGGAACGAGAATGCAGAACTCGGCGACCAGGCGCTGCGCCGGGGTGCCGCGTATCCAGACGACGGTGATGGCATAGGCGGCGGCGACGGAGACGATGGTGACGATCGCGGCGATGCGCAGTGTCCGGATGAAAACGGACTGCACCAGACCGTCAGTGAGGACCGCCTCATACTGGCCGACCCCCGGCGTCGGCAGCGTGAAGCTCCATTTGACGACGCCGAGGAAAGGCCAGGCATAGGCCAGCACGAGGAACAGGAGCAGCGGCACCATCAACAGCGCCGCGCCCATCCTGTCGGAGAGATAGGACCGCATCCCGACCCTGATCAGGCGGAGATGATCTTGGTGTACTCGTCGAGCGCCGCCCCGTAGTTCTTGGCGTACCAGTCCATGTCGAGCGCGATCTGCTTCTTCATGTTTTCGGGGTCGACAGGGTTGATGCGCTTCTTGTCGGCGGGGATCAGCGCGTCGGCGGCCGGATTGGCCGGGCCCTGGCCGAGCTTGTCGAACATGACCAGCTGCTTCTGGGGATCCTGAGCGCTGGCGATGAACTTCATGGCCGCGTCCTTGCCGCCGGGATTGCCCTTGAGGACGGCAAGCGCGCCGGGCGAGATCAGGCCCTGGTCCCAGATGAACTTGATCTTGCCGCCGGAATCCTGCTCGATCAGCGAGGCGCGGGTCGACCAGACGATGGCCATCGAGGCCTCGCCGTTGAGCAGCACGCTCTGGCTTTCGGCGCCGCCACCCCAATAGGCAACGACGTTTTCCTTGAAGGCGGCGATCTTGTCATGCGCGCGCTTGAGGTCCAGCGGGTAGAGCGACGCCGGCGCGACGCCGTCGGCCAGAAGGGCCGCTTCCCAGCTCGACACGCCCCATTTGTAGAGCGAGCGCTTGCCGGGGAATTTCTTCACGTCGAAGAAATCGGCCATGCCGGTCGGGGCGTCCTTGCCATATTTCTCGGAATCGTAGGCGATGATGTAGGAGAAGAAATAGGTCGAGGCGGCGTAATCCCAGCCGAAGCCCGGGCGCATCTTCTTCTTGTCGACGATGTTGTAGTCGATCGGCTCGAGCATGCCCTGGCCGCCGAGCGTGATGGCCGAGAACGGATCGACGTCGACGAGGTCCCAGGTCGGAGCGCCGCTCTTGAACTGCGCGGCGATGGCGCCTTCGGTCGGACCCGAGCCGTCCATCTTGACGACAATGCCGGTGTCCTTGGTGAAGGCCTGGCCATAGGCGGCGTCATAAGCGGTGATGGCGTCGCCGCCCCAGTTCACCAGCACCAGTTCCTTGGCTGCGGCAAAGGCGCCGGTCGAGCGCAGCAGCATCGGCGTGCCGGCCAAGACGATCGCCGCCAATTGCGCGAATTGCCGGCGTGAGATCTCGCCGCGACCTGCCCTGGCGGACAGGGTCTCGATGGCTTGTTTCCTGGTATCGTGTGTCATGTCAGTTCCCCTTATTGTTGTTGATGGTACCGGAAAGCGATGGTGCGAAATCTATCGCCACACCGTTGGTCATTGTCCTCCGTCCGGAAGGAGGAAGCCTTTTTCCGCCGGCCAGGTCAGCCAGACGGAATTACCCTTGCTGAGCGCGGCGGCGGCAACCTCGTTTGGTACCGACACCGTGACCTTGGCGCCCTGCCGCGTCGTCAGGTCCAGCCGCGTCGCTGCGCCCAGATAGGTCGAGTTGGTGGCTGTCGCGGCGATCCCGTTCTCGCCGGCCACGGCTTCGCCCGCGATCGACATGTATTCCGGCCGGATCGCCAGGAGCGCATCGCCGCGCACCGCCTCGGCCTTGCAGCGCATGCTGATCGTGCGGTCCTCGCAGAGACCTGTCGAGCCATTGTCGGCGGGGCGGACCCCTTTCAGGGGCAGCATGTTGATCTCGCCGAGGAACTCGGCGACGAAGCGGTTGTCCGGCCGGTCGTAGACCTCGTCGGGCGCGCCGACCTGCAGCAGTTTGCCGTGGTTGAAAATCGCAACGCGCGACGACAGCGCCAGCGCCTCGCTCTGGTCGTGGGTGACGAAGACGAAGGTGGTGCCGGTCTCCTGGTGCAGCCGTTTCATCTCGGCCTGCATCTGGCCGCGCAGGCTCTTGTCCAAGGCGGAAAACGGCTCGTCGAGCAACAGCACGCCCGGCTCGAACACCAGGGCGCGGGCAAGTGCCACGCGCTGCTGCTGGCCGCCCGAAAGCTGCGCCGGCAATTTCTTCTCGTGGCCCTTCAGCCCGACGCGTTCGATCATCTCGCCGACGCGGCGCTTGATTTCGGCCGCCGATTTCTTGCGCACCTTGAGCGGGAAGGCGATGTTGGCCTCGACACTCATATGCGGGAACAGGGCATAGCCCTGGAACACCATGCCGGCGGCACGCTGCTCGGCCGGCCGGTCGGTGATGTCGATGCCGTCACTGAGAAGCTTGCCTTCGCTCGGCTGGACGAAACCGGCGAGGATCATCAGGAAGGTGGTCTTGCCCGAACCCGACGGCCCGAGCAGGGTCAGGAACTCGCCCCGGCCGATATCGAGGGACAGATTGTCCAGCGCACGGAAGGAGCCGAAGCTCTTACCGATCCCGATTGCCTTGATCTCTGCGGCACGGCCGGGTTGCTGCATACTGCCCTTTCCCTAACACTTGTCGAAATCGTAGGCACGGTTCCGGCTCACCGCAACCGAATAGTTTTCGCCGGATCGGCAAATTTGATTCATCTATGGCGCCGGGAGGGGACGCGTTGTGTCGCGCGCGACTTCTATTTGGAGGAGACAGACTGGCTCAAGCACGGTCGTGCCGAACCTCTATGGCCGTCGCGCGGCCATCTCCCCTCGCGGCAGGATCCATCGCCTCGCTCAATAGGGCCTGACCGGATTCTCCGAGAGTTTCGACCTCAGCCATGCCGCGAACGCTTCCAGCACGGGATGCGACGCCTTGGCGTGCTCCGAGACGAGGAAATAGGAGCGGGGCGATTTGATCGCGATGTCGAACGGCCTGACCAGCCGGCCTTCGTTCAGTGCCCGGCGGCTGGTCAACTCGTCGCCCATGGCAATGCCCTGGCCGGCGATCGCAGCCGAAAAGACGAGGTTCATGTCCGAAAAGAAGATGCCGCCTTCGGTGTCGGGATTTTCCACCTTGGACAGCGCCAGCCAGCGCGCCCAGTCCTCGGTGTCATCGAGATGAAGCAGATTGGCGCGCAGCACGTCCGAGGGCTTGGAAAGGCCGCCGACCTTGTTGAGCAGCGTCGGGCTGCAGAGCGGCGTGAAGGAAATTTCGCAAAGCAGCTCCACCGCGCGGTTCGGCCAGTTGCCGACACCGAAGGCGATGAACGCATCGGCTTCCGGATTGCTGACATCATCCAGCCGCCGCGGCGTCAGTATGTGGAGGGCCACGTCCGGATACATCTGGCGGAATTCCGCGATATGCGTGCACAGGAACAGAGACGCGAAGCCCGGCGTGCAGGAAACGGCAAAGGAGCCACCGACGCCGGTGCCGGCGTTGCGGGCCACGGCATCGCCCAGCACCGTCAACGCCTTGCGCACGTCGCTGGCATAGCGCTGGCCGCGCGGGGTCAGCGCCACGCCCTTGCCGATGCGTTCGAGCAAGTCGAAGCCGAGATCGCGTTCGAGCAGGCGCAACTGATGGCTGACGGCGCTGCGGGTCAGGTGCAGTTCGTCGGCGGCGCGCCACACGCTGCCATGACGGGCGAAGCTGTCGAGCGCACGCAGCGCCTGGGTCGATGGTATTCTCAAGATGCCTCAGGTGAACCGAATTTGCACGAACCTGAAAAACATATCACTTTTTGAAAACGCGCTTCACTGCTTTCTTCTTGTCCCATGGAAAAACCAGTGACCACTTCGGCCCAGACAACCGCGCTTGCCTATCTCGACGACATCCAGCCGTCGCTGTCTGCCTGGACGCGGACCATCTTCGATTTCGGTGAGACCGCCTGGCGCGAATACCAGTCGGCGGCCTGGTATGTGGAACTGTTGAAGCGCGAAGGCTTTTCGGTCGAGGATGGCTCCGGCGGCATGCCCACCGCCTTCTGCGCCCACTGGACGAATGGCGACGGACCGACCATCGGCATGTACGCCGAATATGATGCGGTGCCCGGCAATTGCCAGGATGCGGCGACGGTCAAGCGCCCGCGTCCGGGCCTTGGCGAACATGCGGGCGGCCATACCGATCCCCATTCCGGCCTGGGCGTCTCCAGTCTCGGCGGATTGCTGGCCACCAAGGCGGCGATGCAGCGGCATGGCATCAAGGGCACGCTGCGCTTCACCGGCGAGCCGGCCGAGAAGGTGCGGGGTTCCAAGCCGATCCATGCGGCCAAGGGCTATTATGACGGCCTTGCCGGCATGCTCTCCTTCCACCCTTTCTACATGCTGCCGCTCTGCAACACGGCGCGCTGGGACACGCATTGCGGCGCGGCTTACGCGATGATCTACCGCTTCGTGTGCGACGAACCCGAAAAATGGGTTCGCGCAAGCGACGGCGCGCCCATCCCGCAGTCGCATTCCGCGATCAGGGCGCCCGGCGCCAATGATGCGCTGATGATGATGTACATGGCTTCGAAAGCGCTGCGCGATTCGATGCTGCCGCATCAGGGCGGCTGGTCGATCAGCGAGGCGATCCTGACGGCGGGGCAGGCCACCGCCGACAATCTGCCGGCGGGACTGGCGGAGATCCAGTACATGATGCGCGTGCCGACGCTGGCGATGGCCGAGCAGGTCACCGCCGTGCTCGACCGCAATGCCGAGGCCGCTGCGGCGATGAGCGGCTGTCGGTACGAGCGGCACTGGGTGTCGAAGTCGCGACCGGGCCTCGCAAACCATGCAATGGCCGACATTGCCTACGAGGCGTTGTCGACGGTCGGCCCGCCGCATTGGGACGAAGCCGCGAAAGCCGTTGCGCGAGAGGTCCAGGTCAATGCCGGTGGCATTGCCACGGACAATCCTTTCATCGATGAGTTGGAGCGGCTGATCACGCCACGGGAGGCCGAAGCGGTCCTGCGCCGCGATCTGCCGCCTTCGCAGGTGAATTCCACCTCCGACGATTACACTGACATGAGCTGGCACGCGCCGACGGCACGTTTCTACGTCGCGCGTCCGGCGTTGCGCTCGGCCGGCGGACACGCCTATCCGTCCTGGGTGATGAATGCGCTGGGCGGCATTCCCGCCACCATCGATCCGATGGTCACCTGTGCCTCCAAGACGGTGGCGCTCGCGGCGCTTCGCCTGCTCGAGGACAAGGCCGCGCGCGACGCGGCGATGGACGAATTCGTCAAGCGTACCGGCGGTGGCATTGGCGGCTCCAACTGGATCGCGCCGCTGTGCGACTACGATCCGCCGATCCACTTCCGCTGGCCCGAATATGTCACCACCGCGCGCGGACGCGACTGGTGGATCCCCAACCAAACCGCATGACCGCCGATTTGATCACGAGGAGAGAAGCCAATGACCGTGCATGACCGCATTGTTGCAGAACCGTTTTCGCTCCAGCGCCGCAACCCCGCTGGCGGCACCAAGCCGCTGACCGCCTGGGGTTTCGCCAACGAGACCGATGTGCTGACCGACGTTCTGCTCGGTTCGCCCAATTTCCTGCGCCATCTGTCGACCAGCTCGCTGTCGCGCAAGCATTTGCGCGAGGCGCCCTGCAACGTCCAGATCGCGCAGGCGCAGCACAAGGACCTGGTCGCGGCCTATGAGAATTTCGGCGTCAACATCCACTGGCATGAGCCGACGCCGGAACTGCCGATGCAGGTCTATTCGCGCGATTCCAGCGTCATGACGCCCTACGGCGCCTTCATCACCGCCATGGCCAACTGGTGGCGGCGCGGCGAGAACTACGCGGCGATCCGCACCTACGAGAAGCTGGGCATTCCGATCTACGACATGGTCACCGCCGGCACGTTCGAAGGCGGCGACTTCAACGTCATCGAGGAAGGCGTGGTGCTGATCGGATGCGGCGGCGCCCGCACGCAGGAAGAAGGCGCGCGCCAGGTGCAGGCCTGGTTCGACAAGGAAGGCTGGGAAACGCGCCTCGCCTTCATCGACGAGTACTACGTCCATATCGACCTGATGGTGGTGCCGATCGCCGAGAAGCTGACCGCCGTCTGCCTCGCCTGCACGGAGCCTGGCATCGTCGACTGGCTGAAGGGCAAGGGCCACGAGATCATCGACGTGCCGTTCCAGGACACGATGGCGCTCGGCTGCAACTTCATGTCCCTGGGCAAGGACAGGGTGATCGCGCCGACCTCCTCGAAGTCGCTGATCGGCCAGCTCAAGGCGCGGGGCTTCGAAGTCGCCGCCGTCGACATGAGCGAGATTTCCAAGACCGGCGGCGGCATCCACTGCATGGCGCAGGCCTTGAAGCGCGTGCCGGAATGAGCCGCAAGGACGACTGACATCAAAACGGCGGCGCCGGGTATGGGGCCGCCGTTACCTTTTCGGCCAAGGCTCAGCGCATATTGCCGGTGTGGCCTTGCGAATAGCGGCCGGGCTGCGGCCAGACCGTCAGGCCGTGCGGCTCGACACCGACGCGGATCTTGGTCACGGCGCCCGAGCTGGTGTCGAACATGTAGACTTCGCTGTCGAAGCGGCCGGACAGCCACAATTGCTTTCCGTCGGCGCTCACATTGCCCATGTCCGGGCTGCCGCCGCCGGGGATCGGCCATTGCGCTGCTATGGCGCGGCTGGCGAAATCGATGACGGTGACGCTGCCCGGCCCACCGGCGCGGCCCTGTTCCATCTTGTGCGAACCCCGGTTAGACACATAGAGCTTGGTCCCGTCGCGACTGACGACGAAACCATGCGTGCCAATGCCGGTGGGGATGAAGCCGATTTCGGCAAAACTGTCGCCGTCGATGAGGAAGACGCCGTCGTTCATCATGTCCGCGACGTAGAAGACCTTGCCGTCGGGCGAGAGCCGGATGTCCTGTGGCATGCCCATCCTCGACAAGGAGAGATGGCCGAGCACCTTCTTGTTCTGGAGGTCCACCTTCAGCAGGCCGCCATCGCCATACTCGCAGGTGAAGATGGCGTATGAATTGTCGGCGGCGAAATCGGCATGGTTGATGCCCTTGCAGGTCGGCGTGGGTATCGTCGATTTCAGCGCCATCGTGTGCGGATCGCGCAGGTCGAGCCGCTCATAGGCTTCGTCGACGATGATGGCCGAACTGCCGTCCGGCATGAAATACATGTTGTAGGGGTCATCGACCGCGATCTGCTGGCCCGGCTTGCTGGTCTTCGGGTCGATCGGCGTCACGCTGCCAAGCTTGGTGCCGCTGGCATTGTTGGCAACCCAGAGCGTCTGCAGGTCCCAGGACGGAACGACGTGCTGGGGCTTGCGCCCGACAGGGAACCTCGCCACCTCCTTGAGCGTCACCGTATCGATCACCGAGACGCTGTTGGATGACCGGTTGGGAACATAGACGCGCGAGAGGGCGCCTGCCGTGGCGGGGCTGAGGTGACCGGCCGTCGTTTCGCTGTAGATGTTGACGGGAGTCTCGGCCTTGGCCGGGGCCTTGGCGGGCGGCTCGCTGCAATCCTCGGGGCAGGAGCCGGCGGACGCCGCCGACGACAGGCAGGTCAGCAGCAGGAGCGGTGCGAGGAAGCTTGCGAATCGCTGATATGTTCTGGTCATTTGGGCTGCTTTGCGATGAAGCCGCGAATGGCGTCGGTTGTTCCGTTGACGATCAGGTCGACGCCGAGCTGGCCGAACGCGGCCGAGGACCGCGTCGGGTCGCCGCCATAGACCCCATCGGCCGAGGTGAATCTGGCGCCGTCCGCAAGACGATCCTTGCGCACCATGGATGGATCGACCGCAAGCATCAGCGACGTGTCGGCGAGACCGGCATGGCTGCCGATCTCCGAATGCTTGGCGCCGGCGGACAGGAGTTTGTCGACATAAGGGCCTTGCGTCATCCGGTAATAGTCGAGATCCGCGAAGATCCGGACCGGCGTTTTCTTCCATTCGGCGTTGAGGCGATCGGCCACGAGGCTTTCATCGGCCTGGTAGCCGCCATGGTCGCCGATCAGCACGATGGTCTTGAAGCCGTGCAGCTTGAAGCTGCGCGCCGCCGATTCAAGCAGCGCCTCGAACACCTTGTCGCTGATGGTGATCGTGCCGGGAAATTTCATATGCGCGGTCGGCGGATCGATGCCGCCTTCCGGCACGTAGGCGATCACCGGTGCCACCACCGCATTGCCCAGCTTTTCGGCGATCTTTTCGGCGAGGAACTTCACCCGTACATTGTGCTTGCCCAGCGCCATGGCGGGTCCGCTCTGCTCGGTGCCGCCGATCGGGATGATGATGGTCGTCGTGCCGCCGGCGATGAGGTCGCGCAGTTCGGTCCAGGTCAGGTCCTCAAGGAACACCGACGCGCTGGCGGGATTAGCCGCAGACAGGAAAATCAAGACGGACCAGAGGGTGAGAGCGGTGCGAATGAAAGGTAAGCTGCGCGGCGCGATCATTCCAACCTCGGTCCACAGGTCGGTTTCGACCGTACCCATCCCTCTACACCGGTCGCTTTACATAATCGTAAAAGCCTTGGCGGTGCTGCCTGTCTGACCGATCTGGCAAGTAAAATCATCCGCTCGGCAAGGCCGTTGGGGTGCAATCAGGAAAATTTGATGCCTGAAAACGCGATGCACGGCGGCTCGGCCGAAACACCTTGCGGAACATGGATGCCCGAGACGACAGCTAGCAGGCCAATATGGCGGCTTTTCGCGGGCGCTCAATGCGCGGCCAACAGCCCGGCGCGCGCGATGATCGCGCGATAGATTTTCACCGCCTGGTCGATCCCGGCCACCTCGCAATACTCATCGGTCTTGTGGGCCATCTCCGGGCTGCCGGGTCCGCAAATGATCGTATCGACACCGTCAAAGGCGGGCGTGAAGATGGAGGCATCGGTGAAGAAGTTCGCGCCGCCCACGGTGGAGACCGAACCGGTGGCCGCTTCCCGGCATTCGGAGAAAAGTTTCATCGCCGGATGCCGAGGGTCGCTCCACACCGCCGGCAAATCGAGGATCGTCGATACCGAACAGTCGCCGCCGAGCGTGAACGACAGCTGGTCGGTGATCACGGTGCTGTCCATGCCGGGCAACATCCGCACGTCGATCGTCATTTCGGCACGGTCGGGAACGGAGTTGATGTTCAACCCGCCCGTGATGGTCCCGACATTGAGCGTCGCGGACCCAAGGATCGGATGTTGCGCGGCGTTGAAGCCGAAGCTCTCGAGCCTGGTGACGGCGCGGGCCGCCTTGTAGATGGCGTTGTCGCCCAGGTGCGGCATCGCGCCATGCGCCGTGCGACCGCCGCAGCAGGCTTTCAGCCACAGCGCGCCCTTGTGGCCGGCGACGAATGCATTGGCGGTGGGTTCACCCACCACAAGCAGGCTTGCCGCGTCGAGCATCCTGTCCTTCACGAGCGCGGTGGCGCCCTCGCATCCGGTTTCCTCGCCGCCGGTGATCACCAGCATCACGTCGGAGCGCTCCCGCAAGCGCTCGGCCTCTTCGATGACCGCCGCGATCATCGCCGCGACGCCGGCTTTCATGTCGGTGGCGCCACGGCCATAGAGACGCCCGTCGACGATCTCGGCGCCGAAAGGATCATGTGACCACTCCGCGGCGCCAAGCGGCACCGTGTCGATGTGACCGGTGAAGACGACCGGGCGTTGTGTTGCCTTCGATGCGCGAACGGGGAACCGCGCGATGAGGTTGGTCCGCCCTGGGCCAAAGGTGTGGACGGTCACCGAAAGGCCGTGGCTGCCGAGCAGGTCGGCGATCATGACGGCGCATTGCGCTTCGTTGCCTGGCGGATTGCGCGTGTCGAAGCGGACAAGCTCCTGCGTCAGCCGCACCGCGTCAATCGCGCTCACCCTGGCCTCCTCAGTACCATCCCGGCCGCTGGCCGCTGCCGAGCATTTCGTCATAGGCGTCGGTGCGGCGATCGCGCAAGACCTGGTTGAAGGCGTTCCAGTTGCGCTTGCGTCGTGCGTCGGCGAGGTTGACCCTGGCGATCAGCACCTCTTCCTTGTCCGGGGAGGCCGGCCCCGCGACCGGCCATCCGGTATGGCTGACGAGAAGGCTCTGGCCGATGAAAGGCTGGCCGCGCTCGGTCCCGACCCGATCGGCGGCGGCGACGAAGACGGAATTGGAGTGAGCCGCCCCCATGACGATGATGTTCGCCATCGCTTCGCGGCTGGGGTCCTGGCCGGGTATCGGCACCCAGTTGGTCGGCACGCAGACGATCTCCGCCCCTTGCAGGGCGGCAAGGCGGAAGCTCTCGGGAAACCAGCAATCGTAGCAGATGTGGCAGCCGATGCGGCCGAGCGGCGTATCAAAGACGGGAAAGCCGAGGTCGCCCGGCGAGAAATAGAGCGCCTCGTCGCCCCACAGATGCATCTTGCGATAGCGGCCGATCAAGCCGTTGGGGCCGATGATGACGGCCGAATTGAAAAGGATTTCACCGGCCCGCTCGGTGATGCCGGCGACTATGTGAAGGTTCAGCCGCGCGGCGGCCTCCATCCAGGCCCGTGTCGTCGGCCCGCCGGGGATCTCCTCGGCAAGCGCTCGGGCCTCGGCACGGTTCTGAAACACATAACCGGTGTTGCACAGCTCCGGCAGGACGGCGAGCTGCGCGCCCTTGCCGGCTGCCTCTTCCATGAAGGCAATGGACCGCGCGACATTTTCAGCGGTCTCGCCGAAGCGCGGCTCCATCTGAATGATGGCGACGGTGACGGAGGCTTCCTCGATCTGCTTCGGCATCGCGCGTGGTCCTGTTGCTTGTGACGTCAGCTTCTGGTCAGCCAGCCAAGGGCGTTGCGCCACAGCGTGGCGTAGCCCGGCCAGTCGGAGAACGACGCCGGCAACCAGTGCGGGCTGACATCGGAGGTCCAGACAAGCGTCCGGCCCTTTCCATATTCGCCGGTAACCAGCAGCGGATGACCACCCTGCGCCTCGGGAAGCCGGGCCAGCACCTCGACATCCGGGCGCTGTCTCACGCGCACCTCGTTCGCGCCAAGCAGCACCGGCCATTCGCCCTCGAGCCCCTGCAGCACGGGGTGCTTGCTGTTGGCGTCGACAGCCGCGCTGAAACCTTCGGGGATCTCCAGCCGGTCGTCATAGGGGAGACACTCCACCGGCAGGACGTCCTCGACCGGGGTGCGGTGCCAGCGCGCCTTGCCGTCAATGCCCTGGAAGCTGAAATAGCCGCCAATCATGGCAAGGCCGCCGCCAGCCTCGGTCCACTGCTTGAGAAGCCGCAGCCGGTTGGGGACGGTGGTTCCGCGCAGCCAGACATCGGGGTGCAGCAGCAGCGAATTCGCTCCGATGTCGGAAAGCAGGATCGCGTCGTAGGCGTTTAGCCCCTCCATGTCGAAGGGCATCTTTTCCACCGCCTCATGCGCGGGGAGGTGGGTCAGTTCGAAGGCGCTGCCATCGAGCGCCTTCATCAAGGGCTCGGCGCCCGAGTGGAAGGTGACGCTGCCGAACTGGTCGAAACCCTTGAAATGGGTCGAAGAGCTCATCCATGTCTCGCCGACAAGCAAGACTTTCTTGTTGGATTTTGCCAAGACGAATACTCCTTAACGTGCCGTCGCGCCGTCTGATCGTATCAGAGCGCCAAATTCAATGAACCGGTTCAATGAGCATGTTCTGGCCGAGTTTTAGCGCAAATGCAATGGAGAAATAATTCCGCGCGTCGCCGTTGACAATCCAGATTGAACCGGTTCAGTATCGATCGATTGAGATTGCCAACCGGACAAGCGCAAAGGATCGCGACATGAACCTCACCCGCCGCAGTTTCGGCTATGCATTGGCTGCCATGGCAGCTTTCGCGTTGGCCCCATCGCCTTCATCGGCACAAAGCCTCACCAAGCTTACCTTCATCCAGGAATGGCCGACGCCCGACGGCTTCTGGGTCCCGTGGATCCTTGGAAACAAGAAGGGCTTCTACGCGGCCGAGGGTATCGAGCTTGAGATCGTCACGCCGCCGACCGTCGCCGATACGATGAAGTTCCTGGGTACCGGCCGCGCGCAGGTCGCCTTCACCACCGTGATGGACGTGATCTTCGCCAGGGAACAGCAGGCGCCGGTGACGGCGATCGCGCGTTATGGCCGTGGCAACAACTGGGGCATATTGAGCGCGGAGGGATCGCCTCTCACCGTGGCCGACCTCAAGGGCAAGACGATCGGCATCTACAATGATGCCTGGACCAAGGCGCAGCTAACCATGATGCTGGCCGATGCCAGCCTGACGCTCGACGACGTGAACACCGTCGCGGCGAGCGACGATACCGTGCCGCTGCTGCTGCAGAAGAAGGTCGACGCGATCACCGGCATCACCAATGCCGAGGGTACCGGCATGGCGACCACCGGCGGGCAGCACGCCGAATTCCTCGCGGCCACCAAGCACGGCGTGCCCAATTCGCCGATCTTCATGCTCGCCGGCAACGACGATTGGCTGAAGGCCAATCCGGATGTGGCCAAGGCGTTCCTGCGCGCGACGCAGAAGAGCATCGAATATGCCGCCGCCCATCAGGATGAAGCCGTCGCGGCCTTCTTCGAGCTTTATTCCAAGGCCTATGACGAGAAATTCATCACCCAGCAGTGGAAGGACACGGTTCCGCTTTTCGGCGAGATGGGGCCGGACCTGATGGTTCACAACAATGCCGACTGGGTGGCGCTGCTCGACGCGTTGAAGAAGTTCAAGGTCGTGTCGGACGTCCTCGAGCCGTCGGCTTACTATACAAACCAGTACCTCGCCCAGTAAGCGCTCTCCCAAGCAAGCCCGACAGGAGTTGACAGTATGAGTGTCGCCGCCTCTTCACGACGTGTCGTCCCGGCCTGGACCTACCGGCCGGGACCCGATGTCGCCAATGCGCCCCCCGCCGGTCTGGCCAGGGCGCAGGCGATCGCGAAGGAGGCGGCCGCCGCGGGTCTGGCGGCGGCGCGGCCGGGAACAACGGAGCAGGCGGTCGACCTGGCGGTAAGTGCCTGTCTGCTCGAGCAGGGCGTCGAAAACGTCTGGACGATCACCAATGTCGGCCTGGGCGAAAACACGCGCACCTGCTTCCCGACCAACCCGCCGACAGATCTCGCGGCACGTGATCGCGACGTGCTGATGGTCGACGTCCATCCGATTACGGCCGATGGATCGTGGGGCGACTGCACGCGCTGCAAGGTCATCGGCGACTGGCCGGAAGCCACCCAGGCGTTGCGCGATCTCGAAACGCTCCACTACGAAATCCTGGCGAAGTGCCGCCCTGGCATGGCGGCGAACGAACTCTTCGGCATGACGCATGAACGGCTGATGGCCGAGGGCTACATCCTGCTCGACCAGCTTGCCAATATCGGCCATTCGCTGACCGCCGGAGCCGCCTATCTCCACCAGTTCATCGACGCGGGAAACACCACGCCGATGTGGGGCGCCTGGGCCATCGAGCCCTTTGCCGCACGCGGCGACATCGCCGTCAAGGTCGAGGACCTCGTCTGGTTCGGCCGCGAAAACTGCGTCACGCTCTGAGCGTCCGGAAAAGAGACCAGATGCCCGAAAACTCGACCCCGAAACTGTCGCTGAAGGATGTCTCGCAGATCTTCGGCGAGACACAGGCGCTCGCGCCCACCGATCTCAACGTGCAGGCCGGAGAATTCGTTTCGGTGGTCGGCCCGTCGGGCTGCGGCAAGAGCACGATGTTCAACATCATCGCCGGTGTGCTGAAGCCGACCAATGGCCAGGTCCTGATCGACGGCAACGATGTGACGGGACGCAGCGGCCATGTCGGCTACATGCTGCAGAAGGATCTTCTGCTGCCCTGGCGCACCGTCATCGACAACATCGTGCTCGGTGCGATCCTCAAGGGGGGCGCAAGCCATGCGCAACGGGCCGAGGGCGTGGCGCTCGCCCGCCGCTATGGTCTCGGCGACTTCATCAACCACTATCCCGCGGCTCTTTCGGGCGGCATGCGCCAGCGCGTGGCGCTGATGCGCACGCTTGCCATGCATCACGACGTGATGCTGCTTGACGAGCCGTTCGGCGCGCTGGATTCGCAGACGCGCCTCGCCATGCAGCAATGGCTGCTGAGCGTCTGGGGGCAGGAGAAGCGCACCATCGTCTTCGTCACCCACGACATTGACGAGGCCATCCTGCTCGCGGACCGGGTCGTCGTGATGACGCCGCGGCCGGGACGGGTGAGGGAAATCCTGCCCGTTCCGATCGAGAGGCCCAGGCCGATGTCCAGCCTCACCAGCCCCGAATTCAGCGCGCTGAAGGCACGCATTCTCGACCTGATCTACTCCGAGGATGTCGTTGCGAAAACACTCGAAGTGGAGGCGGCCCATGGCCACTAGCCGGATGTCCCGCAGCACGGTCCTGCAGGTCGCCTATCCGCTCCTGGCGCTGGTGCTGGTCATTGTCGTCTGGGCGGCGTCGGTCGAACTGTTCCAGATACCCCGCTATGTCATGCCATCGCCGCTGCAGGTGTGGAACCATATCCAGTCCGACTGGCAGGCGCTGCTCAACGGTTTCGGCATCACCTTCTACGAGTTCCTGCTCGGCTTCATCTTCGGCGCCAGCGCCGGCTTCGTCTTCGCCGTGCTGATGGATGCGTCCAGCACCACGCGCGGCGTGCTCTATCCGGTGCTGATCGCCAGCCAGGCGATCCCGGTCGTCGCGATCTCGGCCGCGCTCACCATCTGGCTCGGTTTCGGCCTCGCTCCCAAGCTGGTGATCGTCGCGCTTGTGGTCTTCTTCCCCGTCGTGGTTAATGTGCTTGACGGTCTCGCGTCGGTCGACCGCGACGTGCTCAACCTCGTGCGGTCGATGGGTGCGTCCAGGTTCAACATCTTCCGGCATGTGAAGCTGCCGGCGACCTATTCGCCGCTGTTCTCGGCGCTGAAACTGTCGGCGACATTCAGCGTGACAGGGGCGGTGATCGCCGAATGGACGGCCTCGACCAGCGGTGGATTGGGCGCGTATCTTCTGCAGGCCAATTCCCGCCTGAACACGGCCGGCACATTCTCGGCGATCAGTTTCCTGGCTTTGCTTGGCGTCGTCAGTTTCCTGCTTGTGGTGCTGGCGGAATATTTGCTAACGCCTTGGAAATCGTCGTCCAAGGCGCGGACCTGGTCTCGCACCTACTGGCGGGACCCGTCATAGGATCAGGAACGAGGGATATTTTCCCGAGATGAGTGACGGCACCGAGGCCATCGGAAGCAAGCGCCCGACGATCCGCGACGTGGCGCGCGAGGCGGGTGTTTCCATCGGCACGGTCAGCGCCGTCATCAATCAGCGCGGCCTCGTCGCCGAGGACACCAAGCGGCATGTGCTGCGCTTCATCGCCGAACTCGGCTTCGAACCGAACAACGCGGCGCGCAACCTCAAGCGAAGCCGCATCTCCTCGATCGGCTTTGTCGTCCCGGATCTCGGCAATCCGTTCTTCGCCAGCATCGCTGAAGGCATACAGCGCGGCATCGCCGACAACGACATATTGCTGATGCTGTGCATCACCTGGTCGAAGACGGAACGCGAAGAGTATTTCGCCAGCATCCTGCGAACCCAGCGGCTCGACGGCGTGATCTATCTGAGCGGCACGGGCCTGCCGAGTTCCTCGCTGCTCGAACTGGCGAAGGTCGGTTCGGTCGTCTTCGTCGATGAAGTGCTGCCAGGCCTGGACGTGCCGTTCGTCGGCAGCAACAATCTGGCCGGCGCGCGCTCGATCGCCCGCCATGTGCTCGACTATGGACATCGCAAGGTCGCCATCATCGGCGGCCCGCCGCGCCTCTGGACCAGCGAGCAACGCCTTGCCGGGTTTCGGGAATCACTGGCGTCGGTAGGCCTCGATCCCGACGCCGCGCCCTATGTCGCCGGCGACTACACCGAGCGGTCCGGCTATCTCGCGGCGGCCCGTCTCCTGGCCGGCGATGTCGCCGCGCGCCCCACCGCCATCCTGTGCGCCAACGACCTGATGGCCATCGGCGTCATGCGGTTTTGCCGCGAAAGCGGCATCAGCATCCCCGGACAGCTCAGCATCACCGGCTTCGACGACATCGCCAATGCCGAATTCCTGCTGCCGTCGCTGACGACAGTCGCGCAGCCGGCGCAGGAGATGGGGCGGGCGGCGGCGGAGCTTCTGCTTCACCGCAAGGGTGTGAGGCCGACGCCGCCGGTGACGACACAGTTTCCGACCTCCGTGCGGATACGCAACTCTGTCGGGTCGCTAAGATGAAGGGCGATTGCTGAAAGCCGATTTTTCGCAGCGATTAAGGCGTCAGGTGATCAGCTTGAGCAAACGATAGAGCCGCTCGAAAGTCTTGCCGTAGGGCGGACGCAGAAGGCCGCCCGCACTCAGCCGTGATTGCAGGAAAACCGGTTTCTCCTTGCTGAAGGTGCGGAACCCCCATTCGCCATGATAGGAACCCATGCCGCTGGCGCCGACGCCGCCGAAGGGCTGGTTCTCCTGCACCAGATGCAGCATGCAATCGTTGATGGTCACGCCGCCGGCGGTGGTCTCGTGCAGGATGCGTTGGCGGTTGCCAGCATCGCTACCGAACCAGTAGAGCGCCAGCGGCCGGTCGGCCCGGTTCACATGGTCGATCGCTTCGTCGACAGTGGCATACTCGATGATAGGCAGCACCGGTCCGAAAATCTCCTCGCGCATCAGCCGCAGGTCCGAGCCGATGTTCCGGACCAGTGTTGGCGGGTGCTTCCGATTCGTGGCGCCGAGTTCCTCGCCGGCTGGATTGATCTCGGTGACATCGGCGCCGGCCTCCCGGGCCTCGGTGATCATGTCGCGCAGGCGCTGATAATGGCGGTCGCTGATGATTGCCGTATAGTCGGGATTGTCGCGCAGGCTTGGGTAGAGACGTGCCACGGCGGTTGCGAGCTTGGCGGCGACCGCTTCGGCCTGGCCTTTCGGCACCAGCAGATAGTCCGGTGCGATGCAGGTCTGCCCGGCGTTGAGCAGCTTGCCATAGGCGATGCTGGATGCCGCCGCATCGAGGTCGCATGACGGATCGAAGATCGCCGGCGACTTGCCGCCGAGTTCGAGCGTCACCGGGGTCAGGTTGCCGGCAGCGGCCATCGCCACATGGCGGCCGACGGCGGTCGAGCCGGTGAACAGCAGATGGTTGAAGGGCAAGGACACAAACGCCTTTCCCGTATCGGCATCGCCATTGATGACGCTCAACTCGTCCGGGGCGAAATGCTCGCCGGCCAGTCGGGCGAGCAGTGCGGAGAAGGCAGGGGTCAGTTCGGAGGGTTTGATCAGCACGCGGTTGCCAGCGGCAAGCGCCGCCGTGGCCGGCGCGACGGCCAGTTGGAAGGGATAGTTCCAGGGCGAGACGATGCCGACGACGCCGAGCGGCTGCGGGATGAGGCGATTCTTCCCCGGCAGGAACGGCAAGGTGGTGGCGACACGGCGCTCCCGCATCCAGTGTTTCATATGAGACAGCGTGTGGCGGATGCCGGCGCGCACGACAAACAGTTCGGCAAGACGCGTCTCATGCGCCGAGCGGCCGCCAAAGTCGGCGTCTATCGCCGAACAGATATCGGCCTCATGCTGCTCGGTGAGGGCCAACAGGCGATTGAGACGATCCCTTCTGACATCCAGCGTCGGAAAGGGCTGCGCCTCGAAGGCGGCGCGCTGCAAGTCGAACCGTTCGCGCAAGGCATCCTGTCTGGTCTGCAGCATTCCGCCTCCCGCTCGGTTTCCAGACCAGCTTACATCGCTGTGCCGGGGATAATCCAGCAAGGTTCGCGGTGCCCTGAAAGGGATGCATCACCGCTGGCCTGTTCGCACGACCAAAACCACTGCGTGTTATTCCGCTGTTTGCCGCGATGTCAGCTTGCTGTCTGTACCCATTGCAATTCTCGGCAAGTCTCAAGTCAGAGTTCGGTCGTCGTTTCGAGACATGCCGGCTGACGAAAGACACGGCGGCGCGGCGCCATTACGACGAACTGGAACAAAGCAGCGGCCGGGAACGATCTCCAAGGGCGTATCAATTGCCGGTTCATGGCGGCCTGGCGTCTTCTCCTCACCGGTTCCGGGTCATGGTTGGATGTTATGGTCCGTCGCGGATGTGGTTCATCCGCTTCGCCAAGGTTGTGGTTCGATGGCGGCTGGGCTACTGCGGTATGCCATGCGGAGAGCATCCTTGATCTGTTTCCACGTCATCGACGGACCGCGCGGAATTGGTCCTGACCAAGCTTGCCTGACCGCGGCGCCGGTAGACTTTTCGTGATGCTGGGATTGAAAAAGACCACCCCCGAGGATCCCAAGCGGCGCGTCCTGAAGGATGTGTTCGGCTTCGATGATTTCCGTCCCGGCCAGGCTGATGTCATGGAGGCGCTGCTTAGCGGGCGCCATGTTCTGGCCGTCATGCCGACGGGCGCGGGCAAGTCGCTCTGCTACCAGGTTCCGGCGCTGGTTCTGGGCGGGCTCACCATCGTCGTTTCGCCGCTGGTGGCGTTGATGCAGGATCAGGTCGCGGCCCTGCGCCTTGCCGGCGTGGCGGCGGATACGATCAATTCCTCGATCGACCGTGAGGCCAACATCGCTGCCTGGCGCCGCGTGGCTTCGGGCCAGACGCGCCTGCTCTATCTGGCGCCCGAGCGGCTGATGACCGAGCGCATGCTCGACGCGCTGGCCAGGCTCGATGTCAGCCTGATCGCCATCGACGAGGCGCATTGCATCTCGCAATGGGGCCCGGCGTTCCGGCCCGAATACGAGGATCTGTCGCGGCTGCGCGGCATTTTCCCGAACGTGCCGATCATCGCGGTGACGGCGACGGCGGATGAGAGCACCCGCAGCGACATCGAGGCACGGCTGTTCGCCGAGCGCGTCGAGACGCTGGTTCTGGGTTTCGACCGGCCGAACATCAAGCTTGCCATCGAGGCAAAGCAGGACGGCAAGCGCCAGCTGCTCAACTTCATCCAGCGCCATCAAGGCCGCAGCGGCATCGTCTACTGCCTGTCGCGCAAGAAGACGGAGGAAATGGCGGCATTCCTCGAAAAGAACGGCGTCACCGCGCTCGCCTATCACGCCGGGATGAGCAAGGAGGCGCGCGACGCCAATCAGAACGCTTTCATGACGCTCTCCGGCGTCGTCATGGTGGCGACCATCGCCTTCGGCATGGGCATCGACAAGCCTGATGTCGCTTACGTCTTCCACACCGACATGCCGGGCAGTCTGGAAGCCTACTACCAGGAAATCGGCCGTGCCGGCCGCGACGGGCGGGAGGCCGAGGCGCATATGCTGTTCGGGCTCGGCGATATCCGCATGCGCCGGCTGTTCATCGACGACGAGAACGCGTCGGAAGAGCACAAAAGACGCTCGCATCGCCGGCTCGACACTCTGATCGGCTATTGCGAGACGGCGCAGTGCCGCCGCCAGGTGCTGCTTGGCTATTTCGGCGAACAGGCCGGGCCTTGCGGCAATTGCGACAACTGCCTCGACCAGGCGCCGCGCGCCGATGGCGGGGCGGAGGCGCGCATCATCCTGGCGGCAGTGGCGCAGAGCGGCGAACGCTTCGGGGCCGGGCATGTCATCGATATCCTTCTTGGCCATGAGACCGAGAAAGTGCTGGCCCGGGGCCACCAGAGGCTCGCCAGCTTCGGTAGCGGCGTTGGGCACAAAAAGGATTTCTGGCTGTCCCTGATCCGGCAGCTTGTCGCCAACGGCTTCATGGAGCCTGATCCCGGCGGCCATGGTGGCCTCGCCATCGCGGAAAAAGGCCATGCGCTTGGCCGCGACGAGGTGCCGTTCCACTACCGTGTCGAGGTGCGCAGCCGCGCCTCGCGCAAGTTGCGCGGCCAGGAAGCTATCGCAAGCACGGAGGGCCTGGATGCCTCGCTGCTGGCCGCGCTCAAGGCCTTGCGGCTGCGTCTCGCCAAGGAGCGCCAGGTACCGGCCTATGTCGTGTTCTCCGACCGCACCCTGATCGACATGGCCGATCGACGCCCGCGCGACCTCGACGAATTCGCCGAGGTGAATGGCGTGGGCGCGGCCAAGCTCAAGGAGTTCGGTCAGGTTTTTCTGGGCGCAATCGCCGCGCACCGATCCGCTTCAGTCTGAAGGCCGCCGCACAGCGGCGTCTGAAACGCCGGTTGACCAGGAAGCGTTGTCCGTCAACTTGAGGCTACACTCATTTCGGCCACGCATCCATGTAAATCGGACTCATTCTGAAAAAGAGTGTTTTAAGTACTCCGTACGTCATAGTTAATAGACAGCGCTTTGTTTAAGTGCTCGAATAGATTTGTCATCAGCCACTGTATGGGCGCTGGTGGTTGAGAGCGCTTAACATTCTCCCGCCCGAGCGGGAGCTATGCAATGACATCCAGGCACCCTGATATGTTTTCCGGGATCCCCGTCGAGAACAGTGACGGCACCATATCGATCATTTGCTCACTTGCTCAAATGGCCGATGCCTTGGCGAACGACTGGCCATCCGATGGCCCGATGTTTTTAGCGGCGCTTGCCGCCCTGGTTGAAGCGAGGGTGGGACGTTGCAGCACGAGGGACGTGCACCGAGCCTTCATTGCGGCGGCGCTCGAAGCAGATTGTCTGCCCGACAGCTATATGAAGAATTGAGCGCGAAATGCCTCTGACCCTCCGGACAACACTTTGTGAAACAAGAGATGCGTTGCACGTGCTGCGAAGGGCTCTGTTTGCCTGCGGACATATCGAAGCCATGAAGGAAATCGATTCCCTCATAGGCGTGGCCGAGGACAAGGCAGTCCATGCGATCGGCGCCATTGACCGCGCGGAAATTCGAAGCCCCGTGCTTGTGGCGATCGCAAATCCGGCGGAGCCGGCGGCCATTGTCCTGCCGATCGTTCAACCCATGAAACTTGGCGAGCTTCGCGATCATGGGATGGGCCTTAGCGCCTATTGCGGCAATCCCCGTTGTGGCCATCTGCGCTCGCTGGATCTCGATGGCCTGATCGAGATCTACGGCACACACTATGATTTCACCACCGAAAGGCGGCTGGCATCAAAGCTGGCATGCAAGCGGTGCCACAATGTTGGAGGAAGGCTCGTCGTGGTCTCCGACAAAAGGCCCCGGTATTGACAGCCAGGTCTACCGCAGTCGCAAGTCAGAGATTATGAAGTAATTTCAATATCTTGCGGGAAGAAATGGCGGGCCACGCCCGACGAAGATGAGCACTACGTCTACGCTATAGCCCTCTAACGCCGCACGCGATCAGTGTGGCTTGCTATTTCAGTTAACCCATAAATGCCAAACAGCAATATCGCCTGGGAGCTTGCCGCTTTGGGCACCATGCACATATGTGAAATAGCGCCCATGATCGGATCGAGCGGCGTCCGGCAATGAAACCGCGCACTTTTGCGGTAGTGACACCACTGCATACTCTGGTGGTGAAAGTCCCATTGCCGCCGCAAGGAACGGGCCGAGGTGGCTTGTCGTGGAGGCGCCGCCCCTGACGTAGGCCAGCATCATGGCCTCTCGATTTGTCCAAGCATAGTCGCCGGTCGTGAACCGAGCCAGCCCATCGCGGCAATAAAGATCAACTGTCTTTCCCTTTGCTATGTCGATGAGCTTGCACTCAACTATCAATGGGAACAGGTGCTGCCGGCTCGTTAGGGAAATCTGGATATCAGGCCGCATCTCAAAACGGGTTGCGTCGTAATTCTTCGTTTCCGTACCACGAGAAACCGCCCGAACCAGCAAACTCGCCAAAGGATCATCGCCTACCAGATGGTTCAAGCGATCAACCATCAAACTGTTGAGATGCTTCTCGTCGCCGCTAGAAACTGCGGCAGGATAGTCAGTTTTTATTCCTGTATAGGCCTGCTGAAGCAGTTCCAGAATGAGTTCGACATGCGAGTGATCGAGTGCCGGCAGCGGCAATTCCTGCGCGCGGATCAACTCAGATAGATGATCTTGCAACCCGGAGATCAGTCCGCTCATGCCGCAGGACGCTCCCTAAACAACTCCGGTCGCGTCCAGATTATACGCTGAGCGGCAAGGCGAGCCTGTGTCTCGCTCCAATATCGAGATTGGGCGAGGAGCATGATAACCAAGCGATGCTCGCCCTCATCCAGGATGATTTCAGTCGCACTGGTGCGATCAGCCACCGCGGTAAGAGCACGAATATCCGCAATTGAATCCACCGTCTGGTCATCGGCTTCAGCGTTCCGTGACGCAAAAATGCGAAGCGCTTGCCATGGCGATGATTGTCGATCGGGAACGTAGTCTACACGAACGGTGCATTCGAAGCGTTGAGCAAACCTAGCGAGTTCGGCCTCCAGCGTTCGGCAATAGGTTTCGATCTGGTCGATCGACGGCTCGCTCTGCGCTAATTCCCGATTTGAGGCGTAAGGGAGATTAAACCGCAGTGTATCATCGATAACGGTCAGGTCCCGTTCGCCGAGGCCATAGAGTTTCGCTACCCAAGCATCGACATCTGGCCAAACGTCACCGCCTTCTTTCTCCAACCGCGCAAAAAGATTGGCTACCTCCCGCACCCGATCCTGCGAGAGTGATTCAAACGGCGGAATCGCCACCTCCTCAAGGATAGATTTCTCAACGACCTCACGCTCAAAGCCGAATTCGCCGCTGGTTATCAGCGATATCCAAAGCGCGACGCGACTACCAAGCACAAGTGCAAGATAGCGCGTCAACAATGAAGCCTCAGTAGCTCCCTTGGCACTAAATCCATACCAGCTCTCATTGAATACAATGTCTTGATCGCAGACTGACATCTGTATCCGCTGTAGCTTGGCAGGCGGTGATTTATGAACGAGCAAGATCGGCCCGTTATAGATGGCTCTATCTCGCGCGCGATGAAGGCGATCAGCACCGAAAACCGGAAGCTGTGAAGGATCAATGACTAATGTCGCGGACGACACGTCATCAAGATGAGGAAGCCCATGCATGTGAGTGGCGTCGTCGCCGATAGTGCCATCATCATGCTTCTTGCTACTATCTCGGAGCTTCTGGTAGCCATTTCCATTGGCGAGACCTCCATCGCACAACTCGCGCCAATAGCGTCCCAGCGTCGTGAAATTGCCTCGACGAACCCTGTCAATTAGCGAAAGATCAGCCTCACTGCCGCGAAATAGGATTTTCAGGGTCTCCGGGCGTTCCCACAGGTCCTGCGGACGGACCACATATGCGTTAGTCGCATCGACCCTCATTACGCCGGCGTTATTGAAACCCTTTTCATAGCGAGGCGTGAGCATCCGGAATCCGGATGCTGTATGCGCAGGCCGGTTGACGGCAAAGAGGAGGCAAAACGGCGCCGAAATGCTGGGCCAGACCTTTGTCTGACGTAGCTCAGAGCCGTTGATGATCGAGGTTACATCAATCGCCTCTAGGAGGCTCTGCCGCGCAAGCGGCATGCCATCCCCTTGCTGGAATAGAAAGCGCGCATGCAGCGCAAATATGATTTGAGCGTCAGGTTTTGCCCATCGCATTGCCCGCCAGACAAACGGTAAATCGAGAACTGCGTTGGGCAAAGGAGGAGCGGCTATATCGTCTCCGATTCTGCTCCGAGCGATCTTATGAACTTCCGCAAGCAGGAGACTCCAGTCTTCCAGTCCGGTCGCGCTGGCCCAAGGAGGATTGCCAATCACGAGATCGTACTGGCCGTCATGCTCCTCACCGATGAGCGAGCCGAGGCTTCCCAACTGCTTTGCTTCGGGACGATCAACATCGGTGGTGTCGACTGGTCGATGCAAGACGACACCGCGCAAATCGTCGAAGTGAAGCTTGTCCACGGGCCGAGGATTGGGGTCGAGTTCGATCGACAGCAAGTAGAGGCCAAGAGCGCAAAAGCGCAGCGCTGCCTCGTTGATGTCAAACCCCCGGATCTGCTCATAAAGGATTTCCCGGAGCGCCGCCGTGTCGGGTCTCTGCCCTTCGGATCTCCAACGCGCAGCGACCAGTTCACGAAACGCCGCAAGCAGAAAAACGCCTGCACCTGCGGCGGGGTCCAATATGCGCGCGGTGGCGGAAATACCCTGAGCATTCAGTCCACGAAACGCCGCTGACACCATCAGATTCGCAATCGGATGCGGCGTATAGAAGCCACCCTCCTGCTGTTGCTGCTTCGGGGCATGTTTGCGCAGGTAATACTCATAGGCTTGGCTCAACACTCCAACCGGGATGTGTGAGAAATCGAGATTATCCCACTGCTCTTTCCAACCCAGGGATAGTTGGCCACCCTCTGCTCGCCGCAGAATATTGCCAAGCACATGACATGCTTCCAACGTGAGCTTCGGAAACACTGCATCCGACAGTGGTAGCAGGTCGCCATTGAACGTCTTGTCGAGCCATGCGCAGGAAAGGCGAACTAAATCCGGCCGGTCAAACAGTTCATGATCTTCAGGACCAGCTTCATCGACCGAAACATCACTGCCAATAATGTCCTTAGTTGAGGGCAGCAGACCGCGATCAGCAAGAAAACGCATGAAGAGCGCTCTACCGACCAATGATATCGCGTCCTCGCCCGAGAGGTCGCCATCATCTTTGAGAGACGATATGGCTTGGTCGAGCAATTTCAGAATGACGCCGGTTATCCACGTCCTATCGTTGATTTCCGCAGCCGGGCGCAGATTCGCCAAGCGTGCAAAGGTGAGCCAACTCTCATCATCGGCGACGCCAGCGTCAACGCGAACCTTAGAAAGTGAAAGACGATCGAGAGCGATCCGATAAACATCCAGCCTTCCGGGGTAGACCACTCCGAGGTAGGGCGCGTCGCCTCGCATGGCGAGAATCCGTCGAACCCGCTTAAGCTGATCAAGATCTCCGTTCAGCCGGTCGCCATCTACAAGGAATACGAGCGGGGCTTCCTGCCACTCATAGACACCTTCAACCAGGCGCAAATCCTCATCATGGTCGCGAGCCATGAGAATAGTCGAGTAGGCGAGCAACTCTGGCGCCGGATGATCGAAAAGACGAATGCCGCCGCGATCGGCCCCCAGTTCATCCAGGGCGTTGAACATGCCGATCATAAGCCTGCCCCCAACCAGGGGAGCCAGCCCGGACGGGCAGCATCAAATTCCAAGAGAGAACGGAACGCTGTCATTGATCGAGGTCCAATGGCACCTGCCGGTCGCCGCCAAACTGGCCGGGCCTCGCCCGGCCGCGAGGCTTTTTCGCGGTCAGTTCCACCTTCGATATCACGCCCCGGAAATCGAGCCCTTGGGTGCCCATCTCAGCGACCAGTGCGGCAATGATCGCCAAATGGTCGGGAACTCCTCCTGAACGGGCGTAATTTGAAACAGAGTTAGGGTTCATTCCAATCAATTCGGCAAACGCCCTGATGCTCAGGCCCGCTCGCGCGAGATCGCGGAGAAACCCCTCATAACCCATCGCACCAGAGCCTTGATCACATAATTCTATGTATAGTCTCACATAGAATCATGTGTGGCAATCCACAAATGTGGATGGCTGCGCGACTAAGGCCTTCTGCGGGCGCGCGCCATGCGATTGAGTTGCTGGCCGGGGCCTCAGCCCGCGCGGCAAATCCGTGCGGTAATCGACGGCGTTTGCGTAGGCGTAGCGAAGAATATCGCGCCATGGCGTAGAATCGGCGGGGCTGGCGGAGAGGGAGGGATTCGAACCCCCGATGGGCTTGCACCCATGCCGCATTTCGAGTGCGGTGCATTCGACCACTCTGCCACCTCTCCGCGGTCATGGTCGGCCGTTTGCCGGCGCGGCGCACTAGATAACGGCTGAACGGACAGGTTACAAGGCCAAATCCGACGCTTTTTCCGCTTCTTGGATCAGCGCTGGTTCTGCGTTGAAGGGAGCCGCGATCGGCTCCGGACGAAGGCGGGCCGCGGGAACCCGACAGGCGCGCGGTTATCGCTGGGTGCTGTCCAGCTTCCTGCCAGCGGGAGCAGAGGCGGCGCGGCGATGTTGATGCGGATGGCCCAGGTCGGCAAACGGCTGGTCGGGTTGGCGATCTCCGGCCACTTGCCTTGACTCCAACCCAGCCTTCGGTTAGGGACAGCGCGCAATCGGCGTGGATGGTTCTTCCGCGCCGCTTGTTTTTTGAACCCGCAGACTGACAAAAAGACGGCCGAACCGCCTGAAGCGGTTCATCGAGGCCGACCGAACAGCGAAAGGCAAAAAATGTTCGCAGTCATTAAAACGGGCGGCAAGCAGTATCGCGTCGCCGCCAACGATCTCCTGAAGATCGAAAAAGTCGAAGCCAATGTCGGCGATATCGTCGAGATCGGCCACGTGCTCGCCCATGGCGAGGGCGAGAATGTCACGTTCGGCGCCCCGTTCGTCGCCGGCGCCTTGGTTACCGCCGAAGTCGTCGAGCAGGGCAAGAACCGCACCGTCATCGCTTTCAAGAAGCGTCGCCGGCAGAATTCGCGCCGCAAGATCGGCCACCGCCAGTTGCTGACCACCGTTCGTATCTCCGAGATCCTGCTCGATGGCGCCAAGCCGTCGAAGAAGGCCGAGGCAAAGGCTGCTCCGAAAAAGGAAGCCAAGGCAGCGGAAACCGCCGAGGCAGCGGCACCGCTGTTCAAGGCGCCGAAGGGCGAACCGGACGACCTGACCGTGATCAAGGGCATCGGCCCGGTCGCGGCCAAGGACCTGAACGAGCAGGGCATCATCACCTTCGCCCAGCTTGCCAAGCTGTCCGACAAGGATGTCGCCAAGATCGACGAGCACATGCCCTTCAGCGCCGACCAGATCAAGGACTGGCGCGAGCAGGCCAAGGAACTGGCGAAGAAGTAACTTTTCCGGCGAAACATCAGCCGGATCGGACTTGAAACGGAACGCGAACGCGTTCATAAGGCCTTTTAGGCGCCTTGCGGCGCAACGGAGTTAGTTAGATGGCACACAAGAAAGCTGGCGGCTCGTCGCGCAACGGTCGCGACTCGCATTCCAAGCGTCTGGGCGTGAAGAAGTTCGGCGGCGAAGCCGTCATCCCGGGCAACATCATCATTCGTCAACGCGGCACCACGTGGCATCCCGGCGTCAATGTCGGCATGGGCACGGACCACACCCTTTTTGCGCTCGAATCCGGCGCCGTGACGTTCAACAAAAAAGCCAATGGCCGAACCTACGTATCGGTGAACCCGATTACCAAAGCCGCGGAGTAGCCGGTTCCGCACTAGAACACCGGCGCCCATCTCGGGAACCGGTGTCTGGCAAAGCCAGGAAAAGGATCAGGGGAGATGGGTTTCCATCTCCCCTTTTTCTTGCGCCTGGAGAACTCAAATGGTTGCCGAAGCTGAAGACACAGACGACGAAAGTTACGCGATAGACTGTCCGGTGCTGGTCACCGAGCGGCTGGTCATGCGTGCGCCGCGCGAAGAGGACATCGCGCAACTGGTCGAGCTTGCGGACAACCGCCATGTCGCCGAAATGCTGGCCCGCATGCCGCACCCCTATGGCGAGCCCGAGGCGCGCGCCTTCCTCGCCATGACCAGGTCGCGCCGCGCCGGCATCGCCTATGCGTTGACGCTGGCAGGCACCGACACATTCGTCGGCTGCGCCGGTCTCAACACCACCGATCGCGGGCTGGAACTCGGCTACTGGATCGGCGAGCCCCACTGGAAGCGTGGCTATGCGACGGAGGCCGCTCACGCGCTTGTCGACCTCGCCTTCCAGAAGACGACGATCCAGGTGCTGCATGCCTCGACGCGGGTCATCAATCCCGCCTCGCGCCGGGTCATCCACAAGTGCGGTTTCCAGTATGCGGGGCAGGGGATGCTGAATTCGATCGTCGCCGGCCAGGTGCCTGTCGAGCGCTACAGGCTCGACAGGAAGACGTGGACGAGCCTGCGGAACTGGGTCCATTTCTAGGCATGTCGATATTCAGGTGAGGCCGGCCTGCAAACGCTGGCTTTCCGAGCTTCCGGTGCTCACGTACTTTAAGTACGCTCCGCTCCGGTTCTCGAAAGCCACCGTTTTCGGCTCGGCCTGACCTGAATCTCAACACGCCCGGGCGCCTGGGTGCCGAAACAGAGGTCCGGGCGAATTTGGGCTCAGCCCAGCTCGACCCAAACCGGCAGATGGTCAGAACCGACGGCTTGCCGGTCGACCCAAAGGCGCTTCAGCGACCGGGCAAGCGAAGCGCTGGTGAAGATGTAGTCGATGCGCTTGTGGCGGCTGGCATCTTCGGGCCGTTTGGGATCGACCCAGCTTACGGCATCGTCGCCGGCCACGTTGAGGCGCAGCGCGCTATCTACGGCGAAGTCGGCGGTCAGCGGCATGCCGAATTCGTGGTCCGGGCGGCCGGCGAGTTCGACATATTCGGGTGATCCAGCCAGCATGTTGAAATCGCCCATGGCGACAAAGGCCTCGGGATGGGGCAGTTCCGGCAGGCCGATCTCCGCGACGCCGGACAGCGCGCCCCCTTCGAGCGCATAGTTCAACAAGCGCTGGCGCAGGAACTGGATCTGGTTGGCGCGTTCGACGGGGCTGCGGTGATCGAGATGAATGGAATAGAAGCGGATGAAACCAAGCGGCGTCTCGATCAGTGCCTCCAGCGCGCCGCGCTGGAAATTCATGACCTCGAAGCTGCGGCTGCGCGGCAGAAGCAGGTTGCGCGACAGATGAATGGGCGTCTTCGACAGCACCATGTTGCCGAGCTGGAAGGTCGTGGTCACGGCACGGCCGTTCTCGACGCGCGAGCCGATATTGGCCTCGAAATTGCTGCCATAGACGGCAAAATAGTCAGGCAACGCTTCGCCGAGTTCGGCGACCATGTCGCGTCCGCCGTTCCGGGGGTTGTTGCGGGTCACTTCCTGCAGCGCGATCACGTCGGCGTCGCGCACGGCATCCGCAATGCGCCCGACATCGTATTGTCCGTCGAGGCCGATGCCGTACTGGATGTTGTAGGTTACAAGCTTCATTCCGCACTCTCTCCGGCCGCTCTATCAAAACGGCCTCGCCCTTCGCCCCGCCTTGGTTTAGAGCAATGGCGCAAAGCCACTAGCAGAAACTGCAAAATCCAATGAAATTTCTCGATCAAGCCAAGGTTTACATACGCTCCGGCGACGGCGGTGCCGGTTCGGTGTCGTTCCGGCGTGAAAAATTCATCGAGTTCGGCGGGCCGGACGGCGGCGATGGCGGTCGCGGCGGCGACGTTTGGCTGGAGGCGGTCGACGGGTTGAACACGCTGATCGACTATCGCTACCAGCAGCATTTCAAGGCCAAGACCGGTATTCACGGCATGGGCCGCAACATGACCGGCGCCAAGGGTGCCGACGTGACGCTGAAGGTGCCGGCGGGAACGCAGGTGTTCGAGGAAGACAACGAGACGCTGATCTGCGACCTCACCGTGGTCGGCCAGCGCTTCCTGCTGGCAAAGGGCGGCAATGGCGGCTTCGGCAACCAGCATTTCAAGACCTCGACAAACCAGGCGCCGCGCCGCGCCAACCCCGGCCTGCCCGGCGAAGAGCTCAACATCTGGCTGCGGCTGAAGCTGATCGCCGATGCCGGGCTGGTGGGATTGCCCAATGCCGGCAAGTCGACCTTTCTCGCGGCCGTCACCGCGGCCAAGCCGAAAATCGCCGACTATCCGTTCACGACGCTGCATCCCGGCCTTGGCGTCGCCCGCATCGATGCGCGCGAATTCGTCATCGCCGATATTCCCGGGCTCATCGAGGGCGCGCATGAGGGCGTCGGCATCGGCGATCGCTTTCTGGGCCATGTCGAGCGCACGCGCGTGCTGCTGCACCTGGTCTCGGCGCAGGAGGAAAACCCGGGCAAGGCCTACAAGACCGTGCGCGCCGAGCTCGAAGCCTATGGCAACGGCCTGACCGACAAGGTGGAGATCGTGGCGCTTTCCCAGGTCGACACGCTTGATGCCGATGCGCGCAAGAAGAAGGTCGCGTCGCTGAAGCGCGCCGCCGGCCGCGCGCCGATGCTGTTGTCCGCCGTCACCGGCGAAGGCGTCGAGGCGGTGCTGCGGGCGCTGATGTCGGTGGTGGCCGAAGCGCGCGACAAGATCGCGGCGCCGGTCGAGACGCGCTGGGACAAGTAGTGCCATGCAGTCGCTGAAGAAATACCGGCGCATCACCGTCAAGATCGGCTCGGCGTTGCTCGTCGACCGTGCGACGGGCCTGAAGCGCGACTGGCTGGCTTCGCTGGCGGATGACATCGCGGTGCTGGCCCAGGGCGGCGCCGAAATTCTCGTCGTGTCGTCCGGGGCCATCGCGCTCGGCCGCACCATTCTGGGACTGGGCAAGCGGGCGCTGAAACTGGAGGAAAGCCAGGCGGCGGCGGCTGTCGGCCAGATCGCATTGGCTGGCGCCTGGTCTGACGCGCTCGGCAAGGGCGATCTCAAATCCGGCCAGATTCTCCTGACCCTCGGCGACACCGAGGAGCGCCGCCGCTACCTCAATGCACGAGCGACGATCTCGACGTTGTTGAAGATGAAGGCGGTGCCGGTCATCAACGAGAACGATACGGTCGCCACTTCCGAAATCCGTTATGGCGACAATGACCGGCTGGCGGCGCGCGTCGCCACCATGATGGGCGCCGATCTTCTGGTGCTGCTTTCCGACATTGACGGCCTCTACACGGCGCCGCCGGCGCGCGACCCCAACGCCAAGTTCATTCCGGTGGTCGACCGCATCACGCCGGATATCGAGGCCATGGCGGGCGCGGCCGCATCCGAACTGTCGCGCGGTGGCATGCGGACAAAACTCGATGCCGGCAAGATCGCCACGGCGGCCGGCACCGCGATGATCATCACCGCCGGTACGCGCCTGTCGCCGCTGATGGCGATCGAGCGCGGCGAGCGCGCCACCTTCTTCCGGCCGAGCAGCAATCCGGTGAAAGGCTACAAGACCTGGATCGCCGGCCAGCTCGAACCGGCCGGGCGGTTGACCGTCGATGCCGGGGCCATCGGTGCGCTTAAATCGGGCAAGTCCTTGCTGCCAGCCGGGGTCAAGCTGGTCAGCGGCAATTTCGCGCGCGGCGATACGGTGGCGATCCTGTCGCCCGAGGGCCGCGAGATCGCGCGCGGGCTGGTTGCCTACGACGCCGCCGATGCCGTAAGGATCGCTGGCCTGAAGACAGCCGAAATCGAAACCGTGCTTGGCTACGAGGCGCGTTCGGCGATGATCCACCGCGACGACCTCGTGGTGAGTCACGCTGGGGGCGACATAAGCGGAGGATAAGCCATGCTGAAGCTGCATGAAAAATCCGGGGATGATACCGCAGCCGTGATGGCCGATATCGGCCGTCGCGCCCGCGCCGCCGCCCGACCGCTGGCCATCGCTTCGACAGAACAAAAGAACGCGGCGCTTGTCGCCATGGCCGAGGCGATCGTCGCCCGGCAGCAGGATATTCTCGACGCCAACGCCATCGACATTTCGAATGGCGAGGAATCGGGCCTCTCGGCCGCCTCCATGGACCGGCTGAAGCTGACGCCGGCGCGTGTCCTTGCCATGGCGGACGGGATCCGCGAGATCGCCGCGCTGCGCGATCCGGTTGGTGACGTGATCGCCGAATGGGACCGGCCGAACGGCCTGCATATCGAGCGCGTGCGCACGCCGCTCGGCGTCATCGGCGTCATCTACGAGAGCCGGCCGAACGTCACGGCGGATGCCGGGGCGCTGTGCCTCAAGGCCGGCAATCCCGTCATCCTGCGCGGCGGTTCGGATTCGCTGAATTCATCCGCCGCCATCCATGCCTGCCTGGTCGAGGGGCTGAAGGCCGCCGGCCTGCCTGAAGACGCCATCCAGCTGGTGCCGACCACCGATCGCGTCGCGGTCGGCGAGATGCTCAAAGGGCTTGGCGGAACGCTGGACGTCATCATTCCGCGTGGTGGAAAAAGCCTCGTCGAGCGTGTGCAGAGGGAGGCGCGCGTGCCGGTCTTCGCGCATCTCGAAGGCATCTGTCATCTCTATGTCGACCGCTCGGCCAATCTCGACATGGCCATCGAGATCGCCGTCAATGCCAAGATGCGGCGCACCGGCGTCTGCGGCGCCGCCGAGACGCTGCTAGTCGATCGCGCCATCGCCTCCACCCATCTGGTGCCTGTCCTCGATGCCTTGCGCGCAGCGGGCTGCGAGATCCATGCCGACGCCGAGGTGCTGAAGGTGTTTTTCGATGCCAAGCCGGCAACCGACACCGACTGGGTGACCGAATATCTCGACGCCATCATCGCCGTGAAGCTGGTCGACGGTATCGCAGGCGCGATCGAGCACATCGAGACTTTCTCCTCGCATCATACCGAGGCGATCGTCGCCGAGGATGCCACGGCCGTCGAACGTTTCTTCAACGAGATCGATTCGGCGATCCTGCTGCACAATGCCTCGACGCAATTCGCCGACGGCGGCGAGTTCGGCATGGGCGCCGAGATCGGCATCGCCACCGGCAAGATGCATGCGCGCGGTCCGGTCGGCGTCGAGCAGCTGACCTCGTTCAAATACCGCGTGCGCGGGTCCGGCCAGATACGGCCTTGAGCGACAATTCCCTGTCCTTGCCGGATATTGGGCATCGATATCTGAAGATGCCGCATGCCGAGAAAGGCCTGGCCGTCGGACTGTTCGGCGGCTCGTTCAATCCGCCGCATGCCGGGCACGCGCTGGTCGCCGAGATCGCGCTCAGGCGTCTGGCGCTCGATCAGTTGTGGTGGATGGTGACGCCAGGCAATCCGCTGAAGAGCACGCGGGAACTGGCGCCGCTGGAGCAGCGCCTGCAACTTTCGGAACAGATCGCCAAGAACCCCAAGATCAAGGTCACGGCCTTCGAGGCGAGCTACAATGTCCGCTACACCGCCGACACGCTGGCGCTGGTCAAGGCGCGCAATCCCGGTGTCGATTTCGTCTGGATCATGGGTGCCGATTCCCTGCGCGACTTCCATCGCTGGCAGCGCTGGCGCCAGATCGTCATGACCTTTCCGATCGCGGTCATCGACCGCCCCGGCGCGACATTGTCGTTCCTTTCGTCGGTCGTTGCCAAGACCTTCGACTACGCGCGGATCGACGAGGGCGACGCGCCGCGTCTTGCCCGGATGAAGGCGCCGGCCTGGACGTTCATCCACGGTCCGCGATCATCGCTTTCATCGAGCGCGATCCGCAAGATGGCGAAGGGGTGAGCGGCCGTCCAACACATGTCGCTTTTGCGGCTGCATTTGCCTGTTTCCTGAGCAATCCTCGCTTGGCATGACAGCCACCGAGAAAAACCCGGCCAGGATAGACGCGGGAGAGGGCAGCGAACCCACGCCGCTGATCGCGATGGCCAGCATCATCGTGTCGATGGCACTGATCGCCGTCGGCAATGGGTTGATGTTCGCCTATATTCCCGTGCGTCTTGGCGTGGAGGGTTTCGACCCAGTCTGGGCCGGGCTGATCGTCACCGGCCTGTCGGCCGGCGGCCTTGCCGGCTGCATGCTCACCGGTCCCCTGGTGCGCAGGGTGGGGCATGCCCGCGCCTTCATGGTGCTGTCGGCGCTGATCGCGCTCTCGAACGCGGCGGTCGGCGCCGGGCCGCACCCGCTCTTGTGGATCGCCGCGCGCGCGCTCTACGGTTTTGCGATCTGCGGGCTGTTCATCGTCGCGCAGAGCTGGCTGAACGATGTCGTGGCCAATGCCATACGCGGGAGGGTCATGGCGTTCTTCTACGTCGCCTATGTCGCGGGGCTGGGCGTTGGCTACGCGGCGTCCGCGCTCATCGACATCAAGACGGCGGAAGGCCCCTTGGTCGGGATCGTCTTCACGGCGCTTTCGATCCTTCCCGTCGGGCTGACCAGGCTTCGACAGCCCCCGGCGCCGCAGGCGGCGTCGGTGGCTTTGCGGCGCGCCTGGCGGATTTCCCCCGTAGGGGTTGCCGGCATGCTCGCCGTCGGCGGCCTGTCGATGGCGATCGCCGGTTTCGCTCCCATTCATGCCACCGCCAAGGGCTACAGCCAGGCCGATGTGGCGCTGCTTCTATCGTGCATGCCGCTCGGCACGCTGATCCTGCAAATCCCGCTCGGCTGGGTTTCCGACCGCACCGACCGCCGCTACGTGCTGATGGGCGCGTCTGCCCTCGCCATGGTCACCGGCATGCTGGCGCTCGGGTTCGACGGCGCCGGCGTGGGGGTGCTGGTGGTGATATACATCATCTGGGACGGCGCCTCGGAATCGCTCTATTCGCTCTCCAGCGCGCACGCCGCCGACCGGGCCGGCAAGGACGACATGGTGGCGCTGTCCAGTTCCATGCTGTTTGCCTGGTCGTTGGCGGGGTTTGTCGTGCCGGGTATCGTGACCGGGCTGTCGGCTCTCTACGGGACGCAAGCGTTCATCCACGTGTCGATCGGCATCGCCGCCATCTACTGCGTGTTTGTCCTGTGGCGAGTGCTGAAATCGCCCGCGGTTCCAGCAACGGAGACAGGCACTTTCGCGCCGATGACCGCGCAGGCGCCACTGCCCCTGGAACTGGCCTTCGCACCGGACGAGCCGGCGCGACACGGCCACACCTGATCGAACAGCGCTGTCACTGGCGGCGTGCTTCCGGGGACGGTGTCTCGGGAGGCGGCAGAGGAATCGAAATGCGCTCGCTGTCGAATTCCTGCTTGGCGCGCTTGGTCAGATCGGCCTGCGTGGAGAAGAAATCCGCCGAAGAGGTCCAGTAGCGCAAAGCGATCGAGACGGTGCTGTCGCCAAGGGTCGATACGAAAGCGATCGGCGCGGGATTTCGCTTGACCCGCCGCTCGGCCGTGGCGATCGCCAGCAGCGTCTTTTGCGCCCGGTCGATATCGTTCCAGGAGCCGATGTTGATCGTGACGTCCCCTCGGCGCACGCCATTGCGGGTGAAGTTGCGCACGGGCTGGTTCCAAAGCGTCGAATTGGGCGCGAGAATGTAGATGCCGTCCGCGGTGCGCAGGCTCGTCGCGAAAAGCCCGATCTCCTCGATGGTGCCGGCGATGGAGCCGACCTCGACGGATTCGCCGATACGGAATGGCCTCAGCGCCAGCAACATGATGCCCGCGGCGATGTTCTGCAGCGTGCCCTGCAGCGCCAGGCCGATGGCCAGGCCGATGGCACCGATCGCCGCGATGATCGAGGCCGTCTGCACGCCGAACTGGCCGAGCACCATTATGGTGACGAGGATGAGGATGGCATAGCGCGCGATCTTCGAGAAGAAATGCCGCAACGTCGCGTCGAAGCCGTGGATGTGGCCGAGGCCAGCGAAGATCGAGCGTTCGGCGAGGCCGGCGACAATGTAGCCGACAACCAGCAGGATGACGGCCCCGATGGCCGAGAAGGCGTAGGAAACGATCAGCGTCGAGAGTTGTGCGAGGCCGGCCTGGACGGTGAGGAGGGCGTTTTGCGGGTCTATCGGCATTGCGAGATTCCGGTTGGTCGATGCGCCGATAACCATTCCCGCCCGCCCGGGTTCCGATATTTCCTGGATTGCAGCGGAACCACAGTCACGGCGATACGTTCAGGCGTGACGGGCGCCCGTCTTGAAACTGCAACGGAACTCTGCCTATCTAAGCGGTGTCGCCTGCTTTGAAGGGTGATTTGGTTGTTCTTGCTGCGAAAGGAAATACACTGAGAACAGCACTGCGGAAGAGGGCCGACATCGTGCCTTCGCCGGCCGGGATCAGCGTAAACGACGCCGTGTCCCGCGCCATCAAGACAGTCCTTGCCAGTCTGGAAGACTCCAAGGCCGAAAATATCGTCTCAATCGACATTCAGGGAAAATCGAGCCTCGGCGACTACATGGTTGTCGCGTCGGGCCGGTCGCACCGTCATGTCGCGGCTGTCGCCGATCATCTCCTCAAGGCGCTCAAGGATGCCGGCCTCGGCACCGCGCGCGTCGAAGGACTGGCAGGCGCCGACTGGGTCCTGATCGATTCCGGCGACATTATCGTCCATGTCTTCCGCCCTGAAGTTCGCGACTTCTACAATCTGGAAAAGATGTGGCAGTCGCCTGACCTGGAGGAAGAGACCCTCCACTGAGCGTCTCTTCGAGGTAGGGATGAAGATTACCGTTCATGCCGTGGGCCGGATGAAAGCCGGCCCCGAGAAGCAGCTCGCCGACCGCTATTTCGAGCGCTTCGCCAAGAGCGGCCCATCGGTGGGGCTTGAATTTGCCGGCATCGCCGAGATCGCCGAAGGTCGCGCCCAGACCGCCAATGAGCGGCGGCGCGAGGAAGGCCAGAAGCTGCAGACGCTGCTGCAGCAGGGGACCGCGCTGATATTGCTCGACGAGCGCGGCAAGGGATTTTCCTCCGAAGACTTCGCCGGGCGCGTCGGCCTGCTGCGCGACGGCGGCCGCAAGGCGATGGTCATCGCTATTGGCGGCGCCGACGGCCACGATCAATCCTTGCGCGACCAGGCCGACCTCGTGCTGTCGTTCGGCCTGATGACCTGGCCGCACCAACTGGTCCGCGTGATGCTCGGCGAGCAACTCTACCGGGCCGCCACCATTCTTTCGGGCCATCCCTATCATCGTTCGTGATCCGGGGCGAAACCTGTTCATAGCGGCTTGCCTGCCCGGATTTTCGCCCCAATGCTGCGCCAGAGCGCATCGATGGATGGGGTCTTCCTGCCTGTCGCTGTCGCCAGACCGCTGTGTACTCCGGGGCGACGGGAAACATGGTTGATGGTTCGTTAACGAAGCCGCGGATAGAGTCCGACCTTGATGTCTGAACACTGGAAATCGAGAGCGGGTCTCTGGCGCACGCGCTGCGGCGTCGCGGCAGCGATGATCATTCTGTCGCTGGGCGCGGCGCGGGCCGAGAGCACGCTCGACACGGCACCCGATCCGGACCAGAGCCGCGCCGAATACGAGCGTGTATCGAAGGAAATCACGCTGTCGTCCGCGCGGCTGGCCAAGCTCGCCGCCGACATTGCGGCGGTCAAGAAGGATCACGCCTCGATCACGGCGGCGCTGATCCAGTCGGCGATGACCGAGCAGAAGCTCGGCCAGGACATCGAGGACATCGGCGGCAAGCTGGATGGGCTGAAGGCTCAGGAACAGAAGCTGCATGCCTCGCTGCTGGCGCGTCGCGACGTGCTGGCCGAAGTGCTGGGCGCCCTGCAGCGCATGGGGCTCAACCCGCCGCCGGCGATCCTGGTGAAGCCGGAGGATGCGCTGTCTTCGGTGCGCAGCGCCATCCTGCTCGGCGCCGTGGTGCCGGAACTGCGCCAGCAGACAGACATCTTGATGGCCGATCTCAAGGAGCAGGCGCGAGTGACCGCTTCGATCGAAGCGGAGCGGGCGCGGCTTACGGCAGCGGTCGGCGAGCAGGTGGCCGAGAAGAAGCGATTGAGCATGCTGCTCGAGGCCAAGCAGAAGCTCGAATCGGACACGGAAACGGAACTGGCGGCCGAGAAGCAGCGGTCCCAGGACCTGGCGGCCAAGGCCACCAGCCTGAAGGATCTGATCGCCTCGCTGGAGACCGAGGCCGACAAGAACCGGAAGGCGGCGGAGGCGGCGCGCCAGGCGGCGGCCGACGCCAAGGTTACAGGTGACAAGGCAGGCGGTGACAAGGCTGGCGGTGACAGCGCGGGCGCGCCAGAGCTGGCGTCGCTGCCGGTGCCGGAGGCCAATCGCCTGGCCGCCGCAACCCCGTTTGCGGCGCTGCAAGGGCAGGTCGGGCTGCCGGTTACAGGCAAGATCAAGCGGAAGTTCGGCACCGACGACGGTAACGGCGCGGTGATGCAGGGCGACATGGTTGCGACACAATCGGGAGCCATCGTCACCGCGCCTGCGGATGGGAATGTGCTTTATGCGGGGCCGTTTCGCTCTTATGGTCAACTCTTGATCCTGAACGCAGGTGACGGCTATCATGTCGTTCTGGCGGGGATGAGCAGAATCAGTGTCGCGACTGGCCAGTCAGTGCTCGCAGGAGAGCCGGTCGGCGCGATGGCAGAGGCCAGGGTGGCAAGCACCTCGGCGACGAAGAATTTGGATGCCACGCCGGAACTCTATGTAGAGTTCCGCAAGGATGGAAAACCCGTCGATCCGACCCCATGGTGGGCGGACCGTTTTTCTGGAAGGACGTGAAATGATGCGGAAACTGTCGCTTCTGTTTGCCGGTGCGCTGATGGGCGCGTCCGCCATGAGCCTTGTCTATGGCGCGCCCGGCTCGACGGCGAATGCTGCAGGCTCCGAGACCTACAAGCAACTGGCGATCTTCGGCGACATCTTCGAGCGCGTGCGGGCGCAGTATGTGACGCCGCCCGACGACAAGTCCCTGGTCGAGAACGCCATCAATGGCATGCTTGCCTCGCTCGACCCGCATTCGTCCTACATGAACGCCGAGCAGGCGCAGGACATGCGCGTGCAGACCAAGGGTGAGTTCGGCGGCCTCGGCATCGAGGTGACCATGGAAAACGACCTGGTCAAGGTCATCACGCCGATCGACGACACGCCGGCTGCCAAGGCGGGCGTGCTGGCGGGCGACTATATCGCCAAGATCGATGGCGAGGAGGTTCGCGGCCTGACCCTCAACGACGCGGTCGAGAAGATGCGCGGCCTGGTCAACACGCCGATCAAGCTCACCATTCTTCGCCAGGGCGCCGACAAGCCGATCGAGCTGACGGTTGTGCGCGACATCATCAAGGTCAAGGCGGTCAAGTTCCGGGTCGAGAACGACATCGGCTACATGAAGATCACCTCCTTCACCGAAAAGACATATGACGATCTCGAGAACGCGATCGCGACCATCAAGAAGCAGGTGCCTGACGACAAGCTGAAGGGCTATGTGCTCGATCTGCGCCTCAATCCGGGTGGCCTGCTCGACCAGGCGGTGAGCGTGTCCGACGCCTTCCTCAAGCGCGGCGAGATCGTCTCGACGCGTGGCCGTGATCCGAAGGACGTCACCCGTTTCGACGCGAAGCCGAAGCAGGTCGACGACATCAACGGCAAGCCGATGATCGTGCTCGTCAATGGCGGCTCGGCCAGCGCGTCCGAGATCGTCGCCGGTGCGTTACAGGATCTGCGCCGCGTCACGGTGGTCGGCACGCAGTCCTTCGGCAAGGGCTCGGTGCAGACCATCATCCCGCTTGGCGAGAACGGCGCCCTGCGCCTGACGACGGCGCTCTATTACACGCCGTCCGGCAAGTCGATCCAGGGCAAGGGCATCACGCCCGACATCAAGGTCGACCAGCCGCTGCCGCCTGAGTTGCAGGGCAGGGACCTGACCCGCGGCGAATCGGATCTCAAGGGCCATATCAAGGGCGCCGACGAGAGCTCGACCGGCTCGGGCTCGGCAGCCTATGTGCCGCCGGATCCCAAGGACGATCTGCAGCTGATCTATGCCGAGCAGCTGCTGCGTGGCCAGAAGACGGATCCGTCCTTCCCGCCGAATCCGGAGAAGGCTGTTCTCAACCAGTAGTCTCCGATCACGATTGGTGATCAAGCGGCCGGACAAACAGCTCTGGCCGCCTGATCCAAGCGATGCAATGCTGCCGGGGCCGCGAGGTTCCGGCAGTTTGATTCGGGTGGGGGCGTGACTCGCGCGTCATGCGTCGGCGCAGAGCGCACGCGGATGCGCCGGCGATAGAATTTGCGTATGGCCCATTTCGGCAAGTGATCGCACTTTTCGAAGCCATGCGTCCGGGGACAAGGCTTGGCTGATTTCGGCAAGGACATCGAACGCCCGCTCGGACAGACCGTCCGGCCACGCGCGGCGTCGTCGGGAATCAGCACCCGGGCGGTTGCGGCCACCGTCGTCGTGCTCGCCATGGTTGGCGTGTCCGGTGCGATCGCGCTCAGGGAAAAGCCGTTTCGAAAGCCGCAAGAGGCAGTCGTTTCCACACCAAAGGTGACAGCCGCCGCCGAACCCGCTGCTGCTCCCGTCAGCCAGTTGGCCCCGGCAACGCCCAAGCCACAAACCCCGGGCAAGACCGGTGGACCGCAGATCATCCATGTGCAGACCGAGGAGGGCGATGGCCCGCCCAAGACAGCCATCGTCATCCACGATCCTTCGACGATCGGCCAGAACCTCAAGATCGCGCATATCCCCGACAAGGCGCTGATCGAACCCAGCGACACCGGGCCCTTGCCAATCCGATCCGCCGATGGCCGGCGGCCATTCGATGTTTATGCACGGCCCTGGTCGGGCGCGCGCGGCGCGCGCGTGGCGATCGTCATAGGCGGGCTCGCCGTGTCGCAGACCGGCACGCAGGCCGCGATCGCCAAGTTGCCGCCGGAAGTGACCCTTGCCTTCGCGCCGCAAGGCAACAGCATCGGCCGCTGGATGCAGGCCGCGCGACAGAGCGGCCACGAGATCGTCATGCAGGTGCCGCTGGAGCCGTTCGATTATCCGAACGTCAATCCCGGCCGCAACACGCTGACGGTGGCGGGGACGGCGGAAGAGAACCTGAAGAACCTGCACTGGGCGCTGTCGCGCACGACAAACTACACCGCCGTCATGAACTATATGGGCGCGCGCTTTTCCGGCGACGCCGCGGCGATGGGGCCGTTCATGGCCGAGCTCGGCAAACGCGGCCTCGCCTATATCGACGACGGCTCGTCGGCGCGTAGCGTTGCGCCGGACCTCGCCCTGAAGGACGGCGTGCCGTTCGTGTCCGGTGATACCGCGATCGACGCGGTGCAGGATCGTGGCGCCATCCTGAAGAAGCTCGACGGGCTGGAAGCGACCGCGCGGGCGAAGGGCTTCGCGGTCGGCATCGGCTCGGCTTTCGACCTGACGGTCGACACGGTTTCGTCCTGGGTGGCGGAGGCCAAGAAACGCGGCATCGAGATCGTGCCGATTTCGGCGGTGGCCATAGACCCGCAAAAAGGCTAACAGCCGTCTTGATAGTTCTACTCCGGTGGGCATCTGGCGGCGTTTTCCGCGCTTCCGGTGCTCACGTACTTTAGGTACGCTCCGCTCCGGTTCTCGAAACCACTCGCCACCTACCTCACCGGAGCGAATTCTCAAAACGGCTGGAAATCTCGCTCATGGCCAAAAAGATCGATCGCGAAACACTGCCCTATCGCCCCTGCGTCGGGTTGATGATCCTCAACGCCGAGGGCCTGGTCTGGGTTGGGCATCGCATTGCCGAGCCCGACAGCGAATTCGCCGGCACGACGCAGCTCTGGCAGATGCCGCAGGGCGGCATCGACAAGGGTGAGGAGCCGCTGCAGGCGGCCGAGCGCGAACTGTACGAAGAAACCGGCATGCGCAATGTTTCGCTGCTGGCAGAAGCGCCGGACTGGATCAATTATGACCTGCCGGACGACCTTGTCGGAGTCGCCTTCAAGGGCAGGTATCGCGGCCAGACGCAGCGATGGTTCGCCTTCCGCTTTCACGGCGATGCCAGCGAGATTCAGATCAATCCGCCGCCCGGCGGCCACACCGCCGAATTCGACGAATGGGCATGGCGGCCGATGCAGGACCTGCCCGACCTGATCGTACCGTTCAAGCGCAAGGTCTATGAAGAGGTCGTCGCGGCTTTCAGCCACCTCGCGGGCTGACAGGCGCGGCTTGTCCGGCGCCGGTGTGATCGCTGGGCCTGTCGAACGCATACGAGCAATTGAAGGCCCCCCTGCAACCAATCGTCCGATGCATACGTATAGCATCGCGAAGGGCGGACCATTGGTGACTGAGCATCCACTCCTGAAAACGCTGGCGATAGCTGCGTTCCTGCTGCTTGCCTTGGCGGGCTGCTCGGCGCTGGGCGCGTTCAACGCCGTTGTTCCGCATGATGGCGGGGTGCGGCTCGTCGCTCATGATGTCGCCTACGGCCCGGATCCAAGACAGACGTTGGACATCTATGCGCCGTCTGGCGGCGCCAGGGACGCGAGGATCGTCGTCTTCGTCTACGGCGGCTCGTGGAACAGCGGCAGCAAGGAGGATTATTCTTTCGCGGCCAGGGCATTCGCCAGCCGCGGTTTCGTCACCGCCGTGTTCGACTACCGGCTCGTGCCGCAAGTTCGCTATCCGGCCTTCGTCGAAGACAGCGCGGCGGCGGTCGCCTTCATCTATCGCCACGCCCGCGCCTATGGCGGTGACCCGGGACGCCTCTATCTGGTCGGTCATTCGGCCGGCGCTTACAATGCCATGATGGTGGCCCTGGCGCCACGGTTCCTGGCGGAGCAGGGGCTTTCCAACAGTGTTGTCAAGGCGGCGGCGGGTCTGTCTGGCCCCTACGACTTCCTGCCGCTCGATGTGGATGCGACCCGGCAAGCCTTCGGCGGCGTCTCGGACCTGAAAAGCACGCAGCCGCTGAACCAGGTGGCGAAGGGCCGCTTCGCGCCACCGGTGCTGCTTGCGACCGGCGATGCCGACGACCTTGTCTATCCACGCAACACAGTGGCGCTTGCCTCCCGCCTGCGAAGCACCGGCCATCAGGTCGAGGAACGCCACTATCCCGGCGTCGACCACAAGGGCACGTTGCTGTCGATCAGCCGGCCGCTGCGCGGCCAGGCGCCGGTGCTCGAAGACATTATCGCCTTCTTCGACGCGCATTGAGTAGCCTGATGTTCGGGGTGAAGCCAACCCGTGGCTTCGGCGACCCGTAGGCATGGTAACGTTTCGTAATGCCGCGAGGCACGAACCGCTGTTGCGGCTTGCCGGCCGCCGTCCTAAAGGTCAGGCAACCGCCGCTTTCCGGAGAACGGTGTGCACCAGTCACCCGAAAAAACCGAAATCACATCTGTCAGCACCGCCGCCGCTGGTGCGATCCTGACCATTGATCTCGGCGCTATCCGTGAAAACTATCGGCGGCTCAAGGCGCGACTGGGCGATGTTCGTTGCGCCGGCGTGGTCAAGGCGGACGGCTACGGGCTTGGCGCCAACCGTGTCGCGGCGGCGCTCCTGGCCGAAGGCTGCGACGTGTTTTTCGTGGCCCATCTGGCCGAGGGCATTGCGCTGCGCGAGGCGCTCGATGCGAAACCGGCGATCTACGTTCTCAATGGAATGCCGCCCGGCTCCGAGCCCGAGGCGGTCGCGGCGGAACTGTCCGCCGTCATCAACAGCATCGACCAGCTTGCCGCGTGGCGCGAGGCGGCCAACCGCGGCGGGCGGAAACTTCCGGCCGCGATTCAGGTCGACAGCGGCATGTCCCGGCTGGGCATGTCGCCCCAGGAGGTTGAGCGAACCGTCGCTGACCCATTCGCGTTCGACGGTATCGACGTCAACTTCGTGATGAGCCATCTCGCCTGCGCCGACGAGCCGGAGCATCCGGCCAACGAGCGCCAGCGGCTGGAATTCGAACGGTTGCGCAAGCTCTTGCCGCCAGCGCCGGCATCGCTGGCCAATTCATCCGGCATCTTTCTCGGGCCGTGCTATCACTTCGACCTCGCACGGCCGGGTGCGGCGCTCTACGGCATCAATCCGACACCGGCCAAGCCGAACCCGATGCTGCCCGCCGTGCGGCTTGAGGCCAAGGTCATCCAGACACGCTATGTCGCCAGCGGAGCCGGCGTCGGCTATGGCCATACGTTTCATGCGACCGTGCCACTCACGGCGGCGACCATCTCGCTCGGCTATGCCGATGGCTGGCATCGCCGCGCGGCGTCCGCTGCATGGTCCGAGGGCGTGCGATTGCCTTTCCTTGGACGCGTGTCGATGGATTCAATCATTCTCGACATCTCCGCCCTGCCGCCGGGCACGCTCAAGGAAGGCGATCTCGTCGAACTGCTCGGTCCCTCGCAGAGCGTCGATGATGCCGCCGGCCATGCCGGTACGATCGGCTATGAGATTCTCACCAGCTTCGGACACCGATTCCACCGTCGCTACATTGGCGGTTGATATGGGGCGGTTGATATGGGGCGGTTGATAAGGGGCGGTTGAAGCGGGCAGGCGAGCGGTTTCGCCACGCTTGACAAGCCGGGGCTTCTCGGCGAGGTTCCGCGCATGAGCAACCTCGCCCATATCAAGACCTGTTTCAGGGTTTGCCCCATCGCGGGAGCGTAGCCCCGGCGCGACCGCCCTTTTGGGCGCTCGTCTGAACCGGGGCATCTGCATATTCAACATCGTCATCGAGCCATGGTCGTTTCGGCTGTGAGCTTTCCATCAGGCCGCCGTCCGCACGGTGGCAGCGCGCGTCATTCGACGCGCCATTCAAGAGGTTTGCCATGCGACATGCAGCAGGATTACCCCCGTCGAACCGGCTTCTGGTCAGCGACGCCGATCATGACAGGTTGACGGGTCTGGCGAGAGCGTTTCTCGACCGTGCTCCCGACACGGCCGAGGAGCTGCTTTCGGAAATGGACAGGGCGATCATCACGACGGCGGCGGCAATGCCCGCCGGCGTCGTGCGGATGGGCTCTGGGGTCACGATCCGCGCCGTTGGCGGGGACAGCCAGCGCATCACCCTGGTCTATCCGGGCGAGGCCGACATCGCCGAAAACAGGATCTCGGTGCTGACGCCGATGGGAACGGCCCTGATCGGCGCGACCATCGGGCAGGTCGTGTGCTGGAGCAGCCGCGGCGGCCGCCAACTGTCGGCGGTCATCGAGGCCGTCGATACGCCAGCATCCTGCCAGCGATCCTGATCATGGAAGCCGTGATGATGAGCAGGAATTGCCGCTTGACGACCAAGGACCTTGCCGTCCTCGAAGTCATGCTGGAACGCCGGCGGGCATTCGCGGACCCGATCGTGCGCATGCTCGAACACAAGCTTGCAAATGCCGGGGTTGTTTCGATCGACGCGGTCGAGCCCGATGTCGTGACGCTGAACAGCAGGGTGGTGTTTAGCATCGATGCCGGCCCGGTGGAGACGCGAACCCTGGTGCAGAACGAGGGGCGCGGTCCGGTCGGCTCCAGCCTGTCGCTGGCAACGCGGCGCGGCCTGTGCATGCTTGGCATGGCGGAAGGACAGACGGCGGTGATCGAGCAGTCCGACGGCAGGCGCGAGTCGATCCGGATCAAGGCCGTACTCTATCAGCCGGAAGCCGCTCGGCGCGCCGTCAGGGAGAAGTCGGCGAGCGGGCGGCGCCCGCACGGGCTCACCCTCGTCTACAGTGCCGCAGCCGGCACGCGGCCCCTTGGCGAAATGGCTGGAATGCGGCAGACAAGGGATGACGACCCCGGTCCCTCGGCGGCGTAACTGGCCCACGGCGTGCGACCTTGAAAATCAGCATCGATTTTCGCTAGGGATCATGCGCAAACTCAAAATGCCGCAGCGCTTTTTGCACGCCCCAAGGGCGTGCGGCGCCGCAAGGAGCGAACGATGAAAGTCATGGTGCTGGGCGGCGGTGTCATTGGGGTCACCACAGCCTATTTTCTCGCCGAGGCCGGCCACGAAGTGACGGTGATCGATCGCCAGAAAGGCCCGGCGCTGGAAACCAGCTTCGCCAATGCCGGCGAGGTTTCGCCCGGATACGCCTCGCCATGGGCAGGGCCAGGCGTTCCCGTCAAGGCGATCAAATGGCTGCTGATGAAGCATGGTCCGCTGGTGGTGCGGCCGGCCTTCGACGTGCACATGTGGGTGTGGCTTGCCAAGATGCTGCGCAACTGCACCGCCGAGCGCTACGCGGTGAACAAGGCGCGCATGGTGCCGCTGGCCGAATACAGCCGCGACACGCTGAAGGCGCTGCGAGAGACCACCGGCATTGCCTATGACGAGCGCGCCAAGGGAACGCTGCAGCTGTTCCGCACGCAAAAGCAGCTCGACGGCACCGCTGGCGATATCGAGGTCCTGAAGACTTATGGGGTTCCCTACGAGACGCTCGATCCGGCGGGCTGCATCGCGGCCGAACCGGCACTGGCGGCTGTTCGCGAGAAGTTCGTCGGCGGCCTGCGGCTGCCGGGTGACGAGACCGGCGATTGCAAGATGTTCACCGACAGGCTGGCTGAGATGTGCGTGGCGCGCGGTGTCAAATTCGAATACGAAACCACGATCCGGCGCGTCGTCAAGAACCGCAACCGCATCACCAACGTCACGACCGACAAGGGCTGGAAATCGGCCGACGCCTATGTGATGGCGCTGGGGAGCTATTCGGCGCGGTTGATGCGCTTCCTGAAGCGGCCTATCCCGGTCTATCCGGTCAAGGGCTACTCGATCACGGTGCCGATCAAGGACGCCGACGCCGCTCCGGTGTCGACCGTGATGGACGAGACCTACAAGGTTGCGATCACCCGGCTCGGCGACCGTATCCGGGTCGGCGGCACGGCGGAGATCTCAGGCTTCGACCTCAGGCTGCACGAATCGCGCCGCGCCACGCTCGAACACTCCGTTGGCGATCTCTTCCCGGGCGGCGGTTCGATGCGGGACGCGACCTTCTGGTGCGGCCTGCGGCCGATGACGCCGGACGGGCCGCCACTGATCGGCCGCACCGAATTCTCCAACCTGTACCTCAACACTGGCCACGGCACGCTTGGCTGGACCATGGCCTGCGGCTCGGCGAAGGTGCTGGCCGACATCATCTCCAGCCGGGTGCCGGACATCAACGTCCGCGATCTCGGCCCGGAACGCTATCTGAAGTAAGGCGGTCGCGCGACACAGGACGGAATGCACGCTGTTTCGTCCTGTTGTCAGAGGGCGAATGAGGGGCGATGCCCTAGAACGCCTCCCTGACCCAGTCCTCGTCGAACAGCAGCCTGTAAGGCAGCGCGATCGTCACGTTGTTGGGAACCGGGTTGGAGTGGGCGACATAGTCGTCGTATATCGGTTTCATGCGGCGGTAGAAGGCGGGGTCCAGCACGATCATGCCGTTCTCCGAATCGTGGAAGAAGCTGCGGTTGTTCAAGTTAACCGACGAGATCGCGACCAGCCTTTCGTCGATCATCACGATCTTGGAGTGCAGCACGACGTCGGGCGCCTTGAACTCGCGGATGTTGATGCGGTCGCCATATTTCTCGACGAACAACTTGTTCAGCGCGGTGAGGAACCTGCCGCCAATATCGCCCTTGAGGTCGATGCGGCCGACAATGTCGATCCTGACGCCGCGCGCGAGAGCCCGGTCGACGGCTTGCGCGATCTTCGGCGTCAGGTTGAGGTACGGGTTGACGATCTCGATATGGTGACGCGCGGCATCGACCAGCTCGACGAAGTAATCCTCGAGCGCGTGATCATCCTCATAAGGCACGGAGATGAAATGACGCGCGGTTCCGGGCGGCCGCCCGCCGTCCGATGCGACCGGGATCGAGAACGGGCGCGTAATGTTGGTGTCGGCATCGCGCAACCACAATGTGGAGAGATGCGCGGCGAGGGTTTCGACCGTCGCGTGGTCGGCGATCTCGATGTCGAAGTCGCTCCAGTTCGAATAGTAGTTCAGCGAAAGCCCGTCGGTCTTGCCGTATTGCTGCAGGTTCGGGTAGCGCGACAGGTCGACCGGGCTGTGAAACAGAAAACCGTCATGGATGTTGCGGCCGCCGATGATGACGCGCGAGCGGCGGGGATCCTCGGCCAGCGTCGCCAGCATCTTGACGTGCAGTGTCTTGTGCAGCTGTGAAATCTGCTCGTCGAGAGGCGCGCCGCGATCCGCGCGCCAACGATATTCCTGCAGCGAAACATTGGGAAATTCGGCCGCCAGCCTATGCAGCATGTCATCGTCCTTGTCGCGCTCCAGGACATCGGTGACCATGATGCGTACCTTGGTGCCGAGCGCGGCGTGATGGCGGATCAGGCGTTCGATGACACGGCCGGTAAAATCCGCCTTGAACTCCAGCGACGACAGATAGATCAGCCTGAGTTTCGGGGCACGGGAGAAATCGAGCGGCAGTTCGGGATCAGCCTTGTCGATGGCGCTGTCGGACAGCGGCGCGCCCATCAGAGCTTCGACCTTGGCGTTGAAGCCGTCGCGCGACTTGCGCAGCAGGCGCGGTTCACCCGGCGTGAGCACGCAGGTCTGCGACAGCCAGCGACCCGCGTAGAAGGCCTTTTGCAGCGGATCGAGGCCAGCAAGGTCGGGGACCGGGCAGCGGTCATAGCGGCTGTCCAGCAACGCGAGGCCGGGGTCGGCGACCTCTTCGCGAAGGATGGTGAGCGGAGCGCCGGCCGGCGCGATGCTGGAGCGGATGCGCAGATCACAGCGGTTCAGGGTTTGGCCCGGAAACAGGCTCCACGACGTTCCTTCGCCGCCCGCCAGGCGGATGCGCAGCGTCATGCCCGCTGGAAAGCTGCGCGTGCCGCCGAAGCGGCGGATTGCCAGCGCGCCGTCGCATGTGCCGTCAATGTCGAGGGGCCGTGAGCCCGCCTGACGCAGCACGATCTCGACCGAGCGCGCCTGGAGCCCGGAGAAGCTGAACGTCTTGGGCGAGGCGGGCCGTGCCGAGGCGTCGACATAGAGCGTCTGCCGCGACACCCGCCAGCGCCCGTCGAAATGACCCTCGCCCTTGCCGCTCCCGGCCGCGGGGACATGCGGGGTGGCGACAGGCTTCGCCAGCCGCTCCAGCGTCCGGTAGGTCGCCTGGAAATCGGCGTTGCGGATGTCGTGGCGGTCACGGCCGAACTGGCCGGTGCCGTTGGCGCGGTCCATCGCGTCGATCTGGTTATGGGCGAGAACGGCCAGAAAACGCTTTTCATACTCGCCCTTGCCGGCATCGCCGAAGAACTGCGCGGCGGCGATTTCCGGGCCGGCCGCGCTTGCCGAGAGAGAAGGGCGTTCGCAGCTGTCCTCACCGGGGAAGACATCGCAGCTGTGGCCGAGCGGGCCGGCGCAACCGGCAAGCATCGTCACGGCCAGCACGAACACCGCCGCGGCAAAGGGCACGCGCCGGATCATCCGGTCGTCCCGGTGTTAAGTGTCTTCAACAGGGCCGGATCGCGCGGCGGCATGAAGCCTTGGGGAAACACCTTGCAGACGGGCAGTGCGAAAGTAACGAGCAACAGTTCTGCTTCGCCGCGCATTTTTCTAGGTGCCGTCTTGTCGTCGCGAATCGCTCTTGCGGATGCGACCAGGGCACCATCGCAGTCGCAGTGATTGTGCCGCGCGATGTAGCAGGCGTCGTGGGTTTGGCAAGCTCTGTCTAGCCGGTCAACGGGCGGCGCCGACAAATCGCCGGTGCGGGTGCCGGGTCCGCAATAATTGTCGAAAACGAAGGGCGAAGGGCGCGCCATGGCATAGCGGATCGGCTTGGGCAGGTTTGCCTCGGGCACCTTCGTCCAGGGATTGGCGCAGGCGGAAACGACGACCAGCGGAAGGATGGCACGAACGACTCGCATTTCTATCCGTGCCAGCTTTCCGAAAAATGTCCCACCCGAAGCGGCCATCCTACGTGTGATCGGCATGATTGCGCGCCTGATGCAACACTGGCCGGTTTTGTGGCAAGGAAAAGGCGGCGCGCGTAGCTGGCTGTGTTATTGTCGTGCTGTCGCAATCTGCCTGAGAGGCGTCATCCCTGCCAAGCATTTTCGAGTAGCGGCGATGCGTATCGGCTTTCTGCTTACGGCGGTTGGTTTCCTGTTGTTGTCCTCTATGGACCCTGATCCTGGGCATTCGCATCAGGCGAACAGGCCGCGCTCGCGCTCCACCGCCTTGGTGATGAAACCGGCGACGATCTGAACGCGCCGCAGCGGCCTGACCGATTCATGATAGACCAGCCAGTAGGCGCGGCGGATGGGCGCCACGATGTTGACGGGCACCAGTTCGGGCATCGAGCGGGCGATGAATGTATGGAGGATGCCGATGCCTGCACCGGCGCGCACGGCTTCCGCCTGGCCGAGTGCGGAGGAGATGGCAAAGGCGGTGCGCCAGTCGGGGCTGAACTCGGTCGCATAATCGAGCGAAGGGCTGACGATCAGGTCGGGGACGTAGCCGATCAGCGTATGGCGGGCGAGGTCGGTGGCTGTCCGGGGCAGGCCGTTGGCCTCGACATAGGCGCGCGATGCGAACAGGCCAAGCGTGTAATCGACCAGCTTTCCCGCCACCAGCCGCCCCTCGGTCGGCCGCTCGACGGTGATCGCGATGTCGGCCTCGCGCCTGGACAGCGAGAAGGAGCGCGGCACCGGCACCAGCTGGATGGTCAGCTCGCGATGCAACGCGGTGAGCTCGCCCAGCCGCTTGGCCAGGAAGGCGACGCCAAAACCGTCGGGCGCACCGATGCGCACCGTACCCGATATGTCATCGCCTTCGCCGGCCACGGTCGAGCGCGCCGCGATCATGTCGGCTTCCATGCGTTCGGCTATGTCGAGAAAACGCTCTCCAGCCGGCGTCAGTTCGCTGCCGGTGGTGAGGCGGCGAAAGAGTTTCGTGCGTAGCGCATCCTCGAGTGCCGCGATACGGCGCGAAACGGTGGCGTGGTTGAGCTCCAGCCGCTTGGCCGCGCCAAGGATCTGGCCAGCCCGGGCCACGGCCAGAAAGATGCGGACGTCATCCCAGTTCATGGCAACTCCATCTCCTCCCGTTGGAGCTTTAGAGAGGCTGTCATTTGCGGGATTTCATGCCCGACATGCAAGTGTTGTTTATTATTTGCACAACGGTTGCGTTTTCGCTCGCGTTGCCATCGCCCCGGCAAAGGCGGACAATGCAGCATCACAAACCCAGGGAGAGAAATCATGATCGAATACGGTCATTTCATCGGCGGCAAGCGTGTCGCCGGCACCAGCGGCCGCAAGCAGGATGTCATGCAGCCCATGGATGGCACGGTGCGCGGCACGGTGGCGCTGGCCTCGCAGGCGGAACTTCGCGCGGCCGTCGAGAACGCCAGGGAAGCGCAGCCAAAGTGGGCGGCGACCAACCCGCAGCGGCGCGTTCGCGTGCTGATGAAGTTCCTCGAGCTGGTTGCCAAGGAATACGACGAACTGGCCGATATACTGGCGCGCGAGCACGGCAAGACCATCGCCGACGCCAAGGGCGATATCCAGCGCGGCCTCGAAGTGGTCGAAGTCTGCATCGGCGCGCCGCATATGATGAAAGGCGAATTCACCGATGGCGCCGGCCCCGGCATCGACGTTTATTCGATGCGCCAGCCGCTCGGCGTCGTCGCCGGCATCACCCCGTTCAACTTCCCGGCCATGATCCCGCTTTGGAAGATCGCCCCCGCCATCGCCTGCGGCAATGCCTTCATCCTGAAGCCGTCCGAGCGTGACCCGGGCGTGCCGATGCGCATCGCCGAACTGTTCATCGAGGCCGGCCTGCCGGCGGGCATCCTCAATGTCGTCAACGGCGACAAGGATGTGGTGGACGCCATTCTCGACGATCCCGACATCAAGGCCATCGGCTTCGTCGGCTCGACGCCGATCGCCCATTACATCTATTCGCGCGGCACGGCTTCGGGCAAGCGCGTGCAGTGCTTCGGCGGCGCCAAGAACCACATGATCATCATGCCTGACGCCGACATGGACCAGACGGTCGATGCGCTGATCGGCGCCGGCTACGGCTCGGCCGGCGAGCGCTGCATGGCAATCTCGGTTGCCGTTCCGGTCGGTAACGACACAGCCAACCGGCTGATGGAAAAGCTGATCCCTCGCGTCGAAAGCCTGAAGGTCGGCCCATCGACGGATTCTTCCGCCGATTTCGGGCCTGTCGTCACGGCGCAGGCGCTGGAGCGTATCAAGGGTTATGTCGACACCGGCGTCAAGGAAGGCGCCAAGCTGGTCGTCGACGGCCGTGGGTTCTCCATGCAGGGCTACGAGGACGGCTACTATATGGGTGGCTGCCTGTTCGACAACGTGACCGCCGACATGCGCATCTACAAGGAAGAGATCTTTGGGCCGGTGCTCTCCGTGGTGCGCGCGCCAAACTACGAGGCCGCGATCAAGCTCGCCAACGATCACGAGATGGGCAATGGCGTCGCCATCTTCACCCGCGACGGCGACGCCGCGCGCGATTTCGCAAGCCGTGTCCAGGTCGGGATGGTCGGCATCAACGTGCCGATCCCGGTTCCGATCGCCTACTACACCTTTGGCGGCTGGAAGGCGTCGTCCTTTGGCGATCTCAACCAGCATGGCCCGGACGCGTTCCGCTTCTACACCAAGACCAAGACGGTGACCTCGCGCTGGCCGTCCGGCGTGAAGGATGGCGCGGAGTTCGTCATCCCGACGATGAACTGATTGGCCGACGATGAACTCATCGATCGGCGATGAACCGACCGGCTGAACAGGTCGCGAATTCAGGTAGCAAAAGGCCCGGTCCAACCGGGCCTTTTTTGCGTGCGGCCGCTACATCTGTCTGCGTAAACGCTAATGTGATGAACAAGGCAGGCAGCAGAGGTCTTGGCTTGCATCCCTCCGCGAAAGTGGGACAGCAAGTCAACCAACGGCGCTGGCGGGACATGACCTGTCCGCTTAGCGCGTCGCGGCCACTTCCGCATGACCGCGCAGCAGCGCCATCAGCCGCTTGGCATCCTTGGCGGCTGCCTCCTCATCGCCGTCGAGGATCGAGCGGATCAGCGCCACATGGTGCTCGGCCGACTCGGCGAGACCGGTGTCGGCCTTGTAGCGGAACCAGAAGCGGCGGCTGTGGGTCTGCAGCGGGGCTGCCAACCGCGCCGCGAAGGGGTTGTCCGCGGCCAGCGCCAGGGCTTCGTCGAGCGCCTTGTCGGCGTGGATGAAGCCAAGCACATTGCCGGAAATGACCGCCTTCTGCATGGCGAGTGCCGCCTCGTGAAACAGATCGGCGGCCTCACGGGTGACGAAGCGCGCGGCCGACCTGGCGAGCACAACCTCGACGCCGCGCCGCGCGTCGAGCACGCGCAGCCAGTCGCCGGGATGGAGCGGGGCGATCGCGATGCCGGCGCGCGGGCGCACGTCGAGCAGTCCTTCCCAGGCCAGCCGCTGGATCGCCTCGCGCACTGGGGTCCGGCCCAGCGCCAGCTTTTCGATGAGCGCGCCTTCCGTGACAAAGCTCGCCGGCGCCAGCTCCAGTGTGACGATCATGTGCTCGAGCACGCGATATGCCCTGGCCGCGGCCGGCTCGGATATCATACCTGGTTCCATGGATATCAAAGGCACTCTCCTGATATATCTAGGGTATATCATAAGAGATTCAGCATTGACAGCGCGTTTGTTAACAGATATACAGCTGATATATCAGATGGAGCAATGACCATGTGGACCGGAGTTTTCCCCGCCGTCACGACCAAATTCACCGAGGATGACCGTCTCGACCATGCCGAGATGGAGCGCTGCTTCGCGCTGCAGATGGAGGCCGGCTGTGACGGCATCATCGTCTGCGGGTCGCTCGGCGAGGGGCCGATGCTGTCGGCCGACGAGAAGATCGCAGTGCTGAAGACCGCACAGAAAGTCGCCGGCAAGAAGCCGGTCCTGTTGACGGTGAACGAAGCCGGCACACGCGAGGCGGCGGCGATCGCGCGCCGTGCCGCCAAGGAGGGCGCCAACGGCCTGATGGTCGTGCCGAGCCCGATCTACCATACCAACGCGGAAGAGACGGTCGCGGCACTTCGCGCCGTCGCGGAGGCCGGCGACCTGCCGGTGATGATCTATTCGAACCGTCTCGCCTACCGCGTCGATGTCACTGTCGACCAGATGGAGGAGCTGGCATCGGACAAGCGCTTCGTCGCCATCAAGGAATCCTCCGACGACATCCGCCGCTCGACCGAGATCATCAACCGCCTGGGCAGCCGCTACGACCTGTTCACCGGCGTCGACAATCTGGCCTTCGAGGCGTTGTCGGTCGGCGCGATCGGCTGGGTGGCTGGCCTGGTCACAGCCTTTCCGCGTGAGACCGTCGCCATCTACCAGCTGATGAAGCAGGGCCGCCGCGACGAGGCGCTCGCCATCTACCGCTGGTTCCGGCCGCTGCTCGATCTCGATGTGTCGACCTACCTGGTGCAGAACATCAAGCTCGCGGAAGTCTTTGCTATTCAAACCAACGACCGTGTCCGCATGCCGCGCCAGCCGCTGTCGGGCGAGCGCCGCAAGGCAGTCGAAAAGATCATCAAGGATGCTCTGGCGGTTAGGCCGAAGCTGCCGCAGTTCTGAGAGCTTTCTTCGCCCCGTTTGCGGGGAGACGATGGCGGCAGCCAGATGAGGGGCAGCGCCCACGTGACAGGGAATTCCAAGTTGACAAATGCGGGGCACCGCCCCTCATCCGCCCTTCGGGCCCCTTCCCCCCGTGAACGGGGAGAAGGGGAAGACATCGCCATCATCGGCGGCGGCATCATCGGCATCTGCGTCGCGGCCAATCTGGCCGAGGCGGGTCGAAGTGTCACCGTCTTCGACCGCACCGGCATCTGCGAGGAGACGAGTTCAGGCAACGCCGCCGCCTTTGCCTTTTCCGACGTGCTGCCGCTGGCGCAAAAGGGCATGATCAAGAATCTGCCGCGCTGGCTTGCAGACCCGCTGGGACCGCTCAGCATTCCTCCCGCCTACCTGCCGAAACTCCTGCCATGGCTCATCCGCTTCTGGCGTGCCGGGCGCAAGGATCGCTACGAGGCAAGCCTCGCCGCGCAAGTGGCGATGATGCGGCTTGCCGAAAGCGAATGGTCGGGACTGATGCAGCGTTCCGGCACGCGGGGGATGCTGCGCGAGGACGGCTCGCTCGAGCTCTATGAAAACGAGGCGGAGTTCCGCGCCTCGCTTCCGGGCTGGGCGGCCAGGCAGCGTTTCGACATCGGCTTCCGTCATGTCGAAGGCAGCGAGCTTGCGGCCCTTCAGCCCGGCCTGTCACCACGTTTCGTCAAGGGCACCTTCGTGCCCGCATGGAAGACCGTGGCCGACCCCAAGCTGCTGGGCAAGGCCATCTGGGCCCATGCGCAAGACATGGGCGCCCGCTTCGAGCAGGCCCGGATCCAGCGTGTCGAAACAGGACCGGCCGGCGTCGCGCTGCATCTCGCCGACGGCACCACGCGGCAGGCAAGGCATCTCGTCATCGCCGCCGGAGCGTGGTCGCACCTGCTGGCGAAAGACCTCGACGACAGCATCCCGCTTGAAACCGAGCGTGGCTACAACACGACGCTGCCGAAGGACGCCTTCGACGTGAAGCGGCAGCTGATCTTCTCCGGCCATGGCTTCGTCATCACGCCGCTCGAAACCGGCTTGCGTGTGGGCGGCGCCGTTGAACTCGGCGGGATCGAGCGTCCGCCAAATTTTGCGCGGTCCAAGGCCCTGCTGCGGAAGGCGCAGAATTTCCTGCCGGGGCTCGATCCGGCGGGCGGTCGCGAATGGATGGGGTTCCGGCCGTCTCTGCCCGATTCGCTTCCCGTCATCGGACGGGCGCGAGCGAACCCGTCGGTGATCTACGCCTTCGGTCATGGCCATCTCGGCCTGACCCAGTCGGCCGCCACCGGACGCTTGATCCGCGACCTCGTTCTGGAGCAGGCTCCGCCGATCGATCTCATGCCCTTCAGTCCGCAACGCTTTTGAATCCGGGAGCCGTCATGGCCAAGAAATCCTTCTTCTGCATAGACGGCCACACCTGCGGCAATCCGGTGCGGCTGGTCGCGGGCGGCGGCCCCTTGCTGCAGGGCTCGACCATGATGGAGCGACGCGCGCATTTCCTGGCGGAGTATGACTGGATCCGGACCGGGCTGATGTTCGAGCCGCGCGGCCACGATGTGATGTCGGGCTCGATCCTCTACCCGCCGACGCGCGAGGATTGCGACATCGCCATCCTGTTCATAGAAACGTCGGGCTGCCTGCCGATGTGCGGACATGGCACGATCGGCACGGTGACGATGGCCATCGAGCACGGGCTGATCAAGCCGAAGACGCCGGGCGTGCTGAGGCTCGATACACCGGCCGGCCTGGTGATCGCCGAGTACAAACAAATCGGCGACTATGTCGAGGAGGTGCGCATCACCAATGTGCCGTCCTTCCTCTACGCCGAAGGCCTGACGGTCGAATGCCCGCAGCTTGGCGAGATCAGTGTCGATGTCGCCTATGGCGGCAATTTCTACGCCATCGTCGAGCCGCAGGAGAATTATCGCGACATGGCCGACCATTCGGCGGGCGACCTGATCGCCTGGAGCCCGGTGGTGCGGCAGCGGCTCAACGAGAAGTATTCGTTCGTTCATCCGGAAAACGCCGGCATCAACCGGCTGTCGCACATGCTATGGACCGGCAAGCCGACGGTGGAGGGGGCCGACGCCCGCAATGCGGTGTTCTACGGCGACAAGGCGATCGACCGTTCGCCCTGCGGCACCGGCACCTCGGCAAGGATGGCGCAGCTGCATGCCAAGGGCAAACTCAAGGCCGGCGACGACTTCATCCATGAGTCCATCATCGGCTCGCTGTTCAAGGGCAGGGTCGAAAGAGAGGTCACGGTGGCGGGCAAGCCGGCCATCATTCCATCGATCGGCGGCTGGGCGCGCATGACGGGATTGAACACCATCTTCATCGACGATCGCGACCCGTTCGCGCATGGTTTTGTCGTCAAGTAGAGGAGTACGAAGCCGTCACAATCCAAAGCGGCTCAAAAACCGAACCATGGACCAACGCGCAACGATCCGTCTCATCAAATTCTTTTGACAGCGATTTCTTCGAAATGGCGCGCATGATGCGGTCGATTAATCAAAGACATTGCGTTATGCCAATGATAGGGTCCGCGATAGTCCAGAGGCCGGATATGAAAAAACGGGCAATTCGAAGGCGTGCCGTTACGGCACGCATGACGATTGAAAAATCACGTTGCAATCCGGGCTCGAAACTTTACGACTAGGGGAAATACGAAAAGGAATGCGTCTGCATGGGCGACATTCCAGGGGAGCCATGTACACATGCAGTACTTCGTCCAGCAGCTTATCAATGGGCTGACGCTGGGATCGATCTATGGCCTGATCGCGATCGGCTATACGATGGTCTACGGCATCATCGGCATGATCAATTTCGCCCATGGCGATATCTTCATGGTGGGCGCCTTCACGGCGCTGATCGTTTTCCTCATCCTCGGTGCGTTGTTCGGTTCGTTGCCCGTGGTCGTCGCGCTTTTGATCATGATGATCGTGGCGATGCTGCTGACCAGCCTGTACAACTGGACGATCGAGAAGGTCGCCTACCGACCTCTGCGCGGCTCGTTCCGTCTGGCGCCGCTGATCACCGCCATCGGCATGTCGATCGCGCTGTCCAACTTCGTCCAGGTGACGCAGGGGCCGCGCAACAAGCCGATCCCGCCGATGGTCAGCCAGGTCTACAACATCGACGGCGTCAGCGTTTCGCTGAAGCAGATCATCATCGTCATCGTCACCGCGCTGCTGCTGGCGCTGTTCTGGTACCTGGTCAACCGCACCTCGCTAGGCCGCGCCCAGCGCGCCTGCGAGCAGGACCGCAAGATGGCGGCATTGCTCGGTATCGATGTCGACCGCACCATCTCGATCACCTTCATCATGGGTGCCTCGCTTGCCGCCGTCGCCGGCACGCTGTTCCTCATGTACTATGGCGTGGTGGCCTTCTCCGACGGTTTTGTCCCGGGCGTGAAGGCGTTCACCGCCGCTGTGCTCGGTGGCATCGGCTCGTTGCCGGGCGCTGTGCTCGGCGGGCTCCTGATCGGCTTCATCGAGAGCATGTGGTCGGCCTATTTCTCGATCGACTACAAGGACGTCGCCGCCTTCTCCATCCTGGCGATCGTCCTGATCTTCCTGCCTTCCGGCATTCTGGGCCGGCCAGAAGTCGAAAAGGTCTGAGGTCATGGCCGTTACCGTATCTCCGGAGCGCGACGTCGTCGCCACCCCTGTCCAACGCGCCCTTCGGGAAGCGTTCTATGCCGGCGCCATCTCGCTTGGCCTGTTCGTGCTGTTCATCGGCCTGAAGACCGACCAGAACATCTCCAACGAACTGGTCCTCGTGCAACGCTGGGGCCTGCTGGCCATCGTGGTGATCGCCACGGCCGTCGGGCGTTTCCTCTATGTCGCCTACGGCCAGCCCTTCATGGCCAACCAGAAGATCACCAACGTGGCCACGGGCCTGTTGCCGGACAGCGTGGCGACGCGGTTCTTCCGGTTCCCGTATTTCATCGCGGCACTGGTCGTGCTGGTCGTGCTGACCGTGTTCGCCGGCTCCCTTGATGGATTGCTGGGACCTGGTCTTGCCGGCTATGCGCGCTTCCTGCGAGCGCTGGCGACCATCTACGTGATCGCCTCGGTGATCTTCTATTTCCGCGTATTCATCCATACCCATTTCTCGGCGCTGGGCATTGCCATGTTGGCGGCCTATCCGATCATCGTGGTTCTGGTGCTTGCCCTCTACAGCGGGTCGATGGCGGGCGGCTTCCAGGGATCGTTGAAGTGGGTGGACAATTTCGGCATCCAGATCCTGATCTATGTGATGCTTGCGTGGGGGTTGAACATCGTCGTCGGCCTCGCCGGTCTGCTGGACCTCGGCTATGTCGCGTTCTACGCCGTTGGCGCCTATGCCTACGCATTGCTCGGCACGCATTACGGCCTGTCGTTCTGGATACTGCTGCCGGCCGCCGGCGCGATGGCGGCTTTCTGGGGCGTGCTGCTGGGCTTTCCCGTGCTGCGCCTGCGCGGGGACTATCTTGCCATCGTGACGCTGGCCTTCGGCGAGATCATCCGGCTGGTGATCATCAACTGGCGTGAAGTGACCAACGGGTCGGCCGGCATCTCCGGTATCCCGAAAGTTTCCTTCTTCGGCCTGATGTCGTTCAATGTCTCGGATCCGAATTACATCGCCAAGGTGCTGAACATCGCGACGTCCAGCGCCTACTACAAGATCTTCCTCTACTACCTGATCCTCGGGCTCTGCCTGCTCACCGCCTTCGTCACCATCAGGCTGCGGCGCATGCCGGTCGGCCGTGCCTGGGAAGCGCTGCGCGAGGATGAGATCGCCTGCCGCTCGCTCGGCATCAACACCACCACCACCAAGCTGACGGCCTTTGCCACCGGCGCCATGTTCGGCGGCTTCGCCGGCTCGTTCTTCGCCGCGCGCCAAGGCTTCGTCAGCCCCGAATCCTTCGTCTTCCTCGAATCGGCGATCATCCTGGCCATCGTCGTGCTCGGCGGCATGGGCTCGCTGGTCGGCATCGCCGTCGCCGCCATGGTGATGATCGGCGGTACGGAAGCGCTGCGCGAACTCGACTTCCTCAAGCAGATATTCGGGCCGGACTTCACCCCGGAGCTCTACCGCATGCTGCTGTTCGGCATGGCCATGGTGATCGTCATGCTGTGGAAGCCGCGCGGCTTCGTCGGCAGTCGTGAACCAACCGCCTTCCTCAAGGAGCGAAGGGCTGTCTCCAGTTCCTTCACCAAGGAGGGCCACGGCTGATGAACGCGAGCTCGATTCAGGGAACCAATCCCGGCATGAATGACGCCATCCTGCAGGTCGATCATCTGTCGATGAAGTTCGGCGGCCTGGTCGCCATCGGCGACCTCTCCTTCACCGCAAAGCGCGGCGAGATAACCGCGCTGATCGGCCCCAATGGCGCCGGCAAGACCACCGTGTTCAACTGCATCACCGGCTTCTACAAGCCGTCGGAAGGCATGATCACGCTCAACCGCAGCGACGGCTCGACCTATCTGCTGGAGCGGCTGCCCAACCATGAGATCCCGGCGCGCGCCAAGGTGGCGCGCACCTTCCAGAACATCCGCCTGTTCTCGGGCATGACGCTGCTGGAGAACCTGCTGGTTGCCCAGCACAACAAGCTGATGAAGGCATCGGGCTACACGATCCTTGGCCTGTTCGGCTTCAGCGGCTACCGGAAGGCCTCGGCCGAGTCGATCGATCTTGCCAAGCACTGGCTGGAGAAGGCCGATCTCGTCGACCGCGCCGACGATCCAGCCGGCGACCTTCCCTATGGCGCGCAGCGGCGCCTCGAAATCGCTCGCGCCATGTGCACCGGGCCGGAGCTCCTTTGCCTCGACGAACCCGCGGCCGGCCTCAATCCGAAGGAATCCCTGGCGCTCAACACGCTGTTGATGGACATCAAGAAGACTTCCGGCACATCGATCCTGTTGATCGAGCATGACATGTCGGTGGTCATGCAGATCTCCGACCACGTCGTGGTGCTCGAATACGGTCGCAAGATATCCGACGGGAATCCGCAATCGGTGCGTACGGATCCGCGCGTCATCGCAGCCTATCTCGGCGTCGACGACGAAGAGGTCGAGACCGTGCTGACCGAAGTCGGCGACGAGGACGTCATCGAGCAACTCGACGCCGGCCCCGACGCCGCGCACGGTCCCGGGACGTCGTCCTCCTATCTCGCCGGGCCGGTGACCGACACCGTCGGCCACAGTTCGGGCGAGCGCGTTACGGTGTCCAAAGGCGCCTCGAAGGCGGCGCAGGTCGATGCGCGCACGGCGACCGTGGCAAGCAAGCCTGTCGCCGCGAAGCCCGCTTCGCCGGCCAAGGCGGCAGCAAAACCAGATGCGGCCAAGGCACCGGCGAAAGTCGCCGGCGTCTCCAATCGGCTCAAGGCCCCCCGCGATGGCAAGGCCGACAATCTCACCCGCATCAAGGGAATCGGGACGGTCAACGAGAAGAAGCTCAACGATCATGGCATCTTCCATTTCGACCAGATCGGCGCCTGGAAGAAGTCCGACGTCGAGGCCGCCGAAGCCTATCTCGCCTTCGATGGGCGCATCGCGCGCGAGGAATGGGTCAAGCAAGCCAAGCTTCTGGCAAGCGGCAAGGACACGGAGTTCTCGCGCCGGGTCGATGCGGGGAAAGTGTCGACAAGTCATGCGTCCGGAAAGGCGGCGGCCCCGCCGTCGGCAGGCAAGCGCGGAGGGCGTAAATGATGGCCGGCACAACGCTGCTCGACGTCAAAGGCGTCCAGACCTACTACGGCAACATCAGGGCGCTGAACGGCGTCGATGTCCACGTCGACCAGGGTGAGATCGTGGCGCTGATCGGCGCCAACGGCGCCGGCAAGTCGACCTTGATGATGACCATCTTCGGCGCTCCGCGCGCCCGTGCCGGCACCATCACATTCGCGGGCACCGACATCACCCAGATGCCGACGCATGAGATCGCGCGCATGCGCATCGCCCAGTCGCCGGAGGGACGGCGCATCTTCCCGCGCATGACGGTGATGGAAAACCTGCAGATGGGCGCCAGCCTCGACAACCTCAAGCACTATGACGAGGACGTCGAGAAGGTGTTCACCCTGTTTCCGCGTCTGAAGGAGCGCATCACCCAGCGCGGCGGCACGCTGTCGGGCGGGGAACAGCAGATGCTGTCGATCGGCCGCGCGCTGATGGCGCGGCCTAAGCTGCTTCTGCTCGACGAGCCGTCGCTTGGCCTCGCGCCGCTGATCGTGAAGCAGATCTTCGATGCCATCCGCGAACTGAACCGCACCCAGGGGCTGACCGTGTTCCTTGTCGAGCAGAACGCCTTCGGCGCGCTGAAGCTCGCGACGCGCGGCTATGTCATGGTCAACGGCAATGTGACGATGAGCGGTACCGGCAGGGAACTGCTCGCCAATCCAGAAGTGCGCGCCGCCTATCTCGAAGGCGGCCATCACTGAGTCTGGAGCGGGATTTGCATCCGGTATTCCGCTCCAATTTGTTTGTTTGTCGCATGACCATCGTCCGAAAAGTCCGCGACTTTTCGGGATCATGCTAAGGAGACATCAATCATGCAGGGCATTCTCTACGAGGAACCCTCGATCTGGCAGTTCTTCTTCGTCACCTGCCTGCTCGGCGGCTGGGCGGCATGGATGGCCGGCAAGGCCAGCGCCCAGACCTGGCGCAACTTCATACAGCTGTTCGTCTATATGCTCGGCCTCGGCATCGGCATCAGGTTCATCCATCATGCGCTGTTCGGCGGCACGATGTTCTCGCTCCACTATTATATAGTGGACACTATTGTACTGATGATCCTGGGCTTCGTCGGCTACCAATACACGCGTACCAACCAAATGGTCACACAGTATAACTGGCTCTATGAAAGAGCTTCGCTTTTGAGCTGGAAGCCGAAAGGTTGACGTTCATCATTAACGCCGTTTCGGGGATGAATCGGCGTGACAAGAGCCTGAAAATGGGCACACTATGCTTTCTGCGATAAGAGTGGGCATCGCATGAAAGCTTCATCCACGCCCACTCCGTTAATGGGAGCGTTTAAATGAAAAAGTCACTTTTGTCCGCCGTTGCACTGACCGCGCTTGTCGCGTTCGGTGGCAATGCGTGGGCTGACGTAATGTTCGGCGTTGCCGGTCCGATCACTGGTCCGAACGCGGCCTTCGGCGCACAGCTGCAGAAGGGCGCCGAGGCGGCTGTCGCCGCGATCAATGCCAAGGGCGGCATCAATGGCGAGCAGATCAAGCTCGAAGTCGGCGACGACGTGTCCGATCCGAAGCAGGGCATCTCGGTTGCCAACAAGTTCGTCGGCGACGGCGTCAAGTTCGTGATCGGCCACTTCAACTCGGGCGTGTCGATCCCGGCCTCGGAAGTCTACGCCGAAAACAACATCGTCGAAATCACGCCGGCCGCGACCAATCCGAAGTTCACCGAGCGTGGCCTGTGGAACGTGTTCCGCACCTGCGGACGCGACGACCAGCAGGGCGGCATCGCCGGCGCCTACATCGCCGCGAACTTCAAGGATGCCAAGGTTGCCGTGATCCACGACAAGACGCCTTATGGCCAGGGCCTCGCTGACGAAACCAAGAAGGCAATGAATGCCGCCGGCGTCACCGAAGTCATGTATGAAGGCGTCAATGTCGGCGACAAGGACTTCTCGGCACTGATCGCCAAGATGAAGGAAGCCGGCGTCACCCTGATCTACTGGGGCGGCCTGCACACCGAAGCCGGCCTGATCATCCGCCAGTCGGCGGACCAGGGCCTCAAGGCCAAGCTGATGTCGGGTGACGGCATCGTGACCGACGAACTTGCAGCGATCGCGGGCGACGCGGTCGCCGGCACGCTCAACACGTTCGGTCCCGACCCGCGCCTGATCCCGGCCAATAAGGAACTCGTCGAGAAGTTCCGCGCGCAGGGCTTTGAGCCGGAAGCCTATACGCTCTACGCCTATGCCGCCGTGCAGGTGGTCGCCGAGGCGGCAGCTGCCGCCAAGACGAACGATCCGCAGGCCGTTGCCAAGGCGATGCATGAAAACGGCCCGTTCCCGACCGTCCTGGGCGATCTTGCCTATGATGCCAAGGGCGATCCGAAGCTGCCGGGCTACATCATGTACGAGTGGAAGAAGAAGGACGACGGGAAGTATTCCTGGTTCCCGAAATAAGCTTCTCCGACAGGTCTGATATCGATGATGCCCGGCGCGTTGCGCCGGGCATTTTCTTTGTTGGCTCACGCTGCCACTGGCAGTTGCCGTGGCCCGCCGGCAACTGCGTCGCCGGAGGGCCGGCGCGTGGCGTTTTTCGACAGTCCTTGGCCGGCAAAATAGCGAGGCTGGGAATGCCAAATACAGCCTCGATGCCCAACTTTCGGACAGGCACGACGGGGTTCCGTGCGAAGAATCTATTTAAATCGATTTAACCCTGCGTCGATTTTGTTTGCACTGCAGCATTTTCACGCTAATCATTGCCCCGATTTCCCGTCCCTTCCGCTACTGGAGCCCTACCCTTGGCCATCACGAAGATTCTCGTCGCCAACCGGTCAGAAATCGCTATCCGCGTCTTTCGCGCGGCCAATGAGCTGGGGCTCAAAACCGTGGCGATCTGGGCGGAGGAAGACAAGTACTCGCTGCATCGCTTCAAGGCCGACGAGAGCTACCAAGTCGGGCGCGGGCCGCATCTGACCAAGGACATGGGCCCGATCGAAAGCTATCTGTCGATCGAGGAGGTGATCCGCGTCGCGCGGCTTTCGGGCGCCGATGCGATCCACCCTGGGTATGGGCTTCTGTCGGAAAGCCCCGAATTCGCCGATGCCTGCGCCGAGGCCGGCATCACCTTCATCGGGCCCAAGCCCGACACGATGCGCCGGCTCGGCAACAAGGTCGCGGCGCGCAACTTGGCCATTGAGGTCGGCGTGCCTGTCATTCCCGCCACCGATCCGCTGCCCGACGACATGGAGGCGGTCAAGACGCTGGCCAAGGAGATCGGCTATCCGGTGATGCTGAAGGCATCGTGGGGCGGCGGCGGACGCGGCATGCGCGCCATCCGCTCCGAGGCCGACCTCGCCCGGGAAGTGACGGAAGGCAAGCGCGAGGCGAAGGCCGCCTTCGGCAAGGACGAGGTCTATCTCGAAAAGCTGATCGAACGCGCCCGCCATGTCGAGGTCCAGGTTCTCGGCGATACACATGGCAATGCCGTACACCTGTTCGAACGCGACTGCTCGATCCAGCGCCGCAACCAGAAGGTCGTCGAGCGCGCGCCGGCGCCCTATCTCGAAATGACGCAGCGCGAGGAGCTTTGCGGCTACGCGCTGAAGATCGCGCGCGAGACCGCCTATATCGGCGCCGGAACGGTCGAGTTCCTGCAGGATGCCTACACCGGCAAGTTCTACTTCATCGAAGTCAATCCGCGCATCCAGGTCGAGCACACGGTCACCGAGCAGGTGACGGGCATCGACATCGTCAAAGCTCAGATCCATATCCTCGACGGCTTCGCCATCGGCACGCCGGAATCGGGCGTACCGGCGCAGAAGGACATCAGGCTGAACGGCCATGCCCTGCAGTGCCGCATCACCACCGAAGACCCCGAGCACAACTTCATCCCTGACTATGGCCGCATCACCGCCTATCGCGGCGCCACCGGCTTCGGCATCCGGCTGGATGGCGGTACCGCCTATTCCGGCGCCGTCATCACCCGCTTCTACGATCCGTTGCTGGAGAAGGTCACGGCCTGGGCGCCGACGCCGGCCGAGACCATCGCGCGCATGAACCGGGCGCTGCGCGAATTCCGTATCCGCGGCGTGGCCACCAACCTGACCTTCCTCGAAGCGATCATCAACCATCCGAGCTTCGCGGACAATTCCTACACGACCAAGTTCATCGACACGACGCCGGAACTGTTCCAGCAGGTCAAGCGTCAGGACCGCGCCACCAAGCTGCTCAACTACCTTGCCGACGTGTCGGTCAATGGTCATCCCGAGACGCGCGGCCGGCCGCGACCCAAGGCCGACGCGGCTGCACCCGTCGTGCCCTACCTCAACGGCAATGTGCCGGGCGGCTCCAAGCAGAAGTTCGACGTGCTCGGCCCGGAGAAATTCGCCGCGTGGATGCGCGAGCAGAAAGAGGTCCTTGTCACCGACACGACCATGCGCGACGGACACCAGTCGCTGCTGGCGACGCGCGTGCGCACGCATGACATAGCCGGCATTGCCGGCACCTATGCGCGTGCACTGCCGCAGCTTCTGTCCCTCGAGTGCTGGGGCGGCGCCACTTTCGATGTCGCCATGCGCTTCCTGACAGAGGATCCATGGGAGCGGCTGTCGCTGGTGCGCGAGGCGGCGCCCAACCTGCTGCTGCAGATGCTGCTGCGCGGCGCCAATGGCGTCGGCTACACCAACTATCCCGACAATGTGGTGCAGCATTTCGTCCGCCAGGCGGCTGCCGGCGGCATCGACCTGTTCCGGGTCTTCGACTGCCTGAACTGGGTCGAGAACATGCGTGTCGCCATGGATGCGGTGGGCGCCGAGGGCAAGCTGATCGAAGCGGCGATCTGCTACACCGGCGACATACTCGACCCGGCGCGCGCCAAATACGATCTCAAATATTATGTTGGCCTTGCCAGCGAATTGCAGGCCGCCGGCGCTCATATCATCGCGGTCAAGGACATGGCCGGGCTGCTGAAGCCCTCCGCGGCACGCGTGCTGTTCAAGGCACTGCGCGAGGCGACCGACCTGCCGATCCATTTCCATACCCACGACACCTCCGGCCTGTCGGCCGCGACCGTTCTGGCGGCCGTGGAGACCGGCGTCGACGCCATCGATGCGGCGATGGATTCCTTCTCCGGCAATACCTCGCAGCCTTGCCTGGGCTCGATCGTCGAGGCGCTCAGGGGCACGGATCGCGACCCCGGCCTCGACCCGCAATGGATCCGCAACATCTCCTTCTACTGGGAGGCGGTGCGCAACCAGTACGCGGCCTTCGAAAGCGACCTCAAGGGGCCGGCCTCGGAAGTCTACCTGCACGAAATGCCGGGCGGCCAGTTCACAAATCTCAAGGAACAGGCGCGTTCGCTCGGGCTCGAGACGCGCTGGCACGAGGTGGCGCAGACCTATCATGACGTCAACCTGATGTTTGGCGACATAGTCAAGGTGACGCCGTCGTCCAAGGTTGTCGGCGACATGGCCCTGATGATGGTGAGCCAGGACCTGACGGTCGCGGATGTCGAGAACCCCGACAAGGATATCGCCTTCCCGGACTCGGTCGTGTCGATGCTGCGCGGCGATCTCGGCCAGTCGCCGGGCGGCTGGCCGAAGGCGCTGCAGCAGAAGGCGCTCAAGGGCGAAAAGCCGATCATCGTCCGACCCGGCTCGCTGCTGAAGCCGGCCGATCTGGAGGCGAGCCGCAAGGAGATCGAGGAAAAGCTCGAGCGCAAGCTCAGCGAGTTCGAATTCGCTTCGTGGCTGATGTATCCGAAGGTATTTTCGGACTTCGCCGGCGCGCAGGAAAATTACGGGCCGGTCAGCGTGCTGCCGACCCCGACCTATTTCTACGGCATGAAGCCCGAGGACGAAATCTTCGTCGACATCGAAAAGGGCAAGACGCTGGTCGTGCGGTGCCTCGCCATCGGCGATGTCGACGACAAGGGCATGGTCACCGTGTTCTTCGAGCTCAACGGCCAGCCCCGCCGCATCAAGGTTCCGGATCGCACGCATGGCGCCGCCGCGTCCAAGGCACGCCGCAAGGCGGAACCGGGCAACGAGGCCCATGTCGGCGCGCCGATGCCCGGTGTCGTCTCGGCACTCTCCGTTGCCGCCGGCCAGGCGGTGAAGGCAGGCGACGTGCTGCTTTCCATTGAGGCGATGAAGATGGAAACGGCGTTGCATGCCGAGCGCGACGGCACGATCGCCGAGGTGCTGGTCAAGGCTGGCGACCAGATCGACGCCAAGGATCTGCTGATCGCCTTCGGGTGAGGGAAGGCCCTTGTCCGGGTTGGGCTGTCGGTGTTTGGCGGCAGCCCCTCATATCGTATCGATAACAGCTTGACCCACCGCCCCCGGTCGGGCATTCGAACCCGCTGAAAAAGGCGCCGGATACCCCCGAGTCGCGACAGACAGATGTGGAGAAAAACATGGCCGATGACATTACAGAGACCAGCCAGACTGTTGCCGCCGGCCAGTTGCGCGCTTTCATCGAGCGCATAGAGCGGCTCGAGGAAGAGAAGAAAACCATCTCCGAGGACATCAAGGAAGTGTTCGCCGAGGCCAAGGGCACCGGTTTCGACACCAAGGCGATGCGCACCATCATCCGGCTGCGCAAGAAGGACCAGGCCGAGCGGCAGGAAGAGGATGCCATTCTCGACCTCTACATGGCCGCGCTCGGCATGACCTGATCGAATCCGAAACACTGGATTTCATGGCCGCCCCGTACCGGGCGGCCATTTCTATTCGCGCCCCAGCCACAAGGGCACCGGGGGCGTCCGCCGCCACGCAATCCCGGGCGGAAACTCGGAGCGGTCCGGCGTTTCCGTGAAACGACGAACCGCTCCCTTTCTCTGTCTTGAGGCAATTCCGGGTGGAGCCGCCTCACATTTATCCCGGAATTGATCTCAAGCGGCCGCGAGTTCGAGCTGCTTTTGAACCATGCCGCGCAGGGCCTGCAGATCCTTGGCGAATGCCCGGATGCCTTCGGCCAGTTTCTCGGTCGCCATGGCGTCCTCGTTCATCATCCAGCGGAATGTCTTCTCGTCCATGGCGATCTTCGGATCGGGTTTCCTGGAATCCGGCGAGAGTTTTGGTACCAGCGTGCCCTCGTCTTTCGAGAGTTCGTCGAGCAGTGCCGGTGCAATCGTCAGCCGGTCGCAGCCGGCAAGGGCCTCGATCTCTCCGACATTGCGGAACGAGGCGCCCATGACCACCGTCTTGATGCCGTTGACCTTGTAGTAGTTGTAGATCTCGCGGACCGACAGGACACCCGGATCCTCCTCTGCGCCGAACTCCTTGCCCGTCGACTTCTTGTACCAGTCGAGGATACGGCCAACGAAGGGCGAAATCAGAAAGGCGCCGGCATCGGCGCAGGCAACGGCCTGTGCCTTCGAGAACAGCAGCGTCAGATTGCAGTCGATGCCTTCCTTCTGCAGCACTTCCGCGGCTCGGATGCCTTCCCAGGTGGACGCAAGCTTGATGAGGATGCGGTCGTGCTCGATGCCGCGTTGCTTGTAGGCGGCGATGATGCCGTGCGCCTTGGCGATCGATGCCTGCGTGTCGAAGGAGAGATCGGCGTCCACCTCCGTGGAAACCCTGCCGGGAACAAGCTTGACCAGCGCTGCCCCTACTGAAATAGCCAGCCGGTCGGCCACCGCCGCCGCCACGGCCTGATTGTTGCCCGCCTGTTTCCTGCCCCAGGCGACGGCCTCTTTCACATCATCGGCAAACATCGGCGTGCCCAGCGCCTTGAGCACGATGGTCGGATTGGTGGTGCAATCGACCGGTTTGAGGCGGGCGACGGCTTCGATATCACCGGTATCGGCCACGACCGTGGTAATCTTGCGCAGTTGATCAAGTTTGGATGTCATCGTCACGAAATCCCTTTCCTGGGCCTCACACGGGCCGATCCTGTTTATATGGCCAAGCCGTTCTCGTCGAACTTGTGGATGGGAATATGATATCTCCCGATCAGGCCGACCACCACCGGATTTCCTCGGCATCGGCCGATGCACCCGTTTTTCTCACGATCCGAAGACGCTCGCGGCCGATCATGATGGCTGGCATGAATGCCCTTGCGCGCGTCTCATCGGAGCAACTCAAAGAACAAAAGAGCTTTCCGCGCCTTGAACGGCCCGTCGGCTTTCTCGACATACCTACCGGAATTCTCTTCCGTGCGGCGCGGGCGCTGGCTTCACGCTATCGCGTTATTTTCGTATCCAACAAGTCAATGCGCGGTGCTGTCGGAATGCCGCGGGCAAAGGGCTCTCTGCCAAATGATTGAGGTCATGAGCGAGTTCGACTTCGGTGCCCGCCGCGCCTCTGAATTCCGCCATCGCGGCTTCTGGTCGCTGTTCGTCGATCGGCATCCTGAAGAAAAAGCCCGGCTGGCGCGGCGTGGACCCTGGTTCTGGCAGCGCGGGCTGTCAGACTTGTCGCTGGTCATTTCCATGTATGTCGCGCCGGCGCAGAACCATGTCGGCGTCTTCTTCGGACGCAACGAAAAGTTCGGCGCCACGGAAAGCTGGACGCGATTGAAACCCTTCCAGCCGGCGATCGAGGACAGGCTGAAGCTCGGTCCCGGACAAAGTGCGGGGGGGCTCGGCATCAATTCGCTATGGCGGGTGAACTGCTTTGCCGAGGACAACTGGCCGGCGATGGCCGACTGGCTGGTCACCGAAGCCTCAAGGGTCGAGCGCGCGGTGACAGAGGTTCTGGGGCAGGGATAGATCGTCGGTGTTGCCCATCAAATCCTTCTTCAGCCTGCGCTGGCAAGGCGGCGTGCCGCTCGACCGGCTGTTCTGGCGTGACCTTGTCCTTGTCGGTACCGCGATAAGCTTCACGTCGTCGGCGGTGGCGCTTGTCCTGCTTGGTCTCAAGATGCCGCTCGCCGCCGTGCTGGCGGTGCATTTCGCGCCGGTGCCCTATAATCTGTTCCTGACCCTGGCGGTCTGGCGAACCGCCGAAAGATTCCCCGGCGCCAGGGCCTGGATGATGACGCTGGGCGCCTCGTTGTGGCTGCTGCTGACGATCGTGGTCTAAGGCCGTTCTGGCGGCATTGCGGGAGTGTGCCGGCTCCAAACATGAAAGGGCGGCCGAAGCCGCCCTCCACGTCAAACAATCACATCGCTGTTCAAGCCGCCGGCTCGAATTTGAGCGCCACGCCGTTGATGCAGTAGCGCAGGCCGGTCGGCGGCGGACCATCCTCGAAGACATGACCGAGATGGCTGCCGCAGCGCGCGCAGTGGCACTCGGTGCGGACCATGCCGTAGCTGCGGTCGATCGTGTTCTCGACCGAACCGGGCACGGGGTCGTTGAAACTCGGCCAGCCGGTGCCGCTCTCGAATTTCAGCTTGGATTCAAACAGCGGCTGGTCGCAGCCGACGCAGGAAAATGTGCCGGCGCGCTTCTCGTAGAGCAATGCGCAGCTTCCCGGACGCTCGGTGCCATGGCCGCGCATGACAGCGTATTGTTCCGGCGTCAGCTTGGCGCGCCATTCGGCGTCGGTGCGGGTGACGGGATAGGTGTGGGTGTCCATTTGATCTCCTCGGCCTTGCCGGCTCGTTATTGGTTGCAGCCTCATATTCGCATCAACATAGGCATTTGTTACAGGTTCGCCCAGCGGCGGGTCTTCGACAAGCTCAATGTTTCCTCGAAAGCTGCTTCGTCGCGCCTTCCATCCCGGCGAGCGTCAGCGGGAACATGCGGCCGCCGAAGATGTCGCGGATCATGGCGATCGAATGGGTGTAGCCCCAATTTTTCTGGTTTTCAGGGTTCAGCCACACCGCGTTCGGCCATTGCCGCAGCAGGCGGCCGAGCCAGACTGCGCCGGCTTCAGGATTCCAATGTTCCACGGAGCCGCCGGGAAGGGCGATCTCGTAAGGGCTCATCGAAGCGTCGCCGACGACGATGACCTTGTAGTCCGGTCCATACTTGTGGAGGAGGTCGAAGGTCGGGATGACCTCGGCATGGCGGCGGCGATTGTCCTTCCACACGCCTTCGTAGAGGCAGTTATGGAAGTAGAAATATTCGAGCTGGCGGAATTCGGCGCGAGCCGCCGAGAACAATTCCTCGACGCTTTTTATGTGGTCGTCCATCGAACCGCCGACATCGAAGAACATCAAGAGCTTCACCGCGTTGCGCCGTTCGGGCCGCGTCCGCACGTCGAGATAGCCATGCTCGGCGGTGGCGTGGATGGTGCCGGGCAGGTCGAACTCTTCCTCCGCACCCTCTCGCACCCAGCGGCGCAGGCGCTTCAGCGCGATCTTGATGTTGCGGGAGCCGAGTTCGACGGCGTCGTCGAAATTCCTGAACTCGCGCTTGTCCCAGACTTTCACCGCACGGCGGTTGCGGCTCTCGTGCTGGCCGATGCGCACGCCTTCGGGATTGTAGCCATAGGCGCCAAAGGACGAGGTGCCGCCGGTGCCGATCCATTTCGAGCCGCCCTGATGGCGGCCCTTCTGCTCTTCGAGCCGCTGCTTCAGGGTTTCCATCAGCTTTTCGAAACCGCCGAGCGCCTCTACCAGCTTTTTCTCTTCATCGGTCAGGTGCTTTTCGGCGAGACGGCGCAGCCACTCCTCGGGAATATCGGCGACATCAACCGCATCGAGCCCGTTCAAGGCCTCGATGCCCTTGAAGACATGCGCGAACACCTGGTCGAAACGGTCGATATGGCGCTCGTCCTTTACCAGCGCGGCACGAGCGAGATAGTAGAAACCCTCGACGTCGTAATCGACCAGCCCCGCTTCCAACCCCTCCAGCAGCGACAGATATTCCCGCAGCGAGACGGGAACGCGCGCGGCTTTCAGTTCGAGGAAGAACGGGATGAACATGATCTATCTATAGCAGATCATACTCGATGAAGCCCGTGCGCCGCGCCACACGGTCGTAGAGCTTGCGCGCGGTCGCATTGGTCTCGTGCGTCATCCAATAGACGTTGTTGACGCCGATCGTGGCGGCCACTTCCTTCACCGCCTTGATCAGCGCCGCACCAATGCCCTTGCCGCGTACTTCCGGGTCGGCGAACAGGTCTTGCAGATAGCAGTTGTTCTTCTCGGACCAGCCGGAGCGATGGTAGAGATAATGGGTCAGGCCGACAGCCTTGCCGTCGAGCGTGGCGATGAAACCCTTGGGCTCGAATTCGCCTTCCGAAAACAGCCGCTTCCAGGTGGTCTTGTAGACCTCTTCCGGCAGCTTGGTCTCGTAGAAGGTGAGGTAGTCTGTCCATAGCCGCCGCCAGTCGGCGTGGTCGGACTGTGCAAGCGGGCGGACGGTAATTTCAGTCATTTCATTTCCCTCTGAAGTCTAAGGCCCGATCCATCCGGCAGAATCAGGGATCGGCGGCATCTCACCCTATCCTGCCGGCAAATCATACTCGCGAAAAGCGGTCGTCAGCATGTGCAGGGCCTCGCTGGCGCGGGGCGCCAAGGCATGCGAATGCAGGATGATCTCGGAGGGGGGAATGGGCGGCAGGCCGAGTTTGCGACCGACTTCGACGAGGCCGGGAGGAACGACACGACGGGCGAGGGCGGAAACGGCGAAGCCGGCCGACACGGCGATGTTGACGGCCGCGCCGCCGCCGCCGACGAAGGCCTCATTCCAGGCGATGCCCGCTTTGTCCAACGCATCGACCGCGCGCAGGCGGTCCGGGCAGTTGCATACGGTGCTGAGAAGCGCCAGCCGCAGAGGCGTTTCGGGTCGCCATTCGAAGGCGGGGGCGGCGAACCAACCATAATGGGTGCGCGACAAGGTCTTGCCGCGGCGGCTGCCGTCTTCCCGGTGCACGATAACCGCATCGAGTTCGCCGCGATCGAAAGCTTCCTCCAGCAACGAACTGGTGTCGATCCTGACATTGAGCGCCAGCGAGGGATCATGGGCATGAAGCTGGGCTATCAGTGTGGACAGTTCCGGTCCCGCGACATGGTCGACAAAACCGAGGGCGAGCCGACACGACGCCGCCGAGAATTCCGTCATGGCGCGTTCGTGGGAGGCCAGGAATTCGCGTGCCGCGGGAAGGAAAACGGCTCCCCTCGCCGACAGGGCCACGCGGCGTGGGGTTCGTTCGATCAGGCGCGCGCCGAGCTTCTCCTCCAGGCGGCGCAGCTTGACGCTGATCGTCGCCTGGGTGCTTCCCAGCGCGGCAGCCGCACGGGTGAAGCTCTGCAGATCGGCCACCATCACGAAGATGCGTACGGCGTCGACATCAAGGCTCGTCATCTCGATTATTCCGTTTTGTCATCTCTGAAATAGAGATGCATCGTCTTTTTTCATGGTCAAGCCTCGTCTATCTCATCTCGACCGCGGTTTGAAGAGCGCCGCCCCAGCCTCTTTCCGATTACGCCGATAGAAAGTGATGGATATGATTTTTCAAGTCGACCGGAACACCGTTGCGCTTGTGGGCGTCTGCCTTGCCTCTCTGTTGTTCGGCCTCGAAATCTCCAGCGTGCCGGTCATCCTTCCGAAGCTGGAAAGCGTGTTCGCGGCCGACTTCAAGGACCTGCAATGGATCATGAACGCCTATACCATTGCCTGTACCACGGTGCTGATGGCGACTGGGACACTGGCCGATCGTTTCGGCCGCAAACGGGTGATGGTGATCACCACGATCGCCTTTGGAGTTGCGTCCCTGTTGTGCGGCCTGGCACCGGACGCCCCGCTGTTGATCGTCGCGCGTTTCCTGCAAGGCCTTGCGGGCGGGGCGATGTTCACCTGCAGTATCGCCGTGCTGTCCCACCAGTTTCAGGACGGCAACGCGCGAGGCAGGGCATTCGTTGCCTGGAGCGTCGTCTCGGGCATCGGGCTTGGCTTCGGTCCCGCCATCGGTGGGATGATCGTCGCGCTGTCCAGCTGGCAGTGGGTCTTCCTCATCCATGTGCCGCTGGCGATCCTGGCGCTCGTCTTCATATGCGCGGGCGTCACCGAATCGCGCGACGCCAACGCCCAGCTGCTCGATCGGGTCGGCATCCTGACACTCTCCTTCGCGGTGTTCGGCTTCTCCTACCTGATCACGCAAGGAGCTGAGCTCGGCTCGGGCGCCCGCATCGGCGTAACCATCGCGGCCGTGCTGGCTTTCATCGCGTTTCTCGTTGCGGAGAAGACCAGCGCCTATCCGATGTTCGATTTCTCCGTGTTCCGCATCCGCCAGTTTTCGGGAGCGATCATGGGCGGCATCGGCATGAATTTCAGCTACTGGCCGTTCATCATCTATCTGCCGATCTATTTCTCGGGCGTCCTCGGCTACGACAGCACCATGACGGGCCTGTTGCTGCTCGCCTATACGCTGCCCTTCATGCTGATGCCGGCGATCGCCGAGCGCATCCGTGCGCGCTACCAGGCACGTGTCGCGATCCCGCTGGGGTTGCTGACATTGGGGATCGGCTTCATCGCCATGAGGATAGGCTCCGGGCTCGAGGGGGCCAACTGGTTGACCATGCTGCCGGGCACGCTGATCGCCGGGGTCGGCATCGGCCTGACCAACTCACCGACCACCAACACAACGACAGGTTCAGTGTCGGCTGATCGCGCCGGCATGGCCTCGGGCATCGATATCAGCGCACGCCTGATCACGCTGGCCATCAACATCGCGGTCCTGGGCCTGCTGTTGACGCAGGGAATTGTTTCTTATCTACGGACCGCTCTTGGCACAGCCCTCGACGCGAATGAACTTCGTGCGCTGGCGGAAAGGATCGCCGCCGGAAATCTCGATGGCCTTTCGCAAGCCTCCCCCAAGCTCGCGACCCTCGACCCCTCCGGCGCCGTCGTTCACGCCGCCCTGGTCAACGGCTTTGGCTGGGTCATGCTCTATTGCGGTGTCGGCGTTCTCGCGCTTGCCGCCATCAGCTTCATGATCTTCGGCGTCAGAGGCCGGGTCACCCCGGCCTTCGCGCCATGAACGCCAGGCGCTCGAACAGATGGACATCCTGTTCGTTCTTCAGCAGTGCGCCGTGCAGTTTGGGCAGCGCGTTCTTGGGGTCTGCGCGCAAATCCTCCGGAGCGATGTCGTCGGCGACCAGAAGGCGTATCCAGTCGAGCGCCTCGGAGGTCGACGGCTTCTTCTTCAGCCCTGGAACATCGCGGATCTCATAGAACTGGGTGAGTGCCGCCCGCACCAGGTTCTGCTTGATGCCGGGATAGTGGACGTCGACGATCTTGTGCAGCGTGTCGACATCGGGAAAGCGGATGTAGTGGAAGAAGCAGCGGCGCAGGAAGGCGTCCGGAAGTTCCTTCTCGTTGTTGGAGGTGATGATGACGATCGGCCGCACTGTCGCACGGATCGTCTCGCCGGTCTCGTAGACGAAGAACTCCATCCGATCGAGTTCCTGGAGCAGGTCGTTGGGGAACTCGATGTCGGCCTTGTCGATCTCGTCGATCAGGAGCACGACCTTCCTGCCGGCCGCGAATGCTTCCCACAATTTGCCGCGCTTGATATAGTTCCGGATGTCGTTGAAGCGGTCGTCGCCGAGTTGGCTGTCGCGCAGCCGCGAGACCGCGTCATATTCGTAGAGGCCCTGCTGCGCCCTGGTGGTTGATTTCACGTGCCATTCGATCAGGTCGAGGCCAAGTGCCGCCGCCACTTGCCTGGCGAGTTCCGTCTTGCCGGTGCCGGGCTCGCCCTTGACCAGCAACGGCCGCTCCAGCGCGATCGCCGCGTTGACGGCCACCATCAGATCCTTGTCGGCGACGTAGGCCGCCGTGCCTTCGAAACGCATAGTTGCTCCTCGGTTCGTTGCAACGACCGTACGGAGACGAGTTGGCCCGCGCAAGGCACCGTCGTGATGCGGCGATGAAACCTCACGGTGCAATCTCCGTTTCTATGTCAGGTCCAATGCCGGACCCAGGGCGGTGGCGGTGAAGCAAACAACATTCGGCAAGATGGAGTTGCAGGTGGTCGTCGGGATACTGGCCGCGACTCCGGTGCTGGTCGGGCTCGAAGGCATCCTTTCGGGGCCAGATTTCCTGAATGTAACGGCACCTTGGCCGGTCGACCTGGACAGCCATTTCCGCTTCCTGTCGGGCTTCTTCCTCGCCGTCGGCATTGCCTGGTACACCTGTATTCCCGGCATCGAGACCAGGACCGAGCGGTTTCGTCTGTTGGCGGCCTGTACCTTCACCGGCGGGCTGGCGCGGCTGCTTTCTCTGCTCACCGCCGGTCGACCGTCGGTTGGACACATGGCCGGGCTTTGCGTCGAGTTGCTGGCGGTCCCGGCTCTGGTCTGGTGGCAAGGGCGTGTCGCGAATAAAGCCGCGGAGAATGCGCGTGCATCTGGTCTATAGCTGGCAACACGCCTATATTGGCTGTGACGGTCTGCGCTTCCCGGCAGGAGAACATTTTCCCCGGGGCCTTAACGATCCTTAGGGAGCTGTCCCTGGGAAGACCCGTGGGTTTTCTCACACGGCGCCCACCTACTTTGTAGGTTCCCGGGATCGCTCTCTCCACCGGTCGTGTGGATCGTCACTCAACGCCAAGGATCTACATACACTTTGGTGGACGATGCGGTGGAAGACGTCGCTTCTGCAACGCCATCGCCATCCGAGCTTTCCTACCGTAGCCGCATGACTTCTCCCCGAGACCTAAAAAAGTACCTGCGCAAGGAAGCACTCGGCCGCCGCGACGCGCTCGATGAATTCTGGCGGGTGGAGGCGGCGCTCGAAATGGCCGACACGGCGCGCGACCGGCTGGCGATCGAGCCGGGCCAGATCGTCTCCGGTTTCTGGCCGATGCGCTCGGAAGTCGATGTCAGGCCGCTGATGTTCGCCCTTCGCGAGCAAGGCGCGCGGCTCTGCCTGCCGGCGATCCTCGACAAGACCACCATCGTCTTTCGCGAACTGGTTCGCGGCGCACCCATGGTCGATATGGGCTTTGGCACTGTCGGACCCCATGCTGAAGCCGAGGTTCTTGATCCTTCGGTCATGCTGGTGCCGCTGGCCGCCTTCGACGCCCGTGGCCACCGCATCGGCTATGGCGCCGGCTATTATGACCGCGCGATCGCCAAGCTTGTGGACAAGGGGCATGCCCCCCGGCTGATCGGCATCGCATTCGACTGCCAGGAAGTTCCGTTGGTTCCGGACGAACCGCATGACGTGGTCATTCCGGAAATACTGACAGAGAGCGGGTTGCGCCGGTTCACGCCGGAACTGTAGATAGTTCTTTGAAACGCATGATCTTTGCCGAAAAGTCATGCAACTTTTCGGGATCAGGCGTAGATGAGACTTCTCTTCCTCGGCGATATGGTCGGCAAGACGGGACGGACAGCGGTTTGGGAACAGCTGCCTGGCCTGATCTCCGACTTCAAACTCGACTTCGTCATCGTCAACGGCGAGAACGCCGCCGGCGGTTTCGGCATTACCGAAGAGATCTTTCGCGAAACGATCGCGGCCGGCGCCGATGTCGTGACCACCGGCAACCATGTCTGGGACCAGCGCGACGCACTGGCGTTCGCGCCGCGCGAGGAACGGTTCCTGCGTCCCTCCAATTTTCCGAAGGGCACCCCCGGGCGCGGGTCCGGCGTCTATATCGCCAAGAACGGCGCGCGCGTGCTGGTCGCCAACATCATGGGCCGGGTGTTCATGCATCCCGAACTCGACGATCCATTCCAGGCCGGTGAGCGTGATCTCGCGGCCTGTCCGCTCGGCGAGCAGGCGGATGCGGTGGTCATCGATTTCCACGCCGAGGCCACCTCGGAGAAGATGTGCTTCGCGCATTTCGTCGATGGCCGCGCCAGTCTCGTCGTCGGCACCCATACCCATCAGCCGACCGGCGATCACCAGATCCTCAACGGCGGCACCGGCTACATGTCGGACGCCGGCATGTGCGGCGATTACGATTCTTCGCTCGGCATGGACAAGGAGGAGCCGCTCAACCGTTTCCTGTCGAAAGTGCCGAAAGGGCGTTTCGAGGCGGCGACCGGACCGGCGACATTGTGCGGTGTCGGTGTCGATATTTCCGACCGCACGGGACTGACCGAGAGGATCGCGCCGTTTCGTCGCGGCCCGCGGCTGGAAGAAACCGCGCCTTCCTTCTGGTCATGACATTGATATAGGCGTGCGTAGTACCTAATTGCCGGCGACATCTGCTTCAGATCGTTACAAGAGGGGACGACGACCTCCATGCAGCCTATCGAATTTCTGGCGCCTTACTTTGCCTTTGTCCATGACCCGACCGCGTGGATTGCACTGCTGACCCTGGTGGTGCTGGAGATTGTGCTCGGCATCGACAATCTGATCTTCATCTCGATACTGACCAACAAGTTGCCTGAAGCGCAAAGGGCCCGTGCCAGACGCCTCGGCATTTCGGCGGCGTTGATCATGCGGCTTGTGCTGCTGGCCACCATCTCGATCATCGTGCAACTGACCACGCCGGTGTTCAATGCGTTCGGCCACGGCTTTTCGTGGCGTGATCTGATCCTGATCGCCGGCGGCCTGTTCCTGGTCTGGAAGGCGACCAAGGAAATACATCACACCGTCGATCCGCAGGATCACCAGGACACGATGCTGGGCGGGACCCTCAAGATCAGCCTCGCCGGCGCGATCTTCCAGATCCTGCTGCTCGATCTCGTCTTCTCGATCGATTCGATCATCACCGCCGTCGGCATGACCGATGAGATTGCCATCATGTACATCGCGGTGATCGTGGCCGTCACGGTGATGATGCTGGCGGCCGGACCGCTTGCCGAGTTCATCGCCAAGAACCCCAGCATCGTCATGCTGGCGCTCGGCTTCCTTTTGATGATCGGTATGACGCTGATCGCCGACGGCATGGGTTACCATGTGCCCAAGGGCTACATCTACGCGGCGATGGGATTCTCGGCGCTGGTCGAAGGCCTCAATATGCTGGCGCGGCGGCGAAAGAGGTCCGGCGGCGGGCATTGATCCCTGGCCTGCGAAGCGAGGCGCGGGCTTGTGATTGAATTGTCCTGGTTCAAGCACCATGTCGGAGGCGGCGGTTACCAGACAGAAATCAATCGCGTGCTTCGCCATCATGTGGTCGAACAGGAAAAGCGGCGCCGCTGAGCCGCTCCAGTTCACTGTAGTAATCCTTCGGGTGACAGGCCGGGCGGGCGAACGGTCGCATCGATAATATCGGCGCGGCGTGAGCGGCCCCGACAGCACGTATCGTGCGTCAGGTATACGGCGCGGCTGGACGAATTGAGCCGATTTATCTATAAGCCGGCCATTCCGAAACAGAACGCCGTACGTTCATCAGGACGCACCAGGGACGTTCTTGCGTTTTAATTCGAGCCTTTCTGCATATGCCGGGCGATGGCGCTCGGCCGCAGGATGCTCTAGCCGAACACGACAGGGGTGCCATGGCTGGCCATTCACAGTTCAAGAACATCATGCACCGCAAGGGCCGCCAGGACGCGGTGCGGTCGAAAATGTTTTCCAAGCTGGCGCGCGAAATCACCGTCGCCGCCAAGAGCGGGACGCCGGACCCGTCGATGAACCCGCGCCTGCGCCTTGCCGTGCAGAACGCCAAGGCCGTGTCGATGCCGAAGGACAACATCCAGCGCGCCATCAACAAGGCCTCGATGGGCGATGCCGAGAACTATGAAGCTGTTCGCTATGAGGGCTATGGTCCGGGCGGCGTCGCCGTCATCGTCGAGGCGTTGACCGACAACCGCAACCGCTCGGCGTCGAATGTGCGCGCGGCCTTCACCAAGGCCGGCGGGGCGATGGGCGAAACCGGCTCGGTGTCCTTCATGTGGGACCGTGTCGGCGAGATCTACTATCCTGCCTCCGCCGGCAGCGCCGACAAGGTCATGGAGGCGGCGATCGAAGCCGGCGCCGACGACGTGGAGTCCGACGAGGAAGGCCACACGATCTATTGCGCCTTCGAGAATCTCGGCGAGGTGTCGAAGGCACTGGAAGGGGCGCTCGGTGAAGCTGAGTCGGTGAAGCTGATCTGGAAGCCGCAGACCAATATCGCTGTCGATGAGGAGCGTGCGCAGTCGCTGATGAAGCTGGTCGCCACGCTCGAGGATGACGACGACGTCCAGAGCGTCTACGCCAATTTCGAAGTTGACGAAGAGACCTTGGCGAAGCTCAGCGCCGCATGATCGAAAAGCCCCTGCCTGCCATCCGCATCACCTATTGCACGCAGTGCCAGTGGCTGTTGCGTGCCGGCTGGATGGCGCAGGAACTGCTGTCGACCTTCGGCACCGATCTGGGCGAGGTTACGCTGGTGCCTGGCACCGGCGGCATCTTCACCATCAGCTGCAACGACACCTTGATCTGGGACCGCAAGCGCGACGGCGGTTTTCCGGAAGCCGCCAAGCTCAAGCAACTGGTCCGCGATGTGATCGATCCAGACCGGGACCTCGGTCATTCCGATCGCAAGGGACATAAAGCCAAGGACCCTGCCCGAGGCGGCATCCCTGGTCTTTGAAACTTTCGTTACCGCCGGGCAGCGATGAAGCAGGCCAGCGAGGCTATCCCGGCGATAGTGCGGACGTGGTTCCACATCACCCATTCGTCGAGATATCGCGACCACAGGCTGGCGCCGTTGGCGCTTGCCGGATCGACGGTGGCCAAAGCATCGTTGAGCGGCACGTTGAAGACGATCGTCACCAGCACGATGCCAACCAGATAGATCAGCCCGCCGGCAACCAGCCAGAGCGAACCGGATTGACCCCAACCCATCACGGCGCCGATGCCAACAGCAAGGCACACAAGTGCCGTGCCGAACAAAGCCGTCATGAACAGTGGCGTCACGGCGGCGACATTGATGGAGTTCATCGCCGTGATGCCGCCAGCGGCCGGCATGCGGGCAAGGCCCGGCATGACGAAGCTGGAGAAGGCGAAGAAGACGCCGGCAACGACGCCCGAGCCGAGCGCGGCGACGAAGGTGAGGGCGGGAAGAAGCTTCGAGATCATCTCAATTGCTCCAGACGCCGGTCGCGGCGGTCTCGTTGGCGTAGGCGTTGAAATCCTTTGGCGGACGGCCAAGAACGCGCTGGACGCCGTCCGTGATGGACTCATTGCGGCCGTCGAGCACTTCGGTGAACAACTCTTTGAGCAGCCAGGTGAATTCGGGCGGCAGGTCATGCGCCGCCACGGCGGCGGTGAACTCATCATGCGAAATCGTGACAAAACGGATGTCGCGCCCGGCCGCCTTGCCGATCTCGGCGACCGCGTCGGCGAAGCTCATCAAGCGCGGTCCCGTCAGCTCATAGAGCTGGCCGGCATGGCCTTGCTCGGTCAGCACGGCGAAGGCGGCGTCGGCGATGTCGTCGGCGTCGACAAACGGCTCGCCGACACCGCCGACGGGGAGTGCGACCGCGCCTTCCAGCAAGGATTCGACGAGAAAGCCCTCGCTGAAATTCTGCGAGAACCAGGCGCAACGCAGGATGGTCCAGTCGGCGCCCGAGGCCTTCAGCATCTCTTCGGCGCGTTGCGCTTCCGGTTCGCCGCGGCCCGACAGCAGCACCAGCCTGGTGATTCCATTGGCCACCGCGAGACTGGCAAAGGCGCCGATGGCTTCGGCGGCACCCGGCACGGCCAGGTCGGGATAGTAGCTGATGTAGACGGCGCCCACGCCATCAAGGGCCGGCGCCCAGGTCGTGGCGTCACCCCAGTCGAAGGCGGGATTGGTGGAACGCGAGCCTATCCGGACCGGCAGGTCGCGTGCGGTCAGGCGCTCGGCAAGGCGGCGGCCGGTCTTGCCGGTGCCGCCCAGGATCAGAATCGGTTTCGATGCCGTGTCGTTCATGCTGATTTTCCTCTGTCTAAAAACATGAGCAATGCTCACATTTGCAAAACGTGATAAACCCTCGTATTTCTGGAGTCAAGCCGGATCGCCGGCAAATGTGTCGGGAGACGATCATGGAAGGCAGTTCCTCCTCGGGCGCGCAGGACGGACAGGTCGCATCGCCACGACGGACGCCCAGCCAGCAACGCAGCCGCGAACGGGTCGAACGCATGCTGGCGGCGGCGTCAACGCTGATAGCCGAGCAGGGCAGCGACGCCATGCGCATGGGCGAGGTGGCGGAAAGGGCCGGCGTATCGATCGGCTCGCTCTACCAGTTCTTCCCGGACAAAAGGGCGATCGTCTGGGCGCTCGCCGAACGTTATACGGCCGAAAGTCAGGCCTGCATTGCCGCCGCGCTGAAGGACGTCACCGATGCCGAAGGTCTGCGGAAGGCGTTTTCAGAGCTGGTGGATATCTATTACGGCCTGTTCCTGGCGGAGCCGGTGATGCGCGACATCTGGTCGGGCACGCAGGCCGACAAGGCGCTGCGCGAGCTTGAATTGGCTGATAGCCGGGCGAATGCTGAATTCCTTGTCGCGGTGCTGAAGCGCTTGCGTCCCGACGCCGATCCCATCGCGCTCGAGACAACCGCGTTTCTCGTGTGGCAGATGGGCGAGGCCGCCATAAGGCTCGCGATCTCGGTGGAGCGGCAAGAGGGAGACAGGCTGGTCGCCGCCTACAAGCGCATGGCGCTCAGGGAACTCGCCGGCGCCTGACCGGCGCCGCACGGTTCTGTCTCCCGTCCGAAAAGGCCGACATCGCGGCGCCGGGCGGCCGGCGCTCAAGCCGCCAGGCCTTCGGACTGAGACCGGTGATGCGCAGGAACTCACGATTGAAGTTCGATTTGCTGAGGAAGCCGGCTTCGAACATGATCCGGGTGATGGGTTCGTCCGTCGTCGCCAGCAGCCGGCGTGCCTCGTCGATCCGCTGGTTGTTTACATATTGCGACACGCTTGATCCGTGGATGCGATTGATCGCCGACGACACTTGCCTTGCCGGCAGGCCGAGCCGCCTGGCGATGCGCCCGAGGTTGAGATCGACGTCCTTGTAGAGCTCTTTCGATCGCATCAGTGCGTCGACGGCCGCTGCGATCGCGAAATCTTCACTGGTTGCCCGTGGCGTGGTCTGCGACCCATCCACTTCCTCTTCGTCCGAAGCCGCGGTTTCGCTGGCAACGGCGGCAGCTCCGCCGAGCAGCAGCAGCGCCAGCACGTTGCCGCCGGCGATCACCGCGCCGGAATGAACGCTGCCGGTCCATTGCATGTCAAAACCGATGATGATGTCGGTGACCGGCGACGCCAGGATCGCCAGCGCCGTCACCCATAGCGACCGATAGGATCGCAAGACGCCATCGAGGCGTGATTCGACAAGGACGTTCGGACCGGCCAGGGCAAGCCAAAGAAGCGTAAGCCCATAAGACAGATACACGAGGATGATCACAGGCCCGACCGGATCGCGCCAGAAGATCAGCAGCAAGGCAACCAGGCAGGCCGGCAGCAGATGCGGCCACAGCCGTGCCAGGCGATGCTCCGACGGTTCCTTCGTAAGGCCGCTGAAGGCGATCCAGGCAAGCGGCGCGATCAAGGTCGCCAGCACCGACTGCACGGGCATCATTGCCCTGACATCATAACCCCAGCGGATGCCGATCAGCACCGATTGCAAGGCATAGGCCGCCATCAGCAGCATGAAGGCGATGTTCTCGCGCAGATCGGCCTCGTTCCGGCGGATCATCCCCACGAGCAGGATGACGAGCAGGAGGGCAACGACGAACGGCAGGGGAATGAAGATCATGATCGCAAGCGTGGTTCCAAGGCTGGCAGCGACCGACAATGACCTGGATTGCGTTGACGGTCGTCCCGGATCGCGATCGAGGTCGCGGAAATCGACGTCCCGGATCATTCCTGCAACGCAACGGTCCAGCGGGACCGCCATACATGATCGGAGATAATGATGAAATCCGCAATTCTCGCCGTGCTGTCATTCGGCAGCGTAGCGCTTGCGTCCCCGGCAAGCGGGACCGCCGCCAAGACACTCGATCTCGCCGGCGTGAGCGCCGTCGTCATATCAGGCGAAGCCAGTTCCGTCAGCCTCACAACGTCGGCCTCGGCACCTTACCGGGCGACGATCGGCAGCCGCCGCGATGGCTGGTTCGCGCGCTGGTATTCGAGCTGGTTCGCCAATGAGTGCAGCCTTGCCAGCGATATGAAGCTGGAGGGCTCGACATTGCGTATCGACGTTGCCCCGTCCTCATGGCTGGATCCGTCCGACTGCAGGGTCGAGATAAACGCCAATATCCAGCCCGAAAGTTCGGTGTCCATCGACCAAGCGGCGCTGCAGGCCAACATGGCGGGGAATTTCTCCACCATCGCCATAACCAGCAAGGCGGCCGATGTTTCGCTGAACGGGCATGCCTCGGCTGTCGACCTCAAAGGCGATGCGCTGAAAGCCAATCTCGCCTTTGGCAGCATCAGGCAGGACGAAAGCATCGCCATCACCGGCAGGGCGCTGGATGCCACGCTGTCCTTCGGGCAGGGAGTTGCGATCAGCTACTCGGTGGCGGCGTCGGCATCCTCCGTCGACAGCTCGCTTCCCGACACTCCCGGGGCCAAGCCCTCGGTCATCATCAAGGGTGACTTTGTCCGTGCCACCATTCGCTGAACAAAAAACCCGCCACAAGGGCGGGTTTTTGATTCTTGAAATCTTGGACGGCTTAGATGCCGAAGCCTTCGAAGCGCTTCTTGAACTTCGACAGACGGCCACCGCGGTCGAGCAGCGTCTGCTGGCCGCCGGTCCAGGCCGGATGGGTGGTCGGGTCGATATCGAGGTTCATCGTATCGCCTTCCTTGCCCCAGGTCGAACGGGTCATGTATTCGGTGCCGTCGGTCATGACGACCTTGATGGTGTGGTAGTCGGGATGGATAGCGGTCTTCATGGTTCGGTTCCTGGCTTTCGGCGCGGCTGACGGGCATAAGCCTGCGTCGATGCGCCCCTTTTTAAAATTCGAAGCCGCAGCTATTGAGGAGCCACGGCTTCTAAAACGGTCGGCGAGCCTATACATCAGCCGGAATTGAATCACAAGGCCGCGGCAAGCGCATATTGAAGCGCATACCTGATGGCGGCCAGAGGAAACATTAGAATGGCGCAACCCAGTAGCGCAGACGAGCGGCGGCGCTCGCTCAAGCCGCTCAGGCGCCTGTTCCCCTATATCACGCGTTATCGCACGCTGGTCGTCGGCGCGCTTGTTTCGCTGGCCATTGCCGCGGCAACGACGCTGACGCTGCCCCTGGCGGTGCGGCGCATGATCGATCATGGTTTCTCGTCGTCCAGCACCACCTTCATCGCCGAATATTTCGCGGCCTTGGTGGCTATGGCTGCTGTGTTGGCAGCCGCATCCGCCTGCCGCTATTACTTCGTCATCACGCTCGGCGAGCGCGTCGTCGCCGATATCCGGCGCGATGTCTTCGCCCATGTGACGACGCTGTCGCCGTCGTTCTTCGACACCGCCCAGTCGGGCGAAATCGTGTCGCGGCTTGCCGCCGACACGACGCAGGTCAAGTCGGCGGTCGGGGCGACGGCCTCGGTTGCGCTGCGCAACGTCATCCTTGGCCTCGGTGCATTGGCGATGATGGTCGTGACCAGCCCGAAACTGTCCGCGTTGGTCATTGCGGCAATCCCGGTGATCGTGCTGCCGCTGGTCGCCTTCGGCCGCTCCGTGCGGCGCAAGTCCCGGCAGGCGCAGGACACGCTGGCCGATGCGACGGCCTATGCCAGCGAGCAGATCGGCGCGGTGCGCACGCTGCAGGCCTTCACCAACGAGAAGCTGGTGACGGGCAAGTTCGCGGGCGCGGTGGAAGCCGCCTTCCAGGCGGCGCGTTCCTCGATCTTCGCACGCTCCTTCCTCACCTTCTTCGCCATCTTCACCATCTTCTCCTCGGTGGTGGCGGTGCTGTGGTTCGGCTCGCGCGACGTGCTCGAAGGCACGCTGTCGCCAGGCACGCTCGGCCAGTTCCTGCTCTATTCGGTGTTTGCGGCCGGTGCGCTTGGCGCACTTTCGGAAGTCTGGGGCGAACTGGCGCAGGCGGCGGGCGCCGCCGAGCGGCTGACCGAGATCCTGGCGGAACAACCGGCGATCCGGTCGCCAGACGATCCGAAGCCGCTGCCAGCCGTGGCCAAGGGCGCGATCAGCTTTGAAGGCGTCTCCTTCTCCTACCCGGCAAGGCCGGACCGCGCGGCCGTGCACGGCCTGAGCTTCTCGGTGAAGCCCGGCGAGACGGTGGCGATCGTCGGCCCGTCAGGCGCCGGCAAGAGCACGGTCTTTTCGCTGATCCTGCGTTTTTACGATCCGGAGACAGGAAGGATCATGATCGACGGCGTGGACGTGCGCGACGCCGATCCGGCTTCGGTCCGGGAGCGGATCGCCATCGTGCCGCAGGATGTCACCATCTTCGCGGCGAGCGCCCGCGACAATATCGGCTTCGGCCGGCCGGGAGCCAGCGAAGCCGAGATCGAGGCGGCGGCGAAGGACGCGCTCGCCGACGAATTCATCCTGAGGCTCGAAAAGGGTTATGACAGTCAGGTCGGCGAACGCGGCGTGACGCTGTCGGGCGGCCAGCGCCAGCGCGTGGCGATTGCACGCGCCATCCTGCGCGATGCGCCGATCCTGCTGCTCGACGAAGCGACTTCGGCCCTCGACGCTGAAAGCGAGACGCTGGTGCAGGTGGCGCTGGAACGGCTGATGCAAGGCCGCACGACCATCGTCATCGCCCACCGGCTGGCCACGGTGCTCAAGGCCGATCGCATCCTGGTCATGGACGGCGGGCGCATCGTCGAGGAAGGCACGCACCAGAGCCTGGTCGCCAAGGGCGGCATCTATGCGCGGCTGGCGAAACTGCAGTTCGAAACCGGGGCGAGTGCCTTCAGGGGCGCTGCGGAGTAGACGATTCGCCGGCTATTCAGGTCGTCCATTTCAGATCAAGCCATCAGCCACGATGTAAAGAATCAGGCCAGTACAGATGGCGCCGAAGAACATGGCGACGCCGTCGGCTACCGAAAATCTCGAGTTTGCGGCCTGGAATTCCGCGCTGGGCTCATTCAGGCGGTTGACGGCGACCACGAGGGGGAGTGGCGCAACGCACCAGGCCAGGATTTGTGCGAATTCGGCCGCGAGTTTGTACGCTCCGGATGGCGGCATGTCCGGGACGAATGAGTAGATCTGCGCGGCCAGGAGGACGACGGCCGCGCCGATGCCTAGCAAGGTCGAAATCTTTCTGATCCCCAGATCCCTGTTGATCTTGAGGAAGGCGGGCAGGAAGAAGACCGCCAGGAGCACTCCTCTCACGAATGGCAGGCAACGTGTTCCGTAAGCCTTCTTCTGCTGCCGGAAGGACCGCCACATCCACAGCGCGGGATAGGCGCCGGATGTCAGCAGCGACAGGATCAGGAATTTTCCCAGCGAAACCGGCCAATACAGTTGGCCCGGGATCATATTGAAGGTTTGCCATTCGTAGATGATCACGACTGGAACCAGAATGAGCAGAAGACATACCAGCAATATCGAGGCGATCTCCTTGGGCTGCATATGCCGGTCCTCTTTCGGCGGCGCCGCTTTGGGAGCTGGTTCGGCGTAGGTGAAATCGTAGGTCCAATAAAAACTGTCCGTGATCTGATCGACGGATTTCAGATAATCGACGATTTGGTTGGCTGGCACGGCTGTTCCGAAGGTCTGGAAGTCCCAGTCGGCGCGAAACTCGGTCTGGGTGTTGCTCCATGACGTCTTCAGGGAAGCGTAGGGCGTGACGACATCCTTCAGCTGTTCTCCCGAGAACCTGGCCTTCAGATTGCGCACCACGATGCTGTAGTGTTTGTAAAAAGGCGTGCCAAGGGAGACCGGGCCGATCCTGCCGACCATGGTCGGGGTGGGCAGGCTGCTACCGAGATCGGCCTTTATAGGGAAATGCTTGGCAAGATCATTGGCGGCGAGCGCATCCGCGGGCAGTTCGTAGCTCTCTTTTACGCTTACCGTGTTGTCGTCGCGACGGTCGATGATTTTCAGTTCAGCCGTGCTTCGCATCCCCGGATACTGCTTGCTGTAATATTGCAGGTAGGTGTTCGAGATTTCCGATAGGGATTGTCCGGCCAGTTTCTGGCGCATCCAGTCGGCCTCGCCGCCCTGGTAGGTCGAAATCACTTCAAGCAGCAGCGGGTCGCCGGGGCGCTCTGGAAAATCGAAGCGTTCGGCTACGTCGGTTGAAGGGTTGGCAAGCTTGCGAACCGGCATTTTCTCAAGCCCGCCATTGCCCGAAAGCGGCAGGACAAATCCATAATCGGGCTGGGCGAAATTCTCGGCCCTGCCGCCTTGCAGATAGTCGGTGCCGTCAAGCCAGTATGTCTTGGTGCCGATCTTCGCCTTGACGATAGCATGGTCGAAATGGCGCAGTGCCGGCAAATGCTGGTCGACCGCATTTCCCTTGTCGAGATCAGCCAGCGCAACCTCGGCGTCGATGCCAAGGCGTGTGAGGGCTGAAGCAAGCAGCAAGGCCTTGTCCTTGCAATCCCCGAAGCCACTGGCGATCACGGTCGCCGGGTCACGCGGAATATAGGATCCGGCACCGATCGAAAGGCTGACATAGCGTATTTGGTCCTGCACCAGCCTCATTGCCTGGATCATGCGGTCAGCGGGGACAGGATGCTTGAGCGCGATGTCGTCGAGCTTTGCCGAGAATGCCGGTGGAAAGGTGGTCGCCGGTTTGTAGTAAGGCGCCACCGCATCGACCACCCGTTGCCAGTCTGCGGTCGAAGACACATCGACCGAGCCCCAGGCTGGATACTCGACGGGAAGGTTGTCTTCGACCTTTACCGGTTTTGGATTTTGGATTTCCCATACGTAGACGGTGTCGGATCCTGATGAAGAGATTGAAGGCTTCAGCTCGGTCCCCCTTGGCTTGATCTCAAGCGGCTGTCCGGCTGGCCAGGTAATGCTCGTGCGAAGAAGCGCCACCGGTTCGTCCCAGACCGTGGCGAAGCTGGTGAAGAACAGATCCTTGCCGACGAGCGGCGTGATTTCATAAGTCGTGCCGTAGTCAATGATATCGCCGACGCGGACATCGTCGATATTGGCGTGGGCCGTCAGCCAGCCGTCAAAGACACCCTTCTCGGCGTCCTTCTCCTGCCTGAAAACATCGAATTTGGTATCAGCCAGCCGGTCCAGAACAACGCCGTCGCGAATGATGCGCAAATGGTTCAGCGTCACTCTGTGACGCGACGGATCGAATTGCAGGCTCAGCGCCGCTCCCTGCTCAAGTCCAGGACGGTCGACAATCTTGTAGACGTAGCGGGAGAACTCGGCATAGCCGGCGGCGCGATGGATGAACTGATCGTCGGAGAGCAGCCACGAAACGCCGTTCTTGATCTGATTGGATTGCCCGGCATCGGCCGCGGGGATGTCGACCAGTTTGACCCAGCTTTCAGCTGGCCCCTTCAAAACCGTGTCATCGGATCTGGCAGGAGAACTCAGGCCACTCAGTAAGAGCAAGAGGATGAAGAGGCGCCAGAAAGACCTGACCTCTGGAAAACCGCTGCAGGCCGACATCTATGCTCGCCAAATTCGAAACCCTCTTATTCAGAGGCTTTTCGCGAAAGTAAAGTCTGCCGCATAGATTTATGCCGTCTTCGGGACGCTGGTACAAACGGAATCGAAACAACTAATGCAGGCACGCACCGCGATCGCCCATCGACAGGCAACCGTGCCGAAGCTCAGGTGCGGCCGTATCGCTGCTTCAGATGGCTTGTGAAATGGGTGGCGTTGAGCTTCTCGCCGGTAGCGCGTTCGAGCAGGTCCGGCGTCGACCAGCGAGAGCCTTGTGACCAGATTTTCTCGCGGCGCCAGTCGTTGATCGCCGTGAAATCGCCCTTCGCAAGGTCTTGGTCGGCGGCCGGGTTCTCCTTGGTCAGCGCTGCCCATTGCTGTGCCGCCATCATCGCGCCCAGCGTATAGGACGGGAAATAGCCGAAGGCGGCACCCGGCCAATGCACGTCCTGCATCGGACCGTCGGCGGGGTTGTCGATGGTGGAGAGGCCGAGATACTCACGCATCTTGGCGTCCCAGGCCTCGGGCAGGTCGACGACGTCCAGCCTGCCGGAGACAAGCTCCCGTTCCAGTTCGTAGCGCAAGATGACGTGAAGCGGATAGGTCACCTCGTCGGCATCGACGCGGATCAGGCCGCGCTCGACCCGATGCACGTGCGGCAGGATGTCGTCGATGGACCAGGTCTCGCCGAGCTGCTTTTCGACCACCGGCAACGCCCAATGCCAGAAGGCCGGGTTGCGGCCGAGCTGCTTTTCGACGAACAGGCTCTGGCTCTCATGCATGGCCATGCCGCGCGCCTTGCCGAGAGGCCAGTGGGCCCAGGCCTTCGGAAGGTTCTGCTCGTAGAGCGCATGGCCGGTCTCGTGCAGCACGCCCATCAGCGCCGAGAGAAAGTCGGTCGTCTTGTAACGGGTGGTGATGCGCACGTCGGTCGGCACACCGCCGCAGAAGGGATGGTGCGAAACCGACAGCGAGCCATGCGTGAGATCGAAGCCGACTGCCGCCATCATCGCCAGGCCAAGCTCGCGCTGCCTGTCGATCGCATAGGTGCCTGAAAGCGGCTTCAGCGGCCGCTTGGCCAGGCGCTCTTCCTGCACGGCCAAGGCCTCCGGCACGAAGTCCTTCAGAAAGGCCTTCAGGTCGGCGAAGACCGGAGTGATGTCGGTGGCGCGATTGCCGGGATCGTACTGTTCCATCAAGGCGTCATAGGGATCGAGGCCGAGCACGTCGGCGCGCATCGCGGCCTCTTCGCGCACCAGCGCCACGATGCCTTCGAGCGCGGGGCGAAAACCCGCCCAGTCGTTCTTCGCGCGCAGGTCGCGCCACAGCTGCTCGCAGCGCATGCGCGCCGTGGTCAAGCGCTCGACGAATTCGACCGGCAGGCAGGTCAGGTTGGTGTACTGGCGGCGCAGCTCAGCGACCGCCGCCCGCTGCTCGTCGTTCAATGCCTCTTCTTCCGCCGTGGCGAGCCAGTCCGCGATATCAGGCGCGGTCGCGCGGGCATGCTGCATGCCGGCAAGGGCCGACATGGCCTCGGCACGTTTCTCGCCTCCGCCGACGGCCATGTGCGTGGCCTCGTCCGCGCCAAGTATGCAGAGCGCATGCTCCAGCGCTTCGAGCTTGTGGCCGAGATCATCGAGTTTTTGAAATGACATGACTGGTTCCGCTGAATTGGACGGCGGGAAAAGATACCAATGCGAGGTCAATGGCAAGCCTGCGGCCCACCCGCGCCGGCATCTTGATCGCCGATCGTCCGTCCTGCGCAATGCGCCTTGCGCGGACGAGGACCGGCGTGGAATGCTGGGCCGGCGGCGCGAGCACGCCCTGGAGGGCAAGCAATATGATCGGCAACATTCTGGTCGGGCTGGTCGCCCTGATCCATCTCTACATCGTCTATCTGGAGATGGTGTTGTGGGACACGCCGCGCGGACACAAGACGTTCAGGCTGACACCGGAATTCGCCAGCGCCTCGAAGGTGCTGGCCGCCAATCAGGGGCTCTACAATGGGTTCCTGGCCGCCGGCCTGATCTGGGGCCTGTATCTCGGCACGGCCGGTTTCCAGGTCAAGATGTTCTTCCTGGTTTGCGTTGCCATTGCCGGCCTCTACGGCGCTGCGACTGTCGGGCGGAAAATCCCCTACGTCCAGACGGTGCCCGCGGTCCTTGGCTTGGTCGCGGTCTGGCTCGGACGGTGAAAAAGGCGCCCGCGCGACGAATGTCCCGAAGGCGCCAGTTGGTCCCTTCCTGTACCAGAAGAGCGGTTCATCGTCTCATGGAAACACCGAACCGCTCTATCTCCTTGCAATAGGCAATTGCGGACGGAAAACCGCTTCGCGGTGTTCCTGAAATCGCCCTGTCCGCGATCAGCCGTTCGGGTAGTTGCCGCCGTCGGAGCCATCGCCGATGTTGAAGCCGCTGCCGGTGTCGATCATGAGCTGCTGGTCGAGATGGTCGACGCGGCGCAGGAGCTGGTGATATTGCGCCGAGGGTATCCGGCCATTGTCCGAGGCCGCGGTCTTCTCGGCGACCCTGCCGATGTCGGCGGCGCGCATCCGCAGGCTGTGCGCCTCGGCTGGCGTGATCAGCTTCTGCTGCTCGGCGTCCTTGATGCCGCTGCTGATGCCCTGCAATTGATCGACAATTCCGTTGACGCGAGGGCCTTCGAACACGATCGGTGCGGTCTCGTCGAGCGCGCCCTTGTGATGTCCGGCGGCATAGGCGCCGGCAAACGGAATGGCAACGAGGAACGCAGCGACAGTTGCGGTCTTGAGCGAGGTCTTCGAATTGAAAGAGCGCATGGCTGCGTCTCCTTTAGTTGTGGAAGGCGGCGGTTGCTCCCGTTGCCTCCCGGCCGTGGGCCGTCCGGTTCCGTCGCGTCGCGATGATGGGAGTCATCGCCGGCGGTTCTCGGCCCACGGAGCAGGCTAGGACCGGTCCGCAATGATGTGTAATTAAAAAAAGATAATCTTTTCAGGCCTTGCCTGTGTCGGTCTGCGCTCTAGGGTTGCGCCGGCCGACACATTCGCGTGAAGTTGGATCAACGTTCGGTGAGCTTCAGTTCAATCCGGCGGTTCTTGTTGCGCGCCTCGTCGGTGTCGGCTGGATCGAGCGGCTGAAACTCGCCGAAGCCAGCGGCGACCAGGCGATTGGCCGGCACGCCGTTCTCGATCAGGAACTTCACCACTGACGTCGATCGCGCCGTCGACAGCTCCCAATTGTCGCGATAGCGGCCGGTGCCCGAAAGCGGCTTGTTATCGGTATGGCCGTCGACGCGCAGCACCCAGTTGATCTCCGGCGGGATCTCCTTCTGCAGTTCGATGATGGCGTCGGCGAGCTTCTTCATCTCGACCTTGCCGGCATCGTTGATCACTTCGGAACCGGTCGGGAACAGCACTTCCGACTGGAAGACGAAACGGTCGCCGACAATGCGGATGTTCTCGCGGTCAGCGAGGATCTCACGCAGGCGGCCGAAGAAATCGGAGCGGTAGCGGTTCAGTTCCTGCACGCGCTGCGCCAGCGCGACATTGAGGCGGCGGCCGAGATCGGCGATCTTGGTGTTGGAGTCGCGGTCGCGCGTTTCGGACACGTTGAGCGCATCCTCAAGCGCGCCGATCTGCTTGCGCAGAGCCGAGATCTGCTGGTTGAGGATTTCGACCTGACTTAGTGCCTGCTGGCTGATCTGGCGCTGTGTGTCGAGTTCGCCGGTCAGTGCGGCGGCGCGCTGGTTGGCCGCGTCGCCGGCGCCGGCTCCCTGCGACAACAGCTGTTCAAGCCGGCTCTTTTCCGCCTCGGCCGCCGACAGCGACGCCTGCATGTTGGCGAGCGAATCTTCCTTGTCCTGCGACGCCGAGCGCTCAAGCGCCAGGAGCTGGGTCAACTCGTTGATTTGCGAGTTGAGGCGGTTGAGCACCGTATCCTTGCCGGAGAGTTCGCGGCCGAGCAGGAACTGCGCCAGCACGAAGACGGTGAGCAGGAACATGATCGCCAGAAGCAGCGTCGACAGCGCGTCGACGAAGCCCGGCCAGTAGTCGATGCGGCGATCGGTACGCCGGCCGCGTGCCAATGCCACGTCAGTGCACTCCAGGCTTCTTCAGGGCGTCGGCGATCTTTTCCAGCGTGTTGCGCATCGCCTTCTGCTCGTCGGACTGGGCTTCGACCCAGTCACGCATGATCTGTTGTTCGGAGCGCATGTTCTTGACCAGGCCCGAAATGCCGTCGGCAAGATTGGCCATGGCGGTGGCGACGCGCGGATTCGAAGCGCCGCCATTCTCCTGCATGCTGCGCAATTTTTCCGACAGGACACGAATCTCGTCGGAGGATTCGGTCTTGGCCGTATCGGCGACCACAATGTCGGACGACAGGTCGGTGACCGAGGACAGCCAGTTCTCGAGCTCGGTGTAGAATCGCGTCTGCGCACGGCCCGCCTGCAGGTCGAGGAAGCCAAGGACGAGCGAGCCGGACAGGCCAAACAGTGACGACGAGAACGCCGTGCCCATGCCCGCCAGCGGAGCGGACAGCCCTTGCTTGAGGGAATCGAGAACGGCGGCGGCGTCGCCGGTGCCGGGGTCGAGCGACTCGATGGTTTCACGGATCGAGCCGATCGTGTTCAACAAGCCCCAGAACGTCCCCAACAGGCCGAGGAACACCAGCAGGCCGACCAGATAGCGCGACGTGTCGCGGCTTTCATCGAGGCGGGTGGCGATCGAATCCAGCATTGTCCGCATCGAACTCGTCGAGAAGGCCGTCGCCGACGACCGGCCTATCATGGCTTTCATCGGCGCCAGTAGGACAGGCTCGGTGGTTTCGGAACCGGCCCGGAATGAATTGACCCAGCGGACTTCCCGAAACAGCCGTCCAACCTGGACGAACGCAAGCAGGATGCCGATGACCAGCACGCCCACGATCAGGCCGTTGAGGCCGGGATTTGTGACGAAGGCGGTCGAGACCTGCCGGGTGAGGATCGCGGCGATGAAGGCGACAATCACCAGGAAGATGACCATCGTCAGGATAAAGACCTGAGGGCTCGACAGTTTATGCGGATCGTAGACCAGAACGTCGGAACGCCTGCCGATGCCGAACGATTTTAGTAAAGCCATCCGTGCCCCGTTTACGATTCCGCCGATCACGTTGTTCGTGACTCTAAACGCAATTGTGACCAAATTGAATGGCGCTTGGCAATATTGCCTGTCCGTATGGCGAATACGAACCGTGCCTCATCCAAGGCAGCGCGCGGCTTCAAGGATGCCGTGGCCGGGTCAGAACCGGTTTACCACCAGGCAATCGACCATGGCCGCGAGATGCAGGCCGGCGCCGGTGACGACAAAGCCATGCCAAAGCGCATTGTGGAAGCGCAGCCCCTTCCAGGCGAAGAAGATGACGCCGCAGGAATAGACGACGCCGCCCGCGACGATGAGGGTCAGCGATGTGGTCGGCAGCGTCCGCACCAGCGGCTTGGCCAGCACGACACCGCTCCAGCCGATGGCCAGATAGAAGACGATCGCCAGCCGGTCGAAACGTCCGGGAAGAAGCACCTTGATGGCGATGCCGATCACCGCCGCGATCCAGACGAGGGCGATCATCCATCTTGCCAGCGGCGAGCCGTCGAGCTGGGCCAGAAAGGGCGTATAGGTCGCGGCGATCAGCAGGTAGATCGCGGCATGGTCGAAGCGCCGCAATATCCACTTGGCCGGGGACGACACCGGCCAGAGATTGTAGGTCAGCGAAATCGACAGCACGGTCAGCAGCGACACGACGTAGAAGGCGGCGGCGATGTATTCGCCCGGGCCCGCATGAAAGGCGGCAAGCGCCAGCAGGGCCGAGCCCGCCGAGATCGCCAGCACGATGCCGACCGCATGCACGATGCCGTCGGCGATCAGTTCGGCGCGCGAGTAATGCCAGCGTCCGACGAACGGGATGGAGATGTCGAGATCTTGCGGGCTGTCGCTCACGGCCGGTCTTTCCTGCGCCACCCTCATCTGGGCGCTCGCAGGGCAGTATTTCAAGCTTTGGTGGCGGTTTTGCGACTGCGGCGTCTCAGCGCGGCGCGAGCGGCTTCTTCACGGTTTTCAGCAGCGCACGGTGAATGATCTCGTTGCCGGCAACCACCGAGCCGTTGTCCAGCATGTCCTGACCGCCGGCCATGTCGGAGGTGAAGCCGCCAGCTTCGCGGATCAGCAGAAGGCCGGCCGCGATGTCCCAGGCCGACAGGCCGGTTTCCCAGAAACCGTCCATGCGGCCGGCAGCGACATAGGCGAGGTCGAGCGAGGCGGCGCCAAGGCGGCGGATACCAGAGACCTCGGCCATGACATTGCGCAGCTCGATGAGGAAATTGCCGTGCTGCCCGCGTCCGAGATGCGGCACGCCGCAGCCGATCACGGCATCGACCAGCTTGGCGCGGCCGGCGACGCGCAGGCGGCGATCATTCATGAAGGCGCCGCCGCCGCGTTCGACCGTATAGAGCTCGTCCATGGCCGGATTGTAGATGACGCCGGCAACGATCTGCCCCTGGCGTTCCAGGGCAATCGAGATGGCGAAGAGCGGAATGCCGTGCAGGAAGTTGGTGGTGCCGTCCAGCGGGTCGACGATCCAGCGGTGCTGGCTGTCATCGCCTTCGACGACGCCGCGCTCTTCCATCAGGAAGGAATAGCCTGGGCGCGCCTTCGACAGCTCGGTGAAAAGGATGTCCTCGGCCTTGCGGTCGGCCTGGCTGACATAATCGCCGGGGCCTTTCAGCGAAACCTGCAGGTTCTGCACTTCGCCGAAGTCGCGCGACAGCGAGCGGCCGGCCTTCATGGCGGCCTGAACCATGACGTTGAGGAGTGCGGAGCGTGCCATAGTGCTTCTTCCTGCTGCTGCGCTTTAAGCTTTGTCGTGTTGCATGTCGGTGACCCAAAACGGGAGTCACTTCCGAGCGACATGCATCAGTCGGCGCGGCGCACGTAGGTGATTTCGTTGGTGTCGACGATGATGCGTTCGCCGGCCCCGATGAATGGCGGCACCAGAACGCGGATGCCGTTCTCCAGCACCGCGGGCTTGTAGGACGAGGCCGCGGTCTGGCCCTTCACCACCGGGTCCGCCTCGGTGATGGTCAGCGTCACGTAGTCGGGCAGCGAGATGCCGATCGGCCTCTCTTCATAAAGCTGGACCGTCACCATCATGCCGTCCTGCAGGAAGGCGGCGCGGTCGCCGACGAAGTCCTTGTTCAGTTCGAGCTGCTCGTAGCTCTGGGTGTCCATGAACACCAGCGCGTCTTCCTGCGCGTAGAGAAAGGAAAAATCCTTGAGGTCGAGGCGGATCTGCTCGACGGTCTCGGCCGAGCGGAAACGCTCGTTGAGCTTGGTGCCGTTGATGAGGTTCTTGAGCTCGACCTGGTTGTAGGCGCCGCCCTTGCCGGGCTTGACGGTGTTGGTCCTGACCGCGACCCACAGGCCGCCATCATGCTCGATGACGTAACCGGGACGGATTTCGTTGCCGTTGATCTTGGCCATTGTAATTGGATCCGGAGTGAGATGGTCGCCGGGGAAGGCGATTTTCGGCCTCCAAGACCACAAATCGCTGGAAGAGGCAAGGGAGCGAGACAAGCCATGGGCCGTCAGGGTAGGCGGTTCGCCTTCTCGAGTGCCTGCTTTGTCTGATCGTCCGACAGCCCTTGCAGGAAGCTGTCCATGTCGGGATCGATGAGCCCGGCGCGCCGGGCGACGATATACCAGGCACCGGCAAGGATGAGGTCGGGATCGGTGCCAATGCCATTCATGTAAAGCTTGGCGAGGCGATTGCGGGCGGCGACATTGCCGCCTTCAGCTGCCTGCTTCATCCAGCCAAAGCCTGATTTCAGGTCGCGGGGACCGCCGCGTCCCTCGATCATCCAGGCGCCGAGGTCGATCTGCGCCGTATCGTAGTTCTGGCGCGCGGCCTGCGCCAGCAGGCGGCGGGCCTGGGCATCGTCACGCTGTTTGCCGCCGACGCCGTTGGCGTAGATCTGGGCCATCGCGTATTGCGCATCGGCAAGGCCGGTCGCGGCGGCACGTTCGTAGTAAGGCACGGCCTTGCCGATGCCGACATCGCCCGGGTCCTGCTGGACAAGCAGCTGCGCGAAATTGAACTGCGCCAGCGGGTTGCCGGCCTCGGCGGCGGCCTGCATCAGGGCGTAGGCGCCCTTCTCGTCCTTCTTGACGTAACGGCCATCCAGCAGCAGCAACGCATACTGGAATTGCGACTCCGGCACCCCTTGTTCGGCGGCAAGCGCGTACCATTTCGCTGCCTCCGCCGCGTTCCGCGGCACGCCCAAGCCGCGCGACAGTATTTCGGCCAGCAACGTCTGGGCCGCCGGATCGCCATTCCGCGCCCGGGGCAGCGCCAGGTCATAGGCCGTCTTGTAAAGCCCGCGCTGAAAAGCCCCGTACGCCTGGTCCGCCGGTTTCGCGCCAAAGCGGTCGGGGTTGATCGCGTCGATCGACGGCAGCGGCGGCGGCTGGGTGGTGGTGGCGGGCTGTGGCAGCGGCGTGTCGATCGGCTTGTCGGTGCGCACGCCGGATTCGGGTCTTGCCTGCGGCAAAGGCACAGGTTCCGTGGCAGTGGCGGCCTGCACCATCAACAGTGCCAGCAGGGCCTGGAGCGGGAGCGTCGCCGAGGCCACGTCAGTCCTCGAAACGCGGCGCGGTTTCGTCGAGCAGCGCATTGGCGCTGGCGATCGCGGCCTTCGGATCGACGCCGTCGGCGAAGACGGCGCTTGACAGCGCCACGAATTCGCAGCCGGTGGCGGCCACCGCTTCAACGGAGGCGATCTCGGATCCAGCCATGACAATGCAGGGGATCTGGATCATGTCGGCCCACCACTGGCCAAGCGACAGGTTGCGCGGGTGCGGCTCCGGCTTGTTGTCATAGCCGAAGCGGCCGAAGAAGATGTAGTCCGGCCGGGTCTCGCCGAGCTCCAGCGCGTCATCCCTGGTCTTGGCGCCGCCGGCGCCGACCATCAGCCTTGGCTGGAAGTGCTCGATCGTCTCGGCAAGCTCATCCTTGCCGACCTCGACATGGATGCCGTCGGCCTGGACGCGACCGGCAATGCGCGTGTCGTCGGCAATGATGACGGCGATGCCGGCCGCCTGCGCAATGGGCACGATCTTTTCGGCGAAGGCCTGGAAGGACGCCTCGTCCATGCCGTTCTCGGGCAGGATGAGCGATGCGATGTCGCCGCCGTCGAACGCCGCGCCTATGCGAGCGGCGGATGCGCCCTGTGGCACGATCAGTACGATGCGGCAGCGGTTGGGGGGCGTTGCGTCATTCATTGTTTTTCGATCCCGGTTTTCGCCTATGCCGGGCGAAGATGGTTGGATTGCGGCATAGAGCAAAGCGCGGGGATTGAACAGGCGCTAGCTGTCAGACGACGACCGGCGGTCGGAGCGCAGAGCATTGCCGGCCTTCGTAATGAGGTCAAACACCTTTGACGGTTCCTCGATGCCAAGGAATTGCGGAACCGGGTCAAGAGCGGGGGACCAGCCGCCATCCTCTGATTTCCGAAGTACGAGGCGGCCGCGCCGAAGCGCAAATTGCCGCGCTTTGCTCCCTCGCCGGTGAGTTGGATATCAGGCAGACGCTCGAGATCGATCGAAGTGAAATTGGAGAAGGGGGCGCTCCTCATGATGAGGATGCGCTTGTCCGTGACCGCGTACGAGATGCGCCGTCTCAACCATGCGTCGACTGCAAAGCGGCCAAGGACCAGGAACAGTCCAATGCAGATGAACATCCCTCCCCATGCTTTGAAGAAGAGCGGCGCACCTTGCCGTGTCGCCGAATACGTCCAGAAAATCGCAAAACCGCACCAGACAAGGCTGAACGGAATGAGAATCATATCGCGGCCGGTTAACAGCAAACCCTGCGCGGGAACATCGCTCCACAATATGCGCTCACGCGGCAACAATCGCCTTTGAAATATTCCGACGTCCATTGCCGCCATCCCTCGCAAGCGCCGTGCTTTCGTTGCACAAGTCATGATTACGATGAAAATCCAGCTTGCTTTATACCTGACGGCTTCAACGCTCCGCTCAGACCTTTTTGATTTTTGCTGGGGCCGGGTGAAAAGGCGCAGTGCATTCATGACTGCATGCCGCTCCTCACTTGTACGCTGCATATGTGGCTGATGCGGATCGTGCATATTTGCGGTCGCGGCATCGCGGTTTATGGGCTATTCAAGCGTTGATACGCTCCCCTCCAGACACTCCCTTCCCATGACAGGACTGCTCGTCGATCCGTGGTTTTATGCCGCCGCCATTCCGGCGGTCATTCTCGTGGGCCTGTCGAAGGGTGGCTTCGGCGGCGCGGTTGGCTTTGTCGGTGTGCCGTTGATGGCGCTGACCATACCGCCGGTGCAGGCAGCCGCCATCCTGCTGCCGATCCTGTGCCTGATGGACATCGTGTCGGTGTGGACATGGTGGGGAGTCTACGACCGCAGGATGCTGATCGACATGATGCCCGGCGCGGTCATCGGCATCGGCCTTGGCTGGTTGACGGCGGCGCTGGTCACGGAAGAGGCGGTGCGGCTGATCGTCGGCGCGGTCGCCATCATCTTCGTGTTGCGCTGGCTCTACCTGCAGTTCCGCCACGGCTCCGATCATGCGGCCAAGCCCAACCGGACTGCCGCCGCCTTATGGGGCACTGTGGCCGGCTTCACCAGCTTCGTCGCCCATGTCGGGGGGCCGCCGTTCCAGGTCTACGCACTGCCGATCCGGCTCGATCCGAAGGTGCTGTCCGGCACCGCCGCGATCTTCTTTGCCGCCACCAATGCGTTGAAGCTCGTTCCCTATTTCGCGCTCGGCCAGTTCGATACAGCCAACCTGACGGCTTCGGTCGTGCTGATGCCGCTGGCACCGCTCTCGACCATCGCCGGCGCCTGGCTGGTGCGGCGCATGCGGCCGGACATCTTCTATCCGTTCACCTATGCGACCGTGGCAATCGTGGCGGTGAAGCTGCTGTGGGATGGGGTTGCCGGGCTGATGTAGGCGGTCAGGCGATGTGGGGGGTCAGTTGCCGCCGCCGCTTCCCGCCGAGAGACAGAGCGAGGCCGATCGCCAGGATCATCAGCATGCCGGCGAGGATGGCGATATCGTGCAAGGCGGGCTTCAGCACCATGTCGGCGACGATCACCAGCATCACCGAATAGTCGAAGCACGCGGCGGCGAGAATGCGGTGACCCAGGTCAAGGGCGCCTGGCGTCACGCCGTCCCTGTCGATCATGGAAGCCATCTTTTCGGCTGTCGGCTTGAAGATAAACATGCCGACGCAGAAGGTGGTGGCGTAGCCCGCCAGGCCGATGATGATCCACAGGTCGGAAAAGCCGACCCAGAACCAGCACATGACCAGCCCGAGGGCCAGCGTCAGTATCGACAGCGGTGCAAACAGCTTGCCGCCGAGCTCACCCGTGGCCCGCATTGCCTGGAGAGTTCCCGGCACGTCGCCGGCGCGATTGGCGAGGAATGCCAGCACCATAAGCGTGAAGCCGCCGCCGACCCAGATCGTGGCCGACACGATGTGCAGGAACTTGACGATGGAATACCAGTCCATGGAACTCTCCCCGGCGGTTGCCCATGATCGCGAGGCGCGGGATTGCTTATCCGCGCTGCGATGAACGGCCTTTCTGGCGCGCCCCCGTTTCGGAACGATGTCGCGCGCAAGCCGGATTTGTTTCCGACTTCTTGCCGCGTAGGCTCTGTAATCGCGTCGGCGCGCGGCGTTATTTTCTGCTAATGTAACCGCGGCGGGCGAGGCCGGGGCATCGGGCGTCATCGTGTGGAAACATGACCGATGCTAGTGCGCGGCGCCGGCTGTCCGGTGGCGGCAAGACCGCTTTTTCAACCCATTCCCAGAACGGGAAAGGCAATTTGGGGGACTGTATTCATGCAAGGGGTAGCAAGAAATTTCTTCACGCTGGCCATCATCTATTCGCTCTGCGGGATGGCACTTGGCCTTCACATGGCGATCAGCGAGGATCATAGCCAGATGCCGACCCACGCCCACACGATGGTGGCGGGGTGGCTGATGTCGGCGGTGTTCGCCTTTTTCTATCACCTGTTTCCGGCCGTCGCGCAAAAGACGCTCGCGGTTGTCCATTTCTGGCTGACCGCGATCAGCGGCATAGGGCTCATGGTCGGACTTTACGTGATGCTTGCCGGCCATCCGGCGATCGAACCGTTGCTGGGCATCTCGTCGATGGCCTTCTACGCGGGGATGCTGCTGTTTGCCTTCATCGCGTTGCCGGCAATCTGGAAGAAGTGAGCTTGTTGCCGACGGGGCGCCAGCGGCGGCGCTTGCTGTGCTGTTACGGTACAGGCAGGCGGCGATCCGTCAAAAAATGTCGATGCCCTTAAGGGTTCATTAAGCTTTACAGGCGTTTACTATGTGCATCCAGTGATCTGGATTCTTACCGAGTGGTTGGAGCCACTTTGTTTGACGCCTCCCTGTTAAACTCCTGAGAGCCGCCTTATCCGCGGCTCTTTTTTTGTCCTGTTTCCGGGCCGATGCGTGGCCGTTAACCGTTTGTTAAACATGTGCTTGCCTTCGCCAACTACGAGGCGCATTTTCAATGCTTCAGTCGTATAGGGTGCTGGGCGTGACGGCAATCAAGCCTGACCGGCCAGCTGTTGGAAGTGCAGGGGCGTATCGATGAACGAGCCTTCGAAGGCAAGCACGAACACCGTCAAATTGGCGGAGCGCCGTGTGTTTTCACAATCCTTCAAGCCCCTCTACCAGGAGGGTATGGGACTGGTGGAGCAGGCAGCCGAATATCTCGATGGCAAGGGCCGCGCCGAGGCGAAGAAGCTGTCCCGGTTGGCGGCGACGCTCTATGCGGCCGAATCGATGCGGCTGACCACGAGGCTGATGCAGGTTGCATCCTGGCTGCTGCTGCAGCGGGCGGCGAACTCCGGCGAGATGACCCGCGACCAGGTTGCTTCGGAAAAATCCAAGGTTCGCCTCGATACCGCTTCCGCCCATGATGAAGCGGCGGGCTGGGCTGAACTGCCCAATGACTTTCTCGATCTCGTCACCCGCTCGCTACGCCTGCAGGCGCTGGTGCGCCGCATGGATGAGGAAATCTATGGCGGCGGTGTGGTCGACGCACCCTTCTCGGGCCGCCGAATCAACCCTGTCTCCGACCAGATCACGCTTTTGAACACCGCTTTCGGGCGCGGCTGAACTCAGCGTCTTCTTCGTTTCCGGTTTGTTCACATTTCGCTGGCATCGCTTCCCACCGGAGGTAAAGTTGGCAGATGGTGGACGCGATTCGAATCATTGGCATTGACCCGGGCCTGCGGCGAACCGGCTGGGGCATTGTTGAAAGTCTCGGCAATTCGCTCCGCTTCGTGGCCTCGGGCACGGTGCGTTCGGAAGACAAGGCGGCGCTGTCGACGCGCCTTTGCCAGCTGCATGACGGGCTTGCCGACGTCCTCCATGCCGCCATGCCGCATGAGGCGGCTGTCGAACAGACCTTCGTCAACAAGGACGCGGTGGCGACGCTGAAGCTTGGCCAGGCGCGCGGCATCGCGATGCTTGTGCCGGCACGGGCGGGCCTCGTCGTTGCCGAATATGCCCCCAATGCCGTCAAGAAGGCTGTGATCGGCGTAGGCCACGGCGACAAGAAGCAGATCCACATGATGGTGAAGGTGCTGTTGCCGAAAGCCACCTTCGATACCGAACATGCCGCGGACGCGTTGGCGATCGCCATCTGCCACGCGCATCATCGGCAGAGCATTGCCTACAGGATGGCGGCATTGGCATCATGAGGACCCGTGCATGATCGGCAAACTCAAGGGCACGCTTGACGAGATCGACGAGGACCATTGCGTCGTCGACGTGCATGGCGTCGGCTATGTCGCCTACTGCTCGGCGCGCATGCTGGCATCGCTGCCGGCCCCAGGCGAGGCGGTGGTGCTGTTCATCGAGACCTATGTTCGCGAGGACATGCTGCGGCTCTATGGCTTCCAGTCGGCGCTGGAGCGCGAGTGGTTCCGGCTGTTGATGACCGTGCAGGGCGTCGGCGCCAAGGTGGCTTTGGCCGTGCTGTCGACGCTGGCGCCTGCCGACCTCGCCAATGCCATCGCGCTGCGCGACATCGCCATGGTCAGCCGGGCACCTGGCGTCGGCAAGAAAGTGGCCGAGCGCATCGTGACCGAGCTGAAGAACAAGGCGCCGGCCTATGCGGGCGCGGCTTCCGGCACCATCGGGCTGAAGCAGGAACTGGGCGAAGGGGTCGCGCCGGCGCCGATCACCGACGCGGTCTCCGCATTGGTCAATCTCGGCTATTCGCGAGACACCGCCGCCAATGCGGTGGCCGCCGCGCTGAGGACGGCCGGCGAGGACGCGGATGCGTCGAAGCTGATCCGTTTCGGGCTGAAGGAACTGGCGCGATGATGTGGTTGTTGGAAGAGAAAATTCCGACTAACATATGATCGGTAAGAAATTTCCTGGAAAGTAAGAAAATGGGCGCGTATGCTAGTCTGACCTCGAAAGGCCAGCTCACAATACCAAAGGATGTCCGGGACGCGTTGTCGCTGAAAACAGGTGACATGATCGCCTGGACGGTCGTTGACGGCAATTTGGTCGGAACGCCCCGCAATCTCGATTTTGCCGACCTGGCCGGATTTCTGGGAAATCCGCCCGATGGTCCAGCGTCACTGGAGGAAATCGATGCTGCCGTGCAAGATGCCGTTGGCCGGCATGTTGTCGAAGACAAGCCGGAGAACGGGCAAGAGGGCGACGCGTGACGTCGATAGGCATCGATACGAACGTTCTGCTTCGAATGGTGGTGAATGATGATGCGGAGCAACGCGCCAAGGCCCTCGCGTTTGGCAAAGACCTTAGCGAGGACAAGTCCGGCTTCGTCAGCTTGATCGTGCTTGTCGAATTCAGCTGGTCGCTGAGTTCGCGCTACGGGTTGCCGAAAGAACAGGTACTGTCCGCAGTCCAGCGACTGCTAAAGATCAGGACGCTGATCTTCGAGGATTTTGATGCCATCGTGATTGCGCTCGAAAGATCGAATTTGCCGCAGGTGGACTTTGCCGATGCGCTGATCGCAGAGCACAATCGGAATCTGGGTTGCTCGCATACAGTCACGTTAGACCAGCGGGCCGCCAGATCCATTGCCGGTATGGAATTGCTCGCATGAGCCTTTCGCCCCGCCTGGTTGCTCCCGAAAAACGCGGTGAGGACGCCGACCAGACCCTGCGCCCGCAAACGCTCGCCGACTTTGTCGGCCAGGCGGCTGTGCGGGCCAATCTCAAGGTCTTCATCGAGGCGGCCAAGGGCCGCAACGAGGCGCTCGACCATGTGCTGTTCGTCGGGCCGCCCGGCCTGGGCAAGACCACGCTGGCGCAGATCATGGCGCGCGAGCTCGGCGTCAACTTCCGCTCGACCTCAGGCCCGGTCATCGCCAAGGCAGGGGATCTGGCCGCTTTGCTGACCAATCTCGAAGAAGGCGACGTGCTTTTCATCGACGAAATCCACCGGTTGAGCCCGGCGGTCGAGGAAATCCTCTATCCGGCCATGGAGGACTTCCAGCTCGACCTGATCATCGGCGAGGGGCCGGCGGCACGCTCGGTCAAGATCGATCTCGCCCGCTTTACCCTGGTCGCGGCCACCACCCGGCTTGGCCTGCTCACCAACCCGCTGCGCGACCGCTTCGGCATTCCGGTACGGCTCAACTTCTATACCGTCGAGGAACTGGAGCAGATCGTGCGGCGCGGCGCGCGCATCCTGCAGATGCCGCTGGGCGACGACGGGGCGCTGGAGATCGCGCGCCGGGCGCGCGGCACGCCTCGCATCGCCGGCCGGCTGTTGCGCCGCGTGCGGGATTTCGCGTCGGTCGCTGGCGACGGTCACGTCAACCGCAAGATCGCCGATGAGGCATTGACCCGTCTCGAGGTTGACGCGCTTGGCCTCGATGCGCTCGACCGCCGGTATCTGTCGATGATCGCGCGCAATTTCGGCGGCGGCCCGGTCGGTATCGAGACGATCGCGGCGGGCCTGTCGGAACCACGCGACGCGATCGAGGACATCATCGAGCCCTATCTGATCCAGCAGGGTTTCATCCAGCGCACGCCGCGAGGCCGCGTTCTGACCGCAAATGCTTGGCGCCACCTCGGTCTCGATGCGCCCAAGGACCTGGCGCAACAGCAGATCAACCTGTTCCAGGAAGAGTAGTTGTTCGGGCAACGGTTGCGCGGTTCCATCCGACGCCGCGCATCGGTCAAACGCCTGCGCAAAATCTCCTCATCCCCGCCGGTTTGCCGGCGCATTGATGGGTTTTAACCGTGGGCGTTGTTAAACGGTTCATTTGATAAGTGCTGGGGCCGAGCCATGATGACCAGACGCGGGTTCCCGCGCTTTATCGGCGGGTCATTTCTTTCCGTCGCCTCGTTCAGCGCCTATGCTATCGGCATCGAACCGATGCTGCTGACCCGTGTGAAGCGCTACGCACTGAAGCCGCCGAACTGGCCGGCCGGATTGCGGCTGCGAATCGTGGCGCTTGCCGACATCCATGCCTGCCGGCCGTGGATGACGCCGGAGCGGATTGCTTCCCTTGCCGAACAGGCGAACGCGTTGCAGCCGGACGTGATCGTCCTGCTTGGCGACTACATCGCCGGCATGCGTTTGACGGCCGAGCCGGTGGCGGCACCTGAATGGGCCTCGGCCCTGGCGGGTCTCAAAGCGCCGCTCGGCGTCTGGTCGGTCCTGGGCAATCACGACTGGTGGGAGGACCCCACAGCCCAGGCGACAGGAACTGGGCCGACAGTGGCGGGCGCCGCGCTCGAGCTGGTTGGCATCCCGGTGCTGGAAAATGATGTCGTGCGTCTCGAAAAGGACGGGCATGGCTTCTGGGTCGCTGGACTTGCCGATCAGAAGGCCCTGCTGCCTGGCAGATACCGCACCAGGGTCAAGGGACTGGACGACCTTGATGGCACAATGGCAAAGGTGACCGATATGTCGCCGGTCATCCTGCTCGCGCATGAGCCGGACATATTCCCGAAGGTGCCGTCCCGGGTTTCGCTGACCCTCTGCGGCCATACCCACGGAGGGCAAGTGCGAATCTTCGGCTATTCGCCGATCGTGCCGTCCCGTTTCGGTAACCGCTATGCGTATGGGCACGTCGTGGAGTCAGGTCGAAACCTGATCGTGTCCGGCGGACTGGGCTTCAGCACATTGCCGGTGCGTTTCGGCGTTCGCCCCGAAATCCTGTCGATTGATCTTGGCTGACCTTGCCGGGAGCGGACAGTCTCAGCGGAGCCCCTTGATCGCGTTCATGACATCTGGCTCGGCCCTCTCGCCGTTGAAGGCATCGACGACACCGAATGCGCCGCCATAGCCCCATACCGACCATGAGAAACCGTGCGCTTCGGCGCGCTTGATCATATCCTTGACGTAGGCCGCACGATATTGGGCTGGCATCACGTAGGGGTTGCCATATTCCTGGCGGATCATGCCGAATTCGCCGAGCGTGACGTTTTCCGGCTTGATGCCGTTGGCCTTGGCCCACGCCTCGACGCGCTCGAACGGCGCGTCCATCAGGGCCAGCAGCTTGTCGGGCGTGTCCAAGCTGGCAACCTGTTCGTCGAGATAGGCGAGCAAGCCGCTTTGCCGCAGCCACGGCGCCTTGGCCTTGATGCGGGCGCGGATCGTGTCGAGCGTGGCGTCGAGTTCGGCGCGCGGCACCGCGCCGAGCGGGTAGGGCAGGCCGGTCACGTAAGGAATGAAATCACCGGCCCAGGTCGCGCCCTGATGGGTGAGCAGGAACGGATCGTAGGAGTGGAAGGTCCAGATGACGTTGTCGTCGGGAATCGCCTTCGGATCGATCTTCGCCAGGGCGGTCGAACTGGAGTAGCAGGCGCCGGTCAGGATCAGGGTCAACCTGGTCGCCGATGATCGCGCCGCCGCGAACAGTCTCTGCTGGCGTTCCGGCCAGAGGTTTGTGCCGTCGGACTCGCAATCGACGATCGGCTCGTTCATCGGTTCGAAGGCGACCTGCGTGGGATCTTCCTGGGCCAGGGTGCGAGCCATCTTCCTGGTCATCTCGACATAGGCATCGAAGATTTGCGGGTCGCTCATCACCTCGCCCATGCCTATCTTGCGGCTGCCGCCCGCGGGGATCAGGTGCATGTCGACGATCACCTTCAGCCCGGCCCGGTTGATCATGCGCACCGAGTCCAGCACGCTGGCGTAGAGGTCGTCGCGCAACGCCAGCGTCTTGTCGGAGAGGAATGGCGAGGGGTCGACCGGCATTCGCAGGAAATCCAGGCCGGCATCCCTGAGCGCCTCGAGGTCCTCATCCTTGAGGAACTTGCGCCATTCCGGGTAGGGCAGCATTGCCTTGGGATCGCTCCACTGCTCCTCGCCCACCCAGGTCGTCCACTGGTCGAGATTGAGGCCGCGCTTCATCGAAAAAGTCGCCGCGTGACCGGGCAGCGCCAAAGCGGCCAGCACCAGAAGTGCGGCCATCAAGGTCTTGATCATCGCCGTCAACAATGCCATCGGGGTTTCCGCGCCAAACTAGTGCGTGTCGCCCAAAAGTGTGAAGCGGTTTTGGGACAACGACACGCATAAAGCAGTTGCCTAAAGCGCGCCGCGCCTTAGGTGCCCCGTCGGGATCAAAAAGGGAAGCGCTATGGGCGATCATGGTGAATCGGCGACGCTGTCGGCAGGCCTTTCCGGCGTCCTGACGGAGTTCGGCCATCGGCTGCTGGCGCGGGTCTATTATGCGGACACGGATTTTTCGGGCGTCGTCTACCATGCGCGCTATCTCGAATTCTTCGAACGCGGCCGTTCCGACTATCTGCGGCTGACCGGGGTTCATCACACAGAACTCGCCGACGGCAAGCACGGCGAAAAGATCGTCTGGGTGGTGCGGCGCATGGAAATCGATTTCCGCGGATCGGCTGTCATCGACGACATCCTGACCATCGACACGCGCACCGAGGAGATTTCCGGCGCCCGCATTCTCATGGCGCAGCAGCTGAAGCGCGGCGACGAGGTGCTGGTCGAGGCGCGCGTCCAGGCGGCGATCATCGGCGAGAACGGCCGGCCCCGGCGTTTTCCGAAGGAATGGGTGAAAGCGTTCATGCCCAAGGCGGCAAGCTAGAACTCTTCGTCTTGCCACTAAGGCGTGCGTTTGGCGTCGGCTGAACGCGTCACAGCCGCGATAGCCCTGTCGCCGGGCGCGTCAATGCGCCGCGCCTCATGAACTAACCCATCCTTAACCATAACGGTTCATGAAGAGATTGGTGAAGATTGGCGGAATCCAAACGCCTTCCTTTCACCAACATTTGCCCCGAAAAGGCCGCCAACGGTGCATTTGGGGTTATTCCGCAAGCTTGACGCGAACGGACCACAAGGGATGCCCATGGGCCAGTCGCCAGCCAGGCCCGGAAAATCTTAAGGACGTTACCATGGAAAATATCGCACTCGCCGAACCGGGCGCGCAATTGTCGATTTGGGCGCTGTTCATGCAGGCCAGCTGGGTGGTCAAGCTGGTCATGATCGGCCTGCTCTGCGCCTCGGTATGGACCTGGGCGATCATTGTCGACAAACTGGTTTCCTACGCCCGCATGCGCCTGGCCCTCAACCGTTTCGAACAGGTGTTCTGGTCGGGGCAGTCGCTGGAGGAACTCTACCGCACGCTTGCCGACCGCAAGACCACCGGCATGGGCGCGATCTTTGTCGCCGCCATGCGCGAATGGAAGAAGAGCTTCGAGAAAGGCGCCAAAACGCCGCTCGGCCTGCAGACCCGCATCGACAAGGCGATGGACCTGGCGCTGACCAGGGAGATGGAAAAGCTGGAGGGGCGTCTGGGTTTCCTCGCCACCACCGGCTCGGCAGCGCCCTTCATCGGGCTGTTCGGCACCGTCATCGGCATCATGACCTCGTTCCAGGCGATCGCCGGATCTAAGAACACCAGCCTTGCGGTGGTCGCGCCCGGCATCGCCGAAGCGCTGCTGGCGACGGCCATCGGCCTGCTCGCCGCCATCCCCGCCGTCATCGCCTATAACAAGCTGTCATCGGACGCGAGCAAGATCGCCGTGCGCATGGAAGGGTTCTCCGACGAGTTCTCCGCCATACTCTCGCGCCAAATCGATGAAAAAGTGGCGCCGAAGGCCTGAGGGACGATCATGGGAATGTCATTGGGCGCAGGCGGTGGACGTGGCGGACGTGGCCACAGGCGGCGCGGCCGTCACCACGCGCTGATGTCGGAAATCAACGTCACGCCGATGGTCGACGTGATGCTGGTGCTGCTCATCATCTTCATGGTCGCGGCTCCCATGCTGACGGTCGGCGTGCCGATCGACCTGCCGGATACGCAGGCCAAGGCGATGAATGCCGACACGCAGCCGATCACGGTTTCGGTGAATCAGGCCGGGCAGGTCTATCTCCAGGAAACCGAAATACCGATCGAAGACATCGTGGCGAAACTGCAGGCGATCTCCAAGACCGGCTATGAGGAGCGCATTTTCATTCGCGGCGACAAGAGCGCCGACTACGGCACGGTGATGAAGGTCATGGCCCGCATTTCGGCGGCTGGCTACAAGAACATCGGTCTGGTTTCACTGCAGGAACAGGGTCAATAGACGCAAGATGAGGACCGGCCTCACCACATCGGTGATCTTGCATGCGGCGGTGCTGGCCTTCGGCCTGTTCACGCTGTCGGCGCCGGCTGCGCTTCCGTCCGCCGATGTCGAGTCCGTCTCGGTCGACATCGTGCCGATGGAAGCCGTTGCGCAGACCCTGCAGGGCGACAAGAAGTCCGTCATGCATGAAAAGCCGGCGCCGCTGCCGACGCAGCGTCCTGATATCGTACCCGATGCCCAGAAGGTCGGCGAAAACAGCGTCGATACCGACAAGCCGATAACGCCGGAGGCCAAGCCGAAGCCGGTCGACACGACATCGGCCCCGGCGCCCGCGCCGACCCCTATCGAAAAGCCGAAGCCCGAGGACGTGCCGAAGCCGCAGGAAAAGCCCAAGCCCATTCCGGCAACGGAAGTGGCGCCGGCGCCGCAGCCGAAGGAAGAGGTCAAGCCCGAGCCGGTCAAGCAGACGGACCCCAAGCCGACGCCGGCCAAGCAGCCGGCGCCAGCCCAGCCCGACGAGAAGACCGCCGCTATCCAGCCGACGCCGGAGGTCAAGCCCGATGCCGTCGCCGAAGCGATAGCACAGGATCCGCCCACCGAGACCACGAAGCTTCCGGACTCGGCGCCCGCGCCGGAAGCCCGGCCGAAGCCGCAGCCGGCACAGGCCGAGAGCGCCAAGGCGCCGGATCGCAAGGACGCCGACAAGCCGGTCAAGGAAGCGTCGTCCAAGCCGAAATCGGATGACAAGCAGTTCAACGCCGATGAGATCTCGGCGCTTCTCGACAAGCAGAAGCCGTCCGGCGGCGGCGCCAAGCGGTCGACCCAGCAGGCTTCGCTCGGCGGTGCCAAGGATCAGGGCCAGAAGCTTTCGAAGTCGGAGCAGGGCGCCCTGGAAAGCCAGTTGGGCGGTTGCTGGACTCTGCCGGTCGGAATGGAAGGATCGGAGAATTTCGTCGTCGTCGTGCGCTTCAGCCTCGACACGTCCGGCAAGCTTACCGGGCGGCCAGCCATCCAGAAGTCGAGCGGCAATCGCCCGTTTGACGAAAGTGCCGTTCGCGCGGTGCAGAAGTGCGATATGGCAGGCCTGCAGGTTCCCGCCGGCAAGCAGGACATCTGGTCCGACATTCAAGTCACCTTCGATCCACGGGAGATGCTGGGCCTCTAGGGCCCTGTCATCTGAAAATCAGTATGAGAAGCGAGAAGACATGAAATCAATCCTCAAGCCGCTCCTGATGGTCGCAGCGATGGCGATGGGCATGACCGTGGCCGGCAGTCTGCCGGCGCTCGCGCTCGTCGAACTCAATGTCAACAAGGGCAATGTCGAACCTTTGCCGATCGCCATCACGGACTTCAAGGGCGGCGACACGCTGGGCGCCCAGATATCCCAGATCGTCACGGCCGACCTGAAGCGCTCGGGACTGTTCGCGCCGATCGACAAGAGCGCCTTCATCGAAAAGATCACCAACCCCGATGCCGCTCCACGTTTCGACGACTGGAAGGTCATCAACGCGCAGGCGCTGGTCACCGGCAGCGTCAGCAAGGAGGCCGACGGTCGCATACGCGCGCAGTACCGGCTCTGGGACACCTTTGCCGGCCAGCAGATGTCCGGGGAGCAGTTCTTCGCCAATGATGCCAATCAGCGTCGCGTCGCCCACATCATCGCCGACGCCATCTATGAGAGGCTGACCGGCGAGAAGGGCTATTTCGATACGCGCGTCGTCTTCATCGACGAATCCGGCGCCAAGAACGCGCGCAAGAAGCGTCTTGCCATCATGGACCAGGACGGCGCCAATGTCCGTTACCTCTCGGACGGCAGATCGATCGTGCTGACGCCGCGTTTCTCGCCGAACCGGCAGGAAATCACCTATATGTCCTACGAAAGCGGGCAGCCGCGGGTCTATCTCCTGCAGATCGAGACCGGGCAGCGCGAATTGGTCGGCAATTTTCCCGGCATGACCTTCGCGCCGCGCTTCTCGCCCGATGGCCAGAAGGTGATCATGAGCCTGCTGCGCGATGACGGCAATTCCAACATCTTCGCCATGGACCTCAGAAGCCGCTCGACGACCAGGCTCACCGATTCGATTGCAATCGACACCTCGCCGTCTTATTCGCCTGACGGTTCGCAGATCGTGTTCACCTCCGACCGTGGCGGCGGCAGCGGCCGCTCCCAGATCTATGTCATGGGCGCGGACGGCTCCAACCAGCACCGCATCTCCTTTGGCGACGGCGTCTATTCGACCCCTGTTTGGTCACCGCGTGGCGACCTGATCGCTTTCACCAAGCAGTCAGGCGGTCAGTTCCAGATTGGCGTCATGAAGACGGACGGTTCAGGCGAGCGTATCCTGTCCACCGGCTTCCAGCAGGAAGGGCCGACATGGGCGCCAAACGGTCGCGTGCTGATGTTCTTCCGTGATGCCGGTGGGGGGCCGAAACTGGTCTCGGTCGATCTCACCGGGCGCAATGAACAACCAATACCAACCGCCAATTACGCCTCGGATCCGGCATGGTCGCCGCTGTTGGAATAGGTTCACGGAAACGGAATGAGCTCGGAAAAGGGGCCTTTTGGGCCTCTTTTTCATGTGTTGGTCGCGTTTTGGCCGCATTTGCGCCTACGGTCCGCGCCAAGCGTGACCGAGATTGGACCGGCTGCGGACGGCAGCCGAAACTGAATATTAACCACGTTCCTTGAACGTCGGTTAACCCAAACGTGGTTACTGGCTGATCAATGAATTCACTCGAATTGCGAAGGAGAGGCGGCATGGGCCGTATCGCAGCACTTACCAGAAACCCGGCCATGATCGCGCTCGTGGCGATGCTCGCCATCACCGGTTGCGCATCGAAGAAGACGCTGAACAACCCAGGCGATCTCGGCCTTAACGGCGCCGGCGCGGCAACGCCCGGCTCGGCGCAGGACTTCACCGTCAACATCGGCGACCGCATCTTCTTCGACACCGACTCGACCGCGATCCGCGCCGATGCCCAGCAGACACTCGCCCGCCAGGCGCAGTGGCTGAACAAGTACAGGCAGTACGCCATCGTCGTCGAAGGCCATGCTGACGAGCGCGGCACCCGCGAGTACAATCTGGCGCTCGGTGCCCGCCGCGCCGCGGCGACGCGCGACTTCCTGATTTCAAAGGGTGTCGGCGCCAACCGGCTGAAGACGATTTCCTACGGCAAGGAACGTCCCGTCGCGGTCTGCGACGACATCTCCTGCTGGTCGCAGAACCGCCGCGCCGTCACCACGCTCAGCGGCGCCGGTTCCTAAGCTTCGGCGTCGCTTGCACGTCAATCGGGCCGCGCGGCGCCAAAGTCGGCAAAAATGCAACACGACGATGAGAAAGGCGGCCGCGAGGCCGCCTTTTTCTTGCCTGGGCCTGCGAAACAAAATTTGGCCGAAGTCTCACGTCCTGCTATGAGCCGAGGGCGCTTGGCTGGTCCTATTCTGGTTGGAAGGCGCAAACAGGCTAACGATTCTACGGCGAGAGGCACATGCATTTCAGATCGGTCTTGAGCGGCACGCTTGCGCTGCTGCTCCTATCAGGCGCCACCGCCCTGGCCAGTGGCACAGGGCAACCAGCCGACAGCGGCTTTTCCTTCCATCTGCCGACGATCCAGCTGCCCGGCATCCTTGGCGAGAAGAAGCAGCCGGAGCAGGTCCAGGTCGCGCAGACAGCCAGCACCGCGGCACTGGAAGACCAGTTGCGGCAAATGAACGGCAAGATCGAGGAACTCAACTTCCAGGTGCTGCAGATGCAGGAGCAAATCCGCAAGCAGCAGGAAGACAACGAGTTCCGCTTCCAGCAGCTTGAAGGCGGCGGTTCGCAAGGCGGCCAGCCGGCGCCGGGAAAGAAGATGGATCCGCAAAAGAAGTCGGACGCCACCACCACCGACAGCGACCAGAACGTCGCGGCCGCTCCCGCGGCGCAGGCGCCGGCCGATGCAGGCAATGCATCGGGCGGCGGACAGACCATCGAGGACGTCATCGTCGAATCGCCCAGCGGCGATCCCGGCGCCGTCATCCCTGGAAAGGGGACGCCGCCCAAGGCGCTTGGCGCCATCACCGTCGACAAGAACGGCAACGTCATCGGCGCCGAGGGCAATACCCAGGCAAGCGCGCCGGCGCAGGATAGGGCTCCTGCTACCCCCGGCGCCAAGAGCGGCAAATCGGACGGTACGGTGGTTGCTGCGCTGCCCACCACCAACAGCGCGGAGGAGCTTTACCGCAACTCCTACCAGTTCATCCTGTCGGGCGACTACGGCACCGCCGAGCAGGGCTTCCGCGATCACATCACCCGCTTTCCGAAGGATCCGAGAGCGGCGGACGCGCATTACTGGCTGGGCGAGTCGCTGCTCGGCCAGCAAAAATACCGCGATGCGGCCGAAACGTTCCTTGCCGCCAGCAAGGACTATCCGAAGGCCAAGAAGGCACCCGACATGCTGCTCAAGCTCGGCGTGTCACTGGTTGGCCTCAAGCAACATGATGTGGCTTGCGCCACCTTCAGCGAGATCGGCAAGCGCTATCCGGACATATCGCCCACGCTCAAGGAGCGCGTGAAGCAGGAACGGGCGCTCGCGGCGTGCTAGTCTGCGTGTCGTCGCCCTAACATCGGGGCCAGTTTTGGACGACATGCATTGATGCTCGATACCGAGCCAGACCTTTCGAAGTTTTCGCGGATCGATTTTACCAGCGGCGCCGTTGCTGCCGTGTCCGGCGGCAGCGATTCAACCGCCCTCCTTCTCCTGATCAAAGACCATCTCGACCGTACCGCACCGGCAACAAAGCTGCTGGCGGTGACGATCGACCACAATCTGCGGCCAGCCTCGGCGGCGGAGGCGCTAGCCGTGGCAAGGCTCTGCGCGGCGCGCAACATCGCCCACCGCACGCTCACCTGGTCCGGCCGCAAGCCGTCGACCGGATTGCCCGCGGCCGCGCGCGAGGCGCGCTACCGGCTGCTGGCCGAGGCCGCGCAAGCGGAAGGCATCGGCATGATACTGACCGGCCACACCGCCGACGACCAGGCGGAGACCGTGTTGATGCGGCAAGCGCGAGAGAAGGGATTGGCACGAGAGAAGGCTTCGGCGGACGAAGACGGCTCGGCTGTCGATGCAGGGCGAGGGCTGGCGGGCATGGCGCCAGCAACCCTTTATGACTGGCGATGCTGGATCGTGAGGCCGCTTCTGGAAACGCGGCGCGCGACACTGCGCGACGTCCTGCGGCGCCAAGATGTCGGCTGGGCCGACGATCCGACCAATGTCGACGAGACCTTCGAGCGGCCGCGCATCCGAACGATCCTTGCCGACGATGGCGCTGCATTGCACGAAGCGATGGCGTTGGCCGCGCGCGCCGGTGCCGAGCGCACACAACTGGGGCTTCGGGCCGCCGCGCTGATCTATGGCCTTGCCGGGCGGCCAGCTCCCGGACTCGTCCGCCTGGATCGCGGTTTTGCCAGCTCGGGCGACGACCGGGCGGCCGTCTATGCGCTGCGCATCCTGCTGGCGACTGTAGGCGGCGTTTCCTTCCTTCCTGACCAGGCACGCAGCGAGGCGCTTTTAAGCCGGCTGAAGGGGGGATCTTTTCGCGCCACATTGTCGCGGACGGTCATCGATGCGCGGGGTGATGGCACATGGTTGCTGCGCGAGACCAGGGGGCTGCCGCCGCCGGCCACGGCTTCGGACAATTCGCCCTGGGATGGGCGCCGGCGGCTCATGTTGGACGAAACCAGCCGCGCATTCTTGATCGCCCCACTCGGCATGACGGCCGCGAGAAAGATCGTGGTGGCCGAGCATCATGGGCCGCCGCGCCTTCTGCACGCTGCCCTCGCCGCCGAACCCGCGCTTTGGCGAGACGGCGAATGCCTTGGGTTGCCGGGAGACAGGCCGGCCCTGCCGGGGCTCGCGGCGCAGGCGGTGGTCGCGCCCTTCGCACGCTTCCTGCCGTCCTTCGACTTGGCTCCGGCGCACGCCATCGCGGGGCTGATCGGTGCGGCCTCCGTTCCGCCCTTGCCTTTCCGTGGCCACAGTGACGGCCGATCATGGGCGAAAGCTTAACCGAGACGTGCTGTTATGCTTGGCAAGGGGAGGCGCTCTCCCTATGTTAGGCTCAAGTTTCCTCTCATGACACGTGTCCGCCCGCGGACGCCAACGGGACAATTGATGAATCCGAACTATCGCAACCTCGCGCTCTGGGCGATCATAGCGGTCTTGCTCATAGCCTTGTTCAATCTGTTCCAGACGCCGCAGACGCGTGGAGCCTCGAGCGATGTGCCCTATTCGCAGTTCCTTCAGGATGTAGCGGCAGGCCGGGTCAAGACGGTGACCATTGCGGGCGCCCGCATCACCGGCACCTACAGCGACAATTCCAGCGGTTTCCAGACCTATTCGCCCGGCGATCCCCAGCTGGTGTCGCGTCTGCAGGACAAGAACGTCACCATTACTGCGCGGCCCGAGACGGACGGCTCCAATTCGCTGTTCGGCTACCTGATCTCGTGGTTGCCGATGATCCTCATCCTCGGCGTGTGGATATTCTTCATGCGCCAGATGCAATCCGGCTCCGGACGCGCCATGGGCTTTGGCAAGTCGAAGGCCAAGCTCCTGACTGAGGCGCACGGCCGTGTCACCTTCCAGGACGTCGCGGGTGTCGACGAGGCCAAGGAGGACTTGGAGGAGATCGTCGAGTTCCTGCGTGACCCACAGAAGTTCCAGCGGCTTGGCGGCAAGATCCCGCGCGGCGTGCTGCTTGTCGGCCCTCCGGGAACCGGCAAGACGCTGCTCGCCCGCTCGGTCGCCGGCGAGGCCAATGTGCCCTTCTTCACCATCTCCGGCTCGGACTTTGTCGAGATGTTCGTCGGCGTCGGCGCCAGCCGTGTCCGCGACATGTTCGACCAGGCCAAGAAGAACGCGCCTTGCATCATCTTCATCGACGAAATCGACGCCGTCGGCCGCCATCGCGGTGCCGGCCTCGGCGGCGGCAACGACGAGCGCGAACAGACGCTGAACCAGCTGCTGGTCGAGATGGACGGCTTCGAATCCAATGAGAGCATCATCCTGATCGCGGCCACCAACCGGCCCGATGTGCTCGATCCGGCGCTGCTGCGTCCAGGCCGCTTCGATCGCCAGGTGGTGGTTCCGAACCCCGACATCGTCGGCCGCGAAAAGATCCTCAAGGTGCATGTGCGAAACGTGCCGCTGGCGCCGAACGTCGACCTCAAGGTCATCGCGCGCGGCACGCCGGGCTTCTCGGGCGCCGACCTGATGAACCTCGTCAATGAATCCGCGCTGATGGCGGCTCGCCGCAACAAGCGCCTGGTCACGATGGCCGAATTCGAGGACGCCAAGGACAAGATCATGATGGGCGCCGAGCGTCGCTCGTCGGCCATGACCCAGGCAGAGAAGGAACTCACCGCCTATCACGAGGCGGGCCACGCCATCCTGGCGCTGAACGTGCCGTCGGCCGATCCGCTGCACAAGGCGACGATCATTCCGCGCGGTCGTGCGCTCGGCATGGTCATGCAGCTGCCGGAAGGCGACCGCTATTCGATGAGCTACAAGTACATGATCTCGCGCCTGGCCATCATGATGGGCGGCCGCGTTGCCGAGGAGTTCAAGTTCGGCAAGGAGAACATCACTTCCGGCGCTTCCTCGGATATCGAGCAGGCAACCAAGCTGGCGCGCGCCATGGTGACGCGCTGGGGCTTCTCCGACAAGCTTGGTCATGTTGCCTATGGCGACAACCAGGAGGAAGTGTTCCTCGGCCATTCGGTGGCGCGCACGCAGAATGTCTCGGAAGAGACCGCGCAGATCATCGACGCCGAAGTGCGCCGGTTGATCGACGAAGCCTATTCGACGGCGAAATCCATCCTGACCAAGAAGAAGAAGGAATGGATCGCGCTGGCGCAGGGGCTGCTCGAATATGAGACGCTCTCCGGCGACGAGATCAAGCAGTTGATCGCCGGCCAGAAGCCTGCACGCGACCTCGGCGACGATACGCCGCCGAGCCGTGGCTCCGCCGTGCCGAAGTCGGGTGGCCGCCGCAAGAAGGGGCCGGAACCAGAAGGCGGCATGGAGCCGCAACCGCTGGGCTGAGGCAGGTACCTCGCTCGCTTTCAAACGCCGCGGCTTGTCCGCGGCGTTTCTGTTTTGGAGGTCGGTGAGCCGACCACCTGCAAACGTAGGCGAGCGGCAAAAGCCGGTACGACGGCCCCTTGTGGCAGGCAAATCGCCTGTGGCGGCGCCATACCCCGCTCTGGCCGCCCCGCGTGGCCACCTGTCCCCCAATTCCATGGGGAGAGGAAACCCAAGCGTTCAAGGCAGAGACATCGGCGGTTGGCATTTCCTCTCGCCCGCCGGTGTGCGGGAGGGGTGGCTCGGTGAGGCCGAGTTGCAGCGGGGCGAACGCCCTATGCGATTGTCCTGCCCTTGAGGGAAATGGCCGCGCGCCTTCGTGAATGTGAACCCAAGCTGGAATGAGCGCAGCGATCTTTCGCGTCCGCTCTGTTCTGCCGGAGCCCCCAGGAGGAGATTGGCAGCGCCTCGATGGCGCTTGCTTGCAGCGCGAACATGGCTTCGCAAGTCGCCAGCAAAAAGGCCCGCGCACCTTGCGATGCGCGGGCCTTTTTCTGGAAGGTTTGACTAAGAGATCAGCTCTTGAGCTTGGCGTTGCAGAGGCTGTAGAAACCGCCGCCCTTCTGGATCCACTTCAGGCCGCCGAGCGTGTTGGCGTCCTTGTTGGCATAATACTGCTCAAGGCATGTATGCATACGGCCCTTGGCCGGGGTCTCGGTGGCGAACTTCTGCGAGATCGCCTTCGGGAACGTCACGCCCTTGGGGGCGACAGCGGTCGGCTTTTCCGGTTCGCTGCTGTAATTGGCTTCGCTTGGAGCCGGCACGGTGTCGTCGTCGGCCGCGCTGGCGCCGCACTGGCTCTTGCGGAAGTCGTTCCACTTCATGCCACCCAGCGTGTTGGCCGTCTTGGCGGCCTGGTACTTGGTGCTGCATTCCGCCATGGTGAGGTTCTTGCCGGTCGCGGCTGGAGCCGCGGCGGTCGTGGTCGCCTTGGCCGCGGGCTTGGTGTCAGCCGCGGCGGACGCGCCGGCGGCGCATTCCGCCTTGCGGAAGTCGGCCCATTTCATGCCATTGAGCGTACCGGCGGCCTTGGCAGCCTGATATTTGGTGCTGCATTCCTTGGCCGTCAGCCCCTTGGCCGTGCTGTCGGCCGCGGCAGTCGTCGCGGCGGGCTTTGTCGCCGTTGTCGTTGCCGCCTTGGTGTCGGAGGCTTTCGTGGCCGCGGCGTCGGTGCCGCACTGTGCCTTGCGGAACTGGTTCCAGGTCTGCCCGGCGAGTGTCCCCGCGTCCTTGGCCGCGTTATACTTGGTGCTGCACTCGGCCATGGTCAGCGCGTTGGCTGGCGCCGCCAGGAACAGAGTGACGACGGCAAGGCCCGTCAAAGTAGCAAGTCGATGAATGAGCATAGCGTTTCTCCATTGCAGCCGCTCAAGATGCGTCCCTGCAAATCAATAGCTCTCAACGGTCGGTTGCGCTAGATGCGAAGTGGCGTATATACCGTCGAAATGCATGCTCATCCCGGCAATGGGATGAAATCGTTGCAAGTAGGGGCCCGGACAAAAGGTCTGGGACAGGCACCCGTCACGAACAACCCGCAAACCCGTGTATTGCTTGGCGGCTGTTTCACTACGGTGTGCTGGCAAATTACTTTGTGCGGCGCACAACAATGAATTTCTAAGGATTCGTAACATACAATCACACAATGTGATGATAGGGCGCTGGCCAATTGTGGCATTACGTGCCTCGCAAAAAGATCGGGGACTCTGGCTCAAATGGCAGGAAATTACTTCGGCACCGACGGCATTCGCGGGCGCGCCAACAAGTTTCCAATGACGGCCGAAATCGCCATGCGGGTTGGCATGGCTGCCGGCCTCTCCTTCCAGCGCGGCAGTCATCGCCACCGGGTCGTGCTGGGCAAGGACACGCGGCTCTCCGGCTACATGATCGAGAACGCCATGGTGGCGGGTCTCTGCGCCGCCGGCATGGACGTGTTCCTGCTCGGCCCGATCCCAACGCCGGCCGTCGCCATGCTGGTGCGCTCGCTGCGCGCCGATATCGGCGTGATGATCTCGGCTTCACACAATCCCTATTACGACAACGGCATCAAGCTGTTCGGACCTGACGGCTACAAGCTCTCCGACGAGATCGAGGAGCGTATCGAAAGCATGCTCGACAAGGACATCGAGCTGGCACTCGCCGATTCCGATGGGCTTGGCCGCGCCAAGCGCGTCGATGGCGTGCACGACCGTTACATCGAATTCGCCAAGCGCACGTTGCCGCGCTCGATGTCGCTTTCGGGCCTGAGGATCGTGGTCGATTGCGCCAACGGCGCCGCCTACAAGGTGGCGCCCGAGGCGCTGTGGGAGCTTGGCGCCGAGGTTGTCGCCATCAATGTCGAGCCCAATGGCTTCAACATCAACAAGGAATGCGGGTCGACCCATCCGGCCGGCTTGCAGAAGAAGGTTCACGAGGTCCGCGCCGACATCGGTATCGCGCTCGACGGCGACGCCGACCGCGTCGTCATCGTCGACGAGAATGGCACCATCGTGGACGGCGACCAGATCATGGCGCTGATCGCCGAGTCCTGGCACCAGAGCGGGCGTCTGGCCGGCGGCGGCGTCGTCTCGACGGTGATGTCCAACCTCGGTCTCGAACGCTTCCTCGGCGACATGAAGCTGCAGCTGCATCGCACCAAGGTCGGCGACCGCTATGTCGTCGAGCACATGCGCGCGCATGGGCTCAATGTCGGCGGTGAACAGTCGGGCCACATCGTGCTGTCCGATTTCTCGACCACGGGGGACGGTCTCGTCTCGGCGCTTCAGGTGCTCGCCTGCATCAAGCGGCAGAACCGGCCGGTCAGCGAGTTGTCGAAGAAGTTCGAGCCTGTGCCGCAGCTTCTGAAGAACGTCCGTTTTTCCGGCGGCAAGCCGCTCGAGGAAGCTCCGGTCAAGGCGGCGATCGAGGACGCCCGCCATCGTCTTGGCAAGGCCGGACGACTGGTCATCCGCCCTTCGGGCACGGAGCCACTTATCCGCGTCATGGCGGAAGGCGATGATCCGCAACTGGTCGAGGCCGTCGTCAACGACATTGTCGACGTTATTTCGGAGACGCGCAGCGCCGCCTGACTTCCGACGCGCCCCGAAGGCCGTCACGTCTGCCGCCTTGTTGAACCAAAGCCCGCCTTCCGGCGGGCTTTTTCATTACGCAATACCCCCTTTTTCCCCTTCGGAAGACTGGAACCGGATATCTCAAGTTTTAGTGATTCGTGGTTAAGCAACACGGTTAAACGCCTTTTAACCTTTGCAATTCATTATCCACAACTGAAGCCAATCAAATCCGGACGCGTTCGTGTTCCGAAGGTCTTTAGGGGTGACAAGCATGTTCAATACAGCAAGAAGGGCCTTGTTTGCCGCGCTGTTCGCGGGCGTGGCCGGACCGGTATTCGCAGCCGATATGCCGGAACCGGTGGTCGAGCAGGCGCCGCCGCCGGTCTATGAGCAGCCGGCTCCGGAGTATGGCGGCTGGTATATTCGCGGTGACGTCGACTATCACTGGTCGAAGTTCGGTGGTTCCGACTACACGACCTACGGTCCCACCTCGCCGCAACTTCCCGGCAGCTTCGATGCCGGTTCTCTCAAAAGCGCTTTCTCCGCTGGCGCCGGTGTTGGTTACCAGATCAACCAGCATTTCCGTACAGACCTGACCGCCGACTGGCTGAGCAGTTCAGACTTCAACGGGTCCACCAGCGGCTTCTGCGGTCCCGCTCCGCAGATTCCCTGTACCTCCGTCGACTCGTCGTCATATTCGGCGCTTCTGCTTCTGGCCAATGCCTATGTCGACATCGGCACCTGGCACGGCGTGACGCCTTATGTCGGTGCCGGTATCGGCGGCGCCTGGGTCAAGTGGGATACGCTCACGAACACCGACAGCGACGGCACGTTCGAGCATGGCGGCGGCAAGGGATGGCGCTTCGCATACGCCCTCATGGCCGGCGCGTCCTACTGCCTGACCGATAGGGTCAAGCTCGATGTCGGTTACCGCTACAGCCACATCAACGGCGGCAAGATGTTCGACTACGCGTCGGACAGCAATGTTGGACCGGGCTACGATCACGGCATCAGTGTCAACGAAGTGCGCGGCGGCCTGCGCTACCAGTTCGGCAAGTCGGATTGCGCACCTGCGCCGGAGCCGTATGTTCCCGAGCCGGAGCCGGTTTACACCAAGTAACGCTTCGACAGCCCGAGATTGATAAACCGCCCGGCAAGCGCCGGGCGGTTTTCGTTTAAGCAGCGTCGACAAAAGCCACCGAAGTCAATTCGCTAACTCCCTGTTATCCTTAACCGCCACTTAACCACTATGGTTAACAATGCTTCCTGAAACGGTGCTCGCTATTGCGACCAGCGCCAACTTCGGGAGCCAGGAACATGACCTTCAAATCGCTGACAGCGCTGGCGCTTGCCGCAGTCCTCCTGCCGCTGTCGCCAGTGCACGCGGCCGACTACGATCCGCCGATCTATGTCGATCAGGCGCCGGACTATAAGCCGGTCGAGGTAGGATCCGGCTGGTACCTGCGCGGTGATGTCGGCTATGCGGTCAACAAGCCGTTCGACGATTCGGTCGGTCCGACCGGATTCACGTCAAGCAACACGCTGTTCGATGGCAGCGTTGGCATGGGTTATCACTTCACGGACTACTTCCGGGCCGATCTGAATTTCGGAATTCTGCCGACAAACAAGTTCGGCGATAGCTATGTTACAACGTGCGCCGGAACCTTGACGACAACCGTGACCAACGTCGCGTCGGGCAACATCACCAGCCAGACGAACGCGCCCGCTTCAACCCCGTGCCAAGGCTCGGACTCCGCATCAAACAAGGCCTACAGCCTGATGGCGAATGGCTATGTCGACCTCGGCACCTATGTCGGCTTCACGCCCTATGTCGGGGGTGGCGTCGGTGTCGTCTACAGCAAATTCAACAAGTCGATCGGCGCAAGCAACTGCGTTCCGACTACCACGTCAAATACGATAAACGGCAATACCACGACCCAGCAGTTCAACTGTGACAGCCCGGCCGGCTACTCCGGCGCCGTGACATCGCAAGCCAGCTACGATTTTGCCTACTCCTTGGCAGCCGGCCTCTCCTACCAGGTGACCAAGAACGTCTCGGTCGATGTTGGCTATGAATACTTCGCGATACCTGGCGCGCAGTATGTCGCCTACGACAACGGCGCTTTCGGCATCCACAAGGGGCTGGATTACCAGTCGGTCAAACTGGGTCTGCGCTACGACCTTTGGTAGACGCGGGAACCGATGAATCGAAACGGCGGGTCTCTGGCCCGCTGTTTGCTTTTGTTCTTTTGTCAAACGCGAGGCGCCGCTAGCTTCAGGGGAATCGAGTGTTGGTATCCTGTCAGCGACAAAAACTTTTCCCTTGACGCCGAAAGCGTGAGGGAATATCGCCGTCCGTGGGCCACCCCTCCCCAACGAGGGGCCACTATCTGGAAGGATAGACCACGATGACGACACCTACGAAGCCTGGACTCCGTCCGGCAAACCCCAACTTTTCTTCAGGTCCCTGCGCGAAACGTCCCGGCTGGTCGGTCGAGGCGCTGAAAAATGCCGCGCTAGGCCGATCCCACCGCGCCAAGATCGGCAAGACCAAGCTCGAACAGGCGATCGAGCTGACACGTGAAATTCTCCAGGTCCCGGCGGACTACCGCATTGGCATCGTGCCGGCGTCGGACACAGGTGCCGTCGAGATGGCGCTGTGGTCGCTGCTCGGAGAGCGTGGTGTGGACATGGTGGCCTGGGAGAGCTTTGGTTCCGGCTGGGTCACCGACGTGGTCAAGCAGCTGAAGCTCGCGGACGTCCGCAAGCTTGAAGCCGGTTATGGCGAACTGCCGGATCTCACCAAGATCGACTTCGACCGCGATGTGGTCTTCACCTGGAACGGCACCACGTCGGGCGTGCGTGTGCACAACAGCGATTTCATCCCTGCCGATCGCAAGGGGCTGACCATCTGCGACGCCACTTCGGCGGCGTTCGCGCAAAGGCTCGATTTCCAGAAGCTGGATGTCGTGACCTTTTCCTGGCAAAAGGTTCTGGGCGGCGAGGGCGCGCATGGCATGCTGATCCTCAGCCCGCGCGCCGTCGCACGGCTCGAGACGTACAAGCCGGCCTGGCCGTTGCCGAAAATCTTTCGCCTGACATCGGGCGGCAAGCTGATCGAAGGCATCTTCAAGGGCGAGACCATCAACACACCGTCGATGCTGTGCGTCGAGGACTATCTCGACGCGCTACATTGGGCGAAGTCGATCGGCGGCCTCGATGCGCTGGTCGCCAGGGCCGATGCCAATGCCGCCGTCCTCGACGGTTTTGTCGAAAAGTCTTCCTGGCTCGGCCATCTGGCCGTCGAGCCGGAGACGCGGTCGAATACCTCTGTCTGCCTGTCCTTCACCGATCCGGATGTCGCGGCGCTCGACGCCGACGGGCAGGCGGCATTTGCCAAGGGGCTGGTGACGGCGCTGGACAAGGAAGGCGTCGCCTATGACATCGGCGCCTATCGCGATGCGCCCCCCGGCCTGCGCATCTGGTGTGGCGCCACGGTCGAGACATCCGATCTCGAGGCCCTGTTGCCTTGGCTCGACTGGGCGTTCGCCAGCCAGAAGGCGTCGCTCAAGGCGGCCGCCTGAGACTTCCCGTGGCGGCCTTCGGGCCGCCCACTCCCGGATCAATCCCATTTTTCAAGGAGGCCGCCATGGCGCCCCGCGTTCTCGTCTCAGACAAACTCTCTCCCACCGCCGTGCAGATATTCAAGGATCGCGGCGTCGAGGTCGACTACCTGCCCGATCTCGGCAAGGACAAGGAAAAGCTGCTCGAAGTGATCGGCCAGTATGATGGCCTCGCCATACGCTCGGCGACCAAGGTCACCGAGAAGCTGATCAACGCCGCCACCAAGCTCAAGGTCATCGGACGCGCCGGCATCGGCGTCGACAATGTCGATATCCCGGCGGCCAGCCGCAAGGGTATCATCGTGATGAACACGCCCTTCGGCAATTCGATCACCACCGCCGAACACGCGGTGGCGATGATCTTCGCGCTCGCGCGCCAAATCCCCGAGGCCAACGCCTCGACCCATGCCGGCAAATGGGAAAAGAACCGCTTCATGGGTGTCGAGATCACCGGCAAGACGCTGGGTGTCATCGGCTGCGGCAATATCGGTTCGATCGTCGCCACGCGTGGCGTCGGCCTGAAGATGCATGTCATCGCCTTCGACCCGTTCCTGTCGGACAAGCGCGCCGAGGAGCTCGGTGTCGACAAGGTCGAGCTCGACGAGCTGTTCGCGCGCGCGGACTTCATCACGTTGCACACGCCGCTGACGGACAAGACCCGCAACATCATCGATGCCGCGGCGATCGCCAAGATGAAGAAGGGCGTGCGCATCATCAACTGCGCACGTGGCGGGCTTGTCGTCGAGGCCGACCTGGTCGCGGCGCTGAAGAGCGGCAAGGTGGCGGGCGCCGGCATCGACGTGTTCGAGGTCGAGCCGGCGGAACAGAACGAGTTGTTCGGCATGGAAAATGTGGTGGCCACACCGCATCTCGGCGCCTCGACGGCGGAAGCACAGGAGAATGTCGCGCTGCAGGTCGCCGAACAGATGGCCGATTACCTGATCAAGGGCGCTGTCTCCAACGCCATCAACATGCCGTCGATCACGGCGGAAGAAGCGCCGCGGCTGAAGCCGTTCGTCAAGCTCGCCGAAGTGCTCGGCGCCTTTGTCGGCCAGGTCACCGACGATCCGATCAACGAGGTCGAGATCCTGTTCGACGGCTCGACAGCCACGATGAACACGCGCGCGCTGATCAGCGCGGCCCTTGCCGGGCTAATCCGGCCGCAGGTCGCCGACGTCAACATGGTTTCGGCGCCGATCATGGTGAAGGAGCGCGGCATCATCGTCGCCGAGGTCAAGCGCGACAAGTCGGGCGTGTTCGACGGCTATATCAAGCTTACCGTTAAGACCGAGCACATGACGCGCTCGATCGCCGGCACCTGCTTCTCGGACGGCAAGCCGCGCTTCATCCAGATCAAGGGCATCAATCTCGATGCCGAGGTTGGACAGCACATGCTCTACACGACCAATGCCGACGCGCCCGGCATCATCGGCCTGCTTGGCACGGTGTGCGGCGAGAATGGCGTCAACATCGCCAACTTCCAGCTTGGCCGGAACCGGCCCGGTGGCGATGCCATCGCGCTGCTCTATCTCGACGCGCCGTTCCCCGAAAAAGTGCTGGAACAGGTCAAGTCGCACAAGTCGATCGACTCGGCCAAGCGGCTGCAGTTCGACGTCAGCGCGATGTGATCGCGTTACGATAAAGGCTCCAAAGGCGCGGCCTCGTCCGCGCCTTTCTGTTTTTCAGCCAACAGGCGCCTGCCGCCTGGAAGCCTTGCGGCCGCTGTATTCGGCAAGCCCGATGCCGCCCAGCACGAGCACAAGCGCGAGCGCCTGATAGGGCTGGAACGTCTCGCCGACGATCAGCACCGAAAGCAGTGTACCGAAGATCGGCACCAGGTTGATGAACAGGCCGGCACGGTTGGCGCCGATCAACTCGTTGCCGCGAATGTAGGTCATCTGCGAGATGACTGACGCGCCGATCGCGGTGTAGACAATGACCGCCCAGCCATGCGCGTCGGGCACTATGACCTTGCCGGCAGCTACTTCCCAGAGGAAGAAGGGCAATGAGGTGACCAGCGCGGCGACCGATAGCGAAAGCATCAGGCTCTGCCAGCGCAACACCGGCTTCAGCCGCAAGCCGACAGAGTAGCCGCTGTAGAGAAACACGGCGACCAGCATGATCGCGTCGCCGAAATTAAGCTCCAGTGTCATCAGCCGGCGCGGGTCGCCGTGGCAGGCAGTCAGGATAACGCCGACGATGGTCAGCACGACACCGGCAATCTGCGCCCAGTTCACGCGGAGGCGGAAGAAGACGAAATTGGCTGTCATGATCAGGATCGGCATTGCCGCCTGCTCGATCGAGACGTTGATCGCCGTCGTGTAGTTGAGAGCGGTGTAGAAGATCGTGTTGAACAAGGTGAAGCCGCTGGCACCGAGCGCGGCCAGGACGAACCAGTGCCGGCGCACCACCGGCCAGTCCTCTCGTATCGTGCGCCAGCCGATAGGCAGCAGGATCGTTACCGCCAGCACCCAGCGCAGGAAGACCAGCGTCATCGGCGAGACGTGACCGACCGCGAGCTTGCCTGCCACGGAGTTCCCGCCCCATAGCAAGGTGGTGAGCAGCAGGAATATATAGGCGCTTCGATGCATGGCGAATTCCAGCCGGAGCGAGATGCGCCGCGGATACTTGCCGGCCTATTGCGGCGAATTGGACAAGTAAATGATGTCAAAGCCGAAAATTGTTGTGCCTCAGGGCGTTTTCAGCGGCAAAGAATGGTCGCACTTGGCTGGGCTTGACGCTATAGAGGCCTGTCGTTTTGAACAGTCTTCCAGCCGCGGTGCGGCGTCTCAAGGGAAATAATCATGGCCAATGTGGTGGTCGTCGGCTCGCAGTGGGGTGACGAAGGCAAGGGCAAGATCGTCGACTGGCTGTCGGAGCGCGCCGATGTGGTGGTGCGCTTCCAGGGTGGCCACAACGCCGGCCACACGCTTGTTGTCGACGGCAAGGTCTACAAGCTGTCGCTGCTGCCGTCGGGCGTCGTGCGCCAGGGCAAGCTCTCCATCATCGGCAACGGCGTCGTCTTCGACCCGCACGCTTTCGTCGCCGAAGTGGCGAAGCTCAAGGCGCAAGGTGTGGAGGTGACGCCGGATCGCCTGAAAATAGCCGAAAACACGGCGCTTATCCTGTCACTGCACCGGGAACTGGACGGCTTCCGCGAGGACGCGGCCTCCAATTCCGGAACGAAGATTGGCACGACCCGCCGCGGCATCGGCCCCGCCTATGAAGACAAGGTGGGCCGGCGTGCCGTCAGGGTGATGGATTTGGCGGATTTGGACACGCTGCCCGTGAAGGTCGACAGATTGCTGACGCACCACAATGCGCTGCGCCGGGGGCTCGGCCATGCCGAGGTCACGCATGAGGCGATCATGCAGGAGCTGACTTCGGTGGCCGATCAGATACTGCCCTACATGGACCGGGTCTGGAAGATCCTCGATGACAAGCGCCGGGCCGGCGAGCGCATCCTGTTCGAGGGCGCGCAAGGCACGTTGCTTGATATCGACCACGGCACCTATCCGTTCGTCACCTCGTCCAACACGGTCGCCGGGCAGGCGGCTGCCGGCTCCGGCGTCGGTCCGGGTGCCATCGGCTATGTGCTCGGCATCACCAAGGCTTACACGACCCGCGTCGGCGAAGGCCCATTCCCGACCGAGCAGAAGAACGAGGTCGGCGAGTTCCTCGGCACGCGCGGCCATGAATTCGGCGTCGTCACCGGACGCAAGCGCCGCTGCGGCTGGTTCGATGCGGTGCTTGTGCGGCAGGCCGTCGCCGTGAACGGCATCAAGGGCATCGCGCTGACCAAGCTCGACGTGCTCGACGGGCTGGACGAGATCAAGGTCTGCACCGGCTACCGCCTCGATGGCGAGATGATCGACTACCTGCCGGCGAGCCAGGGCGCGCAGGCGCGTGTCGAGCCGGTCTACGAGACGCTGGAGGGGTGGAAAGGCACCACCGCCGGCGCGCGCAGCTGGAACGACCTGCCGGCCCAGGCCGTCAAATATGTCCGCTATATCGAGGAGTTGATTGGCGCACCGGTCGCACTGCTCTCCACCAGCCCGGAACGGGACGACACGATACTTGTGACCGATCCGTTTCAAGACTAGTTTCTCAAGGCTTTCCGGGCATCGCGGCTGATTTGCGAAGGCCGGCCCAGAAATAAAATACAGGTCGACTGAAGCATGGCAGATTTCGTTGCTATTCTGAAAAGGGCGCTCGACAAGCACGGCGACGAGACGCCCGAAAAGCGCACGCGTATCTATGGTAGCGTCCGCACCATGCTGGCGAAGAAGCTTGCGGAAATTTCGCCGCCACTGGCTAGCGAGGCTATAGCCAAGGAGAAGCGCTCGCTGGAAGACGCCATCGCGAGCGTCGAGCGGGACTATGCCAAGACCGTGCCGGAGACCGACCCGCTCGCGGAGCTGGAAAACATATTTTCTTCCATCGACCGCAACAAGAACCAGTCAAGTCATGTCCGGCAGCCGGTTGCCGCTCCGCCGCCGCCCAGGCCCGAGCCCACCAGGCCCCAGTCTGCCAGACCTGAGTCTGCCAGACCCGAGCCCGTAAGGCATGAGACCGCGAGGTCTGAGCCGGCGAGGCCCGAGACAGTCAGGCCGGCACCGCCGCCATTCGTCGCCAAGCCGACGCCTCCCGCCGCGCGGGTGGAGCCTAGCTGGCAGCGGCCGGCCCCAACGGCTCCGTCCTTTCCGGATCGCGCCGGGCAGGATTCCGACGATTCCGTTCTGCCGGGCATGGACGAGGGCGAGTCCGACGAGAAGGGCGACATTTTCGCCAATGACGAGAGGCCGGCCGGCGACACGTTCGAGCGCCTGCGCCCGGCTCGGCGCAGGCGTAGTTATGGCGGGCTGATCGCCGCCGTGGTTGCATTGGCCATCATTGGCGGCGGCGCCTATGGCATCTGGCTGAACAAGGGTGCATTCGGCAAGATGTTCGGTTCGGGTGACAGCAAGGTGGTGAAGACCGAGCCTCTGAAAGCCGCGCCCGCCAACCCTGTGGCCAACCCAGCGGCCAACGCCGCCGCATCGCCGCCGGCTGCCGCGACCAGCACAACGGACGCCGCTGGGGGAACCAAATTCACCCAGCGCCTGACGCCCCAGGGCAGCGAGACGGATCCCGGCCCGGCCGGCGGGCAAACCGGTATTGGCGAGGGTGAATCCGTCGCCACGCTGACCACCCCACCGCCCACGCATCCGACCACCACGCCGCCTGCGGGTGATGCACAGGCCGCGGCAACGCCTCCGGCGAACGCGCCCGCGGCCGCAACCACCCCATCGGCGCCCGCCGCGGCACCGGCAACACCTCCGGTCGGCGGAACCGCTCCCGCCGCGCCAGCCGCCGTCGCCACGCCGGTGGCGCCAGGGACAACACCCGCACCAGCAGGCACCACGCCGGCACCGGCATCCGCCGAGCCGACAGTGGCCGTGGGCCAGAAGGCGATCTTCTACGAGGAGCGCACCAGCACATCTCAAGGTTCGGCCGAGCCCGGCAGCATCGTCTGGTCCCTGGTCCAGGAATCGCCTGGCGGTGACCTTCCGCCGGAACCGGCGATCCGCGCCGAGGCGACCATTCCCGGCAAGGATATCCAGCTGCGCATGACCATTCGCCGCAATACCGACCGGACGCTGCCGGCCAGCCACATCATCGAGATGATCTTCCTGACGCCCGAGGGTTTTGAGGGCGGTGGCGTCGACAACATCCTGCGCGTTGCCATGAAGAGTTCGGAACAGGACGCCGGCAGCCCGCTGATCGGCATCCCCGCCAAGATCGCCGACGGCTTCTTCCTGGTCGCGCTCAACGACACCAAGGCGGACGAAGATGCCAATCTGACCCTGCTCAGGGGCCAGGACTGGATCGACGTGCCGGTCGTCTACAAGACCGGACGGCGGGCGCTGCTGACCATGGAAAAGGGCATTCCGGGCGAGAAGGTGTTCGACGAAGCGATCAAGGCCTGGCAAGCGAAGACGGCGGGCTGAGGAAGGACGTCTCGCTCGGTGGGGCCGCCGTTCAGAAGCCCTGGAAAAGCATATCGAGCGCGGCGACGACGTGGTCGTTCTGCTTTGCGATATTAAGACGACTTTCGCCCAGTTCATGGATTGGCATCGTCGCAATCAGATGAGTGGCCATGACGAGTTTTCGGCCGTTGATCTCGACGACCGGATGGAGCTCCGCATCGGGGGAGGTACCGCGGCGATCGGCAGCAGCGGAACAACGACACGCGCTTTGAAATGGTCGAGCATGTCCGATTGAACGTCGAGCAGATAGCTGCCTTCGATGCCTCCAGCGAAGACATCGTAACGAGCCATCAGAATTGCCGGTGCTCTTTCAGTGGAACACGGTGTTGTTCCACATAGTCATTCCACGCGTCCATGGTGGCGCGGTTTTCAAGTTTCCAAAGCCTGGCTTTTCCGGCAGCCACCGCCTCGATTCAGAAGGCGAACCGGGCATTCACCGTTGGTCGCTTCAATCGACAAAGTGTTGTCGATTGATTTGGCCGCGGCGAAACGCTTCTTCAGCCCTCCATCTCCTCCCGCAGCATCTCAAGCTCCAGCCATTCCTCCTCGAGCGCCGCCAGTGTCGCGCGCTCCTTGTCGAGGGCTGCGATCGTCTTCTGGAACGAAGCCGGATCGCGCTCGTAATAGGCGGGGTCGGCGATGTTGTTTTCCAGCCGGGAGATCGACGCGGTAACCGCCTCTATCTTCTTGGGTAGAGATTCAAGCGCGAATTTCTGCTTGAACGACAGCTTCTTCGCCGGGCTTTTCGGGGCTGATACCTCGGCCTTGCTTGCTCCGGTCGGTTCGCCATTCTCGACCTTCGCCCGCGATTTGCGGTCGTCGAGCCGGGTGCCGCCACGTTGTGCCAGCATGTCCGAATAGCCGCCGGCATATTCGATCCAGCGGCCGCCGCCATCCGGCGCGATGATGCTGGTGACGGTGCGATCGAGGAAATCGCGGTCGTGGCTGACCAGGATCACCGTGCCGGCAAAACCGGCGACCAGTTCCTGCAGCAGTTCCAGCGTCTCCATGTCGAGATCGTTGGTCGGCTCGTCGAGCACCAGGAGGTTTGCCGGCCGCGCCAGCACGCGCGCCAGCAGCAGGCGCGCCCGCTCGCCGCCCGAAAGCTCGCGCACCGGCGTGCGCGCCTGTTCCGGCTTGAACAGGAAGTCCTTCATGTAGGAGACGACATGGCGCTGCTCGCCATTGATGACGAGGTTCTCGCCGCGTCCGTCGGTGAGATATTGCGCCAGCGTTTCGGCCGGGTCGACCGCCTCGCGTTTCTGGTCGAGCGTGGCGATTTCCAGATTGGTGCCGAGCCGCACCGAGCCGGCGTCAGGCTTCATCTCGCCGGTCAGCATCTTCAGGAGGGTCGTCTTGCCAGCACCGTTGGGTCCGACCAGGCCGATACGGTCGCCACGCTGGATGCGGGTGGAGAATTCCTTGACCACGGTGAGGTCGCCAAAGCTCTTCTCGATGTTCTTGGCCTCGATCACGAGCTTGCCGGATTCCGCGGCGTCGCTGGCCACCATGGTGGCCGAGCCTTCGGCACCGCGATGGCCGCGAAAGCGCTGGCGCATGGTCTGTAATTCGCCGAGCCTGCGCATGTTGCGCTTGCGCCGCGCCGTCACGCCATAGCGCAGCCAGTGCTCCTCGCGCACGATCTGCCGGCCGAGCTTGTGCTGTTCGCGCTCTTCCTCTTCCAGCACCAGGTCGCGCCATTCCTCGAAATGGCCGAAACCCTTGTCCAGCCTGCGGGTCTGGCCACGATCGAGCCAGACGGTTGCGCGCGAGACGCGCTCGAGAAAGCGGCGGTCGTGCGAAATCACGATGAGCGCGGAAGACGTGCGGGCAAGTTCCTCTTCCAGCCACTCGATCACCGACAGGTCAAGATGGTTAGTCGGCTCGTCAAGCAGCAGAATATCGGGCTCCGGCGCCATGACGCGGGCAAGTGCGGCGCGCCGTGCCTCTCCGCCGGACAGGTCGCTCGGCCGCTCGTCGCCGGACAGGCCGAGATGCTCCATCAGATAGGTGGCGCGATAGGGATCATCCGCCGGTCCAAGCCCTGCCTCGACATAGGCGCGGATGTTGGTGAAGCCATCCATATCGGGCATTTGCGGCAGATAGCGCACAGTTGCCGAAGGTTGGCGAAAGACTTCGCCGTCCTGTGGCTCGATCAGGCCAGCCGCGATCTTCAGCAGCGTCGACTTGCCCGAGCCGTTGCGGCCGACAAGCGCGATCTTGTCGCCGGCCGAAGCGGCCAATGCGGCACCGTCGAGCAGCGGCGTGCCGCCGAAGGTGAGTTTTATGCCGTCGAGATTGAGAAGCGGCGGGGCCATGTCAGCTTTCTGGAAGAGGATAAGGGTGAGCCAGCAGCAGCGCGCGACCGCCGCCCAGAGCGATTTCAAGCCGGCCCCTGACCTCGTTGGAAATGGTCAGCGACGAGCCGAATGCGACCTCGACATGATCCAGCGGCCATTTGGCGCCTTTGACCGTGAGGCCGGAGAGGTCCGAGAAACCAAGGACTGAAAACAAGGTGGTGTCGGCGTAGTCGAAGCCGGCTTGTCCCGGCAGCAAGGGGATGGCTTCCTGCGCGCCGCTGGTCAACAGCACTTCCGTCCCGGCCTCGGCCAGCCGCAGACCGAGCGCCAGATGCAGGAAGGCGTGGTCCGCACGCCTGCCGCCGAAGGCTCCAACCAGGATCAGGCGCGTCGCGCCACGCTCGAGTGCGGCGCCAATGGCCAGTTCCCCATCGGTCTTGTCCTTCTCCGCGGGGAAAGTGCGGCGCGGCACGGTGGCCAGATCATCGGGCAGATTGGCTGGTATGGAATCGAAGTCGCCGACCCACAGTTCCGGGACAAGGCCCAACAGCCGCGCATGGCCGATGCCGGCATCGGCGGCGATAATCCGGGAGCCCTCGACCTGGCGGTCGAGCCGCGGCGTGCGGATGAGTTCGCCGCCAAGCAGGATGGTGAATGTGCTCATGCGCGTCGCCCTTACCAGCCCGGCACGGGAAACGGAAGGCGGCAAACTCCACTTGCGTGGTTCGTCGACCGGGCCTATGTGTCGAAACGCTCTAACGGGGTGCCGGACGCGATCTTCGCGGACCGGCTGAGAGGCAACCTTGCCAACCCGCTGAACCTGATCCGGTTTGTACCGGCGGAGGGATTAGACGTTTCGGACAGTCCGACGCCTCAATTCCTTTCAATTCGAACGAAGGAGGCGCCGATGCGCACGCTTTTATACTCTGTTGTCTCAGCCATGGTTGTTGCCCTGTCCGGTCCGGCCTTCGCCAAGGACAAGCTCACCATCTACACCTATGAGAGCTTCACCGCCGACTGGGGTCCCGGTCCCGCCGTGAAGAAGGAATTCGAGGCCGAATGCGGCTGCGATGTCGACTTCGTCTCGGTCGCCGACGGTGTGGCCCTGCTCAACCGCGTCAAGCTGGAAGGCGCCTCGACCAAAGCTGATATCGTGCTCGGCCTCGACACCAATCTCACCGCCGAGGCCAAGGCCACTGGCTTGTTTGCCCCGCACGGCCCGGTTTCGGACGTCAAAGTGCCCGGCGGCTGGACTGACGATACGTTTGTCCCGTTCGACTATGGCTATTTCGCCGTAGTCTATGACACGCAGAAGCTGAAGACGCCGCCAAAGAGCCTCAAGGATCTGGTCGAGGGCAGCGCCGACGACAAGATCGTCATCCAGGACCCGCGCACCTCCACACCCGGCCTCGGCCTGCTGCTCTGGGTCAAGTCCGTCTATGGCGACAAGGCGCCCGAAGCCTGGGCCAAGCTCAAGACCAAGGTGCTGACCGTGACGCCAGGCTGGAGCGAGGCCTACGGCCTGTTCACCAAGGGCGAGGCGCCAATGGTGCTGTCCTACACGACGTCGCCAGCCTATCACATGGTCGCGGAGAAGACCGATCGCTATCAGGCAGCGTCCTTCGAAGAGGGCGAATACCTGCAGATCGAGGTCGCCGGGATCACCACCACCGGAGCCAAGAATCCGCTGGCGGAAAAGTTCCTGGCCTTCATGACCGGGCCGAAGTTCCAGGATGTCATCCCCGAGACCAACTGGATGTTCCCCGCCGGCAAGACCGATGCGCCGCTCAATCCGGCCTTCGACAAACTGGTCAAGCCGACCAAGACCTTGCTGTTCAGCCCTGAGGAAGTCGCCGCCAACCGCAAGGTCTGGGTGGATGAATGGCTGGCTGTGATGAGCAAGTAGACGGGCAATGATGCCGGCGCGTTCGACCGACCCCCGCGTCACCGCCGGCATCGTCGCGCTTGCCGCGATCGCGCTGCTGATCGGCGGTGCGATCGCCGGCCTCCTCCACGAAGGCGTCAGGGATCCCTCGGGTGCGTGGGCGGCCTTCAATCCCTACCTCTTCCGCGTCGTCCGCTTCACCTTGTGGCAGGCGGCGCTGTCAACGCTGCTCTCGGTCGTGCCGGCGTTGTTCGTCGCGCGCGCTTTGTCTCGGCATCCACGCTTCTTCGGACGAAGCTTCATCCTGCAACTGTTCGCCGTGCCGCTGGCGCTGCCGGCCATCGTCGCCGCGCTCGGCATCCTGGCGCTCTACGGCCGTGCCGGTTATTTCGCCGGCGTTTTCACCGCGCTCGGCAACGGAAGCTGGCCGGGCATCTACGGCCTGTCGGGCATCCTCGTTGCGCATGTCTTCTTCAACCTGCCGCTCAGCGTCAGGTTGTTTCTTGAAGCGTTGCAGACGGTGCCCGCCGACCAGTGGCGGCTGGCGAGCCAGCTTGGCATGGGCGCCAGGCCGGCCTTTCGGTTGATCGAGTGGCCCACGCTGCGCGCCGCCATTCCCGGCGTTGCCGGGCTGGTGTTCATGCTTTGCATCACGTCCTTCACAATCGTGCTGACGCTGGGCGGTGGTCCGCGCGCGACGACGCTGGAGGTCGCGATCTATCAGGCGCTGCGCTTTGATTTCGATCCCGCGCTCGCGGTGGCGCTGACAGCGCTGCAGATCGCCTTGACCTTCATCGTGGTGCTGGCCCTGACGCGGCTTGGCGTCAACGTGGTCGGCGATGCCAATCTGCCCGTGGCGCCGCGCCGTTATCTTTCGGCTGGCAGGGCCGAGACCTGGCTCAACGCCGCGCTGATCGTTCTCGCGCTGCTGTTCGTCGCGGGCCCGATGGCGGCGACGGTGATGGCCGGGCTTGGAGCCGATCTCGGCCGCCTGGCCGGCGAGAGCGCGGTGCGGCAGGCGACGCTGACCAGTGCCGTGCTCGCCTTCCTGTCGGCACTGCTCTCGGTGATGCTGTCGCTGTCCCTGGTCATGGCGCGCCGGGCGTTGTCCCTGAACCGGAAGCGCGGTTCGAGGACATTGCTCGAACACGCCACGGATACCGGCGCCGGCTTCGTCCTCGTCGTGCCGCCGATCGTCATCGGCGCAGGCTGGTTCCTGCTGTTGCGCAATGTCAGCGACGTCTTCGCCATCGCGCCGATCATGGTCGTCACCGTCAACGCGGTGATGGCGATGCCCTTCGCTATCCGGGCCGTACGTCCCGCCCATGACGCGGCAAGCGAGCGGCACGAACGGCTTTGTGCGCAGCTCGGTATTTCAGGCTGGAACCGGCTGATACTGGTCGATTGGCCATCACTGCGGCGCCCGCTCGCCACGGCCTTCGCCTTCGCGATGGCGCTGTCGCTGGGCGATCTCGGCGTCATCGCCCTGTTCGGCAGTGATTCCGTGCAGACATTGCCCTATCTGCTGCTGGCGCGCATGGGCAGCTATCGCACCGAGGACGCGGCCGGACTGGCGCTGCTGCTTGGCCTTGTCTGCCTGGCGCTTGTCCTGGCCTCGGACCAGCTGGGGAGGGGACGGAAGGCATGACGCTCGCAAAGGCGCAGGGAGGGGACGGGAACGCAGGTGGAGCCGCCGTGCGGCTCGAGAATGTCTCGTTCAGCTATGGCGAGGCAACGCTCGTTTTCGATGTCAGTTTCGCCGCGGCGAAGATCACCGCCATCATGGGCCCGAGCGGTTCGGGGAAATCGACCCTGCTCAATCTGGTCGCGGGGTTCGAGTCACCGCGCTCCGGCCGCGTGCTGATCGGCGGTATCGATGTCGGCATGGAGCCACCTTCGGCGCGGCCGGTGTCGATGGTGTTCCAGGAGAACAATCTCTTTGCCCATCTTTCAGTTGAACAGAATGTCGGGCTCGGTCGATCGCCTTCATTGCGGTTGAGCGAGGCGGACCGGGTTGCGATCGCCATGGCGATCGATCGCACCGGCCTAGCCGGCAAGGAGAGGCGATTGCCGCGCGAACTCTCCGGCGGCGAACGTCAGCGCGTCGCGCTCGCCCGGGTCCTGGTGCGCGACCGCCCGGTGCTTCTGCTGGACGAGCCCTTTGCCTCACTGGGCCCAGCCTTGCGTGACGACATGCTCGACCTTGTAGCCGGCGTGCATGCCGATCGTCCGATGACGGTGCTGTTCGTCACGCATCAGCCTGAAGACGCGCGCCGCATCTGCCAGAATGTGGTGTTCCTGGACAATGGCGCGGTTGCCGCGACAGGCGCGGCGGCTGACTTTTTTGCCGGGGCTGGTCCGGAAGTCTTCCAACGCTATATCGGGTCAGGCCCGGTTGGCGTCGGATCACGAGATATTGCCCGGAAGCCGACATAATTTACGGTCAAACCGGCCAAGGGCGACGCGGCGCTTGCTTGCCATGATCAGGGTAGTATGGCTAGGTCCACCCTGCGTTGGTGCGGCATGGCCGTGATTTGCCGGAAACGCCGGGCGTGATCCCGCACGCCATAAGACGTTGCAAGATGTTGATTTCGCGCGTGATCTCCACGAGTTTTCGAGATCATGGGCCAGACCTGGAAGGAAGCGGTTCTGTCGACCCGCATGCAAAGAGTACGGATGAACCCGCTGGCGCGTTTTCTCGCGCTGGCCGGCTTTGCCGTGGCGCTGGCGAGCTGCCAGATGTTCACGCCTCCGGAAGTCCAGGAATCAGGTTTCCAGCCTTCCGACAAACCGATCACGGTCGACAACGTCGCCGCCAACAGCAAGCTCGCCGAAATGGCCAAGGCGCAGCATCCGCGCATCCTTGCCACCTATGGCGGCGAATATTCCGATCCCAAGCTCGAACGCATGGTTGCCAAGGTCGTCGGCAATCTGACAGTCGTGTCGGCAAACCCGACCCAGACCTATCGCATCACCATCCTGAACTCGCCCAACGTCAACGCCTTCGCATTGCCGGGCGGTTATCTCTACATCACACGCGGCCTGCTCGCGCTGGCCAATGATTCGTCCGAGCTGGCCGCGGTCATCGCGCATGAAATGGGCCACGTCACCGCCAATCACGGTCTGCAGCGCCAACAGCTGGAGGCCGAGGAAGGCCTGGCGACCAAGGTGGTCTCCGACGTGCTCGGCGACAGCCCGACCGCCAAGGCGGCCCTCATCCGTGGCAAGCTCAGGCTCGCCCAGTTCTCGCGCAACCAGGAACTGGAGGCCGATGCCATCGGCATCAAGTCGATCGGCGAAGCCGGCTATGACCCCTATGCCGCCGGCCGCTTCCTTCAGTCGATGTCGGCCTATACCGACTTCCGCTCGATCAGCGGCGCCACCGACCCAAGCCTCGACTTCCTGGCGACCCACCCCAACACGCCGCAACGCATCGACCTGGCTCAGCGCCATGCCCGCCAGTTCGGCGCGCCCGGCGTCGGCACGCGCGATCGCGATTCCTTCCTCGCTGGCATAGACGGCCTGCTCTACGGCGACACGCCCGAGGAAGGCTATGTGCGGGGTGAAACCTTCCTGCATCCGGGCCTTGGTGTGTCCTTCTCTGTGCCCGAAGGCTTTGTCATCGACAATTCGGCGGCAGCGGTGACCGCGACCGGCCCCGGCGACATGGCGATCCGTTTCGATGGCGTCTCGATCGACAAGAACCGCGCGCTGACCGACTATATACGCAGCGGCTGGGTTGCCGGCCTTGTCGACAGCAGCGTGAAGCAGGAGACGATCAACGGCAATGAGGCGGCGACCGCGCATGCGGGTGCCGAGGGATGGCAGTTCGATATCGCGGTGATCCGCGCCGGTGGACAGGTTTACCGGCTCTTGACGGCGGCACCATCGGCCAGCACCAACCTGGACAGTGTGGCGCGTTCGGTCAGCGGCTCGTTCCGCATCCTCAGCGCCGCCGAAAAGGCGGCACTGAAGCCGTTGCATATCCGCGTCGTCACCGTCCAGCCGGGGCAGACTTTGGGTTCGCTGTCGGCTCAGATGGTTGGCGTCGACCGCAAGCTCGACCTGTTCCGCGTGCTCAACGCGCTGTCGCCGGGTGCCGCGGTTTCGGCCGGCGACAAGGTCAAGATCGTCACGGACAAGTAGCGGTCCGCTTCACGCCGCTCATGTCAGGCAGCCATGAATTCCGGGTTCTGCCTGACCAGCGCGACCTTGAGCTTCTCCATGGCGCGCGCCTCGATCTGGCGAACACGTTCCTTGGAGATGCCGAGCGTCTCGCCAAGCGCCTCAAGTGTCGCGCCTTCCTCGGTCAAGCGGCGCTCTTCGATGATCCTCAGTTCCCGGGCGTTCAGCGCGCCGAGCGCTGCCTTGAGCCAGAGCGCACGGCGCTCGATGTCGATCGTGTCGCCGACGACCTCGTCGGGCAGCGGATCGTCCGACACCAGAAAGTCCATGCGTTCCGTGGTGCCTGCTTCGTCCGACAGTGGCGCGTTGAGCGAACTGTCCGGCGCCGACAGGCGTGAATCCATCATCGCGACATCGGCCTCGGAGACGCCGAGCGCGACCGAGACTTCATGATAGAGCGTGGCGTTCGAGAGCGGCTCGCTACCGTTGGCCAGACGCGCACGCAGGCGCCGCAGATTGAAGAACAGCGCCTTCTGGGCGGAACTTGTGCCGCCGCGCACGATCGACCAGTTGCGAAGGATATAATCCTGCATCGCCGCGCGGATCCACCACGTCGCATAGGTCGAAAAGCGCACTTCACGCTCCGGCTCGAAACGCGCGGCCGCTTCGAGCAAGCCGACATGGCCCTCCTGAATCAGGTCGCCCAGCGGCAGGCCGTAGTGACGGAACTTCGAGGCCATCGAGATCACCAGGCGCATGTGCGCGACGGTGATGCTGTGCAGCGCATGCTGGTCGTTTTCTTCCTTCCAACGCAAAGCGAGGATGTGCTCCTGGTCTCGTTCGAGATAGGGAGCCTTCATCGCCGCACGGACCATCGTGCGTCCTGCCGTGTCCTGGATCATACCACGCTCCCTCTTTCGTGCGCTCGGACGGCGGGAAGGTTGAAATGACGACGCCGTGCCCTACAACTGCGGTAAAACGTGTCACGCGGGAGAATGGTTCCGCTGTGCCCATCATGCGGATCGTGCCGATCATGGCGTTCCGCAGAGGCGATGGTTGGCGCCAATCGATGCAGTTTTGAGTATCTGATTTCAGGTGGCTTTATTCTTCGGAATTTTGTTCCTTATTTTGTTTGCCCGCATATGTCATTTTCCAATCCTCACAATGCGCCGCGGAGCGGCCAAGGACGGGATCACAGAAAAATGAAATGGCTTAAATCACTCTTAGTCGCCGGAGCCCTTCAGGTCATGGCCGTCGCAGCCGGTCATGCTGGCGCCAATCTCGATCAGATCAAGCAGGCCGGCACGATCAAGATCGGCACGGAAGGAACCTACGCGCCCTTCACCTATCACGACGCTTCCGGCGCACTGGTCGGTTTCGATGTCGAGATCGCCAAGGCGATCGCGGACAAGCTGGGCGTCAAGCCGCAGTTCCTCGAGGGCAAGTGGGATGGGCTGATCGCCGGCCTCGATGCCAACCGTTACGACGCCGTCATCAACGAAGTCGGCATCACCGACGCCCGCAAGGCGAAGTACGATTTCTCCGATCCTTACATCGCTTCAAAGGCCGTTTTGATCGTGCGCGGTGACAACACCGACATCAAGAGCTTCGCTGATCTGAAAGGCAAGAAGTCCGCACAGTCGCTGACCTCGAACTTCGGCAAGCTGGCCGAGACGAACGGCGCGGAACTGGTCGGCACGGATGGCTTCGACCAGTCGATCCAGCTGCTGCTGACCGGCCGCGCCGACGCCACCATCAATGACAGCCTGTCCTTCCTCGACTTCAAGAAGCACAAGCCCGACGCCAATGTGAAGATTGCCGCGCAGGAAGAAAATGCCGACTATTCCGGCGTCATCGTGCGCAAGGGCGATCCGGAACTGGTCGCCGCGATCAACAAGGCGCTGGCCGACATCAAGGCTGACGGTACCTACAAGAAGATCGCCGACACCTATTTCGGCCAGGACGTTTCGAAGTAATTGATGTTTGGGCCGGTCTACGGCCCCGCGGCATGTGCAGCGGCGAGCCGTCTTTGACGGCCCGCCGCTTTTGTCGTGATATGGCTTCGCGCTTCGATGAAGCCGTCTCGATCGGATGGAGAGGTCTTTCGTGCCGCACTGGCTGCAATTGATGCTGGAGTCGCTGCCTTCCCTGCTGTGGGCCGCGCTGATCTTCACCGTGCCGTTGACCCTGCTGTCATTCGTTCTGGGCCTGACTGTCGGTCTGGGCGCGGCGCTTGCACGGCTGTTTGGGCCCAAGCCGCTGGTCGCGCTTGTGCGCTTCTATGTCTGGATATTTCGCGGCACGCCGCTCCTGGTGCAATTGTTCCTGATCTTCTACGGCCTGCCGTCGGCCGGGATTCTGCTCGACGCCTTCACGGCCGCCTTGATCGGCTTCACGCTCAACATCGGCGCCTACACGTCGGAGATCATCCGCGCGGCGATCGGTTCGGTGCCGAAGGGGCAGTGGGAAGCCGCCTATTCGATCGGCATGACCTGGAGCCAGGCGATGCGGCGCACCATCCTGCCGCAAGCGGGCCGCGTGGCGGTGCCACCGCTGTCGAACACCTTCATCTCGCTGGTCAAGGATACGTCGCTGGCCGCCGCCATCACCGTGCCGGAGATGTTCCAGGCCGCGCAGCGCATCGTCGCCACAACCTATGAGCCGCTGATCCTCTATGTCGAGGCGGCGATCCTCTATCTGGCGCTGAGCTCGGTTCTATCGGCCCTGCAGACGCGGCTCGAAGTACGGCTCAATCGCTATGGCGGCTTCCTGGAGGCACGCTCATGATCGGCCTCACCAAAATCGAAAAGCGCTTTGGCGACAATCTCGTTCTGAAGGGCGTGACCGTCACCATCGATGAGGGCAGCGTCACCGCGCTTGTCGGCCCCTCCGGGGGCGGCAAGAGCACGTTGCTACGCTGTATCAACCTCCTGGAGATCCCGACCTCCGGCACGGTGCGCATCGGCGACGAGGCGATCGAATTCCGCCCGGGCGGCAAGGTTGCGGCGAGGGATATCCAGCGCCTGCGGCTGCAGACCGGCATGGTGTTCCAGAATTTCCAGCTCTTTCCGCACCGCACCGCGATCGAGAATGTCATGGAAGGGCTGGTGACCGTGCTGAAATGGCCGACAGGGCGCGCGCGCGAGCGGGCGCTCGCTTTGCTGGAAAAGGTTGGCATGGCGCACAAGGCCGATGCTTGGCCGGCGACGCTGTCGGGCGGCCAGCAGCAGCGCGTGGCAATTGCACGCGCGCTAGCGCCCTCGCCAAAGGTGCTGCTCTGCGACGAGCCGACTTCCGCGCTCGATCCGGAACTGGCGCAGGAAGTGGTCGACGTGCTCGGCAAGCTCGCCAGCGAAGGCACGACCATGGTGATGGCGACGCATGATCTGCGCCTCGCCTCGAAGATCGCTCAGGAGGTGGTATTCCTCGACGCCGGCGTCATCGTCGAAAAAGGCCCGGCCGCCGTGCTGTTCGGCAATCCGGAACATCAGCGGACAAAGCGTTTCATCGCGACGCTGAAGCAGGAGACGGAGAGGGAAGGCGGCGGCCCAGGGTAAGCAGAGGCCAGGGGTAGGCGGCGAGCCCGCTTTCAGCCCTATCTTCCCGGAAACAAAAAACCCGGCGCGAGGCCGGGTTTTCAGAATATGAAGGCGGAAAGGCTCAGGCAGCTTCTTCCTGCTCGGCTTCCTCATTGTCGGCCTTGGCGCCGCGCTTGGGGCCCTTGTTGAGGTTGACCTCGATGAGGCGCACGGCTTCGGTTTCCGACATCCGGTTGACCGCCGCGATCTCGCGGGCCATGCGGTCGAGAGCCGCCTCGTAGAGCTGGCGCTCGGAATAGGACTGCTCCGGCTGGTTGTCGGCGCGGTAGAGGTCGCGCACGACTTCCGAGATCGAGATCAGGTCGCCCGAATTGATCTTCGCATCATATTCCTGGGCGCGGCGAGACCACATGGTGCGCTTCACGCGGGCGCGGCCCTGCACGACCTTCAGCGCGCGCTCGACATAATCCTCTTCCGACAGCTTGCGCATGCCGATCGAGGTCGCCTTGGCGACCGGAACCTTCAGGCGCATCTTGTCCTTCTGGAAGTCGATGACGAACAGTTCCAGCTTGTGACCAGCGACTTCCTGCTCGTCGATCGAGACGATCTGGCCGACGCCGTGCGCCGGATAGACGATGAACTCGCCGGTCTTGAAACCGTGACGTGCCGCGCTGGACTTCTTCTGCGGGGTGATCGTTGCCATTACGCCCTGAACTCCTTGTTGTGGTGCCAGCGTCCTGCCAGCCTAATTCGCGAGACCGGTGGGGTGCCGATCATTAGCCGCACAACAGGTGAACCCATCGGAAAAGCCGGGACCGGCAAACCGCACATATTGCGACCGCCTGGCCCAGATTGCTCTGGTCCGATTGATAAATTCACCTTTCAGTGATTTGGGGCGTCTGCGCCATAAATCGACGTTGTGTCACCGGCATGTTTCCATCGTGTAACACAAAAAGTCGGAAGAATCAAGGTTTTGCTGCATTCGCGAAGGCCATGCGACACCGGCGCTGTCAAGGCAGTTAATGTCTTGTGCCCCTTACGCAGCGTTATGCAGGTCAACCGGCCGCGCCGTCAGTCGCCCTCGCCGGGTTCCGCCGAGAAGTACTTCTCGAACTTGCCAGCCTCGCCATCGAAGGTTTTCGCGTCGGCCGGCGGCTCCTTCTTGGCCGTGATGTTGGGCCATTTCTCGGCGTATTCGGTGTTGATCTGCAGCCATTTGTCGAGACCCTGCTCGGTATCGGGCTTGATCGCGTCGGCCGGGCACTCCGGCTCGCACACGCCGCAATCGATGCACTCGTCAGGATGGATGACGAGCATGTTCTCGCCTTCGTAGAAACAGTCGACCGGACAGACCTCGATACAGTCCATGTACTTGCATTTAATGCAATTGTCGGTCACGACATAGGTCATCGGTCGGCTCCGGGACGTCCCATTTTCGCTGGGCTTTTTTCGTGAGGTAACGCCTTTGCCCGCTGCTGGCAAGGGCGGCTTTCGCAGCTGATATCGGCGTTTGCGGAATGCAATTCCATATGACCGCCTCGCCGGGCGCGCCGGAATGGCTCAATCCTCGCCGAACAACCGGTCGGTCTGGCGCCGCTCCTTCTTGGTCGGGCGACCGCTGCCGGCCTCGCGCAGCGCGGGAATTGCGTCTGGAACGCTCTCTTCCTTGGGTGCGGGCGGTGGCGACATATCCTCGTAGAGCGTGCGCGCCTCCTCGGCCGGGCCGCGCCGCACCCCCGTATTCACAACCTTCCAGACAAAGATGCGCCGATCGAGCGTGATGGTCAGCACATCGCCAGGCTTGACCATGTCGGACGCCTGCGCTGCTTTGTCGCGATTGATGCGAACCCGGCCGGCCACCGCGAGTTTGGCAGCCAGCGAGCGAGATTTGACGGCGCGCGAGAAGAACAGCCACTTGTCGATGCGTTGACGGTCTTTCGCGACCATTGGACCAACCATCGAAGCGAGCCAGCCTACTTCTTCAACTGATCGCGCAAGGCGGCAAGCTTGGCGAAGGGGGAGTCCGGATCGAAGCGCACCGGACGCTCCTCGCGCGGCTTCGGCTGGAACACAGGCTTTGCACCCTGTGGACCACCCTTGTTATCGGGCCTGCCCTTCCAGTCCGGCCGATTGTCGCGTCGCTCGGCACGTTCGCCCTGTGGCTTGCCCTCGCGAGGCTCGCCACCTTCACCCTGCGGCTTGGGCTTGAACTTCGAGCGGTCGAAACGCGGCTTGCCGGCGCCGTCGCGCTGATCGCGACGACCCTCACGAACCGGTCTCTCACCGGGCGAAGCCGCCGGCTGTCCGGTTGCTCCCGCATCGGCCGATGCGTCGCCGCGCCCGCGCGCGGCCTGGCCGTTGCGTGGGCGATTGTTCCTGCGGTTGTCTTCGCGATGGCGCGGACGTTGATCGAAACGGGCCTGCCGCCACAACAATATGGGCTTTGGCGCCTCAGCTTCCGTAGCGGGCTCGCCGGCCGCCGCCTCAGGTTCGACGGAGATCGCGCCCGAAACGGCTTCCACTCCGGGCGCGGCCTCGGAACTTGGCTCTGCCGGTGCGAGTGCCTCGGCTTCCGCCTCCGCCTCAGGCGCGGCAGCGGCCGCAGGTTCAGCGTGCACGTCGGCGGCGGTGTCCGCCGCAGCCTCTTGCGTGGCTTGCGCTTGCTCTTCCGCCACTTCCGCTACAGGCTCTGCCGCCACTTCCGCGATGGGTTCGGCGGCATTTTCTACGGGAGCCTCAACGGTCGGCTCCAAACCTTCGGCCGAAGCCTCCGCGTTGGTGGCGGCGTCGGTGACAGCTGCTTCTGCCGCCTTGGCCTTTTCAGCCCGGGCAGCCTCTTCCGCTGCCAGCTTCGCAGCCGCGGCTTCGCGCGCGGCATTGTCCTGCGCTTCGAGCCGTGCCTTGACCTCGGCCGGGGGCTTCGGCTCGGCACGGTAGCCAAGGCCCTTCAGGATTTCTTCCATGTCGTCGGCATTGGCGCCCAGGATCGACATCATCGGCGGCGTCACCATGAAGGATTGGCCGTCATAGGCACCGTCGGGGCGCTGGCCGAGGCCGGGCTTCCAGTTCGTCGCCGGGCGGATCAGGTCTGCCAGGCGCTCCAGAATGTCCACGCGCACGGCGCGGCGGCCGAGATTGCGGTATCCGGCAAGCTTGTAGAAGGACTTGTCGAAGGCCGGATCGATGACCACCGAGGTGCGGCCGGAGGCGAGCGCGTGCACCACGTCGCCAAAGCCGGGCTTGTCCTTGCCGTCATTCTTCAACGCCCACAGCAGCGTCACCAGCCCTGCAGGCGCCGGCTTGATCAAAGCGGGCACGAAGATGTGGTAGGCGCCGAAGCGCACGCCAAGACGGCGAAGTGCGGCGCGACCTTCCTGATCGAGCGACTTCATCTCGTCGGCGATGTCGCGGCGGTTGATGAGGCCGAACTGTTCGACCAGCTGGAAGGCAATGCCACGGCCGATGCCGGTGATCTGCTCGGCATTCTTGAGGTCGACCAGCGGCTTCAGCAGCGATTCGATCTGGAAGTTGACGAAACGCTCGGCACGCGCGGCGACCTTGTCGCGCGCCGGGCCGGTCAGTTGTTCGTCGGCCAGCAGCACCAGGCGCGGCTTAAGCGGATCCTCGCCCGAGACCAGAGTGCCGATCGGCGCGCCGATCCAGCGCAGCGTACCGTCCGAGCCAAGCGCGATGTCGCCATTGGCGCAGGCGCCGAAGCGTTCGGCGCGCGCCTCGAATTCCGCGGCCAACGCTTTTTGCGCGGCCGTGCGCACGGCCTTGGCGTCTTCGCCGCCGGCGCTTTGGTCGGCGGTGAAGCGGAACCCCTGCAACTCGCCAACATGATGGCCTTCGACAAGGACGGTTCCGGTAGAACTAATTTCGGCTTCGGGCATGGTATTTTCTCTAAGGCGCCGCATGAGGACGGAAGTCCTGCGGTCTACGAAGCGTTTCGTCAACCGCTCATGCAACGCATCCGACAATCTGTCTTCGATTTCGCGCGTCTTTTCCCGCCAGTGTGCCTGATCGGCCAGCCAGCCCGGCCGGTTCGACACAAATGTCCAGGTGCGGATCTGGGCAATGCGGTGGGAGAGCGTGTCGATATCGCCCTCGGTGGTGTCGGCGCGGCGAACCTGCTCGGCCATGTAGTTCTCGTCGACATGGCCACGCTTGGCGAGGTCCATGTAGATCGATGCGATGAGGTCGGCGTGCTGCGCCGGCGCGATCTTCCTGTAGTCGGGCAGGGCGCAGGCTTCCCAAAGAAGAGCCACGCGCCCGGGATCGGTGGCGAGAGCGCGGATGTCCTCGTCGCGCGACAGATATTCGAGCGCCTGCGCATCCACCGCCGGCAACGCGCGAGTGAGGCCCTCGACAGGTGCGTTGGTCTCGATCGAGCGCTTCAGGGCATCGAGGCTGGCGAAATCGAAATGGGCGGTGCGCCACTGCAGCACCTTCACCGGATCGAAATCATGGCTCTCGATGCGCTTGACCAGCTCTTCGTCGAGCGGGTCGACCTGGCCGGTGACGCCAAAGGTGCCGTCGCGCAGGTGCCGGCCGGCGCGGCCGGCGATCTGGCCAAGCTCGGCCGCCGTCAGATTGCGATACTGATAGCCGTCGAACTTGCGGTTCTGGGCGAAGGCGACGTGGTCGAGATCGAGGTTGAGCCCCATGCCGATGGCGTCGGTGGCGACGAGATAGTCGACATCGCCCGACTGGAACAGCGCCACCTGCGCGTTGCGGGTGCGAGGGCTCAGCGCTCCGAGCACGACGGCCGCGCCGCCCTGCTGGCGGCGGATCAGTTCGGCGATGGCATAGACCTCGTCGGCGGAGAAGGCGACGATCGCGGTGCGCCGCGGCAGGCGGGTCAATTTCTTCGAGCCGGCATAGGCGAGATGCGACAGGCGTGGCCGCGTCACCACCGAGACGCCCTTCAAGAGGCGCTGGAGAATACCGTGCATGGTGGCCGCGCCCAGAAGCAGCGTTTCCTGGCGGCCGCGCAGATGCAGGATGCGATCGGTGAAGATGTGGCCGCGCTCTAGATCGCCGGCAAGCTGCACCTCGTCGATGGCGACGAAGGCGGCGTCGGTCTCGCGCGGCATGGCCTCGACGGTGCAGACCGAATATCTGGCGCCTGGCGGCTGGATCTTTTCCTCGCCGGTGATGAGCGCGACCTTGTGGGCACCGACCTTTTCGCAGACGCGCGTGTAGACTTCCCGCGCCAGCAGCCGGAGCGGCAGGCCGATGACGCCGGTCTCGTGCGCCACCATGCGTTCGATGGCCAGATGCGTCTTGCCGGTGTTGGTCGGCCCAAGCACGGCGGTCACGTCACGGCCCGACAGGATCAGCGGCTCGGTGTGTTTTTGTTGGATGTTCATCGACCTGGAAATAAGGCTTTCTCGCCTCTCGTTGTCGGGAGCGCGCCCTGAATGGCGCGTGTGACAGGCGACACATAGGGATTTCGTGCGCGAAGCGAAAGCGGAATGTTCCGAACGCCCGCCCCGAGGCGCCGATCTCGCATTCGTTCCAGCTGTGATTAACAGTTGGAACGAGTCTGGAACGAATCAGCGACGAATCGCTGACTCGGTGAGATTCAGGTTTTGTTCACGGCTATATATGGATTTCTAAACAGTGACTCTTACCACATGCTGAATCGCCGAACTGGCCCGTTTCATGCAGGGCGAGCACCATCGTTAACTATTGCCCGGAAGCGATCCGGCCTGCCCGATCGGCTTTGTCCAAGGTTATGAAATTGTTGATCTTTCTTAATTTGTCTTAACCGGTTTTCGTGCTTTTTCCCACTCCATCGTTAACCTTCCGATCAAAGGCGGAACGAAATGGCGACGAATCGGCGAAACAGCGATTTTCATGTTTTGTTCACCTCAACATCTTGTGTTGTGAACAGGTTTTCCACCGACAATCCACAGGTTGCGCAGCCTATCTCCGTTCGCCGGCGGGGTCGCCGTTAATCTTTCCGTGCCGGACCGGACCACCGGGCTTTGAAGCTGATGCGTGGGAGGCGGCCTTGAAGAAAAAGCGGGACTCGTGCCCGCTTTTTCCAAAGTCCGAGACCTTCAGCCGAGCGTCATGTCAGGCGAAATACTGGCCGCCATTGGCGGTGAGGGTCGAGCCGGTGATGAAGCCGGCATCTTCCGAGGCAAGGAACACCACGCAACGCGCGATCTCTTCGGGCTCGCCGAGGCGGCCAACCGGGATCTGCGGGATGATGCGCTCGTTCAGCACTTTCTCGTCGATGGCCTTGACCATTTCGGTGGCGATATAGCCGGGGCAGATGACGTTGACGGTGATGCCCGCGCGCGCGCCTTCCTGGGCAAGGGCCTTCGAAAAGCCGATATCGCCGGCCTTGGCGGCGGAATAGTTGACCTGGCCCGCCTGGCCCTTCTGGCCGTTGATCGAGGAGATGGTGATGACGCGGCCGAACTTGCGGTCGCGCATGCCGCTCCACAGCGGATGCGTCATGTTGAAGACGCCCGAAAGATTGGTATCGATGACCTCTTTCCACTGCTCGCGCGTCAATTTGTGGAACATGGCGTCGCGGGTGATGCCGGCATTGTTGACCAGCACCGAGACCGGGCCGAGATCGGCCTCGATCTGCTTGATGCCGGCGGCGCAGGCATCATAGTCGGCAACCGACCATTTATAGACGGGGATGCCCGTTTCAGCCTTGAACTTCGCCGCGGCCGCGTCATTGCCCGCGTAGTTGGCGGCAACCGAGTAGCCGGCGTTCTTCAATGCGATCGAGATGGCGGCGCCAATGCCGCGTGATCCGCCCGTGACGATTGCTACCTTGCTCATGCATTTCCCCTTTTGATATCGCCCTGTTTTCGGGCTTGGCAGGCACTGGATATGAAACGGGCGGCTTTCGCCGCCCGGTCCGTGATCTCCTCAGAGTGCTTCGATGCACATGGCGACGCCCATGCCGCCGCCGATGCATAGGGTGGCGAGCCCCTTCTTGGCGCCACGTCGGCGCATCTCGTAGACCAGCGTGTTGAAGATGCGCGCGCCCGATGCGCCGATCGGGTGGCCGATTGCGATCGCGCCGCCATTGACGTTGACGATCGATGGATCCCAGCCCATGTCCTTGTTGACGGCGCAGGCCTGGGCCGCAAAGGCCTCGTTGGCTTCGACCAGGTCGAGATCGCCAGCCGACCAGCCGGCTTTCTCCAGGGCCTTGCGCGAGGCCGGGATGGGGCCGGTGCCCATGATCGCCGGATCGACGCCAGCCGTTGCCCAGGAAACGATGCGCGCCAGCGGGGCGATGCCGCGCCTGGCAGCTTCGGCTTCGCTCATCAGCAGCGCGCCGGCCGCGCCATCATTGATGCCGGAGGCGTTGGCGGCGGTCACCGTGCCGTCCTTGTCGAAGGCCGGCTTCAGCTTGGTCATGGCATCGATCGTGGCGCCGTGGCGGATGTATTCGTCCTGGTCGACAATGGTGTCGCCCTTCTTGCCCTTGATGGTGAAGGCGACGATCTCGTCCTTGAACTTGCCGGCCTTCTGCGCGACCTCTGCCTTGTTTTGCGAAGCCAGCGCGAACTGGTCCTGGTCGTCGCGGGTAATCTGGAACTGGCGTGCGACGTTTTCGGCGGTGTTGCCCATGTGATAGCCGTTGAAGGCATCCCACAGACCGTCCTTGATCATGGTGTCGATCATCTTGTAGTCGCCCATCTTGACGCCGGCGCGCAGATGCTCGGCATGCGGCGAAAGCGACATCGATTCCTGACCGCCGGCAATGATCACCTTGGCGTCGCCGGTTGCGATCTGCTGCATGCCCAGGGCAATGGCGCGCAGGCCGGAGCCGCAGACCTGGTTGAGGCCCCATGCCGTGGTTTCCTTGGGCAGGCCGGCAATGATCGATGCCTGGCGGGCCGGGTTCTGTCCCTGGGCCGCGGTCAGCACCTGGCCGAGGATAACCTCGTCGACTTCGGCGGCCTCGACACCTGCACGCGACAGCAATTCCTTGATGACGACGGCACCGAGTTCATGAGCGGGGGTGGCGGCGAAGGCGCCGTTGAAGGAACCGACGGCCGTGCGCGCGGCACTGGCAATGACGATGGAAGCGGACATTTTCTTCTCCAGACTTCAAGCTGACGTTCTGTCGTTGAGGACTTTTCTTGCCCTTTCCAGAACCCAAGTCAAACCGGAAATGGGCATGGCGCCCATGCGCCGCAAGCAGGCCACGCATCGCCTCCCCAGCAGTCCGTGCATTGCTGCGCAACATATTTCGCCTGCTATGCAGCAATATATAATCCCGCACTGCACAAACTGCTTGGAATTATGACGCTTTTGCGCATATCCTCAAAAAAAGGCACAATCGTTACCGGCGGCTTACTCAGGCATGCCGGTGTCCCCGGGAGGATGCAGATGGCCGCGAAAGACGATCCGATCATTATCAAGAAATACGCCAATCGCCGCCTCTATAATACGGGGACCAGCACCTATGTGACGCTGGAGGACCTCGCCGAGATGGTCAAGAAGGGCGAGGAGTTCACCGTCCAGGATGCCAAGACCGGCGACGACATCACCCATCCCGTGCTGACGCAGATCATCTTCGAACTCGAGAACAAGGATGGGCAGAACATGCTGCCGATCCCGTTCCTGCGCCAGTTGATCGCCTTCTATGGCGACCAGATGCAGATGATCGTGCCGAGCTTCCTCGAACAGTCGATGATCGCCTTTTCCAAGGAGCAGGAGCGCTTCCGCGAGCAGATGAAGGGGGCGATCGGCAAGTCGCCACTGGACATGATGAAGATCACCACGCCGATCAAGGCGCTGGAGGAGCAGACCCGCCGCAACATGGAAATGTTCCAGAACGCGATGCGCTTGTTCACACCGTTCCCGCCTGCCGGCTCGAACGGCGCCGCCGCGGCCCCGGCCGAGCCTGCGAGGAAGGAAACGACGGAGAAGTCCGACGACCTGCAGGAACTGAAGGATCAGATCGCCGCCATGCAGCGCAAGCTCGACACCATGTCGTGAAGTCTGACCGCCTACAAAACCGGCCTGCCGGCTGGGCAGGCCGCTATGGCAGCAATCCCTCATAGCGTCCGCGCGGCCTGATCAGGCTTCCACTCGTTATCTGTTCGACGGCATGTGCGGCCCAGCCGACGCCGCGGCCGAGCGCGAACAGGCGGAATGGCGCGTCGGATGGCAACCGGAGGCTGCGTGTCAGCGCGGCCAGGGCAAAGTCGACATTGGGACGCATGCCTGTTGCTGCGAAGGCGGCGTCGCGCAGGGACGACAGGATGATGTCGTCATCAATCGTGGGGAGCAGCGCGGCTGCTCGCGGATCACCGTCGGGATAGAGCGGATGGCCAAACCCCGGCAGCGGCCGGTCATGATCGAGCCAGCGCCGGATCGCTTTATCGGCCCCATGCCGGGCGGCATCATCTGCCAGTTGCATCACGGCTTCGGCGGCGCCGCCATGGCGCGGGCCCGCGAGCGCCGATAACCCCGCGAGCAGGCAGGCCTCGACCGGCGCGCCGGTCGAGGCCGCCACACGCGCGGCAAAGGTCGATGCGTTCAGCTCGTGATCGGCGAGCAGGACAAGGGCGCGACGGATCGTCCGCGCGCCCGTTTCATCGACGGACCAGCCCCGCGCCAGGCGGCTGTGCACGGCATCCGTTCCGGGCACGGCACCGAGTGCGCAAGCCAGCGCCCCAACCGCGTGAGCCGCATCGCCATAGAGAGAGGCGGGACTGCGTCCGAGGGACGTACGGCCCTCGCCGGCAAGCGAGGCAAGTTGCGCAAAGGCAGCCGATCGGCCGCTTTGATGCGGCGTATCCGTCGGCTGCGACCGGAAGCGCACAGGGTTTGGCATTGCCCAAAGGACGCCAGCCGTTTCTTCCAGCGTGGCCTCATGGGAAAGCGCGACAGCGTCCTGACCTCGATAGACGAGGTGGCCATGCAGGATGGTCGAGATGGAGGTGGCGATCGCGGGTTCACCCCAGGCGATCGCACTTTCGGCAATGGCCGAAGGGCGTCGCCCGCGCGCCCGGCGCGTCGCCAACGCCGCGATGTCGTCGGCACGATATTGGCTGCGGCGGGGATCTTCCTCGTCCGGCCGCATGCCGATATGCCCGCGGCTGACATAGGCATAAAGCGTCTGCGCCCGCACCTTGAGCCTTGCCAGCGCTTCTTCCCGTGACAGCCACTCCGACATGTTGGCCCTGGATATTGATTATATTGATCAAGATTGATGAATTGATTGCCCAGCCTTATCTCCGATCCCGAAATCATTCAAGGAGACAGCTATGGCAAACGGGCTCGATGATGTGGTGGCTGCGGAGACCGTACTTTCCGATGTCGACGGTCTTGGCGGTCGCCTGACGATCCGAGGTCATTCGCTTCCGGAAGTTGCTGGCCGCTGGAGCTTTTGCCAGGTGGTCCGGTTGCTGCTGGACGGCTTTTTCGACGACCTTGAGAGCGACGCGGTGCTGGCCGAAAAGATCGGCCGGGCGCGTGGCGAGGTGTTCACCCGGCTTGAGCCGATACTCCCATCGCTGGTTTCACTGGATATCTACGGCGCCATGCGCGCCGGCATGGCATTCCTGCCGGATGGCGACACGCTGGAGGACGCGCTCCGGCTGATCGCCGCCCCCGCGGTGTTGACGCCGGCCTTGCTGCGCCTGCAGCGTGGCGCGCGGCCGGTGGCGCCGGACATGCGAGCCGATCATGCCGGTGACATGTTGAGGATGCTGAACGGTACCTCTGCCACGCCGGCATTGGCGAAGGCACTCGACACCTATCTGGTCACCGTCTGCGATCACGGACTCAACGCTTCGACCTTCGCGACACGTGTGGTCGCCTCGACGCAGGCCGGGCTCACATCGTCCATCCTCGCTGGCCTCGGGGCGCTGAAGGGACCGCTGCATGGCGGTGCGCCCGGACCGGTGATCGAGATGCTCGACGCGATCGCGGCGCATGGCGACGCGGCCGGCTGGCTGCGCGACAAAGTCGCCGGAGGCGAGCGCATCATGGGGTTCGGCCATCGCATCTATCGGGTGCGTGATCCACGCGCGGACGTGCTGAAGACGGTCGTGCGCCAGCTTGGCAACGAGGGCGAGACCGGTCGCCGGCTGGCTTTCGCTGAAAAAGTCGAGCAAGCGGCGCTCGACGTGCTTCGCGTTGCCAAGCCGTCCCGCTCACTGCAGACCAATGTCGAGTTCTACACCGCACTGCTGCTGGAGGCCGCCGGTTTCCCGAAGGAGGCGTTCAGCAATGTCTTCGCAGCCGGGCGTGTCGCCGGCTGGATTGCGCATGCGCGAGAGCAGCAGGTGACCGGCCGATTGATCCGTCCGCAGTCGCGCTATGTCGGACCGGTGCCGGATCTTGTCGCCTGACGCTACACGTTCCTCGATCCTTGAGAGGTGAGGGCTTGGGCGGACGGACGCAGCCGCCCCTGGACACGATGGTCGGAGATTTCCGGCTTTCGTGAACAGGGCGCGGGGCACTCCCGATAACGAAAATTTCACGTCATTACCCAGCGGTACGGCTGTTTTCGCGGCGTACAGGGCATATATGCTGCACTGCAACATCTATGTCTGCTCGCGCCGCAAAGGGGCTCTGCCTTGATCGCCAGAAAAACAGCTGTAGTCACCGGTTCCACCTCGGGTATCGGACTGGCCATTGCGCATGCGCTGGCGGCCCAAGGCCACCATGTGGTCGTCAATTCCTTCTCCGATACGGCCGATGACCATGCCATCGCCGATGCGATCGCCAGACAGCATGGCTTCAAGACCGCCTATATCAAGGCCGACATGTCGAAGCCGGCCGAGTGCCGGGCGTTGATCGCCAAGGCGGCGGAGGTCTTCGGCACGGTCGACATTCTCGTCAATAATGCCGGCATCCAGCATGTCGCGCCGGTGGAGGATTTCCCGACCGAGAAGTGGGATGCGATCATCGCCATCAACCTGTCGTCGGCGTTCCACACCATCGCGGCGGCGATCCCGCTGATGAAACAGGCCGGCGGCGGGCGGATCGTCAATATCGCGTCGGCGCACGGCCTGGTCGCGTCGCCATTCAAATCGGCCTATGTCTCGGCCAAGCATGGCATCATGGGATTGACCAAGACCGTCGCGCTCGAGCTTGCGCGCGAGAGGATCACCTGCAATGCCATCTGTCCCGGCTACGTGCTGACGCCGCTGGTCGAGGCGCAGATCCCCGACCAGATGAAGGCCAACAAGATGGACCGCGAGACGGTTGTGCGAGAGGTCATGCTCGAAAAGCAGCCGACCAAGGAATTCGTGACGGTGGATCAGGTCGCGGCGGCGGCGGTGTACCTGTGCTCGGACGCGGCGGCACAGGTCAACGGCACGCATATATCGGTCGATGGCGGTTGGACCGCCCAGTGAGGCCTGAGATTTCTTCAAACTTACCCGGACCGGTTTCGCAAGCGGAGCGATGAGCGGCTCAAGCAGAGAGCTCGACAGATAAAGGACGACGCCATGACGAAAGACGGCAAGGCGGAGGAGACCAAGAAGATCAATGTCGCGTTGCAGGGCGGAGGCTCGCACGGGGCCTTTTCCTGGGGCGTGCTCGACCGGCTGCTGGAGGACGGGCGGCTCGACATAGCAGCGGTTTCCGGCACCAGTGCCGGTGCCATGAACGCGGTGGCGCTGGCCGACGGCTTCGTCCGAGGCGGGGTTGAGGGCGCCAGACGGAAGCTCGACGATTTCTGGCGCGCGGTGGCGGCCAAGGGCCGGTTCAGCCCGGTACAGCGCATGCCGTGGGATGTCGCCTGGGGCAACTGGTCGATCGAGAACACGCCGGGCTATTTGTTCTTCGACACCATGTCGCGCGTGTTCTCGCCCTATGTCGCCAATCCGCTTGGCCTCAATCCGTTGCGCGACGTGGTCGCCAGGGAGATCAATTTCGACAATGTGCGCGCCTGCACATCGATCGAACTGTTCATCTCGGCCACCAATGTCGAGACCGGGCAGTTGCGGGTCTTTTCCGATGGCGAGATCGATCTCGATACGGTGATGGCGTCGGCCTGCCTGCCGCAATTGTTCCGCGCGGTCGAGATCAAGGGCGTTCCCTACTGGGATGGCGGCTATGGCGGCAATCCCGCGCTGTACCCGTTCTTCAAGGCGAGCGCGACCGAGGATGTGCTTCTGGTGCAGATCAATCCCGTGGTGCGCGAGGGAACGCCGAAAAGCGCCAACGAGATCCAGAACCGGATTGACGAGATCACTTTCAATGCCGGACTGCTGCGCGAATTCCGCTCGATCGCCTTCGTCAAGGAACTGATCGCCGCCGGCCGCCTGCCACATGGCGAATACCGCGACATCCGCATGCACCGCATCGATGCCGACGAGGCGTTCAAGGATCTTTCGGCGTCGTCCAAGGTCAATGCCGAGTGGGCGTTCCTGGCCTATCTGCGCGATCTCGGTCGCACCGCCGCAAGCGATTGGCTGGAGGAGAATTACGACGCGGTGGGGAAGACGGCGACGCTCGATCTCTCTGGCCAGCTTGATGACGGCTTCAAGCCGGTGCGTGGCCCGGCGCCGGGCAGGCGGGTCAAGGAGTTCCTTGCGGCGCGGCTGAAACCCGAGGTGGTAAGACGGCAGGCATGAGGCTTGACGCGGGCAGAGGTGACGTCGGCCAGGAAAAGTTGCAAATCATGCTGACGCCTGTTGCCACCCTGTCTCGGAATCGCTTCTAGCGACAGCAAGGCCAGGCAGACGCCGTCATCTCGGATCGCTGGCGCGACGAATGAACCTGCCGGAGCGCGGCCCGGTTTGTCCGGGGTGTCATCGAGGCATGACGCTGGCTGCCATGCCACCCATGACCCTGGGAGTCGATGCAGGTGCGCATTGCGGTGCTGTCGTCATTCACCTCTTCGACGGAAGGCATGTCGGTTGCCGTCAATCCGACGCAATCCGGACTGGATCGCCTGATCCGAAATTTATAGCAATTACATAGTATTGGCCGATCCGACGCGCGCCGCTGGGCGAGACCTTGTTGCGTCCGGCATGGCCTGGTTTGGGAAGCTCCCTACGAAATCCGGCCGAGGATCAACGAACCAGGCTGCAATGGGTAGCGGCACCTGGAAGGCTTCCGCGAAGCCTCCACGACGACAGAACGGATTGAGCCGGCTGGATGCCGAAGGCAGTTCGTATGTCGGCGTCACGCTCGCGACGAACCATTTGGCAGCCGCCTAAGAATTGACCCCGGCGGGCCAGTCCTGGCCGGCGGCGCAATGTTCTCGCAACTTTGCAGCTATATCGCAGTGCAACTTTGATGTAGAAGCGCGCTTCGCCGATCACGGCAAATTGAACCTGGCTTGGCGCGCACCCATATCGGCGACGCGCCTGACTTTGGAAGACGCGGCAGTTGTTGGACACGGTCTGGCCGAACCCCGCGCAATGGAAAAATGACGATGCCGAGAATCAGGTTTCACAAGCTTGCCGCTGTTGTCGTGCTTGTCGGCTTCGCCGCATGGATGCTGACAGGCGAGTTTTCGTCCGTCGGCAGCGTGGCGGCGAACAAGGCCAAGGCCGCTGAGGTCGAGCAAGGCAAGACGCCGGATGCGAGCAAGCCGAAGACAGGGGAAGCCGAGTCGAAGGCGCCACTGCGCACCGTCGCCGTGGTGATGCCTCCGCGCAAGACCTATGCGCGAGCCATCCGCATTTCCGGACTGACCGAAGCCGACAAGCGCGCCGTGCTTGCCACACGCGTCGGTGGCGTCATCGAAAAGCTGCCGGTCAAGCAAGGCGATCACGTCAAGACAGGCGATCTGGTGCTCATGCTCGCCGCCGAGGAAAAGATCTCGATGGTAAACAACGCCAAGCAGTTGGTGGCCCAGCGCCAGGCTGAGCTCGATGCCTCGGAGCGGCTGGCCAAGACAGGCAATCTGCCAAAGCTGCAGCTCGACACCGCCCGCTCCAACCTGACCCTGGCGCAATCCCAGCTGGACACCGCGCAGGCCGAGCTCGACCGCAATGAGGTCAAGGCGCCGTTCGATGGCGTCATCGACCGTGTGCCGGTGGAACTCGGCAGTTCCGTCATGCAGGGCGGCGAGGTGGCGACCATTCTCAAGCTCGATCCGGTGATCGCCCGTGGCGAGATCAGCGAGCGCGATCTGCGTTATGTCAAGATCGGCGATGAAGCCGATGTCCGCATGGTCAATGACCAGACGGTCAAGGGCACCGTGCGATACATCAGCCGGGATGCATCCTCGGCGACCCGCACGTTCCGGGTCGAGATCGCGATCCCCAACCCGGACGGCACAATTCCCGCCGGCATGACCGCCGAGATCGCGCTCAGCGCATTGCCGACGGACGCGATCTTGCTGCCGCGCTCGGTGGTGACGCTGGGCGACAAGGGCGACCTCGGCATTCGCGCGGTCGACAAGGACAACAAGGTGGTGTTCTTCCCGATCGACCTCGTCGACGACACGCCGACCGGTCTCGTGCTGGGCGGCATCCCGGCCGAGGCACGCATTATCGTTGCCGGCCAGGAACTCGTGAAGGAAGGCGAGATGGTCAAGGCCGTCGATGCCGACCAGGCGACCATCAAGAAGCTGCTGGGCGAAGCCACCGCCGGCACACAGTAGGTCCGTTGATCCGGACCTAAGAAGGTTCCGAGGCGACGAAACCGGCTGCCGTGCAGCCCCCCAAGGTTCATAGCAGGCAAATTCATGGATATCGTCAAACTCGCAATCAACAATGCGCGCCTGACCATCTCGGTGCTGATCTTCCTGCTGATCGCGGGCGCGCTCGCCTATCAGTCGACGCCGAAGGAAGCGGAACCGGACGTTCCGATTCCGATGATGTATGTCAGCCTGATCTACCAGGGCATTTCGCCCGAGGATTCGGAGCGGCTGCTGCTGCGGCCAATGGAAAGCAAGCTGAAGAGCCTGAAAGGGCTCAAGGAGATGCGTTCGGCCGCCTTCCAGGGCGGCGGCTATGTGCTGGTCGAGTTCCAGCCGCAGACCAATCTGGCGACCGCCTTGCAGGACACGCGCAGCAAGGTGCAGGACGGCAAGGCCGACCTGCCGCAGGCGGCCGAGGAGCCTGTCGTCACCGAAGTCAACATCTCCGAATTTCCCGTGCTTGTCGTCACGCTGTCGGGCGAATTGCCCGAGCGCGTGCTGGCCACCGCGGCGCGTGAGCTGCGTGACCGGATCGAGGAAGTGCCAGGCGTCCTCGAGGGTTCGCTTCAGGGCTCGCGCGACGACCTCGTCGAAGTCGTCATCGATCCGATGAAGCTGTCGTCGTACGGCCTGCAGCTCGATCAGTTGATCGGCGCCGTAAGCGCTTCCAACAGCCTCGTCGCTGCCGGCAACATCGAGGGTTCCCAGGGCAAATACGCGGTTAAGGTGCCGTCGCTGATCGAAACACCGGAGGACGTGGCGGCCCTGCCGGTGGTCGCCGGTCCCAATGCGGTGGTCCAAGCCAAGGATATCGCGACGATCCGGTCGACCTTCGCCGATGCCACGACGATCACGCGGCTGAACGGCAAGCCGGCCATCGCCATCGAAGTCAAGAAGCGCATCGGCGCCAATCTGATCGATACGCTGACCAAGGTGCGGGCAGTGTCCGACGCTTTTGTGAAGACGATGCCGGAAGGCATGAACGTCACCTACACGCAGGACAAGTCGGTCTTCGTCAACCAGCTGCTGGGCGACCTGCAGAACCATGTGATGATCGCCGTCATCCTGGTGTTTATCGTCATCCTCTACGCGTTGTCGGGCCGGGCCTCGCTACTCATTGGCCTCGCTATTCCCTCGTCATTCCTGATCGGCATCCTGCTCCTGGCCATGATGGGCTACACGATCAACATGATCGTGCTGTTCAGCCTCATCCTGGCGGTCGGCATGCTGGTCGACGACGCCATCATCGTCACCGAGTTCGCCGAACGGCGCATGAGCGAGGGCATGCCGAAGGAGGAAGCCTTCGCGCTTGCCGCCAAGCGCATGGCCGGCCCGGTCATCGCCGCGACGATGACGCGCATTGCCGCCTTCTCGCCGCTGCTGTTCTGGCCGGGCATCATCGGCGACTTCATGAAGTACATGCCGATCACGCTGATCGTCACGCTGTCGGCCTCGATGCTCTATGCGCTGGTGTTCGCGCCGACGCTGGGGGCGATCTTCGCCAAGGCGCCGCAGCATCATGACGACGGCAATCGCGACGGCTGGTACATGGCTGTTGTCAAGCAGGCGGTGCGGTTCCCCATCACCGTGCTCGTGCTCACGGTCACGCTGCTGTTCGGTATCGGTTTCGCCTATTCGAAATACGGTGCCGGCGTCGAGTTCTTCCCGAGCGTCGAACCCGATTACGGCCTTCTCTATGTACATGCCCGCGGCAACCTTTCGCTGGCCGAAATGGATGCGGCGACCAAGACGGCGGAGAACAGGCTGCTCGGCTGGCCCGGAGTCAAATCGGTCTACACCCGTGTCGGCAAGACGCAGGGCGGCGGCGGCGATGTTCCCGAGGATGTCGTCGGTGTCATCCAGTACGAGTTCGTCGACTGGCGCGAGCGCAAGTCCGCCAATCAGATCCTCAACGATCTTCGCGGCGTCATGGCCGGAATTCCCGGTGTCGATGTTGAAGTGCGGGTGCCTGAAGCCGGCCCGCCGACCGGCAAGCCGATCCAGATCAGGCTTTCCGCGGTAGACCCGAAGGGCCTTGAAGACAAGGCACGCGCGGTTGCGGCGCGCATCGCCAAGGTGCCGGATGTCATCGACATCTCCGACGGCCTGCCGCCGCCCGGCGTCGACTGGGCAATCGAGGTCGACCGTGCCAAGGCAGCGCAATACGGCATCAGTCCGACCTCGGTGGGAACCGTGGTTCAACTGGTGACCAACGGGCTGAAGCTCAGTGAATATCGCCCTGCCGGCGCCGACAAGGCGGTGGATATAAGGCTACGGCTGCCGGAGGACCGGCGCACCCTGTCGACGCTCGACGAGTTGCGCGTCCAGACCTCGCAAGGGTCGGTGCCGATCTCGAATTTCGTGGTCCGCAAGGCCAAGCCGAGCGTCGGCACCCTCAACCGCATCGACGGCGCCCGCACGGTGGTGGTGCAGGCCAATGTCGCGGCCGGCGCGCAGGTCGCGGCCGTCCAGCAGGAGGTCACGAAGGCCGTCGCCGACATGAACCTCGGCAGCGGCATACGCTGGAAGCTTGCCGGTTCGAACGAAGACAGCGCGGAGGCCAGCGCGTTCCTCGGCAAGGCTTTCGGCGCGGCGATCTTCCTGATCTTCCTCGTGCTTCTGGCGCAGTTCAACAAGTTCACCAGCGTATGGCTTGTGCTGTCCTGCGTGGTCATGGCGACAATCGGCGTCTTCCTGGGGTTGCTGATAACAGGTGAGACGTTCGGCATCGTCATGTCGGGCATTGGCGTCATAGCGCTGGCCGGCGTGGTGGTGAACAACAACATCGTCTTGATCGACACCTACGACCGGCTGCGCGAGGAGGGCTGGGACAAGATGGACGCGGTGCTGCAGACCTGCCGGGAACGCGCCCGGCCGGTGGTGCTGACGGCGGTGTCGGCGATCCTCGGTGTCCTGCCGATTGCCTTCGGTCTGGGTCTCGAAATCTTCCATCACGAGACGACGATCAACGCGCCGTCGACGCAGTGGTGGATTTCGCTGTCCTCCGCGATCGTCTTCGGCCTGTCCTTCGCCACGATCCTCACGCTGGTGGTGACGCCGTCGATGCTGATGGTGTTCACCCGCGCCAAGGTGAAGCCAGGCGCACGGCGCGGCTGGTTCAGCCGGCTGTTCCGGCGCGGCAAGGACGGCGCGGCATCGACCGAAACGCCGGGACGCGGTGTCGAGCCGGCAGCGGCGTTCACCAAGGCCGCCGAATAGAACCTGCCTCCGATCGATGACGAAAGGCCGCCCGGAACAACCGGGCGGCCTTTCGCATTGTTGCCGGGAATCTCACCGCGGGGGAAGCGTTCGATGCCGATCACCACAATCCTCGTCATCATCCTGATCCTTCTCCTGATTGGTGCCGTGCCGGCATGGCCGCACTCGCGGTCCTGGGGCTATGGGCCATCGGGAGTGGTCGGAGCGGTATTGGTCCTGCTTCTCATCCTGCTGGTGCTTGGGCGGCTTTGAAGGTTGCGTTGGGCCGGGAAACAGCAACGGGCATGGCCATGATCACCATGCCGGTCGCTGTTGAGGTCACGCGGCCCTGGAGGCGTGCGCCAGCGTTATGACGCCTATGTCTTCAAGGGCTTCCCGAACAGCTCGATCCAGCGGCGTGTGCGGGATCTCGCCGATGATGCCTTCCAGCCGTGTCGAGGCCAGTTGGTGGCGCTCGAAGCGCAGGTAGGACATCGAGACGATCTCGCGCCACATCGCCACGAACGGGCTGCCGGCGCGCAGCACCCACCAGGGCATTGAGGTCATCTTGAGCGGACGGCCGACAGCCCTCTCGGCGGCGGCCCTGATCTCCAGATCGGTGACCGCGTGGCCCGGAAAGTTCAGAGCCTCATAGAAACCGAGCTTGTCGAGATTCTTGGCCAGCGCGACGAAGCCTACGGCGAAGTCAGGCAAATAGGCCCATTCATGCACGAGATCGGCCGGGCCAGGCGCGGTGTAGATGCCCTTGCTGATCTTGGCCGCGACGACCAGGTCGAACCACGACCCGCTGCCGGTGCCGCCGAAGAAATCGCCGGCCCGAAGGAGAATGGTGCGGACGCGGCCGGCGTCGGCCTCGGCGCGAAACAGGTCCTCCATGGCGCAGCGGATACGGCCCTTTTCCGTCGTCGGATGGAACGGCGTATCCTCGGTGATCACGGCCGGCATTGGCGAGCCGTAATTGTAGACGGTGCCGGGGAAGAGATGCAGCGCCCCGTTCGCATGGCAGGCCGCCATGACGTTCTCGGCCATCGGCAGGCACTTGCCCCAGTCGGTGTAGATCGGATTGAGGCCGTTGAAGATGATGTCGACGCCTGCAGTGGCGCGGATGAGGGCATCACGGTCGAGTGCGTCACCGGCGGCGGCCGTCGCGCCCTTGAGTTCCGCCGGCACCTTGCCGCCGCGTGTAATGGCGCGGACGTCATAGCCGGCGTCGATGAAAGCCTTTGCGACCACGCGGCCAAGCCGGCCGTTGGCACCGAGAATTGCGATCCTGGTCATGTTGCGTGCTCCTGATTGGGTCTGGTCTGATTGGTTTGCAGTCGGAATATCGTCGCTTCTAACGCGAATAGAAATTGACTAGGAATGAGCGTTTGATATTCATAAATGAATGACTGACATCGATTGGAACCTGATCAAGAGTTTCGTCACGGTTGCCGAAACCGGCAGCCTGTCGGCCGCCGCGCGAAAACTCTCCGCGAGCCAGCCGACACTTGGCCGCCATATCTCGGAGCTGGAGCAGGTGCTGGGCGTAACGCTCTTCCGGCGCGGGCGGCGCGGCTATGCACTGACGGAAGCGGGCAGCACGCTGTTCGAGCGCGGCAGGGCCGTCAGCGAACAGGCGAGCGCGTTCTCACTCCTGGCGCTGGGATCCGTCGAGGCGATCCAGGGTACGGTGCGCATCGCCGCCAGCGAGGTGGTGGCCGCCTATGTACTGCCGGAGATGACGGCGCTGCTCGGCATCGAGGAGCCCGGCATCGAGGTCGAGATCGTCGCGTCGAACCAGGTCGAGAACCTGCTGCGCCGTGACGCCGACATCGCCATTCGCATGGTCAAGCCGGCGCAGAACGAGTTGGTGGCGCGCAAGGTCTGCGATATTGCGCTCTGCGCCTGCGCGGCAAAATCCTATCTCGACCGTCGCGGCCGGCCACGCACGCCCCATGACCTTGCCGAACATGATCTGATCGGCTTCGACCGCAGCGACGAAATCATCAGGGGCTTTGCCCAGTTCGGGGTCTCGATAGGCCGCAGCGCCTTTCGCTTCAGGGCCGACAACCAGATCGTTTTGTGGGAAGCGATACGGGCCGGAAACGGCATTGGATTTGGCCAGGAACCGCTGGCCGACCGTGATCCACTGGTGGAGAAGGTCCTGCCTGGACTACAATTGCCGGCGCTGCCGGTGTGGCTGGCGATGCACCGTGATGTGCGCACCAGCGTGCGTTTACGTCGTGTGGCCGATTTCCTCCACGAGGAACTGAAGCGCTATTCGGCCGGCGCGGCGCTCGGCGCGAATTCGGCGCGGTGAGCCAGGTTGGCCATCAGCAGGACGACGATCAGCAGGCCGGACATGGCAATGAAGATCGGCCCGAAGCTCGAATGCTCGGCAACGAAGCCGATTGCGGACGGCGCCACGAGGATGCCGGAATAGCCCATGGTGGTGACCACGCTCATGCCGGTGCCCGAGGACATGCCCTCCTGGTTACCGCCGGCCGAAAAGATGATCGGCACCATGTTGGCGATGCCGAAACCACAGAAGGCAAAGGCCGCGATGGCGAGCCAGGGCGATGGTGAGAGGCCGGCGATCAGCATGCCCGCGGCAGCGACGAGGGCCGACACGCGCAACGTCATCACCGCGCCGAAGCGATTGCGCACGCCGTCGCCGAAGAAGCGCATGATGGCCATGACGCCGGAAAAGGCGGCGTAAGCGAGGCCTGCGACGGCAAGGTCGGCGCCAAGCTCCTGGCGGAGATAAAGCGCCGCCCAATCGAGCACCGCGCCCTCGGAAATCATCGTCAGCAGCGCCATCAGCCCGACCAGATAGACGAGCGGATTTCCCGGCAGCGCGAATTTGTGGTGCTCGGATGCCCGCGGCCTGTCCTCGGCGATCAGATGGCGGATCGCCACCGCGATCACCGCGAAGGCGAGCGCCGTCACCACGGCTGCATGGGCAAGATGGCCGTAATGCTGGATGGCGAACCCGCCCAGGCCGCCGCCTGCGAAGCCGCCAAGGCTCCAGAAGCCGTGCGAGGAGGACATGATGGCGCGGGAAAGCCGCCGTTCGACCACCACGGCATTGGCATTCATGGCGACATCCATGCCGCCGATCGAGCCGCCGAAGATGAACATCGCGATGGCCGCCAGCGGCACGTTGGGCGCCAACGCCACGAGCAGCAGGCCGAGACTGCCGCACAGGCCGAACCAGCGCAGCACGGTGCGCGAACCATGTTTCGAGATCAGATGGCCGCACCAGGTCATGGCGGCGACCGCGCCGGCGCCAAACAGCAGGATCAGCAGGCCAAGGGTGAATTTCGAGATATCAAGCCGGGTCAGGAACACCGGAATCTGCGGCGCCCAGCTGCCGGTCAGGAAGCCGTTTGCGAGAAAGATGGCCGCAACCGCCCATCGTCCCCGAGTGGCTGTCTGCATGGCGTTCGACGCGTTCATTAGGCGATTCCGGTCCGAAAATGGCTTGGAGCGGCAAATTAGATCGATTCAATTTTCAGTCAAGCGCCGATTGACCGGAAATGCTTGGACCAAACGCGAAATGGGATCGGTACGGTTGGTGCTGAAACTATCCGACGTTTGAGATTGGCGAAAACGCCTCTCCCTTCGTCATCCACGGGCGGAGCAAGGAGCGTAGCGACGCGGCGCAGACCCGAGGATCCATGCCGCGAATTCTGAGCGATTCTAACGGTGCTGAACCAACTCCGGTCAGCAACCTTCATTCTGAGTCGCTGTGCTCTTGACGGCCGTCGCGGCATGGATCCTAGGGTTTCCGCGACGTCGCTTCGCGACTGCTCCACCCTAGGATGACGAAATCGGAGAGCCTCGCCTTATCGGTTCGTCAGTGATCCCTCGGTCGCCTTGCCTCGAATTCGGCCTTCTTGGCGTCGGAGGCTTCGGTCTGGTTGAGCGCCTGCCATTGCGCATAGGGCATGCCGTAGACGATTTCCCGGGACTGATCCTTGGTGAGATCGACGCCCTCGGCGTTCGCCGCCTCGCGATACCAGTTGGACAGGCAGTTGCGGCAGAAGCCAGCGAGGTTCATCAGGTCGATGTTCTGTACGTCATTGCGTTCGCGCAGATGCTCGACCAGCCGGCGAAAGGCGGCGGCCTCGAAATCGCGCTTCTGCTCGTCGCTGAGTTCGGTCATCGAAACCTCCTTGCGGGCTTAGAGCGGCCCGGTACGCGAGCCGAACATTTTGACCACATGTATATCGGGACGACGATCGATCGCGTCAACGATCGGCGCCAACCGTTCCGCCCATGCAAGCGCATCCTTGCCGGTGGCGATAAGGTCCTGGCGGATCTCGATCAGGGCATGGGCAAAACCGTTGACAATGGCGTGCTTGAACATGGTGTCGCCGCGCAACGCGCCGTCATAAGGCTCATTGTCGCCTACGACGAGGCTGGTGTCGGCTGCCAGCATGTCGATCAGCGGCCGCGCCACGCGGTCGTCCAGGTCCCACAGGATGCCGACATGCCAGGGGCGCTTGACGCCCTGCATGGCCGGTGTGAAGGAATGCACGGAGAAGATGAAAGGCGCCTGGCCCGACGCCTGCGCGACGGAGGCGACCATCGCGCCGACCGCGTCATGATAGGGGCGATAGAAGCGATCGAGCCGTCTCTCGCGTTCTTCGGCGGCCAGGGGATAATTTCCCGGCACGACCGTGCCGTCATAGAGTTGACGGATCAGCGTCGGATCGTCCTCGCCGCGGTTGGGGTCGATCAGCAGACGCGAGAAATTGCTGAGGACGGCGGGCACGCCGAGCAAGGCAGCCAGTTCACGCGTCACCGTCTCGACGCCGATGTCGTAGGCAATGTGTCGATCGAGTTCCGCCGCCGGCAGGCCGAGGCTGCCATAGTCTTCTGGAAGGTCGCGGCGGGCATGGTCGGCCAGCAGCACGATGCCTCGCTTGCGGTCTCCCTCGACAATATCGAAAGGCGCGAAAACTGTGGATCGGGTCATTGGCGGGAAATGGTCTGTTCGCTGGCTTCCTGGGAGGATGCTATCGTCATTCCACGAAGAGGACGCTCGCGCAATGCCGTTGTTTGGCCACGGTTTCCGCGGAAATCTGGCAGAAGCGACGGAATCTCGCGCCAGGGCCTTTCTAAATCGATTGGAATTGGACAGAACGGCGCGTTGACATGCGCCCGGACTTTTCCGAAAAGGGGCGCAGAGAGATGCTGATGTGGTTCTTCACGGGTTTTGGAATGGGTTCCGCTGGCAGGCAGCGCGCGCGCTATGCCTTTGCCATGCCCCTCCTGACCCTTGCCGTGGGTTTGTCCGCGATTGTCATGGCCTCGCCGGCACGTGCCGATTTCCGCGTCTGCAACGCCACGCAGAACCTCGTGGGCGTCGGCATCGGCTACCGGGCCAAGGCCGGCTGGATCACCGAGGGCTGGTGGCACATCGAGGGATCGAGCTGCAAGACGTTGATCGAAGGCCCGCTGTCATCAAGGTTTTATTATCTTTATGCAGAAGACGCCGAGCGCGGCGGACGCTGGGACGGCCCGATCAACATGTGCGTGGCTGAGAAAGAGTTCAAGATCGCCGGCGTAACCGACTGCGTCGCCCGGGGCTTCCAGCGCGCCGGATTCCAGGAATATGACACGGGTGAACAGGCTAGCTGGATGGTCCAGCTGACCGATGAGCCCGCAACGGGGGGCGCGCCAGCCGCCCCGGGAACGAACAGTCAATGAGACGCAGCCGCAAGGTCAAGATCCTCGCCACCATCGGTCCGGCCTCTTCTTCCGAGGAGATGCTGAAGAAGCTGTTCGAGGCTGGCGCCGATGTGTTCCGCATCAATATGAGCCACACCGACCATGAGCTGATGCGCACGCTGGTCGGGCGTATCCGTGCCGTCGAGGACAAGGTTGGCCGGCCGATCGGCATTCTTGCCGACCTGCAGGGCCCGAAGCTGCGGGTCGGCAAGTTTGCCAACGGCAAGGAAGTGCTGACCGTCGGCCAGACTTTCACGCTCGACAACAATCCCGAGCCTGGCACGTCGACAAGGGTGTACCTGCCGCATCCGGAAATCCTGAGCTCGGTCGAGGCCGGTCACCGTCTTTTGATCGACGACGGCAAGCTTGAGCTCAAGGCGCTCAGGAGCGACGGCAAGTCGATCGTCTGTACCGTTGTCGCCGGCACCACCATTTCCGACAAGAAAGGCGTCAGCCTGCCGGACACGGACCTGCCGGTCGGTGCGCTGACGGAGAAGGACCGCAAGGATCTCGATGCCGTGCTGGCGGAAGGCGTCGATTGGGTCGCGCTCTCCTTCGTGCAGCGGCCGGAGGATCTCGCCGAGGCGCGCAAGATCGCGCGTGGCCGGGCGCTGATCATGGCCAAGATCGAAAAGCCGCAGGCCGTCGCCCGGCTGGCCGAGATCATCGAGCTTTCCGATGCGCTGATGGTCGCCCGTGGCGACCTCGGCGTCGAGATGCCGCTCGAGGCAGTGCCCGGCATCCAGAAGCAGATCACGCGCGCCGCGCGCCGCGCCGGCAAGCCCGTGGTCGTGGCCACGCAGATGCTGGAATCGATGATCACCGCACCGGTGCCGACCCGGGCCGAGGTATCGGACGTGTCGATCGCCGTCTTCGAAGGCGCCGACGCCATCATGCTGTCGGCGGAGTCGGCGGCCGGCGCCTATCCGGTCGAGGCGGTGGCGATGATGAACCGCATCGCGACGAAGGTTGAAACCGATCCGACCTATGCCGGCATCATCAATGCTCAGCGCTCGGAGCCGGAAGCGACGGGGGCCGACGCCATTTCGCTGGCTTCGCGCGAGATTGCCGAAACGCTGAAACTGTCGGCGATCATCACCTATACGGCGTCCGGCAACACGGGCCTGCGCGCCGCGCGCGAGCGCCCGCAGGTGCCGATCATCGCCCTGTCGCCGATCCTCAACACCGCACGGCGGCTGTCGCTTTTGTGGGGCACGCATTGCGTGGTCTCGCCGGATGCCACCGACCTTGACGATATGGTCAACCGTGCCTGCCGCATTGCCTTGGAAGAAGGCTTTGGCAAGCCGGGCGACCGCGTGATCATCACCGCCGGCGTGCCGCTGAGGACGCCGGGCTCGACCAACATGCTGCGCATCGCCTATGTCGGATCGGAAGTGCAGAGCAGCCGGTAGCCCGTTCATTTCCTGACGGAAGCGCATCGCGCGACTTTGCTCGGCCCAGGCTGTGTCGATAATACAACAAAGGCCAGGACAATGATCCCGGCCTTTGTCTCGACACAGGGTTGCCGCGATCACCTCTACAAAGCGCGGTGAAGCGGCGTTAACAGTCGCATCGCGCCCGCCTGCATTTCCCATCGCTTGAAAGTATACTGAATGTCATCTCTCGTCTCGCGCCGGTCACTTTTGACCGGGATGTCGCTTATTGGGGTTTCAACGATCTCGGCTTGTGCCCAGTTTCCCAGACAATCGGTCGGCATTGCCAGCCCCCTTCCCGCAAATCCGGGGCCGCTTGAGCCGACACCGCAGAAGGCGCCGGCCGACGTTGCCGCGCCTGAGCGGGCCCGGGTGTCGCCTGACTACGCGAGCATGTATGCCGCGGTCGAAGATGACGGGCGTTCGCTTCCGGCCATTCCCTTCACCAAGGTCGACGAGCGGTTCCTGCGGCAGATCGTTGACGATCCGACAGGAGAAAAACCCGGCACGCTCGTCGTCAACACCACGGACAAGCACCTCTACTGGGTTCTCAAGGACGGCAAGGCCATGCGCTATGGCGTCGGGCTCGGGCGCCAGGGGTACTCCTGGAAGGGGCGTGCGATCGTCCAGTGGAAACGCAAATGGCCGACCTGGACGCCGCCCTCGGCAATGATCGGCCGGGATCCAAAACTGGAAAAATGGCGCCAGGGCATGCCGCCCGGCATCAGCAATCCGCTCGGGTCGCGCGCTCTCTACATCTTCAAGGACGGCATCGACACGCTTTATCGAATCCACGGATCGCCGGACTGGAAGTCCATCGGCAAATCGGCGTCGTCCGGTTGCGTGCGCATGTTCAATCAGGATGTGATTGATCTTTACGATCGCGTCCCCAGCAAGACACCGCTGCTGGTCATCTAGTGCTGCGTGCCCGCGCGTAGCCAAGTACAAATTTCAGGTCGGCGCGAGTTCCGCCTCCGGCAGCTTGATATCGGCGCATTTGCCGGCACCATACATGTCGCCGGAGATTCGCGCTTCCACTGTCTTGGCCATTGCCTGTAGATCGGCATCCCTTCCTGCAACCTTCTCGATGGCGCCGACAACGAGGTCCGGCGCTATCCAGTCGGGCTTGTGGCCGAGATTGTGCACCCATACGAGTTCGGCACCGGCAATGTCCCTGACAAGGCCGACCGAGTGGATTTTGGCGTAGACTACCTTGTCGCGATCGCCCGAGATGACCACCGTCGGCGCCTTGATCTCACCGTAGTGCGGCGCCGCGCCGACAGCGTAGCGATAGAGCCCGGCGACATCGGTGGCGTTGGCGCGAAAGGCCGACGGCCGCAACACCATGGGAATCGAAGCCCTGGCAACATAGTCGTCCGGCACCTTGTTGGGCGAGAAGACGCATGTCGTGGCCGCCGCCATCTGCAGCGTTCCTGCCGGATAGGTCAGCGTTTCGGAAAACAGCCAGCCGACGATTGGAATGGTCGTCAGGTCGTAGTACCAGGAGGTGGCGCCGCCCGGCCATGGATGGCTCGCCGGAGACAGGAATACGAGGCCGAGCGTCTTGTCGGGGTGCTCGCGGCCAAAGGCGGTGGTGACAGCGCCGCCGAAGGAATGGCCGACAATGATCGCCTGCCTGATGCCAAGACGGTCCATCAAGGCCGCGACGGTGTTCGCCTGCGCCGAGGGGGTCTCATTGTTGCCAGAGCCGCGGCCGGACCAGCCAAATCCCGGCCGGTCGAAGAACAGCATCTCGGCGCGACCTTCCAGCAGCGGCCTGAGCGGCAGCATCTGGTCCTTCAGATTGGCGCTGGCGCCGTGGATGAAGACGATCGGCGGCAGGTCGGCATGGGCCGGCGCCGCGACATGGACATAGTGGATACGGGCGCCGTCGATATCGACGAACCCTCCGGCCGGCGGGTTGCCGCGCTCGACCAGCCACGAGCCGACACGAGTGACCCCGACCAGGGTGAAGACGACAGCCATCAGGAAGGCGAGCACGGCGTAGATCAGGTTCATGGGGGGATATACGGGAGTGGAGCGGGATTAGTTCTAGGCGGTAGGCAGTAGGCAGTAGGCAGTAGGCAGTAGGCAGTAGAGGAGGTTCAGGCGCCTAATGGCTATTCCCTACTGCCTAATCCCTTGCATCATATGCCTTCGCCGGCGAGTTCTTCCGACAGCGTGGCGACCTGGTTCTGCGCGCTGCGCATCATCGGATAGATGGCCAGTACCTTCTGCCAGGCTTCGAGGGCCGATTGCTTGTGGCCGGTCAGGGCCATGATCTGCGCCAGGCCCGAAAGCGCCCCGAAGTGGCGCGGTTCCAGCTGCAGCGTACGGTCGATGTCGGACATCGACTTTCCAAAATTCTTCATCATAAAATGTACGGTGGCGCGTCGGTTCCACCCCTCGGCGTAGTTCGGCTGCAGGGTTACCACCTGGTCGAGGAAGTCGAGCGCGACGTCGTACTTCTGGTTCTCGATCGCCTTCTGCGACCATTGCATCATCAGGTCGATCGAGGCGCTGCCCGATTGGTACCACTCACCCCAGATGCGCCCGGCAATCCGCTCGGCGGCCTTCTCATTGCGCTCGCGCTTCAGGTCGACAAACAGCTGATCGAGCCGGGCTTCCTTCGTCGCGGCAACCGGAGGACCGGCCGGGTCATCCGCCCAGGCTGGCCCTGCAATCGAGCCGCACAAGACAAGGGCGGCGAGCAATGCATGGTGAATCCGCATCAACGAAACCTAGTCCCGGACAGCGGAACGTCAAACTGAATTTCGTGTGAGGCGGCGGGCAGGCCGAAAAGCAGAGCACCGCGCGACCTTGCGGCCGCGCGGTGCTCTGCTTTTTGAATTTCCGCATCATGCTTTCGCAAAACGATCCGATTCTCGGACCGATGCGGCGGCATCACACAGACAGAGGCCAAGCGCCTCTAGCCGAAAACTCAGCCCTGGCGCGCCTTGTAGCGCGGGGCGGTCTTGTTGATGATGTAGATGCGGCCTTTGCGGCGAACCAGCTGGTTGTCGCGATGACGCGCCTTGAGCGCCTTGAGCGAATTCTTGATCTTCATGGTCTTGCCTGTCGGTCTGGGCCCGCTGGGCCTAATTTTTAAGGCGCGCCAGAAGCGCGCCTTTGAACGTGTGGGTGGCTCATAAACGAGGAGCCTTGTCCGTGTCAACCGCAAGCATGCCGCATAACCGGCCCGATTGGTTGGCGCCATGAAATATCCGGCATCCGAGCCTGGCGGCATTGCGTGGTCGGTGCCCGGCTGGAATGATGCCGCCGTCGCGAAGCCGTGGAGATCATCATGCGCCGAATTATCCTGCCCGTCTGCTTTACCATCCTGGCGGCGGCCTCGGCTGCCCAGGCACAGGAATGTGACCGCAATGACGACAGCCAGTCGGGCATGAACGTATGCGCCGCGGAGGACTATGCGACCGCCAATGCAAAGCTCAACAGCACCTATCAAGGCATAGCCGGCGCAGCCGACGACGCGACCAGGCAATTGCTGCAGACGGCCGAGCAACGGTGGATCGTGTTTCGTGACGCGGAATGCAACTATGCCGCCTCCGGCAGCCAGAGCGGCTCGATCCATCCGATGGTCGTGTCGGAATGCCTGATGCGACTGACCAACGACCGCATCAAGCAGCTCAAGGCCGACTCGACCTGCCCGCAGGGGGACCAGAGCTGCGCCAATGCCAGCGACACTGACGGCGACGATTAGGGGGCTGGAAAGGCTTAGCCGCGCCGGCCGATCCGGGTGAAATGGCCCATCTTGCGGCCAGGGCGTGCCTCGGCCTTGCCATAGAGGTGCAGCATCAGGTCCGGCTCGGCGAGCAGTTGAGGAACGCGCAGGACATCGTCGCCGATCAGGTTCTCCATGACGCAGTCGGAATGGCGCCGGGTGTCACCCAGCGGCAGACCGGCCACGGCGCGGATATGCTGCTCGAATTGCGAGACGATGCAGGCGGCTTCCGTCCAGTGGCCGGAATTGTGGACGCGCGGCGCAATCTCGTTGGCCAGCAGCGAACCATCGGCAAGCACGAAGAACTCGACGCCGATGACGCCGACATAATCCAGCGCCGAAAGTATTCTCGATGCCGCTGCCTGGGCCGCCATAGCGGTGCCGGCACTTATGCCGGCAGGCAACGTCGAGGTGTGCAGGATGCCGTTGCGGTGGACGTTCTCGGCCGGGTCGTAAGCGTTGACCGCGCCGTCCATGCCGCGCGCGGCAATGACCGAGACCTCTCGCTCGAACGGTACGAAGGCTTCGAGGATCAACGGCACATTGCCCATCGCCTCGCAGGTGCCGGCAAAACCGCCCGCTTCCACGTTGCGGAAGACACGCTGGCCCTTGCCGTCATAGCCCATGCGGCGGGTCTTCAATATGCCGCTGCCGCCGAAGGCCTTCAGCGCCGCCGTCAGTTCGGCATCATTGTCGACGGTGCGGAAATCCGCGGTGGCAATGCCGATGCCATTGAGGAATGTCTTCTCGGTCACGCGGTCCTGCGCCACCTCCAGCGCACGCGCCGGCGGATAGACAGGGACCTTGGCGGCAAGCGCCGCCGCCGCCGCCACCGGGACGTTCTCGAACTCGTAGGTGACGACGGCGCTGGCATCAGCCAGTTCGGCAAGGGCGGCCGGATCGTCATAGGCGGCCGTTATCTGCCGGTTGGCCACCTGTGCGGCTGGGCAATCGGCTTGAGGCTCCAGCACCAAGGTGCGGTAACCTAGCCGCGCCGCGGCCATCGCCAGCATGCGGCCAAGCTGGCCGCCGCCGATGATGCCGATCGTCGATCCGGCGGGCAGGCTCACGGCGTATCCGTCGGTTCGATCGCGACCTTGGCGGTCTGGGATGCGCGCCAGGCATCGAGCCTCGCGGCGAGTTTTTCGTCATTCAGCGCCAGCACGGCGGCGGCCAGAAGGGCTGCATTGGCGGCGCCCGCCTTGCCGATGGCCAGCGTGCCCACCGGAATGCCGGCCGGCATCTGGACGATGGAAAGCAGCGAGTCCTGTCCGGAGAGCGCCTTCGATTCCACCGGCACGCCGAAAACCGGCAACGGCGTCATCGCCGCCGTCATGCCGGGCAGGTGCGCGGCGCCGCCGGCGCCGGCGATGATCACCTTGTAGCCGGCAGCCTTGGCACCCTTGGCAAAATCATAGAGCCGGTCGGGAGTGCGATGGGCGGAGACGATCAGCCGCTTGTGCGGGATGCCCAGCGCCTCAAGCGTTTCGGCGGCATGGCGCATGGTCGCCCAGTCGGACTGGCTGCCCATGATGATGGCGACGTCGGCGCGCTGATCGTCCAAGCTTTTGCTCCCTGGCGACAAAGGCGCGCATTAGCCGAATTCGCCAGAAGCCGCAAGGACGAGCAGCGCAGGCCGCATGCCGGTCCTGACGCGCCCCACCTGGACGTCACTGCATCAAGTGTCTGGCGAGCGCTTCGTAGGCTGGCAATGAGGTCGGGTCGTTGGCGGCATTGCTGGCGACGGGGTTGGACGCAAAGCGCGCGATGACCATGTGGGCGGTCGGGTCGATATAGATGGCCTGGCCGTGGACGCCGCGCGCCATGAAGGCGCCGTGCTCGTTGTTGGAGATCCACCACATGCCACGATAGCTCCAGCCCTTGAGCAGTGAATATCCCGCCTTCGCGAAGGCAGCCTTGTCGCCGCCGGCGCGGATGTCGGCGATCGCGGCTTCCGGCACGAGGCGCTGGCCGTTGAGGACGCCGTCGTCAAGGAGCAACTGGCCGATCCGGGCCAGGTCGCGCAGGCCGGCGTTGAGGCCGCCACCAGCAAAAGGCGTGCCGATGGAATCGACTGTGTAGTAGCCGTCCTGCTCGGCGCCCATCTTGCTCCAGATACGCTCCGACAACAGGTCGGCGACGGATTTGCCGGTGACGCGCGCGATGACCCAGCCCAACGCATCGGTGTTTATGGTCTTGTAGCCGAAAGCGCTGCCATGCTCGCCTTCCTTGCGCACTGTCCGCAGGTATTCGAAGTAGGTGCGCGGGCCGGAATAGTCGGCCGGCTTGGGCAGGGGATTTCCGGCCGCCGAATAGATCCAGACATCGGCATCGGGATCGGCGTAGTCCTCGCTGTAGTGAAGGCCTGTCGTCATATCCAGCACCTGCCGGATGGTCGCGTCGCCGAAGGCGCTCTTGGCCAACTCCGGCACGATGGTGGCGACCTTGGCGTTGGCGTCGAGCGTGCCTTCTGCCACCAGCATCTCGCCCAGAAGCCCGGTCAGCGACTTGGTTACCGACATCGCGCCGTGCTGGCCGGTATCGTCGAGGCAGCCGGAGTAGCGCTCGTAGACCACGACTCCGTCATGCAGGACGACGATGCCGTCGGTGTAGTTGGCGGCCAGCGATTCCTCCCAGCTCATCGGCTTGTCGCTGCCCAGCGGGGTGAATGTTACGGCGTCGATAGTCGGGTCGAGCTTTCGCTCAAGTGACACCGGCGCGCCGATCCCCCGGCTGACGCCGACCGTCGGCATCAACTGGCGGAAGTGACAGACGGTCCAGCGCAGCTTGGGGAAGCTGAAATAATCGGGGTCGGAAAAACGGATGATCTTGTCCGACGGCGGCGGCGCGCCGACCATCCATCCGAGTTTGCCGGGGTCGGAGGCTTCGGCGGACATGGGGGTTGTCTCCCCGGCACTGGAAATCGTCGGCAGGATCGCCGCGCCCGGTGCCGCGGTGAACAGCAGCACGGCAGCTAGAGTGAATCTCCTTCCGGCACCGATCTTAGTAATTGGCGACGACATTGACGAAACCTCCTGTCCAGACTGGCAGATTGCCGTTGACGAGCGAGGCCGCTCCAGGCCCGGGAAAGGAAACGCTGAAGCCGGCGGTGAGATAGATGTTGGGGGTCAAGACACGGTTGTATTCGAGGAAGATGTCATCGGCGAGATGCCTGGCCGTGGCACCGGTGATCGCGTTCGGCACGCCCTCGGACGAGTCGTCGACACGCGTCGCCTGGCCGAACTGGATCGGACTGCGCAGTTCATTGACGTCGATATAGGAGTAGCGAAGGGTGAAGGTGTCCCGGGGGTTCGGCGTCACGCGCAGGCTGATCTGGTGAGCGTTGACGTTGGAGTTTATGAAGAGCATCGACGATTTCGACCCGGTCGACCAGGAACTCGGACTGCCCTCGTAGAAGAGGGGGTCGAAGCGCTCGAGTTTCGAGGTCGATGGATCGTCGCCCGAAAATGTCTGGTAGGAATAGGTGATCGTCGGCGCCCATGAATACTCGGTGAAGGTGTAGCCGACCTGAACCCGGCCCGCCCATGCCGCCATGTCGATCCTGTCGTTCCATTCATAGGCGAAGTCGCCACCAACGAAGAAGTCCTCGAGACTCCCCTGCTCGGGGCTGACGCGGCCATAGAGGTTGGTGAAATTCAGGCCGTCGCGGCCTCCCGGCAGGATGCTCGGCGCACCGATGCCGTTGGGCGCGGCTTTGGGGTATGGGGCGTCGGAGTCCAGCACGTGGCCCAACGTGACGCCGGCAAAATTCTCGGGCCCCGCGTCATAGCGAAGGTCGGCGCCGGCGATCCTGGTGTTGCTGTCGGTGTCGGACAGCTCATTGGCGTCAAGAAAGAAGGCGGTACCGGTAAAGCCGTCGATGCCGACCCGCCCGATCGCGGCCTGCTCCCATGCCTTGCGCGGCCCGAGCTTGAGCGCGCCGCGATCGAAGCCGCTGGAGCCGCCATTGGCGAGCAGCATGCCCGTGCCCGCCTTGAACTCGCGCGGTCCGACCGAAATGTCGAATGTTGGGCTGCCGTCCTTGTTGGTGGAGCGAAGGCCGAGATAGCCCTCCTCGAGGGTTATGCGGCCTGTGTTGCCCGTGTCATAGGCGTCGATGCCGAGGGTGCCTGAAGCGACCAGCGAGATCAGGCCATAGGCCGAGACGACGGAGGTGAGTTCCTTGGAGAAGCTCAGGCCGGGTTTGACATAGCCTTCGAGCCAGGTCGGGTTGGCGTTGAACCCGGCGCCCGCCGCGAACGTGTCGGCATAATTCCAGAACAGGTTATGTTCGGAGACGACGTTCAAGCCAGCCTGCAGATGCGCCCTGACCACAAGCCCATCACTGTCCAGCAGCACCATGGGATCATCAGCCAATGCGAGGCTGGGGACAAAGAGAACTTCGGAGAAACAGACAATTGCGACGGGCCATGGTTTATGCCGGCGCATTCGCATCTCCTAATGCAAGCATGTCTGTCATACTCTCGACAAGCCACTGGCATCAGGCACTATAGATCATCATTGACCCTTCTTCCGCACTTTCTGCGACAGATGGATAACGCGGACGAAATACTGTCCGCCGGGGACTTGCTTGCACACGCCGTTTCTGGCTGCCGGCGATGCTTTCCTTGCCGACCTTCATGGCGCGCGCGACGCCACGGTTCGAGGCGACGATGTGCCTTGTTGTTCCCATCGACACGTCCGAGGAACGAACCGGCAATCTCATCGGCTTGCTGTGCGACCGCGCCGCGAGGCTTTCGATCGCCGCATAGGTGCGTCACGCAATGATGTCGGGAATGATCTTGTCTTCCAGCGCCATCAACCGATCCTTCAGGAACAGCTTCTTCTTCTTCATGCGCTGTATCTGGAGCGGGTCGCAATTCATTGCGATCATCGCGTTGATCGCGGCGTCGAAATCGGCATGTTCCTGCTTCAGCCGTGAAAATTCGAGTCGAGTATCGGCCTGTTCCTGATCGGACATTCTCTACCGTGTGCACGTCTGCGGCGCCCAGAACTGGGCCTGATTGGGCGGGGCCGGCGTCTTTTTCAGCCGGCGCGCAGCCCATATCACATTTCGCATTGTCGTGGAATGCTACCACGGATCATTCGACATCGCTTCCGGATGGTGGCACAGTGTCATCGTGCCGTCACAGATGCGACCTGCGGTGGACGTGCCTTTGACGGCTGCAATCGAGGAAAACCATGAAAGGGAGAACCAATCATGTCTCTTGCATCCCATCTTGATGAGTTGCAGCGGAAACACGGCGATATCGAACGCGAGATCGATAATGCGATGAACCATCCGTCGGTCGACGACCTGGAAATCGTGAATCTCAAGCGACGCAAGCTGGCACTCAAGGACGAGATTGAAAAACTGAGGGCTACCAAACACTGACGCCCAGCTGAGATAGCAGCACCACAGTTCGAGATTCCCCGCCGGCGGCTTCGGCCGCCGGATGGTGGTTGTCGATCCTGGTGCACGCGGCCGGAAACCGAACCCGGATTCCGGAGACATTTTTTTGTTGTTCTCGGCCATACGAGATCGAAGTTTTCCGGCTTATCCCTGGTCTGATTTGAAGCAATGGCGACGTGTCGCCATTGACAAGCCAGCCATGCTCCTCCACCTCATGCCCGGACTTTGGCGCGCCGGCCCGCAACCGGATACGGTTTTCGGAGCGACGCGCAGATTCAAAGTGTTGGATAAAGGGTAGCCGGCATGACCGGATATTTTTCCTCTCCGTTTCCGCGCCGGACCTCGGTCGGTGTCGATGTCGGCGGTGTGATGGTTGGCAACGGCGCCCCTGTCGTCGTCCAATCGATGACCAACACCGACACCGCCGATATCGACCAGACGGTCGCGCAGGTCGCGGCGCTGCATCGCGCGGGCTCCGAGATCGTACGCATCACAGTCGACCGTGACGAGAGCGCCGCCGCCGTGCCGCGCATCCATGAGCGCTTGCTCAGGCTCGGCATCAATGTACCGCTGGTGGGCGATTTCCACTATATCGGCCACAAGCTCCTGGCCGATCACCCAGCCTGTGCCGAAGCGCTCGCAAAGTACCGCATCAACCCCGGCAATGTCGGCTTCAGGGACAAGAAGGACCGGCAGTTCGCGGCAATAGTCGAGATGGCGATCCGATACGACAAGCCGGTGCGCATAGGCGTCAACTGGGGTTCGCTCGACCAGGAATTGCTGACCCGGCTGATGGACGACAACCAGGCCCGGGGGTTCCCGCTGACCGCTCAGGAAGTCACCCGCGAAGCGATCGTGCAGTCGGCCATCCTGTCGGCGGAGATGGCCGAGGAGATCGGCCTTGGCCGCGAAAAGATCATCCTGTCGGCCAAGGTCAGCGGCGTGCAGGACCTGATCGCCGTTTACACGGAACTCGCCACCCGCTCCAACCATGCCCTGCATCTCGGCCTCACCGAGGCCGGCATGGGTTCGAAGGGCATCGTCGCGTCTTCCGCAGCGATGGGCATCCTGCTCCAGCAAGGCATCGGCGACACGATCCGCATTTCGCTGACCCCGGAGCCCAATGGCGACCGCACGCGCGAGGTCCAGGTGTCGCAGGAACTGCTGCAGACCATGGGCTTCCGGCAGTTCGTGCCGATCGTCGCCGCTTGCCCCGGCTGTGGCCGCACGACGTCCACGGTGTTCCAGGAACTGGCGCAGAATATCCAGGCGGACCTGCGCAAGAACATGCCGGTTTGGCGCGAAAAATATCCCGGCGTCGAGAACCTCAAGGTCGCGGTGATGGGCTGCATCGTGAACGGTCCCGGTGAGTCGAAGCATGCCGATATCGGCATTTCCCTGCCCGGCACCGGCGAGACGCCGACCGCGCCTGTGTTCGTCGACGGCAAGAAGGCGGCGACGCTGCGCGGACCGTCCATCGCCGCGGATTTCGAGAAGATGGTCGCCGACTATATCGAGCAGCGGTTCGGCCGCGGCAAGGCCGCGGCGGAGTAGGCCTCATGCAGCGTTTCCTCAGGGCGACGCTGGTTCTGCTGTGTGGGCTAGGCTGGTCTACCGTCGTCCAGGCCGATCCGCCCCAATCCGCCAAGCAGCGGCTCATCGACAAGGTTTGCAACCTGATCGAGGCCTATGCCGACCAGAACAGCCTGCCGAAGGATTTCTTCGCCCGGCTGATCTGGAAAGAGAGCCGTTTTGATCCCAATGCGGTGAGCCCGGTTGGCGCGGAGGGAATCGCCCAGTTCATGCCGGGCACCGCCAAGATGCGGGGCCTGGCCAATTCCTTCGACATCACCCAGGCGATCCCGGCCTCGGCAAAATATCTCGCCGAGATGAAAACCACCTATGGCAATCTCGGCCTTGCGGCGGCCGCCTACAACGCCGGCGAGAACCGGGTGTCGCGCTGGCTGAGCTCCGGCGGTTTTTTGCCGATGGAGACCGAAAGCTACGTGTTCGACATCATGGGCGAGCCGGTGGACAAGTTCACCGACACATCCTACCCCGGAACCTCCCGGCCGCTTGACCCCAAGGCGAGTTTCGCCGTCGCCTGCCGCAGGCTGCCGGCGATCATGTCGACGACCGTGGCGATGGCCTCGATCAACGTCATGCCGTGGGGCGTGCAGGTGGCCGGCAATTTCCGCCGCTCCGCCGCGCTGAACCAATGGCTTCGGGTGAGAAGCCGCTTTCCGGCCTTGCTCGCCAATCATGATCCGGTGATCAGCCGGGTGCGCACGCCGATCGGCCGACGCGGCATCTATGCGGTCAGGATCGGGGCCGACACAAGGGCCAATGCCGATACTATCTGCCAGAAACTGCACAGTGTCGGTGGCTCCTGCCTGGTCATGCGCAACCGGTAGAACAGCCGGAAATTCCTGGTGAGGGCAAGTCGGTATGGCCGCCAAGATCATTCTTCTCAATGGCGTTGGCAGTGCCGGCAAAAGCTCGATCGCCAAGGCGCTGCAGACCTTGACCGCCGAGCCCTTCCTGCACGTCCAGATGGATGCTTTTATCGAGATGCTGCCGGAAGCCCTGCAGGACCATGAGGACGGTTTTTCCTATGAAACCGCTGCTGACGACGACAAACCATCCGTTGTCGTCAAAACCGGCGTGGCCGGGGCCCGGGCCTTGCGGGGCATGCGGCACGCCATCGCCGCCATGGCGGGGCAGGGCAACAACCTCATCGTCGACGATGTGCTGTGCGACGGCGAACTGCCGGAATATCTCGAAGTGCTCGCCGCCTTCGACCTTCGTCTGGTTGGCGTGTTGGCGCCACTGAAGGTTCTCGAGGCTCGTGAAGTCCAGCGGGCCGACCGGTTGCCGGGGCTGGCGCGCTGGCAATATGGCCGCGTGCACAAGGGTATCCGCTACGATCTCGAAGTCGACACCAGTCTGCTCACGCCGCTGGAATGCGCCCGTCGCATACAAATGGAATTTCGTTTATAGGCGCCCATCATCTGTCAGGGGCGGTTGCGCTGCCTTCGGCGACCAGCATGGGCTGTAACATGTTCGACGCATATATTATCTGCGGCACGCCGAGAACCGGAAGCACTTTGCTGTGCAAGCTCCTGGCATCCACCGGAGCGGCCGGCGATCCCCACTCATTCTATCGGCGGCAGGACGTGCCGGAGTGGGCCGAAGAGTGGAACTTGCCCGCTCGCGATATGATGGACGAGATTGAATTCAACACGGCCTACCTCGATGCGGCAATCAGTGCCGGCAAGGGTGGCACAGGCGTCTTTGGCCTGCGCCTGATGCGCGAAAACCTGGATGAGCTTTCGGGGATCCTCGATCAGATTTTCCCTGGACTTGCGTCAGACACGGTGCGTTTTGAAAAAGCTTTTGGCCGCGTGCTCTACATACATCTCTCGCGGGAGAACAAACTCGCGCAGGCCATTTCCCTGATCAAGGCGCAGCAGACCGGTCTCTGGCATATCGCTCCTGATGGAACCGAGATCGAAAGGGTCGGACCTCCAAATGAATCGCGGTACGACTTCCAGCGGATCAAACGCGAGGTCGCCCAGCTTGAGGCCTACGATCTGGCCTGGAACAGATGGTTTTCCGAGCAAGGCATAACCCCGCTGCGAATTGGCTACGAACGGCTTTCGGCCAACCCGGCCGCGGCATTGGTGTCAATCTGCGAAGCTCTCGGGATTCGGTCGCCGAATGCCGAGGATGTGAGACCCGGCGTTGCAAAGCTCGCTGATGATACAAGCCTTGACTGGATGCGGCGCTATCGTGTGGACGCAGCCCTCTGAGCCACCGGCAGACGCCCTGGATCAAGCCGTCTTGGCCACCACGGTCTCGCTGAGCCATGTGCCGATCTTCGTTCCCAGACGATCGGGCGAGACCGGCTTCGGCAGATAGTCATCCATGCCGGCCTCGATGCATTTGTCGCGGTCGCCCTTCAGCGCATGCGCGGTGACGCCGATGATCGGTATGTGACTGCCCGTAGGGGCCTCCATTGCGCGGATGGCGCGTGTTGCCTCGTAGCCGTTCATCTCGGGCATCGAGACATCCATCAGGATGAGCTTGGGCCGAAGCGCGCGGTACATTTCGACAGCGGTGCGGCCGTTGCCGGCGATGCGGTAGCTCAGGCCCAGGCCGTTGAGGATCTGCCCGAAAACCAACTGGTTCACGTCGTTGTCCTCGGCGATGAGGATGTCGATCGGCCCGTTTGGCGTCACAGCGGATTCCGGCGCGGCGGAGACCGGCATGACAGGGCCGCGAATGACGGTGAAGGCCGGGGCCGACGGCTGCGCGACGGCTATGGGCTCGCGCACGAACTGTGCCTTGCTGCCCTGCGCGCGGGCCTTCTGCACGACCGAGATGACCGTGCCGAGCAGCACCGCCGAGCGGGCCGGCTTGGTCAGGTGCGCGGCGATGCCGAAGTCGATGATCATCCTGCCGAAGTCGACCTGGTCGACCGACGTCAGCAGCACGACCGGAATGGTGTTCAGCCGGCTGTCGGCGGCAATGGCTCTCGCGACATCCGCGCCATTCATGCCAGGCATCTGATAGTCGAGGATGATGCAGTCGACCGCGGCGCCCAGTTGGCAGGCGCGATCGAGGAAAGCCAGACCGACAGCGCCGCTTTCGGCGGCGGCGCAGTCGAAGCTCCAGCTTCTGAGCTGTTCGAGCAGGATTTCGCGGTTGACCGGATTGTCGTCGATGACCAATACGCGCGCGCCGGTCACATCGACCGGCACGACCTCGTCGCGCTGTTGCGCCTGATGCGCGGGCAGCGGCACCGCGAACCAGAAGACGGACCCGCGGCCGATCTCGCTCTCCACGCCGATCTTGCCACCCATCAGGTCGACGAGACGGGCGGCAATCGCAAGGCCAAGGCCAGTGCCTTCGTGGCGGCGTGTCGAGGAACCATCGACCTGGGCAAACTTCTCGAACACGTTCTGCAGCTTCTCGGCCGGAATGCCGATGCCGGTGTCCTCGACCCGCACCTTGAGCTGAACCACGCCATCGACGGTGTCGCCGCCGACATCGATAAGGACATGGCCTTTCTCCGTGAATTTCACGGCATTGCCGAGCAGGTTGGTGATGATCTGCCGGAACCGTCCGGCGTCGCCGACGACAAAGGCGGGAAGACGCGGGTCGACGCGGACGATCAGTTCCAGGTTCTTCTCGGCGACACGCGCCGACACCAGGGTCGCCACGTCCTCGACCGCTTCGGAAAGGCGAAACGGAGTCGGGTCCAGCGTGAGCTGTCCGGCGTTGATCTTCGAAAAATCGAGGATGTCGTTGATGATGGTCAGCAGTGCATTGCCGGACTTGACGATGACATCGGTGAAGGTCTTCTGGCGCGGCGTAAGCTCGGTCTTGGCAAGCAACTCCGCCATGCCGAGAACCCCATTCATCGGGGTGCGGATCTCATGGCTCATATTGGCCAGGAATTCGGATTTGGCGCGATCGGCGGCTTCTGCCTTGAACAGCGATGCGGCGGATTCGGTGAAGGCTCGCCGGATCGCCTTTTCCATCGGGCGGAAGATCCAGAAGGCAACGATGGCGAGAACGGCAAACAGCAGGCCGCTTGCCCACAACAGCAGCCTGTCGCTGGCGGCATCGGCCAGATGACGCTCGTTGTCCATGGCGGTGCGGACACGGACCAGCATCGGCTGTGCAACCAAGTCGTTCTGGTTGCGGATCTCGCGATAGCTCCACTCGTCGGCCTTCTGCGCCACCGACATCCGGTTGAAATTACGCACCATGTCGCGCGGCGACCAGAACAGATCGCCGTTGACGGACGCGGAATCGAGCTCGTTTACGGTTCGCGTCGACAGGCGCGGCCGTATCGCGGCGATCTGGGCATCGAGTGTCTCGATGTCGCTGGTCAGGCGCTCCGAGTGGCCACGCGCCGATGTGGCGAGCGCATCGCGCGTTTCCGTCTGCCAGGCGGTGCCGGTCGTCTCGGCGAAACTTGTCGCGTTGCGCAAGTCGCGCGTGAAAACCACGAGGTTGCTGCTCACGGCCTCGATGTCGCGACGGAAGGAATTCACCCGATCCAGCGCAACCATGATGGCGGCGGAAGCGAGTGCGAAAATCAACAGTCCTGAAAGGTAGCGGATCCGGATCGACCGGATAAAGGAAGAATATTCCGGCATGCGCAACCCCAACACATACGCATCATTTTAATGATCGGGATTACGCTTCATTTACATTAAAATTTCGTTCGTGGAGCAAAGCCGCGCTTTAGTTGTTGCGGACTGCCACGAATTTGGCGGCTTCCTTCAGAAGTGCCGCGCGTTCGCCATAGGGCTCGAGCAGGACATGGGCCTGGTCGACGAGGCCCTGGAGTTGGCGCCGCGCCCAGGTCGTGCCATGCAGAGCCACCAATGTCGCCTTGCCGGCCGCAGCATCCTTGCCGGTTGCCTTGCCCATCTGGGTGGCGTTGGCCGTCAGATCGAGCAGGTCGTCGGCAAGCTGGAAGGCGAGTCCGATCGCCGAGCCGAATTCAGCCAGCCTTTCGCGGTGTTCGGATGGCGCGCCAGCAGCGATCGCGCCGGCTTCGCAGGCAAAGCGGATCAGTGCCCCCGTCTTCATCGCCTGAAGGCGGATAATGGCCGCCTCGTCCGGCCGATGCCGCTCGGCTTCGAGGTCGAGCATCTGGCCGCCGACCATGCCACCGGCTCCGGCAGCGCGGGAAAGCGCCAGCATCAATGCCACCTTGCGGTCCGGCGGCAGCACGGTCCCCGCATCGGCGATAATGTCAAAGGCCAATGTCAGCAGGGCATCGCCAGCAAGAATGGCGGTCGCCTCGTCAAAGGCCTTGTGCACGGTCGGCTGGCCACGGCGCAAATCGTCGTCATCCATGGCCGGCAGATCGTCATGGATCAACGAGTAGCAATGCATGCATTCAAGCGCCGCCGCCACGCGCCAGGCGGCCTCGCCATCGGCGGAAAACAGGGCCGCACTTTCCATGACAAGGAACGGGCGCAGGCGCTTGCCGCCGTTGAGCACGCCGTGGCGCATGGCCGCCATCAACCGTTCGGGACGGGCGATCTCGCCCGCGAGCGCGCGTCCGTCGAGGATTTGACGCAGTTGCGCCTCGATCGCGGCCGCATGCTCGACAAGGATGGTTTCGAACGCCATTTGATCGTCTTTCGTCATGGCCGGGACGGGTAGCCGACACTCAGACATTGCGCAAGAAGCCAAGCGCCATTATGCCGGGGAGGGGGAGTAGCACGGGTTGGGCGGCTTGACGGAACCGATCGTCGATCACGAAACCGAAGGGCTGGACATGGCGGGGAGACCGAAGGGCGTTAACCGCATCGGTCTCAAACGCTGGGTCCGGCGCGGGATTGCCGTACTCTTCGTGATGGCGCTGATACCGGCCGTGTTGACCTTCCTCTATCTGCCGTCGTTCGTGCATCCGGTTTCGACGCTGATGTTGAAAGACCTGGCGACGTTTTCCGGCTACGACCGCCGCTGGGTTTCGATCGACGACGTGGCACCGGTGCTGGCGCATTCCGTCATCATGTCGGAAGATGGGCAGTTCTGTTTCCACCGCGGCGTCGACCTTGGCGAGTTGAAGGGTGTCGTCGACGACGCGCTGGCCGGCGAGGCGACGCGCGGCGCTTCGACCATCACCATGCAGACGGTGAAGAACCTCTTTCTGTGGGCGCGGCCGCTGGCCACGGTGCGCAAGGTCGTCGAATTGCCGCTCGCCGTCTATTTCGATGCCGTCATGTCGAAGCGGCGCATCATGGAAATCTATCTCAACGTCGCCGAATGGGGGCCAGGCATCTATGGCATCGAGGCCGCCGCCCAGCATCATTTCGGAATTTCGGCCAAGCAGCTGTCACGGCGTCAGGCGGCGCTGCTGGCCGTGACCTTGCCCAACCCGATCGAACGCAATCCGGCAAAGCCCGGTCCGGGTCTCAAACGGCTCGCCAACCTGATCGAGCGGCGGGCGGGCCGATCCGGCGCCTATGTCGGATGTCTCCAGTAGCCAACTCAAAAAAATTCGCGGTGGCGCTGGCCAAAACGGCGCAGGGCGTGTATAGGCACCCGACTTTCTCAGATTCCGGCCCCTGAAACGGCCCTTTCACGAGGGCAGGCGGGGCTTTTTTGACCATGTAATGGAGCATATCCATGGCCGTTCCGAAACGAAAAACCTCCCCGTCCAAGCGCGGCATGCGCCGCTCGGCCGACGCCCTCAAGGCCCCGACCTATGTCGAGGACAAGAATTCCGGCGAAATGCGCCGCCCGCACCACATTGACCTGAAGACCGGCATGTATCGCGGCCGCCAGGTGTTGACGCCCAAGGAAAGCTGAGATCAGCTTTCCTCGAACGTTCGATCTAGACAAAAAGACCGGCCCCTGGCCGGTCTTTTTGCGTTGGCGGTCCATTAAGGGTGCATTATGCGTGCGCATAGCCGCATTTACGGGCATACGACTTCAACGATGTCATCGCCATGATTGCTGGCGAAGCTTCGGCCGGCGGACTTTAATGCCTCCGGGTACTATGTCGTCCGGCCGGGTTCTACGAAAATTCTTGACGGCGAGCGTGCGCCGCATTCTACAGAAGATGCCCCAACCGGAGACGCCAGATGTTCGGAGCCATTCCGCTGCTGATCGTGCCCTTCGTCGTCTACAATCTTGGACTTCTGGGAATATTCGGCGGCGGCGACGATCCATGGGCGACCGAGATATTCTCCGTCCACATGATGTCGGGCGGCGTGTTTTCGATGACCATCGGCGACCTGATTGTGCTGATCGGGCTGGTCTTCTTCTTCGCGGAAATGGTGAAGTCGACGCGCACCACGAATGCGTCGATCATGGACCACCTGCTATCGACCTTCGTCTTCGTGGCGTTCCTGGTGGAGTTCCTGCTGGTGAAAGGCGCGGCTCATTCCGTCTTCTTTACGCTGATGGTCATCGCGCTGATCGACGTGCTGGCCGGTTTCGCCGTGTCGATGCGGTCGGCCAGCCGGGATATCAATTTGAATTAGGGATATCGAGGTTCGGCGCGCGGCTCGTCCTCAGCCTGGGTCGGCGGTGAAGCCGGCAGCCTCGATACCGGCAATTGCGGAGGCTTCGTCATTGTCGGATGTGTCGCCGGAAATGCCGACCGCGCCGATGACCATGCCGGCCTTGTCTCGGATCAGGACGCCGCCGACGACCGGCAGGACACGGCCACCCGAGACATCGGAAATGCCGGCCATCAGGTGCGGGCGCTCCTTGGCGAAGGCTTCCACGCGGCGCGACCCCATGCCGATGGCAAGCGCGCCATAGGCCTTTCCGGCCGACATCTGCGGACGCAGGAACGAGGCGCCGTCCTGGCGCTGGAAGGCGACCAGATGGGCGCCCGCATCAAGCACCGAGACGCCGAGCGGCTTGAGCTTGAGTTCGGTGCCCTTGGCAAAGGCGGCGTCGATGATCTGCTTGGCTTTTTCGAGCGTCAGTGCGGTCATGGGCGATCTCCTCTTGAAATACGTGAATCATTGACCGGGTGCGGGCGGTGCGAAATCCCGGTTTGCGTTGAAATTGCTTCGCCAGAAATGGCGTGATGGCAAAGGCAGGCCGGTGCCGCCCCGACATCCCGCATGATGGACACGGCGTGCCGTCTTCCGCTTCGCGGACTCTGCTGCGTAGTGGTTGGCTGTCTTACTTTTTCTTGGCGCGCGCCGGCTTCTTGGCCGGAACTGCTGGCGCATTGGCGAGGTCTTCCGCTTCCTTGGCGAGGCGCAAAGCTCTCAGCTTGTTGGTCTTGGCCTGCCGGGCATCGCTCTCCGCGACATATTCCGCCATGGCCTTTTGGCGGACCGTGGCGGCTTCTTCCTGCTTCTTGAATCGCAAATCCGCCCGCGCGCGGGCCGTATCCTTAGAGTTCTCAACCAAGGGCTCTATCCAATCCCGTAAATTATGATTTCGGCTCCTTGATAGCAGAGCCGGCCTTTAAATGGAAAAATAACTTGATCAGGCCGGCGCGCCATGCTCCGCGTCTCTCCTGCAGGCGACGACCGCCTCGTAAGCCGCCTGCAGGGTTGCTCCCACATTGACTGGCCGCCCTGTTCGAGAAGCTCGGCCCGGATCGACAGCTCGTCGCTCACCGGCAGCCAGACGCGGCCCCAGGCGCCAAGATGCGCAGGGATCGGCACCAGCGCTGGCGCACGGCTCCCCCACATCGAAGGCAGCGGCCACGAACCGCACCGGGACGATTGGACGATGACAGCCGCCATCTCGCTCATACCAAGGCCAGGTAGAGGCAATGCCAGGGGTTGACGCATGAAGCCTGCGCTAATAGTTAAGTAAATGCTTCAGTGTTAGTTTTCACGAAAACAAGGACGCCAAGCTGGTGTCCCAAGGAACAGACGAGCAGGACAATGACGCTTACGCTCCATTTTCATCCGCTGGCCTCCTTCTGCTGGAAGCCGTTGATCGCGCTTTATGAGAACGACACGCCGTTCACATCGGTCATCGTCGATCTCGGCAACGAGCAGTCGCGAGCCGCTTTCCTGAAATTGTCGCCGTCGGGCAAGATGCCGGCGTTGCGCGACGATGCGCGCGACCGCACGGTGCCGGAATCGACCATCATCGTCGAATATCTGGCCGCCCATTATCCCGGGCCGGTCGAACTGCTTCCCGCCGATGTCGACCTTGCCAGCAAGGTCCGCGTGGCCGACCGCTTCCATGATTTCTACGTGCAGGAGCCGATGCAGAAGATCGTCGGCGACCGGCTGCGACCGGAAGGCAAGACCGATCCGTTCGGTGTCGAACAGGCCCGCGGCCAGTTGCGCAATTCCTATGCATTCCTCGAGCAGGACATGCAGGCAAAGAGCTGGGCGACGGGCGAGACCTTCACCATGGCAGACTGCGCGGCGTCGCCGGCGCTTTTCTACGCCAACAAGGTTGAGCCATTCGGCGACAGATATCCGGCTGTGAAGCGCTATCATGATCGGCTGGTGGCGCGGCCCTCCTTTGCCAGGGTGATCGAGGAAGCGAAGCCTTATTTCCACATGTTCCCTTACAACGACGGTTAGGCCATGCTGCACGATCCGGCCCAGCTCGATCTCATGTTCCAGGCACTTGCCGATCCGGCGCGCCGGCAGATGGTCGACCGCCTGTCGCGCGGCCCGGCCTCGGTCAGCCAACTGGCCGAGCCGCTGGCGATGTCGCTGTCGGCCGTCGTCCAGCATCTGAATGTGCTTGAGGCGAGTGGCCTTGTCCGCACCGAGAAGCTCGGCCGGGTACGCACCTGCCAGATCGAACCGAAGGCGCTGAGAACCGCCGAACACTGGATCAACGAACGGCGCCTGACATGGGAGCGCCGGCTTGACCGGCTCGGCGCCTTTCTTGCCGAACCCAATAACGAGACCGGCGAAAACTGAAGGAGGCCATCATGACCGAACCGTCCGTGACGCATATCAGCTGCGGCGAGGCAGGCTTCAGCGCGGCATTGGCCAATCTGGCGGCGGAGTTCGCACATGAGCCGGCCACAAGTTGACGGCGAAGCCAATGGTCGGCACGGCCGCCATCTCAAGACTGGAGGAGCATCCACTATGCCCGCCCAAAGCAGATCCGAGCTGATCCGCAGCTACTTCGCCGCCTATCAGGCAAACGATCGGGACCTCATAGAGACAGTCCTGACCGATGATTTCACCTTCACCAGCCCTTATGACGATGCCATCGACCGGGCGACCTATTTCGTGCGGTGCTGGCCGAACAGCAACCTCTTCAAGTCGCTTACCATCGAGAGGATCTGCGAGGACGGGGACAGCGCCTTCGTTCTCTACCGTTGCGAAATGCACGACGGCAGAAGTTTCCGTAACACCGAGCTTCATACGTTCCGAGGCGACAGTCTGCGCGGTGTCGAGGTCTATTTCGGCGCTGCCTACAGGGACGGCGTCTTCGTCGCCCAGCAACCTTCAGCCTAGCAGGAGAGCTCCCGTGACCCTTCGATCCGTCGTCCATTCCACCTTCGTCATCGACCGCTTCTATCCGGTGCCACCGGCGAAAGTGTATTTCGCGCTCAGCAATCCGGCGGCCAAGAGGCGCTGGTTCACGGATCCCAGAAATCCGATGCCCAACAGGCATGAGATGGACTTTCGCGTTGGCGGCAAGGAGGTCAATGCCGGCGGACCCAAGGACGGACCGATCCACGTCTACAACGCGACCTATCAGGACATCGTAACGGACCAGCGCATCGTCTACAGCTATGAGATGCTTTTTGGCGAGACCCGCATCTCGGTATCCTTGGCTACGATCGAGTTGCACGCCGAAGGCGAGGGGACGCGGCTGGTGCTGACCGAGCAAGGCGCCTTTCTGGATGGCCATGACAGCTCTGCCACCCGCGAGCACGGCACCCGCGAACTGCTTGACGCGCTGGGTGCGGCGCTATCGGCGGAAGCCTGAGTCCGGATACTGGTATCCGGGGCGCCTTAAAGCGGGCGGCGATTTCGCCATTCAAGCGAGGCGTCAAGCACTCATGCATGTCCTCGTCTCAAAACCGCTGCCCGCTTTTGAGAGAAAGGCATCAGGTTTCCCAGAACTGATCGAGCCAGAGGTTCAGCTTCAGGAAACCGGCATTGCTCACCGTATAGACCCGCCTTGTGCCTTCCGGCTTGGCGTTGACCAGGCCGGCATCGAGCAGCACCTTCAGATGCTGGGAGACCGCGGGGCGCGACACCGGCAGTCCGGCGGCCAATTCGTTGACGGTCTTCGGGCCGCGCCGGAGTTCTTCCAAGAGATGGCGCCGGTTGGGATCGGCAATCGCCATGAAGGCGTCGGAAAACATCATGCCTTATTTGTGAGGCAAAGCTTTTCGAATCTCAACCGTTGGTTTCAGCTTTTCTTCGCGGGTCAAGCCGCAAGGCTTCCGGCGTGACCGAACGGTCGGCCGGCTGTGTCTTGAAGGCGTCGCGGTCTCCGATCGGCACCGGGGCGCGGCGGCTGATGCGCAGCAGCGTATAGCCAGCGAGACTGAGATGTGCGAACGCCGTCGCCAGGAACAGGCCTTCCGGCCGCACCCATCCCATCAGGGCCGCGCCCAGCAACGGACCGATCATCGTGCCGAAACCATAGAGCAGCAGCAGGCCGCCCGAAACCTTGACGAAATCCTCGGATCGCGCGTGGTCGTTGGCGTGGGCGACGGCGATCGAATAGAGCGTGTAGGCAAAAGCGCCGTAGGCGGCCGTGCAGATCAGGACCAAGATGCCCGAGCGCGGCGCCAGCAGGAAGATCGCAAGCGCGAACAGCGCCGCGCCGAAAGCCGCGCCCGCCAGCACGAAGCGTCGGTCGGTCTTGTCGGACAGGCGCCCGGCGGGAAGCTGCATGGCGGCGCCGGCGACGACGACGAGGCTCATCATCAAGGCGATCTCCGCCGTGGAGATGCCAATGCGCGCGCCGTACACCGCGCCAAGCGTGCCCCATGCGCCATTGGCAATACCAACCAGCAGGCAAGCGACCGCAGACACTGGCGAATTGGCATAAAGGCCTTTGACGTCAAGCTTGACGTCCTGCAACGCCTTGGGATGCGACGCCGTCGAAACGGCGGTTGGAATGAGCGACAGGCAAAACAGGATGCCGGTGATCATGAACAGCGAGGCGGACCGCACGTCGCCGCCGGCGACGATCATCTGCCCGCCCATGATCGAGGCATAGGTGACCATCATATAGAGGCCGAAGACAGTGCCTCGGTTCTCGTTGGTCGCCTTTTCGTTCAGCCAGCTCTCGATCACCATGAAGGCGCCGGCCATGGTGAAGCCGGTGAAGGCGCGCAGCAGGATCCAGACATACTCGTCGATGATGAGGCCAGTCAGCAGCGCCACGATCGCTCCCGATGCGGCGAAGGCGCCGAAGGCCCGCACATGACCGGCCCGGCGCACAATGCGCGGGGCAAAGAAGCAGCCGGTGACGAAGCCACCCGCCCAGGCCGTACCCATAAGGCCAAGCGATGCTGTCGAGAACCCCTCCAACTGTCCCCGCAGCGGCAGCAGCAGGCCGTGCAAGCCGGATGCCGCCAGCAGGAACGCAGTGCCGCGAAGCAGCGAGAGGATCGGTCGATAGGCTGCGAACATGTTTTGATCCGGCTGGAGTTTGCTGAAGCGCAGGGTCTGAAGATATCCGCATTCCGGCTTTTCGGCGGCGTCGAACCGGCGCCTTTGAAACTATCCGCGGCGGAATAATGCTTCGGCCGCGGACTTCGTGCTGTCCTTGGCCTTGAGCTCGGCTTCCAATCGGGCGATCTCGTCTCGCAGGATGCCGATCCGCTCCGACAATTCGCCGACGGAAAGCAGGGACAGGTCCTGCCCGATCTCGTGCGTGCGTGCTTTTTTCCTGGGTTCGTCGTCGAAGATCGCCATCGTCGCTCCTCCCTGATTTGGCTATTTGCCTGATTTGGCAATGAGCATACATAGGGCATGGGTACGGATGCAAACATCCGGCAAGATTCGGAGCCGGCAAGCGTATGGCAGCCGGCAAGAGTATGGCGGCAGTCTGGCGAACCAGGGATGGAAGCAAGCATGGCGAATGGACAGAAAATTCCGGCGAAGATGACGGCCATCGCGATCTCGGAACCCGGCGGTCCTCGGGTGCTGAAGCCCGAAACACGTGATGTGCCGCGGCCCGGCCCCGGTGAAATCCTGATCAGGGTGCGCGCAGCGGGCGTCAACCGGCCCGACGTGCAGCAGCGCAAGGGCGCCTATCCGCCGCCGCCCGGTGCGTCGGACCTGCCCGGCCTCGAGGCGTCGGGCGAAGTGGCGGCCCTTGGCGACGAGATGTCACGCTGGCGCCTCGGCGACCGTGTTTGCGCGCTGACGCCCGGTGGTGGATATGCCGAGTACGTCAAGGTGCATGCCGGCAGCGTCCTGCCGCTGCCGGCCGGCTTCACCCATACCGAGGCGGCGGCTGTGCCGGAAAACTATTTCACGGTCTGGCACAATGTGTTCGAGCGCGGCGGCCTGAAGCGCGGCGAGACCTTGCTTGTCCATGGCGGCTCGTCGGGCATCGGCACCACGGCCATCCAGCTTGCCGCCGCGTTCGGCGCCTATGTCATCACCACGGCCGGCAGCAAGGAGAAATGCGACGCCTGCCTGAAACTGGGGGCGGATCGCGCGATCAACTACCGGGAAGAGGATTTCGTCGCGGCGGTCAAGGATGCAACAGGAGGCAAGGGCGCCAATGTGATCCTCGACATGGTCGGCGGCGACTATGTGGCGAGGAACTATGAGGCCGCGGCGATCGAAGGCCGAATCGTCCAGATCGCGGTGCAGGGCGGGGCCGTGGCGAGCGCCGATTTCAGCAAGATCATGGTCAAGCGGCTTGTCCATACCGGCTCGACGCTCAGGCCACGCACAGTCGAGTTCAAGGCGGCCATAGCCGCTGCATTGGAGGCTCAGGTGTGGCCGCTGCTCGGCACCCGCAAGGTTGCCCCGGTCATGGACATGATCTTCCCGCTCACCGATGCGTGGCGGGCGCATGAGCGCATGGAGGACGGAGAGCATATCGGCAAGATCGTGCTCGACGTCGGCTGACAGCGGCATCACCGGGGCTTCGTCGTCAAGCTGACGGGGCGAGACCCGCCCGAGGTTCTGGCCCCTGCCCACAAAGTGAACAAAGGCTTAATGCTGCAATGCAGCATTTGCATCATTGCTATGCAAAATCAGCCATTCAACTCCTGATCGGTGACGCCTATTTGAGCATCACCGAAACGAACAACCGTCTGGAGGACCACCATGAACCCGATCCGTGCTTTCCGTAACTGGCGCATGTACAACGAAACCGTGCGCGAATTGAACCGGCTCAACACCCGCCAGCTCAACGATCTCGGCATCAACCGCGCCGACATCGAGAAGATCGCCCGCCGCGCGATCTGATTTCCAGAACCGCCTCTGGGCGAGACCCAAGCCAGAGCCGCACGAGACGGGTTTCCCGTCGCCGGTTCCGAGCCCGCTGGACACTGTCCGGCGGGTTTTGTCGTTTTTGGCCCAAGGTAGCATCCGCCAACAATCGAACAACGAGCATGCGGAGGCTGATTTTCGATGCCGCCGAGACGATACTGGCACGCTCCGCAAGCCTGCTTCGTGCGAGGAGCCGGACCGACCGGGACTGCTTGTCTCCGTCGCGCCGTTCGTCCACGCCCCAGCCTACGGCCTGGCACCTGAACATTGTGCGATGATCATGCTTCGGGACGTCTCATTCAAGATGAGCGACGGTTTTGCCGACCATATTCGTGCCCTGTTCGAGCTGACGCCGGCCGAAGCCGCGCTGGCCGCGGCTCTTGCCGCCGGATATTCCCTGAAGGACGCGGCCGCGAGTTCCAGCATCACCGTCAAGACCAGCCGGACATATCTCGAAAGGATATTCGCCAAGGCCATGACCCGCCAGCATAGCCAGCTCGTCGCACTGCTCAAAAGCACCGAGCGGTTTCGCTGAGAATGGCGGGGTGGCCAAGGCGGGCTGTGATAGTGCCGGCCCTCTGATCAACGAGGCTCAGCGACCTCTCGGAGGGCGAGCCCATCACTTCCGCCAAAAGCGTTGCGAAACGCCTTGAGAGCGGTTATACAGACCGCGAATTTCCCATTTTGGTGGCCCTAAACCACCGCCCGCGCGGGAACGCGGGCGAACGAGAAGGATTTTTAAAATGGCCAATACGCTGTTGATGCCTAAGGCGACCGCCGTCTGGCTGGTCGACAACACCGCGCTTTCCTTCGAGCAGATCGCGCAGTTCTGCGGTTTGCATCCGCTCGAGGTCAAGGCGATCGCCGACGGCGAATCGGCCCAGGGCATCAAGGGCATGGACCCGATCATGACCGGCCAGCTGACCCGCGATGAGATCGCGCGTGCCGAAAAAGACCCGAACCAGCGCCTGAAGCTCTCCGACCCCAAGGTGCGGGTGCCGGAATCCAAGCGCAAGGGGCCGCGATACACGCCATTGTCGAAGCGTCAGGATCGCCCCAACGCCATTCTCTGGCTGGTGCGCAACCATCCCGAGCTCAAGGATGCGCAGATTTCGCGCCTTGTCGGCACCACCAAGTCGACGATCGAGCAGATCCGCGAGCGCAAGCACTGGAACTCGGCCAATCTGCAGCCGATGGACCCGGTGACGCTGGGCCTTGCCTCTCAGATCGACCTCGACATGGAAGTCAACCGCGCTTCGCGTGGCCGCGAACAGGCGCAGCCGGTTGGTGACACGCTGCTGCCGGCGGCGTTGACCGAGCGCCTGGTGCCAACGCCGGAGAAGCCGAAGGACGAGGATGCGGAGCTCGACGCCAACGCCGTCTTCGCCAAGCTCTCGGCGCTGAAGTCCAAGAATACGGACGCCGACGACGACGAGTAAGCAAAGATCGGCCACAGACGATCAATCAGATCTTGAAAAAGCCCGCTTCGAGCGGGCTTTTTGTTGTCGGCGGTTGCTTCGATGTCAGGTTCGGGCCGCGCGGTCCGGCGCCATGCCATAATCCTCGCTGCGCTCCACGGCACGATAGAAGTCGGCAAGCTGCTTGCCGCGTTCCGGCTTGAAGATACGCCCGGCAATGATGACCGACGCGATGCGATCGATGCGGAAGGCGCGGAAATCGTCGCGCATCTCGCACCACGCGACCAGCGTCCACACCTTGCCCCAGAACCAGAGGCCCAGCGGGCGGATATCGCGGGCGGTGCCACGGCCCGCCTCGTCGCAGTAGTCGATCGTCAGCACCTGTCGTTTCTCGACCGCGCGCTCGATGAGGTCGATTGCCTCGCGGGCAGCGTCGCTCACCACCCACATGGGCGTGTGGATCTCCGTGCGGGCAATACGGTCCTTTTCGGCGTCGGGCAGCACGGCGCCGATCTTCACCAGCGCCTCATCCGCGGCCCTCGCCATGGCGGCGCCGCCAAAGGCGCGGACCATGCGGGCTCCGGCGACCAGCGCCACGATCTCGTCACGCGTGAACATCAGCGGTGGAAGGTCGAAACCCTCCCTCATCATGTAGCCAACGCCAGCCTCTCCGTCGATCGGCACCCCGGTCGACTGCAAGTCGGCTATGTCGCGGTAGATCGTTCGCTCGGAAACCTCGAGCCACGTGCCAAGCTTCTGGGCGGTGACCAGACGGCCACCGCGCAGATGCTGCACGATCTGAAAGAGCCTGTCTGCGCGGCGCATCGTATCGTCCCTCGGCGTTGCGTCCATGCATGTCTTTGCCCAAAACCGGTTCCCACTTTCGGGCGACATACATTATGGTTTCAGTCCTTCGCGCTTGCGTTGCGCGGCAACAAATGCCGTGCCGAAGGACAATTTCCTCGTCGTCGGCGTCTTCGCGTCGAGCACGCGCCAGAATGGCGCGATGTCGTTCAGCGTCATGCCTCGTTCGAGGTCCTCATTGGCTGCCTCGGCGACGGTGCGCAGATGATAACCTATTGTGACTGGGCATGTCACTTCGGCGCCGTGCTCCATGGCGAGCGCGGTGCGCAGGGCGCGGACATCCATGTCCACGCCCCGCGGGATCGTGCGGATGAAATCATCCACCTGCCGGGCCGTCGGCACCAGCATCGGCTGATCCTCCATGACATCGGCGAACGCACGCGGTGACGGCTTGATGCCGTGAATACCGGGTGTGTTCAGCCTGTCGTTCCAGCTCTTCATCGATCGTGCTCTCGATCATATGCGGATATAATCGCATGTCCCTCCTGACAGCATTCTGTCAGGAGGCTTCAGTATATTCGTTGGCGAATATCGTACGCATCTGGGCCAAGTCACCGGCCCGTTCCGGATAGAGCGCGTTCAGGAAGGCCAAGGCAAACGTGCCAGGCGCGGAACCCGGAGCGGAAACGATCGAGCCATCCGCAACGGCATGCGGAACGTCCTGATAGTTCACGGCGCCGGAATAAAAGGGCAGCTTTTCGCTGATCCAGTCCCTGCCATTGCTGGTGTGTCCAGCCTTGTCGAACAAGCCGGCCCGGGCCAGCGCCAGCGTCCCGGCGCAGATGCCGCCGACCACACCACCGCGCTGCGCCACCGTCGTAAGCAACTCCGCGACGTCCGGTGGCGCCGTGCCAGACCATTGGTCCGAGCCGATGACGGCGATCGCATCAAGATCGATATTCTCGCCAACCTCGGCCGCGCGCTCGGGCATCAGCCGAAAACCGCTGATCCCGGTTACCGGCTTGCCGTCCGGTGTCAGCGACACCGTGCGTGCGCCAAAACATTCGACCGCGGATGCCGCCAGCAGGCCGTATTCCCAGTCGGCGAAGCCTTCGATGAAAAGGATGCCGATTTTCTTCTGATCTGGCATGAGCTCGCTCCATCCCCCGCGCGCCGGACCTGTTATCTGGGCACTGTCGCGCCCATATCCAACCGCGCCGTAGCAAAATTGGTCTCAATTGCTCCGCATGCGGCGTTCGGCATACATGTCAGGCCAGCCGATGTCCTTGCGGATATCCGGCGGCAACGCGTTCATGAACCGCTGGGTGCGGATCTCGTTGCGCATCGTCCGTATCTTGCCGACATAATGCTGCATTCCGCGCAGAATGGTAAAACCGTTCATGACGTGACTCCTCTCTCTTTGATGGAGGCATCATCGCACACCCCTGCTGACAGCAGTCTGTCAGGAGGGGTGGAGACCAGGCGAGATGTCGAATGTGCCTGGCTGTCGAGGGCGGCAGCGTTCAGTCCGCGGCGACGGACCGTCGGGTTTCGGGCTCTTCGGAGATGGAGCGGACGTTCCAATATGAGGAGCGACACTTCTCGTAGATTTCTTCGAGACCAGGGAGACGACCATGAGCCTGCAACTGACCGGAATTCATCATCTGACCGCGGTCACCGCGAATGCAGCTGGAAACCTGCATTTCTACAGGAACATACTGGGCTTGCGGCTGGTCAAGAAGACCGTGGACCAGGACGATATGTCTGCCTATCACCTGTTTTATGCCGATGGTCAGGCGACGCGTGGCAGCGACATCACCTTCTTCGACTGGCCGGTTGGACCGGAGCGGCGCGGCACCCACGGCATCGTCCGGACGAGCCTGCGGTTTGCGAGCCGCGAAAACCTCGCGTGGTGGAAAGAGCGCCTTGCCGGAGAGGGCGTTCTGTCAGGAGAGATCGGCGACATTGGCGGCGACCCCTCGCTGGCGTTTCGTCAGCGATGGCGGCAAGGATAGCCTGCGCGGTGCGCGATCTTTGATCTCCCAGGGCGGACAGCAGGCGACCGGAATCGTTCATGATGCTCGCGCCTCCGGTCGCGGCCTGCGTTCTGGACCCAGGTTTTGACAGTTGGTCGCGTTGCTGGTCAAAGACGGCATGACGAAACTCCTTGCCCTTGTCATTGTCGGCTTCATGGTGATCCAGCTCATCAAGCCAATCGGCTGGCCTGGGCTCAAGCGTCGCGGCGATTTCTGGAAGCTGGCGCTGCTTGCCATGGCGGCGATCTCGCTGGCGGCCGTGCTCGGGCATTTGACTTAACTGGCGATCACCGTCCCGACGAGATGTTCCGCCCATGCCCGATAGCCCGCTTCCGATGCGTGAAAACCGTCGGAGGCAAATCCGGCCTCGGGATTGGTGATCGGCAGCCGCGGCGCTGGCACCGCGCCGCGCTCGAGGCACAGGCGCTCGCCCATTCGGTTCATCTCGACGGCGCGGATCTCGAGGATCTTGCCGAGCAAGGACGGCATTGCCGGAGCACGGGTGAATTCCAGCACGGGCGACCACACCACGCGTGCTTCCGGCCATTTGGCGCGCAATGCATAGAGCAGGCCGCCGAACTCCTTCTTGAAGCGCGAGACCGAATGAAAATTCTTGGTGTCGTTGGTGCCGATGGCCAGCACGATATGGGTCCACGGGTCGGCAGAAAGATTGGGCAGGACGTGATCGCGAATCTGCCCGGAAGTCGCCGAATTGAAGCCGGCCGCCCGCCAGCGCACGGCCCTGCCGGTGCTCTGTGAAATCAAGACGGCGAGTTGCGCGGCAAGCCCGTTCTCCGAATTGCCGATCCCGACGGAAGCCGCCGAGGAATCGCCGAGCACCAGCAGCGCGATTGATGGCGTCTTGCCCGGGAGATCATGCATGACCGGGCCCTGGGCCGGCAGCATGCGGGTGGTGCGGCGGCGCACGCCCAATCCCTGCCAGACATAAACCGGAAGGGCGAGCCAGGTGAGAAGGGCCAGGAAAAGTCGCATCACGATACCCTTGGACGAACAACGAGCATTAACCGATGTCGCGTCCAAGGTGAACGGTACAGCCGCCTCGATGCGTTAATCGCAGCAGTTGCCCCTGGTCCCTGGTCCGTCGCAATATTCGTCGTGCAGGCGCACCCAATCCATCAGGCCATGGTAGGGGCCGGTTTCGTTGCGGCCCTTCGGCGTCATGTCAAGATAATCATAAGTGCCGATCAGCGCCTCGCCGCCGCGTGCCCGCGACATGAAGGTGAGGAAGATGTCGCCGTTCTCGTCTTTGTAGAAAACACTGGTGCCGGGAAGCTCCTTCGACGTGCGCGGGCGGGTCTCGAAGTTGTAGGTGGTGTCGCCGGCCGCGATCTGCCTGTCGGTGAAGGAGACCTGCATGTCGAAGTTGAAATCCGATGCGTAGGACGACACCCAGTCGAATTTCCAGCCCATGCGCTGCTTGTAGGGCAGGAGCTCGGCCAGCGGCGCGCGCGCGCTCACGACCAGCGACACGTCGTGATGCTTGAGATGCTGGTTGGCGCCGTCGATATGATCGGCCAGGAACGAACAGCCTTCGCAATGATGATTTGACCCTGGCCCGAGCATGAAGTGGTAGACGATCAGCTGGCTGTTGGCACCGAACAGATCGGCCAGTTTCCTCGGCCCTTGCTCGGTCTCGAAGACATACTCCTTCCGGATCTTTAGCCAGGGCAGTGCACGCCGCTCAGCCGCGATCCGTTCGCGAAACCGCGTCAACTCTTTCTCGCGAGCCAGATGCGCCTTGTGCGCGTGAAACCAGTCTTCGCGTGAAACGATCTTTCTGCTGTTCATGGACATCTCCCTGGCTTGCCTCCCCAAGGACGTCCGAGATCGGTACAAACCGACATCGTCCCCTTTGCCGAAGAGGAAATAAGAGCGCGGAAGTTCCACCCCAAGCCCGGCAGGTCACAACAAAAAACCCGGGCACATGGCCCGGGTCTGAAGGAGGAGGCGGGAATGCCGGTCAGGCGGCGTGTTCCAGGCCCGGCTTCCATTTTCCAAGCGCCGCCAGATGGTTCATGTAGGCGCGATGGGTGAAAGCGGCCTGGCCGGCGGCCACGTTCGATGCCTTGCCGCTCCAGGCCTTCTGCGGTGCCGCCTGCAAGGCACGGCCATAGGAGAAGGTCAGCTTCCACGGATGCGGGCCGATGGCGTTGATGGCATTGAGGTTGGCGGTCGCCTCCTCGTCCTCCTGGCCACCGGACAGGAAGGCGATCCCTGGTACCGCGACCGGCACGGTCTCACGGAAAAGCTTGATCGTTTTCTCCGCGACCTCTTCGGGGCTGTCCACCTTGCCCGATTTCTTGCCGGATATGACCATGTTCGGCTTCAGTATGGTGCCCTCCAGCACGACACGGGCCGCGTTGAGTTCGTCATAGAGTTTCAGCAGCGTTGCCTTCGAGACCTGGTAGCAGGTGTCGATGTCGTGGGCGCCGTCCATCAGCACTTCCGGCTCGACGATCGGCACGATGCCGGCCTCCTGGCAGAGCGCCGCATAGCGGGCGAGCGCATGGGTGTTGGACGCGATCGAATTGGCTGATGGAACGCCCCTGGTGGTGTCGATGTCGATTACCGCGCGCCATTTGGCGAAACGCGCGCCGAGCTTGTAGTAGTCGGCCAGGCGTTCGCGCAGGCCGTCGAGGCCCTCGGTGATGGTGTCGCCGGGAAAGCCGGCCAGGGGCTTTGCGCCGGCGTCGACCTTGATGCCGGGAATGGCGCCGGCCGCCTTGATGATGTCGACCAGCGGCGTGCCGTCGGCGGCCTTCTGGCGGATGGTCTCGTCGTAGAGGATGACGCCGGAAATGTACTTCGTCATCGCGTCCTTGGCGCGGAACATCATCTCGCGATAGTCGCGGCGGCTGTCGGCTGTCGACTCGACGCCAATGACGTCGAAGCGCTTCTTGATGGTGCCGGAACTTTCATCGGCCGCCAACAGGCCCTTGCCACCGGCCACGATAGCCGCGGCAATGTCTTCGAGACGTTCGCTCATTCTGCTTCTCCTCACCGGGTCTGTTCCGCGCTTAACGGAAGTCTATCGCCAAAGGAATGGCATCGGAAAGCTCGAATCGATTGAAAGTTTCCGGCGCCTGCCGCAGGTGCCGCCGATCCGGCAAAACCTATTTCTTCAGCACGTCAACGCCAGGCAGCGGCTTGCCCTCCATCCACTCCAGGAAGGCGCCGCCGGCGGTCGAGACATAGGTGAAATCGTCGGCGACGCCAGCGTGATTGAGAGCCGCCACCGTGTCGCCGCCACCGGCGACGGAGACCAGCTTACCGGCCTTCGTGCGTTCCGCCGCATGCCTGGCAGTGGCCACGGTCGCATGATCGAACGGCTCGATCTCGAAAGCGCCGAGCGGACCATTCCAGACCAGCGTGGCGGCGCGATCGATCCATTCGCCAATTGTTCTGACGGTCTTCTCGCCAACGTCCAGAATCATGCCGTCGGCCGGCACGTCGGTGATGGCCACTGTTTCGGAGGCGGCGCCCGCCTTGAATTCCCGGGCGACGACGCCATCGACCGGCAGGATGATGGCGCAGCCCGATTCCGCTGCCTCGATCATGATCTGCTTGGCGGTCTTGGCCAAGTCATGCTCGCACAGGGATTTGCCGACATCGGTGCCGCGCGCTGCAAGGAAAGTGTTGGCCATGCCGCCGCCGATGACCAGGGCATCGACCTTCTTCACAAGGTTCATCAGGAGGTCGATCTTTGTCGACACCTTGGCGCCGCCAACGATGGCAACGACGGGCCGGACCGGATTGCCCAGGCCTTTTTCAAGCGCTTCGAGTTCAGCCTGCATGGTGCGGCCGGCAAAGGCCGGCAGCAGTCGCGCCAGGCCCTCCGTCGACGAATGGGCGCGGTGCGCCGCCGAGAAGGCGTCGTTGACGAAGATGTCGCCATTGGCGGCGAGCTTCTCGGTGAAGGCCGGGTCGTTCTTTTCCTCCGCCTTGTAGAAGCGGGTGTTCTCAAGCAGCAAGACGTCGCCCTTGTTCATGGCCGCGACGGCGCTTGCCGCCGTGTCGCCAGTGCAATCGGAAGCGAAGCCGACGGGGCGGCCGAGCACATCGGCAGTCGCCCTGGCGATCGGCTCCAGCGAGAATTCCGCCGAGGGGCCGTCCTTGGGGCGGCCAAAATGGGCGAGCAGGATGACCTTGGCGCCCTTGCCGGACAGTTCCGCGATGGTCGGCGCTATGCGCTCGATGCGGGTGGCGTCGGTGACCTTGCCGCTGGCGACGGGAACGTTCAGATCGACGCGCACCAGCACGCGTTTGCCGCTGATGTCGCCGATGTCGTCGAGTGTCTTGAAGGCAGCCATGCTGGTTCCTTTCGCGCGAAAATCGCCGGGACATTACCCCGCACCATCGATGATGCAAGGCTTACGGCGCAAGCCCGCGGAAAATTTGATGTTGTGCGGGCGGAAGGAACCGGCCCTATTCCGTCTTTTCAGAAACAGGCGGTACCGCAGGCGTCTCTCGCGCCTCGGCGATCTGCGTCTCGGTCGGCTTGCGCCAGTTGCGGATGAAGGCGCTGAGACGGTCGCCCATCTCGCCGGCGCTGAGGAAGACCGGCACCCGGGCCACTGGCGCTGTCGGCTCGAAGGACAGGCCGAGCCCGATGATCTTGCCCTTGTCGTCGACGTCGCGGACAATCAGTTCGATCGGACCAAGCAACACGCGGTCGGCATATTCGGCATGGCCGCCGAGCCGCGCCGTGACCAGGGCGCCGATGGTGAGCTTTTGTTCTGCTTCAGTGAGGCCCGGCGCATAGGCGGCCTCCAGTTCGGCGGCCGAGCGTGCCGGATCGACGGCAAAGGCGCCGAAGAAATCCGCATCCTCCGGGTCGACCACGGCGCGGCTGGCGAACAGCTTGTCAAGCAGGCGCGGATAGCGGTCGGGCACGAAGATATAAACCTGATCGCCGGCGGCCAGCCGGCCCATGTCCTGGAACCGCATGGAGCGCCCGTCGCGCAACACCAGCGAGGGACGCGCCCAGCGCGGAATGCGCTCGCCGCGCGCGACCGGGCTGCCGGGCGCCACGCGATAGGCCAGAAGCTCGTGGTGGGCCGAACCGGGCAGTTCCAGTTCGACCTTGTCCAGGGGGCCAAGGCGGGCCGGCACGATGAGGCCGAGGCGGCGCGCCAGCGGTCCGACGGTCCAGCCCTGGATGACCAGCGACACCAGCACGATGATGAAGGCGGTGTTGAAGATGATGCGGCCGTTTTCGAGCCCGCCGAGCAGCGGGGTGATGGCAAGCAGGATCGACACCGCGCCGCGCAGGCCGACCCAGGACACGAAGGCGACTTCCGGGCGGGGCAGGCGGAAGGGGATCAGGCAGAGCCAGACCGCGATCGGCCGTGCGACGAACATCAGGAACAGGCCAAGCCCTATGGCCGGCAGCATGATGGCCGGGAACTGCGAAGGCGTCGCGAACAGACCGAGAATCAGGAACATGATGATCTGCGCCAGCCATGACATGCCGTCCTGGAAACGCTTGAGGATGGTGACGGCGCGGATGTCGGAATTGCCGGCGATCAATCCGGCGAGATAGACAGCCAGGAAACCGGAGCCGCCAATGGCGCCGGCGGCGGCAAAGACCATCAGCGACAGGGTGAGCACGAAGATCGGCAACAGGCCGTGGTCGAGATTGAGCCGATCGACGAGCCGCACGATGGCGAGGCCGCCGAGCACGCCGACGACAGCACCGAGGCCCATGTTGAGAAGGAAGCCCAGCACGAGATTGACGACCAGCACATTGGTCTCGGGGTTGGCGTGTGCGGCGATGATCTCGACCAGGGTGATGGTCAGGAAGATGGCGATCGGATCGTTGGTGCCGGATTCCACCTCGAGCGTGGAGCGCACGCGTTCGCGAAGATTGATCTCTCCGGCGCGCAACAGGAAGAACACCGCGGCCGCGTCGGTCGAGGCGACCGCCGCTCCGAGCAGGAAGGATTCCAGCCAGGTGAGGCTGAGGAGGTAATGGGCGGCGGCGCCGAACAGTCCGGTGGTGAGGAGCACCCCGGCCGTTGCCAGCGAAAGCGCGGGTCCCGCTGCCTGGCGCAATGCATTGAGCGGCGTGCCGAAGCCCGAATCGAAAAGGATGACGGCAAGCGCAAGTGAGCCGGCAAAATATGCCACGCGCGCATTGTCGAACTGGATGCCGAGGCCGTCGGTGCCGGTGGCAAGACCGATGCACAGGAAGAGCAGCAGGAGAGGGGCACCGAAGCGAAAGGCGATCAAGCTCGAAAACGCGGCGGCAACGACAAGCGCTGTGCCCACCAGCGTGACGAGATAGATCGCATGCTCCATCCGTGATTTGCCCCTCGAATTCCTCTGTTTCCCGCTTTGCGTGAGAGTGGGGCGAAGACATGACCAGTGCAAGGCGGCAGGGAGGTTTTTTGACCTATGCCGCTGATTTTCCGGTTTGCGGATGCCGCGCCGGGAACACGGCGAAGACGGCGCGGCGGCGTCTCAGACGCGCCGGAAAAGGGTGGGGTAGTCGCCGACCACGCCGTGCCCGTCCACCGGGAGGTCGGCGGCGAAAGTCCGATCGGCGGCCTCGTAGCGATAAAGCCGTCCAGCCTGCAGGCAGGTGTAGCGCTGGGCATCCCTGAAGGGCACGAAATCGTCGAAAGGCACGTAGAGCATGTCGAGCTGGACCGTGCCGGCTTCCGGCTTCAGCTCGAGCCGTCTGATGGGCAAGGTGTTGGTGAAGGGCGTGCCGGCCAGATCGATGTCCAGGCAGCCGTCGAATTCCGGACGCGGCTTGCCGCCAAGACTGCGCCAGTGGCCAGCTCCGTCCGAGAGCAAGGCAAGGCCCCGGCCGTCCGTCGTCAGAATCCTGAACGCGCGCACGCACCAGTTGGTGTCGCAATCGATCCGGTAATTCAGTCCGTAAGGCTTTTCGCCGCGCTCTCCGATGACGACGCTTTCGGCAACGATGCCGCCGGCGTCGGGGCGCAGCGTGAGATGTTCAAGCCCGGTGCCTTGCACCGGGCTCCAGCGTATCGTGCGCGAGGTCAGCGCGTCGAACACGTGCCCTCAGATGGTCTTGCCGAAGGCGACGGCGGTGTCCGACATGCGGTTGGAGAAGCCCCACTCATTGTCGTACCAGGAAAGGACCGAAACGAAGTTGCCGTCCATGACCTTGGTCTGGTCGAGCGCCATGATCGACGAACGCGGATCGTGGTTGAAGTCGATCGAGACGTTCGGGTGATGGGTGACGCCCAGTATGCCCTTGAGCTTGCCGTTCGAGGCGGCGATCACCGCGTCATTGATTTCTTGCACGGTCGTCGCACGCTTGGCGATGAACTTGAAGTCGACGACCGAGACGTTCGGGGTCGGCACGCGGATGGAAATACCATCGAGCTTGCCCTTGAGGTCGGGCAGGACGAGGCCGATCGCCTTGGCCGCACCGGTCGAGGTCGGGATCTGCGACAAAGCCGCGGCGCGGGCGCGGTAGAGGTCCTTGTGCATGGTGTCCAGCGTCGGCTGGTCGCCCGTATAGGAGTGGATCGTCGTCATCATGCCTTTTTCGATGCCGACCGTCTCGTGCAGCACCGCTGCCAGCGGCGCCAGGCAGTTGGTGGTGCAGGAGGCATTCGAGATGACGATGTGGTCCTTGGTCAGCTTGTCGTGGTTGATGCCGTAGACCACGGTGAGATCGGCGCCTTCGGCCGGGGCCGAAACCACCACGCGCTTGGCGCCGGCGGTCAGGTGCGCCGCGGCTTTGTCGCGGGCGGTGAAGATGCCGGTGCATTCGAGAGCGATGTCGATGCCCAGTTCCTTCCACGGCAACTGCGACGGATCCTTAATCGCGGTGACCTTGAACTTTTCCTTGCCGACGGTGATCTGGTCGCCGGAGACCGAGACTTCATGCGGAAAGCGACCGTGCACGCTGTCGTAGCGCAACAGGTGCGCATTGGTCTCGACCGGGCCGAGATCGTTGACGGCGACGACTTCGATGTCCTTGCGGCCGGATTCATGGATGGCGCGCAGGATGTTGCGGCCGATGCGGCCGAATCCGTTGATGGCAACTCTGACGGTCATTTTTCTCTCCCTGGGAGATGGAGGGCAGACGAGGGGTCCGCAGCTTCATAGCGGCGTAAGCGGAAAGAATCCAGCCGCAGCGGCATGGATTTAAATCGATTAGGTTAGGCCAGCCCGGCGGAATCGCTCTGCGCGATTTCGCCGGATCATTTTGTTTCGTGCGTGTCGCCGTCCCAAGACAACCGGGTATTTTGGGGCGACATGCACAAATCTCACTTGCCGTGCAGGCGGGCCTCCGCCGCCTTGGCGGCTGCATCGGCGGTGATGCCGAAATGCGGATAGAGCTGCTCGATCGTGCCCGAGGCGCCGAAGCCGGTCATGCCGATGAAGATGCCGTCCGAGCCGATGAGATGATCCCAGCCCTGACGGATGCCTGCTTCGATCGCCATCTTGACCGGTGCGTTGCCGATCGTCTTCTTGCGGTAGTCGTCGCTCTGCTTGTCGAACAGTTCGAAGCAGGGAACAGAAACGACACGGGTCGGGTAGCCGTGCTTTTCCAACTGGTCGCGGGCTGCGAGCGCGATCTCGATCTCCGAACCGGTGGCGAAGATCGTCACGGCGGCTTCACCGCTGGCGGCGGCCAGCTCGTAAGCGCCCCGGCCGCTCAGGTTCTCGGCGACGAATTCGGTGCGCACCGTCGGCAGGTTCTGGCGGGTCAGCGCCAGCGTCGAAGGCGTCTTCTCCGACTCGAGGGCCAATTGCCAGCATTCGGCGGTCTCGACCGCGTCTGCCGGGCGGAAGACATTGTGGTTCGGGATGGCCCGCAGCGCCGCCAGATGCTCGACCGGCTGGTGGGTCGGGCCGTCTTCACCCAGGCCGATGGAATCATGGGTCATGACGAAGATCGAGCGGATGCCCATCAGCGAGGACAGCCGCATGGCCGGACGCGCGTAGTCGGAGAAGCACAGGAAGGTGCCGCCATAGGCGATGATGCCGCCATACAGCGTCAGGCCATTGATCGCGGCGGCCATGCCATGCTCGCGAATGCCGTAGTGGACATAGCGCTGGCCATAGTCGTCCGGGGTGATGTTCTTGGTCTGGCTGGTCTTGGTGTTGTTGGAGCCGGTCAGGTCGGCCGAGCCGCCGATGGTCTCGGGCACCGCGCCATTGATCACTTCCAGCGCCATTTCCGACGATTTGCGGGTGGCGACCTTCGGCTTGTCGGCCGAGAGCTTCTTCTTGTAGTCGGCGATGACGGCATCGAAGTTGGCCGGCAGCTTGCCGGAGACGCGGCGCTCGAATTCGCCGCGCAGCTTCGCGTCGGCCTTGGCCAGGCAGCCTTCCCAGTCGGTGCGCGGCTTGACGCCAGCCTTGCCGGCCGCGCGCCAGGCGTCGAGGATGTCGGCAGGAATCTCGAAGGGCGGTGACTCCCAGTTGAAGAATTTACGCGCACCGGCGATCTCGTCCGCGCCGAGCGGCGAACCATGCGCCTTGTTGGTGCCGGCCTTGGTCGGCGCGCCGAAGCCGATGGTCGTCTTGCAGGCGATCATCGTCGGCTTGTCGGAATGACGGGCGGTCTCGATGGCGTAGGCGATGGCTTCCGGATCCGTGCCGTCGATATGGCGGGCATTCCAACCCGATGCCTGGAAACGGGCAACCTGATCGGTGTTGTCGGAAAGCGAGACAGGACCGTCGATCGAGATGTTGTTGTTGTCCCAGAAGACGATCAGCTTGTTGAGCTTGAGGTGCCCGGCAAGCGCGATGGCTTCCTGCGAAATGCCTTCCATCAGGCAGCCGTCACCGGCCAGAACATAGGTATAGTGGTCGACGAGGTCATTGCCGAAGGCAGCGTTCATGATGCGCTCGCCGAGCGCGAAGCCGACCGAATTGGCGAGGCCCTGGCCGAGCGGGCCGGTGGTGGTCTCGATGCCTGTGGCATGGCCGTATTCCGGATGCCCCGCCGTCTTCGACCCCAACTGGCGAAAATTCTTGATCTGGTCGATTGTCATGTCTTCGTAGCCGGTCAGATACAGCAGCGAATAGAGCAACATCGAGCCATGTCCGGCCGACAGGATGAAGCGGTCGCGGTCGGGCCAATGGGGGTTCTTCGGATCGTATTTCAGGAAACGCGTGAACAGCACCGTGGCGATGTCGGCGCAGCCCATGGGCAGGCCGGGATGGCCGGAATTTGCCTTCTCGACGGCGTCCATGGCGAGAAAACGGATCGCGTTCGCCATCCGGTCATGTTGTTCGCGCGAGCTCATGTTTCCTCCGTGGTGGGGGTTTCGGGCATAGGGAAAGCCCTTGAAAAGGTGCCGCGACACATAGCAGGCGCGGCCTTTTAGTCAACAAATCGGTGCGCTTTTGCCTGTCTTGTGATGGGCGTCAGGCCGGCACATTAGCCTTAGCGGGGGACAGTCGCGAGAGGTTTATTGACGTGCGCTTAACACGGCGCGTAATGTTTCTTGGATAACGCGTTCTGAACGCGAGCGATTCGGTGATGGGCAGGGCACAGGACGAAGGCCATGACCGGGGAAACGACACTGAAAGAAGTCATTGCCAGGCTGGGCAAGGCCATCGAGGGGCTGGAGAACGCCGTCGCGGCCAAGCTCGAGCATGAGCGGGACTATTCGGAAGCCGAGGCCGAGGTGCAGCGGATGAACGCGGACCGTTCAAGGCTGGCGCAGGAACTCGACAATTCCGAAGCACGCGCCGAACGGCTGGAAGATGCCAACAAGGAAGTGTCGCGCCGGCTGGTGACCGCCATGGAAACCATCCGCGCTGTGTTGGACAGGTAGGGGCTGGCCCAATGGCACAGGTCACGGTTTCCATCGACGGCAAGCAGTATCGCATGGCCTGCGACGAGGGCCAGGAAGAGCATCTCATCGACCTTGCCGAGCGCTTCGACCGCTATGTGTCGCATCTGAAGGATTCCTTCGGCGAAATCGGCGACCAGCGGCTGACCGTCATGGCCGGCATCATGGTCATGGACGAACTCTCCGAACTCCAAAAGCGTATCGCCGGGATGGAGAGCGAAGTCGTGACGCTGCGCAAGACGCGCGACGATGCGCTGACCAAGGCGGACAAGAACGACAGCGTGCTGACGGGGGCGCTTGGCGCGCTTGCCCAGCGCATGGAAGATCTGGCCACCGCGCTGGCGATGCCGAAAGCCTAGGCCGCCACTCCCTGCACGGAAATTCCTGCCTCATTTCCCGGCAAAGGGCGAAATTTTTTCGCCAGCAGCGCCGGTGATTGATGCCTCCACGTTTTGAAGGATGGCGCCGGGGTGCTAGAAAGGTCGGCAGAGCCGACGGCTGGTTATTTTGCGGCAACACCACAAGGGTAGGAGCACGCCATGAGTCTTCGCATCAACGATATCGCGCCCGATTTCACCGCCGAGACCACGCAAGGAACGATCAAGTTCCACGAATGGATCGGCGACGGCTGGGCGATCCTGTTCAGCCATCCAAAAAATTTCACGCCGGTCTGCACGACCGAGCTTGGCACGATGGCCGGGCTGGAGGGCGAGTTCAAGAAACGCAATGTCAAGATCATCGGCATTTCGGTCGATCCGGTGGAAAGCCACGGCAAATGGAAGGACGACATCAAGACGGCGACGGGTCAATCGGTTAACTATCCGCTGATCGGCGACAAGGATCTCAAGGTTGCCAAGCTCTATGACATGCTGCCTGCGAGTGCCGGCGAGACTTCGGAAGGACGCACGCCCGCCGACAACGCCACCGTGCGCTCGGTCTACGTCATCGGCCCCGACAAGAAGATCAAGCTGGTATTGACCTATCCGATGACGACGGGCCGCAACTTCGACGAGATCCTGCGGGCGGTCGATTCCATGCAGCTCACCGCCAAGCACCAGGTGGCGACGCCGGCGAACTGGAAGCAGGGTGAGGACGTGATCATCACGGCCGCCGTTTCCAACGAGGACGCGATCGAGCGGTTCGGCGCCTATGAGACGATCCTGCCATACCTGCGCAAGACCAAGCAGCCGGCTGCCTGAACACTTCCGTTGTTACGGGACATTTCGGCGTTATAGCTTCAGCGAGCCAAACGATGCTTGACTGGGCACTGTTAGTGGACAACCATCCTCTTCTTCGGCTCCTATAGGGAAAATCATTCCTGGCGGAGGGGGGAGGCGGAATTGGGCGCAGCATTAGCCAAGCCTCAGGTAAGGGGCTTCTACGACAAGCCAAGTGGCTCAATCCAGTATGTGGTTGCCGATCCGGGTACGCGGCGATGCGCCATCATCGACCCGGTTCTTGACTTCGACGAGAAGTCCGGCGCGATCGCGACAAGGTCCGCCGACGCCCTGCTTGATTTCATCGGGGAAAGCCAGCTTGAGGTGGAATGGGTCCTCGACACCCATCCGCATGCCGACCATTTGTCGGCCGCCTACTATCTGAAGCGGAAGACCGGAGCGCCGGCGGCGATCGGTCAGGGGATCGTCGACGTTCAGCGATTGTGGAAAGCCATCTACAACTGGCCGGACTTCCCCGCCGACGGGTCGCAGTGGGACAGGCTGTTCGCCGATGGCGCGGTTTTTTCGATCGGCGGCATTCCGGCAAGGGTCATGTTTTCGCCGGGGCATACGCTGGCCTCGATCACCTATGTGATCGGAGACGCCGCCTTCGTTCATGATACGCTGTTCATGCCGGACAGCGGCACGGCCAGGGCCGACTTTCCCGGCGGCAGTGCAGCGCGGCTCTGGCGGTCGATCCAGCACATTCTGGCGCTGCCCGATGATACGCGGGTTTTCGTCGGCCACGACTATCAAGCCGGCGGCGGGCGCGAGCCGTTGTGGGAAAGCACGGTCGCGGAACAGAAGGCAGCCAACATTCACATTGCTGCCTGCGAGACGGAATCGGATTTCGTGGCGCTGCGCGAGGCGCGTGACCGGACATTGCCGATGCCCAGGCTCATCCTGCACGCGTTGCAGGTCAACATGAATGGGGGGCGGCTGCCGGAGCCGGAAGCCAATGGCCGGCGGTACCTCAAGTTTCCGCTGGATGGGCTATGAGGTAAGGTCGCGCCCGGTTTGCCTCTCGACTGCCAGACACAAAAAAGCGGCGCCAGTTTCCTGACGCCGCCGTTTGCTTGATTGCCTTGGCTGGCTTACGCCGCCGGCTGTGCCTCGATGGTGCGCAGCGCCTGCGTCTGGCGCTTGGCGGCGGCCTTGACGGCATCCTGCACCTTCTCGAAGGCGCGCACCTCGATCTGGCGCACGCGCTCGCGGCTGATGTCGAACTCGGCCGACAGCTCTTCCAGCGTCAGCGGCTCCTCGGCGAGGCGACGTGCCTCGAAGATGCGCCGCTCGCGATCATTGAGCACGGCAAGCGCGCCCGACAGCATGCCGCGCCGGTTTTCCAGCTCGTCCTGCTCGATCAGCATGTCTTCCTGGCTTTCATGGTCATCGACCAGCCAGTCCTGCCATTCGCCGGATTCGCCTTCGCTGGCCCGGATCGGCGCGTTGAGCGAGGCGTCGCCGGACAGGCGACGGTTCATCGACACGACTTCCGCCTCGGACACGTTTAGGCGGGTTGCGATCTCGGTGATCTGATCAGGCTTCAAGTCGCCGTCGTCCAGCGCCTGAATCTTGCCCTTCACCTTGCGCAGGTTGAAGAACAGGCGCTTCTGGTTGGCGGTCGTACCCATCTTGACCAGGCTCCACGAGCGCAGGATGTATTCCTGGATCGAGGCCTTGATCCACCACATGGCGTAGGTCGCGAGGCGGAAGCCACGCTCGGGTTCGAATTTCTTGACGGCCTGCATCAGGCCGACATTGCCTTCCGAAATCACCTCGCCGATCGGCAGGCCGTAGCCGCGATAGCCCATGGCGATCTTGGCGACGAGCCGAAGGTGGCTGGTGACGAGCTTGTGCGCGGCGCTGGTGTCTTCATGCTCTGCATAACGCTTGGCGAGCATGTACTCTTCCTGCGGCTGAAGCATGGGAAAGCGGCGGATTTCTTCCAGGTAGCGGCTGAGGCCGCCTTCGCCGGAAACGATACTGGGTAATGACTGGGCCATGATAGCGCCCCCTCTCTATTGGAGTGATGCCCCCGAAACGCGGCGGGCATGTGACGCGAGCACCAAAGGCTCGCCCGCGACAGTGGATTTATACAGGAACAAAACCAGAAAATACAGGCATTTGTTCAACACGAAACAGTGTGTCACGCTGAAGTGAACAATGCCAGTCAGGTTTTTTGATGGCAGGTTCAGAGCTCGCGAAAGCCAACCACGAGTGCCTCCATGTCCCTCGGTATAGGTGCCTCGAACCTCATCGTTAGATGGGTAGCCGGATGGCGAAATGCAAGGAGGCGGGCATGCAAAGCTTGCCGCGGAAATGCCTTCACCTCGCTTTTCAGCGGTTCGGGCAGCCGGTTGACCTTGGTTCGGAAGGCCTGGCCATAATCGGGGTCGCCGACCACCGGGTGGCCGATATGGGCCATGTGGACGCGGATCTGGTGGGTGCGGCCGGTTTCAAGCCGGCATTCGACGAGGCTTGCCGTCGCGAATTCCTGCTGTTTCTCGCCAAAGCGCTCCACCACGGTAAAATGCGTGATGGCGTGTCGGGCGTCGTCGCGGCCCTCCGGCACCACGGCGCGGCGGACGCGGTCGGCGGCGCGGCCAAGCGGCGCATCGACCGTTCCCGTAGGCCTTTGCGGGATGCCCCAGACCAGCGCCAGATAGGCACGCTCCAGATCGCCGGTTCGGCCATGATCGGCGAAGGCCTCCGACAGCGCCTTGTGGGCGCGGTCTGTCTTGGCCACAACCATGACGCCGCTGGTCTCCTTGTCGAGGCGGTGGACGATGCCCGGCCGCCGCACGCCGCCGATGCCGGAAAGACTTTCGCCGCAGTGATGAATCAGCGCGTTGACCAGCGTTCCCGTCCAGTTGCCGGCGCCTGGATGCACGACAAGCCCCGCCGGCTTGTTGATGACGATCAACTCATCGTCTTCATAGAGCACATCGAGCGCGATGTTCTCGCCTTGCGGTTCGGCGGGCTCCGGCTCCGGCATGGCCACCGATACGCTCTCGCCAGCGGTCATCTTGCGCTTGGTTTCATCCACAGGCTTGCCGTTGACCGTGACGGCGCCCTGCTTGATCAGCATCTGCACGCGGCTGCGCGACATATCCGGCCCAAGCTTGGCCGCCAGCCACTGGTCGAGGCGCTGTCCGACGGCATCCGGGCCTGCCTCCAGTACCGCCGGCGCAGCCTCTATGAATTTCTGGGTCTCTTCGTTATGAGCGCTCATCGATAACATTCCGGAATTCTGCCATGGCCAGGCCACCTGTCGAGCAAGATGAAGAGAAGCCGCTCGACCCCGAGGTCGAAAAGGTGCGGAAGAAACTCGTCCGCTTCATCGTCATCAATCTCGGCATTCTGTTCCTCGCCCTTATGGTGGTGATCGGAGCCCTTGTCTACAAAGCGCGCATCGCAGCGCCCGCCGCGCAGCCGGCTAGCGATTTCCAGGCGCCGGCTGGCGAACCGGTCAGTGGCGACGTCGTGCTGCCCGTGGGCGCAAAGGTGATCAGCCAGTCGCTCTCCGGCAATCGCCTGTCCATCGATGCGGAGCTTGCCGACGGCAGCCGCACAATCTTCGTCTATGACATGGTTGAGCGCCGCATCATCGGACGATTTGCAATCCGCAACAAATGAGTTCGCAACATTGGTTGGCCACGACAGATGACCAGGTTCGCAGGCAATCGCCGTATCGCCACTATCGCTCTTGTCGTTGCTGATTACGACGAGGCGATCGCCTGGTATGTCGGCAGGCTGGGCTTCGTCCTTACGGAAGATGTCGATCTCGGCGGCGGCAAGCGCTGGGTCACGGTGTCACCGGCCGACGGACTGGGCGCCAGCTTGCTTCTCGCCGAGGCGTCCGATGACGCGCAGAGGAAAAGCATCGGTAACCAGACCGGCGGCCGCGTGTTTCTGTTCCTCGAAACCGACGACTTTGCCCGCGATCACGCGATGATGCTCGAAAAAGGAGTCGAATTCCGTGAGGCGCCACGTCATGAAGCCTATGGCACGGTTGCGGTTTTCGCCGATCTCCATGGAAACCTCTGGGACCTGATCGAGCCGAAACGATAGCCTTCCATCGGCCTGTCGGCGATACAATAAAGCTGTCCGAAGGCCAGTTGCTTTTTGCCCGCCGTCAGCCTATATCGCCGGTTCTTGAACGCGCCCATCGTCTAGCGGTCAGGACACCGCCCTCTCACGGCGGGAACAGGGGTTCGATTCCCCTTGGGCGTACCAATAAATAAATTACTTAGTGAAGCCCTCCGAAAATCGTCAAATAAGCCGTTTGTGAACGCCATTTCCGAGCCTATTTCGGGATGGGCTGGCGATGCTGTCATTTGCTCTCATGGGGGCCCGGTCACTGGCTTGAGGCCAAAGAAGCGAATCAGGAGAAAGCCGCTTGCTTTGCGGGCCGCTTCAACCTCGAACCTGAGTCTCGCAGCAGGCACATAATATCGTCGGCTTGACAATCCCCGCCTAGGCAATGCAACTTACGCCCTATTGAGGGATAAACTGCAACTTAGGGGGTAATGTGAAAAAGTATGAGAAGCCGATATTGATCAAGCGCGAGCGCCTGTCGCGGGTTACTGCTCAATCGACGCCGTCAGGCCCGGTTGTCCCGCCGCCCGTCCCTGACTAGAATAGTCGCGGGCTTTTGCGATCGCCCCATCAAAACGACCAACGCCCGTCGGCTCGCGCTGGCGGGCTTTTTAGTTGGCTATGGAATCGGCACCTGAACTCGGTGTTGTCTCAGGCCCGCTTCCCTCATAGTGGTTCATGACGCCATGCGCTTTGCCACGGTTGTCCGGAGCCTTTCGCTCCGGACGCCCGTCTCATCAAAAGCCCAGGCCAAGCGAGTAGGCCGCCAGCGGACCGAGCGTCATCACCGCAGCCCCTATGATGCCGGCAACGTCCTTGCCCTCGAACATCGGGCTGTTCAGGACAGCCTCCGAGAAGTGCTGCGTATCGGCTTCGTAGGGAAGGCGATGCTCGTGGGCATTTGGCGTAAATGTGCCGACAGGCTGGATTGAGGTGTCTTGGCGATGGTCGAAAGTCGTGTTCATCATTGTCTCCTACTGGTTATCCCTCATAGTGCGAACTTGCGGGTACTCATGAGGTTCCATGCAGGTGTTCAGCCAACAGTCTACTATTGAGCCACAGGTTTGACTTTCAGTTTCTGGCCAAGGTCTAGCACTATTTGGTAATGCATCACAATCGTCGGTAAGGTCTTGGCGGCAAACTGGTTGAGAGGGGAAGTACCCTGCGCATAACCCTTGTAGAGGGATATCGCGCGCTGGTGGGCGTAGATCTGCGTTTCGACATACATGACGTCAAAATCGCTGCCCTTGACGGTGTCCAACTTGCCAAGCATGCCTTGCTGCTCGCCGTCGGGAGCGGGCTTGCCGAACTCGACCGTCTCGTTCGTCGCCAGGCCCACCAGCTCCTGTTGGGCTTGGGAATGATCGTCAACCATGGTCTTGGCGAAAGCCTTCACCTCTGCGGACTGGGCCTTCTTCAGGGCTAGGTTGCCGGAGTCGATCTCGAATGAATTACCCGACGAAGCCGTCGAGACGAATTCGAGGGGAGTGGCTACCTTTCTGGGTTCGATCTGCGTTGCCGGGATGGTGGGAACGGACTTGCCAGCATCAGATTGCGCCAGGGCAAGCGATGGTAGTATCGCAATGGCGGCTACAGCCGCAATGAGACCGGGCTTTATCATGGACGTTCTCCTTTCGCCCGGCAACGAGCGAAGCAATCAAACGTTCCCCGGATGGGTTCGGGGGGCGAGTTGGTATCGTTGGGCGTACCTCCCGGAACCGAAGGTTCGGGTCGAGCTTAAGGCTCAATGAGCACACGCGGCATCAACTTCCTGGACCAGTGGATCGTCAGCAACATTCCAGCGGCGACGAACGCGGACGTCATCTCGGTCGACGAACTCACTAACAAGTTGTTCGCGGATTCGAAGTCCCTCGGCATCAAGCGGGAAGAAATCGACGAGGAGGTCGCCAGCCTCTATAGAACGATCCTCGACGCGATCGTGCACTACGATGCAGGCATCCCGGAGTAGCAATCAGAGCTAATCGTCGCCATCGCAGCGGTGCTCGAAGCAGAACCAGTGAGGCTCCTGCCTGGGCTTTGCAAAGCCCCAACCGCCGACCTTCCCGCACCCTGGATGCTCGGGAAAATGACCAAGCGTCGTAACGCGCTCTCGGGTTACGGGCATCATGCCTCCGGCTAACCTGGCGGGCTCGTCGCTCATAGCGGGTTGACCGGTCCGATGAGGCCGGGGTGGTCGTTGCGCAGCTTGCTGATGACGGTCGTGTTCACCTCGCGTCCGACGCGGTTGAATTGCAGATCGTCGTCGATGTCTTGAACGAGTATGTCCTTCAAACCATCCTTCGGCGTCGCCGGGTCCAGCCAGACATCAAGTAGGCTGCGTCGAGGATGACGGGCTGCCGGTCGTGCAACTGACTCTTGATGGCGCCGGCGGGTACGGTGATGATCGCGCAATTCGTGATGTCGAGATGGGAATTGTAGGCCCATCGCGCGGCAAACGAGAACGGCGCATGCCCTGGCTCGTCGGCCGGCGAGACGGTCCGTTCATAGAGCCGTCCGCTGGGGATCAGGCAGCGCTTGGATTTGAAGGCGTCCCGGAATGCCGGCGCGGTATCGATGCCCTCGATTCTGGAATTGAACATGGCCGCCTTGGGCAACTCCCTTGCCCAGAGGGGACCAACCACCATCGACCCTCGCGAAGAGGATGGCTCCCGTTCTCGCCGGCGGTCACGAACGGCACATCCTGTGTCGGCGCGATGTTGTCCCGGGGTTCGTCATCGCGGCCGAACCTTTGCACCTTCCTTGATTCTCCGCAGTCCCTCGGCCGACCCATCAAGGCTCTTCATCAATTCGGCGAGCTACCGTTCTTCCAGCTCCGCTGGCGCAGCGGTTCCAGATCGCTCCACCGCCGCGTCTTGCCTGCTCAATTGCCTCGCAACCAACCTTCCCGCCGCTCGTTGATCATACGCTGGTTGATCCCAGCTACTCCTCTCTTGCCCGCCGCCTGACGGTGGCGGGCCCTTTTCAGGGAGGTTGACAACCGTCAGCGCCTCAATGCACCCTGCGTCGTATTGAGGGGAAAACCGCAACCAAGGGGGTTCCCATGAAGAAGTACGAGAAGCCGACACTGATCAAGCGTGAGCGACTTTCCCAAGTCACCGCCGTGGTGTCGACATCGGGACCGAGTAAGACACCAACTTGATAGTACGGTGTGGGCGCCGGCGGACACACGGTGAGTACGCCGGCCGCTCCCATCTCCGCAGTATTCGTGCTGGAGATCTCTGACTATAGCGGGCCATTGCTCGCAGGCTGGCTTGAGCGCGGGAACAGCATCAAGGCGATTGTGGTTCCTGCTCTGCGACCGAAGCGCGGGCGCTTCAGTATTGGCAATTTCCGACGCAAACTGCAGCGCGGAAAGCACCTGTCGCGGTATCTTGGCAAAACCGATTTCGGATTGCCCGATTTCGAATTGATCGAGTTCGGCAGACCTTATGATTGGGACAAGCTCGGCCGCCAATTGTCCGAAATCGCGGCGGATGTCCTTATCTGCTTCGCATTTCCGGCGATCATCCCGCAAAGCCTACTCGGCCTGTTTCCAAATGGTGGGCTGAATCTCCACCCGTCGCTGCTGCCTCACTATCGCGGTCCCCACCCTCTGCACCGGATGGTCGTAGACCAGCAGCAGGATGCCTTTGGTGGCGTTACCTTGCACAAGATGACACCCAGGTTCGACGAAGGCGACATCCTGGCCCAAGTGCCCGTTGCCGCGAAGGCATGGCTATCGAGGCAGGCACTTGTCAAAGCCCATGCCGAAGCAATGCGGATTGTTGTGAGTGAATCCGCAACCGCTTATTGTCGAGGGGAACTGACCGGAGCGCCGCAGCCAACTGGCGATTTCACCTGGGCTCGCATCGACATGTCACATACGTTGGTCTCGACGAACATGTCGATTGAACACGTGACACGGCTATGGACCGTGCTTGGTCTTGCTCCAGGCATCTATCTCACGGTGGGCGATGCCGCGGTTCGCTTGGCCTTCCGCATTCGAACACTCGGACCGGCAACAGGGAAACCGCCAGTAAGGCGATGGGGCGCTGTCTCGTTCGATCTGGCTAACGGTCGAGTGGTGCACCTGACCTATAGCCGCACGATCAAACGGCTCGTGAAAATATGGCAACGCTTCGAGCGCGACATCTAACCCCCTTCGAACCCTCAGGCAGTTGCCCGCGAAAATCCCGGAGCCACTTCGGCTATTCGCTGATCGCGACCAATAGTTCTTCTGAATGCCTGCAGTGCCAGACAATATGGGACGATAGTTCAGGTGCGGGGTGAAGATTTCTCGGACAGGGCCGAAACGGGAGTGAATGACAGCCGAAGGGGTCGGATATGCAACGCAGGGGACTTGCGACGAGATCGGGATATCTATCGCCGCACTTTGCGGCGCAACAGCCTGTCGGCCCACCCAAACGACCATATGTGCCGCTGGTCCCATAAATCGGCCGGTGTCCGCGAGACCCTGTAGTTCGAGGCGTTGTCGATCTGCTGGTTTACGCTCAAATGGCCATTCGCATCGAAAAATGACTTGATCCGCTGGCGCGCAAACAGCTTCTTGCCCTTGGTGGTGTAGTTCCGCAGTGGGAGCTTGTGACGGCTGATCTTGCGGCCGTCGCTCGACAACGCGATCCCTATGCAGAACTGCTCCGGAGTATGCGCCCGCACGATGCCGATCATCTGCTCAACGGTGGTGTATGCGTGCACCAGTCTCGAGACATTGTCGCGATGGATCCCGAGCACCGCGCTCGCCCACATCGTTTCGGTTCCCGTCAGGATGCGGCCGTCAAGCGCAATGCCTTTCCCGTCAAGGGAGCGGAACGGCCGCGGTGCACGCCCTTCGCGACGCCACATTATGGATCGCGACGGGGAAATCCTGTCGAAACATTTCGAGATGTCGCCGGCCGGGTAGATGTCGGTATCCATGACAAACAGCCGATCGCACCGCTTCAACAATTCAATGGTGCCAGCGGCCTTGATGCCGAACTTGTACCTGCCGCCAAAGGAGGTCTCCTCCATTCGCCGCGGGGTGAGTTCCATGGTCTCGATCGGATAGCCATGAAAAATATCAGGCCTGTCGGTCAGGACCTTGATACTGGCGTTCGGACAATAATGCAGGAGCCGCAAGGCGCTGAAAAGAGCGCCAAGGGCATAGAGTTCGTCTTGGCCGAACGCGATGTAGCCGAAATGATCGGCATGCATCGGTTGTCAGCCTCCACGCCCCGGTATCGAGGCCTCCTGGTCGCCTGCCGATCCGGTCGGCGCCGCAAATTTCCGGCTCTTGTCGTCCATCGCGGTCCCCATCACCCCAGGACGAACATAGGCCGAGATAGCAAACGGGTGCAACGGCTGAACCGTAGCTGTCACGGTAGTTTGCGAGCCGGCTTGCTCCGCTAGCCCCGGGCCTTTCCAATCAGTCATCGCGTCCGGGCTTCGCAAGCGCGAGCGGTCTCCCCGCACCGCCGTTTCCTTACGAATCCGTAAGTCGCTCGCCCCGATCGCCGCCGCTATAACGAAGGGGAGCGGCTGATCGTCTGCGCTTCCGCGACTTGATAGGGGCCCCAAAACCCCGACGCCCGCTGCCCGTTGTTGCCTGGCGGCGGGGCTTGCGGTCCTGGAGAGTAACGTCGTGGAGCGGTGTCCCCAGGATCACCTCCACGCAAGGAAGGAAGTTCTGCGATGCGCGTGAAGTTTGCCCCCATGCTTTCGATCGTTGCGGTCGCGGTGACCCTGGCATTTGTGCCCGGTGCCGTGATGGCCGCCACCAAGACCGCCAAGGATTGCAATGCCGAATACGCCGCCAACAAACCGGCGATTCAGGCTTCCGGCCAGAAGAAGGCGGATTTTATTGCCGCGTGCCGCGCCGGCACCGATGCCACGCCTGGTGTGGCGCCGGCCACGACGACGGCTCCTGCCAAGACGACGAGCAGTGCAACCGCCGGGGACGTGAAGACGGCGAAGGCATGCGACGCCGAGTACGCGGCCAACAAGGACGCCATCAAGAAGTCCGGCGAGACCAAGAAGGATTTCGTCGCCGCCTGCCGCGCCGGAACCGAAGTGATCCCAGTAGGGCAGGGTACGACGGCGGCCCCGACAGCCGCGCCGGCAACGGCGCCCGCCACGACGGCTCCGGCCAAGCCTTCCTCAACAACCCGGACCAAGACCGTGCCGGCACCATCGGTGGCCGGAACGCCAACCGGCGCCAACCAGTTCGCCACCGAGGGCCAGGCGAAGGCCCGTTGCCCAGCCGGCACGGTGGTTTGGGTGAACCTGAAGTCGAAGATTTTCCACTTCGCCGGCAGCCGGAACTACGGGAACACGAAACAAGGCGCGTATATCTGCGAATCCGACGCGACAGCCTCGGGTTTCCGCGCCGCTGAAAACGAAAAGCAGCCGCAGTAGTTTTGTGGCGCGTCGCCAACGCCTGACCGGTCACGACGGTCAGGCGACATTAAGATTTCGTTAACCATTTCCCTGTCTACTGGGCTGGTGATCCACTTTCCGCCCGCGACCACGGATGTACTGGCGCGAACTGGCGAGGTGGAATGAAAGGTCGGCCTCGTGCCGGCCTTTTGCTTTTCATGCCGCCGTTTTCGCACGTGCCGCGGGTTGGGCGCGGGGCGAGAGAGCGTGCACAAAAGCATGATGACGACGCGTATTGCCATCGTCGAAGCCTGCTCTACCATACATCCTGACAGGTGTGCCGCGTGTATGGGGAAGGGCTTGGCGATGCGAGCTTCTGCAACACTGATCATGGCGGTTTCGATCGTCCTGGGGACAGCCGGATTGTCGAAAGCCGCCACGCTCAACACCATGGACGATGTGGGGGCCGCGATCCGCGCCTGCTGGACTCCGCCATCGGGTGTCAAGAATTCCACTGTCACATTGAGCTTCAGCTTCAAACGCGACGGTACGCTGATCGGACCACCCCGGCCCACCGCCATTCATGTCCAAGGCGACGCAAAGGCGCGGAAATCATTCGTGGATGCGGCGACCTCGGCGTTGGCGCAATGCCTGCCACTGACCTTTTCCCCGACGTTGGCCAAGGGAATTGGCGGCACCGTCTTCACGTTGCAGTTCGCGTCCAAGTGAAAATCGACTGAACTGTTTAAGTAGAGGCTGGACTTTGTCTAGGGCGGGGCTTGGGCTCAACCGATTCAGATCGAATTCATGTCGCCGCAGTGCCAACCCCCCGGTTTCGGGCGGCTCTAAAAAACGGTTCGAGCCGCGCATTTCAGTGCTGGTTTCGCCTCGCATTGACGTGCCGAGCCAGTTCCGGCGTCTCGAAGACATAGTCGTTCCAGGCCGACTCAGGGATTTGGCCCGCCAGATAGCATTCGAGCAACAGGCTTTGCTCGGCATTGAGGGGGCGCGGTGCGCGCTCATAATCGAGCCCGAGCGAATGAAACAGGTTTCTGGTCAGGCCCGATACCGTGAAGTGGATCGACATCTTCGTTCTCCTTCCCGTGCGTAAACGCGGAAAAGGGGCAAAGGTTGCACAGTGCGCGGCCGGCAAGACGAGTTGGGCGGGATCTTGAGCCTGCCGGAACGCATGGGCATTCACGGCGTTGTGATTGGCGATCAACCAGGAGCAGTTGCCATGGCCACGTTCAGGGAAATGAGGGTACACGAGATTGTCGAGGACAGCTCTTTGTCCACCGAGCAGAAGATCGCGGAGCTTCGGGATATCGAGACCGAGGCAAGAGGGCTGCAGCGGGCAGCCTCGGAAAGCCCGATGAGCGACGACGACGGCTGGCAGGACGAACTGCGCCAGGTGCGCTTCGCGCTGGAAAAACTCGGTGCCAAGGAGCCCATGAAAGGCGCGGCGACGCTTTGAAAGCGCGTTATACTGGGACAGTATACCGGGCTACGGCGCCGAAAACCGCTATTCGCAGACCATGCGGTAGCGCTTGCCAGGCTCACTGACATTCTTGCAGACAAGCGGCCTCTGCGGCTCGGTTGAAGAGAGCGGAGGACCAGAGAGCCTCGATACGCGCCTTGTTGCCGCCTTGTGACGTGAGGGGCGGCGCGTTTCGAAGCCTCCCGGCTCCTGCGGGGCCACCGGAAACACGCTGGATTCGATGAGCGGCTGCGATGCGCGCGGTGGTTCCTTGTCGAAGAAACGTCTCGCATCAAGCGGCTTTGGAATGATCACCGTGCCGTCATAGCTGCGCGAGCAACCGCTGGCCAAAAGCAACGCCAGCCCCAGGAAAGAAGGCAAAATCCGTTCAAACATGTGCACACCCCTGCCCAGCTTATAACGCGGCTTGCATGGCGTCGACAACGGGCGGAATGGCGCAGGCAAGCCGCATTCGAATGGCCGCGCCCGGCCGGTGGCGTTTCGTTAAGGTTAGCGGATCGTTAATGCTTCTGAGGCACATTCCGCCAACGGACCTCGGGGGAGGGGCCGGCCTTGGTTTTCGGGGTGGGACGGCATGGCTGAAGCGGACGGAAAAGTTGGCGCGCGCGCGACGCGTGAGCCCGGTAAAGTGCCCATGCACCACAATATGCTTTCGTCGCCTGACCATATGGGTTCAGTGGAAGCGCTTCGCGCGTTGGTCGAGGCGGGTTGCGACTGGATCTGGGAGACCGATGCCGAGCTGCGTTTCTCCTGGCTTTCGGACACTTACCGGGCAGCCACCGGAATCGACCCCACCAGTGTGCTCGGGCGGTTCCGCTTCGATTTCCTCAAACAGGTGTCGCACGGCAGCCGCAGCGCCGCGGCGCATCTGGAAGACCTGCAGGCGCACAGGCCCTTTCGCGATTTCGTCTACGAGCTGAAGGGTGGCCGGGCCGACTGCCGCTGGGTTTCGATCACAGGGTTCCCGCGCTTCGACGCCGAGGGGCAGTTTGCCGGCTATCGTGGCGTTGGCCGCAACGTCACCGCGCTTGCCAGCGCGTTCGACGAACTCGCCCAAAGGGAGCCGGTGGAAGCATCTTCGGGAAGTCTCGGTGATCTGCGCGCAATGGTCGATTCCATGCCGATCGGCGTCATCGTCCTCGATGCCGGCCTTCGCGCGGAAATCATCAACCGCGCCTTCCATGATTTGTGGAAGATCGATCCGCGCCGTGCCGGGATCGGCTCCACCTTCCGCGAACTGATGGAAGCCAGCCGCGGCATCGATTCCTACGGCACCGACGATGCCGCCTGGCAGAGCCATATCGCCGAGCGCGAAGCCGAAGTCAGGGCTGGTGTCGCCGGCTCCAGGCAACTGCCTCACAATGACGGGCGCACGCTCGTGGCGTCGCTTGCATCGATTGCCGACGGCAAACGGCTCATCTCCTATGTCGATGTCACCGACATGAAGGAACGCGAGGCCGAGGCCGAAGACGCGCGGCGCCATCTTGCCACCGTGCTGGAATCGCTGCCGGCCAGCGTCATCATCTATGACCGCGATGACAACTTCGTCTTCGCCAATCACAAGATGCAGGAAGCAATTCCGGAACTGGAGCCGGTATGGCGGCCCGGGCGCACCTTCCGGGAGGCTTTGGCACGCGGGCATTCGGCCGGATATTTCCGGCAAAGCGGCGATCTGGAACTGGACAAGCTCTACGACCGGGATCCGGATCGTTGGGCCGACGGGGTGCTCAAGCGGTGCCGCTTGCCCAGTGCCTCGTTCGAGCGCGTCAATCCTGATGGCAGCTGGCACCAGGTCTACGACATGCGCACCGATGACGGCACGTTCATCGGCGTGCGCGTCGATATCACCGAGATCAAGCGGCGCGAGAAAGCCTTGCATGACTCGATGCACCAGATCGACCTGTTCCGTCACGTCATGGATGAATTGCCGGTGGCAGCCTTCATCAAGGCGCAGGACCTGAGCATCGAGTTCGTCAACAAGGCCTGGTGCGCCATCACCGGCTTCGCCAAGGAGGATGTGATCGGCCGGACGGACCGGCAGCTGTTCGGCGCGAAGGACGCCGAAAGCTACAGCAATGACGATGCCGAAGTGGCCGCTACGGGTCAGGTCAGGGAAGTCGAGGAGCCCGTCACCCATCGCGACGGGACCGTTCGGCAATTGATGACCCGCAAGAGCCGCCTGGTGGCGCTGGATGGCTCGGTGCACCTCGTCGGCTCCAGCACCGACATCACCGACGTCAAGGCGCGCGAGCGCGCGCTGGAAGAGAGCATGCGCGAGAACGAAGTGTTCCGCAGTCTCATCGACAACGTGCCCGTGTCGATCTACGCCAAGCGGTCGGACCTCAAGCAGTTCTATGTCAACAAGGGATGGTGCGATCTCACCGGCTTCAGCAAGGAAGAGGCGATCGGCAAGACCGACATCGAGATTTTCGGGGCCGATGGAGAAGCTTTCGTCAGCGGCGACCTGACCGTGCTGCGCACCGGGGAAACGCAGGAGGTCGAGGAGACGGTGACGCTTGCCGACGGCAGCGTGCGCCATCAGTTCGCGCGCAAGGGCGCGATGATCGCCTCCGACGGCTCGCTCTATCTGATCGGCTCCACCACGGACATCACCGAGCTGAAGCAGCGCGAGGCCGAACTTCGCGAGGCGCGGCAGCGCGCCGTGCTTGCCGACCGCGCCAAGTCGGAATTCCTGGCCAATATGAGCCATGAAATTCGCACACCCATGAACGGCGTGCTGGGCATGGCCGAGCTTCTCGCCAAATCCGATCTGGATCCCAAGCAGAAGACGTTCACCGACATCATCGTGAAATCGGGCAACGCCTTGCTTACGATCATCAACGATATCCTCGATTTCTCCAAGATCGACGCCGGCCAGCTCGTTCTGGACCCGGCGCCCTTCAATCTCGCCGAGGCGATCGAGGATGTGGCGACCCTGGTGTCGACGCGAGCCAAGGAGAAGGACCTCGAGCTCATCGTTCGCATCGAGCCCGGCCTCGGCAGCCAGTTCATCGGCGATGTCGGCCGTATCCGGCAGATCGTCACCAACCTGCTGGGCAATGCGGTAAAGTTCACCGACGAAGGCCATGTCCTGGTCGACGTGACCGGCGAACGGGTTCCGACCGGCACCAAGCTGACCGTCGCCGTCACCGACACGGGCATCGGCATCCCCGAGGAGAAGCTGCAACTGGTCTTCGAGAAATTCAGCCAGGTCGACACGTCGTCGACCCGGCGGCATGAAGGCACCGGGCTTGGCCTTGCCATCACATCGCGGCTGGTCGACCTCATGGGCGGTGACATTGGAGTCGAAAGCGCCGAGGGCAAGGGCTCCACCTTCTGGTTCACCATCACGCTGCCAAGGGCCGTGCAATCGACCGGGCAGCGGATCATGCCGGTGGATGTGACCGGGGCACGGGTGCTGATCGTCGATGACAATGCGGTCAACCGTGCGATCCTGATCGAGCAGATGGCGTCGTGGACATTCGATTCCTGTGCGGCTGAAAGCGGCGCGGAGGGGCTGAAGGTGCTCATCGCCGCGGCCGCTTATGGCGTTCCGGTCGACTGTGTCGTGCTCGACTACCAGATGCCGGGCATGAGCGGCGCCGAGATGGCGCGGATCGTGCGCAACACCGCCGGGCTTGCCGACACGCCGATCATCATGCTGACCTCCGTCGACCAGTCGCTGGCCAACACCAGCTATCGCGATCTTGGCATCGATGCCCAGCTGATCAAGCCGGCGCGTTCCTCGGTGCTTCTGGAAACGCTGGTCGCCACCATCCAGCGTCATCGGCACACGACGGCGGGCGTGAGCATACCGGTGTCGAATGGAGGCGCCGGCAGCGTCGCGACGGAGCCGCCGCTTGTCGCGCCGTCCGGACGCGCACTGCTGCAGCCGCCGCCGGTGCGCCCGCGCCTGCGCGCCACGGCCGGTGGCGAACGGCGTCTGGATATCCTCGTTGCCGAGGACAATGAAGTGAACCAGATGGTCTTCACCCAGATACTCGGCGAGACCGGTTACAGCTTCGAGATCGTCGGCAATGGTCGCAAGGCGCTTGAAGCCTATGGCAAGCTCAATCCCCGGATGATCCTGATGGATGTGTCGATGCCCGAGATGAACGGCCTCGAGGCAACCGCCGCCATTCGCCGGATCGAGGAGGAAAATGGCACGCACATCCCCATCGTCGGCGTCACCGCGCATGCCTTGAAGGGCGACCGCGAACGCTGCCTGGAAGCGGGCATGGACGACTATCTGCCCAAGCCGATCAGTCCCCGAGCGCTGCTGGAAAAGCTCGAGCGCTGGGTTGGATCGGGCGACGAACGCCAGCTCGACGTCGGCTGAAGGAGGCCCGCGACGCGCGGGGTCAGCGCAAGTCCGGGACAGGACGCCGTGGTGGCATAATGTACGGTTGTTACAGAACGGAAGACTGTCGCTGAGAATGCTAGTATTGGTTGCGATGGAGATTCGGCGCAGCTCTTGTGCGAAAGGCTATGGTGCGATCGCACCATATCAAAGTCAGGGTCGAGCCGAGACAATATCTGTATTCGAGTTCCGCTCCTCAGTTACGGGCGGGAGCAGCGACCGCCGGCATGGAACAGCGTCAATCTACCCCAACGGACCTGTTTTCGGCGATGGCTCGGCCAAGACATCCTCTGGCTGAATGCAACGCGCTCCCGCCCGGATTTTCTTTGCTGGGCCGAGAGCTCTTCCATTGGCCGCAAATGACGACTGAAAAAATGCCCAAGCCCATGATTCCCGGGACAAACTTTGGTTGTGCCGGGAAGGGCCGATGAGATTCGCCTCCGGTGCCGTCGAGCGGCGTTACCGGGGTGACATGAAACTGTCATGCGACTGTTATAATCGAAGGCTATTGGCCTCAGCGGGCGCTGAAAGAAATGGCGCCGAGAGACCATCTTCCGAACAGGAGCAGGCCACATGAGACATTTCATCCGCTCGGCGGCTGTTGCGATTGCAATGGCTGCGGCGTCTACCCTCACCCTCTCAGCAGCAATGGCCGCGGATCTTTCCGGCGCCGGCTCGACCTTCATCTATCCGGTGTTCGCCAAGTGGGCCGACACCTACAAGAAGGACACCGGCATCGGCCTCAACTACCAGTCGATCGGTTCCGGCGGCGGTATCAAGCAGGTCATCGCCAAGACCGTGACCTTCGGCGCCACCGACAAGCCGATGTCCGATGCCGACCTCGAAAAGAACGGCCTCGTGCAATTCCCGATGGTGATGGGCGGCATCGTGCCGATCGTCAACCTCACCGGCGTCAAGCCAGGCGAACTCATCCTTGACGGCAAGACAATCGCGCAGATCTACCTCGGCGCCATTACCACCTGGGACGACGCCGCGATCAAGGCTTTGAACCCGACCCTCACGCTGCCGTCCACCGCTATCGCCGTCGTCCATCGTTCGGATGGCTCGGGCACGACCTTCAACTTCACCGACTACCTGGTCAAGCTGTCGCCTGACTGGAAGTCGAAGGTTGGTTCGGACACCGCTGTCGAGTGGCCGGTCGGCGTCGGCGCCAAGGGCAGCGAAGGCGTTGCCAACACCGTCAAGCAGACCGACGGCGGCATCGGCTACGTCGAATACGCCTACGCCAAGCAGAACAAGCTGTCCTACTCCAAGATGTTGAACGCCGCTGGCAAGGTCGTCGAGCCGTCGCTCGAGTCCTTCGGCGCGGCTGCTTCGAATGCCGACTTCAAGGGCGCGAAGAACTTCAACGTCATCATCACCAACGAGCCGGGCGACGCGACCTGGCCGATCGCTGCCTCGACCTGGGTGCTGATCCACAAGGCGCCTAGCGATGCCGCGGCCACCGGCGAAGCGCTGAAGTTCTTTGCCTGGGCCTACAAGGACGGCAAGGAAACCGCAAAGGCGCTCGATTACGTCGCGATCCCCGACAGCGTCGTCGACCTGATCAAGGCTTCGTGGAAGGCCGACATCAAGGCCGACGGCAAGCCGGTCTACGCTGGCGAATAATCATACCTGAAGGGGCGTCGCATCGCGGCGCCCCTTTCCTCCAGACAAAGAGCCGAGCCTGACATGAGCGCTGCCCAGGAAGCCTTGCCAGCCATTCGCGGTTCGCGTGACGCGACCGTCAAACGTTTCGCGCTGACCGATTCCATCTTTCACGGCATGACGCGGGCCGCCGCCATATTGGTTCTGGTCCTGCTCGGCGGTGTTGCGATCTCGCTGTTTGCCGGTTCCTGGCAGGCCCTCTCGACCTTCGGCTTCTCGTTCCTGACCACCGAAAGCTGGAACCCCGTCACCGAGAAATTCGGTGCGCTGGCGCCGATCTACGGAACCATCGTCACCTCGGCGATCGCCATCCTCATCGCCGTGCCGCTCGGCATCGGCATCGCTATCTTTCTCACCGAGCTTTGCCCGCGCCCGCTTCGCCGCCCGATCGGCATGGCAGTGGAGCTTTTGGCCGGCATCCCCTCGATCATCTATGGCATCTGGGGCCTTTTCGTGCTGGCTCCCTTCCTGCAGACGACGGTGCAGCCCTTCATCATCGGCATGTTCCACGGCATTCCCGGCCTCAACAGCCTGTTTGCCGGTCCTCCCTACGGCATTGGCCTGCTGACCTCGTCGTTGATCCTGGCCATCATGGTGCTGCCCTTCATCACCTCGATCACCAAGGACGTGTTCGACACAGTGCCGCCGGTGCTGAAAGAGTCGGCCTACGGCATTGGCTGCACGACCTGGGAAGTCACCCGCCGGGTTGTCATTCCCTACACCAGGATCGGCATCATGGGCGGCGTCATGCTCGGCCTCGGCCGCGCACTCGGCGAAACCATGGCGGTGACCTTCGTCATCGGCAACGCGCATCGCATCTCGACTTCGCTGTTTGCGCCTGCAACGACGATTTCCGCGACCATCGCCAACGAATTCACCGAAGCCGTCGGCGATCTCTATACTTCTTCGCTGGTGGCGCTCGGCTTGATCCTGTTCGTCATCACCTTCCTCATCCTCGCCATCGCCCGCTATATGCTGATGCGCATTGACGCCCGTACGGGAGCCTGACCGATGTCGACAGCCGCATCACTTCACCAGAGCCGCAAGCGCAGGAATGGCGTGATGATGACGCTCTGTGTCATCGCCGCCGGTATCGGCCTGGCCTGGCTTGCGCTGATCCTCGGCGCACTGGTCTACAAGGGCGCAGCCGGCCTGTCCTTTGACGTGTTCACGCAGATGACGCCACCGCCCGGCGACGCCGGCGGCCTGCTCAACGCCATTTACGGCAGCGTGGTGATGACGATCATCGCCGTCATCGTCGGCACGCCAATTGGCGTGCTCGCCGGTACCTACATGGCCGAGTACGGCCGCTTCTCGAAGCTCACCACCGTGGTGCGCTTCATAAACGACATCCTCTTGTCGGCCCCGTCGATCATCATCGGCCTGTTCGTCTACGAACTGATGGTGCGGCCGATGGGACATTTCTCGGCGATCGCCGGCGCCGTCGCGCTCGCCATCCTGGTGATCCCGGTGGTGGTGCGCACCACCGAGGACATGCTCAACCTGGTGCCGAACGCCCTGCGTGAAGCCGGCACCGCGATCGGCGCGCCGCGCTGGGTGGTCATCAAGTCGGTCGCCTATCGCGCCGCGCTGTCCGGTATCGTCACCGGCATATTGCTGTCGATCGCCCGCATCTCCGGCGAGACGGCGCCACTGCTCTTTACAGCGCTCAACAACCAGTTCTGGTCGAGCAATCTCAACGCGCCGATGGCCAGCCTGCCTGTCACCATCTTCCAGTTCGCTCTCAGCCCCTATGAGGAATGGCAGCAACTGGCCTGGACCGGCGCACTCATCATCACATTGACGGTTCTCGCGCTCAGCATCTTCGCGCGCAGCCTGACCGGACGCAGAGAGGACAAATGAGCCAGATGTTGTCGCCAGACATGACGATCGCCGCCGAGGCAGCGACCAAGGCCAAGATCGAGGTCAAGAACCTCAACTTCTACTACGGCCAGAGCAAGGCGCTGAAGGACATCACGCTGTCGTTGCCGGAGCGCAGCGTCACCGCCTTCATCGGACCGTCGGGCTGCGGGAAGTCGACGCTGCTGCGCGTCTTCAACCGCATCTACGAGCTCTATCCCAAGCAGACCGCCGAGGGCCAGGTGCTGCTCGACGGCCAGAACATTCTTGACCGTTCGCAGGATCTCAATCTGCTGCGCACCAAGATAGGCATGGTGTTCCAGAAGCCGACGCCGTTCCCGATGTCGATCTATGAGAACATCGCTTTCGGCGTCAGGCTCTATGAGAAGATCAGCAAGGCCGAGATGGATGGCCGCGTCGAACAGGCGTTGAAGCGTGCCGCTCTTTGGAACGAGGTCAAGGACAAGCTGAACGCCAGCGGCCTCAGCCTCTCCGGCGGCCAGCAACAGCGGCTCTGCATCGCCCGCACCGTGGCGGTGAAGCCGGAAGTCATCCTGCTCGACGAGCCGGCTTCGGCGCTCGACCCATTGTCGACGGCCAAGATCGAGGAGCTGATCGACGAATTGCAAGCCGACTACACGATCGTCATCGTCACCCACAACATGCAGCAGGCGGCGCGCGTATCGAAGCAGACGGCCTTCATGTATCTGGGCGAACTGGTCGAGTTCGACCGCACCGAGAAGATCTTCACGTCGCCCCGCGAGAAGCGCACGCAGGACTACATTACCGGCCGCTTCGGCTGAGCTCAGGCATACGAGGGACAGAATCATGAGCGAACACACAGTCGCTGCTTTCGACGAGGATCTCGGACAGATCAGCAGGCTCATCAGCGACATGGGCGATCTCGCCGGTTCGATGGTCGGCGGCGCGACCAAGGCATTGCTGAATTCCGACAACGCACTGGCCCAGCGCGTCGTGTCCGATGACGCCATCATGGACGCGCGCCAGCGCGAGCTCGACGACCGCGCCATCACCCTGATCGCCAAGCGCCAGCCGATGGCCGACGACCTGCGCCATGTCGTCGGCTCGATCCGCATGGCCGGCGATCTCGAACGCATCGGCGACCTTGCCAAGAACATCGCCAAGCGCGTCGGCACCGTCGGCCTCAGCGTCACCCCGCGCGACCTGTCGCATTCGATCGACGGCATGGCGCAACTGGTGCTGATCCAGGTGCAGGGCGTCATCGAGGAGTATGCGGCGCGTGATGCCGCCGCGCTGGCAAAGCTGCGGGCCGACGACGAACGCATCGACGTCAAATACACTTCGGTGTTCCGCGAACTCCTGACCTATATGATGGAAGACCCGCGCAACATCACCGCGTGCACGCATCTTCTGTTCTGCGCCAAGAATCTCGAACGCATCGGCGACCACGTGACCAACATCGCCGAGAATGCGTATTATGTCCTGACCGGCACGCAACTGCCCGCCAATCGCCCGAAGCAGGACGAGACGGCGATGTCCGCACCGGCTGCATGACAGGGGTGACCAAGCGATGATCGCGCCACGCATCATGGTGGTGGAGGATGAGGAGCCGCTGGGGGTGCTGCTCCGTTACAATCTCGAATCCGAAGGCTACCAAGTCGAGGTGGTGACGCGCGGCGACGAAGCCGAGATTCGCCTGCAGGAGAACGTACCCGACCTCCTCGTACTCGACTGGATGGTGCCGGCGGTGTCGGGCATCGAACTCTGCCGCAGGTTGCGGATGCGCTCGGAAACCGAACGGCTGCCGATCATCATGCTGACCGCGCGGGGCGAAGAGAGCGACCGCGTGCGCGGCCTTTCCACCGGCGCCGACGATTATCTGGTCAAGCCGTTCTCGACGCCCGAATTCATGGCCCGCGTGAAGGCCCTGCTGCGCCGTGCCAAGCCGGAAGTCCTGTCCAGCGTGCTCAAGGTCGGCGACATCGTTCTCGATCGTGAATCGCACCGGGTCTATCGCAAGAAGAGCGAAATCAGGCTCGGTCCGACCGAATTCCGCCTGCTCGAATTCATGATGCGCCACCCCGGCCGGGTGTTCTCGCGCAGCCAACTGCTCGACAATGTCTGGGGCGAGACGATCTATATCGACGAGCGCACGGTGGACGTGCATGTCGGGCGCCTGCGCAAGGCAGTCAACAATGGCCGCATGCCCGATGTCATCCGCACGATACGCGGAGCCGGCTACGCGATCCGGGAAGACTGATGACTACCGTACCTACGCGACGTTCTTGCCGATAGCGCCGGACTTCGCCTGCGCGCCCGGCGCGAAAATCTCCTGGTCGACGAAGGTCAGCGCGCGCATGGCGCAGCCTTCGCGGATCAAAGGCAGTTCGTTCGGTTCGGTATCGAAGGAGATCGATTTCGAGTGCTGGCCGCCGGCGGTCTGTGCGATCGCCTCGCGCAATGCCGGCTCGATCAGGTCGAAGGCGGCGGCGCTGACGCCGACCATGGCGACCGGGGCCGGGTCGATGAGTGCGAACAGGCTGCCGAGGCCAAAGCCGAGCGCTTCGCCGGCCTTGCGATAGGCCGCGCGCTCCGGGCCGTCCTTTTCGCGCGCCACGGCCGCCAGAGTCCGCATGTCCGCGTCGCTGACGTCTATCGGCTCGGCGTCCTCGCCCATCTGTCTTGCATTGCGCCAGATGGCGTAATTGCCGGCATAGGCCTCGACACAGCCGCGCCGTCCGCAGCGACAGAGCGCGCCGTAAGGCCGGTGGATCATGTGGCCGAACTCTCCGCCCGAAGAATGCGTGCCGGTAAACAACTCGCCCTTCAGCACCAGGCCCATGCCGATGCCGTGCGACAGCAGGATGGCGATGAAATCGTCACGGTAACGCTCCGGATCGCGCCAGCGCAACGCAATCGCCATCATGTTGCAGTCGTTCTCCATGGTGGCGGCAATGCCGAATTCGCGCTCCAGTATGTCGGCGAAGGCGATGTTGGTCTCTGGCGTGATCGGCGACCATAGCATGGCGCGGGCATGGGAATCGGTGATGCCCTGGATCGCCAGCGCGATACGGGCGACGCTGCGGACGTCGAGGTCGGGGTCCTCGAGCCGGCGCCGGACGATGGCAACGCATTCGCCGATCAGCTCGTCACGCGGCATGGTCAGCGTGTCCAGCCGGCGTTGCTCCTCGGCTATCACCTGTCCGGCATAGTCGATGACGGCGACCGAGAGAAAATTGAGCGACAGCACAACGGTCATGACCGCCGCCGCTTCCGGATTGAGGCCAAGACCGACCTGAGGCCGGCCCCGCTTCAGCGATCCGGCCTCGCTCGGCTTGGTTTCCGCCAGTATGCCTTCGCCGATCAGATCGGATGAAATCGTCGATATGGTCGAATGGCTAAGTCCGGTGGTCGCCGCGATCTCGGTGCGCGAGGGCTGTCCGGTCCGGCGTACGGCCGCAATCACCATCGCCCGGTTGCGCCGGCGTAGATCGTCGTGACGGATTCCGACCGACATGCTCTTTCACATCCTCCCTGCCGCAGCAGCCTTTTCGTGATGTCGAAGGCCATCAGCGACGCCTGAGGCGCATCGCGCCGCAGGTTGTTTTAAACCAAATTCTGGCAGAAGCCCGCGATCCTGTCATTATTTATTCGGAGCTCGAAAAAAATTCACGTGGACATCAAAATCCATCAGAATCGATGTTGACAGCGTTCCGGTGTTGCATCAGTGTTTTTTCGAGGCTCGAAAAAATGGAGCCTCTGTGCCGGCCTTCGGGTCAGTTTGGTCGCGCCATACGCGGCGCAGGGAGGATAACATGAAAAGATTCACAGCCGCCATCCTGGCGGGTGTCGCCATGTCGCTGACGCTCGTGTCGGTCGCGCAGGCGAAGGGCAAGGTCATCGGCGTTTCCTGGTCGAACTTCCAGGAAGAGCGCTGGAAGACCGATGAGGCCGCGATGAAGAAGGCGATCGAGGCCGCCGGCGACAAGTATATTTCCGCTGACGCGCAGTCCAACCCGGGCAAGCAGCTGACCGACGTCGAAAGCCTGATCTCGCAGGGCGCCAACGCGCTGATCATCCTGGCGCAGGATGCCTCGGCCATCGGACCGGCCGTGCAGAAGGCACTCGACGAAGGCATTCCGGTGGTCGGCTATGACCGCCTGATCGAGAACAAGGACGTGTTCTACCTCACCTTCGACAACAAGGAAGTGGGTCGCATGCAGGCTCGCGAAGTGTTCAAGGTGAAGCCCGAGGGCAACTACGTGTTCATCAAGGGCTCGGGTGCTGATCCGAACGCCGACTTCCTGTTCTCGGGGTCGATGGAAGTGCTCAAGGCAGCGATCGACAGCGGCAAGATCAAGAACGTCGGCGAGGCCTATACCGATGGCTGGCTGCCGGCCAACGCGCAGAAGAACATGGAGCAGTTCCTGACCGCCAACGACAACAAGGTCGATGCGGTGGTGGCGGCCAATGACGGTACGGCCGGCGGCGTCGTCGCGGCGCTGACCGCGCAAGGTTTGGCCGGCACCGTGCCGGTGTCGGGCCAGGACGGCGACCATGCCGCGCTGAACCGCATCGCACTGGGCACGCAGACCGTGTCGGTGTGGAAAGATGCCCGCGAGCTCGGCAAGAATGCCGCCGAGATCGCCTCGCAGCTGGCCGACGGCAAGAAGATGACCGACATCGCCGGCGAGAAGGACTTCACCACGCCAGGCGGCAACACCGTCAAGTCGTTGTTCCTGACCCCGGTCGCCATCACCAAGGCCAACCTCAACGTCGTCATCGACGCCGGCTGGATCAAGAAGGACGAGGTTTGCGCCGGCGTGGCCGCGGGCAGCGTCCCCGCCTGCAACTAAGAAGCCGTCCAACCCTGCTCGATCACGACGCCGCGGCCCCAAAGAGCCGCGGCGTTTTCTCAAAAAGATTTGTGTTTCCGCCTTGGGCGGGTAGCTTCTAGGCTGGTTTCGGCATCCGCGTCAGACGGCAAGCCGTTGGGAGGAAATCATGACCGACACAACGTCCACCCCGCAGGCCGATACCGCGCGGGCGTCCGAGCTCGGCGCGGTTGCCCGTTTCCTGAAGGCGACCGAGATCGACACCCGCATGCTGGGCATGGTCGGCGCGCTGCTGGTCATCTGGATCGGCCTGCACGTGATTTCCAGCGTACGCCTCGGAGTCAATCCACTCGATTTCGACAGCCGTACCTTCCTGACGCCGCGCAATCTCTGGAACCTGTCTGTGCAGACATCCGCGGTCGCCATCATGGCCTGCGGCATGGTGCTGGTCATCGTCATGCGCAACATCGATCTCTCCGTCGGCTCCGTCGAAGGCGTGATCGGCATGGTGATGGGTTTCGCGCAAGTGCATTTCCTGGTGCGGTTCGTCGGGCTTGAGCTCGGCAATCCGTGGATATGGGTCCTGGCGCTGCTGATTGGCCTGGCGCTCGGCCTGCTGATCGGCGCCTTCCAGGGTTTCATCATCGCCTATCTCGAAGTGCCGGCCTTCATCGTGACGCTGGGTGGCCTGCTGATCTGGCGCGGCGCCGCCTGGTGGGTGACAAGCGGCCAGACCGTGGCACCGATGGATGCCACCTTCCAATTGATGGGCGGCGGGCCGGCGGGATCGATCGGCGCGACATGGAGCTGGGTCGTCGGCATCGTCGCCTGTATTGCCGTGGTGTTCGCGCTGTTCAATGGACGGGTGCAACGCAAGCGTTTCCGTTTTCCGTTGCGTCCAATCTGGGCCGAGACACTGCTTGGAGCCGTCACCTGCGCGCTCATCCTGGGTGCGGTCTGGCTCGCCAACTCCTATCCATGGCCGATCGGCATCGTGAACCGGTACGCGGCGGCCCACAACATCACCGTGCCCGAGGGGGGCCTGTTCATCGCTCACGGCATCGCCATTCCGGTGCTGATGGCGATCGCGGTCGGCCTTGTCATGACCTTCATCACCAACCGCACGCGCTTCGGACGTTATGTGTTCGCCATCGGCGGCAATCCGGAAGCGGCCAATCTCGCCGGCATCAACACGCGCTGGATCACCATGAAGGTGTTCATGATCATGGGCGTGCTGGCCACCATCGCCGCGGCGATCTCGTCGGCGCGGCAGAATTCGTCCACCAACGTGCTTGGGACGCTGGACGAGTTGCTGGTCATCGCCGCCGCCGTCATCGGCGGCACGTCGCTCGCCGGCGGCTCGGGAACGATCATCGGCGCGATGCTCGGTGCGTTGCTGATGCAATCGCTGCAGTCAGGCATGGTGCTGCTTGGCGTCGACTCGCCGCTGCAGAGCATCGTGGTCGGGGCCGTGCTGGTGATCGCCGTCTGGCTCGATACCGTTTACCGCAAGCGCGTCTGAGCATGATCCGGTTTTCGGACGAGATCAGCTCAAGCAGGAACTATTAGGGGAGGCATCGCCATGATTGAGAAGACTGCTCCTGCAGCCACCGCGCTGGTCGACATGCGAAACATCTCGATCGCGTTCGGCGGTATCCGCGCCGTCGATGATGCGTCGATCGATCTTTTCCCTGGTGAGGTCGTGGCGCTGCTAGGCCATAACGGCGCCGGCAAGTCGACGCTGATCAAGATCCTGTCCGGGGCCTACAAGCGCGATGCCGGCCAGATCTTCGTCAATGGCCAGGAGGCTTCGATCTCCAACCCGCGCGATGCCAAGAACTATGGCATCGAGACGATCTACCAGACACTGGCGCTGGCCGACAATGTCGATGCCGCCGCCAATCTCTTCCTCGGCCGCGAAATCATGACAGCCTATGGCACGCTCGACGACGTCGCCATGGAAGCGGAGGCACGCAAGGTGATGGGCCGGCTCAATCCGCGCTTCCAGCGTTTCAAGGAGCCGGTGATCAAGCTGTCAGGCGGCCAGCGGCAGTCTGTGGCGATCGCGCGCGCCATCCTGTTCAACGCGCGCATCCTGATCATGGATGAGCCGACCGCGGCGCTCGGGCCCCAGGAAACGGCCCAGGTCGGCGAACTGGTCAAGCAGCTCAAGTCCGACGGCATCGGCATCTTCCTGATCAGTCACGACATCCACGACGTGTTCGAACTTGCCGACCGCGTCTGCGTCATGAAGAACGGACAGGTGGTGGGCACCGCACGCACCACCGATGTGACCCAGGACGAGGTGCTCGGCATGATCATCCTTGGCAAATGTCCACCCGGCGCCATTCCCGGGCCCGGCGCGTTGAAAATCGCCGCCTGATCCGGCTCGGCAAGCTCGGCTGTCGTCACCTGTCGGCGGCCGGCCATTTGCCAATCATGTGATATGCCAGTGATGGCGATGGGTTGGCCCCGGCATTGTCTTGATGCGGCGACTTGCCCATAAAGGTGGCAACCGTTCACGGGCCGCATCATCCATTGAAGAAATTCTTTCCGATCGTTGCCTTCATCGCCGTCGCACTGATCAGCCTGACGATGGCGGGTTTCGCCTACTTCGCCACTCAGGAAGCGGCGCGCATCAAGTTCGAGGCGGCGGCCGATGATGCGCTCAACCGGATCGAAAGCCGCATCGACCTGCATCTCGCCCTGCTGAGGTCCACCCAGGCGCTGTTCGACGCTCGCAATGGCGATATTTCGCAGAACGAATTCGCAGCTTTCTTCAAGGCGCTCGATGTCGAAAACAATTTCGCCGGCCTGCGCGGTATCGGCTTTCTGCGGTTGGTGAAGAGCGGCGATGAGGTCGCCGTTGAACGCGACATCCTGCATGACCAGGGCGTGGCGCACATGGTATACCCGGATACCGCGCTGCCTTGGCGCGCGCCCATTGTCCTGTTCGAGCCGCTGGATCCGGCCAACCAGTCGGCAATCGGCTACGACATGTTCACCGAACCTGTGCGGCGTGAGGCGATCGAAAAGGCGATGGCCGATGATCAGCATCACGCCAGCGGCCTCGCGCAACTCGGCCAGGGTACGGGCGCCACTCAGACTTTCACCGGTTTTTTCGTCTTCGTACGGCTCAACGTCGAAACCGCTCCGGACGTCATCAACGCGTCCAGGTCCTCGACGGCGGGTTTTCTCTACGCTGCCTTTCGCGCCGAAGATCTTTTCCAGGTCGCGCTCAGCCGGGTACCGTTGTTGCCGGTGAACGCCGAAATCTATGATGGTGCGGTGAAAGCCGACAACCTGCTGTTCCGGTCGGAAACGCCGCCTGTCTCGTTGTTGGCGGACAGGCTGCTGGTGACCCGCAAGATCATGGTCGCGGGCCGGCCATGGACCATCCTGTTCAGACCAACAAACGCCTTCGCTCAGCCTTCCTCGCGCGCCATTCCCGTGATGCTGGGCCTGCTGGGGCTGTTGCTTGCGGGCGCCATTGCCTTGGTGGCGCGCTATCAGGAGCGGGCCTATGACGCGGTGTCGCTACTGCACGAAACGACCGAAAAGAGCCTTCTGGAAAAGGACCTGATGCTGCAGGAGATGAAGCATCGCATCAAGAACTCGATCACGCGCGTGCTGGCCATCGCGCGCCAGACGGCCTCGCGCGCCACCGACGTCAACGAATTCTCGTCGTCCTTCTCAGCCCGGCTGCAGGCAATGGCCGCCTCGCAGGACATGCTGACGCGTTCACGCTGGCAGAAGGCCGATCTTGGCGATCTCCTGCGCATCGAGCTTGGCCAGGTGTTCGGCAAGGAGCTTCCCGACGGGCTTCTGACGGGACCCGAGGTGCTTCTCGACGAGACAACGACGCAGGCGCTCGGGCTGACCTTTCACGAACTGGCGACGAATGCGCTGAAATATGGCGAAGCCGGCAGTTCAGTAGGCGCGCTCAAGATCGACTGGTCGCTTGAAGGACGCGGTCGCGACAGGATGCTGGCACTGAATTGGCGAGAATCCGGGCAGAAAAAGCTGGAGCCACCGACCAAGACCGGTTTTGGCACCAAGCTTATCGACCTCAACGTGACGCGTGAGCTGCGCGGCACGATCAGGCGCGATTTTCATGCCAATGGTCTGAACGTGGAAATAAGGGTTCCTCTGACGGCTTAACCGCCAGACAGGCATGACCTTGTCCATGCAGCCACTATCCCAAAACCTCCGCGGGCTTCCGGGCGACATACAATGGGGTGTGCACACATCAAACGGAAATCCGGAAGCCGACGAACCGGCTTCCGGATTCAAATCTCGATTATCGCTGAACTAGTTGCAGCGGGCCGTGTACCTGATGGGGTGACCGTAACGATCATGACCACGATACACGCAACGGCCATTGCGCAGATTGCGCACCAGCAGGCCGGAACCCGCACCGACAGCCGCACCGATAAGCGCGCCCTTGCCGCCGCCGACCAGGCCACCGATGCCGGCGCCGATCAAGCCGCCGCCAACCACGTCCTGCTCGGTGGTGGTGCAGCCGCTCAGCGCAGCCACCGCAGCCACGGCAATAATCATCTTCCGCATAGAGTCACTCCTCACTTTGTGTCGTCACTTAAATAAGCTCCGACCGCCATTTATCATGAAACAACAGTCTTTGCCCGCTCGATTTCATTGTTGGCTAAGATACTCTTTCGCGGAGCGTCCTCCATTGGATGCCACCAGCAGGTTAGAAATCTCCAGGGAAGCATCAAGGGTTCCGTCCGGACGCACGTTCCAGGCGATCTTGTTGTAGTCATCTTCCAGCGCCGGATCGACCTGGAGGCATTTCGCAACGATATGCTCGGCCTGTCCCTGAACATCTCCCAGAGCGAACGGCCTTTCAGCTGTACACGCCGCGGCAGTCTCGAAAACGCTCACCGGAACCGACAATTCCCGGCAGTCGGTCATGGCGTTCGAACATCCTATGACGAGCAGCAAGGCGGCTATGTGTTCCATGGCGACGAGTCCTCTCGCCACAATAACGACTCAAAACCGCCAAAGTTCCTGCCATTGCCGGCTTGTCAACAAATAATTGGAAGCGAGTTATACCGTATTGCCGCAGGAGCTCGCCCGGTTGTGTCCAGGCGGTCAGGACAGCTGGAAGGCCGCCAACAGCAGGATTGCGATGATCAATGCGAATGCCGCGAGGCGCAGGGCGAGGCGAGAAGTTCGTGGCGAAGGTAAGGCCGGCGACTCCGGCTCCTGGAACCCACCCATTGAGACACGGGCGGCCTGTTCCAGCCTGTTCATGTCGGCGACCGTTGTCAAAATCATTCCCCCTTATCGCGCTGCGAACCAAACCGGGAACGTCGAGACGACCGGTACGTTCCAGCGATGTCTGGGAAATTCAGTATCGGCCGTTATGGTGAATAGCCGGTTAAGGTTCGCGTGACTCTGGTCAGTCGGTCTCGAAGTTGCCGGGAGGAACGACGAGGCGATATTCGAGGCGACCAGCCGCGATTTCGAGTGTCGCGGTGCCGTTCAGCGATGCCGGCACGACCCGCTCGAGGGCAACGCTGCCAAAGCGCTTCTCGCTGCGTTGATTGTCGTTGGCTCCAATCGCCTCGGCCCACGTCAACGAGAGAGCCACCTCGCCGGTGCCGGCGGCCAAGAGATCGGCGGTCACTTCGACAAAGCCGCCCGGCCGCGACAATGCTCCATAGCTGACCGAATTGACCGCGAGTTCATGCATGGCCAAGCCGATGTGCAAGGCCGCATTGGGATTGAGATAAGGATTGACGCCCTGGAAACGCAGGCTGCGCGCGGGATCGGCTCCGTAGCGGCCGACCTGGCCGGACACGAGTTCGCGAAGGGCCGCTCCGCGCCAGTTGGAGGACGTCACCAGGTCCTGGGACGAGGCCAGCGACTGCAGCCGGCCGCGAAAGCGCGTCAGGAAATCGCCGATGCTGTCGGAGTAACGGCCGGTCTGGGTGGCGATGCTTTGAATGATGGCCAGCAGATTCTTCGATCTATGGCTGACTTCGCGCAACAGCGTCTTTAGGGTCTGTTCGCGGCGCTTCTGCTCGGTCGTTTCGACCATTGTCGTGACAACGCCCTGCACGGTGCCGCCATCGCCATGATCGGCGTCTATCCACACCTGGAACCATCGAACGCCGTCTTCGGCCGGAACGCTGAGCTCGAGACGCTCCGGTTTTCCGGACGCCATGACGTTGCGCTTGGCCGTGTCGATGCGGTCTGCCTGGGCCAGGGGCAGGATGCCGTTGCTGTCGGCGCCGTCAGCCCAGGGCGCGCGCATGTTGCGCGCCCAAACTGTCTTCAAGTCGCGATCCTGGTAGAGCACGGAAATGCCGGCATTGTGGAGCGCATGCAGAAGCGCCCTGCCGAGCTGCATTCCACTTTCGGCGGGATGCAAGGCGATGATCTCATCGCCCTGGGTGCCCTCTTGAATGTCTCCCGCCTTGGAACGCATCGGTCAATATGTCCACCCAGTTCAACTGAACGGCTCACGGAGAAATGGGTTCCCAAGGAAGTCGGTTCCTGATCCTCAAAGCGGTCCGCCGAGCGGTGCCCTGTGAAGGATACCGCCCGGCGGTAGCTGGAAACCGTTTGAGGGGTGCGGCTTCCAGTGTTCGCTTGATGGCTGCTGGGCCTCAGGCGCGCTTGAACAAGCCTGCGAGAAGCGAAATGACCAGGAAGGCAAGAAATATGAAGAACAGGATTTGCGCTATTCCAGCCGACGTCCCCGCGATGCCGCCGAACCCGAGCGCACCGGCGATGATCGCCACGACAAGAAAAACAAGCGCCCAGTAGAGCATGATCCATCTCCTTCAAATGGTGTGATAAAAACGTGGTTCGCCGCCGTTTGTTCCACCATTGGCCGAAAAAGACGAGCCCGATGCGTGGGAAAATTCTTGGCGGCACCCCCCTCCGATCATGAAGAAGGCCGCCCGGTGCGGAGCACCGAGCGGCCATTCATGCATTCCATGGCGGCAAGCTTATGCCGCCGCCTTCGCCTGCCGGTCGAAGAACAGTGCCTGGCTGATCAGAGCCTTGACCATATCCGGGTTGAATGGCTTGGTGACCAGGAACGCCGGTTCAGGCCGCTCGCCGGTCAGCAGGCGTTCGGGAAAGGCGGTGATGAAGATCACCGGCACGGAGGTGGATGAAAGGATCTCGTTGACGGCCTCGATGCCCGAGCTGCCATCGGCGAGCTGGATGTCGGCCAGCACCATCTTTGGCCTGGTCTTACCGAACAGCGTCACCGCTTCGGCATGGGTGCGCGCCGTTCCGACGACGCGATGGCCAAGACTTTCGACCATCTCCTCGATGTCCATCGCGATCAGTGGCTCGTCCTCGATGATCAGCACATCGGTCGCCACCTGGCGGGAGATCTCGTTGCTCGCCTGGGCCAGAAGCTCAGAGAACTCGGCGTCGCCGACATCGAGAATCTCCGCCGCCTCGTCTTCGGTGAAGCCTTCGACCGCGACCAGAAGGAAGGCCTGGCGAGGGCGAGGGGCGATGGCATTCAGGTTGGCCGCCGCGCGCTGCTCCCAGGCCGACTGGGCATGTTCTTGCGGGACACGGATGGCGACGGAGGTGAAGAGCTTGGCGAATATCTTGTAGAGGGCGATGCGGTCGTTCGACGCTTCCGGAAAGATGTCGACATCGGCGATGAGGGCCTCAAGCATCGCGGCGACCAGCGCGTCGCCACTCTCCTGCGATCCTGAAACAGCCCGCGAGAAGCGGCGAAGGAACGGCAGGTGCGGAGCGATGGTTGCGGATAAACTCATGATGGACGTCTCCCTCAGATGACGTGGTTGCCTAGATTGCAGGTCAAGCTGATTGCAAGCCCCGAGACAACAAACGCAGCGTTTCCGAAAAAGTTCCGGCCCCTCGTGGAACTAATGCGTGAGGAAGGCGTTTGAGGTCGGGATGGGCAACCAGACGAGGGTGCCGCTTGCCTTGTGTTGTGTAGTATGGCGGCTTGGGAGCTGGGAATAAAGGGCGAAATGAAGGATATGATGAAAGACATAATGGCTGGCGCCGTCGACAGGCGCCGGGACGCTTCCGGCGACCCGCTTGGGCCCAACTCGGAAATCGGTCGCAAACTCAAACAGTACTATGACGGACTGGTTTCCGATGACGTGCCGGATCGCTTCGCCCAGTTGCTCAGCCAGCTGGAACAGGCCGAACCCGCACAGAAGAAGGACTGAGGCATGGCCGCAGTCTCTCAGGGCTTCAAAACCGACCTGCTCGGATCGATTCCGAGCTTGCGTGCCTTTGCCGTTTCACTGACGCAAAATGCCGACAAGGCCGACGATCTGGTGCAGGAGACGCTGGTCAAGGCGTGGGACAAGCACGAGAGCTTCCAGCCCGGCACCAATCTCAAGGCGTGGCTGTTCACCATCCTGCGCAACGAGTTCTATTCTCAGATGCGCAAGCGCGGCCGCGAGGTGCAGGACAGCGATGGCATCATGACGGCAAGGCTGGCGGTTCATCCGGCCCAGCACGGCCAGCTCGACCTCAAGGATTTTCGCGGCGCGCTCGAACAATTGCCCGAGGACCAGCGCGAAGCCATCATCCTCATCGGTGCGTCGGGTTTCTCTTATGAGGAAGCCGCCGAGATTTGCGGATGCGCGGTGGGAACGATCAAGAGCCGTGTCAGCCGGGCCCGTACGCGGCTGCAGGAGATCCTCAAGATTTCCGGCGAGGACGAATACGGTCCCGATGCGATCTCCGCCCAGGTGATGGGTACGCCCGCAAGCTGAGGCCCGCCTCGCACGTCAACTCTTCAACCAGGTGACATCTCGGTCATTGGAACATCAATTGGCCGGCGAGCGGCCACAGGCCGCCGCCACGGCCTCGATAAGGTCCTCGCCCGAATAAGGCTTCGTGACAAGCCTGATGCCGGGAAAGGACGTCTTGATCTCGTCCACATCCGAATAGCCCGAAGCGAACACGAAGGGCAGGCCGGTTTCGCGCAACCCCGTGGCGAAATCGAGCGTGGAGTTTCCGCCCAGCATCAGATCCACAATGGCGGCATCGAATCGTCCGGCAACGTCGTGCCTGTCGATCTCCGCCAGATCCCGGGCGATAACCACATCGTCGGCTCCATAATCCCGGCATAACTGCTCGACATCCATGGCGATCAGGAATTCATCCTCCAGGACCAGAATCCGCAAACCGTCGAGCAATGGTGGCACGTAACAACGTCTCCTTGAAAACGCAGGAGTCATGATCGCTATTTGGCACCCTGTCATTTAAAAAAGACATGCCGGGCCAAGATGGTGGAACCACGATCCCGTCAACGCGTTTGAGACCAACTCTCTCGAGGAGGGGCAAAGTTTTCGATGAGGGGCGAGATGTCAGGCCAAAACGGGCGTTCTTTCTCCGGCCGTCAGTATCCTTGCGAGAATTGCCCGCTTCGGCCGCTGCCAGTTTTTCGCGAGTTCGAAAAGCAGGAACTTGCCTTCATAAGCAAGTTCAAGAAGGGTGAGCTTGCCGTCGACAAGGGCGCCACGGTGCTGGTCGAGGGTAGCCACAGCGCCCATCTTTACACCGTGCTCTCGGGCTGGGCATTCCGCTACAAGCTGTTGTCGGATGGCCGCCGCCAGATCCTCAACTATCTGATGCCGGGCGATCTCATTGGACTTCAGGGCAGTGTGATGGGAGAGATGCAGCACTCGGTCGAGGCCCTGTCGCCAATGCTGTTGTGCGTCTTCGAGCGCGAGTATCTGCACGAGCTCTACCGCAACCACCCGGGGCTCGCCTACGACATCACCTGGATCGCGTCGCGGGAAGAGCGCATGCTCGACGAGAACCTTCTCAGTGTCGGCCGTCGAAGCGCGATCGAGCGCGCCGCCTATCTCATCTCCTTCATAGGCAGCCGGGCAAAGGTCGTGGGGCTCAACGGCAAGCAATCGGTCCAGATTCCGATCACGCAGCAACATATAGCCGATACGCTCGGACTGTCGCTGGTGCACACGAACAAGACGATCCGCAAGCTGATGGACCGCAAGCTGATCGTCTGGCGCGATGGCGGTTGCGAGGTGGTCGACAATGAAGGGCTCAAGGAACTCGCGCATTGGGAAGGATTGAGCGAGGGCCGCCGGCCGCTGATTTGATCGTTAACCTGAAGCCAAATCGCGACTGGACTTGACCGCGGAAACGCCCTTTCATCGGGCCGTCGAAATTTCACAGGTTTGAGCCCGTCCGCACGGAACCTTGAGGCCGATCGAACGTTTGAAATCGAGCAAACACAAGGAGTTAAGCTATGGCTACCGCCACTGGGAAAATCGCCAACGACAGCCGGACGAATCCAGACCTTGAAGCCGACATCAAGCAATTGAAGGCGGATATCGAAAAGCTGACCAAGCAGTTGGCCAAGACAGGCGAGCATGGCTATGGCACAGCCCGCCGTGCGGCCACCGAAGGCGTCGAGCAATTGCGCGTCCAGGGCGAGGCCGCCTTCGACAGCCTGCGCAACAATGCCAGGGATATCGAGGCGCAGCTTCTGGCGAACGTGCGCGAAAAGCCGGTGACCTCGCTTGCGATCGCAGCCGGCGTCGGCTTCCTCTTCGCGCTCCTGGCGCGGCGCTAGCCTCCGTGGGAATGCTGGCATCGCTTGTCTCGGGTTTCGCCTCCGGCGAGACCCTGGCGGCCGTGCGCCGCGCCCGCACTGCCGCCATCGTCTACGCGCTTGCCGCTCTGACAGCGCTCTGCGGCCTCGGCTTCCTGATCGGTGCGGCTTATATCTGGACGGCTGGACGTTACGGATCCATGTCCGCGTCGCTGGGTTTTGCCGCGGGTTTCCTGGTCATCGCCGGGCTGATATTGCTCGTCTATCATCTAGCCTCGGGAGCGCGCGAGCGCCGCCGCGCGAAGCAGCGCGGCGCCGACTTGAAGGCCATCGGCATTACGGCGGCACTTGCGGTCCTGCCGACGCTGTTCAGGGGAAAGGGCGGGCTGGGGGTGATCCTCGGACCGGCGGCCGCGCTTGCGGCCTACGCCATTTACCGTGAAAACTCAAAGGCCGGCAGGGATGATCGTGATGACGGCGAGGCGAGATAGAAAGCCGGTTACTTCGACAGATACTCCATCGGCATCGATATCTCCGCATAGACGCCGTCCGGCCTGAATTCATGCGTCACCTCGCTGGAGATGACCTTGGCCAGGCTGCGACGGATCAGGATCGAACCGAAGCCGTGGCGCTCCGGTGGAGTGACCGCGGGTCCGCCGCTTTCGCGCCAGGTCAGAACCAGGCGCCGGTCGCCTTTCTTGCCTTGCGTTTTCCAGCCGAGTTCCACCTTGCCGGTCGCCACCGAAAGCGATCCATACTGCAGCGCGTTGCTGGCGAGTTCGTGCAGGATAAGCCCAAGTCCGACGGCCTGGTCGGGTGACAGCAGCAGGTCGGGGCCTGAAATCGTCATGCGAGGCTGCGCGGCATTGTCAAACGGCTTCACTTCGATCTGAACGAGCTCGCGGATGCCAATGCCGCGCCATTCGCGATCCGACAAAAGACTATGGGCAACGCCAAGCGCCTGGAGCCGGGCGCCGAACGCTTCGAGAAACTCACTCGGCTGGCGGGCATGCCGGACCGTCTGCGTTGCGAGCGCCTGGACTGTCGCCAGCGTGTTCTTGACGCGGTGGTTGAGTTCGCGCAGCAAAAGCCGTTGCCGTTCGTCCCCGAGCTTGCGCTCGCTGATATCGTAATTGACGCCGAAGATCAGCGTCGGCTTGCCGTCGCCATCGCGCTCGATGACGCGCCCGCGTGTGGCGAGCCAGCGCGGCGGTTCGAAACCCTTCACCCGATATTCACCGAAATAGTCGTCGCTGCCGCTCAGGGCGTCACGGAAGCGCGTTTCCGTCTGGTAGACATCGCGCGGATCGATGGCGGTCAGGATATCGCGTGCCCGCAATCGGGTCGAACGCGGCAGGTTGAACAGTTCCGGCATCAAGACATCGCATTCGATCATGTCGGTGCGTACATCCCAGGCCCAGCTGGCGAGCGAAGCCGCGTCCAGCGCGATGGCGCGCCGCTTCTCCTCACGCACCAGCGCTGCCTCCGCGATGGCGCCGCTGCGGGTCGCGTCCTTCAAGGCAAACAGGCTGGCGGCGAGGCCGGCCAAGGCCTTCAACTGCTCAAGCTTGGCGGCGGATGGAAACGCGCGCGGCTTGCGGTCGAGCACGCAAAGCGTACCGATGCGCGCGCCGGCGACGATCATCGGCGCGCCGGCATAGAAGCGCACATGCTGACTGCCGGTTACCAGCGGATTGGCCTGGAAACGCGGATCGAGCGTGGCATCAGTCACCACCATCGGTTCGTCACCTGCGGCGATTGCGTGGGCGCAGAACGAGATGTCAGCCGGAGTTTCGGTTTCGTCTAGGCCCACGCAGGACTTGAACCATTGCCGATCGAGGTCGAGCAGCGTCACCAACGCCACGGGCGCCTGCATCACCGCCGCCGCCAAATTGCTGATGCGATCGAAATCCGCGTCGGCTGCCGTATCCATGGTCTGCAGCCCGTGCAGCACGGCCAGCCGATCCGTGTCGCTTACCGCGCGCAAGACCTCGGCCGGCAGGCCCGGCGTGCCCTCAATCCTATTGTCCACCAGATCCCCGATGCCTCGTCCCGCAGTCATTCCTCGTTGCCCCTGCTTGTCGTCGAGGGGACGTTACCCAAGCCTGGAACCTTCGTAACGACGAGTCGTTACCCGAATATGTTTTTTCGAACACGCCTTCCGGCGCCAAGGAGTATGGAGGCCGAACATGACCAAAATCATCACTGAAGAAAAAGCCCGCGGCGGACGCTGGGGTTGGCATGGCTTTCGCATACTCATCGCGGCGCTGGTTCTGGCAGTCATCGCCTGGGGCGCGGCCGAAATCTATGGCGAAGTGATCAAGTCGCCGACTACCCAGCAAGGCAGCGTCCCGCAAGGCTAGAGTTTCCATGGCCGCGGACATGCGTCGCATCACGCGGCCTCGGCTTTCGCGTTGCGCGCGGGCACCAGCACTTTCAGTGCTCCAGGGTGAGTTCTAATCGTCGTTTCCTGGTCAAGCTTGACCAGTTCGCCATCGATCACGGCACGATACTTCCTGGCTGGCGCGTGGATTTTCACCACCACCCGCTCGGCCTGGTGAATGTCGACATGTTCGTTGTCGCGCCATCTGCCGCGCGCCACGTTGAAAAAGAACTTGAGAATGTGGCGGCGCTGCTCGGCCACGGTGACATAGATGCCAAGCACGCCGCCCGCAGGGTCGTCGGCATAGGGCAGGTGGCCTTCGCCAAACAGATTGTTGGTAACGCCGATGGCGGTGGTTCGGGTGATGATCTCGGCTTCGCCGATGGTCAGCGTCACTTTAATCGCCTGCGGATTGTTGATCGTTGCCCAGGCAGCCTGCGCGGAGGCTCTTATTTTTCCGAGGCGTGAGGCGAATGCCATGTTCTCGCGATGCTGAACCATTCTGGCATGCATGCCGATCGAGAATTGATGCACGAACGGACGACCGTTGGCAGTGGCGATATCGACCGCCGCCACATCGCCGTCCACAAAGGATTCCAGGGCGGCGTTGAGGGTTTGAGGAATGCCGAGCCCGCGCGCGAACAGGTTCATGGTGCCTGCCGGCAAAATCGCCAATGCCTTGTTTTTTCCCATGAGGCGGGCCGCCGCCGCCGAAATCGTTCCGTCGCCGCCGCCTGCCAGCACGACATCGATCCCGCGTCGCGAAGCCGCGCTGTCCAGCGCCGCGGCGATGTCCTTGCCAGAGACCACATGGAGGTCGACCGAATGACCGGCCGCTTCAAGAGTTTGGCGCATGCGCTGGGAAAAATCGTCCAGGTCGGTCGTGCGCAAGGTGCCACCGTCCTGGTTCAGCACCGCTGCAAACCGCATAACCTGCTCCGCATGCTTTCATGACTAACCCGGCCGGAGCCAGCCCAGCCAATGGCTGAAACGGATGTCATGGAAAAAGGTTCCACGGGCGGCCTTTTTCCTTGGCGAATTCGCAGGCTAACTGCCTTGCCGCTCAGCCGTGGATTTCGCGGTCGGTTGGCGGTTTTTTGTCGGAACAAGGGCGTGGTCACGACGTTGTGAACACGTAGAAGATGCCGCGTCCGGTCTTCCCAGCGACGGTTCAACCGGACGCGGCGCGCATGAAATCACGCACGAGGAGATATTATCATGATCCGCACCCTTTTGGCCACGACCGCGCTCGCCACGCTCATCGCGACAGGCGCATATGCGCAGACGGCTACAACCCCCGCACCCGCCGAGACGCCGGCAGTCCAGGCTCCCGCCACATCAGTGCAGCGGGCCGATGGCAGCCTCGTCACCAACATCATCGGCGAAAGCGTCTATAATGGAACGGCGGACAATGCCGAGAACATCGGCAAGGTCAGCGATGTCGTGTTCGACAAGGACGGCAAGGCGCAGTCCGTTATCATAGGCGTCGGCGGTTTCCTGGGCGTAGGCACCAAGAATGTTGCCTTCGACTACAGCAAGCTGCAATGGGCCGAGAAAAACGGCGAACGCTGGCTGGTCGCCCCAACCACCAAGGAGCAGTTGACGGCACAGGCCGAGTTCGATGCCAAGCCTTATGCCCCCGCCGCCGCGCCGGCAGCTCCTGCAACGGCGCCGGCCTCGGGCACGGATACCGCGCAAGCTCCCGCCGCCGTGCCTGCCGAGCCGGTGAAGCGTGCCGACGGCAATCTGGCCACCAACATCGTCGGGCAGAAGGTCTACAACGGCACCAGTGACGATGCCCAGAATATCGGCAGCGTCAACGACATCGTGCTGGGCAAGGACGGCAAGGCCGAATCCCTGGTCATCGGCGTAGGCGGCTTCCTTGGCCTGGGAGCGAAGAACGTCGCCTATGATTTCGGCAAGGCCCAATGGGCGGAGAAGAACGGTGAGCGTTGGCTGGTCGCGCAGACCACCAAGGAACAGCTCCAGGCGCAGGCCGACTTCGATCGCAAGGCTTATGATCCGGCCCCGGCGAAGACCGCTTCCAACGATGTCACCGCCCCGGCCCCGGTGGCTGCCACGCCTGACGCCACGGCACCCGACCAGACGCAGACCGCCGCGATCGACAAGTCCGCGCTGACGGAAATGCCGATCGGTCAGATTCGTGGCGAGGATATGAAGGGCACGACCGTCTATGGCGCCAACGATGCCAAGGTCGGCGAAATCGGCGATGTCGTGCTCACCCCCGATAGCAAGCCGGATGCGGTTGTCATCGACGTCGGCGGCTTCCTCGGAATTGGCGCCAAGGAAGTGGCCGTGGGCATGAATAATCTGAAGTTCATGACCGACAAGAATGGCAAGAAGTATCTCTACACCACCTTCACCAAGGAGCAGCTCGAAGCGCAGACCGCGTATAACAAGAGCAGCTATACGCAGAACCGCGACAAGCAGCGCCTGATCGTGCAGTAGGGCAGTAGGGCAGTAGGGCAGTAGGGCAGTAGGGCAGTAGGGCAGTAGGGCAGTAGGGCAGTAGGGCAGTAGGTGAGACGCTCCCGGGCGTTTCACATATTGCCTTGTTGCCCTACTCCCTCATCCCATTGCTGAAATGGCCCACAACGCCGTTGCTTGTCAGTTCGGCAAGCGCCAGTGACTGATCGAGATGCTCTGAGCGCCAGGCGAGCAGCCGCTCGGCGAATTCCAGCCGCACCGACAGATAGGACGGATCGCTAGCGATATTGTCCAACTCGCCCGGGTCCGTCTCCAGGTCGAACAAAAGCGGCGGCAGACCGCCGCCGAAATGCACATATTTGAATTTGTCGGTGCGAATCACGGCGAGGTTGCACTGGCGCGAGGTGATGCCGAAATGGTCCTCGGCTCGGCCGTTGGCGATGGAGCGGAAATCGAACTCCCAATGCGCCGCGTCACGCCACGCCGCAGGTTGTCTGGCTTCCAGGAACGGTTTCAGCGAGCAGCCATCGAGATGTGGTGGCGGGTCCCCGTCGAGCAAGTCGAGCAGCGTGGGCACGATGTCGACAGCCTCGGTAAAGCGGTCGACCTTGGCGCCGCCTGACTTGCCGTGACGCGGGTCGCGGATGATCAGCGGGATGTGATAGCTGCCGTCGAAGAAGCCGCCCTTGCCGAGCATGTAGTGGTCGCCCATCATCTCTGCATGGTCGGAGGTCAGTACGATGATCGTGTCGTGCCATGCACCGGCTGCCTTGAGTGCTTGCCAGATCCGGCCAAGCTGCGCGTCGACCTCGGAGATCATGCCGTAATAGATCGCGCGGATGCGGCGGAAATCGTCCTCGGTCCAATCATGGACCTTGCCGGCGGCGCCCGGCAGGAACTTGCCACGCGTCTGACCGTCGAAATCATAGGCGAGATAGGCATGGCTTTCCGCCTCGGCCCGCCAGCTGTCCTTGCGGCGAAAGGCCGGCCCGTCGGCAGGATCATACATGGTGTTGTAAGGCGCCGGCGCGCTGAAGGGTGGGTGCGGGCTGATGAAGGAGAGATGCGCGAACCATGGAGCGCCATCTTCCTGTTCACCAAGCCAGCGGATGAACTCGCCGGCAATGAACGCAGCCGGCGTTTCGTCCTTCGAATAGACCGGCGCCGCGTTGCTGACCGCGCCGTTCCTGTTCCCATCGCATTCATCGACCGGGCGATGAATGTGGGGGGAACCCGCTGTTGTGTCGACGCGGCGCGCCTTGAGCCAGGATAACCATGGTTTCTGGTGTTCCGGTAAAGGCTGCCTGACGGTGAAGCCGGGCAGGATCCCTTCGTAGCTTCTCAACCTCGGATCTCCCGGGGACAGCGTGCGCGGATCGAGCGATACGTCGGTGTAGCCGAACAATGTCGGATCATAGCCCAGGCCGCGTGCGTGCAACGCGATGTTGCCATGGCGCGCGTCGAGCGGCGTGCCGTTTCGGCAGACGCGGTTGTTCATCTGGTAGAGGCCGGTGTAGAGGCAGGCGCGCGCGGGCGAGCAAGGCGCTGCCCCGCCATAATGCCTTTTGAACAGCACGCCTTCGGCTGCCAGCGCGTCGGCATTGGGTGTCCTTACCACCGGATGGCCCGCCGCTGACAGGCAATCGCCGCGCCACTGGTCGCAGGTGATCAAGAGAACATTCGGGCGCCTGCTTTCTCTGGCCAATCGCACCATCCTGATTTGTTTGGGTGTGCCCATGGAACCGAAATCCGGCACGGAGGCAAGCCTCAGAACGCCAAGGGACAAGCCCTTGTTGCATGCCAATTGTGAACAAAATGAACTTCATCGTTCACTTTTACAGCACAGTCCATCCTGTGTTTGCCGCCTTTGCCCAGGACGGGCCGCCCCTCATATTGGCGTGGACAGCGGCAAGGGCCGCGAAAGCACCAAGGGAAGGAGCAAGACAATGCTCGATCAGATCAAGGGCCTGCATCACGTTACCTCTATGGCCAGCGATGCGCGCCAGAACAATGCATTCTTCACCGGCACGCTCGGCCTGCGCCGGGTCAAGAAAACCGTCAATTTCGACGCGCCCGACGTTTATCACCTCTACTATGGCGACGAAGTGGGCACACCGGGTTCGGTGATGACCTATTTTCCGTTCCCCAACATCGGCAAGGGCCGTCACGGCGTCGGCGAGGTCGGCACCACCGTCTATTCAGTGCCCGAGGGCACGCTTGCCTATTGGGAAAAGCGTTTTGCCGACGGAGGCGTTGCGGGCCTCTCCCGCGAGGAGACCTTCGGCGAGAAGCGCCTTGCGTTTGCCGGGCCGGATGGCGATGGCTTCGCTCTGGTCGAGGAAAAGAGCGACCGGCGAGCGCCATGGCTGAAAGGCAGCGTGCCCGCCGACGAAGCGATCCGCGGCTTTCATTCCGTGTCGCTGCGGTTGAAGGACGGCGGAGCCACCGAGGAACTCTTGAAGTTCATGGGCTATGAGGAGGTCGACGCGTCCGGCAACGTCAAGCGTCTGGCGGTCAGGAACGGTAATGGCGCCGATGTCGTCGATATCGAATCGCTTCCCGGTGCGGGCTTCGCCAATCTTGGCGCGGGCTCCGTCCACCACGTCGCCTTCGCCGTCGAGAACCGCGCCAAGCAGCTTGAGGTGCGCAAGGCGCTGATGGACACCGGATACCAGGTGACGCCGGTGATCGACCGCGATTATTTCTGGGCGATCTACTTCCGCACGCCGGGCGGCGTGCTTTTCGAAGTCGCCACCAACGAACCGGGTTTCGACCGCGACGAAGACACCGCTCACCTCGGCGAAGCGTTGAAACTGCCGTCGCAGCATCAACACCTGCGTCCCTATCTGGAACAGCATCTGCAGAAGCTGGAAGGCTGAGGATCAAGCCATGAGCAAGGACGCTTACATCCACAAGGTGCTGCCCGGTTCGCCGGGCGGTCCGCTGCTCTTCGTCTTCCATGGCACGGGAGCCGACGAGAGCCAGCTTTTGTCTCTGGGGCGCGATCTCGCGCCCCAGGCAACCATCATCTCGCCGCGCGGCGATGTGTCCGAACAAGGTGCCGCGCGCTTCTTCCGCCGGACCGGCGAGGGGGTCTACGACATGGCTGACCTGGCGCGGGCGACAGACAAGATGGCCGGTTTCGTTGGGGCTCATGTCGAAGCGGCGAAGCCATCTTCCGTTCTGGGCCTCGGCTACTCCAACGGTGCCAACATATTGGCCTCGGTCGTGTTCGCGGCGCCGGCGCGGTTCGATGCCACGGTGCTGATGCATCCGCTGATCCCGTTCGAGCCGGACGTGAAAGGCAGCCTCGCCGGACGTCGCGTCCTGCTGACCGCGGGCAAGCGCGACCCGATCTGTCCGCCAAGCCTGACGAGCCGGCTTGAGGCCTATTTGCGTGCCGACGGCGCCGATGTCACAGTGGCGTGGCACGAGGGCGGGCATGAGGTGCGCCCAAACGAAATCGAAGCGGCACGGCGGTTCCTTGCCGGCGCGCCGGTTGAAGGAGCCTGAGCCATGCCCGATCAATTGCCGGAAATAGAACTCGAGGATCGCGGCTCCAAGGGGCGTTATGTATTGCGCGGGCCGGATGGCGCCGAGGCCGAGATGACCTTCACCAAGATCGGCGAGCATCAGATCATCATCGACCACACCGAAGTGCCTGATGCGTTTCGCGGCCAGGGGGCCGGGCTTCGTCTTGTCACCCGCGCCGTCGAGGATGCGCGGGCGGCGGGCAAGAAGATCATCCCGCTTTGCCCGTTCGCCAATGCCCAGTTTCGCCGTCATGCGGAATGGGCGGACGTGCTGAAACAGTGAAGTCGCTTATAACTGTCGGCGGAAAAATTGTCGGCCAAGCGGCTGGTCATAACAGCAAGAGGGATCTGGCATTTGCACGGGCCGTCCATCTTGCCTAAGTAGGTATGATCTATTGCGGGCCGTGCGCCGACAAAATCGAACCGAATGATCCCTTCATGACCGAACCCGACCTCGTTCCCGTCTTCGACGGCCACAACGACACGCTGCTGCGGCTCTACAATTCGAAGGACCCGAACGTCGAAGGGCTGTTCATCGAGGGAACGCAGGGCGGCCATATCGACCTGCCGCGCGCGAAGAAGGGTGGATTTGCCGGCGGCATGTTCGCGATCTTTCCGCCGCCGGTAGAGAAGGCCAGGCGCGCCGTGTCGCTGGCGCCAAGCGATGCCGAGCCTTTGCCGCCGGAAGTTCCGCGCGCCGATGCGCTCAATTCGACCATTGCCATGGCGTCGATCCTGTTCCGGCTGGAGCGGGCCGGGGCGCTCACCGTCTGCCGAAGTGCAGCCGATGTGCGCAATGCCATGACTCACGACTCGATCGCGGCGGTGTTCCATATCGAAGGTGTCGAGGCAATCGATCCCGAACTCACCATGCTCGACGTGCTGCATGCCGCGGGGCTGCGCTCGCTCGGCATCGTCTGGAGCCGGCCGAACGCTTTCGGCCACGGCGTACCGTTCCGCTTTCCGTCTTCGCCCGACACTGGCCCTGGCCTGACCGATGCCGGCAAGGCGCTGGTCAAGGCCTGCAACGAGCTGAAGATCATGATCGACCTCTCGCATCTCAACGAGAAGGGGTTTCGCGATGTCACCGCTCTCAGCGACGCGCCGCTGGTCGCCACCCATTCCAACGTGCATGCGATCTGCGGCCATTCGCGCAACCTGACCGAATGGCAGCTTGGCGCCATCCGCGAGTCCGGCGGCATGGTCGGGCTGAACTTCGCCACCGGCTTCCTGCGCGAGGACGGCAGGATGAATTCAGACACCAGCCTCGACATCATGGTGCGACATGTCGATTCCCTGCTGCAGGCCTTGGGTGAAGATGGCGTCGGCCTGGGCTCGGATTTCGACGGCGCCATGATCCCGGCGGTCATCGGCGATGTCGCCGGCCTGCCGAAACTGCTCGATGCATTCGCGGCGCGTGGTTTTGGACGCGCTCTGATCGAAAAGATCGCCTATCGCAACTGGCTGGCCATGCTGGAAAAGACCATCGGCTAGCGCGACCTATTCGAAGCCTATTCGCTTGAGCCAGTCCTTGCCGACGCCGCGATCGCGGATGATCGGCAGCGGGTCTTCCGAATCCAGCCGGGCGCAGATGCGGTAAACCTCCAGCGTCTCGGCGCTCATCTCATCGCGCTTGAAGAAGAACATCGCGGCGGCGTAGCGCGTGCGGCCCGACCATCTTTCGCCAAGCGGCGTGTTGACCAGCTCCCACTGTTCGGCGGCTTCGCCATCTTCTTGCTGCCCATCTTCCTGCAGCCCGTCTTCCGGCGGCTTGTCGGCCTCGTCGACCATGGTCAGAAATCCGCCGGCGGGTTGGCGGTTCTGCGGTCGAGCTTGATGAACGGCCGGGCCACCACCTTGGCCCGTTTCATCAGCTTCTGATATTGCAGCTCGCGCATCGCATAGATCTCGACCCAGAGGTCTTCCAGCATCGTATCACCAAACGGCCGCTCCAGCGAGGCAATGGCGACGTTGCGCTTGGCCATCGGCGACCACATGGCGGCGCTGACCAGCCCGACCTCCTGGCTCTTCTTGTGGTAGACGATGGCGTGTTCGGCCGGGATGTTGCCTTCTATCTCCAGCCCGACCAGCACATGGCGCACCTTGCGTTTGGCGCGAGCCTCGAGGATGGCTCGGCGGCCGTTGAAATGGCCCTTCTCAGGGTCGATCATGAAGCCAAGCCCGATCTCGTCGGGCATGCGCAGGCGGTCGGCGCGGACGGCATGCTCGGCGGTGGTGAAGTCCCCATTGGCGACGATCAACCCGGCTTCGAGCCGGGCGCGGTTCAGCGCCGTATAGCCGATGGCGCGGATGCCGCGCGGTTCGCCGGCTTGCATGAGCCGATCCCACAGGCCCAGAGCCTTGTCGGCCGGCACGAACAGTTCGTAGCCGAGATCGCCGGTGAAGCCGGTGCGCGAGATTGAGACCGCACCGCCCTCATGCGGGAAATCGGCCAGGTCGAACACCCTGAGTTTGTCGACGCCGGCAAAACCGGCGTCGCGCAGCACGGCGAAGGAGGTCGGGCCCTGCAAGGCGAGGCCAGCGATGGCCTCGGTCTCTTCCTGGACCGTCACGGCGAAGCCGATGGCGCTGTCGAGGAGCCAGGGAAGATGCCGCTCCTGCGAACACAGGCGGAAGCGCGTCGGCGACAGGCGGAAAAGAGTACCATCGTCGAGGACAAAACCGGCGTCGTCGCACCATGCGGTGTAGTGGACGCGGCCGGGCTTGAGTTTTGCCACGTCGCGCAACGTGACCCTGTTCAGGTAGGCTTCGGCTTCCGGGCCTTCGATACGGTATTTCGTCATCGGCGAGATGTCGAACAGCGCCGCCTGGCTGCGGATGGCGAAATACTCGAGTTCCTCGTCCCAAAGCGAATGCGGCGCGCGATAGCCGCCCCAGTTGTACCAGTCCTGGGTCCTGGCCAGCGCGTCGATGCGTGGCTGGAAAGGGGTGCCCTGGCGCAGCGTGCGGAAATGGCCCTGGGCGATGGTGCGGGCGGAGACATCCGAGGCAGCGGTCTCGGCGGCGCGGTTGTTTGTGATTGTCCTCGCCATTTTCTTAGCCCTTCATCGCGATGATGCGCCGCGCTGCGTTCAGGCCGGGTGCGCCGGAGACGCCGCCGCCGGGATGTGAGCCGGCGCAAGCCAGGAACAGTCCGTCGACCGGCGTGTCATAACCCGACCAGCCGGATACGGGCCGCGACATCAGCATCTGGTCGGCCTGCAGTTCGCCGTGGTGCCAATGGCCGCCCGGCATGCGATAGCGCGTCTCGATATCGGCCGGCGTCAGCAGTTCGGCATGGACGACGCTCTTGCCGATGCCAGGCGCGTAAGACTCGAGCTGCGCCATGATCGCCTCGAGGAATTTCGGCTTGCCGGAATCCCAACCCTCCTTGAGTGCATAGGGGGCATATTGCACCACCGCCGACAGCACGCACGCGCCGCTCGGCGCCAGCGACGGGTCTGCCAGACTGGGCAACGTGATTTCCATCACCGGCTCGGTGGAGAATTCGCCGTATTTGGACGGGTTGAAGGCACGCTCGACATGGTCGGGCGAGGGTGCGATGACCAGACGGCCGTTGTGGCTGACAGCGTCGGCCCCGGTGAATTGCGGCGGCCGGTCGAGCGCCAGATTGAGCTTCGCCGCATCACCCTTCATGCGGATATTCCTGACCTTCCTTACAAAGCCGGTGTCGACTTCACGCGGACCGACAAGGTCGAGGAAGGTGGTTGCCGGATTGATGGCGGAAACGATCGTCCTGCCGCGCAGCTCTTCGCCACTGTCGAGCGCGACGCCCACGGCGCGGCCGTTCTCGACGATGATCCTGGCCACCTGCGTCGCCGTGCGGATCGTCACGCCGGCCTTTCCAGCCGCCGCGCGAATAGCCGCGACGACAGCACCCATGCCGCCTGTCGGCACGATCTGTGCGCCGACAGCACCTGCCGTCTCTCCCGCCAGCCGGTAGTAGAGGCCGAGCAGCGAGGTCGGCGATCTCGGGCCGAGATGGCTGCCGAGCGTGGCGTCGAAGGCAAGCAGGCCCTTCAGCCGGTCATCCTCGAGCTGTTCGTCGAGCAGGTCGGCGACATTCATCAGCAGCACGCGCAGGAAATCGCGCATGTCCTCCTTGCCGAGCCTCTTCAGCGCCAGCGCGTTCTGGCCGAGTGCTGCCGTTTCAAGCAGCGACATGCCGCCAAGATCGGGCGGCCGCCGCGCCAGGAATGGTTTCAGGATACCGGCATACCGCAGCAGCTGTGCACGAAGCTCTTTCCAGGCTGTCTGCTCTGACGCACTGCCGCCGGTCAGCACTTCTCCGTAGGCGCCGTGCAGGATCAGCGGCGGGCCGTCCTTCGACAGGGCCACGGAAGGCACGAAGTCGCCGCGCGTGACGGTCAACCCGTGCTTTTCCAGTTCAAGCGATTTCACCACATCCGGGTGCAGCCGGTTCAGCACATGGGCGATGGATGACACTCGAAAGCCCGGCGCGAACTCCTCGGTGCGGGCGGCGCCACCGACTTCAGCGGCAGCCTCCAGCACCAGCACCTTGCGGCCGGCTTTCGCCAGTGTTGCGGCGGCGACGAGGCCGTTGTGGCCGCCGCCAATGATGATGGCATCAAATGACGTCATGGGCCGGGCTCATATGCGAGGTGGACTTGGCGAGGTCGCGCAGGATTTCAGCGGCGGCATTGCGGCCGGGCGCCCCCATGACGCCGCCGCCCGGGTGTGTCGAGGAGCCGCACATATAGAGCCCGCCAACCGGCGAGCGGTATTGCGCGTAGCCCGGCACCGGGCGGTTGAAGAGCAACTGGTCGAAAGTCAGTTCGCCCTGAAAGATGTTGCCTTCGGTGAGGCCGACCTCGGCCTCGATCTCGCGGGGCGTGCGCACCTCCATGTGGACGATGCGATCACGGAAGCCAGGCGAATACTCCGCGATCTGAGAAATGACGCTCTCGGCAAAGCCGTCGCGGTCGGCATCGGTCCACTCGCGGCCGTTCACCTTTGGCGGCGCGTACTGCACGAAACAACTCATGAAGTGCTTGCCTGGCGGCGCCATGGTCGGGTCGAGCGTGGTCGGGATGACCATGTCGAGGAACGGGTCGGACGACCAGCGACCGGCCTTCCAGTCGTCATAGGCGCGCTCCATGCGCTCCATGGAATCGGTGAAATGCATGTCGCCGCGATAGACTGGCGAATCGTTCGGCAGCGCCGGAAATTCGGGCAGGGAATCGAGCGCTATGTTGACCTTGCCGGAGGAGCCGCGGATCTTGAAGTTCTTCACCCTTCGCAGAAAGATGTCGGGCAGTTCCTTTTCTTCGACCAGCTTCAGGAAGGTGCGCTTCACGTCGGCATTGGAGACGACGAGCTTGCCGTAAATTTCCTCGCCGCCCGCCAGCACCACGCCCTTGGCCTTGCCTCGGCTCACCAGCACATGGTCGACCTCTGCGCCGGTACGGATGGTTCCACCAGAGGCCTTGAAGGACGAGGCCAATGCCTTGGTGACCGCGCCCATGCCGCCGCGTGCATAGCCCCAAGCGCCGACCGAACCGTCGACCTCGCCCATATAGTGATGCAGCAGCACGTAAGCCGTGCCCGGCGACATCGGCCCGAGCGCGGTGCCGATGATGCCTGACAAGGCGAAGTTGGCCTTGATGACATCCGTCTCGAAATATTCGTCGAGGAATTCCGAGATCGACATGGTCCAGAAGCGCAGCGTCAGCGCCATTTCTTCCGCCGACAGGCCCGCGAATTTCTTGCCCAGATAGAGAAGCTCGCCAAGGTCACGCGGCTTGAGGCTGGTCGGGTCCGGGGCAGTGCGCATCAGCAGCGGCTGGATGAAGCGGCACTGCCGCGTCACGTCGCGGGCGTATCGGTCGTAGGCTTCGGCGTCGCGTTTCGAGAACCGGGCGAATTCGCGCCGGTGCGCGTCGTGGTCGCGGTAGTTGGCGAGATAGTCGCCGTCGCGCGTGAACACCGCGCCACCCTCATAGGAGATTACCTGCAGGCCGAAGCGCGGCAATTCGAGATCGCGCATGATCTCCGGCCGGAACAGCGAACAGACATAGGAGCAGTTGGAATAAAGGAAGCCGGGCGTCAGTTCGCGGCTGGTGGCCGCGCCGCCGACCCAGTCGTTCCTCTCGACGACCAGCACGTCTAGGCCCGCGCGTTGGAGATAGCAGGCGTTGACAAGCCCGTTATGTCCGCCGCCGATGATGATCGCATCCCAAGCTTTCATGCTGGCCCAGTCTTGATTTGTGACCGACGCTTTCTCGCGTGATCCGTTCCCCGAATTCGCGAAATCTGGCACGACGATGGATATTCTGTCTAGCCATTTTGAATGAATGTTCAACAAATGGTATTGCGTTTTCCCGTTCATGCGCTAGGCTTTGCCAGCACTCGACACTAGGCATTCGACACTTGGGACCAAGGTCTGATGATCGAAACGGCCGAAGCCGCGCCTGAGTATGACGACACCGCCATCCGCTTCCTGGAGGCGCTGTGGGGCGAGGGATATCTGTCACCCGGCGGGCCCGACGAGGTCGACAGGGTGCTCGATGGCCTTTCGCTCCGGGACAAGACGATCCTCGACATAGGCTGCGGCTCGGGCGGCATCGTCCTGCACATGGTCGAGCGCCATGGCGCGGCACATGCCATCGGCTTCGACGTGGAACGACCTGTGATAGAGGCGGCCACCCAGCGGGCGGCAGGGCGCGCATTGGGCGGGCGCGTGCGGTTTGTCCACGCGGCGCCTGGGCCGCTGCCTTTCGCCGACGGTGTGTTCGATGTCGTTTTCTCCAAGGATGCGTTGCTGCATGTATCCGACAAGGACGCCCTGTTCGCCGAGATATTCCGCGTGCTTCGACCAGGCGGTGCCTTCGCGGCCTCGAACTGGATGATCTCGCATGACGGCGATCCATCGCCGGACATGAAGGCCTATGTCGCGGCCGAGGGCCTCTCCTTTGCCATGGCGTCGCCCCAGCGTTACGCGGAGGCGATGCGCCGGGCAGGCTTCGAGGATGTCATCATCCGGGATCGCAACCCCTGGTACCGCGAGGTCGCCCGGGAGGAGTTGAACCGTCTCAAGGGGCCGCTTTATGCGACGGTCACTTCGGCAGTCGGCGCCGCTTACGTCGACAAGAACATACGAACCTGGGAAGCGATGCAGAAGGTTCTTGACAGTGGTGAGCACCGTCCCACTCATCTTCGCGCATGGAAGCCGGTGGGATAGCCGGCGATGTGGAGCATGACGGCATCAATGAAAGCTGCAACGCGCGAAGAGCGTTCCCTGGACGCGGCCAGGAATAACGAACATGAAAAACGTGGCCGCAAGGCATCGAAGGAAGTCAGGCAGCTTCAGTTGATCGAGGCGACCATCGATTCCCTGGCCAAGCGAGGCTATGCCGAAACGACGATGGCCGACGTCGCCGACGGCGCCGGCCTGTCGCGCGGCATTGTCAATTTCCACTTCGAGAGCAAGGAGAAGCTGCTCGTCGCCACCTTGCAGCATATGTATGACGAGTATTCGGCACATTGGCGCAACGCGCTGCAGAAGGCGGGTGATGACCCCGCGCGGCAGCTTCATGCATTGGTCGCGGCCGATTTCGACCGCTCGATCTGCAACAAGCGCAAGCTGGCCGCCTGGTGTGCGTTCTGGGGCGAAGCGAAATCACGGCCGACCTATCAGGCGCTGAGCAGCGCGCGCGATGCCGTCTACCAGAACATCTACATCGACCTTTGCGCGACGCTGAAACGGAGCGGCGGCTACGCCTTCGAGCCGCAGGTCATGGCGCTGGCGCTCAGCGCCATGCTCGAGGGGCTGTGGCTGCGGTTGATGATGGGCACCGAGGACACGACCCGAGAGACCGCCCTGCAGGCGGCAAACGAGTTCCTGGCGGCGGCGTTTCCAAAGCATTTTGGCCCAACGACCGTCTCCGGGAGCGGAACGACGTAACATAACCCAAAAAAATCAAGAGGATGGAACAGCAATGAAGACAATGACTCGGCGCCTGGCACTCACACTGGGCCTTGCGGCAACACTGGCGGCTTCAGCGGCGGCGCTGGCGATTGCCGCCGACAAGGATCTGATCGTGTTCGATTGGTCGGGCTACGAGGCTCCTGGTTTCCATCCCGATTACGTCAAGAAGCACGGCGACTCGCCCACCTTCGCTTTCTTCGGTGACGAGGATGAAGCCTTCGAAAAGATGCGTTCAGGCTTCAAGGCGGATCTCGGCCATCCCTGCTCGCAAAGCGTTGTGAAATGGCGCGAAGCCGGCCTGCTGCAGCCGCTCGACACGTCGAAGATCACAGGCTGGAAAGACCTCAATCCCGGCATCATGGCGATGAAGAATCTCGCCACGACCGATGACGGCAAGGCCTGGTTCATGCCGTGGGACTGGGGCAACACGCTGGTCACCTACAATTCCGAAAAGGTCGATGAAAAGGACATCCAGTCGCTGAAGGCGTTTGCCGATCCGAAGTTCAAGGGCAGGGTGTCCATCGGCGACAATGTCGACGATGCCTATGCGCTGGCCAGCCTTGCCATCGGCCTGAAGGACTGGACCAAGATGACGGACGACCAGTTCAAGCAGGCGTCGGATTTCCTGCGCCAGGTGCACAAGAACGTCCGGCTCTACTGGACCGACAATACGGAGATCGTGCAGGCCTTCACCGGCGGCGAGGTCGACCTTGCCTGGGCCTGGAACGATGCCGCCGTGCAGTCGGCGCTCGCCGGCTCGCCGATCAAGGCCAAGCGCGACACCAATGAAGGCATTTCGACCTGGGTTTGCGGCTATGTTCTGTTCAAGAACGCGCCGGGCAACACCGACAAGGCCTATGACTATCTGAACGCGGTCAACGATCCGGCGGTGGCCAACGTGCTGGTCAAGGACTGGGGCTACGGCCAGGCCAATGCAAAGGGCATGGCTGGCGTCGATCCGGCCGTGCTGAAGGGCAAGGGCTATGACGACGTGGAGAAGTTCGTCGACAAGACGCTGTTCCAGCAGCCGCTGCCGTCCGACCTGAAGCTCAAGATGATCGCCGAGTTCGAAAAGATCAAAGCCGGCTATTGAACCTCCCGCAAGTCTCGCCCGCCAGCCGGAAACGGCCGGCGGGCAGGCTCGCCAAAGTTGCGGAATTCTCCTAACCTCGCCATGATGTTCTCGCGAAGGGGGAGTTTCGCGCCATGAATTCCATATTTCGCCGCCTTGTCCTTGCCGCCGCCTGCACGATCGGCGCCGGCGCCGTCCTGGCATTCGCCAAAGGTGGCGGCGATCTCGTCGTTTTCGACTGGTCGGGATACGAGGATCCGCTTCTCCATGCCGCCTACACCGCCAAGAACGGCGCCGAGCCCACCTTCGCCTTCTTCGGTGACGAGGACGAAGCCTTCGAGAAGATGCGGGCCGGGTTCAAGGCGGATGTCGCCCACCCCTGTTCGCAAAGCGTGGGCAAGTGGCGCGACGCGGGCATGCTTCAACCGCTGGACACGTCGAGGATATCCGGGTGGAAAGATCTCAATCCCGGTATCATGGCGATGAAGAATCTCGCCACGACCCAGGACGGCAAGGCGTGGTTCATGCCTTTCGACTGGGGCAACACCGCGCTGCTCTACAGGACCGACAATGTGACGCCGCAGGAAGCACAGTCGCTGCGCATCTTCGCGGACCCGAAATTCAAGGGCCGCGTCACCATTGGCGACAATGTCGATGACGCCTATGCGCTGGCAAGCCTGGTCATCGGTCTCAAGGACTGGACCAAAATGACCGATCAGCAATTCAAGGATGCATCCGATTTCCTGCGCCAGGTGCATAAGAACATCCGCCTCTACTGGACCGACTCGACCGATATCGACCAGGCCTTTTCCGGCAATGAGGTCGACCTCGCCTGGGGGTGGGGTCAAACGCTGATCGCGATGACCCAGCAAGGCGTTCCCATCGCCATGAATCGCGACACCAAGGAGGGAATGTCGACCTGGGTATGCGGTTACGTTCTGTTGAAGGACGCGCCCGGCAATCTCGATCAGGCCTATGATTTCCTGAATGCCGTCAATGCTCCCGACGTGTCGAAATACATGGTCACGACATTCGGCTACGGCCATGGCAACGGCGCCGGCATGGCTGCCATCGACCAAAAGGTGCTGGCCGATCGTGGCTATGACGACCTTGGCAAGTTCCTCGACAAGACGTTGTTCCAGCAGCCGGTGGCACCGGAACTGAAAAAGCGAATGGTCGACGAGTTCGAGAAGATCAAGGCCGGCTATTGAGCAACAAGCGAACGGAAGTCGTCATCGTCGGCGCGGGCTTCACCGGGCTGTCGGCCGCACATGAACTGAAGAAGGCCGGCATCGATTTTGTCCTGCTCGAGGCGCGCGACCGCGTCGGCGGGCGGGTCGAAGCCAAGCACAATGGCCTCGGCGAACGAGTCGACAGCGGCGGCCAATTTCTTTGTCAGGATATGCCCGAATTGATGGCGCTCGTGAGTGCGCGGGGCAAAACGCTGGTCGAGACCTATGTCAACGGGGAATTCCTCGCCCAGCCGCCAATGAGTGAGGCGGAAGCCGAACGAACCTATGCCGCGTCGATGGCCGTGCGCGAGCGCATGAACCGGATTTCCCCGGACGATCCGGCCGTCGCCGGCCTGACAGTCGCCGACTGGCTTCAACGCCAGAGCGATCCACTGGACGTCAAGGCGGCCTTCCGGTCCATGATCGAGGGCCTCTGGTGCCAGGCGCTGGAAAAGATGCCGCTTTGGCACCTCATCGACAATGATCGCCGCATCACCAATGAGGTGTCTGAGCTTCAGTACTTCGTGCGCGAAACCATGCATGCGCTGGCCCAGGATCTGGCCGACGATCTCGGCGACCGGTTGCTACTCGGCATGCCCGTCACGCGCATCGAACGCCAGCAAGATGGGGTACGGGTCGTCACCGCAACGGGCTCGATCGAGGCGCGCGCGGTGCTTGTCGCCGTGCCGCCGGTGATGGCGTCGCGGATCGAGCACTCGCCGCCGCTGCCGGTCGGACTGGCGAGAGCGCTGGGCGCCTGGCAAAGCGGCACGGTGATCAAGGTGCTGGTGCGCTACGCCACGGCTTTCTGGCGCGATCGCGGCTTGAGCGGCATGGTGATGTGGCGCGACCTGCCGGGGCTGTTTGCCTGCGACGTCAGCAAGGATGACGATCATGCGGCGCTGGTCGTTTTCATCGGCGGCCCACTTGCCCTGCGCTGGCGTGAGTTTAGCGATGCGGCATTGCGTGGCGAGTTGACGGCGAGGCTGGAGGCGGCACTCGGCGCCGAGGCCGCCGCCGTGCTCGACATCAGCTGGCGTGACTGGACGGATGATCGCTGGAGCGGCGGCGCCTATGGCGATCTCATCGCCGATGTAACGGCCACCAACGCCGAACGGGACATTCTGCACGGCGCGCCGCCGGTCTATTTCTCCGCGTCCGAACTGTCGCCGTCCTATCCCGGCTATATCGAGGGCGCGATCGTGGCGGGGCGCATCGCGGCGCGAAAGATCATCCCGGGCCCTCAGTCGGCCATCGCCACCAGTGCTTCCGGGTCGTAAGCAAGCCGGATCGAGGTGCCGACGGGAATGTCGTCGGCGCCGAAATCATTGGTCTCGGTCACCGACAGCGGCTTTTCCAGGCCGGGAATCTCGACGATCAGGTGGGTGATCTCGCCGAAATAGTGGCGCTCGACCACCTTGCCGGCAACCTCGAATTTGGCTGTCGCATTGTCCCACAGCACGCGCAGCCGCTCGGGGCGTATGCCGAGTGTGGCAGCGCTGCCGTTGCGCACGAACGCCTTGGGCTTGTCGGTCTTCACGCGGCCGAAGCCAAGCGTGTCGACGACGATCGATGCGCCGTTCTCCTCGACGATCTCGGCCTTGACGAAATTCATACCGCCGAGGAAGTCAGCCACCTGGCGGTTGACCGGCCGCTGGTAGATCTCCTTGGGCGAGGCGACCTGGGCGATCTTGCCGCCGAACATGACGGCGATGCGGTCGGACATGGCGAGTGCCTCATACTGATCATGGGTGACCAGGATGAAGGTTATGCCTACCGCCTGCTGCAGGCGGCGCAATTCGATCTGCATCTGCTCGCGCAGCTTCTTGTCCAGCGCCGACAGCGGCTCGTCGAGCAGCAGCACTTTCGGCCGCATGACCAGCGCGCGCGCCAGCGCCACGCGCTGCCGCTGGCCGCCGGAAAGCTCGGTGGCGCGGCGCTTGCCGAGCCCGACCAGCGAGACCTGCGCGAGCGCTTCCGCGACACGCCGCTTTTCTTCCGTGTCGCCCAGGCGCAGCCGCTTCAGCCCATAGGCGACATTCTGCTCGACATTGAGATGCGGAAAGATAGCGTAGCTCTGGAACACCATGTTGGAGGGGCGCCGGTTGGCCGGGATGCCTTCCATAGGCTGTCCGTCAACGGCGATGGAGCCGCTGGTGGGATTGTCAAAGCCGGCGATCATGCGCAAGAGCGTGGTCTTGCCGCAGCCCGACGGACCGAGCAGCGAGAAGAACTCGCCCTCCCGGATGGTCAGCGAGGCGTCATCCAGCGCCTTGAACGCCCCGTAGCTGCGGGTGACGTTGCGGATCTCGATCATCGACCGGTCGGTCTGCCGGGATCGTTCGGCCTGGGACCGCTCAGACATAAAGGCCTCCCTCGTTCTGGGTGCGCCTGGCCGCACGGCGGCGCAGGACTTCGGCAATGGTCATCAGCAGGAATGAGGCGATCAGCAGCAGCGTTCCCAAGGCCAGCACACCGGGCAGCTTGGCGGCGAACCGCAACTGGCCCCAGATGTAGACGGGCAGCGTCGCCTCGGTTCCGGTGAGGAAGAAGGCGATGATGAACTCGTCGAGCGAAATGGTGAAGGAGACCAGCAGGCTGGAAATGATCGCTGGCGCCACCATGGGCAAAGTCACTCGCCGAAAGGTGCCGAAGGCGCTTTCGCCGAGATCGGCCGATGCTTCCTCAAGGCTGCGGTCGAACCCCTCGAAGCCGGAGATGAGTACGGTCATCGAATAGGGAATGCAGACCAGTATGTGGCCGAGCACGACGGTGAACAGCGACAGGCTGAGACCCAGCTGCAGCATGACCAGCAGCATGGAAATGGCAACGATCACTTCCGGCAGCACCAGCGGCGCCATGATCAGCGCGTTGATCGGGCGCCGGCCGGGGAAGCGGTAGCGGGTGATGGCGCGCGCGGCGAGTATGCCGAGGGTCGTCGAGAGCACGGCGGCCGAGATGCCGACGACCAGGCTGTTCCAGGCGGCGTCGAGCAGGGCCGGCGTGTTGGGCAGGTCCTCGTACCATTGCAGCGTGTAGCCCGAGAGCGGAAATTTGGGCGTCGCCGAGGTGTTGATCGAGAAGATCGGCAGGAAGACGATCGGCAGGTAGAGGAAGGCAACATAGAGCAAGGCATAGACCGCCAGCCAGCTGTTGCCGGGCAGGAAACGCCGCAATCCCTTCATCGGGCGAGCCTCGCCGCGGAACGGATGATGAAGACGGTGGCGCCCGCCATCAAAGTGACGATGAACATGGTGGTGACCGACAGGGCGGCGCCCAGAGGCCAGTTGGCGGCCTTGCCGAACTGCGCCTGGATGGCGTTGGCGATCATGACGCCGTCCTTGCCGCCGACAAGGCGCGGCGTGACGTAGTCTCCAACCGTCGGGATCATGACGATCAGGATCGCCGATATGACGCCCGGCGCCGACAGCGGCAGGGTGACGCGCAGGAAGGAGCGCAGCGGCCCGTCGCCGAGATCCTTGGCCGCCTCGATGAGGGTACGGTCGACCTTTTCCAGCGACACGAAGATCGGCAGGATGGCGAAGGCCGCCCAGGCGTGGGTCAGCGTGATGATGACGGCCGAGGTGTTGTAGAGCAGGGCCGTCGACGGCTCGCCGATGATGCCAAGGCCCATCAGTCCGGAATTCAGGACGCCATTGTAGCCGAGGATGACCTTCCACGACATGACCCTGAGCAGATAGCTGGTCCAGAACGGAATGGTGATCAGGAAGAGCCACAGGCCCTTGTGGCGGCCGCCATGGAACGAGATGAAGAAGGCGATCGGGTAGGCGAGGATCACGGTCAAGAAGCTGACCGTCAGCGAGATGTAAAGCGAGCGCCAGAGCAGGTCGCGATAGATCGGCTCGGTCAGAGCGATGCGGTAATTCTCAAGGGTGAAGGTGCGGTCGATCGTCAGATAGTGTTGCGTCCAGAACGAATGGGCGACGACCACCAGGATCGGCAGGACCAGAAGGATCAGGGCGTAGAGGAATGTCGGGCTGATCAGGGCAAAGCCCTGGACGGATTCGGATTGCAGAAGAGCTTTTCGTCTGGCCCGCGATCTCAGCAATGCAGGCGACCCTTCCGCGGCCACCGTCATTGCAGGGCTCCGGGTGTGATCTCGGTTGCTGGCTCGGTCTGTCCCGCCATGCGGCATCCCATTGGCTGCGCCGGCAGCTTGTTCCCCTTGCTTGCCGGCTTTCTTTCATCATGCGCGCATCCGCCGATTGAAATCAAGCGCTAATTCTGCGATATTGATTGAACGACCATTCAAAATGAAGTGAATGAAGCCGACATTTCCAAGCTTGGCACTGAGCTTCTTATGGATGGGAATTTGTCAAACGCATGTGAGGCGATGATGGCGGCTGCAAGAGACCTGAGAGCGACCGAGATGGCTGGCGATGGCGGTGACGATGCGATCGAACTGGCCAAGCGACATCTTATCCAGCCCTGGCCTTACGCCGGCTCGGTCGGCGCCGAGGCGCGGGCGCTGATTGGCGAAGGCGACGGCATCTACATCACCGACAACACGGGCAAGCGGCTCATCGACGGGCCGGCCGGCATGTGGTGCGTCAATATCGGCCACCGCCGCGAGGAACTCGCCAAGGTGATGTACGACCAGGCGATGACGCTGTCCTACAACACGCCGTGGTACACGATGAACGCGCCGTCGGCGGAACTGGCCATGCGCATCGCCGGCCATGCGCCTGGCGACCTCAGCCACGTCTTCTACACCACGGGCGGCTCCTCGGCCGTCGAGACCGCGCTGCGCTTCATGCAGTTCTACAACAATGTGCGGGGACGGCCGGAGAAGAAGCTGATCCTGAGCCGGGGCGGCGCCTATCACGGCTCGACCTATCTGTCGGCCTCGCTCAACGGCAGGCCGCGCGACCGCGACTGGATGGACGGCGCCGACGATCTGGTCGTCAAGCTGTCCTCGCCCGATCCGTTCCGCCGCCTGGCGGGAATGAGCCTTTCCGCCTTCACCGATTTCCTCGTCGACCAGTTCCGCGACATGGTCGAGCGCGTCGGCGCCGACAAGATCGGCGCGTTCGTCGGCGAGCCGGTGCAGGCCTCGGGCGGTGTCGTCGTGCCGCCGGACGGCTATCTCAAGCGCATCCGCGAGATCTGCCGCGAGAACGACATCCTCTACGTCTCCGACGAGGTGGTCACCGCTTTCGGCCGGCTCGGCCATGTCTTCGCGTCGGGTGACGTGTTCGGCATCGATCCCGACATGATCACCTTCGCCAAGGGCGTGACGTCAGGCTACTTTCCGCTGGGCGGCGTCATCATCTCCGAGAGGCTGCTGGAGGAATTGCGCCGGTCGAACCATCCGGACGCGATGTTCGGTCACGGCCTTACCTATACCAGCCATCCGGTGGGCTGCGCGGTGGCGCTCAGGAACCTCGACATCCTGGAAGAGAGCGTGCTTGCGCATACGCGGGAGGTCGCGCCCTATTTCCAGGCGCGGCTGAAGACACTGGAAGAACTGCCGCTGGTCGGCGAGGTGCGCGGGGTGGGATTGATGGGCTGCGTGGAATGCGTCGCCGATCGCGAGAGCAAGGATCCGCTGCAGCTTGACAAGGATGTGGGAAAACGCATCGACGCGCACTGCCATGAGCTCGGCCTGCTGGTGCGGCCGCTGATCAACATGTGCGTGATGTCGCCGCCGCTGATCATCACCCGCGAGCAGATCGACGACATGGTCGGCATCCTGCGCGAAGGCATTTCACGCACGATGGATGATCTGCGCAAGGAAGGTGTTTGGCGGGGATAATTTAGCTTCCTTCTCCCCGTCCTACGGGGAGAAGGTGCCGGCAGGCGGATGAGGGGCTGCCCCGACGTTGGCCATGGGCCGCGTATGAGAACATCATCCGTCTGAGGCGATAATCTCAACGGCAGGCGCGGCGCCGGCTCACAAGATTAAGTCGGGCGGTCATCTTCCGCGGTTTGCGGGCGAGCCCATCGCGAGGCGTTGGCGTCGCCCATCATCCGCTCTTCGGGCACCTTCTCCCCGTGAAACGGGGAGAAGGAAGGGTCTTTACGATCGCGACTTGAGCGCGTCGTTGAGGTTCCCCATGTCCTTTTCCTCGGGCGCCGTTTCCAGGCCAAGCACCGGCAGCATCTTGCGCAGGTGATCGTGGTGGGTGCGGACGCCGTATTCGAGGTCGGACAGGTAGAAGCCCTCGAAGGCTTCGGACAGCATGGATTCGTTCGACCATACCGAAAGCTGCACGTCTTCCGACATGGTGTCCCGGTCGATGCGGAACGACAGATAGCGGGCGGCCGCCTGCTCGCGGCTCTCGTCGCGGTAACGGTAGATGGCGCCGCGCAGCAGCGTCTCGCCGGTCGACAGCGGGAACTCCTGATAGAACTGCACCGATTCCGGCATCACCGAAATGACCGCATTGGGAAAGATACCGTAGTAGACCCAAGCCTTTTTCAGATGATCGGGCAGATGGGTCGGTTCGGGCGCGATCTTGACGTAGTTCCTGACGCTCCAGCGGCGGCCGGCATGCGGGTTGTAGGTGGCAAAGGAGCGCGAGACGCCATTGATGAAGGGTTCATCGAAATAGGTGGCGCCGTAGAGATCCTGCAAAGCGGGATGTGCCATGGCGACATGGTAGCCCTCATTGTCGACGTCGCGCACCGACTTCCAATTGACCGGGGTCTTCTGGGTCCAGATGCCCCAGGATGGCACCATGTCGGCGACCTTGTAATGCGCAAGCTCGGCCTCGATCGGCTTAAGGAGTTCGGCAACCGATGGCTGCGGGCCGCCGTTGCGGAAGCGGATGAAGATGAAGCCCATCCAGATTTCGAGATCGAGCTGCATCAGGCCGAACTCGGTCTTGTCTAGATCGGGGAATGAGAGCGGGCGCGCCGCGCCTCGCAGCGTGCCGTCGAGATTGTAGACCCAGCCATGGAACGGGCAGACCAGGGCATTCTTGCAATTGCCCTGGCTGTCGGCGACGACGCGGCTGCCGCGGTGGCGGCACATGTTGTTGAAACCGCGCACGACGCCATCCTTGCCGCGCACGATCAGCGCGCGCTCGCCGACCACATCCATGGTCAGATAGTCGCCGGCATTCGGCAGGTCGGAGACGTGGCCCACGATCTGCCAGTGATTGCGGAACACATGCTCTTTCTCGAGTTCGAGAAGGGCGTCGGAGTGATAGCTCCAACCTGGCAGGCCCCGCCTGTCCCAATCGTTGGGGATCGCCACGTCGCGGAGGTGCGGGTTCATAAGCGGCTCTTCTTTTATTGAATGCTTGTTCAATAAAATCATATTTTTCATTGAAATGCAATGGCTTGTAGAAAAATCAAACTTTTCGCGCCCCGCGCGGAAGCCGTTTTTCAATCCGCTAGGCCGAAGAAAATCCCGGAAATTCCGAGCCTTAACATGGCTTCCGGACGAGCGTCTCGCGTGAGGCACGACGCTCGACGCCAGAAAAAATCGCGGCTTTCCCGCGGAAAAGACTGCCTCGCCTGTCCGCAATGTGAGGTTGCTCATAGTCCGGCTCCGAGAGTTCGGGCTTTGCTGTGCGCCATCGGTATCCAAGCAATAGGCCGGTCGCGCCCATGAAACAGTTTCGCCAACAAACCAATGTGCCGGGTACTGACCGGTTTTGCCCGAATATGCCTATGTTCGTTGTTTCGGTGCTGTTACACGGGCAAGCATCGCGTATCATTTGCCCGTTACCAAGTGCGATTAAGTTCGTTTCGTAGAAGATAAGAAAGAATACGAAGGTACGGCGATGCGGATGAAGATCAACACCACGGGCAGCAGCGATATCCGCTTTCAGGCCCCAGAGCGCAACGACCGGCGTCCGAAGCTGGCGCTTCGCCAGCGCGCCAGCGACCATCCGATGGCGATGTTCATGGTACTGGCCGGATCCACCTTCGCCGGCATGGTGTTCGTGCCGACGGTGGGGCCTACCTTCGCCTCATGGAATCCGCCCGCGAACGTCGTCGAGGGCGAGATGACGACGACCAAGACCGCGCGTCTGCCGATGCCGGAAATCGAGTTCGCTTGCAGAGGACAGGCCTGGGGCGCCGAGACGGCCGACTGCCTGCGCGTCATTGCCGAGCAGTCCGGCAAGCATAGGGCAAGCGCCGTTCGCATGATCGCCAACGCCGCGCCGCTTGCCAATACGCCCAACATTTTCTGACTGATCGACGTGATACGCTAACCTGGCTAGCGATCGCGCCCTGAACTCCCCCGAGCGCTACCCTCCGGCGCTCCATTCGGCTCCCACCGCATCGTCGGTTGGGAGCCCTTTTTTTGAAGGGCTGTCAGCCTTGGGCCGCCTGCTCGGCAATGGCCGATAGCACGCTGCGCACATCCAGTGTGCTGAAAGGCTTTTCCAGGATCTGTGGCCGCTGGCTCGCCGGCAATGCCTCGATCTCCGCCTTGGCACCGATCAGATCGCCCGTGACCAGGACGAAACGGCGTGCCAGCAAGGGTCTTTCCGTCATCAGCTCGCGATAGATGGCGATGCCGCTGGTGCCGGGCATGCGCAGGTCGGAAAAGACGATGTCCGGCGGCATGTTGCCGTTCAGGGTCGCCGCGATCGAGGCCCAGAGAGGGACGATCCGCGATTTGATGCCCATCAGTTCCAGTATGTCGGACAGCGAGCCGGCGACATCCGGTTCGTCATCGATGATCAGCGCATGACGCAATCCGCTGGATCGGGCCGGGCTGTCGCCGATAATGACGGTGCCGGCGGAAATCGCCGGCAACTGCACGACGAAACGCGCGCCTCTCGGCAGCACCTCCTCGAACCAGACATTGCCATTGTGGCGTTCGATGATGGATTTCGAGATCGACAGGCCGATGCCGGTGCCGACGCCAACCGGCTTCGTGGTGAAATAGGATTCGAAGATACGGGGGCGTATGGCTTCGGGCACGCCAGGACCATTGTCCTCGACCGAGAAACCAGGGTCGCCCTTGTCGCCGCGGAATGTTCGGACCTTGATCAACCGGTCACCGGCAATGCCTGCCAGGGCGTGCTGGCTGTTGATCAGGAAGTTCGCGGCCACCTGGGTGACGTGGTCGGCATCGGCCATGGCCAGCAGCGGACCGGGCGCGAAATCGGTGTCGATGACGATACCGGTTGATCGCGCGCCATAAGCGGTGACTTCGAGAGCAGCGCGGATCACCTGGTTCAGATCGGTCTCGGCTTGCGCGGTGGGATGAAGGCGGACCATCGACAGGAAGCTCTTGACGATACGGCCGCAACGCTCGGCGGCGGCGCGCACCTTCTCGGCGCGTACCTTGGTCTGCGGATCGGCGGCGAATTCGTGCAGCAATGTCGATTGGGCGACCACGACCGCCAGCGGGTTGTTCAGTTCGTGCGACACGCCGGCGAGCAGCGAGCCCATCGCCGCCATCTTTTCGTTCTGATGCAGCTTCTCGCGCTGGCGATTGATCTCTTCCTCGGCGCGCAGCTTGTCGCGCAGGTCGCGGATGGAGCCAAAGATCAGGCGGCGGTCGGCGACACGCATCTCGGTCGCCGTCAGCTCGATCGGGAAGACCTCGCCGGCCGCATTCTGGGTGACGGTCTCCAGCCGCTGGCCGACCATGGGCGCACCGCGGCCGGACATGTATTCGGCGCCCGACACGTAACCCTTGCGATAGTAAACGGGAACGACGGTGTCGAGCAGGTCCTTGCCCAGTATGTCGCTGCGCTGGTAGCCGAACATCTTCTCTGCGGCCGGATTGAATTCGATGATCGAGCCCGTCTCGTCGATGACGATGATGGCGTCCAGCGAGGCCTGCAGCATGGTGCGGCGGATGACTTCGCTGGCATGGGCATCCGAGGGCGATCGTTCGATGGCGTCGCCGATGGCCAACGCGATGATATGCAGCGTGGCCTCTTCCTCGTCGGTCCATTCGCGCTCGTTGACACAGTCGTTGACCGCGAGTGTGCCCCACAGATGACCGTGGGAAAAGACCGATACCGATAGGAACGATTTGATGCTCTGCTTCTCGAAGTCGCGTCGGAGGAAGCCGTCGAGATTGCGCGTATGGCCGGCGAAGATCTTGCCTTGGCGCTCATCCTCCGCCAACCGTTCGAGCAGAGGGTCCGAGTTGATGATCGACTGCATGATCACTGTTGGCGACGCCAGTTCGCCATCAAAGCGGGAATCGACCCAATAGGCTGCGACTGACTGGGCGAATCCCTGTCCGGGCAGTTCGCGCAGGCGGAAAAGGATGCCGCGTTGGCAATCCAGGGTGGTGCAAAGCGTGGCAAGTATCGAGTCAATCTCGCGCTGCCAATCACCGGCCTCGCGAAGCCGGCGGACGACGCGAACAGCGGCCATCGCCGCGCCCTGCCGTGGGCCGTGCGTGTCCGTGCGTGTAAATTCAGCGGTCATGGTCTGCCGTCATTGCCGCCCTGGTTGTCTCGTGCCGATCTACCCTTGTGCGAACATAATCCTCTTGGAAGCGGCCCCATAGCGGGATCGTCGTCTAATTGCCTTCGGCGGTCGGCAGGGAGAAGATGTAGCCTTCGCCGCGCACCGTACGCAGGAATTTCGGATTGGCCGGATCAGTCTCGATCTTTTTCCTGAGCCGCATGATGCGGATGTCCACGGCGCGGGAGGATTCCGGATCCTCCATGAAGCCGATCGCCTCGGAAATGGCCGCGCGCGTCAACAGCCGGTTGGCCCGCGTCAGGAAAACCTCCAACACGTCGAACTCGCTCTTGGCCATGTCGACGACAGCGCCGTTGGTGCCAGTGACCAGCCTGCCGTCGAGATCGGCCTGAAAGGACCCGAACGTCACGAAACGACGGCTGGCGGCAGCTTCGATCTTGTCGGCTCGCGGCGCGGCCGGCTGGGGAACGCGCCGCAGCACGCTACGCACCCTCGCCAGCACTTCACGCAATTCATAGGGTTTGACGATGTAGTCGTCTGCGCCGAGTTCCAGCCCGACAATGCGGTCAAGCGCCGTGCCAGCGGCAGTCGCATAGATGATGCCTATAGGCAGTTTCGAGCGCAGCCAGCGGCCGAGCGACAGGCCGTCCTCACCGGGCATCGCGATGTCGAGGACGGCAAGGTGAAAGGATTGCTTCTCAAACATGGCCCGCGCGGCGGATGCGCTCTCCGCCGTGGCAACCTCGTAGCCGTTTGCTTCAAGGTATTCAGCAACCGCATCCCGCAGATCGGGCTCGTCCTCGACGATGATAATTCTCGCCCGCACTATGTTCTCGCCCCTGCTGTCAGCAGAAAGTAGATTGGGTATAAACATTATGTCCAGCGCTCATATCCGGTTGCCGAAGGAGACGATAGGAAAATGGCTGCTCGTTCCGTCATCGCCCTTGTCTGCGTTGCCGATGTGGTCGCGGCCGACCTTGCCGATCATCTTGAACGGCGCGGTCATGATGTGCGCGAGGCGCGGCAGCCTTGGGAGGCGGAATCCCTGCTTTCGGGGAAGGCCATCGATATCGCGATTGTCGGCGACAGCCTCAGCCAGGCAGAGGGACGAGACCTGCTCAGGCGCCATGGCGGCGAGGGCGGACCGGATTTCATCCTGATCTGCCGTCCGGCCGATCTTGTCGACAAGGTGCTGGCGCTCGAACTCGGTGCCGCCGACGTCGTCGAGAGCCCGATCAATGTCAGGGAACTGGCCGCTCGCATTGGCGGCCTGCTCAGCCGACGCGGCAGGGGCGCAGGGGAACTGATCGTGCTTGAGAATGCCACCGTCGACCTCAGGTCGGCCATGGTCATGCATCGTTCCGGCGCGGAAGAGCAGCTTTCGCCTGGGCAAGTGGCCTTGCTCAGGCTCTTCCTCGCCAGTCCGCGCAAGGTGTTGACACGCGACGACATCATCGCAGCCGCGCCGGCGGAGAATGCCGACGCCTTCGACCGCTCGATCGATTCCCGCATTGTGAGGCTGCGCCGAAAGCTCGACACCGAAACCATCACGACGATACGCGGCGCCGGTTACCGGTTCGATCCGCCGATACAGTTCACCGACTGACGGCAGGGCACGCACCCGAGTGCCTCAGCGCACCACGAGAAGCGAAGGGCCCGCTGGCGGGTCGCTGTCCATCGTGAGTTGACCTGCATGGGCATGATCCCTGAGGAGCAAGGTGGCGAGGCCGGCAAAGCCCAGCAGACCCTGTGCGTAGAGCAGAGCTGAAAGCACCGACGCGGCAAATCTTCTTCTCATGACGCTCGCTCCTCAAATTCAAATGTCGAAACGGATCATGCTCCAGGAGCGGCGCCCATGGATGCACGGGCATCCGTTGCGACTACACATCCTGCTTGTCGAACACCGACTCCGACCCTCCGGCCGCCGCCGAAGCCTGCTTCAGGCAAACCCCCGAAGCGCCCGCGCCGCTGAGGGAGCCCCCCGCCGCGGCGCGGGCCTTCGGTCCTCTCGGCAGCAAGTTGCCGGAGGGGCCGCGCATTCCCGTCAGCTCAAGGCCGACCCGCCAGAGGGCCTTGAGCCGGTCTATGCGCAGGCTGGATATGATCCAGACCGTGGCGATGTAGAAAATGGCATGGAGTGTCGAAACTTCGCTTTGCGTCAGCTCCGCCGGGTGGCCGCCGACAATGCCGACACAGCCAACGACCGCGACTATGATGCTTGTCCCTGCAAGCCAAAACATCTCGTTCGATTTCATTGGGTTTGGAGCCATTTGTTTCGTTGGTCCAAATTTGCGGCGCGCGTGTATCCGTATCATGCCGCCGGATCATCGCTTTGTTGCCTGTCGGTTTCGTGAGTTGGCAAATTTCTTTCATATCAAGCAAAATCGCGCTTTCGTTTAGAGAAAAGCATATTTGCGGTTGTGGTCGGTGGCAAAGAAGACGGACAATGGCTGGAGTGTTTGGCCTATTTCACTTGTTTTCTTTTTGAGTTGTATGAAACAAATTCGAAACAGAAAAACTTGTCATACGAAATAATTTTGAAACGTCAGGTTATGATAGACCGGCGGTAAACGAAGCCGGTCGTTCCGGCGATAGGGGACATCTTGCAGAAGACCTTTGTCGCCAAACCGATCGGCATCGCAACCGCCTGACGGGTGCTGCTCTTCTCATCGGCACAGGTGTGGCGCCGCCCGCGCCGCCAACAGGGTTGTAGCCGTCGTCTAGCTTTGACGGCAGATGATGGAGGTTTCGGTCGACGGGCGCCCACCTTCGCCTGGAAGGTCTCGACGGGCGACAGGGCGCAAGCCACGCCGACCGGTTCGTTCAAGCAAACCAGCATGCACGAAATGTGGTACTCGAAGAAGTACGACAATGCGCCCATGCCGCATTCCGTCTTCTTCAACGGTGGCTACGCGGTGCACGCGACCTATGCGGTCATGCATCTTGGCCGGCCGGCTTCGCATGGTTGCGTCCGGCTGCATCCGGACAATGCCGCTGATTTCACGAACTCGTCCAGACGCTCGGACCGGCCAACACGCGTATCCTGATCGTCAAGTGCAGGCACCAGCGCGCCGGGGCAAACAGGTTCCAGACAAGAAAAAGACCGGAATTTCCGGCCTTTTTGTTGTCACTATCAGTCTGCCGCCACCGGCATGAGCTTCGGGTCCGGCTTCTCCGCATGGTGCGGCAGGTCCTTGCTGGCGATGAAGGTGTAGAACATCGGCACCACGAACAGGGTGAACATGGTTCCCACCAGAATGCCGGTGAAGATGACCAGGCCCATCGAATAGCGCGCCGCGGCACCCGCACCACTGGAGACGATCAGCGGTACAACGCCCAGTGCCATGGCCGCCGTCGTCATCAGGATCGGCCGCAGGCGGACCTTGGCCGATGCGATAATGGCGTCGCGCCTGCGCATGCCGTGCGCCTCACGCTGCTGGTTGGCGAACTCCACCAGCAGGATGCCGTGCTTGGTGATCAGGCCTATCAGCGTGATCAGTCCGACCTGCGTGTAAATGTTGAGCGTCCCCAGGCCCAGGTTCAGCGGCACGATCGCGCCGAAGATCGACAGCGGCACCGACATCATGATGATCAACGGGTCGCGGAAGCTTTCGAACTGCGCCGCCAGAACAAGGTAGATGACGACGACGGCCGCGGCGAAGGCGATCAGGATCGTGTTGCCCTGTTCCTTCTCCTGGCGAGACTGGCCGGAATAGTCGATGAAGAACGTGTCGGGCAGGCTTTCCCTGGCGATGTCCTCGAGGACTTTCAATCCGTCGCCGGTGGTGACACCGGGCAGCGGCAGCGCCGATATTGTCGACGAGTTCAGCTGGTTGAACTGTTCGATGGCGGCTGGCGACGCATTGTTCGAGATCTTGACCACCGCCGACAGCGGCACCATTTCGCCGGTCACGCTGCGCACGAAGTATTGGCCGAGCTTCTCTGGATTGTCGCGGAACTCCTGCGGCACCTGTGGGATGATGTCGTAGCTGTTGGAGTCGCGATCGAATTGCGCCACTTCCGCGCCGCCGACCAGGAGCGTCAGCGTGCGGCCGATATCGGCGATCGGGAGGTTGAGGGCCGCGGCGCGGTCTCGGTCGATGGTCACTGTCACTTGCGGTGAGTCATACGACATCGAGTTCTGCACGACGATGAAGCGGCCGGAAGCCTGTGCCTTGTTCTTGATCCGCTCGGCAGCTTCGTAGACTTCGGCGGAATCGCCGGTCGAGCGCACAACCATGGCGATTGGCAGTCCGCCCCCGGAGCCCGGCAGCGTCGGCGGTGCGAAGACGAAAGCCTGGACACCGGCCACCTTGGCGATACGAGCGCTGATGTCGGCCTGCAACTCCTTCGAACTGCGCTTGCGTTCCGCCCAGTCCTTGAAGGCAAAGCCGACGAAGGCACTGTTGGTGGTGCCGCCGAAGGCGACCGCCGAGAATTGCGCCCGCGTTTCTGGAATATCCTTCACCAGGCCGAGCATCTGGTTCACATAGGTTTCCGTATAGTCGGACGTTGCGTAGGTCGGTGCCGTCACCAGCGAGAGCAGGAAGCCCTGATCCTCTTCCGGCGCCAGTTCGCTCGATGTCTTGGTGAACATGAAGCCGGTCACGCCGACAAGCGCCAGTACGATGATCAGCGTCACCGGGCGATAGTTCAGGGAGCCGGTGACCGCCCTCTCATAGACATGTTCGACCCGCGAGAACACGCCGTCGACGATGCGCTGGAACCTGCCGGGTTGCCCTGCCTTGAGCAGGCGGGCCGCCATCATCGGGGTGATGGTGATGGCGATGATGCCCGACAGCACCACCGAACCGGCGAGCGTGACCGCGAATTCACGGAACAGTGCGCCGGTCAGGCCGCCGGTAAAGGCGAGCGGCGCGAACACGGCGGCCAGCGTCATGGTCATTGCGACGATGGCCGAGGCGATCTCACGCATGCCGCTGAAGGCCGCCTGCATCGGCGACATGTGGTCTTCCTCCATGTGGCGGTGGATGTTCTCCACCACCACGATGGCGTCGTCGACAACCAGGCCGATCGCCAGCACCATGGCCAGCAATGACAACAGGTTGATCGAATAGCCCACCGCGAACAAAAGGAAACAGACGCCGATCAGCGACAATGGGATGGTCACGATCGGCATCATCACCGAACGGAAAGAGCCGAGGAAGAGAAGGATGACGACGACGACGATGGCAACGGCCTCGGCGATGGTCTTGAACACCTCGTCGATCGAGGCGCTGATCTGGCCGGTCGCGTCGTAGACGACCTCGATCGTCATGCCCTTGGGCAGCGTCTCCTGAATCTGCGGCACGAGCTTGGTGAGCGCCGCCGCCGTCGTCAGCGGGTTGGCGGCCGGTGTCGGGAAGATAGCGAGGAAGGTGCCGGGCTTGCCGTTGAAGCTCACCCTTGTGTCGGTGTTCGCGGCGGCAAGCTCCACCCGCGCCACATCGCGCAGGCGCACCACATTGCCGTCCGCCGAACGCAGCGGAAGTGCCGCGAAGGCTTCCGGCGTCTGCAGCGTCGAGCGCACCGTGATCGACGACACGACATACTCGTTCTGGGTGTTGCCGGGCGCCGAGAGGAAGTTCGAGTTGTTGATCGCGACCAGCACTTCCGACGCCGTTACGCCGCGCGCGGCAAGCTTGATCGGATCGATCCAGACCCGCATCGAATATTCCTGGGCGCCGAAGATCTGCACGTCGGCGACACCTTCGACGGTCGACATGCGTGGCCGGATGACGCGCTCGATATATTCGGTCAGCTGCTCCTTCGTCATGTTCGGATTCTGCATCGAGATGTACATCATCGCGAACTGCTGACCGGTGCCCTTGACGATGACCGGGTCCTTGGCCGCATCCGGCAAGGTGCCGCGCACGCCCTGGACCTTGGACAGCACTTCGGTCAACGCGACGTCCGGATTGGAGCCGAGCTTCATCTGCACCGTCACGGTGCTGGAGGACGGACGGCTGGACGATGTGACGTAGTCGATGTTCTCGGTCGAGGCGACGGCGCGCGCGATCGGGGCGGAGATGAAGCCCTGGATCAGGTCGGCGCTGGCGCCGGGATAGGCCGTGGTGATGGTGATCGCGGTTTCGTCGACCTTGGGATACTGCCGGATCGACAGGTTGAAGATGCCCTGGAAACCGAGCAGCAGAATCATGCAGGCAAGCACGGTCGACAAGACCGGGCGGCGGATGAAGATGTCGGAAAAACTCATTGGTCGGTAGCCTGCTTATTCGCCGACTTGGTCGGATCGATCGTGTTGTCGACGGCAACGGACATGCCGTTGAAGAGGCGGTTCTGACCGGCGGTGACGACTTCGTCGCCGGCCGAAAGACCTTGCAGGATTTCCACCATGCCCTCGTTGCGACGGCCGGGCTTCACGAACACCTGTGACAGAACCAGCGCGGGCTTCGCGGCATCGGCGGCCGGCTTGGCCGCTGATGCGTCGCCTGACGGCTTGGTGGCATCGGCGGGCTTGGCCGGGTCGGCAGACGCTGTGTCCGCCGGCTTGGCGGTATCGGCAGGCTTGTCCGTCGACGAGGCCGCAGCCTTTTCGTCAGGCTTGGCCGCGGGCGCGGCTTCCGCCGCCTTGGCCGGATGCACCACGAATATGTAGTCGCCATAGAGGCTTGACGTCAGCGCCGTCTGCGGCAGTGCCAGCACGTTGTTTTCCTCCGGCAGTATCACGCGCACCTGCACGAACTGGCCGGGCGTCAGCTTGCCTTCGGTGTTGGCCACTTCCGCCCTGACCGTCACCAGGCGGCTTGACGGATCGATCTTCGGGTTGATGCCGCGGATGGTGCCGGCATAGGGCATGTCGGAGCCACCGATGCCCAGTTTGACCGTCTGCCCGATCTTGAGCAGCGGAAGGTCCTGTTCGGGAACGGAGAAATCGACCCGCATCGTGTCGAGATCCTGCAGCGTCACGACCGAGGTGCCGGGCGCGAGATACTGGCCGAGATCGATCTTCGGAATACCGACCGTGCCCGCGAAAGGCGCTGTCAGCTGCTTCTGATCGAGCACTGCCTGCAGCTTGTTTACCTGCGAGGCGGAAGCCGAGGCCGTCGCCCGCGCCGTGTCGAGCGTCACATCAGAGCCCACACCGCGCTTCTGCAATTCGAAGGCGCGGGCAAGGGAGGTCTGGTCGAGAGCGGCCTGCGCCTTCGTGGCGTTGAGATCGGCGCGCTCGACGGCGTCATCGAGCTGGAGCAGCACGGCGTCCGCGGCAACTTTCTGGTTGGCGTGGAAAAGGATTTCCTTGACGATGCCGGTGGTCTCGACGGTGAGCTCGACGCCGCGCACGGCATTGGCCGTGCCGATCGCCTCAACGCCTGGCGTCCAGGTCGATGGCTTGACGATGGTGGTCGACACGGTCGCCGCCGGCGGCTTCATCGTCGCGAAGTACTGCTTGATGGCTCCGTCGCGGAAGAAGTTAAAGCCGACGATGCCGCCGACCACCACAACGAGCACGAGCAAAACCAAGCCGATGACGAGTGTGCGGATTACATATTTGAACAAGAAAGACCCCTCAGTCGATCCCGGCAAAAAGCACGGGTGGCGGGACACATATTCGTGAATGGTCCCGATTTCAAATGGTGGCGGCCTTACTGTACCGTCTGGACGGTCTTGTCAATTGGGCCTAAGCTTGCGATGAGAGGCGCCATGAAAGCTCAGAGACCGAATTCGCGCGAAAAAATTCTCGCGGCGGCAGCCGATGTCGCGCGGGAAACCGGGCCCGGAAGCCTGTCGCTGGACGCGGTCGCCAGCCGCGCAGGAGTGTCGAAGGGCGGACTGTTGTATAATTTCCCCACCAAGGCGAAATTGATGCAAGGTCTCGTCGAGGACTATCTGCACGAGTTCGAACAGGCACTGGAATCCGCCGCCCGGACAAGCGACGTCAGCGGCGAGAGCCCGCTTGCCGCGTATATCCGTCTCTCGGCCAATGATTGCGAGGATACGCAGCCCTCGGCATCCTGGATATTTTCCGCGATCGCCGAGGATCCCGACTTCCTGGCGCCGATAAAATCGTTCAAGCAGCAGCTTTTCCAAAGGCTGAAGGGCGAGACGCCGAGCCTCAAGGCGTTGCTGATCTGCTTTCTCGCCATCGAGGGGTTGCGCAGCATGAACCTCTTCGATTCAGATATCCTGTCGCAGAACGAACGCGAGTTGCTCGTTTCGTCGCTGCTGGAGATTGCCAAATAGACGTCGTTGCCCGGCGCGCGATGCGCCGGGAGACATTCATCCGGCGGTCCGCTCGATATCCCGGCGCAGAACGATCGCGGTTGTGAGATCCTCGACACCGCCATGGCTGGCGACGGCATCGCGCAGCGTGTTCAGCCGATCGATCGACGGCACTTCGACTTCGACGATCAGGTCGAGCTGGCCGCTGACCGATGACACCCGCCGCACCTCCGGATAGCGCGCCAATTGGTCGAGGATGCCGATCGATGGCGTGCGCACCAGCGTGACGAACAGAAAGGCGACGACCATTCCCTTGTCCATCTGGCCGATATCGGCCCGGTAGCCGCGAATGACGCCGCTCTTCTCAAGCGCGGCGACCCGCTCGCTGGTTGCGCTGCGCGACAGGCCTATGCGCCCGGCAAGCGTCTTCAGCGGGATACGGGCTTCCTTCGACAGGATGCCGAGAATGTCCCGGTCCTTGGCGTCCAGTTCCCTCATCGCCCCCGCTCCCAGTGGTTCCGTTAAACTGCCGGTCGATGCAGTCATTGTGACGGCACAACCGACGCTTTGCCGGATGCCCGATTTTTTGACCCATGCCAAGCTTCGGCGAAAGCAAATCCGGATTCCGCATGACCGACGTCTCCCACCCAGCCCCGCAATTCTCACCCAACGAAGCCGTCGAATTTGTCGGGGGGCATTTCGGCGTTGCAGGCGTCGTCGCGCCGCTCGAAAGCGAGCGCGACCAGAATTTCAAGCTGACTGCCCCGGACGGATCGTTCTGGATCCTGAAGATCGTCAACGCCAGCGAGCCGGATGGCGAGAGCGAATTCCAGACAGCACTGCTCGACCATCTCGAACGCAACGCGCCTGGCCTGGCCGCGCCACGCCTCAGGAAGACGGTGCTTGGCACACCGCTTGCCCATGTCGCCGGCGCTGGTCGCGAAAGACACGCCGTGCGCCTGGTGTCATGGCTTCCCGGCCAGCCGCTTGCCCAATGCCGGTCCACGCCGGGCCTCCTTGCCAGCCTCGGCGGCGCGCTTGGCCGGCTCGACCGTGCCTTGCAAGGGTTCATCCACCCCGGCGCGCTGCGGTCGTTCGACTGGGACATCCGCCGGGCAGGTGCCGCGCGCGCGCGCCTGCACCATATCGCCGACGACAGGGATCGCGCCCTGCTGACCGGGTTCATCGATCACTTCGATGCCAAGGTGGCGCCACGGTTGCCGGCTTTGCGGGCACAGGTGATCCACAACGACGCCAATGACTGGAACGTGCTTGTCGATCCGGCAGAGCCGGAGCGCGTCGCCGGATTGATCGACTTCGGCGACGCCCTGTACAGTGTGCTGATCGCCGAGGTCGCCGTCGCCTGCGCCTATGCCATCCTCGAAGCCGAGGATCCGATCGGTGACGCGGCCCGGCTGGTTGCCGGGTTCCACGCCGAATATCCGTTGCGCGAGGAGGAGGTGGAGCTTCTCTTCGATCTTATCGCCATGCGGCTCGTGACCTCGGTGACGCTCTCGGCCGCCCGCAAGGATCGGACCGCCGACAATCCATACCTCGCCATCAGCGAGGCGCCGGCCTGGCGGCTGCTGCGGCGCATGGGGCTGATGAACCGGCGTTTCGCCACGGCGATCCTGCGCCACGCCTGCGGCTTCGAGGCCACTGCGGGAGCCGCCGCCGTGACAAGCTGGATCGGCGCCAACCGCAAGCACCTGGCTGGTATACTCGACCGGCATCCAGCGACGCTTGCCAAGGCGATCGTGCCTTACGGCGATCCCCATCATCCGATGACGGTGACATCGGCCGCAAGGCAGCCGGACAAGGCGACCGCGTGGTGGGACAATTATTGCGCCGAGAATCGCATCGCATTGGGCATCGGCCCGTGGGGCGAGGAGCGCACGGTCTACACCAGCGACATCTTCCGGTCCCGTTTCGTCGAAGGCGGCCGCCGCGCCCACCATCTTGGCCTCGACCTGTTCATGCCGGCGGGCACGAGGCTTTATACGCCGCTCGCGGCGACGGTGAAAAGCGTCGAGATCGAGGAAGACCCGCTCGGCTATGGCTGCCTCGTTGCGCTGCTCCACGAGCCCGAGGGCTGTCCGGCCTTCATCACCCTTTGGGGGCATCTCGCGCATGAGGTGGCCAGGCGGCTGAAGGCCGGCGACCGTCTCGAAGCGGGCGCTGTTGTCGGCGAAATGGGCGTGGCGGCGGAAAATGGCGGCTGGGCGCCGCATCTGCATTTCCAGATATCGACCGACGCAAGCCTCCCGGCGCGCGACATCCTCGGCGTTGGCGAGGCGCGTTATCTCGACGTGTGGAAGGAGCTGTTTCCGGATGCCGCGGAACTCGCCGGCATACCGCCGGAAACCTTCCACCAAACCGGCCGGACCCGCCCGGAGATTGTCGCCGCGCGCAAGGCGTCGCTGCTGTCCAATCTCTCCATCTCCTATTCAGAGCCGATCAAGTTCGTGCGCGGCGAAGGCGCGTGGCTGATCGACGATCGCGGCCGCGCCTACCTCGACTGCTTCAACAATGTCTGCCACCTCGGCCATGCCCATCCCGACGTGGTCGAGGCGATCGCCAGACAGGCGGCGAAGCTCAACACCAACACGCGCTATCTGCACGACGCCATCGTCACCTACGCGGAACGGCTGACGGCGACATTGCCGGCCGGCCTGTCGGTTGCCTCCTTCGCCTGCTCCGGCAGCGAGGCCAACAGCCTGATGCTGCGCATGGCGCGCAACCACACCGGCCGCAACGAGGCGATCGTGCTCGACTGGGCCTATCACGGCACCACGCAGGAGCTGATCGACCTCAGCCCCTACAAGTACAAGCGCAAGGGCGGCAAGGGCCGCCCGCCGCATGTGTTCGAGGCGGTCATTCCCGACAGCTATCGCGCCCCGGACGACTGGCCGCTGGCGGAGCACGCGGAACGTTTCGCCGAAAGCGTCGCCGAACAGATCGCCGATATGGCGAAGCAGGGCAGGGCACCTGGTCTTTTCCTCGCCGAATCGATCCCGAGCGTCGCCGGCCAGGTGTTCCTTCCCGACGGCTATCTGAAGCAAGTCTACGAGATGGTGCGCGCCGCCGGCGGCATCTGCGTCGCCGACGAAGTACAGGTTGGCTTCGGGCGGGTCGGCAGCCATTGGTGGGCCTTCGAGACGCAGGGCGTCACGCCCGACATCGTCACCATGGGCAAGCCGATCGGCAACGGCCACCCGATGGCGGCGCTGGTGACGACCTCGGAGATCGCCGCCTCGTTCAACAACGGCATGGAGTACTTCAACACGTTCGGCGGCAATCCGGTGTCCTGCGCGGCGGGGCTTGCCGTGCTCGATGTCATCGAACGCGACGGCCTGCGGCGGAACGCGGCCGAGATCGGCGACTATCTGCTCGCGCGGTTCAGGCAGTTGAAGGCGTGCTACGAGATCATCGGCGATGTGCGGGGCCAGGGGCTCTTCCTCGGCATCGAACTGGTCGAGGACCGCAAGGGCAAGGCGCCGGCGACCGCGCTTGCGCGCCGCATCAATGACGGGGTCAGGGCGCGCGGCGTGCTGATCGGCACCGAAGGTCCGCATGACAATGTGCTGAAGATGCGGCCGCCGATGATCTTCAGCCGGACCAATGCGGATCATCTGGTCGACGTTCTCGATGAAACCTTCGCCTCGGTCCTGGCGGAAAGGGCGTAGCACAAGCCCGCATGCCCCGGGCATGCGGACAGAACATGAAGACAGCAAGTTTGTGAACTTCCGGCGCCTGCGCGCCGGCGGGAGGAGAGGCTTTGACTCATAGAGGGAGGAAACCATGAAAGCATTGATCACTGCATTCCTGCTCGGCTCGGCGGCCATGGCCGCGCCGGCGAAAGCGGATACGCTCGACATCATCAAACAGCGGGGTGCTATAAATTGTGGCGTCAGCCAGGGCGTCGCGGGCTTCTCGTCTCCGGACAACCAGGGGAAATGGACCGGCTTCGACATCGATTTCTGCCGCGCGGTGTCGGCGGCCGTGTTTGGCGACGCCGATAAGGTCAACTACGTTCCGCTTTCTACCAAGGAGCGTTTCACCGCCCTGCAGTCGGGAGCCGTCGACCTGCTGTCACGCCAGTCGACCTGGACGCTGTCGCGCGACAGCGGCCTCGGCATCCATTTCGTCGGTACCACCTATTATGACGGCCAGGGTTTCATGGTGCGCAAGAACCTCGGCGTCGACAGCGCGCTTAAACTCTCCGGCGCCACGATCTGCGCCGAACAGGGCACGACGACGGAGCAGAACGTCGCCGACTATTTCACCGCCAACAAGCTGAAATACGAGCCCGTCGTCATCGATTCCGCTGACGGCATCATCAAGGCGTTCGATACCGGCCGCTGCGATGTCTACACCACGGACGCTTCTGCGCTCTATGCGCAACGCCTGAAACTCACCGATCCCGGCGCCTACACTGTACTGCCCGAGATCATTTCGAAGGAGCCGCTCGGGCCTGCCGTGCGCCAGGGCGACGACAAATGGTTCAACATCGTGCGCTGGACGTTGTTCTCGCTGGTCGAGGCCGAGGAGGAAGGCATCACCCAGGCCAATGCCGAAGCCTCGCTGAAAACGCAGAATCCGGTGGTGCGCCGGTTCCTCGGCGTCGAAGGCGACAATGGCAAGCAGCTCGGGCTCGATGCCGCCTTTGCCTACAACATCGTAGCGAAGGTCGGTAACTATGGCGAGGTTTTCGAGCGCAATCTCGGCAAGTCCAGCGAGCTGAAGATCGCGCGGGGGCTCAACGCACTGTGGAACGCCGGCGGCATCATGTACGCACCGCCGGCTCGCTGAGGGTCGAATATTGGCGGGGCCATAGCGGCCTGCGCGCGTCTTACACCTGCGCAGGCCGTTGTCTCAGCCCGGCCTGAACGCCTTGCCTGTCGATGGATCGAAGAGACGCAGCGCATCCTCCTCGAAAGTGAACACGCAGTTCTGGCCCTTGGCGATGCCGGTGCGTGGCGGCAGGCATGCCGTCAGCCGCTGTGTGCCGATCCTGGCGGTGGTGACAAGTTCAGGGCCGGTCAGTTCGACGACTTCGATCCCAACCGGCAAGGAGAAGTCCGTCGCGGCTCCGGTCGCCACCCGGAGTGCCTCGGGCCTGATACCGACGACGACCGGAGAGCCGTCGCTGGCCGCGTTCCGATAGCGCGCGGGCAGGGACAGTTTCACACTGGAATCGGCAATAGCCAGTTTTCCGCCTTCGAGAACGGCCTGCAGCATGTTCATCGACGGCGCGCCGACAAAACCAGCGACGTAGAGCGTTGCCGGATGGTTGTAGATCTCCTCGGGCGTGCCGAGTTGCTCGATCCTGCCGTCGCGCATCACGGCGATCCGCGTCGCCAGCGTCATCGCCTCGATCTGGTCGTGGGTGACATAGACGACGGTGGTCTGCAGCAGCTGGTGCAGGCGCTTGAGTTCGGTGCGCATTTCCAGGCGCAGCTTTGCATCGAGGTTGGACAGCGGCTCATCGAACAGGAACACTTGCGGCTTGCGCACAAGCGCCCGGCCAATGGCGACGCGCTGGCGCTGGCCGCCGGAAAGCTGGCTCGGCTTGCGGTCGAGCAGGTTCTCGATCTGCAGCAGTTTTGCCGCTTCGCGCACGGCCTTGTCGCGCTCGGCGGCCGCAACCCCGCGCATCTCCAGGCCAAAGCCGATGTTGCGATGGACCGTCAGGTTCGGATAGAGCGCATAGGACTGGAACACCATGGCGATGTCGCGGTTCTTGGGATGAACGCCAAGGATCGAACGGCCGCCGATCAGCACGTCGCCGCTGGTCGCCTCGGCGAGGCCGGCAATGATGTTGAGAAGCGTGGACTTCCCGCAGCCCGACGAGCCGAGCAGCACCAGGAACTCGCCGCTCTCCAGCGCGATGTCGATGCCTTTCAGTGTTTCGACACTGCCGTAGCTCTTGCGGATGTTGCGGATTTCAAGCGCGCTCATGCATGGCTTCCTCGAAATGCATCGGCCCGCCATAGTTGCGGGGCAAGGTGGAGATCGCACGCGACGCCACGCGGGTGGCGGCGGACAGGCAAGCGGTCAGCGTCTGGTCCTGTGCAAGGGCCGCGAGGAATGCCGCGTTGAAGACATCGCCGGCGCCGATCGTGTCGACGACCTTCACGCCGGGCGCCGTGGCCTCCACCGGAATGCCGTCGGGACCGATGGCGATCGCGCCCTCAGGTCCGCGCTTGACGATGACAGTGGCGCCCTTCTTCATTCCGGACCTGATTGCTTGCGCGGCGTCCATCGGGCTTTCCAGCCGTGCCAGGGTGACGGTCTCGACCTCGTTGAAAAGCGCCAGTTCGCAGCGCGACAGCCAGGCGCGCGCGGCGTCGCAATTGGCTGGCGTCCAGCCGTCGATCGGCCAGCCGGTGTCGAGCGCGACGGCGATGCCGTGGCTGTCGGCCCAGTCGAAGAACGCATCATAGTCGGCGGTGAGGTCGTCGGTCAGGAAGGACCCGCACAACAATGCGTGGCCGCCGGACAAGCGCTTGCCGTCGAGGACCGAAAACACATCGGCCAGGCTGAAGCGTGGCAAGTGTCCGCGCGTGGTGAAGAAGGTCCGTTCGCCGTCCGGATGGGTCATGCCGACGGAAAGCGTCGTGCCTTCGGGACGCACCGGCCATCTGTCGGCACGGCGGCCAAAGGCTTCGCGAAGCCAGCGGCCGAACTGGTCGTCACCGACATTGGCGGCGATCTCGAAGTCGATGCCCAGCGCCTCCCAAGCGAGCGCGCTGTTTCCCGCCTGGCCGCCGACGCGCAATTCGTCGTGGTCGACGATGATTTCCGTTCCGGCCTTCGGCCACGGTGCGACCGGGCCGACGATCAGGTCAACATTGACGTTGCCGATCACTGCGAGCGGTCGCATCATTCGCTCCTGGTGATCTTGCTGGAACGAACCGGCTTGCCGGCATTGTCGACGCGGGCGTCGGCAAAGGCGACCATCAGGCGTTGCGCCACCGGCAGCATGGCCAGGATCGCGGCCATGCCGGATTGAGGCTTGAATGCAAGCGTGACGGCGCCGGCGGCCGGCGCTTGCCCGGATGAATCGAAGATGACCAGCGGCGAGCCGGCCTCGACCACGGAGGCGGCCATGCCGGCGACGAGGTCCGAGGTCTGGTCGTTGCCACGAAACAGAATGACGCCGACCTTGGCGCCGAGCATTTCCATCGGGCCATGGCGGAGCTGGCCGCCTTCCAGCGAAAAGCAGGGCAGCCGCGACAGTTCGGTGAGGCCAAGCGCGATGGCTTCGGCGAGGCCCTGCAATTGGCGGCCCGACGTGACGATACTGGTCACGTCGCTCAGCGCGGCAAGCGCCCCCTCGATGTCGCCGGCGTCGGGGCCTTCAAGTACAGCGAGTGCGGCAGCCGGGTCCTGGCCGAGCGCCGACAGGATTGCGAGATGCAGCGCGAAAGTGACGGTCAGGCTGCGGGTGGCGGCGAAGGCCAGTTCGGTGCCGCCGGCGCCGACGAGGCAGGGAACCGTGCGAGCCAGGAACGAGGCCTCCTCAAGCGTCAGGCCGAATGTGTCGGAAGCGACGCTGGCCTCCGAGAACCACCTGACGACTTCGGCGCTTTCGCCGGATTGTGACGTCACCAGCACGGTCCTGCCCGCCAGCGGCAGCGGCTGGCCGAGCTGCTCGGAAAGCGGCAGGGCAATGGCGTCGATGCCGGCCGCGCGGTAAAGCGGTTCGACGGCGCGCGCCACGGCATGCGAGCCGCCCATGCCAAGCAGGAGCAGACGCCCGGTCTGCCGGATCGAGGTGGCGACCCTTGCGGCCATGTCAACGTTCTGTCGGAACGAGGCAGTCGCGTCCGCATGCTGGCGCGCCATTTCACGATCAATCGCGACGAGCCCGGCCGGTCGGTTTTTTGCTGCAGTCATCACTATCCTTTCACGCCACCACTGGTCAGGCCGGAGATCAGCGCACGCTGCATGACGAGGCCGATCAGAACCGGCGGCAAGGCGGCCAGCACGCCGGCTGTCGCGATCAATCCGTAGTCGGAGACACGTCCCCCAGCCAGATCGGCGATGGCGACGGTCAGGGTCTTGGCGCGCTGGTCCGAAGTGAACAGCAACGCGTAGAAGAATTCGTCCCAGGCGAGCAGCAGGGCGAACAATGCGGAGGTCGCCATCACCGGGGCGGCCAGCGGCAGCGTGATGATGCGCAGCGTCTGGAACAGGCCGGCGCCGTCGATCATCGCGGCGGCCTCGATTTCGCGCGGGATCGAATCGAAGCCTGACTTCATCAGCCACGTGGTGAAGGGCGCCAGGATCGTCAGATAGACCAGCGCCAGACCGAAGACGTTGTTGAGCAAGCCGAGATGCGACAGCCCCATATAGAGCGGCACGGCCAACGCTACCGGCGGCAGCATGTAGGTGGCGATGACCATCGACAGCGACCAGCCGATCGACGGCGTGCGCGAGACCGCCCATCCGGCGGGAATGGCCAGGAGCAGGCCGGCAAGCGTCGCCATGCCGGCGATTTCGAGGCTGTTGCGCAGTGACGAGGTGAAGGCGGCGCCAGCGCTGTTTTCCGCCGTCGACAGCAGCTGCTGGTAGCGGGAGAAGTCGACGCTCTGCGGCCACCAGCGCAGCGGCTTGGCGGCGAGGTCGGCGGCTGGCGATATGCTCATGATGAACAGCCAGGCAATGGGCGCCAGGATGATGACGGCGAGCAGCAGCGCGCAGGCATGGATGAAGATGCTGAAGGCGGGGCTTTTGCGTTCCATCAGGTGGCACTCCCGGCGCTCTTGCGGACCAACGCGGCGTAGGCGACAGCCAGAACGGTCACGAGCAATGTGACGATCAGCGCCAGTGACGCACCGGAGCCGGCACGCTGGAAGGAAAAGGCCTCCTGGTAGACGAGGATCGACAGGGTGCGCGTGCTGTTGGCCGGGCCACCACGGGTCATCACCCAGATGATGTCGAAGACCTTGAAGGCCTCGATGGTGCGCAGCACCAGCGCCACCATCAGCGGCCCCGCGAGATAGGGCAGGATGACAAAGCGGAAGCGGTTGAAAGCCCCGGCGCCGTCGACCAGCGAGGCAGCCGTGATATCACGCGGAACCGCCTGCAGGGCCGCCAGCGCAATCAGCGCCACCAACGGAAAATTCTTCCAGCAATCGGCGACGATCAGCGCCGCCAGCGCGGTTCCCGGTTCACCCAGCCAGGAGCGATAGGCATCGATGAGATGCAGTTGCGTGAGTGCCGCGTTCAGCGCGCCATATTCAGGATTGTAGATGAGCCGCCACAGCGTGGCGTTGACCACCGTCGGCAGCGCCCAGGGCAGGATCATCAGTGCCCGCAACACGGCGCGGCCGTAAAACTGCTGATTGAGCAGAAGTGCGGCGAGAACGCCGATCACCATTTCCGCTGCCACCGAGATGACGGCGAACAGGGTGGTGGTGACCAGCGTGCGCTGGAAGTTCGAGCTGGACAGCATGTTGGTATAATTGCCGAAGCCGACGAAATTGCCGCCCGTGCCGATGAGCTTGGCATCGGTAAAGGAAAGGCCGACCATGTCGATCAGCGGCCAGCCGATGACGGCGACCATGACCACGAGAAGCGGCAGCATCAGCAGCCACGCACGGGTTGTCATCCATGTGCCCGACATGGGAGGCGCCTCTTCTCATTCGTCTGGATCTGGACATAGCACGGGCGGCACCATAGCGCCGCCCGCATCGAGGATATCAGCTCAGAGGCCGCTGTTCTTGGCGGCGGTGTTCAAGGCGTCCTCGGGTGAGGACTGGCCGAGAAGCGATTCCTGGATCGCCTGCTGTAGGGCGGTCGACAGTTCCTGATACTTTGGCGTGGTCGGGCGCGGATACATCGCGGCCAGTCCAAGCTTGGCCGCGGCGATCAGCTCTTCCTGACCCTTGGTGACTGCCGGATCGTCATACGAAGACGCCCAGATCGGCAGCGAGAGCTTGGCGTACTGGTTCTGCGTCGCCTGCGAGGTCATGAAGGTGATGTATTTCCAGGCTTCGTCCTGGTGCTTGCTGACCGCAGTGACGCCAAGGCCCATCGAGCCGTTGACCGCGGAAACCTCGCTCTTGCCGGCAACGCCGGGCGCCGGCACGACGCCAACCTTGCCCGCGACCTTGCTGTCCTTGGGATCGTTGGCCATGTTGTACATGTAGGTCCAGTTCAGCGCGAAGGCGGCGTCGCCGTTCTCGAACACCTTGCGCACATCCTCTTCCAGGAATTCCTTGGAATTCGGGTTGGTGAGGCCCGACTTGTAGCTTGCCACCATGTATTTCAGGGCGTCGAGACCGCCGCCGTTCTGGAAGTCGGGCTTGCCGCCCTTGAGGAAGTCGCCGCCATAGGCGCTGACCAGCGTGGTGTAGTCGCACACCGCGGCTTCGGCCTGCGACCAGCTCCAGGCGATGGGCGTGGCGACGATGCCCTTGTCCTTGATGATCTTGGCCTGTTCGGTCAGCTCTTCCCAGGTCTTCGGCGGCGTCTTGATGCCGGCCTTTTCCAACATTTCCTTGTTGTAGAAGAGGTATTTGGTATCGAGGATCCAGGGCATGCCATAGGATTTGCCGTCATACTGGACGGTGGTCCATGCGCCGGGCAGGACGCCCTTCTTCATGTCGTCGGTGATGCGCGAGGAGACGTCGACCAGCACCTTGTTGGTCGCGTATTCGGCTGGCCAGATGACGTCGAACAGCACGACGTCATAGCCGCCGCCCGAGCCCTGCGCGAGCACGGTCTTGTCGTGCAGGCCTTCATAGGGGACGAATTCGAGATTGACCTTGATGTCCGGATTGGCCTTGGTGAAGGCATCCGTCATGGCGCGAACGTCGGCCTCGCTATAGGCGGCCTGGGCCATGAAAAGCGCGTTGAGCGACGTTTCGGCGAAAGCGTGGGGAACCAACAGCCCCCCGACAAAGACTGCACCCAACAGGGTCTTACCGATCGATTTCAGCATCTTCTTCTCCCATTTCCGATGTTGACGGGTCGGCTGTCCATGTTGCCTTCCCGGGTTGATGTCGCGTGACCTATGTTTCCCAACCGGTTGGCGGTGACGGGAAATGCCCCTCGCCGTATTGTTTCCGCGGTTGGTTTCGCCATTAAGTCAACCCGCTTGACTTAATTAGTCGATCAATATTCTAATGGAGTCAAGAGGGGAAACACCGGTGAACGATGTCAGTCCGATCCGCGCCAAAAGCGGCACCAACCAGGAAGGCACGAGCGCGCACAACCGCCGTGTCATGATCGAGGCGCTGCGCCTCAATGGCGCGCTTTCGCGAGCCGATCTGGCGCGGGCGACGCAGCTGACCAAGCAGGCCGTTTCCAACATCATCGAGGATCTCGAACGAGATGGCCTCGTCGTCGGGCTCGATACGGTTCGAAAGGGCAGGGGCCAGCCCTCGACCCCCTACAGGCTGGTTCCCGAAGGGGCCTTTGCGATCGGCCTGCAAATCGACCGCCACCTGACGCGGGCCGTCGCCGTCGACCTGGTCGGCAGCGTGCTGGCGCGGGCGGAAGCGAACCTGCCGTTTGACGAGCCGTCGAAAGGCGTCGAGGTCATCCTCGGCCTCGTCGATGGTGTCCGGCGTCAACTGGCTGGCATTTCCGCCCAATCGGAAGGACGCCTCGTCGGTCTCGGCGTCGCCATGCCAGGCCCCTTCGGGCTGAAGAACTCGGACGACAAATGGATGATGCCTGCCTGGCAGAAATTTCCACTGCTGGAGACGCTTGCCGCCGGCACAGGCTTGAATGTCGGCTTGCAGAACGACTCCGCCGCCTGCGCGACGGCGGAACGCATGGTCGGCGCCGCGCATGGGGTCGATCACGCGGTCTGTCTTTATGTCGGCTACGGTATCGGCGCCGGGCTGATCCTGAACGGTGAGCTCTACAGCGGCGGCCATGGCAATGCGGGCGAGATCGGCATGGCGCTGCTGTCACCGGCCGGCCCGGGTTCGACGCCGCTCGAACATCGGGCGTCACTCGCGTCGCTCTATCAGCACCTTGGCCTCGATCCCGCCGATGACGGGCTCTACAACCGGATCGGCATGATGACCGCGGCCGAAGATCCCAGGATCATGGCCTGGATAGAGGGCGCGGCGCATGATTTGCGCTGGAGCGTGCATCTCATCGAGACAATCTTCGATCCGCAGACCGTCATCCTGACCAGTGGCGCGCCGGAGGCGCTGGCCCGACGCCTCGTCGAAGGCATGCATCCGCTGCTGCCGTCGATCGCCGACCGGCCCGGGCGAAACCTGCCGCGCCTGCAGCTTGGCACCACGGATCCCTGGTCGATCGCGATCGGCGCGGCGGCGGCGCCGATCAGCCGGGCTTTCGACCCGCTGTTCTCGGCGATCCTGAAAACGAGATCCGACGGTTTCTGAGGGCGCCATCGATCAAGCGCGGCCATGCGTTCGCGCGAAGTTACGCGGCGTCACACAAGGTTCATTGTACGGACATAGCGTTCCCCCGGTTCTTTGCTGCGATGCAAAAGGAGTGGGACATGGTGGATATAGTTTCTAGTGAAGCGGGTATTCCGAGACCGGAGCATCCGCTGGAGCGGTCGGGCAGCGCAAAGTGGTTCTTGCCGGCCTTCGGCGTGCTCGTGCTGGTTGGCATCGTCTATGTCGGCTACGCGCTTAGCCAGGACCTTGCCGTGGCCAAGACGGTGCCATGGATCCTGCTTGGAATCGCCTTGCTCATTGCGCTTGGCTTCGAATTCGTCAACGGCTTCCACGACACGGCCAATGCGGTGGCGACGGTTATCTATACGCGTTCGCTGCCGGCGGAATTCGCGGTCATGTGGTCGGGCGCCTTCAACTTCCTCGGGGTTCTCACATCGAGCGGCGCCGTGGCGTTCGGCATCCTGTCGCTGCTGCCGGTCGAGCTGATCCTGCAGGTCGGGTCATCTTCCGGCTTCGCCATGGTTTTCGCTCTGCTCATCGCCGCCATCCTTTGGAATCTCGGCACTTGGTTCCTTGGCCTGCCGGCGTCCAGTTCGCACACCATGGTCGGCTCGATCATCGGCGTCGGTCTCGCCAACCAGTTCATGGCGCCCGTCGGCAGCGCGACCAGCGGTGTCGACTGGTCACAAGCGACCAATGTCGGGGTGACCTTGCTGGTTTCGCCGATCGTCGGCTTCTTCGCCGCAGCGGCCCTGCTCTATGCGATGAAGTTCCTCATTCGCAATCCGGCGCTCTACGAGTCCCCCAAGGGCAACGCGCCGCCGCCCCTGTGGATCCGTGCGCTGCTGATCTTCACCTGCACCGGTGTCAGCTTCGCGCATGGCTCTAATGACGGACAGAAGGGCATGGGCCTGATCATGCTGATCCTGATCGGCGTGGTGCCGACCGCCTACGCGCTCAACCGCACCCCGGACATCAATTATCTCGAAGCCTACAAATCGGCTTCCGCCAGCGTCGAGCAGGCGCTGGGCAAATATGTCAAGCCGGGCGTCACCGTCACTGATGCCAAGGCGGCCGTCCAGGATGCCGTGCGCACCAGGACCTGGAGCGACCAGACGACGCTCGCGTTGCAGACATACATCCACAACACGACCGCTGAGCTGCAGCCCTACGCCACGGTCGAAAAGGTGCCGACCGATCTGGTGAGCAATGCCCGCAACGACATCTATCTGATTGGCGAGGCGCTCAAGCTGATCGACAAGAAGCAGTTGCTGCCGATGCAGCCGGCCGATCTGAAAGCGGTGACCGACTACCACAAGGCCGTCGACAACGCGACGAAGTTCATCCCGATCTGGGTGAAGGTTGCGGTCGCGCTGGCGCTTGGGCTAGGCACGATGGTTGGCTGGAAGCGCATCGTCGTCACGGTCGGCGAGAAGATCGGCAAGAGCCATCTGACCTATGGCCAGGGTGCCGCCGCCGAGCTCGTCGCCATGGTCACCATCGGCATGGCCGATCGGCTGGGCCTGCCGGTGTCGACGACCCATGTGCTGTCATCGGGGGTCGCCGGAACGATGGCGGCGAACGGCTCGGGGCTGCAATGGGCAACGGTGCGCAACCTGGCGCTTGCCTGGGTGCTGACGCTGCCCTGCTCGATCGCGCTCGCCTTCGTGCTGTTCATCATCTTCCGCCAGGTTTTCTGAGCGGAACAAGGGCTCTCAAACAAAAGGCAGCGCCGGTCGCCGGCGCTGCCTTTTTCTTTGACCGAGCACCGCGTGCAATTAGGCGAGGACGTACTGGTTTCTGTTGACGTGGAACATGCCTATTGGCCGAAACGCCTATCGCTTCGTCATCCTATGGCGGAGCAAGGAGTGAAGCGACGCGGCGCAGACCATGGGATCCATGCCGCGACTCCTGAGCGTTGCTGCGGAACAGAATTCTGCTTGGCTGCACCTTCGGCTGAGGTCGCGGCATGGATACTTGGGTCTTCGCTCCGCTTCGCGTCGCTACGCCCAAGGATGACGACGTCGGGACACTATGTCGGGTCTTCGCGATGCAGGTCGTGGATGGCGACGCCGTCGACGGTGGTCGGCAATGTCAGCCACTGGCGATGACGCAAGGTGCGTTGCGTGTCTTCCAGCCCGGTGTCCCAATGCTCGCGCATCGAGGTGCCCGAGAACTCGTAATCCTTGGCGTGGCCCTCATAACCTTTGTGCTGGTAGATGAGGTGGACGATGTTGACGACGCCGGCATTCGAATAGTCCTCGATCAGCTCCTTCTCGCCTTCCGCCAGCAATTCCGCGGGGACGCGCTTCAAGGCATCGAGCAGCTTCATCTTCAGCCCGTGAATGCGCTGGAAGTTGTCGGTATTCTGCCTGGTGCGGCTGGAATACATGATGTCCTTGTGACGCGACAGGACGTCCGGCATGCTGCGCGGCAGGACACCGCGCGCGCTGAACAGGTCGACCTGGAACACCAGCGACGAGCGATCTTCTTCCTGGTCGAGCAGATATTGCAGTGGCGTGTTGGAGACGATGCCGCCGTCCCAGTAATATTCGCCTTCGATGCGGATCGAGGGGAAAGCGGGCGGCAACGCGCCGCTGGCCATGATGTGCTCCGGCTCGATGCGCACCTTGTCGGTGTCGAAGTAAACGAAGTTGCCGGTCCTGACGTTGACCGCGCCGACGCTCAGCCGCTTCTTGCCGTCATTGAGAATGTCGAAGTCGATCAGGCTTTGCAGCGTGTCCTTCAACTCGGCCGTGTCGTAGAAGCTGGTGGCGCCTTCGGCACCTTGTGGCTCGAACCAGGGATTGGGATTGCGCGGCTTGAAGAAGCCGGGCTGCCCCATGGTCATCGTCATCCACGAACTGGCGCGGTTGCGGATGTCGCGGTAAAAGTCGCCTTCCGGCGTATAAGCCCAGATCTTGCGCCCCGAAATCGTCTGCCAGAACTGCTCGAGCCGCTGCAGGCGGCGGCTGGGCTCATTGCCGGCGATGATCGAGGCATTGATGGCGCCGATCGACACGCCGGACAGCCAGGTCGGTTCGCAGCCGGCGTCGGCGAGCGCCTGATAGACGCCGGCCTGATAGGCGCCGAGCGCGCCACCGCCCTGGAACACCAGCGCGACACGGTCATACTGCGCCGAGATTTCCTCGATGGTGGCGGCCTGCTTGTTTCGGTTGCGTTCAAGCACGGGCTTTCTCCAGCTGGTTCGTGCTGGCCGAGGACCGGCCGTGATCGGCAAGATAGTCGTGCATCACCTCGCCCAGCCCGAGCGTCAGATCGGCGGTGAAGTGGACGGCGGACACGATGTCGAGCACCGGCAGTTTTGCCACGTCGGCCATGACATGGGGCCGCAGGTCGAGCGCGGCGGGCGCTGTCCAGGCTTCCTTCAGCGTGACGTCTGTCAGGTAATAGCGCACCAGCTCGCAAATGCGTGGGCTGCCGTCGACATGCGGGATGATCTTGATCAGGAAATTGGGGGCTGCCAGCGAGGCAAGCACGCTGTCATGGTCTGCTTCGCGGTGTTTGTAACCCATCGTGCCGGTGGCGCAGAGCAGGCTGCCATAGTGCAGCGTTCCGACGATCACCTCGCCTTCGTGGACGATCTTGGGGCTGGCGAGCTTCTTGGGAAAACCCCAGAGTTCGCGGCCGCCGGCGATCGGCGCATCGTCATCGAGATACATCGAATGAACGTAGCCGCCGTGCTGGCCCTTGTAGCGCACGGGGATCACCTGGCCGGTTTCGGTGTAGTCGCCGAAGCCGGTCGAGTCCGGCATGCGGATGAACTCGTACTTGACCAGCGGCTCGTCTATTTCCAGCGGCTCCGGCACCACGGCCTCGAGGGCTTCGCGCGTCGTGCGGTAGGTGATGATGACGTATTCGCGGTTGAAGAAACGATATGGCCCGGGCGGAAAGGAAGGGTTGGTCAGCGGCATCGCATAAGCGCGCTTCACGACATCGGCGATCTTCAAGGCTGTAGCCCCATCGCTTGAGGAACGACTGCGCGAGTGCGCACGGTTCTATGTTGCACGGCACCATGACAGTGCCGTGTCAGCCCCGAGCGCCCATTGGATGACCGTCGTTCTCCTGTAATCGAGCCGACATATGGCTGTGGCATTGTCATGCTGCGGCGCACAAAGGTGTGCCCTTCAAGTTCCTCCCACCTCTTGCGAGATCATCATGGCTTCCCTTTCTTCGAAGAGTGCCCTCGTTACCGGTTCGACCAGCGGCATCGGCCTGGCCATCGCCCGCGCCTTTGCAGCCGCGGGGGCCAACATCACCATCAATGGGCTCGGCGATGCGGCGGCCATCGAGCAGGAACGCGCCGGCATCGAGAAGGACTTCGGCGTCAAGTGCCGCTATTCGGACGCCAACATGATGGATGGCGCCGCGGTAACAGCCATGGTCCACGAGGCGGAGGCGGCCTTCGGCAGCCTCGACATCCTGGTCAACAATGCCGGCATCCAGCATGTCGCACCGATCGAGGATTTTCCCGACGACAAATGGGAAGCCATCATCCGCATCAACCTGCTGGCGGCGTTCTATGCGATCAAGGCGGCGCTGCCCGGCATGAAAGCGCGCAAATGGGGCCGCATCATCAACACGGCTTCCGCGCACGCGCTGGTCGCCTCGCCCTTCAAGTCGGCCTATGTGTCGGCCAAGCACGGCATTTCCGGCCTGACCAAAACGGTGGCGCTGGAGGCGGCACTTGACGGCGTCACCGTCAATGCGATCGCGCCCGGCTATGTCTGGACGCCTCTGGTCGAAAAGCAGATTCCCGACACGATGAAAGCGCGCGGCATGACCGAGGAGCAGGTCAAGCACGATGTGCTGCTGGCGGCGCAACCGACCAAGGAGTTCGTCACCGTTGATGAACTCGCCGCGCTGGCGCTGTTCCTGTGCTCGGACGCTGCCAAGCAGATCACCGGCACGACCTTGCCGATGGATGGCGGCTGGACGGCGCAGTAACGCCACCAGGGAATTTCATTCTCCGGATAGCCTGTCGTTTTCGCTCCGGTCGGTGGCTCCATAGCCACCGACCGCTTTCGTCGTTCCGGTGACGGTGCGGCTGCATCCCGCCGGGTCGTCCGCGGCCACTTCATCGGATACGGCGCCGCCGTTGTCACGACAGGATTTCCAACGTATTGCCGGCCACATCCAGCGGCTGTGCAAGCAACCATTTCAGGCAGGACTGTGCGGATGAACAAGGCATGAGCGACATCAAGGTGGAACGCCTTAGCAAGCGGTTCAACGAGACGGCGGCGCTCAACGCCGTTTCGCTCGATTTCCCCAAGGGGTCCTTTACCGCGCTGCTCGGGCCGTCCGGTTGCGGCAAGACCACGATGCTGCGGCTGATTGCCGGCTTCGAGGCGCCGAGCGAGGGCCGCGTGCTGTTCGGCGACCGGTTGATGGCCGATCCCCAGCGGCAGGTGCCGCCGGAAGCGCGCGGCGTCGGCGTCGTCTTCCAGTCCTACGCGCTCTGGCCGCATATGGATGTGGCCGGGAACGTCGCCTATCCGCTGAAGGCCCGGCATGTGAAGCAGGGCGAGATCGCTGCCCGTGTCGGCGCTGTCCTCGAGATCGTCGGCCTCGACGGCTTCGAAAAGCGTCGCATCGAGGAACTGTCGGGCGGCCAGCGCCAGCGTGTAGCGCTGGCGCGCTGTCTGGTCGCCGACGCTGGGATCATCCTGTTCGACGAACCGCTTGCCAATCTCGACATGCATTTACGTGCGTCGATGGTCGATGCATTCCGCGATGTCCACCGCCGCACCGGCGCCACCATCGTCTATGTCACCCACGACCAGGCCGAGGCGCTGGCGCTGGCCGACCGTGTCGCGGTGCTGAGCCAGGGCCGGTTGCTGCAGGCGGCGCCGCCGCGGGAGGTCTATCGCGCGCCGGCCGATGCGACTGTCGCGGGCTTCATCGGCAGAGGCTCCATCGTTTCGGGCAGAGCGATCGGCCATGGCAATGGCGTCACGACAGTCGAGATCGCCGGGCATCGTGTCACGGCGCGAAGCGCCGAGGGGCAGGAGGGACCGGTCAAGGTCCTGCTGCGGCCGGAAGCCTTGCGGCTTTCATCCGAGGGGCTGCCGGCAACGGTGCTCGACAGCATCTATCGCGGCCCGGTCTATGAGGCGCGGCTGGCCTTGCCGGAGGCGGGACAGGAATTACTGATCGACAGCGCCGAGGCGTTGGCGGTGGGGCAGAAGGTGCGGGTGGCCGTGTCTGATGGCTGGATCATCCCTGGAAGCTGAGAGCCCTACCTCCAGGGCAGCACGCCCGCCGGTAGCCGCCGCCCGAAACGGTCGAGCACAAGCAGCAGGACAACAACGACGACAATCGTTGAGACGGCGATCGCCGCTGCCTGCGTTCCCAGCCCGGCCTCCTCGAGGCTGAACAGCACCACGCCCAGCGTCTCGTTGCCGCTCGACCAGAGCAGGGCCGAGACGGTGAGTTCATTGAAGGCGCTCATGAAGACCAGCAGTCCGCCCGCCACCGCCGCCGGCGCGGCAAGCGGCGCGGTGATCGTGGCAAGCCGGCGAAGCGGGCGGGCACCCGACACCGCCGCCGCCTCGTCAAGGTCGCGCGAAATCTGTCCGACCGCCGTCGTCACCGGCTTCAGGGCGAGGGTGAAGAATCGCATCGTATAAGCGACCAGGATGATAGATGCAGTCGCATAGAGGCTGCCGATCAGCGGCAGCGGGCGCAGGAACAGGAGAATGCAGGAGATGGCCAGGACGACGCCTGGAACCGCATAGGGCAGGTCGACAATACCGTTGATGACATGGCGCCAGCGCTGGCCGAACCGTTCGAGCACCACGGTGACCGGGATGACGCCGATGGCAAGGATCAGCGCCGCGCCGCCGGCAAACAGAATGGAGTTGCGGAAGGCGCGCACGGTCGACGCCTGCTGGACCAGCACCTCGGCATAGTTGGACGCGGTCAGCGTCGCCCAGCCAAGCGGCACCCCGAAGGACGGCACCAGCGAGGTCGCCAGCAGCGCGCAAGCCGGAAGCACGAGGATGAGCCCGATCACCAGCCAGCCGAGGACAGCGAGCGGCAGGCGGGAGCGGCCGAGCTCAAACCGCGCCGGCGTACCGACGGTGAAACGATGGGCAGCACCACGCAGGGCCAGCGACTGGCAGGCGACGCCGGCCAGTGCGAGCACGCCGACCAGCACCGACAGTGCCGCGATCTGCGGCAGGACGCCGGGCCCGAAGCTCGACAGGTCCTGATAGATCAGCGTCGGCAGGGTCAGGTAATTGACGGGCATTCCGAGCAGAGCGGGGATGCCGAAATTGCCGACGCCGGAAACGAAGGCGAGGGCGGCCGCCGCCACGATGTAGGGCCGGATGACCGGCAGCACGATGGTCCACAGCACCGCAAGCGGCCTCGCCCCGGACGCCCTTGCGGCCTCGACGAGATCGCGCGGCACCCGGGCAAGCCCGGCCCGCAGCGTGATGAACACGATCGGCGCGTGCTGAACCGCGTAGAGCAGGATGATGCCGTTGCGGCCAAGCATCGGATTGGGCGTACCAGGCGGCGGCGCCATGCCGATCATGCCGAGAAGCGTTGACGACGGTCCGAACAGATGCAGCCATGACAGGGCGGTGACCTGCGGCGCGATCATCAGCGGCAGCAACAGCAGGAAGCCCAGGGTTTTTCGCCCCGGCAGGTCGGTCATGGTGACCGCGATGGCGAACGGACCGCCGAGGCAGACCGCCAGAACGGCGCCGAAGAAGGCCGTGTCCAGCGTGTGCCACATCGCACGCAAGGCCGCAGGCTTGGCGAGGCGCTCGGCGAATGCGCCGAAGTCGAGTTCGCCGCCGGGCGCGATGGCCGCGACGACGAGGCGAGCCATCGGCAGCAGGCTGAGCAGCGCGATGACCAGCAAGACGGCAAGGGCAGACGCACGCATTCCCGGCGTGGCCCGCATCCCCGTCGTATGTCCGTGCCATGGGGGCACGGACATACGCTGCCTTGGGAGGCTATCGTGTGCGGACACCGGTGATTACTGAGCCATCACGGCGCTGAATTTTTCCTTGTTCGCGACGTCGTTGGCGAGTGCGGCGGCGGCATCATAGCCGAGCACCTTGATCGACGAACGATCGGGATAGCCGGCGGGCAAGGCAATGTCGGCGCGCGCCGGAATATAGCCCATCCTGGCGGCCACTTCCTGCCCGTCCTTGGACAGGAGGAAATCGACGAAGGCCTTCGCGGCTGCGGTGTCCTTGGCGGTCGACAGAATGGCAACCGGCTCGGTGACCGCCGAAACGCCTTCCTTCGGGAACACGAACTCGACCGGAGCGCCCTTGGCCTTCTCGCGAATGGGCATGTAATCGACGATCATGCCGAACAGCTTGTCGCCGCCGCTGACAGCCTTCAGTACGTCGCCATTGCCGCCGCTTGCCTGGGCGCCGTTCTTGGCCAGCGCACCGTAATAGTCCCAGCCCTCGGGCAGATTGCCGGTCAGGGTCACGGTATGGATCATCGCCGCGCCCGAGGTCAGCGGGCTCGGCATCGCCACCAGGCCCTTCGCCTCCGGCTTCGTCAGGTCTTCCCAACTCGCCGGGACGAAGGGCGCCTTGGTGTTGTAGACGATGCCGGTGGTGATCAGCTTGGTCGAGAAATAGGTCTTGTCCTTGTCGTAAAGGGCGGCGTCGATGCCGGAGACATCGGCCTGTGGATAGGCGAGCAGGCGCCCTTCCTTCTTCAGCCCTTCCATGGTGACGACATCGGCGATCAGGAGCACGTCCGCCTGCTGCTGGCCGGCTTCGATCTCGGCGCGCAGCTTGGCCAGGATCTTCGGCGTACCGTCGCGGACCCACTCGACCTTTATGCCGGGATTCTTCGCCATGAAGGCGTCGACGGTCTGCTGGGCGTCTGTGTTGGGCTGGCTGGTGTAGAGCACGAGCTTGCCGTCGGCGGCCGAAGCAGCTCCGACAGCGGATGCCAGGAATATGGCGGCGAAAACTATCTTGCGCATGAAAAATCCCACCTCTCAATAGTCGCGAAAAGAGCATCAGCCTCAAGCGGGCCGGATGCGAGAAAGCTCTCCCTATCGTCGCAGGATAACTGTATTGTGACAGGACGGCACCGGGAAAATGGGAGGTTTCCCGGTGGCGGCATGCCGCGTCCGGCGACCCGGTCAACGCCTGGGAAAGAGGAGGAGCTTTCCGGGCAAGCCGTCATCAAGACGTTATGAATCCCCCCTATTCGGAACTCAACAGCAGGCGGCTGCCATCTCGCGATGCACAGCTGTGCAACAGGTGAAGAATGACAAAGGAAAACTTCCTCCAACTGAACGGTGTCAGTGCCGGGTATGGTGCGTCGCGCGTTCTGGACGGAATAGATCTCACGATCGCCAGGGGCGAGTTCGTTGCCCTGCTTGGGTCTTCCGGCTGCGGCAAGACCACGCTGCTGCGCGCAATTGCCGGCTTCGTTTCGCCGAGCGCCGGGTCGATCAAGGTGGCGGACAAGGACGTGACGGGATTGCCACCGGACAAGCGTGGCATGGCGCTGGTATTCCAGTCCTATGCGCTGTGGCCGCACATGACGGTGGCGCAGAATATCGGCTACGGGCTGAAGCTGCAGCGGCATGCGCGCAGCGAGATTGCGCGGCGCGTCGGCGACATGGAAAAGCTGCTCGGGCTCGACGGGCTTGGTGATCGCAAGCCGGCACAGCTTTCGGGCGGCCAGCGCCAGCGCGTCGCCCTCGGCCGGGCGCTGGCCATCGATCCGGAAATCCTGCTGCTCGACGAGCCGCTGTCCAATCTGGACGCACGCATCAGGCTGACCGTGCGTCACGAAATCCGCGCGCTGCAGAAGCGTCTTGGCATCACCGCCGTGCATGTCACGCATGATCGTGAGGAAGCCATGGTGATGGCCGACCGCATCGTCATCCTCGATGCCGGGCGCATCGCGCAACAGGGCACCCCCGAGGCGGTCTACAGCCGTCCCGCCTCCACCTTCGTCGCCGCCTTCATGGGCGCGGAGAACCGGGTGGAACTATGGGGCCTGCCGTCATCCGGCCGTTTCGAGATAGAGGCCGGACCGGCAAACGCTGCCTGTGCGGTACCGCTCGACGGGCGTCCCTTGGCACGCGGCTTCGTCGAAGCGCGCTTCCGCGCCGAAGCCGCACAACTCGCTCCCGCCAGCACAGCCGGCAGCGCCGCGGCTGGAACCCTCGAACTGTCAGGTCATGTCGAGAGCGTAAGCTATCCCGGTGGCCTCTGGCGCCATGCGGTCAGGGTCGGCGACGACATGATCCTCGTCGATGCGCACAAGGCCTTCGGGCAGGGCGAGGCCGTCAAGGTCCGCATCCCGTCCGATGTGCTTTTCCTGTTCAACGCGCAGGAGGCTCCGCCGCCTGCGTCACCCCGTTCCCGGCCGGGCGGCGCCAAAAGCCGCTCCCTGGAAACATCCGAAGCCTAGGTCCTAACTCCAACTTTTTGACCCAACAGGAGACCTATCCATGAAGACAATCCTGCAGGCCGCGCTGGTTCTCGGCCTCGTGGCGTCACCCGCCACGGCCGCTGAACTCACCGTGCTGACCGCCGGCGACCAGAACATGGTCGACTATATCAACGACTATCTCGGGCCGCTGTTCGAGAAGGAAAATCCGGGCAACACGGTGCGCGTCGTCGGCACCGGCCCGGGCGATGCCGGGTCGCAGAAGATCACCGAGCGCTTCAAGGCGCAGGCCGATGCCGGTTCGGAAAAGTGGGACACGGACGTTGCCGTCGTGCACGAGAAGTTCGCCGGCCCGATGGTGACCGCGGGCTATCTCGAAGCCTATCGTCCGAAGATCGACACCGGCAAGATGGTGACGCGCGCCAACGCCGACATGGCGCTGGGTAGCAATGTCTCGGGCTATGTCATGCCGATGTTCAACAGCCAGACGGCGATCGCCTACAATCCGGCCATGGTTCCCAATCCGCCAAAGAGCTACGACGAACTGGTCGCCTGGGCCAAGGAACATCCCAAGCAGTTCGGCTACAACGGTATCAAGGGCGGCGCTTCCGGCGTCAGCTTCGTCATGGGCTGGATCTACGCCTATGGCGAAGGCGACGCCAACAAGCTGATGAACGGCCCGTTCGACGAGGCCGAGACCAAGAAGTGGGACAAGGCCTTCGCCAGCCTGAAGGAGTTCACCACCAATGCCACGCTGACGCCGGGCAATGCCGGCACGCTCGACATGCTGTCGCGCGGCGAGATCGCCATGGGGCCGGTCTGGGTCGACATGTTCTATTCCTGGCAGGCCGATGGCCGGCTTCCGCCCGAACTCAAGCTGGTGCTGCCGGCGCCCGGCATGCCGGGACAGCCGATGCACTACGTGATCCCGGCCAAGAGCGCGAACGCGGCGCTGGCCGAGAAGTTCGTGGCGCTGGCGACGAGCCCGGAAGTGCAGGCCGACGGCATCGTCAAGAAGTTCAACTGGTATCCGGGCATCGACGCCGATTTCGTCAAGCCGAAGCTCGACGAGGCGACCTGGAACAAGCTGTTCGTCGACATTTCGCCGGAAGACCTGGCGAAATACGGCAAGCCTTTCCCGATCGCGCCCTACAACAGCGCGATCCTCGAAGCCTATGAGCGTCTGACCGCGAATTGAGCTGGATGACCGAGTTCTGAACCCGGACCGCCCGGCACAGAGCCGGGCGGTTTCTGCCTTTTTGAAATCCTTGCGAGAGTCCATCGATGTCGAAACGACTTTTCGGTCTGTTCCTCGTCCTGCCCGCGCTGGCGGTGATCGTGCTGCTGTTCATCGTGCCGCTTGCCGCGTCGGTCATCGGCGCGTTCGAGGTGACGGGAACCTATGGCCTGGGGAATTTCGTCAAGGCCTTCGAACTCTACCGCAACGACACGATCTTCACCGTCCTCATCGTCAGCCTGTCGACGGTGCTGATCGGCCTGTTCTCCATCGCCATCGGCGGATACCTGACGCTTGGCGAAAATCCGCGCGCCGTGGCGATCCTGCGCTGGCTCTATCGCTGGCCGATGTTCATACCCTTCATCGTCGTCGGCCAGATCCTGCGCACCTTCCTCGCCAAGAACGGCCTGATGAACAATCTGCTCATCAATGCAGGCATCATCACCCCGCTGCAGGCGACCGGCTTCCTCGACTGGCGGGGCATCGTCATCGCCTTCGTCTGGAAGCAGGTTCCCTTCGTCGCCCTGCTGGTCGCCGGCGCCATGGCGTCGATCGACCGCGGCACCATCGAAGCCGCCCGCAATCTCGGCGCCTCGCGGCTGCGCATCCTCATCGAGATCGTCGTGCCGCAGGTTGCCACGACGCTGCTGGTCGGCCTCATCCTGTTTTTCGTCACGATGATGTCGGTGCTGTCGGTGCCGCTGATGGTCAATGCCCAGTCGCCGACCATGCTGACCGCCGACATCGCCTTCCGCATCAACGCCTATGGCGATTACGGCGTCGCCAACGCGCTCGGCCTGATCTCGCTGGTCATCACCTCGGGCGTAGCGTGGATCTATCTGCGCCATACGATGAAGGAGCGCGCATGAGCCTCGCCGTACCCTCCATCCAGCGGAAGCTGAGGGTCGACCTGTGGTGGCTGCCAAGGGCCCTCATCCTCGGCCTGCTTGCCTTCATCATCTTCGGGCCACTGCTGAACCTGTTGCTGTGGACGGTGGCGGAACGCTGGTACTTTCCGCATGTGCTGCCGCTCGACTATGGCTTCAGCGTCTGGACGCGGGTGTTCTCGTCGCGCGGCAACGCCATGGATTCACTAAAGAACAGCATCCTGGTGGCAGTGCTGACGGTCATCGTGTCGCTGGCGCTGGCCATTCCTGCCGGCTACGCGCTGGCACGGCTGAAACTGCCGCTGCGCAGCCTGATCCTGTTGGCCTTCCTGATACCGCAGGCGTTTCCGAACCTGCCCGTCTACGTCAACGTCGCCCGCCTCTTTTACCAGATCGGCCTCAACGGCACGATCAGCGGCGTGGTGCTGGTGCATGCGGTGCATGGCCTCGTCTATGCGGTGTGGATCGCCACGGCGGCCTTCTCCGCCGTCGATGTCGAACTGGAACAGGCAGCGCGTTCGATCGGCGCCGGGGCGTTTCGCGCCTTTCGCGACGTGACCTTGCCGCTGGCCATGCCCGGCCTGATGGCCAGCGCGATCTTCGTCTTCCTGGAGTCGCTCGACGAATTCACCGGCAGCTATTTCGTCGGCGCGCCCGACGTGAACATGCTGCCACTGCTGCTCTATTCGGCGGGCGCCGGCGGCAACTACCAGATCGCCTCGATCACCGCGCTTCTGCTACTGATCCCGTCGATCGGTTTCATGCTGATCGTGGAACGGTTCCTGAAAGCCGACGTGCTGTCCAAGGTCGGTCATTGAGGAGCAAGCAAGGATGACAGACGGCAAGGGCAAGAACCTCGACAAGATGCGTTCCGTCAGTGCGCAGCATGTCGCGCGCCAGGCCGGCGTGTCGCGCTCGGCGGTATCGCGCGCCTTCACGCCCGGCGCCAGCGTGGCCACCGAAACGCGCGAAAAGATCATGCGAGCCGCCGAAGCTCTCGGCTATCAGGTCAACGATCTGGCGCGCGGCCTGCTCGCCAACCAGAGCCGGCTGGTGGGACTGGTGGTGACGAAGCCGGAGGTCGGCTTTCGCGCGCATCTCGCCGCCGCATTGACCAAGGCGCTGATCCATCGCGGCAATGTGCCGGTCATCATCAACACCGGCCAGACCGAGCAGGAACTGATCGCCGCCCAGAAGACGCTGCTTGGCCACCGCGCCGAAGCGACAATCATCCTCTCCGGCTCGCCACCTTCGTCGTTCTTCGAGCTGGCGCGGCGCAACGGCCAGCCGCTTGTCGTGATCGGCCGCTCGGAACCCGAAGCCGACCATATCCAGACCGATGGCGGTGAGGCGGCAAAGCTCGCTGCAGCCCTTTTCGTCGCGGGCGGCATGACCAGGCTCGGCCTGGCCGGATCGCTGTCGGGCACGCCCAACATCACCGAACGCGAGGATGCGTTTTGCGCCGAGGCGAAGCGTCTTGGCGCGGACGTCGCGGTTAGCCGTGGCAACGACACCGACTATGCCGGTGGGTTGCAGGCTGGGCGGGACCTGCTCGACCGTCGGGAACGGCCGCGGGCGATCTTCTGCGTCAACGACCTCATCGCCTTCGGCGTCATGGACCATGCCCGCCAGCTGGGACTTGCAATACCCGGCGATCTCGCGGTGATCGGCTTCGACGATGTTCCGGAGGCTTCGTGGCTGGCCTATCAGTTGACCACCTTTCGTCAGGATCCTGAATCCATGGCCGCGCGGGCTGTCGCCCTGCTCGATCTGCGCCAGCGGGAGCCGAACCTGGCTCCCGTTCGCGAACGAATCAGCGTGCCGCTGGTCGTGCGTGCCAGCTTCGTTCCACCCGCGTGACCGCCAACATATCGACCAACCCGTTCCGAATCCGCAGCGACAGGCCTCGACTTATGAAAATCATCCAGATCTCCGATCTTCACCTGGTTCCACCCGGCGGCCTTCTTTTTGGCACCGATCCTTTGTCCAGGCTGGAAGCCTGCCTTGCCGACATCAACAGCAACCATGCCGACGCCGAACTGGTGGTGATTTCCGGCGACCTCGCCAATGACGGCGAGCGTGCCGCCTATGCCGCGCTGAGAGATCGGGTGGCAAGGTTCGTGCCGCCCTGCCGGCTGATGCTGGGCAACCACGACGACCGCGCACTCTTCCTCGAGATGTTTCCGGAAGCAAACCCCGAAGGCGGTTTCGTCCAGAGCGTCGTCGACACGAAGCAAGGCCGGCTGATCCTGTTGGACACGCTGGAAAGCGGACTTGTCGAAGGCAAGCTGGGAGAGGCGCGGCTGCGCTGGCTGGATGAGAGGCTGCATGAGGTGGCCGACCGGCCGGCCTTCATCTTCATGCATCATCCGCCCTTCGACATTCACATGCCGGAACTCGATCGCGTGCGGCTCGCCGACGCCGATGCGTTTCATGATGTGCTGGCGCGCCATGGCAATGTCCGCCACATCTTCGCCGGGCATGTCCACCGCCTCATCGCTGGCAGCTGGCGCGGCATACCGGTCAGCACCCTGCGCGGCACCAATCATCAGACCGCGCTCGACTTTTCGGAACACTGGAGGCTCGGCCTCGAACCGCCCGCCTATGCGGTGATCTTCATTGATGCGGACGGCGTCGTGGTGCATTTCCACGATTTTCCGCTCGCGGCTTAGATCGGAGAGCCATCGCGTCGCGGATGACGGGAAGTCGTTGCCCGCGCCCTGTGCTTCGGATATCCGGATACGCAGGCTGCTAACGCCGACAACATTTCAAACGGAGCCCTTCAATGACACGCAAGACGATCCTCAAATTCGGGGCGGTGGAAAACGCTGATGGCGGCGATCTGGCCGGATGGGTCGTGGTCGAGGGCAAGCCGACCATGAAGACCGCCGTGCAGCACACGACAGCCGACGGCAAGGTCATGTCTGGTACCTGGCAGGCCACGCCTGGCACGTATCACGCGACCTACAGCGATTATGAATTCGTGCACATGATCGCCGGCCGCATCATCATCACGCCGGATGGCGGCGAGCCTGTCGAAGTCGGCCCCGGAGACGCCTTCGTGGTGGAAGCCGATTTCAAGGGGACGTGGAAGATCATCGAGCCGGTGACGAAGCACTTCGTCGTCAAGGTCGACTGAAAGAGCCCTCGCGATCTTTGAAAAAGCCCGCCATGGTTTGCCATGGCGGGCTTTTTTGCGGCAGTTGCTGCCTGCGGACGCAGTCACGGCCTACCTATCGGCAACGCCGCCCAGGTCTCCGCGATGGCGACGACGGCGGCATTGATCGGCCCGCTTGGGATCGTCGGGATCACCGAGGCGTCGACCACGAAGGCATTGTCGAAGCCGTTCAGCCGGAGATCCGGGTCGACGACGGCCTCGGCATCCCTGCCCATCCGGCATGTGCCGGCCGGATGGTGATGGGTTGATGCCGCCTTGGCGATGAAGGCATCGAGTTCGCCGTCCGATTGCACGGCTAGGCCCGGCAGGACCTCGGCTTCGCGCCATTCGTCCAGTGCCGCATGATGGCCGACAGTACGTGCCATTTTCAGCGCTTCCCGGAAAACCGCGCGATCATGCTCGGTCTCGAGATAATGCGGATCGATGATCGGCGCATCGTTGCGGCCCGGTCCGGACGGCGTGATGCTGCCACGGCTTGTCGGATGGGTGACGCCGCAAAGGATGGTGAAGGCCGAGCCATAGGGCGGGGCCGCCAGCCCCTCGGCCGCTGACGGCGCAACGACACAGGCAAGCGCGATATCCGGACTTCCGGACGCGCGGGTCGGATCGCCGCTGTGCAGGTACATCAGCGATTCCGAGTGCTGCAGGCGGGACGGCGGCACCGGCTTTTTCGCGGCGTAGACATTGCCGAGCGCCAGCAGATGGTCCTGCAGATTGCGGCCAACCTCGGTGCGATCGGCCAGGCAGCGTATCCCTGCCTGCTTCAGTGTATCCGGGTAGCCAATGCCGGAGCGCATCAGGATGAGCGGCGTGGACACGGCGCCGGCGCAAAGGACGATGCGGTCGGCCGAAACCGTCCTTGTCTCACCCTCGCACACCATGATCGCGCCCGTGATCTTGTGGCCGTCCAGCACGAGATGCTCGACCTCGTGGCCGGTGAGCAAGGTCAGGTTCGGCCGCGCCATGACCTCTGGTGGCAGGTAGGCATCGGCGACGCTCAGGCGCTTGCCGTCGCGGATGTTCAGCGAATTGGGACTGGTGCCGACGAGCTCGCCGCTGTTGTGGTCCGTGAGGGTGGGAACGCCGATGGCTGTTCCGGCGGCGATATAGGCGCGCACGACAGGACTGACCTCGGCATCGGGCAGATAGACGTCCAGCGGACCCTTCCTGCCGCGCGTCGGCCCTTCGAAAGCCGTGAAGGCTTCGCCGCGGATGAAACCCGGCAGCAATCCCCGGTAGGACCAGCGCTCGCCGCCGGCTTGTGCCCAAGGGGCAAAATCGTCGGGATGCCCGCGCACATAAGCCATGGCGTGCAGGCAACTCGATCCGCCGACGATTTTTCCACGCGGCCATTCATGGATACGGTTGGCCGTGAAGGGTTGCGGCACGGTCCGGTAAGCCCAGTCATAGGCGCGGCCCTGGATCATCGTCCATTTCAACGGGTCGGCGATGTCGGGGTCATCGGGCATCGTGCCGGCTTCGATAAGGCCGACCCGGCACGTCTCGTCTTCACTGAGCCGGCTGGCAACGACCGAGCCGGCTGATCCCGCGCCAATGACCAGCACGTCGAAATGACGTTTCAATGTGGAGTTCCCCGTACAGGCTTGTTGTCAGCGCCGATGCGATCACGCCGCGAAGGCGCCGGCATTCGACCGTTCCATGATCTGCCTCTGCACGGACAGAAGATGCGCGCGCATCGCCGCCTCGGCCGCCTCGGGATCGCGCTGCGAGATCGCCTCGGCAATCATGCGATGCTCACCATCGCGCTGGGCGATCCGCTTGGGGCAGGTCGGGGCGGTGGTGCGCGCGACCTTCACCCGGGCGTCGATCCCGACCTGGCGCAGCATCTTGTAGAATTCGGCGGCGAGGTGGTTGCGGGCGGCGGCAACGATGGCGAGGTGGAAGGCGAAGTCGACCTCGCCCGACGGAGCATTCTCCGGCGTGGTCGCCGCATCGAGGATCCGGGCGGTCTCGAAGGAGGAGGCGCGTAGCGATGCCAGCCTGGCCAAGCCCGGTTCCATGATCAGGCGCAGTTCCAGAACCTCGATGGGGTTGGTGACCCGAACCAGTTCCTCGCCATAGCGGGGAAGCGCGGTCGGCGCGCGCCTGACCCGCGCCGGTTTCAGGTCGCCCGAGTGGCGCAGGACTTCCAGCGCCTTGCGGAGCTGGTGGCGCTTGACGTTCAGGTGCTCGGCCAGGTCGCGCTCGGACGGCAGTTTGCCGCCGCCCTGCTGCACCTGGCGGATTGCGGCAATGATGTCGTCGAGATCCGATGGTCCGGCCTGCGGCTCGAATGCGCTCAAAACCAAATCTCCTGTCCGTTCGGCGGATGCCGACTAATGTCCTGATATCTTAGCGTGACACGAAACCTGATGGAACCGGCACTCAACCAATTCAACCAATCTACATATGTACGCGGTGGTTGACAACACCAGTTGCGCGATGGTTGACTGCCCCTGTCGACGGTTGCCATCGCGGCTGGCCGTCCTTTTCCCGAGGATAAACCATGCCGGCTGGCGAAACCTTCGACTACGTCATTGTCGGCGCGGGATCGGCGGGGTGCGTGCTGGCAAATCGGCTGAGCGAAGACCCTTCCGTATCGGTCCTGCTGCTGGAGGCGGGCGATTGGGACCGCGATCCGATGATCCATATTCCGCTCGGCTGGGGCAAGATCCTGACCGAACGGCGTCACGACTGGATGTATTTCTGCGAACCCGAGGCCAATGTCGGCGGACGCAAGGTCGAATGCGCGCGCGGCAAGGTCATTGGCGGTTCCTCCTCCACCAATGCCATGGCCTATGTCCGCGGCAATCGCGGCGATTACGATCGCTGGGCGGCGAGCGGGCTGACCGATTGGGGCTTCGACAAGGTGCTGCCCTATTTCAAGAAGCAGGAGCGCTGGGAAAAGGGCGCAAGCCAGTATCGCGGCGGCGACGGGCCGCTCAACACCCAGTTCTGCCGCTACAAGGATGAGCTGATCGACGCTTTCGCCACGGCAAGCAGGGATGCCGGGTACCCGCAGACCGACGACTATAACGGCGCTATCCAGGAGGGCTTTGGCCGCCTGCAGATGACCATCGCCAATGGCCGTCGCTGCTCGACCGCCTCCGCCTATCTGCGGCCCGCCATGCGCCGGGGCAACGTGCGGGTGCTGACCGGCGCGATGGCGACGAGGATCCTGCTCAAGGATGGGCGCGCCACCGGCATAGCCTATACCAAGGGCGGGGCGGGGCACGAGGTGTTCGCGCGGCGCGAGGTCCTGCTTGCCGGCGGCGTCATCAACACGCCGCAACTGCTGATGCTGTCTGGAATTGGCGACGCTGCCGAGCTTGCCGCGCATGGTATCGAGACGAAGGTCGATCGTCCCCAGGTCGGCAAGAATTTGCAGGACCATGTTTCGGTCATCCTGATGTACCGGCGCAAGCAGCCAGGGCCATTCCTCAAGATGATGCGGGCGGATCGCATCGGCCTGGATTTCGTCAAGACCTATCTCACCGGCAGGGGCTTTTCGGCCGATGTGCCGGGCGGGGTCGTTGCGTTCCTGAAAAGCGATGCGAGCCGGCCGCTGCCGGACGTTCAGCTGCTTTTCACCGCCGCCCCTCTGGGGGCATGGCCGTATATGGCGCCGTTCAAGGCGCCGTTCGCCGACGGCTTCGCAACGCGCGTCGTCGCCGTCCAGCCGGACAGCCGGGGCAGCGTCAAGCTGGCGTCGAGCGACCCGCTCGCCGCGCCGCTCATCCACCAGAACTTCCTGTCCTCGCCGCGTGACTGGCAATCGCTGCGCGCCGGCTTTCGCGTTGCGCGCAACCTCGCCGCGCAAGCGTCCATGGTGCCGTTCGTCGGCGCGGAATTCTTCCCGGGTCCGAAATGCGAGAGCGACGACGAGATCGACGAGCATATCCGCAAGACATCGATCACAGTGCATCATCCGGCCGGCACCTGCCGCATGGGGGTCGATCCGGCTTCGGTGGTCGATCCGGAATTGCGCGTGCGCGGCATTGCCGGCCTTCGCGCCGTGGACGCCTCGGTGATGCCGGATCTCGTATGCGGCAACATCAATGCGGCGGTCATCATGATCGCCGAAAAGGCCGCCGATCTGATCCGCAGCCGCGCTCGGCAGAGCGTGGCTGCCTGATAACAGCGACCGAAATGCAACCAAGTTCCTTTGGTTGAGATTGAAAATCTGACTTGGTTGATCTGCCGTGTGGCTTCGTGCGGCCGTTGGATTCGGCGCTGTTCGCCGAATTTGCGCATTTTATGTGCTGTTATCGCCGACTTTTGCCTGTTTTGAGGCATTTTTCTACAAAGAGCGAGCCTCAACCAGAAACTTCAAAAATTCGCATTTTTGGGATTGTCGAGTAAAACCAATGCGAATACGGTTGAGTTGGTTAGAAGCATTTTCCTCGCGACGAGAGGTGTCCGACATGTCCATGGCGCAGCCAGCCAACGATACGCTCACCAACAAGAAAGCAGCGCTCAAGGGCCTCTATGATGCCCTCTATGCAAAGAACATGTTTCCCTTCTGGGCAACGTCGGAAGGCGTCGATCATGACGAGATCAAACAGTTGATGGCGACATCGAAGGCGGTTCCGTTCGTCTGGTCCTATTCGGACATCGAGCCGCTGCTGCAGCGCGCCGCCGAACTGGTGACCATGGACGACAGCGAGCGCCGGTCGCTGATCCTGGTCAATCCCGGCCTTGCGCCCAAGCGCGCCTCGGTCAGCACGATGTACACCGCCTATCGTCTGAACGATCCGGACGAGATCATGCCGCCGCACAAGCATTCGCCGAGCGCCATCCGCTTCGGCCTGACCGGCAAGGGCAACTTCACCGGCGTCGAGGGCGAGGACGTGGTCTTCGGCCCCGGTGACATGGTGCTGACGCCCAACGACGCCTGGCACAATCACGGCACGGTGGGCGGCGAACAGGCGGTCAACCTTTCGGTGCTCGACCTGCCGCTGGTCGAGACGCTGCATGCCGTGCATTTCGATCACAAATACACCGAGATGGTCGACGGCAAGGAAGTCGAGAAGAAGGTGCAGACCGCGCGCTATCCGAGCGACTATTCGCAGCGCATCTATGGCGAGGGCGGCCTGATGCCGCGTTTCGTCGACCACAAGCGCGGTGGCGGCCTGTCGTCGCCGATGTATGTCTATCGCTGGGAGAAGATGGAAGCGGTTCTCGACGCCCACAAGGATTGGGACGGCGACCCCCATGAAGGCATCGTCATCGACTATGTCGATCCGACCACCGGCGGGCCGGTGTTCCGCACCATCAACTTCTACGTCCAGATGCTGCGCCCCGGCGAGAAGACGCTGCCGCAGCGCGAGACCGCCAGCCTGCTGCTGGCGCCTTTCTGCGGCAACGGCCATTCGATCATCGACGGCAAGCGCTACGACTGGAACCAGTTCGACACCATCGCCATCCCTGGCGGATCATGGGTCGAGCATGTCAACGGCTCTTCGACCGAGCCGGTGATCTTCTTCGGCGCCACCGATGCGCCGACGCAGAAGGCGCTGCTTCTCTACAAGCGTTGGGGCCGCAACCAGGCCGGCGACCTTCTCCGCCTCGCCTGATCCTGCCCTTCGGCAGGCAATGCCGCGCCGCTACCGGCGGCGCGGGCATCGGAAATCACGTTTCAGCAGCAAGGGCGTACGCATTTGGTCTCCGCGTTCAACACCAAGCAAATCGGCCATGTGGATTGCCCGGGCGGCGGCCAGGTCTGGATCGACGGCAATATCCTCTATATCGGCCATATGCGGCCGCCGAGCGGCACGACGCTCGTCGACATTTCCGACCCGCGCAATCCCCGCAAGATAACCACGATCGATGTTCCGCCCGGCTGGCACTCGCACAAGGTGCGCGCCAAGGACGGGCTGATGATCATCAACCACGAGCGCTTCGGCAATGAAGGTCCCGCCGATTTCGGCGGTGGGCTGGCGCTCTACGACACCACCAAGCCGGCGCAGCCGAAGTTGATCTCGAAATGGCTGACCGGCGGCAAGGGCGTCCACCGCTACGATTTCGACGGCCGCTACGCCTACATCTCGCCGACCGCCGACGGCTATGTCGGCAACATCGTGATGATCCTGGACCTCATCGATCCGGCACATCCGGTGGAGGTCGGGCGCTGGTGGATTCCCGGCCAGTGGACGGGCGGCGGCGAAGAGTATCCCTGGCACGACTATGTCACGCCGCGCTGCCATCATCCATTGCGCATGGGCGACCGGCTCTATGTCAGCTACTGGCACCATGGCCTGTTCATCCTCGACATTTCGGACATGACGAAGCCGAAGCTGGTCTCGCACGTCAATTCGAGCCCGAGCTTCCCGCATCCCACTCACACCTGCCTGCCGATCCCGCAGCCGCTCAAGGGCCGCAACATCATGGTGGTGGCGGATGAGGATGTTGCCAAGCTGCGGCCGTCGGCGCCCGCCTTTACCTGGATCTACGACATCACCGACGAGACCAACCCGTTGCCCATCTCGACCTTCCAGGTGCCGGGCCTCGATGTGGATGGCTCGCCGCAGCCGCAGATGACCGGCTGCCACCAGCCGTCCGAACGGTTCACGGGTACGATCATTCCATTCGCATGGTTCGCCCAGGGGCTCCGGCTGGTCGACATCGCCGACCCGTTCGCGCCGAAGGAAGTCGGCCATTACATGCCCGACGCGCCGGCAGGCGCCGAGCGTTCCTCATCCAACGACGTGACCATCGACCATCGTGGCATCGTCTATCTGATCGACCGAATCCGTGGGGTAGACATTATCGAGACGACTGTTCTGTAGGAGTGGGCATTGAGCGACAGCGGCAAAAAATCAGCGACGCACTATGCGATTGGCAAGAAGAACCCGAACCTGCCGTTTCATCCGGCGGTGCGGGCAGGAGACTTCATTTTCGTCTCGGGCCAGGTGCCGAAGGACGAGAACAACAACATGATCAGCGGCACGATCGAGGAAGAAACCCTGGCGACGCTGAAGACGATCGCGCGTGTCATAGCCGACGAAGGCGCGACGCTGTCGGATGTGGTCAGGATCACCACCTATCTCGAGGATACGCGCGACTTCGGCCGCTACAACAAGGCGTTCCTCGAAGGCATTGGCGACGCGGTGCTGGCGCGCACGACCGTCGAAGCGAAGGCCGTCATCAACACCAAGATCGAAATGGACGCCATCGTCTACAAGCCGCTGCCTGCCGGCAAGTAGGACACGACCACAAGCGAGGAGACGACATGTACAAGCTTTTAGGCCGCCAGACATCAGGCAACGTCCAGAAGGTGCTCTTCATGCTGGAGGAGCTTGGCGCCGCGTACACGCGCGAGGACTACGGCCGCCAGTTCGAGAACACGCAGACGGCGGAATACAAGGCTCTCAACCCTACCTCCAAGGTGCCGACACTGGTCGATGGCGACACCGTGATATGGGAGTCCAACACCATCCTGCGTTATCTGGCGGCTGTCGGCGGCGAGCACCTGACCGGCGCCACGCCGGCGGAAAAGACCGAGGTCGAGCGCTGGATGGATTTCCTGCTGGCCGCCGTCAATCCCGGTTATCTCGCTGCCTTCAAGGGCGCCAAGCTGACGCCGGAAGAACAGACCTCCGAGTACAAGGAACAGGTCAAGGACCTCGTCGCGCAGCTCAAGATCGTCGACGGCCATCTTGCCGGCAAGGATTTCCTGGCGCTCGGCAAGCTGACCCTTGCCGACATCGCCTGCGCGCCGATCCTGAAGCGTTGCGTCGATTTCAAGATCGAGCGGCCGTCGATGCCCAATCTGGAGCGTTGGGTCGCCGCGATCGCCGCACGCCCCGCCTTCAAGGCGGCAACCACTGCCACGCCTGCAAAGGCCGCATGATGATCAAGCGCGCCGCCCTCATCGGACTAGGCACGATGGGTCCGGGCATTGCCGCGCGGCTTTCGCGCGGCGGGCTCGATGTCACGGCGTACGACGTTGCGCCGGCGGCCGTCGAGCGTGCCCGCGGCATGTTCGATCTCGCCGGCGGCGTGCTCGACCGTCTCGACATCAAGGCGCCCGAAGCCGGCGCGGGTAGCGTGCGGTTCGTGGAGACGATCGCCGAGGCCGTCGAAGGCGCCGAACTCGTCATCGAGAACGTTCCAGAGAATATCGACATCAAGGCTCAGACCTATCGCGACATCGATCCGCTGATCGGTCCGGAGGTCATCGTCGCATCCGATACGTCGGGAATCCCGATCACCAAGCTGCAGGCGCATATCTCGCATCCCGAGCGGATGGTGGGCATGCACTGGTCGAACCCGCCGCACATCATCCCTATGATCGAGGTGATCGCCGGCGAGAAGACGGCCCCGCGAACCGTGGCCGTTATCCGCGACCTGATCCGCTCGATCGGCCTGCTGCCGGTGGTGGTGAAGAAGGACGTTCCGGGCTTCGTCGAGAACCGCGTGCTTTATGCCCTGCTGCGCGAGGCGGTAGACCTCGTCGAACGCGGCGTCATCGAGCCGGAAGACCTCGACACCTGCGTGTCCTGGGGCATCGGCTACAAGATCGCCGTGATCGGCCCGATGGCGCTGCTCGATATGGCGGGGCTGGACATCTACAAGTCCGTCTCGTCCTTCCTGAACGCGGACCTTTCCAACCGCGACGATGTCGCTGACATGGTGCTGGAGAAGACCAACGCGTCGAAGTTCGGCATCAAGTCGGGCGAGGGCATGTTCTCCTATACGCCCGAGCAGACCAAGGCGCTGCAGGCGGAACGGGCGCGCAAGCTCGTCGCGGTGCGGCGCATCCTGGAAGGCCGGGAGTAGGCGATGGTACACAAGGTGCACGAGGCTGGCCGGGTTGGAGACTTCTTCCGGGCGGCCGTTTGTGCGAGGTGCGCCTCCGCTGGCCAGAGGGCGCGGTCGAAGACAATGCGCGAGGCCGGCCATGCGCATTGAAACCATTCGCGCCGCCGGCGGCAGGCCAGCCCATATCCGCCATGACGACCTGATCTCGGCCAAGGGCGTGTCGGTGGTCATGGCCAAGCAACTGGTGCTTCAGAACATCGATCTTTCGGTGCCCAAGGGATCATTCGTGTCTCTCATCGGTCCTTCCGGCTGCGGCAAGAGCACCTTGCTCAAGGTGTTGGCGGGACTGGTCAATCCGACAAGCGGCAGCGTTTCGATCGCCGGGCTTTCGCCTGTCGAGGCTGCGCGCAAGCGCATGATCGGCCTCGTCTTCCAGGACGCCAATCTGCTGCCGTGGAAGAATGCCGTCGACAATGCGTCGATGCTGCTCGGCATTGCCGACAAGTCGCTATCGCGCGCGGATTTGCGGGCGCGCGGACAGGAGATGCTGGAACTGGTGGGGCTGGGCGACAGCGCCCACAAGCGGCCCAACGAATTGTCGGGCGGCATGCGCCAGCGGGTTGCCATCGCCCGCGCGCTGGCGCTCGACCCGGCGGTGCTCTTGATGGACGAGCCGTTCGGCGCGTTGGACGCCATCACCCGCGATTCGATGGGCCAGTCGCTGCTGGAGATCTGGCAGCGCACCGGCAAGACGATCGTGCTCGTCACCCATTCCATCGACGAGGCCATCCATCTGTCTCGTCACGTTCATGTCCTGGGGATCAAGCCGGGGCGCATCACCGAAAGCCTCGACATCGGCCTGCCCTATCCGCGCGACCTGACCGTTACGGAAGACCCGGAATTCGTCAGGCTGGTGGTTCAGCTGCGGACCATGCTGCGCGCCAGCCATCAGCCGGGAGGCGCGTCGTGAGCGATCAACCCGTCACCAATCTTTCCGAGCCGCGGCCCGCCTCCAACTGGAGTGCCGCCACAGGCAGCTGGCTTCCGGCGGTCATCCTCCTGCTGGTGACGATCGTTGCCTGGGAAGCCGCCGTACGCATCTTCGCCATATCCGCTTTCATCATTCCCGCCCCGTCCGAGATCGCGAAATCCCTGGTCGCGCAATGGGCAACGCTGATGCAGGCGACACTGGTGACGGCGGGCGAAATCCTGTTCGGTTTCGTGGTTTCGGTCGTGGTCGGCGTTGCCATTGCGCTGGTCATCGTGCGCTTCGACTGGCTGGGGCGCGCGCTCTATCCGCTTGTCGTGCTGTTCCAGAACGTGCCCAAGGTGGCGCTGGCGCCGATCTTCATCCTCTGGTTCGGCTATGGGCTGGCGCCCAAGATCGGCCTGATCCTGGTCATCGCCTTCTTTCCGGTGACGCTGTCGATGCTGGCGGGCATGCAGTCGGTCGACCGCTCGCTGCTGTCGCTGATGAATTCGGTCGGCGCCAGTCAAACGCAGATCCTGTTCAGGATCCGTGTCCCGCATTCGCTGCCCAACCTGATGGCCGGCACCAAGATCGCGGCGACCCTGAGCGTCATCGGCGCGATCGTTGGCGAGTTCGCCGGCGCTTCGGATGGGCTCGGCTACGTCATCCAGTTCGCCTCCACCCAACTCGACACGGCACTGGTGTTCGCGGCGCTGCTGCTCGTCTCGATACTGGGCATCGCCTTCTACTACGCCGCCGAGATTCTCGAACGCATCGTGGTGCCCTGGGCACCGAAATTCAGCCACGCCTAGGTTTCCTGGGCCAGCCAACGTGAAGAAGGATCGATCAATGCTTAGACGCTCACTCATCAAGGCAGCCGCGCTTGCGGCATGTGTCGGTGCCATCGGTTTCTCGAATGCGGCCCTGGCGGCCGACAAGGTCAGCGTCCAGCTCGACTGGGTGGTGCGCGGCAACCACGCCATGTTCTTCGTCGGCAAGGAAAAGGGGTTTTTCGCCAAGAACGACATCGACGTTTCCGAGATCCGCAAGGGCTCGGGTTCGCCCGACGCCATGCGGCTGGTGGGCAATGAGAACGCGGATTTCGGTTTTGGCGATCTGCCCACGCTAGCCGTCGCGCGATCGCAGAATGTGCCTGTCGTGGCGCTCGCGGCCGTCAATCAGCACTCGCCGCTGGCGATCATTTCGCTGGCCAAGACGGTCAAGCTTGCCAAGCCGGCCGACCTCAAGGGCCTGACGATAGGCATTCATCCCGCCGGGTCGACCTACATCTTCTTCAAGGGCTTCCTGGCCGCCAACGGCCTGACCGAGAAGGACATGACGCTGAACAGCGTCTCGCCGCCCTACGAAAGCTACCTGCTCCTGGGCCGGGTCCAGACGGTGGTCGGCTATGTCGACGCCGAGGTTCCCGAACTTGAGGCCAAAGCCGGCGGCCCCGGCTCGCTCAGCATCATGCTGGGCGCTGATCATGGTTGGAAAGCCTATGGCTCCGGCCTGTTCACCTCGGAGAAGATGATCAAGGACAAGCCGGAAGTCGTCGCCCGCTTTGTCAAGGCTTACAGGGAGGCCTTCGACTATGTCGTGGCACATCCCGAAGAGGCAGCCGAGATCACCGCCAAGGCTGCCCCAGGCTATGCCGACAAGAAGGACGTGCTCCTGGCGCAGATCAATGCCGACATCGCCTCGACCTTCACCAGTCCCGACACCAAGGAACATGGCCTCGGCTGGATGACCAAGACCCAATGGGAGGAGACCCTGAAGACGCTCACCGATCAGGGCGTGCTCAAGGCCTCGCTGTCGGCGGACGACGTCTTCACCGACAAGTTCCTGGCGAAGGAATAGGACGAGCGATGTTCGAGCGGGCAGGTCGATGAGCGCCTACCGGCAGACCAGGCTGTCCTGCTCGACATTGCAGGACAGGGCGCGCGCACCCTTGGCCGCATCGGTACGGTCGAGCGTGATCTGCACGCGGGTGGCGTATGCGCGGCCCGACAGGCCACACCAAATCCGTTCGACGGGCAGGTTCTCACGCTTGTCGTTAAGGATGGTAAACGTGCCGGTCTTGGGATCGAACCAGAGCTCTACGCGAGCGCTCTTGCCGGGTTCAACCGTCGCGATCCCGGCCGAATACCAGTGGGCAAAGTCGGCGTTGCAGGACACACCTTCCTTGCCCGCATTCGAAATCGTCAGCGGCACCATGGCGAGCCCATCGGTGCCTTTGCGTACGATGACATGGTGCAACTCAACCGCGTTGGCGAGGGATGTGAACGCCAGCAGCACCGGGAGAACATAACGAATTTTCACTTTGCCTGAGCTCCGTAGGTAAATTTGTACGGGCAGTCTATCTCGCTTCCGCGCAATAACAATAAGAATATTGATTGGCAATCAACAGAGAGGGTAACATGTTAAAGCTTCTTAAGAGCAGTGTAAGTGCAATTATACTGAGCGGTGTCTTGCTCGGCGGCGCGTTCGCCGGCGAAGTCAAGTCGATCGCCATCCTGACGCCCGAAGAAGGCACGGATTATGGCTGGAACCAGCAGGGCATCGATGCCGCGAAGGCGGCGGGCAAGGCCGCCGGCGTCGAAGTGGTCGTCGCCCAGGGCCTCGGCTATGGCGACGTTCGTCCGACCCTGCGGGAACTGGCGTCCGATGGCGCCAGCCTGCTGATCGCGCACGCCAGCGGCTACAATACCTCGGCGCCTGAAATCGCCAAGGAATTGAAAGTTCCGGTGGCGATCGTCGACACCCCCAACGGCCTGGAGAAGGGCCTCGTCGCCGACTACACGCTGAGCGGTCACCAGGGTGCCTATCTTGCCGGCCGTCTTGCCGCCAAGATGTCGCGCTCGAAGTCGGTCGGCATCGTTGTCTCGGGTGAACCCCCGTCGTGGAACTCGCAGTCGGCGGCATTCGCACAGGGTGTCAAGGCCGAGAATCCGGCCGTCAAGATCACCTACGCGGTGATCGGACCGGCTGCCTACAGCGATGCGGCCGGCGGCAAGCGCGTCACCGAAAGCGTGATCGCGTCAGGCGCCGACATCATCTTCGGCCAGGGCAATGGTTCGAGCTTCGGCATGCTGCAGGCGGTCGAGACCACCAAGGCCGCCGATGGCGGCAAGGTCTATTTCATAGACGTCATCGGCGACAAGTCGCCGATCGACAAGGGCTTCCTGCTGTCATCGGTGGTGTGGAACATCGAGCCGGTCTATGCGGCGATGATCGCCGACCTCAAGGCCGACACGTTCGGCACCAAGCACTATGCGATCGGCCTCAAGGACGACTCGGTCAAGCTCCTGAAGACCGCCGCGATCCCGGACAATGTCTGGGCTGAAATCCAGGCGGTGCGCGAAGACGTCATCTCCGGCAAGATCAAGGTCGATCCGGTGTTTGACGCGGCCGCCGTCAGGGCGCTGATGACAAGCGTCGCCCAGTAACGCGATCAAAAGTCAGCTGCCGGAGGGGCGATCGGTTCGCCCCTCCGGACGATTCCCGTTTTTTAGTGCTGGGCTTTCATGAGCAGTCTTTCTTCATCGCCCGTCGACAGGCGCGACATCGTCGCGCTTGAAGGCGTGACCAAACGCTTTCCTGGCATCGTCGCCAACGACAGCATCGATCTGTCGATCCGTCCGGGCGAGGTGCATGTGCTGCTCGGCGAGAATGGTGCTGGAAAATCCACGCTGATCGGCATGCTATCGGGCCTCCAGCAACCGGACGAGGGACGCATACTGGTCGACGGCAAGCCGACGCCGATCTCTTCGCCGCGCCATGCCCTGGCGCTCGGCATTGGAACCGTGTTCCAGCACATGATGCTGGTGCCGACGCTGACGGTGGCCGAGAACCTGTTGCTCGGTGGACCTTGGTGGCAGCGCCCCAGGACCGAGGAGCTCGAGGCGCGCGTCGCCGAAATCACCAGCAGCCTTGGCATCACGGTGAAGCTGCATGCCAAGGTCTCGGAGCTGTCGCTCGGCGAGCAGCAGCAGGTCGAAATCCTGCGCGCCATGGTGCGCAACAGTCGGCTGCTGATCCTTGACGAATCCACCTCGATGCTGACGCCCAAGGGCATAGACGAACTGGGCGCGCTGATGCGCCGCCTCGTCGCGCAGGGGCTGGCGATCGTCTTCATCACCCACAAGCTCAAGGAAGCGGCGGCCTTTGGCGACCGCATCTCGGTGCTGAAGCTTGGCCGCAAGGTTGGCGAAATCCCCCCCGAGCGGTTTCGCGCACTGGGCGAACAGGAGGTCATCTCCGAGATCGTGGAGCTGATGTTCGGCAAGCAGAAGGACGATCCGGAAGCGGTGGAGCGTCCCGTCCGCACGGCGCGGACCGATGCTCCCCCGCTGCTTCAGGTCGCGGATCTGGCGGTCGCGCCGACCGACAATGCGCCGGGCCTGTCGTCGATCTCGTTCGACATTCGTCCGGGCGAGATTCTCGGCATCGCCGGCATCGACGGCAACGGTCAGAAGCAACTGGCGGAAGCTCTGGCTGGCCAGCGGGCTGCGACCGGCGGTTCGGTTCGTCTGGACGGCAACGCCATCGAGTCGCTCAGCGTCGGCGAGCGTCGCGAGCGCGGCTTGCGCTACCTGACCGATGACCGGTTGGGCGAGGGGACGGTCGGCACGTTCCCGGTCTCGATCAACTTCTTCCTCAAGCAGGTCGGCGCGGCGCCGTTCTGGCGCAACGGTGTCGAACAGCGCGCCGAGATCGACAAACGCGCCGCGCAGTTGGTGCGCGAATATGATGTGCGCACGCCAAGCCTGAAGACGCCGGTCGCCCGCCTGTCCGGCGGCAACATCCAGAAGGTCCTCCTGGCGCGTGAGCTGGCCGAAGGCGCGAAAGTCGTCATCTTCAACAAGCCGACCTATGGGCTCGATCTTGCCAACACATTGGCGTCGCGCCAGCGCATCCGCGACACTGCCGCGCGCGGCCTTGCCGTGCTGCTGATTTCCACCGACCTCGAGGAGTTGCTCAGCATGTGCGACCGCATCGCGGTGATCGCGAACGGAGCCCTGGTCGGCACGGTCGCGAATGCCGACGATGCCCGCACGAAGGTCGGCCGCCTGATGATCGGACTTGCCGCATGAGCATCGACACCGCACCCACCGCCAGCGCCACGGCCCTCGACGCCACGAGCGGGGCGGCGACGCGCCGCGACATCCTGCACCGCCTGCTGATGACGCTTGGGCCCATCCTTGCCGCCCTGGTCATCGCCGGCTGCATCCTGCTGGCCGTCGGCGTCGATCCGCTCGCCTATTATGGCTATGTGCTGGAGAAAGGCCTGTTGTCGCCGCTCGGTATCCAGCAGACACTGACGCGCATGGCCCCGCTGCTGTTTCTTGCCGCAGGCCTGATCGTCGCCTTTCGCGCCGGCATGTGGAATCTGGGCGGGGATGGACAGTTCCTGCTCGGCGCGGTGACGGCGGCAGCGAGCGCTCCCGTGCTCGTTGAGATCATGCCGGCCTGGCTGGCCCTGTTCTGCGCGTTTCTCATCGCCATGGCGGTGGCGATGGTCTGGTCTCTGGTGCCGGCGCTGCTGCGCGCCTATCAGGGCGTCAACGAGATCATCACCACGCTGATGATGACGTTCCTCGGCACCTCACTGGCCAATGTGCTGGTCAAGCTGGTGTTTCGCGATCCCTCCACGACCGTGCCGCAGACCCGCACGCTGCCGGTGGAGGACCGCTTGCCGCGCCTGTTCGATACGACCATTACCAGCGGGCTCCTGCTGGGATTGGCCGCGATCATCATCGTGCACCTGGTAATGACGCGCACGGCGTTCGGGCTGAAGCTCAGGATCGTCGGCGCCAATCCGCGCGCGGCGGTTCATTCGGGGCTTGGAGTGCCTGGCTTGACCATCGCGGTCTTCGCCATTTCGGCGGGGCTCGCGGGTCTTGCCGGCGCCGTCGACATCATCGGCGTGCAGGGCAATGTCCGCGCCGACTGGAACCCGGCCTACGGCCTTGCCGTCATTCCCGCCGTGTTCCTCGCCCGCATGAACGGCTTTGCGGCGATAGGCTTCGTGTTCCTGCTTTCGGTGCTGTCGATCGGCGGCGAGAGCGCGGCGCGGCGGCTTGGCGTGCCCAATCATTTCACGCTGGTGCTGGTCTCCATCGTGCTGATCGTGCTGGCTCTCGCCGAATATGTCGACCATCGCTACAACCAGTCGAGAAAGGCCTGACATGACCGGGCTCTTCAGCGAAGTCTTTCTCAGCGCGCTGCTGTTCGGCGCGGTCACAGCGGCGATCCCGTTGCTGCTGGCCGGGCTTGGCGAGCAGATGTCGGAAAAGGCCGGCGTGCTCAACATCGGCATCGAAGGCATGATGCTGGCCGGCGCCTATGCCGGTTTCGTCGGCGCGTTCTATTCCGGATCGCTATGGCTGGGCTTCCTCACGGGCGCCGCCGGCGGTATGGCGGTGGCGCTGGTCATGGCGCTGCTCTGTGTGCGCATCGGGCTGAACCAGATCGTCATCGGCATCGCGCTGACGCTCGGCCTCGAAGGGCTGACGGCGCTGCTTCACCATTTCCAGTTCTCGCGCAGCTACCCCCGCCTGCCGGCGGCGGACGCGACCGTCATTCCGCTGCTGTCGGACATTCCGGTGATTGGCCCGGCATTCTTCAAGCACCATCTGATCGTCTATCTGGCGGTCGCGCTGGTGTTCGGCATGAGCTACCTCTACCGGCGCACGCAGCTCGGCCTCAATCTGCAGGCCGCCGGCGACAAGCCGGCCGCGCTCGACGTCGCTGGCATCGACGTCATCAGGACCCGCACGGTCGCGGTGCTGACGACGGGTGCGCTGGCGGGGCTCGGCGGCGCCTATCTCGCCAATGTCGGGGCCGGCCTGTTCATTCCCTTCATCACCAATGGCGCTGGCTTTCTCGGCATCGTGCTGGCCATGCTGGCGCGGGGCCGGCCGATCTGGGTGTTGTTCGGCGCCCTTCTGTTCGGCGTCTGCCTGTCGCTGACGACCGCCATGCAGGTGGCCGGCATCAACATACCGACCGACGTCATCCAGATGCTGCCGTTCCTGGCGGTGATGATCATGCTCGTGCTGTTCGGGCGGCGGGCCAGCCTGCCGGCCGCGCTCGGCATTCCATACGAGCGCGGCGCGCGCTGACGACAATTCATGCGCGGAAGGGACCCGCGCCAAAAAAGGAGGCAACAATGTCGGATACCAAGGTCTACCTGCTCGACGGAGGCTCGCTCGTTCTCGACGGCTATCATGTATTCTGGAATCGCGGCCCGGGCGGCGAAGTGCGCTTTCCCGTCTATTCGATCCTGATCGAACATGCCGAGGGACGCTTCCTCATCGACACCGGCTATGACTACGACCACGTCATGAAGGTGCTGCCGTTCGAAAAGCCGATCCAGGAGAAGCACCAGACCATTCCCGGCGCGCTGGGCCTGCTCGGGTTGGAGCCGAAAGATATCGACGTTGTCGTCAACTCGCATTTCCATTTCGACCATTGCGGCGGCAACAAGTATTTTCCGCATGCCAAGAAGATCTGCCACCGCTCCGAAGTGCCGCAGGCCTGCAACCCCGAACCCTTCGAGCATCTCGGCTATTCCGACCTGAGCTTCTCGGCCGAGGCGGCGGAAGCGCGTGGCGCGACTGGGCAATTGCTGGCGGGAACGACGCGCGCCAACTCGACGTTCGAGGGGATCGAGGGCGACATCGATCTCGCCAAGGGGGTCAAGCTGATCTCCACGCCCGGCCATTCCATCGGCCATTACAGCCTGCTCGTAGAGTTCCCCAAGCGCAAGCCGATCCTGTTCACCATCGACGCCGCCTATACGCAGAAGAGCCTTGAAACACTGTGCCAGGCGGCCTTCCATATCGACCCGGTGGCGGGCGTTAATTCGATGCGCAAGGTGAAGAAGCTGGCCGAAGATCATGGCGCCGAGCTGATGTACTCGCACGACATGGACAACTTCAAGACGTACAAGACCGGCACGCAATTCTACGGCTGACCGCCGCCAATCCGGAGACAAGAACCATGCGCTATTCCGATCACGCCGATCCGGTCATCACCTTGACCGCCGGCCCGGTGAACGCCTATCCCGAAGTGCTGCGTGGCCTTAGCCGCACCGTGCTTTACGACTACGACCCGGCGTTCCAGCTCTTCTACGAGAAAGTGGTCGACAAGGCGCAGAAGGCGATGCGGCTGTCCAACAAGCCGCTGATCCTGCATGGCGAGCCGGTGCTGGGTCTCGAGGCGGCCGCTGCCTCGTTGATCACGCCGGATGACGTCGTGCTCAACCTTGCATCCGGCGTCTATGGCAAGGGGTTTGGCTACTGGGCGAAACGCTATTCACCGAACCTCCTGGAAATCGAAGTTCCGTACAATGAGGCCATCGATCCGCAGGCCGTCGCCGAGATGCTGAAGGCGCATCCCGAAATCACCATCGTGTCGGTCTGCCACCACGACACGCCGTCGGGCACGATCAATCCGATCGACGCCATCGGCGCGCTGGTCTCGGCGCATGGCGCCTACCTGATCGTCGACGCGGTTTCCTCCTTCGGCGGCATGAAGACGCATCCGGAGGACTGCAAGTCCGACATCTATGTGACCGGCCCCGGCAAGTGCCTCGGCGCGCCGCCGGCGCTGACGCTCATGGGAGTCAGCGAACGCGGCTGGGCCAAGATGAAGGCCAACAAGGCAGCGCCGCGCGCGTCAGTGCTGAGCATCGTCGACTGGGAGAATGCCTGGTCGCGCGACAAGCCGTTTCCCTTCACGCCATCGGTGGCGGAAGTGAACGGCCTCGATGTCGCGCTCGATCTCTATCTCATCGAAGGGCCCGAGGCCGTCTGGGCGCGCCATGCGCTGACGGCAAAGGCCATGCGTGCCGGCGTCGTCGGCATGGGCCTGTCGATCTGGGCCGCCAACGAAGCAATCGCCTCACCGAGCACCACGGCAGTGCGCACGCCCGACGGCGTCGACGAAAAGGCGCTGCGGATCGCGGCGCGCGCCCGCTATGGCGTGGTGTTCTCGTCGGGCCGTGGCGAAACGTTGGGCAAGCTGACGCGCGTTGGACATATGGGCCCGACGGCGCAGCCGATCTACGCGATCGCGGCGCTGACGGCGCTTGGCGGAGCCTTGAACGCGGCCGGCCAGAAGCTCGCGGTCGGCAAAGGCATCGACGCGGCGCTGGCCGTGATCGACGCCGACGCCTGAACAGACATCAGCAGATCAAGGATTGAGGGAGACATTTCATGACTGGACGGCTTGCGGGGAAGACAGCGCTGGTGACGGGCGCGGCACAGGGCATCGGCAAAGCGATCGCGGCGCGGCTGGCGGCCGACGGCGCGACCGTCATCGTCAGCGACATCAACGCTGAGGGCGCCAACGCGGCGGCCGCGTCAATCGGCGGCAAGGCCAAGGCGATCACCGCCGACATTTCCGATCCGGCGTCGGTCAAGGCGCTGTTCGCCGAGATCCATGCGCTCACGGGCGGCGTCGACATCCTCGTCAACAATGCCAGCATCGTGCCGTTCATCGCCTGGGACGATGTCGACCTCGACCATTGGCGCAAGATCATCGACGTCAATCTCACGGGCACGTTCATCGTCAGCCGCGCGGCGACGGACCAGATGCGCGCCGCCGGCAAGGCGGGGCGGGTGATCAGCATCGCCTCCAACACCTTCTTCGCCGGCACGCCCAACATGGCGGCCTACGTCGCGGCCAAGGGCGGCGTCATCGGCTTCACCCGGGCGCTGGCCACCGAGCTCGGCAAATACAACATCACTGCGAACGCGGTAACGCCCGGCCTGATCGAGAGCGACGGCGTCAAGGCCAGCCCGCACAATGAAGCGTTCGGCTTCGTCGAGATGCTGCAGGCGATGAAGGGCAAGGGGCAGCCGGAGCACATCGCCGATGTGGTGTCGTTCCTCGCCAGCGAGGACGCGCGCTGGATCACCGGCCAGACGCTGAATGTCGATGCCGGGATGGTCAGGCACTAGAGAGGGTCGCTGCTGCCACTCGGTCGCCGTGGCCTCTCCTGCATGTCATGACGCCAGAGATAGGCAACGGCGCCGAGCACCATCAGCGCCAGTGCGAACCACGTCACCGCATAGACCAGATGGCTGTTGTGGAACGAGACGACAGTCAGGCCGCCGACCGGCCACCCGCCTGGATTGGGCGTGGCGTCGGCATCGATGAAATAGGGGGCAGCCTGCGCGATCCCTTGCGCGGCCGCAATCGCCTGGACATCGCGCGAATACCAGCGGTTGCCAGCCGGATCGTTGTTGCGCAGAAAGCCGCCTTTCGGTTCGCTCATGCGCAGCAGGCCGTGAATTTCAGTGTGATCGCCCGAGGGCTTGCTGGCGGCCCGGCTCGCCGGATCACGCTTGTCCGGCGACACGAATCCCCTGTTTACCAGCACGGTGAAACCACCATCAGTCTGGAACGGCGCCATCACCCAGAAGCCGCCGCCGAGGTCGCTTACCGCCTGCACCAGGGTCTCCCGGTCGGCAAGAAAACGGCCGGACACGACAAGCCGGCGATACTCGTCATCCGCGGCGTTGACCGTCGCCCAGGCCGCCGGCCCTGGTGCTGCCACGGGCGGCGCCAGCAGGCGATGCTCGACGCGGTCGATCAGGTCGAGCTTCCAGACGCGGCGCTCCAACTGCCAGATCCCGAGCGCCGAAAAGCCGGCGATGCCGATCGCGCCGCAGAGGCTGACGACAAGCAACGCCCATTTCGAACGCGGTGCCTGTCGGCCGTCGCCCCGGTCGGAATATGGTCGCGTCTGCGCCTCTTCGTGCAAAGCCGGTGTACCCGTCTCAGGGTATCTGGCTCATGTCGTGGCCAGGCATCATGTTGGCGTTGAGGTGGTACATGACCCAGAGCGACCCCGTCAGCGCGATCACCACCAGAATGAGGGTGAAGATCAGCGCCATCATGGTCCAGCCGCTTTCCGACCGCGTGTTCATATGCAGGAAGAACACCATGTGAACGACGATCTGCACGACGGCGAAGGCCATGATGGCGATTGCCGACGCCATCTGGTTGCCGAGCGCATTGGTCATGACCAGCCAGAAGGGAATAGCGGTCAGGACAACCGACAGGCCGAAGCCCGTGAGGTAACCCTTCAGCGAGCCGTGATCGACGCCGTGGTGCGCATGGCCGTTTTCGCTCGTGCCCGTGTGATGTCCGGCGCTCATCGCAACATTCCCATCAGATAGACAAAGGTGAAGACGCCGATCCAGATGACGTCAAGGAAATGCCAGAACATGCTGAGGCACATCAGGCGCCGCTGGTTTGCCTCGATCAGCCCACGCCGGGAAACCTGCACCATCAGCACCACCAGCCAGACCAGGCCGAAGGTGACGTGCAGCCCATGCGTTCCCACCAGCACGAAGAAGGACGACAGGAATCCGCTGCGCTGCGGCGTCGCCCCTTCATGGATGAAATGCGCGAACTCGTAGAGTTCGATGCCGAGGAAGGCGAGGCCGAACAGGCCGGTGATCACCAGCCAGATCTGCATCGACCCCACGCGGCCCTTCGCCATCTCCAGCATGGCGAAGCCATAGGTGATGGAGGAGAGAAGCAGCATGGTCGTGTTGAGCGCGACCAGCGGAAGGTCGAAAAGGTCTTTCGGCGCCGGTCCGGCGGCATAATTGCCGCCGAGGACGCCATAGACCGCGAACAGCATCGCGAAGATGAGGCAGTCGCTCATCAGGTAGATCCAGAAGCCGAGCATGGTGCTGCCGCCGCTTTCGGCATGGCCATGGTCGTCTTCGAGATGGAAGATCGTGTCGTCGGTTACTGTGTGAGCGTGCGCCATGGTGTTCATCCCGCCTGGGCGTTGGCCGCGAGCAGGCGTGTCCGCTCGTCCTCGACGCGCGTGACGTCGCTGGACGGGATGTGGAAGTCCCGGTCGTAGTTGAAGGTATGCGCGATGGTGTAGCCGATCAGGGCGACGAAGCTCACGATCGCCAGCCACCAGATGTACCAGATGAGCGCCACGGCAAGCACCACGCTCAACCCCGCCATGATAACGCCGGCTCCGGTATTGCGTGGCATGTGGATGTCGCGGAAGCCCGTCAGGGGACGCTGGTAGCCGCGGCTCTTCATGTCCGCCCAGGCATCGAGGTCGTGGACGACCGGCGTGAAGGCGAAATTGTAGGCCGGCGGCGGCGAAGACGTCGCCCATTCCAGCGTGCGCCCGTTCCATGGATCGCCGGTGTCGTCACGAAGCTGCTCGCGACGCATCACGCTGACGAAGATCTGGATCAGGAACGACACGATGCCGAGCAGGATCAGGAAGGCGCCGAAGGCGGCGATGATGAACCAGATCTGCAGCGAGGGATCGTCGAACACACGCAGCCGGCGCGTCACGCCCATCAGGCCGAGGATATAGAGCGGCATGAAGGCGAACCAGAAGCCGACCACCCAGAACCAGAAGGACATCTTGCCCCAGAACGGATCGAGCCGGAAGCCGAACGCCTTGGGGAACCAGTAGCTGATGCCGGCAAAGAGGCCGAAGAGGACGCCGCCGATGATGACGTTGTGGAAATGCGCGACCAGGAACAGGCTGTTGTGAAGCACGAAGTCGGCTGGTGGAACCGCGAGCATCACACCGGTCATGCCGCCGACCACGAAGGTCAGCATGAAGGCCACTGTCCACATCATGGGCAGTTCGAACCGGATTCTGCCCCGGTACATGGTGAACAGCCAGTTGAACATCTTGGCGCCCGTCGGGATCGAGATGATCATCGTGGTGATGCCGAAGAACGAGTTGACGCTGGCGCCCGACCCCATGGTGAAGAAGTGATGCAGCCAGACGAGGTAGGACAGGATGGTGATGACGACGGTGGCGTAGACCATCGACGTGTAGCCAAAGAGCCGCTTGCCGCAGAAGGCCGAGGTGACTTCGGAGAATATGCCGAAGGCCGGCAGGATCAGGATGTAGACTTCCGGGTGACCCCAGATCCAGATCAGGTTCACGTACATCATCGGATTGCCGCCGAAGTCGTTCGTGAAGAAATTGGTGCCGACATAGCGGTCGAGTGACAGCAGCGCCAGCACCGCCGTCAGCACCGGGAAGGCGGCGACGATGAGCACGTTGGTGCAGAGCGCGGTCCAGGTGAAGATCGGCATTCTCATCATGGACATGCCGGGAGCGCGCATCTTGACGATGGTGCAGACCAGGTTCACGCCCGACAGCAGCGTGCCGACGCCAGCCACCTGCAGCGCCCAGATATAGTAGTCGACGCCGACATCGGGGCTGTAGCCGATGCCAGACAGCGGCGGATAGGCGAGCCATCCCGTGCGCGCGAACTCGCCGACGAACAGCGACATCATGACGATGACGGCGCCGCCGGCCGTCATCCAGAAGCTGAAATTGTTGAGGAAAGGAAACGAGACGTCGCGCGCGCCGATCTGGAGCGGGACGACGAAATTCATCAGGCCCGTCACCAGCGGCATCGCCACGAAGAAGATCATGATCACGCCATGCGCGGTGAAGATCTGGTCGTAGTGATGCGAATTGAGGTAGCCCTCCGAGCCATTGAAGGCCATCGCCTGCTGGAGGCGCATCATGATCGCGTCGCTGAAGCCACGCAGCAGCATGACGATGCCGAGCACCATGTACATGACGCCGATGCGCTTGTGGTCGACGCTGGTGAACCACTCGCGCCAAAGATAGCCCCAGAGCTTGAAATAGGTCAGCGCGCCGACAAGGGCGATGCCGCCAAGCGCGACGACGCCGAAGGTCGCGACCACGATGGGCTCATGCAGGGGAAGCGACTCGAGGGTGAGGCGGCCGAAGATAGCCTTGAGCAGTGCTGGATCGTCGAACATGTCTTGCGTGGCGCCTCAGGAGTTGAAGGGCGACCGAAGCGTGCCGGTTGGAGAGGAGAACGGCAGTCGGATCGACAGGGGCGTAGGCCTTTGCAGGCCGGCGCCGAGGATTGGCGTGGATATGATCGGCGACGCGGACGGCGCCGCATTCGAGGCGGCCAACGCCTCCTCGGTGGTGCATATGCTGGCGACATAGGACGGGGCGGGGCCGAATATCGTGCCGCGCCGCGCGAACTTGTCGTAGAGAAGCGGCAGCGTGTTGTGGATGCCGGCCAGGCCAAGGCCGCCCTTGGCGTCGATTTCAGCCATCTCGCTCATGCACATCTTGCCAGGCTCGACGCACATGTTGAGGATGGCCTTGTAGAGATCGGTATCCACCGCCGCGTAGCGGCTCACCGGCTGGTTCTCGCTGGGCTGTTCGAGCTGGAGGTAGGCGGTGCGGTCGAGCTTGCCGCCGCCGTCCTTCGCCTTGGCGACCCATGCCTGGAAGTCGGCGTCGTTCAATCCGCGGAAGGCGAAGCGCATGCCCGAGAAGCCGGCGCCACTGTAGTTGGCGGAGAAGCCTTCATAGTCGCCGGCCTTGTTGATGACCGCGTGCAGCTTGGTTTCCATGCCCGGCATGGCATAGATCTGGCCCGCCAACGCCGGAATGTAGAAGGAGTTCATCACCGCCGCGGAGGTGATGCGGAAGCTGATCGGCCGATCGACCGGTGCCGCCATCTCGTTGACCAGGGCGACGCCGTATTCCGGATAGATGAACAGCCATTTCCAGTCCAGCGCCACGACCTCGACCTCCAACGGCCGCACGTCGGGCGCCAGCGGCTTGCCGGCGGCGACGCGGCCGATCGGCCGGTATGGGTCGAGCAGATGGGTGCCCATCCAGGTGACGGCGCCCAGGCAGATGATGATCAAGAGCGGCACCGCCCAGATGACGAGTTCGAGATGGGTCGAATGGTCCCAATCCGGCTCGTAACGCGCTTCGCGGTTGGACTGGCGGTATCGCCAGGCAAAGAATATGGTGAGGGCCATCACCGGTATGATGACGATCAGCATCAGTGCCGTGGACACCACCAAAAGGTCGCGCTGCTGCGCGGCCACATCGCCGGCGGGGTTCATGACGACCATGCTGCAGGAGCCGAGCGATGCCAGCAGGGGCAGCAGGAAAAGGGTACGGAGACGGCTCAATTTATGACCTGTCGGTTGTTCCCCCGAGTGCTAGCTGCACTGCAGCAATGAAGGCATTGGACAATTTGTCCAATGCCGCAATGACGCGGCAAAAGCCATCAAAGCACCTAGCCCGCGCACATGGCAAGCGATCACATGCGAATGCGGTGGGAGTCGTATCTCCCGGGCAACGGAGAATGCTGTGAGTCCAACTTCGAAGATCGAAGCCGACGCAAGACGGATAAACGCGCGTCATCACCAGGTGAAGCCGGGCGAGATCGCGGTCGGCGTCATCATCGGACGGACATCGGAGTTCTTCGACTTCTTCGTCTACGCGATCGCTTCCGTCATCGTTTTTCCCAAACTCGTATTCCCCTATGCCGATCCGTTGACGGGGACGCTGTATTCGTTCGGCATCTTCGCGCTCGCCTTCATCGCTCGGCCGATCGGCACAACCATCTTCATTACGGTCGATCGCGCCTTTGGCCGCAGCGCCAGGCTCACCATCGCCCTGTTCCTGCTGGGGACCTCGACCGTGGCGATCGCCTTCGTGCCGGGTTATGAGAGCATCGGCTCGGCATCGGCCTGGCTGCTGGCCATGTTCCGCATCGGCCAGGGACTGGCGCTGGGCGGAACGTGGGACGGCCTTGCCTCGCTGCTGGCGCTGAATGCGCCGGAAAACCGCCGTGGCTGGTATGCGATGATCCCGCAGCTCGGCGCACCGCTGGGACTGATCGTCGCCAGTTCCCTGTTTGCCTACTTCGTCGGCAATCTCTCGGCGGAAGACTTCTTCAGCTGGGGCTGGCGCTACCCGTTCTTCGTCGCCTTCGCCATCAATGTCGTGGCCCTGTTCGCGCGTCTGCGCATCGTCATGGCGCCGGAATACACAAAGCTGTTCGAAGGCCAGGAACTCGAGCCGACCTCGGTGAGCGACACATTGCGCGCGGAAGGGCGCACTGTCGTGCTTGGCGCCTTCGCACCGCTGGCAAGCTTTGCCCTGTTCCACATGGTCACGGTGTTTCCGTTGTCCTGGATCTTCCTGTTTACCCGTGAAGGACCGGCACGGTTCCTTGTCATCGAGACGATCGGGGCTTTCTTCGGCCTTGCGGCAATCGCCGTCTCGGGTTTTGTCGCCGATCGCGTCGGGCGCTGGCCGCTGCTGGGCGGTTCGGCCGTGGCCATTGCCGCGTTCAGCGGCTTCGCGCCACAGCTGCTCGACGGCGGTTTCGTTGGCGAGTCCATCTTCATGGTGCTGGGCTTCGTCCTGCTCGGCCTGTCGTTCGGTCAGTCTTCCGGGGCGCTCGCCTCGAACTTCTCCAGGACCTATCGCTATACGGGCGCCGCGCTGACGTCGGATCTCGCCTGGCTGTTCGGCGCCGGCTTCGCGCCCATCGTCGCTCTGTTCCTGTCGGCCCATTTCGGGCTGATCTCGTCAGGCGCCTATCTGTTGTCGGGGGCGGCCTGCACACTTCTGGCGCTCAGGCTCAGCCAGCGCCTGGATCGCACGACCGCCTGAGTGACATGCTCAGCCAGGGCCGGGGACCTGCCGGGGGCATGACCCTGCACGACAAGACCAACAAGCAGAATTTCCTGCTTCTGATCCAGCTGCGCTGGATCGCGGTCGGCGGGCAGATCGTGACGATCCTGTTTGTCCGCTATGCGCTTGGCATCGGCCTGCCGCTGTTGCCGATGGCCGTGGTGATCCTGCTGCTGATCGCGCTCAACATCGCCAGCCTGCGCCGGCACGCCAGCCAGGATGCGATCACCAACACCGAATTGTTCCTCGGCCTGCTGCTCGATGTCGCCGCCTTGACAGTGCAGCTTTATCTAAGCGGCGGCGCGTCCAACCCCTTTATTTCGCTATATCTGCTCCAGGTCATCCTGGGCGCGGTGCTGCTGGAAACCTGGTCGGTCTGGGCGCTGGTCCTGATTGCCAGCGCTTGTTTCATCGCTCTGACAACCTTCTACCGCGAGATCAACCTGCCGCATACGCATGACGCGGGGCTGTTCAGCCTGCACATCCAGGGCATGTTCATATGCTTTGTGCTCGCGGCCACGCTTCTGGTGCTGTTCATCACCAGGGTCCAGCACAACATTCGCACCCGTGACGCGCATTTGGCCGACCTGCGTCAGCAATCGGCGGAAGAGGATCATATCGTCAGGATGGGCCTGCTCGCCTCGGGCGCCGCGCATGAGCTTGGCACGCCGCTGGCCACGCTTTCGGTCATCCTCAACGACTGGCAGCGCATGCCGGCCCTGAAGGCGGACCCGGATCTGGCGCAGGAAATCCGTGAAATGCAGGGCCAGCTGGATCGCTGCAAGAAGATCGTCTCGGGCATCCTGATGTCGTCGGGTGAACTGCGCGGCGAGGGGACTGTCCGGACCTCGGTCGACGCCTTCCTGTCGGAACTGGTGACCGAATGGAAGTCGACCCGGCTGCCGCAGGGTTTCGACTATACCAAACGTTTCGGCACCAACCAGGAGATCGTCTCCGACCCCGCGCTCAAGCAGGTGATGTTCAATGTGCTGGACAATGCGCTCGAAGCGTCGCCTCAATGGGTCGGGTTGATCGTCAGCCGCCGCGCCGACGATCTCATCATCGAAGCCGTCGACACGGGACCGGGGTTCGATGAGGCCATGCTTGCCGAATTCGGCAAGCCCTACAGTTCCACCAAGAACCGGCCCGGCAGCGGGCTTGGCCTGTTCCTTGTCGTCAACGTCATCCGCAAGCTTGGGGGTACCGTCACCGTAAGAAACAGATCCGAGGGGGGAGCTTCGGTCACGTTGCATCTGCCGCTGGCTGCGCTGTCTCCAGGAGGGCACAATGCCGACTAAACGCTCGCTCTTGATCGTGGAGGACGACGTCGCCTTCGCAAATGCGCTGCGCCGGTCTTTCGAACGGCGCGACTACGATACGCATACCTGCCGGAGCGTCGATGGGGTGCTGGGGCTGATCGGTACGGTTGCGTTCCGATATGCGGTGGTGGATCTCAAAATCGCCGGCGGCTCGGGCCTCGAATGCGTCAAGGCTCTGCACGAGCATGACCCTGAAATGCGTATCGTCGTGCTGACGGGCTTTGCAAGCATCGCCACGGCGGTCGAAGCGATCAAGCTCGGCGCCTGCCAGTATCTCGCCAAGCCCGCTAACACCGACGACATCGAGGCTGCTTTCGGTCAGGTCGAGGGCGATGCGTCCGTGCCGCTCACGGAACGGCCGACGTCGATCAAGAACCTCGAATGGGAGCGTATCCACGAAACGCTGGTCGATACCGACTTCAACATCTCGGAGACGGCGCGGCGGCTGGGCATGCATCGGCGAACGCTGGCGCGGAAACTCGAAAAGAGGCGCGTGAAGTAAGCGCGACCCCGAACCAGTCACCTGATCCGATCAAGTTTCTGTCTGATGGCGGACACGTCGGCGCAAGACCTGAAGACAGGGTAGAGCTTCGAGAAGTCACGGACGAGCGAGACCGGTGCTGGTCGATCCGGACCCCCAAGAAATGGTCCAGGTTCAGGACACGGATTGATCCGCCGGAGGCCCGTGCCAAGGGCGGGGCCAAGCCAAATCGCATGACGAGATGAGCGAGCTGCCGACAATACTGTTGCCGGAACGTCGTGGGCGCCTATATCCGCTGGTGAACTTGCGATGAGAGCGGGCCAACCGTCTGTCGCAGCGAGGGCACTCAAGTCAAGGGAAGTTCGTATGACAAGGCTCAGTTCCGCGGCAAGGCTGACGACCGTGACAGCTTTGATGTTAGCCCATCAAGGCCTTGCGATGGCGCAGATGCCGGCGCAGCAGCCGGATGCCAAGTCGTTCAAGCTTGGCAAGCTCGACATTATCGCCCTGCACGATGCCCAGTTCGTCAAACCCAACGACGGCAAGACATTCGGGCTCGATCATAGTCCCGCGGAAGTCAGTGATGTGCTCAAGGCTGCGGGTGCTCCCACCGATGTCATCACCTTGAGCGTCGACGCCCTACTCGTGAAGTCCAAGGACCGTGTTATCCTGATTGATACAGGAACCGGTGGAGCGCTCCAGGACAGTCTGGGGAAAGCTGGCGTCAAACCCGCTGACGTCAACGAGGTCTTGATTACCCATTCTCACCCCGATCACATCGGCGGGCTGGTCAAGGATGGCAAACTGGCTTTCCCCAATGCCACGATACGGATGTCGGACGCCGAATGGGATTTTGCCAAGTCCAACACCGGCGTGGCTGATATCGTCAAGGTGATCGCCGACCACGTGAAGCCGTTCAAGGCCGGCGCCCAGGTTGCACCCGGCATCATCTCGGTAGCGCTCAAGGGTCATACACCCGGCCATGTCGGCTATCAGATCGAATCCGGGAAAGAACGTCTTTTCGATATTGGCGATACGGCGCACAGTTCAATCATTTCGCTTGCCAAGCCGGATTGGGCCTTGGCCTTCGACGGCGACAAGCCGGAGGCCGAGCAGAACAGGGCAAAGACACTAGCCGTGCTGGCGAAGGACCATGAGTTGATCTTCGCGCCACACTTCCCGTTCCCGGGCATCGGCTACATCGAGAAAGATGGCGATCACTTCAAATGGACGCCGAGCGACAAACCTCGGTAGGGCTTCGGTTCTGTACCGTGACTGTTGCGGCACAGCGGCTGTCATTGTGAGCGTGGTGATCCCGACAGGAATCGAACCTGTGACCTACAGATTAGGAATCTGCCGCTCTATCCTACTGAGCTACGGGACCACGCGGCCCGACACATAGCCGCTTCGGATCGTTTCGCCAAGAGCCGGCCGAACGCAATTCGGCCAGCTCTTTGGCCGCCAGCATCAAGCGGCCAGCGCTGTCTCCGCCAGCTTTACCCAGTAGCTCATGCCGTGCGGAATGGTCTCGTCGTTGAAATCGTAGGCCGGGTTGTGAAGGCCGGCCGTGTCGCCATTGCCGATAAAGATGAAGGCGCCCGGCCGGGCTTCCAGCATGTAGGAGAAATCCTCGCCGCCCATGACAGGCTGGATGGCGCGGTGGACATGGCTGTCGCCGGCGACGACGGCAGCGACATCACCTGCAAAGACCGTCTCGTCCGCGTGGTTGAAGGTTACAGGGTAGTTCGACTGGAAATCGACTTCGACCTTCGCACCGAACGCGGAGCCGAGGCCGGCGCAGATGGCGCGGATGCGCTCTTCCGCCTTCTTGGCGATTTCCTTCTTCAAGGTGCGCACGGTTCCGGCAATCTCGGCCGATTCGGGAATGATGTTGTAGGCATCGCCGGCATGGAATTTCGTCACCGACACCACCACGGCCTCGACCGGATCCGTGCTGCGCGAGGCAATGGTCTGCAGCGCGCCTACCAACTGGCTGGTGATGACGATCGGGTCGATCGTGCCGTGCGGCATGGCCGCGTGACCACCCCGGCCATTGACGGTGATGGTGAATTCGGCGGTCGCCGCCATGATCGGGCCTGGACGAATGGCGAACTGGCCGACCGGGAGGCCCGGCATGTTGTGCATGCCGAACACCTTGCCGATGCCGAAGCGCTCCATCATGCCGTCCTTGACCATTTCATTGCCGCCGCCGCCGCCCTCTTCGGCCGGCTGGAAGATCACCGCGACCGAGCCGGCGAAATTGCGCGTCTCGGCCAGATATTTCGCGGCGCCCAGCAGCATCGCTGTGTGGCCGTCATGGCCGCACGCATGCATCTTGCCCGGGATGGTCGAGGCATAGGGTTTCCCGGTGATTTCGCTGAGCGGCAGCGCGTCCATGTCGGCACGCAGGCCAATGGTCGCACCCTTGCCCCGGCGGCCGTGGATGACGCCGACGACGCCGGTCTTGCCAAGTCCGGTCACCACGTCATCGCAGCCGAATTCCTTCAGCTTCTCGGTGACAAAGGCCGCGGTCTTGAAAACATCGAAGTTCAGTTCCGGCGTCTGGTGAATATGGCGGCGCCAGCCGGCAACTTCGTCCTGCATTTCAGCGGCGCGGTTCAGGATTGGCATTGTTCAATCTCACTGTTGGAGCAGGCCGGTTTCCGGCTGCCACTTTGTAATCGTGATCGGCAGGCACTTTGCCATGTTGACGTCACATAGGGTAAATAGCACCGCAACAACGGATTCCGAGAGGGTGGATCCACTATGCTGGCCATCCGGTAACGAAATCTTACGGAGCCAGGGGCGACTACGGCAAGAGGCGATTTCGGATTTCACCATGTGGCACAGGCATTTCCTCAAACCATTGTTCGCTGGCGCAGTCGCGCTGACGGCACTTGTCGGGTCGGCGCAGGCCAATCCGGTTATCCTGTTCGACTTGAACAGCGGCAAGATCATCCAGCACCAGGATGCCTTCGAGCGCTGGTATCCGGCGTCGCTTAGCAAGTTGATGACGGCCTATGTAACGTTTCGCGCCATCGCTGCCGGTGAGGTCCAGCTTGATTCGCCGATCAAGGTGACAAAGCACTCCGCCGCCGAACCCCCGAGCAAGATGGGGTTCAAGCCGGGTTCGGTCATGCGGCTCGACAATGCGCTGAAGATGATGCTGGTCAAATCGGCCAACGACATTGCCATGGCCGTGGGCGAGAATGTCGGCGGTTCGCAGTCGGCCTTCGCCGATCGCATGAATGCCGAGGCGCAGCGGCTCGGCATGACAGGCACGCATTTCGTCAACCCGAACGGCCTGTTTTCACCGGACCAGTACACGACGGCGCGCGATCTCGCGGTTCTCGTGATCGCCCTGCGCCGTGATTTCCCGCAATATGCGCCGTGGTTCTCGATCGAGGGTCTCGCCGTCGGCAAGAAGGCGATCCCGAACTACAACTTGCTGGTGGGTCGCTATCCGGGCGCCGACGGCATGAAGACAGGCTTCGTCTGCTCTTCGGGTTTCAACATGATCGGGTCGGCTACGCGCAACGGGCGCACGCTGGTCGCCGTCGTGCTCGGAGAAAAATCCGCCGTCAGCCGGGCGGAGGCCGCCGCCAGACTGCTCGACGAGGGCTTTGCAACACCGACCGCCGGTTCGGCCACCATCGCCACGCTGGCGCCTTACGGCGACACGCTCGCGGTCAACGACATGCAGGATGAGATCTGCAAGAAGAAGACCGCGGAAGAGCAGTCGGAAGCACCGCCGCCGGTCGCCAAGAAGGATGCGCCGAAGTCGGTGTACCAGCAAAAACTCGACCATGCGCCGACGCTGGTCGCCGTCGGTCTCGGCGGCGCGACCGGCCCGGCGCCGAAGGCGCTGCTTGCCCAATCCAGCCAGGAATACGCCGATGTGCCGCTTCCAAGCTGGCGGCCCGACAGGCCGGCACCGGCCGGTGCCGATCCGATCGTCTCGGGCGCCGTCGCGGTGCAGGGCGACCAGCCGGCCAAGAATTGAAACGGCGCGACAAATGCCGATGAACACTGTCTTTCCGATACCTGTCTCGGTGCTGACCGGCTTTCTCGGCGCGGGCAAGACGACGCTGCTCAATCGCCTGCTCAAGGACCCGGCGCTGGCCGATACGGCGGTCATCATCAACGAGTTCGGCGAGGTGGCGATCGACCATCTGCTGGTCGAGCAGGCTTCCGACGGCATCATCCAGCTTTCGGACGGCTGTCTCTGCTGCACGGTGCGTGGCGAACTGGTCGACACGCTGGCCGATCTCGTCGATCGCCTGCAGACCGGGCGCATCGCCCGTCTCGCCCGCGTCGTCGTCGAAACCACGGGGCTGGCGGACCCGGCGCCGGTGCTCCAGTCGATCATGGCGCATCCGGCGCTTGTGCAGGCCTTCCGGCTCGACGGGGTCATCACGCTGGTCGACGCCGTCAACGGCAATGCAACGCTCGACACCCATGTCGAGGCGGTGAAGCAGGTTGCGGTTGCCGACCGCATCGTGCTGACGAAAGCCGACCTGGTGGATGATCCCGCGGATGTCGAGACCTTGAGTGTCAGGTTGCGGCAGCTCAATCCGGGCGCCGAGGTGCTCGATGCAGGCGATACGAAAACAGGCGTGGCGGCGCTATTCGATTGCGGCCTCTACAATCCGGCGACCAAATCCGCCGATGTTCGGCGCTGGCTGGGCGAGGAAGCGGCTCACGATCATCACCAGCACCATGCCGGCGATCACGATCATGATGCACACCGGCACGATTCCAGGGTGCGCTCCTATTCGCTTGTGCATGACGGACCAGTGCCGTTTTCGGCCATTGAAATGTTCCTCGACCTGCTGCGCTCGGCGCATGGCGAGCGCCTGCTGCGCATGAAGGGCATCATCGAGCTGCGCGAAGACCCGTCGCGGCCGCTGGTGGTGCATGGCGTGCAGAAGATCCTGCATCCGCCGGCACGGCTGCCATCCTGGCCGGACGGCCAACGTGGCACAAGGCTGGTGCTGATCACGCTCGACATGCCTGAAGACTATGTGCGGCGGCTGTTTGCCGCCTTCACCAACCGGCCGTCGATCGACACACCCGACCGCGCGGCGCTGGAAAGCAATCCGCTGGCGATTGCCGGGCGTTGAACTCTACGATTGCCGGTCGCCGCGCTCGACCAGAAAACGGTGTCCGCCCGATACCGATGCCGTTTCGATCAATTGATGGCCGCTGTCCGCACAGAAGGCGGGAATATCGATAACCGCGAGCGGGTCGGTGGTCTCGAGCCAAAGCCGGCTGCCCGGTCGCATGCCGGCAAGGCGCTTCTTTGCCTTGAGCACGGGCAAGGGGCAGTTCAGCCCCTTGAGGTCGTAGATGCCATCCGCTGCCAACGCGATAGCCTTCAGCCGCCGAACATGCCGAGCAGCTTGTTCTTCAGCTTCGTCACCCGGCTCTCGTCGGCACTCGCCGCCTGCGTCTCAGCCACTGGCGCGCCATCCGATGGCGCAGCGATGGTGGCGGTAGCGACCGGTGCTTCCTTGGCCGCCTTGGCCGCTTCCTTCTCGGCAAGGGCTTGTGCCTTGGCGGCTTCCTTGGCGGCCTTGGCCGCCTCTATTGCCGCGAGCCTCTGCTCCTCGGCCTTCTTCTTGGCGGCCTTCTCCGCGTCGAGTGCCGCCATCTTGCGGCCGGCCGGCGAATCGATGCGGCCCATGCGCGCTGTCTCGCTCACCGATCCGTCAGGATTGAGGGATGGCGGTTCGATCGGCACGCGCTCGCCGCGCGCCCGGCGCTTGCTCCAGTCCGACACGATGGCCGCTTCCTTGATGCCGGCGATCGTCGGCTTGGGGGCGGGCGTGCTGGACTTGACGGCGGCGTTGAACGCCACGTCATAGCTCTTCTCATAGCTGGCGAAGGCCGACTTCAGGGAATCGGGCTGCGTCATTGCCGGGCATGTGCCGGTCGGGTTGAAGGTCTGGCCATCGGCGGCGACCTGGTTGAAGACGTATTTCTTCTCGCAGACATCGACCTTCGGCGGCACCTTGGTGACCTCGAAATTGTCGTAGCCGACCTTCAGCATCTTCCAGAATTCGTAATTCGGATCGTTGCGATAGCGCGCCATGTTGGCGGCGGTCATGCGGAACGGAAAAGCCTGGACCTGGAACTCGGTCTGCCCGCCCTGGAAAGCGTCGCGGCCGAAAGCGTAGATCTGTTCGATCTGCGCGTCGGTCATCGAATAGCAGCCCGATGACGAGCATGCGCCGTGCACCATGAGGTTCTGGCCAGTGCGCCCGTTGGCGCGGTCGTAGTCGTTGGGGAAGCCGATGTTGAACGACAGATGGTAGTTCGAACGCGGATTCATCTGCGACGGCCGCACCGTGTAGAAGCCCTCGGGCGCCTGGCGGTCACCTTCGGTGTATTTCGGCCCGAGCTTGCCCGACCATTTGCAGATGTCGTAGCTGGCGACCATGTCGTAGCGGCCGTTGGTCTTGGCCTTCCATATCTCGAGCTTGCCCTCTTCCTTGAAGATGCGCGCCATCACCGAAGAGGTGCGGACCATTCCCTTGGCCTTCATGTCGGCCAGAATCTTGTCCGGCAACGGCTTGTTGGCCTCGGGGGCGAAATCCTTCATCGAGGAATCGTTGCAGCCGGCGACGCCGAGCGCGGCGATCAGGATTCCGGTGCGGGCAAGCTTGGCGAGCATGGATATCGGTATCGTCTCTTGTCTGGCGCCATGGCTTTGAGACCGCGGCTGCTTCACTGAAGGTTAACGACCCTAAGCTCGTTAACCTTGAAAAATCCTTACCGCAAGCGCCACCCTGTCCCTGACGCTAAACCCATTGAGCCGAATGGGGCGGCATTTTTGTGGCGGAATCGCGCCACGCCGCCACATTGCGGCGGAGCCTGTGATTCGTCATTGGACTGGAGATTGCATCGCGGTGCAACGCCGTTACCATGCCAGGCTGCGCTGCCGTCGTTTCACGGTAGTCGGAAATGCCTAGAGGCTGCGCCCCATTGCCAGATATTTCTCGCGGCGCTGCTCGCGGAAATCCACGTTGGCACCGCCAAACTCCTTCATCGTCTTGGCGATAAGGTCGCCGGTCGTGGCAATCACGGTTTCCGCGCCACGGTGGGCGCCGCCGAGCGGTTCGGGAATGATGGCGTCGATGACCTTCAATTCCAGCAGATCCTGCGCGGTGATCTTCATGTTGGTCGCCGCGTCCTTCGATCTTGTGGTGTCGCGCCACAGGATGGAGGCAGCACCTTCCGGCGAGATCACCGAATAGATGGCATGTTCAAGCATGTAGACGCGATTGGCGGTGGCGATGGCGATCGCCCCGCCAGAACCGCCTTCGCCGATGATCACCGAAATCGACGGCACTTTCAGGCTGAGGCAGGTCGAGGTCGAGCGGGCGATGGCTTCCGCCTGTCCGCGCTCTTCGGCGTTGACACCGGGATAGGCGCCGGCCGTGTCGACCAGCGTCAGGAGCGGGATCTTGAAGCGGTCGGCCAGTTCCATCAGCCGCACCGCCTTGCGATAGCCCTCGGGTCGCACGGAACCGAAATTGTGCTTCAGGCGGCTGGCGGTGTCCGAGCCCTTTTCCTGGCCGATCACCGCCACCGGCTCGCCACGGAAGCGGGCGAAACCGCCGACGATCGCCTGGTCCTCGCCGAAATTGCGGTCGCCGGCCAGCGGCGTGAAATCGGTGAACAGTCCCTTGATGTAGTCGACGCAGTGCGGCCTGTCGGGATGGCGCGCCACCTGCACCTTCTGCCATGGCGTCAGCGCCTTGTAGGCATCGCGAAGGGCATCGCGCGAACGCTTCTCGAGACGGCTGATCTCGTCGCCGACATCGACGGCCTCGCCGTTCTCGGCAAGCTTCTTCAACTCGAGGATCTTGCCCTCAAGATCCTGGACCGGTTTTTCGAAATCGAGGTAATTGTACATTCTTGAGCGGACCGATACGCCGGAAGTCAATGGATTGTAGGAACCTGAAATTGGCGGTTCCGAGCGGTGGAACGTCGCCCTCACATAGCGATATGAGGTCTAGTCGGCAAGCGGATGATGATCGTTGACCAGCCGCACCAGCCGTTCCTCCAGCACATGGGTGTAAATCTGGGTCGTCGAAATGTCGGCATGGCCAAGCAATTGCTGCACCGCGCGCAGATCGGCGCCGTTCTGCAGGAGATGGCTGGCGAAGGCGTGGCGCAGCACGTGCGGCGATATCCTGGCTGCCGCGATGCCGGCCCTGGCGGCCAGCCCCTTCAGGTCGCGGGCGAAAACCTGGCGGGATAGAAAACCGCTGTCGGACGCGGCCGGAAACAGAAACGGGCTGCTGGCGAAGGCCGGTATCGTGGCGCGCGCCGCCAGCCACGCCCGCATCGCGACGCGCGCCTTGGCCGAGAGCGGCACCATGCGTTCCTTGTCGCCCTTGCCGCGCACCATGAAGAAGCGGTCGTCGCGCTGGGCCACCGTCACCGGCAGGCCGACCAGCTCGGAAACGCGAAGACCCGTGGCATAGAGCACTTCCACCAGAGCGTGCAGGCGCAGGGCCGCCAGGCTGTCGCCGTTGCTCAGGGAGGCATCGCCGGCTTCGGCCGCGGCACGGTCGATCAACCGGCCGGTATCGGCCTCGCTCATGGTCTTTGGCAGCGGCCTGCCCTTTTTCGGGCTGTCCAGCGTGCCGGTCGGATCGTCGCCGCGCAGGCCCTCGGCATAAAGGAACTTGAAGAATTGCCGGATCGCCGAGAGTTTGCGCGCCTGAGAGGTGGCGGCGAAACCGCGCGCGGCGACATCGTCGAGATAGGCGCGGATATCGGCGGCGCCAGCGCCGGCCAGTCCGCCCTTGATCTCTTGCGAAGCGTCTTCGAGGTCACGGCGATAGGAGGACAGCGTGTTTTCGGCAGCGCCCCGCTCGGCGCTCATCATCTCCAGGAAGGCTTCAATGCGGGCGGCGCTGTTCATTTCTTCGGGGTCAGTTCTTCTTTGTCAGCTTTTCTTGGGATTCAGCTTTTCCGGCGGGATGCGCACGCTCATTTCCGCCTTTTTGGGCTCGACGAACATGGCCAGCGCGAACATCGTGCCATAGGCAATGCCGGCCAGAATCGCTATTGTCACGACAAAGCGGAACAGTGTCGGCATCAATCTTCGCCCGTCTTCTTGTTCTGTGTTTCCAAACCCTGTGCCCTTATGGGACGCCAATCCGGCCAATTCAAGGAAGAAGCGTGGCCAGCACGACGCTTGACGCAAACAGGCTTTTGATGTCGATACGCCGGCAAAGAGGGCCCGTATGAACGCGCTACCAGCAAATCCTCCTGGCGAGAGCCATGCCGCGCTGCTCGGCCGGCTGGGCAGCCGTTCCATTGTCTTTGTCGGCCTGATGGGCGCCGGCAAGACCGCGATCGGCCGCAAGGTGGCGACAATGCTGTCGCTGCCCTTCCTCGACAGCGACCATGAGATCGAAAGCGTGTCGCGCATGACGGTTCCGGAGCTGTTCGAGCGCTATGGCGAAACCGAGTTTCGGGCGCTGGAGCAACGGGTCATCCTGCGCGTGCTGGAAAACGGTCCGCAGGTGCTGTCGACCGGCGGAGGCGCCTTCATGAATGCGCAGACGCGCGAGGCCATCGCCGGCCACGGCGTCTCGGTGTGGCTGAAGGCGGAACTCGACCTGCTGATGGAACGGGTTTCCAAGAAGCAGAACAGGCCGCTGTTGAAGAGCGCCGATCCCCGCGCCGTGCTGGAACGGCTGATGGCCGAGCGCTATCCGGTCTATGCCGTCGCCGATGTCACCGTGCCGACCCGCGACGACCGCAAGGAGGTCATCGCTGCCGAGGTGGTCAACGCGCTTTGCGGTCATCTCGGCGTTGCCGAAATCCCTGCCACTGGCGAGGTCGAGTCATGAGCGAAGCCGCGCCAGTCGTCGTCGAAGTCGGGTTGGGCGATCGGGCGTACGACATATTGATCGGCTCTGGATTGCTGTCACGCGCCGGCGCCGAGATTGCGCGCCGCCTGCCTGGCACGCGGGCCGCTGTCGTGACAGACGACAACGTTGCCGCCGCGCATCTCGAGACGCTGAAGGCCGGACTTGAGAAGGGTGGCATCACGCCTGCCGTCATCACGATGCCGCCGGGCGAGAAGACCAAGAGTTTCGCCCATCTCGAGGAGGTGGTCGATGGCATTCTGGCGGCCAGACTGGAGCGTGGCGATGTCGTCATCGCGCTGGGCGGCGGGGTCATCGGCGACCTCACCGGCTTTGCCGCCGGCATCGTGCGACGCGGCATGAATTTCGTGCAGATACCGACTTCGCTGCTGGCGCAGGTCGATTCCTCGGTCGGCGGCAAGACCGGCATCAACAGCCCGCGCGGCAAGAATCTCGTCGGCGTCTTTCTCCAGCCCAAGCTGGTGCTGGCCGATACCGACGTTCTCGACACGCTGCCGATCCGCGAATTCCGCGCCGGTTACGCCGAACTCGCCAAATACGGCCTCATCGACCGTCCCGATTTCTTCGCCTGGCTGGAGCAGAACTGGTCAAAAGTATTCGCCGGCGGGCCGGAGCGTGTCGAAGCCATCGCCGAGGCCTGCCGCGCCAAGGCCGATGTCGTCGCCCGTGACGAGTTCGAGACCGGGGACCGGGCGCTGCTCAATCTCGGCCACACCTTTGGCCATGCGCTGGAGGCCGCCACGCAGTATGACGGCGCCCGGCTCGTCCACGGCGAGGGCGTGGCGATCGGCATGGCGCTGGCGCATCGTTTTTCATCGCGGCTCAACCTGGCCAGTCCTGACGACGCGGCGCGGGTCGAGGCGCATCTGCGCGCCGTCGGCCTGCCGTGGCGCATGGCCGATATTCCCGGCGATCTGCCGGACGCCGAGGCGTTGCTGTCCTTCATCACCCAGGACAAGAAGGTGTCGCGCGGCGCGCTGACCTTCATCCTGACGCGCGGCATCGGCCAGTCCTTCATCGCCAAGGATGTGCCCGCTTCCGAAGTGCTGTCTTTCCTGAAGGAAAACCATCCGGGCCAGCATGGCAGCCGCCCGGGCCAGCAGAGCCGTCCGGGCCAGCAGAGCCGTCCGGGATGAACGAGACGGGCTGGATCGTCGTTGTTGCTCTTGCGGTCGTTGGTGTGGCGGCCATGGTCATGCGTGAGGAGCTTCTCGCCATGTTCGGCTACCAGCTTACGCGTATCGAGCCGCAGCGATCGACCCAGGACGAATTGCGCGGCGCTGTCGACGATTTCCGCCGCGACGGCCAGGTTGTCCGGGAGGATCGCGACCGTGTCGGCGGCCTGTTCGATCTCGCGGAACTCGAAGTCTCCGACATCATGGTCCACCGCACCAATATGCGCTCGGTCAATGCCGACAATCCGCCGGAAGCCGTGGTGCGCGAGATCCTGCAGAGCCCGCACACCCGCATGCCGCTGTGGAGAGGCTCGCTCGACAACATCGTCGGCGTGTTGCACGCCAAGGACCTGCTGCGGGCACTGAACGATGTCGGCAACGATTTCTCGCGGATCGATGTGATGAAGATCGCCTCGAAGCCATGGTTCGTGCCGGACACCACGACCTTGCAGGAACAGCTCAACGCCTTCCTGCGCCGCAAGGCGCATTTCGCTGTCGTCGTCGACGAATATGGCGAGGTCGAAGGGTTGGTGACGCTGGAGGACATCATCGAGGAGATCGTCGGAGAGATCGCCGACGAGCACGACGTCGACATACAGGGCGTCAAGCAGGAGGCGGATGGCTCGGTCGTCGTCGACGGTACGGTGCCGATCCGCGACCTCAACCGGGCGCTCGACTGGAACCTGCCGGACGAGGAAGCCACGACCATCGCCGGCCTGGTGATCCACGAAACGCAGTCGATCCCCGACGAGAAACAGGCGTTCACATTCCACGGCAAGCGCTTCATCGTCATGAAACGCGACAAGAACCGCATCGCCAGGCTGAGGATAAGACCCGTCGTATAAGTGGCGACGGCGGGTACGTTACAAATCATTCATTGGAACTTCGCGGCGCCAAGGTGCATTTTCGCAAGGGGCATGGCCGGGAGACGACGATGATCGACAGGCGAACGCTGCTTTTGGCGTCCATGACCACGCTGCTGCCGATTGGTGCGCTCGCGGCAATGGGCAAGCCGTATCCACAGACCTTCGATTATGGGCCGGCAAAGCTCGATATCTATGCGCCCGATGGCGCGCGCGGCCTGCCTGTGGTGTTCTTCGTCCATGGCGGCGCCTGGGAATTCGGCAAGCGTTCGCAGGTTCATGACAAGCCAGCCTTCCTGCTGGCCAACGGCTTCTGCTTCGTATCCATCGACTACCGCATGCTGCCGGACGCCGATGTGGCGACGCAGGCCAGCGACGTCGAAAAGGCCTATGCCTTTGTGCGGGGCAACATCGCGCAACATGGCGGGGATCCGAACCGGGTCGTGGCGATGGGCCATTCGGCCGGTTGCCATCTCGTCGCGCTGACCGGCATGCGCGGCGGGTTGCCGGGCGTGGCCGCGCTGCTTCTCGACGATACGAGGGCCTATGACCTGGCCGCACTTTCCAGGAATGGCGGCATGGTTCGGGCCTATTCCCGTGTCTTTTCCGATCCGGCGCAATGGGCCGCCCTGTCGCCGGCAACCTATGTCGACGGCAGCAAACATCCACCGACATTCATCGCTTATTCCGGGGCGTCGGGGCGCGCCGAGGACTCCAGGGCCTTCGCGGATCGGCTGCGGGCCACGGGCACCAAGGTCACGCTGTTCGACGGCAGCGCCTATACCCACATGTCGATCAACAGCGATTTCGGCAAGGATGGCGACGCGCTGACCGCGGCCGCGCTGGCGTTCCTGAAATCGACGGTGGGCTGATCTTCTCCCAGGCAAGGCACCGGCATCAACGGCACTGGATCAGACCAAAAGTGTCGGCGGGATATTGCGGTGGCGCTGCGCGCGGGTGCAATGGCTGCATCTGTTTGTCTTGACGCAATTCCGGGCGGAGAACCGCTTGATAATCTTCCTGGAATTGCTGCTGGTCGTCGATGGGAGAGAGTTTTCATGAATGGCGCCGATGTCCTGTGTGACGTGCTGCTGGCCAACGAAGTGAATGTCTGCTTCGCCAATCCCGGCACGTCGGAAATGCACTTCGTTGCCGCTCTCGACCGCAAACCTGAGATGCGTTGCGTGCTTGGGCTGTTCGAGGGCGTGGTGACCGGGGCTGCCGATGGCTATGCGCGCATGACCGATCGTCCCGCCGCGACGCTGCTGCATACCGGCCCGGGCCTGGCCAATGGTCTCGCCAACATGCACAACGCCCGGCGCGCAAGGACGCCGATGATCAACATTGTCGGCGATCATGCGTCCTATCATCTGCCGCTCGATGCTCCTCTCACCAGCGATATAGAGGGGCTTGCGGCGCCGATGTCGAATTGGGTTCGCCGCATCGAGGGTCCAGCCGATGTGCAGCCGGCGACCGAGGCGGCTTTTCGCGCTTCGCTCACGCCGCCGGGTGTCACGACGCTGATCCTTCCGGCTGACGCGGCCTGGGGTGACGCCGACCCGGCCACGCCGGGCAAGGTCATCCTGCCGCTGCCGCCAGCGGTGGACCTGGACGCTGTGCGAAAGGTTGCCGATGCTATCCGTGCCGCTCCGGGGCGCGTCGGCATGATCGTTCGCGGACGCGCGGCGCGGGCCGATGCGCTTGACATCGCCGGCCAGATATCGGCGGCCGCTGGCGTGCGCTTGTTCAGCGAGGTCCTGATCGCGCGCATGCAACGCGGCCGCGGGCGCGTGGCGCCGACCCGCATCCCATATCCGGTCGATGCCGCGATAGCGGTGCTAAGGTATATCGACGTGCTGGTGCTGGTCGGCGCAAGGGAGCCGGTTGCCTTTTTTGCCTATCCCGGGAAGCCGGGCCGGCTCGCCCGCGAGGACTGCGAGGTGCTGACGCTGGCAGGCCATGGCGAGGACCTGCATACGGCGCTGGAAGCGCTTCGCGACGAGCTTGGCGTCAAACCTTCGCAACAGACAGTGTTCGCAACCGCCTTTCCCGACGAAGCAACGCCGGTCGGCAAGCTGACGGATGACGCGATCGCGTTGTCGGTGGCGCGCAAGCTTCCCACGGATGCGATCGTATGCGACGAGGCGGTCACTTCGGCGCGGCGTTTCTTCGCGCTGTCCGCCTTTGCCGCGCCGCATGACTACATGATGGGCACGGGTGGATCGATCGGCGGCGGCATTCCGATGGCGACCGGAGCGGCGGTCGCCTGTCCTCACCGTAAGGTGATCAACCTCGAAGCCGACGGCAGCGGCATGTACACGGTGCAGGGATTGTGGACGCAGGCCCGGGAAAATCTCGACGTTGTGACGATCGTCTTTTCCAACCGGACGTATGCGATCCTGCATGGCGAGATGCGCAATGTCGGCGTGAACGCCATCGGCGAGAATGCCAGGCGAATGCTCGACCTTGACCATCCCGCGCTGGACTGGGTTAGTCTGGCCAAAGGCATGGGCGTGGAAGCGGCGCGCGCCGATACCTGCGAACGGTTCGACGCGCTGCTGGACAGCGCACTGTCCAGGCGCGGGCCGTTTCTGATCGAAGCGGTGATCTGACCGGCTGACAACCTACCAGCGCGTCGCTTCGCCCGGCGCCGCCGGCTCGATTGCCAGAGCGTGCACGCCTGCCTTCAACTCGTCCGCCAGCAATTCGTTGACGGAGCGGTGGCGGTCGATGCGGCTCATGCCGGCAAAGGCAGGTGAGACGATGCGGACGCGGAAATGCGTCTCACCGGTGCCGTCATAGGTTGCGTGGTGGTCGGAGTCCTGATGATGGTGACCGGCATGGAGATGGCTTTCGTTGATGATGACCAGCCGTTCGGGCGAGAATGCCTTCTTCAGCTTGTCTTCCATCGTTGCCTGTATGGACATCGCCAACTCCCTTCACCACATATGCGCGACCGGAATGCCGCCGCGATCCGCGACAAAATCCGTCAGTCGCCTGCTTTATGCCGCGATTCAGCGGTTAGGGCGATCAACGCGAAAATGTCAATTCTTGTTTCGCATCAGCGAACGCCCCATAAATGGGTGAGATGAAGCCGTACCCCAAATATTTCGAAAAGATTCGCGTCCGCCCCGACAAGGATGCGGAGGTGAAGTCGCATTCGCCAATCTGCCAGTGGGACGGCTGCAAGGAGGCCGGCACCCATCGCGCGCCTGTCGGGCGCATGAAGGAGGGCGAGTATTTCCGCTTTTGCTTCGACCACGTGCGCGAGTACAACAAGGGCTTCAACTATTTTTCCGGCGTCCCTGACACCGAAGTCGCGCGTTTCCAGAAGGAAGCGATGACCGGCCACCGGCCGACCTGGAAGATGGGCGTCAACGGTGCCTCGACGCGCACCTCTCCCGGGGCGGCGTCGCCCGATATGGCGCAGATGCGCTCCGGCCGCGCCGGCTATTACAACCGCATGCGCGACCCGTTCGACCTGTTCAAGGGACCGAAGGATCCGCGCGAGGCGCGCGAGCGCAAGGCAAAGCCGCTTGAGGCCAAGGCGCTGGAAACGCTTGGCCTTGATACAAAGGCGACTGGCAAGGAGATCAAGGCGCGTTATAAGGAACTGGTGAAGCTCCACCATCCGGATGCGAATGGTGGAGACAGAGGTTCGGAAGACCGGTTCCGCGATGTGCTTCAGGCCTATCGCGTGCTCAAGCAGGCGGGCCTGTGCTGAGCGAACTTAGGGTTTGGGCTGTTTTCCAACTTTCATAAGGTTGGAAAAGGCTTTAAGACCGCCCCCGAACAAAATCGATTGCCGGCGAAACTCGGCGTTTCGCCCGTGGAGACGTTGAGAGATATGAACAAGGTCGATCGCGATATCGCCAACCTGCCCGACACGACGGTGTCGGTGAAGGAAAAATTCGGTTTCGAGTCCAAAATGGTGGTGCCGGCCTATTCGGTGACATCAGAGCACGTGCCGGACATCGATCCGGACTATCTGTTCGACAAGGCAACGACGATGGCGATCCTCGCCGGCTTTGCCTATAACCGGCGCGTCATGGTGTCGGGCTATCACGGCACCGGCAAGTCGACCCATATCGAACAGGTCGCCGCGCGCCTCAACTGGCCGTGCGTACGCGTCAACCTCGACAGCCATGTCAGCCGTATCGACCTCGTGGGCAAGGACGCCATCGTCGTCAAGGACGGCCTGCAGGTCACCGAATTCCGCGACGGCATCCTGCCCTGGGCCTACCAGCACAATGTCGCGCTGTGCTTCGACGAGTATGACGCCGGCCGTCCGGACGTGATGTTCGTGATCCAGCGCGTGCTGGAATCCTCAGGCCGGCTGACGCTTCTCGACCAGAGCCGCGTCATTCGTCCGCACCCGGCGTTCCGCCTCTTCTCGACCGCCAACACGGTCGGCCTCGGCGACACCACCGGCCTTTACCACGGCACGCAGCAGATCAACCAGGCGCAGATGGATCGCTGGTCGATCGTCACCACGCTGAATTATTTGCCGCACGACAATGAAGTGGCCATCGTGCTGGCCAAGGCCAAGCATTATCGCGATGGCAAGGGCAAGGACATCGTCAACAAGATGGTGCGTGTCGCCGACATGACGCGGTCCGCTTTCATCAATGGCGACCTGTCGACGGTGATGAGCCCGCGCACGGTCATCACCTGGGCCGAGAATGCCGAGATTTTCGGCAATGTCGGCATGGCGTTCCGGCTGACCTTCCTCAACAAGTGCGACGAGTTGGAGCGTTCGGTGGTGGCCGAGTTCTACCAGCGCGCCTTTGGCGAGGATTTGCCGGAGAGCGCCGCCAACGTCGTGCTGGGGTAAGAGCGGGATGCCGGAAGTCCTTTGACTTTTCGGGCAACATCGCGCTCCAGGGAATAATCGATGGCAGGTCCGGGCGACAACACGCGCAACAAGTCGAAGACGGGGTCTGAAGCCGACAGCTTCAAGCGCGCCGTCACCGTTTGCATGCGCGCCATTGCCGGTGACAAGGAACTGGAAGTCGGTTTCGCCAAGGACAGGCCGGCATTGGCCGGCAGCCGTGCGCGCTTGCCCGAACTGCCCAAGAAGGCGTCGAAGACCGATATCGCCATCACCCGCGGCCTTGGCGATTCCATGGCGCTGAAGCGTGCCTGCCATGACACGCGCATCCACAACAAGCTCGCGCCCGAGGGCAAGCAGGCCCGCGCCATCTACGACGCGGTCGAGCAGGCACGTGTCGAGGCGATCGGCAGCCGCGCCATGCAGGGCGTCGCCGACAATATCGGCTCGATGCTCGAGGACAAGTACACCAAGGCAAACCTTGCAGACGTCCGCGACAAGGCCGACGCGCCGATCGAGGAAGCGCTGGCGCTGATGGTGCGCGAGAAGCTGACCGGCCGTTCCGTGCCGAAAAGCGGCGAGCGGTTGGTGGAGCTCTGGCGTCCCTGGGTCGAGGAGAAGGCCGGTGCCGATCTCGACGGTCTTGCCGGAAAGCTCGAGGACCAGCAAGCGTTCGCCCGTGTCGTGCGCGAGATGCTCGCCTCCATGGAAATGGCCGAGGAACTCGGCGACGACCAGGAGACCGAAGACTCCGAGGACAATGACGAGAACCAGCCGCAGGGCGAGGAGCAGAGCGAGGAGGGCGGCGAGGACGATTCCGGCTCCGAGCAGTCGCAGTCCGAGGATGCCGAGGCTTCGGCCGACGACGAGCAGTCGTCCGAGACCGAGGCTTCGGATGCCACCGCCGACGATCTGTCTGACGATGACGACGCCGACGCCGAAACACCCGGCGAGGCGCGCCGCAACGACAATCCCTTCGCCAATCTGCCGAAAGACATCGACTACAAGGTCTTTACCACCGCTTTCGACGAGACGGTGGGCGCCGAGGAGCTTTGCGAAGAGGAAGAGCTGGACCGGCTGCGCGCCTTTCTCGACAAGCAGCTTGCCAACCTGTCCGGCGTCGTCGGCCGGCTGGCCAACCGGCTGCAGCGCCGCCTGATGGCGCAGCAGAACCGCTCCTGGGATTTCGATCTCGAAGAGGGCTATCTCGATCCGGCACGACTGGTGCGCGTCGTCATCGACCCGATGCAGCCGCTGTCCTTCAAGCAGGAGCGCGACACGAAATTCCGCGACACGGTGGTGACGCTGGTGCTCGACAATTCGGGCTCGATGCGTGGCCGGCCTATCACGGTCGCCGCCACCTGCGCCGACATTCTGGCGCGCACGCTTGAGCGTTGCGGGGTCTCGGTCGAGATCCTCGGCTTCACCACCCGTGCCTGGAAGGGCGGGCAGGCGCGCGAGAAGTGGCTGAAGGACGGCAAGCCGCCGAATCCGGGCCGGCTGAACGATCTGCGCCACATCATCTACAAATCCGCCGACCATCCGTGGCGGCGGGCACGGCGCAATCTCGGCCTGATGATGCGCGAGGGCCTGCTCAAGGAAAATATCGATGGCGAGGCCCTGCTGTGGGCGCACAATCGCCTGATCGCCCGGCCGGAACAGCGCAAGATCCTCATGATGATCTCCGACGGCGCGCCGGTCGACGACTCGACGCTGTCGGTCAATCCCGGCAACTATCTTGAGCGGCATCTGCGCGCGGTGATCGAGCTTATCGAGACGCGCTCGCCGGTCGAGTTGCTGGCCATCGGCATCGGCCATGACGTCACCCGCTACTATCGCCGTGCGGTCACCATCGTCGACGCCGAGGAATTGGCCGGTGCGATGACCGAGCAACTGGCTTCGCTGTTCGGCGAGGAAAGCACGCGGGAGACTCGGCGCGGCGGCATCCGACGCGCGGGATGATTTTTTCGCGTGGCGGCTTTCGGCTAGCGTTCTGCGCCGCAAACCTGTTTCTCGGCATTGCCCTGGCGCCGGCGCTCGCCGCCGACACAGTAGCCGTCCAGCCGGTCGAAATCTCGGTTCGCCCGATCACCGAATTCCATATTGGCCGTCCTGAAACCCGGTTTGGTCCGTTCGAATTCGTCGGCGGGCTGGAGATGACCTCGCGCTCGCGCGATTTCGGCGCGCTGTCGGCTTTCCGTTTCCTGAAGCCGGGTGGCGATTTCATCGGCGTTGCCGACACCGGATTTTGGTTCTTCGGTACCGTGGCCCGCGACGCGAACGGGCGGCCGTCCGGCATCCAGAATTTCCGCATGCAGCAGATGGTCGACGAGACCGGCAAGGGGTTCGCGCAGAAGTGGCAGGTCGACGCCGAAAGTCTCGCAGTCAAGGACGGCGTCGCCACAGTGGGATTCGAGCGTGACCATCGTGTCGCCCAATACACGATCGATCCAGCCGACATGAAAGCGCCGCTCCGGCAGTTGGATTTCCTGATTCCTGCCCAGGAGCTTCGCCAGAATCGCGGTTTCGAGACCATTGCCCAGGCCAATGCTGACGGACGTCTTCATGGGGCGCTGGTTGTTGTCTCCGAAAGAAGCCTCGACAGTACCGGAAACGTCTACGCCGCCATCATCGAAGGGCCAGGGAAGGGGATATTCACGGTCAAGCGCGACGGGAGCTTCGACATCACCGATGGCGCATTCCTGCCCAATGGCGACCTGCTGCTGCTCGAGCGCAGCTTCTCGATGGCCGGCGGCGTCAAGATGCGGCTGCGGCGTATTCACGGCGAGAGTATCGAGAAGGGGGCTGTCGCCGATGGCCCGGTATTGATGGAAGCCGACATGGGCTACCAGATCGACAACATGGAGGGGTTGGATGTCTGGACACGCGAGGATGGCGCGCTGATGGTGTCGCTGGTTTCCGACGACAACCACTCGATCCTGCAACGCAATCTCTACCTGGAATTCATTCTCCACCAGTCTTGAGCCCGCGCCATATGGGGCTCGAGCCGCTAGCCCGTGCCTCATTCATAATTTGCTAACCTCGATCCGCGACATTGGCCTGCAATCCTAGGTTTCAGCGCGGCGACGCCTGCCTGAAGTCCGCTAGCTGGTTCGGATCGATGACCCCTATCCTGTCCACATCTCGGCAACAGACGGCCTTGCAGGTGTTGAAACTGGCGCAAGGCGGTGACCCCCAGTATGCCGGTAAAACGAATAGCCCGGCACTCGGCAACGATCTCGGCGCGCTGGTGGACAACAATTCGCAGAAGAATGCGATGGCAAGGATCAGCAAACTGCTGCTCGAAGGAGCCTCCGCCAGTAGGGGCTGGATGGTTGTCATGCCGGCCGATGCAAAGATGGTCGAGGGTGGCTCCGGCAACGACGTTGTCAACCTTGCTTCGGCCGGGGATGAGGATCAGCTGAACTACATCTCGCTTGGGGATGGAAACGATCGGCTCAATCTCGTGTCCACGGGCGACGCGACCTCCGATTATTGGCAGGGCCAAGCGGTGTCCGTCGCGACGGCGGCATCGGATGCCGTCGGTGCCAAGACCGCTGTCGTGGTGCCTGAAGGTCAAGGCATCTTCGCGGGCGCCGGCAACGACATCGTCAACATTGCCGCCGGACGGGATGTCTACATCGTCGGCGGCAATGACGGCCAGGACGTTCTCAATGTCGCAGCCGGAAGAAATGCATTCGGCATCTGGGGAGGGTCCGGGAACGATGTGGTTAGCGTCGCGGCCGGGAAGAATGTCGACAACATAACCGGTGATGCTGGAGATGACATCGTCACGGTCGCGGCCGGGGTAGACGCGCGCAGCATCTCCGGTGGGGAAGGCCGCGATATCTTGACTGTCGCTGCCGGCAAAAGGGCCTCCGAGATATCGGGCGGCCAGGGCTCCGACATCATCAATATCGCCGCCGTTCAGGCCGCCTACATCTCAGGAGATGACGGCGACGATGCAATCACCATCGCGGCCAACACAGTCGATCATGTCGACGGTGGAAGCGGCAGCGACAGTATCGTGATCAATGCGCGTACCGCCAGCGCCATATCGGGTGGGCGCGGTGACGACACGATCGATCTCACCGGCACGGACAAGGCTTCGGTTTTCTTCGATCGCGGCGATGGCAAGGACCTTGTCCGCATCAAGGGCGAGACAACGATCACCTTCGCAGGGCGTTCGATCGACGATGCGGCGATCAGCTACGGTGACGGCAAGATCACGATTTCCTTTGCCGACAATGGTGATTCCGTTACCGTGGACTACAGCGTGGCAGCGTTGAAAGGCCATGCGCCCGAGCTCAGTTCCGGGAAGGGAGGCGAGTCAGGGTTTTTCACGCCGGGATCCAACACCAACGACCTGCCGCTCTTCAAGACCTATTTCGAGAGCCACAGCGCCGCCGGTTTCTCGCTGACCCTCAGGTGACGCCGAAGCCTCGAAGGCTTCCAGCAACGAGGGATGTCTATCGGCTTGGTTGCGGCCCTTTGGTGGCGATCCAGATGACATGACGCGCGCCGCGCTTGCCGTTGGCGCGTGTCTTGACCTCCTCGACGGCAAAGCCGGTCTGGTCGAGCCGCCGGGTGAAGCTGGCATCGGGCCCCTGCGACCAGACCGCCAGCACGCCACCCGGCTTGAGAGTCGCCCGCGCGGCGCTGAGCCCGGCCGCGCTGTAAAGCGCGTCATTGCCCTTGTGGACGATGCCTTCGGGGCCGTTGTCGACATCAAGCAGGATGGCGTCATAGCTCGACGCTTCCGATCGTATCAGCTGGCCGACATCGGCTTCACGAATGCTGACGCGTGGATCGTCGAGAGAGCCGGCAAAGACCTCGGCCATCGGGCCGCGCGCCCAGGCGACGACAGCCGGTACCAGTTCGGCGACGACGATGCTGGCGTCCGCGCCCAGTTCGGCGAGGGCGGCGCGCAAGGTGAAACCCATGCCGAGACCGCCGATCAGGATCCGCGGCTGCCTATGGCTGGAAATCCGATGGCAAGACAGTTTCGCCAGCTCTTCCTCGGAGCCGCTGAGGCGGCTGTTCATCAACTCGTTGGTGCCCAGCATGATCGAGAATTCGGCGCCGCGCCGCTTGAGACGAAGTTCCTGCTGGCCGTCGGGTGTCTTGGCAGAGTCTAGCTGGACCCAAGGGATCACGGCCTGATTCCCTTCGGAATCATGGCCTAGGCTGCCATCGCCGGCTGGTTCCAGCGTGCGGCCAGCAGCCTGTAGGGGATCAGCGCCACGATGGCGATGATCAGCTTCACACTAAGGTCGCCGAGCGCCCAGGAGACCCAGCGCATCGTTTCGACATGGAACACGCCCATCAGCGGGGCGGTCTCGAGCGCAAAACTGTCGTTAGGCCCCGCGAATGCGAAAACGGCCGAAAAAGCGATGCTGAAGAACACCAGCGTGTCGAACACCGAACCGACCAGCGTGCCGACGATCGGCGCGCGCCACCAGCTCTGACGGCGCAGCCGGTTGAACACGGTGACGTCGAGCAATTGCGCGGTGAGGAATGCCGCGCCGGAAGCCGCGGCGATGCGCGCAAGCCGGCTAGCCGCGGTGTCGAACTCGATCAGGCCATGGCGGAAGAGGAAGGGCGGCACGAGGATCGAGCAGACGACCGCCGTCATGAAGCCGACAAAGACGATCCTGCGCGCCACGGCCGGACCGTATCGGCGGTTGGCAAGGTCGGTGACCAGGAAGGAGAACGGGTAGGTGAAAGCGCCCCAGGTCAGCAGGTCAGCCAGAGACAAGCCGCCGATCTGGCCCTGCATCGGGAACTGCACGAGTATGTTCGACGCCACGACGACGAGCGCCATGGCGACCACGAAGGGCAGGTATCGCGAGAAGGACGTCATTTTTTTATCCTGGGTAATGGAACCAGTGCAGCATCATCCGAAAGCCGGATCACGCTCCATTGTCAGTCTTTTCAACGAAACGGCCGGCAACCGCGTAGCGATTTCCGGCCTATGCGTGGAAAGGTTGCCCGAAAATCAGGCGGCCGGCTGGTCGGCCAGCTTCTTGGCGATCTGCTTCTTCAGCAGGCGCGCGCGCTGCGACAGTTCCTTGGCATCGGCCTTGGCCAGGAAAGCGTCGAGGCCGCCGCGATGTTCGACCGAACGCAGGGCGTTGGCCGAGATGCGCAGGCGCACATTCTGGTTCAGCGCTTCCGAGATCAGCGTCACATTGACGAGATTCGGCAGGAAGCGACGCTTGGTCTTGTTGTTGGCGTGGCTCACATTATTGCCGGACATGACTGCCTTGGCAGTGAGTTCGCAGGTGCGGGACATGGTTCTAACCTCAGTTCTCGGACTTGCCAAACCTTTGTGCCCACGCCGGGTGGCGCGCGGTTCTGGTCAGGCGGCCTTATGGAAAAAGTTGGCGTTCCATAGTTGCATTTCGCCGGTGCGTCAAGCTCCGGCTCGCCCATGGGCATGACGGGCACTTCATATAAACGCCGGATTTGCGCCTATAAGCGATCGGACAGGGACATGCCAAGCCGGCGTTGCAAATCTCCGGCCGAAAAAATCGAGGATCGATCTGCGAATGCTTCGTGTTTCACATGCTCTCATCGGGTTGCTTGCCTTGGCGTTGCCGACGGCGGCGACAGCCGCCTCACCGCAATCGTTCAAGGGCGAATACACCGTGTCATTCCTTGGCCTGTCGATAGCCAAGTCCACATTCTCAAGCCGCTATGAGAACGGCGCCTACCAGATCGACGGCACCGTCAGCAGCGCCGGCCTTGCCAAGCTTTTCGACGATACGCGTGGCACGATTTCGTCCAAGGGCACGATTTCAGGCCAGAAGATGCAGCCGCAGGTATTCCGTGCCGACTACACGTCGGGCAAGAAGGCGTCGATGATCGATATCCGCTTTGCCAACGATGCGGTCACCTCGACCAAGGTGATCCCGGCGCCGGGAAAACGCGACCCCAAGGATTGGGTGGCGCTCGGCGCAAGCGACCTGAAATCCGTGCTCGACCCCATGGCCGCCACCGTCATCCATGCCGACAGTCTCGACCAGGTCTGCGGGCGCACGGTGAAATTCTATGACGGCGAGATGCGTGCCGACCTGACGCTGACCTATGATTCGAAGGGAAAGATCTCGGTGCCCGGCTACAAGGGCGACACGATCACCTGCAGGATGGGTTTCGAGCCGGTCGCGGGCTATCGCAAGGGGCGCAAGGCGCTGAACTATCTCAAGGACCACAGCCGCATGATGGTGACGTTTGCACCGCTTGGCCAAACCGGCGTATATGCGCCGATCCACGCGACGGTCGGAACGCAGATTGGCACACTGACCATCAGCGCGGGCCGTTTCGAGGCCGTGAATTAGGCGCCGTGGCGCGCCGCCGGAGGGGGCATGGGGCGCGCAACACTGATCGGTTTCTCGGCGGTCGCGATGTGGTCGCTGCTGGCCCTGTTGACGGATGCGTCGGGCAAGGTGCCGCCCTTCCTGCTTTCGGCGATCACCTTCACCATCGGTACCGGCGTCGGCCTTGTGGCACGCCTGTTCATGCCGGCGCCCGACCAGAGCCAGAAGATACCGCCGCAAGTATGGGTCATCGGCATTGCCGGTCTGTTCGGCTATCACTTCTTCTACTTCACCGCGCTGCGCAACGCGCCGGCGGTGGAGGCGAGTCTCATCGCCTATCTTTGGCCGCTGCTGATCGTGCTGGGATCGGCGCTGATGCCGGGTGAGCGCCTGACCTGGAACCATGTCGTCGGCGCACTGCTCGGCCTTGCCGGCACGTTCCTGATCGTCACCAGGGGCGGCGGCCTCGCCTTCGACGCGCGCTATGCATTCGGCTATGCCATGGCCGCCGTCTGCGCCGTGCTGTGGTCGTCCTATTCGCTGCTATCGCGGCGTTTCCCCTCGGTGCCGACCAGCGTCGTCACCTGGTTCTGTGCCGCCACGGCGGCGCTTTCGCTCCTCTGCCATCTGGCGCTGGAGCAGACCGTGCTGCCGCAAGGCGCCGGCCAGTGGCTGGCGGTGCTCGGCCTTGGCCTGATGCCGGTGGGCGCGGCCTTCTATGCCTGGGACATCGGCGTCAAGCGCGGCAACATCCAGGTGCTGGGCGCGGCAAGCTATGCCGCGCCGCTCTTGTCGACGCTGGTGCTGATTGCCGCCGGCGTCGCCGAGCCATCGCTCCGCATCCTTGCTGCCTGCGTGCTGATCACCGGCGGCGCTGCACTCGCGGCAAAATCGTTGTTCCTGCGCAGGCCGGCCACTGGCGGAGCAGGGGCATGATGCCGTTCCCGGGTGGCATCGACACCAATGCCAATGCGACGCTGGTGTTTTCTCTGGCGGCGGCGGTGATCTACGCTTTCGCGCTCGGAATGCCGCCGAGGCTCGCCCGCTCGGCGGCCAAGACCCTGGCCGTGGCAATGCTTGCCGTGCTGGCCTTCCTGCAAGGCGGCCCGTTGCTGCTGATCGGAGCGCTGGGGCTCAGCGCCATTGGCGACGCCTTCCTATCGCGCGACGGCGAAAAGGCCTTTCTTGGCGGGCTGGCAAGTTTTCTCGCCGCGCATGTGGTTTTTACCGCGCTGTTCCTGCGCTCCGGCGGCGGCGTCGGATTGCTCGGCGCCGAACCCTGGCGCGCGGCAATCGCCGTGGCGATGGCTTTGTTCGCGCTCGTCATGCTGGTGGTGCTGTGGCGTCGCGTCGGTCCCGACCTGCGCGTGCCCGTCGGCGTCTACATCGTGGCCATACTGGCCATGGGCGTTTCGGCGCTCACCATGAACAATGCCTGGGTTATCGGCGGCGCCATCCTGTTCATGGCGTCCGACGGGCTGCTGGCCGCCGAAAAGTTCCTGGCGCCCGCCATATCGGGGCATCGTACGTGGATGCGTTACGCCGTCTGGGGGCTGTACTACGCCGCACAGTTGGGTATCACCCTGGGTTTCCTGCTCGGCTAGGACCGTTTCGGCTGCCAGCCCGGCTCGGCCAGTTCGAACGCCGCGAAATCGAAGCCTGGCGCCACGGTGCAGCCGACCAGCGTCCATTCGCCAAGGCTGCGCGCCGACTGCCACCAGCCCGCCGGCACGACGATCTGCGGCCGCTGGCCCGCGGCCAGTTCGCTTCCAAGCACCTGCTCTATGACCTGATTGGCGGCCGGGCCGCCTTCCTCCCACATAGAAAGCGCCAGCGGCGCGCCGGCGTAGAAGTGCCAGATTTCCGCGGCGTCCTTGACGCGGTGCCACGCCGACAGCTGATCCTGCTCCAGCAGGAAATAGATCGCCGTCGAATGGCCGCGCCCCTCGCCGTCGCGAAAGGTTTCCGCATACCAGCCGCCTTCGGGATGCGGCTTCATTCCAAGCGTGGCGATGATTTCGGCGGAATTGGTCATGGCTGTTCCGTTCGTTCGTCTCCCGGAAATCAGAAATTGTCCTTGCGCTTGCGAATCTCGGCGAACACCTCGACATCGCCAGCCTTCTCCATGCCGAGATGCTTGCGGATTGCCGGGTCGTGCCAGCGCAGGAACGGGTTGGTCGACAATTCCTCGCCGATGGTGGTCGGCAGCGTCGGCTTGTTGTCGGCACGCAGGGATTCGATCTTCCTGGTGCGTTCCTTCAATGCCGAATTGCTTGGATCGACCGTCAAGGCGAAGCGGGCGTTGGCCAGTGTATATTCATGGCCGCAATAGATGACGGTGTCGGCCGGAAGGGCAGCGAGCTTCCTGAGCGATTCATACATCACCGGCGGCTTGCATTCGAACAGCCGCCCGCAGCCCAGAGCAAACAGCGTGTCGGCGGTGAAGGCGACTTTCGATGCCGGCAGATGATAGGAGACATGGCCCGCCGTATGCCCGGGCGTGGCAATGACCTCGATCCTCTCGTCGCCGAGATGAATGACCGAACCCTCTTCGACGGTTTCGTCGATGCCGGGTATCTTTGCCTTCTCCGCCTCAGGCCCGACAATGCGCAGCTTGAAGCGCTCCTTCAGGGCCAGGTTGGCCTCGACGTGATCCATGTGGTGGTGGGTGGTCAGGATCATCGTCGGCGTCCAGCCGGTGCGCTTGATAGCTGCAAGTATCGCCTGCTCCTCCGGCGCGTCGATGATCGCGGTCTGGCCGCTTTCGCGGTCATGGATCAGCACGCCGAAATTATCGGTCCGGCACATGAACTGTTCGATTTCGACCGGCATCGCATCTCTCCGTCAGTGCCCCACGCGCTCACTTGGACGCGCAAAGAACGCTCTAAAATCTTTGTCGGCGGCATCGTGCCTTGCGAAATCGAAACCGATTTCGGGGCCAACGCGGGAGTAGACGCAGACATAGGGCGCTGGCAGGCGGATGTCATCCGCAATGTCGGCGGCATCGGGCCGCCTTTGTTGAAACCTGCTGGCATCACGGCTACATCCCTCACATGCATTCCGACATCGTCGATCTTCGCTCCTTCTATTCGACAACGCTCGGCCGGTTCGCCGAGCGTTCGATCACCATGGCGCTGTCCTCGATCTGGGCGACCGTGCCCAACGAAAGGCTCGTGGGCCTGGGCTACACCTTGCCCTGGCTGGAGCGGTTCGGGACAGACGCGGAGCGGGTCTTTGCCTTCATGCCGGCAACGCAAGGCGCCGTGGTCTGGCCGGCAAACGGCCCGGCCGCGACCGCACTCGTCTTTGACGAGGAACTTCCGCTGGTCGATTCCTGTATCGACCGCATGCTGCTGGTCCATTCGCTCGAACATGTCGAAAACCCGCGCGAGACGCTGAACGAGATCTGGCGCGTACTTTCGCCCGCCGGCCGCGTCGTCATCGTCGTGCCAAACCGGCGTGGCGTCTGGGCGCGTTTCGAACATACGCCTTTTGGCAGCGGCCGCCCGTTCTCGCGCGGGCAGCTCACCGAATTGCTGCGTGAGGCAAACTTCACGCCGGCGGCCTGGTCGGACGCGCTGTTCTTCCCGCCGTCCCGGCGGCGCTTCATGATGCAATTCCACAATATACTCGAGCGCGCCGGCCGCCGGTTGTGGCCGATCTTTTCGGGTGTCATCGTTGTCGAGGCGCAAAAGCGCCTCTATCAGGGCGTGCCGGTCGCCCAGCGCGCCTCACGCCGTGTGTTCGTCCCGGTTTTCTCGCCGCACGGCGCCACCCGCCTTGGCCGGGCGCCAGAGGTGGGTGTGCCATCGGTCCGCCGGGTGACGCGTTCGTGATCGTAGCGGCGTCTTGCGCTTCCGGGGTTTTGCCGGCCTATCTGTCGCGCTCGCTGCCCGAGCCGCGCGCGCACCCGACCGCGACCGCTGGCAACGCCGTCAGGATCGCAAGGAATCGCGCCCATGAATGATCAGCCGGACGTCGACGCCAGCGTTCGACCGGCTGCGGCTGCCGTCGAAACCAGCCTGCGCGACCAGGTGGCGACGACCTGGCGTGCCCTTGTCGGATCGCCGGTTCGCAATTGGCTGCTTTGGATGTCGGTTGGCATCATGGCCGTCGTTGTTGCCACGTCGATCGGGCAGGTTCTGCTGAACAGCTGGAACCAACCCTTCTACGACGCGCTCGCGCGGCGCGACATGGCGGCATTCCTGCACCAGCTTCTCGTCTTCGCGGCCATAGCCGGCGGGCTGCTGGTTCTAAATATCGGCCAGACCTGGCTCAACCAGATGTTCCGGCTGAAACTGCGCGAGGCGCTGACGCTGGACCTGATCGACCAGTGGATGCGGCCGGCGCGCGCCTTTCGGCTGGCCAATGCGGGCGCCATCGGCGTCAATCCCGATCAGCGCATGCAGCAGGATGCAGCGCATCTCTCCGATCTTTCGACGGATCTCGGGGTCGGACTGTTGCAGTCGTGCATCCTGCTCGTGTCCTTCGTCGGCGTGCTGTGGCAGCTGTCCTCAGGCTTCGTGTTCCACATCGGAGGCTGGTCGCTGGCGATACCGGGCTACATGGTATGGGCCGCGTTCCTTTATGCCGGCACCGCCTCGTGGCTGAGCTGGCTGGTCGGGCGCCCGCTGATCCGCCTCAACAGCGATCGCTACACACGCGAAGCCGAACTGCGCTCCTCGATGGTGCGCGTCAACGAGAATGTCGATGCCATCGCGCTCTACCACGGCGAAGCCGACGCAAAGCGGCGGCTCGAACTCGACCTTGGCACGGTTCTGGTCGCCATGCGGCGCATCTACACCGCACAGATCAACCTCTCCTGGGTAACCGATACCTATGGCTGGATCACGGTTGTGGCCCCCATCCTGGTCGCTTCGCCGGTCTATTTTTCGGGCGACATCAGCTTTGGCGGGCTGATGATGGCGGTCGGCGCCTTCAATCAGGTCCACTCGTCGTTGCGCTGGTTCGTCAACAACATCGGCAGCATAGCCGATTGGCGCGCCACGCTGATGCGCGTGGCTGATTTCCGCATCGCCCTCGACGAGACGGATGTGCTCCATGACAAGGAAAAGCGCATCGAGGTCGGCGAGAACAAGAACGGTAGCCTGACATTCGAGAAACTTCAGGTGGCCTCGCCTGAAGGATGCACAAAGCTCGCCGACCAACATGTCGAGATACATGTCGGCGATCGTGTCATGATCACGGGCGAGCCGGGCGCCGGCAAGACCCTGTTCTTCCGGGCCATTGCCGGCCTGTGGCCATGGGGAAGCGGGCGGATCGGCCTGCCGGCGGGAGAAACCCTCATATTCGTGCCGCGCGTCCCCTATTTCCCAGCCGGTACGCTGCGTGAAATTCTCGACCACCCGAACGGGACCAAGCCGGCGAGCGATGCCGAGATTTCGGCGGTGCTTGCCGAGATCGGTCTGCAACGGCTGTCTTCGTCGCTCGACCTCGCCAGGCGATGGGACCATGAGCTGGGCGACGACGAACAGCGCTCGCTGGCCTTCGCCAGGCTCGCCTTGCGCCAGCCGAAATGGGTGATCATCGACGAAGCCCTGGACGCCTTCGACGGCCCATCGCTGCGGCGCGTGCTGTCGATGCTGGAAAAGCATCTGAGCGGCGCGGCCATCCTCAATATCGGCCGCGGACAGCACAACAACCAGTTCTTTCCACGCGCCTTGACGATCGTGAAAGATGCGGGCGCACCACCGCTGAAGCCAGCCCGCGTCAGGGCAGGCGCTATCGAACCTCCGCCTCGCGCAGCCGCTGTTCGACGCAAGAAATAGCGGAACTGACTGAGGTTCAAGCCGATGGTGCGTCGCGCGGCGTTACCCGGGATGAGCACGCCGCCGGCGCCGGCCACGACCATGACCGCTCGGCAACATAATCATGCTGATTACCTGTCGAGTAATCGACCGCGCCATGACGGCTCGGCAGATTGCTCGCACGAGGCCGGCTGTACGGCTTCGATCCATCAGGGAGCCAGTCATGACAGCTTACGCCGTTGCCCATATGCGCGAGGTTTCACCCGGGCCGCAGATCGTCGAATATCTGCGGAAGATCGATGCCACGCTACAGCCTTTCGGCGGTCGCTTTATCGTGCATGGCGGCGACGTCGAGGTCGTCGAGAACAGTTGGCCGGGACATCTCATTGTCATCGAGTTTCCCGACAGGGATCATGTGCGCGGATGGTACCATTCGCCCGCCTACCAGGAGATCCTGGCGCTGCGCACGGGCAATTCCCAGTCCGACGTCGTCTTTGCAGATGGCGTCAGCCATCCGCACAAGGCGACTGATGTCCTTGGGTAGCCGCCGGGCCGACAGCGGCCGGTTATCGTCTCAGCAGGAACACCGCCTGCTGGCCGAAGAAATTCCAGAACCACCACGGCATCGACAGGCCGATCTTCTGGCCGCTGGCGTCGAGCGCGGTTGCCTTTTCAACCGTGGCTCCGAGCTCGTCGCACAGATTGACGAAGTCGCGGATGGTGCAGAAGTGGATATTGGGCGTGTCGTACCATGAATAGGGCAGGTCCTTGGTCACCGGCATGCGGCCGTTGAGGAACAATGACAGGCGGACCCGCCAATGGCCGAAATTCGGAAAGGAGACGATCGCGCGCTCGCCGATCCTGAGCAGTTCGTCGAGCACCAGCTTGGGATTGCGGGTTGCCTGCAGGGTCTGTGACAGCACGACGAAATCAAAACCCTTGTCGGGATAGAATTCGAGGTCCTTGTCGGCGTCTCCCTGGATGACGGACAGGCCGCGCGCCACGCATTCGTTGACGCCGCGCTGCGACAGTTCCAGGCCGCGGCCATCGACCTGCTTGGTGTCCTGCAGCAGTTCCAGCAGCGAGCCGTCGCCGGAACCGACGTCGAGCACCCGCGACCGCGGCGGGATGAGGTTGGCGACGACCTCGAGGTCGACGCGCTGTGTGTCGTTGACGCTCATGGCTTGAGCCCTCTTGCCCGCGCGGCCGAGCCGATGAAGCCGTTGATGGCGGCGAAAAGTTCCGGCTCGTCGAGCAGGAAGGCGTCGTGGCCACGATCGGTTTCGATCTCGACGAAGGAAACGGATGCGCCGGCGGCGTTCAGCGCGTGGACGATCGAGCGGCTCTCCTCGGTCGGAAACAGCCAGTCCGAGGTGAAGGAGACCAGGCAGAACTTGGTCTTGGTGCCGGCAAAAGCATCGGCCAGCCGGCCGCCATGGTCGGCGGCAAGGTCGAAATAGTCCATGGCCCGCGTCATGTAGAGATAGGAATTGGCGTCGAAACGGTCGACGAAGGTCATGCCTTGGTGGCGCAAATAGCTTTCGATCTGAAAATCGGCGTCGAAGCCGAAGGTCAGCGCTTCGCGATCCTGCAGGTTGCGACCGAACTTCCGATGCAGGGCCGCTTCCGACAGATAGGTGATGTGGGCGGCCATGCGCGCCACGGCCAGGCCCTTTTCCGGCCGCTTGCCATAGTCGAAATACTTTCCGCCATGCCAATCCGGATCGGCCATCACCGCCTGCCTGCCGACCTCGTGGAAGGCGATGTTCTGCGAGGAATGACGTGCACCGGTGGCGATCGGCAGCGCCGAGAAAACCCGGTCTGAATAGGTTGATGCCCATTCCAGCACCTGCATGCCGCCCATCGAGCCGCCAAGCACGCAAAACAGGGTTTCGATGCCGAAATGTTCGACCAGCATCAGTTGCGCGCGTACCATGTCGGGGATGGTGATGATCGGCAGGTCGAGCCCGTAGGGCTTGCCGGTGGCGGGGTTGGTCGAGGCCGGACCGGTGGAGCCCAGGCAGCCGCCGATGACGTTGGAGCAGATGACGAAGAAGCGGTTGGTGTCGATGATCTTGCCGGGGCCGATCAGCACTTCCCACCAGCCTGGCTTGCCGGTGACGGGATTGGTGTTGGCGACATGCTGGTCGCCGGTCAACGCGTGGCAGACGAGAATGGCGTTGGAGCGCGCATCGTTGAGCGTGCCGTAGGTCTGGTAGGCAATCTGGAACGGCGACAGCACGCTGCCTGCATCGAGCTTGAGCGGCTTGTCGGGGCCGAAGAGCAGCACCGGGCTCGACGGCTGGTCGGCTTCGTTGTTGGTTTTTCCAGCGCGCAGAGCGGCCATCGCATCCATCTCACACTTTGATCCGCATCAGCCTTTCGAGACCGATGCGGTATCCGGCCGGAGCGGACAATAAAAAACCGGCAATGCCGTCGCAAAGCCGGTTACAGGATGCAAACGGCCCTTTAGCAAGTTGTTTAACGTGGCTGCAAGCCGACCGGCCAAATCACCACGGAATCTCATTGCCCTTCTAGAACTCGGCCGCCTTGCCGTCAATGCCGACCGCTGGGCCGACTGCTACACCGACTGCTGGACTGAGCCCTGGCACCACTGCCACCTCTCGACATTGGCGGCCATGGCTTGTATTTCCGCTGCGGCTTCCAGGCGGAAGCGTTCTCGACGGATTTTGCGACATGAGCCAGATATCGGACAAGGCACGTCCAACCCCACGCGCGGGCATCATGGACATCGAGGCCTACGTGCCCGGCAAGAGCGCCGCGCCGGCTGGCGTCGCCAAGGTCTTCAAACTGTCGTCCAACGAGAACCCGCTCGGTCCATCGCCCAAGGCGATCGAGGCCGCGCGGGAGATCGCCGGAAAGCTCGACATCTATCCCGACGGCACCGCAAGGAGACTGCGCGAAGCGATCGCCGAGGTGCATGGCCTCAATGCGCAGAACATCATCTGCTCCAACGGTTCCGACGAGATTCTCGGCTTGTTGGCGCAGACCTATCTCGCGCCGGGCGACGAAGCTGTCTTCACCGAACACGCCTTCATGGTCTACAAGATCTACATCCAGTCGGCGGGTGCGAAGCCGGTCGCGGTCAGGGAGACCGAAGAGCGCGCCGACATCGACGCGATCCTTGCCGCCGTCACGCCGCGCACGAAGATCGTGTTTCTGGCCAACCCAAACAATCCGACCGGCACCTATGTGCCGTTCCAGGAGGTGCGTCGCCTGCATGCCAGCCTGCCCAGGCATGTGCTGCTGGTGCTGGACGCCGCCTATGCCGAATATGTCCGCCGCAACGACTATGAAGCCGGCATCGAGCTGGTCGGCGGCGCCGAGAACGTGGTGATGACCCGCACCTTCTCCAAGATCGGCCTGGGTGGCGCGCGGATCGGCTGGATGTATGCGCCGATGCATATCGTCGACGCGATCAACCGGGTGCGTGGTCCCTTCAATGTCAACGCGACGGCGATCGAGGCCGGCATCGCGGCGATCCGCGACCGCGACCATGTCGAGCGCAGCGTGGCGCACAACGAGACCTGGCTCACATGGCTGAGCGAGGAGTTGACAAAACTTGGGCTGCGGGTGACGCCCAGCGTCGGCAATTTCATCCTCATCCATTTTCCCGACGACCAGAAACATTCGGCGGCGCAGGCGGACGAATACCTGACCGCGCGCGGCTATATCCTGCGGCGCGTTTCCGGCTACGGCTTCCCCAACGCGCTTCGCATGACCGTCGGTACCGAAGAGGCCAATCGCGGCGTTATCGCCGCTCTCACGACATTCCTGAAAAGCTAGAACGCCATGACGTCACCCATGTTTGAAAAGATAGCGCTGGTCGGCATCGGCCTGATCGGCTCTTCGCTGGCGCGTGTCATCCGGCGCGAGGGCCTGGCTGGCCATGTCGCCATTTCGACACGCAGCACCGCGACGCTGGCGCGGGCGAAAGAACTGGGGCTGGGCGATTCCTACACCACGGATGCGGAGGAAGCGGTCCGCGATGCCGACCTGGTCATCGTCTCGGTGCCGGTCGGCTCGTCCGGCGCTGTCGCCGAGGAAATCGCGCCGGCGCTGAAGCCCGGCGCCATTCTCACCGATGTCGGCTCGACCAAGGCGTCGGTCATCGCGCAGATGCAGCCCTATGTGCCGGCGGGCGTGCATTTCATCCCGGGGCATCCGCTGGCGGGTACGGAAAAATCGGGTCCCGACGCGGGCTTTGCCGATCTCTTCGACAACCGCTGGTGCATCTTCACGCCGCTTCCCGACACCGACCCTGAAGCGCTGGAGCGGCTGTCGGAGTTCTGGCGCCGCTGCGGCTCCAACATCGACACGATGGATCCCCAGCACCACGACATGACGCTGGCCATCGTCTCGCATCTGCCGCATATCATCGCCTACAACATCGTCGGCACGGCTGACGATCTGGAGTCGGTGACCAAGTCCGAAGTCATCAAATACTCGGCCTCCGGTTTCCGCGACTTCACCCGTCTCGCCGCTTCCGATCCGACCATGTGGCGCGATGTCTGCCTGCACAACAAGGACGCCATCCTCGAAATGCTGGCGCGGTTCTCGGAGGATCTGGCTTCGCTGCAGCGGGCCATCCGCTGGGGCGACGGCGAGAAGCTGTTCGACCTGTTCACCCGCACCCGTGCGATACGACGGTCGATCATCGATGCCGGCCAGGACATCGACGTTCCCGATTTCGGCCGCCAGGCGGTCGAACATCCGGCCAAGGGCTAGGCCTGTCCAGCAGGCCAGTGTTCGGCGACCATCGCCAGCGTTTCGGCCCTGTCCGGTGCGCCCAGCCTGCCGCCGAAGCGCAGACATTTGAGCGCGGCCGCGGCGCTGGCGAAACGCAGCGCCTGCTCGATCGGTATCGCCTCCGCCAGCCCGACGGCGAAGGCGCCGTGGAAGACATCGCCGGCGGCCAGCGTGTCGACTGCCTTGATCCGTGGCGCGGGGACATGGCGAGGTGATCCCGCCGCCCTGTCAAACCACCAGGTTCCCGCCGCGCCGCCCGTAATAGCCACGAAGGCGTCTGTTCGGGATGCCAGATCGTTGCAGGTGGACTCCAGATCCAGCGCCTGGCCGCAGATGATGCGTGCCGCCGGTTCGGAGGCGACAATGTGGGAAGCCAGCGGCAACAGCTGCTCCAGCACGGCCAGCGGCGCGGTATCGGCATCGAGGATCGCCGGCCGGCCGATGGCGCGCGCCGCCTTCAAGGCAAGTGCCGCCGCGCCCGGCCAGCGCACGTCGACCAGCACCGCATCGAACGCCGTTAGATCGGCGACCGGGAGCGCCCCTGGGGCCGCTTGGGCACGGATGTCGTAGAAAGGCACGATGATGCGCTCGCCATGGGCATCGACCAGGATCGACGCCAGCGCTGAACGGGCGCCAACGACACGCCGGACGAAACCGCAGTCGACACCCTCCGCCTCGATCCCGGCAATCAGCTGGTCGCCGACGGCATCGTCCCCCGCACTTGCCCAGAGCGAGACTTCAGCTCCCAGCCTGCGCGCGGCGCATGCCGCACTGGTGGCCATGCCCGAGGCGATCTGGACGCCGTCGGACGCGATGAATTTCCCCTGATGCGTGGGAAGCTGGTCCACCCGAAGGATGGTATCGAGCGTCAGCGCACCGACGCTCAGAAGTCTGACCGGCCTGATCATGGCCGCCTACCGCACCGGCTTGATCTTGCCCAGCGGGATGAAGCCGATCGACGCCCTGCTCTTGACGATCTTCAGCGGCAGGGACGGCTCGTTGCCCAGCATCGCCAATCCGGCAAAGCCCTGCTCGATCTGGCTTTTCTGTTCGGGAATCGCGGTGCCCAGGATCGCCGCGACGGCCTTGGGATCCTTGAGCCAGATGGTCAGGTCGGCGTCGATGAGGCCGTCGGCATCCACCGACATCGGCCCCGCCACGGTGATCCGCGCCGTTCCCGATGACAGATCCAGCTTGGCGATGTAGATCGACTGGCCGCGAAGGCTCTTCGCCTGGGTTTCGAGCAGCGTCAGGCCGTTCTTCAGCGTCACGTCGCCACTGCCGTCGAGCGCGGGCAAAACACGTCCGCCGATCGCGTCGGCATCGATCTCAAGGTCGGTGAAACTTCCCGCGTAGTTGACGTCGGTGCCGTTCGGACGCAGCTGTCCCGTTGCCGTGCGGGCGTAGAAGAGCTCGACCGGGTCGGTATCGTCGATCGGGTCGGTCTGGCCGGACAGCCCCGTGGCCTCCAGCGTGATGTGCCGGGGCAGGGGCCAGGACAGTTTCGCCTTTGCCTGCAGGGTTTCCCAGTCGATCCAAAGCGGCAGCATGCCGGGGATGGAGGTTCTCAGCGGCCCGCGCAGGTCGGCGAAGGGCGTAAGGGGTTGGGTGATCTGCGCGACGGCACTGAAGTTGCCGGCTGAGGCCGCGATGTTCCTGGCGTCGTCCTGATAGCCAAGGGTGTCGCAGGAAATGACGAAGCTGAACGGATAGCCGCTGACCGCGAGATTGCTGCAGCCCGCCACGATGCCCTGTCCCTTCAGCGTCTCGACGGCTCTGTCGGCTTCGCTTCTGACCTTGTCCGACAGATAAAACCAGCCGGCGCTGTAGATGCCGAAGAGCACCACAATGAAGGCGACAAGCCACCAGAGGCGGCGGCGGCGGTTCGGCTGAAGCTCGTCACTTGACGTCATGCTGCGGCTCTCGTTAACGCATGGCTGTTGTAGACGAGGGAGACTCGTTTCCAACGACAATAGGTAGGGACGGACTGAAAAAACACCGGCTTCGGTGCGGTGCCATCACTCTTTTGCATTCAGGCTCGGCGATATGGGCGATTTTTGGGTTTTTGGCTACGGCTCGCTGATCTGGCGGCCGGGTTTCGCGCATGTCGAGACGCAGCGCGCGCGCCTGCACGGCTATCGCCGGTCGCTTTGCGTCTATTCCTTCGTGCATCGCGGCACGCGCGATCGACCGGGCCTGGTGCTCGGCCTCGACCACGGCGGCTCCTGCGTCGGGCTGGCGTTCCGCGTCCCCGGCGATTTGCGCGACGAGGTCGTTGCCTATCTGCGCGAGCGCGAACTGGTGACCAGCGTTTATCTCGAGCGCACGCTCAAGGTTCGCCTCGACAGCGGTGCGACCGTCGAGGCGATGGCCTATGTTGTCGACCGCGACCATGAGCAATATGCCGGCGCGCTCGATGCGGCTCATGCGGCGTCCGTCGTGCGCGGCGCCGTCGGCCAGTCCGGAAACAACGAGGACTACGTGCTCAGCACGCTGGAACATCTCAAGGCGCTGGGTATTCGCGATCACTGGCTGGAGGATGTGGCTCGGAGGATGATCCCGGCCTGAGGCTTGTGCCAGGCGGCTAGAAAAGACAACCAGCCCTTTGACCTCGTCGTCCCAGGACCTAGGTTAGTGCCGAGCCTCAAAACTAATGGGCGCCACGCGCCCGTCCAATTCATCATGGAGATCCGTCTTGCAGAAACGCCGTCTCGGTCGCACCGACCTTTCCATCGCGCCCCTGGTTCTGGGCGGCAACGTCTTCGGTTGGACCGCCGATGAGGCAACCTCCCTGGACCTGCTCGACCGCTTCGCCGATGCCGGCCTCAACGCCATCGACACGGCGGATGTCTATTCGCGCTGGGCGCCCGGCAACAAGGGCGGCGAATCGGAAACGATCATCGGCAAGTGGATGAAGAGCCGGGGCAACCGCGACAAGATCGTGGTCGTCACCAAGGTCGGCTCGGACATGGGGCAAGGCAAGAAGGATCTTTCCGCCGCTTATATCGAAAAGGCCGTCGACGCATCGCTGAAGCGGCTGCAGACCGATGTCATCGATCTCTACCTGTCGCATTGGCCGGATCCGGCGACGCCCTACGAGGAGACGCTTGGCGCGTACGAGAAGCTGATTGCCAAGGGCAAGATCCGCTATGCGGGCTGCTCCAACCTCGATGCCAGCCAGTTGCGCGCCGCGCTCAATGTGGCAAGCCTGCGCAGCCTGCCGCGCTACGAGGTGCTGCAGCCGGAATACAATCTCTACGACCGCTCGTCCTTCGACGGACCGCTGCGCGACCTTTGCATGGCAGAGGATATCGGCGTCATCACCTATTTCAGTCTCGCCAAGGGGTTTCTCAGCGGCAAATATCGCGGCAAGGCCGATCTTGGCCAGAGCGCGCGAGGCGAGGACGTTGGAAGTTACCTGAACGATCGCGGCATGCGCATCCTTGCGGCGCTTGACGCGGTATCCGCCAGGCATTCGGCCAAGCCGGCTGAGGTGGCGCTGGCCTGGGTGATAGCGCGCCCCGGCGTCACCGCGCCGATCGCCAGCGCTACCAAGGCATCGCAGATGGACAGCCTGATCAAGGCGGTGTCGCTCAAGCTGAGCGCGGATGATATCGCTGCGCTCGACAGGGCAAGCGCCTAGCCACCGTCTGCTGCCTCCTCATCGCACTGAAGTCCGTCGGTCAAGCCGGCGGACTTTTCGCACGATCGTCCAAGACCATCCGCCCGGCTTCGCCATACCGTCATTCGCGCGGGGCAGGTTAGGGCGATCCAGGATGGCCGGACAGGTGCTTTTCGACACGGAAACATGGCGCCAGTTGCTCGGGCTGGTGCTTATGGCCACGGTGGTCATGGGCAGCCCGGGGCCGGCGACGATCAGCGTCACCGCCGTCGGTGCCGCCTTCGGCCTGCGTGGTTCGCTTGCATACGTTTCGGGGATCGTTCTTGGCACGGTGGCCGTCCTGATGGTCGTGGCTACCGGGCTCGTGGCGGTGCTGGTCTCGGTGCCGAAGCTCGCACCGATACTGGCGGTCGCATCCGCGTCCTATATTCTTTACCTCGCCTTCAGGATCGCGACAGCACCGCCCCTGGCAGCCAATGACGATCAGGCCGCGCGTCCGACATTCCCTGCCGGGTTCCTCCTGGCCATCGCCAACCCCAAAGCCTATGTCGCGATTGCCGCCGTGTTTGCTGGCGCAGGTGGGCTCGGCGTCGAACTCAAGCTGGCGGTTCTCGCCCTGATGATTGTCGCGATCCATGCCGTCTGGCTTCTCGCGGGCACTGCGTGTGCGCGCTTCCTGCGCCAGCCGGTGGCGTCGCGGATCATCAACCTTGTCTTTGCCGCAACGCTGGTCCTGACCACCGCGCTGGCGACGTTTTCCTGACTGTCGTTTCAGCCCTTGGCCGCGACGCCCAATTCGCGCAGCCGCTTGACGGCCGACGGTGGCATCGCCGGCGGGTTGGGCGCACGGGCCGCTTCAATGAGGAACTGGTCGCAGGCGGCTTCCGTCTCTCCGATCAGCCGCGCCATGAATTCGTCCTTGCCCAAACCGGGCGGGATCGGTGGCAGGAAGCGCGCCTTGATCGTGCCGGGATAGCGCAGGAATTTCCGGCGCGGCCAGTAGAGGCCCGCGACATGGGCTACCGGTACCACCGGAACGCCCAGCTGCGTATAGATTTCGACAATGCCGTATTTGTAGGCGGGTTCGTCGCCGGGCGCACGCCTCGTGCCTTCCGGATAGATGATCAGCTGGCGTGGGTTGCGCGCCATTTCCTGCTTGGTCGCGGCCACCACCGCCTTCAGCGCCTTCGAGCGGCTGCCGCGGTCGACCGGGATCATACGCATCTTCATGATGTACCAGCCGAAGAACGGGATCCAGGTCAACTCGCGCTTGAGGATGTAGAGCGGGTCCTTGAGGAACGGGAAGAAGGCGATGGCGTCCCAGAAGGACTGGTGCTTCGGAGCGAGGATGAAGGAGCCCTCTGGCAGGTTTTCCTGGCCGGTGATCTCGTTTTTCGTCCCGGCGACCTTGTCATAGAGCCACATGCAGGTGCGCGACCAGAATTTCGGCACGAACCAGGCGCGATCGCGAGGCGACAGGAAGTAATAGGGGGTCCAGACGATCATCTGCACGATCAGATTGACGTAGAAGACGAAGTTGAACGCCAGCGAGCGGATGTAGAGCATGTGGGGGGCCCGGTGAGGAAGTGTGCGTTGGTTACACCAAGCGCGGGCAAAAAGGAAACGCCGCGATTATTGGAAATCGAGCGAACGAGCAGTGACCCCGATGCTCCTTCGTGATCGGCCAACGCACTGTGTGCTCAAGCCGGTTGGCTTCGCCACGCCGAGTGCAGCAGCCGTTCCCTGATTCGCGGCGCGGCGAAGTCGAGGAACGCCCGCAGCTTCACCGGCAGCAAGCCCTGGCCGGCATGCACAAGGCTGACAGGCCATGGTTCCGGCTCGAATGCCTCCAGCACCGGGCGAAGCGTGCCCAAGCGCACGGCATCGGCAATCTGGTAGGAAAGCACCCTTGTCATCCCGACACCCGCGATCGCTGCATCGATGGCCGCCTCCGCCGTGTTGACCCGAAGTCGTGAGCGGACGGGAACCGTGAATTCAGTCTTGCCGGCGGCAAAGCTCCAGGTGGCCAAGGCAAGCCCCTCGAAGGTGATGCAATTGTGCGTGGCAAGGTCTTGTGCGGTCTTCGGCGTGCCGTGTTCGGCCAGATAGGCAGGGCTCGCGCAAACGACATGGCGGATCGATCCGACGCGAACGGCGACCATGTTGGAATCGGGGAGTTGGCCGATTCGAACGGCGAGATCGATATGCTCGTCGATCAACTGCGTGACCCGATCCGTCAGCGTCAGGCGGACGTCCACTCCTGGATAGGCAGAGAGGAAAGCGATGACGACCGGCAGCACATGCAGGCGGCCGAAGACGATCGGCGCGGTGATGATCAACTCGCCCGTCGGGGTGCTGTATTCGCCGGCGACCGTGCGCTCGGCCTCGCCGACGTCATCGAGAATGCGACGGCAAGCGACAAGATAGGCGTGGCCCGCATCAGTCAGTGTCAGTCGGCGCGCCGAGCGGTTGAGGAGCCGCGTTTTCAGGTGTGTCTCGAGTTCGGAAACCTTCCGGCTGATCGTCGCCAGGGGAATGCCCAGTCGACGGCCCGCCGCGGAGAGGCTGCCGGCTTCCGCCGTGGCAACGAAAAGAGACATGGATTCGAGACGGTCCATCGATCTTCCGAAAAATGGAAGGATTGGTTGCGTATATGCCATCTGCGTCTGAAATGCGGAAGGATTATATTTACGGGGTAATCATAGCGACCCGACCTCGAAGGAAGCTTTCCATGAACGCCAATGCTTTCACCAGCGACGTCGCCTTCACACCGACCGTCAAGGCGATCCAGGCCCGCAAGGGATCACGCCAGTCCTACGCCCGCGTCGAGGAGCGTGGTGGCTGGCAATCCACGATCACCCCCGACCTCGCCGCCTTCATCGAGGCACAGACCAGCGTGTTCCTGTCGACCGCGAATGGCGATGGCCAGCCCTACATTCAGCATCGCGGTGGGCCCGCCGGTTTTCTCAAGGTGCTGGACGAACATACGATCGGCTTCGCGGATTTTTCCGGCAACAGGCAGTTCATCACCCTGGGTAATCTGCAGGACAATCCGAGGGCGTTCCTATTCCTGATCGACTATATGCATCGGCAGCGCATCAAGATCTGGGGCACGGCGCGCATCGTCGAGGACGATGACGAATTGCTGGCGAAGCTGATGCCAGGCGATTACAAGGCGCGGCCAGAACAGGTCATCCTGTTCACGGTCGCCGCGTGGGACGCCAATTGCCCGCAGCACATTCCGCAGCGCTTCGAAGCAGCCGACGTCGCGGCGGCGCTGGCCGAACGGGACAGGCGCATCGAACGCCTCGAACAGGAGATCGCGCGCTTGAAGAAATCGTCAGGTGCGGTCGCCGGGGAATGAACCGGGTCTAGCCGCCAGCGGCGGTCTCGGCCAGCGCAATACCATCGGGCGTCGGCTTCACCGGAACGATGCCACGCGCCAGCGCCAGCAGGTACTTGTTGTACTCGGTAAACAGCACGCGAAGCGCTTCCGGCTTGGTCAGCCAGCCGCCATTGTCGAGGTTGGCGTTGACCACCGGATAGGGTTCAAGCTTGGCATTGTGCAGCAGCCGGCCCATCTCCAGCAGGCTGCGCGGCATGTGATAATTGTTGGTGACGAGGATCACCGTGCCATAGGCATGGCTTTCGACCCATTTGGCGCTTTCCTCGGCGTTGCCGATCGTGTCGAGCGCGGCACGATCGATGTCGACGCAGCAGGAAAAAAGATTCTTGTCGCCACCGATCGCGGCCTGAAGCTGGCGGCGGCTGGCGGAAGGATGCACGCCGCTGATCAAAAGCCTCTCGCCCTTGCCGGAGGCCAGAAGGTCCATCGCCGCATCGAGGCGCGATTGGCCACCGGTGAGCACGATGATCGCGTCGGCCTTCTCAGGATTGGCGGGAGTGGTGAGGTGGCTGACCTTGTTTGCGAACCAGCCGAAGCCCCCCGCAAACACCACGACAAAGGCAAGCAGCAGGAAACGAACCACGCGCAAGGCCGTGCCCAATCGACCCGCCGTGCGGCGCGCATGGGAGCGCGCAACCAGCACTGGCGTGCATCCAGCCGTATTGGTCGAATCCCGCGCGTCCATCATGCCATGGTTAATCCTGAAATATGGCCTTTGGTAGCTGAAAAGCGCACTTTGCGTTACGGGGGTTCTTCATCCGTGATCGCTCCTGATCTTTAGCCGGCGTCCGGCTGGCGGACATCGATGTCGCTGAGATAGGCGACAACGGTGGCGTGCGAGGTTGCGGCGGTCAACGCGCCTATGATCAGCACCATGAGGGCGACGCCGAAATAGCCAGCGGAGCCGATGGCGAAGTTGCCGAACAGGGCCGTTGCCTGGTCGGCTTGCGGCGTTGCCATGTTGCGCGACGACCACCATGAGAAGACGATGAAGACCGCCACGGCCGCCGCTCCGCCAGCCGCCGCGCCCTTCATGCCGGTGACCAGGAAATGTCCGCGGAATTCGCGGGCGATGAAGCGCGCCTCGGCGCCGACGAAATGCAGCACCTCGATGATATGTCCGTTGCCCGCCATGGCGCCGCGCGTCGCGAACACCACTGTCAGCACCGTTGCCGACAGCATCAGCACCAGCACCGCGATGCCGATGGTTACGGTGGTGCGGGCCATGGCCACCAGCCGGTCGACCCAGGTGCGGTGATCGTCCAGCGACGCGCTTGGAAATTTCGGCGTGATCGCCGACCGCATGGCGGCGAAGTCGGGCGGGCTGTTCTCGTCGATGGTGACGATGATCAGGCGCGGCACCGGCAGATCGTCGATGTTAAGACCCGAGCCAAGCCATGGTTCCAGCAGCCGCGCCGTGGCTGCCCGGTCGATGATCCTGGTGCCCTTGACGCCCGGAAATTCGCTGGCGATCCGCGACGCCTGGACAAGGGCGGCTTCCATGTCGAGGCCGTCGGCCGGCTTGATCTGGATGGTCGCCTCGCGCGAGATCTGGTTCTCCCAGACCGATGCCGTGTCGCGCACCAGCGTTACCGCGCCGAAGGTCAGGCACGACAGGAAGGTCATGATGGCGATGACCAGCACAAGAGCCCGGCCGGCAATGTTCTGTGCCGGAACGATGGGCGCCATCTTGCGCTGGGCGCGCGGCTTCGCCACCGCCTCCTCGGCTTCGTGATCTTCAATATGGTCGGCAGAAAGATCAGTCATAGATATCCAGCCTTCCGCCGGCCAGGATCAGGCGTCGTGCATCGACCTGTTCCATCAGTCCAAGGTCGTGGGTGGCTATCACCACCGCCGTTCCCAGCCGGTTGAGCTCAATGAACAGGCGCAGAAGCCGTCGCGCCAACGGCGGATCGACATTGCCGGTCGGCTCGTCGGCAAGCAGGATCTCCGGCTGCTCGATCAGTGCGCGGGCGATCGCGGCGCGCTGCTTTTCGCCGCCCGAGAGCACAGGCGGCAGCACATGCATGCGCTCGCCCAGGCCAACCCATTTCAACAGCTCGGTCACGTCGGTGCGGTAGCTCGCCTCCTCGCGCCCCCGCACGCGCAACGGCAGCGCCACATTCTCGTAAGTTGTCATGTGGTCGAGCAGGCGGAAGTCCTGGAACACCACGCCGATGCGCCGTCTCAGATGCGGCAGTTCGGCGCTTGAGATGCGCGAGCGGTCCTTGCCGAAAATGGTGATCAGCCCGCGCGTCGGCTTCAGCGACATGAACAGCAGGCGCAGCAAAGTCGTCTTGCCGGCGCCTGACGGTCCGCTCAGGAACTGGAAGGAGCTCTCCGGAATATGCAGGGAAATGTCGCGGAGGATTTCCGGACCCATGCCATAGCGGAGGCCGACATTTTCGAAGCGGATCAATTTCGACGACCTGAAACTTGCGGCGGCGGTTCGCCAGCCCATTCTGTGGAATGACCATCGGCCGGCATGGTTAACCGTTGGTTAATCGTTGGGTATTTTAGACTGATCACAGGAGCTCCGGTGGGGAAGCGTTAACCATTTGCGTTTACGCAAAAGAAACGAAAAGCGATACGTGCTGCAGTACTGGGGCCATGATGGCTGAGGATCGAACCGCGCGCCCGGTTTTCGGCGAAATCATGACCGATCCGGCAGCGATGACCGCGCCGGAACGCATCACGCGTGGTTGTGCGGCCGATGTCGTCGACGCCGATTACGAGGTTCTGCCGCGCTTTGTCTCCCCAGTGGACGGAGCCATGCCTCCGCCGCGCCTCATTGCCACGCCGTCGATCGAAGGCATGGACATGCTTCGCAAGCCCGAAGCCCCGGTGGATCGGCCGCCCGCATCGCGTGGTGGGCCGATCTTCTGGATTGCCGGTATCGGCGCGGCGCTGGCGGCGTTCTGGGTTTCGGGAGGTCACGCGCTGGTGCGCCATGCACCTTTTCCGGCCATTCAGGAAGCCGCGAGTGCGCTCAGTATCTCCAGCGTGACGTCGCGCGTCGACGCTTCGGGCGAAAAGCCCGTGCTTTTCGTTGATGGAGAGGCGGCCAATGACGGCAGCGCTTCGACGCCGCTGCCGCCACTGGAGATCCAGGTTACCGGCAATGACGGGCTCACAACCCGATATAGGTTGGGGACATCCAACCGTCCGCTGGCGGCCGGCGAAAGATTTGGCTTTGCCAGCCGGCTCGAGGTGCCTAGAAACGGCGTGAAGACCGTGTCGGTCACCTTCGCCGAATAGCGCGCATCTCAACACGCCGCGCGCGAGTGCGGATCACAGGCAATCATCCGGAAAGGCAGCCAATGCCAGTTGTACGCGGCAAGGATATCGAAGTCCTGTTTTCGGCCTCCGCCATCGCACGGCGCAATCTCGAACTCGCCAAGGAGATTGCCGGGCACGACTACCACGACCTCCTGGTGATATCCGTGCTGAAGGGGTCGTTCATCTTCGCCGCCGATCTTATCCGTGCCATGCATGATGTCGGCCTGTCGCCGGAGGTCGAGTTCATCTTCATCTCCAGCTATGGTGCCGGCACCAGCAGCGGCGAAGTGCGGGTGCTGCGCGACATCGACAACGAGGTGGCCGGCCGGGACGTGCTGCTGATCGACGACATACTCGAATCCGGCAAGACGTTGACCTTCGCCCGCGACCTGATGCTGTCGCGCGGCGCAAAAAGCTGCGCCATCGCCGTCCTGCTCGACAAGCGCATGCGCCGCCAGACGGAACTCAATGCCGACTATGTCGGCTTCGATTGTCCCGACTATTTCGTGGTTGGCTACGGCATGGACGTCGCGCACGCGTTTCGCGAACTGCCGTTTGTCGGCATCGTCAAGGGTGACGTCTAATTTCTTCGGAAGGCTGTTGGCGGGTTCAGAAAACCTCAACTTTTCGCCGCCAAATATCAGCCCATGGCAAAGCTCCTGATTGTTGAGGACGATGAGTCCGTTCGCACCCTCGCAGCCCGCGCGCTCGAACGCGCCGGGCATATGATCGACATTGCCGCCGACGGTGCGCAGGGTCTGTCGATGATCAAGGCGGCGCTAGGAGGCTATGATCTCGTGGTCTCCGATATCCGCATGCCGGAAATGGACGGCATCGAGATGGCCATTGCCGCCGCCGGCCAGTTCCCGGCGATAAAGATCATGCTGATGACCGGCTATGCCGATCAGCGCGAGCGTGCCGAGGAACTGAACGGCATCATTCTCGATGTCGTGCAGAAGCCCTTCACGCTGGCCGAAATCCGCTCGCGGGTTGAACGGGCGCTTCTCTGCCTCGTCTGAGTGACGCCTGCCCACGACTGTTTTCTCGTCAAGCCGGATCGCAGCTCACCGTGACGGCCCGTTCGGGCATGCGGCGCCGGCTGAGGTTCAAGGCCAGCAGGCCGGCGCCAATGATCAGGGCGGCGCCGATGACAGTCGTCGATCGCGGTACCTCGGCGAAGAACAGGAACCCCCACAGCGGCGACCACAGGATTCCCGTATACTCGAAGGTGGCGACGCGGTTGGCGGGCGCCAGCCTGTAGGCTTGCGACAAAAGGATCATGCCCGCCGAAGCGACGAAGCCGCAGGCCGCCATCTTCATGAAATCCGGCATGGTCGGCCAAAGCCACGGTCGTACCAGGAATTCGAGGCTGGGATGGACAGCATGCGTTATGCCGGCGAGGTGAAACGTGGAGGCAAACACGGCCGCGCCGACCATGTAGGCTCCGTTCTGGTAGAACGCCATAACGGTGGACGATTCGGTATCGCCGATCTTGCGCGCCATCAGCTGCGAAAAGCCGTAGAGGGCGGCCGAGCCCAGCGACAGCAGCGCCGCCCAGTCGAACAATCCGGTGCCCGGACGCAACATCACGAGCACGCCGACCAGCCCCAGGAGCACGGTGGTCAGCGTTTGCCAGGATACGCGCTCGCCCAGATAAGGTCCGGCGAGCGCCATGATGAACAGCGGCGCCATGAAGTAGAGCGCCACGGCGTCGGCGAGGGGCAGGGCGGCAATCGCCAGGTAGTAGATCGTGTATGAGGCGAACTGGATGAAGGCACGCGTCGTCAGCATGCCGAACCGCCGGGAGATGATCGCCGGCAACCCGACATCGACATGGACGAGAACGAGGAGGATCGGCAGAGCCACGACGGCGCGGATCATGATGACCTCGGTCACCGGATAGGTGCTGGAAACGGCCTTGACCAACGGGTCCTGCAGGGAAAACACAAGCACACCGAGACAGAGGCTCATGATGCCGAGCATCATCCGATTCTGCATGGGCGTTTCCGGTCTCCGTGCGCGGCCGCGGCCGATCTGGCTTCGGCTAAAAAGAACCCGCCACCGTTTCGGGCAGCGGGCACGAGTGAGGACTCTTCTGATTGGTCCGCGGCCGATTTCGCGGCCGCATATCCAATGGGTAGCGCGACTATCATCCCGCGTTTGACATGTTGCAAACGAATTGGAATGATGTCAGCAATCAGATTTTCTTATGATGGACTGCCATGAAACCCAACCTCGACAGTGACCTCCTGCGCACCTTCGTCGCGGTGGCGGACACCGGCAATTTCACCAAGGCGGCCGAACGCGCGGGGCGCACGCAGTCGGCCGTTTCGATGCAGATGAAGAAGCTCGAGGACATGGTCGGCAACAGCCTGTTCGAGCGCGGCTCGCGTGGCGTGGCGCTGACGCGGCGGGGCGGCGAACTCATCGGCAACGCCAGGCGCATCGTTTCCCTGCTCGACGAGACCGCGGCTTCGATGGCGGCACCTCCGCTCGGCGGGCCGGTGCGCATCGGCATTCCGGAGGAGTATGGCCACGCGATCCTGTCGCGGGCGCTCGGCGCGTTTGCCAAGCGCAATGCCAAGGTTGAAGTCACCGTCCGTTACGCCCATTCCGGCGCGCAGATAGCAGCGCTGGAGGCCGATGAACTCGACCTGGCTGTCGTCTTCGAATGGGAGGACCTTTTCGGCGGCGAGGTGCTGATGCACGACCCGACCGTGTGGGTAACATCCAACCTCCACCAGATGCATGAGGAGCGCCCCGTGCCGATCGCGCTCTACAACCGCGCCGGCTGGTGCAAGGACTTCGCCATAAAGTCGCTGGAACAACGAGGGCTCGCCTATCGTGTCGCCTATACCAGCGACACCAATGGCGGGCTTCGGCTCGCCGTTACCTCGGGGCTGGCGATCGCGCCGATCTCGCGAAGCAACATCCCCGCTGATTGCCGCGAGCTGACCGCCGCCGACGGGTTCGGCGACATCGATTCGTCGAATGTGGTGCTGCGGCGCAATCCCAACGCTTCCGGCGAGGCGATCGACAGCATGGAAGAAGCGATCCGCGAGGCGTTCATCAACCGCTAAGGCCTATCGATCCCGATGAAATTGGGCTGGGGTCTATCTGTTTTGAGCGTGATCCCTGGGCAAACGGGAACCGTTTGTCCGAGGAGGCCGGATTCCACCCTTCAGAAATCATGCTCCAGCAACTCAGCGCGAATTGGATTGCCCTTTGTCCCGGGAAGGCGATGCCTGTTGCCGAAACTCCTGCCATCGATCATGATGGCACGATCGTCACCGAGCGGGGCGCGATCACCATCTATCTCGCCGATACCTTCGCCGAAGCCGGGCTTGCGCCCGCACCGGGCGACAGCGCGCGTGCTCGGTATCTGACGTGGCTTGTCTATTGCGATTCCGTTCTGGATCCGGTGGTGGCTGCGAAGGCCCACGGGATCGAATTCATGGGGCCTCGCTATTCCTATGGCTCGTTCACGGAAATGGTCGCCAATCTGGAGAAGGCGCTGTCGTCCCAGCCCTACATCGTCGGCGACAGCTTCACCGCCGCCGACGTCCAAATCGGCAGCGGTATCCACTTCGCCACCAATGTCCTGCGGGTGTTCCCGGAGAATGCCGCGTTCACCGCATATCTCGAACGTCTCGCCGCACGTCTGGCCTTCCAGCGCTATTCACGCAGGGAATATGAGATGGCGCAGGCGGCGGGCATGGTTGGCAGCCACTGAGTATCGGCGCGTCGAATGGCATTCGCGACGATGATGCCGCACTGGCGTGGAGCTATTTCAGCTCCAGCAGGCGCTCAAGGTAGCTGCGCTCAATGTCGGGGCTCAGGGCATTGCCAAGCCGCTTGCGGATGGCCTCCAGGATCTGGCGGGCGCGCTGAACATCGATCTCATCGGGCACCTTCACGGAGCTTCCGTCATCGGGTCCTTCGGTGGAGCGCGGCCGGCCGAGCGGATCACGATCGGCATTCTGCTGGCGGCCACCCTGCTCGCTGCCGCCCTGGTCTCCCTGCATGGCCTGCAGCTGCTTCATCATGTCCTTGGCGCCCTTGCGCAACGCTTCCAGCGCCCGGCCCTGGTCGCCGACGGCGCGGTCGCCTTCGCCGTCGCCAAGCGCCTGCCTGGCGTCGCCCATGGACTTGCCGGCTTCGCCAAATCCCGGGCTGGGCTCCATTCCCATCCCTTCGAGGCCCTTCTTCAACTGATCGAGGTCTTTCTGCAACTGGCCCTGGCCTTCCTGCAGCTGCTTCATCGCATCGGCGAATTCTTGCGGCGTCATCGGTTTCGGCCGGCCGAGCGGATCGCGGTCTTCGCCTGGGCCGGGCTTGCCCTGATCGTCCTGCTGCGGCTGTCCGTTCTCATCGGTCTGTTGGTCGCCGCGCCGCATCTGATCCATGCGGAAGGTCTCGTTCATCGTCTCCTGCTGGCGCCGCATGATGTCGCCCAGCTTGTCCATCTGCTGCTTCATCTCGCTGTCCTGCTGTCCGCCACCCTTCTGGTCGCGGCCGGCCTGGAGATTGTTCATCATGTCCTGCAATTGCGAAAGCAGCTGTTGCGCCTTGTCGCGGTCGCCCGACTTGGCCAGGTTCTCGATCTGGTCCATCATGCGGTTTATATCGCTCTGGCGCAGTTCCTGCCCATTCTGCTGCATCTGCGGCGCGTTGGGGTTCTGCTTGGCGCGTTCCGCGAATTCCTGCAGGAACTGGTTCATCGCCTCGCGCAGTTCCTTCATCGCCTTTTCGATCTCCTGGTCGCTGGCGCCGTTCTTGATGGCGTCCTGCAGGGCCTGCTGCGCCTGGCGCAACCGCTTCTCGGCGGCCGAAAGATTGCCCTCCTCAATGCCGAGGGCGATTTCCCACAGATAGGAAACTTCGTTGCGCAGCTGATCGTCGTTCTGAGCGAGCTTCAGCCGGCTGCGCGCACTCATGATCGCCAGGTAGTGCGACATGTTGCTGAACGTATCCTCGGGCCGCAGCGTGATTGCGTCCATCAGGTCGAGCACACGGCCCTTGGCGTTGGCGTCGAGCGCCAGCAGGCGACGCTGCTCGATCACCGCCCGCGCCAGCGGATTGGAGAAGGGCCGCTCGGGCATCACCAGCGTCTTGGTTTCGCTTTTTGCCGTATGGCCGGCATCGTCGGTCGCCGTCAGCGTCAGCTTGATGCTGGCCCCGGCCCAGACGTGCTCGGTCAGGTCCTTCGTGGTCTTGGCGGCGTTCGTCTTGCCGCCGCGCCGGGGCAACGCCAGCGGCATTTCGGGCGCGCCATAGAGCGGGTGCGCATTCGGCGCTTGCGGGTCGGCCAGCGCGAAAACGGCATTGGCGGAGGCCGCGCCATAATCGTCATCGATCTGATAGTTCAACTCGATGGTGCCGTTGGCGGCGCGCTTGGGCTCGCCGACGAAGCGGATCTGTGGCGGCTTGTCGGGGATGACGGCGAAGGCCCAGCGGCCGATTTCGTCTTCGGCCGATTTCAAGGTCAGCGTGCCGTCATGGGTCAGCTTGCCGCTGAACTGCCGCACCGTCGGGGGCGTTGCCAGGCTTGCCGCCGGCTTGGCCCCGGCAGCCGCCTGAGGGCCAGCCTGGGCGCCGGCCGGGTCGATGACACTGGCGTTGCCGTCCTTGTCGGCATAGGCAAGCGTTTCCTCGCCCGAACCGCCGGTAACGCGCAACGAAACATCACTGCCTTCCGGAACGCTGAAAGTGGGCGTCGCCTGGTTGGCGTCGGCGGTGAGGAAGATCGGCGGCTTGCCGGTATAGGCCGGCGGCGTCACCCAGGCGTCGATGCGCGGTGGCACCACGTCGCGCACGCCATGTTCGCTGAAGCCGTCGGCAATCTTGCCGCCGGTTGGCCCGAAGGAAAAGGCAAAGGCGGTGACGAGCAAAAGTGCCGCAATGGCGCGCAAACCCCATGGGTCGCGCTCCGGCACGCGCGTGCGCGGCATGTCGGCGCCGAGGCTGTCGAGTTGGTCGGCCATGCGCCTCTGGTGCTCGCGCCACAGCGCCTGCGAGAAGCTGTTCTCGCTGCCGCTCGGCCGATCGGTCTGCACCTGAACCGGGCTGTGCCGCAGATCATTGGCGGCTTCGATGCGGCGATCGATCTCGGTTGCGGCCGGCAAGCGGAAGAAGCGCAGCGGATAGAGTGCCGCAATGGCGGCGATGCCGAAGGCGGCGACAAGACCAATGCGGGCGACGTCCGGCAAGCGGTGGAAGACGCCGAGCCAAGACGCGCTAAGGAACAGGCTGGCCACGATGACGAGCGGAAGCAGCAATGGCCAGCCGCGCTCGAACACCATCGCGGCGCGGGTCGCCAGCCGGCTCAGGGCAAGGCGTCCGGCCATGCGGTTGTCACTGTTGAGAGCGGGTCGTTCTGTCATCGGCCCTTTCTGGAGCCTATTCCATCCCGAAAGATCCGGGATGGGGCTCCATCTTTTTCGATCATGATCTTTTCCGAAAACCGGCTTCCACTTTTCGGGATCATGCTGCGGGCGGGCAGGATGGCCCATGCCTCACGACTCGAAGAATACCAGCAAACACGGCAAAGGCGAGGCAGTTCGAAAAAACGTGAAGTCCGCGCGAGGAGTTGCAATCAGAATGTGGCGGGGTTCGCGTTGGCACCGCAGACCAGTACGGCGACACGCTCGCCGGGTTCCGGTGCGTAGCGGCCGGAGAAAATTGCGGCAAAGGCGGCGGCACCGCCGGGCTCGGAAATGATCCGCGCCCCGTTCCACAGCGCCTTCTGGGCCGCGATGATGTCGTCGTCGCTGACCAGGACGGAGCGCTCGACAAAGGCTTCGGCGATCGGGAACATCATTTCGCCGACGCGCTTGGGCGCCAGCGAATCAGCGGCAACCCCTTCGGTGGGCGCGTCGACGGGATGGCCGGCCTCGAAAGCGCGGTAAAGTGTCGGCGCCCCCTCGGGCTCGACAGCGACGATGCGGATGCGGCCGCCGAACCAGGCGGCGATGCCGCCGATCAGGCCGCCACCGCCGACGGCGACCAGCAGCGTGTCGATCTCCGGCAGGTCGGCTTCGATCTCGAGGCCGAGCGTGCCCTGGCCGACCAGTGTTTCCTCCTGGTTGAAGGCGTGGACCTGCAAGGCGCCGGATTTCTCCGCGAAAGCCTCGCTGGCGGCGAGCGCCTCGGCATAGCGGGCGCCGCCGACCACCAGTTCTGCGCCATAGCCGCGGATACGGTCCAGCTTGGCGGCCGGGCTGACTTCGGGAACGAATATCGTTGCCTTGTGGCCGAGCCGCATGGCCGCATAGGCGACGGCCGCGCCATGGTTGCCGCCCGATGCCGCGACGACGCCGGCCTTGGGGACCGGCCGCTCGAGTAGATTGGTGAAGGCGCCGCGCGCCTTGAACGAGCCGGAATGCTGCAGGCACTCGAGCTTCAGGTCGACAGCCCGTTGCGGCCGGTCGAAATCCGCCATGTCGACGCGCAGCACCGGCGTGTGTCTGATATAGGGCCGGATACGCGGCTCCGTGGCGGCAATGCGTTCGCGTGTGATCATTTTGCCGTCCGCCATGGTCGCTTCCTTTAGCCGACAGGATCCGATTGCCAGGTCTATGCCAACCAGTCGGGAAGGGAATCCAACCCGATCAGTTCATCGTAGGTCTGGCGCGGGCGCACGACATGGAACCGGTCGCCGTCGACCAGAACTTCCGGCACAAGCAGGCGCGTGTTGTAGGTGCCGGCCTGCACCGCGCCATAGGCGCCTGCCGTGGACACCGCGATCAGGTCGCCGGACTTCAGCCTGGGCAGGTCCCGGTCGAGCCCGAGATAATCGCCGGTCTCGCAGACCGGGCCGACCACATCGACCATCATGCGCGGCGTTTCGGCCGGCGGCTGCACCACCGGCTTGATGTCGTGGAAGGCGTCGTAAAGCGTCGGCCGGATCAGGTCGTTCATGGCGGCATCGACGACCAGGAAATTCTTGGCGTCGCCCTCTTTCACGAAGATCACCTCGGAGACGAGGATGCCGGCATTGCCGACGATCAGCCGGCCCGGCTCGAACATCACCTTCAGCCCGAGCCTGGTGACATGCTTCCTGACGATCTGGGCGTAGGCGTCGGGCAATGGAGGCGGGTTGTTGTCGGTGCGGTAGGGAATGCCCAGGCCGCCGCCGAGATCGACATGCTCGATCGCATGGCCGTCAGCCCGCAGCGCGCCGACCAGTTCGACCAGCAGGGCGAAGGCGTCGTCGAAGGGCTGCAGTTCGGTGATCTGGCTGCCGATGTGGGTGTCGATGCCGGTGACCTTGATGCCGGGAAGCCGTGCGGCGCGGCCATAGACCTGCCGCGCCTTCTGCCAGGGAATGCCGAACTTGTTCTCGGCCTTGCCGGTGGAGATCTTCTTGTGGGTCTTCGCATCGACATCCGGATTGATGCGCAGCGAGATCGGCGCCACCTTGCCCAGCGCCGTGGCGCGGGCCGACAGCAGTTCGAGTTCGGGTTCCGACTCGACATTGAAGCAGAGGATGCCGGCGGTGAGCGCGAAATCCATTTCACGCGCGGTCTTGCCGACGCCCGAAAACAGGATCTTGCCGGCAGGGATGCCGGTGGCCAGCGCGCGGCGCAATTCGCCTTCCGACACCACGTCGGCGCCGGCGCCGAGCCTTGCCAGCGTCCTCAGCACCGCCTGGTTGGAATTGGCCTTCATGGCATAGCAGACCAGCGCGTCGAGCCCGGCAAAAGCCTGGGCGAAGACGCGGAAATGCCTGGTCAGCGTCGCCGTCGAATAACAATAGAAGGGCGTGCCGACGCTTGCCGCGATGTCGGGGATGGCCACGTCCTCGGCATGCAGCACGCCGTCGCGGTAGTCGAAATGGTTCACGAGAATGATTCCGGAAATCTAGATCAACGGGTCGAGGATGAACTTCTTGTCCACAACCGGTTTTTCCGGCTCCGGCGGCACGGGCTGCTTGGCCCTCTCGGCATCCTTGCGGGCCTGAACGGCGGCTTCATAGGGCGTGTCGAGCGGAGCCCTCCTGCCGCAGGCCGTTACGGCGGCCATCGCTGCCAGAAGCGTCAGCGTCATCAAAATCCTGCTTCCGGTCATCGATCCATCCGTCCAAAACTATTGTACGCCGCCGCTTTTAGCCGAGTTTTCGGCGCTTTGCACCCTAGCTCAAGCCTTCGCCAGCCGCTTTTTCCAATAGCGTATCTGCCTGCGTACTTCAGATGGCGCGGTGCCTCCAAAGCTTGTCCGGCTCTTCACTGAATTCTGCACGGCAACCACCGAGAATATGTCCGAAGTGATACCCGGGTCGATGGATTGCAAATCCTCGAGCGACAGCTTGTCCAATCCCACCTTCTTCTGCTCGGCCAACGCCACGGCCCGGCCGGTGACGTGGTGCGCCTCGCGGAACGGCAGGCCAAGCGTACGCACCAGCCAGTCGGCAAGGTCGGTCGCGGTGGAGTAGCCAGAGCCCGCGGCCTTCTTCATCGCGGCTGCATTCACCGTCATGTCGGAGACCATTCCGGTCATCGCCGCCAGCATCAGGTCGAGCGTCTCGGCGGCATCGAACACCGACTCCTTGTCCTCCTGCATGTCCTTGCCGTAGGTCAGGGGCATCCCCTTCATAACGGTCAGCAGGCCGACCAGATGGCCATTGACGCGGCCGGTCTTGCCGCGCACCAGTTCCGCGGCGTCCGGGTTCTTCTTCTGCGGCATGATCGACGAACCGGTCGAGAAAGAGTCCGACAGCCTGATGAATCCGAATTGCGGCGTCGACCAGATGATGATCTCCTCGGCCAGGCGCGACAGATGCGTGGCGCAGATGGCGGCCATGCTGAGGAATTCCAACGCGAAATCGCGGTCCGAAACGCCGTCGAGGGAATTGCGCATCGGTTCGCGGAAGCCGAGTGCCTTCGAGGTCTGATGCCGGTCGATGGGGAAGCTTGTGCCAGCAAGTGCCGCCGAACCCAGCGGGCTTTCATCCATGCGCTCGATGGCGTCGCGGACGCGCGACAGGTCGCGTCCGAACATCTCGACATAGGCCATGCAATGGTGGCCGAATGTCACCGGCTGCGCGGTCTGCATGTGGGTGAAGCCGGGCATCACGGTCGCCGCATGCTCTTCCGCTCGTTCCAGGAATGCGGCGATGAGGCCCTTCAGCGCCTCGGCGACACGAAAGCACTCGTCCTTGACCCAGAGCCTGAGATCAACGGCGACCTGGTCGTTGCGCGAGCGGGCGGTGTGCAGCCGTCCCGCGGCCGGGCCGATCAACTCGGCAAGACGGGCCTCGACATTCATGTGGATGTCTTCCAGCCGGGTCGAGAACTCGAACGTGCCTGCTTCGATCTCTTTCAGGATCGCGTTCAGGCCGTCAGCGATCTTTTCTTGATCGGCCGCCAAAATAATGCCCGCTTGCGCCAGCATCTCGCTATGGGCGATCGAGCCGCGAATGTCCTGCGCATAGAGTTTGCGGTCGAACGAGATCGACGCGTTGATGGCTTCCATGATCGCGGCCGGACCCGAGGCAAAACGTCCGCCCCACATCTGGTTGCTGGCCTTCTTGTCGCTCATCGCTATAAAACCCGTGTCCCGGAGCAGTTTCAGAAATGACAGACCGCAATAGACTTTTCCCGGCCCCGCGCCTCATCCTCGCCGCCCTGGTGGCGGGCGTGCTTGCCGGCGCGGTCGCGGTATATGTCAGGGAGAGCGGTTCTGGCAACAACGCGCCGGCGCAGCAGGCCGCCGTCGGCGACAGCAAGGACGACGTCGCCTGCGCCGCCAAGAGCGAACGCGCCAAAAAGGTCGCCGCCTCGGCCACCGGGCAGGTCGCCGCGCTTTTGCCCGCCGATCCGCCGCAATCCCTGAGACACCTCGCCTTCAACGGTCCGGACGGCAAGCCGATGACGATCGCCGACCACGCCGGCAAGACGGTGCTGCTCAATCTGTGGGCGACCTGGTGCGCGCCATGCCGCGCCGAGATGCCGGCGCTCGACGCGCTGCAGAAGGAAAAGGGCAGCAACGCGTTCGAGGTCGTCGCCGTCAATGTCGATGCCGGCGACGATGTGAAGCCGAAGAAGTTCCTCAAGGACACCGGCGTCCAGTCCCTTGGATACTACCGCGATTCGACGATGGCGCTGTTCAACGATCTCAAGACGCGCGGCCTGGCCCTCGGTTTGCCGGTCACCATGCTGGTCGACGGCGAAGGCTGCCTGATCGCCCATATGAACGGCCCTGCCGAGTGGTCGGGACCGGATGCACAGCGGCTGGTGGAAGCGGCGCTGGGCAGCTAGGGCGGCGGCCCGGGCCTCGCCTGGCGGCTGCCGGCAGACCGGCTATTCCCCGGAGCCGGCCTTGGCCCTCCGCAAGACCAGTCGTTTCGCCATCCGAACCCCTCCGCGACGACGGCTTGGGTGGCGACAGCTTTCCATTGCGGCAGCAGGACGGCGAAGGCGTCGCCTGGGAATTGTGCGCTTTATCGGCAGGGGTGAGTGCAGGTGCGTTTTGCAGTGCCTAGCCCCCTTCGTTGAGGGGGGAAATGCGCCTGTCCAAACCCCGAAAACAAACAACAGAACTGTCACATACTTTCTCTAAGAGGACGCTCAGGGAGCTGCGCAACGATCCTTGAACGAACACTCAACAGGGAATGAGATTCATGTCGATGATCAAGAATAGCCTGGCGGCTTTCGCCGCAGGCGTAATCAGCGTTTCATGTGCGCTACCCGCCGCCGCCGCACCCACCAAGTTTGATTTCTGGTTCGGCCTGTCGGGCGATCTTGCCCGTGTCGTCGACACGATGTGCAAGAACTTCAACGAGTCGCAGAAGGACTATGAAGTCGTCTGCACCAGCCAGGGCAATTATGACGCGACGCTGCAGAACACGATCGCGGCCTTCCGCGCCGGCAAGCAGCCGACCGTCGTGCAGGTCTATGACGTCGGCACCGCGACCATGATGCTGTCGGGCGCCTACAAGCCCGCCGACAAGCTGATGGAAGAGAACGGCTACAAGGTCGACTACAAGGATTATTTCCCCGGCATCGCGCGCTACTACGCGACGTCCAAGGGCGAGATGCTGTCCTTCCCGTTCAATTCCTCGACCGCGCTGCTCTACTGGAACAAGGACGCCTTCGCCAAGATCGGCAAGACCGAGGCTCCGAAGACCTGGGAGGACGTCGGCGCCGACCTTCAGGCCATGAAGGACGCCGGCTATGAATGCCCGATGGCGATCAACATCTCCGCCAACGAAAGCTGGCAACTGATGGAGCAGTTCTCGGCCATTCACAATCAGCCGATCGCGACCAAGAACAATGGCTATGATGGTCTCGACGCGCGCCTCGAAGTCAACAAGACCAAGTTCGTCCAGTACGTCACCGACCTCAAGAAGTGGTATGACGCCGGTCTCATCAAGATCAAGTCGAAGGATCTCGGGCAGGACATGGTCCAGGCTTTCGCATCCGGCACCTGCCAGATCATCCTGACCTCGGTCGGCGACCATGGCTCTGTCGCCAGGACGCAGAAGGAAGGCTTGCATTGGGATGTCGCCGAACTGCCTGTCTATGCCGGCACCGAGCGCAAGAATTCACTCGTCGGTGGGGCCTCGCTGTGGGTGCTCTCCGGCAAATCGGACGCGGAATACAAGGGCGCGGCCGCGTTCCTGAACTTCATCCACGATCCGAAGACCGCCTTGTTCTGGTCGAGCAACACCGGCTACATCCCGGTGACCAAGTCGGGCTTCGACTACATGAAGGCCGATGGTTTCTACGACAAGGCGCCCTACAAGGGCCGCGAAGTCGCGATCGCCAGCCTGACCGCGTCCGAGCCGACCGACATCACCCGCGGCATCCGCCTTGGCAATTTCACCCAGATCCGGGCCGAGTTCGGCACGCAGATGCAGGCGATCTTCGCCAACAAGGTAAGTGTCCAGGAAGGCCTCGACGCGCTGGTCAAGAATGGCGACGCGATCCTCGACCGCTTCCAGCAGACCTATCCGGGCAAGACGCTGCCCTGATCGCCTGAATTTCGTGGCCGCCCGCTGGCAGGCAGCGGGCGGCCGTTTCATATTGGCGGAAATCGGACCGATGGAAAAACGCGTCACCTTCAGCAAATGGTCGATCGGCATCCTGTTCGCGGTGCCGCAATTGCTGCTGATCTTCACGTTTTTCTACTGGCCGGCGGGACAGGCCGTCTACTGGTCGCTGACGCTGCAGCAGCCCTGGGGCGGCGGCAACATCTGGGTCGGGCTCGACAATTTCCGTTCCATCCTGTCCAACGCGGATTACTGGAAATCCATCACAGCCAGTGTCGTCTTCGCGGGCATCAGCACCGGGATCGCGATGTTCGTCGCCCTGGTGCTCGCTGCCCTGACCGACCGGCAACTCGCCGGCTCGCGATTCTATCGCGTGGTGCTGATCTGGCCCTACGGGATCGCCGCGCCCGCTCTGGCGCTTGCATTCCGCTTCATACTGGCGCCGGAAGCGGGGTTCCTTTCCGCCGTCAACCGGATGTGGCCGGGAATCTGGGACCCGGGCCTCGACGGCACGGACGCCATGGCGTCCATCATCGCCGCCTTCTCGTGGAAATATGTCGGCTACAACTTCATCTTCTTTCTTGCCGCGTTGCAGGCCATCCCGCGCTCGCTCATCGAGGCGGCGGCCATGGACGGTGCGGGGGTCCTCAGGCGCTTCCGGGACATTCAGTTCCCACTGATCACGCCGACGATCTTCTTCCTGCTGGTCATCAACATCACCGAGAGCTTTCAGGATTCCTTCGGCATCGTCGACATCATGACGGCCGGCGGCCCGGCGAACGCGACCAATCTGATGGTCTACAAGATATACTCGGATGGCTTCAAAGGCCTCGACTATTCAGGCGCCGCCGCGCAGAGCATCATCCTGATGCTGCTCATCATCATGCTGACCATCTTCCAGTTCCGCTTCATCGAGCGGCGCGTGCACTACAGGTGAGGCGGCCATGGTAGAACGCACTCCGTTCCTGAATGTCTTCACCCACCTGATCCTGTTCCTCGGTTTCGTGGTTTGCGTCGCGCCGTTCGTGATCGTCGCCGTCGCCGCGTCGCACAACCTCAAGGACGTCAACGATGTGCCGATGTCGCTGCTGCCGGGCGACGACTTCTGGCTCAACATCAAGACGGCATGGACGACCGCCGACCTTGGCCCCAAGCTCCTGAACAGCTTCATCGTCGCAGGGGGCGTGGCGGCGGGTAAGGTCATCATCTCGGCGCTCACCGCCTTCTCGATCGTCTATTTCCGTTTCCCCGGCAGAATGTTGATGTTCTGGCTCATTTTCGTGACGCTGATGCTGCCGCTGGAAGTGCGCATCGTGCCGACCTACGCGGTTGTCGCCAATGTCCTGTCACCCTATCAGGCCATTCTCGACGTGACCGGGATAAGCTGGCTGATCGAGAAAGTGTCGGGCGTGCAGGTGTCGCTGAGCCTGGGGCTGCTCAATTCCTATTCCGGACTGATCCTGCCGCTGGTCGCGACCGCCACCGGCACCTTCCTCTACCGGCAGTTCTTCCTGACCATTCCGGACGAACTGACCGAGGCCGCGCGCATGGACGGCGCCGGCGCCTTGCGGTTCTTCATCGATATCCTGCTGCCGCTGTCGCGCAACAACATGGCGGCGCTCGGCACCATCATGTTCCTGTGGGCATGGAACCAGTATCTGTGGCCGCTTCTCATCACCACCGACCAGTCGCATGCGATGGCGGTGACCGAGCTCAAGCAACTGATCCCAAATGTCGGCGGCACTCCGGAATGGCACATTGCCATGGCCGGCACGCTTATCATCATGCTGCCGCCGCTGGCCGTCGTGGTGCTCATGCAACGCTGGATCGTGCGTGGCCTGATCGCCACCGAGAAGTGACCTGAGAAGGACAGAGCCGATGGCCTCCATCACAATTCGAGATGTCAGCAAGAGCTACGCCAAGTCGCAGGTCGTGCATGGCGTGAATCTCGATTTCGCTTCGGGCGAATTCGTGGTCATCCTCGGGCCATCGGGCTGCGGCAAGTCCACGCTGCTTCGCATGATCGCCGGACTGGAAGAGATTTCCGGCGGCGAAATCTCGATCGATGGCACGGTCGTCAACACGCTCGAACCGCGCGAGCGCGGCTGCGCGATGGTGTTCCAGAACTATGCGCTCTATCCGCATATGAACGTCGCCGACAATATCGGCTATTCGCTGAAAGTAGCGCGTATTCCCAGAGCCGAGCGCATGCAGCGCATCCGCGCGGTGGCACGCATCCTGGAACTCGAACCGCTGCTCGAGCGCAAGCCCGCCGCTCTTTCAGGGGGCCAGCGCCAGCGCGTCGCCATGGGGCGCGCCATGATCCGCGAACCCAAGGTCTTCCTGTTCGACGAACCGCTCTCCAATCTCGATGCCAAGCTGCGGGTCCAGATGCGCTCGGAAATCCGCAAGCTGCATCGCCGGCTCAGTGTCACATCCGTCTTCGTCACTCATGACCAGGTCGAGGCGATGACACTCGCCGACCAGCTGGTGGTGATGAATGGCGGCCGTGTCGAACAGGTCGGCACGCCGGGCGAGGTCTACAGCCGCCCGGCCAGCCGTTTCGTCGCCACTTTTGTCGGCGCGCCGGCGATGAACATACTGGAGGGCGTGGTGACGCTCGATGGCCTGTCGCTGCTGGGCGGCAGCCGGCGCCTGGCAGTGCCGCGCGCCGGCCTGCCGGTCGGAACCGAGGTCGCGGTGGGCATCCGGCCGGAGGCCGTGCGCCTGGTCGCGCAGGGCACGCCAGGCGCGCTCGACGCGACGGTCGACCTGGTCGAGGAACTGGGCGCGGGCCGCGTCATCCATGCCGACCTCGACGGCGCGCCGTTCTCGGTCATGACGTCGGAGCCTATCCATCCTGAGCCTGGCGCGGCTGTGGGCTTGCTATTTTCGCCCGACGACATGCATTTCTTCTCCTTGCAGGGAGGAGCCCGGCTCGATGTCTTCAGGGCTTCGGTGCTGGAGCCGGCACTCTGACGTCGCGACGCGCGCGGCGTTCAGGCAAGAACATGCGCCTTTCCGGACACGGTCAGCCGGACGATCTCGCCGACCATGGGCGCATCCATGCCGGGCTTGCGCAAGATCAACGGCGTGTTGCCGATCGCGGCGGCATCTGGCGGATCGGCGCTGTTCAAGAGCCGCACCGCGATCGTGCATGTCGAGCCGGCGAATTCGCATTCCGTCACCTCGCCGAACGGCATGTCCGAGGTGCCCGACATGCCCTCGCGTGAGGTTCTTTTCAGCCCGATCTGCTCGGGGCGCAACATGATCCGGGCGACATCGCGCTGTTCTTTCGTATCGACCGCGATACGCCCGAGCGGTGAGTTGGCGAAGCCGTCGGCTATCTTGGCCGGCAGGATGATGGCGTCGCCGAGGAACTCAGCGATCATGCGGTCCTTCGGCTTGAGATAGAGTTCGCGCGGCGTGCCGACCTGCGAGAACTTGCCCTCGCGCATGACCGCCACCTGGCTGGCGAAGGACAGCGCCTCGGCCTGATCGTGTGTCACCAGGATGGTGGTGATGCCGGCCGCTTCCAGCAGTTCCGCCACGGCCTTGCGCATCGAGGCGCGCAGACCGGTATCCAGCGCCGAGAACGGCTCGTCGAGAAGCATGAGGCGCGGCTTCATGGCCATTGCGCGCGCCAGTGCCACGCGCTGCTGCTGACCGCCCGAGAGTTCGTGCGGATGCCGCTTCAGGATCGCCTTGTCGAGCCCGACGATATAGGCGAGTTCGACGATGCGCTCGGCGCGCTTGTTCTCGTCACGCGCCATGCCGAAGCCGATATTGTCTGATATGGTCAGGTGCGGGAACAGCGCGCCGTCCTGCGCCACCACGCCGATGCCGCGGCGATATGCCGGCACCGCGCTGGCGCCGTTGGCCAGCGCCGCGCCATCGAGCACGATGCTGCCCCGGTCCGGCGCCTCGAAGCCGGCAATCAGCCGCAACAACGTGGTCTTGCCGCAGCCCGACGGACCGACGATCGCTGTGCGGCTGCCGCCCGCGACACTCAGGTCGACGCCGGCAAGTGCCGCCACCGGGCCGTAGTGCTTGTGCAGGCCATTGAGTTCCAGAAAGCTCATCGCCCGGCCATCCGCTTCGATTGAACATAGAGGAGCCAGGTCAGCGGCAGCGACATTGCCACCATGATGAAGGCATAGGGCGCGGCCGAGGCATAGTCGATCTCGCCGCTGTAGGACCAGAACGCCATCGCCAGCGTTCGCGTGCCGTTGGGCGCCAGCATCTGGGTCGCGGTCAACTCGTTCATGATGCCGAGCGCCACCAGCGCCATGCCCGCGGCGGCGCCCGGCGCCGACAGGCGGATCGTCGTCGACCAGAAGGCCTTGAGCGGCGGCCGGCCAAGGCTCGACGCCGCACGTTCCAGCTCGACGGGCGCCTGCGCGATCGAGGCTCGCAGGCTGACCAGCGCGCGCGGCAGGAACATCAAGGCATAGGCGACCAGGATGGTGAACAGCGTCTGGTAGAGCGGCATGGCGATACGCACGGTGATGGTGACCAGCGCGAGCGCCACGACGACGCCGGGCAGCGAGCCGACGATGTAGTTGCAGCCTTCCAGGAGGCGCTGCAGCGGGCCGGGGGCACGGATCGATATCCAGGCCATCGGCATGGCGGCAACGGTGGCGAGCAGTGCGCCCGCAAGCGCCAGGAACAGCGTTTGCCCGAGCGCCAGCCCGATTTCGTCGAAACGCCACACATCCGCGCCGCCAGCCACAAGCCAGCGCCCGATGGTGACGAATGGTACGCCAAGCGCCAGCAGCGTGGTGAGCGCCGGCAGGGCCATGCAGGGGATTGTCGCGCGCCCCAGCCTGGTGCGCTGCTGCTGGCGTGCGGCACCCGAGCCGACGCGGGCATAGCGCTCCTCGCCGCGCACCAGCACTTCCAGCCCGAGCAGGACGAAGCAGCAGGTGACCAGGACCCCGGCCAGCATGTTGGCCGCAGGTCCGTTGAAGGTCGACTGGAACTGGTCGACGATCGCGGTGGTGAAGGTGTCGAAGCGGATGAACACGTAAAGCCCATATTCGGCGAGAAGATGCAGCCCGACCAGCAATGAGCCGCCACAGATTGCGAGCCTCAGTTGTGGCAGCACGACGCGCCAGAACACGCGCAGGGGTCCAAGGCCAAGTGCGGCCGCCGCATCCTCCAAAGCGGGATCGAGGCGACGCAGGGCCGCCGACACCGGCAGATAGAGGAACGGGAAATAGGCGATGACGGAGACCAGGACGCCAGCCCACAGGCCATGGAGCCTGGGCACCATCGTGATCCAGGCATAGGAGTGCACAAAGGCGGGGATGGCGAGCGGCGCCACGGCGAGCCACGCCCAGACCCGGGCGCCGGGCAGGTCGCTGCGCTCGGTGAGCCATGCCAGCGCCACCGACAGCACGATCGAGATCGGCACGGCCAGCAGCACCAGAAGCACGGTGTTGACCAGAAGCTCGCCGACGCGCGGCCGGAAGACCAGAGCCGCCACGGTTTCCCAGCCGGTCTGGACGGCAATCCAGATGATGAAGGCGAGAGGCAGCAGCGCAAACAGCGAGACGAAGGCGGCGACGACCGCAATCCATGACAGCGGCCGGCGATGTCGGCCCGCTGTCCCCGACGACGGCAGGCCTGAATGCGCCAGATCGGTGGCCGACTGCATCAGTTCAGACGCTCCGCCGCCGCCCGGTGGCGGAAACGGTTGCGATGCCGCAAAGGCGGTTGGGAACGCAGAGTGTCGTCATTTGGCGGATGCCATCTCGAAAACAGAGCGCTCCCGCGGAAAGCGAAGTCCCGCGGGAGCCCAGTCGTTGCCCTTTTAGGACGTATGCTGACTAAAGCAAGCCGGCCGCGGTCATCAGATCGGTGACCTTCTTGGAGTTCAACGTCGTCGGATCGACTTTCGGTGCCTGAAGATCGGCCAGCGGCACCAGCTTGGGGTTGGATTCGGCGCCCTTGCCGACCGCGTATTCGAAGGAATCGCCGGTCTTCAGAACCTCTTGGCCACCCTTGCCGGTCACCCATTTCAGGAAGGCCTGCGCTTCCTTGGGATGCTTGCTCGAAGCCAGCACGCCACCGCCGGAAATCGAGACGAACGCGCCCGGATCCTGGTTCTTGAAATAGTGCAGCTCGACATTCTTGCTGTTTTCGCCGGTCTTGGCCTGATCGCCGAAATAGTAATAGTGGTAGATGACGCCGCCATCGATTTCGCCGGCGTTGACGGCTTTCATCACCGTGCTGTTGCCCTTGTAGGCGGTGAAGTTCGTCTTCATCGACTTCAGCCAGTCGGCCGTGGCGGCCTCACCCTTCAGCTGCAGCAGAGCGCTGACGATGGCCTGGAAGTCGGCGCCAGATGGCGAGGCCGCCCAACGGCCCTTCCAGCTCGGATCGGCGAGATCAAGCATGGACTTCGGCAGTTGCTCAGCTGTCAGCTTGGTCTTGTTGTAGGCAAAGACGGTGCTGCGCGCGGCCACGCCCACCCATTTGCCGCTTGCCGGCTGGAAGTCCCGCGGCACCTGGGCCAGCGTGTCTGCATCGACAGGCGCGAACAGACCGGCGCTTTCGACCAGCACCATCGCCGGCGAGTTTTCCGTCAGGAATACGTCGGCCGGCGAGGAAGCGCCTTCGGCGACGATCTGGTTGGAGAAATCGCTGTCGCCGCCGTTGCGCACGGTGACCTTGATGCCCGTTTCCTTGGTGAAGCCTTCGGCCCACTCCTTGGTCAGGCTTTCATGCTGGGCATTGTAGACGATGATGCCAGCATCTTCGGCCATTGCCGGACCGACGATCAGGCTGGTCGCGAGCACGGCGCCGGCAAGGGCGGAAAGGGCATATCTCATGGCGTAGTCCTCGATCTGGATGGTCTTGGGTTTGGCACGGCCGCACCTACCAATACCTGACATAGATAGTCAACATTGATACCCTGCTTCAATCGGTCGCCAGAGCGAAATGCCGACGCGGCGGCGGACAATTCAGCGTGATGGGAGCTCCGTGACCATGGAATTGTCCAAGGCTGCGGTTTTCGTGACTTGCCAGTACTTTGCCTTGGACATTATTTCGCCGGCCACGTAACAAATCAGCACGCAAGCGCGAACATCGGGGAGTGAACTCTTGTGACCGGCAAGGACGAGGCCGAGCTTTCCCGGCTGATGCGAGCCGCGATCGCTGGAGATGAGAAGGCCTACGCCGCCTTTCTGCACCGGGTCGCCACGCTCGTTAGGGGCTTCGCCCGGCGCAAGATCGTGCAGGGTGGAGTCGATCCCGAGGATGTCGTGCAGGAAACCTTGCTGGCCATTCATGTGAAACGACATACCTGGCGCCAGGATGCGCCGGTGTTGCCATGGGTCTATGCGATCGCCCGTTTCAAGCTTATCGACGCGTTCCGGCGGCGCGGGCGGCGCATCGAGATCGATGTCGACGACATAGCGGAGACTTTCGCCGAGCCGGAAGCGGAGACCGTCAGCGAGCGTGACATCAACCGGGCGCTGGACAGCCTGTCGCCGGCGCAGCGATCGGTGGTTTCGGCCGTCTCGGTGGAAGGCCGTTCCATCGGCGAGACGGCAGCCAAGTTCGGCATCAGCGAGACAGCGGTACGCGTGTCGCTGCACCGAGGGCTTGCCGCCATTGCCAAGCGGTTTGGCCAGGGGCGCTTCGGGCGGGAATGACATGAGGACCGACGATCTCATCAAGGCGCTGGACGCCGATGCCCGCAGCAAGGCGATGCCGTTGCAATCGGCCTGGTGGATGGCCGCGGGCGCCGCGGCGGTGGTTGCGGCAGTCGTTTTCCTGCTGACTATCGGTCCGCGTCCGGACTTCATGGCCGCGGCGCACACGATGCGTTTCCTCTCCAAATTTGTGTTCACCATCGTGCTTGCCATCAGTGCGTTTGCCCTGATCCGCGCCTTGTCGACACCCGGTGCCTCGACGGGCCGGGCCATGGCGGGGATGATCGCCGCGCCGTTGCTGGTCGCGGCGGCGGTGGTGCTGGAGCTCTTCGTCGTGCCCTCCACAGATTGGGGAACGCGCCTTTTCGGCTCCAACATGATGATCTGCATGGGCTTCATTCCGCTGATCGGCATCGGTCCGCTGGCCATCTTCCTGTGGATGCTGCGCTACGGCGCGCCGACGCGGCCAGTGCTTGCCGGTGCTGTCGCGGGCCTGCTCGCGGGCGGATTGGCGGCGACATTCTACGCCGCGCACTGCTTCGACGACTCACCGCTGTTCGTCGCCACCTGGTATACGATAGCCATTGGCGCCCTTGCCGCGCTGGGCGCCCTGGGAGGACGCTTCTTCGTGCGCTGGTAGCGACAGGCGGCGATCCGGGCGAATAGTCACCGATTCTTAATCATGCCGGCAATTGTTTGCCGGTTCGTGGCGTAGCTCACACCCCCAGCGCAAGATTTCCTTAAAATCGGTCCGTCAAGATTTAACCGAAGATACGATTGCGCTGGGGTGGCTCGGATCGTGATGTTGCAGCACCTTCTCGGCTCGAAGCCTGAGCGACAGGCATTGCTGGCGTTGCCGGCAACGGGCATCGTCGCTGTCCTGGCGCTGATCGTGCTGCCGCGCCTCGACGCTGGAGCAGAAACCCTCAGGCTTTGGCTGCAAATATCCTTCGTCGCGATCGCTTGCGCCGGTATCCTCATAGCCTTTTTCATCCGGCGGATTTCGTTGGATCGCCGGCAGATCGCCGAGGGCGAGCAGCGCTTTCATCGGATGATGGAGGATTCGCCGATCGGCATCGCAGTCGTCGGTCTCGATGGCCGTATTCGCAAGGCCAATTCCGCCTTCGCCAGCATGCTCGGTTATCTCCGCCACGAGATCGAGGCGCTGACCGTGCTGCAGATCACGCATCCGGATCACATCCAGGCCGGCCGCGAAACGATGGAGAGCCTGACCGATGGAATGGCCAGTACCTTCCACTTCGAAAAGCGCTACCTCAGGAAGGATGGCACCCCTGTCTGGGCGCAGCTTGCGGGCTCCATCATTCGGGACACGGACAGCGGCCGGCCGCTCTATCTCGTCTCGCAGATCGAGGATATCGACGCGCGCAAGCAATCCGAGGCGCGCATAGCCGAAGCCGAGACGCGCTGGAATTTTGCGTTGGCCGGCGCCGGTCAAGGCGTGTGGGATCTCGACATGCGCAAGGGCGGCACGACCTATTCCGGAACCTGGGTGAAGATGCTGGGCTTCTCGGAAGGCGAACTCGACGGCGACCCCGATCGCTGGCTGACGATGATCCATCCCGACGATCGCGAAACGGTCGCGGAGGCCGACCGGGCTCATCTCGAGGGCAAGACGGATTTTTTCGAGGCAGAGTTCAGGATGCGCCACAAGGATGGGCACTGGATATGGATCCTCGACCGCGGCAAGGCCATCGAACGCGACGCCCAAGGACGGCTGATCCGTGCGATCGGCAGCCTCACCAACATCACAAGGCGCAAGGAGGCAGAGGAGCGCTTCGCAGTATCCGCCGCGATGCTGGCCGACGAGAAGGAGCGGCTGAGGGTAACGCTCCAATCGATCGGCGACGCCGTGATCTGCACGGACGCCGCCAACCGCATTACCTTCATGAACCCGGTTGCCGAAAAGCTGACAGGTGTCGCCGGCGCCGATGCCCTCGGCAAGACGCTCGGCCATGTCTACTGGGCGGTCGACGAGGAAACAGGGCAACGGATCGGCGTGGCGCGGCCGCCAGTCGGAGGCAATGCGCCGTCGGACCAGAACAGCCGGGCTGTGCTCATCCGGCGCGACGACACGCGATGCAGCATCCGTCAGGTCGTATCGCCGATCATGAACGATCGCAGCGAGTTCTGCGGATTGGTCATCGTCTTCCAGGACTTTACCGATGCACGCGCCCTGCAGCGTCAACTTGCCCATGCCGCCGCGCATGATGCGCTTACCGGTCTCGCCAACCGATCAAGTTTCATTCGTGCCATGGAGGACCTGGTCGACCAGGCACGCAAGTCCGGCACCGAGCATCAGTTCATGTTTGTCGACCTCGACCATTTCAAACTGGTCAACGACACCGGTGGCCATGCCGCTGGTGATGCGTTGCTCAAGAAGGTCGCCAATGCGATGCGATCCGCGCTTGGTCCGGAGGACGTCGTCGCGCGTCTTGGCGGCGATGAGTTCGCCGTCATCCTAAGGTGTGGTTCGGCCGCCAGCGCCAGGATTGCCGCTCGGTCCATCATCGATGCGATCCGCGGTCTTGGCTTCGTCTGGGATGGAAGGCCTCATCAGATCGGCGCCAGCATCGGGCTGGCGGCGATCCGCGCCGGCTGTGGCGAAGTCGACGAGATCATCGCGCTGGCCGACGCGGCCTGCTATGCCGCCAAGGCCGCCGGCCGGGGATGCGTCTTCGCGACGCCGGACGAGAACAGCACGGGCATCGGCTCGGCGACGCCGGAGCCGCTTGCCGCAGCCTCCTGATCTCTTCCGAAGCTCAGCGCGTCGGGACCGGGTGCTCGCCGCGATAGTCGTAGAAGCCGCGCCCGGTCTTGCGGCCAAGCCAGCCGGCCTCGACATATTTCACCAGCAGCGGGCAGGGGCGATATTTCGAGTCCGACAGTCCATCATGCAGCACCTGCATGATGGACAGGCAGGTATCCAGCCCAATGAAATCGGCCAGCTGAAGCGGCCCCATGGGATGGTTGGCCCCGAGCTTCATGGCGGTGTCGATCGCATCGACCGACCCGACCCCCTCATAGAGCGTGTAGATAGCTTCGTTGATCATCGGCAGCAGGATGCGGTTGACGATGAAGGCCGGGAAATCCTCCGAAACCGTGATCGTCTTGTCGAGTTGCTTCACATAGGCCTTGGCGGCCTCGAATGTCTGGTCCTCGGTGGCGATGCCGCGCACCAGTTCGACCAGCTTCATCAGCGGCACCGGGTTCATGAAGTGGATGCCGATGAACCGTTCAGGGCGGTCGGTCTGGGCGGCAAGCCGCGTGATCGAGATCGACGAGGTATTGGTCGCCAGGATGGCCTCTGGATTGAGCTGCGGACAGAGCTGCGCGTAGATCTTGCGCTTGACCGTTTCGTCTTCGGTTGCCGCCTCGATCACGAGGTCGGCGCCGGCAAGATCGGCCATGGTGGTTGCCGCCGAAATACGCCCGATTGCCTGGTTGCGAACTTTCTCGTCGAGCTTCCCGGATCCGACCTGGCGGGCCATGTTGCCGCTGATCGTGGCAATGCCCTTCTCGATGCGGTCAGGTGAAATATCGTATATCAGTACCTTGTAGCCGGAAAGCGCCGAGACATGGGCGATGCCGCCGCCCATCTGGCCCGCGCCGATAATGCCGATCGTCTCGATCTTGCTCATTACACCGATCCCGTCCTGAACCCTTCCGCCTGAAACGCGAAAGTGCTCCACCTTTTTTGTTTTACCGCAATTCGCGACGCAAAACCGCTGCGCACTTTTGCCGGAATTGCTTCAAGCCTTTTGCGGCTTGTTTTTGTGCGGTGCAAACTAAAAGGGCGGGGCGACTTCGTCTACCCCACCCTTCACTATTTAATACGCTTTGGCAGAAAGCGTCAAAGCGCCTTTTGCAGTTCCGGCAGGATGACGAAGAGATCGCCGACGAGGCCGTAGTCGGCGACCTGGAAGATCGGCGCTTCCTCGTCCTTGTTGATGGCGACGATGACCTTGGAGTCCTTCATGCCGGCGAGATGCTGGATGGCGCCGGAAATGCCGACCGCGATGTAGAGGTCGGGGGCGACGACCTTGCCGGTCTGGCCGACCTGCCAGTCGTTCGGGGCATAGCCGGCATCGACGGCGGCGCGCGAAGCGCCGACGGCGGCGCCGAGCTTGTCGGCGACCGGCAGGATGACCTCCTGGAACTTCTCCGACGAGCCGAGGGCGCGGCCGCCCGAGATGATGATCTTGGCCGAGGTCAGTTCCGGACGATCCGTCTCCGAGAGCTTGTTCTCGACGAAGGTCGACAGGCCGGGATTGGCGGCCGCGCTGATCGTCTCGACCGAAGCCGAACCGCCTTCAGGGGCAGCCTGGAAGGAGGCTGTGCGGACGGTGATCACCTTCTTGGCGTCGGTCGACTGCACAGTCTGAATGGCGTTGCCGGCGTAGATCGGCCGCTTGAACGTGTCGGGCGAGACCACTTCGATGATTTCGGACACTTGCGCGACATCGAGCAGGGCTGCGACACGCGGCGCGACATTCTTGCCCGACGAGGTCGCCGGCGCGATGATGGTGTCGTAACCGCCGGCCAGCGACACGACAAGCGCCGCTGTTGGTTCAGCGAGGCGCTCGGTGAGTTCATCGGCTTCGGCCAGCAGGACCTTGCTGACGCCCTTGAGCTTGGCGGCGGCGTCGGCAGCGCCCTTGGCGCCCTTGCCCGCGACCAGCACGTGCACGTCCGAGCCGATCTGGAGGGCTGCAGAAAGCGCCTTGGCGGTCTGGTCTGACAGCGTTGCGTTGTCGTGCTCGGCGATGAGGAGAATTGCCATTTGTCTTTTCCTTTCCCGATCGCTTACAAAACGCCGGCTTCGTTCTTGAGCTTGTCGACCAGTTCGGCGACGCTCTTGACCTTGACGCCCGCCTTGCGGCCGCTCGGCTCCTCGGTCTTGATGACCTTCAGCCGAGGCTTGACGTCGGCGCCGTAGTCCGCCGGGCTCTTCTCGTCGAGCGGCTTCTTCTTGGCCTTCATGATGTTGGGCAGCGAGGCATAGCGCGGCTGGTTGAGACGAAGGTCGGCGGTCACGATCGCCGGCATCTTCAGTTCCACCGTCTGCAGGCCGCCATCGACTTCACGTGTCACCTTGGCCTTGTCGCCCTCGAGCACCACCTTGGAGGCGAAGGTGCCCTGCGCCCATCCCAGAAGCGCGGCCAGCATCTGGCCAGTCTGGTTGGAATCGTCGTCGATCGCCTGCTTGCCAAGGATGACGAGGCTGGGCTGCTCGGCGTCGACGACGCCCTTCAGAACCTTGGCGACGCCAAGCGGCTCGGTCTGCTCGTCGGTCTTGACCAGGATGGCGCGGTCGGCGCCCATGGCCAGCGCGGTGCGCAGGGTTTCCTGCGCCTGCTGCGGGCCGATCGACACCACGATGATCTCTTCGGCCTTGCCGGCTTCCTTCAGACGGATTGCCTCTTCCACCGCGATTTCGTCGAACGGGTTCATCGCCATCTTGACGTTGGCGAGTTCCACCGCCGAGCCATCAGCCTTCACACGAACCTTGACGTTCGCATCCACAACCCGCTTCACGGGCACAAGGATCTTCATTTGCCTGTCACCTCTTCACGCTAGTTGGGCGCGCTATAACAGCCCGCGCCCGTTCTGAGTTGTCGAAAGCCGACATTCCTGACTGAATTCCGGCCAGACGGAATTCTGGCCGGATGGAAATTCTGGTCTTTGACCGCCTTGGGCTGCGACGGAGACGTTTCCGTAGTTGTGGCAGCCCTACACGTCAATACGCTCAAAGCGGCTCAAATCGGTTCAGTTTGGGCCAGAAGGGTTTCCACGGCCCCAGCGCGGCGTTGCGGCAGGTGTCTCGGGTGCCGCTGGTTCAACAGCAACCTGCTGCTGGTCGGGTGTGGGAGCCACGGTGTCCTCGTCGGCGGCCGCGAAAAGCGGTACGCCGCGGCTGCGCAGGACCAGCACCAGAATGGCCCCGGCGATAATGCCGCCGATGTGGCACGCCCAGGAGATCTGATCCTCGCCGCCAGCAGCAAACATCACGACCTGGAACAGAACCCACAGGATGAGCGGGATGAAGGCCGGGATGCGCAGGGGAATGCGGGCAAAGGCGAGTACCCATACCTTCACCCGTGGGTAGAGGATCAGATAGGCGGTGACGACGCCGGCAATGGCGCCCGAGGCGCCGATCAGCGGCACCTGCGAGTTCCACGCCACCAGGCTCTGGAACAAGGCGCCGGCGACGGCGCAAAGCAGATAGAAGATCAGATAGCGGATATGACCGAGCGCATCCTCGACATTGTCGCCGAACACCCACAGGAACAGCATATTGCCGCCAAGGTGGATGAAATCTGCGTGCAGGAATGCATAGGTGACGTAGCTCAACTGCTCGGGGATCACCACGAAACGGGGATCCAGTTCCGCCGTGTTGTGGACGACGGAGGGAATGAATCCAAGGCCGAGCACGGCCGCGTTGGTGAAATTCTCGCCGCTGAGCGATGTGATGAGATAGACGATGGCGTTGAGGGCGATCAGGCCAATCGTGACGTATTGCAGCCTGATGTGGCGTAGCCTGTTGCTGTCGTAGAGCGGGATGAACATGAGTGCCAGGACCTGATCCCGCTCAGCAAATTCAGCGGTTCTTGCCGGGAATCCATAACACGTCGGCGTTTCCATTGTCATTGACCGCCCGGGCCGCGACAAACAGAAAATCGGAGACGCGATTGATGTATTTCAGCCCATCGCGGTTGACATGCTCGCCTGGGTCCTGCGCCAGAGCCACCATCAGCCGCTCGGCACGGCGCGCCACCGTGCGGGCGAGGTGAAGAGCGGCGGCGGCCGGCGTGCCGCCGTTCAGCACGAAGGATTTGAGCGGCTGAAGGTCCTTGTTGAGCAGGTCGATGTCTTTTTCGACGCGGTCGGTCTGCGTGGCCGTGATGCGCAAGGGCTCATAGCCCAGGGGCTTGCCGTCATCGGGCACGGCGAGATCGGCGCCGAGGTCGAAGAGATCGTTCTGGATTCTTCCCAGCATCGCGTCGATCGACGGATTGGCGGCGGCCGTATGGACCCGCGCCATGCCGATGCAGGCGTTGGCTTCATCGACCGTGCCATAGGCATCGACGCGAAGGTTGGATTTCAACCGTCGCTCGCCAGTGCCGAGGCCGGTCGTGCCGTCATCGCCCGTGCGGGTGTAGATCTTGTTGAGCTTGACCACGCAATGCCCCCAAACGGTGGTTACTTCCGGGTGAAATACACCACCAGCATGATCAGCACCACCGCCAGGAACTGCAGCAGCACCCGCGCCTGCATCAGCTTGTTCGAGGTCATGCTCGAGCCGCCGCGCATCATGTTGATGAGGCCGCGGATGAGTACGATCACCACCGCGATCATCACGAGGGCTGCGAGGATTTTGAAGACAATTGCCATCGTGGGTTTCCAGTTGGATTGCGTCAGGCGCGTTTGGCAAGCAGGCGATAGAGCATCGATGCGGGCAGGATGCGCTTGAGCATCGCGCCGATCCTGGCCGGCAGTGTTACCACATAGTGCGGGCGTGGGCGCCGCGACAGAAGTGCATGGCGCAAGGCCGCATGAACGACCTCCGGGCCAGGTTTCCCGCGTGCTTTGCCGCCGCCGGCCCGCAAGCGCTCCAGTTGTGCGGCATAGTCGACGCGGTGGACCGAGTTCTCGTGGTCGATGTTCTTGAGAAACCACGCGAGACCATTGCTGGCGATCTTCGATATCACAGGGCCAGGCTCGATCAGCGAGACATGGACGCCGCTGCCCTCGAGTTCCTGGCGCATGCAGAGCATCAGGCCTTCCACGGCATGTTTTGATGCGCAATAGGCGCCGCGAAAGGGCACCGGCATCAGGCCGAGGATGGATGAGCAATGGATGATGCGGCCATGCCCCTGGCGGCGCATCAAGGGCACGACGCGGCAGGTGAGGTCGTGCCAGCCGAAGACGTTCGCCTCGAACTGGGCCCGCAGCGCCGCGACCGGCAGGTCTTCCACCGCGCCGGCCTGCGCGTAGGCGCCGTTGTTGAACAGGGCATCGATGCCCCCGCCGGTGCGGTCGACCACCGAAGCCACCAGCGCCTCGATGGAGGCGGGCTCGCCATAGTCCAGGTAAAAGGCCTCGATTCCGTCTGCTTCGAGCCGCGCGATGTCTTCAGGTTTTCGCGCCGTCGCGAACACCCGCCAACCCTGCGCCTTCAAAGCGCGGGCGCAATAGGCGCCTATGCCTGAAGACGCGCCGGTGACGATGATGGTGCGCAACTTTATCGATGGAAAATTCGTGGTTTGACGAAGGGTTGCCATTTGCCGCATTCACTTCCCATATTCGCGGCGTCGAGACAATCGAAGGGAGCGCGCGTTCTTGCTGCGAAACATTGTCGCCCTGCGCCGCGTGCTCTACGACGCGATCGGCCATTTTAACACCGATGACGGCTGGGCGATGGCCAGCCATCTGGCGATCACCTCGCTTATGGCGCTGTTTCCATTCCTGATCTTCGCCACGACGCTGGGGAGCTTCCTCGGTGCGCAGGCCTTTGCCGACACGGCCGTGCATCTGGTCTTCGACACATGGCCGGATCAGATCGCCAAGCCGATCGCGCATGAGGTGCTGAACGTGCTGACGGTCAGACGCACCGACCTGCTGACCTATGGCGTGCTGCTTGCCGCCTACTTCGCGTCGAACGGCATCGAGGCATTGCGCACCTCGCTCAACCGGGCCTACCGCGTGACAGAGACGCGCGGCATCATCTATCGCCGGGTGCAGAGCATCTTCTTCGTACTGATCGCGACGGCCGGGTTCCTGGCGATCAGCGTGCTGCTGGTCTTCGCGCCGTTGCTGGCGCGGCTGGCGGAAGCCCATTTCCAATGGATAAAGCCCTATACCGGTACGATCACTCTGTGGCGCTATGTCATCGCCTCAACCGTCATCATCGGCGGGTTGTTCGCGGTGCACTACTGGCTGCCGGCGGGCAAGCGCCGCTTCATCTCGCTGGTGCCGGGCATTGTCTTCACGCTGATCGCCTGGCTCGTCGGCTCGACCATGTTCGCCACCTATCTCGACCATTTCTCGTCCTATGTGACGACCTATGCCGGGCTGGCCTCGATCATGATCGCCGTCGTCTTCCTCTACATCGTCTCGGCGATCTTCATCCTTGGCGGCGAGTTCAATGCCGCGATCAGCCGTTACCTGGAGGCGCGCGCGCGCGTCGGCTGAGCGGTTGCCAGTCCAACACCGAACGTCGTGATCGCCATGCCAGCGACCTGGATCATGTTCAGGTGCTCGCCGAACAGCGCCCAGGCCATCACCGCGGTGACCGCCGGGACCAGGTAGAACAGCGAGGCGACCTTCGACATCTCGCCGTCGCGGATCATGATCATCAGCAGGAAGATGGCGCCGATCGACAGCACCAGCACCAGCCACGCCATGGCGAAAATCAATTCGCCGTTGATGACGAACTTGTGCGTCTCGAATGCAAGCGACGCCAGCGCCATCACCGATGCACCGCCGACATATTGCCACAGGGTCGCGGCAACGAGATTGCCGCCGGAAGCGAAGCGCTTCTGCCAGATGGTGCCGGCGGCCATCGCCAGCACCGAGATCAGCGAAGCGGCAAGCGTTTCCGGGGTCACGCCGCCGCCGATCGCGCCGAGCTTGGGCCACAGCACGATGACCACACCGACGAGGCCCGTGGCGAGACCCAGCCAGTGCCGAGGCAGGATGGCTTCGCCAAGCAGCTTGCCGGCAAGCACCGCCGTGATCAGCGGCTGCAACCCGACGATCAGCGCCGAAAGCCCCGCGGGCATGCCCCTGTGGATGGCCCAGAACACCCCGCCCAGATAGACGCCGTGCATCAGGATGCCCGCACCGGTCGCATGCAGCGCCTCCTTGCGGGTCGCCCGGCTGGAGCCAAGCACGGCCATCAAGGCTGCAAGCAGCACGGCAGCCAGAACGAAGCGCACAGCCAGGAACGTGAAGGGCTCCGCCCAAGGCATGGCATAGCGCGCGCCGATGAAGCCGGTCGCCCACAAGACGACGAAGGAAGCGGGAATGAACCGCTTTAAGCCTGGCATTTTAGGGGACCGCCGCATGTTGGGTGAAGGGTTGATTACCGCGAATCCTCTAATGCGGTTCGGCCCGACAAGCAAAACGAAACAATTGATATATAAGCTCAAGCGAATTTAAGGGGTGGCGTCTGGGCAAACGATGGATATCGCTTGATCCAAGCTGGCGTTGCGGCTTCGAGAGGAAGCGGGCATGCTCTTGCATCTCGATACAAGCTGGCTGTTGATGACCGTCGCGAGCGTTGCGGTCTTCGGCTTCTTCTTTGGCACTGCGCTTGATGCCATCATGCAGGACGACGGCTTCGGGTCGACCGGCAACACGCTTTTGTTCACCTTCGGCTTCTTCGCGGCCGTGCTTGCCGCGAATTCCTACGGCGTCGACCTCAGGGACCTCAAGCTTGCGGTCGCCTGGGGGCTGGGCGGCGCGTTTGCGTTCATCAGCGTCCTGGCGCTGATCAAGGCGGGGCTGGCCCGCTGGTAGCCAGCCGGGTTCACTTTCAGCACGGTCTGAAGCAGTCCGTTTCACGGAACCGCGACCTGCTCTATCTCCTTGCCGTGACGCAACCGAGGACGGAAAACCGTCTCACACTTTTCCTGGAATTGCCCTAGAGGCCGACCATGCGCCTGATGTCGGCGGGTTGCACGCCGGCGTCGCGCAACGTGGCAAGGCCGCTATCGCTGAGGCTCTTCGACAATTTCCGCCCGTCCGGCCCGAGGATCAGGCGATGGTGGAAATAGGTGGGAGCGCGCAGGCCGAGGATTTCCTGGAGCAGGCGCTGCACGCTGGTGGCCGAAAACAGGTCCTGGCCCCGCACGACGTGGCTGACACCTTGCAAGGCATCGTCGACGACGACGGCCAGGTGGTAGCTGGTCGGTATCTCGCGGCGCGCCACGATCACGTCACCCCAATCCCGCGGACGGGCTTCGACAGGGCGCGTCGCCTGGAGCGTCTCATCGCCAAACTCCATCCAGGCGAGGTTCATGCCAGTACGCGCCACCGCCGTCTCGACGTCCAGCCGCCAGGCAAAGGGCATATTCTCGGCAATCCGCCGCTTGCGTTCCTTCATCGGCAAGGCCTTGTCCCGCGCCGGATAGTGCGGCACCCCGTCGGGGTCGCGCGGCCAGTGACGGCCGCGCTTCTCGCTGTCGGCAATGAAGGCCCGGATGTCGCCCCGGCTCATGAAGGCGGGGTAGACCAGTTCCTCGCGGATCAGGCGGTCGAGCACGGCTTGATAGGCCGCGAAATGCTCGGATTGGCGGCGCACTGGCTCTTCCCAATCCAGCCCGAGCCAGTTCAGGTCACGGAAAATGCCGGCCTCGAATTCCGGCGTGCAGCGCGTTGTGTCGATGTCCTCGATGCGCAGCAGCAGACGGGCGCCCGTCGCCTCCGCCAGCTTCTGGTTGAGAAGCGCCGAATAGGCATGGCCAAGGTGCAGTTCGCCATTGGGGCTTGGCGCGAAGCGAAATGTCAGGAGTGTCATCTATCGGCGGCTATCGGATTGTGCGTGGCTTCGGCTGGTTGCTACCTTGCGCTTGATCAGGGAACAAGCAAGCATGCAGCGCATCGCCACGCTCGACGACATTTCACGAGGGCTCGACGCGTTGTGCGTTCTTGATCCGCGCCTGGAAAAGGTGCGGGGCATGGCTGGCGAGGTGCCGCTGAGGCTCTCGGAGCCCGGGTTCCGCAGCCTTGCGTCGATCATCGTTTCGCAGCAGGTTTCCCGTGCCAGTGCCGACGCCATCTTCGGCCGGCTGACCAGGCTTGTCGACCCGCTGACGCCGCGGGCCATCCTTGCCGCCGGCGAGGACATGTTTCGCGAAGCCGGCCTGTCGCGACCGAAGCAGCGTGGGCTGATTGCCATTGCCCAGGCCGTGGTCGACGGGCTCGATCTCCATCACCTCTGTTCGCTGGATGCCGAGGAGGCGATCGCGGCGATGACGGCGGTGTCCGGCATCGGCCCGTGGACGGCGCAGGTGTACCTGCTGTTCGCCGCCGGGCACCCCGACATTTTTCCAGCCCGCGACGTTGCGTTGCAGAGCGCGGTCGGCCATGCGCTCGGCATCGACCCGCGTCCGCCAGAGAAAACCCTGATCGCCCTGGCCGAATCATGGAGCCCGTGGCGAGGTGTCGCATCGCGCCTTTTCTGGTCCTATTATCGCGAGACCAGGGGGCGGGATGCCGCGCCCCCGGCCTGAATCCGCAAAAAAGCATAAAAATCATTCGTTTTTGGCGTCTCGGGCAGGCGACAATCCGCTTCACATCCCTGTCATGTCGGGCTTACAGTATCCGTACCGTTCGGCTTCCGCGCCACGCATCCGGTTGGATGCGCAAGGACGCGGTGGCACTTTTGAATCCGCGCGTGATCCCCTGCGAAAATCGAATTCGGTTTTCAGGGCCATGCACTGAACGAAGGAGGTAAACAGGTGACGGTTGCCGTATCTCCGGATGGGCTTCCAGCGCTGGTGCTGAACGCGGATTACCGTCCGCTCAGCTATTACCCTTTGTCGCTCTGGTCGTGGCAGGACGCCATCAAGGCGGTGTTCCTCGACCGGGTGAACATCGTCGCCGAATACGAGCACGCCGTCTCTTCGCCGACCTTCTCGATGCGGCTGCCAAGCGTCGTCAGCCTGAAGGCCTACGTCAAGCCGTCCAGGCATCCGGCCTTCACCCGCTTCAACGTGTTCCTGCGCGACCGTTTCCAATGCCAGTATTGCGGCACGCCCGAGGATCTGACCTTCGACCACGTCATCCCCCGCCATCGCGGTGGTGCAACGACCTGGGAGAATGTCGTCGCCGCCTGCTCGCCCTGCAATCTGCGTAAGGGCGGCATGATGCCGGCGCACGCCAAGATGTGGCCGCTGCAGACGCCCTATCAGCCGACGGTGCATGACCTGCACAACAACGGCCGCCTGTTCCCGCCCAACCACCTGCATGAAAGCTGGATGGATTATCTCTACTGGGATGTCGAACTCGAACCATAGAGTGCGGCACAAATCCGCCATGCTGGCCGCCTGACGCGGATTTCTGCGCTTCCGGTGCTCAAGTACGCTCCGCTCCGCTTCTCGAAAACCGCGCCATGCGACTCGGCCTGCCGAATTTTTGCTCGAACACTGCGTTCTGCCGCTCAGTCGAATTGGCTTAATCGCGGTAGAGCGCGCCGCGGAATGCGACGGCGGCCAGGATCAGGCTGGCGATGGCGTTCCAGCCGGCCAGCGACAGGCCGAGGATGCGCAGCGCCGCCTTGTCGCACGATGGCGGCACGAATTTGTCGAGAGCGTCGAGCACGCCCTTGCCGCCGGTATCGACCGGGCCGGCGCCCGCCGTGCAATCGGCCGGACCTTGCCACCACGCCCATTCGACGCCGGAATGATAGACGCCGAGATAGAGGCCATAAAGCATCAGCAGCCCACCGATGGCGAGCAGGCCGCGCGTCATCCATGCCGGTGCGTTCAGCATCGATGCAATCGCCGCCAGCACCATCAAAGGCACGCCGATATAGTATGGGGTGCGCTGCTCGAGGCAGAGATGGCAGGGGATGTAGCCGCCGATATGCTGGAAGCCGAGCGCCGACCCGACCGTGGCGGCCATGGCGACGGCGAGGAACAGGGCCGCGCGCGTGCGCTGGCGGCCCGTGTCGGCATTCATGGTGGCGGTCATTCGATCTGCTCCGTCCGTCTCGGAATAGGGGTGTTCAGAGGGCGTATTTGACGAGAATATAGAGCAAAATCAGGGCGGCGGCGGCAGCGCCCGCGATCAGGCCAAGGCGCTTTTCAATGAACTCGCGGATCGGTTCGCCATAGCGGCGCAGCAGCCAGGCCAGCAGCAGGAAGCGCCCGCCGCGCGCGACAATGGCCAGCACTATGAACAGCGCCAGATTGACGCCAAGCGCGCCCGACAGAATGGTCACCACCTTGATCGGCGGCAGGTGGGCCGCACCCGAGGTGATCAGCATCAGGATAATGATCTCGATGCTTGCGCCCGCCGAAGTGCGCAACTGCTCGAACTCGTCATACTTGCCGTAGAATTCGAGGATGGGCCTTGCCACCGCGTCATAGGCGTAATGGCCGATGAACCAGCCGGCGATGCCGCCCAGCACGGAGGCAACCGTCGCGATCAGCGCATAGCGATAGGCGCGATCCGGTCGCGACAGCGCCATCGGCAGATAGAGCACGTCAGCGGGCACCAGGAATACCGAGCTCTCGACGAAGGCGATGAAGGCCAGCCACCATTCGGCGGATTTCCGTGCCGCCAGCGACAAGGTCCAGTCGTAAAGTCCGCGAAGCATCGGCACTCCTATGACATGCGCCGTCTGTCTAGAAAGATTTTCCGCGCTGCACAATGGCAGCACCGCCACGAAATCGAAAGGCGAGGCTTCGTCGCGGGCGGAGGATGAAATTGGCCAGTTGACGAACAGGCCTCCAACCGTATAGTCCGCGCCATCCAGGCCGCCCGGCCTGAGCCCCTATGGCGGAATTGGTAGACGCGCTCGACTCAAAATCGAGTTCCGCAAGGAGTGCTGGTTCGATCCCGGCTAGGGGCACCAAATTTTCGCACAGAATCCGCGGACCCGTTCTAACGCCTTCCCAGCAAACTCCGCATGCGGTTGCGCAATAGGCGGGCCATGTTGCGGGTCTCGCGGTAGAGGTGAAGCTGCGACGCTGCCTGGCGGGCAGGGCGGTCGGCGTCGGGCGTCAGCCCGATGACGAGCGTGCCCATCGGCTTGCGCTCCGTCCACAGCCGGCTCATCACCGGGTGATCAGGCACGGCGCAGGAATCGGTCATGTCGATGTTGGGATCGTCCAGATGCTGCCTGGTCACCTCGATCATCAGCAGGGTGCCCGGCGAATATGCCGATAGCGTCTCGTCATAGGCCGTCTTCCAGGTGTAGGCGACACCGGCTTCGACGAAGACAATCAGGCAGGCGACGGTGCGGCCGTCGAGCGTCAGGGAATGGATGCGGCACATATCGTGCTCGGCCAACCGATGCACGGCCTCGCGGGCGAAGGCGGCGCGATAGCGATCGATCGCCATGGCGGTACGTTCGCGGCCCTTCCATCCCGCCGCTTCCAGCGTCAGGAAGTTCTCGATGGCGTGACGGATCTCGTCAGGCCCGCGTGCGACGACATGTTCCAGCTGTCCATGGTCGGCAAGGCGTCGCTTCAGCCGGCGAAACTCGCGATAGTGGTGCGAGCGCAACGAGGCTTTCAGGTAGTCCTCGCCATCGAGCTCGCTTTCCAGCACCGGCCGCTCGGCCTTCCCCGTGGTGACGAGCGTCAGTCCCCGTGTCTCGGCCACCGTGGCGAGCACGCTTGCCACCGGGCCGTCGAGCCGCACGTCCGGCAGGACGAACACTTTCGGCAGCTTGAGATGTGGCCTCGACAGCATCGAGAAGAAGTCCTCGACGACGCCGACCGGGTCGTCACGGTCGACCAGCGGGGTACCGAGCGGACCAAACGGGCTCGACCATGTGCGCATGACGGGGACGCCGAGCGGCACAGCCGGCCGTTCAACCGAGAACGGCACCAGCAAGCGCAGCCGGTTGCGGTATTCGTCGCCATCGCGAATGACAGCCAGCCGTACCTCGCGGTCTTCCAGCCGAGGCATGGCCGGCGCCAGGAAACGCGGGTTGAAGAAGACGTTGGGCTCGACCGAGCGGGCGCAGAGATAATCGAGTTCCTCGACCAGATCGAAGCCGGCGGATGCCGGATACACTGCCAGTTTCCGCTCGGGCCGGTTGTTGGCGAGGATTTCGATATGGGCGGGATCAGCCTCGCGGACGAGACCTGCCAGTCCCGACACCATCGCGCCGGCCGGGCCGCCGCTGGTTTCCTCGAGCAATGGGATGGCGACCATTCAAGCGTCTCCCTTGGCGGGCACGAAGATGAGCATGACGATGCCGAGCTTGCGCCACACGGTGAAGGACAGCGCGCTGGCCTCGAACATCATCGCGAAGGCGGTCGACATTGCTGCCCCCCACAGACCGAAATGCGGGATCAGCACCACGTTGAGGCCGATATTGAAGGCCAGGGTCATGGCGTAGACCGCGGCGCAGATGTTCTGATTGCCGCTCATGGTGAGCAGGCTTTCACAGGGGCCGACGGCGGCGCGGGCGACGACGCCGAAGACCAGCAGGTACAGAAGCGGGTAGCCGGCCGCGAATTCGGGGCCAAAAAGCGTCAGCATCGGCTTGCCAAGCGCGAGCACCAGCAGAGCCATGGCAAGCGAGGGCCAGAACGTCCACGACACCGTCTCGCGTGCAAAGGCGGCGAGTTTTTCGGGCTCGCCATGTGTGAACTGCGCATAGCGTTGGGCAACGCCGGCCTTGACGGAAAAGTAGACGAAATGGACGAGAGCCAGTGTCTTGACCGTGGCAAAATAGACGGCGACGTCGTTGGGATCCATATAGGCGCCGACCATGAGCACATCGGCGTTGGTGAGGAGAAAGAAAAAGCTTTCGACCAGGAAGATCGGCAGCGACACGACGAACCATTCGGCGAAATGAACCTTCATCGGTCCGGCCGGGACCAGCCTTTCCATGCGCGTTGTGACGCCGACGAGTTGGCCGAGCGTGGTGGCATAAGTGGCGGCGATCGAGGCGAATATCGCCGTCTTGGCGTCGGGCGCATAGCCCATCAGCAGCATCAGCGCCATGAAAGCGAGGATCAGCACCGGTCGTATGAGATAGGTGGGCGACAGGGCGAACAACGCCCAGCTGTTCGCCCTGGCCTGGCCCTGCAGCAGGTCCGACAGCGCGATCATAGGCAGGCAGATGACGCCGAGCACGAATGGCACGATGTAGTAGCTTTCGAGCCATGGCGAGGACAGCCAAACGCCGAGTGCGCCCAGGCCCGCGATCACTGTCGAGGCCACCAGCACGAACTGCCTGCTGGCAACCACGATGCCGCGCAACTCGTCCATCAGGCCGCGCTCTCGATATTCGGGAATGAAGCGGATGACGGACGTGTGGAAGCCCAGGCAGGCGAGGTTGCCGACGATGACCATCGTCACCCAGACCAGGACGAAGATGCCGTATTCGAAGGATCCCATCCAGCGCGCCATCAGCACCTGGCTGACGAAAGCGATGACGGCGCTGATGATGCGGATGGAGAAGGCGATGAGCGACATGCGGCCGGCTTCGCCGCGCTCGTCGGCGGTGAACAGCACGGCATCGATGCGCCCAAGCAGCGGACTTATGCGCAGCGCCAAACGCTGCGGCAGAAACCGCCCGGCTGTCGTTGCCGCGGAAAAGCGCACCCACAAGTCTCCGATTTCCGCCTCTTTCCAGCCCTTGGGTCTATCGAAAACACATTAAGAAACGGTTGGGTGGGCCGTCCCTGCCGTTTTGGGGATCGCGGTGCCGTCGTAAAGAATTCCTAGGGCGTACTCACCAGCCGCCCGTCGACCCCGCCGAGGTATCTGTCCCAGATATAGTCGCTCAAAAGCTGGCGATGTTCGGCTCCGCGATGATGGCGCGTGTTCGTCTGTTGCGCGTAGGAGGAGCCGCCGACATGGAACATCTTTCCGTCGAACAGCTCATGTTCGCCCGTCGCTCCGCCGAAGGTGACAGGGATAAAGCTCATCTCGACGGCCGCGACATCCTTTTCTGTGAGATGCGAGTAGAGCGGCTGCCAGTTTCCGCCCCCTGTATCGAGCCCGAGCTCCATCCGAGGCGTGAAGTCCATGGCGATATTCTCGACCGCGGAGAACCGAAAGAAGCAGAACCCTCCCCAAAGGCACCATTGGCGATCATTGCTTCTCGCCTTGTAGCGGAAGTTTTCCGTCGGAGCGGACTTCAGGCCGAACACTTTCTTGCCTTCCATGCGCGCGGGCATGTCGAAAGGCGCGGTAGGGAAACAATCGTGGTCGATGAAGCCGAACAATTCCGGCCGGACGTGTCTCACAATATTGTCGAAGACCCAGTTCACAGCCGTCCCGTGAGAACGGGACCAATGGCGTTCGCGATTCCAGGGCAGGCTGAAATAAGGCACTCCGCGCTGCCGGCAGATGTCTTCGATCGACTTTCGGGCTGCCTCGTTCGACGAATTGTCGATCACGACAAGAAGCATTCCCGTCGGGTGGAGCTGCCATGCCTTGGTCAGTGCGTCGATCACCCAGGGCGTGTTGAAGGCGATGGTGAAGCAAAGCCGGCCCGCGCCCGATGACCGCAACATTGTCGCGAACTCACGCGCTCTCGCGGCACCCTGTGCGCGAAAATATCGATAGAAAAGCCTGTCCCTTGCAAACTTGAGACGGCCGACGATGCGATTCCTGCTGATCGCGTCGGCTATTTTCCTGGGCATATTTCCTGCCAGACGCCCCCGTCCGTGCCCGAGATGATGTTCGCAACATGATTAGCCGACCGGCCAGCGGTCCGCTAATTTATCTTGAAGTGCCTATCGACCTGACGGGAACATCTCATCAGGGCAAAAAGGAGGCGCTGCTTACGCAAACGCCCCGTGGCAGTGCTTGTACTTCTTGCCGGAACCGCAAGGGCAGGCCTCGTTGCGGCCGACCTTGCCCCAAGTCGCCTGATTGTTGGGGTCGCGGTCCTCGGGAGCGACAATGGCGGCGGTTTCCGGACGGACCAGAAGGGCGGTATTGCCTTCCTCGAAGTCGTTCTCGCCGGTGGTGCCATCGATATGCATGCCGAACATGTCGGGCGCCTCCGGTGGCGGGGCTTCGGCTGCCTGGCGGACCAGTTCGACGCGCATCAGCTGCGCGGTGACCGCCTGACGCAGATTGCCCAGCATAGCCTGGAACAGCTCGAACGCCTCGCTCTTGTATTCCTGCAGCGGGTCACGCTGGGCGTAGCCACGGAAGCCGACGACCGAGCGCAGATGGTCGAGGTTGACGATGTGCTCGCGCCACAGATGATCGAGCGTCTGCAGCACGACAGAGCGTTCGACGTAGGTCATCACCTCGGGGCCAAAGCGCTCCGCGCGTTCCTTGGCGGCGACTTCCGCGGCTTCGGTTATGCGCTCGCGGATGTCGTCCTCGGCGATGCCTTCTTCCTTGACCCAGTCCTCGACCGGCAGGTCGAGGTTCAGGAATTCGGCGACCTCCGCCTTGAGGCCGGCGACGTTCCATTGCTCGGCATAAGCATTTTCAGGGATGTTCTTGGCGACGATTTCCTCGATGACGCCCTGGCGCATCTCGGCGATCGTCTCGGTGAGGCCTTCGCCGTCCATCAGTTCGATGCGCTGCTCGAACACCACCTTGCGCTGGTCGTTCGACACGTCGTCGTATTTGAGCAGGTTCTTGCGGATGTCGAAGTTGCGCGCCTCGACCTTCATCTGCGCCTTTTCCAGCGCCTTGTTGATCCACGGGTGGATGATCGCCTCGTCTTCCTTGAGGCCGAGCTTCTGCAGCATGCCGTCCATGCGCTCGGAGCCAAAGATGCGCATCAGGTCATCCTGCAAAGACAGGAAGAATTTCGATCGGCCGGGGTCGCCCTGACGGCCGGAACGGCCACGCAACTGGTTGTCGATACGGCGCGATTCGTGACGCTCGGTGGCGAGCACGTAGAGGCCGCCGGCAGCCAGCGCCTTTTCCTTCAGGCGCTCGATGTCGGCATGGATCTCCTTCTCGCGCGCCTCGCGCTCGGGGCCGGCCGGCATGTCGCCCAGTTCGTCGGCAATGCGCATCTCGGCGTTGCCGCCGAGCTTGATGTCGGTGCCGCGGCCGGCCATGTTGGTGGCGATGGTGATGGCGCCGGGCTTGCCGGCCTGGGCGACGATAGCCGCCTCGCGCTCATGGTGGCGGGCGTTCAGCACTTCGAAATCGGTGAAGCCTTCCTTGCGCAGACGCTCGGCCAACTGCTCGGATTTTTCGATCGAGGTCGTGCCGACGAGCGTCGGCTGGCCCTTGGCGCTGGCCTCGCGGATCTCCCTGACGATCGCCTTGTATTTCTCCTCGACCGTCCGGTAGACCTCGTCGTCCTCGTCCTTGCGGATGACCGGCAGGTTGGTCGGAATCTCGGTGACGTCGAGATTGTAGATATTGCCGAACTCCTCAGCCTCGGTCAGGGCCGTGCCGGTCATGCCGGAGAGCTTCTTGTAGAGGCGGAAATAGTTCTGGAAGGTGACTGACGCCAGCGTCTGGTTCTCGGGCTGGATCGCCACATGCTCCTTGGCTTCCAGCGCCTGGTGCAGACCTTCGGAATAGCGGCGGCCTGGCATCATGCGGCCCGTGAACTCGTCGATGATGACGATCTCGCCGTTGCGGACGATGTAATCCTTGTCGCGCTGGAACAGCCGGTGCGCCTTCAGCGCATTGTTGACGTGGTGCACGATGGCGACGTTCTCGACGTCGTAGAGCGACTCGCCCTTGAGCAGATTGGCATCGCTAAGCATGTTCTCAAGCTTCTCGGTGCCTTCCTCGGTGAAGATCGAGGTCTTCTGCTTTTCGTCGATCTCATAGTCCTGCGGCTGAAGCTGGATGATGAAGGTATCGATGGTGTTGTACATTTCCGAACGGTCCTCGAGCGGACCGGAAATGATGAGCGGCGTGCGGGCTTCATCGACCAGGATGGAGTCGACCTCGTCGACGATCGCATAATTGTGACCGCGCTGCACCATCTGCGCGCGCTCGTACTTCATGTTGTCGCGCAGATAGTCGAAGCCGAGCTCGTTGTTGGTGGCGTAGGTGACGTCCGCGGCGTAGGCGGCGCTGCGCTCCTCGTCCGACAGTCCGTGGACGATGACGCCGACCGAGAGGCCGAGGAACTTGTAGACGCGGCCCATCCATTCGGAGTCGCGGGTGGCGAGATAGTCGTTGACGGTGACGACGTGGACGCCCTTGCCGGCGAGAGCGTTGAGATAGACCGGCAGCGTCGCGACCAGGGTCTTGCCCTCGCCAGTACGCATTTCGGCGATGCCGCCATTGTGCAGCACCATGCCGCCGATCAACTGGACGTCGAAGGGGCGCATGCCCAGCACGCGACGGGCCGCTTCGCGGGCGGTGGCGAAGGCCGGGATCAGAAGGTCGTCAAGGCTGGCGCCGTTGGCGATATCCTGGCGAAACTTTTCCGTGCGACCGGCGAGTTCCGCGTCGGAAAGCGCACGCATCTCGTTTTCCATGGCGTTGATCGCCTCGACACGGGGCCGGGTCGATTTGACCCGACGGTCGTTGGAAGAGCCGAAAACCTTACGCGCCAGAGCGCCGAGACTGACCATCCAATGGTCCTTTCGATAGCATTCGTATCATCAAGACGAGTGCCGGACGGCCTCGTCACATCCGCGTGAACGCGCCGCCTGAACACGGGCAAACACAAAAAGCGCCCGGAAAACGGTTCTGGACGCAAAGTCGTTGGACAGATAAGAGGGGGCTGAACTGATGTCAACGCCGCGCTCGTCCTGCCGTGCGCGCCAAATTCCGCCATAATCTGGCTGATCTGGAAACCATTCCTCCTCAACAATCCCCCACCGGAGTCATCTTCATGTCCCTATTGTTCCGCCGCGCGTCGCTTGCCAGCCTTGGTCTGGCATTCGGGCTGTCGGCTTTTTCGCTGTCGCCTGTCATGGCGCAGGAAGCCGCTCCCGCCCCGGCCGATGCCGCAGCAGCGCCTGCCGCCGCGGCGCCGGTCGACCCGAATGCCGTGGTTGCCACGATCAACGGCCAGCCGCTGACCGAGGCGGACCTTGTGCTTGCCGAGGGCGAGCTGTCGCAGCAGTTCGCGCAGCTGCCGCCCGAACAGCGCCGTGCCGCGGCACTGTCGGCAGCCATCGAAATCCGTGTCATGGCGGCCCAGGCCGTCACCACCGGTCTCGACAAGGATACTGACTTCCAGCGCCGCATGGCGTTCCTGCAGCAGCGCGCCCTGCATGGCGAGATGGTCGAGAAGGGCGTCGTCGACAAGGTCACTGATGCCGAGGTTCGCGCCCGCTACGACCAGGAAATCGCCAACACGCCGCCCGCCAACGAGGTGCATGCCCGTCACATCCTCGTGAAGACGAAGGAAGAGGCCGACGCCATCATCAAGCAACTCGACGGCGGCGCCGACTTCCAGAAACTCGCCAACGAACACACCAGCGACCCGAGCGGCAAGACCAATGGCGGCGATCTCGGCTGGTTCGGCCCCGGCCAGATGGTGCCGGAATTCGACAAGGCGGTCTTTGCGCTGGAGGTCGGAAAATACACCGAGCAGCCGGTGCAGTCGCAGTTCGGCTGGCACGTCATCAAGGTAGAGGACAAGCGCACCAAGCAGCCGCCGGCATTTGATGATGTCAAGGACCAGGCCAAACAGGCTGTCATCCGCGACAAGTATTTCGCGCTGGTCAAGTCGCTGCGCGCCGAAGCCAAGGTGGAAATCCCCGACGCGAACCTGAAGAAGGCCGTCGATACGCTGGAAAGCGCCAAGTAGGCCAATAGGTCCTGAAGGGCGCGGCGAGCGGTTTGCTTGCCGCGCCCTTTTGTTTTTCGGCGTCCCTGATCATCCTCGAGCCTTCCCGTATCGGGGACAGCTACGCGTTTCTGGCGCTGATAAACCTCAGCAGCAGCGCGGCCTTGCTTGGCCACCAGCGATAGATCGTCGGCTTTCCTGCTCGTGCCCGCCGCGCCACCGCCTCGATCGAAAAACCGGAATAGCCTGCTTCGGCCAGCACCGCCTCGGCGGCATCGAGAATGGCGCCCGCACTGGCGGGATTGCGCCGGGCGCCGATCGATTTGCGTCCCCGACCCGCGCCGTCAGCCATTCCGCATCCTCGTCAACGAATCTGGTTGGCGACAATAACACGGACTTTTGCCGGGACGAACCCGGCCGCCCTGTCGGCGCACCGTGACAATCAGGCAGCGATGCCGATACTTTCGCGGCAAACAAGTCGCCAGCAGGCGTTCATACCGCGGCCACGAAAACGCCTTGCGCCGGCGCGTGGTATCGGGCAAACCGGCCTTCTGCTTGCGTTTTTTTGCTGCCCGAGGTCCTTATGTCCACATCGATTTCGCCGCTTGCGCCGAAGAAATATGCCAAAATGCCGGCCATTGAAGGCGTGCGTATCGCCACCGCGGAGGCGGGGATCAAGTACAAGAACCGCACCGATCTGCTTGCCATGGTCTTTGATGCCGGCACTGCTGTCGCGGGTGTCTTCACCAAGTCGAAATGCCCATCGGCGCCGGTCGATTTCTGCCGCCAGAACCTTGGCGGAGGCAAGGCGCGCGTGCTCGTCGTCAATTCGGGCAACGCCAACGCCTTCACCGGCAGGAAGGGGCGCGAATCCACGGCAATGACGGGCGATGCGGCGGCAAAGGCGGCCGGCTGCACGGCTGGCGAGGTGTTCCTTGCCTCCACCGGCGTCATCGGCGAACCGCTCGACACCAGCAAATTCAGCCATCTGCTCGCCGGACTGGTCAAGGACGGCAAGCCAGACCTATGGACCGAGGCGGCCAAGGCGATCATGACCACCGACACCTATCCGAAGGTGGCGACCGCGACGGTCGAGCTTGGCGATACCGACGTCACCATCAACGGCATCGCCAAGGGCGCCGGCATGATCGCGCCCGACATGGCGACGATGCTTTCCTTCATTGCCACCGACGCGCCGATCGCGGCTCCCGTACTGCAGGATCTTTTGTCGCGCGGCACGGCCAAGACCTTCAATGCGGTGACCGTCGACAGTGATACCTCGACGAGCGACACGCTGCTGATCTTTGCAACGGGAGCGGCCGCCAAACGCGGCGCGCCGGCGATCAGCGATCCCAAGGATGCGCGCCTCGGCGCGTTCAGGCGGGCGCTCGGCAAGGTGCTGAAATCGCTGGCGCTGCAAGTGGTGCGCGATGGCGAGGGCGCCCGCAAGCAGGTCGAAGTCACCGTCACCGGCGCGAAGTCGGCAAGGTCGGCAAAGCGCATCGCGCTGTCGATCGCCAATTCGCCGCTGGTCAAGACGGCGGTCGCCGGCGAGGACGCCAATTGGGGACGCGTGGTCATGGCCGTCGGCAAGGCGGGCGAACCGGCCGATCGCGACCGGTTGTCGATCTGGTTCGGCGACAACCGTCTGGCGCATGAGGGTGAGCGCGATCCCGCTTATTCCGAGGAAGCGACATCGGCCTATATGAAGCGCGACGACATACGCATCCGCGCCGATCTCGGTATCGGCCGCGGCAAGGCAACGGTGTGGACCTGCGACCTCACAAAGGAATATGTCACCATCAACGGTGACTATCGGAGCTGACGGCATTGGTTTCCAGGCATCCGGCAAGTGTCCTCGCGATCGTGCGCCGCTACGAAGCGGCGGGCTTTCGCGCATGGCCTGCCGCCGCGGTCCACTATGACGGAACCTGGGTGGTGCGGCTGACTGCCGGTCATTCGGCCAAACGCCTGAATTCGGTCAACCCGCTCGATCCCGGGGATATCCAGCACATCGCCGAACGCATCGGCCGCGCCAGCCGCCGTTTCGAAGCCTATGGCAGGCCACTGACCTTCCGCATCTCTCCGCTCTCCGGCCCTGATCTCTCCAAACATCTCGACAAGGAAGGCTGGAGCAGCTTTGCCGAATCGCTGGTGATGCGGTTGCCGCTGGCGGACGCCCAGCTCGATGCCGCGATGGATCAGATTCCACTCAAGGACATCAGCCGCTTCATCGGCGCCGCCCTCAAGGTCAGCGGTTCCGATGTGTCGTTGCGGCCTGGCCTGTCGGAGATCATTGGCGCGATCCAGCCGGAGGCCGGGTTGTTTGCTCTCGAGCAAGGCGCCGAGCCGCTGGCCACGCTGATCTGCGTGCATGACGGCGATCTCGCGGGGCTGTTCGAAGTGGCGACCGAGAAGTCGGTGCGTAACCGGGGCCACGGCCGCCAACTGATCCTGTCGGCGTTGAAATGGGCCCGGTTGCGCGGCGCGCGGGAAGCCTGGCTGCAGGTCGAGGCGAACAATGCGCCCGCATTGGCGCTCTACCGGTCGCTCGGCTTCGATGAAGTCTATCGCTACCACTATCGCCAGCCGCCTGTTCTTGAGTGAAATCGGGCATGAATGACGTGAAGCTCGCGGGCAAGCGCCTGCTCCTCGTGGCCGCCTGCGCACTCGTCGATGCCGACGGGCGTGTCCTTCTCGCGCAGCGGCCTGAAGGCAAGCAACTGGCTGGCCTGTGGGAGTTCCCCGGCGGCAAGGTCGAGCCTGGCGAGACGCCGGAACAATGCATCATCCGTGAACTGCAGGAAGAGATCGGCATCGAGACCGAAATCCCGTGCCTGGCGCCGCTCACCTTCGCCAGCCATTCCTACGACGATTTCCATCTGCTGATGCCGCTGTTCGTCTGCCGCCGCTTTCGCGGCATTGCGCAGCCCAGGGAAGGGCAGGCGCTGAAATGGGTTCGGCCAAAGCAGATGCGCGACTATCCCATGCCTCCGGCCGACGCGCCGCTGATCCCCTTCCTCATCGATCTTCTCTGAGACGCACCTCATTGCGGGCCCACGGATTCGGGCCGGCAAAAGCTTCGGGCCGATAGCACGAGCATTAATGGAAGATTTATCTAGCTGTGAAAATTTGAGGGAAAGCCTATTCGCTGGGAGCGACAGCATGAGCCTTGACAGGGATTGGGACTCGATCCGGCCCGAGCGTGGTTTTCGTGCCGCCGATGCCGGCATGGGCATATTGCGCATCACACTGCTGTTCGGCTCGGCCGCGGTGGCGCTGGCCTTGATCGCGACGCCTTTCCTCGACAGCCAGACCCGCTCGATATCGGCGCGGGACACCTTTGCCGGCGGCATCGATACGATGACGACCGGCTCGATCAGCCACAGGGACGTCTACACGCTGCGCCGGAGCGTGCTGCAGCCGCTGCCCAGTTCCGTGTGCGTGATCCGCGACAACGGTATCACCAGCGGCGACTGCTGATAGTTAACGGTTTTCAATGAAAGAGCCTGTTTCATAGCCTGTTAAGTCTGTCCCGTTAACCTTTCTTAACGGGTCCGGGCTATGGTCCCCACAAGAGGGGTCGACGACCATGAAGACACTGTTGCAACGATTTGCGAAAGATGAAACGGGCGCGACAGCTATCGAGTATGGCTTGATCGTCGCCGTGCTGTCGCTTGCCATCGTTGGCGGTATCGGCCAGGCGTTCAACGCGGTTCAGTGGCTGTTCAGCGACAACAACAGCCGGCTCGCGAACGCCTTCGCCCACTGACCGCGAGACACGCGCTCAGCGGCGGTCGGGGTCTTCCAATATCTTCGCCAGCGACATTTTCGCGGTGCCGGGCTTCAGCGGCTTCTGTTGCGAGGCGTCAGGCGCCCAGCCCGACATCCATACGATCGAAAAACTGGCCCTGATGCGGCCGTCGGCGTCCGAAAACCGCTCGGCGTAGATTTCAGCGGCGCGGGAAAACAACCGTCGAGTGCCTGGGCGCCTGCTGCGGTCGAGGAGTGCCGTGGTTTCGCCCATGGCCCGCAGGTCGGCCATCAGATCAAACAGCGTTGCATAGCGCACGGTCACGGTCTCGACGTCGGCAACCGGCAAGGCGAAACCGGCGCGTTGCAGGAGCGCGCCGGCATCACGCACATCGGTGAAGGGGAGGACGCGGGGGCTGGCGCCGCCGTAGATTTCCGTCTCGGCCGCCAGCAGGCTTTCGCGCAGTTCGGAAAGCGTGCCGGCGCCGGCGAAGGCACCAAGGAAGAGGCCGTCCGGCTTCAGCGCGCGGCGGATCTGGATCAGCATGCCGGGGATGTCGTTCATAGCCTGCAGCGACAGCAGCGAAACTGCCAGATCGAGGCTTTCCGGTTCAAACGGCACCGTCTCCGGCAGCGCCACCTGTCCCGTCGCGTCGCCGAGGAATACCGCGTCGCTTTCGACACGTGTGACATGACCCGCCTTGCCGCTTTCGGTGATCGTGTCTGTTGCAGCTTGCGTCTGGCAAAACAGCGCCGCCGCCTTGCCGAACTTGCGCTCCACCGCACCAAGCCGGTCGGCAAGGTCTTCCGCCGTACGTTGCATGAGGAAATCGGCGCCGGCGACCGGATGGGTCAGTGCACGGCGTTTATGCGCCAGCCAAAGAGACGTATCGAGCATGGGCTGCAATGGGCAGGTCCTTGTTTGTCCGCGCTTCGATATAGTGGTTAAGTGGCGCGAAAGACCAACCACGTGGCCGATCCGATGCCAGATATCAAGCAGATCGAAATCAGGAACCTTGCCCGAACAGCACTGGGCTGGCCGGCGCGGCTGTTGTTTCCACCGGTCTGCGCGGGATGCCGCCGCCATGTCTCGCAGCCTGGCGTGCTGTGCGGCGGCTGCTGGCCGAAACTGCGTCTGCTGGAGCGGCCATGGTGCCCGGTGATGGGAACACCCTTCACCCATCACATGGGCGAGGCGTTCCTGTCGGCCGAGGCCATCGCCGACCCGCCGCCCTTCGAGCGGGCACGGGCCGCCGTCGCCTATTCCGGCGTCGCCCGCCAGATGGTCCAAGGGCTCAAATATCAGGACCGCACGGATCTCGCGCCGTGGATGGCGCGCTGGATGGTGCGCGCCGGCGCCGAACTGATCGCCGATGCCGATGTGGTCGTGCCGGTGCCGTTGCATTGGCGGCGGTTTTTCAAGCGGAAGTTCAACCAGTCGGCGGAACTGGCAAGGGCGGTTTCGCAGCTCAGTGGCGTCGCCTTCGTTCCGTCCGCGATGCGGCGTGTGAAACCAACCCGCCAGCAGGTCGGACTGGAACGAAAGGACCGCGAGGAGAATGTGCGCGCCGCCTTCCGCGTGCCAAATGAAGCCGAGATCGAGATCGCCGGCCGCAGGGTGCTGCTGGTCGACGATGTCTATACAACCGGCGCCACCCTTCGCGCCGCCACCAAGGCATTGAAAAAGGGTGGTGCCGGCGCGGTCGACGTCCTTACCTTCGCACGTGTGCTGCCGGGGGACTTTCGGGCCGATGAGTCCACGACTATATAAGTCGGCAACAGACGTTCAGCCGGAAGAGACTGCGGAATTCATCATGGTCGATGTCACCATCTATACGCGTATGATGTGCGGCTATTGCGCGGCAGCCAAGAGGCTGCTCGAGCGCAAGGGCGTCGCCTACACCGAGCACGACGCCTCCTTCTCGCCGGAGCTGCGCCAGGAAATGATTTCGCGTGCCCATGGCCGCTCGACCTTTCCGCAGATATTCATAGGCGATACGCATGTCGGCGGCTGCGACGACCTCCACGAGTTGGAGGCCGAAGGCCAGCTGGACAAACTGCTCGCCAATGGCTCGACGATTTGAGGATATGACGATGGGTGTTTTCAAGGCCGCTGCCGTTCAGATGCGCTCCGGCGAGAACCCGCAGCGCAATGCGGCGGATATGGAACGGTTGGTGCGCCAGGCGGCTGGCCAGGGCGCGACCTACATCCAGACGCCGGAAATGACCGGAGCGCTGACCCGCGACAAGAAGGCCGTCGTCTCCGAGGACAAGGATGTCATCGTTTCGACCGCCCGCGAGCTGGCGAGCGAACTCGGCGTCTTCCTCCATATCGGCTCGACCGCCATCCTGCGCGCCGACGGCAAGATCGCCAACCGGGCGTTCCTCTTCGGTCCCGATGGCGCGACGCTTGCCACCTACGACAAGATCCACATGTTCGATGTCGATCTCGACAATGGCGAGAGCTGGCGCGAGTCCGCTTCCTATGAGCCGGGCACCCGGGCCGCGGTCACCGAGATCAACGGTACGAAGCTCGGTTTTGCCGTTTGCTACGATCTGCGCTTTCCGCAACTGTTCCGTGCCGAGGCGCTGGCCGGCGCGCAAGTGCTTACGGTGCCCGCCGCCTTCACCCGCCAGACCGGCGAGGCGCACTGGCATGTGCTGCTCAGGGCGCGCGCCATCGAGAACGGCGCCTATGTCATTGCCGCGGCGCAAGGCGGCGTGCACGAGGATGGCCGCGAGACCTATGGCCATTCGATGATCGTCGATCCCTGGGGCCGCATCATCGCCGAAGTCCCTGGTGATGAGCCAGGCGTGATTGTCGCCGAGGTCGATACGGATCAATCGACCGCCGCGCGCAAGAAAATCCCCAATCTCAAGAACGCCCGGGACTTCACCGTGGATGCCGGGTCGGCGGACGCGCCGTTGCTGCGGGGCGCGGCATCTTGATACGCTTCTCCCTCATTTGCGAACACGATCACGAATTCGAGGGCTGGTTTCGCAGCAACGAAGATTTCGACACCCAGAAGAAGCGTGGCTTTGTCGATTGCCCAGCCTGCGGCTCGCACAAGGTGCAGAAGGCCTTGATGGCGCCGGCGGTCTCGACCGCACGCAAGCAGGAAAAGATCGCCTTGGCCATGGGCGAGGCACAGAAGCAGGCTTTGGCGCAATTGAAGGCGATGGCCGAGAAGGTGCGCGAAAACGCTGACTATGTCGGCGACAAGTTCGCCGAGGAAGCACGAAAAATCCATTTCGGCGAGAGCGATGCGCGCGGCATCTATGGCGAGGCGACGCTTGAAGAGGCCAAGAGCCTTGCCGAGGACGGCATCGAGTTCATGCCGATCCCGAGTTTTCCTGAGGACCGGAACTGATCCGGGCTGCCCGGTCGGCAACCGCTTCACGCTTTTCCCGGAATTCCCCTAGAGCCTGTTCCATCCCGATAGAATCGGGATGGGGCTCTATTTGTTTGTTTGAGCATGATGTCTGGACAAACGGGAACCGTTTGTCCGCGAAAACCGGCGTCCACTTTCCGGATCATGCTCTAGCTCACGCTTCCTATCAATTTCTCGAGAAGACGAGACAGCGTCTGCTGCTCGGCATTGGTCAGTCCGGCGAGGATCTGGTGCTCGTTGGCAACGTGCGCCGTGACCGCCTCGTCGATCAGTGCGAGACCCTTTTGGGTCAGTTGAACGACGATGCCGCGCCGGTCGTTGGGGTGTGGCCCGCGCGCGATCAGTCCTGTCCTTTCCAGCCGGTCGAGCCGGTTGGTCATGGCGCCCGAAGTCACCATTGTCGCTTCGTAAAGCGCTGTCGGGGTCAACGCATATGGCGCTCCCGAGCGGCGAAGCGTCGCCAGAACATCGAATTCGCCGGATTGCAGGCCGAAGCTGGCGAACAGCGGAGCGAGCCGGTCCCGCGCGATGAGCGAGGCAGCTTCGTTCAGACGCCCGAGCACGGCCATGGGAGAAACATCCAGGTCCGGGCGTTCCCTGTTCCACTGCTCCACGGCCTTTGCCGCTCGATCCATCTGTCTCACCATTAAGTATCTTGACGTTAAGAATCTTTTCGTTATCTTACTCTAGGGCAGAACGTGGCCAAGTGCCATAACGACGACTGGACATCCGATGAAATTTCTCTGGGATTCGGCGCTTGGCCTACTGGTGGTTACCGGTGGCCTGCTTGGCCTGACGCTGCCGTTCGGGAAGCTCGCGACGGCAGCTGGAGTTTCCGCGATGGTCTGGGCTTTCGTCATCTCGGTCGGCGCCGGTGGCGTGCTTCTGGGCGTTATGCTGCTGCGCGGACAGCGTATCCGCCCCAGCCAGCACAAGCTGCGCTATTTTTTCGTGACCGCGGCGGTGTCCTACGCGGCTCCCAACCTCCTGATGTTCTCAGCCATTCCGCATCTTGGCGCCGGCTACACCGGCATCATGTTCACGCTGTCGCCGGTGATTACGCTTGTGTTCTCGATCCTGCTTGGTGTCAGGCGGCCCAACATGCTTGGCATCATCGGCATTGCCGTAGGCTTCGTCGGCGCGGTCATGGTGGCGGTGACGCGTGGCGAGGCCGGCCAGCCGGCGGATCTGTTCTGGGTGCTGATGGGCCTCCTCATCCCGGTCAGCCTTGCCGCCGGCAACATCTACCGAACCGTCGACTGGCCGGACGGCACCGGCCCGATCGAACTGGCCGTCGGCAGCCACCTGGCGTCGGCGACGATGCTGCTCATCGGCATCCTGGCCTTGCAAGGTGGTGGATCGCTTGGCGCATTGGGTGCAGTGCCGCTGGTGGTCGTAGCGCAGGTCGCCTCGGCTTCGGCGATGTTCGCCTTCTTCTTCAGGCTGCAGGCGGTTGGCGGCCCCGTCTATCTCAGCCAGATCGGCTATGTGGCGGCCGCGGTCGGCCTGTTCTCCGGCACGATCTTCCTCGGCGAGCACTATCGTCTGTTGACCTGGCTCGGCGCGGTCATCATTACCGTCGGCGTGTTCATCACCACAAGGGCGCAAAGCCAGAAGGCTTGATGCTCAGACGGAACCCTTTTCCGCCAACACCATGTAGTTGACGTCCATGTCTTTCGACCGATGCCAGCGGTCGGCGAGCGGATTGTAGGTGACGCCGGAACGGTCGATGATGGTAAGGCCGGCACCGCCAAGCGCTCTTTCGAGCTCTTCGGGCCGCACCAGCTTGCCGAATTGATGCGTCCCGCGCGGCAGCCAGCGCAGCACATATTCGGCGCCGATGATGGCCAGCCCCAGCGCCTTCAGCGTGCGGTTGATGGTGGCCACGAACATGATGCCGCCGGGCCGGACCATCTCGCCGCACTTGGCGACGAAGAGATCGATGTCGGCGACATGCTCGACGACTTCCATGTTGAGGATGACGTCGAACTTTTCACCAGCGTCCGCCAAATCCTCGGCTGTCGTGGCGCGATAGTCCACGCTCACGCCGGCTTCGGCGGCGTGCAGCCTGGCCACTTCGATGTTGGTGGCGGATGCGTCGGCGCCGACCACCTCGGCGCCAAGCCGCGCCATCGGTTCGCACAACAGACCGCCGCCGCAGCCGATATCCAGGATGCGCAGGCCTTCGAACGGCCTGGCCGCGCGTGGATCGCGGCCGAAGCGTTCGGCCACCTGGTCGCGGATATAGGACAGCCGCACCGGGTTGAACTTGTGCAATGGGCGGAACTTGCCTCGCGGGTTCCACCATTCGGCGGCAAGGGCCGAGAAGCGTTCCACTTCTCCGGCATCGATCGTCGATCGGCGGGGCTCTGGCATCGATTGGTCTCCTCGAACGCAAGGAAGTCGGTCGTGGGGAGCCGATTGTCAAGGCAGCAATTTCCGGACCCCAGCCGCAATCGAGAAAAGATGTCAGGGCCGGAATGCATCAAAAGCTCGTTATCCACAGGCCATCAAGCGGCGTGCGAAGCGATCCCCGCGGGCAGTCAATGCCTGATGCGGCCCACGGTCCTTGCGGATGGGTCCTGTTTTGGCTAAGGAGGCCCCGCATTCAGCGGCCGGCGTGAGCCGGACGTTTCCTTCCCTTGTTTCGGGATTCCGCTTTTGGGCTGGGATCCGGTATTCAGTCAAAGGCATTTCGCTTCCATGGCGCGCATCGTGATGAAATTCGGCGGGACCTCCGTCGCCGACATCGCCCGCATCCGCAATGTGGCGCGCCACGTCAAACGCGAGGTCGATGCCGGCCATGAGGTGGCGGTGGTCGTCTCGGCGATGGCCGGCAAGACCAACGAACTGGTTGCCTGGACGCGCGAAGCCTCGCCGATGCACGACGCCCGCGAATATGACGCGGTCGTCGCGTCGGGCGAACAGGTCACGGCCGGCCTTCTGGCGATCACCTTGCAGAACATGGGCGTGCACGCCCGTTCCTGGCAGGGCTGGCAGATCCCGATCAAGACCGACAACGCGCATGGCGCGGCGCGCATCCTCGACATCGACGGCGCTTTCCTGATCAAGCGCTTCGGCGAAGGGCAGGTGGCCGTCATCGCCGGCTTCCAGGGCATCGGTCCGGACAATCGCATCGCCACGCTCGGCCGCGGCGGCTCCGACACCAGTGCGGTCGCCATCGCGGCGGCGGTGAACGCCGATCGCTGCGACATCTACACCGACGTCGACGGGGTCTACACGACCGATCCGCGCATCGAACCCAAGGCGCGGCGGCTGGCCAAGATTTCGTTCGAGGAAATGCTTGAAATGGCCTCGCTTGGCGCCAAGGTTCTGCAGGTGCGTTCGGTCGAGCTTGCCATGGTGCACAGGGTGCGTACCTTCGTGCGATCGTCCTTCGACGATCCCGATGCGCCCGGAATGGGGGATTTGCTCAATCCGCCCGGAACGCTCATTTGCGACGAGGAAGAGATCGTGGAACAGCAGGTCGTCACCGGAATTGCCTACGCCAAGGACGAAGCGCAGATTTCGCTGCGCCGTGTGGGCGATCGCCCGGGCGTCGCCGCCGGCATCTTCGGGCCGCTGGCCGAGGCCAACATCAATGTCGACATGATCGTCCAGAACATTTCCGAGGACGGCAAGTTGACCGACATGACTTTCACCGTACCGTCCGGCGACGTCGACAAGGCGCTTGCCGTGCTCGAACGGCTGAAAGCCTCGATCGGTTACGACGTTGTGCAATCGGAGGCCGGCATGTCCAAGGTTTCGGTCATCGGCATCGGCATGCGCAGCCATGCGGGCGTCGCCGCCACAGCTTTCAAGGCATTGGCTGACCGGTCGATCAATATTCGCGCCATCACGACTTCCGAGATCAAGATTTCGATCCTGATTGACGGTCCTTACACCGAACTTGCGGTTCGGACTTTGCATTCCGTCTACGGTCTGGATAAGCAGTAGCAGGACTTGAGTCAGTTGTTGCGTTTGTGCCGGTGCGTAGGGAAGCCGCACTGGCTCCAAACCCATTGGAGAAGAAGCCGCGATGCGTGACACGGCCAGTGGCCCGCGCGTTTTGCTGAAACGGCTCCGCGAGCTCATGCAAGAGCCGCTGGAGCCGCAGGAGCGGCTTGACCGGATCGTGCGCGACATCGCCTCCAACATGGTCGCCGAAGTCTGCTCGCTTTACGTGTTGCGCGCCGATTCCGTGCTCGAGCTTTATGCCACCGAAGGCTTGAACCCGAATGCCGTCCACCTGGCGCAGCTCAGGCTGGGGCAAGGCCTTGTCGGCACCATTGCCGCCAGTGCGCGGCCGCTGAACCTCTCCAACGCGCAGGAGCACCCGGCCTTCGCCTACCTGCCGGAGACCGGGGAAGAGATCTACAATTCCTTCCTCGGCGTTCCTGTGCTGCGGGCAGGGCGCACGTTGGGCGTTCTCGTCGTCCAGAACAAGACGATGCGCCACTACCGCGACGACGAGGTCGAGGCGCTGGAAACCACGGCGATGGTCATCGCGGAGATGATCGCGACCGGAGACCTTGCCCGGCTGACGCGGCCTGGGCTGGAGCTCGACCTGCGCCGCCCCGTCAGTTTCACCGGCCTGTCCTTCAACGAAGGCGTCGGCCTTGGCCATGTCGTGCTGCACGAGCCGCGCATCGTCGTCACCAACCTGTTCAACGAGGACAGCGAGGAAGAAGTCCGCCGTCTCGAAACCTCGCTGGGCTCGCTCAGGCTTTCCATCGACGACATGCTGGAGCGCCGCGACGTTGCGTTCGAGGGCGAGCATCGCCAAGTGCTGGAAGCCTATCGCATGTTCGCCAACGATCGCGGCTGGGTGCGCCGGCTGGAGGAGGCGATCCGCAACGGCCTGACGGCCGAGGCAGCCGTGGAGAAAGTGCAAAGCGACATGCGCGCGCGCATGCTGCACATGACCGACCCCTATCTGCGCGAGCGGATGAGCGATTTCGACGACCTCGCCAACCGGCTGCTGCGCCAGCTGATGGGACGGGGGCCGGATGATGTCGCGGCTTCCTTGCCCAAGGACGCCATTCTCGTCGCCCGCTCGATGGGCGCCGCCGAACTGCTCGACTACCCCAGGGACAAGCTGCGCGGCGTGGTGCTGGAAGACGGTGCCGCGACCAGCCACGTCGTCATCGTGGCGCGCGCCATGGGCATTCCCGTCGCCGGCCAGATGAAGGGCGCCGTTTCCATGGCGGAAAACGGCGATGCGATCATCGTCGACGGCGAAGAAGGCACGATCCATCTGCGACCGCAGCCGGATCTCGAAGCCGCCTACGCCGAAAAGGTCCGCTTCCGGGCGCGCCGGCAGGAAGTCTATCGCGAACTGCGCAAGAAGCCGTCGGTGACCAAGGACGGTGTGCAAGTCGATCTCCTGATGAATGCGGGGCTCGCCGTCGACCTGCCGCAATTGGCGGAGGCCGGAGCTGCCGGCATCGGCCTGTTCCGCACGGAACTGCAGTTCATGGTGGCGTCGACATTCCCCCGCGCCGAAGCCCAGGAAAAGCTCTACCGCGACGTTCTTGACGCGGCGCGCGGCAAACCGGTCACCTTCCGCACCATCGATATTGGCGGCGACAAGGTGCTGCCCTACTTCAAGGGCTCGGTGCAGGAAGAAAACCCCGCGCTCGGCTGGCGTGCCATTCGCCTGACGCTCGATCGGCCGGGACTGCTGCGCACGCAGATACGCGCCTTGCTGAAGGCGTCCGGCGGTCGCGAGCTCAAGCTGATGCTGCCGATGGTGACCGAGCTTGGCGAGATCACGCAGGCACGCGAGATCATAGACCGCGAGGTACGGCATCTGTCGCGCTTTGCCCACCATCTGCCGACCAGCCTGAAGGTCGGCGCCATGCTGGAGGTGCCCTCCCTGCTGTTCCAGCTCGACGAGCTGATGAAGGCTGTCGATTTCGTGTCGGTGGGTTCGAACGATCTGTTCCAGTTCGTCATGGCGGTGGATCGGGGCAACACCCAGTTGGCCAACCGGTTCGACACGCTTTCGGCGCCATTTCTACGCGTCTTGAAACAGATCGCCGATGCCGGCGCGCGCAACAATACACCCGTCACACTGTGCGGCGAACTCGCCGGCAAGCCGATCTCGGCCATGGCGCTGATCGGCCTCGGCTTCCGTTCGATCTCGATGTCGCCGGCCTCGATCGGACCGGTCAAGGCAATGCTGACGGAACTGCCGCTGGACGAGTTGCAGGCTTTCTTCGACGACAATCTGATGGCTCCAGCGCAGGGATTGCCGATGCGGGCTTTGCTGCAAGCCTTTGCCGACGACCGCTCGATCCCATTGTAGCATTTCATCATGATCAACCTGCCCCGCGACCGTATGGATCAAGTCGTCAAGCGTTTCGAAATGCTCGAAGCGCAGATGTCGGCCGGACCGGCGGCGGATTCCTATGTGAAGATGGCATCTGAATATGCAGAGATTCAGGACATGGTCGCCAAGGTCCGGGCGCTGCGCTCCGCCGAACACGAGCAGGCCGATCTGGAGGCCATGCTGGCCGACAAGAGCACCGACGCCGAGATGCGCGCGCTCGCCGAAGCCGATCTGCCGGCGGTCGAGGACCGCATCGAGCAATTGCAAAAGGACATCCAGATCCTGCTGTTGCCCAAGGATGCGGCCGACGACAAGAACGCCATCCTCGAAATCCGCGCCGGCACCGGCGGTGATGAAGCCGCCCTTTTCGCCGGCGACCTGTTTCGTATGTATGAGCGCTACGCCGCCGAGCGCGGCTGGCGCTTCGAGACGGTGTCGGCAAGCGACGGCGATGCCGGAGGCTTCAAGGAAATCATCGCCACCATTTCCGGCCGGGGCGTCTTCGCGCATCTGAAATTCGAATCCGGCGTGCATCGGGTGCAGCGCGTGCCGGCGACCGAGGCCAGCGGGCGAATTCATACGTCGGCGGCGACGGTTGCCGTGCTGCCGGAAGCCGAGGAAGTCGACATCGATATCCGGGCCGAAGACATTCGCATCGACACGATGCGCGCATCCGGCTCGGGCGGCCAGCACGTAAACACCACGGATTCGGCCGTGCGTATCACCCATCTGCCAACCGGCATCATGGTGGTGCAGGCGGAGAAATCGCAGCACCAGAACCGGGCCAAGGCCATGCAGATCCTGCGGGCCAGGCTCTACGACCTCGAGCGCGGCAAGGCGGATGAGGAGCGCTCGGAATCACGCAAGTCGCAGGTTGGTTCCGGCGACCGTTCGGAGCGCATACGGACCTACAATTTTCCGCAAGGCCGTGTCACCGATCACCGCATCAACCTGACGCTCTACAAGCTCGACCGGGTGATGATGGGCGAGCTCGATGAGATCATCGACGCGCTGCTCGCCGATCACCAGTCGAAGCTGCTCGCCGACATCGGCCTTGATGGCTGATCATCCGCCGGAGGCGCTCGGACCATTGCTGCGAGCGGCGCGGGCCCGCCTTGAGGCCGCCGCCGTGGATAGTCCGGAACTCGATGCCCGGCTGATCGTCGAACATTTCTCCGGCACGACCCGCACCCAGGCCATCGCCGACCCGATGCGGCCTGTCGATGCCGTGGCGATTGCCGCCATTGACGCTGCCCTGAAAAGGCGGATCTCCTGCGAACCGGTGCACCGCATCCTCGGCTATCGCGAATTCTACGGGCTGCGGCTGTCGCTTTCGCCGGAAACGCTGGAGCCGCGACCGGATACCGAGACGCTGATCGAAGCAGTGTTGCCTTTCGCCAGGGCAACAGCGGCGAGGGAAGGCGTATGCCGCATCCTCGATCTGGGGACCGGCACGGGCGCCATCGCGCTGGCGCTGCTGTCGGTCCTGCCCGAGGCGACCGCGACCGGCGTCGATCTGTCGGAGGACGCATTGGCGACCGCAAGCCGCAATGCGGAACAATTGGGTTTTGCCAGCCGCTTCAAGACGCTCAGATCCGACTGGTTCGCGAAAGTTTCCGGCCGATACCATGTAATTGCCGCAAACCCTCCCTATATCCCCTCCAGAGATATCGAAAATCTGCAGGACGAGGTCCGCGATTTCGATCCACCCCTGGCCCTTGATGGCGGCGTGGATGGTCTTGGTCCCTACCGGATCATAGCAGCGGACGCTGCGGGTTTTCTGGAAGCCGAAGGCAGGATCGCGGTCGAGTTCGGCCATACGCAACGCAGCGAGGTCACGGCAATATTCTCCGGCGCCGGCTACAGGCTGGCGGGAGCTTTTTCCGATCTCGGAGGAAACGACAGGGTTCTGGTCTTTGAACTGTGAAAGCCCTGATGCAGTGCGAAAAAAAGCGCTTGGCAATGCCGGGGAATGCGGCTAGGGTCGCCTTAACCGGATGAGACGAAGCAGGCAGTGCTCTTAGCGATTCGGTCTTCCTTAGAAATAGCTGCCTTCTTGCGCAAACGACGCCCAAGCTTCGTGCGGGAATCGTCCGGAAAGTGATGTAACCGGAACAGGATGACACGTGGCGCCAACGCAATCGATGCGGGCGAACGCCGGTGAAGAAACGAAACGGTTGGCTGCATGAGCGCCTCCGTCCGTGAAGAGTCTACCGAAAATTTCAAGATGAAGAGAGTTTGATGAGGCCCCAACAGCAGAACAGGCGCATGCGCGGTCGCAACAACAATGGCGGCGGCGGTGGCAACAATAACAATAATAACAACAACAACCGCAAAGGGCCGAATCCCCTGACGCGCAATTACGAGAGCAACGGCCCGGACGTGAAGATCCGCGGGTCGGCTCAGCAGATCGCAGAAAAATACGCCACCCTTGCCCGTGATGCGCAAAGCTCCGGCGACCGGGTCATGGCGGAAAATTATCTCCAGCACGCCGAACACTACAATCGCATCATCGCGGCCGCGCAGGCGCAGATGCCGATCCAGAACGTCCAGCAGAATCGCGACGATTTCGATGATGACGGCGACGAGGATCGCGACGAGTTCGACAATGCTGGCAACAACAATGTCACCGACAACTCCTCGCCCGTGGTCAATCATGGTGCTGGCCCCCAGCCGGTGATCGAGGGTACGCCGGCCGAACTGGCCTTGAACCCGGAAAACGGCCGGGATGGTCGCGGCAATGGCGGGCGCGACAACAATGGCGGGCGCCATCGCGACCGTCGTCCCAACGGCGGCTATGGCCAGAATGGTCAGCGCGGCGAGCAAGGTGATCAGCGCGGCGAACAGAACCGGCGCAACGATGCGCCTGTGCAGGCCGAGGCCGCGCCGGTCGTGGAGCCTGTTTCCGCGCCGGAGCCCGCACCGCAGTTCGATAATTTTTCCCCTGCGGCTCTTGCCGCCCAGGCCGAGCTCAACGAAGCCGCCGCCGAGGGTGGCGCCGCGCGCCGTCCCAGGCGCCCGCGCCGTCCGCGGGTCAGCGCTGATCAGGCAGGCGGCGGTGAAGACAATACAGCCATCGGCGAAGTGATCGCCGCGCCGGCTGAAGGCGGTGACGAGCCTGCGGCGGTTGTCATCGAAAGCTGATCCGGCAATTCCCGGGACTAGCGGACGGCGGGGAGAAATCTCCGCCGTTTTTGTTTTTCCCGCGCTTCGGCTATAATGCATTGACCGACATCAAGGTGTCTTGAGAGACCGTGGCCTACGCACCATATCTGGCGTGAACTGGATTCGGCTCCGATGAGCGGGTCCGTCACCACAATCGGATCCGGTGCCGCAAAGCGGGCCGGTGATGTAAGGAGACAGATATGAACCTTGAGAAATACTCAGAACGCGTACGCGGATTTATCCAGTCCGCGCAGACAATGGCGCTTTTGCGCAATCACCAGCAATTCACGCCCGAACACATTCTGAAAGTGCTCGTCGACGATGACGAGGGCTTGGCCGCCTCGCTGATCGAGCGCGCGGGCGGCAGCGTGCGCGACGTCAAGCTTGGCGTCGAGACGGCGCTGGAGGCGATGCCCAAGGTCGAGGGCGGCAACGGCCAGCTTTACCTGGCGCAGCCGCTGGCCAAGGTGTTTTCGACGGCTGAAGAACTGGCCAAGAAGGCTGGCGACAGCTTTGTCACGGTCGAGCGGCTGTTGCAGGCGCTGACCATGGAGAAGTCGGCCAAGACCGCGGATATCCTGGCCAAGGGCGGCGTCACCGCACAGGCGCTCAACCAGGCGATCAACGAGGTCCGCAAGGGCCGCACCGCCGATTCGGCGAGTGCCGAACAGGGCTATGACGCCCTGAAGAAATACGCGCGCGACCTGACCGCGGATGCCCGCGCCGGCAAGCTCGATCCGGTCATCGGCCGTGACGACGAGATTCGCCGCACGATCCAGGTGCTGTCGCGCCGCACCAAGAACAATCCGGTGCTGATCGGCGAGCCGGGCGTCGGCAAGACGGCAATCGCCGAAGGCCTTGCGCTGCGCATCGTCAATGGCGACGTGCCGGAATCGCTGAAGGACAAGCAACTGATGGCGCTCGACATGGGCGCGCTGATCGCCGGGGCCAAATATCGTGGCGAGTTCGAGGAGCGGCTCAAGGCCGTGCTCTCGGAAGTCACTTCCGCGGCCGGCGGGATCATCCTGTTCATCGACGAAATGCACACGCTGGTCGGCGCCGGCAAGGCGGATGGCGCCATGGATGCGTCGAACCTGCTGAAGCCGGCGCTGGCGCGCGGTGAATTGCATTGCATTGGCGCCACAACGCTCGATGAATACAGGAAGCATGTCGAGAAGGATCCCGCGCTTGCCCGCCGCTTCCAGCCGGTGTTCGTCGATGAGCCGTCGGTGGAAGACACCGTCTCGATCCTGCGCGGCCTGAAGGAAAAGTACGAACAGCACCACAAGGTGCGCATCTCGGATTCGGCGCTGGTGGCGGCGGCCACACTGTCCAACCGCTACATCGCCGACCGCTTCCTGCCCGACAAGGCGATCGACCTGGTCGACGAAGCCGCTTCGCGGCTGCGCATGCAGGTCGATTCCAAGCCGGAGGCGCTGGACGAGATCGACCGCCGCATCATGCAGCTCAAGATCGAGCGCGAGGCGCTGAAGGTCGAGACGGACGAGGCGTCGAAGGACCGGCTCGTCCGGCTGGAGAAGGAACTGGTCGGGCTCGAGGAGGAATCGACCGAGATCACCGCCAAGTGGCAGGCCGAGAAGCAGAAGCTTGGGCTGGCCGCCGATCTCAAGAAGCAACTCGACGAGGCACGCAACGATCTCGCCATTGCCCAGCGCAAGGGTGAATTCCAGCGCGCCGGCGAGCTTGCCTACGGCAAGATTCCGGAGCTGGAAAAGAAACTGAAGGACGCCGAAGCCCAGGACGGCAAGGCCGGCATGGTCGAGGAGGTGGTCACCCCCGACCACGTCGCCCATATCGTCTCGCGCTGGACCGGAATTCCGGTCGACAAGATGCTGCAGGGCGAGCGCGACAAGCTGCTGCGCATGGAAGACGAGATTGGCAAACGCGTCGTCGGCCAGGGCGAGGCGGTGCAAGCGGTCTCGAAGGCGGTGCGCCGTGCCCGTGCCGGTCTGCAGGACCCGAACCGGCCGATCGGCTCGTTCATGTTCCTTGGACCGACAGGCGTCGGCAAGACCGAACTGACCAAGGCGTTGGCAAGCTTCCTGTTCGACGACGAGAGCGCGATGGTGCGCATCGACATGTCGGAGTTCATGGAAAAGCATTCCGTCTCCCGGCTCATCGGCGCGCCTCCGGGCTATGTCGGCTATGAGGAGGGTGGTGCGTTGACCGAAGCCGTGCGGCGCCGGCCCTACCAGGTCGTGCTGTTCGACGAGATCGAGAAGGCGCATCCGGACGTGTTCAACGTGCTGCTGCAGGTGCTTGACGACGGTCGCCTGACCGATGGTCAGGGCCGTACGGTCGACTTCCGCAACACGCTGATCATCATGACCTCGAACCTCGGCGCCGAATATCTCGTCAATCTCGGCGAGGACCAGGATGTCGATCAGGTGCGCGACGAGGTGATGAATGTCGTCAAGGCGTCGTTCCGGCCGGAGTTCCTCAACCGCATCGACGAGGTGATCCTGTTCCACCGGCTGCGCCGGCAGGATATGGGCCGCATTGTCGAGATCCAGCTCAAGCGGCTTGAGAGCTTGCTTGTCGATCGCAAGATCACGCTTTCGCTGGACAAGGAAGCGGTCGAGTGGCTGGCGGCAAAGGGCTATGATCCGGCCTATGGGGCGCGGCCGTTGAAGCGGGTGATGCAGAAGGAACTGCAGGATCCGCTGGCGGAGAAAATCCTGCTCGGCGAAATCCTCGACGGGTCGACCGTCAAGGTGACCGCCGGTTCCGACCGGTTGAACTTCCGCTCGAAGCCGACTGTTGTCGCGACCGAGGCGGCGGCCTGATCAATGGATGTCGCCCAAAAGTGACTTCGGTTTCGGGACAGCGACATGCATAAAAGCAAGGATCTGAAGCGCTTCGCGCTTCAGAATGCCGCGCGTCCACCCTGGACGCGCGGCTTGCTATATTGAAGCGGGCGCGGATGACGCTGGACGACTACAACAGCTTCTGCGCCTCGCTGCCTTCGACGACGCACGTTGTCCAATGGGGTGGCGCCCATGTCTGGAAGGTCGGGACCAAGGTCTTCGCGATCGGCGGCTGGGATGACGGCGAACAGCTCTTCGTCACCTTCAAGTGTTCCGACATCGCCTATGATGTGCTGAAGGAGCAGCCGGGCCTCAGGCCCGCGCCCTACCTGGCATCGCGCGGCATGAAATGGATCCAGCGTCAGACAAGCCAGAGCATGGATGATGACGCCTTGAAGGATTATCTGCGCGAAAGCCATCGCCTGGTCGCGCTGAAGCTGACGAAACAGGCGCGGAGGGAACTGGGGCTCTCCTAGATCAGGATGACGTTTCGTTGAATCGCGATCCTGGTCGATATCTCTGTTGGAGTATGATCTTTTCCGGAAACCGCTTCCCCCTTTTCGGGATCATGCTCTCGCTAATATTCCACGCGGCGCCGGAAAACCGCCATCTTCATGCCCGGTTCATGTTGGAACCATAAGGTGGATTACTGATTTGCTGGCGAAGGGGTTCGCCCAGGATAACGCCGGGCGGCGGCAGTTACGGACCGGAGAGTTTGGCCACCATGTTCCGCACGATCTTCACCGTTTCGGCTCTCGCCGTCGGGCTCATATCTTCCGGCGCGTTCGCCACGCCGATGGTGAACGCCGAGCCGCCTATCGTCCGTGCCGCCGATTCAGCTGGTATCCAGCTTGCCCAGAATGGCAACATCGACGTCTACTACGATGCGCGGGGAAACCGCGTTATCGTCGATGCGGACACCGGCAAGGTGATCGCCATCCAGCCGCCGCAGACGCGATTCGATCGCCGCGCGTTCCGTCGCGACCAGGCAGACCGCAACCTTGGACCGGTGACGAATGACGATGGCTACACTCTCGACAATCCCGACGACACGCCGCGCTGGCGCCGTCAGCGGCTGGACGGGCAGGGCCGGGTCATCGCACCGCCGGCGGATGGATATGATCCCTATGGCGACAATTCAGCGGATGCCTACCCGCCCGCGCCGCAGGATGACGGCAGCTATCGCAATGCCTATCCGGAAGCGCCGCAGCCAGTAAAACCAAGTGTCGCCAAGCCAGACACGATCAAGCGCCAGCCGCTCAACGAGGCTTCGATAGAGCCGGTCCAGCCGGCGGTGCCGGCCGCACCGACCGATCAAACCGCCCCGCCGTCCAATGCTGGTGGCAAGGCTGTCGTCGATCCGTCGCTCTCGCTTGGCGCACGCCAGGATGTCGCTTCCCTGCAGGTTCTGCTTGATCGCGGCGGCGCTTCGCCCGGCGTCATCGACGGACGTTTCGGTTCGAATGTCGACAAGGCGCTCGCCGCCTACAACGAGATCAACGGCACCAACCTGAAGTCCACCGACACGGTCGGAATCCAGGCCGCACTGGCGCAATCCGGCGGCGATGCCTTTGCTTCCTACACGATCACGCCCGAGGACGTGGCCGGTCCCTATGTGGCGTCGATACCTGAAGATTACAGCCAGAAGGCGCAGCTCAACTGCATGTGCTACACCTCTGTCACCGAGGCGCTGGCGGAGCGCTTCCACATGGACGAGGCCTATCTCAAGTCTATCAACAAGGGGCTGGACTTCAACAGCCCCGGCACGATCATCAAGGTTGCCAATTTCGGCAAGCTGGTGTCGACGCCGGTCGCGCGCATCGTCGCCGACAAGACCAAGAAAGAGGTTTATGCCTACGATGCGGGCGGCAAGCTGGTCGCGGCCTATCCCGCGACCATCGGCTCGTCCGATACGCCGTCGCCCACCGGCATCCACGCCGTGTCGCGCATCGCGCTCGACCCGAACTATACCTACAACCCCAACATCAATTTCAAACAGGGCCAGAACGACAAGATCCTCACCATTCCGCCAGGCCCCAACGGACCTGTCGGCTCGGTCTGGATCGCGCTCGACAAGCCGACCTACGGCATTCACGGCACGCCCGAGCCGTCGAAGATCGGCAAGACCGAAAGCCACGGCTGCGTGCGGCTCACCAACTGGGACGCGCGCGAACTTGCAAAACTGGTATCGCCGGGCGTCCCGGTGGAGTTCATCGGCGGATCCTCGGCCAATGACGTTGCGCAGCAATAAGCCCTGGGTCGCCAGAAGCGACCTCGGCAGCGAGATAAGGGCGATGTCGACCGGGAGATAACGACGCAAAGTGCCCCCGCCGGCCTCTCGGTGGTCGTCGGACGGAGCGTCATCGAGGCTGATCTCGCCACGCGGCCAGCGCCCCTGGTTTCAAGACAGCCCATCCCTGGCCGGTTGTTGTCCGTTCGCCGGAGCGCTAAGCAGGCAGCCATGCTGCCCGCAAGCGAAGCCACCGCCGATTCGCCGTCCACCGCGCAACGGAACGGCACGTTCTGCCCGCAATCGCGACGCGGATACGTGCTCGTCGCGGCGATTCTCGCCTCTGCGCTCGGCTTCATCGACGGCTCCATCCTGGCCATCGCCATGCCGGCCATCCGTGTCGATCTCGGCGCCAGCCTCGCCGAGGCGCAGTGGATTTCCAATGCCTACGCGCTGACGCTATCGGCGCTGATCCTCGCCGGTGGCGCCGCCGGCGACCGCTTCGGCCTGCGCCGCGCCTTTGTCGCCGGCATCGCCCTGTTCATAGCGTCGTCACTTGCCTGCGCGGTGGCGCCGAACCCCGCGGTCCTTATCGCGTTTCGCGCCCTTCAGGGGATTGGCGCCGCGATCATGGTGCCGGGCAGCCTGGCGATCATCGCCAAGGCCTATCCCAAAAAAGAGCGCGGCCGGGCGATCGGCATCTGGGCGGCGGCTTCGGCATTGACCACGGCCCTTGGTCCGGTGCTCGGTGGTCTTGTCCTGTCGGCCTTCGGCGACGGCATCTGGCGTGCGATCTTCGCGATCAACCTGCCGCTCGGCCTGATCTCGATCTATCTGCTGGTCACCAAGGTTCCAGCCGACTCACCGGCGCAGAAGCGGAACCTCGATCTCGGCGGCGGCGCACTGGCTACGCTGGCGTTCGGTGCGCTCGCCTATGGGTTGACCTCGATGACCTCCAAGGGCGAGGGGCACATGTCGGGGCCAAGCATTGCGGCCGGCATGGTTCTGCTCGTCGCATTCATCGTCTTCGAACGCCGGCAACGCGAGCCGATGATCGATCTTTCGCTGTTTCGCATCCGGGCTTTCGCCGGCGCCAACATCGCGACCTTCTTCCTCTATTTCGCTCTCTCGGCCAATCTGTTCTACCTGCCGATGCTGCTGATCGCCGGCTGGGGGCTGAGCACGGCCGAGGTCGGCTTCATTTTCCTGCCCCTGTCGGCATCCATCGCGCTTCTGTCAGGGCTCGTCGGTCAGCTTTCCGACAGGATCGGACCGCGCTTCCCGATCGCCTGCGGCAGTCTGATCGTCGCCATCGCCTTTGCCGGTCTTGCCTTGCTGACCCATGCCGGCATCCACAATTTCTGGACCGGGACATTTCCGCTAATGGCCTTGATGGGGCTCGGCATGGCGCTGGTCGTGTCGCCTTTGTCGACCGCGATCATGACCGCGGTGGAAGACAAGGACACGGGGGCCGCGTCCGGCATCAACAATGCCGTCTCGCGAATCGGTGGCCTGATTGCCGTGGCGGCGATGGGGTCGCTTGCCGCCCGGGTCTACGCGAATGCACTCGACGGAAACGCAATGCCCGGCGTTCCAGGCTTTGGCGAACCGGCGCTGGCCGGTCTTGCTCCTGCACTCGACGCGGCAAGGCTTGCCGCAGGCGATGCTGCCTTTGCGGCGGTCGCTTCGGTGACCGCGCTGCTTTGCCTGCTTTCGGCGGTCGTTACATGGGTGACTGTTTCCGGCGAAGCCCTGCCGTGGCCGCGCCACGCCAAGGGTCCGCAGGGCTGAAGCGGCTTCAGCCTTCGATCTTGGCGCTCGCCACCTTGAGCGAATCGCTGTCCTGTTGCTTGAGCAAATCGTCGATGCGCTCGCGCTCGCGCTTGAAGGCCACGAGGTCGTCGCCCTTCAGCACCTTGCCGACCGGCAGGCGCACGCGCATCGAGTCCACCTTTGTGCCGTTGACGATCAACTCGTAGTGAAGATGAGGCCCGGTGGAGAGACCCGTCTGGCCGAGATAGCCGATGACCTGGCCCTGGCGGACGCGCACGCCCACTTCGATGCCTTTGGCGAAGGCGCTCTGGTGATTGTATGAGGTTTCGTAGCCATTGGCATGGCGGATGATGATCTGCTTGCCGTAGCCGCCGGCCCAGCCGGCCTTCTCGATCACACCATTGCCGGCCGCAATGATCGGCGTGCCGATCGGGGCCGCCCAGTCGGTGCCGGTGTGCATGCGCACATAGCCCAGGATCGGATGCTTGCGAGCGCCGAAGCCGGAGGTGAACCGGCCGTTCGGCAAGGGATTGCGCAGCAGGAACTGCTCGGCACTCGAGCCGTTCTCGTCGAAATAATCCGTGCCGCCGTCCTGCATCTGGAATCGGTAGAAGTTCCGCGTCGTGCCGCCGAAGGTCGCCGACACGTAAAGAAGCTCGGATTCATCCGAGGTCTGGTCGTCGCTGTCCGGCTGCGAGAAAAGCACTTCGAGGCGGTCGGAGGGATTGAGCCGGGACTGGAAATCGACATCGGACGCCAACAGCTTGATCAGCCGCTGCGTCATCGCTTTCGACATGCCGTAGGAATAGGCGGCGCGATAGATGCCATCATAAATGTTGGGCAAGTTGCCGCGCACCACGACGGGAGCGGACGAATCATCGAACGCCGTCAGCAATTCCGGATTGGGGTCCGGCTCCTGCGCCGGCACATACTGGCCGCGATCATTGAGCGCGATGGTCACGATGTGCTGGGTCTTGTTGTAGACGCTGGTGCGGACGACCTTGGCGGCATCGCCATGCACCTCGAGCCCGACACGCAGCACGGTTCCGGCTTTCAGCGCCGGTGCATTCAGCAATTTGCCGATCGCCTCGGCCATGCCGGTGGCGTCGTCTCCGGTGTAGCCGGAATTGGCGAAGGCCTCGGTGATATCGAGATCCTTGGTGAAGGGAATGATTTCCTCGGCGAAGGCCGGCGCCTGGTCATCGGTCGCGGCGCGCGGCGCCACCGACACATTTTCGGGCACGATCTTCACATCATAGGAACCGGCTATGCTCTGGCTGAGCTGATCGCCGAAGCGCTGCGGGTCGACATAGTGCAGGGAGGCGACCTGAATGGCACCGTCACCCAAGTCGGTGCCGGTCTCGCGCACCACCTTTTCCACCTCGTCGGCGGAAAGATCGCTCTTTTCATCGAAAGCCGCCGTCTCGATCGGAAAATCGACCGTCTTCAGGCTCATCTCGCTCTCGACCTTGGCGCCATAGATCTGGCCGGCGGTGGCCGTCGATGTGGCTGGCTGTGTAGA
>NZ_OZ245860.1:4512500-4525000 GCF_965229135.1 Mesorhizobium sp.
CGTAGTCGATGGGAACCACGTTAATATTCGTGGGCTTGGAGGTAGTGACGGATCATTGAGGTAGTCCAATCTTATCGGATTGAACGGGCTGCTGCGTGGTTCCAGGAAATAGCTCCTCCTTATAAACCGTACCCGAAACCGACACTGGTGGTCTGGTAGAGTATACCAAGGCGCTTGAGAGAACTATGCTGAAGGAACTCGGCAAATTGCACGCGTAACTTCGGAAGAAGCGTGACCCTTTTCCACGCAAGTGGAGGAGGGTGGCACAGACCAGGGGGTAGCGACTGTTTATCAAAAACACAGGGCTCTGCGAAGTCGCAAGACGACGTATAGGGTCTGACGCCTGCCCGGTGCTGGAAGGTTAAGAGGAGGGGTGCAAGCTCTGAATCGAAGCCCCAGTAAACGGCGGCCGTAACTATAACGGTCCTAAGGTAGCGAAATTCCTTGTCGGGTAAGTTCCGACCTGCACGAATGGCGTAACGACTTCCCCGCTGTCTCCAGCATAGACTCAGTGAAATTGAATTCCCCGTGAAGATGCGGGGTTCCTGCGGTTAGACGGAAAGACCCCGTGCACCTTTACTATAGCTTTACATTGGCATTCGTAGTGGCATGTGTAGGATAGGTGGTAGGCTTTGAAACCTGGGCGCCAGCTCAGGTGGAGCCACCCTTGAAATACCACCCTTATTACTATGGATGTCTAACCGCGGCCCGTTATCCGGGTCCGGGACAATGTATGGTGGGTAGTTTGACTGGGGCGGTCGCCTCCTAAAGAGTAACGGAGGCGCGCGATGGTGGGCTCAGAACGGTCGGAAATCGTTCGCTGAGTGCAATGGCATAAGCCTGCCTGACTGCGAGACTGACAAGTCGAGCAGAGACGAAAGTCGGTCATAGTGATCCGGTGGTCCCGCGTGGAAGGGCCATCGCTCAACGGATAAAAGGTACGCCGGGGATAACAGGCTGATGACCCCCAAGAGTCCATATCGACGGGGTTGTTTGGCACCTCGATGTCGACTCATCGCATCCTGGGGCTGGAGCAGGTCCCAAGGGTATGGCTGTTCGCCATTTAAAGCGGTACGTGAGTTGGGTTCAGAACGTCGTGAGACAGTTCGGTCCCTATCTGCCGTGGGTGTAGGAATATTGAAAGGATCTGTCCCTAGTACGAGAGGACCGGGATGGACGGATCTCTGGTGGACCTGTTGTGGCGCCAGCCGCATAGCAGGGTAGCTATATCCGGACGGGATAACCGCTGAAGGCATCTAAGCGGGAAACCCACCTTAAAACGAGTATTCCCTGAGAACCGTGGAAGACGACCACGTTGATAGGCCGGGTGTGGAAGAGCGGCAACGCTTGAAGCTTACCGGTACTAATAGTTCGATCGGCTTGATCGTTCTCATTCCTTATGCTCACCAACTCCCGTCAGGGAGCGTGAAAAAAGCACAACAAAGACCAGCGAAACGCTCCGAGAAAGCACAAGATAGGCATCGCCTGTCCTCTGCCTCGCTGCCTTCGCTCAAAGCTTCTCGAATAACGTGCGTTTTGCCGACCTGGTGGTTATGGCGGAGCGGCTGCACCCGATCCCATTCCGAACTCGGCCGTGAAACGCTCCAGCGCTGATGGTACTTCGTCTCAAGACGCGGGAGAGTAGGTCGCTGCCAGGTCTGCTAAACGCACGTTCAATCAAACATCGCATAAGCGATGATTAAATCTTCTCAATACAAGGCCCGCCAACGGGAAACCTCGGGCCGCCATAAGCGGCCCTTTCCATTGGCAAAAAAAATATGCCAAATCGCAAAACGCGATCGGCAGGTCGCCAAATCGCTACCGCGATTGGCGGAGGTGGCGCGGGGTGGAGCAGCCCGGTAGCTCGTCAGGCTCATAACCTGAAGGTCACAGGTTCAAATCCTGTCCCCGCAACCAAATTCAATATAGCCCGGTTCAAGCCGGGCTATTTTTGTTTGGGGCGGCGGTCGTCGTGGTGAGGCGTCCTTCGTGCCTGCTGATCAACAACCCACCCAGGCGCCATTGCCAATGCGACTGCATCGATTTCCTTTGCTCCGGAAAGAGTTCGTCCTGAGCCGCCGCACGGCTGAGAGCACATGATGTCTTCAGCCGACTTGCTGTCGAGATTGCCGGTCGGCTCGTCGGCGAGCAGCAGACGTGGGCGGGTCACCAGGGGCCGCGCAATCGCGACCCGTTGACACTGGCCGCCTGAAAGCTCATCGGGTCGATGTGACGTCCGTTGTGCCAGGCCGACGTGTTGCAACACCGACGCAGGTTGCTTGCGGCGCTCGCCCAACGAAATCCCGCGATAAAGTAGCGGCAAGGCTACATTGTCGAGTGCCGATAGATGCGGCAGTAGATGGGAGGACTGAAAGACAAAGCCAAGCGCCTGATTGCGCTTGGCGGCGAGCTCGTCTGATGTCAGATGCTGAACGGGGCTAGCATCGATCTTGATCTCGCCGGCGGTCGGGCGATCCAATAGGCCGATCAGGTTCATCAGCGTCGACTTGCCGGAGCCGGAGGGGCCGGTGAGCGCGCAAAGTTCTCCGGCCGCTATTGAAAGGGAGATCCCTGCTAGCACGGGTGTTCTCGCGCGGCCGGATCGATACTCCTTCGAAACGTCCAGCAGGGTGAGCACTCATATACTCCTTAGTGGGGTAAATGTAGAAGTACCTAATATTGTCGCCGCCAAAAATTTAATGTCAGTTGCTTTTAACATACAACGCTCTCTTTTGATAAAGTATTTCGTTGCGTCAAAGGTTGAATCTGTCTATCAACACTGGGTATTAGTGATTTTTTATTGACTGTGGACGAAACCTAAGTTTGTGGCGCATGAAGTCGCCACGCGTTGACATCAAACGCCTATGACGGGCGGCAAATGTCTGGGGAGCCAAATATGGTGTCTGTCAACGCGAGTGCGGCGACTGCGCTTGCCACGCTCAATCTAATCAAATCCCGCACCGATGTGAGCCAGGCTATACAGCCGGCAGGCACACCGAGCGTTGATCCCAAAACAAGCGCGCGGCTGTCGCCCGCTGTATCCGACGCGATCCTGAAAATCGGGCAGCTGGTACGGGGTTCGCAACTTTCGGACCTGTCGGCCGAACATGCAGAGCGCCTGCGGTCACTCGGCGCTGATAGTGCCACACGAGTGCAGAAACCGGTGGTTAGTGATGCAGAGTTCCAGAAGACCGTGATGTCCTATGTAAAGGACGCCTGGACCGGCCTCGACGGTTTCAATGAAGCGCTCGCCAGCGGCAACGTGAAGATACAAAGGGCCAGCGACGTCAAGGACCTCGGCTACGAGACGATTCAGTACGACCTGTACAAAGATGGCAGCCTGATTGGTGGTGCCGGCTGGGACACGATTAACCGGAGCTTCTATGACGCTCAGGCCGCGGCGGGTGTTCGTCAAGGCGTGGGGTCGATCGATGGCCTGGATTACTACGTGACCTGGTAGGCAGAGGACACACCTCTTCTGCTTTCTGAGGTGATTTTCTTAGGTCTCATAGCCCGGTTCAAGCCGGGCTATTTTTGTTTGGGGCGGCGGTCGTCGTGGTGAGGCGTCCTTCGTGCCTGCTGATCAACAACCCACCCAGGCGCCATTGCCAATGCGACTGCATCAATTTCCTTTGCTCCGGAAAGAGTTCGTCGTGAGCCGCCGCACGGCTGAGAGCATCAGTGCGGTCGAGAACATAAAGTTGTCACCGCGCATGGCGGCGATTTTCGATGAAAGCCGTGAGCGCGGGCTCGGTGGCGACGAACAGCGCACGCAGGTCTAGGAGCAGACTTCCAGGAAATAGGCCGGCCGCGCGGCATGTGCCGCCGTGGCTGACTCACTCTGCTCGCCAAGCACTACGGCCCTTTGCAACAAGCTTGGTATCCCGGATCAGGCCGATCTCGATGAGTTCGAACTTGCGCTCTTCCTGGCTCGCACCGATGAGCCGCTGTCGCGCTCGATTATGCCCAGCACTGGGCGATCCAACATCATCTGTTCCAGGACGTCCATGATTAGGCCGACGAGGTGAGGGCAATCGGGATTGGGAGCTTCGCCGGCGATGAACAAACCTTGGCTGCTCTCATCGCCGATCATTGCCTGAAATCACCTCAACTCGACAACGGAGGATCCACGGTTTTGGGCGAATCGCATGATTCGCAGAATCATCCGGCCCCTCATGCACCCCGGTATCGAGGGGTTCCCCCCATGTGCACGCACAAAGCGCTCTTGGCAGTTTGAGAATCGGTGGATATGCCGCACAACAGTGCAGGCAATGCTGAGTTGAGTATGGCGATCCGATGCAATGTCGGGGTCGCGGAAGGACAGAGAGCCGTGACGCGAAAAGGGATCACCCTCAAGGATGTTGCCGCCGCTGCCAACGTATCGCGCGCCACGGCCGCACGGGCGCTCAACAGCTATGGTTACGTCGGTGACGAGACGGCACTGCGTGTGCTGGAGGCCGCGGAAAAACTGGGCTACCGGGGAAATCTCGTCGCGCAAGCGCTTCGCAGCGGCCAATTGCCGATTGTCGGCTTCGTGCCGGGCGATATCCAGAATCCCTTCTTTGCCCGAATCGCCCACGATATCGAGGTGGAACTACGCAAGCATCGCCATAATCTGCTGATCGCCAGCAGCGAGGAGAATGTCGAGCAGGAAAAGGAGTTGCTGGGGAGCCTTCGCGCGCTCAGCATCCGGGGCTTTATCCTGGCGCCGACCTCGGCGACCGACAACGAGCACATCCTGGAACTGGCGCGCGAGGGGGCGCCGATCGTGCTGATCGACCGTGTCATCAAGGACCTACAGTGCGACAGCGTGGTCGTCGACAATGAGGGCGGCGCGCGCGAAGCGGTCGACTATCTCATCGCTAATGGGCACGACCGAATCGGTCTGTTGCGTGACGAATCACGCATCTTCACCGCGCAGGAACGTCTCGCCGGATACCAGAATTCGCTGCGGTCACACGGTATCGCGCTCGACGAATCACTGGTCAGTGTGTCGCGCTCGACGGTCGAGCATGCCATTGACGCCACCATACGGCTGTTCAGCCGCCGCAATCGGCCGACCGCCCTTTTCACCGTGGACAGTCTGATGACCCAGGGCGCGCTTCTGGGCCTGCGCTCGATGGGACTGTCGATTCCACATGACGTGTCCTTGATCGGCTTCGACGATTTCAATCTCGCGACCTTTACCGACCCGCAGATCACGGTCGTGGCCCAGCCTATCTCCGATATCGGGCCTCTGGCCGCCAAGCTTCTCCTCGAACGGCTGGCCGGCAAGAAGATCGCGCCGCGCCACACAAGGTTCCCCACGCGCCTGATCGTTCGCGGCTCGGTCTCCCGGTTCAGTGGGCCCTGACGGGAACCGAATCTTCCGTTTCCAATAATTTCATCGTGAAGGCTCTTGCCAACCGCGAAATTGCGTGACCATTATCCAGATGTGAGATCGATCTCACATTGATCAGGATTGGTCAAAGACTGGTTAGACGGCGCATCGAAGCTTGCGCCCGGGCAGAGGCTCTGCCGCATCCGAGTAAGGGAAGAACGACATGCTGAATTTCGATAAGGATCGCTTCGTAAGGATCCAGGCTGGGGCCGTTGCGATCGCCGGCGAAGCGCGTTCGCTGATGCGCACGCTGCTTGCCGAAGGCGTCGAGCGGCTGTTTTTCATGGGAACCGGGGGCGTGCAGCTTCTGACGCTTCCAGCGATCGAACTGGCGAAGCGCTACTCCACATTCCCGGTGAGCGCCGAATACCCGGCCCAGGTCGTGCTCGATCCGCCGGCTGGTCTCGACAACAAGGCCGTGGTCGTCATCCCGTCGCTTTCGGGCACGACCAAGGAGGGCGTCGAACTGATGGCCTTCCTGAAGAAGCGGGGCGTGCGCACGATCTCGCTCACCGGCCATTCGGACACGCCGATCGCGCAGGAAGCCGATCACAATTTCACGAACTTCGCCGAGGACGACACCTCGTCGGAATCGTTCTACCTGCAGACGCTGCTGATTGTGCTCGCGCTGCTGGCCGAGCGCGGCGAATATGACGGTTTCGACGCGGCGGTCGCCGAACTCAAGCTGCTGCCCGGCCTCCTCGCCGATGCGAAAGCCGCCTTCGAGGACAAGGCCGCCGAACTGGCGGCGACAATCAAGGACGAGACCTATCACATCTTCACCGGCGCCGGCTCGGTATGGCCGGAGGCCAACTATTACGGCATGTGCATCCTGGAAGAGATGCAGTGGATCCGTACCCGACCGGTGCATGCCGCGGACTTCTTCCACGGCACGCTTGAACTGGTCGAGCCCGGCGTCAGCGTCTTTGTATTCAAGGGCGAGGATGCGCTTCGACCCCTGGCCGATCGGGTCGAGAATTTTGCCAAACGCTACACGGATCGCGTTCGCACGCTGGACGCGGCCTCGGTCAAATTGCCTGGCATCTCCCAGCAGGTACGCGGCCTGATCTCGCCGGTCCTGCTCGCCACCTTGCTCGAGCGGCTGAGCGCACATCTCGAAGTGCTGCGCAACCACCCGCTGACGACACGTCGCTACTACAAACGCGTTGAATACTGATCCCCTCTCAACCTCTGAAGGAGCTGCTTATGAAACGTTCGCTGCAAGTCGTGGCGGTCACGGTGGCCGCGGTATCATCATTGGGATTGTCGATGACAGGCAGTTTCGCCGCTTCGGCCCCGGTCGCCGCCGATCCCAATGCCAAGGTGGAATATAGCGGCACGCTGTCGATCCTGACCAAGTTCGGGTTGCAGCAGCTGTCGCCTTATTTCGTCAACCTGGCGCAGGACTATGAGAAGCTCCATCCTGGCGTGAAGGTCGAGCTTATCCAGGAGAGCGACGACAGCGTGAAGGGCAAGACCAAGACGCTGGTCGCGTCGAACTCGTTGCCCGATGTCTATTTCTCCTGGACCGGCAGTTGGGGTGGAAACTTCGTGCGCGGCAATCGCGCCGTCGACCTGAGCGCCGTCATCGGGCCAGATACCGACTGGGGCAAGACGCTCTCTCCGGCGGCCGTCAAGGCGTTCGAATACAATGGCAAGTTCTACGGCATCCCGCTTTACCAGGACGCCAAGTTCATGGGCTACAACAAGCAGATCTTCGCCAAGCTCGGCCTGAAGGTGCCAGCCAATTTCGAGGAATTGCTGACCAGTTGCGACGCCATCCGCAAGTCCGGCGCCACGCCGATTTCGTTCGGCAACAAGGAAGCCTGGCCGGCAATCCACTTCGCGGGCCAGCTGCTCGCCTACAACGTGCCGCAGGCAACGCTGGAGCGCGACTTTGATCCGGCCACCGCCGATTACAGCGATCCAGGCTACGTCGCGGCGCTCAAGCAGTTCAGCCAGCTTGTCGAGCGCTGCACCGATGGCGCCGGCGTCAACGGTACATCGTACGCCTCGGCTCTCCAGGCCTTCACCAACGCGCAGTCGGCCATGTACTATCAGGAAATTATCGAGTTCGATCAGGCCGCCACGCCGGACTCGGCGCTGAAGCCAGCCGATTTCGGATTTTTCAGGCTGCCAGTGCCCGATGGCGCCAAGGGTGACGCCAAGTCGATCGAGGGCGCGCCGGAGGGCTACATGATCAATGCGGCGTCGAAGAACATCCCGCTGGCCATCGATTTCATGAAGTTCGTGACTTCCAAGGAAAACGCGCAAGTCCTGTCAGCGCCACCCTATGGCCAGCCGAGCGCCACGATCGGCGGCGCCTCGGAAAAGAACATGAGCGCGGCCGTGGTCGACGGTCTCAAGGACATCAATGCCGCCTCCTACCTCATGCCCTGGCTGGACACGGCCAACCCGCCGCGCGTCGCCGCAGTCTGGCTCTCCAGCCTGCAGGCGCTGGCGGGCGGTTCGATGACGCCTGAACAAGTGATGGACGAGGTGCGCAAGGCCGCATCCGCAGCCAAATAAAGCAGACAATGGCCAGGGCATCGGACACAATGGAAAGCGGCGCCGTGCTTCGCGGCGCCGCCAGGCCGCAAAGGCCAAAAGGCCTGCGGGCCCGCTTCGGCAATCTGTTGTCGTTCCGGTGGGCGGCGATCGCGCTGATCCTCATCGGCTGGTTCGTCTACTATCCTATCGTCGACAATTTCATCGTCAGCACGACCGACCAGGACATCTATACGGGCGAGGTCACCAATGTAGGCCTCGCCAATTACGACAGGCTCCTGCATGACCCGGTCGTGCTGGTCGCTCTCTGGAACAACTGCCTCTACGCCATCATCTCGGTCGTCTTCCAGGTCTTCGGCGCGTTCCTGCTGGCGGCCATCATCGAGGATCTGAGGAGCGAGCGTTGGCGCCGCTTGTGGCGCGCCGTCTATTTCGTGCCATCAGCCATCTCGATCACGGTAACCGGCCTGCTGTTCTATTTCATTTACCAGCCGCAGATCGGCTTGCTCGACGCGGCGCTCAGCCGTGTCGGTCTCAGCCAACTCGTGATGCCTTGGCTCGGCAACGAACACACCGCCATCTACGCCATCATCGCCATGAGCCAGTGGCAGGGTTTCGGCTACTCGACCCTGCTTTTCGCCATCGCCATCCAGAAGATTCCGCGCGATCTCTACGATGCCGCCACGATGGACGGGGCCGGTCCGCTTCGTCGCCTGTGGAGCATCACCTTTCCGCTGACCCGGGAAATGACAGGGCTGATGATCATCGTCACCATCGCCGGCGCGTTCCAGGTGTTCAACGAAGTCATGGTCATGACCGCGGGCGGCCCCAACAACAGCAGCCAGGTTCTCGGCACATGGCTCTACCAGAAGGCCTTTATCGAGGACAATTTCGGCTATGGCGCCGCGATCGCCGCCGTTATCTTCGTCCTGACCATGCTCACCGGCGCGGCGCAGCTCTGGTACACCAAGCGTCGCCGGGTGCAGCTATGAGCGCGGCGGTCGCGGTCGGTCGGAACCGGCATGTGAATGTGTGGTCCGTTATCGCCCGGACGTTCCTCTATTCGTTCCTGGTCTGCCTTGGTGTCGTCGTCATCTATCCGCTGATCTGGATGGCGCTGAGCGGCTTCAAGGACAATGCGCAGATCTTCGGCGATCCCTTCGCCTTGCCCACCCATTGGTCATGGACCAATTATGTGCAAGCGTGGAACCAGGGCGTTCGCAATTATGTCACCGTCTCCGTCCTGGTGACCGTCGCATCGGCCATATGCACCGTGCTGATCAGCGCTTGGACCGCTTTCGGCCTGACCCGGACCAGGATGCCGGCAAAGCCGCTGGTCATCGCCATCGTGCTGGGCGGGTTGATGCTCAGCCCTACCGTGGCGATCATTCCGCTGGTCAAGATGCTTCAGGCGCTAGGCCTCTACAACACCTACTGGGCGCTGATTATTCTCTACACGGCGTTCCGCGTGCCGTTCACCACCTTCCTGATCCGTGCCTACATGCTGGACCTGCCTGGAGATATCGACGAGGCGGCGACGATGGACGGCGCCAGCGAAGGGCAGATCTTCTGGCGCATCACCTTGCCGCTTTGCCGGCCGATCATCATCTCCTGCGTCATCCTGCACGTCCTGTTTGCCTGGAATGAATATCTCTTCGCCATGGTCTTCACGAGCGGGAGCGAGGTGCAGACTCTGCCGGTCGGCCTCACCTCGATCATGGCCACGCACGGAACCAACTATGCCGTCGTGTTCGCCGCCATGACGATCTCGGCCCTACCCATCGTCATCGTGTTCTTTGCCGCACAGCGCTACTTCATCCGTGGCCTGTCCGAAGGCATCGGCAAGTAGATTTCCCGGAAAGGACCCTTCATGCCGCAGCCAAAACTTGTCGCTGTCGGGGACAATTGCCTCGACGCCTATCTGAGCAACGGCCTGCTCACAGTCGGCGGAAACGCGCTGAACGTCGCCGCGCAATGGCGGCGCAATGGTTGGTCCGCGCGTTACTTCGGCGCCGTCGGCCAGGATCCCGAAGGGGACGTGGTGCTTGCCGCACTGGAGGGCGTGGGTCTTTCGCCAGACGATGTCGAACGGCTTCCCGGCGATACCGCGGTCACTTTGCTTCGTGACGAATCCGGCGACCGGAAGTTCCTGCATGAATCCTTCGGGGTCGGCGAGAACTACATGCCGGCACTGGAGCACTATGCGGTCATCGCCACAGCCGACTGGGTGCATCTCGGCACCAACGCCAACGAGGATCTCGTCCGCCGGCTCGTCATGGATCATGTGCCGTTCAGCATCGACGTGTCGACCAAGCATCTGGCGCTGCCGCTCGACGGCGTGCCGATGCTGTTCGCTTCCGGCCCCGACGATGTCGATCAACCGGTCGAGCCGTTGCTTTCCGCGCTCAGGGCGGCCGGGGCAAGGCAGGTGGTGCTGACCTGCGGCCGGCGCGGCTCCTATTTCGACGACGGCACGGATGTCGTGCACGCGCCGGCGACGCTTGTGGATGTCGTGGATACATGCGGCGCCGGCGACAGCTTCATCGCCACATTCCTGACCGGGTTCCATTTCGATGGGCTTCACGCCTCGGAAGCATTGCACAAGGCGTCGGTCGCGGCGGCACGGACCTGTACTCATCTCGGAGGCTTTCCGCAGAAGCCGCGTCCGATCCCGCAATGGCTGCCCGCCAAATATGCCGCCTTCATCACCGATACGCAGGGAGCCTGACCGTGGCGACACTTCGTTTGCGACAGCCGGCGGTGGCGCTTCCGTCCGACCGTTCATTCTGGCTGCAGGATACCGGCGCCGCCCCGGCGACTGAGCCATTACAGGGTAACGAGCGCGCCGATGTGGTGATCGTCGGCGGCGGCTATACCGGCCTGTGGACGGCGCTGCGCATTCGCGAGCTTGCTCCTGAAACGCGGGTCATCGTGCTCGAAGCTGACCTTTGCGGCTCGGGCGCGTCGGGCCGCAATGGCGGACAGGTCCATTCCTGGTTCGCCGAGATCGACCAGATCAGCGCCGTCGTCGGCCTCGAGGAGGCGCGGCAACTCTGCGCCGATACGGTGGCTTCGATCGCGGAGCTGAAGGCGCTGCAACGGGACGGCACGATCGACATGGATCTGCGGCTGGACGGATGGTTGTGGACCGCGAGCTCGATTGCCCAGGAAGGCGCATGGGAACACGCCGTTGCGATGAGCGCGGCGGTGGGAGAGAACCGTTTCAGGTCGCTGACGGCCGAGGAGATCGAACGCCGCACCGGTTCGTCCGCATCCTATGCCGGCGTTATCGAAACCAATGCCGGCACGGTCCATCCGGCCAAGCTTGCCATCGGATTGCGCAACCTGGCATTGGCGCGCGGCGTCATCATCCATGAGCGCAGCCCGGTCCTCGACATCGAAGCCGGCAGGACATGCAAGGTGCGCACGGCTGAGGGCATGGTGCAGGCCGAAAAAATCGTGCTGGCGGCGAACGCCTGGCTCTCGGCACTGCCGGAACTGCGCCGCCATCTTTATGTCGTCGCCAGCGAAGTGGTTGCCACCGTTGCCGTGCCCGACCTGCTCGACAGCATTGGCTGGCGCGACGGTGCATCGATCTGCGATTCGCAGGCCCAGGTCCTCTATTACCAGCGCACCATCGGGGGCAGGGTGGTCTTCGGGCGTGGCAGCGGCAACGTGGCTTTCGGCGGGAATTTCGGCGCCAGCTTCAACCGCGGTCCGGAGCACGGCCGGGACAATGTGCGGGAACTGCATCGGGTCTACCCGGCACTGCGTGGCGTGGCGGTCGAATATGACTGGTCAGGCCCTATTGATTGCGTGCCCGAACATGTTCCGGTCTTCGATCACCTGCGTGATCATCCCAACGTCTTCTACGGCATGGGGTTCAACGGCACCGGCATCGCGCAGACGCCGATTGCCGGGCGCATCCTGGCCAGCCTTGTCCTGGAGCGCAAGGATCGCTGGAGCGCCAGCGGCCTGGTCGGCATCGAACGGCGCATGTCGTTGCCGCCCGAGCCGTTCCGCTATCTCGGCGCCAGGGTCGTCCGTAGCGCGGTGCGGCGCAAGAACGAAGCCGAGATCCACAACCGCAAGGCGGACAGGATCACCAATCTGCTGGCTGGGCTGAAACCGGGCCGCCGCAAGAAATAGGCGGGCATCTTGTCCAGCATCATGCAATCGAGGAGAGCACAATGGCCGATCTGACCCTCAGGCAAATCAGGAAGTCCTACGGCAGTGTCGACATTCTCCATGGCATCGACCTCGACATAAAGTCGGGCGAGTTCATCGTCTTCGTCGGCCCTTCGGGCTGTGGCAAGTCGACCTTGTTGCGCTCGATCGCAGGGCTCGAGGAAATCACTTCGGGTGAGCTCAGCATCGATGGTGAACTGGTCAATGACGTGCCACCGTCGAAGCGCGGCATCGCCATGGTGTTCCAGTCCTACGCGCTCTATCCGCATATGACGGTCTACGAGAACATGGCCTTCGGCATGCGGATCGCCAAGGTCGGCAAGGCCGAGATAGACCAGCGCGTCCGCCAGGCGGCCGAAATCCTGCAGCTGACGAAATATCTTGACCGCCTGCCCAAGGCGATGTCGGGCGGGCAGCGCCAGCG
>NZ_OZ245860.1:4530000-5747496 GCF_965229135.1 Mesorhizobium sp.
TAATCTGAGCAGGGTTAGCCGGCCCCTAAGACGAGGCGGAAACGCGTAGTCGATGGGAACCACGTTAATATTCGTGGGCTTGGAGGTAGTGACGGATCATTGAGGTAGTCCAATCTTATCGGATTGAACGGGCTGCTGCGTGGTTCCAGGAAATAGCTCCTCCTTATAAACCGTACCCGAAACCGACACTGGTGGTCTGGTAGAGTATACCAAGGCGCTTGAGAGAACTATGCTGAAGGAACTCGGCAAATTGCACGCGTAACTTCGGAAGAAGCGTGACCCTTTTCCACGCAAGTGGAGGAGGGTGGCACAGACCAGGGGGTAGCGACTGTTTATCAAAAACACAGGGCTCTGCGAAGTCGCAAGACGACGTATAGGGTCTGACGCCTGCCCGGTGCTGGAAGGTTAAGAGGAGGGGTGCAAGCTCTGAATCGAAGCCCCAGTAAACGGCGGCCGTAACTATAACGGTCCTAAGGTAGCGAAATTCCTTGTCGGGTAAGTTCCGACCTGCACGAATGGCGTAACGACTTCCCCGCTGTCTCCAGCATAGACTCAGTGAAATTGAATTCCCCGTGAAGATGCGGGGTTCCTGCGGTTAGACGGAAAGACCCCGTGCACCTTTACTATAGCTTTACATTGGCATTCGTAGTGGCATGTGTAGGATAGGTGGTAGGCTTTGAAACCTGGGCGCCAGCTCAGGTGGAGCCACCCTTGAAATACCACCCTTATTACTATGGATGTCTAACCGCGGCCCGTTATCCGGGTCCGGGACAATGTATGGTGGGTAGTTTGACTGGGGCGGTCGCCTCCTAAAGAGTAACGGAGGCGCGCGATGGTGGGCTCAGAACGGTCGGAAATCGTTCGCTGAGTGCAATGGCATAAGCCTGCCTGACTGCGAGACTGACAAGTCGAGCAGAGACGAAAGTCGGTCATAGTGATCCGGTGGTCCCGCGTGGAAGGGCCATCGCTCAACGGATAAAAGGTACGCCGGGGATAACAGGCTGATGACCCCCAAGAGTCCATATCGACGGGGTTGTTTGGCACCTCGATGTCGACTCATCGCATCCTGGGGCTGGAGCAGGTCCCAAGGGTATGGCTGTTCGCCATTTAAAGCGGTACGTGAGTTGGGTTCAGAACGTCGTGAGACAGTTCGGTCCCTATCTGCCGTGGGTGTAGGAATATTGAAAGGATCTGTCCCTAGTACGAGAGGACCGGGATGGACGGATCTCTGGTGGACCTGTTGTGGCGCCAGCCGCATAGCAGGGTAGCTATATCCGGACGGGATAACCGCTGAAGGCATCTAAGCGGGAAACCCACCTTAAAACGAGTATTCCCTGAGAACCGTGGAAGACGACCACGTTGATAGGCCGGGTGTGGAAGAGCGGCAACGCTTGAAGCTTACCGGTACTAATAGTTCGATCGGCTTGATCGTTCTCATTCCTTATGCTCACCAACTCCCGTCAGGGAGCGTGAAAAAAGCACAACAAAGACCAGCGAAACGCTCCGAGAAAGCACAAGATAGGCATCGCCTGTCCTCTGCCTCGCTGCCTTCGCTCAAAGCTTCTCGAATAACGTGCGTTTTGCCGACCTGGTGGTTATGGCGGAGCGGCTGCACCCGATCCCATTCCGAACTCGGCCGTGAAACGCTCCAGCGCTGATGGTACTTCGTCTCAAGACGCGGGAGAGTAGGTCGCTGCCAGGTCTGCTAAACGCACGTTCAATCAAACATCGCATAAGCGATGATTAAATCTTCTCAATACAAGGCCCGCCAACGGGAAACCTCGGGCCGCCATAAGCGGCCCTTTCCATTGGCAAAAAAAATATGCCAAATCGCAAAACGCGATCGGCAGGTCGCCAAATCGCTACCGCGATTGGCGGAGGTGGCGCGGGGTGGAGCAGCCCGGTAGCTCGTCAGGCTCATAACCTGAAGGTCACAGGTTCAAATCCTGTCCCCGCAACCAACCTCTTCCATTTCCCAGCTTCTCGATCTAACCCACTATCGACAACGGAACAGTCGTTGGCTTGGCGCGACGCGGATTTGCGTTGCCGTCGGCGCGAAAAGCTTCGAATTCCTGTAGCCATAGACGAAACCCCGGCCGCATCACTGCGCCGGGGTTTTTGTGCATGGTGACCAGGCAGAGTCACATTGACAATGTAAGTTCTTTCTTACGCTATCGGCCATTGCGCGGCGCGGCGAAGGTTCGAAAATCAGGCCGCCTTTTCCTCCGACACGCCGGCTGAAGCCAGCCGCGCCAGGGCTTCCAGCACACTGACGCGCCTGTAGGACTCCGTCGCCAGCCCGTCTTGCCTGAGTGCCTCGCGGCGCGCCTCGACGAAGGCCCGCTGTTCCAGCGTGATGTCATGCTCCCGCTTGCGCAGCCACTCCTGGTAGGAGGTGTCGAGTTCCTTGACCGGCTTTGCCGCGGTCGAAACCGAAGCCGGCCTGCTGTCGGTGTAGCGTGGTCTCAACGCGCTGTTGGGATTGTATTCGGTCCGACGGTCCTTGCCGGCGATGACCAGGTCGGGATTGGCGACCCGGCCCGAGGGGCTATAGACGAATGCCGAGGCGATGCGGTCGAGCGCTGCATCCACTTCCTTCGGGCGATGCACGACATCCCGCTGCGGCCGGTCGGGAACAGCCAGCCGGGTGATGCCGCGATCGTTGATGGCGTCCAGCACTTCACGGTGATCGATCGAGGTGATGACCTCGCGGCGCGCCGGCCAGAAATCATAGGGCGCATGCGCGCCATAGCCCTTGCCGATATGGAAGGCGTAGATTTCCGGATAGACGGTGAGCGCGGTGCGGCGGCTCGGCTTGACGTCATAGAAGGCGGTCATGGCGATCTGCAGCAGATGCGTCGCGCCGATGCCGCCAAGGGCGTCGTCGATGACAAGCCCGAACCTGTCATGCGCGTTCCAGCCTGGCAGCGCCTGCGCGATCGACGCGGGCTTTCCATCAATCGTGACGTCGAACATGTCTGCTTTCAGCAACGTCATCACATGCATTGGGACATTTCCTTCAACGAGGCGCTCATATTGGATCACGATTCGCGGCCGGTCTATCAAAACAGGCCGCTATTGGCATGTCACCAGATTGGTGACGGGACTTACTATTCGGTCTGCCTGTTCAGTCTTGGTGCCGCCGCCACCAGCGCCTTGCCAACCGCCGATTGCGGGGCGTCGATGACGGCACGCGCATCGCCGCTTTCGACTATCTTGCCGGCGTCGAGGATGACGACGCGATGGGAGACGGCGCGGATGACGCCAAGATCATGCGAGATGAACAGATAGGCGAGGCTTTCCTCGCGCTGCAGATCGAGGAGCAGTTGCAGGATCTGTCCGCGAACCGAGACGTCCAGCGCGGAAACCGCCTCATCGAGCACGATCAGCGATGGCTTTGTCGCGATGGCGCGGGCGATGGCGACGCGTTGCCGCTGGCCGCCCGAGATTTCATGGATGGCGCGCCCGGCAAGGGCGCTGCTCAATCCGACACGCTCCAGCAGGGCGGCGATGCGGTGCGGACGATCGCTGCGTGATGCGATGCCGTGGATGCGCAATGGATCGTCCAGCACTCGGGCGACGGTGGCGCGAGGGTTCAAGGCCGCGAGCGGATCCTGGAACACCATCTGCAGGCGTGCGCGCCGGACGCGCAGCGCTGCGCCATTCAGGGCCAACAGATCGTCTCCCTCGAATTCGATGCGGCCGGCATCGGGCTCGATCAGCCGCAGCACCAGCCGTGCGATCGTCGACTTGCCACTGCCGGAAGGACCGGCCAATGCCAGCGTCTCGCCGGGCTCGATGTGGAACGTCACATCGTCCACGGCTGCGAGCGTCTTGCCGCCCCGGCGGTATCGCTTGGCGAGGTTGGAAACCGTAAGCGGGCTCATCTGGTGTGCCCAAGAGAATGTCGGCCAAGCAGCGGCTCGGCATCGAGGCCGATATGAGCGTCGAGTAGCGCGCGCGTATAGGCTTGCCTTGGGGTTTCGACGATCTGTGCCGTCGCGCCGCATTCGACGAGCTCGCCATGACGGAAGACGGCGATCCGCTCGGCAAGCTCCGCCGCCAGCGCGATGTCGTGGCTGATGAACACCAGCGTCATGCCGTCCTCTGCAACGAGCTGCCGGATCAGCGCTACGATCTCCGCCTGGACGATCGTGTCGAGCGCGCTGGTCGCCTCGTCGGCGATCAGCAATTTCGGCCCGGCGGCGATAGCGGCGGCAATTGCCACGCGCTGTTTCTGGCCGCCGGACAGCTGATGCGGGAAGGCGTCCAAGGCCGAGTCCGGGTCCGGCAGGCGGACGCGTTCGAGCAGGGTTCTGGCTTTCGCGTAGGCCTGCCGCCATGTGAGGCCGAGATGCGTGCGCACGACTTCGGCGATCTGTTTGCCGACCGGCATCACCGGATCGAGGCTGCCAGACGGGTCCTGGAAGACGAAGCCGATGTCGCGGCCGGGAATGGGAGCGTGATCAAGGCCCGGCCGGTCGATCCGTCCGCTGATCGACGACGCCGGCAGCAGCCCGGCAATGGCCAGCGCCAGCGTGCTCTTGCCCGAACCGCTTTCGCCGATGATTGCCAGACGCTCGCTCGCAGCAATATCAAGATTGATGCTCCTCAGCGCTGCCACCTCGCTGCCATCGCGGCGGTAATTCACCGTCAGGTCGCGGATGGAGAGCAGCGTTGTCACGACAGCCCCCGTCGCACTGCCGTCGTCTCGACGATGCCTTCACCGGCGAGGTAGACACCGAGCACCGTCAAGACCAGCGCCACGCCTGGAATGATCGACAGGAAGGGTGCGGTGCGCAGCACGGCGCGGCCCTCGGCGATCATGCCGCCCCAGGTCACGAGGTTGGGATCGCCCAGGCCGAGAAACGACAACGCCGCTTCGGTGAGGATCGCGGCGGCGACGATCACCGACGACAGCGCCAGCACCGGCGGCAAGGCATTGGGCAGCACCTCGCGAAAGGCGATCTCCAGCGGATGCATGCCGATGACGCGGGCGCCGGCGACGAAATCGCGTTCGCGAATGGAGAGCACTTCGGCACGCGCCACGCGCGCAGGGCCAGTCCAGGCCCCCAATGCGATCGCGGTGACGACGACGGCGAGCGACGGCCCGACGACGCTGACGAATGCCAAGGCAAGAAGGAAGCTCGGCACGGTCTGGAAAGCATCGGTGATGCGCATCAGCACCTCGTCGACAAGGCCGCCGGCAAAGCCCGCCAGCGTGCCGATCACCGTGCCGATGAACAGGGAAGCGGCCGCCGCCGCCAGTCCTACCGCCAGCGAGGTTCGGGCGCCGTGGAACAGTTCTGCCAGCACATTGCGGCCGAGCCGGTCAGTGCCGAGTGGCAGGGACCAGTCCTGAAATGGCGGCAGCAGCGCCGGGCCGGCAAGGGCCTGGGGGTCGCCGGGAAAGACCAGCGATGCAGACAGCGCCATGGCGAAGAGCGCTGCCAGGATGATCGCCCCGGCGATTGCCTCGGGCGTGCGCAGGAAGCGTCGGATGGGGCTCATCCGCTGGCCTCGCTGGCGCCGACGCGCGGGTCGAGGAAGGCGTAGGCGATGTCGACGACAAGGTTGATGATGACGACGAGGACGGCGCTGACGAGGATAATGCCGAGCAGTAACGGGGTATCGCGAGAGGCCACCGCTTCCTGCGCCAGCCGGCCAAGGCCGGGTACGGAAAAGACGCTCTCGATGACGACGCTGCCGCCCAGCATCTGCGCCGATTGCAGCCCGAGCATGGTGACCAGCGGCAACAGAGCATTGCGCGCGACATGGGCGAGCACGATGCGGCGGCGCGAAAGGCCCCTGGCACGGGCCGCGAGGACAAAATCCAGCCGCCAGACCTCGGCCATGCCGGCGCGCATCATGCGTAGGTAAAGCGCCAGATAAATGAAGCCGAGTGCTGACACAGGTAGGACAAGGTGAACGGCGATGTCGGCGGCGCGTTCTAGACCGGTCTTGGACGATGCCAGGCTCTCGATACCGCCGATCGGCAACCAGCGCAGGTCCACGGCAAAGACGACGATCAGCACCAGGCCGAGCCAGAAACCAGGCACCGCATAGAGTGCCAGCGAACCGATCGACAGGAGACGGTCGCGGGCGCTGCCGGGTTTTGCGCCGGCGTAGATGCCGAGCGCCGAACCGAGGCCAAAAGAAAGCGCGGTGGAACTGGCCATGAGCAGCAGCGTGTTGGGCAGGCGTTCGAGTATGACGTCGCGGATCGGTCGGTTGAAAGTGACGGACTGGCCGAGATCGAGATGCAAGAGCGCCCAGAGATAGTTCGCCAGCCGCGTCAGCTCAGACTGGTCCAGGCCCCATCGATGGCGCAGCAGTTCGATCATGCCGGCGTCGCCGCCGGTCGAGACCATGTAGGCGTCGACTGCGTCACCGGGTGCGGCTTCTAGCAACAGGAAGGTGCCTATGATGACGATCAGCAGCACGAAGATACTGCCGACGAGACGACGGCGGAGCAGAGTGAGGGCGCGGGTCATGGGAGAGGGACGCCGCTCTCAAGCATCTGAGGTCGCGCTTTACAGCGCCCCCCTCTGTCCTGCCGGACATCTCCCCCACACGGGGGGGCGGCAGCTTCGGCACTGGCTGCGGTTCTGCAGCGCTGGAGATTAGCGACGGCGATCGTGACGGCAAATCTCCCCTCTCGTGGGGGGTAAGGAGTAGTCCGCGAAGCGGACGGAAAGCCAACTGCTTGGCTTTCCGAATGACGAACGCCCGAAGCGACAGCGAAGGGCTGGGTCCGGCATGACAGAGGGGGGCGCGAAGGAACTCTCATCGCTGATGATGAGCACTCGCCCAAACGATGCGCAAGCATCCCGTGAGGATCTTGTCAGCCCGCCAGATACGTGTCCGCCCAGTTCGACACCGCCCAGCGCGGATTGTTGGCGATGTTGCCCACCGTGTCGCGGGCGACGCTGATAAAGCTCCATTCGGCGACGTTGATCAGCGGCAGGTCGGCGGCAACCTCTTTCTGGAATTCCTTGTAGAGCTCCGTGCGAGCTGATGTGTCGAGCGTCTCGGAGGCCTTGGCGATCAGAGCGTCGAGCGCGTCGTTCTTGTAGCCGCCCTGGTTGGAGAAAGGCACGCCATCGGGAATGCCGCTCTGCACGAGGATGGTGGTCGAGATCGCAGGGTCGCCGCGGAACACCGGTGGCCCGACCGCGAGGTCGAAGGCGTGGTCGGTGTAGACGGCCTTGATGTGGGCGGCCGAGTCATTGTTGACGAGCTGCGCGTCGATGCCGATGGCGGCGAGCGCCTGGCGCAGATAGTCGCCGAACTGCTTGGTTTCGTTGAAATAGGGAGCCGGCAAAAGTTTCAGGGTAAAGCGGTTGCCGTCCGGGCCTTTCTTGTAGCCGGCCTCGTCGAGCAAGGCGTTGGCCTTGGCGACGTCGAAGGCATAGGTCGGGACATCAGCGGTGTAGAATTGCGGATCGTTCTTCGGCACCGGGCCGGTGGCGGTCGCGGCGTAACCGAGGAACACCGTCTTAACGACGAAATCCTTGTCGATGGCATGGGCGATCGCCTGGCGAACTTTCAGATCGGCCAGTTCCTTGCGCCGGTGGTTGATTTCGACGACCAGCTGATAGGTCAGGCCCTCATAACCTTTGCTGATCACCTTCAGGCCCGGCACCTTGGAGATGCGGTCGAGGTCGGCCAGCGGCACGGCGGAGAAGGCCGCGAGCTGAATCTCTTCAGCCTCGAGCGCGCTTGCCGCCGAGGTGCGGTCCGGCAGCACCTGGTAGATGATCTCGTCGAGATAGGGCTCGTCCTTGCCCCAATAGTCGGTGTTTTTCGTCAGCCGGTAGTACTGGCCGGCCTTGTACTCGCCGAATTTGAAGGGGCCGGTGCCGATCGGGGCGTTGTTGGCGGGGTTGTCCTCGATCTTGCCCACTTCGTAAATGTGCTTTGGCACCACGCTGCTCAGTGCCGGCAAGGCGTTGCGGATGAGCTGGAACGGCGTCGGCTTGGCGAATTTGAAGATGGCTGTGAGGTCGTCCGGCGTGTCAACGGCGGTGAGATCCTTGAACACGGTGCGGCCGAGATTTTGCAACGGCTTCCAGATCCGCAGCGCCGAGAAGGCGACATCGGCGGAGGTGAACGGCTTGCCGTCATGCCATTTGACACCTTCGCGCAGCTTGAAGGTCGCCGACAGGCCATCGGCGGCGCCCTCCCAACTGACGGCGAGGCGTGGGTCGAGCCCGTCCTTCCCGGTGAACGATGCTTCGGCCAGCGTCTCGACGATCTTGCTGGAGATGAAGAACACGCCGTTGGAGGCGACGATCGCGGGGTTAAGGTTGCGCGGCTCTGAATCGGCGGCGAGCACAAGACGGCCACCCTTCTTCGGCGTCTGCGCCCAGCCGAGGGTCGGCATGGCGGTTGAGGCCAGCAGCATGGCCGAACCCACAAGCACCTTACGGCGCGAAATCCGGAACTCCGACATCAACCCAACTCCCCCTCTATCGGCCGCAACAGGCGACGTATCATCCACGGATGACTCCTGGGCGCATCCATGCGGAGCTGATTATGAACTTTGCCGAAGCTTTCGCCAGAGACGGAATTGGCGCATCCTGACTTGGCTTTGAAATTTTCGTTCGGTGGACCAGTTCAGAGGCAGCGGGCCAATCCGGGTAATCTGGTAGGACCAGATTTCCAGAATATATGCCCAATGGCGGCTTTGTGACTAAGCTGGTGGCGCCACTCGTCCATTTCTGGCTGGACCAGTATAGGCAAAATGATGCAGATTTGACCACAGCCAAGGGATCAGGAGTAGAACAGCCCGCGATCCCAGCCAATTTAGGGAGAGAGAGATGAACATTGCTCCGGGCAAGAATGCCGTCAGCACGATCCCGTTCGATCAGGCAAGGGTCGATGCTTTGATGGAGGAGGCCGGTATCGATGTGCTGCTCGCCACTTCCAAGCACAACACGCAATATCTGCTGGGCGGCTACAAGTTCATCTTCTTCGCCGCCATGGATGCGATCGGCCACAGCCGCTACCTGCCGATCGTCGTCTACGAAAAGGGCGGTCCGGACCATGCCGCCTATATCGGCAATCGCATGGAGGGCGGCGAGCATCAGAACAATCCGTTCTGGACGCCGACCCTGCATGCCGCCTGCTGGGGCACGCTCGACGCCGCCAATCTGGCTGTCGAGCATCTGGAAAAGATCGGCAAGGGCGCTGCCCGCATCGGCATCGAGCCGGGCTTTCTGCCCTCGGATGCCTATACGCTGATCCGCAAGGCATTGCCCGACGCCAAGCTGATCGATGCCACCGACATGCTGGAACGCATGCGTGCGATCAAGACCGACGCGGAACTGGAGAAGCTACGCATCGCTTCCGAGCTGATAACCGATTCCATGCTGGCGACCATTGCCTGGGCGCGCGAAGGCACGACCAAGAGCGAGATCATCGAGCACCTGCGGCGCGAGGAAACCAATCGCGGCGTGCACTTCGAATATTGCCTGCTGACGCTGGGCGCCAGCCACAACCGCGCCACCTCGCCTCAGGCGTGGCAAAGGGGCGAGGTGCTGTCGATCGATTCAGGTGGCAATTATCACGGCTATATCGGCGACCTCTGCCGGATGGGCATCCTGGGCGAGCCGGACGCCGAACTGGAAGATCTGCTGGCCGAGGTCGAGACCGTGCAGCAGGCGGCGTTCTCCAAGGTCAGCGCGGGTACGCTGGGCGGCGACATGATCTCTCATGCGGAGGGCGTGCTGAAGAAATCCAAGATTGCTGCCTACACGGATTTCTTCGCCCATGGCATGGGGCTGATCACGCATGAGGCGCCGTTCCTGATGACCAACCATCCGGTGACCTATGAAGGCACCTATGCGGCCAAACCGCTGGAAAAGAACATGGTGCTGTCGGTAGAGACGACCATGCTTCACCCGACGCGCGGCTTCATCAAGCTCGAGGACACGCTGGCGGTCACCGAGGGCGGCTATGTGATGTTTGGCGATCGGGGTCGAGGCTGGAACAGGGGTGGGGTGGCCTGATCTGGATGAAGGTCGGCGCTGCCCCTCATCCGCCTGCCGGCACCTTCTCCCCGTAGAACGGGGAGAAGGAAGCAGCTGCAGCGCTGCCAACTGGCGAAATCGCAGATGACAGCGTCTTTCTCCCCGTCACTATACGGGGAGAAATGTCCGGCAGGACAATGAGGGGCGGCGCTACCCTGGAATGAGTTTACAACAGCCCAGCAGGGATCAACCTGAAATCCGGCAGTTCCCGCAAGCCCAGCTCGGGCCCCGCCGGCGAATACACGACGAACAGCTGCATTGGCCCGTCGCCCGTATTCAACGTCGAGTGAAAACGGCTTTCCGGCACATAGATGGTGCAGCCGGGGCCGACCTTCTCGACCACCGGGTTGCCTTGTTCGTCCTCGACCATCTGTTCGCCATGGCCGGAGATGACGAAGATGATTTCCTCGGCGCCTGGATGGTTGTGGCGGGTGTGGCCCTTGCCGGAGGGGAGGTCGACGACGCCACCGGAAAAGCGGCTGGCGCCGTTCACTTCCGGAGCCACCGTCAGCGAGAGTTTCCCCCAGTCGAAACCGAAGGCGCTGACGTCCTTCGGATAGACAAACACCCTGCTTGTGTCGGCCATCGTCTCATCCCTTCTTTTTCTTGGGCGTGGTCTTCTGGGCACTAAGTGTCACGGCCTTGAAATCCGCAGTCTGCCTTGCGATCGCGGCCTCCGCCGGCAACCGTTCCATCGAGCTCGCGCCATAGAAGCCGTGCAGGCCCTTGCAGCGGTCGAGGATGTAGCGGGCGTCGTCCGGCATCGAAATCGGACCGCCGTGGCAAAGCAGGATGACATCCTTGCGCACCGAGCGCGCGGCATTGGCGATGGCGTCGATCTCGACAACGCAGTCGTCAAGCGACTTGGCTGACGTCGCGCCGATCGAGCCGCCTGTCGTCACGCCCATATGGGCGACGACGATGTCGGCGCCGGCTTTTGTCATGGCGCGTGCCTCGTCGGGATTGAACACATAGGGAGTGGTCAACAGGTCGAGCTTGTGCGCCTCGGCGATCATGTCGACCTCGAGCCCGAAGCCCATGCCTGTCTCCTCGAAACTGCGCCGCATGTTGCCGTCGAACAGGCCGATGGTGGGGAAGTTCTGCACGCCCGAAAAGCCCATCGTCTTCAGTTCGGCCAGAAGCAGCGGCATGATGATGAAGGGATCGGTGCCGTTGACGCCGGCCAGGACCGGCGTCTTCTTGACCACCGGCAACACCTCGTAGGCCATCTCCTTGACGATCTCGTTGGCATTGCCATAGGCGAGCAGACCGGCGGCCGAGCCGCGCCCGGCCATGCGGTAGCGGCCGGAATTGTAGATGATGATGAGGTCGATGCCGCCGGCTTCCTCGGCCTTTGCCGACAGGCCGGTGCCGGCGCCGCCGCCGACTATCGGCAGGCCCTTGTCGATCATTCCCCTGAATTTCTTCAGTATGTCCTTGCGCGGTATGGCTGGCATGTCTGGGATCTCACTGTCTGGCGATGTCGAGGAAGGCTGATGTCGCGGCCTTGGCGAATTCGGGGTCGTTGATGTGAAGGGGCAGGCGGGTCACCCGGCGGGTTGCGTTTGGCCGGATCGTCCGCTCGATGGCTTCGAAGAGAACCGTGTCGGCCTCAGGATCGAAGAACGCGCCACCTTCGATGTCGAGCGCCGAGACGCCTTTCTCAGGGATCAGGAAATGTATCGGGCCCTCGCAAAGGCTGAGCCTTGCGCCGATCCACTCACCGATCCGCCGGCATTCGTCGGCCGTGGTGCGCATCAGCGTGACGTTGGGATTGTGCTCGTAGAACAGGCGTCCGCGGTAGTGCTCCGGAATGGTCGAAGGCGCCCAGAAATTGACCATGTCGAGTGCGCCGACGGAGCCGACATAGGGCAGGCCGGTGCGGGCAATGGCGCCGAAACGATCTTCCGTAGCGGGCAGCACGCCGCCGAACAGCAGGTCGCAGACCTCGGTGGTGGTGATGTCGATGATGCCGGACAAGAGGCCGCTGTCTGCCAGCTTTTCCATGCTTCGGCCGCCGGTGCCGGTGGCGTGGAAGACCATGCAGTCATAGGTCGAACGAAGCTGATCGGCGATGGCGGTCACGCAAGGCGTGGTGACGCCGAACATGGTGAGGCCGATCGACGGTTTGCCGTCCGGCGGTGGCGCCGGCCTCGCCGCCATGCCGGATATGGCTTGGGCGGCATTGTGCAGCACGACCCGGGACAACTGGTTGAGCCCGGCCATGTCGGTGACCGAGGGCATCATGATGATGTCGGAGACGTCGACATAAGGCGCCGTATCGCCCGACGCGAGCGTCGATACCATGATCTTGGGCAGGCCGAGAGGCATGGCGCGCATGCCCGACGTGATGATCGAGGTGCCGCCGCCACCGCCAATGCCTATGATGCCCGCTATGTCGTTTCGCGATTGGACGAAGTGGGCAAAGGCGATGCCCATTGCGGCCACAGAGGTGCCCCGGTCATTGCTGCCGAGAACCGCATCGGCGCCCTCGGGATGATGCGCCGCAACTTCACCTGCCGTCACATCGACGGGGACTGTCGCGCCACGTGTTCCGACGTTGATCCGGCAAACGGCAGCGCCGGCGGCGGTGATCGCATCGGCCAGGAAGGCGAGTTCCTCGCCCTTGGTATCGGCGGTACCTACCGCATAGACGCGTTTCATGCGAGCGCTACCCTGCTGGCAGGCTCGGCCGTGGCACTGTCGGGAGCTTGAGAACCGAGTACCCCTTGGAGGGTCAACGTAGCCACTCCTACAAAAGGGCTGCCATTGCAAATTTTTGAGACATGCGTATCATATTGATATGGGCATCTCACGTCAACAAGCCGTAACAGATGATTCAGAGCGCGGACCCCGCGCGCGGACAAAACGGTTGATGCTGGAGACAGCAACGAGGCTGATGCAGGCTGGTGTCACGCCCTCGGTCAGCGAGGTTGCCGAGGCGGCGGAGGTTTCTCGCGCCACGGCCTATCGCTATTTCCCCAGTCAGGCGGCGCTTGTGCAGGCCGTGGTCGACGAAGGGCTTGGTCCGATCCTCACCTGGCAATCCAGTTCGGCAGACCCCGGGCGCCGGGTGGCGGACCTGTTCGACGCCGCCATGCCGCGCATCGAAGCCTTCGAGGCGACGTTCAAGGCGGCCCTGAAATTGTCCCTCGACCAATGGGCCCGGCGCCAGGCAGGCACGCTGGGAGGCGAGCCCGCCTTCACGCGCGGTCACCGTATCGCGTTGCTGAAGGATGCGCTCGCGCCGCTCGAGAACAGCTTGCCACCGGACGAATTCAGTCGCCTGGCGCAGGCGCTTTCGCTGATCTTCGGCGTGGAAGTGCTTGTCGTGCTGAAGGATATCTGGGGGTTGGACAGTCGCGAGACGATGTCAGTCGCTCAATGGGCGGCCGGGGCGCTGGTGCGCGCGGCCATCGCGGACTCAGAGACCTAAGGCGAGGACGCCGAACCGTCGAAAGATTAGAAATAGCATCTATCTGGTTCGACCAGATTTCTCTTCTGTCCACTGACTTTAGCTGCGATGCGGCGGTCAGGGCAAGGCATTCATGTATCAATCAGTAGGAAAATGAAGGTAAAACAGCGAGATATCGCTGTTTTCGTGCCGTTCGGCGTTGGTGCGCCGGTCAAGAAACAGCTTGACGTCAGCATCAAATTGGTAATACCAGATCAGATAAGAAAAAGCGGATCGAAAGTGAAAAGCTGCGATCCATTTCCGGCCGGGCGAGGAGGCCCAAACCGGAAGGCGCGATCATGGGAGGAACTACCTGGGCCGGCTCCGTTGCCGGTTCGCTCGACACGGTAGAATGCGCACAAGGGAGGAAATGAATATGCGCAAGTTTGTGACCAGCTTGCTTGCTGGTATTGGCTTAACGCTTGCCTGCGGAACGTCCGTCTACGCGCAGGACAAGGAGCTCACCATCTTCTGGGCGGAATGGGATCCTGCCAATTATCTTCAGGAACTTGTCAACGATTACACGGCCGAGACCGGCGTCAAGGTTACGATCGAGACAACGCCTTGGCCCGATTTCCAGACCAAGACATTCGCCGAGCTGAACGCTCACGGCGATGCGTACGATCTGATCGTCGGCGACTCCCAGTGGCTGGGGGTCGGCTCGGAGCAGGGGCACTGGGTCGATCTCACGGACTTCTTCAACAAACATAAGCTCAAGGACGTTTTCCTGCCCGCAACCCTTGCCTATGGCGAGTATCCGCTGAAGAGCAACAAGTTCTGGGCGATTCCCCTCGAAGGCGACGTCAACGGCTGGTCCTACCGCAAGGATTGGTTCGAGGATCCTACCGAGAAAGCGAACTTCAAGGCCAAGTACGGCTATGAGCTTGGTGTGCCGAAGGACCAGAAGGCGCTGCATGATATCGCCGAGTTCTTCACGCGACCCGACAAGAACCGCTACGGCATCGCGCTCTACACCGACAATTCCTACGACGCGGTCGCCATGGGAACCGAGCAGACGATCTTCTCCTACGGCGGCAGTCTCGGCGAGTACGATACCTACAAGATCAACGGCGTCGTGAACTCGAAGGAGTCGATTGCAGGCCTGCAGGCCTATCACGACCTCTTCAAGTTCACTCCGCCCGGATGGAACAAGTCGTTCTTTCTCGAGAACAATCAGGCCATAACCTCTGGCCTGGCGGCGATGAGCATGAACTTCTTCGCCTTCTTCCCTGCCCTCGCCAATCCGGCCACCAATCCGCATGCCGCGGACACGGGATTCTTTGCCAATCCCCCGGGGCCGACAGGCGTCCATGTCGCCGCGCTGGGCGGGCAGGGCATTTCGGTGGTCTCTTATTCGAAGAAGCAGGAAGAGGCGATGAAGTTCCTTGAATGGTTCGTCAAGGATGAGACCCAGCTGAAGTGGGCGAAACTCGGCGGCTATACCTGCTCAAAGGCGGTGCTCGAATCCGCGGAGTTCCAGAACGCCACGCCTTACAACAAGGCCTTCTATGACTCGATGAAGATCGTCAGGGACTTCTGGACGCCGCCTGAATATGCCGAGTTGCTGACCCAGTTCAACGACAACGTCTATCCCTTCGTCGTCAACAACAAGGGAACGGCGGAGGAAGCCATGAACGGCGTCATCAAGGATTGGACCGCGACCTTCAAGAAGTACAATCGCCCAGTCCACTAGGCCCATGTGCTCGTTTCGAGGGAAGGCAACAGCCTTCTCTCGAAACCTGTTCTCAGGGGATTTCCGGAGGAAGTTTTGGCAGTTTCGGTTCTGAATACGCTGGACGCGCGGTCGCGCGCCGCCGCACGCGGGTGGAGCGATCTCACCATCCGCAATCTTTTCATCATTCCAACGGTCCTGTTTCTGATCGTCTTCAACATTTTCCCGTTGATTTATTCACTCGGTTATTCGTTCACCGACTTCGCGGCGAACCGCAACGCGGCGTGGAGTTTCGTGGGTCTGCAAAACTATCGCGAACTGCTTGCCGACCAGCGCATTTGGACCAACTTCGTCATCACCGCCAAATATGTGATTGTCTCGGTTGGCGGACAGATGATCATCGGCTTTGGGATCGCGCTCCTGCTCAATCGCGATTTCCCCTTCAAGGGGGTGGTCACGACCCTGCTGCTGTTGCCAATGATGCTCTCGGCGGCTGTCGTTGGGTTGTTTTGGCAGCTCCTCTACAGCCCGTCATGGGGGCCGATAAACTACATCCTCGGTCTGCGCAGTTTCGGCCTGCTGTCGGATGCCGACACCGCCCTCTACGCGGTGGCGATCACCGATATCTGGATGTGGTCCCCCTTTGTCATGCTGCTTTCGCTCGCCGGTCTCTCGGCGGTGCCGAAACATCTTTACGAGGCCGCGGCAATCGACCGTGCCAGCAGTTGGTACACTTTCACGCGCATCACGCTGCCGCTGGTCGCGCCAATCCTGATGATCGCGCTCATCTTCCGAACCATGGAAGCCTTCAAGACGTTTGATCTTGCCTACGTCCTGAGCGTTCAGCCTACGACCGAACTCATTGCGATCAAGCTTTACCGTCTCGCCTTCCAGCAATGGGATACCGGCAGGTCGTCGGCGCTTGCCTATATCGTCCTGATCATGGTGCTGGCCATCACCAACATTTACGTAAAATATCTCAACAAGGTGAAGGAGCGCTGAGATGGCCGCAGTTCGCACCAGCGGCGAGATAGCATTCAATCGCATCGCCATTGTCGCGGTCCTGGTCGTGATGGTTATCTTTCTCGCGCCGATCTACTGGATAGCCTCGACAGCTTTCAAACCGCGCGCGCTCGCCACCACAGTGCCGCCGACCGTGCTGTTCCAGCCGGAGCTGACACCGTTCGTCAAGCTGTTCACCAAGCGCGTGCAGCAGACCAAGCCGGTCGACCCCGAAACCTACGCCGCGGCGCCGTGGTGGGAGAAGGCGGTTTATGACGGCGGCGAGCGCATCCTGAAGGTCGGGGACAGCCCGCAATTGTCGCCATACCCGGATCGTTTCGCGAACAGCCTCATCATTGCCATCAGCAGCACGGTGATCGCTGTCGGAATGGGCACGCTCACGGCCTACGGCTTCTCCCGGTTCAAGGTGAAGGGTGAAGCGGATCTGCTCTTCTTCATCCTGTCGACGCGCATGTTGCCGCCCGTTGTGGTCGCGATCCCGATGTACTTGATGTATCGCGCGGTCGGGCTGAACGACACGCATATCGGCCTGATCATTCTCTACACGGCCTTCAACCTTTCCTTCTCCGTCTGGCTTATGAAGGGGTTCATCGACGAGATCCCCAAGGAGTACGAGGAGGCGGCGCTCGTCGATGGCTACACGCGCATGCAGGCTTTCTTCAAAATCGTGCTGCCCGAGGCGGCCACCGGCATCGCCGCCACTGCTGTCTTCTGCTTCATCACGGCGTGGAACGAATATGCCTTCGCCCTGATCATGACCAACCGCCGCGCCCAGACCGCGCCACCCTTCATTCCCAGCCAGGTCGGCTCGGGCCTAACCGACTGGACAGTGATAGCTGCCGGAACCTTCCTGTTCCTGTTGCCAGTCGCGATCTTCACCTTCCTGCTGCGTAATCACCTGTTGCGTGGCATGTCCTTCGGAGCGATCCGCAAATGAGCTTCCGCGCCATCAACCAGAAATATCTGGAACCGGGTTCGCAGGTGCTCATGGTGCTAGGCATCATCGCGCTCTGCCAGCCGTGGAACATGCTGCTCCACAGCTATGGCCTCACCATCATCCTCGTCGGCCTGATCGGCTTCAACGTCACCTCGAAGATCGCGCCGGAGGAAGACGCAGCCACCGGCCAGGCTGGAAATGCACAGGGCTATCCGGGAGCACAGCATTGACGCAGATCGAGCTCCGGGGCGTCCAAAAATTCTTTGGCGCCGTCCAGGTCATCAAGGACCTCAACCTGAAGATATCAGACAACGAGTTCATCGTGCTGCTCGGCCAGTCCGGCTGCGGCAAGACGACCACGCTGAGGGCCATTGCCGGGCTGGAGACGATCGACGAGGGCGACATTCTCATCGACGGTAAGCCGGTGCAGCATCTCAAGGCCGCCGCCCGCGACATCGCCATGGTCTTCCAGTCGTTCTCCCTCTACCCGCATATGAGCGTCTACGAGAACATCGCCTTTCCGCTGAAGGCGACGCGCAAGAGCCGGGCCGAGATCGACCAGGAAGTGCGCTCGGTCGCCAAGACGCTGCAGATCACCGACCTGCTCGGCAGGAAGCCGTCGGCGCTCTCGGGCGGCGACATGCAGCGCGTGGCCATCGGCCGGGCGCTGGTGCGGCGGCCCAAGGCCATGCTGATGGACGAGCCGATCGGCGCGCTCGACGCCAAGCTCCGCGAGGAGATGCGCGCCGAGATCAAGCGGCTGCACATCAAGCAGGGCTCGACCACCATCTATGTCACCCACGACCAGATCGAGGCGATGAGCCTCGCCGACCGCATCGTCATCATGCATGAAGGCGTGCTCCAGCAGGTCGGCACTCCAGACGAAGTCTATTCGCGCCCGGCGAACCTCTTCGTCGCGCAGTTCGTCGGCAGCCCGGTGATGAACGTCGCCGACGCGGCGGTGGCGGAGAAGGCCTCCTCCGCATCGGTGACGGTGGGCGGCTCCGCCAGCGGTTTCGAATTCCCGCATGCGCTGCTGTCGAGGCTCAACGGCCATGCCGGCGGCAAGCTCGCACTCGGCATCCGGCCCGAGGGCGTCTTCCTTCGGCGTGATGCCAGCGAAGGCTTCGTGGCGGTCGAGACACAGATCGTCGAGCCGCTCGGGTCCTACGACATCGTCGACCTCAAGGTCGGTTCCAAGACGCTGCGCGCGCGCACCAGGAGCGGTTTCATCTCCGGCCCCGGCGAAAAGGTCTTTGCCAGGATCGATCCGACGCAGGCGCATTTCTTCGACACGGCAAGCGGCAAGTCGCTGGGGGTGAGATTGTGATGGCCGAAGGCCGCGAAAAGCCAATGATCTGGCTTTTCGAACAGTCGAACGCCCGGAGCCATAGCGGAGTGCAGACCGCCTCCAAACAGTATCGAGGCAACTGACCCATGGCCCATATCCAGCTCAAGAACATCTCGAAGAAGTTCGGCAACCACACGGCGCTCACCGCGCTCGACCTCGACATTGCCGATGGCGAATTCTTCGTCCTGCTGGGCGAGACCGGCGCCGGCAAGACGACGACGCTGCGCCTTGTCGCCGGCCTGGAGAAACCCACGGAAGGCCAGGTGTTCATCGACGGCGTCGATGTCGCCGACTGGGGAGCGGCCGAGCGCGACGTGGCGCTCGTGCTGCAGCAATATTCGCTCTATCCGCGATATACGGTGCGCGAAAACCTTGAATTCCCGCTCAAGCCGAAGATCCGCCGGTTGCCCGCTGCCGAGATCAAGGATCGGGTCGACCGTGCCGCTCGCACGCTCAGGATCGAGCATCTGCTCGACCGCAAGACCGACCGGCTGTCAGGCGGCGAGATGCAGCGCGTCTCTATCGGACGCGCCATCGTACGCAAGCCGCGCGTGTTCCTGATGGACGAGCCGTTGTCGGCGCTGGATGCCAAGCTGCGCGAGGCGCTGCGCACCGAATTGAAGAACCTGCAGATACAGCTTGGCGCCACTTTCCTGTTCGTCACCCACGACCAGATCGAGGCGATGTCGATGGGCGACAAGGTTGGCGTGCTCAACCATGGTCGCATCGTCCAGACCGGTACGCCGCACGAAATCTACAACAATCCGCGCGACACCTATGTGGCGAGTTTCGTCGGCTCGCCGCCGATGAACCTCATCGACGGCAAGCTCGTGAACGGACGCGCGGTCATGGCGCCGCTGAATTTCGAACTGCCTTTTACAGGGGGAGCCAGGACGAGTGCGGCGACCGATGGTCGCCAACTCGTCTTTGGCATCCGGCCGGAAGACGTCTATCTCGAAAGCGGCGCCCCGGTGGAGGCACGTGTCCACGATGTCGAGAACCATGGCGTGGAGAAGATCCTGACGCTGCGGGTCGGCGACACGACGTTGCGCGCCACCGTGCCGGCGAGGACCGATGTCACGATCGAGCAGCCGGTGCGCTTTGCCTGGAACGCTGAAAAGGTGGTGCTGTTCGACAAGGGCAGCGGTATCAGCCTGCGACACGCAGGCTGATACCGCTGGGTCATCCGGCCTGTCGGATGACGGCCTGCTCGTCGGCCCGGAAATGGCTGGGCGCCGAGCCGATGACGCGCTTGAAGGCACGGCTGAAGGCGGCGTCCGATTCATAGCCGAGACGCGCGGCAACGACGGAAATCTTCATCCGGTCGCGCACCAGCCATTGCCGCGCCTGATGCATCCTGACCTGGGTGACATACCTTGCCGGCGTCTCGCCGACAATGGTGGCGAAGCGCTCGGCAAACCCCGAGCGGGAGGCGCCCATCATCCTCGCCAGGGACTCTACCGTCCAGTCATGGTCTGGCTCGAGATGGATGGCCGCCAGCACGCGGCCGATGTCACGGTCCCGGACCGCCGCGATCCAGCCGGACGAGTCACCGCAGCCGCGTTCCACCCATGAGCGGATGACCGTGGCGGCCAGCACATCGGCCAGCCGCGCCAGTATGCCGCCCGAGCCGACGCGCTCCATGGTCACCTCGCGCGCCATCGCCTCCAGCAGGTGCGGGATGCCCGGTTCGTATGCTTCCAACTCGTGGCTGCGCATCACATCCGGCATCATGCCGAGCAGGGGATGCAGGCCGTCGATGTTGAAGTACATGGCGGCACAGAACAGCAGCGTGCCCGGATGACAATTCTTGTCGCACATCTCCGCGTTGGACGTGCAGAAGACGTCCTTGCAAACTTCCTCGAGCGCGTAGCCGTGGATCGGCCATGCCTGCGCGCCGGGTTCGCTGGCCAGCACATGGGCCGCACCGCGCGGCAGCAGCACAGCGTCGCCGACATTGAGTTGCACCCATTCGCCGGACGGCTGCTTCAGCCAACAACCTTTGCGGCCGATGAAATGAAAGCGTGCTCCGGGATGAGCGGGGAACTGGATGCCCCAGGGTTCCTTCATTTCGCAGCGGCCATACTCGACGCCATCAAGGCGCAAGCCGCGCAAGATATCCGTCAGCGGATCGCCGGTGACTGGGATTTTGGACGAATGGTTAAACATAATGGGGTTTCTAGCATGGAAACTCCAGCCGGTCACTCCCTATGTTGCACTGCGACACAAATCAGAGACCGGCCAATAGCCATGCCCGACACAGTCAAGCATGTAACGGGTGGAGCCTCCGGCGGGCCACTGAGTATCTGGCGCTGCCAACAGATCGGAGACTGACCATGATCGAACCCGCGACAGGCGTCATAGACGCGCCTTTGCTCAATCCGTCCGACGCCGACGAACGCGCCCAGCCTGCCTGGGGCGCGGTCGTTTCCCTTACCTTCGGCGTCTTCGGGCTGGTGACCGCGGAATTTCTTCCCGCGAGCCTGCTCACCCCGCTCGCGCGCGACCTGGGCATCACGGAGGGCGCGGCCGGGCAGGCTGTGACGGCGACCGCGATCGTCGGCGCCATCGCCGCGCCGACCATGGCCATCATCACCAAGCGCCTCGACCGCAGGCTGGTTATGTGGGGCTTCTCGGTTCTGCTCATCCTCTCGAACATACTGGCAGCCTTCGCGACTTCGCTTCCTGTCCTGCTTGTCGCCCGCGTCCTGCTGGGGATCGGCCTGGGCGGCTTCTGGGCTATGTCGGCTGCAATGGCCATGCGGCTCGTTCCCATGCGTCTGGTGCCGCGCGCCATGTCCATTATCCTGACCGGCGTTTCGGTCGCGACCGTCTGCGCGGCGCCGATCGGCGCCTATGTCGGCGACATGTGGGGCTGGCGCACGGCTTTCATGATCGCCGCTGTCGTCGGCGCCCTGGCGCTGCTGGTGCAGATCGCCACCTTGCCAAAGTTGCCGCCCGACGGCGTGGCGGGTTTCCGGACCTTGCTGGACGTGCTGAAGCGCCCGATGATCAAGGTAGCGCTTGTCGTCGTCCTGCTCATCGCCTCGGGACATTTCGCCGGCTTCACCTATGTGCGCCCGTTCCTGGAGAAGGTGCCAGTACTCGGTATCCAGACGATCTCGCTCGTGCTGCTTGCCTATGGCGTCGGTGGCTTCTTCGGCAATCTTGCCGGGGGCTTCATGGCCGAGCGCAACCTCAAGGCCGCCGTGGCGCTGGCCCCCCTGCTGATCGCCGTCTCGGCCGTGCTGCTGCTCACCTTCGGCGCGTCGCCCGCGATTGCCGCGATGGCGGTCGCGGCGTGGGGCTTTGCCTTCGGCGCGGTGCCGGTCGGGCTGCAAACCTGGCTGATACGCGAGGCGCCGGACCAGGCCGAAAGCGCAGGCGGACTGATGGTCGCAACGTTCCAGGTGGCGATCGCACTTGGGGCAGTGTTTGGCGGCCTGCTTGTCGATCATGCCGGCGTTGCCAGCGCTTTCGCCTATTGCGGGGCAGCGACGCTGCTGGCGGCCCTGACTGTGTTCGCTCTCGGGCCGAAGCGGACCGACATTTGAGGGTATCAGGCCGAGCGGCCGTCGAAGTCGAAAACAGGCATTGAGGCAAGATCCAGCCCATCGACGCAATGCAGATTGATGTAGGCATTCCTTTCATTCCCTTCGCCAACGTCCTCGGCGAAGGGATGAATGCCGCAGCCGCGGCAGAAGCGATGCGCGATGACGTGGTTGCCGAACGTGTAGCTGCCGAGGTCGTCGCCCCAGGCCAGCACGCGCAGCGCCTTGTGAGGCACGGCTGACAATAGAGCGCCCTTGCGCGAACAGATCGAGCAATTGCATCGCGCGGCGCCGGTCAGTTCGGCCTTCACCTCGAATGCAACCTTGCCGCAATGGCAACCGCCTTTGTACAGCACCAGAATCTTCCTATTGCTGGCCGGTGCGAACGCACGCTGGCCGGGTTATCCAATACGCAGGCCCATGGGCTGCGGTAAGTCATTGTTTCTTCGCAATTCCATAAGGAAAGCCGCTGAACGCTTTTCCTGGAACTGCTTTAAAGACGTTGTATCCTGGCGGAGTCCGACATCGATATGCAATCAATTCGCGACCGTCTCGAAATCATCCTGTCACGTCTTGCCAATCGCGTGGCCGATGAGAGGGTCTATACGAAGCTCTATGCCGACGCGGCGCGGGCAGCGGCCGACGCCAGCGATGGGCGCACCAAGGCCGGCGTGACGCTGGGTCCACTCGACGGTACGATCGTCTCGATCAAGGATCTGTTCGATGTCGCCGGCGAAGCGACAACGGCCGGCTCGCTGATGCTCAGCACCGCCGCGCCCGCCCAGCGCGACGCCGCCATCGTAAGCCGGCTACGGCAGGCCGGCGCGGTCGTCATCGGCAAGACCAATATGACCGAATTCGCCTTCACCGCCATCGGCGACAACCAGCATTATGGCACGCCGGGCAACGCCGCCGATGCCAGCCGCATTCCCGGCGGCTCCTCCTCGGGTGCAGGCGTCGCCGTTGGCGAGGGGACGAGCGAGATATCGATCGGTTCCGATACTGGCGGTTCGATCCGCATCCCGGCGTCACTGAATGGCGTCGTCGGCTTCAAGCCAACGGCGCGCCGTGTGCCGCTCGCCGGCGCTTTCCCATTGTCCGGCACGCTGGACTCCGTCGGACCTCTTGCCAGAACCGTCGCCCAATGCGCCGCCGCCGACGCCGTGATGGCCGGCGATACGCCGGCCGCGCTGGCTCCGATCGCCCTTTCAGGACTTCGCGTCGGCATCCCGCGCGGCGTTCTTTTCGAAGACACGGAAGGCGAGGTCGCGGCGGCGTTCGAGCACTGTCTCGGCAAGATCGCACGAGCCGGCGCCGGCATCGCGGACCTGTCGATCGACGATCTGATCGCGGACCTGCGCGCGGCGACCAAGCGCGGTTCGATCGCGGCGATGGAGGGAGCCGAAGTCCATGCCGACTGGCTGGCGACGGGTGCATCCGTGCCTGTCGATCCACATGTCAGCGGGCCCTTGTCGCGAGCGGCCGCGATACCGACCCCGGTCTACATCAGGGCGCTGCGCCGTCGCGGCGGGCTCGTCGCCGCGATGGACGAGCGGCTGGCATCGGTCGATGTGCTGGCATTGCCGACGACGCCGGTCACGGCTCCGGCCATCGTTTCGGTGGCCGAGGATGCGGAGCTGCGTGACCGCATCGAGGGCCTGCTGTTGCGCAACACGCAGGTCGCCAACCAGTTCGACCTTTGCGCGATTTCGCTGCCGATGCCGGGAACGGTGTTGCCTGCCGGCCTTATGCTGGTGGCGCGCAATGGCCGCGATCATCAACTGCTGCGGATCGCGGCCGAAATCGAGGCTTTGCTCGGCCGCTGATCGAGTCGCTGTCTGTGTAAGGCCAAGCTTCAGTGCGCCGAGCAGTGGCTGCGTTCGCTGTCCCGGGCTGCGCGTTCTATGCCCGTGGCTACCAGCCAGGGCTGGATGGATTGCTTGCCGTTGAGTGTCTGGGTCCGGTTCTCGATGGAGCCGGCAACGACGACCTTGCCGTCGTAAAGCTTGTCCGAAAGATCGAGTGCCCTGTCTTCCCGCGGCAAGCCGTCGATGTCGATCGACACGCCCTTGATGATCTTGCCGGTGGTGAGGTCGAGCGCACTGTTCGACGGGCAGGGCGCCGCCATGCAGCGCAGACCATTGTCGCAGAACACGTAGCCGTCGCGTCCATCGGCAAGGGCTTGCGCCGTCGTTGCGAAGACGCCGACGGCCAGGAGAATCATTGAAGCGACGTTCCACATGGGCGGCAAGGTCGCCAAGGAATTCGGGAAAATTGAGGCGCCTTCAGTCGGACTCGGGAAACCGCCGCCGGTAGTGGTCGATCACTTCGGGATTGCGCAGGTTGACTGGCAGCTTGCCCGCCAACACCAGCAGGGCCTCGCCCGCCGCGCCGACGCCCATGCGCATCATCGATTCCTCGGTAATGCCAGCCATGTGCGGGGTGATGATGACGTTGTCGAAGCCGAAATAGGGGTGGCCGGGTGGCAACGGCTGGGTCGAAAACACGTCGAGCGCCGCGCCGCCGATGCGGTGCTTTTGCAGCGCCTCGATCAGCGCGTCGTCGTCGATCACCGGGCCGCGCGAAACGTTGATCAGCAAGGCGTGTGGCTTCATGCGGGCGATGCGCTCGCGGCTGATCAGGCCGCGTGTCTCCGGCGTCAGCGGGCAGCACAGCACGATGATATCGCTTTGTTCGACCAAGGCGTCGATCGACAGGAAGCCGACCTTGTCCGGCGCCGGCTGCATGCTGCGCGTCGTTGCCACGACGTTGAGGTCGAAACCATGCGTGGCGATGTGGCCGACCGCCTGCCCGACGGCGCCGAGGCCGACGATGCCGATCGTCCTGCCGGCAAGTTCGCTATTGGCATTGGCGTGCTCACGGCCGGCGAGCCAGCCTTTAGCGCGCAGGTCACGGTCGACCACGCGAAAATTGCGCAGCAGGGCCAGGGCGGCAAACATCACATGTTCGGCCACCGAGCGGGCATTGACCGCCGGCACGTTAGCCACCAGCACCCCGGCGGCGGTGGCTGCTTCCATCGGGATCATGTCGAGCCCGGCGCCATGGCGGATTGCCGCCCTCAGCGTCCAGGCACCCTCGAAAAGTTGTGGCGGCAGATGCGCCCGCACGATGACGATGTCGGCGTCCTTCGCCTCCCTGGTCAGGGTGCCGGCATCGAGTGCGGACGCAATGACAAGCTGACCGGCGCCGGCCAGCATGGCCGAAGCGTGCGGGTGCAGGGGGTGGGTTGAAAGGATTCGCGCCACGTCAGGCTTTTTCAAGCACGGGGGGCGGCGGTTCAGCGGCCCGACCGCCGATCAGTCCCTTCCAGTAGCTCTCCGCGCCTTGCAGATGCGCGCTCATCAGCGCCTGGGCGAGATTGCCGTCGCGGCGCAGCAGCGCCTCGTAGATCTGGATGTGCTCGGCATGCGAGCGCACGCTGCGCTCGGGATCGTTGAAGTAGACGGGAAGCCGTTGCTCGCCCATCAGGTAATAGACGCTGCAGATATTGTGGAAGACACCGTTCTTGGTCGCGCGCACGATCTCGAGGTGAAATTCCCGGTCCTCCTTGGCCAGGCCTTCGCCGGCGGCAATGCGCTTCTCGGACGCTTTCAGAATCTCGCGCAGCCGTTCGAAGTTCTCCTCCGTGGCGCGCGAGCAGGCGAGCTCGGCGGCCTTGATTTCGTGGATCTTGCGCAACTCGACGGTTTCGTAGATCTGCAAGGGATCGAGCGGCAGGCCGGCGCGGGCAAACAGCGCCAACGCCTCGACGCTTGCCTGTTTGGTGTCGATATAGATGCCGGACTTGGCCCGGCGCTCGACGATGCGCATGGCTTCGAGGATGGCCAGCGTTTCACGGATCTGGCCGCGGCTGACGCCGAAATGCTCGGCCAGCTCACGTTCCGACGGCGTGCGGCCCGTCTCCTTGTCCGAGTGGGAAAACAGATAGGCGGCAAGTTCCGCCAGAAGGTTCTTTTCTTTCATTGTCACCCGCGTTGCGCGTGCGCCTCGAGGAATCGCTCCGAGGTGGTGAATCCCAATCCGGGCTTTTCAGGGACGGCTATCATACCGTCCCTTGCTTCGACAGTCTCTTCAACAAGATCGTGAATCATCGGATTGGCGCCGAGCGAATATTCGACGGTGAAGCTCGCCGGCGAGGCCGCGCAGATATGCAGCCCGGCGAAGAAGCAGGGCGCTCCCGCCCACAGATGCGGGGCAAAACGCAGGTTGAAGGCACTGGCGATGGTGCCGATCTTCATCGCCTCGCTGATGCCGCCGCAAAAGGCCGGATCGGGCTGGAAGATGTCGGCCGCCTTGAGCACGGCGAGATCGCGGAATGCATAGCGCGTGGCCTCGCTTTCGCCCGTTGCGATCGGCACGGCGCCGGACGCCCGCACCTCGGCCATGCCGGGCTTGTCGTCGGCGATGATCGGTTCCTCGAACCATGCAAGGTCGAGATCGCCAACGAGATTGATGAAGCGCTTGGCTTCGGCCACCGTGTAGGTGCCATGCGCATCGACCATCAGTTCGACATCGGGGCCGAGCGCCTGTCGCGCGGCGCGCACACGGGCAGCGGAAACGTGCGGTGCGCCGTCCATGGCGCCGACCCGCATCTTCAGCGCCTTGAAGCCGCCCTTCGCGATATAGGATTTCAACTGCTCGCCGATGGCGTCGACCGCTGCCCAGCCACCGGATGCATAGGCCGGCAAGCGGTCGAGCTTGCGCCCCCCAAGCAGCCGCCAGACCGGCACGCCCAGCGATTTACCCAGAATATCCCACAGCGCGATGTCGACGGCGCTGATGGCGGCTACGCTCATGCCGCGCCGCGCCAGCTGCGGCATGGCGTGGCCGGCGCGCGCCGCGCTGTCGTGGCGCACGCCATTGTAGAGCATCTCCCAGATCACGCCGATGTCGGCGGGATCGCGGCCGATCAGCTGCGGGCCGACCTCGTGGTTCAGCATGTGGACCAGGGCGCCGTAGCTGCCGGCGCTGCCGGCCGCATTCTTGCCTTCGCCCCAGCCGACCAGGCCATCGTCGGTCTCGATGCGCAGGATGGCGGCGTCAAAAGTCGTCACCTGACCGAAGTCGCTGCGGTGTTGCTGTGCCGCTTCGATCGGTATGCGGACCCACCAGGCTTGGACGGTCTTTATGCGCATGTTCTTCCCCGGCCCTGCCGCCGGCTGGGCGGAAAGGCAGATTTCCCTGAAAAGACGACTACTTGATCAGCGGCAGCAGCGTTTCGGCGGTGATGCGCATCTGGTCGGTGTAGAATTTCTCGGTCAGCACGCTGGAGCCGTGATCCTGGATGAATTTCAGCTGTTCGGGCGAGATGTCGACGGGGTGGCGCTCGACCATGTCGGGATAGGGCGCGGCCGGCGTGCGGTCGACCGGGGCGACGAATTCGTTGGTCAGCGCGCCGTCATAGCCGACCTCCCGCAGGGTCGCGACGATCCTTGGCCAGTCGATCTGCCCAAGGCCGGCGGCGAAGCGATTGTTGTCGGCGACATGGAAGTCGAACAGTCGCTTGCCGATCTGGCGAATGGCGTCATGGACGTTAAATTCCTCCATGTGGATGTGGTAGGCGTCGAGGCAGACGCCGCATTCGGGGCTGACGGCGTCGGCCAATGCGAGCGCCTGGGCGCCGCGATTGAACAGATAGGTCTCGAAGCGGTTCAGCGGCTCGACCGCGATCTTGACGCCGACCTTCTTGGCGTGGGTGAAGCATTCGCGGGTCGCATCGACGACCCACTTCCATTCCTCTTCCTCGGTGCCGTCCGGCACCACCTTGCCGACGGTCGCGGGGACGAGCGTGATGATCTCGCCGTCGAGTTCGCCGACCATCGTCAGCACGTCCTTGACGTATTGCACGGAGCGCTCGCGCTGGCCCTGGTTCCTGGCGGCTAGGTTGCGCTCGCCCAGCATCAACGTCACCGCGCCCCAACAACGAATGCCATGCTCCTTCAAAAGAGCGCGTGTTTCCTTGGTCTTGTACTGCTCGGGCTCGCCGGAAATCTCGATCGACTCATAGCCGAATTTCTTGATGCGCCTGAGCGTCGTCTCCAGTGGTTCCGCGCGCATCCAGTTGTGCGTCGAAAGATGCATGGTCAGTCCTTCCCAATTCGTCTTTAACGGTTCGCCTGCAACGCGCGCCGCCGAAAGCCGCGCACGGGTTCCTCCCCAAGGCGTCCCAGCTCTTTTCAACAAACTGGTTCGACCAATTGGGCCGCTTTTGAGGTCTATCGCAATTTTAATGGAACGGCAAGAACCGGACCAAGACAACTTCTTGTGTGGTTTAGATGGCTGATTATATTGGCTTATATGACCACTATCCGGGGATGGTCGGCCTAATGGCGCCGTGTTGAATGGCTTGACCAGTATGACACATTTGGTAATACCAGAACGACGATGTCCACAAGCGTATGGTTGAAAAGACAAAGAGGCTGGCTCTGCGTTCAATCGGCGCTATGGTTGGTCTGCAAGGGAGGATGAGGAATGCCGTCGACGATGAAAGGCCCAGGACTTTTCCTGGCACAATTCGCGGGCGATGCCGCGCCGTTCAATTCGCTGCCGTCGATCGCCAAATGGGCGGCAGGCCTGGGCTACAAGGGCGTGCAGATCCCGACCTGGGATGCCAGGCTGTTCGATCTCAAGAAGGCTGCATCGTCCAAGACCTATTGCGACGAGGTGAAGGGCGTCTGCACCGAGGCAGGCGTCGAGATCACCGAATTGTCGACGCATCTGCAGGGGCAATTGGTGGCGGTGCATCCGGCCTATGACGCGCAGTTCGACGGCTTCGCGCCGCCTTCGGTGCACAACAACCCCAAGGCACGGCAGAAGTGGGCGGTCGAACAGATGAAATTCGGCGCCAAGGCGTCGCGCAATCTAGGCCTGAACGCTTCGGTGACCTTCTCCGGCGCGTTGGCCTTCCCTTATCTTTATCCGTGGCCGCAGCGGCCGGCAGGGCTGATCGAGGAGGCATTCGCGGAATTGGGCAAGCGCTGGAAGCCGATCCTCGATATCTATGAGGACAATGGCGTCGATGTCGGCTACGAGATCCACCCGGGCGAGGACGTGTTCGACGGCGCGACCTTCGAGATGTTCCTTGATGCCGTCGGCGGTCACAAGCGCTGCAACATCAATTACGATCCCTCGCACTTCCTGCTGCAGCAACTCGACTATCTCGAATTCATCGACATCTATCACGAGCGCATCAAGGCGTTCCACGTCAAGGACGCCGAGTTCAACCCGACAGGACGGCAAGGCGTCTATTCCGGCTACCAGGGCTGGATCAACCGTGCCGGCCGTTTCCGTTCGCTCGGCGACGGTCAGGTGGATTTCGGCGGCATCTTCTCCAAGCTCACCCAATACGGCTATGATTCCTGGGCCGTGCTGGAATGGGAGTGCTGCCTGAAGCATCCGGAGGATGGCGCGGCCGAAGGCGCACCCTTCATCGAGCACCACATCATCCGGGTGACGGAAAGGGCATTCGATGATTTCGCCGGCGGCGCTACCGACAAGAAGGTGCTGCGGGCCATGATGGGAATTTAGCGCGGCGAACGCTTCCCCTCCAGGAGAGGGGTATCTGACACGAGGGAGAAAAACATGGTTGGCGCATCGAAGTCGGAAACGGGAGGCGGCCCGATCCGCTACGGCATGGTCGGCGGCGGGCAGGGCGCTTTCATCGGCGCGGTGCATCGCATCGCTGCGCGCATGGACAATGATTTCGTGCTCGTTGCCGGCGCGCTGTCATCCGATCCAGAACGCGCCAAGGCCTCGGCGGCAGAACTGGGTCTCGATCCGGACCGCAGCTATGCCTCCTATGCCGAGATGGCCAAAGCCGAGGCCAAGCGGCCCGACGGCATCGAGGCGGTGGCCATCGTCACCCCCAACAATGTGCATGTGCCCGCGGCCAAGGCGTTTCTCGAGGCGGGCATCCACGTGATCTGTGACAAGCCGCTGGCCACGACATTGGCCGAGGCGAAGAAGCTGGCGGCGATCGTCGAGAAGACCGGCAAGGTGTTTGTGCTGACCCACAATTACACCGCCTATCCCATGATCAGGCAGGCGCGCGAAATGGTGGCCAAGGGTGTGCTCGGTGATATCCGCATCGTGCAATCCGAGTACCCACAGGACTGGCTGACCGAGGACCTCGCGGCCACCGGCCAGAAGCAGGCGTCGTGGCGCGCCGACCCAAAGCAGGCGGGCGCGGGCGGCGCGCTGGGCGACATCGGCACGCATGCCTATAACCTCGCCCGCTTCGTTTCCGGGCTGGAACTGGATTCGCTGTCGGCCGATCTCGACGCTTTCGTGCCGGGGCGGCAACTCGACGACAATGTCAACGTCATGCTGCGCTTCAAGGCGCCCGGCAAGGCACATCCGGCCAAGGGCATGATCTGGGCAAGCCAGGTGGCGCCGGGCCATGAGAATGGGCTGAAGCTGCGCATCTACGGCTCGAAGGGTGGGCTGGAATGGGTGCAGGCCGACCCGAACTATCTCTGGTACACGCCGTTCGGCCAGCCCAAGCAACTGATCACCCGCAACGGCGCCGGATCGCTGCCGGTGGCGGGCCGTGTCAGCCGCGTGCCGTCGGGGCATCCGGAGGGCTATCTCGAAGGTTTCGCCAACATCTACCAGGAAGCCGCGCGCGCCATCCGGGCAGCGCGCCGCAAGGGCGGCAAGCCGGCAAAGGATGTGGTGTTTCCGACCATCCAGGACGGCGTTGAGGGCATGGCCTTCATCGAAGCTTGCGTGAAGTCCTCGAAGAAAAACGGGGCGTGGACGAAGCTTTAAATCTGAGGGAGATCTGGGAGGATCAGGGGAGGGGCGTCGATGAAAATCGGCATGTGCATGTTCTTATGGACCACGGCGGTGTCAAAGAAACACGAGCCGTTGCTTCGCGACATCAAGGCGACCGGCTTCGACGGCGTCGAGATACCGATCTTCGTGGGCACGCCGGACGATTACAGAAAGCTCGGCGAGTTGCTCGACCGTATCGGGCTTGAGCGAACCGCCGTTTCGGCGATGGGCGATCCCTCGATGAACCTGATCTCGGCCGACGCGGCGACGCGCAAGGCCGGCGTCGACTATATGAAATGGGCCATCGACTGTGCCGATGCGCTGGGCGCCCGGACGCTGAGCGGGCCGCTGCATTCGACACTGGGCGCCTTTTCCGGCACAGGGCCGACGGCGGCCGAGAAGAAGCGTTCGGTCGCATCGCAGCGCGCCATCGGCGACCATGCCGGCAAGAAGAACGTCACCATCGGGCTCGAGGCGCTCAATCGCTTCGAATGCTACCTGGTCAACACGATGGCTGACCTGTCGGAGCATATCGACGCCATCGGCCGGCCGCACATCAAGGCGATGTACGACACGTTCCACGCCAATATCGAGGAAGCCGACCCGATCGGCGCCTATACGAAACATCGTGGCAATGTGGTTCATATCCACATTTCGGAAAATGATCGCGGCGTGCCGGGGCGCGGCAACATCCCCTGGCAGGAGACGTTTTCGGCCATCCGCAAGAGTGGCTATAACGACTGGCTGACGATCGAGGCGTTCGGCCGCTCGCTGAAGGACCTGGCGGCGGCGACCAAGGTCTGGCGCGATTTTTCCGAGACGCCGGAGGCGGTGTATCGGGAGGGTTACAAGCATATCAAGAACGGGTGGAAGAAGGCGGCGTAACTTTCCTTCGTCATCCACGGGCGTAGCGGGAGCAAGCGCGCGCGGAGGCCCGAGGATCCATGCCGTGACCTCTGAGTACGGCGACGATGAGCTGTTGTGCTGTTGTGCGGTTGTCCTGAATTGCTGCACTATAAAACGGACGTCGCGGCATGGATCCTTGTCCGCGCCGCGTCGGTTCGCTCCTTGCTCCGCCCTAGGATGACGAAGGCGCGCCGAGCCGTTGTCGTGGTGCCGTCAATTCATCACCCCTGCTCGGCCTGGATCCTGTTGTAATCGTGGATCGTCCGGCTGAGCCTCCGGCGCAGGAAGCTGGAGATGTTGTCGAAGATGAAGACGACAAGCAGGATCAGGAGCACCATGTAGAAGACATTGGCCCAGTTGGAATTGGTGCGCATGGCTTCCCACAGCTTCAGGCCGATGCCGCCCGCACCGACAGCGCCGATGATCGTGGCGCCGCGAGTGTTGGATTCCCACTGGTAGAGCGTTTGGCTGATGAACACCGGGATCACCTCCGGCAACACGCCGTAGCGCTGCACCAGGAGGCCGTTGGCGCCGGTCGACATCACGCCTTCGCGTGGCTTGTCGTCGATGTTCTCCAGTGCTTCGGAATAGGTCTTGCCGAGCGTGCCGATCTCCGTGAAGAAGATCGCGGCACTGCCCGCCAGCGGGCCAGGTCCGAAGGCGCGGGTGAAGAACAGCGCCCAGATAAGCATGTCGACCGAGCGCATGAAGTCGAAGAACCGCTTGAGGACCTGGCTCAACACGCCGCTGGGCGTGATGTTGCGGGCGGCGAAGAAGGCGAGCGGGAAGGCGACGATGCCGCCAAGCAGCGTGCCGAGAAACGCCATGACTATGGTCTGCAGGAGCTTCGTCCAGACGTCGCCATGCTGCCATTGGCCGTTGTACCAGATATTGTTGGCGGCCAGCGCCAGATTGGACGTGCCCGGCTTGAGCTCCGGTCCGGAGGTGATCAGCGAGATCACCTCGCTCGGCGATTTCTCGAAGAAAGGCGAGCGTGGGTCGAAGACGAAATTCGCCCAGCCGAGGAAGCGCTTGCGGACCTTGACGCGATCGGCGGCGACCCGCACCTCGCCGGCAAAGCCCATGTCGGCGACGACCTCTTCGTCATGCGCCGTGATCCAGGCCGGAATGACGCCCGAGACCACCGGCTTGCCCGAAAGCATCGAAACCTGGACCGTTTCGCCATTGGCGGCGATGGTGGCTTCGGTCTTGGTGAAGGTGACGGATTTGGCCTGGCCGTTGACCAGGACCGTGATCGAGCCGTCGGCATTGGTCTTTACCCAGTCCGGGTGTGGGTCCGCGCCAAGCACGGAGAACCGCGGATATTTGGGCTCGATCGTTGGCGTGTCGAGCGGGAAGGTTGGCTGCACGTCGTAGCTGATCCATTGGGTCAGGAAGAGTGGCAGCCGCTCCCAGTGCGATTCACGCAGGACCTGCGGCAGGTTGAAGAACCATACGGCATAGACGAGATAGAGGAGCGTGCCGACAAACAGCAGCAGCGGGCCGAAACGCTTGTGCAGCGGCCGCTGGAACACCTGCGGGAAGCGCTTCTCGATCGACAGGATTTCGTCGGCGGTCATGACAGCCATATCAAGAGCCTTTCGCCATGATCTTTTCCGAAAAGCGGATTCCACTTTTCGCCGGCGCGGTCCTTCGGGTCGGGATCATGGCTGAGCACCCATCAAAAAGGCCTGCTCGCCGACAAGCTTGCGGCGCAGCCACGCGGAGAACTGGTCTATCAGGAAGATGGTCGTGAACAGCAGCAGCACCAGCGCCAGCGTCTTGGCGCCGAAGCCGCGCGAGATGGAGAGCTTCAGTTCCTCGCCTATGCCGCCGCCGCCGACCGCGCCGATGATGGTGGAAGCGCGAACGTTGATCTCGATGCGCAGCAGCGTGTAGGACATGAAATTCGGCAACACCTGAGGCAGGTCGGCGAAGCGCACGCGTTCGAACCAGTTGGCGCCGACGGCCGTCAGGCCTTCCTCGGCGCGCATGTCGATGTTCTCGTTGATCTCGTAGAACAGCTTGCCCAAGGCCCCTATCGAATGCAGCCCGATGGCGATGATGGCGGCGATCGGGCCGATCGATACGATGGCCGCGAACAGGCCGGCAATGACGATCTCGGGAAAGGCGCGCAGAAGCTCCATCAGTCGCTTGACGACAAGCCGCAGCACCGGGTGTGGCGTCAGGTTGCGCGCGGCGATGAAGGAGAATGGCACCGCGAAGACGAAGCCGATGAAGGTCGAGACCAGCGCCACGTTCAACGTGGTGAGCATCAGCTCGAAATATTCGGGTACGTAGAAATCGCCCCAGACATAGGCGCGGCCAAGCGGGAAATTGTATTCCTGGGTGCCGTTGTCATGCGGGGAGGCAATATCGAACATGGCCCGCCAGACATCGTTCCAGTCCTTGGGAATGAGCCAGCTAAGGAAATCGAATATATGCGGCAGCCGGTCGAAAAAATGGCCGGCATTGGCTTCGTCGGCGAACCACATGGTTCCGCACATGGCGACGAGCAGCAGGCCGACACCCAGGACCGTATAGAGCCGGCGCAAGGATGTCTGGCGTCGCCAGGCATCGGCTGCCTGGTGTGTCGCGTCTGAATGGGCTGTCACGGAGAGGGTCATGATCTGACATGCAAAAAGGGCGGCGCTGGAGGTGTCGCCGCCCTTTCTGGTTTTTGCCGTTAGCCGCCGATAGCGGCCTTACGAGCTTCAACAATTACGTTGTAGAAGTCCGCCTTCACCGGGACGTAGCCGGTAAAGTCGCCGCCTTCCACGCCTTCGAAGCAAGCCTTGTCCTTCTTGGGCAGGTTGGTGAAGAAGTCGGTGAGCTTGGCGGTCATGTCGGCGCCGATCGCGGTGCGCACGACCAACGGGCCGTTCGGGATCAGGCCCGAGCGCCAGACTTCGACGAAGTCGTTGGGGTCGACGGCGCCCTTGGCGGCGACCTTGTGGAAGGTGCCGGAGGTGTAGCCGTCCTTGAAGTTGCCGATGCCCGAGGAATCGTCCACCGCCACGTCTACCTTGCCGTCACGCACGGCCAGGATGTTGTTCTCGTGGCCGCCGTTGAACTGGGTCGAGGCGAAGAACTTTTCGTTCGACGCGCCGGTGTCCTTCGGAATCTGGGTCAGCGGGATCAGGTAGCCCGAGGTCGAATCCGGGTCGGCGTAGCCGAGCTTCTTGCCCTTGGCCGACTTGATGTCGGTGATGCCCGAGGATTTCAGCGCCAAGCCGATCGAATAGTAGCCGGTCGCGCCATCGGTCTGCTGGGTGGTGAGGATCGGGGTGACAGCATTCGGATCCTTCAGGTAGACGCTGGCGTAGCCAGAGGCGCCGAGCTCGGCGAAGTCGAGTGTGCCGCCAAGCAGGCCCTGGATGACGCCATCATAGTCGGCGGCGGGGAACAGCGAGACCTTTTCGAAGCCGAATTCGGCCTTCAGGTGGTCGGCGAGGCACTGGTAGTTGCGCAGGCGGTCGGTTTCATTCTCACCGCCGAGGATGCCGACGCGGAATTCCTTGATATCGGCGGCGTGAGCCGCGCTGGTTGCCATGGCGAGCACCGAAACGGCGCCGAAAACCATCTTCCTGAACATTGAATGTCTCTCCTATAGGTGCCGGCCCCGCGCCGGCAGCGTTCGTGATTTTTGACAGGTGCCCTTAACGCGGGCTGGCGATCCAGGCCGCTCGTCCTGGGCCCATGATCTTTCCCGAAAACCGGGTTCCACTTTTCGGGATCATGGGCTCAGTATCCCGGGAATGCGGGTTCGAGCGGTCCGGCGGATGCGGCGATCTTTTGCTTGAAGGCAACGCTGGTGGAGGTGATGGCCTCCGAGATTTCGGCGCCATTGCTGTCGGCGCCATAGACGAGACGCACGGCCTCGCGGTCGAGCTCTTCGGGCGGGCCGTCGAAGACGACCTTGCCGGCGGCCATGCCGATGATGCGGTTGCAATAGGTGCGGGCCGTATCCAGCGTGTGCAGGTTGGTGACGACGGTGATGCCTTCGCGCAGATTGATGTCCTGCAGCGAGTCCATCACCACCTTGGCGTTGAGCGGGTCGAGCGAGGCGATCGGCTCGTCGGCCAGGATCATCTTCGGCTGCTGCATCATGGCGCGGGCAATGGCCACGCGCTGCTGCTGGCCTCCCGACAGGGTACCGGCCGGCTGAAGCGCGGTGCGGGCGATGTCGAGGCGTTCAAGCGCCGAGACGGCCTCGGCGCATTCAGCGCGGGAGAACACGCCAAGCAGGTTCGACATGGTGGAGCGGTGGTTGAGCCGGCCGAGCAGCACGTTGGTCAGGACATCAAGGCGCGGCACCAGGTTGAACTGCTGGAATATCATGGCGCAGTCGCGCTGCCAGCGCCTGAGCGGCGAACCACGCAATTGCGAGACCTCGGCGCCGTCAAAAAAAATCGACCCCTGGCTGGGATCGATGAGACGGTTGATCATGCGAAGAAGGGTCGACTTGCCAGCACCCGAACGGCCGATGATGCCGACCATCTGACCCTGCGGGATCGAGATGTTGATATCGCTGACGGCGGTATTCTTGCCAAATCGTCGGCTGACACCGCGAATTTCAAGCGTGGCAGAGGTTGCTGACATGAGCAAATTCCAGTCCGGGGCATAATGATCGTCTGGTTCTCGCCTAGCGCAGCCACATGAACCTGCCATGTCGCCTCCATGTCAGTTTTGTTACGCTCCACAGACGCGGGCTTTACTGCTGGAGGACCAGCAGCTCCTCGAAATGCTTCATGTCTTTGAAACCGCAGAATGCCGGCGCCCGCAGTTCGATGACCGGCGCCTCGCGGGCAAACAGCGAAAGGCTATCGTCGAACAGGGCCTGCCATTCGGCCGCCCGCCCGTCGGCCAGGCGCTGGATCTGGTAAGCGAAGGTAATGTGGAAGACATAGCTATCGTGATCCGGATGCCGGTATCCGAATGGCACCGCCAGCGCATTGCGCCACTCACGCATGATGCGCAAATCGTCTTGCGTTGCGCCGGCAACGGTGAGACCGGTCGGCACGACTTCGATCACCTTGATGTTGAACGGGCCCAAGCCCTGGAAACCCTTCAGGCGTTCGAGGTAGAGACGCGTCATCGCATCGATGCTGGTGTCGAGCGGCACGTCCTGCGGCCAGAAGGGCAGGCGGCGGCGGTATTCGATGATGCCCTGGAACAGCGTCATATGCAGGCTGGAGACAGGCGTGAAGGCAAGCCGGTCGGCGTCGGGCATAGCCAGCATCCGGTCGCGCACGGCAAGGACCACGGCTTCGGATGGCGAACCGCTGACCAGATGGCTGACGACCGTGTTGCCGGGCTCGATCAGGAAATTGCCGGATATGTCGTAACGCGTGCCGAGATGCACGGGAACGGTCGGATTGGAGCCGGCAAAGAATCCGGCGAGTGACGGTCTGATTGACGTGGACATTGCGATCTCCAGGGTAAGATCGCCTCCTGTCCGAGTCATGTGTCAGGGGTGTGAAACGGACTTGCCCCCTGTCAGCCGTATTTCTCCAGGAATGCTTCCGCCGAAAGCTCGCGAAAATCGGCGAGCGACGCACGCAGCCTGGCGTGGTCCCAGTCCCACCAGGCCAGTGCCTGGTAGCGCTCCGCCGTACGGCGATCGAAGCGCTCGCGGATCGGCTTGGCCGGCACGCCCGCGACGATGGTGTAAGGCGCGACATCTTTCGACACCACGGCGCCGGCGCCGACCGCGGCACCATCGCCCACGGTGACGCCGGGCAGGATGGTGGAGCCGTGGCCAAGCCAGGTGTCGTGGCCGATTGTGACCCGCCTGGCGCGGCGCTGGGCGAAGAATTCGCTCTCATGCTCGGCGTCGTCCCAATAGTCGGAGGCGCGATAGGTGAAGTGATGCATCGTCGGCCGCCAGGTCGGGTGATTGGTGGCGTTCATCCGCACGGCCGCCGCGATGTTGGAGAACTTGCCTATCGTGGTGCACCACGCCGAGCAGTCCTGCATCATGTAGGAATAGTCGCCCAGTTCGCTTTCCGAGACCCGGCTGCGGTCGGCGATCTCGGTCCAGCGGCCGAGTGTTGAGTTCTCGACCTGCGCCGTCGGGTGGATCAGCGGCGTTTCCGAAAGCTTCCGGGTCATGCCGCGATCTTCCCCGCGCCAAAGGCGGTGACGTCGATGATGCGGTCGGCAACCGCCTCGCGCACGTCGTGGTCATGGAAAATGCCGAGCAGGGCGACACCCGCCGCCTTCTTGGCGGCAATCAGCGCGATCACCACCTCGCGGTTGGTGGCGTCGAGCGAAGCGGTCGGCTCGTCGAGCAGCAGGATCGGGTGCTCGGTGATGAAGCCGCGCGCGATGTTGACGCGCTGCTGCTCGCCGCCCGAGAAGGTCGCCGGCGGCAGTGCCCAGAGTTTTTCGGGCAGATTGAGCTGTGCCAGCAGGGTACGTGCCTTTTCGCGCGCCGCTTCGCGTTCCTCGCCGCGCTCGACCAGCGGTTCGGCGATCACGTCCAGCGCCGAGACGCGCGGTACGGTGCGCAGGAACTGGCTGACATAGCCGATCGTTTGCCGGCGTACGGCAAGCACGGTGCGTGGGCTGGCCGTGGCAAGATCGATGAGGCCGCCTTCGTGATGGACGATGATCTGGCCCTCATCGACGGCATAGTTGCCATAGAGCATCTTAAGGATCGAGCTCTTGCCGGCGCCGGACGGGCCGCCGAGGACGGTGCATTCACCAGCCCTGATCGAGAACGACACACCGGCGACCACCGGCAATTTGATGCCGTCGCGCAGATGCATGGTGAAGCTCTTGGCGACGTCGGAAACGACGAGAGGCGTCGGCATGTTACACCTGCAAGATGGAGGAAACGAGAAGCTGCGTATAGGGCGCGCGCGGGTCATCGAGCACGCGATCCGTGAGACCGCTTTCGACGACGCGGCCGTCCTTCATCACCATCATGCGCTGTGACAGAAGCCGGGCGACGGCGAGGTCGTGGGTGACGACGATGGCCGCGAGGCCGAGATCGGTGACCAGACCACGCAGCAGGTCGAGCAGGCGCGCCTGCACCGAGACGTCGAGGCCGCCGGTCGGCTCATCCATGAACACCAGCCGGGGGCCGGTCACCAGATTGCGGGCGATCTGCAGGCGCTGGCGCATGCCGCCGGAAAAGGCGCGCGGCTCGTCATCGATGCGGTCCTCGTCGATCTCGACGCGCGACAGCCAGTCGACGGCGGTGGCGCGGATCTTGCCGTAGTGCCGGTCGCCGACCGCCATCAGCCGCTCGCCGACATTGGCGCCGGCCGACACCGTCATGCGCAGGCCGTCGGCGGGATTCTGGTGTACGAAGCCCCAGTCGGTACGCATCAGGAAGCGCCGCTCGGCCTCGCTCATGCGGTAGAGCTCGCGGAACTGGCCGTCACGCATGCGGTAGCTGGCGGTGCCGGAACTCGGCAGCAGCCGTGTCGACAGGCAGTTGAGCAGCGTCGTCTTGCCGGAGCCGGATTCGCCGACGATTGCCAGGACCTCGCCTGGCCACAGATCAAAGGTGACGTTCTCGCAGCCGACGCGCGAGCCGTAGAATTTGGAGAGCGCGGCGACGCGCAGCAGCGGTTCGTCGGTCATTGTGCCGGCTCCATGTTTCCTGGGGCAAGATGGGCTTCGGGGGCAAGATGGCCGCGATGGCCGTCCGACCGGCGTTTTTCGCAGTGATCGGTGTCGGAGCAGACGAACATGTGGCCGCCATGATCATCGAGGATGACCTCGTCGAGATAGACGTTCTCGGCCGCGCACAGCGCACAGGGCTGGTCGAAGGTCTGCACCTCGAAGGGATGGTCCTCGAAGTCGAGGCTGACCACGTCGGTGAAGGGCGGCAGCGCGTAGATGCGCTTCTCGCGGCCGGCGCCGAACAGTTGCAGGGCCGGCGACTGATGCATCTTCGGATTGTCGAATTTCGGCGTCGGCGAGGGGTCCATCACATAGCGGCCCTCGACCTTGACCGGATAGGCATAGGTGGTGGCGATGCGGCCGTGCCTGGCGATATCCTCATATAGCTTTACATGCATCAGGCCGTATTCTTCCAGCGCGTGCATTTTCCGCGTCTCGGTCTCGCGCGGTTCGAGGAAGCGCAGCGGTTCGGGGATCGGCACCTGGTAGACCAGCACCTGGCCGGCGCTCAGCGGGTATTCCGGGATACGGTGGCGTGTCTGGATGATGGTGGCGCTGGCCGTTTCCGTGGTGACGGCGACGTTGGCGACCTTCTTGAAGAAGGCGCGGATGGAGACGGCGTTGGTGGTGTCGTCGGCGCCCTGGTCGATCACCTTCAGCACATCGTCGGGACCGATGATCGAGGCGGTGACCTGGACGCCGCCGGTGCCCCAGCCATAGGGCATCGGCATCTCGCGCGAGGCGAACGGCACCTGGTAGCCTGGAATGGCGATACCCTTGAGGATCGCGCGGCGGATCATCCGCTTGGTCTGCTCGTCGAGATAGGCGAAGTTGTAGGTGGCGATGTCGGTCATGGTTGTTGCACCGATTCCGTGTTAATAACTTGGCCAGCGCCGCTTAAGATGAGATGTTTCATGAGCTTCGGGGGCTGGGTGGCCATAGGTGTTTTGCTGCTGATCTTTGCCGGTATTGTTGTTGCCCTGTGGCCGCGAAAGCTAAATCGTCCAAATGACAGCAACGACATCCCTCCCATGCCTGGTTCTCACCGTGGAAATATTGGAAGCGGATCTCATTACGCAGCCTTCAATCCCTCGGCGTAGCGCGCCAGCAAGGGCCCAACTCGGATGACCCCAACCGGATGGACGCACGTCGCAATCCTGCTGTTCATATTTGGCGGCGTCGTCATCTTTGTCGTCACACGCCAGAGCCTTTCCAGACAAAGGAACGGTTCGGGTGGCAATGATTCCTTCTCCGGCGGACAAGATGGCAGCTATGGGAGCCATACTGTCCATTCTCATGATGGCGGCGGACACGACGGCAGTGGCGGGCATGGAGGTGGAGACAGCTAAGGTCATTCCACAGCCTCCAATCCCCGCGCGTAGCGTCCCAGCCGGTCGGCCAGCGTGCCGGTGTGCAGTTCGAACATGTGGTTGTCGTCGTCGTAGAAATAGATCGAGCGGCCTTCGCCCTCGACGCGCGGGCGTGGAGGTCTCAGTTCGAGGCCTAGTCCGCCGATGCGGTCGAGGTAATCGTCGAAATCAGCCTCATCTATCTTGAAGGCGATGTGGTTGTAGCTGCGCTGCGGCAATGCCTCGCCTTCCATGATGGCGATCCAGATGTCACCGATCAGGAAGAATTTTTCGCGCGAGAGCGAGAACTGCTCGGCGTCGCTGGCATAGACTTCGCGTGCATCGAAAACGCCCTCGAGGATTTCGGTCATCCGGTCGAGGTCGCGGACGATGAAGGTCATGTGGGACAGGCCTTCGATCATTCCGCGGCCTCCCGCTTCTCCTCGACCTTCGCGGGATTTTCACGCGCGTCGTATTCGGCGCGCATGCGGCGCACGAGGTCGAGTTCGGCCTGGAAGTCGACATAGTGCGGCAGTTTCAGATGCTCGACGAAGCCCGTCGCCTGGACATTGTCGGAATGCGAGATGACGAATTCCTCGTCCTGTGCGGCCGCGACGACATCCTCGCCGAGTTCGGTCGCACGAAGAGCGCGGTCGCACAGCGCCATGGCCATCGCCTTGCGTTCGCTCTGGCCGAAGACCAGGCCGTAGCCGCGCGTGAATTGCGGCGGCGCCTTGGCCGAGCCCTTGAACTGGTTGACCATCTGGCATTCGGTGACGCGCACCGTGCCGAGCGGAACGGCGAAGGGCAATTCGGGTACGTCGAGCTCCAGCTCGACCTCGCCGATGCGGATCTCGCCGACAAAGGGATGGTTGCGGGCATAGCCGCGCTGGGTGGAATAGCCGAGCGCCAGCAGGAAACCCTCGTCGCCGCGTGACAGCGCCTGCAGGCGAATGTCGCGCGCCATCGGGAATTCCAGCGGCTCGCGGGTGATGTCGCCGGGTACATGATCCTTCGGCATATCGCCATCCGGCTCGATCAGGCCCTCGCGGGCCAGGATGGCGGAGACGCGCGGCATGGCCTCGGCCGCACCGGCGCGTTGCCGAGGTTCGGCGACATCGCCGCCAGCGGCGAGCTCGGGGTCGAGCAGGCGGTGCGTGTAGTCGAAGGTCGGGCCGAGCAGCTGGCCGCCGGGCAGGTCCTTGTAGGTCGCCGACACGCGACGCTCAACCTGCATCGCTCCGGTGTCCATCGCCTTGGTGTAGCCGAAGCGCGGCAGTGTGGTGCGATAGGCACGAACCAGGAAGATCGCCTCGATCATGTCGCCGCGTGCCTGGACGATGGCGAGTGCGGCCAGTTCACGATCGTAGAGCGAACCTTCGCTCATCACCCGGTCGACGCCGAGCGCCAGCTGCTCGACGATCTGGTCGAGGCGAAGTGCGGGGACGGAACGATCACCGCGCCGACGGTCGGCAAGCAGGCTGTGGGCGTTGGCGATTGCGGCCTCGCCGCCCTTTACCGCGACATACATCTTACGCCTCCATCGTCTTGATGCGCGTGGTGCGCGGCAGGCAGGCAATGCTGTCAGGCGTGGCAAGGATGATGTCGATGCCGCGCGGAAAGCGCTGGTTGTTCTGTTTCCATTGCTCGACGAAGTGGCGCGGCATCTGCGCCGGCGCGATCGTCGCCGTCGTCTCGATGCCGGGGCCCTGCAGCAACAGAGGCGTGCCCGAGGCAAGATCGCTCATCTGCAGGATCAGCGTCGTGGAGCGGTCGGGATATTCCTGGGTGCCTTGCGAAAACCCGTCGAGCGCCATCATTTCGCAAGGGGAGGTGATGATAGCGAAATGGGCATCGGCCGGCGTGTTGGCCAGTGGCGCGCCGGAGTGGAACCCTAGCCAGGATTTCACCGTCACGGCAGCCTGCAGCGCAGGGTCGAGCCACACCGGCGTGTCGTTGTCGCACAGCGCCAGCGCGATGGCGCCGGCCGTCGCCGACAGCGGCGCCGGGGGGCGGGCAAGGGCCGGCAGTTTCAGCACGGTGCCTGGCCGCGCCATCGCGTCCATAACGCCGCGAAAGACCGTCTGGGCATTGAACACGGGATCGGCGAAGCCGCCCTCGATCGATTGGGCCGTGATGTCCATCAGTCTTCTCCGCGTACCATGGTGAAGAAATCCACTTTCGTCGCCGCCGTCTCGGCGCGGCTTTTTTCTCGTGCCCTGGCCAGTTCCTCCTGCAAGGGTGCGATGATCCTGGTCTCGACTTGGGCTCGCCGGACAGGGTCCTGCCAGAGCGCGTCGGCAATCGCCGCCAGCTTCGCCTTCTGCTTGTCCCGGCCGAGAGCGTAGCAGTGGCCAACCTGTCCTGACGGAAGCCGCACAGTGGCGCGCGTTACCGTCGCCTCGCCGACGTTGAACGGGGCGCCACCGCCGCCGATCCGGCCGCGCACGGTGACCAGCCCCGTTTCGGGGCCGCGCAGCAGCTCGGCCTGCGCGGGCAGACCGGACTCGTTCCACAGGCGAACGATGTCGTCGCCACTGGATTGCGCCAGGGTCGCCATGGCGGCCTTGCGCTCTGCCTGGTCGCGCGCTTCCTGTCCTCGCATCGAACCTTCCTTTCGGTTTCGAATTTGTCTAGTGATATAGACAACTATACAAATTATACCTATTATCTAGCGCGTGTCCATGACGGGTGGATGACAGGGGCAACAAGGGCGTGGAACATGGCTGGGCAGCATATGGCCAACAGTATCGAGCGGCGCAGCGGCGTCTCCCTGTGGCGACAGATCGCCGACAGGATCCTGCAGGCGATCGCCGCCGGCGACTTCCCCGAGAACGCCGCGCTACCGCCCGAGGTGGCGCTGGCGGAGCGCTATGGCGTCAACCGCCATACGGTGCGCAGCGCCATAGCCGCGCTTGTGCAGGAAGGCGTGCTCAGGGCGGAGCAGGGACGCGGGACGTTCGTGCTGTCGCGCAAGCGCCTGTCCTATCCGATCGGCGCGCGGACGCGCTTCTCGACAGGCCTGCAAGGGCAGACGACAGAGCGCCACATCTTGTTGCTTGCTTCATGCGTCGAGCCGGCAAGCCAGCGCGTCGCGGAGGGTCTTGGCCTTGCCAAGGGCTCGAATGTCATCCGTCTGGAAACGCGCGGCCAGGCCGACGGGCTGCCTGTGTCGCGCGCCGCCGGCTGGTTCGATGCCAAACGCTTTGACGGCATCGACAAGGCCATGGCGCAGACCGGTTCCATCACCGCATCGCTGGCACGTTTCGGCATCGACGATTATCTCAGGCAATCCACGGTGCTGTCGGCGCGCCACGCCGACGCGACGGATCTTGCGGATCTCGACCTGCAGCCCGGCGCCATCGTGCTGGTCACCGTCTCCGTCAACGTCACGCCGGACGGCCAGCCGATCCAGTTTTCAGAGTCGCGGTTTCCGGCTGAGCGGGTGGAGCTCAAATTGTCGGCATTGTAGGCTGCCGCTGGCTGGCTAACCGATCTCGATCACTGCCTTTATCAGGCCGGATTTCTCATGCGACCAGCGGGCGAGATGGGCTGGTGTTTCGGCCAGCCTGGTGCGGTGGGTTACGAGCTTTGCCAAGGGAACCGCGCCGTTGCGGATCGAGGCGGCGACATGGTCGAAATCGGCGCGCAGCGCGTTGCGGCTGCCGATCAGCGTCATCTCGCGCTTGTGGAATTCCGGGTCGGAGAAGCTGATGTCGTCCTTGACGACGCTGACCAGCACCAGCGTTCCGCCATGAGAGACATGGGCGAAGGCCGACTGCACCGACTGGGTGTTGCCGGTGGCGTCGAAGACGACGTTGAAACCGTCGCCACCGGTTGCCTGCCTGACCAGGTCGGACGCCGCGCCGCGCGAGCCGTCGAGGGTCTGGAAGCCGAGCTCACCTGCCGCGAAATCCAGCCGTTCACTGCTCATGTCGAGCAGAGTCACGTCGAGCCCGGCAATGCGGGCGAAGATCGCCGTGCCAAGCCCGATCGGGCCGGCGCCGATGACCAGCGTGCGCACGCCAGGTTCCGCCCGCGCGCGCCGCACGGCATGCGCGCCGATGGCCAGGAACTCGACGGCGGCGGCATCGGCCAGCGACAGCCCGTTGGCAGGATAGAGGTTCTGCTGGGGAACGAGGATTTCCTCGCACATGGCGCCGTCACGATGGACGCCGAGCACCTCGATGCCGACGCAGCAGTTCGGCTTGCCATTTCGGCAGGCTATGCACTTGCCGCAGGACAGATAGGGATTGATGACGACCGGCTCGCCAACGGCAAGAGCGACGCCTTCACCGATGTCGATGATGGTTCCCGACACTTCGTGACCCATCACGCGGGGGTAGGCGAGGAAGGGGTGCTTGCCTTCGAAGATATGGTAGTCGGTGCCGCAGATGCCGACATGGCTGACCGCGACCAGCGCCCAACCGGGAGGCGGTGCGCCGGGCGCGGGACGATCTTCCAGGACAAGGTCGCCGGGCGAGCGGCACACGACAGCTTTCATGCTTCAATCCAATCGGTTGGTGCATCGCCGGCTCCGGCAGGCCGGGCCGGCGATTGATATCGATGCGCCTACTTCCCGCCGCGTCGGCGCAACCCGTCGAAGTAGACGATAATGATGATCAGTGCGCCGGTGATGACACGCTGCCAGAAGGCGTTGACGTTGAGCAGGTTGGCGCCGTTGTTGATGGTGGCCAGGATGAACGCGCCGAGCAGAGGCCCCTGCACGGAACCGACCGCGCCGAACAGCGAGGTGCCGCCGATGACGGACGAGGCGATCGCCTGCAATTCCCAGCCCTCGGCCTGGGTCGGATTGCCGATGCCGATGCGCGAGGCCAGCAGCACGCCGACAAATGCCGCGCACAGGCCAGAGAGCGTGTAGGCCATGAAGATGGTGCGCTGGACGCTGACGCCGGACAGGCGCGAGGCCTCGGCATTCGAGCCGACCGAGAACAGGTAGCGCCCCCAGCGGCTATGCTGCAGGAAGACATAGGCGGGGATGCCGACCAGGAGGACCATCCAGAACAGGTTGGGAATGCCGAGGAAGGAATTGCGCGAGAACTCCTGGAAGGCATCGTTGTTGATCGAGATTGAATTGCCGTTGGTCATCAAAAGGCCGATGCCGCGCAGCGAGGTCAGCGTCGCCAGCGTGATGATGAAGGGCGGCAAACCCATCTTGACGATGCCGAAGCCATGAAACAGGCCGATGGCGACACCGACCAGCAAGGTCAGGAAGATGGCCAGGAAAACCGGTAGGCCGGCATTGATCAGCATCGCGGCAATGACGGTGGCGAAGCCGACAACGGCGCCGACGGAAAGGTCTATGCCGCCGGTGATGATGACGAAGGTCTGCCCGACTGCAAGGATCGCGATCATCGAACCCTGGCGCAGCAGGTTCGAGATGTTGTTGGCCGATGCAAAGCTTGATGTGGAGAAGGACAGGATGACCCACAGCAGCACCAGCAGGGCCAGAAGCGTCAGGCCGAACAGGGCGTTGTAATTGCGCTTTGGTTTTTCGGCGGGAATAGCCTCGGTGCTCATGTCTGTCCTCCCAGCGTTTCTTGTTTCTCGGCGAGCGCCTGCGTCAGAATTTCCTCGTGATCGGCGCTACGGAACCCATGCGTGGCCACCAGCTTGCCGCGCCGGAACACGTGCAGCGTGTCGGCGAGTTCGTAGACCTCCGGCAGGTAGGACGAGATCAGGATGATGCCGGCGCCCTTGGACAGCAAGGCACTAAACAGGCGGTAGATTTCCGCCTTTGTGCCGACATCGACGCCGACGGTCGGCTCGTCGAAGATGAACAGCCTGGCGCCATGGGCCAGCCATTTGCCGATGACGATCTTCTGCTGGTTGCCGCCCGACAGGCTGGAGGCCAAAGCGCCGCGTGTCGGGGTCTTGATCCTCAGATCGGCGATCTGCCGGTCGGCCTCGGCTTTCTCCTGCGAGCCGGAGATCAGAAGATTCTTGGAGATGCGCTTGTAGATCGGAAGATTGAGGTTGAGGCCGACCGGCAGGTTGAGGCAGAGGCCCTGGTCGCGGCGGCTTTCCGGCGCCAGCGCCATGCCGAGCTTGATGGCGTCATGCTCCGAGTTGACCTGGACCGGCTTGCCGTCCCAGAGAATCTCGCCAGCCGATTTGCGGTGGCGGCCATAGACCGTGGTCACGAACTCGCTGCGCCCGGCGCCGATCAGGCCGTAGAGGCCGACGATCTCGCCGGCGCGGACGGTCATCGAGACATTCTCGAAGCCCTTGCCCGAGAGGTTCCTGGTTTCCAGGATCGTGGCACCCGGCGTGAAATGCTCCTTGTGGTAGATCTGCTCGATGGAGCGGTTGATCATCATCCTGACCAGTTCGGCGTCGTTCGTCTCGGCGATGTTCCTGGTGCCGACCAGCGTGCCGTCGCGCAGCACCGAGACACGGTCGGCGAGCTCGAACACTTCCTCCATGCGATGGCTGATGTAGATGATCGTCACGCCTTCGCCCTTCAGCCGGCGGATCAGCGTGAACAACTGATCTGCCTCCTTGCGAGTGAGATACGCGGTCGGCTCATCGAAGATCAGGAACTTGGTGCCGCGCACGGTGGCGCGGGCCGCGGCAATCAGCTGCTGCTGGCCGATGGTCAGGTCGCCAAGGTTGACATGCGCCGGCAGGTCGAAGCCGAGATCGTCGATGATCTTCTGTGCTTGCCTGACCATGGACCGTTGCTGGAGGATGCCGAAACGGGAATTCTCCTCGCCCAGGAACATGTTGGCGGCGACCGTGAGGTGGCGGCAGAGCACGACCTCCTGGTGCACGGCGTTGATGCCCAGCGCCATCGCCTCGTGCGGCGTGGCCAGCGCGGTCGGCTTGCCTTCCCAGATGAGGTCACCGGACGTGCGCGGCATGACGCCGGTCAGAAGCTTGATGAGTGTCGATTTGCCGGCGCCGTTCTCGCCGACAATGGCGTGGATTTCGCCTGCCTTGAAGGCGAGGTTCACGGGCTTCAGCGCGTGCGTGCCGGGGTATTTCTTCTCGAGGCCGCGCAGTTCGAGGATCGTCCTGCCGGGCTCCAGCACAGGGGCCGGATGGTTTTCCTGCGCCGTCGACGTCATGACAATCCTCCCAGATTGGTCTCACGATGGGCACGTGGCGATGTCTTGACACGCCTCGATCGCAGCCTAGTCCAAGGCGGCGGATTTCCAAGCCGTTTGTGCGGGGATGTTTCCGGGGCAACGGCGCCCCGGAAACCATTGTGCCTCGATGCTCAGTTGAGCTTCGGGTTGAGCAGTGCGTCGATCTTCGGCTCTTTCATGTTGGCCTTGGTCACCAGATTGGCGCCGGTGTCGACATTGGCCTCGACCTTCTCGCCCTTTGAAGCGGCAAGCGCGGTCTTGATGCCGTCATAGCCCATCCGGTACGGATCCTGGACGACGAGGCCCGAGATCACGCCGTCATTGAGGAACTTGATCAGCTTCTCGTCGCTGTCGAAGCCGATCAGGGCCAGCTTGCCGGCAAGCTTGTTCTCGGCCACGGCCTGGCCAACGCCCTGCGCCATGATCAGGTTGGAGGCGAAGATGCCCTTCAGATCAGGGTTGGCGGTGATCAGGTCGGTCGCGATGTTGAGGCCGGTCGTGGCCTGGCCGTCGGCATATTTGTCGGCCACCAGCGTAAGGCCGGGATATTTTGCCTTCAGCTGTTCCTTGAAGCCCTGGGCGCGCTGCTCGAGAGAGCCAGCGCCGGGAAGCGCGGTGATCAGGGCAACCTTGCCTTCGACCTTACCGCCATTGGCGGCGCCGATGGCTGCGGCAAGGCCGTCAGCGGCGACGCGGCCGCCCTGGACGTTGTCGGTGGTCAAGAACGAGGTGAAGGCCTTGGAGTCGGCGCCGGAGTCGATGCCGATGACCTTGACCTTGGCGGCTGCTTCATCGATCGGCTTGCCAAGGGCCTTGAATTCCGTCGGCGAGATGACGATCGCGGCCGGGTTGCCGGCAACGGCGTTCTCAAGGATCGAGATCTGGCCGTTGACGTCGGTTTCAGCCTGCGCGCCGAGTTCCGGAACATTGACGCCGAGGTCCTTGCCGGCCTTGCGGGCGCCGGCCAGAACGATCTGCCAGTAGAAGGACGTGGTATCCTTGACGATGATCGGAATGGTCACGTCCGCCGCCGAAGCGGGGGCCGAGTGCATCACGCCGGCTAGCATGGAGGCGGCCGCGAGCGCCACGAATGCGCGGCGGTTGAGAATGCTGGTGACGAATTTCATAGGTTTCCTCCCTAAGTCGCCCGGTGAACGTTACGGAAGCTCCGTTCGGATAGGCGCGGCCCAAACAGAACTTTATCAATAAAAAACATTTACCGCTTTTTGATAGTGCATCGGTTCGGGCGATGCAAGCGGTGTTTCGTATGGTCCTCCCGACCCGGCGACGAGGATGCTTGTCCCCCGTCACCTTCACGCGCTTCCGTTTCGTTCTGAAACGGTACGGAATATTAATTCCATACATTAGTCAATATGGAATATTCATTCTTTTATGGGGTCGCGCGAATGTGAAGCCGGTCCGCCACGGCGGGCATCCGCCGGTCTCCCCGGCCGCGGGCATCGGTGAATGCCGCGCAACATCAAGCCAGCTCCTGCACGACCGCGTAGGGATCGTATTTCGCGAATTCCGTTTCCGGGATCTCGATATCAAGCAGTTCAAGGTTGCGCGTCAGGTTGGTGGCCTTCGCCGTGCCGGTCAGCACGGTGGCGACAACGGGCTCGCGCAGCGGGAACTGGAACGCCGCCGCCGCAAGTGGATAGCCGCCATCGCCCGCGATCTTCTCCATCGCATCGACGCGGTGCAGGATGTCTTCGGTAGCCGGCAAATAGTCGAAATGGGCGCCGACCACCGGCCCCGTTGCCAGAATGCCGGAGTTGAAGACGCCGCCGATGACCAGCGATGTCCGTTGTTCGCGGCACAGCGGCAGCAATTCTGCCTGCGCGCTGCGATCCAGCAGCGAGTAGCGGCTGGCCAGCAGGATGCAGTCGAGCGGCGCCCTTCGCATCACGTCCAGGCAGATCCGTACTTCGTTGACGCCGAGCCCATAGGCGGAGATGGTGCCGGACGACTTCAGTTCCTCCAGCGCCCTCAGCCCGCCATCCATCAACTGGCGAAAGTGCAGCTTGGTCTTCTCGACGCCATGCGTGTAGGTGCCGATGTCATGCACATACAGGATATCGATCTTGTTGAGGCCGAGCCGTGCATAGCTGAAGTCGACCGAGCGCATGATGCCGTCATAGGAGTAGTCGTAGTCGACGGCGAAGGGGAGCGGATCGACATAGGAGTGATCGGGAACCTGATCCTCCGGAACTGGCCGGAGCAGGCGGCCGACCTTGGTGGAAAGCACATAGGAATCGCGCGGCTTGTAGCGCAGGAAGTCGCCGAAGCGCCGTTCGGAAAGGCCGAGGCCGTAGAAGGGCGCGGTGTCGAAGTAGCGCAAGCCCGCGTCCCAGGCGCCCTGCAGCGTTTCCATCGCCGCCTCGCGTGGACAGGCACGGTACAGACCGCCGAGCGCGGCGCCACCAAAACTGACTTCGGTGACCTCGAGCGCCGTCCTGCCGATGCGGCGTTTCTCCATGCGAGCCTCCCGTCCCCCGGCCGCTGTCCGGCCTGTCACAATCTTTGCCGTCAGTCAGGAATCAGAGCGTGGCTCCGAGGTGCCAGGGCACGAACTCATTGTCGCCGTAGCCGAAATCCTCGCTCTTGGTCTTGCGGCCGGAAGCCGTCTCGACGATGAGCTCGAAGATCTCGCGGCCCATGCCGGCGATGGTCTTTTCGCCCGAGGCGATGACGCCGCAGTTGACGTCCATGTCTTCTTCCATCGTGTGGTACATGGTCGAGTTGCTGGCGACCTTGATCGACGGCGTCGGCCGGCAGCCGAAGCAAGAGCCACGACCCGTGGTGAAGACGATGATGTTGGCGCCGCCGGCCACCTGGCCGGTCGCTGAAACAGGGTCGTATCCCGGCGTGTCCATGAATACGAGGCCGTGCCCGGTGACCTTCTCGGCGTAACCGAACACACCGTTGAGCGGCGTCTGGCCGCCCTTGGCCACCGCGCCCAGCGATTTCTCCAGGATGGTGGTCAGGCCGCCGCGCTTGTTGCCGGGCGAAGGGTTGTTGTCGATCGAGGCGCCATGCTTGGCGACGTGTTCCTCCCACCACTTCACGAAGCCGTCGAGTTTCTGGGCGATCTCGGGCGTTGCCGCGCGATAGGCGAGCAGATGCTCGGCGCCGTAGATCTCCGTCGTCTCGGAGAGGATGCCGATGCCGCCAGCGTCGGCGAGGATGTCGACCGCCGCGCCCAGAGCCGGGTTGGCGGTGATGCCGGACATGCCGTCGGAGCCGCCGCATTGCAGGCCGACTATGATTTCGCTGACCGGGATCGGTTCGCGCTTGAGCTGGCCGACTTCCTCGGCGATCTCGGCCAGAACGCCCATGGCCTTCTCGACCGATTTGCGCGAGCCGCCGGCGTCCTGGATGTTGAAATGGCGCTTTCCAGCCGCCGCGCCCTTCTGTCCGTAAAGAGTGAGCTGGTTGACTTCACAGCCCAGCCCGACCATCAGCACGCCGCCGAAATTGGGATGGCGCGTATAGCCGGCAAGCGTGCGGTGCAGCACCATCATGCCGTCGCCGGTACCGCTCATGCCGCAGCCTTGGCCATGGACGATCGGGACGAAGCCGTCGATGCCCGGATATTTTGGCAGCAGCGTGCGGTTGGCCTGGTCGGCGATGGCGTGGCAGACGGTGGCCGAGCAGTTGACGCTGGCAATGATGCCGATGAAATTGCGCGTGCCAGCCCGTCCGTCGGCGCGGCGGTAGCCCATGAAGGTGCGGGCGCGGTCGGCCTCGGTGGCATGGACGGCCTCGGTCGGCGGCACCACGGGCAAACGGCCGGACTCGAAGACCAGATTGTGCGAATGGACGTGCTCGCCGGGCGCGATATCCTGCGTGGCGCGGCCGATCGCCTGCGCATACTTCACCACCGCGGCGCCGGCGGCGATCGGCTTGATCGCCACCTTGTGGCCGGGCTCTATGAGTGCCGTTGCAACGGCGCCGCCGGGCAGCACCGTTCCAATCTCGATGCGCCCATTGGCGACGGCGACATTGTCGGCGGGAGACAGAAGAATGCTATTCGAGGCGTTCACGGGCGGTTTCCTGGGTAATCCTGGGATGCGCGGGCGGATTGACACGCGCCTGTTAAGAGGTAATGTCTTTTATCGTGAAAAAACAGTTTTGCGTCAATTGTTTTTTCGGGAGAGCGTCGCGCATCCACCTGGATGCGCGGTGATCCGGCACTGGGCCTGCGCGTGAGCCGAAAAGCGATTTTGCTTTTGAGGGGCATGCGCTAGGAGCATCCGTAATATCGCGCTTCAAGCCGGCCGCCGCAAGCGCCGGGGCGCAACGGGGCAGGGGATGTCGAAGAGCAACAACGTTTACAAGGACGCCTACAATCGCTGCCTGCGGCTGCTGGACGAAACGCACAACCTGCCCTCCGAGCCGGAACTGGGTACGCTGCTTGGCGTCAGCCGCACCACGGTGCGCACCATTCTCGCGCGCATGGAAGAGACAGGTCTGATCGCCTGGAACAAACGCGCCAAGACGGTGTTGCGCGAACCACGCCCGGACGACTTCTTTCCCGAGGAAGAAACCGATTCGCTGGCCGAGATCATCGAGCGCAGCTTCATGCGGCGCCTGCTGGCCAGCGGCGCCGAGGCCGGCATGCAGATCAACGAGCTTGAACTGGCGCGCGAGATCGGGGTGGGCACCACCAGCGTGCGCGAATTCCTGATCCGCTTCTCCCGCTTCGGCCTGATCGAGAAGCGGCGCAACAGCCATTGGGTGCTGAAGGGTTTTACGCGAGCCTTCGCGCTGGAACTGACCGAGATCCGCGAGATGTTCGAACTGCGTTCGGCCGCGGCCTTCGCCGCATTGCCGGAAGACAGCCCGGTCTGGGCCGATCTCGACAGGCTGGAAGACGAGCATCGCCTTTTGGCGCGCGAGATCGCCACCCGCTTCAATGAATTCTCGGAGCTGGACGAGCGCTTTCACCGGCTGATCCACCGCGCTTCGCACAACCGGTTCATCGTCGATTTCTACGACGTCATCGCCATGATCTTTCACTACCACTATCAATGGAACAAGGCGCAGGAGCGCGAGCGCAACGAAGTGGCTGTCAGCGAGCATCTGGCCTATATCGCGGCGCTCAAGTCGCGCGATCTCGGCAAGGTCGACGCCGCCTGCCGCAAGCACCTGAAGTCCGCGCGACAGACGCTGCTGACGTCTATTCCCGAGGGCCGCCAGCCGGCCAAGGCCTGACGCGCGTGATGGGCTTTGGCCTTCTTCCAAACGGTACTTCGGCGACATGCTGTCATCGCGCCGCGTTGCCGCAGCGATGATTTGGCGATTTTCCGATTGTCGCGCCCGTGATAGGTAGTTCCCGTGTTTGCTTGACGAGGCAATTGGGTTGAACATCCGGGGAAGATGCAGAAGCATGCCGGTCGCGCTTGTCGCGGCCTATCTGCTGCTGCTCCAGTCCGTGCTCGGCGCGTTTGCCTTCGGCACAGGGCCGCTTGCCGCGCAACTCGATGCCTTCGGCAACGTCATCTGTACCCATGAGGGGGCAGCCGAGCTTCCGGCCGGCGACCAGCACCCCGCGCATATGCCGGCATGCTGCACGCTTGGCTGCAGCATGGTTTCGCACGCTTATGTGCCAGCGCCCGAGAGCGGCATGGAGCTGGCCAGCCTTACTTTCGAGACGGTCGCGTTCGTCTTCCCAGCGATTGTCCATCTCGACTTCGCGCGCGAGCGTTCGCCGTCAAACCCGCGCGCTCCGCCAATCCCGGCCTGAGCCCTTTCGTCCCGTGGAACCTTTCGCGGGACCCCGCATCCAACAACCGGAACCATTCGCGACCGACCATCGGCGCGATCCCATTTTCATGGAGCTACCCATGTCCCATCCTTTCAAAACCGCCGCGCACGCGCTCTTGTTCGGGCGCCGCGGCGCTTTTCCGCGCAAATTCGAAGAGCGTCTGGGCTTCGCCGTTTTCGTTCTCGCCCTGCTGTTCGTCAGCGCCCACGGCGTGCTGGCGCATGAGTTCAAGGTCGGTGATCTCGAGATAGAGCATCCCTGGTCGCGCGCCACGCCGGCCGGCGCCAAGGTGGCCGGCGGCTATTTCACCGTCACCAACAAAGGCAGCGCGCCGGACAGGCTTGTGTCGATCTCCTCCGACGTCTCGGACAAGGCGGAACTGCATCAGATGTCTGTCAAGGACGGCGTCATGACCATGCGGCCGGTCGCCGAAGGCCTGGAAATCCCGGCCGGCGGCAAGGTCGCGCTGGCGCCTGGCGGCTACCATTTGATGTTCATTGGCCTGAAGCGGCAGCCGAAACAGGGCGAAAAATTCGCGGCCACCCTGACCTTCGAGAAGGCCGGCCCTGTCACCGTCGATTTCGCCGTGGAAGGCATGGGCGAGATGGGCGGAATGGATCACGCCGACTGACGGCGCCGACCGGTATCACAAATTTCGAAATCCGAGGGACCAACATGAACAAGTATCTTCTGGCGGCCGGCGCGCTGCTCGTGCTCGGCACAGGCACCGCCTTCGCCCACATCACGCTTGAAACGCAGGAAGCGGCTGTCGGCTCCACCTACAAGGCGGTTTTGCGCGTGCCGCATGGCTGCGACGGCAAGGCGACGACCGCCGTGCGTGTGCAGATCCCGGAAGGGGTGATCGCGGTGAAGCCAATGCCGAAGCCCGGCTGGACGCTGCAGACCAAGAAGGGCAAATACGAAAAGACCTACCAGCTCTATGGTCAGGCCGTGACCGACGGCGTCAAGGAGGTCGACTGGAGCGGCGGCAATCTGCCGGATGAATTCTACGACGAGTTCGTTTTCCGCGGGACGTTGACGGCGGATCTGCCCGTCGGCCAGAAGCTCTATTTCCCTGTTGTGCAGGAATGCGACGGCGCTGCCGACCGCTGGATCGAGGTCCCGGCGGCAGGCCAGGACGAGGATGCGCTGGAGACCCCGGCGCCCGGCATCAAGCTCCTGCCCAAGAAATGATCTTTGGCGGCGCGCTTCGGTCAACGGCGCGCGCCGCCTGTTTGCGATAACGACATGAACGCGGCATTCCTTCGGCAAAGAACCCATATGACCGGCCTTGGCATCGGGCGCGTGACTATCGGCCTGCTGCTGGCGTTTCTATTGCTATCGGCTGCGATGCTGCCGGGGCGGGCTTTTGCCCATGCCGCGCTGATCACGACGGAGCCGGCTGACGGCGCCGCGCTGGAACAAAGCCCCGCGCAATTTTCGCTGACCTTCAGCGAGCCGGTGTCGCCGCTGGTGCTGACGCTGGTGAAGCCCGACGGCACGCCGGTTGCCCTGACCGCCTTCCGTCTCACCGACCAGACCGTCACAATCGACAATCCGCGAACGCTGGGGCGCGGCACGCATGTCCTGAGTTGGCGGGTGATTTCCGCCGACGGCCATCCGGTCGGTGGTTCGGTGCTGTTTTCCGTCGGCGCGGCCACCGAGCCGCCCGCGGTGTCCGAACCCGTCGACTGGGGGCTGCGATCGGCGATATGGATCGGCAAGGTCGCCCTCTATATTGGGCTCTTTCTTGGCGTCGGCGGCGCTTTCGCGCTCGCCTGGCTCGCACAGGACGACCGTTCCGGCCAGCGTTTCGTCATCGCCGCCATCCTGTGCGGGCTGGTCGCGGCACCCCTGTCGATCGGATTTCAGGGGCTCGATGCGCTTGGCGCGCCATTCGCCCGGCTGGCGCGGCCGATCATCTGGCGGACCGCGCTCGGAACCAGTTTCGGCTGGACGGCGCTGATCGCGCTGATGGCGCTGGGGCTCGGCTTGTTGTCGGTGGCAGGGCCGCGCGCCGCATCCAGGCTGTTCGCCCTGGCCGGGCTCGCCAGTGTCGGCACAGCCCTTGCCGCCAGCGGTCACGCCAGCGCGGCCGAGCCGCAATGGCTGACGCGGCCGATGGTGTTCGTGCACGGCATTGGCATCGCTTTCTGGGCTGGTGCACTGGTGCCGCTCGGCCTTGCCCTCAAGAGAGGGTCGGCGGATGCTGGGCCATTCCTGCGCCGGTTCTCGCGGACGATCCTGCCCGTCGTGGGCGTACTGGCGGTTGCCGGCATCGTGCTGGCCGTCATTCAGGTGCAGGCACCGTCGGCTCTCTTCGACACCGCCTATGGCCGGCTGCTGCTTATCAAGCTTGCGCTGCTGTTTTTCCTTTTCGCACTCGCTGCCTTCAACCGCTGGAGGCTTACTGGCCCGGCCGAGGCCAAAGACGCCGGAGCACGAAGAAGCCTTGCCCGCTCGACCGGCATTGAGATGCTGATCGTGCTGGCCATTTTCGGCGTTGCCGCCGGTTGGCGTTTCACACCGCCGCCGCGTGCGCTGGCGATCGCCGCTTCGCAACCGGCGTCGGTGCATATCCATGCGTTGAAGGCGATGGCCGATCTCAGCATCGCGCCCGGCCACGCCGGGCCGGTTGCCGCCTCGATCATCATCATGACCGGAGACTTCGGGCCGCTCGACGCCAAGGAGGTGACGCTGGTGCTGTCGAAACCCGACTCCGGTATCGAGCCGCTCAAGCGGCCAGCAACAAAGCCTGGCGATGGCAGCTGGCGCGTCGACAAGCTGGTGATCCCGGTGCCGGGCCGGTGGACGGCGCGGGTCGACATTCTGGTCTCGGACTTCGAGATCGTGAAGATCGAGGCGCCCATCGACATCAGGCCATGATGCTCTATATCGCCCGCTTGTGGCGCGGCGGTTGACGCAGGCACGAAGGCCCGTCAATCATCGCGGGCAAATTGGGCATCGCCCCAACGGGCTCCAACAACAAGATCCGAAAGCAGGGAAGAAACGATGGAAAAAGCCGAAATCGGCCTGATCGGCCTTGGCACGATGGGTTCCAACCTGGCGCTCAACATCGCCGAGCACGGACACCGCATCGCCGTCTTCAACCGCACCAGGGCACGCACCGACGCCTTTGTCGAGAATGCCGGCGCGTTGAAGAACATGGTGGTTCCCTGCTACAGCCTGGAGGAACTCGCCGCCGCGATCCGGCCGCCGCGCCCGATCATCATCATGGTGCTGGCCGGCAAACCGGTCGATGAACAGATCGCGGCGCTGCGCGGCGTCCTGTCGGCGAATGACATCGTCATCGACGCCGGCAACGCCAATTTCCGCGACACGATGCGCCGCTTCTCAGAGCTTTCCGGCTCCGGCCTTACCTTCATCGGCATGGGCGTATCCGGCGGCGAGGAGGGCGCGCGCCACGGCCCGTCGATCATGGTCGGCGGCACGGAAGACTCATGGAAGCGCGTCGAGAAGGTGCTGACCGCCATCTCCGCCAAGTTCAAGGACGAGCCTTGCGCGGCGTGGCTCGGCACCGACGGGGCCGGGCATTTCGTCAAGACCATCCACAATGGCATCGAATATGCCGACATGCAGATGATTGCCGAGATCTACGGCATCCTGCGCGACGGGCTCGGCATGGGGCCGAAAGAGATCGGCACCGTGTTTTCCAACTGGAACAAGGGCCGGCTCAATTCCTACCTGATCGAGATCACCGCCAAGGTGCTGGCCGCCGACGATCCCAAGACCGGCAAGCCGGTGGTCGACATCATCCTCGACCGCGCCGGCCAGAAGGGCACCGGGAAATGGTCGGTGATCGAGGCGCAGCAACTGGGCATTCCGGCGACGGCGATCGAGGCGGCGGTGGCCGCGCGCGTGCTGTCGTCGATCAAGGACGAGCGGCTGGCGGCCGACAAAGCCTATGGCAATATCGGCGTGACGAAGATTTCCGGCGACAAGGATGCGTTGCTGCACGATCTGGAACTGGCACTGTTCGCCGGCAAGATCGCCGCCTATGCGCAAGGTTTCGCTGTGATGAGCGGCGCGTCGAAGGAGTTCAACTGGAACCTGCCGATGCCGACCATCGCCAAGATCTGGCGCGCCGGCTGCATCATCCGCTCGCAGATGCTGGACACGATGGCCGAAGCCTTCGGCAAGGGCTGCGCCTCGACCAATCTCCTGATGGCGCCGGCCTTCATCACCATGATGCAGGAGGCGCACCCGTCGCTTCGGCGCGTGGTGGCCAAGGCATCGGAGGCCGGTGCGCCGGTGCCGGCGCTGTCGTCGGCGCTCGCCTATTTCGACAGCTATCGCCAGGGTCGCGGCACCTCGAACCTGATCCAGGCGCAGCGCGATTTCTTCGGCGCGCATGGCTTCGAGCGCATCGGCGAACAGGGCGCGTTCCATGGTCCGTGGGGCAGCGGGGCCGCCTAGGTACATTGATATTCGGGTGATGCCGGCCTGCAAATGGCGTCTTTCTGCGCTTCCGGTGCTCACGGACCAAAAAGTCCGCTGCGCTCCGGTTCTCGACAGACGCCATTTTCGACTCGGCCTGACCTGAATCTCAACGCACCCAGGCTAAGGGCGAGCGGCGAGCACTTCGCTCGGCACGCTCAGGCTTTGCAGCGTGCCGGGCGCCGCGCCGCCGATCCAGCCCAGCACCGAACGGGCGAGTTCGGCGCCGGCCAGCCGGAAGTCTTCGTTGACGACCAGCAATTCCCTGCGGAACAGGTGCAGCAGGTCCGACGACTGCTTGGACACGACATCGACGTCCCGACCAAGCTTGAGGCCTGCATCCTCGATGCCGGCGACGATGGCGAGCGTCGCGGCGGCGCCGCTGCTGATAAAACCGTCGGGCCGGTTCTCACGGCGCATGACCTGCGCGGTCCGCATCCTGATCTGATCGATGGAATGGTCGATCGAAACCGTGTTGAACGGGATTTCGCTGGCGCCGGCCTCGCTCAATGCGTCGGCGAAGCCGTTCACCGTATGACCGTGATAGGTCAACCCGACCGGTGGCGCCAGCAAGGCCAGCCTGCGGCGTCCCATGCCGGCCAGGCAGCGTACCGCCTCGGTCGCGAAGGCGTAATTGTCGAAATCATGATACGGATGGATGAGCCCCATATCGGTACGGCCATGCGTGGCAAAGGGAATGCCGCGCTCCAGCAGATAGCGGGCCCTGGGGTCGTTCGGCTGCGTGCGCGAGATGATGACGCCGTCGGCGGATCCGGTCTCCACCAGATAGCGTATGGGGTCCAGCGGATCCTGCGAGCGCGAATAGGGCGTGACGATCAGGTGATAAGGCGTGTCGGCGATCACTTCCGAGACGCCGTAGATGATGTCCGAGACAAAGCTCATGATCTCATGCTCGGTGTTGAGCACGAGGCTGATGACGTTGGTCTTGCCGGTGCGCAGGCGTACGCCGGCACGGTTGGGCCTATAGCCGATCTGCCTGGCGACAAGCTGGACGCGCCGTTTGGTCTCGGCGCCGATTTCAGGCGCGTCCTTCAAGGCGCGCGACACGGTGGTGACGGCGAGCCCTGTCATGAAGGCGAGCGTCTTCAGCGTCGGCCGGTTCCGGGCCGCTGCTTCGTCGTCCTTGTCCGCCTGGTGCCTGTCCATCCGTCCCGCCTCGTCAGGCGCATTAGCAGCCGGCGCGCGGACCGGCAATCGCCGGTATCGCCGCAGGACACAACTCTCGCCTGACAAGGCGCTAATATACTGAAACGTTACAGATTGTCACCGCTGTCAAGCAAAGGATCGGGGCGGGAAGCAAAACCGGTCGGGAAAGCCGCAAAGGAAAACCGTTTGGAATCAGCGGGGAATCGCACCTCGTCAGCGCCTGTTGCCGGATTTCGTGCATTGCAGCATCATTTCGCGGTGAATCATGTCGTATTGCAGCGCGCCGAGCGGATCCATGGTGAATGAATTTGTTCGCGTCTCGAATAAATATCAAGCCGGTTTCAGGCCGAGGGTTGCACACCCAAAACAATTGCCGTATCAAAAATCTGTAACGTTTCAGATTCTGGGAGGAACCGAAATGCGATACAAACTCACGACTGCCGCGCTGGCAGCGACGGCCGCGCTGCGGTTCGCCGGTCCGGCGGCGGCGACGGACCTGGAAGTCACCCATTGGTGGACCTCCGGCGGCGAGGCGGCGGCGGTCGCGGAATTCGCCAAGGCGTTCGACGCCACCGGCAATCATTGGGTGGACGGCGCCATCGCGGGCTCGGGCGATACGGCGCGGCCGATCATGATCAGCCGCATCACCGGCGGCGATCCGATGGGCGCCACCCAGTTCAACCATGGCCGCCAGGCCGAGGAACTGGTGAAGGCTGGCCTCATGCGCGACCTGACCGATCTCGCCAACAAGGAACACTGGAAGGACGTCATCCGTCCGGCCAGCCTGCTGGCCGAATGCACGGTCGACGGCAAGGTGTACTGCATCCCGGTCAACATCCATTCCTGGCAATGGCTGTGGCTCTCCAGCAAGGCCTTCGCCGACGCCGGCGTGCCGGTGCCGAAGAACTGGGACGAGTTTGTCGCGGCCGCGCCCGCGCTCGAGAAGGCCGGCAAGGTGCCGCTCGCCGTCGGCCAGCAGGCCTGGCAGACGTCGGGCGCGTTCCAGGTGCTGATGGTGGCGATCGGGGGGCCCGACATCTACAAGAAGGTCTATGGCGACAAGGATGCCAAGGTCGCCGGCGGGCCGGACGTGGCCAAGGTGTTCAAGGCCGCCGATGACGCGCGCAAGATGTCGGCCAAGTCCAAGGTGCAGGACTGGAACCAGGCAACCAATCTGGTCATCACCGGCCAGGCCGGCGGGCAGATCATGGGTGACTGGGCGCAGGGCGAATTCCAGCTCGCCGGCCAGGTCGCCGGCAAGGATTACAACTGCCTGCCGGGTCTCGGCGTCAACGCCGTCATCCAGACCGGCGGCGATTCCTTCTACTTCCCTGTGCTCAAGGATCCGGAAAAGTCCAAGGCGCAGGAAGTGCTGGCCTCGACCATGCTGTCGCCAAAGACACAGGTTGCCTTCAACCTGAAGAAAGGCTCGCTGCCGGTGCGCGGCGATGTCGATCTCAATGCAGCCAATGACTGCATGAAGAAGGGCCTGGACATCCTGGCAAAGGGCAACACCATTCCCGACACCAACCAGCTGATGACCGAGGATTCGCTGACCCAGGTCAACGACCTGTTCGCCGAGTTCTTCGCGACGCCGACGATGACGCCCGAAGATGCGCAGAAGCGCTTCGCCGACATCGTCGCCAAGGCAGATTGACGACCCGTCTATCGACACTCCGGTCCTCTCGCGAGGGCCGGAGGGAAGCCGCAACGCGATCCGATCCGGTGAGGCGCATCCCATGACCGAACAGACTGTCAGGCGGCCCAGCCGTTTGTTTCGCAATCTCAACGCCAAGATCGCGTCGATCCCTATGATCCTCAACGCGCTGGTCATCTTCCTCGGCGGCACGGTCTGGACGATCGTCTATTCCTTTACCGATTCCAGGCTGCTGCCGCGACTGAATTTCGTTGGCCTCGACCAGTACCGCCGGCTTTGGGTAACGCCGCGCTGGCTGGTCGCGGTCGAGAACCTCGCCATCTACGGCGCCTGCATGCTGGTCTTTTCGCTCATCATCGGTTTCCTGCTGGCGGCGCTGCTCGATCAGAAAATCCGTTTCGAGGACACGTTCCGGACCGTCTTCCTCTATCCGTTCGCCCTGTCCTTCATCGTCACCGGACTGGTCTGGCAATGGATCCTCAACCCGAATTTCGGCGTCCAGCATGTGGTGCGCGAGCTCGGCTGGAAGAATTTCGCCTTCGACCCGCTCTATGATTCCAGCATCGTCATCTTCGGCATCCTGATCGCCGCGCTGTGGCAGGGGACGGGCCTGGTCATGTGCCTGATGCTGGCCGGGCTGCGCGGCATCGACGAGGACATCTGGAAGGCTGCGCGGGTGGACGGGATACCCACCTGGAAGACGTACGTCTTCATCATCATCCCGATGATGCGGCCGGTGCTGATCACCACGCTGGTCATCATCGCCGCCAGCATCGTCAAGGTCTACGACCTGGTCGTTGCCCAGACCAGCGGCGGTCCCGGCATCTCGTCGGAAGTGCCGGCCAAATACGTCTACGAATACATGTTCCACGCCCAGAATCTCGGCCAGGGCTTTGCCGCCTCGACGATGATGCTGCTCTCGGTGGTCATCGTCATCGTGCCGTGGGCCTATCTCGAATTCGGGCGGCGCAAATGAGCGTTGCAAATACTACTGCCAGCGCCCTTCGGGAGGTCACCGGGCCCTACGGTCCGAAGCCGCGCCGCGTGTTCTCGCGCCGCAACATTTTCCTCTACGGCACGCTTTTCGTCGTGGCGGCCTACTACCTCCTGCCGCTTTATGTGATGGTCGTCACCTCGCTCAAGGGCATGCCGGAAATCCGGCTCGGCAACATCTTCTCGCCACCGCTCGAGATCACCTTCGAGCCCTGGGTCAAGGCGTGGTCGACCGCTTGCACCGGTCTCAACTGCGACGGGCTTTCGCGGGGCTTCTGGAATTCGGTGCGCATCACCGTGCCGTCGGTGTTCCTGTCGATCGCCATCGCCTCGGTCAACGGCTACGCGCTCGCCAACTGGCGCTTCAAGGGCGCGGATTTCTTCTTCACCATCCTGATCGTCGGCGCCTTCATCCCCTATCAGGTGATGATCTATCCGATCGTCATCGTGCTGCGCGAGATCGGCCTCTACGGCTCCATCTGGGGCCTGGTGCTGGTGCACTCGGTCTTCGGGATGCCGATCCTGACGCTGCTGTTCCGGAACTATTTTTCGTCGATGCCGGAGGAACTGTTCCGGGCCGCGCGCGTCGACGGCGCCGGCTTCTGGGGCATCTATCTCCGCATCATGCTGCCGATGTCGCTGCCGATCTTCGTCGTCGCCATCATCCTGCAGGTGACCGGCATCTGGAACGACTTCCTGTTCGGCGTCATCTACACCAAGCCCGACACCTATCCGATGACGGTGCAGCTCAACAACATCGTCAATTCGGTTCAGGGCGTGAAGGAATACAACGTCAACATGGCCGCGACGCTGATCACCGGCCTGGTGCCGCTGGTCGTCTATTTCGTGTCCGGAAAATTGTTCGTGCGGGGCATTGCCGCCGGTGCGGTGAAAGGTTGATCGCGATGGGCACCAGCGTTTCGATCCAGGACCTGTCGCTGAGCTTCGGCGCCGTGACCGTGCTGCGGACCCTCAATCTCGATGTCGCGGACGGCGAGTTCATCGTGCTGCTCGGTCCCTCGGGCTGCGGCAAGTCGACCTTGCTCAACTGCATTGCCGGCCTGCTTGATGTCTCGCAAGGCCGCATCTTCATCAAGGGCAAGAACGTCACCTGGGAGGAGCCCAAGGACCGCGGCATCGGCATGGTGTTCCAGTCCTACGCGCTCTACCCGCAGATGACGGTGGAGAAGAACCTGTCCTTCGGGCTGCGCGTCGCCGGCACGCCCAGGGACGAGATCGCCAAGCGCATCGCGCGCGCGGCCGAAATCCTGCAGATCGAACCGCTCTTGCAACGCAAGCCGGCCGCACTTTCCGGCGGCCAGCGCCAGCGCGTGGCGATCGGGCGGGCGCTGGTGCGCGACGTCGATGTCTTCCTGTTCGACGAGCCGCTTTCCAATCTCGACGCCAAGCTGCGGGCGGAGTTGCGTGTCGAGATCAAGCTGCTGCACCGCAAGCTGAAGAACACCATGATCTACGTCACCCACGACCAGATCGAGGCGATGACGCTGGCCGATCGCATCGCGGTGATGAAGGGCGGGGTGATCCAGCAACTCGATGCGCCTCAGACGATCTACAACCGCCCGGTCAACCGCTTCGTTGCCGGCTTCCTCGGCTCGCCCGCGATGAATTTCCTCGACGGTCAACTGAACGGGGACGGCAGTCCAGTCTTCAAGACCGGCAATGTCGCGGTGCCGCTGGACCGCTATGCCTTCGAAGGTGATAGCGGCAGCCGCCCGGGCCCCTGCGTTTTCGGCATAAGGCCGGAGCATGTGGCCTTTGGCGAGACCACGAATACCATGCCCTTCGCTATCGATGCCGAGGTCGAGATCGTCGAGCCGATGGGCTCCGACACGCTGGTGTGGACAAAGCTCGGCGGCCATAATTTTTCTTTCCGCGTCGAGGCGGAAAAGACGCTGCGCAACGGCGATCCGATCAGGATCGGCTTCGATCCTGCCCGCGCTTCGCTGTTCGACACCCAATCCGGCAACCGCATGTAACTCCCAAAACATCCATCCCCCAAGCAAACGGAAAGAGACGATGAACTGGTCATTCCAACTCTACAGCGCCCGTAACTTCCAACCCTGGGAAGGCGTGCTTAATACGCTCGGCAAGCTCGGCTATACCCAGGTCGAAGGGTTCGGCGGCGTCTATGACGATCCCAAGGCGTTCCGCGCTGAACTCGACAGGAACGGATTGGCGATGCCGACCGGGCATTTCTCCATCGACGCGCTGGAGAACGATTTCGACGGCGTGCGCAAGACAGCCGATGCACTCGGCATCAAGCTGGTCATCTGCCCCTATCTCGTGGCAGAGCAGAGGCCGGCCGATGCCGCCGGCTGGCGCGGTTTCGGCGAGCGCCTTGCGAAGGTCGGCGAGGCGGCTAAGAAGGCAGGCTATGGCTTTGCCTGGCATAACCATGATTTCGAGTTCAAGAAACTCGCCGACGGATCGGTGCCGCAGGATCTCATCTTCGCCGCCGCGCCCGACATTGGCTGGGAGATGGATGTCGCCTGGGTTGTGCGCGGCGGTGATGATCCGCTGCCCTGGATCGAGAAGCATGGCAAGCGCATCAGCGCCGTGCATGTGAAGGACATCGCCAAGCCGGGCGAGGGGGCTGACGAGGATGGCTGGTCGGATGTCGGCCACGGCACCATCGACTGGGCCGCCCTGATCAAGGCGCTGCGCGCAAGGAGCGCCGCCAAATACTACGTCATGGAACAGGACAATCCCAACGACATCGAGCGCTTCGCGCGCCGTTCGATCGCAGCCGCCAAGGCCTACTAGGAGCAACCAGCATGGCAAAGAAACTTGGCATTGGCGTCATCGGCTGCGGCAACATCTCGAAAGCGTATTTTTCGCTGGCGCCGCTGTTTCGCGGCATCGAGATGCGCGCCTGCGCGGACATCAACATGGAGGCTGCGAAGGCGCGGGCGAAGGAATTCAAGCTGCGTGCAGAAACAGTCGACGATCTGCTCAAGGCAGACGATATCGACATCATCGTCAACCTGACCATTCCCGCTGTTCACTATGAGGTGTCGAAGCAGGTGCTGGACGCCGGCAAGCATGTCTATTCGGAAAAGCCTTTCGTGCTGTCGGTCAAGGAAGGGCTCGACCTCAAGAAACGCGCCGAAGCCAAAGGTCTGCGCATCGGTTCGGCGCCCGACACATTCCTCGGCGGCGCCCATCAGTTGGTGCGCGACCTGATCGATACCGGCAGGCTCGGCAAGATCACCAGCGGTACCTGCCATGTGATGAGTCACGGCATGGAGCACTGGCACCCCAATCCGGACTTCTTCTTCCAGCCGGGCGCAGGTCCGGTGCTCGATGTCGGACCTTACTACATCACCAACCTGATCCAGTTGATCGGGCCGGTAAGGCAGGTGGCGGCCTTCGCCTCGATCCCGGCCAAGGAGCGCACCATCTCGTCCAAGCCGCGCGCGGGTGAGAAAGTTCCGGTCAACACGCCGACGACGATCCACGGTGTGATGGAGTTCGAGAATGGCGCGGTCGTCACGCTCAACGCCAGCTGGGACGTCTGGGCGCATGGCCACGCGCCGATGGAACTCTACGGCGAGGAAGGCACGGTGTTCGTTCCCGATCCGAACTTTTTCGGTGGCGATGTCCGTTTCACCGAAGCGGACAAGCCGGTCAAAAAGCTGCCTAAATGGAAGCACCCGCTGGGCGTGCCCAACGAGATGCACGGGCATGGCATGATGGCCAATTACCGCACCGCCGGTCTCGCCGACATGGCGCTGGCGATCGTCGAGGGGCGGCCGCACCGCTGCTCGATGGACCTGGCGCTGCACGCCGTCGATGTCATGACCGGCATTTTGCGCTCGGGCGAGACCGGCAAGTTCGTGGCCATGCAGACGACCTGCGAGCGTCCAGCGGCACTTGGCGTGAAGGCTGCCAAGGAGTTGCTGGTAAAGAAGAAATAGGCGATGTGCCTCAACCCTCTCCCCGTTCTCGCGGGGAGGGGGTAAGGGAGAATGGAAGAGCCGACTCATCGCCTTGGCGCGGTGGCAACAGCCCGGCTCGCATTCATTCGAGGATTTCCGATGCCCTACACGCCCGCCGAAAACCGCTATGAAAACATGATCTACAATCGCTGTGGCCGCTCCGGTCTGAAACTGCCGGCGATTTCGCTGGGCCTGTGGCACAATTTCGGCGACGACACGCCGCACAGCACCAAGCAGGCGATCGCGCGCAAGGCTTTCGACCTCGGCATAACCCATTTCGATCTTGCCAACAATTACGGCCCGCCGCCCGGTTCGGCCGAGATCGCCTTCGGCGAGATCCTGCGCGCCGATTTCGCCGGTTATCGCGACGAGATGATCATCTCGACGAAGGCCGGCTACGAGATGTGGGCCGGTCCCTACGGCGAATGGGGCGGGCGCAAATACATGCTGGCCAGCCTCGACCAGAGCCTGAAGCGCATGGGGCTCGACTATGTCGACATCTTCTATTCGCATCGCTTCGATCCGGATACGCCGCTGGAAGAGACGATGGGCGCGCTCGACCATGCGGTGCGTTCCGGCAAGGCTCTCTATGCCGGCATCTCCTCCTACAATTCGCAGCGCACGCGCGAGGCCGCCGATATCCTCAAGCGGCTCGGCACGCCCTGCATTATCCATCAGCCGAGCTATTCCATGCTCAATCGCTGGGTCGAGGACGACGGCCTGCTCGACACGCTGGAAGGGCTCGGCGTCGGTTCGATCGTGTTCTCGCCATTGGCTCAGGGCATGTTGACCAACAAATATCTTGGCGGCCTCCCCGATGGCAGCCGTGCTTCCCAGGGCAAATCGCTCAGCACGGCCTTCATCAACGACAAGACCATCGCCAACATCAAGGCGCTGAACGCGATCGCGGGCAAGCGTGGGCAGACGCTGGCGCAGATGGCGCTGGCCTGGGTGCTGCGCAAGGGCCGGGTGACTTCGGCGCTGATCGGCGCCAGCCGGCCGGAACAGGTCGAGGATTGCGTCGGTGCGTTGAAGGCGCTCGACTTCGGCGATGCCGAACTCGCCGAGATCGACACCTATGCGCGCGAGTCCGACATCAATCTGTGGGCGGCTTCCGCGGAACGCGACTGACCGTCCATGAAGCAAGCGGGTCCGACCGGGTTGCGTTCATATCGGCCTTCCATGAAGCCAACGGCCCGGCTCGGGGACGACGATATTGTCTTCCCGGCAGAAACAGTGGCAAAAAAGCCTGTTCGTCGCTATCTGATTGGAAAGGGAATTGCTTGCGTGCCGAAAGGGCGCGCAGGCGGCTGACAACGGGCTGGGAACAGAATGATGGCGGCAAGGAACGTGCTGACGAAGAACCAGGTGTGCGTGCTCGAGAAACTCGAGGCCGCCAGCGGGCCGCTCAGCGCCTACACCTTGCTCGACCAGCTTCGTGAGCAGGGGTTCCGCGCGCCGCTGCAGGTCTACCGCGCGCTCGACACGCTGGTGAAATCCGGCTTCGTGCACAGGCTCGAAAGCCTCAATTCCTTCGTCGCCTGCGCCGAGCCGCACGACCACAGCCATTCGATGACCGCCTTCGCCATCTGCGACACGTGCGGAAAGGTCAGCGAATTCTCCGACCATGATGTCGGCCACAAGCTCGACGAATGGGTGCGCTCCACTGGCTTCGCCGCCAAGAAGGCGGTGATCGAGTTCCGTGGGATCTGCGCCAAGTGTCTCGCCAAGGCGGCCTAGGCTTCTATTCTTAATCCCAGGGTCTGCGCTGCGTCGCTTCGTTCCTTGCTTCGCCCGAGGATGACGAAGCGGCGAGGCCTCAGTGCGCCTCGTCCCAGTTGTTGGCGGCGCGGGCGTCGACATGCAGTGGCACCGACATAGACACCGCCGGCATTGCCGCGTTCTCCATGACATGACGCACGACCGGTATGGTCGCCTCGACTTCCGCCTCTACGGTCTCGAAGATCAGTTCGTCGTGGACCTGCAGCAGCATGCGCGCCGAAAGGCCAGCCTTGTCCAGCGCCTCCTCCATGCGGATCATGGCGCGGCGGATGATGTCGGCGGCGGTGCCTTGCAGCCTCGCGTTGATCGAGGCGCGCTCGTTGAACGCGCGCAGCGACGGGTTCGAGGAGCGGATATCCGGATAATGGATGCGGCGGCCGAAGATCGTTTCGACGAAACCGTGCTCGCGCGCATAGGCCTTGGTTTCCTCGATATAGTCGCGGATGCCCGGAAAGCGCTCGAAATACTTCTTGATGTAATTGCCCGCCTCCTCGCGCGGGATCGACAGCTGGTTGGCGAGGCCGAAGGCCGAGATGCCGTAGATGATGCCGAAATTGATCGCCTTGGCGCGGCGGCGGATTTCCGAAGGCATGCCTTCGACTGGCACGTTGAACATTTCCGATGCGGTGATGGCGTGGATGTCGGCGCCGTCGGCGAAGGCCTGCCGCAGTTGCGGGATTTCGGCGACATGGGCGAGCACCCGCAATTCGATCTGGCTGTAGTCGGCCGAGACCAGCCGGTGGCTCTTGTCGGTGATGAAGGCCGTCCTGATCTTGCGGCCTTCAGCCGTGCGCACCGGAATATTCTGCAGGTTCGGATCGGAAGACGACAAACGGCCCGTCGTCGTGGCGGCAAGCGCGTAGGAAGTGTGCACGCGCTTCGTGTCCGGATGGATGAAACCGGGCAGGGCGTCGGTGTAGGTCGATTTCAGCTTGGTCAGCTGGCGCCAGTCGACGATTTTCCTGGGCAGTTCGTGGCCCTCGGCGGCGAGGTCCTCCAGAAGCTGCGCCGAGGTCGACCACTGTCCGGTCTTGGTCTTGGAGCCGCCGGGCAGGCCCATGCGGCCGAACAGTATGTCGCCGAGCTGCTTGGGAGAGCCGATGTTGATGCGCTCGCCGATCAGCTGGTAGATTTCCTCCTCGAGGCGGGCAGCGCCCTGCGCCAGTTCGCCGGAGAGCCGCGACAGGATCTGCCGGTCGACAGAGATGCCGCGCTGTTCCATGCGCGCCAGCACCGGCACCAGCGGGCGTTCCAGCCGCTCGTAGACGGAGACCAGGCCCTTGGCGGCAAGCCGCGGCTTCAGCACCCGCCAGAGCCGCAATGTCACATCGGCGTCCTCGGCCGCATGGGCGGTCGCCTTGTCGACGTCGACCTGGTCGAAGCCGACGGAGCTTTTGCCGGAGCCGGTCACATCCTTGAGCTGGAGCGGTGTGTGTCCAAGCCATTTCTCGGCGAGAGCGTCCATGCCGTGGCCATGATGGGTGCCGGCATCGAGCACGTAGGAGATCAGCATCGTGTCATCGAAGGGCGCGACGTCGATGCCATAGCGGCTCATGATCACAAGATCGTATTTCAGATTCTGCGCGATCTTGAGAACCGACTTGTCCTCGAACAGCGGTTTCAGAACCGCCAGCGCCTCGCGAAGCGGAATCTGGTTATCGAGCACGCCACCGCCGAGCAAGTCGCCATTGCCGCTCTTGTGGGCGAAGGGAATGTAGGCGGCGCGGCCAGGTGCCGTGGCTATTGCCAGGCCAATCAGTTCGGCCTGCATCGGATCGGATGATGTCGCCCTGACGTCGAAGGCGGCGAGGCCGGCTTCGGTCGCCTCGGCAACCCAGGCCCTCAGGGCCGCGATGTCGCGGATGCCATGATAGGCTGCCGTATCGATCTTGCCGGTGGCCGCGCGCTCAAGGCGAAAGGCCGAAAGAAGCGAAGGCGTGTCGCCCTGCTTTGCCGTGGCTGCGCCGGATGCCGTCGCCGCCTGGCTATCCTCAGACGCCTGGGCTCCGGGAACCGATTGGCCGGCAGCAGTGCCTGAACCGACATCGGGTCCATGCGCGGCATCGGCGCGCTCGACGGTTACCGCTACAGCCTGCACGTCGCCCGCCTCGGTTGCTGTTGCTTCCGCGACGCGCCGGGTCAGCGAGGTGAATTCCATGGTCTTGAGGAAGCCGATGAGCTTGGGTCCGTCCGGCGCGTGCAGAACGAAATCATCCAGGCCTTCCGTGACCGGCACGTCGTCCTTCAGCGTCACCAACTGGCGCGAGATGCGCGCCTTGTCGGCGTTGGCGATGATCGATTCCCGGCGCTTGTCCTGCTTGATCTCGCCGGCGCGGGCCAGCAGCGTGTCGAGGTCGCCGAACTGTTCGAGCAACTGCGCCGCCGTCTTCGGGCCGATGCCGGGAACGCCCGGCACGTTGTCGACGGAGTCACCGGTCAGCGCCTGCAGGTCGACCATCTTTTCCGGCGGCACGCCCCATTTCTCGATGACTTCGGGAATGCTGATCTGGCGATCCTTCATCGGGTCGTACATGCCGACCGTGTCGCCAACCAACTGCATCAGGTCCTTGTCGGAGGAGATGATGGTGGTGTCGCCGCCCGCTTCACGGGCGAGCCTTGCATAGGTGGCGATGAGGTCATCGGCCTCGAACCCCTCCATCTCGACACAGGGCAGGTTGAACGCCCTGGTCGCCTGGCGGATCAAGCCGAATTGCGGGATCAGGTCTTCCGGCGGCGCCGAGCGGTTGGCCTTGTATTCGGGGTAGAGTTCATTGCGGAAGGTTTTGGACGAATAGTCGAAAATGACGGCGAAATGCGTGGGAACGATGCCGACATCGGTGTTGCGGGCATCGAGCATCAGCTTCCACAGCATGTTGCAGAAGCCGGAGACCGCACCCACCGGCAATCCGTCGGATTTTCTCGTCAGCGGGGGTAGCGCGTGATAGGCGCGGAAGATGTAGCCGGAGCCGTCGACAAGGAAGAGATGATCGCCTTTTTTCATGCCGGCAGGGATAGCGCGGCGCGGCGTCGCGGTCCATGCCAAAGGCGGTTGCAAATGGCTGTTACGGAAACACCCTGACAGATCGGTCGATGCACGCCGGCAGCCGCCATCCGCTCACGCCCATGTTACAAACTTGTAATTTTCGCGCCCTTGAATCGCCACGTTCAAAGACACAGATAAACGTCATCGGCAGTTTTCGCCGAAGTCCGGAGCAAGGCCCGTCCCCCGCCTATCCCGGACATTGCGGCAGCCTATCCCCCCTCTCCGGGCTGCCGCATCGTTTCGAGTAAAAAGCCGCCGTGGTTCCCCCTCCACCACGGCGGCATTTTTTTGCCTTTCGACGGCTGTTCGTCCCCGTGGTCCAATGATCACGGCTTTTCGTTTGCGCGCTCTGCCTTTACGGTTCGGCCTCTGAATCGAAAGGCTCGCAACAATGTCCGCAGTTTCCCCCGTCCTCGACCGTCTCGACAAGAACCTCGACCAGAGCCTGGAACGCCTGTTCGGCCTGCTCAGGATCAAGTCGATTTCCACCGACCCTGCCTATGCCGGCGACTGCCGCAAGGCGGCGGAATGGCTGGTCTCCGAACTCAATCTGATCGGCTTCGATGCCAGCGTCCGCGACACGCCCGGCCACCCGATGGTGGTTGCGCATCACGAGGGACCGGCGGGCGCGCCGCATGTGCTGTTCTACGGTCATTACGACGTCCAGCCGGTCGATCCGATCGAGCTGTGGGAAAGCGACCCCTTCGCGCCCTCGGTCAAGGAGATCGAACCCGGCCACAAGGTGATCACCGGGCGCGGCTCCGCGGACGACAAGGGCCAGTTGATGACCTTCGTCGAGGCTTGCCGCGCCTGGAAGCAGGTGCATGGCAATCTGCCCTGCCGGGTCACGATCCTGTTCGAGGGCGAGGAGGAATCCGGCTCGCCGTCACTGAAGCCGTTTCTCGAAGCCAATGCTGAAGAACTCAAGGCCGACTTCGCGCTGGTCTGCGACACCGGAATGTGGGACCGCGATACGCCGTCGATCTGCGTCGGTCTGCGCGGGCTGGTTGGCGAGGAGATCACGGTCAAGGCAGCCGATCGCGACCTGCACTCCGGTTTGTATGGCGGTGCCGCCGCCAACCCGATCCGCATCCTGGCGAAGGTCCTGGCCGACATTCACGACAAGGATGGCCACATCACCATCCCAGGCTTCTATGACGGCGTCGAGGAGACGCCCACGCAGATCCTGAAGTCATGGGAGACGCTTGGCGAGACGGCCGAGACCTTCCTGGGGCCCGTCGGTCTGTCGATCCCGTCGGGTGAAAAAGGCCGCTCGGTGCTGGAACTGACCTGGGCGCGGCCGACGGCCGAGTTCAACGGCATCATCGGCGGTTACACCGGTAAAGGTTTCAAGACGGTGATCGCGGCGGAGGCCTCGGCAAAGGTGTCGTTCCGCCTTGTTCACAAGCAGGACCCGAAGAAGATCCGTGCCGCCTTCCAGAAATTCGTCGAGGAGCGCATTCCCGCCGACTGTTCGGTCGAGTTCCATCCGCATGGCGGCTCGCCGGCCATCCAGCTTTCCTACGACTCGCCGTTCCTGGCCAAGGCCAAGAACGCGCTGTCCGACGAATGGCCGAAGCCGGCGGTGACAACGGGCAGCGGCGGCTCCATCCCCGTCGTCGGCGATTTCCAGACCTATCTCGGCATGGAATCGCTGCTGGTCGGTTTCGGCCTGGACGACGACCGCATCCATTCGCCAAACGAGAAGTACGAGATGAGTTCCTTCCACAAGGGGCAGCGCTCGTGGGCGCGCATCCTGGAGGCCTTGACCCGCTGAGCGGCACGGAATCAACTTTCTGTTGATTTTTCAGCGGATCGCGGCGAGGACGGGCGCGAATTCAAGTTCCGCGGCGTGCTTGCGTATCGATAGCGCGGGCCGCCGCGGGCCGTCACCGGAGAATACAATGGCCGATATCCGTTTCCACAAAAACGACCTGCCCGATCTCGCGCACTACAATGTCGGGGCGGTCGCCATCGACACGGAGACGCTCGGGCTCAACCCGCACCGCGACCGGCTCTGCGTCGTGCAGATCTCGCCGGGTGACGGCACGGCCGACGTCATCCAGATCGCGCCCGGGCAGAAGAGGGCGCCGAACCTCGTCAGCCTGCTCAAGAACCGCAATGTGACGAAGCTCTTCCACTACGGCCGTTTCGATCTCGCCGTGCTCTACAACGCTTTCGGGGTGATGCCCGAGCCGGTGTTCTGCACCAAGATCGCGTCCCGCCTGACCCGTACCTACACCGACCGGCACGGGCTGAAGGATATCTGCAACGAACTTCTGGGCGTCGGCCTGTCAAAGGCGCAGCAGTCGTCGGACTGGGCAGCCGAGACGCTGTCGCCCGAGCAACTCGAATATGCGGCTTCCGACGTGCTTTACCTGCACCGGCTGCGCGACGTCCTGGCGGGGAGGCTCGCGCGCGAAAACCGCGCCAAGGAAGCCGATGCCTGCTTCCGCTTCCTGCCGACGCGTGCCAAACTCGACCTCATGGGCTGGGCGGAAGAAGATATCTTCGCACACAGCTGATAGAAGCGGCCTTCTGGGAAAAGGCTCTTTGCATCAGGAACCAGGGCGCCGTCCGCCGCGTTCTGTCGGCTCATGGAGGGGATGAAATGGCAGACCGCAAGCCGATATCGACCGCGCCGAAGGACGGCTCCAAGGTCACTGTCCAGTGGAAGGACAGCGACGGCGTGATCAACGAATCCCTCGCGCAATACCGCGACGACGGCTGGTGGGTTTATACCGACAGCCATACGCAGAAGAAGGTTGAGCCGACCAGTTGGCGGCCGGCATCGAGCGATGACGACCAATGAGCGGGTCGCTGGCGGGATCGACTGCTTTCGAATAGCCTGAAGTCGTTGATATCAAGGCCGATTCGGGGCCTTCCGCTCCGCTGTCGCGCTTTTGCTCGGAGGAACGCTCTATGGGTATTGAAAGCCTTCTCGTCTTCATCATCATTGGTGCCATCGCCGGCTGGCTCGCCGGTCTCATCGTCGCAGGGTACGGCTTCGGCCTGCTCGGCAACATCGTCGTCGGTATTGTCGGTGCGCTGATCGCCGGCTGGTTGTTCCCAAGGATAGGTTTTGCTATTGGCGGTGGAATTATCGCCGCCATCATCCATGCAACGATCGGCGCCATAATCCTGCTTCTGCTGGTCAGACTGGTCAGACGAGCCTGAGGCTCAAGATCGAATCAATATAGGGGCGCGCCATGAAGCAGAACACTCTCTATCTCGTCGTTGGCGCGCTCGTTGTCGCGGTCATCGCGCTCGGCATCTATGTCTATCGCGAGGAAAGCAAGCCAAAGGGTGTCGAACTCAAGATCGACGACAAGGGCATTTCGATCCAGCAGAACTAGGCTGCCTTTGCAGCGGATGCAGGAGCTCGATATGGGGGCTTCCAACGCGCCGGAGGGAGACAGTCCACCCCGAATTACCGTTGCGGAATGGGAGCGGCTGAACAGGCCGCCGAGGCGCGCGGCCTGGTTGCGCTATCATTGGCGGACATTCCGCTTCTTGAGGACATCGGCTCCGGTCAGCGAATTGCAGGGGCGAGAGCAGGCGTTCCGCGATGCGGTCATCGCCACCGTGGCCTTCAACCGCCCCGACGTGATCGAATGGCAAATCCATCTCGTGCGCCGATATCTGGCCGAGCACGAGAGCTACATCGTCTTCGACAACAGCAAGAAGGACGAGGCAAGGCAGGCAATCCGCGACCTCTGCCGCCGCCTGCACGTCCCCTACGTGGCGTTGCCGAGGAACAGGCTGGTCGTCAGCAGATCACACGGCCAGGCGCTCAACTGGATCGTGCGGAATTTCATTGCTGGGTTCAGCCCGAAGCTCTTCGGTTTCATCGACCATGATATCTTTCCGACAGAACCTTTTTCGATCCGTGAACGGCTGAAGGACAAAAGCATCTACGGCAGCGTGCGGCATGACACGCCGACGCCGGGCGGCTGGTTCCTGTGGCCGGCCTTCTCTTTTTTCGAGGGAAGCCTGTTGCGGCGGCGGCTGGATTTCGCGCCGAGCTACAAATTCCACATGGATTCCGGGGGTGGCAACTGGCCGCTGCTGTACCGCTCGATCGATCCGGCGCTGGTCCGGTTCACGGAAAACAAGTTGCTGCACTTCGGCGAAGGCCATGACCGGCACGAAGATTTTTTCATGTCGGTTGATGGCTGGCTGCATGTGACGAACGCCTCCAACTGGCGAAAGCAGCCGGCCGACAGGCGCGATCAGCTTGTCACCCTGCTGCGGCAAGCGGGCGGGCCCGATGCACCAGATGTGACGTTCGAACCGATTTGAGAAGTGACAAAGAGTTCGCCAGGGACCGCCTCAAGGCCACTCTCGACTGGCTGACCGGACTGGGGATCACTCCCGTTCTGGTTTCACCGGTCCCGATCGATGGCAGTGACATAGGCGGGTGTCTGGTGCGATCGAGATGGCTGGGCACAAACGGCCGGGGATGTGAACCATCCATCACCGATGTGCGCGAGTCGGGTGCGAATGTACGCAGGATGCTGGACAGTTTCAGCAGCCAATACAAGGTCATCAATCTCGACGATTTCCTGTGCGGCGAGACGTTTTGTAAGATCCGGGACGGCGATGTCATGATCTATCGCGACGGCGCCCATCTCTCCCATGAAGGTTCGCGATACCTGGGTGCAAGCATGCACTTCTACGATCAAATCATGGCGCGGCTGTTGAACGGCGGTTCTCAAGGTCTCCCTGCGGCCCGGCCGATAACGGCGGGTCGCATGCAATTGACACATAAACGCTTCAAACTTTTCACGCTTAACGCGCCTTTAAACCGCCGCATCTACTCTCCAATCGGATCGCCATAGGCATCGGGACAGACAGCGCAACGCATGGCGAACCGCAAAGACCGCATCGAACCCAGCTTCGAGGGATCGTCCAGGGCGAAACCCTCGGCCGGCCTTTCGGTGAGCGAGGAGGATCGCGTCGTGCCGAGCAGCCGCAAAGCTCCCGCAAAGCGTAAGCCGGCAAAGGGCAAAGCCTCGCGTGGCGGACGCGGCCGGAGCCGGCGCGGCCTGTTCGGCGTGCTCGGCCGGTTGTTCTACTGGTGCTTCGTGCTGGCCATCTGGGGCGGCATCGCCGTCGCCGGTCTCGTCATCTACTATGGCGCGAAAATGCCGGCGGCCACGACATGGTCCATTCCGGACCGCGCGCCCAACATCAAGATCGTCGCGGTCGACGGCAAGCTGCTTGCCAATCGCGGCATGAGTGGCGGCGAGGCGGTCGGCCTGCATGAAATGTCGCCCTATATTCCCGAAGCCGTCATCGCCATCGAGGATCGCCGCTTCTACTCGCATTTCGGCGTCGATCCGATCGGCCTGTCGCGCGCCATGGTGACAAATCTGCTGGGCGGACATTTCTCGCAGGGCGGTTCGACCCTGACCCAGCAGCTGGCGAAGAACCTGTTCCTGACGCCCGACCGTACGCTGGAGCGCAAGGTGCAGGAGGTGCTGCTGGCGCTATGGCTGGAGCACAAGCACACCAAGGACCAGATCCTCGAAATGTACCTCAACCGGGTCTATTTCGGCTCGGGCGCCTTTGGCGTTGAAGCGGCGTCGCGCCGTTACTTCGGCAAGAGCGCGCGGGATGTCACGCTGTCGGAAGCCGCGTTGCTTGCCGGTCTCCTGAAGGCGCCGTCGCGGCTGTCGCCGGCGCGCGACCCCAAGGCCGCCGAGGAGCGCTCGCAGCTCGTGCTCGCGGCCATGCGCGACGAGGGCAAGATCAGCGCCAAGGAGATGGCTTCGGCGATGAGCGCGCCGGCGACGCGCGCGCCGTCCTACTGGACGGGCTCGGAGAATTATGTCGCCGACACCGTCATGGAAGAACTGCCGGACCTGATCGGTGACGTGCGCGGCGACATCGTCGTCGACACCACGGTCGATCTGACCCTGCAGAAGCTCGCCGAACAATCCATACGCCGTCTCATCGACGAGAGCGGCAAGAAGCTCAATGTCAGCCAGGGCGCGCTGGTGTCGATCGACAATTCCGGCGCGGTGCGCGCCATGGTCGGCGGCTATGACTATGCCAGCAGCCAGTTCGACCGCGCCTCGGGCGCGCGCCGGCAGCCGGGCTCGGCGTTCAAGCCATTCGTCTATATGGCGGCGCTCGAGGCTGGCCGTACGCCCGACAGCATCCGTAACGACGCGCCGATCAAGATCGGCAACTGGACACCCGACAATTACGGCGGCAAGTATTTCGGCAAGGTGACGCTGGCAACGGCGCTGGCCAAGTCCTTGAACTCGGTGGCGGCCCAGTTGACCATGGAAGTGGGCCCGAACACGGTGGTCGAGGTGGCGCACCGCATGGGCATCCAGTCCGACCTGCAGGCCAACACCTCGATCGCGCTCGGCACTTCCGAGGTGACGCCACTGGAGCTGACATCGGCCTATGTCCCCTTCGCCAATGGCGGCTACAAGCCCGATATCCACTTCATCCGCCGTGTGACGACGACCGACGGCAAGGTGCTCTACGAGAACCATGACGACAACGCGCCGCGCGTTGCCAGCCCTGAGGTCGTTGGCATGATGAACTCGATGATGATGGGCACGGTTGAGTTCGGCTCGGCAAAGAAGGCGGCTTTCGCCTGGCCGGCGGCGGGCAAGACCGGCACTAGCCAGAATTCGCGTGACGCCTGGTTCGTCGGCTACACCGCCAACCTGACGACGGGCGTGTGGTTCGGCAATGACGATGGCAGCGCCATGAAGAAGGTGACCGGCGGCGCGCTGCCGGCACAGGCCTGGCATGAGTTCATGGTCGCCGCGCATGAGGGTGTACCGGTACGGCCGCTGCCTGGAACATGGAAGTCGACGCCCGCCGACACTGCCGTGCCCGACGATATACCCTCGGTCGACAACAACCAGGTGGCCCCGGTTCCGTCCGCGTCCGCCGGCCAACTGACGGCACCCGCGCCGCAGCCCCCCGCACCGGTTACCCAGCCGGTCCGCGCCGTGCGTCCTGCCCAGACGGTCGATGCCGATAGCCTGAACATGCCGGAGGACAATGGCGCCACGGCGTCGATCAAGCACCCTGTGCCGCCCGGCGATGTCGGCGGACCGACGAAGAAACGCAAGACTTCGATCCTCGACATTCTTGGTGGCGGCTAAAGGCATGTCGCCCAAAAGTGCTCTGCGGTTTTGGGGAAACGACTTGCATCAAACAAAGGTTTGAGGCGCGGGGTCCTTTCCCACGAGGCGTCAATCCGCCCCTCGCCACCGCTGCCGTGTTCGGCTACATCTCCGCCCGGAGATTTTGACATGGCTGAACCCGACACCAGAAAAATCATCGTGCTGACCGGTGCCAGCCGGGGCATTGGCCATGCGACCGTCAAGCGCTTTTCGCGCGAGGGCTGGCGCGTCATCACGTGCTCGCGCCAGGCTTTCGCCGAGGATTGCCCGTGGCCGGCAGGGCCGGAAGACCATATCAAGGTCGATCTCGCCGACCAGGAAGATGTCGGCATCGCCGTATCCGAGATCAGACATCGCCTGGAAGCGCATGGCGGCCAGTTGCACGCGTTGGTCAACAATGCTGGCATTTCGCCGAAGCTGAAGGACGGCAACAGCCGCATGAACTCGATCGACACGCCGATGCATGTCTGGCGTGACGTGTTCCAGGTCAATTTCTTCGCGCCGATCATGCTGGCGCGGGGGCTTTTCAAGGAACTGGCCGCTGCCAAGGGCTCGATCGTCAACGTCACCTCGATCGCCGGAACGCGTGTGCATCCCTTCGCCGGTACGGCCTATGCGACCTCGAAGGCGGCTCTCGGCTCACTGACGCGCGAGATGGCGCATGATTTCGGCCCGCACGGCATTCGCGTCAATGCGATCGCGCCGGGCGAGATCGACACGGCGATCCTGTCGCCGGGCACGGACAAGATCGTCGAGACGATCCCGCTGAGAAGGCTCGGCACCACGGCGGAGGTCGCCGACATCATCTACTTCCTGTGCTCGCAGCAGGCGTCCTATGTGACCGGCTCGGAGATCCACATCAATGGCGGCCAGCACGTCTGAGCCGATCGGGTTCAGGCCAAGATCCCTTATCCAGCCATGGTGAGAACGGCCTTGCCGCTGAAGCTGCGCTGTCGCAGTGCGTCCAGTGCCCGGGCGATGTCCGTCCATGGCATGGTCATGGCCACGCGCGTTTCCAGCCGGCCAGCCGCGACCAGGGCGAGCAGCGAGGCGATGTCGGCGCCGATGTCGGGACCGGACGTGTAGTAGGCAAACGTCTGAAGCCTTGCCCCCTCGTGATCCGGGACGAACTGGCGGAATCCGATGGGGGTGAGTTCGCCGCTGCTCGAGCCGAACATGACAATGGTGCCGCCAGGCGCGACCCGTTCGATCGCATGAGCGAGGCTTTGGCCGCCGACCGATTCGGTGATCAGCGAAAACGGCCCCTCGGCGAGTTCGATCGCCTCCACGACCTGCTCGGCGCCAAGATCACGAAGATCCCCGGCATGTCTCGCGGCGGCGATCGCGGTCACCGAGGCGCCGTGACCGCGGGCGATCTGGATCTGGAAACGACCGACCGCACCGCTGGCACCGGTGATCAGGACCCGCTGTCCGGCCAGATCGCCGCCATGGCGCAAAGTCCTCAGCGCCGTCGTGCCCGCGACCGGAAGCGTGGCCGCTGAAACGAAGCTGACCTCATCCGGCAGGACGGAGAGACGGTCGGTCGGGACGGCGACACGTTCGGCCCAGCCGGCCTGATCGACCAAAGCCGCGACCCTGGCGCCCTTCGCAGGCCCGGAGCCGTCAGCTGCGGCACGTTCGACGATACCAGCGACGTCCTGACCGGGGATCCAGCCCTCCGGGCGTATGGTGAGAAGGCGCAGTTCGCCACGGTTCAAGGAGCTTGCGTGGACCGATACCAGCGCCTCATTCGCCGAGGGCCGAGGATCCTCGACCTTGGTGAGCATCAGTCCGGTGGCGCTGTCGGGAGACATGACTAGGGCGAGCATTGGGAGCGTACCTTCTGGTTCGTGGACGCCGGCCCCTCCTGGAGCCACGGCAGGCCGAGCGCCCATCGCGGTCGCGGGTCATGCCCGCCATGGGGTGCGTAGCGCTGACCGATCAGATATCGACTTCGCCCGTAAAATAATTTAGCTATCATGGCATTTAATCGCTAAAAACAGTCAGCATGAGACAGCCGCTTCGCTACCCTTGGCCCAATTTCGATGTGGATGAGCTTTCCGCGCCGGTGATCGCGGTGCGGGTCGATGTCCCTGACAGCCGGGCGGAGGTCGCCTTCCATCGGCACCGCAAGGGCCAGCTCGTTTTCGCGCTCGGAGGCGGCGTCACATGCCATGTTCCCAGTGGACTGTGGATGGTGCCGCCTCATTGCGGTGTCTGGATTCCCGGCGACATGGAACACAGCAATGTCGCGACAGCCAATGCCCGGATTTTCTTCGTCTATATCGAGCCGGGAGCCGCCGATCTGCCGGATCGGTGCTGCACGCTTGCGATCTCGCCGCTGCTGCGCGAACTGATCATCGAACTGTCCGATTGCGTGGATGATGGCGAGGCTAGGGGCGACCTCTTGACCAGGATGCTGCTTGCCGAACTGCCGCGCATGGCTGTCCAACAACTGCACCTGCCGATCTCATCAGAGCCACGCTTGAGGCGGATCGCCGAAGCGTTGGCGCAAGATCCTGCCGATCGCAGCACGCTGGCGGAATGGGCCAGACGCGTTGCGCTTAGCGAGAGCAGCCTTGCTCGTCTCGTCGTGAAAGAGACTGGCTTGAGCTTCGGCCGCTGGCGCCAGCAATTGCACTTGATCGTTGCGATAAGGGAGCTTGCGTCGGGCGCAACCGTTCAGCGGGTCTCGGGCGATCTCGGCTATGAGTCCGTCACAGCCTTCATCACCATGTTCAAAAAGGCGCTCGGCAAGCCGCCGGCGCGGTATCTCGGCAGCATCGCACAGAATGGCGGTTCTGCATTCGTCGCCTGATTAAGCGGGCCTGGCCTGGTTCAGGCTGAGCTCATGCCGCGGACGGCTCGGCTGCCTCGGGCTGTAAAACCTGCTTTTGCCCAAGCACTTCCTCGACAATCCCGCGCGCGATCTCTCGCTCGCCCATGATCACCGTGTTGGCGCCGAGCCCCTTGAGATGCTCAACCTCGGCATCGGAATGGGCGCGGGCAACGACGTTGATCCTCGGATTGGCGGCGCGAGCCCGCAGCACGATCTGACCGGCCTCGAAGGCATTGGGGATGGCAAGGATCAGCCGGCTGGCGCCTTCCGGGTTGGCGGCCGCGAACACTTCGGCATTGGCCGCATTGCCGGCTACCGTTTCGATGCCGTCGGCCTTTAGCCGCGCCAGTGTCTTGTCGGCGTCCTCGACGACGAGGAAGGGAAGGGCGGCCTCTTTCAGCGCCGCGCCCACCAGGCCGCCGACACGGCCGTAGCCGATCAGGATGGCGTGGTTGCTGAGCGTGGTCCTGGGCGGCGGGCCGTCTTCCTTCGCGATGGCCGCTGCGACCGAGGCCACCTGGCCGGGCTCTGTCGCCGGACCGAGGGGCTTTGCCTCGGCGGGCGGCGTGGTTTTCGCGGCGCGCTTGTCGAGCCACGGCTTCATGCGGTCGATGGCCATGAACATCAGCGGGTTGAGCACGATCGACAGGATGGCACCTGCCAGAATCAGGTCTCGCCCCTGTTCGGGCAGCAGATTCAAACCGACCCCGAGTTCGGCCAGGATGAAGGAGAACTCGCCGATCTGGGCAAGGCTCGCCGAAATCATCAGCGCCGTGGCGATCGGATAGCCGAAGGCAAGGACAATGACGAACGCCGCCAGCGACTTGCCGATGACGATGATGACCAGCGTCGCCAGGATCGGCCAGCCATTGCTGATCAGGCTGAACGGATCGAACAGCATGCCGACCGAGACGAAGAACAGCACCGAGAAGGCATCGCGCAGCGGCAGCGACTCTTCGGCGGCGCGATGGCTGAGCTCGGATTCGCTCATGATCATGCCGGCAAAGAAGGCGCCCAGCGCCAGCGACACGCCGAACAGTTTTGCCGCGCCGAAGGCAACGCCCAACGCGATGGCCAGTACGGCCAGACGGAACAGCTCGCGCGACCCCGTATGGGCGACATAATGCAGGATCCAGGGAATGACCCGGCGGCCGACCACCAGCATGACAACCACGAAGGCGGCGACCTTGGCCAGCGTGATGCCAACGACGCCCCAGATGCCATAGCTGGCCGGAAGCGACAGGAGCCCGCTTGAGTGCACGTCCGCCTGTTCCTGACCGCCGAGCACGCCGGCAAGTGCCGGCAGCAGCACCAGCGCCAGCACCATGGCCAGATCCTCGACGATCAGCCAGCCGACGGCGATGCGGCCGCGTTCCGTCTCGATCAATCGCCGTTCCTGCAGGGCACGCAGCAGCACCACGGTCGAGGCGACGGAAAGGGCGAGTCCGAAGACCAGGCCGGCGCCCATCGACCAGCCGAGTATCCAGGCCAGTCCGGCGCCCAGTGCTGTGGCAAAGCCGATCTGCACGATGGCCCCGGGCACGGCAATGGCGCGGACGGACAGAAGGTCCTTCAGCGAGAAGTGGAGGCCGACGCCGAACATCAGCAGGATAACGCCGATCTCGGCCAGTTCATTGGCCAGGCCGGCATCTGCAACGAAACCGGGCGTGTTCGGCCCGACCAGCACGCCGGCGATCAGGTATCCCACCAGCGGCGGTATTCGGAAACGATTGGCGAGGGCGCCAAAGACAAAAGCCAGCCCCAGACCGGCGACGATGGTGGCGATAAGGGGCGTGTCATGCGGCATTGTCTATGGAGCGCCTTTCGAAACAACGATGTCGGATGTGCGCCCGCCTAGGCCGGCACTTTTCCAATATGGTGGATGGGGCGGCGATGATGCAACCCGCAAGGCGACGAAATCGACCGCGAAAGAGCAATTAACCTGACGCCGGCCAAACCGGCCGGCGTCAGGAACGGATGATGCGAGAAGATGTTCTGTCCCGAGCCACTCCGGTGGCGGGAGCACGGGTAGCCCGGTGCTGCGATCAGGCTGCCTGCAGCAACGTCTCGATATCGAAAATTGCGTGGTTCGTCAGGGTCTTGGGGATCTCCGCGGTGACCTTGTCAGAGACCTCCTTGTGCAGTTTCTTGCGCATCGCGCCGAGAACCACGGGCGGCGCAACCAGCACGATCTCGTCAAACGAACCTTTATGCGCGAGCTTGTAAAGGCGATCGGCGATCTCGTCGGCGAAGCGTTCCTTGCCGATGCGATGCCAGTCCGTATCCTCGACCGCGCTGCGGTGAACGGACGGTCCGTCATTGTGGCGGCCAGGACTGTCGGTGCCCTGGTCGCGCGTGGCGGGGTTGTCCTGCTTCATCTCCTGCACGACCTGAAGATTGGGGTAGGTGTTGTCACCGATGTTCTTGAGGAAGAGCGCCTTCTCGCCATCGGCGACCATCACCCAGATGCCGTGTTTCAGATTGATGGTGTTCATTATGCTCTCCTTTTTCATGCTTCGTGGCCCGCGGGCGCGGTTGACCGCTCAGCAGGCCGGGACTGACGAAACGTCTGCTCGAAGCGGAATGTTCCCTTCGGTTCCATGCCCGGCCCGAGCAGGGCGTACTGACCGCGGATCGGGATACAATGCAGGGTCGGGTGCCGGTCTGGCTGTCGGTGCTTTAATCTACTAATTTGGTAGAATTTAGAAAAAACTATTTTGCCACACGCTCTTCCAGTCGCTAAAACGACGATTGATCAAGGCCCGCCACAGCGACTTGATTTCGCCCTGCGTCTGAATGTGGAATAATTTTCTCTTCGCTCTTTAGCTTTAAGAAAAGCGATTGCCTCTTATAGAGCAGTGCGCGAGTGGGTTCCTTCTGGTTTTTCGCGCTCGCGCGTAAAACTGCCGGATTGTTCAGGTTCCCTCGTCGCCATGTCCCATGCACCCTCAAAGCTCAATGCCTTCCCCGTGTTCGTGCGGGTCGAGGGCGCGGTCGTGGCCATCATCGGCAATGGCGAGGAAGCGCTGGCGAAGGCAAGGCTGATCGATCAGTCGAGCGCGGTGCTGCGCATCATCGCCGACGGGGCCGAACCCGGCCTTCTGGCATTCATCGCGCAGAGCGGCGCCGTCCACATCGATGCCGCGTATGATGGCGCTCATCTTCAAGGCGCCGTGATGGTGTTTGCCGCCAGCGGCGACGAGGCGCTCGATCATCGCATCGTTGACGATGCACGCCGGCTCCGCATTCCCGTCAACGCCGTCGACCGGCCGGAACTCTGCGATTTCTTCACGCCGGCGCTGGTCAACCGCGCGCCGGTTGCCATCGCCATCGGTACCGAGGGCGCCGGACCAGTGCTGGCGCAGATGCTGCGTGGTCGTATCGACCGCATGCTGCCGCCATCGCTCGGCTCGCTTGCGGCACTTGCCGCTTCGCTTCGCGGCGCCGCCGAGAAGCTTGTGCCGAAGGGCAATGCGCGTCGCCGCTTCTGGAGCGATTTTTTCAGTGGCGCGCCAGCCAGCGCGGTGGAGGCAGGCCAGCTTTCGCTTGCGCATGATGCCGCCCTCGACATGATGCTGTCGAAAGCGCCTGCATTGGGTCACATCGCCCTGGTAGGGGCCGGCCCCGGTGCTGAAGACCTGCTGACGCTGCGCGCTCACCGCCTACTGATGGAGGCCGATGTCATCGTTTATGACGCGCTGGTGCCGGAGGCGGTCGTCGCCATGGGCCGCCGCGATGCCGAGCGCTTGGCCGTGGGCAAGCGCAAGGGCTGTCACTCCAAGAGCCAGGCCGAGATCAATGCACTGCTGGTCGAGCTTGGCCGTGACGGCAAGCGCGTGGTGCGGCTGAAGTCGGGCGATCCGCTGGTGTTCGGCCGGGCAGGTGAGGAAATGGCGACCCTGCGTGATGCGGGGATAGGCTATGAGGTGGTGCCGGGTGTTACCGCCGCCTTCGCCGCCGCCGCAGACTTCGAGCTGCCGCTGACCTTGCGTGGCGTTTCCTCGTCTATGGTGTTCACGACCGGTCACGACCTCAAGGGCAATTCGCTCCCGGACTGGGCCAAGCTCGCCATTTCCGGGGCGACGGTCGCGGTCTATATGGGCCGTTCGGTCGCCGCCGAGGTTGCCGGCCGGCTGATCGAGGCCGGGCTGTCTCCGGACACGGCGGTTGCCGTGGTCGAGAATGCCAGCCTGCGGAACCGCCGCCGCTTCCATGGCACACTCGCCGACCTGCCGTCGCTGGAAGCGCGCGCGGACCTGACCGGCCCGGTCATGACGATCATCGGCGACGCGGTCGCCGGCGCCAATTTCGAACAGTCGGAACCGCTCGCCGCACACAGACATGAAGGCGCGACCGTCGCTGCCGTCGAAGGAGTTCAGCAATGAAGATACTGACCGCCAATCGCCTCGGCGATGGCATTGCCGTCTGGTACGCCGATGGTGGCTGGGCCGAGACGGTGGACCAGGCCGACCTTGCCCACGACAAGGCGGCCGAGGACCGGCTGGAGGCGATCGGCGCCAAGGCCTATGCCGAAAACGAGGTGGTCGACGTCAATCTGATCGATGCGGATGTCGTCAACGGCGTTGTCGAGCCGGTGCGATTGCGCGAGAAGATCCGCGCCGCCGGTCCAACCATCCGTGGCGATCTCGGCAAGCAGGCTGCCCGGGCAGCTCGGTAAGACACCAGACACGGGCGGACGCGCCCTGAAAGACCAAGCATGTACCGTTACGATGAGTTCGATCACGATTTTGTCCAGGCCCGCGTCGCCGAGTTCAGCGACCAGGTTGCCCGCCGGCTGTCCGGCGAGATCACCGAGGAGCAGTTCCGGCCGCTGCGGCTGATGAACGGCGTCTACCTGCAACTGCACGCCTACATGCTGCGAATCGCGGTGCCCTATGGCACGCTCAACGGCAAGCAGTTGCGCATGCTCGGCCACATCGCCCGCAAATACGACAAGGGCTATGGCCATTTCACCACGCGCCAGAACATCCAGTTCAACTGGCCGGCGCTGTCGGACATTCCGGCGATCCTGGACGATTTGGCCAGCGTCGAGATGCACGCCATCCAGACCAGTGGCAACTGCATCCGCAACGTCACCGCGGATCATTTCGCCGGGGCCGCCGCCGACGAGGTCGCAGATCCTCGCCCCTATGCGGAAATCCTGCGCCAATGGTCGTCCGTGCATCCGGAATTCTCGTTCCTGCCGCGCAAGTTCAAGATCGCGGTAACAGGCGCCGAGCGGGACCGTGCGGCCATCCAGACGCATGATATCGGCCTGCATGTGAAGAAGAACGCGGCCGGCGAACTTGGCTTCGCCGTCTATATCGGCGGCGGCCAGGGCCGCACGCCGATGGTGGCCAAGAAGATTCGCGACTTCCTGCCAGAGGCGGACCTGTTGTCCTACTGCACGGCGATCCTGCGCGTTTACAACCTGCATGGCCGCCGCGACAACAAGTACAAGGCGCGCATCAAGATCCTCGTCCACGAGACCGGCGTCGACGAGATCACGCGCCAGGTCGAGGCCGAGTGGCAGCAGTTGAAGGACGCCGAGCTGAAACTTCCGGACGCCGATATCCGCGCGATCGAAGCCTATTTCGCGCCTCCGGCGCTTGCCGACCGGCCAGAAGGCGACGCGGCTGTCAAGCTCGCGCGCCTCGACTCCAAGAGCTTCTCGGAATGGCTCGACCAGAATGTGGTGACGCATCGCCATCCCGACTATGCGGCGGTGACCATCTCGCTCAAGGGCATAGGCGAGGTGCCTGGCGACGCCTCCGACAGCCAGATGGAAGCGGTGGCCGACATCGCCGAGAAATATGCCTTCGACGAGCTTCGCGTCAGCCATGAGCAGAACCTGATCCTGCCGCATGTGGCGCGCGCCGACCTCAAGGCGGTCTATGACGCACTGGTCGACATTGGGCTGGCGACGGCCAACTCCAACCTGATTTCAGACATCATCGCGTGCCCGGGCCTCGATTATTGCGCGCTGGCGACGGCACGTTCGATACCGATAGCCCAGGAAATTTCGCAGCGCTTTGCGTCGCTTGAACGGCAGCGCGAGATTGGCGAACTGAAGCTGAAGATCTCCGGCTGCATCAATGCCTGCGGCCATCACCATGTCGGCCATATCGGCATCCTCGGCGTCGAGAAGAAGGGCTCCGAGCTCTACCAGGTCACGCTCGGCGGTTCGGCGGACGAGAACACGTCGGTCGGAGAAATCATCGGCCGGGGCTTCTCGTCGGAGGAGATCACGGACGCCATCGAGACGATCGTCGATACCTATCTCGGCCTTCGGCTCGACCAATCGGAAAAATTCATCGACGCCTACCGCCGTGTCGGGCCCGCGCCGTTCAAGGAGGCGCTCTATGCTGGCGAAACCAAGGCCGCTTGATCGGATCGTCGACGTCGAGGCCGGCATTGCCGCCGAAGCGGCAAGGCTGGACGCGCTTCACGGTCATCTCAAGCCGCTTGAAATCATCGCACTGGCAACCGGGGACCTGTTCCACGGCGAGATTGCCGCCGTGTCGTCCTTCGGTGCGGATTCGGCCGTGCTGCTGCACATGGTCTCCGAGATCGATCGTACGCTACCGGTCATCTTTCTTGATACCGGCAAGCATTTCGAGGAGACGCTCGGCTATCGCGATGCGCTAGCCGCTGATTTCGGGCTCACCAATGTGCGGATCGTCAAGCCGGAAGACGCCGCGCTTGAGCGGATCGATCCGACGGGCAATCTGCACCAGAGCAACACCGATGCGTGCTGCGGCGTGCGCAAGGTCGAGCCGCTGGCGCGTGGCGTGGCGCCCTTTCGTGCCTGGTTGACCGGCCGCAAGCGCTTCCAGGCATCGACGCGTGCAGGGCTTCCGGTGTTCGAGGCGGTCGGCGCGCGCATCCGCGTCAATCCGCTGGCGCACTGGACGACTTCCGACCAAGCCGACTACATGCGCGCGCATGCGCTGCGGGAAAATCCGCTGGTCGCCTATGGCTATCTGTCGATCGGCTGCTTCCCCTGCACGCAGCCGGTGCAGCCGGGCGAGGACGCGCGCAGCGGCCGCTGGGCGGGCCATGCCAAGACCGAGTGCGGCATTCATCTGTCGGGACTGGAAAAGTCGCTGACCGACGCGTCACTGTAGGGTGGATTGATATTCAGGCGAGGCCGACCTGCGAATGGCGGCTTGCGCGCTTCCGGTGCTCACGTACTTGAAGTACGCTCCGCTCCGGTTCCCGGAAGCCACGCACCCTCGGCGTTCTAGAATTTAGGAATTTTTGATGACTGAATCGACGAAACCGGAAACCCGCCTGTGGACCCCGACGGGTTTTCGCGAGGACGATTGGGCTCACGCCGAAAGTGCCGAGGCGCTGTCCGGCAACGGCCGTTTCATCCTGCCGCTGCAGGTTTTTCTAGACCTTGATCCGGAGGTGCGCCGCTCGGCGAAGGAACGCCTGGGCGTCCTGCTGCAGCCCGGCGACCAGCTCGACAAGATTGTGGATCTCCTCGATCAGCTGTCGCTGGTGGCGCTGGCCTTTCCGGCGTTCAGCGATGGCCGCTCCTTCTCCAAGGCCGAGTTGCTGCGCAGCCGCCATCACTTCGGGGGCGCGATCCGTGCCACCGGCCAGGTGCTGGTCGATCCGTTGCCGCACATGCTGCGGCTGGGCTTCGATGAGTTCGAGATTTCCAATCCGGTGCTGTTGAAGCGCCTGGAAGAGGGCCGCGTCGGCGGATTGGGCCTCTACTACCAGCCAACCGCCGTATCGGAGCCCAAGGGACCCAAATATTCCTGGCGTCGGGTTCGCAGCGGCTGACGCAGCGGTAGCATCGCGCGTCTTTACATCAGCTCTGATCGGGCCTTCTCTGAGCCGTCCGGACGGAAACATCCGCCGGGCGGGTTCACGAGTCTTGGAACGTCCTTCGCGCCTTCCCTGGACGCGCGGCGCTCCAACCGGGAGGAGATCATGGTTTTCGACTATGTCATAGCCGGCGGTGGATCCGCTGGCTGTGCGCTTGCCGCACGGCTTTCCGAAGATCCATCCGTCACTGTCTGTGTGATCGAAGCCGGCGGCGAGGGCAAGAATCTGCTCATCCGCGCGCCGGCGGGCATCATCGCGTTGCTGCCGGGCCGGCCGAAGATCAACAACTGGGCCTTCGAGACGGTGCCGCAGGAAGGGCTCGGCGGCCGCAAGGGTTACCAGCCGCGAGGCAAGGCGTTGGGCGGCTCCAGCGCCATCAATGCCATGCTCTACACGCGCGGGCACCGGAGCGACTATGACGAGTGGGCCGATCTCGGCTGCGACGGCTGGTCATGGGACGAGGTGCTGCCGTATTTCCGGCGTGCCGAAGGCAACCAGCGCGGCGCCGACGCGCTGCACGGCGGCGACGGACCGTTGCGGGTCGCGGAGCAGCGGGAGCCGCGTGCGCTCTCGCGAGCGTTTGTCGAGGCCTGCGGCGAAAACCAGATCCGGCGCAACGACGATTTCAATGGCGCCGAGCAGGAAGGGGCAGGGCTCTACCAGGTTACGCAATTCTGGGGCGAACGCCGAGACGGCGAACGTTGTTCGGCGGCTGCCGCCTATCTGCATCCGGCGATGGATCGGCCGAACCTGACCGTGATCACCGGCGCGCACGCAACGCGCATCGTGCTTGACCGCAACCGGGCCACCGGTGTGCGCTACCGCATGGGCAAGAGCGAGGCGGTCGCTAAAGCGAAGCGCGAGGTGATCATCTGCGGCGGCGCCTTCGGCTCGCCGCAACTGCTGCTGCTGTCCGGGATCGGTCCCGCGGCCGAACTTGCAGCGCATGGCATTCCTGTCGTCCATGAATTGCCTGGCGTCGGCAAGAACCTGCAGGATCATCTCGACTTCATCCTGGCCTGGAGATCCAGGGATGCCGACATGATGGGCATCGGCCTGCGCGGACTGCCCAGCCTGGTCAGGCATATGCTGCGATGGCGCAAGGATGGTGGCGGGATGATCGCCACGCCCTATGCGGAAGGCGGCGCCTTCCTCAAATCCGATCCGGCGATCGGGCGGCCAGACCTGCAACTGCACTTCTGCATCGCCATCGTCGACGATCATGGCCGCAAACTGCACATGGGTTACGGCTTTTCCTGCCATGTCTGCGTGCTGCGGCCGCATTCTCGCGGCGAGGTGGGCCTATCCAGTCCGGACCCGCTGGCACCCCCACGGATCGACCCGCGTTTCCTGTCGGATGAACGCGACGCCGACCTGTTGCTCCAGGGCGTGAAGATGATGCGCGGCATTGTCGAAGCGCCGGCGCTGGCGAATTATCGCGACAAGGAAATCTACACCGCCGGCGTCACCAGCGATGCCGACCTGATGGCCCATATCCGGGCTCGCGCCGATACGATCTATCACCCGGCGGGTACCTGCAAGATGGGCGTCGACGCCATGGCCGTGGTCGATCCACGACTCCGTGTGCACGGTCTCGACGCACTGCGCGTCGTCGACGCCTCGGTGATGCCGACGCTGATCGGCGGCAACACCAATGCGCCGACCATCATGATCGCCGAGAAGGCCGCGGACATGATCAAGGCCGCCGCTGCCTGATTGGAGTCCTGGTCGAAACAGTGGCGCTAGAAGTAGCGCTCGAGATTGGCGCGGACGCGATCGAGCACCGTGTCTCCGGAAAGGTCCGGCAAGAATGCCTTGCCGGTGATCGCTTCATAGGCCCGCGCGTAAACCCGCGAGGCCTGGTTGACGATCTCGTCGGGGATCGTCGGGATCGGATCCTTATAGGGATCGCATCGCGCGGTGACCCACGACCGGATGAAATCCTTGTCGAAACTTTCCGGCCGCGTGCCGTTTTCGAGCGCCTGGTCGTAGGTCGCCGCGATCCAATAGCGGCTGCTGTCGGGCGTATGGATCTCGTCGGCAAGAACAATGGTGCCGTCCTTGTCGACGCCGAACTCGTATTTGGTGTCGGCGAGGATCAGGCCGCGCTCCGCGGCGCGTGTCTGGCCCCGGGCGAACAGCTGCAAGGCGTAGCTTGAGACGGTCCGCCATTGCTCCGGCGTGAGCAGGCCCTGTTCCAGTATCTGTGCTTCCGAAAGAGGCTCATCGTGGCCGCCGTCAAAGGCCTTGCTGGTGGGTGTGATGATGGCTTCGCGAAGCCTTTCGTTCGCGCGCAACCCGTCCGGCAGGACGGTTCCATACATATCGCGCTCGCCATTCCGGTATTTGGTCAGGATCGATGTGCTGGTCGTTCCCGCCAGGTAGCCGCGAACGACAATTTCGACCGGCAGGATTTCAAGCCGGGTACCCACGACGACGTTCGGGTCCGGATATTCAAGAACATGGTTCGGGCAGATATCGGCGGTTTCCTCGAACCAGTAGCGCGCGATCTGGGTAAGGATCTCGCCCTTGAACGGGATCGAGGTCAGGATGGCGTCGAATGCGCTGATGCGATCGGTTGCGATGATGATGCGCCGGCCGTCTGGCAGGTCGTAGTTTTCCCGCACCTTGCCGCTGTAGCGGTTCGGAAGTTCAGGAATGAATGCCTCTGAAAGGACGCGGAGATCGCTCATTGGTGGTATCTTTTGCAGGTGTCGATGCATGGTGCTTAAAGCTCCATGCCCGATCCATCAATGTCGAATGGCTCTAAATCGCCATCCGCGCTTCGCGGAACGATACCAGCTTGCGGCGGCTTTCGTCCCACAACGCCAGCTTGACGCAGCGCAGGCTGTCCAGAAGCGTCACCCGGCCGATGCCGCGCAGTTCCGGATAGTCCCTCAGCACTTCCTGGAGACGATAGCCCGGAACCTTGGCGGAGAGGTGATGGACATGGTGCACGCCGATATTGCCTGTGAACCAGTTCAGCACCGGCGGCAGGTCGTAATAGGACGAGCCGTGCAGCGCGGCATGCTGGAATTCCCAGTCGCCGTCATTCGCCCATTCCGTCTCCTCGAACTGGTGCTGGACATAGAACAGCCAGATGCCGGCAGAACCGGCAAGGATGACGATGGGCAGGTGGACGACCAGGAAAGCGCCCGGGCCGACCAGCCAGATGAGGAAGGCGGCTGCGACCGCGATGGCGAGATTGGTGGACATCGAAGACACCCAGGGCGTCAGCCCGCCGCGCATCATGCCGACCGGCAGCCTGTGCTCGAAGATGAAAAGCCAGGTCGGGCCAAGGCCGAACATGACCAGGGGATGGCGATACAGGCGATAGGCGAAGCGCCCGCGCCAGGACAATTGCCGGTATTCGGTGACGGTCAGCGTCTTGATGTCGCCCATGCCACGTTCGTCGAGATTGCCGGCAGTGGCGTGATGAGTGGCGTGGGCACGCCGCCAGCAATCGTAAGGCGTCAGTGTCAGGATGCCCAAGGCACGGCCGATCCAGTCATCAGCGGTGCGGTTGGCGAAGAAGGAGCCATGGCCGCAATCGTGCTGGATCATGAAAATCCGCACCAGAAAGCCGGCCGCGGGCAGGATGAGGATCAGGCCCCACCAATGGCCATAGGCGTAGGCGGCTGAAGACAGCGCCCAGAGCGTGGCGAAAGGGATTAGGGTAATGGCGAGTTCAACGGCGCTGCGCCGCCGGTCCGGCTTCTTGTAGCGGGACAGAATCTTCAGCCAAGCCCGCTTGCTGTTGGCGGCCGCGTCAGGGGAAATCATGTTCATCACGAAGCATAGGCGTCGCAACACGCCGCCGCAAGGCAAGGATCACGTGAAATTACTGCGCGTAATTGACGCGCGATCGCCGATCGCCGGCCAAACGGGGTTGGCTGGGTGGAGGTTCGAGGCCGCTGCTGAAATACTTCTCGATCAAGCGAGGACGGTCGATGCGCCTTACGGCGAACGCTGCGCTAACGTGTCCTGTCGCGTCTGTCCATGCCCTCGGTTCCATCGAGCTGGTCGAGCAATTCCTGAAAACGGTCGGGAATATCGTTATCCGCACGAAACGCCGGCAAGTTACGCAGAAAGCGCTTCGTCGCATCGGAGCCCATCTGGCGCCTGATGTGGGCGGCTAGTCCTTCCGGTCTTTCGGCGTTGTTGCGGGTCATCATTTCAAAAATCCTTTGTCGGGTTCGAAACTCCTCCAGCAAGGGAATGGTTCCCCCGTCACGCCATCGTTGCAACCAAAGCCAACGATTACGGTAAAGTTTGAATTAAAATCTAAGGACCGGCCATGCGCTGCCAGAGGTTGGCTTATGGCCTCCCGCATCGCTTACCCCTTGATTTTTGGCCGCCAAACCTCGATATCGGGCACAAATCCGAAACATTCGAAATGACGGGAAACGGCGATGAGCGACCAGGCAAAAGACGAACGCGCGCCCGATGAAATCGAGGCGATCGACGCCGCTGCCGAGCGTGCGCAAGGCAGTGTCGACGGCGACTATGAAGCCCTTGTGCGGCTTCTGAAGGAAAATGAAGAGCTGAAGGACCGCGCGCTGCGCACCGCGGCCGAGATGGAAAACCTGCGCCGACGCACCGCGCGCGACGTGCAAGACGCGCGTACTTACGCCGTCGCCAATTTCGCGCGCGACATGCTGTCGGTCTCCGACAATCTGCGCCGCGCGCTGGATGCCATTCCGGCCGAGGCCAAGGCGTCGGGTGACGCAGGCTTCACAGCGCTGATCGACGGTGTCGAACTGACCGAGCGCGCCATGCTGTCCGCCATGGAACGGCACGGCGTGAAGAAGCTTGCGCCCGAAGGCGAGAAGTTCGATCCGAACTTCCATCAGGCGATGTTCGAGGTTCCCAATCCGGACGTGCCGGCCAACACCGTCGTGCAGGTCGTGCAGCCCGGCTATTCGATCGGAGAACGGGTGCTGCGCCCTGCCATGGTCGGCGTGGCCAAGGGCGGTCCGAAGCTGGCGGCCGCGCCAGTCGAGCCAGGCCCGGTCAACGAGCAGGCCGAGAAAGACGCGTAGTTAGGGATCAGGCAGTAGGCAGTAGGCAATAGGCAGTAGGGAAGCCAAGGCGGTCGTATCAATCACGCTGCTTCGTGTTATTCATACGCCTTACTTCTAATCCCTACTGCCTATTGCCCATGCCCTTGAACCCAATCGCGCTTCTCGATTATGCCGGCGTTGCCGTTTTCGCGGCGACGGGTGCGCTCGCGGCTTCGCGCAAGCAGCTCGACATTATCGGCTTCCTGTTCCTGGCCAGCGTAACCGGCATCGGCGGGGGCACCTTTCGCGACCTCATCCTCAACGTGCCGGTGTTCTGGGTGGTGAACCGCGACTATGTGCTGATCTGCGCGGTGGTGGCGGTCATGGTCTTCTTCACCGCGCATCGCTTCGAGTCCCGCTACAAGCTGTTGCTGTGGCTGGATGCCATCGGGCTGGCCGCTTTTTCGGTAATGGGTGCGGCCAAGGGCCTTGCGATCACCGGCTCGCCGGTGGTGTCGATCATCACAGGCATGCTGACGGCCACCTTCGGCGGTATCCTGCGCGACCTCCTTGCCGGCGAGCCATCGGTGCTGCTGAGACCGGAAATCTATGTCACCGCGGCCCTTGCGGGCGCGTCTCTCTACACAGCCGGAGACATAGCCGGCCTGCCGCCGCTCGTGTCGAGCCTCGCCGGCTTCATCGCGGCCTTAGCCGTGCGCGGCGGTGCGCTCAAGTTCGGCTGGTCGTTTCCGTCCTACAAAGGCCGCCCCGGCCGGAGGCCGGAAGACATCCCGTGATGGGCAATAGGCAGCGTGTTAAAAGGATTGGACGTCCAGGCGTCCCTGATCTCAGGCCGCGAAGCGTTGCGCTTCCCCGCCATAGTAGTTGACGTAACGAGCGCCGATCTCCTTGACAGGCATCACCACGAACACGTCGACGGTCGAGAATTCACGGTCGATGACGCAGCCGTCGCCGATGCGCGCGCCGACCCGCAGGTAGCCCTTCACCAGCGGCGGCATCGCCGCGATCGCCGCCTTGGTGTTGACGGCCTCGATCGGCATCAGGTCCATCGAGCAATAGCGCCCGGCGACCGCGCGCACGTCCCAGGCCGAGTTTGTCCGGCAGTGATGGGCAAGATAGGTGAGCGCTTCGGCGTGCGCCGCCGGGACCGTGCCGGGGAATGACGCGCAACCGGTCATCACGCCGATGCCGTAGTGATTGATATAGGCCCAGATTCCCTGCCAGAGCGCCTCAATGGTGCGCTTCGAGCGGTATTCCGGCAAAACGCAGGAGCGGCCGAGCTCAAGGAAGCGCTGGCCGGGATGGCGGGCGATCAGCTTGGTCAACTCGAACTCGCCCTCGGAATAGAAGCCGCCGGCGGTCGCCGCGATTTCCTGTCGCAGAAGGCGGTAGGTGCCGACGATGCGGCGGTGCTCGGGGCCGGGAAGCGTGGTGTCGAACACCAGCAAGTGGTCGCAGTGCGGGTCGAAACGATCGGAATCGCGCCGGTCCTGTGCCTGGAACAGGTCCTTCCTTGCGCCAAGCTCGTCATAAAACACCCGGTAGCGCACTTCCTGCGCGGCAGCGATCTCGGCCTCGTTGCGGGCGAGCCGCACTTCGAGGTTGCCGATGCGACCGAGCGATGCGCCTTTTATGACCGCGTCGACGTTCCGCCCGGCAAGCAAGGCGCCGCCAGCGTTCGGCCGAGTGTCACATTCCGGCATAACTGTATGCACGAGTGATTCTCCTTCGAGCCATCCCTCTTGGCACGGGGATACGGTGTAGGTGCAACAGGATTGTGACAGTAACGTGATACGACGTTGCGGGCAATACTTCGTCGGCTGGCGAATGCCTTCATCCGGCTATCTTACGGGCGGAAAACCAACCTGTACAAAGGTGGGTGGACCACAAGAAAGCTCACGCAGCCACCTGTGCCTCGACGGCGTTGACCAGTGCTTCGGGGTCAAGCGGCTTGGTGACGAAACCGCTGGCGCCATGGGCGAGCACGGCATGGCGAGTCTTTTCCTGGCTGTCCGCCGACAGCACCATGATCGGAACCGGCGGCGTCGCCGTTTCCTCCTCATGGCGGCGAATTGCCGCGATGGCATCCAAGCCGTCCATCACCGGCATATGCAAGTCCATCAGCACGACGTCGAAACGGTTCCTGTGAGCAGCCTCGATGACGGCCTCTACCGCGGCCTTGCCGTTGCCAACCACCTGCACGCGATGTCCGGCCTTCAACAGCGTGGCGCGGGCGAGCATGGCGTTGATGTCATTGTCCTCCGCGATCAGCACGGAGAGGCCGTGCTGGCGGCCGCCGGCGGCCCGGAGAGGAGGCGTGCCGCGCTTCTGTGGGGGCGGCTGGCTGGCCACGGCGCCGACATGGTTGGTCAAAAGCACGCGCAACAGCGTGCTGCCACGCACCGGCCGGGCCAGGAACGTGGCGTAGCCGCTGGCACGGAACTCGCCGAGCATGCCCCGATCGGTCGGCGCGATCAGCGTTATGGCCTCGCAGTCCGTGAAGCCGCTTTGGCGCAGCCGCTTGAGCAGCCTTCCGTCGTTCTCTTCCATGGCCGCGTCTATCAGCAGCACGTCGCAGCCCGCGGCGTAGAGCATCGCCTGGGCGGCGGTCGTGGCGAGATCGACGGTGCCGCCATTGGCGCGGATCGTGCGTGCGATGGCGTCGGCCTCTATCGTATTCCTCGAGAGGATGACGGCGCGGCGACCCAGCAGCGCGTTGCGGCGGCTCTGGGGGGCCTCGACGGCCGATGCAGCCGGGATTTCGACGACGAACTCAGAGCCCTGGCCCAGTCGGCTCGATACCGAGATGGTGCCGCCCATGGCGGTTACCAGACGCCTGGATATTGCGAGGCCGAGGCCGGCGCCGCCATGGGTACGCGTGGAGGTGCCGTCGGCCTGTTCGAACTCCTCGAAGATGCGCTCCATGTCCTCATCGCGCAGGCCCGGACCGGTGTCGGCGATCGTGAAGCACAGGCGATCGGTGGTTTCTGTACGGGCGCGGGCGATGCTTACCAGCACACCGCCGCTGTCGGTGAACTTGATGGCATTGCCGATGAGGTTGAGCAGTACCTGCCTGACCCTGCCTGGGTCGGCGGTGATCATCTGCGGCACGTCGGGCTCGACATGGCAACCAAGGCCGATATTCTTGGCGAAGGCGCGGGCGGCCAGAAGTTCGATGACGTTGTCGGCAATCTCACGCACCGACATCGGCTGTGGCTCGGGATCGAACCGCCCGGCCTCGATCTTGGAATAGTCGAGCAGGTCCTCGATCAGGGCGAGCAGGGCACTGGCCGAGGTGGAGACGGCGCTGACATAGGTCTGCTGCTCCAGCGAAAGGTTGGTGTCGGCCAGCAGCCTTGCCATGCCCATGATGCCGTTCATGGGCGTGCGGATTTCGTGGCTGACGGTGGCCAGGAAGCGCGACTTTGCCTGGCTCGCGTATTCGGCCCGTTCGCGGGCTGTGATCAGCGACGATTCGGCGCGCTTGCGCGCCGTGATGTCGCGGGCGATGGCGCGGTGCGAAACCGCGCCGCTTTCCTTGTCGCGCACCGACAGCTCGATCCATGAGAACCAGCGTGGACCGTTGGGTGACCGGATCGCCACGTCGGTGGAGCTCAGGCATTCATGGTCGGAGAAGGCAGCGTCGGGAACGATGCCGACATCGATGCCGAGTTCCACCAGCGTCTTGCCGGCAAGGTCACGCGGGTCTGTCTCAACAAGATCGGCGAAAACCTTGTTGGCATAGACGATGTGGCCGTCGCGGTCGCGATGGACCACGAGATCGCCCAACGCGTCGATCAGCCCGCGAAAGCGTTCCTCGCTCTCCTGCATTTCCCACATGCGGTCGGCAAGCGTCTCGATCTCCGCGCGGTTGCGGGCAGTGGTCTCGTCGAGAAGCGACACCGCGCGGCGGTGCGCGCGCTTGGCGCGCAGATGCATGGCAATGCCGGCCATGCAGGTGGCCAGCAGTCCGGCCGTTATGAAGAACGGCGCTCCGGTGAGATGCGCGAGGCCAGCCAGTATGGCAACGGCCACGAGCGTTATGAGCGCCAGGCCTTCGCGGTTGCTTGCGGCCAATTCGGGCGCCAGCGGTGGCGTGGCGGCAAGCTGCCGCCTTGGCGTCTGCGGGGTCATCCCGTCGACGCCTTCGGCCCTCTCCGTTTCTGCAATGACGGAATCCGCGGTCATGCGGAAATCCTTTGCCAGAGAGACCTTATGGAAGATTGGGACGGATCGTTCGAATTTTAGCGGATGTACGGTTTTTGGTTGTCGACCTGCGCCCACGTCCACCGGCGTGTGGCGTCGTCGTGATCTACATGTCGACCACGACGCGGCCGCGAACCTTGCCTTCGACGATGTCCTGGGCGGTGGCGATGATGTCGTCGAAGCCGATGGTGGTCGAGAGGCTGGCGAGCTTCTCGAGATCGAGATCGGTGCCGATGCGGCGCCACGCCTCCATGCGGACCGCCTTCGGCGCCATCACCGAATCGATGCCCAGCAGCGACACGCCGCGCAGGATGAAGGGTGCCACGCTCGACGGCAGATCCATGCCGCCGGCCAGGCCGCAGGCGGCGACCGCGCCGCCGTAGGACGTCATCGACAGGACATTGGCCAGCGTGTGGCTGCCGACCGCGTCGATGCCGCCGGCCCAGCGCTCCTTGGCCAGCGGCTTGGCCGGCTGGGCAAGCTCGTCGCGCGAGATCACTTCCGCCGCGCCAAGGTCGATGAGATACGGGCTTTCCGCGTTCCGGCCGGTCGAGGCGATGACATGATAGCCGAGGCTGGACAGCAGCGAGACAGCGACCGAGCCGACGCCGCCGGCGGCACCCGTCACCACCACGGGGCCGCGGTCGGGGACGATGCCATGGCGCTCCAGCGCGATGACGCAGAGCATGGCCGTGTAGCCGGCGGTGCCGACCGCCATCGCGTCATGCGCACTCATGCTTTCCGGCAGCGGCACCAGCCAGTCGCCCTTGACGCGGGCGCGTCCGGCATAGGCGCCGAAATGGGTCTCGCCCACGCCCCAGCCGTTCAGGATGACCTTGTCGCCCTTGTGCCAGTCGGGATGGGAGGAAGAGGTGACGGTGCCCGAGAAATCGACGCCAGGCACCAGTGGCCAGCGGCGGATCACCGGCGCCTTGCCGGTGATGGCGAGGCCGTCCTTGTAGTTCACGGTCGTCGCCTCGATGGCGACGGTGACGTCACCTTCCATCAGGTCGGCCTCGGTAAGGTCGGTCACCGTCACCGACTGTTTCTTGTCGGCGTCACGCGAAACGAGGATGGCTTTGAAGGTTTCCGGCATTTTTCTCTCCTCGGTCTGGCTGGACCGACTGTGCGGCGAGGGCGCCATCAGGTCAATCGTTCAGGCTTCGGGCTTCGCCTCGTGCCGCCAGCCGATGAGTTCGTCGACGACGACCAGGACGGCGCCCACCGAGATGAAGGCATCGGCCAGATTGAAGACGGCGAACGACCAGACCGGCGTGTGGAACAATATGTAATCGATGACGTGGCCATAGGTGGCGCGGTCGATCAGATTGCCAAGCGCGCCGCCGACGATCAGGGCGAAGCCGGTGCGGGCAAGGACGTGACCGGAGGGCGTGCGGGTGGCGAGATAGAGCACGAAGGCAACGACGGCGAGCGAGACCACGATCAGCCCGGTGTCGCCGAAGGACGAGAACATCGAGAAGGCGATGCCGGTGTTGTAGGTGCGAAAAAGCGCCAGGAACGGCACCAGGTCGACCTTTTCCTGAAAGGCAAGGCCGGTCTCCACCATGTATTTTATCCACTGGTCGAGCGCGATGGCCAAGACCGTCAACAGGACGTAGGGGGACCATGACTTCATGGTTTGGCGGCCTCCATTACAAGTCGGCGACAGGCTCTAGCTTCAGCGCGGTGCGCCGGATCTCGAACAGCATGATCCCGGTGGCGACGGCGAGGTTGAGCGAATCGGCGCGGCCGGCCTGCGGTATGCGCAGCAGCCTGTCGCAGCTCGCGGCCAGATTGTCGGGCAAGCCCTGCTGCTCGTTGCCCATCATCAGCAGCACCGGGCCGCGGGAGTAATCGACCGAGCGATAGTCGACCGCTCCCTTCAGATGCGTGCCGCCGACAAGGCCCGAAAACCCGCCGCGCCAGGCGAGGAAGGCTTCCTGGCTTGCCTTGACCACGGGCACAGCGAAGATCGAGCCCATCGTCGCGCGTACCGTCTCGACGGAAAACGGGTCGGTGGTTTCGCCGATAAGGATGACGCCCTTCGCCCCGACGGCGTCGACGGTGCGGATGACGGTGCCGAGATTGCCGGGATCGCGCACGCGGTCGAGCGCCACCCAGACGTCGCCGTTGGCGGCGCGGATATCCTTGAGCGGCAGGAATCTCTGTGAAAAGACGCCGACCACCATCTGCGGATTGTCACGCCGGGTGATGGCGACAAGCACCTTCTCCGACACTTCGAGCACCGTACCGCCGGCGGCGACGGTGCGCGCGGCGACCTTCTCCACCGCCGCGTTGCCGCGTCCGGCCTTGGCGAACACAAGCGTCCTGATCGACCAGCCGAGGTCGAGCGCGTCGATGACCAGTTTCAGCCCTTCGGCCATGAAGGCATTCTGCTGGTCGCGGAACTTCTTCTGCGCGAGTGCCTTGATGTCCTTGATCAGCGGATTGGCAAGGCTGGTGACTTCCTTCACCAGTCCCGGCGAGCCGGTATGTCGCTCATTCATTCAGGCCACCCAACGCGAAAACAATGAGGTCGAAAGCGCCCGGCCTGCGGATTTTTCACGGATGATCAACTCGCCCGATTCAACCTTGCCACCCATGCCGGCAAAAGTATCGCGCATCAGGGCGTGGATGGCGAAGAAGGAGGCGCGGATCGAATAGGCCGTCAGCACCACGGCAAGCGGTTTTGGCGTCAGGATCGACCGGCAGAGGTCGGTCAGCGCCGGCAGGTCCTCGAACAATTGCCAGACCTCGCCCTTGGGGCCTCGGCCATAGGCCGGCGGATCGAACAGGATGATGTCGTAGCGACTGCCCCGGCGCTCCTCGCGCTCGGCGAACTTCACCGCGTCATCGACGATCCAGCGGATGGGCTTGCCGCCAAGGCCGGCCATCTCCTGGTTTTCGCGCGCCCAGCCGATCGCTTTCTTCGACGCATCGACATGGGTGACCTCGGCGCCCGCGCGGGCTGCCACCAGGGATGCGAGCCCGGTATAGCCAAACAGGTTCAGCACTTTCACCGGCCGTTTCGCCGCGGCGATGAGACCGGCCATATGGTCCCAGTGCGAGGCCTGCTCGGGAAAGACGCCGACATGGCGAAAAGAGGTGAAACGGCCGAGATAGTCGATGCCATCATGCTTCATCGGCCAGGTCTCGCCGAGCGGCACCTTCGGAAAACGCCAGCGGCCGATGCCTTCTTCGTCGGTATCGCCGGTGAAGATGGCGTCCGCGCGTTCCCAGTCTTTTGTCGGCAATGCCTTTTGCCAGATCGCCTGACCTTCTGGCCGCACGATGCGATAAGGGCCGTACTGCTCGAGCTTCTGCCCGGCACCGCTGTCCAGCAGCGCATAGTCGGCGTTGGGCGCGACTTCCAGGATCAGCGGCAGGTGCTCGGCTGGCAGGGCGCCTTCGCGGCGGGCCAGGATGCGTGGCGCGGACTTCGGTTGGGAATGCTCGTCAGCCTGAGCTTCGCGCTGCTCGCGCGGCTTTGGATCAGGCCTGGCCACGGCGGCATGGCCGGAGCGCGGGCGCGATTGTTCCGTCGCGCCCTTCGCGGATTGATGCGGGCGGCTGTCGCGGCGTTTGTCGCGAAAAGACTTCAAGAAGCGGCATCTCCCAACGTCGTGGCCGCTTTTGGCATGACCACCGCTATGGCGCAACAAGCGATCATGGTCTTGCCGATTTGGCGCACGCCGGCGGTATATAGGGCGGGATGGACGGGTTTCGAAGGGATGCGTTGCTGTTCGTTTTCGGTGCGCGCTTGTGTTTTTGCCGGTTTCGTCTATGAGACCCGGCATTGTTTTTCTGGAATGGGAGCGAAAGATGACCATGATCACCACGCACCCCGCAAGGGTTCCGGCGTAAGCCAGCGTTTCGCTGACTGCCGCCGGTCGAACGGATGCCTGACGGCGTCCGATTTCCGACCTGTTTCCAGAAGTGTTCCATCATGGGCAATTTTATCGGGAGCTCAGGCTCCTCTTCGCCATGCGTTGCCGAGGCGGCGCATATCCAGAACTATTTTTCGTCGCGGACCTGGATCGAGGGCGCGGCACTTGAACAGCTGAAGTCCGTCGCGGCCCTGCCGGGCGTCAGTTCGGTCGCGGCCTTTCCGGACCTTCATCCCGGCAAATACGGCCCGACCGGCATTGCCGTGCTGTCGCAACGATTGCATCCGCAACTGATCGGCAACGACATCGGATGCGGCATGTCGCTGTTCGAGCTCGATCTGCCCTTGCGCAAGCTGAGGATCGACAGGGCTGTCGAGGGCCTGCGTCGGATCGAGGCGGAAGATGTCTTCGATCCGGCCGAGGCCCTTGCCGCCTCGAGCCTGCCGCCTGACCTGTTTCCGGCAGCGCTCGGCACTATCGGCGGCGGCAACCATTTTTGCGAGCTGCAAGCCGTTGACCAGACGGTGGATGCGGCGGGTCAAAGCATGTTCGATCGCCAGAGGCTCTATCTTCTCGTGCATTCCGGCTCTCGCGGTCTCGGTGCATTCGTCTTCGGACAGATGCTCGACCTGCAATCGCCAATCACCGCAGGACTTGATCCGGCGTCGGAGGATGGGGTGCATTGGCGTCGCCAGCACGATGTCTGCGTCACCTGGGCATCGCTGAACCGCAGGCTGATCGCCGAGCGGGCGGCAAGCGTGTTGCGCGCGGATCTTCGGCTGGTGACCGATGTGCCGCACAACCTTGTCCGCGACAGGGGTACAGCCTTGGTCCACCACAAGGGTTCGGCGGCTGTCCAGGCCGGTGACATGGCGCCGATCGCCGGGTCGCGCGCCAGCCTCAGCTATGTCGTGCGGTCACTCGACAGTACGGGGCCATCGCTCGGAGGGATCTCCCATGGCGCGGGCCGCAAATACGACCGCGCGACGATGCATGGACGCACCGGGCGCAACAGGTCGGAACGGGTCGCCTTGCTCAAGAACGAGTGGGGCGGACAACTGATCTGCGATGACCGAAGCCTGGTCATCGAGGAGGCGGCTGGCGCCTACAAGGATGCCGGACAGGTGGTACAGGACCTCGCCGATGCCGGCCTTGTCCAGGAGCTTGCGGCCATGCGGCCTTTGGTGACCTACAAGAAGGCCATCGAAGGTCCACCCGACCGGACGCGCAACAAGCCGTCGCGGGAAAGAGGGAGGGCAGGCCATGGCCGAGGTTGATCTGCTGGTCACGTCCGGCGATGGCCCGGTCGAATGCCGCATAGCCCTGATGGCGCTGGTCCGCGCGATCGAAAGCGAAGCTCGCCTGCGCGGTTGCAAGGCCGAGAGCGCCTTCGGCCACAGGCCGGACGTGCATGGTGCGAAATCAGCATTGGTCAGCCTGGAGGGGGCGAATGCCGAGGGACTGGCCGTGGAGTATTGCGGTACGGTAAAATTCATCTTCAAGAGCCCGGTGCGCCATGGCCACAAACGCCAGAACTGGTTCGTCGGCGTGAAGCGGGTGAATCTCGCGGAAGCCGTACCGGCCGCCGTTTCGATCGAACCCAGCGATGTGCGTTTCGAAACGCTGCGGGCCGGCGGGCCAGGCGGCCAGCACCAAAATACCACCGACAGCGCCGTGCGCGCCGTCCATTTGCCGACCGGCATCGTCGTGACGGCGCGCAACGAACGTTCCCAGCACCGCAACAAGGCAATCGCGCTGCGGCGGCTGGAATCGATGCTTCGTATGCTTGCCGATCGCGATTTGGAGATGTCGAAGGCGGAACTGTTCGTGGCCAACAAGTCGCTGGAACGCGGCAACGAGGTCAAGGTGTTCCGCCTCTGAACATGGTGCGGCCAGATTTTCCGGCGGCTTATCCGCCGACGTCTGGCCGCTCCGCTCTCGCATCTTCACTGTCGTCCGGCTCGTCGTTCCAGAAACCGCGGCGCGCTTTCAGAAGAGATGGACTATCGTGAGGGCAGGCAAGCCCCGAGAATCATGTCCCGTTCAGAACGTCTTCTCGACCTCATCCAGGCATTGCGCCGGCACAGGCGTCCGGTCAGCGGGCAGGTGCTTGCCGATGAGCTGGGCATCTCGATCCGCACGCTCTACCGCGACATTGCCACGCTGCAGGGACAGGGCGCGCCGATCGAGGGGGAGGCAGGGCTGGGTTATGTTCTCAGGCCCGGCTTCATGCTGCCGCCGTTGATGTTCACGGACGAGGAGATCGAGGCGATCGTGCTGGGTTCGCGCTGGGTGGCCAAACAGCCGGATGCCCGCCTTTCCGCCGCCGCCGCCAATGCGCTGGCCAAGATCGCCGCCGTTCTGCCGGACGATCCGCGCGAGGACCTCGATGCCACCGCGCTGCTGGTGGGCCCGCCCGCCGGGCTGGTGGAAGGCATCGACCTCGGCGTGGTCAGGCAGGCCATTCGCGATGAGCGCAAGCTCGCCTTTCTCTATCGCGATGCGGGTGGTGCTGCGTCCCAGCGCACCGTCTGGCCTTTTGCGGTCGGTTTCTTCGACAAGGTGCGGGTGGTGGTGGCCTGGTGCGAGATGCGGCAGGATTTCCGGCATTTTCGCGCCGATCGTATCTCAGCGCTCAATGCCACCGATACACGCTATCCGCGCCGGCGACAGGCGTTGCTCAAGGAATGGCGCGCGACACTCGACAAGCCGCGCGGCTCATGACGGCTACTGCCAGAATCTGACAGTGGCCTCTTCTATGGTCTCCAGATCGAACTAGCGAAAGCCTTGGAGACCAGGATCATGCCCACGCCGAATTTCGTCATCCTCTACGTCGACCAGCCGCTTGAGAGCGGCGTGTTCTACAGTGCGCTGCTTGGCCGGGAACCGGTCGAGAGCGCGCCAACTTTTGTGCTATTCGTGCTCGATGGCGGTTTCAAGCTCGGACTTTGGTCGCGTCATACGGTGGAGCCGGCAGCAGCGGCCGCCGGCGGCGGCGGCGAGGTCGTGTTTGCCCTGGAAACGCCGGCAGCGGTCGATGCCACCCATGCCGACTGGGCAAAGCGGGGACTGAAGATCATCCAGGCCCCAACGGACCTCGATTTCGGCCGTACCTTCGTCGCGGTCGATCCCGACAATCACCGCTTGCGCGTCTATTGGCTGTCCGATGCGGGGGAACGGTGATGAGCGCCCACTGGATCGCGGTCGCGTCAGCCGAGCATGTCCGGCGCGGCAGGCAAGAAGGCTTCATGCAGGTCAACCACGGCAAGTCAGCGCCGTTGCGCCGGATCAAGCCCGGCGACGGCATTGTCTATTACTCGCCGAGCACCGTTTTGGGCATGAAGGACGGTCTGCAGGCGTTTACCGCGCTCGGCACCGTACGGGAGGGAGAGCCCTACCAGGGCGACATGGGCGGCGGCTTCACGCCGTTCCGGCGCGATGTCGAATGGGCAAAGGCAAGCGAAGCGCCGATCAAGCCGCTGCTCGACCGGCTGGAATTCACCGCCGGCAAGTCGAACTGGGGCTACCAGCTTCGCTTCGGCCTGTTCTCCATCAGCGCCGGGGACTTCGCGTTGATCGCCAAGGCGATGGGCGTCGCGACAGGCGCCGAGGCTACCGCTTGAGCGCGCGGTAGACCGCGATGCCGGCGGCGAGGTCCTCGAGGGCCGCGCCGACCGACTTGAACAGCGTGATCTCGCTTGTGCTCTGCCGGCCGTTTTTCTGGCCGCGCGCAAGTTCATGCAGGTCGGCGACGATGGCCTCGGCCTTCAGCACGCCGGAGGCCAGAGGCTGGACGATATCGCCGGCTTCCTTGGTGGCGCCGGCACGCGTGTCGACGAAAACGCGGGCCCTGATGATCGCATCGTCGTCGGCTTCGCGCATTGTGGGCGTGAAACCGCCGACAAGATCGACATGTGTTCCCGGCTTCAGCAGTTTGCCCTTGACCAGCGGCGTCGTGCTGATGGTCGCCGAGGAGACGATGTCGGCCTGGCCCAGTTCGGTGTCGAGATCGTCAGCAGCTTCCGCGGCCAAACCTTCGACGCGCAACTCATTGGCGATTTTCTCGGCATTGGCCCGCGTTCGGTTCCAGATCCGGATGGTCTTGATCGGCCGCACGGCCGAATGCGCCTTGGCAAGGAATGGCGATAGCGCGCCGGCGCCGATGATCAGCAATCGCGACGCATCTTCCCGGGCAAGGTATGAGGCGGCGAGCGCGGAGGCGCATGCCGTGCGCCACTGTGTCAGGCGTTGGCCGTCGATCATCGCCTCGGGCTCACCCGTCGCGCCGTCGAGCAGCAGGTAAAGCCCCATCACCGCCGGCTTTCCAATGGCGTTGTTGTCGGGCGATACGGTGACGATCTTGACGCCGATGTGGCCGCCCGACGACGTGCCGGCCGCGTTGAAGTCGGTCCAGGCAGGCATCAGCAGCAGTGTGGATGCCGCGCCGTCGGGCCGTTCGACACCATGGTGATGACGCACGGGTTGGACCGCGCCGTCGCGAAAGGCGGTGCGCAACGTCTCGACCAATCCGGGAAACGTCAGCGCATGATCGACCTCGGCGGCCGAAATGGTCAGCATGGGAAACTCCGTGGATGGAAAATGCCAACCGGTTCAGTTGGTTGGCTTGGGCAAGGTGGGGCCCTGCGGTGCGGCGGGAGTCCGGGCGATCGACTGGCGCAGGTTCTCGGCATCGGCGCCGCGCTGGCGCGCCAGCTTGCGATAGTGACCTTGCCTGACCCAGGTTGCCATGCTGCCGACGACCATGCCGATGGCAAGGGCCAAGAACAGGAAGATGAAGAACGGCAAGTTCAACGTCAGGGACGGATTGCCGGGATTGAACGGATCCAGGGTGAAGGACACTAGCTCGCGATTGGCGACGGCCAGCGCGATCAGGATGATGGCGAGCGGCACGAAGACCACGATGAGCATGAAGCGATTGAGCATGATGTTTTCCGCTGGAACACTGGCCTCGTCGAAAGAGGCTGCGCCTATTTTGCTCCGTTCAGCCTCTCACGCAGTTCCTTGCCGGTCTTGAAGAACGGCACCCATTTCTCTTCGACCTCGACGGATTCGCCGGTGCGCGGATTCCGGCCGGTGCGGGCAGGGCGGTTCTTCACCGAAAACGCCCCGAAGCCACGCAATTCGACCCGGTTGCCATCGGCGAGCGCGTCGGTGATCTCATCGAAAATGGCGCCGACGATATTCTCGACATCCCGCAGGAAAAGATGCGGGTTACGCGTGGCAATGATCTGCACAAGTTCGTATTTGATCATGAGAGAGGTCCCCGTGAAAGCAGTTCGGTCAAAATTATGAGGATGATTTTATTTGCTTTTTTCACTCGCCCCAAACGGCCCCTCAAGGGTGCCAGACTGAAACGAGACCGTCAAGAAACAAGCGGTCGGCGCCAAGTTCGTGCATCACATCGCCGCTGTAGTCGGGCAAGCCGAGCGCGCTGGTGATCGTGCGCAGCATCGACCTGGAGAACAGGAAGCCGCCGCGCTTTTCGGTGGTCTTCCACTCCACCACCTTGAGCTTGGCATCGACACCCTTGGTCGCCAGCCAGCCGATTGCCTCGGTCTCGCCGCCGACGCCGTCGATCAGCCCGTTGGCGACACCCTGGCGGCCGGTGAAGATCGAGCCGTCGGCCAGCGCCAGCGCCTGCTCATGGGTCATCTTGCGGCGCTCCGCGACAATGCCGACGAACCAGTCGTAGCTGTCGAGGATGAGCTTGCGGACCATGGCGCGCTCATCATCATTCGTCGGCTTGAACGGGGAGGGCGCGGCCTTGAGCGGCGACGACTTCACTTCCTCGAGCTTGATGCCGAGCTTGTCCATCATGCCGCTGACATCCGGATACTGGATGAGCACGCCGATGGAGCCGACGATCGAGGATTTGTGAGCGACGATATGGTCGGCCGCGCTTGCGATCATGTAGCCGGCGGACGCGGCGAGCGTGCCCACTTCCGCGACGACCGGCTTGTCGGCCGCCAGCTTGCGCACTTCCTCGTAGATGGTTTCGCCGCCGACCGTGGTGCCGCCGGGTGAATCGATCGACAGGATCACACCCTTCACCTTGTCCGACTTGCGGATGGTTTCCAGGCGCTTGATCAGTTCTTCGTCCTCGGTGATGGTGCCTTCGATCCGGACCTTGGCGATATGGTCGACCGTGGCGCCGCCCAACTCGTCGCCATAGAACCAGGAGGCAATGGCAACCAGCCCGAGTGCCAGGATAGCGATCGCCGCCACGCGCCAGAATGTCAGTTTGCGCCGCAAGCGGCGGCGGTCGATCAGGTCGTCGGCTCTCAATGCCATGGTCTGCCTCACAATCGTGGAAGCTGACGCTTTTAAAGCAAGCTCCCGCCCCCCGCTACCGGTTTCCTGTGTAGCCCGCCGCGGCCCAGGCAGGCTTTTGGGGCATGACAACTGGTGGTGGACGAAAAATTAACGCTTCGCAGCCGTATCTGATATGACAGGCCGTTGCGTGGATTTGATTTGGTTCACGCAACGAAAACTGTCATATTTTTGCGGTTTTCCTCCGCTTGTGCTTGCTTGAAGGCGTCGGCTTCCCACCTATAGGCGGTGTCCGGCGGGCTGGGTTGTAAAGAAAGCTGTGATGTTAGCGCGAACGATTGAACCAACCAACGCCGAGACGGAGTTGGCTCCCCCGGTGGCTGGCTTGGCGAGGGACGATGCCTTCGATCGCGCGCAGCGCCACTCGCGACGCGTGCGTTTCCTGAAGCTTGCGATACCGCTGCTTGCCGTGGTGATCGCCATCGGTTTTCCGGCCTATTCCTATCTCTCCGCGCCCGTGTCGGTCGCGGTCCAGGCCGAAGGGACGGCTTTTTCCAACGGCAAGCTGGTCATGGCCAATCCCAAGCTGAACGGCTTCACCAAGCAGAAGCAGCCCTATTCGATGACGGCGTTGCGCGCCATACAGGACGTGACCAAGCAGGGCATCATCGAACTCGAGGGCATCAACGCCAAGCTGCCGATCGCCACCGACAACATCGCCACCGTATCGGCGTCGCGTGGCGTTTATGACCGCGACGGCAACACGATGAACCTGACGAGCGACGTCACGGTAAGCACCACCGACGGAATGGAAGCCAAATTCAAATCGGTCTTCCTCGACATGGGCAAAGGCACTATGAAGACGGGAGATCCCGTCGATGTCGGCAAGGGCGCATCGCGGATCACCGCGGATTCAATGTCGGTTCAGGACAATGGCAAGGTCCTGATTTTCGAAAACAGGGTGCGCGTCAACATCGATTCCGCCAGCTTGGCGACAGAGGGAAAGAGCGGAGAATCCAATGCGGCTCAGTAGTTCGGCGCGGCTCATGGCCGCGACTTCGGCATTGCTGTTCCTGGGGCTGGCATCGTCCTGGGCGCAAACGAACACAACCAGCCAGATGTCAGGCCTCAAACTCTCCGGCGACAAGCCAATCCAGATCGAGAGCGACAAGCTGGAGGTCCGGCAGGCGGAAAGCGTGGCCGTGTTCACCGGCAATGTCAGCGTCGTCCAAGGTCCCACAATGCTCAAGGCGGGCAAGATGACCGTCTACTACGTCAAGGATCCGAACGCGGCCGCCAAGGGCACGGAAGCGGCCGGAGCTGCGATGACCGGCTCGGCCAATATCGACCACCTGGAGGTCGAGGACAAAGTCTACATCAAGTCGGACCAGCAGGTCGCGACCGGCGACAGCGGCAGTTTCGACATGAAGAGCCAGGTGCTGGTGCTTTCGGGCAAGAAGGTCGTCCTGTCGCAGAACGACAACGTGCTGGTGGGCTGCAAGCTGACGGTGCAAATGAAGAGCGGCCTGGCCCAGGTCGATCCCTGTGGTGGTCAACGCGTCATGATGTCGATCACGCCGCCGAAATCGGACGCAAAACCGGACGCGGCAAAGCCCTAATGGCCGGTGCATCTTCGCTGATGGCGCGTCTGTCGGGACGTGCCGCGAGCACGCTCGCGGCACCGGCCACGGTGACCGTCGATGCCACGAAGTTCAAGGGAACCTTGATCGCCAAGGGCCTCACCAAGAGCTACAAGGGTCGCAAGGTGGTCAGCGGCGTGACGCTCGGCGTACGCGCGGGCGAGGCGGTCGGGCTGCTCGGCCCCAACGGCGCCGGCAAGACGACCTGCTTCTACATGGTCACTGGCCTGGTGCCGGTGGACGAAGGCACGATCGAGATCGACGGCTTCGATGTCACCGCGATGCCGATGTACCGCCGTGCGCGTCTGGGCATCGGCTATCTTCCGCAGGAAGCCTCGATCTTTCGCGGTCTCAACGTCGAACAGAATATCCGCGCCGTGCTCGAAGTGGTCGAAAAGGACCGCAAGGTGCGCGAGCGCAGCCTCGATGAACTGCTCGAGGAATTTCACATCAGCCATTTGCGCAAGGCGCCATCCATGTCGCTTTCGGGCGGCGAACGGCGGCGTCTGGAAATTGCTCGCGCTCTGGCGACGCGTCCCGCCTACATGCTGCTGGACGAGCCCTTTGCGGGCATCGATCCGATCGCGGTTGCCGATATCCAGCAACTGGTGCGTCATCTGACGGCGCGCGGCATCGGCGTGCTCATCACCGATCACAATGTCCGCGAGACGCTCGGCCTGATCGACCGCGCCTACATCATCCATGCGGGCCAGGTTCTGACCCATGGCAGGGCCGATGAAGTGGTCGCGAACCCCGATGTACGGCGGCTCTACCTCGGCGAGGGTTTCACTCTGTGATCACGAAATCGCGCCGACAGCGCGATTCTTGTTAGGTTTTGGGGAGATTCCCTCGATTTCTTCCGCCTGATAACGTCTTCGTAAACGCGATTTGCTAGTCATTGCTTGACAAGCAAAAGCCGGGCCAGTTTCTATGTCCGGCTGAGAAAATTCTTTCCGCGGTGCGGATGCGTAGACGAGGCGTTTGAAACCGAACCATGGCTCTGGCGGCGAAGCTACAGCTACGACAGTCGCAGTCGCTGGTGATGACGCCGCAACTGATGCAGTCGATTCGGCTGTTGCAGTTCACCCATGTCGAGCTGGAGCGCTTCATCGACGACGAGATCGAGCGCAATCCCCTCCTGGAGCGCGCCGAACCCCAGGATGATGCCGCCAGCGACCAGGCGCAGAAGAACGATCCCGAGCCGGAAGCGGCAGGCGATGGAGACTGGTTCGAGAACGAGACGGCGTGGACCGCCGAGGCGATTTCGGAAAAGCTCGACAGTTCTCTGGAGAATCTGTTTCCCGATGATCCGGGCACGAGCGAACGGCTTGGTCCCGACCTGACGGCTCAATGGAAGTCGGCGTCCGGCAATGGATCAGGCGCGTCATCCGAGGGCCTCGACGCGGGCGACATGGCAGCGACCGCGATCACGTTGCGCGACCATGTCGGTGAACAGGTTGCCCTTGCCTTCGCCGACCCGGCCGCGCGCCTGATTGCCGGCGAACTGGCCGACGGTCTTGACGAGGCGGGTTACATGCGCGCCGACATGGCCGAGATCGCGGCACGTCTGGGTGCCGACGCCGCCACCGTGGCCAAGGTCCTGGCGGTCTGCCAGACTTTCGAGCCCGCCGGCCTGTTTGCCCGTGACCTCGCCGAGTGCCTGTCGCTACAGCTTGCCGTGCGCGACCGCCTCGATCCGGCGATGAAGGCACTGGTCGCCAATCTCGAACTGCTGGCGCGCCGCGACTTCCAGACGCTGAAACGGATTTGCGGCGTCGATGAAGAAGATCTGCTCGACATGCTGGCCGAGATCCGTGCGCTCGACCCCAGGCCTGGAACAGCGTTTTCGGTCGGCACCAGCGACGCGATCGTCGCCGATGTCGAGGTGCGCGCGGCCAATGACGGCAGCTGGACGGTCGAACTCAATGCCGAAACGCTGCCGCGCGTACTGGTCGACCATATCTATTTCGCCCAGGTGTCGCCGCATGCGAAAAACCAGACGGAAAAGGATTTCCTGGCCGAGTGCCTGCAGAACGCCAACTGGCTGACGCGCAGCCTCGACCAGCGAGCCAAGACAATCCTCAAGGTTGCGTCGGAGATCGTGCGCCAGCAGGATGCCTTCCTGGTGCACGGCGTGCGCCAGCTCAAGCCGCTGAACCTGCGCACCGTGGCCGACGCCATCGGCATGCACGAATCGACGGTCAGCCGGGTCACGGCCAACAAGTACATGCTGACGCCGCGCGGCGTGTTCGAGCTGCGCTATTTCTTCACCGCGTCGATCGCCGCTTCCGGCGGCGGCGACGCGCATTCGTCGGAGGCGGTGCGCGACCGGATCAAACAACTGATCGACGAGGAGAAACCGGTCGACGTCCTCTCCGACGATGCGATCGTGGACATGTTGCGCGAGAGCGGCGTCGACATCGCCAGGCGTACCGTGGCCAAATATCGCGAGGGCATGAATATTCCCTCGTCGGTGCAAAGGCGGCGCGAAAAGCGCGCCATGGCCAGCGCAGGGCGCTAATACGGCCCGTTTCAGCTTGGACGCCTGTTGCACGAGGGTTGAACTGACCGTTGGCGCTGGAAACCCCCCATTGTCCACGGGGCCACTGCTCCGGCCCGATTTCCACAGGGCGCCAGCTTCATTGACAAGCCGCGGTGAAGTGGCTAGAAGCCCGCCCGCATGAGACGGGCTGGTTGCCCGCATGCGGATGGTCCGTCACGACGGTGGCCTCGGGACGGCCAGAAGGCGGCTTGTGATCAACTGGAAAGTTCGGATTTAAAATCGGCGCGAGTGACGCCGCAAAGCTTGTGCGCACGGACCACGAGTATAAACTCTGGCCAGTTTGAAGCCTGAGCAAGGAAGGTCAGTTTTCAGATGAAACTGCGCATATCGGGAAAACACATGGATATCGGCGATGCGTTTCGTACGCGCATCAACGATCGTATCGGCGAAGCGATCGGCAAGTATTTCGATCGCGGCTTTGCCGGGCACGTCACGGTGATCAAATCGGGGTCGCGCTATTCGGCGGATTGCATGATCCGGCTGGATTCCGGCGCCTCGCTGCAGGCCACCGGAGATGCCCAGGATCCGACGCTGGCCTTCGAGGCCGCGGCGGACCGGCTGGAAACCCGGCTTAGGCGCTACAAGCGCCGCCTGAAGTCTCACAATTCTGGCAATGGCAATGGCAATGGCGAACCCACGGATATCGCTTACGCCGTGATGGCGCCGCTTGCCGATGACGACGAGGACATTCCGGAGAATTACGCGCCGGCCATCGTCGCCGAATCAACCATGACGCTGCAGACCATGTCGGTGGCGTCGGCGGTCATCGAGCTCGACACCAAGGAGAGCCCGGTCTTCGTTTTCCGCAACGCCGGAAACGAACATCTCAACATCGTCTATCGCCGGCCCGATGGAAATATCGGCTGGATCGACCCGTCCACGACCAAGGTCGCACAGGGATAAGAAGCCGGCCGCACGAGGGGTGGGGACTGGTGACGGCAGGCGAACAAGGGATTTTCAAGCATGGATCTGAGCGATCTTATCAACGTTCCGGCAATCATGCCGGCGTTGAAGGCGAACTCCAAGAAGCAACTGCTGCAACTGTTGTCCGAAAGGGCCGCCGCGATTTCCGGCATTCCGGAGCGCGAGGTGTTCGACACCATCCTGCAGCGCGAGCGGCTGGGTTCGACCGGAGTGGGGAACGGCATCGCCATTCCGCATGGCAAGCTGGCCGGCGTAAAGCGCATTGCCGGCGTGTTCGCCCGGCTGGAGACGCCTGTCGATTTCGAGGCGCTGGACGACCAGCCGGTCGATCTGGTGTTTCTGCTGCTGGCGCCTGAAGGCGCGGGCGCCGATCATCTCAAGGCGTTGTCGCGTATCGCGCGCGTGCTGCGCGATGCCGACACAGTGGCCAAGATCAGGGGCACGCGCGACGCCGTGGCCATCCACGCGCTGTTGTCGGATACCCAGGCTTCGCACGCAGCCTGAAATTCTTCCTTGGACATCCCCGCAGGGCCGCCTCGGGCGGCCCTTGCCGTTTCACCGTGTCCGTCGGCTATAGCATGATCTTATCCGAAAACCGGATTCCACTTTTCGGGATCATGCTTTTAGTGAATCGCGACGGTGGTGAGGTCGTTTTCCATGGCTCCGGCCAATGCCCGGTCGCGGGCGTCGGCGAGCAGGATCGGCTGGCCATTGGCGGCAAACAGCGCCCACAGTTGCATGCCGGGTGCGATCTCGCCGAGGCCGGGGAAGCGGCCCAGCAATTCGTCACTCGAGACCTTGCGCAAATAAGCGACCGAGCCCTCGCCGAGATGGGCGAATTCGCCACTGGTCATGGTGATGGTTTCGTCAGTTCTGGTCATTTCAAGCCTCCTTGGCGCGAGGATGCCGCTCAAGGCCATCCTGCATAAGAGCCATTCAGTTTGCTGCACCGTGCTTTCGGACAATCGTTACCGACCTTCCGGCCGATGCAGTAGTGGTCAGTCTTTCACCGATATGTTTATTTTCCGTACCAGCCGTTCGGACTCCGGCCGATCGAGATCGATCGACAACAGGCCGTTCTTCAGCTCCGCCGCGATCACCCGCATGCCGTCGGCCAGCACGAAACAGCGCTGGAACTGGCGCGCGGCAATGCCGCGGTGAAGGAATTCGCGCTCGGTATCGTCACTTTGACGGCCGCGCACGACCAACTGGTTTTCCTCCGTGGTCACATCGAGATCGCTTTCGGCGAAACCGGCAACGGCGAGCGTGATGCGCAACCGTTCTGTCTTGCCGTCGGCGCCATTGAGGCGCTCGATGTTATAGGGAGGATAGCTGTCGCCGGACTTCGCCAGGCGTTCCAGCGTCTTTTCCATGGCATCGAAACCAAGGAGAAGCGGGCTGGAAAAGGGCGTCATTCGGCTCATGTTACACTGTCCTCTCAAGAGCGACATAAAGTGGAAAAACCCGGATGGCATTTTTCCCGATGGTCTTGATATGGTCCGCCTCGCGGTCAAGTTCAAGCCATCAAAAAGCCCGCCCAAAAAGACCACGTCGTGGACTCACAATTATGATCGACATGGCGCTTGAAGATCCAGGGAGAAGCGCGCAGGTCGGGAGCACTCTCCCGTCCGAGCGGTTCGATCCGGCAGTCAGCCCGCGTCCGCGACTCCGCCAAACAAGGAATTGAAATGCCCCAGACTCGCAAGATCATCATCGACACGGATCCCGGCCAGGACGATGCCGTCGCCATATTGCTGGCGCTCGGCAGCAATGAACTGGAGATCCTCGGCATCACCGCCGTTGCCGGCAACGTGCCGCTGAAGCTTACCGAAAAGAACGCCCGCAAGATCTGCGAACTGGCCGGACGGCCTGACATCAAGGTCTATGCCGGCGCCATTCGCCCGCTGATGCGCCAACTCGTCACCGCGGAAGAAGTGCACGGCCAGACCGGCCTCAACGGGCCGCAATTGCCCGAACCGGTGATGAAGCTTCAGGACCAGTATGCCGTCGATTTCATCGTCGAGACGCTGATGAAGGAGGAGAGCGGCACCATCACGCTGTGCCCGCTCGGGCCGCTGACAAACATCGCGCTGGCGCTGATCCGCGAGCCGAGGATCGCGCCGCGCATCAAGGAAATCGTGCTGATGGGCGGCGGCTACTTCGAAGGCGGCAATGTCACGCCGGCGGCGGAGTTCAACATCTATGTCGATCCGCATGCCGCCGATGTCGTCTTCCGGTCCGGCGTTCCGATCGTCATGATGCCGCTCGACGTCACCCACAAGGCGCTGACCACGACCAAGCGCACGCAGGCCTTCCGTGCGCTGGGCACAAAGGTCGGCATCGCCACCGCCGACATGCTGGAATTCTTCGAGCGTTACGACGAGGGCAAATACGGCACCGATGGCGGACCGCTGCATGACCCCTGCGTGATCGCCTATCTGCTGAAGCCGGACCTGTTCAAGGGCCGCCACTGCAACGTCAGCATCGAGACCGCGTCGGAGCTCACCATGGGCATGACCGTGATCGACTGGTGGGGCGTAACCAAGCGGCAAAAGAACGCCATGGTGATGCGCGACATTGACCATGACGGTTTCTTCGCCCTGCTGGTGGAGAGGCTGGGGCGGCTTTGAAAGCTCCCTTCTCCCCGTTTACGGGGAGAAGCTACCGGCAGGCGGATGAGGGGCGGCACAAACGTTGAGATTCTGCTTGCGCCCTCGGCGCTGCCCCTCACCCGGTCGCTTCGCGACCACCCTCTCCCCGTAAACGGGGCGAGGGAAGATGCGCCAGCTGCCATTCATTCCGCAAACCGGTAGAAGACGAAGCCGTTGTCGCGCGTGACGCGCTCAAGTCTGACACGGGAGCCGATCAGGCGCGGTTTGTCATCGTCCACGAAAACAAGAACCTTGTTCTCCAGGAACACTCCGTAGTGGGACATACTGGTCTTGTCCCAGTAAACACCTTCGATCGTGGCGTCGACCGCGTCAATCGACCGGATCGGGATTGCGTCACGGGTCCACTTGTTCTGGGCCAACAAGACCATAATCGCAAATAAGCCGCCAAAGAGGACCACGCCAGGCGCGTTCCTCTTCAAACCTTCAAAAGTGGACGATACAGACATGAATCCTCAATACCGATTCATGTAGCTGCGGGAAAACAGACTTTCAATCAGCCATTGGTGGCATTACTTGGCCTTCGAAAACGCCAGCCACAGGCCGCCGCCGACCAGGAAGCTGCCGCTGATCCTGGTCATGAGCTTGATTCGGCTGGCCGAGAGCAGGCGCCCAGCACGGCTGGCGGCCAGCGCGTAGGTCGAATCCGACATGGCGGCGAAGATCATGGCGGTCAGGCCCATCACCACGATCTGCAGCGTGTAGTTGCCCCGCGGCGCGATGAACTGCGGGAAGAAGGCGCCGAAGAACACCAGCGTCTTGGGATTGCTCAGCGCCACCAGCAGGCCTTGGAGGAAGAAGCCTCCACGAGGTTTCCTGGCCGTGCCGTCCGCGTTCAGCGTGCCCTTGGAACGGAACATCTGCACGCCCATCCAGATCAGGTAGGCGGCGCCGATCAGCCTGACCCATTCGAACCAATGGCCCATGCCGGCGATCAGCGTGTTGAGGCCGATGCCGACAATGGCGATCATGACGGCAAGCCCGGCCTGCGTGCCGGCGACATTGGCGAGGCCGGCGCGGGCTCCATGACGGATGCTGTTGGCGATGATCAGCGTGACCGTTGGGCCGGGCACCAGGATGATGACGATGCAAGCGAGAACATAGGCGGCGTAGAGTTCCAGCGACATGGGTTTTCCTCACACAATGCCGCCAGGGGCGATGCGGCCAACCTCAATCAATGCATGGCCGCGATTCCGGTGCAAGCCGCGGCGTCACGCACCGGGAGACCTCGAATCACGCCATTCAGGCACCTGCCTGCCAAGGCAGCGTCGCCTCATAGGCTGCCGCCGCCTTCAGCACCGCGAGGTCGCCGCGCGGCCGTCCGATCAGCTGCATGCCCATTGGCCGGCCCCTGTCGTCGAACCCAACGGGAACGTTGGCCGCCGGGCAGCCGCCCAGCGTGGCGAATGCGGAAACCTGCATCCAGCGATGATAGCTGTCCATGGCGCGTCCGGCGACCTCGCGCGGCCAGGGCATGTCGACATTGAAAGGAAAGACCTGCGCGGTCGGCAGCGCGACCAGATCATAGCGGTCGAAGATCGACAGCAGCGTGCGGTGCCAGGAGGTGCGCACAACCGAGGCGGCACGGATTTGCGGCGCGGTCAGCCGCATCGCGTTCTCCACTTCCCATATCGCTTCCGGCTTCAGCAGGACGCGCTTGGCGGGATCGTCATAGTGGGTCTTGAGAGCACAGCCGCTGCTGGCCTGGCGCAGCGTCACGAAGGCCTGCCACAGCGCTTCGAAATCGAAATCCGGCAGCAAGGGCTCCGTCACGAAAGATGCATCGCCGAACCGTCCGAGCGCCGCCTCGCACAGGTCGAGGATGCCGGGTTCGACCGGCAGATGGCCGCCGAGGTCGCCGAGCCAGGCGATGCGACCGCCGGTCGCCGTGGTTCCCAGGCCTTCGAGGAACGAAGCCGGCTTCTCATAGGACAAGGGTGCGTGCGGATGATAACCGGCCTGTACATCGAGCAGCAGCGCCATGTCGGCGACGTTGCGGCCCATTGGCCCTTCGACGCCCATCTGGGCATGGAAGACCTCGACGTCCGGTCCGCCCGGCACAAGCCCCTGCGACGGGCGGAAGCCGTAGACATTGTTCCAGGCCGCCGGATTGCGCAGCGAGCCGCCGAAATCGCTGCCATCGGCCAGGGGCACCATGTCGAGCGCCAGCGCCACGGCGGCGCCGCCGCTGGAGCCGCCGGCGGTCAGGGCCGGATCGAAGGCGTTGAGCGTCGGGCCGAATACGTTGTTGTAGGTGTTGGACCCAAGGCCGAACTCGGGAACGTTGGTCTTGCCAATGATGATGGCGCCGGCCTCACGAATACGCTCGACGAAGAAATCATCCTCTTGCGGCACGAAATCGGCGAAGATCGGCGAGCCGAAGGATGTCCTGAGGCCCGCGGTCGAGGCAAGATCCTTGATGGCGATCGGCAGGCCGAACAGGGGGCCGGTATCGCCTGCCCGCGCCAGATGGGCATCGGCCTTCTCGGCCTCATGCAGGATATCGGCGCGGTCGCGCAGCGAGACGATGGCGTTGACCCGTGGGTTCACCGTCTCGATCCGGTCGAGGAATGCCGTCACCACCTCGCGAACGGAAAGGTCCTTTCGCCTGATCCTGTCGGCCAACTCCACGGCGGACAGGCGGCAGATGTGGCCGGCAGCGGGAAGATCATGTTTTGTCTGGGGACGCATCGCTTGTCTCAGCCGTTGGACTTCAGCAACGCCGCGTCGACGTCCCTGGCCAAGGGGATCGCCGGTTGGGCGCCCGGCTTGAGGCAGGCGAGCGAGCCGGCGGCTCCGGCGCGTGCCAGTGCTTGCTCCAGCGGCAGGCCGGAGGACAGGCCAGCGGCGAAGTAGCCGCAGAACGTATCGCCAGCGCCGACCGTGTCGACCGGAGTGATCTTCATGGCAGGCACCGCAAGGACATCAGCCGGTGTCGCGGCCATCACGCCGTCGCCGCCGAGCGTGACGACGATGGTGCGGCCGGTTTTGCCGGCAAAGTCGCGCATTCGCGCGGTGCGGTCGCGGCCGCTCAACGACAGCGCTTCCACGTAGAGATCGAACTCGGTCTCGTTGGCGACCACATAGTCGGCCTTGCCGAGGAAGGCGGCCGCCTCGCCGCGAAAAGGCGCTGTATTGAGCACGGTGATCGCACCTGCCGCCCTTGCGGCGTCGAGCGCCGCATCAACGGTCTGCAAGGGGATTTCGTGCTGAAGCAGCACGACATCGCCTTTTTTCAGGAAAGCCTTGGAAAGGTCACCCGCAACAACGGAGTCATTGGCCCCCGGCACCACGGCGATCATGTTCTCGCCATCGCCGCCGACCATGATCAGCGCCGTTCCGGTCGAGGCAAACGATTCGCCGACGCCGGACAGATCGATCTTTCCGTCGCGCAGCAGCGCCAGCGCCTCGTTGGCGAAACTGTCCTTGCCGACCGCGCCGACCATGCGCACCTCGGCGCCGGCCCGTGCGGCGGCCAGCGCCTGGTTGGCGCCCTTGCCGCCGGGCGCGGTTGTGAAGCCGGAGCCGCCAACCGTTTCCCCGGGGCCGGGGAGCCGGTCGACATTGGCGATGAGGTCGAGGTTGATCGAGCCGACAACGATAATCAAGTAAGGCCTCCTGCTGAATGCGCGGGAAGCTACTCTGGAAGGCGGCGGCTTGCCAGACCACGCGAATGGTCCAGTACGATTTGCCGCGTCATGGCAGGATTTCATTCATTCGCACAAAACGGTGACCATGCCCTGATAGCTGCCGGCCGGGAAAATGCCGCTCGATTTGGTGGCGGTGAGGTCGACCTGAACCGTATGAGTTCCGTTGGTGAGCTTTTGCGGCACGCTGCCTGCCGTGCTGGCACCAGCGTCGAGGCGATAGGCCGTGGCGAAGCTAACATTGGTGCCACCGCCGCTCGGCGATGAGGTGAATGCTGCAGGCGCCTGAGCCGAGACCGAATAGCAGTCCAGCAGGTTGAGCAGGGAGCACAGCAGCGAGCTTGCCGTGATGGTGGCGCCAGCACTCTGGCCGCCTGCCTGCGTCGATCCCAATATGCCTATAGTAGGGTTCGCGGTCATCGTTCCCGATGCGCCGACCATGATGGTGCAGGTGCCGACTATCGCCGCCGGCGCCGGTTGGCTGGAGGCCAGCACGACGGCGGCGAGAAGGACGAGGTCATTTCTTCTTCTTCTTTTTCTTGCCATTGTTCCAACCTTGGTCCGCCCAATTGGCTGATTGCGCCGTGGGGGCGGCGGCAACCGCCGTCGCGCCATCGACACTGACGCCCATCTTCATCAGCTTGAGTTCCATTTCGAGACGCTGCACTTCGAGTTCGTAAAGCCGGCTGCAGTCGAGGCGCTTCGGTTGCCGGCCGATCGGGATCACCACGCGGCCATAGGTGGCGACGCCATTGTCCGTCTGGTTGTTGCCTCTGATAACACCGAGGTCGAGATAGGCGCCGCTGCCGGACACCGCCGAGCGGCAGGTGGTGCCGTCGGCCGCGTGGACCTCATCCTGGCCCTGGGGCAAGGTGACACCGGGCAAATTGAAGCCGTTTTCGTTCTGGTTGAGGTTGTAGATCTGTTCCTGGGCCTGGGTGGGAGCCGTGCCTGCCGCGGCAATCGTGAGCGCGAGCGTCAGGACTTGCGATGTCCAAAGAATTTTCCGCATATCTGGGCCCTTATCTGCGTGTGCTCATTGGGAAAAGGGATGCTTTCGGTACAGATACGCACTTTACGCTCCGCCGCGCCGTCGAACGGCACGACCACAAGGACCGGGCGGGAAGCCTGGGCGCCGAGCTGGAAGACAGAAGGGGATATCCTGGCGTCCACTGGCTGAAAATCCTGATCGTAGACGTGGACCTCGATCTTTATCTTCTGGTTGTAGGGGTTGGCGGGGAAGACCCGGACCGCGAAGGCTTCGGTGAAGCTGTTGACCTCGCCCCGCATCGGCGACATCGATTGGGCCAGGGCGGCGGCAGGCATCAGGCCGACGGCAAGGGCGGTCGCCAGGTTCAGAGCTTGTCTCAAAATATCCTCCCGAGGGGCTATTCGCAGCGCAATGTGACGGTTGCCTGATAGGTACCCGAGGCGAAACGGTTGCTGCCGGTCTTGGTGCCAGCGAGATTGACCGAGACCAGCGAGGCACCGGGAACGGTCAGGTTGGTGGCCGTGCCTGTTTCCGCGATGGTGTGCGCGCCGCTGGACGAAAAAGTCGGTGTCCAGGTTGTCGAGGTGGTGTCGGCCGTCGGCACGGTGGTGGTGGTGACCGGATCGACGCTGAGCGCCACGCCCCCGGTCGTGGTGAGGGTGACGGTTCCAGCCGAGCCACCGCTGTTGTGCGAGCTCAATGTCTGGAGGTCGGGACTGACCGTCATCGTGCCGTTCGTCCCGATCAGGAGCGTACAGGTGGCGGTGATCGTGCCGTTGAAAATGACATTTTGCGTCGTGGCCAGTGCGGACTGGTCGAGACAGGCGACCAGCATAACCGCACCGAGCGCAGCGCGAATGAATCTCACCATGACCTCCTACCAACCAGGAATGCCTGAATTAATGTGGGGTCATCATCGCTTTATCATGGTTAATTTAGAGTTAACTAAAATAATTCCCGCAAATAGTACTTCAGAAACCGCAGGTTGTCTTCGGTTGTATCGATTGATAAAACTGGATCATGATAGATCTAATACTTGCAATTCATAAAACATATGGCACTTCGCAAGATCAGCTCCAGCTACTGATATTTCAAGACGAAACCTGTCCTGCCTCCCAGCCAAGGATGGCGCGCTTGCGGGTCAGGCCCCAGTGATAGCCGGTGAGATCTCCGGACTTGCCGATGGCACGATGGCAGGGAACCACGAAGGAGATCGGATTGGCGCCGTTCGCCGCGCCCACGGCACGGCTGGCGGACGGCGCGCCGATACTGGCGGCGATCGACGAATAGGTGCGCGCCTTGCCCATCGGGATCTTGAGCAATGCCTCCCAGACGCGGACCTGGAAGTCGGTGCCGATCATGACGACGTGCAACGGCTGGTCGGGGCGCCAGAGCGTGGAGTCGAAAATGCGGGCGGCATAGGGTCCGGTCGCGGCCATGTCCTCGAGATAGACGGCGTTCGGCCAGCGGCTGGACATGTCGGCGAACGACGAACGTTCCTCGCCAGGGTCGCTGAAGGCGAGGCCGGCAAGCCCGCGATCGGTAGCCATGATCAGGGCGGTGCCGAAGGGCGAGGGGTGGTAGCCGTAGCGGATGGTGAGCCCGGCGCCGCGCGTCTTGTAGTCGCCGGGCGACATTGCTTCATGGGTGACGAACAGGTCGTGCAGCCGGCCTGGACCCGACATCCCCAGTTCGAAGGATGTTTCGAGCAGCGGCATGCCCGAATCAAGCAGCTTGCGCGCGTGGTCGAGCGTCACGGCCTGAAGAAAGGCTTTTGGCGACAGGCCGGCCCAGCGGGTAAACAGCTTCTGCAGGCCGGTGGGAGTTTCGCCAACCTCCTCGGCCAGTTCTTCCAGCGACGGCTGGTCGCGATAGTCGAGGCTGATCTTCTCGATGGCGCGGCGTACGATTTCGTAGTCGCTGCCTTGCGGCGTGATGTCCTTCTTGAGGACTGCGGTCTGGATGCTCATCGAACTGTCTCCTTGAGCTGGAATATCGCCTCCTGGGGCGGCGATCGCCACCCGAAACTTGCCTTGCCGGTGCGGAAGCCCAGATAGTCACGGAATTCCCATCCCTGTTCCGTGCCAATGGAACAGGGATGGGCTTTATCTCCGTGTTCGAGCGCGATCTTTTCCGAAGCCGGCGCCATTTTTCGGGATCGTGCTTTTGCGAGGTGTCGCTAATGGCTGGCGAGAAAGTAGATCTCACCGGGGCAAAGGAGACCATGCTGATGACGCTCTACGGCAAGGCGCTGGAGAGCCGGTTGCCGGATTCGCTGCTCGGCGATCATTTTGCCGACGAGGCGGTGCGCAAGATCGCCTATGACTTCGCGAGGCTGAAGGTCGACGACAATCTCGGCGTTGGCCTGGCGATCCGGGCAAAGACGCTGGACCTCCGCGTTGAGGACTTTCTCGCCAGAAATCCCGACGCCATGGTGCTGCATCTCGGTTGCGGGCTCGACACGCGCATCTTCCGTATCGACCCGCCACCAGGCGTGGATTGGTTCGACGTCGATTATCCGGAAGTCATCGAGCTCAGACGCAAGCTCTACCCGTCTCGCGACCGATACCATCTGGTCGCTTCCTCGGTGACCGAACCGGCCTGGCTGGCCGATGTGCCCCGCAATCGTCCGACAGTGGTGGTCGCCGAAGGGCTGACGCCCTATCTCCCCGCCGACCAGGGGCCTCGCCTGTTTGCGCGGCTTGTCTCGCATCTCGCCAGCGGCGAGCTTATGTTCGACGCCTACAGCGGCTTCGGCCTGAAACTGCTTCGCCTCAATCCGTCCGTGAAGGCGACGGGCGCCGAGGTCCATTGGGCCATCGAGGATCCGCACGAACTGGAGCGAGCCATTCCGAAGCTGCTGTTCGTCGAGGAGATACCGGCCTACAAGCCTGAGCACGCCATCCGCATGCGCTGGTCCGCAAGGCTGTTCATCCGTCTTTGGAGGCACATTCCAGCGCTGCGCAAGGTCGGCAGGCTTCTGCGCTACCGGTTCTGAAGTGCTCTATCCCTGTACTGGAATTGATTCTAGCGCGTCTTGGCGGTCGCCAGCGCCCGTGAAAAGGCCTTGGCAAAACTCTCGCGGTCTTCGGGATTGAGGAAGCCGCCGATGGGAACGTTCTGCCCCTGCGCTTCGACGGTCATCCGGGTGATGCCGATCTCGGCGTGGCGGGCGACGGAAAAGCGCGTCCAGAACGGGTTGAAGTGGTGGGCTTCCGACTTGCCGGACGGAGCCGTCTTGCGGATGTCGAGGCTGGTGCGCGATACCGAAACTTCCTCGCGGGCGCGCGCGGCGCGGTAGTTGGCGCGAAAGGCGATGTAGACGGCGATCACGTCGAGGCCGAAGAAGCCGAACACCGGCCAGGCACCGCGCGACAGGAAGAAGGCGCCGGTGACCACCCAGCCGAAGAGCAAAGTGCCCATCAGCACCGCAAAGCCTGTCCGGCCCAGCGACCGATGCGGTGTCAGCAAGGCGTGGAAAAATGGCTCGTCGGCCTCGAACGAAGCGTTTGTATCGCTCATGGCTGGATATTATAGGAAGGAAATGGCCAGCCCCAAGTCCAAAAAATCCTCCACAGCCAAAAATGAACTTTCGACCGGCCGCCGCAGCGGATCCAAGGCCGGATCGAGCATCCGTTCCGCCAGGCGCCGCTCGCTCTACAGCCCGGCCGAAGTGCATGAGATATTCAGGCGCTTTTCCGTCCAGCGGCCCGAGCCCAAGGGCGAACTCGAACATGTCAACGCCTTCACGCTGCTGGTGGCCGTCGTGCTGTCGGCGCAGGCGACCGACGCGGGCGTCAACAAGGCGACGCGGGCGCTGTTCAGCATTGCCGACACGCCGCGCAAGATGCTGGCGCTGGGCGAGGCCAAGGTGGGTGAGCACATCCGCACCATCGGGCTCTGGCGCAACAAGGCCAAGAACGTCATCGCGCTGTCGGAAGCGCTGATCCGCGATCACGATGGCGAGGTCCCCGATGATCGCGATGAACTGGTCAAGCTGCCGGGGGTCGGGCGCAAGACCGCCAATGTCGTGCTCAACATGGCCTTCGGCCAGCACACGATGGCTGTCGACACGCACATCCTGCGCATCGGCAACCGGATCGGGCTGGCGCCCGGCAAGACGCCAGAGCAGGTCGAGCAGGAACTGCTTCGGATCATCCCTGACGAATACATGCGCCATGCGCATCATTGGCTGATCCTGCATGGCCGCTATGTGTGCAAGGCGCGCAAGCCGGATTGCCCGGCCTGCGTCATCGCCGATATCTGCAAGGCCAAGGAAAAAACAACCAGCATTCCAGCTCCATTGGTGCCTATCAGCCCTCCGGAGACCGCGATCGAAAGCGCGGCTCAATAACCGTAGCCGCGCGCCATTGCCGCCGCGAACACTGGAATCAGCAGGAAGACGACAGCCTCGGCGCGGATGTGGGTCTTGACCGACGCGAGTTCGGCTGGCGGCACCAGGAACGAGGGATTGGCGCCTGCCTGCTTGTTCCATGAGATGAAGCGGATGGTCGGCAGGATCGACAGCAAGCCAACGACGGCGAAGGCTGCCATTTTCGCCCAGAACACCCAGTTGTGCACGTAGAATTCCCAGCCCTTCAGCCCATGGATGACCCGGCCGATGCCGACGATGATGATCAGCCCGGCAAGGATGCCGTAGTGGCGATCGATGCCGACAAGGCGCCGGATGGTCGCCGCGGGCAATTCGCCCCGGATCAGGACAAACTCGGCGCCGATGATGCCCGCCAGGGAAAACACCAGCAGGTGATGCAGGATGGCCAGCACGAGATCGGTGGTTTCCATGGTCTTCCCCTCGGTCGAGCGGCGCGTGTCGCCGTGGGGCACGGTGCCTCAGCCTCTCGCCAAAAACCAGCACCGTCGAGAAAAATACCACAGGCCAGTGGCGGTTCTGGGCAGGCGATATCCGCCTTGTTGGACCTTGCGTCGCCGCACAGCTTTGTTATCCGCGCGGTATCGCAAGAGAGGCATTTCATGATCCCTGTTCAGACAAGGTCGGCTCCAGTCATAGAGACGGAGCGCACCATCCTTCGTGCGCACAGGCTGTCGGATTTCGACGCCTACGCCGCGATGTGGGCCGATCCCATCGTCACCCGCTTCATCGGCGGCAAGCCGCGCACGCGCGAAGAGAGCTGGATGCGCTTCCTGCGGCATTCAGGCCTGTGGTCCTTTTTGGGCTACGGCTTCTGGGCGATCGAGGAAAAGGCGACTGGCCGCTTTATCGGCGAAGCCGGCTTCCATGACCTGAAGCGCGACATCGTGCCGTCGATCGAGGGCATTCCGGAAGCGGGCTGGGCACTCGCTCCCGGCATGCATGGCCAAGGGTTGGCCAGTGAAGTCGTGACAAGGGTTCTTGCCTGGGGCGATGTTGAATTCGACAGGGCAAAAACCGTCTGCATCATCGATCCGGAAAACACCGGCTCACTGAATGTCGCGGCGAAGTGCGGCTACAAGAAAGCGTTGCGGACCACCTACCACGACAATGCAACGGTCCTTCTGGAGCGGCAGCCCTGACAGGGCGCCGAGTTGACGAGGAGAAGACCTTTTCAGCTGGCCTTGCGCAGCTTGCGCGCCAGATCGGCCCATGGGTCGGCGTCGTCTGACACCGATACCGCGTGATTGCCGAGGAACGACGTCGAAGCATCGAAGGACTGCGGCCTGGCAATGCCATAGCCTTGGGCGTAGTCGACGCCGATCGACTTCAGGGCCGCGATGATGCCGTCGTTTTCGACGAATTCGGCGATGGTGCGCTTGCCCATCACCTTGCCGATGTGATGGATCATCTCGACCATGGCGCGGTCGATGCGGTCTTCCAGCATGTCCTTGACGAAGCTGCCGTCGATCTTGAGGTAGTCCACAGGCAGGTGCTTCAGATAGGCGAAGGACGACATGCCGGAGCCGAAATCGTCAAGCGCGAACCGACAGCCCAGCCCACGAAGGTCGGCTATGAAGCGCATGGCATCGGCAAGGTTGGCGATGGCGCTGGTTTCGGTGATTTCCAGGCAGATCATGCGCGGCGGAATGGCGTAGGCGAGGAACTGTTCGCGCAGGAAGCCGAGAAACGTCTCGTCGCCGAAGGTGGCGCCGGAAAGATTGATCGCACAGGTGGCGATGGGGGCCTTTTGCGGATCGGCGAGCCGCGCGGAAAGAACCCGGAACGTGTTGCTGATCACCCAGCGGTCGATGGACGGCATGAGGCCATAACGCTCGGCCGCGGGGATGAAATTGCCGGGGCTGACGACACCTCCGTCCTCATCGGTCAGCCGCAGCAAGACTTCCACATGCGCGCCCGCTTCCGCGGCTTCGTCGTCGAGTGGCCTGATCTCCTGGGCGTAGAGGCGGAAGCGGTTTTCCTCAAGCGCCACGTGCAGGCGCTGAACCCAGGCCATCTCGCCGAAGCGTTCCTGCAAGGCCATGTCGCCGTCGCTGTGGAGCTGAACGCGGTTGCGCCCTTTTTCCTTGGCCATGTAGCAGGCGACGTCGGCGGCCCGCAGGACCTCCTCCATCGTGACTTCGGTGCTGGTGATCTGAACCATGCCGATGCTGACGCTGGTGCTGAAGGGCCTGCCTTGCCAGGTGAAGTGCAGGTCCTGGACGATGACGCGGAGCCGCTCGGCGGTGCTGGCGGCACGCTCGGCGTCACAATCGACGAGGAGCACGCCAAACTCATCGCCGCCCAGCCGGGCGAAAATATCGCCTGGCCGCAATTCAGCGGCCAGCATCAGGGAAATCTGGCGCAGCAACTGGTCGCCCGCGGCATGGCCGCATGTATCGTTGACGAGCTTGAACTGGTCGAGATCGAGATACATCAGCGCATGCTGGACAGCCTTTTCGGGCAGTTCCGCGATTGTCCTTTCCAGCCGGCTTTCGAAGTCGCGGCGATTGGAAAGTCCGGTCAGCGCGTCATGCGATGCCTGCCACGACAGCCTTTCGATATAGTCCTGCTCGCGTGTCATGTCGTGGAATGCCAGCACGGCGCCGACGACCTGGCCGGAAACCAGAAGCGGCGCGCCGGTCAGCGCGACGGAAACGAAGGACCCGTCCAGACGCCGCAGCAATTGGGGACGGACATTGGACCGACGTGGTTCAGCGGCCAGCAGGCGTTCTATGATCCGGGGCTCCTCGACGCCCGTCTCCTTGTCGATCAGCCGGAAGAGCGACGCGATCGGCTTGCCCCTGGCCGCGCCAAGCGGACATGCCAGCAACCTTTCGGCGACGGCATTCATGTAGTCCAGCCGCCCATCCGGTCCGGTGCTGATAACCGCCTGGCCGATGGAGGCCAGCGTGATCTGAGCGCGCTCGCGTTCGGCGTTGAGTGCGTTCTGAAAAGCCTGCCTCTGCCCCAGAAGCTTCCGCGTCCGCCATACGGCAAGCAGGATGAGCAACGCGGCGGTGAGGAGATTGGCGAATGTGAGCGCGAACGTGATGAAGCGCGATCCCTCGCCGAGGCTGTCTGAGAATGCCTTCGAGAGCGGTCCGATCTGGTAATCGAGCCGATGGATTTCCGCTTTCCAGCTGGCGATCTGTTCGGCTGATGCGGGTCCTTCACGGTATCTGCGATGCATCGTCTCGCCCAGCCGGTCGATGACCAGGATCATGGCGTCGGCGGCAGTCCATCGGCGGATGGCGGTGTCGAGGTAGCTGACGCTCCGGAAATTCTGGAACAGCCAGATCATGCCTGTCACATCATCTGGATGGTTTCCGCCTTGGAGGAAGCCGGCGCGCGCGGCGTCCGTGTCGGGTTCGGGCTGCTCCAGGGCAAGCCGCGCCGCACGATCGGCCAGCGGTACGGCGATGGCTGCGCGGAATTCATCGAAGAAGTTCTGGTTGCCGGTATCTGCATAGAGGCTCAGAAAATAGATGGCGTGCTTCTGCCCCTTCGACCAGTGGCTCTCGCCGCCAACATAGGCGCGCACCGCCGACAGGGTATAGAGGCTGAGACTGGCAACCAGGGCCTGAACGAGAACAACCACAATGAACGGCCAGACGAGCCCGAGAAGACGAGGGCTGGCGTTCATCGATGACAGTTTCATCGAACGGCCATGAAAATTGCGACGACCCCGTAAAATCTTGCCTGCCCGCTGATACGGCGTGGCCAGGCAATTGCCCCTTTTTATAGTGTCGCCTTTTCCTCGACGACAGCAATGCGATTAGCAAATCGGCCTTAACAGCTAATAAATTCGCCAGGAGCCGTTCAGGAAAACTTGGCGACATCAACAGCTCAAGTTTACGTAAGGGAACAACCACGGTTCCAGCAAGGAAACGGTCGCATTGGGATAGTCAAGCGCTTGATTTCTGGCGCTTCCGCGGCGTTACGCCCTTATGAAGCGCCATGGCTGATCAGGCCGGCTGGTCCTGGCTCTCACCGGCGGGAGTGGTCGCGGGAACACGCAGCGTGCGCACCAGTGTCGACAGATCCGGCTCGTCGATAAGAAGCGCGGCGTCGGCAGGCGCCAGCCAGGCCCGTTGCCGCCTCTTGCCTTCCTGCCAATTTGCCATCTCCTCCGTCACGGCCAGCATGTAGACGATGACATCAACCCGGACAAAGCGGGTCGCCAGCCGCTTCCAGTAGGTGTAGGTCCCGGCCGGATCCTTCAGCGTCTTGCCGAGCACGCCGGCTTCTTCCCGCGCCTCGATCATGGCCGCCTTGCGCCCGCTTTTGCCCTTCATCGGCCAGCCCTTGGGCACGATGAAGCGCTTGGTCGTGCGCGACGTCACAAGCATTACCTCGATCTCGCCCTTTGCGTTCAGCCGGAAGGGAATAGCCGCGACCTGACGAATCCTCTCGCCCTTCAACGCCTTGCGTACGGCCTTCTTTTTTGTGGCTGCCATGTCAAGAATCCAGTCCAGCGGTGCCCATAGCGCGAAGTGGCACCGTTGCAAAACCAAAACTGCCGTCGACGTGCACAGCAGTGCATGCACGTAAGTCGGCTAAATAAACGGAAAGCGCCGGCTTGTCAGCGGCAATTGTTGACGGCGGTCGTACCAATGATCGACGTCTGGCAGCTCGGCCTGGCTTGAGGCACCACCGGCGTCGGCTGCTGAACGATCACGCGGTCCTGGGCACGGTACTGCTGCTGCTGTTGCTGGAACTGCTGCCTCTGCAGGCTGTTTTGCAGCGTCTGCAGCTGGTTTTGCTGGATCAGCGCGTTGCTGCTGGCCGAGTTCAACTGGGCAAGGGCTTGCGACCCCCCGATCGGCAGCAAGGCTGCCGCGAGCATTGCCGACATCAGGATGGTGGATGGGCGAAGCGGTGACATTGATTCACTCCCGCACAAAACAGGCCTCCCCCCTGATATAGGGTGTTTGTCCGGCGGCGCCATGGGTGAAAGCAACAGAGTCAAGGATTTCGGCTCGCCGGAGTCTAATGTCTCATTCTCCGAAATATGCGCCAGGGATCGCAAGACCGTCGTCATATGACGACTACCAACCCCCGATGTTTTGGTCAGTGTTCCCAGGCTTCGGGTTTCCGGCAAGGAGACGGGCTCGGTCGCCGCATTCAATTTCGATGGCAGTGCCAACATGTACTATTCGGCGACCCCGGGTTCGAGATCGGTACTGACATTGCACTTAGCAACATCGCCAGCATTCGCATCTATGGCAAGGCGGGTGTGGAGTTCTCCAACAAGGAGTGGGAGATCGAAGGACGCTTCGCGGCGGCGCAGAATCTGCCTGGCAATCCCGCTCTGCACTTGACGGAAGCCGTCGATTCGCCCCTCTATCGGGTCGGCGCCGGGCTTGAGCTCAATGGCGTGACTGGCGTCGGCATGTCCGTCCGGTATAATGGCGCCTTCGGGGAAACTGTAAAACAGAATGCGGTCAGCGCATCCTTCAAGGTCAGCTTCTAGCTGACTTGAGGCGAACGTTGGCAAAAAGGGGTTTTCATGGGTCGCAAGCAAGTCTATTTCGCAGCTGCACTGGGGGCGTTGTGCGCTCTCTCTTTGCCGTCCGTATCCGAGGCGGCGCAAACCAAGACGGACAGGGCAGCGGCTGCGGCCACCGACGCGGCCAAGGCGCCGCAACTGCCCGGCGGCGCTTCCGCGCTGTCCGAAACCCATGGCGACTGGACGGTCAATTGCCAGATCGCCGGGACGAACAAGGTGTGCAGCCTGTCTCACCAGCAGTTCAACAAGCAGACCAACCAGCGTCTGCTGGCGATCGAGCTGACGACGAAGACCGGCGAGGATGCGAGCGGAACGCTTGCGCTGCCATTCGGCCTGGCGCTGGCCAAGGGCGTCGCCCTCGAGATCGACGACAAGAAGCTCGACGGCACGCTTGCCTTCAACACCTGCCAGGCGGTCGGTTGCCTGGTGCCGGTGGCGTTCGATGCCGACATCACGCCGATGCTTTCGAGCGGCACGACGCTGAAGGTCGATGCCACCGCGGCCGACACCGGGCAGCCGATCAGCTTTTCGATCTCGCTCGCCGGCTTCGGCGGCGCCCTTGCCCGGACCGCGGAACTCTCGGCCAACTGAGTATCACATCGTGACGGTGCATGGTGAGCGGCGGATGCCGCTCATACTCTTGGCGTGACCTTTCAGAATACCGGTCGCGCCCTTAGGATCGGACCCAACCCGCCTATCGGGATCATGCTCCGTTCCCGTCCACCTCGCGCAGGCGATAGCCAACCCCGGTCTCGGTGGTGATGTAGCGCGGTTGGTCCGGCGTCTTCTCGATCTTCTGGCGCAGCTGCCGCACATAGACCCGCAGATACTGCACGTCGGTCGTATCGCCCCAGACCTGCTTCAGCAGGAAATGATGGGTGAGAACCTTGCCCGCATGCTGCACGAGGATGCGCAGGATGTCGTATTCCTTCGGCGAGAGTTTTACCTCCTTGCCCTCGACCCTGACGATACGCTTCACCAGGTCGACCGACAGGTCGCCGGTCTGGAAGACAGGTTTCTCGCCCTGCTGCTGCAGCCGGTGACGGAGCGCCACGCGGATGCGGGCGACAAGCTCGTTCATCCCGAATGGTTTTGTGACGTAGTCGTCCGCGCCGAGTTCAAGTGCCTTGACGATGCCGGCTTCGTCGGTGCGGCTGGACAGGATCACCACGGGAACGTCGAGACCGTCGTCGCGCCATTTGCGCAACAGGTCGTGGCCGCCCATGCCGGGCAGGCCGAGATCGAGCAGGATCAGGTCCGGCTTTTCCGCATCGACGAGTTCGATCGCGGTCTTGGCGTTGGGGGCCTCGCTGATGGCATAGCCCTGGCTGCCGAGGCCGACGCGAAGCAGCTTGCGGATCGGCGGTTCGTCATCGACCACCAATATCTTGACGTTCGAATTTGTCATGCCAGGTCGTCCGCGTTGGGTTCAACGATATCGGGCAGTCCCGTCGGTTTGGGCATTCGTATGGTGAAGACCGCGCCGGGACGGTCGGTCCGGTTTGCCGCCGCGATCGTCCCCCCCATTGCCTCGATGAAGCCGCGGCAGATCGACAGGCCGAGGCCCGTGCCGGCGCGGACCTGGTCGCGTTTGCGCACCCGGTAGAACGAGTCGAAGATGCGCTCCAGATCGCCGGGCGGGATGCCTGGCCCTTCATCCATGATCTGCAGCAGGATCGAACCATTGTCGCTCCACCCCTGCAGCCGGATCGTCGAGGCCGGCGGCGCGTATTTTGCCGCATTGTCGAGGAGATTGAACAGCACCTGTTCAAACAGCACAGGGTCCAGCCGCAACATCGGCAGATCCTGGGGGATGTCCACTTCGATCTTGTGCTCGCCGATGATTTTCCTCGCCCGTCGCAAGGCCGAGCCAACGATGTCGCCGACATAGTGGAGGGCATAGTTGGGCTCCATGGCGCCGGATTCGATCTTGGTCATGTCGAGCAGATTGGCGATGAAGCGGTTCAGCCGTTCGGACTCGTCGAGCACGGTCGACAGCAGCTCCGCCCGGTCCTGTTCGGGAAGCGCCGGTGCGAATTCCCTGAGTGTCCCGGCCGCGCCCATGATGGCTGCGAGCGGTGTCTTCAGGTCGTGGGAGATGGAGGTGAGCAGCGCCGAACGCAGCCGGTCGGCCTCGGCCGCGAGCTTGGCACGGTCGACATCGGCCACCAGCTGGATGCGCTCGATGGCGACCGCCGCCTGATCGGCGAGCGCATCGAGCAGGCGCTGTTGCTCGGGCGTCAGCAGCGGGCCCTGCTTGTCATTGTCGAGACCGACGACACCGATCGCCGTTCGCCCCGTGCGCAAGGGGAGATAGAGGCGCTTGGCGCCGGGAAGCGTGTCGGCGCCGCGCCCCGCGGCACGGTTGTGCTCCCAGGCCCAGCGGGCGGCCGCGATATCGGCCTCGGCCAGCGTGTCGTCCGGCGGATAGCCGGCCTTGACTGTGATCGTCCCGTCTTCCGGCAGCAGCAGCACGACCCGAAGCTTCAGCATGGAGGCGATCTGGAAGGCGGTGGCCCAGAGAACGTCGTCCAGCGTGCCGGCGCCGGCAAGCTTCTTTGAAAAGAGGTAGATATCCTCCGTGGCCCGCGCCCTGGCGCGGGCGGCGACCGCCTGACGCTGCACACGCGCTGTCAAATTGCTGGCGATGACGGCGACAACCAGGAACACGCCAAGCGCAACGATGCTCTCCGGATCCCTGATCGTCAGCGTGTAGCGCGGCTCCAGGAAGAAATAGTTGAAGGCAAGGGCGCTGACGAGACAGGCGTAGAGCGCCGGCCAGAGTCCGCCGGTGACCGCCGATGCCAGCACCGCGATGAGAAAGATGATCGCGAGATTGCGCACGTCGAGGAACTGGTCGAGGACAGCCGCGAAGGCGAGCGAACCGGTGACATAGCCGGTGGCCAGCAGATAGGGCCAGATCTGGAACTGCTTCTGCTCGTGCGCCGTCCTGACGCTCCTCGACGTCGCCTCGCTGTTCGGCTCGTTTCCCGAAATGACATGGACGCTGATGTCGCCGGCATTGCGGATGAGATCATAGGTGAGCGAGCCCTCGATCAATTCCCTCCAGCGCGACCGGGTCGGCCGGCCGACCACGATATGGGTGAAGTTGTTCGCCGTCGCATGGCGAACGATGTCCTGCGCCACGTTCTGACCGGGAATGGTCGTCACCTCGGCGCCGAGCTGCTCGGCAAGGCGCAGGAGCGTCGCCAGCTGGTCCTTGTCCTCCTCGGACATGCCGGCCGAACGGGGGCTATCGACGTGAAGCGCCGTCCAGGGGGCGCGGAGCCGGTCGGCCAGCCTGCGCGCATAACGTATGCGCGCCGCGCCGCCAGGACGCGCGTCGACGCAGACCAGGACCCTTTCGCCGGCCGCCCACGGTCCGGGAATGGCGTGGGCCTGCATATGGATCAGCAACTGGTCGTCGACGCGCTGGGCCGTGCGGCGCAGCGCCAGTTCGCGGAGTGCTGTCAGATTGCCGGGCGAGAAATAGTTTTCGATGGCGCGCTGGGCTGTGTTGGGAAAATAGACTTTTCCCTCTTCCAGCCGCTTGATCAGGTCGTCGGGCGTAAGATCGATGATCTCGACGTCGTCGGCCTGGTCGATGATCGAATCGGGAACCGTCTCGCGAACCCTGACGCGCGTGATCTGCGCGACGACATCGTTCAGGCTTTCGACATGCTGGATGTTCAGCGTCGTGTAGACGTCGATGCCCTGTGTCAGGATTTCCTGGACATCGAGATAGCGCTTGGGGTGGCGGCTGCCGGGAGCGTTGGTATGGGCAAGTTCGTCGACGAGAACCAGCGCCGGGCGGCGGGCGATGATGGCGTCGATGTCCATCTCGTCGAGGGCGCGCCCCTTGTAGTCGATGTGGCGGCGCGGGATGACCTCATAGCCCTCGACCAGCGCCAGCGTTTCCTTGCGGCCGTGTGTCTCGACAATGCCGATCACGACGTCCACGCCGTCGGCCAGCCTGGCGCGGCCCGACATCAGCATCTCATAGGTCTTGCCGACGCCAGGCGCCGCGCCCAGGAATATCCTCAGGCGGCCGCGCCCCTCGCGCTCCGCATGATCAAGCAGCGCGTCTGGGGAGGGCCTGGTTTCGTTGCTTCTGTCGTCCGGCATCAGAATCGATCATGAATGGCGCCGGGGACACTGTCGATCCCCGGCAGCACCATTCATCATTTCGCCGCGTCCAGCGCGAGGTTGAGCGCCAGCACATTGACGACCGGCTCGCCCATGAAGCCGAGTTCGCGGCCCTCGACATGGCTGTCGACCAGCGCCTTGACCTTGGCTTCATCGAGGCCCCTGGCCTTGGCGACCCGAGGGACCTGGAAGTAGGCGGCCTCGGGGCTTACATCCGGGTCAAGGCCGCTGCCGGATGTGGTGACAAGCTCCATCGGCACCGGCTGGTTCGGATTTTCCGCCTTCAGCTTCTCGGCGTCGCCCTTGATGCGATCGATCAGCTTCGGGTTGGTGGGCCCGAGATTCGTACCGCCGGAGTTGGCGGCATCGTAGCCGTTGTTGCCCGCCGCCGAAGGCCGGCCGTGGAAGTACTTGTCGCTGGCGAAGGCCTGGCCGATCAGTTCGGAGCCGATGACCTTGCCGTCCTTCTCGATCAGGCTGCCATTGGCCCGGTTGGGAAACAGGGCCTGGGCGATGCCGGTCATACCCACGGGATAGGCCAGGCCGGTGAGGGCGGTGAAGAAGAGGATCATGATGATCGCGGGTCGTATCTGCTTGAGCATGGACGTGGTTCCTTATGCGAGACCGACAGCGGTGACGATCATGTCGATCAGCTTGATGCCGACGAACGGAACGATGATGCCACCGAGGCCGTAGACCAGGAGGTTGCGGCTGAGCAGCGCGCCGGCGCCGATCGCGCGGTACTTGACGCCTTTCAGCGACAGCGGGATCAGCGCGATGATGATCAGCGCGTTGAAGATGATGGCCGACAGGATGGCGCTCTGCGGCGTTGCCAGATGCATGATATTCAGCGCCTGCAACGGGCCGGTGGTCTGGCCCGGCGCGATGTAGAAGACGGCGAACATCGCGGGGATGATGGCGAAATACTTGGCCACGTCGTTGGCGATGGAGAATGTCGTCAGCGAACCGCGCGTCATCAGCAGCGCCTTGCCGATTTCCACGATCTCGATGAGCTTGGTCGGATCGCTGTCGAGGTCGATCATGTTGCCAGCCTCGCGCGCGGCGACCGTACCGGTGTTCATGGCGACGCCGACATCGGCCTGGGCAAGGGCGGGCGCGTCATTGGTGCCGTCGCCGCACATGGCGACCAGCTTGCCCTTGGCCTGTTCGTCGCGGATCAGTTTAAGCTTGTCCTCCGGCGTCGCCTGGGCGAGGAAGTCGTCGACGCCGGCTTCCGCGGCGATCGCCGCCGCCGTCATCGGATTGTCGCCAGTGATCATCACCGTGCGGATGCCCATGCGGCGCAGTTCGGTGAAGCGTTCCTTGATGCCGCCCTTGACGATGTCCTTGAGGTGGATGACGCCGAGCAGGCGCCCGTCGCGCTCGACCGCCAGCGGCGTGCCGCCGGACTTGGCGATCTCGTCGGCGATTGCCTGGAGGTCGCGGACGGCATCGCTGCTCGGACGTGCGCCATGAGAGGCGGCGGCCGACTGGTTGACATGGGCGAGCACCGAATCGACCGCGCCCTTGCGCACCGACGAGCCATCGATGTCGACGCCGCTCATGCGGGTCTGCGCGGTGAAGGGAACGAAGGTGGCATGCAGCGTTGCCATGTCGCGGGCACGGATGGCGTATTTCTCTTTCGCCAGCACGACGATCGAGCGGCCCTCCGGCGTCTCGTCGGCCAGCGAGGCGAGCTGGGCCGCATCGGCCAGTTCCTGCTCGGTGACGCCCTTGACCGGGCGGAACTCGGTCGCCTGGCGGTTGCCAAGCGTGATCGTGCCCGTCTTGTCGAGCAGCAGCGTGTCGACGTCGCCAGCGGCCTCGACGGCGCGGCCCGACATGGCCAGCACGTTGAAGCGCACCAGGCGGTCCATGCCGGCGATTCCGATGGCCGACAGCAGGGCGCCGATCGTGGTCGGGATCAGGGTGACGAAGAGGGCGACAAGCACGGTCACCGAAATATAGCCGCCCGAATAGGAGGCGAAGCTCGGGATCGTTGCCGTGGCCAGCACGAAGATCAGCGTCATGCCGACGAGCAGGATGTTGAGCGCGATCTCATTGGGTGTCTTCTGGCGCTCGGCGCCCTCGACCAGCGAGATCATGCGGTCGAGGAAGGTGTGGCCGGAAGCGGCGGTGATGCGCACGCGGATCCAGTCGGAGAGCACCTGCGTGCCGCCGGTGACCGCCGAACGGTCGCCGCCGGATTCACGGATCACGGGGGCGGACTCGCCGGTGATGGCGGCTTCGTTGACCGAAGCGACGCCCTCGACCACTTCGCCGTCCGACGGGATGATGTCGCCAGCTTCGACCAGCACGGCGTCGCCGACCTTCAGGCTGGTGCCCGGCACCAGCTTGAACTTGGTGCGGTCCTCGCCGGTCAGCAGCTTGGCCTGGGTCTCGGTGCGCGCCTTGCGGAGCGAATCGGCCTGCGCCTTGCCGCGGCCTTCGGCGACCGCTTCGGCGAAATTCGCGAACAGCACCGTGAACCACAGCCAGATGATGATCTGCAGCGTGAATTTGAAATCGCCGCCGCCGGTGATGAGATCCCTGATGAACAGCACGGTGGTCAGCGCCGACACGACGGCGACGACGAACATCACCGGGTTCCTGATCAGGGTGCGCGGATCGAGTTTCCTGAATGCGCCGCCGATGGCGGGCCACAGGATGCGGGCATCCATGATGCTCGCGGATTTAGACTGGCTCATTTGTTGGCTCCAGTGCCGATGGTGTTGGACGGCGCCGATCGATCGGATGCCGAAAGGAAGTGCGGCGGCCCGTAGGCCAGCAGCCAGATCACGATCATGACTGCCGCGATGCCGAGGAATGTGGACACGGTCGGGAAGGGAGGGGGAGTTGCCTCCCCCTCATTGCCGGCCCGGGGCCGGTCCTTGCGACGCGTGCGGTTGAACCAGGCCATGACTGTCTCAGAACGTCTGTCCATGGATCATCGCCAGATGTTCGACGATCGGTCCGACGGCCAATGCCGGGAAGAAGGTCAGGCCACCGACGATCACGATGACGCCCACCAGCAGTCCGACGAAAAGCGGGCCGTCCGTCGGGAAGGTGCCGGCCGACGCCGGGACAGTCTTCTTCGCCGCCAGCGAGCCCGCGATGGCGAGCGCCGGGATGATGACCAGGAAGCGGCCCATCAGCATGCCGATGCCCAGCGTGATGTTGTACCAAGGGGTGTTGCCGCTGAGGCCGCCAAAGGCCGAGCCGTTGTTCGCGGCGGCCGAGGTGTAGGCATAGAGGACCTCGGAGAAGCCGTGCGGACCGCCATTGCCCATGGCGGCGACGCCGCTTGGCAACACCACGGCGATGGCCGTGAAGATCAGCATCGCCAGCGGCAGGCACAGGATGGCGAGCATGGCCATCTTAACCTCCTTGGCCTCGATCTTCTTGCCGAGATATTCGGGCGTGCGACCGACCATCAGCCCGGCGACGAAGACGGCGACGACGATGAACATCAGGATGCCGTAGAGACCGGCGCCGACGCCGCCGACGATGACCTCGCCAAGCTGCATGTTGATCAGCGGGATCATGCCGCCGAGCGCGGTGAAGGAGCCATGCATGGCGTTGACGGCGCCGCAGGACGCGGCCGTGGTGATAACCGCAAAGAGGGCCGAGAGCGCGATGCCGAAGCGGCTTTCCTTGCCCTCCATGTTGCCGCCGTCGATGCCCAGAGCGTGGACCAGCGGGTTGCCAGCGGCTTCCGCCCAGTAGCAGACGACGACGCCGGCGATGAACAGGACGCCCATGGCCGACAGGATCGCCCAGCCCTGGCGCTGGTTGCCGATCATGCGGCCGAAGACATTGGTCAGCGCCGCGCCGATGGCGAAGATCGTCACCATCTGGATAAGGTTGGAGATCGCGTCGGGGTTCTCGAAGGGGTGCGCGGCGTTGGCGTTGAAGAAACCGCCGCCATTGGTGCCCAGCATCTTGATGGCGATCTGCGTGGCGACGGGACCAACCGCGATCGTCTGCTGCGCGCCCTCAAGCGTCGTGGCGCTGACATACGGACCGAAGGTCTGGGGCATGCCGAGCCATACATAGACCAGCGTCAGCACGATGCAGAGCGGCAGGAGCAAATAGAGCGTGGCGCGGGTCATATCGACCCAGAAATTGCCGATCGACTTGCCCGAGGCGCGGGCGAAGCCGCGGATCAGCGCCATGGCGATGGCGATGCCGGTGGCCGCCGACAGGAAGTTCTGCACGGTGAGGCCGACCATCTGCACGAAGTAGGACATCGTGCTCTCGCCGCCATAGTTCTGCCAGTTGGTGTTGGTGACGAAGCTGACGGCGGTGTTGAAGGCGAGGTCGGGCGTGATGGCGGTCATGCCCGCCGGATTGTAGGGCAACAGCCCTTGGACACGCGGCAGGACGTAGAGCAGCAGGAAGCCGGCCAGGTTGAACAGCAGCATGGCCACGGCATAGGTGGTCCAATGCTGTTCCTCGCGGTCGCTGGTTCCGCAGATGCGGTAAAGCCCGCGCTCGAGGGGACCGAAAACCGGCGACAGAAGCGTGCGCTCGCCGTTGAAGACGCGGTACATGTAGCCGCCGAGCGGCTTCACGAGCAAAATGATGATCCCGCAATAGACGAGGATCTGTATCCATCCGAAGAGTGTCATGGGTTTGGCTTTCCGTGCCTGCGGCGATCAGAAACGTTCTGGGCGAACGAGGGCATATGTCAGGTAGGCAAGCAGGAACAACGTCACGCCGCCACCGAGAATATAGTCGATAAGCATGGTTTGATCCTTTGCCTAGATTCTGTCGCAGACTTTGACGTAGACGAGGGACAGGGCAAAAAACAAAAGCCCCAGCCCGACAAGAATGATGTCCATCACGCTGTTCCTTATTTCCGCTTGTACTTTGCGCCCTTGGTCGTGAAGCGCGCAATACCGTGAAGACGGACCGTTCCATTTCCAAATGGCGCGGCACCCGAAAAATTTCTCAAGAGGTATATGGACCCGATCGCCATAAAGGTTCGAGACGGGGCGGCGCGGAAAGAAATAGGAATTTTATATAGATTTTGACCCAGCCCTTGGGGCTGATCGGGGGGCAGGATGGTCATGTTGCCGGCTTCGCGTGGCCGACAGAGCCGCGCGATGACGGCAATAAAGATTCACCAGCTGCGTTCGCCAATCCGCCGATGGCGGCCTGCCTCGGAATGCAGCTGTTTGTCGGGCTGCGAAGACGATGAGCCGTCAGGCGCGCTTTCTTTGCGCGGCGGGCCGCTCAGGGATGCGGGATGCAGCGATGGGTGCGTTTCGACCCGCTCAGTCTCGCGCCGGTGCTTACGCTTCGATTGCTGCCCGCCTTGACCTCCATGACCTGTCCCTTGGGGCAGCTGCCGTCGTCGACAAGCACTGTCTGGCCGGCGCGAATCTTGCCGCTGGCCGGCTCATGGCGCAGTATCTGTGCGCCGGCATAGGCCTGTGCGACGCCAATCATGCCAATCAAAAACGTTCCAACTATTCTTCGCATCGAACCCTCACCCGCTGGTTGCAGGCGCCACGCTAGCACCGACCCCGAGCGAGGCACAACAGAGGCCATGCGTCCGGTGGGACACGTTATCTCGACCGGTGCGGATCACATGGGTGAGCCGGGGCCGGGCAACTTCTCCGGATGGTGCCGAGAAAATATTAGCGACAGTTATAATTAGAATCCGCTGGCGTTGGTTCGCACCTGCCACCACTGTGCGTCACGCCATTGTCCAACCGCGGACTGCTCACTCCTGCAATGAGGGCTCAACAATGAAGACAATCGAACACATTCCCAATCCGCGGCTCAAGGAACGCGAGAAGATGGGGCCGCACCTGACCAAGCATGAACAGGTGGGCCTGAACGGGCGGATAGCTCTCGTCATCACCAACACCGTCGGCACGATGTGGTGTGCCTATGCCTTCGCGGCTATCGCCCTTGTCAGCTTGCCCGCCGCCGTCCAGGGCGGGGTGGCGACGCTGATTGCCTGGATCGCCCAGACATTCCTGCAACTGGTGCTGCTGTCGGTGATCATGGTGGGCCAGAAGGTTTCGGCCGCGGCCTCGGACAAGCAGGCGCTGCAGACCTACAGGGACGCCGAGGCGCTCCTGAAGATCCAGGACGAGCTGCACCGGCTCATCAAGGTCAACAATGACCTGACCGAAGAGATCCACCGCGCGGTGACGGCAAAAGGGGCGTCAGCGGCTTAGAGCTGGCGGCGGCGCTTTGCGAATGACCGGTGGACTCGCATTGCCAAGCCAGTCCGCTGCCTTGATAGGGGGCGAGGCAGCGGGCTGTTGGTGCTGTGGGCACCCCAGGGGACAGCAAAGGGCAATGACGATCGTGCTCGACTGGCATCTTCTGGGAGAGCTTGATGCGCTCAAGCGCAAAGCCTCACATTGAATCCCAGTCCGTGGATGACGTCGCGCGAGCAAGCCAGGATCGAAAGCCGCTCATGCGATCACGCCGGCTGCGGCCGATGTCAGAAAATCGTCAACACCACGATGAGGACGTAAAGAAGAGCCGCGGCACAGACCGTAACGTTGAAAGGCCCCGACCCGCCTGTCAGCCTGCTGACGCTGGCGCTTCCAGGGACCCGGTTCGGTTTACCGAAAGCAAATACTTCTTCCAAACTCATGACACCCTCCCGCAACAACCCTCTTGGCAATAGATGAGGTAGGCAATTCAAATGCCAAGCCCCGCGTCCCAGAATGGTACATCCAGTCAAGAAGGCTCCAGCCAGACGGAAGCGAAGGCCCAGCCCGCGATCGCGGTATTTTCCAGCAGTTGGCGGCGACCGCCAGTCCCGGCCACGGCCAGCGCGGACCGCTGCGCCTTACCTCCGGCGCGGCCTTCTCGCACCTGCCAATCCCCGCCGGGATGCAGGGCCAAGACTGGTTTATCCGCATTTTAACTAATAAAGCGGAAGTTACCAGACGGCATGATATTCAAATTGAGGACAGTGCAATGGCTGACCTTATTGACGAGGCATCCTCGGAAATCAGTGCAACTTGGCGACCGTGGCCGGTAGCCTCTAAAGCAATACAGTTCCTACCGCCGATCATATCAATCTGTTGTGCCGTCGTCGTTGGGTACTTCACCTACTTGGTCACCAGCCAAAAACCGCCTGCCGATATGGGTGCTCTGGCTGTTTCGATTCTAAAATCCGGCGATGCTTCGCCTGAAATGAGAGATTGGGCAGTCCAAGTTCTAGGCATAGAGACTGATATCGGAATGCCCGAGAGATTGGCCCGGAAATGACGCCCAGCTTCTGCGCGCGCAAGACAAGCGGGGTCTCTCAATCGCGAGGGATCTTGTGGATCTCCAACCTTAGCGCACCGCGTGCTAACGCAGCTCGCGCACGACGAGGATGAGGCAGTCTCCATTGAACTTGCCAAGGTTGGCGACATTGACCCGCTGCCTCATGGTGGCGGGCTTCCTGCCTGGCCCCGAGCATAGCCCCGCCAGCGAGCGTTCCCCTGACCCACTGCCTCACCGGGGAAGCGCCTCGCGCGTCCTGGCGGCCGGTTGCGGACGAGCAATCCGCGCCGGGCGAAATAATCGAGCTGCTGAGGCAGGGGTGGCTGCCACGCGTCTTGTGTTGCTATACCGCAACACAAGCAATTAATTGCCTAGCGCAAAAGGCGGACGGTAGGTTTCTGCGTTAGAGGAAACTAATACTCTCCCTCCAGTTCAAGGTGCTTGTCATGAAATCTATTCTGCTTGCGACCGCCGCACTGTTGGCGTTGTCTGGGGGCGCCTTTGCCGCCGATGCCGTAAACGTAGAGCCGCTGCCAGTAGCTTCGACCTACAACTGGTCCGGCGCCTATTTCGGGGCAACCGCCGGAGGCTATTGGGTGCGCGACAGTATCTCGACTAGCACTGCCAATGCGGGTGCGTTCAGTGTCGACCCTTCAACGCGTAGCGCAGGTAAACTTTCCCCCAGCGGCTTCATCGGCGGAATTCAGGCCGGCTACAATTGGCAGGTTAGCAATCTTGTTATTGGTCTAGAAGCTGACATCAGCGCGACGACCGGTGATGCATCGCGCACGATCCTGTTGCAGCCTCCAGGCTTTCTTACTGGTGATTTTGTCGCTGACCAGATCAAGCCACGCTTCGTGGCAACCGTGCGCCCTAGGCTCGGCTATGCCTTTGACCGTTTGCTGGTATTCGGCACGGGCGGCTTGGCAATTGGCGGCTTCGATATTGCCGACTCCAACGGTTTCTTCAACGGGACTCAGGTGAGGAGCGGCAGCCTCAGCGAGACCAAAGCCGGCTGGGTAGTTGGTCTAGGAGCCGAGTACGCGTTTGCGGACCACTGGACTGCAAAAGCCGAGTATTTGCATGCGGATTTCGGAAACGTCGAGCAGACTGTGGCAACCTCCGTCGGGGCCGCCGCCCTTCAATACAAGCACGACATCGTTTCCGATATTGTTCGCGTTGGCTTGAACTATAAGTTCTAACCGCGCAGAAGCGTAATTGCCTATAGAAAAGCCCGCGCCTCTGGCGGAGAACGCGGGCCGATCAGGCTGTCAGCCGATCCTCAGCAGGCGATAGAGGGCACCCGCCGCAAGCACAAACTTTTAGAGACAGCTAATGTTCCGTCAAGCCGGTTCCGGTCTTCCGCTCGAGCGTCGGTTTCCAGCCGCGATTGCGCTCCCTCTGCCAGGCCTTCGTAGTCAGGAATGACGGTGAAATGGCGGCGACCATTGAAGCCTACCGACGACATTTGGGGTCGGCCGGCGGCAATGCGCTACCGTTCGGTGTCGTCAGCCTTGAAAGTATCCTCGCCGCTATCAGCGATGCCGGCGATGCCGAGCTCGCCCGTAAGCTGGACGAGCGGTATTTCGACTTCAGCCCGATCTTCGATCTGATCGACGACTGGGCGACGCAATTCGAAATAGTGCCGTGATATAGACCGCGATCGGATTGGAGGGGCAGCAGGCGCTCCTTCCAAAACGTCAAATGAGCAAGGAAGTGGGGAAGGCTAGTGCCGGCGGAAAATCATAAAGGATTTTCAGCTAGCTAGGGAGAGACTTTGGCGGAGAGAGCGGGATTCGAACCCGCGTTACGGTCTCCCGTAAACACACTTTCCAGGCGTGCGCCTTCAACCACTCGGCCACCTCTCCGTCCTTGCATTTCGCGCCGGCCGGTTTCGCCGCGCGGGTTGGGGAGATGCATCTCCCTCGGGCAGGCGTTGCGGAAATCCGCAGCGAAGATGCCGTCAACCAACGAGCATCTCTTCCCCAGCATCTGAGCCGTCAAAGCAACAGGTGCGGGGCTCATCTAGTCGATCCCGCGCCGAATGCCAAGCCATAATGGCACTCGTTCTGCTTTGTTCGCCGCGGATGGTTTTGCAATGCCGTTTTTACCGCGCTTCCTTTGCCGTGGATGGCGAATGATGTGCACAGGCGGAGCCCCCCGGGGCCGCCGTTCTTGACTTCATGCCGGGCCGGCTGTCGACTGCACCGCGAAGCGGACTTGACCTGGGATGACAACGACCAACCAAAAGCCGGCAAGGCCGCCAGGCGGCGGGCTTTCCCAGGACAGCGGCCTTTCCTATGTGCCGCCGGGTTGGCTCGTCTTCGTCATGGCGTGGGCGGTCTACGGCCTGGTTTCCTTCTGGCCGATGTTCGGCGCCTATGATCTGCCGGACAACGTCTTCTACCTGATCTACAGCGGCCTCATCGCCAACATCGTCACCATCCTGTGGGGGCTGTACCTGTTGGGGCTCGCCTTTGGCCGTTCCGCGCGTTTCCCCCGCCATTTCACCATCTGGCAGGCCGTCACCATCGTGTGGCTGCTGGCGCGGCAGGCCTATGTGCTGACCATGCCGCATTTCGTCTTCTCGGGGAGGGGGCTGGTCATCACCGCCATCGAGATCGCCGTCGGGTTGCTCTGCATCTACCTTCTGCGCCGCGGCTCGGGCGCCGAGCTGGTCTATTCCGGTGCGGAAACCGAAAGACCGCCGGTGCTGCTGTCGGTGGTCGCCGCCATCCTCGGGATCATCCTTGGCGCGGCGATCGGAGCCGTTGCCGGGTTTGCCGCCGGCTCGCTGATCGCCGACGCCACCAGCATGAGCTGCTTCGAGGGTTCCTGTGGCTATTTTGCCTTGTTCATCGGGCTTGGCGGGCTGGTTCTGGGCGCGATTGTCGGCGGGGTTTTCGCCGTCTGGCGCGTCAACCGGCGAAAGAGGAGGCCGGCAACCTAGCCCTGCCTCAAATTCATGTGTCGTGATTGCGGACGAAGCACGCGCGCACTATGTCTGGTTTTCGAAACAGGGCCTGAAAGCCCGGTGAGATCCCCGGGGGGAAAGGTCTGGATGATCCGCTTCGTTTTCCGTCTTGCAGCCATGGTGGCGCTCGCCGTTTCCGTGATCATGGCCGTGCTCGACACGACGCGCTCCGTCGCTGCGTCGGCGTTGGTCATGACCCCGCTCAATACGAGCTGGCTCGCCGTCTCGCCCGACACCCGAAGCGCGTTCGAGACGTTCGTGCGCGCCAAGACCAACCCGCTGGTGTGGGACGGCGCCATCGCCTGGGTGCTCAACCAGCCCGGCTTCGCGGTGTTCGCGGGGTTTGCCTTCCTTCTCTACGCCATCGGCTACCGGCGCGAGCGGCCCAAGGGGCAGTTCGCTCCGACTTCATGATCCGTCGTCGCTCCGCCACCGGCGTCCCGGCACGAAGATAAGGGAGACCCTGCATGTTCTTTCTCAGCGACATGCTGAACAAGAAGCTCAATTTGCCGAAGCCTTCCGAGGCGCTGCCGGGCCGCGCCAAGGCGATAGCGACGGCGTCCAGGCACCATGTGTCGAAGCGGCCGCTGAAAGGCCCTTATCCCGAAGGGCTGGAAACGGCGATGTTCGGGCTCGGCTGCTTCTGGGGCGCGGAGCGGCTGTTCTGGCAGATCGAGGGCGTATGGGTCACGGCGGTGGGCTTCGCCGGCGGCGCCACGCCAAACCCGACCTACCAGGAGACCTGCACCGGCCTTACCGGCCATACCGAGATCGTGCTCATCGTCTTCGATCCCAAGGTGGTGTCCTATGCGGAACTGCTGAAGCTGTTCTGGGAAAGCCACGATCCGACGCAAGGCATGCGCCAGGGCAACGATGTCGGCACCACCTATCGCTCGGCGATCTATACGTCCGGCGACCGGCAATATCAGGCGGCGATCGCATCGCGCGACGCCTATGAAGTGTCGCTGCGGGGCGCGGGGCATGGCAAGATCACCACCGAGATCGCGCCGGCGCCGGTGTTCTACTTCGCCGAGCAGGACCACCAGCAATATCTGTCGAAGAACCCCAATGGCTATTGCAACCTTAGGGGCACGGGCGTCGCCTGCGCCATTCCCTCCGCCATCTCCGCCTGAAGCCTGCGACGGCAGGAATTAACCGTGGCGCCAGCCTGTCGTGCCATGCTTTTCCAAAAGGTCAAAATTCCGCGTGAATTTTGTTTCGGGCCGTGCCAGATTGGCCGTGAGCGGGAGGGAAATACACTCCTGCCTGACGTCGCTTGCCTGCCGGTGAACCGGGCGGGCGGCGGCGCGTAACGGAAAAATAACCGACAGGGTGTGGATCACATGAAACGTATCGTTCTCGGCCTCCTGGCCGCAACCGCAATGGTTCTTCCGGCATTTGCCGCGGATGTCCAGCCGGCCATCCTCTATGATCTCGGCGGCAAGTTCGACAAATCCTTCAACGAGGCGGCCTATCACGGCGCCGAGAAGTTCAAGGCCGAAACCGGCACGCCCTATGTCGAGTTCGAGGTGTCCAACGCCTCGCAGCGCGAGCAGGCGCTGCGCCGCTTCGCCGAGGACGGCCACAACCCGATCGTCATGGCCGGCTTTGCCTGGGAGGATGCGCTGAAGAAGGTCGCGACCGAATATCCCGATCTGAAATTCGCCATCATCGACGATGCCGTCGACCTGCCCAATGTCCGCTCGCTGGTGTTCAAGGAAAACGAAGGCTCGTACCTCGTCGGCATCATGGCGGCTATGGCATCGAAGTCGAAGAAGGTCTCCTTCGTCGGCGGCATGGACATCCCGCTGATCCGCAAGTTCGAATGCGGCTATGTCGGCGGCGCGAAATCGGCAGGCGCGACCGAAGTCATCCAGAACATGACCGGCGACACGCCGGCCGCGTGGAATGACCCGTCCAAGGGCGGCGAGATCGCCAAGACGCAGATCGACCAGGGCTCCGACGTGGTCTATGCCGCCGCCGGCGGCACCGGCGTGGGCGTGCTGCAGGCGGCCGCTGACGCGGGCAAGCTTGGCATCGGCGTCGATTCCAACCAGAACGGCCTGCAGCCCGGCAAGGTACTGACCTCGATGATGAAGCGCGTCGACGTTGCCGTCTACACCGCCTTCATGGACGGCAAGAACGGCACCTTCAAGGGCGGCGTCGAGAATCTCGGCCTCAAGGAAGGCGGCGTCGACTACGCCATGGACGACAACAACAAGGCGCTGGTGACCGACGCCATGAAGGCCGCCGTCGAGAAGGCCAAGGCCGACATCATCGCCGGCACGATCAAGGTGCACGACTACACGGCTGACAACGCCTGCCCGTATTGATCGGCGCCGACAGAAAGTCATGATTTACAAACCGCCGGGCGAAAGCCCGGCGGTTTTGTTTTACCGGATTCGGCAAGGCCTTCACCAATTCCCGAAGCACAAGCATCAAGGACCGCAATGCAACTGACAATCGAAGCCATGACCGAGCTTGATGTCGTCGCGGTCGCGAAGTTGCGCCTGTCCGCCTTTTTCGAAGGAACCGGAAGAACCCTTGAAGACGATGCGGCCGCGCTTCGCCAATTGCTTGCCGGAGACGGGTTCGAGGCGGGCTATGTGGCGCGGATCGGCGATGTGCTGGTTGGCACCTGCCTTATGGTCCGCCACGAGTTGGAGCCAGCGCATGACGTGACGCCGTGGCTTGCCGGGCTTGTTGTCGAAAAGGGATATCGGGGCCGAGGGATCGGCGTCGCGCTGGTCAGGGCGATCGAAGCCCATGCGCTATCGATGGGCGTGGAGACAGTCCACCTCTACACGTGGGAAGCGCGTAATTTTTACGGCCGGCTTGGATGGGACACGGTCGAGGTCTTCAGCCAGGACGGCGAAACGATGGTGCTGATGTCGCGTCGGCTGGGCTCATGATCCCCTGGCGATATAGCCGAGCACAAAGGCCGCGACGAGGGCGAGCGCCGTCAGCAGCTTACGCCGGCCCCCGAAGACGTGCAGGCTCATTTCGTAAGTTGATCGGGTCCGGCCGTGGATCGGCCGTTTCAGCCCATCCGTATCCAGCCCAATAACCCGCATCTGCGGCATCTCGGCGATGCGCTGTGCGACCCGCGTCCAATGTTCCTCGACGTCGGATGGGCTGGAGCGATCGAAGACATGCATGCGTTCCGCAAGCCGCACGACCGCGTCGCGGAAGGCGGGATCGACCTCCAGGTCGCGCTCGGCGCGTTGCCGTTCCCTGTCGTCCATCAGGCCGAGCACATAGTCCCCGGCGCGTGCCATGCGATCGGCGTCACTGGCCATTGGCGTTGCGCTCCCTGGTCGTGCTCACCAATGCGGCGGCTTGGTTATCGGCACGTCGGGCGCCGCCTGCTCCTCCAGCGCCAGGAACCGGTCGGCCAGCGCGTCGAGCTTGCGCTGCATGCGTTCGATCACCCGCCACTGCTCGGCGATCTGGCCGGACAATTCCTCGATGGTCTTCTCCTGCTCGGCGGCGCGGATTTCCAGCGTCATCAGCCGGTCGTCGGGCATGGTCATTCTCAAACCCCAATCCTTCGCCATTCCCGTCGCGGGCGGCCATCCAAATCCCATCCGCCGCGTGGCTCGGCGAGCGAATTTCGAATTCGCACATTAGCGAATGTGAAGGCTTCGGCCACGTTCGAAATTGACAAGCGCGCAGGGATTTGTCGAGAGTGCAGCGGCTCCGGCCAATTGGCACGGGCGGAGCGTCATGCTAGGCGTTTTGACCAAGCGATAAAAAAATAAGAGTGGGACAGGCTGCATGGCGCAAGCCGCAATCGAGCTGATCGGCATCAACAAGAGTTTTGGCGCCGTGCGCGCCAACCGCGACATCAACCTGGAGATCGCCCGTGGCACCATCCACGGCATTGTCGGCGAGAACGGCGCCGGCAAGTCGACGCTGATGTCGATCCTCTATGGCTTCTACCAGGCCGACAGCGGCGAGATCCGCGTTGGCGGCAAGCCGGCCTCGATCAAGACACCCAATGACGCGATCGCGCAGGGCATCGGAATGGTGCATCAGCATTTCATGCTGGTCGACAATTTCTCGGTGCTGGAAAACATCATCCTCGGCGCCGAGAGCGATGCGCTGCTCAACAAGAGCATCGCCAAGGCGCGCTCCGAACTGGAGCGGCTGGAGCGCGAATACGGGCTGGAAGTCGACCCCGATGCGATCATCGAGGAATTGCCCGTCGGCCTGCAGCAGCGCGTCGAAATTCTCAAGGCGCTCTATCGAGGCGCCGAAATCCTCATCCTCGATGAGCCGACAGGCGTTCTGACGCCGGCAGAGGCCGACCATCTGTTCCGCATCCTCAAGCAGCTGAAGGAGCAGGGCAAGACGGTGGTGCTGATCACCCACAAGCTGCGCGAGATCATGGCCATCACCGACACGGTTTCGGTGATGCGCCAGGGCACGATGGTGGCGACGCGCGAAACGAAGAAGACGACCGTCGAGGAACTGGCCGAGCTGATGGTCGGGCGGCGCGTGCTGCTCAGGGTCGAAAAGGGCGAGGCCGCCGCCGGCGGCGTCAAGCTCGCGGTCAAGAACCTGACGGTGAAGGATTCTCGCGGCGTCACCATGGTCGACGACATCTCCTTCGACGTGCGGGCCGGCGAGATCGTCGGCATCGCCGGCGTCGCCGGCAACGGGCAATCCGAACTGCTCGAGGCGATCTCCGGGATCAGGCGCGCGGTGTCGGGCTCGGTCATGCTGGACGGCAAGCCGATCGACCTCACGGGTGCCGCCGACCCCGGGGAACTGCGCGACCGGGGTCTGGCCCATGTGCCGGAGGATCGGCATCATGTCGGGCTGGTGCTGGCCTTCGAGGAGAACGAGAATTCGATCCTCGGCTATCATGACGACCCGCGCTATCTGAAGGGGCCGTTCCTCAACATCGACGCCATCATGGCCGATGCCAAGGACAAGATCGAGAAATACGACATCCGTCCCGGCAATCCGCGCCTGAAGACAGCCAATTTCTCCGGCGGCAACCAGCAGAAGATCGTGCTGGCGCGGGAAATCGAGCAGGACCCCGGCGTGCTGATCGTCGGCCAGCCGACACGCGGCGTCGATGTCGGCGCCATCGAATTCATCCACAAGCGCCTCATCGCCATGCGCGACCAAGGCAAGGCCGTGCTGGTGGTGTCGGTCGAACTGGACGAGATCCGTTCGCTCTCGGACCGCATCCTGGTGATGTTTGCCGGCCGCATCGTCGGCGAGCGCGGCGGCGATGCGACCGAAGGCGAGCTCGGGCTGCTGATGGCCGGCGTCGAACATCAGGAGGCAGCGCAATGAGCACACCCTACGCCAAGCTGCCGGCCTGGGCCGATTACGGGCTCATCCCGCTGATCAACCTGTTCGTCGCCTTCGTCGTCGCCGGCTTCGTGGTGCTTCTGGTCGGAGAAAATCCCTTCCGTGCCGCCGTCATCCTGGTCGAAGGCGCCTTCGGCAAGGGCACGGGCATCGCCTTCACGCTCTTCTACGCGACAACCTTCATCTTCACCGGGCTTTCCGTGGCGGTAGCCGCCCATTGCAGCCTGTTCAACATCGGCACCGAGGGGCAGGCCTATCTGGCCGGCCTCGGCATCGCGGTCGTCTGCCTCAGCTTCGACAGCGTACTGCCGTGGTGGCTGCTGTTTCCGCTGGCCATCCTGGCCTCGGCAGCCGTCGGCGCGCTGTGGGCGCTCATCCCCGCCTATCTGCAGGCCAAGCGCGGCTCGCACATCGTCATCACGACGATCATGTTCAATTTCATCGCCGCCTCCATCATGGTCTACCTTCTGGTCGGGGTGTTGAAACCGGCGGGATCGCAGGCACCGCAGACGCGCAACTTCCTCGGCGGCGCCGAGCTTCCGAAGCTCAACTGGATCATCGAACTGTTCGGCGCCAAGATCCGCTCGGCGCCGCTCAACATCTGCTTCCTGCTGGCGCTGGTCATGGCCTTCCTGGTCTGGGTGCTGATCTGGCGCACCAAGCTCGGCTACGAGATGCGCACCTACGGACACAGCCCGAAGGCGGCGCGCTATGCCGGCATTTCGGAAACCCGCATCATCATCACAGCCATGATGATCTCCGGCGCGCTGGCCGGCATGATGGCGCTGAACCCGACAATGGGCGACCAGCACAATGTCGCGATCGACTTTGTCTCGGGCGCCGGCTTCGTCGGCATCGCGGTGGCGCTGATGGGCCGCCTGCACCCTGTCGGCATCGTGCTGGCGGCGATCCTGTTCGGCATGCTCTACCAGGGCGGCGCCGAGCTCGCCTTCGAGATGCCGGCCATCAGCCGCGACATGATCGTCATCATCCAGGGTCTGGTCATCCTGTTTGCCGGTGCGCTCGAACACATGTTCCGGCCCTACATCCAGTCGGTGTTCGCATCGTTCAGCCCAAGGGCGGTCGGCATGGAAGCCGTCAAAGGGAAGGGTGCCTGAGATGGACATCTTCAACGCCGTAATCCAGACGCTGGATTCGACCATCCGCCTGTCGGTGCCCTTGCTGCTCGCGTGCCTGGCCGGTCTCTATTCGGAACGGGCCGGCATTTTCGACATCGGGCTCGAGGGCAAGATGCTGGTCGGCGCCTTTGCCGGCGCGGCCGCCGCCGCGGTCTTCCACTCGGCCTTCATCGGCCTCGGCATGGCCATCCTGGTCTCCGTTGCCTTCGCCATGGTGCACGGCTTCGCCTCGATTACCCATCGCGGCAACCAGATCGTTTCCGGCGTCGCGATCAACTTCATCGCCGCCGGATCGACCATCATTCTGGGCCAGGCCTGGTTCCAGCAGGGCGGGCGCACACCGGCGCTGGGCGCGGGCGAGCGCTTCTCGCCGATCACCTTGCCCGGAGCCGACGCCGTCAAGGACGTGCCGATCCTCGGGCAGATCTATTCGGAGCTTCTGTCGGGCCATTCGGCGCTGGTCTACCTAGCCTTCCTGATGGTGCCGTTCACCTGGTGGGTGCTGTTTCGCACTCGCTTCGGCCTGCGGTTGCGCGCCGTGGGCGAGAACCCGGCGGCGGTGGATACGGCCGGCATCTCGGTCGCATGGCTGCGCTACCGCGCATTGATCTGCACGGGCGTTCTCACCGGCTTGGCCGGCGCTTATCTGTCGATGGCGCAGAATGGCGGCTTCGTGAAGGACATGACCGCCGGCAAGGGCTATATCGCACTGGCGGCGCTGATCTTCGCCAAGTGGAAGCCGGTCAACGCCATGTTCGCCTGCCTGCTGTTTGGCTTCCTCGACGCCGCCTCCATCCGCCTCCAGGGCTCGCCGCTGCCCCTCATCGGAAAGGTCCCGGCGCAGTTCATGCAGGCGCTGCCCTATATCCTCACCGTCATCCTGCTCGCCGGCTTCATCGGCAAGGCCATTCCGCCGCGTGCCGGCGGCGTGCCCTATGTCAAGGAACGCTGAGCATGGCCCTGAAGCACGGCATTGGCCGGTTTTCCGACACGATCATGATGGAGAACAACTGAATGTCCCATGATCTGTTCGAAGCGGCCAGGACCGCCATGGCCAAGGCCTATGCGCCCTATTCGAAATTCCCCGTGGGCGCCGCGCTTCGCACCGAGGACGGGCGCGTCTTTGCCGGCGCCAACATCGAGGTCGCGTCCTATCCGGAAGGCTGGTGCGCCGAAACCACGGCGCTCGGCCACTATATCATGGGCGGCGGCGGCAAGATCACCGAGATCGCCGTTGTCGCCGAGCGCATGGCAAAATGCTCGCCCTGCGGCGGCTGCCGGCAGCGGCTTGCCGAATTCTGCCGGCCGGAAACAAAGCTCTATCTCTGCGACAATGGCGGGGTGGTCGAAACCGTGACCATGGGCCAGATGCTGCCCTACGGTTTCCAGGGCGACATTTTGAAATGAAGATCTGGCTGAAATGAAAGAGGCACTCGATCATCTCGTCGAAAGGCTGGACGGATTGGCGCCGGCCACAGCGCTTGTGCTGGGCTCCGGCCTGGGCGGGCTGGTCGACCAGATCGAGAACCCGGTCCGCATCTCATATGCCGATCTGCCGGGTTTTCCACGCAGTGGCGTCACCGGCCATGCCGGCGAAGTGGTGGCGGGGCTGTTTGCCGGCGTGCCGGTGCTGATGCTTTCCGGCCGCGCCCACTATTACGAACATGGCGTTGCCGCCGCGATGCGGCCGGTGCTGGAAGTGCTCGCCGGCATCGGCATCACCAAGCTGATCCTCACCAATGCCGCCGGTTCGGTCGATTCCGACATGGGGCCGGGCTCGGTGATGCTGATCACCGACCATATCAATTTCTCAGGCACCAACCCACTGATCGGCGAGCCAAGCGACCGCCGTTTCGTCGGCCTGACAGAGGCCTATGATGCCGGCATCCGCAAGGCGATCGAGCGCGCGGCGAAGGCGACCGGCACGCCGCTTCACCGGGGCGTCTACATGTGGTTCTCCGGGCCTTGCTTCGAGACCCCGGCCGAAATCCGCATGGCGCGCGCCATGGGCGCCAATGCGGTGGGAATGTCGACCGTGCCGGAGGTCATCCTCGCCCGCTTCCTCGGCCTGCGCGTCGCCGCCTGCTCGGTCATCACCAATCTTGCCGCCGGCATGACCGGGGCGGAGCTTTCGCATCAGGAAACCAAGGACATGGCGCCGGTCGGCGGCGCGCGACTGGCGACCATTCTCCAGCGCCTGTTCCGCGACGGGCTGCCGGAGAGCTGATGCTTCCGCAGGAAATCATCCGCCGCAAGCGCGATGGCCAGAAGCTGTCGGTGCAGGACATCACGTCCCTCATCAAAGGGGTGACGGACGGCACCGTCTCGGATGGCCAGGTCGGCGCTTTCGCCATGGCGGTCTTCTTCAACGGCATGAGCCGCGACGAGGCGGTGGCGCTGACGCTGGCGATGCGCGATTCCGGTGACGTGCTCGACTGGTCCGATCTGCCGGGTCCCGTCACCGACAAGCATTCGACCGGCGGTGTCGGCGACAACGTCTCGCTGATGCTGGCGCCGATCGTGGCGGCTTGCGGTGCCTATGTGCCGATGATTTCCGGCAGGGGTCTTGGCCATACTGGCGGCACGCTGGACAAGATGGATTCCATCCCCGGCTACACCAGCCAGCCGGATATTGCCCTGTTCCGCAAGGCGGTGCTGGAAACCGGCTGCGCCATCATCGGCCAGACCGCGGATCTGGCGCCCGCCGACCGCAGGCTCTATGCGATCCGCGATGTGACGGGAACAGTCGAATCCATACCGCTGATCACGGCCTCGATCCTGTCGAAGAAGCTGGCGGCCGGCCTGCAATCGCTGGTGCTCGATGTGAAGGTCGGCAATGGCGCCTTCATGGAAAAGTCGCGCGATGCAACGGCACTCGCCAATAGCCTGGTGGAGGTCGCCAACGGCGCCGGGCTCAGCGCCTCGGCATTGGTGACCGGGATGAACGAGCCGCTGGCGTCGGCGGCCGGCAACGCCGTCGAGGTGCGTAACGCCGTGGATTTCCTCACCGGCCGTTTCCGCGACCGCCGGCTGGAGGATGTGACGCTGGCGCTGGCGGCCGAGATGCTGCAATCGGCCGGGATCGTGTCTTCCAACCAGGACGGCATGCGGCGCGCCATCGAGACGCTGGCCAGCGGCAGTGCCGCGGCTGTCTTCGCCCGTATGGTGGCGGCACTTGGCGGTCCCACCGACTTCGTCGAGAAGCCGGAGAAGTATCTGCCGAAGGCAGCCACGGAATTCGCGGTGGAGGCGTCCGCGGACGGCTTCGTCACGGGCATCGCGACCCGCGACATCGGGCTTGCCGTGGTTGGACTTGGCGGTGGGCGCACGCGGCCGGATGACAGGATAGACCACGGCGTCGGCATCACCCGCCTGTTGCCGATCGGCGCGGAGGTGCGGGCTGGCGAGGCGCTGGCGCTGATCCATGCCCGCACGGCCCCGGATGCCGAGGCGGCGGCTTCGGCTGTACGGTCAGCCTATACTGTCGGGGCTTCAAAACCGGGCGCCGACAAGGCGGTCATCCGGCGGATCCTGCCGCGCTGATTTCTTGCACTACTGAACAAGCAGCAACGCGCCGTTTTCGACCTGGTATTTCTGGAGCCGTGTCAGAAAACTCATGCCGATGAGATTGGTTTGAAGCGCCTTGTCATCGAGCACGACCGTCTGGACGTCATTAAGCTGGATGTTGCCGATCTGGAGCCGGTCGACCGTCACGACGGCGGCCTTGATCGTGCCGTTGGCAGTGTTGACCTCATGCGTGAAGTCGGACGGATTCAGCGACAGGCCGATCCTGCGCGCCGTCGACGTGTTGATGGCGACCAGCGTCGCGCCGGTGTCGATCATGCCATCGACCTGACGGCCGTTGAGCTTGAACTGTGAGGTGAAGTGCCCGCGCGCATCCGCTTCGACCACGAACTTGCGGCCGAATGGCTGCACGATCGCCGGCTTGTCCGGCATGGCTGCCAGTTCCGGTTGCGCGTCCGTGGCTGGCCTTGCGGCGACCGTCGATTTCAGCAGGCCGTCGATAGCCTGGGAATTCGACTGATAGATCATCGGGATCGATGCGGCTATTCCGGCGGACGCGCCAAAGATGAGAAATGTACGCAGCATGAGGTCAACCTTTCGGAGGCTGATCCTTAATCCGGACATGGTGTTTGGCGCTTTAACGCGCGCCGAAACCGCGCCTTTGCGTAAACAACCGGTAAACGTGGTGGGCGTTCAGCGGCTTCGACTGCAGCTATTTCGTCCCGTACATGCGGTCGCCGGCATCGCCGAGGCCGGGCATAATATAGCCCTTCTCGTTGAGCTGGCGGTCGATCGAGGCGGTGAAGACCGGAACGTCCGGATGCGCCTTGGTGAAGCGTTCGATGCCTTCCGGTGCCGCCAGCAGGCAGAGGAAGCGGATGTTGGTGGCGCCGCGTTCCTTGAGCTTGTCGATCGCCGCGATCGCCGAATTGGCGGTGGCCAGCATCGGATCGACGACGATCACCAGGCGGTCGGCGAGATCGCTCGGCGCCTTGAAAAAATACTCGACTGCTTCCAACGTTTCGTGATCGCGGTAGAGGCCGACATGGGCGACGCGAGCCGCCGGCACCAGGTCGAGCAGGCCTTCGAGCAAGCCGTTGCCGGCGCGCAGCACGGAAGCGAAGACCAGCTTCTTGCCCTCCAGTGTCGGCGCTTCCATCGTTTCCATCGGCGTCTCGATGGTGGTCGTGGTGAGTTCGAGGTTGCGTGTGACCTCGTAGCCCAGCAGCAGCGAAATCTCGCGCAGCAGCCGCCGGAAGCCGGCGGTGGAGGTTTCCTTTTTCCGCATTATGGTCAGCTTGTGCTGGACAAGCGGATGGTCGACGACGGTGACGCCCTTCATGGTACTCTCCTGATCTATCCTTGAAGAGACCCTAGCGACTATGCGCCGGCCAAGGAACCGCCCGTGGCCGCCGGACCACAGATTTCAGCGTGCGGCGCCGTTGAGGCGGGCAAGCAGCGCCGCTTTGGTCTTGCGGTCGACAAAGGCGGCCTCGATGGCTGTCCTGGTGACGGCGGTGAGCGCCTTGTCGTTCATCGAGAAATGCTCCGAGGCGATGTCGTATTCGCGTTTGAGCGACGTCCAGAAATAGGGCGGGTCGTCGGAATTGAGCGTCACCTTGCAGCCGGCCGCCTGCAGCGCGGGAAAAGGGTGGTCGGCGAAGCTGTCGAAGACCTTTAGCGCGATGTTGGAGCCGGGGCAGCATTCCAGCACGACGCCTTCGTCGGCGATACGCCGGACAAGGTCGGGGTTCTCGATGGCGCGCACGCCATGGCCGATGCGCGAGGGACGGATATGGTCGAGCGCCGCCTGGACGCTCTCCCAGCCCATCAGTTCGCCGGCATGGATGGTGATGCCCAGGCCGGCCTCGCGCGCGATCTCGAAGGCGCGCACGTAATCCTCGAAATCTCCCATCCGCTCGTCGCCGGCGACGCCGAAGCCGGTCACCAGCGGATGGCCGCAGCGCGCCGCGAAGCGGGCCGCCTGCTCGATCGATTCCACGCCGACATGGCGCACGCCGGTGACGATCATGCGGCCTTCGATGCCGGTCTTGGCCTTGGCCCGCGCCATGCCCTCGCCGAGCGCGTCCGTATAGGCCTTGGGCGACAGCCCCGCTTTCTTCGCATGGTCCGGCGAGGTGAAGACTTCGGAGTAGATGGCCCCGTCGCGGGCAAGGCTGGTCAGGTAATGGTCGGCCAGCCGCGCATAGTCTTCCTCCGTGCGGAACAGGTCGGCGGAAAAGTCATAAGCAGCAAGGAAGGAGGTGAAATCATGCCAGACGAACGAGCCGTTCTGGATATAGGGCGAGGTGTCCTTGCCGTATTTCAGCGCTTGACTGATGACGAGCTCTGGCGCCGCCGCCCCTTCGATGTGGCAGTGCAGTTCCGCTTTCAAAGGCATTCAATCTTCCCGTCTGTCCGGTCCAGGTTCCATAAGCCCACCGCCTGGAAGCGCGGCCGAACACCGCGCCTTAAACAATAGCGCCCGCACTGGTGATCGGCTATGGTCCCGCCGATTTTATGACGGATCGAAAAATGTCAGTTGAGAGAACCACGGCCGCTGGCGGCATGGAAACCTCCTATGGTTTCAAGCGTGTAGGGGCTGGCGACAAGCAGACCCTGGTCAACGATGTTTTCCACAAGGTTGCGAACCGCTACGACCTGATGAACGACCTGATGTCGGCGGGCCTGCACCGTGTGTGGAAGGACTCCATGGTGGCATGGCTCAACCCGCCGAAGCGGGCAGGCTGGCGCGTGCTCGATGTCGCCGGCGGCACGGGCGATATTGCCTTCCGCATCGTCGAGGCAAGCCAGGGCCATGCCCACGCCACCGTGCTCGACATCAATGGCTCGATGCTGGCCGTCGGCCGCGACCGGGCTGAAAAGAAAGGCATGTCGGGCAATACCGATTTCGTCGAGGCCAATGCCGAGGAGCTGCCATTCCCGGACGCCACGTTCGATGCCTATACGATCGCATTCGGCATTCGCAACGTGCCGCGCATCGACGTGGCGCTTGCCGAGGCTTTCCGCGTGCTGAAGCCCGGCGGGCGCCTGTTGTGCCTCGAATTCTCCGAGGTCGAGATGCCGCTGCTCGACAAGGCCTATGAAGCCTGGTCGTTCAATGCCATTCCCAGGATCGGCAAGATGGTCACCGGCGATAGCGAGCCTTATTCCTATCTCGTCGAGTCGATCGCCAAGTTTCCCAACCAGAAGAATTTCGCGGCGATGATTTCCCGCGCCGGCTTCGACCGCGTGTCTTTCCGCAATTATTCCGGCGGCATCGCGGCACTTCATTCGGGCTGGAAGCTTTGAGGGCGTCCTGCATTCCTCGTGAGCGGTATGCCGCGGGCCGGTTCAGGAAACCGGCGGGAGCCCAGTCATGAGCACCGTCAGCGCTGGATTTCGGCTGGCTCGCGCCGGCTGGGTGCTTGTCCGCGAAGGCGTCGTCGCGGCGTTGCCGGGCGAGGAACTGTCCGGCCTGCCGAAATTCGGCTGGCGTGTGGCCCGGCTTTTCACCCGCCGCCGCGCGCTCTCCTATGAGCGCAGCGACCGGCTGGGCAAGGCCGTTGTCCGACTCGGGCCTTCCTACGTAAAGCTTGGCCAGTTCCTGGCAACAAGGCCCGACGTCGTCGGCAACGACATGGCGCTCGATCTCGCCATGCTGCAGGACAAGATGCACACGTTTCCGAAGGCGGAGGCCGTGGCAGCCATCGAGGCTTCGCTCGGACGCAAGATCGGCGAGCTGTATGTCGATTTCGGCGATCCGGTCGCCGCGGCTTCCATTGCCCAGGTTCACGCCGCCGATGTCGTCCGCGATGGCGTCGTCACCAAGGTGGCGGTGAAGGTCATCCGGCCAGGCGTGCGCCGCCGCTTCTTCCACGATCTCGAAAGCTACTTCCTGGCCGCGCGCCTGCAGGAAAAATACATCCCGTCCTCGCGGCGGCTGCGGCCGGTCGAAGTCACGGAAACCCTGGCCCAGACCACCAAGATCGAGATGGATCTGCGGCTGGAGGCGGCGGCGCTTTCGGAGCTCGGCGAGAACACCAGGGACGATCCGGGATTCCGCGTGCCCATTGTCGACTGGGAGCGCACGGGCCGCGACGTGCTGACCATGGAATGGGTCGATGGCGTCAAGATGAACAACATTGCCGGCCTCGAAGCCGCCGGCCATGACCTGAAGACCATCGCCACCAACCTGATCCAGTCGTTCCTGCGCCATACGTTGCGCGACGGGTTCTTCCACGCCGACATGCATCCGGGCAACCTGTTCGTCGAGGCCAACGGCACCATCGTCGCCGTCGACCTCGGCATTGCCGGACGGCTCGGCAAGAAGGAGCGGCGTTTCCTCGCCGAGATCCTCTACGGCTTCATCACCCGCGACTATCTGCGTGTCGCCGAGGTGCATTTCGAAGCCGGTTATGTGCCGCGCCAGCACAATGTCGCGGCCTTCGCGCAGGCGATCCGCGCGATCGGCGAGCCGATCCATGGCCAGCCGGCCGAAACCATTTCGATGGCCAAGCTCCTGACGCTGCTGTTCGAGGTGACCGAACTGTTCGACATGGCGACGCGGCCGGAACTGATCCTGCTGCAGAAGACCATGGTTGTGGTCGAAGGCGTGGCGCGCACGCTCGATCCGGCCTTCAACATGTGGAAGACGGCCGAGCCGGTGGTCGGCGACTGGATCGCGGGCAATCTCGGCCCGCGCGGCCTGCTGGTCGACGCGCGCGATGGTGCCAAGGCGATGCTGGCGCTTGTCCGCCAGGCGCCCGAGCTTGCCGCCCGCACCGAGCGGCTGTCGCGCGAAATCGACCTGATGGCCGAGCACGGCCTGCGCTTCGACGAAACCACGGCGCACGCCATCGGCAAGGCCGAGGCGCGTTACAGCCGCTCCGGACGCTGGGCGCTGTGGGTGATCGCGCTGACGCTGGTCTACATCGCCTGGAAGATCATCTAGACCGATCATTTCGGCAACTTGCCGCTAGCTGATTGCATTGCTATCATTGCACTCGGCAATGTTCAGCAGAGTGCAATCATATGGCCAGTATCACCATCCGTAACCTCGACGATGAGGTCAAGGAGCTGTTGCGCCGGTTGGCGGCCGAAAATGATCGTTCCATGGAAGAGCAGGCAAGGGTGATGATCCGCGCCGCCGTCGAAGGGCAGGCCGGTTCGGTGGGACGCATCGAACAGATCGAGAAAACGCTTCGCGAACTGACTGTTTCACACGCAGCGGCGCCGATTGCTGCTTCAGTTGGCAAGATCGCATCGCGCGGCAGCCTCTCCGGCAAGCGTATCCTGCTCATCATTGGCGGCGGCATCGCCGCCTACAAGGCGCTCGATCTCATCCGGCGGATGCGCGAGCGGGGGGCGGCTGTGCGAGTGGTGATGACATCAGCGGCACAGGAATTCGTCACCACACTGTCGGTCGGCGCACTCTCCGCCGATCATGTCTTTACAGAACTGTTCGACCGCAATGACGAGCATGATGTCGGCCATATCCGCCTGTCGCGCGAGGCGGACCTTCTGGTGGTTGCACCGGCGACCGCCGACCTGATGGCGAAACTCGCCAATGGCCATGCCAACGATCTGGCTTCGACGGTGCTCATCGCCACCGACAAGCCGGTCCTGATGGCGCCGGCCATGAATCCGAGGATGTGGGCGCATCCGGCGACGCGGCGCAACCGCGCGACGCTGCAGAAGGACGGCATTGCCTTTGTCGGACCCGCAAAGGGCGAAATGGCGGAGAGCAACGAGGCGGGCGAGGGCCGCATGGCCGAGCCGCTGGAGATCGTTGCCGCGGTCGAGTCGCTGCTCGACGCCAGGCCCAAGCTGCTGTCTGGACGCAGGATCATCGTCACGTCCGGGCCGACGCATGAGCCCATCGACCCGGTGCGCTATATCGCCAACCGCTCGTCCGGCAAGCAGGGCCATGCGATCGCGTCGGCACTGGCACGTCTCGGCGCCGATGTGCGTCTGGTGTCCGGGCCGGTCGGCATTGCCGATCCGGCAGGTGTCACCACGGTGCATGTCGAAACCGCCGCCGAGATGAAGGACGTGGTCGAACGGCTTCTGCCGGCGGACGCCGGTGTGTTTGTCGCCGCGGTTGCCGACTGGCGCACGGAGAATTCGGCCGGCGAGAAGATCAAGAAAGTGGCGGGCGAGGGACCACCGGCACTGCGGATGGTCGAGAATCCCGACATTCTCGCTGGCGTCGGCCATCACAAGCAGCGGCCGACACTTGTCGTCGGCTTCGCCGCCGAGACGCAGGATCTTGTCGGCAATGCCGAGGCCAAGCTGAGGAAGAAGGGCGCCGATTTCATCGTCGCCAACGACGTGTCGCACGACAGCGGCGTTGGGTCCTCCGGGGTGATGGGTGGCGACCGCAACAAGGTGCGGATCGTGTCGAGGTCCGGTGTCGATGAATGGCCGGAGATGAACAAGGACGAGGTGGCGGCGCGGCTGGCCAGTCTGATCGCCGAGCGGCTGACGACGATCATCGTCTAGCGGCCTTCAGCCTGCCACCATTCGCGGCCGAAGCGTCGCCGAGGAAATCCTCAACGCGGCCAGGCATCCGACAATGCCAAGCGGCAGGAAGGCCAGGAACAGCCAGGAGGCGACGCTGGCGGCGGCTTCGCGATTGAGGCCTTCTGAAAAACCGCTGGCGTTGGCGACGATGCCGGTCAGCGCCGCGCCAACCGCATAGCCGATGCGCTGCATGGTCGGCACGGCGGCGGAGGCGATTGTCTGTTCGCTATCCCTTGCCGATGCGACGATAACGCGCGTCAGGAACGGCCAGGCGATGCCGAAGCCGCCACCCTGCAGCAAGGCGCAGAGCAGGATTAGCGGGATGGAGCCCGCCGGCACGGTGTAGGCGAAGCCGGCGATGCCGGCTGCGATCATCACAGCACCGCAGACGATGATCGCACGTTCGCGTTGCGGCGGCGCGTTGGCGACGAGGATCGACAGGATCGACCAGGCGATCGATTCCGCGGCGATGATATAGCCGGTGGTCAGGATCGGGATGCCGTGCAGGCTGGTCAAAAGCAGCGGCCCGTAGACGCCGAACGAGCAGGTCGCCACGGAAAAGGCCGCGACCATGGTCATGCCGGCACCGACCGGCGAGCGCCATGAGAACAGCTGCGACGGGAACAGCCGCGACAGCGGCTTCAGCGCGTCGATGCGGAAGAACAGCACGAGGCCGATCAGGCCGACAGCCATCAGCAGCGACGAACGCAGCAGCTCGATGTCGACACCGGCCGAGGCGATCAGCACGACGCTGATGGCAAGGCAGCCGAGTGCCGCGAACGGGAAGGGTGGAGCCTTGCCGTCCGTGGCTTGAGGCTTCCTTGCCTCCGGCGTGTTGAGCACGATGAAGCTTGCCGACGCCATGGCGCCGCCGCCGAAGGTGAAGATGCCGAAGGCCCAGCGCCATGACAGGACTTCCGTCATGATCGCGCCGAGCATCGGTCCGCTGAAAGCGGCAACGCCCCAGATCGCCGACATGATGCCGAAGAGTTGCGGCCAGATGGTGCGCGGGAACAGCCTTTGGACCGAGACAAAGGCCAGCGACACCAGCGCGCCGCCCCCCAGGCCCTCGACGAGTCTTCCGGCAAGGAACAGCTGCATGGACGGCGCCGTGGCGCAGATCATGGCGCCGGCCGCGTAAAGCAATGCGGCGACGACCATGTTGGTGCGTAGCGCCACATAGCTCACCAGCCGTCCGGCGGCCGCACCGGCAACGATGGCGCCAAGTTCGTAGATCGCCAGCGACCAGCCGACCAGTTGCACGCCGGCCAGTTCGCCGATCATGGCGGGCATCACGGTCGCCACCATGGTCTCGTTGGTGGCGTGCAGCAATATGCCCAGGCTGATGAAGCAGAAGCGTGCCAGGTCGCCGCTTGCCCACAAGGCGCGCCAGTCAGCCCGGTTCGTGCCGATGTCAGTCATTTCAAATTTCCCCCGACTTTCCATATCGCGGCGCCGGCGGTCGCCACCAGAAGCCAGCTTCGGTTTCCAGCAGGACCATGCGGCGCCAAAACGCCGGAACGTTCCATCCGCGCTTCCGCGGCATCGCTCCAGTCGGGCAGGTCTGTAAGACCTCAACCGCGGTTGAGCTCAAGCACTATTTTTTGGGGCTATCTTCAGGGCAGTGCGAGTTCAGTTCTCGGTGCTGCGCAGCTGGAACTGACTGACGCCTATTGCGAGGTTGACGCCGGTCTGCGTCTGCAGGCTGAGCGGCTGCAGTGTGAAGGCCTGCGACGAGCCGCCGACCAGGAGATTGGCGCCGGCGCCGACCGCCGCCGTCACTTCGGCGCTGGCGCCGACATAGTCTCCGGCCAGCGCGCCCGGCGCATAGATGTTCTTCATCGGCGTCAGCACCAGCCATTGCATCACCGTCTGCCTGGTGGTGCCGATGTCCAGCCCGTACTTGTTGACGACGCCGAAATAGGCCTCCGGCGCGAAGCTCTTGTCCGTGGGATTGAAGGTGCAGCTCAGATCCTTGGTCGAGCCGAAGATGAAGCCGGTGCCGCCACCGATGGCGCAATCGAGCACACCGAGCTCGACGCCTTGATCCTTGGCATGCGCATGAACGGAGAACGCCGTGGCGATGATGACGGCGGCGACGGTCGTCTTTTTCATGTCGGTACCCCAAATCGTTCGGCGCGGAACAGGGTTATCCTACCCGGTTCCGCGCCGTGCGACAGAGATATCGTTGAAACTTACTTGAACGAGTGGATGAGCTCGAGCGAGGTGACGGCGACAGCGAGATTGACGCCGGTTTGCGCCTGGACGCTGAGCGGCTCCAGCATGAAGGCGCTGTTCAGGCCGCCGACCAACAGATTGGCGCCACCACCGGTGACAACGGTGGCCTCGGCGTTCACACCGTAGTAGTTGCCGGCGAGATCGCCGCCATCGCGGTCCTTGGTTGCCGCCAGCACCGCCCATATCAACTGGCCCTGGTGCGTCTGGCCGATATCGACGCCGAGCTTGGAGATAACACCGGTGTAGACTTCCGAGGGGCCGCCGTGATGCGGACGGAAGACGCAGGACACCCCCTTGTTCGAGGTGATGACATAGCCGACGCCGCCGTCGATCGTGCAGTCGAGCGTGCCGAGCTGCAGCTTGCCGGCGCTGGCCGGGGCTGCGGCGAGCACCGCCGTGGCGAGGGCAGCGGCGCAGGCGAGTTTATTGATCATGTGGAGGGTCCTTTCGCAAATTGCTTCGAATAACGGCCGAAGGCCCCAGACCGTTCCGCCGAAAACTTGGCGTGATCAAGGCAACAGTTAATACACCGTTATCGCAGGACCCGAGCTGCGTCCGACCAGCGGCCGGATCCGCCGTCCGGCAACCAGCCTTTGCTCAGCTGACGCGGGCCAGGCCGTCCTTGGCCGGCTGATAGGTGGGGTCAAGGCGAATGGACTCGCGATAGGATTTCGCAGCCTTGGCCTTGTCGCCGCGCTTCTCGTAGACGAGGGCCTGATTGGCCCATGCCTCCGCGTTGCTGGCATCGAGCTTGATGGCCATGTTGAAGTCGGCGAAAGCGTTGTCCACATCGTTCGTGGCCAGATAGGACAGGCCGCGGCCGTTGTATGGCTCGGCGGCGTCGGGCGCCAACGATATGGCGGTCGAGAAATCCTCGATGGCGTAGGCATGCTGGCCCTGGCTCTGATAGATCAGGCCGCGATTGTGATAGGCGCGCGCGTCCGTCGTATCGAGCTGGATCGCCTTCTGGAAATCGTTGAAGGCGTCCTGGGTGCGGCCAGCCTTGCGATAGAGATTGCCGCGGCCGATATAGGCGGCGTCGTAGTTGCCGTTGATCTGGATCGACTTGTTGTAGTCGTCGAGCGCGGCGGACTGATTGCCGAGGAAGCGCTGGATGAGGGCGCGGTTCGAATAGGCCTGGTAGAAATTCGGGTTGAGCTGGATGGCGGTGTTGAAGTCGTTCAGCGCCGCCTGGTACTGGCCGCCACGGCCATAGGCCGACCCACGCACATTGTAGCCTTCAGGATCCTTGGGATTGCGCTGGATCACCGCCGACAGCGACGAGATGTTCTCGCTGGAGCCTTGCGCCTTGTCGATGTTGTTGAACTCGCCGTTAGGGCTGTTCGTCTGGCAGGCTGCAAGGGCCAGCCCTGAAAGCAGGACTGCCGTCAGGGCGAAGCCGCGAAATGCGACCCTGCGCTCTACGGTGATTGCGTTCATGTCTGCCCTGTCCTCGCTACGCCGCGTCGCTCAGCTCCGGCTGCCCCCTCCGGGCCGGTTCGATTTTATCGCAACATGTCAGAGCGCATGGTGTGCGCCCAAATGGGGCCACGTCGCTCTAAACAAAAAGGTGGCGGCGATTCCGCATCGCGCCACCCTTGGTATCCTTCGAAAAGGACGAAAAATTGGCGTCAGAACCGCGGCGGACGCGGTGCGCCCGCACCAGCAGCACCGGCGGCGACCGGGCGCGGCGTCATCGGCAGCAGGCCTTCGCGCTGTGCGCGCTTGCGGGCCAGCTTGCGGGCGCGGCGAACGGCTTCAGCCTTTTCGCGGGCGCGCTTCTCGGAAGGCTTCTCGTAGTGACCACGCATCTTCATTTCGCGGAAAATGCCTTCGCGCTGCATCTTCTTCTTGAGAGCGCGAAGCGCCTGGTCAACATTGTTGTCGCGGACGAGTACCTGCACGGGCAATCCTGTCTTTCGGGTTTGATATCATCAGGCAAGCGGCCATAGCCGCCTAGCCTCCGCGGCGCTTTACACCACGAATTGGGGCGGCTGATAGCAGAATCGGGACGCCCTGTCCACAGCCGAAATGAACTTGGACGGCCAAATTCCTGCCGGTTTGCGCGGCAGGGCGACTATGCCGTGGCCAGATGCAGTCTCTCGAAATCCTCGAAGAACTCACCGTAGTCGCAGGTTATCTCCTCGCCGGCGGCGATATCGCGCGTCGCGGTCGCGCCGCCATATTGCGAGAAGTCCGTGTTCGGGTTTACGGCATGGTTCATGAAGCGCCCGTTGTCGACCTCGTAGACCATGAAGCCGGGGCGGTCGGGGCTGGGGTAGGCGTATCTGTCGAGCAGTTCGCGCAGATGCGGCTCCGCCGCCTCGTATCTGTCCATCGGGATCAGCCGGTCGAAGTCCGGATCAAGCCGCCAGATCGACGCGCCCTTGCGGATGGGGTCGGCCGCGAACACGCCGACACCCTCGATTGCGCTCTGGGCGACATAGGTCCTGATCAGCATCATGGCTTCTCGCTCTCCTCGAACAGAAGTGCCTGGAAAACGGAATCGACAAATCGCGACGAAAAATCAAGGGCGGTTTACGATATTGTTCGCCGTTTCACCGGATCGCATCCCGATCGCGCCGCCTCGATGTGTGCTCTGCCAAGCGGTTGCGACGCCCGCCGCGGTGCTCGATTGCGGGCCAGTCTGGTCGAGGCGTTTTTTGTCGCGGCGCAAAACGGCAAGCGCCGTCGCAAACAGCGCAAGGGTGGAAGCGCGGTTTCGCTAGTGATACACCTCGCGCGCCGGGGCCGAGTGAACGCCCTGCCGCCCAGTTGCGAGGCCAGGACGTTGAAAAAATATTCGGTATTCGCCATCGCCCGCGAGGCCATGCGCGGCCACAAGGGCTGGGAGGAACAGTGGTCCTCGCCGGAGCCCCGGAAGGAATACGACGTCATCATCGTCGGCGCCGGCGGCCATGGCCTGGCCACCGCTTACTATCTCGCCACCGTGCACGGCATCACCAATGTCGCGGTGCTGGAAAAGGGCTGGCTCGGCGGCGGTAACACCGGCCGCAACACCACCATCATCCGCTCCAACTATCTCTATGACGAGAGCGCCGGCATCTACGACCACGCACTGAAGCTGTGGGACGGGCTCAGCCAGGAGCTCAACTACAACGTCATGTACTCGGCGCGCGGCGTCATGATGCTCGCGCATAATGTGCACGACATCCAGGTGCTCAAGCGGCATGTCCACGCCAACCGGCTGAACGGCATCGACAATGAATGGCTGACGCCGGAGCAGGCGAAGGAATTCTGCCCGCCGCTCAACATCTCCAGTGATGCGCGCTATCCGGTGGTGGGTGCCGCCTTGCAGCGTCGCGGCGGTACGGCGCGCCACGATGCGGTGGCGTGGGGCTATGCGCGCGGCGCCTCGGCGCGCGGCGTCCACATCATCCAGAATTGCGAGGTCACCGGGGTCAAGCGGGCGGCCAATGGCGCGGTCATGGGCGTCGACACGACGCGCGGCTTCATAGGCGCCAAGAAGGTCGGCGTCGTTGCCGCCGGCCATTCCTCCGTCATCATGAACATGGCCGGCGTACGCATGCCGCTGGAAAGCTATCCGCTGCAGGCGTTGGTGTCGGAGCCGGTCAAGCCGGTGGTGCCCTGCGTGGTGATGTCGAACACGGTGCATGCCTACATCTCGCAGTCCGACAAGGGTGAACTGGTGATCGGCGCCGGCACCGACCAGTATGTCTCCTATTCGCAGACCGGCGGCCTGCACATCTTGCAGCACACGCTGGACGCCATCTGCGAGATGTTCCCGATCTTCACGCGCATGAAGATGCTGCGTTCATGGGGCGGGATCGTCGACGTGACGCCGGATCGCTCGCCGATCCTGGCCAAGACGCCGGTGCCAGGCCTCTACGTCAATTGCGGCTGGGGCACGGGCGGCTTCAAGGCGACGCCGGGCTCGGGCCATGTCTTTGCCCACACGATCGCCAGGGACGATCCGCATCCGATCAACGCGCCCTTCACCATCGAGCGCTTCCGCACCGGCCGCCTGATCGACGAGGCGGCAGCGGCGGCGGTGGCGCACTGATGACGATGGCCGAGATGGCAGTCGCGATGCCGCTGATGCTGGCGGGAGAACAGGGCATGTTCCACATGCCCTCGGCCGACGAGGTGCGCCTGCAGCCAATCACCCGCGCCGGCAACGAGGCGGGGTGGCCGTTTTCGGTCGACGAGGGAATGCTGGCCTGCGTCTGGGGCGGTGGCCAGAGAGTGGTGATGTTCTTCGAGGGTCGGCCGAAAGGCCTGGATGAAGACGAGGATTTCAAACCGCGTGGCGTCATCGTCACGACAGACCCGATACAGCTGACACTCGGCAACATCGCCAACCGCGCCTTGTTTCGCGATTCCGCGAGTGTCGAGGATCGGCTGCGGCTCGTCGCGCCATTCGTGGCCATGGGCCAGAAGCTTTGCGACCAACCTCCCGGCGCCCGCGTCGGCCACGGCGAATTGTAGGAACGAACAGAATGCTTCTCATCCGCTGCCCCTATTGCGAGGAAGAGCGCCCGGAGCTCGAATTCCGCAACGCCGGCGAGGCGCATATAGCGCGCTCCGCGAACATGGCCGGCGAGAGCGACGACGATTTCGAGAAGTTCTTCTTCATCCGGTCGAACCCCAAGGGCATCATCTATGAGCGCTGGCGCCACATCCATGGCTGCGCGCGCTTCTTCAATGCCGTGCGCGACACCGTCACCGACAAGTTCCTCATGACCTACAAGGCCGGCGAGCCGAAACCGTCGAAGCTCCCCAAAAACTCCAACGAAGTGGTTGCCAAATGAGCGGTACGTTCCGCATTTCCGGCGCCGGCCGCCTCAAGCAGGCCAAGACCGCGCGGTTCAGCTTCGACGGCCAGTCCTACACCGGCATCGAGGGCGACACGCTGGCTTCGGCACTGCTTGCCAATGGCGTGCATCTGGTCGGCCGCTCTTTCAAGTACCACCGTCCGCGCGGCATCCTGTCGGCGGGAGCGGAAGAGCCCAACGCGCTGGTCGAAATCAAGCGTGACGACGCGCGCAAGACACCCAACGTGCGGGCGACCGTGCAGGAGCTCTATGACGGGCTTGCCGCGCAGTCGCAGAACCGCTGGCCGTCGCTGGCCTTCGACGTCGGCGCCGTGAATGACCTGGCGTCGCCAATGTTTTCGGCGGGCTTCTACTACAAGACCTTCATGTGGCCGAAGGCGGCCTGGAAGAGCCTTTATGAACCGAAGATCCGGGCGGCGGCCGGCCTTGGCGTTTCCCCGGACAAGCCCGATCCAGACCACTATTCATCGCGCTACGCGCATTGCGACGTGCTGGTGCTGGGCGGCGGGGCCGCCGGCATCGCGGCGGCCTTGGCCGCGGCTGAAACCGGGGCGCGCGTCATCCTGGCCGACGAACAGGCTGAATTCGGCGGCAGCCTGCGTTTCGAGAACGGCGCAAGGATCGATGGCCAGGACGGCTTTGCCTGGGCGCAAGGCGTGGTGGCGAAGCTCGCCGCCATGGACAACGTCCGCGTGCTGCCGCGCACGACCGCCTTTGGCTATTACGCGCAGAACTTCGTCGGCCTGGTCGAGCGTGTCAGCGATCACCTGAAGAGCCCCGGCCACGACCTGCCGCGCGAGCGGCTATGGCAGGTGAGGGCCAAGCGCGTGGTGCTGGCTTCTGGCGCCATCGAGCGCCACATGGTGTTCGCCGACAACGACCGCCCGGGCGTCATGCTTGCGGGTGCGGCGCGCACCTATCTCAACCATTATGGCGTGGCGGTCGGCAAAAATGTCGGCGTCTACACGGCCAATGATTCCGCCTATGCGGCTGCTATCGACCTGAAGAAGGCCGGCGTCAACGTGGCGGCGATCGTCGATCTGCGCGACAATCCGACCGGACCGGTCATCGACGAGGCGAGGTCGCTGGGCATCGAAGTCAATTTCGGCCGCGCCGTGATCCGCGCCGGCGGCAAGCTCAGAGTATCGTCGATGACGGTACAGCCGAAGAATGGCGGCGGCGAACGCACCATCCCTGTGGACGCGATCCTGATGTCGGCCGGCTGGACGCCGTCGGTGCACCTGTTCTCGCAGTCTCGCGGCAAGGTCGCCTTCAACGACGAGACCAAGCGCTTCGTCCCGGGCACCTATGCGCAGGACTGCGTTTCCGTCGGCGCCTGCAACGGCACGGACGGGCTGTCGGCCAGCGTCGACGAAGCCTATACGGCGGGCGCCAAGGCAGCCAAGGATGCCGGCGCGAAAGCAGCCAAAGGCGTCAAGCCGAAGGTCGACGCGTCCGAAAGCTGGTCACGCGGCATGCTGGGCGCCGCCCCCGGCGCCGGGCCGGACAAGACCGTAAAGGCCTTTGTCGATTTCCAGAACGACGTCACCGCCAAGGACATCCGCCAGGCAGTGCATGAAGGGATGCGCTCGATCGAGCACGTCAAGCGCTTCACAACAAACGGCATGGCGACGGACCAGGGCAAGACCTCCAACATGCACGGGCTGGCGATTGCCGCCGAAACGCTCGGCAAGCCGATTCCGGAAGTCGGCCTGACCACGTTCCGCGCGCCCTATACGCCGGTGACGTTCGGCTCGATCGTCAGCCATGCGCGCGGTCCGCTGTTCGACCCGACGCGCAGGACGGCAATCCATCCTTGGGCGCAAGCCCAGGGCGCGGTGTTCGAGGATGTCGGCCAGTGGAAGCGCGCCTGGTATTTCCCCAAGGCAGGCGAGGACATGCACGCGGCGGTCGACCGCGAATGCGTCGCCGTTCGCAACAATGCCGGCCTGTTCGATGCCTCGACGCTCGGCAAGATCGAAGTGGTCGGGCCGGACGCGGCCAAGTTCATGGAACTGCTCTACACCAACCCGTGGGAAAAGCTGGAGCCCGGCCGTTGCCGCTATGGCATCATGCTGCGCGAGGACGGCTTCATCTATGATGACGGCGTCGTCGGCAGGCTGGCGCCCGACCGTTTCCATGTGACGACGACGACGGGCGGCGCGCCGCGCGTGATGAACCATATGGAGGATTACCTCCAGACCGAGTTCCCGCATCTCAACGTCTGGCTGACCTCGATCACCGAGCAGTGGGCGGTGATCGCGGTGCAGGGTCCGAAGTCGCGCGACATCATCGCGCCGCTGGTCGAAGGCATCGACATGTCCGACGGGGCGTTGCCGCATATGTCGGTGCGCGAAGGCAAGATCTGCGGTGTGCCGACAAGACTGTTCCGCATGTCGTTCACCGGCGAGCGGGGCTTCGAGGTCAATGTGCCCGCCGATTACGGGCAGGCCGTCTGGGAGGCGCTGTGGGCCGAGGGCCAGAAGCACGGTGCGGCCGCCTACGGCACCGAGGCGATGCATGTTCTGCGCGCCGAGAAGGGCTACATCATCGTCGGCCAGGACACCGACGGCACGGTGACGCCGAACGACGCCGGTCTAGACTGGGCGGTCGGCAAGAAGAAGACCGACTTCGTAGGCATCCGTGGCCTGACGCGGCCGGATCTTGTCGCCAAGGGCCGCAAGCAGCTTGTCGGTCTCAAGACCAAGGATCCGAAAGTGGTTCTGGAAGAGGGCGCGCAGATCGTCGAGGATCCCAGGCAGCCGATCCCGATGAAGATGATCGGCCATGTCACCTCGAGTTACTGGTCGCAGAATTGCGGCCGCTCGATCGCGTTGGCGCTGGTCGCCGGCGGCCGCGACCGGATGGGCGACACGCTCTACGTGCCGATGCCGAACGGTGTGATCGAAGTGGAGGTTACCGGCATGGTGTTCTTCGACGAGACGGGAGGGCGCCTCAATGGCTAAGTCTGCTGCAAAGACAACGGCACCGGCGGCATCGCCCTCGGTCGAGCGCCGCCCGGCGCAGGCCGGACGCACGACCGCCGCGACCAACGTCAAGGTCGAGGTCCTGCCGCCGGCCGAGCGTATTTCATTGCGCGCGCCGGAGGCATCGATTGCCGCGCTGTCGAAAGCACTCGGCGTGACCTTGCCGCAGAAGCAAAAGACGTCGGCCTCGAAGGCCGGGCGCACCGCGCTGTGGCTCGGCCCTGACGAGTGGCTGGTCATCGACGAGGCCGGCAACGATCCGCTCGCCGATTGCACAGGGGTCACCGCACTGCATTCATCTGTCGGCATCTCCCATCGCAACATCGCGATTGCAGTTACTGGCGCGGGCGCGGCCGCGACGGTCAATGCGGGCTGCCCGCAGGATCTGTCGCTCGAAGCCTTCCCGGTGGGGGCGGCATCGCGGACGATACTGGGCAAGACCGAGATCGTCCTGTTGCGCAAGGCGCCGGACGAGTTCCGTGTCGAGTGCTGGCGTTCCTTCTCCGACTATGTCTTTACTTTCCTCTCGGAGGCGGCGCGCGACGCGGCGGCCTGAACGAGCAGGCGAACGGGTTTTCGGCCGAGGCGGGCAGGAACGTTGGGGGCAGCGGGCCGTTCTCCTGGGCAAGCCGAGGGAGAATGCCGATGCCGTCGAAGTCCGCGCCGAAATCACAGGTCAAGAAGTCCCCGGCCGTGCGCTCCCTGGAGCATGAGCAGCGCGACGAGCCCAGCGTCGAGCAGGAACTCGAGGAAGGCCTGGAGGACACGTTCCCGGCCAGCGATCCGATATCCATAACAGGAACGTCCATTCCGGGCGCTCCCGCAAAACCGGGGAAGGCCAAGACCGTGCCCGGGCGCAAGAGCCGCGCGCCCTGATTTCCCCAATTTCGCTGAAGCGCCATCTTCTCAATCTGCCGCCACATGAGCTATTTAAAGCGCTTTGGGAGATGAAAAATGCCGATAAAAGCCGTCGTGTGGGGTGAGAACGTCCACGAACAGACCAATGCCGCCGTGCGCGATCTCTATCCCAAGGGCATGCACTGCACCATCGCGGCCGCGCTGAACCAGGACAAGGGCATCGAGGCGACCACCGCCACCTTGCAGGAGCCCGAGCACGGCCTGAGCGAAAAGCGCCTTGCCGCCACTGAAGTCCTGCTGTGGTGGGGGCATGCCGCGCATGGCGAGGTCAAGGACGAGATCGTCGAGCGGGTGCAGAAGCGGGTCTGGGAAGGCATGGGGCTGATCGTGCTCCATTCCGGCCATTACTCGAAGATCTTCAAGCGGCTGATGGGCACGCCCTGTTCGCTGAAATGGCGCGAGGCCGGCGAGCGCGAGCGCGTCTGGGCGATCAATCGCGGCCATCCGATAGCCCAGGGCATAGGCGAGTGCCTGGAGATCGCCGAGACGGAAATGTATGGCGAGCCGTTCGCGGTGCCCGAGCCGTTGGAGACGGTGTTCGTCTCCTGGTACGAGGGCGGCGAGGTGTTCCGGTCGGGGCTGACCTATCAGCGCGGCGCCGGACGGATCTTCTATTTTTCGCCAGGGCACGAGACCTATCCGATCTACCACAATGAAGGCGTGCAGCAGGTGCTGCGCAATGCGGTGCATTGGGCCCACAACCCCGCGCCGGCATGGTCCGGCATCACCAACGCGCCGAACGTGCCGACGCACGCGGCCAAGGAGAAGATCGTCCAGAAGGGCCTGCGCCTGCATGCCGATGGCGACAAGGGTCTCAGTTGATCAGGGGTTTGGGCTGATGCACCGTCTGCTTTTGCTTGGCACCGGCGGCATCGCCGGGCACCATGTCGAAGAATTTGCCAAGATCCCGGGTTGCAGCATCGTCGCCTGCGTCGACCAGGTGCCAGGCCGTGCGGCGGCGTTCGCTGAAGCCAACAAGATTGGCGATTTCTTCGAGAGCCTGGAGGCGGCGATCGCATGGGGGCGGTTCGATGCCGCCATCAACGCGACGCCGGATGGCGCCCACAAGGCGACGACGCTGGCGCTGCTTGCCGCTGGAAAACATGTCTTCTGCGAAAAGCCGCTGGCGCCGAACCATGCCGATGCGCTGGCGATGACGGAAGCCGCGGAGGCGGCCGGGGTCGTCAACATGGTCAACCTGACCTATCGCAACTCCCCGGCGATCCAGGAAGCACGGCGCCTGGTTCAGGCGGGTGAAATCGGCGAATTGCGCCATGTCGAGGCAAGCTACCGTCAGAGCTGGCTGGTCAGCAAGTCGTGGGGCGACTGGCGGGTCGAGGACAAATGGCTGTGGCGCCTGTCGAGCCGGCACGGCTCGACAGGCGTGCTGGGTGATGTCGGCATCCATATACTGGACTTCGCCACCTATGGCGCGGCCGACGACATTGTCAGCCTGCACGCCGATCTGGTGACCTTCCCGAAGGCCGAGGGAGACCGGATCGGCGACTATGTGCTCGATGCCAATGACAGCGCGGCGATCACGGCGAGGATGAAATCGGGTGCGCTGGCCACGATCGTGGCGAGCCGCTACATGACCGGCAACACCAACGAACTGTCGCTTGCCATGCACGGCACCAAGGGCGCGATAAGGGTGGAAACCGACGGCAAGATCTCCCACCTGTCGGTTTGCCTGGGCAAGGATGTCGACCATCAACGCTGGCGAACGGTGCCGCTGCCCGTCGTGAAGCGCAACGCACGGCGTTTCGCGGAGGCGCTCGACGAAGGGCAGAACGGCGATCCATCCTTCCGGCGTGCCGCCGACATGCAGAAACTGATCGATGCGGCGTTTGAGAGTTCGACCGCGAGGCGGCCGCTGACGGTCGACTGAGCGCTGTCGCGGATTTATCTGGCGCCCTCGGGTCGGTCCGAGGGCATGGCTTTGCGTTGCTAAAATCAGAAGCTCGGGACGATCCAGGGGTTGATGTCGATGCCAACCCTCGGTCCCTTGCCTTCGGCCGATTTGGTCGTCTTTTCGATCGATCCGGTCGCACTGCAATCAAGCTTCACATGGGTCCGGGTGTCGACGCAGGTCGTGGCTGGCGCCTGCTTGACCGGCTGGGGTGCGCTGGCGGCGAAGGCGGAGCCCGAGAGTGCCAGCACCGCGGCGAGGGTGAGGATTGTCTTTTTCATTGTCAGTCTCCGTTTTCGACGGGTGGGTGAATTGATCCGTACATGTACGCTATGCCGTACAAATACGCCTGCCGATCGCGAAGTTCAAGATAAAACCGTACGCGTACGATAAACTTATTGTTAACCATGAAATCCGCCCCGGCTTCGGGGTGAATAGCCTGTGAGGGTTGGGGGGACGAAGAACGTGACGGGTCAGCAGTTGCCCGGTGTCTCGGTCAGCGGTGGCACGTCCTGCGTGCTAAGCGAGGCCAGGGTGGAGTCGCACATCCGCTTCACGAAAGCCCGCGGGTCGCCGAACGGATAGAAGGGGAACGTGATCAGCAAGGAGATGGTGCCGTGGCCCACCGCCCACAGCATGGTGGCAATGGCGCGCGGATCGCCCTTGAGCTTGCCCGCGGCAACGCAGGCCTCGACCCGGCTGATCAGGACCTTCATCGCCGGATTGCCTTCTTCCATCTCGGCGAAGGTCTTGCCTTCCGGCGGCCTGGTCTTTTCGGTCATGAACACGGTGCGGTATTCATTGGGATTGCCCAGCCCGAAAGCGGCGTACTCCGTCACGACCGCCTGCAATGCCTCGACCGGATCGTCGGAAGTATGCTCCTCGATGCGTCGGGCTAGCGTCTCGAACGCATCTTCGGCAAGTGCGAAGAGAATGTCCTGCTTGTCGGCGAAGTAGGAATAGACGGACATCGGCGCGTAGCCGACGCGCTTGGCAAGTTTTCGGATGGTCAGGCCTTCATAGCCCTCTTCCTGGACGAGCTTGTGAGCGGCCTCGACCAGCTCGGAGCGCAGTTCGGCCTTTTGTTTCTCGCGGCGTTTCTGGACGCTCAGCGGCAAGATCTGGTGCTCTCGTTGGTTTGATTTGCGGCTAAACTATATACGCTGTACGGGAACGGACAAGGGCGGGTTTGGTTCCCCCAACGGCATGTTTCAGACCGCGCCGACGCCGCCGTCCACCGCCAGCGCGTGGCCGGTCATGAAGGAATTCGCGGGATCGGCGGCGAACAGGATGGCGGTGGTGATTTCGCTTACTTCCGCCACCCGCTTCATCGGTACGCCGCGCGTGAGTTCTGCCAGCGCCTCGGCTTCCGGCGCGCCGGAGATGTGAACGAATCCGTCGACCATCGCCGTTCTTGTGTGGGCGGGGCATATGGCGTTCACCCGCACGCCCTTGGTGGCGTATTCGGCCGCCGCCGATTTGGTCAGCCCGACGACGCCATGCTTGGCGGCGGCGTAGACCGAGAGCTTTGGCGCGCCGACCAGCCCGGCGACCGAGGCGATGTTGACGATGGCGCCACCTTTGCCGGTTGCCTTGAATTGCAGCTCCATCTGCGGAATCTGATGCTTCATGGCGTAGAAGACACCAAGCAGATCGATCTCGAGCACGCGGCGCGCCTCGTCCGACGCCACTTGCGGCAGTCGCACGAAGCTTTGGACGATGCCGGCATTGTTGACGGCGACATCCAGCCGGCCGAATGTCTTCACCGCCAGTTCGATCAGGTCCTCGGATAGTTTTTCGTCCGAAATATCGCCGGTCAGGATCGCCGTTTGCGTGCCCAGCGTGGCGGCAAGGCTTTCGAGTGCAGCCTCGTTCATGTCGGAAAGCACCAGCCGTGCACCTTCCGCGGCAAAGGCCTTGGCCGCACCGCTGCCCAAGCCGCCGGCCGCGCCCGTGATCAGCACTGTCGCCCCGTCAAAGCGGCCCATCTGGTCTCCCCGTCACATGTGCCTGTCGATCAGTTTCACGGCGAGATGCGAAAGCAGCTTTACCGCCTCGCCATAGGTCCTGGCCTTCTCCGGATTGGAGGCGTTGCCGTCGAGCGCGCGCTTGTAGACGCCTTGGCAGATCGCGGCCAGCCGGAAGAAGGAGAAGGCCAGGAAGAATGTCCAATTGCCGATGCCGGTGAGCCCGCGCCGCCGGCAATAGGCGGCGACATAGTCCTCTTCCGAGGGCAGGCCGAGCGCCGCGCGATCGACACCGCCCAGCCCGCGAAAGCCCGAGGCATGCGGCAGGCGCCATTGCATGCACTGATAGGCAATGTCGGCGAAGGGATGGCCAAGCGTCGACAGCTCCCAGTCGAGCACGGCCACCACCCCTGGCCGGCCCGGAGCGAACATCAGATTGTCCAGCCGGTAATCGCCATGCACCAGCGAGACGCGGCCATCGTCAGGGGGCATGTGCGTTTCCAGCCAGGCAATCAGGCGGTCCATGTCGGCGATGGCGCCGGTCTCGGAGGCGCGGTACTGGCTGGTCCAGCGCGCCAGCTGCCGTTCGAAATAACTGCCCGGCCGGCCGAACTCGCCGAGCCCCACCGCTTGGACGTCGACATCGTGCAGGGCGGCGAGCGTTGCGTTCATTGCGTCATAGATCGCCGCGCGTTCCTCATTGCCCGAGGCTTCCGGGAGTGCGGGGTCCCAGAAGATACGCCCTTCGATGAAGCCCATGACATAGAACATGCGGCCGATCGGCGACGCCTCGCCCGAGAGGTGCAGCATGTCGGGAACCGGCACGGCGCTGCCCCAAAGCGCCTTCATCACGGTGAATTCACGATCGACCTGATGCGCCGATTTCAGCAATTGTCCCGGTGGCTTGGCGCGCAGCACATAGCGGCCGCTTCGCGCGGTCAGCAGATAGGTCGGGTTCGACTGTCCGGATTTGAATTTTTCGACTGCGAGAAGTCCGGAAAAGCCGGGGATTTCCGCCTCGAGGTAAGGGGCGAGCGCTTTCTGGTCGAGAGCGTTCGGGTCGCTCATGCCGTCTCTGGCTGGCGCTCGATCAGGGTCAGCGTCAGCCAGCGCGCGGTCAGGGCCGGTTTCTTTGACCCCTCGATCTCGATGGTCACGTCATGCGCCGTCTGCACCCAGCCCGACGGCCTGACCTTGACATCGGCCAGGACGAAACGGGTGCGAATGCGCGCGCCGGTCTTCACCGGCGCCAGGAAGCGCAGCGTGTCGAAACCATGATTGACGCCCATCTTGCCGTTTTCGAGCGGCGGCATGGTCTCGAAGGTCATCGCCGACAAAAGCGACAGCGACAGGAAGCCGTGCGCGATGGTGCCGCCGAACGGGGTCTCGCGCTTGGCGCGCTCCGGGTCGCAGTGGATGAACTGGTGATCGTCGGTGGCGTCGGCGAACTGATCGATCATACGCTGCGTGACCACGCGCCACGGGGAGACGCCGACTTCCTTGCCGACGCTGGCCAGAAGCACATCGAGACTGATCGGTTCCAAGTTCATGCCCTCCAGTTCATCTCCGGCTTCTGCGGCCGGAAAATGTCATTCCTTGAACAGGGTCAGCCCATGCTGCACCGACTGCCCGCCGTCAATCGGCAAGATGGCGCCGGTGACATAGCTGCCCGCACGGCTGCACAAATAGAGCGTTGCGCCGGCAATGTCATCCGGTGCGCCGATGCGGCCGATCGGAACATGGCCGCCGACATGTCTTGCCTGTTCTTCCGTGCCCGTGGCAAACGCCGTCATGCGGCTCTGGAAAGGGCCGGGCGCGAAGGCGTTGACGGTGATGCGGCGGGCGGCGAATTCCAGCGCCAGGGTGCGCGTCAGGTGATGCACCGCCGCCTTCGAGGCCGTGTAGGAATAGGCGTCGTCGGCCAGAGGCTGCGTGCCCATCACCGAACCGAGATTGATCACCCGGGCCGGATCGGCATCGCTGGCCGCCGCATCGAGCAGCGGCAGCAATTCCCTGGTCAGATGGAAGACCGCGGTGACATTGACACCGAAAACCCTGGCCCAGGCCGAATAGGGAAAGCTCTCCAGCGGTGCGCCCCAGGAAACACCGGCATTGTTGACGAGGATATGCAGTTTGTCGGTCCGCGCCTTGACCTCGGCGACGAGCGCGGCGATGCCGGCCTCGCTGGAGACATCGCCGGCAAAGCCTTCGGCGCGGCCGGGCGCGCCGAGGCCGTTCAATTCGCCGGCGACCTTGACGCAATCGTCGCCCTTGCGCGACGCGATCATGACGGTGGCACCCGCCCGGACCAGGGCGGCGGCCGCCATGCGGCCGATCCCGGTGGCGGCTCCCGTCACCAAGGCGGTCTTGCCGGTCACGGAAAACAGCTCGTCCAGATAGCTCATCGCCATTCCTCCGTGCGCTTCTCCCGCTGTCGCGCGGGAAGGGCTCGCGTTGACAAGGCTATCCGAAGTACGGTCATCCTTGCCACGGGTAAAATGCCGGCGTGGGCGAAAGGGTTAGCGACCGATGACGGAGATGAATCTCGGCATGACCGAGCGGCTGAGGCCGATCCAGGCGCGGGTCGCGTCCATGGTGCGCGACGAGATCATGCCGCTCGACAAGGAATTCCTGGCCGAGGTGGGCAAGGGGGGCGACCGCTGGGCCTACACCGCCCGTCAAAGCGACATTCTGGAAGGATTGAAGAAGACCGCGAGAGAGCGTGGCCTGTGGAATTTCTGGCTGACCGGCTCGGAACGCGGCTACGGCCTTTCCACCGTCGAATACGCCTATCTCGCCGAGGAAATGGGCAAGGCGCATCTCGGCGCCGAGACCTTCAACTGCTCGGCGCCCGACACCGGCAACATGGAGGTGCTGGAACGCTATGGCTCGGCCGAGCACAAGAAGGCGTGGCTGGAGCCCCTGCTCGATGGCAGGATCCGCTCGGCATACCTGATGACCGAACCGGATGTCGCCTCGTCCGATGCCACCAACATTTCTATGCGCTGCGAGCCGCGAGGCGGCGACTACGTGCTCAATGGCGAGAAATGGTGGGCGTCGGGCGCCGGGGATCCGCGCTGCGCCATCTACATCGTCATGGTCCGCACCGGCGGCGATGAAGCGCCGCAGCACCGCCGCCATTCGATGATCCTGGTGCCATCAGGCACAAAGGGCGTGACCAAGGTTCGGGCCATGCAGGTCTATGGCGATGACGACGCCCCGCACGGCCACATGCATCTTCGCTTCGACAATGTCGTCGTACCGGCATCGAACCTGATCCTCGGCGAGGGGAGAGGCTTCGAGATCGCGCAGGGGCGGCTTGGTCCCGGCCGCATCCACCATTGCATGCGGGCGATCGGCCAGGCCGAGATGGCGCTGGAGATGCTATGCCAGCGCTCGGTGCGCCGCGAGGCTTTCGGCCAGCCCCTGGCCAAGCTTGGCGCCAATTTCGATATCATCGCCGAATGCCGCATGGAGATCGAGATGGCGCGGCTGCTCTGCCTGAAGGCCGCCTGGATGATCGACCAGGGCGATGCGCGGGCAGCGGCCCCCTGGATCAGCCAGATCAAGGTCATCGCGCCGCGCGTCGCGCTCAAGGTCACCGACGAAGCGGTGCAGATGTTCGGCGCCCAAGGCATCAGCCAGGACACGCCGCTCGCCCGCTCGTGGACGCATCTGAGGACATTGCGCCTCGCCGACGGACCCGATGCGGTGCATCGCCGGCAGGTGGCGCGCACCGAGCTGAAGAAATACACGCAGGAAAAAGTCTGAACGTCCGGCCAATCCTGGCCTGTCGCGATCGTTTCGCCCGGCAAGAAGGAGTATTCCGATGACCGTTCCCACCGAAATGAAGGCTCTGCTGCTTGTCGGCGACGGCTACACCAAGGCACCCAGCGGCAGCGTTCTGGAGGCCATGGAAGCCTATCTCCAGCCGGGCAGCATCGCGGTCCCCGCACCTGGACCGACACAGGTGCTGATCAAGGTCAGCCTTGCCTCGATCAATCCATCCGATGTTTCCTTCATCAAGGGCCAGTACGGCCAGCCGCGCGCCAAGGGTCAGCCGGCCGGCTTCGAGGGCGTCGGCACGGTGGTGGCAACCGGTGACGATCCCTACGCCAAAACCCTCGTCGGCAAGCGCGTCGCCTTTGCCACCGGCCTCACCAATTGGGGCTCGTGGGCCGAATATGCCGTTGCCGAAGCCGCCGCCTGTATCCCGCTGCTCGATACGGTGCGCGACGAAGATGGCGCGGCGATGATCGTCAACCCGCTCACCGCGCTCGCCATGTTCGACATTGTCAAGCAGGAGGGCGAAAAGGCCTTCGTCATGACCGCGGGCGCCAGCCAGCTCTGCAAGCTGATCATCGGTCTGGCCAGGGAAGCCGGATTCCGGCCGATCGTCACCGTGCGCCGTGACGACCAGATCGCGCAGTTGAAGGAGCTTGGCGCGGCGCACGTGCTCAACGAGAAGTCGCCGGATTTCAAGACAGCGCTGCGCGAGGTGATGAAGGCCGAGGAGCCGCGCATCTTCCTCGATGCGGTGACTGGACCCCTGGCCTCGGCGATTTTCGACGTCATGCCGAAGCGTTCGCGCTGGATCGTCTACGGCAGGCTCGATCCCGAGGCCACGATCATCCGCGAGCCCGGACAGCTGATCTTCCAGCAAAAGCACATCGAGGGTTTCTGGCTGAGCGAATGGATGCGCCAGTTCCGCGACCGTCGCGGCCCGGCGATCATGGAGGCGCAGAAGCGCTTTTCCGACGGGCGCTGGGCGACCGACGTAACAGCCGTCGTGCCGCTCGCGGAGGCAATGGCGCGCGTGCCCGCGGAACTGGCCAGGCCCAACGGCAAAGTGTTCATCCGGCCCTAGAAACAGATCGACGCAATCGATTGGTCAACCGGAAATGATCGAACACGAAGGTTTGATCCGGCTATCAAAGATGGTGATTTTCCCATATTGGAGCGTCGCGGCGCCCTAAAATGGACATTCTGCGCGCATCATAGCCCTATGCCGCGCCGGATTGTCCATGATATGCCGCCGGCACTGAATGCCGGGGCTGTTGTTGGGACGGCCCCGAGCAGGTTTTGGGGTGTTGTCATGACGATTTCCAAGCCGGTCTTCGACCGTTTGGGGCTAATGCTATGGATCGTGGCCTTCCTGGTCACGGTGATACTGGCGCAGATGTCGCTCGATGACCGTTCGGTGGTGTTCGTCTACCGGAATGGCGCCGAGACCTTCGTGGCCGGGCGAACGCTCTACAACGTCCAGCTCGAAATGGGCTACCTCTACGCGCCCGCCTTCGCCGCCCTCTACTCGCCGCTTCTGATGTTGGGGCACAATCTGGGTGACCTGGTCTGGCGCACCCTCTGCTTTGGCCTGATAACCTATGCCGTTGTTCGGCAGGTCCGAAAGCTTGGCGGCAGTGACTTGACCTGGCTGCTTTCCTTTGGCCTTGTCTTGTCGCTGCCCATGGCGCTTGGCGCGATCCGCAATGGCCAGGCGACCATACTGCTCGCCGCCGCCTGCTGGCTTCTCACCCTCTCGGCGCTCGAGGGCCGGCGCGCCGAGACATTTCTGTGGGCGTCTCTCGCGGTCATCGCCAAGCCGACCGCAATCGTGATGGTGCTGCTGGTGGCGGCGCTGCGGCCCCGTTTGATACCGGTGCTTGTGCTTTCGATGCTGGTCGTCCTCATCATACCCTATGCCTTCGCACCCATCGGCTATGTCAATGAACAGTACCGGGACTTCTTCCACATGCTGACGTCGATGGCTGTAGACAGGTCTGGTCCCTTCTCTCCTTGCGACTTTACATCGGCCCTGGCATGGGCGGGTGTTCCCATCCCCGAATTCGACGCCACGATCGTGCGCGTCATCACCGCGCTTATGACGCTTTCGGCAGTCCTCTGGTTTGATCGGAAGCTCGAGCGGGGGACAGCCGGGCTCGCCATATTCGTGATAGCCTGCTTTTACATGTGCGTGTTCAATCCGCGTGTCGAATCCAACACCTATGCCATGTTCGCCATCCCGGCCGGTCTTGCCATCGCCCTGCTGTGGCGGGAACAGCAAGGCGGCGCCTTGCGCGTGACGCTGATGATATTGCTCGTCCTTGGCGGCATGAGCGGGCTTTCTCGCGCCAGCCATGAATTCTTCAGCCCATGGCTGCGGCCGGTCGTCGTTAGCATGATCGGATGCTCCTTGGCCTGGTGGTTCTGGGCCAAGGCACGTGAAAAGGCACACCATGCTGGACCTGTCGCGCATGGCTGAGCCACGGGCGACGCTTGACGTCATCGCGCCATTCCTCAACGAAGCGCAGTCGGCAGCGGCCTTCGCGGGGTTGCTCGACCAGCTCGAGGCGGCCGTCTCGCAGCGGTTCGGCATGGCCATGCACAAGATCCTGGTTGACGACGGCAGCCAGGATGACAGCGTTGAGCGGTTTTCTCGCGCCCTGTCCGGATCCTGGGAGATCGTGCGCCTCAGCCGCAATTTCGGCAAGGAGGTTGCCGTGCTCGCCGGTCTCGACCGTTCGCGCGGCGACATGGTGCTGATCATGGACGCTGATCTCCAGCACTCGATGGACATCAGCCTCAAGATGATTTCCGAGCTGGTCGAGGATCCGGAACTCGATGTAGTCTATGCGCAGAACGACAGGCGCGAGGCCAGCTGGCGGCGAAGCCAGCTGGCACGGCTCTTCTACAGCCTGATCAACAGCAGCCAGCGCTTCGACATCCCTGAGAACGCCGGCGACTTTCGCGTCATGCGTGGCGCGGTCGCGCGCGCGGTCGCCAGCCTGCGCGACAAGAGGCGCTTCAACAAGGGCCTCTTTGCCTGGGCCGGCTTCCGCCAGAAGGCGGTGCCTTATTCGCCGGACGATCGTGCGAGCGGAACGTCGAAATGGAGCCGGCTCAACCTGCTCGCCTTTTCGCTGGAGGGCTTCACGTCCTTTTCCGTCATCCCGCTGCGGCTCATCAGCCTCTGTGGCATGCTCGCGGCGTTCGCGGGCGCGCTGTATGGCGCCAAGGTGTTCTTCGAGGTCATCTTCTACGGCATCGCCGTGCCCGGCTATCCCAGCCTTCTTGTGGCGGTGGTGTTTCTCGGCGGCTTCAACCTCGCCCTTCTCGGTCTGATCGGCGAATATGTCTGGGTAACGCTAAGCGAAAGCAAGGACCGGCCTATCTACATCGTGCGCGATGTCGTCAACGGCGAACCCGCTAGAGGGAAGCCTGGCGTCGGCGATACATGACGCGACGCCTTCGCCTGATCGCCGACGATTACGGTCTGGCGCCCGGCGTCTCCGCCGCGATTCTCGACCTGCTCGACCGTGGGCGCCTGACCGGCACAAGCTGCATGACCGGCTTTCCGGAATGGCAGGGCGAGGCGGGGCGCATAAGACCGCTCGCCGGTCGCGTGGCGATCGGCCTGCACCTGACCTTGACCGACCAGCCCGCCGTTACCGGACAATCGAGCCTGGCGCCGGACGGTAGGCTTCCGCCGCTCGGCTCGTTGGCGCTGCCGCACAGACGCGGCCGGATTGACGAACGCGACGTGCATGCCGAACTTGACGCGCAGTACAGCCGCTTCGTCGAGCCGCTGGGACGCGCTCCCGATTTCATCGACGGCCACCAGCATGTGCACTTCCTGGCCGTCGTCAGGCGATGGTTGCGCACACGCTTTTCGAAGGGAGTGGGGATGCCTTGGCTGCGCGGCTCGCCGGCATGGCCGGGCACGGCGGCAACGGCGATGAAAGTCACTGCCGTGGCGGCGCTCGCGGCGGGATTCGACCGGTCGATGGAGCGCGCCGGCTTCACGGTCATGCGACCGCTGACCGGGCTCTACGACTGGCGGCAACCCGATGGTTTCGCTTCCGTGCTCCGGTCGGCCATCGAGACGTTGCCGGAAAACGGGTTGTTCATGTGTCATCCCGGCCATGTCGATGAGACGCTGCGCGGGCGCGATCCGATGCAGGCCGCGCGCGAGGTCGAGTTTGCCTACCTCGCCTCCGGCGATTTTGCCGCAAGCCTGGAGCGCGCTGGCGCCGACGTCATGGGCTTCCAGGGATGAGCGGCGCGGACCAGCCGGGTCGCACGACCGGCGACAAGATCATCCGGTTCGCGATTGTCGGTGTCGCCAACACCGCCATCGATCTCGCCAGCTTTTCGCTGCTGCTATGGCTGAAGGCGCCGCCTCTGGGAGCCAATGTCGGCGCCTGGATCGTGGCCGTCGCCTTTTCCTTCGTGGCTAACGGCTTCTGGTCGTTCGAACGCGACCCGGCCATCGCCCTGCACAGCGCCTTCTTCCGCTTCGTGTCGCTGGGCGCGCTGATTTCGCTCGGCGTTTCCAGCCTGTCCATCGCGTTGCTTGCCGGCACAGCCGGCGTGTGGCCGGCCAAGATCGCGGGCGTCATCCTGGGGGCGGTGCTGAATTTCCTTGCCGCCCGCTGGTCGATCGAAGGCCGGCTGCTGAAGTAGGAGGAATTCCTCCTACTGCGCCGGCTCGACATCGACGTAGGCGGCTTCCTCCAGTTCGCGCTTCAGGCGCGCGTCTTCCTCGGCCTTCGGCGTGACGAAGCGGCCAAGCAGCAGGTAGGCCACCGGTGTCAGGAACAGCGTCGAGACGGTGGCCAGGCCCAACCCGCCAACGATCACCCAGCCGAGCGCGACGCGCGCCTCGGCGCCGGCGCCCGCGGCCAGCACCAGCGGCACGCCGCCGAGCACGGTGCAGATCATCGTCATCATTACCGGACGCAGGCGGATGATCGAGGCCTGTTCGATAGCCTCGCGCACGCCAAGACCGCGATCACGCAACTGATTGGCGAATTCGACGATGAGGATGCCGTTCTTGGCCATGACGCCGACCAGAAGCACCAGGCCGATCTGGCTGTAGGCGTTGAGGCTCGTGCCTGACAGCAGCAGCGCGAAAATGGCGCAGGCAAGCCCGAGCGGCACCGTCGCCATGATGATGACGGCGCTGATGAAACTCTCGAACTGCGCGGCAAGAACGAGCAGGATGATGACCAGCGCGAAACCGAAGATGGTCACCATGGCGCTGTTGCTCTCGCCCAGCGTCGCCGCCTCGGCCAGCGGCACTAGACGGCTGCCCGCGGGCAACAGCGGCGCCGCGATTTCCTGCGCGCGCGTCAGCGCGGCACCGAGGCCGAAATCACTGCCGAGGTTGGAGGTGATGGCCACGGAGGGCTGCTGCTGCTCGCGGGTCAGCGATGGCGGCACGGCGCGCTCGGTCAGCGTGGCGATGGTCGACATCGGCACGAAGCGGCCGTCCGACGTCTTGAGGAAGATGTTTTCCAGATCGGTCGGATCGTTGATCGGATTGGTGGTCGAGACCAGCTTCACCCCGTAGCTGCGGTCGGCGATGTAGACGTCGACGACGTCGTTGCCGTCGAGCATGGCCTGCATGGTGTTGGCGAGCCCGGTGATGTCGATGCCGAGATCCGAGGCGCGTTCGCGGTCGATGGCGACGGCAAGCTGGGGCTGTGTCGGGTCGACGCTCAGGCGCGGCGACTGGAAACGCGGGTCTTTCTGCATCTCGGCGATAATCTTCACCGCCGCGTCGCCGAGCGCCTTGCGATCGTTGCCGACCAGCGCGAATTGCAGCCCGTTGCCGGCGCCGCGGATGCCCAGGCTGTTGGGCTGAACCGGGAAGACGCGCAAGCTCGGCACCTGTGCCGTCAACTGGCTGATCCGCGCCATGATTTGCTGCTGGCTGCGGCCGCGCTCATCCCAGGGCGCCAGCGTCATCACCATGAAGCCGGTGTTGTAGGAGCCGTTCTGGCCGGCGCTCTCGAAGGTCGAGACGATTTCGCCGGAATCGCGCAACGGCTGGATCAGTTTCTCGATCTTCTGCATCTGCTGCGTCGTGTAGTCGAGGCTCACGCCTTGCGGCGCGTTGATGCGCAGCAGCACGGCCGCGCGATCCTCCGTCGGCGTCAGCTCCTGTCGGATAGTGCCGAACAGGGTGAAGGCTGTGCCGGCAAACAGCACCGCGACCAGAACCACGATCCATGGCGCGCCCAGACAGAGGCGCAGGCCGCGTCTGTAGAGGGCATTCAGCCCCCCGCCGATGCGCGAACCGATGCCCTTCTTGCCGCCTTCGTGATGGAGTGATGCGCTGCCCAGCATGCGCGACGCCAGCATCGGGCAAAGCGTCAGCGCCACCACGCCGGACAGAAGCACCGACATGGCAAGCACGAAGCCGAATTCGCGGAACAGGCCGCCGGTCTGGCCGGGCAGGAACGAGATCGGCACGAAGACCGCGACCAGCGTCAGCGTCGTTGCGATCACGGCGAAGAACACTTCCTGCGTGCCGAGCACGGCGGCCGCGCGGGGTCCCATGCCCTGGTTGCGGCGCCGCACGATGTTTTCCAGCACGACGATGGCGTCATCGACGACAAGCCCGGTGGCCAGCACCAGGGCGAGCAGCGTCAGGATGTTGATCGAAAAGCCGGCAAGATAGATGGCGGCGATGGTGCCGATCATGGCGACCGGCATCGATAATCCCGGGATGAGCGTGGCGCGCCAATCCAGAAGGAAGAGGTAGATGACGATCAGAACGATGGAGACGGAGAGCGCCAGCGCGATCTCGACCTCGTGCACCGCGCCATTGACGAAGACCGCATCGTCGCTGGTGACCTTGATCGACATGCCCCTGGGCAGGTTTGCCTGCAGCTTGGCGACGGCGGCCTGGACGCCGGTCGAGATGTCCAGCGTGTTCGATTCCGCCTGCCGGATAATGCCGATACCAATGCCGGTCTTGCCGTCCGAACGCAGCGAGGTCTGGCCGATGTCGGGACCGAGCGAAACGGCGGCGACATCGCGGATGCGCGTCGTGCCGCCGATGATGATGTTCTCGAACTCCGCCGGCGTGGTGACGTCGGCCGTCGTGCGCACGATGAGGTCCTGGTTGGCGGTGGTGATCGAGCCGGCAGGGGAATCGAAGGCGACCGAGGCAAGGGCTGCCCGCAAATCGGCGACGGTAAAGCCGAGGCTCGCCAGCTTGTTCTGGTCGACATCGATGCGGAAGATCTTGTCGCGATCACCATAGACCTGGACGTCGGCGACCCCGGGCACGGCGGCCAGTTCGTCCTCGATCTGGTCCTGGACGATGACGGTCATGTCCTGGATCGACATGGTGTCCGACGTCACCGCCAGGCGCATGACCGGATCGGAGTTGGCGTCTGCCTTGACGATGCGCGGCGGATCGGCCGTTTCGGGAATCTGGTTGGCGATGCGGCCGACGGCGTCGCGCACGTCGGAGGCGGCGACGTTGAGATCGACGCCGTCGTTGAACTCGATGGTGACGCGGCTCGAGCCGAAGGACGAAGATGACGAGATCGACTTGACGCCGGAGACGCGTGCGACGGCGCCTTCTATCGTCTTGGTGAGTTCGCGGTCGACGGTCTCGGCAGCGGCGCCGGTGAAGGTGGTCGAGACGGTGACGACGGAGCGGTCGACATCCGGCAACTCACGGACCTCGACGCCGTAGAAGGCGGCAAGCCCGGCGACGGCGATCAGAACATTCAGCACGAGAGCCATGACCGGCCTTCGGATGAACAGGGCGGTCAGACTCGCGTCGCCGGCGGTGTTGACGCTCCCGCTCATGAGCCTTCAGCGCCGTTGGCGGGCTGTTCCTGCCCGGCGATGCGGACGTCGCCGCCTTCGCTGACACTCTGGGTGCCCTCGGTGATTACGAGGTCGCCGCCGGTAATCGGCGCATCGATGAGCACCGTCTCGGTGTTGCGCTGGATGATGCGCACGGCGACACGCCTGGCCTTGCCGTTCTCGATACACCAGACATAGGCGCCGTCGGAGCCCCAGAGTATGGCGAGCGGGCTGACGGCGGGATAGTTCTGGCCGGGGAATTTCATGGCGATGCTGAACGACATGCCGGCCCGCAGGGAGTCGGCCGGATTGGCGATGGTCGCCTTGACCAGAAGCGTGCGGCTGTTCTCGTCGATATGATTGTCGATGGCCGAGATCGTGCCGGCATAGGCGTCGCTGGGATTGGCGATCGGCGTCGCCGTCAGTTGCGCGCCGACCTTCACGGCAGCGGCAAAGCGCTCCGGCACCAGGAAATCAACCAGTATGCTGGAGCGATCGTCGAGCGTCGCGATTGCCGACTGGTTGGTCACATAGTTGCCCGCGGAGATAGGCAGGATGCCGACCGTGCCGGCGATCGGCGCCAGGATCGAACGGCGTTCCAGCGCGAGTTCCGCGTCGCGAAGCGCCAGCCTGGCGTTCGACAGGGCCACCTCCGCGTCAGCCACCGCCACCTGTGTCGCGGCGTTGGACGCACGCAGCGACTTGACCCGGTCCAGCTTTTCCCGCGCATCCTGCACGGCAAGCTTGGCCCGATCCTGAGCGATAATCTCGGTTTCGGAATCAAGGGTCGCGATCAGCTGGCCCTTGTCGACATGCGCACCGGATTGGACGAGCAGTTCGGTCAGGCGGCCCGAGCTATAGGGATTGACCGTGACGGAGTCCTTGGCGCGGCCCGTGCCGATTGCCTGCAGGCGATCGTTGATGGTGGCCGTGGTGGCCGGCAGGACAACCACATTGACCTCACGGGCACCGCCGCTGCGGCCGCTGTTCTGGCTCGCGGGAGCTCCGTTGTCGGAAGGCGCCGTCCGCGCATATGTCCAGTCTATTCCCCAGCGCGCCAGAATATCCGGCGCCCCGGGAAAGAATCGAACCCATGCCGCGGCGGCCGCGACGATCACCACAAGTGCTAAAAGTAACTGTTTCCAGGTCGCCATTGGCACTCCGGTTGACAAAATCCCTTCGTCCACCGCTTTCTAGAAATCTAGCAGACGCACCCACGCAAGGCGATATGCGCGAAGCAACATCGATGCCAAACCTATATGACAACTCTACTGGGCCGGCGCACATTAAATCTATGTAACGTTGGGTTTTCGTCCTGGGCCGGCGACACCTTTCAGCGCAGGCTTTCCATCTCCCGGATACGCCTGGTGCCGTCTGGTTCAAGCTGCCGGGTGACCGCGCCGATCAACGCTTCGGCGACCACGAAGAGCGCCGCCGAGGAATCCCAGGCGGACGGCACGGCCGTGCGCCCGGCTATGACATGGCGGGCAAAGCGGGCGATGGGCGACAGCCACTGGTCGGTGAACAGCACGATCTGCACGCCGCGCTGATGCGCCTTCTCGGCGAAGCGGATCAGGCTGTCCTGGTAGCGCCTGATGTCGAAGATCACCAACACGTCGCGCTTGCCCATATCGATCAGCCGGTCGCGCCACATGCTCTCCTGGCCGACGAGGTGGTAGACATCGGGCTGGATGACGGCGAGATGGGCGGCCATGTAGCGCGCCAGCGGGTCGGTGAAGCGGCCACCGATCAGGAATGTCTTGCCGCGCCGGTCGGCAAGCCTGGTCACGATGTCGGCAAGCTGCTTGTCGGAAAGGTGGCGGAACGTCTCGCGCATGTTTTCGAGCGTCGCCTCCAGCATCGGCGATACCGCGCTGCTGCCGGGCGAGGGCGGGTTGAGCGTCCTCGAGGCCGGCGATTGCAACTGCGCCGCCAGTTCGTCCTGCAAGGTCGACTGGAACTCCGGATAGTTCTGGAAGCCGAGCCGGGAGACGAACCGAAGGATCGTCGGCGACGATACGCCGGCGGCGGCCGAGAATTCCGCCACCGTCTTCAGGCCGATCAGCGGATAGTTGGCGATCAGCGTCTGGGCGGCGCGCCGCTCGCCGGCAGGCATGGTCACCATGCGGTCGGCGATCAGTTCGGCAATGCTGGAAATCATTTTTCCCCACCCTTGATCCGGCTGTTGCCGGTTTCCCGAAATCGCATTTGACAAAGCTCGGCAAACTGTATGAAATCATCCATAGGGACGCAATGAGGCAAAATACGTAACATACGATACAGCGCTCCCGGGGGACGGCAAGACTATGGAGACAGCGCGGCCCGCCAGCCTTGCATCGCCAAGTTCCGTGAGGGTGACGAACCCGGGCGGATCGAGTCCATTCGTGCTGACTTGCGATCACGCGTCCAATTTCATGCCCGCCGAATTCGGAACGCTCGGCCTTGCCGCCGAGGACCTGTCGCGCCACATCGCCTGGGATCCGGGCGCGCTGCCGGTTGCCCGCCGCATGGCGGAGGCGCTCGACGCGACACTCGTCGAGACCTGTATTTCGCGGTTGGTCATCGACTGCAATCGTCCGCTCGACGCGCCGGATCTTGTGCCGCCCGTCAGCGAGACGACGACCATTCCCGGGAATGCCGGGCTGTCGGACAAGCAACGTACGGCCCGCATCGCCCTGTCGTGGCAGCCCTTCCACAACGCCGTGGAGCATGTCGTCGACGCGCGGCTGGCGCGCGGACAAGAAACGCGGCTGGTTTCGATCCATTCCTTCACGCCTGTGTACAAGGGCCGGAACCGGCCCTGGCACATCGGCATCATCCATGACGAGGATCATCGGCTGGCCTCGCCGCTTATCGCCGCGCTGAAGCGGCTCGCCGGTGTCACCGTCGGCGTCAACGAACCCTATTCGCCGGCCGACCGCGTCTATTTCACGCTGGAACGGCATGCGCGCTCGCGCGGCCTGCCCTGCGCGATGATCGAAATCCGCAACGACGAAATTTCCGGCGAGACCGGGCAGCGGAGATGGGCGGATCTGCTCACGGGCATTTTTTCAAATCTGGAGCCAGAGGAGGCCAAAGGCTCAAGACCAAGCGCAGTCGGAAAGTCAGCTCAATCGGCCAGGTAAAACAACAGGGGAATTACAATGGCAGGACCGACCTATACAGACGTTGACAAGGCGGAGGACGTAAAGGCCCTCCATAGTATGGGCTATGCCCAGGAACTGGAACGGCGGCTCAGCCGCTTTTCGAACTTCGCGGTTTCGTTCTCGATCATCTGCATCCTGTCGGGCGGCATCAATTCGCTGGCGCAGGGCACGTCCGGCGCCGGCGGCATAGGCATAGGCATCGGCTGGCTGGTCGGCTGTTTCGTTTCGCTGACGTTCGCCGTCGCCATGTCGCAGATCAGCTCGGCCTATCCGACCGCGGGCGGCCTCTATCACTGGGGCTCCATCCTCGGCAACCGTGGCACTGGCTGGGTGACGGCATGGCTCAATCTGCTCGGCCTCATCACCGTGCTGGGCGCCATCAATGTCGGCACCTGGACGTTCTTCGTCGGAGCCTTCGGACCAGCGCTCCACATTGACGGCTCGCTCACCAACCAGATGATCTTCCTGGTCGTCGTCACTGGCGCTCAGGCGCTGATCAATCATCTTGGTATCAAGCTCACGGCGAAGCTGACCGACTTCTCCGGCTATCTTATTTTCTTTGGCGCCATCCTGATCGCGGTAGTCTGCCTGATCTTTGCCGAGCACTGGGATTTCAGCCGGCTGTTCACGTTCCACAATTATTCCGGGCAGCCCACTGTGGCCGGGGATGGCTCACTGACGGGCGATCCCGTGTGGCCGGCGGTTTCCAACTGGTGGGTGTTCGCGCTCGGCCTGTTGCTGCCGATCTATACGATCACCGGCTACGATGCCTCCGCGCATACGTCCGAGGAGACCATCAAGGCGGCATCGTCGGTGCCGAGGGCGATGGTGATGTCGGTCGTCTGGTCGGCACTGTTCGGCTATCTGTTCCTGGCCGCTTTCGTGCTGATGATCCCCAACATGGATGATGCCGCCAAGCAGGGCTGGAACGTGTTTTTCTGGGCCTTCGACCAGCGCGTGCCGGCCGGCCTCAAGGAGTTCGTTTATCTCGTCGTGTTCGTGTCGCAGCTGCTTTGCGGCCTCGCCACGGTCACCTCGGCCTCGCGCATGATCTTCGCCTTCTCGCGTGACGGCGGCCTGCCCGGCTCGTCGGCACTGTCCAAGGTCAGCCCGACCTACCGCACCCCGGTGGCGGCGATCTGGACGGCGGCCATCCTGTCGGTGCTGTTCGTCTGGGGTTCGACGCTGGTTTCAGTCGCCGGCACCTCGGCCTATACCATCGTCGTCTCCTGCACCGTCATCTTCCTGTTCCTCTCCTTCACCGTGCCGATCGTTCTGGGCATGCTGGCCTGGGGAACACCGAAGTGGGACAAGATGGGCCCATGGAACATGGGGCGCGGCGTGTTCATGCTGTTTGCCTTCCTGTCGATCGTGTCGATGATCCTGATCTTCGTCATTGGCGTTCAGCCGCCGAACGACTGGGCGCTCTACATCACCGTCGGCTTCTTCATCCTGACGGCGATCGTCTGGTTCGGCTTCGAAAAGCGCCGCTTCCAAGGCCCGCCGCTGGGCGACATCATCGCGGCGCGCCAGGCGGCGATCAAGGCAGCGGAGCAGGCTGTCGGCGAAACCGCCGGCCATTGAGGCCGATACTTCTGGGCCATGGCCAGCGTCTTGCTGGCCATGGTTTTCCGTATGTTTCAAAGCAATAAGTCCCTTCAAGTCATGGGTCCCTTCACGGTGAGGGGACCGTTCAAAAGCGACAGGCCTAAACGGCAAGCCGGAGTGTTAAAAGAATGGCAGGAAATTTCTCGTTCGATCAGTTGAAGAAGGCGGTTCAGGCAGGTGAGGTCGACACGGTGCTGGCTTGCATCGTCGACATGCAGGGCCGGCTGGCGGGAAAACGTTTCCTTGCGCAGTACTTCGTCGATTCCGCGCATGACGAGACGCATGGCTGCAACTACCTGCTGGCCGCCGACATCGATATGGAGCCGGTGCCGGGATACAAGGCGGCAAGCTGGTCGAAGGGCTATGGCGATTTCGTCATGAAGCCCGACCTTTCGACGCTTCGGCGCATCCCGTGGCTGGAGAAGACGGCGCTGGTGATCTGCGACGTGCTCGACCACCACACCCATGACGACCTGCCGCATTCGCCGCGCGCCATCCTCAAGAAGCAGGTCAAGCGGCTGACGGAGCGTGGCTATATCGGCTATTTCGCTTCCGAGCTCGAATTCTACCTGTTCAGCGAAACCTACGATTCCGCCCGTAAAAAGCACTGGCAAGGTCTCGATACGGCATCGCCTTACATCGGCGACTACCAGATCGGCATCACCACCAAGGAAGAAGGCGTCATGCGCCGGCTTCGCAACGAGATGGAAGCGGCGGGCATTCCGATCGAGAATTCCAAGGGTGAGTGGGGGCCAGGCCAGGAAGAGATCAATGTGCGCTATGCCGAGGCGCTCGACATGGCCGATCGGCATGTCATCCTGAAAAACGGCGCCAAGGAAATCGCCGAAACCGAGGGCAAGGCCATCTCCTTCATGGCCAAGTACAATTATGGGCTCGCCGGCAATTCCAGCCATATCCACAATTCGCTATGGAGCGCCGACGGCAAGACGCCGCTGTTCTACGACAAGAGCGCGGACTGGACGCTCTCGGCGCTCGGCCAGCAATGGGCGGCGGGCCAGTTGAAGTATGCCAAGGAGTTCACCTGGTTCCTGGCCCCCTACATCAACTCCTACAAACGCTTTCAGGCCGGCACGTTCGCGCCGACCAAGATCATGTGGAGCGAGGACAATCGCACCGCCGGCTTTCGCCTGTGCGGCGAGGGCACCAAGGGCATCCGCATGGAGTGCCGCATCGGTGGCGCCGACCTCAACCCCTACCTTGCCTTTGCCGCGCTGATCGCGGCCGGCCTTGCGGGCATCGACGAGAAGCTCGAACTGCAGAAGCCTTTCGTCGGCGATGCCTACCAGGCGTCTCGCCTGCCGGAAATCCCGAAGACGCTGCGTGACGCGACCGAGACATTGGCGAAGTCGAAGATGCTCAAGCAGGCTCTCGGTGAGGACGTGCTGGAGCACTACGTCCACACCGCGAAATGGGAACAGTTCGAATACGACCGCCGGATTACGGATTGGGAACTGCACAGAGGGTTCGAGCGGTACTAGTTTATCGACCGAACGTCGGTGCCGCTCCGTACATTTACCGCTCCCGAGAAACGGGATAGTGGCGCCGACGTCGGAGCTTTCCCTTCTCTCCGACACCCTACGGGGAGACGTTGCCGGCAGGCGGGCGAGGGGCGGCGTCGGCCCGCACGATTTTTGTTGTAGAATGCGAGGACTTTCAAAATGACCGAGACGGTCAAACTCATATCCCCCATCGATGGCTCGATCTATGCTGAGCGGCCTGTCGCCACGGACCAGGCAATCAACGCCGCCGTCGAGCGCGCGAAGTCGGCGCAAGAAAAGTGGGCGCGGACGCCGATTGTCGAGCGCGGCAAATACATGCTTGCCATGCTGGAAGCACTGGTCGCGATGACCGACGAGATCGTGCCGGAAATCGCCTGGCAGATGGGGCGTCCTGTGCGCTATGGCGGTGAGTTCGGCGGCGTCAAGGAACGCACCAACTACATGGTCGAGATCGCCGAAGCAGCGCTGCGGCCGGTGCCCGCCTCCAATCCCAAGGATGGTTTCCGCCGTTACGTGAAGAAGGCGCCGCTCGGCGTGGTCATGGTGATCGCGCCATGGAACTACCCCTATCTCACCGCCGTCAACACCATCGTGCCGGCGCTGATGGCTGGCAATGCGGTGATCCTGAAGCATGCGGCGCAGACACTGCTGGTCGGCGAGCGTTTCAGCCAGGCTTTCGAGAAGGCCGGCCTGCCCAAGGGTGTGTTCCAGAACGTCGTCCTCAACCATGCGCAGACCGAGAAGCTGCTCGGCTCGGGCAAGATCGACCATGTCAACTTCACCGGCTCGGTCGCCGGCGGCCGCGCCATCGAGAAAGCGGCGGCGGGAACGTTCATGTCGCTCGGCCTCGAACTCGGCGGCAAGGACCCGGCCTATGTGCTGCCCGATGCCAAGCTCGACCATGCGGTCGCCAATCTGGTCGACGGCGCCTTCTTCAATTCCGGCCAGTGCTGCTGCGGCATCGAGCGCGTCTATGTGCACGAGAAGGTGTACGATGAGTTCGTCGAAGGCTTCATCGCCGAGACGAAGAACTATGTCGTCGGCAATCCGCTGGAGCAGGCCACGACCATGGGGCCGATGGCGCAGGCGCGTTTCGCCGACCTGATCCGCGAGCAGAAGGCGGAAGCCCTGCGCAAGGGCGCCAAGGCGCACATCAACATGAAGGTGGCCCAGGACAAGGCCGGCTCGCCCTACCTCGCGCCGGAAGTGCTGACCGAAGTCGACCATCAGATGAGCGTCATGCGCGAGGAAAGCTTTGGCCCGATCGTCGGCATCATGAAGGTGCGCAACGACGAAGAGGCGATCGCGCTGATGAACGACAGCCCATACGGGCTGACGGCCTCGATCTGGACCGGCGACGTGGACCATGCGGCTGCCATCGGCGACCGCGTCGAGACCGGCACCGTGTTCATGAACCGCTGCGACTATCTCGATCCGGCTCTGGTCTGGACCGGCGTCAAGGATACGGGCAAGGGCGCGGCACTGTCGGCGATCGGCTATGACAACCTGACCCGGCCGAAGTCGTTTCACCTGCGCGAAGTCATCTGATTTTTTGAAAGACAAAAAATGTCCAAGCTGATCTCCAAATGGAACTACCCCACCACCGTCCGCTTCGGCGCGGGGCGCATCAAGGAACTGCCGGAGGTGCTGGAGGCCACCGGCATCAAGCGGCCGCTGTTCGTCACCGATCCGGGGCTCGCCAAGCTTCCGGTCGTCGCCTCGACGTTGAAGATCCTCGACGACGCCAAGGTTCCCTATGGCGTTTTCTCCGAGGTTCGGCCGAACCCTGTCGAGTCCAACCTGACCGCCGGTATCGAGGTGTTCAAGAAGGGCAAACATGACGGCGTCATCGCCTTTGGCGGCGGCTCGGCGCTCGATCTGGGCAAGCTGATCGCCTTCCAGGCCGGCCAGACACGGCCGGTGTGGGATTTCGAGGATGTCGGCGACTGGTGGACCAGAGCCAATTCGGATGTGATCGCGCCGATCATCGCCGTGCCGACCACGGCCGGCACCGGGTCGGAAGTCGGCCGCGCCGGCGTCATCACCAATGAGGAGACCCATACCAAGAAGGTCATCTTCCATCCCAAGCTGTTGCCGGCCATCGTCATCGCCGATCCTGAACTGTCGGTCGGCATGCCCGGGTTCATCACGGCCGGCACGGGCATGGACGCCCTTGCCCATTGCCTGGAAGCCTATTGTGCGCCGGGCTATCACCCGATGGCCGACGGCATCGCGGTCGAAGGCATCCGCCTCGTTTTCGAAAACCTTCCGAAAGCCTTTGCCAACGGCAAGGACCTTGTCGCGCGGGCCCACATGATGAGCGCCGCCGCCATGGGCGCCACCGCCTTCCAGAAGGGACTTGGCGCCATCCATTCGCTGTCGCATCCAATCGGCGCGCTTTACGACACCCATCACGGCATGACCAATGCCGTGTTCATGCCCTATGTGCTGGCGTTCAACCGCGACTCCATCGAGGAGCGCATTGCCCGTCTCGCCGCCTATTGCGGCATCAAGGGCGGCTTTGATGGTTTCGCCAAGGCGATCATCAAGCTGCGCAAGGAGTTGAAGGTGCCGCATGCGCTGCCGGGGCTGATCAAGGGGCTGGACATGGACAAGAAGCGCAAGGGGCTGATCGCCGACATGGCCGTGGTCGACCCGACGGCGGGTGGCAATCCGGTGAAGCTGACCAAGAAAGCGGCCCTGACATTGCTCGAGAACGCCATTGCCGGGACCGTCTGAGGCGCTTTCCGGCACGGAAAATTGATCTGGAAGGGGATTCCGAAACCAAGGGGGAGGAGGAAAGGCAACTCAGCAACTAATTAGCCGGAAAAAGAGTCGCGGGGCGATTGCTACAACCGGTTAAAAAGAGTTTACTTTTTCGTACTGCGAGCACACGGTTTCACAAAGCTTTCATCTGGCTGTCACATGAAAGCGATACCGGGGATCGCAGGCGTCCAACGGCGTCAGTTCAACGGAGAGAACACATGTTCAAATTCACGGGGAAAGTGCTTTCCCTTTCGGCCGCGGCCCTCATGGTGTCGTCGGTGATTTCGTCCGCGGCTTCGCTGGACGATCTCGTCAAGGCTGCAAAGGCTGAAGGCCAACTCACGACCATCGCCTTGCCGCATGACTGGTGCGGTTATGGCGATGTCATCGCCGGCTTCAAGGCTAAGTATCCGGAAATCAAGATCAACGAACTCAACCCCGATGCCGGCTCCGGCGACGAGGTCGAGGCGATCAAGGCCAACAAGGACAACAAGGGCCCGCAGGCTCCCGACGTCATCGACGTTGGCCTGTCCTTCGGTCCGACCGCCAAGGCCGATGGCCTGTTGATGCCCTACAAGGTATCGACCTGGGACTCGATCCCGGACAGCGCCAAGGATGCCGATGGCGCCTGGTACGGCGACTATTACGGCGTTCTGTCCTTCATGGTGAACAAGGACCTGGTCAAGGAATCGCCCAAGGACTGGGCCGATCTCCTGAAGCCGGAATTCGCCAACTCGGTCGCCCTTGCCGGTGACCCGCGCGCTTCGAACCAGGCTATCCAGGCTGTGTACGCCTCGGGCCTGTCGACGGGCGCCGCCGCTGGTGAAGCCGCCGGCAAGGCAGGCCTCGACTTCTTCAAGAAGCTCAATGCCGCCGGCAATTTCGTTCCGGTCGTCGGTAAGCCCGCGACCCTCGCCCAGGGCCAGACCCCGATCCTGATCAATTGGGACTACAACGCTCTCGCTGGCCGCGACACGCTGAAGGGCAACCCGCCCGTCGACGTTGTCGTGCCGAAAACCGGCGTTGTCGCCGGCGTCTACGTGCAGGCGATCAGCGCCTACGCGCCGCATCCGAACGCGGCCAAGCTCTGGATGGAATACCTCTATTCCGACGAAGGCCAGATCGCCTGGCTGAAGGGCTATTGCCACCCGATCCGCTTCAACGATCTCGCCAAGAACGGCAAGATCCCGGCGGACGTGCTGGCCAAGCTGCCGCCGGCGGAATCCTATGCCGAAGCCGCGTTCCCGACGCTCGACGAGCAGGGCAAGGCCAAGGAAGCCATCAGCAAGAACTGGGACGCCGTTGTCGGCGCCAACGTCAAGTAAGACTTGAATCCACCGGGCGGCCGGCAGGCCGCCCGGCCTTTCCTCGAAGACGGTAGCCGGCGCATGACCGATCTCTCGCTTTCAAATCAGTCAATTGGCACCAAATCCGCGCCGCCGAACGAGGCGACCGCTTTTCGCCTGCCGACGCAATGGATCGGCGTGGCGCCGTTTTTCATTTTTACCATTATGTTCCTGATCCTGCCGACGCTCTATCTCGTCGTCGGAGCTTTCCAGGACGCGAACGGCCAGTTGACGCTGGACAACATCCTTCAACTGGTTAGCGACCCATCCATCAGCAATGCCTACTGGGTTTCGATCAAGATTAGTTTCTGGTCGGCCATCATCGGGGCGTTTGCCGGGCTGGCACTGGCTATTGCGATCGTGCGCGGCGGCCTGCCCAACTGGATACGCTCGGCGACCCTGACATTTTCCGGCGTTGCCTCGAACTTCGCCGGCTTGCCACTTGCCTTTGCGTTCATAGCGACGCTCGGTCGCGTCGGCATCGTAACGGTGATCCTGCGTGACTGGTTCAACCTAAACATATACGCGATGGGGTTCAATTTCCTGACCACGGCGGGGCTGATCGTGGTCTACCTGTTCTTCCAGATTCCGCTGATGGTCGTCATCATCGTGCCGGCGATCGACGGACTGAAAAAGGAATGGGGCGAGGCCGCCGCTACGCTCGGCGCCACCCAGGGGCAGTATTGGCGCATGGTTGTCATACCGGTGCTTTGGCCAAGCTTCCTCGGCACCGTCATCCTCTTGTTCGCCAATTCCTTCGGCGCCATCGCCACCGCCTATGCATTTGCCGGTCCGCAGTTGAACATCGTCCCGATCAAGCTCTACTCGCAGATCAATGGCGACGTGCTGCACAACCCGCAACTCGGCTACGCCATTGCCTTCGGCATGATCGTGATCACCGGGCTTGCGAATGTCTTCTACATCTGGTTCCGGACGCGTTCGGAGAGGTGGCTCAAATGAAGTCGGGAAAATTCTGGGCCTGGGTCGTCTTCGCGCTCAGCGCGGCGTATTTCTTCATTCCGCTGCTCGCGACGTTCGAGTTTTCGCTACGCCTACGGCGCGGCGTCCATTCCTTCGACGCCTACCAAATCGTGCTTGGCGATCCACGCTTCCAGGCAACGTTCATGTATTCGGTGATCGCCGCCGTCTTCACAATCATCCTCGGTGTGCTGGTCGTAGTGCCGGCGGCCTACTGGATCCGGCTGCGGCTTCCGCAGCTGCGGCCAATCGTGGAGTTCATCACGCTGCTGCCACTGGTCATCCCGGCCATCGTCATCGTCTTCGGCTATATCCGCATGTACGGCTCGAATTCGCCGCTGCCATTCCTGGCGAGTGACCTGGGCGCCAGTGCATTGCTGGTGATTGGCTATGCGACCTTGTCGCTGCCCTATATGTACCGCGCCGTCGATACGGGGCTTCGCACCATCGACGTTCGCACACTTACCGAAGCGGCGCAGATTCTCGGCGCGGGCTGGTCGACAATCATCACGAGGGTTATCCTGCCCAATGTGCTGATTGCGGTGCTGTCCGGCGCGTTCCTGACCTTCGCGATCGTTATCGGCGAGTTCACAATGGCGAGCCTGCTCAACCGCCCGGCCTTCGGGCCTTACCTGCAGAACATCGGCGCCAACCGCGCCTATGAGCCTGCAGCCCTTGCCGTCATCGCCTTCGCCATCACCTGGGGCTGCATGTCGCTCATCCAGATCCTGTCCCGCTTTGCGCCGAAATCGGCGAACCGCCCGAATTGATCGAGAGAAAAGCCATGGTCGAGCCATTCCTGTCCATCCAGCATGTGCGAAAGTCCTACGGCACCAATACCGTGGTGCAGGATTTCAGCCTTGACGTCGAACCTGGCGAGTTCGTCTCGTTTCTCGGTCCGTCGGGTTGCGGCAAGACCACGGTGCTGCGCATGGTCGCCGGTTTCGAGGAGCCTTCAGGCGGCAAGATCATCGTCGGCGGCAAGGACATCACGCGGCTGAAGCCCAACCAGCGCAATGTCGGCATGGTGTTCCAGGCCTACGCGCTGTTCCCGAATCTCACCGTGGCGCAGAACATCGCATTCGGACTGAAGGTCGCCGGCATGCCGAAGGCTGACGCCGACAAGCGTGTCGCCGAGATGCTCGACATCATCAAGCTGCCGCAGATGGGCGATCGCTATCCCTACCAGCTCTCCGGTGGCCAGCAGCAGCGTATCGCGCTGGCGCGGGCAATCGCGCCCAAGCCGAAGCTCCTGCTGCTCGACGAGCCGTTGTCGGCGCTCGACGCCAAGGTGCGTGTGTCGCTGCGTGAGGAAATCCGTTCGATCCAGAAGAAGCTAGGCATCACCACGATCTTTGTGACGCACGACCAGGAAGAGGCGCTGTCGATCTCGGACCGCATCGCCGTCATGTATGGCGGCAAGGCCGAGCAGGTCGGCACGCCGTTCGAGATTTACAACAGGCCGGCAACCAAGTTCGTCGCCAATTTCGTCGGCACTCTGAACGTGCTCGAGGGCACCGTCACCGATGCCTCGTCTGGGACGGTCAGGGTCAACAACGAGCACGTCTCGCTGAAGGGCAAGCTCAACGGTTCCAAGTCCGGCGATACGCTGTCGCTTGCGCTGCGGCCGGAGGCCATTTCGCTGGGTCGCCAGCCCGGCCGGGACTCAAGCCTTTCGGGCGAGATCTCGGAGGTGCATTTCCTCGGCTCGGTGATCCGGGTTCGTGTCGGCATCGGCGGCAACACGGTGTCGCTCGATACATTCAACAGCCCGGCGGCTCCGCCGCCCGCTGTCGGCGAGAAGGCCGAGATTTCCTTCTCCTCGAACGACATGCTGGTGCTCCACTAGGCGCTCACGCGGCCGTTTGGAGTGCATGACGAACTGCTCAAACGGGGCGGAATTGCCGGCGTTGGGTTTCGCCGCACGGCATCGGCGCCGGGCTTCCATTCAAGTGACTTTGCTACTGCCAATCGTTCCGTTCGGCCGCTACGATAGGGCATGGCCCTCTTCGAACTGACGCTTGTCCTGTTGTTGATTGCCGTCGCTTTGACAGCGGTGTCACGGCGCGTGCAGATTCCCTATCCTTCGCTGCTGGCCCTGGCGGGCGCGGGCATCGCCTTCCTGCCGGGAGTGCCAAGGATCGAGATCGATCCGGAACTGGCGCTGGCCCTGTTCATCGCGCCGGTGCTGCTCGACGCCGCCTACGACACGTCGCTGCGCGACCTCAATCGCTACCGCGTGCCGCTGTTGCTGCTGGCGCTTGGTGCCGTCTTGTTCACGACGGCGACCGTGGCGCTGGTCGGGTGGACTATGGCAGGCCTGCCGATCGCCGCGGCCATAGCGCTTGGCGCCATCGTCGCGCCGCCCGATGCCGTCGCGGCTTCGGCGGTGCTTGGCCAGTTCAAGGTTCCGCACCGCATCACCGCCATCCTGCAAGGTGAAAGCCTGCTCAACGACGCGACGGCGCTGCTGATCTATCGCATTGCCGTGGCCGCCGCTCTCGGCCCGATCCTGTTGAGCAGTGCCGCGCCGGTGGTTGCATTGTCGACGGTTGGCAGCCTTGCGGCCGGCTACGTATTCGGCCGCCTGTCTCTCGCCACGCTTGGTCGCATCGAAGACGCAGCCAGCAGCACCGTGCTTCAGTTTGCAAGCACTTTCGGCGTCTGGATCCTGGCCGACAGGCTGGGCCTTTCCGCCATCATCACCATCGTCGTCTACGCCATGACGCTTGCGCGTACCGCGCCGCGCCACATGTCGGCCAGAAAACGCGTCAGTTCCTATTCGGTATGGGAAACCGCCGTCTTCGTGCTCAACGTGCTGGCCTTCGTGCTGATGGGCCTGCAAGCTCGGTCGATCGTCGAGCGGCTTGCCGGCGCCGGACAATTCAGCGCGTTCGTCTTTGCCGCGACGGTCCTGGCTGTCGTCATCGTTTCGCGCCTCGTCTGGGTGCTGGGCTGCGGGGTGGTCATCAGGGCGCTGGCGCGGTTCGGCAGCGCCGAGCAGCGACGGGACGCGCCGTCGGTTCGCGGCGGCCTGCTGATTGGCTGGTGCGGCATGCGCGGTCTCGTCACCCTTGTGGCGGCGATTGCCTTGCCGCACGATTTTCCCGGCCGCGACCCGATCGTGCTCGCTGCCTTCGCGGTCGTTCTCGGCACGCTGGTGCTGCAGGGCATGAGCCTGAAGCCGCTGTTGCGCCTGTTGCGGCTCGATCCGGACCAGACCGTCGAGCTGGAAGTGACACAGGCGCGCATCGCCATCATGCAGGCCGCATTGAACGTGTTGAGCGGCAAGACCTCGAATGCCGCGGCTGCGGTACGCGAGCAGTACTCCGCGCAGCGCACGCTCGCCGAAAATCCCGACGACGCCAAGGCCGTGACCGACTACGACAAGTTGCGCCTCTATGCCATCAAGAGCCAGCGCGATGCGCTGGAGGAGCTGCGCCGCAACGGCACGATCGGCGACGAAGCCTATCACCGCCTGGAGGAAGAGATCGACTGGACCGAACTGGCGGCTTCCCCGCCGGGCCGGTTCCAACCGCTGACGACCTGACACGACATCCGGACCGGTGCTGCTCGCCGGGCGCGACGCGTCATTTCCCGACGCACGGGGGACACTCCGGTGTCGTGGAATCGGTTCATGATCCGGCAAGGTGGAAACGGGGAGGCTGCTGGCACAAGCCCCTTTCATGATCCTGCACATTGCAACCCTGATATCGAACCGTTACTCCCTTGCGAAACTAAGCCGGATAATCAATGAAGCTGGTCAGCTACAACATTCAGTACGGGTTTGGCGGCGATGGCCACTACGATCTGTCGCGTGCCGCGCGCATCGTTGATGGCGCCGACATCATCGCCTTGCAGGAGGTGGAGCGGCATTGGCAGCGGACCAATTTCGACGACCAGCCGGCCATTCTCTCCAGCCTGCTGCCCGACTATCACTGGGTCTATGGGCCTGCCTTCGACATGGACGCCAGCGAGCGGCGGGATGGTCGAATCGTCAACCGCCGGCGGCAGTTCGGAACCATGGTGCTTTCCAAGCTGCCAATCGTCTGGTCGCGGCTGCATGCGCTGCCGATGCGCCGTACCGTGCGTCCGCTCAACACACGCAACGCGGCGCTGGAATGCATGATCCGCACGCCGGCCGGGCCGGTGAGGGTGCTGTCGCTACATCTCGCCCATATCGCGGCGGAGGAGCGGCTGGAACAGATCGATTATCTGCTCGCCGAGCATCGCCGGGCACCGTCGGACGGCGGACCGTGGAGCGGCGCGGATGACGAGCCCGCGCGTAACTGGACCCATGGCGAGAAGGAGCCGGAGAACCCGCTGGCCGCGATATGGATGGGCGATTTCAACATGGAGCCGGGCAGCGCCGAATACCGGCGCATCGTCGGCAGCACTCCCTACCATCGGGGCGCCGCCTATCTCGACGGCTTGGTCGACGCCGCTTCCGTCGCCAGCGCGCCCGGCGAGGATTTCCACACCCATGAGAAGACCATCGACGGCAGGCTGATGAAGCGGCGGCTTGATCACTGCTTCGTCGGCGGCATGTTTGCCGGGCGCGTGAGCTCGGTTAGCGCCGACATCGGCGAGGTCGCTTCGGACCATTTCCCGGTGCGCGTCGACATCGATCTCGAGACATCCCTAGCCGCGCATTCCGGGGGCTGATGAGCCGCATATGACGCTTTTCGTCTTCTTCGCGGTGCTTGCCGCCGCCGCCATGCATGCGATCTGGAATGCGCTGGTCAAGGTCAATCTTGACCGCTTCATGTCGATCACCCTGATGACGCTCGGCATGGGCACCGCCGCACTCGTGGCGCTGCCCTTCGTCGAGATGCCGAAGGCTGAAGTGTGGCCGTACATCATCGCCTCGGTGATTTTCCACATCGGCTACCGGACATTCCTGATCGGCGCCTACAAGGCCGGCGATTTTGCCCAGACCTATCCCCTTGCCCGAGGGACCGCGCCGCTGCTTGCGGCACTTGGCGGCGTATTCGTCGTCGCCGAGGTACCCGGTCCGTTCGCCATCGCCGGCATCGTGCTGTTGTCGGCGGGTACGCTGGTGATGTCGTTTCGCGGCGGCGCGCATCTGGAGAAGCTGAATCTGCGCGCTGTCGGCTACGCTCTGGGCACCTCGATCTTCATCGCCAGCTACACTCTGTCCGACGGCAGCGGGGCGCGGCTCGCCGCCACCGCGCAGAGCTACGCGGCATGGCTGTTCGTGTGCGATGCATTCGGTGCCTTGGTGCTGTGCCTCATTTTCCGGGGGCCAAAAGCCTTGCCGGTACTGGCGGCCAGCTGGAAGACGGGCGCTTTCACGGGCGTGCTCAGCGGCGCGGCCTACTGGATCGTCATGTGGGCGATGACCAAGGCACCGATCGCCTCGGTCGCGTCACTGCGCGAAACGTCGATCCTGTTCGCCATGATGATCTCGGTCTTCGCGCTCGGCGAGAAGATGACGGGCTGGCGCGGTGCGGCCGCGCTCAGCATCGTTGCGGGTGTCGTCGCGCTGAGGATGGGTTGAGGCGAGGCCGACACCGGTAGATGCCGGCTCAGCGCGGTCATGCTCTCGCCGGGACCTCTCCGTCATGCACGGTCATGATCTGCCCGCGTCGTTCCGGACTGAAGCGGATGACCACGATGATACAAACGGCGACCACGCCCGCGAACAGCGCCAGCGCATAGCCGTAGCTTCCCCCGGCGCTTTCAGCGATGCCCGCCTGATAAGGGCCACCATAGGACGCGGCGAGATTGCCGGCCTGATAGATGAAGCCGGGCAAGGTGGCGCGCACCGCGCCGGGCGAAAGTTCGTTCAAATGCGCGGGGATGACGCCCCATGCGCCTTGCACGGCGACCTGCATGATGAAGGCGCCGACGGCAAGCATGACGGGCGTGGTGCTGTAGGCCCACAGCGGAATCGACGGCAGGGCGATGACACAGGCGATGGTGATTGCATTGACGCGGCCGATCTTCTCGGACAGCACGCCGAATGCCAGGCCGCCAACGATGGCGCCGATGTTAGCGACGATGGTGATCCAACTCACCGTGTGCGGGTCAAAGCCGTGCTGCTTCTTCAGGAATGTCGGATAAAGGTCCTGCGTGCCGTGGCTGAAGAAGTTGAAGAACATCATCAGCACAACGGAATAGAGGGCAATGCCCCAGTGCTTTTGAAGCGTTTCGAGGAGCCCAGGCTTGACCGTTTTCTGCGCCTCGACGAAAGCGGGTGACTCCGGGACATGGGAACGGATGAAGAGCACGATCAATGCCGGAATGAAGCTGAGCAGGAACATGGCGCGCCAGCCCACCGTGTAGCCGCCTATCGTCTGCTGATAGAGCAGGCCGTAGACCACCGCGGCCAGAAGGTAACCGGCTGGATATCCGCATTGCAGGATGCCCGAAACCATGCCGCGGGCGCTGGGCGGGATGGATTCCATGGCCAGCGAACTGCCAAGCCCCCATTCGCCGCCCATGGCGATGCCGAACAGGGCGCGCAGCGCCAGGAAGATGCCGAGATTGGGCGAGAAGGCGGCCAGCGCTCCGATCACGGAGTAACTGACGATGTTGAGCATGAGGATGGGCTTGCGCCCGTATTTGTCGGCGAGCATGCCGAAGAAGAACGCGCCGATGAAGCGCGTCGCCAGCGTCAGGAAGAGCGCCTTGGAGACTGCCGGGACATCCGTCTGGAATTCGGACGCGATATCCGAGAGCAGGAATGTCAGGAGGAAGAAATCAAAGGCGTCCAGCGTCCAGCCCAGAAACGACGCCAGGACGGTCTTCTTCTGCTGCGAATTGAGATTCAAGGCTTCCTCCCCCTGTCACAAGGCGTTTCACAAAGAATCCGCCGCGCGGAAGCGGCAATCGATGTGATTGACTGTCCTCGTTCGAGGTACAGTCGCTGACGATATTGGGAAGGCTATCGCGTTCGACCAGTTGGAACGAAGAACTATTCCGAAGACCAGTGGTCACTTTTCCGTAACAAGTCAGGTTCCACGTGTATGCGGTCGAGGCGATCAAAGATGTGGAGCAACGTGGCCGGGGATTTCTAAATATCCAGGTCGAAGACCATCAGTCCGTCCGTGCCGCCCTCGAGCGCCGCCACCAGCCGGGCGCCGGCGCGTTGATGGGCTTCGTGCACGAGATAGGCGTCGCGGGCGGCCGCATCGCGGAAGTCGATGGTGAAGCCGTGGGTAAAACCGCGCGCGAAGGGCTCGGGGCTGACATTGGCGCTGAATTTCACCGCGTCCATGCCGTCGATTACCTTTCGCAGCGCTTCGAGGTCGGCGTGGATCGCCTTCCGCTCGCCGGTGCCGACATCGTTGCGGAATTTGACGAACACGCAGTGCCTGATCATCGGATTGTCCTTCCAGGATTCTATGCGGCGCGATTGCCCGAAAACACCGCCGGCGGCAACGGCTCGCGGCCGAGGATCAGGTCAGCGCCCTTTTCGCCGACCATGATGGTGGGTGCATTGGTGTTGGAGGAGGGGACGCGTGGCATCACCGAGGCGTCGCAGACGCGTAGGCCCTCGATGCCGCGCAGCCGCAGGTCCGGCGTTACGACTGCCATGTCGTCATGGCCCATGCGGCAGGTGCCGACGGGGTGGTGGTCGGTCTTGGAACTGCGGCAGGCATAGTCGATCAGCTCGTCGTCGCTGGCGAGCGATGGACCCGGCAGCACTTCGCGCAGCACGTAAGGAGCAAGCGCCTTTTGCCGCATGATCTCGCGCGCCAGCCTCAAGCCCTTGAGCGACATGGCGCGGTCATAGGGATCGGACCAGTAGTTCGGATCGATCAGGGGGTGATCGGCCGGGTCGGCGCTCTTCAGCCGCACCGTGCCGCGCGAGCGCGGCCGCAGGAAAGCCGAGTTCAGGGTGACACCGGGATTCTTCAATTTCTCGACGCCGGCCTCGATGCCCGAGCCCAAGCCGAGATGGAACTGGATGTCGGGCGAAGCGGCGGTCGGGTCGGCGTACCAGAAGCCGCCGGTCTCGAAGAGGCTGGAGGCCACCGGCCCTTTCTTCAACACCAGGTATTGCAGGCCGGCCCACGCCGTGCGGTGCAGCTTGGCATAGTTGTCGTAGGTGTGGTCGCCCGTGCATTCGGCGATGACGAACAGGTCGAGATGGTCCTGCATGTTGGAGCCAACGCCGGGCAGGTCGTGCACCGGCGTGACCCCCACCGACTTCAGGTGATCGGCAGGGCCGATGCCCGACTGCATCAGGAGTTTCGGCGAGCCGATGGCACCTGACGAGACGATGACCTCGCGGTCCGCGCGCAGGACCGTCTTCTGCCCGCCGGGCCTGTCGACGATTTCGACGCCGATGGCGCGGCCCTTCTCGACGACGATGCGTGTCACCAGCACATCGGTCCTGACGGTCAGGTTCTTGCGCTCGCGGATCGGCTTCAGGTAGGCCACGGACGCGGATGAGCGCCGGGCGTCCTTCTGGGTCAACTGGTAGTAGCCGACGCCTTCCTGGCTGGCGCCGTTGAAGTCCGGGTTGAAGGGAATGCCCATCTCCTGGCCGGCGCGGAAATAGGCCTCGCAGATCGGCAGCGGCGCGATCGGGTTGGAGACGCCGAGCGGGCCCTGGTCGCCGTGGAAGTCGTTGGCATATCGCTGGTTGTTCTCGGCGCGCTTGAAGTAGGGCAGCACGTCGCGATAGCCCCAGCCGGCGAGGCCTTCTTCCTTCTCCCAGGCATCGTAGTCGCGGGCGTTGCCGCGCGTGTAGATCTGGGCGTTGATGGAGGAACCGCCGCCGACCACCTTGGCCTGCGTGTACCAGAACACGCGGTCGTTCATGTGCTTCTGCGGCACGGTCGACCAGCCCCAGGAAGCGATGCCCTTGGTCATCTTGGCGAAGCCCGCCGGCATGTGGATCAGGGGATGCCAGTCCTTGCCGCCTGCCTCGAGCAGAACCACGGAATTGGAGGGTTCTTCGCTCAGCCGGTTGGCCAGAACGCAGCCGGCCGGGCCGGCGCCCACGATGATGTAGTCGGTCATGGCGTTACCTGTTCACAGTCTGGGCACGGACAGCGCGCCGTCGACATTGATGATCGAGCCGGTCGAGAAACCGAGCTTGCCGTGAGCGAGCGTCGCCACCACGGCGCCGATGTCGGCTGTTTCGCCCCAGCGTTTTGCCGGCACCAGTCCACCCTCGATCAAGACGTCGTATTTGGCTGTTACGCCGGCCGTCATGTCGGTGCGGATGATGCCGGGCCGGACCTCGAACACGCCGATGTTTTCAGACGCGAGCCGCAGCGCCAGGTTCTTCACCCACATCGACAGGCCGGCCTTCGAGATGCAGTAGTCGGGGCGTTCGGGCGACGCCATTTCGGCGCTGACCGAGGTGATGGTGATGATGCATTTCGGATGATCGGATGGTGCAGCCAGTATCGCCTTGGCCACGGCCTGACTGAGAAACACGGTGCCGCGCAGATTGATGCCCAGCGTCCAGTCGAAGTTCTCCGGCTTGAGTTCCAGGAGGTCGCCGCGCACCACGGCGCCGACGCCGGCATTATTGACGAGGCAGTCGATGCGGCCGAAGGCGTCCATGGCGGCATCGACAAGGTTGGTATGGCCAGCGAGATCGGCGATGTCGCAGCGGACATAGGCGAATTTCGCGCCGCGCGCGGTGATGTCGGCGGCAAGGCCGTCGGCTGCGGTGTCGGCAAGGTCGGCGACCAGAATGTCAAAGCCTGCATCCGCCAGCGCCTGGGCACAAGCCACCCCGATGCCGCGTGCGCCGCCGGTGACGATGGCTGCGGGGCGGGTCATGGGAGGCTAGCCTTTCGGACGCCGGCGCTGCCCCTCACCCTTACCCTCTCCCGGTGAAGGACGGGGAGAGGGGGATCGCCAGCGTTGCGGCCAAGTCCCTTCTCCCCGTCCTTCACGGGGAGAAGGTGCCGGCAGGCGGATGAGGGGCGGCGCAAACCGATCATGCTGATAGCTCCACCTTGCGGATATGCTCGGCCACCCGCAGCGCTTGTGCCGCGATCGACAGCGCCGGGTTCACGGCGGCCGAGTTGGGCAGGAAGCTGGCATCGACGACGAACAGGTTCCGGTGATCAAACGATCGGCAGAAAGGATCGAGCGGGGCGGTGGCCGGATCGTCGCCCATCTTCACCGTGCCGCATTGGTGCGAAGGGGTCCGCTTGTCGAAGGGGCGCGACAGGACGATCGGATAGCCGCAGGCGCGGAAGTTTTCGCGCATCACCTTGGTCAAGCCGTCGAGCGACTGCATGTTGGAGCGTCGCCACTGCATGACGATGTCCTTGCCGTCGACCGTGATGCGGCTTTCCGGGTCGGGCAGGTCCTCGCACATCAGGTACCAGTCGACGGCGTGCCCGGCCATGAAATCGAGCGCGAATTTCGGCATCGACTTGACGTTGGCCCTCAGCATGTTGCTGTCGATCTTGCCCAGCAACTGCACATTGCCGAGCGGCTTGCCGCCTTTGCCGTCTGACAGATAGTAGTCGTTCAGCATCAGTGTCTTCTGGTAGACGGCGTCGTTGCGGCGGCGCGGATCGATCGCCAGCATGGCGCTCGAATTGTGGTTCATGAAATTGCGGCCGACCTGGTCGGAGCGATTGGCAAGGCCCTTGCCATCGGCCGACGGCGAGCGCAGCAGGATGACCGCCGAATTGACCGCGCCGGCGGAGAGGATGACCAGCTTTGGCGTGACTTTCTTCAGTTCGCCGTTCCGGCGGTAATGGATGGCGGCGATGTTTTTGCCGTCTGGCGCCGCTTCGAGATATTCGACATGGCAGCCGGTTTCGAGCCGGATGTTGCTGTCCTTCAGCGCCGCGGCCAGCGGTGCTGTCTGGGCGTCCATCTTGCCCTGGCCAGTGTTCGGGAAGGCGTCCCAGCCGGTCTTGCCTTCCTTCAGCCAGGTGTCGATGTCGACGCCGAGCGGCAGCGAGGCCGGATGCAGGCCCAAGCCCTTGAGTTCGGCGCGGGCACGGGCGATCGGTGCCTCGTCGGGCACCGGCTTGAAGGCGTAAGGGATCGAATGGAACGGCTCGGTCGGGTCTTCGCCGAGCGCGCCGCGCACGCGGAACAACTGCTCGGCCCTTGAGTACCAGGGCTCGAATTCGTCATAGGAAAACGGCCAAGCCGGCGAGACACCGCCAAAGTGCTCCATGGCGGAAAAGTCTTGCCTGCGGTAGCGGATCAGCACCGCGCCATAGAATTTCGAATTGCCGCCGACATAATAGTAATTGCCGGGATTGAAGGCGGCTCCGCCGGCCTCGCGCCACATCTCCTTCGGCCGGTAGTGGCCGTCGACGAAGATGGAGCGCGTGTCGCGCGCATGCGGCGTTGCCGGCAAGGGTTCGCCGCGCTCCAGCATCAGGATCGAGGCGCCACTTCCGGCAAGGCCGGAGGCGATCGTGGCGCCGCCGATGCCGGAGCCGATGATGACGATATCCGGGTTGCTCATGGCCTAGAGAATGCGGTTTTCGGTCGCCGGATCGAAGAACACCGCCTTGGTCAGGTTGAAGGCCAGCGGCGTGTTGGTGCCAGGGTGGATGTTGGCATCGGCCCGCAGCCGCGCCACCACGCCCTTGCCGCCGAGATTGGTGACCGCGAATGTGTCGGAGCCCGCGGGTTCGACGACCTCGATGTGGCAATCGGCGGTGGCGATGTTGGAGGCGTTGCGCTCGGCGCCCTCCGGATCGGTCAGGGCCTCGGGGCGGACGCCGAAGATGATCGGCTTGCCCTGGAATGCCGACAGGCCCGCCGGTGCGTTGGCCATCGGCAGCGAGATCGGCTCGCGCGCCTCGCGCTGCAACACGACCGACAGCGCGTTGCCGTTGGTACCGATCGTTGCGGGGATCAGGTTCATCGCCGGCGAGCCCATGAAGTCGGCGACGAACAGATTGGTCGGGTTGTTGTAGATCTCGGCCGGCGTGCCGAACTGCTGCACCTCGCCGTCGCGCATGACAGCGATCTTGGTCGCCAGCGTCATCGCCTCGATCTGGTCGTGGGTGACATACACGATGGTGGTGCCGGTGGTGGCGTGCAGGCGCTTGATCTCGATGCGCATGTCGACGCGCAGCTTCGCGTCGAGGTTCGACAGCGGTTCGTCGAAAAGGAAAAGTTTGGGGTCGCGCACCAGCGCCCGGCCCATGGCGACGCGCTGGCGCTGGCCGCCGGAAAGCTGGCTTGGCTTGCGTTGCAGGAGATGGCCGATCTGCAACACCTTGGCCACCTTGTCGATCGCCTTCTGGCGTTCGGCCGCCGGCACGCCGCGCATCTCCATGCCGAAGGAGATGTTTCCCGCCACCGTCATGTTGGGGTAGAGCGCGTAGCTCTGGAACACCATGGCGATGTCGCGCTTGGAAGGATGCAGATCGTTGATCGTGCGGCCGTCGACGCGGATTTCTCCCGAGGTGATCGTTTCCAGCCCGGCGATGGTGTTGAGCAGCGTGGACTTGCCGCAGCCGGACGGGCCGACCAGCACCAGGAAGCCGCCTTTTTCCAGATCCAGGTCGATCCCCTTGAGGATTTCGACCTGGCCGAAACGCTTCCTCAGACCATCAATTTCCAGAAAAGCCATCGGGTTATCCTTTGACGGCGCCTGCCATCAGACCGCGCACGAAATAGCGGCCGGCAAGCACGTAGACGAGGAGGGTGGGCAATGCCGCGATCATCGCGGCGGCCATGTTGACGTTGTATTCGACGACGCCGGTCGACGTGTTGACGACGTTGTTGAGCGCCACCGTCATCGGCATCGCGTCGCCGGTTCCGGCGTAGGCGGAAGCGAACAGGAAGTCGTTCCAGATGTTGGTGAACTGATAGATGACGGTGACGACGAAGATTGGCATCGAGTTCGGCAGCATGATGCGGCGGAAGATCTGGAAGAAGGACGCGCCGTCGACCTGCGCCGCCTTCACCAGTTCGGTCGGAAACGCCTCGTAGTAGTTGCGGAAGAACAGCGTGGTGAAACCGATGCCGTAGACGACGTGCACGAAGACGAGATTGACCGTCGAATTGCCGAGACCGAAGCTGGTGCCGACCGTGTTCTGCAGCGAAACGCCGAAGCGGCCGAGACTGCCAAGGATCGTCGCCATCGGCAGCAGCACCGACTGGAACGGGATGAAGCAGGCGAACAGCATCAGCCCGAAGACCAGCGTGTGGCCGCGAAACCGCCATTTGGTCAGCACGTAGCCGTTGAGCGCACCGAGCATCGTCGAGATCAGGACGGCCGGAACCACCATCTTGATGGAGTTCCAGAAATAACCCTTGATGCCGGCGCAGGTCAGGCCGACGCAGGTCTCGCCCCAGGCCTTCAGCCATGGGTCGAAGGTCGGCGCCCTGGGCAGCGCCAGCATGTTGCCGTTCTGGATCTCGTCCATGGTCTTGAACGAGGTAACCAGCATGACGAACAGCGGCATCAGGTAGAACACCGCGAACACGGCCAGCAGCCCGTAGATGACGATGCGGTTGACGATCTTGACATTGACGCCGCCTGTGACCTGGCGGGCAGGGGTGGCGACAGCGCTCATCGCGGCTTCTCCCGCAGTTCCGAATAGAGATAGGGCACGATGATGGCGACGATGGTCATCAGCATTATCACGGCGCTGGCCGAACCGACGGCCATCTCGTTGCGCTTGAATGTGTACTCGTACATGAAGTTGGACGGCAGCCATGCCGAGCCGCCCGGCCCGCCGCTGGTCAGCGCGACCACGAGATCGTACGACTTGATGGCAAGGTGGGCGAGCACGATGAAGGCCGACAGGAAGATCGGCCGCAGCAGGGGGATGACGATCCGGCGATAGAGCTGGAAGGTGGTGGCACCATCGATCTGCGCCGCCTTCATGATTTCGCCGTCGATGCCGCGCAGGCCGGCCAGGAACATCGCCATGATGAAGCCCGAGGCCTGCCACACGCCGGCGATGACAACCGTGTAGATGACGAAATCCTTGTTCTTGATCCAGTCGAAATGGAAGCTCGTCCAGCCCCATTGGTGCAGCGTCTGCTCGAGGCCGAGACCCGGATCGAGAAACCATTTCCAGGCGACGCCGGTGACGATGAAGGACAGCGCCATTGGATAGAGATAGATCGGCCGCAGCACGCCTTCGCCGCGGATCTTCTGGTCGAGCAGGATGGCCAGGAACAGGCCGAGCGCAAGGCAGATCAGGATGTAGAGAAAACCGAATATGCCCATATTGACGATCGAGGTGTACCAGCTCGATGGCGGATCGGAGTCGAAGGTCCAGCCCCACAGCCGCTGATAGGCGCGCGGTCCTGTGATGACATAGGACGGGAAGGTCTTGGAATTGGTGAAGGACAGATAGATCGTCCACAGGATGAAGCCATAGACGAAGACGACGGTGATGGCGAAGCTCGGCGCCAGCACTATCTTCGGCAGGGCGTCCTGCAGGCGCGAGCGTACGGAGACGCGCGGGCGTGTGTGCTCCGGCGTCAACTTGATCTGGCTTGTCGCTACGGTACTCATCAGGCTCCTCCCGTCGACGCACGGCCAATCAGGCTCGCGGATCGGGCCTTCCCCGCCGGAGCGGGGAAGGCGTTCTTGGTGCGTGGCGCTTACTTGGCGTCGTCGATGGCCTTAACCAGCTCGGTCACGGCCTCGTCGGAGGTCTTGATCTGGCCATGGACGAACTTCGTCACGACGTCCTTGTAGGCGTTGGCGACCGCCGGAGGCGCGCCATAGCCCTGGGCGAGCGAGCCGAACAGCGTGCCGCCTTCATTGGCCTTCTTCAGGTCGGCGATGCCCTTCTTGCCGCAAGCGTCGAAGTCGGTATCCGGCACGTCGGTGCGGGCCGGGACCGAGCCCTTGACGACGTTGAAGGCCGACTGGAAGCTCTTCGACAGGGTGGCGGTGGCGAGCGCGATCTGGGCGGCCTTGCGGTCTTCCGGAACGTTGAACATGGCGAACATGTCGGAGTTGTAGATCACCGAACCGTCGGTGCCCGGGAAGCGATAGCACAGGAAATCGGTGCCCGCGGTCTTCTTGGCAGCGTGGAATTCACCCTTTGCCCAGTCGCCCATGACCTGCACCAGGGCATCGCCCTTGATGACCATGGCGGTGGCCAGGTTCCAGTCGCGACCCGAGAAGTTCGGGTCGACATAGGTGACGAGCTTGGCGAGGTTGTCGAACGACTTCTTCATCGTGTCCGACTTGAGCGAGGCTTCGTCGAGGTCGTTGAAGGCCTTCTTGTAGAAGTCCGGTCCGCCGGTCGACAGCACGACCGAGTCGAACATGGTGGCTTCCTGCCAGTTCTGGCCGCCGAGTGCCAGCGGGATGACGCCAGCCGCCTTGGCCTTGTCGAGCAGCGCGATGAAGTCGTCGAACGTCTTCGGCTCGGTGCCGCCGATCTTGTCCATCACCGCCTTGTTGATCCACAGCCAGTTGACCGAGTGGACGTTCACCGGGACCGCGACCCACTTGCCCTCATAGACCGAGAACTTCTGCAGGGCCGCCGGAACGGCCTTGTCCCAGCCTTCCTTCTTCGCCGTCTCGGTCAGGTCGCCCATCACGCCGGCCTGAGCATAGTCGAGCACGGTGTAGCCGAGCATCTGCGAGGCGGTCGGATAGTTGCCGGCCGCTACCATCGCCTTCAGCGCGGTCATGGCAGCGTCACCGCCGCCGCCAGCCACCGGCACGTCCTTCCAGGCATAGCCTTCCTTGGCCAGGTCGCCCTTCAGCACGTTGAGAGCAGCCGCTTCGCCGCCCGACGTCCACCAATGCAGCATCTGGACTTCCTTGACGTCAGCGGCGTGCGCCGCGAAGGCAAAGCTCGACGCCAAAGCCGTTCCGATAAGCAGTTTGCGCAACATGTACTTCCTCCCTTGTTGCATCCACACGACCGGTGGCTGTCCACCGGGTTCTTCCCAACTCAGCCGACCCACCATCCGGTGCGCTGGCCGCGATGAAACTGGATTGTCTTTTCCTCGGTATAATCCTCGACGGCGCGTTTGCCGAGTTCGCGTCCAAGACCGGACTGCTTGTAGCCTCCGAAAGGCAGCTCGGGATAACCTTCCATGAACGTGTTCACCCAAACGGTTCCCGAACGCACACTTCGCGCCACCGACATGCATGTGTCGATGCTGGGGCTCCACACGCCCGCCGACAAACCATAGGGCGTGTTGTTGGCGATGTGCAACGCCTTTTCAATCGTTTCAAAGGTGAGAACCGAAAGCACCGGCCCGAACACCTCCTCGCGCGCGATGGCCATGTCCTCGGTCACGCCGCGCATGATGGTCGGGTCGAGATATTGGCCGGCATTCGAGGTCAGCTGCCTGCCGCCGCTGTAGACGCTGCTGCCTTCATTCGAGGCCGCCGTGACGTAATCGGTCACCTTGGCCAGGTGGTCGGACGAGATCATCGCGCCGACCTTGGTGCGGTCGTCGAGAGGATCGCCGACAGTTAGCCTGGCGGTGAGCGCCTTGACGGCACTGAGAAAATCATCGGCGATCGCCTCGTGCACGATCAGCCGGCTGCCGGCATTGCAGCATTCGCCGGCGTTGAAGAAGCCGCCGAACACGGCGGCGTCGGCGGCGGCTTCGAGGTCGGCATCGGGAAAGACGATCTGGCCGTTCTTGCCGCCGAGCTCCATCGAGACCTTCTTGAGCGACTGCGCGGCCGAGGCCATCGTCATCTTGCCGACGCGCGTCGAGCCGGTGAACGATACCATCTCGACCAGCGGATGACTGACCATCGGTACGCCGACATCGCTGCCCAGGCCGGCGAGGATGTTGACGACGCCCGCCGGCAGACCCGCCCGCATCAGGATGTCGCCGAGCACGAAGGTCGAGGCCGACGTCATCTCGCTCGGCTTGACCACCGCCGTGCAGCCGGCGGCAAGCGCGAAGGGCAGCTTCTGGCTGACGATGAGGAAGGGAAAATTCCACGGCGTGATGATCGAGACGACGCCGATCGGCTCACGCACGACCACGCCCAGCATGGCGTCGCCGAGATTGGCGTAGGATTCTCCGTGCAGCGTGCGGGCGAGCGACGCGGCATAGCGCCAGATGTCGACGGCGCCGCCGATCTCGCCGCGCGCCTGGGCGATCGGCTTGCCGGATTCGAGCGCGTCGAGCCGGGCGATCTCTTCCAGCCGCGCCTCGATCAGGTCGGCTGCCTTGAGCAGGATTGCGGCGCGCTCGGCCGCTTTCATGCGCGGCCAGGGGCCGGTCTCGAACGCCTTGTGCGCGGCGCGCACCGCCGCCTCGACTTCGGCCTCGCCGGCTTGCGCGTACTGCGAGACGGTGAAGCCGTGGCCGGGGCTCTTGCGCGCAATCACGCGGCCGTCACGGGCATCGACATGCTTGCCGTCGATCAGCAGCCGGTAGGCTTTTGGGCCGGCGGATGCCTCGGCAGGCATGGCGATCTTGAGGGGCAGGTTCATCAGGTTTTGTTCTTTTCTAGGATCGTGAAAATTCTGGCTTCTGCTTGGCCTTGAAAGCTCCGGCACCAGCCTTCAGGTCACCGGTCAGCGCGATGAAGCCACTGGCCAGCGCTTCGGTCGCGGCCGCGGTTTCCTCGCCTTCGGCGACCGCGATCATCAGCTTGGCGGCTTCGGTCGCCAAGGGCCCCCGCTCGGCGATTCTTTCGGCCCAGGCCTTGGCCTCGGCGGAGGCCTTGCCGGTTTCGACCACCCGGTCGACCACGCCCAGTCCCAAGGCTTCGGGGGCGAGAAGAATCTCGCCACCCAAGGCCATGCGCCGCACCGTCTGGGCGCCGAAGCGGCGCACGGCGCGCTGCGTGCCGGACCAGCCGGGGACGACGCCGATCGAGGTTTCCGGGAAGCCCAATTTGACATGTGCCTCGGCGACACGGAAATCGCAGGCGACCGCCAGTTCCAGCCCTCCGCCCAGCGCGTGGCCGGACAGTACGGCGATGGTCGGCTGACGCAGCCGTGCCAGCCGGTCGAAGACACGGTGGCCGTAGCGCACCCATTGCACCTGGAAGTCGGCGGCGCTCATCCGCGCCCAGGCCTCGACATCGCCGCCCGCGCAAAAGCCCTTGCCTTCGCCGCAAAGCAGCACGACGCGCACGCCTTCAGCCGCCTCGGCTTCGTCGAGCGCGGCCTCCAGCGCCCGCAGCATCGGGATGTCCAGCGCGTTGAACTTTTCGGGACGGCGCAGCGTGACGATGCCGATGGGGCCGTCCTGCTCGAAGGTGACGAGACGCTCAGCCATGCGCGCCTCCGAGCGAGGCGCCGCCATTGAGCGACAGGCCGATCAATTCATCGCGATAAAGCGCCGCCGGCGTGATCTTGAGGTTCTTGGCGACACCAAGCGGAATCTCGGACTGCGCCAGAACATCGCGCTGCAGGTCTATACCTGGCGCCAGTTCAGTAACGAGCAGACCGTCCGGCGTCAGCTTCATCACGCAGCGCTCGGTGACATAGGTTATGTCCTGTCCCTGCGCGACCGCGCGCTTGCCCGAGAAGGAGATGTGCTCGACCTCGGCGACGACCTTCTTGACCTTGCCCTCCTGGTCGATGCGGATGCCGCCATCGGCCAACGAGAGTTTTGCCCCTGCATTGAAGAAGCCGGAGAACACGATCTTCTTCGCCCGTGCCGTGATGTCGACAAAGCCACCGGCGCCTGCGGTGACATGCGGCCGTGCCGACAGTTTGGAGACGTTGACCGAGCCGTGGCGGTCGATCTGCAGGAAGGACAAGAGCGAGGCGTCGAAGCCGCCGGCCTGGAAGTAGATGAACTGGTGCGGCGAGGGCATGATCGCCTCGGCATTGGAGGCGCAGCCGAACTTGAAGTCGAGCAGCGGCACGCCGCCGACCGCTCCTTGTTCGATCACCCAGGTGACCTTGCCGTGCTGGCCTTCCTCCAGGAGGATGCGCGGCACATTGGCGGAGATGCCGAAGCCGATGTTGACCGCCATGCCATCGCAAAGCTCCATGGCGACGCGCCGCGCTATGACCTTTTGGACGTTCATCTCGGCGTTGCTGAAGCTGGAGAGCGGCAGGAAGATCTCGCCGGAGATCGCCGGGTCGTAAGGTGTCAGCGTCGTCTGCAACTGGTCCGGCGCGATGACGATGTGGTCGACCAGCACGCCGGGCACGCGCACGTCATGCGGCTTCAGCGTGCCGTTCTGGACGACGCGCTTGACCTGCGCGATGACGATGCCGCCATTGTTGCGGGCGGCAAGCGCCTGTTCAAGGCCGCCAAGATAGGCGCCCTCATGCTCGTAGGTTAGGTTGCCGCGCTCGTCTGCCGTGGTGGCGCGGATGATCGAGACATGCGGGACGATCGAGCGAAAATAAAGCCATTCCTCGCCGTCGAACTGCTGCACCGACACGATGGGGTCACTGGCAGCCGCGTTCATGGCGCAACCCTGGTGGCGGGGGTCGGCAAAGGTGTCGAGGCCGACCTTGGTCAGCACGCCCGGGCGCTTGGCTGCCGCCTCGCGATGCATGTCGAACAGGATCCCGGACGGCACGTTGTAGGCGGCGACCGAATTGTCGCCGATCATCTTCCAGATTTGTGGCGGTTCGGACGACGAGGGACCGGATGGGTAAGAGCCGCACAGCGTGCGCTTCAACAGGCCCGGCTTGGCCAGATGGTCAATGCCCTTGATTCCGTACATGTCGCCGGCGGCGATCGGGTGCAGCGTGGTGATGTTCTTCGGATGGCCTTGCGTGTCGAAGCGCTCGCCGATGGCGGCGAGCACCGCGTCCGGGCAGCCAAGGCCGCTGGACGAGGACACGGAAACGACCATGCCGTCCTTGATCAGGGCTGCGGCTTCAGCCGCTGAGACGACCTTGCTCAAACTGCGCTCCCCGATCTTGTGTTGGTCTCAAGTCTTGTGTTGGTCTCAAGCCTTGGATTGATCTCGACGGTCTTGCCGGTCCGCGCCGATTGCAGCGCCGCTTCGGCCGATGCCAGCGACCAGACGCCATCTTCGCCGGTCGCGGAGGGCTGGCCCTCGCCACGGATCGCGGCGTGGAACCGACCCAGCGAGCGCGCATAGAGGTCGTCGCGGTCGAAGCTCAATTCCTCTTCGCCTTTCGCCGTGCGCAACGTGACCGAACCGACCGGCTTCTGCGTCATCACATTCCCGGCGATCAGCGAGCCTTCCGAGCCATGTACCTCGAAGCCGGTGTCGGCGAATTTGGTGGTGAAGCCCTCATGCGACTGGGCGATGACGCCCGATTTGAAGCGCCATATGCACATGGCGCCGTCCTCCAGCCCGCCGCCGGCCATGCCGGCGGTTTGCGTGAAGGCGGCAATCTCGACGGGATCGTCACCGAGAACGAAACGCAGCGTGTCGGCATCGTGCACGGTGATGTCGAGCACCACGCCACCGCCGGCTTCGGGCCTGGTGATGCGCCAGCCCTGCAGGTTTTCCGGCAGATAGACGGAATGGAACACGCGCGCCGCGATCGGCTTGCCGATCCGGCCGGAGGCGATCGCCTCGCGCATGGCGCGGTGAGCGCCGGCATTGCGCAGATGGTGGTTGGTGCCGAGCACGACGCCGGCTGCCTTGGCGGCGGCGACCATCTTGCGCGCGTCGGCGCTGGTCAGTGCCAGCGGCTTTTCGCACAGCACATGCTTGCCCGCCTTGATCGCGGCAAGCGCCTGTTCGAGATGCAATTCGTTGGTGGTGGAGATGTAGACGGCATCGATATTCGCGCCAAAGAGGCCGTCCAGCGTCGAGACGGCGACTGGAATGCCGTTCTCCCTGGCATAGGTCGTGGCGCGCTCGGGGCTGGAACTCATCACCGCCGAGATCTCGCCGTCGCCTTGGGCGCGGATGGCGTCGATCATGAACTGCCGCGCGATCGTGCTCGCGCCGATCAGGCCCCATCTAACGGTCATGCCGCGTCTCCCGTTCCCGCGCGCCGATCCGGGCCGCTGCTTTCCCTGATCATGAGGTTGACCGCGCCGATATGGTCCTCGGCGCGCGTGGTGCGTGACTGAATCATCTTCAGCATGACATGGGCGGCGCGTTCGCCGAGGCCCGCCGTATCCACCGAGACGCTGGTCAGCGCCGGCATATAGTGCTCGGCCTCGACCACGTCGTCGAAACCGACGACGGCGAAATCCGTTCCGGGCTCAAGTCCCCGCTTGCGCAGCGCCAACATGACGCCGAAAGCGACCGCATCGTTGAAACAGAGTGCCGCGGTTGGCGGCTCAGCCACCGACAGCGCCGTTTCCAGGCAGGCAATGCCACCCCGGCGGCTGGTTTCGCCCTCGACCACCACAGTGTCGGTCGCGGGGATGCCGAGCGTTTCGCAAGCCTCGCGAAATCCGCCCAGCCTTTCGTGATAGACGACCAGATCGGACGAGCCGCCGAAAAAGGCTAGCCTGCGATGCCCTTTCTCGATCAGATGGGCGGCGGCAAGGTAGGCGCCGCGATGATTGTCGGGCGCGATCACCGGGATACGGCTTTCAGGCAAACGGCGCATGGCGAAGACAACGGGCACGCCCGCCATCTCCAGCCGGCGGAAGGCGCCCGGCGTCGTGCCGCGCGCCGGCGAGACGATGAGGCCGGCGACGCCCTGCTCCATCAGCGATTTCAGCACTTCTTCCTGGCGCACGGGATTTTCAGCCGTGTTGGCAATGAAGGGCACGATGCCGGCCGACTGGAAGACGCGCTCCATGCCAACAGCCAGTTCGGCGAAAAAGGGATTGGTGAGGTCGTTGATGACCATGCCGATGACATTGGAGTGCGCCTTGCGCAGATTGGCGGCTCCGCGGTTGTAGACGTAACCGACATCCTCGATCGCCTTGCGGACCTTGCTCGCGGTTTCAGGCCGGATCAGCCCGCTGCCCTGGAGCACGAGCGACACAGTCGACTTCGACACGCCGGCTTCGCGGGCGATGTCGAGTATCGTCGCCTTGGCCCGGCTGGCCATCCGATGCATCCTCCAGTATTTTCTCATTGATAATTGGAACGTTCTAATCGCTGCTCGGTATTCGAGTCAATCAGGATTTTTTCTGAATCCGAACAATCGATCGATATCGGCGGAACATGGCCCCTATCAAGGAATTGTGTATTGCGTCGCAGCAATTCGCGAGAACGGGCCTTGAAATCATAAAGGTTCTTGATTTATTGGAACGTTCCATTTATAGGCGCCGGGAAGGGAGAGATCGATGGACATTGCCTTGCCAGAAGAGGGTGGCCGCAGCGCCTCCTACCGGCTCGTCGGCAAGCCGGTGCAGCCTGAGATCGGCGGGCGGTTTTCGCGTATCGCCTATGCCGCCGCGCATGTCGTCGCCGACCCGCTGGCGATGACCGATCCGTGGTCTCGGGCCGTTGTCGACTGGGACAAGACGATGGAATTTCGCCATCATCTGTGGCGGCTCGGCTTCCGCATCGCCGAGGCGATGGATACCTCGCAGCGCGGCATGGGTTTCGACTGGGCCAGCGCGAAGGAATTGATCCGCCGCTCGATCGCCGAGGCGCGAACCGTGGAGGGTGCGGATCTTGCTTCAGGCGCCGGAACGGATCATCTGGCGGCAAGCGAGGCAAGGTCGATCGACGACGTGGTCGCCGCCTATGAAGAACAATTCGCTTTCATCGAAGGGCAGGGCGGCAAGGCGATCATGATGGCAAGCCGCGCGCTGGCCAAGGTGGCCAAGGGTCCTGAGGATTATGCCCGCGTCTACGACCGCATCCTGTCCCAGGCTTCGGGCAAGGTCATCCTACACTGGCTGGGCGACATGTTCGATCCGGCATTGAAGGGGTACTGGGGCTCCCATGATTTCGACAGCGCGCTCGACACCGTCGTTGCCATCATCGAGCGCCACGCCGAAAAGGTCGAAGGCATAAAGATCTCGTTGCTCGATGCCGGCAAGGAGGTCGCGCTGAGGAACCGATTGCCCGAAGGCGTCGTCATGTTCACCGGCGACGATTTCAACTATCCCGAACTGATCGCCGGCGACGGACACAAACACTCTCATGCGCTGCTTGGCATTTTCGACGCGATCGCGCCGGTCGCCAACGCGGCGCTGGTGAAGCTGGCCGCCGGCGACCGTGCCGGCTATGACGCGCTGATGGCGCCGACGGTGCCGCTGTCGCGAAAAATCTTCGAGGCGCCGACCGAATACTACAAGGCCGGCATCGTGTTCATGGCGTGGCTCAATGGCCATCAGGACCATTTTGCCATGGTCGGCGGCATGCAGTCGGCACGCGGCATCCGCCACTATGGCGATGTCTTCCGCCTCGCCGATCAGGCCGGGCTGCTGGCCGATCCGGAGATGGCGGTCGCCAGAATGAAAAATCTCCGCGCGGTGGCGGGCGTCTGATCGCGACGCGGATCGCTTCCGGTTCGGCCGATAAATTTGCCTTGTCCGGCCAAATCTGTTTTCGGTATCTCACCTGAAGGTGAGCGAAGGCAGCGACGATGGATAAAGTGGCGCTCATAACGGGCGTGACCGGCCAGGACGGCGCCTATCTGGCGCAGCTATTGCTGCAAAAAGGCTATGTCGTTCATGGCGTCAAGCGCCGGTCTTCCTCGTTCAACACCGAGCGTGTAGACGACATCTATGTCGACCCGCATGAGCGTGGTGCCCGTTTCTTCCTGCACTATGGCGATCTCACCGATGCCACCAACCTGATCCGGCTGGTACAGGAGACGCGGCCGAGCGAAATCTACAATCTGGGCGCCCAGAGCCATGTCCAGGTGAGCTTCGAGACGCCGGAGTATACGGGCAATGCCGATGCGCTGGGGACGCTGAGGCTGCTGGAGGCGATCCGTATCCTTGGCCTGGAAAAGTCGGTGCGCTTCTACCAGGCCTCGACATCGGAGCTCTACGGCAAGACGCATCAGGTGCCACAGAGCGAGACGACCCCCTTCCATCCGCGCTCGCCCTATGCCGTCGCCAAGCTCTATGCCTACTGGATCACGGTGAACTATCGCGAAGCCTATGGCATGTTTGCCGCCAACGGCATCCTGTTCAACCACGAGAGCCCGACGCGGGGGGAAACCTTCGTGACCCGCAAGATCACGCGGGCTGTCGCCGCGATTGACCGCGGCCTGCAGGACACGCTCTATCTCGGCAATATCGACGCCAGGCGTGACTGGGGCCATGCCCGCGACTACGTCGAGGGCATGTGGCGCATCCTCCAGCATGACGTGCCGGACGATTTCGTGCTGGCGACGGGCGAGACGCATTCGGTGCGCGAATTTGTCGAACTGGCCTTTGCCGAGACCGGGCGGACCGTTCGCTGGCAAGGGCAGGGCGTTGAAGAAGTTGGCGTTGATGCCGCTTCGGGCGCCGCGTTGGTGCGCATCGACCCGCGCTACTTCCGGCCGACCGAGGTCGACCTGCTCCTGGGTGACGCATCCAAGGCCAGGACCAGGCTGGGCTGGTCGCATACGATCGGCTTCAAGGAGCTTGTGGCGGAGATGGTGCGGGCCGACCTGGCGCGCGCCGCTGGCGGCGCCTGGCACAGCGGGCATTCCGCATAGGAGGCGCATCCATGGGCAGTGGGTTCGAGCTTCATGGCAAGCGTGTGTTCGTGGCCGGGCATCGCGGCATGGTCGGCTCGGCAATCGTGCGCAGGCTGGCGGACGAGGATTGCGAGATCCTGACCGCATCGCGTTGCGAACTCGACCTTCTCGACCAGGCCGGCGTGCGTCGCTGGATGGCCGACCGCAGGCCCGATGCGGTGGTCATGGCAGCCGCCAAGGTCGGCGGCATCCTGGCAAACGACAGGTTTCCGGTCGATTTTCTCCAGGAAAACCTGGTCATGCAGACCAATGTCATCGAAAGCGCCTTTCGCTGCGAGGTGGGCAGGCTGATGTTTCTCGGCTCATCCTGCATCTATCCGAAATTCGCGGCACAGCCGATTTCCGAGGATGCGCTGCTGACCGGCCCGCTCGAGCCAACCAACGAATGGTACGCGATCGCCAAGATCGCCGGGCTGAAACTGTGCCAGGCCTACCGGCGCCAACATGGCGTCGACTACATCTCGGCGATGCCGACCAATCTCTACGGCCCCGGCGACAATTTCGATCTCAGTTCGAGTCATGTCGTGCCCGCGCTGATGCGAAAGGCGCATGAGGCCAAACGCCAAGGCGACAGGTCGCTGACTGTCTGGGGCTCGGGCACGCCGATGCGCGAGTTCCTGCATGTCGACGATGCCGCCGATGCCCTTGTCTGGCTGTTGCGGAACTATTCCGGCGACAGCCACGTCAATGTCGGGTCTGGCGAGGATATCACCATCGCGGAACTCGCCCGCACGGTCGCATCCGTGGCCGGCGCCGATGTCGAGGTCATCTTCGACACGACGAAACCAGACGGAACGCCGCGCAAGCTGCTGGACGTATCCAGGCTGTTTTCGACCGGCTGGCGCCCCAGATATTCGCTCCAGGGCGGATTGGAACAGACCTATGCCTGGTTTCTCCAGCACATCGAAAGAGGGGATGTTCGGCTAGGGGCCGCGTGACCAGGGATGTTGATCGTCGCCAACCGGAAAGATGGACTTGGTGGCCGCCTGCTGGCGATCGCCAACGCAAAGGCGCTGGCCGACAGGCTCGGCTATCGTTTCGGCTTCACCTGGAACAGCAGGACCATTCTCGACGAGGGATCCCATACCGTCGACGTGGTCGGGAAGATATTCAGCGCCGACTTCATCGAAAAGCATTGGCTGGGCGAGAAGATCGCAAGGGCCCGATTTGGCGTTCTTGGCGGCAAGGAATTCACGCCATCCGACCTTGGCGCAGTGGCAGGGCAGGGACGGTTGCGCGGCTGGATTTGCGACGACTTCGATGTCCTCGATTTTTTCCACGACGACCATGCCGAACCTGTCGGACGATCCGAAACACTACGGGGTTTAGGTTTCTCTCCAGCCGTTCGAAAGGCGCTGGACGCGGCCGACAAATGCCGCTTTCCGGGGCCGATGGCGGCACTGCATCTTCGCAGCGGCGACATCGTCCACGGCCAGAATCGCAGAAGACTGGTTTTTGCCGACAAGGTGATCCCCTCGGTCCTTGCCAAGGCGATCATAGCGGAACTTTCCTCGAAGGGCCTGACAACGCTGCTCGTCGGCCAGGATCATGCCACGCTTGACTATCTCAAGGCCGAGACCGGGGCATCGCGCACCAGTGATTTCGGGGCCGGCGAATTCAGGGACGAGACCCTCAAGGCATTCTTTGAGCTGGCGCTGATGGCAAGGTGCCAACAGATCCACGCCGGCGGCAGCATTTATGCAACGATAGCATCCCTGATGGGAGACAAACCTTGCCTCGCAACCGACGCCTTGTTCAGCAGGTTCCGGGCGGCGGACATCATCACGGATGAATTGCGGGCTCACCAGTCCGACTACCATCGGCTCGAGGCGGCTTTTGGCTACCGCTGGGCCTTCCAATCGCTGGAGGGCGAGATCAGTCCGGCACGGGCGCGGGAGCTGCTTGGAAAGGCTCATGCGCTCGATCCGGAAAACGATGGCTATGATCTGAAAATGGCCGCGGCCTGCTTCCGCGAAGGGGATTACGCCGCTGGCGAGGCGATCCTGAAATCATTGATGACACGCCAGTCACAGCACCGCTCCAGCCTTCCGTTGCCAATGATGGATATGCTGACCACCCGGCTCGGCGGCTATAGGGCGATGGCCAATGACTTCGATGTCTTCTTCGCTGCGGCGAGAGCCGGGCACCCCTACGCGATGGCGTGTTCGGCCTATATCCTCGTCGAAGTACTCGATGACAGGACATCGGCGATGGCGATGGCAGCGGATTTGGTGAAGATGGAGCCTCGAAATCCGATTTTCAGGAAAATCAGGCAGCGGGTCGCAATGGGCAAGAAACCGGAATCCGGCAGGCTGGCGAAGGCAGGATGGCGCCTTGGCCGACTTCGCGCGCTTTGGTCATGAGTGTTGCGGGCAAGTCAAAATTGCGTGACCGGCCGCCGGCCGGCATGCGCCGAAGAATCATGCCGCACGAAGGTCATCCTCTTCGATTATCAAGGCGGGCGCATTCGTTATCCCACCACCCAGAAACGCGCTTTGCAGAACGTGCTAGATGGCTCCCGCTACAGACTTTACGACGAACTGCTATGAAAATGACTGGCGGATGGTGCTGGGAGAAAAGTACCTGCGCACTGTCGTCGAGCGATGCTCCCACCCATTTTCGATCCGCCGCCTCATCATCAACAATGTCAGCGAGCCCGGCGTCGTCGAAACAGCCGCAAAGGCAGCAATCGATCGCGGGGACATCGACGAATATCTCTTCGCGGAAGACCACGCGGCGGCCGCGCTGGAATTTTTCCAGATCGACAAGGCATCCTTTGGTCGCGGCTATCTCTACTCGATCAGTGAACTCGTCGCGATTTACGTCAGCAGTGCTGCCTATCTGCTCTACTACATGGGCGACTCCTTCCCCAAGCGCCGCCACCACTGGATCGCTCCCGCCCTGGCCCTGATGGAGAGCAGCGCCGATCTGGTCATCGCAAATCCCTGCTGGAATGACCGATTCGAGAAAGCGGAAAAGGAAAGCCTGGGGCAGATTGGCGATTTTTTCGTCGGCTATGGCTTCTCCGACCAATGCTTTTTGGGAAAGATGTCGGTATTTCGCGCGCCGGTCTACGGAGAGCGGAACCTCGCGTCCGAGCGGTATCCGGCCTACGCTGACGAGCCATTCGAAAAGCGCGTCGATGCCTACATGCGCAATCACGGTCTAAAGCGTCTTACGCATAAATCCGAGAGCTACATTCATCAGAATGTGCCTAAGGCTGGTCCTAAACGAATCTGGCGGGAAATCAGGCCGTTCCTCAGCCCTTGGCTTTAGGCGTGCCTTGCGGCCGGAAGGGACCGCATCTAGTGGTGGAAGCCTGATGCCTGGTACCAAACCTATGCCTGGTTTCTCCCGCACATCGAAAAAGGCGATGTCCGCCTCAGGGCGGATTGGGATCCGTCGATGCTGATTGCCGCGACCAGAATCGACGGATTGGGTGGGCGCCTGCTGGCGATGGCCAATGCAAAAGCGCTGGCCGACTGGCTCGGGTGCCGTTTCGGCTTCACCTGGAGCGAAGAGGCCATCCAGGACAACACGTTTCACATTGTCGATGTGGTCAGGAAGATATTCTCGGACGCTTTCATCGAGCAGTATTGGCTGGGTGAAAAGGTCGACGCCTCGCGTTTCGGCGTTCTCGGCCAGACTATTTTCACGCCGCGCAGTCTCGAGACGACTGCACGAGAGAGGAATCTCGAAGGCTGGATCTGCGACGATTTCGACGTCCTGAAATCATTTCGCGCGGATGGGCCGAAAACGGTTCGCCGATCGGAGGCGCTGCGCGGCTTTGGTTTCTCAAGCAATGTGACCGACGCGATCAACGCCGCTCGCGAGGTGCGTTTCCCCGGCCCGATGGCGGCGCTGCATCTTCGCAGCGGCGATATCGTTCATGGCAGCTACCGGACGAAAATGATTTTCGCCGACAAGGTGATCCCGTCCGCTCTTGCCGGGGCAATCGTCTCGGAGCTTTCGGCCAGGGGTTTGAACACCCTGCTCATCGGCCAGGACCGTGAAACCCTGGAGTATCTAAGGGCCCGAACTGGCGCCTTGCTGATCAGCGATCTGGGGGCCGGCGAATTCGAGGATCGAACGCTCAGGGATTTCTTTGAAATGGCGGTGATGGCGCGCTGCCAGCGGATTCATGCGGGAAGCAGCATCTTTGCGGCCGTGGCATCCGTCATGGGCGATATTCCTCACCTGAATTCCGAAGCGCTGTTCAGCAAAGCCAGGGCGGCGGAGATTGTCCTTGCGGAATTGAAAGCCCACGAGCGCGACTATCATCGCCTCGAGGCCGCCTTCGGCTATCAATCCGCCTTCCTGAACCTGGAGGACACAATCAGCCCTGCGCGAGCAAGGGAAATCCTGGAGCGCGCACTCGCACTCGATCCGGAGAACGATATCTATGCGCTGAAGATCGTGGCTGCCTATTTTCGCGAGGGCGATTTTCCCTCGGGTGAAGCGGTGCTCAAATCGCTGATGAGCCGTCAGTTCCGGGCTCGCGCCAAGATCCCCCTGCCGGCGATGCGGGTTCTCACCGAGAGGGTTTGGGACGGCAAAAATGCCATGTCGAGGGATTTCGGACTTTTCCTTGCCTCGGCACAGGCCGGCCACCCCTGCGCCATGGCATGTTCAGCCTATCTTCTTCGCGAATCGGGAGAGCCCAGGCGGGCGGGCGCGATGGCGGCCCGGTTGGTGGAATCACAGCCAGCAAACCCGATGTTCAGGAAAATCAAACGCTGGGTAAGGTTGGGCAGAAAACCGGAGAAGGGCTTTTGGGCCAAGACTATATGGAAGCTTCGACAACTCAGCCCGTTTTGAGCTGACGCTTGCATTGAAGGAAGGGTCTGGATGGTGGGCGTGACAGGGATTGAACCTGTGACCCCTGCAATGTCAATGCAGTGCTCTCCCGCTGAGCTACACGCCCATCCGACGCCGCGCATACACCACTTTTGATCCGGCACGTCAATAGCCGGAAAAGCGAAAGAAAGATGCATGCCACAGCATTGTGGATGACCACCCCGAAAGGTGGCCGGAACTGCGTCAGGCGGCTTGCAGCATCTTTTCGACCTCGTTGACGAGATCGCGCAGGTGGAAGGGCTTGGAGAGGACCTTGGCGTCCTTCGGTGCCTTGGAGTCCGGGTTCAGCGCAACGGCCGCGAAGCCGGTGATGAACATGACCTTGAGGTCTGGATCGATTTCGGTTGCGCGGCGGGCAAGCTCGATGCCGTCCATTTCCGGCATGACGATATCGGTCAGGAGCAGCGAGAAAGGTTCCTCGCGCAACCGCTCATAGGCGCTGGCGCCATTGTCGAAATCGCTGACGTGGTAGCCGGCGCGTTCCAGCGCCTTGACGAGGAACCGACGCATATCGTCGTCGTCTTCCGCCAGAAGAATGCGTGCCATCATATCCCGTCCGAATCACCCGCCCGAGACTGCCGTTGGGCCAGCCCGTTAACCATCCTGTATATGAGGCGGTGACGGTAAACATCAAGTGAACGTCAAGACGCGCAATCGGCGTTTGGCTGGGTTATCAGCCTGAAAACCAGCGGTGTCGCCGCAAATCACGATGCGTGGATCGAAAGAGCCGGAGCCCGGTTTGGCAACCGGACGCAAACGCGTGACCTTGGGGGGCCGGCGTGCCGAAAAGCTGGACATGCGACCGCCAAGGTGGCACTTTCAATCGATGATGCACTGGTGTTTTCGGGTTCGTTCAAAGTGAACACGGCAGCCGAGGATTTTTCGGTCGTTGCCCCCTTCGAAGTCCGATCGGGCGCCGAACAGCGCGTTCCCTTCCTCTTCAATTCACCGCATAGCGGCCGCTACTATCCGGAGCGGTTCCTGGCCATGGCGAGACTGGATCGCAACGCCATCCGCCGCTCCGAGGACTGCTACGTCGACGAATTGTTCGGCGGCGCCGTCGCGCTCGGCGCGCCGATGCTGGCGGCGCATTTTCCGCGCGCCTATCTCGACGTCAATCGCGAGCCGTGGGAACTCGACCCGCGCATGTTCGCCGAACCGGTACCATCCTTCTGCAATATCCGCTCGGCGCGCGTGGCCGGTGGGCTGGGCACCGTGCCCAAGCTGGTTGGGGAGGGGCTGGACATCTACGCAGGCCGCTTGCCGCTGGCGGAGGCCGTCGCTCGCATCGAAGCCGTCTACAAGCCCTATCACGAGACGCTGAAGCGGCTTCTGACGCGAACGCATGCCCGGTTCGGCTATGCCGTGCTGATCGACTGCCATTCGATGCCGGCGAGCATCCGGGTCGGCGACAGCGGCCTGCGGCCGGACTTCATCATCGGCGACCGCTTCGGCATATCGGCGACGGCGGCACTGACGGAGACGGCAATCGGTCTGCTCACCGCCATGGGCTACACCGTCGCCCACAACAAGCCCTATGCCGGGGGCTTCATCACCGAGCATTATGGCCGCCCGGCGCGTCATCTCCACGCGCTGCAGATCGAGGTCAATCGCGGGCTCTACATGAACGAGCGGACATTCCAGAAATCGGCTGGTTTCGATGCGCTCGCCGATGACCTGACACGGTTCTCAGCCGATCTCATGGCGATGCCCGACCATCATTTTGTCGACCTGCCGCTGGCCGCGGAGTGACAGCGGGGACCTCTCGACGCGACGTCGTAAAAAAAGACCGCATCGTTTTCACGATACGGTCGAAGTCTAGGGAGGAAACGCCCAAGGAGGGCATGGACAGGAAAACCTGTCCGAGGATGAGCGTATTGTGCGCTGCACAAATGTCAAGCGAGCTTCAGGCTTTTTTAATTCACTCTGATGTGGAAATGGCACTTCGATGACGCTGGCGTGACATTTGTGCAACGCCGCGGGCGCTCAAAAATCTCCGCATCCCCTTGTCTTGGCTGAAAACTAGCGGCAAACGGATGCCTCGGGCATGCCGCCACGCGGGAGAATCAGTTGGATATCAGCATCGATTTCATGCGGCGCATCGCGCATGCAGCGGCGGCAGAGACCTTGCCGCGTTTCCGCGCCCAAGGCGCTGTGGCCAACAAGGAAAAGGGCAGTTTCGACCCGGTGACCGAGGCTGACCGCGAGGCCGAGCGGGTCATCCGCGCGCTGATATCGGCCGAGTATCCAGACCATGGCATCCTCGGCGAGGAGCATGGCAGCGAAAACATCAACAGCAGGCACGTCTGGGTGATCGATCCGATCGACGGCACGCGCGCCTTCATCTCCGGTCTGCCAGTATGGGGAACGCTGGTAGGGCTGACGGTGGACGGGGACGCCGTTGCCGGCATGATGTCGCAGCCTTTCACCGGCGAACTCTTCTATGCCAACGCCTCGGGTTCCCACTATGAGGGGCCTGGCGGGCCGCGCAAGCTTGAGACCCGCAAGACCACGAAGCTCGCCGATGCAACCTTGTTCACCACCACGCCGGCCTTGTTCAAGGGCGAGGCGCGCGAACGCTACGATGCGTTTGAAAAACAGGTGCAACTCGCTCGCTACGGCACGGATTGCTACGCCTTCGCCATGGTCGCCGCAGGAGGCGTCGACATCGTCGCCGATCCCGGATTGAAGCCCTATGACATCGTCGCGCTGATACCGATCATCGAAAAGGCCGGTGGCGTCGTCACCACTTTCGATGGCGGACCGGCGGAGAACGGCGGCGATGTCGTGGCAGCGGCGACGCCGGAGCTTCACGCGGCGGCGATGGCGGCGCTGCGCGGCTGAAGCGCAATCGGTGACGAAAGCCCGCGTTGGCCAAGGACAGGCGTTCTGCCCGTACGAGTGATGTCATGCGCTTGAGCCGGCTCTTTCTTGTGCTTTGCCTCGGGCTCGTGCTTTGCGCGCGGCCCGGTTTTGCCGACACCGAGGTTCGCGAAGAACGGCTTTTGTTGCCGATCCATGTCGGGTCTCATGATGAGAAGCTCGAAACGCTGATCGTGCGCCCGGTGTCCGGGACCAAGTTTCCCATAGCTCTGATCGTCAACGGTTCCGCCGCGGCATCTCCCTCGAAAATGCACCCCGAATGGCTGGCGCACATGGCGCATGACTTCGCTCATCGCGGCTTCCTTGCCGCGTCGATCGTGTGGCCGGGCTATGGCAACTCCAGCGGAAAATTCATGAACCGGGCCGGCAGCTGCGCCGCGCCCGACGTCGCCATGTTTCTCGATGCGCATGGCGACGAGCTCGCGGCGGCGTTGACGGCGCTTCGGAAACGACCCGACGTCGATCGATCGGTCGCCCTGGGCGTCGGCATATCGATTGGCGGCGCATCGATCCTGGATCTGGGGTCGCGCCGGGGTCGGCCATTGACGGCGGCTATCAACATCTCCGGCGGGGTCTATCACTATGACAAGGTCGGCGTTCCCACTCCCGGCTGTGCCCTGTTCAAGGCGGATCTGATCCGAAACATGGCGCGTTTCGGCAAGGACAATCCCACGCCCACGCTCTGGTTCTACGCCGCGAACGATCCGTATTTCGGACCGGATCTCGCCGGGCGAATGGTGACCGCCTACCGCTCCCGGGGCGGGCAGGCTGATTTCGTGGCACTCGCGCCCTTTGGCTCGAATGGACATAGGCTTTTCAAGCAGAAGGCCAGTCCGCTGATGGCCGCGCGAATAGACGCGTTCCTGCGACGCAACCATCTTCCCGCGATGGACGACGCGGCGTTGACACCGATCCTCTCTCGGCTTGGGCCAGCCGATCGCGCCAGTGCCGAGCTCTACCTGGAGAATGATGCCGAAAAAGCCATGGCAATGCCGGAGACAGCCAGGGGCGTCTATTGGCACTATGGCGCGCGGTCCCTCGACGACGCGCGAAAGCAGGCTCTTGCCGCGTGCCGGAAGGCGACGAGACAGAAGTGCCATATCATCGCGCAGAACACGCATCCCGCGGACGGATGGCAACAGGTTGTCACCGGCAAGCCGTGATGCTCAGGCGGTGTCGTCGGTTCCGGGAATGAAGGCATCGAAGGCCGCCAGGAACGGCTCGCGATAGATGTCGGCTTCCTGCAGGATTTCGTGGCGTGCGCCATCGATCATCAGCAGCGAGCCGAGACGCAGATGCCGGGCATAGGCTTCCACGGCCTTGGTAGAAACGACCTGGTCGGCGCCGGCGGCTATGACCAGCAAGGGTATCTGGATCCTGGCCATGTAATCGGGATCGCTGATGGCTTCGGCCGCTTGTGCCGCCGCCCTCAGCCACCGGATCGTCGGGCCGCCAAGCGCCAGCTGCGGATAGGTCCTATAGATCTCCGTATTGCGGGCGAACCGCGCCGGGTCGGTGGTCACCTTGTTGGTGGCGAAAGGGGGCGGCAGCCGCTTGCGCGGCCCCCATGCGGCGTAGAGTCTCCCCAGCCCGAGGCAGCAGAAGAATGAGCAGACGCGGCGCACTGTGGTTATGGAGACAGGAAGGTCCGGCAAGGTGAGGAACGGCGCGATCAGCACCATGCGCCGCACCCGGTTCACCATCGATGGCGCGGCAAGCAGCGCGATGACGGCCCCCGCTGAATGGGCCAGTATGTAGTACGGCCCCCGACAATCGGGCAGCACGACCTCCTCGAAAAACTGCTCGAGGTCTCTGGTGTAGTCGCGGAAACTCTTGACATAGCCACGCTGGCGGTCGCGGATCATGCGGTCGGAGCCGCCCTGGCCGCGCCAGTCGAGGGTGGCCACGCCAAGACCCCGGTCGGCCAGGTTGCGGATGGTCTCGAAATACTTCTCGATGCATTCGTTGCGGCCGCCCAGGAGCACCACCGTACCCTTCATCGGACGGCCCGTGGCTGCAAAAAGGCCATAACGGATCTTCTTGCCGTCACGCGTGGTGAAGAAGCCGCCGCTGGCATTGTCCGGCGTCGGGTTGCCTGGAGTTTCGTGGAAGAGGTCCGTCATTCGGGCTTCGTTTTTTGGTGTCGAGCCACATTGCGAGGCATCGGCATGGTGATAGACGCCCATTCGCCAAAAGCAAAGGATTTCGAGGCGGGCGGGCTCCGGGCACGCCAGGGCAACGAGCAAGGCCGGAAGCCGCCATTGGCGTGCTTCCGGTCTCTGTCGATCCGGGAGGAAGGGACGTTACACCCGGTTCGGCCTCGTCGCGGCACCTTGTCGGGCGCCGCCTGTCCTTGAACCTGGGTGTACTGTAGCGTCGCCAGTCTGAACGGGCGCCGACGCGCCGGTTCATCTGGCGTTCATCGAGACCGGGATCGCCCGTCATTTCTTCGAAACACGAAATCTTGAAATGCTCTTGGGCGCTCCCCAAATGTCGGATGCGGTCGCCAATGTCGGGGCCGCTGGTCATCCGGAACGCCGCCCACGGGTTTCGCACCGGCCATACGCAAACCATGTTGCTCAACAGGAGAACACCCTATGCGTCACGTTGATTTTTCCCCGCTTTATCGTTCGACCGTCGGCTTCGACCGCCTGTTCACCATGCTCGATTCGCTTGCGCAGCCCGATGGTGGCGCGCAGACCTACCCGCCCTACAACATCGAGCGCACGGGTGAGGATTCCTATCGGATTTCGATGGCTGTCGCCGGTTTCTCGGACGACGAGATCTCGATCGAGGCTCATCGCAACGTGCTGACCGTCAAGGGTGAGCGCAAGGACGAGGGCACCGGCGAAGGTTCCGAACTGCTCTATCGCGGCATTGCCTCCAGGGCCTTCGAGCGTCGTTTCCAGCTTGCCGATCACGTCGACGTCGTCGGCGCCTCGCTGAAAAATGGCCTGCTCTTCGTCGATCTCAAGCGCAACATTCCCGAGGAGCTGAAGCCCCGCAAGATCGCCATTACGGCGTCTTCGGAGAAGGCCAAGCAGATCGAGGCCAAGACCGCCGCGTAATCGCACGGTCTCGAACCCAACAACCCGTCTCCTCCCGAGACGAAGCGGCGCCGAAAGGCGCCGCTTTTTGTTGTCCCGCATTTCGTTGCGTGTCTGGACGCCCGTGAGCAACCGCACTGGCCCTTTGTCGGCAAGCCTCGCCGCCCCATGCTGCCTGTTCGCGCAAACGAGTTAACGGCATGTCTGATTTTTCCTGGGTGCTGACGGGCACGGTCGCCATCACCTTCCTGCTGGCCGGTATGGTAAAAGGTATCACCGGCATGGGGTTGCCGACGCTGGCCATGGGCATGCTGGGCACCATCATGCCGCCGGTCGCCGCCGCGTCGTTGCTGGTCGTGCCATCCTTCGTCACCAACATCTGGCAATTGTTCGCCGGACCGAGTTTCGCGCCGATCCTGCGGCGGCTGTGGCTGATGATGATCGGCATCCTGTTCGGTACGCTAGCCGGGTCGTGGCTGTTGGCCAGCGGCAACGTCAAATGGACGACCGCCGGTCTCGGCGCCGCCCTGATCATCTATGCCGTCTACACCTTGCTGGCGCGTCAGCTGACCATTCCGGCGCCGGCCGAGCGCTGGTCGTCACCTGTCGTCGGGCTGATCACGGGTCTTGTGACCGGAGGCACCGGCGTCTTCGTCGTTCCGGCGGTTCCCTACATCCAGGCGCTGGGCCTGGGCAGGGATGACCTGATCCAGGCGCTCGGCCTTTCCTTCACCGTGTCGACCATCGCGCTCGCGGCCGGCCTGGCGTCGAACGGCGCCTTCCAGATCGAACATATCGCCATGTCGTCGCTGGCGGTCGTGCCGGCCTTGCTTGGCATGTGGATGGGCCAGCTTCTGCGGCAGCGGATCAGTCCGGAGACCTTCCGCCGCTGGTTCCTGGTGTTCCTGATCCTGCTTGGGCTTGAGCTGCTGTCGCGGCCGTTTTTGCCTAGCGCGTGATGCTCGAAATGAGAGCAATCATCCTTGCGATCCCGCCCCTAGCAATGCCTCGAACTGGGCGATGCTTTCATCAGTCGTGGCGAAACTGGTGACGAAACGGTAGAGCGTCTCGTCCTCGCCGACATGACCGTCGAAACCATGCGGCCTGTGCCAGTCATAGAAGGCGGCGCCACCGGCCTGCAGCCGCTCTGCTTCGGCCTTCTTCATGACGGCGAAGACCTCGTTGGCCTGGGGCAGCCAGGCCAGCCGCGCCGAGGCGGAATCCTCGATCGCCGCCGCCAGGCGCGCGGCCATGGCGTTGGCATGGCGGGCCGTTTCCAACCACAGCCCGTCCTTGAAATAGGCCTCGAACTGCGCGGCGATGAAGCGCGATTTGGAAAACAGCTGCGCGGCGCGCTTGCGCAGGAAAGCCAGTTCCTTGGCCCGGTCGAGATCGAACAGCACGACGGCCTCGGCGCACCAGCATCCGTTTTTCGTGCCGCCGAAGGAGACAATGTCGACGCCGCGCTTCCAGGTCATCTCGGCAGGCGTTGTTTCGAGCGCCACCAGGGCATTGGCGAAACGCGCGCCGTCCATGTGCAGCGGCAGCTTGTGATGCCTGGCGATCGATGCGATGGCATCGATGTCGTCAAGCGTGTAGACCGTGCCGACTTCGGTCGACTGGGTGATCGAGACAGCCATCGGCCGCCCCCAATGGACGACCTCGGGGGCGAAGCGGCCGACGATCCTTTCCAGGTTGTGCGGATCGATCTTGCCCAGCGCGCCGTCGATCGCATGCAGCCGAGAGCCGCCCATGAGATATTCCGGCGCGCCGCATTCGTCCTCGATGACATGCGATTCGCGATGAGCGAAGGCAATGCCGCCAGGCTTGTTGTAGGTGGCCAGCGAGAGCGAATTGGCGGCGGTGCCGGTCGCCACGAAGAACACCGCGACCTCGCGTTCGAACAACTCGCTGAACCGCTGGTAGACGGCCTGGTCAAGAGAGCCATCGCCATAGGCGGTCGAGAAGCCGCCGGCGTTGGCCGACAGGCCGGCGGCAATACTGGGGTGGGCGCCTGCCCAATTGTCGGAAGCGAAAAACATGCATCTGCCTATGTTGGGGAAATCGGCATGAGCTTGCCCGGTTTTGCCGGCCGATCGCAAGAGCCAGAGGCGGGAAAACCGTTAAAGCCAGCGAACGCCTCGGACGCATGGCAGGCGACTTAAGCTTACGTTTTCTCTCCACTTCACGTAATTTTCTGTCGTTGGCGGCCCAAGATTTTTGTGAATCGGTCTTGTGTGCACCCAGGATTTCTGTCATAAAAATTTAGGACAGTAGTGCTGTCTTATTTTGTCGCACAAAACAGGCTGGATTGGCGTATGATTTGGGCCACTCCGGCTGTTGCCGCGAGCGACAGGTGGACAGGCGACGCTGGCCTGCATGAATTCGAACCATGCGGAAAACCGTCTGGTTCGGCAAGGATTTCGCAAGACGTGCCGCAAGGATCGGGGTGAGCCAAGGGCTTGCCGGGGCAGACCAGCGCCCGAAGGGCTGGAATGGAGGACACGACAATGACGGATTTGACGCTCTCTGCGACGAACGGCCAGGCCGCGCAGACGAAAGCGGCTACCGTCAAAAATACGTCCCTGACCAAGATTGGCCAAACCACCAACGGCTTTGCCGCGCAGGGCCTTTACGATCCGCGCAACGAGCATGACGCGTGCGGCGTCGGTTTCATCGTCAACATGAAGGGCGTGAAGTCGCATCAGATCGTCGAGGACGGCCTTGCCGTGCTCGAGAACCTGACCCATCGCGGCGCCGTCGGCGCCGACCCGCTGGTCGGCGATGGCGCGGGCGTTCTGGTGCAGATTCCCGACCAGTTCTTCCGCGAGGAGATGGCGGGCCAGGGCATCGACCTGCCGCCAGCCGGCCAATATGGCGTCGGCCACTGGTTCATGCCCCAGGACGCGGCACTTCGCGCCCATATCGAGGACATCATCGCCGAATCGGCGCAGTCGGAAGGGCTGCCGCTCCTTGGCTTCCGCGACGTGCCCGTCGATAACTCTTCGCTGTCGAAGGCGCCCGACATCGTCGCGTCCGAACCCTTCCACCGGCAGGTCTTCATCGGCCGCACGGCCGATATTCCCGATGACGAGGAGTACGAGGCCAGACTCTATCTGCTGCGCAAGGTCGTGTCGGGCCGCATCTATGCCGAAAACGACAACAAGGATATCGGCGCCTATTGCGTGTCGCTGTCGGCGCGCACCATCGTCTACAAGGGCATGTTCCTGGCCTATCAGGTCGGCGCCTATTACAAGGACCTCAAGGACCCGCGTTTTGAGACCGCGCTGATCCTCGTCCACCAGCGCTTCTCGACCAACACCTTCCCGTCATGGAAGCTGGCGCATCCCTACCGCATGGTCGCGCACAATGGCGAGATCAACACGGTGCGCGGCAACAACAACTGGATGGCGGCGCGCCAGGCCTCCGTCGATTCCGAACTGTTCGGCAACAACATCTCGAAGCTCTGGCCGATCTCCTACGAGGGCCAGTCCGACACCGCGTGTTTCGACAACGCGCTCGAGTTCCTGTTCCAGGGCGGCTACAGCCTGAGCCACGCCATGATGATGCTGATCCCGGAAGCCTGGGCCGGCAACAAGCTCATGGATGCCGACCGCAAGGCCTTCTACGAATACCATGCAGCACTTATGGAGCCATGGGACGGCCCGGCGGCGGTGGTCTTCACCGATGGCCGCCAGATCGGCGCCACGCTCGACCGCAACGGACTGCGCCCGGCCCGCTACATCGTCACCGACGATGATCGCGTCATCATGGCGTCGGAAGCCGGCGTGTTGCCAGTGCCGGAGGAGAGGATCGTCAAGAAGTGGCGGCTGCAGCCCGGCCGCATGCTTCTGATCGATCTCGCCAAGGGCCGCATCGTCCCCGACGAGGAGATCAAGTCGGAAATCGCGACCAGGCATCCCTACAAGACGTGGCTCGCCAACACGCAGCTTATCCTGGAAGACCTGAAGCCGGTCGAACCGCGCGCGTTGCGCAGGGACGTCAGCCTGCTCGACCGGCAGCAGGCGTTCGGCTACACCCAGGAAGACACCAAGCTGTTGATGTCGCCCATGGCGACCACGGGCCAGGAAGCCGTGGGATCGATGGGCACGGACACGCCGATCTCCGCGATGTCGGACAGGTCGAAGCTGCTCTACACCTATTTCAAGCAGAACTTCGCCCAGGTCACCAACCCGCCGATAGATCCGATCCGCGAGGAGCTGGTGATGAGCCTGGTGTCCTTCATCGGACCGCGGCCGAACATCTTCGACCTGGTCGGCAATTCGCGCCGCAAGCGGCTCGAGGTGCGCCAGCCGATCCTGACCAATGGCGATCTCGAAAAGATCCGCTCTATCGGTCATACGGAAGACCGCTTCGACACCAAGACGATCGACATCACCTACGCCTCGAGCGAGGGCGCCGCCGGCATGCAGGGGGCCATCGATCGCCTGTGCGAAAGGGCGGAAGCAGCGGTCGCCGGCGGCTACAACATCATTATCCTTTCCGATCGCCAGCTCGGACCGGACCGCATCGCCATTCCAGCACTTCTGGCGACGGCGGCAGTGCACCACCACCTGATCCGCAAGGGCCTGCGCACATCGGTCGGCCTCGTGGTCGAATCCGGCGAGCCGCGCGAGGTGCATCATTTCTGCTGCCTCGCCGGCTACGGCGCGGAAGCGATCAACCCCTATCTTGCCTTCGACACGCTCACCGACATGCACAAGCGCGGTGAGCTGCCGGAAGAGGTCGACGCCTACGAAGTCGTCTCGCGCTATATCAAGTCGATCGGCAAGGGCATCCTCAAGGTCATGTCCAAGATGGGCATCTCGACCTACCAGTCCTATTGTGGCGCGCAGATCTTCGACGCCATCGGGCTGAAGTCCGAGTTCGTGGAGAAGTATTTCACCGGCACCGCGACGCTCATCGAAGGCGTCGGGCTGGATGAGGTCGCGGGCGAAACCGTCAGCCGGCATACCGACGGTTTCGGCAACGACCCGGTGCTGCGCAACAGCCTGGAGGTCGGCGGCGAATATCTGTTCCGCATGCGCGGCGAGGCGCATATGTGGTCGCCCGACGCGGTCGCCACTCTGCAGCATGCCGTGCGCCAGGGTTCTTGGGATACGTTCAAGGACTATTCCACGCAGATCGACAGCGAGACGGCGCGCGCCCAGGCTATTCGCGGCCTGTTCAAGATCAAGATGGCTGACGAGACTGGGCGCAAGAAGGTCGCGCTCGACGACGTCATGCCGGCGGCCGAGATCGTCAAGCGCTTCTCGACTGGCGCCATGTCGTTCGGTTCGATATCGCGGGAGGCGCACACCACGCTGGCGCGCGCCATGAACGCCATCGGCGGCAAGTCCAACACCGGCGAGGGCGGCGAAGAGGCAGACCGCTACCTGCCGCTGCCCGGCGGCGGCAAGAACCCGGAACGCTCGGCGATCAAGCAGGTCGCCTCGGGACGTTTTGGCGTGACCGCCGAATACCTCGTCAATTCCGATGTCATGCAGATCAAGGTGGCGCAGGGCGCCAAGCCCGGCGAGGGCGGGCAACTGCCCGGCCACAAGGTCGACGCGACCATCGCCAAGGTCCGGCATTCTACCCCGGGCGTCGGCCTGATCTCGCCGCCTCCGCATCACGATATCTATTCGATCGAGGATCTGGCGCAGCTGATCTACGATTTGAAGAACGTCAATCCGGCGGCCGACGTGTCGGTCAAGCTGGTGTCCGAAGTGGGTGTCGGCACGGTCGCGGCCGGCGTCGCCAAGGCGCGCGCCGACCACATCACCATCTCGGGCTACGATGGCGGCACCGGCGCTTCGCCGCTGACTTCGCTCAAGCATGCCGGCAGCCCGTGGGAAATGGGCCTGGCCGAGACGCACCAGACGCTGGTGCTGAACGGCCTGCGTTCACGCGTGGCGCTGCAGGTCGATGGCGGCTTGCGCACGGGCCGCGACGTCATCATAGGCGCGCTGCTCGGCGCCGACGAGTTCGGCTTCTCCACCGCGCCGCTGATCGCGGCCGGCTGCATCATGATGCGCAAGTGCCATCTCAACACTTGCCCGGTCGGCGTCGCGACGCAGGACCCGGTGCTGCGCAAGCGCTTCAAGGGCACGCCCGAGCATGTCATCAACTTCTTCTTCTACGTGGCGGAAGAGGTGAGGGGCCTGCTCGCCGAAATGGGCTTCACCCATATCGATGAGATCATCGGCGACACCGACCTTCTGGAAAAGCGCGAGCTGATCCATCACTGGAAGGCGCAGGGCCTCGATTTCTCGAAGATGTTCCATAAGCCCGATGCGCCGCATGAATCGGTGCACTGGACCGAACGGCAGAAGCACCCGATCGACGATGTGCTCGACCGCAAGCTGATCGAACTGGCCAAGCCCGCGCTGGAGAACAAGCAGCCGGTCAAGATCGAGGTGGATATCCGCAATGTCGACCGCTCGACCGGCGCGATGCTGTCCGGCGAAGTTGCCAAGCGCTTCAAGCACAAGGGCCTGCGCGAGGACACGATCCAGGTGAAGCTGACCGGCACGGCCGGCCAGTCCTTCGGCGCCTTCCTGGCGCGCGGCATCTCGTTCGAACTCGTCGGTGCCGGCAACGACTATGTCGGCAAGGGCCTGTCGGGTGGCCGCATCGTCATCCGGCCGCCGGTAGAGGCCAAGATCGTCGCGGCCGACTCCATCATCGTCGGCAATACGGTGCTCTATGGCGCGACCGAGGGCGAGGCCTATTTCGCCGGCGTGGCCGGCGAGCGCTTCGCCGTGCGCAATTCGGGCGTGGCCGCCGTCGTCGAAGGCGTCGGCGACCATGGTTGCGAGTACATGACCGGCGGCATCGTCGTCGTCATCGGCCAGACCGGCCGCAACTTCGCCGCGGGCATGTCGGGCGGCGTCGCCTATGTGCTGGACGAGGCCGGCGATTTCGCCGAGCGCTGCAACATGGCTATGGTCGAGCTGGAACCGGTTCCGGAAGAAGACGATCTGATGGAGAGGCTGCTGCACCATGGCGGTGACCTCGACCACAAGGGTCGCGTCGATGTGTCAGGCGACATGACCAGCCATGACGAGGAGCGGCTCTACCAGCTGATCTCGAACCACGTCCACTACACGGGTTCCGTGCGCGGCCGCGAGATCCTCGACGACTGGACGACATTCCGGCCGAAATTCCGCAAGATCATGCCGGTCGAATACCGCCGCGCGCTGATCGAGATGGAACGCATGCGCATGGGCGTCGCAGCCGAATAGGCTCATGAGAATTGCCGGGGAGCCCAGGCTTCCCGGCCCACCTTCATCGACAGTTTGACCTCGGGCGCAAGGTTGCCATGGCGGCCTCAAGAGGTTAACGGGTGCGGCGAAAACCGTACCATCTGGACAGCAGGAACTGGACTATGGGCAAGGTAACAGGCTTTCTCGAAATTGACCGGCAGGTGCACAAGTACCAGCCTGCCTCCGACCGCATCCGGCATTTCCGTGAGTTCACGCTGCCGATGTCGGACAAGGAGGTCGAGAAACAGGCGGCGCGCTGCATGGATTGCGGCATTCCGTTCTGCCATGGGCCGACCGGCTGCCCGATCCACAACCAGATCCCGGACTGGAACGACCTCGTCTATAATGGCGACTGGGACAATGCGATCCGCAACCTGCATTCGACCAACAACTTCCCTGAGTTCACCGGCCGCATCTGCCCCGCGCCGTGCGAGGAAGCCTGCACGTTGAACCTCGAGGACATTCCGGTCGCGATCAAGACCGTCGAGCAGGCGATCGCCGACAAGGCCTACGAGACCGGCCATATCCGGCCCTATCCGCCGGAGAAGAAGACGGGAAAGCGGGTCGCCGTCATAGGCTCCGGGCCCGCCGGCATGGCTGCTGCCCAGCAATTGGGCCGCGCCGGCCACGACGTCCATGTCTATGAGCGCGAGAGCCGGCCTGGCGGCCTGATGCGCTACGGCATTCCCGACTTCAAGATCGAGAAGCACTATATCGATCGGCGCATCGAACAGATGCAGGGCGAAGGCGTGACCTTCCATTGCGGCGTCAATGTCGGCGTCGACAAGCCTGTTGCCGAACTGCTCGCCGAACATGATGCCGTGCTCTATTGCGGCGGCTCTGAAACCCCGCGGCCAGCCAACATTCCCGGCGACGATCTCGGCGGCGTCTATGACGCCATGCCCTATCTGGTGCAGCAGAACAAGCGCGTTGGCGGGGAGCCGATCCAGTCCGTGGCTTGGCCGTCGCACCCGATCATCGCCGGCGGGCAGCATGTCGTCGTCGTCGGCGGTGGCGACACGGCTTCCGACTGCGTCGGCACAGCCTTCCGTCAGGGCGCGGTGCGCGTCACCCAACTCGACATCCGTCCGCAGCCGCCGGAGAAGGAAGACAAGCTTTCGGTCTGGCCCTATTGGGCGACCAAGATGCGCACCTCCTCGTCGCAGGCGGAGGGCGCCGAACGCGAGTTCCAGGTGGCGACGCTGGAGTTCATCGGCGAGGAAGGCCAACTGACCGGCGTGAAGTGCTGCGAGGTCGATGAAAAGCGCAAGCCGATTCCCGGCACGGAGTTCGTCATCCGCGCAGACCTCGCCTTCATCGCCATCGGCTTTGCCGGTCCGGCGGCCGCAGGCGTGGTATCGGAGCTGGACGGCCAGATGACGATCACCACCGACAGCCGCCGCTCGAAGAATGTCGCGGCCAATGACCGCGACTACAGGACCAGCGTCGACAAGCTCTATGCGGCGGGCGACGTGCGCCGCGGCCAGTCGCTGGTCGTCTGGGCGATCCGCGAAGGCCGCCAGGCCGCGCGTTCGATCGACGAGGCTCTGATGGGGACGAGCGTCCTGCCGCGTTGAAGCGACAGGTTCGCTCGCCGAGATGATCAGACGTCGAGCCAGACTTTCTCGAGGAATACCTGGTCGAGCGGGTGGGCGCGGCGGTTCTTCACCGCCTTTGCCGAGTGCGTATAGATCTTGCGCCAGTAAGGCTGGATGATCACCGCGGAGTCCTGCAGGATCTTTTCAATCTCCCGCATGACGTCGCGGCGCTTTTCGACATCGGCGATGGACAGGGCGTCGTTCAGCTTGGCGTCGAATTCGGGGTTCGAGAAACCGGTTTCGTTCCACGCTTCGCCCGAGCGATAGGCCAAAGCCAGGATCTGGACACCGAGTGGCCGCATGGTCCAGCCGGTGAGCGAGAAGGGATACTTCGTCCAGTCGTTCCAGAAAGTGCTCGTCGGCAGGACGGTCCGTTTGATCTTGATGCCGGCCTCGCGCAACTGGCCGGCGATCGCGTCGGCCGTGTCCTTGTGCCACTCGTCGTCGTCACTGATCAGGTCGTGTTCGTAGTCCTGCTGGCCGGCCTCGGCCAGCAACGCCTTTGCCTTTTCGATGTCGCGCGCCACTTTCGGCAAGGCGAAATATTCCGGATGGATCGGCGCGACGTGATGGTTTTCGGCCGGAGTGCCACGATCGCTGTAAGCCAAGGTCAGAACCGCCGCATTGTCGACGGCCAGTTGCAGGGCCCGGCGCACGCGCTGGTCGTCATAGGGCTTGTTCTTGACGTTGAAGCGCGCACAGGCCGTCGCCGCCGTTGGGGTCTCGCTGCGTTGCAGGCCCATGCTGTCCAGAAGGTCGACCTGGTTGCCGGTCGTTTCGAAATTGCCATGGATCTCGCCTGACTCAAAGGCGCTGGAGATGGCATTGGGATCAGTGCCGTAATCGATGAACTCGACGCCGTCGAGGTAGGTTTCGCCGCCCCACCACGGGTGCTGTTCGCGCCTTTTATAGACGGCCTTCACCGATGTCTCATGCGAGACCAGTTCGAAGGGGCCGGTGCCTATGGGATGCTTCACCAGATCGGAGCCGGTGTCCTCATAGCTGCGGTGCACCAGGAATGCCGGAAAGTCCGCGAAGTTGGCGATCAATGAAATGTCCGACTTGGAAAGCTTCAGCTTGATCGTGTGATCGTCGACCTTGGCGATGGCGCCTTCGCGCACCTTGCCGGTTGCCGGATCGACAAGCGCGGCCAGGCGGCCCGCCATGGAATTGCCCGGTGCCTTCTTGTCGCACCAGCGGTTGAGATTGAACAGTGCGTCCTCGGCGGTGAAGTCGTCGCCATTGTTCCACTTCACGCCCTTGCGCAGATGCAGGACATATTCGGTCGCGTCGGCATTGACGTCCCAGCTTTCGAGCAGTCGCGGCTCGAAGGTGAAATCGGGCGTGTATTCGACAAAGCATTCAAGGAACTGGCGTCCCAGATTGCCCATCTCGCCCCAGTCGAAGGTGCGGGGGTCCTTGAGTTCCTTGACCGGCATGGCGATCTTGATGACGCCGCCCTTCTTCGGTTCTTCCGCTTGCGCCTGCACGGGCGCGGCCAGGCCGATGAGGCCATAGGCGCCTGCCGCGCTGATGCCCATGATGCTGGCCATGGCGAGGAATTCGCGCCGGTCCATCCTGTTTTCCCGGACCATGGCGGCCATCTGCGTGACGGGCGCCGGCACCGGCTTTTCGGAGCTATTGCAGGTGTTCATCCATACTTCTCCCATGACCGACCAAGTCGTCGGATTCTCAAAATCGCATTTCGTGAAGGCCGGCGCGGGGGCGCCGCTCACGTGAACGAGACATCCAGTGTGCCGTACTGGTTGAAATCGGCGGTGAAGACATCCCCGCTTGCGACGGGCAAGGCTCTCGCGAAGGCGCCCGACATGACGACATCGCCCTCGGCCAGATGGTCGCCGCGCTTGAGCAGCGTGTTGGCAAGCCAGGCCACGCAGGTGGCGGGGTGACCCATGCCGATGACCGACAAGCCGGTTTCTTCCACGATGCCATTGCGTGACAGGGTGGCGCCCACCCAGCGGCTGTCGATTTCATCAGGGCGGAAGCGCTGCTGCGCCAGGATCACGCCGGCGAAGGCCGAATTGTCCGCCACCGTATCCGCCACGATGCGGGGCGGCGCCATCCGGTGATCGACAAGTTCCAGCGCGGGCACGATCGCATCCGTCGCGGCGAGGATCTCATCGATGTTATCGATCGGTTGGTCGATATCACGACCGATGATGAAGGCGAGCTCGACCTCGACATGCGGCTTTACCAGGCGCTTCGCGGAGAGACTCGCGCCGCTCTGGTGGACGGCATGGCTCAGGATCCGGCCGTGGATCGGCGCGTCGAGATCGCAGGCAATCTGCGTCGTCAGCCAGGTCAGGCCGATCTTGTAGCCTGCGAGAGCGATGCCTTGCTGTTGGCGCATGCGCGTCAGCAGGTCCTGGACGCGATAGGCGTCGTCGAGGCTGAGCCCGGAATGCTGGCCACTGAGCGGCGGCATGGCCTCGCCCTCGCGCTCGGCGCGCAGGATCGCTTCGGCCGCGTGGCGGATGTCCAGTTCCGTCAATGCACTCGGTATCGCCATCGTCAGCCTCACATCAGATCCACAACCACTTTCCCTAGTGCTCGTCCGCTCTCGAGATGACGGAAGGCGTCGGGAAGCTGCTCCAGCCCGAAGCGGGCGTGATCGACAAGAGGGCGCACTTTGCCCATCTGCGCCAGCGCGGCAATTTCCCGCATGATGTGCCCGTGATCTTCCCGGCCGACATTTTCAAGCAGGGGGATGAGCATGAACACGACATGCAGCGACAGCGCCTTGGCATGCAGGGGCGATAAATCGTGCGTGCTGCGCGCGGCGGTCGCGGCGATGCGGCCGCCAATCGCCGCCGCCTGGAAGGAGCGGTCGAGATTTGCCCCGCCCACCGTGTCGATCACGACGTCGAAACCACGGCCAGCGGTCAGGCGGTGGACATAGTCAGCGACGCTCTCCTGACCGTACAGAACCGTGTGATCGGCGCCGAGCTCCTGTGCGATCGCAGCTTTTTCGGATGAGGAGACCGTGGTGGTGACGCGCGCGCCCCGCGCCTTTGCCAGCTGCACGGCGACATGGCCGACGCCGCCGCAGCCCGCATGCACCAGGACATGGTCGCCGGCGCGTACATCCGCTCTCGTCATGCAGTTCCAGGCGGTGATCGATACCAGCGGCATGGCGGCGGCTTCGCGCATCGAAAGACGGCTGGGCTTTCGGGCGAGCAGACGGGCATCGGCCGCTATGTAGTCGGCGAAGCTGCCGCCCAACCCTCGCACGCCGCCGGCGCAGCCATGGACCTCGTCTCCCGGAGACAGGCCGGCAACGTCATCTCCAACGGCTTCGACCGTTCCGGAGAGATCCGCGCCGAGAACAGCAGGCAAGGCTGGGCCGATCGGCAGTCCGTTACGGATGCGCGCGTCAACCGGATTGAGCGCGCTGGCGTGCACGCGCACCAGCACGTCTCCAGGGCCCGGGCGCGGCACGACGATATCGGCCAGCTCGAAATTCCCAGGCCCGCCGAAAGCCCTCAGCACCATTGCACGCATTCAATATTCCCGACCCGTGTAGACCATGCGCGAACTCTGCCGCTTCGGCTGGCTCAACGGAAACGCATAAATCTTATGGTATCGATCGGGAACGTTTCTAGCTAAGAGTCGGGCATTCGGCATCAGAGGAAGCCAGATGCGGTATCCCGACCTGGAAATCGACCTCCTGCGCGCGTTCACCACGGTGGCGGAGACCGGCAGCTTCACGGCCGCCGCCGACGTGGTCGGCAGGTCGCAATCGGCGGTCAGCCAGAAGATCATCCGCCTCGAGGAACTGCTGGGGTGCCCGCTGTTCAACCGCACGAGCCGTTCGCTGGTTCTCACCGGGGAAGGCGAACGGTTGCTGTCGGCGGCGCGCCGCATGCTGGAATTCAACGACATCGCGGTGCGCACCCTTGTCGAGCCGGTCGACGTCAAGCGCCTGCGCATCGGGATATCGGAGGACTTCGTTCCGCATCATCTGCCGGCGCTGCTGGCAAGATTCGCGGCGCTTTGCCCTGCCGTGCGGCTCGAGCTGATGACCGGCCTGAGTTGCCATTTGCTGGCCGCCTACGAGGATGAGGGGCTGGATGTGGTGATCGCCAAGAAGGATGGCCGTGCCCAGCGCGGCCGCGTCATCTGGCGTGAGCCCTTGGTGTGGATCGCTTCGGCCGGCTATGACCATCAATCGGCCGAACCTGTCCAGCTGGTGCTTCTGCCAACGCCTTGCACCTATCGCGGCGTCGCGATCCGTGCGCTCGATTCGATACGGCGCGACTGGGGCGTGACCTGCACGGTGAACAGCCTGAACGGCGCGCGCGCGGCCGTGGCGGGAGGTTTCGGCGTCACGGTGCTCGGACGATCCTTCGTCCAGGAGGGGCTGCGGATCATCCCGCCGTCCGAACTGTGGCCGGTGCTGCCGATGACCGAGATCGTGGTGATCGGCGAGGAGACGGTGGAGGCGCGCATCGTGCAGCCGCTGCTTTCATTCCTGACCGAAACCCTGTCTCGTGGCAATGGAGCGGGCGCCCTGCCTGCCTGACAAGCTTGCCTCCTGACAAGCTTTCCGATCCCAAGTGGTCCAGAGGCGTCATTCCTTGAGGCATCCAGGTGCTTCCGCCCGGATGCTTCAGGGAATAGCTGGCGTTGTCGTGCTGGCGGCGGCCGCCGCAGTCGCTGGCGATGCCTTGGGCTGTGGCCAGGAGAAATCATCGGCGCGGCCGGGGGAGGCTTCGGACGACTTGCCGGTGATGACGAGCTTTTCGCCGGGCAAGTTCGCATCGGCCTTGGCCGGAGGTGCGGCGCCAAGCAGTTCGGAGCCGCCATCGAGCGCGGGATCGTTGAGCAGCATGGGTACGGTGCGATCGACGATGACAGGCACCGGCGCGGGCGTCGGCGCCTCGACCGGAGCGCCAGCCGGGGCGGAGACCGTGACCGCGCCCGGCGTGGTCAAGCCAAGGATCTTCATCAGCGGCTTTTCGGTATAGAAGGCCAGCTTGCGCTTTCCCGCCTTCGAGACGTTGATGCCGTCATCGGCGCGCAGCCGCACCGGCTGGCCGTTGATATCGGGCCCGCTGGTGACGAAGGCGCCGTTCTCGTCGACGAACCCTTCCCAGACATCGACGAACTCGCCGCCATGGCTTTCGGCGGACGAGTGGTAGATGTCGTTGAAAGCCAGCATGTCCGAGGTCATCTTGGGAACCCGGAACGATGGCATGCCGACCCACAGGAAGGGCACCTTGGTCGAGGCGATGGCTTCGCCGAACGCGTTGGTCCGGCGTTCGTATTCCTTGTTCCAGTTCTCGGATCGGGGTTGCTCGCGCACATCGCCGACGCGCATCTGCTGGCGGTCGTTTGAACCCAGCATGACGACCACGGCGGCGGGCTTTTCGGTCTCGATCAGCGACTTGATCTGCTTGGGCCAGTCGTAGAAGTCGTCACGCACGAAGCCGGACGAGCCGTTGCTGCGGGACACGATCCTGACCCCGGCATTGTCGGCGAATGCCGTATCGAGACCTTCGGCGAGACCGGAGGCCATGAAATCGCCGACCACCAGCACGACGCGGGCATCCGGCGCCTTCTCGACGACCGGCGTTTCGGGCGCGGCCGGCTCTTGCGGCGGCCGGGCCTTTTTTACTTTCGGCCTGGGCTTGGGCTGTAGCTCGGCCGGCGGCTCGACCCGTTCGCTTCTGCGTGGAAACAGCAGGTCGCGCAGCGACCAGCCGTGGCTTGGCTGGTCTTGTGCCATGGCCGGTGCATGGAATGCGCCTAGCGATCCGATGGCGAGCAGAATGACGGCCGCAATCAGAATCGGTGCGCGGCGAACGAGCATCCTGATACGCGCAGCCGAAACCAATCGCTCCTCCCTTGGCGCATGAGCCGAAACCGAGATCTATCCTGATGACCGGTCATGCACACATCAAAGTGCTACAGCGCCCTCCGGGCATCCCGCCCATCGCCGTAGGTATCCGGCCCTATTTCTGACGGAGCCATTTGAGCACTTCCATGCTCGGGTAGCCGTCCTGGGTCAAGCCGGCCTTTGCCTGGAAGGCTATGATGGCGTTTTTCGAGCCGTCACCGATCTTGCCGTCAAACTTGCCGTCATAGAGGCCGTGCTGGGAAAGCCGCTTCTGAAGTTCCTGCCGTTCCTCGAAAGTCAACTTGGTGAAGGGGCGTTTCCAGTCCTGCACGAGACCGCTGGAACCGCCGATCTCATCGGCGAGGAGACCAACCGCAAGCGCGTATTTGTCGGCATTGTTGTAGGCCTTGATGACCGAGAAATTCTTGACCATGAGGAAGGCCGGTCCCCCGCGGCCGTCCGGCACCTTGAGCGTGGCCTTGTCGGAGCCGTTCTTGAACGGCTTGCCATTGGCCCTGACAACGCCCAGCGCCTGCCATTGCGACAAGGTCTTGGAGCCGCTGGGAAGCTTGCCGGCGGGAAGCTTGACCTCGTAGCCCCAGGTCTTGCCGGCCTGCCAGCCGTTCTTCTTGAGCAGGTTGGCGGCGGTCGCCAGCGCGTCGGGTATGGAGTTCCAGATGTCGCGCTTGCCATTGCCGTCCATGTCGACGGCATAATGCTGGTAGCTGGTCGGGATGAACTGGGTCTGGCCCATGGCGCCAGCCCAGGAGCCCATGAGGTGGCTTTCGTCGATGTCGCCGGTCTGCAGGATCTTCAGTGCCGCGACAAGCTGGGTGCGGGCGTATTTCGACCGCTTGGGATCGGCGTAGGCCAGGGTCGCCAGCGAACTCACGACATTGCGCATGATGTCGTCGCGCTTGAGGATCTCGCCATAGTTCGATTCCATCGACCAGATGGCCAGCAGGATGTTGCGATCGACGCCAAACCTTGCTTCGATCCTGTCCAGCCAGGGCCCCCATTTCTTGGCCATCTGCCGGCCGTTGGCGACCGACTGGTCGTGGACGCGATTGTCGAAATAGTCCCAGGCGGGAGCGGTGAATTCGGGTTGGGTGCGGGCCTTTTCCAGCACCACCGGGTCGATGTCCTTGATGTTGCGGAAGGCCTTGTCGTAGACGGCGCCGGAAACGCCTTCCTCGACGGCCGTGGCGCGGAAGCCGGCGACCCACTGCCGGAAACCGGCATCGGCGAAGGCCGGCCCGCTGGACATGAGCAGAGCGAGCGAAAGGCTGGCGGCCGTCATGACGCTTGTAAAACGCTTCGCGGCATTTCGAACGGACATCTTTTCCTCCTTCTTTGTCACAAGAAGACCATTCATCGCCGAACCAGGTTATGAATTAGTTTACCATAGGTGCCGCCGGGAACGAAAAGCCAGTTTGATGGTTGTTGGCGCGGATGACCATCCGGTCGTCGATTTCATCTTCCGTTGCCAATCCGGCATGAAAATGTCCGTTTGCGCATTTCCAGATACAATAGTTGACTTGCAGATGGTTCCGGAATGGGGATTCAACGCCGAAAAGATGCTAAGGATAGGGGCCCAAGCAGGAGTCTTAACTCTTGTCGGGTTATTGGATGACGCAAATGGCAGCTGTTTGCCTCCCCCTTGGGCGCCGTTCACTTCGAGCGGATTTATGAGTTCTGACCTTCAGATGGACAAGTCGACAGCATGAAGAGAGTTCGCAAGGCAGTTTTCCCGGTCGCCGGTCTCGGCACGCGGTTCCTCCCGGCCACCAAGGCCGTTCCCAAGGAAATGCTGACCGTCGTCGACAGGCCGGTCATCCAGTATGTGGTTGACGAGGCGCGCGAGGCGGGCATCGAGCATTTCATCTTCGTCACCGGCCGCAACAAGGCGGTCATCGAGGACCATTTCGATATCCAGTTCGAGCTCTATGACACGCTGGCGCAGCGCGGCAAGGACGAGCAGCTTGCACGGCTGCAGCGGCTGCAGCCGGCGCCGGGGCAGACCAGCTTCACCCGCCAGCAGGTGCCGATGGGGCTTGGCCATGCGGTCTGGTGCGCGCGCGAACTGGTCGGCGACGAGCCTTTTGCACTGCTCCTGCCCGACATGATCATGCAGTCGGAAAAGAGCTGCATGAAGGATATGGTCGAGCTCTACGAGGAGACCGGCAACAACATCATCGCGGTGCAGGAATGCGACCCGCTCGAAGCGCATAAATACGGCATTGTCGGCCGCGGCGAGGATACGCATCACGGTTTCCGCATCACCGAGATGGTGGAGAAGCCAAAGACGGGCACTGCCCCTTCCAATCTCTACATCAACGGCCGCTACATCCTGCAGCCGGAGATCTTCAAGATCCTCGAAGGCCAGGAACGGGGCGCCGGCAACGAAATCCAGCTCACCGACGCGATGCTGAAGCTGGAAAAGCAGCAGCCCTTCTATGGCTATCACTACCGGGGACGCACGTTCGACTGCGGCTCGCCCGAGGGATTTGTCGAAGCCAATGTGGCCTTTGCCCTGTGGCGCAGCGACATGAACGAGAACATGGCAGGCGTTATCCGCACGCTTCTCGATGAACTCAAGCCGTCGGAGCGGCGGGGCGCGGCGTTCTAAAGCGGTTTTCCGTCAACGGAAACGCAGGGCCGCTCTGATCTTCGTCTTGACGCGATTGTGGACGGAAAGCCGTTTCAGGCTTGTCCCGGCATTGTTCCATCCCTGCTCCAGCTCGACGGGCAGGGATGGAGTTCGATATGCTTGTTCGAGCCTGATCGCTTTCGAAAACCGGGGCCTTTAGGCCGCCGTGCTCCCAGGTCGATCGCCGAATGGCGATTGTTTTTTCGGCCAGAACTTCAGTGGTCTTGAGATTTGGCGCTTTTGTGCAGCGGGCGGCGGCGTCTATTTGAACACCCGTATGGCATGTTCAATCCCGATAAAACCTAATCTGTATGGCGGCGCACCGAGGCCGGTTCATGGCAATTCTTCCGTGTTGCTGGGCAAGTTACGACTGCGCGCTTGCTGCATGATCGATATACTTTTGCGTTTCTATAATAAATGTCAAATTGTCAGGAATCTTTTGTCTATTTTACAAGTGTTCTCGAGGCCATACATTGCCAGCAGATAGTTCAAATAGATACGATTAAAGTTGGCTATCCGAGTTAATCGCCTGTGTTGCCGAATTGGCACAGCAAATCATTATCATTAGCGATCTCTCAAGAATCCCTCGACTCGAATTGCAATTTTCGCGTGCAGGTTTATCCATGGCCACGCGGAGGAAATTTGAAAATGCATGAGCTCGGGTCGAAGGTCGCGCTGGTTCGCGGCAGGGCAGAACTTTGCCCAAGGCGTCGCCGGTTGCTGTTGCTGGGCACGGCTCTCGGCTCCACGCTGATGGCGCTCTCATCTCAGTCGTTCGCGGCCAGCTGCACCCAGCCGGCATCGCCAGCGCCAATCATTGTCGGCGTCGTCTCGACGCCCATATCCTGCACCAATACGGCTGCACGCACCGCGACAGCGGCGGGCGACAATGCGATCGGCGTTACGACGACGGGCAACGGAAACACGGTCGACATCACCAACAGCGGCACGCTGACGACGGATTCGGGCTCACTGGTTGCGCCGCCTCCGGGCGGAAGTTTCTCGCAATCAACCGGGGCTCGGGGCATCTATGCTGGAACAAACGGGATTGGCGCCAACATCACCATCAAGAACACCGGCGACATCAACTCGTACAGCGACAGCATCAAGGCGACTGATGCGGCCACTAGCGGCACCGTTCTTAGCAGCGACACGCATATCACGATCACCAATTCGGGCAACCTGACGGCAGGCCCCAATGCCGAAGGTATCTTCGGCCGCGCCAGCTACGGCTCCGGCAATGTGGTGACCATCAGCAACAGCGGCAGTATCGAGACCGGCTATAGTGCCTCCACGTCGGGCACCTCGTCCGGCATCGTCGGTAATGTCGGCGGCGACAACGGGCTGGTCGACATTACCAACAGCGGCGCCATCACGACGTCAGGTCTGAGCGCTGCCGGTATTTCAGCCGTCGCCAGTTACTATAACGGCTCCAACAGCAGCATCGTCATCAATAACAAGGCGGGCGGCACAATCACCACCACCAACGGTGCCTATGGCATCTTTGCCCAGGCGGGCAGCATAGGACCCGCCAACCCGGACAATGGCGGCACGATCAAGCTCACCAACGCCGCGACCATCAGCGCCGGCTATATCGGTATTGGCGCCTTCACCTATGGCAGCGGCGGCGACATCACCATTTCCAACAAGGCGTCCATCACGTCCGGAACGGGCGGCGGCGACGGGTCCGACGGCATCAAGGCGGTATCCAACGGCGGCGATACGACCATCAGCGTAACAAATAGCGGCGCCATCGACACTACCAATGGCGGCGCGAACTCCGTCGGCATCGAGGCCATCAACGGCGGGCTCTTCTCCGGTTCCGACCTGCACATATCCGTCACCAACACGGGCGACATCACGACCGGCGCGGATTCCGAAGGCATCTTCGCCCGCTCGGCAGGCGCTGGCGGCATGGTGACAGTCGACAACAGCGGCAACATCGTAACCGGGGCCAGTACGTCGACAAGCGGCGGATCGACCGGCATCTTCGCTGATGTCAGTGGCGACAACAGCCAGATCAGCGTCACAAACAACGGAACGATCCATACCGTCGGATACAGTGCCGCCGGCATTTCGGCGATTGCCAACTATTACAGCGGCCAAGGCGACCACGGCAGCATCGTCATCAACAACAAGGCGGGCGGCACGATCACCACCGAGGGCGCAGGCGCCTACGGCATCTTCGCCCAGGCCGGCAGCGTCGGCAAGGAAAACCCGGACAATGGTGGCACGGTCCAGATCACCAACGCGGCGACGATCCATTCCGGCTACATGGGCATCGCCGGCTTCACTTATGGCAGCGGCGGCAATGTCACTATCGACAACAAGGGCGCCATCACCTCGGGCACCGGCGGGCTTGCCGGCTCGGACGGCATCAAGGCCTTGGCCAATATGGGCGACTCGACCATAACCATCACCAACAGCGGCGACATCGACACCACCGATGGTGGCAACAAGTCCGTCGGCATCGAAGCCATCAACGGTCCATCGTTTACCGGCACCAACCTGGTTATTTCGGTGACCAACAGCGGCAATATCACCACGGCGGCCGAATCCGTGGGCATCAAGGCCGCCTCCTATGGCGCCAACGCGAGTGTGACGGTCGACAACAGCGGCAGCATCCGGACCGGTTCCAGCACGACGGATAGCGGCGGCTCGACAGGCATCTTCGCCGACGTCACCGGCGACAACGGTCAGGTCAGCGTCACCAACAGCGGTGCGATCGCCACGAGCGGCAAGAGCGCCGCGGGCATCTCGGCGATCGCCAATTACTATGGCGTCAGCAACGGCACCATCATCGTGCCCACGAATAACGGCAGCGTCGTCGTCAACAACAAGGCTGGGGGCACGATCACAACGACAGGCAGTGACGCCCTCGGCATTTTCGCCCAAGCTGGCAGCAAGGAACCCCACGGCCAGGACCCCAATGCGGACAATGGCGGCACCGTCGACGTCACCAATGCCGCAGCAATCAATTCCGGTAGCCACGGCATAGGCGCCTACACATACGGTACCGACGGCACCGTCACGGTTACCAACAGCGGCAGGATCTTCTCGACAAACGGAGAAGGCATCTATGCCAAGTCGAATGGTCACAGCAGCAACATCACGATCAGCAACAGTGCCTCCGTCGACTCCGGGAGCAGTTTTGGCGTGATTGCCGAAGCTGTCGGCAACGCGAGCACCGTCGTCATCAACACCAGCGCAGACATCTACGGCAAAACCGGTGGCGTCCAAGTCAACTCGACCGGCGGATCGACCGTGAACGTCAAGTCCGGTGGCTATGTCGGCGCGGAAAATTACCTCGCAATCACATCGACCGCCGGAACGGCCGAGATCAACGTCTATGGTACAGTGGCCGGCAGGGTCGTACTGAGCAATGCCGGAAACGTCATGAATATCAATGACAAGGGCCTGTTCCGGGCGAAGACCGACAGCAATTTCGGCACCGGCGTCAACACGCTCAACAATGCCGGCACGATCAATGCCTCTGGAAGCTATTTCGGTTCCTCGCCAAACACAGTCAGCTTCATTGGCCTCACGAGCTTCGTCAACGGCAGCACCGGTTCGGGCGCCGGCCTGACGACGATGATCGACGGGGTGGTCGGCGACAGCCTGACCACGAGCGGCAATTTCACCGGCCAAGGCAATTCGAGGCTCGGCGTCGACGTCAACTTCGCGACGAGCGCAGCCGACACGCTGACTATCGGCGGCAACTCTTATGGACGTACCAATCTGGCGGTGAATGTCACCGCCATTCCGGTCGGCGTGCCTTCAACCTCGACATTCATCCCCGTCGTGACGGTGGATGGAACCACCAATGCGAACAATTTCGGCGTTGCCGCCCCCGTCAATGCCGGCCTTTTCGCCTACGACCTCTTCTTGCAGGGCCATGAGTTTGGCTTGCGTACGGTCGGTCTCGGCAATGCGGCGTTCGAATTGCCCGGCGGCATGACGGGTGCGCAGAATGTGTGGCAGGACACCACCGATTTCTGGCAGGACCGCATGGCGGACCTGCGCACCGAGACAAGCGGCGCCCACAATGCCGACATCGTCGTGTCGACACCCACCCCACGCATGGGCGGCCTGTGGGCGCGCGCGGCAGGCGACTGGTCCGATCAGGACGGCAGTGTCACCTATGTCGATCCGGTCAGCCAAAACCCCGAGACCCTCGATCTCCATCGCCGGCAGAACACGGGTGCTTTCCTGGGCGGCGTCGACATGGGGATCGAAGGCGTGGCCGGTGGCGACGTCATATTCGGCCTGATGGCCGGTTATGTCACCTCGACCCTCGACTTCACCGCGACGGGCGACAGCTGGAAATATAAGGGCGGCACGGTTGGCGCCTACGCGACCTACCTGAATGGCGGCTTCTATCTCGACGGCCTGCTCAAGGCGGACTTCCTGAGTATCGATATCAGCGATCAGGGTGGTGTACCGGGCAGTGCCAGCACCAATGCGACGAATATCGGCGTGCGCCTGGATACCGGCTATCGCTTTGCCACGGCCTGGGGCTTCGTCGAGCCGCAAGCCAGCCTGGAGTGGGTCCACACGCAGATGGATTCCCTGTCCCTCTTCGGCGGCGATGTCTCCTTCGACAATGGCAGCAGCGGCCGTGCCCGGATCGGGGTTCGCGTCGGAAAGGATATGCAGATGAACGGCATGACCGTCACGCCCGACCTGACGCTGAGTGTCTGGAACCATTTTGGCAGCAGCAACAGCGTCGGCATCAACTTCCCCGGCAATGCATTCTCGGCCACCGACAGCACAGGCAACGGCACGTTTGGGGAGGTTGGCGCCGGCGTCAGCGTGGTCAGCGCCAACAACTGGTCGGGCATCGTCCGTGGCAGCTACCGATTCGGCGACGGATCAAACGCCGGGTCCCTCGGCGCGACGGTTCGTTATAACTGGTAGTCTTGGCGGATATTTCGTCCGATACTCGCGCCGGCCCTCGTGGCCGGCGTAGTCGTCATGGGATTTTATTCGGGGCGCGGCGGAGCATTCCAACGTATGGGAAGCGATAATGTGAGCAATTCCACCATCGGGGAGGCCGTGGAAAAATCGGCGGAGACGCCGGCTGCCGCACAGGAACATCAGACCAACGTTTCGCTGTCGCGCGGCTTCGTCAACTGGATGGAGACGGCGCAGTGTTCGCTGGCCTTCACCTCCTACCAAAGCGGGCAGCTGTTCCTGGTTGGCCTGACCGGCGACAGGAAGACATCGATCCACCAGACCAATTTCACCCGCGCCATGGGTATCACCATCGCCGGGCAGCGCATCCTGCTTGCCTCGGACACCGCGATATGGCGGCTGGAGAACATCCTGGGGCCCGGACAGGTCGCCAACAATGTTCATGACCGCATGTATATGCCGCGCGCGGCATCCTATACCGGCGATCTCGACATCCATGAACTGGCCGTTCGCGACGATGGGCAGATCGTGTTCATCAACACCAAATTCTCCTGCCTGGCGACGCTGAGCCCGACGCATTCCTTCCGGCCGTTGTGGAAGCCATCCTTCATCAGCAAGCTGGTGCCGGAGGACCGCTGCCATCTCAACGGCCTGGCCATGCAGAATGGCCGGGCGCGGTATGTCACCGCCATCAGCCGTTCGGATTCGGTCGGCGGCTGGCGTGACCGCCGCTGGGAAGGCGGCATGATCATCGACATCACGGAGGACAAGGTCGTCGTCGAGGACCTGTCGATGCCGCATTCGCCGCGCGTCCATGACGGCGCGCTCTGGGTGCTCGATTCAGGCCGAGGCTTCCTGGTCCGCATCGACCCCAAGACCAATGAGAAGCAGGACATCGCCTTCTGCCCCGGCTTCCTGCGCGGCTTGAGCTTCTTCGGCCGCTTTGCGCTGGTGACGACGTCGCTGCCGCGCGACGGGCTTTTCAAGGACCTGCCGCTGCAGGTCAATCTGGAGACGCGCGACGCCGAGCCGCGCTGCGCGATCTACATCATCGACCTGCACACGGGCGGCATCGCTGAATGGATCGAACTCAAGGGGCATATCGCCGAGTTGTTCGATGTCGCCGTCATGCCGGGATGCCGGTGCCCCTCATCGGTGCCGTTGAACAGCCCGAACATGGCATCGCTGGTCACGATCGACACGGACGGCTGAAGCCGATCGCGGCTGCGATCCGGAACATCTCGCTTAGACAGCGCGGTGCTTCTTGTCGCGGTTCAGCGCTGCAGCTTCAGCCCGAGGAAAACGCTGTTGGCCGTATAGTTGCGGCCCGCCAGGTTGCTGGTCAGCTTCTCGGTCCGGGCGCGGCTGGTCAGGCCGACATAACGGTTCAGCCACCATGTCAGCCCGGCCTCGGCGCTCAGCGTCAGGTCGTGGCCGTCGATGCCGGTGTAGTCGCGCCAGTCCAGGCCCAATGCCGCGTTCCCGGTGAGGTTGGCGCGTATCTGCCGCTCGCCGGTGAGGCGGCCGGAATAGAGGATGTCGCCACTCTGGCCGGCGGTGGTCGAGTCCTCGATCATCGTCTGCCCGGTCAGGCCGATGATCGTGCCGCGTTCCGGCGACCATTTCACGTCGGCATTCACCGACGGTCCCGAAATGGCCGGCAGGTTAGCGTCGTCGATCGCCTCGCGCAGCCATCCGGCCGAGAATTCGCCGGCCAGTTTCTCGCCGAGGTCCAGCTTCGTTCCCACCCTGGCGCCGAGCGTGGTCGAGGACCGGTCGAAGCCGCTGCTGTCCACACCTAGATCATAGACCCGACGGCCGAGCTCCACCTCGGTGAAGGGCGTGAGCGCCGGGGAGATTTCGTAGCCGGTGCGCAGCTTCATCGAGTAGAGGGTGGAATCGCGATCCTTCTGGGACAGCGAGGTGCCGTCATCGAGCTTGGCGTCGCCATAGGTGTCGTGCGCGATGGCTGATGTCACCGTGAACTGCATCTTGCCGACATCTTTTTCGAGGCCGAGGCTGCCGTCCACCGTCTGGCGCACCGGCTGCGAACTCGAATCGGGAACGGCGCCCGGCGCGGATGCCGATTCCGGTACGGCTTCATAGCCGAGCTTGGCGATGGCGCGCAGTTCATTGTCGAGATCGACGTTCAGCTGGCCTTCGATGCGGCCTTGCGCGTCATGCACCTGTTCGCCCGACAGGGTCTCGCGGAAGATGCCGTAGCCGTCGATGGTCGCGGAGTTCTCCCGCCAGTCGGAGATGGCGTTGAAACGCAGCGTGGTTTCCGAAAGCAGGGCGGAACTGCCGGTACTGCTGGAATCGGCGTTAGAGGACGCGGTCAAACCCTGCTCGAGTGTCGGCCGGATGATGAAGGAGCCCCATTTGATGCCGGTGGCGGCAAAGGGATCGTCCTCGGCCTTCCTCTTTTGGGCCTCGATGGCCGCCGTGCGCTCGGCACCGGGATCAAGCTTCAGCCTGTCGGCGGAATCGACGGTGAGAGCGCGCGCGTTGGCCGGCTCCTGATCCGTGGCCGCCGCGTCTATATCGCCGGTCGCGGCGTTATCCGCCGCTGTGGTGGTGGCGGTCTTCTTCGTCTTCTTCTTTGCCGCGGCCTGCTTGGCGGCCTTGGCCTGATCGGCCGTACGTTGCCTTGCCGCCGCCGATTGGCGCGGCTTGGGCTGTGTCGGGGCATCCGTGGATGTGTCGTCAGGGGTCGTCGGCGGATCAAAGACACTGGCGGTTGTGGGGACGTCGGTGTCGGGTACCGCGCCGGCGCTGGCTGGCAGATAAGTGCGGGGGCTGTCCTGCGTCGGCGCGGCGGCTGGCGTCACCTGCCCCTGGCCGGCCAGCGCCCTTTTCTGCTGGTCGGACAGGATGGCTGATTCGGATACCTCGCCACGCAGATCCGTTTCCTGAGCGTAGAGCAGGCTTGGGCGCAGCAAGGCAAAGATGCTGGTCGCCAGCAGCAAGGCGCAGACCGCCTTGCCCTTTCGTCCCGTTCGTTTTTCTGGCTGGACCCCGGACATCGCCACCACTGCTCGCGCGGCGCACGCGCGCCATACTTACCGAACCGTAAATGGGGATGGTTAACGGAGGGTTGAGGCGCAGGCCGGCCAGCGTGCTAAAGCGCTGATGTTCGGAAGGTTTTTGCGGCTTGTTCATGGCCCTCTTTTCTCATGTGCGTGCCGCCGAGCTTCTGCAAATGAGGCCAGGCGAGACCCGGCACGACATGCATCACGTGGTATTTCCGTTGGACACGAACGCGGCAAAGCGTTAATCGCATCTCCCATGCATGCGGGATCCCTAGAAAAGAAGCAGCTGGACAGGCGGGCTTCGATTGCCTCGGCGCTGCGAACGGTGGCGACCGAACAAGCCGGCATCGCGGCGCTGGCCGCGGCACTCGAAAACGGGTTGGCCGAGCCCTTGGCTCAGGCCGTGGACCTTGTGTCGAAGATCAGCGGTCGTGTCATCGTCACCGGCGTCGGCAAGAGCGGCCATATCGGCTCCAAGATCGCGGCGACATTCGCCTCGACCGGCACGCCGGCGTTCTTTGTCCATCCCGCCGAAGCCAATCACGGCGACCTCGGGATGATCGCCAGGGATGACGCCATCATCGCCCTGTCATGGTCGGGCGAGAGCAAGGAGCTCCAGGGCATCGTCGCCTATTCGCGGCGCTTCTCCATCCCGCTGATCGCGGTCACCGCCGGGGAGACCTCGGCGCTGGCACGCGCCGCGGACGTGGTGCTGCTGCTTCCGCGCGTGCCGGAGGCATGCCCGCACGGCCTGGCGCCGACGACATCGACGCTGCTGCAACTGGTCATGGGAGACGCGTTGGCCATCGCGCTGCTCGAAGCACGCGGCTTCACGCCTGATCATTTCCGCACGTTTCATCCCGGGGGCCAACTCGGCGCCAACCTGACGCAGATCCGCGAGATCATGCATGTCGGTGAGCGGCTGCCGCTGGTGGTCTCGGGCACCGGCATGCAGGACGCCATTCTGGAACTGTCGCGCAAAGGCTTTGGCTGCGTGGCGGTGACGTCAGCGGATGGAGCGCTGATCGGCATCATCACCGACGGCGACATCAGGCGCCATATCGGCAGCGATCTTCTGGCGATGACGGTGGATCAGGTCATGACGAGAGGGCCGAAAACGGCCAGGCCGGACACGCTGGTGGCAACAGCATTGCAGACGATCAACACATCGGCCATCACCAGCCTGATGGTGGTGGAGGGCACGCGGCCGATCGGACTTGTCCACCTCCACGACCTGCTGCGCATCGGCGCGGCGTAGTTTCGGACCCAAAATTCAAATCGCCCCGAAGGACGCGACCAGTCGGTTGGCGGATGCGCGCCTATCCTGGCCAAGCTGTCATGATCACGATGCAATAATAAATCATACGTGTCAGCAACACGGGATTGCCGACACTTGCGCTATCCCGTCGGTTGGGTTCGCGGTATTGGTCCGTTAACCGGTAGTCGGTAGTTTTGATTGCGGACCTTTAGGTTATGATTGTTGTGGAGAGGCCGCATTTTCTCCAGCTTAATTGAAAGATTTGGCCGGCGGCGAGGCCCCGGTCCCGCACCCCAGCGCGGAGAGGTGCTGGGCGACATGATAGCCGGCGTGTTGGAGGGTAAAATGGCCCCCAGCTTTCAACGAGCAGGCGATTTGACCTGGGTTGGAAGTCCGGCGGACCACATACGCTGCATGCTCAAGTTCCAGGCAATGAAAGGGGCTACCTTTTCTGCCTGTTGGGGGGTCTCGATCGACTTCGTGCCAATCCTGACAGGCGGAAGCCTTCGCTGGAAGCGAACGGCGAAGTCGGCGAATTTTGATCTCTGTGTCGATCCTATCGATTCCTCGGGTGAAATTCCCAGCTGGTGCTCGTTCCGTAACAATGATCGCGCGCATCGGGTGGAGCACGCCGCCCTGGCAGCTTTCAATGCTGCCCAGCTGGACTGGTCCAGAATGACTTCGCTGAGGGACATTGTTGAAAGTTTCGAGCGACTATCGAAGGCGGAGATTCGCCGGTTCTCGTTGGAAAACCATGTCCAAACGGATCTCGCCTGGGGCCTGGCCCTTGTCGCCCTCGGAGAGACGGATGAGGGCCAAAGCCACATTGATGCATTTTGTGCGAGCTTCGCGGTTGCGCGGGACGCTGCCGTCCTGACAAAAGCCAAAAGCGAGGCGGCTGCGATAGCGGCCGGATAAAGCTATCCCCCGTCGACAATTGCCGGCAGCGATCGAATCTGATGCTGAGGCAACCGGTTCCCGAAATGCGCGGTTGTGCCGACTCGAGTGTCGGATTTCCCGCACCGATGCCGCGGCCTCACACCGGCTCGACGGTCAGCTCCAGATCGGTATCGGCGGCACCGACAACACGCACCTGCGTGCCGGCAGGCAGATCCGGGCCGGAAACGCGCCACAGCGTGTCGCCGAGTTTGATGCGGCCGCGGCCATCCCGGATCGGTTCCGCAAGCGTCGCCATGCGGCCGATCAATTGCTGGCCGCGCCGGTTGAGTAGCGGCTGGTCGGTGGGAATGTTGCGTCCGCCAACCAGCTTCTTGCCGACGAAGGCCGAAATCACCGACAGCACCAGGAAAGCGAGAACCTGGACCTGCCATGTCCACACAGCGGCGTCCCAGATGAGCAGCGAAACCACGCCGATCAGAATTGCCGCGATGCCGATCCAGAGCATGAAGACACCGGGCGCGATGACCTCCATCACCAGCAGGACGAACCCCAGAACCATCCAGTTCCACGGGCCGAGTTCGGAAACGATACGGTCGAGCATGGGAGTGTGCTCCTATTTCCTGTTGGGCATGATCTTTCCGAAAACCGGTTTCCCGCTTTTCGTGATCGGCTCCTGTGATCTCAGCTGTCGCTTGGACGAACCACCGGCGGGCGGGCCGCCTGTCTCGCTGCACCCGCGGTGCCTTCACTCCTGAAGACTTCCTTGGCAATCTCGCCGATGCCGCCAAGCGTGCCGATCAGCGCCGAGGCTTCCATCGGCATCAGCACGACCTTGCTGTTGGTGGCCGTGCCGATCCTGCCCAGCGCTTCGGTGTATTTCAGCGCGACGAAGTAGTTCAGCGCCTGCACGTCGCCCTTGGAGATCGCCTCCGACACAACCTGCGTGGCGCGGGCTTCGGCCTCGGCGGAGCGTTCGCGGGCCTCGGCGTCGCGGAAGGCGGCTTCCTTGCGGCCCTCGGCTTCAAGAATCTGCGACTGCTTGAGACCTTCGGCGGCGAGGATCTGCGCACGCTTGTTACGTTCGGCGGTCATCTGGCGGCCCATCGATTCGATGAGGTTGGCCGGCGGGTTGATATCCTTGATCTCGACGCGGGTGATCTTGATGCCCCACGGATGCGCCGCCTCGTCGACGACGCGCAACAGGCGCTCGTTGATGGCGTCGCGGTTCGACAGCAATTCGTCGAGGTCCATCGAGCCCATGACGGTGCGGATGTTGGTCATCGTCAGGTTGAGGATGGCGTTCTGCAGGCCGGAGACCTGGTAGGCCGCCTGCGGCGCGTTGAGGATCTGAAAGAAGGCGATGCCGTCGACGCCGACAATGGCGTTGTCGCGGGTGATGATTTCCTGGCTCGGCACGTCCAGCACCTGCTCCATCATGTTCATCTTGGCGCCGATGCGGTCAACGAAAGGCACGATGAGGTTGAGGCCGGGTGTCAATGTCCTGGTGTAACGCCCGAAGCGCTCCACCGTATAGTTATACCCCTGCGGAATTGTCTTGATGCCCTTGAAAAGCACCAGCACGATCAGGAAAGCGAGAACAATAATCGCAATATCGAAACCACTGAAATTCATTTGGCTCTCCCTCGGATGCCGGCCGCGCGAGCCACTCTCGCGCAACCAACCTCACCAAAGACTTAAGTGTGTTTCAGCAGCGTTACAATCTGGTGATGAGGGATTGTTTTGCGGTTTGCACTCAGCGGTTGAAGGCAAACAGGGGTGCATCCGTATCGTCCAGCCCGTTGATGGAGGACGATACGATCTCGGAAGCGATCTGCGAGAAGGTGATGCCGTTGCCGCCATAGCCCATCACGGCATGGATGCGCGGATGGCGGGGAATGGCCCCGATATAGGGCAGGCCGGTGGTGGTGGTGCCGAAGGAGCCGGTCCACGCGAATTGGGGCCTTGTGTCGAGCCGCGGGAACAGCCTGCCAAGCTTTTCGGCGATGCGCTCGCTCTTGGCGGCAAGCAGCGCATCGCGACGGGTCTCGTCGGCGAAGTCCTCATCCTCGCCGCCGCAGATGACCCTGCCGTCGGCGGTGGCGCGCATATACAGGTAGGGATCCGAAGCTTCCCAGATGAACGCACTGCCCGGCCAGAGCTTCCGTGGCTGCGGGCGCGTGGCGATCGCCCAGGTCGAGATGATCTGGTGGGCGGCGGCAGGCACGATGTCGGTCAATTCGTAGCCTGTCGCCAGCACCAGATGCTTGGCGGTGATGGTCGGGCCGTCCCGGGTGGCGACGACCACTTCGTGCGCGCTGTCCTCGATCCCCGTTGCTTCGACAGGCGCATGGAAGCGCGCCTTGTTCTCCAACGCCTTGAGCAGCAGTCCGGCCGTGAGCTTGCGCGGATCGAGCGCGATGTTGCCATGGCTGAGGACGGCGCCATCGCGGTCGACACCGAACTGCTCGGCCAGCGGGCCGGGGCTCAGATAGGTTGAGGCGATGCCCGCCTCGCGTCGCGCATCGGCCTCGTCTCGAAGGTCGGACGGGCCGAGCACTGTGCCGGCAAGATAGAGCGACTGCCTGCGGGTCGGTCCGCAATTGATGGAAAGCCGATCGATGCGGGCGGCAAGATTGGAGACGGCCAGACGCGAGCGCCGCCACGCCTGTTGCGCCGAAGCCTTGCCGATCATCGTCGAGAGTTTGGTCAGCGGCTGGTCGATCTCGAACTGCACCAGCGCCGTGGTTGCCGGTGTCGAGCCCTTCATAGGACCACGCCGGTCGATGCAGACAACCGAATGGCCATCGCTCGTCAGCGCTTCCGCCATCATCGCGCCGCTGATACCCATGCCGACGATCAAGACGTCGGTCTTGACGTCGCGCGTCAGCGGGTCCGTCGGTACAGCGGGTGCGCGATAGGCGGACCAGACGGGCCGGCCGCTTCTGAGGTCGAGTTTACGGGGCATCCTATTCTCCGAAGGCGCGCCTCAACGCCCCGGCGTGCTGGTGGTTCCACTCAGACCCAGCCGGACAATTCCCGGCGCACCATCGCTTCGATCACCGCCATGCCTTCCGGGCTGTCGTTGAGGCAGGGGATGTGGGCGAACCTCTCGCCGCCCGCATGGTGGAAGGTCTCGGCCACTTCGCGGCCAATTTCGTCCAGCGTCTCGATGCAGTCGACCGAAAAGCCCGGATTGAGGATGGCGATCGATTTCACGCCCTCCTTGCCCAGCTTCTCGACCGTGTTGTCGGTGTAGGGCTGCAGCCATTCCTGTGCGCCGAAGCGCGACTGGAAGGTGGCGATCAGCTTCTTGTCGTCCCAGCCGAGCCGCTCGCGCAACAGCCGTGTCGTCTTCAGGCAATGGCAATGATAGGGATCGCCCTTCTCGAAATACGGCTTGGGAATGCCGTGGTAGGACGCAATGACCACCTCCGGTTCGAAATCGAGCGCCGCCAGTTGCTGCTCGAGCGAACGGGCGAGCGCCTCGATATAGACCGGCTCGTCATAATAGGGCGGCACGCTGCGGACAGCGGGCGCGGCGCGCATCTTCATCAAGGCGCGGAAAAGCTGGTCGTTGGCTGTTGCCGTCGTCGTCGCCGAATATTGCGGGTAGAGCGGAAAGGAAAGGATGCGGTCGCAGCCCTGCTCGACCAGCTTCTTCGCCACGCTTTCGGTCGATGGATTGCCGTAGCGCATCGCCCAGTCGACGACGACATTGGGCAGATCGCCGAGCGCCTGGCTGAGCTTCTCGCCCTGGGCGCGGGTGAAGGTGCGCAGCGGCGACTCGTTCTTCTCTTGGTTCCAGATTCTGGCGTAGTTGGCGCCGGACTTCTTCGGTCGCGTGGTCAGCACGAGGCCGTAGAGGATCGGGTACCAGATCGCGCGGTTGAGTTCGATGACGCGCGGGTCGGACAGGAATTCCCGAAGATAGCGCCACATCGGCTTGAAATCGGTGCCGTCCGGCGTGCCGAGGTTGACCAGCATGACCCCGACCTTGCCGGTTTTGACCGGCGGATGTCCGGCCGGCAGCGGGCCGACAGCCTTGGCGGATTTGGTGTCGATGGCGGTGGACAGGGTCATAAGGATTCTCCGAAACCGCGAACCTAGCGATATTGCTGGTGCTTTCAATGCCGCGCGTGGCCGCACCTTGATGCGGAACACCCGCCCGGTCGCCCAGGCGGGTGTTCCGCGGAAATGAGGGCGAGTCTACTTCGCCGGAATGGTCAAGGTCGCGCCAAGCGGGAGGCGATGCGGCTGGTAGCCCTTGTTGGCACCGGAGATCACTTTCCACTTGGTGGGGTCGCCATAGGCCTTCCTGGCCAGATCCCAGTAGGTGTCGCCGGAGACAATCACGTGGCTGGTTTCGGCCGGTGCGGCTTGGGAGGGCTTGGCGGGTTCCGCGACCGGAGCAGGTGCGGGGGCTGGCGCCGGAGCCACGGGCGCCGGCTGGGCGGGAGGAACTAGAGGCGGTGGCGCTCCTTCAGTCGATACCGCCGGCGGAGTGTTGGCGATGTCGCCGGAGTTGGTCGGCAATTCGGGCATTGCCGGAGCCGCCTCCGCTGGTTTGGCAGGCTCCGCCCTCGGGGCAGGAGCGGGTGCGGTGGCCGGGGCGGGTGTCGCATCCGCCGATTTTGCCGGCTGCGCCGAGGCAGGTGCTGGCGCCGCCGCGACGGTGGCGGCGATCTCGGTAATGCGGCCATCGAGCCTGGGCGTATAGGGCCGGTGCGCGGCGAGATAATCGGCGACCACCTGTTCGAGGTCCGGACCATAGTCATAGGCGTTCTTCCCCTTCTCGGCGAAGATCTTGTACCCGTCGCCGCCCTGGCGGACGTAGTTGTTGGTGGCGACCAGATAATCCTTGTCCGGATTGATCGGCGTCCACGCACCGTTCTCCATCACCTCGACCGACTTGAGGCGGCCGGCATTCGGCGCGACCGACTTGTCAAAGGAATATTTGAGGCCGGCAACCTGCGGGAAGCGCCCGGCGCCGTCCTCGATCTGGCTGAGGCCGCCCTCGAGGCCGGCAACAAGATCCTTGCCGGAAATCTGGAAGGTCGCCAGCGTATTCTGGAACGGAAGCACGGTCAGCACTTCGCCCATGGTGACGGTGCCCTTGTCGATCGAGGCGCGCAGGCCGCCACCATTCGAGATGGCGATCTCGACGCCCTGTCCCTTGACGCGGTCGAGGATAGCATCGGAAACCAGGTTGCCCATCGAACATTCATGGACGCGGCAGCTCTGGCGGCTGCCGTCGATCACATCGGTGGTCTCGGCGACTTCCTTGTTCTTCAGCGCCTCGATGGGCGCGCCAAGCTCCTTGATGCGGGCGAGCACGGCAGGATCGGGCGTGATCGACTTGTCGAGAGGGATCGGGTTGCCGCTGGCTTCCTTGACCTTGCCGCTGTCGTCGAACACCACCTTGAACTCGCCGAGATATTTCGAATAGGCCTCCGCCTGCACGACCGGCACCTTGTAGCCGCCGGGGTTGTCGACCATCGTCGGGTAGGGACCTTCGGCCTTGGGATCGGTGTTGGACAGCAGCGAATGGCTGTGGCCGCCGACCACGACGTCGATGCCCGGTATCTTGGCGATGACGTCGCGCTCGCGCGGATAGCCGATATGGGTCACGGCGATGATCTTGTTGACGCCCTGTGCGTGCAGCTTCTCGACCTCGGCGGTGATCGACTTGACATCGTTCTCGATGGTGATGTTGGGACCCGGGGAGGAAAGCTCGGGCGTGTCGTTGGTGACGGCGCCGATGATGCCGATCTTCTGCCCGCCGACTTCGACCACGATCGACGGCTTGACCCGGTCGCCGAGCTTGGACTGGGCGTTTGCCTTCACATTGGCGCCCAGCACCGGAAACTTGATCATGTCGAGGAAGGGCGCCAGGGCCGCCTCGCCATCGTCGAACTCGTGATTGCCGAGCGCCATGGCGTCGAACTTCATCTCGTTGAGGAATTCGCCTTCGACCTTGCCCTTGTAGGTGGTGTAGTAGAGCGATCCCTGGAAGTTGTCGCCGGCGCTGAGCAGCAGCACGTTCTGGCCCTCCAGCTTCTTGCGCTCCTGGGCGATCGCGGTGATCAAGCGGGCCGCGCCGCCGATGCATTCGCCCTTGGTCTCCTCGTCGGCCGAGCAGGTCGTTTCGTATTTGTTGTTACCCTCGATGCGGCTGTGCCAGTCATTGATGTGCAGGATGTTCAGCGTGTAGTCGGCAAAGGATGCGCCGGCCGACAGGCCCAGCATGGATACCGAAAGGGCGGCAATGGCGGCGATCTTCTTCATCTTCATCTCCCGGATGACCTGACCAGAGGCGTTTAACGCCCTTGCTTGACTGCGATGCGACAGCGGGTTTTCCGGCCATGTTCCCATCGCGTTTCCGGTGATGCAAGCAGAAAACGGGGTAACTTTTGCCCACACAAAAAAGAATGGCGGCCATTGGCCGCCATTCTCAAGTCAAACGAACCGTGTGTTCAGCCGCGCCTGGTCAGCACGAAGTTCTGGCCGCTGGAGCTGGTGCAGTTAAGCTGGCTGGTGGAGACCATCAGGCAGTTGAAGCTGACCGGTGTCTGGCGGATCAGCGAGGTACCATTGATCTGGACCGATGTGGCACCGGTCATGGTGTAGCTGCCGTTGGACAGCTTCTGGCCGGTGTCGGTCGCCACGGTGGTGAAATTGCCGCCGGCAAAGGTCGACAGACCCGTGCCCTTGGCATCGATCCACGAACCTTCAACGCCCTTGGGCGCCGCCGCCATTGGCGGTTCGCTTGGGCCGGTCGTGTTGCAGGCGGCAAGGGCTACAGCCATGGCCGTGGCAATGCCGGCCGAAAGCAGTTTGCGCGCAATCGTCATTTTTGAAAATCCTCTCGTATGTCCGCCACCTTCAATCACCCGATTTCCGGGTGATTGCAAGGCGGTGAGGCATGCTGGCAAGGGTGCTATCGAACCAGGATGTTGCGGAATTGCCACGGATCGTTTTCGTCAAGGTCCTCGGGGAACAGGCCGGGCCGATTGTGGAGCGGTGTCCAGTCCGTATAGTAGCCCTTGACCGGGCCGAGATAGGGCGACTGCACTTCCAGGCAGCGCTTGTAGTCCATCTCGTCGGCCTCGACGATGCCCGCCTCGGGATTTTCCAGTGCCCAGACCATGCCGGAGAGCACCGCCGAGGTGACCTGCAGGCCTGTTGCATTCTGGTAAGGCGCCAGCTTGCGCGCTTCGGCAAGCGACAGCTGCGAGCCGTACCAGTAAGCGTTCTTGTCGTGGCCGTAGAGCAGCACGCCGAGCTCGTCGACGCCGTCGACCAGCTCGTTCTCGTCGAGGACATGGTGGACGGCCTGCGGCTTGCCGGCGGCGCCGAACATCTCGTTGAGCGACAGCACCGCGTCGTTGCAGGGATGGTAGGCGTAGTGGCAGGTCGGGCGATAGTGAACCTTGCCCTTCTTGCCGCGCACGGTGAAGAAGTCGGCGATCGAGATCGCCTCGTTGTGCGTCACCAGCAAGCCGTATTGCGGGCCAGGCGTCGGGCACCAGCTGCGCACGCGCGTGTTGGCGCCGGGCTGTTCCAGATAGATCGCGGCCTTGGAGCCGTGCTTGTGCTTCTTGGCGTTCTTCGGCATCCACGTCTCATGCGTGCCCCAGCCGAGCTCGGCCGGCTGCAGGCCTTCCGAAATGAAGCCCTCGACAGACCAGGTATTCCAGAACACATCCATTGGCTTCGGCTTCTTGGTGCGCTGCGTGTCGCGCTCGGCAATGTGGATGCCCTTGACGCCGACCTTCTTCATCAGCTTGGCCCAGCCCTCGCGGTCGTCCTGCGCGGGCTCCCAGAACTCCAGGTCAAGATCGTTGGCGAGGTTCACCAGCGCCTGTTTCACGAACCAGGAGACCATGCCGGGGTTGGCGCCGCAGGTGGAGATCGCGGTCGCGCCGCCGGGGTTGTCGTGCTTTTCCTTCAGCAGGGACTCGCGCAGCGCATAATTGGTGCGGCTGGCATTGTCGGCCTCGGTATCGAAATAGAAACCGAGCCAGGGCTCGACCACGGTGTCGATGTAGAGCACGCCGAGCTTGCGGCAGAGCCGCATCAGATCCACCGAGCCGGTATCGACCGACAGGTTGACGCAAAAGCCCTGGCCGGCGCCCTTGGTCAGCAGCGGGGTCAGAAGCTTCTTGTAATTCTTCTCCGTCACCGCTTCCTGGACGAAGGCGATGCCGCGTTCGTCAAGCAGCTTGCGGTCGGTGTCGCGCGGGTCGATGACGGTCATCAGCGACTTGTCGAACTTGAAATGGCGCTCGATGAGCGGCAGCGTTCCCCGGCCGATCGAGCCGAAGCCGATCATCACCACGGGGCCGCTGATTTCACCGTAAACAGGCCAGTTTTCATTCGCCATTTTATAGAGCACTCCTTCAAAGCCCGGATGACCGGGCAAACACGCGCAAAAGCCGGGCGTTTGCCCGGCGACCCAGCGCTACACCACAGATCATTGTCACAAACCAGCGAAAAGCGCCAACCGGCTAAAGCGCGTCGCGTCGAACCGGATTCATGCGACGCGCCATGGGTCCTTTATTTCATGCATGTCGTTCTCCCAAAAACGAGGTCACTTTGGGCCACATGCATTAGGCGTCACTGGCCATGTTGTTAAGGACAGCGACCAGCCGGTCGCGATCGGACGTCATGCCCTTGTAGTCGAGCTGGGCGAGATCGAGGGCTTCCAGCTGCGCTGCAAAGGACGTCGCCAGTGCTGCCCGGTCGGGGTGACCAGCCAGAACCCGCAGCGGGTCGAGATGGATGCGAATGGTGAACAGGATATCGCGGGATGCCGGGAGTTTGCGCAATGTCTGCCGCTCGACGCGAATGAAGGCGTGGGCGTTGATGTCGCCGTCCGGGAACCGGGAGGGGCGGTTGGTGGCGCGGTCGATGCGCTGGATGTCGGAGAGCGGGTGGTAAAGCGCATTGTCGGACTGGATGGACCAGTTGTAACGTTCGACGGCCTGGCCCTGGAGACCGTCGAACATGCGGTTGATCAGTTCCGCCGGACGCGTGCCCGGACCGAAACCCGGCACCGGCGCGTGGATCTCCTGCAGCGGCCGGCCGAATTTCTCGATCAGCGACCATGATGAAGGAAAGCACAGCGAGCCGGCGACTAGCCGCCAGCCGCTGTCGTCGCGACGCATCAGGATCAGGTCTTCCTGGACGAGAAGGGAAGCCGCGATCAGCGGCGCATCCTTGAAACCGCCGGCACCAAAGCCGCTGTCCTGTTTGCCGGCCGCACCCACCAACTCGACGCCTTCGCCGCTACGGCGATGGGTTTGGGGGAAATGCGCCGGCAGGTGTTCCACAAGCAGGTCGAGCACTTCACGCTGCGCGTCGCGGGTGCCGTCTTCCTCGACGAAGACCCGTTCGGGGATATCGGCGTAGAGCCGGCGCTTCTCGGCGAGATAGGGCAGCAGGTGGTCGTCGACTTCGATCCATCCGGCGGGATCGAGCGGCTTTAGCCCGATGCTGAACAATCTCGATGAACCGTCATAGGGTGTATGGGTGGGCACGGTCTTGTGCTGGTTCATGATTGTCCGCCGGCGCCTGGCCTGATGTATCGTGCCTCGCTCAGGACGGTCTCCTTGTGACCTGTGTCAGGCCAGCCTCGCGGGCATCAGGCCACGAAGCGAATTGCCGACGAAGATCGCCCTGGCGGATTTCAGTTTGTCCCATGTGTAGACCGCTTCATGCGCCCGGCCTTCATCCAGCAGTTCGCCGCGCAATACGCCAGGCAGCAAGCCGCAATCGAGCCGGGGCGTTGCCAGCGTGCCGTCGCCGAAATCGGCGAAGATGTTGGTGATGGTGCCCTCGCAGATATCGCCGCGCTCATTGGACAGCACAACCTCGTCGGCCTGGCTGATCAGGAATTCGGCCCGCGCCCGCTGGTAGGCATCGCGCCGGCTGGTCTTGTGACGCAACAGCGTGTCGGCCGAATCGAGCCGCGTGCGTGCAAGCTGCAGCCGCCAGACCTTGTCGGCGACGGATTGCTCGTAAGGCTGTGCCGAGGCAGTGACGTGGCCGCCATCGGACAGAACGAGGCGCAGGCGCATCGCGGCCCTGGAGCCGCCGACAGCCTGTTTCAGGGCGTCGGCGATCCTCACCGGATCAAAGGCGAAGTCCAGTTCCGTTGCCGAAGCATGGAGACGCGCGAGATGGCGTTGGAGGCGCAGGAAGCCGGAATCCGGCTGCCAGCGCATGGTTTCGATCAGCTCGAAGCCGGCTTTGTTCCCGTCGCGAAGCGCGCCTTGAGCAGACACTCCTGATACTCCTCCTCAGCCGTCGAATCAAAGACGACGCCGCCGCCGACATTGTAGACGGCCTCGCCGCTGGAGAAGAGCGAGATGGTACGGATCGCCACGGAAAAGCGCATCGTGCCCCCTGGCGCGATCCAGCCTGTAGCGCCGCAATAAACGTCTCGCGGCGTGCCTTCAAGACCATGCAGGATTTCCATGGCGCGAATTTTTGGGGCGCCGGTAATCGAGCCGCAGGGAAACAGCGCCGCGAAGACGTGACGGATGGTCAGGCCGGGCAGCAGCCTTGCCCGCACGTCGCTGACCATCTGGTGGACGGTCGGGTAGCTTTCGATGCGGAACAGCGCGGGCACTTCCAGCGTGCCGACCTCGCTGATCAGCGAGATGTCGTTGCGCAGGAGATCGACGATCATCCGGTTCTCGGCCTGGTTCTTCTCGTCGTTGCGCAGGAATTCCTTCAGCGTCTTGTCCTCCTCGGGAGTCGCGCCTCGCGGTGCCGTCCCCTTCATCGGATGCGTTTCGATCATGCCCGTGGCGTCGATTTCGAAGAACAGTTCAGGCGAACGCGACAGGACGATGGGATCACCGAGCGCGATCAGGGCGCCGTACTTGACCGGCTGGCGCTCGGTCAGCGCGTCGAAGGCGGCGAGCGGATCGCCCGACCATTGCGCATGGATCGGGAAGGTGAGGTTGGCCTGATAGCAATCGCCTTCGCGGATGTGCCGATGAAGCCGGGAGAAGCGTTTTTCATAGTCGGCCGGCGACCATTTCGCCCTTGCGTCGAATATCGGGCCGTTGCTCGTCGCCGCGCCGGTGGGCATGACGGCTTCCTCGACCGGCGCATCGAAGACTCCCAGGCAGACAAGCGGCGCGCGGCGTCCTCCCGGCAGCAGCGGAACCAGCTTCGGCTCCAGCAGGTAGCCGGCCTCATAGGACACATAGCCGGCCAGCCATTTGCCGGCCTCGTGCGCGGCCTGCGCAGCCTGGAATGCGGCCTCGAAATCCTCTGGCCCACGAGCCACGATGATGTCGGCCGGACGGTCGAAGACGAGCTGGCGCGCGCTCTCATCATTGCGAAAGATTGCGGAGGGCAGGGACATGGCACTCGGGTGTTGCGGTCGATGAAGACGTCGACCGCTCTATATGGGGACCCGTTTCAGCGCAATCGAGGGAGCGGCGTCGAGAGACGCAAAGGCGGCCTTGCGGCAGAAGCCAAGCGGCTGCGTCGAGGCGGCGGCACCCAAGGGGCGCCGCCGGATTGCCGGACTATGCCGGCGGACAGCTCAGGTGTTGCTGGACGTTCCCGCTGACGGGAAGCGGCGCGCGAATTCCTTTTCGTCGCCGGCAGCAAGCAGCTTGGCCTGCTCAACCCAATGCTCGCGCTCGACGCGGCCACCGAATTGCAGGGCATGTTCGATCCGCTCGATATCGGCGGTCGTCCACGAGGCGATCTGGGCAAAGGTGGTTACGCCTTGCCCCTTGAGCAGTTTTTCGTTGACCGGGCCGATGCCGATCAGCCGGCGCAGATTGTCAGGCTTGCTGGTTGTCGCGGCCTTGGCAACCGCCGGTGCTGCCTTCTTGACGGCGGGTGCGGGCTTCGCCGCTGCCGGCTTCGGTGCGGCTGCTTTCGGCGCGCTTGCTTTCGATGCCGCGCTTGCCTTCGACACCGCCGCCGTCGGTGCGGCTTTTGCCGCCGCGGATTTGGCTGCCGGCTTTGCCGGAGCAGGCTTGGCCGGAGCGGCTGTCGCGGTAGCGGGCTTCGCAGGTGCAGGCTTCGCAGGAGCAGGCTTTACAGGTGCAAGCTTGGCAGGAGCGGGCTTGGCAGGAGCGGGCTTGGCCGGTGCGGGGCTCGACGTCACGGAAGCCGGTGCCTGGCTTGCCGCCTTCGCGGGCCCTGTACTTGCCGCTGGGGGCGTGCTGGCGGCAGGGGCTCCCTGCGCCTCGCGCAACCGGCGCTCGAGATCGGCGCGGGTCTTGCCGCATGCGTCCAGTTCGCCGGTCAGGCGGTCGCTGTCGGCGCGCAGCCTGTCGCGCTCGCTACGCGTACGATCGAGATCTCCACGCAGGCTATCGAGTTCGCCGCGCAGACGCCCCCAGATGAACCAGCCCACCAACACACCTACCAGGAACGCCACGAGCAAATAGAAAATTCCCATTTTCTCTCTCCAGTCGGATCCGTCTGCCGTGGCATGGGGTCATGACGTTCGGCGAAGGACCATTCGATGGTGGTTCCGCGGTTCGCGGAACTGCCGGCTTCGATCGAGCTGTCGGTGATCGGCCTTGCTTGCCATAGCCGACGGCCCATTGTCGCGTCTGCCTGAACGCCGCGGTCGGCGGACAAATCCTCGGCCCGATCCGCACGCGCTCCGGCTGAGCTTGAGGGCGGAGGCTATCATAGAGCTTGCGGAAAGCTATCGGAAAACGTTCGGGGAGAGTTATTCAAGAACAAATATTTAGAGCAAGAATAGACCGGTTCACGGCATGCATTCCGGCTAAACTGTTCGGCCGCTCGTCTTGGCAAGTGGGCTGCGCGAGATGGTTATTCGAGCATCGCCCACCGATGCCGTTCCTGTCGTATGCGCTAACGGTCCAGCGCTTCGAGTTCGTCGATCAGGCCGCTGATCACGCCGAGGCCGATCTGCCAGAAAGCCGGGTCCGTGGCGTCAAGGCCGAAAGGCGCCAGGAGCTGCGAGTGATGCTTGGTGCCGCCGGCGCGCAGCATCTCGAAATACTTGTCCTGGAAGCCGCGCTCGGCATTCTGGTAGACCGCGTAGAGCGAGTTCACCAGGCAGTCGCCGAACGCGTAGGCGTAGACGTAGAAAGGCGAGTGGATGAAGTGCGGGATATAGGTCCAGAAGACCTCGTACCCCTCGCGCAGCCTGATCGCTGGCCCGAGGCTCTCGGCCTGCACCTCCAGCCAGAACTGACCGAGCTTGTCGGAGGTCAGTTCGCCGTTCTTGCGCTCTGCGTGCACCTTGCGCTCGAATTCGTAGAAGGCGATCTGGCGCACCACCGTGTTGATCATGTCCTCGACCTTCTGGGCAAGCATCGCCTTGCGCTCGCGCTTGTCGGTGGTCTGGTCGAGAAGCGAGCGGAACGTCAGCATCTCGCCGAACACCGACGCGGTCTCGGCCAGCGTCAGCGGCGTCGAGGCCATCAGAGCGCCCTGGCCGGCGGCCAGCACCTGATGCACGCCATGGCCGAGTTCATGGGCCAGCGTCATCACATCGCGCGGCTTGCCCATGTAGTTCAGCAGCACATAAGGATGCGCCGACGGCACGGTCGGATGCGCGAAGGCGCCGGGCGACTTGCCCGGACGCACCGACGCATCGATCCAGTTTCGGTCGAAGAAGGTCCGGGCGATCTCCGCCATGTCGGGCGAAAAGCGCTGGTAGGCCGACAGTACCGTGTCCCGGGCTTCATCCCAGCCTATCACGGCCTGTGGGGTCTCGGGCAGCGGGGCGTTGCGGTCCCAGTGGTTCATCGCGTCCATGCCGAGCCAGCGCGCCTTCATCGCGTAGTAGCGGTGTGACAGGCGCGGATAGGCTTCGCGAACAGCCAGCGCCAGCGCGTCCACGACGCTGCGCTCGACGCGGTTGGCGAGATGGCGTGAATCGGCAATATCCTTGAAGCCGCGCCAGCGGTCGGAAATTTCCTTGTCCTTGGCCAGCGTGTTGGTGATCAGCGTGAAGGTGCGCAGGTTCTTGCGGAAGGTCGCCGCCAGCGCCTCGGACGCCCGGCGGCGCACCTCGCCATCGCCATCCTGCAGGCGGTTCAGCGCCGGCTCCAACGTCGTCTCCTCGCCGTCGATGTCGAAACGCAGGTCGGTCATCGTCTCGTCGAACAGCCGGTTCCAGGCACCGCGCCCGGTGATCGACTTCTCGTGGAAAAGCTGCTCGACGCGGTCTTCGAGCTGATAGGGCTTGTCCATGCGCAGGTCGAGCACCCACGGCCGGTAATGGCCGAAGACCGGATCGGCGGCGAGAGCACTGTTGATCACGGCATCGTCGATCATGTTCAGTTCGAGGGCGAAAAACAGCAGATGCGCGCTAGCGTCAGTCATCTTCTCCTGGATGTCGCCGTAGAGCTTGGCGCGCTGCGGGTCTGCCGTATTGCCGGCATAGACCAGCCCGGCATAGGAGACGATGCGGCCGATCAGTTCCTCCAGCCCCTCGTAGGCCTTGAGCGCTTCGCCCAGCCGGCCTTCGGCGCCGCGCGCGGCCTCGGCCGCGAGCGTGCCTTTCCAGCGGTTCTCGAAGCCGGTCGCGTCGGCGGCGGCCCTGGCGATGTCGCGCTTCAGTTCCGGCGCGTCCATGCCGGCATAGAGATCGTTGAGATTCCATTCCGGCAGATTGCCGAGCGCAGCAGCACCCTGACCGGATGCCGATGGCGCAAGCCGCCGAGCCGAAACCGTGTGCATCGCCAATACCTTCCAGAATCAAGATTAAAAGGGAGGAGCAGGAAGCCCGTCAAATCCTAAGGAATTCGTTCACCGGGTTTTTTGAAACCTTATTTAGAACCCTGTGCCAAGATGATCCACAGGGCAAAATTCCTCGGGCGGGCGTTGTTCACCAATCATGACAGGTTCCATACTCATAGTCGATGATGATCCCGTGCAGCGCAGGCTGCTCGAGGGGGCGGTGACGAAGTTCGGCCACACGGCCATCGTCGCCGACGGCGGCGTGGCCGGCCTCGACGTACTGGACGGTCCCGGCGCGCGCGACGTTTCAGTGGTGATCCTCGATCTCGTCATGCCTGGCCTCGACGGCATCGGCGTGCTGAAGGCGATGCGCGAACGCGGTATCCACATCCCGGTCATCGTGCAGACATCGCAGGGCGGCATCGATACGGTCGTTTCGGCAATGCGCCACGGCGCCTTCGACTTCGTCGTCAAGCCGGCCTCGCCCGACAAGCTGCAGGCATCGATCGGCAATGCGCTGAAGGTCGAGGCGGTCGAGGGCGAGGTGCGGCGCACGTCGCGTCGCAAGGGCGGCCATCTGACCTTCAAGGACATGATCACGCACAGCCCGGCGATGGACCGCGTGATCCGTCTTGGCCAGAAGGCGGCCGCCTCCAACATTCCGATCCTGATCGAAGGTGAATCCGGAGTCGGCAAGGAACTGGTGGCGCGCGCCATTCAGGGGACCGGCGACCGTCGTTCGAAGCCCTTCGTTACCGTCAATTGCGGCGCCATTCCCGACAATCTGGTCGAGTCCATCCTGTTCGGCCACGAGAAGGGTTCTTTCACCGGCGCCTCCGAGAAGCACACCGGCAAGTTCGTCGAAGCGCATTCGGGAACGCTGTTCCTCGACGAGATCGGCGACCTGCCGCTCGACGTGCAGGTCAAATTGCTGCGCGCCGTGCAGGACGGCGAAGTCGATCCGGTCGGCGGGCGCTCGACCGTCCGGGTCGACATCCGGCTGATCTCGGCGACGCACCGCAACCTGTTGCAGCAGGTCAAGGATGGCAAGTTCCGCGAGGACCTGTTCTACCGACTCAATGTCTATCCGATCTTCGTGCCGCCGCTGCGCGACCGTCGCGACGACATCCCCTACCTAGTAGAGCATTTCATGGAGAAGGTGGCGCCGGCCGATGCCCGCCACCGGCTGCAGGGCATTTCACCTGGGGCAATTGCCATGCTGCAGGCCTATGACTGGCCGGGGAACATAAGGCAGCTCGAAAATGCCGTCTTCCGCGCCTCGGTGCTCTGCGATGGCGATGTGCTGACCGAGGAAGAGTTCCCGCAGATCCGCGCGCAGGTCAGCGGTACGGTCAATCTCGACGCGCATGGCGCGCGGCCGGAGGCTCCTTTGCCCGCGGACACCCACCGGGGTGACGACGGCACCCGCCCGGGCGAGGGCATCGTCGTGGCCGAGCCTCATCAACAGGTCAGGCTCCAGCCGCGATTCGGAACGTTGCGGGCGCTGGACGAGCGCGGCAATGTGCGCGCGCTTGCCGATGTCGAACTCGAAATGATCAAGCTCGCCATCGATCACTATAACGGCCAGATGAGCGAAGTCGCCCGCCGTCTCGGCATTGGTCGCTCGACGCTGTACCGGAAGCTCAAGGAGCACGGCATCGACCCGGAAACCGGCCGCGTGGAACGGCTCGCATCCTAGGCTTGATCTCCAAGCGCAAGGCTGAGTCCAGCTTGAGGATGTAAGTTTCGTGCACGATCGTATCGCGCCGCGAGGGTGCCGCGTTGCTGTTCACGCATTAAGGCAAGCGGTAACAGATCGTGTAACGGCTAACGGCCGAAACATGATCTAAACCAGCGGTTTACCAAGAAATGCTGTACACAATTTTTGACGGGATATCGCCACGGTGTTACCGCATTTCGGCTTCAATAAGTGATGATTAACCATTAAGGTTGATATTCGGATGCGATCCTGACGCATCTGTTTTGGGGAAATCCGGGGACAGAAGACAGCCTGCAAGGCCTTTTGATTTGAACAGAATCGAACGACACACAAACGGGCGATCCTACCGTATGCGCGTCTGGCCGAGATGGCTGGCAGCCATGGTGATTGCCTTAGGTTTCCTCGCCGCGGCCGCGACCGGCGCCAGCGCCGAAACGCGTTCGCTGAAGCTTTATCACCTGCACACGCACGAAAAGGCGGAGATCGTCTACAAGCGCAATGGCCGCTACGATCCCGAAGGCCTGCGCAAGATCAACATCATCCTGCGCGACTGGCGCCGCAACGAACCGACCAAGATGGACCCGCGCCTGCTGGACCTGGTCTGGGAAGCCTATCGTGAAAGCGGGGCGACCGATTACATTCAGGTCGTCTGCGGCTATCGCTCGCCATCCACGAACTCGATGCTGCGCAGCCGCAGCCGGGGCGTGGCCGAGAAGAGCCAGCACATGCTCGGCAAAGCAATGGACTTCTACATTCCCGGCGTGCCGCTGAAGAAGCTGCGCAACATCGGCCTCAAGATGCAGGGTGGCGGTGTCGGCTACTATCCGACGTCGGGTTCGCCCTTCGTCCACATGGACGTCGGCAACGTGCGGCATTGGCCCGGCATCACCCGCCAGGAACTGGTCAGCGTGTTCCCGAACGGCAAGACGCTGCATGTGCCGAGCGACGGCAAGCCGCTGCCCGGCTATGAGCAGGCGCTCGCCGCCTACAAGTCGCGTGTCGGTTCCGGCGCTCCCGCAATCGAAATGGCAAGCGCTGGCGGCGGTGCCAAGAAATCCCGCGGCTTGCTCGCTTCATTGTTTGGCGGCGGCTCCGACGAGGCCGACGACAGCGCCGATGTCGCTTCGGACGAGCCCGCGCCCGCACCCAGGGCGGTGAAGTCCGCGCCTGCCGCGAAGAACGCCCTGCCGGGCATCGCCATCGTGGCGCCGCAGGATGCCAAGCGCGCTGAGATTCCGCGGATTGCCGACGCGTCGGCTGACGAGCCGGATCAGGATACGCCGGAAACGATCATCGCGGCGCTGCCGGCGCGCGAGGTTCCCGTTCCTGATTTCGCGCCGCGCCCGAAGGCCGATGTCGGCGCCCAGCAGCCCCAGAACGTGCCATTCGCCGTGGCCGATGCGTCCGCCACGACCGAGCGGACGGTGGCGACCGCGCAAGCGCCGGCAAACGTTCCTTTCGCTACTGCTGATCAGTCGGATGTGCCGGATCAGAAGCAGGTGGCGGTCAACAACGTGCCGCTGCCAACCTGGCGTCCCGAACACGCGCCGGCCGCGGTCGCGGCCGATGTGACGCCGCCGAGCAAGGATGTGCTGCTGGCTCTCGCCGACACGGCCGAGAAGGGCAACACCGCCACCGACGCGTTCTCCGTGCTGCCGACAGCACGGCCTGACACGGGCCGGACCGACGAGGTCAAGGCCGTTCTCGATCAGGTCAATGCGCAACCGGCAATGACGGCTTCCTCGGTGTCCAAGGCAGCGAGCGCCCCAACGCCAGCGGCGACGGCGGTCTATCAGGTGGCTTCGTTGTCCGAACCCCGCTCGGCCTTCAACGACCCGGACGGCGTCGATGCCGCATCGCCTCGCCAGGCGATCGTCGCACGCCCCGCCGGAACGGATCCGGTCGCGGCGATCGGCGCTGGCGTGAAAACGACGCGCAAGGAGTCACGGGCCACGGCGCGGGATCTGAAACCCGGACCGAAGGCCGTGGTTGTTGCCGCCGCGCCGCAGGCTGCCCGCTGGGCGCTGGGCAGTGGCGAGACGCTGACAACCACCACCAGCTCGACGACCGGGCCCCGCTACGCCTACAACATCGTGCATACGCCACCGAGCGAGGTCTACACCGCTGGCTTCCAGGCGGACAACCAGATGGCCGATGCCAACCGGTTCACCGGCAATGCCGTAAAGTTCCTTTCGGTCGCCCGCTTCCAAACCAAGTAAAGCTGCCGATGTCCGAACCCGAAGCCGCGCTGGGCGACCAGCGCGGTTTTTTGTTTCCAGGGTCTTTTCACGATTGCATGCTTGGCGACGCCGACATCACGCGCGGCTGACATTCCCGTGACCCCGGAACGAGGCGTCGTCAGGATGGTTTTACCTCTGTCGTTCAACTCAGGAAAAAGCCATGAAAAACATTCTGTTGGTCTCTCTCATCTCGATTGCGGCGGCTTCGGCGTCCATTGCGCCGACACAGGCCGCCCCCATAGCCAGGGTCGGCGATCATGCCCATGAAAGGCATTGCCGGATAAAGACGGTCAGCCGGTGGTTCCATCACCACAGGGTGGTGCAGAAGATCAGGGTCTGCCACCCCAAGTACTAAAGAGCCGGATCGAAACTCAAAGTCCGCGCTTGCAAGACCGGCGCGGATTTTGCGCTGGGGGTGATGTAGCGGCTGCGAGCGCTCGGTATCCGGCGGGGTCACGCCGGTCTGACATTCCCGTGATCGTGGAACGCGTTACCGTTTCGCGGGTTCTATCCTTGTTGTTTCAAACCCGGGGAAATCCATGAAAAACATACTCTTGGCATCGCTCATTTCGCTTGCGGCTGCCGCGGCGGCCATTGGCCCTACTCAGGCCGATACCATGGTCGTCAATCGCCATGACCATATGCATATGAGAAAGCATTGCCACATGCAGACAGTGACGCATTGGCGCCACCATCACAAGGTCGTCGAACAGGTCAAGGTTTGTAACTGACCGTTCCGAAATCGGTTCATGGAAACCCGGTCGATGCTCGTCGGCCGGGTTTTTTGTTACATGAATGAGCGCCGGAAGATGATACGGCTTGAAATGCGATAAGAGTTACTTCGCCAGCTTGCTCGCCGCGCGCGCCAGAGCTTCGATCTCGTCCCATTTGCCCGCCTTGACCATATCGTCGGGCGCGACCCAGGAACCGCCAACGCAGACGACGTTGGGCAGGCTGAGATAGTCGGCCGCGTTCTTGCCGGTGATGCCGCCTGTCGGGCAGAACTTCACATCGGCCAGCGGCGAGGCAAATGCCTTGAGCGAGGCGATGCCGCCGGACTGTTCGGCGGGGAAGAATTTCAGGAAACGCAAGCCGGCTTCCCGTGCGGCCATGATTTCGCCGGGCGTGATGGCGCCGGGCAGCAGCGGAACATCACTATCTCCCGCCGCCGCCAGGAGCTCGCGGGTGATGCCGGGACTGACGATGAATTTCGAGCCGGCGCTTGCTGCCTCGTCGAATTGCCGGGCGTCCAGGATGGTGCCCGCGCCGACAATGGCGTCCTCGACTTCGCCTGCCACGCGCCGGATCGCCTCCAGCGCATCGGCGGTGCGAAGCGTGATCTCGATCGCCGGCAGCCCGCCACGGGCCAGCGCGCGCGCCAGCGGCACCGCGTCGGCCACATTGGCGATCTTCAGCACCGGGATCACCGGCTGGCCATTGAGGAGCGACAGGAGTTTTTCGGTCTTGCTGGGCACTTTGTCTCTCCGCGTCTACTGGTAATTCAACCGATTAGCAGACGGGTGTTTTCCTGTCCACGAAACGAAACGTGTCGCGATGTCACGCGCCGCGGAACGGCTCTTCGCCCATTACCATCGAGGATGATGACGGCCGGATGAAAGCGCCCAGCCTTGAAACAGTCGCCGCCAGCGTCTAGTTGGCATGGCAATGACTTCGTCCACGCCAACAAACCCAATCCGTGTCGCCGCGCTCTACCGGTTCGCGCGGCTTGACGCCTTCGAGGAACTGCGGGCGCCGCTTGCCGCCTTCTGCTGTGGACGCGGCATCAAGGGCACGCTGCTTCTGGCACATGAAGGCATCAACGGCACTGTCGCCGGCAGCGAAGCGGACATCGCCGCGCTGGTCGAACATCTCGAATCCATCGAGGGCCTTGCCGGGCTCGAGGTCAAATACAGTGGCGCTGCCGAAATGCCGTTCCACCGCATGAAGGTGCGGCTGAAGCGCGAGATCGTCACCATGGGGATCGATGATATCGACCCGGCCAAAAGCGCGGGGACCTATGTCGCGCCGGCCGACTGGAATGCGCTGATTTCCGATCCGGATACGATCGTGGTCGACACGCGCAATGCCTATGAAGTGTCGATCGGCACCTTCAAGGGCGCCGTCGATCCCTCAACCGCCAGCTTTCGCGAATTTCCGGCCTGGGTCGAGGCGCATCGCGGTGACCTGGAGGGGCGAAAGATCGCCATGTTCTGCACAGGCGGCATACGCTGCGAAAAAGCGACGGCCTATGTGAAGGCGCTTGGCATCGAGAACGTGTTCCATCTCAAGGGCGGGATCCTGAAATACCTCGAAGAGGTGCCTGCCGAACAAAGCCTGTGGCAGGGCGAATGTTTCGTGTTCGACGAGCGCGTTTCGGTGTCCCATGGCCTGGTGGAAGGCGAGGCCGAACTGTGCCGCGCCTGCCGGCATCCGTTGACAGGCGAGGACCGGCAGTCGCCGAAATTTGCCGCCGGCGTCTCGTGCCCGCACTGCTTCGACAGCCGTTCGGATGAGGATCGCCAGCGTTACGCCGAGCGCCAGCGCCAGGTCGAACTGGCGCAGGCGCAGGGCAGGGGCCCGCATATCGGCAGCTAGTTCAGGCTACGCGACAGAGAATCGATGGATGGCCCAAAGCCATCTCCCGTCGCGCTGCCGGCGGGCGACCTCGGTCGTTGTCGTCCGTCGGGGAGTCTGGTTGACGCAAGCCCCAAGTCCCGATTGATGATGGCCGCGCGTTGAATTCCGGAAGCAAATTTTTGTCGCGGTGAACTTCGCAAATAGGGCCGGATTCTTCCCGGCAGTGCATCAATTGTTCCTCGCCGCTGTCGATAACGTCATCGGGCTCAAAAAAGCGCTGCCATTCCATCAATGTCCCCCGCCCATTGCCGGGCAATCAGCCGCCGCGCCAGACCGTGGGAACCACGCTGGCTTGCCGGTCATGGCGGCACTCCTGTCGGACCCGGACATACCCGAGATCGAAGCCGGTTTCGGCACGTCGAGCGACGGTTCGTCATTGTATTGTCAGCGTGCGGGACCTACGTCTTCGGCGTTCGAAACCTGCCCGTTCGGCCGGGCAAATCTGGAGGCACTGAATGTTCGATCCCAAGAAGCTTCTCGACGATCTGCTCGGCTCGCAAATTCCCGGAACGGACTCCACGGTTCGCGACAAGGCGGGGCAGGCCGTCCAGATGGCCAAGGACAACCCGCTGGCCGCCGGCGCGATTGCCGCCGTGCTGCTTGGAACCGGGGCCGGTCGTGAGGTTACGGGTGCCGCCGTGAGGCTCGGCGGCCTGGCCGCCATCGGCGGCCTCGCCTACAAGGCCTACCAGAACTACAAGAGCGGCAATGCCCCCGCCGAGGCGCCCGCCGCCGGCGAGCCGGAATTGCTGCCGCCGCCGAAGGACACGGCCTTCCACCCGTCACAGGCCCCGCAGGGCGAGGATGAATTCACGCTCACGCTGATACGCGCGATGATCTCCGCGGCGAAGGCGGATGGCCATGTCGACGACGAGGAGCGCCAGAAGATCGCCGGCAAGCTCAGCCTTGCCGGCATCGGTCCCGACGCCGAGAAATTCCTGATGGCGGAACTGGAGCGGCCGCTTGATCTCGATACGCTGGTGGCTGGCGCCCATACCGACGCGCAGAAGCTCGAACTCTACACGGCGTCGCGCCTGACCATCGACCCGGACACGCGCGCCGAACGCGGCTATCTCGACCTGCTCGCCGGCCGCCTCGGCCTGCCGGATGCGCTGGTCGACCATGTCGAGGCGACGGTGTCGGCGGCAAAGGTGCCTGCCAGGACCGGAACCTCGCCCAATCCACGCTGGTAGCCAAATCGGCACAGGTGCCCTTGTCCGCGTTAACCTTTCGTTAACCTAGCAAGCGCATCATTCTACACAGTCGGATCGGCTTTTCCTCCTCCCAAGCTGGTTCAGATCAGGGCGGTCGCCAATGACCGCCCTTTTTGTCGGAGGCCCCCGCCCAGATTGGCCCATCCAGATTGACTTGTCATGGCCGCCATCATTTGCGATGGCTGGACGGTCTCGGAGGACAGTCATGACAGATCACAAGACAGCCATCGTCACCGGCGCCGGCACGGGCATCGGCAAGAGCGTGGCAACCGCGTTGCTCAAGGCCGGCTGGAACACGGTGTTCTGTGGACGTCGCAAGCCTGTTCTGGACGCCGCGATCGACGAGGCCGGACCGACGCAGGCCAAGGCATTGGCCGTTGCCTGCGACATCAGCAAGGCCGACGATGTCGACGCCATGTTCCGGCAGGTGATCGAGGCCTTCGGCCGGGTCGACCTGCTCTTCAACAATGCGGGCATGGGCTACAAGTCGACGCCGATCGACGAGATCCCGGTCGAGGTGTGGAACGATGTCCTCGGCGTCAATCTCACAGGCTCGTTCCTATGCGCCCGCGCCGCCTTCGGCGCCATGCGCCGGCAGAAGCCGATGGGGGGCCGCATCATCAACAACGGCTCGGTGTCGGCCTATGCGCCGCGGCCCGGCTCGGCTCCCTACACGGCAACCAAGCACGCCATCACCGGGCTGACCAAGACGCTGGCGCTGGACGGCCGGCCCTATGACATCGCCTGCGGCCAGATCGACATCGGCAATGCGCTGACCGACATGGCGCAACCGATGACGGTCGGCGTGCCGCAAGCCAATGGCACGATCGCCGCCGAAGCCGTGATGGACGTTCAGCGTGTCGCCGACGCCGTACTCCATATGGCCAGCCTGCCGCTCGACGCCAATGTGCTGTTCATGACGGTGATGGCGACCAAGATGCCGTTCGTCGGGCGCGGGTAGGCGACACGTATTGGTGGGGGCATCAGCCGCCGGCTCATCTGCCGGCCAGCGGCACGCCAGGCTTGAAAAGCAGGACGGGCCGAATCTCGTAGACGGCGGTGACGTTGACGCGGCGCAGATCGCGGGCGATCGCGATGGCCTCGTCTCGGGTAGCGCAGTCCACGATATAGAAGCCTAGCAACTGTTCCTTGGTCTCGGCGAAAGGGCCGTCGATGATCACGCCATCGCCTGGGCCGCGCAGCGTGCAGGCATCCTGCGTCGCTCCCAGACGCGCGGATGGCCCGAGCGTGCCTTCCGCGTGAAGCCGGGTGTTGATCTCCAGCAGGTCGGCCATCAGCGCGGCATCTTCCTGCGGCGTCATCGCCGTGATCGCGCCTTCCACGTGATAGGCTAGGATTGCATAGAACATCCAGGGTCCCCCTTTTTCTCCATCATGAGCATCCGGGACGTCGACCGCAGTCCTGGACCTTCTAGAGCGCGTCGCGTTGAAACGGATTCGCCGCGCTTTACGTCGTTGTTTTCATGCATGTCGCCTTCCCAAAGCCGAGGTCACTTTTGGGCGACATGCGTTAGACTTCACTTCGCCAGGAATGCCCCGATCCGCTCGAGCGCGCGCAGGATATTCTCTTCGGAATTGGCGTAGGAGAGCCTGATATAGCCTTCGCCCAGGATGCCGAAATCCGGGCCGCCGATCAGCGCCACGCCGGCATCGTCGAGCAGGGCGGATGCCAGCTTCTTCGCCTTCCAGCCGGTCTTTGACACATTGGGGAAGGCGTAGAACGCGCCCTTGGGCGTGATGCAGGAAATGTTGGGCAAGGCATTCAACCCTTCCACGACGATCTTCCGGCGGCGGTCGAAGGCGCGCATCATCGTGTCGACATCGTCCTGCGGGCCGTCGATGGCCGCTATGCCGGCGAACTGGCTGGGTGCGTTGACGCAGGACCAGCAATTGACCGCCAGCTTGCGCACCTTGTCGTAGAGGTGGGCGCCCTTGTCGCCGGTCGGCCAGATGGACCAGCCCATGCGCCAGCCCGTCATCGCCCAGGTCTTCGACCAGCCGTTGAGCACGATCAGCCGGTCGCGGATTTCCGGGTAGTTGAGCAGCGAGTGGTGCGTCTCGCCGTCATAGGTCATGACATCGTAGATCTCGTCGGAGAGGATGGCGACGTCGGGGTGCTTCTCCAGCCCCTTGACCAGCTTCTCGATCTCGGCGCGCGGCGTGACGCCGCCGGTCGGGTTGGCGGGCGAATTGAGGATCAGCAGCCGGGTCTTCGGCGTGATCAGCGCCAGCGTCTCCTCGGCCGAGAAGGCAAAGCCGTTTTCCTCGCGCATCGGCACGGGGATGGGCGCGGCACCGGTGAATTCGATCATCGACCGGTAGATGGGAAAGCCGGGATCGGGATAGAGGATTTCCGCGCCGGGTTCGCCGAACATCAGGATCGCCGCGAACATGGTCGGCTTGCCGCCGGGCAGGATCATCACCGCTTCGGGCGAGACCTCGATGCCGGTGGTGGTCAGCGTGCGCCGCACCACCGCCTCGCGTGTCGCCAGCAGGCCGTTGGCCGGCGTGTAGCCGTGGTGGCCGTCACGCAGCGCCTTGATCGCCGCCTCGACGATGTGCTGTGGCGTCTTGAAGTCGGGCTGGCCGATGCCAAGGTTGACGATGTCGCGGCCCTGGCTCGCGAGAGCGGTGGCGCGCGCAAGCACCGCGAAGGCATTTTCCTCGCCGAGACGGTCGAAGGCCGAAATCGTGTGGAGCATTTTTCCCGTCCGTGTGGTTCTTACTGTTGGGTTGCGTTTTTGTGAGCCTTGGCCAGCAAATGTCAAACGGATTGGAGTTTTTGGTGTCTGAAAATCTCAAGGATTGGCAGCCGCGACCACGGCCCGAACGCCGGGCCATCGATGGCCGGTATGTCCGGCTCGAGCCGTTGAGCGCGGCAAAGCATGGCGACGGCCTGTATGAAGCGTCCTCGGTGTCCGATGTCGGCGGCCGTTTCGCCTGGCTGCCCGACTATCCGCCGGAGACGCGCGCCGATTTCCAGCCCTGGCTGGACAAGGTCGAGGCCAGCCAGGACCCGCTGTTCTTCACCGTCATCGACAAGGCCAGCGGCAAGGTCGCGGGACGCCAGACACTGATGCGCATCGACCCAGCCTATGGCGTCATCGAGATCGGCAACATCTATTGGGGGCCGATCATGTCGCGCAAGCCGGCGGCGACGGAAGCGCAGTTCCTGTTCATGAAATACATCTTCGACGATCTCGGCTATCGCCGCTATGAATGGAAATGCAACAACCGCAACGAGCCGTCCAAGCGCGCGGCGGAGCGGTTCGGATTCAAATTCGAAGGCATTTTCCGCCAGCATCTGATCGTCAAGGGCGAAAACCGCGATACGGCGTGGTATTCGATCATCGACAAGGAATGGCCGGCGCTGCGCAAGGCGTACGAGGCGTGGCTCGACCCGGCCAATTTCGACGGCGACGGCCAGCAGAAGCGGCGGCTCGAGGATTTCCGCGTGGAGTTCGGCGCGTAGGAACCGGCCGATAGGAGTTGGCGAATGGCACATGCCCATGGCTCGCAGGGACATGATCACGGCGCCGGGCATGTCCATGGCGCGACCGACAAGAAGCGGGTGCTGATCGCGGGCTGCCTGACAGCCGGCTTCATGGTCGCGGAAGCGCTTGGCGGCATCTTCACGGGGTCGCTGGCGCTGTTGGCGGATGCCGGCCACATGCTGGCCGATGCGGTCGCGCTCGGCCTTGCCTGGTACGCCTTCCATCTCGCGGACAGGCCGGCCACAGGCCGTCTCACCTATGGCTTCGGCCGGGTCAAGACCCTGGTTGCCTACACCAACGGCATCGCCATCTTCGTCATCGCGCTATGGATCGTCTACGAAGCCTGGGGCCGCCTGCAAGCGCCGGCGCCGGTGCTCGCGGGACCGATGCTGGTGGTGGCGAGCCTTGGCCTGCTGGTCAATATTGGCTCCTTCCTCGTGCTCAATGGCGGCGACCGCGAAAGCCTCAACATGCGCGGCGCCATCCTGCATGTGCTCGGCGACCTGCTGGGCTCGGCGGCGGCGATCGTGGCGGCGCTGGTCATCCTGGCGACGGGCTGGACCCCGATCGATCCGATCCTGTCCGTCCTCGTTTCGCTGCTGATCCTGTCCACCGCATGGTCGCTGATGCGCGCCGCCGCCCATGTCCTGCTCGAAGGCGTGCCGCCAAATCTCGACCGCGACGCGATCGCCGGGGATATCGAAGCATCGGTGCAAGGCGTGCGCGAAGTGCATCACATGCACATCTGGTCGCTCGACGGCACCCGCAACATGGCGACGTTGCACGCCTGCCTCGACGATGGCGTCGATGCCCACAAGGCGGTCGGCGCAATCAAGAAACGGCTTGCCGCCGAGCATGACATCAGCCATGCCACGGTGGAGCCTGAATTCGGCCAATGCGCCGACGGCCACGAAGACCACGATGATGATCATGATGCGGGCGCGCATCATGATCACCACCATTAGCGCCGGGAGTTCCATGGCCTTGAAAAGATTGGTGATGATCCGCAGCCCCCATGAGGCCGCTTGATGGACCGCGACACCAGGAATGCGGCGATCGCGGCATTTTGGATCATGCTTCTGTTCGGCGTTGCCGCCTACAATCTGCCGAAGGTGATGCTCGCGGCGGGCAGCGTCTCCGGCATTCTGGCCGGCGTCGTGGTCGTCATCTTCCTGTTCGGCTTCTTTGCTGTGTTCTGGCTGCGTAGCCGCAGCCAGCGTAAAAACCGGGACAAATAAGGGTCTTCGACATGCGCATCCTGATCACTGGCGCGGCAGGCATGGTTGGCCGCAAGCTCATTGCCCGGCTGGCAAAGGACGGCACGCTGCGCGGTCGCAAGATCACCGCACTCGACCTGCATGACATCGTGCCGCCGCAGGCGGCGGCCATGGAAGGCGTGACCATCACCAACCATACCGGCGACCTCGCATCCGCCGGCGCCTCGGAAAGCCTTGTGGCGTCGCGGCCCGATGTCGTGTTTCATCTCGCCGGAGTGGTGTCCGGCGAGGCGGAGGCCAATTTCGACCTCGGCTATCGTGTCAATCTCGATGGCACGCGCGCGCTGTTCGACGCGATCCGGCTGGCGGCCATTTCGCCGCGCGTCGTCTTCACCTCGTCGATCGCCGTGTTCGGCGCGCCGTTCCCGGAGATCATTCCGGATGAATTCCATCCGACGCCGCTGACGTCCTACGGCGCGCAGAAGCTGATGAGCGAGGTGCTGCTGGCCGACTACACGCGGCGCGGCTTCTTCGACGGCATCGGCATCCGGCTGCCGACCATCTGCGTGCGGCCGGGCAAGCCCAACAAGGCGGCCTCGGGATTCTTCTCTGGCATCATCCGCGAGCCGCTGAGCGGGCAGGAGGCGATCCTGCCGGTGCCGCGCTCGGTCGTGCATACCCACGCCAGCCCGCGCTCGGCGGTCAATTTCCTCATCCATGCGGCCGAGATCGACGGTGATGCCGTCGGACCGCGCCGCAACCTGACGATGCCGGGCGTCGGTGTCTCCGTCGGCGAGCAGATAGAAGCGCTTGAGCGCATCACTGGCGCCAAGGTGGCGGGTCTCATCCGCGAGGTGCCCGACGAGACGATCTGGGCGATCGTCAAGGGCTGGCCGACCCGCTTCGAGGCGAAGCGCTCGAGGCAGCTTGGCTTCGCCGCCGAGACGAGTTTCGACGAGATCATCCGCGCGCACATCGAAGATGAGTTGGGCGGCAAGGTGAATTGATATTCAGGTGATGCCGGCCTGAACCTCAACGCACCTTCGGGTGGATCAGACGCTGCCCGTCAGGCTGGCCGACAGCAGCAGCAGGCCGAACAGGAAGACGAAGGCGGCGCCGCCGATTTCCACGATGGAGTGGATGCGGTTGCCCATGCGCCCGTCGCCGGCAAAATACACCGCCCAGTTCTTGGCGGTCACCGCGAGCGTCGCCAGCGCAGAGACAGTGATGGCGGTGCCCAGCGACATGGCGAGCACCGACAACAGGCCGCCGAGCCAGAGCCCGTTGAGCAGGGCGAAGCTGAGCACGATCAGCGCGCCGGAGCAGGGGCGGATGCCGACCGCCGCCACCGCCGTCCAGGCCGTGCGCCAGTCGAAACGGTCACCGGAAAGCAGTGCCGGATCGGGCGCGTGCGAATGGCCGCATGTGTCGCAGACCTCGCCCGCCGCATGATCGTGGTGAGCATGGTCTTCGTGGGAATGGTCGTGGGCGCTGTGGTCATGGTGATCGCGCGCGCCATGGTCGTGATGGTCGTGCGAATGGCCATGCGCATGGTCGTGATCGTCATGCGCGTGAAGGGCACGGGAATGAACAGGCGCCGAATGGGCATGGGCCGCATGAGAATGACCGGCGTGAGAATGGCCCGCGTGAGAATGTCCGCCGTGCGAATGGCCGGCATGGGCGGCCGACAGGCTGTAGGCCGGCGCTCTTCCAAACAGGCGCAGGATGGACGGGCCGAGCTTGCGCCACAAAAGCCAGGCGCCGAAGAGGGTGACGAAGACATAGCTCATGATCTCCATGAACGAGGTGGCGTCCGTCATCGAAATCGCGGTGCCGCGCAGGACGAAATAGGCAAGCAGCATGACCACGACCGCCGTCAGCCCTTGCAGCAGCGCGGAGACGAAGGACAACAGGATGCCGCGCCGCAGCGCCACTTCATTGGCCACCATGTAGGACGAGATCACCGCCTTGCCGTGACCGGGGCCGGCGGCGTGAAAAATGCCATAGGCGAAGGACAGCCCGATGAGCAGCCAGACCTTGCTGCCATCCTGTCGCATCGCTTTCATTGCCGCTCCCAACTCTTGGTTGAATTCCATCTGGCGGAGATAGACCCACATCAGAATGTGGGCAAACGGACCGGTGGCAGTGGGCGCCATCCCGTCATTGACGCCGATGCCGAGCGAGCTCTTCGCATAGGCGGTACCGCCGAAATGCACCATCACAAAGGTGACGGCCAACAGGCCGAATGCCAGACGCAGGGACGGTTTCGTCACTGGAGTCATCCTTCTGGTTGACAGTTCAGTTCAAGCTTGGTGGCAAAGATCTTGCTCATGTCCGTACCTGTCGGGTCGTTGAAGAAAGCGTCCGTCAGGGTCTTCTGGTTTTCGGCGATCGCCTCGTCGGCATCGGGACGAATGACCTTGCTGGTGCAGTTCGGGGGCAATCCGTCGACCTTCATGTTGGCGTCCTCGGTAAAGTCGATCGCCGTGTAGAAAGTCGGGTCATAGACGCCGATATCGATCTTGCCGGCCAGCTTGATCGGCTTCTTCGGTTCGGATTCGAACAGAATGATCAGCTGGTCATTCTCGAAATTGGCCATCAGATGGGGCGGCGGGGTCATCGGCACGTCCTTGCCGTCGACCGTGACAAGCTGGAAATAGTTGTAGTCGGCCAGCGATGCATGAACGGTGTCCGCGACATCCTTCAGCTCGTTGGCGTCGAGTTTCAGGTCGGAGTTCTTGTCGAACTCCATCAGCACCGTACTCGAAAACAGCTCGTCGAAGCGCCACAGATGGCGCAGCGCTTTCACGCTTTGGTGATCCGGGGTGAGGATGACGTCGAGGCGGGCCTCGGCGAAGACGTGCGGGTGCACTTCGGCGGGGTCGACGGCGGCGAATGTCGCGGCCAGTGCCGCAGCCAGCACGATAGCTCGCCTTTTCAGGTGCATTCTTGATCGCGAATCCATGGGCCCTCGGAGAATCCCGACAGTTACCAGAAAGGGGGCGAAATTGGGACTGCCGGGGGGTGCGGACGGGTAAGGCCGTTCACTTGTCCTTGAACCACTGCACCAGATAGTCGACGAAAACGCGAACCTTTGCAGGCAGATAACGCCGATGCGGATAGACGGCGAAAATGCCGCCGCCCGACAGGATGCGGTCATCCATCACAGTCACCAGGCGGCCGCTCGCGATGTCGGGCGCGGCGATGAAGTCCGGCAGGATGCAAAATCCAAGTCCAGACACGGCCGCGGCCCGCGCCGCCATCGGGCTGTTGACCTCGACCGGGCCCGACACCGCGACACTCAGCTGATCGTTGTTGTCGCCCTTGAATGGCCAGTTGTTCAACCCGCGGCCGTTGGTGTCGATGATGCAGGGCATGCGGCCCAGATCCTGCGGCCGCGTCGGCATGCCATGCCTGGCGATCAGTTCGGGAGAAGCACAGAGCCTTATCGAGAAGGGCGCCAGGCGCCTTGCGATCAGCGAAGAGTTCTCCAGTCGCGAGATGCGGACAGCGAGGTCGAAGCCTTCCTCGACCAGATCTACGAAGCGGTCGTCGAGCTGAATGTCGAGCACGATATCGGGGTATTGCTTGGCGAAGTCGATCAGCGACTGGCCGATCGGCGCGTCGGCGAAGGTGCGCGGCGCCGAAAGCTTGATCCTGCCGCGCACGTCGCCGGAGGATTCGCGCACCGCGTCGGCGAGGCTGTCCACTTCGCGCACGATTTCCGAGGCGCGCCGGTAATAGGTATGGCCGGCTTCGGTCATCGAGAACTGGCGCGTGGTGCGGTTGAGCAGCAGCGCGCCGAGTTCGTCCTCCAGTTCGCGCACATACTTTGACAGCAGCGCCTTGGAGCGGCCGATCTTGCGCGCCGCCGCCGAAAACCCCTCGGCCTCGACCACGTCGATGAAGGCGCGCATGCGCGTCAATGTATCCATGTCATCAGCCTTTCCGCCGGGCCGCGAGGATGCGTGCGGCCAGTGCCATCAACTGTGTGTCGCTATTCGTCGGTCCCAGCAGCGAGAGGCCGAAGGGCGCGCCGTCGACCGAACCCAGCGGCAGCGTGATCTGCGGGAGGCCGGACAGGCCGGAGAGGCACAGCAGCCTTAAGGCACGTTCGCGCCAGTTCTGCAAATCCTCGAACGGTGCGGCCTTGAGCGGGGCCGCGCCCGGAACGGTCGGCAGCACCAGAACGCCGTCCTGCCCAAGCAGGTTGGCGAGTTCCCGGCGGAACGCGTCGCGCCGCTGCGTTTCGCGTTGCACGGCATCCGCGCCGATCGTCGCGCCATGCTCGAAGCGCTCCTTGACGAAAGGGCCGAGCGCACTCCCGCTCCGAGATATCCAGGCGCCATGGCTCTGCCAGGCCTCATATCCCTGCAGGGTGCGGAAACACCAATAGAGATCATCCATGGAGTGCGCCAACGGCTCGGCGGCTTTTGGCGTGCCCAACACCGCCGTCACCGGCCGGAGCATGTCGCGATAGGCTTTCGCCTCGTCGGGTCCCAGCACCAGCTCGTCCAGCACCCGCAGCGAAACCGGCCGTTTCAATTCGTGTTCATGCGTATCCTCGCCGAGCAGCACCGCGCCGACCTTCACGTAGGTGGCCATATCCCTGGCAAACCAGCCGAATGTGTCGAAGGAGGGAGCGAGCGGCATCGTACCATCGAGCGGGATGCGGCCGTGCGTGGCACGCAGCCCGACCAGGCCGCAGAAACTTGCCGGCGCCCGGATGGAGCCGCCGGTGTCGGAGCCGGTGGCGATGTCGGCAAGGCCGCCCGCCACCGCCGAGGCCGACCCCGAGGACGAGCCGCCGGTGATGCGCTCGGGTGCCGCCGGATTGACCGGCGAGGGGAAATGCGCGTTCAGCCCCATCAGCGAGAAGGCCAGTTCGTCGGTCTGCGTCTTGCCGGCGAAACGCGCGCCGGCGTCGAGCAGCGCCTGCACGGCAGGCGCGGTGGAGGCGGCGGGCGAAGCCTCCTCGTATTTCTGCGGGTTGCCGCAGCCGGTGCGGTAGCCGGCAACGTCGAAGATATCCTTCACGGCCAAGGAGAGCCCCGCCAGCGGGCCGGTTTGCGCGTTGGCGACCGGAATTTCGTCGAGGTCGAGGAAAGCGTTCAGGGGACCGCGCGTCGATGGCATCGTTCAATATCCGAATACGTTGGACCCAACATTGTTCGATGCCAGAAATTTTACAACCTGAGATACGATTTTTATTGATTGTGACGGCCACCAGCCATATATCGCGCTTGCCCAAAGTCGCACGTGCCTGTGGGTGTCCGCCGATCCTCGAATGGTGAGGGAAATCGGTAAGGTAACTGGAGCCAACCCCTCCAGTCGGTTTAGCGGCCAACCGCCAGACCGAGGACACCTTGAAGCAACGACGGTGCGGGCCTTTCTGGTTCTCTGCCGGTTGTCCAAAGACCGGGGTTACTGAAGAGGCACACCTTCATTGCCGGCAGTGCGGAACGGGGTTCTCCCAATCCAAGCCAAGGCAGACAAAGCGAACCGAAGCCGGGCAAGGCTAGGTTCATCGCCGCGAGACGGCGTTTCATGGTTCCGGGGTCTCCACCGGCTGGTTCCATGGAATTTTCGTCCCGCCTTTGTTTGATCGCGAGTTCGCGAGGCTGACAGCCCGCGTCCGCAACCTTGCGCGCGCTGAAAGGCGTGTTGGAGAAACCACGATGGCTACACAGCGCATCCTCGACTTCCTCGCCACCCGACGTCCGTCCGGCCCCTGCCTCGTCGTCGACCTCGATGTCGTGCGTGACAATTTCCGCGCCTTCGAGAAGGCGCTGCCCGATTCCAGGATCTATTACGCGGTGAAAGCAAACCCGGCGCCGGAAATCCTGCGCCTCCTTGCTGCGATGGGCTCGTCCTTCGACACCGCTTCCGTTGCCGAAGTCGAGATGGCGATGGACGCCGGTGCGCCGGCGGACCGCATCTCCTTCGGCAACACCATCAAGAAGGAGCGTGACATCGCACGCGCCTACCAGCTCGGCATTCGCCTGTTCGCGGTCGATTGCGTCGAGGAGGTCGAGAAGATCGCCCGCGTCGCTCCGGGCGCGCGCGTGTTCTGCCGCGTGCTGACCGATGGCGAAGGCGCCGAATGGCCGCTGTCGCGCAAGTTCGGCTGCGTGCCGGCGATGGCCGTCGACGTGCTGCGCAAGGCCAAGGTGCTGGGTCTCGATGCCTATGGCGTGTCGTTCCATGTCGGCTCGCAGCAGACCGACCTGACCGCCTGGGACCGTGCGCTCGCCGACGCCAAGAAGGTGTTCTCGACGCTGGCCGAGGAAGGCATCGTGCTGAAGATGGTCAATATGGGCGGCGGCTTCCCGACCCGTTACCTGAAGGACGTGCCCGTCGCGCAGGCCTATGGCCAGGCGATCTTCTCGGCGCTGCGCAAGCATTTCGGCAACGCGCTGCCCGAGACCATCATCGAGCCGGGCCGTGGCATGGTTGGAAACGCCGGCGTCATCAAGTCGGAAGTCGTGCTGATCTCGAAGAAGGCCGACAACGACAATGTGCGCTGGGTGTTCCTCGACATCGGCAAGTTCGGCGGTCTCGCCGAGACGATGGACGAGGCGATCCGCTACCCGATCGTAACCGCGCATGACGGCACGGAGACCGCGCCTTGCGTGCTCGCCGGCCCGACCTGCGATTCGGCCGACGTGATGTACGAGAAGACGCCGTATCCGCTGCCCCTGTCGCTGACCATCGGCGACGAGGTGCTGATCGAGGGCACCGGCGCCTACACGACCACCTATTCGGCGGTCGCGTTCAACGGCTTCGAGCCTCTCCGATCCTACGTGATCTGACGGTTCGAAAGAACCGATCAGATCATCCCAGGTGGGCGCCTGTCGCCCACCCGGGCTCGCCTGTGGAACAGACCTCCGCTCGCCAGGGATTGCGGAAATGGACGTTGTGAATTTCATTGTTGATGGTGTTGCCGTGGCTGGCGTCGGCGCTTCACGCGCGGCGACCCCCTCTGTCGCCTTCGGCGACATCTCCCCCTCGAGGGGGGAGAATGCCCGCGCCGTTGTTATCGTCGCCGAAACCGCGGCCGATGTCGAGGCGCGTGAAGCGTTGCTCGATCTCGCCATGGGACCAAAGCGCAGGACGAAGTCTTCCGAGAAGCTGCGGCGCGGCCGCCGGCCTTCGGAAGGACTGGCTTTCGTTGCGCGCGACGCATCGGGCGCCGTCATGGGCACGGTTCGGTTGTGGGACGTGACGCTGGGCGAGGGTGGTCCGGCGGCCCTTCTGCTTGGGCCGCTCGCCGTCGATCCGTCGCTCAAGAATGCCGGCATCGGCTCGGCCTTGATGCGGCATGCGGTGACCGAGGCGGCACGTCTCGGCCACGGGGCCATCCTTCTGGTCGGCGATGCTCCCTACTATCAGCGCTTCGGCTTTTCCTCGGAAAAGACGGGGTTGCTGGCGATGCCCGGCCCCTATGAGCGGCATCGCCTTTTGGCGCTGGAACTGATCGAGGGCACGCTGGACAGCGCTCGTGGCACGCTGAAGGCGGCGGGGCGCAGGCTGAAGGCACAGGCGGCCGCGGCCTGAGGCTGCCGTCGACGCTTGAAACAGAAACGCCGCCCGAAAGGCGGCGTTTCGGTCTTCAATTTGCTTTCTCTCAGCCAATCAACTGGCTGAGCGCCATGGCGACGCTCATGTCGCCCTCTACCTTGATCTTGCCGGTCATGAACGCCATGGTCGGGTTGAGATCGCCGGCGATGAGCGAATCCAGATCGTCGAGCGAAAGCTTGATGGTGCAGTCGGCCGGCGCGTCGGCGGTCGAGACCGTGCCGCCGTCGATGACGATGACGCCATCGCTGCCGGTGTCGAACTTGACGGAACGGTCGAATCCGGCACTCGCCACGCGCGAGCTGATCTTGTCGGCGATATCCTGAACGCTCATGGCTCTTCTCCTCGTCTTGTTGGCTTTATGGCGCGATGACGTTCCGACCTTGCCGAAATCACCGTATCGCCTGTGTCGCGATCAATTTCGCTGGGGGCATTTAGCTGCGAGTTGACGTTTACGTCAACGCGAAACCCCGGTCGAAAGATGGGCGTTATCGACGCAGCCCAGACAGGTTGGACATCGTCAATGCGCGGGGGCGGGCTTGGCCGCTTCGGGTGCAGGGGCGCCTTCTTGCCGGCGGCGCAGCCAGTTGTCGCGGATCTCGTCCTTGGACAGGAAGTTGACCTGGTCGATCAGCACTTCATGCACCAGATTGGCCCCGACGCGGGTGTTGACGGTGTCGCGGATGGCGGCGCGGAAAGCGTCTAGGTCGATCGTTGCCTTCTTGGTGAAGTCGATCTGCGGATTGGAATAGAGATAGCTGTAGACCTGGTCCGTGATCAGCGCGTCAGCCGGGATGGACAGCTTCTTTATCTCAGCCGGTTCGACGGTGTAGACGAGCTTGGTCAGGAAGTAGCCGTCGATCTTGGCATTGTGAATGAGGGGTACCGAGATGACGTCGGTCTTGACGTAGTCCAGCCCGCCCAGCATCGGCTTGGGCGTTTCACCCACGCCACGCGCGCCGGCAGCCTGGAACGAATAGAACACCGCGCCGAGCGTGGCGGCGCAGATCCAGATGGCGGCGGCTATGAATTTGATCATTTCCGGATCCTAGAGCGCGTTGGCTCCGTTTGTCGCGATCACGCCCTGGCCCAGCCGAACTCGATCGCCGAATAGGTGCCGTCGGCTTCCGAACGCTGTATGGCATGCTTCAGCAGGGTGGCGACCTCGTTGACCGCATTGAGGTGGGCGAGGATCGCCGCCTCGTTCCTGGCCAGCTTCTGGCGCAGCCGCGTCAGGCCCTCGCGGTGCTGCTCCAGGAACTCGGCCTCGCTGCCGCCCTTCATGGCGCGGGTCAGTTCGTAGAGATAGCGGCTCTTGCGGGCATTGGATGCCTTGAGATCGTAGCTGGTATCGTTGCGCAGCCCCGCCGTCTCTTCGTCGATCGCCTGCTCTATGCGGCCGATGATGGCGCCGAGGTTTCCCGGCCGCGCGAACGGAATGGGCGCTTCCGAAGCGGTCGTGCGTGCGGGCAGATTGGAGGCGAGTTCCGATTTTTCGGCCATGATAATCCTGGTCTAAATCTTGATGTCAGTTTTGATGGTCGTTTCGTCGCCGGTAATCGACTTCGCAGCCTTGCGCTGCAATTCGTGGACCAGCGAGGTGGACAGGCTGGTCTGCTGGTCGATCTCGGTCTTTTCCGGCCCGCCCGAAACCGGGCCGATCGGCACCTTGCGCTTGCCGTCGAGATAGTGGTCGGCCAAGAGCGATTTGGCGATGCCGATGCCGCCGCGATCGGCCATGACGTCGGCGACGCGTTCGGCGAGCTGCGATTTCCACATGTCGCCGGCAAGGCCCTTGCCGTAGACGCCTTCGCTGTCCTTGGGCAGCATGTTCTGGATGAAGGTCTGCAGCACCATGGCCTCGAAATGCTTGAATTTCTTCGCAGGGTCGGTGCCCGTGGCCGCCTTGTCCGCCGTGGCGCGCGACAGGATCGAACCCGCATCGACGGAGCTGGCGGTGTCGACCGAGAAGGTGCCGACGGCACCGCCGGCCCGCTTTGCCAACGCCGTGCGGGCAGCCTCGATGTCCGCCGGCTCGACGGCGCGGGCAACATCCATAACGATGTCGCTGGGTGGAGAGATCGCCAAGAAGGTTCGCCCTTTTGTCGTTTCCTTGGCCAGAACAATGCCTCAACAAGCTTGTGGCAGGCTTGCCAGCACGAAACCGTGATGAGAGCGTCATTTGGCCGGCTTCACGCACGCCGACGCAACCGATCCAGGCGCATCGCCGCTCAATCGGGCTCCGGGCGGCCGGCCGCGCCGCGCATCCGGGAGGGCATGACACATGTCTTGTCTTCAAACCGTTCCGGCTCGAAGCCGCCAACGAGGCCCTCGACATGGTCGGAGCCTTCGTCCGCGATAATCTCCACGCCGGATAGGCGCAGATCCCGCCGCTATTCGTCTCTCGGCTTTTGGGCGATCAGATCGAGCCGTTCGCGGTCGGAGCTTTCGCGTTCGTCGCGTCGGCGCACATCCTTGTAGGCGCGCTCGACCATGTTTGTGCGCGCGGTCGCCGCCGCGATCAGGCCCACTTCCTGCCGGGCGCTTTCCAGATTGGTCTCCTTGCGCACCACGGCATTGGCGATGCGCCGATGGTAGAGATCGGAGAACAGGCCGGAGAGGGCTCCGTCGGAATCGAAATGAGCGATCAGTTCGCGAGCCTCGGCCTCAGCCGTGGCAGCCGCCGCAAGGTAGGTGGCGTGGCGGGTCTCGTGCAGCGCCTTCAGTTGTTCCTGTACCTTGACCAGTTTCTTCAGTCGGTCCTTGCGCGTGCTCATATCCAGCTATCCATGGCCCGCTTACCGAGCCAACGAGAGGTCGACGAAACCGTTGGCGAACAGCGACAGCAAGGTGCCGACAGCGAAATAGAAGATGATCATGCCGCCGGCGATGACGAAGGGCAGCGAGATGAAATAGATGGGTATCTGCGGTGTCAGCTTGTTGACGAAGCCGATCGTCAGGTTGACGAGAATGGCATAGGCGACAAACGGGCTGCCGAGGCGGATGACGAGGAAGAAGGCGTCCGAAACGGTGTCGGTGACATCCACCAGCGCGGCTTGCGGGTTGAAGAAGATGTTGATCGGCGCGATTGTGTAGGAGGCGATCAGCGCCTTGATGATCTCGTGGTCGAAATCGAACACGAAGAGCAGCATCAGCGCCGAGAACGAAATGATGGCGGCAAGCGCCGCCTGCGGCTCCGGCTCCTCGATGGCGGGGCCGCCCGAGCCGCCATAGCCGATCAGCATGGCTATGGACGAGCCCATGAAGCGGAGCGCTTCCATGTAGAGCCTGGTCATGGCGCCAATCAGCCCGCCGACCAGCAGTTCGGAGATGATCATCGGCACGAGGATCTGGGGGCGGGGATCGACGAACGGAAAGATACGGTCCCAAAGGAACGTCAGCAGGCCGCCGGTGGCGGCGACCGCCACGAACAGCCTGACCTGGATGGGGACGCGGGCGCTGGACAGGCCGGGCATCAGCATGAAGCAGGCGCCGATGCGGCAGAAGGCGAGGAACGCCGCGATGACGACGCCTTGCGACAGTGTGGTCACGATATGGTCCCGAGCACCCTGATCTCGACGCCCTTGGCGATTTCGACATGGCTGAGCACCGGCAGTGTGGTGAACAGGCGCTCGATGATCATCCGCACATAGGGGCGGGCGTCGGGCGCGGTGACCAGCACGAAGCGTTCGCCGGCTTCCAGATGTTTCTTGATCGCCTTGGTTGCGTCCTGGCCGAATTCCTCGAGCTGGCGCGGGTCGATGTCGAATTCGCGCACCTCGCCCTTGGCGTCGCGCTTGAGGCTCTGGTGGAAGGCGAGATCCCAGCGGTTGCCGAGGCGCAGGACCTTGAGCACACCGCTCTCCGAGAGGTCGCCGCAGATCTGCTGCGCCATGCGGATGCGCACATGCTCGACGATCTGCTCGGTGCGGCGCACATGCGGCGCGATCTCGGCGATGGCCTCGATGATCAGGTGCAGGTTGCGGATCGAGACCCGCTCGGCCAGCAGCAATTTCAGCACCGCCTGCAGCCCGGGGTAGGAAATGTGCGTGGTGCAGATCTCGTCGGCGAGCTTGCGGTATTCCGGGTCCTGGCGCTCGAGCAGCGCCTTCATGTCCTTGTAGGACAGGAGCTGCGGCAGGTTGTTGCGGATGACCTCGGACAGATGTGTGAGCAGCACCGACATGTTGTCGGCGAAGGTGAAGTTCTCGCGCTTCAGATCCTCGGCGAAGGTTTCGAGCACCGAATAGGCGCGCATGCCGAAGGCCGGCTCGCGGATTTCCTCGCCTGGAATTTCCGGAATGTCGCGGGTGCCCAGGAGAACCATGATTTCGCCGACGCGCATCTGGTATTCGGCGACGACGGTGCCGTGGACCTTGATCTGGTAGCTCTTCGGCGGAATGGCGAAATCGTCGGTAACGCGCACTTCCGGCACGACGAAACCATATTGGGTGGCGAATTTCTTGCGCATCTTGCCCATGCGGAAGACCAGCTCCTGATGCGAGACCAGAAGGCGGGTGGACAACTGCTTGCCGATCAGAAGCTCGATCTCGGCGGTGGCGAGCGATGCCTTGACCGAGTTCTTCTCTTCCTCGACCTTGGTCGCCTTCTCCTGGTCCTTGACGGCGGCGGCGGCGGCGATCTCGCGATTGTGGCGCAGGGGAATGATGTAACCCAGGGCAGCCATGCCGGCGGCAAGCGCGAAGAACGGAAACAGCGGCAGCCCGGGCATCAGGCCGAGCAGGACGAGCAGCGACGCCGCGACATAAAGCGCCCGGGGATGGGCGCCGAGCTGGCCGAACACCGCCTGGTTGGTCGAGCCACGCGTGCCGCCTTTGGAGACGAGCAGGCCGGCGGCCAGCGAGACGATGAGCGCTGGGATCTGGGTCACGAGGCCGTCGCCCACCGACAGCTTGATGAAGACATCGGCTGCTTCGCCCATGCCCATGCCATGGCGGATGTAGCCGATGGCGATGCCGCCGACGATGTTGATGGCGGTGATGATGAGGCCGGCGATGGCGTCGCCGCGGACGAATTTGGAGGCGCCGTCCATGGAGCCGAAGAAGGAGGATTCTTCTTCCAGTTCGCGGCGGCGCAGCTGGGCGGTCTTTTCGTCGATCATGCCGGCGGAAAGGTCGGCGTCGATCGACATCTGCTTGCCGGGGATGGCGTCGAGGGTGAAGCGCGCGCCGACTTCGGCGATACGGGTGGCGCCCTTGGTGATGACGATGAAGTTCACCACGATCAGGATCATGAATACGATGAGGCCGATGACGAAATCACTGGCCATCACAAGCTTGGAGAAGCCGGCGATGACATAGCCAGCCGCATGCGTGCCCTCATTGCCGTGCGACAGGATCATGCGTGTCGTGGCGATGTTGAGCGACAGACGCAGCATGGTGGCGATGAGCAGGACGGTGGGGAACGAGGAGAAATCGAGCGGTCGCTGGATCCAAAGCGCCACCATCAGGATCAGCACCGAAAGGGCGATCGAGAAGGCCAGGCCGACATCGATGAGGAAGGCCGGGATCGGCAGGAACAGGACGGCCAGGATGATGATGATGCCGAGCGCGAAAAAGACGTCGCGACCGTTCTTGGCCGCTGCGCCGGGCTGAATGCTTTCGCTGATCGCCATGTCGTCCCCAAATCACCAGAGCCGCCGAGCGCGCGACAGCCTGACGACCCTAGCCAGCCAAGCTTGCGCGAGGGTGGGAGACCGGGGCACTGTCAGGAACGGCGCTCGCTGGAGGCGCCTGGTAGAAGGACATGTTCATGCTGGTGATCGTCGGTACGGTGCGCTTGCCGCCGGAGAAGCTCGGGGAGGCGAGGCCGGCGATGGCGTCGATGATCGCGGCCAGCCGCAATGAGCCCGGCTGCATCGAATATTCCTATGCGCAGGATGTGCTCGACGCCGGACTCATCCACGTCACGGAGGTGTGGCGCGACAGGGCGGATCTCGACGCGCATTTCCGCTCCGCCCACATCGCGCGCTGGCGCGAAAGCTGGGCGGCGCTTGGCATCGGCGAGCGCAAGCTCGTTGTCTACGAGGCCGCCGAAGCCAGGCCGGTCTGAACGCCGGCTTGCCTCAGATTGCCGGTCACCCCGTCGTGCCGGAGGTGGCCACCGCGACGAGCCAACGCCTGACGGTGCGCTCCTCTTCGGCGGACAGGTTGCGGGCAAGTTCCTTTTCGAGGGCATGAACGCGCTCGCGGCACGTTTTCAGCAGGGACATACCGCTCTCGCTGAGATCGAGATGCTGGATCCGGCCGTGGATGGCGTGCGGCTTGCGGACCAGGGAACCGGCGCGTTCGAGATTGGCGACGATGACGCTCACTGTTTGCGGCGTCAGCAGTGCAAGGCGGGCGACATCGGCATTGGACAGACCGGGATACGCCGCCAGCATGGTCAGCACCGCGAATTGCGGCGATGTCACGCCGAGATCGGCCAAAGCCCGCTCCACTCTCAGCCTGTAGGCGCCCGCCGCCTGGCGAAGCAGGTAGCCCATATAGCCATCTTCGCCACGCTTGCCTTCGCCAGGGGCAGGGATCGACGGCGGATTTGTCTTGCGCATGATATCAGTGCTCTTATATGTTGTTCGTGCACTGATATTATAACCAAACCGGATCGATGACGATGGGTTACAGAATCTTTCTTGCCGGCGCCTCGGGCGCCGTTGGGCAGCGGCTGATCCCGCAATTGCTGCAAGCCGGCCATCAGGTGACGGGAACCACGCGTCTCGCGGCCAAGGCCCGACAGCTGCATGGAGTTGGCGTCGAGCCGGTGGTCGTCGACGTCTTCGATGCCAACGCACTGTCGCGGGCAGTGGCGTCGGCGCGGCCCGACATCGTCATCCACCAGCTGACCGACCTCCCGGCGGGCCTCGATCCCACCCGGATGGGCGAGGCGATCGCGCGCAATGCCCGGATCCGCGACGAAGGAACGCGCAATCTGGTCAGGGCGGCGATCTCGGCTGGCGCCCGGCGCATGATCGCGCAAAGCATAGCCTGGGCTTATGCGCCCGGCCCTGAGCCGCACGCCGAAGCCGATGCGTTGGATGGTGAGGCCAAAGGCGATCGTGGCATCAGCATGGCCGGCGTGATCGCCCTTGAAAAATGGGTTCTCGCATCGCCGCCGCTCGGCGGTCTCGTTCTGCGCTACGGCCAGCTTTACGGCCCGGGAACGGGCAGGGAAGCGCCCGCGGGATCGGCGCCTCTGCACGTGGACGCCGCGGCCCACGCGGCCCTGCTGGCCATCGCAAGCGCGGCATCCGGCGCCATCAACGTCTCGGAGGCCAACACCTATGTCTCGACGCAAAAGGTTGTCGAAGAGCTCGGCTGGCGCGCCGACTATCGGCTACCCGCCTGAACGAGGCTGACAGGGGAAGACCGTCATCATGGCCAGGACTGGAAATCAAACGATAGCCGCCCCAGGCAAGAGGCTCGCACTGCTCGGCCTTGCATCGCTGGCAGGGGCCGCCTTCACCGTCGTGGTTGTTCAAATCCAGCAAAGCGTCGCGCCGACGATGCCCTTTGCCGGCGGCGCGCATGTGCACATGGCTACGGCAACAGGCAGCGGCGCCGAAGCGCGCCCTGCCACCACGGTCAAGCCGCTCTCTTGCGAGAGGCTTCCCAACGTGCCGGGAAAATCCGTCACCACCGCCCTCGTCGAGTTTCCGCCCAACGCCTATACGCCCAGGCACCGGCACCCTGGATCCGTTACCGCCTTCGTCCTGAAGGGAACGCTGCGGTCGCAACTGGAAGGAGGCGTCGTCGGCACCTACGCCGCGGGACAGACCTGGTTCGAACCACCCGGCACCGTCCATCTGTTCGCCGAGAACGCAAGTGCGACGGAGCCGGCCGAGTTGCTCGCGACCTTCATCGCCGACGACGATTGTGGCCCGCTCACGATCCACGACTAGCAGACGCCGCATCGTATCTGCAGCAAGGCCAAATCCCGCGCCAAAATGGCGCTCCATTGGTGGCGGGCATTTCGGTTGCCATGCAATGGTGTCGGGCGTATCAGGCACGACAGGGCCTTTTTACCGGCTTTTGGATGGGCGAGCCACCCGGTGCTTTCCAGAAACGAACCACAAGTCTATGCCCGCCGGCTTCGCGCGGTGCTTACCAGATCGCTTCCTTTGCTGGAAGCGCGCGGCATCGCCGTGGTCATTCTCGCCGGGGTCGTCGGGGTGATGGCTGGCATACTGGTCACAGCGATGAGCCAGATGGTGCAGGATCTGCACGGGCTGCTCTACGGCGTCCAGCCGGGAGGGCGGCTTTCGGCGATGTTTTCGCTGGCCAACCCCGTGCAGGCGGCAATACCCGCGATTGGCGGCATCATCCTGGGCCTGTCGTTCATCTGGCTCAGAAAACGCAAGTTCCGCACCCCCGTCGACCCGATCGAGGCCAACGCGCTCTATGGCGGGCGCATGTCTTTGACCGACACCTTCATCATCGCCGTGCAGACGATGATCTCAAGCGGCTTCGGCGCTTCGGTCGGGCTGGAAGCCGGCTACACACAGGTCGGCTCCGGCCTTGCGTCGCGGCTGGCGCGCATCTTCAAGCTGCGCCGCAACGACGTCCGCACGCTGGTCGGCTGCGGTGCGGCCGGCGCGATCGCCGCCGCGTTCGACGCGCCGCTGACCGGCGCCTTCTACGGATTCGAACTGGTGATCGGCATCTACTCGGTCGCCAACGTCGCGCCGGTGATGACCGCCGCGATCTGCGCCTCACTGATCGCCGAGGCCCTTGGCGGGGTGCCGTTTCCGCTGGAGCTGTCCGGCCTGCCGGCGCTGACCGTCAGCCAGTACCTGCCGTTCCTGCTGCTTGGGCTGCTGGGCGGGGCAGCCTCCATCGCCATCATGCATCTCGTGACGATGATCGAACGCGCCTTCGTGCGCCTGTCGATCGACGCATCGCTGCGCCCCTTCATCGGCGGCATATTCGTCGGCCTGCTTGGGCTGGTCACGCCGCAGGTCCTGTCCAGCGGCCATGGCGCATTGCACCGCGAATTCTCGATGAACTATCCGCTCGCCGTGGTGGCCAGCGTCTTCGTTCTGAAACTGGCGGCATCGGCGATATCGCTGGGTTCCGGTTTTCGCGGCGGCCTGTTCTTCGCCTCGCTTTTCCTCGGCGCTCTGCTCGGCAAGGCGTTTGCAGCGGTGATGGCGCTGGTCTCTCCGGCAACCGGCATCGATCCGGCGGTTGCCGCCGTCGTCGGCATGACCTCGCTGGCGGTCGGTGTCGTCGGCGGCCCGCTGACCATGACGTTCCTGGCGCTGGAATCGACCCGCGACCTGACCCTCACCGGCGTGGTGCTGGCGGCCTCCATCATGTCGGCGATCCTGGTGCGTGAGACCTTCGGCTATTCGTTCTCGACCTGGCGTTTCCACCTGCGCGGCGAGACGATCCGCAGCGCGCACGATGTCGGCTGGATGCGCAGTCTGACTGTCGGCTCGATGATGCGCGAGGATATCAAGACCATCGATGCCTCGACGACGCTGGCGGCCTTCCGCAAGGAGGTGCCGCTCGGTTCGGCGCAGCGCGTCATCGCGGTCGATCCGGGGGATCACTATGTCGGCATGCTGATCGTCGCCGAGATGCACAGTGACCCGTCGGCGGACGACACGCCGGTGCGGTCGCTGGCCCAGTTCCCGGACGCCGTGCTGGTGCCAAGCATGAACGTCCAGTCCGCCGCCGAGACCTTTCAGCGCGCTGGCGCCGAGGAACTCGCCGTCGTCGAGGACTTCTCCGAGCGCATCGTGCTCGGGCTCCTGACCGAAGGTTATCTGATGCGGCGCTACGCCGAGGAACTCGAAAAGGCGCGCCGGGACCTGGCTGGCGAAGGATAAGAAGCTTCTGGTCAGCGCCGATGTCCGGGCGCTCGTTCACCGGTCGCCGGCGTCGGGTTCAATGCTCGATCGGTCCCTTCGCCATCACCAGCGCCGTGCCCGCAGTCGTCGGGCGCTCGATCATGCGGCGCACATGTGGCGGCTCGCTGCCGCTGTGCAGCGCGCGTATGCGCTCGCCGATGACGGCGTCGGCATGCGTGGCGCGGCCGTTGTGGCGGATATATTCCAGCCATGTCGGCGTGTGGTAGTGCTCAATCCATATGGAGGGGTTTTCGAGGTCGCGGGCCAGCGTCCAGTTGCGGGCACCGTCGCGGCGACGGATGCGGCCGCGCTCGGCCATCGTGGCGAGGAATTCAGGCACATCCTCCTCGCGGATCACATATTCGATCATGATGGCGATCGGGCCACTGCGCGGCTTGAGATCGAGCGCCAGATGCGGCTCCTTGAACCGGTTGAGCGGGTCGAGGTTGAGTACCGGCTGCTGCGGCAACGGCAAGACGAGGCCGATCGCACCGCCCGCCAGCATCGCGACGCTCGCCGCGATCAGCGCGGTTTCGGCGCCGTGCACATCGGCGACGACGCCCCAGACCCAGCTGCCCAGCGCGATGCCGCCAAAGGTCGCTGTCTGGTAGACCGAGAGCACCCGGCCAACCACCCAGCGCGGCGTCGACATCTGCACGGTGACGTTGAAGTGTGAAAGCGCGATCACCCAGCAGGCGCCGCCCACGAGAAGCCCGAGCGAGGTTTGCCAGGCGTGGGTGCTGACAGCGGCATTGAAGGCGCAGAGCGCGAAGCCGCCGAATGCCGAGCGCACCATGGTCTCGCTGGACAGAAGCTGGCGCAGCCGCACGCTGATCAGCGCACCGCCGACCGCGCCGATGCCGAAGGCGCCGAGCATGATGCCGTAGGTCAGGGCGTCACCCTTGACCACGTCGCGCGCGACCAGCGGCAGCAGCGCCAGCACCGCGCCGGCGCTGAAGCCGAAGGCGGCGCCCCTGACCAGGACCTTGCCGATATTGGGTGACATGGCGACGTAGCGCAGGCCGGCGCCCATGGCCGCGCCCAGCGACTCGCGCGGCAAGGTTGATACCGGCAGTTCCGGCTTCCAGCGCGCCAGCACGACGATCAGGCCGACATAGCTCAACGCATTGGCGGCAAAGGCGGCCGCCGCGCCCGCGGCGGCGACGATGATGCCGCCGATCGCCGGGCCGACGCTGCGCGTCAGGTTGAAGCCCAGCGAGTTGAGCGCAACCGCCGCCGGCACCTTGTTGCGCGGCACCATGTCACCGACCGAGGCTTGCCAGGACGGGCTGTTGAGCGCCGTGCCGCTGTCGATCAGGAAGGTGAAGGCCAGCAGCGTCCACGGCGTTATCCACCCGTACCAGGTGAACAGGGTCAGGAGCAGCGACACGACCAGCATGAAGGTCTGGGCAACCAGCATGACCTTGCGCCGATTGAAGCTGTCGGCGATGGCGCCGGCGACGAGCGCGAAAAGCATGATCGGCAGGGTCGTCGATGCCTGGACCAGGGCGACCTGGTAGGGCGAGGTGGCGATGGTGGTCATCATCCAGGCGGCGCCCACACCCTGGATCAGCCCACCGAAATTCGAAACGAGGCTGGCGGCCCATACAGAGCGGAATATGCCATGCCGGAATGGCGCAAGCGCCGAGGCGCTCTCGCTTTCCGGCTTTTCATCGATCATGGACAGTTCCCCGCTTTCGCGTGCCGTGCCGTGGCGGCGACTCGTTTCCCCACGCCACGTGTTGAAATTAGGGCATCGGGTAAAAAAGGGCGAACGCCTCATGGAAAAAGGTCATGGTCCAACGTGGCTTGAGGCAAAGGGCGTTGGGCCGCATCTCCGCTTGCCGCATGAAACGCCTTGTGAGCTGGCTTTGCGGCGACCGAGGAGCGCCCCGGGTTTGCGGCAGGCGCTAGAAGCCGTGCTGGATGCGCTCGAAGATGACGTTGGTGAAGGCCGATATCTGGCCGCCGATGAACGGACCTGTCAGCGCCACCACAAGCATGATGGCGACGATCTTGGGCACGAATGTCAGCGTGATTTCCTGGATCTGGGTCAGCGCCTGGATCAGGGCGATGCCGATGCCGACCGCCATGGCGACCAGCACGACAGGGGCGGAAGCGGTCAGCACCGTCCACACCGCGTACTGGACGATATCGAGGGCGTCGGCCTCGTTCATATGCGAAGCTGGCCTAGCTTGCCGGCTTGATCGACACGCCCGCGCCGACGGGGACGGTGGTGCCATTCTGCAGCACTGCGATCAGTCCGTTGCTGCCAAGCGTCACCGAAGCCACCGTGCCGGTGGTCTTGCCGTCGGCCGAGGTGATGTTGCGGCCTATGAGAGCGTCGGCCTGCGAGAGTGCCGACGACTGCATGATCTGGTCGAGCTTGGTGTTGGTCTGCACCGACTGCTCCACCTGCGAGAAGGTCGCGAGCTGGGCGACATACTGGGTCGAGTCCATCGGCTTCGTCGGATCCTGGTTCTTCATCTCGGCGATCAGGAGCTTCAGGAAGGACTGGTAGTCGACGGCGGTCTTCGATGTCTGCGTGGTCGCCTGGTTGGCGCCAACCGGTATCGTCGTTGTCATGTCCACGGCCATCAGTATCGTGCTCCCACTGCCAGGGGGCGCGGGGCGCCCGGCACATCGTCATTGCCGCCAAGTGCGCGGCGTTCAAGCGGATAGAGTGAACGGATCGCCTTCAGCGCTTCGTATATGTGGTCCTCGGCGACCATTCGATCGATCTGTTTCAGTTCGCTGCAGATGCGTTCGTCCTCGAAGCTCGCCAGAAGCAGCGGCAGCGAGTGGCGGAACATGTTGCGTGCCTCGACCGCGTCGGGAGGGCTCATCAGCATGACCTGCAGGATGAAGTAGAGCTGCTTGAGCGGCGTCGAGGCCTCGTCCGCCTGGATCACATGGTTCTCCAGCAGGAACTGAACGTCGTTCATCAGCTCGACGGTAACCTTGCGGTCGACGCGGATGACCGCGCCGTTGATGTAGATCTTCTCGTTCGGCTTAAGCGATATCTTCAGCGTGTTGCTCATTGAATGCCGTCCCTGATGATCTGGGATACCTCGATCAGGCCTTCGAAATTGTTGGTGCGGCCCTGCCGGATATCCTCAGTTTCGCGCAACAGCCAGAGGCCGATGGAGATGAGGTTGGCGCGTAGCTCCTTGGGCAGGGCGTTTTCGTTCGATCCGAGATCCTCCAGGAAGATGGACCAGACGCGATTGGTGAAATGCAGTGCCTCGACCGCTTCCTGCGAACCGTGACCGACGGCTGCCGCTGCCGACAGCATGTCGATCGAGCGCGTCAGCAGCTGCCGCTCCCGATCCCTGGCGTCCCCGACGGAGTCGGCCTGGATGTCGTCATAGGAGAATTGATACATCGGTGAGCTCTACCGGTCCGCTAGCAGTTGTCAGGTCAGGTAGTTCAGCAGGCTGAGCTGCTGGAGACGTGCCGTCAGCGCGAATGAGTTTTCGATATGCTGCGTCAGATTCGCGACCTTGGTGGCTGCGGTCGCAGGATCCACGCCCTCAAGATCGACGATGTGCCGCTCGAACAGGTCAACCTGCGTCTTCATCCGGTCGCTGGCGTCGGACACGCGCTTCTGGACGATGCCAGTCTCCGACTGCGTCTGGGCGATGCCGCTCAGCGCTTCGCCAACCAGCGTCTGCGAACGGGTGACGAGCGTGTCTTTCGCTGCCTGGCTGATGTTGCTGGACATCAGGCTGGAGATCATGGCTGCCGCCATGGCCAGCTTCTTGATGCCGTCACTGTTGGCGCTGGTCGAGGTGGCGGTGGTTTCGTTGAGCGCGATGCGGCTGACGATCTGCTGGTCGGTGGCATTCGACATGTTGGTCTGCCAGCCGGAACCGAGGAACTGCGGCGTGACGCTGTTGGTGATGAAGTCGTCCATCTGGGCGGCGGTGATGTTGGCCGCGGCCGGATCGCTTGGCGTGAAGCCGAACTTGGCGACGAAGGAAGCGTCGAAGGCGGCCTTGGCGGGTGAGCCGGCAGCCGTGAAATCGTTGATCGGCTTGACGTCGGTGTTGGTGCCGGCGAACAGATACTCGCCGTTGACGCTCGTGTTGAGGATCGAGGCGAGCTGCTGGATGGTCGTCTGGCCGGCCGATTGGGTCAGGCTCTGCGAGGAGTCGCCCGATGTCGCCGACGTCAGGCTGGACAGGAAGGTCTGCGCCACGCTGGAGAGCTGGCCGAGCGAGGTCTGCGTCGACGAAAGCCGTGCGGCGACCAGTCCGTTGGAATCGATGATGACGTTGAGCCGGTCGAGATCGCGCTGGAACGTGACGGACTGAGCAGTGCGTCCGCCCAGCGCCAGGCCGACATCGGCGACCTTGCCGGTCGAGGATTCCTTGGTCGCTTTGACAAGTTCGGCCTGCATGCGCATCTGCTGATAGCGCATGGCGTTCGAAAGGGCCGCCGAGGAAACTGAAGTCATGGCTTATCCTACCGCGTTCATCAGGGCCGTCATCATGTCGTCGACGGTTTTCATCATCCGGGCCGATGCCTGGTAGCTGTGCTCCAGATCGAGCATCAGCGACATTTCCTGGTCGATATTGACACCGGTGGCGTTGGACAGCGCATCGGCGCTGCGTGCGGCCAGCGCCTCTTTGGCATCCGCGGCGGTCGAGGCCTGCTGGCGTACGCTCTGGAGCCAGCCGATCGAATTGGCGGCGTAGTCGGAAACGCTGGAATTCGCCGAAACCCCGGCAGCACTGTCGAAGGTCATCGGCTGGTCGAGCCGGTCGCCATAGGCAACCAGAAGGCTGGAATAGGAAGCGCCGCCAGTGGTGTTGGCGACGTAGGCTGCGCCGTTGGCGCCGCCGTCGCGCAGCAGCGCCGGATTGCCGCCGGTGCTGGGATCCATCGCGGCATTGATGCTGATCGTGCCCGCAAGCCCGTTGACCAGCGTTCCCGCGGCCGGCACGGCCGGCGCGCCGGACCATGTGAACAGGCCGGCGGCATTGGGCATCGAAGGCGCGGTCTCGGCGAAGGCGGTGATCAGGCCGCGCGCGGTCTCGTCGAGCTGGCTCTGCATGGTCGAGGCGACGCCGTCGCGCAATTGCAGCAGGCCGGCAAGCTTGCCGCTGGCGCTGGTGTTGCCACCGGTTCCCGCCGAGATCGGCACGTTGTCGATGGATATGGCGTTGCCGGCGACACCGGGAGTAGAGGCGGCAGACGGCGTGAAGCTGACCGTGCGCGGTATGGTTTCGAACAGCGTCGTGCCGTCGCCCGTGGTGATGACCATGTCATTGTCGCCACGCGTGAAGGTCGAGACCGGTACATAATCCGCGATCTTCTTCAGCAGCGCGTCGCGCTGGTCGAGCGCGTCGGAAACATCGGTGCCCGAACGGGTTCCCGAAATGACCGCCGTGTTGGCATCCTGGAACTGGTTGAGCAACGAATTGAGGTCTTTGACCGCCGTGTCGATCTGGCCGTCGGTCTGGGTGCGGAAATCCTGAATGGCCTTGGAGCCCTGGTTCAGGGAGCGCACCACCTGCTTGGCCGCGTCGATCACGCTGGAGCCAAGGTTCTGGTTGGACGGGGAGGTGGCATAGAGCTGCAGCGCCTGCTGAAGATTGCCGATCGCGGTCGAGGGCGAGGACGCGTTGTCGACGCCATTGACCGAGACGTCCAGCTGATCCATGCCGGAATAGAGCGCGTTCTGCGCGCTATACGCCGACAGGGCGGCCAGGTTCTGACGGAACAGCAAGTCGTTGGTCTGGCGCTGGACGTCGACCGAACGGGCGCCGGGCGCCGTGCTGACCACGACGCCGATGCGGCGCGAATAGTTCGGATTGTCGGCGTCGGAAACGTTGCGCGAGACAACGCTCGTCTGCTTCGCGGTGTTCATAAGCGCCGATTGGGCGATGCTCAATGCGGTGGATAGCGACATGCTGGTCTTTCACGGGCGGCGCCCGGTTTTATCTCTTCAGGTTGACAAGGACGTCCATCAGGTCGGAACCGGTCTGGAACACTTTTGAATTGGCGGTGTAGCTGCGCTGCGCCGCGATCATGTTGGTGAGCTCCTCGGCGATATCGACGTTGGAGTTCTCGAGGGCGCCGGAGATGATGGAGCCGAGCTTGCCTTCATTGGCAAAGCCGACGCGGACCGCGCCGGATTCGGTGCCCTGCGCGTAGACGTTGCCGGGCAATGCCTTGAGCTGGTCCGGGCTCTGCACGTCGGCCAGCGGGATCTTGTACAGCGCCTTCGTGGAGCCGTCCTTGTACTGGGCGTAGATGGTGCCGTCCTTGCTGATCTGCACCTTGTCGATGGTGCTGGGCGCGTTGCCGTTGACCTGGGCATCGGTGACAGTGAAGCCCGCGCCGAGCTGGGTCAGCTTCGACAGGTCGAGATTGAGGCTGGCGCCGTTCGGCACGGGGAAAGTGACGCCGGTGGTCGCGCCGGTGAGCTTGCCGGTGGTGGTGTCGAAGGTAAGGTTGGCCGAGCCCAGCGCGCCGCCAGTGTAGGGGAATCCGGTTCCGGGCGTGGCCTTGGACTGGTCAAACACCGCCACTTCCCAGGTGCCGGGGCCGGTGTTGGTGAAGTAGACGTCGACGAGCACCTTGTTGCCGACATTGTCGTAGGCGACCATCGAGGATTTGGAGGTGTACTGCGAGGTCGCGCTGTTGTCGGAGGGCCGGCTGCCGGCCGCGACAGGCGTCGCGCCCGCCGGCAGATTGCCGGTGTAGCTGCCCTGGGTGCTTGGCGTCGCGGTCATGCCCTGGTCGGATATGACGACCGGAACCAGTCCGTCGAAGCCGTTCACGGTCGCCGCCGGCACGCCATTGGCGTAGCTGTAGGCCATCAGCTGGAAGCCGGCCGCGTTGACCAGCCTGCCCTGCGCGTCGGGAACGAAGGCGCCGGCGCGGGTCAGGAAAGGCGTGCCGCTCGGGTCCTGGACGACAAAGAAGCCGTCGCCGCTGACGGCGAGGTCGGAGACCGAGGTCGTATACTGGAGTACGCCGGGATCGCTGACCGCCTGCCGGATCGTCGTGGTGACGCCGCCGGAATTGTAGGCGCCGCCCGTTGACGGCATGACCAGCGTGGAGAACTCGGCGGACGACCGCTTGTATCCCGTGGTGTCGGAGTTGGCGATGTTGTCAGCAACGGCGGACAGGCGGTTTGCCTGGGCGTTCATACCGGAAACGCCGGTCCGCATCATTCCGTAGAGGCTCATCGACAGGTCTCCTCAATGCATTGGCCACTGGCCACGAGGCTACGCTTTGTGTCTTGCGCGAAGCTGGCGCAAAGGCGGTTCCAAGGCATCAGAAGACGAGCCGGTAGCCGAGGAAGCGCTTGGAATCGATGGGATCGGTGCCGAGCTTCTCGCGCAGTTTCTTGCGCAGCTTGCTGATGTGGCTCTCGACCACGTTCTCCTCGACCTCTTCGTCGAAGATGCCGTAGATGGCATTGAACACCTGGGTCTTGGTCACGCGGCGTCCGCGGTTGCTCGCCAGGTATTCGAGGATACGGCGCTCGCGGCGCGGCAAGGGCAGCGGCTGGCCGTCGATCTCGGGATCGCGGCCGTCCATGAAGATGCGCATGGCGCCGATCTCGGTATAGGCCACATCTTCGTGGGCGCGGCGTCGGATGGCGGTGATGCGCGCCAGTATCTCGCGGATATGGACCGGCTTGCGGATGACGTCGTCGACGCCGCTCTCGAACAGCCGCAGTGTGTTTTCCAGCGAATGCTGCTCGCTCAAGGCGATGACCGGGGCACCGGTGCGGTCGCGGATCTGACGCGGCGAGATGGCGCCTTCCCGGCAGTCGCCGATGAGGAAGGCCCGAACCGACTTCAAGTCGGTATCGGCAGCGGAGTTGACCCACTCGCCGAATTCGCCTGGCGCGAAGCCCGCGCAGGCAACCCCCTCGCGATCAAAAAGTGAATTATACCCCTCGGTTACGAGCTCTCGCTCGTCAACAATAACTATCATCGGCCCCGCCTCCGAATCAGATCATCTGCTCCGTGCGAAAAGGGGTAGCCGCTGGCGGGAATCCTGAACAACCGTCATTTCTTGTAGCTAGTTTCTTGGGAGTCGGGAATCGCCTCGGTTGCATTAGCGTGTGCTCGGACGTCTCGGCCAGGGATCGCACGATGCATGCACGATCACCGGTTGGGGTTCGAAGCGGGGCGCATATTCGCGAGGGCGAAAGCAGCTATGGGTTGCAAAAAACGCGGGCGTTCGAAGTCCATTTTCCAAAGCCGGTGGCGACCATGTTGGCGATGACGCGGCAGACGTAGACCTTCTGCGCGGGGTCATTGTCGGGGCCGGCATGATAGCGGGCAACCGCCATCGACCAGGTTTCGTGGCGGGCATGGAGGCTGGCCAGGAAGCGGGCCGCGTAGTCGACGTTCTGACGCGGATCGAGCATGTCCTCGACGCTGCGGAAATGCGATGCGTGGTAGTGGTGGTTGATCTGCATGCAGCCGAGATCGATCAGCGTCTTGCCGTCACGCCGCGCTGCCTCGAAGGTTGCGAGAGCCTCAGCCCGGCTCCTTGGGAAGACAGCTTTTCCCTCTATATTCATGGCGTTAGGCTGGAGGCTGCCTTTCCTGCCGGTTTCGGCGAGCCCGACGGCATAGAGGATGCCCGCCGGTACGCCGTAGCGATCGGCGGCACGCAGGATCTCTGGCTCGCAAGGGTTGGCGGCGGCGTCTGCGGCGCTCGCGGCGAAGCTAGATAAACATATCGTCGCCAGCGCGATCGCGAGCAGGCGAAGCGGGACGGCCGAGCTCTTGGGGATCATTGTTTCGGTTCCTTCCCGACTGCTGGCCGGCGGCGCCATCATTGTTGCCACCCGAATTGCCGGACTGAAAGGACGACTGGTCGCGGCCCGCCATTGCCTGCGGATTGGCGCTGGCGTCGGTGCGTGCCGCGGCAGGCACTGCTATCGATGGTTGCAGGATCGTGACCTTGTCAACCTCGAAACCCAGACCGCGCAGCGACTTGACAATGGCCTCGCTGTCGGAGGTCAGCCGGCGGTAGGCTTCGTGGGTCTCGGGCTTCAATTCAATTGAAAGTTGTTCTCCGGCGAGGCGCAGGCTGGCTGTGACCATGCCGAGCTCCGCAGGGTGAAGTTCGATCTTCAATATGTGTGTCGGAGCGGCCACGGAAGTGGTCATTTGGGATGCTGCGGGAGCGGTTGAGAAAGCCTGCTGAAGGCCGCTGTCGGCCTTGATCGCGTCGATTACGGTGGCCGCGGCCTGGCTCATCGCATTTTGCGCGGGCACGGGGAAACTCCGCTCGGAAACGACCTCGACACGGTTAGCCGAAGAGGCCGGCTTTCCTGCCTCCGCGCGCATGGAGGACAAGGCGTCGTCGAGGTTCCTGACCGGCAGCGAGGTCGGCTTCGATTGCGCCACGGCCTCGTCCGCCGCGCTCTCCAACGGCGAACCGAATGTCAGGCTGTCGTCGTGCTTCACAGGGCCGGTGGGCAGCTTGATGGCACTGGCTTGCCGAGGTTCCTGTTCGGCGGCCGCGGGGCCTTGCCCGGATAGCGCCTCCTGCCCGAGAGCCGTCCCCGCATCGGTCGTCGACCGGTATCGCCTGGATAGCGGGAGTTGGCCATCGAGCGCTGCCGGGGCGCCGTCGCCTGTCGCTGTTTTGTCGGATTTGGCCGAGGCTGAGAACTGACGCAGGTCGTGAAGCGCCATCAGCAGCGGCAGATGGTCCTGCAGCGATGACGTGTCGCTCGGGGCGTCACCACCGGGTGCGGCATCGTCCGCTTCCTTGCCGGCCGCGCTCTCCGCGCTGTCCTTGGCGGCCTTCAGCAAGAGCAATTTCGCCGATGCGATCTTGCGCGGGTCGGCAGGCGCCGGTTCGTCCGTGTTTCCGGTTTCAGGATGACGCGTGGGAAAGGGCTTGCCCCAGCGCGGGTCGCGGGGCGCGGCCTCGCTCCCGTTCTGGTTCTCCTGACGGGCCTGTTTCGCGGTGCCCTGCAACATGCTGCCGAAGCCCGTGTCCGCGCCATTTCCACCAGCAGCGGGCTGCTCGGATGCGGCACGCGCGGAAGCAAATCCCGGCAAGGCAGGGCCAACGCTGGTGGTCATTTCGGGGCGGCTCCAAGCATCTGGTCGATCAAATCGAGCTTCCGACGCGTCTTGATCATGGCGGCGTCGGTCGGGTCGGTGGGGTTCGGGCCGGCCGCGGGCGCTGAAGCAGGTGAGGCCGCCATCGTGTCGTTGGCGGCAGTGGCCACGGCCGCTGCATCCGGCGTTCTGGTGGGCTCGGCTGATGCCGACGCAGCCGGCTGTTCCGGCATCGCGCCTTCGACCGGCGGCAGACCGGTCGGGTCGGCTGCCTGCTGATCGGCGGTCTGAGGCTTGGGCGCCTGGGCGCCTGGGATTTCGGCAGCGCGCGGCTGTTCGACAGCGTCGAGGACCGGCTCGTCGACGGGAGGGGAGGCGGGCGGCGCAACCACTTCGCCGGCGATGGCGCGCGCCGCGTCCAGCAGGGCACGGTCGCCATTCGACAATTTGCTGCGGTCGATCTTGTCGAGCTTGGCATGGACGTCTTCAAGCGTGCCCGATGTCACGGTGGACAGGCTGGCGTAGAGCAGGGCGCGCGGATCATCCTTGTTGTCTATGCCGTCGCGACCCTGCTCGGCCCGTGCCGCGGCAAAGGTCGACAGATCGTTCAGGCCGTCGATCGCGGCACGCCGGGCGATGCGCAGATAGATGACCTTTTCACGCTCCGGATCCATCATCGAGGTGATGTCGGCGAGCTTGTCCTGGCTGATCGCCATATGCAGCGCGACGACACCGGAGACGAAGGAATCGGCGAACTGGCTGGCGTAGGGAGAATAGAGGTAGCGCTCGACATACTGCGTCGAGGCAAGCGCGAAGCGTGCCGCATCGCCCTGCGTGACGGCAATGCCCACCGAGCGGCGCAAAGCCGCCTCCTCGACCAGCGTGCCGGGGCTGAGCAGCCTGGCTTCGTCGAGCAGAGCAAGTGCCGCGGCCGGCTCGTCCCCGCTCATCAGGGAGCCCTTGACCAAAGCGAGGAAGGCGCCGAGGTCGCCGGGCAGCGTCATCGGGTCTATCGGCCGCAATGTGTCGATCGCTTCGGCGGGACGTCCATTCAGATAGCTGACGACACCCTTGGCAATGGACCGTTCCTGTGGATCCACGTTTGCACGCGAAACGGCCGTCTCCACGGTGAGCGGGTTGCCGCCGCTCATGCCGTAGACCAAGAGGGCGCGGAAATTCTTCGGATCCTTGAAATCATCCGGACCCGTTTCGCGCAGGCGCGCGTCCACCATCTCCAGCAGCTTTGCCTGCATCGGCATGGCGGCATGGTCGCCGGCCGCGATGCGGTCCTGAACGAGCTGCAGCGACCGTACCAGTTGATAGGGTTGCAGGGCGTCCTGGGCGAAGCCGGTCGACGGGTGCCCGGCGACAAGCAACAGCAGGCCAACCATCCGATGGAGGACGGTGCGGGTCATCCGCCGGTCGCCATGAGGATCTCGATGCGCCGATTGGCGGCGGCCATCGGATTGGCCGCGTCCTTCGGCTGCCGATCGGCAAAGCCAGCGACCTCGGTCACACGGCGTTCGTCTACGCCGCCGCGAACAAGCATGTAATAGGCCGAATGCGCGCGTGCCGTCGACAGCCGCCAATTGTCGTAGGTGTCGCTGCGGAACGGGCGCGCGTCGGTATGGCCGTTGATGCTAATGGTGCCCTTCTGGCTGTTGACGATACGGCCGATCTTTTCCATCGCCAGCACCAGTTCACGCCTGGGCACGGCCGAGCCGATCTCGAACATGCCGAAATCGAGCCGGTCGGTGATCGAGATGACGACGCCCTTGTCGGTAGCCTCGACCGAGACATCGTCATGCAGCTTGTCGCCCGGCTTGAAGGCGTCGTTGAGCTGTTGGCGCACCTCCGCCGCTGCTTTCATCGACGCGGCGGTAGGGACCTTGTCCTTGGTGACCCTGTCGGCGGCGACCTTATCGGGGGCAGCGGTATCGGGGCCATCGAGCTTGGCCGATGTGTCGACAGCGTCCACGGCCTTGGCTTGGCCTGCCTTGGTAATCGCCGTTTTTGGCGCCGTGGCGTCCGGTTCGGTCTTGGCCAGGGGCTCGAGCGGCGCGGCGGGCAGCGGCGGCACGGCCTTGACCTTGGGCACCTGGGTGTCGGCGGCCTTGTCGCCCGGCTTGACCGGGTCGCCGTCGATCTTCACACGCTCCGCGCTTGCCTCGGCGCCGGGCGTTGCCACCTGCTGCGACCAAAAGTCCGGTTCGAAGGGATCGCGGTAGGACGTCCCGCCTGACGCGCCATTGGCCGGGCCGGCATTCTGCGCGCCGCCATCGCCCTTCTGGCTGACGTTCTGCATGACGCCGGTGTCGGAGGCGATCTCCGACAGGACGGCATAGGGGTCGGCAAACAGATGCTCGTCGGTGCGTTCGGTTTTTTGCGGCGCCTCCTTGTCCTGCTTCATGTTGGACGAACCCGCGCCGCCGACATTTTCCTGGCCGGCCTTGCTGGTCGCCTCCTGCGGAGCGTCGGCCGTCAGCCCGACCGAGCGCGGACCGTCGCCCAGGTCCTGAAGGCCCCTGCGGCTCGAATTGCGGTCGACCAGCTTGACTGGGTTGAAATAGCTGGCGACAGCCGACTTGGTCTGCTCGTTGGCGGCGTTGATCAGCCACATCACCAGGAAGAAGCACATCATCGCGGTCATGAAATCGGCGAAGGCGATCTTCCAGACACCGCCATGATGCCCTTCGTCGTGGTCGTCGTGACCACGCTTGACGATGATGATCTCGTGACGGTGTTCCCCAGCGGCGGCTATGCTCATGACAATGCCTCGGAGAGGGTTGCCGACCATTCGGCCATGCGCGTCTCGAACACGGCCTCGTTGATGGTGACGGTGAGATCGAAGCCGGGTGCTTCGACAAAGTCGAGGTTGGCGGCACGCTGACCGAGTGCCGTCCGCAGCGTCTCGAACAGCGAAGGCGGACCGCGAACGCCGATGCGCACCGCCTCGGAATCATCCACGGCCTCGCGGACCGAGCGAGCCAGGGCTTCAAGCGAGCGCTTCTGAATGTCTTCGCTGACAATGCCGCCGACGACGCGGGCGACCGTGGCGCCGACCAGTTCGGTCACGCGCGCTTCCATCATGTCGATGCGCAGAGCGACCGCCTTGCCGACATCGTCGCCGAGGCTTTCGAGGAATGCCTTTGCTTCGTCGGCATTGGCCTGGCGCTCGGCCTCGAGCGCTTCCCTGTGAGCCGCCGTCAGGCGTTCTTCAAGCTCTGCTTCGGCCTGGGTAACCGCCTCGGCGATCAGTGCGCCGATGTCGGCCTGTGGCGCCGGAGCAGCGGGCTTGTGGTCGGGCTCGTCCGCCGACCTGGGCTGGACGCCGTGCTGGGCACGCGCGCCGAAGTCCGGGAGAAGGTCGAAAAGAGCGGCTGAGGGCATGGCTTAGGCCGCGATTTCCTGGGCAGCCCACTTGCGCAGGATCTGCGCGGTGCGCTCCTCATTGAGGTCGACCATGCGAGCCAGCCGCTCCTGTGGCGCCGGCCTGATCTTCTGGCGAAGATCGTCGAGCGGCGTGGAACCGGGACGCGCGCCCGGCAAGCTTCCGGCGGCGGGCGCGTCGAGCGAGGCCGTCGCTTCCGGCGTCGGCAAGGAGCGCTGGACTTCGTCGAAATTGGGACCGGCGATGGCCGGCGTTGCCTTCGCCGTCAGCGCGGCGGCCATCGGCCTGAGACCGAAGAACGCGACCAGGAACACCACGACGATGAAGGCGCCGGCGTTGATGAGCGTGCCGGCATGTTGCCCGATCGAATCGAGCATGCTTGCCTGCGGCAGCGCCTCGCCATTCAATCCGTCGATGAACTCGACCGCCGAGACGTCGATGATGTCGCCGCGCTTCTCGTCGAATCCGGTGGCCGACGTCACCATCTTCTGGATCTCGGCGACGCGCTTGGCGATCTGTTCGGGAGTGGCGTCCTTGCCGAGGATGGTTGCCAGGCGCTGCTGGTTGACGACCACGGCGATCGACATCTTGGTGACGGTATAGCCGTTGGAAACGGTGGCGATCTTCTTGGAATTGATCTCGTAGTTGGTGATCTCTTCCTTGCGGTCGTTCTGCGAGGTGGACTGCGGCCCCTCGGAGGTGGTCGCCTGGGTTTCCGGCATGTTCTGCTCGACACTGGCGGGAGTGGATGCCTGCTTCTGATTGCTGTTCTCATTGGCGCGCACCGACTGCACCGAGCGTTCGACACGGGAATTCGGGTCGAAGATCGTCTCCTCGGTCTGGCGGGTGTCGGTGTTGACATCGGCCTTGACGCTGGCGCGGAAATTGTCGGGGCCGAGATAGGGCGCCAGCGCCCGGCGGATGTTGTCGCCGATCTGCGCCTCGACGGTTTGCTCGACGCCAAGCGTGCGGGCGGCGCTGGTGTTCGACGGGTCGTCGCCGGCGGCCAGAAGGTTGCCGTTGGAATCGAGCACCGTGACCTTGTCGGCGGACAGGCCGGGCACCGCCGCGGAGACGAGATGGCGGATCGACATCGCGCTCTTTTCGGCATCTATGCCGGCGTAGCGGATGACGACCGAGGCCGAGGGCTGCTGCTCGTCGCGGCGGAAGTTGGCGCGCTCGGACATGACGATGTGGACGCGCGCGGCCTTGATGCCCGAGATCGACTGGATGGTACGGGCAATTTCGCCCTCGAGCGCTCGCACCCTGGTTATCTGCTGCATGAAGGAGGTGAGGCCAAGCGAGCCGACATTGTCGAACAGCTCGTAGCCGGCATTGGAGCTGGTCGGCAGGCCCTTCTCGGCTAGCAGCATGCGAGCCTGGGCGGTCGTGCCGGCCGGCACCAGGACAGACGTGCCATCTGATCCGACATCGAAGCCGATGCCGGCCTCGCCCAACACCAGGCCGATCTGGTTTACGTCCGCGCGGTCAAGCCCGACATACAGCGTGTCGTAGGCCGGTCGATTGAGATAGACCGAGGCCACGCCAATGACGCTCATCACCAGAACGGCGATGCCGGCCAGCATGGCAAGGCGCTTTACGCCGAAGCCCTGGAGATTCGAGATGATGCTCTGGATCTGTACCGGCACGATTCGACCACTCCCAGCGTTGGTTTCCTCCAGGACACTAGGCCCCGAAGCTTGTGCGAAAATGATAGGCCGAAACGAAAAGGCCGCGCTCGAAGCGCGGCCTTGCGGATTTGTCAGGAAGACGCTGGCTGATCAGCTTAGCCGTTCTTGAACAACGACAGGATCGACTGCGAGGAGCTGTTGGCGATCGACAGGGACTGGATACCGAGTTGCTGCTGCACCTGCAACGCCTGGAGGCGTGTCGATTCCTTGTTCATGTCGGCATCGACGAGCTGGCCGACACCGCGGTCGATGGAGTCCATCAGGCTGGAGGTGAAGGTCTTCTGCAGATCGATGCTGCTCTTGGCCGAGCCGAGGATGGTGGCGGAGTTCGTCAGCTGGCCCATGACGTTGTCGATCTTGGTGATCATCTGGGTGATGATGTCGTCGGTTACGCCAGGGGCCGTGATGTCAAGATTGAAGGCCGAGACGTTGTCGATCTTGGTCGCCGCCGGGCTGACCGCCGCCTGCGCGGTGGTGTTGGCGGCGATGTCGGTGGCGCCGCCGGCGATCGCGGTCGCATAAGCGGTATCATACTGCGTCTGGGCGGCCCCGGTAGCATAGATAGAGGTCTTGCGGTCGAGAATGCCAGAATTCTTCACGGCGGTGGAGAGGCCGTTGTCGAACAGCTTGGTGCTCTCGACATCGATGTCGATCGTTCCGAGCTGGACGGCGCCGGAGGACGTGCGGTTGAACGAAGAGACGATCTTGGAGTCGGGCTGCACGCCATCATTGGGCGCGGCGACCTGCGTGGATGTCACCGAAAGGTAATTCGAGCCAGAAAAGGTGGCGGCGTCGGCAAAGGACTTCATCTGTGCCTGAAGCGCCGTGATTTCGGTCTGCGTCTTTGCCTTGGCGGCATCCGTCTGGCCCACGGTCGAAAGCAATTTGGTCTTGATCTGGCTGATCGTCGACAGAACATTGTTCATGCCGGTGTAGGCGGTATCGACTTTCGAGGCGCCGAGGCCGAGCGCATCCTGTACCGTCGACAGGGCCTGATTGTCCGAGCGCATGGTGGTGGCGATCGACCAGTAGGCGGCGTTGTCGGAGGCTTCGGAGACGCGGTAACCTGTCGAGATGCGCGCCTGCGTCTGTTCAAGCGACTTGTTGGTGGCGTTGAGGCTTTGAAGTGCGGTCAACGCCGCGGCGTTGGTCATGATGCTCGCCAAGAAAGTCGCTCCTTTTCAAAAGCCGGCATGCCCACACATGCCGGATAGGCCCGTTCAACAATGGCATCGTGCCTTGATGAGGCTGATTCGCCAAGCTGTTGTAAGCTATTGGTTAACCATGACTAGCGTTTTATGGTTAATGACTTGTTAAAGGCAGGCTTTCAAAGATTAAGGCGCGGCCGTTGGTGGGATTTGCTTGGATTCGAGCGCGCTTGGATCGACGCGCTGAACTGCTGGCTGCGCGGCAAAGCTCCCGGCCAGGCATGGGAGCGACGTATCGTGACGCAAACGCAAATCGGGCCGCGCTTGTGGCGCGGCCCGATCTTTTGATTTCGACTAGCTGGGCGGGTGCGATTAGCCGCGGAAGAGCGACATGATCGACTGCGTCGAGCTGTTGGCGATCGACAGCGCCTGGACGCCGAGCTGCTGCTGGACCTGCAGGGCCTGCAGACGGGTCGATTCCTTGTTCATGTCGGCGTCGACGAGCTGGCCAACGCCGCGATCGATGGAGTCCATCAGGTTCGAGGTGAAGGTCTTCTGCAGGTCGACGGAGCTCTTGGCGGCGCCGAGCGTGGTGGCGGCGTTCGTCATGTCCTTGAGGGCGGCGTCGACGACCTTCATCTGGTCGGCGATCTGCGAGTCGCTGAAGCCTTTGCCGGTGGCCGAGTCATACACCTTCAGCGTGGCGACCGAATAGGTGTCGGCAGCCGTGGAAGCAGCGCCAGCGGTCGGAGCGGCTGCGGTGCCGGTAACGGCGCCGGTGCTGCCGAGACGGTCCGCGTCAAGAATGCCCTTAGCCGTTGGTGCGGCACCGCTGTCATACAGCTTGATGCTTTCGACATTGACGTCGATCGTCGAGATCGACGACGCGCCGGAAGCATCGCGGTTGAAGGCGGAAACGATCTTGACGTCTGCCGCGGTGCCCGAAGCGGTCGACACGGAGAGCATGTTGGTGCCGGAGAAGGTGGCGCCATCGGCGTAGGACTTCAGCTGCTTCTGTAGCGCGGCGATTTCGGTCTGGGTCTTTTCCTTGTCGGCGTCGGTCTGGCCGTAGGACGCGACCAGCTTGGTCTTGATCTGGTTGAGGGTGTCGATCGAGCTGTTCATGCCGGTGTAGGCGGTGTCGACCTTGGAAGCGCCGAGGCCCAGCGCGTCCGAAACGGTGGACATGGCCTGGTTGTCGGAGCGCATCGTGGTGGCGATCGACCAGTAAGCGGCATTGTCCGAAGCCTGCGAGACGCGGTAACCGGTCGAAATGCGGGCCTGGGTGTCCTGGAGGGATTTGCTGGTGGCGTTAAGGCTCTGCAGCGCCGTCAGAGCGGCGGTGTTCGTCATGATGCTGGACATGGTACTCGTACCTTGATTTTACGCGTCTTTTTTTCATACCGGCTTTTCCGGTATGACGGTGCGGCATCATGCCAATGATCTTCGAAATTCGATCACCCGCCATCTGTCAGCGACTATGCGGGGAAGTTCCTACCAAAGGACTAAATCCGAAGGTTAATCGGAAATATTTCGGGTGGAATTCGAGCAACAGGTGCCGTGCGCCGGCCGGTGCTTCGGCCGTCTCGCGAGGCGCGGTCGTGAGGCGCGGGTGCTCAGCTGAAGGAGCGCACCAGGCTGCCGACGAGCAGGTTCCAGCCGTCGATCAGGACGAAGAACAGAATCTTGAAGGGCAGCGACACGACAGTGGGCGGCAGCATCATCATGCCCATCGCCATGGTGATGGTGGCGACTATGAGATCGATGACGAGGAACGGCAGCACGATCAGGAAACCGATCTCGAAACCGCGCCGGATCTCGGAGATCATGAAGGCAGGCACGAGAATGCGCAGATCGACGGTTTCCTTGGCGACGACCTGGCCGCGTTCACGCGCGAGGTCGGCGAAAAGGTCGAAATCCTTGTCGCGCACATTGCGCAGCATGAAGGTCCGGAACGGGTCCGATATCTTCTCGAAGGCTTCCGTCTGGCTGATCTGGTTGTCCATCAGCGGTTTGACACCGGTGTTCCATGCCTGATCGAAGGTCGGCGCCATGACATAGAAGGTCATGAACAGCGATAGCGAGATGAGGATCAGGTTGGCCGGTGTCGACTGCAGGCCGATGCCGGCGCGCAGGATCGAGAAGGCAATGACGAAGCGCGTGAAGCTCGTCACCATGATCAGCAGGCCCGGCGCCACCGACAGCACGGTGAGCAGGCCGAACATCTGGATGATGTAGCCGACCGTGGTGCCGTCGGCCTTGCCGATGCCGCCGAAGTCCAGCTGCTGGGCTCCGGCCACGGAGGTGGCGGCGACGATGAGGGCGGTGGCGACGAGAAGTTTTCTCATTCGAGCAGCAATGTCCTGATGAGAACCTGTTTGACGTGACCGCCGCCACGGATCATGGCGCGTTCCTCGAGGTCGGCCTTCAGATGCTGATAGCCGCTGGCGCCCTCGATCTGGTGCAGCTTCAATGTCCGCGCCAGGGCCATGAGGTCCTGCTGGATCTGCTCGGCCAGCGCGGGCGGCTGCGGGACGTCGTAAACCACCGCTACCTCGAGCCGTATCCACATGTCGGCCGGCGAAGCGAGGTTCGTGGTGATCGGCGCGAGCGGGACAAGCGTGGACACGCCAGCCGCGCCGTGCGCGCCGCCGCCCTCGGGTTTCCCGCCTTCGGCATGACCGCCCTCGGTATGCTTGGCTTCCGTTGCCGTGGCCGGCGGCACGACGTCCGGCCCCTGCGCGCCCTTGAGGTAGCCGCCCGACAGCCAGCCCATGCCGATGGCGGCGACCGTTACCGCCATCAGCATGGCGATCTGGATGACAAGGGAGGGACCCTTGCTGGGCTGAACCTGTTCGGCATTGGCCATGATGGGTTCTCCGGGCCTAGAACGGCAGGACCTGATCGAGAACCTGCTGGCCATAGGCAGGTTGCTGGATCTCGGTGATGCGGCCGCGTCCGCCGTAGGAGATGCGCGCCTCGGCGATGCGCTCGTAGGGGATCGTGTTCTCGGCGCCGATATCGGCCGGCCGCACGATGCCGGCGATGGTCAGCACCCTGAGCTCGGCGTTGACGCGGACCTCCTGCGATCCCTTGATCATCAGATTGCCGTTGGGCAGGACGTCGATGACGATGGCGGCGACGTTGAGCTCAAGCGTTTCCGACCGCTTGATCTCGCCGTCGGCTGTCGTGTCCGTGCCGGAGCTCAGAGCGCCCGCGCCCTTGCCGGCGGTGCTCAGCTTGTCCCATTGCGCACTGATGTCGTAGCCGAGCTTGCGGTTGGCGGTACGGCTCCTGTCGTTCTGGTTCTTGAAGTTGGCGCGATCGTTGATCTTGATCTTCACGGTCAGGATATCGCCCTGCGACAGCGCGCGCGGATCGGTGAACAGGCGGCTCTGGCGGTCGTCCCACAGCGAGAATTTCCTGACCGGCAGCGCCGGCGATTGCGGATAGCGGTAGAGCGAGCCGGTCGTGCCGTCTGAGATGCCGGAGCCAACCGGCGACATCGACGGTTCCCGGCCGACCTCCTTGAGGTCCGTACCGCAGCCCGACAGCATGGCGACCGCAAGCAGGATGTACGTTTTGCGGATCATGACGGATCTACCCTTCGGGCTGCGCTGGCCATGATGCCGGTGAGCGTTGCCGCCGCCTTCTGGTCCATTTCGTTGAGGATGACGCCGGCCTTGCGCGAATCGAGCTTCATCAGGATCGCGGCAGCGAGATCGGCATTGACGATCGCCAGCCGTTCGGCCGCGGCGTCCGGCTTCATGTCGGCATAGATCTTGACGACACCGTCCTCGGCGCGGGCCAGGAACACCTCGCGCCGCTTCAGCCATGTCTCGTATTCGGCCCGCTTCTCTTCCAGCGCTTTCATGCGTTGGTCTATGCCTGCCTGAAGCTGTTTCAGCTCCTGCGCCTGCAAGGCATAGCGGCGGTCGCGCGCCGCGTCGGCGATGTTGGAACAGAAACGCTGGATTTCGCTCTCGTCCGGCTTTGCTTCACGCGCCAGCTGCCGCGGCGCCTCGGCGGGCTGCGCACCAGGCAGAACCTGGCGAACCGTGTCGTCGGCGCGGGCGGCGCCGCCCATGGAGAATGTCACGGCAAGGACCGGTGCCGCGAAAGCCAGCCAGGCTGCGCGGCGATGGTATTTGTGGGGGAGGGAAGTGGTCATCGGCGTCGCCTATTGGAGAACCAGGTCGGCCTGCAGAGCGCCGGCCGATTTGATGCCTTGCAGGATGGCGATGATGCCGTCCGGCTTGACGCCGAGACGGTTGAGCCCCGAAACCAGCGTCTGCAGATCCGGACCGTCAAGCACCGCGACGCGGGCATCGGGCCGGGAGGCATCGATGGCGGTGAACGGCTCGACGGCGGTCTCGCCTTTCGAGAAGGGCTCGGGCTGGACGACGCGCGGTGCTTCGGTGATGCGCACGGTCAGCGTGCCATGACTGATGGCTACCCGCGAAATCTTGACGTCGTTGCCGATGACGATGGTCCCGGTGCGTTCGTCGATCACGACACGGGCCGGGCCGTCGGCCTCGACCACCAGGTTCTCGATCTCGGCATAGAAACGCGCCGCCGAAACATTCTTCGGCCGCCTGATCTGCACAGTGCGGGCGTCACGCTCCGCGGCCACACGCATGCTGAAGCGCTGGCTGGTGTAGTCGTTGATGGCGTCGGCGATGCGCACGGCGGTGGAGAAATCGGGATTGCGCAGCTGCAGCGTCAGCGTCGCCTGATCGTCGAATTCGGCCTTCACCGTACGCTCGACGATGGCGCCGTTCGGCACACGGCCGGCGGTCGGCACGCCCTGCGTCAACTGCTGGGCCTGGCCTTGCGCGGTGAAGCCCGAAACGATGACCGAGCCCTGGCCCACCGCGTAAATCTCGCCGTCCGCCGCCTTCAGAGGCGTCATGATCAGCGTGCCGCCGGCGAGCGAAGTCGCGTCGCCCATCGAAGACACATCGATGTCGATGCGGGAGCCCGACTGGACGTAGGGCGGCATGTTGGCGGTGACGATGACCGCCGCGACGTTCTTGGCGCGGGCGCTGCCTCCCTCGGTGGCGATGCCGAGATTTTCGAGCATGGCGCGGATCGACTGTTCCGTGAAAGGCGAATTGCGCAGGCTGTCGCCGGACCCCGCCAGTCCGATCACCAGGCCGTAGCCGACAAGCTGGTTGTCGCGCGAGCTCTGCAGTTGCGCGATATCCTTGATGCGCGACGCGACCTGCCCGGGCGGCAGCGAACTTGGGCCGGAAGAGACGCGGAACATCCGGTTGGTGGTCGCCGGGTCGTATTCGGGGTCGTTGAATGCGCCGCCATCCCTCGCGGCAAGGTCACGCTTGGCCTTCGGGGTCAGGCCGTCGGCGAGCGATGGCTGAAGACCGGCCAGTGCCGCGAGCAAAAGGACAAATGCACGTTTCATGAAGCGCTGACCCGGATGGTTCCGTCTTCCATCACCGTGCCGGAGAGGATCTTTCCGCTGTCGCTGTTGCGGACCTTGATGAGATCGCCGGCAGCACCCGGCTGCAGCGTGACCGCGGTGGCTGAAATGGTCAGCGTGCCAGCGGTGAACAACACCTGAACTGCGGCGCCCTGCTCGACCAGCCACGCGTCGCGGATGGCGTTGGTCGGTATGTAGCGGCCCGGCAGCAGGGTGCGTTTGGCAACCTTGCCGTTGAGCTCCTCGGCCAGGGTCGCGACAGCATCCGGCTTGTGCTTGCCCGGAATGAGGGTCACCTCTTTCAGCGCGGCGAGTTCTATGGTTTCGCCTGGGTAGATGACGCGGTTGGGGATCAGTACGACCTCGCCGGCGGCTTGATTGGCGGCGATCTGGGTAGCCGACTGTCCGGCCGATTCCTGGGCGACAGCCGGCATGCCGCCGGCAACCAGCGCGAGGACGAGCGCTGTGCGACGGAAAGCGGAGCAGGAGATCGGCAGGATCATCTTCCGTTACCTGATGTTCTTGGAGACAACAGAGGCCATGTCGTCGGCCGCCTGGATGACTTTTGAATTCATTTCGTAGGCACGCTGCGCCGAGATCAGCTCGGTGATTTCCTTGACCGGATCGACGTTGGAGGCTTCGAGATAACCTTGCTGGATGGAGGCGAAGCCGGGATCGCCGGGCACGCCGACATTGGCCGGGCCGGATGCCGCCGTTTCCTGGAAGAGGTTGTCGCCGAGCGGTGCAAGCCCAGCCTCGTTGGCGAAGTTGGCGATCTGGAGCTGACCGAGCGTCTGCAGATTGGCCTGGCCATCGAGGCGCGCGAAAACCTGCCCCGTCTTGTTGACGATGACTTCCACCGCGTCGGTGGGAACGGTGATCGCCGGGATGACGTTGGCGCCGTTGGCGGTCACCAGCTGGCCGGTGGCGTTGGTGTTGAGGGCGCCGGCGCGGGTGTAGAGCGTGCCGCCGTCGGCGCCCTCGATCTGGAACCAGCCGCGGCCGGTAAGCGCCAGGTCGAAACTGTTGCCGGTGCTGGTCAGTTCGCCCTGGGTGTGCACGTTGCGCACCGCCGTCGTCTTGACGCCGAGGCCGATCGAGACGCCTTCCGGAACCAGGGATGCATTGGAGCGATTGGGAACGCCCTGCGTGCGGTCGACCTGGTAGAGCAGATCGGAGAATTCGGCGCGGGCGCGCTTGTAGCCGGTGGTGTTGATGTTGGCGATGTTGTTGGCGATGACTTCCAGATTCGTCTGCTGGGCATTCATGCCGGTGGCGGCGATGGCGAGTGCTTTCATAATGTCCTCAGATGCCCATGCGGCTGACTTCTAGATACGCGGAGACGACCTTGTCGCGGATGGCGACGGCCGTCTGGAGGGCCTGCTGGGCGCTCATCACGGCGTCGACCACCTGACGCGTGTCGGCATCGCCCTTGAGCGCCTGCATCGACACCTGCTCGGCATTCTGCAGCGTGTTGACAGTCTTTGTGGCGGCCTGGCTGACCGCCTCGGCGAACGAGGTGCCAAGGTTGCCGCCGGCCTGGGATGCCGCCGGGCCGGAAAGCAGGCTCGACGCCCCATCGACGCCGTCCGTCGCGGGGTTCAGTTTCAGTGCGCCGATGCCGGTTACGATCATTGGTTCCTCATCAGGTCGATGGTCATGGAAATAAGGTCGCGCGCCTGCTTGATGACCTGGAGGTTGGCCTCATAGGAGCGGTTGGCCTCGGTCATGTCGGCCATTTCGATCAGCGGGTTGACGTTGGGCATCTTGACGTAACCCTTGTCGTCGGCGGCCTCGTTGCCCGGCTGGAATTCGACGGGGAAATCAGAGGGATCGCGGTCGATCGAGCTGACCTGTACCAGCGAGCCGCCCGTGGCCTGGTCGAGTTGGGAAGCGAAGCTGATGGTCTTGCGGCGATAGGGGTCCGAACCTGGCGCGGTGCCCGTGGACTGCGCGTTGGCGAGGTTTTCCGAAACCACGCGCAGGCGTTCCGATTGGACGCCCAGGCCCGACGATGCGACTTTGAGGGCTGCCGTCAGTGCGTCCATGTCAGGTCTTTACCGCCATCATCATCATCGAGTGGAATGCCTTGACGATCGCAGTGTTGAGCTCGAAGGCCCGGCGCACCTCGCCGGCTTTCATCAGCTCGTCTTCGACGACGACCGTGTTCTTTGACGGCAGGATCACCCCGGTGGGTTCTTCCTGCTTGATCCTGAAGCCGGCATTGGTTGCTTCGCTGCCGAGGTGTCCGGCTTCGGTTGCCTGCAGCGACACCGCCGTGCGGTCGAGCACCTTCTCGAAGGGCTCGACATCATTTGCCGTGTAGCCGGGCGTATTGGCATTGGCGATGTTGCTGGCAATCGCCGACTGGCGCACGGCCAGCCACTGCGACTGCTTGGTGGCAAGATCGAAAAGGGTAACGGGCTCCATGGGAATCTCCGGGCAGGTGTCCCGAAGACTAGGCCGCCAGTCTTGCGCGGACCTTGCGGAGAAACTGGCGCCGCCAGCGGCGCCAATCCGGTTTACTTGGAGAGTTCGATCACGTCATTGGTGCTGGTGACCATGACCCATTTGCCTTGGCGCTGCTCGATCGACGAAACGCTGCTGGCGTCCGGCAATTTCGAGCCGCGCTGGACGATCCACAGGCCTGTATCGTCCTCGATCATGGCGCGGCCGTTGGCGACATGGACCAGGCGGAACTTCGGATCGGCGGGAAAGGGCTGCTGGTCGATTCCGGGCGCTTGGGCGGGATCCTCGGCCTTGTCCGGCACGGTCGCCGTGGCGAGCGGATCGATATCCATCGCCGGAACATCCTTCGCGGTGAGCGGTGCGCTGCGTTGGGCCACGACGCCGCCGCCCGCCCGGCCGGAATTGGTGCCGGTGCCACCGAACTTGATGGCCTGGACGCCGAACTGCTCCTGGTTGAAGAAGATGTACCAGGGAAAGAGCGCGCAGATCAGGCCGAGCGTAACGCCGAGCGCGGCGATGACGAAGTCGCCGCGCCGGTCGGCCTTCTTGCCCAGCTTGGGAAACTGCGCCTTTGGGGGTTGCGGCCATTGGGCACCGGGAAACAGGTCGTCGATAGCCGACTTGCGGTGCTGCTCGGCCTCCCTGGCGGCCTTGTCCGCTTTCGCCTTCCTGGCAGCGTTCGCCTCGACGACGGCATCCTCTGCGGCCTTCGCCGCGTCCAGCATCTCACGCAGGAGGCGTTCGGTGTACTGACGCTCAGTCTCCTGCATCGGCATTCTGCTTTCCCTTGAGGTGGCGGGCGAGGTCAGAGAACGGGTCGGCCGACGGGCGGTCCCTCGGCGACTGTGTCAGCGCTTCGTAGATCAGCGGCACCTGACGCACGGCCATGTCCAGTTCGGCGTCGACACCGCCCTGATAGGCGCCCAGCAGGCGAATATCGCGCGTGTCCTCGAAGCGGGAGATCATCGCCTTCAGCATGGTGACCAGAGCCCGTTGCTCGGCGCTCCATGCCTTGCCGCCGAGGCGCGAGATGGATGACAGCGGATTGACGGGCGGGTAGCGGCCCTGCTCGGCGATGGTCCGGTCTAGCACGACATGGCCGTCAAGGATGCCGCGCACCGAATCGGCGACTGGATCGTTGTGGTCGTCGCCGTCGACGAGCACGGAGATGATGGCGGTGATCGATCCCTTGCCCTCCGCGCCGGGCCCCGCGCGCTCAAGCAGCTTGGGCAATTCCGTGAAGACCGATGCGGGATAGCCGCGGGCAACCGGCGGTTCGCCGGTGCCGGTCGCGACCTCGCGCAGCGCATGTGCGAAACGGGTGATCGAATCCAGCACCAGCAGCACCCGATGACCCTGGTCGCGAAAGTGCTCGGCCACACGCATGGCGGTGTCGGGCGCGCGCCGGCGCATCATCGCGCTCTCATCGCTGGTGGCCACGACCGCGACGGTCTTGGCCATGCTGTCGCCGATCGTGTCCTCGAGGAATTCACGCACCTCCCTGCCGCGCTCGCCGACCAGCGCGACGACGACGGTGTCGAAAGCGTCGGCGCCGGCCAGCATGGCGAGCAGCGTCGACTTGCCGACGCCGGAGCCGGCGAAGATGCCGAGGCGCTGGCCGAAACACAGCGGCGTGAAGATGTCGATGACGCGCACGCCGGTCATGAACGACGTTCCCACGCGCTGCCGTGACATGGCGCCGGGCGTCGCGTCATCGCCGGCGTCGTCGCCCCTCAGCAGGGGCGCGCCGCCGTCGATAGGGCGGGTGAGGGCATCGATGGCGCGTCCGCGCCACGAGACATGCGGCGTCACGGTCAGCGGACCCCGGCGGAACACGGCGTCGCCGATGCCGGCGTCCGAGCTGCGCTCGAAGGGTGCGATGACAACCTCGTCGCGATTGATCTTGACGACTTCGCCACGACGCGTACCTGCATGGCCGCGGTGCTCGACGATGTCACCGAGCCTGGAAACTTCGGAAAGGCCACGCACCTTGTAGTGCGTGGAGGAGACTTCCGTGACAAGGCCGCCGCGCTTCAGCAGTGTTTGCCCGTCGCCGAAACGGCTGACGATACGCTCCAGCATGGCGAGCCGGTTCTCCGGCTCGAGGTGCTTTTCGGGAGCACGCATCATGGGCAAGGCGGGCGACATGTCGCTACTTGGAGCCCAGCGTCTTGATTGCCTCGTCGGCGGACGAAGCGTTCTGGCGCAGCAGGGCGGCTGCGTTTTCGAAGGCGCGCTGGACCATGATCAGCCGGGTCATCTCCAGAACCGGGTTGACGTTGGATTCTTCAACGAACCCTTGGGCGATGCCGACATCGGACCGGTCGGTGATCGGCTCGGGTGTCCGGGCGGGGATGATGCCGGAATTGCCATAGCGGACGAAATTCTGCCCGGGATCGAAATCGTAAAGGCCGATCGAGCCGACAAGCTGGTCGCCCTGGCGCAGCGAGCCGTCGGCGCCGGCCTTGGGCGCGCCATTGCGCGGATCGAGCTGGATCGGCGCCCCGCCCGCGTCCAGCACCGGATGGCCCTCGATCGACATCAGCTCGCCACTGTCGTTCATCGAGAAACGCCCGTCGCGCGTCATGACGGTTCCCGCTGGCGTTTCGATGGCGAACCATGCATCGCCCTGGATGGCGAAGTCGAACGGATTGCCGGTTTCGGTTATCGAACCGTGCGCGCCGGAAAGATAGGTTTTGCCCGAAGACGAGAAAGACACCGATTTTTGCCCGGTGCCGGTCACGACGTCCTCGAACTTCACGCCGGTGGCGCGAAAGCCGATGGTCGAGGCGTTGGCGACGTTGTCGGCGATCGTGTCGAGGCGGCGTTCGAGCGCGATCTGCGCTGAAAGGGCGACGTAAAGACTGTCCTGCATGATCGCTCAGGACCTCAGCTTCAGCATGGCCATCATCAGGTCGGTCGATATCCCGACCGAGGTCGGTTGCGCGAAGAGCACGCTGACCGATGTCACGGCTGTCGAGGTCGGGTTGTTGATCTCCCACATGCTGGTGAAGCGCGTCAGGAACTTGCCGAGCTTTGTCGGATCGGTGAAGTCCGAAAGGTTTAGCTTCTGTTCGAACAGTTGCGCCTGCTTGTCGATATCGGCCGTGGCGAAGGAATCAGGCAGGCCGAGCGCGGTGCGCACGACACTGGAAAGCGCGGTGTCGGCCAGCACATCGTACCAGTTGGTGATGGTCGGCGCCTTGCGTTGGAAATAGAGGGCCAGCCGCACGCCCTGGTTGGACTCTCCGGCATTCTCCTCCAGCGTCTGGCGCAGGTATTTGTCGACGGTGGGCTGCTGCGCCGCGTTGTAGGTCGTCGTGCTCTCGCCGTACTGCTCGAAATTGAAGGTGGAGGCCAGGGCGGCGTAGGTCTTGTCGGTCATCTTGTTGGCGACGCTGTTGGGGTCGCGGATGCCGCCCAGCAAGACCTTTTTGATGGTGTCCTTGTTTTCGGTGGCCGCATCGAGGCCGACCGACGCCAGGGCGTAGGTGTACAGCCGGTTGTCCGACATCAGGTCGTCGACGGACTTAACCTTGGTGATGTTGGCCATGTAGTAGGCCGTCTCGCCCTTCACATAGGGCGAGTTGGGATCCAGACCGGCGATCTGCGCCTGCTTGGCGTAGTTCGACGTCGTGAATTGCTGTGTCTTGTTGTAGATGGTCGCATCGGCGCCGTTGGCCGCGAAATTGAAGGCGGACACGAAATCGGCGTAGCGCTTGTCGGTCAGCTTGTTGGCAAAGCTGTTGGGATCGGAAACACCTTCCTTCAGCGCCTTGACCATGAAGGCCTTGGCATAGTCCATATCCTCCAGCCCGAAGGCTTTCATCGCATATTTGAACAACCGATCATTGTTGACGAAGTCGTCGATCGATTTCACCTTGGTGATGTTGTCCAGATAATATTTGGTGTCACGATCGACCACAGGCTGCTTGCTGATCTGCGTGATCGACTTGGTGATGTCTTTTGCTATGAGCTGGTAGCTGGTAAAGGTATTAAGCAAGGACGTGCCTCCGGCAGAACCTAATCCACGAAGGATAGCCTCACTTCCTTGCGCGAAGCTGAATCGCGGGGTGACCCCGATGCGGCCAATCCGGCAACGGCGGATGCGTTCGATTCAAGCCCCGCACAAGGCACGCGAACTATCCATGGGCCAAAGATTAACGCGGAAGGACCGTTCGTGGGCATTCTGATCGGACTCGTGGTGACGCTTGGCTGCGTCCTTGGCGGCTTCATGGCCATGGGCGGGCATCTGCAGGTGCTGGTCCAGCCCTGGGAAGCCGTGGTCATCTGCGGCGCGGCACTCGGCACGTTTCTCGTCGCCAACCCGATGAAGACGGTCAAGGATACCGGCAAGGCGATCCTCGAGGCGTTCAAGCAGGCGGTGCCGAAGGAGCAGGACTATCTCGAAACGCTCGGCGTGCTGCACAGCCTGATGCGCGAGCTGCGCGCCAAGTCGCGCAGCGAGGTCGAGGCGCATATCGACAATCCCGAGGAGTCGGCGATCTTCCAGGCGTTCCCGACCGTGCTCAAGAACCACGACCTTACGCATTTCATCTGCGACTACTGCCGCATCATCATTATCGGCAATGCGCGCTCGCATGAGATCGAGGCGCTGATGGACGAGGAAATCCACACCATCAAGGCCGACAAGATGAAGGCTTATCACGCCCTGGTGGCGGTGGGCGACGGCTTGCCGGCGCTCGGCATCGTCGCCGCCGTGCTCGGCGTGGTCAAGGCGATGGGCGCGCTCGACCAGTCGCCCGAAATCCTCGGCGGACTGATCGGCGCGGCACTTGTGGGAACGTTCCTCGGCATCTTCCTGTCCTATGCGGTGGTCGGGCCGGTCGCCACCAAGGTCAAGACCGTGCGCGAGAAGAAGAACCGCCTCTACATCATCGTCAAGCAGACGCTGCTGGCCTACATGAACGGCGCGCTGCCGCAGGTTGCGATCGAATTCGGCCGCAAGACCATCTCCTCCTATGAACGGCCGACGATCGACGCCGTCGAGCAAAGCACGATGAATACCGGCTCCGCCGACAAGAAGGCCGCCTGATCGATGCGCGACGACACAAAAGGCCGCGTGGTGTCATGACGAAAACGGATAGCCCGTCGGAGATTCGCTCCCTGGTCATCGAGCGTCTGGTCGGCGACAGTGGCGAAGCCGCCCAGGTCATCGGCGCCGGCCGTGCGATGGCGGAGAATGCGGTGCCGCTGCTGCAAAAGCGGCTGGCCGGCGAACTCGGAGCGCCGGTCACCGTCGATCTGCGGGCGGTCGAGGTCAGCCGCGTCGCCGACGCCCGCTCGCATGTCGGCGATACTTTCGCCATGACGGTGGTCGCGTCGCCGGCGTCGTCGGACACGATGACCCTGGTGATCGACGCCTCGGCGATCGCCGTCATGGTCTGCGCGCTGTTCGGCGGCGATCCGGACCAGCCGGTTTCGCCCATCGAGCGGCCGTTGTCACAGATCGAGACCGATATCTCGACCCTGGTGTTCCAGGAGGTGGCGCAGGCCCTGAACAATGCGGGCCGGCATCCGCTGGAACTGCGCCTGCCGCTGGCACGCGCGATGTCTGGCATGGACGCGAAGCGCTATGTGCTGCGCGACGGTGCGGCTGTCCGCATCGTCTTCGGCATCTCCACGCCGACCGAAACAGGCACGGTTTCGGTGATGATCCCGCAACGCATCCTGCTGGGCACCCACGCCGGCACCGACAGCCCGACCACGAATTCCGACTGGCGCGCGCGTTTCTCCGAGGAGGTGATGCGTTCGACCGTGGCGCTCGAGGCAACCATGCCGCTGGCACGGCTTACGCTTGGCGACCTCGCCAATTTCGAAGCCGGCCAGGTCATCGAATTCGAGGAAACGGCGCAGTCGCGGGCGAGGCTCAGCGCGCGCAACAAGACGCTGTTCGTTTGCGAGTTCGGCAAGCTGGGACAGAACTACACCGTCCGCATCAAACATCCCTACGACGCCGGACAGGATTTTATCGACGGGCTGGTGCGGGGCTGACGCCCGGCAAGCTCGTGCTTTTGGAGACGATCGATGGCCAAGACCAAGATAGAAGCCGAACCCGACCAGCCGGACGAGCAGCTCAACCGCGCCATAGAAGAGTTGCGCGGTGTTCTCCAGGAAGAAGAGAAGCGCCCGGATGCCAAGGCGGCCGGCGCGAATTCGAACATCATCATGAACATTCCGGTCGATGTGCAGATCATCCTCGGCAGCACCGAGATGCCGGTATCCGATCTGATGGCGCTTCAGAAGGGCTCGACAGTGGCGCTCAACCGCCGAATCGGCGAACCTGTCGACGTGGTGGTCAATGGCCGCAAGATCGCGCGCGGCGAGATCACCGTGCTGGAGAGCGACCCGTCGCGCTTCGGGATCAGGCTGACCGAGATCATCGCCGGGGCGAAGGGCGCATAGGCATGGGCGACGAGCGTTGTCAGGGGAAGCTGAGGCATAGGGCATGACGACGCTGGCAACGCTGACGCGGGCGCAGAAGGCTGCCGCCATCCTGGTGGCGATGGGCAAGCCGTCGGCGAGCCGGCTGCTGAAATTCTTCAAGCAGGAAGAACTGAAGGCGCTCATCGAGGGTGCCCGGCTGTTGCGCACGATTCCGCAGGGCGACCTCGAGCGCATCGTCGCCGAATTCGAAGCCGAATTCACCGAGGGCGCCGGCCTGCTCGATTCCGCCGACCGGATGGACACCATCCTCAACGAATCGCTGTCGCCGGAAGAAATGAGCGCCATCATGGGCGACAAGCGGTTCGAGGTGGCGCCCGAGGGCCCGCCGCCGATCTGGCCCGATCTCGAAAAGCTCGAGCCCTCGCGGCTTGGCGCGTTCCTGGCTGGCGAACACGCGCAGACCTCGGCCATGGTGCTGTCGAAACTGTCGCCGCAGGCAGCGGCAAACGTGCTGCTGACGATGACAAAGGCGATGCGCGGCGAGATCATCAAGCGCATGGTGACGATGGCAACCATTCCCGAGGCCGCTGCCAAGATCGTCGAGAACCGGCTGCGCACGAGCGTGCTGAATGAAACCTCGACCAAGGACACGTCGGCCGGCCAGGCGCGCGTCGCCAGCCTGCTCAACGAAATGGACAAGCCTCAGCTCGAGGAAGTGATGCAGGATCTGGAGGCGGCCGGCACGCCCGATCTCGACGGGGTCAGGGCCCGGCTGTTCGCCTTCGAGGATATCCCGCAGCTTAGCCAGAAAGCCCGCGTGCTGCTCTTCGACGGACTGTCGACCGAGTTGATCACCCTCGCCCTGCGCGGCGCGCAGGCGGGTCTTGCCGAATCCGTATTGTCGGCGATCGGCGCACGCTCGCGGCGCATGATCGAATCCGAACTGGGCATGGAGCCCGATGGGATCGCCGCCGCCGACATCGCCGCGGCGCGCAAGACGATCGCCTCAACGACCGTCCGCCTGTCACGCGAAGGAGCCTTCGAGCTTCCCTCGAGCCAGAACGCCGCGGCCTGACGCCGCGCGGCTAGGACACGATGTCTGACGCGACCGACAAGGACTCCAAAACCGAAGAGGCGACGGAAAAGAAGATCCGCGACACGGTCGAGCAGGGCAAGCTGCCGCATTCGCGCGAAGTCCCGATCCTCGCCTCCTTCGTCGCCATCCTCGTCTTCACCGTTTTCTACGCCAAGGATGCCATTGTCGACCTCGGCATGTTCATGTCGATGTTCCTCGAGAAGCCTGAAGCCTGGCCGATGGACACCGAAACCGATGTCATCGCGCTCTACAAGGTCGTGCTGATGGAGATCGGCCGCGCCGTCGTCAGCCTGCTGGTGCTGCTCATCGTTGCCGGCATCGGCGCTTCGGTGTTCCAGAACATGCCGCAATTCGTCGGCGAGCGGATCAGGCCGCAGCTGTCGCGGATCTCGATCGCCAAGGGCTGGAGCCGCATGTTCGGCGTTCAGGGCTGGGTCGAATTCCTGAAGTCGCTGGGCAAGGTTGGCTTCGCCATCGCCGTGCTCGTCTTCACCCTGTCGGAGGATCACCGCAAGCTGCTCGCCGGCATGATCACCAACCCCATAGCCTTCGGCCTCGTTATCCGGGGCATCGCGGTCGACATACTGGTGGCGATCGTGTTCGTCATCGGCCTGATCGCGGCGGTCGACCTTGTCTGGTCGCGCTTCCACTGGAGACAGGACCTGCGCATGAGCAAGCAGGAGGTCAAGGACGAGATGAAGCAGTCCGAAGGCGACCCGATCGTCAAGTCGCGGCTGCGGTCGCTGGCGCGCGACCGCGCCCGCAACCGGATGATGGCGGCGGTGCCGCGCGCGACGCTGATCATCGCCAATCCGACGCACTTCTCCATCGCCTTGAAATATGTCCGCGAAGAGGACGCGGCACCGCTGGTGCTGGCCAAGGGCCAGGACCTCGTGGCGCTGAAAATCCGCGAGATCGCCAAGGAGAACAACATCCCCATCTTCGAGGACGTGGCGCTCGCCCGCTCCATGTACAAGCAAGTTTCGGTGGATAATGTGATCCCGTCACAATTCTATCAAGCCGTCGCCGAACTGGTGCGGATCGTCTACTCGAAAAAAGCTGAGCGCAGACCGACCTCATGAACCGGCAACCGCATGCAAATTCCCGCGAGATCATCGTGGCCGACGCCATCGAACAGGTGGTGGGCGAGCTGCGCCTGATCGACGTCGCCGACTACATTGCCTTCATCCGGCTGGAGCATTTCGCCTGCCTGTCGGACCTGGTGGATTCGGCGGCGGAACTGTACTTCCATGCGGGTACGCTGCGGCTCGGCCATGGCGGCGAGGCGCATGTCGACTGGAGCGGCAGCCCGCGCATCGTGCTCGACCTTGAACTCAGGCCGCCCGGCGTCACCGTCTATTTCCAGCTGACGCTGAGCGAGCACGGAGCCTCGGTCGCGGTAAACTATGTGTCGTTCGAGAAGCCGGACGAAGACCCCGAGCACAACACGGCCTTGCTGGCGGCGGTCATCGAGCAGGCACGCATCCGAAAACCCGAGCCGCTGGCCTATCGCTGAAACCCCGGGACCCTTGCGCATCCCGGACCCAGCCGTGCCCCTGGATGTCATCCAGCAAGGCTTTATTCGATAAGGCCCAGCCGCAATGCCTTGGCAACGGCCTGGTTGCGATTGACCGCGTTGAGCTTCTGGGTTGACTGGGTCAGATACTGGTTGGCCGTGTGGACCGAAAGCTTCAGCAGCCGCGCGATCTCCTCGCTGGTGTTGCCGTTGGCGGTCAGCTTCAGACATTCGAGTTCGCGCTTGGAGATCGATCGTACCCGGCCCGCATCGCCCGGACGAATTCTCGCAACGGCGGCGAACAGCGAAAAGCACCGCGCATGGATCTCGTAGAGCGTGTCCTGCTGCAAGACGATCTCCGAACCCAGGAAGATGACCAGGCCGCATTGGCCGCGCTCGGCATGGACGGGAAAGGCGATGCCGCTGGTGCCCGGCGCCAGCGGCGCCATCTGCTCCGTCCATGAAAGATTGCGGAACATTTCCGCCGAACCGGGCAGGCCGTCATCGGTCCACCAGCGCGGCTCCGTCGAAAGGCCGGTGTGGCGCACGATCTCCTCGCCATTGGCGCCCGAGATGAATTTCGTCGCCACGGAGATTCCGGGATAATCTGAATCGAGGCAGGGGACGAGGCGCGCCCGCTCCGGCGAAGGGCTGACGAAGAACAGCCCGAACGCCGAAGCGTTGATGTCCACCGCGATCCAGCGGCAGCGGCGCACGGCATCCGGAATGGTGACGGCGTGATGGACTTCGGAACCTGGCGGCAACGCGCCAAAGAGGGTCTGTTCGTTGGGCAGGGTTTCGGCAGCGTGCCTGGCGTCAGCATGTTTCAAATGATGCCGCTCCTGATTGCCGTGGCGATGGCCATGGCGCGGTTGCTGGCCGCGAATTTCTGTATGGCATGGGTGATGTAGCTGTTGACGGTGTTGGACGACACACCAAGGATGACGGCGACTTCGTCGGTGGTCTTGCCTTCGGAGACCCAGAACAGGCATTCGCGTTCGCGGTCGGACAGCGGGTCCTGCATGGCGGCCGCCGCGATCAACTGCGGTATGTGCGAGAGCGCGTAGCAGCATTTCAACTGCGCCTTCATCAGCGCCGGCTGGTCGATCCTGCCGGCATCGGCGGCCGAGAACAGCGCGAACAGGCGCTGGCGGCCGACATTCAGCCGCAGCGAATAGATTTCCGCATGGCCCAGCACATCGAGAAGACGGGCCTCCTCGCCGCTGACCAGGCCGCCTGTGTCCGGCGCCTGGGCGGCGATGAAGGGTGTCGGCTGGGTGCCGGGCGCGGTGGTAAGCATGCCTTGGGCAAGAGCCGCGATGAGCCTTTTGCCGATCAGTTCGATGGCGTCGAAAATCCAGTTGGACGAGACGATGCGCGCGTCGTTGCGGTCCTGGTCGTGGACGATGGCGACGAGCATGTAGCTGTCGGCGCCGATGTCGGCGGCAAGCTGCATGAAAAAGCTGGTGAGATCGCCACGCGACGCCAGGCGCGTGCCTGATGGGTCGGACTGGAGAAGGGCGGCGGGGCTACTCATTTCGATGCTTTTGGCCGGAATCGATTCTGATGTCCGGATGCTGGCGTCACCAGCGGCCGGACTTGAACACGCGTTACTTTCACGAAGACACAACTCAAGGCGCGCAACCGCACCCAATCGGACCGAATCCTTTCAGGGAACGCGAAGCCGTCCGCGTCTGGTGCCGGAAAACTCCGGAACGTGAGACTTTGGGTGGTCGCCGCGCCCCCCGAGGAACGGCTGATTCGGGTCTAATCTAACCTCAGTTGAATCCGACATCAAACCCGAATTGACAGAATCGAATCTTATGGACTCGCGCCGACTCGGAAGGACTGATTTCGGGGCCCCGACACGTTGCTTTCATTAGGCAATCAATTCTGCCTCAGACATGGCGTGTGGCCAGCTTATCGGTTGCGAGGGAGCGCCATGCCGCCATTTTGGCGTGCAAGGCGCGTTTCAAGACTTGCTAAATTGCCTGTTGTGCTGTCGGAAACCGATTCCGATTTGCGCACCGGTGCCATGTTTTCGGCCGCCGCCGGCGTGGGGAAGCGATGGTTTTGGCGGGCTTTGGGTATGGTCGGCCGCGTCGTGGCGCTGCCGTCGGCGTGGGGTCCAGAAGCATGGGGTCCAGAGGCATGGGGTCCTGAAGGAAGGGCGGCCGGGCCGCCCTTCCTTCTTTCGGGACTGTCGTTACCGGCCTCGGGCCGGCGGCAGGCTTACTGGTCCTCGAAGCCGGTCAACACGCCCACGGCGTTGATGCCGATCTCCTCGACGGCATAGCCGCCTTCCTGGACGAAGAGCGTCGGCAGGCCGAGCTTGGCGATGCGCTGGCCGATCTTGGGATAGTCCGGGCTCTTCAGCTTGAACTGGCTGATCGGATCCTTTTCGAAGGTGTCGACGCCGAGCGAAACGACGACGATGTCGGGCGCGTAGGCGGCGAGCTTGGCGCAGGCGTCCTCCAGCGAGGCATTCCAGGCGTCCCAAGTGGTGCCGAAAGGCATCGGGTAATTGATGTTAAAGCCTTCGCCTTCACCCGCGCCGCGCTCGTCGGCATGGCCGAGGAAGAACGGGTACTCGACCATCGGATCGCCATGCAGGTTGAGGACCTGCACGTCGGCGCGGTCATAGAAGATCTCCTGCGTGCCGTTGCCGTGATGGTAGTCGACGTCGAGGATCGAGACCCGCCTGGCGCCCTGGTCGCGGAACCATTGCGCGGCGACGGCGGCGTTGTTGATGTAGCAATAGCCGCCCATGAAGCCGGCGCCGGCATGATGGCCTGGCGGGCGGCAGAGCGCGAAGGCTGATCTGTCGCCGTCCTTGACGAGGCCAGCGGCGGTCAACGCCACGTCATAGGAGGATTTGATCGCGGCCCAGGTGCCTTCGACGAAGGTGGCGCCGCCGTCGAACGAATAATAGCCGAGCAGGGCGTCGATGCGCTGTGGCGGCACGTCGCCGCGCAGGCCGCGCGTCGGCCAGGTGAAGGGCATTGCCGAGCCCTTGAAGCCGGCTTCCACCCACTGCGGCCACACCGTCGGCAGGAAGTCGATGTAGTCGGCCCTGTGGATGCGCTTGGCGGCGGCCAGATCGTGCTCGACCGGCGCGATGATCGGGCCCAGCTTCTCGCTTTCGACGCGTGCCTTGATGAACTCGGCGCGTGACGGCTTTTCGAAGCCCGGCACGATGGCCGCGGTGACGAGTTCCATCTGGCCGGTGTGACCGGCATGGAGTGGCGAATAGACAGTCTTCATAAAATTCCTCTCGAAATGCGAACTTAGCCAAGATTGAGATAGGGGCTCACCAGAGCGAGCCACATGGTTTCCACATCGTCCTCGATGAGGTCGAATGTCCTGCGGTCTTTCTTCAACCCCACAAGCCGGCAGGCGTGCCCGACTTCCATCATCACCACGCCGAGACGGCTGGCGATCTTTTCATCCAGAGCCGGGTTCACATGCCGCAGCCATGCGGCGTAGAGCGCGATGATCTGTTCGTCATATTCGTTCTGGATCGGCCTGAGGTCGGCGTTGCCGGAAATAGCCTCGATGACCGGCATCAGCGTGGCGTTGTCGAGATAGAGCCTGGACGTGTCGATGAAGAGCTTGCGCACTTCGTTGCGGAACTCTTCGCGGTTGGTTGGCGGGGCCACCTTGATGCGCTTTTCTATCACCTCCGGAAAGGAGGACAGCCAGCGCCGGGCGAGGTCGAGAAGGATGGCTTCCTTGTTGGGAAAGTACTGGTAGACCGACCCGACCGACAGTCCCGCGCGCTGTGCGATGGCGAGGGTCGTCGGTGTCTTGGTTCCCTGCTCGCGCGTGAGGATCAGCGCCGCGTCGAGTATCCTGTCGACCACCTTGCTGGACCGCTGCTGCCGCGGTTGCTTGCGCGGTTCGAGCGCTATCCTGGTTTTGCGATCGAGACTGCGCTTCACGGCTTGATGTCCTCGTTCCCCGCCTGGTCCCAACACAAGCGCGGGGTGCCGTCCACAATACATTCCAAATTCCGTATGTTGACAAACGCGAATAATTAGTCGCATTCTTTTATCCACGCTGTTTTTCGCGATAACAAGGGGAATTTCGAAGACAGCGCACTGGCATCATTTTTTGTCCCATCGCGCCGCTCCAGTGAGAGTAGCTGGTTGGGCAGTGGGTTGTCGGTCTCAGTCAGTCGTCAAAAGCGCGGAGTCGCGATGTCTGTCACGGGTGCGGGTCACAATGCGGATCTGATCGTCATCAATGGTCGTGTGCTGACCATGGACGATGGCAATCCAACCACCGAGGCCGTTGCCGTCAAGGACGGCGCCATCCTCGCCGTTGGCAGCCGCGCCGCCATCGAAAAGCTCATGGGGCCGGCCACGAAGGTCATCGACGCCAAGGGCGGCTCCGTGATCCCGGGCTTCATCGAAGCCCACATGCATCTGTTTTCGGGCGCCGCCGAGCTTGCCCACCTGCAACTGGCGGGCGTCCACGGTTTCGAGGCGCTGCAGAAGGCGATCCGCGATTATGCGCCGACCCGGCCCGACGCCAAGATGCTGGTCGGCCAGAGCGTCGACTACACCGTGCTCGGCGACGAGCGCGTGACGCGCCATCACCTCGACCGGATACTGCCGGACCGGCCTTTCATCATGGCCGCTCCCGACCATCACACGATGTGGGCCAACACCAAGGCGCTGGAAATGGCCGGCATTCTGCATGGCCGCACGCTTGGTCCAGGCAACGAGATCGTCATGGGTGACGATGGCCTTGCGGCTGGAGAATTGCGCGAGGGCGAAGCATTCGGCCCGGTGCTCGATCTTGCCGGCGAAAGCCGGGTCCGGCTGGGATTGGCGACTGGCGGCGAGCCGGATCCGATGCCCACGCCGGCGGAACGCGCTTACGACCGCGACATCATGCGGCGCGGCCTGGCATGGTGCGCGCGACACGGCATCACCTCGATCCAGAACATGGACGGCAATCTCTACCAGCTCGAACTGCTGGCCGAAATCGAAGCCGAGGAGGGCTTGCCCTGCCGCGTCCAGATTCCGTTCCACTACAAGAATTTCATGACGCTCGACATGCTGGACAAGGCATCCGAGATGTCCAGGCGCTTCAACAGCGAATGGCTGTCGTCGGGCATGGTCAAGGTTTTCTATGACGGCGTGCTCGATTCATGGACGGCCGTGATGGTCGAACCTTACGCCGATCGTCCGGACTGGGTGGGAGAGCCGCTCTTCACGCCGCAGCAGTTCATCGACCTGGCCGTTGCCATCGACAAGCGCGGGCTTCAGATCGCCGTGCATTCGATCGGCGATGGGGCGGTGCGCGCTGTCCTCAATGGGTATGAGGCGGCGCAAAAAGCCAATGGCAAGCGCGACAGCCGGCACCGGATCGAGCATATCGAAGTCACCACGACCGAGGATGTGCCGCGTTTTGCCGAACTCGGCGTCATCGCCTCGATGCAGCCGCCGCATCCGCCGGGCGCAATGGGCCTTCCGCTGGAGCCGACCGTATCGCGCATCGGAGCCGCGCGCTGGCCGTTGAGTTATGCCTGGCGCACGCTGAAGGATGCCGGCGCGCATGTCGTCTTTGCTTCGGACTGGCCGGTATCGCCGATCGATCCGATCCTGGGCATCCAGGCGGCAGTGCTGCGCAAACCGTGGGCGCAGAGCGATCCGGACCAGAGCTTCTCGGTTCGTGAGTCATTGGCCGCATATACAGTCGAGGGCGCCTATGCCGGATTCGCCGAGCATCGCAAGGGTATGCTGAAGCCAGGATATCTGGCCGACCTGGTCGTGTTGTCTGCCGACATCGAGGCAATCGACCCGGAGATGATTCACCATGTGCGATCGCAGATCACGATCTGTGGCGGCAAAGTCACCTACCAGGCTTGATGGTTCCGGGGGCTTGCTTTCTCAATTGGGATCGGCTGTGTTGACCAGGCTAATCAGCACTCGGGAACAATAATCAACAATCAAACCTGCCTTGAAGGGCAGGCCAGACAATGGGGTAATCGTGCCGGATCAACCGGGTAAGAATGCAATTGAAGTTCGTGGCGTCCGCAAGGTGTTCGGCACCGGTGAGACGCAAGTCGCCGCCCTCGACACGGTTTCGGTGTCGATCCGCGAGAACGAGTTCTTCACGCTGCTCGGGCCTTCCGGGTGTGGAAAGACGACACTGCTGAGGCTGATCGCCGGCTTCGACTTTCCAAGCGCTGGCGAAATCCTGCTCCATGGCCAGGACATCGCCGTGCTGCCGCCGTTCAAGCGGCCGGTCAACACCGTGTTCCAGTCCTACGCGCTGTTCCCGCACATGACGGTGGCGGAGAATATCGGTTTCGGCCTGGAGATGCTGGGCAAGCCGAAGGCCGAGATCAAGGCGCGCGTCGCCGAGATGCTGAAGCTGGTCAAGATGGAGGCGCTCAGCGCGCGCCGCACCAGCCAGATTTCCGGCGGCCAGCAGCAGCGCGTGGCGCTGGCCCGGGCGCTGGCGCCGCAGCCCAAGGTGCTGCTGCTCGACGAGCCGCTGTCGGCGCTCGACTACAAGCTGCGCAAGGACATGCAGATCGAGCTGAAGCGTCTGCAGAACGAGACCGGCATCACCTTCATCTTCGTCACCCACGACCAGGAAGAGGCGCTGACGATGTCGGACCGCATCGCGGTGATGTCGTCGGGCAAGATCCTGCAGGTCGGCTCGCCCCGCGACATCTACGATCGGCCGGCCGAGCGTTTCGTCGCTGACTTCATCGGTGAATCGAACTTCCTCAAGGCCGAGGTCGCCAGCGTGTCCGCCGGCAAGGCCACGGTGAAGCTGTCATCGGGCGTGGAAATCCCGGCCTCGCTGCCGGACGGCTTTACACCAAGCGGCAAGGTCACCATCGTCGTCCGCCCTGAACATGCGCAGTTGGCCGCGGCCAGCCCCAGCGCGTCGCTTTCCGGCACGGTGGAGAACATCGTCTATCTGGGCACCGACACCCACTTCCATCTTCGCCTTGACGATGGTGAGCCCTTCATCGTGCGGCGCCAGAATAGCCGTGGTGTCGGCGACGGGATCGTGCAGGGCGGCAAGGTCGGCATCCTCATCGGCGGCGACGCTGCCCAGGTCCTGAAGGATTGATGATGGCGACCGCGGAAGAAGTCGCCAAAGCGGCGGAGCAGCGGGATATTCGTGACCGCTGGTTCCTGTCGGCGCCGGCGCTGCTGATCATTTTCCTGGCCGCGACCGGCCCGCTGCTGATCGTACTGATCTATTCGTTCCTGACGCCGGGCGCCTATGGCGACGTCAAATGGCAATTCTCGTCCGACGCCTGGACATCGGTGTTGCTGGAACGCGACATTTTCGACGATACGCTTTCGCTCGCGGCGGCGCACGTCACCATCTTCCTGCGCTCGATCAAGCTTGCCGTCGTCACGACGATCGCCACTTTGGCGCTAGGCTTCCCGACCGCCTATTTCATGGCGACGCGCAGCGAAAAGACACGTGATCTCTGGCTGTTCCTGATCACCATTCCGTTCTGGACCAACCTTCTGATCCGTACCTTCGCGGTGCTGCAGATCATCCGAAACGAAGGCATCATCAACACGATCCTGCTGAAGCTCGGCATCATCTCGGCGCCGATCCAGATCCTCTATACCGACACGGCGATCCTCATCGGCATGGCCTATGTCTACCTGCCGCTGATGGTGCTGCCGATCTACGCCAGCATGGAAAAGCTCGATTTCCGGCTGGTGGAGGCGGGCTACGATCTCTATGCGACACGGTTCCGCGTGCTTCGGCGCATCATCTTCCCGCTGGTCAAGCCGGGGGTCATCGCGGGCTCCATCCTTGTCTTCATTCCAGCACTGGGCGCCTATGTGACGCCCAGCGTGCTGGGCGGCGGCAAGAACATGATGCTGTCCAACCTGATCGAACTGCAGTTCGGCCAGGGTCGAAACTGGCCACTGGGTTCAGCACTGTCGATCACCGTCATGCTGATCGTCATGGTGGCGCTGCTCGCCTATGTGCGCAATGCGGGCAAGTCGGGGGTGCGTCATGGCTAGCAACTTCTCCATCAAGCATCAGCCTGGATTCACCACGATCGCGGCGACCTGTTTCGTCGTTCTCTATTTGCCGATCATCGTGCTGGTCATCTATGCCTTCAACGCGGCAAGCTCGACATCGGAATGGGGTGGTTTTTCGCTCCGGTGGTTCCAGTCGGCGTGGCAGAATACGCAGGTCATCGACGCGACGCTGCGGTCCTTCCAGATCGGCGCCATCGCGGCCACGCTTGCCACGATTTGCGCCACCATGGCCGCGCTCGCCACCACGCGCACGGCATCCTATCCTGGCCTCACCTTCAAATACGCGGCGATCAACCAGCCGCTGATGGTGCCGGAGATAGTCACCGGCGTGGCGCTGCTGATCTTCTTCTCGCGCATCAAGATCTTCACCGGCTATTCCGGCCTCGGCTATCTCATCGCCGCGCACACGGCGTTCTGCATTCCCTTCGCCTATCTGCCCATCCGGGCCCGGCTGGAGAATATGGACCTGACGCTGGAACGCGCCGCCGCCGATCTCTACGCGACGCCGTGGAAGGCTTTTCGGCGCATCACGTTGCCACTGTTATGGCCGGGTATCCTTGCCGGGCTGATGCTGGCCTTCGTCATCTCGCTCGATGATGTCGTCATCACCGAGTTCGTCAAGTCCGGCGGCCAAGACACGCTGCCCACCTATATGCTCGGCCAGATCCGCCGCGGCATAACACCAGAGATCAACGCGATATCGACCGCTTTCCTGCTGCTTTCGGTCGCAATCGTCACGTTGTTCTTCTTCATCAGCAGGAAACGAGACTAAACCGACAATGGGAGCTAAAGCATGAACTTGAAGACAACAGCAACCGCCATGGGGTTGGCGTTGCTTGCTTCGACGGGCCTCGCCCGCGCCGATGGCGTGCTGAACATCTACAATTGGGGCAACTACACCAGCCCCGACGTGATCAAGAAGTTCGAGGCCAAGTACAACGTCAAGGTCACGATCACCGACTACGATTCCAACGACACCGCGCTGGCCAAGGTCCGCCAGGGCGGCACCGGCTTCGACATCGCCGTGCCGTCGCAGACCTACGTTCCGATCTGGATCAAGGAAGGCCTCGTGCTCGAGACCGATCCGGGCAAGATGGAAAACGCCAAGAACATTGCGCCCGAATGGGCGAATCCCGAATTCGATCCCGGCCGCAAATATACGGTTCCGTGGGCTTGGGGCACGATCGGCGTCGTCGTCAACACAGATGCCTACAAGGGCCCGGCCAACACCTGGGGTATAGTGTTCAACACGCCCGACGAGCTGAAGGGCAAGGTCAACGTCGTTCCGGAGATGGGCGACGTGATGTTCGCCGCGATCAAGTATGTCGGCGGCCAGCAGTGCACCGACGACAAGGCTGTCCTGAAGAAGGTACGCGACCTCCTGGTCGCGGCCAAGCCGAACTGGATCGCCATGGAATACAACACCATCGAGAAGATGGGCGCCGGCGACTTCAAGGCGACCAGCGACTGGAACGGTTCGGCTCTGCGCCAGCGCCTGGCCAACCCGGCCATCCACTTCAACTATCCGAAGGAAGGCTATGGCCTGTGGAGCGACAACGTGGTCGTTCTGAAGGAAGCCAAGAACGTCGAGAATGCCAAGCTCTTCCAGAACTTCATCATGGATCCGGAAAACGCGGCCGGCCTCTCGGCCTTCCATCGTTATGCCAACGCCATCAGCGGTTCTGACAAGTACATGCCGGCCGACATGAAGGACGCGCCGGAAGTTGTCATTCCGGCCGATGCGAAGGCGCAAGGCGAGTTCCAGAAGATGTGCCCGCCGGAAACCCAGGAACTTTACACCAAGATCTGGACCGAGCTGCAGAAGTAACCCTTCACACGGTTCAGCAGACATTATCGCGGCCGGGGTCGATCAAGATCGATCCCGGCCGTGGCTAGCGTTTTATCTTCATATTGCAGAAGAAGACGTCACAGTTGGAAAGGAAAATATTGCCGTGAATTTTAACTTGTCCGTAGCCACCGCTGCCCTCGCGCTGCTCGCCGCAACCAGCTTCGCCCAAGCCGAAGGTGAGCTCAACATCTACAATTGGGGCAACTACACCAGCCCCGATGTCATCAAGAAGTTCGAGGAAAAGTACAAGGTCAAGGTGACGATCACCGACTACGACTCCAACGACACCGCACTGGCCAAGGTGCGCCAGGGCGGCAGCGGTTTCGACATCGCCGTTCCCTCGCAGACACACCTGCCGATCTGGATCAAGGAAGGACTTTTGCTCGAGACCAATCCGGGCGGCATGGAGAACGCCAAGAACATCGCGCCCGAATGGGCGAACCCCGAATTCGATCCCGGCCGCAAATACTCGGTGCCGTGGGCCTGGGGCACGGTCGGCACCGTCGTCAACACCGGCACCTACAAGGGCGACATCAACACCTGGGGCATCATCTTCAACACGCCTGACGAGTTGAAGGGCAAGGTCAATGTCGTCCCGGAGATGAAGGACGTCATGACCGCCGCGATCCGTTACGTGGGCGGCGAGCAGTGCACGGCCGACAAGGAAATCCTGAAGAAGGCGCGCGACCTGCTGGTGGCTGCCAAGCCCAACTGGGTCGCCATGGAATACAGCGCCATCGACAAGATGAAGGCGGGCGATTTCCAGGCCTCGACCACATGGAACGGGGCCGGCCTGCGCATCCGGCTGGCGCGTCCCGAAGTCCATTTCGGCTATCCGAAGGAAGGTTTCACCTACTGGAGCGACAACGTCGTCGTGCTGAAGGACGCCAAGAACGTCGAGAACGCCAAGCTGTTCCAGAACTTCATCATGGATCCCGAGATCGCGGCCGGGCTTTCCGCCTATCACCGCTACGCGAACGGCATCGCCGGGTCTGAAAAATTCATGCCCGCGGAGATGAAGGACGCACCCGAGATCATCATTCCGGAGGCCAGCAAGCCGCATGGCGCGATGGCCATGATGTGCGCGGCGGAGACCGACGCGATCTACACCAAGATCTGGACCGAACTTCAGAAGTAGCAGACCATCGAAGCCCGGCACCGGCCGGTGCCGGGCTCTCTCGTTTCAGGCAGGTGATGCCATGAGTTCCTACCGCAACAGCGACCCGCAGCCGGCGATCATGCAGGGTTCGCCGCCCACGATGGTGCCGCCGAAGCTAGACTGGGACCGGCCGCCATGGAACCGCTGGGCGTTCCAGCATATCCGCGAAATCCTGCCGACCGTGGAAGTGTGGCGCGGCAACGGCCATCGCCACCGCTTCGAGCGGGCCGAGGCCGATCTCGACGCGCTGCCGGCAAGCGACAGCACCGGTGGCGCCACGACACTGGCCGGGCTGCTCGACGAAACCTATACGGACGGCTTCCTCGTGCTCAAGGACGGCAAGATCGCCTATGAGCGCTATTTCAACGGCATGAGCGACCGGACGCTGCATCTGTCGCAGTCGATGGCGAAGTCGATCACCGGGTCGGTGTTCGGCATACTGGTCGGACGCGGCCTCATCGACCCGGCGCTGCCGGTGACGGCCTATCTGCCGGAACTCGGCGCGACCGGATGGGCAGGCGCCAGCGTGCGGCATGTGCTGGACATGACCACCGGCGTGCGCTTTTCCGAGGAATATACCGATCGCTATTCCGAAATCGGCCAGGTCGATGTCGCCACCGGCTGGAAGCCGGTGCCGCCCGGCAGCGATCCGGCCTTCCGCTGGCCGGCGCATCTGTATGAGCTGATCCTCGGCTTGAAGGACACGGTCCGGCCGCATGGCGCGGCGTTCGAATACCGTTCGATCGAGACCGACGTGCTCGCCTTCATCATGGAACGGGTGACCGGCAAGCGCCTGGCGCAGCTGGTTTCGGAAGAGCTGTGGCAAAAGCTCGGCGCCGAGGAAAGCGCCTGCTTCACGGTCGACAGCGCCGGCTATGCCTTGGCCGATGGCGGCTTCAACGCCACGCTGCGCGACTATGGCCGTTTCGGCCAGCTGATCCTCGAAAACGGGCGCGGCATCGTGCCTGCCGACTGGATCGAGGCGACGCGCAATGGCAAGCATGGGCCTGATTTCAGTTCGAGCCTGCCCGGAGGCAGTTACCGCAACCAGTTCTGGATCGAGGATCAGCATTCGCGCGCGCTGATGTGCCGGGGCGTGTTCGGGCAGATGATCCATATCGACTGGAATACCAAAATGGTGGTGGTGAAGCTTTCGAGCTGGCCGGATTTCAGCAATGTCGCCTATTCGGTGGCGACGCTGAAAGCCGTCCACGCCATCGCCGCCGCCCTGGGCTGAGAAAAAACCACGTCCGCAAAACAAGACCCGGAAGGAACCGCCATGACCGGCAAGACCGCGTTTGAAACCCGATATGGCTTTGCCCGCAATCAGGTGCTGCTTTCGAACTGGCGCGAAAACCCGTTCAACCGATGGTCGTTCCAGAACCTGGGCGAGTTGGTGCCGACCGCACCCATCGCGGCTGCGCCGGGCGCCAGCGAAACTCCGGCTCGGGACCTGGGCGCGCTGCTCAACGAGAAGGTCGCCATCTCCGGCGGAACCGAGACCGTCGCCGCCTTCCTTGCACGCTCCAGCACCGATGCACTGACGGTGATGAAAGGCGGCAAGTTCATCGGCGACTGGTTCGCGCCGCATATGGAGTTCGGCGCCCGCCACATCGTCTTTTCGGTCAGCAAGTCGCTGACCGCCATTATCGCCGGCATATTGGAAGGCGAGGGGGCTTTCGACCCGGAAGCCCCCGTCGCCAGGTACATCCCGGAAGCCGCCGGCTCGGCCTATGGCGACGCAACGGCGCGGCATGTGCTGGACATGACGGTCAGCCTCGATTTCGAGGAAGCCTATCTCGATCCGGAAAGCGCCTTTGCCCGCTACCGCCGCGCCACACTGTGGAATCCGGGTGGCGGCACGGAAAGCCTGCGGGAATTCATCCTCACCCTGCAGCGCCTTGCCGAGCCGCATGGCGAGACCTTCCGCTACCGTTCGCCCAATTCCGACCTGCTCGGCCTGCTGCTCGAACGTGCGTCGGGCCAGCGCTTCACCGACCTGATGCGCGAAAAGCTGTGGCAACCGCTGGGTGCGGTGAGCGAAGCATCGATCGGCGTCGACATGGAGGGTACGGCGCGCACTGCCGGCGGCATTTCGGTAACGCCGCGCGATCTGGCCCGCGTCGGTGAAATGATGCGCCAAGGCGGCATGGCCAACGGCCGCCGCGTCGTGCCGCAGGCCTGGGTCGAGGACACCGCCAGCACCGGCGGCAGTTCGGATGCCTGGCAGCGTGGCGCGATGGTACCGCTTTTTCCACAAGGCCGGTACCGCAACAAATGGTATCAGTCGGGCAAGCCGAGCGGCGCCTATTGCGGCATCGGCATCCACGGCCAGTGGCTCTATGTCGATCCGAAAGCGGAAGTCATCATCGTCAAGATGTCGTCGCAGCCGGAGCCGGTCGATGACCCGCTGGATCTGGAGATCGTCGCGTTCTTCGAGGGCCTGACCCAACTGGTCTGAACCGTTCGACACGGTTCAATTCCGGCATGCTTTCCTGTGGACCTCCGTGACGGTTGAAAACGTCACGGTTGGCGGCAGGATCGTGTGCGCCTATGGTCGCCGCTCTTTCGCGCCGGCCGCGCGAACCGATGGATCACAGCAGCGGGAACGACATGGCATCCGACATCAAGCGCATCGCAGCGATCATCGCCGCCGAGATCACCGCACGCCCCGAACAGGCCGCGGCGGCGATCGAACTGCTGGATGAGGGCGCCACGGTGCCGTTCGTGGCGCGCTACCGCAAGGAAGTCACCGGCGGCCTCGACGACACGCAGTTGCGCCTGCTTTCGGAGCGGCTCGTCTATCTGCGCGAACTCGATGCGCGCCGCGACACGATCCTGGGTTCGATCCGGGAGCAAGGCAAGCTGACGCAGGAGCTTGAAGACAAGATCGCCGCCGCCGTCACCAAGGCGGAACTGGAAGACATCTATCTGCCCTACAAGCCCAAGCGCCGCACCAAGGCCGAGATCGCCAGGGAGCGTGGGCTGGGCCCGCTTGCGGAGGCCATCCTTGCCGACCGTTCGCTGGTTCCCGCCGAACTGGCGCTGGCCTATGTCACCGAGGAGGTCGCCGATGCCAAGGCCGCGCTCGACGGCGCGCGCGACATCCTGTCGGAGCAGTTCGCCGAGAATGCCGATCTGGTCGGCAAGCTTAGAAGCTACATGAAGGATCGCGCTTTCATGCGCGCCAGGGTCGTCGAGGGCAAGCAGGAAGCCGGCGCGAAATTCTCGGATTATTTCGACCATGTCGAACGCTGGGCGACGGTGCCCAGCCATCGCGCTCTGGCGATGCTGCGTGGCCGCAACGAGGAAGTCCTGTCGCTCGACATCGACGTCGATGCCGATGACACGTCGCCGGTAAAGCCGGTCGAGCGGATGATCGCCAATGCCTATGCCATCGGGGGCAGCCTGCCGGGCGATCGCTGGCTGATGGAGGTCGCCGGCTGGACGTGGCGCATCAAATTGTCGCTGCACCTGACGCTCGACCTGATGCGCGACCTGCGCGAACGGGCGGAGGAAGAGGCGATCCATGTGTTCGCTCGCAACCTCAAGGATCTGCTGCTGGCAGCCCCGGCCGGTTCGCGCGCCACGATGGGGCTCGATCCTGGTATCCGCACCGGTGTCAAGGTGGCGGTGGTGGACGGAACCGGCAAGGTGCTGACCACGACGACAGTCTATCCTTTCCCGCCCAGGAACGATGTTCGCGGCACGCAAGCCGAACTCGCCAAGCTCATCCGCCTGCACAAGGTCGAGCTGATTTCGATCGGCAACGGCACCGGCAGCCGCGAGACGGAAAAGCTGGTCGCCGATATGTTGTCCGACATGCCGGCGGATGGCGGCCCGAAGCCGCTCAAGGTGATCGTCAGCGAGGCGGGCGCGTCCGTCTATTCGGCGTCGGCGACAGCGGCGGCGGAATTTCCCAATCTCGACGTGTCGCTTCGCGGCGCCGTATCGATAGCGCGGCGGCTGCAGGATCCGCTGGCCGAACTGGTCAAGATCGAACCCAAGTCGATCGGCGTCGGCCAGTACCAGCATGATGTGGACCAATACCGGCTCGGACGCTCGCTGGAGGCGGTGGTCGAGGACGCGGTCAATGCGGTCGGTGTCGATCTCAATACGGCATCGGCGCCGCTGCTGGCCCGCGTGTCGGGTCTTGGCGCATCGCTTGCCGATGCCATCGTCGCGCATCGCGATGCGACCGGTCCTTTTGCCAGCCGAAAAGATCTGTTGAAGGTACCGCGCCTGGGGCCTCGCGCGTTCGAACAATCCGCCGGCTTCCTGCGCATCGCCAATGGCAGCGAGCCGCTCGACGCTTCGTCGGTGCATCCGGAAGCCTATGGCGTGGCCAAGAAGATCGTGGCGGCCTGCGGGCGCGATGTCCGGTCGCTGATGGGCGACAGCGCCGCGCTCAAGGCGCTCGACCCGCGCGTCTTCGTCGACGAGCGTTTCGGCCTGCCGACGGTGCGCGATATCCTGGCGGAACTTGAAAAGCCCGGCCGTGACCCGCGCCCCGGCTTCAAGACGGCGACCTTCGCCGACGGCATCGACGACATCAAGGATCTGAAACCCGGCATGCTGCTGGAAGGCACGGTGACCAATGTCGCCGCTTTCGGCGCCTTCGTCGATATCGGTGTCCATCAGGACGGTCTGGTGCATGTCTCGCAGTTGGCCGACCGTTTCATCAAGGATGCGCATGAGGTGGTGAAGGCCGGCGACGTGGTGAAGGTGCGCGTCGTCGAAGTCGACATCAAGCGCAAGCGCATTGCGCTTTCGATGCGCAAGGATGGCGGCGAGGGTGGTGCGTCGAGAGGCGGTCCACGTGACAATGGCGGTGGCAAGCCGGCGCCGCGCGGACCGGCACCGCAGCGCCAACCGGAACGGCCGGCGCAGCAGGGTGCGTTCGGGGCCGCGCTGGCCGATGCGTTGAAGCGGAAGTAGCTACCACGCCAGAACCGCCGGCTCCTTGTCCAGCTGGCGCAGCAACCAGTCCCGAAAACTGGCGACCGGCGGGTGACCCCGTTTATCGTGCGGGACGACGAGATAGTAGGCGCCGCGGCTTTCCATCGGCCGGCCCGGCGTGGGTACAAGCTGGCCGCGCTGCAATTCGCCCGCTATCAGGACCTGCGGCAGCAAGGCGACGCCGAGCCCCGCCATGCAGGCTTGGGCGGCGGTGCCGAACTGCTCGAACTGCATGCCGGGCCCTGTCGGCGCGCTCAGGCCCTCATATTCGAACCACTCGGTCCACGCGCCGGGGCGTGTCGCCATATGCAGCAGCGGCAGGCGGCCAATATCGGCCGGCGTGGCAATCGCGCGGCCGGCGAGGAATTCGGGGGAGGCGACAGGCGCCACGGTCTCGCGCACCAGCAGCGTGGAATCGGCATCCGGCCAGTCCGGCAGGCCGTAGTGGATGGCCGCGTCCAGCCTCTCCCTGATGAAGTCGAAGCGGCCGACGCGGGACACGAAATTGATGGTGATGTCGGGATTGTTCTCGACGAAATTGGGGATCAGCGGCATCAGCCAGCGTGTGCCGAAAGTCGGCAATATGGCCAGATTCAAGATGCCACTATGCCGATTGCTCATCAATCCAAGGGCGGCGTCGCGCAGTTGTCCGAGCGCTGAGCGCACCGCCTCCGCATAGATCTCGCCTGCGACCGAGAGCCTGACATTGCGGCTGTCGCGTTCGAACAAACGGCGGCCGAACTGATCTTCCAGAAGCTTGATCTGCCTGCTGACGGCGCCCTGGGTCAGGTCGAGCTCCTGCGCGGCCGCGGTGAAGGAGCCCAACCGCGCCACGGCCTCGAAGGCGGCAAGGGCGCCGGTGTTTGGCAAAAGGCGACGCTGGACGCTCATGATCCATTACTAACACTCATGGAATGGTGAGGCAATTTCGTTTGATTTTTTTGGGCTGGAGGCGGATAAGCCAAGGCAATTCAGCATATATCCGTGCGCGCCCCAGTATCGCTGATGATTTGGGGCGACATGCATGAGTTTTGGGAGAGAGCCATGGCCGGCGACAAGAATGCATTCGTCTGGGAAGACCCGTTCCTGTTCGAGGACCAGTTGTCGGAAGACGAGCGCATGATGCGCGACGCGGCGGCCAGTTTTGCCGCCGACAAGCTCGCGCCGCGAATCGAGCAGGCCTATCTCAACGAGACCGCCGATCCCTCGATCTTCCGTGAAATGGGCGAGGCCGGCCTGCTCGGCATCACCATCCCCGAGGAATATGGCGGGCTCGGATCCAACTATGTGACCTACGGGCTGGTGGCACGCGAGATCGACCGCATCGATTCCGGCTACCGCTCGATGATGTCGGTGCAGTCGTCGCTGGTGATGTACCCGATCCATGCCTATGGCTCGGAAGCACAGCGCAAGAAGTACCTGCCCAAGCTCGCCAGCGGCGAATGGATCGGCTGTTTCGGCCTGACCGAGCCGGATGCCGGCTCCGATCCGGGCGGCATGAAGACGCGCGCCGAAAAGACCGCCAACGGCTACAAGCTCACCGGCTCGAAGATGTGGATCTCCAACGCGCCGATCGCCGACGTCTTCGTCGTGTGGGCGAAGTTGAAGGGCGAGAATGGCAAGGACGATATCCGCGGCTTCGTGCTGGAAAAGGGCATTAAGGGACTGTCGGCGCCGAAGATCGGCGGCAAGCTCAGCCTTCGCGCCTCGATCACCGGCGAAGTGGTGATGGAAGGTGTCGAGGTCGGCGATGATGCGCTGTTGCCCAACGTGTCGGGCCTGAAGGGGCCGTTCGGCTGTCTCAACCGCGCCCGCTACGGCATTTCCTGGGGCGTCATGGGCGTTGCCGAGGATTGCTGGTTCCGCGCCCGCCAGTACGGCCTCGACCGCAAGCAGTTCGGCAAGCCGCTGGCCGGCACGCAGCTGTACCAGAAGAAGCTCGCCGACATGCAGACCGAGATCGCGCTGGGCCTGCAGGCTTCATTGCGCGTCGGGCGGCTGATGGATCAGGGCAAGATGGCGCCGGAGATGATCTCGATCGTCAAGCGCAACAATTGCGGCAAGGCGCTCGACATCGCCCGCCAGGCCCGCGACATGCATGGCGGCAACGGCATCCAGATCGGCTACCACGTCATGCGCCACGCGCAGAACCTGGAAACCGTCAACACCTATGAGGGCACGCATGACGTGCATGCGCTGATCCTTGGCCGCGCGCAGACTGGGATACAGGCGTTCTTTTGACGCTTTGGTCGCTGCTGAGGCTTCGGTAGCTGGTTAAATTAGGTGCACCGCAACATCTCTGCTTGGAGAACGGCTGCTAGTTGTGTCAGGGTCCGGCGAGTTCCTTTGAAACGCTGAATTCCGGGGCCCCATGGCAATTCTGGCAGCCATCTATCACCTGACACACTACAAATACGACCGGCCTGTGGTTCTCGGCCCTCAGGTCATCAGGCTGCAACCGGCGCCGCATTCCCGTACCAAGGTGCTCAGCCATTCGCTGAAAGTCGAGCCGGCCAACCATTTCGTCAATCTGCAGCAGGACCCCTACGGCAACTTCCTCGCCCGGTTCGTCTTTCCCGAGCCGGTGACGGAACTGAAGATCGAGGTCGATCTCGTCGCTGACATGACGGTCTACAATCCGTTCGATTTCTTCGTCGAACCGTCGGCCGAGATTTTTCCGTTCGAATATCCCGAAGACATCAGGGACGATTTGACGATCTACCGGACGCCGGAGCCGGCTGGGCCGCTGTTGTCGGCGTTCCTGGCCACGATCGATCGCGGCCCGACCAATACCGTCAACTTCCTCGTCGATCTCAATGCCCGGCTGCAACGCGAGATCGCCTACATCGTGCGCATGGAAACCGGCGTGTTCTCGCCGGAGGAAACGCTGGCCGCCGCCAAGGGATCGTGCCGCGATTCAAGCTGGCTGCTGGTGCAGATCCTGCGCAATCTCGGCATCGCCGCGCGGTTTGTCTCCGGCTACCTGATCCAGCTGAAGCCGGACCTTGTCGCGCTCGATGGTCCCGCCGGAACAGCCGTCGACTTCACCGACCTGCACGCCTGGTGCGAGGTCTATCTTCCGGGCGCCGGCTGGATCGGCTTTGACCCGACCTCAGGCCTGCTTACCGGCGAAAGCCATGTGCCGCTGGCGGCGACGCCGCATTTCCGCAACGCGGCGCCGATTTCCGGCATGGCGAGCTTTGCCAATGTCGAGTTCGGCTTCGAGATGCGGGTCGACCGCATCGCCGAACATCCACGCATCACCAAGCCGTTCTCCGATGAGAGCTGGCACGCGCTCGATGCGCTCGGCAACAAGGTCGATGCGGTGCTCAAGGCGGAAGACGTGCGGCTGACAATGGGCGGAGAGCCCACCTTCGTTTCGATCGATGATTTCGAGTCCGCCGAGTGGAATACAGCCGCCGTCGGCCCGACCAAGCGCGAAAAGGCCGATGCCCTGATCCGCCGGCTGCGCGAGCGCTTCGCGCCGGGCGGTTTCCTGCATTATGGCCAAGGCAAATGGTATCCGGGCGAGAGCCTGCCGCGCTGGACCTTTTCGCTGTACTGGCGCACCGATGGCGAGCCGGTGTGGAGCGACCCGTCGCTGATCGCGCGGGAGAAAAGCTCCGCCGATGTCGGCCCGAAGCAGGCCGAAAGCCTGCTGACCGCGATCGCCGGCGAACTCGGCATCGAAAAGACCATGGTCAGCGAGGCCTATGAGGATCCGGCCGAATGGCTGCTCAAGGAAGGCAAGCTGCCCGAGAATGTCGACCCGTCCAATTCAAAGCTGGAAGACCCGGAAGAACGCAGCCGCATGGCCCGGGTGTTCGAGCGCGGGCTGACGAAGCCGTCGGGCTATGTGCTGCCGGTGCAACGCTGGAACAGCCAGGCGTCGGGGCCGCGCTGGCGCTCGGAAAAATGGAAGACGCGGCGCGGCCGGCTGTTCCTGGTGCCCGGCGATTCGCCGGTCGGCTACCGCTTGCCGCTGGGCACGCTGCCCTATGTGCCGCCGGCGCAATTCCCCTACATCGTGCCGGTCGATCCGTCGCTGCCGCGTGGACCACTGCCGGTGCGCGAGGCCATTTTGCCCACGGCCGCTCCAGCCGAACTGGAAGGCGCTGACGAAATGGCACGCCGCCAGCAGGCGGTATCCTTCACCGCGGCGACCGGCCAGCAAGATCGGGTCGAGCAGGAAATCACCGAGATTGGCGGTGCGGTGCGCACCGCGCTTTCCGTCGAGCCGCGCGACGGGCGGCTCTGCGTCTTCATGCCGCCGGTCGAGGCGCTTGAGGATTATCTCGAACTCGTCGCCGCAGCGGAAAATGCGGCGCGCGCGATCGGACTGCCCGTGCATATCGAAGGCTATGGCCCGCCACACGATCCGCGCCTCAATGTCATCCGCGTCGCGCCCGACCCTGGCGTCATCGAGGTCAACATCCATCCCGCCGCCAACTGGCAGGACTGCGTGGCGACGACGACAGCCGTTTACGAGGAGGCGCGGCAGACGCGGCTTGGCGCCGACAAGTTCATGATCGACGGCCGCCATACCGGCACTGGCGGCGGCAATCATGTCGTTGTCGGCGGCGCCACGCCCAATGACAGCCCGTTCCTGCGCCGCCCCGATTTGTTGAAGAGCCTGGTGCTGCAATGGCAGCGGCGTCCGTCGCTGTCCTATCTGTTCTCCGGCCTGTTCATCGGCCCGACCAGCCAGGCGCCGCGATTCGACGAGGCGCGTCACGATTCGCTTTACGAGCTTGAGATCGCGATGGCGCAGGTGCCGCATCCCGATCAAGGCAATGCGCCGTTGCCGTGGCTGGTCGACCGGCTGTTCCGCAATCTCCTGACCGACGTCACCGGGAATACGCATCGCTCGGAAATCTGCATCGACAAGCTGTTTTCGCCGGATGGGCCGACCGGCCGGCTGGGGCTGGTCGAGTTCCGCGGCTTCGAGATGCCGCCCAATGCGCGCATGAGCCTGGCGCAGCAACTCCTGGTACGCGCAATTATCGCCCGGGCGTGGACAAACCCGCTTGATGGTCGCTTCGTGCGCTGGGGCACGTCCTTGCATGACCGTTTCATGCTGCCGCACTATGTCTGGGCGGATTTCCTCGAGGTGCTCGATGACCTCAAGCTCAACGGCTTCGAGTTCCGCCCCGAATGGTTCGACGCCCAGCTCGAATTCCGCTTTCCGTTCTGCGGCGAGGTCCAGCATGCCGGCATCAAGCTGGAACTGCGCCAGGCGCTTGAGCCGTGGCATGTCATGGGCGAGCAGGGCGCGATCGGCGGCACGGTGCGCTTCGTCGACTCTTCGGTCGAGCGGTTGCAGGTCAAGACGGAAGGTCTCAACCCCGAGCGCCACGCCATCGTCTGCAATGGCCGCATCGTGCCGATGAAGGTGACGGATAATCGTGAGGTCGCGGTCGCGGGCGTGCGCTTCAAGGCCTGGCAGCCCTCGTCGGGCCTGCATCCCGCGCTTCCCGTCAACACGCCGCTGGTGTTCGACATCTACGACCGATGGTCGGGCCGCGCGGTCGGCGGCTGCATCTATCATGTCGCCCATCCCGGCGGCCGCAGCTACGACACCTTTCCGGTCAATGGCAACGAAGCCGAGGCGCGGCGGCTCGCCCGCTTCGAGCCGCGTGGCCATACGCCGTCCGGTTATGTGCCGCGCAACGAAGAACCCGCTGAAGATTTCCCGATGACCCTTGACCTGAGGCGGCCTCCAAGACTCTGATCGACAATGGCAAAGGGGAATCAGAAGAGAGTACGCGGCAAGCCGCACAATCTGCTGGAGCATTACCGGCCGATTGATGGCGTCGTCGACGAGATGGTCGATGCCCAGGGCAATCCGCGCCCCGTCTGGAAGCATTTCATCGAAGCGCTCGAGGGGATGGGGCCGGACAAACTTGGCCAGCGCTTTGCCCGTGCCGACCAGTATCTGCGCGATGCCGGTGTCTACTACCGTGTCTATGACAAGGCCGGGGCCAATGAGCGGGAATGGCCGCTTGCGCATGTTCCCGTGCTTATCGGGGAAGAGGAATGGGCTGGCATCAGCGCCGGTCTCGTCCAGCGAGCCGAACTTTTCGAAGAGACGCTCGCAGACATCTATGGGCCGAACCGGCTTATCGAGAAAGCCATCCTGCCAGCAGGGCTGATCGCAGCCAGTCCCGAATATCTGCGGCCGGTGGTCGGCACCATGCCGGCCGGTGGGTACTTCCTGCATTTCTGCGCCTTCGAGCTTGGCCGTGGGCCTGACGGCCAGTGGTGGGTGCTGGGCGACCGCACACAGGCGCCGTCCGGAGCCGGCTTCGCACTGGAGAACCGCGTCGCCACCACGCGTGCGCTGTCCGACATCTATGGCGAGATGCATGTGCATCGTCTTGCCGGCTTCTTTCGCCGCTTCCGCGACGCGCTGATCGGCATGGCGCAGACATCCGATGGCCGTGTTGCCATCCTGACGCCCGGACCGCTCAACGAAACCTACTACGAACACGCCTACATCGCCCGCTATCTCGGCATCATGCTGCTCGAAGGCGAAGACCTGACCGTTTCCGATGGCAGGCTGATGGTGCGCACCGTATCCGGGTTGATGCCGGTCAGCGTGCTGTGGCGGCGGCTCGATGCCGCCTTCGCCGATCCGCTCGAACTGCGACCGGATTCGCAGATCGGCACGCCGGGGCTCGTCGAGGCGATCCGCCAGGGTACGGTTTCAACCGTCAATGCGCTGGGGTCGGGGTTGATGGAAACCCGCGCCCTGCTCGCCTTCCTGCCGAAGATCGTGCGCGAACTGCGAGGCGAGGAGCTTCTGCTGCCGAGCGTCGCGACATGGTGGTGCGGGCAGGAGACGGAACGTGCGCATGTGCTGGCCCATCTCGACCGCATGGTGATCGGCCCTGCTTTGTCGACCCGGCTTGCCTTCGAGGATGACGACAACACGCGTCTTGGCTCCGCGTTGTCGCCCGGGGAACGCGCCGAACTCATTGCCCGGATCGAGCGAAGCGGCGGCGATTTCGTCGGCCAGGAGGCGGTGACGCTTTCGACGACGCCCGTCTATGCCGACGGCAGGCTGGAGCCTCGGCCGGCAAGCCTGCGCGTCTACCTTGCCAGGACACCGGCGGGATGGACCGTGATGCCGGGCGGTTTTGCCCGCGTCGGCCTGTCTCTCGATCCGACCGCCATCGCCATGCAGCGCGGCGGGCACGCCGCGGATGTCTGGGTGGTCAGCGACAGACCGGTGGAACGCGAGACGCTGCTGCCGCAAGAGGGCGACAGCTTCACCCGCACCAGGCCGGGCAGCCTGCCGAGCCGCGCGGCCGAGAACCTGACCTGGCTTGGCCGCTACATAGAACGCTCGGAAGACACGGTGCGCATCCTGCGCGCCTATCATGTGCGGCTGGCCGAGACCTCCGATCCAAACATGCCGCTTCTGGCCGATATCAGGGATTATCTCGAACCCTTCGGCATCGACGTCGATTCGGCGATCCCGTCGGGCCTCATCGGCACGCTGGATAGCGCCGTCTACAGCGCCGGGCAGATACGAGACCGGTTTTCGCCCGATGGCTGGCTGGCGCTGAAGGACCTGTCGAAGACCATCCATCTCTTCGCAAAGACGGTCGCGCCCGGCGACGATGCGACCCGGGCGATGACGGTGATCTTGCGCAAGCTCGCCGGGTTTTCGGGCCTGTTGCACGAGAACATGTACCGCTTCGCCGGCTGGCGCTTCCTCGAGATTGGCCGGCGCCTGGAGCGCGGCATCCAGATCGCCCGCACGCTGGCGCGGCTGACCAGCGCCAAGGCGCCGGACGGCGCGCTCGACATGATGCTGGAGATCGGCGACAGCGTCATGACCCATCGGCGGCAATATCCCGTGCAGGCCGGGCGGCGAACGGTGATCGACCTTCTGACGCTCGATCCGCTCAATCCGCGTTCCATCCTGTTCCAGCTCGAGAGACTGAAGGCCGAAATCGCGCTGCTGCCGTCAGTCGGCGGCGAGGGCCACATGTCGCCGGCGGCCAAGGAGATCCTGCAACTCAACACCCAGATCGCGATCAAGGAGCCTGCGGACATGACGACCAAGGCGCTCTACGACCTGGCCCATGAGATCGGCGGCCTCTACAACAGCCTCGCCAAGGCCTATTTCGGCTAGGCAGGCTTCCAAAAGTCGCGAGGTTTGCGACAAGAACCTGCGCCAGGACAGAAAAGTAGCGCATGCTTTACGACATCAGGCTTCATCTTCACTACGACTACGCGGCGGCGGCCGGCGGCGGCCGCCACCAGGTGCGCGTATTGCCGTCGACGATTGCCGGCGTGCAGCGCGTCATCGCCGCCTCACTGTCCTTCGCACCCGCCCCCAACGAGCGTTCGGACTATTCGGATTTCTTCGGCAACAATGTCAGCTCGATCGCCTTTCGCGATGCGCATGACGAGCTCGATATCAGGATGAGCGCGCGCGTGTCCGTGGCGCGGCCAGAGCCGGGGCTCGACGTGTCGCCCGACATTGCCCGGCTTCGGCAGGAAATCGGCGCGGTGCGGTCGCTGTCGCCGGCTTCGCCGCATCATTTTCTGGCGGCCAGTGCTCATTCGAGCATCGACGCCGCGATCACAGCCTATGCACAGGACAGTGTCGGCGGCTCTACCGTCGGTACCGCAATGGACCTATGCAACCGCATCTATCGCGATTTCACCTATGATGGCGAGGCGACCACGGTTCGAACCAAGGCGAGCGATGCTTTCCGGCTGAAGCGCGGCGTGTGCCAGGATTTTTCGCACATCATGATCGCCGGCCTGCGCGGTCTTGGCATTCCGGCCGGCTATGTCAGCGGCTTCCTGCGCACCATACCTCCCAAGGGCAAGCCCAGGCTGGAAGGCGCCGACGCGATGCACGCCTGGGTGAAAGTCTGGTGCGGGCGCGATGCGGGGTGGCAGGAGTTCGACCCGACGAATGGCATGCGGGCCAGCAATGACCATATCACCGTCGGCCGTGGTCGCGACTATTCCGATGTGGCGCCGATTGTCGGCGTGTTGAAAACCACGGGTGGGCAGGTGGGCGAGCAAGCGGTTGACGTGATCCCCGTCGTGCTCGAAAAGGCGTGACGTGCTGAAAGCTGTGGCCGAACAGAGATTGCTTCTCAAAATGGAGTACGAAGGCTATCCTGCATTCATACGGGGGACACAACTACCCACGCATGTATATCACGCGGAGACGCGGAGTTCGTCGTATTGAAAGCAGTCAGTATCATAATCCCTGCCCATGACGCGGCAGCAACCATAGCGAAAACGCTGGCGTCGCTTCGCGCGGAGATGGACGTTATCGGCGAGATATTGCTGGTGGATGATGCCTCATCGGACGGGACGGCGGCGACCGCGGAGGATGCGGCCTCGCAACTTGGCCTTCCGCTGCGGGTGCTTCCAGCAAGTTGCCGTGATGCGGGTGCGGCCCGCAATCTCGGCTTGGCCGAGGCGCGGTGTCCGTGGGTATACATGATCGATGCCGACGACCTCCATATCGAGGGCGGCCTTCGTTCGCTGCTGCTTCGGTCGGAAGCCCAGCCAAAGGCGCAGGTGATCGTCGGTGGCTTCCGGCGGAGGGTCAATGGCCAGGATCGGCAGATCAAGGTGCCCGGCGGTTACACGTCCGCCTGTCTCGCCAACGCTTCGGCTTATGTAAGAGGCGATATCCGATCGGTCGCGGTGGGCAGCGTGCTGGCGTCCCGGACGGCCATAGGCGATACGAGATTCCCGGTTGGACTGGCCTATGACGAAGACACGCTTTTCTGGGCGCGTTTGATGAGCAAGGCGTCGCTTGCCATGATCTCGCAACCCGTCATGATCTATGAAGTCTCGCCGGAGCGGTCCGACAATCGCTTCACGGTCAAGGCGGTGAGACGATTCCTGGACTGGCGCCGGGAACTGCGCACGCTTACCGACTCCGGCATTCCCAAATCGGCACTCAAGACCAGGGAAGGGCTGGTTGCCCTGAAGATTGCCCGCGTCCACTACGCCCGGGGGGACCTGGAGACAGCGGCCCGTTTCCTGGCTGTCGCGGCTGTCGCGCCGAAAGCGAGATCCGATGCCTGGCGCTGCCTGCGTTATCAGTTCAAGCTCGCGGCACGGCGCCGGTTCTCCATCCCGAAAGTCCACCTGCAGGGTGCTCTGTAGTCTACCCCACATCACAATATGGTTCTTGACGCGCTTTCGCGAGGCGAGGGAACCAGCGGGCGGCAAGCAACTTATCCATGGGAAATTCTCGTGGAGGACAGATGCTCGAAAGGTCCGTGCCACCTTCCGCCGGGGATGCGGCGCCGAACAACGGGGCGCAAGCCTCGGCCGAGCGGGCCTCGCTGGCCTATGTCAGCGACGCGGAACCCGGCATCCGCCGCCTGCGTGCTGGAAAGGGCTTTACCTACAGGGCCGCCGACGGCCGGGCTGTGGGCAAAAGCACTGTCGATCGCATCAGGGCAATCGTCATCCCGCCGGCATGGACGGATGTCTGGATCTCGCCCCATGCCGATGGCCACATCCAGGCCACCGGCCGGGATCAGCGCGGACGCAAGCAATATCGCTACCATGCGCAATGGGCGGAGGTGCGCGATAGCGCGAAATATTCGAGCTTGACCGCCTTTGCCGAAAGTCTGCCCGAACTGCGGCGCCGGATCGACGCCGATCTTCGCCGCCATGGCTTGCCGCTCGAACGTGTCGTCGCGGCAATTGTCTGGCTGCTCGACAACACGATGATCCGGGTCGGCAATGCAGCCTATGCCCGGGACAACAAGAGTTTCGGGCTGACCACATTGCGCGACCGCCATGTCGAAGTCGTCGGCTCGAGCCTGCGGTTTAGCTTCAAGGGCAAATCCGGCAAGGAATGGAAGCTGAAGCTGGTCGATCGCCGCATCGCCCGGATCGTGCGCGGCGCGCAGGACCTGCCGGGCCAGAAACTGTTCCAGTATCTTGACGATGACGGTCACAGGCGGCCGGTGCGGTCCGATGATGTCAATCGCTATATCCGCGACGCCATCGGTCCGTCTTTCAGTTCCAAGCACTTCCGGACCTGGGGCGGCACAATCCGTGCCGCGTCCCTGTTTGCTCAGACAGAACGCCCTGAAAGCCGGGCGCAACAGAAAAGGGTTATGAATAGCACCATCGACAAGGTTGCCGAACACCTCGGCAACACGCGCGCGGTCTGCCGCAAATGCTACATCCATCCGCAGGTCTTCGAGGCCTGGTCCGACGGGCGATTGCTCGGCGAGATGACGGATGCGAACAAGCGCAAGCGGTCGATAGAGGGTCTCGACGACGAAGAGGCTCTGGTGCTCAGATGGCTCATGGCGCGAGAGGGTTGACCGAAGTTCAGATCGAGCCTGCACGCCCTCTCGGGCGCATGATTTTTTTATCGACGCGGTGTCGGGATCGGCCCTACTGTTTCGTCCTTTGACAAGAAAAGGACCGACCATGCTCTATGCCATCCTCTGCTACGCCTCCGAAGACGTCGTCTGCTCCTGGAGCAAGGAACAGGACGACGAGGTGATGGCCAATCTCCTCAACGTCCAGGAAAAATACGCTCAGGCGGGCCGCCTTGGTCCGGTTGCGCGCCTGCTGCCGACGACGGCGGCGACGACGCTGCGGAAGGTCAAGGGCGAGGCGGTCGTCATCGACGGGCCGTTCGCCGAGACCAAGGAACAGTTCCTCGGCTTCTACACGCTCGAATGCGCCGATCTCGACGAGGCCGTCGAGTTCGCGCGCGAACTGTCCGAGGTCAATCCGAGCGGCGGCTCCTATGAGATACGGCCGGTCTCCATCTTCAACCCCGCCAGGGTCCCGGCATGACCGAACTCGCCTGGATCAGCACGGCGATCAGCACGGCGCGTCCGCAGGCGATGGGCGCGCTGCTGCGTTATTTTCGTGATCTCGATGCGGCGGAGGAAGCGTTTCAGGACGCCTGTCTCAAGGCGTTGAGGAACTGGCCGCAGAACGGACCGCCGCGCGATCCGGCCGCCTGGCTGATCTTTGTCGGCCGCAACAGCGGCATCGATGCGGTGCGCAAGCGCGCCAGGCAGGCGCCGTTGCCCGAAGAAGACCAGATCTCCGATCTCGAGGACGCCGAGGAGGACATTGCGGAGCGGCTGGACGGTGCGCACTATCGCGACGACATATTGCGGCTGCTGTTCATCTGCTGCCATCCCGACCTGCCGGCAACGCAGCAGATCGCGGTTGCGTTGCGCATTGTCTCCGGCCTCACGGTCAAACAGATCGCGCGCGCCTTCCTTGTTGGCGAAAGCGCCATGGAACAGCGCATCACTCGCGCCAAGGCGCGCATCGCCGATGCCGGCGTGCCGTTCGAAACGCCGGGCGCGGTCGAGCGCTCCGAACGCCTCGCCGCGGTCGCGGCCATGGTCTACCTGATCTTCAACGAGGGTTATTCGACCAACAGCGGCGAAGCGCCGGCGCGCGCGCCGCTGTGCGAGGAAGCGATAAGGCTTGCCCGCCTGTTGCTGCGGCTGTTCCAGACCGAGGCCGAGATCATGGGTCTGACGGCGCTGCTGCTTCTGCAGCACGCACGGGCCCCCGCCCGCTTCGACGAGAACGGCGAGATCGTCCTGCTCGAAGACCAGGACCGCGGCCTGTGGAGCCGCAAGATGATCGACGAGGGGCTGGCGTTGGTCGACAAGGCTTTGCGCCACCGCAAGCCCGGCCCCTATCAGGTGCAGGCGGCGATCGCGGCGCTGCATGCCCGGGCCGAAAAGGCCGAGGATACCGACTGGGTGGAGATAGACCTGCTCTACAGCCTGCTCGAGCAGATGCAGCCGTCGCCGGTGATCACCCTCAACCGCGCCGTCGCTGTCGCCAAGGTGCGTGGGCCCGAGGCAGCACTCGCCATGATCGAGCCGCTGGAGCCAAGGCTGTCCGGCTATTTTCATTTCTTCGGTCTCAAGGGCGGCTTGCTGATGCAGCTTGGCCGGCCCGAGGAGGCGCGCATCGCCTTCGATCGCGCCATCGCGCTTGCCAACACCGCCGCCGAGGCTGCCCATATCCGCATGCATATCGACCGGCTGATGCAGGAAGGTGCCGCGAGGACCACGATCCAGACGGCGCGCTGAATCCGCCTGGCTCAATCCTGCCGTCCGGCCTTGGACCATGCCGGGGTGGCGATCTTTCCCCCAAACGAGTAATGCCAATCCATCAACGCCTCGCATGCCTTTGGCATTGTGAAGGCATGCGCCAAGGCTTTGGCCGAAGCGTTCTTGTTTATGCATGTCGCTGTCCCAAAACCGTTGGGCACTTTTGACGACATGCATTGTGAGCGATGGGATCTGAAAGGGAAGAACATGACGATAGCGAAGGAAACGGCCGGGCTTCTGGGCAAGCTTGGTGTTGCCGGTGACGTGCTTGCGGGTGGCGACCTGATCGTGCGCAGCCCGGTGACGGGCGAACAGATCGCGGCGCTGAAGACGATCTCGCCCGCCGATGCCAGCAAGGCGATCGATGGCGCCCACAAGGCGTTCCAGGCCTGGCGGCTGGTGCCCGGCCCCAAGCGCGGCGAACTGGTGCGGTTGCTGGGCGAGGAACTGCGCGCCCACAAGGCCGAGCTTGGCCGCCTGGTGTCGATCGAGGTCGGCAAGATCCCGTCCGAGGGACTGGGCGAAGTCCAGGAGATGATCGACATCTGCGATTTCGCCGTCGGTCTCTCTCGCCAGTTGTATGGCCTGACCATCGCCACCGAACGCCCGGGCCATCGCATGATGGAAACCTGGCATCCGCTTGGCGTCGTCGGCGTCATCTCGGCCTTCAATTTTCCGGTCGCGGTGTGGTCGTGGAATGCGGCGCTGGCCCTGGTCTGCGGCGATGCCGTGGTGTGGAAGCCGTCGGAGAAGACGCCGCTGACGGCACTGGCCTGCGCGGCGATCTTCGCGCGCGCGGTCAAGCGTTTCGGCACTGACGCGCCCGAAGGCCTGGTCTCGGTGCTGATCGGTGATCGCGCGGTCGGCGAGATCCTGGTCGATCATCCCAAGGTGCCGCTGGTGTCGGCCACCGGTTCGACGCGCATGGGCCGGGATGTCGGCCCGCGCCTGGCCAGGCGCTTCGCGCGCGCGGTGCTGGAACTTGGCGGCAACAATGCCGGCATTGTCTGCCCGACCGCCGATCTCGACATGGCCTTGCGCGCCATTGCCTTCGGCGCCATGGGCACGGCGGGCCAGCGCTGCACGACGCTGCGCCGCCTGTTCGTCCATGACAGCGTCTACGACCAGCTCGTGCCGCGCCTGAAGAAGGCCTATCAGAGCGTATCGGTCGGCAATCCGCTGGAGACCGCGTCGCTGGTCGGCCCGCTGATCGACAAGGCGGCGTACGACGCCATGCGGAAGGCGCTCACCGAAGCCGCCGCGCATGGCGGCAAGGTGACCGGCGGCACCCGGGTCGAGAATGGCCATCCCGATGCCTATTATGTGCATCCCGCTTTGGTCGAGATGCCCAAACAGGTGTCGCCGGTGACGGAAGAGACCTTCGCGCCGATCCTCTACGTGATGAAGTATTCCGACTTCGACGCGGTGCTCGACGAGCACAATGCGGTGGGGGCGGGCCTGTCCTCGTCGATCTTCACGCGCGACCTGCAGGAATCCGAGCGGTTCCTTGGCGTCGACGGATCGGACTGCGGCATCGCCAATGTCAACATCGGCACGTCGGGAGCCGAGATCGGCGGCGCGTTCGGTGGTGAGAAGGAGACGGGCGGGGGCCGTGAATCCGGTTCCGATGCCTGGAAGGCCTATATGCGCCGCGCCACCAACACGGTGAACTACTCCAAGGCGCTGCCGCTCGCCCAGGGCGTTTCCTTCGACATCGAGTGAGCATCAATGGACCGGAGCGGCGGCATGGCCGCTCCGGTCCATTTCAACCCAAAGCGGCTCATCATTTCTCTAATTGCGCCGCGAATGCGGGAAACCGGCCGAGAAGGCCGCGTCGATGATCGCCAGCTTGACCGCCTGGGCGGTCATGTATTCCTGGTAGAAACCGCTGGAAACCCACATCACCGAATGGCCGCGCTGGCCCAGCCAGCCGACGCTGCCGAGTTCTTCGGCGTCGCGCAATTTGCGTGTCAGGTGCGTGCGTGAGAGCTTGAGCCAGTTCGCGAAGTCCGCGATCGAGAGCACGCCGGTCGGAATCCGGTCCAGGCCGGCATGATCGGGATCGACGCTCGCGATCAGCCTATCCATGACGACGCCGCCATTGTTGAGCCAGGTGAATAGCGAGAAAGTCCGCTTGGGCTCCCGCACCGGGTTGGAGGACAGCAGGCCGTCGGCGACCAGCGGCTGCAACCTGGCAAGACCGTCTGGCTGGGCAAGGAATTTTTCCAGCCGGCTCGCGCGGTCAAGGCTGTCCAGCGTCCGCAGATGCGCAAGAGCCCAGCCTGCCACCACCTCCAGCGCGCCCGCGGCCGGCCGCAGGGGGCGGATGCGGCCGTCCTGACTCGAGGGCAGCAGTTCAATGAAGTTGTAGTGCAGCATCTCCTTGACGAAGGCGTCGGCGGTATTGCGGCTCGCGACGTCATTCTGGCGGATCACGTCGATGAAGCGCGCCGCCGTGAGTTCCTTGCGATAGTCGTCGGGTTCGCGCCGGAAATGCAGGGCAAGGCCGATATGAGCCATCAACCAGCGTTGCTGGGTGGCGAACACGGAGGAGAGCCGCGGGCTTATCTCATAGATCTGGTTCATCGCCCGCGCCTGGGCGCGAACACAGCGATACAATGCCGGATGGCCGGCGATATCTTCCACGGTCAGCGCCATTGTCCCCCGCTGTCCAATCCCCCGTCGCGCAGACGCCAAATAACATTTTCAGTCTTCTGGGCCGATGTCCAGACGCCTGCAACCGATACGGAATGAAAGTATGCAACCGGAGCGAAGTTACAAAAGCCAATCATCGTTCCGGCGAATTCAGAACTGGTTGCCTGTCTCGAAGTAATTCCCGACCTGAGCCGTCCCGCGCCTCGTTGCGGATTGGCTCATCACGCGGCGTTCCCCAGCAGTCTCTATGACTGCGAAAAACAGGCTTCGAAGGCGCTGTCGACAATGGCCAGCTTGGCGGCCTGAACGGTCATGTATTCTTCGTAGAACCGGTGCGACACCCACATCACCGAGTGTCCACGCTGGCCAAGCCAACCGATGCTGCCGAGATCTTCGGCGGTCCGCAGCTTGCGGGCAAGGTGGGTCCGCGAAAGCTTGAGCCATCTGGCAAAATCTCCGATCGACACCACGCTGGTCGGAATCCGTTCCAGATTGGCGTGGGCGCAATCGATGCCTGACATCAGCCAATCCATGACGATGCCGCCATTGTTGAGCCAGATGAACAGGGAAAAGGTCTGGTTGGGTTCGCGCACCGGCGTGGAGGCAAGCAGGCCGTCGGCCACCAGGGGCTGAAGCCTGGCGAGCAGTTCGGGCCGCTCCAGGAACCTGGCCAGGCGGTTCCCTCCGTCGAGATGATCAAGTGTGCGCAGATGCGCGAGAACCCAGCCGGTGAATGTCCGTATGGTCGCGGCCGTCGGCTGCAAGGGATGCGTGCGGCCATCCCCGCCCGCGACGTATTCGGCGATGTTGTAATGCAGCATTTCCTTGATGAAGGCGTCCGCCGTGTTGCGGCTGGCCACTGCGTGCCGGTGCACGACCTTGATGAAGCGCGATACGGTCAGCTCCGTGCGGCGGTCTTGGGGATCGCGCCTGAAATGCATGGCAAGGCCGACATGACCCATCAGCCAACGTTGTTGCGTTGCAAAAATGGAAGCCAGCCTTGGGCTGTCTTCATAGATACGGATCAGCGCCTGCGACTGCTCCTGGACCTGACGATGCAACGCCGGATGGCCGGCAATATCTTCCCAAGTCAGCATTGTTCCTGGCATTCCAATTCAATTCCGACGGCCGAGTTCAGTTCCCTGTTTCCCAGCCATCGGCACATGTGTCCAGACGTACCAAATGCGGACCATAGGCCCAGCCCGGAAGGGGCGGGTTGATGGCGCGGCTTGCTAACTGGTTGCTATAGCTCGGAAAACCCCTCCCAATAATAGTCAATTCCAAAGCCGTCCGTTGAATTGACGTTCATAGGGGGGCGGGCATAGGTTCCGCGTCATCCAAGGGGCGGGGGCACGCCTTTCGGAACATGAATTCGAAAAGACCGTGATTGACGAGCGACCACACGTCGCGCGGCGGCGAAGCTTTGCCGCGTTCCGTCTCGAGATACGAGTGACTGAGTGACGCATAGAAACAAGACAATGATTTGCATGAATGCCGGTGGATTGCCCGTTTCCAACGGGCTGGCGCCGCGTTGGGGGTGGCGCCTTCTGTTGGCCGCGTCGACCTGCCTCTCGGTTCAAGCCGCTGCATTCGCCCAGACCGCCAGCCAGATCACGCCGCCAAGCTTCCGGCCGCCGCCGCAAGTCGATACGGCTGGCGTTTCCATCCCCGAAGGCTCGGGCCTGGAGGCGCCGGCGGGCGCCGAAAAGCTCAGGGTCAAGCTGGCGGACGTTCGTGTCGAGGGCGGTTTGCCCGAGATGGCGGAAGCGACGCGCAAGATCATCGCCGGCCTGGCTCACCGCAGCGTCACCGCCGCCGAGATCTTCGCCGCCGCGCGCAAGCTGGAGACCGAATATGGCCGCGCCGGCTACGCGCTGGTGCGCATCGTGCTGCCGGCCCAGAAGCTCAATGACGGCGCCAGGCTTCGGCTCGTCGTTGTCGACGGATTTCTCGAACGGATCGACACCAGCAATCTGCCGGAACGCATACGCGGCCGCGTCGAGGCAACCCTTGCGCCGCTCGTTGGACAAAGAGGCATCAAGCTGTCCACCATCGAGCGCAAGCTGCTGCTGGCCGGCGACACGCCAGGCGCAAGGTTGCGCTCGACGCTGCAGGCGGGCACCGCCAAGGGAGCCAGCGTACTCGTCATCGACGGCAAGTATCGCCCGCTTGGCGCACAGGTCACATCGGACAATTCGCTGTCACCGTCGCTGCAACGGTGGTCGACGGGCGTCGGCGTCGACTTCAATTCGCTCCTCGGCCTCGGCGAACTGGCCTACCTGCGGCTTGGCGGTTATCCCGATGGCGGGGAAAGCGGGTTGTTCACGGATAGTCCGCGCAACCGCAACTATGCCGCCGGCGTCGTCGTGCCGCTCGGCTATGACGGGCTGACGCTCAACCTGGAAGCCACCCGCACACGCGCCAACCCGACAGCCGAGCCCGGCACGCTCGGCTTTGGCAGTGAGTTCGAGCGCTATTCGGCACGGCTTCGCTATCCCTGGATCCGCAGCCGCGAGCTGACGGTCAGCAGCGAACTCTCTTTCGATGTCCAGAACGATTTTCTCAACGCGGTGACGCCGATCTCGCTGCCGATCGCGGAGGATCGTCTGCGCATCATCCGGTTCGGCACGGACGCTACCTGGTTCACGCCGCTCGGCGGCGTCTTCATTGGCGATGTTGTTGCCTCTTTCGGCATTGACGGACTTGGCGCGCGCTCGGCGACGGATGCGTCGCCCCTGCTGCCCCTGTCGCGACAGGGCGCGGATGCTGCGTTCCAGAAGCTGGAAATATCGGCAAGCTACAGCCAGCCACTGGCCCAGCATCTCGGGTTCGATCTTTTCGCCCGCGCGCAGACCTCCTTCGGCAAGCCGCTGCTGCAGTCTGAGCAGATCGGGCTGGTCGGCTCGAACGGCCTGTCCAGTTTCGACGCGGGCGCCCTTCAGGGCGATTCCGGCTTCGTGCTGCGCGGCCAGGTGTCCTCACCGTGGTTGGTGCCGCTCAGCGGCGGCGTGATTTCGCTGGCGCCCTATCTTTTCGGCGCCGTCGGAGAGGTCCGCCTTGAAATGCCGACGGCACTGGAAAGCGCCAGCATACAGGGTGCGTCCTACGGACTTGGGCTCAAGTTCGATACCGCGCTTGCCAGCAATCCGACAGGGGGCAGCCTTACCTTGGAGTGGGGCCGCCAGCATCGCGACGACCATTTGCCGACCAGCGACCGTTTTTCGCTCGCTGGCGCCATTCAGTTTTAAGACGGAACCATGCAGCGCCAGACCTCAATCCCACTCATCCCAATGCATCTCAACCGTACCGGCGCGCCGTTGACGGCGCTGCTTCTGGCGTCAACGGCGCTGGTCGGCTTCACGTCCGCCAGGGCACAGGAACTGCCGACCGGCGGCAGCGTGGCCGCGGGCGGCGTCACCATCTCGAAACCATCGGCCTCGCAGCTCAACATCAAGCAGTCGACGAACTCGGCCATCGTCAACTGGCAGAGCTTTTCGATCGGCGCCGGCGCCACCGTCAACATCGACCAGCCTACATCGACCTCGACGATGCTCAACCGCGTCACCGGCGGCACCAGGTCGACCATTGCCGGCCAGCTTAATGCCAATGGCAACGTCTTCCTCGTCAACCCCAACGGCATCGCCATCTCCAAGACCGGCAAGGTTAGTGCTGCCGGCTTCGTCGGCTCCTCGCTCGATATCAGCGATGATGATTTCAAGGCCGGCAAGCTGCAGTTCCAGGGCAAGGGCGCTTCGGCGGCTGTTTCGAATGAAGGCTCGATATCAATCGGCCGCGGCGGCTATGCCGCGCTGATCGGCGGCAGCGTTGACAATGCGGGCTCCATCAGCGTGCCTCTGGGCAAGGTCGGGCTGGGTTCGGCCGAGAAGGCGACGCTCGATCTCTCCGGCGACGGTTTTCTGCAGGTTTCGATTCCGACCAAGGCCGATGGCAGCAATGCGCTGGTCAGCAATTCCGGGACCATCAGCGCCGATGGCGGGACTGTCGAGCTCAAGGCAGCGGCGGTGCGCGATGCGGCGCGACAGGCGGTCAACATGTCCGGCGTCATCGAGGCGCGCACGGTGTCGGGCCAATCGGGCGCCATCGTGCTCGGCGGCGACCAGGGTTCGGTCGAAGTCTCCGGCACGCTCGATGCGTCGGCCAAGAGTGGCGGACAGGGCGGCAAGGTCACCGTCACCGGCCGCAAGCTGAAACTGAAGTCAGCCAGGATCGATGCCTCGGGCAAGGATGGCGGCGGCACGATCAAGATCGGCGGCGACAAGCAGGGCTCGGGCACGCTGCAGCGGGCCGAGACCACCGACGTCGATGCCGGCACGACGATTGACGCCAGTGCCACGGGCAGTGGCAATGGCGGCACGGTGATCGTCTGGTCCGACGCGGTCACGGGTTTCGAAGGCACGATATCGGCGCGGGGTGGGGACAGTGGCGGTGATGGTGGTTTCGCCGAGGTTTCCAGCCACGGCGTCCTCGATTTCGAGGGCAATGTCGATCTGAGCGCCCGGTTTGGCGACACCGGTTATCTGCTGCTCGATCCCTACAACCTGACGATCCAGACCGCCACCGGATCGCCGGCCGCTTCAGGCTCGGGATCGACCTATACCGCCAGTGGCAACAATTCGATCCTGCGTGTCACGACGCTACAAAACGCGCTCGCCAACGCCAATGTCGTGGTCACCACAGGCACCGCCGGCAGCCAGGCCGGCGACATCACCGTCGCCAATGCGGTGACATGGTCGAGCGGCAATTCGCTGACGCTCAGCGCGTATCGCAACATCGCGGTCAACGCGAACCTGTCCTCTTCAGGCGGCGGCGCGATCAATTTGCGCGCCGACAGCTCGGGCACCGGGACGGGCACGGTGAGCTTTGCCAGCAGCGCGATCAAGGCGAGCACCTCGGGCGTCGTTTCGATCTACTACAACCCAACGGTCAACCCTGCCGGCAGCGGGGTCAACAATACGAGCTACGCCAATCCAACCGAGAACTATTCCGGCAACATCGCCGGGGGCGCCACGCTCAACGCCGCGATGCTGGTCAACACGCTCAACGACCTGCGCAACATCAAGAACAACAGCGGAGCCAATTTTGCGCTTGGCCGCGCCATCAATGCGACCGGGACGACGTTCACCTCGGCTGTCGTCGATACGCTGAATGGTAATTTCGATGGCCTCGGCAACACCATCTCCAACCTGACCATAAATTCGTCCGACGGCAGCGTCGGCCTCTTCGGTGACATCGCCTCTGGCGCCAGCGTGCGCAACCTCAACCTGGCCAACGTCGCGATCACGGGAACGTCCGGCTCGGCCAACAGCGGCACGATAGGCGGACTCGCCGGGACGAATGAGGGCACGGTCAGCAATGTTACCGTTTCCGGGACGGTCAAGACGACCGCCGACTATTATCGCTCCGTGGGCGGCCTCGTCGGCTTCAGCAGCGGCACGATAAGCAACGCGATTTCGACGGCCTCGGTGCAGGCGACGAATTACGACATTGCCGGAGGGCTTGTCGGCAGTCTCTTCGCGGGCACGATCTCAGGCTCTTCGGCCAGCGGCCCGGTGACAGTTGGTGGGCAGAGCAGTGGCGGCGGTCTCGTGGGCGAAGCCAGCTCTGGCGCATCGATCACCGGGTCCTTCGCCACCGGAACGGTAACGGCAGGAAGTCCGTCCAAGGCGGGCGGGCTTGTCGGCAATCTCGACAGCGCCGCCATCACGGCCTCCTATGCCTCGGGCGTTGTGACCGCCAGCGGCGCCAGCCAGGCGGGCGGCCTCGTCGGCTCCATGAAGGGCACGGCCAGCATCGGCACGTCCTATGCAACAGGCGCTGTCAATGCCAGTCAGGGCTATGTCGGCGGGCTGGTCGGAGCCTCCCTGGACGCGACGACCACGGTCACCAATTCCTATGCCACCGGCGCACTCACCGGAGGCAACCCCGGCGGGATCGTCGGCTACAACACCGGTAGTATTGCCTCCTCATACTTCGATCTCGATACAACCGGCGCCATCGCCGCAGCCGGCTGGGGTCCCAACACCGCCACTGGCGGTACGGGCCTGCACACCAGCGATTTCATGACGGCGTCCAACTTCACCGGCTGGACCTTCGGCACGACGGCCGGTGGGCCGGGCTGGGTGATCGTCGACGTCGACAGCTCGCTCAACAATGCCGGCGGCGCGGCTGGCGGCACGCGGCCGATGCTTTTGTCGGAATACTCGACCACCGTCACCAACGCGCACCAGCTGCAGTTGATGGCGCTCAACCTCAACGGTAAATACACGCTCGGCAACAACATCGACGCAAGCACCACGGCCGGCGGGCAGGGCGTGTGGGGCGCCGGCGGCTTCGTACCGATCGGCAGCGCGGTCGCCACCAGCAGCGATATACCGAGCAACGCCAGCCTGCCGATGGGCACTTCGAACGAGCGCGCCTTCACCGGCACGCTGGATGGCAAGAGCTTTGCGGTCTCCAATCTTTACATCAACAGGCCGACGACCGACTTCGTCGGGCTGATCGGCTTTGCCACCGGCGCGACAATCCAGAACGTCACGCTTAGTGGCGGTTCCGTCACCGGGCGCGATCATGTCGGCGCTCTGCTCGGCGGCGATCGGGGCTTTGACACCAACTACAATGTCGTCCCGATCTATCTAACCAATCTCTCCGCCAGCACGACTGTCAGCGGGCGCGATTTCGTCGGCGGTCTCGCGGGTTCGATCGAAGGCGGTTACGTCGAAACGGTATCCGCCAGCGGCGCTGTCAGCGGCCGTGACTATGTCGGCGGTCTCGGTGGCTACATGTCCTCCAACAGCGGATATGTACAGAATGGCTCGACCAGTGTCGCAGCGTCGGCGACAGGCGCCGTCAATGGCCGCAACAATGTCGGCGGCCTGTTCGGCTATTTCTTTTCGAGCTTCTACGGCACCTCCTTCGCTACTGGCAACGTCACCGGTAGCGGCAACAATGTCGGGGGCCTGATGGGGCAGGCCACCGGCCTTGTCGGCGGCAATTCGACCGACATGATCTACGCGACGGGCGCGGTCACCGGAAACAACTATGTCGGCGGCCTGATCGGCCTGTCCACCTTCACCGCGACACACAGTTATGCAACTGGCGCTGTGACCGGAAACACGATCGTCGGCGGCCTCGTCGGCAGCAACGACAGCGGCGCCCTGATAGATACGTCCTTTGCAACCGGGATTGTACGCGGCGTCGACCAGGTCGGCGGCCTCGCCGGGCTCAACCTCAGCGTCATCGGCCCGATCAACGGCACAGGCGGCGCATACGCCACCGGCGCCGTCTACGGCACCAGCAATGTCGGCGGCCTCGTCGGACTCAACGGCTCCGTCAATATGGGCAGCTACACGCTCAACGGCAGGATCCAAAATTCCTATTCAATCGGCGCCGTCTACGGCACGACCAATGTCGGCGGCCTCGTTGGCTACAATGCCGCCGATACGTCGGGCGGCAACCTGCCGGCGACGGTCAAAGCCTCCTATTGGGACACGGAGACGGCGGGCGCGAGCCTGCCGGGCATCGGCGGCGGCATCACCACCGGCGCCAACGCCACCGCGACAGGCAAGACAACAGCCCAGTTGATGGCGGCGCTGCAGACCGGTTTCTCGACATCGGCCTGGGGCATCGTCGCCAACACCACCCTGCCTTACTTCAAATGGCTCTATCCGACGACACCACAGGTGGTGACAGGAACTGCCTATGGCGATCGCGGCACGACACCGCTTGGCGGCGTTACGACCGGTATCCTGGTCAACGGCTCGATCACGCCAGCCTCGGCGGTCGGCTCGACCGGTGCCAATGGCTATTACTATTTCCTGCTGCCCAACGGCACCATTGCCGCGGGCGGCAGCCAGGTTCTGGTAACCTCAAGCGGGCCTTCTGCCGGCGCGACCTTCCAACAGAACGCCACCGGTTCGCTGAATGGCCTGTCGATCTACGGCGGCTATCTCAAGCAGCAGGGCTCGGCTTCGACACTCTCGGCGCTGAACGCCGCACGCGCCACGGCGGTCGGCGGCAACGCGGCGTCGCTCAGCCTGATCGGCGGGCTGGCCAACATGGAGATCGATCCGACCTCGGCTTTCACGATAGACCAGGCCATGAATGTCCCGGGCACGCTGGTGATTTCATCGGCGGGCAGCGTGAGCCAGACTGCGGGTATCAGCGCCAACAGCCTTCTGCTGCTTGGCAGCGGCGGCGCCTATACGCTGAACAATTCAGGCAACAGCATCGGCACGCTGGGGGCCTCGACCGGCACGGTCAGCCTTACCGATGGCAGCGACCTTACGGTTGGAAGCGTCGCCGGCGTCAACGGCGTGACAGCGAGCGGCGCGGTTACGTTGCGGACCCCCGGAAAGCTGACGGTTGCCTCCACCGGCAAGGTTACCGCCGGTACCAATGCCAATGTCACGCTCTCGGCCGGCGGCGCCTTTGTCAACAACCGCGGCAGCGACGCGATTTCGGTTTCCGGAACCGGCCGCTGGCTGGTCTATGCAGCAGGTCCGACCGGAAACACATTTGGCAATCTCGACAGCGGCAACACGGCGATCTGGAATACGGCTGCCGGCGGCACGGTCAATGCAACGGGCAATCGCTATGTCTTCGCGTACCAGCCGACGCTGACCTTCACCTCGACCAATGCGTCGAATATCTATGGCGACGCCATGCCGACGCTGACCTATTCGGTGTCGGGCTATCAATCAGGGGTGGCCAACGCCTATCTCGGCGACAGTGCCGCCACCGCCTTCACCGGCGCGCCGACGCTCTATACCCCCGACACACTTGCCACCCAGCCACTTGGAGCCGGGACCTATACGATCACCATCGACCCCGGCAACGTCGCTGCGCAAAACGGCTACGCCCTTGCCTTCAACAGCGGCGGCCTGCTGTCCGTTGCCAAGCGGATTGTCACGGTCACGGCGAGCGCCAACCAGGGCAAGACCTATGGCGACGCCGATCCGTCCTCTTACCTCTACACCTATACCGACCTCGGCAGTGGCGTGGCGCTGGTTGGTTCGCTCGATCGCGCTGCCGGCGAGAATGTCGGCAGCTACGCGATCGGGCAGGGCACGCTCACCAACGCGGCCAATTCGAACTACGACATTGCTTTCGTCAGCAACGATTTCAGCATCGGCAAGCGGGCGGTGACGGTCACTGCGAGCGCCGGCCAGGGCAAGACCTACGGCAATGCCGATCCGTCCTCCTACCTCTACACCTATTCCGATCTCGGCAGTGGCGTGGCGCTGGTTGGCGCGCTGGACCGGGCGTCTGGCGAGAATGTCGGCACCTATGCGATCGGCCAAGGCACGCTCACCAACGCGGCCAATTCGAACTACGACATCACCTTCGAGAGCAATGATTTCAGCATCGGCAAGCGGGCGGTGACGGTCACGGCGAGCGCCGGCCAGGGCAAGACCTACGGCAATGCCGATCCGTCCTCCTACCTCTACACCTATTCCGATCTCGGCAGTGGCGTGGCGCTTGTCGGCGCGCTGGACCGGGCGTCTGGCGAGAATGTCGGCACCTATGCGATCGGCCAAGGCACCCTCACCAACGCGGCCAATTCGAACTACGACATCACCTTCGAGAGCAACGATTTCAGCATCGGCAAGCGGGCGGTGACGGTCACGGCGAGCGCCGGCCAGGGCAAGACCTACGGCGACGCCGATCCGTCCTCCTACCTCTACACCTATTCCGATCTCGGCAGTGGCGTGGCGCTGGTCGGCGCGCTCGATCGCGCTTCGGGCGAGAATGTCGGCAACTATGCGATCGGCCAGGGCACACTGACCAACGCGGCCAATTCGAACTACGACATTACTTTCGAGACCAACGACTTCAGCATCGGCAAACGCGCGGTGACGGTCACGGCGAGCGCCAACCAGGGCAAGACCTATGGCGACGCCGATCCGTCCTCTTACCTCTACACCTATACCGACCTCGGCAGTGGCGTGGCGCTGGTTGGTTCGCTCGATCGCGCTGCCGGCGAGAATGTCGGCAGCTACGCGATCGGGCAGGGCACGCTCACCAACGCGGCCAATTCGAACTACGACATTGCTTTCGTCAGCAACGATTTCAGCATCGGCAAGCGGGCGGTGACGGTCACTGCGAGCGCCGGCCAGGGCAAGACCTACGGCAATGCCGATCCGTCCTCCTACCTCTACACCTATTCCGATCTCGGCAGTGGCGTGGCGCTGGTTGGCGCGCTGGACCGGGCGTCTGGCGAGAATGTCGGCACCTATGCGATCGGCCAAGGCACGCTCACCAACGCGGCCAATTCGAACTACGACATCACCTTCGAGAGCAATGATTTCAGCATCGGCAAGCGGGCGGTGACGGTCACGGCGAGCGCCGGCCAGGGCAAGACCTACGGCAATGCCGATCCGTCCTCCTACCTCTACACCTATTCCGATCTCGGCAGTGGCGTGGCGCTTGTCGGCGCGCTGGACCGGGCGTCTGGCGAGAATGTCGGCACCTATGCGATCGGCCAAGGCACGCTCACCAACGCGGCCAATTCGAACTACGACATTGCTTTCGTCAGCAATGATTTCAGCATCGGCAAGCGGGCGGTGACGGTCACGGCGAGCGCCGGCCAGGGCAAGACCTATGGCGACGCCGATCCGTCCTCCTACCTCTACACCTATTCCGATCTCGGCAGTGGCGTGGCGCTGGTCGGCGCGCTGGACCGGGCGTCTGGCGAGAATGTCGGCACCTATGCGATCGGCCAGGGCACGCTGACCAACGCGGCGAACTCGAACTACGACATTGCCTTCGTCAGCAACGATTTCAGCATCGGCAAACGCGCGGTCACGGTTACGGCCTCGGCCGGGCAGGGCAAGATCTATGGCAACGCCGACCCGTCGTCCTATGGCTATACCTATTCCGATCTCGGCAGCGGCGAGGCCCTTGTGGGGGCTCTCGATCGCGCTTCGGGTGAGAATGTCGGCAACTATGCCATCGGCCAGGGCACGCTGACGAACGCAGCCAACTCGAACTACGACATAACCTATGTCGGCGGGGATTTCTCGATAGCCAAGCGTTCGATCACCGTGACCGCGGATGCGCAAAGCCGCCCGCAGGGCATGCCCAATCCGCCGTTCACCTACACGATCGGCGGGCTGGGGCTGGTCGGCGGCGACACGCTCTCCGGCGCGCTGTCGACCGATGCGACCACGTCAAGCGCACCGGGCAGCTACGCGATCGAGCAGGGAAGCCTCGGCGCGTCGGCCAACTACGAGCTGACCTATATCGGCGCCAACCTGGTGGTCTCTCCGCCCAACACGGTACCGGCCGCCGACGCCGCCAGCACCGTCGAGTCCAATTACGATACCCACGGCAGCGGCCGGCCGGCACCCGTCTTCTTTACCGGTCGTCCTTCGGGTGGCGACATGCAGACCATCATCGAGGATCCTCGCCTCGACGGACCTGTGATATGCAAGGGTACGGAGGTGGCTGCCGCCTGCGTGGTGGCGTCGGCCCAATAGGAAGGCCGCTCGGCTCGACGCGCTTTGGCTTGTCGTCCTATGACGGGGGCGCCGCGCCCGCGACAACCACGGGTACAGGTTCAGGCTTGTTCCAGCCGCCGCCCAGCGCCTGGAACAGGCTGGTCGCGGCAAGGGCGTGGTTCAGGCGGACCTGAACCAGCGAGGACTCGGCGGAAAAAAGCGTCTGTTCCGTCTGCAGGACGGTGACGAGATTGACCGTACCACCGTTCAATTGCGCTTCGGCCACCTGGAAGGCCTTGCGGGCATTGGTCACGACATCGTTTTGCAGCCGCATCTGGATCGTGGTCTGCTCGAGCGCGACCAGAGCCATCTCGACATCGGCGAAAGCCGACAGCACGGCCTTGCGGTAGGCTTGCAGGTTCTGCAGCTGCACGCCGCTCGCCTGCTTGAGCTCGCTCTTCAGCAGATTGCCGTCGAGGATCGGCTGCGCGAGGCTGGCGGCAAGCGTATAGTACCAGGCGCCGGGACCGAACAGCGAGGAGAGCGCGGCGCTCTGGAAGCCCGTCGTGCCGGTCAACTGGATCTGCGGCAGGAAGGCGGCGCGCGCGGACTCCACGCTGAAGTTCGACGCGGCGAGCTGCGCCTCGGCCTGACGGATATCGGGCCGCTGCACCAGAAGTTCCGAAGGCAGGCCGGGGGTCACGCGCGGTATGGATATGCGCGACAGGCTCTGGCCACGCACGTTGAAGTTGGCGGGCGCACGCGCCACCAGCACGGCGATCGCAGCGATGTTCTGCCGGCGGGTCACCTCCAGCGGAGGGATCGACGCCCGTACGGTCGCCACCAAGGCTGCCTGCTGCGAGACATCGAGCTGAGTTGTCGTGCCGCCGGCGAGCTGCTTCTGGATCAGGTTGAGGATGCGCGTCGAGGCGGCGAGGTTGTCGCGCGCCACCTTGATCTGGTCCTGGGCGGCCAGGATCTGGAAATAGGTGTTGGCGACCGCGACCGTGGTGCTGAGCGCCACGACCTCGCGGTTGTAGCGGCTGGCCAGCGCGTTCTTCTCGGCGGCGTAGAGCGTTGCGCGGTTCTTGCCCCAGAAATCGAGCATATAGCTCGCGGAAAGGCCAAGATTGAACTGGTTGGTGTTGTTTCCCTGCTGGCGCAGCCGCTCGGCCGACGCGCCCGCCGACAGGCTTGGCAGCAGTGGTGCGCCGGCGACGCCAGCCTGGGCGTCGGCCTGGATGATCTGGGCAACCGCCACCGCGATGTCCAGATTGGAAGCTTGCGCCTGCTCGACCAGGCCGGTCAGTTCCTCGGATCGGAAGCCGCGCCACCAGTCCAGAGACGGAACGGCGGCATCGGGATGGCGCGGGCCGTTGCCGTAGGCCGCCGGCACCTCCAATGCGGTATCTGGATGTTCGGTGCCGAGGACACAGCCTGACAGGCCAAGCCCGATCAGGCTTACGAGCGATAACCGACCCAGCCGAGAGCCGGTGCGCATCTGCCGGCGACTCATGCCCATCTCACTCTCCCGGTTGTGCGGTTGGCTGCCACGGACGCCAAGACCGCGAACGCAGCCGCCGGCACCAGTTCCCGAATCGGTCGACATAGATGTAAATGACCGGAGTCGTATAGAGGGTCAGAATCTGGCTCAGGATCAAGCCACCGACGATGGCTATCCCCAGGGGTTGACGCAACTCGCTGCCTTCGCCGAGGCCGATTGCCAGCGGCACAGCGCCAAACAGCGCCGCCATGGTGGTCATCATGATGGGGCGGAAGCGCAGCAGGCAGGCCTGATAGATCGCGTCATGCGCCGATTTGCCCTCGCCGCGCTCCGCGGCCAGCGCGAAGTCGATCATCATGATCGCGTTCTTCTTGACGATGCCGATGAGCAGGATGACGCCGATCAGCGCCATGATGGAGAACTCGATGTTGAACAGCGACAGGGCAAGCAGCGCGCCGACGCCGGCGGAGGGCAAGGTCGAGAGAATGGTCAGCGGATGCGCATAGCTTTCGTAGAGGATGCCAAGCACGACATAGACGGCGATGAGCGCGGCAAGGATGAGCAGCGGCTGGTCGGACAGCGAATCCTGGAAGACCTTGGCCGTGCCCTGGAAGCTGCCATGGATGGTGCTGGGCATGCCGATGCGGTTCGCGGCCTCGTTGATTGCGGCCACGCCGTCGCTGAGCGCCACGCCTGGCGCGAGGTTGAAAGAGAGCGTCGTTGCCACGAACAGCCCCTGATGGTTGACCGCAAGCGGGGTGCTGCCAGGGCCATAGTTCGCGACGGTCGACAGCGGCACCATGGTCTCGGTGCTGGTGCTGACGGCGGAGCCCGTCGAGGCGGAGGATTTGCCGGTGCTGGTGATGGAGTTGGTGGCCTGGTTGCGCGCGGCGTCCGACGCGACCGAGGCCGCGCTGCTGGATTGTCCCGGTGAGGCAAAGGTGCCGGCCACCGCATTGCTCGACTGCGATCCGCCGACCGATCCGCCCGATTTGCTGACATAGACCTGCTTCAGCATCTCGGGGTTCTGCCAGTATTGCGGCGCCACCTCCATGATGACGTGATATTGGTTGCGCGCCACATAGATCGTGGAAACCTGGCGCTGGCCGAAGGCGTCGTAGAGCGTGTTGTCGATCTGGCTCACCGTGACGCCAAGGCGCGCGGCCGTATCGCGATCGATCACGATGTCCGCCTCAAGGCCCTTGTTCTGCTGGTCGCTGTTGACGTCGGTGAGCCTCGGCTCGGTCTGCAGCGCGGCGGCGAGCTTCGGCGCCCATTGCGCGAGTTCCTCGAAACTGTCGCCTTGCATGGTGTACTGGTACTGCGCGTTCGACTGGCGCCCGCCGACGCGGATATCCTGCACCGCCTGCAGGAACAATGTGGCGCCGGGCACGACCGCGAGTTGGCGCCTTAGCCGGCCGATCACCTGGTCCGCCGAGACCCCGCGCTCGGCCCTCGGCTTCAGGGACACGAACATGAAGCCGGAATTGGTCTGGCCGCCGCCGGTGAAGCCGACCGCGGCGTCCACGGCCGGGTCCTTGCCGACGATGGCTGCGAACTGCGTGAGCTTCTGCGACATGGACTGGAAGGACGTCGCCTGGTCGGCCTGGATCGAGCCAGTCAGCCGTCCGGTGTCCTGCTGGGGGAAGAAGCCCTTGGGGATTGTGACGTAGAGGTAGCCGTTGAGGCAGAGCGTCGCCAGCAGCACAGCCATGATCAGCAGGGGATTGTCCAGCGCCCAGGAGAGCGAGCGGCGGTAGCCGCTCAGCATTCCGTCGAAGACCCGCTCGCTGAAGCGGTAGAGCCGGCCATGCTTTCGGCCATGTTCGCTGCGCAGCAGCAGCGAACACATCATTGGCGTCGTGGTCAGCGAGATGGCCAGCGAGACCAGGATCGCGGCCGACAGCGTGATGGCGAACTCGCGAAACAGCCGGCCGATGATGCCGCCCATCAGCAGGATGGGGATGAAGACGGCGATCAGCGAAATGCTCATCGACAGGACGGTAAAGCCGACTTCCTGCGCGCCCTTGATCGCCGCCCGCACTCGGCTCATGCCTGCCGAAGTGTAGCGTGAGATGTTCTCCAGCATGACGATGGCGTCGTCGACGACGAAGCCGGTGGCGACCGTCAGCGCCATCAGCGACAGATTGTCGATGCTGAAACCGAGCAGGTACATGACGGCCAGCGTGCCGACCAGCGACACTGGCACCGCCACGATCGGCACCAGCGCCGAGCGCACGTCGCGCAGGAAGGCGAAGACGACGAGGATGACCAGGCCGATGGCGATCATCAGCGTCTGCCCGACCTCCAGCAGCGAAGCGCGGATCGTCGTCGAGCGGTCGACGGCCAGCGACAGGTCGATGGCCGGCGAGATCGAGGCCCGCAATGCCGGCAACAGCGCCTTCACGCGGTCCACCGTCGCGATGATGTTGGCATTGGGCGACCGGTTGAGGATGATCAGAACCCCTGGCTTGCCGTTCGCCAGGCCGGCATTGCGGATGTTCTCGACGGAATCATTGACCTGTCCGACATCGGAGAGGCGCACCGGCGCACCGTTGCGATAGGCGACGATCAGGGATCGGTAGTCGCTGGCCTGTGTCGCCTGGTCGTTGGCATAGATCTGGTAACGCTGCGGGCCGACATCGATGGCGCCCTTGGGGCTATGGGCATTGGCGGATGCCAGGGCGGCGCGCACGTCCTCCAGGCCGATGCCGTAATTGTAGAGCGCCTGCGGGGTCAGCTCGACCCGCACCGCCGGCAGCGAACTGCCGCCGACCGACACCTCGCCGATGCCGTCGACCTGGGCAAGCTTCTGCGCCAGCACGGTGCTGGCGGCATCGTAGAGCTGGCCCTTCGACAGCGTATCCGAGGTCAGGGTCAGGATGAGGATCGGGGCATCGGCCGGATTGACCTTGCGATAGGTGGGATTCGAGCGCAGGCTCGACGGGAGGTCGGCACGCGCGGCATTGATCGCCGCCTGGACGTCCCTGGCGGCGCCGTCGATGTCGCGGTCGAGACCGAACTGCAAGGTGATGCGTGCGCTGCCGACGCTCGAGGACGAGGTCATCTCGTTGACATCGGCGATTTCGCCAAGATGCCGTTCGAGCGGGCTCGCCACCGTATTGGCGACAACTTGCGGACTGGCGCCCGGCAGTGAAGCCTGTACCGAGATCACCGGGTAGTCTACCTCCGGCAGCGGCGCCACCGGCAGTTGCGGATAGGCCACCAGTCCGGCCGCCAGCAGGCCGAAGGTCAGCAGGATCGTCGCCACCGGCCGCCGGATGAAGGGAGCCGACAGGTTCATGGGGCGGCGTCCGCCTCGGAAAGGTCGGTCTGGATGTTGCCGAAACGGCCGGCAAGGCGATCGAACCAGAGATAGATCACCGGCGTTGTGAACAGGGTCAGCAACTGGCTGAGCAGCAGGCCGCCGACGATGCTGACGCCGAGCGGATGGCGCAGTTCCGAGCCGACCCCGGTGCCGAGCATCAGCGGCAATGCGCCGAGCATGGCTGCCAGCGTGGTCATCAGGATCGGCCGGAAGCGGAGCAGGCAGGCCTGATAGATCGCGTCGCGCGGCGCCTTGCCCTCGTTGCGCTGCGCATCGAGCGCGAAGTCGATCATCATGATGGCGTTCTTCTTGACCACGCCGATCAACAGGATGATGCCGATGATCGAGATGATGGTCAGGTCCTCGCCGGCGATCATCATCGCCACCAGGGCGCCGATGCCCGCGGAGGGCAGTGTCGACAGGATCGTGATCGGGTGAATGAAGCTCTCATACAGCACGCCCAGCACGATATAGACGGTCACCACCGCCGCCAGGACCAGGAACAGCGTGTTGCTGAGTGACGCCTGGAAGGCACGCGCGGCGCCCTGGAAGGTGGTGATGACGCTGATCGGCATGCCGATGTCGGCCTGCGCCTGCTGGATCGCGGTGACCGCCTCGCCGAGCGACGCGCCGGGCGCCAGGTTGAACGAGAAGGTGGTGGCCGGGAATTGCCCCATATGGGTGATCTGCAGCGGCGCGGTGTCGACATGGGTCTTGGCGACGACGGCCAGCGGCACGGGGGCGCCGCCGGTCGAGGAGGGCAGGTAGACAGAGGACAGCGCGCGCAGCGAATCCTGCAGCGACGGATCCGCCTCCAGGATGACCCTGTACTGGCTGGACGTGGTGAAGATGGTCGAGACGATGCGCTGGCCGAAGGCGTCGTAGAGCGCATTGTCGATCGTGGCCGGCGTGATGCCGAAGCGCGCGGCCTGGTCGCGGTCGATGTCGACAAAGACGGCCAGGCCGGCATCCGACAGGTCGCTGGCGACGTCGGCAAGCTGCGGCAGCGTGTTCAACCAGGCGAGCAGCTTTGGCGTCCATTCCGTCAGCTCGTCCGAATTGGCGTCCTGAAGCACGAATTGATACTGCGTGCGGCTGACGGTGCCGTCGATGGTGAGATCCTGCACCGGTTGCAGATAGAGGTTGATGCCCGCCATCGAGGCCGTGCTCTGCTTCAGGCGTTCGATGATCTGGGTGATATCGGCCGTACGCTGTTCATGCGGCTTGAGGTTGATCAGGATGCGACCGACATTGAGCGTGGTGTTGGTGCCGTCGACGCCGATGAATGATGACAGGCTGTCGACGTCGGGATCCTTGAGGATGATGTCGGCGAGTTTCTGCTGGCGTTCCGCCATCGACCCGTAGGATACCGACTGCGGCGCCTCGGTGATGGCCTGGATGACGCCGGTATCCTGTACCGGGAAGAACCCTTTGGGGATGACCACGTAGAGCGCCGCCGTCAGCACGAAGGTCGCCGCCGCCACCATCAGCATCAGCGTCTGCCGGTCGAGCACCCAGGTCAGCGCGTGGCCGTAGCCACGGATGACCCAGTCGAAGAACTGGCGGCTGCCGCGCTGGAACGCGTTCTCGCGCACCGCCGAAAGGGGCTTGAGCAGCTTGGCGCAGGCCATGGGGACCAGCGTCAGCGACACCACCGCGGAGATCAGGATGGTGGTGGCGAGCGTGATGGAGAACTCACGAAAGAGCCTGCCCACGACATCGCCCATGAACAGCAAGGGGATGAGCACCGCGATCAGCGAGACGGTGAGCGATATGATGGTGAAGCCAATCTGCTCGGACCCCTTCAACGCCGCTTCCAGCGGCGTGTCGCCTTCCTCGATGTAGCGGGCGATGTTCTCGATGACGACGATGGCGTCATCGACGACGAAGCCTGTCGCGATGGTCAGCGCCATCAGCGAGAGATTGTCGAGACTGAAGCCGAACAGATACATGACGCCCAGCGTGCCGACCAGCGACAGGGGCACCGACAAGCTTGGGATCAGCGTGGCGCGCGCGCTGCGCAGGAAGACGAAGATCACCAGCACGACCAGCAGGATCGCAAGTGTCAGCTCGTATTCGACGTCGCGCACCGAAGCGCGGATGGTCGTGGTGCGGTCGGTCAGTACCGTCACGTCGACGGAGCTTGGCAGGGAAGCCTGCAGTTGCGGCAAAAGAGACTTGATGCGATCGACCACCTCGATGACGTTGGCGCCGGGCTCGCGCTGGATGTTGACGATGATGGCGGGCGTGCGGTTCATCCACGCGGCCAGCTTGTTGTTCTCGGTGCCGTCGATGACCGTTCCGATATCGCTCAGCCGCACCGGGGCGCCGTTCTTGTAGGCGATGATCAGCGAGCGGTATTCGTCGGCGCTCTTCAACTGGTCGTTGGCATTGACCGTATAGGCGCGTGATGGCCCGTCGAAATTTCCCTTCGGCGTGTTGACATTGGCGTTGCCCAATGTCGTGCGCAAGTCATCGAGATTGAGGCCATAGGCGGCGAGCTTGCGTGGGTCTGCCTGGACACGCACGGCCGGACGCTGGCCGCCGCTGAGGCTGACAAGGCCGACGCCCGGCAGCTGCGAGATCTTCTGCGCCAGCCTGGTGTCGGCAAGCTGCTGCACATCGCGCAGCGGCATGGTGGCCGAGGTCAGGCCGAGCGCCAGCACCGGCGCGTCGGCGGGATTGACCTTGGCGTAGATCGGCGGCGCCGGCAGGTCGGCCGGTAGAAGATTGCCGGCGGCATTGATGGCGGCCTGGACCTCCTGCTCGGCGACGTCGAGCGATATCGCCAGGCTGAACTGCAGCGTGATGACGGAAGAACCGGCAGAACTCACCGAGTTCATCTGGTTGAGGTTGGCGATCTGCCCGAGTTGGACCTCCAGTGGCGCGGTAACCGAGGAGGTCATCACGTCCGGGCTCGCGCCCGGATAGAAGGTCTGCACCTGGATGGTCGGGTAGTCGACTTCGGGAAGCGCCGACACGGGCAGGTAGCGATAGGCCAGCATGCCCGACAGCATGATCGCAACCATGAACAACGATGTCGCCACGGGCCTGAGAATGAAGATTCTCGAAGGGCTCATTGCTGCTGCCCGGTCTCCGAATGGCGATGCTTGTGGCCCTGGCCCTTGTGCTTGGTCGCATCGGCCGGGTTCTGATCGTCCGTCGGCTGCTGTCCCGCTGGCGGTGCCTGCGCTTGAGGTGTCTGTGCCGGCGTCTGCGTCTGCCCTGGTGTTTGCGCCGGTGTATGCGCCTGGGCGGGTGGCTGGGCGGATGTCGCCGGCTGTCCGTCCTGCTGCAGGTTGATCTTGGCGCCGTCGCGAAGCTTGTCGGCGCCATCGACGACAACGCGGTCGCCCGGATTGAGGCCCGCCAGGATCTCGATGCGTTCGCCATTGGTCACGCCAAGGGTAACCTTGCGCACCGAGACGGTATTGTCGGCGTCAACAAGATAGACGAAGGTGCCGGGCACGCCGCGCTGTACAGCGGCGGTCGGGGCGATCGCCACGTCCTTGTGCTGATCCACCAGAAGCTCGATGTTGACGAACTGGTTGGGGAACAGCGTGCGCGCGTCGTTGGCGAACGAGGCCCTCAGCTTGATCGTGCCGGTGGTGGGGTCGATCTGGCTGTCGAACGTCTCCAACTGGCCATCGGCGATTTTCTTGTTGCCGGTCCGGTCCATGGCCGTCGTGGGCAGCGTCGCGCCCTGCTGCATGCGCTGTGCGATCGCCTGAAGCTGGTCCTCCGGCACGGTGAAGATCACGCTGATGGGCTGGATCTGGGTGATGACGACGATGCCGTTGGCGTCGCCCGGGGTCACGTAGTTGCCCTCGTCGATCTGGCGCAGGCCGGCCCGTCCGTCGACCGGCGACAGGATGCGGCAGTAGCCGAGGTTGACCGTGGCAGCCTGGACCAATGCCTTGTCGATCGAGACCGTGGCTTCGTCCTGCGCGACAAGGGCTACCTGCGTGTCCAGCGTCTGGCGCGGCACGGCATTCTGGCTTGCCAGCCCCTGGTAGCGCGCGAGATCGACCTGCGCGCCCTTGAGAAGCGCCTGGTCGCGATCCAGCTGCGCCTGTGCCTGGGCAAGTGCGGCCTGATAGGGGCGGGGATCGATCTGGGCGAGCAGGTCGCCTTTCTTGACGTCCTGGCCCTCCTTGAAGTTGACCTGGATGAGCGGACCGCTGATCTGCGACTTGACCGTGACGGTGGCAAGCGAGGTTGCCGTGCCGAGCGCATCGATGGTGACGTTGATCGTGCCCTTGTCGACCGTTGCCGTGCCGACCGACATCGGCTGCGCATTTCTACGATTGCCTGTCTGCGCAGGGGCGGCCGTGGGACGCTGATAAAGATAGGCACCGGCTGCCGCGATGATCAGAAGGAAGACGACCCAACCAATCCAGCCGCCGCGCGAGCGCTGCCGCTCCGCGACTTTTTCCTTGGGGATTTCCACATTCTGGTCCATGGCGACGATCTTCGGCCCTTTCGCCAACCAATATGGCCGAAATCGAACCAAGTCGAATTAACAGTTGGACAGGTTCAACTGTCACCTGGGTGCGGTGTCCTGCCGCCCATGGTTGTAAAAATCAACCATAGGGCGTGCGATGATTTCGGTCAATGTCGCCAGCCGTTGCAAGCCGGCCATTCCATCCTCGTCACGGTGGAGGCGGCTGGGGGCGGAACCTATTGCGCGGGCTGCGTCGTGACAGGCTGTTGCGGCGTCGTGGCCTGCTGCATTTCCTGCTGCTTCTTCAGCTTGGCCGCGGCCATCTGCTTCTTGTGCAAATGATAACCGGCGACGCATCCGCCGAGCGCGCCGAGCACCGCGTGATGGCCGGCGTAGTGGCCGGCCACGGCGCCGGCGGCGCCGCCTGTCAGGCAGCCGATTGCCTGCGCCTGATTGCTCGCGCCGACCAAGGCGAGCATCGCGGATGCGAGAAGAATCTTTTTCATGGGGACCTCACCATTCCATTTCTGCTCCGGCCCTGCATTGGGGGAATCATGCGCCTGGCAGGCGACAAGGACCGGTGGCGTCATGAAGTCCGACCGATTCTTGGCTTAAATGCGTCGTCGCTATCGGCCAGCCTTGACCAGGCACCGGGTGCCTCAGGCGAAAGGCGGGATTTCGAGGCATGGAACTTTGTCGGCGCGACCGCGTTCAACCACCGGATCGCTTCCCCTCGCGATCTTCTCTTATCCCACCTGAAATGCCTCGCTGGCTCAAACCGGCGGGGCTTTTTTGTGTTTGCCCAGGCGGGTTTTTCGCCCTGATGGGCAAGTCGATCACCGTCGCGGAAGGACGGCTGTATTCAGCGGCCGCCACGGCTTCGATGAGCAGATCGAGTGCCTGTCGCGTGTTGCTGCTGGTCTCGTCATCACCATGAAGGGCGTCATAGGCGCGCTCAAGATGGATTCGTGCGGCCGAGAATTCGCTTTTCATCGTTTCCTCCGTGATCCCGCGCTAATACACAGTGGCGCGCCGATGGAAATGAAGCGCCAATATCCACAGTTGGATTTGACTAAAATCCGCAAGGTCCCGGGATCCCTTGGAACGGCTGCTGGCTTTTGTCGTCCCGCGGCCTTGGTTTGACGCGGTTGCGGACGGAAAACCGTTTCACACGGTTCCCGGAATTGCTCAAAGCCGGACGAAAGCCCTCAGCGGCAAGTGGTCGGAGGCAACACGCGAAAGCGGCGTGTCATGTGCTTCCACGGCCGAGATCATTCCGTGCCGATTGGCCATGATGCGATCGAGCGCGAGCAAAGGCAGGTTCGACGGGAAGGTGGGGACGGCCGGCGGCAGCGGACCAAACGTCGCGTGCAGCGTGTTCAGGGAGGAGCGGTTTCCCAGCCGCCACTCGTTGAGATCTCCGAGCAGCAAGGTCGGCGTCTCGTCCGGGCTGTTCATGATGTCCAGCACCACACCCGCCTGCTGCGAGCGGGAGCGGCGCAACAAACCGAGATGAGCAGCAATGACGCGCAACGTCCGGTTTCCGTCCAGATCGAGTTCAGCCACGACCGCGCCGCGCGGTTCGAGCCCGGGAAGCTTGATCTGATGCACGTCGCGAACGACGCCCTTCTTGAAAAGCAGGACATTGCCGTGCCAGCCGTGCCCCTTGCCATTGGCTGAGATCGGCACCGGGACAAGACCGGTGTCGGATTCCAGCCGGGGCAGGTCGAGAAGCCCGTCGCGATCGCCGAAGCGGTTGTCCGCTTCCTGCAAGGCTATGACATCCGGGTCGATTTCGCGGATGACGCGACTTGTCCTCTCGGGATCGAACCTTCTGTCGAGACCGATGCATTTGTGGACATTGTAGGAGGCAACCAGCGTTCCGGTCGTGCCTGTGCGATTGGGCGAACTGGCGTTTGCCTTTTGCATCCTCCTGTCGCGAATGGATAGAAGCATGCTTGCCGGGAGACTGCGTCCAGTTCTCTGCATGTCCCTGCTGTTCGTCCTTCGCTGCGCTCAGGGTCCGACCTGGCTATAATGAAATAGTATGTGCCGGTGAATGTTCCATGTCTGGCCGAGATAGGCTCTCAAAACAGCTAAAGATACGGCGAGCCAAGCCATAGCAGCTTGTCGAGCAGGCGGATGATGAATGGCCGGGCCCTCAACGCTTCCAGGGTTACAGGTGTGGCGGATGCCATTGCCGACCCGATCCGGCCTTCAATCTGGGTTGCAAAACCGGCGTCGAGAACCTCCAGGTCGATCTCAAAGTTCAGCCGCAGCGATCGGGCGTCGAGGTTGGAAGAGCCGACATAGGCCCATACGCCATCGATAGACAGCAGTTTCGAGTGATCGAAGGCGCCATTGGCGCGCCAGACGCGGCAATAGTTCTTCAGGATCTGGTCGAACTGCGCGGTCATCGCACGGTCGACGAGGAAGAGATTGTTCACCGCCGGCACCACGACATCGATCTCGACGCCGCGCCTGGCCGCCGTCGTCAAGGCACTGATCAGCTCCCGGTCCGGCAGGAAGTAAGGCGACATGACGCGGATCGATTTGCGGGCCACCGAGAAGGCGCCGATCAGCAATTTGTGGTTCGTTTCGATGCTGCCGTCGGGGCCGGAGGCAACCGCGCGCGCCATCATCGGCAGGCCGGGGGGCGGCGAAATCGGCGCTATCCGCCACTCTTCATCCTTGAGGGATTCGTTGGTTGCGAAGCGCCAATCCTCGGCCGCGATCGAAAACAGGTCGGCAACGATTGGCCCGGTGACGTGAAAATGCGTGTCGTGGGCAGCGGCGGCGCCGGCTAGCTCGGCGGAGAAGGCCTTGCGGATGTTCATCCCGCCGGTAAAGGCGACCGCGCCGTCAATGACCAGGATCTTGCGGTGCGTCCTCAGGTTTGCGTAGGGCAGGCGCAGCCCCATGACAATGTTGCCGTTGAAGAGCGCGGCGGTGACATTGGCGTCGCGCAGATGGCCTAGAATGCTGGGGACGGAGTAGCGGGCCCCGACGGCATCGATCAGCACGCGCACGCTGACTCCGCGCCGCACGGCTTCAGCCAGAGCCTCGACGAAAAGCAGGCCGACGGCATCATTGTCGAAGATGTATGTTTCAAGCAGGATGCTACGCCGCGCGTTGCCGATGGCCGCGCACATAGCCGAATAGGCCTCGTCACCCGTCCTCAACACCGCGATTGCGTTTCCGGGGGTGAGGGTACGCCGCGCCACCCTGTCGCCCAGTATCTTCAAGCCGGTGAAGCGCGGGCCGTATTGCTCGATGGCCAGGTTTTCTGCGGCCTCGGTGCGAAGCGCGTCCGGGGACGTTCCACTGCCTGGCGGCAGTCGCTGCGCGCTGATCGACGCGCGGCGAATGCGATTGATGCCTGCTACCGCGTAGACCAGGACGCCGATGATCGGCGACAACAGCATGACACCGACCCATCCGGTGGCCGAGCGCACGTCCTCCTTGGTCATGGCGGCATGCGCGATGCCGACCGTCGCCATCACCACCGAGATGATCGCGAGAATCTGAGGCCAGTGAGTCGCCAGGGTCTGCCACATGGACAGGACTATCCAGCGACCGGTGGCAGAACGCAATGCAACGCATCACGCTTCGGTGAGTTCGCAATACCGACGCCGGACGGCAACTGACGCCCCGCCTCTATTCGGAGCAGGCCGGCTTGGACAAAAGCGGGCTTGCGGCTTGCCAGAAGGCCAGCTTGGCCTGTTCGCGCCTGTTTGCGCCCTGCGCTGGCGGGGCCGGCTTGATCGGCACGCGGAAGCCGAACGGCGCTGCGGGCTCGCCGCCACGGTCCACCCAATAGCCGTCCATGTCGACATGCATCATTCGCCTGCGCTTGCGGCGGCGCTGGTTGATGACATGCCTGGCGTTGGAAACCGCCATGAAATGCCCGCTGCCGCCGTTTGAAACCAGTCCCTGGAGGGCGAGCAGAACGGCGTCCTTGGGGCGCAGGCCGCCCAGGCATCGGGTCGCGGTGATCAGCGCGCGCTTGGCGTCGATCGCCTTCGGCCCTTGGATGCCGCCGATTGCCACGCTGATGCCGGTGTAGCCGGACCGGACAAAGATGAAGCCGGCAGTGCATAGCGCGTAGCCGTCCCGCACCCGCGACAGCCGCAGGGCGAAAACGCCCTCGTGGCGGCTGCCGCAATGGTCGGCGAGCAGCAGTTGGACCCTGTAGCTTTCGCTGCGTCCTTCGATCGTGCGCACATCGATGACGTGTCCGCGCCACAGCGCTCGCAAGATTTCGGGCGTCAGCACCTCGGCTGCAATCCGGAAATGATTGGTAAGCAGTTTCAGCCTGTCGCGCGCCGATGCGCCGTGCACGAAGAAGGTGCCCAGGGATTTGCGCACCAGATCATCATGCGGACACCCCAGTGCATTCTGCCGGGCAAAGTCGCCAAGGAATATCAGCCAGTTCAGCGTCATGCCGGGACGCGCGAGGAAACGCAGACAAAACACGATCGACCGCTTGAGGGACATGCGGCTTCCCAGCCCCAGCACCTGGCGCCATATGGAAACAGGTCCCGACCTGGGTGGTGCCGGCAGGGCCGGCTCGAGTGAGCAATACACGATGCCCGCCGGCGCGTGCATGTCGGAATCAAGCTTCCATCTGGGTGACAAGGTGTTTTCCCTCGGACTGATTGCGCCGCAAGAGATGAATGGGGCATCTCGAGCGTGCTTTGCCCAAGGCTTGTCAAGAAATGGCGGAGAAATGCTCCGGATCCTGCGTGCGAGGACGACTCAGCAGCGGCGCGCGGGCGTCAGGTCGGTGTCACCCGGCAATACGATTGTGATCGAGGCGCCGCCGCCATCCCGCTGATCGAGCTGGAGCCTGCCGTCATGGGCTCTTGCGATGGCCTCGACCACCGAAAGACCAAGGCCGGTTCCGCCCGTGGCGCGCGATCTTGAGGGATCGCCGGTGATGAACATGCCGAAAGGAGACCGATGGAAAACGTCATCGGGCAGACCCGGCCCCCGGTCCGATATGCGCACAAACACCTCGTGGTCGCCGAGGTGTCCGGTTTCGCAGCGGATGACGCCGCCGGAGGCGGCGTAGCGGCAGCAGTTTTCGACCAGCGCCAGCATGGCTTGGCGCAAGCGCAAGAAATCCGCCTTCGTCCGAGCCGGATTGAAGTCGGTCTCGACCGTCATGCCGGCGGCGGCGATGAGCGGCCGGGCCGAATCGATAAGCTTTTCGGCGTGCTGGGCAAGATCGGTGCGGCTGCGCTCGGTCACCAGTTGCTGGGCTGTCGCCAGCGACAGCATCCTCAGATCCTCGACCAGCCGAGCCAGACCCTCGGCTTGTGAAAGGAGAAGGCGAAGGCGGCTGTCCTCGAGCGGGAAGACGCCGTCGAGCATGCCCTGGATCGTGCCCTGCAGGACGGTGAGGGGGGTGCGCAGTTCGTGCGCGACCGCCATGGTGTTGAAGCGCAGCCGCCTTTCCATGTTGTCGAGATCGGCGGCAAGCGCATTGAACGTATCGGTCAGCGTCGCGATCTCGCTGGCTCCCTTGCCCATTGCCGGGATGCGCACGGAGAAATCGCCACGGCGCAGATCGTCGGTCGCCAAGGTCAGGATTTCGAGCGGACGGCTGATACGCCGCGCCAGCCAGTAGCCGATCAGGCCGCACAGGACGGCCGCCGTGAGGCTGAACCCTATGAGCGAGGCATAGAGGCGTGTATTGCCCTCGTCATTGAAGGCCGGCAGTTGAGCGACGAACTGCATCAGGTCGTTCTGGTCGGGTGTCCTGCCCGCCGAGATGTCACGATAGGCCTGGCTGAGCTTGGACGGCAATTTGGCCAGGAGATCGCTCTCGATCCGGTCCGAATACCAGCTTATTCCAGCATAGATGATGGTGATGCTGAGCAGCAGCATGGCGACAATCGTCAAAGCCGTCAGCGTGCTGAGCGAGAGACGGCGCTTTTTCATCGCGGCTTGGCGAAACGATAGCCGACGCCGCGAACCGAACTCAGATAGCCGCAGGCGCCCAGATGGCTCAGCTTATGCCTCAGATTGGCGACATGGGTGTCCACGGTGCGAACCAGTGCCTCACTGTCGGGCAGGCAGGCGTCGAGAATATCGGAGCGGTCGAAGGCGTGTGTCGGCCGGCGGATCATGTAGGCGAGGATACGAAACTCGCTCAATGTGAGCGGCAGCGACGCGCGCCTTGCGCCGATGTTGACGAATGCCGAATGGGCGTCGAGGTCCACCTCGATGGTGTCGTGGCTGAGCACCGTGTTGGCGCTGCCGCCGCGCGTGCGCCGCAGGACGGCATTGACCCGCGCCACCACTTCCTGCGGGTTGAACGGCTTGACGACATAGTCGTCGGCGCCAAGGCGCAGGCCCGACAGGCGATCGATATCCTCGGCAAGCGCCGTCACCATGATCGCGGGCGTATTCCCCTCGCGCCTCAGCCGCGCCAGGACCTCGAATCCGTCAAGGCGCGGGATACGCACGTCCAGCAGAACCAGATCGGGCGAAAGCACCTTGTGATGCTGAAGGGCGGTTTCGCCATCCGCCGCCCGCACCGTCCTGAACCCGTCACGAACCAGATATGCGTCCAGTATATGCGCGATTTCCGGCTCGTCTTCGACCACGAGGATGAGACCCTTGTCGATCACTGGCAAAGCTCCCGAATTTCGCGCCCAATGCGCGCCTTATGCGGTGGAAAACCAGCCCTGCCAATTCCCGGTGGCCAGCGGACCGGGTGAAAGCGCTGGTCCACACAGGATCCGCGCCAGGTCTCCGCGAATTCTTGACAAATCTCGGCCGTTGGCCCTCCGCGTCCTGCACAACGAGTTGCAGCAAGGGCTGTCGACAGCTTCGAGATCGCGGAAGCGTTTCCGAGCGAATATCTCGGCTGTGTTCGCTTGCCGAGCCCCACGACGCGGCTTGGGGGGTGCGTGCGGATCATCGTATTGACGGCTGCCTTTGAGATCCTGCTGGCAGCTCTCTGTTCGATGGCCCGGAACAGCAATCGACAGATCACGCCGTAATCCGAAACCAACTCGTCCTGCCGCCGGCGAGATGCGTCACCCTATCCATTCGCCAACTATGGCCTCACGGCCTAGCCGGATCATCACCGGACCAACGTCTTGGCGACCCTCCGCAAGCGAGCGATCGATGCCGGCGGCTTTGCGGGCGATCTCGGTTTCAAGCGCAACGGCGCTGCGGAAGGAGTCGGGAAAGTGCGACCAGGTCGTCAGAACGCCGCCGGGGGGCCACTTGGGGAAAAGCACGTCTTCGCCTAGGGTTGGGGCGATAAGGGCCTCTCGTCTCTCACAGGCGCCGTAGTAGGCAGTAGCGCGAATGCGACCGTCGGCCGGTCAAAGGGCCGGTTAAGTGGCGACTAGCTTGACGGCAGCAAGTCAGTTTTCCGCAAGCTTGTGAGTGAATGCATCTTCAACTCATCGCCCGCAGGCGATTTGGCGCCCATGCAATCAGGTCGGGGCTGAATCGGCTGAAACACTCAGCCGGAAAACGCTACTGTCAACGGATTGCCGCCTGTCCAGGCTGGGCGAGATGTTGAACGCCCTCTTATAGGCGCGCGAGAACACTTCCAGCGACGCGAAACCGCAGGCCACCGCGATCTCAGTGATGGTCAGATCGGTTAGTTGGACCAATTGATGGGCGCGTTCCATTCGCAACATATGATGGATGTGCGCCATGCTCGCGCCGAGTTTCTGCCGGAACAGCCGCTGCAGATGCCTCTCCGATACACCGACCATCCCGGCGATCTCATTGCAGGGTTTGGGTTCATCGATTGTCGCGGCCATGATCTGGCGCGCGCGGGCAACCGGGTCCCGCGCCGCTGTTGGCCAGGGGACATCGGCCGCCTTCTGGTGCACGTTCGCTGGCCGTTTCTGGAGCAGCAGATGATGGGCGACCTCGTCGGCCAACTGCTTTCCGGCAGCCCGGGCAATAAGCGCGATCATCATGTCCAGCGTCGCAGTGGCGCCCGCCGAGATCGGTCTGCGGCCGGCAATGCTGTAAAGTGTGTCGGTGACGTTCACCCGCGGATACCGCTCCCGCATGCCTTCGATATTGTACCAGTGTACGGGCGCGGTCTGATCCTCCATCATGCCTGCCGCCGCTAGGATCTCGCTGCCGGTCTCGATCGCGCCGACCTCTGCCCCCGACCGCTCCGCCCAGCGCAGCCACTGCAGGAGGCGAGTGTCTGCCGTCGCCTGGCGGGCATCAAAGCTTGCGAGCACCAAAACGATGTCGAAGCGCTGTTCGGTGCCAAGCGGATTGTCGACCGCCGTCTTGATGCCATTGCTCGCCGTGACCGCAAGACCATCGCTCGACAGCGTGCTCCAGTCGAACAATTTGCGCCGGGAGATCCAGTTGGCCACGAACAGCGGCTCGATCGCCATTGCCATCGTCAAATAGGAAAAACCCGGGACGAGGACGAGACCGAGGTGCTGGGATGTCGGATTATCGACAGGCACACGAGTTTTGATCATGTCGGACATTGTATGTCTGCTGAGGCTAAGATGACAAATATAATCCACTTACGTCGGTGCAGCGTCGGGATAACTTGCTCAATCTATTAGATAAAATCCCGAGCCGGTCAATGATACCCGTCTCCAGAATATGGCAGGAAAAATCAAACGAGCAGGTTTGGGCGTTCTAGCATCTCTCGCGCCGGCCCGTCGGAGGGCCGTATTGATCTGGCAGGGAGACGGTCATGAACGTCGCGAAACTCGTTTGGGATTACAGCGATCCGCAAAAGGGCACTTCAATGCCGGCGCGGTTCTTCTTCGATCAAGGCGTGTTCGAGGAAGAGAAGGCGAAGATTTTCATGAACTGCTGGCACGTCGTCGGCCATGTCAACGAACTCGCCCAGCCCGGCGATTTCATCGTTCAGGACATTTTCGAGCAGAGTGTGGTCGTCATGCTCGGCCGAGAGGGTAAGATCACCGCCTTCCACAACGCCTGCCGTCATCGCGGCAATCGGCTGATCGAGGAACGACGCGGCAACAAGATCGGCGTCATCCGCTGCGGCTACCACTCCTGGTGCTACAACCAGGACGGCTCGCTGCGCGCCGCGCCACGCACCGAAAACCTCGAGGACTTCAACAAGAACGAATGGGGGCTGAGGCCGGTCCGCATGGAGATCTTCGCCAATTTCGTCTTCATCACGCTCGACGACAATGCCCGCCCGGTCGCCGAGACGGCAGACGGCGCCGAGGCCGAGATGCGGCGCTTCCTGCCCGACCTCGACAATCTCGAACTGGCCTCCGAGACGGACGTCATCGTCGAGGCGAACTGGAAGGTCATCCAGGAAAATTCGATCGAGGGCTACCATTTCGACCTCTCCGGTCCGGTCCACAAGGAACTGGCGGCGCTGATCGATTTCGAGGGCTACACGCTGACCGCCCATGGCGACTGGTGGACCTATATCGGGCCGCCCAACAAGGGCGCCAAATCGGCTTACGGCGTTCCGCTAGAAGGCTCCACGTGGCAGACCGACTGGTTCTTCAATGTCGGGCTCTTCCCGAACACGACCTTCTACTCCTTTCCCTATACCGACATGGTGGGCACCTTCATCATGATCCCGCTGACGCCAGAGAAATCGCTGCTGCGCTTCGGCTACTACAAGCCGAAGGGCCGCGAGATGCCGCCGGTGACGAAAGCTGCGATCGAATGGATGAACACGCAGCTCGGCCCGGAGGATATCGAGCTCAACGTCACCAACCAGAAGGGCCTGCACTCGATCGGATTTGGCGCGGGCAAGTACCTGATCGACCCAAGCCGCCCGAACCAGAGCGAGAACCTCGTCCATCATTTCCATACGCTTTGCTACAAGGCGATCCGGGAATGACCGACAGTGCCCGCACATCCTTCGACTATGTGATCGCCGGCGCCGGTTCGGCGGGCTGTGTGCTTGCGGCGCGCCTGTCGGAGGATCCGAAATGCCGGGTCCTGTTGCTGGAGGCCGGTCCCGAGGACCGGTCGATCTGGCTGAAAATGCCGGCCGGCATGTCGCGCGTCGCCTGGGGGGACCGCTACAGCTGGGCGTTCACCTCTGCGCCCGAGCCGCATCTGTACAATCGGCAGCTCGGCCACCCCCGCGGCAAGGTCGTCGGCGGCTCGTCCTCTATCAACGGCATGGTCTGGCTGCGGGGCCATCCACGCGACTTCGACGGCTGGGCGCAGCTTGGCGCCCGGGGCTGGAGCTATGAGGAAGTGCTCCCTTACTTCTGCCGGTCGGAAACCGCGCCAGCATCGACCGACGGCCTGCGCGGCAAGAGCGGCCCGATCCGCGTCACACCTGGCAAAATCGACGCCTCGCCTCTGGCAAAGGCCTTCGTGGCTGCCGGTTTGGAGGCAGGCTATGCGCATACTTCTGATTTCAATGGCACCCAGCAGGAGGGTTTTGGGACAGTCGAACGCAGCACCTGGCGGGGCCGCCGCTGGAGCGCGGCGCGCGGCTATCTTGCACCCTCGCGCAAACGTCCCAATCTCACCGTGGTGACTCGCGCGCAGGCGCTGGCGGTCGAGCTCCAGGGACGACGCGCGACCGGCCTGCGCTATGCCATGGATGGGCGCGAGCATCTCGCCAAGGCGGAGGAGGTGATCCTTTGCGGCGGCGCAATAGGCTCGCCGCATATCCTCCACCTGTCGGGTATCGGTCCACGGAAGCATCTCGAAGCCGCAGGTATCCAGGTGCGTCACGATCTTTCCGATGTAGGCGAGAATCTGAGCGACCACCCCGATCTGGTGATTCAGCACAAGTGCAAGAAACCGGTCTCGCTTTATCCGATGACGCGCGCGCCACGCAGCTGGCTTGCCGGGCTTGAATGGATGCTGAACGGAACCGGCCCGGCCGCGACCAATCACTTTGAAGCAGGCGGCTTCATTACCAGCCGCCCCGAACTTGACCACCCCGATATCCAGTTCACCTTCATGCCGTTGGCCGTCGTGCCCGGTGGCGTCGACATTTTGGCGTCTCATGCCTTCCAGGTTCACATCGATCTGATGCGGCCGCGCAGCCGGGGCCATGTGCGCGCCACCAGCGCCAATCCCTTTGAGGCGCCCGAAATCCTGTTCAACTATCTGGACGATCCCCAGGATCTCGAAGATATGCGCGCTGGCGTCCGCCTGCTGCGAGAGGTGCTGTCGCAGCCGGCACTTGCCCCCTTCGCCGGCGCGGAGATTTTCCCGGGTCCGACCGTCAGGAAGGACGAAGAGATTGATCGCTGGATCCGACAGACCCTCGAGACCTGCTATCATCCGGTGGGGACCTGCCGGATGGGGGCAGCGGACGATCCGGGGGCGGTGGTCGATCCGCAATGCCGCGTGCGCGGGCTGGAACGTCTGCGCGTCGTCGACGCCTCGATCATGCCGGCCATCGTCAGCGCAAATACAAACGCCTCGACGATCATGATCGCCGAGAAGGCCGCCGACATCATCCGGGGCCTCACGCCGCCTGGCGCGGCCCAAGGTATGAACGAACAGGACCTATGGAGGGCAAGGGCTTGAGCGCTTCGCATAACCCGTCGGCAATCGCGAATGACAGGCTGCCCGACAACGAAATGCTGGATACGATGAGGCAGGATCTTGCGGCCTCGTTTCGATGGTTTGCGCGCTTGGGGATGCACGAGTCCGTAGCCAATCATTTCAGCCTCGCCGTGGGGCCGAGCGGACGATATTTCCTGATGAACCCGCGCGGGCGACATTTTTCTCGAATACGGGCGTCGGACCTCATCTTGCTTGATTCCGAGGATGCCACGACACTCAACCGGCCGGATGCGCCCGATCCTACCGCCTGGCACATTCACGGGCGCATCCACGCGCGCTGTCCACGTGCCAGGTGTGTCATGCATCTGCACCCGCGCTATGCGACGGCCCTGGCAGCGTTGAAGGACAGCCGCATGCCGCCGATCGATCAGAACACGATGCGCTTCTTCGGCAGGCTCGCGATCGACGAAGATTTCGGCGGTATGGGACTGTCCGACGATGAGGGCGATCGCTTGGCGAGCAAGCTCGGAGACCGCAACGTTCTGCTCATGGGCAATCACGGAGTACTCGTCGGGGCTGAGACGGTGGCCGCGTCCTTGGACGAGATGTATTATTTCGAACGCGCCTGCGAGACGCTGATGATCGCCTATGCATCGGGCCAACCCCTACGGATCGTTTCCGACGAGGTCGCGGCCGTAACGCAGCGGCAATGGGCGGACTACGGCCAGCTGGCGATCGACCATCTCGCCGAAGTGCGGGCCATTCTCGATGTCGAAGAGCCCGACTACCGCAAATGACCTTCACAAGTCGATGTCGCCTGTAGGCATAGCCGCTCGTGGCGTCCGACTGTCAGCCTATGGAGCCACAGAAAGCAATCTCAAAACGATCGCGGCTCCTCACCCAAACCGAGGTCGAGTGCCAATCGAAATTTCAGCCGCAACCCGAAGTGTTCCACCGACTCTACGTCGAACTGAGATTGTCGGAGATCGCGGCCATCAGGTTTTGTATGTCGATACGCATCGCTGGTTTTATCGCCTGCGGCCAGGTCGACAGTTTCACGCCGACGAAATCACGCCGGTGGTCGATACAGATCATCTGCCCGTAGACCCCAAGCGCCAGGATGACCGGGGAAGCGACATGAAAGTCCGCGGTGAGCCGGTGGAGCTTTTGAACCAGCCAAATCGTAAACTAGGAACAGCGCCTGACGCTGCAGTGATGGTAGCGGGAGAGGGACTTGAACCCCCGACCCCAGGATTATGATTCCCGTGCTCTAACCAACTGAGCTACCCCGCCAAGGCGGTGAAGGGGCCCGAAATCCGCCTCAAATCGAGGGGCATGTCGAGGCGTTCACCAAGGTCGGGCGGATATAAGGTTGGGAGGGTAAGCCTGTCAAGCATCGAAGCAACCAGTTCGCCGGCATATTGTCATTCACGAAAAGCTTCCCTGCCCAGACATTTGAGCACGGCTACCGGGGTTGAGTTCGCAGAGGCACGTCGCTATGTCTCGGCCACGAATATTTCGAGTTCAACACGATGAAGCCGCGCATAGCAGTCCTCGGTTGCGGATACTGGGGCAGCAACCATATCCGCACCCTCAAGGCGCTCGGCGCGCTGCACGCCGTGTCGGACGCCAACCGCGCCCGCGCGGAGGGTTTCGCCAGCGAGCAGGATTGCCTCGCCATCTCGCCTGATCAGCTTTTCGTTCGCGACGATGTCGATGCCATCGTCATGGCGCTGCCGCCGCAATTCCATGCCGACCTCGCCGTGCGCGCGGTCGAAAACGGCAAGGACGTGCTGGTCGAGAAGCCGATCGCGCTGACGGTCGCCGACGCCGAGCGTTCGGTGCAGGCGGCCAAGGACAATGGCCGCGTTTTCATGGTCGGCCATGTGCTGCGCTTCCACCCCGCCTTCGAGATGCTGAAGACGCTGATCGACAAGGGCGAGCTGGGCGAGGTCAAGTACATTCACTCGCACCGGCTGGGCCTTGGCAAGTTCCACACCGAGAACGATGCGCTATGGGACCTGGCGCCGCACGACCTGTCGATGATCCTGGCGATCACCGGCACCGAGCCGATCGAGGTGCGCGGCGAGGGGGCTGCCCTTCTCGACAATCTCAGCGACTTCGCGCATCTGCACATGCGCTTTCCCAACGGCCTGCGCGGCCATCTCTTCGCCTCGCGGCTCAACCCCTACCGCGAGCGGCGGCTGACCGTGGTCGGCACCAAGGCGATGGCCGTGTTCGACGACGTGGAACCCTGGGAACGCAAGCTCGCCGTCTATCGCCACGCCGTCTGGCAGGACAGCGGCCAATGGGCCTTCACCGCCAATGAGCCGTCCTATGTCGCGGTGGGCGAGGGCATGCCGCTGACGCGCGAGCTCGAGCATTTCATCCAGTGTATAGAGACGCGCGCGGAACCGCGCACCAGCGGCGAGGAAGCCATCAGGGTTCTACGCATCCTGACGGCGGGCACCGTCACCCACTCCCGATCGAATCCCTGATAACAGCGCTGCCCCGCCCCGGAGAGACCGGGACGGCGCGCTGATTGCTTGAGCTATTCGGCTGGTATCCGCGCCGGGCGGGCCGCGAGCCGGCTCAGCATCGCCTCGGCCTCCGCGCCGTGCTCGGAGCGCTCGATGAAGCCGCCGCCAAACACGCGGGCCTGGTTGCCATCATCCGAATAGAGCACGCAGGCCTGTCCCGGTGCGATGCCGGATTCGCCGTCGGCCAGTTCGACCGAGGTGACGCCTGCCTTGTGGCGCAACACCGCCGGGCGCGGTGGCCTGGTCGAGCGCACCTTGGCGAACAGCTCCAGCCCCGCCGGCGGGATGTCGGACAGCGAAACGTCGCCCAGCCAGTTCATGTCGCGCAGGTATATCTTGTGCGTCTCCAGCGCCTCGCGCGGGCCGACGACGACGCGGGCGCGGTCGGCGTCGAGATGGACGACATAGAGCGGCTCGCCCGATGCGATGCCGATGCCGCGGCGCTGGCCGATGGTGTAGCGCAATATGCCTTCATGGCGGCCGAGCACGCGGCCATCGATGTGGACTATGTCGCCGGGATTGGCGGCGGCCGGCTTCAGCTTGGCGATGATGTCGGAGTATTTCCCCTGCGGTACGAAGCAGATGTCCTGGCTGTCCTGCTTGGCGGCGACCGTCAGCCCCATCTCCTCCGCGATGGCGCGAACCTGCGGCTTGGACAGGCCGCCGAGCGGAAAGCGCAGATAGTCGATCTGCGCCTGCGTGGTGGCGAACAGGAAGTAGCTCTGGTCGCGGTCGGCATCAACGGGCCGGAAAAGCGCGCGGTGCGCGCCGTTGGCTCCGGAGCGGATGTAGTGGCCGGTGGCCAGCGCTTCGGCGCCAAGTTCCTTCGCTGTCGCCAGAAGGTCGGCGAATTTTACTGTCTGGTTGCATGAAACACATGGGATCGGCGTTTCGCCGGCAACATAGCTCTCGGCGAAGGGATCAATGACCGCCTTGCGAAAGCGCTCCTCGTAATCGAGGACATAATGGGGAATGCCGAGCGTCTCGGAGACGCGGCGGGCGTCGTCGATATCCTGTCCGGCACAGCAGGAGCCAGCCCGGTGCGTCGCCGCGCCGTGGTCATAGAGCTGCAGGGTGACGCCGACGACGTCATAGCCTTCGCGCTTGAGAAGGCCGGCGACGACCGATGAATCGACACCGCCCGACATGGCAACGACGATGCGGGTATCCTGCGGGCGTCCGGGAAGATCGAGACTGTTCATGGTTCTTTCATTCTGCACGGCGCTGAATGCCGAAGGCCGGAATATAGGTCAAGCTTTCCGGGCGCGCCAGCTTTGAAGGCATGCCGATTTTCACGGCCGCATTCCTCACTTCCCAGCAGATGATTCAAATGCCGGAGAAAAGACTAACGCAGCGTTCATGATCCTTACCTAGTCATTAGGGTCTGCTTAGGCAATTTTTAAAGCTGTGGCGGTAACGTGGTGGGGATTGGGTCTTTGAGTTTTTTGTAGAGAGTACGATGACCGATCTGGTTAGACCGCGAGTCAAATATGTTATCGGGCCTGACGGCAGCCCACTTACGATTGCCGATCTGCCGCCGACGAATACGCGTCGCTGGGTCATCCGGCGCAAGGCGGAAGTGGTTGCAGCGGTGCGCGGCGGGCTTTTGAGCCTTGAAGAAGCGTGCCAGCGTTACAAGCTGACCACCGAGGAATTCCTGTCCTGGCAGGCGTCGATCGATGAATATGGCCTTGCCGGGCTGCGCACGACGCGCATCCAGCAATACCGACACTAGGTTGGTTCAATCAAGATAAAGGGCGCGGCAACCCGCGCCCTTTTTGTTTTGCTGCGGCGATTCTTCTGGTTCAGACCGTCAACACCACCTTGCCGATCGGCCTGGTGCCGAGAAACGTGTGGGCCGCGCCCGCCTGGTCGAGCGGAAAGGTCCTGGCCACGTGGACGGCAAGCTTGTTTTCGTCGCTCAGCCTGCCAAGTTCCACCAGGCCGGCGCGGTCCGGCACCACGGACATGCGCTCGACGCGAATGCCCTTTTCCTTGGCCAGCGCCTTCGCGGCATCGCTGACATTGAGCAGCGAGACCAGAACGCCGCCTGCCTTGATCACCTTCAATGAGTGTTCGGCATGGTCGCCGCCCACCGTCTCCAGCACCAGGTCGACATTGTCGACGTTGCCGGCGAAATCGCCTTTCGTGTAATCGATGATCTCGTCGGCGCCCAGCGAGCGGACGAAATCGAGTTTCTCGGGGCTGGCCGTGGCGATGACATGGGCTCCGCGCGCCTTGGCGATCTGCACGGCAAGATGCCCGACGCCGCCGGCCGCGGCATGGATCAGAACGCGCTGCCCAGGCTTCAATCCGCCATGGCGGATTAGACCTTGCCATGCCGTCAGTCCGGCCAGCGGCAGCGCGCCGGCGTGAACATGATCGATACGTCCGGGCTTGGGCGCGATTTCATCCGCGGGCACCGCCGCCAGTTCGGCGTAGGCCGCCGCCTGCTTGGGAAAGCGCGGCATGCCGAACACGGCGTCGCCGACCTTGATGCCCGTCACGCCTGCGCCCAGCGCCTCGACGGTTCCCGAAATATCCCAGCCGAGGATGAAGGGCGGTTCGCCGAGCAGCGGGAAATTGCCGGCGCGCACCGCGCCATCGACCGGATTGATGCCGGCCGCCTTGACACGGACGAGCACTTCACCGGCCTGGGGCCGTGGATCGGGACGCTCGGCGATGACGAGGACGTCGGGTCCGCCGACGGAATTCTGGATGATGGCACGCATGGAACCCTCCTGGCTTGGTAATGTGCCACTATCGATTGGATAGTAATAATCCCTTGTCCAGTATGTACCTTTTCCATATATAGGCACCTCATGGATAGCGAAGAGAGTTCCCCATTCGGCTATGACGCGTATCGGCGGACGTGTCCGTCGCACACCGTGCTGGAGATGCTGGCCAGCAAATGGGTCTACCTGGTGGTCTGCGCGCTGCGGCGGGGCAGGATGCGCAATGGCGAGCTTGCCCGCAAGCTCGAGGGCATCACGCCCAAAATGCTGACGCAGACGCTGCGCGTGCTGGAGCGCGATGGCCTCGTTCGGCGTGAGATATTCCCGGTCATCCCGCCGCGCGTCGAGTACGAACTGACCGAACTCGGCCAGAACCTGGCGGGGTTGCTCACTCAGATAAGGGCGTGGTCGGAGCAGCATGCGCCCGACATCAAGGAAGCGCGGGCTCGCGCGATCATGGAAGGCGAAGCTGCGTAAGAGCGCTGCACGCTCTCCTGGAATTGCCTCGGGGCGCGATGATCGCGTACGCCCCTGGGATAGTCATCGGCACGTGCGGTGGCTGGCGACTGGCGTACGGCCCGCCTCAGCCGATCATCGCGCTGCGGCCGCCGATTTCGGTGTCGCGGACCTTGGTGTCGCGTGACTCCAGCATTTCCGCCTTGGAAAGCTCCGCTTCAGCTTCGCCGAGTAGTGATTCGGCAGCGCTTCGCTGCTGTGCGAGGTCGCTTTGCGAATTTCTGAGGTTGTCGCGGCGCAAGCGTGCCGCCTTGGCGAAGGTCGGATAGGCGAAATGGTTGATGTCGGTGATGCCAGCCTTCTTTTCCTCGGCGGTGATCTGAAGCTCCAGCTCGACGGCCATCCGTTCGAACTCGGCGATCATCATGTCGAGCTGCAGCAGCTGGCGCCGCTTCTCGTTCACCTGAAACTGTTTCAGCCGAACGAGGTTTTCACGTGACTTCATGATTCGGTACTCCCGGAAACGCACACCTGCACATATCGTCCAATCCGCCCCGAAAGGCCCAACCGTTGCCCGTGTCCACCGGCATTCCCCGAACTATGGGAAACAAAATCCTAAAGTTTTTTGCCGGTGGTAACCATTCGTTTACGGGCATTGTTAATCATACGGCTCAGGACTTAAGGCCGGGTAAAAATTCCGGCTAGCGATGCGGAGCGCGGCCGATGAGTCCCTTGAGTCACTTAGGCTGGATTATTAATGTGTTGCATTAGCGATTTGGGTCTGTGATTCATTATTAGATTCAAGAGGGTGTAGAAAGGGGTTAAAAAATCTGGTACCGACATGGATGCGGAATTAGGTTTTGTTAACCATTCGATGGCAGCCTCTGCACTAGGCAATCACTGCTACCGGCCCGGATGGGTCGCGAAATGGTCCGGCGGCAGAAAAGGGGAATGAAATGCGTGTTCTGCTGATTGAAGATGACAGTGCAACCGCACAGAGCATCGAGCTGATGCTCAAATCGGAAAGTTTCAACGTCTATACGACGGACCTCGGCGAAGAGGGGGTCGATCTAGGCAAGCTCTACGACTACGACATCATCCTTCTCGACCTCAACCTCCCGGACATGTCGGGTTATGAAGTCTTGAGAACACTGCGCCTGTCCAAGGTGAAGACGCCGATCCTGATCCTTTCCGGCATGGCCGGTATCGAGGACAAGGTGCGCGGCCTCGGCTTCGGCGCCGACGACTACATGACGAAGCCGTTCCACAAGGACGAGCTGGTGGCGCGAATTCACGCGATCGTGCGCCGTTCCAAGGGTCACGCCCAATCGGTCATCACCACCGGCGACCTGGTGGTCAATCTCGATGCCAAGACCGTCGAAGTCGGCGGCCAGCGCGTGCACCTGACCGGCAAGGAATACCAGATGCTGGAACTGCTCTCGCTGCGCAAAGGCACGACGCTGACCAAGGAAATGTTTCTCAACCATCTCTATGGCGGCATGGACGAGCCGGAACTGAAGATCATCGACGTCTTCATCTGCAAGCTGCGCAAGAAGCTCGACGCGGCTTCCGGCGGCCAGAATTACATCGAGACTGTCTGGGGCCGCGGCTATGTGTTGCGCGAACCGGAAGATATTCGCGTCAGCGCCTGAGCGCAAAACGCCCGCCTCATTCGTTCCCCACGAAAAAACCCGGCCAAGGCCGGGTTTTCTTTATGCGTCGATGGCTGCGCGAATCAGGCCGCGACTTTCAGGGTGCGGAAGCGCTCGAGCAATTGCGGCCGGTTGAACGGCTTCAGCAGATAGCCTTGGGCCCCGGCGCGCTTGGCCCGCATGATCGAGGCGACATCGAGCTCGACCAGCGAAATCAGGATCTGGGGCGCTATCGGCGTTTCCATGGCGCGCACACGGCGGATAAAATCCACTGCCGGCATGTCGGGCAGGGCGCCGTCGACGACAATGACATCAGGCATGTCGGCCGCGCACATCTCGACTGCGTCAAACCCGCTGGCTGCTTCGATGACAACCATGTCGGAGCCGCCAAGGATGCGCTTTGCAACCTTGCGGATGACGCTTGAATCGTCGACGAACATGCAGCGTTTCATTCGGGGTCCTCTTTGCCATGCGGACGATCTGGCAGCGGGGCATCTGGGCTGTACCCTAGACCGATCTGGTAAAGAAGCCGAAAAGCCATTAGGTAAAATTTTTGCAAAGATGGTCTTTGCTGCGATTTATTCGCAGATGCTTTCGTCGATCTGACGAAAAATTCCAGTTTAAATGGATTTTTTTGTCGGGACAGTATTGCCCGAAGGTAATACTTAAAGTTGTCTTGCTGACAACGGAAAGCTATCCATAAGCCCGCTTCACGACCTTATGGATAGTCCCTCGACTGTAAATCTCAGGCCGCGGAAAAAGCGATTTCTTCCGCCGTGGCGTGGATCGAGATCGTCATGTTGGCTTCGCGCGCCAGGAGCAGCGTGTAATAGGGCTGCACCGAATGGGCGTCGATCGGCTCTTCGGGCTTGTTGCCCGAGTGCAGTTCCAGGAATTTGGGCGGCACGCGCAGCATCGGGCCGCTGGCGGCAAGCGAAAAACGCGGCTCGGTTTCGAGATTCTCCAGCGTGACGGTCAGTTTGCCGCCACGCGGAATGGCGGCATTGGCGACAAGAAGGAGGTTGAGCAGAAGCTTGACCTTGTTCTTGGGCAGCAGCGCGCGGGTGCCATTCCAGACAAGTTCGGGTTTCTCGTTCTTGAGGAAGGCGATCGCAACGGCCTCGGCGTCGCCAGTGTCGATCAGCATGCCGGCGGAGCCGGCGGCGCCGAAGGCGATGCGGGCGAACTGCAGGCGGGCGGAAGCATTCTTCGCGCTCTGGCGAATCAGCTTCATGGCGTCTTCGTCGGCGCCGCCTTCATCGAGCAGCTCGAGCCCGTTGTTGATGGCGCCAACCGGCGAAATTATATCGTGGCAGACCCGGCTGCACAAAAGGGCCGCGAGGTCGGGTGCGGAAAGAGTGAACAGATCGGCCATCGGTGAAAATCCCTGCAAAACTTCACAACTCATGGCCGGGTGATCGTTCGTCACGCCTGCCCACACGAATCACGCTTTTCTCCCCGGGATCCTGAATACACAGTGCCCGTGCGAGCGGCAACAAAACCAAAATCGTCGTTATCGCAAATGGTGCGTTCGCGCAGGGTACGACTGACTGAGCGGTGCGAAAACCAGCCTTCGAACCGCCATCTTCATGTGAGAGCTTAATGGTTGAAAAAGAATTACGGCATAGTTTGCCCGTAACAGTCATCCTTAACGGCCGCCAAAGAGCCGTACGGGTGCGAGGCGTCGGCGAAAGTGCTCCATGACGGAGATTGGAAGCATGTTTTCCCGATATAACGGCCGGACTCTTTTCCGCGTCATCACAATGACGATTGCGCTCATGGGTGTTCTCGTCTTTTCAACCTCGGCCCTGCGGGCCCAGGAATACACCGCTCAGGAGATCGTTGATTCCGGTCACAAATTCTTCGGCGCGACATCAGGCGGCCTGGCGACCGTCGTCGAGAAGATTTTCGCTTCGTACGGGCTGCCGAATGGCTATCTGCTCGGCGAAGAGGGGTCGGGCGCGCTGATCGGCGGCCTGACCTATGGCGAGGGCACGCTCTATACGAAAAACGCCGGCGATCACAAAGTGTTCTGGCAGGGCCCGTCGCTGGGCTGGGATTTTGGCGGCGAGGGCTCCCGGGTCATGATGCTGGTCTACAATCTCGACGATGTGGGCAATCTGTACAACCGCTATGGCGGGGTGGCTGGTTCCGCCTATGTGGTCGCCGGCGTCGGCTTCAACGTGCTGAAGAACAACAATGTGCTGCTGATTCCGATCCGCACAGGCGTCGGCGCCCGGCTTGGCGTCAATCTGGGCTATCTCAAGCTGACCGAGCGTGCCACCTGGAACCCGTTCTGAGCCGCATGCGGCCTGTCTTCCGGGTCAACGACAAGACTGTGAATCCCACCGATTGCTGCGGCAGACCCTTGCCGCAGCGCTGGATTTCCGTCATGCGAACGTGGCACAGTTCTGTTCTGGCAATTGGTTGCCATCCATACGGGTTGTCGCTTTGGTTCAGTCGATCCTGTTCTTTGCCCTTGGCTTTCTCGTTGCCGGTTTCCTGGCGCTGCTTGTGGCGCCGGCAATCTGGCGCCGCGCCGTTGCGCTGACGCGCAGGCGCGTCGAGGGCTCCATGCCGCTGACGCTTCCCGAGATCCAGGCCGACAAGGATCGCATCCGCGCCGAGTACGCCATGATTACGCGGCGGCTGGAAATCGATGTTAAGTCCCTGCGCGCGAAAGCGGCCGAACAGCTCGTCGAGATCGGCCGCGGCCGCGAAGCGCTGAAGGGCCTTGCGGTCGAGCGCAAGAACAAGAACGAGGCTCTCGCCGAACTCGAAGCCAAAAGCGATGCGCTGCGGCAGCGCGAGGAGCAATTGCAGCAGCTGTCGGAGCGGATGACCGAGACAGAGCGCAAGCTGGAGAAGCGGGCCCTGGAGCTTGAAAAGCTGGAACACATGTATGACGACGCCAGTTTCTCGTCCAGCAGCCGCCAGATCGAATTGGTGGCGCGCGAATCCGAACTGCAGAAACTGGCCGACGACATCGCGGCGTTGCGCGCCCAGCGCAAGGAGGCTGACCGGCGCAGCCAGGAGATCGTGGCGGAGAGCAAGGCGGCGCGCGACGCGTTGAAGGCCGAAAAGAAGCGAACCGGTGAGCTGGACAAGAAGATCGAGCGTCTGCTGGCAACGCTGGCCGATCGCGAGGACAAGCTTGAGCGCCGGGAAAAGGAGCTGACGCGGCTGCGTGAAAAGACGAAGGGCGAGAGCGTGGACAATTCACCGGCCCTGCGGCTGGTCGGGACGCCAGGCGATCAAGGCGCCAAGGGTGAGGATATCGAAAAGGCGATCGCCAGGCTCGACGGTGATCGCGAGCGGCTGGAAGCCAGGTTGACGGCGCTGGCGCGTGAGAACAAGCGGCTGAAGACGGACCTTTCCGCCTTCGAGGCAACGAAAGCCGCCAATGGCAACGATGCCAGCCATGCCAGCGCGGCACTGCGCGAGCAGATGAACGAACTGGCGGCGGAGGTCGTCAATCTGACGGCGAAGCTCGAGGGACCGGATTCGCCGATCGCCAAGGCGCTGGCAACCCCGCAGGACGTGCGCCCGTCCAGTGGCGAGCGCAGCCTCGCCGATCGCGTACGGGCACTGCAGAAAGCCGAATCGACCAACTGACGAGGCCGCGGCTCTTAGCTTGCGCCGACGGCTGGGCATCACCACGTCATAAGACCATGATGCTCTATACCGCTCTATCAATCGCCGTGTTGGCGGCTTGGCGCTTCCATCCGTTGCTTTTTGCGTTCCTCGACTGGTTAACCTCATTGTCCACGGCCGCGAGGATGGCGCGCCATGCGCGATCGAAGGCCACCGGCGCCCCCGTGCCGCTGGCCGATGATATGGAACCCTTGAGGATTGACGTTGCGCCGAGCGAGACCGGCACGACACGCGCTGTCGCGCCGCCGAAAGCCCGCCGCTTCTGATGCCGTGCGTCAAACGTGTGAAAAATGATGCAGCGCGATGGCCGATGCCGCCGCGACGTTCAGGCTGTCGAACCCCTCGGCCATGTCGATGCGAACCGTATGGAGTCGCTCGAGCAGGTTTTTCGGCAGGCCTTCACCCTCGGTGCCGAGATAGAGAGCCAGCCGTTGCGCCGCCTTGGCCTGGCGAATGTCGGTTTGTCCGCTTGGTGACAGCGCGAATTGCTCGAAGCCTTGAGCGGCAAGCGTCGCCATGAAGCTGGCGGTGTCGGTGAAGGTCGCGAAGGGGACTTTCAGTACGGCGCCGACGGAAACGCGGATTGCCTTGCGGTACAGCGGATCGCAACAGGTTTCGTCCATCAAAACGGCATTGGCGCCGAAGGCCGCGGCGTTGCGGAAGATCGAGCCGATATTGTCGTGGTTGGCGATGCCGACGGGCACGACGACCAGCGCGCGGGCCGGCAAGGTGCCCAGGAGGGCTTCGGCGGACAGGTCGACGCCCTTGCGGCCCATGGCCAGGATCCCGCGATGCATATGGAAGCCGGCGATCCTGTCCATGACATCGCCGGCCACCACATAGACAGGAAGGTCCGAGGGCGCCTTGCACAATGTGTCGGCAAGGCCGGCCAGGCGGTTTTCGAGGATCAGCACCGACTCCGCCGCGAAGCGCTTGCCCGAGAGCAGCATGTGCAAAACCACCTTGCCTTCGGCCATGAAGCAGCCCTGGCGCCCGACGAGGTCACGCTCGCGTATATCGAGATAGGCGGCGACACGCGGATCATGCGGGTCGTCGATACGAATGGGGACCATGCATTCCTCGGTGGCGCGTCGGCCCGACGATCAGGGCCGATATTCGGATAGCACGACGCATGGTTTCAAGGCGACTTGTCCCCGGCAAGGGGTCAGTCGCCTTGAAAATCACGGCAAGGCATGCGCATCAGGACGCTTCCCGGTCAAGCCGGGCCGGTGAGGCCAGGCCGGTCAAGCCCTGGCGCGGCGAAGGCCATAGGCCGCCTCGGGCTGTTTGCCCTGACCGAAAATGCCGTCCAGCATGTCAAGCAACTCATGCACGGCTTCGGACTTGCACGAATAGTAGATCATCTGCCGGTCGCGCCGGGTGTCGACGAGGTCCAGGGCGCGCAGTTTGGCGAGATGCTGTGAAAGCGCGGACTGGCTGAGCATCACCTTCTCGGCAATGGCGCCGACCGACATTTCACCGTCGGCGAGGTAGCTCATGATCAACAGCCGCTTCTCATTGCCCATCAGCATGAGGAACGCGGCTGCGGATTCGGCGTTGGCGATTAGCTTTGTCGAGACCATTGATCCCCCATGTCTTTCTGCTGACCGAACGCTATGGGGGCAATAGCGTCTGGTTCCATAGATTAACTCGTTAAATCGCGCTGGCGATTCAGTGTCGATGTAAAAGGTAGAACATTTCTCTCAAATCTCAAGGCTTGCTTTCGATCCTGCGCGATTAACTGTCTGGCTATGCATGGTCCGCTGCCCTGCCGGCCTTGGCCATATCGACCAGAACATGCCGTAATTTGTCGGCGGTCTCCAATGGACTGGGGAAGAAAACCCGGCAAGTCTCGTCGCCCGCTACCAGGTCCATGCCGTCGGCATCAAAGCCGGTGAGGGTCCAGCCATTGCCCGCTGACTTGGCAAAATGTTGTGCATAAACAGCGATCGCATCAAGATGGTCGGCGTTCATGTGATCGAGCGCCGATTGTTCGCTCGCGGCAAGCGCCTCGACGATCGGCCCGGCGGTGATCAGGTCGGCACGATCGAGCAAATAGGCCTTGCCGAAACCGCCGTTCAGGCTGGCGCGCTCCGGCTCGAGGCGAAAAATCGAAAAGTCGCCAAGCCCGGCATACAGTTTTGCCTTCGGATTGCGGTTGAGATAGCGCCGTTCGGCGTTGGCGTGCCCGCTCGATCCGCGCTCCAGCCGAACCGCACGACAGACCAGCGTCAGGCGCGGATGCGCCAGGGCGTCACCCCTACCAGGCTCGCCGACAAGCAGGGAACAGCGCGGGTCGGCGAGGATCGCGCCGGTGTGCGCGGACAGCATCGAGACCAGGATCAGCGGCGCGCCGTCAACGTCGGTGGCCACGCCCACGCGGCTGGCCAGCGGTGCCCCGGTGCCAGGCTCGATCACGGCCAGGGCGCCGAAACGGGCGCTGCGGACCAACGTCTTCGCCAGCCGGATCGCCTCGGCGTCGGTTTCGCGAATCACGTCCTTCTTGCGATCTTCCAAAATTGTCGTCCTGCTAAGTTGATTTGTCTCATCCACTTATCAGACGTTGGCGTCCGGTTTGGCAAGGGCAAGCGTTTTTTCATGCCTGCCGTTATTCCAAAACCGAACCGCGTTTTGCGCAATCCCTTATTTCGGCGCCATGCGGATGGCGCCGTCGAGGCGAATGGTCTCGCCGTTGAGCATCTGGTTCTCGATGATGTGCAGCGCAAGCGCCGCATATTCCGAAGGCTCGCCCAGGCGCGACGGGAACGGCACGGCGGCGCCGAGCGAATCCTGCACCTCCCGCGGCATGCCGGCCATCATCGGCGTCTTGAAGATGCCGGGCGCGATGGTGCAGACGCGGATGCCGGAGCGGGCGAGATCGCGCGCCACCGGCAGCGTCATGCCGACCACGCCGCCCTTGGAGGCGGAATAGGCGGCCTGGCCGATCTGGCCGTCATAGGCGGCGACCGACGCCGTGTTGACGATGACGCCGCGCTCGCCGCCTTGGAGGGGGTCGAGCTTCGCGGCCCGGTCGGCGACAAGGCGGATCATGTTGAAGGTCCCGATCAGGTTGACCTCGATCACCTTGCGGTACTGGTCGAGCGGATGCGGGCCGTCCTTGCCGACCGTCTTCACGCCGATGGCGATGCCGGCGCAATTGACGAGGATGCGCGGTTCGCCAAGTCTGTCCGCCACTTCGGCAAGCGCGGCCGCGCCACTGTCTGCGCTGCTGACATCGCACTGGACAGCGATGCCGCCGATATCGGCGGCCACCTTTGCCGCGCGCTCGATGCCGACGTCGAAGATGGCGACCTTGGCGCCTTTCGCGGCGAGAGCCCGCGCCGTCGCTTCGCCGAGCCCCGACCCGCCGCCGGTGACGATTGCAATGTGGCCGCTCGGGTTCATGTCAATCTCCTCCACCGGATGGCAATACGCTGCCTTGCCAAGGCGGCATAACAGCACCCGGATGGTCAGGCAATCGCGGGCATGTGCGCGCCGACCTTCGCCTGGCTGGCATGGCAGACTTCGCCGGTGAGCCTGGCGACGGCGCCCGGCACGATCTCATGCGACAGCAGGCGGTCGAGATCGACCGGTCTTGGCATGGAGATCTGCCCGCGCGGGATACGCTTGAAGCCGAGCGGGCCGTAATAAGGCTCGTCGCCGACGAGCATCACCGCCGGCGCGCCGGCCTTGGCGGCGGCTTCCAGCGCGATCGCCACCAAGCGGCGGCCGATGCCGAGGTTCTTGTAGGCCGGCCGAACGGCAAGCGGCCCAAGCATCAGCGCGCGGCCGGCGCCGGCGGCGATGCGGGTCATGCGCACCGAGGCCACGACGATATCGCCATCGACGGCGACAAAGGACATCGACCGCTCATGGCCGCCGGCCTCACGGATCTTGTAGGCGGCTAGCACAAAGCGGCCAGGTCCGAAGGCTTCGTCGTTTATGGCTTCGATCTGGAGGTCGTGCGCCGGGGTTTCCGGCAGGTATTTCACGTCGGCAAGGCTCATGGTCTTTGCGTTCCGGTATGCGAGGAAGGTTTGCTGCAAACGGCAGCATTCGCCAGTCAGCGCTTCATCAAGCGCGGGCGCCCTTTCGTCGTCGGTCAAACCGGATCAAAGCAAAGTCGAACATGCGGATTTCCCGCTAGCATCAATTTTCGGCCACCGCAATCTACCGTTCTGCTGGCCCTATCGATTGACGATCTGTTCAGCGCGGCGGGTTTCCGCATGGCGGCGCCGTGTCCTACATGGAGTGCGGGGACGAAAGGAAGCGACATGGGATTGCTCGTCGAAGGCCAATGGCAGGATCGCTGGTACGATACCAAGGAGAGCGGCGGCAAATTCGTCCGCTCGCAATCGCAATGGCGCGACTGGATCACCCGGGACGGTAAGCCGGCCGAAGGCCGCAACCGCGGCTTCAAGGCCGAGCCCGGCCGCTATCACCTCTATGTCTCGCTCGCCTGTCCCTGGGCGCACCGGACGCTGATCCTGCGCGCGCTGAAGCGGCTCGAGGACATCGTCTCGGTTTCGGTGGTCCATCATTTCATGGGCGCCAATGGCTGGACGTTTTTGGCCGAGGACGGCGCCACCGGCGACACGCTCCACGGCCTCGACTTCCTGCACCAGATATACACCAGGGCCGATCCCGCCTATTCGGGCCGGGTGACGGTGCCCGTGCTGTGGGACAAAAAGGAGCAGACCATCGTCTCCAACGAATCCTCCGAAATCATCCGGATGCTCAATTCAGCCTTCGACGAATGGGGCGATGCCAGCCTGGATTTCTACCCCGAGGGCCTGCGCGGCGAGATCGACGACATCAACGCTCTGGTCTACCCGGCGGTCAACAATGGCGTCTATCGCGCCGGCTTCGCCACCACGCAAGCGGCCTATGAGGAAGCGTTCGGCGAGCTGTTTTCAGCGCTCGACACGCTGGAGGACCGGCTGTCGCGGCAGCGATATCTGGTGGGAGACCGCATCACCGAGGCCGACTGGCGGCTGTTCACCACGCTGGTGCGCTTCGACCCGGTCTATGTCGGGCATTTCAAGTGCAACCTGCGCCGCGTCGCGGATTACCCGAACCTGTCGAACTATCTGCGCGATCTATACCAGGTGCCCGGTGTCGCCGGCACGGTAAACCTGCATCACATCAAGGCGCATTATTACGGCAGCCACGAAACGATCAACCCGACGCGGATCGTGCCGGTAGGGCCGGAACTGGACTATGCCGCGCCGCATGACCGGGGGCGGTTCGGGACGAGCTAAGGGATGGCTTCATGCCTGTGCGGCCGTGCGGGCGGATCCGGTTTAGCCGGGGAGGTTTGCCTCTCATGGTTTGAATAGCGCCCAGCCTGAATAGCCTAGTGCGACAACACCAAATATCGACACCAAGATCATGACGCTGTCTGGCCAGAAATGAATTGGAAGTTGTTGAGAGTTGATATTGGTCGCGGTGAATCTCCATACGATAGACTGACATGCGGCCACGATCAGTGTTGAAAGTATCACGAACCGCCAATATTCCTGCCTTGTTGGAGTGCGTTTGAAGCGCGTATGGAATTTAGCCAAAGTCTCCTTTGAGGCAGAGAGGGCGGGAATAAATATGATATAAAAATTATTTTGTTTTATCGGTCCGATGTGAAAGTAAAATAATATATAAGATAAAATAAGAAGCGGTATCACCATCAAAAGAAATATACAGGTAAATCGGCCGAAAACAGCGCCGTTGACAGATTCCAATGCAGCTGCTCCAGCTGGTTCAACCTCAAGCAGTATAATGTCGGCCAGCGAGATTTCAGCTGGAAAAACATTTCTCAACTTTCACTTTATGTTGAATTTCGACCAATAGGCCGATGCGCGGTATGGCTCGCCGGGCGGTTGGGGATTTGAGCATCGCCGATGTCCGCAAACGAGCGAGACCCTATTGGGAGGTCTCGGCGTTGATACGAGCCTGTCTGGCGAGCTTCACTTTGAGGAAACTCTTACCGATACGGCTGGAGAAACCCGCCGCATTGGAGACGAAGATGAGCAGTCCGCCAAACAGCAGGATAAGAATCCAGCCGACGGCGGGGAAGGCACCTCCTCCCGGAATAGCTCTACCCATAACAGGCCAGACATTCACCGACTGTATTTTTCTAGACAATCATGGAATCGCACCCGCATATTATTCCGGAATAGTATAGTTCAAGATTTTTCAAATAGGCAAAGCAAGTCTACCAGTAGGGCGACACTGGTTCATTCTGAAAAATCTCGGTGATCCGCCGCAGCGTTGCGGGCGTCGTCCCCTCCGGCAGGCGATCGAACGGGAAAAAACCGGCCTCGGCGATCTCGTGGTCGGGCAGCTTCGGCGTCGTCTGGGTGAAGCTTTCGATCAGGTACAGGCCGACATGGTCGCGGCGGCTGGCTCGGCTGTTGAAATGCATGGATCTCAGCACAGGCGGGGCGGTCAATGCGATGTTGCCCTCCTCGGCGAGTTCGCGCGCCAGTGCCTCGGCCATCGTTTCGCCGACCTCGACGCCGCCGCCCGGAAGCTGCCAGCCGGGCACGTAGGTGTGGCGGATGAGGAAGATGGAACTGGTTGACGCGTCGTGGATCAGGCCGCGAACGCCAAGCGTCATCGGCCGCCGCAGCACGAAATAAAGGTGGAACAATCGTCCCCTCAAGCCCGCCCAGCCTGTCTGGCGCGAAGCGATCTCGGGATCTGTCGCCATCAGTAGCGAAACCGTGGGTGGAAAGCCGCGCGCGTGTCGCCTATGAAGGGTCCATGTTCAGGCTTGCGCATATTTCCGATGTCCATCTGGGGCCGCTTCCGGATGTATCCTATCGCGATCTCGCCTCCAAGCGCGTGCTCGGCTATGTGAACTGGCAGCGCAACCGTCGCCGCCATATGCATGACGCCGTCATCGACGCGATCGTCGCCGATATGAAGGCGAGCAGCCCGGACCATCTCGCCGTCACCGGCGACCTGGTCAATCTGGCGCTCGACGGCGAGATCGAGATGGCCAGGCACTGGCTGGAGACGCTGGGTTCGCCGCATGACGTGTCGGTGGTGCCGGGCAATCACGACGCCTATGTTCCCGGCGCCTTCGACAAGATCTGCCGCTCCTGGGCCGCGTGGATGACCGGCGACGGCGTCAATGCGCCGGTCGACCGCAATGCCTTTCCCTACCTGCGCGTGCGTGGCGAGGTCGCGCTGATCGGCGTCTCGACGGCAAGGGCCACGGCGCCCTTCATGGCCAACGGCTTCTTCATGGAAGGGCAGGCCGAACGGCTGGGAACGATGCTCGACCGGACGAAAACGCAAGGCCTGTTCCGGGTGATCATGATTCATCACCCGCCGGTGCGGGGTGCCGTTTCGCAGCACAAGCGGCTGTTCGGCATTTCCCGTTTCCATAAGGTCGTTCGCCAATACGGGGTGGAGCTTGTGCTGCACGGTCATTCGCATCTGCCGTCATTGTCCTTCATCGGCGGGCGCGGCTTGAAAATCCCTGTGGTCGGCGTTGCCGCCGGAGGCCAGGCGCCGGGTGGCAAGCATCCGGCGGCGCAATACAATATGCTTGATATCGATGGCGAAAAGGGCAGGTGGCGGATACGGCTCACCCGACGCGGCCTGACCGGGCCCGCAATACCGCCCACTGACCTGCAAACGCTGGAACTCGGCGTCGAAACGTCGCCTCAACTGGTCAGAAGCTGATCTTCATCGCCAGGATACGGTCCCAGAAGAACACGACCGACGCGACGAGACCGACCAGGGCACCGGCTGCGATCAGGCCAAGCCCGGAAAGGAAAGCGGACCAGATCTTGCCGCGCGTGGCCGTGCGCAGTGGGGGCTCGGCCTCCGGAACCGCGGTGCGTTTCATGCCGGTGACAGCGGGCTCGGCCCCGCCCTCCATCATTCTCTGGCGCTCGACGACGCGTTCTGCGACGTAGCGCGTTACCTGGTCGGCGACCGGCTTCATCTCGGTCGATTCGGCGAGGACCACACGGCCGATCCTTGTGTCCTTCAGGAAGCGGTAAGTACGGCGGTCGCGGCCCATGGCGACATGGCTGACGGCGTCGATCCAAAGGCGCGGCTGGAGGCCCGAGGAGAGAGCAAAGTCGAAATTGTCCATGTCCGTGGGCACATCGGCAAAGACGGGCGCCAGTTCCGCGGCAAGCAGTTCGAGGCGCATGCGATGCGCCTCGCGCATATCGACGACAACGTCGTCGCGGTCGGCAAAGGCATTCTTCACGTCACGGATCGCGTCGGACAGTTTTCGCGACGGATCGATGGTGGAGATTTTTTCGCCTGCATCCTTCATCGGCGTCTGCCTCGCGGTTTGGTTAACCACCGGTTAACACAGCCGCGGGGAAATTGCACTGGCGAGATGACTGGGAAGCGGGGGCGATCAGCCTGCCGCGGCGGCCAGTCCCGGGCGGACGGACCGGCTACGGCGGCTGGTGTTGCGGCGTATGATTTGGGCAACGAGTTCGGGCGCTTCCTCCACCAGCATATGGCCAGCTTCCAGCACATGGTGCAGATGGAAGTGGGCCGGCAGGTCATCGGCCTGGGTGACCGGCAGCACCGTGTCGTCGCTACCCCAGGCCACCATCACCGGCATGCTCAACGCCTCAAGCCATTCGCGCGGGATGACACCCTGCCGGTCGTCGCGGGTCATGGCTGCGGCGATCTCGACAAGCCTGGGCGTCTGTCCGGGGCGTCCGCGCATATCATGCAGGACATTCACCGTGTCTTCCGCCGGCATTGGGTGCGGACCCGACATGGCGGCAAGGCAGGCGCGGATTTCGTCCTTGTCCACGGCGCCAGCGAAGCGGCGCAACAACGCGGCGTTGATCTCGTGTCCAAAGCCTCCCGGCGCCAGAAGCGTCAGTGACGCAACCCGTGCCGGCTCGGCTGTTGCCATCAGCGTGGCAATTGCTCCCCCCATCGAGTGACCGACGAGGTGGGCACGCTTTATCCCGCGCGCCGCCAGATCGGCAAGAACGGCGTTGGCCGCCACCTTGGCCGGACCGGCGCCTGGGAAATCCAGTGAAAGTCCGTGGCCTGGCAGGTCATAGGCCAGCGTCCGCGCGCCATTCGCCAACGCCCCGGTCACGCCGCGCCATGAATCGTGACCGCCGCCGAAACCGTGCAGCAAGACGATGACTTTCGACCCGGCGCCCTGTTCGGCGGCGTAAAGTGATGAGATCATGAAAGCGGGTGGCTTCAAGACAATTGGGACATCAATCGTGGCGAGACGTCAATTGTGGCTGGAGTGCTCCTTGTCCAGCACGATAGCCAGTAAAATCTTCGCGATTGGTCGGCGAAGTCAAAGAAGTGATCTTGGCTAATTTTAGCTGGCGCTACCCAAGCCGGCGGCACGCAGGGCCTCGACCAACCGGTCGGTCAGATCGGCGGGGTATCGCCTGTCGACGAATGTCGCGCGCGGATCGGCCGCGAATTTCGGAAACTTGGCCGTCAGCTCGTCGAGAAGCCTGGCTGCCAACGCGTCGCGCCCAAGGACCTTGGCGCTGATCAGCCGGGCGGCCAGATAGTGCGATTTCGTTGCCGTTGTTCTCAGCGATGTGCTGGCGGCGGCCGCCTTTTTCATGTCGCCAAGCATGAATTCACCAGCGAAGAGCCCGAAATCCCACCAGGTGGGGTGCCCGCTGGACGTCTCCACCGCATGCGCCATGATCGGTGTCCCCTCGGCATACTTGCCTGCAAAGATCAGCCCGTAGCCATAGGCCGCGGCCATTGCCAGGTCATAGGGGTTGAGTTCGTAGGCCTTGCGCATCCAGACGATGGCCTGCTCGGCATTGCCCACACGCGAATTGATGTAGCCAAAGGCGCGGTGCGCATAGGGGCTGGTCGGTCCCATCTGTACGCCGCGATGGGCGAACATGAGCGCCTTGTCGACCGATGCGTCGGGCGGATAGGCATAGTGGTCGCTGACCGCTTCGAGATTGAGGGAGGCGAGTTCGGAATAGACGAGCGACGATTTCGCGTCCCGGTTGGCAAGGCTCTCGAGGCAGCGATAGGCGGCCTCGTGCGTGTTTGCATTCTGGTCGAGATAATATTTGTCGTTCAGTATCAGGCATTGTGTCAGTTCGGTCTGCAGGCCGCTCTGCTCGATGTAGTTGTAGATGGTGCCCGAGGCCGGGACGGCGGAACTCAGGATGGCGGCGACGCTGTCCGCGACCTTTGAAGGGGCGCTGTCGGCGGTAGTCAGGCTACGCGACATCAGGACACGACCGCTGGCGACGCTCTGCAGCTCGAGGGTGATACCGTCCGCATCCGGGCCCGGCATGATGTCGAACACGAAACTGGCGGCGTCCGCGACGGGATCTGACGACCTGTCGGCATCGCGGCTGATGAAGTTGACGGTGTCGAAGCCGGTCAGCCCGGCGCGCAGCGAGGCGGCGACCCGGCCGGCTTCGGGGCTGTTGGTCCTGATGGCGATGTAGACAAGCGGAAGGGTTTCCACTGGCGCCGTCGCTATGCTGTTGGTCGCTCCGGCGGTCTCGATCGTTGCCGGTGTGTCGCTTCCTGCCAGCAGGGTTCCGGTGCCTTGCCGCAGGATGAGCACCCCCAGCATGACAATGACAAGGGCTATCGCCGCCCAGAAGAACTGGAGCTGCCTCAGCACCGAGACCGTGGGCGCGGCTGGCGGGGGCGTCGGCGTCGCGGGAGGAGCCGGCGAAACGGTCGCATCAGCGCCGACATTTGCGTCGGCGGGCTGTTCGAGCGAGGTGGTGGCAATCGCAGCCGGGGAGGCGATGGGCTCTACCGGCTCTGGCAAGTGGATGGCGTTGAGCTCATAGGCTGGGACATAGCCGCCGCGCGGAATGGCGATGCGGACGGGCTCGTCAATCCCCTCGCTGGCGAAGTACTGCTGCAGAAGTTCGCGCAAGCGTCCTGCCTGCACGCGCACCACCGCATCGGTCGACGAATCGAAATCGCCATCCTTGCCGAAAACATCCATCGCGATGGAGAAGCCCTTGAGCCGGTCGGCTTCGCCGGCCTGCTCGCGCTCGACAAGGTAGCGGAGCAACTCGCGCGCACGCTCGGAGCGTCCGAACGTTTCGCTGGCGAGCAGTCGCTCAAGTGTTTCGCGCACTGCGGGGGCGGCAGGCGTGGCATGCTGCAAGTGTCGATCCTCTCGAAGTCGGCACAGGTTAAGGTCTGATCATATAGGTCCCGCACGGAGGTACAAGCGTGCCGATATTATGTGATCACGTACCTCACCGGAGAATTTTCCGGTGGTTAACGCATGGCCGGCAAACTGTTTCGGCTTGCCGGCCATGCGAAAGTCAGTCCGTCTCGAGCGTCGGGAAGGTCCCGTCAGGACATGCGCAACGCCAACGGATGTAAGATCAGCCAGCCTTGCGGCTGATAATCCGGTTGGCGGCGGACACCACGGCTTCCAGCGAGGCGGCCACGATGTTGGTGTTGATGCCGGCGCCGAACAGCTTGCCACCGGGATATTCCATCTCGACATAGGAGATGGCGGAGGCGTTCGAGCCGCGCTGCATCGAGTGCTCGGAGTAGTCGAGCACCGACATCTCCACGCCGACATGGCGCGACAGCGCATCGACGAAGCCGTCGATCGGGCCGGTTCCGGTTCCGGTTATCGTGACTTCCTTGCCGTTATCGAGGATGACTGCTTCCACCACGCGCCGGCCCTTGACCTCGGTGTCGGGATAGGTGTGGTGGTCGAGGAATTTCAGGCGCGCGCCTGGCTGGTCGACATAGGTTTCGAGGAAGCGCTCGTAGATGCGCTTGGCCGGCACCTCCTTGCCTTCCGCATCGGTGATCGCCTGGATCTCCTGGCTGAATTCGATCTGCAGGTTGCGCGGCAGGTTGAGGCCGTGGTCCGCCTGCAGCACATAGGCGATGCCGCCCTTGCCGGATTGGGAATTGATGCGGATGATCGCCTCGTAGCTGCGGCCGACATCGGCCGGGTCGATCGGCAGATACGGAACCTCCCACAGCGGCGTGTTCGCCTTCTTCAGCGCCTTCATGCCCTTGTTGATGGCGTCCTGGTGCGAGCCGGAAAAGGCGGTGTAGACCAGTTCGCCGACATAGGGATGGCGCTCCGGGATGCGCAACTGGTTCGAATATTCGTAGACGTCCTTCATCCGGTTGATGTCGGAGCAGTCCAGTTCCGGATCGACGCCTTGCGTGTACATGTTGAGCGCGAGGTTGACGATGTCGACATTGCCGGTGCGTTCGCCATTGCCGAACAAGGTTCCCTCGACGCGGTCGGCGCCGGCCATCAAGGCGAGTTCGGTGGCGGCGACGCCGGTGCCGCGATCATTGTGGGGATGCAGCGAAATGATCAGGTTGTCGCGGTTGTCGAGGTGCCGGATCATCCATTCGATGCGATCGGCGTAGACGTTCGGAGTCGAGGATTCGACCGTCGACGGCAGGTTGACGATCAGCTTGTTGTCGGGCGTCGGCCTGACGATCTCCGTGACGGCGTTGCAGATCTCCAGCGCCACTTCGAGTTCGGTGCCAGGAAAGCTCTCCGGCGAGTACTGGAAGCGGTAGCCGCCGCCGGCCTTCGCGGCCATGTCGGTGATGAGCTTGGCGGCGTCGGTGGCGATCCGCTTGATGCCGGCAACGTCCTTCTCGAAGACGACGCGGCGCTGCAATTCGCTGGTCGAATTGTAGAAGTGCACGATCGGGGTCTTGGCCCCCTTGAGCGCCTCGAAGGTTCGGGTGATGAGTTCGGGGCGGCACTGCACCAACACCTGCAAGTCGACATCGTCAGGCACATTGCCTTCCTCGATGCACCAGCGGGCGAAGTCGAAATCCGTCTGCGAGGCCGACGGGAAGCCTATCTCGATCTCCTTGAAGCCCATGTCGAGCAACAGGGCCAGCATGCGGGCCTTGCGTTCGTGGCCCATCGGGTCGATCAGCGCCTGGTTGCCGTCGCGCAGGTCGACCGAGCACCAGATCGGCGCCTTGTCGATCACCTTGGAAGGCCAGGTGCGGTCGGAGAGCCCGACGGTCGGATAGGGCTGATACTTTCGGACAGCGTCGGGCATGCCCCGTGCGGCGTCCTTGCCGGCCGTGGCGGTATTCGAACGGATATCTTCGCGTGCGTTCATTGTCTTGTCTCCCGGCGGCTCGCGGGTCCGCTTTCAGGCGGATTTGGTGCCGAGCGGCGCCTTTACCAGAATTTCAGTCGCTGATTGTGAATTGCCAAGGAGCATGCGCGTGAGCGGCGGTTCGACCGCCGGGCGCTCCTTCAGCGAACCCGGCGATCGCCGATAAGGCCGAGAAGAAGCAGGGTGGAAGCAAGCGCGCGCACGGTCTGGCCGGAAAAACCGGTCCGACGAGAAGCGACGGATGGGGCGCGCGTGTTCATGGCGGTTCTCATACAGGAGCCGCCAAAGGGAGGCAAGTGGGCTGCTGGCCGCCAATGAGGGACGCTCTTTCCCATGCGCGGCAAATGCGCCACACTTGGCGGCCGGCGAGGCCTCGCGGCCCGCAGCCGAAAGGGGGTCGTCCATGAACTTCGTGTTCTTCTCGCCGCATTTTCCCGCCAATGGCGCGGATTTCTGCGACCGGCTGAAGAAGGCAGGCGCCACCGTGCTCGGCATCGGTGATGCACCGTTCGACATGCTGGATGGCAAGCTGAAGGCCGCCCTGTCTGAATATTATCGCATCGCGGACATGGAGGACTATGACGCTGTGTTCCGGGCTATCGGCCACTTCATTCACAGATGGGGCCGCATCGACCGCTTCGAGTCGCTCAACGAGCACTGGCTGGAGCTGGAGGCCAACATCCGCACCGATTTCAACATCTTTGGCACCAAGCTCGATTTCGTGAAGAACCTGAAGCGCAAGAGCCGCATGCGCGCCTTCTTCCGCAAGAGCGGCGTCGAAACCATTCCGCAGCGCAAATGCTCCGACCGCGCGGGGGCCATGACCTTCATCCGCCGTGTCGGCTATCCTGTCGTGGTCAAGCCGGATTCCGGCTCCGGCGCCTCCAACACCTATAAGATTTCAAGCGCCAGGGAGCTCGACCGGTTCTTCAAGGAAAAGCCGGCGAATGTGAACTTCGTCATGGAGCAGTTTATCGAGGGGTTGGTAGTGACCTTCGACGGGCTGGTTAACAGGGACGGCGAGGTGGTGCTCGCGGCCAGCCATCGCTACGACCAGAGCGTGATGGAAGTGGTCAACAGGGACCGGCATATGAGTTACACCTGCTTTCCCCGGATCAACCCGGCAGTCGAGGAGGCTGGCCGCAAGATTCTGAAAGCATTCGATGTGCGCGAGCGCTTCTTCCACATCGAGTTGTTCCAGACGACGGACGACCGTGTCATCGCGCTGGAGGTCAACATGCGTCCGCCGGGCGCCTGGATGACCGACGCCATCAACTACACGTTCGACATCGACGTCTATGCCGCCTGGGCCGACATGGTGGTGAAGGACGCCGCCGGCGGTCCTTACGAGGGCAAATATTTCACCGCTTATGCCAGCCGCAAGCGACACCTGGCCTACCTGCACGGTCACGAGGAGGTGCTGGCCAGTCATGACGACATGATCGTTCACCATCAGGCCATCGAGGAGGTTTTCAGCCGCGCCATGGGGAATTACGCCTACCAGTTGCGCTCGAAAGACCCCGCGGCGTTGCGCGCGGCCGTCGACTACATCCATGCGGAAGAGGCATAGGCCCGATGGACATTTCCTATCACAAGGGTTTCAGCCGCAATCTCGGCCGCGACATGGAGTACAAGCGCTATGGCCATGCCGGCCGGCCGGTGGTGGTGTTCCCGACTTCGCAAGGACGGTTCTACCAGTTCGAGGATTCCGGCGCGGTGACGGCGCTTGCTGACTTCATCGACACCGGCCGCATCCAGCTGTTCACGCTTGACGGTATCGATTCTGAATCCTTCTTCAACAAGCATGCCGATGCCGCCCACCGCATCGGCCGCCACGAGGCCTATTTCCGCTATGTGCGGGAGGAGGCGCTGCCGGAACTGGTATCGACAGCCACCGACGCCAATGGCGGACGGCACCTGAGGCCGCTCTTCTGCGGATGCTCGATGGGTGGCTACCACTCGTCCAACTTCGTCTTCCGCTTTCCGGAACTCGCCAGCGGCGTCATCGCGCTGTCGGGCGTCTATTCGAGCCGTGACTTCTTCGGCAAGGCGCTTGAAGGCGACATCTTCTACAATTCGCCGCTCGATTATCTGCAGGGCATAGTCGACCAGAAGCTGCTTGGCCGGCTGAAAGTGCTGAGGCTGATCTTCTGCTGCGGGCAGGGGGCATGGGAAGAGCGCATGCTGGTCGAGACACGCGCGCTGGAGCAGATCCTGCGCGACAAGCACATTCCCGCCTGGGTCGACTATTGGGGCGGCGATGTCAGCCACGACTGGCCATGGTGGCACAAGCAGCTGGTCTACTTCTTCGCACGCTGGCTGGACGACGACCTGATGCATCGGCTGGACTGATGGATACGAACTGTCCCATCCATCGTTTCGTCGATGCCACCAATGAAGGTGACACCGAGGCCTTCCTGAGCATTTTTACGCCCGATGCCTTGCTCATCGACTGGGGGCGCAAGTTTCGCGGGCGCCAGCAGATCGCGCAGTGGAACGAAACCGACAATATCGGGGTTCAGTCCAGGTTGCGCATCGTCAGCATCGCCTCGTCCAAGGGCGCCTGCCGCGTACGCATTGCCGTGACCGGCAATGGTTTCAACGGCGAAGGCGACATGACGTTCAAGTTGGACGGCGACCTGATTTCGAGCCTGGTGATCGCCTGAGATTGCCGGGTTACGCCTCCTGGCACGCTTCCAGAGCAGGCGTCTCTCGTTCCGCCGCCGGTCCCCGCCGAAGGCCGAGGAAGACAATGATGGCGGTCACGACGGTGATCGTTGCCAGCACCATTAGCAGTGTATCAAAGGCGGTCTCATAAGCGTGGACCAGAATGGCCTGGTCGGCTTGGGGCAGGCTCTCCTTCGCGGCGCCAAGATTGCCGGTAACCAGCAACTGGGCTGTGTCGGTCACGTTCAAAGCAACGCCGCGCGCGGTGAGCTGTGCTGCCGTGAAGCCGGAAAGAACGGCGCTGACGATTGCCAGGGCTACGCCCTCGGAAGCGATGCGGGTGGTGTTGAAGATGCCGACAGCCATTCCGGCGCGCTCCCTGGGGACGACACTGACGGCCAGCCCGTCCATCAATCCCCATGGCAGGCTGATGCCCACACCGATCGCCAGCAACGGCGCCACCACCATGGCGCCGCCTGCCGGAACCTGTCTGAGCCAAACAAGGCCCACTGCCGCAATGAGCAGGCCGGCGCCGCAGATCGTCGCCGGGGCGACCGAGCGCGCAAGCAGGCCGGCAAGCATCGGCAGGATCAGCAAGGGGCTCGACAGGCATATCATCATTTGCCCGGCTTGCACCTCGGTCATGCCCTCGATGCCGATGAAGCGGATCGGCAACAGCACCAGCAGCACCACGAAGGCGTAGGCGGGAGCCGACGCCAGGAACTGGACACCGACGAAGCGCGGATAGCGGAACAGCGTCAGGTCAAGCATCGGCCGCCGCACGCGCCGCTCGATGATGATGAAGGCTGCCAGGAAAATGGCAGCGCCGGCAAGCAGCGTCATGACATAGGGGTTCGTCCAGCCGGACTGGGGAGCACTCAGAACACCACAGGTGAGCGATGCGAGCGCCAGCGTGAAGGTGGCGGCGCCCGGCCAGTCGACGCCCGCCGCATCGGGATCACGGGATTCGCGGAGATGGCGCGCGCCGAGGATGAAAGCCACGATCGCCAAACCGACGACGAGAAGGAAGATCGAACGCCAACCGAGGGCATCGATAAGCATGCCGCAGGCGATCGGCCCAAAGGCGAGGCCGATGCCGAAGCTGGTGCCGAGCAGGCTGAAGGCGCGCAACTGCGTCGGTCCTTCGAATTCCTGGGCGAGGGCCGAAGCTCCGCCTGCAAAGGCCATCGCGCTGCCGATGCCCTGCGCCGCCCGAAAGAGGTCGAACCAGATGATGTGAGGCGCAAGCGTCGCAGCCAGCGAAGCCAGGACAAATGTGAGCAGCCCGGCGAGGAATATCCGCTTGCGGCCATGATTGTCGGCCAGCGCGCCCATCGCCATCAGGCTGGCGCCGAAAGTCAGCATGAAGGCGTTCGTCACCCAGTTGAGTTCAATCGGGCCGCCGCCAAGGTCGCTCGCGATCCTCGACAGCGCGATGGCCGGCCCGGTGAATGTCAGCGGCATCGTCATCGCTGCAAGGCATACCGAGAGAAGGACGAACCAGCGTTGCGCCGCGCCGGCGGATCGGTTTGTTGATGTCATGGATTTTCCCGTCCTGAAGGAGGATCTGTGATTGCCGCCGGCCTGAAACGCAGTGACGGCCGGCTTCTTTCGACAAGATAGGCCAGCGACATTCCCATCAGAATGGTGGTAAATCTCCGTTCATACCGGAACGAAACGCTCGAATGGGTCGATGTGATGGATCGTTTGAATGGCCTCATGGCCTTTGCCCGCACCGCCGAGCTCGGCAGCTTCGTCGCCGCCGGGCGGGTGCTCGGCCTCTCCGCCTCGGCGGTCGGCAAGAGCGTTGCCAGGCTGGAGCAGGAACTCGGCGTGCGCCTGCTCCAGCGCAGCACGCGCCGGATAGGCCTCACGGAGGAAGGCAAGCTGTTCAACGAGCGGGTGCGCCGCATCCTTGATGATATCGACGACGCCGAAGCGATGTTGTCGCGAACGCGCGAGACGCCGCATGGCCGGCTTCGCGTCTCAACGCCGATCGTCACCTACCATATGCTGTTGCCGGTGCTGCCCGCCTTCATGGCGCGCTATCCGGATATCGAGCTCGATATCGACTTCAACGACCACATTGTCGATATCATCGAAGAAGGCATCGATGTTGCGATCCGCAGCGGCGACCTGCCGGATTCACGGCTGCTGGCGCGGCCCCTGGGGCCCTTCCGACTGCATCTGTGCGCGGCTCCGGCCTATCTTGAACGCCATGGGGTTCCAGCGGCGCCGGACGATCTGCGGAATCATCTGGGCATACGCTTCCGTTTCCCCAACAGCGGCAAAGTGCAGGAATGGCCGCTGATCTCCGGCACAGGCGAGTTGGAGACTCGAACCGTGCTGACCTGCAACAACATGGAGGCCCTGAAAGGCGCGACGATCAGCGGGCTCGGCATTGGCTGCATGCCGGATTTCCTCGTGCGCGATGCACTGGCCACCGGCGCCTTGCACAGCCTCCTCGAAGAGCATGTCGACGGCAGCGGCCGGTTCAGGATTCTGTGGCCATCCAATCGCTACCTTTCGCCGAAGGTACGTGTCTTCATCGACTTCCTGTCCGAGCGGCTTTCCGGCGAGCGATAAGTCGGAGCCGTGCCGAGCATGAGTTGGGCTGCCATGCCGAAGATGAACGGCGGCAGGCGCTCACGGCCTTGTGATGCCAATATGTGAAGGTAAACTTTGCAGGTTGCATTCGCATATGCCAGAATGTCGCCATGGATGATGACCGCGACCGCCAGAATGATACCGATGCCGCGCGCGCCCTGGCTGTGGCGGGAGAGCTTCGGGTCGTGGTCAGCAGGCTGAAGCGGCGTCTGCGTGAACAGGCCGATGTCGGCGACCTGACCACATCGCAGAAGTCGGTGCTTCTACATCTGGAACGCGAAGGACCGGCGACCGTCACGATGCTCGCACGAGCCCAGAACATGCGTCCGCAATCGATGGGCGCCATCGTATCGACGCTGCAAGTGGCGGGTCTGGTCAATGGCGCGCCAGACCCGAGCGACGGCCGGCAGACCATCCTGTCACTGACGCCCGCCTGCCGCGACATGATAACGGCCGGGCGCGCGGCCCGCGAGGATTGGTTGTTCCGCGCGATCCACGCCAATCTTGACCGGCAAGAGCAGGAGCAACTGGCTGATGCCGTCGAATTGCTGAAGCGGCTCGCTGCTTCCTGATCATCATGCACACGCGCCGCAGCTCCGGTCGCCGAAGGGAAACACCATGGCAGTCACCACGCTTGACCCGAAAACGGCGCTCGTCGTCATCGATCTGCAAAAGGGCATCGTCGCGTTGCCCACCGCCCATCCGACAAGCGAGGTCGTGAGGCAGGCAAGCATGCTGGCGGAGGCGTTCCGCGGTCGCGGCCTGCCAGTCGTGCTCGTCAATGTTGCCGGCGCGCCTCCCGGCCGGACGGAACAGCCGCCTCGCATAGGCACCTTTCCCGACGGCTGGGCTGATCTTGTTCCCGAATTGAAGCAGCAGCCGACAGATCACACCGTGACCAAGCGTACCGCTGGCGCCTTCGTCAAAACCGACCTCGAAGCCTGGCTGAAGGGCAATGGCGTCACCCAGGTGGTCATCGTCGGCGTTTCGACCAGCATGGGCGTCGAGGCGACCGCGCGCCATGCCCGTGATCTCGGCTTCAACGTCACGCTCGCCGTCGATGCGATGACCGACACGAACGTCGATGCCCACCACAACAGCATCGCGCATGTCTTTCCGAGGCTGGGCGAAACCGGCACGACCCGGGACGTCATCGATCTGCTGGCCAAGAGGAGTGCCTGAGGATGCAATGGATAGACTACGTATCCTATCTGTTTGGCGGCGCTTTCCTGACGAATGCCGTGCCGCATTTTGTCAGCGGGGTCATGGGGCGAACCTTCCAAAGCCCCTTTGCCACGCCGCGCGGCGAGGGGCATTCGTCCTCGACCGTCAATCTCCTGTGGGGATTTCTGAATCTGGTGATCGGGTATCTCCTGGTGATCCGTGTCGGTGACTTCGATCTGCGCTCCACGGCCGATGTCGTAGCACTTGGATTGGGGGCTCTCCTGATCGGATTGTTCATGGCGCGCCACTTCGGCCGCTTCAACGGCGGTAATTCGCCGGCCGACGGATGAGCACTCCGGCGAAGGGCACGTTTCGTTCACTGGCCGGCTTCAACTACCGGGTCTGGGCCGGCGGCGCGATCGTGTCCAATGTCGGAACCTGGATGCAGCGCACCGCCCAGGACTGGGTGGTGCTGACCCAACTGACCCATAACAATGCCACCGCCATGGGCGTGGTGATGGCGCTGCAATTCGCACCACAGATCCTGCTTTTGCCATGGACGGGTTTCGCCGCCGATCATCTCGACCGGCGAAAGTTGCTGCTGGCCACGCAAAGCGCGATGGGGCTGCTCGCGCTCGGCCTTGGCCTGCTCACCATCACCGGGCTCGTCCAGTTGTGGCACGTCTATGTGTTCGCATTCCTGCTCGGCTGCGCGACCGCGTTCGACGCGCCGGCGCGCCAGACCTTCGTCTCGGATCTCGTCGGAGAGGCCGATTTGTCGAACGCGGTCGCGCTGAACTCCACATCGTTCAACGCGGCTCGGATGATCGGCCCCGCCGTAGCCGGCACCCTCATCGCGTCCGTCGGCTCCGGCTGGGTCTTCCTCATCAACGCGGTGTCATTTGCAGCCGTGCTTGCCTCGCTTTGCCTGTTGCGCATTGGCGAGCTCCACCTGAAGGACAAGGCCAAGCGAACCCGGGGCAGCCTTGTCGAGGGCTTTGCCTATGTCTGGGGCCGCCCCGACCTCAAGGCGATCCTTTTCATGCTCTTCCTGATCGGTACGTTCGGGCTGAACTTTCCGATCTTCATCTCGACCATGTCCGTCTCGGTCTTTCATGCGGGGGCAAGCGAGTACGGGCTGTTGACGTCGACGATGGCCATAGGCTCGGTCGCCGGCGCGTTGCTTGCAGCCCGTCGCGAGCAGCCCCGCATGGTGTTCCTGCTGGCGGGGGCGGCGGTCTTCGGTTTCGGCTTCGGGCTGGCCGCGCTCATGCCGAACCAATGGCTGTTCGGCCTCGCGCTCATCGTCATCGGCGTTTCCGCGCAGACCGTGACCACCTCGACGATCAGCCTGGTGCAGCTCTCGACAGAACCGGCCATGCGGGGGCGCGTCATGGCCATATTGCTGGCCATCACACTCGGTGGCACGCCCATCGGCGCGCCGATCGTCGGTTGGTTGGCCGACAGTTTCGGCCCACGCTGGGCGCTTGGCGTCGCGGCACTCGCGGGCTTGGCCGCCGCTATCGTCGTGGCCCGCTACCTGGTTAGATATCGCGAGATGCGGCTGCTCTTCGATGCCGGGCGCATCCGCCTCGTGATCGATGGCGGCGCGACGCTGGAACACACCTAGATACTGATGATCCGCAGCCGTTGGCTTGTTCCGTTTCAGCCTGTCTTGACGGGAGGCAGGCCGAAGCCGCCTGCCGGATGGGTTTCCACCTGGAATTCGAAGCCGGCGATGATGGGCCGCGCCTTGGCGATGGCCGCCTGGACTTCCGGCAGTTGCAGCGACGCCTTGTGGCTCGCCGCGTCGGTCCACACTTCCGTCACCCAGATGGCGTCGGCATCGGCCGGATCCCGGGCGATGACATAGCTCAGGCAGCCGGGCATGTCGGTGGTGGAGGCGAGCAGGACGTCCATGATCGCGTCGCGCTGGCCGCGCGCCGCCCGCATCTTGCCGATCAGTCCATACATCCCTTTGTCTCCCTTCAGCTTCCTCGACCAGGAGTATGCAGATTGCCGCTCAAGGCATCAACTGGCCGCCATTCACCTCGATCACCTGGCCGGTGATGTAGCCGCTCAGGAGATCGGAGGAGAGGAACAGATAGGCGCCGACGCAATCCTCGGCAGTGCCGGCGCGACCCTGCGGGATGGTGGCGACCATGCCCTTCATCTGTTCGTCGGTCGAATAGCGTTCATGGAAGGGGGTGGCGATGGTTCCGGGCGCCACGGCGTTGACGCGTATGCCGAAGCCGATCAGTTCCTTGGCCATGCCGCGCGTCACGTTGGAGACGAAGGCCTTGGCCGAGCCATAGAGTCCGGCGCCGCCGCCCGCGCCATTGCGCGCGGCGATCGAGGAGGTGTTGACGATGAAGCCGCCCTGCTTCTTCAACCACGGGATCGCCTTGCGCGAGGCTGTCAGCACGGAGCGGGCGTTGAGGTCCATCACCGCATCGTAATGGGCTTCGGTCTGCTCGGCATAAGGCACACGTCCCAGCATGCCGCCCGCGTTGTTGACGAGGCCATCGAGCCGGCCGAAATGCCTGGCGCTGTCCTCGGCGACGCGCTCGACGTCGGCGGGCACCGAAAAATCGCCCTGGACGAGGAACACCTCGCCGCCCTTGTCGCGTATGGCGCCGGCCAGTGCCTCGGCGGCCTGCCGGCTCGAATTGTAGTGCAACGCAACGCGACTTTTCTGCGCGGCATAGGCCAGCGCCAGCGCCGCACCGATGCCGGTCGAGGCACCGGTGACCAGGACCGCCTTGCCGGCGAGATCGGGGATCGAGAGCGTGGTCTGCGGCACTGTGAATTCCTCCAATGAGCCCGGCCGTTTTCCGGTCTGGTCAAGACTGTGCACTACGGCCGCAGATACGCATAGCCCTGGCGTTGCAGTTCGGCGAGCTTGACGACGCCGCCCTTGTCGGCGGCCTGAAAACCGTCGAGCAGGTCGGCCAGCGCTATCTCCATGCTCCGCATTGTGTTGGCGCAGGCATAAGGGTCGAGGCCTTGCCGGGTCAGCCCGGAGAAGCTGCTGGAGATGGCTCCGGAGGCGCTCCTGGACTTGAAAGCGGCAAGTGCCGGGCCATGCACGACCAGCACGATCCCGACATTGCCGCCGGTTCCGTCATAATGGTTCTTGATGTTGCCGAGGACGAAATTGACCTTGTCGACGTCGCTCAGATGGTAGGCGACCTTGGGCTTCTCTTCATCCGTGGCCGCCGCCGCGCGCAGGCCGAGAAGCGTTCCTGCCCCGGCAAGGGCTCCACGGAAAATATCTCGCCGCAGCATCATATCGCCCCGCTTCCAGTTCGCCCGAATGGCATGGTCTCGGGGGCGATCCTAGCATAAAATGGGACAGCGTCCTGTCGATGCGAGGAGAGGTCACATGGCGTTGAAGGCCGTTCTGGGCGCCGGGTTCGTTGCGGCGCTGCTTGCGCTGTTGTCCTGTGCGGCCCTTGCCGATGATGCGCCAAGGCTCAGCGAGCTCAGCCCGGACGGCAAGGATGCCTGTTTCGGTCGCGTCTACGATGCCGCCCATCTCAAGGCGCACCCGCGGCAGAAGGTGGCGCGGATCTTCTTCTACTATGGCCACGATCCGGTCAGCCGCCCGAACGAGGAACCGGCGCCAGGCTCCGACACCTACAACGCCTTCATGACCACGACCGTGCGCGGCGCCAGCAAGCCCGAATGGGCCGGTGGCTGGTGCAACAGGCAAGATCCCAACGACAAATCGAGCGGCATCCATTGCGGCATGGATTGCGACCGCACCCTGGCGTCGCTGAAGGTCGACGACAAGGGCCGCCTGACCATCTCGGACGTGCAGCCGGATCTCTATCTCGATGCGGGGTCGGAAGAAGAACTCGGCACCGCCGAGTACAACAAGCAGGCGCTGGGCAAGGAGGATGACGGCTTCCTTCTGGACCCGATGCCGTCGGCGACCTGCAAGGCCGAGTTCGCGCGGATCGATCCGATCGACCCAGCGCTCGGCGCACCGCTGCGCGAGCGGCTGAAGCCGGACCAGGCGTTCTGCTACGGCCACGACTATGATGACGCGCATATGGCTGGTCATACCGGCCAGCTTACCCAATCAATCCGGGTTTTCCGTGGGCCGGTCGAACTGGCCTCCTTCGCCAGGGACGGAGATGCCTCGAACTGGCCAAATGGAGCCGATATCGCGGTGTCGGTGACCACGCGGCAGAAGTCGGGCAAGGTCACGCAGACCTACTCCTGCCAGGGCGAGGCGGACCAGTGGCGCTGCGTGGCGAGCGCGAAGATGAGCGACTTCTCCTGCGACATCACGCAGAAGGAGATCTTCCTGCGAAGGGGGGCGGACGGCACGATGATGCTGGCCAACCCCAACAGCGGCTTGCCCGTCGTCGATCTCTGTTCGAAGGCGGCAGACGGCAAGACGAAATCGGACGACAAGGTCTACCGCCTGCAGCCTATGCCGCAATCGGCCTGCGCACCTTAGGCCTGCCGGTATTCAGGTGATGCCGGCCTGCGAACGGCGGATTCCTGCGCTTCCCCGCTCTACTGCGCCGCAGTAGAACTGAGCTCACGTACTTGAAGTCCGCTCCGCTCCGGTTCTCGCAAGCCACCATTCCCGGCTCGGCCTGACCTGAATCTCGACACGCCTTGCCAAATCGCAAGCCAGCGGGAGGTTACGCGAACGGAACGGCCGTCGTGCCCTTGGGCAGCTTGGCTTCTTCCTCGGGCTCGACATGGATGATGACGCGCACGGAGGGGATTTCGGCCCTCAGCGCGTCCTCTATGCGGTCGCAGATGACGTGGCTGGCGCCCACTGACATGTCGGCATCGACGACCAGATGGAACTCGATGAAGGTGGCCCTGCCGGCGATGCGGGTCTTCAGGTCGTGGACCTCCAGCGCGCCCTTGCAGTTGGCCGAGATGATGTCGCGGATACGCATATGCTCGGCGGTATCGACGGCGCGGTCCATCAGCCCGTTCATCGACGAGCCGATGACATGCCAGCCCTGCCACAGGATGTTGAGCGCCACGATGACGGCAAGGGCTGGGTCGAGGATCTGCCAGCCGGTGAGTATGGCGCCGACCAGGCCGCCGAAGACGCCGATCGAGGTGACCACGTCGGTCATGATGTGATTGCCGTCGGCAACCAGCGCCGGGGACTTTTCCGCACGGCCGGCGCGGATCAGCGTCCAGGCCCAGAAGGCATTGATGGCCGTGGCGACGCCGTTGACGGCAAGGCCGTTCCAAGGCTTTTCCAGGGGCGCCGGCGTCTGCCAGGAGCGCCAGACTTCGTTGAGGATCAAAAGCGAGGCGAGCACGATCAGCACGCCTTCGAGCACCGCCGAGAAATACTCGGCCTTGTGATGGCCGAACGGATGATCCTGGTCCGCCGGCTTGTGGCTAACCTGGATCGCCCAGAAGGCGGCGACCGAGGCGATGACGTTGACGATCGATTCCAGCGCGTCGGAATAGAGCGCCACGGAGCCGGTGAGATACCAGGCGGCGAGCTTGAGGCCGAGCACGACGGCCGCAATGATGATCGACCAGAAGGCGAGCGCCGCCACCTTCTTCTTGGCCGCCGCCTTCGCTTCGATCGCCATCATGTTCCCGGCTTCGACCATATCGTCAGGCGGCCTTTTCCTTGGCCTTGCGCGGCAGATGGGCGACGATGTTCTCGATGATGCGCATGCCGGCATTGTGGCCGAGCGTCATGATCGATTCCGGGTGGAACTGCACCGCGGCGATAGGTTCCTTGCGGTGCTCGAAGGCCATGATGATGCCGTCCTCGGTCTCCGCCGTGACGATGAAATCATCGGGCAGCCGCACTGGATCGGCGAAGATCGAGTGGTAGCGGCCGACGGTGACCTCCTTGGGCAGGCCGGAGAAGATGATGCCCGGCTTCGAGACGCGGATGCGCGATGGCTTGCCGTGCATCGGTATGTGCAACTGCCTGAGTTCGCCGCCATAGGCCTCGGCCAGCGCCTGCAGGCCAAGGCAGACGCCGAAGATCGGCAGATCGCGGGCGCGGGCGCGCCGGATGGTGGCGGCACAGTCGAAATCCTTCGGCGTGCCGGGGCCGGGCGAGAGCACGACGAGGTCGGGCTTCAGCCGGTCGAACACTTCGTCGGGCACCGGCGTGCGCACGGTCGATACATTGGCGCCGGTCTGGCGGAAATAGTTGGCCAGCGTGTGGACGAAGGAGTCCTCGTGGTCGACCAGCAGGATGTTCACGCCGTCGCCGACGCGCGCGGTGGTGCGCTCGGTGCTGGCGGCGTTGCCGGCCTTGGCGTCGCGGATGGCGGAGAGCATGGCGGATGCCTTCAGTTCGGTTTCGGCTTCTTCTTCCTCGGGAACGCTGTCGAAGAGCAGCGTGGCGCCGGCGCGCACCTCGGCGATGCCGTCCTTGATGCGGATGGTGCGCAAGGTCAAGCCGGTGTTCATGTCACCGTTGAAGTTGACCATGCCTATCGCCCCGCCATACCAGGCCCGTGGGCTCTTCTCGTTCTGCTCGATGAAACGCATAGCCCATAATTTTGGCGCGCCGGTGACAGTGACCGCCCAGGCGTGCGACAAAAACGCGTCGAACGCGTCCATGCCCTCGCGCAGCCGGCCCTCGATATGGTCAACGGTGTGGATCAGGCGCGAATACATCTCGATCTGGCGGCGGCCGATGACGCGTACCGAGCCCGGCTCGCAGACGCGCGACTTGTCGTTGCGGTCGACATCCGAGCACATTGTGAGTTCGGACTCGTCCTTTTTCGAATTGAGCAGCTTCAGGATCTGCTCGCTGTCGGAAATGGCGTCCTCGCCGCGCTTGATCGTGCCCGAGATCGGGCAGGTCTCGACGCGCCGGCCGTTGACGCGCACGAACATTTCCGGCGAGGCGCCGATCAGGAATTCGCCTTCGCCCAGATTGATGAAGAAGGAGTAGGGCGAGGGATTGATCGCCTTCAGCTTGCGCGAAATATCCGACGGCGCGGTCTCGCAGCGCTCGTAGAACATCTGGCCGGGTACGACCTCGAACAGGTCGCCGCGCTTGAACGAATCCATCGCCTTGCGCACCAGGTTGGCATATTCGCCGGGCTCGTGGTCGCCGCGCGGCGGGATGCGGTCGGCGGTCTTGAACGGCTCGACGACCTCGTCGCGGGCGAGGCCCTCGGTCGAAAACCCTTCACCGGAATAGTCGTAACGGTCGGTCCAGGCCTTGGCTGAATAATGGTCGACGACCAGGATCTCGTCGGGCAGGAACAGCACGAGGTCGCGCTGGCTTTCCTTGCGCTCTAGCTTGTAGTCGACCGGATCGAACTGGAAGGCGAGGTCGTAGCCGAAGGCGCCATAGAGGCCGAGATTGGCGTCTTCCGAGGTCTTGAACAATGCCGTGATGGCGCGCAGCACGGTGAAGACCGAGGGAACGCGGCTGCGCTCCTCCTCGGTGAAGACGCGGCCGGGCTTGGCGACATCGAGACGGATGAGCCTTTTCGACGTTTCGGTGATCGTCACATCGGCCAGGCCGCCAAGCGTCCGGCCGATGACCGGCAACAGTGCCTCGCCACGGCCGTTGAGCGCTTCGATGCGCATGGCGCGGCCGCGCGCGGAGATCACCAGCGGCGGGTCGATGATGGCGGTGTCCCATCGCGTGTAACGGCCGGGATATTCGTAATTCGAGGAGAACACCGCACCCCGACGCGAATTCAGCCCGTCGACATAGGCATCGATCGCGCCTTCGTAGGGCCGGTCATGGCGCTCCCGGGTGATGGTCACGCCACCCGCGGTCACGAAACGCTCGGCGCCGTTTTCGAGAACTTTCATCGTCGTCATTGCCGTCTCCATCAGCGTCTTGGGTATTTTCAGCTTCTTGGGGCAACGAACCCGGGATTTGGCTTGGAAAAAACAAATGGCCGCCCGGACATTCCGTTGCGGCCACCTTCTATTTTCACGCGCACGCGATCGAACAGGCCGCTGTCAGCAGGCCCACCACCAGATGGTCTTGGTCGAACGCATGTTCATGGCGAAATCCATAGCCGCGAAAAGCGGGATACGCAACAGGTTTGAAGGTCTGTCCGTTGGCTGCCGCTTCATCACGTCATGGTACATCGTCAAAGCCGGCAGCCCCGTCTAGTCTTGGCATCCAACAGCGGAAAGACGGGAAGATGCCAATGACCGGCCAAATCGAACGCGCACGCGCATTCCACGCCCTGCACGTCAAGGGAAATCCTGTCGTCCTCTACAATGCCTGGGATCCAGGCACGGCCAAGATCGTCGAGAAGGCGGGCGCCAAGGCCATCGCGACAGGAAGCTGGCCGGTCGCGGCCGCCTTCGGCTATGCCGATGGCGAGAAGATCCCGCTTGAACTCGCACTCGACAACATCAAACGCATCGTGGCCGCCGTGGACTTGCCGGTGACGATGGATCTGGAGGGCGGTTACGGCGTCGACCCGGAATTCGTTGCCCGCACGGTAACGCTGGCGTTGCGGGCCGGCGCGATTGGGTTCAATTTCGAAGACCAGGTCGTTGGCGGCAGCGGCCTGCACGACATCTCTGTCCAGGTAAGACGCATCGAAGCCGCTGCCGCTGCCGTGAAGGCCTCGGGCATCCCCGCCTTCATCAACGCACGAACCGATATTTTCCTCAAAGCCAAGCCGGATGCGCATGATGATGTGCTGCTCGACCAGGCCATCGAGCGGGCAGAGGCCTTCGAAGAAGCCGGCGCGCACGGCTTCTTCGCTCCAGGTCTCGGCGACGAGGGGCTGATCGAGACGCTCTGCAATGCGACGAACCTGCCGGTCAACATCATCGCGCTGGCGCATGTGCCGCCGCGCCAGCGGCTTGCCGAACTTGGCGTAGCCCGCGTGAGCCATGGCCCGGTGCCTTACCGGCAGATGGCCGAATGGCTGGAGGCAAAGGCGCGGTTGGCGATCTCGGGCTAGGGCATGCTGATATTCAGGTGATGCCGGCCTGCAAACAGCGGTTTCCTGCTCTGCCGGTGCTCACGTACTTTAAGTACGCTCCGCTCCGGTTCTCGGAAACCACTGTTTTCGACTCGGCCTGACCTGAATATCAACGCGCCCTTGAGCATTTCGATTTGAGGGTCGGATGCCTCAGTCCTCCAGCGTCCCGGACCTGGCGTCGGCGCTCTTCTTGTCGCCGACCAGCTTCAGGAGATCCTCGCCGGCGCGGATGATGCGGCGCGAGCGGCGGGTCAGGATGATGCCGTCCTGCGGCGCGAGCACTTCCGTGCGGCCGCCGGCCTCGCCCGGCGTATGGACGACGGTGGCGAGGCGCGCGCCCTTGGCGACACGATCGCCGGGCTTCACATCATAGAGGACGGCGCCAGCCCTGGGCGCCGGCATCATGTCGATGTTCTCGAGCGGGGCCACGACGCCCTTGAACGGGCCGGGCGCGGGCACAGCCGGATCGGCGATCACGCCGCGCGTCACCAGCAGGCGATAGAGGCCTTCGGCGTCGGCGGCGGCCAGGGCGCCGTCAACATCGAGGATGCCGCGATATTCGACCGTGGTGGCGACGCGGCGGTCGAACTTCGCCACATCGGCCGCCGCGTTCTGATAGGGCATGATCGCCGCACCCTCGAACGTGCCATCGGTGTCTTCGCTCCACAGAAGCACCCCATCGACGCCCATGGCGGCGGCGCAGTCGGCCATGGCCGGCCACAGGCTGGTGTGGATGTAGAGATAAGCGAGGCCCTCATCGTCGCAATGCAGGTCGAGCACGATGTCGTGGCCGAGCGACAACTGCACCAGCCGGGTCTTCAGCCGCTGGTCCGCCGTGGCAAGCGTGGTGTCCGGCAAAAGCGCGACATCCGGCGCGGGCAACAGCGGAAAGCCGCGGTTGAAATTGGTGCGGGTGCCCAGATGGAAGCGACCCTGATGTTCGCCGAAATGATACTGGGCGCGACCGATCGGATTGGCCCAGGGCACGATCGTCAAGGAGCCCTTGATGCGGCCTTCGGCTTCAGCCTTGTCGAGCATCGGCATCAGTGCGTCGATGGCGACGACGCCCGGCAGTTCGCCTGCATGGAGGGCTGCCTGCAGGTAGGCCGAGGGCGCTGATTTGTCGGTTCCCGCGAACCGGAACACCGGAAATTCGTAGGAGACGCCCTCGGCTTCGCCGGCGACGCGTTCGATCGATTTCTGCATGACATCCTCCTTCGGCAGGGGGAGAGACATGCCCCTCGACGGGGCCGTTGTCGAGTGGTCCAGTCTGTCTGACCATGGGCGCACTATTCGGCGGGTTGCGCCACCGGCATGCGGCGATCCAGCGTCTGCGACAGCACCGCGACCGTGACCGCCAGCAAGGCGAGGGCCGCGCCGACCAGTGGCAGGTTGGCGTAGGAGACGCCCCAGGACAGCGCGACGCCGCCGATCCAGGCACCGCTGGCATTGCCGACATTGAACGCGCCCTGGTTCAGCGTGGCCGCGAGATTCGGCCCCTCGGATGCCGCCTCGACGACGCGGATCTGCAAGGGCGGCACGACGACGAAGATCAGCAGCCCCCACAGGAAGACGATGCCGATGGCGACGCTTGCGATCGCGCCGAACTCCATGAAGAAGACAAACAGCACGGCCATCAACAAAAGCGTGCCGATCACCGTCGGCATCAGCTTCCAGTCGGCCAGCCGGCCGCCGATGATGTTGCCGATGGTCATGCCGGCGCCAAACAGCAGGAGCACCCAGGTGACGGCGGCGGTGGAGAGACCGGATACTTCGGTGAGGTAGGGCTTGATGTAGGTGAAGACTGCGAACAGGCTGGCCGAGGCCAAGGCCGCGATCAGCATCGCCAGCCATACCTGCAGCTTGCGCAGAACGCGTAGCTCGCCGCGCAGGCCGCCGCCGCTCGGCTCGGCGACATCGGCTGGCACCAGCCACGCGATGGCCGCCACCGAGAGCAGTCCGATGCCGACCACGGCGATGAAGGTGGAGCGCCAGCCGAAGGCTTCGCCAAGGGCGGTGCCCGCGGGGACGCCCAGAATGTTGGACAGCGTCAGTCCGGCGAACATGAGTGCCATGGCGCTGGCGCGCTTGTTGCGCGGCACAAGACTCGCCGCGACCACCGAACCGATGCCGAAAAATGCGCCGTGGCCAAAGGCGGTGAAGACGCGCGCGGCCATCAGTGTCCAATAGTCGGGCGCGATAGCGCAAAGCAGGTTGCCAACGACGAACGAAGCGGTCAGCCCGACCAGCACCGGCTTGCGCGGCAGATGCGCGGTGGCCATCGCGACGATCGGCGCGCCGAAGACGACACCCAGCGCATAGCCGGTGACCAGAAGGCCGGCGGCCGGGATCGTCACGTGGAGGTCGGCGGCGACCTCCGGCAGCAGGCCCATGATGACGAATTCGGTGGTGCCGATGCAGAAGGACGCGATGGCAAGCGCAAGGATCGGCAGGGGCATGGGACGTCCAGAATGAATCGGTTCAATCGGAGACTGCGCGAGGATGCCCGCTGTGCGCAATACACATTGCCGCAATGCAGCAATGCAGAAAGTCAAGGGCAGAGATGAAACGGGGCGCCCGCGCGCCCCGCTTCGGTTCATCCATGGAAGAAAGGCGAGCTTTCCCGGCTCAGTCCTTTTTCGGCAAGGCATAGGCGATGATGTAGTCGCCGCGGTCGGGGGACTGGCGCGCGCCCCCGGCCGAAACAACGACAAACTGGCGGCCGCTTTCCGGCGAGGTGTAGGTCATCGGTGTCGCCTGCGCGCCGACCGGCAGCCGGCCTTTCCAGAGTTCCTCGCCGGTGGCGACGTCGATGGCGCGCAGATAGTAGTCCTGCGTGCCGGCATAGAAGACGAGCCCGCCGGCCGTGGTTATCGGCCCACCGAGCGAGGGCATGCCAACGGGGATCGGCAGGCCGGTCTTCATTCCGAGCGGGCCGGTGTCCTGCAGCGTGCCCGCGGGCACCTGCCAGACGAGCTTGCGCGTGTTCAGGTCGATGGCGCTGATGGTGCCGTATGGCGGCTGGTGGCAGGGCACGCCGAGCGGCGACATGAAGCCGTTTTTCAGCGCTCCGTAGGGCGTGCCGAGCTGTGTTCCCAGCCCGTCATGAGCGGCCGACGGGCCATAGGTGTCGGCCTGCGCGCGCGGCAGCAACTGCACGAATTGCGGCATGCGGATATCGTTTACGATCAGGGTGCCATTCGCCTCGTCGACAGAGGCGCTTCCCCAATTCATGCCGCCATAATAGCCGGGATATTGCAGCGATCGAGTAAGACCTGGCGGCGTGAACTCGCCATCATAGCGCAGCTTCCTGAAGCCGATGCGGCAGTAGAGCTGGTCGAAGGGGGTGGCACCCCACATGCGGGCTTCGGTGAAGGGCTCGGTGCCGATTGAAGGCATTCCGACCGAATAGGGCTGGGTCGGCGACAGGAAATCTTCCTTGGCGCCGCCAGTCCGTGGCACCGGCTTTTCCCGCACCTCGGCGATCGGCTTGCCGTCGCGGCGATCGAGCATGAAGATCTGGCCGCGCTTGGTCACCTGGATCAGCGCCGGCACCTTGCCGCCCTTGCCGTCCGGCACGTCATAGAGGGCCGGCTGCGAGGGGAGGTCGTAGTCCCACAGATCGTGATGCACGGTCTGGAATTTCCAGCGCTCGCGGCCAGTGGCGATGTCGAGCGCCACGACCGAGGCGGTGTAATCTTCCGCCGCCTTGCTGCGTTCGCCGCCGAAGAAATCCGGCGTGGCGTTGCCGGTCGGCAGATAGACGAGGCCGAGCGCGTCGTCATAGCTCGGCGTCGACCAGACGTTGGGCGTGCCGCGCGTGTAGCTCTGGCCTGCGGGCGGAAGCTTGGTGATGGCGGGATTGCCGAGGTCCCATGCCCAGACCAGTTCGCCGGTCCTGGCGCTGAAGGCGCGGATGGCGCCGGACGGTTCGCCCGTCTCGACATTGTCCCAGACCCAGCCGCCGATCATGATGAGGTCGCGCATGACGGTGGGGGCCGAGGTCTGGAAGTAGAAGCCGGGCTTGACCTCGCCCATGCCCTGCTTGAGGTCGACGCTGCCGCCCTGGCCGAACTCCTGGCAGGGCTGGCCGGTCTTGGCGTCGATCTCCATCAGCCGGGCATCGATGGTCGTCATGACGATGCGGCCGGCGCATGCCGCCGATGCGGGGGCTGGTGCCGTCGTCGTGGTGCCCTCGGCGGCGGGGTCCGTCGCCACGGCACTGGTCTCGTAGTAGCTCACGCCACGGCAGCGCTGCCACAGCGGCGCCGACGCCTTGGGATCGAATTTCCAGCGCGGTTCGCCGGTCTCGGCATTGAGCGCATTGACGATGTTATGCGAAGAGCAGGTGTAGACGGTGTCGCCCACCTGCAGCGGCGTGTTCTGGTCTTCCGCGCCCTTGGTCGGGATATCGCCGGTCCGGAAAGTCCAGGCGACCTTCAGGTCTTTCACATTGTCCTTGTTGATCTGGTCGATCGGCGCATATCGCGTGCCGGCGGGCGTGCGGCCGTAATGGCGCCAGTCGGCGTTCGACGTCGCGGCGACCGGAACGGGCGCGGTGGTGGTTGCAGCCACCGTGTCGCGGATCACCCCATGTGGCTGAAAGGCATAGGTCCCGGTTGCGATCAGCGCCAGCACGAGAAGGCCGGCGAAGGCAAAGGGACCCCGCTTGCCGCCACGCGATGACGGAAACAGCGGCGCCAGCAGAAGGGCGACGACCGCGAGCACGGCGGGCGCGACCAGACGTGGCACCAGCGGCCAGAAATTCAGGCCGGCTTCCCAGAGCGCCCAGGCGATGGTGGCGAGGAAGACCAAAATGTAGAGCCAGAAGCCCGCCTGCCGGCGCAAGACGAAGAGGAAACCGGAAATGATGATGCCGACACCGGCCGCCGCGTAGTACCAGGAGCCGCCGAGGCCGACCAGTTGAACGCCGCCATACAGCAGCGGCAGGCCGATGATCATCAGGACCAGGCCGAAAAGCACGAGCAGCCAGATGCCGCCGGATCTGTTGGAATCTTGTTCTGACATGTCGATCCTCACGCTTGTCCGGATGCGGGCGCCTCGCGGTCGCGGCGGCTTAAAGGGCCGTCAGGGCGATCTGGGATGTGAGGTCGTCGGCTTCCGGTTTAGGCGACGGGGGCTTCGCCAGGAAAAGAATTTTATCGCAACCTAATAGATAGCATGCTATCTGTATTGCCATGTCCAAGCAAGACCCGGATCGTGCCAGATTTGGCCTATTGGTTATCTCAGTCGCCAGGCTGTGGCGTCGCGCCGCCGACAAGGCGCTCGACGATTGCGGCCTGTCGCATGCCACCGCCATGCCGCTGGTGATGCTGTCGCGGCTCGGCGACAACATCCGCCAGGGCGTGCTTGCCGATCAGCTGGGCTTCGAGGGCCCGTCACTGGTTCGCATCGTCGACCTCTTGATGGAAGAAGGGCTGGTGACACGCGCCGAGGATCCCGCCGACCGGCGGGCGAAGATCCTGTCGCTGACCGATGCCGGGCGCAGCCGGGTGACCGAGATCGAACGCCTCCTGGCGGTGCTGCGGGCCGACCTGCTCAAGGATGTCGGCGACGCCGAATTGCGAAATTCGGTTGGCGTGCTGGAGCGGCTCGAGACGATGCTGGTCGCGCAAGAGGACGCGGAGTAGGAGCGCCTGAAGCGCGTCGAAGGCTCATGCGACGCGCTTCAAGTCTTGGTTTTATGCATGTCGTTTCCCCAAAACCGCGCGCACTTTTGGGCGACAAAGCCGGGGCGCAGCCTTGGGCGACATGCATCAGACCAGCGGCTTCAGCTCCTGCGCGATGGTGGGCAAAAGCTCCGAGACGGTGGGGTGAATGTGTACCGCACGCGCGAGCGTGTCGACGGGCGCCTTGGCGTACATGAGGTCGAGCACGCAATGCACCGCCTCGTCGCCGCCGGGGCCAAGCACCGAGCAGCCAAGGATCTGCCGGCTCTCGGCATCCACCAGTATCCTCATGAAGCCTTGCGTCTCGCCTTTTTCGACGGCACGGCCGACACGGGTCATCGGCCGCTGGCCGACCAGCGCGGGGCGCCCTGACTTGCGCACCGCCGTCTCGGTCATGCCGCAGCGGCCGAGCGGCGGATCGATGTAGAGCGCATAGGCTTCGATGCGATCGCTGACCTTTCGCGGATCGTTGTCGAGCAGGTTGGCGGCGACGATCTCGTAGTCGTTGTAGGAGGTGTGGGTGAAGGCGCCCTTGCCGTTGCAGTCGCCCATTGCCCAGATGCCGGGCACGCTGGTGCGCAACTGGTCGTCAACGGTGACGAATCCGCGCTTGTCGAGTTCGACGCCGGCCTTGTCGAGGCCGAGATCGTCGGTGTTGGGGACCCGGCCAAGCGCCAGCAGCACGTGCGACCCAACCGCCGGTGGCTTGCCAGCCGAGAAGGTCACGGTAACATCCCCGCTTTGTCTGGCGAAGCCGATGTCGTCGGCACCGGTGTGGACGACGATGCCTTCGTTTTCGAGGATCGACAGGATGGCGGCCGAGACGTCCTCGTCCTCGCGGCCGGTCAGCCGGGGCGCCTTCTCGATGACCGTGACCTCGGAGCCGAAGCGGCGGAACATCTGCGCGAATTCGAGTGAGATGTAGCTGCCGCCGACGACCACGAGATGGCGCGGCAGCACGTCGAGATCCATCATCGACGAATTGGTCAGGTAGTCGATGTCGTGGATGCCGGGCAGGTCGGGCACCGAGGCTCGGCCGCCGGTGTTGAGGAAGATTTTTTCGGACGTCAGCAGGTCATCGCCGACACGCACCGTGTAGGCGGATTCGAAACGCGCATGGCCGCGATAGAGCGTGCAATTGTCCAAGCCGGCGATCCAGGCCTCCAGCCCGGTACGGGCGTCGTTCGACACCTTGTCCTTGCGCGCCTTGATCCGCTGATAATCAACCCCGAGGGGACCAGGGAACGTCACGCCATAATCCGCCGCACGCCGAGCCAGATGCGCGGCATAGGCGCTTGCGACCATGGTCTTGGTGGGCATGCAGCCGGTGTTGACGCAGGTGCCGCCGACCAGCTTGCGCTCGATCAGCGCGACGCTCATGCCGGCCGCCGAAAGGCGCCCGGCCAGCGGCGGGCCGGCCTGGCCGCAGCCGATGATGATGGCGTCGAACGCCTTTGCCGTCATCTCAGCGCGGCCACGATCAGCAGGCCGCAGATGATCGCCACCGCGTCCTCGATGAAGGCGGCGGGCTGGTCCTTGCCGAAGGCGTCCGCCAGCCGGGCGCGTGCTTCGGCGCCGCCCAGCGTACCGATGACAGCGCCGATGACGCCGGCGACGAGGCCCCCGATGGTGGAACCGCCGGTAGCGCCGATGACCGCGCCGGTGAAGGCGCCCATGATGATGCGCGCACCGAATTGCGGCGGGGTTTTCCGGCTCGGTGTCGACGGCAACTGATCGGCGACCAGTTCGGCGAGGGCCAGGATGGTGAAGATGCCGACGGTGGCCCAGTGGCCCACGAAGCTTGCCCATGTGCCGGCAACTGGCAGCCAGCCGAGCCAGGCGCCCCAGGCAATGGCGGCCGGCGCCGTCATGGTGCGCAGTCCGGCGATGACGCCGATCAGCAGTGCAAGAATGTACAGCATGGTTTGTCCCCTCCATGCCGGACGCCAAGTCCAGCAAAGGCAAGCTAACATAAGCCCCGCATTTGACCAGCGGCGAAGTCGCTCGTGGCGCTTTCCCGCCAGCACGGAGTGTGTTCTGCGTGCGGGACAACAGGAGGGCACGGCATGGCTGACAGCGAGCGCGCAAGGATGGCTCAGGGTGCTTGGTATACTTGCCTCGACGCCGAGCTGGAAGCGCTGCGCGGTGCCGCCGCGGATGCGGTGTTCGAGCACAATTCCCTCCCGCCCCGTCAGCGCGGCAACCTGGGGCCGACCCTTAAGGCACTGCTTGGCGGTGCGGGCGAACGCGCCCGTATCGAGGCGCCGTTCCACTGCGCCTATGGCTTCAACATCCATCTCGGCGACGGCGTCTTCCTCAATGCCGGCTGCACCATACTGGACACGGCGACGGTTCGCATCGGCAAGGGGACGCTCCTCGGCCCCAATGTGCAGATCTACTGCGCCGAACATCACAAGGAAGCGGTCGGGCGGCAAGCAGGGCTGGAGATCGCCAGGCCGGTCGAGATCGGCGCCAGCGCCTGGATCGGCGGCGGCGCCATCATCCTCGGCGGCGTGACCATAGGCGAGGGCGCCATCGTGGGCGCGGGTGCGGTGGTGACCCGCGACGTACCTGCCAATACCACCGTCGTCGGCAATCCCGCGCGGCCGCTCGGACGCGGTTGAGCAGATCAGGACGCGAGCGTGTGCGCCATCGGCTCGTGCTGATCGGCTCGCCTGGAGAATTCGCGCTGGTATTGCGCCGGCGACGTCCTCAGCCTCGCGGCGAAATGCTGGCGCAGCGACGTGGCGCTGCCGAAGCCGGCTTCAAAGGCCACGATGTCCATGGACTTATCCGTGGCTTCCAGCAGACGCTGCGCCAGTTCAATCCGCTGGCCGGTCAGCCAATCGCCGAAGCTGGTGCCGATGGATTTCTGAAAGCGGCGGGTGAAGGTGCGCCGGGTCAGGCCGGCCGCCTCGGCGACGCTGTCCAGGCTGTGCGTCTCGCCCAGCGTCGCGCGAACCGCGTCGAGAGCCTGGGTGAAACGGTCGGCGTCCGCGCCCCTTGCCACCGGATGCTCGATGAATTGCGCCTGCCCGCCCTGCCGGTGCGGGGAAAGCACAATCTGGCGCGCAAGCCGAAGTGCCGCTTCGGCGCCATAGCGCGCTCGCACGATGTGGAGACAGCAGTCGAGGCCGGCGGCTACGCCGGCCGAGGTCACGATATCGCCATTGTCGACATAGAGCACCGCGGCATCGACAGCGATATCGGGATGCAGCCGCTGAAGTTGATCGCAGTACGCCCAGTGCGTCGCGGCACGGCGCCCCGAAAGCAGGCCGGCAGCGGCAATGGCAAAGGTGCCGAGACACAGGCCGACAATCAACGCACCCCGCCGGTGCGCCCGGCGCAGCGCCTCCACCAGCGGCGGCGATGGCGGCTCGTCGAGATCATGCCAGCTTGGGACGATAACGATCTCGGCGCCGTCGAGCCCGTCCAGCCCATGCGGCGCGGTGACGGTCAGTCCGGCTTCGGTATGGATGGGGCCGGCCTTGAGCGCGCAGATGCGGAAATCAAAGCGCGGCAGACCAAGCGCCGTCCTGTCCTCGCCGAAGACAAGGCATGGAACGGACAGATGGAACGGGCTGATGCCGTCGAAGGCAAGGACGGCAATAACTGGATTGGACATATGGGCACCAAGGAACGTGAAATCCGATTGTCCCAATTCTTTCGTATGATGTCAATCAGGCCACTTTCGGCCGCGCGCCGCCGGCTCTATCCTTACCCAATCCAATCAAGCCCACGGGAAAGGACAACCACCATGTCGGAACCAGTCAACGGCAAGGCACCGCGCCGCGCGCTCATCGTCATCGATGTCCAGAACGACTATGATGGCGGCAATCTCGCCATCCAGCATCCGCCGTTCCGGGACAGCGTCGTCAATGTGGCTGGCGCGATGGATGCCGCCACGGAGGCTGGCGTCAAGGTGGTCGTGATCAAGCAGATGGCTCCCGAGACGTCGCCGATCTTCGCCAAGGGCAGCCATGGCGGTGAGCTGCACCCCGAAATCGCCAGCCGGCACCGCGACCATTATGTCGAGAAGAACCTGCCTTCCGCCTTTACCGGCACGGACCTCGAAGAGTGGCTGCGCGCCAACGCCATCGATACGATCACGGTCGTCGGCTACATGACGCATAATTGCGACCTGTCGACCATCATCCACGCCGTGCATATGGGGTTTGCCGTCGAGTTCCTGTCCGACGCGACCGGCTCGCTGCCCTACGCCAACAGCGCCGGCTATGCGTCAGCCGAGGAGATCCACCGCGTCGTGACCGTTATCCTGCAGTCGCGCTTCGCGGCGGTGCTCAAGACCGCCGAATGGGTCGAGTGCCTGAAGACCGGCGCCTTGCCAAAGCGCGATACGATCCATGCTTCCAACCAGCGGGCATTGGCGCGCAACGCTGCGTAGAATCTCCGGAAACAGAAAGGGCGTCGCGTTGCCGCGGCGCCCTTGTCGTTTGTCGTCCTGGATAGTCCTAGAACAGGCCTTCGATCTGGCCGGCTTCGTTGAGGAAGATCTTTTCCGAGGACGGCGCCTTGGGCAGGCCGGGCATGGTCATGACCTCGCCGCAGATGACGACGACGAAGCCGGCGCCGGCCGAGAGCCTGACCTCGCGGACGGGCACGGTGTGGCCGGTCGGCGCGCCGCGCAGGTTCGGGTCGGTCGAGAACGAGTACTGGGTCTTGGCCATGCAGACCGGCAATTTGCCGTAGCCGGCGTCTTCCCAGGCCTTGAGCTGGTCGCGCACCGACTTGTCGGCGATGGCCTCCGAACCGCGATAGATGCGCTGGACGATGGTGTTGATCTTCTCGAACAGCGGCATTTCATCGGGATAGAGCGGCGCGAACTGCGAGGCGCCGGACTCGGCCAGTGCCACCACCTTGTTGGCGAGATCCTCGATACCGGCCGAGCCATTGGCCCAATGCTTGCACAGGATCGCCTCTTCGCCCATCGAGGCGACGTACTCTTTCATCGCCTGGATTTCGGCGTCGGTGTCGGAATAGAAGTGGTTGATGGCGACCACCGCCGGCACGCCGAACTGGCGGATGTTCTCGATGTGGCGGCCAAGGTTGGCGCAGCCCTTCTTCACCGCCTCGACGTTTTCCTTGCCAAGGTCTTCCTTCTTGACGCCGCCATTCATCTTCATGGCGCGCACTGTGGCGACGATGACGGCGGCCGCCGGCTTCAGGCCCGCCTTGCGGCACTTGATGTCGAAGAACTTTTCAGCACCGAGATCGGCGCCGAAGCCGGCTTCGGTGACGACATAGTCGGCGAGCTTCAGCGCCGTCGTGGTGGCGACGACCGAGTTGCAGCCATGCGCGATGTTGGCGAACGGGCCGCCATGCACGAAAGCAGGGTTGTTCTCCAGCGTCTGCACGAGGTTGGGCTGCATGGCGTCCTTGAGCAGCACGGCCATGGCGCCGTCGGCCTTGAGGTCACGGGCATAGACCGGCGACTTGTCGCGGCGATAGGCGACGATGATGTCGCCGAGGCGCTTTTCCAGGTCCTTGAGGTCGGTGGCGAGGCAAAGGATGGCCATCACTTCCGAGGCGACGGTGATGTCGAAGCCGCCTTCGCGCGGGAAACCGTTGGCGACGCCGCCGAGCGAGCAGATGATTTCGCGCAATGCGCGGTCGTTCATGTCCATGACGCGGCGCCACACGACGCGGCGCGTGTCGATGCCGAGTTCATTGCCCCAATAGATGTGGTTGTCGATCAGGGCCGACAACAGGTTGTGCGCCGTGGTGATGGCGTGGAAGTCGCCGGTGAAGTGGAGGTTCATGTCCTCCATAGGCACGACCTGCGCGTAGCCGCCGCCGGCGGCACCGCCCTTGACGCCGAAATTCGGGCCGAGCGAGGCCTCGCGGATGCAGACGATGGCCTTCTTGCCGATGCGGTTGAGGCCATCACCGAGGCCGACCGTGGTGGTTGTCTTGCCTTCGCCGGCCGGCGTCGGGTTGATGGCGGTAACGAGGATCAGCTTGCCGTCCTTGTTGCCCTTTACCGACTTGATGAACTCGGCGGAGATCTTCGCCTTGTCGTGGCCGTAGGGCAGCAGATGTTCGGTCGGGATGCCGATCTTCTGGCCGATCTCCTGGATCTGCTTCTTCTTGGCGCCGCGCGCGATCTCGATGTCGGACTTCACTTCGGCCATGACGGCTTTCCTTCAGATTGGTCGGTGGAGGGGACGGGTTGATCTCTATCGCAAGCATGTTGGAAACGGCCCGCGGGCGCGAGGGCATGTTCTAACCCTGTCGCTGCCGCGGCGTCAACTTGCATGCAACTATGTTTCCTATGAAGAAAAATTTCTCTGCAGCCGACGGACCTGTCAGCGGTTCTTCTCGTGCCGGTTGCCGCGCCGTATAGAAGCCAGAGCACGAGACGTTCCGCCGTCTCAAAACAGCCGCACAATGCACGGAATGCGACAGAGGGGAGGGCGCAAATTCGCCATCGCCATGTCGCCCGTGGACACCGCTACTGCGTCAGCACGTTGCTGATTTCGACCAGGTTGGAGCGGACCCTGAGAACGTAGAAGCCCATCGTCGTCAGATGCGTCGGGAAAATCCAGCCATCCTCGCGGCCATTGGCGATGATGAAGGGCTGGATGCGCAGCGCCGAGGTGAATTGCTGATCCATCGTGTCCCAGAGGTTCTGCAGGTGCTTTTCCTTGATCACATCCTCGAAGTCGGCCTGTGCGCCCTTCATCAGCCCGTAATAGGCGTAGAGCTGGCCATAGGCGAACCAGTAGCGGTCGTCGGCGCGGAAATCGAACCAGCCATTGTTGTAGTGCTCGGCCCGGTCCTTGAGGATGGCCGAGGTCGAGCCGATATCGCTGGCGATACGGTCGATATACTGCTTGAGATTGTCGGCGCGGGCATCGAACACCGTCTGGCAAGTTTCCAGCCGGGAATTGAAGGCGCGCAAATTGGCAATCGCGCGTCTATAAACGCTGGGCGTCGTCGCCGTCATGCCGTTGCGGCTGATGTACCAGATGGATTCGTCATACTGCAGCTGGCCGCGGGCTTCCTGGAGATTGCTGTCGATCTGCGAGGTGGTGCGCACGCGGCCGAGATTGTCAGCGAGTTCGGTCGCGGTGCGCCGAACCGCCTGGTTGATACCGCGCTGGAACGATGCCTTGTTGTCGAAGAACGGTGTGCTGTCCCAATCGATGCCGAAGAGGCCGAGCTTGTAGAGGATCATCGACGACACCCAGGCATTCTGGTTGACGTTGAAGTCGGTCAGGTCGGCCGCCACCTGGGCTATGCCCGAGTTTCCGCATGTCTTGGCGGTGTCGGTTCCGGCACCAGCCGCCACCTGCTCGCCGGCGGAGACGTTGCGTTTGTCGAAACTGTAGGTATCGGGATAATTCGGGTTGAAATTGTTCCACCACTGGGTGGCGTAGAAGAAATTGCCGTACAGGCCGATCAACACCAGAAGTGCGGCGCCGACGATGGCCTTGAGGATCCAGCCGCGTTGAACATACCAGCGCCCGGCCCACATGAACGGCCACAGGATGACGCCGATCGCAAAGCCGAGGCCGCGGCCTATCCATTGGAAAATCAGGGTGACGAAGTTCACGATCGGATCAAGCATGGCAATGTCCCCCTAGTCAGTCAGGCCATAAAGGCGGGTGCGGAACGCCACCTTGTCTTTCAGATATGTGGTTTTCAAAACGTCCACAACATGCGATCGCCAGGCGTCGCTAAAGCCTTCATAATCCTTGTAGAAGCCGTCCTTGTTGAAGATGTAGCGCGAGACGAAATCCGTCGGAACGAAATCGGAGATCAGGCGGTTGGTCAGCCAGGCGTCCGGGTGATCGGGCTTTGCCCGGATGACCAGGAAGCGCTGCCGCGGCGATACATCATCGATCCTCAATTGGCCGAGTTGGGCGATCTCGCGCTTGGCGGCGTTGAGGAAGGGAAAGTTGCCGTCGCTGGTGATCAGGTCGGCATGGTTCTGGATCCAGGCCTGCAGCCAGACCTTGTCGACGTCGGTCAGATTGCGGTCCGGCTCGGCGTCGCGGATCAGCGCGCGGACGATCATTTCGGCGCGATGCTCGAGATAGCCGGATGCCTCGATCCATGAGGCGCGCGGCAGCTCGATGCGGCCGGTGGTGGCGAGGAACCTGAACACCTTGTCGGCATCCCTGATCGACAGGTAGCTCACCTGCCAAGGCCGCGAGCGGCGAAAGCCGGGCGCCGCCGGATCGCCGATCACCGTCGTCATATCGGGATCGACGAACACGTACAGGCCGCCGAAATGGCTGGTCCAATAGGCATTGTGGCGGAAGATCACCTGGTCTGGCACCAGCGCGTTCTCGCGGATGTCGCCGCAGACCTTTGCCAACTGCACCATGCGGGTCAGCATGGCATTGTCGCGCCAGGCGTCGGGCTCCTGCTTCAGCCGGTCGACGAGCTTGCCGAGCTCGGCGGCCTTGCCCAGCACATCCTCGGCCGACAGCACCTTGAACTCGACCTGGTTTATCGACAGCAGGTCCTCGATATCGTTGACCTTGGGGACGGAATCCTCGATCTCGCCGTAGATCACATCCTTGATGGTCAGCGCGTCGATCGCGCGCTGGTTCCTTGTCATGAACTCGAACATCAGCTGCGAGGTGTTGGAGAAGGCGGTGTGGACCACCGGCAGGTCGATCTGCGACGGGGTCAGGATGATGAAGCGGCGGTTGACCTCGTCGGGATCGAGATAGTCGTAATCGCCACATTCCTCGGCAACCTGCGGCGAGAAGCCGGTGCGATCGATCTCGAAGCTCTCAAGCTTGGTCGGCTGCTTGCCGAAGGCGGCCAACGCCTTGTTGTAGCGCTGGATGAGATGCGGTTCGTCGACGGTCAGCAGCCGGCCGTAGATGAGGTCATTGTCGCGGAGGAGGTCGTGTTTCAACTTCCCTTCTCCCCGTTCACGGGGAGAAGGAAGAGCCGCTGCGCTCACACATTCCAAAGCCCCTTCTTCTTCATCTCCTCCATCTCGCGGCCTGCCCTCTCACGCAGCCTTGCGTCGCGCAGCAGTTTTTCCACGGCGGCGTCGTCGGATTTGTCGGAATAGCGGAACTCGCTGTCGGCGTAGCGGTTGATTTCCTGCATGACCATTTCCATCGAGAACGGCCCGCGCAGGTCCTCGATCATCGCTTTCTTGTCGTCATAGCCCTTGTGCATGAAGGCTTCCGGCTTTTCGAACCATTCGTCGGGAAGCTCGATGTCCATGGCGCGCATCTTGATGGCGTCGGTGACGTTCTTGATGGCGCGGCCGGTGAAGCGCGGCTCGGCGGCCTTGATCAGGTGCAGATAGGTGCCGATGTCGGCCATCGACTTTGGTTCGCCATTCTCCCTCATGTAGCGCTCGTAGACCCGCATCAGGCCATCCTCCCGCGGCCTCTCATGCTCCTCATAGGCCTCGGTCACGGCGCGCTGGATCTCTTGCGCGGCGTAGAGCTTGTGGTCGCCAAGCGGGATCTTGTGATTCTTGCCGGCGAGCAGCACGAAGATGTCGATGTAGTCGTCGCGGGTCTGTGGCCCGTCGACCAGCCATCGCGCGCCGGCGCGCTGGCGCAGCGCATCGTCGACGTTTTCGGGATAGTTCGAGAACATGCCGAAGGAGCAGTTGCCGCGCACCACGGTGGAGGCGCCGGCGAAGGCATCCATCAAAACACCGGTGATTTCCTGCTGGCCGGCGGAGGCACGGTCGTCGGAACGGCGCGCGGCGACCTGGTCGATATCGTCGATGGTGCCGAAGCCGATGACGCGCGGGTTCAGGACGTTGTTGATGAACTGGCGGCAGTTCTGGCCGGACTTGCCCTGGTAGGACGATATCTGGTCGACGCCGAAATTCTCATAGGCGAAGGGATAGCCGGCGACCTGGCAGTAATCGTTGACGAGCCCGGCGATCATCTGGATCAGCGTCGTCTTGCCGGTGCCGGGCGCGCCGTCGCCGATGAAGGTGAACAGGAAGCCGCCGAGCTCGACAAACGGGTTCAGCTCGCGCTCGAAATCATAGGCCATCAGCATCTTGGCGAGCTTGACCGACTGGTATTTGGCGATGTGGTTGCCGACGACCTCTTCGGGCTTCTTGAAGGTCATGACCAGCGGCCTGGAACGCTTGCCGGGTGCGACGTCGAAGCCGTCGAGAGTGAAATCATCGGCGTCGATGCGGATATGGGCGTTCTCGAACGGGCCAATGCCGTCGAAACGGCCTTTTCTGGCCAGTAGTCCATCGATGGCGACACGGGCAAAGGCGCGCGCCCTGGTCATCAGGTCGGTGTCGTCGGCCGAGCCTGCGATGGCCTTGTCGAGGCCGGCGAGAATCGACTTCACCGCGTCCTGCGGCGTGTCGAACAGGAAGTCCGGCTCGGGCGTGTCGTTGGGCGCCTCGCCATCGCTGTCGATCAGCTGGGAGAGATAGGAGGAGAGGCTGAAGGCGGAAATGTAGGCCGAGGCCGACAGAAGCTTCTTGAAGGTGGCGGCGTCGTCGCCTTCAAGCGGCGCGCGGACGTTCCTGGCTTGCAGGCTTTCGAGATCGGAGCCCTCGGCGAAAATGTCCGAAATGGCCAGCGCGATCGCCGTGCCGCGCCGTGCGCGAAACAGAAGTGTGTGCTGCGGGATGGTCAGCAACTGGTCGTCGGGATGAACGGCGCCGACGGTCTTCGACAGCTCGACCTCGCTGGTGCGGCGCACCGAGCCGACCGAAACGGTCGAGACGAAGCGGCGGTTGGTGCCGGCGAGTGCTGTGCCGGACCCGCGCGACGGGTCCTCAAGCACGACGATGCGGGTGATGAAGCTTTGCGCGGTGGCGCGATGCTTTTCGATCGCCGCCTCGGAAATGGTGGTCAGGCCGGTGTCCATCAGATTGTCCTCTCCGAGAAGGGCAGTGCAGCCGAAACCAAGCTTGCCTCAAACATCACTGATCACCTGTCCGTTCGACAGGATGTGGACCTTGTAGCCGGCAAAGATCTTCTGTGCCTCGCCGGCGGCGTAGAGCGCCTGGTAGGCTTCGTGCGGGATCAGGGCGTGGTTCTCGTAGCTCGAGACGCCCTGCCGGGCAGCTTCCAGGTCATCGGTGTCGATGAAGAATTCTTCCGATGACGGCTCGCTCGACCACAGGCCCTTGCGGCCGGGTTTCTCGCCCTTGGAGTAGACCTCCTGGATGGTCCAGGTCAGCAGCCATGCATTGTCCGGCTTGCGCACCTTGGCCAGAACCTCGGCCACCGTCGAATTGTTGTCGGTAATCCCTGCCGAATAGAATGGGCCGAGCACGACGCGGCGCAGCTGCTTGGGATGCAGGTCCGGAAAGTCATTGTCGAGGTTGACGGCAATGGTCGCCGGCGACAGCGTGTAGGCCGAATTCTTCTCGGTGAAATCGTCGAAACGGTGCGCAAGCTCTGGGTTCAGCAGGCCGTCGACCGGCAAGGGGATGTCGACCTTGTCGTTCAGCTTTCCATTCCTGTCGACAAGCTGGCGGATCATCGCCTCGGAGGAATCCTCCACCGTCACCATGTAGACCAGCGGCAGGTTGGCGCTGCCGTCGAAGCTCGCCCAGTGGACGAGATAATAGGGGCGTCCGGTCTTGGGATTGACCGAGACCTTGGCCGTCCGCGCGAGCGTGAAGGGGCCGAAGGTCTCCTTGCTCCTGACGTCTTCCAGATAGAGCCGCTCGGCCATCGACTTCTGCAGCGCGGCGGGGAATTCCTTGCGGCGCAGGATGAAGTCGGCCATCTCCTCGCGCAACTCGCCGGGCTGCGGAATGTTGGCAATCCGGCTGTCAGCCTGGCGGCGGTCGTTCTCCAACTCGAGCAGGTTCTGGAACACCGGAAAGCCGCTCTCGGCGCGCGAGATCCGGAACGTGTCCATGAAGCCCAGCCGGTTGCGCCAGCAGGAAAACGACTTGTCGAGCCGGGCGATGTACTCGGCAACGATGCCGGCGACGATGCCATGCCGGTAGAGCGGCGAGCGGTCGTCGCGCATGAACACTTCGAGGCCGGCAAGTGCAGCCGTGATGGCCGAGAAATATCGCGCCGCCGCGTCGTTTTCGGGGGTCATGATATTGGCCCTGAGGAGTGCGGCAATTACGACTGCACGTAGTTGGCCGCGTTGTGCTTCTTCAGCACGTCGTCGAAGCGGCGGGCAAAGGCGTCGTCGGCCAGCTTCTTGCGGCGCTGGATGTCGGCGCTGGCCACCATGTTCTTCTCGTGCATTTCCAGCAGGTCGCCAATGTGCTTCTGCGAGGCCGCGCCAATGCCGGCCATGGTCTCTTCCGCCGTGTTGTCTACCCGGCTGCCCAGCGTGTTGATCTTGTGGGCGACGTCCTGCTGGGCGGCGGTCTTCAGCGAGTCCTCCAGCGCCTTGTAGAGCACGATGCGCTGCTCGGTATCGATGGTCAGCTTGTTGATCAGCGTCGACTGCGCGGCGATCTGGTTGTTGAGCGAATCCACGAATGTCTGGAACATCGAGGTGTAGCGCTCCAGCGTCTGGCTTTCGGCCAGCAGTTCCTGCTCCTTGGCCTGCTTTTCATTGTATTCGGTGGCAAGCTTGGAACGGTCCCCCTCGAGCTCCGTGCGATCCTTCTGGCTGGTCGACGCGGCGATCTTGTTTTCGATGTCGAGCAGCATCGGGTTCAATTCCTCGATGCGCTTCTGCACCGCTTCGAGGTTGGACATGGTGGTCTTGCGGCGCTCGATCACCTGCGACAGGCTGGCCTCGGAGGTCTTGTAGCGCTGGTCGAGGATCTGCTTCTGCGCCTTCAGGATGCCGACGATGGTGTCGGACTTGGCCAGCAGTTCCTGCAGATTGCCGGCCAGCGACATGTTGCGGACGCGGTCGGTGCGCATGCGCTGCTTGCGCTGGGCCGAGAAAATGCCAACGAAATTTTCCCAGCCCGAATAGTTTTTCATGCTCTCGAATTCGGCGCCGAAGACATTGGTGGCGTCCTCGAGCCCGATGATGAGGTCGGCGATGTTGCCCTCCATCACCTTCTGCTGTTTCAGCACATCCTCGATGCGGGCATTCTCGATGTCGAAATTGGCGTCGCCGATCTTCTTGTCGGCGGTGGCGAGCGTGTCGAGCACTGTGCCGGATTGCTCGATCTTGGAGCGCATGTCCTGCACGACCTGCTTGGTCTTGGCTATTTCGGCATCGAAATTCTGCAATGTCGCCATAGGGGCCTCCCGCTTCGGCATCAGGTCGCTGATCGCGAACAGCGGCGAATATATGTGGGGCATCCGGCGATTGAAAGGCGCAAGACAAGAGCTTGCCCGAAAACAAAAAAATCCGTCACGCCCTTGAATGGCAGTCGAAGCGTGGTCATGGCGTGATTAGCTGCCCGGCTAAGCGTAGTTCAATTGCCATTGAACTTCCGGGCCGGCAAGGCAGTCGATCCTGACCGGTGCGGACGCTGCGAAATTCAACCGGGAACCAAGCCGTTGCAGTCCTGGCGTGTCAGGCGAGGCCGGCCCTGCTCAGGGCTTGGGATCGGCCTTGAGATAGGCGATGACATTGGCGATGTCGTCGTCGCTGCTCAGGCCACCAAAATACATCTTGTTGCCGGGGACCTTCAGCTTGGGGGACTTGAGATATTCGGCAAGGTTCGCCTCGTTCCAGACGAGACCAGCGGCTCCCGCGCTCTTCATCGCCTGCGAATAGTGGCCAAGGAAACTTTCGGCCGTGCCGGCGGTGCGGCCGACGACGCCCAGGAGATGCGGGCCGACCTTGTCGCGGTCGGTCGCCGCTTCATGGCAGGCGATGCATCTGTTGAAGACCTGCTTGCCCAGCGCGGCATCGCCGGCGGCATGGGCGGCGAGGGTGCCGGCAAGGAGAAGGACACCGGCGGACGGGACGGTTCGAAGCATGGCTGACCCCGACGAGTTCTGGCTGGGAGCGCAAGATAGGAGGCAGCCCTTAACAAAGGCTGCATTCTCACGGATTTCAGGCGTCCCGCGCCAGGTCGTGGCGAACAAAGCCGCTCGGAAGGTCGATGTCGGCGCGGTCGCGAGCGGAAACGTTGCCCGCACCTGCAGGGCGGTTCAGGACTTCATGAAGCCGATGAAATCGTCGGGTGCCGCGCGGCCCATCTCTTCTTCCCAATGGCGGCGGCAGAGCGAGACGTAGACGTCCTTGCCGATCGCTACCTGGTCGCCCTGCCGGGCCACCTTGCCGTCGGCGCCGAGGCGCACGACCATCGTCGCCTTGCGGCCGCAGCGGCAGATGGTGCGCACCTCGCGCAAATCGTCGGCGATGGCCAGCAACGCACGCGAGCCGGAAAACAGCTTGCCCTGGAAATCCGTGCGCAGGCCGTAGCACATCACCGGGATGTTCAGCCGGTCGGCGATGCGCGCAAGCTGCCAGACCTGTTCCTCCTCGAGGAACTGCGCCTCGTCGACGAAGACGCAATGCACAGTCGTATGGTCGTGATGCTCGGCGACCCTGGCGAACAGGTCGTCGCCGTCGCGGAACATCTCGGCCTCGGTCTCCAGCCCAATGCGCGACGAGATCAGCCCGGTGTCGCCCTTGCGATAATGGCCGGCGACGAACAGCATCGTCGTCATACCGCGCTCGCGGTAATTGTACGACGCCTGCAGCAGCATCGTCGTCTTGCCGGCATTCATCGTCGCATAATTGAAGTAGAGCTTTGCCATGCCGCCTTTTAAGCCGACTTGCCGATGCGCGGGGAGGGGGCGCCTCGACAGTCCACCACAAAACGCCGCCCTTCGACAAGAAAAGCAGGAAGCGTGTCGCTGATCGGCCAGTCCGCGCCGTTGATCGTGATTGCCTTGCGGCTTGAAACCGCTCCAAAATGGTGTTTGGCTGACGAAACAAGGCGGGCAGAGAAACCGTAATTTCGCTCCGCCAAAGAATCACAATGGGAGAATGACTATGTCGCGTATGAATTCCTTCGTCGCAGGGCTCGGTCTTGCGGCTCTGCTGTCCACGAGTGCCGCCTATGCCGGTGACGCGGCAAGCTGCAAGACGGTGCGTCTCTCCGATGTCGGCTGGACCGATATCCAGGCAACCACCGGCCTCGCCTCGGTGCTGCTCACCGCGCTCGGCTACGAGCCGAAGGTGATCCAGCTTTCGGTCCCGGTCACCATGGCGTCGCTCAAGAACAAGGACCTTGATGTCTTCCTCGGCAACTGGATGCCGTCGATGACCAACGACATCAAGGACTACACCGCCGACGGCTCGGTCGAGACCATCAGCACCAACCTGACCGGTGCCGGCTACGGCATCGTCGTGCCGACCTATGTCGCGGATGCCGGCGTCAAGACGCTGACCGATCTCGGCAAGTTCAAGGACAAGTTCAACGGCAAGATTTACGGCATCGAGGCCGGCAATGACGGCAACCGCATCATCCTCGACATGATCAAGAACCCCGCCGACAAGCTCGACGGTTTCGAACTGGTCGAATCCTCCGAGGCCGGCATGCTGACGCAGGCCGAGCAGTCGATGAAGAACAATGAGTGGATCGCCTTCCTCGGCTGGACCCCGCATCCGGTGATGGGCGCCATGAAGATCACCTATCTCGACGGCATGGGCGACAGCGGCTTCGGCGCAGCGACGGTCTTCACCAACGTGCGCAAGGGCTACACCACAGAGTGCCCGAATGCCGGCAAGCTGATCGCCAACCTGAAGTTCAATCTGGCCATGGAAGGCGAGATGATGGACGCCATCCTCAAGGGTGGCGATGCCCAGACGGTGGCGACCGCCTGGCTGAAGAAGAATCCGGATGCGATTGCCCCCTGGCTCGCCGGCGTGACCACCTTCGACGGCGGCGACGCGGCAGCGGCGGTCAAGACCGCGCTCGGAAGCTGAGCCGACTGAATTCGGCAAGGCCGAACCAGAAAGGGCAGCCATCTTAGAAAAGGCTGCCCTTTTTCATATCCTGTGACAAGATGACGTTGCGCGAGCCGAGAGCAGGGCGGCTCCTGGACGAAGAGGGGTGAAATGGATCCGATTTCCCAATTCATGATCGATCACAAGATCCCGATAGGCGCCTGGGGCAAGGCGTTCTTCGGCTTCCTTACCGACAATTTCGACACGATCTTCAGGGCCTTCTCCAATGGCCTGAATTTCCTCCTCGACGGCCTGGTCAACGTCCTGCTTCTGGTGCCACCGGTGCTGCTGGCACTGATCATCGCCGTGATCGCCTGGCTGCTGCAACGCTCGAGGCCGCTGGCCATTGGCGTCTTCCTCGGCCTGATCTTCATCATCAACCAGAACCTGTGGAAGCAGACGGTGCAGACCCTGGTGCTGGTCGTCGCCGCCGCCGCGATGGCGATGGCCATCGGCGTGCCGCTCGGCATCTGGGCCGCGCACAAGCCGAAGGTCTACCGCGTCATGCTGCCGGTGCTCGACCTGATGCAGACGCTGCCGACCTTCGTCTACCTGATCCCGGTGCTGACGCTGTTCGGCCTCGGCAACGCGCCCGGCCTCATCGTCACCATCATCTTCGTCATTCCGACGGCGGTCCGGCTCACCCATCTCGGCGTGGTCTCGGTGCCCAAGGCCATCGTCGAGGCCGGCGAGGCGTTTGGCGCCACCAAGAGCCAGCTGCTGTGGAAGGTGGAGTTGCCTTCGGCGTTGCCCACCATCATGGCCGGCCTGACGCAGTCGATCATGCTGTCGCTGTCCATGGTGGTTTTCGCCGCTCTTATCGGCGCCGGCGGTCTCGGCACTGAAATCAACCGCGCGCTGGGCTCGCGCAGGATCGACCTTGGACTTGAGGCTGGCCTTGCCATCGTGGTGCTCGCCATCGTTCTCGACCGGATGACCCGCATTGGCGTTGGAGGCAAGAAATGACGATTGCTGTCGATTTCAGGAACGTCGATATCGTCTTCGGCGCCGACCAGGCGGGATCCCTGGCGCTGATCGACGCCGGCGCCACCCGCGCCGAGATCCTCGAGAAGACCGGCAATGTGCTGGGCTGTGCTGGCGCCAGCCTGACCGTGCACGAGGGCGAGATCTCCGTACTGATGGGCCTGTCCGGTTCGGGCAAGTCGACGCTGCTGCGGGCGGTCAACCGGCTCAACGTGGTGTCGCGCGGGCAGGTTCTGGTCAAGGATGGCGACAAGACCGTCGATGTCGTCACCTGCGACCAGGCAACGCTGCGCCGGCTGCGGCAGAAGCAGGTGGCCATGGTGTTCCAGCAGTTCGGCCTGCTGCCGTGGCGCACTGTGGAAGAAAATGTCGGCCTTGGCCTGGAACTCGCCGGCGTGCCGGAAGCGGAGCGCAAGGAACGCGTGCACAGGCAGCTTAAGCTGGTCAATCTCGAACAATGGTCGAAGAAATACGCCCACGAGCTTTCCGGCGGCATGCAGCAGCGCGTCGGCCTGGCGCGCGCCTTCGCCACCGAAGCGCCGATCCTTTTGATGGACGAGCCGTTCTCGGCGCTCGACCCGCTGATCCGCACCAAGCTGCAGGATGAATTGCTGCAGCTGCAGGACGAACTGAAGAAGACCATCATCTTCGTCAGCCATGACCTCGAGGAGGCGCTGAAGATCGGCAGCCACATCACCATCATGGAGGGCGGCCGCATCGTGCAGACCGGCGCGCCGGAAGATATCGTGCTGCGCCCCGCCAACGACTATGTCCGCGACTTCATCGCCAATGTGAACCCGCTGTCGGTGCTCACCGCCTGGAACGTGATGCGCGACCGCCGCGATCTCGAACATGGCGACGACGGCTGGGTGTGGCTCGACCGGCGCAAGACGACGCGCTTCAAGATCGACGACCATGGGCTGGTGGCGGCGGCCGAACGCGACGGCAAGCCGGCGGTGTGGGTGTCCTGCGCCGATGTCGAGGCCCAGCCGGAGGAGGGCGCCCAGGTGTTCTGGGCCAATCCCGGCACGCCGTTGAAGACGGTGATGCTGGCCATGCACCGCTCGCAGACGGCTCCGGTGGCGCTGTTCGACGACCAGTCGCGATTCGTCGGCGCCATCGGCATCAGGGACGTTCTGTCGGCGGTGTTGCGGCGGTAGCCATTCTCCCCCGCCTTCGGCGGTTTGCCGGCGATTCGGGCCAAACACGTGCCATCCGGGCATCAACAGTCTCTCGAGCCTGCAAAGACGCGGTGTTGCAGATAGTCCACACAAGGTTGCCGGTATACAGGACTGGCCCCGGGCCTGACCTTGTCTTTCGTGTCCGACCGGTGCAGGGTTTTGGCAATGCGTACATACGCAAGGGGCGGGATGATACTAAAGCTGCGTACAAGGGCTCAGGCAGCCGTAGCGATATCGCTTTTCGCAGCGGTGGCGCTTGGCGATGGCCCCGCATTTTCCCAGAGCTTCACTGTCGGCAATGGCCAGGATGTCGGCCCGCAGACCATGAACAATGCCGGCGATACCGGAACCGTCGATAGTGGCGGAATAGTCGAGACATCCATCGCCGGCGAAAATGCGGTGCAGATGCTGAATTCAGACCAGCGTCTGACCAATTCCGGGGGCATCGGAACGTTTGGCGGCGGTGGCTTCGGCGTGTATTCCACGGGCGATAACGCAAAGATCATCAGCAACGGTATCATTCTTGCGGGAGGCGCCGGAGCCTTCGGCATAGTGTCCGAGGGCGACAACGCGAACATCGTCAACAGCGGCTTGATCGCAACCAGCGGCGATGGCACGTTCGCCATCATCAGCGATGGTTCCGACGCCTATGTGGAAAATAGCGGGACGATTGACGTTTCCGCCGGCACGATCGGAGGCGTCGGGGGTATAATTGGCGACAAGCCCAACCTGACAATAGTGAACAGCGGCTTGATCCAAGTCGAAGGGGACGGTGCCCTCGCCATAGGTTGGCAAAGCAGCTCTGGCCTGAACCTGACCAATTCCGGGACGATCGAGGTTTCCGGAAATGGCGCCACCGCCATAGGCGCAGGGGGCAATGATATTTTCATCGTCAACAGCGGCGCGGTTTACGCGTTCGGGCCTGGATCGACAGGCATAGTCACCCAGGTCGGAAACGCGGTGATCACCAACTCCGGCACTATCTTCAACGACTTCAACGACAGCACGAGCACGGCCATCTCGTTCGGCGCGTCCAATGCGACGCTGAACCTCCTGGCCGGCACGGCCATCCAGGGGCCTATCGTCTTCAACGGATCCGGCAATACGGTCAGCTTCGGGCCGGCGTTGAACGCCGCCATGACCTTTTCGGGAAGCGGCGGTGTTCCGCAGACCATCCTGACCGGGGGGCGGCCCTTCGTCGTCAACGGCAACCAGGTGGCGGTGGTCGACATCACCGGCTTTGCCAGTGCCGGGTCGCTGGTGGAAGACCTTACCGACGCGGTGACCGGTGTTGTCGAGACGCGTCTGGCTACCCCGCACAATGATGTGCTTGGGCCACGTTCCGGACCGGACGCCTGGCTGTCGACATTCGGCGCGGTCCGTTCACAGGATGGCTCAGGCGCCGCGGCCGGGTTCACCCAGGCGCTTGGCGGCGTCGTCGTCGGTGCGGAAAGGCGCTCGGACGACGGGTTCCTCGGCGGTGTGTTCGTGGGCGCGGCTGCCGGACAGACCGAGGTTGACGACAGCGCGCAGGAGATCACCCATCGCAGCGTGTTCGGGGGCGGCTATCTCGGCTATGACGCCGGTCAACGCTTTGCCAACCTGTCGTTCATCGCCGGCGCCCTCTATGAACGCAGCAGCCGCCAGGTCGCCAACAATCTCGTGCTCGGGGGTATCGAGACGGCCCGGGCGGATTTCAACGGCACCTTCATCAGCCCGGCGCTGACACTCGGCACGCGGCTTCCTGTCGCCATGGGTACGCTGATGCCGAGCGTGCGGCTGCGTTACGCGGGTCTCTTTGTCGGCGACTATACGGAAACGGGTTCCGCCGCCGATCTCGCGGTTGCGCGGCGCGACGTTCACTTGTTCGAAGTGCGCGGGCAACTGGCGCTGGCATTGCCGCAAGTGACCACGCCGACCCAGGCCTGGCAGACCACCCTGCGGGCTGGCCTGGACGGCATCGCCCAGAGCAGCGGTGACGTTTCGGCCACGCTGCTTGGCCAGGACATCTCCTTTGCTTCCGGTGAGAAAAAGACGGCGGTGCGCGGATTTGCCGGCGCGGACGTCGCGGCGGCGGTCGGCCATGGCGTCATGTTGGATAGTGGTTTCGAGGTCGGTTATGGCAGCGACAACGCTTTCACCGCCCGAGGCCAGGTGCGTCTCAGCAAGGCGTTTTGAGGAGCACGGGGGCATACCCCCGCCGAAGCGTATCGCTTCAAGACGGATGCCGCTTTGAGTTAAGTCTTTGTCCTTACGCGATTTATCGTCCAGGCGGCTGAGAGCTTCAAGATAGTCAAGCCGCCAGCGGCAGGCGCAGCTGCGTCAGCAGGCCGCCGCCGGGATAGTTGGACAGGCTGATGTCGCCGCCCGCGCCGCGGGCGATGTTGCGGGCAATCGTCAGGCCAAGGCCAAGGCCGCCCGTCTGGCGGTTGCGGGACTGTTCAAGACGGACGAACGAGCCGAACACCGAGTCGATCTGAGCCTGCGGTATGCCCGGGCCCTCGTCCCGGATGGAGAGCGTTACGGTGTTTTCCGACCGCTGCAGGGTCAGGTGCGCCCGCTTGCCGTAGGTCACGGCATTCTGCACGAGATTGGTGACGCAACGGCGAAGCGCCACCGGCCGCGCGATGCAGATCAGGCCGCGCGAATGCGCCTCGTCATCCTCGAGCGTTACAGTCTCGAACCCGTCGGCGACGGCTTCCACGAGCGACAGGAAATCGATCCTCTCGCTCTTTTCCTCGGTCACCTCGAAGGTGGCGAAGTCGATGACGGAACTTGCTATGCCCTCGATGTCGGCAAGGTCATGGGCGAGTGCGGCGCGCGCTGGCGACTTGCGCAGCAACTCCAGGCGCAGGCGCATCCTGGTCAGCGGCGTGCGCAGATCATGCGCGAGTGCCGCGGCCAGGTGTTCGCGGTCCTCGACATATTCGCGCAGCCTGGCCTGCATGGCGTTGATCGCCCTGGCGGCTGCCTGGACCTCTCGGCTGCCGCTCTCGGCGATCGGCGGGCTCTTCAGGTCCTTGCCGATGCGGTTCACCGCCGTTTCCATCATGCGGTAGGGCGCGGTCAGCCGATGCAGAGACCAGATCGACATGATCACCACCAGGCCCGCGATCAGCGAATACAGCGGCAGGCTGTCGACGCTCAGTATCGGGCCGACGGGCGTGTTGGGTTCGGTGAAGTTGAGCCACTGGCCGTCACCGAAGCGCAGCGAAGCCGTCAGCTTGTCGCTCTGGGCGAAGTTGGCCGACAGCGCCAGGAGGTCGCGCTCCACCTGGCCGATGTCGGGGCCATCGACCGTGCCGTCGGTGCTATCGGTATCGGTCGTCGCCGGATCGCGGCGTACGCGCGCATCGGTGATGCCGAATTTCGACAGCCGGCTGACCATGATGTCCTCGAGTTCGGCCAGTTCGTCGTCTCCGGCGATCGACGAGGTGACGGCGGGCGTGTCCGAAACGGTCAGCGCGTAGGCGGAATTGAACAGGCCGGCCGCGGTCGCCTTGCGCTGCTCGGGCGTGGCGCCGCTCATCAGTTGCACCAGGGAGAAGGCGCGGTCGTTGAGCCGGTAGAGGTCGACCACGTCGTTGGCCGCCACACGATCGCGCGACACGATGTATAGCGTCGCGACCTGGCTGATCAGCAGGCCGGCAATGACGATGAGCAGCACCCAGACGGGCAGGGTCTGCGGCAGGAAGCGTCTCATTCGGACGTTGTCTCGGGCAGGAACTGGTAGCCGCCGCTGCGCACCGTGAGGATCAGCTTCGGCGTCTTGGGGTCGTCCTCCATCTTGCGCCGCAGGCGGCTCACGAGAATGTCGATGCTGCGGTCGAAACTGTAGTCGGTGTCACCGCCCGACAGTTCGATCAGTTGGTCGCGGGTCAGCACGCGCTGCGCGCTCTTGACGAAGGTCTGCAGCAGGTTGAACTCCGCCATCGTCAACTCGACCCGGACGTCGCCCGGCGCGATCAGCCGCCGGCGCGAACAGTCCATGGTCCAGCCGGCGAAATGGTAGATCTGCTTGGTGGTGGCGCGCTTCGGCTCGGCCGAGCCGTGGCGCCTCAGCACGGCGCGGATGCGGGCCAGCAATTCGCGCGGATCGAAGGGCTTGGGAACATAGTCGTCGGCGCCCATCTCCAGGCCAACCACGCGGTCGGTGGTCTCGGTGACCGCGGTCAGCATGATGATCGGCGTCGAATAGCTGGCGCGGATGTCGCGGCACAGCTCGAGTCCGCTCTTTCCCGGCAGCATGACGTCCAGGATGATCAGATCGACCGCCGTGCGGCGCAGGATGGCCTCCATCTCCGTGCCGTCGGATGCCACCGTGGTGCGCAGTCCCCGCTTCTGGAAGAACTCCTGAAGCAGGTCGCGAATGCCCTTGTCGTCGTCGACGATCAGTATGTGTGCGTCTGATTTCACAGGGTGCCTGTCATCATGAATTGCATAATCATCATTCCGTCACCCTCACGATAGAATTCAGGCCATATCTTGGCCAGTGGCGATGGCCGGATTTCAGTCCCGATTTCCCAGAAACAATTCAGAAACAAATTTCTATATTCGGGAAAAACTAGCGAAAACATACAGGGGCATAAGTGGTCACGTGGCGGTCACATGAACGGCTGCGACGTTAGTGCCCGGAGTTACGGAAAGCCAATGCAAAGGTTCTCGATCAGTCTGATGGGTGCGGTGCTCGGCATATCGCTCGTCACGGCCGTGGTCGAACAATCGGACGCAAAGGTGCTCACCCGGACCGAACGCTGCACCAATCTCAGCCACCAATTTGACGAAGCCCTCGAAACCCACGCCACGGCAACGCAGGTCACCGCGGCAAAGGCACTTCAGAGAAAGGGCAACCGGTTCTGCGCCAACAAGAAACAGGCGCAGGGGATCCGGATGCTCGCCAACGCTTTGAAACTGCTTGGAGTGACACCGATCGACCCGGCTCAGTGACACTCACTACCGACCCGCATAAAAAAAGGAAACCAGCCATGAACAAGTCCCTTCTCTCCGCCCTCGGTCTCGCCGTCGCTCTCTCCTTCTCGATGCCGGTTCTCGGCAACGCCCAGACGACGACCACCGCTCCGGCCGCCACCACCACCACGACCGCGCCGGCAACTGCCGCGCCGATGAAGGCGCCGATGAAGAAGGCTTCCATGAAGAAAGCCTGCAAGGCGACCAAGACGCATAAGTGCCCGGTCAAGAAGACCAAGATGGCCCCGAAGAAGATGGCTCCGAAGAAGCCCTGATCCCAGGACTCCATCGTTAGCCTGAACAAGGCCGCTTCAGTTGACTTCGGCTGGAGCGGCCTTCTTCTATCCGTGCAACCCAACACACCCATCCGACGGGTCGCGACGATTTTTAACCTGATCGCAATCGCCACCCGCTAAGGTTATCCGCATGAACACGCGGCCTTCGTCCATTTTGCGCTCGATGGTGCTCGGCGGCCTGGTGGTCTCCGCGCTGGCCAGGGTATTGATCCTGTTCACCGCCAGTCCGGTTCCGGATCCGGCCAGCGGGCGCACCGAGCCTTCGCTCTTCGCGCCTCAGATTTCCAGCGACTGGGACTACATCACGCCGTTGCAAAACTGGCTGATGATCGTGCTGGCCAGCGCCACGCTGATCTGTTTCGTCGCCTGGGTGGCGGTCGCATGGCGCGAGCGCCGCCAGGATGCGGCCGGAACGCAATCGCGCCGCATGGTCGGGCGACAGGGCCGTTGAACAGCGGTCGATAATTCCCACATAGGATGAATGGCGGTGGTCGCCCGGTAACCGGGTTGTGACCGTGCGAAATGGACGACAGCGCCCGCCCGTGGCAAAATGACGGCCACCTCCCTGACTTGAATTAGCGTGGAATTGCCGGTTTCCGATGCCCGAGATCACCACAAAACCCCGTGTTCAGGTCAAGCCGCAGGTCGAGCGGCCAAAGCTCTACAAGGTCATCCTTCTCAACGACGACTTCACGCCGCGCGAGTTCGTGGTCAGGGTGCTGAAGGGCGAGTTCAAGCTGAGCGAGGACCAGGCGCACCGGGTGATGATCACCGCCCATCGCCGTGGCGTCTGCGTTGTCGCCGTCTTCACCAAGGATGTCGCCGAGACCAAGGCAACGCGCGCGACCGACGCCGGCAAGGCCAAGGGCTACCCGCTGATGTTCACGACCGAACCGGAGGAGTGAGTGGTCGGTTCGCCGTAGGCGAATTCATCGTGCCGGCGGCACGATGAAAGACCGCGAACGCTGGGGAGTTGCCGGAGGCAACGGGGTCCCCGGCAGACGCCGTATGTCGTGAAGCGCCGGGAGCCATCGCGCAACGGCTGGTTTCTACCGGTTGGGCACGGCGAAATTCAATATCGCAGAGGTCAGCGCTGCCCCTCATCCGCCTGCCGGCACCTTCTCCCCGCATAGTGACGGGGAGAAGGAAGCTACCGTCCCTCGCGGTACCACATCGAGCCTATCGCAAGGAGCAACAGGCCGAGGCCGAGGAAGCCACCGAACAGGGGCACACGCGATACCGCTTTCAGTACGCTGTCGTCGGTGGTGCGCAGTCCTATCCAGTCGCTGCCCGCGGCCTCGCCCGAGGAACGCACCGGCACGATGGAGGGCAGGGCGATGTCGCTCGCCGATGATGTCGTCAATCGCCGCACGCTGCCGCCGGTCGCTTCGGCTGGGGCCTTCAAGCGATCCGTCGTGGAAACGACATCGGCGAATTCCGGGGAGTTGATCGGCCCGACATGGGCAAGCGCGGTCAGGTCGCCATTGGCGATCTGGTAGAGGCCGATCTCGCTGGTCTGGACGCTGCCGAGGAACACGCCGGGCTCCGACTTGTCGAGCTTGACGCTCATGGTCTTGCCGGAAGGAGTGATGACCTGGGCCGTGCCGGGATCGTCGGCCATGGTCTGCCGGCGGATTTCCAGCACCATGCCGCGCCCGTCGGCGGTCAGCCGTTCCTCTTCGAGTTCCGGCTCCTTCATCAACCAATGGGCGATGCGCCGGTAAAGCTGGACATGCGGGCCGCCGCCCTCGAAGCCGCGCGCCCAGAGCCAGCCCTGGTCGGACAGCAGCATGCCGACGCGGCCTTCGCCCTTGCGGTCGAGCAGCAACAGCGGCCGGTTGTCTGCGCCCTTCATCACCACCTGGCCCTCGGGATTCTGCACGCCGATGGTGCGGAACCAGCGGCTCCAGCGCGGCGGCTCGGTGGCGGAGCCGTCGAGCCCGCGCGTCACCGGGTGGCGCTGGCCAAGGTCGGTCAGGCGCGGGTAGAAGGCCTTGTCGATGACTTCGCCGGTCGGCATCGCCGGCAGCGCCGACATCAGCGGCGTGCGCGCGATCGAAGCATCGCCGGCATATTCGGGGCCGGCGGCGATGAGCAGCGCGCCGCCCTTTTCGACATATTCGGCGATGTAGTCGTAATAAAGGATCGGCAGCACGTCTCGGTGCTGGTAGCGGTCGAAGATGATCAGGTCGAAATCCTTGATCTTCTCCACGAACAGTTCGCGCGTCGGGAAGGCGATCAGCGACAATTCGTTGATCGGCGTGCCGTCCTGCTTTTCGGGCGGCCGCAGGATGGTGAAGTGGACGAGGTCGACCGAGGCGTCGGATTTCAACAGATTGCGCCAGGTGCGCTCACCGGCGTGCGGCTCGCCCGAAACCAGGAGGACGCGCAGGTTTTCGCGGATGCCGTCGACCAGCGCGATGGCGCGGTTGTTGGTTTCGGTAAGTTCTCCCGGTTCCTTGTCGATGGCGAGTTCGATGATGTTGCGGCCGGCGCTTGGTATGGTCACCTGCAGCGGCATGGTCTGGCCGACGATGGCATGCTCGACCGAAACCTGCTGGCCGTTGACGGAAACGCGGACATCGACCGGGGCGGTCTCGTTCTCGGTCGAGATGACCCGATAGCTCATGTCGAGCGGCTTGCCGACCAGGCCGAAGCGCGGCGCATTGTCGAAGCGGATGCGGCGGTCCTTTTCGTGGTCGTTGCCGGTGATCAGCGCGTGCAGCGGCGCGTGGAAATCGGGCGCGCCGGAAGGCGCGTCATGCACCTGGCCATCGGTGATCATGATGGCGCCGCCAATGCGCGATGGCGGCACGTCACGGAACGCGCCCTCGAGCGCACTGAAAAGCCGTGTTTCGGCGCGTTCGTCGGTCGCTTCCGTCTTGCCGGCCTCGATGACGCGGACATCGAACTGCTTGAAACGGCCAAGACGCTGCTGGAGACCCGCCAGCGCCTCGTCGGTCTGTTTTGTGCGGTCGCCGATGTCCTGGCTCGGGCTGCGGTCGACGATCAGGGCGACGACGCTTTTCAGCGCCTCGCGTTCCTCGTCGAGGAAAACCGGATTGAGGACCGCCGCCCCCAAAGCGAGCAGGGCGACGAAGCGCAGGACGGCGCCACGCTGGCGAAACCACAGGCCGACCAGCGACAGCAACAGCAACGGCACCAGCACGATGGCGAGGAGCGGCCAGGATATCAGCGGCTCGAAGGAGATCGACCAGTTCATCCTATTGCCCCAGCCGTTCGAGCAGCACGGGGACATGCACCTGGTCGGATTTGTAGTTGCCGGTCAGCATGTACATCATGATGTTGACGCCGGCACGCAGCGCATAGACGCGCTGCATCGGATCCGACGGCACGGTCGGCAGCAGCGGATCGCCATTCTCGTCGACCGCCCAGGCGCCGGCGAAATCATTGGCGGTGATCATGATCGGCGAGACGCCGTCGCCGGTGCGCACCGGGCGGTTGTCGGTGTTGCTGGCGTCGAGCGATGCCTCGACCCAGAGCGGGCTGCCGGCGAAGCGGCCAGGAAACTCGGGCATGATGAAGAAGGACTTCGTCAGCACATGGTCGGATGGGACCGGTTCCAGCGGCGGCACGTTGAGATTGGCCAGGATGTCGCGCAGCCGCTCCGTGGCCGGGCTGGTCGAATCGGCGCCGATGCCGTTGGCGAACTGGTCGCGCGTGTCGAACAGCACCGTGCCGCCTTGCTGCATGTAGGCGTCGATGCGGGCTATCGCCGCCTGGCTCGGCATCGGCGCCGCCGGATCGATCGGCCAGTAGATCAGCGGGTAGAAGGACAGCTCGTCCTTGGAGATATCGACGCCGGCCGGTGCCCCCGGTTCGAGCGCGGTCTTCTCGATCAGGAAGCGGGTCAGGCCCTCGATGCCGGCCCGGCTGATCGAATCGTCGCCGGGCACGCCGGTCAGCACATAGGCGATGCGAGTCTTCCCGACCGCTTCGATCGCGGCCTGGTCGCCTGGCTTGGCATCGTCGGCGCGCGCGAAGTCCGCGTGGCCAAACAGCGCGCCAAACACGATCAGAAGCGCGGCTGTCGTCGTCACCGCCCCGGCGCGGCGTGGCCGACGCGAGAACAGGCCGCCCATCCATAAGACGGCCAGCGTGTCGAGCGCCATCAGCAACAGGGCGATTGTCACCAGCGGTCCTTTCAGGTTGCGCGATTCATCGAATGCGTACTGGATGTCGGTGACAGGCACGGAAATGGTCGGGCGCGCCAGCGGCGTCAACACGCTGCCGGCATCGAGGAGATTGTGGGCGAAGACACCGGCCTCGGAGCCATAGAGGCCGGGCGGGTTCTCGAAGGTCACCGGCAGGCGTCCGGCGCCGGGAACCAGCGGCCTTGCGTCCGGCGTCGGCGGCGCCAGCGCGCCGTCGGCCGCGATCATACGGTAGGGCGGCAGCGAAGTGGCCGCGGCTTCGGCGTTGGCCACCGCCGCACCCTGGTTGCGCGATATCTGCACGATGCGCCGCAGCATCTCGACGAAGCTGCCGGAAATCGGCAGGTTGGACCATGTCGCCTCGGGCGTGACGTGGAACAGGACCAGCGTGCCCTTGCCCTTCTTCAGCCCGGTCACCAGCGGCGTGCCGTCGGCAAGGGCCGCCCAGGTGCGATCGACGATGTCGGGCGTCGGTTCCGCCAGCACCTGCCGAGTGACGGTCACCTCGGTGGGCGGCGCCAGATCGGCGAAGGGGCCAGTCTTCGGAAATTCAGTGACCGGCTGCGGCGATGTCCATGACAAGGCGCCGCCGAGCGAGCGCTCGCCGGTGCGCAGCCTGACCGGCAGCAGTTCGTCGTCATTGCCGGCCGCGGCCAGCCGCGAGCCTGCGAAACGCACCAGCGTGCCGCCATTGTCGACCCAGTCGACCAGTCTTTGCCGCACCTGCTCCGGGATCGTGCCGATATCGGCCATGATGATCATCGCCGGCTTCTGGTCGAGGATCTGCGGGATGGCGTCGGCTAGGTCGGCGCTCGACGGCTCCACCAGATCGGCGAAGGGCTGTAGCGCGCGGCGAATGTAATAGAGCGGCGACAAAAGCGGCTGCGCCTGGTCGGCCTCGGCCTGCGACAGCAGCCCGACGCGGCGTCGCTTGGAGCTCTCGTCGAGCACGCGCACCGCGCCGGCGTGACGCTCGCCATCGAGCGCGATCGAGGCGAAGTCGTTGCGCAGTTCGAACGGCACGGCCATCGTGCCGGTGGCGGTCGCCTCACCGGGGGCAAAGGTCAGCGTCGCGTCGGCAATGCGGCGGCCCTTGTCGTCGAAGGCGCCGGCCGTCACCTGGCGGGGGGTGACGTCGCCCGGCGCGCGGATGGCGGTGAGGGCAAAGCCGTCCACCTGGTTCTCGGCACTGGTCAGGCCGGCAAGCGATGGCCTGTCGGTTACGGCCCAGACGACACGCGCGGCGTTCCTGGACAGGAGCGTGTTGAAGGCGGCTTCGTCACCCTGAGCGGCCAGGCCGTCGGCCAGCACGGCGACGCTGGCGCCCGGCAGGGATGCGAGCGCGGTGGCGACGCGGGCATAGACGGCCGGACGGTCGGTCGGGATCGGGCGGGGCTTGGTGGCGCGCAGCCGGTCAAGAGCCTTGGCTGCATCGAATGGCCCGATCTCGGCATTGGATTTTTCGGCGGTGAAGGCGATGATCACCGACAGGCCGTTCGAGCCGGCATCGGCGATCAGCCGCTCGGCGGTGGCGACGCGCTTGCCCCAGTCGGCCGCGCTTGCCCAGTCATTGTCGACGACCAGCGCCAGTGCCGCGCCCTCGGCGGGCAGCTTTTCGCGCGGATTGAAGATCGGTTCGGCAAGCGCCGCGACGATCAGTGCGGCCATCATGAGCCTGAGCAGCGTCAGCCACCATGGGCTCCGCCGCGGTGTCTCCTCGCGCTTCAGCACGCGGGCCAGGATCTTGAGCGGCGGAAAGATCTCGGCCTGCGGCTTGGGCGGGGTCAGCCGCAGCAGCCACCAGATCACCGGCAGCGCCAGCAGGCCCCACAGGACCATGGGTGCGCCGAAGGAGAGGGGCAGCCAGCTCATGCGCTGACCTTTCCGGCATAGCCGCCATCGGCGGTCATCGCCATGTGCAGACGCACAAGCGCTTCGGAGGCGAGGCGGTCGGTGTGGTTGACGGTAAAGCTCCAGCCGAGCCGACGGCACCAGTTGGCCAGTTCCTGACGTCGTGCGGTGTAGAGCAGGCGGTAGTCATCGCCGAGCATTTCCGCGCGGCCAGCTGTCAGCTTGTCGCCCGTCTCCGGGTCGGTGAACTCGGTGCGCCCGGCATAGGGGAAGGTCTCCTCCGCCGGGTCGGCGACCTCGATCAGATGCGCGCGCACGCCGTGGCGGGCGAGCACGTCGAGCCAGGCCATGATCTCCTCGACCGGATCGAGGAAGTCGCTGACGATGACGATATCGGCGAAGCGTCGGATTGCCGACAGATCGGGCTTTGCCGGCAGTTCGCCGGCATGCGTCAGCCGCGCCGCGATGCGTTCGGCGCCGTTGCGGGCGGTGAAGGGATCGGTGAGGCCCGGCCAGGCGATGCGCTCGCCGCTGCGCGACAGAAGCTCGGCCATGGCCAGCGCCAGCACCAGGGCGCGCGACTGCTTCGAGACGCTGGCGCCCGTCGATTTGTAGAGCATGGACGGTGACGGGTCGGCCCACAGCCAGACCGTATGGGCGGCTTCCCATTCGCGGTCGCGCACATAGGTATGGTCGTCACGGGCCGAGCGGCGCCAATCGATGCGCGAGGAATCGCCTTCGACATAAGGCCGGAACTGCCAGAAATTCTCGCCGATGCCACGCTTGCGGCGGCCATGCCAGCCGGCAATGACCGTGTTGACGATGCGCCGTGCCTCGACAAGCAGGTCCGGAACCAACGAAGCCCGCAACCGGCCACGGGCAAGCGCGTCTTGTGTCGCTGCCGGTGCCTGGAGCTCGCCAATACGAGCCATCAGATGCCTTTGGCCAGTTTCGCCACCACGTCGCGAACGGTGGTGCCTTCGGCGCGAGCTGCGAAGGTCAGCGCCATGCGGTGCTGCAGCACCGGTTCGGCTAGCGCCCTGACGTCGTCGACCGAAGGGGCCAGGCGTCCGTCGTAAAGGGCGCGGGCGCGGGCGCACAGCGTCAGCGCCTGGCTGGCGCGTGGTCCCGGGCCCCAGGCGACATGCTTGTCGGTGTCGGCGTTGCCCTGGCCGGGGCGCGCCGAGCGCACCAGCTTGAGGATCGCCTCGACGACGCTTTCCGGCACGGGCATGCGGCGGATCAGCGTCTGGATCTCCCTCAGCCGGGCCGGCTGCAGGACGTTCTGCGCTTTCGCGTCCTCCATGCCGGTCGTCTCCAGAAGGATGCGGCGCTCGGCCTCGATGTCGGGGTAGAGGATGTCGACCTGCATCAGGAAGCGGTCGAGCTGTGCCTCGGGCAGCGGATAGGTGCCTTCCTGCTCCAGCGGATTCTGCGTCGCCAGCACGTGGAAGGGTGCCGGCAGGTCGTGGCGGGCGCCGGCGATGGTGACGTGATATTCCTGCATCGCCTGCAGCAGCGCCGACTGGGTGCGCGGCGAGGCGCGGTTGATCTCGTCGGCCATCAGCAACTGGGCGAAGATCGGCCCCGGGATGAAGCGGAAGGAACGCTTGCCGGTCTCGTCCTGCTCCATCACCTCGGAGCCGAGGATGTCGGACGGCATCAGGTCCGGCGTGAACTGGATGCGGCGCGAATCGAGGCCAAGCACGATGCCCAGCGTTTCGACCAGCTTGGTCTTGGCAAGCCCGGGCACACCGACCAGCAGCGCGTGGCCGCCGGCCAGCACGGCCACCAGCGTGCGCTCGACCACGCTCTCCTGGCCGAAGATGACCCGGCCGACACCGTCGCGAACCCTGGAGATGTCGGACAGTGCCTTTTCGGCCTGGGCGATCATCTCGGCTTCGCTGATCGGATTTTCCTTGATCATCACGCTCATGCAGCATCGATCCTTGTTGTTGGAAATACCGGCCCGCAGAATACCATGACTGCCGCGATTCGGCCTCGCGTAGCGCCTACGTTCGAACTTAAATCGTACACTTAGGCTGACAAGCGAAACAACAGTGACTATTTCGTGACCATGACGGAACACTCCGAACATCGTGAAGAAAGCCTGACGGCCGCAACCGAGGCGCGAGGACTGGAGGCGCTGGTCTCCCGCGCCACGCGCGCCGGCAAGGGGCCGGCGCCGGTCGAGCGCTGGAATCCCGACTTCTGCGGCGATCTCGACATGGAGATCAAGGCCGACGGCACCTGGTTCTACCTGGGCACGCCGATCGGCCGCATGCCGCTGGTCCAGCTTTTCTCCTCGGTGTTGCGCAAGGACGCGGACGGCAAGACCTATCTGGTGACGCCGGTGGAGCGCGTCGGCATCCGCGTCGCCGATGCGCCCTTCATCGCCGTCGAAATGAATGTTTCCGGACATGGCGACGATCAGGTCATCACTTTCCGCACCAATGTCGGCGATGTCGTCGAGGTCGGGCCGGACCGTCCCCTGCGTTTCGTCGACGAGAGCGAGACCGGAGGACTGAAACCTTATGCGCTGGTGCGCGGCCGGCTGGAGGCGCTGGTGGCGCGGCCGGTGATGTACGAACTGGTCGGGCACGGCGAGGAGATCGAGATCGACGGCAAGACCATGTTCGCGGTCCGCTCGAAGGGGGCCGTGTTTCCGATCATGGCCGCCGACCAGTTGAAGCGTCTGAGTGCGTGATGGACCAGGTGACGCCGGTACGGTTTTCCACCGCGGATTTCCGCGCCCGCTTCGCCGCGCAGCCGGCCGCGCATGCCGGCGACGATTTTGGCGACCATCGCTTCAATCCCGGTCATCCGCGCCTCAGCCAGGCGAAGACGCTGCGCGATGCCGCCGTGCTGATCCCGGTGGTCGACCACGATGGCGATGCGACGGTTCTCCTGACCAAGCGGGCTGAAAAGCTGCGCAGCCATTCGGGGCAGGTGGCCTTTCCCGGCGGCACCATCGACGCGGCCGATGCAAGCCCGGAGGCGGCGGCGCTGCGCGAGACCTTCGAGGAGATCGGGCTTGGGCAAGATCGGATCGAGGTAATCGGCCGCATGCCCGATTATGTCGCCGGCAGCGGCTACCGCATCGCGCCGGTGCTGGGCATAGTTCGGCCTCCTTTCCAGCTGACACTCAATGCCGACGAGGTCGATGCCGCCTTCGAAGTGCCGCTGCGCTTCCTGATGGATCCGGCCAACCACAAGCGCGACAGCCGCATGTGGAACGATCTCGAATGGTTCTTCTACGACATGCCGTATGGCGACCGCCGCATCTGGGGCGTCACCGCCGGCATCATCCGTACGTTGTATGAAAGGCTCTATGCGTGAGTTCATCGATTGCGGGCAGGGCCGACTGGCTCGGCGAAAAGCATCTGCAGCGCCTGCTCGGCATTCTGACCGAAGGTGGTGAAGAGGCCCGCGTCGCCGGCGGCGCGGTACGCAATACGCTGATGGGCCAGCCGGTCGCCGACATCGATATCGCCACGACGTGCCTGCCTGATGAAACCATCCGCCGCGCCGAGACGGTAGGCTTCAAGGCGGTGCCGACCGGGATCGAGCACGGCACCATCACGGTCGTTGCCGGCGGCAAGCCCTATGAGGTCACCACCTTGCGCGCGGATGTCGAGACCGACGGGCGGCGTGCCAAGGTTTCGTTCGGGCGCGACTGGCAGGCCGACGCCGAGCGGCGCGACTTCACCATCAACGCGCTCTATGCCGAAGCCGACGGCACCGTCATCGACCTGGTCGGCGGTCTCTCGGACATAGAGGCGCGTCGCTTGCGCTTCATCGGCGATGCCGAGGCGCGCATTCGCGAAGACTACCTTCGCATCCTCAGGTTCTTCCGTTTCTTCGCCTGGTATGGCGATGGCAGGCCGGACGCCGACGGGCTGAAGGCCTGTGCCCGGTTGAAGGAGGGACTCGGCCAGCTTTCCGCCGAGCGGGTCTGGTCCGAACTGAAGAAACTGCTGTCGGCGTCCGATCCGTCACGGGCGCTGCTGTGGATGCGCCAGGCCGGCGTGCTGACCAGCGTGCTGCCGGAAAGCGAGAAATGGGGCATCGATTCGATCCATCCGCTGACCCGGGCCGAGAAGGATCTGGGCTGGACGCCCGATCCGCTGCTCAGGCTGGAAGCGATCGTGCCGCCCGATGCCGAGCGGATGAAGACGCTTGCCGAAAGGCTGAAATTCTCGACCGTCGAAGCCGATCGCCTGCGCTATTGGGCGCTGAGTGCCGCCGTCGAGCCCAAGACCACCGAAGGCGAACTCGCCAAGAAACTCTATCGAGGCGACCGGCAAGGGTTTGTCGATCGTCTCAGGCTGTCGCTCGCCTCGGCGCGGGCGCGCGCGGTGGAGGAAACGGACGCGCTGCTGGAAGCCGGCGGCTTTTCGCGCCTGCTCGCCTTCGCGGTGAAATGGGAAAAGCCGGTTTTCCCGCTCAAGGGCGCCGATCTCACCGCGATCGGGGCAACACCCGGGCCGAAGCTCGGCGAAGTCCTGAAGAATCTTGAAGCGGAATGGATCGAGGCAGGTTTCGCGCCCGATCGCGACGCGCTGATCAGGCGCGCCGCCGAAGCCCTGAAGCCATGAACCCGGAACGTTGGGACATGGCCGCGGTCTAAGCCGCGTCGCGGACCTTCTCGATCCTGGAGCGGATTGCCTCGACCATCGTTTCACGGATGACCGTTTCGCCATGCGTCTCGCGCATGTGCTCGACCGCGCGGCGCATGACCTCTGCTTCCTCGTCGGCACGTGTGTGCCAGTCGCAGCCGGGAACGAGTGAGCCGCAGTTAAATTGTTTCATGGCTTGTTTCCTTTCCTCCGTGGTGCCGAATCCTTCGAAACGGGTGAGGGTCCGGCGCATCTTTTTGGCAAGCAATCCGTTTAGTCCGCGGATCGCTGGCGGGACAAAACTATAACACCAATAGGGCGGTCTTGGTTGCACGAAAGCGCCGCGTGTCCCGCGATAGGCGCCAAGGTACTGAATCCCTGTGAGATTCCGCACCTCATCGGCTGGCGCAAAGCGCCAACCACGCCCCCGCTCACCAACTGTCTACGGCCAGCGCACCTCTGGCGGCAGGCTGGACAGGATGGACGCGACATTGCCGCCGGTCTTCAGGCCGAAGATGGTGCCGCGATCGTGCAGCAGGTTGAATTCGACATAGCGGCCACGGCGGATGAGCTGCTCGTCGCGGTCTCCGTCGGTCCAGTTCTCGTTGAAGTTGGCGCGCACGAGATGTCCGTAGACGACGAGGAAGGAGCGCCCGACATCCTGGACGAAGTTGAAGTCGGCGTTCCAGCCGCCCTTGTCCTCGCCCGAATGCAGCCAGTCGAAGAAGATGCCGCCAATGCCGCGCGGCTCGTCGCGATGCGGCAGGTAGAAGTATTCGTCGCACCAGGCCTTGAATTTCGGGTAGTCGGCGACGCCGGCGTTCTTCTCGCAGGCAAACTGCATGGCGCGGTGGAAGGCGACCGTGTCGGGATCGTCCTGCGTGCGGCGCCGGTCGAGCACCGGCGTCAGGTCGGCGCCGCCGCCGAACCATTGGCGCGAGGTGACGACCATGCGCGTGTTCATGTGCACGGCCGGCACATTGGGGTTCCAGGGATGCGCGATCAGCGAAATGCCCGATGCCCAGAAGCGCGGGTCTTCCTCGGCGCCTGGCATCTGCTTCCTGAATTCGGGCGAGAACTCGCCATGGACGGTCGAGGTGTGGACGCCGACCTTCTCGAAGACACGGCCATGCATCATCGACATGGTGCCGCCGCCGCCCTTGCCCTCGTCGCGTTCCCATGGCGTCTTGTCGAAGCGGCCGGGGGACCACGAAGCCAGCGGACCGCCGAGATCCTGCTCGATCTGCTCGAAGCCGGCGCAGATGCGTTCGCGCAGCGCCTCGAACCACAGCCGCGCCTTCATCTTCTTCTCTTCGATGTCGGCGGGAAGGCCTGCCGGTATTTCGGGTCGTTCCACGTGCCGTCTCCGGTTGGGCGGTCGGCGAGTCCACAAATGACTCGTCTTTTCCGGGCGCGATCCCTAATCTCTTAGGGGACAGGGTCAAGTCCCGTTGCAGCGCCACGCGTCCATTGGACGCGCGAAAGGGCGCTATAACACTTTGGTTTGTGCATGATCCCTTCGAATTCGATGGAGGTCATGGGCGATGTACAAGGAGTTCTTTCGTGGGCACGCCGGCAAGACCGCCGCTGCATGGACTGAAGAAAAGGCTCGCCCAAAGCCGGGCTGAACGCGCGAACAAGCCGCGCGACGGGTTTCTGCGCGAAACATTCGTGCTGCCGCGCTCCGATGCGCGCCTCAAGGCCAAGGAATGGTTCGAACGCTTCCCCAAGCAGGCCTACTGGACCGAGATCGAAAGCTGGTTCGAGCGGCCGGGCGACTTGATCGAGTTCACCATCAGGCGGCTGCCGGCCGCGGATTAGAATTTTCTCTCCCCGTCACTATGCGGGGAGGAGGATGCCGGCAGGCAGGTGAGGGGCGGCGCAAACCTTCAAATGCCGGCGCTGCCCCTCATCCGCATTTCAGGCACCTTCTCCCCGTGAACGGGGAGAAGGAAGAACGAGCCGCCTTGCCCCCGAGCCTTCCCTTGCAAGTCTGTCGCCCTCGTTCCTGAGCGGACATTTGTCGATCGACATGCAGCCGCAGCCGATGCAGTCGGTCAGGCCATCGCGCAGCTTCTTCAACTGGTTGATCTTCTGATCCAGCCCGTCGCGCCAAGCCGTTGAAAGAAGATTCCAGTCCTCGCGTGTCGGGGTGCGGCCCTCTGGGAGCGATTCCAGCGCGGCGCCAATCTCGGCCAGCGAGATGCCGACCTCCTGCGCGACCTTGATGATAGCCACGCGCCGCAACACGTCGCGGCCGTAGCGGCGCTGGTTACCGGAGGTGCGGTGGCTGCGGATCAGCCCGCGCGCTTCATAGAAATGCAGCGCCGACACCGCCACGCCGCTGCGCGCGGCCACCTGGCCGACAGTCAATTCCCTTACTGGCGCCATTCCCGGCCCTTCCGCCCGATTTTTCTGCTTGACCTCAAGTTAAGTTGAGCTTGTAGCCAAGAAGCCAAGGACATGCAAACCGCGGGAGAAGGCGATGTGCGCTTGGGTGAGAATGACGCAGGACGGTCTTGTCGCTGGCGGGGAGGCGGTGATCGCCATGCCCGCCGATGGCTTGCTATCCAAGCTGCCGGATGGCTTCGCCCGCCACCATGGCGACGGAAAGCGCGACGTTGATGCTGCGCGCCCCCGGCTGCATGGGAATGGTCAGCCGCGCATCCGCCGCCTCATGGACAGAATCCGGCACGCCTGCGGATTCTCGGCCGAACAGCAGGATGTCGCGACCCGCAAAAGCGAAGCCGGTGTAGGCAATAGCGGCCTTGGTCGACAAAAGCACCAGCCGCCGCGCCGCCGTCTTGCGCCAGTCCTCGAAGGCGTGCCAGTCGGCATGCCGGGTCATGTCAGCCATTTCGATGTAGTCCATGCCCGCCCGTTTCAGCGCCCGGTCGGAGAGCGGGAAGCCCGCGGGTTCGATGATGTCGACGCCAAGGCCGAGGCACGCGGCGAAGCGCAGGATTGTGCCGGTATTGCCGGCGATGTCCGGCTGGTAGAGGGCGATGCGGAGACGGTCGTTCATTTCCACATCCTTCTAATAAGTGGCAGAACGGCCACAGGAGTTCGGCGGTTTTGGAAATTCCTGGACCTGCGGGTGGCCATTTTCTGCCAAGTCTTGTATACGCCGACCATTGTCAACCCGAACCGATGGAGGGGTAATTCATGATGACCATGCACATCCAGCGCCCCTCTCGTGGACTTGTAAGCTCCACGGCGGTTTCGGTACGACGATTCTCCTGACACTCTAAGACTTGATCGCACCGATTCCCGCCGAAACGATTTTTCGGCTGTCGAAGGAATCCTGCGATGTTTTTCAAAAAGTCAAAAGGGCCGAGCGCCCCACCTGAACGTGTCGCGAGCGACACCTGTCATGTCCGGGCCGACGCTGGCCGTCGTGTCATGACCGATGCAATCCGCGCCTCCGGCCGCATGCCGGAGGACGATGTTGTCTCGCCTTTTTATCACTATTTTCACACGGAGGACGGACCCATGTTCGATCCCTACAGAATACCCGGCTCAAGGAGCCTGCATACCCACCGGATGCCGACCTGGGCGCTGCTGATCGGCGAAACCTATTCGTCGGCGGTTCACGCCGAGCAACGTCGGCGTCCGCATCGCGGCATGCTGCCGGATGTCGACTTCTCGCGCGCGGTTCCCGACCCGAGCCGGCCGTCGCTGGTGCGCCGGCTGATGAGGCTGATCCGGCCGAAGACCCGCGCGGTCGCCACGGTGCCGTCAGCAACGCCGAACCAGCCTGTCGGCGAAACGTCGTCGACATCCTATATTGGGCGAAGCAAGACCGGCGACTCGGGTGAATCCGAGTCGCCGGCAGTCGATGGCGTACGCTCGCTTGCCGCATAGCCGGGACCGGTGCCGCCGATCCCTGTATATTGATATTGATATTGAAGAGTACCGATAGATGTTTGCCTGGTTTGAAAAGAGGCTCGATCCGTTCCCGACCGAGGAGCCGGTCGAGCCGCCCAAGACGCTGGTCGCGTTCTGCGTGTTTTATACGCGCGGCGCATGGCCCTTCATCCTGATCGACGCGGTGCTGGTGGCGGCGATCGCCATTGCCGAAGTGTGGATGTTCGGCTTCCTCGGCAGCATCGTCGACTGGCTGTCGGCGCAAGATCGCGAGACCTTCCTGCAGACGGAAGCCTGGAGGCTGGCACTGATGGCCTTCGTCGTGCTGTTCGCACTGCCCGGCACGGTCTGGCTGCATTCGATGCTGAACCAGCAGACGCTGATGGGCAATTATCCCATGCGCATACGCTGGCAGGTGCATCGCTACCTGCTCAAGCAGTCGATGAGCTTCTACCAGGACGAGTTCGCCGGCCGCATCGCCACCAAGCTGATGCAGACGGCGCTCGCCGTGCGCGAATGCGTCATCAAGCTGATCGACGTCTTGAACTACGTCATCGTCTATTTCCTCGGCATGCTGTTCATCGTCGGTTCGGCCGACCTGCGGCTGGCCGCCCCGCTCGGCGTCTGGCTGGTCAGCTACATGCTGTTGCTGCGCTACTTCATCCCGCGCCTGGGCAAGGTCGGCGAGGCGCAGGCCAATGCGCGCTCGATCATGACGGGACGCGTCGTCGACAGCTACTCCAACATCCAGACGGTCAAGCTGTTTTCCCATGCGCGCCGCGAAGCGTCCTTCGCCAAGGAGGGCATGGGCGGCTTTCTCGACACGGTCTACCGGTCGATGCGCCTGGTGACGGTGCTCTACGTCCTGCTCTACATCATGAATTCGCTGCTGCTGTTCTCGGTCACCGCGATATCGCTCTGGCTGTGGCTAAACAACGCGGTGTCGATAGGCGCGGTCGCCGTGGTCATCGGCCTGGTGCTGCGGCTGTGGGGCATGTCGCAATGGATCATGTGGGAAATGTCGGCGCTGTTCGAGAATATCGGCACGGTGCATGACGGCATCGCTTCGATCTCATTGCCGCGCCTTGTCGAGGACCGGCCGGATGCCGGCGATATCACCGTTTCCAGGGGCGAGATCCGGTTCGACGACATCGGCTTCCACTACGGAAAACAGAAAGGCGTCATCGAGGGCCTGTCGCTGCGGGTGAGGCCGGGCGAAAAGGTCGGCATCGTTGGCCGCTCGGGTGCGGGCAAGTCCACGCTGGTCAACCTCCTTCTGCGCTTCTACGACCTCGAAAGCGGCAAGATCCTGATCGATGGCCAGGAGATCGCTGGCGTGAAGCAGGATTCGCTGCGCGCGCAGATCGGCATGGTCACGCAGGATACCTCGCTGCTGCATCGCTCGGTGCGCGAGAACATCCTTTACGGCCGGCCCGACGCCTCCGACGACATGCTGGTCGAGGCGGCCCGCCGCGCCGAGGTGATGGACTTCGTCGGCGGGCTTTCCGACGGCGAAGGCCGCAAGGGTTTCGACGCCCATGTCGGCGATCGGGGCGTCAAATTGTCCGGCGGCCAGCGGCAACGCATCGCCATTGCCCGCGTTATGCTGAAGGACGCGCCGATCCTCATTCTCGACGAGGCGACGTCCGCGCTCGATTCCGAGGCGGAAGCCGCCATCCAGGAGAACCTCTACAAGCTCATGCAGGGCAAGACCGTCATCGCCATAGCACACCGGTTGTCGACGATCGCCGCCATGGACAGGCTGGTGGTGATGGACAAAGGCCGAATCATCGAGGAAGGTTCGCATGAGGAGCTCGTCGCCAGGGGCGGGCTCTATGCGCAGCTGTGGCAGCGGCAGTCGGGCGGCTTCCTGCTCGAGGACGGCCCGGCTGATGCGGCCAACGACGCACAGGCAAAGGGGCAAGCCGCAGAATGATGGCCGCCGCATGATGACTGCCATCTATCGCTGGTTCGAGAACTGGGTCTATCCTTTCCGGGAGCCGGCGAACCTGCGGCCCCCCGCGAGTGTCGGCGGCTTCATCTGGCACTATGTCGGGCAGGCGAAGTTCGCCTTCTTCGCCATGCTGGTCATCGGCGGCATCGCGCCGCTGGTCGAGGCCGGCCTGTTCTACTTCGTGGGGCGACTGGTCGACATTCTCGACCAGCTTCCGAACCCGCGCAGCTGGCAGGCTCTCTGGCATGCCGCCGGCCCCGAACTGGTGTTCATGGCTGTGGTGGTGCTGGTCGTGCGCACCATCGTCGTGGGCCTGTCCGCGCTGGTCGACGAGCAGACGATCACGCCCGGCTTCTACAATCTGGTGCGCTGGCAGGCGCACCGGCACGTGTCGCGCCAGTCCTACGCCTTCTTCCAGAACGATTTCGCCGGGCGCATCGCCACCAAGGTCTGGCAGGCCGGGCAGGCGACCGGCGACCTGATGGAAAGCTTCATCGAGGTCGTCTGGTTCATGGTCGTCTATACGGTGACGACGCTGGCGGTGGTCGCCGGGCTCGACTTGCGCCTGGCGGCACTGGTGGTCGTATGGATCGTGGCCTTCGGCTGGCTGGCGAAACTCTATCTGCCGGCGATCCGCAAGCATGCGGAGGCAACGGCCGAAGCCGGTTCGATGATCAATGGCCGCATCGTCGATTCCTATTCGAACGTGCAGACGCTGAAACTGTTTTCGGCCGATGGCGACGACCGCTATATCCGCAGCGGCTTCGATATCTATCTCGACGCGCTGCGTCCGTTCACGCGCCGGCTGACCGGGGTGCGCATGGCGCTGACGACGCTGGCGGGCGTCATGATCACGGCCATCGCCTGCTTTGCCGTCTATCTCTGGGTCGAAGGGTCGATCACCGTCGGAGCCGTCGCCTTCACGCTGTCGCTGGTGCTGCGGCTCAACATGCTGCTTGGCCGGCTGATGATGCAGCTCAACGGCATCCTGCGAAACCTCGGCGTGCTGGAGAACTCCAAGGCGCTGATCTCGCAGCCGCTCGGGCTGGTCGATGCGCCCGACGCCAAGGAGCTGGTCGTGGCCGGCGGACGCATCGATGTCCGGAATCTCGAATTCCACTATGGCAAGGGTTCCGGCGTGCTCAACGGCATCGACCTTGTCGTGAGGCCGGGCGAGAAGGTCGGGCTGGTCGGCCCGTCCGGCGCCGGGAAGACGACGCTGGTCAATCTGATCCTGCGCCTTTACGACCTCGAAAGCGGCAAGATCACCATCGACGGGCAGGACATCTCCAAGGTCACGCAGAACTCGCTGCGCGCCAATATCGGCGTCGTCAGCCAGGACACCGCGCTTTTCCACCGTTCGCTGCGCGACAACATCAAGCTCGGCATGCCCGACGCGACCGACGCCGAGGTGATCGCCGCGGCCAGGAAAGCCGAGGCGCACGACTTCATCCTTGGCCTGCGCGATAACAGGGACCGCATCGGCTATGAGGCCTTTGTCGGTGAGCGCGGCGTAAAACTGTCGGGCGGCCAGCGCCAGCGCGTCGCGATCGCCCGCGTCTTCCTCAAGGATGCGCCGATCCTGGTGCTGGACGAAGCGACCTCGGCGCTCGATTCCGACATCGAGGCGGCGATCCAGGAGAACCTGACGCGGCTGATGGAAGGAAAGACGGTGATCGCCATCGCGCACCGGCTGTCCACCATCGCCGCACTCGACCGGCTGGTAGTGCTCGACGGCGGCCGCATCGTCGAACAGGGAACGCATGACGAGCTGGTGGCGCTGGACGGCCTCTATGCGCGGCTGTGGAAGCGCCAGTCCGGCGGGTTCCTGTATCACGATGACGGCGTGCTGGAAGAGACGAGGCCGGCGGAGTAGGAGCGTGAGCGGTGCGGCGCAAAACTCCTATGTTCTCAAGCGGCTTCGCCCGACCGTGCCGGCATTCGACGCGCTGAAGGAAGAGAGCCGGCTCGAAGGGTACTGGATGCTGGTGCGCCTGGCGGATGGTTGGGCAAGCGGCCGCAACAAGTTCCTGAAACGCGGCGAGGCGCTTTTCGGCGCCTGGCACGGCAAGGAGCTCGCGGGTGTCTGCGGGCTGAACATCGATCCCTATTTCGACCGCGGACAGGGGCGGGTCCGGCATCTGTTCGTCAGTCCGGGCCACCGCCGCAACGGCCTTGGCCGCATGCTGGTCGAAACCGTGATTGAGAGGGCACGCCAGTGTTTCGCCATCCTGAACACCCGCGCGCCGAAGGAAGCCTTTGCTTTCTATGAGGGACTTGGCTTCCAGCGCGTGGTCGGCGAAGAATTCATTACACACCGCATGATGCTTTCCGGACACGGGAAAGGAGACTGAGATGTCGCTGCGCCCGCCATCTGTCGGCAATTCGGCGGCGGAAGCCGCCTTCGACGCGCTCGGCCACGAGATCCTCGCCGAAAAGGCGGCGGCACTGGGCCGCGCCGGCCAGCGCGTCGAGGAGACATTGGCGAGGCTGCGCGACAATGGCGACGCCGAGCACCGGCCCCGGCTGCTCAAGGAGGCGGCCGAAGCCGTGCACGGCTATTTCATCCAGCGCGAACTGTGCGGCCTGCGCAGGCACGATGGCGTGATCCGTGAATATGATATCCCGAAGGCCGTTCTGGTCAGGCTCGGCGCGAAGTAGCTCTTTTACATTGGACCATGATCTTTTCCGAAAACCGGTTTCCACTTTTTGCTTATGCTGACCTCCGGTTCGGGATCATGGTCACTCCAGCCACTCGGTGACGAACTTGCCGCTCTCGTGGATGTCGGTCGTCTCCAGCGGGCCTGGGCCGAGATTGGTGAACTTGTGCGGCGTGCCGGGCGGCACAATGACGATCTGGCCGGCGGAGGCCTCGATTTCCTGGTCGCCGATGGTGAACAGGCCGCTTCCCTGGCGGATGATGAAGATCTCCGCGTAGGGATGCTTGTGCAGTCTCGGGCCGCCGCCGACGTCGGGCAGATAGTTGAAGATCAGGCAGGAGTTGGAACCGTAGGCGCCGCATTGCAGCTCGCCCTTCCAATGGTCGGAACGGACAGCCCATTCCTCACGATCGATGACATGCGCCATGAGCCGCAGGATAGACCTGGCCGGCACCTCGTGTCGAGGCGCACGAGGGTGCCGGATTTGCGGTTGTTTCCCTGTCATTTAGCGGTGTTTGCCGGCCGTTCGTGGTCTTGTCGCTCGATAGGGTATTTTGTCCCCGCGACAATCTGCCCATGTGCCTTCACCCGTCTGGACAAAAACGGGCTTCACGCATAAACCGAAGTCCAAATGCCGGAGGAATTCGCTAGCCTGTTCGCCATGCGCTGTCGGGTTGGCGTGAATGAGCGGGGAACAAGGCTCGGCCACCGGCGCGGAAGAGGCGAAAGGATCAGGCACCCGTGAGCGCAACCGAAACCCACGATCCCAACCGTCGAGATTTTCTCTACGTCGCCACCGGCATGGCCGCGGTGGTCGGCGCTGGTGCGGTCGCTTGGCCGTTCATCGACCAGATGCGCCCCGATGCCTCGACGCTGGCGCTCGCTTCGGTTGAAGTCGATGTCGGCTCGCTGACGCCGGGCATGTCGCTGATCGTCAAATGGCGCGGCAAGCCGGTCGTGGTGCGCAACCGCACCGACAAGGAAATGAAGGACGGCGAGGCTGTCAGCCTCACCGATCTGAAAGACCCGATCGCCCGCAACGCCAACCTGCCGTCCGATGCGCCGGCGACCGACGCCAACCGTACCACGCCCGGCAAGGAAGCCTGGATGGTGATGGTTCAGGTCTGCACCCATCTGGGCTGCATTCCGCTCGGCCAGGAAGGCGACTTCGGCGGCTGGTTCTGCCCGTGCCATGGTTCGCAATACGATACCGCGGGCCGCATCCGCAAAGGTCCGGCGCCCGAGAACATGGCGATTCCGGTATTCAAGTTCATTTCCGATACCAAGATCCTTATCGGTTGAGGCAGGGGGATATTTCCATGAGCGAGGGACACTCGACCTACACGCCCAAGACCGGTATCGAACGCTGGTTCGACGCCCGCATGCCGCTGCCGCGGCTGATCCACGATTCCTTTGTCTCCTATCCGGTGCCGCGTAACCTGAACTATGCGTGGACCTTCGGCGGCATCCTGTCGATCATGCTCGTGGCGCAGATCCTGACCGGCATCGTGCTGGCCATGCACTATACCGCGGACACCAATCTCGCCTTCGGCTCGGTCGAGAAGATCATGCGCGACGTGAATTCGGGCTGGCTGCTGCGCTACATGCATGCGAACGGCGCGTCGTTCTTCTTCGTCGCCGTCTACATCCACATCTTCCGTGGTCTTTACTACGGCTCCTACAAGGCGCCGCGCGAGCTGCTCTGGATTCTCGGCTGCATCATCTACCTGCTGATGATGGCGACCGGCTTCATGGGCTACGTGCTGCCGTGGGGGCAGATGAGCTTCTGGGGCGCCACCGTCATCACCGGCTTCTTCTCGGCCATTCCGCTGGTGGGCAACTGGATCCAGCAGCTGTTGCTGGGCGGCTTCGCCGTCGACAACCCGACGCTGAACCGCTTCTTCGCCCTGCACTATCTGCTGCCGTTCATGATCGCCGGCGTCGTCGTGCTGCACGTCTGGGCACTGCATGTGGTCGGCCAGTCGAACCCGACCGGCATCGAGGTCAAGTCGAAGACGGACACCGTCGCCTTCACGCCCTACGCGACCATCAAGGACGCGTTCGGCATGATCGTGTTCCTGTTCTTCTTCGCCTATTTCGTCTTCTTCCTGCCGAACTATCTCGGCCATCCGGACAACTACATCGTAGCCAATCCGCTGAAGACGCCCGCCCATATCGTGCCGGAATGGTACTTCCTGCCGTTCTACGCGATCCTGCGCGCGATCACCTTCAATGTCGGGCCGATCAACTCCAAGCTCGGCGGCGTGCTGTGCATGTTCGGCGCCATCGTCATGCTGTTCCTGGTGCCGTGGCTCGACACGTCCAAGGTGCGTTCGGCCGTCTACCGGCCCTGGTACAAGCTGTTCTTCTGGCTGTTCGTCGCCGATGCCGTCCTGCTTGGCTGGCTGGGCTCGCAGCCCGCCGAGGGCAGCTATGTGTTCATGGCGCAGATGGCAACGCTGTTCTACTTCGCCTTCTTCCTGATCGTGCTTCCGGTGCTCGGCCTGATCGAGACGCCGCGGCGGTTGCCGAATTCGATCACCGAGGCGGTGCTTGAAAAGAACAAGGGCGGCAGCGGGCATCCGGCGGGCGCTACGGCGGCTCCGGAAACCAAGGGCTGACCGGGTAGGGAATCTAAGGGGATTTGGCATGAAGAAGATTCTCACCTCGCTGGCGCTGATCGGCCTGATCGCCGCTGGCACCGGGGCAGCGGCCATCGCCGCCGAAGAAGCACACAATGCGGCGGCGCCGACGCATTTCCCGATCAATGAGCCGAAGGAGATGAGCTGGAGCTTCACGGGGCCAATCGGCAAGTATGACAAGGGCCAGCTTCAGCGCGGCCTGAAGGTCTACAAGGAAGTCTGCTCGGCCTGCCACTCGATGAACCTGGTGGCGTTCCGGACCCTGACGGACCTCGGCTACTCGGATGCCCAGGTCAAGTCGCTGGCGGCGAGCTACACGATCCATGACGGCCCCAATGATGCCGGCGACATGTTCGATCGTCCCGGCAAGCCTTCCGACCATTTCCCGGCGCCTTTCGCCAATGAGGAGGCCGCTGCTGCCGCCAATGGCGGCGCTGCTCCGCCCGACATGTCGCTGCTGGCCAAGGCACGCGGCGTGGAACGCGGCTTTCCGCAATTCGTCTTCGATATCTTCACCCAGTATGACGCGGGCGGCCCGGATTATATCCACTCGCTGCTGACCGGCTACGACCAGACGCCGCCTGCCGGCATGGTCATTCCCGAGGGCACGCATTACAACCCGTACTTCATGTCGGGCGTGTCGCTGAAGATGCCGAAGCCGCTTTCGGATGACCAGGTGACCTATGATGACGGCTCACCGCAGACGGTCGACCAGTATGCCCGTGACGTGGCCGCGTTCCTGACATGGGCGGCGGAGCCGCACATGGAAGACCGCAAGAAGACCGGCATTCGCGTGCTGTTTTTCCTTCTGTTGTTTGGTGCGCTGGTCTACCTCACCAAGCGCAAGGTGTGGGACGGCGTGGCGCATTAACCGCGCACTGCCAAGGGATTACAAAAAGGGCGCCGCGTGGCGCCCTTTTTGCGTTCCAGGAGGCGGTCGCGTCACATGGGCGTCACCCCATCTGGCGATCCTGCGCCATTCCCAACAAGGATTGCGCCCATGAAGAAATATGCATCGCTGGCGGTTGGTCTCCTGCTGCTGGTCATCGGCTCCGCTGCCCGGGCAGACGACGCCCAGCCCTTCGTCACCAGCAAGGACATCGACCTGACGATGATCCTGCCGCCACCACCGGCCAATGATTCCGCGCAGACCAGGGCCGAGATCGGCCAAGTGCTGACGCTGCAGGTGACGCGCACGCCGGAGATGGTGGCCAGTGCCGTCGCCGATGCCGAGGAGAATGTCTGGCGCTTCGCCGATGTCATGGGGCCGAAATTCAACAAGCAATCGCTGCCGAAATTCTCGGCCTTCTTCGATCGCGTGGTGGCAACCGAGGGCGCCGTCGTCGATCCGGCCAAGGACGTGTGGAAACGTCCGCGCCCGCATCAGCTCAGCGATCTGGTGAAGCCCGCCGTCAAGTTGTCCAATTCCGGTTCCTGGCCGTCCGGCCACGCGACCGTCGGCACCATGATGGGCATCATCCTCGCCGACATGGTTCCGGAAAAGCGCGCGGAGATCATGGCGCGCGCCGCGCTGTATGCCCACAACCGCGTCGTCGGCGGCATCCACTATCCGTCCGATGTCGAGATGGGCAAGATTTCCGGCAGTGTCATTGCCGCTGTTCTGCTCAACCGGGACGACTTCAAGGCCGAGTACGACGTTGCCAAGGCCGAGCTTCGCTCCGACCTCGGCATGTGAGTCCTCGCCGACGATCTCCACCAGAGGGGCGCTTCGGGCGCCCCTTTTTCATTGTCGCCGCCAGGTCCGACGGACAGCCGGCAACTAGCCCGTTGGCAGCGGGACACCGGGTTGATATTCGAGGCATGAAGGGCGGCGAATGACCTCAGCCCATGTGTTTGGAATTCGATGATGCGGCTTAGCGACTGTCATAACTTTTCCGATTTCCGCCGCATGGCGCAGCGTCGGCTGCCGGGACCGATCTTCAACTACATCGACGGCGCGGCCGACGACGAGGTCACCTATCGCCGCAACACCGAAAGTTTCGAGAGTTGCGACCTGGTTCCCAACGTGCTGCGTGGCGTGGGCGAAGTCGACATGTCGGTCACGGTCATGGGCCAGAAGCTTGCGATGCCCTTCTACTGCTCGCCCACTGCCCTGCAACGCCTGTTCCACCACCAGGGCGAGCGCGCTGTTGCCAGGGCCTCGGCCAAGTACGGAACGATGTTCGGCGTGTCCTCGCTTGGCACCGTCAGCCTCGAGGAGGCGCGCAAGATCAGCAGCAGCCCGCAGGTCTACCAGTTCTATTTCCATAGGGATCGCGGCCTCAACCGGGCCATGATGCAGCGGGCCAGGGACGTCGGCGTTGAAGTGATGATGCTGACCGTCGACAGCATCACCGGGGGCAACCGCGAGCGCGACAAGCGCACCGGCTTTGCCATTCCCTTCAAGCTCAACCTTGCCGGCATGCTGCAATTCGCGCTGAAGCCGGCCTGGGCGATCAACTATTTCACCCATGAGGGGTTCAAGCTGCCGCAACTGGACGAACATGTCGACATGGGCGGCGGCACGATGTCGATCAGCCGCTATTTCACCGAGATGCTCGACCCGTCGATGACCTGGGATGACGTTGCCGACATGGTCAGGCAGTGGCCGGGGCCGTTCTGCCTCAAGGGCATCATGTCGGTGGAGGATGCCAAGCGCGCGGTGGAGATCGGCTGTAGCGGCATTGTGCTGTCCAATCATGGCGGCCGGCAGCTGGACGGCTCGCGGGCGGCATTCGACCAGCTTGCGGAGATTGTCGATGCGGTCGGCGACCGGATCGACGTGATCATGGATGGCGGCGTGCAACGCGGCACGCATGTGCTGAAGGCGCTGTCGCTCGGCGCCAAGGCCGTCGGCGTCGGCCGCTACTATCTGTTCCCGCTGGCGGCCGCGGGCCAGCCGGGCGTCGAACGGGCGCTGGAACAGATGCGCGTCGAGATCGAGCGCGGCATGAAGCTGATGGGCTGCACCACGATCGGACAATTGTCGCGCGAAAATCTCCGTTTCAGGTAGTCTTGCCGGGGAGGGGGCCATGCCGGACAGCGAAAGCAAGAGAGACGAGGACGCGATCAGGGCGGTCATTGCCCGCCAGTTCGCAAGCCTGAGCTGGGGCGAGGGACGTGCTCCCGGCTGGGAGAATTTTGCCGGGGATTTCCTGGCTGGCGCCAGCCTGTTTGCCGCCGCCCGCCCGGCCAAGCCGATCACGGTTGGCGACTTTGTCGAGCGGATGCGCAAGCTTTCGCAGACATCGCTCAGGACATTCGACGAGACGGTCCTTGGCGTCGATATCCATGTCTTCGGCAACATCGCGATCGCGGCCGCCGGCGCCGAGATGACCGAGAATGGAGGCGAGACCAGCCGCTCCGTTGAAATGATGCTGCTGGTGAAAAGCGAGGGGCAGTGGAAGATCGCCGCCCAGGCGTGGGACAAGGCAAGCGAGGCCAATCCTTTGCCGGACACGCTTGTCTTGGGCGCCACATCGCGCTAGCCGTTGTCGGTGGCGTCGTGTCAAAATTGGCCCCGGCGCTCCTTCATACCTGTCAGCCGAAGCTGGATCATCCGGAGAGCCGTGTCATGAAACCTTCGCTCGAAGACGAGCTGCTCGCCGCGATCCGCACCATTCCGGACTATCCCAAGCCCGGCATCCTGTTTCGCGACATCACCACGCTGCTTGGCAATGCGCGCGCCTTCCGCCGCGCCATCGACGAGCTGGTCCATCCTTATGCCGGCCAGAAGATCGACAAGATCGCCGGCATCGAGGCGCGCGGCTTCATCCTTGGCGGCGCCGTCGCCCACCAGCTCTCGGCCGGCTTCGTGCCGATCCGCAAGAAGGGCAAACTTCCCTTCGAGACGGTGCGCGTCGCCTACAGCCTGGAATACGGGCTGGACGAGATGGAGATGCACAAGGACGGTGTCGCGCCCGGCGAGAAGGTGATCCTGGTCGATGACCTCATCGCCACCGGCGGCACGGCGGAAGCGGCGGTCAAGCTGCTGCGCCAGATCGGCGCCGATATCCTCGCCGCCTGTTTTGTCATCGACCTGCCGGACCTCGGCGGGCGCGCCAAGCTTGAAGCGCTCGGCGTGCCGGTGAGGACGCTGATCGGGTTCGAGGGGCATTGAGCGTCCTCCCTCGCCCAGTTTACGGGCAGAGGGAAGCGGAGCGAGCAGCGCGAGCGCAGCAGGGTGAGGAGCAGCGCGGCGGCCGACTTAAAGATGCCAACGCTGGCGCCGCCCCTCATCCGCCCCTTGGCACCTTCTCCCCGTAAACGGGGAGAAGGAACTACTCCACCTTCACCAGCACGGCGCTCTCAAACTCCAGCACCTTGTCGCCGGTCGAATCGAAGGCCTCCGAACGCAGCGCCAGCAGCCGCCAACCGGGGCGTGAGGCGATGGGACGGTGGGACAGGGCGGTGCGGGTGAAGGTCACTGTTTCGCCCGCATAAACCGGCTTCAGCCATTTCAGGTTCTTGAAGCCGGGCGAGGGGCCGAATTCCGGTGCGGGGCCGGGACCGGTCCAGCCTTCGGCGTCCATGCGTGCCTGGAGGTTGTATTTCATCCAGGTGGCGGCGGTGTGCCAGCCGGAGGCGCAGAGGCCGCCGAGCACGCTGGCCTTGGCCGCCTCTTCGTCGACGTGGAAGACCTGCGGGTCGTATTTGCGGGCGAAGGCCTTGATCTCTTCCGGCTCGAACCTGTGCGAGCCGAGCGTGACGGTGGTGCCGATGCGGAAGAACTCGTCGAGGGTCATGCCAAGGCCTCGCGCGTGAGGAACATGCCGGTGTTTTCGAGCTCGAAGACGCTTTCGCCGCGCTGGTTGAAAAGTTCCGCCCGCATGGTGACCAGGCCAAGCCGCGGCCTCGATTTCGACAGGCGCTTGGCGACGATGGTGCTGTGGCCGGTGAGCGTGTCGCCTGCCAGAACCGGCTTCTTCCATTTGACATGGTCGATGCCGGGCGAGCCCTGCGAGGTCGAGTCCAGCAGGAACGCATCGCACCACATGCGCATGAACATGGCGCAGGTGTGCCAGCCAGAGGCGGCCAGGCCGCCGAGGATGGAAGCCTTGCCGGCCTCCTCGTCGAGATGCATCGGCTGCGGGTCGAACTCCCCGGCGAATTCGATGATCTCTTGCGCGCTCACCAGCTTCGTGCCGAGGTCGAGCGAAGAGCCCTCGACGAAATCATCATAGGTCCAGGTCTTTCCGGGAACAGAAGTCTTTCCGGTCATATCTCAAATCCGGTTGAAGAACATACGGGTGCTACGGCTCGGCGTTCCCCGGATGAAGGCCGGACGCGGTCAGGTCAAGTATTTTCTGGTACGCCAGACTGTCGAGGCCGGCGCTGATGCAAGGGTTCAGAGCCAGCCGCGGCGGCGAAAATACCAGTAGGGCAGGATCGCCGACAGCACCATCATGGCGATGGCGAAGGGGTAGCCGAAGTTCCATTTGAGTTCGGGGATGATGTCGAAATTCATGCCGTAGATCGAAGCCACCAGCGTCGGCGGCAGGAAGATGACGGCGGCGACCGAGAAGATCTTGATGATGGCGTTCTGCTCGATCGAGATCATGCCGAGCGTCGCGTCGAGCAGGAAGGAGATCTTCTGCGACAGGAAGGTGGCGTGGTCGGCGAGCGAAAGCACATCGCGCGACAGCGTCTTGATGCGCGCCTTGGTGTCCTTGCTCATCTTCATGCGGGTGGAGGCATGGGCGAAGAAGCCGGCGAGGCGCTGCAGCGAGATCAGGCTGTCGCGCACCGAGGACGCGATGTCTTCCTTGCGGCCGATGCCCTTCAGCAGTTCCTGGAAATCGCGGTTGCGCTTGGAAACCTTGGTCGAGGTGGCCTGGAAGATATCGCGCGAGATGGTCTCGATGTCGCGGCCGGCGCGTTCCAGTATGTCGGCGAGACGGTCGACGATCGCCTCCAGCAGCCCGATCAGGATGGTGTCGCCGCTGGTGCAGCCCATCACCACCTTTTCGGCGCGCTGCGGAAAGGTCTTGAACGCCCTGGGTTCGTGATAGCGCACGGTGATCAGCCTTGTACCGGCGAGCACGAAGGTGACGGGAGACATCAGCGGATCGTCGACCTCGGTCTGGGCCGGCAGCGTGGCGGTCATGAAATAGGCGCCGTCCTCGACATAGAGGCGGCTCGAAATCTCGATCTCCTCCATCTCCTCGCGGGTCGGGATGGCAACGCCGAGCCAGTTCTCGATAGCGGCTTCCTCGTCCCTCGTGGGGTTGAGCAGATCGGCCCAGACGATGGCATCGCCGTTCTGCCCGAGATCGTCGACGGCCCGTAGGCGATCGTTTTCCACGACGAATGCCTTGATCATCGCCAGATCTCCCCGCCGGATTTAAAGGGTGCGTTCAAACGGACGCGTCGTGTCGGATGGCGCGGACATGAAGCGCGCGCCGTCCGTACGTCCGCCGCTTAGACCCCCGACATGACAAAATCAAGACGAGGAAGAAAAGCGGCGAGGGCTGTCCGGCATCGTGGAAGGCCGAGACGGGCACCGACGGCGCCGGCCGTCCTTCGTTGCGTCTATCGGGCGCTGGGCAGGGTCTGGTGCAGCACGATGGCCCAGACGGCGCCGAATGCGATCGATGAGCCGAGTATATATTGCACCAGATCGGGAAGGGTTTTGACGAAATCCGGCGGCGCCAGCGTGGCGAACAGCGCCATGAGGATGGGCAGGCCGATGACCAGCATGTTCCTCTCGTTGAGCGGCGTGCCGCGCACGACGCGAAAACCGTTCATGGCGATGACGACGCAAAGCACGCCGAAGACGCCGCCGATGACCGGCCCCGGTATAGAGGCGATGACAGCCGAGAGCTTGCCGATCAGCCCGAACAGCACCAGGAAGATGCCGGCCGCGCCAAAGGCGGCCCGGCTGGCGATGCCGGTGATGGCGATGATGCCGGCATTCGACGAGTAGCCGGTGACCGGCGTGCTGCAAAGCAGGGCGCTGATCAGGCAGCCGAGACCTTCGCCCGTGGCACCCTTGTCGAGTTGGTCATTCGTCAGCGGCCTGTCGATGACGGCGCCGACCGCGAACCACGTGCCGGTGGTTTCGGCCAGGACGACGATATAGACGATCAGCATCGTCAGTGTCGCCGACAGCGAGAACGTCACGTCGATATTGAAGAAGGCGATGCGCGGCATGGAAAACCAGGTCGCCGCTGAAACGCCCGACATGTCAAGCTGGCCCATGAAGGCGGCGGCCACGCTGCCGGCCGCGAGCGCGATGATGACCGAGAGCAGGCGCAGCCAGTTGCCCTTGGCGCCGAGCGCCATGCCGGCCAGCATGCAGCCGACAAGCACCGCGGCGGCGATGAAGGCGAGGACGATGTTGCCGCCGACGGTCGCGGGGCCGTGGATGGCGAACACGCTTTCCTTGAGCGCCACCGGCATCAGGGCGACGCCGACGACGATGATGATCGCGCCGCCGACGATGGGCGGGACAAAGCGGTTGACGAGGCGGTGGAAGATCTTCGTCGGCGACCCCAGCAGCATGACCAGTATGGCGCCCGGGATGAGCGCGCCGACCACGGCGGAGAGGCCGGCGATACCGCCGCCGGCGCCGAACGCGATGGCCAGCACCGCGCCGATCGGCACGAAGGATGGTCCCTGGACGACGGGCAGCCGCATCAGAAGCTGCGACTGTATCAGCGTCGCGATGCCCGCGGCGACGAAGGCCGACTGGATGAAGGCGCCGGCATCGCCGACGCTGAAGGCGAGCACCGAAGCGATGATGAACGGCACGATATAGACGTCCATCGCCAGCACGTGCTGGAGACCGAGCAGTGCGGCCTTGCCCAAAGGCAAGGGATCGTCTGGCCGGGCGATCAGTGTGATTTCTGGTGCAACGCGTTCCATGGTGTCCCCCTCTGGAAATTTCCGCTCGACCATGTGATCAGTCGGGCTCGAAGGACAGTGGCCACACGGTTTTGCCAACTGCTTTTTAGTAGGCCACGCAGCGCCTTAGCCGGGAGCAACCAAGCATGATGAAAGAACCCTTCACCCTGATCGGCACCGCCTTCCACACACCGGAACGCGGCCGGCTGGAGGTGCTGGAGGACCATCTTTTCAGCGTCGACGAGCAGGGGCGTATCGCCGAAGTGCTGGCGCCCGGCCATCCCGACTATGCGGCGCGCGAAAGCGACGCCCGGCGGGCGGGCACGCTCGTGCTGCTTGGCGATGGCCAGTTCCTGCTGCCGGGCCTCGTCGACCTGCACATCCATGCGCCGCAGTGGCCGCAGATGGGCAAGGCGCTGGATGTGCCGCTCGAGGTCTGGCTGCGCAAATACACGTTTCCGCTAGAGGCGCGCTTCGCCGACCTGGACTATGCGCGCGAGGTCTATGCCGATCTGGTCGACAATTTGCTGGCCAATGGAACCACCACGGCGCTCTATTTCGCCACGGTCCATGTCGAAGCCAGCCTGGCGCTGGCGGAGATCTGTCTTGAAAAGGGCCAGCGCGCGCTTGTCGGCAAGGTGGCGATGGATGATCCCGAACAGTGCCCGCCCTTCTACCGCGATGCCGATGCGGCCAGCGCGGTAGCGGACACCAGGCTCTTCATCGAGGCGGTCAAGGCGCTGGACAGCAGCACGCGGCCGCTCGTCCAGCCGGTGATCACGCCACGCTTCATCCCGAGCTGCACGGACGCCGCGCTGCACGGGCTGGGTGAACTTGCGACCGAATTCGGCTGCCACGTGCAGACGCATTGCTCCGAGAGCGACTGGGCGAAGGCATTCGTGGAAGATCGGTTCGGCAGCACCGACGCGGCAAGCCTCGAGGGTTTCGGCCTGCTCACCCGCCATACGATCCTGGCGCATTCGAACTTCATCGACGGGCAGGACATGGACCTGATCAAGGAGAAGGGCGCGGGCATTGCCCATTGCCCGCTGTCCAATATCTATTTCGCAAATGCCGCGTTTCCGCTGCGCGCGGCACTGGACCGGCATATGCATGTCGGGCTGGGAACGGACATTTCCGGCGGCTACAGCCCGTCGCTGTTCGACGGCTGCCGGCATGCGCTGTCGGCGTCCAGGATGCTGCAGAGCGGCGTTCACGCCGCCCTGCCGGCTTCAGAGCGCGGCGCGCCGGGCGAACCCATCACGCATCAGGAAGCGTTCTGGCTGGCCACCGCCGGCGGCGCGGAAGCTCTCGACCTGCCGACGGGCAGTTTCCGCGTCGGCCACGAGTTCGACGCGCTGCTGATCGATACGAGGGCCAAGGCGTCGAACATTCACATCAACGCCGACGATACGATTGAAGATGTCTTCCAGAAGATCGTGCTCAACGCGGGGAGGGCCAACATCGTGAGTGTCTGGGTGGGCGGCCGGATGGTGGTTGGGTGAAAGCCACTGGTAGCAGGCCATCGGGTGAATTGCACCATCACGGGCGTTGGCGCCGCCAACCCCGGAAACTAACCAAGACCGATCCCGCCGATGCACCACGCCGCCATGGCGCGCCCAATCACGTATTGAACTTGAAGAGCATGACGTCGCCGTCCTGGACGACGTACTCCTTGCCTTCGTCGCGCGCCTTGCCGGCTTCCTTGGCGGCCACTTCGCCGCCCAGCGTGACGAAGTCGTTGTAGGCGATGGTCTGGGCGCGGATGAAGCCGCGTTCGAAATCGGTGTGGATGACGCCGGCGGCCTGCGGGGCCTTGTCGCCCCTGTGGATGGTCCAGGCGCGCGTTTCCTTCGGCCCGGCGGTGAAATAGGTGATGAGATGCAAGAGGTCGTAGCCGGCACGGATGACCTTGTTCAGGCCAGGCTCGTCGAGGCCGAGCGAGGACAGGAATTCCATCTCCTCCTCGTCCGAAAGCTGGGCGACTTCGGCCTCGATCGCGGCCGAGATGACCACGGTGCCGGCGCCCTGCGCGGCGGCCATCTTTTCCACGGCCCTCGTGTGCTCGTTGCCGGTCGCGGCATCGGCCTCGGCGACGTTGCAGACATAGAGAACGGGATGCGAGGTCAACAGGTTCAGGCCCTGCAGGATGCGCAGGTCCTCGGCCGCAATACCCTTGAGCAGGACGCGGGTCGGCTTGCCGGCCTGCAGCAACTCAAGCGCGGCCTCCATCATCGGCAGCACGGTGGTCGCTTCCTTGTCCTTGCTGCCGGCGCGCTTGCGGATCTGCACGATGCGGCGCTCGAGACTGTCGAGGTCGGCGAGCATCAGCTCCGTCTCGACCGTCTCGGCGTCGGCGACGGGATCGATACGGCCCTCGACATGGGTGATGTCATCGTCCTCGAAGCAGCGCAGCACATGCACGATGGCGTCGACCTCGCGGATGTTGGCGAGGAACTGGTTGCCCAGGCCTTCGCCCTTGGAGGCGCCGCGCACCAGGCCGGCAATGTCGACGAAGGAGATGCGGGTCGGGATGATCTCCTTCGACTTGGCGATCGCGGCGATCTTCTGCAGGCGCGGATCGGGCACCGCCACCTCGCCGGTGTTCGGTTCGATGGTGCAGAACGGATAGTTGGCGGCCTGCGCCGCCGCCGTCCTGGTCAACGCGTTGAAAAGCGTCGACTTGCCGACGTTGGGCAAGCCAACGATGCCGCATTTGAAACCCATTGTGTCCGGTCCTATCGGGAAATCGAAATTTGATCAGGGCTATGGGGGATAGGGTAGATGATCGTCAAGCCCCGTGGCGCTCATGGTCCGTCACTCAGTCCTTGCCGAACAGCTTCTTCAGCATGGCGGCCATCGGGCCGGTTTCCGGCAATTTGGCAGGCGCCTGCTGCGGGCGCGCCTGCCGAACATGGCTCTGCTGCTTGGGAGCCTGTTTCCGCGCCGGCTTTTCAGGCTCGGGCTCGGCGTTGCCCCGAACAGCGAGGCTGAGCTTGTTCATGAAGCCGGATTCGTCGCCCTTGGCGATCATGCCGGCATTGTCGCCGATGGCGTCGAGCAGCGGCTCCAGCCATTCGCGGTCATATTTCGAGAAGTCGCCGAGCACATGGTGCTGGACCATTTCCTTGACGCCGGGGTGGCCGACGCCGATGCGCACGCGGCGATAGGTGTTGCCGATATGGCCATCGATGGAGCGGATGCCGTTATGGCCGCCGGCGCCACCGCCGGTCTTGATGCGGACCTTGCCCTCGGCGAGGTCGATCTCGTCGTAGAAGACGGTGAGGGCCGAGGATTCGAGCTTGTAGAAGCGCAGCGCTTCGCCGACCGACTGTCCGGACAGGTTCATGAAGGTCTGCGGCTTGATCAGGACGACCTTCTCGCCGCCGAGCGTACCTTCGCAGATCAGGCCCTGGAACTTCTTCGACCAGGGCGAAAAGGAATGGCGGCGGGCGATTGCGTCCGCCGCCATGAAGCCGACATTGTGCCGGTTGTTGGCGTATTTCGCGCCCGGATTGCCGAGACCTGCAAACAGCAGCATCGTCTTCTCCGGGTGGAAAGGTCTTACTTCTCTTCGGCGGCCGGAACCGCTTCGGGAGCCGCGGCCTCAGCCGTCTCTTCCGTCTCCGGCTTCATTGCCGACGAGCCGGCAACGGTCGCGATGGTGAAGTCGCGGTCGGAGATCACCGGCTTGACGCCGGCCGGCAGCTTGACCGCCGAGATGTGGATGGAATCGCCGATGTCGGCCCCGGTGAGATCGACGGTGATGAATTCCGGGATCGCATTGGCCGGGCAGTGGAACTCGACTTCGTGACGCACGATGTTGAGCACGCCGCCGCGCTTGAGGCCGGGCGACTTGTCTTCATTGATGAAGTGCACGGGCACGTCGACATTGACTTCGGTGTCCTTGCCAATGCGCAGGAAATCCACGTGAAGCGGGAAATCCTTGACCGGGTCGAGCTGGAAGTCCTTCGGCAGGACCTGGATCTTCTTGCCGTCGACATCGATCGTGGCGATCGTGGTCAGGAACCCGCCGCCATGGATCTTGTAGAAGATGTCCTTGTAGGTGAGCGATATAGCCAGGGGAGGCTGCTTGTCACCATAGATTACTGCAGGCACTTTACCGTTGCGGCGAACTGCACGGGCGGACCCCTTACCGACCTGTTCGCGTGCTTCGGCCTTGAGCTCGTAAGTGTCGTGGCTCATGGCATTTCCTTTCGGTTTGTTCTGGAGCGCCCACGGCGGCGATGTGCTTGGCCGTAAACGTCGAAAGCCGCCAGTCCTGGATGTCCGAATGCCGGCAGCCGCGAGAGCGGACCTTTGTTCGGGATATCAGGGGAAGGCAGCCTTCCGCCGCGTTGCCTCCAAGGGTGTCTACGCGGGTGGCGGCTCTATAGCGGAAGGTTGCCGGAGGTGCAAGCCGTTGGGCAGGACAGTGCCAAGGCGAACGCCAGGATGGCTACCGGTCGCCACCCAGCGCATCACGCAGCGCCTGGACCTGGCGGTTCAAGGCATCCAGCTCGGCAAGCGTCATGCCCGAGCGCTCGATCAGGGTCTCGTTCAGGCAATTGCACTGCACCAGAAGCGCACGGCCGGCGTCGGTCAGGTCGACCTGGACCTGCCGCTCGTCGGCATGGCTGCGCTGGCGGGTCGCCAGCCCCGCCTGTTCCAGCCGCTTGACCAGCGGCGTGACCGTGCTCGATTCCAGGGCCAGCCGGCGGGCGATGGTGCCGACCGACATGCCGTCCGTTTCTCCCAGCGCGTTGAGCACCAGATATTGCGGATAGGTGATCCCCATCTCGTCCAGCATCGGCTTGTAGGTGCGGTTGATCGCCATGCTCGTGGCGTAGAGCGTGAAGCAGATCTGATTGTCCAGCGGCAGGGGCACAGGGTATTCCTTCTTGAGGTTAGACGGCTTCATACCGCAATAAATGATATCGCGATACATATTTCTGTGGACATATGCGTCCGGCTGCCTTATCGATATGAATATCGCGATATCAATTATCGTAGTATCAAAAGAAGGGATACCGACATGAACCAAGCTTCGCAATCCAAGGCCGGCTCGGGCAGCGGCACACTGACCACCAAGGATGGAACGCAGATCTTCTACAAGGATTGGGGAACCGGCCAGCCGATCGTCTTCCATCATGGCTGGCCGCTGAGCAGCGACGACTGGGATGCCCAGATGCTGTTCTTCCTGGCGCAGGGCTACCGTGTCATTGCACATGACCGGCGAGGCCACGGCCGTTCGACCCAGACCGACATCGGCAATGAAATGGACACCTACGCTGCTGATGTCGCGGCTCTTGCCGAACATCTCGATCTCAAGAATGCCATCCATGTCGGCCATTCGACCGGCGGTGGCGAAGTGGCGCGCTATGTCGCCCGGTATGGCGCCGGCGGCCGTGTCGCCAAGGCGGTTCTGATTGGCGCCGTGCCGCCGATCATGCTCAAGACACCAGCCAATCCCGGCGGCCTGCCCATCGAGGTGTTCGACGGCTTCCGCGCCGCCCAGGCGGCCAACCGCGCCCAGTTCTTTCGCGACGTTCCGGCTGGTCCGTTCTACGGATTCAATCGTCCGGGCGCGGAGGTCTCGCAGGGCGTGATCGACAATTGGTGGCGCCAGGGCATGATGGGCGGGACCAAGGCGCATTATGATTGCATCAAGGCGTTTTCGGAAACCGACTTCACCGAGGATCTCAAGGCGATCGACGTGCCGGTGCTGGTCATGCATGGCGATGACGACCAGATCGTCCCGATCTCCGATTCGGCCCTGCTGACAATCAAGCTGCTCAAGAAGGGCGAGCTCAAGGTCTACAAGGGCTTTCCGCATGGCATGGCGACAACCCACGCCGACATCATCAACGCCGACCTGCTTGCCTTCTTCAAGGCGTAAGGTTTCAGGAACGAAAAAAGCACCCGCCGGCAGCCGGCGGGTGCTTTTTCATGTCGCAAGCAATGCGCCCTAGCGGGTCACGGCTTCGAGCTTCCTTGCTTCCCGCATGTTCGGCAGGAACACCGTCAGCAGGCCGAGCAGCGGCAGGTACGAGCAGATCTGGTAGACGAAATCGATGCCCTTCACGTCGGCGACGATACCAAGCACGGCGGCGGCGATGCCGCCCATGCCGAAGGCGAAGCCGAAGAAGATGCCGGCGATCATGCCGACGCGGCCCGGCACCAGCTCTTGCGCGAAGACGACGATGTTGGAGAAGGCCGACGACAGGATCAGGCCGATCAGCACCGTCAGCACCATCGTCCATTCGAGGTTGGCGTAGGGCAGCGCCAGCGTGAAGGGCAGCACGCCAACGATCGAGAACCAGATCATCGCCTTCTGTCCATAACGGTCGCCGAACGGGCCGCCGAGCAGGATGCCGAGCGCCGAGGCGCCGAGGAACAGGAACAGCATGACCTGGCTCATCTGCACCGACACGCCGAACTTATGAATGGCGTAGAATGTGTAGTAGCTGGAGAGCGATGCGATGTAGGCGTTCTTGGTCAGCACCAGCAGGGTCAGTACCGCCAGGGCCCACATCACCTTGCGGCGCGGGAAGGGCGAGACGAAGCTGGCTGTCTTGCGATTGGCCTGCGCGGCGCGCATGCGGCTGTACCAGCCACCCACCTGCCACAGCACGACGATGCCGATCAGCGAGCCGACGGCGAACCATGAAATGCTGGTCTGGCCGAAGGGCACGACGATGAAGGCCGCCAGCAGAGGACCCATGGACTGGCCGAAATTGCCGCCGACCTGGAACAGCGACTGGGCAAGGCCGAAACGGCCGCCGGAGGCGAAACGGGCGATGCGCGAGGATTCCGGATGGAAGATCGCCGAACCGATGCCGATCAGCGAGGCGCCAATCAGAAGCAGCCAGTAGTGGCCGGCATAAGCCAGCACGACCAGGCCGACCAGCGAGGCCGCCATGCCGTAGGGCAGGGAGTAAGGCATCGGCCGCTTGTCGGTGATCATGCCGATCACCGGCTGCAGCAGCGACGCCGTCACCTGGAAGGTGAAGGTCAGCAGACCGATTTGCCAGAAATCGAGACCGTAGTTTTCCTTGAGCAGCGGATAGATGGCCGATAGCAGCGACTGCATGATGTCGTTGATGCCGTGACAAAAGCTCACCGCCAGGATGACGGTGAAGGCCGTCGCCTGGGCTGACGTGTGGCTGATGCTGGCGGGTGCGACGCCGGTGGCTGTTGTATCGGACAAGACGGACTCCGTGGTCATTTTGGCGGGCGAACCCGCCGGGGGTCTTTTTGGCGGGCACGCCCGCGGGCAAACCGCGGGCTCTCCCGCACGCCGCCTTATAGGATGGTTGCCAAGCTACTTCTTTCGTGGTTTGGTCCAATAGTTTCGCAAGTGGGCCATATCCGATGCCGCATGGACGGGAAATATCCCACGCAGGCACAGTCGAGCGCCGGCAGTTGCATGAGAGCCGCTGGGAGTGGCTGGAGCAGGTCGCCGGGCCGGCGGTGGCGCTGCCGACGGAGTATCCGGACGGCTACCACGTACCGCAGCACCGCCATAGCCGCAGCCAGCTGCTGCATGCGCTGGTCGGCGTCGTGCTGGTGACGACACGGCATGGGCGCTGGATGGTGCCGCCCGATCACGCCATGTGGATCCCCGCCGGAACCGAACATGCGGTCGAAATGCTTGGCGATGTCTCGATGCGCTCGGTCTATGTCATGCCGCAGGCGATCGCCGGGCTGCCGGACAGCTTGCGCGTGGTCGGCGTCACCGACCTGATGCACAGTCTGATCGTGGAGTCGGAAAAGCTGCCCCAGGGTGGAGAACTGGAGGGGCGCGGCGGGCTGATCATGAGCCTGTTGCTGCATGAGATCCCCAATCTGCCGGAACGGCCGCTCGGCCTGCCTTTTCCGTCGGATCCGAAACTCGCGGCGCTGTGCCGGCGGTTCGTCGCGGCCCCTTCGCCGCATGCCACGATCGATGAATGGGCGGATGCGGCCGGCATGAGCCGGCGATCGTTCACCCGCGCCTTCCATCGCCAGACCGGCCTGTCACTGTCGACATGGCGCCAGCAGGCCTGCCTTTTCGCGGCCCTGCCGAGGCTGGCCGATGGAGAGCCGATCACAAGGGTGGCCCTCGATCTCGGTTATGACAGCGTGCCGGCCTTCATCACCATGTTCAAGCGGATGCTGGGGACGTCGCCGCGCGGCTACATGCGGCGGACGGGCGGGTCGGCAAGGGCTGACATGCCGATGCTGCAGGGGCCAAGCCCGGTCGGCCTCAAGCTCCCCTGATTGCCCCTGCGAGCCGCTATATCAGGCGGCCACGGATTCAGCCGCGATCCGGTCGAGCGTAGCGACCGTGTCCGCTGAAAGCTTCAGATCGGCCGCCGCGAGATTTTCGCGCAGGTGGCCGACCGACGATGTGCCGGGGATCAACAGGATGTTGGGTGCCCGCTGCAGCAGCCAGGCTAGCGCCACCTGCATCGGCGTCGCGCCTAGCCTGCCGGCCACATCGGACAATGTGGTCGACTGGAGTGGGGTGAAACCGCCGAGCGGGAAGAATGGCACATAGGCGACGCCCGCCGCCGCCAGTTCATCGACCAATGCATCGTCTTCGCGGTGCGCCAGATTGTACATGTTCTGCACGCAGACGATCTCGCAGATGCGGCGGCCTTCGGCGATCTGTTTGGACGTGACATTGCTCAGCCCGATATGGCGCACCAGGCCTTGGCGCTGGAGGTCGGCCAGGACCGTGAGTTGCGGTTCGAGCGACCCTTCGACGGGCCCGTGTATGCCAAGCATGCTGCGAAGATTGACCACTTCGAGCCTTTCAAGGCCGAGGTTGCGCAGATTATCGTGCACGGCCTGCGTCAGTTCCTTGGGCGACATGGCCGGGATCCAGGACCCATCCGTACCGCGCCGCGCGCTGATCTTGGTGACGATGACGAGATCGTCAGGGTAAGGGTGCAAGGCCTCGCGGATGATCTGGTTGGTGATGTGCGGGCCATAGAAGTCGCTGGTGTCGATGTGATCGACACCGCTGGCCACGGCCTCGCGCAACACCGCGACGGCGGCATCGCGGTCCTTCGGTGGCCCGAAGACGCCGGGACCGGCGAGCTGCATGGCGCCGTAGCCCAGGCGTTTCACGGTGCGGTTGCCGAGTTTGAATGTTCCTGCAGTGCTGATGTCGGTCATGTCGGTCTCCTCTTGGATCGACCTTGCATGTATGTCGGTTCGCCCTGTACGATAATATGATTTAATCGAAACAAGCCGTTCGGGAGAGCGAACAATGGCGGAGCTTGGTGATCTCACCGCTTTCGTTGCGGTCGCGAATGCCGGTGGCTTTCGCGATGCGGCGCGGGCCGGCGGCGGCAGCGCCTCCAGCCTCAGCGAAGCGGTGAGCCGGCTGGAGGCAAGGCTTGGCGTGCGGCTGCTCAATCGCACCACGCGCAGCGTCGCGCCGACCGAGGCAGGCGCGCGCCTGCTCGACCGGCTGGGACCCGCCCTGGGCGAGGTCGAGGCGGCGCTCGATGTCGTCAACGGCTTTCGCGACCGACCGGCGGGCACATTGCGGCTCAACGTGCCGGTCAGCGCGGCGCGGCTCGTCCTGCCTCGCCTCGTGCCGCCTTTCCTGGCCGCCTATCCAGATATCCGCCTGGAGATCATTGCCGAAGACAGTTTCGTCGATGTCCTGGAAGCCGGCTGCGATGCGGGCATCCGCTATGACGAGCGGCTGGAGCAGGACATGATCGCCATTCCGATCGGCCCTCGCCACCAGCGTTTCGCCACCGCCGCGTCGCCGGCCTATCTCGACCGGCGCGGCCGTCCCGATCATCCGCGCGACCTGCTCGATCACGCCTGCCTGCTTAGCCGGTTCAAAAGCCGTGCCATGAGTGCCTGGGAGTTCGCACGCGACGGCGAGGTGGTGAAAGTGGAGCCGACAGGCCCGCTCATCGTCAGCACCGGCACCGCCACCGACCTCGCGGTTGAAGCGGCGGTTGCTGGTTGCGGGATCATCAGCCTCTTCGAGGACTGGCTGCGGCCCTATTTCGACAGTGGTGTCCTGGAGCCGGTGCTGGAGCCCTGGTGGGAGCGCTTCTCGGGCCCGTTTCTCTACTATCCTGGCCGCCGCTACCTGCCTGCGCCACTGCGCGCCTTCATCGATTTCACCAGCGCGATGCGGTGGGATTGAGCGGAGAGTCGGCAAAGCTTCGCGGATCGAATCTTCGGCCTGACAGAGGAAGCCTCATTGGCCCATGGGGAAATCATGGGCGTGGACGGCGGGCAGGGCAGGGCAATGTCGGCAACTGACGGCATGATCGCGGCCATTGCCCGTGTAAACGGTGGCCGTTTGGCCACTCGCAATATCTCCGACTTCGAGACGACAGGGCTCAACCTCACGTCTCCATGGGAGTATTGACGGTACTTAATCGAACAGGCTCGACACCGATTCCTCGGTCGCGGTGCGCGAGATCGCTTCGCCCATCAGGTCGGCGATGGAGATGACGCGGATGTTGTGGCAGTCGAGCACGGCCTGGGTCGGCTGGATGGAATCGGTGATGACCAGTTCCTGCAGCTTCGAGCCGCTGATGCGGGCAACGGCGCCGCCCGACAGCACGCCATGGGTGATGTAGGCGGTGACGCTGGTGGCGCCATTGGCCAGCAGGGCTTCGGCGGCGTTGCAGAGCGTGCCGCCCGAATCGACGATGTCGTCGATCAGCAGGCAATCCTTGCCGGCGACAGCGCCGATGATGTTCATGACTTCCGATTCGCCGGGACGTTCGCGGCGCTTGTCGACGATGGCGAGCTGCGCGTCGAAACGCTTGGCCAGCGCACGCGCGCGAACCACGCCGCCGATGTCGGGCGACACGACGACGACATTGGCGAGTTGTTTGTACTTGGCCTTCACGTCGCGGGCCATGACCGGCACCGAGAACAGATTGTCGGTCGGGATGTCGAAGAAGCCCTGGATCTGGCCGGCATGGAGATCGAGCGTCAGCACGCGGTCGACGCCGGCGCGCGTGATCATGTTGGCGACCAGCTTGGCCGAGATCGGTGTGCGGCCCGAAGCACGGCGGTCCTGCCTTGCATAGCCGAAATAGGGAATGACGGCGGTGATGCGCTTGGCCGAGGAGCGCATGAAGGCATCGATCATGATGAGCAGTTCCATCAGGTGATCGTTGGTCGGGAACGAGGTCGACTGCAGGATGAAGACATCCTCGCCGCGCACGTTTTCCTGAATCTCGACGAAAATCTCCTGATCGGCGAAGCGCCTGACGCTGGCCTTGCCCAGCGGGATGTTGAGATAGCGAGCGACCGCTTCGGCCAGCACCCTGTTGGAATTGCCCGCGAAGAGTTTCATGCACCGTTCCTGGTGGAGGATTTGATCGGGCTTTTAGCGGCCCGTGCCGGTATTGCAAGCGCCCATATCCGGAATCCGCCGGCTAATCTTGGGAAAACGTCACGTCGTGGCGCGTCGGTGCCATATCTCAGCCGGCTCCGCCGCCTAGCCATGCGGCGAATTGGTCGATGGTCTGGTCGGCAATCGCCTGCATCGTCGCCGGCGCAACCGCCTTCCAGCTGTCGGCGCCATTGACCGATGGCGCTTTCTGCTGGCCGTTGATGCGATGCAGCCGGTTGCCCGCCGGGTCATAGACGTCCCAGACATAGATCACCGTCGTGTCCTTGCCTTCGGACATCGCCGAGAAATAGCCTTTCAGCACGTGGGTGGCGGTCTGGTCCTGGCTGCCCGCCAGCGTGATGCCACGCTGCCTGGCCCGTGTCTGCAGTTCCGCCGTCAGCGGCGTCGCCGCCTCCACCGAGGCGCCGACGATCGGGGCGATCTGCAGGCGGGTCTTGGACAGGATGGCGGCGCTCTGGGCTGGCGTGACAGTGGTTGTCGCGGGGGTCGTCGTCGCGGGCGCGGGAACGGCCGCGGTGGTGGTGCCCTGCGTCGGGGTCAGCGCCTGGGTCGACGATGACGCGGGCGGGGTGATGGCCGACGGCTCAAGGACATCCTTGGCATTGGTGCAAGCGGAGAGCGCCAGTGCAACGAGCAACGACACGGTCGTCACATGCGATCGCCTCATGTGCCTGAAAACTCCCTGGCGACGTACACCTCCATTATGGATTCACTGTACGATCAAGTCGAGATCATGGCGGGAGAGCGGCTTGGGCTGCGATTCCGTGGTCAGATAGGTGCGCCCCAGCGTCATTGCCGTCTCGGTGTCGGAATCCATGATGATCATATGGGCGAACAGCGTCATATGCGGGGCGATCGGTTCGGGATTGCCCTGGTAGAACATCGGCATGTCCATCCAGGACGGGGTGAAGCGGGCGCCGACCGAGTAGCCGCAAGCATTCAGTCGGTGCTTGGTCAGCCCGTGCGCTTCCAGGGTGCGGGCGTGCGCGTCGAAGACGTCGCCAAACGTATTGCCCGGCGTCATCGCTTTTTCGACGGCCAGAAGCGCGGCGCGGGCGGCATCGAAAAGCTCCTGATGGCGCTTCGACACCTTGCCTGTCAGCACCGTGCGCATCATCGGCGCATGGTAGTGGTTGAAGACGCCGGCCCATTCGAGTGTCAGCTGGTCATTCTTGGTCAGCTTGCGGCGGCCGGCCTTGTAACGGCAGAGCAGCGCATCGACGCCGGAGCCGATGATGAATTCGTTGGCGGGATAGTCTCCACCGCCGGCGAAGATCGCGCCCTGCATGGCGGCCAGGATAAGGCCCTCGTCGCCGCCCTGCCTTATCAGCGGCAGCGCCGCGTCCAGCGCATCGTCGGAAAGGTTGGCGGCCTTCTCCGCCTTGGCGATTTCGGCGGGGCTCTTGAACAGGCGCAGCCGGCTGACGATTCCGGAGGCATCCGCGATCTGTCCGAAGGTCTGCAACTGTTCGTCCAGCCGTCGGCCATTGTAGGCGGTCAGGCCGTGCGTGTCGTACTCCACGCCGATGCGGGCGCCGAGCAGGTCTAGCTCGTTGAGCAGATTGCGCAGGTCCACCGCCGGATTGGCGCCGTCCCGGTCGGTCCACAACACGATGTTGTCGATGATCGAGGTGTGGCGGGCCTGGCGCAGGTCAGCGGAGCGGGTGAGAAGCACCATCGAGCCGTCGGCCTTCACCACCAGGCACTGGAAGAAGCAGAAGCCAAACGTGTCGTAGCCGGTCAGCCAGTACATGCTTTCTTGGGCGAACAGGAGCACGGCATCGAGCTTCTTCTCGGCCATCTCGATCATCAGCCGGTCGCGCCGCGCGTCAAATTCCGAGCGTTCGAAATGCAGCGCCATTATTCCGTCTCCAAAACGATTGCTGAAATCTGTCGTCCGTAATCGGGCTCGTTGCGGTGCGTGGTGCGCCGATAGGAATAAAAAAGATCTTCCTCGGCGTAGGTGCAGCGTCCCAGACCCTCAGCGGTCACGCCGGCCTTGTTCAACCGGTCGACCGTATAGAGATTGAGGTCGAACATGGCATGGCCGGGTTTTGCCGAAGGGGTGAAATAGTGGATGTTGGCGGCGTCGGCCTCGACGAAGCGGGCGACGAATTCCGGCCCGACCTCGTAGTTCTCGGGACCGATCGAGGGGCCGAGCACGGCCACGATGCGTTCGCGCCGCGCGCCAAGGCCTTCCATGGCGGCAATGGTGTTTTCAAGCACGCCGGTGAAGGCGCCTTTCCAGCCGGCATGGGCCGCGCCGATGATGCGCGCCTGAGCGTCCGCGAAGAGCACCGGGCCGCAATCGGCGGTCGAAGCGCCGATGGCGATGCCCGGACGGTCGGTGACGATGGCGTCAGCCTTCGGCCGCTCGCCGGCGAAGGGCTCCCTGGCGATGACGACATCGGGCGAATGGATCTGATGGGCGCTGAGGAGATGGCTGGCCGGCACGCCCATCCATTCGGCGACACGGCGGCGGTTCTCGGCGACCAGCGCCTGGTCGTCGCTCGAACCTGCTCCGATGTTGAGACCCTGGTATATTCCGTTGGAGACGCCGCCGACGCGGGTGAAATAGCCGTGGCGGATGCCTTGCGCCCGCGCTTTGTCCAGCAAGGCCGACCGAACGGGATCCGGTTTGGTCTGATTCAGCATGAGGGCGTTGTTGTCCGTGTGGGCTGTTTCGTCAAGACGAAGTTCAGGCGGGCGACGTACTGGGCCGGTGCGCCGGCCTCGCGAAAGTCGGCAGAGTGAAAGAGGTGGCGGCGAAAAGTCAATGCGCGGGTGCAAAGGGCGCGACGGCGACGCCGAGCGGCAGGACAGCGAGCACCTTGAAGAGCTCGCCCATGGCTTGCGGTCCAGCCAACCGTTCGACCGCTGCGGAGATTGTTTGTCGTGCCGCTTCATCGGCGCTGGCGCCGAGCCGGCCGGCACGTTCGAGGAGACCCATGCCCAGCAGGAAGTCGCCCTGTGTTGAGAGATGAGCACCGAGGCCATGCGCGCGGGCCGTCGAGGCCAGGGCCGCGAAATCGACATGGGAGGTGAGGTCGGCCTCGCCGGGATTGGCAAGCACATCTTCATGATGGTGCTGGCGCAGCGCCTGCAATGTGTCGCCGACACCGGGCCGCAGATGGCCATAGTCGAGGAACAGGCCGGCGCCGCCATGCCTGGAGATCCGTTCGGCCATGGCAGCCATGAGCGCTGTGCGTGCCGGAGCGATCTCGACGATCGCGCCCTGCGGCGCGTCAGTGGCATCGTCGGGGAGCAGCGACTGGTCGACCGAACCGGCGCCGGCGAAGAAGCGAAGGTTGTCGTCGTCGTCGAGGCCGACCATGCGCTCGCGCCACCCAGCACCGGCCCGGATGAACTGCCGCACCGGCACCGCGTCGAACAGCTCGTTGCCGACGATGAGCAGCGGCTGCCGCGGCAGCGTGTCGATGGTTTCGTGCCAGCCGATGCTGGCGGCTGTCGCGGAAAGCGTCTGCTTCTGAACCTGCGCCAGCCGTGGACTGGTCTCGATCATGGCGAAGGATGCGCCGCCGGCCAGGGCCGGATGGAGCCGCGCCAAGGTGCGCAGCATGTCCTTCATCAGCGTGCCGCGTCCCGGGCCGATCTCGGCGATGGTGACCGGCATCGGCCGGCCGGTCGCCGCCCAGGCCTGGTAAAGCCAGACGGCGATGAGTTCGCCGAACATCTGGCTGATCTCCGGCGCGGTGATAAAGTCGCCGGCGGCGCCGAACGGCTCGCGCGTCGTGTAGTAGCCGTCACGGGGGTCGAACAGACAGAGCGCCATGTATTCGTTGACGGGCATCGGCCCCGTCGCCTCGATCAGCTCGACGATGCGGGATTTCAGCCGCGTCATGTCGCCTGTGGCTGCGATTGCGTCACCGGCCTGGCTGTCGCCATCGCCCAGATGCCGGCCAGCACCATCGGCGTGGACAGGATCATTCCCATGGTCAGCCAGTTGGTTTGGAGGAGATAGCCGAGCTGCTGGTCGGGTTCGCGGAAGAACTCGACGAAGATCCGCGACAGGCCATAGCCGCAGATGAACGCGCCGCCGACGAAGCGCGGCGTCTTCAGCTTGAGGCGCGAATGGGTGAGGATGCGCAGCACGAGGAACAGCACGATGCCCTCGAGGAACGCTTCGTAGAGCTGGCTCGGATGGCGCGAGAATGGACCGCCATTGGGGAACTCAATCGCCCATGGCACATCGGATGGGCGGCCCCAGAGCTCGGAATTGATGAAGTTGGCGACGCGCACCAGGCCGAGGCCAACCGGCACGCCCGCCGCCACCACGTCGAACAGCGACCAGGTGCGGATGCCGCGCTTGATGGAAAACAGCGTCATGGCGAGGATGACGCCGAGCAGGCCGCCATGGAAGGACATGCCGCCTTGCCAGACCGCGAAGATATCGAGCGGGTGGGCAAGGTAGCGCGGCAGATCATAGAACAGCACATAGCCGGTGCGTCCGCCAAGCACGACGCCGACCGCCGCCCAGACGATGAAGTCGTCGAGGTCCTCGGGCTTCATGGGCAGGTTGCCGTCGGGCCACAGCTTCGGATTGGTGATGAGCCGCTTGGCATACCACCAGGCAAAGAGGATGCCGACGATATAGCCGATGCCATACCAGTGCACCGCCAGCGGCCCGATCTGGATGAGGATCGGGTTGATGTTGGGAAAGGGCAGGGAGGCCAGCGGCAGCAGGAAAAATTCGTTCAACGGGGCACTCTCGGTTGCGTAACGCGTTTGGGCGCGGACCATGCGGCAGGGTTTTGGCGGGGTCAAGGCAAGGCTGAACCCTCGACTTGATGCCGCGGCATGCAGCAACGTTCTTGCATTCCGCGCCGCGCGCCACTACGTCATTTCGAGCAACCGAGGATTTGCCATGTCGACCGGACCGAACCGCATTCTCGATGAATTCGCCAAGCTCATGACCGACGCCGCAGGCGCCGCGCAAGGAGTGCGCCGTGAGGTCGAGACCGCCTTCAAGGGGCAGGCCGAACGCATCCTCAACACCATGGACGTGGTGCAGCGCGAGGAATTCGAGGCCGCCCGCGACATGGCGGCCAAGGCGCGCGAGGAAAATGCCCGGCTGTCGAGCCGCATCGACGAGCTGGAAGCCCGGCTCGCGGAATTGACCGGACAGGCCACACCGCCGGCTTCCGCCAAGCCCAGGCCAAAAAAATAATTCGTTAAACTTTTCCACAAAGCACAATCCTAAAAAGCGCTTTGCCGTGAATCGCTTACCGGCATTGCATGAATCTTTGTGACAGCGGCTTTCCACATGCGAATGACGCAGTGCGAAAAATTAGGCTGTTCACGCGACTCCCGATCAATAGACTGAATTTGTTGCATGATTCGGAACCGGGTCATGCGCCGGGCGGTGGGGTTCCGGTCTGGGTCTTTGCGTTGAGAAGTCCCTGACCGTCCGAGTTCTAGACATGATTGTTCGTTGTGTGTGCCCCCCGGAGCGTGTGGTGGCGCTCCTCAGAACACAGGAAGCATTCCATGGAACTTCTCGAACTCGAATTGTCCCGCGAAATCCATCCGGTGGATGTGATCGAGCAGGTGGCCCACAACAACGACTGGTCCTTCGAACGGGCCGGCGATGACGAGATCTCGATTTCGGTCGTCGGAAGCTGGACCGACTATCATGTCTCCTTCTCCTGGATGGAGGATTTCGAGGCGCTGCACCTGGCCTGCGCGTTCGACATCAAGGTGCCGGAAACCCGCGCGCTGGAAGTGATGCGGCTGCTGTCGCTGATCAACGAGCAGATGCTGTTTGGCCATTTCGATCTCTGGGAGCAGGAAGGCGCGATCATGTTCCGCCAGTCGCTGCTTCTGGCCGGTGGCGTGGAGCCGTCGAGCCAGCAGGTCGAGGTGCTCCTTTCGTCCGCGCTTGAAGCCTGCGAATGCTATTTCCAGGCATTCCAGTTCGTCGTGTGGTCGGGAACCTCGGCCAAGGATGCGCTGGCCGGCGTACTGTTCGAAACGCACGGCAACGCTTGAGCCTGTTCCATCGCGGTGGAATCAGGATAGGGCTCTGTCTGTTTTTTCGAGCACGATCTTGTCCGGAAGCCGGATTTCTTTTTTCGAGGGCGTGCTCCAAGTCGGGGTATGGACCGCAATGAGTTCGAGCAGCGAGCGCAAGCCGGAGATCAGCTTCGCCGATTTCGACCGTGTCGACATTCGCGCCGGCACGATCGTCGAGGCCGAGCCGTTTCCGGAAGCGCGCAAGCCAGCCTTCAAGCTGAAGATCGATTTCGGCGGTGCCATCGGCATCAAGAAGTCGTCGGCGCAGATCACAAAATACTATACGCCCGAAACGCTGGTCGGCCGGCAGGTGTTCGCGGTGGTCAATTTCCCCCCGCGACAGATCGGGCCGTTCATGTCCGAAGTGCTGACGCTCGGTTTTCCCGATGAAGAGGGCGCCGTGGTGCTGGGCGCCATCGAGCGCAAGGTGCCGGATGGCGGGCGGCTGTTCTAGGATACATTGATATTCAGGTGAGGCCGGCTTGCGAACGGCAGCCGCCCGCGTCCGGGCGCCTGGTTTGTCACGCCGCCAGCTTGCGCGGCGCTCCAAGCGCTTCCTCGACAGTGTCCATGAACATCTCGGCGCAGGCTTTCCAGCTGTATCGCATGGCGCGTTCGCGCGCCTGGTCGCGGCTGACATTGAGCGCGGCGAGCGCGGCTTCCCTGAGATCTTCGGACACCGCGCCGCCAATGCCGTCGCCGACGATGTCGATCGGCCCGGTCACCGGATAGGCGGCGACCGGCGTGCCGCTGGCCAGCGCCTCGATGATGACATTGCCGAACGTGTCGGTGCGGCTGGGGAAGACGAAGACATCGGCCGAAGCATAGATCTCGGCCAGTTCGTCATTGGGCCGGTGGCCAAGGAAATGGGCGTCCGGATATCTTGCCTTGAGCTTTGCGAATTCCGGGCCTTCGCCGACGATCACCTTGCTGCCGGGAAGGTCTAGGTCGAGGAAGGCGGTCAGGTTCTTCTCTATGGCGACCCGGCCGACGCACAGGAACACCGGGCCCAGGAAGCCGAGGTCCTTCTTCTTGTCGGGACGGAAATGATCGGTGTCGACGCCGCGTGTCCAGGGCCGGAGCTTGGTGAAGCCGCGCGCCGCCAGGTCGTCGGCCAGCGACTGGGTGGCGACCAGCGTGCCCTGGCCGGAATTGTGGAAATCGCGCAGCCAGCGATAGGCCCAGCTCTCGGGCACCGGCAGGCGGGCGCTGAGATATTCGGGAAAGCGGGTGTGGTAGCTGGTGGTGAAGGGCCGGCCCGCGATGCGGCAGTAGCGCCGCGCCATGAACCCGAGCGGACCCTCGGTGACGATGTGGATGTGATCGGCCTTGCGGGCCTCGATAAGCCTGGCGACATGACCGGGCGTTGTCAGCGCCAGCCTGATGTCGGGATAGGTCGGCAGGGGCAAGGTGCGGAAGATGTTGGGTGTGAGGAAGTCCACCTCGACGTCGAAGGATTTCAGCGTTTCGGTGAGCCGCTCCAGCGTATGGACGACGCCGTTGACTTGCGGGCGCCAGGCGTCGGTGACCATCAGGATGCGCATGGCGGTCCTCTGCTCGAAAGGTCTTTGTCTGCCTTGGAACGATGCCGAAACGGCGACCAGCTTGCGGCCCGTGCTTCGATCCAGCGCACCCGGGTGGGCACGGGGTCGAGGCGAGGCGGCAGGATCGAATCGACTGTTGTCGCGCGCTTCATGCGCGCTCTTCACCATGGTTTCATGACGTGCGGATGAAGGGCCAGCAACCGCGGCCGGCCCGCCCGGTTCTAGGCGGGAACCTTGATGACGGCGCGCAGGCCGCCGAGCGGGCTGTTGTCCAGCGTAATGTCGCCACCATGGCTGCGGGCAATGTCGCGGGCAATGGAGAGACCGAGCCCGGTGCCGCTGGCGTCGAGGTTGCGGGCTTCGTCCAGCCGCACGAAGGGCTTGAACACATCCTCGCGCCGGTCGGCGGGAATGCCTGGGCCATCATCGTCGATGGTCACCAGCAGGGTGCCGCGGCCATGCGTGGCGTTGACCTCGACCGTCCTGGCGTAGCGGAAGGCGTTGCCGATGACGTTGGACATCAGGCGGGCAAAGGCATTGGGCCGCACATGCACATCGCGGTCGCCGACCAGCGTCGTCGACAGCTTGCGCTTGCGTAGCCTGGCTTCCTCGCCGAGCTTCTGGAAATAGGCTTCGAGATCGAAACGGCCGGCGTCTTCGGAGGCTTCGCCGCGCGCGAAGGCGAGATAGCCTTCCAGCATCGACTGCATGTCGTCGATGTCCTGGTTCAGCGCCTTGGTGTCGGCGCGGCTGCCGGCCAGGGCCAGTTGCAGCTTGAAGCGGGTGAGGATGGTCCGCAGATCGTGGCTGACACCGGTCAGCATGGCGGTGCGCTGCTCGATCTGGCGTTCGATGCGCTCGCGCATCTGGATGAAGGCGAAGCCGGCGCGGCGGACCTCCTCGGCGCCGCGCGGTCGGAAATCGCGTGGCATAGGCCGGCCCTTGCCGAAGCTCTCGGCTGCTTCCGCCAATGTCAGGATCGGCCGGATCTGGTTGCGCAGGAAGGGAATGGCGATCATCAACAGCACCAGCGAAGTGCCGACCATCCAGATCAGGAAGATGTGGGTGTTCGACGCATAGGCCTGGCTGCGGCGCACGAAGACGCGCAGCACCTTGCCTTCCAGCTGGACACGGACCTCGACGATGTTTGAATTGCCGACCGTGTCGATCCAGAACGGGCGGTTGATCTGCCGGGTGATCTCGGCCGAGAGGACGTCATCCAGGATCGAGAAGAACGGCTTTGGACCGGGCGCGGGCAGGGGATCTGGCGGCAGCAGGTCGACCTTCAGCTGCATCCGGTCCTGGGCGATGCGGATGATGTTGGCGTAGTCGGTGTCGTGCGGATAGGTCTCCATCATGTCGATGATGGCGGCGATGTCGCGCACGGTCGCCTGCGACAGGCGCTGCGTCACGGTTGCCCAATGGCGTTCCATGAAGACGAAGGCGACGACCGATTGCAGCAGGATCATCGGCGCGATGACGATGATCAGCGAGCGGGCATATAGCCGCTTGGGCATGTAGAGCGCGACAAGGCGCCAGAAACGGTTCCAGGCGCGCGGCATGGCTTTGAGCGACCGCATGGCGCGCTCGCTCAATCCGCCATTCCCCGGCTCTTCCAGTTCCGTGGTCGCCATTTCGATCTTTTCGTTCGCCCGCGGCCTTTCAACGGGCCGTGGGCGTCATTCTATTCCACGCTGAGCCGATACCCAATACCACGCACCGTCTGCAGCCAGACCGGATTGGACGGGTCGCGCTCGATCTTGCGGCGCAGCCGGTTGATCTGGACGTCGATGGTGCGCTCGCCCACTTCCGAATCGTCGCCGACAAGCTCGTGACGAGGGATGGTTTCGCCGGCCCGCGCGGCGAAGATCGCCAGGATCTCCTGTTCGCGATCGGTCAGCTTCAACGCCTCGCCGCCACGCTTGAGCTCCCGCCGTGCGATCTGGAACGTATAGGGGCCGAAGACCAGCTGTTCGACCTTGGGCGTCGTCGTAGGCCCCCCCCGGCGCAGGATGTTGTTGATGCGCAGGATCAACTCGCGCGGGTCGAAGGGCTTTGGCAGATAGTCGTCGGCGCCTGCCTCCAGCCCGCTGATGCGGCTGTCGGTTTCGGACAGTGCCGTCAGCATCAGGATCGGCACGTTCTTTTCGGCCCGCAGCGACTTGGTCAGGTCGACGCCCGTTTCGCCGGGCATCATGACGTCGAGCACCAGCAGGTCGAAATCGAGGCCGGCGAGCTTGCGCCTGGCCTCGCCAGCATTGCCGGCAACGGTGACGCGAAAGCCGTTCTCGGTCAGATATTGCTTGAGCAGGTTGCGGATACGGGTGTCGTCGTCGACCACAAGCAGATGCGGCGCATCGTCGTCCGGTGCCGTCGCCTGGTCGACCCTCTCAGTGCTCTCCATGGCTTTTCCCTGACATTTTTGCGGGCCCTACGTCGATCTGTGCTCTCAGTTCCGGATTGACCATCGCCTCCAGGAACCGTTCCACCAAGGCCCGTTCGGTGGTTCCGGAATCTTCCAATGCAGCATGGATGCGGCGCGACTGTGGCCGCGCCAGCGCCAGCGCCAGCGCGCGACCCTTGGCGGTCGGATAGAGTTCGCGCTGGCGGCGGTCGCGCGGTCCCTGCAACTGCACGATATGGTCGGTATCGATCAGTTGCTTGAGCACGCGCGCAAGGCTCTGCTTGGTGATCTTCAGCACGTCGAGTAGTTCGGCCACGGTGAGGCCGGGCCGGCGGTTGACGAAATGCAGCACGCGGTGATGAGCGCGGCCGAAGCCATAGTCGGCCAGTATCTGGTCGGGATCGGAGGTGAAATCGCGATAGGCGAAGAAGAACAGTTCGATGATGGCGAAATCGATGCCGTCCTCGTCGGTGATGGCCGTCCTGATCGGTTTTCCGGCAGTTTGGCTTCGATCCGTCATCATTTCTCCGTCACAAATGGAAATTATGTCAGTACTATTGACGCAATTTCCCGGCAATGGTAATTTTTGACAAGCTTTTCGGCGGATTGCGAACGAAAAGGCAAGAGAAGACCGTTTTTCCGGAACTTCCTGAGTTTGCCAGAGCGCGATTATCCGCTTACGATTCGCGACACTGGCCGGCGTCCCCAACCACATGGCGCGGCCGAAAAAGAACACGAAACGAGACAATATGTGCGGGCCGGGGCTCGCGGGAGGTTACCATGGCATCCGTTCCCTTCGATCAACTGGACGGCTTCATCTGGATGAATGGCGAGTTTGTCCAATGGGGCGACGCCAAGATCCATGTGCTGACCCACGGCCTGCACTACGCCAGCGCGGTGTTCGAGGGCGAGCGCGCCTATGGCGGCGAGATTTTCAAGCTGAACGAACACACCGAACGCCTGCATGAATCGGCGCGCCTGCTCGGCTTCAAGATCCCCTATTCGGTTGCCGAGCTCAACGACGCCTCGACCACGCTTCTGAAGAAGCAGGGTTTCCAGGATGCCTATGTGCGGCCGATCGCATGGCGCGGCAGTGAGCAGATGGGCGTTTCGGCGCAGAACAATCGCATCAATGTCGCCATCGCCATCTGGCAGTGGCCGAGCTATTTCGACCCGGCGCAGAAGCTCAAGGGCATCCGCCTCGACCTCGCGGAGTGGCGCCGGCCCGATCCGCGCACCGCGCCCTCCAAGTCGAAGGCAGCCGGCCTCTACATGATCTGCACCATGTCCAAGCATGCCGCCGAAGCCAAGGGCTACGCCGACGCCATGATGCTCGACTGGCGCGGCCAGGTCGCCGAGGCGACAGGCGCCAACATCTTCTTCGTCAAGGACGGCAAGATCCACACGCCCAAGCCCGACTGCTTCCTCGATGGCATCACCCGCCGCACGGTCATTGGGCTTGCCAAGGATCGCGGCCTCGAGGTGATCGAGCGCGCCATCATGCCGGAAGAACTGGAAGGCTTCGAACAGTGTTTCCTGACCGGAACGGCGGCGGAAGTCACGCCGGTTTCGGAGATCGGGCCTTACCGATTCGAGGTCGGTGAAATCGCCAGGACACTGATGAACGACTATTCCGCCGCTGTTCAGCCCAAGCAAGCGATCGCGGCGGAATAAAGCAACGTCAAATGTTTCAATGATGTGGAGGCGGTTTTCGAACCGCCTCTTTCATTTGAGCTTGCGTGCATTTGACTTTCCCCCAATTCGGCGTCTCATGATGAGGTCGGCCCGGGAGGCTGGCGGCTATGGAGGGAATAGTAACATGGACATGAATACGCTTCTTCCGATCATTGTGCAGGTGATTACAGGCATCATTGGCGGTCAGGCGGTCGGTGTGGCGCTCAAGACGGCGGCGCTGGGGCAGCTTCCCAAGATCCTGGGTGGAGCCATTGGCGGCGTCGGCGGCGCGGCCATCCTTGGCAGCCTGCTCGGCGGCGGTACGATCGATCCGGCGGCGGCTGCCACGGCGGCTGGTGGTCTGGGCAGCGTTCTGGACATCAAGAACATTGTCGGCGGCGCTGGCGGCGGCGCGATCCTGACCGGCATCATCGGCGCGGTCATGGGCGCGATGAACAAGTAAGCCCTGGAGCCGGATTATTCAGGTCGAATCGACCTGATTTCTGAATCCGTCTCAAGAACGATGGAAGGGGCATGATGTCGGCCGAAAACCGCTTCACACTTTTCGACGGCATGCTCTAGGGTCTCTGTCACATTCCATGGGCGGCTTCGGCCGCCCATTTCCGTTTTGGGCACGCACTGTTCCACTCTCGGCGGTAGACGCCCCGCGCCTCATTGCCTACATCGAAGGCGAGGCAGCGAAAGGACGATCATGGGTCAGCTCAATGCCGGCATCGTGCCGGTCACACCCTTCCAGCAGAACTGCACCATCCTGTTCGACATGGACGACAAGCACGGCGTCGTCGTCGATCCGGGCGGCGACATCGAAAAGGTGCTTGCCGCGCTGAAGGATAATGCGATCACAGCCGGAGCCATCTGGATCACGCATGGCCATATCGACCATGCCGGTGGCGCGATGGATCTCAAGGAGGCGCTGGGCGTCGAGATCATCGGCCCGCACGTTGCCGACAAGTCGTTGCTCGACAATCTGGAAAACCAGGGCCGGCGCTATGGCATTGCCGGCGCGCGCGACTGCGTGCCCGACCGGTTCCTCGCCGACGGCGACACCGTCTCGTTCGGCGGCCATGTATTCGAGGTGCTGCATTGTCCCGGCCATGCGCCCGGCCATGTCGTCTATTACAACCGCGCGGCCAAGTTCGCCCATGTCGGCGACGTGCTGTTTCGCGGCTCCGTCGGCCGCACCGACCTGCCGGGTGGCGACCATGCGGCGCTGATCGCCTCGATCAAGGACAAGCTCCTGCCGCTCGGCGACGATATAGGCTTCATCTGCGGCCACGGCCCCGGCGGCCGTTTTGGCGAGGAGCGGCGTACCAATCCGTTCCTGACCTGAGCCGTGCTCCCCGGCAAGCCACAACAAAAAAGCGCCGTCCTTGAGGGCAGCGCTTCTTGTTCGGGAGGGGCAGGGAAGCCTCGACCGATCCGTGTCCCCGGAGGAGAAGGACACAGTATGCCGATACTGTCAGTCCGGTCAGTTGGCGGTGCAGAAATGCTGCGCGCCATCGTTGCCGGTGAACGTGCCTGTCCGGGCGTTGAAGGTCCGGTAGCGGTCCGAGCAGTACTCGTACCAGCCACGCGTCCACGGCTCGGCATAGCTGTTGTAGGCTACCCTCGGCTGCACATAGTAGCGACGTACCGGGGGATGATAATAACGATAGTCGTAGTCGTCATAGCCCGGATCGTAGTAAGTGGGCTGGCTAAGCGCGCCCGCGATCAAGGCGCCCGTTGCGAGGCCGACCACGCCGGCGGCGAGGGCATTGCCACCGCGATGGTGCCAGCGCCAGTCATCGGCACTTGCAGAGGGCAAAGTCGCGGCCATCGTCGCTAAGACGGCGCCCGACAGGATGGCAGTCTTGAAAACTCGGTTCATGTCGATCTCCTTCGTGCCGGTCCGTGCGGTCTCGGGGGATACGATCCGGCTTTACGGATGACTAATATAGGACCGTGGCTGAACGGAGGCTGAACGAAATCGTTCCGCAATTCGTGGGGCGTGATCACATCAACGTGAAAAACACCCATCATACGCAGCCCGGAGCGGGCAAAGCAATTTGCCCGAGCAGCTATAGCCCCCGTCTGAAGCCGGCTTAGCCGACCGACAGGTTGACGGCCTTGGGTCCCTTGCCGCGTTTGTCGGGCTCCGTGTCGAATGACACTTTCTGCCCGTCCTCGAGACCGGGAAGACCCGACGCCTGCACAGCCGAAATATGGACGAAGACATCCTTGGCGCCATCGTCAGGCGTGATGAAGCCGAAGCCCTTGGCATGATTGAAGAATTTGACGGTGCCGGTCTGCGGCATGGGAAGCTCCCTTAATCCCATAAAGTCCAGTCTCGGGCCGGCAAATGCCCGAAGGGAAATTTGTCCTTTATTTTGGCGCTATCGGCAAGAGAAAGTTTTGACCGGCCCGATGCAGCGCCTCGGCCATGAAAAAGGCGCGACGAAAACCGCCGCGCCTTCCAAAACTCAAAGCCGGCTTCGCACGCCTGTTCAGGACGTGGAAGCCGCCTCGCGCGCCCACCGGGACGCGCAACGTGGCGACGATTCAGGCCGCGCGGAGATTGACCGCCTTGGGGCCCTTGCCCATGCGGTCCGGCTCGACGTCGAAGGTGACCTTCTGGCCGTCGACGAGCGTGCGCAGGCCCGAGGCCTCGATCGCGGAGATGTGGACAAACACGTCCTTGGCGCCACCGTCGGGCGTAATGAAACCGAAGCCTTTGGTCGCGTTGAAGAATTTAACGGTGCCGGTCTGGGCCATTGGGGAAACTCCTTCACCCGTTCAGTCTATGTTGGTCCTGCCCGCCACCTGGCGTCGAGGGCAAGTCCCGGTGGTTGCTTCGGCAGTCATGCATTGGCGCATGGTCAAACCCCCCGCCGAAAACGGGGCCGTCAGAGATTCACAGTATCGGGGAAAGGTCGTCCAAAACGTTCCGCTCTCCGGGTCGCAAATGCCCGAACACGGAATTTATCGCACGGAAACGTGAAGGTTGCAAGATAGTGCCGCGGGTCGCCCTGATGGGCGCGTCCCGACGCATGATGTCCGCTGATTTCGATGGGCAGGGGATAGACTTGGCGTGCGGCCGGGTCATCGGCCAGAGACGGGCCAAGCATGGGCCAGCGCACAAAAGCGGTGCGTATCGCAGCCCGGCCCGGGGTCCGACGCGCGCCTTTGCAGAAGGCATGGCCGCCTGCAAACGGGGGTTGCATTCGGCGACGGAATCGCGACGATCGGCACAGCGTTCGCCGGTCTCCCGCCGGCAGGCATGGGGGAGGGACGTCATCATGAAATTTCTTGCGGCAGTCTTCTCGCGCCAGGGTTTTGCCGTCCTTTTCCTGTCGGCACTCCTTGCCGCCTGCACGGTCGTGGTGGATGACGGCCCCGGCCCGCGCCCGCGTCCGCCAAGGCCCGAGCCGCAGTTCTGCTCCATGCAGTATCAACCGGTCTGCGCCCGGCGCGGCGGCGATCGCCAGACCTTCGCCAATGCCTGCCTTGCCGACCGGGCCGGATACCGCATCATCCGCGATGGCCAGTGCCGTGACGGCGGTGGTGGCAGCGGGGAACAGACATTCTGCACGCGCGAATACCGCCCTGTCTGCGCCCGCCGCGGCGGCGAGATGCGCAGCTTTCCCAACGCATGTGAGGCGCGCGCCGCCGATTATCGCATCGTCGGCGACGGGCCGTGCTGAGGGGCGCGAACCGCTCTACTTGCCCACTCCGACATAGGCCCTGCCTTTCAGCAGGGCGGCCAGGTGGGCCGCGTTCGAGGCGGCCATCTCGATCATGCCGGCGACCTTGTCGGGGCTTTTCGGCAGGTCGACATAATTGATGTCGCCCATGGCCTCGCCCACCCAGTAGACACCGCCATTGGCCGGGATGGTGAAGCCGACGTCGTTGAGCGACTGGAAGCATTCGGCGTGGCAGTGATGCGCGCCGTCCTCATTGCCGACGATTGCAACCAGCGCGACCTTGCCGGCAGCGGGCATGCGCCCCTTGTCGTCGGTCTCCTCGAGAAACGCGTCCATGCGTTCCATGACACGCTTGGCCACACTTGATGGCTGGCCCATCCAGATCGGCAGGCCGAGGATGAAGATATCGCTGGCGATGATCTTATCGCGCAGTTTCGGCCAGTCGTCGCCCTTGCCCATGTCGGACAAGACGCCGGGCTTGATGTCATGATCGAGGGCCCGAACGACCTCGCCCTTCACGCCATGCGGCTTCAGGGCCGAGAGCAGATCGGCGATGATCTTGTCGGTGGATGATTTCTCCTTGTCGCGGGAGGCTTTCAAGGAGCAGTTGATGGCAAAGGCGGTGAGGGACATTGCGCGCTTCCTGCATGTTGATGTGCAGGCCCAACGTCGTCGGGGGCTGACGGTTGCGAGCGGACCCGGGCGGTGCTGACTGGGCGGCGTGGCGCTCACATGCCGGCCGGATAGGCACCGTCGGCCGGACCGGCGTAGAGTTCGCTGCCATCCTCGTCGGAAATACGCAGGCGGTCTGGAATTTGCGGCATGGCCAGCGTGTGGAACAGCGCGGTGGCACCCTGCAGCGCCGCGCGCAGGTTGGGTGCTTCCAGCGACACCTTGTCGAGCGTCGCTTCGTCGGCTTCGCGGGACCGGTAGAACTCGATGACGAAGTTCAAGCACGCCTCCGTGATGCGGGCAGGGCGTTGCGCGGTCCGCTATCGCGCTGGAGATGATCTCCGGCGCCGAAAGGTGCCGGAGAAGAGACTATCAGCCTTTAGATTTAGGCTTCAGGTTGGTTTCCGCCTGCTTGACGGACGAGCCGAACGGGGCGGCGGGCTTGGCCGCGACCTTGTCCTTCTTGGGCTTGCGTGTCTCGCGGTTGCTGCGCTGTTGGCCCTTGGCCATGTTCCGTGCTCCTTGGTTGGGGTCCTCAGACCGCTGGATTGTCGGCGGATTCGAGATTGTCCTCGGTGGTGACCCGCTCATGGGTCTCCTGGTCGCTGCGGATCCTGTATTGCGGCGAGCCGTCCTTGACCGGCAGCTTGCTCTGGATCTTGAACAGTTCCGCCGTCTTCTGGACGAGGCCCATGCGGCTCTTCATGCGTACCGTCTGACCGACCGCGAAAAGATGCACGGGCGTGTCGTTGCGCGGGCGCGCGTTCTGCTGGAAGCGGATCATGCTGCGTTCTCCCTGTCGCGCGTCAGCGCTGCTTCTAGTTCGGTCTGGTCGATGGCGACGAGCTGGCTGGTCGGATTTTTCACCGTCCTTGCAGGCAGATGGATGAAGGTGGCGACACGGCGCCAGGCAAGCCATGACAGGCCGTCAACCAATTCCTCGTCGTGGTCGATGTCGTAGTCGCCAGCCGGCAACTGTCCTTCCACGCCGCCGAGCACGAAGGGTGCCGTGAAATGCGCGATGGAATGGGTGGTGCGGGCCGACATCTGGTTTGCCTCGACGTTTTGTCCGGGAACCTTGCGTCTCGCGACGCCATGCGAACGAACAGCGTGCCGGAAAGACAAAAAAGCGGGGACGAGCCCCGCTTTCCTATTTCCGGCAATCGCTGGAAATAAGCCGCCTTCGAGAGCTGCCAGTACATCCGTGGTCAGCGTTCATCGAATTCGGCCGGATCAGATCAGTTTCAGACTGGCTGCCAATTCGCGGCCTTTGCTGTCTTGCGCGAACCCGAACAGCGTTTTCTGGTCATTGTAGAACTTTACAGTTCCGGTGTTCATAAGTCTGTCTTTCGGAATCGAGACATCGTCGCGGTCTGCCGCGCGCCGGGTATCGGAAATCTGGATGAGATTGGCGGGTCGAAAACCTCTGACGCCGCGAGATGCCAAGCTGGCCCAAAAACGATAGCTCACAGATAGTCGTAATCTTCGATTTAATCAAGAAGTGATGCGAGAAAATCTGACATCTCTTGAAAATTAATCGCCTTTGCCCATCCAGGAAATTCAGGTAGGGATCCATCGCATGGCAGGAAATTGTTTGAAGTAAGGCGGGAACATTTATCTCTGATTTTGATTTTATTTACGCATGAAAGGAATAAATCTCATGATCTCCGTAAAAACCCCTGCGGGTACCATTGTGACAATCGCGCCGATCGCGATGCCCATCGCAAAACCGGCCGCCGTCAAGTCGGCGCGGCTGACCATCAGAAGCGATGAGGCTGCCAGGCGAACCATCGCCGACACCGACGGAACGCTACGGCGGGCTAGGCATCTGGCCGAGACAAATCGCCTGATATGACGCTCCGAGCTTGCCGGAATAGGGGCTCGATAGCCTCGTAACCCTTGAACCTGCCGCGCCAATGGCCTAGATCGCGTCAGGCACAAAAACACGGCAGGTTTCCCATCAACCGAGATCCAAGACGACCAGCAGGCGCAGGCGGTGCACAGCCGCCGCTGGGGCTCGACCAGCGCGTACAGCAGGCATTGCAGTTGCACCAGGCCGGCCGGCGGCAGGAAGCGGAGGCGCTTTACCGCCAGGTACTGGCACAGAAGGCCAATCATCCGGCGGCCGCGCATTTCCTGGGATTACTGCTGCATCAGACCGGGCGCAGCCCGGAAGGGCTGGAACTGCTCGAGCGATCGGTGCGGATGCTTCCGGACAATCCGGATTTCCTGAACAATGTCGGCACGGTGATGCGCGACCTCGGCCGCGTTCCCGCCGCCATCGATTTCTTCCGCAAGGCCGTGGAGCTTCGTCCCGACCAGCTCGCGGCGCGTGATAATCTCGGCTCGTCGCTGAAGCAGCTTGGGCAATTCGAGGGCGCGGAAGAGACCTATCGCGGCACCATCGGGCGCAACCCGTTCCATATCCGCGCGCGCATCGGGCTTGCCGAAACGCTGCAGGAGGCCGGGCGTCTGGACGAGGCCTTGGCCACCTTCCGCGAGGCGCTGAACATCCGGCCCAAGGATGCCGACCTGCTGCACGGGCTGGGCGTCGGACTGATGGAGAAGGGCAAGCTCGACGAGGCCGCCAATGCATTCCGGCAGGCGCTGGCGGTCGATCCCGGCATGTCGAGGGCCTGGCTGATGCTGACGCAGGTCAAGCGCCAGAAGGAACGCGATACGGAGTTGACGGGCATGGAAGCCCAGCACGCCAAGGCGCCGGAAGGCAGCCTGGCGCGCATGCAGCTGTCCTTCGGCCTCGGCAAGGCCAATGACGACCTGAAGGATTATGGCCGCGCCTTCGACTATTACACCGAAGGCAATGCGATCCGACGCAAGGGTATCGACTACGACAAGGCCAGGACGCGGGCCGAGTTCGAGGCGATGAAGGCGACCTTCGATGCTGGCTTCTTCGAAAAACACAAGCCGAGCCCGATCGTCGACGACACGCCGATCTTCGTCGTCGGCATGCCACGCTCGGGCACGACGCTGATCGAACAGATCATCGCCAGCCATCCGCAGGTCTATGGCGCGGGCGAGCTCAGCATCCTGAAGACGGCGGTCGGCAAGCAGTTTCCCATGAACATGCCCGGCGGCTTTCCCGCAGGCATCGCCGGCCTGCCGGACAAGGCGTTCGCGGAGGCCGGGCAGGCTTATCTCGACATGCTGCACACCCGCTATCCGGGGTTCCGCCATGTCACCGACAAGATGCCTGGCAACTTCCTGCTGATCGGCTTCATCCACATGATGCTGCCGAAGGCCAGGATCGTGCATTGCGCGCGCGACGCGGCGGCCACCTGCCTGTCGATCTTCAAGGTGCATTTCCGCAATGACACCCATCGCTATGGCTACGACCTAGGCGAACTCGCCGACTTCCACAATCTCTACACCGACATCATGGCGCATTGGCACACAGTGCTGCCGGGTGTCGTGCACGATGTGCGCTACGAGGATTTCGTCGCAGACCAGGAAGGGCAGACGCGGGCGCTGATGACGCATCTCGGCCTGCCATGGGATGACAAGGTGCTGTCGTTCCACGAAACCGATCGCCCGGTGCGCACGGCCTCGGCCGCGCAGGTGCGCCAGCCTATGTACCAGGGGTCGGTCGACCTGTGGAAGCTCTACGGCGACCGGCTGAAGCCGCTGCTGGACAGGCTGGACTGAACAGGCTGCCCATGCTCCCTGGAGGATCATGACGACGGTTGGTTGAACCATCGCCCTGATCGCCCAGCCATTTTGCGCGACATGCCTCAGGCGGCCTTCTGCTCGTAACGCAGGAAGACATTGCCATTGGCGAAGGCCTGCGACCGGGCCAGCGTCACGTTGAGCGGATTGCCGATGCCTTCGAACATCGTCCTGCCGGCGCCAAGCATGACCGGGACGATGACGAACTGGTATTCGTCTATCAGGTTCTCCTCGGCCAATTGAGCGACGAGATTGCCGCTTCCCAGGATCGTCATGTGGTTGCCCGCCTGCTGCTTCAGCTCGCGAAGCTTCGCGGCCGGCCCGCTTTTGACCAGCTCGGTGTTGTTCCAGCTTGCCGTGTCGAGCGTGCGGGAAAACACGAGCTTCGGCATGGCGTTCATGCGTTCGGCCACCACTGGGGCGATCTGGGCGGCCATCGGCGTCGGCCAGAACTGGATCATCAGGTCGTAGGTGACGCGGCCCAGCACCAGCATGCCACCGCCCTTGGCGTTGTCGGCGACGAAGGCGTTCCATTCCGGATCCTGGCTGTGCGCCCAGTCCATGGCGCCGTGCCCGTCGGTAAAATAGCCGTCGAGCGAGATGCTGTTGAATACGATCAGCTTGCGCATAAGTCGGTCCTATCTTGAAATATGTAGAAGCCATCAACGTGGGACATCGCGGGTCTCGTTCGCCGAGAAATGAGCGCCGGGTCGGCGGGGATACGACCCGGCGCCGTGAGCGCGTCAGCCCTGGTATAGGCGGGCGACGCCTGCTCGCTAAGGAAAGCTAGTTGACCGGCGCGTTCATCGCCCAGCAGACGCCAAAGGGATCCTTCACCTGGCCCCAGCGGTCACCCCAGAACATCACCTGCAGCGGCGTGACGATTTCGCAGCCCGCATCGGCGGCCCGCTGCCACCAGGCATCGATATCGCTGTTAGCCAGGTGGAGCTGCAGCGTGTAGCCCTGCGCGTCCTTGTGCGGGTGGCCATGCTCCGGGTAGGCGTCACCCAACATCAGCGTCGAGCCGTTAATATGGAGATGGATGTGCATGGTGCGGCCCTTTTCGTCCGGCGGATAGGCGAAGACCTGTTCGGCGCCGAAGGCCTTCTTGTAGAATTCGGCGGCCTTGAAGGCGCCGTCCACCTGCAGATAGGGGGTCAATCCGCCGAGCACTTCTGCCCTGGGCTGAACGGGGGTCTGGTCGGTCATGTCTTGCTCCTCTTTGCATCTGGATGGGGCATTCGGCTTTGGTCTTGCGGACCCTAGGACGCACGAGCCCGTGGCGATCCTACATGGCGGTGAAGATTTTTTGGGCGGTGGGCATTGTTCAATGGAGGACGCGGACGCGGCTGGCGCGCGTGGCTTTCGAAACGCGCATCCATGCGGGCGATGCCGCTTTCAGGCGACAGGCATGATTGAAAGTGCTCGCCAAGGCCGCCGGCGTCAACGGCGACGGCCGTCTTGCGCGTCGAAGATTTCGGGGGAAGCCGACATCCTTGCGGAGCGCGGCGGCCAGTGAAAGCAGGATGCGTTCGCTTCGGTGACGAGCCCATGCCGCGGCGTATGGGGTTGCGATGCGACCGACGCATGACAGGACCGACATGACAGTTCCTCCCTGGCTGGCGCCGGCACCATCGTGCCGGCATCCCAAGGACGTGGCGGTTCGGGACGACCCGACAGCTCGTCGAACTTGTTTCAGGCGACCGAAGCGGCGAGAGCTGTGTCGTAATACTCCGCCATCTCGATGACCTTGCCGTCGCGTATCGTCCAGAAATCGGCGGTACGCATGACAAGCTCCTGGCCGGTGGTCTTGCGCGTCAAATGGATCTCGACCTGCGCCGCGATCTTGTCGCCGCCGTCGACGATGTCGATGGGGACATAGCTCCGGAATTCGAAATCACTGTCCAGCGACATCAGGCGGGCGAGGAACTCCTGCTTGCCATTGCCTGTCGCGATGTAGGGTGCATGCGGTTCGGCGACCCAGCGGAAGACGACATCGTCGGAACAGTGGGCCAGCGTGCCCACGATGTCGCGTTTCGCATAGGCATCATAAAGGTTCTTGATGATCTCCACGCCGCGCATGACCGGTTTCCTCCCTCGATTGCGGAACGTTCAGCATGCGCCTTTTCCCGGGGACGGGGAAGTGCGGGCCGGCCTCCCTTGGGGTGCCGGCCCGGCGAAAGCATGGCTAGCCGCCCGCTTCGGCCACCGAGCTGAAGAATTCCTCTGGATCCTCCACTTCGGTCAGCCGCCGCTTCTCGATCAGCCAGAAGCGGTTGCCGATGGCGCGGATGAAGGAACGGTCGTGCGAGGCGAGCAGGCAGCTTGCCTGATGCGCCAGCAACTCGGCTTCCAACGCTTCCTGGCCATCGATGTCGAGATGGTTGGTCGGCTCGTCGAGCAGATAGAAGTTCGGGTTGGCGAGCCTGAGCGCCAGCATCATCAGCCGAGCCTTCTGGCCCCCGGACAGCACGCCGATCTTTTTCTCTTGCATCTCGATGACCACGCCGGCGCCGGCGAGCAGCGAGCGGGCGCGCTGTTCACCGACATCATAGCGGCGCGAAACCATCGCCAGCGGCGTGTCGTCGCCGCCGATGCCGGACAACGCCTGGTCGCTGTAGCCCAGCACCGTCGACGGCGTCACCTTCACATTCTGGACCGTATCGGGCTCCATGATGGCGTTGCGGATCAGCGTTACGAAGCGCGACTTGCCGACGCCGTTGCGGCCGAGCAATACGATGCGGTCACCCTGGCAGATATGGCGCTTGCCGGTCCTGAACAGCAGCGTTCCGTCAGGCGTTTCGACAGCCGCGTCGTCAAGCGTGATCAGCACCTTGGCGTGGGTGCCGCGGTTCGCCAGCCTGATCGCCCCGGCCGATCTCTCGCGATGTGCCGGGGCGGCCGCGTCTTCCAGCTTCTCCGCGCGCTCCTTGAGCTGCTTGGTCTTGACCGTCAGCAGGTCGCTGCCGGAATTGATGCCGATGTTGTTGAGCTTGGCGGCCTGCTTGCGCAGTTGCTGGGCGACCTTCATGTCGCGCTCGAACTTGCGCGCCATCGCGGCATCGGCTTCGTCGAGCGCCTGCCTGGCGCGGGAATAAGGCAGCGCGAATACCGGCGACTGTTCCGGACGCAGGAACAGCGTCCGGTTGGTGGTGGCGTCGAGGAAGGCACGGTCGTGGCTGGCGATGACGACCGGCACTTCTCGCGGCAAAGCGTTCAGCCATGTTTCCAGCTGGCTGATGCGTGCGAGGTCGAGATGGTTGGTCGGCTCGTCGAGCAGCAGCACGTCCGGGTCGGTGACCCAGACGCGGGCGATCAGCGCCAGCCTCTGCCACCCGCCGCTCAGCGCCTGCATTTTGCGTTCGCGCATCGGTTCGGGCACGTCGAGCGAATCCAGCACCACGTCGACGCGCCACATCTCGCTTTCGGCCTGTTCGGGCGGCAGGGCGTCGGCCACCACCTGATGGAAAGTGCGGCCAAGAAGGGCAGGGGCAACGGACTGCTCGACATGGCCGACGCGCAGGCCGCGCGTGCGGGTAATGTCGCCCGAGGTCGGCTCCATCTCGCCGGTCAGGCATTTCAGCAAGGTCGACTTGCCGCGTCCGTTGGCGGCGACGATGCCGAGCCGGTCGCCGCTGCCGATGGTGAGGTCGAGGTTGGCAAAGAGCGGCGCACTCATGGTGACGCCGAGGGATTTGAGGCTGATCAGGGCCATTGGATTTCTCTGGTCTTGCCGGAAACAATTCCGGGTGCACTTTGACGGTGCGCGTGCTGGCCATCAGGCTCGGCGTTGCGGCACCACGAAGGGCAGACCAAAAAATCGAAGCGGGAAAAACCCGGACCGTCCCTGGTCAGCCCTGCAAGCGAACTCGCAGGGCAGAAATCGGGCCACGCTGACGATGGTGACGAAAAAACGTAAACACGTGAGCCCTCCTTTCAAAACGTTCGAGTGTGTAACCGCGTTACACCAAAGGCGGGGCCGATGGCAAGGCCGCGGCTTTCACCCGGCGCGGGAAGGGATCCAGCACCAGTATGCAGCCGCCGATGATCGCCACCGCGCCGAAGGCCTGGATGATGGTCAGCGATTCGCCCAGCAGAACCGTGCCGACCAGCACCGCGATCGTGGTCACGGCGAACTCGACGCTGATTGTCCTGGTGGCGCCGATGCTGGCCACCAGACGGAAATAGACAATGTATGTCAGCGCGCTCATCACGCAGGCGAGAAGGACGAGATAGAGGAAGTCGATGGGGGCGGGCATCGCCGGCACCGGCACGGCCAGCAGCAGCGGCAGCGTCATCAAACTGCCGAGCAGGAAGGCGGCGCCGGTGAGTTCCCATGAGCCGGCGGAGCGCAAATGGCGGTTGGCGTAGTTGCTGCCGAAGGCGGCGGAGAATGAACTCAACAGTGAGGCAGCGCAGCCGAAGGCGAAGGATGCCGTGATCGGAACGGCGGGAAAACCGACCAGAACGGTGATCCCGGCGGCGCCGAGCAGCAGCCCCGCCAGGCCACGAAGGGTGATGCGTTCAAGCCCCCACAACTGGCCGAGGATCATCGAGAACAGCGGGATCGCGGCAACCAGGATGGCGGCCATCGCCGTGCCGATGCGCGGCGTGGCGTAGGACAGGCCGATCAGTTGCGCGGCGACCGTCGTCGCGCCAACCATTGCGAAGTGCCGCCAGCCGGCGCTGAAATCGAGCCGCCGCCGCGTTGCCGCCGCCAGCAGGAAGAGCGTGATGCCCGCGATCAGCGAGCGCAAGGTAACCGCGCCGACCCAGCCGAAGGCATGCACCACCTTGAGCAGCACCAGGAACGACAGTCCCCAGGTGATGGCAAGGAAGACGTAGGCGGCGATGTCCTTGGGTTTCATGGTGTGGCCGGCATATTTCTGGCGGAGTGCAGGATGGCAAGGCCCGTATAGTGTCCACCGGAGGCTGGCAAGGACGGGTGCATGGTCCAGGAGGGAGCTGCTGGTCAGGTTGGTCGAGGAAGAGCTTTCGTATGTTGGAGGGACAGCGCGCCCCCCTCTGTCCTGCCGGACATCTCCCCCACGAGGGGGAGATTGGCTGTCACGACTGCTTTCGCCAATCGCCAACATAGTCAGACGGGCGCGGTGGAGCTGCCGCTCTCCTCCTCGTAGGGGGATGTCCGGCAGGACAGAGGGGGCGCGAAGGCGCTACCGTCCCGGCCGACCCGTCTTGCCAGGCCTGCGCTTCTCCCGGCGCGCGTCGCCGGGATCCTCGTAGGAGCCGATGCCGGCGCGCTGGCGGATGATGGGCTTGGCGGAATCGCTGGGTTCCTTGGCGTCCGCCTCGGTCCTGCCGGGCCCTGCGACCGGCTGAGGTTTCGCCGGCACCTTACCTTCGACCGGCTTTTCCGTGCGCCGCACGGTCATCTCATCCAGCGAATTCTTCTTGAACAGCGGTTTGACCGGCTCGCCGGGAACGCCGAAATCGGAGCCATGCGCCTCGGCCGCCGACTGTTTCTTGAACAGCGAGCGCGAGACGGCGCCGGCCGGTGTCGGCATGTCGGTGCCGGGGCCCATGTCGTCGATCGATGGCTTGGAAAACAGCGGTTTCTTCACCGGCACGGCGCCGTCCGCGCCCATCTCGTCGAGATCGGGCTTGCGGAAGAGATTGGTCCGGGCAGCCTTGGCCGCCTCTTCGGCGGCGCGTGCTTCGTCGAGCTTGCGGAAACGCTCCTGTTCCTCGGTCGTACGATGTTTGGCCACACCCTTGTTGTGCTTGCCTTTTTCGCGGCCCGAGGCGGGACTTTGGCCCTCTACCTCGCGCGCCAGCGGATCGTCGGAGATCGACAGCTCCATCTCGCGCAGCCTCTTGATCTCGTCGCGGATGCGGGCCGCCTTCTCGAAGTCGAGATTGGCGGCGGCATCGCGCATCTGCTTTTCCAGCGCGTCGAGATGGGCCTTGAAATTGTTGCCCATCATGGCGCCGGCGCTGTCGGTGAACTGCGAGATGTCGGCTCGGACGTGGTCCTTCTCGTAGACCGAGTCGAGAATGTCGGAGATGCGCGACTTCACCGATTCCGGCGTGATGCCGTTGGCCGCGTTCCACTCCATCTGCTTCTCGCGGCGACGGCTGGTCTCCGCCATCGCCCGCTCCATCGAGCCGGTGATCTGATCGGCGTAGAGGATGACCTTGCCGTCGACGTTTCTGGCGGCGCGGCCGATGGTCTGGATCAGCGACGTCTCCGAGCGCAGGAAACCCTCCTTGTCGGCGTCGAGAATGGCGACGAAGCCGCATTCGGGAATGTCGAGGCCTTCGCGCAGAAGGTTGATGCCGACCAGCACGTCGAAGGCGCCGAGGCGCAGGTCGCGCAGGATCTCGATGCGCTCCAGCGTGTCGATGTCGGAGTGCATGTAGCGCACGCGCACGCCCTGTTCGTGCAGATATTCGGTCAGGTCCTCGGCCATGCGCTTGGTCAGCACGGTGACCAGCGTGCGATAGCCGGCCTTGGTGGTCTCGCGGATCTCGCCGACGACATCGTCGACCTGGCTCTTGGCCGGGCGCACCTCGACCGGCGGGTCGATCAGGCCGGTCGGGCGGATGACCTGCTCGGCGAAGACGCCGCCGGCCTGTTCCATCTCCCAGTTGCCCGGCGTCGCCGAGACGGCGACGGAGAGCGGGCGCATGGCGTCCCATTCCTCGAAGCGCAAGGGACGGTTGTCCATGCAGGACGGCAGGCGGAAGCCATATTCCGCCAGCGTCGCCTTGCGCCGAAAGTCGCCGCGATACATGCCGCCGATCTGCGGCACGGTGACGTGGCTTTCGTCGATGAAGACCAGCGCATTGTCGGGAATATACTCGAACAGGGTCGGCGGCGGATCACCCGGCTGGCGGCCGGTGAGATAGCGCGAATAGTTCTCGATGCCGGCACAGGAGCCGGTGGCTTCCAGCATCTCGATGTCGAAGCGGGTGCGCTGCTCCAGCCGCTGCGCTTCCAGCAGGCGGCCGGCGCGTTCCAGTTCCACCAGACGGTGCTTGAGCTCTTCCTTGATCGACTTGATCGCCTGGTTGAGCGTCGGGCGCGGCGTCACATAGTGCGAGTTGGCGTAGATCTTGACGCTCTTGAGCTCGCCGGTCTTCTGGCCGGTGAGCGGGTCGAACTCGGTGATCTGCTCGATCTCGTCGCCGAACATGGAGATGCGCCAGGCGCGATCCTCAAGGTGGGCGGGAAAGATCTCGATCGTGTCGCCGCGCACGCGAAACGAGCCGCGCACGAAGTTGATGTCCTGCCGCTTGTATTGCTGGGCGACGAGGTCGGCGAGGAGGGCGCGCTGGTCGAGCCGGTCGCCGATCTGCATCTGGAAGGTCATGGCCGTATAGGTCTCGACCGAACCGATACCGTAGATGCAGGACACCGAGGCGACGATGATGACGTCGTCGCGTTCGAGCAGCGAGCGCGTCGCCGAGTGGCGCATGCGGTCGATCTGCTCGTTGATGGAGGATTCCTTCTCGATGAAGGTGTCCGTGCGCGGGACGTAGGCTTCGGGCTGGTAATAATCGTAGTAGGAGACGAAATACTCGACCGCATTGTCGGGGAAGAATTTCTTGAACTCGGAATAAAGCTGTGCCGCCAGCGTCTTGTTGGGCGCCAGGATCAGGGCAGGGCGCTGCGTCTCCTCGATCACCTTGGCCATGGTAAAAGTCTTGCCCGAGCCGGTGACGCCGAGCAGCACCTGGGTGCGGTCGCCGTTGTCGACGCCTTCGACAAGGTCCTTGATGGCGGTCGGCTGGTCGCCGGCGGGCTCGAAGTCAGACACCATCTTGATGGCGATACCGCCTTCGGATTTTTCCGGGCGGGCAGGGCGGTGCGGCGTCCACAGCACGCCGTCCTTATGCAGGGGATTGCCGGATTCGATCAGCGCCGACAGCGCGGCCACCGTCGCGGTGACGCTGCTCGATGCCATGGTTTCGGCGTCTTCCAGCGAGATGTCGAGACCGGCAACCGGGTTGAGGCCGGCGGCCGTGCGCTCCCTGGCTGACGCCGCGCCACCCATCGAGGTGCCGCGCGAACTGCGGCCCGGTGAAGCGGAGCGTTCTGGAATCTTCTTGCCGGCCTTGGGCGATTTGCCGCCGTCGCCTTTCACGGCGAGGCGGCCTTCCTTCTCGGCTTCCTGCTCGATCTGCTGCGCCCAGTCGGCAATCGATCCGGTCAGCGGCACGCCCGACAGTTCGGGTTGCGGCATCTCGGCGAAGCCGCCCCTCTGCAGCGGCTCCGAGGCGTCCATGAAATCGGTCAGCGGGCTGCGCCGCTTCGGCGCGGCGCGGTTGTCACTCGCCGCCGAGGGCGTCTTCTTGTCGGGGGATCTGGCCATGTCCCGAATATGGGAGGTATCGGCCAAAATGGAAAGAGTGCGTCGGCGCGGCGCGCAGTGCCAGGCGCTGCTCCTGACAGAAGGTTGTCAGGAGACGGCTCCACATTCCCGTTGGGAACCTTTCGGCAATGCGTGCGTTATTGCTCGGAACCGTCAGACGCCGCGTGCGTTGGATGCCACCTGGGTAGGAGATCCATTCAGGCGCGGGACGACGACCAAACGCGTGACCTTGCCCTTTTTAAAGGCAGCAAGGAAGCGATTGTAGTCCTTGAATACGACGCAGCCGTTGGATTCGGCGCGGCCGCCGCGAAGCATGTAGGTATGCGCGAGCAGACCGACACGGTTATATTTGGCTTTGCCGCCAACCGGCGTGAGGCGGATGGCCTCGACGCCATGGAAACGCGATTCGCGTAGAGTCAGATCATAGGTGTTGGGCGGCGTCGGCCCACGATCCTTCTGGTCGACATAGCGGGGCTGGTCGACCATGGCTCCGAGGCCGGAATGGGCTTCCAGCCGCTGGCCGTCCGGCAGATAAACAGTCTTCGCGGAGATGTCGTAAACGGCGACGCCATTGCCGGCGCCGCTGCTGCCTCCACGCGGACCACTAAACAGATTCTTGAATGCCTGGCCGAGACCGCCCGAGGGCGTGTCCGGCCGTGCGTAGGCCAGCTCATCGCCGCTGTTGGCGGGCTTGCCCTGCCGCGTCTGCGGAGCCGGCCTTGCAGCCAGCTGCACAGGCTTCGTTTGCTGAACGGCTTTCGGCTGTGGAACCGCCTTGGGCTGTTCCACCACCCTGGGCTGGATGGTTTTGGGCGCCGGGGCATTGTCCAGTTGCGGGCGCTGCGTCGGCAGCGGAACATCGTCGGACAGCGCATCGGGCAGGGATGCCACGTCGCCGGGCTTCTCGGGCAGCGTCTTGCTTGGCGTGACAGCGACATCGACCGAGGATTCCTCGATCGGCAGCGGCGAAGCGAACGCCTCGTCGTCGACCGGCATCGACTTGACCAGAGCCAGCGCCAGTTGCGAGGGATCCGGCGTCTCGGTGACGTCCGGTGCGCCGAAGCGCATGGGTTGCGGCGCGGTCTGGACCACGACCGAGTTGGGATCGACGCGGGCAAAGCGTTCGGCGGCAGGCGCTGCCGCGGTTGGCAGGCTTGCGGTCTCGTAGGACTGGTCGGAGATGCCGGTCACATCATTCGACAGGCTGGCCACCACCTTGCTGGAAGGCGTCAGCGACGCCTCGACAGCCGGCGCGACGCTGGAAATGATGGGATGGGGGGCTGCGTTCGCGGTCTGCTGGGGCTTTGCCGTGCCGGCAAAGGCGGCGGCGATACGGGATGGCGACAAGGCCGCTTCCATCCGCTCGAAGCGATCCTTGGTCTGGGTAACAATCGCAGTGCCGGTGGTGGCGGCCGGCTGGGCGGTAGCGGCGGCGATACGCGACGATTTTTCCGCATGGGTTTCGACGGAGGCCAACTTGAAGCAGCTGTCGCCGCATTCAGGGCTGTGGTCGTGCAGTGCCTGTTCGGCACCATGGACGTTGGCGAGCACGAACGGCGCCGTCGATGTCTGGAAATGCTGCTTGAGCGGGTTGGCCTGGGTCAGCGAGCCGTGCATCAGCAAGGTTTGCTGCAGGCCTCCTGTGGGAAGCGAAGCGCCGACCGAACTGAGGCCGGCCATGGTGCCCACCAGCCAAAGGCCAATCGCGGTGCCGACACTGGGCACGGCGACCCAGCGAACGATTGATCCGGTATTGATGCGCCTTGGACGACGGGCACCGGCGTCTTCGCCATGCCAGTTTTCGTCCGCTCCAACTTTATTCTTACGCAAAACAGTCACCAATCTTGTTCAAATCAGCTCCCTCGCCCGCGGCCCTTAGAGCCGCGACGACCATTCTGTGATATGATCCCAGGTGGTCCCCGACGCGTTGTCCGCGCCTGTCGTTGGTTGCCGATTGCCTCAAAATATGGACAAAGTTGGTTAACCAATCCCTCTCTTCTATTATGTCGCACCCCGATTGGACGCGAAAAGGATGCCGCATCACGTTTTCGATCCACGCATGGCCCGCCGAAAGTTGTTTTTGGCGTCAATGCGGCGGGCGTCTCCTTCTCGCCGAGAAGGCACGTCCAGAATCGTCAAAATGGTGTTTCACCCGTTTCGAACTTGGCTTGCTGCCTGTTTTTCCGACCCAAGTCAAGCAATCGAGGCCTTCGAAAGCCCAGATTGCGGCAGCTGCCCGCAATTCTGTCGCTCGATGTTGTGCTGGTGCATCAGTCATTGCTCACATATTACTGTGGCATGCTTGCAACGATTTCTTTGGGCTCACGGCCTTGGCGGTGTGGCTACTGAGCGGCCATTGACTCGTTTTGGGTGCCGGTGCATCGGATCAATCAAGGGATTTTTGGCGGCTTAGGTTATTCCCGGGGGACTATTGATGAAGCGTCGAGACTTTTTGACGCTGTCGGCGGGCGCGGCGGCGTTTTCCATTCTTCCTGGCATCGCAAGGGCGAATGTGCCGGTTCCGTTCGATCGCAATGCCGATGTGCCGATGGGCGACAAGAAGGCGTTCATCGACTGGATGGTGGCCAATCGCGGCGAGGATCCGAAATACCTGGCCGCGCGCTTCGACCGTTTCCAGATCATGGTCTACAACAAGGACGTGCTGGACGACCGCAACAAGCGCGCCTTCCTGTTCACGCCGCGCGAGGAATTCGTGCTGCCGCAGAATCTGGCCCGCGCCTACGACCATGCCTTTCTCGATATCGGCTATGGCGTGACCATTTCCGGCCCGCACCTGGTCGGCCGCATGACGACGGCCATCGACGTGAAGTTCGGCGAATCCGTGCTGGAGATCGGCACCGGCTCGGGCTACCAGTCGGCCTATCTGTCCAACCTGACCGACAAGGTTCACACGATCGAGATCATCGACCCGCTGGCGGCCCGCACCCGCGGCATCTATGACGGGCTGGTCGGGCGCGGCTACAGCGAGCTCAGCGCCATCGCCAGCAAGAGCGCCGACGGCTACTACGGCTGGGAGGGCGTCGGCGATTTCGACAAGATCATCGTCACCTGCGGCATCGACCATATTCCGCCATCGCTCCTGCAGCAGCTGAAGCCCGATGGCGTCATGGTCATTCCGGTCGGGCCGCCCGGCGCGCAGCATGTGCTCAAGGTGGTCAAGCAGAAGCTGCCGGACGGCACTTTCAACATCGTCCGCTCCGACATCTACAATGGCAAGGTGGTGCCCTTCGTGCCCTTCACCAAGCTGGAAGGCGACCAGATCGTCGGTACGCATAACGGCTGAGTTGCCTGTCCGCATCGTCAGCGCATAACGGGGCTAGCATGGCAGCCGTCGCGTCGAACTCCCGCATCAGCATCCCGTCGCTGGAAACGCCTCGGCTGGCGCATTTCCTGGCGATCGGGCTGATTGCCGGCGCCATCATCGCGCTGCAGATCGCCGTCATGCGTGTCTTCGCCGTCGGCAGCTGGTCGCATTTCGGCTCGCTGGTGGTCAGCCTCGCCATGCTCGGCTTCTCTTTGTCCAGCGTCGTCATCTTCGCCGGCAAGGACTGGTTCGACCGGCACTGGCAGGGCGCCGCCACCTCCGCCCTGCTGCTGATCGGCCCGCTCGCGGTTGGCTCCAACCTCGTCGCCCAGACCGTGCCGTTCAACGCCATCTTCCTGGTCTCGGATCCCGCGCAGAAATGGCGCCTGCTGGCCAATTTCCTGCTCTATCTGCTGCCGTTCCTGGCCGGCGCGTTCTTCCTCGGCATCGTCTTCCTGAAGAGCCGCACCGCCTTCGGCCGAGTCTATTTCGCCGATCTCACCGGTTCCGGATTGGCCGGCCTCGTCGTGCTGGTCTCGATGTATGTGTTCGCGCCGGAAACCATCATCGTCGTGCCGTTGCTGCTGTGGGCCATTGGCTCGATCCTATGGTTCACAGCCTTTGGCGCCTGGAGGAGCGTGGTGGCCGGCGCGGTCGTGGCGGCGCTGTCGATCGCCGGCTATCTCGCGCTGCCCGGCCTGCTCGGCATACCCGACATCGCCGTGTCGCAGTACAAGGGCGTCGCCTATGCCCGCAACTTTCCGGATGGCAAGCGCATCTACCGCAGCATCTCGCCCTTCGGCGACCTGCAGGTCTACGCCAGCTCCTACATGCATTTCGCGCCCGGCCTGAGCGACAACGCCGCCTTCGGCATGCCGGAAGTTCCCGCCAACACCTATGTCGGCATGTATCGCGACGGCGACGGGCCGGAAGGCATCATGCGCAATCTGGCGGCGGCCGAGCAGGTCTATTTCCGCTACCTGCCGATGCACTATCCCTATGTCATCAAGAGCAATTCCAAGACATTCGTGGTTCAGTTCGGCGGCGGCATATCCACGCAGACGGCGCTCAATGCCGGTTCGACCTCGGTCACCGTCGCCGAGAGCAATCCGATGGTGCTCAAGGCATTCCACGATACGGCCCTTAAAGACGTCACCGGTGATATCCTGGCCGATCCGCGCGTCAAGGTCATCGACTATGACGGGCGCCTCTTCCTCGCCAACACCGCCGAGCGCTACGACGTCGTCGATCTCAGCCTCGCCGACAGTGTCGGCCTGTCCAATCCCGGCGGCTTCGCGATCTCGGAAAAATACGCCTACACGCACGAGGCGATGCTGAGCTATTTCAGGGCGTTGGCCGATGGCGGCGTATTGTCGGTGACCTTGTGGAACAAGGAAGAGCCGCCGAAATCGGTGCTCAAGCTCTATACGACCATCGCCCAAGCGGCCAAGGCGTTCGATCCCGCGGGCGCCCAGAACGACATCTTCGCCGTGTCGAGCTATCTCTCGACGACGACAGTGCTGTTCAAGCGAGGCGGCTTCAGCGCCGACGAGATCACCAGGCTGCGCGACTACACCAGGTCGATGTCTTGGGAGGAGCTCTATTATCCAGGCATGGCTTTCGATGGTTCGAAAAGCCGGCAGTTGCTCGACGACTACCGCGCGTCGATCTTCGGCAGCGGACAAGATGCGACGCTGAGCGGGCCCGCCGCCAATGCGACGGCGCCGGCAGATCCGACCGGGCCCCCGGCAAATGCGGACTGCGATCCCACGGCGCCGGCCGATCCGACACTGGATAGCTGCGCCAATGCCACCGCGGCGCCTGCAACCGACGTGCTGCCGGCGACGGCCCTGGCGCGGCTGGCCTGGCATTCGCTGCTTATCGGCGGTTGGGAGAAGGTCGCCGATGATTATGTCTTCGACACGCGTTCGCTAAGCAACGACCAGCCTTATTTCGCCGCCTATGTGAAGACCGCCGACCTGGCGAAGACGCTCGACCGGCTCGACCTGTTCCAGGACGACTGGGGCTATCTGCTGCTGTGGGCGACGCTCGGCATCGCCTGCATCACCGCGGCATCGCTGGTGCTGCTGCCGATGATCTTCGGCTGGCGGATCGTGTTTTCGCGCTCGCGCGGCAAGCTTGGCACCATCCTGTATTTCGCTTGCCTGGGGGTCGGCTACATCATGGTCGAGGTGGGCCTGATCAGCCGGTTCACCGTGGCGCTCGCCAATCCGACCGTGTCGGCCTCGGTGCTGATTTCGTCGATGCTGGTGTTTTCCGGCCTCGGCAGCCTGTTTGCCGAGCGCATCTTCGACCGCGCCAACGTATTGCTGCCGGCGGTGCTGGCGTCGATCGGGGTTCTGCTGCTCGTCTATGGCCTGTATCTGTCGCCGGTGCTCGACTGGATCGGCTCCTATCCCTATTCCATGCGCCTGCTGTTCTGCTTCCTGCTGGTGTCGCCGCCGGCCTTCCTGATGGGCATGCCCATGGCCACCGCCATGACCTGGCTGGCGCGGCTCGAGAAGGAGCACCTGTTCGTCTGGGCCTGGGGCATCAATGGCTGCTTCTCGGTCATCGGCTCGGCCGCGGTGCCGATCGTCGCCACCAGCTTCGGCCTCGGCGCCGTGCTGCAATGGGCGGCAATCGCCTATGTCATCGCCATACCCGCCTTCTTCGCCGTGCTCAGGCCGCCCAAGACGCAGCCGGCCCGGCTCGTGGCCGCCTGATGCCAAGCCGGCGCGCCATCGTCGGCGGCCTGCTGGCCACCGTGGCGTTTCCCCAGAGAAGCCAGGGAGCGCGAATGCGCAAGGCCATTTCGGCCATCGTGCCGTTCAGGAGTTCGCCTTTCCCGTACACGGGCAAATTACCGGACGGCTCTGGCCCGTTTCTCGACGTGACGCGCAATGGCCGGCGCGGCCACACCTCGCCGCGCGGCGGCATCTATTGGGAAGACGAGACCTATGGCGACAGGAGCACGCTGCTGGCGGTGCCAAGGGGATTCGACCCCGCCAAGCCGGCGGTGATCGTGGTGTTCTTCCATGGCAATGGCGCGACCCTGCAGCGCGACGTCGTCGAGCGCCAGCGTGTGTTCGCGCAGGTCGAGGCATCCGGCCTCAACGCCGTGCTGGTGGCGCCGCAATTCGCCGTCAACGCGCTGGATTCCAGCGCCGGCAATTTCTGGACGCCGGGCGCGTTCACGAGTTTCCTGGAGGAGGCAGGGCAAGGGCTCGCGAAGCTCACCGGCGCCAAGGCTTCACGGTTCGACGCCATGCCGATCGTGCTGGCAGCCTATAGCGGCGGCTACAACCCGGCCGCCGCGGTGCTGAAGAATGGCGACGCCGGCGTCCGCCTGCGCGGCGTCATCCTGCTCGACGCCGTCTTCGACGAGGCCGATGTCTTCGCCGGCTGGATCGCCGGCAACGCAACCAGCCGCTTCTTCGTCAGCGCCTATGGCGACTCCTCGGCCCCGGGCAATGCCGCGATTGTCAGGCTGCTCGGCAGCCACGGCGTGCGGGTCAGCTCGGACCCGCCGCCTCGGCTCGATGCCGGAACCATCGCGTTCATTGCCTCGCACGCCGCTCACGACACCTTCGTCACCCGCGCCTTCGTCGCCAATCCGCTGCAATGGCTGCTGGCGCGCATGCACGGATTTCCTCGCTGAACCTATGCTGGTTCACCGCGGCAGGGCGCCATCGATGGCGATGTCCGCGATCTCAGCCAACTGGGCGGCTACCGTGGCCGCGAGGCGCGCCTTCGGGCCGCGCATGGGCCAGACCAGCCTGCGCCGGATCGTCAGCGCGGGAACGTCGCGGCCGATCTCTACGAGATGGCCGGGCTCCAGGTGGCGCTTGAGGACCAGTTCGCTGGCCAGCAATGCGCCCATGCCTGCGATGGCCGCCTGCGCCGCCACGATGGTCAGTCCGAAACGCGCCCCCTGGTCGATGCCTTTCGGCTGCCGGCCGGCGGCCGCGAACCAGTCGCGCCAAGCCGGGTAGACGTCGTCGCCCATGGTCGGGTCAATATGCAGCAGCGGCATCCTGTCGAGCATATCAGCCGAATCCGGGCGGGCGCGGGCTGGGATCAGCGATGGGGCGCAGGCCGGAATCACCCGTTCGGTGAACAGGTCGACCGAGGCGATGTCCTGCGCGGTGCTCCTGCGGTAGCTGATGGCGAGGTCGACGCCTTCCTCCAGCATCGCGTCCAGGGCAACCGAGGCGACGATGCGGACATCGAGCTTCGCCAGTGCCGCGCGCACCCGGTCCAGGCGCGGTGCAAGCCACAGCGAGGCGAAGGATGGGTCGGCCGATATGGTGAAGGTCTCGGCCCGCCGCTCGAAGCGCAGCCGACGCAGGCCCGACGACAACGCGTCGAAGCCACGGTCGATGTCGGGCAGTGCGGCTTCGGCGGCGCGGGTCAGAACGATGCCGTTGCCGGCGCGCCGAACCAGCTTGATGCTCAGCCTGTCCTCCAACTGCCTGATCTGATGGCCAATGGCGCCCGGCGTCACGCCGAGTTCCTCGGCCGCGCGCGTCAGGCTGCCGGTTCGCGCCGCCGCCGCGAGCGCCCGCAGGGCCGACAAAGGAAGGTCTCTCAGTGTCATCATGGATTGAGTTTATCTCAAAGCCTGGCGAATGGAACTCGTTTGATTGCCAGGCAATCCAGCCATAGCTTCCTTGAAGCAAAATCAATCGTAAGGAGAGGCGACCGTGCTGGATACACCGAGGCAATCAACCGCGACTGGTGGGCTCGTCCGCGCCATCCGCAACGAGGGAGACCGTATCGCTGTCGATCTCGACAATGGCGGGACCGGCCGGCTTTCCACCCGTTGGCTGCGCCTGGCCTGCGAATGCGAGGTGTGCGGCGACACCGCATCTGGCAAGAGATGGCTGACACCGGCCGATGTGCCGGTCGGGGTTCGGGCCGCCGCGCTCGACGTTTCGGGCGGCGAGGTGAGCGTCGTCTGGGATGACGGCCATGTCTCGCGCTATGGCTTGGATTTCCTGGCGAGCCATGCCGGCGGTTGGGGCCCGGTGCGGTTTCGGCCGCAACTGTGGAGCAGCGATCTCAGCGGAAAACTCGGCCGGTTCGCCTTCGACGCGGTGGTCGAGGACAACGAGGCGCTGTTCGGCTCGCTGCGCGCGCTGCGCGACCATGGCATCGCCATGCTGACCGGGGTGCCCGCCGAGACCGAAGCGACGGCACGCGTCGCCGGGCGCTACGGGCCGATCCGCGAGACCAGCTACGGCAAGGTCTTCGATCTGATTTCGCGGCCGGATGCGAGGGTGGCCGGAGAGACGGCGCGGGCGCAGATCCCGCACACGGACGAGCCTTTCCGCTATTCGCCGCCGGGTTTTATCTTCTTTCACGCCATCCGCACAGGAGCCGGCTCGGGCGGCACATCGTTGATGGTCGACGGGTTTCATGTCGCCGAACTGATGCGGACGAACACGCCGGAGCTGTTCGACCTGCTGACGCGGCAAGGCGTGACCTTCCATCGCGAACATGGGGGCGAGGTGTTCTTCAGCGCCGAAGCGCATGTCATCAGCCTCGACGCCGCCGGTGCTGTCACCGGCATCCGATACAATGACCGCTGCCTTGCGCCGCAATGGGCGTCCGAAGACCGGATCGACGGGCTGATCGAGGCGCTGGCCGAACTGACGCGGCTGATTCGCGATCCGCAAAACCAGTTCCAGCACCAGCTGCAGCCGGGTGAGGTGCTGCTGTTCGACAACCAGCGCGTCCTGCATGGCCGCAGCGCCTTCGATCCGACGCTGGCCGTGCGGCATCTCAGAAGCTGCAACATCGACCGCGACGGCGTACACAGCGCGTTCCGCACGCTGGCGCGGCGCTTTGCGCCGCAAGAGGCGGAGGCGGTGCTTTATCAGGGGTCGATTTTCTAGGAAGCGGAACGCACGCGATTCCAGTGCCCGATAGTTGACGGATACGCTTCAACCCGTCAGCCGGACGGTCTACAGAAGGCAAACATCTGGGCATCGCGTGTCGAACTATCCGCTCTCCTACAAGCTTTCTTGGTTGCCACGCTTCCTGAAGCCGTCGCTTCGCGGCGACGTCGGCGGTTTCGCGCCGATCGCCGCGACCCTGATCGATCCGCTGCCGGCGCGCACGGTTCGCCTTGCCTTTGTCGGCGATATCTCCGCCATCGCCAATTCCAGCGCGCCGCGGTGCGATTCAGCAATCGCGGCATTGCTCGGTTCCGCCGACCTTGTCGTCGGCAATTGCGAGAGCCCGATCGTCGAGCGGCCGAGCGCCGTTCTGGGGACATGGCTCGGTACACATCACGCGATGACCGAGCGGTTTCTTGGCGAGGCACTGGCGGCGGTCGGCATTTCCAACGAGAAGCTGGTGTTGTCGCTGGCCAACAACCATGTGCTCGACCAAGGCGTTGCCGGTTTCGACGAGACCATCGCCGCGCTCAAAAGAATGGGTATCCGCACCATCGGTACAACCGAGGACGGCCCGGTCGCAGGGCTGGCTGTCGGCCCGCTCGGCATCGGGCTTGCCGCCTTCACGCTGTGGCGCAATGCCGATGCGGACCTGTTCGCGGGCCGCGTCTCGATGGATAGCGATGCGGCAAACTGGGCTCGCGAGGCCGGCGCCGCCGATCTCCTTTGCGCCGTACCCCACTGGGGCTGGGAGTTCCGGCATTTCCCGCGTGCCGAGACGCGGGCATTGGCAAGGCGGCTGGCCGGGCAGGGCGTCGGGCTGATCGCCGGCCACCACGCGCATGTCGTCCAGCCAGTCGAGCGGATCGGCGGCACGCTCGTCGCCTATGGGCTCGGCGACTTCCTCGGCACCGCCTTCGCCACGCAGCCCTGGCCCGGCCGCATCGGCGGCATCTTCGTCGTCGATGTCAGCGCGGATGCGGGAACGAAGGGCTCGATCGCCTCCTATAGGTTGCATCCTTTCGTGCGGCTACGCGCCGGGGATCATGAAAAGCTGGTGGAGTTGACGAGGCTGGAGGGCGGGATGCGCGGCAAGGTCGATGGCCGGCTGAATGCGCTGTTTCCTTCCCCGGCGGCGCTATAGGCATCACGCCGCGCGACGCGAGGGATGAGGCGGCTTGGCGGGAAGAGATCCGTCAGCAGTCGAAGCCGTAATTCTCAAGCATGCTGTCCGCCTCTTCTTTCGGCATTCGTTTGAGCATCACGCAAACAGTGAAGCTGCCGACCTGCCGGCCGTTACGCTTGTATCCCCAATCCGAAATATCTTCCCGCGTGAATTCTATATTCTGGCCGAGGACGACGTTTCGCACTTCCGCGGGCTGGTTCGACAGAATGCCGACGAACCCGGTTTCGGTGCGACGGAACGGTACGACCCAGAAGTGCTCGGTGATGTTGCCGTCCCGCACCTTGACCTTCAGCTTGAACCTTTCGGCGCCGGCTGGTGGTGCCTCGGACAAGGCCAGGAACTCATCCAGGCTGGCGAGCGCCCGCGCGGTCGCCGCCGCCATCTCGGGGTCGCCTGGAGTAAAGACCATCGTCTTGTCGTCACCCGGATCCGTGGCTTGTGCACCAGCCAACCCCGGAGCGAACACCAGAATCACGGATAGCACGGCGCGGATTGCAAGCTTCATGGAATGGCGGCCCCCCGACCTCTCTTCGTCATGGCTGGCATTATCGTGTAGCAGTCTTGCATTTGCAACCATAGCGTGAATCTTATCTGTAGTGACATCGCTGATTTCGCCTCATCCATGAAACAAAATGTGTCTCGGCGACTATTCCGCGGCCTGTTCCGTGATGTCGCCAGGCGCGCATTGCGGCGAGCATATGATCGCCACACACTCGCACGGGCAGACCGGGTAACAGACTCTTTTCATAGGGAAAGCGTTGTCACAAACCGCCCTTCGGTCGCAAGGGTTGGCTGCCTCGCGGCTAATGTGTCAGAATTAAGCCTCTGATTCTGTTTGTGAAAAGTCACTCAACGTGATTTGCGCAGGCAAGGGTATCCGTACCAGTTTGAGGTCGTCCGGCGCTGCCGTTCCCAAGACGGCCGTCCGGAAAACCGAAACAGCACGGAGTGCTAAAGATGAAGAAGACCCTCGCAACCACCGCCGCTTTGCTCGCCTTTCTTGGCACCGCCTATGCAGCGACCGTTCAGGGCACCATCCAGGCGGTCGACCCGACCACCAAGTCGATCACGCTCGACGACGGCAAGATCTACCAGCTGTCACCGGAGGCCGCGATCGGGAAGCTCAAGGTCGGCGCCAAGGTCGCGGTGACCGTCGACGACAAGACAGGCATTGTGACGTCGATCAAAAAGGCTTCTTAGGCGCAACCTCCTGATCCTATTTTCCATACCCTGTTCCAACCTTGGCCGGTCCCCCGTGGGCCGGCCATTTTGCTGGCGCTGTCCGAAGGGCCGCGGACGTTACCCACCGCCAACGGCAACGTGACCCCACGGAACGGTTTTCCTCGACGTTCTATCGTGCCATCAAGGCGCTGAGCGGGCTGGCGTGGAACCTGACAGGAGACTTCATGCGGATGAGAAAAGCAGTGGCAACACTGGCTTTCATCGCGCTTTGCGCATCGGCCCGGGCGGAGGATTTGAAGGCCTTCAAGCTGACGATAGACGGCGTTGCCGTCGATATCGATGCCGGCGAAAGTGTCGATATCACTCTGCCGGACGGCAAGCAGGCCAAGGCAACGCTGGAGCGCAACGCCTTCGCCACCTTTTCCGGCGGCAGCTTCTCCTTCGTCCATCCCAGCAACATCTCGGTCACCAAGACCGACCTCGGCGACAACATCAAACAGTACCTGATGGCATCGGCGCTTGGCACGATCGTGCTGGTACAGGAATATTCGGCGATGAACCCGGTGTCGCTGAACCAGTTGATGCTGCAGGAAATGACCAAGGAATCCGTGCAGGCGGGCGCGGCGCTGACGCAGGAGCCGACGACGCGCAAGCTTGCCGACGGCAAGGAACTGACCGGCATTCACGCTACGGTGAAGACGCGTACGGAGAGTGCCGATTACGAGGTGCTGAGCTATGGCGGCGACGACCAGGGCATCATCATGGTCACCCGCATCGACCACAAGAACGACAGCAGCGAAGCGCCGCTGCTCGACAAATTCTGGGAAAGCCTCAAGGTCAAGCTTTAGAAGCTCAAGCTTTAGGCTGGGGCGCCGGCGGTCGATTTCGTCGGCACTTGGCTGCTTGAAAGCGAGCGCGATCGATCAAGGGGTCTACAGTCCTCTCGGCATCAGGCCGGCCAGCCAGTTCACGGAGCGTTTCGCGGCGTCGGCGGTTGCCGATGCCGCCCGGCCGAGATCGGTCTTGACCACGGCGTAGCCGTTCTTCGTGCGATAGAGCACCCCGGTGCCGCCATCCACCACCTGCTCATAGGCAACAGGCCGGGCGGCGGCCGCCTCCATGGCTGTCGTCGGGGAGCCGACAGGGACGTTCGGCCGGTGGCTCAGTTCGGGCGGCAATGGCGTTTCGGGTTCAACGGCCCGGTTGACAGACTTCAGTTCGGGGCCGGACGCGGTCGCCGCCAGTTGCGAAGATGACGACGAACCCTTGGTGCGGCAGATGCCGGACACCAGCGGATAGTTGAAATTGTGCTGACGCAGGATCTGGCTTTTCATCGCGGCTTCGCAATCGGCGACGGTCGCCCATTTGGCGGGCGTCTCGCCGATATATTCGCAAAGCTTGGCGTCGCAGTCGCAGCCGACGATGGTCATGGCGACAAGGGCGGTCTTGATCACGGTCTTGTCCCTTCAATTCCCCCAGCTCACCCATCGCCGGGGAACAAGGCGGGATTGGGATGCGATTGTGGAATGAACGTGGCGAGCCAAGCCAAAGGCCGCTTTGGCATCGGAGGTGATAGAAAAGCATCAGTAGTCGTAGACACGTTCCGCCCGCCATCATCAGCGCCGGCAGCACACCCGATGCAATCGGCGCACGGTAACGTGAGGCCGGTTCGGCGAGTGCTGCGTTGAGCGAGCAGAACCGTTGATAACGATGCCAGTGAAGGCATGCAGCAGGTCGTCATACCGTTGCAGCGAAAACAGGCCGAACAGATTGCCGTTGGCGTCGTTGAAGGCAGGCACGTAGCCGATGGCGACCAGGCCGAAGAACAGCAAGGCGTAGGCCATCGCAAGCTTCTGGATCAATGTCACGAAGTATTGCCTTCACCTGACGTCGAACATTAGCCGATGGCGGAGGCCGTTGCAGCCCTGGGTAGTTAAAAGAGCGTGAGGTGACAAAGACAGCCGGCGAAACCAGGGACTGCGCGTTTCGCCCCTTGCTCCGCTTGCAGGCGCGGGTTTCAATGCCGGCAAAGGATCGGGCACTGCATGCCCGGCGCTGGGGAGGATGCGTTTTGAAGGTCGGGGTGGTGCTCAATCCGATTGCCGGCGGCGGCAGGCTGAAACGGCATTGGCCGGAGGTCGCCGCTTCGCTGAAAAGGCATTTTGGCGATGTCGAGTTGCGCGAGACGCAAGCCGAGGGCGACGCCGAGCGGCTGGCAATCGATCTCGCCGTGAGTGGCTTTGACCTGGTGATCGCGGCGGGCGGCGACGGCACGGCCAGCGAAGTGGCCGACGGCCTGCTGCAGGCGGCGCGGGAGACCGGCCGCACCACCGAACTCGGCCTCTTGCCTTGCGGCACCGGCATCGATTTCGCGCGCGGGCTTGGGCTGCCGAAAGAGGTGGATGCGACGCTGAAGCGGTTGGCCGAGGCCGAGGGACGCAAGGTCGACGCCGGGCGCGTCTGCTATGTCGACGACCATGGCGCGCTGGCCAGCCGCCACTTCATCAACATCGCCAGCCTGGGCCTGTCCGGCGCCACGGATCGCGCCGTCAATGCCGACAAGCGCAAGGGCAGGGTGTCGGCCAAGGCGCTGTTCTTCTGGCGCACGGTGGTCGAATTCATCCGCTACCGGTTCCAGGATGTACGGATCACCATCGACGACGGCACGCCGGTCGAGGCGCGCATGGCGCTGGTGGCGGTGGCCAACGGAAAGTTCTTCGGCGGCGGCATGATGATCGCGCCCGATGCCGAACTGACAGACGGCCAGTTCGACATCGTCATCCTGCGCGCGGCGGGCAAGCTGAAGCTGATCTGGGACATCCGCCTGCTCTATGGCGGGCGGCACCGCAACCATCCGGCGATCACCATATTGCGTGGCAGGAAAGTGGTGGTGGAACCGCTCGGCGACTTGGAGAAGAATGGGGCAATGGTCGACATAGACGGCGAGTCGCCGGGGCGCATACCCGCGACCTTCGACATCCTGCCCGGCGCGCTGACGCTGAGATATTGAACCGGCGTTGCGAGGTAGATTTACTTTTCGGATTTGTCTTTGAGCAAATCCACAACTCGCCGATCGGCCTTCGTCTTGATTGCTATGTCTACAGGCTTTTCCCCATCGGCATCAGCAATGCTGGCGTCCGCCCCCTTCTCAAAAAGCCACTTTACGTACGCAAATTGCTGATCGCCCAGGGCTCGTCCGGGGCGATTGTAAGCAGCGTGGGAAAGCAGTGTTTTTCCGTTTTCCAACTTGTTGACGTTCAATCCGTGATCGAGCAGCAACTGCGTGATCCCAATGTCCCGGCTATATCCGGCACCCCATACAGGCCCGTGTGTCTGCTTGTCGTCGAACTCCAAACTGGCGCCCTGCGTCAACGCCTGCCTTACCCCCTCCAGATTGCCCCAGAAAGCATAGACGCCGAGCATGGCTCTGGCGTTGGACCACTCGGGGGCAATTCCGCGGGCCTTGGCAAGCTTCAATCTGTCATAGTTCACCACCGCTTCCTGATACCGCAGGGAGTTTTTCAGCCCGGCCATGTAGGTGATTTTCTTCTTGTGCCTCGGCGAGAACTGCTCATAGCCGTAAACGCCTCTGGCGCCGCAACTCATTGCCCGGCACTGGCCCGTCGGGTCGGCCAAAGTCACGCTCGTCGACGTCGGGACGACATGCAGAATGCAGCCATTTCCATAGGTCGTATCATAGTAGGTAAGACGTCCCTGATCCCGTTCCGCTATTCCGGAAATCGAACAAGAATGACCATTGGAAAATTGCAGCGACGCTCGGAAATACATGGAATCCACATCGTAAGGAACCAATTCCAGGACGTCGGTAACGTCGTGACTTTCGGTCTTCCCGCTGTGGAAAAAGACGGTCTTGGAATTATACCAGTACATCCCCTCCAGTTTGCTCAAATCTTTCGGAAGGACTGATGAAGCCGCGTGCCTTTCCGCAGCCGCGGCCACGTTGTCAAATCCACACAAGATCAGAAATACCGGCAGGATCAGCTTCTTCATATCTGTTTCCAATACGAAGGTTATGAAAACGGGTGGTCACTTCAAGACCCGGCGCGCTGACGCCGAGATATTTAAGTGGTCGCGCCGATGGCCGTTCAAGCCGGCCTGAAGGCTGTCGCGGCGAGGTAGACCGCCAGCACCACGAAGATGAACAGGTCCGAGATCATGGCGATGTTCTCATTGCTGTTGCGATGGCCACTGCGCAGATGCAGGGCGCCCGCCAGGCCATAGAACAGGCAACCGACGATCGCCGCCGGCACAACCCATTCGGGGTTCAGCAGCGACAGGCCGCCCAGGACGCCGATGGCGACATTGGCGAAGCCAAGCTCGCGGACAATGATATGCGCTGCCTTGTCCTTGATGCCGAAGATCGTATCGGCGGTGAAGGCGGGATTGGCCATCTGCCTGACACCTGCAAGCAGAAGCCGCATGCCGACCGCCCAGAAGACGAACCACTTACCGATAAGGAACACCAGGCCGGCGTCACCGTGGCGCGCGGATTCGACCAGGATCGAAATGATGGGAAAGACTCCCATCAAGAGCACGACGACCGCCAGATACATGGAACCGCCCTCCAAGTCCTCCCGACTTCAGCGCCATGCGATTATTGGAGCGGAGCCGACCTTCTGAATCAAGAGGCTGCGAGATTGATTCAGCTTGTTTCGACCTGGAATCCGAAGTCTCGCTCAACGGACTGAAACCGTTCGATATTTTCGGAGGCTCAAATTTCCAGTTTCGCCGGAAAGCCGGGGGCGCGAAGGTCGGTGCCGACGGCATCCTCGAGCAATTTGACGATCTGGGTCGACCACGCGCCGCCGCCATATTCCTGCTTGCCCTGCTCGAAAATCGCGTTGACGCGCGATGCCAGGTCGAGCGGCACGCCGAAATCCCTGCCCATGCCCAATGCGAAGCCGAGATCCTTCAGCGCCAGGTCCATCGTGAAGCCAATGTCGTAGGAGCCGTTGAGCACCAGCTGGCTTTCGGTCTCGTGCACGAAGCTGTTGCCGGAGGAGGCAACGATCGCGTGATAGGACTGGGCGAGGTCGAGCCCGCCCTGTTTGGCCAGCATCAGCGCCTCGCCGGCGGCGACGAGATGGATGAAGGCCAGCATGTTGGTGATGACCTTGATCACCGCCGCCGACCCGATCGGCCCCATCAGGAACGATTTCGCGCACATCGCCTCGACGGCGGCGCGGTGGCGTGCGTAAAGTTCGGCATCGCCGCCGACCAGCGCGGTGATCTTGCCCACCGCCGCCAGATGCACGCCGCCGGTGACCGGGCATTCCAAGGTCTCGACGCCTTTGACCGCGGCGAGGCCCGCGAGGCGCACGATCTCGTCGCGGCCATTGGTCGACATCTCGATCCATGTGCCGCCCTTGGACAGGCCTTCGAGCAAGCCGCCGGGGCCGGCCAGAACCGCTTCGCTGACCTTGGGCGAGGGTAGGCAGGTGATGGCATTGCCGGCGCGGGCGGCCGCTTCGGCGGGGCTGTTCGCGGCGGTGGCGCCGAGCGCCACGAGGCGTTCGACGGCGGCAGGGTCGCGGTCGAAGACCGTGACGGCAAAACCGTTGCGGATCAGGCTGGCGGCCAGGTTGCCGCCAAGATGGCCAAGGCCGATGAAGGCGTAGCTCTCGCTCACGGCATCAACGGCGTTTGCATCATCTGCAGGTGCAGATCCTTGCCGGTGTAGGGGTGCGCGTCGCAGACCGCCTCGTTGAGCTCGACGCCGAGCCCCGGCTCCTTCGACGGGATGACATTGCCGTCCTGCCACTCGATCTTCTTTTTCAGAAGCGTCGCGTGGAAACCGTCCCACTGCTTGAGCGATTCCAGGATGAGGAAGTTGGGTAGCGTCACCGCCAGCTGGATGTTGGCCGCGCCGACGATCGGACCGCAATAGCAATGCGGCGCGATCTGGATGTGGTAGGCCTCGGCCATCGCGGCGATCTTCTTGGTCTCGAGTATGCCACCGGAGCGGCCGAGGTCCGGCTGCAGGATGGTCGCGGCGCGGTTCTCGATGACGCGGGCGAACTCGAACTTGGTGGTCAGCCGCTCGCCGGTGGCAATCGGTATCGACGTGCCGCGAGCCACCTGTGCCATCACTTCAGGCATGTCCGGTGGCACCGGCTCCTCGAACCACAAGGGGTCATAGGGTTCGATGGCACGCGCCATGCGCAGCGCACCGGACGCGGTGAACTGGCCGTGCGTGCCAAACAGGATGTCGGCGCGGTTGCCGACGGCTTCGCGGATCGCCTTGACCATGCGGGCGGAGAGATCGATGTCGACAAGGCGGGGCTGGTGGCCGTCGAAGGCGGTGTAGGGACCAGCCGGATCGAGCTTGACCGCATTGAAGCCCTGCTCGACGTATTCGAGCGCGCAGGCGGCGGCGAGGTCGGGATCGTTGTAGACGTTCTTGCCGTGCACATCCTCGGTGTGGACGCTGCCGGTATGCGGGTAGAGGTAGGTATAGGAGCGCAGCGTCTCGTGCACCTGGCCGCCGAGCAGCTTGTAGACCGGCTTGTTGGCCTCCTTGCCGATAATGTCCCAGCAGGCCATTTCGAGCGCCGAGAAACAGCCCATGCCGGTCACGTCCGGCCGCTGGGTGAAACCGGAAGAATAGGCGCGGCGGAAGAAGGTCTCGATGTCGTGCGGGTCGTGGCCGACGAGATAGCGCTCGGCCATGTCCTCGACGAGCTTTGCCGTGACGTGAGCCGAGAAGGTGGCGTTGTAGGCCTCGCCATAGCCGACGACACCGCTATCGGTGGTCAGCTTGACGAAGATGAAATACTTGCCGCCGATGCCGGGCGGCGGGTTGCCGACAACCCAGGTCTTGACGTCGGTGATCTTCATTTTTGGTCCTCCAGAACCAGTTCGGCGCCCTTCCATCCGGTCATGACCGAGGCGGCGTTGGTATTGCCGGTGATGTTGTCGGGAAAGATCGAGGCGTCGATGACGCGCAGGCCCTCGAGGCCGTGCATCTTCAGGCGCGGATCGACGACAGAGCGCACCGGATCCGGGCCCATGCGGCAGGTCGAGACCGGGTGGTAGACGGTGCCGGAGCGCTTCCTGAAATCCTGAATCAGATCGGCGTCGGAAGTGATTGACGGGCCTGGCAAAACCTCTTCCGCGATGATCTCGGCCATGGCCGGCATCGCGGCGATCTTGCGCACGAACTTAACCGCCGCCAGCATCTCTTCGACATCGGCGTTGGTGGAATAGGCGTTGGCGACGATCCTGGGATAATCCAGCGGGTCCTTGGAGCGGATCATGATCTCGCCACGGCTCGACGGGCGGCAGTTGGACAGGCCGATGGAGAAACCCGGCCACGGATCGGGCGTCAGGATCGGGCGCTCGCCGCTCTTGGGGATGACCGTCGAGAAGGCCTGGAAATAGAGCTGCATGTTGGGGCGCGACAATGCCGGGTCGGTGCGGAAGAAGCCGCCGGCATGGTTCATCGACAGCGACAGCGGGCCCGAACGCGTCAGGATGTACCGCATGCCGACCAGCAGCTTGCCCCACCAGGGGCGCAGGATCTGGTTGAGCGTCGGCACGCGGCCCTTGAAGGTGTAGTTGATGCCGACATGGTCCTGCAGATGCGCGCCGACATTCTCGTTGGCGTGGACGAGCGGAATGCCCAATCCCTTGAGCAGCGCCGCGGGCCCGACGCCGGACAGTTGCAGCAACTGCGGCGAATTGATCGAACCGGCGGAAAGGATGACCTCGCGGCCGGCGCGGGCGGTCTTCGCCTGACCGTCCTGCAGATATTCGATGCCGACCGCGCGCTTGCCCTCGAACAGGATTTTCGTCGCCAGCGCATTCGTTTCGACGCGCACATTGCCGCGCTTCATCGCCGGGCGCAGGAAGGCGCGGGCGGCCGACATTCGGCGGCCATTCCGGGTCGAGATCTGGTAGACGCCGACCCCTTCCTGGGCGGCGCCGTTGAAGTCGGGATTGAACGGCAGGCCTGCCTGCTGGCCAGCGGCGAGATAGCGTTTGGTCAGCGGGTGGACAGCGTTGGATGTGTCCGTGATGTGGAGCGGACCACCGGTGCCGCGCCATGCATTGGCCCCGGCCTCATTGTCCTCGAGCGCCTTGAAGGCGGGCAGGAGGTCGTCGTAACCCCAGCCTGGGTTGCCGGCCGCGCGCCAGTCGTCGAAATCCTCGCGCGCGCCCCTGATCCAGACCATGGCGTTGATCGAACTCGAACCGCCCAGCAGCTTGCCGCGTGGCCAGTGGTCGACATTGCCGCCAAGGCCGGGGTCAGCCTCGGCCTTGTAGTTCCAGTTGACCGCCGGGTCGAAGAAGGTCTTGCCGTAGCCGAGCGGCATCTGCACGTAGAAGCGCCGGTCGGTGCCGCCGGCTTCGAGCACCAGCACTGAAAAGCGGCCCGATGCCGACAGCTTGTCGGCAAGCACCGAGCCGGCCGAGCCGGAGCCCACGATGATAAAATCATAAGTCTGCATGATGGGTACGGGCGGCTCCGGAATTCGGGGTGCAGCCTAGACGCGACGAGGTTCCGAAGTCGCCGGGCGTTCCGGCATTGGTTGTGAAAAAAGCGACCGGAATGTCGGCTCTCGTGTCCCATCGGTGACGGCTGTCGATCCCTTGGATGAGAAATGCAAAAACCGACCAAGGCCTATTCAACGACCTGGCTGTGTCCATCGACAATCGAAAGGTTCGCGACGGCGGTCAGGAAATGGGTTTCGAGCAGGTGGTCTATCAACACCGAGGCACGGCGGACTTTCTTCTTGGAGTGAACGGGGATGACCAGGCGGGATGCGACACGATCCACCTCGCCGAGCGGAAGCGAGGCAAGTTCGTTCGACTTCAACGCCCGGTACAGATCCTCGGCGAAAATCCAGATCTTGAAATTGAGATCAGCGTCCTCCGGGCTTGTGTCGAAGTCGATGACAATGGCGCGTGTCATGGATGGCTCCTCGCTCTGATTCACGTTCGAGTGCCGGATGCTACCAACGGCTTCTTCCGCGTCCAGCCCACGTTGACCATTCGTTTCGCGATAGGTAGGCAGTCAACGACCGGACAAGGAGTTTCGCCAATGGTGCAATACGCGGATGGCCGGCCGATCGGCGATTTGACCCTGCGGACGCTGGCCATGCCTTCGGACGCCAATGCGGCCGGCGATATTTTCGGCGGCTGGGTGATGGCGCAGATGGATCTGGCCTGCGGCATCCGCGCCGCAGAGCGCGCCAGGGGGCGCGTGGTGACGGCGGCGGTGAAGGAAATGTCGTTCGCCAAGGCGATGAAGATCGGCGATACGCTGTGCATCTACACCCATGTCGAGCGAGTGGGCCGCACCTCGATGACGCTCAAGGTCGAGGCCTGGGCGCAGCGCTACCTCTCCGACCTGATGGAAAAGGTCACCCATGCCGACTTCGTCATGGTGGCGCTGGACGGCGAGGGCAAGCCGAAGGTGGTTCCCCCGGAAAGCTGACGGCCAACTCGCCTTAAAGGTCCCGCGAGGCATCGAGGACCGCAATGCTGTGTGATGCCTTTCATAGTCGCGTTCGCATGTTTCGTTGACCATCTCCCGGTGGGCCTGGGAGAGAGACAATGCGTCAACCATTGCTGAACGGCGTATTGGTGGGGGCCTTGGCGGGACTGTTCTGCCTGCTGGCCGCGACCGCCTACACCGAGGCCAAACATGACGATGCCGAGGCGAGTTGCGTCTCCGAAAATCGCGGTGTCAAACCGCGAGCGGCAAGATGCCAAACCTGCGTTGCGGCCCCGTGCGGTGCGATGGCTGTGAAAAACTGCACGGCGGAGACGACCTGCACCGTGAACGGCAAGCTGGTCGAGCGGGACCCTAAGTCAAGCCGGGGCGAAAGCCGGTTGTGGGCCGGAATGCAAATGCAGCCGTAGAATTCGTTTCGCCATGCCGTATGCAAACCCTTGCGGCGCAAGGGCTTCAGGCATGGACGCCATCGAACTTTTCCCGCGCGGCCCTGACGCGCTGCGTGTTGAGGCGCGCCCATTCGCCAAGCGCGCTGACAGGCACGAGCAGTTCGTGGCCCAACTCGGTCAATTCGTAATCGACGCGCGGCGGAATGGTCGGGAATACGGTGCGGGTGACGAAACCGTCGCGCTCCAGCCCCCGCAAGGTGGTGGTCAGCATCTTCTGCGAGATGCCGCCGACGGCGGTGCGCAATTCATTGAAACGCAGTGGTCCGTCGCCCAGCTTGCCGACGACCAGCACGGTCCATTTGTCGCCGACCCGTTGCAGGATTTCCGAAACGGCGCGGCAGTCTTCGGTGCGGTGTGGGTGCCTCGGTATCAAAAAAGTGCCTCCTTGCGCAGCGCTTTGTCAGTATCTCATATAGCTCTGGTATCTAAACGATACCAGCATTGCTTGTATGGAGAGCCCCATGTCAAAACCCAAAATCGCCATCGTCATCGGTTCGACGCGCGCCGCGCGCTTCGCCGATGTGCCGACCCAATGGATCGCCAAGATCGCCAGGTCGCATGCCGACATCGACGTCGAGATCGTCGACCTCAGAGATTTTCCGCTGCCGTTCTTCGACGAGGTTGCATCCTCCGCCTGGGTGCCGTCAACCAACGAAGTGGCGCTGCGCTGGCAGAAGAAGGTCGCCGAGTTCGATGGCTTCATCTTCACCGCCGCCGAATACAATCACGGCCCGACGGCCGTGCTGAAGAACGCCATCGATTACGCCGCGAATGAATGGAACAAGAAGCCGGCCGGCTTTGTCGGCTATGGCGGTGTCGGCGGTGCCCGTGCCGTCGAGCAGCTCCGCATGCATGCCGTCGAGCTGCAGATGGCTCCGGTCAAGGCGGCGGTCCACATCGTGTGGGGGGATTTCCTCGCCGTCCGCCAGGGTGAGAAGAAGCTTGAGGATCTGGAGCATCTGAACCAGGCCGCCACGGCGCTGGTCAACGACGTCGCATGGTGGGCAAAGGCGCTGAAGAAGGCGCGCGACGCCGACGTGGTCGACGAGGAAATCAAGGCGGCCTGATCCGCTGGAAGAATTATCCTCCCAAGGGATAGGGGGCGGCGCTGGCGCCGCCCTTTTCAATCATAGCGGCTCAAATCGAAAGCTGCCGCCGGATCGCACGACACGGCCAATGCCGGGCCAGTCCAGGTGAGCGCCGGCAACAAGATGATTGTCGTCCGCCGCGAGCGCCAGCAGCCGCAACCGGCTCTCGCGCGCCAGGTCCTGATCTTCATCGAATTCCCACGCCACCTCAGGCCGATCGAACTGAAGCGATGGAACGTGAACGGTGTCGCCCCAGATCAAGATGCGCTCGCCGCCGCTCGAAACGCGAAAGCAGCTGTGCCCCACTTCATGGCCATGAGCGCCGATAATGTCGACATGTGCCCCGATGCGGTCTCCGTCTGCGAATGGTTCGGCCATGCCGTGAAATCTTTCGAGCCGCGCTTCGGCGCGAAACAAGCCGAGTTCCTCCCGGGGAATGAGCAGGCGCGCCAGGCGCGGGAAAGCGTCCCCACCGTCAGCAAGCACAAGACCATGGATGTGGTCGAGATGCGTATGGGTGAAGCAGACGGTGCGGACACGTCCGACATCGATGCCGGCTTCGTCCAGCGCCTGGGGCAGCCGGCCCATGGTCGGGTGCCAGGCATTTGAAGCGCCGGTATCGATCATGATGATCTCATGTCCATCGTCAATCGCGAAGGCATTGACGGAGAGCCTGAGCTGGCCGCCAACCAATGCGACCTGTTCCGGCAATCCGTCGCCAAATGGCTTGTCGTCGCGTTGTCGAAGCCGTCCGACCGGCATGTCGACATAGCCATCGCGCAAGGCGATGATGCGTAGCTCACCAAGAGTGTAGGTCGAATGAAGGTCGCCCGAAGCCGTGCGGTGCATTTTCGTCGATCCATTCTGAAGACGGTCGTCAGTCTGCAATGGGGCCCCGGCGTCGGCAACCCGCAATGTCCATTCCGGGCATCTGCGCCTTCAGCGCGGTCAGCCGCCGGAGCCCGTCGAACAGATGGTCGGGGATGACCGCGATCCAGTGCCCGGAGATCGCTCTCAGGGCGCTTTCCGATCTTCCGCGAAACGGGGCCCAGGCTATTTGATCACGACCGAGTGACTTGCATAATGAAACTAACTTGAGCTATGAGTCACTATCATTATGAAAGAGGCTCATGCCATGGTTGCAAAGACAAGCTTCGAAACACGCCCCTGTCCCATCGCACGCAGTCTTGACGATGTCGGCGAGTGGTGGAGCATCCTGCTTCTGCGGGACGCATTCCAGGGCCTGACGCGCTTCGACCAGTTTCAGAAGAGCCTGGAGATCGCGCCCAACATCCTCACGCGACGGCTGAACAGCCTGGTCGAGCGCGGTCTGTTCGAGAAGCGCGCCTACTGCGAGCGCCCGCTTCGCCACGAATATGTGCTGACCGCCAAGGCACGCGACTTCCGCCCGGTCCTGCTTACCCTGCTCGCCTGGGGCAACAAGCATCTGGCACCCGAAGGCCCGAGCCTGGTGATGGTGGACAAAGTGGATGGGCGCTGGGCCGAGCCCGTTGTGGTCGATCGTCACAGCGGCAGGGAACTGGACAGCGAGGACTTCACCATGGCCACGGCGCCAATGGCCACCGAGCGCATGCGGCAGAGATATCGCTTTGCCAGCGAGGGCTCAGGTCTTCCGCTCGTCGACAACACGTTGGTCGATCAAAGCCATCAAGAGGCGCGAAGCAGATGAACAAGGTTCTCTCAGCGGCCGAGTTGCAGCCGGCGCAGCCATCGAGTGTTCAGGTTCCCGCTCCCGTCCAGAAGCGCCGCAAGCCGTGGCTGATGGCGGGAGCCGCGATCGCCATGGGTGTCGCCGGATGGTATGGCTTCCAGTGGTGGCAGGCCGGCCGTTTCCTGGTGTCGACCGATGATGCCTATGTCGGCGGCAATGTAACGCCGCTGGCACCACGAGTCGCCGGGCATATCGATCAGATCCTCGTTGACGACAACCAGCACGTCGCGACGGGCCAGCTCATCATCCGCATCGACGATCGGCCCTTCAAGGCCGCACTGGCGCATGCGCAGGCATCGGTCGAGCAGAAGCAGGCGGCGCTCGACAATCTTGGCGCCCAGATTTCGCTGCAGAATTCGCTGATCGAGCAGGCGCAAGCCGATCTCGAGGCCAAGAGCGCCGCCGCCGTTTTCACGTCGCAGGATGCCAGGCGCTATGAAGTGCTCGCCAGCACCAGGGCCGGTTCGCAGCAGGACGCCCAGAGGAGTTTTGCAGCCGACGGGCAGGCCAAGGCATCGGAGGCTGCCTCTCGTGCCGGGCTTGCGGCCGCCAGACAGCAACTTGACGTCCTGAACACCCAGATTTCGGAAGCGACCGCGGAGGTCGCGGCGGCGAAGGCCGATCTCGATACGGCGCGGCTCGATCTCGGCTTCACCGAAATCCGCTCGCCCATCGACGGCATCGTCGGCAACAGGCTGGCGCAGGTCGGCACCTATGTCTCGCCGGGCAGCTATCTGCTGACCATCGTTCCGGACAAGGGCCTGTGGGTCGATGCCAATTTCAAGGAAGACCAACTGCTCCACATGACAGACGGGCAGGCGGCGACGGTCTATTCGGACATTGCGCCAGACGAGCCGCTCAAGGGGCATGTCACCAGCCTGGGGCCGGCGACGGGAGCGATCTTCAGCGTGATCCCGGCGCAGAACGCGACCGGCAATTTCACCAAGATCGTCCAGCGCGTCCCGGTCCGGGTCACGATCGACCCCGGCCAGACACGGACAGTCGCGCTACGGCCGGGGCTGTCGACCACCGTGACGGTCGATACGGCTTCGCACTGAGGGCACAATGTCAGAGCCCGCCGCTCCTCAGTCTTTCCTCGCAAGCATCGCGCCATTCATGGTCATGTGCGTGGGGATGTTTATCGCGCTTCTCGACATCCAGATCGTGGCCTCCTCTCTGCAGGACATCGGCGGCGGCCTATCGGCGGCGCAAGACCAGATCGGCTGGGTGCAGACGTCGTATCTGGTGGCGGAAATCATCGTCATTCCGCTGTCGGGCTGGCTCACCCGGGTGTTTTCCACACGCTGGCTTTTCACCATCTCGGCCGCCGGCTTCACGCTCGCCAGCATGCTGTGCGGCCTGGCTTGGAACATAGAGAGCATGATCGTGTTCCGTGCGTTGCAGGGGCTGCTCGGAGCGTCGATGATCCCGACGGTCTTCACCTCGTCGTTTCATTACTTCCAGGGGCCGAGGCGGGTCTATGCGGCAGCGGTGGTCGGCAGCATCGCCTCGATCGCGCCGACGCTCGGGCCGGTCATCGGCGGCTGGATCACCGACACGCTGAACTGGCACTGGCTGTTCTACGTCAACGTCATTCCCGGCACCATCATCACGCTCCTCGTGGCACTGCTGGTCAAGATCGACAAGGCCGATCCGTCGCTGCTGAAAGGCGCCGACTATATCGGCATGGTGTTGATGGCGGTCAGCCTCGGCACGGCGGAATACGTGCTTGAGGAGGGCTCGCGCTGGAACTGGTTCGACGATGCCACGATCCGCAACGGCGCCATGGTTGCCGGGATCACAATGGTCCTCTTCGTTATCCGCAGCCTGACCTATTCCCAGCCGGTCGTGGATTTCCGCGCCTTCGGCAACCGCAATTTCGCCATTGGCTGCTTCCTGTCCTTCGTCACCGGCATCGGCATCTTTGCCACGATTTATCTCACACCGCTGTTCCTGGGTTACGTGCGCGGCTACGACGCCCTGCAGACCGGACTGGCGGTATTCTCCACCGGCGTCGCTTCGATGGTTGGCGTTCCCGTCTACATCTTTCTCGCCAAGCGCTTCGACACGCGCTGGCTGATGATGTTCGGGCTGGCCTCCTTCGGCGCGTCGATGTGGAGTTTCAGTGCCATCACCAGCGAATGGGGCGCCGCGCAGCTGCTCCTGCCCCAGATCTTTCGCGGCTTCCCGCAGGTCTTCGCGGTGGCGCCAAGCGTCAATCTCGGCCTTGGCAGCCTGCCGCCCGAACGGTTGAAATATGCCAGCGGCCTGTTCAACACGATGCGCAATCTTGGCGGCGCGGTCGGCATCGCCGTTTGCGGCGCGATCCTGAACGACCGCACCAACTTCCATTTCCTGACCATCGCCTCGCATCTGACGCCGCGGAACGGGGCCGCCATGCGGCTCGTCGACAACGTCGCGCTTCGCTACGGGCAGTTGCCCGGCGCAATCGACGACGGTCATACGGCGTCGCTGAAGCAACTCTGGCAACTGGCATATCGCGAGGCATCCACCATGGCCTACGCCGACGCGTTCCTGGTGATCATGGTCGCCTTCGTCATCGCCACGGCGCTCGTTCCGTTCCTGCGCAACGTCGCGCCAAAGCCTCTGCCCGCCGACGCACACTGAGGCGGAGCCAGAAAAATGGTGGGATGGCGGCAGCCGACGCGGCACAGCCCCGTATCCTCTTGGACCGGCACATGGACCGGGCTGCCATCTGGCCCTGCCGTTCGCCGCGATATATCCGGCTGCGATGCCCAGCATGAGCAAGTCCGTGAAGTCACCCAGCCTGGCCGGTGTCGTTTCCCCCATGATCCCGGTGCTCGTATGCGCGCTCGCGATCTTCCTTCTGTCCGCCATGGACGCGGCGATGAAGGTCCTGGTCATCGCGATGGGCGTCTACAACACCGTGCTGTGGCGCAGTATGCTAGCGACGGTGGTCGCGGGCGTGGGCTGGTCGGCAGGACCACGTTCGCTTCCGGCGGCTTCAGTGCTGAGGCTGCATGTGCTGCGTGCCGTGGTTGTCGGCATCGTCCTGTTGTCGTTCTTCTGGGGGCTCGCCAGGCTGCCGCTCGCGGAGGCGATCGGGCTCAGTTTCATCGCGCCCCTGTTCGCGCTTTTGCTCGCGGCGCTCATGCTCGGCGAACGCATACAGCGTCAGGCGATCTGGGCCTCGGTGGCCGGCATCGCCGGCGTCGCCATCATCGTGGCCGGACAGTTCGGGCATGCGACCTATGCCAGGGATGCGCTGCTTGGCACGGCGGCGGTGCTCGCATCAACGGTGTTCTACGCCTACAATCTGATCCTTGCGCGGCAGCAGGCGCTGCTGGCCAAGCCGATCGAGATCATGCTGTTCCAGAACCTTTCCGTCGCGGTCGTCCTGGGGCTGGCGGCACCTTGGCTCGCCATCGCCCTGCCGTGCGATCTCTGGCTTCCGCTGGCCGGGGTCACGGCACTGTCGCTTGCCGGCCAGTTCCTGATGAGCTGGGCCTATGCGCGCGCCGAAGCGCAATACCTGATCCCGACCGAATACTCGGCCTTCATCTGGGCGGTCGCGATCGGCTGGCTGTTCTTCGACGAGGCGGCGACATGGACCACGCTGGCAGGAGCGGGCCTCATCGTGGCCAGTTGCCTGATCGCGGCGCGCTCGAACCCAAGGCTTGCCGAACCGATCGAAGCAGCTGTCTGAGGGATTTCAGGAGGGGCTGCCCTTTGAGTGCTCAGGCCAATCACCCGCGCGGCTGAGCAACAGCGCGTGCTCCTTGTCATTGCCGGTCAAACCGGCGGCACGACGGAACTCGGCGCGGGCTTCGGCGGGACGCCCCAGCTTCTCCAGAAGATCGCCGCGCACCGTGGGCAAGAGATGCGAGTCCTTCAGGCGCGGTTCGTCCTTTAGCGCGTCGACGATGGCGAGACCTTGTGCGGGTCCGAACGCCATGCCGACGGCCACCGCCCGGTTGATCTCGACGATCGGCGAGGGAGCAGCCAGCGCAAGCGCCTGGTAATGGGCTGATATGGCGATCCAGTCGGTGTCGGCCGCGGCCACCGCGCGGCTGTGGCAGGCGGCAATCATCGCCTGCAGCAGATAGGGGCCCGGCGTCGACGTCAGGGTCATCGCGCGGCCCATGCCGCCGAGACCGTGCCGAATGAGCGACCAGTTCCATCGGGTGCGGTCCTGGTCGAGCAGCAGGGTCGGATCGCCCGCCTTGCCGATGCGGGCGGCGAAGCGCGAGGCGTTGAATTCCATCAGGGACAAAAGCCCATGCACCTCGGGCTCGTCCGGTATCAGCGCCGCCAGCGAGCGGCCCAGGCGCAAGGCCTCGCCGCAGAGATCGCCCCGCAGCCAGTCCGGCCCCGCTGTCGCAACATAGCCTTCGTTGAAGATCAGATAGACCACCTCCAGCACGGCGGCGAGCCGTTCGCGCCGCTCCTCGCCGCGCGGTGTTTCGAACGGTATCGCGGCATCGCGAAGCGCCCGTTTGGCGCGCACGATGCGCTGGGCGACAGTGGTTTCAGAAACGAGGAAAGCGCGGGCGATCTCGGTCGTCGACAGCCCGCCCAGCAACCGCAGGGCAAGCGCGGCGCGCTGTTCCGGCGCCAGCACCGGATGGCATGCGGTGAAGATCAGGCGCAGCAGGTCGTCATCCACGTCTTCGTCGATCGCCCCCTCGATGTCGGGCATTGCGCGTTCCAGTTTGGCGAGGTCGATGGCGAGTTCGCGATGCTTGCCGTCGATCATGGTGGTACGGCGCAGCCGGTCGAGCGCCCGGTTCCTGGCGACCCGTGTCAACCAAGCCGCCGGGTTGCGCGGGATGCCGTCCCGGGGCCAGCGCTCCAGTGCCAGCAGGAAGGCATCGCCGGCGATCTCCTCGGCCAGCCCGACGTCCCTGAGATAGCGAGCCAGCCTGGCGGTGAGCCTGGGCTGCTCGATCCGCCAGACCGCTTCGATGGTGGCTGTGGCCGTCAACCCTTCAGCTCGCCAAAGCCTTCCGCCACCTTCTGGACGTCTTCGGGAAACTCGCTGATCTCAAACACGCGACGAACCTCGATCACGTCATTCTCGCCCGCGGGGCAGCGGCGAGCCCATTCGATGGCCTCCTCGCGCGAGCGCACGTCGATCACCCAATAGCCGCCCAGAACTTCCTTGACCTCGGCGAACGGTCCGTCGGTGACGGCGGGCTTGCCGCCCTTGTAGGTGACCCGCGCGCCCGATGACGGCGGATGCAGCCCGTCCAGCGCCAGCAGCACGCCGGCCTTCTTCAATTCCTCATTGTATTTCATCATCCCCTCGACCGCCTTGGCATCGGGCATGACATCGGGCGCCGCCTCCGCGTAGCCGGCGGGAATCATCAGCATCATGAACCGCATGGTCTTCTCCTTCATTGCGTTGGTTCGATGATATGACGAACGGGGCACTGGAGAATCGACCGGGGCGCGAAAAAAGTTTGAAATGCCCTTCGTCGCGCTACCGGGATGGGCCGCGCCGAGTTCGCCTGTTGATAGTTCTGCTTGGACGGCCACCGGCATGCCGGCAGCCGATCCCAGATGCTATCAGCGCACCGCTTCGCGTTGGCTGCCGGGCAGCCGGGTGGCAATCAGCTTGTCGATGCGGCGGCCGTCGAGGTCGACCACTTCGAAGCGCCATCCCTGCGCGTCGACGCATTCGCCGGTCGCCGGCAGATGGTGCATGTGCGACAGCACGTAGCCGGCGACGGTCTCGTAGTCGCGGTTCTCGGGCAGGTCGATGCCGAGGATCTCGGCCATCTCGTCGGCCTGCATGTAGCCGGCGAGCAGCCAGGAGCCGTCATCGCGCCTGACCGCGTTTTCCTCGTCGCCGGCGTCGACATCCGAGCGGAAGACGCCGGTGATGGCTTCCAGTATGTCGGCGGGGCTGACGATGCCTTCGAAATGGCCGTATTCGTCATGGACCAGCGCCATCGGCACATCGGATTCCTTGAGCTTCTGCAGCACATCCAGCGCATCGGCCTGGTCATAGACGATGGGCGCGGCGCGCACATGCTTGCGCGGGTCGAGCGGGCGGCCGGCAAGGATCGCGGCCAGCACGTCGCGGGTCTGGACGACGCCGACCATGACGTCGACGCCACCGTCACCGGCCGGCAGGCGCGAGTGCTGTGTTTCCATCAACAGCTTGCGGATGGTTGTCTCGTCGGATTGCAGGTTGATCCAGTCGACCTCGGTGCGCGGCGTCATCACGGCGCGCACGGCGCGGTCGCCAAGCCGCATGACGCCGGCGATCATGCGCCGCTCGTCGGATTCGATGGTGCCATGATGCTCGGCCTCGGCGACCAGCATCTTGATCTCCTCGTCGGTGACCTTCTCGTCGCTTTCGCCCCGTTGCCCGAGCAGCCAAAGGATGGCGCGGCCGGAAATATCGAGCAGGAAGACCAGGGGCGCCGAGATGGTGGCGAGGATGGTCATGGCAGGTGCGGCGCGTGCGGCCACGCGCTCGGGATCGCGCAGCGCGATCTGCTTGGGCACCAGTTCGCCGACGATCAGCGAGAAATAGGTGATGATGGCGACGACGATGCCGACGCCGAGCGGATCGGCGATGCTCTCGCGGATGCCGGTCGAGGCCAGGAACACCGACAGCCGGTCGCCGAGCGTGGCGCCGGAGAAGGCGCCCGAGAGGACGCCGACCAGGGTGATGCCGATCTGCACCGAGGACAGGAACTTGCCGGGATTCGAGCCAAGCTCAAGGGCACGGCCGGCGCCATTGACGCCGCGGTCTATCATCGTCTTCAGCCGGGCCGGCCGGGACGAGACGATGGCAAGCTCGGACATCGATAAAAGGCCGTTCACGCAGATGAGGACGACCACGATGGCAATTTCGACGTATAGCATGCGGGGTCAATAGCATTGCCGCATAGTCTTCGAAAATAGTCCGCCGCCATTTTTACAAGATGAGCTGCCTTGTCGCTTCACGATGTTGCGGTCCACACGCTACGGCTGCAGCAGCACGCCGATGACGGCCTTGCCGTCCGTGAAATACGGATCGCCGCCGCCATTGTGGCCGGTGCGCGTCGCGCCGATGCCGGCGATGTCGCTGGTCGAGGTCAGCACGCCGGCGGCGGACAGGTCGCCGATGAGGAAGTCGCGCTCGGCGTCGAGGTCGGGGCCGATGTGATGGGTGATGGCTGCGGTGTTGTGGCTGAGGCCGACGCCGCGATCGAAGCTCGCCGAACCCAGCCACAGCGTGCGGCCGTCATCGCCGATCGCATCGGTGCGCCAGAAGCGCACATGATGGCGGCGGTCGGGGCTGTTGCCGACCGGCTTCTCGAAGGCAAGGTCCTGCGCGCGCCCCTCGAACAGCAGCCGGCTGACCGGCGCATCGGGGTAGGGGTGGCTGAACAGGACGCTTTCGCCGATCCTGATCGCGGTCTTCAGTGTCGTGGCGTCGGCCGTGTCCCAGCCGGCGATGGCGAAGGCGTGGACCAGTTCCTTCTCGCTGCCGACAATGCCGACATTGATCGGGTCGCCGGGAATGCCTTGCGGCGTGTGCGTGACCATCTCGAAGCTTTGCGTGCGAAAGCCGCGATCGCGAAACGACCAGAATTCCGGCGCGGCAAGGTAGGCCAGCGCCAGATAGCCCGCGCAGAACGTTAACAGCCATGTCGTCGCGCGCCGCCGAAGGCTTGGTTGAATCATGACCCCGCTCGTGCCTTGCAGCATCTGTCACCCGCCCCATTCGGGAAATCAATGGAGGCATGCAGCCGATTTGTGGTCAAATTCGGTTTTGAACGGTGAAGCGGCTGGGGATGTGACGGGTATCGATCCTCGTTTCGGCGCCAGCGTGCATTCCTTAAGGAATTCGGCTGTCGCCGCGGGCCTCTCGGGCCTGATCAGCGGCAGGCGCGATAACCGTTCTTGCGGTTCTTGATGTCGAAATGGAAGTGATTGCGGTGGTCGTAATTGTAGCCTGGACCCAGCACCGTGGTGAAATACTGGCAGCCGTCGGCGCGCACATTGTTGAGGAAGCCGCGTGTGCGGAAGGCGAACAGGCCGGGCTTGCGCACGTCGATGTCGTCACCATTGTTGAGCTCGATGCTCATGACGTCGAGCGCGTTGCCCTTGCCGTGTTCTGACAGCACGCCTTCGCCGGCGATGTTGCGGCAGGAATAGCTGGAGCCCTGGTGGATGGTCTTGACGCCCGAGAAGTATCGCCAGCGGGCGGATGGAACCAGTTCGTTCTTCGTCCAGGCGGCGAAGGTGGCGGCCATGTCGCAGGTCAGCGTCGCCGCCGGCTTCATCTCGACGCTGCCGATGGCCGAGACCTTGACGGGATAATCTATGCCGCACTGGCCTTCATGGATCGGCGCGAGGTCCGTATAGACCACACCCATCCGCTTCAGTTGCTGGCGGCAATCGGTTTCGCTGGCCGGGATCTGTTCGACCGGCGACATCGGGGTGTCCATGCGCGGGTAGGCGGCCTGCGTCATGTAGGGATTGGAAGGGACCAGCCGCTGCATGCCGGTATATTGGGGGACCGACGATGTCTGTGCGCCAACGTCGACGGCCGGCTGCAGGGACAGCACGCTGCCGGTATTGCAGGCCGAAACCGCCGCGAGCGTAAGGCCGGTGGCCAGCAGCGCCACGCGTTTCGATTGGCGCGCGATGGTTAGAAACACGGCGCGAGATTTGCCGGCCATTGGCGGAGTTCCTGTCCCCGAACCTGACCAGGATCAGGTTCTACCTTTGCCTGACCATGATCCTTTGCGAAAAACCGGTTTCCACCTTTCGGGATCATGGTCGAGATATCCGGCATTTTAACGATCAAGAGTAAAGGAAAGCTCAGCGCCCGCATTCATGCCTGCGGCTGAAATGCGGCACGCCGTTCCTGCTGATCAGCTACTGGCAGAACGTCCCGCCATTCCTGCGTGGCTCGAGATCGAGATGGAAATGCAGGGCGTGGTCGGCATCGGCGCCCGGGCCGAGCACGGTCTTGAATGGCCCGCAGGCCGCCTTGCGGACAGCGTTGAGAAACTTCGCGTCCTTTTCCGGCGGCGACGAGTTGATTTCGATCTTCTTGCCGTCCGACAGGGTGAAGCTCGCGATGTCGAGCGCATTGCCGAAGGCGTGCTCCGACAGTTTCCTGGTGCCATGGCGCGGCCGGCAGACAAAGGCCGACGCCTGGCTGATCGATTTGAGGTCGGCGCCGAATTCGGCTTTCGCCGCCGGCTGGATGACATCGGCGGCAAACCGTGCCGCCGCCTCGGCCATCGGGCAGTTGATCTCGGTGCCAGGCGCGATATCGATCGACTTGCCGAGCGTCTTCAGCACGATCGGGTAAGGGATGGAGCAGCCGATTTCGGGATTGCTTTCCGCCTTGTGCTCCTCGAATTCGACGCCAAGCGTCTTCAGCCGTTCACGGCAGGCGACTTCCTCCGCGGGCATTTTTTCAGCGGGCACATCAGCCGAACGCGGGTCGGGAAGCATCTTCTTGTCGCTGTTGTCAGCCGGCTTTGGCGGTGGTTGGGGGGCTACAACCGGGGGCTGGGGCTGAGGCTCGGCGATATCGGGCTTTGGGGTCGGGATCGGTGCGTCGGCTGGCGGCTCCGGCTCGATTTCCGTATCGGCGGACGGCTCTGGTGCGGATGGCTGTGCCTGTTTTTCCAGACCGGGCTTTGCTTCAATGACCCGGTCTTGATCGGGCTGGTTGGGCGCAACAGTGGTCGCTGGAGCCCGCGGCCTCTCCTTGTCCGCCGCTGCGGCATCGGGCTTCTGCTCGTCCACGGGACGCGGCTCAGGCACAGGCACGGCGGCTGGCGATGTCCGCGGTCCCTGCGTTTCCTGTTGTGTCTGCGTCGGCGTTACGTGCCGGGAACCGCGCGTTTTCAGGCGCTGCTTGCCTCTCGACCTCAGCGGCTGGTCGGCCCGCTGTGTCAGTGGCTGCTCCACCCGGGGCGTTAGCGGCTTGTGATGCCGGTGCCTGGCGTCGGCCGGCACCACCAGCAGAGCGGTGACGGCCATGACCAATGCAATGCTGTATTTCCGCGAGAAGACGAACGTTGCCATCGCCGTCAACGGCACGGCCGCCCCGAGGTTGCCTGCGCTCCATCACGAACGGTGACGGCGCTGTTACGCGCCGATGGCTTCCAACCCTTCTTCCAGCCAGTCGGCGAGCAGCGGCATGCCGAGCAGGTATTTCGCGGTGCGCTTGTTGGCGCGTTCGCGCGCCGCCGCCAGCGCGTCGGCCCATTCCGAGGCATCGTAGTCGCCTCGGCCAACCCAGGCGAGCGCCACGAGTTCGGCCGCTTCGTCGACATTGAGGTCGCTGATCAATTCGCGCAGCTCTTCCCCGGTGAGGTTTTCGGAGCTTTCCTCGGCGAGTCCATCATGGTGGTGATTGACATGCGACTGGCCGTCGAGTTCGACCTCGTGCTCGGCGCCGTCCTCGTAGTCCTCGTTGACGGCTGCGCTGAGCGCCTTGGCCTTGAGGATGAACAGGCGCACGGTTTCGGGTCCGATCAAAAGTTCCCATTCCTTCTCCAGTCGCTGCTGCACTGGCGGTCTCCTTTCCGAAGTCGCGATGATAGCGGATTTGCAGCGTCCGTCACGTCACGATCGCCGCTGCCGCATCGGACGAAGTTGGCAATCCGGATTTTTCCGGGATGAAACGCGGCTCGACCCGCGTTAGTGTTGCATTGTCATCCCCAAGGAGGCTTCGATGCATAAGAGAATGCTGATCCAGGCGGCGACCGCTCTCGTCGCGCTGCAGTTCTTCGCCGTTCCGGTGTTCGCGGCCGGCGGCGATAGTACCGGCACCGACCAAACGGTGACCCAGTGCAAGAAGGGCGAGGTCTGGGACAAGAAGAAAAAGAAATGCGTCGCGCCCAAGGAAGGCATGCTGGACGATGACAGCATCTATGATGCCGGGCATGCGCTGGCGCTGGCCGGGCGCTATGACGAGGCGATCTCGGTGCTCACTCTTGCCGCCAACAAGCAGGATCCGCGCATCCTCAATTATCTCGGATATTCGCACCGCCATTCCGGCCGTGTAACCGTCGGCCTCGGCTATTACGAGGAAGCGCTGCGCATCGACCCGAACTACACGCTGGTGCGCGAGTATCTCGGCGAAGCGCATCTGCAGATCGGCGATCTCGCCGGCGCCCAGCAGCAGTTGATGGAAATCGAGAAGCGCACAGGCAAGGGGTCGCGCGAATACGGCATGCTGTCGGAGCAGATCGACCATTTCATGCGGAGTTGATTCGTCTCCAGGATTTCCTCGAAAACGGCTGCGAGCAATCGCAGCCGTTTTTTGTCGTCACCTTGCTAACAGACCCTGTCTGGCGCGACGGCATTTGCGAAAGCAGCGGATGATTTTTTCAAAACCGATTTTTTGGCGTGAAAAACCCGCGAAGATTGCTATATTCACCGAAATTGTGGTGAGACGGTTCCGTTAGCCCGAGGCTGCCGGACCGTTTTCTTTTTGTACCATCGACAAGGCTTTCCCCGAAACGCGGGGGTGGCGGCAGGAAAGGTCAGGCATCATGAACAAGGTCCCGATGACAGGCGGAGGGTTCGCGTCATTGAAGGAAGAACTGCGCTGGCGCCAGCAGGAAGAGCGCCCGCGCATCATCGAGGCGATCTCCGAAGCGCGCTCGCATGGCGACCTGTCCGAGAATGCAGAGTATCATGCCGCCAAGGAGGCGCAGAGCCTCAATGAGGGCCGTGTGAACGAGCTCGAGGACCTCATTGCCCGCGCCGAAGTGATCGACGTCAGCAAGCTCAGCGGCGACAAGGTCAAGTTTGGCGCGACCGTGGTGCTGGTCGACGAGGACACAGAGGAAAAGAAGACTTACCAGATCGTCGGCGACCAGGAGGCGGACGTGAAGTCCGGCCGCATCTCGATCTCGTCGCCGATCGCCCGCGCGCTCATCGGCAAGGCCGTCGGCGACGCCATCGAAGTCAACGCTCCCGGCGGCGCAAGGGGCTACGAGATCGTCAAGCTGCAGTTTATCTAGGGGATTCGGGGGGGCGTCGCTTTTCAAGCCAAGGCTTGCGCCGTCCCTCATTGCCCTGCCGGGCATTTCTCCCCGTAGAGTGACGGGGAGAAAGATGCTCTCATCAATGATTTCGCCAATTTTCAACATTTCAGACAAGAGTGCCAAGGTTGCGGCCAACTCTCTTCTCGCCGTTCCTATACGAGAGAAGGTGCCTGCAGGCGGATGAGGGGCAGCCGCCACTTCCGATTGAATTGATTGAATAAATCAGTTCTTGCGGGCGCCGTTCCGTCCATGCGACCGACGCTCCATCAATCTCTCCGCTTCCTTCATAACCTCCGCCGGCGTCACTCGTCCGCCGGGCGCGGCCAGCAGCGTCGATGCATAGGGGCCGCGCGGCCCGGTGAGGCCGGGTTCTGTCGCCAGGAACACCGCGATGGTCGGTAAGCCGAAGGCACTGGCGAGATGGGTCAGGCCGGTATCGGCGCCGATGACCAGCGTCGAACGGCCGATGATCGCGGCGATCGCGGCAAGCGATGATTTCGGCACGAGAACCGTCTGTGGAACCGCTCCCGCGATCGCCTCGGCCACCGCCTTCTCACGGTCATTCGACCAGGTCGTGACCGGAACCATGCCCCTGTCGACCAGCAGGCGGGCGGTTCCGATCCAGTCTTCGGCCGGCCATTTCTTGTCCTCGCGGCTGGTGCCGTGCAGCAGGAAGGCGGTCTTGCCATCAATGTCCGCGCCGTGGCCCACCGGCGGGACGATACCGGAGTCCAGCTTCGAAAGATCGGGCTCGTAGCCGAGCGCCAGCCCGAACAGACGCCGGGTGCGCTCGATGGCGTGCAGGTCGCGCGGCACGTTGTAACCATGGTCGTAGAACAGCGCGGCCTTGGGTTCGCGGGCGCTCGACCTGTCGAAGCCGGCGATCGGGGCCGCCGCCTGTTTCGCCACCACGGCGGACTTCAGCAGGCCCTGTGCATCGATGACCAGATCATAGTGGCTGTCGCGCAAGGCATGGCGCAGGTGAGTCGCCTGCCGCCAGGTGCTCCGGTCGAACAGGTGCTTGCGCCAGCGCCTGATGGCGACGGTGTGGATGGTGCCGATCGCCGGATGCAGCGCCACGATGCCGGCGAAAGCCTCCTCCACGCACCAGTCGAAGAATACGTCCGGCCGCTTGTGGCTGGCGTCCTCCACCGCTGGAAACGTGTGGATGACATCGCCCATCGATGATGTCTTGACGATGAGGACCTTCATGCCGCCGCCGGCACTTCCAGCAACCGTTCGGCCGCGGCTGCGACCTGCGCGACCTCAAGCGTTTTCAGGCAGTTGAGGTGGCCGAGCGGGCAGACTTTCTTGTGGCAGGGCGAACAGGAGAGGTGAAGCCAGACCAGTTCGCGCCGTTCGGCCAGAGGCGGCGTGTTCTCGGGCGAGGTCGAGCCGTAGACGGCGACGATCGGCGTGCCGACGGCGGCGGCGACGTGCATCAGGCCACTGTCGTTGGATACCGCAAGCCTCGCCGCCCCGATCAGGTCGATGGCGTCTTCCAGCCGCGTCTGGCCGGCGAGATCGACGACACCCGGCGCAAGGGCCGCAATTTCCGCCGTCACGTCGCGGTCGTTCTTCGAGCCGAACAGCGCGACCTTGAACCCCTTGGCCATGAAATCGCGGGCAAGGCCGGCATAGCTTTCACTCGGCCAGCGCTTGGCCGGGCCGAACTCGGCGCCGGGCATGAGCCCGACGAATCTTCCCGCCTGCAAGCCGAAGCGGCCGAGCAGCGCCGTCTGGTTCTCGGCATCGATGGAAAGTCTGGGCGCGCGGAACGTACCGCCCCGGGCGAGGCCGAAATAGGTCTGCGCCGTGCGCCGCTTCACGGCATCAGGCAGCGGCACGATATCGGTCAAAAGGCCGTAGCGCATTTCCCTGAGATTGCCGACGCGGCGGGGAATGCGGGCAAAGAAGGGGATCAGCGCCGACTTCCAGCTTCCAGGCAGGACATAGGCCATGTCGTAACGGCCTTGCAGCAGGCGGCCGAAGCGGCGGCGATGGCTGAATTCGAGTGCGCCGGGTTTCAGCGGAAAGTCGATCTGCTGGCGTATTTCGGGCATGCGCTTGACCAGCGGCGCGGCCCAGGCCGGCGCCAGCACATCGATAGCGGCATTGGGATGCAGTTGCTTCAGCGCCGAGAACAGGCACTGCGCCATCACCATGTCGCCCACCCAGCGTGGACCGATCACGAGGATCGTGGGGCTCTCAGCCATTCGACATAGTCTCTGACACCGGTTTCGACCGTCCGGAATTGGCCATTATAGCCGGCCGCGCGCAAGCGGGACATATCAGCTTGGGTGAAACTCTGGTAGCTGCCCTTGAGATGATCGGGGAATTCGATGAACTCGATCTCGCCCTTGCCCAGCGTGTCGATCACCGTTTCGGCAATGGCGCGGAACGGCTGGGCGCGGCCGGTGCCGCAGTTGAAGATGCCGCTCAGTTCCCGCTTCCATAGCCACAGATTGACGTCGGCGACATCTCCGACATGGATGAAGTCGCGGCTCTGCTCGCCCGGCCCGAAGCCGTCATAGGCGCCGAACAGCTTTGGGTTCTCGCCGCGTTCGACCTGGTTGAACAGATGGAAGGCGACCGAGGCCATGGCGCCTTTGTGCGCCTCGCGCGGCCCGTAGACGTTGAAGTATCGCAGGCCGGCCACCGGCGAATGGTCGGTGTCGAAGACGGTGCGGCGGATATAGTCGTCGAACAGTTTCTTGGAATAGGCGTAGACGTTGAGCGGCCGTTCGAGCGCCGGTTCCTCGCGGAATTCGGAGCCGCCGCCATAGACGGAGGCCGAGGAGGCGTAGAGGAACGGCACACGCAGCTTGAGGCATTCGTGCAGCAGCCGTTTCGAATAGGCGTAGTTCACCTCCATCATGAACTTGCCGTTCCACTCCGTCGTGGTCGAGCATGCGCCCTGGTGGAACACGGCCTCGATGCGGCCAATCCCGCCGGCTTCGAGGCGTGATAGAAAGTCATCCTTGTCGAGATAATCGGCGATCCTGAGGTCAGCGAGGTTGGCTATCTTGTGGCCATCGGTCAGGTCGTCGACGACCAGGATATCGTCATGGCCTTCGGCGTTGAGCGCGGCGACGATGTTGGAGCCGATCATGCCGGCGCCGCCTGTGACGATGATCATGTTGTTGGCCTTGATGCTCGTTTCGCTTGCCGATTCCGGCCCTTATAAGGGAGCTATGATAGGCTGTCGATAAAGCGGTGCGGCGCCGTAGATGAATGGCTTCAGGTCGATGACAGTTTCCAACTTGTGGCGGAGACGCCAATTATCGAAGTTGGCGCTGCCCCTCATCGCCCTGCCGGGCACTTCTCCCCGTATAGTGACGGGGAGAAGGAGGCTGGCCGCAACCTAGGCGCCCGTCTTGCGACCCTGGTGATTGGCGAAACCGGCGATGCGAGCGCCCCTCTCCCCGTCACTATACGGGGAGAAGTGCCCGGCACGCAGGCGAGGGGCGGCGCTGAAGCTGGTAAGAAAGGGTAATGGGGCGAACCACGAGTCGATTGCCCCGCGGCACAGCAGGCGTCACAGTGGTGCCGCAATGCTTCCGCTCAGTCGGCACTTGCCGGCTCGGCCGATCGTGAGGGGACAAATAGATGCCGTCGACCGAACTGCTCATCGCGTTCTTCGCCACCACGGCGATCTTCGCCTATATCCCGGGCCCGGCCATGCTCTATGCCGCCGCGCAGACGATGGCGCGTGGCCGCTGGTCCGGCCTGACTGCGGCGTTGGGCATTCATCTGGGCGGCTATGTGCATGTCTTTGCCGCGGCCGCCGGCCTGTCGGTGCTGTTCCATGCCGTGCCGATGCTCTACATGGCGGTGAAACTGGTCGGTGCCTTCTACCTGATCTGGCTGGGCGTCGCGTTATTTCGCGCCAAGGCGCAAGGCGATGTGGAACTGCCCGGCATCGCGCGGAAATCGGCCCGCCGCGCCTTTTTCGAGAGCATAACCGTCGAGGCGCTCAATCCCAAGACGGCGATCTTCTTCATGGCGTTCCTGCCGCAGTTCATCGACGCCTCGGCGGCATTCCCGGTCTGGCTGCAATTCGCGGTGCTGGGAACGATCGTCAACCTGATGTTCTCCTCGGCCGACATCGCCTGCGTGTTCCTGGCCGGTGCCGTGATCGGCCGGCTGCGCCGCTCCAGCCATGCGCAACGCCTGATGCGGCGGGCGGGCGGGGCCGTGCTGGTCGGGCTGGGCGTCCACGTCGCTCTGCAGAAGAGCTGACGGTCAGGAGCGGGGTGAAGGGCTGGCGTTGCGCTGCTTGGATTTGCGGTATATCGGCTTTCGCCATGAACGATCCGGGCCGTGAACGATCCGGCCTGTCGGTGATGACCTATATGATTGAGATCGGCCTTATCAGCGTGTTGCCAGTGAGATGATCAAGCACAATCCGCCTTCTCCCGAACCCCTGCACCGCGCCATCGCGCGGTTTGGCCAGGCCACCGTGCTGGTGGTCGGCGATTTCATCCTCGACCGCTTCGTCAACGGCGTCATCGAACGAATCTCGCCGGAAGCGCCGATACCCGTGCTGCACGGGCGCGGCGAAATGTCTGCCATGGGCGGCGCCGGCAATGTCGTCTGCAACATCGTCTCTCTCGGGGCCAGGGCCGTACCGGTGTCGGCGATCGGCGCCGACCATGCCGGCGACAATCTGATGCGCATGCTGGGCGAGCTTGGCGTCGACACGGCCGGCTTGTCGCGGGATCGCGGCCGCATGACGTCCTCGAAGAGCCGTTTCAGCGCGCTCAACCAGCAGGTGCTGCGTTTCGACGAGGAAGAGATCAAGCCGCTTGCCGCCGCCGAGCGGGCAGGGCTGATCCGGCATTTCCGCGACGCGCTGGAAAGCGCCGACATCGTCATCCTGTCCGATTACGGCAAGGGCATATTGCTCGACGGCGTCGCCGCCGAACTGATCGCGATCTGCCGCGAGGCCGGCAAGCCGGTGCTGGTCGACCCGAAGGGCCGCGACTATGCCCGTTATGCCGGCGCCACCGCCATCACCCCTAACCGCAAGGAACTCGGCGAGGCCGTCGGCCGCGCGGTGTTTTCCGACGAGGAGATCGTCGCCGCCGCGCGCGAGCTGATCTCGGCCCACGGCTTCGAGTTCGTCGTCGCGACGCGCAGCGAAAAGGGCATGAGCGTCGTCGGCGCGGATGACGCCCGCCATATCGCCACTCAGGCGCGCGAAGTGTTCGACGTTTCGGGCGCGGGCGACACGGTGATCGCGAGTTTCGCGCTGGCGCTCGCCGCCGGCGCCGACCGTGTCGCTGCCGCGTCCATCGCCAATGCCGCCGGCGGCGTGGTGGTGGGCAAGCGCGGCACCGCGCGCCTGACGGCCGAGGAACTGACCGGCGCGCTGTTTCGCTCGCACGGACCGACGGTGCACAAGGACGCCATCCTTGACGCGTCAGCCGCCGCACGGATGGTCGCGGCATGGAAGGAGGAGGGCCTCAGCGTCGGCTTCACCAATGGCTGCTTCGATATTCTCCATGCCGGCCATGTCAGCCTGCTGCACGCTGCGCGCAGCCAGTGCGACCGGCTGGTGCTCGGCCTCAACAGCGATGCTTCGGTGCGCCGGCTGAAAGGGCCGAGCCGCCCGGTGAACGACCAGCATGACCGGGCCTGCGTGCTCGCCGCCCTTGCCTCGGTCGATGCGGTCGTAGTCTTCGAGGAAGACACGCCGCTGGCGTTGATCGAGGCCCTGCTGCCCGACATTCTGGTCAAGGGCGCGGACTATACGATCGACACGGTTGTCGGCGCCGACGTGGTGCGGAAGGGGGGTGGGCGCGTCGTGCTTGTCGATCTCGTCGCCGGCAAGAGCACGACCGGCACCATCGGCAAATTGCGCGCTACGGGAGGCAATTGAGGATTTCATGTCTGCATTGAACGATTACCTGGTCCGCTCGGCGGCCGCCATCACCTCCATGGTCGAGCGCGACCTGACCAGCGAGATGGAGCGGGCGGCGGACGCCGTCGTGGCTGCTCTTTCGCAAGGCAAGGCCTTCCTGATCGCCGGCAATGGCGGTTCGGCCAGCGATGCCATCCACATCGCCGGCGAACTGGTCGGCCGCTTCCTCAAGGAGCGCAAGGCCTACAACGTCATAGCGCTGCCGGCCAACGCGGCCGTGCTGACCGCCTGGGGCAACGACTACGGCTTCGACACGGTGTTTTCGCGCCAGGTCGAGGCGCATGGCTCGGCCGGCGCGGTGCTGCTGGCGATCTCGACCAGCGGCAATTCGCCGAGCATCCTGGCCGCCGCCGAACAGGCGCGGATGATGGACATGACGGTGATCGGACTGACAGGCGACACAGGCGGCAAGCTGAAGCCGCTGTCGGATATCCTGCTCAACGTACCCTCGAGCTCAACGCCGATCATCCAACAGGGGCATTTATGCCTCTATCACTATCTGTGCGAAGTGGTCGAAGCGCGCCTGCATAATGGCTGACGCATCGCCGAACCCGTTCCCGCTGGTGGAGCCCGGCCTGTGGGTCGAGCGGGTGGGCGATAGGACCTTTGCCAAGGGCACGCCGGCGCTATTCCTTGACCGTGACGGCACTATCAATGTCGATACCGGCTATCCCGATGATCCAGAAAAGATAGTGCTGCTGGACAATATCGTGCCGGTCATCGCCGCAGCCAACCGGGGTGGCATACCCGTCATCATCGTCACCAACCAGTCGGGCATAGCGCGCGGCTATTTCGGCTGGGGCGATTTCGCTGATGTCAACGGCCGCGTGCTCGACTTGCTGCGCGCCCGCGATGCGTTCGTGGATATGATCGTCGCCTGCGCCTACCACGAGGCGGGCGAGGGGCCGCTGGCGATCGCCGATCATCCGATGCGCAAGCCCAATCCGGGCATGCTGCTTGAGGCGGCGACGCGCATTGGGCTCGATCTCAAGCGCTCGCTGATCGTCGGCGACAAGCCGGCGGACATGGAAGCGGGCCGGCGCGCCGGACTGTCGCGCGGCTGGCTGGTCGACGGCGAAGCGACCAGCCAGGCTGGGTTCGAGGTGCTGCCGCTGCGCGATCACGACGATCTGAATGGGTTGTTGGTGGCAATCGAGACGCTTTGAGCCGGCCTACTGTTGTTCGTCGGCCAACAGATTCAAGGGGGCGCCCTATCCCTCTGGTTTCCATCGGTTTTCAGCGGGCTTGCCGCTTCGACCAGAATATCAAGCCTTCAACGCCACCAGGCCCTCGTCCTTGACGCGGCGGATGGTCAGCGCGGTGCGCACCGTGTCGACATTGGGCGTCGAGGTCAGTTCCTCGATGACGAAGGTCTGGAAGGCGCCGAGGTCGCTCGCCACGCAATGCAGCAGGAAGTCGGATTCGCCCGACACCATCCAGGCGTCGCGCACGATCGGCCAGCCGCGCGTGCGCTCGGCGAAGGTGCGCAGCTCCGCGTCGGCCTGGTGATGCAGGCCGACCAGGCAGAAGGCGACGACATCGAGGCCGAGCGCCGGCGCATCGAGCAGGGCGCGGTAGCCGCGGATGATGCCGCTCTCCTCCAGCCGCTTGACACGGCGCAGGCATGGTGGCGCCGAAATGCCGACGCGGCTAGAGAGCTCGACATTGGTCATGCGTCCGTCGCCCTGGAGTTCCCGCAGGATCTTCCAGTCGATGGCGTCGAGGTCGGCTTTGAGCGGCATGGGCGGCTTTCGGACTGCACGAAAGAATCTTTCGTGATTTTGTAATTAAACGACTTTTGTGGCGGCGCCAGCCCTCACGACAGCGATTTTCCGGCGGTAACGAAAGCGGTCTACCCCGCGAATAGTCAAATGGGCCGAAGCTTTCCGGGGACGACGGCCTGATCGTCTTGCTGGCGTTGCGGGCAACACTTACATTGTCAGCGATATCAGACGAGATTTTCGCGCCGCATTTTGCTGGCTGCTCTCCGCAGAGGCTCTAGATGACCACCAAACACGCTCCCGTTCTCATCATCGGTTCCGGCCCCGCAGGCTACACGGCGGCTGTCTACGCGGCACGCGCCATGTTGAAGCCGATGCTGGTTGCCGGCCTGCAGCAGGGCGGTCAGCTGATGATCACCACCGATGTCGAGAACTATCCGGGCTTCGCCGATCCGATCCAGGGGCCGTGGCTGATGGAGCAGATGCTGAAGCAGGCTCAGCATGTCGGCACCGACATCATCAACGACATCATCACCGAGGTCGACCTCAATGTGCGGCCGTTCCGTGCCAAGGGCGATTCCGGCACCACCTACACCGCGGACGCGCTGATCATCGCCACCGGCGCGCAAGCGAAATGGCTGGGCATTCCGACCGAACAGCACTTCATGGGCTTTGGCGTGTCGGCCTGCGCCACCTGCGACGGCTTCTTCTATCGCGGCAAGGATGTCGCGGTGATCGGCGGCGGCAACTCGGCGGTGGAAGAGGCGCTCTATCTGTCGAACCTCGCCAAGAGCGTCACCGTCATCCACCGGCGCGGTGACTTCCGCGCCGAGCGTATCCTGCGCGAGCGGCTGCTCAAGAAGGAGAACGTCCGCGTCATCTGGGACACGGTCATCGACGAGATCACCGGCCGGCCCGGCAAGACGCCGCTGCCGCCTTCGGTGGAAGGGCTGAAGCTTCGCAACGTGGTGACCGGCGCGGAGACGCATCTCAAGGTCGACGGCGTGTTCGTGGCGATCGGCCATGCGCCGGCGGTGGACCTGTTCGTCGGCAAGCTGAAGCAGAAGCCGAACGGCTACCTGTGGACGGCGCCCGATTCCACCCGCACCGACGTGCCCGGCGTGTTCGCGGCGGGCGACGTGACGGATGATGTCTACCGCCAGGCGGTGACGGCGGCGGGACTCGGCTGCATGGCGGCGCTCGAGGCGGAAAAGTATCTGGCTGGCATCGAAGTTCATCGCGAAGCGGCGGAGTGAGGACGCTCCAAAAGCGGCTGAAGAACGCCGTTTAAAAGCCTGATTTTTCATTCAGACGCCAAAAACAGAACGAGGGGAATCATGGCGTTGGACTGGGACAAGCTACGGGTGTTTCACGCTGCGGCGGAGGCGGGGTCGTTTACCCATGCCGCCGAGACGTTGCACCTGTCGCAATCGGCGATTTCCAGGCAGGTCAGCGCGCTCGAGCACGACGTCGGCGTACCGCTGTTCAACCGCCATGCACGCGGCCTGGTGCTGACCGAACAGGGCGAAATGCTGTTTCGCACGGCGCATGACGTGCTGATGAAGCTCGAGACGATCAAGTCGCGGCTGACCGAGACCAAGGACCGTCCTTCCGGCGTACTGCGCGTCACCACGACCGTCGGCCTCGGCGCCGGCTGGCTGACCGAGCGCGTGCAGGAATTCATCGAGCTCTATCCCGAAATCAGCCTGCAGCTGATCCTCGCCAATGAGGAACTCGACCTCACCATGCGCCAGGCGGATTGCGCCATCCGCCTGCGGCAGCCGCAACAGCCGGATCTCATCCAGCGCCGCCTGTTCACCGTGCATTTCCATCTCTACGCGGCTCCGTCCTACGTCGCCAAGCACGGCAAACCGGCTTCGGTGGCCGAACTGAAGAGCCATCGCATCGTCACCTTCGGCGTGCCGGTGCCCTCGCATCTGTCGGAACTGAACTGGCTGGAGACGGTCGGCGATTTCGAAGGCGGGCAGCGCGTGCCGACGCTGCAGATCAACGACATCCTGTCGATCAAGCGCGCCGTGCAGGGCGGGGCCGGCATCGCCATGCTGCCTGACTATGTGATCAGCAAGGATTCCGGGCTGGTACAGCTTCTGCCGGAGACCGAAGTGCCGTCCTTCGACACCTATTTCGCCTATCCGGACGCGATGAAGAACCAGGCGAAGCTGCACGTCTTCCGCGATTTCATCATTGCGAAGGCGCGCAGCTGGTCGTTCTGATCCCGTCCGAGCCCATCGACGAGATCGGACGCTGTCCGGCGTCGCGCGATCGGCGAACCGCGGTACCGCAAGCGTTGGGAGCGGTGCCTCTAACCAAGGCCCCGCTCAATTTCGTTTCCGGGGGCGCCAGCATCGCGCCTCCGACCTGACCGGGTCTATGCGTTACGGGTGATCTCGAAGAGGAACCAGCCGCGCCGCTCGGTTTCGTCAATCCACACTTCGATCAGGCTGGTCGTGGCCACGTCGTTGTGTTCCTCGGCAACGACATGCGTTGCGCGCAGGAAGCCGACCAGTTGCCGGTTGTCGCTTGCCAGTTCGGCGATCATGTCCTGTGGTGTCACGAACTCGGCATCGTTGTCGGCAAGCCGCTGGATGCGGGCGATGTGGCCGATGGATCGCAGGGTCGTGCCGCCCACCTTGCGTGCGCGTTCGGCGATGGCATCGGTCATGGCGAAGATCTGGTCGCCCTGGTCGTCGAGCAACAGGTGGTAGTCGCGGAAATGCGGCCCCGACATGTGCCAGTGGAAATTCTTGGTCTTCAGGTACAGCGCGAACGTATCCGCGAGCAGGCCGGTAAGGGCGCCGGCGATGTCCCGGGTGGCGTTCTGGCCAAGGTCGGTGGGGGTGCGCAGGGAGGCGGTAAGCGTGGTCATGGCGTGGTTCCTTTCTGGTTGGGGTGGTGGTTGCGGTGGATTTCAGGCGACCGGCTCGACCGGGTTGGCGCGCGGCACCAGCAGCGGATCGATCTCGGTGAAGGGGAAGGGCGGCAGGTCCGCCTCGCTCATTCCGAAGGAAGCGGCCAGAAGCGCGCGCGGATAGACGTTGATCAGCGATCGGTAGCCGACGTCGCCGGGCGAGACCTGGTCGAAGAAGATGAGCACATGAAACGTGCCGTCGCCGACATTCTCGATGTGATGCGGATAGGCGGGCGGAATGAAATAGGCATCGCCCGCCTGGACGACATAGGTGTCGGATGTGCCGTCTGGGTCGAGGATGGTCATGCGCGCCTTGCCGGCGACGACGTAGCCCATCTCGGCGGTTTCAGGATGCCAGTGCGGCTCGCGCATGCCGCTCGGGCTGATCGTCACCGAGAACATGGCCATGTCGCGCAGGATAGGCCACAGCGCCGATTTCGTGGTGTGTGCGGTGCCGGCGGGGAAGTCGATCTGCGGCGGCGTCGCCTCGACGCTGTACTTGTAGGGGTTGACGTGGCGGGCCTGCTCCTCGACTTCCGTGCGGCTTTCAAAGCTCAGGATGTCGCTGCCGCCCGCCGAGCGGTCCAGCCGCGAAAAGGCTTCCGCCGGCAGATCGTAGGTGTTGCCCAGCACGGCATCGGACATGGCGCCGAAGGCCGCCTTCATGCCGAAATCCTCTGGCCGCTCATGCGAGAAGGCCAGGATGAACTCGGCGTCGCCGTCGCCGACGTTTTCGATGGCGTGCATGGCGCCCGACGGTACGAAGAACATGTCGCCGGCATGGACGACGAAGCTTTCGCGTTCGGCATGGTTTGCCGCGATGGTGATCAGCGCCTCACCGCGAATGCAGTAGCCGAGCTCATGGGCGTTGGCGTGCCAATGCGGTTCGCGCGCCCCGCCATGGTCCAGCAGCAGGCGACGCATCGACAGGCGGCGCAGCAGCGGCAGATCGCCGGCATCCATATGGGTGATCGATCCCCTGGGCCCCTGGAAACGCGGGGGCTGATTTGCCAGGGAGACGACGTGGCGCGATTGCTGGGATGTCGTGGTCATGGAGCTTTTCCTCTCGGGTCCGTGTTGGATGACCCAAGCTAGATCGGGGCGCGTCCCGGCAATATCGGATGGTCGTTTGGGTGGGCTCATACATGCGTATAGGGCGACTAGCACCGACAGGCGCGGCTATGGTCGGCACGGATGATTTCGCACGGGCCGTGGCGCCCATACGCTGTGCGTGCATGTGAACACGCCGAGTAAAGGATGCCATCCATGGACGCCCCGACACTGACACGGCCCGACAGCGCGCTTGCCAACCCCGCCTTGACGGTCAGCCTCGCCTTCGTGGCGGGGTTCGTCGATGCCTGCACGTTCCTCGCCTTCAGCGGTTTCTTCGTCGCCCAGGTGACCGGCAGTTTCGTGGTCGCCGGTTCCGAACTCGTGGCCAGCAACAGCCTGTTCGCGCTCAAGGTCGTGGCGATCCCTGTCTTCGTCCTCGCCGGCGTCGTCACGACCTGCATCGCAAGGTGCTGGGCCTGCAAGACGCGGCAGGCGCTGGTCGTGGCGCTCTGCCTCGAGGCCGTCCTGCTGAGCGGACTGACGGTCAGCGGCGTGGACGGTTCCGGCGCTCTCGCGGTCGCGCCGGCCCTGTTCGGCCTCGCGGCCATGGGCGTGCAAAGCGCCGCCGTGCATCTCCTCGTGCCCGGCCACGCCTCGACCAACGTCATGACCACCAACATCACGCAATTGTCGATCGACCTGACCGACAGCGTTCTCGGCCGCCGCCTCGCGCCCGGGCTGGTCGCGACCGCGACCGTCATCGTGGGATTCCTCGCCGGCGTCACGGCTGGCGGGCTGGCATTCAGGGCCATGGGCCTTTCGTGCCTGGCGATCGCGGTCGCCATCATCCTCGCCGTCGCCCTCGTCGAGGCCCGGCTTGTGCGAACCGGCGATAATCTGGCATGAGGACTTTCCGATACGATTTTGCCGACAGCCAGATGCCATTTGGGGGGCTCATGTCGCGGTACTCGCCGGTCGCAGCGCTTGTCCTGGCCGCCGCGATCTTCGTCTTCGACACACTGGCGCCCTACGACGTCGCGATCGCGGTCCTCTACGTCTCGGTGGTGCTGCTGTCGCTGAACTTCACGGGCAGGCGCGGCACGCTGCTGGTGGCCGCCGGCTGCATGGGGCTTACTCTCTTGAGCTTCGCCATCACTCATGGCGCCACTCCCGAATCCGCGCCCGTGGCCCGCTGTTTCGTCAGTCTCGCGGCCATCGGCATCACGACCTTGCTCGCCCTGCGCGTCGCGACCACCATCGCGGAGATCGGCAAGAGCGAGGAGCGCTATCGCACGATCTTCCTCGCCACGGGCGTTGCCATACTCGAGATGGACCTTTCGGCGCTGAAGACACGGCTCGACGCGCTTCGTGGCACCGGGGCGCGCGACATGGCGGATATCGCGCGGCGTCAGCCCGATTTCGCGCGCCAGGCACTTGGGCTGATGCGCCTGATCAATGCCAACGATACGGCCTATGCGACATTCGGCGCCTCGGATCTCGCCATCCTCAAGGCGCAGCTGCCGCTGCTCGTGCCGGCGGACATGGAGCCTTCGATCTGGCAACTGCTCGACGCCATCTGGCGCGGCCAGCCGCATTTCGAGTCCGAAAGCGTCATGGACGCGCTCGACGGACGGCGTCTCAACGTCCTCTACACGGTCGCCATGCCGGCGGACCGCAAGCGGCTCGACCTTGTGCTGGTGAGCATCATGGACGTGACCCTGCGCCGGCAGGCCGAGAACGCGCTTCACCAGGCGCAGGCGGAGCTGGCGCATGTCTCGCGCGTGGCGACGCTGGGCGAGCTGACGGTTTCGATCGCGCATGAAGTCAACCAGCCGCTGGCCGGCGTGGTGACGAATGGCGAGGCCGGGCTGCGGTGGCTGAAACGTCCGGAGCCCGACATGGGCGAGGTGACGCAGTCCATCGAACGCATGATAGCCGACGCGCGGCGCGCCAGCGAGGTGATCAAGCGCCTGCGGGCGCTGTCCAGCAAGGCCGCGCCGCAGCCGATGCCCCTCGACCTCAATGACCTGGTGCAGGATACGCTAAGCCTCGTGCAGCGCGAGATCGGCGCTCATCAGATCATGCTGCGCCTGTCACTGCCCGACGGCCTGGACAGGGTTTCGGGAGATCGCGTGCAGCTGCAGCAGGTCATCATCAACCTGGTCGTCAACGCCATCCAGGCCATGGCGGCCGGCGGCGGCGAGAAACGCGAGATCGCCATCACGTCGCGCCGTGCCGATGGCGGCATCGCGCTGGAAATCGCCGACAGCGGACCGGGCTTTTCGCCCGGTGACGCGGCCAATCTGTTCGCCGCGTTCTTCACGACCAAGCCCGAAGGGATGGGCATGGGCCTGTCCATCTGCCGCTCCATCGTGGAGGCGCATGGCGGCCGGTTGAAGGCCAGCTCGCCCTCCGGCGGCGGCGCCAGCTTCGAAATCATCCTGCCCGCTTTTGAGGAGACCGCCTGATGGGAGAGATCGCGCCGCTGGTGTTCGTGGTCGATGACGACGCCTCCTTGCGCGAGGCGCTGGGCAGCCTTTTCCGCTCGGTGGGCATGCGCGTCGAACTGTTCGGCTCGCCATCGGAGTTCCTCGCGCGCGGGCCGGTCGACCAGGCGAGCTGCCTGGTTCTCGATATCCGCCTGCCGGGAGTAAGCGGCCTGGACTTCCAGACCCAGCTGGCCAGGCTCGGCAACAACATCCCAATCGTCTTCATGACGGGCCATGGCGATGTGCCGATGTCGGTCAGGGCGATGAAGGCAGGCGCACTCGACTTCCTCATCAAGCCGTTCCGCGACCAGGACATGCTCGATGCCGTGTCCGCTGCGCTGGGCACCGATCGCGAGCGCCGCGCGGGCGAGGCGCACCTGGCCACGCTCAAGGGCCGGTATGCGACGCTGACGGCGCGCGAACGCGAGGTGATGGCGCTGGTCACCACCGGCCTCATGAACAAGCAGGTCGCGGGGAAGCTGGGTGTCAGCGAAATCACGGTGAAGATCCATCGCGGCCACGTGATGGAGAAGATGCAGGCACGCTCGCTGGCCGAGCTGGTCAAGATGGACCAGGCGCTGCTGGCGGCGACGGCGAAATAGAGACGGGCTAAACCTGTGTATGATTCCCTTTCGCCTTGGACAGGCCCATCTAGGGGAGCATGAACCGGCGCGTTCCAAACCGGCGCCGCCCCTGAAGGAAGTCCAGTGTCCCAAGGCAAATCCATAGCCATCGTCGACGACGATCCCTCGGTGCGCGTCGCAACGGAGAGCCTGGTGCGCTCGCTCGGCTTTAAGGTGGCAACCTATTCCTGCGCCGAGGACTATCTGGAAGCAGTGGGCAGCCGCCCGGCCGATTGTCTCATCACCGATGTCCAGATGGACGGCATGGGCGGCGTCGAGCTGTCGCAGGTGCTGCGCGAACGGGGCGACGACACGCCCGTCATCTTCATCACCGCGTTTCCCGACGATCGCATTCGCGACCGGGTCATGGCGGCCGGAGCTTACGGTTTTCTGGGCAAGCCATTCGAGGGCCAGGCGCTGATTGACTGCATCGAGCGCGCGCTGGAGGCGTGACGCGGCTTGCCGGACGACCCGGGCGCGCCGATGCCGGACGCCGGTTGCATGATGGACATATGGCGGCGACCAGCCAGGCGCCGCGTCGCCTTCCAGCACGGTAATCCGGTGTGGATGTGCAACTCGACGCCCGGCAAGGCTCGATACGGTCGATCGGATTACGCTGCGTCGCGTCCAATGACCTATCGGCGCCAGGCGATCAGTTGCAGGGCCGCCGCCGTCGCCGCCAGGATACATCCGAACGCCGTGACCGCCAGCCAGCCGCCCGAAGTCCACGCAAGCGTGGCGCCGGCCGAGCCGGCGGCTCCGCCCAGGAACATCGAGCCGATGAGCAGCGTGTTCAGGCGCGACCTGGCCGAGGGCTGCAGGCTGAAGGCGATGTGCTGGTTGCACACCAGCGCGCACTGGACACCGAAATCGAGCAGGATGACGCCGACGCCAAGGCCGACCAGCGAGACCCAGAAGCCGAAAACGACCCAGGAGACGAGCACGATGATGGCGGCCGTGAGCACGACGGGTCGCGGCCCGATCCTGTCGACCAGGCGCCCGGCGAGCGGCGCGGCCAGCACGCCGACGACGCCAAGGATGCCGTAAAGACCGGCGACATCCGCACCGAGTCCAAATCTCGGCTCTTCCAGCAGGAAGGCGAGGATGGTCCAGAAGGCGGTGAAGGCCGCGAACAGCAGCGCCTGCGTGGCCGCGGCCAGCCGCAAGGCGCCGTATTCGCGCCACAGATGGATGATCGACGCCATGAGCTGGCCGTAGCGCAGTGTGGTTTCCGGCTGGCTGCGCGGCAGCCGCAGCGCCATGAACGTGCCGGCGGCCAATGCCAGCGGCACGGCCAGCCAGAACATCGTGCGCCAGCCCGAATGGGTCGCGACAAGGCCCGCCAGGGTGCGGCTGAGCAGGATTCCTGTCAGGATTCCGGCAAGGACGACCCCGACGGTGGCGCCGCGCTTGCTGGGCGCGGCCAAATGCGCGGCGAAGGGCACGATCTGTTGCGCGACGGTTGCCCAGATGCCCACGAGATACGATGCCAGCAGCAAAAGCGCCGGGCCGGGTGCCGCGGCCGCGAATGCAAGGGCGGCCGCCAGCAGGACGAATTGCAGGATGATGAGCCGCCGCCGCTCGACGAGATCGCCAAGCGGCACCAGAACGAAGAGGCCCGTGGCATAGCCAAGCTGTGTGGCTGTCGGCACCAGCGCTGTCAGTCTGCCCGGCAGGTCGTGCTCGATGATGCCGAGCATGGGCTGGTTGTAGTAGATGTTGGCGGCGGCAATGCCCGCCGCGACCGCCATGGCAAGCGTCGTCGCAAGCCCTCCCTGCGCGCTCGTTTCGCCATCAATGCCGGAAGTGGCGGTGCTCATGATCGATGTCCTTGCGTGTCGATGGCAATTGCTGGTGGCTGGTTCTTGGCGGCGTGTCGCGCCTCTGGACACCCCCCATCGCCGAACCGGTCTCGATTCGGCGATGGCGGGTGCGGGGGGAATGAGCTTGCCACCAACCGCATTGTCGGCGTCATGCCAAGGGCTCCCATGCCTCACTATGGCGTGAACCCCTGGCGCTCGGCCCGGCTGGCGCGGGTCGCATCGAAAAGATCATGCGACCCGCGGTCGATGGTGCCGTCATCCAGGACGTTCGGCGCGTTGCCGGGTGCGACGCATCAAGCCGTGATGAAGGCAAGCACGTCGGCATTGAACGTGTCGGCCTCCGTCTCGGCAAGGCCATGCGGCGCTCCGGGATAGACCTTGAGCGTGGCGTCCTTGACGATGCGCGCCGTCTTCAGCCCGGCGGCGGCGATCGGAACGATCTGGTCGCCGTCCCCATGGATCACAAGCGTCGGCTTGTCGATCTTGCGCAGGTCGTCGGTATAGTCGACTTCCGAGAATTCCCGGATGCAGTCATATTCGGCCTTTATGCCGCCCATCATGCCCAGCAGCCAGAAGTTCTCGCGCAGGCCCTCGTTGACCTTGGCGCCGGGCTTGTTGAAACCATAGAAGGGCATCGACAGATCCTTGAAGAATTGCGAACGGTCGCCCGCGGTGCCCTTGCGGATGCCGTCGAAGACGTCGAGGGGCGTGCCTTCGGGGTTCGCGTCGGTCTTGAGCATCAGCGGCGGCACGGCTCCGACCAGCACCATCCTGGCGACCCTGTCCGTGCCGTGGCGGCCGACATAGTGGGCGATCTCGCCGCCGCCCGTGGAATGGCCGACCATGATCATGTCGCGCAGGTCGAGCGCCTCGATCAGTTCGGCCAGGTCGTCGGCATACTGATCCATGTTGTTGCCGTTCCAGGGCTGGTCCGACTTGCCGTGACCGCGCCTGTCATGGGCGATCACACGATAGCCCCGCGATGCGAAGAACAGCATCTGGGGAGCCCATGCATCGCCGGCCAGGGGCCAGCCGTGAGAAAACAGGATGGGCTGTCCGGTGCCCCAATCCTTATAGGCGATGTTGGTGCCGTCCTTGACCTGGAAAGTGCTCATGTCCGTACTCCTTCGTGATCCCAATGAACCGGCCGTCTCGCGGCTGGATGACGATCGCAGGATCGAATTTTCCGTGAGCATGAACCATTCTACGTGAGGTTCCCGGGATCATACTTGCGTATGGGACGAGGCTGCGGAACGGATGCGTCGGTGGCCGTGCACTTTCCGTGCGCCGGCGGTGGTCGAAAAGTGCCTCGCCAGCGGCAGGCCCGCACTTGCCGCAAAAGTAAACGCTTGCTGCCCGTTTCAACGTCACCGCGCATTTTCGGCGTTTTGCCACGGAATGCGGTTCCCAGCAGCGATTATCCAGGAATATCAGGGCGGGAAGCGCCTTGTTGGGCCGATTCTGCTGGTCCTATCGGGCCAGCGGATGGGTTAGACCACAGCCTACGTCTTTTTGCATGCGTGTGTTGCAAAATAGATGCTTGTTTCTTGGGCATGTTGAGCACATATATAGATCATCTCCTGGGCGCGTTCTCCTCCCATTAGCGCCCTCGAGTGTTCCCCTCTGGAGGTTAGCCTTAATCGGCACTTCCAATCAAACTCAGCCGGATCTTCATTGATCCGGCTTTTTTGTTATCTGGGACCTGCCACGCCCCATGAAAACCCACGCACTGCTGCCGCGTAACAGTGACATGTAACATCGGGTAACATGCCGCGGATCAGTCGAGCCTGCTAAGCAGACCATAGGACGCGGTTTTGGTTCGTTCGGGGGATGGGGGCATCACTCGAGCGGTCCGGGCTCAGGCAGCTACCGCGTCCGAACCAATTCTGCCGGCCATGGGGCATCGGCTACAAACATGCGGCGGACCTACCGTTTCACCTCCCAGGAGAACGGTCCGCAAATAGAGCGGCGTCCGGAACATCCGGGCGCCGTTTTTCATGTCTGCAAATGTTGCCGCCGGCAAGGTGTCAGGCGGCCTTGCCGTTGGCGTTCATCGCCTCGTCGGCCAGGCGCCCGGTAAGCTCGGCCATATGGTCGAAGGTGGCGCGGTAGCTGGCGACACCGGCAGTCGCCGAGCGCAGTTCGATGATCAGGTCGCCGATCTCCGCCTGGGGCATGGTCGCCTCTACGACATCCCATCCCGGCCAGTTGGGCCGTGCATCATAGCCGAGGATCTGGCCGCGCCGCTGCGGGATCAGCGCGATGATCTTCGACGTTGCATCCGACGGCGTGACGATCTCGACCTTCATCACCGGTTCCAGAAGCACCGGCGAGCAGGCCGCCATGCCTTCCTTCATCGCCAGCTTGGCCGCCATCTGGAAGGCCATGTCGGAGGAATCGACGACATGGTAGGAGCCGTCCGACAGATTGACGGCGACATCGACGACGGGAAAGCCCAGCGGGCCCGACCTCAGATAGTCGCGCACGCCGGTCTCCACCGACTGGATGTAGGTCTTCGGCACCACGCCGCCGGTTATGGTGTCGGTGAACTGGAAGCCGGAGCCGCGCGGCAACGGCTTGATCTCGATCACCACGTCGCCGAACTGGCCGTGGCCGCCCGACTGCTTCTTGTGGCGGCCGCGCTGCTGGACCGATTTGCGGATCGTTTCGCGGTAGGGCACGGCGGGCGCATGGCCTTCGACCGGGATCTGGTTCTTGCCTTCCAGCCGTTCGCGCACGACGCGCAGGTGCATCTCGCCATGGCCCGACAGCACCGTCTCGGCCGAGTCCTGGTTGTGGCGCAGGCTGAGCGAGGGATCTTCCTCTGCAAGGCGCTGGATGGCCGCCGACATCTTGACCTCGTCCTTGCGTTCCTTTGGCCGGAGCGCGAAGGCGAAGACCGACTGGGGCGGCGTCAGCGCGACCAGCGGCTTGATGCCTCCCTTGGCCGAGCTCAGCGTCTGCCCGGTCGTGACGCCGTCCAGCTTGCCGAGCGCCACGGTGTCGCCGGCCTTGGCGATGTTGACCTTCACCTGGTCCTTGCCGAGCATCCTGTAGATGCCGGATACCTTCGCCGTCTCGCCATTGGACAGATAGAGTTCGGAGGCATCGCCGATCTGGCCGCAGAGGACGCGCGAGACCGACAGCTTGCCGCCATGCGGCGTGTGGATGGTTTTCATCACCTGGACGACGGTCGCGTTGCCCTCCGCGAGGCCAAGCCGCTTGCGAGTCGCCTCGATGTCCGGCGCGTCATGGCGGATCGCCTTCAGGAGGCGCAGCACGCCGTTGCCTTTCTCGGCGGTGCCGATGAGCACCGGCGTCACGGCGCCGTCGCGCAGGTCGGCGGCGAGGTCGTCGAAGATGGCGTCCTTCGGCGGTTCGATCTCCTCAAGCAGTTGTTCCATCAGCTGGTCGTCGTGGTCGGCCAGCGTCTCCAGCATGGAGAAGCGTGCTTCCAGTTCGCGCGCCTTGTCGTCGCCGGGGATTTCGGCGACCTCGCTCTCGGCATATTCGCGGTAGATGTAGGCGCGCTCCAGCGCCAGATCGATCGAGCCGATGACGACGTCATCCTTGCGCAGTGGAATCTGGCGCAACAACAGCGCCACCGAGCTCGCCGGCTGCAGCATCTTCAGCGTGTCGCGCACGCCGGCGACCGACTTGTCGACCTTGTTGAGGAACAGGATGCGCGGCACCCCGAGATCGTCGAGCTTGCGCATGATCAGCTGCAGGGCGGGAATCTTCTTCTCGTCGGCTTCCGCCACGACCACGGCGAGGTCGCAAGCTGCCAGCACCGGCTCGGCTTCGAAGGAGAATTCGATGGAGCCGGGACAATCGACGAAGGTGAGTTGCTCGCCCATGAAATCGGTTGTGGCGATTGTCGCCTCGACGCTCATGGCGTGGGCGCGGGCCTCGGGCGAATGATCGGAAACGGTGTTTCCCGATGAAACGGGATTTTGTCGAGGGATGGCGCCCGTGCGGGCCAATATGGCTTCGAGAAGTGTCGTCTTACCGCTTGCAAAGGGACCGACTATGGCAATGCATTTCGGTCCCGTGCGTCGTCCTCCGGCGCGAGTACCCATGACTGACCTCCACTCAGGCGTTTCCCGTAGGACCGGCTGGCATTCATGGTCAGGCGAGGTCAGTCGGTCCTGAGCGGCGGCCGGCCTGTTCGACCGTCGCGGGCGGGGTTCTTTTGGATGGCCACCTGCCCATGAGCATCGTCCCACTTGTTTGCCGGCAGGGCAAGAAAAATAGGAGGCAAGCGCCTTGCCGGCCGTCTCAGGCGATCAGGGCCAGCGGCGGTACATTGTCGGGAATGGGGGCTATCTTGTCGCGGGGCACCGGACGGCCGAAGAAATAGCCCTGGAAGCGGTTGCAGCCGGCCGCCTTGGCGAGCGCGAACTCTTCCTGCGTCTCGACGCCCTCGGCGACGATGGTGACGTCCTGGATGCGCGCGATCTGCGCGAGCGCCGAGACGAAGATCTGCGCGACCTGGTCGTAGGCAAGGCTGCGGATGTAGGAACGGTCGATCTTGATGCTGTCGATGGGCAGGGTCTTCAGATAGTTGAAGCCGCAATGGCCGGTGCCAAAATCGTCGAGCGCTATGTGGAAGCCGAGGCCGCGCAGCGCTTCGAGGCGCCGCAGGATTTCGGGCGTGGCGGCGGTCGCCACCGTCTCGGTGATCTCGATGACGAACTGCGCGGCCGAGCAGCCGGTTTCCTTCAGCACGCGGTCGCACATCGTCACGATCTCGTCGCGCTTCAGCTGTTCGCCGGAAACGTTGATGGAGATGCGGCGGCCCTGGAAGTGGCCGATATCGGCGCAGGCACGCCTGAACACCCATTCTCCGAGCATGTCGATCAGAGTCGAGCGTTCGGCGATCGAAATGAACTCCGCCGGCGAAATCAGGCCGCGCACGGGATGGCGCCAGCGTATCAGCCCTTCCAGCGCGTAGGGAGAGCCATCGGGATTGACGATGGGCTGATAGTGCAACTCGAGCTCGCCAAGATAGATGGCCGCGCGCAATTCGCGCTCGACCAGGCGACGATAGCGCTTGTCGGAAAGCATTTCCTCGTCGAACACGGTAACGCGGCCGCGCCCCGCAGCCTTGCTCTCGTAGAGCGCCAGGTCGGCAAGCAGCATGAGCTCCGTCGGATTCGACGCATGCGATGGCGCCAGCGCCACGCCAACGGAGATGGAGAGCGGGATGATCTTGCCCTCATGCGGTTTGCCGGCCCGCATGGCGTCGAGCAGGCGGCGTACATCCTTGTTGATCGTGGTGAGGTCGCTGTGGGCGACGATGACGCCGAACTCGTCGCCGCCAAGGCGTCCGACCATACCGCCGGCAAAGATGCGCTCGGCGGTCCTGACCAGATGCGCCAGGGTGAGGTCGCCGAACTGATGGCCAAACGTGTCGTTGAGCTGCTTGAAATGATCGAGATCGATCAGCAGCAGGGTCGCCTCGCGCCTGTCGCGCATGGTGCCAAGGCTGTCGCGCAGCGCTTCGAGGAAGTAACGGCGGGTCATCGCCCCCGTCATGGCGTCCTTGGTCAGGAAATGGTGTTTTTCCGCCTCCGCGGCCGCCGCCGACTGCAAGCGATGGACGACGCTGCTGCGCATGTACATCAGCGCCAGCAAAGCGAGCGCCGTGGCGGTGATCGATATGCTGAAGGCGACGCCTGAAGGCAGGTCCTGCGAGACATCGAAGGCGCCAAGCGCTGCCGCGCCGATGCTCAGCACCAAAAGGGACTGGATGCCGCGATAGACCCTGCCGCTATGGTCCCTGATCGTCGCCAGTATGCTCATCTGGTTGCCCCCTGCAGCCGCTGCCAAAGGGCTAGAGGGCAGCCGTTAAGAAGCCATTGAAACCGCGGCGGCCAGCCGTCAATTCGGGTGCCCGCGCTGGCGATCGAGCGTTCATGGTTAAGAAGCTTGGTGCAGATGCCGGTCGGGCGGGGGCCAGGGCCCGAGCACTGTTGCGCGCCGCCCGATATGAGAGGAAAATGCCGGCCAATGAGGCGTCTTGGCGAGTGTCGCCGTTCGCCCGCAAATCGAGGATCACCGGTCATGAAAATCATTGCCTGCGGCAGCGTGCCGACCATCATCGCGCCGGAAAAGTACTTCACCGGCCGGGTGCTGCAGACGCCGGTCATCGAGAAGCAGGCGCCGGCACGACTCAGGGCCACGCTGGTCAGTTTCGAGCCCGGCGCGCGCACCCACTGGCACACGCATCCGCTCGGCCAGACGCTCTATGTCACGTCAGGCGCCGGTCGGGCGCAGACATGGGGCGGGCCGATCCAGGAGATCAGGGCCGGCGACGTCATCTCGTTCGAGCCAGGCGAAAAACACTGGCATGGCGCCGGCCCGACCTCGGCGATGACGCATATCGCCATGCAGGAAGCGCTCGATGGCGTCCACGCCGACTGGCTGGAGAAGGTGAGCGACGAGCAGTATGGCGGCTGAGACGGGCGCGACGAGCCAGGCGACCTGCTCCAGCATTTCCAGATCAACGATATTCGTGGAGCCGCCATGTCGGGCCGCCGTTTCTATCTCGTTGCCGCCGTCTATCTCGGCACGTTCGTGGCGCTGCTCGACGTCAGCATCGTCAATGTCGCGCTGCCGACGATCCAGAAGGCGCTGAACACCGATTTCGGTGGCCTGCAATGGGTTGCCGATTCCTACACGCTGTGCCTGTCGGCATTCATGCTGTCGGCGGGCTTGATCGGCGACCGCTATGGGCGCAAGCGCTCCTGGCTGGCCGGCGTCGGCATCTTCGTGGCCGGTTCCGCCATCTGCGCCTTCGCGCCAAACCTCTCGGTGCTGCTGGCCGGCCGGGTTGTGCAGGGCGTCGCGGGGGCACTGCTTATTCCCGGTGCGCTATCGATCCTGACGCAGGCATTTCCGGATGTCCGTGAACGGGCCGGCGTCATTGGCGGCTGGTCGTCCTTCGCGGCCGTCTCGCTGCTGGTCGGCCCGATCCTCGGCGGCGTCCTGGTCGAAGCCGCCGGATGGCAGAGCATATTCCTGATCAACCTGCCGGTCGGCCTGTTCACGATCGTGCTCGGCGCCCTCTCGATCAAGGAGACGGCGCATCCCGAGCATGCCCATCTCGACCTCGTCGGCCTGGCGCTCAGCATCGTCTGGCTGGGGGCGCTGACCTTCGGCCTGATATCGGCCGGCGAGAACGGATGGGGCGACCAGAAGACGGTCATCGCGCTTGCCGTCGCCGTCGTCGGCCTGGTGCTCTTTCTCGGCTTCGAGGCGCGCACGCCGCGCCCGATGCTGCCGCTCGGCCTGTTCGGCGACATTCGCTTCGCCGTCGCCAATGTCGCGTCCTTCGCCATGGGCCTGACCTCCTACACCAGCGTCTTCCTTTACTCGATGTTCCTGCAGCAGGCGCAGGGCTGGTCGCCGACGCAGACCGGCCTGCGCATGGCGCCCATCTTCCTTGTGCAGATGCTGGTCTCGCCGGTGATCGGCAGGCTCAGCCACCGCCATGGGCATTCCGTGCTGATGACCTCGGGCTATTTCCTGATCGGCGTTTCGATGCTGGGCATGTGCTGGGCCGGACCCGCGACGCCCTATGCGATGATCGCCCTCCTGTTCGCGGTCGGCGGCCTCGGCAACGCGCTGTCGATCCCGACCAGCAATGCCGCCGCGATGTCCTACGCGCCGCGTGAGCGCTCGGGCATGGTGTCGGCGGTCATCAACGCCACCCGCCAGACCGGCCTTGCCATCGGCATCGCGCTGCTTGGCGCCCTGATGAGCATGCGGGCGACAAGCCTGCTGACGGAAAATCTCGCGACTGCCGGCGTCGGCAATGCCGAAGCGGCGGCGCGGGCCGCCGTTTCGCGGCACGATTTCGCAACCGATGCGGCAATGGGCGAGAGCGGCCTGCGCGGCCTGTTCGAGACTGCCTATGCCGGAGGCTTCCACGCAGCGATGCTGACGGCGGCAATCGTTTCATTCCTGACCGCAGCGCTGCTGCTGGTCGTGCTGGCGCCGGCCGAGGCGCGCAATTCGCGCGAAGTGGCCCAGGAGAAGTGATGCTGCGGGCGAGACCTTCGCGCCCGCAATGAAAAACCCGGCATTGCGCCGGGTTTTTCATTTTCGCGGTGCGTTTCCGGTCAGGTCAGCGACGCCGTAAAGCGCTGGATGCGCGTGCAGGCTTCCTCCAGCAGCGCCTCCGAGGTGGCGTAGGAGATGCGGAAATTGGGGCCAAGGCCGAAGGCCGAGCCGAACACCACCGCCACGCCCTCCGCTTCGAGCAGTTCCGAGCAGAAGGTCTCGTCGGTGTCGATCACCTTGCCGGCCTTCGTCTTCTTGCCGATCAGCTGTGCGCAGGACGGGTAGACATAGAAGGCGCCTTCCGGCGACGGGCAGGTAATGCCGCGCGCCTGGTTGAGCATCGAGACGACGAGGTCGCGCCTGCCTTGAAAGATCGCCTTGTTCTTGGCGATGAAGTCCTGCGGGCCGTTCAGCGCCTCGACCGAGGCCCATTGCGCGATGGTGCAGGCACCGGAGGTCTGCTGGCCCTGGATCATGTCCATCGCCTTGATCAGCGCGACGGGACCGGCGGCGTAGCCGATGCGCCAGCCGGTCATGGCATAGGCTTTCGACACGCCGTTCATGGTCAGCGTGCGCTCGTAGAGTTTAGGCTCGACCTCGGCGATGGTCTTGAAGACGAAGTCGCCATAGGTCAGGTGCTCGTACATGTCGTCGGTCAGCGTCCAGACATGCGGATGCTGCAGGAGCACATCGGCCAGCGCGCGCAATTCCGCCTCTGTATAGGCGGCGCCCGACGGGTTGGACGGCGAGTTCATCAGCAGCCATTTGGTCTTCGGCGTGATCGCCTTTTCCAGGACTTCCGCCGTCAGCTTGAAACCGTTGTCGATGGACGTTTCGGCGAAGACCGATGTGCCGCCGCAGATCGCCACCATCTCGGGGTAGCTGACCCAGTAGGGGCGGGGGATGATGACCTCGTCGCCGGGGTTCAGCGTCGCCATGAAGGCGTTGAACAGGATCTGCTTGCCGCCGGTGCCGACAATGGTCTGCTCCGGTCTGTAGTCGAGATTGTTCTCGCGCTTGAACTTCCTGGCGATCGCCTCGCGCAGCGGCACGATGCCTGACACCGGCGGATATTTCGTCTCGCCGCGGCGGATGGCTTCGATCGCCGCATTCTTGATGTTGTCGGGCGTGTCGAAATCCGGCTCGCCGGCGCCGAGGCCGATGATGTCACGGCCGGCGTTTTTCAGCTCGCGCGCTTTCTGCGTCACCGCGATGGTCGCGGACGGCTTTACGCGGGAAAGGGCATCGGCAAGAAAGGCCATGACGAATTATCTCCAAAGAGGGTTCTCGCGGCCAAGCACGGCCGCGGCGCTTCTCATGTCGCATGATCCCGCCGAGCGCAAGCATTGTCGGCTGAGCCAGCGCTCAATGAGCCGTGATTGAGGGACCTATGATCATCGGAAGCGCGATCAGGGACCTGTGATCGGCAAGAGTAAACTCATTAACGAGCGGTAGAGGCTTGCGTGGCAGGATCACATTCCAATTCCGCCGGCATTGCGGAGCGAGGAACCCTTGTCGCGAAGCATCGGGCTTGCCCACATCATTCGTCAGAAGGACGGCACCTCTACCGGTGTCTGGGGGCTCTACACTCTGCAAAGCGCCTTCCAGCCGATCTTCGCCTTCAAGGAGGGCAAGCTTTCCCTTGCCGCGTTCGAAGGGTTGATCCGGCCGTTCCGTGACGGCGAGCCGCAGTCGCCGATGAGCTTCTTCTCCACCTGCCCGGCCGCCGATCGCCTGCATATCGAGGCGCTGACCCGGACGCTGCACCTTCTGAACGCCGGCTCGTGCCTGCCGCGGGAAGCATCGATCTTCGTCAATTTCGATCCCTCGGTGTTCACCGAACGCACGATCGCCGACAATGCCCTGCGGGAGATGCGCCTTGTGCTGCACGAAGCCGGCATCGATCCGCGCCGCGTGGTCTGCGAGGTGACCGAGCAGAGATCGGCGTCGCAGGAAACCCTGTTCAGTTTCGTCGCGGCCCTCAGGGGCAACGGCTTTCGCATCGCGGTCGACGACTACGGCGCCGATGATTCCGACATCAATCGCATCAAGGATTTGAAGCCGGACATCGTCAAGTTCGATGCCCAGTGGATCACGCAACTGATGGAATCCGGGGCCGGTTTCGCGCTGCTGACGGCCATGGTCAAAAGCTTCGAGGACCAGGGCATCCGCACCGTCTTCGAAGGCATCGAGGAAAGCTGGCAGCTCGAACTGGCCGAGAAGTCGGGCGCCTCGATGGTGCAGGGTTTCGTGCTGGCGCGGCCGGAGCTCGCGCCAACCCGTTTCCACGTCTTCAACTCGGCCGAGCCCGCGCCGGCGGCGCCGTCCGACAAGACCGGCAGGGAGCCTTTGGTCCCGCCAACCCCGGCGCGGCGCGCGAAGGCCTTTGGGCGAAGGATCGTGCGATGATTTCCGGGTTCGACAGGCGACGCAATGTGGCCGATGAGATCTTTGCCGACGAGGTCGGCATCGCATACGGGATCTACGGAGAGTTCCGGCTGCGAAGCCTCTACCAGCCAATCTTCGCGCCGCGTGGAGCGGCCCTGGCGGCCGTCGCTGTCGAGGCCCTGGTCGAGCCGCATCTGGCTGGGCGGCCGAGTTCGGCGCAGGCCTTTTTCGACCAGATTCCGGCGGGGGACCGCCTGTTTGTCGAGGCCATGTGCAGGGCCCTTCACCTGCGAAATTACAGCAACATCGGCGTCGAAGGGCTCGACCTGTTCTTCAACTTCAACCCTTTGATCAACGACCATCCCGGGCGGGCCCTGGCCGAGATCAGGCTGATGGGCAGGCACCTTGCCGATTTCGGGCTGAGCGCCGGCATGCTGGTCTGCGAGGTCACCGAACAGGCCGCCGATGACGCACTGCTTCTGAAGCTGGTGCATGAGATGCGGCGCGACGGCATCCGCATCGCGATCGACGACTTCGGTGCCGGGCATTCGACCGAGGAGCGGGTGAGTCTGCTCAGTCCCGACATCGTCAAGATCGACGGTGCCTGGTTTTCCGAACTCTGCCGCCATGCGGCGGCCGAAAAATTCTTCCGGCCGCTGGTTTCCACGCTGCATGACCGTGGCGCCAAGGTTCTGGTCGAGGGGATCGAGCATCCGGCGCATCTGCGCGTCGCGCTGGAGGGTGGCGTCGACCTGCTGCAGGGGTTCCATCTTGCCCGGCCGAAACTGGCTGGAACGATTTTCAACGAGAATCCGCTGGCCATCGAGGCGCTGCTCGAGCCTGTGGGCCTCGAACCCGCGGGCAAGGTGATCCAGTTGCATCAGCGCCGCTGATCTACCGGCCAAAACAAATCACTGGATGAGACGGCGGCCCCTGCCATAATCGCGCGGTGCGTGATGCCCTGGGAGCGACGATGATACTCTACAGCATGATCGACAGCGGCAATTGCTACAAGCCGCGCCTGCTGATGGCCAAGCTCGGCCTGAGCTTCACCACGATCGAGGTCAGTTCGCACACTGGCGAGACGCGCAAGGCCGACTTCGTCGCCAAGAACCCGAACGCCATGGTGCCGTTGCTCGAACTCGATGACGGCCGGCGCCTGGCCGAATCGAACGCCATCCTGCTTTATCTCGCCGAGGGCACGCGTTTCCTGCCGGCGGACAGATATGAGCGCGGGCTGGCCTATCAATGGCTGTTCTTCGAACAATACAGCCATGAACCCTATATTGCCGTGCGCAAGGCGCTGCTGACCTTTCCCGAGCGGGCCGGGGACGCGACGCCGGAGCGGCTGGCGGTGACGCTGGAGCGCGGCAACAAGGCGCTTGGCGTGATGAACAAATATCTGGAAAACAATGCCTTTTTCGCCGGCGATGCCTTCAGCGTCGCCGACATCGCGCTCTACGCTTATACGCACACGGCGGAGCAGGGCGGCTTCCAGCTCAATGCCTATCCGGCGGTCGCGGCGTGGCTGAAGAGGGTGGAAGCGGACACGGGGCACGTGGCGATGGAGTGGGTGGGGTAGGCAGCGTAGGCTATTGGCGAAAGCGGCAAAGCTGCGTCCTTCTCCCCGTTCTACGGGGAGAAGATGGCGGCAGCCAGATGAGGGGCGGCGCCAGCCTTTCTCAATGACTCAAAAATGGGGATTTATACAGCGTTGGCGCTGCCCCTCATCGCCCTGCCGGGCACTTCTCCCCGTATAGTGACGGGGAGAAGGACGCAGCTTCACCGGGTTCGCCAATCGCCTGAACCCCAGACAAACAAAAAGGCGGGATAAATCCCGCCTTCCATGCTTGGTAGCCTGATGGGAGCTTCCAGTCCGGGCTGGCAGCTATCCGCTGATCCAGCTTGTCGGTTCTTTCCGCTCCGGCGCGCTTCTCACGCGACCGTCAGTACATCCGTGACTTGCCGCGCGCCCCGGACCTTCGCCCGGCGCGCGCCATTCGCAAAATCAGGCCGCCTTGCTCAGAGAACCAGCGGACGACTTGCCAGTGCGGCGGTCCTGCTCGATCTCGAAGTTGATCTTCTGGCCTTCGACCAGGGTCGACAGACCAGCGCGCTCAACAGCGGAGATGTGAACGAAAACGTCCGCGCCGCCATTGTCGGGCTGGATGAAGCCGAAGCCCTTGGTGGAGTTAAACCACTTGACCGTTCCAGTTGCCATAAAAATAGTCCTTGCATTTGCTTTGGTTTGACCAGACCACAGTCCAGCCGGTGTGCATCGAGATTTTGGAGATAGACGTCAGCAAACGCGAAGATCGCGAGGCCCGGATCGATCGGCCGAAATATCAATGGGGCTGATATAGTCTGCTTTTGCACCGAAAACAAGATGGCGCGAAAAAAGGCGATGCGATCGGCCTGCCCAATGGCCGCCCCAATCGCATGAAACCGTTGCGGCGGACCGCCCCGCCATCAAGCGCCGGGGTAGGTTCCGGAGAGGGTTATGAAGGCTGTTTTCATTGCCGCCTGCCTGACACTGGTGGCCGCACAGGCGCAGGCGATCTCGCGCTACGATCCGACTCATATGAGCTGCAACAGGATCCAGTCGACGATTGCGCGGGAAGGCGCGGTCATCCTGCGCTACCAGTCGTCGCGCGTGCCGGGGCTGCCGCTCTATGACCGCTATGTGCAAAGCGACCGGTTCTGCAATATGGGCGAGGTCCGCACGCGCGCTTCGGTGCCCAGCGCGGACACGAGCTTCTGCGCGGTCTACATCTGCAAGCGGCCGGAGATGGATCGGCGTTTCCACCGGCGGTTCTTCCACAATTAGGCGTGTCGATGTTCAGGTGATGCCGGTCTGCAAAAGGCGGTTCCCTGACCTGAAACCCGGACCACAAGGTTGGCCCGTTCCGGGTTCCATGGCCTAGAACCCGAACGACACCTGCGCAGGCGGTGGCGGGCCGACGCGCACGCCTTCCATGGCCAGCATCTTTTCCTTGGTGACCGAGCCGCCCGGCGCCGAGAAGCCGCCGATCTTGCCGCCCGCGGCGAGGATGCGGTGGCAGGGGATGACCAGCGGCACCGGGTTGGCGCCGAGGGCGGCGCCGGTTTCTCGGGCAAGCCCGGCATGGCCGGCGCGCCTGGCCAGTTCGCCATAGGTGGTGGTTTCGCCGAAACCGAGCTTTCGCGCCTCGTCGTAGATGGCGAGGCGGAAATCATCGATGCCGGCCAGATCGACCGGCACGCCGGAGAAATCGACATCCTCGCCGGCGGCATAGGCCTTGATCGCGGCGATCAGCTCGACGACCCATTCCGGCTGCCCAGTCGAGGGCGAGACACCGCCATGGCGGAGCAGCCGGCGCTCGACCTGATCACGTGTGCGCTCGGGCAGGCAGAGGCGGATGAGGCCCTTTTGGCTCCACGCAATGCCCATGAAACCGATCACTGTTTCTAACACTGCGTGGCCGGCTGTGATCGCGGACGTGTTTTCCATTGACGTGCTCCTCTCCGCAAAACGGCGAAAAACGGCAGTTGCTACGAGTACAGACAGGGAACAATATCGCACTTTGCCCTGAGTCTCGCCACCCGAAAACCATCAACTGGCCCCGATTGCCCGACGAGAATCGCTGGTGTAAGGGGTTTCTTAACATCCGACGAACCGGACCCGAACGCGGCTTGCCAGCAAAACTCAACCTTATCGCGATCGGCGTGATCCTTGCCGCGGCAAGCGTCAGCGGCTGCACCTCGACGTCGCAGATGAAGACGGCGCCCGCCCTCACCGAGACGGCAACCGCCGCCGGCGCCGATGCGGGCTTCACCATACCCCTGCCGGAAACGGTTTCGGTGGTGCCGGAATCATCCGGCATCGCACCGGTCCAGACGGCGGAACTGGCGCCAGGCCAGGCCGCGCCGCCGGCCGAACCGGTTGCCGCCTTTGCCGGCCCAACTCCGTTGGCGGCGCCGGCCGCCGCGGCCATGATCACAGCCAACGCCGCGCCCGCCAACGCAGCGCCCGCTCCCGTCAGGGTCGTCGCCACGGCCGCCTCGGCCTATTCCATCGCCGGCCTGGTGACGCCTGCCTCGATCAAACAGGTCGCGGCCAAGCCAGTCCTCGCTCCGGTTGCCGGGGGCACCGTCGTCCAGGGCGCCATGATGCCCGGCGTCCTGCAGGCCGCCTATGTGGTGCCGCAGAACCCCGCGGCGCTGATCCAGACCCCGGTGGCGCCGGAAGAACAGCGTTCGACGGGCACGCGCGGCGATATCGAGCGGCTCATCGCCAAATACGCCGCCCTCTACGAGGTGCCGATCGACCTGGTGCGCCATGTCGTCAACCGCGAGAGCACGTTCAATCCCAAGGCCTACAACAACGGCCATTGGGGGCTGATGCAGATCAAGCACGCGACGGCGCGCGGCATGGGCTATGACGGTCCGCCCAAGGGCCTGTTCGACGCCGAGACCAATCTGAAATACGCGGTCAAATATCTGCGCGGCGCCTGGCTGGTGGCCGGCGGCAACGCCAAGCGCGCCGACCTGCTCTACCAGACCGGCTACTATTACGAAGCCAAGCACAAGGGCCTGCTCGAGGCGACTGGCCTTGGCCGCGACAGCCTGCGCCGCCGGCTCCAGCCGGATGCCTAGGCTTGATGCCTGAACCGCGCCCGCCGGCTCCAGACGACATCCGGCTGCGCAAGATCCTCGACGATACGCTGATCGCGCCGCGCTGGCCCGACGGCTTCCTCATGCGGACTTTCGAGCACACCGACGCGCAGGCCTTGCACGCGCTGCTCACCGAAGTGTTCGAGGAGGGCAAGGATGCGCCGTTCGACGCATGGTGGCCAGGCCTGTCCGGCGACGCCGAATTCGACCCCGAACTGTGCTTTCTCGTCATCGACGGCAAGGGCCTGCTGGCGGGGGCCGCGCTGTGCTGGACCTCGGCCTTCGTGAAAGACCTTGTCGTTCACCCGGAGGCGCGGGGGCGGGGTATTGGCGAAGCGCTGATGCGGCAGGCCTTCGCCGCCTTTGCCGCGCGCGGCGCCGGTCATGTCGATCTCAAGACCAACACGCTGGACAATGCCGCCGCCGTGCGTCTCTACGAGCGGCTGGGCATGAAGCCCGTCGCCTGGGAGGGCTGACGCCCGTCGCCCGGAAGCACCAAGGTTTGGAGCCAACCCGCGTCGCTCTTCGGATCCGGCCCGACGGGAAGCGCATGGGCTTTGTGAACCGCTTCACATAGGCCGCCCCGGGCACATGCTAACCCTACGTCACCACGACATTCAGCCGGTCGGGGATCGTCGACCGGCTGGGCACAGGAGGAGGCTGCACCGGCATGTGCCACCCCTCCAACGGTGGGTCCCGGGGCGCGGGTTTCCGGGACCCTCCTGCTCGCCATCTATCCATGCGTTGCTGGATATCCGGGCGTTGCCGATCTTCTTCTTGAGGTCGAGCGCCCAGGCGCTGCCTTGGCCATCCAGAGCACGGAACTGGAGAATGAGGGCTGGGAGCGCGAAACCAGCGTCGGCGAGCCGGCGGAGCCGGGTTTCACCGATCCGCCGTCAAGGCACTCCGGCGCGGCACGAAAGAAACTGTCCACCAAGGCCGCAGGCCGCATCTTGCCGCCATTGTCCCGATGGGTAATCTCCGGTGTCCGACCACTTGCGGTTGAACCAAATCCGGAGAAACACGATGCGGCCCTTGCAGACCGGCCTTGCGGCACTGATCCTCGCCACTCCACTGCTGTCGGGCGTGGCGCGGGCCGACGATTGCGCCAATGCGCAGGACCAGGCGACCATGAACGCATGCGCAGGCAAGGATTTCGACAAGGCCGACAAGGCGTTGAATGACGTCTACAGGCAGATCAATGCCCGTCTCAAGGACGATGCCGCGACGAAGAAGCTGCTGGTCGATGCGCAGAAATCCTGGATCGCCTTTCGCGATTCGGAATGCACCTTCCAGTCATCGGCCAGCGTCGGGGGGAGCATCTATCCGTTGCTGGTCGCCAATTGTAGGACAGGCCTGACCAACGACCGCGTCAAGCAGCTTAAAGCCTATCTAAGCTGCCAGGAAGGCGACATGAGCTGCCCGGTCCCGGCGCGGTGATTTCATCCGCGCTTTTGCGGGGAGGGCAGGCCTCATCGCCCGCCGCCTTGAGCGAAAATGTCGGCACCGGCCGCCTGGAACGGGCAGCAGAAGTATGGCGAGGGGTGCTGCGATTGAATTGAACGGGCTCCCCTTCTCCCAAAAGTGGAGAAGGGAGTGGGAAGTGCGCGTAGAAACCAAAGCCGATGTCGGACGTTGCCCAAGCCAACCCCATGCGCAGGAGCACGCCATGACCGAGAGAAGCCTTTCGCAAATCGCCGAGAAAATGCGCGACATCGACGTCGCCATGCTGTCCACCCATACGCAGGGCGGCGCCATCGCCGGACGGCCGATGAGCAACAACCGCGATGTCGATTATGACGGCGATTCCTACTACTTCACCTGGGAAAAGTCGCAGGTGGTGGAGGATATCGAGCGGGATGCCAATGTGTCGCTGTCCTTCAAGGGCGACGACGGTTTCTGGGTCGCGGTCGAGGGCAAGGCCGAGGTCATCCGCGACAAGGCGGCGTTCGAGGAGCACTGGAACGAGGACATCGACGAGTGGTTCGAGCAGGGCACCGACACGCCGGGCCTGGCCATGATCCGCGTCAAGGCCGACCGCGCCCATTACTGGGACGGCAAGGACGAGGGCGAAGTGACGTTGGCCGCCTGACAAGCGCTGCCCTCGCATGCTCGACGCCCGCGAGGCGAGAAAGGGCGCAACCTCGACGCCCGTGCCGCGTTGGCCCTTCAAGGACACCAACACGGAGAGTTTCGATGAGATCCTATCTTGCCATCGCCACGCTGGCGCTGCTGGCCGGTTCGCCCTCCATGGCGCAGTCGGCCAGCGGCGCGCCGCCTGTTTCGGAAAACAAGGTCGACACCGACACATTCAACAGGGCGCTGGTCAGCGCCAACCGCTTCGAGATCGACAGCAGCAAGCTGGCGCAGGACAAGGGCGTGGCCGCCGACGTGAAGGATTTCGCCTCGCTGATGGTCAAGGACCACACCCGGATCGCGGCGGATTTCAAGATGGCACTGGAGAAGAGCCAGACCACGGCATCGACGACGCCCGACGGGCCGACGCTGCTGCCGAATGACCAGGCGATGCTGGACCAGCTCAAGGCGCTCGACGGCGAGGCCTTCCAGGCGAAGTACATCACCTTGCAGACGCAGGCGCACAAGCAGGCGGTGGCGATGTTTTCCACCTACGCTCAGTCCGGCGACGACCCGGCGCTGAAGGAGTTCGCCAAGAAGACGCTGGACACGCTGAAGATGCATGAGATGCACCTGAAGGATGTCGCGGCGGTGCATTAGGGGAGCGCTGGTTGACCGGTCAGCCGGACTATCCCTCTGACCATTGGAGCCGCCATTTCTCCTGACCGGTGGAGCCACTCTCATCTCGTCATCCACGGGCGGAGCAAGGAGCGCAGCGACGCGGCGCAGACCCGAGGATCCATGCCGTGACTCTGGAGAGCCGCAACGGTCCAGAATTCTGCACCGGTTCGGGAGCAGAGTAACGGTTCAGAACTATGCAACGTTGTCACCTCCGATTGAGGTCACGGCATGGATCCTAGGGTCTCCGCGACGCCGCTTCGCGGCTGCTTCGCCCTAGGATGACGAAGGTGGGGCTGACCGCTTCGGCTCACCTCCGGCTCTTGGCAACAGCTTGGCAAACCCACTACCGCCAAGCTGGCCCTGCGTCCGCCTTGCCCTACTTCCATGACCAACCCATGGAGCCCCCGATGCCCAAGATCGACCTGTCCGCCGTGCCCATCCGCCAAGGCTCCGGCTATCCCGCGCCTTTCGACCAGCCCTGCGCCAGCCGCACCCGTCGCCGCCTGGGCGATGCCGGCGGCCTCACCGATTTCGGCGTCAACCTGATGACCCTGCCGCCCGGCGGATGGTCCAGCCAGCGCCACTGGCACAGCCATGAGGACGAGCTCGTCTATGTGCTGGAAGGCGAGCTGACGCTGGTCGAGGATAACGGCGAGACGCTGCTGAAGGCCGGCGACTGCGCCACCTTCGCCAAAAACAGCGGCAACGGCCATCACATGATCAACCGGTCTTCCGCGACGGCTGTTTATCTGGAGGTCGGCTCGCGCAACCCGGACGATGTCATCACATGCTCCGATATCGACATGATGAGCCCGAGCCGGGACGGGCGGTTCCTGCACAAGGATGGCACGCCTTATCCGGGGCAGGGGTGAAGCAAGGCGCTGGCCTTCCTTCTCTCGCAAGGGGAGAAGGAGGAGGCGCTGGCGTTCGGCGGATCGCAGGATAAGCTCCGCGCAAACCCAGGGAGCATCACCATGAAAAAAGAAATTATCGAAGTGCCGGTCATGTCGGCCAAGGTGCGGGCGCTCGGCCTGCCGTGCTCGACGGCGGTGAAAGCCAACGGCTTCGTGTTCATCTCGGCGACGCCGCCGGTGGACATGGTGACCGGCGAGATGGTGCGCGGCGACATCGAGGTTCAGACCGAGGCGTCGCTGAAGGCGCTGAAACATTGCCTGGAAGCGGCCGGCACCTCGCTGGAAAACGTGGTGATGGTGCGCATCTACGCCGTCAATTCCGGCTTCTACAACGCCATCAACCGGGTCTATGCGCGGTACTTTTCGATCAGCCCGCCGGCGCGGAGTTTCGTGCCGGTGGCGTCTTGGCCGATGGAGTTTGATATCGAGATTGAGTGCGTGGCGGTGGCGTGAGGATAGGATGAAGGCGTCCTATCCAAGTAGCACCTATCTTACTATTTTTTGTCGGTTCCCGAAGACGCCTTCAGAGATGCCGACCTTACGCTAAACGGGCCACGCAACTCCTGCGGGCGTGCGCTTAGGGATTTAGCTACCTGACTCAAATTTCTGCGTAGCTGGCTGGAGTGCTGTTTAACATTTGTGTTTGTCACAGGTTCCCCTCGCAGATTTTGAGCCATCAGTTGATTCCTCCATGATTCCTATTAATGAATCTTTTCGTTTCAACGGACAAGTTAAATGTCCGGTTCCACGGGAACTCATGACATTGAATGACAACGCATCGAACGAGTCGACAGATTGGCCCGAACTCATTTTTGGGTTGGTGGGTCCAATCGGCGTCAACATGCGCATCGTAGAACAAAAATTGCGTGAGGCGCTTGTCTCAGTTGGTTACAATCCACAGTCAATTCGCTTGACCGATCTGATGTCCCGAATTGCGGTCGAAGATATCGAAATTGACGACGGGTCGAATCCGGTCGCGAAATATGAATCGAAGATCCGATATGCAAACGCAGTTCGGAAAAAATGTGAAAATGACGCCGCTCTTGCCGCGTTGGCGATTGATGAGATTCGAAATCGTCGTGAAGCCTATTGGAAGCAAGCGGATCCTTCCCCTGATTCCGAAAAGCGTCCCATAGAGCGTGCAGCTTATATCCTTCGGCAATTAAAACGAGCCGAAGAAATTCTGCTGCTTAGAAAAGTTTATGGACGGAAATTCATACAAATCTCCGTTCATTTAAGCGAGAAGGATCGAAAGAAAAATCTTGAACGTGACATCGCCCTTAACAATGCGAATTTAACACCGAAGCAATGTACCGAGTATGCAGAAAGCCTCGTCGAGACCGATATGAGTGAGCGTTCAGACATTCATGGTCAGCGCATTGAAGAGGTTTTTCACATGGGAGATGCGTTTATAAGTGGTCGCAACGAGGATAGCATATCGCGGACGACTGACCGCTTTATAGCCGCGTTTTTTGGGAAAAATTCCATAAGCCCGACAAAGGATGAGTATGGCGCCTACATGGCAGCATCAGCCTCACTCCGATCTATCGACCTTTCTCGGCAAATTGGAGCGGCCATATTTTCAACGCGAGGCGAGGTGATATCGCTAGGTTGCAACGAAGTTCCAAAATTTGGTGGCGGCACCTATTGGACCGAAGACGACGATCCTCATCGAGATTTTGATGACGGGATCGATGCGAATCGCACCGAGAAGAATCGCATAATTTTTGACTTTCTTCGCACTCTGGAAGGAGCTCAAGTTTTGAAGGATGGAGCATCCGCCGCAACTATTTACTCTGATGAAAACGTTCGCAAGCGTATCAAGGATGCTGCAATTTCCGACATAACGGAATTTGGCAGGATGACCCATGCTGAAATGACGGCGCTATGCGATGCCGCTCGTTTGGGCAGAGCTACCGCCGGAGCCACAATATTCGTGACCACGTTTCCATGTCACAACTGCGCTAAACATATAATCGCGTCAGGAATCAAGAGGGTCGTTTTTATTGAACCTTATCCAAAGAGCAAGGCTCTATCATTGCATGAAGATTCTGTCTCGTTGGACGATGGTCAAGAGAAGAGAGTTATATTTGAGCACTTCGTTGGAATATCTCCGAGAAGGTACCGGGATATATTCGAGAAAAACTCTCGACGAGGCGGTGGTGGCCAATTGGCAGAATGGTACGAGGACACTGCAAAGCCAAGACTTGAAGACAAGGGTCCATCTTATATTTGGAATGAGGAATCTGGAATTTTCTCGACGCTCGAAAAAGTGGTTCAGGAACTTGGTATTGAATTAGAAAATCAGTGAGCGTCCATAGCTGCCGTGATCGGCACTTTTGGATGAAACGAAGCGAAATCGTGCTGTTTGACCGTCTGTCAATTTCTTAAAAGGTCAGCAGTCAGCCAATAATCTCAGGCAAAATACTCCTGCAGCGGCCTGACTTCCAGGCTCCCCGCCTTCAGCGCCGCGATCGCTTCCGCCACCGCGACAGCACCCGACAGCGTCGTGTAATACGGCACCTTCTGCATCAGCGTGGCCCGCCGCAGCGACTTCGAGTCCGACACCGCCTTCTGGCCATCCGTCGTGTTGAACACGATCTGCACCTGGCGGTTGCGGATGGCGTCCTCGATGTGGGGGCGGCCTTCCAGCACCTTGTTGATCTTCTGCGCGTCGACACCGTTTTCGGCGAGGAAGCGGGCGGTGCCGGAGGTGGCCAGCACCTTGAAGCCGAGGCCGGCAAGGCGCTTCACCGCCGGCAATATTCCGGCCTTGTCCTCGTCGCGCACCGAGACGAACAGCGTGCCGGAGCGCGGCAGGTCGACGCCGGCGCCAAGCTGGCTCTTGGCGAAGGCCAGCGCGAAGTCGCGGTCGAGGCCCATGACCTCGCCGGTCGAGCGCATTTCCGGCCCGAGCAGGATGTCGACGCCGGGGAAGCGGGCGAAGGGGAACACGGCTTCCTTGACCGCGATGTGGCCGGGGTTGCGGGCATCGGGCAGGGGGCCGTAATGGGCGAAGGCGTCTTCCAGCTTCTCGCCGGCCATGATGCGGGCGGCGATCTTGGCGATGGGACGACCGATGGTCTTGGCGACGAAGGGCACGGTGCGCGACGCGCGCGGGTTGACCTCCAGCACATAGACCGTGCCGTCCTTGATGGCGTACTGCACGTTCATCAGGCCGCCGACATTGAGCGCGCGGGCCAGGGCTGATGTCTGGCGCTCCAGCTCGTCGACCAGTTCGGAAGGCAGCGAATGGACGGGCAGCGAGCAGGCCGAGTCGCCCGAATGGATGCCGGCCTCCTCGATGTGCTCCAGGATGCCGGAGACGAAGGTGTCCTTGCCGTCGCACAGGCAGTCGACATCGACCTCGATGGCGCCCGACAGATAGGTGTCGAACAAAAGCGGGTTCTTGCCCAGCAGCGTGTTGATCTGGCCGGTCTTGTCGTTGGGGTACTTCTGCTTGATGTCCTCCGGCACCAGGCCGGGTACGGTGTCGAGCAGATAGGATTGCAGCATGCTTTCGCTGTGAATGATCTGCATGGCGCGGCCGCCCAGCACATAGGACGGGCGCACCACCAGCGGGAAGCCGAGTTCGCCGGCAACGAGGCGGGCCTGTTCGACCGAATAGGCGATGCCGTTCTTGGGCTGGCTGAGGCCGAGCTTGTGCAGCAGCTTCTGGAAGCGGTCGCGGTCCTCGGCGAGGTCGATCATGTCGGGCGAGGTGCCGAGGATCGGAATGCCCGCCTTCTCCAGCGCGTCGGCGAGCTTCAGCGGCGTCTGGCCGCCGAACTGGACGATGACGCCGACCAGTTCGCCCGACGCCTTTTCGGCGCGCAGGATCTCCAGCACGTCTTCCGCCGTCAGCGGCTCGAAATAGAGCCGGTCGGAAGTGTCGTAGTCGGTCGAAACCGTCTCCGGGTTGCAGTTGATCATGATCGCTTCATAGCCGGCATCGCGCAGCGCGAACGCCGCGTGGCAGCAGCAATAGTCGAACTCGATGCCCTGGCCGATGCGGTTGGGGCCGCCGCCAAGGATGACGACTTTCCTGCGCGACGACACATGCGCCTCGCTGGCCAGCGCGCCGGCGAAGGGCACTTCGTAGGTCGAGTACATGTAGGCGGTGGGCGAGGCGAATTCGGCCGCGCAGGTGTCGATGCGCTTGTAGACCGGATGAACGTCGAGCTTTTCGCGAATCCTGCCAATCACTTCGGCGTCGGTCTTCGTCAGCGACGCGAGGCGCGCGTCGGAGAAGCCCATGGCCTTCAGCATGCGCAGGTTGACGGCATCCTGCGGGATGCCGTGCTCGCGGATGCGCGCTTCCATGGCGACGATGCCGGCGATCTGCTCGAGGAACCATGGGTCGATCTTGCACATGGCGTGCACGTCTTCCAGCGAGGTGCCCATGCGGATCGCCTGCGCCACCATGCGCAGCCGGTCGGGCGTCGGCGTGCCCAGGGCGGCGCGGATGGCGTTGCGGTCGTCGGCGCTGTTGGTGGCGCCGAGGCCGGGGATCTCGATCTCGTCGAGGCCGGTCAGGCCGGTTTCGAGGCCGCGCAGGGCCTTCTGCAGCGATTCCTGGAAGGTGCGGCCGATGGCCATGACTTCGCCGACCGACTTCATGGCGGTGGTCAGCACCGGCTCGGCGCCGGGGAATTTCTCGAAGGCGAAGCGCGGGATCTTCGTCACCACGTAGTCGATCGACGGCTCGAAGGAGGCGGGCGTCGCGCCGCCGGTGATGTCGTTCTCCAGCTCGTCCAGCGTGTAGCCGACGGCGAGCTTCGCCGCGATCTTGGCGATCGGGAAGCCGGTCGCCTTGGAGGCCAAAGCGGAGGAGCGCGAGACGCGCGGGTTCATCTCGATGACGACGAGGCGGCCATCGGCCGGGTTGACGGCGAACTGCACGTTGGAGCCGCCGGTCTCGACGCCGATCTCGCGCAGCACCGCGATCGAGGCGTTGCGCATCATCTGGTATTCCTTGTCGGTCAGCGTCAGCGCCGGCGCGACGGTGATGGAATCGCCGGTGTGCACGCCCATCGGGTCGATGTTCTCGATGGAGCAGACGATGATGCAATTGTCCGCCTTGTCGCGGACGACCTCCATCTCATACTCCTTCCAGCCGAGCACGCTTTCCTCGATCAGCACTTCGGTGGTCGGCGAGGCGTCGAGGCCGGACTGGACGATGTCGTAGAATTCGGCGCGGTTGTAGGCGATGCCGCCGCCGGTGCCGCCCATGGTGAAGGACGGGCGGATGATGGCGGGCAGGCCGACATGGTCGAGCGCCTGCGCGGCGATGGCCATGCCGTGGCTGATGTAGCGCTGCTTGCGGTCGCCTTCGCCGAGGTTCCAGCGGGTTTCCAGCGCGTCGAGCGCGGCGTCGAGATCGGCCGGCTTCTCGGCCTTCAGCGCGGCGCGCTCGGCCTCGTGCATCTTGCGGTCGGTGTTCTTGACGTCGGTGGCGTTGGCCAGCATCGACTTCGGCGTTTCCAGGCCGATCTTCTTCATCGCCTCGCGAAACAGCGCGCGGTCCTCGGCCTTGTCGATGGCCGTGGCGTCGGCGCCGATCATCTCGACATTGTAGCGGTCGAGCACACCCATGCGGCGCAGCGACAGAGCGGTGTTGAGCGCCGTCTGGCCGCCCATGGTCGGCAGCAGCGCGTCGGGCCGCTCCTTGGCAATGATCTTGGCGACCACTTCCGGCGTGATCGGCTCGATATAGGTGGCATCCGCCAGTTCCGGGTCGGTCATGATGGTGGCCGGGTTGGAATTGACCAGGATGACGCGGAACCCCTCTTCCTTCAGCGCCTTGCAGGCCTGGGTGCCCGAATAGTCGAACTCGCAGGCCTGGCCGATGACGATGGGGCCGGCCCCGATGATCAGGATCGACTTGATGTCAGTGCGTCTTGGCATGGCGAAGTTCCGTTTGGCGGGCGGCTTGCACAAAAAACCGGGACGGGAAGACCCGGCCGGTTGTGCTCGCGATTCTGGTATCAGGCTAGGTGGGCCTTATAGGGAAGAGTTTTGCGGGATGTAACCCCGAAAATGCGAGGAAGGCAGTGGGATTAGGCAGTAGGCGGTAGGCTCACGCATCTCATGCCTATTCCCTACCGCCTACTGCCCAATCCCTAAACCTCAATCGCCGAAGGCCAGCGAATCCGTGATCTCGAAGCGCTCGGACACGCCGACGCGGATCATGCTGAGGCCGCCTTCCCGGGTGAAGCGGAAATCGCTGCGCGAGTTCGAGCCGGCGGGCAGGCCGTCGTAGAAGGAAATGACGCGCGTGCCGCCATCGGGCCAGGTCACGGTGACGTCGGCCTTGTTGTTGCCCATGCGCACGATCGATGCCTCGCAACGCGTCATCGGCTGGCCGACATAGCGGGCGCAGGGAACCTCGCCGGTGGCGTCGGGGGCTCTCGCCGGTGACGCCGGAGGGTCCAGCTTGGCGACGGTCTGTGGATTGGCGGCCTGCGGGGCCGCCGCCGGGTCCGGGGCTTTCGAATTCGCGGCGGGCTTCGCGCCGGCCAGTTCCGGGCGCGGCGTGGGCACCGGAATAGCCGACGTGACCGGGGCGGCGCCATCATCGGCCGGGTCGTCCGCCGCCGTCGCGGTTGGCGTCGCATCGGCCGCCTGCGTGTCGGCCGTCGCGGGGGCGGGTTTCTGGCCGTCGTCCGTCTGGGCCGGGCCTTGCGCCTGCGCGGCCGGGTCCGCGGGCGTGTGGATTTCCGCCGGGTTGTCCTTCGCCGCGAACGCCAGGCCGTAGGCATCCTGCATGGCGGCGCGGCCGATCGCGGCAGCGGAATTCACGGCGGTTTCAGCCGCGTGATCGGCGCTGCCCAGCCGCGCCGCCAGATCGGGTGGCGGGGCCGGCGGCGGCTGTGGAGCGGGCGGCGGGTTTGCCGCCTGGTTCAAGGGGCCTGCCGCGGCCGGAGCCGCGCCATCGCTGGCCGTCGCAACGGCGGCCGGCGCACCGGCGGGGGCCTGGCCAGGCTTGTCGGCGGCGACGGCCGGAGCCGCGGTGTCGGCGAATGGCGCCGGGTTGGTCGGGATCAGGTAGCGGGCAGGTGCCCATCCCGTCACCTTCGGGTTGTCGACGTCCTCGACCTTGCACCATTGATGGCCGTTGACGTCGTTGCAGCCGAGGTTCTTGACGCTGGAACCGTTGGGCAGGCGCGTCTGCACCCTGCCGATCGGTGATGCGGTGGCGCGGACATTCAACAAGTCGTCGGGGGCGAGCCCGCTCACGATGGAGATGACGAGCGGCAATTCCTCGGCGACAGCCGGCAGCACCGTGAACAGAACCGGAGCGGCAAGCAGCGCGTGCAACGTCGTTCGGAGCGTAACTGTGCGCCTCATCACCTGGCCGTGGGCGATAGATTTTCATCGAAGGCGCGGTCAGGCACCAAGGCGCCGCCGCATGCCAAGGCGGGTTTATAGGGGACGAAGCGGTAACATGTCACCCCGAAAATGCTTTGCCGGGGCCTGACGTTCCCGTCATCGGTCAACGGGGCATGAAGCCGGTGCGCAACGCATGGGCCCATTCCGGCCGTCCCGCCCGTTCAGCCTGGCGTGCGGCGGCCTCGTGGTCGTAGTCGACAGCGACGGCTTCGAAACGGTCGCGATTGCCCGCTTCGCCAGCCAATTTGACGATGCCGTAGCGCGCATGCGGCGAGCCCTGTTCGGACACATGCGCGGGCGGCGTGTCATCGTCATAGGCGGGGCAGCCGACGCTTCCCGGATTGAAGATCACCGGGCCGCCGGGCAGGCTGATCAATTCGCCGCGATGGCTGTGGCCGCACAGCACGATGCGGTGCCCGGGATTGCCGAGCCGCCGCCGGATGTCGGCGATGGGCGCACGCACCAATTGGCCGTCGACCACAGCGTCGGCCAGGTATTCTTCATCATGGTCGGGACGGGCATGGAAGGCGAGGACGCCGGGCGCGATCTCCAGCGTCAGCGGCTGGGCGAACAGCGCCGCGCGCTGCGCCTGCGTCAGCCGCTCCCGCGCGTAGCGGTCGGATGGCCACATGTCGTCATTGACGGGATCGACTGCGACGCGGCGGTCGTGGTTGCCTCGCACGGTCGGCAGGGCGAGCCCTTCCAGCCTTTCCATCGTCTCGCGCGGCCAGAGCGGGCCGGAAACGCTGTCGCCGAGATTGACGGTGATATCGGCGCCACCGCGCCGGTCGAGGTCGCGCAGCACGGCGTCCAGCGCGAGCACATTGCCGTGGATGTCGGCGAGCACGGCTACGCGCATGGAAGGCTCCTGGTTTCGAAGTGCGAACTGGCGGATTTGCAGCCTGCTTTTCGTAGCAAGGCCTTGAGATTTGTCGAGAGTGGGTATAGATAGTATCCAATTAGTTAGCATGCTATCTATTTGGTTGTTACCGATGAGCGCCACCACGCAACGCTTCGAGATCCTGGAGGAAACCGCGCGCGTCAGCCGCAAGCTCCGCACCCTGTTCGATGCCAGGGTGCGCGAGCGCGGCCTGACGCTGGCGCGGGCCCGCACGCTGGTGCGCGTTTCGCGCTGCGAGGCAGCCAACCAGAAGGAACTCGCCGACGAACTCGAGATCGAGACGGCGACGCTGGTGCGCATCATCGACGGGCTGGAAGCGCAAGGGTTGATCGAGCGGCACGAGGTCGAGGGCGACCGCCGCGCCAAGCAGGTGGTGCTGACCAGCGAAGGCGAGGCGCTTGCCGATGTTGTCGACCTGATGGCGATGCAGGTCGGCAAGGAAGTGCTGGCGGGTATCCCCAGGCACGAGCTTCGGTCGGCGCACGGCATCCTGCGCAAGATGGCTGTCAACATCGACAGCGCCGCCGACCGCCTTGTCGAACTCGAGCCGGTGACTGGAAAACAGCCGTGACGACGTCCGACACATCCGGCCCCAAGGCAGCGCGGTTGCGCCGCGCCGCCAGGCGGGCGCCCAAAACGGTGACAGGCGATAATGACAATCGCGACGCGGCGGTCATCGAGGAAGAGCCGAAGGCCGACGCGGCGGAGACGGAACCGGGCGACGCCCTTCAACCAACCCGCCAGCGCAAGCGCCGCCCATGGCATACACCGGCCGAGCCGCCGGCCTCGCTGCCGGCGCCGGCGCCCTATGTGCCCCGGCATCCCTTCGTGGCGCTCTGCTATGCCGCGACCTCGGTGATGATCGCCATCACCTACGGGCTGGGGCTGAATTTCGTCAATGCGAACCTCACCCAGGTGTCCGGCGAATTCTCCGCCACCACCAACGAGGCTCTGTGGCTGACGGCGGCCTATATGGCGCCCAATGTCAGCCTGTCGCTGCTGCTGGTGAAGATTCGGGCGCAATATGGCCTGCGGCGGTTCGCTGAACTCGCCATCATCGTCTTCATCGTCGTCAACGGACTGCACCTCTTCACCCACGACCTCGGCACGGCGATCGTGGCCCGCTTCTTTGCCGGCGTCGCGGCGGCGCCGATGTCGACGCTGAGCCTCCTCTATGCCCTCGAATGCTTCCCGCCCGAGCGGAAGATGACGATGGGCATGCCGATGGCCATGATCAATATCGGGCTGGGCGCGCCGATCGCCCGGCTGATCTCGCCGGCATTGCTCGATCTCGGCGGCTGGCAGCCGATCTACCTGCTCGAAGTGGGCCTGGCGCTGATCAGCCTGGCGCTGATCTACACCCTGCCGCTGAGCTCACCGCCCAAGGTCAAGGTGCTCGGCTTCATGGATGTCGTCAGCTACCTCTTTCTCGCCGTCGGCTTCGGCACGCTGGCCATCGTGCTGTCCGTCGGCCGCTATTACTGGTGGCTGGAGGTGCCGTGGCTGGGCTGGCTGCTGGTTGCCTCCATCGTCTGCCTCGTCACGGTGGCGGTCATCGAGCTGAACCGAAAATACCCGCTGCTCGACATCAAATGGCTGCTGTCGCCGGAGATCCTGCATTTCGCCGGCGTGCTGCTGATGTTCCGCGTGCTGATGACCGAGCAGTCGAGCGGCATCAGCGGCTTCTTCCAGCAGGCCGGCCTGCTCAACGACCAGCAGACGACGCTCTATACGATCATCCTTGGCGCCACCATCGCGGGCGGCATTGCCTGCGCGGCGGTGCTGAAGCCGGGACGTGAGCCGGCCATCCATGTCGTGGCGCTCTGCCTGATGGCGGCCGGTGCCTTCATGGATTCGCAACTCACCAGCCAGACGAGGCCCGAGCAGATGTATGTCAGCCAGGCGCTGATCGCGCTGGCGAGTTCGCTGTTCCTGGCGCCGGCCCTGGCGATGGGGTTCGTCAACGCGCTGAGCAAGGGCATGAACTACATGCTGAGCTTCGTCGTCGTCTTCCTGTTCACGCAGAGCATTGGCGGCCTGATCGGCTCGGCGATCTTCGGCACGCTCGTCATCATCAGAGAAAAATTCCATTCGGCTGGCATCGTCGAGCATCTGGCGATGACCGATCCAGCGGTCGCCCAGCGCATCGCGCAGCTTGGCGGCGCCTATTCGCATGTGCTCACCGACCCGGTGCTGCGGCAGGCGGAAGGGGTAGCGCTGCTCGCCCAGCAGGCGACACAGGAAGCCTATGCGCGCGCCTATGGCGATGTGTTCCTCATGATCGCCATCGCGTCGGCCCTCGCCGTCGCGGTGCTCGTGCTGAGGATGACATGGCGCCAGCTCGGTACTCTCTTGCGTCCCGCGACAGTCGCGGCGTGACCAGAAATTTGGTGTAAAGTCAGATGTCCAAGATCCTCAAGTCCTTCTCCACCTATCTCGTCCTGGCCGCCGGAATCGCCGGCGTGCTGGTCGTCCTCTATGCGTGGCAGCTGCCGCCCTTCGAGAGCAGCGTCGAGCAGACCGACAATGCCTATGTGCGCGGCAACGTCACCATGCTGAGCCCCCAGGTGGCCGGCTATGTGGCCGAAGTGCCGGTGACCGATTATGCCGATGTGAAGAAGGGCGACCTGATCGTGCGCATCGACGACAAGCCCTATGCCCAGAAGCTGGAACAGGCGCGCGCCACGCTGGCCAGCAAGAATGCGGCGCTGTCGGCCTCCGATCAGGCCGAGGCGACCAGCCGGGCGCAGATCGCGCTGGCCGAGGCAGGTATCGCCAGCACCAAGGCGGCCGACGAGCTGGCGCGGGCCAGCCTCAAGCGCAGCGAACAACTGATCGCCAAGGGCTTTTCGACGCAAAGCGATGTCGATGTGGCGCGCAATGCCGTCAGCCAGTCGGATGCGGCGATGCGCGAGGCCGACGCTCGGCTTGAAGTCGCCAGGCAGGCGCTGACCCAGACGCTGGTCAGCCGCCAGTCCCTGCATGCCGATGTCGACCAGGCGCAGGCGGCGGTGCGGCTGGCCGAGATCGACCTTGCCAACACGCGCATTGTCGCGCCGGAAGACGGCACGCTGGGCATCGTCGGCGCTTCGTTCGGAGCCTATGTCACGGCCGGCTCGCAACTCACCAGCCTGGTGCCGGAGCGCAAATGGGTGATCGCCAATTTCAAGGAAACGCAGGTCGCGCTGCTGAAGCCCGGCCAGCCCGCCAGCTTCCGCGTCGATGCGTTGAACCGCGCCGAGATGCGCGGCCATATCACCCGCTTCTCGCCCGCGGCCGGGTCCGAATTCGCTGTCATCAAGGCCGACAATTCGAGCGGCAATTTCACCAAGGTGGCGCAGCGCATTCCCGTGCGCATCGAGATCGACGAGGGCCAGGATCTCACGCGGATGCTGGCGCCGGGAATGTCGGTGATCGTGAGCGTCGACACGAATGCCGCGCCGAGCAGGCTATAGTCGCGCGCTCGGTTGGGCGACTATTTGACCAATCTCGACCTAGCCAATTCCACCTGATAGGCGCTTCGCGGATGTCTTCTGCGTCGCCACGCATTAAGAGATATTATCACCGCAAGATATCCTAGTATTATAGGCAGACCCCAAAGGATGCCAACGCCGCCCATACCAGCAAACACCAGAAGAGCGGATGCAGCCACTGCCACAATGTAATATAGTACCGACGCCCATACATATTTTTCCATTTGAGAGCTGCTCATCAATCGCTCCCTGTCGAAAGTGGGATATCTAGCATCATCGATGCTGAGGAGAAATTCGACTCGACTCGGCCACCGGTATCAGTCATCTGCTTGACTGTAGTCCTAGGCAGGGATTTCGATGTCGTGGCCGCCGACCGCCGGCAGCGCCGGATCATCGCCGGCCGCCGCTATCACGCTGTCGAGCAGGCCCGGGAAGCGGGCGTCGAGGTCGGCGCGGCGCAGCGTGATCATGCGGTTGGTGCCGACCACCTCGGCGCGGGTGACGCCGGCCTCGCGCAATTTGGCGAGGTGATAGCTCAGATTGGTCTTGGAACCGAGATCAAGGAACTGGCTGCAGTTCAGCGGCACGCCCTCCTTGCTGGCGAGATAGCGCACTATCGCGAGCCGCGTCGGGTCGCCGAGCACGCCAAGCACGATCGGCAGGCTGATCTGGTCGATATTGGGGTGGGGCAAGGTCATGCCTGAAAACTAAGCACAGTTCGGGCCGATTTCAACGCGTCTGTCCTGCTCGGCAATTGCACACTGTTTCTCCGTTTCGCGATGACCGACCAACCCTGGCGATCCGCCCGTGCTGACACAGGGCTGTCAGGATGGTTCAGCTATTTTCCACCGGCTTCATTGACATCATGCCCTGCTATGTCCAATTGTTCAATAACTTTTGAACTAAGGACACCCCAATGGACAAGCGACTCTTCTGGCTTGCGCTCGGATCGTTCACGATCTCGACCGAAGGCTTCGTCATTTCCAGCCTGCTGCCCGACATAGCCAGGGATGCCGGCATCTCGATTCCGTTGGCCGGCACGCTGATCACCGCCTTCGCGCTCGCCTATGCGGTCGGTACGCCGATCCTGGCGACGCTGACCGGGGAGTGGGACCGGCGGCGCGTCATCCTGTGGACGCTGGTGTTCTTCGTTGTCGGCAACGTCGTCGCCGCCATGAGTTCCTCCTTCGAAGTGCTGTTGATCGCGCGCATCATCATGGCGCTGTCATCCGGGCTGTTCGCGGCGACCGCGCAAGGCACGGCGGTGGCGCTTGTCGATGATCATCACCGCGCCCGCGCCATTGCCGTCGTTGTTGGCGGCACCACGGTGGCCGTGGCCGTCGGCGCGCCGATCGGCGCGCTCGTCGCGGCCTTCGCCGGCTGGCGCGGCACGTTCTATGCCATCGCAGGTCTTGGCGCGCTGGCCGGCGCTATCCTGTGGTACCGGCTGCCGCGTGGCATCATCGGCACCAAGCTGCCGCTGAAGCGCAGGCTGGCGGCCGCCATGCGTCCGGGCGTGATGCCGATCCTCTTGACCACATTGCTGGCGCTGACCGGCGCCTTCACCGTCTTCGCCTATGTCGCGCCGTTGGCCATCGAGAGTGGCGGGCTGAGCGAGATCGCGCTGCCCGGCATGCTCCTGGCCTTCGGCGCCGGCGCGGTCATCGGCAACATTGCCGGCGGCCAGGCGGCCGACCGTTTTGGTGCCACCCGCACCGTCGGCTGGTCGCTGGCGTTGAGCGCGGCCATGCTGGTCATGCTGTCGGTCATCCCGACATTCCTGCCGCAGCACATCGCCGGCCCGGCGCTGATGGCGATGATGGTGCCGTGGGGCATTGTCGGCTGGGCGTTCCCGCCGGCACAGGCCAGCCGCATCATCAAGCTCGCTCCCGACGCGGCTCCGATCGTGCTGTCGCTTAATGGTTCGGCGCTTTATCTCGGGGTGGCGCTGGGCGCCGTGGTCGGTGGCGGCGTGCTGCGCTTCGGCATACCGGCCGATCTCGGCCTGATCGCCGCTGCCTTCCCGTTGATCGGGCTCGGCATCGTACTTGCCGGGCGGATGCTGGCAAGGCCGGTCGCCATGCCGGCCGAGTAGGGTCTTTTGTAACGCCGGCTGCCTCAGGACGCGGCCGGCGGCTGATCAAAATCGAGCTCGGCGATGTCGCTGAGCACGGCGCGCAACTCTGCCGCCTGTTCCTTGCCCACCACGTCCTCGAAACGCTGTTGGGCGACATGCCATAGCTTCATCACCTCATCGAGCTTGACCAGCCCTTGCGGCGTCAGTCGTATCCGCTTGACGCGGCGATCGGCCGGATCGGCGAAGGTCTCGACATAGCCATCGCGGATCAGCGGCTTCAGCGTGTGGCCGAGCGCCGACAGGTCCATGATGAGGGACGCCGCGATGGCTGACATCGCCGGCTCGTTGCCGATATGGATCTGGTAGAGCAGGCCCTGCTGCGTGGCTTTCAGGCCCGAGGGCGCCAGCACGTCATCATAGTACTGGCCGATCTTGCGCGTCGCGCGCCGCAGCATGGCGTTGTTGCAGAGCGTCAGACCGGGCAGGGCGTCCTTTGACATGATGGATCCTTGGCGGCGCGGACATGATGTCCGGCCGCTGCCTGACAAATAATCCCCGCTCCGCTCATTGACAAGATAGTGGCATATGCCCATTTCACAGAAAGTGGTATATGCCACTAAATAAGATCAGGCGGCCTGGGGGCGGTGCGGGGGGCAGCGGTCCAGGACGCCGGCGGCCAAGGCCGAAGCGAAACAGTTCAGTCGAAAAAGGAACACGACAATGAATGAACAGAACAACAGGGGCACGGCGGTCGTCACCGGTGCTTCATCGGGCATCGGTGCCGTCTATGCGGACCGGCTGGCGGGGCAGGGCTATGACCTCGTGCTGGTGGCGCGGCGCGCCGACCGGCTCGAGGAACTGGCCGAGAAGCTGCGCTATGCCTACAGCCGCGAGGTCAGCGTGATCAGCGCCGACCTGTCCGATGACGACGACGTGCGCCGCGTCGAGCAGGCGATATCAGCCGACGACAGCGTGACGCTGCTGGTCAACAATGCCGGCCTTGGCGGCCAGCAGGTGGTGGCAACGGCCGACGCCGACGCGGCCGAGCGCATGATCAAGGTCAATATCATCGCCTTGACCCGCCTGACCCGCGCCGTGCTGCCGGGGTTTTTGGCACGCAACCGTGGCGCGATCGTCAACATCGCCTCGGTGCTGGCCTTCGACACCTCGTTCGGCGGCATCTATAGCGGCACCAAGGCCTATGTCGTCAACTTCACCGAGGCGCTGCAGCGCGAGGTCGCGGGAACCGATGTGAGGGTCCAGGCGGTGCTGCCTGGCGCGACCCGGACCGACTTCTGGGAGCTTGCCGGCAGCGACATCGACAACCTGCCGAAGGAGATCATCATGACCGCCGACGATATGGTCGATGCGGCGCTTGTCGGCCTGGCCAGGGGCGAAGCCGTCACCGTGCCCGCCCTTGCCGATGCGGCCAAGCTGGATACTTTCCTTGGCGCCCGCCAGGCCTTCTACGGCAGTCTGCACGCCAACAAGCCGGCGGCGCGTTACGGGGTTTGAGGCCAGCTCTGGCGCTGCGCTATGCGCATATGGCGTGACTGATCGGTCCGAGGCTTGATTGCCACGTGGTTCCCCCAATCCGTCGCTGCTTCGCAGCGCCACCTTTCCCCCGTCGATCGGGGGAGAGGTGGCTCGGCGAAGCCGAGACGGAGTGGGGGTCGACCAGCGCCGCACAAGACAATGCATGCGCCAAGCTGCCATGCACGCTATCGCCAAACCAGCTACTTGGAAATGTATGCATGCCGTCGCGCTATCGCGGGGGCAAGAAACCCAGGTTCCGCAAGGCCGACGCTTCTAGTGCGTCCGCCACATCGGGATGATCGAGGCGGCCAGCACCAGTGCCAGCACGATGTTGAGGACGCGCCATTGCCACTCGGCCTTGAGCAGCCGCGCCAGTACCATGCCGGCGAGGCACCAGACGGACAGCGAGATGGCGGCGGCGAGGCCGAAGGTCGAGCCGAGCAGCAAGGCGAGTTGCCCCGGCCCGTCGGCGAGTGCGGCGAAGGACGCCGCCGCGCCCAATCCCATCGCCCAGCCCTTGGGGTTCATCCACTGGATGCCGGCGCCGCCGAGGAAGCTGTTCGGTTTGGCCATCGTCACATCGAGATTGGGAGGCCCGGCCCGACCGATCTTGAGCGCCAGCCAGAGCAGATAGAGCGAGCCGGCGATCTTCATGGCAAGCTGCAGCGAGGGCATCGCAAGCAGAAGGCCGGCGAGGCCGGCGGCGGCCGCGCCCGTCACCGTGGCGAGGCCGGCGGCGCTGCCAATCATGAGCGGGACGGATCGCCTAAAGCCAAACCGCGCCCCCGAGGCGGTCGACAAGGTCGTGGCGATACCCGGCGTGGCGGTGGCGACGAAGGCAAACAGGACGAGCGGCAGGATCGGCTGGAGCATGGGGCGTCCCTTGTCAAAGGCTCCATGGTAAATCCAGGCCAGCATCTGTAAATGCAATGTTTGCGATAGCTGGCATTAGCATCTATAATGCCGCTATGATCCGAAATCTCGACATGGCGCTCATCCGGACCTTCGTGGCGGTCGCCGACAAGGCCAGCATGACGGCGGCGGCCAATGCGTTGCACCTGACGCAGGGCGCCGTCAGCCAGCAGGTCAAGCGGCTGGAGGAGGCGCTTGGCGGCAGCCTGTTCCAGCGCGACCGGCGCGGCCTGCGGTTGACGCGTGCCGGCGAGCGGCTGTTCGACAAGGCAAAGCGCCTGCTTGGCCTCAATGACGAGATCTGGGCCGAGATGGCGGGCAGCGTGGTGGCCGGGCAGGTGCGGCTCGGCGTGCCCTATGACCTGGTCGGCACCGTGCTGGCGCCGGTGCTGAAAGCCTATGCCAATGCTTATCCGCAGGTCGAGATTTCGCTGGTCTGCGCCTCGTCGCCGGAACTGGCTGCCGCATTGGCAGCAGGCACGATTGATCTGGCCGTGATCGAGGAGCGGGTCGGGCCGTCCGCTGGCGAATGCCTGGCAATCGACCGGCTTGTCTGGGTTGGCGCCAGGGGCGGCGTCGCCCGCGCCAAGCGGCCGCTGCCGGTGTCGATGGTGGCCGACACTTGCGCCTTTCGCCCGGCGGTGCTTTCGGCGCTGAAGGAGCATGGACTGGAATGGCGTACCGTGTTCGAGAACGGCAACATCGACGCGACGACAGCCACGGTGCGTGCGGATCTGGCCGTCACCACCTGGTTGGCATCGACCGTGCCTGCCGATCTCGACATATTGCCCTTCGAGTCCGGCCTGCCGCCATTGCCGAATTTCTCGATCAATCTGCATCTGCCGGGGCATGGCGTTGGCCCGGCGGCGCAGGAGTTCGCGCGCTATATCAGGGATGGGCTGGCGCGGCGGCCGCAAGCGGCTTGAAGGTTGTCGAAAGACCTGCCGCTGCCAAGGCACCTACCAGGGGTTAGGCTGCGTGTTTCTTTCGCGAATGGCTTCTTCCGTTTGCGGAATGAGCACGTCCAGATTGCTTGCGGCGTTGGCCTGCACTTCCTCGATATAGGGGCGGAACCCTTCGTTGTAATCACGGAATGCCAGTTCGAAGTCGCCCTGGTGTTTCCGAAACGCATCGGCCAGCGCGGCAGCGCCAATTATGGCCAAGGAGCCACCCATGCCCGCGGCCGGAGAGGCGCAGTACGCGGCATCGCCTACAAGTGCCACCCTGCCTCTCGCGGCGCTGCTATCGCGGGAGCGGCATCGGCTTGCGTTTTCATATATTCCATCCGATCATGTACGTAAAATCTGTATATATCGAATCTTATATTATACTGAGTATATGAATGGAGGCTTGGAAGCTTGTCAATGCCGCTTGATCGCCGGACCCGTAAGCGCCTTGTGACACGACAGGCGATTTCCAACGCCGCCACGCTGCTCTTCATGGAACGCGGCTTCGACAATGTGACGGTGGACGAGATCGCGGAGGCCGCGGACGTCGGGCGAATGACGGTGTTCAATCATTTCCCTCGCAAGGAGGACATGTTCTTCGATCGCGACGAAGAAGGCCGCGAGAAATTTCTCGAGGCCTTGCGGCAACGCGACAAAAGTGTCGCTCCAATCGAAGCGATACGTCAGCTCGCTCATCGGGCGGCCACGGAAGACCCCGTTTACATAATCTTCTTTCCAGGAAGCCAGCGCTTCGTGGAGACAATTGAGAAAAGCCCAACCCTCATTGCGCGGGCCAGGGCCATACGCGACGAACTCGCACAGTTCGTGGCGGTGGCACTCGCCGAAAGCGTGGGGAGAGACCCCGCCGATCCCGACGCCCATCTGGCGGCCAATCTGGTCCTGGCAACATGGACCGTCGCGTTCATCCAGGCGCATCGCGTCTACCGAGAGAGCCAGGATGCCGAAAAGGCGAAATCCACCTTTCTCGCGATCATCGACCGGGGAACCAAGGGCATCGAAGCCGCTACGGCAGGCACGCCCTACGCCCAGGTGGGATTGTCCTAGAGCCGGTTGCCTCGAAACGGACTCGTGCAACGCGCTTCGGGCAGGCACCAGCCCGACACGCTCAGCGAAATTCTTGGCGATCTTCCTCCGGCCTGCCGTGCCCCGTCAGTTCCCAGGCCGGGTAACAAGCCCACGCGACGAGAACCAGATGTCGTCGAAGATGGCGGTGGCGGTGCGATCCGACGGCCTGTCGGCGGTCAGCCAGATCGAGCGGCTGCGCGCCGCCCGCTGGCGGCTGGGGATTTTTGCCGTCGGGCCTGCCACCGACGCGCCGCTGCAGGGAATGAACCAGGAGCCCATGAACGGATCGCAGGCAAAACCGTTCGCGGTGCGAGTCACCAGCACGGCGAAGCCAACGCGCTCGGCCGGACGCCAGGGGAAGACCAGGCGTCCGCCGGGGGCGAGTGCCTTCAGCCATTGCAGGGGTGGCACCGCGACCCCGGCATTGACGTAGATGATGTCGGATGGCGGCAGGCTCGTGGTGACGGCATCGCCGTGGATGACCGTCGCATTGCCGTAGGCTTCGAGATTCTTGCGCGCCAGTGCGGCGAGGCCGCCCTCGAGTTCGAAGGCGGTGACCAGGCCCGGCGAAACCAGCCGCGCCAGCAGTGCGGTGTAGTAGCCGGTGCCGGCGCCGATATGGGTGACGGACTCGCCGGGCCTGGGTGCCAGCTTGCCGATCCACATGGCGTGCAGGAACGGCTCCCCATTGTTGATGCCCTTATCGGCGTCGAGCGCCACGAGCACGTTCTGGTAGACATGGACGGGATCGTCACTCGGCGTGGTGATCCGGCTTTTGCCGGCGATGATCGTCCATGGTCCGGGGCCGAGGAAGGCTTCGCGCGGCACTTCGGCGAATATTTCCTCAAGGCGCGGATCGGCCGAGCCGGCATTGGCGGCCATCAGCCGCGCATAGAATTTCCGGGCGTCCTGGGTCCTGGTCATGGCGTGGAAGAAGATAGCGCAAATACAATGCCGGCGATCGGTATTCCTCTCCCTTTTCCTTTTTTCAGGGAGAGGTGGCGAGCACAAAGCGATAGTCGCCGAACCGGCTCAGCCTATCCCGAAGATCGTGTCGTAGAGCAGCTTGAAATTGAGGATCAGGATGACCGCGGCGACAACCCAGGCCAGCACAGCAACGCCGCGCGGAATGGCGAAATTGCCCATCTTCTTCTTGTCCGACACGAACTGCACCAGCGGGATCACCGCGAAGGGCAATTGCATGGACAGCACCACCTGGCTGAAGATGAGCAACTGGCCGGTTCCCTTCTCGCCATAAATAGCGGTGACCACCACCACGGGAATGATGGCGATGCCGCGGGTCAAAAGGCGGCGCGCCCAGTTGGGGATGCGCAGGCGCAGGAAACCTTCCATGATGATCTGTCCGGCCAGCGTCGCCGTCACCGTCGAGTTCAGGCCGGAAGCAAGCAGCGCCACGGCAAACAAGATCGAGGCGATGCCGAGGCCCAGCAGCGGCGACAGGAGCTTGAAGGCATCTTCTATCTCCGCGACGTCCTGATGGCCGGTGTTGTGGAAGGCGACGGCCGACACGATCAGGATGGCGGCGTTGACGAACAGGGCCAGCATCAGGGCGATGGTCGAGTCCGCCGTCGCCCATTTGATGGCGTCGCGTTTGCCGGCATCGGTGCGTTCATAGGCGCGGGTCTGCACGATGGAGGAGTGCAGATAGAGGTTATGCGGCATGACGGTGGCGCCGATGATGCCGATAGCGATGTAGAGCATCGCCGGATTGGTGACGATCTCCGAGGAGGGCACGAACATGGCATGCAGGATCGTGCCGGCCGGCGGGGCGGCGACGAAGATCTGGATGGCGAAGCAGCTGAAGATGATGATCAAGAGCGCGATGACGAAGGCTTCGAGATAGCGGAACCCCTTGTTCATCAACAGCAGCACGAGGAAAGCATCGAGCGCCGTCAGCATCGCGCCGCCAATCAACGGAATGCCGAACAGCAGCTGCAGGGCGATCGCCGTGCCGATGACCTCGGCCAGGTCGCAGGCGATGATGGCCAGCTCGCAGGCGATCCACAGGACGAAATTGACGGGGCGGGGATAGTAGGCGCGGCAGGCCTGGGCAAGGTCACGGCCGGTGGCGATGCCGAGCCTGGCCGATAGCGCCTGCAGCAGGATCGCCATCAGGTTCGACAGCATGATGATGAACAGCAGCGTGTAGCCGAACTGAGCGCCGCCGGCGAGGTCGGTCGCCCAGTTGCCCGGGTCCATATAGCCGACCGAGACCAGGTAGCCCGGACCCATGAACGCGAAGAGGCGGCGGAACCAGGCGCCGGATGTCGGAACCGCGATCGAGGCGTTGACCTCGCGTAGGCTCGGCTGGTCGTCGTCTTCGGGTCGGTTGAACCGCCATGCGGGCCGGGAGGCTGAGGTGGCTTCTGTCTCTGACATGAAAAAGGGTTTCCGCGCGATTGGTCGATGCTGCACTCAACCTATGCCGGAGCTCAACATTATGCAATATGCTATATTTCATTGTCGGTGCTTTTTTGGTTGACGCGGTGGCCGTCGCTCCGAGGGGCACGCCAAGCGCGGTTGCGCCTGTGGACGAATGCAAATAAACGGCCTGAACAAATAGGGTGCGAGGCTGTTGCCCGTGCTATGAATGCACGATCGATTTGAATCCGGGAAAGCCTTGGGGAGGAGCGCGTATTGGCGCTGAAGAACAGACCAGTCCCGCGCGAGCCGCTGCCCGACGCCGATGTTCATTCGGAAGGATTCCGGCAGACGCGTGAAGCGCGCCGCGGTGCGCTCGTGGAGGATTATGTCGAACTGATCGCCGACCTGATCGAGGACGGCAACGAGGCGCGCCAGGTCGATATCGCGGCAAGACTGGGCGTCGCCCAGCCGACGGTCGCCAAGATGCTGACGCGGCTTTGCGCCGAAGGGCTGGTGTCGAGAAAACCCTATCGCGGCGTGTTCCTGACCGAGGCCGGCCGCAAGGTCGCGGAGGAGAGCCGCATCCGCCATCAGACCGTGGAGGCCTTCCTGCGTTCGCTCGGCGTCAGCGCCGAGACGGCGCGCATCGATGCCGAGGGCATCGAGCACCATGTCAGCGCCGAGACGCTGGAAGCGTTTCGCAAGGCGATGACGGCGCGCTGATCACCGCTGCGCCTCAACCCCCAAATCAGCCGAACCGGAACCGTCGGACCGGCTATGCGTTGGGCCTCATGCCGCGCGATGGAGCGAGGCCAAGGAGGATATCATGGGCGTTGAACAGGCACCGACCGCCAAGGGCAAGCAGGCTGCCAAGGGCTTCAAGGACGCGGCAGCCAAGGACGAACGCAAGACCGAAGCCGAGACCGGTCATGCGCTGAAGAAGGGCGCCGACCGTTTCGAGGAGCGCTCGAAAAGCTCCGACGGCAAGAGCGCCGGCGCCAAACAGAAGGGCTGAGCGTCGTCAGCGGTTCTCGGCGTACGCCACCTGCCGGGTAGACGTCACCGTCCGCTCGCTCAGCGACGAGACCAGCACGTCGCGGCTGCCATGGCCGGGCACCAGCCGGACCACCTTGTAGCCCCTGGCCTTCAGGTCGGAGAGCAGTTGCGGCAGCATCTGCGCGGTGCGCGGATGGATGTCGTGCATCAGGATGATCCCCGAGCCGCGCTGTTCGATGCGTTTCAAGGTGCGCTGGCGGACCTGCTCGGGCGTCGACTGGAAGTAGTCCTTGGAATCGATGTCGGCGTCGATGACGACGATGCCGCGCGACGCAAGCTGATGGCGCAGAGCGGCGGTGGACGCCAGGTAAGGAAAGCGAAAGAAGGGCGCCGGGCTCGACATAGACGGCACCAGCGCCGCCGAAACGCTCTTGATGCCGCCATCAATCTGGGCATCGGCGGCCGCAACGCTCAGTTGCGCCAGGTTTGCGTGGCTCTGCGTGTGGGTGCCAATCGTGTGGCCGTGGGCGGCGACTTCGCGCACGAGCGCCGGATGGGCGCGCGCCATCTGGCCGACCATCATGAAGGTGGCCTTGACGCCTGCATTGTCGAGCGCGCGCAGGATGTTTTCGGTGCGGCCGGGCATCGGGCCGTCATCGAAGGTCAGCGCCACTTCATGGTTGCGCAGCTTGAGGTCGGCGATGCTGTTGACAGTGACGGTGCGGCCGGCAAGGCCACTGAAGCTGTGGGTGGTAAAAAGCCCGCCCGCGGCTGGCTTGTCCGGCTCCCCAGCATAGGCGAGCTTGGTCGCGTCGGAGGCAGTCGCCGATTTCGTCGTCGTACAGCCGCAGGCCATCGCGCCCAGAGCGACAATACCCAATACCTGCGCCAGCAGGCGCCCGGTCACAAAAGCCATGGCGGAAACATCTCCTTGAATCGCCTACGCTTTTATTCCGCTTATGGTTAATGAAGGTTTACCCGGAGCTGTGACGGCGTTGTCCGGCGAGACTTGGACGATCCCACGCGAATGCCTGCATATCGGCGCGTCCAGCCGCGCTGCGTGGGCAGTTGCGACAGCGAAAAATGCTGTGACTCGGCGCAACCATTGGGATAATTGTTTGTTTGTCCGGACCGGTATTCGACCTGACCGCCGGAAAGTTCGCAGCGCGAGGAGTTGCCATGCTCTGGAGAGGCCGTCGTCAGAGTGACAATATCGAGGACGACCGCAGCGACAGCGGCGGCGGTGGCGGGTTGGGCGGCCCCGGCTTCCAGCTTCCGATCGGCGGCGGCGCCGGCGGCGGCATGTCGCTTTCGAGCATCATCATCCTGGCCGTGATCGCCCTGATCGCGTGGGGCGTCTTCGGCATCAATCCGCTGACGCTGCTGAACGGCGGCGATCTCAGCGGCGGCGGCGGGCAGGTGACCAGCAACAGCCCGCAGGGCAACGGCGTGGGTGCGCCGGCCTCGGACGAGATGAAGCAGTTCGTCGCCACGGTGCTGGCCGATACGGAGGATACCTGGACCGGCATCTTCAAGTCGCAAGGCCTGACCTACGAGGACCCGAAGCTGGTGCTGTTCAGCGGGCAGATACGCTCGGCTTGCGGTTCCGCCAGTTCGGCGGCAGGGCCGTTCTATTGCCCCAACGATCGCAAGGTCTATCTCGACATGACTTTCTTCCAGCAGCTGGACCAGCAGTTCGGCGCTTCCGGCGAATTCGCGCGGGCCTATGTCATCGCGCATGAGGTCGGCCATCACGTGCAGAACCTCACCGGCATCCTGCCCAAGTTCAACAAGATCCGGGAAGGAATGAACGAGGCCGACGCCAACAAGATGTCGGTGCGGATCGAGCTCCAGGCCGACTGCTTCGCCGGCATATGGGCGCATTTCACCGCGCAGAAGGGCATTCTTGAACAGGGCGACATGGAAAGCGCGCTGAACGCGGCCAAGCAGATCGGCGACGACACGCTGCAGAAGCGGGCGCAGGGCTATGTCGTGCCGGAAAGCTTCAACCATGGCACGTCGGCGCAGCGGCAGACCTGGCTGGCGCGCGGTTACAAGAGCGGCAAGCTCACGGATTGCGATACGTTCAACAATCCGATCTGAGCCTTCGGCAGGTGCCATGGAATGGCTGGCGATGCCGGCCGTCAGTGGCTGTCAGGATGAAGACCCCCGACACGTTCCCTTATTGTTCTGAAAAGCAAGCTCGCCTATAAGTTGCCGCCCATTGTCCGAGGCGACTTTGAGGAGCCGACGCCGTCATGATCGATCCCAAGACCGCCAGGCGGGGCCTTGCGCTCGTCTTCACCACGCTGCTGCTCGACATCATCGGCTTTGGCATGATCATGCCGGTGCTGCCGGCCTATCTCAGGGAATTGACCGGCGTCGGCGTCAGCGAGGCGGCGATAGAAGGCGGCTGGCTGCTCTTCGTCTACGCGGCCATGCAGTTCGTCTTCGCGCCGATCATGGGCGGCTTGAGCGACCGGTTCGGACGTCGGCCGATCCTGCTTGCCTCGGTGCTGACGTTCTCCATCGACAATCTGATCTGTGCCGTCGCCTGGTCGTACCCGATGCTGTTCATCGGGCGTGTGCTGGCCGGCATTTCCGGCGCCAGCTATTCGACGACGTCCGCCTTCATCGCCGACATTTCGAACGATGAGAACCGGGCCAGGAATTTCGGCCTGCTCGGCATTGCCTTCGGCGTCGGCTTCGTCATCGGACCGGTCCTGGGCGGGCTGCTCGGCACGTTCGGGCCGCGCGTTCCCTTCTATTTCGCTGCCGGGCTCGCCCTGGTGAATTTCCTGATCGCGCTGTTGCTCCTGCCGGAAACGCTCGATGAAAAACACCGCCGCCGTTTCGAGTGGAAGCGTGCCAACCCGGTCGGCACGCTGCTGCAGATGCGCCAGTATCAGGGCATCGGCTGGATCGGCCTTGTCTTCTTCCTGATGACGCTCGGGCACATGATGTATCCTGCGGTCTGGTCGTTCGTCTCCAACTACCGCTATGGCTGGAACCAGCAGCAGATCGGTTTTTCTCTCGGCGCTTTCGGCCTGTGCGGCGCTATCGTCATGGGCACGGTGCTGCCGCGCGTGATCCCCAGGCTTGGCGAATGGAAGACGGCGGCCATCGGTCTTGCGTTCACCGCACTCAGCGCCTTCGGCTATGCCTTCGCCGCGCAAGGCTGGATGGTCTATGCGGTTATCGTCGTCGGCTGCCTTGAGGCGCTGGCCGATCCGCCGCTCAGGAGCCTTGCCGCCGCCAAGGTGCCACCTTCTGCGCAGGGCGAGTTGCAGGGCGCGATGACCTCGATCTTCTCGATCACCTCGATCATCACGCCGCTGCTTTACACGGCGATCTTTTCCCTGTTCACCGGACCGAAGGCGCCGGTGACCTTTGGCGGCGCGCCCTATCTGGTCGGCGCGTTTTTCCTGGTGCTGGCGCTCATCGTCTTCGTCACGAAGGTTGCCAGGCCGGCGATGGGTAGAAGCGACGCGACCGGCGTCACGGAAGATGGAGCACGGATATGACCTATGACAGCCGTATCGCGCTGACCGGGGACGGGCTGTGGCTGTCGCGCCTGGTCTTCGGCGCATGGCGCCTGCTCGACGGCGCCCACCGTCCGGATGCCGACGCGGTCGCGCGGCTGATCGGCATCGCGGTCGATCTCGGACTGACGAGCTTCGATCACGCCGACATCTATGGCAACTACGAGGTGGAGGCTGCCTTCGGCGCGGGGCTGGCGCGTTGGGCGGGCAAGCGCGACAGCATCGAACTGATCTCGAAATGCGACATCATGCTGGAATCGCCGAACATGCCGGGCAACCGGCTGAAGCACTACGACACCAGTGCGGCCCATATCGTTGCCTCGGTGGATCGTTCCCTCGTCAACCTGGGCACCGACTATCTCGACCTGCTTCTGCTGCACCGGCCGGACCCGCTGATGGACGCCGACGAGACGGCGGCGGCGTTGGCCGGGCTGGTCAAGTCGGGCAAGGCGAGGGCGGTCGGCGTCTCCAATTTCACGCCGTCGCAGTTCGATCTGCTGGCCTCGCGGCTGCCGTTTCCATTGGCCACCAATCAGATCGAGATGTCGGTGCTGAAGACCACGGCCCTGACCGATGGCAGCCTCGACCACGCGCAGCGCCTGTCATACGCGCCAATGATCTGGTCGCCGCTGGGCGGCGGCTCGCTGTTCACCGGCCAGGGCGGCCGGGAGGCGCGGGTGCGTGCGGCCCTTGCGGCGGTGGCTGCCGAAATCGGAGTCGCCGATCTCGCCACTGTCGCCATCGCCTGGCTGCTGCGCCATCCGGCGCAACTGGTGCCGGTGCTGGGGTCGATGAAGCCGGAACGGCTGGCGGGCATGGTCAAGGCACTGGATGTCCGCCTCGACCGCCAGCAATGGTTCGCGATCCTGGAGGCGAGCGAGGGGCGACCGGTGGCGTAAAGAAAGGGTGTTTGTGATGCGAGGGTGGCTCCGCCGGTCATTGTCCTGCCGGACGTTCGTCGTTCGAAAAGCCAAGCAATTGGCTTTTCGTCCGCTGCGCGGACCACTTCTCAACTCTCCGTCACTATACGGGGAGAAGATGCCGGCAGGCAGATGAGGGGCAGCGCTAACGGATCGCGTTAAGCCCGCTCGGCCAGCAATTCCTCGCCGCGCTTTTCGCGGATCAGGTTGACGAAGCGGCGGAACAGATAGTGCGAATCCTGCGGGCCGGGCGAGGCTTCGGGGTGGTGCTGGACAGAGAACACCGGACGGCCGGTCAGCGTGATGCCGCAGTTGGACCCGTCGAACAGCGAGACGTGGGTTTCCTCGACGCCGGCGGGCAACGAGTCGGCATCGACCGCAAAGCCGTGGTTCATCGAGACGATCTCGACCTTGCCGGTGGTGTGGTCCTTGACCGGGTGGTTGGCGCCGTGATGGCCCTGATGCATCTTGGCGGTCCTGCCGCCCAGCGCCAGCGCCAGCATCTGGTGGCCGAGGCAGATGCCGAACACCGGAATGTCGGTCTTGAGCAGGTCCCGGATCACCGGCACGGCGTATTCGCCGGTGGCTTCCGGGTCGCCGGGGCCGTTGGAGAGGAAGATGCCATCGGGCTTCATGGCCAGGATCTCGTCGGCGCCGGTCTTGGCCGGGACCACGGTGACCTTGGCGCCGAGGCCGGCAAGCAGGCGCAGGATGTTGCGCTTGACGCCATAGTCGATGGCGACGACGTGCAGCGTCGGATCGTCCTGTTCGCCAAAGCCCTCGTTCCAGACCCAGGGCGTCTCGCGCCAGACCGAGGACTGGCCGGAGGTAACTTCCTTGGCGAGGTCGAGGCCGATCAGGCCGGACCACGCGGCGGCGCGCTTCTTCAAATCGTCGAGGTCGAAGACGCCGTCCGGCGCATGGGCGATGACGGCGTTGGGCATTCCTTTTTCGCGGATCAGCGCGGTGAGCGCGCGCGTGTCTATGCCCGACAGGGCGACGATGCCGCGCTTCTTCAGCCACTCGTCGAGGCCGCTCACGGCGCGGTAGTTGGACGGGTTGGTGACATCGGCCTTGAACACGGCCCCGACTGCGCCGGCACGGGCGGCCGGGTTCAGGTCCTCGATGTCCTCGCCATTGGTGCCGATATTGCCGATATGCGGGAAGGTGAAAGTGACGATCTGGCCGGCGTAGGACGGGTCGGTCAGGATTTCCTGGTAGCCGGTCAGCGCGGTGTTGAAGCACACTTCGGCAACGGCCGAGCCGGTGGCGCCGAGGCCGCGCCCCTCGATGACGGTGCCGTCGGCCAGCACCAGAAGGGCGGTCGGTTTTTCGGTGGCCCATGCGGGGGTCGACGCGGCGGTCATCTCGGCCATGGTGGCGCTCCTAAAAGGCTGCGCTCCAACCGGCCCGGTGGACCATCTGCGCAGCAAGCCGCGCCAAGCAGCGATTTCGCAGCTTCCGCGCAGCCAAAACTCGGTTCATGCAAGGCTGAGTACATAGGGGAAGGCACCGGGCCGGTCAATGAAAAGGCCGGACGCCGTGCCGATTTATTTCGTCGAACAATATCAGGGGTTTGCCACGTGGTTTGAGGGTTTGCCTTGCGCTTTCAGTCGGACTATTGTCCGCGCCGATCCAAGGAGAAAGCACCATGCGCGCGAAAATCGCCGAATCCCTGAAGACCGCGATGAAGGCGCAGGACAAGCACCGGCTGCCGACGCTGCGGCTCATCCAGGCCGCCATCCACGACCGCGATATCGCCAATCGCGGCGCTGGCAAGGAGCCGGCCAGCAATGACGAGATCCTGCAGATCATGGCCAAGATGGTCAAGCAGCGCGAGGAATCGGCGAAAGCCTTCGATGACGGCAAGCGGCCTGAACTGGCCGCAAAGGAGCGCGAGGAGATGGCCATCATCCGCGACTTCCTGCCGACCCAGCTGGACGATGCCGCGGTGACGGAAGCCGCGCGCGAGGCCATCGCCGAGACCGGTGCGGCCAGCCAGAAGGACATGGGCAAGGTGATCGCCGTGCTGAAGGCGAAATATGCCGGCCAGATGGACTTCGCCAAGGCGAGCGGCATCGTCAAGGGGCTGCTGCAGTAGCGGCCCTTCCGTCAATTTCGTCGGAGACATTCGATGTCCGCATTCTATATCGACCAGTTGCAGCGCCTGCGGACTGCGAAGGCCAAGGAATTGTTGGCCGCCGACCGTCTGGACGATGGAAAGGCAGCGAACGTCGCGGCACCGCCTTCGATTCCTGATCAGGGAATCAAGATCGAGACTGGTCCGGATGGAATGCTCCAGGTGACCGTGAACAGACCCTAGTTCCAATCTCACAAGCGGGTCGTGGCGAGGTTGGAATTAAGGCAAAAACTCTTGCGAGTTGCGTCGGGCACTACACCGAAACGGCACCGGCGCCCGTCCTTCGCCAGCACTTTCTGTGCGTGTGGAACACGTCATTCCCGACGATCATGACGGAAGGATCGGCCATGAGATCACCGATACACAAGCGGTCCGCGCCAACGTTTCAGATCCTCGGCGGTTGCGGTATCATCTGATTCTGGCGTGGCCCGCGCCTCCTCCCTCCGCCGGGAAAGCATTGATCATGCGGGGCCATTCGATCACCGAACCGACTGTTCGAGCACCAAGCATAAGGAGGGATTGCGAAACGGCTCGCATCAGGAGGTTTTCGAATGAAGCTGTCCGCGCCTGTCCATCATCTGAAGCGTCAAGCCAGATTGCTGTCCCGCAAGGACAAGATCCCACTCCACGAAGCGCTCGGCCGTATTGCCGCGCGAGAAGGCTTCTCGAGCTGGAGCCTGCTTGCAACCAAGGCGGCCGAAACCGCGCCGGCAAGCAGATTGTTCGCGCGGCTGGCGCCCGGCGATCTGGTGCTCGTCGGTGCGCGGCCCGGCCATGGCAAGACGCTGATGAGCCTCGAGCTTGCGGTGGAGGCGATGAAATCCGGTCATCACGGCGTGTTCTTCACGCTGGAATACACGCACACGGACGTCCTTGACCGGTTTCGCGCCATCGGTGCGGATCCGGCGCGATTCAACGAGTTGTTCGAATTCGACAGTTCCGACGCGATCAGCGCCGACTACATCGTGCGGGCATTGGCCTCGGCGCCCTCAGGCACGCTGGTGGTGATCGACTATCTTCAGCTGCTCGATCAGAAGCGGGAAAACCCGGACCTGATGGCGCAGGTCCGCACGCTGAAGGCGTTTGCTGGTGACAGGGGGCTGATCCTCGTCTTCATCTCGCAGATCGACCGCTCCTACGATCCGGCGAAGAAGCCGTGCCCGGATATAAGCGACGTACGCCTGCCGAATCCGCTCGACCTGTCGCTGTTCAACAAGACATGTTTCCTGAACAGGGGCGAGATCCGGTTCCAGGCGGTTGGTTGAGAACCAGGCGCAGGGGCAGGGCTGTCAACAGGGCGCGGCTTTTATGCCGTGAACGCCGCGCCGTGCTGCCTTCGCATCGCGTCGGCCGACTGGCGCACGACCTCGGAAATGCCCAGCAACTGCTTGGCGATCGGGCTGGTCTTGCGCCAGATCATGCCGATCGTCCGCGAGGGTTGAGGGCTGTTGAAGCGGGCGATGGAGACCGATGCCGAGCGTGTCTCGACCGCGACAGCCATTTCCGGGATCAGGGTGACGCCGATGCCGGCGCTGACCATCTGCACAAGGGTGGACAAGGAGCTGCCATCAAGCAGCTCGCGCGGCCGCACCGAGTGCATGTCGCAAAACGACAGCGCCTGATCGCGGAAGCAGTGGCCTTCCTCCAGCAGGAGCAGCCGCATTTCGCGCAGCATCTCGCGGTTGGGCACCGGCTTGCCCTCATCCTCGCCCGGCCGCACCAGCACGAAATTCTCGGTAAACAGCATGACCTCCATCAGGGACGGTTCGGATACGGGAAGGGCGACGATGGCCGCGTCGAGCCGGCCATCGGCCAGTTCCTGGATCAGCTTCTGCGTCTGCGTCTCGCGCACATGGATGTCGATGCCGTCATGCATGCGCGACAGATTGCCGATGATGGCCGGCAGGAGATAGGGCGCCACCGTCGGGATGACGCCGATGCGCAGCCTTCCCACCAGCCGGTCACGCGAGGAGCGCGCGAGGTCGCCCAGCTCGTCCACCGACCGCAGGATGTCGCGGACGCGCAGGCCAAACTCCTCGCCGAAGTTGGTCAGCCGGATCTGCCGCGCGCCTCTTTCGAACAGCTCGGTGCCCAGCGCTTCCTCCAGTTCCTTGATCTGCACGGAAATGGCCGGCTGGGAGATCGAGCAGGCGTCAGCCGCGCGTCCGAAATGCTTGTGCCGCGCCAGCGCCTCGAAATAGCGAAGCTGTTTCAATGTCATGTTGGTCATAATCGCATCTTATCGCTGCAATCAGGAAATCCAACTTAATTTAATCGGTTGGCTTTGTTAAAAGGCCTAGAAGGGAGATGAGAGTCAGCCAAAGCCGCAACCACCCAGCGTCCGTTTCCAGGCGCGGGTGCGGCCTGTACGATTGGCTGGCACCTATCCTTCTTGCATCAGGAGCCTTGTTCAGGATGAGCCGCAGGCGGTAGGAGAACCCTGATACTCGGCAGTGGGCACGCGGCGGACATGAAGGCGTCTTCAAGGGCGTTCATGGTGTTAGCCGACGGTCCGGTTCGACCAACGCAGCCACGATTAACGTAAGCCACGATCGGAGAGAAAAATGGACGCAAACACAGACGACAACAGCAAGGGCAAATGCCCGGTCGTGCACACTGCCGTCGGCAAGACCAACAGCGACTGGTGGCCGAACCAGCTGAATGTCCAGATCCTGCACCAGCAGTCGCCATTGTCCGACCCGATGGGCGAGGCGTTCGACTACGCGGAAGAGTTCAAGAGCCTCGACCTCGATGCCGTCATCAAGGACCTGCATGCGCTGATGACGGACTCGCAGGAGTGGTGGCCGGCCGACTTTGGCCACTACGGTCCACTGTTCATCCGCATGGCCTGGCACAGCGCCGGCACATACCGCATCGCCGACGGCCGTGGCGGCGCCGGGGCCGGACAGCAGCGTTTCGCGCCGCTGAACAGCTGGCCGGATAACGTCAACCTCGACAAGGCCCGCCGTCTGCTGTGGCCGATCAAGCAGAAATATGGCCGCAAGATTTCCTGGGCCGACCTGCTGATCCTCACCGGCAACGTCGCGCTGGAATCGATGGGCTTCAAGACCTTCGGCTTCGCCGGCGGCCGCGCCGATGTGTGGGAGCCGGAGCAGGACGTCTACTGGGGTCCGGAAGGCAAGTGGCTGGCCGACGAGCGCTACAGCGGCGACCGCGACCTGCAGAACCCGCTCGGCGCCGTGCAGATGGGCCTGATCTATGTCAATCCGGAAGGCCCGAACGGCAATCCGGACCCGCTCGCCTCGGCGCGCGACATCAGGGATACATTCGCGCGCATGGCCATGAATGACGAGGAGACCGTCGCGCTCATCGCCGGCGGGCACACCTTCGGCAAGACCCATGGCGCGGGCGATGCGGCGCTCGTCGGCCCCGAGCCGGAAGCCGCCGACATCGAGCAGCAGGGCCTCGGCTGGGCGAACAAGTTCGGTACCGGCAAGGGCGGCGACGCGATCGGCAGCGGCCTGGAGGTCATCTGGACGACGACGCCGACCAAGTGGAGCAACGACTTCTTCGACAATCTGTTCGGCTTCGAATGGGAACTGACGAAGAGCCCGGCCGGTGCCCACCAGTGGACGCCGAAGGGCGGCGCGGGCGCGGGCACGGTGCCTGACGCGCACAATTCGGGCAAGCGCCATGCGCCCTCGATGCTGACCAGCGATCTGGCGCTGCGCTTCGATCCGTCCTACGAAACGATCTCGCGGCGCTTCCACCAGAACCCGGATCAGTTCGCCGACGCGTTCGCCCGCGCCTGGTACAAGCTGACGCACCGCGACATGGGCCCGGTCGCCCGCTATCTCGGCCCGCTCGTCCCCAAGGAAGAACTGCCCTGGCAGGACATCATCCCGGCGGTCGATCACGTCCTGATCGACGAGCTGGACGCGGCGGCGCTCAAGGCCAAGATCCTGGCTTCGGGCCTATCGGTGTCGCAGCTGGTCTCGACGGCCTGGGCATCGGCCTCGACGTTCCGTGGTTCCGACAAGCGCGGCGGCGCCAATGGCGCGCGCATCCGTCTGGCGCCCCAGAAGGACTGGGAGGTGAACCAGCCGGCCGAACTCGCCAAGGTGCTGGCAAAGCTCGAGGCGATCGCGAAGGAGTTCAATGCTTCGCAGCCCGGCGGCAAGAAGGTGTCGCTTGCCGACCTGATCGTTCTCGGCGGCAATGCCGCCATCGAGAAGGCCGCCAAGGACGCCGGCCACAGCGTCGACGTTCCCTTCTGGGCGGGCCGCATGGACGCCTCGCAGGAGCAGACCGACATCCATTCCTTCGCGCCGCTGGAACCGACCGTTGACGGTTTCCGCAACTATGTCCGCGGCAAGCAGCGCCTGACCGTCGAGGAGGCACTGGTCGACCGGGCGCAACTGCTAACGCTCACGGCGCCCGAACTGACGGTCCTCGTCGGCGGCCTGCGCGTTCTCGGCGCCAATGCCGGGCAGTCGAAGCACGGCGTCTTCACCAGGCAGCCGGGTACGCTGACCAACGACTTCTTCGTCAACCTGCTCGACATGGGCACGGAGTGGAAGGCGACGTCGGACGCCAAGGACGTGTTCGAAGGCCGCGACCGCAAGACCGGCGAAGTGAAGTGGACGGGCACCCGCGCCGACCTCATCTTCGGCTCGCACTCGCAGTTGCGCGCGCTCGCCGAAGTCTATGCGACGGCGGACGCCAAGGCGAAGTTCGCCAGGGATTTCGTGGTGGCGTGGACCAAGGTGATGAACGCCGACCGTTTCGACATCGCCTGAGTCGGGAACAGTCCAGCGCGGCTTGATAAAGGCCGCGCCGGAGTTCTTCTTCCTATGACCTATGAGGGCCGCGTTTCCAGCTATGGGAGCGCGGCCTTGTCGTAACGGCGCATGGGCCCGTGGCACGTTCCTTCGCCAGCGGCGCTGCTATCTTGCCGGCGTTGATGCTCACGATATTTGTTGCCCATCATGATCGAAATCGTCAAACCGGCGCTTGAACATCTTCCCTCCTACAAGGCCGCGCTCGAACGCGGCTGGTCGCCCGACAATGTTCGGCTGGAGAAAGCGACGCGGGAAGAGCTGGCCGCCATCGAACAGGATCCGGCGGCGTTCCTGGCCAGCCTCGATGATCCCGAGGCAAAGGGAGAGCCAATCAGTTTGCCCGACGGCACGAAGGTACCGCGCCTGCCGGGCTTCCGGCGCTGGATATGGGACGGTGAGGCGGCGGGTTCGATCGGCTTGCGCTGGCAGCCCGGCACGGCGGAACTGCCGTCGCATGTGCTCGGCCATATCGGCTACGCGGTGGTGCCTTGGAAACGGCGGCGCGGCTACGCCACCGAGGCGTTGCGGCTGATGCTGGACGAGGCGGGGGCGATGGGGCTGCCTTATGTCGAGATCACCGCCAAGCCGGGCAATCCGGCCTCGCACAAGGTGATCCTGGCCAATGGCGGCAAGCTCGTCGAGAGGTTTTTCGAGGACGCCGTGTATGGGGGCGTGGAGAGTTTAAGGTTCCGGATCGAGTTGTAGGCGCCGCTCGGTCCAGTCGGTCCTCGGATCAGAACGCAGCCAGTCGGCAAGCGATGCGCGATGCGTACCGCTTCTTCCGGTGAAGGCTTCAGCGGCAAGCATGGAGTTGAGAACGGCCTCTTGCGTGGCGTCGGCCGCCGCCCGGAAAAGCATGTCGATGCGCGCTTCGTTGAGCACCAGTTGCCGCACGAGATCGCGGGTTTCGTCGTGGTCGACCATGTTGCCGGTGCTGAAGGCGATGGCGATGTCGCCGCTGCCGTGGCCCCAGAAGGAGCCGAGGCGGGCGATGCCGGCTCCCGTGCGTCGCGCCACGCGCTCGAGCTGGCGGTGTTCCAGCGGCACATCGGTCGCCAGCACGATCATGACCGAGCCGCGTTCGGGTTCGGGTGCTTGCCTCGGATCGGGCCGGCGTCCGTCCGGCAGGATAAGGTCTCCGCGCCTGCCAAAGTTCGACAGGACCAGAACGCCGAGGTGATGGTCGCCGCCGTCCAGCTTGAACTTCCTGGATGCCGAGCCGATGCCGCCCTTGAAGCCGAAGCAGGTCATTCCCGTGCCGGCGCCTACATTGCCCTGTTCGACCGCGCCTTCATGCGCGTCCGCCAGTGCCGCAAGGGCGTGCGCCTCGGTGATCGCCAGCGCCTGGATGTCGTTCAGCGGGCCGTCATTGCATTCGCCAACCACCGGATTGACGGTGCCCGTCGAGCGGCCGATGTCCGGGTTCTGGCGGATGGCGTCGCGGATCAGCGCCGTGGCGCAAGTGCCGACCGAAAGCGTGTTGGTGAGCAGGATCGGCGTCTCGATGGTACCGAGTTCCTGCACCTGCGTCAGGCCGACGGTCTTGCCGAAGCCGTTGATGACATGAGCGGCAGCCGTCACCTTGCGGCGAAACAGGTTTCCGGCGTGCGGCAGGATGGCGGTGACGCCGGTGTTGATGTCGCCGTCGCGCAGCGTGTGATGGCCGACCCGCACGCCGGGCACGTCGGTGATGGAGTTCTTCGCGCCCGCCGGCAAGGTGCCGCGGCTCAGGCCGAAATCACCAACAGTCCTGGTCATTGCTGCTCCTTACAAACGGCCGGCGTCGATGATCCGCTTCAGGAAGGCGCGGGTCCGTTCGCCCTGCGGGTTGCCAAAGATTTGCGAGGGCGGGCCTTCCTCGTAGACCAGCCCTTCCTGCAGGAAACAGACCTTGTCGGCAACCTCGCGGGCAAAGCCCATTTCATGCGTCGCCAGCACCATGGTCATGCCCTTGGTGGCGAGGTCGCGCACGATGTCCAGCACTTCTGAAACGAGTTCGGGATCGAGCGCCGAGGTGATCTCGTCGAGCAGCAGCAGGGCAGGGTCCATCATCAGCGCGCGCACGATGGCGACGCGCTGCTGCTGGCCGCCGGACAGGCGGTCGGGATATTCCCGCGCCTTGGCGGCGAGGCCGACCCGTTCGAGCAGCGCCATGCCCTTGTCCGTGGCCGCGCTGCGCGGCATGCCCAGCACCTTGACCGGCCCGAGCGTGACGTTCTCGACGACGCTCATATGCGGGAACAGATTGTAGCTCTGGAAGACGATGCCGATCTCGCGCCGGAGCAGGTCGAGGTCCACGCCCGGACCGGTGACGCGGTCGCCATGCAGCCTGATCTCGCCGCCCTGGATGGGCTCCAGGCAGTTGATGCAGCGCAGCAGCGTGGACTTGCCGCAGCCCGAAGGGCCGATCAGGCAGACGACCTGGTGTTCCTCGATGTCCAGCGAAATGCCCTTCAGCACCTCTACCGCGCCATAGCGCTTGTAGGCCTTGTCGATCTCGACCAATGCCATGTTCGTTCACTCCCCGCCCGTCATGAGCCCGAGCGCATTTTGCGGCGATCCCGCTCGATCAGCCTGTCGACGAAGCGAGCTTGCGGGATGGTGATCAGGATGAAGATCAGCGCCACCGTCGTCACCGCCGACAGGTTGAAATTGTTGCTGGCGACGATCTTCGACTGGTTGAAGGCATCGATGGTGCCGATGATGGCGACCAGTGCGGTGTCCTTCTGCAGGCTGATGCAGTTGTTCATCAGCGGCGGGATGATGCCGCGCACCGCCTGTGGAACCACCACGTAGCGCATCGTCCTGAAATAGGAGAGGCCCAGCGAACGCGCCGCCGCGATCTGGCTGGGATGCACGCTTTCGATGCCGGCGCGATAGACCTCGGACGTGTAGGCGCCATAGGTCAGCGTCAGCGCGATGATCGCATAGGCGTTGGAGGACAGGTCCTTGAGGATGGGCAGGCCGGTTAGCGGCAGGCCGAAGCCGATGAGGTAGATGGTGATGATGGCAGGCAGGCCGCGAAACAGGTCGCCATAGATGATCGCCAGCGTGCGGATCGGCCGGCCTGCCTTGCCGGGCAAGGTGCGGGCGATGGCGACGACCAGCGCCCAGACCAGGATGAGGATCGCGGAAAAGAAGAAGATCGAGATGTTGGTGCCGAACGCCTTGAGGATCGTCCAGGCCGACTTCGCGATCAGGTCGAGATCGAAGAACGTCCGGCTGACAGCGGCGTCGTTGACCACCAGGAACCAGGCGAAGGCGCAGATGATCAGCAGCGCCACCGAATAGGAGAGGGCATTCCAGGATACATCCGAGGATATGGACCCAAGTTCGCGGCCGGCATGAATGTCATTCGATGACGCCGCGCGCGCGGACAGCCTGACCGCGCGCCAGGCGACGCCGATCACCCATAGCGGCGGCACGCAGGCGAGCGCCGACACGATCTGGACGGGCACGTTCGGCCAGCCCTGCTGCAGCACATAGGCAGCGATGTGCAGGGACGTGTAGGCGATAGCGAGAAACGTGACGGTGGTGACGCCGAGCGCCACCCAGGCCCGCCTGCCATGCGTGCGGACCTTGCCGCGGGCGCGCCATTGGCTGGCGCGCTCGCTTCCCGATTCAGCTGCCGGTATCGACATGCGCTAGTATTTCCAGGCCGGTACGCTGTCGGGGGACAGGCCACCCCAGGATGGCAGCAGATAGGCGGTTTCCAGCTTCTTGAGCGTGCCGTCATTCTTGAGGTCGGTCATCACCTTGTCGATGACCGCTCCGTTCGGCGAGCCCTTCGGATAGATGCCGGCGGTCGGCCGGTCGGTGGCGTATTTGCCGACGACAGCCAGCTTCCCGTTGGAATTCGCCACCTGGCCGAGCACGATGCCGAGGTCGGTCATCACCGCGTCCACCTTGCCGGCGGCTGCCGCGGTGAACATCGAGGCGGTGTCGTCGAACACATCGACGCTTTTGGCCTTGAGCGTCTCCTGCGCGAACTGCACCAGCGTCGTGCCTGCCTGGACGCCGACACGGCTGGTCTTGATGGTTTCTTCGGTAACTGTGTTGCCGGCCTTCACCGCCACGCCATTGTCGGACTGGATGTAGGGCACCGAGAAATCGACGACCTTCTTGCGCGGCTCGGTCACCGAGATCAGCGCCAGGGCGATGTCATAGTCCTTGTTCTGGCCGGCGACGATGGAATCGAAGGAGGCGTTGACCAGCTTGACCGTATCGAGGCCGAGCCGGTGGGCAATGTTGACCGCCATGCAGAACTCGTAGCCGTCCTTGATCGTGTCGGGCGTGTCGCCATTGAACTGGCCGACCGCCGGCAGGTTGATGATGACGGTGAACTGGCCGGCAACCGCCGGGGTGATTGTGTCGGTGCCGCGCTCGCCGGTCACCTGGCAGTCGCCATAGCCCTGGGTCTCGGCCATGGCCGAGGTGGCGCAGGTCAGCGCCAGGGCGGAGGCGCACAGCGCGTATTTCAAGGACTTCATTTATTCTTATCCCATTTTCGATTGTCGTTGCTGGACGTTCCTACTGAACCGGGGCAGGGCTCCCCAATGCCAGGTCCAGATAGGTCTTCTGCAGGAGCCGGGTGACCGGTCCGGGCTTGCCGTCGCCGATCGCGTGGCCTGCAATTTCGATGACCGGCGTCACCAGGCTCGATGCGCTGGTCAGGAAGGCCTCGCTCGCGTTCCGGGCCTCTTCAACGGTGAACCGCGACTGGTCGACCGTGAGGCCGAGTTGGTCGGCGACCTTGATGACGGCGCGGCGCGTACAGCCCGGCAGGATGGCGCGCGAGTTGGCGCGGGTGACGATGCGGTTGTCGGCGGTGACGATATAGGCGGTGGAGGAGGCGCCCTCGGTGACGAAGCCGTCCTCGACGAGCCAGGCTTCCTTGCAGTCGCGTTGCGCGGCGGCATGCTTGGCCTGGACCTGCGCCAGCAGCATCGTCGTCTTGATGTCGCGCCGCGCCCAGCGCTGGTCGTCGACGATGGCGACGCGGATGCCCTCGCGCAGTGCCGCCGTGTCGCGGATATCCCTGGCCTGGGTGAAGGCGAAGAAGGTCGGCTTGATGTCCTGGGCATAGCCGAAGTTGCGGTCGGCGATGCCACGGCTGATCTGCAGGTAGATGACGCCCTCCCGCAGCCGGTTGCGGGCGATCAGCTGGGTCTGGACCTCGACGATCGCCTCGGGAGAAAGCGGCATCGGGATTTCGAGCTCGCCAAGCGACCGCTCTAGCCTTGCCAGATGGAGGTCGTTGTCGATCAGCCGCCCGTCGATGACCGCGGTCACCTCATAGATGCTGTCGCCGAACAGCAGGCCCCTGTCGAAGACCGAGACCGTCGCCTGGTCCTCGCTGACGAACCTGCCTTCCACATAGACTTCGCGTGCCACGATCATTCCCGGTTTGGTGAAGTGGCCGGACGCTAGTGGCATGGAAGAACCATGGCCAATGCCATGTTTCTTCAAGCCTATGCAATTTTTGCATGGGATTTGCGCCGACCAGGAGAACGCCGCTATACGGGGCCGTGGAAGACACGGGAGACCGGACTGCATGGAACTCAAATGGCTGGAGGATTTCTGCTGCCTGGCGGGCTGCCTGAGCTTTTCCAGGGCCGCCTATCTGCGCGGCGTGACGCAGCCGGCCTTCAGCCGGCGCATCAAGCAGCTCGAAGGCTGGATGGGCGCCACACTCGTCAACCGGGCGACCTTTCCCATCACCCTGACGGCGGAGGGGGTGCGCTTCCTGCCCATGGCCGAGGACGCCATACGCACGCTGCATCGCAACCGCGATTCGCTGCGGCCGCGCCACGAGGCGGAGAAGCACCGGGTGACGTTCTCGGCGCTGCATACGCTGACCGTCACTTTCCTGCCCGCATGGCTGGACGAGATGCGCGCGCATCTGCCCCGGTTCAGCTCGCATGTCAGCCCGGACAAGGGCGGCATCGAGGAGAACATCGACACGCTGCTCGACGGCAATTGCGATTTCCTGCTCACCTATTTCCATCCCTCGGTGCCGTTCCTGCTCGACAGTTCGCGCTTCTCCTTCCTTGTGCTGGGCACGGAGAAGGTGAAACCGGTGGCCGCGCCCCATCCGGATGGACCTTTGCTCGACCATGCGCTGAGGACGCACACGCCGCTGCCCTATATCGACTATGGAGACTTTTCGTTTTTCGGCATGGCGCTGAACAAGCTGTTCGCCAAGCGCCCGCCCTTCCAGCGCAACACCACGCATGAAAACACCATCTGCATCGGCCACAAGGCGATGGCGCTCGCCGGCTGGGGCGTGTCGTGGCTGCCGGAACGGCTGGTCGCCGCGGAACTGGCTGAAGGAGCGCTGGTGCCGGCCTCCGTCGATCCCGACTGGGCGCTGACGACCGAGATACGCCTCTACCGCCATGCCGATGGCGCGCGCCCGATCGCCAACCGCTTCTGGGAGGCGGCGGCAAGTTCCGCCAGTGGTGTCACACGGTGAGGAAGCGCAGCGCGCGCAGCACTTCGAAATAGTCGTTGGAGACGAAGCGCAGGGTGCGCTGGCGCGGGTGCTCCGCTCCCGGATACCAGCTGGCGCGATAGGCGTCGGTCGGGTTGTTGAACTCGATCTCCACGTCGAAATGCTTGGGGAGGTCGAGGCGGCACGCGGTCAGGTCTCGCGACAGTGCCTTTTCCACGCCTTCGCGAATCTCGTCGATCGCTTGCGCCGGCGACATGGATAGCGTGGCGCGCCCAAAACCTTCGCTGACGGCTACCGTGGCGATTTCCGGCACAAGCGCGAGCGCATCGTCGCATATGCCGCGATCGCCCGACAGGAAGACCGGCGGGACGCCGAGCAGTGCCGACGTATAGGCGTTGACGGTGAATTCCGAGGCGACTTCGCCATTGATGAGCAGTCGCGAAATCCGGTCGTTCATGGTGTGGGCGAGCGGATTGGCCTCGGTGCCGGCCTTGGCGTGATAGCCGGTGAACAGGGCGGCATCGAAACTCCTGTCGAGGCCGAACATCATGACATGGGGATGGCCGCTCCAGCCGCGCACGATGCTGGCATAGTCGGGGAGCTTCGCAACGATCAGGTTGCGCGCGGTCTGGTGCGCGTCCTTGATCAGGATCTCCTTTGCGCCGGCGGCACGGGCGCCCTCGCAGGCTGCAACCACCTCGGCCGTCATCAATTCGCGGAATTCCGAATAATCGCGTCTTTCCTTCAGCGCCTCGTCCCAATCCGCCATGCCGGCGGTGCCCTCTATGTCCGCGCTGATGAACACTTTCATCTGTCTTTCCTGCCTTGCCGAAGTTCGATTCTTTTCAGGCGATTACCTCCTTTCCCTGTGAAAATGAATCGCCCTGTCGAATTAAAGTCTCAGGCGTGCTCGTCGGCGCAGAGTGCGTGGTCGGAGAGGGCACGGATGACATAGCAGTCGCCGACCGTGTTGCCGTTGCAGCAGGTGGCGATGCGTTCGAGTTCCGCTTCCAGCCGCTTCAACTGGGCGATCTTTTCGCGCACCGAAATCAGCTGTTCCTCGGCGATCCTGTCGGCGTGGCCGCAGGGCTGCTCGGGATGGAAGCTGAGTTCGATCAGCGCGCGGATGTCCTCGACGGCGAAGCCGAGGTCGCGGGCGTGGCGGATGAAGGCCAGCCGCTCCAGCTCCTGCCGGCCATAGCGGCGCTGGTTGCCTTCAGAGCGTTCGGGCGCGGCCACCAGGCCCATCTGCTCGTAGTAGCGGATGGTGGGCACCTTGACCCCGGTGCGGCGCGAAAGATCTCCGATCGAAAACATGAAATTTTCCTCTTGAAGCTCTAGTGACTAGAGGAATTACATCTGACGTCATTAGGATTCAAGACCCATGCGGCGGCAGGTCGCGCGGGTCAAAAAACAGACAGGTGATGTGATGACGGCTCCCCTCAAGCAGACGCGGTTCAAGATCGGCGGCATGGATTGCGCGTCCTGCGCGGCCAAGATCGATACGGCGGTGCGCCGTCTCGATGGGGTCGCCGATGTCTCGGTTTCGGTGACCGGCGCCTCGATGACGGTCAGCCATGGCGGCGTGCTGCCAGAGGACAAGGTGCTGCGGCAGGTCGCGCGCCTGGGCTACGGCATCGTCAAGGCCGAAGCCGGGACCCGCGCTGCAGCGGCCAAGGCGCATGACCGTGGGCATCATGACCACGATGATCACGACCATGACCATGAGGGCCACGATCACGAAGGTCACGATCACGCGGGCCACGATCATGGCATCGAGCCGGCCGGCCAGCAGGCAGCCGGCTCTGCCCACCTTCACGGCGATGCCGAACCGGGGCAGGCGTGGTGGCGCACGCGCCGGGCGATGCTGACGCTGGGGTGCGCGGCGGCACTTCTCGCCGCCTACGCGATCGGTCATGTGTTCCCTGTGGCCGAACGCTGGGCATTCCTCGCGGCGTTGCTGGTCGGGCTGGTGCCGATCGCCCGGCGCGCGTTGATGGCGGCGCTGGCCGGTACGCCGTTCTCGATCGAGATGCTGATGACCATCGCCGCCGTCGGCGCCGTGATGATCGGCGCCACGGAAGAAGCCGCCGCCGTGGTTGTGCTGTTCCTGATCGGCGAAATGCTGGAAGGCGTCGCCGCCGGCCGGGCGCGCGCCAGCATCCAGGGGCTCGCCGACCTGGTGCCGAAGACGGCGCTTGTCGAACGGGCAGGCCGCACCGTCGAGGTACCCGCCGAGCAACTCGGCGTCGGCGACATCATCGTGGTGCGTCCGGGCGACCGCATTCCGGCCGATGGCGAGATCGTCGAGGGTTCCAGCGATATCGACGAAGCGCCGGTGACCGGCGAGAGCACGCCGAAGCGCAAGGGCGTCGCGGAAACCGTCTTCGCCGGCACGATCAGCACCGACGGCGTGCTCAAGGTGCGGGTCACCGCCGCCGCCTCCGACAACACCATCGCCCGCGTGGTCAGGCTGGTGGAGGAGGCGCAGGAGGCCAAGGCGCCGACCGAACGCTTCGTCGACCGGTTCTCACGCTACTACACGCCGGCGGTGCTGGTGGTCGGCGCGCTGGTGGCGCTGCTGCCGCCATTGCTGATCGGCGGCGACTGGAACGAATGGATCTACAAGGGCCTGGCGATCCTGCTGATCGGTTGCCCGTGTGCCTTGGTCATCTCGACACCCGCCGCGATTGCCGCCGGCCTTGCGACGGGTGCGCGACGCGGCCTGCTGATGAAGGGCGGCTCGGTGCTGGAAGGCTTTTCGAAGATCACGGCGGTCGCCTTCGACAAGACGGGAACGCTGACGCAGGGCAAGCCGGTGGTCACCGATGTGGTTGCCTATGGCCGCGATGAGCGCGATGCGCTGGCGCTGGCGGCTTCGCTGGAGCAGGGCTCCAGCCATCCGTTGGCGGTGGCGATCCTGGGCAAGGCGGAAGCTGAGAAGGTCAAGGTGACGCCGGCCCTGGCGGCCAAGGCAATCTCGGGCAAGGGCGTCGAGGGCACTGTCGGCGGTGTCGCTGTGTTCCTCGGTTCCGGCCAGGCGGCGGAGGAACGCGCTGAAATGACCGAGGCGCAGCGCCTGGCGATCGAGAGCCTCAACGGCCAGGGCAAGACGGTCTCCGTGCTGGTGGCCGATGGCATGATTGCCGGGCTGATCGCCATGCGCGACGAGCCGAGGCCGGATGCGGCCGCCGGGATCTCGGCGCTCAAGGGCGAGGGCATCCGGGCGGTGATGTTGACAGGCGACAACCGGCGCACGGCCGAGGCCATCGCCGCCTCGCTTGGCATCGAGGCGCGGGCCGAGCTGTTGCCGCAGGACAAGCAGCGCATCGTTGGCGAATTGCAGCGCGAAGGGCTGAAGGTCGCCAAGGTCGGCGACGGCATCAACGACGCGCCGGCGCTCGCCGCCGCCGACATCGGCATCGCGATGGGCGGCGGCACGGATGTGGCGCTGGAAACGGCTGATGCCGCGATCCTGCATGGCCGGGTCACCGATGTCTGGCGCATGATCAGCCTGTCGCGGTCGGTAATGGCCAACATTCGCCAGAACATCACCGTGGCGCTGGGCCTGAAGGCGGTGTTCCTGGTCACCACCATCGCTGGCATCACCGGCCTGTGGCCGGCGATCCTCGCCGATACCGGCGCCACCGTGCTGGTCACCGCCAACGCCATGCGCCTGTTGCGCTGGCGTGGGTGAGACGCGACTACTCGGCGGCGGCGGGCACGGGCGGAGTCGCGCTGCTCCGGCTTTCCCAGACATGGGAGATGACGGCGACGATCACGGCGACCAGCATGGCAAAGGCGCCGAGCAGCGGCAGGCTGCGATAGCCGTAGCCGCCATTGAGCATGGCGGCGCCCAGCGATGCGGCGAGCGCTATGCCGACATTGAAGCCCGAAGGGATCAGCGATGAAGCAAGGTTGGAAGCATCCGCCGTCCACGACAGGATGCGGGTCTGGATGGGCGTGCCGATCGAGAAATTGAGGCCGCCCCAGATGACGATCGCCACGATCATCGGCACGGGATAGGGGCTGACCACATAGATCACCGCCAGCGTCACCGCCTGCAGGAGCAGCATGGTGATGAGCGAGGGCATCAGTTTCCAGTCGGAAAGCTTGCCGCCCAGGAAGACGCCTATGGTGGCGCCGACGCCGTTGAGCAGGAGCACCCAGGGTATCAGGTTCTCGTCGAGGCCGGTGACTTCCAGCAGCGTCGGGGTGATGTAGGTGAAGAGGCCGAACTGGCCGATCATCAGCATCAGCATCAGGATAAGCGAGGTCCAGACCTGCTGGCGCGCCAGCACGCGGACCTCGCGGGCAAGGCCGACATGTTTCGTGGACGATCCCGTGGTGCGCGGCAGGAGGGCTGCCATGGCCAGCGTTGCCGCGACGCCCAGAGCGCACATGACCCAGAACGTCGCGCGCCATCCCCAGATGTTGCCGATCGCCGTGCCGGCGGGAACGCCGATGACGTTGGAGACGGTGAGGCCCGACAGGATGACCGCGACGGCCATGCCGCGCTGGTCCTCGCGCACAAGGCCGACGGCCACCACCATGGCGACGCCGAAATAGGCCCCATGCGCCACGGCGACCGCGATGCGCAGGAAGAGCATCGAGGTGAAGTCGGGCGCCAGCGCGCAGGCCGCCTGGCCGATGGTAAAGGCGACGGCTAGACCGAGCAGCAAGGTTTTGCGCGGCAGCCTCTTGGTGGCGAGCGCCAGCAGCGGGCCACCAATGGCGATGCCGCAGGCATAGCCGGAGACTAGGTAGCCGGCGGAGGGGACGGAAACGCCCAGCCCTTCGGCCACTTGCGGCAAGACGCCGGCAATGACGAATTCCGTTGTGCCGAAGGCGAAAGCGGCGATGAACAGGGCGATGAGGGGAAGCGACATGATGCGGGCATTCCTGGAGCGAAGCGCCTCAAATCACGAATGCGTATTGCCCGCAATCGAGAAATTGTCGACGCCGCTTTAGCTTTTCTTGATCGCGATTTCGCGGGTGATCGCGTGAGCCCGGTCAGCCCACCGGCAGGCGGTGGCGCGCGATCGCGGCGTGGAAGCGCATCCCGCCCATGAGCGCGGCGTCGTTGAAGTCGAAGGTCGGATTGTGCAGCGGCGCGGAAGTCTCGCCATTGCCGATGAATGCGAAGCAGCCCGGCACATGGTCGAGAAAGCGGGCGAAATCCTCCGACGCGGTGTTGACCTCGGATACGCCGCTGGTCGCATCGGCGCCGAAAACGCTTGCCGCCGCCGCAAGTGCCACATCGGTGGCTTCGGCGTCGTTGATCAGCGGCACGAATTCGCGGCTGTAGGCGGTTTCGAAGGCGCAGCTGTAGGCCAGCGCCGTACCCTGCGCGATGATGCGCATCTGTCTTTCGACCTCGGCGCTGACTTCAGGGCGGAAGCTGCGTGCGTCGCCAAGGATGCGGGCGAGGCCGGGCAGGGCGTTGCGGGTGCCGTCGGTGATGAGTTCGGTCACCGAGACGACGGCGGTGTCGGTCGGGCTCAGCCGCCTCGACACGATGGTCTGCAGACTGACGACGAGGGCGCAGGCGGCGACCAGAACTTCCTGGCCCTGTTGCGGCCGCGATGCGTGGCCGCCGACGCCGCGCAGCGTTATCTCGAAATTGTCCTCCGCCGACATCAGCGGGCCGGCGCGGGTGTGGAAATGCCCGACCGGAATGCCCGGCATGTTGTGCAGGCCGTAGATCTCGTCGAAGGGAAAGCGTTGCATCAGCCCGTCGTCGAGCATGGCGAGGGCGCCCTTGCCCCACTCCTCCGCCGGCTGGAAGATGAAACGGATGGTGCCGTCGAAGCCGCCTTCGTCGGCAAGCAGGCGCGCGGCGCCGAGCAGCATGCTGGTGTGGCCGTCATGGCCGCAGGCGTGCATCACGCCGGGTGTGCGCGAGCGATAGGCATGATCGCCTTGCTCGGTGATCTTGAGCGCATCCATGTCGGCGCGCAGCGCGATGGCGCGGTTGCTGGTGCCGCGCCGCAGCGTGCCAACGACACCGGTGCCGCCAACGCCTTCGGCCACCTCGTCGAGGCCGAATTCCCTGAGCTTTCGCGCCACGAAGGCACTGGTACGCTTTTCCTCGAAGCCGAATTCGGGATGGGCGTGCAGATCATGCCGCCATGCCTTCATGTCATTTTCGAGCGAGTCCAGGATTGTCATCGGTGTCCCCAATCTTCGGACGAGAATATCGCGTTTCAGGGCAGCTTGTCGCCGCCGGGCCGCAGCCTGCGCCCATAGGGGATTCTCAACCACGCCCGTTCGTGGAAATAGTAGAGCATCGACTTGGTGAAGACCTCCGTTACGCCGATGGTGGCTGCGAGCTTGACGCTTCCCGTGACGACCAGGGAAATGATCAGCGTGTCGATGGTGCCGGTGACGCGCCAGGACAGCGCCTTGGCAAAACTGCGCGAATGGGTATCCAACGATGTCCTCCGAAAGCCCGCGCCCCATGCTTAGTCTTTTCGGTGGAAACGGTGCAAACCTATTTTGCCGGCGAGCCTGGTGCTGGAAGGAATGAGGCGTTGGTGTTTCCGAGCTCGCATTGCGAGGCCACCTTCGTCCGCGAGGGGAGAAGGGAGAACAGCGTCAGCGTCTCAGCTTGCCTTCAGCCGTGAACCGGTGAGCAGGCCGCGCTCTTCCAGAACGGGGTAGGCCATCGAGGCCAGCAGGGAGTTGATCTGCTTGAGGTCGCGGATGGTGTCGAGGTGTATCGACGAAGTTTCGACGCTCCTGGCGGTGCCGTCGCGCAGCCGCTCGAAATGGCTGGCGCTGGTTGCCTTCTCGCGGTCGCGCAACTGGTCCTTTTCCAGCACCAGCTGGCGGGCTGTCTCGGGATCGCGTGACACCAGCACGTTGAAGGCAAGCCGTGCATTGGCCAGCACCGAGGCGTGGAACGCGCACAGTTCGCGCCAACCCTCTGGCGTGAACTCCAGGCCGTGCTCGAGCTTCTTCTTCACATGCACCAGCATGTTGCGCACGATGATGTCGCCGACCTGCTCCAGCTTGACGCAGGCGCCGATCAGTTCCTGGCAGCGCAGCGCCTCGTCCTCGGTCAGCGGATTCTTGGTCAGCTTGGCGAGGTAGAGCTTTATCGCCGCGTGCTTCCTGTCTACGCGGTCGTCGAGCGCGGCCAGCGCCTTGATCTTGTCGCTATCGGCGCTCTCGTACAGTTCGATGATGCGCTTGAGCATGATCTCGACAGTCTCGCAGACGCGCACCACCTCGCGGGTGGCGTTGGCCAGCGCCTGGCTTGGCACGTCGAGCGCGCTTTCGTTGAGCGCCGACAGTTCGATGACGTCGATCGATGCCGTCGGCGCCGGCTTGGTGCCGAGCGCCACGATCTTCTCGGAAGCGCGGTAGACCACACCCGCCAGCGGCAGTCCGGCAAGCAGGATGATGACGTTGAAGAGGATATGGGCGTTGACGATCTGGTCCGACGCCGTAGCGCCGAGGAAGCCGACATGCGGCTTGAAGATCATGAACAGCACCAGGATGATCAGCGAGCCCAGCCCGCGCATCAGGAGGTTGCCGATCGGCACGACGCGCACCGCCGGCCCGGCGGAGCGGGTCAGCATGGGCGCGATCAGCGAGGAACCGAGATTGACGCCAAGGATGAGGACCAGGCCGAGCTCGGGGCTGATCAGGCCGCGGCCGGCAAGCGTCGCCATCAGCAGCACCGCCGCGATGCTCGACTGGAACAGCCAGGTGATCAACGCCGCCAGCAGGTAGGCGGTGATTGAATCGCTTGAGAAGTAATTGAGGATGACCGGCAGCAACTGGCTGTTGCGCAGCGGCTCGGACGCCTGGCCGATCATCTCCAGCGACAGGATCAGCAGGCCGATGCCGACGAGGATGCGGCCGGTCTGGCGCCAGTCGCGACGCTCCGTGGCCATGAACATCACCGTGCCGGCGATCAGGCAGAGCGGCACAAGCAGGGTGAGATCGAAGGTGAGCAGCTTGACCACCAGCGCCGAGCCGATCTCGGCGCCGCGTACGGCGAGCTGGCCAGCGGCGCCCGAAACGATGCCGGAGCCGGCGAAGGAGCCGACCAGCAGCGTCACGGCGGTAGAGCTTTGCAAGGCGATGGACAGGCCGCACCCGGCCAGCACCGCCATCAGAGGGTTGCGCATGGTGGCGCGCAGCTTGTGGCGCAGCACGTCGCCATAGGCACGCTCGACGCCCGTCTTCACCATGCGGGTGGCAAACAGCATCAAGGCCACCGCACCGGCAAGGTGAAGCAGGACGACGGAGCCGCTCATGCCAGCCTCAAGGGGCCGACTGGCGCCGAAGGCGCGACGGCAAGCGGAGCTGGATGGACGAAGATGCGAATCTTGAGCATGGCGTAGACCGATATCAGGTGGATTTTATTTTAGCCGGATAATAATTATTGTCCACTGCGACAGATTGTTGGCTGGCGACCAGACGTGTCGGAACTGGACCCATTTTCCAACGATGCCGCACTGACAGCACATCTCGTCTTGGACGCGACCGGACGGACAGTGCCGATGCCCGGCGAAACTGTGGTCCTGGTTTCCAACTGTGTTGAATTAGCGATCTTAAATATAGGAAAACATTACACAATCGTAATGGTGGCGTTCAGTTTCAGTTCATCCGCCAGTCGCTATTCCATGGGCATCGACAACCAAGGAGTACCTCTCATGAAACGCATTGTCCTTTCCGTCATGGCCGTCTCGATGCTCGCCGCCAGCGCCCTGCAGGGGCAGGCCGCGCCGATGAATGCGCCGGTCGCGCCACGGTCGAATTTGACCCAGGTCGACTGGCAGAAGCCTGGCCAGCACCGCGACGTGAAGAAGCGCGTCATCAAGAAGGAGACCGTCAAGCGCAGCCATTGGCGCAATGGCCAGAAATACTCCAACTGGAAGCGTCATCAGCCGGTCCGCGACTATCACCGCTACGGCCTGCGCCGTCCGGGCCCCGGCCAGGAGTGGATCCGCGTCGGCAACGACTACGTGCTGGTCTCCATCGTCTCGGGCATCATCTTTGGCGCGATCGCCGCGCGGTAAGTCCCGGCTCAGCGCTGGATTGGAAAGGAGGCGGCCTCGGACGGTCGCCTTCTTTTTTGCCCTGTGGAAACCGGGTATGGGCTGCATTAGGGGTCGTAGGAGACCTCCAGCGTGATTATATGGAAGGGAACCGAGTTTCCCCATGCGCTTTCCGCCCGCCTTCCTCGACGAGATACGCGACCGCGTGCCGATTTCCCAGGTGATCGGCCAGCGCGTCGCATGGGACAGGAAGAAGACCAATGCGTCGCGTGGCGACTACTGGGCCTGCTGCCCGTTCCATGGCGAGAAGAGCCCTTCCTTCCATTGCGAGGACAAGAAGGGCCGTTATCACTGCTTTGGTTGTTCGGTATCGGGCGATCATTTCAAGTTCCTGACCGAGCTTGACGGAATGAGCTTTCCCGAAGCGGTCGAGAAGATCGCCGACATGGCCGGCGTGCCGATGCCGGTTCGCGATGTCCAGGAGGAACGGCGCGAAAAGGAACGCGCCAGCCTGACGGATGTCATGGAGATGGCGACCGCCTTCTTCCAGGAGAGGCTGCAGGGACCGGAAGGCGCCAAGGCCCGCGCCTATCTCAGGGATCGCGGGCTTACGCCGGCGACGCAGCAATCGTTCCGGCTGGGCTACGCACCCGACAGCCGCAACGCACTGAAGGAACATCTCGCCGCCAGGGGCGTGCCGAAGGCCGACATCGAAGCCTGCGGACTGGTGCGCCATGGCGACGACATTCCAGTCTCCTATGACTGGTTCCGCGACCGGATCATGTTCCCGATCCCGGATTCGCGCGGCAAGATCATCGCCTTCGGCGGGCGGGCGCTGGCGCCCGACGCGCTGGCCAAATACATGAATTCGCCGGACACCGAGCTCTTCCACAAGGGCAATGTGCTTTACAATTTCGCCCGTGCCCGCAAGTCGCTGGCAAAGGGCGGCACGGTCATTGCCGTCGAAGGCTACATGGACGTGATCGCGTTGGCGCAGGCCGGGTTCGAGAATGCCGTGGCGCCGCTGGGCACCGCGCTCACCGAAAACCAGCTGGAACTGTTGTGGCGCATGGCGCCGGAGCCGATGCTGTGCTTTGACGGCGACAAGGCTGGCCTCAAGGCGGCGTGGCGGGCCGCCGACATGGCGCTGCCTTCGGTGCAGGCCGGACGCTCGGCGCGTTTCGCGCTGCTGCCCGAAGGCAAGGATCCCGACGATCTGGTCAAGGCCGAAGGTCCCGACGCGTTCCGGGCGGTGCTCGCGGATGCCCGGCCCCTGGTCGACCTGTTGTGGATGCGCGAGACGGCGGGCGGTGTCTTCGACACGCCGGAGCGGCGGGCGGAACTGGGAAAGACGCTGCAGGAACTCGCCAGCCGCATCCGCGACGAAAGCACGCGCTATCACTACCAGCAGGAAATGCGCGAGCGAGTGCTGAGCTTCTTCGGCGCGCAGCGCAATGCGCGGCAGGGCCGCCAGGATGGCGGCCGGCAAGGCGAGCGCGGCCAGGGCAAGCCCGTACCCGGCGGACAATTCGCCAAGGCTGGCAGCGGCCGCATGGCTATCACCGAAAGCCTCGGCCAGTCGGCGCTGGTCAAGCGCGGCAGCGAGGGGATGTCGGTGCGCGAGGCGACGATCATCGTCGCATTGGTCAACCACCCGGCGCTGATCGACGAGAATTTCGCCCATATCGAGTTTCTCGATCTCGCCAATTCCGACCTCACGCGGCTGCACGCCGCAATCCTCGACGCGATGGCGCACGACATGGCCGATGACCGCCAAGCGGTGATCGCGACAATCGAACGCGCCGGTTGCGGCGAGATCTGGGAGCGGGCCGTGGGCCTGATCCGGCGGGCGCGGCAATGGCCGGCGCTGGAGGCCGCCGCGATCGAGGATGCCCGTGACGCGTTCAGCCAGGCGTTGCACTTGCAGCGCAGCGCGCGCACCTTACATAAGGAACTGAAACAGGCGGAAGCGGCGCTTGCCAGCGATCCCACGGATGAAAATTACCGGCACCTCATCGAAATTCAGGCTCAATTTCGCGATGTGCAGGCGACGGAAGCGTTGATCGAAGGGTTTGGCGTCTCCTCGGGCAGAGGCGGGCGCGCCTAAGGGTGACCCTGAAAAGCAGGAACCGGTCCCAGGACGGGATCATGCTTCCACCAAGGAAAGACAGAGCCTTTTCCGGTCCATCGGGACGGAACCGGCCCGGGTAAGAGCGTGAAAGTGTGGAGGCGCTGCCGTGCAACCATCCGGGTGTACTGCGCGCTAAGTCGGGTAATTGATTCGCTTTTTTAAGGCGAATCATGCGAGAGGCGCTTGACCTTCCGGCAGAATGGCGGAATCAGGACGATTCGAAACGTTAACCCGCACCCGCATCGACGGGAATGCAGCGATGTGAGGTACTGGTCACTGGACAGGCAGGCAGCCTGCCACAGATATCAGGGTTAATCTGGACTTAATGCATGTCGCTCAAGAGTGGAAACTGGTTTTTGGGCAACGACATGCACCAAACAAATGAGTCGATGCAGTTACTGACCCGGTGAAATGCGTTTTTGAGCGAGCGCATTGAAATGAGACGGGTCCGGCAGCGTACGCGGCTTCGAAACAGAGCCGCTTGGAGAAGATAAAGAATGGCGACAAAGGAAAAGGAAGAGGTCGAGACCGAACGCGAAGGCGCCACAGATGGCCCTCTGCTCGACCTTTCCGATGATGCTGTCAAGAAGATGATCAAGGCCGCCAAGAAGCGCGGCTATGTCACCATGGACGAGCTGAATTCGGTGCTGCCCTCGGAAGAAGTGACCTCCGAGCAGATCGAGGACACGATGGCGATGCTGTCCGACATGGGCATCAACGTGGTCGAGGACGACGAGCAGGGCGAGGAGCCCGAAGCCGCCGACTCCGCGGCCGACGCCGAGGAAGACGCCAACGAGTTGGCCGAGCAGACCGGCACCGCCGTTGCCGCCACGACCACGAAGAAAGAGCCGACCGATCGCACCGACGATCCGGTGCGCATGTACCTGCGCGAAATGGGCTCGGTCGAGCTTCTGTCGCGCGAGGGCGAAATCGCCATCGCCAAGCGCATCGAGGCCGGCCGCGAGACCATGATCGCCGGCCTGTGCGAAAGCCCGCTGACCTTCCAGGCCATCATCATCTGGCGCGACGAGCTCAACGAATCCAAGATCCTGCTGCGCGAGATCATCGATCTCGAAGCGACCTATGCCGGCCCCGAGGCCAAGCAGGCGCCGGTGGTCGAGCGCGTCGAGGAAGCGCCCAAGGTCGAGGAAAAGTCGCGCCGTGGACGCGACGATGAAGACGACATCACCAATGTCGGCGCCGACACGCGCGGCATGGGCGACGATGACGAGGAAGACGAGGACGAGGCAAGCCTGTCGCTGGCGGCGATGGAAGCCGAACTTCGCCCGCAGGTGATGGAGACGCTGGACGTCATCGCCGACACCTACAAGAAGCTGCGCAAGCTGCAGGACCAGCAGGTCGAGAACCGCCTGGCGGCCGCTGGCACGCTGTCGCCCAGCCAGGACCGCCGCTTGAAGGAGCTGAAGGACCAGCTGATCAAGGCGGTGAAGTCGCTGTCGCTCAACACGGCGCGCATCGAGGCGCTGGTCGAGCAGCTCTACGACATCAACAAGCGCCTTGTGCAGAACGAGGGCAAGCTGTTGCGCCTCGCCGAAAGCTATGGCGTGCGCCGCGAGGAGTTCCTGAAGGAATATCAGGGCTCCGAGCTCGATCCCAACTGGACGCGCGCCATCGGCAATTTGACCTCGCGCGGCTGGAAGGAATTCACCAAGAACGAGCGGGACGCCATTCGCGACCTGCGCGCCGAAATCCAGCATCTGGCCACCGAAACCGCGATCTCGATCCTGGAATTCCGCAAGATCGTCAACCAGGTGCAGAAGGGCGAGCGCGAAGCCGCGATCGCCAAGAAGGAAATGGTCGAGGCCAATCTGCGTCTCGTCATCTCCATCGCCAAGAAGTACACCAATCGCGGCCTGCAGTTCCTCGACCTGATCCAGGAAGGCAATATCGGCCTGATGAAGGCGGTCGACAAATTCGAATACCGCCGCGGCTACAAGTTCTCGACCTACGCGACATGGTGGATCCGGCAGGCGATCACGCGTTCGATCGCCGACCAGGCCCGCACCATCCGCATTCCCGTGCACATGATCGAAACGATCAACAAGATCGTGCGCACGTCGCGCCAGATGCTGCACGAGATCGGCCGCGAGCCGACACCGGAAGAACTGGCCGAAAAGCTCGCCATGCCCTTGGAAAAAGTGCGCAAGGTGCTGAAGATCGCCAAGGAGCCAATCTCGCTCGAAACCCCCGTGGGCGACGAGGAGGATTCGCATCTGGGCGACTTCATCGAGGACAAGATGGCGATCCTGCCGATCGACGCGGCGATCCAGGCCAATCTGCGCGAAACCACCACGCGCGTGCTGGCCTCGCTGACGCCGCGCGAGGAGCGCGTGCTCAGAATGCGCTTCGGCATCGGCATGAACACCGACCACACGCTGGAAGAAGTAGGCCAGCAGTTCTCGGTTACCCGCGAGCGTATCCGCCAGATCGAGGCCAAGGCGCTGCGCAAGCTCAAGCATCCGAGCCGTTCGCGCAAGCTGCGCAGCTTCCTGGATAGCTGAGACCTACCTATCGCAGAAAGATCAAGGGCGCCCATCGAGGCGCCCTTTTTCGTTGCAACCGGTTCCTCGCCATGCGCTACAGCGGCACGTTCAGCCGTGTTCCCTTGACGATGATGCCGCCCCGGTCGCTGATCTCGATCGAGCCATCGCGCTGCCTGAAGCACTCGGGGAGGGGACGGTCGCCGGGAATTGACAGCCACAGGCGCGGCATATGGCGGCGCTTGTCGGGGTCCGGCTGGCCGAAGCCGCTTTCTTCCAGGCAACAACGTCGCCCCGGTAATCCTTGCAGGATGCCCGCCGCGGGAGGATACTTTAGTTCGGATGCATATTCTGGGCGATAACCCGGATGCCCGCCCCGGCGAAGGTCCATGACTGACCGCCGTGCTCCGTGGCCCGGAGGGAGGTGTGCCATGACGACTTACATCGTGCTGATGAACTGGACGGAGCAGGGCGCAAAGAATGTGCGCGATTCGCCCAAGCGGCTCGATGCCGCAAGGAAGCAGCTGGGAGAGATGGGCGGTTCGTTCAAGTCGTTCTACCTCACCATGGGCGAATACGACATGGTGTCGGTGGTCGAAGCGCCCGATGACGCGGTGCTCGCCCGTTTCGCGCTGATGCTGGGTGCGGGCGGCAGCGTCAGGACGCGCACGCTCAAGGCCTTCCCGGAATTTGCCTACCGCGAGATCGTCTCGTCGCTTTGATGGTGCGATCGACGGAGGTTCTTGCTCATCGATGATCAGGTCCCGGCTCGACGGCGCCTGATCTGGCGCTCCAGTCACGTCTTCTGGCATAGTTGCGGCTGTCGCAGGACGCGATGCTTCGTCGTGCTGGACATGGGGGGCGGAGGAAGCGCGATGCGGAACATGTCGATACTGTCTGTCAGTCTTGCCGCATTGTCGTTGCTGCCCATCAATGCCGGAGCCGCCATGCCGAAACCTGTCGGCCTGGCCAATCCCGCATCGGTCCATTGTGGCGCGGTCGGCGGACGCTTCGTGGCCTGGAAGGACAAGGCGGGCAACCAATATGGGTTCTGCCGCCTGCCCAACGGACGCCTGTGCGAAGAATGGGCGCTGTTTCGTGACAACAAATGCATCGGTCCCAAGGCAGCCATGCGCAAGTGACAAAGTCCAAACCTTCGCTGATCGTCTAGTACAACACGCGCTGTCCGGTCTGCGATGCCGGCATTAGCCGGCAGAAGCGGCGGCTGATCGAGGCGGTCAAGGCCGGGCGTATTGAATTTCGCGACATCAATCTGGAGCCGGCAGCGCTTGCCGGATTTGGCGCCACGCTGGAGGACATTCGCCGCCGGCTGCATGCAACCGATGCGGATGGCCGGTTGCTCGTCGGCGCCGATGTCGCGATTGCGGTTTGGGCGGCAACGCCGGGAGAGGGTTGGCTGGCGAGCCTGTTCGGGAATCCAATTGTCTTGCCGTTGACACGGCTGGCCTATGACCGTTTCGCCGATCTTCTCTATGCCTGGAACCGTCGCAAGGGCCGTTGGTAGGGGCTCAGACGTTGAATCGGGATGCGGTTCCATCGCATTGATTTGGGCGGATGTTTTCGAAAGCCGGCTCTCATTCCCGGTCATGGTGATGCGAATGGGCGCGCAGCTGGTCGGGGACCGCGCGTGCCGACAATCCGCCCGCCTCGATCCAGCTACGCGTGGATCTTTCGGCGTCGTCGATCAGTGCGGCGGTGCGGGTGAAATCGTAAGCCGAGCCGGCCAGCGGGCACAGCGACGGGACGATCGCGTAGTCGATATCGCCGGGCAAGGTATCGAGTTCACGCACCAGTTGCCTCGCGATCAGCAGCGTCAGGGCATGCAGGCCATTGGCCACGGCCCCTTGCGGCGGTGCGTGCAGATTGCAGGAAAATCCGGTCGGCAGCACGATGAGGCGTTGTGCGCCGAGGCCGACGGCGACACGGACCGGCGTGTTCGAGGTGACGGCGCCGTCGATCAGGAAGCGCCCGCCGATGCGCACCGGCGCGAAGGCCACCGGGATCGCGCTCGAGGCGGCGATCGCGTCGGCCGCATTGCCCCTGGACAGGACCACCGCCTCGCCGGAAAGCAGATCGGTGGCGATGACGTGGACGGGGATCGGTGCATCCTCGAGATTGCGATAGGGCAGATGCCGCTCGACCAGATCGCGGATGCCGTGCGAGCCGGAGAGGAAATCGCGCCGCCGCGCGAAGCCCAGCAGTGAGCGCCAGCTGACCGGGAAGACATCGTTGCGGGTGATGCCGCGCCAAAGGGTTTCAAGTCGTGCCATGTTCTCGACCGTGGCGGCCGCCGCGTAGTAGGCGCCGTTGATGGCGCCGACGCTTGAGCCGACGACGAAGTCGGCGGCCACGCCGTTGGCGACCAGTGCCTTCAGCATGCCGACTTGCACCGCTCCGAGGCTACCGCCGCCCGCCAATACCAGTGCGGTCTTGCTGTTTGTTCCCGACGGCATGATGCCACCCTCGTTCATATCCCAGCCTTGCAGCCAGGTCATGCTCACGGTTCGCAACGGCGGCGGCGTTTGTTTCGCGGGTCGCGCCGCACGTGTTCGTGAACCCGTGGTCGAGTGGCTGGTGTCGCTACAAGATACATCGTAAGATATATCTTGACTCGGCAGGTTGATGCGCCTAATTAAGATATATCGTAAGATAGAACTCAAGGAGAAAACAATGCACAGACACAATCATTTTCGCGAACGCGCCGAGCACGCTTTCATGCACATGGCCGGCAAATTCGGTGGTCGCGGTGGCGGCGGTGGCGGTTTTGGCCCCTTCGGAGGCAGGGGCGGTGGACGCGGCGGCCCGGGCGACATGTTCCGCGCCGGGCGGATGCTTGCCGACGGCGACCTCAAGCTGATCACGCTTTCGCTGCTGGCCGAGGCGCCGCGCCATGGCTACGACATCATCAAGGCGCTGGAAGAACGCACCAGCGGCATCTACAGCCCGAGCCCGGGCGTGGTTTACCCGACGCTGACTTTCCTGGAAGAGGCTGGCTATGCCGCTTCGGCGGCCGAGGGCAACAAGAAGGTGTTCTCCATCACCGAGGCCGGGCAGGCGCATCTCGCCGACAATCGCGAGATGATCGACGGCGTGCTCGAGCATCTCGAGCGCTTCGGCCGCAAGATGGCCAAGGCGCGCGACTGGTTCGGCTGGAACGATGAAAGCGAGGAGGGCGGGCGCCATGGGGGTCGCGGCGGTCGTGGTGACCGCTCCGAAACGCGCGACGAATTCCGCGCCATCCGCCACCGGCTGCGTGCTGCTCTCGGCGACATCGTCGATGCGTCGCCCGAGAAGCAGGCCGAGGCGATCAGCATTCTCGAAGCGGCCGCGGAAGCGCTGGAAGCGCTGTCGCACCGCTGACCTGACGCCGGCCGCGCCGGATACAGCCTTGCCCGTTTGGTCAAGGACAGCTACTGAAAATCATCCCGCGCCACGCTACATGGTGCGGGATGAATGCTGTTGGAGGAAGCCCATGTCATTTCTGAAGAAGCTTTTTGGCGGCGGCGGTGGTGGCGGCGAGGCTGCCGAACCGAAGAGCGCGGCGCCGGCAAAGCAGGTCGAGCACAAGGGTTTCCTGATCAGCGCCACGCCCTACAAGGCCGATGGGCAATACCAGACCTGCGGCATCGTCTCGAAAGAGGTCGACGGCGTGATGAAGGAGCACAAGTTCATCCGCGCCGACCGTTTTGCCGGCCTGGACGATGCCGTCGACATCTCGATCAAGAAGGGCATGCAACTGATCGACGAGCAGGGCGAGAGGATGTTCGGGTAGGGCGACACCTTGATAGGGGTCCTTGCGCCGCGCGTTTTCGCGTGACCCACGGAGATGGCTGCATAAGTCCAATTTATCATGATCCCCAGTTTTTGAAGGCGTTACACAGGCTTTCGCCGCCTGTAGCTTCGGCGGCATACATCGCGGAAGCAGAGGGATTTGGGGATGCAGACACATGCCAGAGTGGTCATCGTTGGCGGAGGATGCGTTGGCGCGGGCATCCTGTATGGGCTGGCCAAGCGCGGCTGGACCGACGTGGCGCTGCTCGAACGCACCCAACTGACCGCCGGGTCGACATGGCACGCGGCGGGGTTGATCCCATCCTATACCCGCAACATCAATGTCGGGCGGATGATCAACAAGACCATCGAGATTTACGAGGGGCTTGAAGCCGAGACCGGGCAGCCGGTGGGCTGGCACAAATGCGGCCAGTTGCGCATCGCCAACAGCCGCGACCGGCTCGACGAATTCAAGAGCTATATGAGCGTGGCCGAGGTGCAAGGCATGCGGGCGCATCTGCTGTCGCCGGAGCAGGCGAGGGACGTGTGCCCACTGCTCGACAACAAGCACATGCTCGGCGCCCTTTATCATCCCGATGACGGCCATATCGCGCCGGCCGACGTGACGCATGCGATGGCCAAGGGCGCGCGCGACCTGGGCAGCAAAGTCTATCAGAATACCGAGGTGACAGGGTTCAGGCGGACACCGGGCGGCGAGTGGCTGGTTCAGACCAACAAGGGCGACATTACCTGCGAGCACGTGGTCTGCGCGACCGGCAATTACGCGCGTCAGACCGGTGCGCTGCTTGGCCTCGACATCCCGGCGATCCCGATCCTGCACCAGTACTGGATCACCGAGCCCGTGCCGGAGGTGGTGGAGCGCAAGCGCGCGGGACGGTCCGAAATGCCGATCCTGCGCGATGAAGGTTTTGAGGGCTATCTGCGCGAGGAAGGCGACGGGCTGATGTTCGGTCCCTATGAGCGTACCGAACACCTCAAGCTGTTCGCCGAGGACGGCGTTCCCGCATGGTTCGGGGCCGACCTCGTCGAGGAGGATTTCGAGGCGGTATCCTGGAACTGGGAGCAGGCGACACAACTGGTGCCGGCCTTGGGACGTGCCGGGATCAAGGCCAATGTGCGCGGCCCCTTCCAGATGACCGCGGACGAACTGCCGCTGATGGGACCGGCTTGGGGCCTGCCCAATGTGTGGCTGGCCGAGGGGGTGCCGGGCGGCATCCTGTGGGGCGGCACGATCGGCTACTACCTGTCGGAGCGGATCGTCGAGGGCGCCAACAGCCTGGATACGTCCGACCTCGACCCGCGCCGCTTCGGCGACCATGCCAACAAGGCGTGGACGCGCGAGAAGGTCCGCGAGGCGTGGGGCACGCATGCCGAGCAAAAATACCCGGGACAGGACATGCCTGCCGCCCGGCCGCAGAAGACCGCTCCGTCCTATGAGAGGCTGACCCAGCTGGGCGCCGTCTGGGGCGTGCTCAATGGCTGGGAAATGCCCAACTGGTTCGCGCCCAAGGGCATCGAGGCCAAGGACCAGTACAGTTGGCGCTGGACCGAGAAGGGCGTGTATGTCGGCGAGGAAGTGCGGGCGGTGCGCAACGCCGTCGGCCTGGTCGAGATGACGCCGATGACCAAGTTCGAGGTGTCGGGTCCAGGCTCGGCCGCCTGGCTGGATGGGATCCTGGCCAACCGCCTGCCGGCGACGGGCCGGACTGTTCTCGCGCACCATCTGACTTCGACCGGCGGCGTGCAGGCGGAATACATGGTGGCGCGCCTTGGCGACGACAGCTTCTACCTGATCTCGACGCCGCGCGCGGAGCGCTGGAATTTCGACGATCTCTCAAGACTGCTTCCCGCCGACGGCGGCGTATCCTTGAGGAACGTCACCAACGAGCGCGGCTGTTTCACGGTCGTCGGGCCCAACGCGCGGGACGTGCTGCAGCCGCTCACCGAGATCGATCTTTCGAACGCAAGCTTTCCCTGGTTCGGCGTGAAGACGGGCAATGTGGGGCTTGCCAGCGATGTGCGGCTGCTGCGCGTCAACTACGAAGGCGAGCTTGGATGGGAACTCTACCATCCCTTGGCCTATCAGCGGCAGTTGCTCGACGCGATCCTCAAACAGGGTGAGAAGCACGGCATGCGCCTCGTCGGGCTGCATGCGCTGGAATCGCTGCGGCTGGAGAAATCCTATCGCGCCATGTATCGCGACATGAACCCGGAACTCAATGCGCTGGAGAGCGGGCTGGAACGTTTCATCCGCTTGGAAAAGGGTGATTTTGTCGGGCGCGACGCGGTCCTGAGATACAAGGACCGCAATGATCAACGCCGCTCCGTGACGCTCAGGATCGAAACCGACGGCGCCAGCACGCTTGCGTCCGAAGGGCTCTATATCGATGGCGAGCTGGTGGGACGCATAACGTCGGGAGGCTATGGCTATACGCTCGGGCATGACATTGCGCTGGCGCTGTTGCCCGAACGCCTTGGCAAGCCCGGCACGAAGCTCGACGTCGCCATATTGGGGGACTGGAAGACTGCCGAAGTGATCGCGGATTCGCCCTACGATCCCAGCTCGGCCAGGGCGCGGATGTGATGCGCGTCGACCGGATCAACGTCTATACAATGCCGCTGCCCGTCAAGGGCGGGGCCTATCGGATGGCCAGCGACGACGTTGCATCGCTTGATAGTACCCTTGTCGAAATCGTGACGGACGACGGTATGACCGGTTGGGGCGAAACCTGCCCGATCGGACCGGTTTACCAGCCGCACCACGCGCTCGGCGCCCGCGCCGCGATCGCCGAAATCGCTCCGGGTCTCATCGGCTCGGAGATCGCCTCGATCAGGCTTCTGGCCAAGCGCATGGACGGGCTCCTGAATGGACACGGCTATGCCAAGGCCGCCTTCGACATGGCCCTTCTCGACCTGCTCGGCCAGAAACTGGGAGTCCCCGTCTCGACGCTTTTGGGTGGTGCGCTGACGGACCGTGTTCCGGCTTATTACTCGCTGATCGTCGGCCCGCCGGATGAAACAGCCAGGATCGCGGCCGAAAAGATGAAGGCGGGTTATCCGCGCCTGCAGGTCAAGATCGCGGGGCGCAATCTTGAAGAAGACGTGGCGACCGTCCACAAGGTCTGGGAGGCGGTAGGCTACGGGGCACGGCTAGCTGTGGACGGCAACAGGGGCTTGACCGTGGCCGCGGCGATCCATCTGGACAGGCTCTGCCAGGCCATCCCCTTCGTCTTCGAGCAGCCTTGCAACACCATGGATGAGATCGCGACGCTCAAGGGCCGCATGACGCATCCCGTTTATCTGGACGAGAGCACCGAGGATCAGAACGCGGTGTTGCGGGCGATCTCGCTTGGCATCGCGGACGGCTTCGGCTTCAAGGTCACCCGACTGGGCGGGCTCACCAGGATGACGGCGGTGCGCGACCTTTGTGCCATCCGCTCGCTGCCGCACAGCTGCGACGATGCCTGGGGAGGCGACATCATCGCGGCGGCATGTGTCCATCTCGCGGCGACCGTCGAGCCGCGCCGCATGGAAGGCGCCTGGATCGCCCAGGAATATATCGACGGACATTTCGATGCGAAGAATCCGGTCGTCATCCGTGAGGGACACATTGCGGTGCCGCAATTGCCCGGCCTTGGCGTGAAACCCGAGCCCGGCGTGTTCGGCAAGCCGATTGCCACATATGGCGCATGACCCATGCAGCAGTCGACGCGATTCTGCTGGAGCGCTGAGACGAGCCCGTCTCGTTGCCAATGCGGCGCGGATCGCGTGCGTTCGGCCCGGCGCCGGATGCTCGCGTGATGGCCTCCATGCCTCCAACCGCCGGGCATCGCCAGGCATGCCGATGAACTGAACCACGTATCGGTGGCATTCAATTTGCCCGGTTCAGAGCGGCAATTCCGACGTGTACTTGATCGTCTGGCTGGGAACATCCGTCTTGACGTTCTGCACGCCCCTGATGCGGCTGAGATGTTCGGACTGGAAGCGGCGGTAGTCTTCGATGCCGGCGGCCACGACCCGCACCATGGCGTCGCAGTCGCCCAGCATCAGGTAGCATTCCATCACCTGCGGCAGCTTGGCCACCTCGGTGGCGAAGTGCTCGATCGTCTCCTCGTCCTGCGCCTTCAGCCAGATGCGGGTGAAGAAGGTCAGCCCCTTGCCGACGCTGGCGGGGTTGAGCACCGCGACATAGCGGTCGATGACGCCGGCTTCCTCCAGCAGTTTCACGCGCCGCAGGCACGGTGACGGCGACAGGCCGACCTCTTCGGCCAGGTCATTGTTGGCCATGCGGCCGTTGCGCTGCAGCGCGCGCAGGATGCGCTTGTCGATCTCATCCAGCTTCATTGGCTCTCGATTCCAGCTTTGGGGAGCTTCATGAAATCAGATGCCAAAATATGACCGGATGCAACAATCTTCGCAACCAAATTGCGGGCGGGCATCGGTATGTTGGGCGCCGACATCACAGATATCCACGCTGACAGGAAGCGGCGGCCGCTAGGCCCGCCGATGGAAGATCATGAGCATTTCCGAGGCTGCATTGTCCGGGGAGACGGGATCCGGCGCGGAGTTCCGGCGCGGGATCGTGTCCTGCACGCCCGTGTTGCTGGGAACCATTCCCTACGCGCTCGTGCTGGGCGCGCAGGCGACTCAGAAGGGCCTGCATGTCGTCGAACTGTCGGCGATGACCGGCCTGAACTTCGCCGGCGGATCGGAATTCGCGGCGATCCAGCTGTGGACCTCGCCGCCGCACATCGCGCTGATCGTCGCCATCACCTTCCTGGTCAACAGCCGTCACCTTTTGATGGGCGCGGCCCTGGCGCCGTTCCTGCGCCATCTGCCCCGGCGAAGGGTGTTTCCGGCGCTGTTCTTCATGTGCGACGAAAGCTGGGCGCTCGGCCTTGCCGATGCCAGACAGCGCGCCAGCGCTGGCGTCGGTCCCGCCTTCAGCCTGCGCTACTACATGGGCGCGGCACTTGCGATGTATCTCGCCTGGGTGGCCTTCACGACGCTCGGCGCCATGCTTGGGCCGGTGCTGGGCGATGTCGAGCCCTATGGTTTCGACATGGCGTTTCCGGCCGTGTTCCTGGTGCTGATGCGCGGCATGTGGAAGGGCCTTGCCGCCGCGCGGCCCTGGCTGGTCAGCCTCGTCGTCGCGGCACTCGTCTATCTGTTTGTCCCCGGCGCCTGGTATGTAGCCGCCGGCGCGGTCTCCGGGCTCATCGCGGCCTATGTGCTGGCGGGTGACGCATGATCGATCCCGCCACCCTTTTCACCATCGTGCTGATGGCCGGCGTCACCTATCTGACGCGGATCGGCGGCTATGTCGTGCTGCGCAACCGCACGCTCAGTGCCCGCGCCACGGCGGTGATGGAAGCGGCACCCGGCTGCGTGCTGATCTCGGTCATCGCGCCGGACTTCGTGTCGAAGAACCCGGCCGACCTCGCCGCACTCGCCATCACCGTGCTTGCCGCGACACGCCTCTCCATGCTGCCGACGGTGCTGATCGGCGTGGGCGCGGCGGGGCTGCTCAGGCATGTCATCGCTTAAAAGAAAGGCAGGCGCGGGAGGCGCCTGCCTTTTTCAGTTCGAGTGGCTTGTCGATTACGCGGCAGCAGCGACCTGCCGGCTTGCGGCCACCACGGCGTCGACCTTGGCGGTCGCCTTGGCCAGCGCGGCGGTCACCGCGTCAGGGCCCATGCCGACGCCTTCGATGCGGATGACGTCGACATCGGTCATGCCGACGAAGCCGAGCACCGAGCGCAGGTAGGGGATGGCGTGGTCCATCTGGACGGCGGCGCCTTCCGAATAGATACCGCCGGAAGCCAGGACGATGTAGACTTTCTTGCCGGTGACGAGGCCCTTGGGGCCATTCTCGCCGTAAGCAAAGGTCTTGCCGGAGCGGGCAATGTGGTCGACCCAGGACTTCAGCGTCGAGGAGATATTGAAGTTGATGAAGCCGGTGGCAAGGATGATGGTGTCGGCGGCAAACAGTTCGTCGACGACCGCGTCGGAAACGCCGACGACTTCGGCCTGGCGCTGTGTGCGGGCTTCAATGGGCGTGTAGATGCCGCTCGCATAATCGGCATCGATATGCGGCAGCGGGTTGGCGACGAGGTCGCGCACCACCAGAGTGTTCGACGGGTCGGCCGCGAGCAGCTTGTTGGCGAATTCGGTGGCGACGCGGGTCGAGTGCGAGGCGTTGCCGCGCGGGCTGGACGTGATGAGAAGGATGGACATCGAGGGCTCTCCAGGGTTGGAATGATCTGTCCCGACCTATATGGATCTGCCGACCTATTTGAAAAACTGGGATATTTTGTATAGTATCCATCCATAATCTGGATGGATTGAAAATGCAGCCCAATCCCACGCTTGACCAGCTTCAGGTCCTTGTCACCGTTGCCGAGACCGGCAGTTTCTCGGCCGCGGGCCGCAAGCTCAACCGCGCGCAGTCCGTCATCAGCTACGCCATCGCCAACCTGGAAGAGCAGCTCGGCATGAAGCTGTTCGAACGGGACGGCACGCGCGAGCCGCAACTGACCGAGGCCGGACGGGCGACGCTGGAGGATGCGCGGCGCATGGTTGCCATGCTGCAGCGCATTCGCTCACGGGTCGATGGCCACAGGCAGGGACTGGAGGCCGAGGTCGCCGTGTCGGTCGACATGACCCTGCCGTCGCCTGTGCTGGTGCGGGTGCTCAAGGCGTTTGAAGCACAGTTTCCCACCGTGACGCTGCGCCTCTATATTGGCTCACTCGGCCTGATCCTCGACCAGGTCATCGACGGGCAGGCCGATATCGGCCTCGGGGGTATGATGAGTGAGGCCGCCGACGTGCATCTGTCGCGGATCGGGCTCTATTCCATCGTGCCGGCAGCGGCGCCCGGTCACCCGCTGGCGCTGCTGCCCAAGCCTGTGCCGCTCGAAGATGTGCGCGAATATACCCAGCTTGTCGTCACCGATCAGTCGGAGCGCACCAAGGGGCGCGATTTCGGCGTCTTCGCCTATCGCACGTGGCGCTTGACGGATGTCTACACCAAGCACGCGCTGATGCGCGAAGGGCTGGGCTGGGGCGGGCTGCCGCGCTGGCTGATCGCCGACGACCTTGCCAGCGGCCGGCTGGTGGAACTCGACCTTGAGCCCTATGGCGAGACGCGTGCGCCGCTCTATGCCATGCACCGTGCCGACCGCGGCCCCAAGCCCGCGGCGGCCTGGCTGATCGACGAGTTCAAGCGCCGTCTCGGCTGCTTCAACGAGTTCGAGCCGGGGCGGATGGCTGAGGATGAGCCGGACACAACCCATCAATCAGCGCCATGAGAACGGCGCGATAATCCTCGCTGGATCCGCCGGCCTCTATCGCCAGCGCGGCGCGGTCGAAGGCGGCGGCGAGCAGCGCCGTCAGCGCTTCCACCGGCAGCTTTTGCAAGGCGCGCGCGCGCATCGCCGCGACAAGGCCCTCGCGCAGCGAACGGTTGCCGTGGCGATTGTCGATGGCGTCCATGGCGGCGCGGCCGAGCACGGCCGGTCCGTCAAGCAGCAGAAGCCGCGTGCGGCCGGGCGTGCGCATGGCGGCGAGATAGGCATCGGAGCCGGCTACCAGTGCGTCACGGGCACTGAGCGAAGGTGGCGAGGCATGGTCGATCTCCTCGGCCACGGCCTGCGCCTCCTGCTCGACCACGGCGGTGAACAGTGCCTGCTTGTCGGCGAAGTGGTGGTAGAGCGCACCGCGTGTGACGCCGGCGGCGGCGACGATCTCCGGCGTGCCGGTCTCCGCATAGGACTTTTCGGTGAACAGTCGTCGCGCCGCGGCGATGAGGTCGGCGCGCGTCGCCTCGGTGCGGTCGCGGTTGGAACGGCGCGTGGATTCCTGTTGCATACATGCAGCCTGTATGTTAATTCAATTTACATGCAGACTGTATGTTATTTGACGGGAGAATGAAAGATGAAGACGACCAGCTACTACCCGGTGCTGATGACCGGCGACGTCGCGGGGACAGCGGCCTTCTATGTCGAGCATTTCGACTTCAAGCCGCTGTTCGAAAGCCAGTGGTACGTGCACCTGCAATCAATCGACAGCAGTCGGGTCAATCTCGGCATAGTCCAGGGCGACCATGACACGATACCGGAGGAGGGCCGGGGCCGGACCTCGGGCCTGCTGATCAACTTCGAAGTTGCGGACCCGGACGCCATATATGCGCGGGTTCGCGCCGCCGGACTGCCGATCCTGCGAACTTTGCGCGACGAGCCGTTCGGACAGCGCCATTTCATCACCAGGGATCCCAATGGCGTGCTGATCGATATCATCAAGCCGATTCCGCCCAGCGAGGAATTCCTGGCTCAGTATGCGCAAGGCGCGGCCGGAACCTGAACGGCGCTCATCGGTTCGCGGCATCCCTCTACGAGGCAATATTTTCTAAATAGCTTGATTAGTAGTTTCTAAAATGGTTGCCTGAATCCCTCAAGGGAGAGGGAAGTCATGATCAGAACCGTTTCTGTCGCAGTTATTGCTGGTGTTATCGGGCTGGGCGCCAGCGGCATGGCCGACGCCAAAGGGGGGCACAGCACAAGAACCACCTCGCCGTGCGCCCCCGACTACAAGCGCCTTTGCTCAACCACGCCTGTAGGCCAGGCTGCTTCCTGCCTGAAGAAACACATCAGCGAGCTTAGTCCTGCCTGCAAGGCGAAATACAGCAACTAGGCTGTTACGGTCTATCAGGCTCCACCCATCCGGCGAGGAGTCCGGCTGCCCATGCGAGCGTGGGCGAGGGTCGACTGGCGGCTATTTGTTGGCGGCTTCGCCATGCGATCCCCCCTTTTCAGCTAAGTAGCTTAGCTGGAGCTAACGTGATTGCTTCTGCTCCTCAACGGAGAGAGAGGGAACACCATGTCGAGACTAATTCCTGCCGCAGCCCTTATCGCGGTCATGGGCATGTTTGCCGCCGGCGTCGCCGACGGCAATGCGCACGAGATGGGGTCGTCGCGATGCAGGGCAGACATCAAGCGGCTTTGTCACAAGACCCCGATGGGCGAGGTCGCGTCGTGCCTCAAGCAGCACATGAGCGAGCTGAGCCCGGCCTGCAAGGCAAAATACAGCAAGTAGCCCTGTCGAGGTGGAGGCGGCCGGTTCGCCGGCCGCTTCCACGGGCCGTGCCGTCCATGGCGCGTAACCATGGATCAGCGTCGCGCGACCGGCGTTACCGTCACCTGGCTGACGCCAGTGCGGCGCACGACGGTGCACAACGTCTCGCGGCCGATGCTCTCGGCGTCCAGCATGCGCACGAGGTCGTCGACACCGGACACCGGTCGTCCGTCGATGGCCGCGATGATATCGCCTTCCTTGAGGCCGGCTCTCGCCGCCGGGCCATCCTTCTCGACGCTGCGCAGGCGCACGGCCGTGCTGGTCGACACCTGCGACAAGAGTGCAGCGCGGCGCGGCAGGTTGGTGGTGTCGGCCGAGATGCCGATGAAAGCTCGCCGCACGCGGCCGAAGCGGATGATCTCCGAGATGACGAAATTGGCGGTGTTGGAGGCGACCGCGAAAGCGATGCCCTGTGCGCCGTGGATCATGGCGGTGTTGACGCCGATGACCTCGCCGGCCGACGACACCAGCGGTCCGCCGGAATTGCCGGGGTTGAGCGCCGCGTCGGTCTGGATGACATCGTCGATCAGCCGGCCGGTCGAGGCGCGCATCGAGCGGCCGAGCGCCGAGACGACGCCGGAGGTGACCGTCCATTCGAAGCCCAGCGGATTGCCGATGGCAATAGCGATCTGGCCGCGCCGCAGCCGCTTGGAATCGCCGAGCGGCGCCACATCGGCAAAGCTGCCGTCGGCGCGCACCAGCGCGATGTCGGTGTCGGGATCGCGGCCGAGCACGCGGCCTTCGCTGGAAGCGCCATCGGGCATGGAGACGCGCACTGTCCTGGCGTCGCCCACCACATGGAAGTTGGTGACGACCAGCCCGTCCGGTGCGATGACGAAGCCGGAGCCATGGCCGCCCTGACCGCCGATGCGCTCGATGCGGCAGACGGCCGGCCCGATACGGTCGACCGCATCGGCCACCGTCGTGGAATAGGCGTCGAGCAGCGTTCCGTCGGCCAATGTATCGGTTCGAAATTTCGGGGCGGCGAGGGCCATGGACTGGGCTCCGTGGTATCAGGCTTGGGGATGACTATATGTGCGAAGCGGCTGGAAGCGCCGCGACCTGACCAGATGGCCAGTCACACCAGCAACTAGCCGTCAGGCGAGTACCTCCGGGCGCGCTGTCGAGCGATATCTGGGGCATGAGAAAACCCAGGAGATCACCATGAGCGACTTCAATCTGAATGCGTTTTCGCAGGCCATCGCCGACCTTGCCGCAAAGGCCGCGCCGGCAACGGCGAGCTTCGCCACGCATCATCATCGCACGGCCAGCGCCTTCCACTGGAGCGACGGCTATTTCGTCACCGCCGAGGAGGCTGTCGAGGCCGGCGAAGAGATCGAACTGACGCTGGCATCGGGCGAGACGGTGAAGGCCGAACTGGTCGGCCGCGATCCTTCGACCGGCGTTGCCCTCTTGAAGCCGGCGGTTGCAGCCGCCGCCGCGACGCTCACCAGGGCCGACGCGGTACGGCCCGGCAATATCGCCATCGCCATCGGCAACAGCCATGGATCGGCGCTGGCCGTATCGGGTTCGGTCGGGGAAGTCGGCCCGGCCTGGCGCTCGATGCGCGGCGGCACCATTGACCGGCGCATCAATCTGGCTGTTGGCGCGGGCGGTCGCTTCGAGGGCGGTCCGGTGCTCGACGCGAAGGGCTCGCTGATCGGCATGCTGCTGTTCGGGCCACGCCACCGGGCCTTGGTCATGCCCTACGAGACGATCGAGCGCGCGGTGGCGACGCTGCGCGAAAAGGGCCATGTCGCGCGGGGCTATCTCGGCGCCGGGCTGCATCCGGTGCGCGACCGCGACGCGCATGGCGCGATGGTGATGAGCCTCGACGACAGCGGTCCGGCCAAGGCCGCCGGCCTCTCCCTTGGCGACATCATCGTGGCGTGGAACGGCGAGGCCGTGCATGGCCCGCGTGACCTGATCCGCAGGCTCGGCCCCGACAGCGCCGGGGTTTCGGTGACGCTCGGCGTGGTGCGTGGAGGCGAGCAGCGCGATGTCGCGTTGACCATCGGCGAAAAGCCGCTGAGCTGAGAGGATCCCTATGGACGCACCAGTCATCGACCGGATCATGAGTGACGGTGCCGCCTCGCGGCGGCTGGTGGTGTTGATCGCGCTAGGCGATGCGGCGCGCGCCGAGCGCCTGGCCGCCTCGCTTGCCGCGAGCGAGGACCTGTTGCCGGTCGTGGCGGGCGCCGGCAGAGCCGACGTTGCCATCGTAGACGACAGAAGCGGTCATGCCCTGCCGGCTTCCACGCCAAGGGTGCTGCTGTCGGGACGCGCCGGCACCGAGCGGCCTGCCGGCGAGGTGTTCGCCACATTGCCCGCCGGCGCCGATGATCTTCTGATCGCGGCCGCGGCGCGGCTGGCCGCGGCCGGCTATCGCATATCACGCGACGACAGCCGCGCCGTCGTGCGCGATGATGATTTCCATCCTGACGATGGCGAGCCCTTCGAGGATGAGTCTTCCGACGAACATGCCCTTCGCCCGACGCTGTCGCCGCGCGAGGCGGAAGTGCTGGCGCTGCTGGCCGAGGGCGCACCCAACAAGGTGATCGCGCGGCGGCTCAACATTTCCGTGCACACGGCGAAATTCCATGTCGCGGCGATCCTGATCAAGCTGGGCGCGGCCAACCGCACGGATGCGATTGCAATTGCGATGCGGCAGGGACTGGTGCTGGTCTAGGAAAGCTTGGGTCCGGTGCATCTTGCGGCAAGATGCCGCCGGAGGGATTACTCCCTCCGTTGCGTCACCATGGCTTATCCCGGCGACCTCTTGTATCCGGAGCCGCCACAGGCAAGGATCGCGCTAGGACACAACGCAGCCGGGAGGAAAAATGTCGCTCAAGGGAAAGACGCTGTTCATCTCCGGCGGGTCGCGCGGGATTGGACTGGCCATCGCGCTGCGTGCCGCGCGCGACGGCGCCAATGTGACGATCGCGGCCAAGACCGCCGAGCCGCACCCCAAGCTGCCGGGCACGATCTACACCGCCGCCGAAGAGATCGAGCAGGCTGGCGGCAAGGCGTTGCCGATGCTGTGCGACATCCGCGAGGAGGCGCAGGTGGCCGAGGCGGTTGCAAGGACCGTGGAAAAATTCGGCCGAATCGACATCTGCGTCAACAATGCCAGCGCCATCCAACTCACCGGCACGCTGGAGACCGACATGAAGCGCTATGACCTGATGCACCAGATCAACACGCGCGGCACGTTCCTGGTGTCCAAAATGTGCATTCCTCACCTGAAGTTGGCTCAAAATCCTCACATCCTGAATCTGGCGCCGCCGCTCGACATGAAGGCAAAGTGGTTCAAGAACCACGTCGCCTACACGATGGCCAAGTTCGGCATGTCGATGTGCACGCTGGGCATGAGCGCGGAGTTCGCCAAGGACGGCATCGCCGTCAATTCGCTGTGGCCGATCTCGACGATCGACACGGCGGCGGTGCGCAATCTGCTGGGCGGCGCGACGGTTGCGGCTATGAGCCGCTTGCCCGACATCATGGCCGACGCGGCCCATGCCATCTTCCTGCGGCCGTCGCGCGAGACATCGGGCAATTTCTATATCGACGAGGAAGTGCTGCGCGCCGAGGGCGTCACGGATTTCTCGATCTATTCGCCGGGCGCCACGGGGCCCTTGGCCGGCGACTTTTTCGTGCCCGACGAGGTGTTTGCCAATTCCGACACGAAGATCAGGAGTGCGTTCTAACCATCGGAGGAACCTGCATGGTTGTCGCGCCCGCATTACCCTCGAAAGGTGATCCAGGCGCCCCAGAACAGGCTTGAAAAGAAGCGCTGCGGCCTCGCGAAGCCGGCCGCCGAAAGCAAGGCGAACACGGCATCTTCCGACCGCGGCGGGTCGGCTCCCTGCAGGATCTTGCCCAGCTTGATCTCGATCTCCGCCGGGGTTGCTCCATTCATGCGCCAGCGCTGGGCCCAGGCCGCCATCATGAGGGGTTGCGAGGCATAGGCGTAGTGATTGCCGGCCAGGATCAATGGCGCATCTTTTTTCAAACGTGCGGCAATGTCGCGAAGAATCGCCTGCTTGGCATCGTGGCCAGGCAGGTGATGCAACACGCCGATCAGCGTTGCCGCGTCGAATGGGGGGTCCTCAGGCAAGTCGGCGACGACACCCAGAACCGGTTGGGTGCGCTCAATCAGGCCAGCGGCCGCGACGCGTGACATCGCCAGGTCCAGCATGGGTTTCGAGGGGTCGACGGCGACGAAGCTCCATAGCGGCTCAAGCCTGGCCGCGCAGACAATCTCGCGCGCCGTGCCGCCGGCGCCCGCCACGAGTATGCGTGCGGTAGAGCCCGTGCCAAGCGATGCCGCGAGCATGCAGGCGGCCAAGTCGTGACAGGCCTCATAGCCCGCGAGCGCAATCCTGCTCTGGGTCTCGTATTCAGCGGCCCGTGACGGGTCGAACTTGGCAGCGGTATCGACTGACATAGGGTTTCAATTCCCGAAGCGGTTGGTTGTCGCTATGAAGGGATGTTAATCTGGCATAATCTCGATAATCAAAATTGAGAATGACATGATCGAAAGTCCGATTTTGCCACGAAAGCATGACCGGCTGACTGCATTCCTGCAGATTTTTGGGCTGCATGCCTTTGTGACGGACAAGGCGGATGCGGAGGCAAATCTCTTCCTGGTCACGGTGGATGGCGAACACGGTGTCTCGCACATCGTTCTCAGGGTACGGGGCGGCACTCCCGGCAACGCGGCGTTTTCCGTCCTCGTCGCGGCCAGGATCGATTTTGGCGGGGTTGCCAACCCACTTGTCGGAGCCTTGCCCGAGGAGCTTGTCTTGCCGCTGGTGGAGCAACCGCAAATACGAGGCTTGGCGGACGCCTTGGTCATGGAGGCTGAAAATAGCCGTTGTGGCGCACTGACTGTCCGGGAACGCCTATGCGAGATCATCGTCGTTCTGGCCGTCCGACGCGCGATAGATATGGGCCGCGTAAGGGCGGGGCTCCTGGCCGGGCTTGCTCATCCGACCCTGCATCCATGCCTGGTGGCCATACATGACAACCCCGCCAACGAATGGCGGACTGAAACACTGGCTGAAATGGCCGGCATGTCGCGAAGCCATTTCATTTCGCAATTCAGCAGGGTCGTCGGAGCCACGCCCGTCGCCTATGTCACGTCGTGGCGTCTTGCCTTGGGCCGCGCCCAAATTGTCGCGGGATACAGCGTGAAAGCCACGGCGCGGCATGTTGGATTTGGCAGCGCCGCCGCGTTCTCTCGGGCATTTTCCCGTGCCTACGGCTATCCACCCGCCAACACGGTCAAACCAGGCCTGTCAGGACCTTGAAGCGTCCGCGGCTACGCCCCGAGGCCTCGTCAGCCTTCCTCGCCTTTCTTGGTTTTTCCCAGACCCATGAGCCTGTCGATATAGGCCAGCATCAGCGCCGAGACGACGAAGGCGAGGTGGATGATGGTCAACCACATCAACTGGTCGGTCGAATAGGAGGACGAGTTGAGGAACACCTGCAGCAGGTGGATGGACGAGATGGCGACGATGGTCGAAGCCACCTTGACCTTCAGCGAGCCGACATCGATCGTGCCCAGCCAGTGCACGCTCTCGCCGTCCTGGTCTTCGAAGCGGCTGACGAAATTCTCGTAGCCGGAGATGATCACCATCACCACCAGCGAGGCCACGAGCGCGGCATCGATCAAGCCCAGCATCTTCAGGATGGTGTCGGTGTCGCCCAGCGTGAATGCCATGGTGACGAACTCGTAGAGCTTCTTGCCGAAGGACAGCGCGTAGATGGCAAGCGCCACACCGAGCCCGAGATAGAACACGACCAGCAGCCAGCGCGAGGCAAGGATGATCGATTCAATGGCGAGTTCAAGGCGCTTCATGGACTGGATCCGGTTGGTCTTCTTCGCGGGTATGGCCCGTATTTCGGTCAACCTGTCCCTGTTTGCAAGATCAAATCCCGGAACCGTCCGCCGTCTCGCGAACGAGCCGAGATGTCCTATCCGGTTGTTTCTTGGAGCAAACCCGGACTGAGGGCCGGTTCGCGCCTTTGTCGGAATCACTGCAGCAAAAAACCCCGCCGGAGAGGGGCCGGCGGGGCTCAATGCGTCCCGCTGGAGTCGGGACGGGGCAGGGAAGCCCAGTCACGAATTTGGGGTGGACAGTGTGGCGAATCAATGATTCGGCCTGAATCCCCATACAAATCTTCTTGAGCGCGGGATCTGGCCCGGCCAATCCCGCCCACCCCGGCTGGCCGGGGTGGGCGGTTCTCATCCTGATTCCGCGAACCAGGTCAGGCTTCTGAAATCACGAGCTAATTGTTGCTTGCGACAGGAGCCACCAGAGAGGTGATGCGGCGGATGGCGACACGCCGGTTCTCGCGGTTCGGAGCCTGCGTGTTGATCTTCAGATACTCCTCGCCATAGCCCTGTGTCGTCAGGTTCTCCGGCGGGATGCCGAAGGCATTGGTCAGAGCTTCGGCGACCGCCTCGGCGCGGCGGTCCGAAAGAGCAAGGTTTGCTTCCGGCGTGCCGACCGCATCGGTATGGCCTTCAATCAGGAAGGTCTCCGCCGGGTTCTTCTTCAACAGCTTCTCCATGGCGTCGGCGACGCCTTGCAGCTTCTGCACCTCGGTGTCGGAGATCGAGGACGAACCGAATTCGAAGTTCAGCGTGTCGAGGTCGACGCGCCGTGCGATGTCGCGCACGCGAGCCGAACGCTTCACCTCATCGACCGAATAGAGGCGCTGCACCCTCTCCACCGGCGGCTGCTCGAGGAAGTTGTAGTAGTCATCGGGGCTCTGGACGTCCTCGGAGTCGAGGATGTAGTCGCGACGCGGGATGGTCAGCCGCATCGGCGGCAGGTCATCGCCGGGATCGCGCCAGTCCTTGTCGTCCTGGTAGTGCCGCTCGTCGACATAGCTCAGCACATATTCGCGGCCGTCGGGCATGATGCGCGAACGCTGGACGACATCGCCGTAGCGGTTGCGAATGGTGACGATCTGGGTGCCATTGTCGCGCTCGACGGTCTCGCGGGTGCGGCCACCCGGAAGATCCTCGTAATACACGTCCTTGGCGCCACGGTTCATGCGCGGCCCGTCATTGCTCTGCACGATCGTCTGGCCGCCGAGCTGGAGGATGACGCGGTCGCCGATTTCCTTCAGCACGTCGACGCCTTTGGGCCGCTGGCGGTCGCGGATGTTCTCGTCAGGCGCGCGGTCGATCCGCTTGCCCCGCTCCTGAGTCACCGGGACCATCTTTTCAGGCTTGATCTCCTGCTGGGCCGCCTTGTCGTCGGTTGGAGGCGGTCCCTGGTCGACAGGAGCAACCACAGGCTTCTGGCCCTGGTCGCCATTCTGCTGGCCGTTCTGGTTGTTGTGCTTCTTGCCGTTTTGACCTTGGCCGCCGCCCTGTCCCTGCCCATTCTGGCCCTGCCCATTCTGACCTTGGCCGCCGGCATTCTGGCCGCCCTGATCCCTGCGCTGTGCGTCCTTCTGGCTGTCGAGGAGAGGGGCCTCGCCCTGAACGGGATTCTCGCCCTGGGCGGGCTTGTTGTTGTTGGCCGGCTGTTCGCCATTCGCAGGCTTCTGGCCCGTTGCAGGCTGCTGGCCATTTGCCGGCTGCTGGCCTGTCGCGGGTTGCTCGCCATTGGCCGGCTGTTCGCCAGGCTTCTTGCCGTGCTTCTTGGTGTTGTCCAGCGGCTGTTCGCCGGTCTGGGGCTGCTCGCCTGCCTTGTTGGGCTGCTCGGCCTGGGCAGGCTTCTGCTCGGTGCCGGGAACCGGCAACGGCTCGAGCTTTGGGGCGGTCTCCCCGGCGGGCGCCGGCTTTTTGGTCGGCTCGGGCGTGGCCTGCGGTGTCGCGGCGGGCTCGGTGGCGTCGGCAGGCTTCTTGTGCTTGCCCGGCTTCTGCGCTGGCTCCGTGGCCGGAGCCTGGTCTGCTGGCGCGGCCTCGGCTGGCTGCTGCTGGTCCTGCTTCTTCTTGCGCGGTTTGGCCTCAGGCTGGTTGTCGTTCGCCGGCGCGGGCTGTTCGGCCTGGGCGGGCGCCTGCTCGGTCTGCTGCTGGTCGCGCTTCTTCTTGCGCGGCTGCTGTTCGCCCTGCGCGGGCTGTTCGGCCTGGGCCGGCGCCTGCTCGGTCTGCTGCTGCTGATCGCGCTTCTTGCGTGGCTGCTCCTGTTGCTGGCCCTGCTCGGCGGGCGCCTGCTCGCTCTTCTTTTGAGGCTTCTGCTCCTCCTGCTTCTGCTCAGGCTGCTTCTGCTCGGGCTTCGCCTCCTTTTTCGCGCAGGCCTCCGCCGATTCGCCCTCGGCGCAATTCGACTGGGCCAGCAGCAACGGCATGGTTGTGCCTTGCGAGGGGCCGAACGCGACGCTGCCCTGCAGCGGGTACGCGCTCAACGGCGCGGATGCCATCAACAGGCCAAGTGCCGTCCCCGCCAGAATCCATGGTTGGCGTTTCATCAGAAATTCTCCTTGTGGGTCCCATCTGTGCCCAAACCGATGGTAACCGGATTGGTTCCGGTTTGGCAGAGCATGCAAGCAGCCATAGAGGTTTGACCGGCCTTTTGAAGGCGGCTTCGTGACATTCATATGGTTCACGCAGCATTTCGGGCGTCCATGATGCTTGACCTTGGACCGCCATGGGGCCACATCCGCATGATGGAAGCGCCGTTCTGGAAAACCAAGACGCTGGAAGCGATGAGCCCGGCCGAGTGGGAATCACTCTGCGACGGCTGTGGCAAATGCTGCCTGTCGAAACTCGAGGACGAGGACACTGGCGAAATCTACTGGACCAGTGTCGGCTGCCGGCTGTTCGATGCGCATAGCTGCCGCTGTTCCGACTACGTCAACCGCCTGCAGCGCGTTCCCGACTGCATCGGGCTGACGCCGCGGAATGTGCGCACCATCAGCTGGCTGCCAAGCACCTGCGCCTATCGCCTCGTGGCCGAAGGCGAGGACCTCTACTGGTGGCACCGTCTGGTTTCGGGAAGCGCCGAGACCGTGCACGAGGCCGGCATCTCGATGCGCGGTCGGGTGAGCGCCAACGAGACCGAGATGGCCGATCCGGAAGACTATTTCGAGCATATGCTCGAAGAAGAACCCTGAGCCGAACTTCGAAATCACGGTAAACGCAAGGTAAAGCGTGCGGCGGGGCCCTGGCGCGATTGCATTGTCGCGGTGCGCATGCGGAAACCGGCAATGCGGCCAGGCCTGGAGCATGGTCCCGAAGTGTGGAATCCGGTTTTCTCGGACAAACGGTTCCCGTTTGTCCGGTGATCATCCTCAAACAAGCAGATAGAGCCCCATCCCGGCTCCATCGGGATGGAACAGGCTCCATGTCTCCTCGTCTTTGCAGTGGGCTTCGCTCGAAAAAACAGGCGCGTCCTTCTTCCTGCCACATGAACCGAAAATGAACGGCCGGTTCGCGGAGAGTTCAGACAGACGGGCGCATTCTGCGTGCATAGGTTCGAGGACGGGGCGAAAGCCTCAACAAGGAGAGAGACCATGTTCAATACCATCAGGACGGCGACGCTTTCGGCCATGATTGGCCTCGGCACGCTGGCGGCCATGCCCGTGGCCCATGCCGACAGCCTTTATCTCGGCTTCGGCACCAACAGGGATGCTCGCGTCGGCGTCTACCCGGTCGACGACGATGGCTTCTACCGTCGCGACAACCGCCCTGACTGGCGCCCTGACGATCGCGGCCGCCCCGACGATCGCGGCTGGCGCCGTGGCTGCTCGCCAGAGCGTGCGCTCGACAAGGCGGAGCGGATGGGCCTCTACCGGGCCCGCATCGTCGACGTGAACCGCTCGACCGTGAAGGTTGTAGGCCGCCAGCGCGGCGACCGGGTGGTCGTCGTGTTCGCCAATGAACGCGGTTGCCCGGTCATCTACCGCTGAAGCGCGTCTTTCCGGTGCATGTCAGTCGACATGCACCAGGCGTCCGGGGCACTTGCAGCCCTGAGTAGCGAGCCCCCTTCCGCCAGCGACAAAGGGTGCGGCTCGCAAAAAACCCCGGAGGACCAGGTCCTCCGGGGTTTTCTTTTGCCCGGTCTCGGGGATGCCGCCGGGGACGCGGTCCTTGTTTGATGGATGCCGTTGTCCCAAAACCACCGCGCGGTCTTGGGCGACACGCATTGACCGCCGGCTGGCTGCCCTCGAAGACGACTACTTCAATTCGAAGGTGACGGTGACCTGCACATTGTAGGCATTTTCGCCGGCCTGTGTCGGGACGGCGCCGGCGACCGAGTCGAACGCCTTGGCGTTGATCGCCATCGGCATCGGCCTGATGTTCTGGTCGTTGATCTCCAGCACCCGTCCGAGGCTGACGCCGGCGGCTTCCGCCAGCGTCTTGGCCTTGGCCACGGCGTCGGCCACGGCCTTCTTGCGGGCTTCGGTGACCGTCGCGGCCGGATTGTCGTTGGTGAAGGAAATGCCGCCACCCTGGTTGACGCCGAGCGACACCGCCTTGTCGAGGATTTCGCCGGTCTTGTCGATGTCGCGCACCCGCACCGCAAGCGTGTTGGTCACCTGGTAGGCGACAAGCTCTGCATCCTGGCCGCCATCCGGCTTGTTGGTATAGTTGTAGCGCGGATTGATCTGGATCCCTGCCGTCTGCAGGTCGCGATCCTTGATGCCCGCCGCTTTCATCGCAGCGATCACGGCGGCCATGGCGTCATTGTTGGCATCGAGCGCGGCGCGCGCCGTCTTGGCCTCGCGCATGACGCTAAGCGACAGGAGCGCCAGGTCCGGCGGCGTGGTGGCCTCGCCTTCACCGGAAACGATGATGCGGGGCGAAGGCTGCGAATCGGCGGCTCCAGCCATCGCCGGAAAGGCGATTGAAGCGGCGAGCGCGAGGGGTAAAAGGTGTCTGGTCATGAAAAAGCTCCTTGGTCTGCGATCCAGTCGCAACGCTCAACTAGGGCGCGAATATGGGCTGATTTGGGCGATCTGCGAAAGCCCATCGGGAAAGCCTTGTGCCGCGATGCGAAAAACATTAATCCAGCGCGCGTGGGGCCTGTAGCTCAATGGTTAGAGCCGGCGGCTCATAACCGCTTGGTTGGGGGTTCGAGTCCCTCCGGGCCCACCATTATCGTTATTTATCAGTGACTTGACGATACAGCTTGGCTCTCTTGGCCAGATCGATGACGGCGAACCACCATGCATCGCGTTGATTTCATTGATTTATGGCGGCATGCAGAGGGCTGGCGATAGGGATCGGCACTGGAACGGCCGCCAGTCGAGTTCGGGCCGAGGTGCCCAGCCGCCAAGAAGCCACGCCACGCTCGACCGCGGCTATCCGCCGAGACCGGCAACTCCTGTTGGCGTTTCCGACATGGGCATTGAGTGGAACGCAATCATCTGCCGGTCGGCGGCCCTTTCGGACAGGCCCGAGATTGGAGATGGACTGTTGATGAGCCTCATGTGAAATGTTCCGCGGAGGGGGATCCGGTTTGAGGACCGGATGCCGGACCTCGATGATCGTTCTGCCTCGGAGAAACGAAGTGGAGAATTTGATGCGGAACATTGTGCTTGGCTTCGCGGCGCTCGCGCTCGCGGCGTGCCAGTCGGCGCCTCAGCAAGCGCCGCCACCCGGTCTCGAGGCCGCGTCGAATCCCGCTGCCGTTCCTCCCCAGCCTGCCTCGATGCCTGCCGCTTCTTCCCCCGGCACGGCAATCATGGATTCGTCCGTCACAATCACCCCGCCCGCCAAGGGCGTCGCGGCGCGATATGCTGCTTTCTCCGGCATATGGACGGGGCGCCTGGACGGCCAATATGATGGAAAACTCGCCGTTCAATCCGTCTCTTCGAATGGACAGGTGACCGTCACCTATGCGTGGGGTGTCCTGGGCGACAACAATCCGGGAGAGGCGGCGGGCGCCGGGAGAATCGTGGGGTCGACTTTGAAGCTTGGGCGCCTCCCGAATGGCGCGGACGTCAGCTTCAGGATGCTGCCCGACGGAACCTTGGCTGGAACCTATACGCTTGTCGACCACACCTACACTGGCGCGTTCGTCAGGCAATGATCAAAGAGGCCGTATGGCGGCGGAGCCAAACGCGAAGGCTTCTGGTTTCGGCTTCCAAATCCGGACCGGCTAAGCCGTCCGGAGCAGCTTCTCGTAGCGTTTGATCAGCCGGTCGCGCTTCAGGCGCGAGAGCTTCTGGATCCAGAAGAGGCCGTCGAGCTGGTCTATCTCGTGCTGGTGGCAGACCGCCAGCAGGCCATCCGCCTCCTCGACCTGGCCGGCGCCATTCAGGTCCTGATAGCGGACCCGGACGCGGGCATGCCGTTCGATGTCGTCGGTGACACCCGGCATCGAGACGCTGCCTTCCGTGTGGCGGATCATCTCGTCCGATGCCCAGACGATCACCGGATTGACATAGGTTCGAGCTTCCACCGCCGGCGGCACCTGGATCACCACGACGCGCTTCGAAACACCGATATGCGGGGCGGTGATGCCAATGCCGGGCGCCGCGTGCATGGTGTCCGCTAGGTCGCTGGCGAGGCGACGCAGGTCCTCGTCGAACACCGACACGGGTTCGGCCACCGCGCGAAGGCGACGGTCGGGAAACCTTACGATTGGCCGAACCGTCACGCGTCACTCCATGGAACTTGCGGCCGCCGTTTCAGGCGACCGTCGATGACCGGCGCACGTCCTGGACGTCAGCTCGTCTTGACGCCGGTCTTGCGACGCTTCGGCGCCTCGGGTTCGGGCTCGGCGGCCTTTCTTCCCAGGCCGATCGCCCGGGCCATCCGCGAGCGCGCGGCGGAGTAGTTCGCCGCGACCATCGGATAGTCCGAGGGCAGGCCCCACTTGGCGCGATACGCATCCGGCGACAGATTGTAGTGGGTGCCGATGTGTCGCTTGAGCGATTTGAACTTCTTGCCGTCTTCCAGGCAGATGATGAAGTCCGGGGTCACCGATTTCTTGATCGGGACAGCGGGTTCGGACTTCTCTTCCGGCTGAGGCGAGGACGGTCCATGCAGCTTGCTGACCGCGGCGTAGGTATCGGCAATGACGCGGGCCAACTCCGACACCGGAAGCGGGTTGTTGCTCACATATGCGGAAACGATATCGGCGGTCATCGCCAACAAATCCGCGTTGGCCTCTGTAAGATCTTCAGGCATCTGGGCTAATCCCTCAACTGTTCTCAATGTCTGTAGCCCGCCTGTGACCTCGCTACAGGAAAGCACACCGTCCGCACAAGACCCGAAATAGAGCCGACGCGAGGTATCGACATCATTTATGCCGGCCGCAGCGAATGGCGACGGGCGACCGTGATCTCGATGGGCCGGCCATCGCGCAATTCCGCCAAGCCGCCACGGATGTTTTGGACACGGCGAACGGCTTCGCCCCTGCCAGCCGGCCGCGTTTACCCGGCATCAAACGCTCATGCCACTCCGGTGGAGAGGGATGGCCGCGCCTCTCCGGGCACGAAATCCCCAGCCCTGCGCGCGGCTGTCGCACGACAAAGCCGGCGTCGGTCGCAAGCCAGAAGATCGGGATGTCGTGGATCGACTATACATTCGAGGCCAAGTCTGGAGAAAAGATCGCGGAGTTGAGCGATCTTGCGCGAATTATCCGAAGACATGGCGATCCGCGTCCATCAATGGCAACTCACTGTACGCGCCGTCGTGGAGGCTTTCCTGTATTCGGCGGTGTCGCTTGGCGGCGTTCGCCTGTGCGACATATGTTACCGGTATCTCTGGCAACGACTGGATCAACAACTTCGCCGTGACAGCAAGGCGTTTCCTTCATTCTTAATTATACTGTTAATTATACATTGTGTGCTACGACCTAGGCTCATAGTGGCGCTGGTCCAACAGTCGGGTGAGGGCAACATGAAGGGTATGGTATTCACCGAGCTGCTGGGTTTCGTGGAACAGACCTATGGGGCGGATGCGGTGGACGATCTCATCGAGGCTTCCGACCTGCCGAGCGGCGGCGCCTACACCGCTGTCGGCACCTACGACCACAAGGAAATGCAGTCCCTGGTCACGACATTGTCCGCGCAAAGCCATATGCCGCCAAACGACCTGATGGACCTGTTCGGCCAGCATCTGATCGGGCGGTTCAAGGCTTCGTTCCCCGACTTTTTCAAGACGGCGGGCACGCTGTTTGATTTTCTCGAAAGCATCGACCGGCACATCCATGTGGAGGTGCGAAAACTCTACCCGGATGCCGAGCTGCCGGAGTTCAGGGCCGAACGGCTCGGGAGCGGGACAATGCATCTCGACTACCGCAGCAAACGCTCCTTCGAGGCTCTTGCCTCCGGCCTCATTCTCGGCGCGGCTCAGATCTATGGCGAGACCGTGCGGATAGACCGGAGCGAGCACGAAAGCGCTGGCGACAGATTCGTTCGTTTTTCGATCCAGAAGACAGGTGCGATAGCCTAAATGCTGTCGGAAGCCGATCCCTCCGTCGACCGCGTAGCGCGTCTCGAAAGGCGCCTGCAACGCGAAAAGCGCGCCCGTGAAGAGGCTGAATGGCTGCTTGAGGCGAAGTCGCTTGAGCTCTATAACGCCAACAGCCACCTGACGGTGCTGGCCAACGACCTCGAAATGCGCGTCCTCGATCGTACGCACGAGCTGGAGGTGTCCCGCCAGCAGGCCCTGTTCCTAGCCGAACGCGATCCCCTGACCTCGCTTGCCAACCGGGTCAGCTTCGCGCGCGATCTGGACGCGGCTATCCATGCCGCCCATGTTCAAGGCGGCTCCGTTCAGCTTCTGTTTGTGGATCTCGACCGCTTCAAGGAGATCAACGACAATTACGGCCACGCGGTCGGAGATGCGGTGCTGATGGAGGTTGCGGCCCGGTTGCGCGCCATCTGCGGGGAAAGCGAGGTGGCGGGACGGCTGGGCGGTGACGAGTTCGGCGTCATCTGCGTGACGCCGGAGCGCAGCGAGCGGGCCCGCGAGATCGCGGCGGAGGTCATGAAGGCCATGAGCCGGCCCATCGATTGCGGTCGCCTGCAGCTGATCGTCAGTTGCTCGGTCGGTTTTGCCGGCTTTCCCCGCGACGCCGCGGATTCGCCGACGCTGCAACGTTTCGCCGATGTCGCCCTGTACCACTCCAAGTCGGCTGGGCGCTCGACATGGACCGAGTTCGACGACGGCATGGCGGCCGAGCTCGAGAGCCGGCAGGGCTTGGAAGAGGAGTTGCGCAGCGCCGTGGCGGCTGGAGAGATCGAGCCGTGGTACCAGCCCATCATCTCCACCAAGAGCAATGCCATCGTCGGGGTGGAGGCGCTTGCACGCTGGCAGCATGCCGAGCGGGGTCTCATTCTGCCAGGACTGTTCATCCCCCTGGCCGAGGAGAGTTCACTGATCGTCGATCTCGGCCGAGCCATGATCGATCGCTGCTGCCGGGAGATGTACCCGCTCATCCGTGACGGTCATCTCGACTATGTGTCGATCAATCTGTCGCCGCGCCACCTGCGATCGTCCTCGGTGGTCGAACAGATCGCCGCCACACTGGCGCGCCATCGTTTCCCGCCCTCCGCGCTTCAGCTCGAAATCACGGAAAGCCTGCTGCTGATCGACTTCGAACAGGCCGAGGAGCGCCTGTCGCATTTTCGTGCCCTTGGCATCCGCGTCGCCCTCGATGATTTTGGAGCGGGCTATTCTAGCCTCTCATACATCAGGCGCCTGCCGCTGGACGTCATCAAGATCGATCGCTCCTTTGCCAGGGACATCAGCGCCGACCGGCAGGCCGAGGCGGTGGTCAAGGCGATCGTTCAACTCGCACAGGCCCTGGAACTCAATATCGTCGCCGAAGGCATCGAGACCGAAAGCCAGGCGCTGCGGCTGAACAGTTGCGGCTGTTTCGTCCAGCAGGGCTATCTGTTCGGCCGGCCCATGCCGTTGGACGAAATCACGCGTTATCTCGAGGCCGGGGCAAATCCGATGCATGCCGCGCAAAGAATGCCCGGCTTCAGGGCCTGAAGTGGCGAGCCGCGACAAGACGGGAAGATCAAGCTCTCGTGATGCAAGGATGAATCGCGCCGGGACAGGAGGGATTTTTAAGGGTTGTGCACTATCACGGGTTGCGGGTGAAAACATCGGATTGAACTGGTTGTATTCTCGAGTGGACTATGGCCGTACTTGGCGCTCTCCCTGCTGATGTTGAATGCAGACCAATTCGCGAAGACGATTGGGAAGGCGTCATTGACTGTCTGCGCCGGGGGTTTCCGACGCGCGGCCGGGACTACTGGGTACGGGCGCTGACCCGTCAGTCGCGGCGGCCCGCCGTTGACGACCTGCCGCGATACGGCATTGCGCTGGCAAAATCCGGGCAGGTGGTCGGTGTGCTGCTGAGCCTCTACACGCGTTACCAGACCGAGGGCGGCGACGACATACGCTGCAACCTCTCAAGCTGGTCGGTCGACTCGGAATTCCGCCCCTATGCCACCAAGATGATCGCGATGGTGCTGAAGCGAAAGGATGTGACCTATGTCAACATCTCGCCGGCGCCCGCGACGGTGAAGCTCAACAAGGCGTTCGGCTTCAAGCTTTTTTCGCATGGACAGTTCGCCTTCCTGCCCGCCTTGAATGCGCTTCGAGGAACGTGGCGCGTGCTGGAAGCCCGCTCCGACCTCGCCGAAATGGCGCTACTGCCCGATGCGGAGCGGTCGATGCTGCTGGAGCATGCCGCGCTCGGTTGCCTATCGCTGGTCTGCATCCGCGACGGTGTGGCGGTGCCGCTGGTGTTGATGCGGCGGCGGATCGCGCACCGCTTCATCCCATCGTGCCAGGTCGTCTATTGCCGTTCGCTGGCCGATCTCGCCGGCTGCGCCGGCGCCGTCGGCCGCTTCCTGCTGCGGCGCGGAATCCTGCTTTGCGCGGTCGACGCCAACGAGCCGGTTCCGGGTTTGGTCGGCCATTATTTCGCAGGCAAGGGCGTGAAGTACTTCAAGGGTCCCAAACCACCTTCGCTTGGAGACCTGACCTTCACCGAGCTTGTGGTGTTCGGTCCCTGACCGAAGGCGCTACCAGCGGCAGGAAAATCTCATCGACAATCTCCTTGATGGCTTCGTCCGGCAAGGACCTGAACGTCATCAGGATCTCATGACGTGCAAGATCCGTCGGAAGCGACACAATCCGGGGGGTGAGGCGGTCAGCGGCGATCTCACCACGATCAATCGCGCGCGCCAGGATGGGTTGCATGACATCGGAACCGGCGATCCGCGCCCTCAGATGCGCTCTCATATCCGCCAGGTTGGAATGCTTGTCCGCCAGGTCCTTCTGCATGTCGAAAATCAGCCTGATCAGGTCAGGCCGGGCACGGTCTGACAACTGGCGGAGCAGGAGGCGGATTTCGTCGCGGACGCTGCCGAGATCGGGCACGACGATCGGATTCTGCTCGAAATGCCGCCCCAGCGCAGCCGTTGCGAGTGCGGTGCGGTTCGGCCAGCGTCTGTGGAGTACAGGTCTGCTGGTGCCCGCACGCTCGGCGACGCCCTCCAGCGTTAGCCCAGCATAGCCCCGCTCAACCAGTTCAGCCCAGGCGGCGTCCAGGATCGCTTGCTCCAGTTCAATGCCCCGCCGCCGTCCGATCTTGTCGGCTTTCATAGCACCTCCATTTAAGATGCATCATGCATCCTATTGAGTTTCTGGTCGCGATTAGATAAGATACATATCGCATCTTATCTGGCTGGAGAAGTCGTATGTTCGAGGCGCAAACCACCAAATCCGGCTCGGTCCTGGTCTCCGGCGCCAGCATTGCCGGGCCGGCGCTGGCCTATTGGCTCGATCGATACGGCTTCGACGTGACGGTGGTGGAGCGGGCGGGCGCCATTCGTGGCGGCGGCTACCCCATCGATGTGCGAGGCACCGCAATCGACGTCGTTGAACGCATGGGGGTGCTTTCACAACTCCGGTCAGCCCATATCGACACTCGGAAGCTGCGATTTGTGGATGCCGATGGAAATGCGGTCGCGACAGTCACGCCGGAGAGTCTGTCCGGCGGGGTGACCAATCGTGACATCGAGTTGCCGCGTGGCGAACTGAGTTCGGTTTTGTACGATCTCACGCGCGACCGGGAGGTCCGCTACCGATTCAATGACTGCATCGACGCGCTGCACGACGATGGAGCCGGGGTGGACGTTCGCTTCAGAAGCGGGATGCAACAGCGGTTTGACATAGTGATCGCCGCGGATGGCATGCATTCCAATACGCGCGCCTTGGCGTTGGGGCCGGAAGCGCCGTTCAACCGCTATCTGGGTTTTTGCTTCAACCTCTTCTCGCTTCCGAACGATCTTGGACTCTCACATGAAGCCATGATCTATGCCGAACCTGGCCGTCTTGCGGGCGTGTACGCGGTTGGCGACAGTCCCACGCTTCTGGCCTTCCTGAACTTCGCTACTGACGAACCGCCGTTTCATTCGAACACGGACGTCGACAGGCAACGCCGACGGACAGCGAAAATTTTCAGCCATGGCGGCTGGGAAATTCCTCGCCTCGTCGCGGCCATGCAGCGCGCGGATGACATATTCTTCGACACTGTCAGTCAGATCCACATGCCGCGCTGGTCGTCCGGCCGTGTGGCGCTGGTCGGGGACGCCGCGCACGCGCCCTCGTTCTTGTCGGGACAAGGCTCCAGCCTTGCGCTGGTTGGCGCCTATGTGCTTGCCGGAGAGCTGGCGGCGCATGCGGATCCCGTCGACGCCTTTGCTTCTTATGAACGAATAGCACGGCCGTTCATGGAATCGAATCAGGCGCTCGCCTCCAGGGAAGGCGGTACCCTTCTCATGCCGCGTACGCAGCAGGAACTCGATGCCCGCAACGCCGCCCTCGCTGCAATGCAGACCTTGGGAAACGCACCATCATACAGCGAACACTCCAGGCAGGTGCACAATTCGCTGAGGCTGCCCGACTACAGTCGGTGGCTTCGCGAGGAACAGCGGAAGTGACGCGCAGTCGAAGCCGCTGCATCAGGCTTCACGGCGTTTCCCAGTCACGCTTCCGCTCTCTGCGCGGCCAGCTCGCGCCAGCGTGTTCCCAGCGACACGCCGACCAGCAGCAGGCAGAAGCCGAGCGCGAGCGGTGAGTAGAACGCCTCTTCCTGCAGCACGGCATTGGCCGAGATGGTGACGATGCCGACAAAGCCGAACAGGAAATCCGGGTCGCGTGTTTCGATCAATTGCCGGCGCGCCGCCAGCGCCAGCGCCACCAGGAAGCCGAAGAAGACCAGGCTGCCGATCCCCATCTGGTAGAGCATGACGCCAACCGCGCTCTCGACGGGCACGGAGGCCGCGCCCGTGGCCTGGGCGTCGGCCCAGTCGAGATTGATCGAGGTGCTCGACAGGTTGCCGCCCAGCCCCAGCCCCTGGCCAAGCGGGTCGGTCAGGAAGTCGCGCATGCCGGCGGCGAGGCCTAGCACATGGTAATCGCCATGCGTGGCGCCATAGGCGATGGCCGCCATCGTCCAGGTCGTGGCAAGGGCAACCACGCCGGCGAGCGTCAGGCTGGCGCGGGAGGGGCTGTAGACCAGGCGCGCGCCGAGCGCGACGAGCAGCATGAAGGTCGCGCCCTTGGAGCCGATGACCAGAAGCAGCGGCAGCGCCGCGATCGGCACCAGCCAGCGTCCCTTGAACAGCAGCCAGGCCGCCATGATGCTCAGCCCGTAGGCATAGCTGATCGGATGGAAGTTGGGGCCGCCTATGCGGAAGATGCTGGGCAGGATGTCGTTGAACATCGGCGTGTTGAAGAAGGTCGTCGTCATCACGTCCTGCAGGCCGCGGAACACGAAGCCGGTTTCCTGCAGCGCCTTCTCCCAGACGCCGGTCTCGATCTGCCTGGCAATGTCGCGTTCGATATAGAGGTCGCCGTGGAACAGGCCGAGGAAATCCATGGTGAAGATCAGCTCGACATAGCCATAGATGACGGCGCCGGCGCACATCCAGAGCATGCTCTTGCGCAGGTCGACCGGATAGAGGCTGGCGGCCAGGACCGCGATGTGGAAGCAGGCGAGCGGCGTGATCGTGTTGCGGAAATAGACCACCGCGTCCTTTGCGCCGCCATGCACGGCGCCAAGGGCAAAGTAGAAGCAGATCGTCCCGCACAGCACGATGCTCAGCAGCAGCCACGGGCGCAGTTCGGTCAGCGCGCGCACCCGGTTCTGGAAGGTCGCGGCGAAGAAGATGCAGAAGGCGGTCATCAGGATGACGAAGTTCGTGCCGCGCAAGGCGTCGAACGTGTTGTTGTCGGGGATGTAGGGTGTGAACCAGGCGACAACGAGGTTCTGGTAGAGGAAGGCGCAGATGATCACCACCGGAATGCCCGCTGGCATCGCATTCGAAACGATCAGCGTCAGGATGAAGGTCGCCACGACCCCGAACGGCGTCCAGACCGCGAAGGACGAGACCGAGAGGCCGACAACCGCCAGCGCCACGCCGACATGCAGCATCGCCTCGACGGTCGGCGCACCCGGGGCACGCAGCCCGACTGTCGGATAGGCGCTGGTGGCGCTCATTGCGAGCTCCCGCCTTCGTCGCCGAGCAGGGCGGCGATCATCGCGCTGTCGAAGCCGTCCACGCTCAGCCTGCTTTTGATGATGCCGAAGCCCTGGTCGAGTTCCCAATAGGTCCAGCCGACGTGGTTGGCCTCGGCGGCCTTGCGCACGGCACGAACCCACGATGCCCGGCTTTCGGCATCGACGCAGAAATTGAGCACGCCGAACTCGTTCAGCATGACGGGGCAATCATGACCAGCGGACCAGCGCGCCACGCCGGCGAAATCCGAAGCGATCCGATCCGCTGTCCATGGGGCCGACAGTTCGTCCTCCACCATGGACGCGGCCTCTTCGTCGCCGGCGGCCCTTAACCTGCCGACAAGGTCGCGTACGCTCGGCGTGTCCTTGCTCGCGGGGAAGGGCAGGTTGGCGATGCGGGCCAGGGGCGATGCATCCCAGTTCTCGCACTGGTGGGTGAACGCCATCGGCGCGTAATAGTGGATGGCCGCGATCTGGTTGTCGTCGGCGAGCGGCGGCGCATCGGCCAGTTCCCATATGCCCTGGAAACGCGCCGGCCCCCAGACCAGCGTGTGCCTCGGGCACGTGGCGCGCAAGGTCTCGGCCAATTGTTGACGCAGCGCCAGCCATGCGGCTTGCGCCATTGGCGGCTCGTTCAGCAGTTCGGGATAGACGGACCCTTCTGGAAGATCGGCAATGACGGCGCGCAGCGACGTCCAGGCCTGGATCACCCGCCGGGCCGCGCCTGGCGGATCGGACCTGAAGGCCGCGTGGAGATCGCCGGAGGGATGCATGTCGACGAGCACGGCGAAGCCGTGCCGGACAAGCTCCGACACCCCGTCATGGATGCGGCCGAGCACCGCCTTGTCGCCGGCCGCGAGGAGATCGCCGTTCACCGGCAGCCGGATCGTTTCGAATCCCGATTGCCGCAGTTTCTCCAGCGTCGCCGTGGCGGGAGCCGTCCCGTCCTCGCGCTCGAACCATGCCGGAAGATTGAAGCCGCGCGACGGAACGGCGCGAGAGGGCGGCGTGGCCGAGGCGGGCAAGGGCAGGGATGAGGCGATGAGGGCTCCGCCGGCAAGCGTCAGCGCGGCTCGCCGCGACAGAATCGGCGGCGGTATCCGCACGGATCAGCTCCTTGCACCGGAGCTGCGGCGCCATTGGCCTGCCTCGGGCGACATGGCGTTGACCGTGTCGGCCAGCGCCGTGCCGTCGTCCTCGATCACCAGCGTGGCGCTGCGGCCGATCTGGCCGATGCCAAGATGCTGCTCAAGCAGTTCGGCGGCCTGCGATGCCGGCTCGGATGGGCGCAACGCCACAAGCGCGAGATCGGCCCTGGCAAACAGCTCCGGTCTCCAGCCGTTCTCGCTGAAAGCCGGGGCTATGATCACCACGAAGTCAAAGGCGCTACCCGCCTCCGCCAGGATGCCGCGCACGGTATGAAGCCCCGGGACTTCCGGGCGCTCCTGGGCCGCGGACCCGCAGATGATCGTCCGCAGGCCGCTTGCGCTGTCGATGAACAATCCGGGCCGGTTCGGCTGGCCATCGATATCGATCACGAGCACGTTCTGGTCGACCCTCTGCAGGCTGATGCCAACCATCGCGCTGGCAAGCCTTGCCTCGACACCGGCCTGCATCGAGGACACCAGCAGCACGAAGGGCTTGGGATGGTCGTTGAGGCGAAGGATGATCCGCCGCATCAGCTTGAGGACATCGCGCGACAACGTTTCGTTGCCGTCCTGAAACAGCGCCGTCCGCATCGCCCGGATGCTCGAATGCGCGCCGCCGGCGACGCCAGGCAGGCGGTATTCGCCGAAGTCGGCCGGCATCGGCACGGTGCGCGATGCCATGTGTGCTGTGTCTTCCATTGGCCCGGTCGCGGGAACCAATCGTTCGTCCGGGGTCTGCGAAACCACCGCTGGCTCAGGCTGGCCTTGCGGGAACTCGATGCTCGAATGGGTCCCGCCGGCGACACCGGGCAAGCGATAGTCTCCGAAATTGGCGGGCGCCGGCACCGTCCGGGATATGGCGCGCGCCGGATTTTCCTCCGGTCCCATCGCCGGCGCGATCTCTTCGGGCGGGCTTTGCGGATCCTCTTCCGGCCGGCGCACCGGTCCGAACGCCAGAGCGAGGCCACAACCGGCCATCAGGCCAAGGACGGCGCTCACCGGCAGGAGCAGCGCCGGCTTTGGCCAGGTCGGCTGCACCGGCGGCGTGGCGGCGTTGATCGTGCGCGCCTCGGATGTCTGGACGCCCTGCATCTGCGAGGTTTCCTGCGCGCGCTTCAGGAAGTCGTCGAGCACGGTGCGGGCGGCCTGGGCCTTGGAGTCCAGTTGCCGCAGTTGCACCTGCGCCAGGTTCTGGTCGGTCGACTGCTGGCGCAGGGTGTTGAGCTTGTCCTGCAGCTTGCCGACATTCTGCGCGGCCAGGTCGTAGCTCGCCTTCAGCTGCTGCCTGATGCGGTCTGCCTCGGCGGCCATCAGGCGGCTCATCCGGTCCATTTCGGACTTGAGGCGCGCGATCGCCGGGTGGCGGGGGCCGTACATGGTTTCGAGATTGGCGAGCTCGGTGGCGCGCTGGTTGTAGTCATCGCGCAGCTTGACGGCCGAGTTGGAGAAAAGGATTTCCGAGAGCTTGGCGAGCCCCGCCGGCGACGTGCCAGCCGCCACCGCCTGGTTGTATCTGTCCTTGGCCTGGTCGGCATCGCCCTGGGCGGTGATCAACTGGGTCGTCAGCTGGTCGAGCTGCGACTGCAGCGTGCCGCCATCGGTCGAATTGACGATGTTGTGCTGGACCTTGAAATCCTCGACCGCATGCTCGGCATCGCTGACGTTCTTCTGCAGGCCGGCGATCCGGTCATTGAGCAGCGAGTTGACATCGCTGTTGGCGGTTTCGCGTTCGCCCGAAAGACCCGCCTTGTAGCGGTCGACGATGGCGTTGGCGATGCGGGCGGCCTTGTCCGGCGATTGCGAGGTGACGCTGATGTTGATGACGTAGGTCAGCCCTTCGCGGTCCACCGTCACGGATTTCTGAAAGCGCTTGAAGGCCGCGTCGCGCGAAACGGCCTGGCTCGAGCCGAACACCGAGAAAAGGCGCGAGACCAGGCCGCGGCCTGAGAACTCGGGGTCGTTCTGGAGGCCCTGGCTGTCGAAGACGGGACCCAGCAGATCCTGCGATTCAATGACGAAGACCTGGCTTGCTATGGCCGCGCTGTCGGAACCGATGCCGGGCAGGACATTGTTGAAGTTGGTCGCGCGCGAGTCGCGCGGATCGATCAGGATCGAAGCCGTCGCCGTGTAGCTCGGGCTGGTGACCGCAAGGTAGGCAATCGTCAACAGCAAGGCGGCGCCGGCAATGGCAAGCACCATCACGCGACGTCCCCAAAGGATCGCCCATACCATGCCTATGTCGAACAAAGGCGGCAAAGTGCGATCGTCGATACTGGCTGGCCTCATCATCTTTCCTCAGCAGAGCCGCAGCGTCCCAACGTCACTCTACACCCCCAGTATCCGGGGTTATTGTTAGTCTTCCGTTAAGGTTACCAGCGCGTTTCGAACAAAATGCATCGGCGTATCGGTAACCATGCCAAGCGTTCGTGCTGGCGCGATTACGGATTTTTGTACTATTTAGGGACAGGTTTCAGCGTCGGTTCGCCTACCGCGGGGGTGGGGCAATAGCCGATCGCCATGGGAGCCGGTATTGGATCAGGACATGGACAACCGCAAGGCCGCCGGGAGCACCAGCCCCGCCGCGGGCACGCGCATGTCCATCGGCGCGCTCGCCAGGAGCGGCGCGGTCGCCGGGGTCATCAAGCTCGCCAGCGCCGGCCTGTCCTTCCTGATGTTCGTGGCGGTGGCGATGGTCACGGACGCGAGGGAGTTCGGCCTTTTCAGCGCAACTTTTGCCGGCGCCAGCCTGGTTTCCTTCTTCGCCTCGGTCGGCCAGCAGAGCACCGTGTTGCGGTTCTGGCCACAATATGTCGGGCTCGACGACCACAATTCGGCGCATGGCCTGATGGCCCGCGCCATCATCGTGGCGCTGGCCGGCCTAGCCGTCTCCAGCCTGCTCATCTTCCTGGTCGGGTTCCTGCCGTTCATCGGCCAGGGCACGCCGGAATGGTTTTCGCTGTGCCTGGCCGCCGCGATCCTGTCCTTCGCGCTCGGCTGGTCGGAATTCACGTCGGGCGCCTTCCGGGCCAAGAACGCGCTGATCTTCGGCCTGCTGCCGCGTGACATCATATGGCGTGCGTTGACGATCGCCGCCGTCGTCGTTTGCCACTTCATGCGTGTCGAGATCAGCGCGGTCACTGCGACGCATCTGACGGCGTGGCTGCTGATCCTGTCGGTCATTCCCCAAACCGTGCTTCTGATGCGCGACACGGCGCGCGCCGATCGTGGCCCGCTTACGCAAGACCAGAAGCGGGAATTCAAGACCGTGACGCTTGGCCTGTGGGGCGTCACGTCGCTGCCCCCGGCGCTCGGCCAGGTCAGCACGCTGCTCGTCGCCGCCATTCTGGGGCCGGCGCCGGCCGGCGCGATCTTCGTGGCCGACCGCACCACGCGCTTCGTCACCCTTGCGCTCAACGGCATCAACCAGGCGCTCGCGCCGCAGATATCCAGCGCCTTCTACAGCGGCGACAGGGCGCATGTTCAGCGCATCACCAGCCTGGCGGCGCTTGGCGGCTTTGCCATTGCGCTGTGCGTCGCGCTGACATTCTGGATGTTCGGCGGCTTCGTCCTGTCGATCTTCAATCCCGCCTACGATACGCCCACCATGCGCGCGACGCTCGTCATCTTCGGCATCGGCGCGGCATTCGGCACCGCCTGCGGCCCGATCGAGATCCTCCTGCAGTTGACCGGCCTGCAGCATGCGCTGCTCAAGCTGCTGGTCATCGTCAACGTGCTGGGCCTCGCTGCCACGGCCGTGACGACCTATTATTTCGGCCCCGTCGGCGCGGCGATCAGCATCGCCGGTACGGTTATCGCCTGGACCGCCACGGCCGTTTCAATCGCCCGGCGCAGGATAGGCATAAACCCATCGATCTTCGGCTTCACGATGGGGCATGGAAGCCATGTTCCGCGCGTGATGCTGCGAGGCCGCACGTGAAGATCGTCCAGGTCCAGACCCAGGCGGAGGCTGCCGGCGCGCAGCGCGTCTCCGACATGGTGGGCGAGGGATTGCGGGCGCGCGGGCACGATGTTCGCACCGTCTTCATGTACCGCAAGACGGACGCCTTCGATCACGACAGGACAGCCGATTTCATCCTGACCGAGCGTCCCGGCGGATTGCCGGGGCAGATCCGGGCAGCCATCGGCCTCGCGCGGTATCTGCGCAAGGCCCGTCCCGACGCCGTCATCACCTACCAGCACTACGGCAATATCTTCGGCACGATCGGCGCCCGGTTGGCCGGCGTCAGGCACATCGTCGCCAACCAGAGCGGCCAACCCCACACCAGGGGTGTGATGGGCCTGCTCTCCCAGGTCGACAAGCTGATGGGCATGATCGGCCTCTACGAGACCAATGTCGTCAATTCGGCGTGGACAGAACAGCAATTCCACAATTATCCGCTGGCCTATCGGCGGCGCATCCGGCGCATCGATCATGGCGTTCCGGCGCCGACCGGCAAATTCGACAAAGCCGCGGCGCGCGCCGCCTTCGGCCTGCCCCGAGATGCCTGGCTGGCCGTCTCGTCGGGCCGGCTGACACAGACGAAGAACCAGATCGCGCTGGTCGGCGCGCTCGAACACCTGCCCGACGTGCATGTCGCGCTCGCGGGTGTCGGGCCCGAGCAGGACACGCTTGTCGCCTTCGCCGCAAGCCGGGGCGTGAGCGACCGCCTGCATCTTGTGGGCGAGGTGCCACCGTCGCGCATTTTCGAATTCCTGGCGGCGGGAGATGCCTATGCGTTTCCGTCCATGATGGAGACCTTCGGCCTTGCCTGCGTGGAAGCGGCGATCTCCGGCCTGCCGGTGGTGACCGGCAATCTCGACGTCATGCGCGAAGTGCTGACCACCGAGGATGGGGAGGCGGCGGCGATCTTCGTAGAGGCCGACGCCAAGGGCATGGCCAAGGGACTGGCCGATATCATCGCGAAGCCGGAATCCATGGCCAGGCTTTCCGCTGCGGGACGGCGTCTCAAGGAGAAATACTCGCTGGCCAAGATGTGTGCGGGTTACGAGAAACTACTTGTTTCCTGAGCGTTTCAGCACCGCCGCTATCCCGTCGATCACTTCCAGCCTGCCCGAACGATTGAGCGTGTGGATCTTCGGGTAGGGCCAGTCGCCTTCCGTGTCGATCGGCCGGGGCGCCGACAGCTTTACCGTGCGCTGGTCGAGTTCGAACAGTTCGGACAGACCGAGCCCGCCGCCATAACCGAGCGTTCCATCCTGGACGGGAAGGAAGACCCGGCCGTTCTGGGCGCGAACGAAGGCGCCGCCCGGGCGCGCCATGCGATGGTCGATCAGGATCGGGTTCGTCGGGTGCGGTTTCCACGGACCGGCGAGTGCCGGGGCCGAGAAGACCACCAGCATGTCGGAAGTGCTGCCATAGCCGTCGCGGTCGGTGGCGAACAGCCACAGCAGCCCGCCATGCTCAAGCAGTGTCGCATCGGAAATCTCGCCCTCGACCAGTACCGTCTCGGCGGCCCAGCCGTCCGGGAAATCCGAGGCGCGGTAGAGCGTGAGCTTGCCGCTGGCGCTGGCCTCGGGAAGCATCCAGATCACGCCATCGCGCTCGAACACCTGCGGATAGGAGAGATGATGCGGCTCTTCCAGCGCGACGCGCGGCCGCGAGGGAACGCCATCCGCGTCGAACGCAACGACGGAGATGACGGCCTTGCCGGTCGCATGAGGATAGTCCTCGACGAACAGGTAGGATCCGCCCTGCCATTCGAACGGGAACGGATCGGCATAGAAATGATCGCCGGGGTCGGGCAGAACCGACCAGCCAGTTCCGAGCCGGCCGGTCTCGGCGACGCCCGGCGCGTCGGTAAAGCGATAGCCGACGCGCCAGTGCGCATGGCGGTAGCGCGCGCGCCGAATGACCTCACGGCCAAGCCGCGGCAGCGCCGCGCCGAGATAGGCGTTGGCGAATTGCTTCGCCTTGGCCTGATCGGGACCGGAGGCTTCGGGCATTCGTTCGCCCCGGGAGAGGCGGCCTTCGGCGAATGCCCTGGCGACCGAGACCACCAGGGTGATGGCGCGGGCAAGCACATCCTCGGTGCCGAGCGCGGCTGATTCCCGCTTGTCCACCATCGGCCGTGCCCGGCCGACCACCGTCTTTCCGTCGAGAACGGCCTCGATGACCGGCAATCTCGCGGCCGCCACCGCTTTTGCCGCGGCGAGATCGGATGGCGATCCGTCGAACAGAAAACCGACGGTGGGTACATCCGACAGAGCCGCATTGCCGGCAAGGTCGAGCCTCAGCGCGGCGGGGCGGCTGGCGTGACGTGCCTGGATCTCGCGCAGCGGGGCGCCAAGATTGGGCCGCCGCCGGCGGAAGAGGCGCTGTTCGAAGGCAAAGGCGGCGTTTGCCGCTGTCGGCCAGCTTTCCGACCCGGGCTGATGCAGCACGGCCACATCGTGGCCTTCGGCCTTGAGCCGCTCGATGGCGACGTTCTGCCAGTGGCGAGGGTTGGATTGTGGAACAATGACGTCGATCGACAGCATGTCGTTCCCGTTCGCGGTTGTATTGATGCTCGGGTTCCGGACGCTTCAAAGAGAAATGACTTGACTGAAAAAGCTTACCTTCCAGTTACATTCGAAGTCCGACTGCCCGGGTCCGGGGAAAAACTCTTGACCGGACCGTCGCGGACCGACGGCAGCCAGCTCAATTCGCGGCATGACTGCCGCTCGGCGCCGGCGAGTCAAATATACCAAGATTACGATATTCCTTGCGATTCATCTTGACGTGGAACCCAAGACATCGTGGATAGATCAGGCCCCCAATCCGGCCGGTTCGGATCACATGTTTGAAGTCACTGTCGAGGATTCGTTCGATTTTCGTTCGAAGGAATATGTTGAGCTCTTCGCCAGTTCGGCGGCGACCGCTTTCCAGCACCCCATCTGGCTGACGCACCTGTACGACAGGCTGGTGCGGCAAGGCGGCGCCACGCCGCTGGTCATTGTCGTGCGCCACGGGCCGGGCGGAAAGCTCGCCATGGTGCTGCCCCTGGTCAGGCGCAGGTACACGCTGCTGAAGGTCGTCGAGTTCGCCGATATGCGCGTCTCCGACTATGTGTCGCCGGTGACCGATGCGGCGACCTTGTCCGATATCCTGGCCGATGACCGTGCCATCGCCGCCCTGCGCAGGCTGCTGAAACCCTATGATCTCCTGCGTATCGGCAAGCTGGCCGACGATTCCCTGCCGATCGAGCGCCTGTTCGGCATCGACGAGCGCCAGAGCATGGGCATGAGCGCGTATTCCGGCTCGCTGGAGCCGACTTTCGCCGCATGGCGCGAGCACCAGCTCGACCAGTCCTACCGCAAGGAACTCGACAAGAAGACCCGGCAGCTCGGCCGGATGGGCAGCGCGCGGTTTGAGTGCGCGGGCAACGCCGCCGACATCCGTACGACCTTCGACGCGCTGAAGCTCTATCGCGGCAAGCGTTTCGACGGCAGCGACGGGCCGGCCGACCTGCTGCAGTCGCCAGCCTATTTCGATTTCTACCTGGCCGTGGCCAATGAAGGACGCGGCGGCTTTGCCCGCACCTATACGTTCTGGATGGACGACAGGCCGATCGCCGGTGCGCTCGGCCTCGAGCATCGGGGCTCGCTGCTGGTCATACTCGGCGGCTTCGACGAGGCCGGCTACAGGAAGCAGTCGATCGGCAGCCTGATGTTCGAGCAGATCGCCCGCGACTGCATAGAACGCGGCGACCATTCGCTGGACTTCACCATAGGCGACGAACCCTACAAGCGCATCTTCGGCGGCAAGCCTTCACCCATGTGGCAGATTTTTCGCGCCGGCAGCCCGCTCGGCTATGCCGCGCATGTGACGGTGGAGAAACTGCCGGCGGCCAAGGCGCTGGCACGGCGTATGCTCGGTTCGCATGGAAAGAAGGCAAAGCCCGGTCGCGTGGCGGCGGCGCCGGTGTCCACCGATGAGACCGCCGACTCCTGACCCCGGCAGGTCTTGGAAGAGCGCTGCTCGCTTTTCCAGGGAAAACCGTTTCACACTTTTCCTGGAATTGCTCGAAAGCTTAGGCAGCCGAAGCGCTGGTTTGAACGGCGTCGTTGCGCGATCAGGTCGCGGATTCGGCGGCGGGTCTCCTCAGGCCACGCAGCCTGGCGACCAAGCCGGGGCTTATGGTGTCCATCCCGTATATTATGCGGCGTCGGCTGAAGTGAAGTTGCCGGCGCGCGCGCCAGCGCAGGTCGTTGTCGATGGTCAGGCTGCGGCGAAATTGCGCCAGGTGCAGCCCGTGCGCATCCATCGCCTGCTTTACCGGATCTGCGTAGAACGTCGCTATCTTCGCGGCGGTCATGCCGGGCGAGGCCAGCCATTGCGGCACGTGGACCGCCAGGCGCTCGACGTCGGTAAGCAACCGGCTGACGCCCGTTCCGGCGGCCGGGCAGGATGTCTGGTAAGCATCGCCAATGAGGACGGCGCCGTCGCGGACGCAATTCTCCGCGACCGTGATATCGGTGAGCCAGCTTTCGATCTTGTCGATGATTTCGAAATCACCGAATGCCTTGATGAGCCCCGGAAGCGTCTTGATCAGCGTTTCCCTGGGATGATCACGCAGGGCCTTCACCCATGGATCGCCGTGTTCACGGAACACGAAAAGATTGGCGCGCGTGACGTCGGCGGCAGGGAACAGGCTCAAATAGTCGATACCGTCGGTGATCCGTTCGCCGTAGTAGGTGAGGGCGGGGTGCCTGAAGGCGCTTGCCCCCACGGGGCGTAGATTGAAGCCAAAAGTCATTGACTGCCGCTGGTGAACGAACCTGCGCCCGATGCCGAGATCGCGCTTCAGGATGTCGCCCATCCCGGTGGCGAGCACCAGCAGTCGTGCCGTCACGTCGCCTTGTCCGAGTATCGACACGCGCTGGCGGTCGGCACCCGCCTCCAGCCCGTTCACCCGGCCCGTGATGAAGCGCACGGTTTCGGGCAGCTCGGCCCGCATTGCGTTGACGAGGTCATCGTAGAAGATTCCGTAGTGCTGGGCGTGCGAGCGGTCGAGGACGCGCCCCCTGCGGATGTTGACGATCTCATCGAAGGCGACGGCGGATGCGGAAAGCCTGTCCAGAAGGCCGAGCCGGCGCATTTTCTCGATCTGGTCGCCGGCAATCTTCTCGACGCGGAACTCATGCGGGAAGACCGGATAGCGGTCGATCAGCGTCACGTGATAGCCGGAGCGTCCGAGCACGGTCGCCGCGATGGTGCCGGAAAGTCCGCCGCCGACGACAACGATCTGGGTGTCTGTACCCGCGGGGAGCGAACGGGGGGCTGTCATCTCGAGTACCTCAATATGGCGTAGATCGCCTGGGGACTGGTGGTGAAATAGCGCCAGAAGAGCCGGCGCGGCTCCATCGCCATGCGCCATAGCCATTCGAACCCGGCCTTCTGGATCCAGAGCGGTGCGCGCGGGACCTTGCCGGCCAGATGGTCGAAAAGGCCGCCCGACGTCTTGATCACGCCGACATTCGAGAGCCGCGAGGCGAAGTCGCGGACAAAGATCTGCTCCCGGGGAACACCGAGGCCCAGCCACAATATGTTGGGCGCGAGCGCATTGATTTCGTCGAGCTTGTTTTCGAGCGCTTCGCCGGAAAGATAACCGTGGCAATGGCCGGCGATGCGCAGGCGGGGATATCTGGCCCTGATCCCCGCAACCGCCTTGTTGTTTTCGGCTTCGGTCGCTCCCAGCAGGTAGAAGGTCGCGCCCTGCTGTTCGGCGAGCCTGGCGACATCGTGAAAGAGGTCGGTGGTGGCCACCCGTTCCGGAAGATGCGCGCTGCACAGCAGGCGTGAGGCGAAAACAAGCGGCTGGCCATCGGCGAATATCTGGTCGGCGGTGCCGAACAGCGTGGAGATTTCCGCATTCGCACGCGCCTGGGCGATGACATCGCCATTGGCGGAGGTGAAATAATAGGGGCGGTTGCCGGCGAGGTGCTCGCGTGCCGCCGCCATCATCAACAGGGCAGCGCCTTGCCGGTCGATCACCGTGATCGGCAGCCCGCCAAGCATGACGGTTGGAAAGGCAGGAAGGCTCTCCCCGATGGGAGCCGCGTCTTGCTTGGCGCCGCCCATCAGGCTTCCGCGCCGGGCCGAAGCCTGGTGATGTGGGCGGTGGAAAGGGAAGGTCTCATGGGCAACAGACTTCACGCGTTGCCGCGATGGATTCGATCCACCGGGCGTGGCCTCATCTCTTGGAGTGTCTTCTAAAGGTCCGTGCATTGAAGAATTGCCTTCTTTCCAAGTATCCTAAGTAAAAATCCTGGAAAGTTAAGCGCTATGTTAATATTTAGTTAATATGCAAATATTGTCTAAAAGTGTAACGGATACGACTTCGCTGTTGGTTGGGCAGGCTGTTATCTTATTGAAAGTGCTGCTGAAAAGACGGTTCTGGTGTCGCGTTCGCCTTGGCTAATGTCATTGGACGATGATATTTTATCGTCGCCTTACCCCACGAGCCGGGCTGGGCAAACCGCGACACGACCTTGCACTGGCCAGATCCCGGTTGACCTCTGGCGGTCAATTATTATGCTGTCGGCAAGCAACCGCATGTATGCCGTCAGTTGTTGCAACAGCACAACCAGGTTGAACTGCCAGCCGGCCGCCAGCAAAAAACATTTCCGCGGTTGAGTGAACCGAGACTTCCTGTCAGCGATGAGATGGTGGCTTTGCCGCTGAACGAGGTAGAGTGCAGCGGGGCATCCCGGCGGCGGCGCGGAGAGGCCGCCTCGGATGGATTGAGCACCAGTCCAAGCGCGTGATGCCATCGGGATGGCGAAACGCTCATTCGCCGTCTGTAGGCTGGGGCCGATTTGTTAGGTCTGCCCAAGCCAAGCAAGGTCGCGTCGCGGCACCCTTGCGGTTGAACGGCCCGCAGGGTCGATTGCCCATCCAGGGAGGGTCGTTCCGCCATAGGGACTGCAGATGCGTGCGGGGTTTGGCCACCGTTACGAAGGCGTGGCACGGACCGATGTGATGCGGCCAGGTCCGGGCGTAAAAGGGCGCCTCCGCCTGGCAATCCGCGACGCCGTGGGATCGGCTTTTTGCTTATGGATACCGTGGTGCGGCCGCTCGCGCCGATTTCTTTTTCAATCGCACGCCAGTTTTCGGAATTTCATTTCTATCTAGTTCTATAATATTAGTGGACTTTAATCCTCGGCCCCTCGATCAGGGCTGGCAATCGAGGCTGTGCCCTCTGTTCAAAAGGATTGAGATCCCATGCGAAAACTGATTTCCGCAGCGCTTGTCGGGCTTGCCCTGGCCGCCACTTCCGCCCTGGCGCATGCCGACGAGAAGAAGGTCGTCATCGCCTATCAGACCGGCGCCAACCCCTACAATCTTGGCATCGCCAATGGCGATCTTGCCAAGAAGACCGGCTGGAACATCGAATTCCGCCGCTTCAATTCCGGCGCTGACATCTTCGCGGCCATCGCCTCCGGCGACGTCCAGATCGGCGATGTCGGATCGAGCCCGTTCGCCGCGGCCGTCAGCAAGGGCATCGACGTGAAGGCGTTCTACATCTCGTCGGTCTCGCGTGACGGCGAGGCGCTGGTGGTGCGGCCCGACATCAAGACGCCGGCCGACCTGCGCGGCAAGAAGCTCGCCGCCGCACCGGTCTCGACCGACCATTACCAGCTTCTGGCCGTGCTCAAGCAGGAAGGCATTTCCGAGAAGGAAACCCAAGTCATCGCCATTCCGCAGCCCGAGATCGTCGCGGCCTGGAAGCGCGGCGACATCGATGGCGCCTTCGTCTGGGATCCGGCACTGTCCGAACTCAAGAAGAACGGCAAGGTCCTGCTCACCGCCGGCCAGGTCGCCGATCGTGGCGCGCCGACCTTCAGCGCGCTGGTCGTGACCGGCAAGTTCGCCAAGGCCAATCCCGACTTCCTCGGCCAGTATGTCCGTCTGGTCGACGGCTACACCACGTCCTACTTGAGCAACCCCGCGACTTGGGGGCCGGAGTCCGAGAACGCCAAGGCGATTGCTAAATTGCAGGGCGGCACCGCGGCCGAGAATTCGGAGCAGTTGAAGACGACTGTGGTTCCGCCGCTTGACGAACAGGCCTCCGACAAGTGGCTGGGCGGTGGCGACAAGAGCGCCGTCGCGAAAATCCTCAAGGATACCGCCGGCTTCCTAAAGGACCAGAAGAAGATCACCACCATCAAGGACAGCTACGCCTCGGCCGCCGACCCGCGATATGTGGAGGCCGCCAAGGCCTCGAACTGAAATCCCTGAACCGCATTCGGCTCTGGCTGGCGGAAATCTCGCCAGCCAGACTGCTTGGAGGGCCAGCATGCTTCGAATTCGCGACGCCAGCGTCACCTTTCCAGCCTCGGACGGGCAGGACGTGCACGCCCTCGATCACGTCTCGCTCGACATCGCTCCGGACTCCATCGTCGTCGCGGTCGGTGCTTCGGGATGCGGCAAGTCGACATTGCTGAACGCCATCGCCGGTTTCCTGCCGCTCAGCGAAGGCTCGATCACGCTGGACGGAAAGGAGATCGTCGCGCCCGGCGGCGATCGTGGCGTGGTGTTCCAGAAGGACACTTTGCTGCCCTGGGCCAGCGTGCTGGACAATGTCGCGCTCGGCCTGAAATACCGGGGCGTGCCGCGTGGCGAACGCCATGAGCGGTCAAGGCGCCTGCTGGAACTGGTAGGGCTCGCCGATTTCGCCGAAAAGCCGCCCTACGAACTGTCCGGCGGCATGCGCCAGCGCGTCGGCATCGCGCGGGCGCTGGCCACGGATCCGAAGATCCTGCTGATGGACGAGCCGTTCGGGGCCCTCGACAGCCTGACGCGCGAGACGATGCAGCAGCTTCTGGCCTCGGTCTGGGCCAAGACCGGCAAGCAGATCCTGTTCATCACCCATTCGATCGAGGAAGCCCTCACGCTCGGCACGACCATCGTCGTGATGTCGCCCCGGCCGGGGCGCATCGTTGCCCGGTTCGACGCCGACTTCGTCCGCGAGTTCGCCGATAGCGGCGACATCGGACCGATCCAGTCGCACGCGCGTTTCATCGAACTCAGGCAGGAAATCCGCTCGCTCATCCACCAGCCGGAAGGCGCCCGCACAGGAACCTTGCAATGACGCTTGCTGCCAATTCCCCTTCATTTTCGTCGTCGAAGGTTGAGCGCGCGCCGTCTGCCAAACGGCGCCGCGCCGCGTCGACGAGCACGCTCGGCATCAGCCTGGCCACGCTGGCTGCGCTGGTCGCCTTGTGGTTCCTCGCCGCGCATTTCGAATGGGCGTCGCCGCTGTTCCTGCCGTCGCCGGCAGAGGTGCTGACCCAGTTCAGCGCCGTGTGGGCCGACGGCTATGCCAACGGCACGCTGCTCGACCACACGCTGGCCAGCCTTGGCCGTATCGGCGCGGCACTCGGCGTCGGCATTTTCCTTGGCATTCCGCTCGGCTTGCTGATGGGGCTCAATCGCTGGGTCAAGGGCATCTTCAGCGTGCCGATCGATCTCTACTGGGGCCTGCCGCCTTTGGCCTACCTGCCGCTGCTGATCATCTGGCTGGGCATCGGCGAGACCTCGAAGGTCGTGCTGCTGTCGCTGTCGACCTTTGCTCCGATCTGCTTTGCGGCGCAGGCCGGTGTCCGGTCGGTGCCCATTGAACGGATCAACGCCGCGCTGTCGCTCGGCGCGACCCGCCTGCAACTGTTCACCAGCATCATCCTGCCGTCCGCGTTGCCGGAAATCATGACCGGCCTGAAGATCGCCATCGGCGCGGGATTGTCGACGCTGGTCGCGGCCGAACTGATCGCGGCCCAGTCGGGCCTTGGCTACATGATCATGTCGGCGGCCAATTTCCTCGCCACGGATGTCGTCTTCGTCGGCCTCATCGTCATCGCCATCCTCGCCTTTGCCTTCACCAGCGGCATGCGCTGGCTGGAGCACCGCCTCATCCCATGGAAGGGCAAGCTCTGACGCTTGGCCCGCACGCATTCCCATCGCCGAAGGAACAACCCGATGTCCAGCACCACCCGTCCGCTCGACCTCTACTGGTACCTGCCGACCCATGGCGATGGACCGTATCTCGGCACCGACGAGCGGCACCGTCCGGCAACCTTCGGCTATCTCAAGGAGATTGCCCAGGCCGCCGACCGGCTTGGCTTCAAGGGCGTGCTGCTGCCCACCGGAACGCGGTGCGAGGATGCCTGGATCGTCGCGGCCGGGCTGATCCCGCTTACAGAACGGCTGAAATTCCTCGTCGCGCTGCGGCCGGGCAGCGGAACGCCGGCGCTGTTCGCGCGTCATGCGGCGACGCTCGACCGCATTTCCGGCGGCCGTGTCCTGCTCAATGTCGTCACTGGGGCCGATCCGGCCGACCTTGCAGGCGACGGCAACAAGCTCAGCCATGACGAGCGCTATGCGCAGACCGACGAGTTCCTGACCATCTGGCGGCGCATCCTTTCGGGCGAGCCGGCGGATTTCGAGGGCAAGTATCTGTCCGCCCACGGCACCGACATTTCCTTCCCGCCGGTGCAGCAACCGCATCCGCCGCTCTGGTTTGGCGGCTCTTCCGACGCCGGCATCGCGATCGCCGCCAAGCACGTCGACGCCTATCTGAGCTGGGGCGAACCGGTGGACCAGCTTGCCGAAAAGATCGATCGCGTCAGGAAGGCGGCGGCCGCGCAAGGCCGCACGATCCGCTTCGGCCTTCGCATCCACCTGATCGTGCGCGAAACCGAGGACGAGGCCTGGGCCGCCGCGGACCGGCTGATCAGCCACGTCACCGACGACCTGATCGCCCAAGCCCAGAAGGGATTTGTCCACATCTCGGAATCGGTCGGGCAAAAGCGCATGTCGGCGCTTCACCAGGGCCGGCGCGACAAGCTGCTTGTCGGCCCGAACCTGTGGGCCGGGCCGGGGCTGGTGCGTGGCGGCGCGGGAACGGCGCTGGTCGGCAATCCCGACAATGTCGCCGCGCGCATTCGCGAGTATCAGGAGATCGGTATCGAGACGATCATCGCGTCCGGCTACCCGCATCTGGAAGAGGCGTTCAATGTCGCCGAACTGCTTTTCCCCAAACTCGGGCTGAAGGGCGAGGGCGCACCGGCGGAGCGCAGCTGGGACGTCGAGTTCGGACGCGGCGTGCGCCCCAAGGTTCCCGCGGCGAGCGCCAGCTGATTTTGGCAACGCCGGCCCTCGCAGTCCGGGATAACGAGGTGCGCAGGCGAAAGCTGTCGCGGGCATGGCGGATCGTCGAGGGCGGCAGCGGCCGCCCGGCTGCCTCGGCGGAGAACAGGCGCATCGACGGCGTCGCTTTGCCGACGTCGATGTCGAGATGCCAGCCAGGACCTGGCGGCCAAGGCGCAGGCGGCCGCTCGTGTGGTTGGCCAGCCCCATGGACTGGCCCCAAGTGCAGCCGGTGCTATGCGGCCGACGAGCCTGTCAGAGCTTTTGCCTGGGCTTGAAGTTGCGCATCAGCGGGCCGAAATCCTTCTTCTGCGCATCGCTGAGGCTGTCATAGAGCGGCTTGCCGGCGTCGGCGACCTTTCGCAGTTCGGCCGCGTTCTTCTCGAGATGATCGGCCATCATCGATATCCGGTCGAGCGTGGTGGGCGGCGCGGCGTTACCCATGCGTTCCCTTGCCTGAAGCCATCGGTCCGCGCGCGCCTTGGCCGCGTCGCGTATCGCGGCTTCAAAAGCCGGCCAGTTCTTGGCCTGGTCGTCGTTGAGCTTGAGCCCCGCCTTCATGCTGGCGAGATGGGCGTCGAGCAGGACGGACTGCCTGTGCTGGATTTTCTGAATCTCCGCGGCGCTGGGCACGGACTTCTCGTAGGAGGAAGCGGCGAGCGCGCCTTGTGCCATGAACGAACCGGCGAGACAGGCGATCACCAAGGGGGCGATTAGGCGTTTTCTCATAATTGCACCTGATGTTTGTGACATTTGTCGTCACATGAATTTTCAACGCGGGCGGATTGAACCGGCATGATCTGTCCTGCCTGACGGAAGGGCAGCCGTTGCCGGGTGACGGTCAGAGGCCGAACGGGCCGCACAGGCCGAGCGTCAACTGGATGGGTCCGCAAACGTCGCCGTAGTAGCCGCCATAATAGCCGCCGCCCCAGCCACCGCCTCCACGGCGCCCATGTGCGTGTCCGTGCCCGCCACCGTGATGGCTTGCGGCATGGTGGCCCCCATGGCCGCCGCCATGGTGCCTGACGACCGCGGCATCGGCGACGGTGGCAAATGAGGTCGCGCTTGCCAGTGCCAGCACGATGGAGCTGGCGAATACTATCTGTCTTTTCATGAGGATAACTCCAATTTTCCATGCGAGACGATGCACGAGAACAGAACGGGCTCTCACTCGACACGTTCCTTCACGAAAACGGGACGAGCCGCGCGGCTGTCGCCAGGGAATCGCTGCGCGCGATAGGGCGCATTGGCCAGTTCGGAGGTGGTTAGAGAAGGTTTCATCGCCGAGCTGTTGCCAGTCAATGCGAGGCGCGCCGATCACCGGGCGCCTCGATCATGATGCGTGCGATTCAATCAATGTCGATGAGGCGATGTCGATGAGGACAGTTGCCATTTGGCGACCGAGAGGGCTGCTGTATGCGTCGACTTTGCCGCCTCATCCCAGCAGGAGGAGGCGCTTTGTACATGGTCGCAAGCAAGCGCCCGGCCATGGCCGCCCGGTCGCGGGCGGCCATGGCAGGATGAGAGGTCAGAGAACGCCGAAGGGGCCGTACGGGGCGTAGTAGTAAGGCGTGCAGAGGCCCAGCGCCAGCTGAACAGGTCCGCAATAGTCGTAGTAGCCGCCGCCGTAATAACCGCCGCCGCCACGGGCCCAGCCATGTCCATATCCACGGTGATAGGCATATCGATGCCCGCCACTGAAGTGGCGCATGGTCTGTCCGCCACTGAAATGACCCATCGAATGGCCGCCTCCATGATGCCTGACAACCGCGGCGTCAGCGCTTGATGTAAATGAGACACCCGCGGCCAATGCCAGCAGGAGGGAGCTTGCGAATACTAGTTGCCGTTTCATGTGAATAACTCCTTTTTTCTTATGCGATACTGTGCATGGGAGGAAAACGTCTTGTTGCCTGGCGTGTTCCTTCACGAAAACGGGATGGGAGTTGATCACCTCAACACAAAACATGACAGCCATGCCCTTTGCGGGGCATGGCTGTCATGTGATGACGGGGCTCGATCGGCAATCAGTCGGGAAATCAGGGACCGTGAGGGCCGCACTGTTCAAGCGTCCACTCGATGGTGCCGCAATAATCGTCCCCGTAGCGGCTGTAGTCGCCGTAGCCGTTGTAGTAACCGCCTATCCAGCCATTGTCGGCAACCCAATCGTCGCCGCCGACCGGAACCCCGGTTCGCACATAGTGACGGACGATGCGGTGATGCCCGGTCTCGTGATGAGCTACGTGGTGGACAAGGTGATGCTTCACGACTGCGGCATTGGCGCTGGCGGTCAATGAAAAAGTGCTGGCGGCCAACGCCAACGCCATGGAAGTGATGAATGCACGTTGCCTGTTCATGAAGACGCCTCCGGTTGCTGCGAGACATGTATGAACGAGAACGGCTTTCCGACACGCCACGTTCCTTCACAAAAACGGGACGGGACGTCGGCAAGCCGGATAGGCAGGGGCAGCCGATGCGCTTCTGGCAAAATGCCATGGGATGGGAAGCAATCAGGCGCCGCTTGGGTCGATGAAGCGACCGCTCGCGCAAAGTTTGCCGGGCTAAAACTTGTCAGGGACGAACGCCCCGCCAGCTACCATTCGGCGAAGGAGCCGTCCTTGTGACGCCAGATCGGATTGCGCCAGCGGTGACCTTCCTTGGCGCGCTCCTTCACATACTCTTCGTCGATCTCGACACCGAGGCCCGGACCGTCGGGAATGGCGACATAGCCATCCTCGTAGCGGAAGACATCCTTGTTGGCGGCGTAGTCGAGCAGGTCGTTGGCGCCGTTGTAATGGATGCCGAGGCTCTGTTCCTGGATGAAGCAGTTGTAGCTCACGGCGTCGAGCTGCAGGCAGGCGGCGAGCGCGATGGGGCCGAGCGGGCAGTGCGGCGCCACGGCCACGTCATATGCTTCCGCCATCGCCGCGATCTTGCGGCATTCGGTGATGCCGCCGGCATGCGACAGATCGGGCTGGATGATGTCGACGACGCCTTCCTCGAACACCGACTTGAAGTCCCAGCGGCTGTAGAGCCGCTCGCCGAGCGCGATCGGCGTCGAGCCCAGCGCGGCGATCTCCTTCAGCGCCTCGCGGTTTTCGCTGAGCACCGGCTCCTCGATGAACATCAACCGGTAGGGCTCCAGCTCCTTGACCAGGATGCGCGCCATCGGCCGGTGCACGCGGCCGTGGAAATCAACGGCGATGCCGATATTGGGGCCGACGGCCTCGCGCACCATGGCGACGCGCTCCACGGCGGCATCGATCTTGTCGTGGCTGTCGACAATCTGCAGTTCCTCGGTGCCGTTCATCTTCAGCGCCAGGAAGCCGCGCGAAACCACTTCCTTCGCGCCCGCCGCCACCTCCGCCGGCCGGTCGCCGCCGATCCAGGAGTAGACCTTGATCGTGTCGCGCAACTTGCCGCCGAGCAGTTCATGCACGGGCACGCCGAGCGCCTTGCCCTTGATGTCCCACAGCGCCTGGTCGATGCCGGCAATCGCGCTCATCATGATCGGCCCGCCCCGGTAGAAGCCGCCGCGATGCATCACCGTCCAGTGATCCTCGATCAGTCGCGGGTCCTTGCCGATGAGATAGTCGGCCAGTTCCTTGACCGCCGCCTCGACCGTCAGCGCCCGGCCTTCCACCACCGGCTCGCCCCAGCCGGTGACGCCGGCATCGGTCTCGATCTTCAGGAACAGCCAGCGCGGCGGCACGATGTAGGTGGTGAGCGAAATGATTTTCATGCCGGTCTCAGTTGTTCTTGAGTTTCTTGGCGCTGACGAGGTCGCGCGCCGCAAGGTCGAGGATTCTGTTAGCCGCCGCGCGCGCGCCCTCGGCGTCGCGCATGCGCAATGCCTCGACCACTTCTCGGTGCGCCGCCACGGCTTCCATGCGCCGGTCGAGCGAAATGGTCGCCGTCGCTTCCAGCGAGAACTTCAGCCCGGTGTCGATCAGATTGCCGATCTGGCGGAAGATCGGGTTGTGGCTCGCGGCATAGAGGATCTGGTGGAACACGATGTCGGAACGCGAGAAAGCGGCAAGATCCTCGCCTGCGCCGGCCATGCCGCGCCACGCCGCTTCGAGATCGGCGATCTCCTGAAGCGTCGCGCGGGCGGCGGCGAGTTCCGCGACCAGCGGTTCGATCGCTCGGCGGGTTTCGAGGATGGCATCGAACAGCTTGTCGTCCAGTGCGTGCGGCGCGTGCCATGCCAGAACCTGCGGGTCGATGATGTTCCAGTCGTCCTCGGTGCATACGATCGTGCCGACGCGCGGCCGCGACAGCACCAGCCCCTTGGCCGCCAGCACCTTCAGGGCTTCGCGGATGACGGTGCGGCTGACTCCGTATTCGACGCCGAGTTCGTTTTCGGTCGGCAGGGAAGACCCCGCCGGATAGCGCCCGGAAAAGATGTCCGAGGCCATCGCCTTCGTCACATCGGGCATGACGCGCGGGCGGCGCGTGATCGTGTCGCCTGGCGCTTTCTTCAAAATCTCGGTCACCTCAGCCCCTCCAAGGCGGCGAACCCTAGGGTTCGCACAGCCGGCCCGGCATTAGCGGATGCGAATGCGTTGCGCCAGCGATCGTTGGTCGGAGCATGTACCTCATTTATCATACCAGATCAATTGACGCGTATGATAAAAGCGAATAGAGACTTCAGCGTCGGGCTGAGTTGCCCGGCTTGTTCGCTGGGAGGAAATCATGCGATTTTTGAAGACCGCGCTTGTCGCGGGCGCGCTTGCCGTGCTGTCCGCCACGACGTTTGCCGCATATGCTCAGGACACCAAGATCGGCTTCATCGTCAAGCAACCCGAGGAGCCGTGGTTCCAGGACGAATGGAAGTTCGCCGACCAGGCCGCCAAGGAAAAAGGCTTTACCCTCGTCAAGATCGGCGCCGAGGACGGTGAGAAGCTGATGTCGGCGATCGACAATCTCGGCGCCCAGGGTGCCCAGGGTTTCATCGTCTGCACGCCGGATGTGAAACTCGGCCCCGGCATCGTCGCCAAGGCCGCCGCCAACAATCTCAAGCTGATGACCGTTGACGACCGCCTGGTCGGCGCCGACGGCAAGGCGCTGGAAGACGTCCCGCATATGGGTATCTCCGCCACCAAGATCGGCGAGGCCGTCGGCCAGGCGATCGTCGACGAGATGAAGGCGCGCGGCTGGAAGGCCGACGAGGTCGGCGCGATCCGCGTCTCCTACGACCAGTTGCCGACGGCGGTCGATCGCGTCGAAGGCGCCATCTCGGTGCTGAAGGCGAACGGCTTCAAGGCCGAGCAGATCTTCGACGCGCCGCAGGCCAAGACCGACACGGAAGCCGCGCTCAATGCCGCGACGGTCGTGCTCAACGCCCATGCCGGCATCAAGAAGTGGGTGGCCTTCGGCCTCAATGACGAAGCCGTGCTGGGCGCCGTGCGCGCGGCGGAAAGCGTCGGCATTCCGGCTGACGGCATGATCGGCGTCGGCATTGGCGGCGCGGATTCGGCGATCAACGAGTTCAAGAAGCCGACCGCCACCGGCTTCGTCGGCACGGTGATCATCTCGCCGAAGCGTCACGGCTACGAGACGGCGCTCAACATGTACGACTGGGTCGCCAACAACAAGGAGCCGGCGAAGCTGACCCTGACCTCCGGCGCGCTGGCCAAGCGTGACGACTACCAGAAGGTCCGCCAGGGCCTCGGCATCGAATAATCCTCCCTGTACAAACAGGCGGCGGCTCATCCCGCCGCCTGTTTGGCATCGCGCGAATTCTCATGGCGCAAGAAGGATCGGGGCCTGTGTCCTTTCTCGACTTTTCCCACATCACCAAGACCTATCCGGGCGTCAAGGCGCTGTCGGACGTCTCGTTCGGCGTCGACAAGGGCGCCGTGCATGGGCTGATGGGCGAGAATGGTGCCGGCAAATCCACACTGATCAAGATCCTTTCGGGCGACCAGCATGCCGATGAGGGCGAAATCCGCATCGACGGCAAGGTCCAGGCCTATTCATCGACCCGGGATGCCTTCGACAATGGCGTCATCGTCATCCACCAGGAACTGCAACTGGTTCCCGAACTCACCGTCGCCGAGAACCTCAGCCTTGGCCGTTTTCCCGCCAGCGCCGGCATCATCGCGCGCCGTACGATGCTGGACGACGTTGGCGCCAAGCTGAAATCGGCGGGCATCGACATCGATATCAGCCGCAAGGTCAAGACGCTGTCCATCGGCGAGCGCCAGATGGTCGAGATCGCCAAGGCGATCATGCTCGACGCACGCGTCATCGCGCTGGACGAGCCGACCTCGTCGCTGTCCTCGCGCGAAAGCGAAATCCTGTTTGCCCTGATCGACCGCCTGCGCGGCGAGGGCAAGGTCATCATCTATGTTTCGCATCGGCTGGACGAGGTGTTCCGGCTCTGCGACAGCCTGACAGTGCTGCGCGACGGCAAGCTCGCGGCGCATCACGCTTCGCTGAAGGGCGTCACCCGCGACCAGGTCGTCGCCGAAATGGTCGGCCGCGAAATCTCCGACATCTGGGGTTTTCGACCACGCAAGGCGGGCGATGTGCGCCTGAAGGTCGAGGGCCTGTCCGGGGCAAAGCTCAAGATTCCGGCTAGCTTCGAGGCGAGGGCTGGCGAGATCGTCGGCTTCTTCGGCCTGATCGGCGCCGGGCGCTCTGAACTGATGCGGCTGGTCTTCGGCGCCGATCCGCGCTCAAGCGGCGCGATCGCCGTCGATGGCAAGGTCGTTCATGCCAGCGATCCGCATGACGCCATCCGCGCCGGCATCGTGCTGTGCTCGGAAGACCGCAAGCATGACGGCATCATCCAGGGGCGTTCGATCGAGGAGAACATCAACATCTCGTCGCGGCGCCACCACACGCGTTTCGGCGTGCTCAACCGCGCCAGCGAGATCGCCACCGCCGAGACCTTCATCAAGAAGCTCAAGGTGCGCACGCCCTCGCGCAAACAGGACATCATCAACCTTTCCGGCGGCAACCAGCAGAAGGTCATCCTTGGCCGCTGGCTGTCGGAGCAGGGCGTGCGCGTCCTCATCGTCGACGAGCCGACGCGCGGCATCGATGTCGGCGCCAAGGCGGAAATCTACGAACTGCTCTACCAGCTTGCCGAAGACGGGATGGCCATTGTCGTGGTCTCGTCCGAACTGCCGGAGGTGATGGGCATCTGCGACCGCATCCTGGTGATGTGCGGCGGGCGCGTCAGTGCCGAACTCACCCGCGACCGGTTCGCCGAGCAGGCGATCCTGGCCGCCGCTCTCCCCGACACGAAAACCCCCGACGCGATCGCATCCTGAGGATTTTGGCATGACCGACCAGTTGAAGAAGATCCTGCTCGGCGAACAGGGGCTCGTCGTCATCTTCATCGTCGCCTTCGCATTGGTGTCTTTGCTGGTGCCGAACTTCCTGACCGACCGCAACATGCTGGGCCTGCTGCAGTCGGTGGTCACCGTCGGCATCGTCGCCTGCACCATGATGTTCTGTCTCGCCGCGCGCGACTTCGACCTGTCGGTGGGGTCGATCGTCGCCTTTGCCGGCATGGTCGCCGTGATGGCGTCGAACTACACCGGCTCGATCCTGCTTGGCCTTCTGGCGGCGATCGCCTGCGGCGGTTTCGTCGGCTTCATCAATGGTGTGGTCATCGCCAAATTCCGCATCAACGCGCTGATCACGACGCTGGCCACCATGCAGATCGTGCGCGGCCTGGCGCTGATCGCGTCCGATGGCCGGGCGGTGGGCATCAACAGTCCGGATTTCTACCAGCTGGCGCTGTCGAAGCTGCTGGGCATACCGACGCCGATCTGGGTGCTCGTCGCGCTGTTCTGCATTTTCGGCTTCGTGCTGAACCGCACCGTCTTCGGCAAGAACACGCTGGCCATCGGCGGCAACCCGGAGGCTTCGCGGCTGGCCGGCGTCAATGTCGACAGGACGCGCATCTGGATCTTCGCGCTGCAGGGCGTCGTCTGCGGCATAGCCGGCATCCTGCTCGCTTCGCGCATCACTTCGGGCCAGCCCAACGCGGCTGTCGGGCTTGAGCTCTCGGTCATCTCGGCCTGCGTGCTCGGCGGCGTCTCGCTTGCCGGCGGCCGCGCCACCATGTCGGGCGTCATCGTCGGCGTGCTGATCATGGGCATCGCCGAGAACGCCATGAACCTGCTGAACATCCCGGCCTTCTACCAGTACATCGTGCGCGGCGTGATCCTGCTGCTCGCCGTGCTGCTCGACAATCTGCGCTCGTCGGCACTGGGCCGGCGCTGACCGCCTTCGACTGGAGTGATAGCGATGACTGAGCGCTTGTCCGGCAAACGCATCTTCCTGACCGGCGCGGCGCAAGGCATAGGGCTCGCCATCGCCGAAGCTTGTCTGGCCGAGGGGGCAAAGCTGTTCCTGGTCGACCAGGACGGCGCATTGCTGGACAAGACCGTCGCGGGCCTTGCAGCACCGCATGGGTCAATCGGGCATGCGACGGCCGATATCAGCGATGGCGCGGCGATCGCCGCTGCCGTTCAGCGGGCGAACGCCGAGATCGGCGAGATCAACGCGCTGATCAACAATGCCGGGATGAATGTATTCTCGACGCCGCTGGAGGCCACCGAGGAGCAGTGGAACCGCAATTTCGACGTCAACGTCAAGGGCGCATGGAACTGCAGCAAGGCTGTGCTTCCGGGCATGATCGCGAGCGGCGGCGGTGCCATCCTCAACATCGCCTCGACACACAGCTTCACCATCATTCCGCACACCTTTCCCTATCCCGTCGCCAAGCACGCGCTGCTGGGGCTGACGAAATCGCTGGCGCTCGAATATGCGGGGCAGGGCGTGCGCGTGAACGCGCTGGCGCCCGGCTATGTCGAGACGCGGAAGGCCATCGATTACTGGAACAGTTTTGCCGATCCGGCGGCGGCCCGCGCCAAGACGATGGCGCTGCACCCTGGCGGCCGCATCGCCACGACGCGCGAGATCGCGCTTGCCGCCGTGTTCATGATTTCCGACGAGAGCCCGTTCATGAACGCGGCCTGCCTCGTCATCGATGGCGGGCTCAGCCAGCTACAGCATCCCGCCTGAGCGCCAGGAAACAGCCATGACCAAGAGACGATCGCAGCACTGGTTCGGCGGGCAGGGCAAGGATGCCTTCATCCACCGCAGCTGGATGAAGAACAATGGCCTGCCGGACGACGCCTTCGACGGCCGCCCGGTGATCGGCATCTGCAACACCTTTTCCGAATTCACCCCCTGCCATGTGCATTTTCGCAGCCTGATCGAACACATCAAGGCCGGCGTGCTGGAAGCCGGCGGCCTGCCGCTGGAATTCCCGGTGTTCTCCTGTGGCGAATCCAATCTGCGGCCGACGGCGATGCTGTTTCGCAACCTCGCCTCAATGGATGTCGAGGAGGCAATCCGCGGAAACCCGATGGATGGCGTCGTGCTGATGGCCGGATGCGACAAGACCACGCCGTCGCTGGTGATGGGTGCCGCTTCATGCGACCTGCCGGCGATCGTCATCTCCGGCGGGCCGATGCTCAACGGCCGCTTTCAGGGCCGCGAGATCGGCTCGGGCACCGATGTCTGGAAGTTCTCGGAGGATGTGCGCGCCGGGGTGATGAGCGAACAGGATTTCGCCAATGCGGAGAGCGCCATGTCGCGCTCGCCGGGGCATTGCATGACGATGGGCACCGCCTCGACCATGGCCTCGATGGTCGAGGCGCTGGGGCTGGCGCTGCCGGGCAATGCCGCCTATCCGGCCGTCGACGCTCGGCGCAGCCGCATCGCCCGCATGACGGGGCGGCGCATCGTCGAGATGGTCAATGAGGATCTGCGTCCGTCGGCCATCCTCACCAGGCAGGCCTTCGCCAACGCCATCCGCGTCAATGGCGCCATTGGCGGCTCGACCAATGCCGTCGTGCATCTGCTGGCCATTGCCGGCCGCATCGGTACCGAGCTGACGCTGGACGATTGGGACCATTACGGCCGCGACGTGCCGACCATTCTCGACCTGATGCCGTCCGGCCGCTTCCTGATGGAGGATTTCTGCTATGCCGGCGGCATTCCGGCGGTCATGAAGGAGATCGCCGACATGCTGGACCTCGACGCGCTGACGGTCACGGGCAAGAGCCTGCGCGAGAACATCGCCGATGCCCGGAATTACAATCCGGAGGTGATCCGCCCGCGCGACAAAGCGCTGACGCCGCATGGCGGCATCGCGGTACTGCGCGGCAATCTGGCGCCCGACGGCGCCATCATCAAGCCGTCAGCGGCCTCGCCGGAATTGATGAAGCATCGCGGCCGCGCCGCCGTGTTCGAGGACATCGACGACTACAAGGCACGCGTCGACGATCCCGATCTCGACATCGACGAGAGTTCGATCATGGTGCTGAAGAATTGCGGCCCCAAGGGCTATCCGGGCATGGCCGAGGTCGGCAACATGGCGCTGCCGCGCAAGCTGCTGAAACAGGGTGTGCGCGACATGATCCGCATTTCCGACGCCCGCATGTCCGGCACCGCCTTCGGCACGGTGGTGCTGCACGCCGCACCCGAGGCGGCGGTTGGTGGTCCCCTGGCGCTGGTCAGGAGCGGCGACATGATCGAGATCGATGTCGAAGCGCGGCGGCTGCATCTCGAGGTCTCCGAGCAGGAACTCGCGGAGCGGCGCCGGTCGTGGGTCGCGCCCGAGCCGGCAATGCGCGGCGGCTATCAGGGCCTTTACACCGAGCATGTGCTGCAGGCGGATCGTGGCGCCGATCTCGATTTCCTTGTCGGCAGCCGTGGTCACGCCATTCCGCGCGAAAGCCATTGAGACCGACCGGAATGGCGAAATCAAAACCCGATGACTTCCATGGCATCCACGCCATTCTCTACGCCCTGTTTGACGAGAACGAACGGCTGGACCGCGCGGCGATGCGCCGGCAGGTCGAGATCTGCCTGGCGACCGGCGTGCATGGCATGGCAGCCCTTGGCCTTGCGACGGAAGTCGCCAAGCTGACCGAGGCCGAGCGCCGGACTGTCATGGACTGGACGGCGCAGGACACCGCCGGCAAAGTGCCGCTCGCCTTCACCATCTTCGGCGCGTCCATTGCCGAGCAGGTCGCGCAGGTGCGCCATGCCGAAAGCGTCGGCGCCGACTGGGTGATCCTGCAGCCGCCGCCTGGCGGCTCCTATGGCGCGCCGGAATATATCCGCTTCTCCGGCAGCGTCGCGGAAGCGACGGACCTGCCGGTGGCGATCCAGAACGCACCGGCCTTCTTCGGACGGGGGCTGACGTCGGACGAAATCCGCGACCTCGTCACGCTGCATCCCAACATCAGGCTGATCAAGGGCGAGGGTCCGGTCACCGACATCGCAGGGCTGATCGAGCGTACCGAGGGCCGCATTCCTGTCTTCAACGGGCGCGGCGGGCTGGAGCTGATCGACAATTTCCGCATCGGCTGCCGGGGCATGATCCTGGCGCCGGACTGCGTCGACCTTGCCGTGCGCGCCTACGAGGCGTTTCGCGCCGGAGACGAAGCAAAGGCCGAGGCCGAGTACGAAACAATGCTGCCTGCGGCCGTCTTCGTCATGCAGGGAATCGAGAACCTGATCTGTTACGGCAAGCGGCTGTTCGGCGCCCGCGCCGGCATCCCGATCCATGACCGCGCTCCGGCCATGCGGCCAAACGCGACCGGGCTTGAGCTGGTGGAGCGGTTTGCCCGGCGTCTTGGCCGGATTTGAGCAGGCGGTTTATCTGCCGAGGAATTCGAATTGCGGCGCCCGGCATTGGCGATGAGGCCGCAGGCGCAATGAACTTTGTCTCTATTTGTTCAGCAAGACTCCTGTGCGCCTGCCGCATGGATTGCGATCTGATTTAACTCGTCGAAATATGCATTGGGTATCAGGTCGCCCAACTTAGGCGGCAACTGACCGTTGAACGACACACTCCCTGAGGGTGTGCATCCCATTTGGAAACTGCCCATTTGCACCTCCCCCATTATCGCATCTCCATTTTGGAGGCGCATCTGGAACGCCCATGGAGCCGTGTTGTACCGACCTTTGCTCGCCCCCTCGAAAGCTGCGTTGAAGGTAACGGTAGGGGACTGTTCGCTTGGAATTCGGTGAATGGTGACGTCGAATTTGCTAAAGAACCATGCCGGGGTGCCATCATAGGCAATAGTGTGAGCCGGCATGGCGCATTTGAATACTTTGAATTCGACTTTGTTTCCGGCGCCCATCTGCTGTTGGGTTACGGGGCAAACGATCTCAAACGTCGTGGATGCTTGAGCAAAAGCAATTGGCATGTGCGAGGGAACAAAAAAAATTGTAAAGGCAACCAGCGTAGAAATGGTCTTTTTCATAATGATTCCTTGTTCTTAGCCGATGTATCGATGTCTTTGATTGAAGGGTATACCTGGCAAGACTGGCAGTGCATTAGCGCCATTGCATCCCCTAAATAAGGGATGCGCGATCATCAGATATCGCTAAAGGATATTGTTGTGGGTGATCAATCGGGGTTTGGCCACATTGGGTTCTAGATCGTTCAATCCTGGGAAGATCAGTCTTAGGCCAATGCATGCGGAATTCGATTGCCATTGCCGCCAGATTAGCCAGCCCCGATGCGAAGACGGTTGTATGAAATCCGCTGACAGAAACCGTGCAGGCGATCATGACGTGGGGTGAGAAACATCTGGCATCCGAGATCGCGGAAATCCATAGCGTCATCAATGCCGCCGCGTGTGATGTAAACCGCTGGATCGATGTCGCTCATTCCTTGCAGACGATGCTTCCTGGTTCAAAGATCCTGTTCCAAGTTGCCGGAAAGGAAAACACAACTGTTCATCAGGTTGTTCACTCCGGCTTCAGTGATCAGACGATCAAATACTATGGCGATCATTATTGGAGGATCAATCCCTGGACCAAGGGAGTGTACGAGATGAACATGTCATCGTTCAAATCAGCGTCACAGCTCTATCCTGACGGATTGCTGAGGAAGACGGAATTCTTTGCTGATCTATTGAACCCCGAGCGTGAGTGCGACCAGGCAACTGCCTTGAAATTCGCCGCGCACAAGGATCGGTACGCACTTTTGGCCGTGCATCATGATTCCCGGCACCACGAGCATATGCATGCGCGGAGCCAGGCCCTGCTGGGCACTCTTGTGCCTGCCCTTCGAACCGCGCTCGAGGTCAACCGCCTCACCAACCCGCTGTTCCATTTGCCGGGAGGACGTGGATTGATCGATCAACTCGTCGATGCGGCGTTTGTGGTGGATGAGGACTGCCGTCTCCTTGCTTCAAATGCCGCCGCGAACGAACTTCTGGCCGGTGCCGGCCTTATGTTGGTCAGGGCGCACGATGTCGTCCAGATCAATGATGCGGAAGCAAACGCGGCCTTTGCACGCCTTGTCCGAAACAGTTGCAGCCTCGGAAACGGCCGGGCCAGACTAAACGATCTGATCTTCAATTCCGCATCGGGAAGCCATGTCGTCACCTGCGTTCCCGTTGCGATCGATCAAACGAATACGTTGCCGGCCGGGCTTCTGTCGGTTTTTGTTCCCAGGACGGTTGCCTTGGTCATACTTCGTCCCCGTGCAAGCGAAGACCCTTCCGTCGTCATCGAAAATCTGCGCCTTCATTTTGGACTGACCAAAGCGGAAGCCCGCCTGATCCTGGAGTTTGAGCGCGGTGGCACGCTGTCGGAAATCGCCGAGCGGCTTGGCGTCGCGCGCTCGACGGTCCAGACCCATATCAAGGCAATCTTTGCCAAGACCGGCACGTCCAAACAGAGAGATGTCGTCACGCTGGTGACGCGGCACAGAGCCTCTGGCAACTTGTTTTCGGTCGACGGGTTTTGATCCCGGATCCGACAATGCCGAGGTGAAGGGCAGGGCGCCGTGGGGATCACCAGGACGCGCCTAGCGGGCCGCTTGTTCGGGCCTGATCTTCTGGAAAAGACCGAAGAGCCCGAGGCCACGGGCCTGCGGGCTCCCTTGCTGTCAGAGCGAGTGCTTGTATCCGATTGCGATGTTGAGCTTGTCGGCTGACAGGTCGTTGTACGGCGACGACGTCGTGTCGGTCTTCTTCCATGAGTAACCGATGTTGGCATAGACGGCGTTGGTGGAGTCGATGTTGTAGGTCACGCCGGTGGCCACTTTCGGTGTTTCCCAGGTGGTGCTGAATGCGTTGCGGTAGCGCAGGTTGAAGACGTTCCAGGTCCACTGCCTGGTCAGCTTCCAGTCACCCGCGAGATAAATGGCGTAATAGGGAACCTGCGCATTGGCATCCCCGTCCTTGATGATGGCAGTGTCGTGCCAGGTGTAGCCGATGCCCAGGCTGGGTGTCAGCGTGAAGGTGTCGGTGAGCTTGATCTTGTAGCCGATGCTGGCTTCGCCGTAATACTGGGATTTTCCGCCGGTCTTGAATGTGGGCTGGAAAAATACGCCGCCGACGAAGTTGTTGTCGAAGTTGTGCGAGACGCTGAACTTGAAATAGGTGTCGGCAAGCGAGCGGGCGGTGTTGCTGCCATTGTTGATGGCATAGAACTCCGGGCTTCCCTCGATGGCCAGGGTCCAGGTGGGCGCCGCCGGCGGCGGTGCTTCAACCAGATCGGCCGCGAAGCCGGGTGTCGCCATGGACAGGCAGATGCCCAATGGCGCGATAATCTTACGAAAAGGCATGGTATTCCCCTCAATCCGAGATGTGGCGGTACACCGCTCGGCGGAATGGGAGAAACCCGTCGAACGATCTCGGATATTTGGGCTCATTTCAGGCGCTTGACGACGAACGCGGTTCCAAAGAACAAGCAAGCCGGCAAAAATTTCTACTCTGCTTTGCCATGTGCCCGACCAGAACCGATCCGTCTGGGGATCACCACGTCCGCGGGACGCTGGCGACGACAGGATTCGGTCGAACCGGAGGCTGACCACGGCCTGCCGCCGAATCCCCAATCCGACAGTCGGGCTAAGCACCAGGCAGCCTCGCCCGACAACTTTTTGTGAAGAGCCGTCGGAAGGCCGGCTGCGTCACAATTGCGCTAGGGGTCATGGTATTGGCTCGGACGTTGTCTGGCAGCGGGGTGCCGAGACGGGGACGAACGAGGGATCAGCCACCATGACTGACAAAACCAATCCAGCTCAAGACCCACGGAATGGCGGCCAAAACGGGGGCGGCCACAAGGAGCGGCACCACTTCCGCTTCCACCGGCCCCATGTGCATCTGCACTCGCTTTATGGCGATGACTGGTTCGCGCTGAAGGCGGAGAAGTTCGCCCGCTTCTTCGGCACGCCTACCTTTCTCATCGTCCAGACCGTGATCGTTGGCCTGTGGATGCTGGTCAACATCGTCGGCGTGACCCAGTTCGATGTTTATCCCTTCATCCTGCTGAACCTGGCCTTCAGTCTTCAGGCCGCCTACGCGGCGCCGCTGATCCTGCTGGCGCAGACGCGCCAGGCCGACCGGGACAAGGTGCACGCCGAAGCCGACGCCCTGCACCGCGAGGACCTTGCACGCGTCAGCGACGAGCGGCTGGCGGTCGCGGCCCACCAGACCACCATGCTGGTCGACCTGGTGAGGCAGAACACGAAACTGACGGAAACCATCAAGTCGCTCACCGAACGCGTCGAGACCTTGACGACCGAGGTGCACAAGCACGTCATCGCGTCGGCGGCATCCTCGACGGGTTGACAGCCGGAGGCCGCCCGGGGCGCCATCGCTGGCTCGACCCGTCCGTAGCGGGATCGCGATCACTTTTCCTTGATCGCCGGCAATCGGGCCCCGTTTGCCGGGAAGAGTAGATACCGTGCCGCAAAGCCGCCTTGTTGCGACTTTGTAACGAGCACAATCCAGAAACAAAATTCTACGGGCCGGAAATACCGAGGAAAAAATTCGAGAGCGATAGTCAGCGACGCGGCGATCCGGTCACCGGTCTGGCGGTGACGCTCAAATCCAGCCAGCGAAAAGGGGAGGAATCTCATGCGGAGCTCTCTCCTCTGTTCGCCATCAGGCTTTCGGATCGCTGTCAGGAATCCGTGCGGGGATGTCTTCTCTAAGAGCCTTCGTTGCTCTCAAATCGATGGGTAATCGTAATGTGGAAGATCTCGAAATATCTTACTTTCTTCGTGGCGGTGATCGTCTTCGCGGTGGGATCCACCGCCGGGGCGATGGCGCAAGGCCAAAAGCGCCTTGCCTTCGTCATCGGCAATGCCGCCTATCCGTCGGGCGCGCTGCCCACCACCGCCAATGATGCGGGCCTTGTCGCCCAGACGTTGCAGGCGGCCGGCTTCGATGTGGTCGGCGCCCGCGACGTCGACCAGGAATCGCTGCGCGGCGCGTATCGCGATTTCCTGGCCAAGGTCACGGCCGCCGGGCCCGACGCCGTCGTCTTCGTCTATCTCGCCGGCTACGGCGTGCAGTTCGAGGGGGAGAATTACTTCGTGCCCGTCGATGCGCAGATCAACAATGCCGCCGACGTTCCGATCGCAGCGGTACGGGTGTCCGACCTCACCAAGCCGCTCGCCGCCCTGCCGACCAAGGTCAACATCGTCGTGCTCGACGCGGCGCGGCCCAATAGTTTCGTGAAATCCAGCCAGCCGCTCGCCGGCGGTCTGGCGCTTGTCGATCCCGATCCGAACATGCTGGTCGCCTTCAACGCCGCGCCCGGCACGGTGGCGCCCGAAGGGAAGGGGCCCTATGGCGCCTATGCCCAGGCACTGGCCGAAATGATGCGCGACGGCGGCCTGGCGTTGGGCGATGTGTTCGACCGGACGCGGCTGCGCGTCAACGAGGTGACCAATGGCGCGGAAGTGCCCTGGAATGCCTCCAAGATCAACGATCCCTTCGTCTTCTTCGACCGTGGCCCTGATGCTCCGGCGCAGCAGGTGTCCGCCGCCGAAGTCAGGACCAACCGGACCAAGGCGATCCGCGACTTCGACGCGCATGACGCCTATGTCGCGGCGCTCGATCGCGACACGATGGGTGGCTACGAGGATTTCATCGTCGCCTATCCGCATGATCCGATGGCCAAGCGCGTGCGCGCGATCCTGGCGGCGCGGCGCGAGGCGATCACCTGGCGCCAGACCTGGCTCCGGGATACGCCGGATGCCTACTGGTCGTATCTCCAGCGCTATCCGCACGGCCCGCATGCCTGGGACGCGCGCCATCGCCTGGAGCATTTCGATGCGGCACTCGAGCCGCCGCAGAGCTTTGCCGTCTATGCCTATGACGTGCCGCCGCCGCCACCCGAGGAAATCGTCTATGTCGACCGGCCGGTGCTCTATTTCGACGATCCGGAATTCGGCTTCGATCCGCCGCCGCCGGTGGCCGTGATCTTCCTGCAGCCGCGGCCTCGCGATTTCATCGACCTGCCGCCGCCGCCGCCGCCGATCGGTGTGTTCCTGCTGCCGACGCCGGCCTTCGTGCCCGTGCCGGTGTGGGTGAACCCGCCGCATGACATCTTCCCGCCGCCCAACAATGTCATCTTCAACAACATCCACAACACCACGATCATCAACAACACGAACATCAACGAAAACAACAACCAGGGCGGTGGGCTCACCACCGGCCAGAAGCTGACCGGGGCCGCCGTGGGCGTCGGTGCGGCGGCACTGGCGACCAAGGTGGCGCTGCCGGCCTTCCTGCAGAAGAAGGAAGCCGTGCTGTCGAAGCAGAACAATGGGCAGAACAATGGGCAAAACGGGGGGCAGAACCCGGGCGGCCTGCCGCTGAAGCCCGGGCAGAATGGCCAGCAGCCGCTGTCCAAGACACTGCCGGCCGACAAGCTGACCGGTCACGCGCTGCCTGGAGCCGACGGCAAGACGCTGCCGCTGGTCAATGGCAAGCCGGTGCTCAATGGCCAGAACCTGCCCAACAATGGTCAGAACCTGCCCAACAACAAGTCCAGGAAGCTGAACAAGCAGGGCACGGCCGGTGGAAACGCCGTGACCGGCAATCCCGTTGCCAATGGGCAGAACGGTGCCAACGGGCAAGGCCAGAACGGTTCGGGCCAGAACGGAAACGGTCAGAACGGAAATGGCAAGAACGCCAAGTTGCGCAAGGTGCCGGGGGCCAATGGTACGCCCACGGTGAATGGAGCCAACAACCCATCGGTGGTGAACGGCCAGAATTCGGGCCAGAACCCGGCCAATGGCAAGCCTAGGAAGCTTCGCAACCAGGGCAATGGCCAGGCGAACGGCCAAAGCAATGGGAACCAGGGCAACGGAAGCCAAGGCAACGGAAACCAGGGCAACGGCGCCAAGTTCCGCAAGCTGCCCGCCAACGGAAACGGTGGCGCCAACAACCAGCCGAAGTTCAAGGTCAACAATGGCAATGGCAACCCGCAGATGAAGGTGCAGAGCCAGCCCAGGCCGCCGAAGCCGGAGTTCCACGCCCCGCCCAAGCAGCAGATGCAGCAGGTGCACCGGCAGCCGCAGGCACAGCCGAGGCCGCCACAACCGCAAGGTGGCAAGAAGCCGGTTTGCGGCCATCCGGGCGAGCCGCCCTGCAAATAGGCGGGGCTACATCCAGGCCATCTCGCGAGGCGGCTTGATGCGAGGAAACAGACGGGCGGTTCAGCTTCTGAACCGCCCGTCTTGCGTCGGAAATGTGCGTCGCAACCCTACCTTGGCTCAGCGCAGGAAGTTTCACCCTGCACGATTTGCAATGCTTCGATGCCGTGGTCCGCACCGGCGGCTTCCAGCCGGCGGCGGCAATGCCGCACCGAGGAGTTGGTGGCGGCGCGCCGCCACGACCGGCCGCACGGGCCGATCACAAACCGTCCGTGGGATCATATCCAGCAGGAAGCGCCGGCGCTGCGCCGCGCGCTCTAGACCTTGGCGCCAGGCATGACAGTCTGGCTTGCCGGCCCGGCCTCAGTCCTTCGCGCGTTCCACGTAGGCGCCATCGGCGGTCATCACCACCACGCGGGTACCCGGCGCGATATGGGGCGGCACGGTGGTGCGCACGCCGTTGGAGAGCACGGCGGGCTTGTAGGATGACGAAGCCGTCTGGCCCTTGGTCGTCGGCTCGGTTTCGACCACTTCGAATGTGGCGCGCTGCGGCAGCACCAGAGCGATTGCAACGCCATTGAACTGCGAGACCTGAACCGGCATGCCTTCCTGCAGGTAAGGCGCGGCGTCACCGACCACGGCTTCCGATACCGCCACCTGGTCGTAGGTTTCCGGGTTCATGAAGTGATAGCCTTCGCCATCGGCGTAGAGGAACGTGTGTTCGCGCTCTTCAACATAGGCGCGCTCCACCTGCTCGGTCGTACGGTAGCGTTCCGAAACCTTCACCCCGTCGCCAATACGGCGCATGTCGAGCTGCGTCACCGGTGTGCCCTTGCCCGGGTGGATGTTTTCGGCAAAGAGGATCACATAAAGCTTGCCGTCCTTGTCGACGACATTGCCTTTGCGGAGCGAACTGGCGATAACCTTCACCACGGCTTTACATCCTGAAATCGTTGATTGTCATAATCGGCCGCGAGAGCCGTCCTGTGTGCGCCGTAGCGCATCTTGGGCGTTCCCGCCAGCCCCATTCACAATTGGTACAGTCCCATGACCGACGCTTCGCCCTGGTGGACGCCTCATGTTCACGCCGACCGACGCCCGCGCCTGATGCTTCGCAACGGCATTGCCGCAAGCCTGCGCGACTGGTTTTCACGCCGTGACTTTGTCGAGGTCGAGACCGCCGCCCTTCAGGTCTCCCCCGGCAATGAGGCGCATCTGGCGGCCTTCGCCACGGAGGTCGTCGGTCCGGACGGGGCGCGCTCGCCGCTTTATCTGCACACGTCGCCGGAATTCGCGTGCAAGAAGCTGCTTGCCGCCGGGGAGCAGCGCATCTTCAGTTTCGGCCCCGTCTACCGCAACCGTGAGCGTGGCCCCCTGCACCATCCTGAATTCACCATGCTCGAATGGTACCGTGTGGGGGAGAGCTATGAGAGCCTGATGCTGGATTGCGCCGCCCTGCTGGCGCTTGCCGCGGAGCGGGCCGGGGCCAGGCGCTTCAGCTTCCGTGGCCGCGACTGCGATCCCTTCGCCGAACCGGAACGGCTGACGGTCGCCAACGCCTTCATACGCCATGCCGGCATCGACCTGCTCGCCACCATCGCCGCCGACGGCAGCACCGATCGCGACGCCCTGTACGGCGCCTTAAACCGCGCCGGGCTGCGGACCGCGCCGGACGACAATTGGGCCGACCTGTTCAGCCGCGTCATGGTGGAGAAGGTCGAGCCGGTGCTCGGACTGGGCCGCGCCACCATTCTTTGCGAGTATCCTGTCGCCGAAGCAGCGCTTGCCCGGCCAAAAGCCGCCGATCCGCGCGTCGCCGAGCGTTTCGAGCTCTATGGCTGCGGCGTCGAGCTTGCCAACGGCTTTGGCGAACTGACCGATCCGCAAGAACAGCGCCGGCGCTTCATCATCGAGATGGACGAGAAGCAGCGCATCTATGGCGAGCGCTACCCGATCGACGAGGATTTCCTCGCCGCCCTCGCCATCATGCCGCGGGCCAGCGGCATCGCGCTCGGCTTCGACCGGCTGGTGATGCTGGCCACGGGCGCCCACAGGATCGAGGATGTGATCTGGACGCCGGTGGCGGTTTCGTAGCGGCGAGACGCTTCGTCGCCGGCCGCGGTCGTCGGCTCAGTGCGCGAAAATCTGCTCGAGCGAGCGAAAGCCCTTGAATTCCAGTGCGTTGCCCGAGGGGTCGCGGATGAACAGCGTCGCCTGTTCGCCGGGCTCGCCCTTGAAGCGCACCATCGGCCGTTCCAGCCAGTCCACATCGTCGCGCGCTTCGAGCCGCGCGGCTAGTCGCTCCCACTCATCCATCAGCAGGACCGCGCCGAAATGCGGGATCGGCACGACAATGCCGTCGACCTTGCCGTCGCTGGCGGCCTGGGAGGCCTGGGAGGCCTGCGGCCGCAGATGCGCCGACATCTGGTGGCCGAAAAGGTCGAAGTCGACCCAGGTCGTCGAGGAGCGGCCAATCGCGCATCCCAGCACGTCGCCATAGAAAGCGCGTGTTTCATCGAGATCACGGACCGGGAAGGCGAGGTGGAAGGGCGTCATGACGTATGCTCCGAACAGGCTGTGGACCGGGCGGCGATGCCTGGGCTTGGTCGCGACCGAGCGAGCGAAGCATCGTGATTACCGCTTCTCCCATTGCACAAGCCGGACCGGAACAATAGATGGTGCAGCAGCGGCTGCACCCGAAGCAGGCCGAAAAGCGGGATTATCAGCATGACAGACACGCTCGATGCAGCAAAATTGACCGACCGCGTCGCGGCCCTGGTCGAGGCTGCCAAGCGGGCCGGCGCGGATGCCGCCGACGCGGTGGCGGTGCGCGGCCGCTCGACCGGCGTGTCCGTGCGCATGGGCAAGGTCGAAGGCACGGAATCGTCCGAGAGCGAGGATGTCTCGCTGCGCGTCTTCGTCGGCAACCGCGTGGCGAGCGTATCGGCGACCGCTGCATCCGATCCCAAGGCGCTGGCGGAACGCGCCGTGGCGATGGCCAAGGTGTCGCCGGAAGATCCCTATCAGGGGCTGGCGGATCCCGCGCTGCTGGCCAAAAGGACACCCGATCTCGATCTGTTCGACGCCACGGAAGTCTCGGCCGACCGGCTGAAGGAAGACGCGCTTGCCGCCGAAGAAGCAGCACTTGCCGTGAAGGGCATTACCAATTCCGCCGGCAGCGGCGCCAGCGCCGGGCTTGGCGGGCTGGTTCTGGCGACCTCGCATGGCTTTCTCGGCCAGTATGTCGCCTCGCGCTTTTCGCGCTCGGCCAGCGTCATCGCGGGCGAGGGCACCGGCATGGAGCGCGACTATGAGTTCTCCTCGCGCCAGCATTTTTCCGATCTCGACGCGCCGCGGGATATCGGCCGCAAGGCCGGCGAGCGCGCCGTGCGCCGGATCGGCGCGCGCAAGGCGGCGACCGGGCCGGTCAACGTGGTGTTCGATCCGCGCGTCGCGCGCGGTATCGCGGGGCATCTGGCCGGTGCGATCAATGGCGCCTCGGTGGCGCGCAAGACCAGCTTCCTGCGCGACATGATGGGCAAGCAGGTGGCCGCGGCCTCGATCACCGTCACCGACGAGCCGCTCCGGCGCCGGGGCCAGGCCTCGCGCCCGTTCGACGGCGAGGGCGTCGAGGGTGAAAAACTGTTCATGGTCGAGAAGGGCGTGCTCAACCACTGGTTCCTGTCGACTTCGGCCGCGCGCGAGCTTGGCCTGGTCACCAACGGCCGTGGATCGCGCGGTGGCTCCTCCGTCTCGCCATCGTCGACCAATCTCGCCATCGAACCCGGCGAACGGTCGCCGGAGGACCTGATCGCCTCGCTCAAGACCGGCTTCTACGTCACGGAAGTGTTCGGCCAGGGGGTCGACATGGTGACTGGCGAATACAGTCGTGGCGCTTCCGGATTCTGGATCGAGAATGGCCAGCTTGCCTATCCGGTCGCCGAGGTGACGATCGCGTCCAACCTGAAGACGATGTTCCTCAACATGGTTCCGGCGAGCGATCTCGACCGCAATTTCGGCACTGCCGCCCCCACGCTCCTGATCGAAGGCATGACCCTTGCCGGAGCTTGACCCGGTTACTTCAGCCGGGGCTCACGAGGACCTGTCGCTGCTGCGCGAAGCCGCCCGCGAGGCCGGCGTCATCGCGCTTCGCTACTTCGGCAACAACCCGCAAGTGTGGATGAAGGGCGGCACCTCGCCGGTCAGCGAAGCCGACCATGCCGCCGATGCCTATCTGCGTGACGCGTTGCTGGCGGCCCGCCCCGACTATGGCTGGCTGTCGGAGGAAACCGCCGACAATCCGGCCCGGCTGTCGGCGCGCCGCACCTTCGTCGTCGATCCCATAGACGGCACGCGCGGCTTCCTCGAGGGCCAGCGGACATGGTGCGTCAGCGTGGCCGTGGTCGAGGATGGCCACACGCTTTGCGGCGTGCTGGAGTGCCCCGCAATGGGTGAAACATACTGGGCGCTGCCGGGTGAAGGCGCCTTCAAGAACGGCCAGCGCATCGCCGCCCGCAAGCCCGGACAGATGGTGGAGATTGCCGGCCCCAAGCCGATGGCCGACCTGATGCCGGCCGAATGGCGGCCCCGGCTGAAGTGGGCTCCCTACAGTCCATCCCTGGCGTACCGGCTGGCGATGATCGCCGACGGCGCGCTGGATGCCACCTTCGTCAAGCCGAACGCGCATGACTGGGATATTGCGGCTGCAGACCTGATCCTGCGCGAATCCGGCGGCCAGTTGCTCGACCGCCACGGCCGCGCGCCGCTCTATGCCGGGGAAGTCATTCGCCATGGCGCGCTCGTTGCGGGCAGCGGCGAACTGCTCGACGTCATGGCGGGCCTGATCGCGGAACTGGACGAACCATGATGCCGAGAGCCGGAAGCCGGCTTGCGGACAGCCTTGTATAGACAAAGCGCTTTCGAAGGTTCCAAAATCAGTGGCTTTGGTCTAGACCACTCACAAACTTGCACGATGTGAAGGATCGACATGGCCGCAGATGACGGTAAGAAGCAGCTGTTGCATCTGGTGTTCGGTGGCGAACTCAAGAAGCTCGGCGGCACGGAGTTCCGGGATCTCGATGCGCTCGAGATCGTCGGCATCTATCCGGACTATCAATCCGCGCACACCGCCTGGAAAGCCAAGGCGCAGGCCAGCGTGGACAATGCCCATATGCGCTACTTCGTCGTTCACCTGCACCGTCTGCTGGACCCCGACAACAAGGCTGTCGGTTGAATTCGATGGAGCATGATCTGGCGAAAGAGCCAGCGACGGAGGCGGCGCCCTCGAGCAGGGGGCGCAGCCGCACGACCAAGGCGTTCTGGCGCAAGATTCGCGAACCGCTGGCGCAGTCGCGGTTCGTCAAGAACGCCATTGCCAGCCTGTTTGCCCAGTTCGTGCGGCTCGTGCGCCTGACGAATCGCCTGGCTGAAGGATCGGCCCGGTTTTCCGGCGGCGCCTACGCGCAGTTCGAACCCGGCATCATCGCGCTCTGGCACGGCCAGCATCTCCTCACGCCAGCTTACTACCCGAAGCGCAAGCCGCTGGTGGCCATGGTGTCGCGTAGCGCCGACGCCGAGCTCAACGCCCTGATGCTGGAAAAATTCGGCATCGAGGCGGTGCGGGGCTCCGGCGGGCGTGACAATGCCAGGCATCTCGACAAGGGCGGCGCCAAGGCGCTGATTGCCCTGAAAAAGTCGCTCGCCGCCGGCAAGAACGTCGCCATGATCGCGGACATTCCCCACGGCACGCCGCGCGATGCCGGGCTCGGCATCGTTCTCCTGGCGCGCCTCTCCGGCCGGCCGCTGCTGCCCGTCGCCATCACCACCAGCCGCCGCAAGGTGCTGGAAAGGAGCTGGGACAAGACCACGATCAACCTGCCTTTCGGCCGCTCCTCCATCGTCATCGGCACGCCGATCTTCGTGGCCGCCGATGCCGACGGAGAGGAGATGGAACGCAAGCGCGTCGAGATCACCACCGCGCTCAACGCCGCGACCGCCGAGGCCTATCGCCTCGTGGATGGCCGCCAATGAGCGAGCGCTGGGCGCGAGCCATGCTGTCGGCGTACCGCTTCGCGGGCGCCGCGGCCTATCCGCTGGTCGGGCCTTACGTCGCCTGGCGTACGTCGAGGGGCAAGGAGGATCGCAACCGCCGCCGCGAGCGCTACGGCGTCGCCGGGCGCGAACGCCCCGAGGGGCCAGTGATCTGGATCCACGCGGCCAGCGTCGGCGAGACCATAGCGGTCGTGCCGCTGGTCGAAAGCATCCTCGACTACGGCGTCAACATCGTGCTGACGACCGGCACCGTGACCTCGGCGCAGGTCGCCGACGAGCGGCTGGGCAACCGTGTGATCCATCAATATGTGCCGCTGGACCTCAAGCCCGCGGTCAGCCGTTTTCTCGATCACTGGCGTCCGGACCTGGCGATCATCGCTGAATCCGAGATCTGGCCGATGACCATCCTGGAGCTTGGCGCGCGCCGCGTGCCGCAGGTGCTGGTCAATGGCAGGCTGTCCGACCGGTCCTTCAAGTCCTGGAAGAAGCGCGCCAACATCGCCGAGGCATTGTTCGAGAATCTGGCCCATGTCGTCGCCCAATCGGATGTCGATGGCGAGCGCTTCCTCTCACTGGGCGCGCGGCCGGTCACCGTGTCCGGCAATCTCAAGGTCGATACGCTGCCGCCGCCCGTCGATGACAAGGCGCTGGCGACATTGCGGCGCCAGATCGGCGACCGTCCGACCTGGGCGGCGATCTCGACGCATGATGGCGAGGAGGTCGTCGCGGCGGAAGTTCACGCCACGCTGCACAAGCGCCATCACGGGCTGCTGACCATCATCGTTCCGCGCCACCCCGATCGCGCCGAAGCCTTGGCCGCGCAGATTTCCGGCATGGGGCTGAAAATCTCGCGGCGCAGCAAGGGCGACAGGGTGTCCGCGGATACCGATATCCTGCTTGGCGACACGATCGGCGAGATGGGGCTCTATCTGCGCTTGACCGAGATCGCCTTTGTCGGCCGTTCGCTGACATCCGAAGGCGGCCAGAACCCGCTCGAGCCGGCGATGCTCGACACGGCGGTGCTTGCCGGCCGCAATGTGCAGAATTTTCGCGAAGCCTACCAGCGCCTGATCGACAGCGGCGGCGCCAAGCTGGTGCGCGACCGCGACATGCTGGCGGGGGCGGTCAATTTCCTGCTGTCCAACGAGGTGGCCCGCCATGAAATGATGGCGGCGGGCGCGGCGACCGTCGACGAGATGCGCGGCGCGCTGGCGCGCACGCTGAAATCGCTCGAACCCTTTATCCAGCCGCTGATCGTCAAGTCGCGCCTGAAGGGCGCCAACGGTCGGTAGTGTCCAGCGAAGCGCCCCCCTTCTGGTGGGAGAAGCCGGACTGGAAGGTCTGGGCGCTGTCGCCGATTTCGGCTGCCTACGCCGCCATTGCCGGCCGCCGCATGCGGTCGGCGCGCCGCGAAAAGGTCGAGGCGCCGGTGCTGTGCATCGGTAATTTCACGGTCGGCGGCACCGGAAAGACACCGGTGGCGATCGCGCTGGCCAAGCAGGCCAAGCGTATGCGGCTCAATCCCGGCTTCCTGTCGCGCGGCCATGGCGGTTGCTTCGCGCAGCCGCATATTGTCGATCCGCACCATGATGCCGCCAAGCATGTCGGCGACGAGCCGTTGCTGCTGGCCGAACACGCACCCGTCGCGGTGACGCCAAACCGCGCCGCCGGCGCCAGGCTGTTGATCGAACGGCACGGCTGTGACTTCCTGATCATGGATGACGGGTTCCAGAGCGCCCGCGTGCACATCGATTTCGCGCTGGTCGTCGTCGATGCGCGCTATGGCATCGGCAATGGCCGCGTCATTCCGGGTGGGCCGCTGCGGGCAAGGATCGTCGACCAGCTGGTCTTCACCAGCGCGCTGCTGAAGATGGGCGAGGGCACGGCGGCCGATGCCGTGGTGCGCCAGGCGGCGCGCGCGGGGCGACCGATATTCGAGGCGCATACCGAACCGACCAACACTGAAGGCCTGGCGGGCAAGCGGTTCCTGGCCTTCGCCGGCATCGGTCATCCTGAAAAATTCTTCGACACGGTGCGTGACGCCGGCGGCGACGTGGCGCTCGCGCGGCCGTTTCCGGACCATCACTTCTATGGCGAGGACGAACTGGCCGACCTGGCGACGACGGCGCGGGCCGAAAATGCCCGCCTGATCACAACGGCCAAGGATGCCGCCCGGTTGCGTCACGGCGTTTCCAGGGAATTCCTCGAACGGCTCGACGTGCTGGAAATCGACACCGTGTTCGAGCTCGACCATGTGCCGCAGCGCATCATCAACGAGACGCTGGACGCATGGCGCCAGCGCAAGCTCAAGGGTTAGCGGCGGCTGCGCAGTTCGGGATGCACCTCGATCTCGCGGCGCAGCGATGCGGTGGCGCTGACATACGGTTCCTGGCGGGCCACGCTCCAGTATTTCAGCTCGTCCAGCGGGATGCTCTCGCCGGTGACCGCGCAGCGCACGAACGAGCCGGGACTGGTGACCTGGAAGTCGCCGTCGAGATAACGGATACGGGCTTCCTTGCCGCCGGGGCCTTCGAAGCGGTTCATCATGAAATCGCGCCAGGTGTCATGACGATTTCATCGCCACAAATTGCCGGCAAGGTCAAGCTTTGCGATGAGGCCGACGCAACCCGGATGCGCTATTCGCGAGCGGAAACGGCCACCACGAAGCCTTTCGAAAGGGCTCAGGGGGTGACCTCGGCGGGGGATAGCCCCATTGTTCAGGCCGGCTACCCGTGGTCGAAGATTTTTCGGCAATGGCCGAATTTCCCACTTGAGCCGAACCTAGCGTCATACCGTATGCAGGATTCCACAAGGAGTTTTCGATGCACGGTCGCGCTCAGGAAGAAGTGTTTCTCACGGCTCTGGAATGCTCGGAGCGGATCGGCATCAGTGTTCGGGCTCTTCGGCTCTATGAGCAACATGGCCTGATCTCGCCGCGCCGCACGTTCAAGCAGTGGCGACTGTATGGCGGCAATGATATCGCCCGGCTGAGCGAGATCATGGCGCTCAAGTCACTTGGCCTCAGCCTGCGCGACATTGCGAAGCTGCTGCACGGGCATCATGCCGACCTGGCGCGGATACTTGCCCTGCAGCGCGACGCGCTTGTGGATGCGCGCAAGCGTGCCGAGCGCGGATTGCAGGTGATCGAGGCGCTGCAATCCAAGATACGGTCGGGCGTCACCGCATCGATCGACGACCTAACCAACCTGGCAAAGGAGACGAACATGGCCGAGCCACTCAAGGATACGGTCGCCTGGCGCCGTTACGAACAGATGCGACCGAGAACCGAGATTGCCGCCGACACTGGGCTGTACGATGACTATGCCGGTGGCTACGAGAGCGACGATGGCACTTTCTTCATCGTCTCCCATCGTGGGGGCCAGCTCTTCTACCGGGCAGCCGGCCAGCCGGACATCGAGATCTTTCCCGAGGGCGAAGCCGCGTTCTTCATGAAGGTGCTGCCGGTGCAGGTCACGTTCCAGCGTGACAAGGATGGCCAGGTGCAAGGCCTGATCCACCATCAGAACGGGTTCGAGGATCACGCCGTCAAGGTGGATCTGGAGCGGGTGCGGCTCATCGACGATGAACTTCAGCAGCGCGCTCGGGAGCGCACGCCGGTGCCGGACAGTGAAGCAATCCTGCGCCGTGTGATCCAGCAGCATATGCGCGGCGAACCCGATCTCGATGCGATGGTGCCGGCCCTGGCCGAGGCGGCGGTGGAGCAGAAAGACTTCATTCGCGGCGAACTGGACCGGGCCGGCGAACTCAAGACCCTTTCATTCAAGGGAGTCTCGTACGGCGTGGATGTCTATGACGTGCAGTTCGCCAACGCCAAGATGGAATGGGGTTTCAGCCTCAACCCCCGGGGCAAGATCTCGCCCCTTTATCTGCGTCCCGCATTGTAAGGCGTCGAACGGTCCTTCCGGGCCAGGCAATGCCCGTGCGTATCGGCGGATGCGCGGCAAGGGCGAGACAAGAGGGTGGGGGCGTCACATCCTCGAACGAGTATCACCCATGAAATCGATCCATCTGATGATTACCGCCGCCTTCATGGCCCTGGTGATGATGGCGGCGATCATCGCGTCGCTGGTCAAGGTCGCGACCATGTCGACGGCGGTCGGACATCCGGGCAGCGGCTGGCTGCTCAACATCATTATTCGCATGGACAGCCTTGGACGTTGACTGCTGGGGCTTTCTCAGGCGCCAGCTTTGACGTGATCGATGAAGGCGCGCAGCTTGGGCAGAATCTGGCGCTTGCCGGGATGATAGAGGAAGACGCCGGGCGTCGTGGCCGAGATGCCTTCCAGCACCGGCTCTAGTTTTCCCGCGCGTAGCGGGCTTTCGGCGACGGGCCGAGGTATCTGCGCCAGGCCCACACCCTGCATCGCCGCACCGACCAGTGTCGGATAGTCATGCGCGATCAGCGGGCCTGAGACCATGGCCTCGATCGCCCCATTGCCGTCGATGAAGGACCAGGGCGCGATGGCGCCGTTCGAGCGGCGCAGGCGCAGGCAGGCATGGCGGCGCAGGTCCTCCACGCGTTCGGGGCGGCCATGGCGCTCGAAATAACCGGGGCTGCCGACGACCACGAACGGAAAGGACGGCGTCAGCCGCACCGCGACCATGTCGGGGGCGATGAATTGGCCGAGGCGGATGCCGGCATCGAACCCGCCGGCCGCGAGATCGACCATCTCGTCGCTGGCGGCGATCTCCAGTTCGATCTCGGGATAGGCCTGGCAGAACGAGTCGATCATCGGCTCCAGGATCAAAGGCACGACGGCGCGGGGCACGGACAGGCGCAGCAGCCCGGTCGGCCGTCGGCCGATATCCCCGGCGACCTCGCCGGCCGCGACGATCTCCTCGAAGGCCGGACCGGCACGCTCGAGAAAGCGCTGGCCAGCCTCGGTGAGGCCGACGCTGCGCGTCGTGCGGACGAACAGTGCCGCGCCCAGGCGCGCTTCCAGCGCGCGCACCGCCTGGCTCACGGCGGACGGTGTCACGCCGAGATCAGCGGCGGCGCGGCGGAAGTTGCGGCGCCCGGCGACGGCCAGGAACATTTCGACGCCCTCCAGGGCGCCATGCCGAATTGTGTAGTTCTGCTTCATGGGCTGTGGAGATTATAGCGGATAGTCGAACGATGGAAGCGGGCTTAAGTATCAGCCCGAGGCTCGCGGACACCGCGCAAGGCCATCAAACCCGCAGGTTTGCGCACGCTGGCGCGACAGCATGGCCGCCAAGGTCGCCCAAGCGAAGCCGCGTCGATCAACAACTGACAGGAGACCAGAATGCCGACAGAGATCCTTTTCCAGATCCATCTCGTTCTCGGCTATGTCGCGTGGCTGCTGTGCTTCGGCGCGTATGTCTGGCCGTGGCTAAGGTCGATGGATGGGCTCGCGGCGCAACGCGCCATCGCCACGCTGCACAGCTTCCGCTTCTTCGGGCTCGTCTTCATCCTGCCGGGCGTCGTCAGCCCTGATCTGCCCGCGGGCTTCGCCAGCTTTGCCGCATGTGGCGACTTCGCGACCGGCGTGCTGGCCATGCTGGCGCTGCTGACGGTGCGGATACGCCCGCTGTTCCGGGGCTTCGTCGTCGCCTTCAATGTCGTGGGAACGCTCGATCTCTTCGTCGACTATTACCATGCCATCCAGGCCGATCTTCCGGCGCATGCGGGACTGTTTGGCGCCACCTACGCGATCCCCGTCATCTACGTGCCGCTGCTGATGATCACGCACATCGCTGCGTTCTATCTCCTGGCGCGTCCCAGGCTGGAAGCGAGCCGCGTCGTCAGCGACGGCGCGACGGCATATTAGCCGGCCCCGTCGCGGCGGCGAGAGGGGAGGCCCGCCCGGTCTACGCCAGCTGCCCGAAACGCCACAATGAGGTGTAGTGCATGATGGGCCGCTCGAACGTCGCGCCTTCAGCGACAAACCGCTTGCCGGCATCCAGCATGGGCTGGAAGGTATCGAGCTGCCGGGCGTGCTCCAGCGTATCCCAGACGCTGGTATTGATCAGCGACGATGTCGCTTCGTCCGCGCCGGCGTAGAAGACGAGCAACCCAGGCATTGCCTCGATGCCGGGGCGAAGGGCCGCCTCGGCGTCCAGCATCATCCTTCGCAAAAGCGCGAACTTCGCGGCATCGCACCGCAAGATGGACACACGTACCACGGAGCCGGACATCGAGTTCTTCTCCCCGACTGACATGCGCTGACCGCATGCTAGGCCATGGCGCGCCTCGCTCGCAAGCGGCATTGGCGGGAATGCGTTCGTGGCCGATACGCTGCTCGCCAGGGCATTGGGGGGCCGTTTCGGGTTCGGCGGCCAATATCCGCGCCGGATATCGATCTCTATCCGGAGATTCTGGATCAACGGGCTCAGGCCGTCGACGGGCGCCCGCGCAATGTTGGCGCAACGATCATGTTGGAGAAGCGCTGGACCTGGGGGTGGGGGCGCCGTCTCGATGAGAATTGCACGATGAAATCGATCCACCTGATGATTGCCGCTGCCTTCATGGTCCTGGTCATGATGGCGGCGATCGTCGCGTCGCTGGTCAAGGTTGCGACCATGTCGACGGCCTCGGGTCATCCCGACGGCTGGCTGTTCTACGTCATCTGATGGTGCCGCCGTGCCCGATCCGGGCATCGCGCTTGCAGACAACTGGGGGCATTGACCTTGCCTTGACGGGGCGCGACGCTATGTCGGTGGTGTCCGCATTGCGACTCAGGCGCGAGGCAGGCAATCTGGGGGCATCCGCCGGTTGGCGGCGTCAAAGGCTAGCTGGGGCGTCCTCGATGCAACTCGGTCTTATCGGTTATTATAGCGACTTCGTCGTCTATCCAGTCGTGATCGTGGTGCTTGCCGCCGCCGGTCTTACGGAAGCCGGCGCGGAGCGGGCGCCGGGCTGGATCGCCATCGTGGTCGGCTGTCTTGTCCTGTGGACGCTGACCGAATACGTCCTGCACAGGTTCGTCCTGCATCACGTGCCCTACATCAAGGACCTGCACGACCGGCATCATGTCGAGGAGCGCAGTCCGGTGGGCACGCCGACCTGGCTCAGCCTTGGCGTTCACGGACTGGTCGCGTTTCTTCCGGTGTGGCTGCTCTCTGGCTTCGTGGTGGCCAGTGCCGTGAGTTGCGGGCTGATGCTGGGATATCTTTGGTACGTCAGCATCCATCACATGATCCACCATTGGCATCCCAGCCATCCCAGTTATCTCTATACGCTCAAGCGCCGCCACGCCGTGCATCATCACGTCGACGATAACGCCAATTTCGGTGTGACATCCGTATTCTGGGATCGGGTTTTCCGCACCGCCCGGCTCTGAACCGGCCCCGGCCGTTCAACGCCTCTTGCCGCGACCGGCAGGAGACTTGCTACCGCGCGGCCCTGACTGAACCGGCGTGTTGCCGCGGTTCTCATCGGACAGTTTGCGCCAGCGGGCGAGGCGCTCCGGGTCGAGCGTGCCCGCCTTCAGCGCCGTCTGCACCGCGCAGCCCGGCTCGTGGATGTGGGTGCAGTCGCGGAATTTGCAAAGCGGGGCAAGCTCGGTGATCTCGGCGAACAGCGTGTCGATGCCATGGGCGACATCGCTGACCTGCAGGGTGCGCATGCCCGGCGTGTCGATCACCCAGCCGCCGCCGGCAATGGCATGCAGCGATCGCGAGGTGGTGGTGTGCCGCCCCTTGGCGTCGTGTTCACGGATGCCGCCGGTCAGCTGCGGCAATTGCTGGCCTGATCCGGCCAGCGTGTTGACCAGAGTCGACTTGCCGACGCCGGAGGAGCCGATCAGTGCCACGGTCCGCCCCGTGCCGCACCATGCCGCCAAAGCGGTTGCCGCGTCGGCGGTGCGCGGGTTCAGCATCACGACGGCCAACCCGCGCTGCAGTGCCTCGGCCTGCCTCTGGTAGCTCTCAGCGTCTTCCGCGGTATCGGCCTTGGTCAGCAGGATCACCGGTGTCGTTCCGGCCTCGTTGGCCAGCGCCAGATAGCGTTCGAGCCGGGCCGGATTGAAGTCGGCATTGCAGGAGGTGACGATGAACAGCGTGTCGACATTGGCCGCGGCGAGCTGCGGCGTCCTGCCGCCCTGCGTGCGGCGCTCCAGCACCGTCTTGCGGGTCAGCCGGCGACGCACAAGGTAGTCGTGAGCGTCGACAAGCACCCAATCGCCAACGGCATAGTCGCCGGTGTTGGCTTGCGCCGGCAGCGTCAAATCGACTTGCCCTGTGCCCGACAGGCCGGTCAGCCGGTCGCGATGGACCGTGGCAATGCGCATGGGCACGAAATCCGACTCATCGGGATTCAGTTGATCGGCGAAGAAATCCGTCCAGCCCAGGTCTTCGAGGGAGACCGCGTGAGTGTCGGCGGCGGTCACGGCTTCGACCGGGAGTGGTGCGTCGCATGCATCGGACAAATCCTTGGCAAGATGGCGCGAGCGGCGGCGCGGCAAGCGATTGCCCAGGCGCTGTATGGGACGCCCGACGGCTTTTGGCAAGCAAGGATCGCGCGGCGCGGTACTACCCGCCAATGCGGTTCATGCGTGAAAACTAACTGAACAATTGCAATCGATTGGGCCTTCGGCCGCGCCGCGACGCTAGCTATAGGTCGGGGCAAGGTCGATCGGCTTCGCGCTTATCGGCCGACCTGGCCGGGGCTTTGGTCCCGGTGGCAGGCTTGCGGGATCGCGGCGTCCGGTCGACGGGCGGGGGGCGTACCTTCGAGCATCACCATCATGATTCACCTTCCGGACGCCCGTGCGTCCGGAGCCGGCGGAGCCTTGCGCCGCGGCAAATCCATCTGGAGTCCTTGATATGTCGCTGCGACCTTACAGCCAATCGAATCGTCCCGTGCGCCCCGGCTGGGCGCGCGGCCTTTTGCTTGGCGGCGTATCACTCGCGGCGATCGCGGTGGCGATGCCGGCACGGGCCGGCACGATCACCTACGGCGATGGCGATGATCGGGCGACGCCGATCGTCATGACCGAGGACATGATCGGCGCCGTCAGCGTCGACGAAGCGGCAACCCAGTCGGGGGTCATTTCCGGTGCGCACAAGTTCATAAAGGCGGGCTTCGGCTCGCTGACGCTTTCGGGCAACAACACCTATTCGGGCGGCACCGATCTCAACATGGGCAGCCTGAGGCTGAAAACGCAGACCGCGCTGGGAACCGGCATGCTGACCATGGCGGATGGGACCCGTCTCATAGCCGATTCGTCTGTTACCTTCAGTCTGTCCAATGCCATCCAGTTGGACGGTGTGGTGGAGATCGGTGGCATCAGCCTCAACAATCAGGTCAACCTGGACGGCGCCATCAGCGGCACGGGGCGCCTGGTGCTCACCAGCCGTGCCATGCTGAGCGGCGACAACACCTATAGCGGAGGCACCGATGTTTTCGGCCAGGCTTTCGTGTTGGGGGCCAACGCCCTGGGCACCGGCGCCGTAACGCTCGCGAACGACGCCACACTAATCTTCAGCAGTGCATCATATTCCAACGACATCGTCGTTGCCGGCGCCAAAGGTCGTTTCGACACCTCCAAAGAGGGGAGCGTTGCAATTCTGGATGGCGTGGTGTCCGGGGCGGGCCAACTGATCAATTCGGGACCGGGGCGGGTCGTACTGACTGCCGCCAATACCTATAGCGGCGGTACCTTGATAGACGGCGGCGAACTGGTGGCGGAGCACGACCAGGCGCTGGGTTCGGGCGCTGTTTCCTTCATCGGTCTAGGGCGCCTCACCTACGGGGACGGCGTTAATGTGCACAATATCCTCAGCCCTACCGATGCAAGGACCACAATTCTCCAGGTCGCCGCCGGCGAAACCGCGACTCAATCCGGCGCCATCACTGGCTCCGCGCTTGCCGGCGGCTATTACAAGCGGGGCGCCGGCGAACTGGTCCTCATGGGCGCGGCGTCCTTTGGCGGCGACACCAATCTGGATGAAGGCTCGCTGACGGCCGGGGCAGAGAATGTCCTGGCCGCCAGGTCCATGCATGTCCTGGCCAGCAATACCCGGCTCAACCTGCTGGCCAACCAGGAGGTCGGCGGCATCAAGGCCTCGGGTACGATCGATCTGGGCGATAACACGCTGTTGCTGAACGGCACACGCGAGGATTCGTTCGTCTCTGGCGAATTGATCGGGGGCGCCCAGTCCAGCCTGGAAAAGACCGGCGGCAACAAGCTGTTCCTGGATGGTGACAATGAGAGCTATGCCGGCTTTTTGCTCGGCCTTTCCGGGGACGTGGTCGTCCGCGGCGACTATAGCGGCTTGAGGACGCACATGGCAGCCGGCAGTCTCTCGAGCGGCGGGACGACGACGGGGCGTCTGGGTGACGTAAGCGTATCCGATGCCACGCTTTACGGCCAGAGCGGCTCCCAGCTGACCATGGATTCGCTCAGCATGACCCGGTTCGCCACCATACACGCCGCGCTGGGCGCTCCCGGCGCCGCCCCCGCCCTGTTCAACATCAATGGCAACCTGACGCTGAACGGTACGCTCGATGTCGAGGACCTTGGAGGCTTCGGCCCTGGCGTCTATCGCCTGTTCGACTATGGCGGCACGCTCACCAACGATGGTCTGGTCATTGGTTCGGGGCCCGATGGCTATGGGCCGGACCAACTGACCTTGCAGACTTCGGTCGCGCATCAGGTCAATCTGGTGGCCGACGATGTCGGCCATGGCGAGATCGCGTTCTGGGACGGAGGCGACAGCACGCTCTGGAACAACGCGGTCGTGAATGGGGGCGCGGGGCGGTGGACGCGCCATGGCGGCACCTTCACGGACGCAAATGGCATTGTGAACGGGTCCATGGATCCGTTTCCCGGTTTTGCCGTGTTCCAGGGCGCCGCCGGCATGGTGACAGTCGACAATTCGACCGGGCAGATACAGTCCAGGGGCATGCAGTTCGCCACCGACGGATATCATCTGACGGGCGAGTTCATCGATCTGGTGGCTGGAGAGGCCGTTATCCGGGTGGGCGATGGAACAGCGGCCGGCGCCGGCTACACCGCCACGATCTCGAACACGCTGGACGGCGCCGGACGACTGGTCAAATCCGACCTGGGCACGCTCGTTCTTGAGGGCGACAACACCTATTGGGGCGGTACCGAGGTGCGCCAGGGCACCCTTCTGGTCGATGGCAGCATCGGCGAGGTGGATGTCGGAACGAACGGTCGCCTCGGCGGCAACGGCACGGTGGGTACGGCAACGGTGTCCGGCACCATCACCGGCGGAAAGACCATTGGCACGCTGTCGGTCGACGGCAACCTGACCATGCAGGAAGGTTCGACGCTGGAAGTGAAGGTGGACGCGGCCGGCAATTCGGACCGGGTCGACGTGACGGGCTCGGCCTATCTCTATGGTGGAAAGGTCGTCAGCCTGGCGAGCGGCGGCAACTACGCCGACCAGACAAGCTACACGATCCTGACCGCGCAAGGAGGCGTCTACGGCACCTTCGCCGACGTCACGTCCAACCTCGCCTTCCTCGACGCGTCGCTGGCCTATGGCGACAACGATGTAAAGCTGACGCTGGCGCGCAACGGCACGACATTCGAGAATGTCGGCCTGACCCGCAACCAGGTCGCCACCGGCGGCGGCGTGGAGGGTCTCGGCTCGGGCAATCCGCTCTATGACCGTGTGCTGACGCTGAGCGCGGCGGATGCCCGCTTTGCCTTCGACCGGCTTTCCGGTGAAATCCATGCATCGGCCAAGGGCGTGCTGCTGGAAGACAGCCGCTTCGTGCGCGACATCGCGAACGACCGCATCCGCTCCGCTTTCAACGGCGTCGGCGCAAGGACAATGTCGCCGGTGCTGGCCTATGGCGAGGGTGGTCCGGAGGCCGCGCCGTCTCCCGGCGACCGCTTCGCCGTCTGGAGCCAGGCTTTTGGTTCGTGGGGCACGGCGAGGGGCGACGGCAACGCGGCCGGGCTTGACCGGTCGACCGGCGGCCTGCTGTTCGGCGCCGATGCCGCGCTCGACGACAGCTGGCGGATCGGCATGCTGGCCGGTTACAGCCACACAAGTTTCCAGGTCGACGACCGCGCCTCGTCCGGTTCGAGCAGCAACTATCACCTCGGCCTCTATGGCGGCGGCCAGTGGGGCGCATTCGGACTGCGCGGCGGCGCCGCCTACAGCTGGAGCCGTCTCGACATCGGCCGCGCCGTTGCCTTCCCCGGCTTCGAGGACAGCCTGACGGCGAAGTACGATGCCGGCACCGCCCAGATGTTCGGCGAGGCCGGGTACCGGGTCGACACGCTGCGCGGCTCCTTCGAGCCGTTCGCCAACCTCGCCTATGTCAGCATGCACAGCGGCGCCTTTGCCGAAAGCGGCGGCGCGGCCGCCCTGAGCGGCGCCGGCAACACCACCGACGCCACCTTCACCACGCTTGGCCTGCGCGGGCAGGCCGAATTCGCGCTTGGCGGTGTCGCGACCACGGCACGCGGCATGCTGGGCTGGCGTCATGCCTTCGGCGATGTCACACCGCTTGCACCGGTTGCCTTCGACGGCGGCGATGCCTTCACCGTCGCCGGCGTGCCGATCGCCAGCAATGCCGCGGTCATCGAGGCCGGCCTGGATTTTGCCGTCACGCCCATGGCCACGCTGGGTGTTTCCTACACCGGCCAATTGGCCAGCAGGGCAAAGGACCACGCGGTCAAGGCCGATGTCAGCGTGAGGTTCTAGGCCATCCCCGGCCGTCATGAGGCGGAAATGGGGCGACGAACAGGCGCCCTATCGCGGACAAGGCATGAACCCCGACGGAATGCCTTCCGGCAATAAGCCGGTCAGGGGCTAGGGCGGCAGGACCCCAAGCCTGCCCCCTTAGAGGAGCGGCAGGAACCCGAACCTGCCGCCCGGAGCAGGGCGGCTCATCGTTCATGAAGCGATGAGCCGCCCTATCTCCGAAGCGCCGGTCTTGCCGAACTCCGGGCTGTTCAGCCAAGTGAGGCCTGCGCATCATGCGGGCGAGAAACGCAATGCCAAGGTGCCGGACGGCCAGGTCGAGGCAGACACCCCAAGAAAAAAGCGGGACCTGTGACGGTCCCGCTCGCCGCGTGAATGACCCTTTTCAGGCTGGGATCAGTTCACGATCTTTTGATGTTTGTTGACGGCAGCGTCGCCGCGCGAATTGATCGAGACCCAGATGTTGGGGTTCTGCTGCGACTGGCGCTTGACGAAATAATAGCCTGTCGCGTCCCATGAACGGATGTTGTTGACGAGGTTGTCGAGGATAAAGTCGCCCTTGTCGGTCTTGACCGTCAAAATGGCATGGCCTTCGCCATTGAGGTCGTGGACGACCGTCATCAGCAGCGCCTGCCTGGGAAAGCCGGCATCGAGCAAAAGCTTGCGCTTGAACAGCGCGTAGATCTTGCAATCCCCTTTGCCATCAACGGGATAGTCCCAGTGATCCTGCATCGTGCCCCAATGTTCGAGGTTGCTTACGGGCACGATGTAGCCGTTCACCTCGCGGTTGACGCGGTCGAGAATGGCCCAGGTCTTGGGCGTCAGCTTCAGGTCCATGGCAGGCAGGGCCGAAACCTTGCATTCGGCCGGCCGACGGCTGCAGAAATCCACCCAGCCATAGGGAATGCTGGTCTTGGAGCCAACGGGAGCGGATGTCGCCGTGCTGATCGCGCTGGCGCGTAACTTGTTGGATTCAAACGCTATTGCGTAAGTCTTGAAGGACGGAGGATAGGCATCCGTATCGAAGAACGGTTTGGCGGATCCCGCCGATCCCGCATGTGCCAGGGACGCCAAACCCAGACACGCCGAAAAAACACCTACGAGAAACCAGCGCAACATCACCGTCACCACCACGCCTCAACGCTCTTGTTAACGAGGAGTTAACGCGAAAACGCCGGCCGGGGTCAATTAAATGTTTAATAAAAGGTTAATGCCCGGGAACCCCCATTCCTCGAATTGCAGGCAATCAGCGTAAAGCGGACCTTACCGGGCGGCATCGTTCGCGTTGCCGCGTCGACATGGAAGCTTGCGCCGAAGGGGCGCCTCTGAAAGACAGTTTCGCGCATCGATGCGCCTCCGCCTGTTGCGAGCAACGTGTTCAGGGGGGCGCCAATCTCAAGGGAAGGCGGGACAAGCAATAATGAGCCTCTCCGAGATCACGCAGGCGACGGTCGCCTTCATTCGCGAGCACGAAGCCTGGGGCGTGCCGCTGGTGCTGCTGCTGGCCTTCGGGGAGTCGCTGGCATTCATCTCGCTGCTGCTCCCGGCGACCGTGATTCTGCTCGGCGTCGGCTTCCTGATCGGTGAAAGCGGCATCGCCTTCTGGCCGCTGTGGCTCGCGGCCATCGTCGGCGCCTTCCTCGGCGACTGGCTGTCGTTCTGGATCGGCACGAAGCTCGGCCATCGGGTTTCGCACTACTGGCCGCTGACGCGCTACCCCGACTTGTTGCCGCGCGGCCACCGGTTCTTCGAACGCTGGGGCGGCCTCGGTGTCTTCGTCGGCCGTTTTTCGGGGCCTTTGCGCGCTTCAGTGCCGCTGGTGGCGGGCATCTGCGAGATGCCCGCCCTGACGTTCCAGATCGCCAACATCTCGTCGGCGATCATCTGGGCGACGGGCATACTGGCGCCCGGCGCCTTCGGCCTCAAATGGCTGCAACAGTGGATGTAGCGGCCTAGCGGCGCACGAGGAGCTTGTCGATGCGCCGTCCGTCCATGTCGAGGATTTCGAAGCGCCAGCCCTCATAGGCGAAATGTTCGCCGGCTTCGGGAAGATGGCCAAGCTGGAACAGGGCGAAGCCGGCGATGGTGTGGAAATCGCCATCCGCCGATCCCGGCCGGAAGCCGAGCCGCGCGAACGCATCATGCGCCAGCATCATGCCGTCGACCAGCAGCGAGCCGTCGTCGCGCTCGACGATGTCGGGGTCCTCGCCCTCCATGTCCGGCAGGTCGCCGGCGATGGCTTCGAGCAGGTCGGTCTGGGTAACGATCCCTTCGAGGCTGCCATATTCGTCGATGACGATGGCGAGCCGCACCGGCGCTCGCTTGAACTGGTCGAGCACGCGGAAGATCGGCGTTCCCTCATGCACGATCACCGGTTCGCGGATGACGGCCATCGGGTCGAGAGCCTGGCCGTGCAGCACCTGGTCGAGAAGGTCTTTCTTCAGGATCATGCCGAGCGGCTCGTCGATGTCGCCGCGCCCGATCAGGAGTTGGTCGTGGCGGCAGTCGCGGATGGTGCGCAGCATATCATCCGCGCTGTCGTCGGCGTCGATCCAGTCGACGTCGCGCCGCGGCGTCATGATGTCGCCGATGCGCCGATCGCCAATGTTGAAGACGCGCTCGACCAGTTCCTGCTGGGCGTGGTGCAGCAACCCGGCCTCCTGGCTGGCGGCGACGAGCAGCTTCAGCTCCTCGGGCGAATGCAGCGATTCCTCACCGGTGCCGGGCCGCAATCCGCAAAGGCGCAGCACGAGGTTGCCAAGGCCGTTGAGGCCGATGATCGCCGGCCGCAGCAGGAACAGGAAGATGCCGAGCGGGCGCACCACCCAGAGCGCGGTTCCCTCGCTGCGCTGCAGCGCCAGGCTCTTGGGCGCCAGCTCTCCCAGCACGATGTGCAGCGCCGTGATGATGATGAAGGAAATGACGACGGCTATGGCGTGCGAGCCGAACGTCGCCAGAGATCCCGGCAGCGCGTTCAGCAGCGGTTCGATGAGATGGGCGAGCGCGGGTTCGCCAACCCAGCCGAGCGCCAGCGAGGATATGGTGATGCCGAGCTGTGTAGCCGCGAGGTTGGCGTCGAGGTTGTCGACGGCGCGTTTGAGGGCATTTGCGTTCAGCCGGCCGGCATTGACCAACTCGATCACGCGGCTGCGGCGAACCGCCACAAGTGAAAATTCAGCCGCGACAAAGAAACCATTGGCGGCGACGAGGGCAAGTACGGCAAGTATTCCGAGTAAATCGTAAATACCGCCATCGGTACTGGACATGATCTCCTTCTGGGCGGAATGCCGCCACGTGTTATGATTGACGCTCCTCTCATAACACGGTTTCGTTGCATTTCTACCGGCGTTGCGGATGGGATGAACGTCATCCACGTTCCTTGCACGGCCAGAACCGCCGGCCGCTGGGAAATGCGGTATCCATATGCGGTGAACGCCAGACATCCGACATGATTTGAAGCAAGTGTGAATGTGATCGCACGGCGGCATACTGGAATGGCGCTGGCGACACGCTATGATGAACTGAACTGGCGCGGCCCGACCGGGTGCGCCGCGAATTCTTGAAAGCCTTACAGGACTTGTCGATGTTCGGACTTGGGTGGGACCATCTCGTGGTCATCTTCGTTGTGGCGATGGTCGTCTTCGGGCCGGGCGAACTGCCAAACGTGATGCGCACGCTCGGGCGCACGATGAAGACGGTCAACAAGGTCACCGGCGATTTCCGCAAGCAGTTCGAGGACGCCGTGCGCGACGCCGAGAAAGAGCTTGACCTGAAGGATGCCCGCGCCGCGCTGCAGGACGCCCTGAGCAGCACGACCCTGACACCGGATCCGGCCGCGCCGGCCAGGGACAGCGAAGCAAAAACGGTCGCGGCCGCACCGGTTGCGTCGGCGCCGACCGCCACCGCGCCGACGAATTCGTAACGCCATGATGCTCGCCATGCCATCCATGCGCTGTCCGATCTCCCGGGGAAACCGCCCGTGAAGCTTTCGCTTGGCCGGCTCTGCATCGCCTTGCCGCTGGTGGCGTTCGCGCTTGTGCTGGCCGACCATGGCGGCTCCACGCCGTTGCACCGCAGCGCGCTGTGGGAGGTGGTTCGGACCTGCACGCTGGCGGCGAAAACGGTCGGCATGCCCTTTCCCTGCGAGCAGGTGACGCTCGCCAGCGACGATGCGCCGGGCTCGGCCATCATCAAATCGCCCTTGCACAAAAGCGAGTTCCTGCTGATGCCGCTCGAGCCGGCGGCCGGCGTGGAAAGTCCGGCCGTGCGCGGCGACGACAGTGCGCAGCTGTGGCAGCGGGCGTGGGAAACCCGGGGCATGGTGCAGGCACGCCTTGGGCGCGAGTTGCCGCGGACGGCGGTCGCCCTGGTGGTCAATTCCGGCATCGCGCGCTCGCAGGACCAGTTCCACATCCATGTCGATTGCGTGGCTCCGTCGGTGGAACGCAAGCTCGCCCTCTACGGGCCGAAGGAGGAGGGCCGATGGCAGCTGTTTCCGCAGGCGCTGATGGGCCAGCGCTACTGGGTCAAGGCTGTCAACAAGCCGGAACTCGATACAACCAACGTCATCGGCCTCATCGCCTCCGGCCTGCCCAGGGCGCGCAGCGCCATGTACCGGGTCAATGTCGTGGTCGTCGGCGCCGAACTGGCCGACGGCAGGCCGGGTTTCTACATCCTGGCCAACTGGGACAAAATGGCGGCCGAGCGCTTGATGGATCACGGCTGCGCGATAGGTTGACAGAACACGTCCCGTCACCACACGCGCCCACGCGGCGACGGCATGATAAGCACGCCCCTCCGATGATGGCATCCCCGCAATGTTGAGCGTCTACCCGCAAGGCAAGGTTTCGCAAGCGAAAGCGATCTGGCTCGATCTCAGCGACCCCGATCCCGCCGAGATCGCCAAGGTCGAGAAACTGGCCGGCGTCGCCGTGCCCAGCCGCGCGGCGCTCAGCGAGATCGAAAGCACCAGCCGGCTCAAGGCGCGCGACGGCGTGCTGTCGATGAGCATGCCGATGGTCACGCATGTCGATGGCGCGCTTCAGATGGCGCCGATCGGCTTCGTGCTGTCGCGTCAACGTCTCATTACCGTGCGCTTCGGCGTGCTGCCGGCTTTCGATCTGGTCGCCGGGCGCTTTGCCGAGGCCGGCCATCGGCCGGCGACGAGCCTCGAAGTGTTCGTCGAGCTTTGCGAGGGGATGGTCGACCGCCTCGCCGACGCTCTCGAACAGACGGCCGGCGAACTGCGCACGCTGTCGACGACCGCCTTCCACGTGCCGGACACCAAGGGCCACAAGGCGATCCGCTCCAACAAGCTCATCCGTGCCCAGTTGCGCCAGGTCGGCCGCATGGGCGACCACCTGTCGGAAAAACGCGATGCGCTGCTGGCGCTGGGGCGCGCCATCGATTTCGCCTGCGGCATGACGGCGGACTGGGGCGATGACCAGGTCAACGCGCGCATGAACGGCCTGAAGCTGGATATCACGTCGCTCGACGACTACGAGGTCCACCTCTCCGACAAGGTGCAGTTCCTGCTCGACGCCATGGTCGGGCTGATCGGCATCGCCCAGAACGACATCTTCAAGATCCTGACCATCGTCTCGATCGTTGGCATTCCGCCGACACTGATCGCCGGCATCTACGGCATGAATTTCAAGTACATGCCGGAGTATGACTGGACCTACGGCTACCCATACGGCCTGGCGCTGATCGTGATCAGCGGCATCCTGCCGTTGGTGTGGTTCAAGCTTCGGGGCTGGTTCTAGGGCGCGCCGATATTTTCGGCTCGGCCTGACCTGAATCTCGACGCGCCCCGCGGCGTTGGCGCTATCCCAGCACTCCGGGTGGCTCGCTGAGCGCGCTGCCGGCCGATCGATACCTTTCAAAAAAATCTGGCGTGGCGGGGATTAAAATCCCATCTCGGTCCGTAAACAGGACATGAAACGGTCGGTGCCACGCTTTGACATCATAGGACAGCTCGGGTCGCTGCGCCGCTATGCGCGGTCGCTGACGCGCGACAGCGTCGATGCGGAGGACCTCGTCCACGACGCGCTGGTGCGCGCCTATGAGCGGCGCGGCACGTTCCGCTCCGGCGGAAACCTGCGGGCATGGCTCCTGTCGATCGTCCACAACACCTTCATCGACCGCACGCGCTCGAAGCGGTCGGAAGCGGCGCGCAACGAGCAGGCGGGATACCTTGCCGATACAAGCTCGCCCGCGCCGCAGGAACATTCAGTGCGGCTGGCGCAGGTGCGCGACGCGTTCCTGAACCTGCCGGAAGAACAGCGCTCGGCGCTGCATCTCGTGGCGATCGACGGTCTTTCCTACCAGCAGGCGGCGGACGCCACCGGCGTGCCGCTGGGCACGCTGATGTCGCGCATCGGCAGGGCGCGCGCGGCACTGCGGGAGATGGAAAACGCCAGGCCGTCGCAGGGAAAAAACCACCTCAGGATCGTTGGAGGCCCGTCATGACCGGAGTTATCGATCCCGTCACCGATACCGACCTCGACGCCTATGTCGACGACCAGCTGGACGTCACCCGCCGCATCGAGGTGGAGGCATTCCTGTCGGCCCGTCCGGAAGCTGCGGCGCGCGTGATGTCGGATCTCAGGACCCGCGACGAGTTGCGCGTGGCGCTTGCCGGCTCCAGGGGCACGGCGCGGCCGGCGACGGCGGATGCCGCGCGGCGGCTGGAGCGCGGACTGGCGCGGGGCCGGTTCTTCGGCGTGCTGCAGCGCGCGGCGGCGGTCGCCGCCTTCGTTGCCGCCGGCTGGCTGGCCAACGGCATTGTCGGGCCGATGTCGGTGACCAAGGTCGTCGCCTCGCCGCAGCCGCCCGCCTATCTGGAGGATGCGATCCGCGCCCACAAGACGACGATCATGCGCGAAAGCATGGCCTCGCAGACGGAAGCGCCCAACTACAATGCCGGCGAGATCCGAGCCGCGACCGCCATCGTCATGCCGTCGCTGCCCAAGGACTGGACGGTGCGCGACGTGCAGATCTATCCGTCGCGCTTCGGCCCCAGCGTCGAGATGGCGGTGGATACGAAGGACATGGGCCTGGTGTCGCTGTTCGCGATCCGGCCGGGAACCTTCGACGTGGTCAAGCCGGCCATCGCGCCCTCGGGCGACATATCCTCGGCCTATTTCCAGATCGGCGAGGTCGCCTACGCGGTGGTGGCGCGAAGCGATGTCCACGACCTCGACCGCGCCGCCGAAACGCTCGCCAAGACACTTTACTGAATACGCAAAGGAGAAACCGAATGAATGCCCCGAACCTGGGTTACCGCATGGGCGCTGGCGTCCAGACAGGAGCCGTCTTCGACGAGGGCCTGCGCCAGCACATGCTGCGCGTCTACAACTACATGGGCCTTGGCCTCGTGGTCACCGGCCTCGTCGCCTTCATGGTGTCTTCGACGCCGGCGCTCTACGTGCCCATCTTCTCCAGCCCGCTGAAGTGGGTGGTGATGCTGGCGCCGCTTGCCTTCGTCATGCTGTTCTCGTTCAAGATGCAGACCATGTCGGCGTCCAGCGCGCAGCTGATGTTCTGGGCCTTCTGCGCGGTCATGGGCCTGTCGCTGGCCTCGGTGTTCCTGGTGTTCACCGGAACCAGCATCGCGCGCACTTTCTTCATCACCGCCACCATGTTCGGCGCCACCAGCCTCTATGGCTACACGACCAAGCGCGACCTGACGCAGTTCTCGTCGTTCCTGATCATGGGCCTGATCGGCGTGGTGATCGCAAGCATCGTCAACATCTTCCTCGGCTCGACCGCGCTGCAATTCGCCATCTCGGTGATCGGCATCGCCGTGTTCGTCGGCCTGACCGCCTGGGATACGCAGACGATCAAGGAACAGTATGCCGAGAACTTCGACGGGGAATCGCGCCAGAAGCTCGCCGTGTTCGGCGCCTTCTCGCTGTACCTGAACTTCATCAACATCTTCCAGCTGCTGCTGAATTTCACCGGCGAACGCGAATAGTCGCCTGACCGTTCCGGGCGTCGCGCCCGAAAACGAACGGATGCCGGCTTCTCCTGGGAGGGCCGGCTTCCGCGCCTGGCCGGTTCCGCAGGGGGTGTGTTTGCCGGCCAGGCCCTATCTCAAGGCGAAAGCCTCACTCTTCATGCATGTCATCTCCCAAAACCGCCGCGCAACTTTGGGCGACATGCATTGGGGCTCCGTCTTGGTCCAGTCGAGACGGAGCTCCTTCCTTGAGCCGAGGCGTGAGCGCACGACTCAGGATTCGATCCGCACGCCCTGCGCATCGAGAAGCACGCATCCCTTGGGATCGAAGCCGACATCCACCGCTTCGCCCTCGCGCAGCGGCTGGCCGTCGATGAGCGTGTTGGCACGCACCGGCGTGTTGCCGCCAATGTCGATCTCGTAGACAGCGTTGCCGCCGAGATAGGAGGTCGAGACGATGCGTCCCGCCAGCCGGTTGGCGATGGCGGCCGCGCCGACCGTCAGCTTCCGCGGGCGCACGACGACGGTGACGGCGCTGCCCGGCGAAAGCGGCTTGGGGGAAGCCGCCCTGACGGTGGAGCCGGTGGCAAGGGCGATCGTCGCCATCGCGCCGTCCATGGCGGTGACGCTGCCCGGCAGCATGTTGGCCTTGCCGAGGAAATTGGCGACGAAGGCGGTGGCCGGCCGTTCGTAGACCTCTCCGGGCGTGCCGATCTGCTCGACCACCCCGGCATTCATCACCACGATGCGGTCGGACATGGAGAGGGCCTCCTCCTGGTCATGCGTGACGAAGATCGCCGTGATTCCAGTCTCTTTCTGGATCTTCTTGATTTCGACGCGCATGTCCTCGCGCATGTTGGCGTCGAGCGCCGACAAGGGCTCGTCCAGCAGCAGCACTTCCGGCTCGAAGACGATGGCGCGGGCGAGCGCGATGCGCTGCTGCTGGCCACCGGAAAGCTGCGAGGGCAGCTTCTTCTCGCTGCCGGGAAGCCGCACCATCTCCAGCGCCTTGCCGACCCGCCTGACGATCTCGGGTTTCGGCACGTCGCGGTATTTCAGGCCGAAGGCGACGTTGTCGAAGACGTTCTTGTGCGGGAACAGCGCATAGTTCTGGAAGACAAGGCCGATGTTGCGCTTGTAGATCGGGATATCGTCGACGCGCCTGCCGCCGATCGAGATCTGGCCGCTGGAAATATCGACGAGGCCGGCGATCGAGCGCAGGATCGTGGTCTTGCCGCAGCCGGAAGGTCCGAGCAGCGTGACGAAGCTGCCCTTGCCGATCGCCAGCGAGAAGTTCCGCACCGCCGCGAACTTGCCGTAGAAGATGTCGATGTCGCGAAACTCGACCGCCGGCATGCCCGCGGACTCCATGCCCTGGGCAAGCTCGCCGCGTTCAACCCCGGCCGCTGCCGGCCGGGGTTCGTGGAGCTTGCCGTCATGCACCTTTGGACACCCTGTCCCACTGCTTGTTCCAGGCGTCCTCGTTCTTTGCCCAGTAGAGCGGATCGGCGTAGGTCAGCGACTTCATCGACCCGGTCGGGTCGAAGGCGGGCAGGGCGGCGATCTTGTCGGTCAGCTTCACCTTGGTCGGGTCGAGCGACGGCGGATAGTTCTGGCCTTCGGCAACCGCGATCGAGGTCGCCGGATCGAGCATGAAGTTGATCAGCTCCTCGCACTCCGCCATCGGCGAGCCCTTGAGGATCAGCATGTCCTCCATCCAGGCATAGGACCCCGCAGGATCGAGATAGCCGATCGGCTGGCCCTGCTGCTGAAGGGCGGCGACGCGGCCCGACCATGCGTCGGTCACCACGATCTCGTTCCTCGACAACAGGTCCATCAGTTCGGCGCCGGAGCTCCAGAACTTCTTGGCGAGGTCGCGGGTCTCGCGCACCTTGGCCCACACCGCATCCATGTCCTGGATGTTGTTGGGGTCCTGCTTGGTCTGCAGCGCGGCGTACCAGACGCGCGTCGTCATGTCGGCATAGCCGCCGATCTTGCCGGCATATTTCTTGTCGGTGAGCAGGTTGGCGCCCTTTTCCTTGGCCTCGTCGGGCGTGATCACCTTGGTGTTGTAGGCGATGCCGGTGGTGCCGTAATCGTAGGGCACGGCCGACAGTTTCGGCGTGATCTTGCGGAACGGGTCGATCATGGCGGCCAGCACATTCGCCATGTTGGGAATGTTGGCCTCGTTGATCTCCGAGTTGAAGCCGGCATTGACGTATTTGATGTAGTAGTTGACGCCGGAAGAATGGATGACCTGGAAGTCGCCGGGCTTCGAGGTCTTGATCTTGGTGATGATCTCGTCCTCGTCGCCGAACGTGCCCTGCACGACCTTGATGCCGGATTTCGCCGTATAGGGCTGGAAGGCGTATTTATCGATGGCTTCCTGCACCACGCCGCCCCAGCCGTCGAAGCGCACTTCCGAGACGGCGGCCAGCGCGCGTCCCATCCAGGGCATGGACAACCCGGTGGCGGCGGCCGCCGCCGCGGTCAGGCTCAGGAAAGAGCGCCGGCTGATGTCGCCGTTGGCGTAACGTTCGCCAAGCCGCTCAAGCCGTTTTGTGTTGGTCAGTTTCATTGCAGTTCTCCCATTTCACGTTGCTTTTTTTCTGAACCGGGTGAGGCTTTGCAGGATGAGCCCGCCTATCAAGGGAATGCCGACCGTCACCAGGATCATGACGGTGCCAAGCGCATTCACTTCAGGGCTGATCGAGATCTTCAGCATCGACAGGATCTGCGTCGGCATGGTCTCGACGCCGGCCGGGCGCCAGAACAGGCTGGCCGAAGTGTTGTCGAAGGAGATGGTGAAGGCGAGCAGCACGCTGGCCAGCACGGCGGGGATGAGCAGCGGCAGCGTGATCTCGCGGAAAGTCGACAGCCGCGACGCGCCGAGCGAAAGTGCTGCTTCCTCATAGGAGCGCTTGATGCCGACCATGCGCGCCTGAACGATCAGCACCACATAGGGCAGGGTCAGCAGGATATGGCCGAGGATCAGCAGCAGCATCGAGCGCGGCTGGTCGATCGACTTGATCATCACCAGCAGGCCGACGCCGAGGATGGTCTCCGGGACTAGCGCCGGCAGGATGACCAGCGTGTTGATCGCCTGCTTGCCGGCGAATTCGAAGCGGACCAGCGCGAAGGCCGTCATGATGCCGATCAGTGTCGTCACCGCGGCGGTCACCAGGGCGATCCACATCGATGTCTGGAAAGCGGCGAGCACCGGCTCGTTGGTCAACAGCTTGGCATACCAGCGCAGGCTGACGCCGGTCATCGGAAAGCCGCCGAACATGGAATCGTTGAAGGAGAGCACGATCGTGGCGATGATCGGCGCGAACATGAAGATGTAGACGCAGACAGTGACGAAGCCGGTCAGCCGCCAGGCCCATCTGCCCTCGCGGTCGTGGCGCCGAGCCGTCATGCACCCAAATCCTTCATGCACTCAGGCCCTTCATGATCTGGGACAGGCCCATGTAGCGGCTATAGGCGGCGGCGACCAAGCCGAGCAGGACGAACAGCACGATGGACAGCGTGGCGCCCATCGGCCAGTTCAGCTGGCTCATGATGGTGTCGTAGATCAGGTTGCCGAACAGTGCGTCGCGGCTGCCTCCCAGGAGCTGCGGCGTGACATAGCTGCCGGCGGCAAGCACGAAGCAGAGCAGCAGCCCGGCGCCGAGCCCCGGCAGCGACAGCGGCAGGGTCACTTCGCGAAAAGCCTGGGCGCTGGTGCAGCCCATGGAACGTGCGGCGGCGATCAGCGTGCGGTCGATGCTTTCGAGGCTGACATAGACGTTGAGGATCATGTAGGGCAGCAGGAAATGCAGCAGCCCCATGATGACGGCGCCCTCGGTGTAGAGCATCGGCAGCGGCTCGTTGATGACGCCGAGCCTTATCAGCACGACATTGATCAGCCCCTGTTCGCCGAGGATGTGGATCCAGGAAAATGTGCGGATGGTGAAGCTGATCCAGAACGGCACGATGAGCAGCAGCAACAGCAGCCATTTGTGCTTGAAGGTCGTGGCCCAGATGAAATAGGCCGGGAAATAACCGACGACCCCGCAGATCACCGCCGTGATGGCGCCGACGCGCACGGTCTTCAAAAGGAAGCCGTGATAGTAGCTGTCGGTGAGGAATTCCTTCCAGTTGTCGAAGGTCAGCGTAGCCTGCTCGACGCCGGCCGTGACGAAGGTGAAGAAGGTGTAGACCGTCATCATCGCGATCGGCAGCAGCAGAAGCAGGAGCAGCAACAGCAGTGCCGGCGCGACCAAGGCCCAGGCCAATCGCTTGTCGTACAGTTTCCAGCCTTTGGTCACGATGGTCCAATCCGGCTATCTGTCATGGATCGGCAAGGCTGCCGTCTCCCCCAAGGTCAGCTTGGGCGATTGGCGTGCCGCTGTCCACCGTTTCGCGCTGCTGGACCGCACAATTCCCGAGCAGGGTACAAAGGGCGGCGGAAGATGGGAATTTGTTCACCACGCCGAAGCATTGGCGCGAGAGGTTGTACCGGCAAGGACGCTGTTCGGCTAAGCTTGCATCCATTCGGGCATTGCCGGATGTTGTTGGCGGGAGGTTGTGCTCCCCAGTTTTCCATGCCACGGCTGGACCATAAAGATTATCAGTGACGGGCAGCTTACTTGATTAGATGCCGCTTATATTTTGCGGGCCAGTCAATCGGCACCCTCGGGAAACCTGCCACTGAGTGCTGATTGCCGGAATTGACAGATGCTTCCCCAGTTAGAGATGGACGATCCTGTTTCGAGCCGGCCCGCCGGGGTGGTTATTCTTGGCGGGGCGCATGGCACGCTGGCCCTGGCCCGGAGCCTTGGCGGCCGGAAAGTGCCTGTCTGGCTGGTCAGTTCCGACACGCCCTTGCCGCGCTTTTCGCGTTACGCGCATCGAACCATTCACTGGCCCGGGCCGAGGGAAGACGGCGCCATTGCCTTCCTGCTCGACATGGCCGCGACCCATGGATTGCAGGGCTTTGTCCTGATCCCCAGTGGCGACGCCGAAGTTCGCCTTGTATCGCAGGCCATCGACCAATTGTCTGGTGTATTCGACGTGGTGCTGCCGCCATGGGAGCGGCTGAAATGGGTTTGCGAGAAGCCGTTGCTCTACCGCCGGGCCCGCGAACTGGGTCTTGCCGTGCCGTTGACCTATGAACTTGCCTCGCTGGAGCAGGCCGCCAGCGCCGAACTTCGCTTTCCCGTCGTGCTGAAGCCGAACATGGGCGGGCGCAGCCGTTTTGCCCGTGCCAAGGCGGTTCGCGCCGACAATCAGGAAGCGTTCCTGGGCGCCTACAGATGGGCAACCGGGCAGGTCGGCATCGAGAATGTCGTCGTTCAGGAAATGATACCGGGAGGCGGTGAGAGCCAGTTTTCCTATGCCGGGCTGTGGAACCGGGGCGCGCCGGTGGCGGAATTCACCGCGCGGCGCACGCGGCAGTTTCCCGTCGACTTCGGCTATACCAGCACCTTCGTCGAAATCGTCGACGAACCGCAACTGGTCGAGGCCGCGCGCCGAATTCTAGGTTCGATCGGTCATCACGGGCTGGTCGAGATTGAATTCAAGCGTGACGCCCGCGACGGCTCGATGAAGATACTCGACGTCAATCCACGGCCCTGGACATGGTTTGGCCTGGCCGCCGCCGCCGGCGTCGATCTTGGCGCCATGCTCTGGGCTGTCCGGTCGGGCGGGAGGGTCGAAGCCGTCTCGGCGCGGCCGAACACATCCTGGATGTATCTGGTTCGCGATGTTGTCGCGGCGGGCAAGCTGATCACGGGCGGCCGGCTGAACATCCCGGCCTATTTGCGCGCGTTTGGCACGGTGAGGGCATGGGCGACATTTTCGGCCGGCGATCCCGTACCGGGTTTGATCGACATACCATTGACGGCATGGCGCGTTCTGACGCGCCGTATACTTCGAATCCGCTGAAAGTTGATCGGCCGGGTGTTTCGCGGAAACGCCCAACCGATCAATCTCGTTTGGACGCAATTGCGGGCGGAAAACCGTTTTACACTTTCCCTGAATTGCTCTGTTAACCGACAGTGCCGGTTAATCTACCGGCTTGCCGCAGGAACGCGCCTCATTTGCGCATTGTTAACTTGGCGGCGTTTAGGACGGCAGGGTGCCCGACCGGCCGACAGTCGCGATCAGGCGCTCGACAAAACAGGCCCGCGAGACCTCAAGACATGACCGCTGCCATGCCCAGGACCGATTGCGAAGTGGCGGTGATCGGCGCCGGGCCCTACGGGCTGGGCGTGGCTTCGGCGCTCAAGGCGGCAGGCGTCGAGACGCGAACCATCGGCGGCGCGATGTCGTTCTGGCGCGACCACATGCCGGGTGGCATGCGGCTGCGCTCCCCCTGGCATGCCACCTATATCGGCCACGACAAGGGGCCGCTGTCGCTCGACTCCTATGCGGCCAAGCTCGGCATCTCGCCGGAGCAGCCCTTGATGCTCGAGGATTTCGTCAAATATGGGCTGTGGATCCAGGCGCAGGCCGTGCCTGACCTCGATCCGCGCATGGTGAGCCGGGTCGAGACGGCTGATGGCGGGTTTCGCGTTGCCCTTGCCGACGGCGATGGCATTCGTGCAAGGCGCGTCGTCGTCGCCACCGGCTTGACGAACCAGCAGATGATACCGGATGTCTTCAAGGGCATTCCCGGCGATCTGGTCAGCCATGCCAGCGGGCATACCGGCTTCGACGCGTTTGCCGGCAAACGGGTCGCCGTCATCGGGCGCGGGCAGAGCGCCTGCGAGACCGCCGTGTTCCTCAAGCGAAGCGGCGCCGATGTCGAACTGGTCTGCCGTGGCGACATCCATTGGCTGGGGCATCGGGCACTGTCGGGAAAACAGGCCTGGAGCTTGCGCGATTTCCTGTCGGAGCGGCTGGCGTCGCCGTCCAGGGTCGGACCGTTCCCGATCTCCTGGCTGGTCGAGGTTCCTGGCTTCGTGCACCATTTTCCGGAAGTTGCCCGGGCCGGGCTGAACAGGCGCAGCCTGGGCGCCGGCGCGACGGGCTGGCTGCGGCCGGATTTCGACGGCATCAGGATCAAGGCCGGCAGCAGGATCGTCAGCGCCGCCGCCAGGGACAATGGCGTCGAATTGCGGTTCGAGAAGGGCTCGGCCGTATACGACCATGTGTTCTTGGGCACGGGCTACGAGATCGATATCGCCAGGCTCGGACTGTTTTCCCAGGACATGCTGACCAAGGTCGCACGCAGGCACAGGATGCCGATCCTGTCGGCTGGGCTCGAATCCAGCATTCCCGGCCTGCATTTCGTCGGCGCCAGCGCCGTCGGCAGTTACGGCCCGCTGATGCGCTTCACCGCCGGCACGCCATTCGCCGCGCGGACCGTCGCGCGTTTCGTGCGCAGGGCGAGGGGCGGACGCTAGGCTCGGACCCGGAACACCGCGTAGTCGATGGTCCGGACCGCATCGAGGAAGCCGGGCATTGGCGGTACGGAAAGCTCGGTGAACATCCCGGTGCCGCGGATCGCCGGCCGTGCCCAGTCGATGGCGCGATGGCTCGAACTGCCGTAGACGATGAAGCAGTCGCGTGGATGCCGCGCGAGCGACGAGACGAGGTTATTCAGCACGATCTCGAAGACCTCGCTGGAAAACGGATTGTAGAAATAGACGACCAGCGGCGTTTCGGGAAATTCATAAGCCGCGGCATCCGCCTGGACGACGCTCAACGCCCGGCATTTTTGCGACGCATCCCTGAAGGTCGCTATGTTGCCCCAGGCGATTTCGACGAGTTCGCGCGCGAACTCCACGCCGATGATGTTCTGAAACTTATAGCGCGAGGCCAGCAGAAGTGTGCGCGATTTTCCCGAGCCGATGTCGATGAATGTATGGTTTTGAAGATCATGCGGCAGGGACTTCATGATGAAGTCGAAGGATTTCGGCGAGGTGCAGACGGCCTCGTTGCCCTTGGCGCGATGCGGGCCGACGACATCGAGCGCGTCGAGCTGGATCGAACCGGCGGTGTCGACGCCGTGTTGGCGGTCCCATTTGCGCGCGAGATGGTCGGCCAGCAAATGGCGGAGATTGCGCATGACAAAGCCGACGCTCGCGCTCACGCCATGCCGGCGGACCAGCCTGACCGGCTCCAGCAGGCCTCGCTGACGGACAAGCGCCAAGGCCCTGCCGAGGCGGCCGGACGAGCGGTCCTCAACGCCATCCCGATCCAGGCGACGCGTCTCGAGATTTGCCATGCGACAGGCTCCATCCCAGCCGGGTGAACATCGTCCGAGATCATTGCACCGCCGCCGTTTAAGATTTCCTGACCAGCAGGCCACACTGCCTCTTTTGCGCCGCCAAGGTCTGGATTCATGGCGCCACATCAATCGCCATTCCGGATCGGAAGGATCTGCCATGAAAGCTGTTGTCGTCGGTATTTTCTGCCTGCTGGCAACCATGCTGCCCGCGCAAGCGAAAAGCCTTGATACCAGCGGGCTCGCGGATGCGACCGTGGTTATCATTCGCCATGGCGAAAAACCGGACAGCGGCCCGGAGCTGTCGCCGCAAGGGCAGGCGCATGCGCAGGCCTATGTCGGCTATTTCCAGCATCTGGTGCTGAACGGCGTGCCGTTTCGCCCGGATATGCTGGTGGCGAGCGCCGATTCCAGGAACAGCGCGCGCGAGCGCCTGACGCTGACGCCGCTGTCGCAGGCGCTCAACTTGCCGATCGACCAGAGGTTCGCCGACAAGGACGTCAAACCGCTGTTCGAGGCGCTGGCCAGCGAACAGCACGGCAAGTCCATCCTGATCGCCTGGCATCATGGCGAACTGGCGAAACTGCTGCGTGCGTTCGGCGCCGATCCCGACGCGCTGCTGCCGGATGGCAAATGGCCGGGCAGCGTCTTCAACTGGACGGTGGTGCTGCGCTACGACCATGCCGGCCAGCTTGTTCCAGGCTCCGCGCAGATCATTCAGCAGGACCTGGCCAAGTAGAGGCTGGCAGGTCGTCCATCCGGTCGGTTGAACCTGTCATCCAACCCTGATGACAAGCTTCCCAAAATGCCCGGCGGCGCGCAGGCTTTCATAGGCGGCTTCCGCTCTCTCGAAGGGGAAGACCTCATCGACCTGAGGCTTGATGCCGGTGCCGCACAACGCCCTGAGCGCGGCCACCGACCCGACGTAAATGCCCTGCAGGGTGATCCGCTTGTTCAGGATGGAACCGGTGTCTATCGGACCCGCGAACCCGGTCAACACTCCCATCAGCGATATCCTGCCGCCATGCCGGGTTGCCTTCAGCGTGTCGTTGAGGGTTTTGGGACCGGCGACGTCGACCGCGAGGTCGACACCCAGTCCACCCGTCAAGCCAAGGACCTCGCTCACCCAATCCGGGTTGGTTCGGTAGTTGACGACATGGTCGGCGCCGAGCGTGCGTGCGCGCGCAAGCTTTTCGTCTGAACTCGAGGTGATGATGACGCGCGCACCAGCCAGCTTGGCAAGCTGGAGCGCGAAAATCGAAACGCCGCCGGTTCCAAGCAGGAGCACCGTTTCGCCCGGCTGGATCGGGCGACGCTCGAACAGCGCCGACCATGCGGTGACGCCTGCGCAGGGAAGCGTGGATGCCTCTTCGAACGTCATCGTTTCGGGAATGCGGACCACCGCGTTGGCCGGCACGGCGATGCGCTGCGCCAGGACTCCGTCGACGGTTGCACCACCCAGTGATGTCGCCTGTTTGGCGGCGGAAAATTCTCCCTCCACCCAGCCTGGCATGAAGCCGATGACGACCCGGTCGCCGATCGCGAAGCCTTGTGTTCCCTTGCCGATCGCGGACACGATTCCGGCGCCATCGGAGAGCGGCAGAACGCCCTTGTTGTTCTGGGCGACGATCAGGTCGCGGTAGTTGAGGGACGCGGCCTTGATGTCGATCAGCAGTTCGTTCGCCCCGGCGACAGGGTCAGGGCCCTCGACCAGCGTCAGGATTGGGTTGATTTCGCCGGTTGTCCTGTAGCTCTGCATCACGCCGATCCTTGTTGCGATACCGACGCATTTGGAGCATTGTTCGATCAGGCACAATACGCACAAATGGAGCATGTACTATCATGAATGATAGTGTCGAGATCCGTCCTCGGCGCCGCAAGGCTGGCCGCACGGGCTGCGCGGTGGAGGCGACGCTGTCGGTCATGGGCGGCGTGTGGAAGCCTGTGCTGTTGTTCCATCTGCTGGAAGGCAAATTGCGCTTCAACGCGCTGTGCCGGCTGACACCGTCCGCGACCGCCCGGATGATCACGCTTCAACTGCGGGAACTGGAAGCCGACGGTATCATCAGCCGCACGATCTTTCCGGAAGTGCCGCCCAAGGTGGAATACGCGTTGACAGACCTTGGTCATTCGCTGGCGCCCGTGCTGTTAAGCATGCGCGATTGGGGCAAGCAGTTCCAGGAACTGGAGCCGGCCTGACATTCCACCCGTTTCACCCGGGTCTCGACGCTGACGGGCCTGCGATCCAGTCCACCAGCAAAGCGGCGACGCCGAAACCAGCGCCGATCGCGCAGATCGCCGGCCAGCCGGCCCATGTCCAGGCAATGCCGGCCAGCATCGATCCAATGGCGCCGCCGATGAAGAAGATGCCGACGAACAGGCCGTTGAGGCGGCCGCGCGCCTTGGGCTGCAGCAGGTTGATGGCGCGGCGTCCCAGCGTCTGGTCGCCGGTGACGCCGATGTCGAGCAGCACGGCACTGACGCCCATCAGCACTAGCGGCCACCATGAGGTTGTGGAGACGGCGGCGCCCGCCCATGCGGCGAGCGCCAGCGCGCCGATGAGCACAAGATGGCAGGCGATGGTCGCAGGTCCTGTCCAGCCCCGGTCGCCGGCGCGGCCGAAAAGCGGCGTCACGACAGCACCGCCCGCACCGACCAGAGCGAACAGCGCGATGCCGCGCTGGCCGAGGTCGAAGGGTGGCTGGGCGAGACGCAGCGCCACCGAAGTCCAGAACAGGCTGAACGCCGCCATGACAAGGCTTGCCGTCAGCGCGCGACGCCGCAGCACGGGCTCGTCGCGCAGCAACTGGAGGAGCGAGGCGATCAGGGCCGGGTATCCCGACTTCGCCGTGGGCTGCCGCTTCGGCAAGGTGAGGGCGAGAACGATGGTGAGCAGGACGAGTGCCGATGCGCTGGCGCCGTAGAAGGCGCGCCAGCCCCAGGCGTCGGCGATGAGGCTGGCCAACGGCCGCGCCAGCAGGATGCCGACCATCAGCCCGCTCATGACATCGCCGATGACGCGGCCATCCTGGCCGGGCGGTGCCATGGAAGCGGCGATGGGGACGAGAATCTGGATGGCCGAGCAGGCCGCGCCGAGGATGAAGAGGACGATGAGCAGCGAAGCGGTGGTGGGCGCGAAGGCGGCGACGACGGCCGCAAGGGCGGCGGTCAGGAGCATGCGCATGATCAGCGCGCGGTTTTCCGCGAGGTCGGACAGCGGCACGAGAAAGAACAGGCCGGCGGCATAGCCGAGCAAGGTGGCCATTGCGACCAGCCCGCCGCTCGCCGCATCCGCGCCCAGCGACGGGCCGATCAATCCGACCAGCGTCTGCGGCGCGAACAAATTGGTGACGATGATGCCGACCGAGGCGGCAAACAACAGCGTCCGCGGGCCGGTGATGGTGCCGGCGGGCAGCCGCTCGGCCAACTGGCCGTCATTGGTGTCGGTCATGATAGTCCTCTTGCATATTGGATTGGGACTTTATGCCGAAGGGTTATCATGCTACAATTCAATCAATTCTATAATGATTATGCGAGATACGCATGAATATCCATGATCTCGAGGCCTTCATCGCCGTGGTGGAAACCGGCTCCATCGTTGGCGCCTCCGCGAGGCTCAATCTGACCCAGCCCGGCGTGACCCGCCGTATCCAGAACCTTGAGGACGGGCTGGCGACCGCGCTGCTCGACCGCCAGTCGAAGCCCTTGAAGCCGACCGCGTCCGGGCGCCAGGCTTATGAGCATGGCCGCCGCGTGCTGCGTTCGATTGAGGACCTGAAGGCCGGCGTGTCGCCGCAAGGCGAGTTGAGCGGCGAGTTCCGGCTGGGCATCATGCCCTATCTGTCGGATACCGCCCTTGCGCTGCCGCTCGACCGGCTGCGCGCCGCGTTTCCGCAACTCACCCTTCGCATCAGATCCGGTTGGTCGCCAAGGCTGGTGGAGCAGGCGGTGCGCAGCGAACTCGACGCGGTCGCGGTGTGCCTTGCCGATGGCGTCAAGCCGCCCGACGAGTTGGCAAGCGAGGATCTCGGCCTGCAGTCGGTGCTGCTGATCGCGGCACCCGGTCTCGGCGTGCCGAAGCCTGCCGATCTCGCCACGCTTTCGCGCTTTCCCTGGGTGATGAACGAGAATGGCTGTGGCTTCCGTGCCTTCATCCGCCAGACGCTGGAAGCGGCGCGGCTGCCCTTCCAGGTCGGGGTCGAGGCGCTGAGCGCGGACCTCAGAATGCCGCTGGTGGCGCGCGGCCACGGCATCGGCCTCGTCACGCCGGGGGCCTTCGCCAACAGTCCCTGGCGGGATGCGGTGGAGATCATCGACTGCGCGGATTTCAAGCCGCGGGTGCGCGCCTGGATGCTGCACCGTCCGCCGGCAGGACGGCTGAGCCGCCCGATCGCGCTGTTTCGCGATGCGTTGCTGGAAGGGCTGGTGATGCCGGCGGCGGTGGTGTCGTAGTGCTGGCGATCAACTGAGACGTTAGCGGGACAGCGCCCCTTGTCGGAAAGCCAAGCACTTGGCCTTCCGTCCGCTGCGCGGACCACGCCTCACCCCCACAAGGGGGAGATCGGATGTGGGACGCCCATTCCGCTAGCTCAAGGCTTGTCGCCTTCGCCGGCTTCCAGCCGCGCGCGAAATTGTTCCAACTCGGTATCGGCGATGCCGGCGACCTCGGCATTGTCCGGATAACTGCCGCCCGCGACCTCCTTGCGGAAGCCCGACAGGGCTTCAACGCGGGCGTCGCGCACTGCCTTGTGGAGTGCGGCCAGATCGCCCCAGGCGCGGGCATGGCGGGGCAGGCGGGCGCTTTCGCCTGTTATGTCGGAGGTGAACAGGAACACCACGTCCGCCGCTGGACCTGAACCCAGCGACACGGTGACAAGGCCGGTGCGTCGGTTGATCTCGGCCATCACTTTGGCGGGAATGATCTCGCATTCGACGGCGAAGGCGCCGGCGTCTTCCAGCCGGCGGAAGCGGTCCAGGAGTTCGAGCGCTTCGTCGGCGGTCTTGCCGACGGCGCGGATGCCGCCGACCCAGGTGGATTTGCGCGGCACGAAGCCGAGATGGCCCATCACCGGGATCTGTTCGTTGGCGAGCATGCGCACCGTGTCATGGCCGCGCCCGGTAATGACGGCGTCGGCGCCGGTGGTGATGGCTGTGAAGGCGGTGCGCAGGACCTCGTCCGATGTCACCGCGTCGGCGAAGCCGAGGGCGGCGGTGACGAAGACGCGGCGCGACCCTTCCCGCACCCGCGCGACGTTGACGGCGCGGCACACGACCATCTCGATCCCTGCGGCTTCCGCCGCCGCCGCTTCGTCAGCCGTCTCGGCGGTCACCTGCGCGACATGGCGGCCGCTGCCCTTCAGCGCGCGCAGGCTGGCGACCGTCACCGAGCGTTCGACCTCGCGGCCGCCGAAGTCGAAGATGCGCGGCATGTCAGCCCTTCAGCTTCTTCGCGTAGTAGTCGGGCGCGACGACGCCGGGCTTGGAGAACCATGCCGGCACGTCGACGCCGGAGTAAAGCAGGATGTTGCCCCAGGGATCGAAGGCGCCGGTGCGCACGATGACCTTGGCCTTCTTCGCCATCTCGCCGAGGATGGTCTCGTGCGTGGTGGTCTCGAAATCGGCGTCGGGGAACAGCCGCTTCAGTTTCGCCAGCAGCGGCGCATTGTGCACCGGCAGCGTGTCTGCATAGCCGACGCGCTCGGCGATCAGGTTCGCCGCGATCGGGCCGAGCACGGTTTCCAGGTCCGGCACGTCCGGCGAAATGGCGAGGTCGATGCGCCAGGCGCTCGACGGGATCGGAAAGCCCGCGTCGCACACGATCATCAGATCGCCATGGCCCATCGAGGCGATGGCGTGCGACAGTTCCGCGTTGAGCAGCCGGTTACGGTTCATGTCGTTTCCTTTTGTTTTGCCTTGGGGGCCCATGTTGTCTCGAGAGCTTTTGCGAACAGCGCGTCGGCTTGGGCCCGCTCGGGCAGGCCGGGAATGACGCCGAGCCTCGTGCAGGCGATCGAGCCGCAGACGACGCCGAAGCGCACTGCATCGACGATGTCGCGGCCTTCGGCCAACGCCACGGCGAAGCCGGAGTTGAACGCGTCGCCGGCGCCGGTCGTGTCGACCACGTCGACCGGCACGGCGGGCACCATCACGTCGAGTTCGTCGGTGAGGACCAGCGCGCCGCTGCGGCCGAGCGTCACCACGACGTTGCGCACGCCGCGGCGGCGCAGTTCGCCGGCCAGTTCGCGCGAGGAGCGCGGATCGTCGGCGGGCAGGCCGAGCAGGATGCGCAATTCACTCTCGTTGGGGGTGAGATAGTCGACATTGGCGAAGATCGCGTCGGGAAGCTGGCGCGCCGGAGCCGGATTGAGGATGGTGCGGGCGCCATGCTTGCGGCCAAGCTCCATGGCGCGCGCGGCGGCGGCGGTCGGCACTTCCAGCACCGTCATCACCACATCGCTTTGCGCGATGCGCTGGTCGGCGCTGTCGACGACGGCCGCGTCCATCAGTTCGTTGGCGCCCATGTCGAGGACGATGAAGTTCTCGCCCTTGTCGTTCAGGATGATGAAGCCGACGCCGGTGGCGCGCTCCGTCCTCGTGGTCACAAGGCTCGCATCGACGCCCTCGGCGGCATAGAGGTCGGTGGCGATGCCGGCCAGCTTGTCGGTGCCGATGATGGCGACCAGGGAGGAGCTGGCGCCGAGACGGGAGGTCGCCACCGCCTGGTTCGAGCCCTTGCCGCCGGCGCCCATGTCGAAATCGGTGCCGAGCATGGTCTCGCCAAAGATCGGCAGTTTCGGCGCGCGGATGGTCAGGCCGACGGCGAAGCTGCCGACGATGGTAATTTTGGGTGCGGTGTCGGGTTTATTCATCAATCCCTCGTTCAGGACGCCATGGCGCGCGCCAGGATCGCTTCCTCGTTGATGCCGGCTCCGGTCAGTTCGCCGGAAACGCGGCCATTGCGCAGCACCAGTACGCGTTCGGCGTTCATGATCAATTCGGGAATCTCCGACGAGATTATCAGCACCGCCACGCCTTCGCCGGCGATGCCGCGCAGGATGGCGTAGATCTCGGCCTTGGCGCCAACATCGACGCCGCGCGTCGGCTCGTGCAGGACCAGCACGCGCGGGTTGGTGACGAGGCTGCGGCCGAGGATGATCTTCTGCTGGTTGCCGCCCGAAAGCGTGCCCAGTTTCTGGCCAAGATGTGAAATGCGCGCATCGAGCCGTGCGACCTGCGCGCGCGCCTCGCGGCGGACGGCGGCGCGCCGCATGAAGCCCGCCATGGAGAAGCGCGGCAGCGAGGCGGAGACGACATTGTTGGCGACGCTCATGGTCAAGAGCGCGCCGGCGCCGCGACGGTCGGCCGGCACCAGCGCCATGCCGTTGCGGATCGAGGCCCGCGGGTCGCCGCCGCGCAATTCCTTGCCGTCGATGGTGACGCGGCCACCTCGGCCGCACAGGCCGAACAGTGCCTCGCCCAGCATGTCCTTGCCGGAATCCGGCAGGCCGCCAATGCCGAGGATTTCGCCGGCGCGGGCGTGAAAGCTCAGTTCGTCCAGGCCCGGAGCACTCAGCCTTTCGACGGCGAGCACGACGGGTGCTTCATGCGAGCGGGCCTCGGCCCGCAGCGACCACTGCGCCGCGGTGTCGAGCTCGCGGCCGACCATGGCGCGGATCAGCCGGTCTTCCGACAGGCCGTCATTGTCCATGGTCTCGATGGTACGGCCATCGCGCATCACGGTGATACGGTCGGCAAGGTCCAGCACTTCCTTGAGGTGGTGCGAGACATAGATGACGGTGACGCCATCGGCGCGCAACTGCTTGACGATCTCGAACAGGCGGTCGCTTTCACGCTTGGAAAGCGCTGAATTGGGTTCGTCGAGCACCAGCACGCGGGCGCGCTGGCGGATGGCGCCGGCGATCTCGACAAGCTGCATCTCGGCCACGGACAGGCGCGAGACCTTGGTGTCGGGATCGAGCGTGCCCATGCCGAGGCGGGTGAGTGCCGAGCGCGCCTCGCGGCGCATCTCGTCGCGCGGCACCAGCGACACGACGGGGCGCCCGGCCATGTCGGACATCATGATGTTTTCGGCGATGGTCAGCGTCGGGCAGAGCGCCAGTTCCTGGTAGACGACGGTGATGCCGGCGGCGCGGCTGGCCAGCGGCGAGGCGATGGTGGCCGGCCTGCCGTCGATGCGTATCTCGCCGCCATCGGGCTGCAGGTCGCCTGCCAGTATGTTCATCAGCGTGGACTTGCCGGCGCCGTTCTCGCCGATCACGGCATGCACTTCGCCCGGCCGGAACGCCACGGAAATGCGGTCGAGCGCCAGCACGCCGGGAAACCGCTTGGTCAGTCCGGAAATCTCGACGATGGGGGCAGGGGACTGTTGCTTTGTCATTGCTGGCTGTCTGGGGCTGGCTGTATGGGGCTCGCCGTCTGGTGCAAGCGGCCGCCGGCTCATGGGGAACCGGCGGCCGTGCCAAGCTGGCTGTTACTTCTTCTTGACGACCTCGGCGATGTTTTCCTTGGTGTAGATGCCGACGCCGGTATCGACATTGTCGATCGGCTGGCCCTTGAGGAATTTCACCAGCAGGTCGACGGCGGCAAAACCCTGCTTCTCCGGTGCCTGGTCGATCGTGGCGTCGACATTGCCGTCCTGCACCAGCTGCACGGTCTGGTCGAGCAGGTCGAAGCCCACCACCTTGACCTTGTCGGCGGCCTTGTTGCGCTCCACCCAGGTGCCGGCGGCGGGCGTCGAGCAGCACTCCAGCGACAGCACGCCCGTGATCGACGGGTTGGCAAGCATGGCGTTCTCGATCGCCGAATAGATCTTCTGCGGGTCGGTGCCGGTGTTGAGCGTCGACACCACCTCGATGCCGGGCTCGGCCTTCAGCGCCTCGCGCGCGCCCTTTTCGCGGTCGAGCGACCACTGCGCGGCGGCGTCGATGGTGGTGATCATCACCTTGCCCTTGCCGCCCAGCACTTTCGACATCAGCTTGCCGGCCTCGCGGCCGGACTGGACGAGGTCCTGGCCGGCGAAGGCGAGGCGCTTGCTCTCGGGGTTGTCGGTGTTGAAGGTCACGACCGGGATGCCGGCGGCGATGACGCGATCGATCACCGGGGCCAGCGCGTCGGTCGAGACCGAGGAGATCGCCAGGCCGTCCATCTTGCCCATCAGCGTTTCGATCTCCGAGATCTGGCCGTCGGCATCGGCGCCGACCGGGCCGATGAACTGGGCGCCGACCTTGTCGTCCTTAGCGGCACGCTCGACGCCGGCCTTCATGAAGGGCGCGAATTCGTTGGAGACGTCATGGTAGGAAACGTAGATGTCGAGCGGCTGGCCCGCGTCGATCTTGGCCTTGATGCGCGGCGCAAGCGCGAAGTCCGCAAGCTTGGATTCGGCATGCGCCGAGAGCGGAAGCAGGCCGATGGCCGCCGCCAGAATGACGTGTCTGATGTTCATGGATAGTCCTCCCTTTTGGTTCTGGTTGTTCAGGTTTTGGAATCAGCCCGTGCGGCGCGTGCTCCATTTGTCGATGCCGACGGCGATGATGATGACGAGGCCGATCATCAGCTCCTGCACGAAGGGCGACACGCCCATAAGGACGAGGCCGTTGCGCATGACGCCGATGATGAGCACGCCAAGGATAGTGCCGAGGATGGTGCCTTCGCCGCCCGACAGCGAGGCGCCGCCGACGATGGTGGCGGCGATGACGTCGAGCTCCAGGCCGACGCCGGTGCGTCCGGCTTGGCCGCTCGGCAGGAAGGCCATGCTGAGTATGCCGGCGAAGGCGGCCAGCACGCCCATCAGGATGAAGGCCGCGATCTTGACCTTGTTGACGGAAATGCCGGAAACGCGCGCCGCCTTGGCGCTGCCGCCGACGGCATAGACGCGGAAGCCGAAATTGGAGAAGGACAGCACCAGCCAGGCCATGACGGCGATGACGACGAAGAACACCAGCTGCATGGGGATGATGCTGAACAGATAGCCCTGGCCCATGAAGGAGAAGGTCTGCAGCACTTCGGGCAGCGCGCCGTTGCGCAGATTGACCGTCACCGGCTGGCCGTTGGTCAGGATGAGGGCAGCACCCCGCACGATGGAGAGCATGCCGAGCGTGGCGATCAGCGAGGGCAGGCGGCCATAGGTGGAGAGCACGCCGTTGATGAGGCCGATGGCGACGCCGGTGAGAAGGCCGACGCCGATGGCGGGCAGCAGCGCCCAGCCGGCGATGATCAGCATGCCGGTGGCGAGACCGGAAAACGCGTAGGTCGAGCCGACCGACAGGTCGACCTCGCCCGCGATCAAAACGAACGTCATGCCGACCGCCATGATCCCGAGCAGGGAGATCTGGCGCCCGACATTGAGCAGGTTCAGCGATGTCAGGAATCCATCGGTGGCGAAGGACAGGAACAGGCAAAGCACGAGCAGGGCGATGAACACACCTGCCTCGCGCGCCCGCAAAAGCCGCGCCAGCGTGAATCGGTCGGTGGCTGGCGCGCGCGCGCCGGTCCTGACCGCATGGGCCATGCAATATCCTCCCTGAGCGTGGCCCGCCGGTCCTCACCAGCGCGGCCACTCTTTCGTTTCATCGACCGAGCTGAGCTCCCGCCCGGCCGATGCTTTCAGAGCCATCCCAAACTGATTCAGGATCGGGCTCTATCTCCCTGTTCGGTCATGATCTTCGAGAGCGCGCGGCTTCCGCGGATGATGACCGGGACGTGGGCGTCGCCGCCCACGCCGTTGTTGGCCGCGTCAGGACGCCTTGCGGAACGAGCCGGCCGGAACCTTGCGCAACTCGTCGAAATTTCCGTATTCGCGAACCTTCTTGAACGGCGCGTTCTCGACGGCGTTATAGGAACAGATGTAGCCCCAGCGATACGTGTCGGAACGGTTGGCGTCGGACCGGTGTAGCAGGTTGCCGTCGAAGATCAGCGCGTCGCCGGCTTCCATCTCGACATATACGTGCTCGTAGCGCTTCAGCGCCGCTTCAAGGTGCTCCTGCTCGACATTGGTCTGGTCGTTCTCGCGGATGTGGTTGAGACGGCCGAGCTTGTGCGTGCCCTTCAGCACCTGCAGGCAGCCATTCTCTCGGGTCGCCTTGTCGAGCGCGACATAGATGCTCATCATCTCGGGCGCCAGGCAGCCGTAATTGTACCAGTAGCCGAAATCCTGGTGCCATTCCCAGGCGCCGCCCTCGTTGGGCTGCTTCATGGTCATCTTGTGGCTGTAGAGGTAGATCGGCTTGCCGACCGCGTCCTCGGCCAGGTCGACCATGCGCTCGTCGCGGGCCAGAAGGCCGTATTTGTCGTCCTCGGCCTTGGTCCACATCTTGAGGAGAGTGGTCTTGCCCTCCTTGTCGCCCTTGGCCATCACCGCGCCGCTCTTGTTTTCTTCCTCGAGCTGCCTGCGGGCGTGATCGCGGAAGTCCTCCACCTCCGGCACGCTGAGCAGACCCCGACGGATGATGTATCCGTCGCGGGCGTAGATTTCCGCTTCATTCCTGGTCATCGCGAGCATTGTTCCGCCTCCCTTCGCGAACAGGGCCGCCGCCAGCGCCGAGCGCCGCGAAAGCCCATGATATCAAGGGGTTCCGGCTATTGCCCGCCGAAAACCCCGGCCTGTTGAAAGCGACAATAGCGGCCCCTGGCGGTGAACAAAATGGACAGGTGGGCGGTTGTTTTGTATAAAACGCGCATCATGGAAAAGTCCGCGTTCTTCGAAAGTTTCCACTATGTGCCGGCGGCCGGATGGACGCGCACGGCATTCAGCGTGCTGCGCGCCGGCAAGGTGGCGGCGGCGCGCGACTACCGCATCGAACGGGCGTTTCACCCTGGCCAGGACATACTCTACTGCGTGTCGGGGAGGGGCCATGTGGAGACGCTCGGGCAGCGGCTGGACATACGTCCCAACCAGCTGGTGTGGATGGCCAACGAGGCGCCGCATGTGCATTCCGCCGATCCCGCCGACCCCTGGACGCTGCTGTGGTTCCGGCTCGACGGACCCGACCCGGCGATCCTGCGGCGCAAGCTGTTCGGCGAGGGCATGCCGCGCGCCGCCTTCATCGAAGCCGCCAGTCCCGCGCCCTGGTTCGAGCGGCTGTTCGCGGCGCTGCGGCGGCGCGACGCCGGTCTCGACCTGCGGCTCAACCAGCTGGTGGCCGAATTCCTGCTGATGGTCGACCGCGCCGTGAACGGCGCCGGCAATGACGATCTGCCCAAGCCGCTGGCGTCAGCGCTCGACGCGATGCGCGCCGAGCCGGGCTTCGCCTGGACGGCCGCCGACCTTGCCGGCATCACCGGCCTCGGCGCCTCGCAGATGCGGCGGCTGTTCCAGAAGCACCTGCGCACCAGCCCGCACCAATGGCTGATGCGCGAGCGCCTGATGCAGGCGCAGTCGATGCTGGTGCAGGGCGAGCAGCCGCTGGCCGAGGTCGCGGAAGCCTGCGGCTTCTGCGACGTCTATCATTTCGGCCGCGAGTTCAAACGCTCCGTCGGCATCTCGCCCGCCGCCTGGCGGCGCAGCGAACAGAGCGCGGCGCCGGGGCGGTGATTGGCGGCAAGAGTGTGGTTTTGCGCCCCAACTTGGACGTATCGGCCAATCTTGCCGCCGCCCAAAAGCAGACATCCGATGCGGCCACCTGGAGGTTGCCCCGCACCCAGGAAGCTATCCCGGCAGGCGGGTTACGTTTTGGTGCAAGCGCCTCGTGCGGCCTAGGGTCGGTCGGCAAAGGGTCGGTCCGCAAAGGCCATCATGTAGCGGTCGGCACGCGGCATCACCAAGTGTGGGAAGTCAGCTGTTGTCGGGATGCTGCTGATTCATCAGCGTCGACAAGGCGGTGATAATCTGCGGCAGGAAGAAGGGCTTTGTAATCATGATGCTTTCCGGAACACCCTCGGCGCCCCAGTGGATGGCGCTATCGCCGCTCATGTAGATCACCGGTATTGTCGGGTTGGCCTGGCGCAGATGCCGTGCAACTTCCCAGCCGGATTTGCCCGCCCCCAGGCGTATGTCGGTGACGAGGCCCCTGAACTTGCCCGGCTCGGCGTCGAAGGCCGCCAGGGCCTGGGCGGCATTTGAGGCTGCCACGACTTCGAAGCCGGCTTCTTCCAGCGCCGACTCGATGTCGAGCAAGATGAGCTGCTCATCCTCGACGATCAGAACCGCGCCGTTGCTCATCCGGATGTTCCCCTCGGCAGTCCCACACTACGGCTTCGACCCGTACTTTGTTCCATCCAATCCATTCAACTGGATGTGAAGCCCGAGATCATATGCCGAGAATGCGCCAGACGCTGGGATTCCTGGCGCGTGTCAATCGGTTACAGCATCCGGCGCAGCTGTTCGACAATCGTGCCGTCGCTATAGGGCTTGGGAAAAAAGTGACTTCCTTCAGGTAGCTGGCCTTTTTCGATGACTGACAGGCCGGAGGAGACGATCAGCTTGACCGGCGGCCATCTGTTACGGATGTAGTGGGCCAATTTGATGCCGTCCATCGTGCCCGGTATGCCGACGTCCGTGAACACAAGAACGATGTCCGTTCGTGCCTCCAGCAGCCGAATTGCTTCCTCGGCGTTGCTGGCCTCAAGCGCCACGTAACCGGCATGGACGACGAGATCGACCGCGCCCATCCTGATGATGGCGTTGTCCTCGACGATCAGAATAACGGCCTTTCGGTTCGCCGCGATGTCTCCGGACCGCGCGGGACCGAATTGTGCATCGGTCATCTGGCTATGCTGCCGCCGGTACATTGTCGATGACGTCGGCAATGTGCGTAACAGACACAAGCGTTCCGGGATCCGCGTCGGTGACGCTGATGTCACTTTGCAAGTTCCTGGCAAGCGCCTCGACGATGCCGGTGCCAAGGCCGGCCTTCGAGGCGCTGTCGCCCATGCCGATCCCGTCATCGCGGACCGACAGGGTCCAGTCCTCACCGTGCGAACGGTAGTCGACCGAGATCTTTCCGGACCGCTCCCGTGGAAAGGCGTGCTTGAGTGCGTTGATCACCAGTTCCGTGACGATCAGTCCCAAGCTGATCGAAATGTCCGACTTCACCACGCTGTCGTCGACGGAAACGACGATTGAAAGCCGGTTCCTGTCCGAGATCATCGACGCGCCAAGGCTTTCACTCAACTGCGTAAAATAAGTCCGCAGGGAAACGTTCTCCGCGCCGGACTGGGCGAGGTGCCGCTGCACGGCCGCGATAGACATGACCCTGTTATGGGCGTCATGCAGATGGCCGCGAGCCTCTTCGGACTGGACCCTGCGCGCGCTTTGCATCAGCACGCTCGCGATTATCTGCAAGCTGTTGGCGACCCGGTGCTGCACTTCCTGGATCAGCATTGCCTTGTCGCGAATGAGATCGTCCTTTTGACGGGCGTCCGCGCGAGCATCGGTGACGTCGGTTACAGCCAGCAGGAGGCGAACCCGGTCGGGATCGCCGTCTTCGAGCACGCGCGCGTTGACGACCAACTGGCGGGTCTTCTGGTTCGCCCGCTTCAGGTCGATCTCGTAAGCCTCGATGTTCGCGCTGCCCGAGGCGGTTGCCTTCAGCAACGAGTTCAGCTTGGGCATATCCCATTCGCCCGCGCCGATCTCCGAAAGCAATTTGCCTGAAACGGTCGCGGGATCGATCTGGAAGGCCCGGCAAAAAGAAGCACTGACAACAATGACCCTGAGATCATCGGTCAGGACAGAAGCGGTTCGTTCGATGCAACGACCACCGCGAGTGTGCTGGCCGCTTCCAGATGGGATGCTGAAACGGATGCCATGAAATTGGCCCTCAAGGGCCGAAAGCTCGCGAAGCGAGCCATCACTCGGCAGGAAGGTCGACCGGAATTCACGCCCGGTCGAAAAACATGAGCCATCCTATCACATTGTGGGTCGCTGGCTATGCAATTCGGTCGTGCCTCATAGGCTGCTCTTGCACCGGGATTGACGGCAACACGCTCAGCCAGTTGTACTTGCAGGCTCCGCCGCTGTTCGCGCCAAGGGTTCCTTGCTCCTGAAACCGCCATTCCATCATCTGGCCGGCGGCCGCCACACCGACGTCCCGCGATCAGGACAGTCCCGCGAGAAGCGGCGCGTATGCGGCTAGCCTGCGGGATACGAACTCGGTGAACAGCCGCACGCGCTTCGTCTTGCGCGTCTCTCCCTGCGTGAGAAGCCAGACCGTCCCATACATGTGCAGGTCGGTGCCCGGCACCCTGGCAAGCAGGGGGTCGGCATCGCCGATGAAGCACGGCAGCGTCGTCATACCGAGCCCTTGCCGGACAGCGGCGATCTGCGCCTCGCTGTCCGTGGTCCGGAATGGAACCCCGGTGGCGCGAACCTCGCCCTCGCTGGCCCAGTCCGGGATGCCGTGGACGCTTATGACGATCCACCGGATGGGATCGGGCGCGCCCGCACGCCACGCGGCCAGCCGATCGCGCGACATGTAGACGCCGCCGAACAGCTCCGGTCCCTTCAGGCCATGAAGATTGAGCGGCAGGGTCTTGCGGTCGTAGACGACGCGGATCGCGACGTCGGCCTCTCGGTTGGTCAGATTTGCCAGCTCGCCGGACGACAGGATTTCCATCTCGATGTCTGGATGCAGACGCGCGAAATCGGCGAAGTCGGGCATCAGCAGGTGTGTCGCGAGCGGCGGCGCCAGCGTCACGCGCAGCAGCCCGCGCACGCCCTGGTCGCGCCCCAGGACGCGCGTCTCCAACTGGTGCGACGACGCTTCCATCTGTTCCGCGAGCTCAAGGACCTCCTCGCCCGCGGCCGTGAGGCGGTAGCCCGAAGGCAGCTTTTCGAACATGTGCGCGCCGAGGCGGTCCTCGAGCTGGGCGATGCGCCGCAGCACGGTCGCGTGATTGACGCCGAGGCTCTTGGCGGCGGCGCGCACCGAGCCTCCGCGTGCCACGGCGAGAAAGTGGCGAACGTCATCCCAGTCGATCATGGTGCCCAGTCGATCATGGTGCAATCCCGCACCGCGCGGTGCGCCTTCCAAGGCCCTTACATATCGTACAACAGAACAAGGCGACCATCACTTCCCTCGTCGACGAGCGAGGTCCGGCCGGCGGAACCTTATCGTCGTGGGCGCGGTTATAGCCACGCCGGATCGATTTCGCACCACCGGTGTGCGTGCTTCCTCACTCAACGCCTGACCCCGGCGGACCCATCTTGATCGTCTCGGGGCGTTCCCGAATGACCAAGGCGCGAGCCTGGAAGGATGCACGTCATGACCAGACTGAATGGAAAGACCGCCGTCATCACCGGCGGCGCCACCGGCATAGGCCGCGCGGCGGCAAAGCGCTTTGTCGAGGAAGGCGCTTTCGTCTTCATCTTCGGCCGCCGCCAGGAAGCACTCGACGTCGCCGTGGCGGACCTCGGGCACAATGCCCGCGCGGTGAAGGGCTCGGTCTCGGATGAGGCCGACCTCGACCGGCTCTACGCGGCCGTGAAGGCCGAGCGCGGAAGCCTCGATGTCGTCTTCGCCAATGCCGGGGCGGGAAGTCCGCTTCCGCTCGGCCAGATCACCGCCGGGCACATTGACGAAACCTTCGACACCAATGTGAAAGGCACGATCTTCACGGTCCAGAAGGCGTTGCCGCTGATGGGGCCGGGCGGTTCGATCATCCTGACCGGGTCGAGCGCCGGCACCACGGGCGCCCCTGGATTCACCGCCTACAGCGCGAGCAAGGCGGCGGTGCGCAATCTCGCGCGGACCTGGGCGGCGGACCTGAAGGGCACCGGCATCAGGGTCAACGTGTTGTCGCCCGGGGCGACGGCGACCGAACTCGCGAAGGAAGCGCTGGGCGAGGAGGGCCAGAAGGTCTTCGCCTCAATGACTCCGCTGCAGCGCATGGCCGATCCCGCGGAGATCGCGGCGGTGGCCGCCTTCCTCGCCTCGCCGGACAGCAGCTTCATGACCGCCAGCGAGGTCGCCGTCGATGGCGGCCTGGCGCAACTCTGACCCACGACACCCGTCCGGGCGCTCCATTTGATCGTTCGGAGCGTCGCAGGGCACGACAACCCAAGGAGAATACATATGAGATACGCAATCATCGGCTTCGGCAATATCGGCAAGGCCCTGGCCAAGGCGTTTGCCCGCAAGGGCATCGACGTGTCCGTCGCGACCACGCGCGACCCTGAAAGCTTTGCAGCCGACGCGGCCGCGATCGGACCCACGATCATTCCCAAAACGCTGGCGGAAGCCGTCAAGGCCGACATCATCTTCCTGGCTGTCCGTTTCGAGGCGCACGCGGAGGTCGCGAAGGCGCTCGCCACCTGGCAGGGGAAGACCATCGTCGATGTGACCAATGCCTACGGCGTGCCTCCCGAGACACTGGGAGGACAACCTTCTTCCAGGTTCATCGCGCAGGCTTTTCCGGGTGCGAGGCTGGTCAAGGGCTTCAACCATCTGGGCGCCGCCGTCCTTGACCAGGACCCGGCCGTGCATGGCGGCAGGAGAGTCGTGTTCCTGGCGAGCGACGATGACGCCGCCGCGGCGGACATTGGTGCGCTCGCGGAAAAGCTCGGTTTCTCGCCGATCAAACTTGGCGGGCTGTCGGAAGGCGGACTGCTGGTCCAGGCGCGCGGCAACAGCTGGGGTCGGCTGATCTTCAAGGACCTGGTCAAGTTCGACTGACGGACACGACATGCCAACCGGCAAGGCCACGATGCACGGATCGGATCGAGCGCGATGCGATCCTTGCGCAATGGAGACATTCCCATGAGCATCGAGAAGAACATCCAGACCGCCCGCTCGTGGTATATCCAACCTTAGGGAGATTTCTGATGTACGACCAATCCAAGCTATCCGAGTTGATCAAGTTCGCACGTGTGGAAGCGGGTTCCACCGTCATTGACGTTTACCCGGGCGAAGGGGGCTGGACGCGCCTCTTCTCCGACATCGTTGGACCAAAAGGACGCGTCTACAGCTTCGTGCCCGCCGAAGTCGCCGACTTCAAGAACGATCCGGTCGGCCTCATGCGGACGCTCGCGAAGGAGCCCGGCCGAGAGAACGTCGAGGCCGTCTCGGCGGACCTCGTGGCAATGCCGGAGGTCACGCAGCCAGCGGATGTGCTGTGGCTGCACCTGTTCTACCACGATCTCCACACCGCGCTGATGCAGAAGAAGGGCGCGACGGCGGCCCGGTTCAATCGCGCCGTGCATGAGCGGCTGAAGCCCGGCGGTTCCTACGTCATCGTCGACCACGCCGCCGCCGCCGGGACAGGAACGAGCGACACCCAGTCGCTGCATCGGATCGACCCTGCTTCCGTCCGCGAGGAGGTGGAGGCGGCCGGCTTCGTACTGGACGCGCAAAGCAGCATTCTCGCGAAGACCGACGATTCGCACTCGGTCAAGGTGTTCGATCCCTCGATCAAGGGCGAGACCGATCGGTTCGTCTATCGGTTCGTGAAGATCTGACCCACTCCCAAAGGCGAGGTCGGTTCCCTTTCGAGAGGCGGTCTCGGCAAGCGCGATGACCGATTGCGGGTCGCTCCGGCCGGGTGCTTGGCCCAATCGCCTTGGCCAAGTAACCGGATGGCCTTTATGAGGTGATTGTTTATAACGGTCGGCGAAATCGCTATGGCCTACAAGGGGAGACGATGCGTTACATACGTCCGCTTTCAATCGAAGATGCCGTTGGCCTGCTGGCCGGATCGGCCGGCACATCCGCCATTCTCGCCGGGGGCAGCGACCTCCTGGTCAGGATGAAGGGCGGGTTTGTGGAACCAGACCTGATCGTCGACATCAAGGCGATCGAAGGCTTGAGCCAGATCCGGGAAACGGCCGACGGCTTCAGCATCGGCGCCGCGGTGCCCTGCGCCGCCCTGGGCGAGAACGCGGCCCTGCGCAAAGCATGGCCCGGCGTCGTCGAAGCGGCCAAGCTGATCGGCTCCAAGCAGGTGCAGGGACGCTGCACCATCACAGGCAATCTCTGCAACGCCTCGCCGGCCGCCGACAGCGTCCCGGCGCTGGTTGCGGCGGGCGCGCGCGCGGTGGTCGTCGGGCCGGCGGGCAAGCGCACGATCGCCGTGGAAAGCGTGCCGACCGCGCCGGGCAGGACGTCGCTGGCCAAGGGCGAGATCATCGAGGCGATCCTGCTCGACAACCGTGCGCCGCGTTCGGGCGATGCCTATCTGCGCTTCATTCCGCGCACCGAGATGGACATCGCGGTCGTCAGCGCCGGCGTGAACCTGACGCTCGACGCGCATGGCGTGATCACGGCCGCCCGCGTGGCGCTGGGTGCGGCCGCGCCCACCGTGCTTCTGGTCGAGGAGGCCGCCGAGGCCCTTGTCGGCAGGACGCTGGACGAGGCGGCTCTCGAGCGGCTCGCCAAGGTCTGCTCCGGCGCCTGCCGCCCCATCGACGACAAGCGGGGCACCATCGATTTCAGACGGAAGGTTGCGGGCGTGCTGGCCAAGCGGGCCGCGACGACCGCCTATGCACGCGCAGGAGGCAAATGATGGCTGGTATAGCGGTTTCCACGACGATCAATGGCGACGCCATCGAATATCTCTGCCAGCCTGACGAGACGCTGCTCGACGTGCTGCGCGACCGCCTGGGGCTGACGGGCGCCAAGGAGGGCTGCGGCACTGGCGACTGCGGCGCTTGCAGCATCATCCTCGACGACCGGCTGGTCTGTTCGTGCCTGGTGCTCGGCGCCGAGGCCGAGGGCCGGCGCGTCGAGACCGTCGAGGGCATGGCGCATGGCGAAAAGCTGCACCCGCTGCAGCAGAAATTCCTCGAACACGCGGCCCTGCAATGCGGCATCTGCACGCCGGGCTTCCTGATCGCGGCCAAGGATCTTCTTGCCAAGAACCCCGACCCGACCGAGGAGGAGATCCGCTTCGGCCTGGCGGGGAACCTGTGCCGCTGCACCGGCTATGACAAGATCGTGCGCGCCGTCCAGGACGCGGCACATGTGATGAAGGGAGCCTGAAGATGAATTTCGATCCGCGTTTTTCCGGGCGTAAATTCGCATCCGTCGGCACGCGCCCGATCCGCCCGGACGGCATCGACAAGGTGACGGGCCGCGCCCGCTACGGCGCCGACTTCAACATGGCCGGCCAGCTGGTCGGGCGGATCTTGAGAAGCCCGCACGCGCACGCGAAAATCAGGAGCATCGACACGTCGAAGGCGGAAAAGCTGAGCGGCGTGAAGGCCGTGATAACGGCCGCCGACCTGCCCGACCTCACCAATGGCGATGCCGCCATGTACGACATCCTCGACAATTGCATGGCGCGCGCCAAGGCGCTCTATGACGGCCATGCGGTGGCCGCGGTGGCCGCTGTCGATGCCCGCACGGCCAGGCAGGCGCTGAAGCTGATCGAGGTCGACTACGAGCTTCTGCCGCATGTCACCGATGTCGACGAGGCGATGCGGCACCACGCCCCGCTCATCAACGACGCCATCTTCACCGAAGGGCTCGAGGAAAAGCCGGTAAAGCCCTCCAACGTCACCAAGCGCAGCCAGTTCGGCCATGGCGATGTCCACCAGGGTTTCGGCCAAGCCGATTTCATCGTCGAGCGCTCCTTCAAGACCGAGCAGACGCACCAGGGCTATATCGAGCCGCATGCCTGCGTGGCGAGCGTCTCGTCAGACGGCACCGCCGATCTCTGGGTCTGCACGCAGGGCCATTTCGTCTACCGCCAGCACTGCGCCCAGCTGCTGGGCATGGAAGCCTCGAAGCTGCGCGTGACCTCCTCGGAGATCGGCGGCGGCTTTGGCGGCAAGACCCATGTCTGGGCCGAACCGGTGGCGCTTGCCCTGTCGCGCAAGGCCGGGCGCCCGGTGAAGCTGGTGATGACCCGCGACGAGGTGTTCCGCGCCTCGGGCCCGACCAGCGCCACCTCGATCGACGTCAAGATCGGCGCCCGCAAGGACGGCACCATCACCGCCGCCGAGGCGACCCTGCGCTACTCGAGCGGCCCCTATGCCGGCAGCTGGGCCGAGGTCGGCGCCATGACGGCCTTCGCCTGCTACAAGCTCGATAACGTCAAGACGGTCGGCTACGAGGTGCTGGTCAACCGGCCGAAGACGGCGGCCTATCGCGCGCCCTCGGCGCCGATGGCGGCGTTCGCGGTGGAAAGTGCTGTCGACGAGCTGGCCAAGGAGATCGGCATGGACCCGGTCGAGTTCCGCATCAGGAACGCCGCCCAGGAAGGCACAAGGTCGTCCTACGGCCCGGTCTATGGGCCGATCGGCATCGGCCCGACACTGGAGGCGGCCAAGAATCATCCGCACATGAAGGCGCCTCTCGGCAAGAACCAGGGCAGGGGCATGGCCTGCGGCTTCTGGTTCAATTTCGGCGGCCAGACCTGCACCGACCTGAACATCGGCATGGACGGCTCGGTCTCTCTGGCGGTCGGCACGGTCGATGTCGGCGGTTCGCGCGCGTCACTGTCGCTGGTCGCGGCGGAGGAGCTCGGCATCGACTATTCGCAGGTCAAGGCCATCGTCGCGGACACGTCGAGCCTGGGCTACAACGACATGACCGATGGCAGCCGCGGCACCTTCTCCTCCTCGATGGCGACGATCTCGGCGGCGCGCAACGCGATCAAGATCCTGCGCGAGCGCGCCGCGCAGATGTGGGACATTTCCGTCGACGAGGTGGTCTGGGAACAGGGCCATGCGGTCGCCAAGGGCGAGAAGCACGGCAATCTCGGCAAGCTGTCGCTGAAGGAGATCGCGCTTGAATCCGGCAAGACCGGGGGGCCTATCGCCGGCCACAGCGAGCTTGTCGCCGACGGCGCCGGCGTCTCCTTCGCCACCCATATATGCGACATCGAGGTCGACCCGGAGACCGGCTCGACCAGGGTGATCCGCTACACCGTGGTGCAGGATGCCGGCAAGGCGGTGCACCCGACCTATGTCGAGGGCCAGTACCAGGGCGGCGCGGCGCAAGGCATCGGCTGGGCGCTCAACGAGGAGTATATCTACGGCAAGGACGGACGCCTGCAGAACGCGGGCTTCCTCGACTACCGCATCCCGGTCTGCTCCGACCTGCCGATGATCGACACGCAGATCCTCGAGATTCCCAACCCCAACCACCCCTATGGCGTGCGCGGCGTCGGCGAGACGTCGATCGTGCCGCCGCTGGCGGCGATCGCCAATGCGGTTTCGAACGCGGCCGGCGTGCGCATGACGCATATTCCGATGTCGCCGCCGCGCATCCTGGCGGCGATCGAGGCGGAACGGGGACGCTAGGGCAGGGGCGCGCCGATGGTCGAAGTCACGCTCTGGGGCGCGCTCGGCCAGCTTGCCGGCGGCAAGGACAAGGTCGAGGTGGAGGCCAAGGACATCAGGGAGCTGTTCAGGAAGCTGGCTGAACAGTATCCCGGCCTCGCGCCGCTGCTCGACCGCGGCATCGCCGTCGCCATCGACGGGACGATCTATCGCGACACCTGGTCGAAGGAATTGCCAAAAGGCGCGGAAATCTTCCTGCTTCCGCGCCTTGCCGGAGGATAGCGGCACAAGGCGCCATGAACCCGAATGGCTGGCTTTTCCTCGCCCCCGCCGAAGGTGGGGCGGGGTGGCTCGGCGAAGCCGGGACGGAGAGCGCCCTATGCGATTGACCGCCCGAGCCGCCATTGCCCGGTTGGGCCGGTGCGGCGGGCTGCTTGCTCGTCAGTGTCCATCACACGTAGTCGCCGTCTTCAGCGCCTCGGCGCGCGAAGGCTGGGGCAGGGCCGCGATCCTGCGCACGGCGGCATAGAACCTGGGATAATCGCCTCCGCACAATTCGTGCAGGCGTAGGAACGCCGGAACCTGTTCGCCGTAGACGGCGGTCGCGGCGAGCTTTGCGTTGTTGATCGGGCTGTCGAACCAGCCGTCATATCCCCGGTATCCCGCCCATCTGTTGTCGCGCATGTGCCGGTAGCGCGCACGCAGCCTGTCGATCGTGGCTGCCTTCGCGGCCGCCATCGTCTCGGCGCTGCGCGGACTGCCATAGACCTGGCCCAACTCGTCGCGCGTTTTCGCCACTAGCGCGAGAAAATCCGCGCTGCGCTGGCGGTCGGCCTCGTAGCGGCGCAACCCGGCGCGGTTTCCCGTTGCGCGCAGCCATTTCCTGGTGCCGGTGGTCTCGACGGAAACCGCGAACGCCTCGTTGAAGGCGGAATCTCCGTTCACATAGATCTTCTGATGCGCCAGCTCATGGAAGACGAGGCTGGCGATAGAGGTGTCGTCCTGGCGCAGCATGGTGCTGAGCAATGGGTCGCTGAACCAGCCCAGCGTCGAATAGGCGGTGATGCCCGACACATAGACGTCCAGCCCCTTTCCACGCAGTTCGGCGGCGGTTTTGGCCGCGGCTTTCAGCGAAAAATACCCCCGGTAGGGAACGCAGCCGAAAACCGGAAAGCACCATGTCACCGGCGCGAGCGCGAATTGCGGCGCGGCGAAGACGGCGTAGGTCACATCGTCCCGGCCGACATCGACATAGGAGCGGTAGCTTGAGTTGTCGGGCAGCGCCAGCTCATCCGTGGCAAAGCGGCGTATGGCGCTGGCCGACGTCAGCTTGGCGCGCAAAGCCTTGGGCGTCGAAGGATCGTTGATCAGCCCCCCGACACTCTTCCGCGCCGCCATGAGCCGCACATGGCCCTCGATCGACTGCGCGTAATAGGAAACGCTGGTGCAGCCAGTGAGGGCGGATGCCAGGATGACGGCGGCGAGCAGGTGAAAGAAGCGCTTCAAAGGTTGGCCATCGCCGGCTTGTCTCCCCACGGCGCAAATGTCCGCATTTGCCCCAGTCTCAAGCTCAGTCTCAAACAGGCGTGCGGATTTTCGTCAAGGGCTGGTGGGGTGGGGGAGTAGGCTTTGGGCCGCAGGTCGGTCGTTCAGCGACCAGGTGCTCCGTCCCGAAAGCTGCCGGTCCGCTGATCTCATGACGAGGTCTGCATTGGGGTCAGTTCACCTTCGCCTTAGTGGCCACGGCCGCCCACTCCCGATATCAGGATGCCTAGGCTCATCCTCAACTGCGCCATGGTCCTTTCGCAGCGCGTCGATGCGAGTCAGGTAATCCACGGCGAACGCCGCCTGATCCTTGTCGGGAGAGATGGTCAACGCAAACAGTCGCTTCCTAACCTCAGAAGCATTGCGCGGCCTAAGCTCATAGGACGTGCCATCAGCTCTGTGAGGCTCTTTGGCATAAATCATGTCCTGTACACCGCGCTCTCCCTGTCGGCGTACGGTCTGCCGACCCACCGGGGACTCAGTGGCGGCGATTAGTCCCTCTACAGAAGAGGTCTTCAAAATGACCGAGAAAACCAGCGCCTTTGCGCCCTCGGAGCGCGCTGCAGCCAGCTTCTCGAAAGCATAGGGAAGGTCGCCCTCCGCCATGGCGTAGGCAAGTTGTTCAGGTAATAAGAAGTGACCCGCGCTGAGGTCGAAGCCCTTGCCGAGATCGCCTTCCACCCCCTGCAGAAGCAAGTCAATTGCTGGGCGGAATCCTAGCTTTCGCACCTGGTCGAACCACCCATGCTCCGACAGCAACGTTGGATATCTCACGGCAAACTCACGCAGGATGCCCGCTCTGGTTTCATCGTCGAGGAGCCTCAGTTGAGGCAGGATATCCCTGATCCGCCATCTCGAAATGTTCTTTTCGGGAATGAGACACAAAGCGTCAAAAACGGAGACCGGACGATCGGTGTTCGGAAACACTTTCAGCCAACTCAACACCGCGTAGGAGGTCTGGTCATCCCACCACCTGTTATCCTTGTCAGCCAACACCTTGCGAAATTCCTGAAGGACTAAGTCGGCCGAGGGGACAAGTCCGCCGACAATCATCCCGTTAAAGAGGTCGAGCTTGATGTGTGACATCACCTCGAAACCGGCAAGTTTCGCCATTAACTCTGGCCGAGCTTTGTGCGGCATCACCACCGCGATCGCAGCCACCGCCACAGCGCGCCCAAAAGGTGGTTCGCCCGCTGCCAACTCTTCCGCTACTTCCAGCATGCTCTCTGCGGCATCAAACGACAGATCAGGCTGGCTTGATCGCCTTTCACGTGCGGTCTGAGCGCGATCCAGATCAGGCCAGACATTGGATCTCTGCTCCAGGAGGGCAGGCATTGCGATGAGCCGGAGCGCAATAGCTGCGTCGTGGCCAAACTCCGGATGCCGCAAGAGCGATTTTGCGACTTCATACGCCTCGTCTGAGCCAATTTCGTAGAGCGCCTGCCGGTACGACAGGGCATGGCTGATGCGCCACTCGTTAAGCGCCGCTTGGTTGCGACCGTCCTTGGCCGACGCCTTGAGAGCGTCCCGCTGCTGAAGGTCTTCATGCAGGAATGTTGAGACCCATTTCATTTGCGATGGGTCAGGTACTCGCCGCATGGCATCCACGACTTCGGCCATGTCGTGCCGAGAAGGCGGGCCCGAACTCAGCAGACAAGCCGCCCACCCGTTCAACGTCTGAACGAGCCTGCGACGGCTTTCGACCGAAACGTCGTCCAGTCTCTCGTTCGTTCCGTGTTTGCCGTGCACGGTTATGAGGTTGGCGAGGGCCTCAATGTCGCGATATTCTTGGTTGGCTGAAAACGACACGATTGCTTCTACAAACGCTTCCGGGCGCGTCCCGGAGATTTTGTCCCGAAGTAGCCCCAGAGGTGCGCAGTCGAATGACGAAGGCCTGCCGCTCACATAGACCTTCCGCTTCAGCGCGAGAAAGTCGCCTATCATCCCGGTAATAATGCTCGAACCCACGAGGAAGAGAGCACCGCTCGTCTGCTCGTCGATTTTCTGACTGCCAGCGACCATTTTCGATAAGGCCGCTTCCTCGCTGACTGGTTGCGGAGAAAGATGTCCTTGGACCCGGAAGGGCAACGACAAGCCGGCCAAAATCCGTTCCTTCATCGCTGCCGCAACGACGTCGGGAAACACGCTATTCGCCTGATGGAATGCGGCTGCGATGTGGTCTGCGCGGAGGTCGAGATTTTCGTCACGGAGGATTGCAGCGAGGTCTGTGACATCCCCCGAAATTTCCGCCCTGCGGGCAACGCGATGGAGGTTACGGGCCGGGTTGCGGTTGGAATTGGCATCCTCTTCCTGCAGCTCTTTCAGGCGGCTAAAGACATGAGGTGCGGTTAGCCCATCGAAATAGTCTTGTTCGGCAACCCGCCGCCAAACCTCAACATCCGCGCCATCGAGTACCGAACTCGCCTGTCTGGTGGCGCCACGAAAAAGTAGGGCCTCAATCGCCTCTGATTTTACGGCCACGCTAGGGTCTCTCTTTGCGAGGTCGGACGCGACCTCGAGACCTTCAATGCCGCCCCCGAAGATGAGGCCGGAGACGAGCCTTCCCCGCACCCGCTCCTCCAGATGCTCGTAATCGTCCCGCAGGTGGGTCCCGAAGACAGACGGCCGGATACGATCGCCCATGTGGAGGGCCTCGCTTTGGATCTGTTCGCTTGAGTTGGAAACTAGCGGCCAAACCAAGTCGGCAAAAGCACCCCGGCCAGTCTTCATCATGAATCCGACAGCCAAATCCACGTGATTGGCCTGGTGCCATGCACGTGCAAAAGTCTCCACGTCGGGCGCCACCAAGTCCCAAACGGCATCGCCTGACCGGTACACGATTTCAGCTGCGAGCATCGGTCCCACCGATATCGCGAGCCTCGCCACCTGTCCCACTATGGCGACACCAAGTTCATCCGCAGCCAGCCGCTCACAGGCGAACAGAATTGCCTCTTCCCACATGCGGTCGTTCAGAATTTCTTGGGCAAAGGCGCTGTCGATCCCGGCCTCCTTGGGAAGCCCACACATCATTGCCGCGACATGCCCGGCGGCATACCACTCTTGGAACTGTTGGTGCTGAAATGAGTACGTCTCGCCTTCGCCATGAACCAAGACGTGCGTGGCGACAAGGGTCTCGAGGATGCTCGCAGGTTCCGGGGCGTTCTGAACCAGCCCTTCCATCAATAAATTCGTGTTGGTTATCCGCAGGGATTGTCGGGCTGCCGTCTCATCCAGCGCCGTCGTCCGCGCTCGCATCATAGAGACGGCCAAGTCACCCAAATAACGACGGTGCTGCCCCAGCATGGTTTGTCGTAGTTGCTCCTCTCGTTCGGGAATATCCTCGTGCTGCTCCACCAGCAGCGAAATCGTGCCTTCCTTGGTTGTAGGCAAGGCACCGGCATCTCCTACATGCAGGAGAGCCTGAAGATAAAAAGGCACCCGGGCAAGGTCCCGAACGCCCGACGTTCTGCGAACGCGATCAAGCAAATCCTGCCCGACACTTCCATGTTGGGAGGCCAGTTCTTCCTGCAACTCGTCGGAGAGCGTCTCAATGTGAATTGTCCGAGCCACAAACGGTACCGCTACAGCCTGAGGGCGCGTGGTTATGCAAACGACTAGAAGCGGGAATTCACGCCGAAGGGTCCGAAGGGTTCTGATGAGAGCCAGCCGGGCAGCCGGTGTCACCTCGTTCCAGCCATCCAACAGGAATGCCAACTCGCCGTGTGCCGCGAGAAACTTCAGGTGCTCGGATCTCACGCCTGCAAAAACTTGGCGGCCAGCTATCCATGAAAAGAGGTCGTCCGCACTCGGGATGACTTCGGCAAGCGGGACCAACAGCGGCACAGGACCGCTTTCCAGTAATTTGGCACCGACCTGAATCAATGTGGTCGACTTGCCCTGACCCGGTTCGGCCACAAGTTCCAGAATGCCACAGGACCGGAGCGCTGCTGCCATCTCAACGTGGGTGAATGATTTTCCTCGCGACGAGGCGGCCGTCAAAGAAAGCGATACCGCATGCGCGGGACCCTGGTGGGCAAACGTCTCGATGTGAAGTTGTGCGGCAGAACGTGCTCTCTCCACCAGGGCGGGCAAGTCTTCACCCTGCGGAATGCCAAGCTGCTGGCGAATATACTCAAGGGCCTCCGCAAGCTCGGTGCCCATAGACTCTACGCGAGCGCGACCACCACCCGTTAGCAGCTGGTCAAACGCCCGCTCCTCCGCCTCCTTCTTCCATTTGTGGAGCAATTCAACCGGAAATGCCTTTTCGTCGTGGTCAATCTGGTGGGCATGGTCGCTACATAGCCATATGCCGTTGTTTGGCGCTTTTCGTTCTTCCCGTGTCAGACGGGCGTCATACCGGGCGAAACCATCAGACGCGGCTGTTATGTGCGCAGCGATCCCAACGTTCATGGTGCCGGGACCGCCTTTTTGCGGTCCCACCGTAGGTTTCGTGCAATCCGGATTGGAGCATAGCCAACCGACACGCTGGGCCAGCAGTCGCTTGGTGGGGTCGGAAAAATTGTCGCGCTGGCTTGCGCCTGACGACGCTATGGCTCTGGTTTTCTTTGCAAGTGGTTTCGGACTAACGCTCATCCGCAGAGCTTAGCGTTCTTACGTGTGTTCGGCAAAGAACAAAGAACGAACCAGCGTGGCGACGAAGACCTAAGAGCGTGCGGCGCCGCGATTTCAGCGCGACGCCCCGTCAAGCCTTCGAGCAATGCGCTGCTACCGGCTTACCCCGCAATCGCAGCCCGCAGGATTGTCCGCAGCTTCTCGCGGTCGAGCTTGATGGGGTTGCCGCCGGCGCTGGGGTCGGTCTCGCCCATCGTGGCGACGCGGTCTTCGTCGATCTCGGTCAGGCCGATGCCTGGCAGCGTGGCGGGGATGTTCAGGCGCTTGCGCAGGTCGATGATCCAGTCGACCACCGCCCGCGCATCATGGGTCGGCAGGTCGAGGAAGCGCGCGAGCAGCGCCAGTTTTTCCTGCAGCACCGGGGCGTTGGCCTCCACCACATAGGGCATCAGCACGGCGTTGAGCAGGCCGTGATGGGTGTCGTGCAGCGCGCCGAGCGGATGGGCGAGCGCGTGGATCGCGCCGAGGCCCTTCTGCAGGGCGACGCAGCCCATGCCGGATGCGATCAGCATCTGCGCCCGGGCTTCGATGTTCTTGCCATCTTCCACGGCGATGGGCAGCCAGGTCTTGATCAGCTGCAGGGCGTTTAGCGCGATGCCCTCGGCCATGGGATGGAAGCTCGGCGCGCAATAGGCTTCGAGGGCGTGCGACAGCGCGTCCATGCCGGTGGCGGCGGTGATGTGGGCGGGCAGGCCGGTGGTCAGTTCCGGGTCCATCAGAACCACATCCGGCATCATGCGCGGGTGGAAGACGATGACCTTGCGCTTCTCAGCCTCGTTGGTGATGACCGAGGCGCGGCCGAGTTCGGAGCCGGTGCCGGCGGTCGTCGGTATGGCGATGACGGGAATTAGGCGGGAGGTGTCGGCGCGCTTCCAGTTGTCGCCGATATCCTCGAGATCCCACATGGCGATGGACTGCGTCGCCATCAGCGCGATGGCCTTGGCGGCGTCGAGCGCGCTGCCGCCGCCAATGGCGATGACGAGATCGTGCTGGCCGAGCTTCAGGAAGGCCACGCCGTCTTCGACATTGCCGCCGGTCGGGTTCGGCTTGACGTTGTGGAAGAAGCCGGCGTCCAGCCCGCCCGCCTTCAGCACGTCAAGCGTGCGCTGCACCGGAAAGAGCGACTTCAGGCCATCGTCGGTGACGACCAGCGGCCGCTTCGCGCCGAGCTCACGCACGATGTCAGCCAGTTCGCCGATGCGGCCATTGCCGAAGCGCACGGAGGTCGGAAAGCTCCAGTTGGCGGAGACGGCCGGGGTGAAAGCGGTCATGGGATCATTACCTTGGATTGGCTTGGGGAATTGACAGGAAATCAGGCGGTTACCAGCTTCTGTCGCTTGAGCGCCCGGCGTCGCAGGAAATCGGCCAGGAACACCAGGACCAGCGCCGGGATGAAGTTGAGCGTCGCCAGCGCCGGATAGATCGGCGAGGAGCCGACGGCGATGCCGCTGTAGACGAAGATCGGCAGCGTCCGCGCCGTGCCGGCCAGCGAATAGGAGACGTAGAAATTGCCCCAGGACAGCAGGAAGGCAAAGGTCGCGGCCGAGAGGATGCCCGGCCACAGCAGCGGGAAGGTGATCTCGCGAAAAACTTCCCAGCCGGTGGCGCCGGCGTCGCGCGCGGCGTCCTCCAGCGTCTCGTCGAAGCCATGGACCTGCACGGCCACGATCACCAGCGCGAAGGGGGTGATGTAGACGATGTGGCCGATGATCACCGTCGCCAAGCCGGTCGAGAAGCCCAGCCAGTTGCCGAGCACCGAGAACCATAGCAGCATCACCACGCCCAGCAGCAGCTGCGGAAACAGCAGCGGCAGGAAGCTGATGGCCCGAAAAATGTTCTGGAAGCGGAAGCGATAGCGGATCCAGGCCACCGCGCCGGCCGAGCCGAGCACGGTGGCGCAGATCGTCGAGATGGCGGCGACGATCGCCGAATTGGCGACCGCCGGCAGGAAATCGGGCTTGCGGAACAGTTCGCCATACCATTCGAGCGAGAAGCCTTCGATCGGGAAGGTCAGCACCCGGCTGCTGGTGAAGGAAAACACCACCAGCGTGACGATCGGCACGTAGAAGAAGAGGATCAGCAGCGCCACGGTGCCGACGAGGAAGACGTCGACGAACCTGTCCTTCAGCCGTTCGGGGATCATTGGACAGCCCTCCCGCTGGTACCGCGCATCAGCACGGCGGCGGCGAGCGCCAGCGACAGCGCGCCGATGACGATCAGCACCAGCGTCAGCGCCGCACCCAGCGGCCAGTTGACCCGCGTCTCGAAACTCTGGCGGATCAGTTCCGAAGCCAGCGGCGCCGTGCCGCCGCCCAGGACCTTGGGCTCGAGGAAGGCGCCCAGGCTGAGCACGAAGACCAGCACCGCGCCACAATAGAGGCCGGGGCGGGCGAGCGGCAGCGTTACCTCGAAGAAGGCGCGCAGCCGCGACGCGCCGGAATCATAGGCGGCCAGAACGAGATCGCGGTCGATGCGCGCCAGCGACAGGTAGATGGTGAACATCGGATAGACGACCAGGCCATAGACCATGCCGATCATCGTGCCGGTGGGCGTGAACAGGAGGTTGAGGGCTTCCGGACCGAGGCCCAGATGCGCCAGCAGCCAGTTGGCGACGCCGCTCTTGTCCAGCACCAGGATCCAGCCGAAGGTCTTCAGCACAGCGTCGGTCAGGAAGGCGAAGATGATCAGGATCTGGATCTGCGCATTGTAGGCCCGGAGCCTGGTCGCCAGCGCATAGGCGGCGGGGAAGGCGATGAGCACGCAGACGACCACGCAGACCAGCGCCATGGCGACGGTTCGCGCCATGATCGTCCAGTAATGCGGCTTGGAGAACACCTCGGTCCAGATTTTCAGGTCCCAGGTCCAGGACAGGCGATAGAACTGCGTCGTCTGGAACGACAGCACCACGGTCATCACCAGCGGAATGATGAAGAACAAAAGCATGACGATGGTGAGCGGCGCCACCGTTGCCACCAGAACCGGATCACCCCAGCGCTTGCTATCGGTTCGCACGGCTCACTCCGAAAGCAGGAAGCAGCGGGTGGGATGGAAGCCGATCCTGACGCTGTCGGACACTTTTGCCGGCAGCTCGAGCGATCCGGCGAGGTCCATGACCACGGCCTTGTCCAGGCCCGGCACGCGCACGCGATACTGCGTCGAGGCGCCCTTGATGAAATATTCCTCGACGGTGCTGTTCAGCACCCATTCGCCTGGCTCGGCCGCGCCGGTGACGAAGCGGATGGTTTCGGGACGCACCAGCAGGGCTGTCTGGCTGCTGCCCAGGAAGGGAGAGACCTGTTCGGCGGCGATGACCGCGGCGTCGTCGCCTATGAGCGGGGAGGTGACCTTGGTCTCGCCGCCGTCGCGTGAGACGGCGACCGGCAGGAAATTGGTCTCGCCGATGAAGCCGGCGACGAACATGTTGGCGGGCCGGTAGTAGATGTCGGAGGGCGTGCCCAGTTGCACCACTTCGCCGGCGCGCATGACGCAGATGCGGTCGGCCAGCATCATGGCTTCCTCGAGATCATGGGTGACGAGGACGAAGCTGGTGCCGAGTTCGCGGTGCAGCTTCTTCAATTCGGCCTGCAGCGATTTCTTCAGCTTGGCGTCGAGCGCGCTCATCGGCTCATCGAGCAGCAACACGCTCGGGCGCGAGATCAGCGCGCGGGCAAGCGCCACGCGCTGCTGCTCGCCACCGGAAAGCTGGACGGGATATCTGTTCAGGTACTCGCGCTTGAGATGCATGAGATCGAGCATGGCCGATATGCGCTGGTCCATCTCGGCCTTGGCCACCTTCTGCAGCTTGAGCGGAAAGCCGATGTTGTCCGAGACGGTCTTGTGCGGGAACAGCGCCAGCTTCTGGAACACCATGCGCGTCGGCCGCTTGGCGGCCGGCACGCCCTGCATATCCTGGCCCTGGATTTCCAGCACGCCGGCGGTCGGGTCCTCGAAGCCGGCTAGGATCTTCAGGAGCGTGGTCTTGCCGCAGCCGGACGGGCCCACCAGCGCCACGAATTCGCCGGCGCCGATGTCGAGCGACACGCCGTGCAGGGCCCGCATGGAGCCATAATCCTTGACGATGCCATATGCATTGATGATTGGTGCATTGATGATTGGCGCGTTGATGATTGCGGTTGTCAAAACTCGCCCGCCCTGAATGTGGGTGAAATGATCATGGAGCCCGCGCGCCGGAACGCGCGGGCCTTGCAGGCGACGCTTAGCGCGCGGCCAGTTCTTCCTGCCAGATGGCCAGCATGTCGTCGATGTTGGGCGCGACGGTGTGGAAATGGCTGTTGTCCCAGGCCGTCCACATATAGTCCATCTGCAGCGCCTTCTTCTCGGCGTCCGAGAACAGCGCCTCGGCCTTGGCGTTCGGCACGAGGTTGCAGGTGGCCTCGGTGATCGACAGCTGCTTGGCCACTTCCGGCGAGACGATGTATTTCAGGAAGTCGGCGGCGACCTTGGAGTCGCGGCCGTTCTCGATCAGGCCCGTCGCCTCCATCCAGATGATGCCCTGCTTGAGGCCGTTCCTGGGCTCGGGCACGATCGACTGGATGTAGTCGTGGCCCTTCATGCGCAGCGACGAGGTTGCGTAGGTGCCGCCGCCGATCAGCGCCCGGAACGAGCCGTCGATCAGGCCCTTCTGGGCGATAGCCAGGTCGGCGACGATGGCGCGGGTGTTCTTGAAGGCGGCGCGCAGCACCTTGCGCACCTCATCGAGTGCGGCCTGGTCGAGCGGGACATAGGGGTCGACGCCGGCATAGAGCGCCAGCGGCATGATCGGCCAGTCACCCCAGTCGAGCAGGCAGATCTTGTCCTTGTAGGCGGCGTCGAACACCGGCGCGTAGCTCGACCAGGTCTCGAGCTTGTCGAACTTGGTGTTCACGGTCGGTCCGACCCAGCCCCAGCGCGTCGGCAGGCCGGTTGCCTTGCCTTCGAACCGCAGCGGCGCGAAAGGCGCGCGGAACTGCGGGTAGAATTCGGCGTACTGGTCGGCGAAATCCTTGTCGTCGATGTAGCGGCAGATGCCGGCCGGCCCCATGCGCGCGATCCACGGGCTGTCGGACGAGACGAGGTCGAAATCCTTCGACGCGCCGGCGGCGAGCTTGGCGAAGCCGCCAGCGGAATCGGTGATCAGGTCGACGGAGATCGAGACGTCCTTCTGTTTCTGGAACGGCTCCAGGATCGAGGGCGCGTTGTAGCCTTCCCAGCACATGTAGTTGAGGCTGTCGGCGGCGGACGCGCCTTTCGGCATGCCGAAGATGCCGGCGCCGGCGGCCGCCAGCCCAAGGCCGCCCATGCCCTTCAGCACCGCGCGGCGATCGACGCCCGCCCGTGCCGTGATGTCTGCTGTTTGTTTTTTCATTTGCCTGTTCCCTTTCTCTTTATCAGCCCAAAATTCTCCGATCAGACGATGCCGAGATATCGCCGGATCTCCCATTCGCTTACCTGTTTCTGGTACTCGCCGAATTCGAAGCGCCGCCCGGTGACGAAGCTGTCGATGAAGTCGTCGCCGAAGATCTCGCGGGCGACGGCGCTCGCGTTGAGCCGCTCCGTCGCCTGGCCGAGATCGGACGGAAAGGCGGCCTCCGGCGAGGGCGTCGCGGCATAGAAGTTCTCGCCGCTGCCGGCCGGCGGCTCGATCTCGTTGCGGATGCCATGGAGGCCGGCGCCGATGCACAGCGCCAGCGCCAGATAGGGGTTGGCGTCGGCCGAGGGCACGCGGAACTCGACCCGGGTGGATTCCGGCTCGTCATTGATGACGCGCACCGCCGCCGTGCGGTTCTGGACGCCCCAATTGGCTGAGGTCGGCGCCCAGGCGCCGGGCACCAGGCGCTTGTAGGCGTTGACGGTGTGGGCGCACATGGCCAGCAGTTCGGGCATCAGCGTCACCAGGCCGCCGATGAAATGACGCCCGAGCCGGCTTATGCCATCCGGCGCGCCGGGATCGGCGAACACCGCATTGCCCTGCTTGTCGCGCATCGAGACATGCAGGTGGCCGGACTGGCCAGGCAGAGCCGGTGACAGTTTTGACATGAAGCCGGCGGTCAGGTCGTGGCGGGAGAAATACCCCTTGGCGAAATTCTTGAAGAGGGCCGCATCGTCGGGGGATTTCAGGCCCTTGGCGTAGGTCAGCGGCGCCTCGAAACAGCCGGGACCAAGCTCGGTGTGGATGGCGTCGAGGCCGATCCCCATCGTCGTCATGGTGTCGTGCAGGCCCTGCAGGAGGTCGCCATGGATGGCTGATGTCTGCAGCGAATAGGTGCGGTTGCCCTGCGCGAAATAAACGAGGTCGCGATAGTCCTTGGCGCGCAGGCTTTCGGGCGTCTCGTCGAACAGGAAGAACTCGTATTCGAAGGCGGAGAACACGTCGAAGCCAAGCTCCGCCGCCTCGGCGATAAGCCGGCTGCACAGATTGCGCGGCGAGCGCTTGCCGAAATCGCCGGAGAAATCGGCGATGCAGAGCGCGGCATCCTCGGCAAACGGATATTTGCGCAGGCTGGCTGCATCGAGGACCGCCGGCCGGTCGATGAAGGCGCCGTCGATGAAGGTCTTTTCGGCGATGTCCCAGAAATACAGGACCTCGCAGAACGGATAGCCCTTGGCGGCGAGCTTCACCGCCTTGTCGGCGGAAACCAGCTTGTCGCGAAATTCGCCGGCCGGGTCCATCATGCCGATATGCACGGCCCTGGCACCAAGCTTTTCCAGACCAGACGCGAAGGTCGCGCCGGCTTCATTGACAGTCGACATCTATGCCCGCCCCAGTATTTTCGCCCCTGAGGCTAGGCGTGGGCTTCACGCAACAAAATATCCCGTTAGGGACAGACGGGCAGGAAAATTGCCATGGCCCTGGCCAGGGGCGCAAAGTGCTTCCGAAGGAAGGGAGGATCGCGGTGACGACAGGCTTCGCGCCATGGAACAGGAAGATTGCCGCGGCCATCCAGGAGGTCGGCACGCCGGACTTCCCGCAGCGTATCGAGGAGGCGCTTAAGGCGATCATCGACCTCGATATCGTGATGATCTTCGCCTATTCCGGCACGGAAAAGCCTGTCTGCCTCTACCACAACATCGATCCCGTGCGCGCCGCGGTCGTGATCACCGCCTATGCGAACGGACCCTATCTGCTCGACCCTTTCTATCGGGCGGCGACGGACCCCAAGGCCATCGGGGTCCGGCAGTTGCGGCGGATGGCGCCGGACCAGTTCTACAGTTCGGAATATTTTCGCCGGCATTACGGCCTGACCAAAATACGCGACGAGGTCGGCATCGTGTGTCGGCCCGCGGGCAGCACGGCCATCGTCATCAGTTTCACCCGTCCCATGGAATCGCCCGCCTTCGGAAGGCGCGACCTCAAGATCATCCACGACGCCGAACCGGTGATCCGCCTGCTGGTCGAACGCAACTGGAGCCATGCGCGCCTGGGCACCGGCGAGAGCGAGGGCGAACCGGTCGATCCGATGAACGCGACGCTGAACAGGATGACTGGCGGCGTGCTGACGCCGCGCGAGATCGAGATCACCTCGCTGATCCTTCGCGGACATTCGAGCGCGGCCATCGCCGATGCACTGAACATCGCCGAGGGGACGGTGAAGAACCACCGCAAGAACATCCACCAGAAGCTGAAAATCTCGAGCCAGTCCGAGCTGTTCTCGATGTTCATCTTCCACCTGTCGAAGCAATGAAGGGCCGGTGAATCCGATGAGCGACGACATCAAGATTAGCCGGCGCAGGGCGCCGATGGCGCTGACCGAGGAACTTGTCGCCCGCACGCTGCGCGTCGTCGAGGATGCCGGGCCGACGCCGGGCATGATCCACATGACCGACGCCGATTATGTCCGCGTGCGCGGCGAGGTGCTGGCCTCCGCGCCACCCGGGCCGCTGAAGCTGTTCGCCTATGGCTCGCTGCTGTGGAATCCGGTGGGTGAAGTCCGGGGCGGTGAGAAGGCGGTGGCGGCGGGCTGGCACCGGTCGTTCTGCTTCACCGTGAAGCGCTACCGGGGCACGGTCGAGCAGCCCGGCCTGATGATGGCGCTCGATCGGGGCGGCCAGTGCCAAGGCATGGTGTTCGAGATCGCGGCGCCGGTGGCGGATAATCTCGACGCGCTGCTGCGCCGCGAGATGACCATCCTGCCCGCCGTCAACGTGCCGCGCTGGCTGCGGGTGAGGACGCAAGGCGGCGTGTCGCGTGCGCTTGGCTTCGTCGTCAATCCGGCCAGCCCGCGCTACGTCCGGCTGGACAAGCCGGCGATCGCCGCTACGCTGGCCCGGGCCGTGGGGCATTGGGGTTCCGGCGCGCAATATCTGTTCGAGACAATCCGCCACCTCGAAGACCTCGGCATCCGCGACCGCAATCTGTGGCAGCTGCAGGAACTGGTGGCTGATGAGATCGGGCGGAGACGGGAGAAGAGTGGTTGAGACACGCCGCCATAACCCGAGGTAAGCAGCGCGTCCCCATCAATTCCTGGTAAGCCCATCGGCCCATCAGAAAATATTAATCGCTTCCGGGCGAATGTGGCTTTTGCCGCGCCAAGCAAGGCGGCGACAGACAGAGCCTGGACATGCCTTACATGCCGTACAGCCCAAAGGGCCCCGCGCGGCCGAACGCGTCGCGCTTGCGCGGAGGCGCTTCGGGCGCCGAGGGCGTATCCGAGCCTGCCCGCCAGCGTGATGCCGCCATCATCGCGCGGCTGAAGGGCGAACTGTCGGCACAGGCCGAGATGATACGCGAACAGGCCGTTTCGCTGGCGCACAGCCGCAAGATCTTCGACCGCGCCTCCGCCGCCGCGCGCATCGGCGTGTGGGAATGCAGCCTGCCCGACGAGACGCTGCACTGGACCGATGTGGTCTATGATCTGTTCGACCTGCCGCGCGGCGCGCTTCCCGACCGCCAGCGGACGCTGGCCTGCTATCCGCCGGAGTGCCGCAAGGCGCTGGAGGTGATGCGCAGCCGGGCGATCGAGGAGCGCAGCGGTTTCGCGCTCGACTGCGAAATCACCACCTTTGCCGGCCGCAACCGCTGGATCCGCATTACCGCCACCGTCGAATGCGAGGATGGCGTGCCCGTGCGCATCTTCGGCATGAAGCAGGACATTACCGAGGAAAAGATCCTGTCGGACCGGATGCGCTACCTGGCGGAATTCGACGTGATGACCGGGCTTGCCAATCGCGGCCAGTTCCAGGCGCGCCTGTCGCAAGCCGAACAGGCGGGGCCGGGCACGGTCGGGGCACTGCTTTTGATCGATCTCGATGGGTTCAAGGCGGTCAATGACACTTACGGGCATGTCGTCGGCGACGACTGCCTGAAGGAAGCCGCCGCGCGCCTTGGCGCTGTCTGCCAGGGGGCCGACCTGGTCGCCCGCGTCGGCGGCGATGAGTTCGCCGTGCTGCTCGGGCCGCATCTCGACCGTGGCGCGGTTTCGGACCTGGCGCGCGGCGCTATCGACGCCATGGCCGAGCCGGTGAATGTCCGTGGCCATTCGCTGAAGCTCGGCGCCTCGATCGGCGTCGCCTTTGTCGATGCGGGTGCCATGTGCGACCTGTTCATGAAGGCCGACACGGCGCTTTATGCCGCCAAGGCGGCGGGCCGCAACACGTTCCGCATCTTCAAGCCGGACACCCGTCCGAAAGGCCGCCGCGCCGCCGCCGCTTGAGGCTGACCGCATACCGGCGCCGTTCGCCGGCGCGGTCATTTTCATTTGGCATGCAGGGCATTCGAGAAAAGGTGTTATTGAGATGGCCGGAGCCGTTCCGGCCTTTCCCGACATCCGAGGTATTTCTTGCGTGAGCCATCGCTGCTGCCTGTTTTTGGAAAACTCGGCGTGAAGGCGCCGGTCGCTGCCGCGGCGCCGGCCCGGCCGGGATGGATGGCTGACCGCATGCGCGCGCTTCTGGCCGAGCATGCCGGCTTTGCCCTGAAATTCTCCATCGTCGTCTGGACGGTCATCGTCCTTGCCGCTGTGTTCTTCATGTTGCAGGCCTGACGCCAATCGTGCGGGCCTGCCCCCAAGAGGCCGAACCAACCAGGACGCCACGATGCCAAACCGATACGCACTGCGCAGGGAGCAAGAGCACAGCTGGACCATCGTCGATGTGTTCACCGGCCAGCCCGCCGTGCTCAAGCACCGGGTGATGGTCGGCTTGAGCACGCGCGATGCCGACAACATGGTCGTGCAGATGAACGTGCGGGATATCAAGCGGCGCGAAAAGGCCGATCGCAAGACTTGATCGCTGGCTGGACCGTTATTCGGACTTCGGCCCCGTTTCGGCCGATGCGGCGCCATCGTGGCATGGTGGCGCGTCGCTGCCGGCGCGGGCATTCTCGATGACGCGGTGAAGCAGTGCGGCCAGCGTCTCCACCTCGCTTTCACTGAATCCGGTCAGCGCTTCGCTGTTGCCCCTGGCCAGCACGGCACGCGCCGGCTCGATCCTGTCGATAGCGTGTTCGCTGAGCGAGATCAGGCTGCTTCTGCCGTCGGCGGGATCCGGGTCGCGGCGGATCAGGCCGTCGCGCTCCATGCGGGCGAGAAGCTGCGCCATGCTTGGCTGCTCGACGCCGGCCAGCCGCGTCAGCTCCTTCTGCGACAGGCGGGCGCCATCCTTCAGGGCGGCGAGCACCGGCAACTGGCTGACGCTGATGCCGAGTTCGCGGAACCGCGTGTCGGCGATGCGCGACAGGAAGCGCGCGGCGGTGGCGATGAGCATGGCCGGCATTGCCCGGGGCTGCCAGGGCTCGGATGTTTCGTCTATTTGCATAGTTGCCTATTTAACTGTTGCCGGAGTATTTGCATTGGGTCCTATCTAGATGTATAGACCCCTATGTAATTTGTAGCACAGGAGGCGACCATGTCGCAACGACCCACAACCGCAATCCCATCGACAGCCATCATCGGCGGCGGGCCAGGCGGCCTGACGCTGGCTCGTATCCTGCAACTCCATGGCATTCCTTCGACAGTGTTCGAGCGCGACGAGCATGCGCTGGCCCGGCCGCAGGGCGGCTCGCTCGACATGCACGCCGACACCGGCCTGCGGGCGCTGCGCCTTGCCGGCCTGGAGAATGTCTTTCGCAATGTCGCGCGCTATGAGGACCAGGACGGCAAGGTCTATAGCCCCGAGGGCAAATTGCTGTTCTCCGACCATGATCCGGAGGGCGAGCGGCCGGAGATCGACCGCACCCAGCTGCGCCAGCTGTTTCTCGACGCGCTGCCGCGGGGCACGGTGCGCTGGGGGCAGAAGGTCGAGGCCGTGCGGCCACTGGACGATGGCCGCTATGCCGTGTTCGCCAATGGGGGAGAAAACGAGCCGTTCGATCTCGTGGTTGGCGCCGATGGCGCGTGGTCGCGGGTGCGGCCGCTCGTCTCCGATGCGGTGCCGCATTATGAAGGCGTTATCTTCACGGAACTGGGCATCGACGATGCCGATGGCCGGCATCCCGCGCTTGCCGCGCTGGTCGGGCACGGCAAGATGTTCGCCAAGGGCAGGTCGCGCACGTTGGTCGGCCAGCGCAGTTCCAATGCCCATATCCGTGTCTACGCGGCGCTGCGGGCGCCGGAGAGCGCACTCAAGCTCGACGCCGCCGATCCCGATCGCACCAGGCAGGAAATAGCGGGTCATTTCGCCGATTTCGCGCCGGGATTGCGTGCCCTGATCACCGAGGCGAAGCTGCTGGCCGTCAGGCCGATGTATGCGCTGCCGGTCGGCCATCGCTGGGCCAACCGGCCGGGCGTAACGCTGATTGGCGACGCCGCGCATCTGATGTCGCCCTTCGGCGGCGAAGGCGCCAACACGGCGATGGCCGACGGTGCCGACCTTGCCATGGCGCTGGCGCAAGGCGGCGACTGGCGCCAGGCGGTCGCCGCCTATGAGGCGATCATGTTTCCGCGTGCCGAAGAAGCGGCCCGCGGCGCGGCGGAAGGGCTGAAGGGAGGCGTTTCGGAAGACGCGCCCGATCATATACTGGAGCATGTGGCCGCCGCGCGGGAACGCGCCCACCCCGGCAATCGGGCGGATGACGGCGCTTCTGCCTGAGCAGCCTACGCCTCGGCTGACGGGTCCGCCGGAAGGTTGGTGAAATCGTCGGCGAATTTCCGCATCAGCCGCACCAGCTCGTCGATGTCTCGGGCGTCCCAGCTTTCGAAGATGCCCCGCCCGATCCGGTCGCGGGCGGCATCGACGAGGTCGGTCATCGCCTTGCCCTTTGGGGTGATGACGGCTTCGCGCACGCGCCGGTCGGCGCCGGGCTTGCGCTCGGCCAGGCCCAGGCTTTCGAGCTTCGCCACCTGGCGGCTGACGGTGGTGTAGTCGCGGCCGACGCGGTCGGCGAGCTCGACCACGCCGATCGGGCCGAAGCGTTCCACCCCGACGAGCAGTGGAAACAGCGCCCGATCGAGGCGGATGCCGGCTGCCTCGATCAGGAATTCATCGCGCTGCGGCCGGTTCATGATGCCGACAATGTCGAGCAACGCGCCGTGCAGTTTGCGCAACTGGTCACTAATATGTGTATTTTGCACTGTTTTTGTTGACGCCATGATCCACCTCGATATATGTGTATTTAGCACATAATAATCCGAAGGAAACCCATCCGATGAAAGCAGCAATCGTCCAGGCGGCCGGGCAGCCGCCGGTTTATGGCACGTTCAGCGATCCGGTTGCGGGCGAGGGCGAATGCATCGTCACGGTGACGGCCGCCGCCATCAGCCAGGTCGTCAAGAGCCGGGCCTCCGGCACGCATTACAGTTCCTCCGGAACTTTTCCGTTCGTCGTCGGCATCGACGGGACAGGGCGGCTGGAGGATGGCCGCCGCGTCTATTTCCTCATGCCGCGCGCGCCCTATGGCAGCATGGCGGAAAAGGCGGTCGTCCCGGCGACGCGGTGCCTCGCGCTGCCCGACCAGCTTGACGATGTCTCGGCGGCGGCGATCGCCAACCCCGGCATGTCATCCTGGGCTGCCTACACGGAGCGGGCAAAATTGAGGGCGGGCGAAAGCGTTGTTGTGAACGGTGCAACGGGAACGTCGGGCCGGCTCGCCATCCAGATCGCCAGATATCTGGGAGCCGGCAAGGTGATTGCCGTCGCCCGCAACGCGGAGGCGCTGAAATCCCTGCCTGCACTTGGCGCCGACGTGACGATTGCGCTGGGCGATGACGACGCGGCATTGGATGCCGCCTTGAAGGAGCAGTTCGCCGAGGGAGTGGACGTGGTGATCGATTACCTGTGGGGCAAGAGTGCTGAACGCCTGATCGCTGCTGGCGCGCGCCATGGCAAAGGTGCGACGCCGATCCGCTATGTCCAGGTTGGCTCGATGAGCGGCGCCGACATCACCTTGCCAAGTGCGGCGCTGCGGTCCTCGGCGATCGAACTGATGGGCAGCGGCATTGGCAGCATCCCGCTTGAACGGCTGGTCCTGGCCGTCGGCGGTCTTCTGCAGGCCACCATTCCCGGCGGTTTTGAGATCGCGTCCACGGTCGTTCCGCTGTCGCAGGTGGGACAGGCCTGGCCCAGGGACGACAGCAGGCGGCGGACCGTGTTCACAATCTGAGCCAAACGCGATTGGCCGCGGCTACTCGGTGGTCGCCTCGACATGCCACCATTTCGGCCGTCCGCCCCGGTATGAGTGATAGGCGGGCATCAATTCCCTGGCGGTCGGCTTGTCGAAGATGCCCAGCAGCAAGGCAATGACGGGCTTGTCGTCGATGGCGCCGATCGTGCTGCCGCAGGCGCGACAAAAAGCGCGGCTCGAAAATTCGGATGACCGGTAGACGGAGGGCATGCCGCCTGTCCCGGTCCATGTCACGCTATAGCTGGGCAATTCCACCCAGGCGGCGGTCAAGGCGCCGGTGTGGCGCTGGCACGTGCGGCATGAGCAGGTGTGCGGCGCTTCGACCGGGCCGATCGCCTCGAAACGCACGGCGCCGCAAAGGCAGCCGCCGGTGTAGCGCCTGGGCCTTGCCGCGCGCGCCTTGATGATTGCAGACGCCAATTCCACGGCCCCCCTCGAGTTGTAGCGATTGCTTAGCTCAAGGGGTCGATCGGCTGCTAGCCGAAATCGTCGGCTGTCAGCACATACATGCTCTTGCGGGTGCGGGCGTAGGCCTTGCTGGCCACGTCGTGGATGGAGCGGCTCGACGTGTCGAAGGCGGCGAGATAGCCGGCCTCGTTGGCGGCGGTTCCCGGCTGCATCTTCGACATGGCGTCGGCGGCGACCGAGAAGGAAATCTGGAACATGCCGTCATGGCCGACGAAGCGGATGCGCTTGCCGGCAGAGTCATAGCTGCGGCTGGTGTTGGGGAAGGTCAGGCTCATGATTTCGCCTCCATCGCGGCGGCCTTCTTGGTCACCCGCTTCTTCTTCGGCGTCGGGTTCAGGGCTTCCGCGACGCGGTCGGCCTCTTCCTTGGCCAGCCGCAATTCCCTCAGCTTCGCGGTCTTGATCTCCCGGGCCCTTGCCTCGGACATGTATTCGGCGGTCGCCTTGTTGCGCTCGGCCGTCTTCTTCTGCTTGTCCGCGAAGCGGGCTTCAGCTTTTTCCATGATACTCGGATTGCCTTCGGCCATTGGCGAAATCTCCCTTGTGCTTGAATTTGTGAAAACGAACTTTTCCTATAAATAGGGGCTTATCGTGGAAAATTCAATTTTCGCAATATTTGGATTTTGGTAAATATCAGGAATCGTCGCGCCGACAAAATACTTTGAAATATTTAAACCCGGTCGGGAATAATTTTTGGCACTCCTATCTATCGAGTGCCAATGCGCCTATATACGGAGGGCGTGGCCGCCTGTGCCGGCCCCAGAAAGAAGACCTCATGAAATTTCGGCCACTCCACGACCGCGTCGTCATTCGTCGCGCTGAAGGTGATACCAAATCCAAGGGCGGCATCATCATTCCCGACAATGCCAAGGAAAAGCCGCAAGAAGGCGAAGTCATCGCCGTCGGCCCCGGCGCACGTGACGAAAACGGCGCGCTTGTGCCGCTCGACGTGAAGGCCGGCGACTTCATCCTGTTCGGCAAATGGTCGGGCACCGAGGTCAAGATCGACGGCGAAGACCTTCTGATCATGAAGGAAGCCGACATCATGGGCATCATCGAGAAGACCGTCGAAGCCAAGAAGGCCGCCTGATCTTCCAGGGAGCCGGCTTTTGCCAGGCTCCCGCGAGCGGTCCGCTCCATATGAACGGGCCCAACCACAAAAACGGGATTGAAAACACCATGTCTGCCAAGGAAATCAAATTCTCCACCGACGCGCGCGACCGCATGTTGCGCGGCGTCGAGATCCTCACCAACGCGGTGAAGGTCACGCTCGGCCCCAAGGGCCGCAACGTCATCATCGACAAGGCCTATGGCGCGCCGCGCATCACCAAGGACGGCGTCACCGTCGCCAAGGAAATCGAGCTTGCCGACAAGTTCGAGAACATGGGCGCGCAGATGGTGCGCGAAGTGGCCTCGAAGACCAACGACCTCGCCGGTGACGGCACCACCACGGCAACCGTGCTGGCCGCCTCGATCCTGCGCGAAGGCGCCAAGCTGGTCGCCGCCGGCATGAACCCGATGGACCTCAAGCGCGGCATCGACCAGGCCGTCGCCGCCGTCGTCGGAGAAATCAAGGCCAAGGCCAAGAAGGTCAAGTCGTCGGCCGAAATCGCCCAGGTCGGCACCATCGCCGCCAATGGCGACGCCACCGTCGGCGAGATGATCGCCAAGGCGATGGACAAGGTCGGCAATGACGGCGTCATCACCGTCGAGGAGGCCAAGACCGCCGAGACCGAACTCGACGTCGTCGAAGGCATGCAGTTCGACCGCGGCTATCTCTCGCCCTATTTCGTCACCAACGCCGACAAGATGCGCGTCGAGCTGGAAGAGCCCTATGTGCTGATCCACGAGAAGAAGCTCGGCAATCTGCAGGCGATGCTGCCGATCCTCGAAGCGGTGGTGCAGAGCGGCAGGCCGCTCCTGATCATCTCCGAGGATGTCGAAGGCGAGGCCCTGGCCACGCTGGTCGTCAACAAGCTGCGCGGCGGCCTCAAGGTCGCGGCCGTCAAGGCGCCGGGCTTCGGCGATCGCCGCAAGGCGATGCTGGAAGACATCGCCGTGCTGACCGCCGGCCAGATGATCTCCGAGGATCTCGGCATCAAGCTTGAAAACGTCACCATCGAGATGCTCGGCCGCGCCAAGCGCGTGCTGATCGAGAAGGACACCACCACGATCATCGACGGCGCCGGCACCAAGGCGACCATCCAGGCGCGCGTCGCCCAGATCAAGGGCCAGATCGAGGAGACGACCTCCGACTACGACAAGGAAAAGCTGCAGGAACGTCTCGCCAAGCTTTCGGGCGGCGTTGCCGTCATTCGCGTCGGCGGCGTCACCGAGTCGGAAGTAAAGGAAAAGAAGGACCGCATCGACGACGCGCTGAACGCAACGCGCGCGGCCGTTGAAGAAGGCATCGTGCCCGGCGGCGGCGTGGCCCTGCTGCGCGCAAGGTCGGCGCTTGCCGGCCTGACCGGCGCCAATGCCGATGTCACCGCCGGCATTTCCATCGTGCTGCGCGCGCTGGAAGCGCCGATCCGCCAGATCGCCGAGAATTCCGGCGTTGAAGGCTCGATCGTCGTCGGCAAGCTCACCGACAGCAAGGATCACAATCAGGGTTTCGACGCCCAGAACGAGGTCTATGTCGACATGATCAAGGCAGGCATCGTCGATCCCGCGAAAGTGGTGCGCACCGCACTGCAGGACGCCGGCTCGATCGCGGCCCTTTTGATCACCGCGGAAGCCATGATCACCGACGTTCCGCCGAAGGATGCGGCACCAGCGGGCGGCGGTGGCGGCGGCATGGGCGGCTACTAACCGGATTCAGGTGAGGCCGGCCTGCGAAGGCCGGGCCTGCCCTGAATCGCAGCACTAGGGTTCGTAGAACAGGGCTTTCAAGAAATACCGCCGGGGCAATGTCCCGGCGCGCCACCACGGCGGACAGCCGGCAAGGAGATCGATCCATGAGTGCATTCGTCCCGAAGCCGCTCGCCCCGAAAACTGCCCCGAAGGTCATGGCGCCCGAGGAAAGCCGCTTCGAGCGCATCCTGCGCATCGCCGCCGCGCACAAGACCACCGCCACGCCACCGCGCACCCCTCGCAAGCTCGGCGACAAGCGCCCGATGTGAGGGGGGCTGGTTGACGGCGCACCGGTTCTGTTGTTGTTTCCGTCCCATGCGCGAACACGACACCCACATCGTCGCCCAGGCGGCCGGCATCCCAACAGGCGGGATGCGGGCACGCTGGCTTTGAGGCATGATCCCGGTTCGGATCAGGCTTACACAGGAATAAGCAGCGCTTGCAGCCTCGCCGGTCACGGACGAGGTTTTCGGCGTTTCCGCCTCGTCCATCCGCGAACACAATGGATGAAGACAAATGGCACAGAATATCTACGATCAGGCTGATTTCTACGAGGGCTATGGCCAGCTGCCGCGCTCGCTCTACGGGCTGGACGGCGCGGCCGAATGGCCGGCGATCACAGCGCTCTTGCCGGAACTCGCGGGCAAGCGCGTCGTCGATCTCGGCTGCGGGTTCGGCTGGTTCTGCCGCTGGGCGGCGGGGCAGGGCGCGCAAAGCGTGGTTGGCCTCGACCTCTCAGAGAACATGCTGGCGCGGGCGCGCAAGGAGACGGACAATCCAGCCGTGTCCTACGCCATCGCCGATCTCGACACGCTGGTGCTGCCAGCCGGTTCCTTCGATTTCGCCTACAGTTCGCTGACCTTCCACTACGTCGAGGATTTCGCCCGGCTGATGCGGGTGGTGCATGACGCGCTGGTGCCCGGCAGCCGCTTCGTCTTCACCATCGAGCATCCGATCTACATGGCGCCGAGCAATCCAGGCTGGGCGCTGGACGAGACCGGGCGCCAGACCTGGCCGATCGACGGCTATTCGGTGGAAGGCGAGCGCCGCACCGACTGGCTGGCCAAGGGCGTGATCAAACACCACCGCACCATCGGCACGACGCTGAACACGCTGATCGGCACCGGCTTCCGCATCGACCGCGTGGTGGAGTGGCGGCCGACCGAAGAGCAGATCAGGAAACAGCCGGAACTCGATGTCGAGAAGGAACGGCCGATGATCCTGATCGTCTCCGTGCAACGCTAGGGCGGCGCCATGCATGATGTCGGGCGTGATTGGGACGCGCGTGCGGTCAGCATCAAATCCGCTCGTTCGGTCATGAGGCTGTTCACGGCTGCCGATGCCGATGAGGTGCTGGCCTGCATCACGCCGGCGATCACCCGCTGGATGTCGTGGGAGGTGCCGTCGTCGGCAGAGGCGTTTGCGCAGGTGTGGCTGACGTGGCTGCCGTCGATCGATGACGGAACCGACCTGCATTTCGTCGTGCGCTGCCTGGCGGATGGCCGATGTCTTGGCCTTGTCGGCCTTCATCGCGCCCGGACGGAGGCACCGGAACTGGGGATATGGATCAGGGAAGATGTCCACGGGCAGGGCTTTGGCCGCGAGGCCGTCGCCGCCGTGGCGGCCTGGGCCTCGGAAAACCTCCAGCCCTCCCACTTCGAATATCCAGTGGCCGTGGAGAACGCCGCGAGCAGGCGGATTGCCGAACGCCTCGGCGGCTCCGTCGTCGCGCGCCGTTCGAATGCGAAATATGTCTCCGTCGTCTATCGAATTCCCGCGCCATGCGCTGGAGCATGAATGGTTGCAATCCGTCGCCGTCGACATCTCCTGAACTGCCGTCTACATGATCGGTTTTTGCACTTTGGGATGGAATCATGAAACCGCTGTATTTGACCGCCGCCATCTTGTTTGCCGCGTCTGGCGCCGCAGTTGCCGCCCCTATCGAAAGCTACACGGCGCGCCTGAGCGCGGCCGACCATTTCAACTCGGCGGGCGAACGATTGACGAGCGCCGCCGCCATTATTCGTCAGGATCGCGCCAACCTCTATGTCTACGGCAAGGGGGACGACGAGGACGAGGGCGACTCTTTCTTTCTCGACAAGGGTAACCGCGCAAGGCTGGAGCGCATGCTGAACAACGGAACTTTCACGGATGCCGCCAGGCGGGCAATTCTGAATGGCACGCCCCTGATCCACGTCGAGGTCTATCGCGACTTCATCAACGTCACCGTCGAAAGCGACTAAGCCGCGACGAAAGGCTTCACGCCACCACGCCTGCTGTTGCAGGCTTTGGCGGAAGGCCGGTGGTGCCCGGCCCACGCCGTCGATGCCGCCGCGTTGCAGCTGCTCCGAGATGCGACGCAGGACGATGTTTGACTGGATGTCGTCGATTGCCTCGGATGAGCATCGTGTCGCTCTCCAAAGAATTATTTTCGTCACCTGGTTGATTTATGGCGCCCTCGCTTGCACCTAGGCGCCATGACTATTCACTATCTCCAGGCGCTGACGCTCGTCATTTACTTGTTTGCCACCGCGATACATTCGTAGGCGCCTGGAGCGTTACCGAGTGCGTCCTCGGCGGGATTGGTCCGCTCACGACGCTAAGAGAGCTTTGACGGTAATTCCCGCTGGGTTGGTCGGAGCCTTGTGGGTTTGCTCCCCATGCGACTGGTCCATTCAGCCACCTGTCTATCCGGTTCGCGGACGTGGCCACCCCTTGCCTGCTCGGAAATCCCGCAATGTCCGCGCCGCCTTTAACATGCCTTTCATAGGGTAGGGGGGTATGCTAAGTTGGCCTCATGACGCACACGATCCGTGAGAAGCAGAAACTCCTGGCGCGGGTGCGCCGCATCAAGGGGCAGGTCGAGGCGATCGAGCGGGCGCTCGACAGCGAGGCCGGCTGCGAGACGGTGATGCATCTGCTCGCCGGGGCGCGCGGCGCGATGACCGGGCTGATGGGCGAGGTGATCGAGGATCATGCACGCACGCATCTCGTCGATGCCGAGCGTTTTCCCGGCGCGCTGAACAATGAGGCCGTCGACCAGCTGCTCGATGTCATCCGCACCTATGTGAAGTGAGTTCCGCCATGAGCACAGCCGCCATCCACAGCCACATGTTCCTTGGCGAGGAGCATAGCAAGAGCGAGCGCAGGACCTGGGCGGTGATCTGGCTCTGCGCGGCCATGATGGTGGCCGAGATCATCGGCGGGCTCGTGTTCGGCTCTATCGCGCTGGTCGCCGACGGGTTGCATATGAGCACCCATGCCGGCGCGCTTCTGCTGGCGGCGCTTGCCTACACCTATGCGCGCAGGCATGCCGCGGACCCGCGCTTCACCTTCGGCACCGGCAAGCTCGGCGACCTCGCCGGCTTCACCAGCGCCATCATCCTGGCGATGATCGCTTTGCTGATCGGCTATGAATCCGTTGTGCGTCTTTATGCGCCGGTGCCCATCCATTTCGCCGAGGCGATCCCCGTTGCCTGCCTTGGTCTCGCCGTCAACATCGCCAGCGCCTGGCTGCTCAGCGGCGGCGGTCATCACGATCACGATCACGATCAGGGGCACGGGCACGGGCACGCGCATGGGCATGGGCACAGCCATGGGCACGGCCACAGCCACGCCAATGAGCATGGGCATGACGAAACGCGCATCATCGCCGCGGCGGATGGCGATGTGCTGCTGGAGGTCTTCGAGGACGGCGTGCCGCCGCGTTTCCGGCTGCGCGCGCAATCCGGGCCCGCACTCATGGCGTCAAGTGTCTCGGTCGAAACCGTGCGGCCGGATGGTGCGCGGCAGACCTTCGCCTTCAAGGATATTGGGGACGGTCTGGAATCCATCGCGGAGATTCCGGAGCCACATGCCTTCGAGGCCAATGTCACCATTGGCGGCCACAGCTATCCGCTGCTCTTCGAGGAGCATGAGCACGCCCACGGCAAGGCCGCCCGCGACAACAACATGCGCGCCGCCGTCATCCATGTCGTCGCCGACGCGGCCGTGTCCGTGCTGGTCATCGTCGGGCTGATACTGGCCAGCGCCTTCGGCTGGCTGTGGATGGATCCGCTGGCCGGCATCATCGGCGCGGTGGTCATCGCCAGCTGGGCGCTCGGGCTGATCCGCGACACCAGCGCCGTGCTGCTCGACATGAACCCGGACCGTGGCATGGCCGACAATCTGCGACGTACCATAGAAAGCGAAGGCGACGAGCTGGCCGACCTGCATCTGTGGCGGCTCGGGCCGGGCCATCTCGGCGCCATCGTCTCGGTGATCACGCCAACGCGGCGCGGCGAGGATTACTACCGCGCGCGCCTGTCCCGCTTCCGCTCGCTGTCACACCTGACCATCGAGGTCAGGAAGGCGGCCTAGGGATCTGGCTGGCCGCGGGACCGGCGACCTCTAGTCGGGTGATCGTCGCTTCAATCCAGGCGATGACCGCCGCGATGCGCGCGAGGTGGCGAAGGTCGGGGTGGGTGAGCAGCCACAGCTCGCGCGCTGGAAACGAATGGCCGTCGACGGGCACGCTGATCAGATTTGCCATCTGATCGGCGACGATGCAGGGCAGCAGCGAGCGGCCAAGCCCGGCGAGGACCGCTTGCAGCAGCGCTTCGGCATCGTTGAGGAAGACCGGGGCGTAGCCGTCCTTGCCGGCGACCCCGGCAATCCAGCGCGCCTGGGGCAGGTGCGCCATACCGTCTTCATAGGTCAGCCATGGGAGGTCGGGCTCCGGCTTTGAGGCATAGGCGGCGTAGGCGAGCATGCCGATGCGCCGGGCGATGACCCGGCTGCCGCTTTCCTCGCCGGGCCGCGCCAGCCGCAGCGCGATATCGGCTTCGCGCCGGGTCAGACTGACATCGCGGGATTCCGCTATGAGTTCCAGCCGCAATCCTGGGTGGCGGGCGGCAAGGTCCGAAATAGCGGGAATGAGCACGCGGTTGATCAGGATCGGCACGGCGGAGATGCGCACGGTACCGCTGACCTCGCTGTCGGCGCCCTTTACCGCCAAGGTCAACCCGCCGATCTCGGCCTCCACGGCTTCCGCCCGCCGGGCCGCGATCTCTCCGGACTGCGTTGGCCGCATCTCGCCTTCGGCGCCGCGCTCGAAGAGGCGTGTGCCCATCTGGCTTTCGATCGCCCGCAGGCGACGCGCAACCGTCGTCGGATCGAGTCCCAGCCGGCGGCCGGCGGCCGCGAAGGATCCTTCACGGGACAATGCCAGCACATGGCGCAAATCGTTCCAGTCGATATCGTGCATTTTTGCAGTGTCACCCGGCAATTGTTCGGTGTCGAGCTGTGAGAATGCTGCGTTAAGGTCGCCGTGTCCATCACCGGAGAGCCGCAATGATCCGCGCCGATCATGCCAACGACATCAGCCAGCCGGCGCAGTGCCGCGGGACCATCGATCCGGGTGGGCCACGAGCATGACCGATCTGTCGGTCGCCGGCCAGTCCGGCAATGCAATCCTTTTCCTTCTGGTGGTGGCCTTCATCGCCGGCCTGGCGCGCGGTTTCTCGGGCTTCGGCGCGGCCTTGATCTTCATGCCGCTCGCAAGCTCGATCATCGGGCCGCAATCGACGGCGCCATTGCTGTTGATCATCGATGCGGTTGCCGCGCTTGGCTTGCTGCCCAAGGCCTGGCTGATGGCCGACAGGCGCAGCGTCGGCACGATGACGCTCGGCGCGCTGGTCGGCGTCCCTCTCGGAACCTATGCGCTGACCCGGATGGACCCGCTGGCGCTGCGCTGGATCATTGTCGTGCTCGTCGCCTTGCTGCTCGGCCTGCTGATGTCGGGCTGGCGCTACCATGGCCGCCCCGCCTTGCCGCTGACGATCGGGGTCGGCGGGCTCTCCGGCTTCTTTTCCGGCGCGGCCCAGGTCGGCGGCCCGCCGGTGGTGGCATACTGGCTCGGCGGCGCAAGCAATGGCGAGGTCGTGCGCGCCAACATTGTCCTGTATTTCGGGGTGTCTACCGCGCTGACCATGGCAAGCTATCTGGGCGGCGGCCTGATCACGCGGCCCGTCATCGTCCTGGCGTTTGTGACAGGGCCGCTCTACGGCGCAGGCCTCTATCTCGGCTCGCGGCTGTTTGGCCGTACAAGCGAACGCGGTTTTCGCTGGACCTGCTACAGCCTCATCGCCATGGCCTCGATCGTTAGCCTGCCTGTTCTCGATCCCATGCTGAGGGGGTGACGTCGCCCGGAGATCGAGCTTTACGGATCGTCGCGAAGGAGATATAAACCTATCCATAAATCCAAGGATTCGGATATATGGATAAGAAAGACACGCTCAACTCGCTGGCCGCCTTGGGGCAGGAGACAAGGCTGGATGTCTTCCGGCTGCTGGTGCGGGCCGGTCCGCCGGGCATTCCGGCGGGTGAGATCGCGACGCGGCTGGATACGGTGCAGAACACCATGTCGGCGCATCTCAAGGTGCTGGTCCATGCCGGACTGATCCGCCCCGAACGCGACGGCAGGATCGTGCGCTACGTCGCCGATATGACCGGCTTCGGCGACCTCCTCTCCTACCTGATGGAAGACTGCTGCAACGGCGCGCCGGAGCTGTGCCGGCCCGTCATCGATGCGGTGACCTGCAAGTGCTGAGCCGCGACGGGCAAGGAAAGCCATCATGACCGATCATGCTCCGAGCGCGAACGAAGCGGCCCGGCCCGGTATCGGCTTCGTCGAGAAATACCTGACCGTGTGGGTGGCGCTGTGCATCGTGGCGGGCGTCGCGCTCGGCCATCTGCTGCCGGGCCTGTTCGGCGCCATCGCTTCGGCCGAGATCGCCAGGGTCAACATTCCCGTCGCGGTGCTGATCTGGCTGATGATCGTGCCGATGCTTCTGCGCGTCGACTTCGCTTCGCTGGCCAGCGTCGGCACCTACTGGCGCGGCATCGGCGTGACGCTGTTCATCAACTGGGCGGTAAAGCCGTTTTCCATGGCGCTGCTGGGCTGGCTGTTCGTCGGCCTACTGTTCCGGCCGTGGCTGCCGGCCGCGCAGGTCGAGTCCTACATTGCCGGGCTGATCATCCTTGCCGCCGCACCCTGCACCGCGATGGTGTTCGTCTGGTCCAGCCTGACGCGCGGCGAGCCCAACTTCACGCTGTCGCAGGTGGCGCTCAACGACGCCATCATGATCGTCGCCTTCGCGCCCATCGTCGGCCTGCTGCTCGGCCTGTCGGCGATCACCGTGCCATGGGGCACGCTGGCGCTTTCGGTGGCGCTCTACGTCGTCCTGCCGGTGGTCGTCGCGCAACTGCTCCGCGCCCGATTGCTGGCGGCACGGGGGCAGGCGGCTCTCGATGCGCTGCTGGCCGCCATGCAGCCCCTGTCGCTGTTTGCCCTGCTGGCGACGCTGGTGCTGCTGTTTGGGTTCCAGGGCGAGCAGATCATCGCGCAGCCGCTGGTGATCGCGCTGCTGGCGGTGCCGATCCTGATCCAGGTCTATTTCAACTCCGGCCTTGCCTACCTGCTCAACCGCATTTCCGGCGAGCGGCACTGCGTGGCCGGTCCATCGGCGCTCATCGGCGCGTCCAATTTCTTCGAGCTTGCGGTGGCCGCCGCGATCGCGCTGTTCGGGCTGAATTCGGGCGCGGCACTCGCCACCGTCGTCGGCGTCCTCATCGAGGTCCCGGTCATGCTGTCGGTGGTGTGGATCGTCAACCGCAGCCGGGGCTGGTACGAGCAGGGTCCAGCCGTCAGCAAAACCATGTCGACAGAAAGGGCCGCGCCGTGACCATCACCATCTACCACAACCCGGCCTGCGGCACGTCGCGCAACACGCTGGCGATGATCAGGCAGTCGGGCGAAGAGCCGGAGGTGATCGAATACCTGAAGACGCCGCCGTCGCGTGAAAGACTGGTCGAGCTGATCGCGGCGATGGGGATCACCCCGCGCGCGCTGCTGCGCGAGAAGGGCACGCCCTATGGCGAACTCGGCCTTGCCGACCCGAAATGGTCCGACGACGAGATAATTGATTTCATGCTGGCGCATCCGATCCTGATCAACCGGCCGATCGTGGTCAGCCCGCTCGGCGTGGTGCTGGCGCGGCCATCGGAGAAGGTGCTGGACATCCTGCCCAATGCGCGGATCGGCGCGTTCACCAAGGAAGACGGCGAAGTCGTCGACACTGAAGGCAAGCGCGGCGGCTAACAAGGCGCCAGGGTGCACCCGTCTATCCGTGTGCCGCCTCGTCCTCGTCCATGCGGCGCCACCGCATCGCGGCACGGGCTTCCTGGCGCCGCTGCTGTTGACGCTGCGCCCTTTCGCGGCACGGCGCGGGCGGCTACAGCTTGGCTGGACACTCACCAGCGAAAGGCCAGCAATGAGCAGCGCATATCCACAGATCCATCTGGTTCGGCATGGCGAGACGGCGTGGAGCCTGTCTGGCCAGCACACCGGCCGCACCGACATGCCGTTGACGCAAGCCGGCGAGGCGGCCGCGCGCGGCGTGGCGGATCGGCTGAAGGGCCTGTCGTTCTCGGCGGTGTGGTCGAGCCCGTCGCAGCGCGCCTACAACACCAGCGTGCTCGCCGGCTTTGGCGCGCAAAGTGTCAAGAAAGACGACCTGCAGGAGTGGGATTACGGCGCCTATGAGGGGCTTACGACCAAGCAGATCCTGGCCGAGCGCCCGGGTTGGAACGTGTTTCGCGATGGCTGCCCGAAAGGCGAGAGCGCCGCCGATGTCGGCGCGCGGGCGGATGATATCATCCGGCAATTGCGCGACGCCGGCGGCAACATCCTGATCTTCTCCAGCGCGCATTTCCTGCGCGTGCTCGGCGCGCGCTGGGTCGGGCTGCCGCCGGAAGGCGGCGCGCTGCTGGTGCTGGATACGACCAGCATCAGCGTGCTCGGCTATGAGCATGATCTGGGCGAGCCGGTCATCCGCAAGTGGAACCAGAGATAGGACGCCGTCCCCGATCTCCTGTATGCTGGTGCAAAGCACAGGGATCAGCCATGGCCTTCACCGTCATATGGTATGGGAAAACAGGCATTGTGGAGAAGACGCCCTTCGATGCCGAGAAGGCCGCGAGGGACCACGCCATGACGACCTTCGACACGCGAAAGGCTGAGGACGGTGTTGTCGCGGTGGAAGTTCGCAAGGATGACGGCTCGGTCGTTTTCAGCAAGGCTGGCTGACCGGCCCACTCTCAGAGCATCCCGGTTTGCCAAGCGCACCGGCGAGGCATAGGCTGAACCGCCCATCATGAGAATGCTGGGCGAAACGAGAAAACAAGCCTGGGAGGAATGGAATATGACGACGTTGTTCGTGCGGCATACCGTGTCCGACTACAAGGCCTGGCGCAAGGGCTACGATGCTTTTGGGCCGACGCAAAAAGCCAAGGGCGTCAATGCCCAGGTTGTCTATCAAGCGGCTGACAATCCCAACGACGTCACCGTGACCCACGATTTCGCCAGCGTCGCGGACGCGCAGGCCTTCATCAAGAGCCCGGACCTGAAGAAGGCGATGGAGGGCGCGGGCGTGGTTGGCGCGCCAACCATCTGGATCACCAACAAGGCCTGAGCTCCTTCGTCACGGCCGGACTTGCGTCGGCGATACCCTGCGCTTGACCGGTGGCGGGCTTGACCAGTTGACAGGCCGAGATGCCGTCGACGCCGCGAAGGTTTCAAGCCTGCCGGACGATGGCGCCGACCGCGTTGACGACAAGGCGGGCGGCGGTCAGCGCCGAGACCCCGTCAATGTCGGCGGGAGGATAGAGCTCGACCAAATCGAATCCCGCGATCTTCGCCCGCTTGCCGAGGCCCGCGATCAGGTCGATCGCTTGCGTGTAGGTGAGGCCCCCGGGCGAGCGCGCCGCAACGCCCGGCATGATGCCGGGATCGAGGCCGTCGCAGTCGAGCGTGACGACGACGCGGGCCCCTTGCGGGATATGCCGCAGCGCTGCTTCGACGCCCTGGGCGTGGACCTCGCGGGCGGTGACAAGGTGGCTGCCATAGCGCCTCGCCGCTTCGATTTCGCTGAGGCGCGCGCTGCCGACGCCACGAATGCCGACCTGCACCATGCCGGCGATATGCGGCATCTCGCTGATCCGGCGCATCGGGTTGGAGTACCCCAGGCGTTCGCCATACACTTCGTCGCGCCAGTCGATATGGGCATCGATCTGCAGGATCCAGACCGGCCCGTGATCGGCAAAGCCGGCAAGGAAGGGAATGGGCACGGAATCGTCGCCGCCGAGCAGGATCGGCACGGCGTGCAAGGACAGGATCTCGCGCGTCTTCGCCTCTATCCGGGCCCGGTTGCCGGCATTGTCATGCATGATTGTGGGAAGGTCGCCGGCGTCGATGCAACTGACCGGCTTGCCGTCGAACAGCGGGCCGTCGAGATCGAAATCCCAGTGTCCGACAAGCCCCGCATCGCCCTGGCTGGCGTCGCGGATGGCGTTCGCGGCCAAGGCATATCCGCTGCTGTCCTTGCCGGGATAGGTGGTGCCGTGACCGGCTCCGAAGATCACGGCACGGGGCGTGCCGCCATCGGCGAGGCGATCGGGAAAGCCGAGAAAGGGAAGTGAGGCGCTCATGTCTTGCTGATGGTTTGCGGGTGAGTGGATGGGGTGGCGAAATCCTACGCCAAGTCTGTAAGGTCGCAAGATTAATACAAAGTGCGCCAATTGACGCGAAGGTCAGAGCCGGAAGACGGGACGGTTGACGCCGACGTCGAGTTCTATGGCCCACATGGCGCTACCTTTGTCCATTCAACCGCCCAGCAGCGCCAGTTCCTCCAACGTCAGGTGGCGTGCCGTGCCCTTGGCGAGGTCGCCCAGCCGCAGGCTTCCGATGGCGATGCGGATGAGGCGCCTGACCTCGATACCGTGGGCGGCGAGCAGGCGGCGGATGTGGCGGTTGCGGCCCTCGTCCAGAACGATCTCCAGCCAGGCGGTGCGGCCGCCGCTTCGCAGCAGCCCGATCGAATTGGCGGTCAGTGTCTCGCCGTCGACGGTCACGCCCGCGCGAAACCTGTCCAGCATCGGCTCGTCGGGCACCGAGCCGATTTGCACGTGATAGGTCTTGGGCATGTGCGAGGCCGGGTCCATCAGCCGGTTGGCGAAGCGCGTGTCGTTGGTCATCAGCAGCAGGCCTTCGCTTGCCTTGTCGAGGCGGCCGACCGGCGAGACGAAGGGCAAATCGAGCCCTTCGAGGCAGGCATAGACGGTGTCGCGCTGCTGCGGGTCGTCGCGGGTGGTGACCAGCCCGCGCGGCTTGTTGAGCATGAGATAGACCTTGCGCTCGGCCATCACCTGTTCGCCGTCGACGACGATGCGGTCGCGGTTGAGGTCGACGCGCAGGGCCGCATTGCCGATCACCTTGCCATTGACGCGCACACGCCCTTCCGCGATCAGCACTTCCGCCTGCGTGCGCGAGCACAGGCCAAGCTTCGACAGAGCGCGGTTGAGGCTGACGCCGGGCGGCTTGCCTGTGAGTGGCCTGCTGGCGGGCGGCCTGCCGGGCTGTGGTGGTCGTTGGGCCATGCTGGGGATCGGTCCGTTTGTCGGACAGATGCCATGGGCTGTGGCGACTTCGCAAGCTTGATGCGGCGAGCAGCGATTGCAGCCCCGAGACTGGTCAGCCGGACGGCTCGGCCATGACAATGAAATTGCCGCACGTGTCGTCGAAGAAGGCCGCGGTTACCGGCCCCATGCGCTGTGGCGGCCCCAGGAATTTCACACCGAGCCCGGTGAGACGGTCGAACTCGCCGTGGATATCGCTTGTGGTGATCAGCGCCGCCGGGAAATGGGCATCATGGAGCGCCTTCTGCGCGGCGCGCGCGGGCGCGTCGCTGTTGGGTTCGAGCACCAGTTCGGCGCCGTCGGCATCGTCGGGCGCCACGACCGTCAGCCATCGGGCGCGGCCGCCGGGATAGTCGTTCTTTTTCTCAAAACCCAGGACAGAGGTGTAGAAGGCAAGCGCCTTGTCCTGGTCGTCCACCTTGATGAGAATATGGCGAAGCCGCATGATTGGATTTCCTTCTGTCTGGCGATTTTCCTGGCGCGGATGCGTTCACCCTGCGCGCCTGTCCCGCCCGTTGAAAAAGCCTGTCAGCACAGGCACATGCGCGGCGGCCTTCACCATATGATTCTGGCCGGGCAGCGTCCGGTAGCTTGCATTGGGAAGCGCTTCGGCCAGCGCCTTGTTGCCATGCCGCATCCAGGCGGGGCTCTTGCCGCCATCGGTCACCAGCGTGGGGGTGGTCATCGAGGCCCAGCGTGCCGGGTCCAGCGGCTTGCCCAGTTGATCGCGGGCGACCATGTCGCCGTCATGGGGCAAGGTGTCAGCCACCGCCTTCAGCTTCGGCCAGATCGGCGTCAGCTTCATGAACAGGATCAGAAGGCTGGGCATGCCCACCGATTTGAGGAAGGCTGTCACGGCATCGCCACGCCGGCCCTCGGCGACGGCGGCAGCGATCGTCGCCCAGTCGGCCTGCGTGGTCGCGCGGCTGTCGTCGACGATCAGCGGCGCTTCGTAGAGTGCCAGCCTGGCGATGCCGGACAGGCGGCTTGCTGCCATCAACGCCAACATGGCGCCCGACGACATGCCCCAGACATAGGCCTCGCCGCCGGCGGCCTGCAAAACGGCGTCGATATCCTCGACTTCGCGCTCGACGGCGTAGGGCGCGGCGTCGCCGCTGTCGCCACGGCCACGGCGGTCGTAGCGGAAAACGGTGAAATGGTTTTCCAGCGCCTTGGCCAGCGGGCCGCTCGGCCCCATGGTTCGCGAGCAGAGCGCGCCGTCGACGAGGATGAGCGGGTGGCCCCAGCCCCGGCGCTCGAAGGCGATCGGCGTTCCGTCCCTCGACAGGACGGATTGCGTCGTCGGGCTTCGGGCGGTCTCAGCCAGCATGGTCGGCTCCCTCTATCAGCTGCTCCAGCCGGTCGAAGCTCTGCGTCCAGCCGCCGCGCATGCCCAGCGCCAGCAAGCGCTCGCGGTCGGCGCGGCTGGCCAGCGTCACCTCGAAATGGACATGGGTTCGCTTGCCCTGGGGCGTGAAGATGACGGTGTGGCGGCTCTGCCCCGGTGGCTTGCCGGCCCATTCGCGGATTTCGGGGTCCGGCTCGTCGCTGTAGCTCAGTTGCTGGTTTTCGATGACTTCGAGATAGCTGCCCTGATTGCGGTAGAGCGCGCCGCTCGGCGTGCGCATGTCGATGCGCCAGCGGCCGCCGACGCGCACGTCCAGCACGCAATGGGGAATGGTGCAGTCCCTGATCCCCCACCATCGCGCCACCAGAGCCGGGTCGGTCCACAGCCGGAAGACACGTCCGACCGGCGCGTTGAAGGTCCGCTCTATGGCGAAGCTGCGGTCGGCGGCTGCCTCCAAGGGCCCGGAGGCGCTCATGGCGTCTTGTCCGCCTCGCGCCGCAACAGATCCTCCATGCGGTCGAAGCGGCCTTCCCAGAGCTTTCTGTAATCGTCCAGCCAGCGGTCGATGTCGCGCAGGGGCGTAAGCTCGATGCGGCTGAGATGCTTTTGCGCCGCCCGGCTGCGGGTGACGAGGCCGGCCTGCTCGAGCACGCCGACATGTTTGGAGACGGCGCGCACGGTCAGCGCGAAGGGCTGCGCCAGTTCGGCGACCGAGGCCTCGCCGTCGAGCAACCGGGCAAGAATGGCCCGGCGGGTCGGATCGGCGAGGGCCGCGAATGTGTGGTCGAGGGAGAATTCAACAGCCATTTATGGAACCAATAAGTTCTGGAACTAATCGGTTCTATAATCGAGTGAAGCCGATCCGTCAATGATGTTGGCGTCTCCAATGCGGGACGCGTGCGGGAAGGGTACGGGAACGCGCGTGGTCTAGCCGGAAATCGCCCCGGCGCCGTCGATGATCTGGCGGGCGATGACGGGGATCTGGTCCTGCGCGAGGTCGGCGATGGGCACGACGATGACGAGGCTGCCCAGGATGCGCTTTTCTGTGTTGAAGATGGGCGCGGCGATGCCGGCATTGCGGCTGTCGACCTCGCCGGCCGAGAAGGAATAGCCCTGCTGGCGGATCGCTTTCAACGTCTTGCGGAAGCTTGCCCAGTCATTGCCGAGGCCGGCGGCGGAAATCTCGGCGGCATTGGCCAGCATCAGGCTGCGCAGCCGGTGGTCGGGCAGATGGGCGAGGATGGCCTTGCCGGCGGCGCCGCGCAGCAGCGGCATCGGGCGGCCGCGATCGTAGCTGGTCAAGACGGTGCGGTCCGGCCACGCCTGCGCGATGCAGACGACGTTCTTGCCATAATAGGCGCAGACCATCAAATTGCCCTTCACCCGCGTGATGAGGTCGTCCATCACGTCGCCGGCGCGGTGCAGCAGCGGGTCGTTGAGGCGGATCTGGCGGTCAAGCTGGATGATGCGGGAGCCCAGCGTGAAGCCGCGCTGGATGTCGGGCGCGATCAGGCCGGCGGAGCTCAGCGTCTTCAAGTAGCGATAGGCGGTGGGCACCGAGCAGTTCAGCTCGGCGGCGATCTCCTCCACGGTCAGCGCCGTGCGGTCGCCGTCAAACAGGTCGAAAATGGCGACCATGCGCGTAAGGCTGTCCATAGGAAGAGCGAACTCCCGGCTGCGCTGGCCGGCGGCGAAAGTGCCGCAACCGCCTGCAAATATCCCCAAAGTTTCAAATCAGTAACGACAGTGTATGGGAGCACCGCCGCCGGGCGTCAACTTCACAACGCCAAGCGGCGTGCTTGGCCCGCCATGATCATGGCCAAGATCAATGGATATGCATGCCGCCATTGATGTCGATGGCGCTGCCGGTGATGTAGCCCGACAAGGGCGAGGCCAGGAACAGGCAGACATTGGCGACATCCCGCGGCGCGCCGAAGCGGCCGAGCGGGATGCCCTCGATGAAGAGGCGCTGCGTCGGCTCGTCGAAAGCGGTGGCGTTCATCTGGGTGATGATGATGCCGGGGTTGACGCAGTTGACGCGGATGTTGCGAGGGCCAAGCTCGCGCGCCATGCTTTTGGCCAGCGCCAGCACGCCGCCCTTGGACGCCGCGTAGTGCGGGCCGCCCAGCAGCCCGCCGCCGCGTTGCGCCGCGATCGAGGCGAGGCAGATGATGGCGCCGCCATCCTCCATGGCGGGGATCGCCGCCTGGGCCATGTTCAGCATGCCGCGCAGGTTGATGTCGAGCGTCGCCTCCCAATCCTCGTCCGATATCTCCAGCACCTTCCGGGCCTGCGCGATGCCGGCATTGTTGACGACGATGTCGAGCCGGCCGAAGCGTGCCTTGGCCATCGCGACGACGTCGCGCAGCGCGGCCTTGTCGCGAACATCCGCCGCCATGCCGATGGCGCGCGGCAGGCCCTGTGCCGGCTTTTCGGCGGCGATGGTCGCCGCCGCCTGTTCGCAGGCGGCCTGGTCGAGGTCGACGATCACCACATGGGCGCCGGAGGCGGCGAATGTACTGGCGACGGCAAAACCGATGCCTGCCGGATGCGCCGCGCCGGTGATCACTGCTACTTTCCCGTCGAGCATCATTTCTCCTGTAATTTATCATAATACGATAATTGTTTGAAATATGCGCTGTCAAGCGCCGGGATGCCGGCATCGTGAAAGGCTGGCAAAGCTGCCGGATTGATTCCGGAGCTCCCGATAATTCCATGAAAAGGCTGATTTGCCGCGAGTTCTGATCATGGCTGGTGTGCCCTGGCCGGAACGCGAGCCTCCGCAGGCTCTCATTGTGCCGCTTGACAATCAAAAAAATTATGAATTATCGTAATGTGAGAATTAATTGAAATTCTGCAAACGGGAGGAAACCTGATGAGCGACAAGGAACTGAACATGCTTGCGACCCTGCATGCGCTGGAGGACGGCGTGGGGCGCCGGACCTTCATGAAGCTGATGGGCGCCGCCGGCATTTCGCTGGCGATGACGCCGGCGGTGACGCGCATGGCGCAGGCCGCGACCGTCATTCGCGGCAAGATCGCCAACCAGGTATCGACGCCGTCGAACGACTACTGGTCGGTGTGGACGCGCGCCTTTGGCGCCGCAGCCGAGTCGCTCGGCCTCGAGAAGCAGGAGCTGTTCCACCAGAACGACACCGCTCGCCAGCTGTCGCAGGTGCGCAGCCTGCCGGCGAGCTCGGCCAAGATGCTGATCGGCTGCGTCGAGCCGGCCGGCTCGCTGCCGACGGTGGCGAAATTCTGCCAGGACAATTCGATCCATTACGTGCCGAGCTGGGAATCGCCGGCCTGGTTCACGCCGCCGGACATCGGCGATTTCTACGTCTCCTTCGTCACGCCGAACTCGGTCGAGGGCGCCTATGAAGTGGCCAAGGCGCTGTTCAAGAGCGTCGGCGGCGAGGGCAAGATCGTTCATATCGCCGGTCTCGCGACACCGACCGATTCATACCGCACGGCCGGCTTGATGCAGGCTGCCGCCCAATTCCCCGGCATCAAGATCGTCGGCGGGCTGCATGCCAACTGGGACCGCGAGCAGGCCCGCAAGGTGATGCTGTCGATGGTCACCGCCCATCCCGACATGAAGGGCGTGTTCGCGCAGAACGACAACATGGCGCTGGGCGTGCTCTCGGTGCTGCGCGAGCGCAACCTCAAGAACGTCAAGGTGTCGGGTGTCGACGGCCTGCCGGAAGGCCTGCGCGAAGTGGCCAAGGGCGAGCAGATGGTGGCCACGCACACCTCGCTGCCGCCCTATGGCGCGGGCTTCACCGCGGTGCTGGCCTTCGACGCGCTCAATGGCTGGAAGCCGACGCTGGGCGAGCGGCTCCTGTTCACCGGCTCGGCGCTCGCCACGGCCGAAAACGCCGGCGGCATCGAAAAGGCGATCTATGGCGAGGGCTCCAAGCCGTTCGACTGGGCTCTGATGAGCCGCACGCTCAACCCCGAGACCTGGGATCCGCAAAACAAGATCACCGCCATCGAACCCGAGACCTATTGGGGTCCGTTCCCCGATGGCAAGGAGCGCCTCAACGCCGCCTATGCCGGCGCGAAGGACAAGGGCGAATTCTCCAAGGTCGATGCGCTCTACGCCGCGCATTACAAGACCGGGCCGGTCAAGGCCTGATCGGCGGTACGATTGCAGCCAGCCCTGATTGACCCAAGCCCTGATTGACCAAGCCATGAACACGGTCGTTCCGGCACTCGCGCTCAGCGGTGTCAGCAAGCACTATGGTCCGGTGGCGGCGCTGCGCGCCGTTGACCTGACGCTGGCGCGGCACAGCGTGCTGGGGCTGATCGGCGAGAACGGCGCCGGCAAGTCGACGCTGATCTCGATCATCAATGGAACCGTCCTCCAGACGGACGGCGAACTCAGGGTCAACGGCGCCACCGTCGACCCGGGTTCGCCGTTGGCGGCCGCGCGCGCCGGCATCGCCACCGTGTTCCAGGAGCAGGGGCTGATCGCCAATCTGCGCGTTTATGAAAACATGCTGCTTGGACGCGAGCGGGGGTTTGCGCGGGCGGGCATCCTTAGCAGTGCAGCGATGGCGGCGCTGGCCCGCGATGTGCTTGCCGATCTCGGCATCGCCATCGACCCGATGGCGGTGACCGGCGATCTGGCCTTCGGCGAGCGTCAACTGGTGGAGATCGCCAAGGCCTTCGCGCTCGGTCGGATCTATCCGGTCGAACCGATCGTGCTGCTGGACGAACCGACCAGCGCGCTGTCGGAGAAGGAGACGCAGATCCTGTTCAACTCCATCCGGCGCTGGCGCGACAAGGCCTCGATCATCCTGGTCTCGCACCGTCTGTCGGATGTGTTCGCCGTCTGCGACCATGTCACGGCGCTGAAGGACGGCGCGGTGAACGGTCATTGGCGGGTGAGCGAGGCGACGCCCGACATGCTGCACGAGGCGATCGTCGGGCGGCCGCGCTCGGCGGGTTACTACAAGGAGGCCGATCAGCGCGAGGATATCGGCGAGATCGTGCTGGATGTCCGCTCCCTCAACGTGCCTGGGCAACTCCACAATGTCTCGCTGTCGGTGCAGGCCGGCGAGATCGTCGGCATTGCCGGCGTGCTCGGCTCGGGCAAGACGGTGCTGGGCAATGCCATTACCGGCGCGATCCGGCCGGCCAGCGGCGAGATTTCCGTGAAGGGAAAGCGGCTGAAGCCGGGATCGCGCGCGGATGCCCTGGCGGCCGATGTCGGCTTCGTGCCGGCCGAGCGCAACATCGCTGGGGTCATCGGCATGCATTCGATCGAGTGGAACCTGACGCTGCCGTCGATCCGCTCGTTTCGCATCGGCAAATGGCCGGTGCTGTCGGGCCGCCGCCAGGCTGAGGTCACCGACAGCTGGATCAAGAGGCTGCGCGTGCGCACGCCTGGCCGCGCCGTGCAGATCCGCAATCTTTCGGGCGGCAATGCGCAGAAGGTAGTGTTCGCCAAATGGCTGGCGCGCGGCATCAAGGTGTTCGTGCTCGACGATCCCGGCCGCGGCCTCGATGTCGGCGCCAAGGAGGAGATCTACATCCTCCTTCGCGAACTGGCCAAGCAGGGCGTCGCCATCGTGCTGATCTCAGACAATCTGCCGGAGATCATCGGCCTCTCCAACCGCATCGTCACGCTGAGGTCGGGTTCGATCTCGGCCGAGATCAACGCGCCCGCGCATGACAAGCCCGCCGAGACGGCCGTCGTGCCGCACATGGTGTGAACAGATGGAAGCCAAAGTGTCCCAACCCACAATCGCAACCGCTTCGCCGGCATGGCGCCGATGGATCGCCAGGAACGCGATCGCGCTCTATCCGGTGCTGGTCATCCTCGCGCTGGTGGTCTTCTTCGCGCTGCAGAATCCCAACTTCGCCACCTTCGACAATGCGGTGAACATCGGCCGCCAGTCCTCGGTGCTGCTTCTGGTGGCGCTGGCCGGAACGATGGTGATCATGATCGGCTCGATCGACCTGTCGGTCGGCTCGATCGTGACGCTTTCGGGCATCGTCGCCGCGCTTACCATCGACGCCGCAGGCCCGGTGGTGGCGATCGCGGCGGGCATCGGCACGGGCATTGCCGTCGGGCTGATCAATGGCGTGACGCTGATCTCGCTGAAAGTGCCGTCCTTCCTGGTCACGCTCGGCATGCTGTCGATCCTGTCGGGCATCGCCAACATGATCTGCGGGGGCTCGTCGATCATGTTCATGGATCTCAGCCTCACCAATTTCGTCAACTCGGAGCTCATTCCCGGCGTACCGACCATCATCCTGGTGGCGCTGCTGAGCGCGGCGGCGCTTGCCTTCATCGCCTTCAAGACGGTGCTTGGTCGCTATCTCTTCGCCATTGGCGGCGGTGAGATCGTGGCCGCCAATTCCGGCGTGCCGGTCAATCGCTACAAGGTCTATGCCTTCATGCTGTCCGGCGCGCTTTGCGGCATGGCCGGCGTGCTGCTCACCGCGCAGGTCGGGGCGGGCACGCCGGCCGCGGGCGCCAACATGCTGCTCGATTCCATCGCGGCCATCGTCATGGGCGGCACGGCCCTTTCGGGCGGCATTGGCGGGCCGCAGCGCACCATCCTCGGCGTTCTCGTCATTGCCATCCTGTCCAACGGCATGGATGTCACCGAGGTCAGCAGTTTCACGCAGGAGATCGTCAAGGGCCTCGTCATCATCCTGGCCGTGGCCTCGACCATCGACCGCAAGAAATACCCTTTCATCAAGTGACCTTCCGGTCGCGGACCGGAAACCCACCAAGACCGAAATACAAGGAGCAGACATGAGCGCGAAGCTTGTCCCCGTCGTCACCCGCAAGGATCAGGAACATGCCGGCACCGGCCAGTCCGGCGGCGCGGTGCGCATTTCCGGCGTCAGCCCGCAGCACACGCCGGCGACGAAAATCTGGTTCGGCAAGGTGTCGAACAAGCCGGGCTATCGCTCGCTGCCGCATCACCATGGCGAGGCCGAGACCGGCGGCTATGTGCTGCAGGGCAAGGGCCGCATCTATTTCGGCGACGACTATGCGGAATATCTCGATATGGAGGAGGGTGATTTCGTCTTCGTGCCGCCGCACATGCCGCATGTCGAGGTCAATATGAGCACGACCGAGGACCTGGTCTGGCTGACGACACGCACGCCCGACAACATCGTGGTCAATCTGGCCGATGTCGACGATGCGACGCTGGCTGGCTATAGGCGCGCCTGAAAACCCGATCGGGAGGAAATGATGACTGATATCCGTCTCTACATGTTCGATACCGGCATTCTGAAATGCAAGTATCACGACATCTATCTCAACCAGGGCGGCGATGCCGATTTCGAGATCCCGGTTCCCTTCTATTTCATCACCCACCCCAAGGGGAACGTGATCATCGACGGCGGCACGCCGGTGGAATGCGCCACCGATGCCAAGGGCCATTGGGGCAAGGTGGCGGAGTTCTTCACCCCGGTGCTGACGCCGGAGCAGGGCTGCGTGGCGCAGATCGAAAAGCTCGGATTCTCCGTCGACAGCGTCAAGCATGTCGTGCTTTCGCATTTGCATCTCGACCATGTCGGCGCCGTCGGCCGTTTCCCGAACGCCACCCATGTCGTGCAGCGCATCGAATATGAATATGCCTTCACGCCGGACTGGTTCGCGGTGCTCGCCTATGTGCGCAAGGATTTCGACAATCCCAATTTGAAGTGGCTGATTCTCGAGGATGCCTGGGGCGATTTCTACGATCTCTATGGAGACGGCTCCATCATCCTGATCCGCTCGCCCGGCCACACGATCGGCCACCAGTCGATCCTGGTGCGGACCTCCAGCGGCCAGTCGGTGCTGCTGGCCGTCGATGCCGCCGACACGCTCGACCATTGGGAGGAGCGCGCGCTGCCGGGCGCGCTGCATTCGACCATCGATTCCGTGCGCTCGGTGAAGAAGCTGCGCGCCGTGCAGGCCAAGACCGACGCATTGGTGGTGGCCGGCCATGACGGGCCGCAATGGGCGACGCTGAAGAAGGCGCCGGATTTCTACTGAACCAACTTCCAATGACACGGGCAGGGGATGGGCCGACGGCCTGTTCCGACAGCAAGGACATGACATGAAGCTTCTGCGTTTCGGCCCGCTCGGGCAGGAGAAACCGGGCCTGCTCGACGGGGACGGCCTGCTGCGCGATCTCTCGGGCGTGGTCGCCGACATTGCCGGCGAGGCGCTGGGCGACGAGGCGCTGGCGCGGCTCGCCGCACTCGATCCGGAGACGTTGCCTCTGGTCGAGGGCAATCCGCGCATCGGCGCCTGCGTCGGCAAGGTCGGCAAGATGATCTGCGTCGGGCTGAACTATGCCGACCATGCCAGGGAAACCGGCAAGGAGCCGCCGGCCGAGCCGATCCTGTTCATGAAGGCGACGACGGCGTTGTGCGGCCCCGATGACGACATCGAAATCCCCAGGGGCTCGCAAAAGACCGACTGGGAGGTCGAGCTTGGCGTGGTCATCGGCAAGCGGGCCAAATATGTCGACGAGACCGAGGCGCTTGGCCATGTCGCCGGCTATTGCGTGGTCAACGACGTGTCCGAACGCGCCTTCCAGTCGGAGCGCGGCGGCCAATGGACCAAGGGCAAGAGCCACGACACGTTCGGCCCGATCGGCCCGTGGCTGGTGACGCGTGACGAGATCGCCGACCCGCAGGCGATCGACCTCTGGCTGGAAGTCGACGGCGTCAGCCGGCAGAACGGCTCGACCAGGACGATGATCTTCGGCGTCGCCCATCTCGTCAGCTACATCAGCCAGTTCATGACGCTGGAGCCCGGCGACATCATCGCCACCGGCACGCCGCCCGGCGTCGGTCTGGGCCAGAAGCCGCCGCTGTTCCTCAAGGCCGGCCAGACGATGCGGCTCGGCGTCGCCGGGCTCGGCATCCAGACGCAGCGCACCATCGCGGCGCGGGCCTGACCCGCACCATCTTTTTTGACGCAATTCCGGACGGAAAACCGCTTCACACTTTTCCTGGAATTGCTCTGTCGGACAGCAGGAAAACGCAGATGAGAAGTCTTGAAGGTCGAGTAGCCATTGTCACCGGCGCCAGCCGTGGACAGGGGGAGGCGGAGGCGCGGCTGCTGGCGCAGGCGGGCGCCGCCGTACTGGTCTGCGACGTGCTGGAAGCGGAAGGCGAAGCGTTGGTGCAGTCGCTTATCGCCGATGGGCACGAGGCCCGGTTCGTGGCGCTTGACGTGTCCAGCAAGCAGGCCTGGGAAGGCGCCATAGAGACGGTGCGCGGCTGGAAGGGCAGGCTGGACGTTCTCGTCAACAATGCCGGCATCATCAACCGCAAGTCGCTCAACGACACGCCGCTCGATGCCTGGGAACGGCTGATCGGCATCAACCTTACCGGCACCTTCCTCGGCATCCAGGCGGCGGCCCCGCTGATGCGCGAAAACGGCGGCGGCAGCATCGTCAACATCTCGTCCAACAGCGCCTTTTCCGGCCATTACGACCCGGCCTATACGGCCAGCAAATGGGGCGTGCGCGGGCTCACCCGCACGGCGGCGATGGAATATGTCGACTGGGGCATCCGGGTGAACAGCGTCTGCCCCGGACTGATCGTCACCGGGCTCAACGCCAACGCGCCGCACCTGAAGCCGATGATCGACTTGACTCCGATGAAGCGCAGCGGCACGCCGGAGGAAGTGGCGAAGCTGGTGCTGTTCCTGGCCAGCGAGGATTCGAGTTTCATCACCGGCGAGGATTTCCTCATCGACGGCGGCTTTACGGCCGGCGCCGCCTATCGCCGCGTGGCGGTGGAAAGCGGTCTCTACGAGAGCTGAGAGGCTAAGGGGCCGACAGGTGCGCTGGCCTACAATGTCCCGGCCAGTGCCGCGCCCGCCAGCAGCACGCCGGTCAGGATGTTCGACAGGAAGAGTCGGAAGTTCAGCTCCGGGCGCCGCAAGTCGATACGCCATGTCTGCCAGGCGAGATGCGCGGCGACGACGACCATTCCGGCGGCGTAGGGCAGTGACATGCCCGACAGCCAGCCGCCCAGCGACCATGACGCGACGGTGAGGGCGTAGAACAGGCCCACCCAGGCCTTGCCGTTCCGGCCGAACAGGATCGCCGTCGATTTCAGGCCGAGGCGGGTGTCATCCCTTACATCCACATAGGCATAGACGGTGTCGTAGCCGATCTGCCAGGCGATGGCGCCGATCCACATGATGACCGCTCCGACAGGCACGTGGCCGGTGACCTCGGCCCACGCCATCAGCATGCCCCAGTTGAACGCCGCGCCCAGCACGGCCTGCGGCCAATGGGTGAAGCGCTTGCAGAGCGGATAGATGAAGACGAGCGGCAGCACGCAGAGCGCGATCAGGCGCGTATAGGGGCTGAGGAAGAACAGCAGCGAGGCGGCGAGCGCCAGTTCGGCAACCAGAAAGCCGATGGCCTGGCGGGTGCGGAGCTGGCCGCTGGCCAGGGGGCGGAAGCGGGTGCGTTCGACATGCGCATCGAAGTTGCGGTCGGCGATATCGTTGACGGTGGAGCCGGCGCTTCGCATCAGCAGGGCGCCGAGGCAGAAGACGATCAATTGCCAGGCTGCTGGAAATCCATGCGAGGCCTGGATGAGCGCGGCAAGGCAGGGAAACAGCGTCAGCCACACGCCAACGGGCCGGTCCAGCCGCGCGAGCCTGGTGTAGGGCCGCCACGCCGCAGGCAGCCGGCGATCGACCCAGTCGCCGGCATGGATATCGCTGAGGTCGGGTCGGCTTGATGCGGTCATGCGGGAGTCGATATCCACCGGTTGACGATACTCTTCACTACAGGAACCGGCTCTTGCGAACGCCTTTGGTCGGCCGGTCCGGCGGATGGCCTATACGGCCTTGCCGACCAGCGCACCGATGCCGGCGGTCAGGGCCATGGCGAAGGCGCCCCAGAAGGTGACGCGCAGTGTCGCCCGCAGTATGTTGGCGCCACCCGCCTTGGCGCCGATGGCGCCAAGCAATGCGAGGAAAAGCAGCGAGGCGACGGAAACAGCCAGCACCAGGATGGAGGGCGGTGCAACCAGCACCATGGCCAGCGGCATCGCCGCGCCGACACTGAAACTCGCCGCCGAGGTCAGCGCTGCCTGGATCGGACGCGCCGTGGTCATCTCGCTGATGCCCAGTTCGTCATGGGCGTGCGCGGCCAGCGCATCCTTGGCCATCAGTTGGTCGGCCACCTGGCGGGCAAGGCCCGGCTCCAGCCCGCGCTTGACATAGACCTGCGCCAGTTCCTCGCGTTCGGCCTCCGGCTCGCTCCTGAGCTCCTCCCGCTCGCGGGCGAGGTCGGCATTCTCGGTGTCCGACTGCGAACTCACCGAGACATACTCGCCGGCCGCCATCGACATGGCGCCCGCCACGAGCCCGGCGATGCCGGCGACCAGCGCCTGCGAACTGCCTCCAGCGGCCGAAGCCACGCCCACGATCAGGCTCGCCGTCGAAACGATTCCGTCATTGGCCCCAAGAACTGCCGCGCGCAGCCAGCCGATGCGCGAGACAAGGTGATTTTCAACGTGCAGGCGGCTCATCATGCCTCCGGAGGGTTTTCAGGCTCGGTGGTGGCCCCGACTATAGCGGAGGCCGATCCGATCCGCCGACAATCTTGCGAATGGGTTCCCGCCCGCCGCGCTCAGGTCTTTCTAGCGAACCACCAGAACCGGAATCTCGGTGTAGGACAGCACTTCCGCCGTCTGGCTGCCCAAAAGCAACTTTCCCAGACCCTGGCGCCCGTGCGAGGCCATGACGATCAGGTCGCAGCCATGGGTCCGCGAAAGTTCCAGGATCGCCTCGGCGGGCTTCCTGTTTTCGACATGAAGGACCTTGGCGTGAACGCCCATGGCATCGGCGGACGCCTCGCATTTGCCGAGCATCTCCTTGGCGTACTGCCGCGCGCTTTCCGCATAGGCGGCGAATTCGTCCCCGGCGGCATAACCGGCCATGGCGCCGCCCCAGGCAAGGATCGGGAACGGTTCGGTGACATTGACGAAAGTAACAGCGGCGCCGAGAGCACGGGCCAGTTCGAGGCCATGGGCAACGCCCTTCTCGGCCAGTTCCGATCCGTCGGTGGCGATTAGCAGATGCTTGTACATGATGATGCGACCTGTTGTGCAAGGGGGCATCCGAGTGCCGATGCGCGCCCTTGGGATGGCGGGTGCCTCGGGAGGCTCACCTGATATAATTTCCCTGCCAGTTCGGGCACAGGGCCACCTTGATGTGAATCAAGGCCAGGCGGGGCGCGGTGCGGCGGCGCTGGCGCGGGCAAGCCGGATCGCCGCTGCTATCGCTGGTCGGGAAGATCGGCGATTTCGGCGCGCGGATCGTCATTGGCGAGCGGGCGCAGCCTGGCGCGCATGCTGGGGCGGGGTGCCGCGGTCCTTGGGCTCTTGCCGTCTGGGCCGCGCGCCTGGTCGAAGGCGATGGCCTTGTCGGCGCGCGTCGCGGCCGCCATGGTCAGCGCCAGCTGTTCGAGCGCGTCCATCGAGCGGCGGAAGAAATCGCGTGCCGCGACGAGGACCGGATAACCGATCTTTTCGGGGGCCTGTCCCGCGATCATGGTGTCAAGGACGGATTCGTGCTGCTCGACCGCCGCCGCGTCGGATTTGCGCCGAGAGGCGGCGAAGCGCCGTGAACTGTCCTCGAACGACGCCATGAAGTTGCGGAACCGCACCCAGCGGTGATTGGCGAAGACGTTGACGTTCGCCTTGCCGGTCTTCGGGTCGGCCGGCGCCAGCGGATCGAACCGTGCCGCGATCAACAGCCCCGCGGCGCGGCCGCGATAGTCGAGATCGTCCAGCGTGTTGGCGGGCATGTCGAGGTTGAGGCCGCCTTCGTCCGGCCGTAGCGCGATGTTGACGACGCGCTCGCGGATGCCGGGCGCGATGACCATTTCGTTGTCGCTCCAGAAGCGGGCCGTGTTGACCAGCGTGAAGATGAAGGAAAGCAGCCCGGCGCCCTTCGATTCATCAAAGGAGGTGAAGGGGGCGGGCGTCATGTTGTTGCCGGTCGCCATCGAGACCATTTTCCAGACCGCGTCTCCGGGCTTTGGATCGCTTTGCGGCACGATCTTCGGGCGGCTGGCAATCTCGCGTTCGGCCGAGCGGGCCTGCGCCACCGGCTGGTCGGCATCGGGCGACGCCTCCTCTGTCATGTCGGCATCGCTGTCGCCGTGCTGGACGGGAACGTCGGCCTCGTAGTCGATCAGGTTGAGGCAGAAGGTCGGCCGCGTCGGCACCGGGCTGTCGAAGAAATGCACCGGGAAGTTGGAGGTCAGGCCGCCATCAGAGAACCACACCCTGCGCAGCCGGTATGGCTTGCCCTTGGGCTTGTGGGCGTAGTCCGGCGTCATCAGCGGCAGGGCGGCCAGCAGGAACGGAAAGCTGAGCGACAGCCGCGCGCCGAAGACGATCGGCAGGTCCTGCGGTTTCGGCAAGCGGATCACGTCATCACGCTGCTCAACGTTGTTCTCGGGCGAACCGGCATTTTTCAGCATCCACTCGACGATCGGCAACGGAAAATAGCTGCTGAGCACGGCCTTCTCGATATAGAGGGTCGAGGGCGTTTCCAGGAAAGGAAGCTGCGCGGAGCGGTTGCGGCTGATGTCGCTGGCAACCATGACAAGGTCGATGGAGCGCGGACTGGCGGGGTTGACGACGGTGCCGTTTTCCCAAGGCTCGGTTTTCTTCCCATCGGGATCGGGAGCGCTCCACAGATCGCCGAAGGTCACCGGCACGTCGTCGAGCGGCCGCCCGGCGGCGGACTGGACCTTGCGGTGGATCCACGGTGTCAGCCCCTCGAAGGGATTGGCTCCCGCCGGCGCAGTGAGCCGCGGCGAGGACAGGCCGGTGCAGATGCCGTAGAAATTCGCGCGCCATGCCGGCAGCCACGCCCAGTACAGCATGACCACGAACATCACGGTCAGGATGACCAGCGCCAGCGCCAACGCCGCGACCCCGGCCGCCAGGGCGAGCAGCCCATGGCCGCCCTGGCCGAGCACGAACGCGGCGGCCAGGCCGGCGAACAGGGCAAGGCCGGTGGGGATCGCGATCTGCCATGACGACAACGCCGACAGCAGGGCCCCGGCGCGGCCTTTCCCGCCGCTGAAGAGGGGGCCTATCAGGCTCAGCAGCCGCCTGGTCTCCGGTTCGGCCGTGAACAGGTGGAAGAGCCGCGTGTGGCCGTCATCGGCGTATTGGCCAAGCTCCTTCGGCATCTGTTCGAGTTCGCCGAAGGCACCGGGGTTGAGGTTGGTGCGGCGGCCATATTCCGCCGCCGCGGTGATCGCGGCCGCGATAGCGCCCACCGACGTGCCGCCGATGGAGTGGAAGGCGTAGCGCCTGGCGATCATTGCCACCGCGCCGGGATAGATGATGCCCGACGTGACGCCGCCGGCCATGACGATGTCGCAGTCGAGACGCTTTTTCGCGGGGTCCGCCTGGAGCGGCGCGGGAGCGATGCCTGGTGCCGTCTCGACCTGAGCCATGTGTTTCCTCCGCCCGGCCGCCCTGTTGTTTGGCGAAACCGGCAATGAAAGAACAAAAGCAGAAATCCTCACGGTAAAGATACAGACAGAACGGCCGCGCTCAAAGGCGGACCGGAAGTTTATTTTCCAACAGTACTTGGTGAATTTTTCAGATACGAAGGTAACGTAGAACCCGCGCGCGCCGGCCGCCGCTGGAGGGTCGAAAACGGCGCGGAGCCGATTATTATCTGCTAGTCTTGTCGGGTCACTTCGCGACATTCCGGGGCAGTGGCGGCGACCTGACTCTTCATCACCCGGTGAAAGCCGCCGGACGCGCCATTCCGCGAACGCTGGTGGATGACCATAGGACGTCTTCATGAACGATGGCCCCGCACAAGGAGATACGCCGGCAAGGCACGATGCCTTGATGGGCGCCTGGCGCGTTCGCCGCACGGTGATCGACTTCCTGGCCGGCACACGCTTCGTGTTTTCAGGGCAGGCTGTCGTGACGGCGGATGCGTTCGAGGAAACCGGCGACATCCAGATCGGCGAGCGCACGCTGCCGGCGAGCCGCAGCTACAGGCTGGACAGGCGCACGGACGCCGTTGCGGTCCTCCGCGCCGACGGCTCCGCATTCATCAGCCTTGACGGGCGCGCCTCGCAGAGCGTGCGGCATGATTGCGGCGCCGATCTCTATCTCGGGCGCCTGTTGTTTCGCGGGCCGGACGAATGGGCCGAGGCGTGGCGGGTCAAGGGCCCGCGCAAGAACTATGCGAGCCTCGGCCGGTTCCTGCGCCCGCCAGCCCCGCGGTGTCAGGCGCGAAATGCTGAAGTTTACTGGCGATCTGTTTCCGATCGGAAAGCGGCCACTCCCGGAATGGCTGCAGCGCCATCGAAACGGCCCGGCCCAAGTTCGGCCAATAGGTTGCCTGGCCTGAACGGCCGCTGGAATCACCCATTTGGGGGATGCGCGCGGCCGGCTTTTCCACGACCCTGCGGTTGACGTTCGTAAAGCGAGGCCAGATGCCGTCGCGCAGCACCGGGGGGAGTGTTCATGACAAAGCGCTTTCCGACCAGGACCCTGTTTCCCCTGGGCGTCCGCAACAGCATCCGGACCGAAGCGCGATCCTGCGGCCGCCGGCGGAGGAAAGACGGCTTCGTGACCCTGCCGGACGGGTCGAAATTCGGATTCGTGCCCGGTGCGCGGCTGCATGATCTTGCTCCGGGCGAACATGTCTCGATCAGCTATGATCCTGCCCGTCGGCTCTACGTGGTTGGCAACAGCGCCGGCAGCACGACGCCGGTTGCCGGGGTCGGAGTCGAGGCAGAGGTTGAAGTGACGGCCGCCTTGGCCGCGTAGAGCCGCAGGCAAAACATGGCTTGGCGGCTGCCACAAGGCGTCGCCATTGATGTCCCGCTGGGAACGCGGCACTGCGGTAGCCGCCCGATGCCGCGCCCTCCGGCGCGATTTACAGGTCAAGTGGAGTGGTTGGAAAGTATTTCCGACGCTGCTAGACATTCTTGCGATGGCGGCTGGGCGCAATACTTGGCCTCGCGCCATCCGCGAGGGGGCGGACGTCATGATATTGCTGGTGATCACATTTCTGCTGGGGATCGGGCGTAAGGGCTGGTTGTCGCCGCTCGTTCCACTTGTTGTATCCGTTGTCCTGGGCGTTCTTTCGGCTTTGGGCCCCGGCCTGACCTGGCTGGCGATCATCACGACATCCGGCTTCCTTCTGGACATGATGAAGACAGCGGTTTTGTACTATCTGGCCTATGCGGTGGGCGAGGGCGTTCGCGCACTCTACGATCGGAGCCATGGGTCTGCTGCTGTGTCCGATACCGCGACTGTCGATGACATCGGCGCGAATGATCCCGACAAATAGGGCGGTTCAGGGCAAATGCAAACAGTGACCAACCCTGTCGTTCGGATCGGTTGTGAAATCGATTGGGGGCTCCCGATGAGCGCGGGCAAGCCGGTCGCGCCGGGCGGGCGCTGGCATTTCCGGCGAATGCTGGCGAGCATGATCCTGCTGCTCGTCCTGCGCCTTCCTGCCCTGGCTGCCAGCAGCGATTGTGTCGGCGATAATGACGTCGAAGCTGCACGGCGGATCGCCGCCTGCACGCATATGATCGAGGATCCGACCGAGCCGGCTTACAATCGCTCGGCCGCATATTTCAAGCGTGGCAATGCCTGGGTCGCGCAACATGATTTTGACCGCGCCATTGCCGACTATGGTCAGGTGATCAGCCTCGATCCGTCATTTTCGGGTGGTTACTACAATCGAGGCATCGTGCTGTTCCACAAAGGCGAGGATGACCGAGCCATCGCCGATTTCGACAAGGTGATCAGCCTTGATACGAAGGATGCCGACGCCCGCAACCATCGCGGTCTTGTCTGGGTGCGCAAGGGTGACTACGACCGCGCCATTGCCGACTACGATCAGGCGATCGCCCTCGATCCGAAACATGCGTCGGCTTACGGCAATCGCGGCGTCGTGTGGGCGAACAAGAAAGAATACGACCGCGCGATCGCCGATTTCGACAAGGCGATCGGCCTCGATCCGGAAAATGCCAACACTTACCTCAATCGAGGCCGGATGTGGGCGGACAAGGGCGATGATGATCGTGCCATCGCCGACTACGGTGAGGCTATCAACGTCGATCCAACCGATGTCGATGCTCACAACAATCGTGGCCTCGCCTGGGCACGCAAGGGCGATTACGACCGAGCCATCGCCGACTACGATGAGGCCATCAGGCTCGATCCGAAATATGCTTATGCTCACAACAATCGTGGCCTCGCTTGGGCGCACAAGGGCAATGATGATCGTGCCATCGCCGATTACGGTGAGGCAATCAATCTCGATCCGAACGATGCCGCTGCTCACAACAATCGTGGCCTCGCCTGGGCGCACCAGGGCGACTACGACCGCGCTATCGCCGACTACGACCAGGCGATCAAGCTCAATCCCAAGGATGTTGGTGCCTACAACGATCGAGGCCTCGCCTGGATGCACAAGGGCAACTACGAGCGCGCCGTCGCCGACTACGACCAGGCGATCACCCTCAATCCCAAGGATGTTGACGCCTACAACAATCGCGGCCTCGCATGGGCGCACAAGGAAGACCTCGATCGTGCCATCGCCGATTACGGTGAGGCAATCAATCTCGATCCGAACGATGCCGCTGCTCACAACAATCGTGGCCTCGCCTGGGCGCACCAGGGCGACTACGACCGCGCTATCGCCGACTACGACCAGGCGATCAAGCTCAATCCCAAGGATGTTGGTGCCTACAACGATCGAGGCCTCGCCTGGATGCACAAGGGCAACTACGAGCGCGCCGTCGCCGACTACGACCAGGCGATCACCCTCAATCCCAAGGATGTTGACGCCTACAACAATCGCGGCCTCGCATGGGCGCACAAGGAAGACCTCGATCGTGCCATCGCCGATTACGACCAGGCGGTGAGTATCGATCCCAAATATGCGAATGCCTATTACAATCGAGGGGCCGCCTGGAAAAGGAAGGGCGATTTCGACCGCGCCATCGCGGACTACAACCAGGTGATCGAGCTCAACCCGAAAGATGCTTTGGCCTATCAAGGTCGTGGAATAGCCTGGGCACGCAAGGGCGACTACGACCATGCTATTGCCGATTACGACCAGGCTGTCAGCCTCGATCCTAAGAATGCCACCTTTTACTTGGACCGAGGTATCGCCCTGGTCCGCAAGGGTGAAACCGATCGCGCCATCATGGACTACGATCAGGCGATCAGTCTGGATCCAAAAGACGCCGCCACATATAACGGCCGAGGCGCCGCCTGGGCGCGCAAAAGCGACAAAGACCGGGCCATTGCTGACTACAGTCAGGCCATCGCTCTCGATCCAAAACGAGTCGAGGCTTACAGAAACCGAGGCATCGTCTATTTTTACTCCGGAGCGCTTGCCAAGGCGCGTACCGATTTCGAACAGGCGGCCACGCTCAAGCCCGATGATGCATATTCCGCAATGTGGCTAGACATTGCGGAGCGACGCAATGGGTCCGCGAGCCAGTTGCGGGAAGCAACTGGCAAGCTCGACATGGCGAAGTGGCCGGCGCCAGTGGTTCGAATGTTGCTGGGCGAACAGACATCCGCCGACACGCTGGCGGCAGCCGTCGATCCAGACAAGGCAACCACACGCGGCAATTCGTGCGAGGCGAATTTTTTCAACGCCGAGCTAAACCGCCTGCAGGGGCACCGCGATGAAGCTTTGCGGCTTTACCGGGTCGCCTTCAGCGATTGCCCGACAGGTTTCGTCGAATACAGTGCGGCCGAGGCCGCGCTGCGCGAACTGGGCATGACACCTTGATCAAGGGATGTCGCACCGTCGATCTTGGCGTTCGCGGCGGCGCGGCCTATGAGGCTTGACGCCTCATCATCCGCCGGGGTTCCCATGCATATCGAAACCTATCAAGCCGACCGCGGCGCGCTGCTGCCGCTGTTCACCCTGGCCGACGATTCCGCTGCGCAGATCGCCGGCTATATCGCGCTCGGCGAGGTGCTGGTGGCCCGCGAGGCCGATGCCATTGTCGGCCATGTGCAGGTCATCGCGGCCGAGGGGGCCGGCGTGTTCGAATTGAAGAGCATGGCGGTAGACGCGGCGCGGCAAGGCGAGGGCATCGGCCGCGCCCTGGTCGAGGCGGCGGTGGCTTTCTGCCGCGAGCGGGGCGGGCGCCGCCTGGTCGTTTCGACCGCCGCCGCCGACACCGGCAACCTGCGCTTCTACCAGAAGCAGGGGTTCCGCATGGAGCGGATCGTGCGCGACGCCTTCGGCCTGGCGACCGGCTATGCGGAAGGGCTGTTCGTCGACGGCATCCCGTTGCTCGACCAGGTGTTTCTGGATCGTGACCTCTGAGCAGACACGCAACGCTCGAAATCCCGATAACTCATCGGCCTTGATTGCCTGGATGTGTCGGCTGAGCTGATTCTGGTGTTTTTTTGCCTTATGATCAGGCTCCGCTATTCCCGGCCCGACCGTCATGCGCCGGGCGCTGGTTTGACCCAGAGGATACAACGCATGGACGACCGCACCATCCTCATTCCCAGGAGAACGCCGGAATCCGCGGCCATGACGGCCAATGTCAGGCGGGCGATGACGATCACGGCCGCGCTCAACCGCCTGACATACAACGACGCGGACGAGGTTCGGGCCCTGTTCAGCGAGCTCACCGGCAAGACGGTGGACGACAGCTTCATGCTGATCCCGCCCTTCTACACGACCGGCGGTCCCGACATCACCGTCGGGCGCAATGTCTTCGTCAACCAGAACTGCACCTTCTATGACCTTGGCGGGCTCGACATCGGCGACGATGTGATGATCGGGCCGAATGTCAGCCTCATCACGTCAGGCCATCCGATCGAGCCCTCCCGGCGGCGCGCAGGCGTCACGGCAAAGCCCATCGTGATCGGGAGAAACGTCTGGATCGCGGCCGGCGCGACCGTCATCGGCGGCGTGACGGTGGGCGAGAACTCGGTCGTCGCGGCGGGTTCGGTGGTCACCAGGGACGTTCCCCCGAACACGCTTGTGGGCGGAAACCCGGCGCGGGTCATTCGCTCGCTTGCCGGGTGAGGTGGGCGGGTTGCGGACGTTCCGCCGCCTAGCTGGTGAGCGCCCGTGCATAGCCGCCGGGCGCCCGGCCCACATGCCGGCTGAATGCTGTGCTGAAGGTGCTCGCGGAACTGTAGCCGACACGTTCGGCGACCTCTGAAAGCGTCACGTCGCGGCGGCGCAGCAAGTCCTTCGCCACGGCCATCCGCCAGGCAAGCAGGTACTCCATCGGTGGTATGCCGACGATGCGCAGGAAGCGGTCAAAGAAGGCCGAGCGGGAAAGGGCTGCTTCCCGCGCCAGTTCGACGACCGTCCAGGGGCGGGCGGGATCGCCATGCATGCGCCGTATCGCGGCGGATATGCGCGTGTCGGCCAGGCCGCGCAGCAGGCCCGGCTGTGTGCCGTCGCCCTGCAGGGAACGCAGCGCTTCGATCAGCAGCACTTCGACAAGCCGCGACAGCACGAGATCGCGACCCGGCCGGTGTTCGCGGGCTTCCTCGCCCACCAGCCGCGTCAGCGTCGACAGCCTGTCGGCGCCGCGCATGTGCACCAGCGGCGGCAGCAGCGACACCAGCAACTCGGCGTCGGGCGAATCGAAGACGAAGTAGCCGCCGAGCAGCCGCACATCCGGATCTCCTGCGGGATTTCCATGGCGGACCTCGTCGAGCGGCGACTGCGCCGACCTGGGGTCGATGACCTCCGGCTTTACCGGCTCGAAACCCGACATGACGAAGCCGGGCGTGGCCGGCAAGAGCACGAAGTCGCCGGCTTCCATCGTGATCGGCTGCTGGCCGTCGACATGCAGCCGACAGCTGCCCTCCAGCACCGTGCAGAAGCTGGGCTCGCCGAAGTCGCTGTAGCGAACGCCCCAGCGGCCTGCGCCGCTGATGCCCTTGGCGAATATGGTGCGCGGCCGCAGCAGCGCGATGACTTCGGAAAGAGGGTCGATCATTGTCCGGACTATAGCCAATGAAATATGGACGTTCAATTGTAGATGGTCCTGATCGCTTCGCCTAAAAGTCGCGTCATCGCAATCTGAAGGACGCTGCTATGAAAACTGTACTGATCACCGGCTGCTCGTCGGGCTATGGCCTGGAGACCGCCCGTCATTTCCTGGCCAAGGGATGGAACGTCATCGCCACGATGCGGACGCCACGACCGGGTATCCTGCCGAGCGACGACCGCCTGAGGGTGCTGGCGCTGGACGTAACGAGCGCCGAAAGCATCGCGGCGGCCCTCGACGCCGCCGGCCCGATCGACGCGCTGGTCAACAATGCCGGGATCGGCGTGATCGGCGCGCTGGAAGCAACGCCCATGTCCAAGACGCGGCAGGTGTTCGAGACCAACACATTCGGGGTGATCGCCATGACCCAGGCCGTGGTGCCCCGGTTCCGCAAGCAGATGTCGGGCGTGATCGTGAATGTCACGTCGAGCGCCACGCTGGCGCCCATGCCGCTCGCTTCGGTCTACACGGCGAGCAAGATGGCGATCGAAGGTTTTACCGGATCGCTCGATCATGAGTTGCGCGCCTTCAACGTGCGCGTCAAGCTGGTCGAGCCCGGCTATGGCCCGACGACGCGCTTCGCCCAGAACACGGATATCAACCTCGAGGACGTCATTCCGGCACCGTACGCGGCCTTCGCGCAGCCGATACTGGCGTCCTTCGCGCGGCCGGCGCTGGTGACGACCGAGGCCGACGTGGCGGAGGCTGTATGGCAGGCGGCCAACGATGAGTACGGGCAGTTGCGCTACCCGGCCGGTCCCGACGCCTTGGCGCTGTTTCGTCGGTAGCACCTTGCCAACGCCAAAGCGGCTCGGCCCGTTGTTTCAGACCGGCGCGTTGTCCGGCGTCGCATGCGGAGAGGCGGTGCGCTGCCGGATACCGCCGCGCCGGGCGCTCCCGGGCTATCGGATGTCGCCGGCCAAAGTTGCGTCGCGGCTTGCCATGTCGCAGCTTGACCATGCCGGCGGCTGCGCCGGCGATTTGAGGGAGTTTTCCATGAAAGTGGGTTTCATCGGTCTCGGCATGATGGGCCGCAACGCCGCGCTCAACATCCGGAGGGCAGGCTTTGCCATGGTCGTCAACGACATTCGCGACGAGGCGACCGCGGTGCTGGTGGCGGCTGGGGCCGAGGCGGGGCTGCATGCGGCCGACGTGCTCGACCGCTGCGATGTCGTGGTCACCATGGTGTTCGGGCCAAAGGAGATCGAACAGGTGGTGCGCGGCCCGCATGGTTTCCTGTCGACCGACTGCCAGGGCAAATACTGGATCGACCTGACCACCTCCGGCCCGAAATTGATGCGCGAACTGGGGGCCGCGTTTTCGGCCAGGGGCGGCCATCCAGTCGATGCGCCGGTCACCGGTTCGGTGGACGCGGCCATACGCGGCGACATGCCGATGTTCGTCGGCGGCGAGGATGCCGATATCGAGGTCGTCCGGCCGGTGATCGAGGCGATGGGCGAGGTTCGCCGCGTCGGCAAGCATGGCAATGGCTATGTCGCCAAGCTGGTCAACAACCAGTTGTGGAAGATCCACGCCGCGGCCATCGGCGAGGCGATGGTCACCGCCAAGCTCGCCGGCCTGGAGCCGGAAGTGTGGTGGGAAGTGATGAAGGGCGGGGCCGCCGACAGTTTCGTCTTGCAGCACGACGTGCCGTCGATCTTTGCCGGGCATTACGACCCGTCTTTTCCGATCGCGCTGTGCCTCAAGGACCTCGGCCTGATCGAGGAGTTGCTGGCGGAAACCGGCACGCGCAACGAACTGACGCGGGCCACGCATGAACGCTTCAAGGAAGCGGGCGCGCGCTATGGCATGGGCGCCGGCGAAATGACCGTGTGCAAGCTGATCGAGGACGATGCCGGCGTGGCGCTGCGCGTCGCCGGTAACTGGATCGCCCCTTGGGAGGTGGCGCCGCCGAAGGGGTGACGGTGGCGGGGCATGGGGCCGGCTCCGAGGCCGCGCCATCGGCCGCCGCCCGGGGCGGGTCCGCGCGAAGGCGCCGTCACTGGCCGGCGACGGGCTTCTTTCCGGAAGGCGTGCCGTCGGGGTTCATGCCGTAGCGGCGATAGAGCGCCTGTTCGTCGCGGGCCAGTTGGGCATCCATGCGTGCGTTGGCGCTTGTCGCCATCGCGTTGCGGGCGGCCATCGCGACCGGGGCTTTGACGATGTTGGCAATGCCTGTCGGATCGGCCGACGCCGCGATGCTTGTCGCGCCCTGAGCGGCGCCGAACGCCGCGGCTTCGGCATTCAGCTGCTTTTCCAGGGCTCGCGTTTCGCCTGAAAAATTCTCCCCCTGGAAACTGGATTGAGAACTCTGGCATGCGGCCAGACCTGATGCGGCAAGCAATGCGAGGGCTGCACGAATGATATACCAATGCATCTGTGAACTACCTTGAAGGCTGACGAGATCATCCATCCGCACGTTGCCTGAAGCGCCGCGCTCCAAGCCTTTGTTTTCATGCATGTTCGCCCAAAACCGCCGCGCGCTCCTGGGGGCATGCATCAGCAGGCGACCCGGTAATGTCCCTGGTTTCGTATCGCCATGCCGTTGACCGGGGCCATCGCGCGCGCCGCCAATGCGCCGCCCGGTCCGGCGAAGCTGACAGCGGCCATTCCGGCGCTCGTCGCCATGTTTGCCGCCTGCGTCGCCCTTGAATGCGCCTGCAACTGATCGATGCACGATTGCGCGGCGGCGTAGCTTTTGGCGCGTTCCTTGTCTTCCGGTGTGGCTCCGGGGCGGCTGGCCGCAAGTTCCGCGGCCGCCTGGCGACCGGCCATGTCGGCGCGCAACGCACTCATGCGCGCGTCGCCGCTGCTGCAGCCCGCGCAAAGCAGGCTGAGCAGGGCGGGGAGAGCCCATCTTGTCTTCATGGTCGAAATACCCTTTTCCTGTCGCGGATGCCGAGCATCCAGTGTCGCCGCCATCGGCGCATCTTCTGGTCCGTCCGAAGTTTCAGAGTGCCAGCCCTGGCAGGGTTGCCCGGGCCGCAAGCGCGCCCGACAGCGCCGCGTGCCGTTCCGGCAGGGCAAGCGCGATCATCGCCGCACCGGCCAAAGGCGATTGCGCATGCCGGAGACGCGTCCTGGCCGCCGACCCCTGGGGGGTGAAAGTTCCGTCCTGCAATTTTCATGCTCCCGATTTTTCCGGACGCGGACAAAGCTCCGCTGGCAACGGGCACGCGAGCGCCCGAAGGGTGAAAGCTCCATTGTGTGTCTGGCGCCCCCGCTCACGCCGCCGGGCCGAACGCGAATACCGCGCGGACCAATAGCGAACGGCCGCCGCTGGCTGAAGAGGCAATTAGTTACAATTCTTATGCTATTTTTCTTCGACAAAAGCGGCGGCCCGTTAATGTCCAGCCGCACTTCTGCGCAATGTCTTTTGAAGCTATTCTGAACAGCTTGTGATGGAGATTTGCGGCATGGCGAAACTCGTCTTTGGAATGAACCAGTCCCTGGACGGCTATGTCGACCATGATAGGATGGCGACGGGGCCCGTTCTTTTCCGCCACTGGATAGATCATGTGGGCGGCCTTGCGGCCAGCGTGTATGGCCGCCGCGTCTACGAGCTGATGCGCTATTGGGACGAAGACCGTGCGGAGTGGAGCGCGGATCACCGCGAATTCGCGGCGGCGTGGCGGCGCCAACCGAAGTGGGTGGTGTCGCGCACGCTGAAATCCGTCGGCCCCAACGCCACGCTTGTCCAGGATGACATCGAGGCGGTGGTGCGCGGCCTTAAGGATGAACTCGAAGGCGAGATCGCCGTTTCCGGACCGGAGTTGGCGGGCAGCCTGACGGACCTTGGTCTTGTCGATGAGTACCGGCTCTATCTGCACCCCGTGGTTCTCGGCCACGGCAAGCCATTCTTCGCCGGTCCGCGCCCGCCGCTACGTCTTGTCGCGGCCGATAACATTGGCGAGGGCGTGATCAGGCTGACTTACGTTCCTGCCTGAACGCCGATCTCATCAATCCAGGAGACCCCAGGAAAAGTACAACGGGCCGTTGCAACCGCTCGCGGCTGGAACATAAAGTGCTTTATTCTCACGATATCGAATTTCGAATTATGGAAGATATTGGCTGACGAAAGATATTGGCTCATGAAAGATACGGACAGTGCGATCGGCTCCGCCGAGATATTGAATAAGGCTCTCTCCATCGACCGGCACCAGGAGGTTGCGCTCGACCCGGAGCAGCGCGCGTTGCTGGCGTGGGATGTGTCCTGGCTGGAATACCGGGCCGAGTTTCGCCGGCAGATGATCAAGGGCGGATTTCTCAAGCATCCCTGGCGCAGCATCTTCGAAGCCGACATGATCTTCACCCTGATCGGCCACAAATGGTTGCAGGGCGAGATCCTGACGCTGAAACAGGTGGCCACATACTTCAAGGCGTTCGCCAGCGAGGTCACGATCAGCCGGCACATCGACGACATGGTGGCATCCAGCACGTTGGTCCGCACGCCCGATCCCGAGGATCGCCGGCGCCTGCTGTTGATGCCGACGCAGCGTCTGTTCGAGATCGGCCGGATCTTCCTTCAGGCGCGCAAGGAAATCGCCCGCAAGCATGGCTACGTCTTCGATCCCGGGCGATCGGGCGCGCGACAATAGCCATCAAACTGAAATCGATCCGGTTTGAACTGCCGTCGCGTTGCCAATAGCACGGCCTGATCCAGCAACAAGGAACAGGTCATGTTGAAACGTCTGTTTATCTGCGCATTCATCTTCGCCACTATCGTCCCCACCTCCGCGACCATGGCCGACGATGTCGAGATGTCAGCGGCGCAGAGGGCCGCGAACAAGAAAGAATATGCCAGGCAGAAGGCGCTGGGGCTGGCGGACCAGCCGCGCGGGCGCGGCGCGCAAAAGGCCCAGAAGCAGCAAGCCCGCAGCGGCAAACAGGTGCAGCGCAACGGCCAGAAATGCGCCGAGGCGACAAAGAACGCCCAGGCGACGGCGACCGGAACGGCCGTCCTTTCGAGCGTAATCGGACTGGTGCCATTTGGCGGATCGGCATCTGGCATCGCCGGTGCTGCCGCCGGCGCGGGGGCGGCGGTGGTCGGCGAAGCCGCGCGCCAGAAGTCCGCCCGCGCAATGGAGCAGGAATGCATGTGAGCGCCATCTAAGCGGCGTTCCTCGACAATGGGCATTGCTTGGCGCAATTTAGGCCTGCTTCAGGATTTGAATCCGGACAGGCTTTTATCCCACTGACCGGATTGGTTTTTCGAGCCGGGGATCATCAGGCCGGAGCCGCCCTGGTCCCTGGAGGCGGAGACAATGAAGTCGATCACCAATCCGTGATCGGCAAAATCGCGCCCGCCGGGAATAAACCCCCGCCTCAGTCTGTCTCCTCATCAGACGCCACTTGCGGCGTCGAGGAGATCGACATGACCCATCACCACCATGATGACGACCGCGAAGGCGAAGGCATCAGCCGCCGCCATGCGCTGGAATGCATGATCTGGGCTGGCACCGGCGTGCTGTGGACGATGTCGGGCGGCGTGCCCGTATCGCTTAACCTCTTGGGCGCGGCGCAGGCCGCCGAGGCCATGACGACCGGCTTCACCTTCCTGCAGATTTCCGACAGCCATATCGGCTTCGACAAGGCGGCCAACCCGCATGCCATCGACACGCTGAAGGAAGCGATGGGCAAGATCCAGGCGCTGCCGCAAAAGCCGGCCTTCATGATCCATACCGGCGACATCACGCATCTGTCCAAGGCGGCGCAGTTCGACAATGCGGCTGAGATCATCGGCGGCGCCGGCTTCGACGTGCATTATGTGCCGGGCGAGCACGACGTCATCGACGACGACAATGGCAAGGCCTATCTCGACCGCTACGGCAAGGGCACCAAGGGCGCCGGCTGGTATTCGTTCGACCAGAACGGCGTGCATTTCGTGGCGCTGGTCAATGTCGTCAACCTCAAGGCCGGCGGGCTCGGCAATCTCGGGCCCGAGCAGCTGGCATGGCTGGCCGATGATTTGAAAGCGGTCGGCACGTCGACGCCGATCGTCGTTTTCGCCCACATTCCGCTGTGGGCCATCTATCCCGAATGGGGCTGGGGCACGGATGACGCCGCGCAGGCGCTCGGCCTGCTCAAGGGCTTTGGTTCCGTCACCGTGCTCAACGGCCATATCCACCAGATCATGCAGAAGGTGGAAGGCAACGTCACCTTCCACACCGCGCGCTCGACCGCCTTTCCGCAGCCCGCACCCGGCACCGCCGCGTCGCCCGGGCCGATGACGGTGCCGGCCGGCCAGTTGCGCGGGCTGCTGGGCACCTCCAGCGTCGCCGTGAAGCAGGGCGGGCAGGAGCTCGCCATCATCGACTCGACGCTGGCGTGAGAGGACAACAGCATGATCAGCCTTCCGACCCGGCCTTTTGTCGGTCCTCTCGCGGCGCTCGGCCTCGCTCTGCTGGCGCCCGTGCCGCTGAGGGCGGCCGACGCGCAGGTGGTGAAGATCGACAATTTCACCTTCACGCCGGCGGTGCTGACGGTGAAGCCCGGCACCACCGTGACCTTCGAGAATGACGACGACATCCCGCACCTGGTCGTCGCCAATGACGGCTCGTTCCGCTCCAAGGCGCTTGACACCGGTGACACATATGCCTTCACCTTCACCAAAGCAGGCGATTTCGCCTATTATTGCGGGCTTCACCCGCACATGCAGGGCAAGATCACCGTCGCCCCTTGAAGGCGCGCGGCAGATGCTGTCCGGAGTGCCCGGCGATGAAACGGTGTTGAGCGAGCAGGCCGCGACAGAGCGCTTCGGCGCCGTGGTGCTGCCGCATCTCGGCGATGCGCTGTCGCTCGCCCGCTGGCTGACGGGCAACATGGCGGATGCCGAGGATGTGGTGCAGGAGGCCTGCCTGAAGGCGCATGCCGGTATTGCCAGCTATGCCGGCGGCAATGCCCGCGCGTGGCTTTTGACCATCGTGCGCAACGCCGCCTATTCGTGGCTGGCGCGCAACCGGCCGCGCGCCGTGATGGCGGTCGGCGACCTCGCCGACCTCGATGACATGGCGGCGGGACACGGCGCCAGCATGCCGGACATGGAAAGTCCGGAGGCGAGCCTGATCGCCAAAGCGGATACGGCGACGCTGGAAGCGGCGATCGCCGGGCTGCCGGAGCCGTTTCGCGAAACGCTGGTGCTGCGCGACATCAACGGCCTCAGCTACCGCGAGATCTCGGCCATGCTCAACGTGCCGATCGGCACGGTGATGTCGCGGCTGGCGCGGGCGCGCGGTCTGCTGATGAGCGAACTTGGGAGAGCGCCATGAGCGCCCGTGACGATGGACTGCCCGAAGATGCCGAAGGCATGACGCTGATGATCCATGCCCTTGTCGATGGCGAACTCGACGCGGCCGCGGCCTTCGCCGTGGAAAGGCGGATCGCCGCCGATCCGGCGCTTGCCGCCCAGCATGCCCGCATCGTCGCCCTGCAGGGGGCGGTCGCGCGGCTGCCGCGCGCCGAGGTGAGCGATGACTTCATGGCGCGGATGGCGGCGATCGGTTCGATCGGCGCTCAGCGGACCACATCATCATCTTCGCGGCCCGCGCCGACGCAGGCCGCCTCCATGCAAGCCGCCTCCATGCAAGCAGGGGCCGCACCAGCACAGGCGGAAGATATCCAGCTGGGCATGGTCCCGGCGGCGGGGCCCGTCGACACCTCCCGCAGGCAGAACGCACAGGGCCGGCCGTCGCGGGCGCGGCCGGCGCGGCGGGGCTTAGGCTCGTTCGAATGGCGCTCGCTGGCGGCCTCGATCGTGGTCACCGCGGTGCTGGCCAGCGGCGCGACGCAATGGGTGATGACGAGCGGCGCACCCGACAGTTTCGCTGAAGCCGTGGCCGGCGGCCATCGCCGCAGCCTGCTTGCCTCAAGCCCCTTCGACATCGCCTCGTCCGACCGGCACACGGTCAAGCCCTGGCTCGATGCCCGGATCGGGGTGTCGCCGCCGGCGCCGGACCTTGCCGCCGATGGCTACGCGCTTGTCGGCGGACGGGTCGAGGTGATCGCCGACCGGCCGGTGCCGGCGCTGGTCTACCGGCACCGCGAACACCTGATCACGCTGGTCGCGTCCCCGCAGGACAAGGGCGCGGCCACCGCGCCGACGGACCTGTCGGCCGGCGGCTTCTCGATGGTGCGCTGGAGCGACGGCGCCTTCTCCTACTGGGCGATCTCCGACATGGAACGCCCCGAACTCGACGACTTCGCCGCGCGCTTCAGGGCGGCGGCGAAGTGAAGGGGGCGGACAGCCGCCGGGACGCGCCTCTGTTAGCCGCGTCCCGGCGCTTTCGTACACGCCGGAACGCTATTGGAGGGCGTTATTTCAGCGGCAAGAACAGGTCCGCCGCCGCCTCATGCTCCGGCACTTCCGCCAACAAGCCCAGCCGCTGGCAATAGATCGGGAAGTCGCGCGCCTCCTCGCCGCTGGCCGGAAGCCACTCGCGGTAAAGGTAGAGCGCGGCGGGCTCCAGATTGTCGGTGTTGCCGACGACGCGCAGCACCGCGCAGCGTCCGCCGGGGATCTCGCCGGCTTTGATCCGCTGCTCGCCGTTCGCCTGGACCGGTTGGTCGGTTCCGACACAAAGGTCCACGCTGTAGGCGCAGGGCGGCGTAGGACGCCGCTCGGAACGCCAGACAGTGAAGGTCGGACTTGTCCTGGGGTGCAGGCCCGCGGCCTTGCGCCACGCGATGAACCGCTGGATGGTGGCGCCGAGCGTCGCCGGGTCGCCGCGATGTTCCATGATCGCCACCGGCGTGGGCGGCACATCGCGAATCGTTACGTCGTCCGTGGTAAAAGTCTTCCGCATGAGCTTGCTCCTGGCGTTGTCGAGAGGCCCGAAGGCCGCATGCCACGGCCCCCAATCGGGAGACTTCCGGAACGATGAAGGCGATTGCCCGAACCTTTGCCGGAAGGCGCGGGCGAAGGCGTCCGGTGCATCGTAGCCGGCATCCATCGCTATGTCCGTCACGCTTTGGGCGTCCATGTAGGCCAGCCGGTGCGAAGCGCGCTTCATGCGGGCAAGCTGTACATAGCCATGCACGGACAACCCGAAGGCCGCCGTGAACTGCCGGTGGAAATGAAACTTCGAGAAGGCCGCGACACCGCTCAGCGTTTCCAGGTCCAGATCACCGTCAAGATGCCGGTCGATGTAGTCCAGCACCCGCTGCATCCGGGCATGGTGGTTCTGAAGCGCCGCCTTCATCGTCCGTCCTCCGTGGCGGCTCCAGCTAGTGGCTGATGGCCGTAACGTGCTCGACCGATCTTGCTTTTTTGTCGCGCACGGCGAAATGACGTCGGTCTGGTGTCCGGGAATCCAAAACCAGCCCGGCAACCATGGCTCCCAAGGGGTCTCGCGGAGATTACGCATCCGGTGGTTCTGATTCGATCTTCGTTCAAAAAATGTACGAATCGATCCGGAAAAGAGAAGCGCCGTGACGGCAGGGCCGGTACAAGGATCGTATGCGCGCAAAACATATTGCGATGGATCACCGATGAAGGGGACGGGCATGGGCTGGTCGAAAGTGGGGCTCGTGGCCCTGTTGGTGGTGTCGGGGAGCGCGGCATGGGCCGCTGGCGATCATGGCTTCAGGATCGATCTGTCGCTGTCCGCCAAGGCGGCAAGCGAGCTTGCCCGGCTGCACGAAGGCATCGTCGTCGCCGCCTCCTATTATGGCGACCCGAAACCCGCCTTCGCCAGGAAAGCCAACGAAGTCGGGCAGATCGATCTCGGCCGGGAAGAGATCACGGTCGAGGGCGTTGCCGCTTTTGTCGACGTCACCGGCAAGACCTTCGAGAACGGCCATGTCAAATGGCTCGCCGACGGCAAGGCCATGGTCAATGTGAACGTCTATTCGGCGCGCCGCAGCGGTCCCGACAACATACTGGACTGCGATTTCTTCGACGATGCGCTGGCGCTCGCACGGCAGGCGCCGCTCAAGATTCATTGCAAGCTCATCGGCGAGCCGTGATCCCGGCGGACCTTGCGGGCTGGTGTCTTACGCGCGTATCAAAACCACGGGAAAACTGACCGGCCGGGTTGAACCGGCGGAAAAACGGCAAGTCCACGATGTCCGGGAGGCGTGGGCTACCGCGGCCATGACAAGGAAAGGCGCTCAATGGTATCGTATGTTCAAGCAGTCATTCTCGGATTGCTGCAAGGGTTCTCGGAACTTTTCCCCATCTCCAGCCTCGGCCACAGCGTGCTCATTCCGGCGCTGCTCGGCTGGAATCTCGACCAGTCGAGCGATGCCTTCCTGTCGTTCCTCGTGCTGACGCACCTGTCCACGGCGCTGGTGCTGCTGGGCTTCTTCTGGCGCGACTGGGTGGCGATCGTCAGCGGTGTGCTGCGCTCGCTGGCCGAGCGCCAGATCAGGAAGGAAGACACTTATGCGCGCATCGGCTGGCTGATCATCGTCTCCACCATACCGGCGGGCATTCTGGGTATCCTGTTCGAGCAGCGGCTGAAGGACCTGTTCTCCGCCGCCGATATCATCGCGGGCGCGCTGATCCTCAACGGCATCGCGCTTTACGGCGTCGAATGGCTGCGCAGCCATGCCGCCACCGAAGGCGCCTATGACGACCGCAAGCTGGCCGGCATGTCTTGGGGCAAGAGCATCGTCATCGGCGTGGCGCAATGCCTGGCGCTGATCCCCGGCTTCTCGCGCACCGGCATGACCATCGCCGGCGGCCTGGTGACCGGGCTGTCGCACGACAATGCGGCGCGCTATTCCTTCCTGCTGGCGACGCCGATCATCTTCGCCGCCGCCGTGCTGAAAGTGCCGGACCTGTTCGCCAACCACGCGGCCGGGCTGGCGCCCGCGCTCGTCGGCGCTGTCTGTTCGGGCGTCAGCGCCTATCTGTCGGTGCGCTTCCTGCTCAAATATTTCGAGACGCGCACGCTCACGCCCTTCGCCATATACTGCGTCGTGGCCGGCTGCCTGGCGATGGCGGTGCTCAAGCTCTGAAGGCGCCCGGGCTGGCTTCCCGGTTCCGGCTTCCGATTGGAAGGGAACCTAGCGGCGCGCTGGAAGTTGAGAAAACAGCCGCTTCCCTCAGGCGGTGAGAAGGCTGATCGCGTCGGCCTTCGGACAAGGCCTCGCCGGCCCAGCCGGCGGGGCTTTTTTCATGGACATTCCAAGTCTAGACTGGGATCCGGCTGGCGGGAACAATCCAACCGGTCGCTCGTTGGCGCTCGAAGGAGATTGCCGGCATGAACCAAAGCACCAGCATTGCCAACCCGCCAAAGCCCGAACCGGCCGAGGAACCGCCCGCCGACGCCCCCACCTGGACGCCCGACGTGCGCGAGCCCGATCCGGACCTGCTTCCCGACGAAATGCCGACGCCAAATCCCGACGAGAACCGCGAGCCGCCAAAACACGCGGAGGCATCATGAGCGATGTTCGAACCGGCGGATGCCTTTGCGGCGCCGCGCGATTTCGCCTTGCCGGCAACCCGTTGCGGGTCGGCGTCTGCCATTGCCAGGATTGCCGGCGCGCCAGCGGCAGCGCCTTCAACTTTTTCGGCGTGTGGCCACGTTCGGCCTATGAAGGGACGGGAGAACTCGGCGCGTTCGCGGGCCGCGGCTTCTGCGTGACATGCGGCTCGCGCGTCGCGTCGCTGCGCCAGGACGAGGCGGAGATCATGCTCGGCTGCCTGGACGAGGCGCCCAGCGACCTTATCCCGGCTTATGAATTGTGGATCGGGCGGCGCGAGCCGTGGCTGCTCAACCTGCAATGGGCCGAGCAGTTCGCGCATGACCGCGAGACGGGCGAGACCGCGCCGCCATAGTCGGCACCTTCGGCGTTGCGCCCCGGCAGCCGGCTGTTTTCGCCGGAACAAGTGGAAGTGTCGGAGATTGGAGATGCGAGGGACCACCAGAAAGGAAAACCACATGGCCAAGCAAAAACTGCTCGAAGACCTGTTCCACGACACGTTGAAGGACATCTATTTCGCTGAAAAGAAGATCCTCGCCACCTTGCCGAAAATGGCGAAGGCGGCACACAGCCCGGAGCTGAAGGCGGCTTTCGAAAAGCATCATGGCGAGACCCAAGGCCATGTCGACAGGCTGGAAAAGGTGTTCGGCGTCATCGGCAAGAAGCCGGCCGGCAAGACCTGCGCCGCCATCGTCGGCATCACCGAGGAGGGCGCCGAGATCATGACCGAATACAAGGGCTCGCCGGCGCTGGACGCCGGCCTGCTCGCCGCCGCGCAGGCTGTCGAGCACTACGAGATGTCGCGCTACGGCACCTTGCGGACCTGGGCGGAAGAGCTCGGCCTCAACGACGCCGTGACGCTGCTCGAGGCCACGCTCAAGGAAGAGAAAGCCACCGACCTGGCGCTGACCGACATCGCCAAGACAGCGGTCAACCAGCAGGCCGAGGCGGCCTGAGACAAAATGCCCGCGCCTGTTCACACGGGCGCGGGCGTCCACTGGAAGATCGAAGCCCCGATCGGTTTCGCCCGATCGGTGTGCTTAGGTTCTGCTTTATCGGCTCTGCTTGGGGCCGCTCTGGAACCAGGCGAAAGCGAACAGCGCCAGCCCGACGATGACCGAGCCCAGCCCATGCTTGAAATGAACGACCGTCGATCCGGCTTCGGCGCCGGGGATGAAGCCCGGCAGCGAGCCGGCGGGAACCGTCCAGTAGACGACGCCCAGTACTATGAGGAGGATGCCGAGAATGACGGCAAGCCCGGTAAGCGTTCGGTTCATATTTGCAACTTCCCTGATATTTGGAGATCAGGCCACCGCCGCGGCGCCAAATCAGTTCAGTCTAACGCGACCGATAAGAGCCTGTCTTGAGGTTTTTCGGCTGGCACCCCACGATTTTGTGAGCGCGGGCGTCATGGCATGTTCTGGCTAAGGCCTCGGCCAGTCAGCGGCCGAAACAAACTCCCCATCCAGGGTGGGACGGGATCTAGTTGTTCGGAATCACGACCACGGCTGAAACCGTGCGGCCCGCGCCGGAACTGGTATCCAGGCATTTCTGAGGGATGTTGGGCCAGGTTGCCTTGCTGCAATCGTCGGGCTTGGGAACTGATGCCTTTTCCATGGCCACCGCTTGCGCCGCGACCGCCGGACCCGGCATCATTTCCCAGCCCGCCGCCACCAGCAGCGCCAACGCGCCGGCAGCCTGGGCGACAATCACAAAGGTCAACGTCTTTTTCATACCCGGGAGAACGGCGCCCGATGGCAAACGGTTCCGGCCGATAACGCGATGCCTCCAAAAATAGATTGATGTGGCGTCGGCGTTGCGTGGGACGGGGCATCGCGACTGGCGGGCGGCACCGCGAAGCCGAACACCGGCCGGCGGAAATCCCTAGCAGAATTCGACCTCGATATGCCGTTCCGTTCGCAACCGGATGCGGCAGCGGGTTTCGAAGCCGTCGGCGCGAATGGCGAGGTTGAAGGTTTCGGGAACGCCGATGGAGGTGGTCACGTCCAGTCCGGCGGAATCCCCGGCCAGCGACCTGACAGTGCAGTCGATTGACGACCGCCGGTCGTTGAACAGGATGCGGCCCGCTTTCAGCACCCGGCGCCGCACGCTCCTCTCGCTGGCGGCATTGTGCCAAGCCATGCAACGGTCGCGGCCGGCGCCCTTGGCCTGGTAGAGCGCGGCGTCGGCATTGGCGAGCAGTGTGTCGATGTCGGGCGTGCGCGCATCCAGCGCCGCGATGCCGAAACTGGCGGTGATCCGCACCTGGGCATTGCCGGCGTCGACGACGATGCGGGCGATCGCCGCTCGCAACTTTTCGGCGACATTGATGACGCTTCCCGGATCGGTGTGCGGGACCAGGATCGCGAATTCCTCGCCGCCCAGTCGGCCAAACAGGTCGGTGCCGCGCAGTTCGCCCCGGCAGGCCTTGGCCACCGCCGCCAGCACCTTGTCGCCGGCTGCATGGCCGTGGCTGTCGTTGACCGATTTGAAATGGTCGAGGTCGAAGGCAATGCAGCCAAGGTGATGCTTGTGGCGCTGCGCCAGCGCCACCGCCTTGCCGGCCTGTTCCTTGAAGGCGCGGCGCGATAGCGCGGCCGTCAGCATGTCGAAGGAAGCCTGCTGGCGCAACTCCAGCGCATCCATGGCGAGCTGCGCCAGGTCGGACAGTATTTCCGTGTCGCGGGCGCTGAACTGGCGCGGCTCGAAGCCGATGGCGCAGACCGTGCCGATGTTGTTGCCGTCGCCGGTGCGCAGCGGGACGCCCGCATAGAAGCGCACATGCGGCTCGCCGATGACGTGTGGATGGACACTGAACCTTGCGTCCAGGCTGGCATCCGGGACGATCAACGGTGTCATTTCGCGCACGGTGTATTTGCAGAATGAGCCGGCCCTGTCGATCTCGGTGCCGTCGCCAAGCCCATCGCAGGCCTTGTACCATTGGCGGTGGCCATCGATCATGGAGACCAGCGCGACGGGCAGTTCAAAGACGTTGCGGATGATGCGCGTGATGCGGTCGAAACTCTCCTCGCGTGGCGTGTCCAGTATGTCGAGCCGGTCCAGCGCGGCAAGGCGGCCGGCCTCCGCGCTGTCATCCGTCGCCAGCGGTGGCGGCGTCTCTATCGCATTGCGGTGCATGTCCACGGTCCTGTCCTAGTTTCCGTTCGAACCGCCCCACCCGACAATGGGAAAGCTTCTTGAACAATCGGTAAAGCGGTCCTTGCATTCGTGCGATTCACGCAAATGCGGACCAGGATTGCCGGTTTCGCCTGGGAACCCGCCGCGCGGGCGAACGTTCACTCCCCGGCGGCACGCGTGCCGATGCGGCGCAACATGGAGATTTCCCAATGGCGAAAGACATCAATCCCAAGACCGGCGAGAAGCTTCACCATGACAATGTCGAAGGCGTCGCGTTCCAGATCAATGAGAACAGCGTGAACGACAACGGGACGAAGAAAGTGCTGCCAAAGGAGCCGCCGCAACAGAAATCCGGCGACGGAACGAGACCGGAAAAGGTCGACGGCAAGGCCTTCCAGGTGAACGAGAACAGCGTCGACAATCCCAAGCCCGCCGACACGCCGCCAGCGAAGCGCGGATGATGCCGCGCCGGGATTATGCCGCGACGGCGATGGCGCGCAGCATGTCGACCGTCTCATATTCGCGATAGGATGTCTCGTCGCTGGTGAGCCCGTAGCGGCGGCTGGCCGAAAGCTTGACGATGACCACGCGCCTTGCGGGGTTGACGTAGATGAACTGGTTGTAAACGCCGATCGCGGCGAATTCGCCATCATCGCCAGCGGGCACCCACCACTGGTAGCCATAGCCGAAGAGTGAGTCCGACAGGCCGCTTTCGCCAGGCATGAGGTGCGGCGCGTCGGGTGTGACGGATGCCTTGACCCAAGCCGCTGGCACGATTTGCCGGCCATGCCACTGGCCCCGGTTGCGGAAAAGCTCGCCGATCCTGGCATAGTCGCGCGCCGTGGCATTGAGGCCGGCATAGGCCATCTCCATGCCGTGGTCGTCGAGCAGCCAGAAGCCTTCCGCCTCCATGCCGAGCGGATGCCAGAGTTTTTCGCCGACATAGTCGTGGATCGGCCGTCCGGTCACGCGCGTCAGCAGCATGCCAAGCACTTGCGTGTCCGTGCTGTTGTAGAGGTTGAACGTGCCCGGCTCGCGGGCTCTGGTCAGCGTTGCCGCAAATGCGTTGAAGGAGCCGCCATTGGCGGTGATCGCGGCGAAGCGGTTGATATCGGACTCGGGATCGCTGTAGTCCTCGTTCCATGCCGCGCCCGACGACATCTGCAGCACATGTTTGATGCCGACACCGTCATAGGCCGAGCCGGCGAGCTCGGGCAGGATGGATGACACGGAGGTATCCAGCGACGGGAGCAGGCCTTCGCCCCACGCGATGCCGAGCGCCGCGGAGATGACACTCTTGGCAACCGACATCGACTTCCAGCGTCTGTCAGGCCCGCCCCAGTCCGCGTAGCGTTCGAAGACGATTGACCCGTCCCTGACCACCAACAAGGCCATGGTCTCGGTCTCGTCGAGCATTGAATCGACCGAATGGTCGACGCCGTCGTGGGTGTAGATCGCCGGCAGGACGAGCGCCGGCCCGCGTGGAAAGGCAAAGGGCGCCGGTGATGCCGACATGCGCGCGACAGGAAAGACTGTATCCAGGGTCTGGAAATTCCGCCGCTGGTCGGCGCCGGTAAAAAGGCTCGATATGTAGGTCTTGCGGTCCATGGCCTGCCTATAGCGGCAGGCCATCGGATCGGAAAGACCGGGCTGTCACGCGGGCGGGAGCCTCACTCTTTCCTGTCCGCGTCCGCCGCGTCGCGGCCGGGACTCTTCGCGTCGCTCTTGACGGCCTTGGCATCCATGCGGTTGGAAAAAATGCGGGTGAGGATGCCGCAAGCCACCTCGGCCCTGTGCTTTTGTCGTCCGCGAAGCTCGCAACCGCCAAGCGCGGCGGGTGCCCGGGTCACGTTGTCCCAGACCATCCATGTCCCGGCGCTGTCTGGCAGGCATTCGAATCGTGGTGTGGCATAAGGCATTGGCTCTTCCTTTCCAATATAACGCGGATGGAGAGTAAATGGTTCAATGCGCGCCAAAGTTGTCTTCCGGTTGCGGAGGGCAAAGTTCGCCTCCTGTGTTTCATAAATGACTTGATGATCATGCAATTTAACTTGAAAATAAGTGGAAAAATGGCTTCTCGTGCCATGATATAGAGGATCCACATGCCAGATGTTCACGCCGCCTCTCTTTGCCAGATTCGGCGGCCGTAGCGGCGGAAGAAGCGGGCGAGCAGAAGCCGCTGCCTGGCCCGCGCGAGATCGGGCAACCGCCGCTCCTGGCGCCAGCGCGGCATGTTCCGCCAGAAGGCGATGAAACGGGTGGCGTCCTCGATGGCCTCTTCGGCCGACAGCGCCGGGCGGATGGCCGCCAGGAACAGGTCCTCGCCAAGAGCGAGCCCGTCGATCAGCGCCTTGCGGCGGTCGTGCTCCTGCCGTGCCTGGCGAATGCCGCACTGGCGGATCGCCTCGAAAGCCTCGAGAAGGGCAGGGCTGTTGCCGTTATAGCCGCAGGCGCTCGCGAAGCCCTCGCTCATCGCGGCGATTCCGGCGTGCGGATCGGCTCGTGACTGGCGCGGCCCGGTGAGGGTGCATGCCCGGCCGCCTCGGCGCGCCGCGATGTCTGGAAAAGCGGCATCACGATCCGGCCATGACCGGCGATAGCCCGAGTCATCTGTCCCCCTATGTGTCGATGTGCCGGAGCCAACCGCGCCGACCATGCCAGGCGACTCGTGTTCGCCCTATGGATATAAGTATAACTCAAAAACAAGACAAGTGATACTCTTGTAAAAGTTTGAGCGGCGCGACTCGACTCTCGCGCCGAAACACACGATTATGTGAACAAATCAGGAACATGAGGGAGGGGCGATGGCATTGCCGGGAAGGGAACCAACGATCGCCGATGTCGTGTCGATCGCCGTCGAATGCGTCGATTGCGGCCGCAACAGGTGGTGGAAGCCCGATCAGCTCAAGCGTTTCGGCGTGACCAGGCAGACGCCGCTGTCGGCGCTTTCGGGCCGCATCATCTGCTCGGCCTGCCGGGCCGATGGATTGCCGGGCGGCGCGGTGTCGATCCAGGCGGCGTTCATCGACGACAGGCAGCGCACGCTCGCCGAAGCGCGCATGCTGAGCAGCCGCGAGGTGCCGCTGGAGTGGGGCAAGAGGGCGTGAGACGTGATCCGCGTGACGGCGCAAAGCCAGTTGCCTGTCCTTGCGGGTTTCGGACGTTTGAAGTGCTGGCCGGGACTGGTCTTCAGGAGGCGAGGCTGAAGTCCCTGGGATCTTCATTGATCTCAAGCAAGCCTTTTCGAAGTCCGTCCTCCACAAGACCGCGCTTGTTGTCCTCGATATAGGACAGGCCTGCGGAAATCCCTTCGCGCCACGAAGGACCTCGGTTCCAGGCTTCCGCGAAGGCCATGGCGAGGTCGCCGTGGCGCCGCGTTTGAACCAGGGCTTCGACAAGGGAGGCGGCCTGCAGCGTATCTTTCGCGCGCTTGGCGTAGCCCGACATATCGTTGCGTCGCCGTGAACTGACGATCAGCTTGTGGACCGCATAGCGCTCGGCCGCGGGGACCGTGACGGGAACGCCGCTTTTGTGCAGCATGACGGTGCGCACCGGATCCTGGATGAGGAAGTCGAGGAATCTGAGGGGTTGGGCGGCGGCCCCGCCCAGCGCCGGCATTTTTGCCGCGCGCCCCGAATGTTCTTCGCTCCCCGTGTTCGGGGTCAGGAACTCGACCCTGAATTTCCCGGCATTCTCAAACTGGGTGCTGAACTTGCCGTCCGATTGGTGTGGAATATCGCGGAAGGTCGGGTCGATCGCCTTGAGCACGTCCAGTATCGGCGGAAGGCTGTCTTCGATGGCGGCGGAAATCGAATGGAACTGCGCGAAATCGGCGTCGCCCGTCTGCATGGCCGTTGACGGCAGTCGAATTCCGAGAAGGCCGGCGTAGCACTGGTAGGCGACCGTCCCGACCAGGACGCCCCTGAGCCTGAACAGGCCGGCATTTGAGAGCGCGGCCACGACGTCGCCGGTGAATCGTTCCGGGGCGGGCAGGTAAGCATTCCTGACGAGGGTCGACGTCAGTTTGCGGCGGGTCTTCAGGTCGTTCTTCAGCTCTTTGAATGTTTTGACCCGGTCGTCTATCTCCTTGCTGGAACTGGGACCGACATATTTCCTGACAGGCTTTCCGTCGACATTGGTCTGAAAATACCAGAACTCCTGGTTCTTGGACTTCTGCTTCACGAAAAGTCCATCGCTGGAAAAATCCGATGCGAAGGCCGCGTCGAAGGTTCGCTGATCAAGCTCGGCGAACATGGTCCTGTAGACGATATCGACTTCTTTCATTCGAAGCTCGGTTGTAAATGTTTTGCAAATTATGTACAACTGTAGCTGTCGAGATGGCGGAATTCAAGCCGTTGTAAAGTTTTTGCGAAAAATTTACAACGCGGGCGCGCAATGCCCTCAGTAGCCCAGCAGTTCCTTGAGCGGGATGACGCGCCAGACGTGTTTTATGGCGTAACGGTTGAAGGTCAGCGTCCTTGGCGGATTGTACTGCTCGACCACCAGTTCGGCGGCGGTGCGCTTGACCAGTTTCTTGATGAAGGCCTTGCCGTTTCGCTCGTTTTCTTCCGGGAAGGTTTCGATCACCACATGGTCGCCGGGCACGGCGTCGCGGCCGCCGCAATAGATCAGGTCGCCGGGCTCGTAGCGCGGCACCATCGAATCCGAGAGCACGTGCAGCGCGAACACCTTTGGCAGGTTGCGCACGCCCGGCGGGCGCTGGACATAGCCGGCTGGCTCGCCGTTGAAGGTGAAGTCGCCATCGTCGCCGCCGACCGCGGCGCCTAGCACCTCGATGTCCATCGAGCCGGCGGGCAGGGGGGCGGCGTCGGTGACGATCTCGGCGTCGGCCACCGGGCCGGCATCCTCGAGGAACACGACCTCGCCCTTGCCGAGTGCCACCGGGTCGACGCGCAGGAAGGCCGCGGTCTTCAGGAGGTTCTCTGTCTTGGGCAGATTGCGGCCGGTTTCCCAGTTGCCGACGGCGGCGACATCGGTGTCGTTGTGCTCGGCGATATGGCGCATGACCATGCCGCGCTGCTTGCGCGCCTTGCGGATCGCCGCCCCGACCTTGATCGACAGTTCCGTTTTCGCCATGGCGCCATGTGAGCGATGAAAGCGGTTCTCGTCTATGAAAGAATCGCTTGCATCATTTTTTGAGTTATGCTTATATCTATCCATGAGCAACACGCACCATCCCTTGTCCGCGCTCCACCTCGCCTTGCAACGGGCCGGCAGCGCCAGCGCGCTTGCCAGGCAATTGCGGGTGACGCCGTCCGCCGTGCTGCAATGGCAGGACGTGCCGGCGCGCCGCGTGCTGGAGGTCGAGCAGTTCACCGGCGTGTCCCGTCACATGCTGCGCCCCGACATTTTTGGGCCGGCGCCCCACGGTGCTGCCCCGCAAGGCGTGGCGGGCGACCTGACGGGAGATGTCGCATGAGCACGCACCCAACCCATTCCCTTCCGCTCCGGCCGTCCTCCTCCCCGGCCGAAGCGAAGCCCGAGGCTCCCTCGAACGCATGCCGTCACCCGCAAGCCGGGTCGGCGCGCCATGCCGATGCCTCGGGTCCGGTCCGCCCGTCACCGGCGACCGGAACGGCCGGAGCCGCCGCTCCCCTCGGCTCCGGCCCCCTTTTCTGTCGCGACCGCGCCACATGGCTGGCATCCCGGATACGTCCGGGCAGGTCATGCATCCGCACGCAGGATGGCACGGTCATCCTGTTCGACCGGCTGTCGGGCAGGGCGGTTTCCGCCGCCACGGTGGCGCAGGCCGAGGCCGCGTTTCGGCTGGCGTGCCCTGATGCCGGCGATGCGCCGCCCTGAAAGGGCGGCGGGCCGACCTGAACGGCGGCGACCGACCGGACAAAGCTGACAGCCGCCGGCCCTGACGCCGGCTGAACCCCCGATATCGGCCTTCCCAGCGTCTTTTCGGCGCGGCCGGAGGCTGCGCGAAACAAGGAGGCAGACCGTGAGCGCCTATACCGACACTGAACTGATGGAGATCGCCGCCTGGCTGAAGGACGGGCTCTCCGCCTCCAAGATCGCGGCGCGCTTCAGCGTGCTGCGCGGTATCCCGGTTTCGCGCAACGCCATCATCGGCATCGTGCACCGGAACGTGTCGCTGCGCGCCATCGGCTTTGCCAACCCCAAGGGCGGCAGGGCGGGTGGACGGCCAAGGAAGCTGGCGGCGGCCCAGGGCGGATTCGCAGGCACGTCTGGCAAGCGGGCCGGACAGAGCAGTTCGGCCGTGCAGAGCGGGAACGCTGGGCTAACCGGGCCGCGGCCGGGGCAGGGCCGATACGGGGAGGGCGCGCCTGGTTCGTCCAGGCCGTGCCGGCACCGCAAGCTGCCGCCGCCGGCCTGGCTGCCGCCGCGCCTTTTCCTGCAAGAGGCCGGGCTTGTTCCTGAGGGCGAGGCCTTTCGCCTGAAAGTGCCGGCGCCGCGCCCCGCCGCCGCCGGTCGCCCGCCGCAGGTGGCGGCCATGCGCTTCATCGACTGCCTGTTTTCCCGCTGCCGCGCGCCGCTGGACCTGACGTTGGAGGAAGAGCCGGAGAATGACCCGCCAGGCGCGCGGCCCGGGCCGGAAATGCTGTGCTGCGGCCTGCGCACCAAGGCGACGCAAAGCTATTGCGCCTACCATCAGGCCCGCTTCCACGACCATCGCCGCACGCTGCTGGCCAACGAGCGCGCGGGGCTCGGGTAATGGCTGCGAGCTTCGGCCGGGAGACGCCAATGATGACGCTCGCCTCTCCTCGTATAGGGACGGGGAGAAGGGAGAGCTCGCTGGCACCTCATCCTATCGCCACACAAACAAAAGCCGGTCGAGCGTTGCCCAACCGGCTGACTTTAAGGACACTGCCCATGCAATGCGGCGCAAGACGCCTATTTCGGCATATGGCGGCCTTCTTTAGGCATGCGGATCTGCACGGTCCGCTGCTCCAGCACCATGGCTTCGCCGCTCGGCACCAGAATGCCGCTGACCCTGGCGAAGCCGGCAAAGGCCTTCATGGCATCGGACGCCGAGATCTGGGCCGCGATGGCGGCGCTGCAGGCGTTGAGCGCGGTGCGGTAGACATGGCCGCGGCGCTCGATCGGCCAGCGCTGCAGGAAGTCGGCGGCGTGATTGACGTTTTCGATATCCTCTGTCTGCCCATCCAGGCAAACCCTGACCGTGAGGCTGGTTTTCATCGTACCCAAGGCATTTTTCTCCCTTGTTGTCATGCAAACCCTCGCATCGATCAACGCGCGATCAGCCCGTTTGGTTGCATCACATCATCAGCCGGTTCGCCGTTCGGCTTGCCGGTTTCAGGGGCTGACGGCATCGAGCCATTCATTGGCGCGCGACCTCGGCTTGACCACCAGCATTCCCTGTTCGGTGGCGGCTTTGGTGAGCGCGTCGAAGGCGGGACGCTGGCTGCAGGTGCCGTCGACGGCCAGCGCCACCAGCCGCGCGGCGGCCTGGTAGCTCAGCCTGGTCTTGTCGGGCCACTGCTGGCCGAGCGCCGTGGCGGCCTCGGCGACCGAGCCGACCATCATGGTCTTGTTGTCGCAGAAACGCAGCGTGATCGGGTGGAATGTCGTCATCGTCGGGAGCCTCCTCTCGTGCAGCGGCGCGCGCGCCGACGGGCACGCGGGACACGCTGCAACACATTGAATTCATGCACGAACCGCGCCAACCGCTCGCGAGCATCAGGCTCATGCCTTCGACGCGACACAACGTCGAAACGCGGCGGTGGTTCCATCAGGCAACGCTTGAATCCGGCGGGAACGACGCGGGATGGGCCGCGATGAGCGAACGGCCGTTCATGCAGCTCTACGTTTCCGATTTCGTCGGCGACACCTTGCAACTCTCCACCGAGCAGATCGGCGCCTACATGCTGATGCTGATGGCGATGTGGAACGCCGGTGGCACGCTGCCCGACGACGATGTGAAGCTGTCGCGCGTGGTGCGGATGTCGCTGAAGAAATGGCGGGCGATCAGCGCCGACCTGCTGACCTTCTTCGAGCGCGCAAATGGCGAGATCAGCCACAAGCGGCTGACGAAAGAGCTGCGCAAAAGCCTGGTGAAAAGCGAGGCGAGGGCCGCCGCCGGAGCGCTGGGCGGTGCGGCCAAGGCCTTGAAAACACGAGGGGAGAGTGTGGCAAACGACAGCCATTTGCCGGAGCATCTTCCAGAGTCCAGAAACCAGACGGAAAAAGCCGGCGCTTTTTCCAGCGAAAACCCCAGCGAAAACGCGAAGCATTTTTCGCGGCGCCACGCGCCCGAGATCGCAAGGCGATCTTCGGGCTCATCAAGCGAAAGCGCCGCCGAAAACGCACGACGATCGTCCGGCTCATCGAGCAAAAAGCCTTTGGCTTTCGCCAGACCACCGGGCTGGCATCAGCCCAAAACCCACACCGACGCCGCCAACACCATCATCGAGGAGATCCTGAACCATGACAGCAGCCGAATTGCAGCAGGCGACGAAGGCGCTGGCCGCGATGTTCTCATGCTTCCCGCAATCCGCGCTCGCTGACGTGGAGATGCAGATGCGCGGCTATCTGGCCTCGGTGCAGGACGCCGATCTCGCCGACCTGCAATCGGCCATCCAGCGCTTCATGCGCGGCGAGGTGAAGGCCGGCACCGCCCAGTTCTGCCCCTCCAGCGCGCAGCTCTGCATCGAGGTGCGCGAGCGCCGAACGATACGCGAGCTGCTGGCACGGCGCGCGGCGGGCACGCTGGCGCAACAGGTGGGGAGGAGGGGCGCTGCGTAAGGATGCGCGCAACTGCTTCGGTCGGTTGGCGCTGCCCCTCATCCGCCTGCCGGCACCTTCTCCCCGTATAGGGACGGGGGAGAAGGGAGAACGCGGCCGCCGCGCTTCATTCTGCTGACGCTGGTGATTTGGCGAAACCATCTGTGACGGCGTCCTTCTCCCCGTCCCTATACGGGAAGAAGTGCCCGGCAGGGCGATGAGGGGCAGCGCCAGCCTTGCACAATCAAAGCGGCAAAATGCGCATTGATCGCCGCTCCAACCCAATTCGAACACCCCAACCCAAGGAGCACCCATGAGCAAGAAAACCAAAGCCGCCAAGCCGCAGACGCCGAAGTTGCCGAAGGGCGAGGCCGAGCAGGTGCGCATCCGCCGCGAGATCGGCCATGATTTCGCGCTGAGGGACGACGCCCACGGCCGCAAGCGTCTTGCGGCCGGCACGCAGGAGGCGCGGCGCGTCTACGAAGTGTCGAACGACGGCCACACCTCCACCGGCGGCATCGTGCGGGTGCGCAATGTCGACCCGCTGCTGGGCATCACCTCGCTGTCGGGCCAGCAGCGGGAAGCCGGCCAGCGCTACCGCCTGCATTTCCAGTGCAGCCAGCAGGCGAGCGTCAAGCCGATGCGCTGGAGCGAACGCGTCGACGGCGGCCGCCAGGGCGGCGGCATCGCCGACAGCGTGCTCGACGCCGGCCGCGCGCACGCCGCCGCCACCAAAGCGCTCGCGCACTGGGAGGTGGCCGCCGTGGTGCAGGCCGTGTGCTGCGCCGGCGGCTCGATCAAGAGCCTGGCCGAGCAGACCGGCGAGGGGCGGGACGTGGTGACGAAACTGCTGAAGGTCGGGCTGGACCTGCTGGCGGTGCACTATGGGATGATGCTGGGGAGGAAGGTGGGGTGACGGGGGCAGCGAGATTCGCCGCTGTCGCGACCTCTTGGAAGCTTGCCGCGCCTGGAATGGTCAGGAGAGCTCATGCGCGTTGGCTATCGGGCCCAATCAACGTCTATGTCAGTTGGCTTTGGTGTCCTGAACCGGCGCAGGACCATGATGCCGGCAACGCAGTTGATGACAGGAATCAAGATCCCGCCGTATATCCAAGGCTTGCCTGCGTCCACATTTCCAGCCCAATAGACGTTGATCATGTGCAGCATCGCATTGGCAAAGCCGATGGACAGCGCCAGTTCGGCGATGAAGATGCCGGTGAACACGAGAAATCTTGGCAGGAACGTCGTCCTCGGCGCAACCGCGGCAACGATCAGCGAAACAAGAAGTCCTAAAATCGGTGGCCCCATTGGCTGGCGCCCAACATTGATGTGAAACACATACGCGGCCTGCGTTGTTGCGCCAGTCCGATGAAAGTAGCCAGTGCCAAAGCCAAGACGTTGATTGATAGTCGCTTGAAAAAAGCCATGCCGCCGATTTTCCAGCTAGACGCCTGACACCGCGATCACCTCGGCTTGAGGATACTCTCGCGCCTCCTTGTAGAGAATTATGTAGCCAGGCAGTGCCGTCGCCTGCCATCCCGACGGCAAAGCCTGGACGATGTGGCGGATCGCCGAGCGCGGCGTGAGCGGTCCGCTTAGCGGCGAAAGCACGGTCCCTTCGAAGTCGTCGTGAGGTTTCCGGTTGCGGCCGCCACTTCCCTGGTAGCGGAATGTGTAGGGCAAGGCCTCCTTGAGCCGGGAGAGCGCGTTTGCCGCTGGTTCGCGATCATCGATCGCGAACGCCAATTCCCGGTCGATATCGATCGGAAATTTAGCGTCATAGTTCTTGGGATCTACCTTGGTGGTGTCGCGTTCCCGGCCGGGATCATTGGAGCCGAAGCCGCTACCGTTCCAATCAATCGCCTTCACCCCGCCGTAGTGCCGGATGAGATCGGATTCCAGATCGACCGCGGTGAACACGAAGATGCGCACTGCCTTGAAACTTACACGTGCGGGATCGAGACCAACTCGATGCATGATCTTGCGTGCATGACGAGCCAGCCGCTTGTGAAGTCCCGCATCCGCGTCGGTCTTGCCGACATAGACGACGCGATCGTCGAGCAGAAGCTGGTAGACGCCTTGTTCCTCGGGAACCTCCAGCAAACTCGCATTGTTCAATGGGGCGGTTTCGAGTTCGTCCAGCACTTGGATAAGCCTGGCCAACAAGGCGCCTGGAAGGTCGAACTCGAACTCGACGTAGGCCTTCATTTCAGGAAGTTCGCGCCGCCGAAGTCGAGATGGCGTTTCACGCTGCGCGCGATGATATCCGCCAACTCCACCGGCACGGCGTTGCCAAGCTGGCGCATGGTTTCGGACCACGCTCCGTGGAAACGGAAATCATCTGGGAATGTCTGCAGGCGGGCGCTTTCGCGCACAGTGAAGTAGCGCACGCTGCCGTCTGGCCTCAGCAGCATGTTCTCTCCGCCTGGCACGCCGTGCACGCCGGCCTTCAAGGTCTTGGCCGGTTCATCGAGCGGGCTGCCGGTATGGCCAGGATAGGAACGGGCGCCAGGCTGGAACCGATGGTTGTTGTGGTTCGCGGCCTTGCGCGATTCATGCTCCGGATCGGGAAGGTCGCCTATCGCGTCCCGGGTTGTCCGCCAAGGCGACGTCTTCGGCTGACCGTCGAGACGTGCCGCGCGTTCATGATGTCGATCTCCGACCTTGCGATCGGCCTTGCGGACCTTGTGTCGATCCCAATAGTCACCCTTGGTTTGATCCCAAAGCATGGCATCCAAGGAATGTGTTTCCAGCGGAAAGGCCCACTTGATGTCCAGGTCGCTACGGAAGCCTACAAAGACGACGCGCTCGCGGCGCTGGGGGACGCCATAGTTGGCCGCGTTCAACACACGCTGAACGACCCGGTATTCCAAGCCCGCCGAGCCGCGGCGGCCGGTGTGATGTTTTTCGAGTCGGCGCAGATGGCTTTCCCAGCCCTCGTCCGGTCCGGCGACCAACTCTGGGTAGGTCATCTGCAGGACGATGTGCGAAAAATACGTGGCGAAGGTTTCGCGCGTCAGGCCTTTCACATTCTCGAAGATGAAGGCGCGAGGCTTTGTTTCGCGCAGCGCCCGGACCGCTTCCGGCCACATGTCGCGGGAATCCGCGTGGGCGCGGTGCTTGCCGCCGAGCGAGAATGGCTGGCAGGGCGGGCCGCCTGTCACCAGGTCGATCTTGCCTTCGTGGTCGCGAAAATCCACATCGCGGACATCGCCCTCGGTCGGCTCTGGCCAATCGCCAACCAGGCCGAGGCCATCCGCCCGATTTTCGCGAATGGTGTCGCAGCACCACCGGTCCCATTCAATCACGGCCTGTGGCGCGAAACCAGCACGGCTGACGCCCATGCCAAGCCCGCCGGCGCCCGCGAAGAGCTCGATCGATTTCATGCTATTCCCCCACGAATTGGCGCAGCTTGTTCTCTAATTGTTCACTCTGCCGCAATTCGCATTCCCAGACAACCAGTACGTTCCAACCGAGTCGTTTCAAAGCGTCTTGCTTGAGCTCATCGCGCTGCGCATTCGCCGCCAGTTTCGGCCCCCAAAACTCCAGCCGGGATTTTGGCAGGCGAGCAAGGCGGCAGTTTGGATCATCGTGACGATGCCAAAAGCACCCATGAATGAAAATCGCCTTTTTGCGTTTTCCAAAAACAATGTCCGGTTTCCCGGGCAAGTCGCCACGATGAAGCCTGTAGCGATAGCCCATCCCGTGAAGAAGCCGGCGTACGACCATCTCTGGCTTCGTATCCCTGCCATGGATACGCGCCATCCGCTCGCTGCGTTCACTGGTGGAGAGGGTGTCCACTTTCAGTAGTCTCATCGATTCGCACGGATGGTGTTGCGTTTTGCCTCGAAAGGGAAGGCCCACGAACTCCTGGGTTGATGGCGACAGTGATCTCGCGCGATATGCAAAAGCTCGCTAAGCTTCGACGCCGCGCAGAGTTTGAGGGAATCGTGAAGGCCGTTTTCGACGTAAAGCCTGGCTCTGGCTATGACGATGACATAACCCGCCGGTATCATTTCCCGGCCCGCCGGAACTACCTGGAGGTGGCGCGCAACGCGGTTGGCGATTGGGTGCTGTTTCGCGAGCCGCGGCGCAATGGCGGGCGCCGCGCTTATATTGCCTTTGCGCGTGTGACGAGTGTCGTGCCGGACCCTGAACGGTTCGACCATTGCTACGCCAATGTGGCTGACTATCTCGAATTTCCGACGCCGGTGCCGTTTATCAGGGACGGTCGCTACGCGGAGGCTCTGCTGCGCGAGGTTCTGGACCCCAGCCGCGTCGGTCAGGCGGTTCAGGGCAGGTCGATGCGTCCGATACTGGATGAGGATTTTGGCGACATCGTTCTGGCCGGGCTCAGCGAGACGCTTGATCCCGCCAACGCCAGAAAGCTCGATCTCGACTTGCTGCCTTCGCGGATGGCTTCGCCATCACAGCCCGGTTTTGCCGAGACGGTCGATCGCCAGGTCGAACAGATATTGCTGAATCGCAAAATCCGCGACGCGACCTTCCGGCTCGAGGTCTGCCGAGCCTACGAGGATACTTGCGCCGTCACCGGCCTGCGTATCATCAATGGCGGCGGCAGGGCGGAGGTTCAGGCGGCCCACATCAAGCCGGTCGCGGCCGGTGGGCCGGACGTTGTCCAGAACGGCATCGCGCTGTCCGCGACGGTGCACTGGCTGTTCGACAGGCATCTGATTTCGATCGACGAGAACCATCGTCTCCTCGTTGCCCACAACCGCGTGCCCGGCGAATTGCGGAATCTCTTCCGCCCGGAATCGCAGGGTTTGCGTTTGCCCTCCGATCCGAAACTCTGGCCGCATCCGGCATTCCTGACCCACCATCGTGAGGCGTTTGCCGGAGCAATGCACTGAAACGCGAACGCTCGGTAGGTGCGCGGCTCCCTGGCAGGCTTAGCGATGGTTTGAGCTCTCGCCGGGCCCCGGCCGGGGAACTTCAGCTCAGCTTGGCAAAGCTCTCGCTCCGGATCCAGGTTGCCGACTTCGCCTTGGGGACTCGGGGAATAGCGATGAAGAAGATTTATGAGAAGCCGGCGCTGAGCAAGCGTAAGCGCCTATCCGCAGTCACCGCCCAGCAGGGCCCGTCAACGCCGCGCTGACCTGCCGGTCAAGCGGCCGCTTGCTGAATGATTTGTAGCTGCCTCGAAAGGGACGCTCATGCTAAGCAAAAAGCGACCCAGCCGGCTTGCGCCGGCCGGGTCGCTTCCTACCCCGAACCTAGCCGCAAACGCGGACGTCTTCGACCACGCGGTGGTGGTGGCGCCAGTGCACGACCGTTTCCATGTGGCAGTGGTGACGGTGATGGCGGCGATAGCCGTTGTCGCCGTCGTACTGGGCGTTCTCGTCGTAGTATTCCCTGTGGCGGGGGGGATAATAATTGTCGCCGTTATTCTGGTCCACATCGGCCCCGTCGGGGCTGAGGACAATGCTCGCGGCATTGGCCGGGGCGATCATCGCGGTTGCGGAAGCAATGGCTAACAAGGATGCAATCAAAAGGGATTTCATTATGTCGTCCTCCTTTAGTGGTTATGCATATAAAGTCTTGAGGCGACAGGTCGTTCCCATATCAATCGGTAAGATTTGTTCGCGCCGTTGTAAGAAAGACGTGAAGCGAGATTTGGCAGGTATTTGGCAGGTCGTCGCCGACGGGTGGTGCTGCTTCGGGCAGGCGAAGGAATGGAACCAATGCCACGCGAGCCGGTTGTCTCACCGATCGGTCACCTGAATGTATCGATTGTCGAAGAGCCCGCATCCTTGTCCCCCTCGGATAGCGGGCTTTTTTGCGCTCCTATGTCAAAGTGAATAGACGCTGCGCCGCAATGCCTGCTTAATGACGGCATCACCGGATTAAGCTTGCGGCGCCCGGTGCTTGGGAGCGCAGATCGTACTCTTGCCCTGCTACGAGGCGTGAGATGGTCAATCGATACTCTGAGCAATGCGTGCTCTACCCATGCGAACTGGCGATGCTCCAGCGCGTGTTCGATGAAATCCGTGCCGATGGCTGGCACGATGCGGCGGTGGACGCGGAGATGCTTGCCGCCGAACTGCTCGGCCTCTTCCAGAACGGCTTGGCGAGCGAAGCCGCGCTGCTGGCCGAAATGCAGTCGCGCCAGCATATCAATCTCCTGCGCACCGGCTGACCGCGCGCTTTCGGGCGATATGGCTCAGGCCTTCTTCACAAACTCGGTCTTCAGCACCAGGCCCTTGACCTGCCTGGTGTTGCACTCGATCTCGCCTTGATTGCCGTTCAGGCGGATGTTCTTCACCATCGTGCCGCGCTTGATCGTCTCCGACGTGCCCTTGACCTTCAGGTCCTTGATCAGGGTGACGCTGTCGCCGTCATTCAGCTGGGCGCCGTTGCTGTCTCTCACGATCGCGTCGGTCATGTCCGGTCTTTCCCGCGGTCCCCTTTGGGGGGCGTCTTTTGGAGCGTGCCGCGATGCCGGCCGCCCTCTCAGTTGTTTGTGGAAACTCGAGGCTCTTCAGAAACTCAAGCGCCTATAGAGACTCGAGGGCTTGTAGAAATCCGCTGCCTGTTCGTCCAGCGCATTGACGAAGCCCCTGCCGCCAGCCATCAGTTTTGGCGGGTTGGAAGGTGCCGGGCCGGCTGTGCGGCCGGCTTGAGCGGAGTTTCTCGATGCGGCGTCGGTGCATGGTCCTGTCGTCAGCCCTGCTTGTGGCGTTGCCCGGCATGGCGCCCGCCATCGCCGCGCCGCGGCAGGCCTATACGCTCATCAAGTCCGGTGAATTCTGGGGCATGTGCCGCGACCGCGAGCTGGACACCCGCAAGGAGCATGCCTGCACCAACTATCTGCTCGGCCAGATCGATGCGGCCGTGACGCTTGCCGCCCGGCAGGGGCCGAAACTGTGCATGGACTTCGGCGATCGGATTCCGACCCTGATCGACCAGGTGCTGGACCATGTCCCCGCCGACATGCCCGACGACCAGGAGATCACCCCCGCCATCCAGGCGGCCATCCTCAAGGCGCTGGCCTGCTGAGACTGTCGTTAGAAATGCTTGATTGACACAATGGGCGCACGGCGGCCACGCTGCCGGGCGCCTGCGGCTTTCGAGAGGATGATGATGGCCAGTCTTGTGGTGATGTACGGCACGCCCAGCGACGCGGCGGCTTTCGACCGCTACTATCGCGAAACCCATATTCCCATCGCCAAGGCCATTCCGGGCCTGCGGCGCTACGAGATCAGCCGGGGGCCGGTGGCGACGCCAGCCGGGCCTTCCAGATATCACCTTGTCGCCACCTTGCTGTTCGACGACCTTGCCGCCATCCAGAACGCTTTTGCCAGCGCCGAAGGCCAGAAGGCCGCCGCCGATGTGCAAGTGTTCGCCACGGGCGGGGCGGAGATGTTCATCTTCGACAGCGAGGATGTGTGAGGCGTCCCGACCTCCGCCGGCCAGCCGCCCGTGGCGGCTGTAGTCACGGAGGCGATGCATCGTGACCGGTGTGCCGGCGGACACATTCAGGACGGTGATCATCGCGGCGACGCCGCGTTCGGGCAGTACGATGCTCGGCCAGATGATGGCGAGCACGGGCTGCCTGGGCAAGCCCGACGAATATTTCGAGCCCGGCTGGGCGCCAGCCCTGCCTCCCGCCGACAGGTGCCGCCTGGTGCTCGACAAGGGGCGCTCCGCCAACGGCGTCGTGTCGATGAAGCTGTTTCCGCTGCATTTCGACTGGCTGCGCCAGGAGGTCCGGCTGAGCGACTGGTTCCCCGATCCCGTGTGGGTGTATCTGCGCCGCCGCGACCTTCTGGGGCAGGCGATCTCGCTGGCCATCGCCATGCAGGACAGGGCCTGGAACTCCAACGACAAGGCCGTCGGGACCGCCCTCTATTCGCGCGAAGGCATAGAGCAGGCGCTCCGGCAACTGGCGGAGCCGCGCTGGCCGATTTTCTTCGCGCGCCACGGGATCGAGCCGCTGGATCTTGTCTATGAAGATATTGGCGACGCCAGCGACGCGTGCCGGATGATCGCGCAACGGCTCGGCGTGGCACTGAGGGCGATGCCGGCGCCGCCGGTGCTGCAGCGCCAGCGCGGCGCGGTCAACGAAGCGTGGCGCCGGCGCTTCATTGCCGAGGCCGGCGACCCCGACGATTTCGACGGCCGCGTGCCGAAGGCGCGTCGGCGCTGGCGGTTGTGGCGCGGCCGGTGACGCAGGACGGATCGGGCGCCTGCCTTGCGGTGAGGCGGTCGGCGCGGGCCTGGACATGGTTCCCTGGGTCGTTGTATTTTAGGGATGACTTGACAAAGCCGCATTGCAAACACCATCGTCCGCCAGCCATTTGGGCTGTGGGGATACCGATGAAGAAGACTTACGAAAAGCCGACGCTGAACAAGCGTCAGAAGCTGTCGGGCGTTACGGCGGGTACGTCTCCGTCAATCGTCAAGTAACAAGCCAGCCGGCGGTCACAACCATTGAACCCGCCGCCGCGAGACGGCGGGTTCGATGTCATCGATGCTGCCGCGAAGGGTTTGCGGTCCGGACGCATCGGGAGGCATGACGCCCCGTCACAGCTCCTTCGTATCGAACAGCAGGATCGTCACGGCATCGTCCTCGGCGAGTTTGCGGCGGTCCACCGCGCAGGCCTTGCCGATATCGCTGGCAAAGGCCGTACGAATGGCTTCCAGGCTGTCGAAATAAAGCGTCGCCACCCGGTAGGGGGTCTCGTCCGGCGTGAGGCCGACGATCGGCGGCTGGCTGATCTCGTAGTGGTGCAGGCCGGGCAACTGCTTGGCCAGCGGCACATGGATGTCGTGGTAGTGGCGCTCGAAGGCGGCCGGGTCGGTGGGGGTCTTGTAGATGACGAGCATCTTGGCCATGGCGGTGTTCTTCCTGTCTGGTCTTGCGTGACGGGCGCGCGCTGGGTTCATCGGCGCCGCAGCAATGTCGTCCGGCAATGGCTGAATTCGACAGGTGGCGGATTTTTCGCGCGGGCCTTCGCCCGCCGTTGATCCTGATCAAGGCGGAGCACCGCGGACGCGCCTAACTGATCCCCCGTCTTGGGAAGGACGCAAGGCGGGCGGGTGGTCCGGGTCGTGCCCCTATAAGCTGGAAACAGCCTCGGCGCGGACCACCCGTAACCTTGAGAAATTGACGGGAGCCCCGGTCTCCGCGATCCTTGCCTCGGTCGCCGGCCGCCAGAAGGGGCCATCTTCCGTCGCCAAGGGTGTGCGATGCGGATGCAGCGGGAGCCATGGATGCTCCCGTCAAAGCGCCTGCGTATCGAACAGCAAGATCGTCGCGGCTTAATGGTTTTACAATCAGTGGCATGTATTGGGTTGCGTCGAGGGGATATCGAGTACGGAAGGTATGGGATATGCCGACGAAATTATCTCGTTTCATCAGTGATGAATCCGGCGCCACGGCCATTGAATATGGGCTGATCGCGGCCCTGATCGCGCTGGCCATCATGGTCGGCGCCGGTCAGCTCGGAAATGGTCTCAACAGCAAGTTCAAGGCCATCGCGACCGCCGTCAATACCGGCACGGCCCCCTGAACGGGTTTCGTCTCGCGGCTGTTTCACGGACAGCCGCGCCGTCAAATTGACAGAACCCGTCGTCTCGGCCATCCTTGCGGCCAGTCGCCGGGCATTGAGAGCGGCCGAGGGCAACGTGCATGGCCAGTCCCGTCACCAGCCAGAATTCCAAGCGCGCCGCGGTGCGCAAGGCGCTCGACCGCCACAAGGTCTATATCACCGCGCAGAGCTTTTCGGCCGGCGCTTACAGCGCGCGCGTGCTGGTGGATGGCGAGGCCTATTGGGTGGATGAGTTCCGGCTCGCGCAGTTGCGGGAAGGGCTGACCCCCGCCGAGCTCGAACTGACGCCCGCCACCGACGATTGAGCAGCGTGAGCAGCACGGCGGTCCTTACCGTGCGCCCCGTTCCTTCGCTCCCCCCTCCGCGCACCGATCGATCGCGCCTTAACATGCCCACCCCACCCAAACTCCAGCCCTACCGCGCCAAGCGCGAATTCTCGAAAACGCCCGAACCGGCGGGCGGGCTCGTCTCCGGCGACGGCAACCGCTTCGTCGTGCACAAGCACCACGCCACCGCCGATCACTACGATCTGCGCCTGCAGGTGGGCGATGTGCTGAAGAGCTGGGCTGTGCCGCGCGGGCCTTCGCTCAACCCGGCCGACAAAAGGCTGGCGGTGGAAACCGAGGATCATCCCCTGGAATATATCGACTTCGAGGGCGTCATTCCCGAGGGCGAATATGGCGGTGGGCCGATGATCGTCTGGGATACCGGGACCTGGGCGCCGATGGACGATGTGGAAAAGAGCCTGCGCACGGGTGCCTTCAAGTTTCGGCTGGCCGGCGAGAAGCTCAATGGCGGCTGGATGCTGACGCGGCTGAAGCCCAAGCTTGGCGAGGATGAGGGCAAGAAGAACTGGCTGCTGTTCAAGGAGCGCGACCTCGCTGCCGACGCCAGGCTCGATATCCTCGCGGCGCGGCCGGAAAGCGTGAAATCCGGCCTGCGCATCGAGGAACTGGCGGCGGCCGCCAAGCCGGCGGCAAAGTCCGCGCCGAAGCCGGGTTCGCTGAAGCCCGGCACGCTGCCGGGCGCGGTGAAGGCGCCCGCGCCCGGCCGCATCGAGCCGCAACTGGCGACGCAGGTGCCAAAGCCGCCGGGCGGCGAAGGCCCCGCGGAAAATACCAACGAGCCCTGGCTGCACGAGATCAAGTTCGACGGCTACCGCACCATGGCGCATGTCTCCGAAGGAGACGTGCGGCTGATCACCCGTGGCGGCATCGACTGGACGAAACGCTATGGCGACCTGCCGCATGCTTTCGCCAAGTTGCCGTGCCGGGAGGCGATCATCGATGGCGAGATCGTCGTGCTCGACGCCAAGGGCATTAGCCGTTTCGCGCTGCTGCAGGACGCGCTGGCCACGGGCGCCGGCAGCAAGCTGCATTTCTATGCCTTCGACCTCCTGCATCTCGATGGCTGGGACCTGACGAAGGCGCCGCTCATCCGGCGCAAGGCGCTGCTGGCGGAATTGCTCGCCGGCCTCGGCGCGAACTCCGCCATCCAGTTCTCCGATCATGTCGAAGGCTCGGGACAGGGGCTCTTTGATCAAGCTTCGGATATGGGGCTCGAAGGCGTCGTCTCGAAACGGGCGACCGCCATCTACCAGAGCGGCCGCACCAAGAGCTGGACCAAGACCAAGGCGCTAAAGAGCGACGACTTCGTCATTGCCGGCTACACGGTCTCCGACGCGGCGGAAGGGCTGGCAGCCCTTGGCATGGCCGAGTTCGTGGATGGCGAGCTGCATTATCGGGGCAAGGTCGGCACCGGCTTCGACCGCGATACGGCGGAGGATTTGCTCATCCGGCTGGAGCCGCTCACATCAGGTGCGACGCCGCCCGAAGGCGTGCCGCGCGAGATCATGCGCGAGATGCACTGGGTGAAGCCGCTGTTTTCGGCGCATATCCACTACGCCAACCGCACGGCCGACAATGCGCTGCGTCATGCCGTGTTCAAGGGCCTCAGGGATGTCGGCCTGTCGACGCCGGTCTCGGCCAAGCGCAAACGGCTGATCTCCGAGGCTGATCTTGCCACCATCTGGGTCACCAACCCGGAGCGGCGGCTGTTCGGCAAGACCGGGCCGACCAAGCTCGACATCGCCGTCTACTACGCGCTGGTCGGCGATTTCATGCTGCCGCATATCCTTGGTCGTCCGGTGTCGCTGGTGCGCTGCCCGACGGGGAAGCCGGCGGACTGTTTCTTCCAGCGCCACGCCTTCACCGGCATGCCGCCCTCGGTGGTGACGTTCCAGGCAACCAATTCCGAGGGCGAGACCAAATCCTACCTCTCGGTCGAAGGCGCCAAGGGTTTTCTGGCGCTGGCGCAGTTCGGCGTCGTGGAGTTCCACACCTGGGGCACGCACCGCCTGAATCTCGACAAGCCCGACCAGATAGTCTTCGACCTCGATCCGGGCGAGGGGATTTCCTGGCGCGAAGTGGTGGAGGCCGCCGTCCACATCAAGGGCGAACTGGAGGGGCTGGGGCTGGTGCCCTTCGCCAAGACCTCCGGCGGCAGCGGCATCCACATCACCGTGCCGGTGACGGGCAAGCAGAACTGGAAGACGCTGCACCAGGCGACCAGCGCCATCTCCACCCATCTGGCGGCCACCGCGCCCGACACCTTCACCACCACCATGGGCAAGGACAACCGCAAGCGCCGTATCTTCATCGACTATCACCGCAACGCACGCGGCCACACGTCGGCCGCGCCCTACTCGCTGCGGGCGCGGACAAACCTGCCGGCCTCGACGCCGGTGAGCTGGGATGATCTGGAAGCGATCGATGCGCCGCAGGATCTGAACTATTCCTCGCTGCCGGGGCTGCTGGAGACATCGGGCGATCCGTGGGCGGAGATTGAGGAATTTGCCAGGGATTTGCCGGTCCTCCGTTCGTCATCCTAGGGCGGAGCAAGGAGCGAAGCGACGCGCGCAGACCCTAGGATCCATGCCGTGACGTTCGCGGTAAAATGCGGCGGTTCAGAATGGTCGCTAACTGAAACGCGAGCTAAGGTCGTCGCATGACCGGCTATGTCTACATGACTGCAAGTCAGAAAGGTGGAACGATATATATCGGTGTCACCAACGATCTCGGCCGTCGGATGCCAGAACACAAGTCTGGTCAGGGCTCGCGCTTTACCAGTCGCTATGGCGTGCAACGCCTTGTCTGGTACGAGGAGTATTTCGACATCACTGATGCGATCCAACGTGAGAAGTCTCTGAAACGCTGGCCACGCCAATGGAAGATCGAATTGATCGAGAAGGGCAATCCGGATTGGTTCGAACTCTTTCGCGGAACTGGATGGTGAGCTTTCCGCACCGCTGCGGGGTTCGCAGGTCCCGGCATGGATCCTAGGGTCTGCGCCGCGTCGCTGCGCTCCTTGCTCCGCCCTAGGATGACGAAGTTTAGAGGCTGATCACCAGCGCCTCGCCCACCATCGACGCTTTCGACAATTTGAATTATCCTCCACCACAGGCCCCCGGCGCAATAAAACATTTCGTTGGGGATTTGCCTGTATTGTGCGGGGTCGGTGTAGGATTTGCGCAGCCTTATTCGTCCTTCGGACGAAAAGCGCTGCAGAGAGCATGATCCCGAAAAGTGGGAACCGGTTTTCGGACAAGATCATGCTCAAGATAGAATGTCAGTGCATCGCCGCGTAGGAGTATGTCATGGCGCCCAGGGCAAGTTGGAAGGGTTATCTCAAGCTCAGCCTCGTCAGCTGTCCGGTCCGGCTTTATCCGGCGACGACGACCAGCGAGCGCATTAGCTTCAATCAGCTGCACAAGAAGACGCATAACCGCATCAACATGAAGCCGGTCGATCCGGAATTGGGGCTGGTCGAGCGCTCGGACCTGGTCAAGGGCTACGAGTACGAGGACAAGCAGTACATCATCATCGATGATGCCGACCTCGACGCGGTGCGGATCGAATCCAACCACACGATGAACATCGAGGCCTTCGTCGACGAGGGCGAGGTCGACGTCATCTACCAGGACGCGCCCTATTACATGGCGCCGGATGGCGCGATGGCGGAGGAGACCTTTGCGGTGCTGCGCGAAGCCATGCGCAAGTCCGGCAAGCTGGCGATCGCCCGGCTGGTGCTGTCCAGCCGCGAGCGGGTGGTGACCATCGGCGCGCGCGAGAACGGCATGTTCGTGTGCACGTTGAGGAACCCGAATGAAGTGCGGGGCACGGCTGAGTATTTCGGCAACATTCCGGCAGGCAAGCCCGACCAGGAAATGCTTGAATTGGCCGAAGCGCTGATCAAGCAGAAGGAAACCACCTTCGATCCGAAGAACTATGAGGACCGCTACGAGATCGCGCTGATGGCGATGATCCGCGAGAAGCTGAAGGGCCATAAGCCGATCATCGCGGCCGCACCCGAGCGCGGCAATGTCATCAATCTGATGGATGCGCTGAAGGCCAGCCTTTCGCAGTCGAAGCCGCCGGCCAAGTCGAAGAGCAAGGCCGACGAGGCGGCGGCAAAACCCGCCGCCAAGAAGGCGGCAGCGGGTGGCGCGCCTGAAAATCCGCTGAAAGCCAATCTGCTGAAGGCGGTCGGCAAGAGCAAGAAATGACGGCAGGTGCCGTTGCCGGCGCCGTCTTCGGCACGATCGGCGCGCTGGCGGCGTTTCCGCTGAGGCTCGCCGCGCGCGAGGTCGAGCGCCAGCACGGCCAGTTGCGGCGCGGCGTCACCAGGCGCACCACGCATGTCGTTTTCGGCCGGACACTTCTGGCCAAGGCGGGGATGACCAAAACCGGCGATGCCGGGATCGAGCGCCATGTTGCCGCCGAGCGCGCGGCGGGGCGAACGCTGATCAGCGAGAACGGCTTCCTGCGCCTGCTCGGGCTGATGAAGGCACCCGAGGCATCGTCACTGTCGCGGCATTCGCTGATCGAGCAATCAAGGCTGTCGGGCGCCGACCTCGATTTGCTTTCCCTGTTCGATGCCTTCGAGCATGACAGCGAACCCTATTCCTTTCGCGACCTGATCCTGGCGCGCAAATATGCCGGGCTGGTGGCCGGTGGCGCGAACTGGGCGGCGATCGCGCGTTCCGTGCACCGCTCCGGCCCGGTGGCTTCGCTCACCGCCAAGTCGCTCAATGTCGGTTCGCAGCATGGGCGCGCGGACGCGATCTATCTCGAAGGCGGCCAGAGCGAACTCGACGGGCAGCTGCTGTTCGACCTGGGTGCCGCGGCCCATGGCGACGACACGCTGGAAGAGCTGTTCTCCGAGGCTGAAGCGGCGGAGGAGGGCGGCGACCATGAAAGCGCGGCAACACTCTACCAGCGCTGCCTTGCCATCGATCCCACCGACGCGATCGCCGCCTTCAACCGCGCCAATTGCCTGCGCGCCGGCGGCCATCCGGCGGATGCCGCGCATGATTATGCCCGGGCGATCAAGCTCGACCCGGCCTTCGTCGAAGCCTGGTTCAACCTCGCGGGGCTGATGAGCGAGCAGGGACGCGACGCTTCGGCGCGACGGCATCTGCAGAGGGCGATCGCGCTCGACAGGAATTATGCCGATCCGGTGTTCAACCTGGCGCGGCTGGAATTCGACGCCGGCAATCTCGTGGAGGCGCGGCGGTTGTGGGCGCGCTATCTGGAGCTTGACTCGGAATCCGAATGGGCCGGGGTGGCGGCCAGGGGCGTGCAGTTCGTGGATATGCAGCTGGCGCGGACGGCGGGGTGAGGCGGGGTATGGTGGTGCTTGAACACGCCCGTCTGTCCGGCAGGACAGAGGGGGGCGCGACGAAACTCGGCTTTCATAGGAAGACCGCCCTATGACCACCTTCCTCTTCGACGGCGACGACACCGCGCCAACAACCATCCTGCTGGCCCACGGCGCCGGCGCGGCGATGGATTCGCCCTCGATGACGGCCACCGCCAAGGCGCTGGCCGCCGTCGGCTTCCAGGTCGCGCGCTTCGAATTCCACTATATGGCGGCGCGCCGTTACGGCCAGCGCAAGCCTCCGCCTCGGGCCGAGACGGTGAACCCGGAATACATCAAGGCGATCGCCGATCTGAGGGCCCGTGGCATTACGGGCAAACTCATCATCGGCGGCAAGTCGATGGGCGGGCGCGTTGCCTCGATGGTGGCGGACGAGATGCTCGCCAAGGGCGAGATTTCAGGGCTGGTCTGCCTCGGCTACCCCTTCCATCCGCCAGGCAAGCCCGATCAATTGCGTACAAAGCATCTTATTGGGCTGAAGACGCCGACGCTGATTTTCCAGGGCACGCGCGACGAGTTCGGCACGAAGGACGAGGTGGCGGGGTATGGTCTGTCGGACCAGATCGAGGTGGTGTGGCTGGAGGATGGCGACCATGACCTCAAGCCGCGCAAGAGCGTTTCGGGATTTTCGGCGGCGGATCATCTGAAGACGATTGCCGAGACGGTGAAGGCTTGGGCGGGGAGGCTTTAGGGCCGCGCCGGATTCGATCGCTGGTTTCCGGCGTCGGCGCTGCCCCTCACCTGCCTGCCGGCATCCTCTCCCCGTATAGTGACGGGGAGAGGGGTGCTGTCATCGCTGATTTCGCCAATCTCTAACGTTGCAAAGAAGGCGCCGAGGGTTGCGACAGCTCTCTTCTCCCCGTCACTATACGGGGAGAAGGTGCCGGCGGGCGGATGAGGGGCGGCGCCGACATTGGCCGGAAGCACGCCAAACGCCGTCGCGCCGCTCCCCCTTGCCACTCGCTTCCCCTTCCTGCTCTCATAACCCCCATGAAAATCGCCTCCTTCAACATCAACAACATCAACAGCCGGCTGGAAAACCTGCTGGCGTGGCTGGCCGTAGCCAAGCCCGATGTGGTCTGCCTGCAGGAGCTGAAGGCACGCGACACGCAGTTTCCGCGCTCGGCCCTTGCCGATGCCGGCTATGGCGCGGTTTGGAAGGGGGAGCCGACCTGGAACGGGGTTGCCATACTGGCGCGCGGCGCGGAGCCGGTGCTGACGCGCGATGTCCTGCCCGGCGATGATGCGGACAGGCAGAGCCGCTATATCGAAGCGGCGGTGAACGGCGTCATCATCGCCTGCCTCTATGCGCCGAACGGAAATCCCCAGCCGGGCCCGAAATTCGCCTACAAGCTGGCGTGGCACGCGCGGCTGGAGGCTCATGCCGCACAGCTCATCGACACCGGCCTGCCGGTGGCGGTGGCCGGCGACTTCAACATCGTGCCCGAGCCCCGCGACATCTACGCCACGCGCTCCTATGACGACAATGCGCTGGTGCAGCCGGAAAGCCGGGCCGCCTTCGCGGCACTGCTCAAGCAGGGCTGGACGGATGCGCTGCGCAAGAAGCATCCGAAGGAGACGCTCTATACGTTCTGGGATTATCGCCGCAACCGCTGGCCGCGCGACGCGGGGCTGCGGCTCGATCACATCCTCTTGTCGAAAAAACTGTCCCGCAAGCTCATCGCCGCCGGCATCGACCGCGACGTGCGCGGAGAGGATGGCGCCAGCGACCACGCACCTGTGTGGGTGGAATTGCGGTAGGTCGCACGCAATCGCGGGCGAAAGACCGCCGCTGCTAGGGAACAGCGGCAATTCCGGCATAGAACAGGCCGGCGACGAGGAGGGGAACGGCCAGGAGGCAGACGCACATCACCACGACGACGACGTTGGCCGTGCGTTCGCCGCGCCGGCAGAGCGCATCGGCGGCGGCATCGTCCTGCGGGATCAGCGCGCGCAGGAATTCCGAAATCTCCTGGCCCGCGGGCGTCTTGTTGTCGTTGGCGGGCGGGCTGGCGGTGCCCTTCGAAATCGGCTTCTTTGGAACTGGAATCACACTTTGCCTCACGGGTGGAATGCGCGGCCCAACGTTGAGGGGGGACGATGGTTCCGTATTTCGCGGGTGGCAACCATCGCATTTTCGTGAGCCTGGTGTGTAAAGGCCGTTGCCGATCGCAGCAGGAACGGCCGGTCTGGATGACGATGGATGTCAATCCGAAGATGTCATTTCGCTCGGGACGGGCACTCGACTCTTTGCCGGCGCCGCGTAAGATCGGCCCGGGGTCATTCTCGATGCGATCGTTGCCAAGAGATATCGATGTCGACGCGGTGCTGGAAATCGGCGCCTATCTGGACGATCAGGCGCACAACGTTCCTGTCTCGATCCGTGCGGCGGTCGCGGAGGTTCGGCGGCGACTGAAGACCGACCTCAGCGATCACGACCTGGAAGAACTCATCGTCGAAAGCGCTTCCACGCGGCGCCTGTCGCTGCTGCTGGACAGCCGCGATGAGGTTCCCCCGCCTCGGCCGGGCGGCTGAGCGGCGACGAACAAGGTTGGCCGACGCTGTATGCTCTGCTGGAGCAGCGTCCACCCCGGCTAATTCCGGCGCGGACGCCGGTCTGTCTCGATAAGACCAGTTGTCATCGGCGTTTGTGCCGAGGCAGGCGTCGCGTCTCACCCCAGTTCCAGCGTCGTCACCCCGAATATCCGCGACAGGTCGAGTTTGGGCGCCGGGCCCTTGTACATGCGGGTGGTGGTGAAGGTGGGGGCGAAGCCCGCCGCCTCCAGCGCGGCGATGAAGGCGGCGTTATCGGCGGGGACGTCGATATGCAGGTCGCCGCCCTGGCAGGCTTCGGCAAGGCCGTCCAGCAAATGCAGCCCGGTGTCGAGGTCGTCGGCGAAAAGCGGGCCGATCTTGAACCCGGCGCGGCAGGGGCGCGCGACCGCGTAGCCGGTGGTGCCGCGCGAACTGATGGCGGCGAGCCCCCGATGCGGCGGCTGCGGCCAGCGCTGCAGGAAGGCGCGGCGGGGCGCCGGGAAGCATTGGGCATCATAGGCGATGATGTCGGGTACGAGTTGCGTGGTCACCGGTCGCAACCTTTCGGCCCTGACCGCCGGGCCGGCACCGCGCCCGCTGTAGCGGATGGTCTCGTAGGCCGGCCGAAAACCCCGGCGGCGGTAATTGGCCTGCTGCGCCTCGACGCCGTCGAGGCCGATGGCGCGGCCGGCGAGCCGCTTCATGCCGGCGGTCCATACGGCCTTGCCAAGGCCCTTGCCGCGCATATCCGGACGGCAGATGTAGAGGCCGATGAAGCCGAAGTCGCCGCCATAAGCGACAGCCGAGATCGCCGCGACCATCTCGTTGCCCACGAAGGCGCCGATAAACCCTTCCGGGTCGGCGGCGTGGAAGGCGGCGGCATCGTCGAGGCCGGGGTTCCAGCCCTCGGCGGCGGCCCAGTCGATGAGGACGGCCAGTTCCTGCAGCGACAGCGCGCGGATGGTCGGTTTCATGCACTCACTCCGCGGCGATCATCCCGGGCGAGAAGGATTTCAGCACGCCGCTATAGGGCTTGGCCAGCGGGCTGGCATAGGCGCCGCGCTTGGAGGTCGACAGGCCCAGCGCGATCAGCGCCTCGGCCTGCTTCACCGCCGCGCCGACGCCGTCGATGACCGGCAGGCCGAACTCCTTCTGCAACCGGTGGGCGAGGTCGGCCATGCCGGCGCAGCCGAGCACGATGGCCTCGGCGCGGTCCTCCTCCATGGCGCGGGCAATCTCGCCGCGCAGCTTTTCCACCGCGCCGGAGGCGGGGTCTTCCAGCGCAAGCACGGGAATGTCGGCGGCGCGCACGCGGGCGCGGCCGGCCATGCCGTAGCGCTGCACCAGCGCCTCCACCGGCACGCGCGAACGGTCCGTCGTGGTAACGACGCTGAAGCGCTGGGCGATGAAGGAGGCGAGGCTGAGCGCCGCCTCGCAGATGCCGATGACGGGGATCGCGGCCATGGCGCGGGCGGCGTCGAGCCCGGTGTCGTCGAAACAGGCGATGATGGCGGCCTGTGCGCCCGACCGCTCGCCGGCGGCGATCTCCACCAGCAGGCCGGGCACGGCCAGCGCCTCGTCATAATAGCCCTCGATCGAGGCCGGGCCCATGGACGAGGTGACGGCGACGATCTCGGTGCGGCCGCCGGCGACGCCGCGCGCGGCCGCGGCGATCGTCTCGGTCATGCTCGCCGTCGTGTTGGGGTTCACCACAAGGATCCGCACGGTCACGCTCTCGCCCGGCGGCGGCCGACATAGATGATCGAGCCCAGCGTCGCCAGGATGACCAGGAAGGAGAACACGGTGGTCACCGTGCCCAGCGCGTAGAGCACCGGCGTGGTGACGTTGGTGGTCATGCCGTAGATTTCGAGCGGCAGCGTGTTGAAGGTGCCCGATGTCATCAGCGTGCGGGCGAACTCGTCATAGGAGAGCGTGAAGCCGAACAGGCCGACGCCGATCAGGCTCGGCGCGATCATCGGCAGCACGACATGGGCGAAGGTCTGCCAGGACGTGGCGCCGAGGTCGCGCGCGGCTTCCTCATAGGCCGGCGAGAAGCGGTTGAAGACGGCGAACATGATCAGCACGCCGAAGGGCAGGGTCCAGGTCAGGTGCGCGCCGAAGGCCGACGTGTACCAGGCCGGGCGGAAGCCGACCTGCTGGAAGACAACGCCGATGCCGAGCGAAATGATGATGGAGGGCACGACGAGGCTGGCGACCGCGAGGTAGAACAGGGCGGTGGCGCCGCGAAACTTCTGGCGGAAGGCGAGGCCGGCCAGCAGCGACACGACGACGGTGACGACCATCACCATCAGGCCCAGCACCAGCGAGCGCTTGAAGCTGCCGCCGAAATCGCCGACCGCCTGGCGCTCGAACAGATTGGCGAACCAGTGCAGCGATACGCCGTTGAGCGGGAAGGTGAGGCCGCCGGTCTCGCCCTGGAAGGAGAGGATGAGGATCGCCGACAGCGGGCCGTAAAGGAACAGCACGAACAGCGCGAAGAAGGCCGCCAGCACGTAGAATTCGAGGGTGCGTTTCTCGTGGCTCACGTCAAAGCTCCCTGCGGATATCGACGATGCGCAGGATGCCGGCGACCATCAGCAGCACCAGCACCAGCAGCACCACGGCGTTGGCGGCGGCGGCCGGATATTGCAGCAGCGACATCTGGTTCTTCATCATCAGCGCCACGGAGGCGCTCTGGCCGCCCGACATCACCTGCACGGTGGAGAAGTCGGCCATGACCAGCGTGACGACGAAGATGGTGCCGATGGCCATGCCGGGCTTGGCCAGGGGAATGATGACGTTCCACAGCACCTGCCAGCCGGAAGCGCCGGCATCGCGCGCGGCCTCGACCAGTGAGCGGTCGATGCGCATCAGCGTGTTGAAGATCGGCGTCACCATGAACAGCGTGTAGAGATGCACCATGGCCAGCACGACGGCGAATTCGGAATAGAGCAGCCATTCGATCGGTTTTGGCACCAGCCCCAGATGCACCAGCGTCGAGTTGATCAGCCCGTTGCGGCCGAGCACCGGGATCCACGAGATCATGCGGATGATGTTGGAGGTCAGGAACGGCACGGTGCAGACCAGGAACAGCACCATCTGCATCGCCGTCGTGCGGATGTGGAAGGCCAGGAAATAGGCGACCCAGAAGCCGATGAACAAGGTCAGCGCCCAGACGATGACGGCGAACTTGATGGTGTTGAGATAGGTCTTCCAGGTGACCCAGGAGCCCAGCACGTCGGAATAGTTGGTGGTCAGGAAATCCGGGTACATGGCGGCGAAGTCGTAATCCCAGAAGGACACGACGACGATCATGATGATGGGCAGCAGCAGGAACGCGCCGAGGATGATGGCCAGCGGGGCGGATTGCAGGTAGGGCGTGACGGCGCCGAGCGAGAGACGGCGGCGGCGCCTCGTGGAGCTGGCGGCTGTGGCAATGGCGGGGCGTTCGAGCGCGACTGTCATGCGGAACACCTTTGGGGTGTGGTGGGAGGATTTCGTAAGCCGCGATCCTTCGCGCCGCCCTCTGTCCTGCAGGGCAGAGGGGGCGCGAAGGAACGGAGCATGTCCAGTTAGCTGCCCCTACGCCGCGATGAACTCGTTCCAGCGCTTCACCATGTAGCGGTCTTCGTCCATGACCGAGTTCCAGCAGGCGACCTTGCCCATGCGTTCCTCGAACGAGCCGCCGTCGCGCACGGCGCCGGCCTTTTCCATGACGGTGCCGTCCGGGGCCTTGATCTCGCCCTTGGCCGGCTTGCCCTCGATCCAGTAGCCCCACTCGTCCTCGGACATGAACTTCTTGGCCGAGACCATGTTGGCCGAGTAGTAGCCCTGGCGGTTGAGATAGCCGCCGACCCAGCCCGACGTGTACCAGTTGATGTATTCATAGGCCGCGTCGAGTTCGGCGCCCTTGAGATGGGCGGCGAGGCCAAGGCCGCCGCCCCACGAGCGGTAGCCCTCCTTGAGCGGCTGGAAGCGGCAGGGAATGCCCTTGGAGCGCACGGCGGCCACCGCCGGCGACCACATGGACTGGATGACGACCTCGCCCGACGCCATCAGGTTGACGCTCTCGTCGAAGGACTTCCAGAAGGCGCGGAACTGGCCGCCCTGCTTGGCCTTGATCAGGAAGTCGATCGTCTTGTCGATCTCATCCTTGGTCATGTTGCCCTTGTCGGCGTATTTGATGTTGCCCATCGCTTCCATGATCATGGCGGCGTCCATGATGCCGATGGAGGGGATGTTGAGGATGGCGGTCTTGCCCTTGAAGGCCGGGTCCATGATGTCGGCCCAGCTGTTGATGTCGCGGCCGACGAGGTCGGGTCGGATGCCCAGCGTGTCGGCGTTGTAGATGGTGGGCACCATGGTGAACCAGTTGGTCGGCGCCTTGGCGAATGTCTTGGAATCCTGCGCCTCGACGAAGCCGACCGTGTGCGGCGCCGTGCCCTGGGCGATGACGCTATCGGGGGTCAGCTTGCCGGTTTTGAACAGCGGCACCAGCTCGTCGTAATATTTCAGCTTGCTGACATCCATCGGCTGCAGCACGCCGGTGGGGAACACTTTCTTGCAGATCCAGTATTCGATGTCGGCGATGTCGTAGCTGTCGGGCTGGGTCACGGCGCGCTGTGCGGCGGCGTCGGAATCGGTCGCCGTCATCTCCAGCGTGATACCGAGGTCGGCCTTGCACTTGTCGGCGATGGCGTTGAGATTCGACACGCCGGTGCCGAACTGGCGCAGCGTGATGTTGGACTGCGCCCAGATGGTCGGGAAGCCGGTGATGACGCCGGAGCCCGCGGCGAGGCCGATGGCGGCGGCACCGGTCTTGAGCAGCGAGCGGCGCGAAATGCCAGTCTTGGTTTCTATCGTGTTTGTCATGCCTATTCCCCTGTCTTGTTTTGCTTGGTTGAGTTCATGAGTGAAGGCGCCCGAGCACGATGGCGTCCTGCGCATCCCAGGCGAGCGGAACCGCGTCGCCAATGGCGACGGGCCGGGCGAAGAAGTCGGAATCGTCGATGATGACGGTGAAGTCGTCGATGCCGGCGCCGCTGACCGACAGTTTTACCGTGGCGCCGCGATATTCGATGTTGGAGACGATGCCGTTGAAGCCGAGGCCGGGCGAGGGCGCCTCGCCGATGCGCACATGGTCGGTGCGTATGGCGATGTCGATCGGCGCGCCCGGCTGCTGGCCCTGTCCGCGGGCGGCGAGCGAGGCGCCGCCATTGACGTCGAAGACGACCATGCCGTCGCGCTCGCCCGTAACGCGCCCGGAGATGACATTGTGGTCGCCCATGAAGCGCGCGACAAAGGCCGTGGCCGGCCTTTCGAACACGTCGCGCGGAGGTGCCGCCTGTTCGATGCGGCCGTCATTCATCACCACGATCAGGTCCGCCAAGGCCATGGCCTCCTCCTGGCTGTGGGTGACGTGGACGAAGGTGATGCCGAGCGAGGTCTGCAGCTTCTTCAGCTCGGCGCGCATGCGTATCTTCAGGAATGGGTCGAGCGCCGACAGCGGCTCGTCGAGCAGCAGCGCCTCCGGGTCGGTGATCAGCGCGCGGGCGAGCGCCACGCGCTGCTGCTGGCCGCCGGAAAGCTGCGCGGGGCGGCGCGTCGCATAGGCCTCCATCTGCATCAGCTTCAGCATGTCGAGCGCCTTGGCGCGGCGCTGTTCCTTGTCCACGCCCTTCATCTTCAGGCTGAAGGCGACATTGTCGATGAGGTCGAGATGCGGAAACAGCGCATAGGACTGGAACATCATCGCCGTGCCGCGTTTGGCCGGCGGCAGGTCGGTGACGACGGTATTGCCGAGGCGGACATCGCCCGACGAGATGCTTTCATGGCCGGCGATCATGCGCAGCGTCGAGGTCTTGCCGCAGCCGGACGGACCAAGCAGGCAGCAATAGGTGCCGGCCGGAATCTTCAGGCTGATGTCCTCGACGGCGGTCGTCGTTCCATAGACTTTCGAAACGGACACGATGTCGATCTCGGCGGCTTTGGACATTCAGGCTTCCCCGTTTGGTCGTATTAACCAATGCATCATGCGTGCCAATCTCGGGCTGACCGGCCAAGCGTTTGAATTGTCGGAAAAATCAGGGTTCCTGGCCGCTGCCTAACCGCGAGGCTGCTTTGTGCGTTGCACAAATTATGGGCGATTGTGCGCGATCTGCACGCAAATCGTATGCAATCTTTTTTGGCTTCGTGTTCACTTTGCCTCTCGCGAGGGAAGGACGAGTCGCGTTAGAAGGAGGCGGGAACCATCATCGCCATGAACATCGCCGATCAGATCTATTCCGCCGCCGACAGCGCCAACCAGGATCGCGCCCAGGCGATCCGCGACAATCTGCGCGACGCCATCGTCGACCGCCGGCTGGCGCCGGGCACCAAGCTGTCGGAAGGCGAGGTCGGCACGCTGTTCGACGTGTCGCGCACAGTCGCGCGCGCGGCGCTGCAGATGCTGTCCTTCGAAGGGCTGGTGCGCACCGAGCGCAATCGCGGCGCCTTCGTCGCCAATCCGTCGCCCGAGGAAGCGCGCCAGGTGTTCGCGTCACGCCGGCTGATCGAGCCCGGCATCGCCATTGCCGCCTGCGGGCGCATCACCGCCGCCGACATCGCCGCCTTCAAGGCGCAGCTCGACGAGGAAGGCCGCTTCATCGCCGCGCGGGGCCCGACCGCGCGCCGTTCCGAAATCAAGGCGTCCGGCGATTTCCATTTGCTGCTCGCGTCCGTCGCCGGCAATGCCATCCTGCAGCGCTTCATGGAGGAACTGGTGGCGCGCTCGTCGCTGGTCATCGCGCTCTACGGCCGCTCCGGCGTCTCGAGCTGCGGCCACAACGAGCACCTGCGGATGCTGGACGCGCTGGAGCGCGGCGATGCGGGCCTCGCCAGCCGGCTGATGGGTCACCACATCGACCACATCGAGGCCGATCTCGACCTGCGCAAGCGCCCGGGCGTGGCGCTCAAGGACGCGCTGGATTTCTGAGGACGATCAGCTTGTTGCAGCGGCTTGCCGACGCGGCGTCAGAACTTGTAGCTGAAGCCGATCTTGACGGCGTTTTCCTTCAGTTTCACCTCGGTGCCGCCGTTGCCGGCGGCCGGTGTGTCGAAGGTGGTGCTGCCAAGGTCGGTATAGCGATAGTCGACATTGGCGACGAAGTGATCGGTGAAGGCGTAGGCAAGGCCCGCACCCACGGTCCACCCGGCCTTGGTGCCGCTGTAATCGGCTCCCGGAACAATTGGGCCGGGGAAGGTTTGAATGCCGCCGCCGTTGTAGTTGATGAAGGCCACGCCGCCGGTCACGTAGGGCAGGAAGCGGTCGTAGGCATAGCCGACCTGGCCGCGCAGCGACCCGCCATAGTTAAGAGTAACTGATTCTCCGTTGGGGCCTGTGTTCAGCCGGGCGGCAGCTCCTTGTTGAAGTAGCTGTAGAGATCGCCTTCGATGCCAAGGACGACGTTGTTGTCAAACTGATAGCGATAGCCGGCCTGGCCGCCCAGGGTGAATGCATTGGGCGAGGGTGAGCCTTCAAAGCCTCCGGGGAAGCCGGGAAATGTGATGCTGGTATCGACCCAGGAAAATCCGCCCTGGACGCCGACATAGACGCCGGACCAGGAAAACGATGGGGAAGCGGCCGGCTCCAGCATATCGGCGGCATGGGCCGTGCTCATTGCGAGCAAGGATATCCCAATGACCAGTGCAATCCGCATCGAATTCAACCCTCAATAGGCCGAGTTCTAGGCGCGTCGCGGCGGTGAGTCTGTAACCTATTGGCAACGCATGGATAAAAAGGTCCGCTGTCGAGTGGACGCGCTTGAGGGAGTGCCAACGTCGACGCCCCCCTCTCCCGGTCTCTATACGGGGAGAGGGTAAGGGTGAGGGGCAGCGCTGACGGTTCGTTATGATGCTAGCCCGCTAGCATGCAAGAACCTGTCACCCATGCAATCGGCCCTTTCTGTTACCCATCTATGCGGGTCGCGGTTTTTGTCCCCGATCGGCTTTCCGATTGAACAGGCCGACCTGTTCAATCATCTCGTACCGTCGGCGTCGCCCCTCATCCCCCTGCCGGGACCTTCTCCCCGTATAGTGACGGGGAGAAGGGGCTGTCGCAATGCTGGCGCCCGCCATGCGCGCGAGGTGTGCAACAGGTCTTTACCCGGCCTCCTTTCACAGCCAATAACAGCCAGCCTAACAACGCCGGAAGAATCCCATGACCGACCTTCACATCGTCGAGGCGACGATCGCCCAGTTGCGGCGGGCGCTGGAGGAGGGCGTCGTCACCAGCGTCGAGCTGGTCGGCGCCTATCTGCGGCGCATCGCTTTCTATGACCGGCATGGCATCGCGCTGAACGCGGTTCCCATACTCAATCCAAGAATGTTCGAGGAGGCCGCCGCTTCCGACCGGCGCCGCCAGGCGGGCGGCCTGCTGGGGCCGCTGGACGGCATCCCTTACACGGCCAAGGACAGCTACAAAGTGGCGGGGTTGACGGTGGCTTCCGGCTCGCCCGCCTTCGAGCATCTCGTGGCCAACGAAGACGCCTTCACCATCGCGCAACTGCGCGCCGGTGGCGCGGTGCTGGTCGGGCTCACCAACATGCCGCCCATGGCCAATGGCGGCATGCAGCGCGGCGTCTATGGCCGGGCCGAAAGCCCCTACAATGCCGATTACCTGACGGCCGCCTTCGCGTCGGGCTCTTCCAACGGTTCGGGCACGGCCACCGCCGCCAGCTTCGCCGCCTTCGGGCTGGGCGAGGAGACATGGTCTTCCGGCCGCGCGCCGGCTTCCAACAACGCACTGGTTGCCTACACGCCGTCGCGCGGCGTCATTTCGGTGCGCGGCAACTGGCCGCTGGTGCCGACCATGGATGTGGTGGTGCCGCATACGCGCGGCGTTGCCGACATGCTGGAACTGCTCGACGTGATCGTGGCCGACGATGCGCGGACGCGCGGCGATTTCTGGCGCGCGCAGCCCTGGGTGACGCTGCCGGCAAGCTCGGCCTCGCGGCCGCCAAGCTATGTCGGGCTGCCGCTGGAAGGCGCGCTGAAAGGCAAGCGGCTGGGCGTGCCGCGCATGTATGTCGGGCGCGATACGGAGGCAACCAGACCGATCGAAACCCGCGCCTCGGTGCTGGACTTGTGGCGGCAGGCTGCGGAAGATATGAGAAGGCTCGGCGCCGAGGTGGTCGAGGTCGATTTTCCCGTCGTCTCCAATTACGAACGCGACCGTCCCGGCGCGCAAAGCATGGTCGATCGCGGCATCGTGCCCCTGGATTTCGCCGAGCGTGAAATCTGGGACCTCTGCGTCTTCGGCTGGGACGATTTCCTGCGGGCCAATGCCGATCCGAACATCCCGGATCTCGCCTCCGTCGATGGTCCGAACATTTTTCCGCAGCCGCCGGGCACGTTGCCCGACCGCTATGTCGGCGATTTCAGCGTTGCCGACTATGTCGAGCGGGCGAAGCTTGGCGTCGCTGCAATAGCCGACATTCCGGCGCTGGAAGACGGGCTGAAGGGGCTGGAGGCGACGAGGCGGATCGATTTCGAGAACTGGCTGGACGCGCAAGGCCTTGATGCGGTGGTGCTGCCGGCCGTCGCCGATGTCGGGCCGGCCGACGCGGACGTCAACGAAGCCTCGGCCGTGCTTGCCTGGCGCAACGGCACCTGGGTGGCCAACGGCAACCTTGTGTGGCGGCACCTGGGCATCCCCACCGTGACGGTGCCGATGGGGACAATGGCTGACATCGGCATGCCGGTGGGGCTGACCTTTGCCGGCAAGGCCTATGACGACACAAGGCTGCTGTGCCTCGCCGGCGATTACGAGCGCGCCACACGGCGCCGCGCCAGCCCGCCGCGCACGCCTGAACTTGCGGATGACGTGTTCGCGGTGCGGGCCGGCGGCGTCGCCAAGGCCGGCACCGCGCCGCTGGCGATCACGCTTGCAGCCGATACGCTCGGAGCGGGCGACGAGGATGAGGTCGTCATTAACATCGATATCGCCGGCGATGCGGCGGCGCTGGCCAGCGTGCAGGCGCATGTGAATGGATGGGCGGTCGAATTGCGACGTAGCGAGACGCCGCCGGTCGAAACGCCCAAGGGCAGCATCCGCTTCACCGGCGTCGCGCTGGTGCCCGCCGACGAGCATCGCAGGGTTCACAGTGCCTGGCGCGGCGCCTACGGCTCGATCGTGACCGCCATTGTTCGCTCGCAGGATGGGCGCACCAGTGGCGCCTATGTGGTGACCGGCGGGATCGGGTGACAGACGAACGCCGATCTGCCAAGGTGGCAAGGCCGGGCGTTCGGTGTGGTGTTAAAGCAGCGCTCGGGAGGGGTGTGTGCATGCGTACGGGTCAGCTCCGCTGATTGCGGTTTTGCGTTCGAGATTTCTGCAGGCTCTTGTGGTGTCCGCCGCCCTGGTGGGCATGATCGAGGGCTGCGCCGGCCCTCGCACCATTGAAAGCGCGGTTCCCATGGCCTCTCCCGTCGAAGCCCGTCCATCCTGCACCGCGCAATGGCTCGCGCATGGCCACACCAGCCAGCCGGAGGCGCAGGCTTTCGCCAGGAAATGCCTGGAGGCGCAGGGCGTGGTGGCCAGGCAGTTCGACGACAAGACCATTGCCCGCAAGATGACGGCGCTGATCGGGGCGGAGCATCCGCTGACCGCGCTCGAGCCGGCCGACATCGGCGAGTTCTGCCCCGGCTATCTCAGGCAGGACCGCGAGGGCCGCGCCGTGTTCTGGCGCACGCTGCTCTCGGCCCTGGTCCATGCGGAATCCGTCAACAGCAGCGCGGCGGCCTTCTGGGAGGAAGACCAGGGCCAGTACTCCATCGGCCTCATGCAGCTCTCGCTTGCCGACGAGCCCAGATACAAATGCGGCTTCAAATCGGAGGCCGAGATCACCGATCCCGACCGTAACCTTGCCTGCGGCATCAAGGTCGTCACCATGCTGGTCGGCAAGGACGGGCTAATCGGCGGCGGCGTTGGTCACGAGATGAAGGGCGCGGCTGCCTACTGGCAGAATTTGCGCCAGCCCCTGCCGGTGCGGGCCCAGTTAATCAAGGCGACCAGGGCTGTCGCCATGTGCCAGGGCGACGGGCGAAGCTCGTAGGCAGGCTGGGCGTGGTTGGCGGGCGGAGACGCTGGTGCCCCCACAACCTCAGGGGTTGTCGCAACTATCGCTCATCGCCTTGCGCCACGGCCCGCCCTTGCGCTGTCTGCGGGCAAACCATCCAGGCGGCAGGTCGCTGATCTGCAGCAGCGACTTGTCTGTCGCGATGACCTCTTCAAGGCCGACAAGCATGGCCTCTTTCATTTCGAAGCCGGCTTCCCAATTGAGGAATTGCCAAGCTCCGTCATCCTCGTCGTGCACCACATGGTCGACGGAATGTTCGCCGCCCATGATCCGGCGTGTCGTGATGACCGCGACATTGCGAGGCTCATCGAAGGGCCAATTGTCGTTGGTCATGACGGCAGCGAGGCCAGCCATGCCTCCCAGAATTCCTGATGCATGTGGACGAAGACAGGGATGATATCGGGGCCTTCGTCAAATATGTCGACCAGATCCGTCTTTTGGGGAATTTGTCCCATCTTCACTTTGCAAGCCATCAAACCTAGGCTCATCTTGATGGTGGTTTCTTCCGGATAGACATTTGCGCTCGCCCCGTAACAGAAGGGCAGCAGGCCATCGACTTCGAGGTGCTGACGTATCTGGAACAAGGCTTCGAAAAAGTCGTCCTCCTCGGCCTCGATCACCTTGCCTCGATAGGTGCAGGTCAAGCTGCAACTGGTGCCGTTGCGGTCAAGTGTAAATACTGCCTGCTCATCCCCGCCGGTGCCTCCACCTACAAGGAACACGCTACGCTGTTCTGCCATACTCTCCCCTTCGGCGTCGTCCGAAGCGTGGTTTGATAAAGTCGAATTTTCCAGCAGTCGACTATTTGTTTGTCGATGCTCTTACCAATAGCCGCGATCCTTGAACGGCCCAACCGCCATGGTAAGTAACTTACATGTCAGAGCCAGACCTCCCATCATCCGCCCCGCTCGTCGTGATCGACCTTCAGACCGGCATGTTCGACGGCGTGCATGAGCCGCCGATCCATGATGCCTTGGGCATTGTCGAGCGGACCCGCGCGCTGATCGGCTGGGCGCGGCGGGACGGGCGCAAGGTTGCCTTCATCCGCCATGACGGGCCGGCGGGCGATCCGCTGGCGCCTGGTGAACCCGGCTGGCCGGTATGGGCAGCACTTGCCCAGGCAGCCGACGAGCCGACCTTCGCCAAATCCGTGCGCGATGCCTTCAGCAACCCGGCCTTCGCCGACTGGGTGGGCGAACAGGGCGCAGGCGCTGTGGTGCTGGCCGGCGCGCAGACCGACTTTTGCGTGGCCGCGACCGTGAAGGGCGCGATGGCGAGGGAGCTCGGCGTCACGGTGGTCGAGGATGCGCATTCGACGCTGGACAGCGGCGGCGAGACGGCAGGCGAGATCATCGCCCGGCACAATGTGGAGTTTAAAGGGGCGGGCGTGACGCTGGTGACGACGGAGGAATTGGTGGGCCGGTGAGGCGGGGGATTAGGCTTGGCACGGGAGCGATGGCGCAAACGCCTTCTTCCGGCGCCGCGCTGCCCCTCATTGCCCTGCCGGGCATTTCTCCCCGTATAGTGACGGGGAGAAAGACGCCTTCGCCAACGATTTCGCCAATTGCCAACGTTGCAAGATGGGTGCCGAGAATGCGGCCAACTCTCTTCTCCCCGTCACTATACGGGGAGAAGGTGCCGGCAGGCGGATGAGGGGCAGCGCCAGCGTTGGATCGAACAAGGGAAGATGCGCCCGGCCCTTCCATCCTGAATCACTATCCCGCTCCATCTCCTTGTTCGGCATCATCTTTCCCGCCTGAGCACACATTCACCTGAAAACACTTTCCACCTTTTCCCATGTTGACCCTCGCGGCGCGCGCATGGTCTAGCCTTGGCGTAACGATCCTGACGATGGTGATGCCGTGACCGCCTCGAATACCCGATTTGCCAATGCCAGGCTGGCCGATGGGTCGCTGGTTGACCTCACCGTCGCCGATGGCCGCTTCAGCGCCATCGCGCCGGCCGGCGAGAGTGCGCCGGCCATCGAGACCATCGATCTCGGCGGCCAGCTCACGGTGCCCGGCTTCGTCGAAGGGCATATCCATCTCGACACATCGTTCCATGGCGACGCGTGGCGGCCGCATATTCCCTGCACGGCCGGTTTCGACGTGCGCGAGCGCGTGGCGTTCCAGTCGCGCAACCTTGCGGCCGCGGCGCCGATGGCGGTGCGGGCGAAGAACCAGCTGGAGCTGTGCGTCGCCCATGGCAGCCTCTCGATGCGCAGCCATGTCATGGTCGACGGCTCGGTCGGGCTGAAGCACCTTGAGGTGATCCTGGCCGTGCGCGAGGCGCACCGCGACCTCATCGACATCCAGCTCGTCGCCTTCCCGCAGAGCGGCATCCTGTCCTCGCTGGGCACGGCCGAACTGCTGGAGGAGGCGCTGAAGCTCGGCTGCGATCTGGTCGGCGGGCTCGACCCCGCGAGCTTCGACCGCGACGTGAAGGGGCATCTCGACGTGGTGTTCGGCCTGGCGCGAAAGCATGGCGTCGGCGTCGACATCCACTTGCACGATGGCGGCACGCTCGGCCTGTTCGAGATCGAGGAGATCGCCGCGCGGACGAAGGCTGATGGCATGCAGGGGCATGTCGTCGTCAGCCATGCCTACGCGCTGGGCGAGTTTTCCGGCGACGCGCTGAAGAAGGCCGGCGACATGCTGGCGGCCTCGGGCGTCGCGATCATGACCAACGCGCCGGGCAACCACGCCTTCCCGCCGGTCGCGTCCCTGCGGCAAGCCGGCGTCACCGTGTTCAGCGGTTCCGACAACATCCGCGATTCCTGGTGGCCCTATGGCGATGGCGACATGCTGAACCGTGCCAACATGATCGGCTACCGCTCCGGCTTCTACGAGGATCACGAGCTGGATGCGGCCTTCGACGTGGTCACCCATGCAGGCGCCCGGGCGTTGCGGCTTGACAATTATGGCATCGGGGTCGGCGCCGCCGCCGATTTCGTGACGCTTGGGGCGCAGCATGTCCCCGAGGCGGTGGTGGCGGTCCCGAAGGCGCGCACAGTTTACCGCCGGGGCAGGGCGGTGGCGAGGGATGGCAAGCTGCTGGGGTGAGAGGCGCCTGTCTGTCTTGCGTTGAAATGGACCATGGAATGGTCTAGATTTAGCCTGGGCTTGGACCAGTATCTGGTCCAGAACAGGATGTGCCGCAATGCAGATATCGGTGACAGCCGCGAAGGGGCAGTTGACGGAACTGGTTCGGCGCGCGGAGGCGGGTGACGAAGTCATCCTGACCCGGCATGGCCACGCCGCGGTGCGGCTCGTGCCCGTGAATGCTGTATCGGACAGGAAATCCCGCCGGGCATTGATGGAGGCGGTGCGGATCTCCGCCGCCCCGAAGGCATCAGCTGGGCCAAGTGCCGCCCGCAGCCAGGATTTCCTCTATGGCGATGACGGTCTGCCCGAATGATCGCCGTCGATACGTCGGCGCTGATGGCGATCATACTCGATGAACCGGAGGCCGGTGCCTGCATCCGGGCGATCGAGGTCGAAGATGACCTGGTGATCTCGTCCGGCACCGTGGCGGAAGCGCTCATCGTCGCGGCAAGGCGCAATGTCGGTGAGGAAATGGCGCGGCTGATCGACGGGCTCGGCTTTGAAATCGTCAGCGTGACGCCCGCCTCGGCCCGGCGTATCGCGATGGCCTATGAGAGTTGGGGCAAAGGCATTCATCCGGCCGGACTGAACTTCGGTGACTGCTTCGCCTATGAGGTGGCGAAAGAACATGTCTGCCGCCTGCTCTATGTCGGCGACGATTTTTCAAAGACCGATATTGAGGGCGCCCTCTAGTTCACCAAAATGGCCGCGCCGGAAGGCTTGGCTGAACCGGCGAAGCGCGCACGCCGCATCAGGCCTGGCCCTCGCACCAGTAGGGACTGCCGGATGCCACGGCCAGGCCTGGTGCGGCCGGCAGGGGTTGCGGCGAAAACAGGCTCCTGCCGATGTCCAGGAACTCACGCTTGTGGAGATCGCGGCGGGTTGAAGCCGGCGCGGTCAGCGCGTTCCTGGCGGGGATGATGAAGCCGAATTCGCCGCCGACCTCGCCGCCCCGGTCGAGCCAGTATTCGTCCATGTCGGCATGCTTGCGCATGCGGTTCTTTGAGACGCGGTAGTTGATCGTGTGACGGGCATTCGACACGCCGAGCAAATAATCGGCGCCGCCGCCCAGCGCTATGCCCTCCATCACCAGCAGGGCCGCGTCCTTCGGCCTCAGCCCGCCCATGTCGCGCGTGGCGTCGATCACGCCGCGCTTGGCGCCCTGCCGCCTGTTGCCCTGGATGCCGCCTATGGCGACCGTGTAGCCGCCGCCGCGCAGCCTGTAGAGAATGAAGCTCAGCTTGACCAGTTCAAGGCGGTCGCTCTGCCGGGTGAGCCTGATCGTGAAGACGCCCTCATGGGCGGCCGCGGACATGACGGCAAGGTGCATGCTCAGCGCATAGGCATCGCGCTTTCCGGCCACCACGCCGATGTGCATCGGACGTCCAAGCCAGGCCGCCTCCAGCCGCTCGCGCGGCAAGGTCGCCGCGGCAAGCGTGAAATGATCGGCAACCAGCTCGAAGCCGCGGCCGTCCGGCACCCTAAGCGCGAAGAACTTGTAGGTCTTCTTGCGCAGCAGCTCGTCGATCGGGCCGCCCAGCCGGTACTGCCGCCCGAAGCTGGACACGAAGCTGAACCATTTGAAGAAATTTGCCGGCTTGCAGGCGAACCGGCCAAGGAAGACCGCCGACCGCTTCGCGCCCATGCGGGCGCAGAGGCCGCCAAGCTGCGCGGCGACGCCGCCCGCTTCCCGCAGCCAGCCGGACCTATCCGGCCTCTTGCTGGTATCGATGCTCAAAATCCGTACCACATGTCTTTCCAGCGCAAAGGCAAGCCGCCCACGCGCCTCGCCGTTTCCCATCAGCCGGACGATGAAAGCAGTCTTCGGACACCCTTCCGCAGTGCGGATGATGGTCTCAAGGCCAAACGCCGCGGTTGCTATCCCCCGAACATTGCCTAGACATTACACATTCGCGAAACTCATGGACTATACGGATTTGTATAGATTAGAGCCTTTGAATGTATGTATAGGGCGAAGTCGAGACGGCGCGCCGACTTGGTGCACCAAGGAGAGGTGCGTGCCAGCCGCTTATTAGCCATGGCAGCTTGCCTATGGCAGCACGCGCTCCATGATGATGGTGCGTTCCTCGCCATGATAGCTGTCGCGTATAGCGGTGAATCCCAGCCTGGCGTAGAAGGCTTCCGCCGTAACGGACGAGGGGACCGCCAGCGTGGTGATGCCGGCCTCGCGCGCGGCATGTTCGATCTCGTCCATCAGCCGCCTGCCGATACCTCGCCCCTGAAGGTCGGGATCCACGAACACGGTCCTGACGACGCCGCCATCGAGACTGGCGGTTCCGGCGATGCGGCCGGCGATCTCGGCGACGAACACCTTGCGCCTGCCGATGAGCTTGCGCACGGCGGATGGGCTGAAACTCAGTTCCACGCGCTGGATGATGTCCGCCGGGTAGTCCCTGGCATTGGTTTGGCGCAGCGCCCGCAAGATGACCGCGCTCATGCCTTCGGCATCGCTTTCGCGGGCGGCTCGAACTGCGTACTCCATTGCGGGCTCCAGCGTCGTTGTTCCCGCCCTATCGTATCGCGGACATAACCCTGGTCTGCTCCTGAAGCGACCTCATCGGCCCACTCCGTCGGGTTTTGGTAAAAATATCCGGCGATCATCGTTTCGCCACGCGGCCAGCGTCTATAACCGTCCTGAAACCCTGATCCGCAATCGCCCGAACCGGGCAGAAACGAGAATCCCATGGCTACAACAGCAGCATTAGTCTGGTATCTGGTCATCGCCGGTCCGCAAGGGGGCATGGTTGTGCTGCCCAGCACGTTCGACAAGCGCGAACAATGCACCGCCGCGATCACCGAATATCAGAAGCAGCCGGCGCCGGCGGGCTGGTCGCTGCAGTGCGTTCCCAGCGCCTCGCCCTTCACCGACAATGGCTCGGCGGAGTAGGCGGTAGCCCGGCTCGACGCGCTCCGGACCGCCGGCCTGATCAGATCTCGTCGAAGCGGCCCTCGCGGGTGGGGTGGCGCGTGATCGCTGCTTCCTCCTCGTCGTCGGGCAGCGCGTCATCGCTGTCCTGATACGGGTTGTCGTCGTCTTCTTCCGGCAGGTCGCCATCCTTCTCCGTGTCGAAGCGGTCGTCGTTTTCCGGCATGCCGTCGGGCAGGATCTCTGCGCCCTTGATGGCGTCCCAATCCTGTTGGCCGATCGTCGGGCCGTCGACGTCCTGGCTTTCGACGTCCTGCTCCTCGAAGGGGTTTTCTGTGTGGATGGGTGGTTGTCCGCGCGGTGCCATTCTGGTCTCCCTATGTGGCGACTGCAGGAGTCGCGGGGTTTGCGAAATTGAATCCGTTCGCCGCTCTATAGCCTTGCTCGGGCACCAATTTTTGCCGGTGCCATCGCAGTTCGAATGTCGAGTGAGTCTAAACGGCTGCAAGCGAAAGTCGGCTGAAGCGCCATGGTTCCGGCCTGTCGATCGAAAGGCGGATCACGCCTGGGGACGTGGGGCGAACAGCGAGGCGGCGAGCTTGTCCAGCGCACGCAGGCCGCCGGGGCGCTCCGTGGCCCTGAGCAGGCCCTGTTCGCGCGCCGCGCGCTCGAAGGCGGACCAGGCGACGGCGGGCCGGCACGCGCCGCTTTCGGCCGCGGCCAGCAGGCGCGCGGCGGTCTTGTAGCTTCTGGCCTCCTTGTTGCACCAGCGGCCTTCGAGAGCCCGGCGCGCGTCGGCCAGCGACGACACCACCATGGAGCGGGCATCGATGAAGCGCAGGGTCAGCGAGGGCAGGGCGCGCATTGCGCTGGGCTCACCAGCCGAGCCACTCGCGCGTGCGCCAGGCAAGGCCCGCAAAGGGCGCGACGAGGACGAGAAACACCAGCATCATCGTCAGGGGATGCCTGGTCATCGAGGGTCGCGGAGCCATCGCAAGGTCACTTTCTGCTGTTGAGAACCGGTTTGCAAATCGTGGGCATAACGTCACTTCCGCAAAGTGGTTGCATCGCCCGGCCCGTTGCAAAAGGGGCGCTGGTTTTTCCTCTGGGCGGGTGGTTCGCGGCCTTGGCGCGAGGCGTGTTCGGCTTCGAATCAAATGCGTGGGATCATGCGCGCAAACGCAATATCCAAGGCTGATGGAACCTTCGCGCCGTGGGGACGTTTTATAGCTGGATCGCCCCCCCTCGCGATCCTAAGCCCCAAGTACAGCCCCACCGGCCTCCCCGTCCGGTGGGGCTTCGTTTATGTGGACGGGGTTTATGTGGCCCCGGCATCGACGGGCTGGAACAATCGATTTCCGGCGGTGTTCCCGCGGTCGCGCTTGGCGAAGGGTTGACAGTGAGCAACCTTGGCGCGTGTTATCCGCCCGTATCCAACTTGGGGAGTCGGGGATGAAGAAAACCTACGAGAAGCCGGTGCTGGTGCGCCGTGAAAAACTGTCAAAGGTCACCGCGGCCGGACCGCAAAGCGGCAATATCGGTCCGGTTTGAGGTTACTAGCCAGCCCGCCAGCCGCAAGGCGGCGGGCTTTTTCAAGGCTCTTGTGGGCCCTTCCTGCATCACCGGGCGGGGAACTGTCCGTTATCCGGCTATTAAATGCATGCGACAGGTTGACATGCGAACAAGCCGGGCGAGAGCCTGCAACCTATTTATCACAGGAGATGGCATGAAGAAAATCTATGAGAAGCCGGTGCTGGTGCGCCGCGAAAAGCTCTCGAGCGTCACGGCCCAGCCGCTACCGTCGCAGCAGGCCTGATCGTTCTGACCGACCCGCTGCCGCGGCAGCCGGGTTTCTTCCCAAGCCCTTAAACGTCATGGAGCGCCGAGGCGTCGCGTCGGGCCGTACGGCTTCAGCATGGCTCGTTTGCCATGCATTGCTGGACCTAAAGACAGCCTGGCGCGAAGGGTTGACATCAGGCGGGCTGGACGCGAGTTTCCGGCCGCATCCAATTGGGGAGTCAGGAATGAAGAAAGTCTACGAGAAGCCGGTGCTGGTGCGCCGCGAAAAGCTGTCGCGGGTCACCGCCGCTCCGTCGCCATCCAAGGTGGGCTGACGGTCCGGACAAGAATGACCCGCCACCCGCAAGGTGGCGGGTTTTTCGTTTCAGGGGGCTAAGAGGCATCCCTCGCCGTCATCGCCCTACCAATGCGGCTGCCTTATCCCAGCGACAACAGCAGGGCGGCGAGCGCCAGCAAAATGGCCGCCACCGACAGGCCCAGCATGATGTAGGAGCCGTTGATGATCTCGGCGATGATCTTCTTGAAGGTCGCGCGGTCATTGATGTTGGGGAAGGGCTCGTCGGGTTCGGCCACACCCAGGAAGCGGCAGAGCGGGGCCCAGCCGTCGGTCACCTTGAAAACCAGCAGCCGGTCCGGCGGCACCGCCGCCCGCACCTCCTCGATATAGGCGCTATAGCGCGAGATCGCCTTTTCGCGGTCGTCCATCACGCCGTTCAGCGTGCGGCCCCACATCAGCTTGTTGGCCATGTCGCCGAACTGCCAGCCGAGCGGGGTCAGCCATTCCAGAATCTTGAACTGCCAGACATTCCTGGTGAAATAGATCGTGTCGACGGTGCTGTCATACCAGGCCGCGGGGCCGCGCGGATGGAGGGTGAGCAGCACCTTGGCGTCGGGGTAGGCGGCGAGCAATTCCTTCCAAACGCAGCAACCGGGATTGTCGACCGTGGCGGTATAGTTGGCGAAAACCTGCTCCCAGTCCTGCTGGCTGCCAGGCGGGCTGTTGGCCACCTTGCGCCAGAAATCGAGATGGCCCTTGTTGGCCTTGATCATGATCACTTCCTGCATGTGGTAGCAGGGAAAGCCGAGCCTGTTCAGCGCGGCGAAGGTCGACCACGTACCGGTGCGGCCCAAGCCGGCCCCGATGACCTTGAGCGTCATTTTCCTGTCCCCTCACTGGCCGTCCCCTTGGCCGCTGCCCCCCCTTTTCACGGGTTATTTCAGTGCGGGCTTATGTTGCCTCCGCCTGAATTGGCGCGCAACGAATTTCCTCGTCAGTGGGGAAAAACACTACAGACATGTCGTCAATCCGGCTTCGTCCGGGATGGCTGGCGTAGCCGCCATCGCCGACTGTTCCCGGCCTGCCAGCCAGAACAATCGACGCAGCCCGGCCCGGAAGGCGCGCCGGCCAAGCGATTGCGTGTCCACATCATCAGGTCGGCCGTCAGGGGCGAAACCTCGGCGGCGCAAGGCGATCGGACGTAGGCCTGCCGCATGCGGGGAAGCATGGCCTCTTCGGTCTCGCCCCGCGCGATCACCGGCGGCGCGATCTGGCCGCGCGGGCGCCGAGCGGGCCGGACCGCCTCATCGCGCGAGAACGCGCCGCCGCGTGTTCCATCGTGGTTGCCGTTAGCTGGCGCGACGCATATCGACCTTCTGGCTATTCCAGCGGGCGCCGACCGGTGATAATAGGTCAGTGAGATTGACCTAAAGCGCGTTGCGCCTGAACGGCTGACGCGCTTTGGTTTTGTTTGCTACATGCCGTCATCCCGAAGCTCGCTTTGGGCGGCATGCATTGGATCGACTGGGAGGTCGTGTTGACTTTGATGGACCTGTTGGCGTCGCGCTCGTCGCGCATGAAGGCGTCGGAAATCCGCGAGCTGCTGAAGCTGCTCGACCAGCCCGACATCATCTCGTTCGCCGGCGGCATTCCAGACCCTTCGCTGTTTCCGTCGGCGGCGATCGCCGAGGCCTATGCCTCGGTGCTCGCTGGAGCGGAGGCGGGCGCGGCGCTGCAATACCAGGTCAGCGAAGGCTACCTGCCGCTGCGGCGCTGGCTGGTCGGCCTGATGGGCAAGCTCGGCGTACCCTGCGACGAGGGCAACATCCTCATCACTTCCGGCTCGCAACAGGGGCTGGACTATCTGGGCAAGCTTTTCCTGTCGCCGGGCGACACCGCGCTGGTGACATGGCCGACCTATCTTGGCGCGCTGCAGGCCTTCAACGCCTACGAGCCGCGCTACGACCGGCTGACGCCCGATGGCGGCAACATGACGCCGGCGGCCTACCGCGCGGCGGCGGCGGCCAATGGCGGGCGGCCGAAATTCGCCTATCTGGTGCCGGATTTCGCCAACCCGACCGGCGAGACGCTGAGCCGCCAGCAGCGCGAGGCGGTGCTCGACCTTGCCGGCGAACTCGACATCGCCGTCATCGAGGACGCCGCCTATCGCGCGCTGCGCTATGACGGCGAGGCCGTGCCGCCGATCCTGGCGCTGGACTGCGCCCGCTCCGGCGGCATCGACAAGGCGCGCACCATCTATTGCGGCTCGTTCTCCAAGATATTGTCGCCGGGCATGCGCGTCGGCTGGATCTGCGCGCCGCGCGCCGTCATCGAAAAGCTGGTGCTGATGAAGCAGGCGTCCGATTTGCACAGCCCGTCGATCAACCAGATGGTCATGCACCGCGCCGCCGAAAACGTCTTCGACGGCCAGGTCGAGAAGCTGATCGGCGCCTATGGCGCGCGCCGCGACGCGCTGCTCGGCGCGCTCGAGGCGCATATGCCGCATGGCGTGACCTGGAGCCGCCCGGAAGGCGGCATGTTCGTCTGGGTGACGCTGCCGGAAGGCATCGATGCCACCGAGCTTCTGGCCCGATCGGTCAAGGAATCGCGCGTCGCCTTCGTGCCCGGCAACGCTTTTTACGCCGACGGCACCGGCCGCAACACGCTGCGCCTGTCCTTCACGCTGGCCGACCATCGCGCGGTGAGCGAGGGGATTCCGAGGCTCGCGGCGCTGCTGAAATAGGCGCCGACGCCCGAACCGCCAATTCCGCCGTTGCGCTATTCATTCGCCTCTTGAGCCATCCGGCGGGACGTGACAGGCTAAAGCCGGCCGGGCAGGTCAGCCGTGGCCGCGAGACATAGGATGCCAAGCGCCCCGCCACCACGCATCATCCTGCTGCTCGGCAGCGCGCCCGATGTGGTGCGCTGCGAGGCGTGGCCGAAGGCCGCGTTCAGCCGGATCGTGGCGATCAACAATGCCTGGCGCGTGCGGCCAGACTGGGATTTTCTGGTGCATGCCGGCGATTTCCCGGCGGACCGGCTACCGGGGGATGCAAGGCTGCGGCAGGCGCAGATCTTCAGCGCCCCGCACTATGTGCCGGCGCAGAACGCCTTTGGCGGCTTCGTCTATGCCGGCGCCACCATGGCGCTGACGGCGGCCTATTGGACCATCCACAGCCAGAGGCTGGATGTGCTGGCGTTCCTGGGCTGCGACATGATCTACGACAGGCCCGACAAGACGCATTTCTACGGCATCGGCCACCCCGATCCGCTGCGCGACGACGTCACGCTGCGCAATCTCGAGGCGAAGTCGAACCGTCTGCTGGTCCAGGCGCTGAAGCGCGACTGCCTCTGCGTCAACCTGTCGGACCTGCCGCGCAGCCGGCTGACCTTTCCCAGGCTGGGCTTCGATGAACTGACGGGCCTGTCACAGGAACGGATCGCCAGGATGAAATCGCATATCATCGCCGGCATCCGGCTCGACCGGGCCGAGCAGGCGGAGAGGGCGGAGCAGGAGCTCGGCTATTTCTACGAGGACGGCATGTACTGGAACCATCTCGACGAGATCGACGAGCGGCCGCTGGCCGATATCGACCGGATGTGGATTTCGGCGGTCGAACGCCCCTGACACAAACGAATGGCGGGCCAATCGACCCGCCATTCTTGTAATCGCGGAGAGAATTACGCCTTGCCGCCGCCCAGCGCGTGTATCTTCTCGCAGAACTGAGCGTGTGGCTTGCTCATTGCCGCGTCGTTGCATTCCTTCATCATGGCGGTCTTGTGCCGCTTGGACTCCTTGTCCCAAACCTTCTTCATCTCGGCATCCGACTTCATGGTCGTCATTGCCTTGTCGGTGAAGAAGGGGGCCATCATCTTCGGCTCATCGAGGATGCCGGCAAATGCAGAACCGGCGATTACTGACGCGGCCAGTACTCCAAAGCATACAGTCTTGATGTTCATGATTACCTCTTCCCTGTTTTCGCCCCCTAACGGGGGCAGCCAACAACAGTATCACCGAACAACGTTTCTTTAGAGCTTTCTTATATTTTTGGCGGGTCACGTTTGAGTGAGGCCGCCGGTGGCGGGAAGGGAACGTTTCGCCGACATCACGGTTGTTACAGCGGCCAGTCGCCTAAGCGCCTGGCCGAACAAGGCCTGTCGAGGAACCGGGCCCGTCACCGTGAGGTGGCGGGCTTTCCCCTTTTGGATGGGAAGGGCCCTTATCGCCGCGTGCGCTGCGTCAGGGGGCACGGGTGGCGCACTGCGCCGGTCCGGGCTACTCGGCCGCGGCCGCCAGCTTGTCCTGCGTCTTGGTGTCGAAATCGCTGGCGTCGTGGCGCTCATGCAACTGCAGGGACGGTTCACCGAAGGCGCGGTTGACCATGCGGCCGCGCTTCACCGCCGGCCGTTCGTCGATCGCCTTGGCCCAGCGCTGCACGTGCTTGTACTCGTGCACGGACAGGAACTCGGCTGAATCATTGTACATGCGGCCGAGCGCCAGCCCACCATACCAGGGCCAGACAGCCATGTCGGCAATGCTGTAGTCGCCGCCGCCCAGATATTCATTGTCGGCCAGCCGGCGGTCGAGCACGTCCATCTGACGCTTCACCTCCATCGAGAAGCGGTCGATGGCGTATTCGAACTTCTCCGGCGCATAGGCGTAGAAATGGCCGAAGCCGCCGCCGAGATAGGGCGCCGAGCCCATCTGCCAGAACAGCCAGGACAGCGCCTCGGCCCGCGCCGGCTGCTCGGCCGGCAGGAATTCGCCGAACTTCTCGGCCAGATAGACCAGGATCGAGCCGGATTCGAAGACGCGGATCGGTTCCTTGCCGCTTCGGTCCATCAAGGCGGGGATCTTGGAGTTCGGATTGACCTCGACGAAGCCGCTGCCGAACTGGTCGCCATCGCCGATCTTGATCAGCCATGCGTCATATTCGGCGCCCTTGTGTCCCAGCGCCAGCAGCTCTTCCAGCATGATCGTCACCTTCACGCCATTGGGCGTCGCCAGCGAGTAAAGCTGCAACGGATGCTTGCCGACCGGCAGTTCCTTTTCATGCGTGGGACCGGCGATCGGCCGGTTGATGTTGGCGAAGGTGCCGCCATTGCCCTGTTTCCAGGTCCAGACTTTCGGGGGCGTGTATTCGGTCATCTCGGAAGGCCTCGTGTTTGGGTGGGCGGAGCCCGCTACAGGTAGGGAAGATAGGGCGGGCTGCAAAGAGGGAAGTTCAACTTGCGTTGAACTATTGTCAATGTACGCGCCGCCCCTCATTGTCCTGCCGGACATTTCTACCCGTAGAACGGGGAGAAAGACGCTGTACGAATGATTTCGCCAATCTCCAGCGTTGCAAACAAAGTGCCGGCATTGCGGCCAGCCCCTTCTCCCCGTCACTATACGGGGAGAAGTGCCCGGCAGGGCGATGAGGGGCGGCGCCGGCATCAACGATTGGCCTTCCCACAACCCCTTGCGCCTCGGCTTGCGCGTCATACCTATAAGACATGATAGCAAAGCCCGCCCAGGATAAGAGCATGACCCTCCCCCCTCATTCGCGCTCCGTCGTTGCCGTGCGCGCCACCGTTCCCGATGACGCCTTCACGGCCAGTGCGCTGGGCACGCGCCGGGAAGGCAGCGGCGTCGTGATCCGCGACAACGGGCTGGTGCTGACGATCGGCTATCTCATCACCGAGGCCGAGGAAGTCTGGCTGACCGACCACACCGGGCGCGTCGTGCCGGCTCACGCGCTGGCCTACGACCAGGAGTCAGGGTTCGGCCTGGTGCAGGCGCTGGCGCCGCTCGGCCTGCCGGCGGTGGACCTGGGCGACGCGGCCAAGGCCAAGGTCGGCGACGCGGTGGTGCTGACGGACGGCATCGGTCAGTCCGTGCAGGCCCACATCGTCACCAAGCAGGAATTCGCCGGCTATTGGGAGTATCTTCTGGACGAGGCGATCTTCATCGCGCCGGCGCATCCGTCATGGGGCGGTGCCGCGCTGTTCGGCGAGGACGGCAGTCTGCTCGGCATCGGCTCGCTGCGCCTGCAGATGAGCCGCAATGGCGAGGTCGCCGACATCAACATGGTGGTGCCGATCAATCTCCTGACACCGATCCTCGACGATCTCCTGACGCGCGGCCAGGTGTCCAGGCCGCCGCGCCCATGGCTCGGCGCGCTTTCGGCCGAAAGCGACGGCAAGGTGGTGGTGATGAGCGTCACCGAAGGCGGCCCCGCCGCCAAGGCCGGCCTGCGCCAGGGCGACGTCATATCGGATGTGCGCGACGGCGAAGTCGACGGCCTCGCCGATTTCTATCGCAAGCTTTGGCAAAGCGGCCCGGCGGGCGCCGAGATTCCGATGCGCGTGGTGCGCGGCGGGCGCGAAACCTGGCTGCGCGTGAAGTCGGCCGATCGGGCGAGTTTCCTGCGAAAGCCGCATCTGCAATAGCGGGCGCATCATGACCGATGTGCTAGCGATCGGCGTACTTGCGATCGGAAGTAGCCGATTGCCCGCTGGTCAGCCCCGCGAGGTCATCCATACACCAACCAATGTCACCGCCAGCCCGGCGAACATCGCGAAGGTCAGGGGTTCAGAGAACAACGCCCATGCCCACAGCATTGTAACGGGTGGGCTGAGGTAGATGGCGGCGCTGACCTTGGCAACGGGGAACAACCGCAGACTGGTGTAGTAGACCGCATAGGCCAGGAACGTTGCGATCAGCACCAGCCAGACCATCCCGATTGCAAAGTCGCGGGTCATCGGTGGAGCAAGGCTGCCCTGCGTCAATGCGCACAGGCCGAAGAGAAGCGAACCCGTCAGCGTCTGGATGCAAAGGCTTTGGTGGACCGGCATATGCCGGGTCTTGCGTCGCCTGTGCAGAACCGAGGCGACGGCGAACACCAGCATCGAACCTACGGTCAGGCCGTAAGCCCAGGCAGGAGCCGTGCCGAAACCGAGGCTGTCGAAGGACACGATCAACACGCCGACGACTGCAATCGCGGTGCCCAGCCATTGCCGTGCCGTCAGCCGTTCACCGAGGACAGGCTGTGAAAGCGCGGCGATGGCGAGCGGAAGAAGGTCGGCGATCAGTGCAACCAGCCCGGTCGGTACCTTTTGCTCGATGGCAAGCGCGAAGCCTCCCAGATAAAGGAAAACCGACATGACGCCGAACAGCGCCTGATCCGCGACCGCACGCATCGATATGCGGGGTCCGATTGCAAGCGCGAAGGGCAGGAGGATCAGTCCTGACAGCAAAGTCCGCCAGAAGAGCACGAGCATCACGCTCGCCTCCTGGTTGGCGTACCTGATGCCGACGAACCCTGAACTCCATCCGATGATGAGGAGCGTGGCGAGTAATGGCCACAACAGGGGATGCCGGCCGGCGGAAACGGAACTGAGAGAGGTGTCGGTCAATCTGGACTCTGCCGCGAGGAATACGGGTTCCCACCGGTAATGTGTGATCGCCATCGGCGCACATGACAAATATCGATGGAGACATGACTTTTTTGAAATTCCGGTCATGACCGCCATGGTTCGTGTTAGGCTCATTGGGTGGAAACCCTGCTGGATACGACCATGAACGAGCTGAACAGCCGCCGACTCGAAATCGACGCCTTGCGCGCGCTGTGCGCGATCCGTCAACATGGCGGCATCACCAGGGCAGCCGTCGCGCTTCGTCTGTCGCAATCCGCCGTCAGCCATAAGATCAAACGGCTCGAAGTCAGCCTCGATTGCGAGCTGCTTGGCAGGAAATCGGGCGGACCCATGTTCACGGCAGCCGGCGAAGACCTGCTGGACTATGCCGGCCGCATTCTTGGGCTGCACGACGAGGCGCTGTTGAGTCTGTCCAAAACGCCGCTCGCCGGAAGACTTCTGCTCGGGCTCACCGAAGACACCGCGTGTACGGATCTCGCTCGCATCCTTGGCCGCTTCAGGCGGCTTCACCCAAACGTCGCGGTCCGAACCAAGGTACGCATGAGCCTGGTCCTCCGCGCCATGCTCGAGCGCGGAGAACTTGATGCCGCGATCGTCCAGGTCTTTAGCCACGAGGTGCGGCCGAACGACGTGGTTCTTTACAGAGAGGACCTTCACTGGGTGAAGCATCCCGAGTTGATGATCCGGCAGGATGAACCGATACCGTTCTTGTCGTTCGATGACGAATGTTTCTATCGACAGTGGGCGCTCGACATCGGCCAGGTCGATTCTATTCTCGAAACCGTATTCGAGTGCTCAAGCGCCGCTGGAATCGTGTCCGCCGTGAACGCCGCGATGGGGGTGGCGTTGCTGAGCGACCGCCATATCGATGGCGGGATGCAGATAATGACCGACCGTTTGCCTGCGCCGCCATCCTTGGCTTACGTTGTACGGCGGGCACGCAAGTCAAGAAATCCGGCTCTCGACAGCCTTGTCGTTGAAATCGAGAGGGACGTCGGCCGTAACGGTGGACTGGCACTGCTTGGCTGAGATTCCACGCTGGTGGTCGGCGACAGCCGGTCTCCGCCCTTGAGGTGAAGATGCCCGGCCGGTCAGACGGGGGTGTCCGAACGCCAGTCTTGACGTTCATTCCCGCTCCGCGCTCGCGAACACGATGAGGTTCCCGTCGGGGTCACGCATGCGCATGATGTAGAAATCGTCGGCTTCCTCGATCGGACCGGGCTCAAGCCCCGCCGCAAGCAGCCGCGTGCGCTCCGGCGCCAGCGGCAGCACACCCAGCGTCAGCGTGCTGGTGCCGGCTTTCTCCCGGTCCTGGAACAATTGCACCTCGGCGCTGTCGCTGAATTGCCATTCGGCGAGACCGGGCATCGGCTTGCGCAGCGGCGGCCTGCCGAACAGCTTTTCATACCATGGCGTGCTGGCGTCGATGTCGGAACAGCTGACATGGGCGAAGATGGTCTGGATCGGCATTGGAGGACCTCCATTTGGCGGATTGCGTTGTTTCGTCAATGCAAGGACGCGCGGTGCGTTCCGGTGCCGACATCGCAGGTGGACGAAAGGTGTTGCGCTGGCTACCTTTCGCGCCGCGCCGCGCCGCGACGACGCGGCAGCGCGGAGACCGGGAGATCGGCAGCGGTGAAGAGTGTGGCTTCATGGACGATGGCGCTGATTGTCGCCGCCTTCGCCGGCTTTTGGGCAGGCAGCGCCACGCTTGCCCAGTCGCAGCCTGCTCCGGATCTTGCATCGAAGGATGTGGCGGTCGGGATCAAGGTAGCGCCGCCCTTCGCCTTCAAGCTGCAGGACGGAAGCTGGTCGGGGCTCAGCATCGATCTCTGGCAGAAGATCGCCGGCCGGCTCAATTTGCGCTTCCACTATGTCGAGGTGCCGACGGTGCAGGCGCAGATCGATGGCGTCGCCAGCGGCAAGTTCGATGTCGCCACCGCCGCGATCACCGTCACCGCCGACCGTGAAAAGGCTGTTGACTTCACGCAGCCCTTTTTCAGCACGGGGCTGGGCATCGCCACGCCGCTCGCCAACCAGCCGTCCTGGCGGCCGGTGATCAATGCGCTGACCTCCTTCGGCTTCCTGCAGGCGGTGCTGGCGCTGATCGTGATTTCGGTCGCCGTCGGCGTGCTGATCTGGCTGTTCGAGCGCCGCCACAATGAAGATTTCGGCGGCGGCGCCGCCAAGGGCCTGTTCTCCAGCATGTGGTGGTCGACCGTTGCCGCCACGCAGGCCAGTACCGGCGATTTCGGCCCGCGCACCGTGCCTGGCCGCGTGCTGGCGGCGCTGTGGATGATGGGATCGATCATCGCCATTGCCGTGTTTACGGCCGGCGTCACCTCGGTGCTGACGGTGACGCAGATGGAAGGGCTGGTGCAAGGCGAAAGCGACCTCGGCATGGTCCGGGTCGGCAATGTCGAGAACTCCTCGACCGAGGCCTATCTGGATTCGACGCATATACGCCATCAGGGCTTTGCTTCCGTGCAGGAGGGGCTCGATGCGCTGCGCGCCGGCAAGATCGATGCGCTGGTGCACGACAAGCCGCTGCTGGGCTGGCTGGTGCGGCAGAACTATGCCAGCAATCTGCAGGTTCTCGACGCGACCTTCGACCAGCAGCAATATGCCATGGCGGTGCCGCTCGGCAGCCCGTTGCGCAAGCCCCTCGACGTCGCCTTGCTGCAGACCGTCGAAAGCGATTGGTGGAAGCAGGCCGTCTTCCAGTATCTGGGCGAAAAGTAGAGGCCGCTCCCCCAGGTCTTCGCCAGAGCCGATCTTCGCCATAAACGAAAAAGCCGCGCTAGCTTTCGCAAGGCGGCTTTTTCGCGGGAGGAGGTCAGAAGATCAGGGCATGATCCCGTGAAAGCGGGAACGGGTTTTCGCGCGGATCATGCCCGGATGGAGGTACGCCGATCAGGCCTTGGTTGCCTTGCGGACGTGGTGCTTGCGGTGGTGATGCTTGCGGACGTGATGCTTCCTGTGGTGGTGATGACGGTGATGCTTGCGCACGTGATGCCGGCGATGCTTGCGGATCCGCTTGTGGGCCGGAGCCTTGGCGGGGGCCTGCGTCGCGGCGGCCGGAGTGGTCGTCGTGGTCGCGGCCGGCGCGGTGGTTGTCGTGGCCGGAGCCGTGGTGGTCGTCTGCGCGTTGGCGTCGACGATCGGCATCGAGAAGGCGAGGGCGAGGGCCAGGCCGAGGGCGGAGAGGATGGACTTGTTCACTGTGAGCATTCCTTGTTTCAAATGATGATTTCTGGTCGGGAGATTCACTGGCCTTGGTCGTCCGGTGTCACTCCAAGAAGCTTCAGGGCGTTGGCGAAGGTCCGGATGCCTTGTGCCTGCTTATGGTCGGCACAAAACTGGGACGCGCGCCGCTGAAGCGCCGTTGCCTGCGCGGCCTGCGTCGCGTCGGCTTTGGTTTCGATGGCCTCGTCGAGTTGAAGACTGAGCCGGTTGCAATGTTCGCTCCGGGTGATGGCCGCCTGCGCGTTCGACTGTCCGACCGCGAGCATGGCGAACGACATGCCAAGCAGAGCACCCATCCATCCATACGATCGTTTCATTGTCGGCCATCGCCCCGTCTGCTTTCGCGGCAACCGGTATCTCCGGCGCCCACGGATAGGGTTATGCCACTGGATTCTTTCGCCAGTTTTTCTCGAATATTGAATCTTGTTTCTGGATTGTTTCCCAGGCGCCCGGGCGAGGCCGCGTGCCGGCGGATGGGATGGTCAATCGCCGGGCGTGTCGTCCTCGGCATCCGCCGACGCATAGTGGCGCACGACCCAGGAGCGGAACAGCGCGACCGCGGGATCGACCATGTCGTCGGGATGGACGGTCAGATAGTAGCCGAAGCCGGTGGGGCTGGTCGTCCTGGGGAAGGGGGCGACAAGGCGGCCATCGGCAAGCTCGGCGGCGAACATGTCGGGATCGACCAGCGTGATCCCGCCGCCGGCGATGGCATGCTGCACGGCAAGCGCCTCGGTTTCAAAGGCAAGGCCGCGCGTGGCGCCGAGATCGATGCCGCAATGGCGGGCGTGGATCGACCAGAAGACGTCGAATGGCTCGCCTTCCAGCTTGACGTGCAGCAGTTCGTTGGCGCGCAGGAAATCGGCGAGGCCGAGCCCCTGCGCCCGCGCGGCGATCTGGGGCGCGCAGGCCGGCGTCTGGTTGATCATCCACAGCGGATCGCGAATCGCGTCACCGACATGGGGACGGTCGAATACGACGGCGATGTCGACGCTGCGCCCTGCCGGCAGTCCGATGCCATTGCTGCTCGATATGTCGATCGGCACATCGGGAAAGGCGCGGCGGAACTCTCCGATCAGCGACAGGCCCGCGACATGCAGGAAGGTCGGCGGCATGTGAACCTTGAGGATGCGGCCGCCGGAACCGCGCTCGCGCCGCAGCATCTTCAGCGTTTCCTCCATCCGGTCGAAGGAGCCCGTCACCACCGGCAGCAGGGCGGCGCCGGCCGCGGTCAGCGACATGCCCTGCGCGCGCCGTTCCAAAAGCCTGCAGCCGAGATATTCCTCCAGCCGCCCCACATGCCGGCTGAGCGCGCTTTGCGAGATGTGCAGCGCCGCGGCCGCGCCGGTGAAGCTCAGCCGGGCGCCAACGGCCTCGAAGGCGCGCAGCGCGTTCAGAGGCAACCAGACCCGGCCGCTTTTCGGATCGCCAGTGGCGTCGTCGGCCGGCAGGCTGCCCGCGGCATCGGCGGAAGGAAGCGCCGAACCCTTGCTTCCCTTGTTGCTCATTGTCCGTCTCCGCCTTGCCGCCGTTTGCCCGCATTCGATAGGGCTATCTAAAAACGCAATTTGAACAGTTCCAGCCGGGGTGCCAAGGTGACCCAAAAGGGAAACAGCCATGTTCGATCTGGAGAGAATCCGCGACCTCGTCAACCAGCGCCTGCCCGGGCATACGCTGCCGAGGGACCTCTATAACAGTCCGGAGGCGTTCAAGTTCGATCTCGACGCCATATTCGGCCAGTCGTGGATCCTGGCGGGGTTCACCTGCGAGCTCCCCCGGCCGCGCGGCTATCTCGCCGTCTCCATCGGCGGCTCGCCCGTGGTGATCACGCGCGACGGAGATGGCGTCTACCGTGCCTTCCACAATTCCTGCCGCCACCGCGGCGCGCAGGTTTGCGCCGAGGGCGCGGGCGGACGGGCGCGGCTGACCTGCCCCTATCACCAGTGGGTGTACGATCTCGACGGCAGGCTGGTCCATGCCCGCATGCCGGAAACCTTCGAGCGGGCCGAGCACGGGCTGCGGCCGGTGCATCTCGAGAATGTGGCGGGCGCGCTTTTCGTCTGCCTCGCCGAGACGCCGCCTTCCTTCGCGCGCTTCCGCGCCGATCTCGAGCCGCTGCTTGCCCCGCACAGGCTGGACGACGCCAAGATCGCCTTCCAGAACACTCTGGTCGAGCGCGGCAACTGGAAGCTCGTGATGGAGAATGCGCGCGAGTGCTACCATTGCGGCGTCAGCCATCCCGAACTGTGCCTGACCTTCCCCATCGGAGCCAGCGTCGACGGGCATTTCGTGGTCGCGGAGGATCCGCATTATGCGGCCTTCGCCGCCCGGGTCGAGGAAGCCGGGCTCGGCAAGGGCCCGTTCCTCGGGCCATGGTGGCAGGTCGAGCGCTTTCCGCTCAACAAGGGGCATGCCTCGCTCACCATCGACGGCGCGCTTGCGTGCGGGAAGCCGATGGTCGAGGGCGCCGGCGACATCGGCTCACTGCGCTGGGCCATCGAGCCGCACAGTTTCTGCCATTCGACCGCCGACACCACGGTGTATTTCAGCGCCATGCCGACCGCGGCGGGCGAGACGGTGGTGACCTGCAAATGGCTGGTGCACAAGGACGCGGTGGAGGGCGTCGACTACGACGTCGAGCATCTCACCGCCTTGTGGAATGTCACCAACCTCCAGGATCGGGACCTGGTGGAGGTCAATCAGCGCGGCGTGAACTCGGTCGGCTATGTGCCGGGACCCTACAGCCTGCCCGACGAATCCTATGTCCAGCGCTTCGCCGACTGGTACTGCGACAAGGCGATGGACTATATCGCGGCGCGCACGGGCGTGGACGCAAGGCCAATCGAATTGCGCGGCGTCATCTCCGGCGCCGTCGAGGGCAGCCTCGCGCCGACAGGGGAGTCGCAAGCAAGTTCCAGCCGAGCGCCGCTCGAGCATCATTGAACGGGCGGCACACGGGCCTGGGATTGAACCGGGCATCTCGCCTTGCGGATCAAGGACGGCGCACGCGCCGTCCTTGCAAGTCGCTGCCAAGGCTCAGGCCGATGACGACTGGAAGCCAGCTTCCTTGAGTCGCCTGGGCAGCAGGAAGTCGATGGCCGCGAAGGCGACGATGCCGAGCCCGGTCAGCGGAAAGACGATGCAGACGGCAATGGCGATGCCGAGGATCGTCGCGGGAACGCGATAGTTCCTGGGATAGAGCGGCGCGCCCAGCGTACCGGCCGGCCGGCGTTTCCACCACATGACCATGCCCGACACGCCCATGAAGATCACGCAGAGGCAGAACAGCGTGTTGAGCAGCGTGTTCCACAGGCCGAGATTGCCCTGGTGCAGCGCGATGCCGACCGCCATGGCCTTGCCGGCGAGCCCGTAGTCGGCGAAGCGGACATCGGCCAGGATCTTGCCGGTGTAGCGGTCGATATGAACGGTGCGGTCGCCGGTGGCGTTGTGCGTGTCGCCGTCCATGGAATCAGCCGAGACCGTGTAGACGCCGTCGTCGCCCTGCGGGACGTTGACGCGGAACTGTTCGCTGAAGCCGATCGACCTGGCGAGCGCCGCCACCGTGTCGAGGTTGACGGGTGTGCCCATCGGCAGGCCGGCCGCGCCGGCATTCGAACCGGAAGCCGGCAGCGGCGTCTGTTCCAGCGCCCAGGGCACTTCCTTCATGGCGCCGTGGTTCATGCTGGCATGGGTCTTGTCGGAGAGCGGGACATTGTCCCATTTGGCGGCCGGAAAGGTGCTCCAGGCCTGGACGAGCTCGCGGCCCCAGATGCCGGTCCATGCCATTCCCGAGATGAAGAAGAACAAGAGCACGATGGAGATGTAGAAGCCCAGCGAGACATGCAGTTCCTTCCAGAAGGGGCGCCCCCTGGCGGCGAGATTGGGCAACAGCACCCGCGACAGGGAGCGACCGGTGCGCGGCCACCAGAGATAGAGGCCGCTCAGCACCAGCACGATGCCGAGGCCGGCGGCGATCTCCTGCAGGCGGTCGCCGACCTTGCCGATAAGCAGCGTGCCGTGGATGTTGTTGGCCCAGTAGAACCATGTCTGGTCCTTGACGATGGTGTCGACGGCGGCCGGGCCGTGTGGGTCGACCGAGACGACGACATCCTGGCCGTTGGCGTCGACGATGAAGACGCTGGCGCGGTCCGGATTGGCCGGGCTGACCAGCAGCTTCACCTTGCCGCCGGGGACGGCGTCCCGCGCGGCGAGCGCCTGTTGCTCAAGCGTGGCGCGTTCGCCGCCGGGCGCGACATAGTGCTTCTGCCCGAGGAAGGTCTCGATCGAATTGCCGTAGACCATGATCAGGCCGGTCACGGCCAGGACCATCAGGAACGGGACGGTGATGAGGCCGGCGTAGAAATGCCAGCGCCAGATTGCCCGGTAGAGCCGGGTGCTTGCCAGGGCATCGTGCGATGCCGCCGAAATTGCAGTCATGATTATCCCCCTCGGGATTGAAATGGATGATGGGAGTCGCCCCGGCGAGGGCGACGCTGACGGATGATGACAATGCGAAGGGTCGGTCCGGCCCGGTTGCGAACGGGCAGGGTCTTACGAGGCTTCCTTGCCGGCGATCAGCTTGCGAAGCTTGGCAAGCCGGGCATCCATGGCCTCCTCATAGGCGATCGTGCCGGCGAACTGGCCGTTGGCGTCCATGAGGAAGATCAGCGCGGTGTGGTTCATGGTGTAGTCGCCGTCGCCGGTAGGCACCTTCTCGTAGTAGACGTGATACGCCTTGCCGATGGCGGCGATCTCGGCCTCGGTTCCCGTCAATCCGGTGATGTGGGAATCGAAGGATTGCAGGTAGCGCGCCATGAACTCCGGCGTGTCCCGCGTCGGGTCCACCGAGACGAACAGGACCCTGAGCTTGTCGGCGTCGGGTCCCAGGCTCTTCAGCGCCTGCGTCGTCTCCCACAACGTGGTCGGGCATACTTCCGGGCACCGGGTGAAGCCGAAGAAGATCGCGAACGGCTTGCCGCGCAGGTCGGTGTCGGAGAGCTTTTCTCCTGCCTGCGTGGTCAAGGTGAAGGGACCGCCGACCGGCGAAACGGCGGTCTGGACGGCGCGCGGCCAGACGAGCATCGCGGCGATGCCGAGCAGCACCAGCGCCAGGCAGGCGAGCGCGATGATCGAGCCCAGACGCCTTGCTGGGCGGATCTCAGCCTCCGTGGTCGGCATGCTCGCCTCCCATGGCATCGACGGAATACTCGACCTCGACCGTGCCCGCCTTCTCGAAGGTGAGGGTTCCCTTGAAGGACTGTCCCTCCCTGGCCGGCTTCCTCAGGTCCATGAACATGATGTGGAACGAGCCGGGCTTGAGCGCGACCTCGCCGCCGGCGGGGATCTCCAGCCCGTCGGCGAGCTGCTTCATGGACATGACGCCGTTGGCGTCCACGCCCATTTCATGGATCTGGGTCACGCCAGCCACTTCGCCGGTGGCTGAGACAAGCCGGTCGGGTGAACCGCCGTGATTCTTCAGCACGAGATAGCCGGCGGCGACCTTGGCGCCCTCCGGCGTGGCGCGCGACCAAGGATGGACGATCTCGATGTCGCCGGCCTTGAATTCATGCGCCCACAGGGAATGGGTCATGGCGAAAAGCAAGGCCAGCGCGAAGACGGCGAGGCCGATGCGTTCCTCCGGGCTGCGCAACCTGGATGCCGGCCAGCCAAGGGGGAATGAGCGCGCGAAGGCGCGAGCGGAAAATGTCATGGCAAAACTCCACGGACAATGGGTTCGCGCCGGTCAGGGCCGCGAACGATTTCTGATGGCGAACAGGCGCCGGCCGTGCCGTGTCGGGCAGGGCGGCGTGCGATCAGACGTGGCGTGGAGGCGCGCGCGGATTGCCCGGCCTGTGGTCATCGGCTGAGACCACCGCGGCCGGCGGCACATGCGTGACCGTGCCGGCGCCGAGCGGCAGGCTGGCGGGAAGCCATGCGACCTGCGGCGGGGCGCCGAGGGTCTGCCCGACCATCGGGCATCCAAGCGTGCAGCTGGGAAGGCTGCCGTGATCGGTCTTGCCCGAGCCGGAATGGTCGCCGCTGCCGATGCAAAGCGGATTGCCGAAGGCATCGAGCTGCCGAGGGCCGGCCCCAAGGGCAAACGCGCCGAACGCGGATTGCAGGACGAGCAGACAGGCTGCGACAAGCGCAATCCCCAGCCTCGCGCGTCGTGATCTCACGAGCATCCCCCACAGTCGATCGCGGATTGATAGCAGCGCCGGCCACGGGAGGAAACCGCCGGAGATGCCGTGCGGCAATCTGGCGCCCGTGCCCGCGGCGTTCCCACGAATGCCGATGTTCCAACCGCTTTTAAGGTGCTAGGCTCCAACCAAGTTGCGAGGGCAAGCGACCGATGAGGATACGGCGGAAACGATGGGATTGGTGGGTTGCGTTCGCCGCGACCTGCGTCCTGATGTTTCAGCTGACGACCGGCGCGCTCGCCTTTGACCCGGAAGCCAACGCTTTCCAACTGGACGCCTTCGGCAATCCGCTGTGCCTCAACGGCGCCGACCATTCCTCGTCGGGCCAGGACAATAGCGGCCATTCCAGGCAGCCGGGATGCTGCCTGGCGGGATGCTGCCTGTCGTCGGCGAGCCTCATGCCGCCACCGGATGCGCCATCGCTTCCGCTCAAGCTGGCTGTGTCCCTGCAGGTCGTCACTCCCATCCGGCCAACGATCGTCTTCCCGGAGCGCGGCTATGTGCCGGGCAATCCCCGCGCGCCCCCGCTGACGGCCTGACCCCCCCTCCAGACGCCTTGCGTCTGGAGACCAGACGCTTGCGTCTGGAGACCATCCGAAATCCCACACACGGACCGCGTCCGGCGTGGCCATGCGCGACAGGCAAGCGATCCCCGCTGGAGCCCAGCGCCACGGCCAGGCCGGCGGGCCCGGAAAGTAACCATCCAATGCAGGCGATCGGCCCGCGCAAACCTTGAAAGGAAATCCCATGTCCAGAACAACAACGTCCAGAACCGCTTTTGCATCGAGCATCGCCATCGTCGCCGTCATCGCTGTTACCGGCGGGGCCTTCGCCCATGCGGAACTGAAGACGGCCGTTCCGGCCGCCAATGGCTCCGTCTCCGCTTCCCCGCCGGAGATCGACCTTACCTTCTCCGAAGACCTCAATCTGAAGTTCAGCGGGGTGAAGGTCACCGGCCCCGACAAGAAGGCGGTGAAGCTGGGCGAAAGCATGCTGATGGACAGCAACACCGAACTGATGGTGCCGGTTTCGGGGACGCTCGCTGACGGCACCTACAAGGTCGACTGGCATGCGCTTTCGGGCGACGGCCACAAGACCCACGGCAGCTACACGTTCACTGTAAAGTCCAAGTGACGGCGGATGCCGCCCTGGCCGGTTGCCGGTTCCTGCACTTTGCGTCCGTGATGCTCCTGTGGGGAGCGTTTGCCTTTCTTTGGACGCTGGTGCCCCTGGAGCTTGCGGCGGGCATAGGGCGGCGCCTGCGATGGCTGTGGATCGTCGCGGCCGCGACAGCGGTCGCGACGATCGCCGCCGCGCTGCCGCTTGAGGCGGCGATGATCGGCGAAGGCTGGACCGACGCTTTCGACCCGGCGACGCTTCAGGCGGTGTTGTTCGAAACCAGTGTCGGCCATGCCTGGCAAGGGCGGGCGCTTGCGGTGCTTCTTGTGCTGGCGGCATTCGCCGCGCCGGCGCGGATGCGGATGGGCGCTGTCGCGCTCGCCGCGGCGCTGGCGACCGCGACCGCCGCGCTGACCGGACATGCCGTCATGCAGGGCGGCTGGGAAGGTATCGCGCATCGCCTCAACGATGCCTGCCACATCCTGGCCGGCGGCGCCTGGGTTGGCGCGCTGGCGCCGTTGCTTCTGGTGCTCAGGGCGTTCGATGAATCGGACAGCCGGCGGCAGGCGGGAACGGCGCTGAGGAGCTTCTCATTCGCCGGGCATTTCGCCGTGGCTGCCGTGCTGGCTACCGGTGTCGTCAACACGATGCTGGTGCTCGGCCGCTGGCCGACGCAATGGTCGTCGCCCTACCAGGCGCTGCTTGCCGCCAAGATCATGCTGGTGGCTGTCATGACCGGCCTTGCCATCGTCAACCGCTACCATTTCGTGCCGCGACTGGCCGACCATCACGACGAGGGCATGCGCGCCATCCGGCTGGTCACGATCACGGAAATCGTGCTGGGCGTGGCTGTTGTCGCCCTGGTCTCGGTGTTCGGGATGCTGGAACCGGTATGAGCGGTGCGGTTGTCAGACGGGATTGATGCCGCCGGGACCATCGCGGTGCCGACCTTTTGGCCCCACAAGCGCCAATACGCCCGCCGCGAGTAGCAGCGCCAGCATTGCAAACGTCATCAGGCTCGGCACATGAAAGAAGATGCCGCTCCAGCCAGGCGCGATGATGTTGGTGGTGTTGAAGGATTCGCCGCTGAACCGGCACATCACGAACGATGCGTGGTTGCGGACCATGTCCGCGTCGATGTCGGAGATCAGGGCATCGACGGCCTGCTTCTGGTCGCCCATCCCCTGCATGTAGACGAGCAGCGCCTGCGCCGCCGACAGATAGGCGTGGCTGCATTCATTGAACGGGCTTTCCTCGTCGCGCAGGCTGCCGGGCACCAGTCCCCACAGGCAGTAGCTGTACTGGATGTTGCCGTAGTTCATCAGCCGCCTGAACGTCAGGTCGGTGCGCTGCTGGCGCGCGGCGAGATCGAGGATCCTGCCGCGATAGTCGTGAATGACAGCCATCTGGCCGTGGGTGAGGCTGGGTATCGCAATGCCGCTGGTCGGCCCGCCGGTGCTGACGCTATGGGCGCCGGCGGGAGCCGCGAAAACCAGGAGCAAAACGGCGCCCGCGAGGGACGCCGCCGCAAGGCGCACGGACTTGTTGGCGCGCGCCAACATTGTCAGCGCATGGCCGGCCGCTTGGTGGCCGGGCGGGTGAGCTGGCCGCCGTAGCTGCGTTCCACCACGGCGCCGAAGACGAGGCCGAGCGTCGTCCACAGCACCACATGGATGCCGAGCGAGGCGACGCGGAAGCGCCACAGCAGATCAGCCGAGAATTTTTCCGGCACTTCGTTGATGGCCGGCAGCGCGTACTGGACGAGGGCGATGAAGATGATGAACGCCGCCCCGGCGATGATCGTCGCGTTCCAGGCGCCGAACTGCGCCCACAGGCGCCGCGCCAGCGCCACGGCGGCGACCAGTGCGGCGATGGAAACCACCAGCATGACGAAGAACAGTTCCGTGCGCGCGCCGATCGTGTCGCCATTGCCGACGGAGGGCGGATTGGCCGGATATTTGATGTAGGGCACCAGGACGATGGCGACGAAGCCGGCCAGCGCCAGCAGGGCCGCCGTGCCCCGCGGACCGAAATTGCTGACGCGGCCATAGGTATAGGCAAAGACCAGCGAGAACAGCCCGCCGATCGCCGCGCCATAGACCAGCACGCCGGTCAACAGGCCAAGGCCGGCCTGTGTCGAGCGGCTGACGATTTCGGGTTCGGGCGCCTCGCCGGCGGCTTGCGCGTTCGCCTCCTCGAAGGCGATGGCGCGGTCGACCTGCGGTTCGCCATAGACCCTGGCAAAGCCGAATGCGAGAATGCCGGCGAAGACGCCGATCAGCATCCCGCGAAGAAGAAGATTTCCAACCATGGTCATTGTCCCCACGGCATGACCGTGCCGTCCCTCGGCAGGGATCATGCGCTTGTTGCATGTTCATTGCATTGCAAGACCGCAACGCGCCCCCGAGGGACGCGCGGCCTAAAGCACTATGTCAATTGCCCGAAGCGCGGCGCGCTCGCTGGCACGATGCATCAGTGACAGGGGAAGCCGAGCAGGTGGCGGCCGTCATGCACGAATTCGTGCACACCCATGCCGGAGATCAGCGAGGTCGCGCCTTGCTCCGCGCCGATGAAATAGATCGCCAGCACCATCAGGAGGCCGCCGAAGATCGCCCACGGCAAAAGTTCTTTTACTGGGATCGGCACCGGACCGTAGGTGGGTGCGAAAGTAGCGTTGGACATCTAGACCTCTCCTGGGATGCTGCGTCCCGTTGATCGAACCATCGGCTACGGGAGAAGGCCTGACTTTCGGCAAGAAAAATGCCGATCACAGTGGCGCGACCGTGCCGGATTTACACCGGCTTCCAAACCCGTATCGTTGAAGACACTATCCACCGGATCGATAGCCGTCAACGAATTGTGATCGCTGGCACGAAATCCTGTATGTGCCAGATCGCGGGGCGATCCGCGACCCGTGGTTTGAATAGGCAGCTTCCCATGCTCGTACGCCTCACCATGATCCGCAGCGGAGCGACGCCCGCGACGCGCAAGGGGGCGTTCGCGCTCGATGAGCCGTTGGAACAGAGTGCGCATGGGCTGGCGGCGGCGGTGGGGGCGGGGTTGCGCCGCGCCGACCGGGTGCTGACGAGCCCGATGCAGCGGGCCCGGCAGACCGCCGAGGCGATGTCGCTGCAGGCATCCGTCGAACCTCTTCTGGCGGATCAGGACCACGGACGCTGGGCCGGCAAGAGCCTTGAAGAGGTGCACGCCGATGATCCCGACGGCATCGCGGCCTGGCTCGCCGACCCCGATGCCGCGCCGCATGGCGGCGAATCGCTGGCCGATGTGTCGCGCCGGGCTTCGGCGCTCATGGATCGCCTGATCGCCGAACACAGCCGCACGATCGCGGTGACGCATGCCAGCGTCATCCGCGCGGCAATAGCGCATGTCCTCGGCGCGCCACTTTCCGCCTGCCGCAAGATCGACGTCGAGCCGCTGGGGATCGCCGAGTTCTCCAGCGACGGACGCCGCTGGATGCTCAGGATCGCCAGACCGGGAAAGGCCGATTGAGCGTGCGAGTGCGAAGCCCTTGGGAAGCGGCGTGACAAACATCGCCCGAAGGCGTATGTTGACATAAAGATGTCTTTATGTGACTTGGGTTTGACTGTCGCCCCAAGGATAAAAAATGTCGCGGAATTCGCCATCGCTGGACGACCTCCTGGGCCCCGTCGCGGCCACGCCCGACGGTTCGGAGGTGCTTGCGGCGCTAGCGGCGGCGGCGCGCGAACGCATCCTTATTCTCGACGGCGCCATGGGCACGCAGATCCAGGGGCTCGGCTTCGACGAGGCGCATTTTCGCGGCAAGGCCTTTGCCGGCTGCGCCTGCCACCAGCAGGGCAACAACGACCTCTTGATCCTGACGCAGCCCAAGGCGATCGAGGACATCCACTATCAGTATGCCATCGCCGGCGCTGACATCCTGGAGACCAACACATTTTCGTCGACTTCCATCGCGCAGGCCGATTACGGCATGGAGGATGCCGTCTACGCGCTGAACCGCGACGGGGCGCGGCTGGTGCGGCGTGCGGCGAAAAGGGCGGAGTTGGAGGACGGCAAGCGCCGCTTCGTCGCCGGGGCGCTCGGGCCGACCAACCGCACCGCGTCGATGTCGCCGGATGTGAACAATCCCGGCTATCGGGCTGTAAGTTTTGACGATCTGCGCCTTGCCTATGGCGAGCAGCTGCGCGGGCTGATCGACGGCGGCGCCGACATCATCCTGATCGAAACCATATTCGACACGCTGAACGCCAAGGCGGCGATCTTTGCCTGCAACGAGATTTTCATCGAGAAGGGCGTGCGCCTGCCGGTGATGATTTCCGGCACCATCACCGACCTGTCGGGCCGCACGCTGTCCGGCCAGACGCCGACGGCCTTCTGGCATTCGGTTCGCCATGCCAGTCCCTTTACCATCGGCCTCAACTGCGCGCTCGGCGCCAGCGCCATGCGCGCGCATCTGGCCGAAATTTCGGGCGTCGCCGATACGTTCACCTGCGCCTATCCGAATGCCGGCCTGCCCAATGAATTCGGCCGTTACGACGAGAGCCCGGAACTCATGGCCGCGCAGATCGAGGATTTCGCGCGGGAAGGGCTGGTCAATGTCGTCGGCGGCTGCTGCGGCTCGACGCCCGACCACATCCGCGCCATCGCCGAGGCGGTGAAAAAATATCCGCCGCGCGCCATTCCCCAGATCGAGCGCAAGATGCGGCTGTCGGGCCTGGAGCCGTTCACGCTGACCGACGAGATACCCTTCGTCAATGTCGGCGAGCGCACCAATGTCACCGGCTCGGCCAAGTTCCGCAAGCTGATCACGGCGGGCGACTATGTCGCCGCGCTCGACGTGGCGCGCGACCAGGTCGCCAATGGCGCCCAGATCATCGACATCAACATGGACGAGGGCCTGATCGACTCGAAGAAGGCGATGGTCGAGTATCTCAACCTGATCGCCGCCGAGCCTGACATCGCCCGCGTTCCCGTCATGGTCGACTCCTCGAAATGGGAGATCATCGAGGCCGGCCTGAAATGCGTGCAGGGCAAGCCGCTGGTCAATTCCATCTCGATGAAGGAAGGCGAGGAAGCGTTCCTGCATCATGCCAGGCTGGTGCGCGCCTATGGCGCTGCGGTGGTCGTCATGGCCTTCGACGAGGCCGGCCAGGCCGACACCAGGGCGCGCAAGGTCGAGATCTGCACCCGCGCCTACAAGCTCCTGACCGAACAGGCCGGCTTCCCACCGGAAGATATCGTCTTCGACCCCAATGTCTTCGCGGTCGCCACCGGCATCGAGGAGCATGACAATTACGGCGTCGACTTCATCGAAGCCACCGGCGAGATCACCGCGACGCTGCCGCATGTCCATATTTCCGGCGGCGTGTCGAACCTGTCCTTCTCGTTTCGCGGCAACGAGCCGGTGCGCGAGGCCATGCACGCGGTGTTCCTCTACCACGCCATCCAGCGCGGCATGGACATGGGCATCGTCAATGCCGGCCAGCTCGCTGTCTACGACACGATCGAGCCGGAGCTGCGCGAGGCCTGTGAGGATGTCGTGCTCAACCGCGTGCCCAAGGCCGGCGGCACGGCGACGGAGCGCATGCTGGAGATAGCCGAGCGCTTCAAGGGAACGGCCGGCAAGGAGGCGCGGGAGCGCGATCTCGCCTGGCGCGAATGGACGGTCGAGCAGCGGATTTCGCATGCGCTGGTCAACGGCATCACTGAATTCATCGATGCCGACACCGAGGAAGCGCGGCTAGCGGCCGAGCGGCCCTTGCATGTCATCGAAGGCCCGCTGATGGCCGGCATGAATGTCGTCGGCGACCTCTTTGGCGCGGGCAAGATGTTCCTGCCGCAAGTGGTGAAGTCGGCACGGGTGATGAAACAGGCGGTGGCCGGACTGCTGCCGCATATGGAGGCCGAGAAACTGGCCAATGCCGCCAATGGCATCGACAATGGCGAGCGCCAGACGGCGGGAAAAATCCTGATGGCGACGGTGAAGGGCGATGTCCACGACATCGGCAAGAACATCGTCGGTGTCGTGCTGGCCTGCAACAATTACGAAATCATCGACCTCGGCGTCATGGTGCCGGCGGCAAAAATCCTGCAGACGGCGCGCGAGCAGGACGTTGATATCATTGGCCTTTCCGGCCTGATCACGCCCTCGCTGGACGAGATGGTGCACATGGCCGCCGAAATGGAGCGCGAGGGGTTCGACATTCCACTGCTGATCGGCGGCGCCACGACCAGCCGCGTGCACACGGCGGTGAAGATCCACCCGCGCTACGCCAGGGGGCAGACGGTCTATGTCACCGACGCCAGCCGGGCGGTGGGCGTGGTGTCGTCGCTTTTGTCGAATGAGACCAAGGGCGGCTTTGTCGACAATGTGCGGGCCGAGTACAGGAAGGTCGCCGACGCGCATGCCCGCTCCGAGGCCGACAAGCAGCGGCTGCCGCTGGCCAGGGCGAGGGCCAACGCGCACAAGATCGACTGGTCGGCTTATGAACCGCCGAAGCCGTCGTTCACGGGCGTAAAAGTGTTCGAGAACTGGGACCTCACGGAACTCTCACGCTATATCGACTGGACGCCGTTCTTCCAGACCTGGGAATTGAAGGGCCGCTATCCGAAAATCCTCGAGGACGAGGCGCAAGGTGCCGCCGCGCGCCAGCTGTTCGAGGACGCGCAGGCGATGCTCAAAAAGATCATCGCCGAAAAATGGTTCGCGCCGCGCGGCGTCATCGGCTTCTGGCCGGCCAATGCGTTGGGCGACGACATCAGGCTGTTCACGGACGACAAGCGATCGCGGGAACTGGCGACCTTCTTCACGCTGCGCCAGCAACTCACCAAGCGCGACGGCAAGGCCAATGTCGCGCTGTCGGATTTCGTCGCGCCGGCCGACAGCGGCAAGCCCGATTACATAGGCGGCTTCATCGTCACCGCCGGGATCGAGGAGGTGGCGATATCAGAGCGGTTCGAGCGGGCCAATGACGACTACTCCTCGATCATGGTCAAGGCGCTGGCCGACCGTTTCGCCGAAGCCTTCGCCGAGCGCATGCACGAGAAGGTGCGCAGGGAGTTCTGGGGCTATGCGGCGGATGAATCGTTCGCAGCCGACGCGCTGATCGGCGAGCCCTATCGCGGCATCCGCCCGGCGCCCGGCTATCCCGCGCAGCCAGATCATACCGAGAAGAAGACTTTGTTCCGGCTGCTCGACGGCGAGCGCAATGCCGGGGTGAGCCTGACCGAAAGCTATGCGATGTGGCCGGGCTCGTCCGTGTCCGGCATCTACCTGGCGCATCCCGAAAGCTATTATTTCGGCGTCGCCAAGGTCGAGCGCGACCAGGTCGAGGATTATGCGGGGCGCAAGGACATGCCGCTGGCCGAGGTCGAGCGCTGGCTGGGGCCGATCCTGAATTATGTTCCGGAGAGTTACGCCGAGGCGGCGGAGTAGGAGATCATCCTCCCGTCAGGAGTTTCTGCAATTGCTGGGCGCCGGCGCTCCCGCGAAACGCCCCGCGATCCATGCCATGGCATCGCGGGCGGACTTTCGCGCGGCGAAGGCATGGCCCACGCCTTTCAGCGATTCCAGCTCGACCCTGCTGCCGCGCCGACACAGCCCGTTCGCATATGCAGCCGTAACCGAGGGCCGCACCAGATTGTCCTTGGTGCCCTGCGCGATGAACACGGGAATGCGGGAGGGCAGCGGCCCGGGCGTGTTGTCGGCCAGCAGATGCTTCCAGGGCTGCAGGTCGGAGAGATCGTCGACACGCAGGAAGCTGTGTTCCAGCGACCTGGTCGGCCCCCGGCGGTCGAGAACGTCGAACCAGCGCTCGATGCACTTGCCCGCCAATCTGTCGACAACGGGCAGGGCTTGCGGCGTCACGACATGATCGATCGGCGCGCCGTAGACCCGCGACCAGGACCATAGCGTCATCGCGGTGATGTTGTTGCCGCCGCCCGTGCCCTGGTCCTCCCTCATCAATTCGCCAAGCTCGGTCGCCGGAGCGGCCGCGGCGACGCCAACCAGATGCAGTTCCGGCGCGTAGGTGGAGGCAAGAAGCCCTGTATAGAGCGCGGCATGCCCGCCCTGCGAGTGGCCCCAGACGGCGAAACTGTCGCTGGCGCCAGCAGCCGGAATCTGCCGGGCGGCGCGCACGGAATCGAGTACGGCCCTGCCTTCGCTCGTTCCGACAAGATACGGGTGAGGGCCCGCGGCGTCGATCCCAAGCCCCGGATAGTCGGTGGCGGTGACGACATATCCACGCGACAGCGCATCCCGCAGCCCCTGGACAGAAGAGAAGAACACTCTCGCCCTCGAAGGCCCGCATTGAGGCTCGACGCCTGTCGTCGGATGGGCCCAGGCGACAATCGGGCGGCCGCCGGTCGGTGCATGCCCGGCGGGTATGACGACCACGCCCGATACAGGGATCGGCGCGCCCGACAGGCCTTTCGACATATAGACGATGCGATAGGCTGTAGATCCATCCGGGGCGCCGGACATGCGTTGTGTGCTGACCAGCGATCCCGGAAGGTCCGATGCCTGTGCCCGGCCGGTCGCAAATGCCACCGCGATGTAGATGACAGCGGCAAAGACAAATCCCGCCAGTACTTGACTGGCATGGAATGCGGCATTGCGCCTGTCTTGAGCCACGCCGGTTTGGGTCCGGATGGATATTTTAGTGATCATGATCGGCTTTCAACGGTGATCGACGCAAGGGGCGGCCAATGTCTGCAGCGCATGCTTGGTGGCTTTGACGATCGCCGTCATTACGATTCTTCGGGCAGGTGACAGCAATTCCAGTCGCAAGGCACAGGACTGGCGAAAAGCCCTACGACGGGAGCGGTCGTAACCGTTCCCGCCGCGAGCGGGCATCCGCCTTAGTTGGGCCAGCAACGCCGGCCACCTCTACCGAGATGATAGCCGGGAGGGCATGGGTTCCAGTGACGCGGGCGCTGCGTATAATAGCCGCCTGGATATGGCCCGTAACCAAAACGGTGGCAGGCACCGCCCGGCCCACGATACCTGCCGGGTCCGCAGCCATCGGCGACGTAGATCAAGCGGGCCGGGGACTGTACCATCGAATCCAAAGCTAGGCTTTGTGCCTGTGTGGTGCCTGCCGCACAAACGCTGACAACGGCGCCGACCGCTAGGGCCAGAAGCATCTTGGAAGTCATTTCTCATCCCTTCTTCGATAATGAACTGCCGCCTTCCTGGCGGCGCGGAGCCATGTCGATCACGCCAGCTTCGGCGCTTGTTCGAGCTTTCCTTGCCTGCACCGAAGTCTGATTTCCGCGAGAAAGGCGCTGGCGCGGTGTCGAAACCAGACTTAGTTCAAGCCGTGCTCGCTTTCGAATATCCAAAGCTCGCTTGTCGGTTGAGGTGAATGCGGGTTGTCGGTCATTCCCAAAAATGCCGGAGCTTCGCGCTTTTGCTCTTTCATCAACGATGCAACGATTGGCGTCGCGGCACGAAGTGACTCTAATGCCGAGTGAAGTGCCCTTAGTGCGGCTTCCATGTTGCCTTGCTCGGCTGCGGCCTCTTTAGAGAGGCTCCCGATAGCCGCGGCTGACAAAACAGCTCGACCGGCGAGCGCGACTAGACTGCGGCGCGACGTTAGAATGCAAGGCATTGAAATCTAGCCTCCCAATTCAAAGGCAAGATTTCTATAGCGTGTTTATTTTAGCAAGAGCTTTTTTAAGCAAGAGAATAGCTCGCGAAGAAACTTTTTGTGAACTGGTTAATAGCTGGCATCATTGAGGCCCGATGCCTGTCGTCGCACGGGCCCAGGAGACAATCGGCCGGCCGCCGGCGAGTATGACGACCACGCCCGATGCAGGATCGGCGCCCGACCGCTTGGCGCCCGCGTGGCGAAAGGCTTGGCGACGGGAGCAGGCGTGGCCTTTCCCGTCGCGAGCATGGCATCCGCTTAGTTGGGCCAGCAGCGCTGCCCGCCTCTACCGAGATGAAAGCCCGGAGGGCATGGGTTCCACTGATAGGGGCGCTGCGCATAATAGCCCCAGGGGTAAGGCCCGCGACCAAAGCGGTGGCAGGCGCCGCCCGGACCGCGATACCAGCCGGGTCCGCAGCCATCGGCGACGTAGATCAGGCGGGCCGACGGCTGTCCCGTCGAATCCAGGGCGAGGCTTTGTGCCTGTGAGGCGCCCGCAGCACCAAGGGTCATGACGGCAGCAGCCGCCACGGTCAGAAACATCTTCGAAGTCATTTTTCTCATCCTGTTGTTGTTGATAGGAGCCGCCGTCTTCGTGACGGCGCGCGGTCATTTCGATGACGCCAGCCTTGGCGCTTGTTGGAGCTTGCTTTGCCCCGGCCAAGCGTCTATCTAGACATTGTCTAAATGCTCCTTTCTCTCATTCTGCGAAGGGAGTCAACGGAAATCTAGACGGTGTAAGGATTTAATTTTGAAGCAACCCAAACCCTATCATCACGGCGCGCTGCACGATGCCCTGCTCGCGGCCGCCGAATCGATATTGCGGCGAGACGGCCTGCCGGCGCTGACCCTTCGCGCCATTGCCCGGGAGGCAGGCGTGTCGCATGGCGCGCCCGGTCATCACTTCAAGGACCTGTCGGAATTGCTGAGCGAACTTGCCGCCCTGGGCTTCGAGCGCCTGACATCGATGATGCAGGAAGTAAGCCCCACGGAGCCGAGTTGGAGGAGCGCGGCCAGCCACGCCTACGTGGCCTTCGCGATCGACAATCCGGGCCTGTTCTCGCTGATGTTTCGCGGCGAGCGGCTCAACGCGGACAATCCGCGCCTGCGCGCTGCAAGACAAACCGTGTTTGGCGTTCTCGAGCAGTTCGGCCGCAGCTCCGATCTTGCCGAGGACCGCACGCGCATCGGCGCGATGACCGCGCAATGGTGCCTACTGCATGGCTTTGCGGTGCTGGCGATCGATGGCCGTCTCGCCCGCCTGATGGCAATCGCCCCGCCAGGGACCGATACGATGGGGTTGTTGGACTTCGCTCTCACATACCAGGCTGGAAACAGCGGTCTGGAGGTGGAATCCGAGTCCAAGGCAAGCCTGGGGGGCCTGAAGACGAAATGAAGGGGTGCCGGTAGGGCGAGGCAAGGCCCGGCCTTTATGGCGGCTTCATCGTCACCGCCGGTATCGAGGCGTTGGCGATCGCCGGGGGTCGAGCGGGCGAACGACGATTGTTCCTCGATCATGGTCAAGGCGCCGGAAAGCCGCCTCGCCGGGGCGCATGCACGCAGATAACCTTGGCAGAGGTCCAGCGCTATTCTGAATTTATTCTCTGGAGAGTTACGCCAAGGCTTGGAGCTATTCCGCCCCGGGGGGCGCTGTCGTCGCCGCGACACGGTTCCCGCCGCAGGCAGAGAGGCGTAACCACCTCTCTCCACTTCATACATATGGCGCACAAGGGACTTGCTTCAAGACCCGGCCCCTGCCGTAAAACCGCCGGCCTAAGCCACGGAAACGGGAGTCACGAAATGCTGATGTTGTTGCCGGCGCGATCGGGTGGGGATGTCGAACCGCGGATCGGATACGTGGAGCCGTCGCTGGAAGGCGTGTCGCGATGACCGGCCGTCACGATGCAATGGCCGGCCATTACGATGTAATGACCGGCCATGCGGTGTTGATCGCCGGGGGCGGTCCCACCGGGTTGATGCTTGCGGGCGAGCTGGCGCTGGCGGGCGTCGACGTTGCCATTGTCGAGCGGCGCGCCAGCCAGGAACTCGCCGGCTCGCGCGCTGGCGGCCTGCACTCGCGCACCATCGAGATCCTCGACCAGCGCGGGATCGCCGACCGGTTCCTTTCGGAGGGGCAGAAGGCGCAGGTCGGGATGTTCGCCGGGTCCCGGCTGGACATCAGTGGCTTTCCAACCCGGCACGATTACGGGCTCGGGCTGCGCCAGAACCACATCGAGCGCATCCTGGCCGGCTGGGTCGGCGAACTGTCGGTGCCGATCTATCGCGGCACCGAGGTGACGGGTTTCGCGCAGGACGATGCGGGCGTCGACGTCGAACTCTCCGACGGCCGATCGCTGCGGGCGAACTATCTCGTCGGATGCGACGGCGGACGCAGCCTGATCCGCAAGGCCGCCGGCATCGCGTTCCCGGGATCGGATCCGACAACCAGCAACTTGATCGCCGAGGCCGAGCTGGCCGAGCTGCCGCCGGAATGGGGCATCCGCCGCGATGCCCTCGGCATCCATGCCCTGGGAAGGGTGGAGTATACGATCCGCGACGGCAAGGTGGTCTACGCGGATGAGGGGCCGGTCAGCGTCCTGGTGACCGAACGGCATGTCGGCGCCACGACCGAACCCACGCTGAGAGACGTGAGCGAGGCGCTGATCTCCGTCTACGGGACCGACTACGGGATCCACTCTCCCACCTGGATATCCCGGTTCACCGATACAACCCGGCAGGCAGCGACCTACCGCAAGGGGCGCGTGCTGATCGCCGGCGATGCCGCGCATGTGCATCCGCCGGACGGCGGCCAGGGCCTGCAGACCGGTGTGCAGGATGCGGTGAATCTGGGATGGAAGCTGGCCCAGGTGGTCAAGGGGACATCGCCGGATAGCCTGCTGGACACCTACCACGCCGAGCGCCACCCGGTCGCCGCCCGCGTGTTGCGCAACACCATGGCCTCGGTTGCGCTTCGCCGCGAGGATGACCGCACGAAGGCCCTGCGCGACACGATGGCCGAGCTTCTGGGCATGGAGGAGCCGCGCAGGCATTTCGCCGCGATGATGGCGGGTCTCGATATTCACTACGATCTGGGCGAGGGGCATCCGCTGCTTGGGCGCCGCATGCCCGATCTCGACATCGTCACCGCCAATGGCCCGCCGCGGGTCTTCACCCTGCTTCATGGCGGCCGGCCGGTGCTGCTGAACCTCGGTGAGCCCGGCGCCCTCGACATTGCGCCGTGGGAGGACCGGGTCCAGCGGATCGACGCCAGATACGACGGCAAGTGGGAGCTGCCGGCCCTTGGCGTGGTCGCCGCGCCGACAGGGGTATTGATCAGGCCCGATGGCTATGTGGCCTGGGTGGGGCAGTCGGCCGAGCTCGGACTCGCCGACGCGCTGACCGCCTGGTTCGGACCACCGTTAGCTGGACATGAGCCCGGCTGATCAGCGAAACAAGGTCGACCGGCCCATGGTCAAGGGCGCTGCGCCGAAGCCAGTTCGTCGGGACGCAGCGTCAGCACCGACACGCCGGACGCCGTGACGGCGACGGTGTGCTCGAACTGGGCGGAAAGCGAGCCGTCCCTGGTGACGACGGTCCAGCCGTCGGCCTCGGTCCTCACACTGCGCCGGCCCCTGTTCAGCATCGGCTCGATCGTGAACACCATGCCCTCGCGCAGCGTGGGGCCGGTTCCCGGCTTGCCGAAATGCGGAACCTGCGGTTCCTCATGCATCTCCCGGCCGATGCCGTGACCGCAAAATTCGTGCACGACGGAATAGCCGTTGCGCTTGGCGTGCCGTTCGATCGCCCAGCCGATATCCCCCAGCCTGGCGCCCGGGCGAACCGCCCGGATGCCCATCCACATGGCTTCGTAGGTGGTCTGGACCAGTTTCCTGGCGGCTGGATTGACCTCGCCAATGAGGTAGGTCTTGCTGGAATCGGCGATATAGCCGTTCTTCTCCAGCGTGATGTCGATATTGACGATGTCGCCATCGCCAAGAACGTCCGACTGCGATGGAACGCCGTGGCAGACCACATCGTTCACCGATGAATTCAAGACAAAACCATAGCCATATTGGCCCTTGCTCGCAGGCCGGGCCTGGAGATCATGGACGATGAAACGCTCGACCATGTCATTGATCCGAAGTGTCGACATGCCGGCGAGCGTGGTTCTGTCCAGCAGGTCGAACACCGATGCCAGCAGCCGGCCGGATTCGGCCATCAGTGCGAGTTCCCGGGGCTGCTTGGTCATGCTTCGGTCAGGGCCAGTGGTTGAGCCGAAACTCCCGCGGAACTCATCTCGCGTGCGATGATCTCGGTGAAACCGAGGGTCGGGTTGGCCTCACAGAGCATGCCGACCTTGATCCAGTAGGCGGCCTGCGCATTGATCGAACGACACGATACCTTGCTCGCCCTGCGCAGCAGATCGTGCAAATCGTCATCTATGTTCACAATACCCATGGGGATCTCCGTATACGAATCGTATATGAAGCATATAGTTGGCATGGACCGGAAAGCCAAGGGCGGTTGCAGGCCAGGAGAGGTGTGGGTCCCTGATCCAGAAGGCTGCCAGCGCTGGCTCGTCACCATCCTCGACTGACCTCGCGGAAATCGCGATCTGATTCGCCTCCGCGACCGATCGAGTGACACCATCGATTTCGACGCGGATAGCGGTTGTTTTTCGCGTGAGAGGCGGGAAACACCCAAAAAAAGTCCAGTCTGAAGACCATCGGCTGAGGTCCCTGGCCGGCGCCGACCAAATGCCTTTTTATCCATCCGAAATGCTGGACGAGATATCGTGCTTCTTGCGTATTTTCCGGTAAATATCCACAAGATATAGCCTTCTCGGCAGATACTTGTGGGCTCCCACCCTCGGTGGAAGGCACCGGCTCACCCAGGGAACGTCACTCAATCGAGGCCGTGAAATACTTGCCTGATTTAGAATGATCTCAACTGTGCTCGATATAACACAGTCAACCCCGCTGAAAACCAGATACCCGTAAGGCGGGAAGAATTCCGCAACGCGTGAAATCGAGTGAGGCCTGCCTTGGGCAGGGCCGACCTCGGATTCCGCCGAATCGGATCTGGCCCGGGGCGGGGAACACAGCGGCAATGAAGACTATTGGTGTGCATGCAATCGGGCTCAAGGCTCTGCGCCGGTCTGCCCGGTCGAGCGTTTTTGGACTGCTGACGGCCTCGGTGCTGCTTCTGCCCGCGGGCCGTGCGTTCGCGCTGGCGGTCGGCGACCAGGTCTACAACCCCGGCACCGGCAATCTCGAAACGATCGTCCAGATACCGTCGCCGCCCAATGGCTGGGTAGTGACCGCGGTCTCGTCCGGCGGTACCACCACCTTCAATGCCGTCATCGTCACGCCGCCCGCGCTCGACAGCACCTTCGTCTCCGGCGGGAAGACTTACAAGGTCCTGTCCTATACCTACACGACGCCGGCGAACGTGGGCGATCCCGTGTACGTCACCAACATCAATGTCGAGAACGAGACCGACTCCGGCAAACCGCAATCCACGCTCAACGCCTATCAGCTCGATGTGCCGATCGATGGCGGCGGGGCGGGTGGCGCCGGCAGCGGCGGCACGGTGACCCAGGGCAACAGCGTGCGTTTTGTCGACAGCCAGACCGGTTCCAACGGTTCGGGCGGCTCCAACGCCTATGGCATCAAGATCGACTTCGGCATTCTCGGCAGCCTGACCATCGGCGTGAGCGGCTCCGACGGCCAGCCGGGCGGCAACGGACCGACGATCAACGACACGCTGCACGCGAGCGACAGCTACAGTTCCAGCCAGGCGGGCAAGGCCGCGGTCGAGGTCACCAGCGTTGGCGGGAATGGCGGCACCGGCGGCGATTCCTACGGCAACCAGAAGGCCCGCCAGGGTGGCGCCGCCGGCCAGGGCGGCGACATCACGCTGACCTCTGCGGCTACGATCACCACCGACGCGGTCGGCGCCGACGGCATCTTCGTGATGAGCAAGGGCGGCCAGGGCGGCGCCGGCGGCAGCGGCTACATCTTCAGCGAAGGCGGCGCCGGCGGCCCGCCGACGACCGGCGGAACGGTCATTGTCGACAATAGCGGCCAGATCACCACAAACCAGGACAAGTCGGTCGGCATCTTCGCCCAGTCGATCGGCGGCGGCGGCGGTGCGGGCGGTGACAGCTTCGGCGTCGTTGGCGAGCCCGGCTCGGCCTCGGCCGGCGGCAATGGCGGCATGGTCACCGTGGCCAATACCGGCGTCATCGAGACAAAGGGCGCGCGTTCCTACGGCATCTGGGCGCAGTCGCTGGGCGGCAGCGGCGGCGATGCCGGTGATTCCGGCGGCATCGTCGCGCTGGGCAACAAGCTCGGCTCCGGCGGCGGCACCGGCAACACGGTGACCGTCAACAACAATGCCGGCGGCAGCATCACCACCTACGGCGTCGGCGCCTTCGGCATCCTGGCGCAGTCGATTGGCGGCGGCGGCGGCGATGCGGGCGGCGCCGGCGGCCTCGTCGCCATCGGCGGCGACGCCGGCTCCGGCGGCGACGGCGGTACCGTCATCGTCACCAATGCCGCGGGCAACGTCATCAGGACGTTCGGCGGCTCGGATACGAGCGTCACCGATCTCGGCCCCACCATCCAGGATGTCGGCGCCGACGCGATCGTGGCGCAGTCGATCGGCGGCGGCGGCGGCAACGGTTCGGGCAGCGGCGGCCTGGTCGCCATCGGCGGCGAAGGCAGCGCGGGCGGCATCGGCGGGTCCGTGTCGGTCAGCAATGACGGCACGCTCATCACGATCGGCCCGAAGGCGCGCGGCATCTTCGCCCAGTCGATCGGCGGCGGCGGCGGCAATGGCGGCGACAGCGGCGGCCTCGTCGCCATCGGCGGCAAGGGCTCCTCCACCAGCAATGGCGGCACGGTCACGGTCAACAATACCGGCACCATCACGACGGCGGGCAACGCCATCCAGGCGGAGTCCATCGGCGGCGGCGGCGGCGATGGCGGCTCCGCGGGCGGCCTGTTCTCCATCGGCGGCTCGGGCGGGGGCGGGGGCAGCGGCGAGAAAGTCACCGTCAATTCCTCAGGCCACCTGACGACCAGCGGCGACAATTCGGTGGGCATCCTCGCCCAGTCGCTCGGCGGCGGCGGCGGCAATGGCGGCGGCTCGTACACGGTCGGCGAAACCGTGGCGATCGCCATCGGCGGGGCCGGCGAAAAAGGCGGTGACGGCGGCTCGGTCGAGGTCAACCATGTCGCCACGCCCGGCGATCTGAGCGGCCTCGTCGCCTCGGTCATCGATACCGGCACGCGCGGCGTGGGCAGCGGCGGCGCGCCGCAGATCACCGGCAACAAGGCCTACGGCATCTTCGCGCAATCGGTCGGCGGCGGCGGTGGCCGCGGCGGGCTCGCCGTGGCGGTCGCCGGCGGCACCAGCACCGGCGTCGGCATCAGCTTCGCGCTCGGCGGCACCGGCGGGCCCGGCGGCGACGGCAAGGACGTGACCGTCAACTACAAGGGCGACATCACAACGCAGGGCGACAGCGCCTACGGCATCTTCGCGCAGAGCGTCGGCGGCGGTGGCGGCGATGGCGGCGGCTCCGTCGCCGTCAGCGCCGGCGGCGCCTTCAGTTTCGGCCTTGCCATGGGCGGCAAGGGCGGCGTGGCGGGCGACGGAGACATCGTCAGCGTCAACACCACAGGCGGCACGATCGAGACCTTCGGCCTTCAATCCTACGGCATCTTCGCGCAGAGCGTCGGCGGCGGCGGCGGCAATGGCGGCTTTGCCGGCGGCGGCACGCTGGGCGCGGTGGCCATGACGGTCACGCTCGGCGGCGACGCGGGCACGGGCGGCCTCGCCAAGGCCGTCACGGTCAACAATGCCTCGACGATCATCACCCATGCGAACGGCGCGATCGGCATCAACGCGCAGAGCCTCGGCGGCGGCGGCGGCAATGGCGGGTTCGCGATCTCCGGCGCCATCGCGGTCGGCGCTGTGTCGGCCGCGGTCGGCGGCCATGGCGGGGGCGGCAGCAATGGCGGCACCGTGACGGTGGACAACCAGGGCGGCATCACCACCTCCGGCGACAAGGCATACGGCATCTTCGCACAGTCGGTGGGCGGCGGCGGCGGCAATGGCGGTTCGGCCGTGGCCTTCACGCTGGGGGTTTCGCCCGATCCGTCCGAAATCCCGACCGTGGCGGTCTCGATCTCGGTTGGCGGCGGCGGCGGCGATGGCAGCATCGCCGATATCGTCCATGTCACCAATGGCGGCGTCATCACCACCCATGGCACCGATGCCCACGGCATCTGGGCGCAGAGCATCGGCGGCGGCGGCGGCATCGGCGGCTACGCGGCCAGCGGCTCCATGACCATCGGCGGCGGCGTCAACATCGAGGTCGCGGTCGGCGGCACCGGCGGCAAGGGCGAGACCGCCGGCGCCGTCATCGTCGACGCGGGCAAGGACGGCGATGGCAACATCATCGCGGATTCCCTCATCACCACCTTTGGCATCGGCGCGAACGGCATCCGCGCGCAGTCGATCGGCGGCGGCGGCGGCGATGGCGGCTTCGCGGTCGGCGTCAACATCGGCATCAACAACAGCGAGCTGCTGCAGGGCAATATCGGCGTCACGGTCGGCGGCAGCGGCGGCGTTGCCGGCGACGGCTCGACGGTGACGGTGAACAACTGGTCGGGCATCCGGACCTACGGCGACAACTCCGTCGGCATCTATGCCCAGAGCGCCGGCGGCGGCGGCGGCGATGGCGGCAACGCCATCACCGGCGTCCTCGGCTGGGCGAACGCCACCAGCTCGAGCGCGCAGACGGTCAATGTCTCCGTCGCGGTCGGCGGCAAGGGCGGCGCGGCCGGCAATGGCGAGGATGTGACCGTCCACAATTACGGCAGCATCGAGACGGGTCTCGATACCCAGACGGTCGATGCCCAGGGCGATCCGATCATTACCGGCAACAGCGCCTATGGCATATTCGCGCAGTCCATCGGCGGCGGCGGCGGCATTGGCGGGCGGGCCAACTCGATCAACGTGCTGGTGGGCAAGGGCGACGCACCGCCCGACGCCCAGACCAACATCGCCATGTCGGTCGCGGTCGGCGGCGATGGCGGCGGCGCCGGCAATGGCGGCCATGTGGCCGTCACCAACAGCGGCGACATCATCACCAATGCCTCGCTGTCGGACGGCATCTACGCACAGAGCGTGGGCGGCGGCGGCGGCGCGGGCGGCAACGGCATCCTCGGCACCGGCGAGCTGATCCCGGTGCCCGCGGCGCTGATCGCCAACGTGCTGTTCGGCAAGACCAAGATCTACAGCAATCTCGGCATCGCGGTCGGCGGCAATGGCGGCAGCACCGGAACGGGCGGCCTCGTCGAGGTCACCAACACCGGCGACATCACCACCAAGGGCAGCAACTCCAACGGCATCTTCGCGCAGTCGGTCGGCGGCGGCGGCGGTGTCGGCGGCAAGGCCAATATCGGCGCCACCGGAACGCTCGGCATCGGCGGCAGGGGCACCAGCGGCGGCGACGGCGGCATCGTCACCGTCACCAACGATGGCAACGGCAAGATCGAGACCTTCGGCGCGGCCTCCAACGGCATCTTCGCGCAGTCAGTCGGCGGCGGCGGCGGTGTCGCCGGCAATGTCGACCGCGTGCTGGAAAGCGCCATGGGGCCGATCCCTGCGCTCAATCTCGGCATCGGCCTGGCCTTCGGGCAAGGCGGCGGCGATGGCGGCTCGGGCAAGGACGTCACCGTCGAGGGCAATGGGGCGATCATCACCCATGGCTCGTCCTCGGCCGGCATTTTCGCACAGTCGGTCGGCGGCGGCGGCGGCATTCTCGGCACGCTCGGCAACGAGCTGATCCCGGGTATCCACTACGTCACGAACTGGGCCGTCGGCAGCAATGGCGACGCCGGCGATTCAGGCATCGTCCACGTCAACTATGCCGGCACGATCGACACCTATGGCGACGGTTCCATCGGCATCTTCGCGCAGAGCAATGGCGGCTCGAAGGATACGACGCAGAACTATCTCGGCACCGCCGGCAACGTGACGGTCGACCTGACCGGCTCGGTGGTCACCCATGCCGCCGGCACCAGCGCCATCGTCGCGCAGAGCAAGGCGGTCGAGGGCAACGGCGACATCGCCATCAACCTCGACAGCACCACCGGTCTTGTAAAGGGCGGCGCGACCGATGCGACCCATATCGGCGTCGGCGTCTGGATCATCGACGGCGACGCCAACACGATCAGCAACAAGGGCACGATCACGACCGCTAGCGGCACCGCCGGCGGCTGGGCGATCCTTGCCGGCGCGGGCAACGAGACCGTGACCAACTATGGCACGGTGACCGGCTCGTTCGATCTCGGCACAGGCGCCAACGGCTTCACCAACATCGCCGGCGCGACCTTCAATGCCGGCGCCGACGCCAAGCTCGGCGCCGGCAACCTGTTCACCGACAATGGCTATTTCTCGCCGGGCGGCGCCGGCAATGTGATGACGACCAGTCTCGTCGGCAATTGGAACCAGTCCTCGACAGGCGTCTACAAGCTCGACGTCGACCTCGATCCGGGATCGGACCTGTTCAACATAAGCGGCACGGCGGTTGCCGCAGGCGCGATCGATCTCAACATCATGGATCCGGCCGCCGCCAAGCCCGGCAGCCAGGATTTCCTGATCCTGCACGCCAACGGCGGCGTCACCCACACCGGATTGACGCTGAACGCGATCTCCAGCGCGGTGGCACAGTACCAGCTGCTATACCCGAATGCCGAAGACATTGTCCTCAACGTCGACATCAACTTCGCCCCCACCGGCCTGACCGGGAACCAGGCCGCGGTTGGCAATGCGGTCAACGCGATCCAGAGCGGCTCGTCCTCGCCGGGCTTCAACAGGATAGCCGCCGCACTGTATTACGCTCCGACGATCGATCAGCTTGGCGGCGTCTACAATGCGATCTCGGGCGAGGGCGTCTCGGGCGTCGAGCAGCCGCAATTCGATATCTATGGCACCTTCCTGACAGCCATGAGCCATCAGGCGGATTTCTGGCGCACCGGCCTCGGCTCCAACCCGTTGGACCGTACGATCCCGCCGCAGGCCTATGACGAGCCGGGCAAAGCCGGGAAAGATCCGTTCGCGGCGCTTCAGCCGGACGAGCGGCGCTGGAACTACTGGGCGTCCGCTGGCGGCAGCGGCGGCGTGATCGGCGGCAACGCGGCCACGGGCAGTGCGAACAATGTCTACCAGGGCGGCAATTTCGCGGCGGGCATGGATTCCGCCGGCGATCCCGACGTGCTGATGGGATTCGCTCTGGGTGGCGCGGCGGCTTCCTTTGCAGTCGATGGCCGCCAGACCTCGGGCAACATCATCGGCGGCCAGGTCGGCACCTATCTGACGCGCAAATGGGACCAGTTCTACGTCAGCGGCGCGCTCGCCTTCGGCCTTTTCAACAACGATGTCGACCGCGACGTGACGCTTCCCGGCTCGAGCGCACCGCTCGATCCGGTGGCCGGCGCCGCCGAGCGCTGGAAGAGCCATTTCCTGAGCGCGGGCTTCAGCACCAATGTCGAGGCGGGCTGGCGGCAGACGGTGGGCGCGGGCGCCATCACCCCGTTTGCCGGCGTGCAACTCTCGATGCTGTCGATGGATGCCTTCAACGAGACCTCGCTCAACGGCGGCACGCTTGGCCTCGACTTCGACCGCCGCACGATCCTGTCGCTGCCGGTGTCGCTTGGCCTGCAGCTCGACACCACGGTGGGGATCGGCGACGGCAAGTCGCTGCAGGCCTGGGGCCGGGCGGCCTGGGTGCATGAGTTCGAGCCGGACCGCTCGGTCAGCCCCGAGTTCCAGGCAGCGCCCGGCTATCCTCTCGTCATCCAGGGCGCGGCCGCCGCCGTCAACGCGGTTGCGGTCGATGCCGGGCTAAAGATGAACCTGAGCAAAAACACCTCGATGTTCACCACCTTCGACGGCAAGTTCGGCGAGGGCCTGCGGACCTACGGCGGCAATGTCGGCTTCAAGGTGAACTGGTAGGGATCACCCTTCTGGCGGCGGGATTCATCCCGCCGACCAGATTGCCGGTATCGGCGATGTAGCCGTTCTTTTCGAGCGTGATGCCGATATCGGGTCATCGCCTCGCGCGACCGAGGTGCTGAACCGAAAGCGCGCACTCACCATGGATATGGTCTTCCGGCTCAACAGGGAGTGGCACATTGCAGCCGAAGTCCTTGTGCGGCCTTATCATCTTGCAAAAGACAGGGAGCGCAAGCGCGCTTGAGGCACTTTGCAGTTCTTGCCGCGCTTGCGGTGGATGAGAACGCCTAAATGTCGCGCGGCCCTTGCCTTTGGCGACCGTAATCTAGTTCATCGGCTGTATGGGTCGGTGGCGCTCGCAGGGCGCGTCGCGGACCGCTCCGGAGTTTGCCTGATGACCAGCAATGATGCCCCGATCCTCGTCCTGTTCCGGAACGATTTGCGGATCCGCGACAACCGGGCGCTCGCGGCGGCCGCCGCCACGGGCCGGCCCGTCGTGCCATTGTTCATCCTCGACGAGGAGGGCCAGGGCGCGCGCCGCAGGGGCGCGGCCAGCCGTTGGTGGCTGCACCATTCGCTCGATGCGCTGGCGCGCGACCTGGACGGACTCGGCGCGCGGCTCATCCTGCGGCAGGGCGCGACGCAAGGGATCGTCGCCGAGGCGCTCGAAGCCACGAGCGCCGGCTCGGTGTTCTGGAACCGCCGCTATGCGCCGGCCGACATAGCGACGGACAAGGCCATGATGGCGAAGCTGCGCGAAGACGGCTTCGTGGCGGAAAGCTTCGAGGGCTTCCTGCTGCATGAGCCGTTGAGGCTCAGGACGCAAGCGGGCGATTTCTACAAGGTGTTCACGCCGTTCTACCGGAAGCTGTCGGAACTGCAGCATCGCCATCCGGTCGATGCGCCGGCTTCACTCGCCGGCTGGAAGGGGAAACTGCATGGCGATCCGCTCGGCGCGTTCGCGCTGCTGCCGGGCAGGCCGGACTGGTCGGGCGGACTTTCCGAGCGGTGGCAGCCCGGCGAGGAGGGCGCTTTGCACCGCCTCGAAACCTTCGTCGACGACCACCTCGACGGCTACGCCGAAAACCGTGACTTTCCAGGCGAAGACGGCACGTCCGGGCTTTCGCCGCATCTCGCGCATGGCGAGATCACGCCGTTCCAGATCATGGCCGCCGTCAGCAGCAAACGCTCGGCGGACGCCGACACCTTCAGGAAGGAGGTCGGCTGGCGCGAGTTCTCCTACCACTTGCTCTTCAACCTGCCGAAAATCGACAGGGAGAACATCCGTGACGAATTCGATGCCTTCGAATGGCAGGGCGCCGAAGCCGAGATGAAGGCATGGCGGCGGGGGCTGACCGGCTACCCAATCGTCGATGCCGGCCTGCGCGAATTGTGGCGCACGGGCTGGATGCACAATCGCGTGCGCATGATCGTGGCGTCGTTTCTGGTCAAGGACCTGCTGATCGACTGGCGAGAAGGCGAGGCGTGGTTCTGGGACACGCTGGTCGACGCCGACGCGGCGAGCAATCCCGCGAGCTGGCAGTGGGTGGCCGGATCGGGCGCCGACGCCGCGCCCTATTTCCGCGTCTTCAATCCGGTTCTGCAGGGCGAGAAATTCGACCCCCGGGGCATCTATGTCCGCCGCTACGTGCCGGAACTCGCCGGGCTGCCCGACAAGTACATCCACCGTCCCTGGGAAGCGCCGGCGCAGGTGCTGCGACAGTGCGGGCTGACGCTCGGAAAGGACTATCCGCGCCCGGTGGTGGACCATGCCGTGGCCAGGGACAGGGCCTTGGCGGCCTATCGCGGCGCGCGCGGGCAGTGACATTCCTTCCGCCGGGCGGGCTTCGCCTCAGCCAGGCAGCAAACCCATCGCCAGCTCGATCAGCTCGAGCTGGTAGCGCTTCTCGATATGCTGGCCCGCGAAGACAAGACGGTAGATGACCGGAGCGACCAGCAGGTCGATCAACCGGTTCGGGTCCGGCGCGGGTTCGGATCGGCCGGTTGCACGGTTCACCAGCACCTCGAAATTCGCCTGGGCGTATCCGGCGGCGCGGCGCGCGAGCGCCGTATTGGCGACCCGCTCCTGGATCAGCGCGAAGCCGACGCCGGTCGAGATGTCGTCGACGAAGCGTTCGAGCCATATCTCCAGATCTCCGCGCAGTGATCCGGAATCCGGCAGGTCGGCGTCCGGGCGCAAGCGCTCCGCGGCAACATCGGCCAGAAGCTCGCCGACCGTCCCCCAGCGCCGGTAGATGGTCGACGGGGTGACGTTCGCCCGTTCGGCGATCATCGGCACGCTGAGCTCGACGGTTTCGTCTTCGGCCTTGAGGGCTTTTACGGCCTCATGAACGGCTTTCTGTATCCGCTCGCTGCGTCCACCCGGTCGGATCAGGGGAGGGCCCGCCATGGTAAAAAACCGTTAATCGATTAAAGCTAAGGAATTGCATTAAGGCTGAGGGCAATGCCCCTTCGCATCGACTGTCCAAGGGCTTAGCAGATGTATTCCCTCGGTTCCAATATCTTTCCGTATTCCCTGTCGCGGCGACGCCAGGACAAGCCGCGCATGGATGGCGAGCGCAAGCGCGGCCGCCGGCGCATGGCGATCGCCATGGCGGCTTTCGCGTCGATCTTCTGCATCATCGGCGGGCGCCTGGTGTTCTACGGCCTTTCCGCGCCGCATGTGGCGGACACGCTCGTGCGCCCGGTCGGCGCGGCGCGGCCCGACATCATCGATCGCAACGGGACGATACTGGCGACGGACGTGCGCATGGCGTCGCTCTATGCCGAGCCACGGCGGATCGTGGACGCGAACGAAGCCGTCGAGAAGCTGGCGAATGTGTTGCCCGAGCTCGACTACGAGCAGACCTACCACAAGCTTAGGAGCGGCTCGGGTTTCGTCTGGCTCAGGCGGCAGCTTACGCCCCGGCAGCAGCAGGATGTCCTGGCGCTGGGCATTCCCGGCATCGGCTTTCGCCCGGAAATCAAGCGCTTCTATCCCGGCGGCGTCCAGGCCTCGCACATATTGGGACTGACCAACATCGACAATGTCGGCCTGTCGGGAATGGAGAAATGGATCGACGAGCAGGGGCTTGTCGATTTGCGCGGGGCGGGCCTGGGTGGTCGCGGGGCGTTCCAGCCGGTGCGGCTGTCGATCGATGCGCGCGTGCAGCATGCCGTCCATGACGAGCTTTCGAGCGCGATGGAGCACTACAAGGCCACGGCGGCGGGCGGCGTGATCCTGAACGTCAAGACGGGCGAGGTGATGGCCATGGTGTCGCTGCCGGATTACGACCCCAACAACCCGTTCAACGCGCTCGACAAGGACCGCCTCAACCGCATGTCGGCGGGCACGGCGGAGATGGGCTCCACCATCAAGACGTTCACGACCGCGATGGCGATCGAGATCGGCGGCGCCAGCATCTCGACGATGTTCGACGCCAGTGCGCCCATCATCGTCGGCCGGCAACGCGTGCGCGATGCCCACGGCAAGGGGCGCCCCCTGTCACTGGAGGAGGTCTTCCTGTTTTCCTCCAACATCGGTTCGGCCAAGGAGGCGATGATGGTCGGCGTGGAGCGGCATCGCGACTTCCTGGAGCGGATGGGCCTCCTGTCGCGCATGACCACCGAGCTGCCGGAGGTCGCCCGGCCCGTCCAGCCGAAGGTCTGGAAGCAGGCGACCTCGATCACCGCGGCCTTCGGCCACGGCTTTGCGACCACGCCGCTCCAGACGGCGGTCGGCATCGCGGCCATCCTGAACCAGGGCAAGCTTGTTCCGGCGACGTTCGTGCGGCGGACCGAGGAGCAGGCGAGAGCGCTCGCGCGGACCGTGGTCAGCGAAGAGACGAGCAGAAGCATGCGCTATCTCTATCGTCTCAACGGGATAAAAGGCTCGGGGCGGCGCGCCAACATCATGGGCTACCGCGTCGGCGGCAAGACCGGCACGGCCGAGAAGGTCATTGCCGGGCGCTATGCCAAGAACCACAATTTCAACGTCTTCGCGGCGGCCTTCCCGATGAACGATCCGCAATTCATCGTTCTCGTCGTCGTCGACGATCCGCGGTCCGAACGCCCCGGCATGGGCATCACCGCGGCCTCCAATGCCGCGCCGGTGGCAGGCGCGATCATCGAAAGGACGGCGGCGATGCTCGGCGTGCGGCCGGATTTCACCGATGACACGCAGCTCACGGTCAACAGTCTGCGGTGATGGAGGCTTTTCACGGTCAGGTGGCCCGCCGGTTGGCGATGCTGGGCGGCTGTACCAACGGAATCCGCCCGTGAGGGCCGGGAGGCGGCGTCGACATCCCGGCGCCGGGCGGCTACCATCGCGCGAACAAACCGCCAAACAATAAACAGCCAGACAATACAAACCGCCAGACAAGGGAACGGCAGATGAGCGTGCGTCCTCTCCAGCAAACCCACACCGAAGGCGATGCCATCGACCAGCTGGTCGCGTCGCACCGGCCGGGCCATGGCCTGGTCCGCGCCTTCTACCATGACCCCGCCATCTACGCGCGCGACATGGAGCGTGTGTTCCGCCGCCACTGGCATTGCCTGGCGCATGCCAGTGTCATTCCCAACCCCGGCGATTTCGAACTGTTCAAGCTGGGCGACGAGGCCGTCATCCTGACGCGCGGCACGGATGGGACCATCCATGCCATGCTCAATGTCTGCCGCCATCGCGGCGCGGAAGTCTGCACCAAGGAGAAGGGGAATGCGAAGATGTTCGTCTGCCCCTACCACGCATGGACCTATTCCAATGACGGATCGCTGCGCGCCGCGCGGCTGATGCCCAAGGATTTCGACCGCGCGGCGCACGGCCTGAAGAAGCTGCATGTCCGCGTCGCAGAAGGCCTGGTGTTCATCTCCTTCGCCGAGACGCCGCTCGACTTCGACCCGATCGAGCAGTCGCTGCGCACCAGCTGCGGCCAGTATGGCTGGGCTGACGCAAAGGTCGCGCACCGTCAGAGCTATCCGGTCGACGCCAACTGGAAGCTCGCCGTCGAGAACTATGTCGAGTGCTATCATTGCGGCCCGGCGCATCCGGAATATTCGCAGACGCACGCGCTGGAAAAGCCCAAGGAGATGATCGAGCAGCTCAACGCCGCGATGGAGCAGCGCACCTGCGCGCTCGGCATCGAGATCCACAGCGGCAACCGCTGGCAGAATTCGGCGGCCGGACAGGAAGCGATCGATACGTTCCGCTACGCGCTCTATGACGGCGTTTCGAGCGGCAGCGAGGACGGCTCGCCGGTGGCGCCGCTGATGGGCCGCTTCACCGACTATGATGGCGGCGTCACCTCCATCCACCTCGGCGGCACGACATTCCTGGTCTGCTATCCCGACCACGGCATGATTTATCGCTTCATCCCCAAGACTCCCGACACCTGCGAGATGGAACTGATCTGGCTGGTGCACGGCGACGCGGTCGAGGGCCAAGATTACGACCTCGAAAAGCTGACCTGGCTGTGGAAGGTCACCACCGACGAGGACAAGAAGATCATCGAGCACACCTCGCGCGGCGTGCGCTCGCATTATTTCGTGCCGGGGCCGATCGCGCCGATGGAATATAACGAGCTGCGCTACATCAACTGGTATCTCGAAGAGATCGCGCGCGCCTGACCGGTGATGCCTGACATGGAAAGGGCCGGCTGATGGCGCCGGTCAAGGTCGACCCCGACAAGGTCAGGGAGTTCGAGGACGCAGCCAGTTTCTACACCTGGCTGGCGGGAAACCACGCCGCCGAAAGCGAAGTCTGGATCAAGATCCACAAGGTGGATTCGGGCCTCAGGTCGATCACGGCCAGGCAGGCGGTCGACGTGGTGCTGTGCTTTGGCTGGATCGACGCGGTGCGCAAGTCGTTCAACGACAAGAGCTTCCTGCAGCGCTACACGCCGCGCGGCAGAAAGAGCATCTGGAGCAAGATCAACATCGACAATGTCGCCCGGCTGGTTGAGGAAGGCCGCATGACCGGGCACGGCCTCAAACAGGTCGAGGCCGCCAAGGCCGACGGCCGCTGGGACCGCGCCTATGGCAGCGGCAAGGACTTGAAGATCCCCGACGACCTGCAGGCGGCGATCGACGCCGAGCCCGAAGCCAAGGCGATGCTGGGCAAGCTCAGCGCGCAGAACCGTTTCGCGCTGGCGTTCCGGATGCACAATTTGAAGACCGAGGCCGGACGCCGCAAGAAGATCGAGGCTTTCGTCGAGATGCTGAAGCGCCGCGAGACGATCCATCCGCAGGGCAAGTGAGGATTGGGGCGGCGGTGCGCTGTCGTCGCCGGCGCTTGCGCGGGCCGCGAAGGAACGCGGCCCCGGACAAAAAGCAAGGCGACTATTCATGCCATATCGCACGGCGACCGCCGCCTAGCCGCCTGATGCCTGGCTCTCCCGGGTCAGGCTGACCACGAGCTGGTCCACGCCGGGATCGTCGAGGCTGACGACATGGGCCATGCGGATCGCGTCGCGTGGGCGGATCCGGGTCACGTGCTGGCGCATGATCACCGAGACGAAGGCGGGCCCGGAGCCGGTCAGCACCATGGCGGTGCCCCTCAGGACCGGCTCCGAGATCGGCGCCCATTGCACGGCCATCAGCGACGGTTCTCCCACCTGCCGGCGGTTGACCCCGTTGAAGTAGATCCAGTTCAGGCGCGAGATGGCCACGCCGTAATGGTTGCCACGCGCCCGCGACAGGGTGGCCGGTCCATTGCGCTCTACCCAGCCGGTGACCCTTCGGAACGTGACCAGCTCGGTGTCGCGTCGCACGAATGTCACCGACCGCATCAGCAGGTCGGCCTGGCCGGGGATGGAAAAATAGGTCAAATAGGTGCCGCCGGCGATGGCCGGCGTTGGCGGCCGCGTCAAGTTTTCGAAAAGGTTTCTGGAAATCGGCGGCAGGCCCGGAACGCGCGTTCCCGGCGCGCCGTGGTCCTGGTAGAGGTCATCCTCGTCTATGCCGAAGTAATCACAGATCAGTTTCGCGGTTTTCTTGTTGGGGACCGTCGTGCCCTGCAGGTAGCGCTCGAACTGTGTTCTGTTGATATCAAGCTCGCGGCACACGGCACTTATGGAGGCGTGGCCCTCGCAAAGCCTTTTCAGGTTGGCAGAAATAATCTTTCGAATTGGCACGACATCGTCCCCGCCGCGACAGATGTACAAACTCGAACCATTTACCCGTCTACAAGTCCCCAACCAATACTGCACCAATTTTCGTTCGTAAGCGATTGGCTCGCGAAAAAATGACATGAGACATGTTTTGCAATCCGCAAAAGGCCGAGAAACGGTACGTTTCCGACATTTCGGCTAGGCAAATGATCAGAATGGGCGTATTTCCGGTTGCAAGAGCGACCCGTTTTTGCGGACCGGCCTCTCGACATCGTGGGATGGAGAGCGGTGTGGACAATACCGACCTGCGCGACCTTCTTGAATTTACCCATACCCAGTTGAACACGATTCGCAGCGCTGTCGCGGCAAGCGGGCATGCCAGGGTGATGTTCAGCATCGATTGCCTGGTTGGCGCCGCCGCCGAACAGGCGAAATGCAAGCTGGCCGGCCTGGATCGCGGCCAGATGCCGATCGGCCGCCGTGAGAGCATCGAAGCAGTTGACGGCACGGTTAGGCCGGGCAAGACTCCGCCGCACAGGGCAGGGCGAGGTCTTTCGCCAAGGGCAAGGCGGTCCCCTTGAGCCTGTTTACAAGACTTCGCGCCGGCAGCGTTTCGGCAGGTGTGGTTCCCTACAAGTTCGTGCTTTTGGAATCCGGCATTCCCAAAGCCGACAGGGCGCATGAAAATGTCGAAGCCTTCGTCGCCGAGAGGGCGGGCTTCAGCGCGGTGAGGGGCTGGCTGTTCCTCCATGGAGCCATTCTCGAGAAACATGTGGTGGTCGAGCAGGACAGGACGGGAGCCCGCTTCGACGTGACGCCGCTGATGGTTTCGGCGCCCTTCTTCGAGCATCCAGGCACCGTGGAGGAATTCGAGGGATTGTGCCGGCAGATCAGCCTGCCCTCCTGGCAGAGCCCGGCCCCGATTGTTCGGGATGCGGCTGAGGTCGATCGTGTGCCGACGGCGCGGCTGGAGTCCGAAAACGAACCGGGAGAGTGAGCTGCCCGCCGTCGGTCGCACGCCTGTCTAGTTCATCACCTGTTCGCCATCCATCGATAGATCCTGGCCCTCGCCGACGGTGACCGTACGGTGAAGGTTCAGCTTCTTGCCGCTGAATGTCAGGATGACTTCCTGCTGTTCGCCATATCCCACAACGGGCACGTCGATCACGAAGGTCTGCCCGTTCAGCCACGTCCCCTTGGCCTCGGTGATGTGGCCGATGCCAGGGTCGGAGGCCTTCGGCGCTCCCTTGCGATAGAACCCGTCGAGCCCTATCGGCTGGCTGTACTTCACGGATGAGCCGGCCGGATAGCGCAAGGAGAATTCGACGTCAAAATGCGGATTAGGCTCGGTCAGATCGAGGGCAAAGGACTTTAGTCCGAATTCGTTGTCGGGGAATTGGTAGGTCTTCCCCGAGATTGCGGAAGCGATCTGTGGCGTTGGGCCGACGGGCGCCGGCTTTTCGACCGCGGCGTTCCTGATTGCATCGGCAAGCTGCTCGAGGGCTTTCGGGCTCGACGTCAATGCGGACCCGGACTTGACCGCGCTGGTAACAGCATCGATCAGGGTTTTATAACGGACCTGCTTCCTGGCCGTGGTCACCACGACGGCATCCAGATCGGGGAACACCACGATCAACTGGCCGTTCTTGCCGTTCATCATGTAGACATGCCTGTCTGGAAAGACCCAGATGAAGTTCGAATAGCTCTCGTCAGGGTCATCCGAGGCGCGCACATTCACGAGCTTATGGTCCAGAACATCGGCCCAGCCCCGCGGAATCAACTGCCTTCCCTCCCATTCGCCATGGTGCAGGTAAAGATAGCCGAGCTTGGCCATGTCGCGCGGCAGCAGATACAGCATGCCGTGTCCCATGGTGAGACCTTGGGGATCGCGGTCCCAGTGCCAGTCAACAATGCCTAGCGGAGCAAAAAGCCTTTCCCTCGCATAGTCCTCGGCAAGCTTGCCGGTCAACCTCGTGATAACAGCGGATACCAGGTCCGGATTGCCGTTGCTGTAGTTGAACACCTCTCCGGGAGCATGCGCCATCGGGCGGTCGAGAATGAACTGGGTCCAATCGGAGCTCCGTGCCAGGTCGAACATGGATCGCTGCGGGCCGCCCTCATATCCCTGATCCCAATCGAGGCCGGGAGTCATGTCCAGAAGGTTCTGGACCGTGATGGCTTTCTTTCGGTCATCGACATTCGCAATGTGGCGACCGGCGAAGAAATCCAGCATGGGATGATCGAGACGGTCGAGCAGGCCGTCCTTGTAGACCATGCCGAGAAGGGTGCCGGTAACCGCCTTCGTCGCGGAGAACAGGTTGTGGGGGATATCCGCCGTGTAAGGGGCGTAGGTGGCCTCCGTGACAATGTGCCCATGACGCACGACAAGCAGGCTGTCGAAGCCGTGGCTTGCGCCATAGCCGACAAGGCTGGCGAGCGCTGACGAATCCATGCCTTGCTCTTCGGGCGTCGAGGTCAGCCATCCGCCGGTTGGCCATGGCGCCGGGTCATCGGCCAGCGCGCGCCCGAGGCAAAGTCCACTCGGCAGAGCGCATAGGCTCAACAGTGCGCTCAAGACGAAACGTTTCGCGGCTTGCATGTCCATGGCTGTCTCCGATCTCGCGGAAACGATGTCGCAAGGCGGCGGGGCGGTCTCGCCGGATTTTGGAAACGGCTGGCCGATTCCTCAACGCGGCGCGCCGATGTCAGGATTCGGCGCGTAGGACAAAGGTCCAGCCCGCGCGTTGCCCAGCGCGAGGCGGCGAAACTCGGTCGGCGTCCGGCCGGTGTCGGCCTTGAAGGCGCGGTTGAACGGACCCAGCGACTGGAAGCCGGCATCCATGGCGATGGTCAGGACCGGCACGTCCTTCTGGCTGGAATCGGCGAGCGCCATCTTGGCTTCGTCGATCCGGTAGCGGTTGAGAAATGCATTGAAGTTGCGGTAGCCAAGGCCCTCGTTGATGACCTGGCGCAGTCGGTATTCCGGCAGGCGCATGAGCGCGGCGAGCGAGCCGATGGTCAACCCCTCGCGGCGATAGGTACGCTCGACCGTCATCAGGCGCTCCAGGCGGGCGAGCAGCGCCGGTTCGATCGCTGGACGGCCATCGTTGCGGATCGGCGTGGAAGAAAGTCGGCCGGCGGATGCAACGGCCGGTTCCGGCACGAGCGCGCGAACGGGCGAGGCCGTGCGGAACAGGGTCCAGCCGGCGAGCACCGCCAACAGGCAAAGGCCGAGTGCGTTGGCCAGGTTCCGCGCCGGGGAAGACCATGACAGGGCTGCAACGGACGAGAGATTGGCGGCCGAATTGACGGCGATATACACCAGCGTTCCCATCAGCACGGCGACACGCAGCCGCCGCCGACCGGCGACCAGATCCAGGCGCCAGCTGGCAATCGTCTGCATCATGGCGAGCATTCCGAAGCCCAGATTGGCCAGCATCAAGGCCCGGTTGATGGCTGAAGCGGCGGAGCCGGTAATCGCGCCATAGGAAGCGATCAGCCCCAGGCCGACCGCGGCGGCCCAGACGCCGCCGTGCCAGGGCCGGAAGACGAAGTCGTCGTCGAAAACCACCCGGGCCCAGAGCCAGAAGACGACCGGCGTACCCGACGACAATGCAACGAGCGGCAGGCTCGCCCAATGCCATTGCGACGGGAAACCCGGCGCCTCGAGGATCGCGGAGGCGGCGCCCGCTCCGGCCAGGGCAGCGCGGATAAACTCGGCGGGACGATGGCGCAGGAAGACGGCGGCAACCATCACAAGCAATGCCGCCGCCGCGCCGCGAAAGCCGGTATCGAGAGCGATGAAACCCGCGCTGTTCACTCCTTGGAGGCTCCTCCGCCACGCGGGCCAGGAGCGATCGATCACGGGCGACCGTCCTTCGCGCGGCAAAGTTCTACAATGCGCAACCTGTCGCGGAAAGTGAACCTGGCCGGGATTTTCCGGCAAGCGACTCGCGGCGCCTCCGGCACGGAATCGAACCTGGCGGCATGCTTTCGGGCTTATGCCCGGGCGCCGCCGATGTCTCCGATCAGCCTGGCATATTCGGCTTCCGCCTCGCCATAGCTGCCATTGGCGAGTTCGATGAGCCCGGCGCGGTCGCGGATGATGACCTCGCCCCGGCGCGAGCGGATGAGCGAACGGCCCTCGAGCAGCTGCAGTGCGATGGTGACGCCGGGCCGTCTCACGCCGAGCATGCTGGCGAGGAACTCATGCGTGATGGCCATGCGTTCGTCCGGCAGCCTGTCGTCGCACATGAGCAGCCAGCGGGCCAGCCGTTCCTCGAGCTTCAACTGGGCGTTGGCGAGCGCGGTACAGCCGGTCTGGGTCTGCATGTAGTTGACGAAGCGCAGCAAATAGAGGCGCAAGGTCGGGCTTGCCGTCAGCGCGGCTTTGAAATGGGTCGCGTCGATGCGGATGGCTTCGCCTTCGAACAGCATCGAGCATGCGTGCGCCGCGCGGTCGTCGCCCATCACCAGCGAAGCACCGGTCATGCCTTCGAAGCCGATGAAACCCACTTCCGCGCCATGACCGCTCGCCGTCCTGGCAATGACGGCGGCGATGCCGTGCTCCATGAAATGCACGGCCTCGATGGGCATGTCGGTAGTGACGAGCATGGTCCGCAACGGCAGGTCGCGGCGCGTCATATAGGGTTCGATCAGCGCCAGATCGTCTGGCATCATCCGCCGCAACAGCTCGTTCCGGTACGGTCGGGGATCAGACATGGTACCGCCCGGCAGGGGGGACAAACCATCCCGCCTTCGCCATGCCCGGCGCGACGCGTCGGCACTTTCCGGCATGTGGGGAATGGAAATAGAAAGACTCAAGAATGCGGTACTGAATTCGATTCACGGCGACCCCCATCGCCCGAATACGAAAAGATCAGTGGGAACGTTAGTGTTGGAATCATAACAATCCCGATTGGTATAAAAGCGACATTATGTGTCCGTGCTTAGCCGGCTCAAGATATGGCCTACCTGTCGGTAGGTGGTGCTCGGCGCCTTGCTACTTGTCGTTGCGCAGCAGCGTTTGCCGGCCCGCCGCTTCCTTTGCCGGGTGGGCGCATGCCGTGACCGGTGAGCCGACGCACTGTCGCGAATGGCACATGTGCCAGGTGATCCGCGACGATTGAGCACTGGCCCGTTCCCCTGCAATACCCGTCAGCCGACTTTGATCGCAGCCGCGATGGCGCGGGCCTGCAGCCGAGCATTGGCGAAGCAGCCGCGGATGCTCGGCCGCATGCCGGTGAACCACAGGCCGGGGAGGCCGGAAGAATGATCGGCTCCGTTGAAAAGGGGATACCCCTTGGCATCGAGCACGCCCAGCGCGCCGACCATCTGTTCGAGCCCGGTGCGATAGCCGGTGGCGGCGATGACGATGTCGGGGCGGACCCTTTCGCCATTGGCGAGGATGACGCCGTCGCCGGAGAACTGGCCGATTTCCGGCACCACCTTGATCCTGCCGGACTTGATGGCATCCACCGCGCCATCATCGGAGGCGATCGCCACATAGTCGTCGGCCAGGCGGCTGGCGCCTCCGGCCGGAGCCGGCGGCAGGCCATATCGCGTCAGGTCGCCGAAGGCGATGCGTTGGCCCGCGCGCAACAGCGCATCCGCGAGCCTGACCGGGAGGCGCGCTATGTAAGGCGACATCAGGTGAACGGAGATGTTGAAGATGCGCTTGGGAAGCAGTGTGGGCCCATGCCTTGCCGACAGCCAGATGTCGGCGGTGTCGACGCGGGAGAGGTGGTTGAGCACGTCGAACCCCGAATTGCCGGCGCCGACCACCAGGATCTTCTTTCCCGCATAGTCCGCCCCGTCGCCGAAATCGGCGGCGTGGACGACCCGGCCGCCGAACGCGGCCATGCCTTTCCAGTCTGGAATATGGGGCGTGCGGTCGCGTCCGGTGGCGACGACGACATGGGAGGCGGTTCGCGTGCCCATGTTGGAGGAAAGCGTCCAATGGCCACCGGTGCGGGCGATCCTATCGATGCGCACGCCGAATTCGATCGGCAGCTTGTGCTGCTGGCGGAACCTGTCGAGCATGTCGATGACCAGCGACTTGCCGGGAAAGGCCGGCGTGCCGACGGGATAGCTCACGCCCGGAAGCGCCGACAGCGTGCGATGGGTGTTGAGCTCCAGGTTCTTGTGCCGCCGCCGCCAGGGCTCGCCGATGTGCCGTTCCTGTTCCAGAAGCCGCACCGGCACGCCCGCGCGCAGCAGCGCGTGTGTCACGGCGAGGCCCGCGGCACCAGCGCCAATGACGATAACTCCGTCGAATATCCTGGTTCCATGCATGGGCGGCCTCGGCGACAATCGATTATGCGCGCTCCACCACCCATTCTATAGAGTGCGCTGACCGTGCCGTTTGATGCCGGTCAAACCGCTGATAGGCCTTGTTTATGGCAACAGCCAGACCAGCGGCCGGCCGTACCAGTACAATTTGCCGTGACCGTTCAGCCGCGAACCGCCCGCGCCGCCTTCTGCAGCAGTTCGAAGGCGCCGAAACGCTTGTCGTGCAGGGCCTTCAGCGGCCCGCCGGCCGGGCGGTAGATCTCGCCCATGGCCGACATGCCTGTCATCGCCGATATCAGGTCGGGGTAGCGTCCCGCCGCGACAGCGCCCAGCATGGCCGAGCCGAGCAGCACCGGCTCCGGCGAGGTCGATGCGGCGACCGTCAGCCCCGTGGTATCGGCGAGCAGTTGGCGCACCAGTTCGCTTTGCGCGGCGCCGCCCGAGACGACGATCGTATCGATGGCCAGTCCCTTCCCAGCCATCGCCGCCACGATCTGGCGCACGCCATAGCCAATGCCGCAGAGGCCGGCGATGTAGAGCGCCACGAGACTGTCCGATGAGGTCTCCATGCCGAGCCCGGCGATCAGGCCCCTGGCCTGCGGGTCGGCGAAGGGCGAGCGGTTGCCAAGGAATTCGGGAACGACGTGCAGGCCATCGGCAAGGTGTGCCGCGGCGGACAGGCCTGGCGAGTGCCGCGCCGCTTGCCCGGCCAGCCAGGCGGACAGGCTGACGCCCTGCGCCCTGGCCTCGGACGCGGCCGCCGCGGAGGCCGGGTGGAAGGAAACGAGATGATCGATCGCCGCGCCCGCCGCCGACTGGCCGCCCTCGCTTAGCCACAGGCCGGGCACCATCGACGAGAAATAGGGCCCCCAGACGCCAGGCACGAAGGCCGGCTCGCTGGTGCTGGCCATGGTGCAGGCGGAGGTGCCGAAGACATAGGCCATGCGCGACTGCAAGGTGCCGGCGGCGTCGCCCGTTTCGGGAGGCTTGCCGCCCACCGTGCCGACGCCGCCGGCATGAGCATCGATCAGTCCGGCGGCCACGGCCGTTCCCGGCCGCAGGCCGAACTCGGCGGCCGCCGCCTCGGTGAGGCCGCGGGCCAGCGCCGTACCGCCGGCGACGATTTCGGTACCGATTCTCGCAAAGCCCTCGTCGGCGACCTCGCCGAGGCCGATGGCGCGGAAATAGGCCTCGTCCCAGCGGCTTTCATGCGCGAGATAGGTCCATTTGCAGGTGACGGTGCAGATCGAGCGCGCCGTGCTGCCGGTCGCCCGCCAGGTGAGATAGTCGGGCAGGTCGAAGAAAAACTCGGCCCGGGCGAAGCTGCCGGGCATGTTCTCCTTCAGCCACAAGAGTTTCGGCGTTTCCATCTCCGGCGAAATGGTGCCGCCGACATAGTCGAGCACGGCATGTTTGCCGGCATTGATGCGCCGCGTCTGGTCGAGCGAGCGATGGTCCATCCAGACGATGATGTTGCGCTGGCTGTCGCCCGAGGCGCCGACAGGCAGTGGCGCCCCGCCTTTTCCGACCACGACCAGCGAGCACGTCGCGTCAAAGCCGATGCCCGCGATGTCGCTGGCATCGATGCCCGATTGCGTCACCGCCTCGCGCACGCTGACTGAAACCGCGCGCCAGATATCCTCGCTCGACTGTTCGGCGATCTCGCCGGGTTCGAGGAACAGGGCGATGTCGCGCCTGGCCGAAGCCAGCATGTTGCCTTCGCTGTCGAAGACACCCGCCCGGGCGCTGCCGGTGCCAACGTCGACGCCGATATAGTGGGGCATGGGGGGACCTTCGGTTCAGGGATTGGGCAGTAGGCAGTAGGGTAGAAAGACGGCCGGCTTCGTCAGCTGAATCTGGCTTGCCTACTGTCTACAAATCATTGCTCTGAGGCAGGATCACCAGGTCGCGGATGGTGATGTTTCTGGGCCTTGTCAGCATGAACATCACGGCTTCGGCGACCTCGACGGGCTGCATCAGGCCGCCGGCGGCGAGTTCGGCCTCCAGCTTGTCCTTCGGCCAGTCGCTGATCAGCGCCGTCACCACCGGGCCGGGCGCGACGGCGCCGACGCGCAGGCCGTGCGGGGCGACTTGGCGGCGCACCGTGTGGACGAAGGCCTGCACGGCATGCTTCGAGGCGGTGTAGATCGGCTCCCAGACGACTGGCACGAGGCCGGCGATCGAACTGGTGACGATGATGTCGCCGGTCTTGCGGCCGATCATGTGCGGCAGGACGGCGTGGATCGAGCGGAATACCGAATTGATGTTGAGATTCAGCATCCGGTCCCAGGCATCTGGATCTCCATCGACAATCGGGCCGCCGACATAGGAACCGGCATTGGCGTGGAAGATGTCGAGCTGGCCGGCCTTGTCGAGGATTTGCGGCAGCATGGTCGCCACGCTCTGGGGCTTCATCAGGTCGACCACCACGGGAATGGCGTTCGGCCCAAGTTCGGCGCAGATGGTTTTCAATGCGTCCTCGGCGCGGTCGACCAGTGCCACGCGCACGCCCGCCGCGATGAGATGTTTCGCGCATTCGAGGCCGATGCCCGAAGCGGCGCCGGTGATCGCCGCCACCTTGCCTGTGAGATCCTGAGCCATGTTGGTTGGTCCTCGTGTGTTCTGTGTTTTGGGGGGATGTCAGGCGCGGCCGTGGGAAACCCGCGAGCGGCGTGCCAGGGAGTCGACGATGACCGCGATCGCCAGGACGGCGCCGGTGATCATGTAGCGAAGCGACGATGACAGATCGAGCAAGGTCAGCCCGCTGGCGATCGACTGGATGACGATGATGCCGAGCAGCGCGGAATAGGCGCTGCCGCGTCCGCCGAACAGGCTGGTGCCGCCAATGACGGCCGCCGCGATGGCGTTGAGGTTGACGTCGCCGGTGCCTGCCTGCTGGCTGGCCGAGGCGAGGCGGGCCGCCGACAGAACGCCGCCGAGGGCCGCGAACATCGAGCAGGCGGCGAAGGCGCTGAGATAGATCAGCCGCACCTTGATGCCGGCGCGCCGCGCCGCCTCCCGGTTGCCGCCGACAGCCGTCATCGAGCGGCCCCATTTGGTGCGGGTCAGCGCGTAGTTCATGGCCACGACAAGGCCGACGAACAGGCCGAACATCCACGGAATGCCCCGCGCCTGGTTGAGGTAGCCGACGATCAGTTCCAGCACCAACGTGATGGCGACGGCGCGAACGATGAGGCCACCGAGCGAGGGCGCCGACAGATTGACGGCGCGGCGGCGGCTGATGGTGCGCAGGCCGGTGACCAGCATGACGATGCCGGGCAGGGCGGCGAGCCCGAAGGAGACCCAGTGCGGCATGACCATCAGCTGGCCGAAATTCACCAGGTTCGAGCCATAGGGCAGGTTGATCGAACCGCTGGAGCCGAGGATGTAGAGCTGCATGCCCAGCACCGCCAGCAGACCGGCCAGCGTCGAGACGAAGCTCGGCATGCCCAGCCGGTTGAACAGCAGCGCGTAGAGGCAGCCGATGGCGGCACCAAAGGCAAGCGCGGCGAGGATGGCGAGCGCCACTGGCCAGCCCTGGTTGACCCACAGCGTGCCGACGAGCGCGGAGGCAAAGCCGCTGATCGAGCCGACCGACAGGTCGATCTCGCCGACCATCAGCACGCAGACGATGCCGAGCGCGATGACGCCGACGGTCGAGCAGTCGAACAGCAGGTTGACGAGGTTGCTGGACGAGACGAACACCGGGTTGAGGCTGGTGAACACGGTCCAGATGATGACCAGGCCGACGACCACCGGCAGTGAGCCGAGATCGCCGGAGCGCACGCGGTCGAGGAAGGCGCGCAAGGCGCCGCCGACGCCGGCCTCATGCTTGACGCGCACGTCGCCGCGGTCGAGCGCCGTCGAGGACGAGGTGTCGTGCTTGATCTCGGCGCTCATGGCCTTTGCTCCTGGTTTTGGGCCTGATTCTGTTGCGCCTGCCGGCGCTCGGCGCGGCGCGAGACCGCATTGTTGGAGGCGCCGGTGATGGCGCTGACCAGTTCCTGGTTGGACGCGTCGGGCGCGAAGACGCCGTTGTTGCGGCCGAGACGCAGCACGACGATGCGGTCGGCGACGGCGCGCACATCCTCCATGTTGTGGCTGATCATCAGCACGCCGAGGCCGCGGTCGCGCACCCGGTCGATCAGGTTCAACACTTCCGCCGTCTGGGCGACGCCAAGCGCGGCGGTCGGCTCGTCGAGCAGGATGAGCTTCGGTTCAAGCAGCAGCGAGCGGGCGATGGCGACCGTCTGGCGCTGGCCGCCCGACAGCGAGGCGACCACTTCGCGAACGCTGGGAATACGCGCCGACAATTCGTTGAGCAGCGTCCAGGCGCGGATTTCCATGGCCACCTCGTCCAGCCTGAGCGGGTTGAGTTCCTTGCCGAGGAAGATGTTGGCGACGACGTCGAGGTTCTCGCACAGCGCCAGGTCCTGGAAGACGGTGGCGATGCCCAAGGTCAGCGCGGCACTTGGGTCGGGCATGGTGACCGGCTTGCCGCGAAAATTGATCGTGCCGGAGCTTGGCTGGTGAACGCCGGCGAGGATCTTCACCAGCGTCGACTTGCCGGCGCCATTGTCGCCGACCAGCGCCACGACTTCGCCGGCATGCACGTCGAGATCTATGTCTGTCAGTGCGGAGACGGCACCGAAATTCTTCGAGATACCGCGCAGGCTGAGCACCAGTTCGCCGGTCGAAACCGGTTTGTCGGTCATGTCGGTCATTTCGGGCAAACCTTTCCGGTGGCCAGTGAAAGACTGGCGTCCGGCCGCCATCGGCCGGACGCCCGGTCTGGTGGATCAGTTGGTGATGCCGAGCTTCTTGCAGCCCTCGGCGTAGCGGTCGACGCAGAGTTCGGCGGCCGTGTTGATCTTCTTGTCGATGATCTCGGCCTTGAGGTTTTCCTGCGTCACGACAGCCGGGGTGAAGAGCTGCGAGGGCGTGTCGTAGAGGGTCATCTCGGCTTTCGGGGTTTCACCCGACAGCAGCTTGACGGCGACGTTGGCGGCGGCGGCCGCCACGATCTCGCTCGGCTTGGAGATGGTGTTGTACTGGTCGCCGGCGATGATCAGCTGCAGCGCCGCGATCGTGGCGTCGTTGCCGGTCACGGGCGGCACGGGATCGACGCCGGCCGCCTTGAAGGCCGCGATGGCGCCACCGCCGGTACCGTCATTGGCGGCGACGACGCCGAGGATCTTGGTCGAGAAGCGGGTAATCTGGCCGCTCGCCCACTGCTGCGCCTTCGGCGGCGCCCATTCCGGCGTGTCGTATTCGGCCAGGATCGGATAGCCGCTCTTGTCGAGGCCTTCATGGATGCCCTTCTTGATCAGGCCGGCGGCCGCGTCTGTCGGCGAGCCGTTGATCTGCAGCAGGCCGCCGCTGGCGGGGTCGATCTTCTTCGCCTTCAGATGCTCGATAAGCGAATCCGCGATGGCCTTGCCGATGCCTTCATTGTTGAAGGAGACGTAGAAATCGGCGGGCGCGGTCGGAATCGGGCGGTCATAGGCGATGACCTTGATGCCCTGGCTCTGCGCCAGCTTGACCAGCGAGGCGGCGGCGGTCGAGTCGACGGGATCGAGCACGATCGCCTTGGCGCCCTGCGAGATCACCGAATTGAACTGCTGCTGCTGGCGCGAGGCGTCGGCATCGGCATTCTGGTAGAGCACCTTGCAGCCCGGGCAGAGTTTTTTCATCTCGGCGGCAAAGCCGGGATAATCGTGCTGCTCGTAGCGGGTCGAGGCCTGGTCGGGCATCAGGAACGCGACCGTGGCTTCGGTGACGGGGGCGGCATGGGCAGTGCCGGCAAGGAGAGAAAGGGCGAGCGCTGCCGCACCGGTCGATTTCCAGGCAAATGTGGTCATTCGAGTAATCTCCGTTTGAAGAAAATGGTTTCACGAAAACCTGAGCGCCGCATGGCGCGCCAGGCCTTGACTGCACGTCGGACTGTTGCGAGGACTATGACCCGCTGCATCAGGACGATCGTCCTCGATCATCACTCAGCGCGTACCCGCATCCTCTTGATATTGCTGGATTTCAGGACAAGCGATCTCCAGCACGGGGCGCCTCCAACGCACCCGCGTCATGCCTTGCAGATTGTGTTTGGGCTCCTCCCGGTCCTCCCTTTTAGGCGGCGATGTCCGCGTTTATGTTCTCCAGCAAGGCCCTGAAGCGCGAAGGCGACATGCCCTTCTGCGCCAGGAACTGGCGGTTGAAATTCGAGATGTTGTTGTAGCCGGCGGCGAAGCAGATCTCGGTGATCGGGGTCTGCGCCTCGCTCATCAGCAACTGGCAGGCGAGGTTGATGCGCAGCCGGTTGACATACTGCACCAGCGCCATGCCGGTGTGGCGGCGGAAGCTGCGCGAGAAGGCGCTGGGGCTGCGGCCGGCGATCTCCGCGAGATCGCCCTCGCTGAACGGCTCGGTGAGGTGGGCGTTGATGTAGGCCAGCGCCTTGTTGATGCCGGCCGACATGAAGCCGGACGGGTCGGGAAGATATTCCGCGCTGGTCAGCGTGCGCACATCGGTGGCGCGGCTGAGGATATCGAGTACCCCCATGAACAGCGAGAGCCGGCGAACGCCCTGCGCCTCGACCAGTTCGGCGAGCAGGGGGGCCGCCAGTTCCGCCGTGGCCGGCGAGAACAGCGCGCCTCGACGGCTGGTTTCGAGGATGCCGGCGCAGGCGGCCAGTTCGGGCAGGGCGGCGGTCGAGCCGGCGATGAATTCTTCGGAGAACTGGACGACGCGGCCACGCAGCGGCACGGTCTGTCCCGGCGGCACGTCGCTGACCCAATTGTGCGGCAGATTGGGGCCGGTGAGCACCAGGTTGCCCGGCTCGAATTCGCCGATGAAGTCGCCGACGAAATAATGGCCGGTGGTGGCGACGACGAGATGGAGTTCATATTCGGGGTGGAAGTGCCAGCGCACGGTGCGGAAGGGATAGCCGTGGGCCCAGGCCTTGAACGACTCTCCACGTCTGATGGCGACGACTTCCAGGTCCGGATTCATTGTCGTTCCTCCCGGCGCGGGTCCGGTCTTGTGACCAGTTGCTACGCCTCATTCCCGCAGGCCGCGTTTGCCGCTCTCCGCAGTGACAAGAGCTTAGGCGGCAATTCAAGCCGCCGCCACCACGGTCTGTCCACCCGACCGATACTTTTTTGTCGTTTCGATACGCGCCACGTCTATTTGCGGGGAGCGGCGAGCCCGCCCACCGAACGGTCATGCCGCGCCGTTTGGCATGTCTGGGGTCGTGCTGATGTCCCTGACGCTCAGGTCAATACCATGGTGAAAGTCCGGTAGTGTCTCAGTTTGAAATTTAGAAAATCGTCGGTCGCGTTTGAGGCCCTAGGCGAAACCGCCTATGCTCACCGGAAAGTATGGGATTTTGAAGCGTGCAACGGACACCCGAAGAGAATTGGCGAGCGGCGTTGTGGATCGCGCGCGAACAATTGCGCGAGATGGAAAGAGACGGGTGGCCGGAAAAAACAATCTATCGGCAACGCGGCACGGTAGAGCGTATTAGAGCGCGCGGCCTTCCCGAGTGGCGGGAGCAAACGGAGTTTGCTGGGTTCACTTACCCAAGAGCGAAAGGCAAGTGAATACCAACCGGACCTAAAGGCCAGAAGCGCCCCGCCGACGTAATCGGCAACGCCGTCCGCGTTATGCGCATTGCGACAGGCGAGGAAGCCGACGACGTGATTGACGACGGCAAAGACCCCGCCGCCAAGGCGCTTGGCGCCAAGGGCGGAAAGAAGCGCGCCGAGAACATGACGCCAGAGCGCCGCGCCGAGATTGCGCGCGGTGTCGGCAGCGGTCGGGGCCTCGCGACACTCACGCCGATATCAACCCGCTGAGCGCCTTGTTGAAGGGGCGGTCCGGAAACAGCGTGCGCATGGTCAGCTCGGGGTCGAGATGCAGGCTCTCGGCGGCGACGGTGGCGATCAATGCGTCGAGGTCGAGGGTGGGCGCGAGGTCGCGGCCTTCATAGAGCGCCTTGGCCGAAAGGCCCGGCCAGTCGGAGAGGATGCGGCCGCCCTTGACGGCGCCGCCCACCACCATGGCGGCCGACGCCGTGCCGTGGTCGGTGCCTTGCGTGCCGTTGGCGGCGGCGGTGCGGCCGAACTCGGTGGCTACGAACACCGTGGTCTGGGCCCAATTGTCGCCGAGCCCGTCGCGTAGTGCCGCGATCAGGGCATCGAGGCCGCGCAGCTGGTTACCGAGACGGCCGGCCTGGGCGCTGTGCGTGTCCCAGCCATTGGTCTCGATCATGGCGATGCGCGGGCCATCGGCGCGACCGAGGAAGGTCGCCGCCGTGCGGCCGACATCCTGCGGGCTCTGGCCGGCCTTATGCTGGTCGGCAAGGCCGCGCGCCTGCATCGCCTCGCTCCACAGCGCGTGCAATTGCGGGTCGGCGTCGTAGAGCGTGCTGACGCGCGTCAGCAGGTCGTCGTCGGCGTCCTTGAGGTTGGAGGGCGCGTAGGAGGTGACTTCGGCGTTGCCGCGCAAGGCGAGCGGAATGGTCGGCGCGAAGGCGATGGCATCGCCCTTCGATTTGGGCATCAGCGAGACCAGCCGGTTCAGCCAGCCATCCTTGAGCTGGTAGGGATTGACGCCGCCGGTTTCCAGCACGTTCTGGCCGTCGAAATGCGAGCGGTCGCGGTAGGGCGAGGCGACGGCCTGCACGAACAGCGCCTGTTTTGCCGCATACATTTTCGAAAGCTCCGCCAGCGAGGAATGCAGCGCGAAGGTGCCGTCGAGCTTCAGCGCCGTCGCCGTATCGATGGCGAGGTCGCCGCGCAGCCCGGCATAGGCGGGGTCGGCATAGGGAACCACGGTGTTCAGTCCGTCGGCGGCACCGCGCTGGATGATGAAGACGAAGCGCCGCTCGGTCGCGACATTGGCGAAGACGATGTGCGGCGCGAGCAACAGGGAGCCGGCGCCGGCGGCGGCGAAGCGGAGGAACTGGCGGCGGTGGATCATGGTCTTACCTCCGTTGGAAGTCGGGCGAGACGATCAGGAGTGCTAAGCCGGTGCGCAGCGATTCCGCGCGGCCGACTTCGGTCGCGGTCATGGTGCTGACAGCGGGCAGGATGCGGGGCGCGAGCTGGCGCGGATCGAGGTCGAGCTTCCGGGTCAGCCGCTGCGCGATCTCGACCCGGCGCACCAGCGCGTCCGGTGCCGCCCAACTGGCGGCGATGTCGTCATAGCCGGCGGGCGAGCGTGGCCGCCACACCGGCTGGCCAAGCTGGTTGAGCATCGGCGCCACCGGCATGTCGGCGACCGTCGTGACGCCAAGCCCGCGCAGTGCCGAGATCGTCCATTCCCACGGCGTCTTGAATTTCACCGACTGCGGCGTCCACGCGGCCTTCAGGTCGATCAGCACGCGATAGACCGTCGGCAGGTCGCCGCGCGAGGAGATGAAGGCGGCCTGCAGGGCGGAGACCGCTTCGGCGGGCGGATCGTCGGCGATGAAGTGGCGGGCGAGCTTGGTCGCCAGATGCAGCGCGGTGGCGTCCGAAGACGCGAGATCGTGCAGCACCGCGCGCGCCTGGCCTTCGCCCTGCTGCGGATAGGTCTTGCCGATGATGGTCTTCTGGCCGGGCTCGTGCAGGGGCGGGCGGAACTTGAAGCCGGCGGTCTCGTCGCCTTCGGTCTTGGCGTTGAGGCCGCCAATGCTCCAGCCGCTCAGGGCCAGCGCGAATTGCGTGACGTCGGCCTGGCTGTAGCCGGTGCGCACACCCAGCGTGTGCAACTCCATGATCTCGCGGGCAAGGTTCTCGTTGATGCCGATCTTGCGCTTGTTGCCGTTGCGCTCCACGCGCTCGGCAAGCTTGCTGTTCGGCCCGGCCGAGCGCACCTGGTCGAGGAAGAACAGCATCGCCGGATGCCGCTCGACGGCCATCAGCATGTCCTCGAAACGTCCCAGCACATGCGGCCGGATCGCCTCGCGCTCGAAGGCGCCGGCCAGGATCGTCACCTGCGGCTTGTCGGCGGAAACGGCGAAATGGTTCGACCAGAAATAGACAAGGCGTTCCAGGAAAGGGGTGGGCGTGGTCAGCGCCGAGGCGACGCGCATGGCGACCTCGGCGCGGTAGAGCTCCTGGCCCTTCTGCCGCAGCGCCTTGCGCGCCGCCGCCTTGGCGTCGGCATCGTCGTCCTTCGCGTCAGCCTTCAGGTCGGCGCGATCCTCCCGGTATTGCGACGCGATCGCCGCCGACGTGTCGGCCGAGGCGAAGGCGGCCGGCGCCGTCTCATAGTGGCTGATCTGGCCGAGCAGCCACGCCCTGGGGTCGGCGGGCGCCGTGTCGTCGGCCCTCGCGCCCAGCCCGAAGCGGTTGAGCGCGATGGCCTGGTCGGCATTGGGAGGTATCGCCATGCGTGCAATCCCTGCAAGGTTGGCCTGTTGCAAGGTTGAACGGCTGGTGGCGGCCGATCCGTCGCGGTGGGCCGGATTTAGTTTTGCCCGGCCGCAACGGGCCTCACGCGCCGACCTTGTCGAATTTCCGGATTGCCTCGGCGGTGACGGGCGTGAAGAGGTTGACCAGATTGCCGTCCGGGTCGCGGAAGAGGAGCGAGCGGTTGCCCCAGGGCATGGTGGTCGGCTCCTGAACGATGGCGCCGGCGAGCGTGCCCGACAGCCGTTCGAATTCGGCATCGACGTCGCCGACGCGGAATTCGAGGATGACGGTGTGGTTGTCGGCGGGGCGGGCGACATTGGCGCCCACCGGGCGGGCGATGTCGCCGCCGAATAGCTGCAGCGTGCGCGTGCCGGCGATGGCCAGCGTGCAGGACGGTGTCACAAGCTCGCCGAAGTCGGGCGTGTACATGGTCATGGTCATTCCGGTGATCGCCTCGTAGAAGCGGGCGAGGCGCTGGACGTCGGCGGTGATGACGCGGATCGAGACGAAGTTCATGTGGCTTCCTTCCAGTGTCGGAGCCCGCGACCGGGCCCGTGTCCCTTCTGGTAAACCGGGGCTGCTGCCAGCATAGTGGCAACAGGAGGATGCGATGCGCCGCGCCGATCGACTGTTCCAGATCATCCAGATCATGCGGCGCTCCAGCCGTCCGGTGACCGCCGGCCAACTGGCCGAGGAACTGGAAGTGTCCAAGCGCTCCGTCTATCGCGACATCGCCGACCTGATGGCGCAGCGCGTGCCGATCGAGGGCGCGGCGGGGCTGGGCTATGTGCTCGACAGGGAATTCGACATGCCGCCGCTGATGCTGACGCCCGACGAGCTGGAGGCGGCCGTGCTGGGCGCGCAATGGGTGGCCGACAGGGGCGACGCGGTGCTGGCGGCGGCCGCGCGCGATCTTATCGCCAAGATATCGGCGTCGGTGCCCGAGCATCTGCGCCCCTTCATCGCCAATCCCACCATCGGCCCGACGCTGGGCGCGCCGCCGGGCAGGGAGACCGTGCCGGACGGCATCGACGTGACGCGCACCCGGCAGTGGATCCGCGCCGGCCGCAAGATGCGCATACGCTACCGCGACGACCAGGGCAGGGAGAGCGAGCGGACGATCTGGCCGACGATCATCGGCTATGCCGAAACCGTCCGGCTGCTCGCCGCCTGGTGCGAGCTGCGCGCGAACTTCCGGCATTTTCGGATGGATCGCATCATCGCCGCCGAATTCCTGGAGGAACGCCACGGCCGCCGGCCCGCCGATCTCAGGGCGCAATGGACGCGCCATTTCGAGGCCGAGCGCGGCGCCGGCCTGTTCTGACGCAAGCCAGCCCGCAAGGCGCGGCCTGTCTTCACCGCTATGTCGTCTCGCGCTGGGATCGACCGTCGACAGGGCGCGCACGAGCAGCGGCGCGATGTAGGTGTTGTCGAAGTCCATCACCGCGCAGTCTTCGGGAACGCTCAAGCTGCGCTCGCGCAGCGCCACGGTTGCGCCCATGGCCCGCATGTCGCTCATGCGGCACATGGCCGAGAAGCTGGTGCGGTCGAGCAGGGTGCGTGTCGCCACCAGGCCGAACCGATGAATGCAGGGTATCGGATTTCCGCGGCGGCCCGGCAGCGCGTTTGCCCGTCAGGCGCTTCGCCAGATGGCGCAGTACGCATTGATGTCGGACTTGAACTGGACGATCCTCAGCTTGTCACGGGCTGCGGCGGTCTTGCGCTGCTTCATGTAGTTGGCATCGCCGACATCCCACCTCCAGATGAGATTCCTGGGATTGGGCGCCCATTTGGTGCGCAGCAGGTATTTGGGGGTCGAGGAGCTCTTTTCCGACCAGCAATCGATGGCGACAGGCATCATGCCTTTCTTTTGCATCTGCTTGCTCTCGGCGTTCGCCTGGGCCGTGGTCAGCCAGCCGTCATCGCGCCTTGAGCTGGTGGTGCAGGCTGCGACCGCCAGACAGAGTCCTGCAAAGGCAGCCAACTTCAGGCCCGAGTGACGTCGATCGCTCATCTGGTGCGCCTCCTGTGGTGCGGACGTCAGGAAACCACCTATGTCCCCGGCTGACAAGCTCCGTGGCTGACGCGTGAAGACGGCTTCGTCGTCAGCGGAGAGCATTCCAAAGCGTCCATGCGCCGGCGGCGAATGCCACCGGCACATGTTCCGGCGCATCGACCGGCCTAAGGCCGCCGGTACAGGATCATGCCGGCATGGTGCAGCACGCCGTCGATGAAATCGCCATCGGCGGTGAAACCGGTGTCGTCCCAATAGTCGATGTGATTGCCCCGCACCTCGTAGCGGCCCCGGTAGGCGCTTTCGCGGCTGCCGCGCGCTTCGTCATAGCGGCCGTTGGGCAGCAGCTCGTGGCGGATATGGCCGTCGGCGGTCACCCACATGCCGGCATAGGGGTGGGTTTGCGCGGCCGCGGGTTTCTGGTTGGCATTCATGTCGGCAAAACCTTTCTGGGGTGAAAGCACGAGCGCTGCTGCAAGTGCCCAGTGGGGGAGGCGGGACGGAACATTCTTCATGGCCGTCTCACCTTGTGGCCGTCGGCCGGATGACGATCTCGTTGACGTCGACATCATCGGGCTGCTCGATGGCGAAGCGCACGGCGCGGCCGATGGCGTCGGGCCGCAGGGCGATGGCGCGATAGGTCTTCATCAGCGTCGCCGCCGCCGGATCGGTGATCGTGTCGGCAAGCTCGCTCTCGACCACGCCGGGGTGGATGCAGGTGACACGGATGGTGTCGTTCTCCTGCCGCAGGCCGTCGGAGATCGCCCGGACCGCGTATTTGGTGGCGCAATAGACGGCGGCCGTCGGCGAGACGCCGAGTGCGCCGACCGAGGCGATGTTGATGATGTGGCCGGAGCCCCGCGCCGTCATTTCCGGCAGCACGGCGGCGATGCCGTGGAGCACGCCCTTGATGTTGACGTCTATCATCCGGTCCCACTCGTCGACCTTCAGCGAGGCCATTAGCGACAGCGGCATGACGCCGGCATTGTTGACGATCACGTCGACGCGGCCGAAGCGCTGGCGCGCGGCGTCGGTGAATGCCGCGACATCGGCGCGGTCGGTGACATCGAGCCGGCGCGTTAGCACTTCTCCTCCCTTGGCTTCGATCTCCTTAGCCAGCGCCTCCAGCCGGTCGGTGCGGCGCGCGCCGAGTACGATTTTCGCGCCGGCGGCGCCGAGTTCCCGGGCGATGCCGGCGCCGATGCCGCTGGAAGCGCCGGTGATGAGGATGACTTTGTCGAGCGACATTTTTCTTTCTCCGGATTGATGGTCGAACCGCTCACGGCGGGTTGCAGGGAAAATGGATCTGTTTCATTGTCGCGATAAGCCAACCATTTGTTTCCAGCCTGGAAAGAACAGCTAACCAATGGAGCCGGACCTCAACGCGCTCGCCGTCTTTGCCCTGGTGGCCGAGGAGCGGAGCTTTCGCGCCGCCGCCGACCGCATGGGCGTCACGCGCTCGGCGGTCAGCCAGACGATCCGGCGGCTGGAGGAGACGATGGGCATAGCGCTGGTCCAGCGCACGACGCGCAGCGTCAGCCTGACGGAGGCGGGCGAGCGCTTGCATGGCGAGGTGGCGCCGGCCATCGCCGACATGCGTGCGGCGATCGAAACCACCGGAAACCTGCGCGGTGTTCCCAGCGGGCAGTTGCGGCTTGCCGTCTCTTCGATCGCCGAGCGTTTTCTCTCAGGCCCGCTGCTGGCGGGCTTCGCGGAGGCCAATCCCCAGGTCCAGCTCTACATCAACGTCACCGACGAGGAGTTCGACATTGTCGCCGAGGGCTATGATGCCGGCGTCAGGCTGGGCGAGGTGATCGAGCAGGACATGATCGCGGTGCCGATCGCCGGCGAGGAGCGGCAACTCGCCGTCTGCGCGCCCGCCTATGGCGAACGCTTCGGCATGCCCCGGCATCCGCGCGACCTCGCCGGCCATCGCTGCATCGGCTGGCGCCGCGCGCCAAGGGTGCAGCCCTATCGCTGGGAATTCGCGCAAGCCGGCAAGGAGTTCAGCGTCACCGTCCCGCCGGACTTCACCACCAATGACATGGCGCTGATGATCAAGCTCGCCATCGCCGGCGCCGGCATCGCCTTCGGCATGGAAGAGAGCTTTCGCGCGCCGCTCGAGCGGGGTGAACTGGTGCCCGTGCTCGAAGATTTCTGCCCATACTTTGCCGGCTTCTATCTCTACTACCCCAGCCGCCGCAACATCGCGCCCAAGCTGCGGGCGCTGATCCATCATGTGCAGCGGTTCAGGGGTTGAATCTCGATCGATCACCGGCATCGCGAGGTGCATCGGCGCGAGGGCCGAGGTAATCTGTGCAAGAGCAATGGCGGAGATCTAGGGCATGCCGATAGAGGATTTCGTTGGTCGATGGATTGCCGGGAATGACCGGCGCACGACCGCAACGATCGAGTATCAGGGAAAGCTTATCGCCCATGGTGATCCATGGAGTATGCGAAAATGCGAAGTAAGGCTCCCGGACTAACAAAACAGCGTTCGCAAGCATGTGAACGAAGACGCCTCGGTTGGCAGAAGCGCCGGGCGTCACCCTTTGGCCGGCTCCTCGTAGATGCCGATGATGAGCAGCCACGCGCCCGAGATGAGGAAGGCGAACAGGACGATGGTTCCAAGCGCGGCGATATAAAGGCCCGCGCCGCGTCCGAGAACAAGGAGAACCGAGCCAGCGACCTCGGCGAGGTAACACGCCGTGCCGCCGGCCAGCCGTGGCACGGTCAGCCCGATGGAGCTCATCCCCGACCGGATGGCGACGACATATCCCCTGACGAAGATGAATGTCGCCACGAGCCAGAGCAAGAGCCATTCGACGCCGAGCGCGGGAAGATATTGACCTCCCAGAAGCGCAAGGCTGCATGCCATGAAGATCGCGCTGAAGCCCGACAGCATGTTGATGGCCCGGTTCTTGTGCGTCGTGTTGCGGACGATGCGTTCGGGATTGATCGAGATTGCGACGAAGATCAACCCGGCAAGCCCTGCCGCCCCGCCGCCCACCATGACGAAGAAATTGATCCATTGATCCAACATGACTTGCCCCTCTCGACTTGCCACTGGCCCGAGCTTCAGGCGGCTCGATGGACGATCAGGCTAGCATGGCCGGGTTCCCAAACTCCATGGGGCGGGACGGCCGATCATCGGGGCACGCATGACGATTGTCGACTGAAGGCTCATGACGGCTCTGCGCCGCATGTCGGCCATAGAGATATCTCTGCCCCTCGCTCGAAAGCGGATATTCGGGCGGCGCCTACTGTACCGCAATCATTTAGCCGCAATGTCGTTTGCGGGGATGACCGCCAATCGTCGCGCCGGCAAAGGGCGCTATTGATGAAGAAAATCGAGAGCGCGGTTGGCTTTGCAAGTGCGATAAGGCACAAAGTTAGGTCCGAAGCGTCGAAAATTCGCATGCCTCACAGTCAATTCTATGAACGGGGAAATCCCATCTCGCGTGGCCTTGGAGGATCTGATGGCTGAAACTCAGATAGAGTGGACGGATTCCACTTGGAACCCGGTAGCGGGATGTTCGATCATCACCGCTGGCTGTACCCACTGCTATGCCATGGAAATGGCCAAGCGTCTTCAAGCCATGGGCATCGAAAAATATACTGGCCTGACCCGGAGAACCGGCAAGCGGACGGTGTGGAACGGTGTCGTCCGGGAAGATCACGAGGCTCTTTCCATTCCATACCGATGGAAAAAGCCGCGGAAAATTTTCGTCAACTCGATGAGCGATCTGTTTCACGAGGGTGTCAGCGACGAATTCATCCTCCGGGTTTGGAGGGTCATGCGCGAGACTCCCCGCCACAATTATCAGATCCTCACCAAGCGCCCCGAACGAATGGCGGCGCTCGTCGCCTCGCAGATGGGTGACGTCCTTCCCAATGTCTGGCTCGGCACCAGCATCGAAAACTCGGATGTCGTGAGCCGTGTCGACCATCTCCGCAAGGCGCCTGCGGACATTCGGTTCATCTCCTTCGAGCCTCTGATTGGATCGGTTGGCGCTGTCGATCTCCGTGAAATCCATTGGGCAATCGTCGGCGGCGAAAGCGGCAAATGGGCTCGGCCGATCAAAGAGGAGTGGATTGACGAGATCCACGGCCAATGCCTGGCGGCGGGCACCGCCTTCTTCTTCAAACAGTGGGGGACATGGGGCAAAGACAACAAAAAACGCTCTAAGAAAGCCAACGGTCGAGAGTATCGCGGCCGCACTTGGGACGAGATGCCAGTCACTCCAACAGGCGTGACTGTAATGTAAAAAAATACTGTCGGGGGATACGGTGGTCGAGAAAAGATACGAATGGGCCGATGGCGCAAAACTTGACGAGCATTCACGCCGCAAACACAAAATTCTACGTGAGTATGTCTTCGACTATCTCACCGTTCGTTGCAGGCTTCCTCAGCAGGAGCGGTTTCGTCTCGCAATCATCGACGGTTTCGCCGGCGGGGGGCGATATCAATGTGGCTCGCCCGGATCGCCCCTGATTTTCATTGAGGAATTGAAGCGAGCCGTCGACGCCGTGAACACACAACGCGCCGTCCAAGGGCTTGGCGCAGTCGAAGTCGAATGCCTCCTCATTTTCAACGATGCCAGTCGCGATGCGATCGAACTTCTGAAGACGCATGTCGCACCGATGCAAGCAGAGGCCAGCCAGAACTGCCCCAAGTTGCATCTGCGGGTCGAGTATCTGAACGAGTTCTTCGAAGCCGCTTTTCTCGATATCAAGCGCCTGTTGGGGCAAGGTCGCTATCGGAGCGTCATCTTTAACCTAGATCAATGCGGTCACAGCCATGTCGAGCGGAACACAATCCTCGACATCATGCGCTCTTATCCCGCAGCTGAGATTTTCTATACCTTCGTCATCAGTTCGCTGCTCGCTTTCCTTCAAAAGGACCAGCCGGAGCGGCTTCGCGCCCAGCTCGATCATCTCGGATTGACGAGCAACGATATCCAGGCGCTCGATGCGCTAATGAGTCAAAAGGACTGGCTCGGCACAGCCGAGAAAATCGTCTTCGACGCTTTCCGATTGTGCGCCCCCTATGTCAGCCCATTCTCGATCAATAATCCCGGCGGTTGGCGGTATTGGCTGATCCATTTCGCAAATGCCTATCGGGCAAGGCAGGTCTACAACAACATTCTTCACGACAACGCCAGCTTGCAGGCACACTTCGGTCGATCCGGCCTCAACATGCTCTCCTACGACCCAAAGCATGATGAGGGCATGCTCTACCTCTTTGATATCAGCGGTCGAGCGTCGGCAAAGAACCAGCTTCTAGGGGATATTCCGCGCCTGATCACGGAATCCGGGGATTCCATGGCTGTCATGGACTTCTACGAAAGCATATACAACATTACCCCGGCGCACGCCGACGATGTCCATGCAGCGATCATCGAAAACCCAGACCTTGAGGTTATAACCCCGGCCGGCGGGGAGCGGCGGAAGGCCAATACGATTGGCGTTGATGACGTCATCAAAATGAAGAAGCAGATCAGCTTCTTCCCAATGTTCCTAAATGCCGGGACAAAAGGCGGCCCAAAAGAATGAGGGCGCGCCGACGTCGGAATCCCGAATGGCGCGAATTAGAGCTCCTGATCGCTCGGATTGAGGCCGACGCAGGTCCCCGAGGGTTAGTTGTTAAGTCGCCAGATCGTCTGCGCTGCAAACTCACAGGTCGCCTCAGAGAAGTGGATGCCAGCATTCGTGCCAAAGTCGGCACAACCGAGATGCTTGTCACGATCGAATGTCGGCGCAGGTCAAAGCTTCAGGATGTCACATGGATCGAGCAGCTAGCTACGAAGAAGTCTTCGATTGGAGCGGATCGCACCATCGCTGTTAGCGTGTCTGGCTTCTCCGCCGAGGCTCAGATTGCGGCATCTCACGCAGGCGTTTCGCTTCGCAAAATCTCCGATCTAACGGTCACGGACATCAATCCAATCCTTGGCCTCGACCCGGTTATGTTCTGGCATAAGGCATGTGCCATCACCGGGGCCGGCATTCGGGCGTATAGGGCTGGGGACGATACAGTTCCTGAGCCCCCCGACGACGTGGAGTACATACTTCTGCCTGATACAGACTTGTTTGCCCCAATCTTTCACGACACCGACGACGGCTCAAGTTGGTCGCTAAATGACGTTTGGCGAAAGGTTCAGGAGGCCTTGAACCCCTATGCCGAGATTGCGAAGGGCGAGCCTGCTATCACCCGGACTGCCCGTATTCCCTACCCCGGAACGGTCTTCATCGACACTCCGCACGGGCCGTGGAAACTGGGCCATGTTTTTTTGGGCATGGCGATGTGGATCGAGCCGGAGATGATCCCAATCGAGGAAGCGCTTAAGGTGTCGTACTCAGATCCTGATGGTAGCTCTGTTCATCGGGTCGAGTTTTCATCTCAGTGGACACAAGACTGGCGCATATCTTTGCAGGCACAATCTGACGCCCAAGACGGCAATGAGATTCGAGTTAGCGGAAATTGGCCTCACGCCAAAGAATAATAATCGCCGTGACACCGCCACAATGGCGAGCTTGGCCTCCTGCATCGAGACGCGCAACGCGCTACTGCGGGTCTGGAAACGCCCCCGGCGAGATCACCAACCTAGTGCGCCAAACCTTTCGTGTTGCACACCTCAGAGCGCAGGTGCGGCGGTTTTGAACTGAGTACAAATAGGCGCCGCTGTAAGAGAATGTCGGCTTTCTGAAGTTTGCTTTCGACAGCCGCCATTCCGTCTCCGGCCCCAAAGCGGCCGAACACCGATGCGGCTCGTCCGCTCATCAAGTTCCGCCGCGCCGCTTCCCCCAAGCTGGCGAAACCAGAGGCCGTGAATTGGATTTTTGTCCGCAGGTCGCAAAGGACTTTCCATCCCGACTTCGGCGCCCCCGATCACGCCTTGCGCCTTGCAAGGCGTTCCAGCGCGTCGACGATCAGGTCGCAGAATTTGGGGTGGTCGAGCTTCATCGCCACGGTGTGGCGGAAGTTCATCTGCTCGCTGGCCGTGCCGCCGAAGTGGCGCATGCCGCCCATCTTCTCGAAATTGCAGACCGTCATGCCCTTGGTCCACCGGCCGGCGATTTCGACGCGGATGTCGGCCTTCTCGGTGGTGAAGACGGTCGGGTCGATCAGCGCGGCGACGCAGCATGCGTCATGCACGGCGGGATATTCGATCTGCAGCAGGCCGCCATGCGTGGTGGCTATGAATTCCTAGATGTCGAGGATGAACCTGGCGATCGGGCCGCCTACGGCGCGCACCCTGTCCTGCAGCGCGGGCGTGGCCAGCGCCTGGTGCGTGAGGTCGAGCCCCACCATGGTGACGTCCCAGCCGGCGCGGAACACGATGTCGGCGGCTTCCGGATCGCCATAGACGTTGAACTCGGCCGCGGGCGTGATGTTGCCGCGCGTATAGCTTCCGCCCATCGCCACCACCCGTTTCACCCGCCCGACGATACGAGGGTCCTTGCGCACGGCGAGCGCGATGTTGGTGTAGGGACCGACCGGCACGAGCGTGACGGTCTTGGGCTCATGCGCCATGACGGTGTCGATGATGAAGTCGACGGCATGGCGCTTGTCGAGCTCGAACGAGGCGGGCGGCAGTTCCGGACCGTCGAGCCCGGTGTCGCCGTGGATTTCGACGGCCAGCACCTGGTCGATGATGAGCGGGCCAGGGGAACCCTTGGCCACCGGCACCTTGATGCCATAGGCGGTGCATACGGAGAGTGCGTTGCGCGTGGTGTTCTCGACATTGTGGTTGCCCGAAACCGTGGTGATGCCGAGCAGGTCGATGTCGGGATTGCCCGCCGCCAGCAGGATGGCGATGGCGTCATCGTGGCCCGGATCGCAGTCGAGGATGATCTTTTCCATGGTGGCACCTCCCTGGTCGCCGGAACGCTCGGACAAGAGCCCGCCGCGCCCGCGCCGTCAAGGTTCCGGCGTGACCGCCATCCGCGCTGACGCGGCTTGCGCAAACATGGTGCGCAGGATGGCCTACAAGGATACTGTCCCGGTTGGCCGGGCAGGGCTGCCAGATCGATGGCCGACGCCGCGTGTCTCTCGGTTATGGAAAAGGCCGGTCGCAAGACCGGCCCTTTCAGGATCATCAGGATGGAACGGTCGTTACTTGACCGTGATGGCCAGGCCGCTGAGGTCGGCGTTCACCTGCAGGCCGACCTGCCTGCCGGTCAGCTCGAGCTGGGCACCCTTGTCGTTGGTCATCAGGATCACCTGCGCGCCCTTGCCGATCGCGCCGCCGCCGCCGGCCGCGCCGTAGACGCCCGTCACGTCGCTGGCGCGGCGAATGTGGCGCACTGTGCCGTGGAAATAGGTCTTCGACACGCCGAAGGCCAGGCCTCCCGAGACACCGCCGATCGAGATCGGATAGCTGCGGCCGTGGAAGGTCAGCGTGCCTTCGCCGCCGGAGCCGCCGACGAAGAAGGCTGCCTTGTAGACGGCGAAGCGGATCGTGCCGCTGTCGGCGTGCGCGGCGCTGGCAAAGCCGACGCCGGCGACTGCGATGGCGGCAACCGCGACCGAGCGGAATTTGGACGAAATGTTCATGTGGAGGCTCCTCAGGATAGCCGCTTACCCAGCCGGCGGGGACGTCAGCATAGCAAATGCGTAGCTAAACAGTCTCGCCCGGTATTGGTTCCAAACAGGCGGGATCCGTTTGCCAGAAGACCCGCCGCGAACGATGGGGGCGGCTTCGCCTCGACCCCATGCCTTCTTCACGAGATGGACAGGATCTCCAGTTCGCGCGGCCCGAGCTGGACGATGTCGCCGACCGCCTTGCCGAGAAGCGCGAGGGCGACCGGCGAGCCATGCGAGATGGTCGCCTGTGCCGGGTTGGCCTCGTCCTCGCCGACGATGCGGAAGGTCTGCGTGCGGCCATCGTCGCGCGCGAAGGTGACGGTGTGGCCGAAGGCGATGGCGTCGAAGCTCGTCGGCGCGGGCATCAGCTGGGCCGTCCTGACGCGCTCGGCATGGTAGCGTATGTCGCGAACCGGAACCGCCGACTGCCGGCGCCGCTCGTTGACGTCGTCCAGCGCGTTGGCGACGTCCAGCGCCTGCTGGGCGCGGGTCAGTTCGTCCCGCAGCATGGCGAGGCCGGCCTGTGTCACGAGGTTGATCCTGTCGGAGACGGGACGCGCCGGCAGGATGGTCTCGGAGGCGGCTTCGGCACTTTCTTCCTTGGCGAATGCAACGCTCAATTTTGGGCTCCGTGTGGAACATCGTTGCCCTTCGGATACGCCATCGCGGGCAGGAAAGCTGCAACAATCCGCAGGGCCGCGACACCGTTTCAGGCAGAGGCGCGAGGCGGCGGTGCCTTAAATGTGATCCGGCCAATGCTGGCTGCGCCGCCGCCGCCCCCTAGACTCTCAAGGGAAACGCGTCGCTGTCAGGCAGGGATGGACACATGCTTACGCTTCTGATCAACGGGCAACCGCGCGACGTCGATGTGCCCGACGACATGCCGCTGTTGTGGGTGCTGCGCGACCATCTCAACCTTGTCGGCACCAAATATGGCTGCGGCATCGCCCAGTGCGGCGTCTGCACGGTGCATGTCGCGGGCAAGCCGGTGCGTTCCTGCCAGCTGACGGTTGGCGATGTCGGCACCCGCGCGGTGGTCACCATCGAGGGCATCGGCGGCACGCCCAATGGCGCCAAGGTGCAGCAGGCCTGGCTGGAAGCCGCGGTGCCGCAATGCGGCTATTGCCAGGCCGGCCAGATCATGTCGGCCACCGCGCTGCTGGATGCCAACCCGCAACCCGACGATGCCGACATCGATGCGGCCATGGCCGGCAATCTCTGCCGCTGCGGGACCTATATCCGCATCCGCCGCGCCATCAAGAACGCCGCCTCCAAATCGGCCTGACCATGAAAAAGCTTGTCGGCATCGTCGTTGCGGTCCTGGTCGTCATCGGCCTTGGATTGGCGGGCTGGCTTTATCTGGGCCGCGATCCGATGTCCTTCGCCAGCGGATCGACCGTGGCACTGGCCGAGTACCAGGGCGCCAAGGTCAGCGGTGTTCCCGCCGAGCTTGCCAATGCCGACCTGGTCAAGCGCGGCGAATACCTGACCCATGCGGCCGACTGCCAGGCCTGCCACACCGCGCCGGGCGGCGCCCCTTTCGCCGGCGGCTTCGCCTTCAACCTGCCGTTCGGCACGATCTATTCCACCAACATCACGCCGGACAGGGAGACCGGCATCGGCAATTACACCGACGCCCAGTTCCTCGCGGCCGTGCACAGGGGCGTCCGCGCCGACGGCCAAAAGCTCTATCCCGCCATGCCCTACGCTTCCTATGCCTACATGACGGACTCCGACGCGCTGGCCATCAAGGCCTATCTGTTGTCGCTGGCGCCGGCAAACGCGCCCGCCAAGCCGAACCAGCTTTCCTGGCCGTTCAGCCAGCGCGGGCTGATTGCGGTCTGGAACGTCATGTTCAATGCCGATGAGCGCTTCCGCCCCAATGTCGGCCAGACCCCGCAATGGAACCGGGGCGCCTATCTTGCCGAGGCGATGGGCCATTGCGGCGAATGCCATACGCCGCGCAACCTTGCCTTCGCGCTGGACAATCACAGCAAATTCGCGGGCGCCGTCACGGCGGGCTGGCGCGCCTACAACATCAGCGGCGACAGCGTTTCCGGCATTGGCGACTGGAGCGACGATGACCTCTATGCCTATCTCTCGACGGGCCATGCCAACGGCCATGGCGGCGCGGCCGGGCCGATGGGCGAGGCGGCGGATGACAGCCTGAGCTATCTCGTCCCCGACGACACCCATGCCCTGGTCGCCTATCTGCGCAGCATACCCGCGCAAGCCAGCGACCTGCCGCGCACGGTCACGACGGCGGCGCCCGCGTCCTACAAGGAAGGCCTGGCGGCTGCTGCCAATGCGCGCGGCGAAAAGGTCTTTGCCGGCGCCTGCGCCAGCTGCCACGACTGGACCGGCGTCAGCCCGGTCACCGGCTTTGCCACGCTGACCGGCGTGCGCGCGGTCAACGATCCCAGCGCCACCAATGTGGCGCAGACGGTGATCAATGGCGTCAACCGCCAGACCGCCGGCGGCAAGATCTTCATGCCGGCCTTCGGGCAGGGCTATTCAGACGACGACATCGCGGCCGTGGCCAACTACGTCACCGCCCGCTTCGGCGCCAAGGGCGCCGACCTGACAGGCAAGGACGTTGCCGGCTTGCGCAAGCAGGCGGCCCAGCAATCCAGGGAGGCCCCCAATGGCTGACACGCAATCCGGTTTTGCACGGTCCGATGCCTATCTGTCGGCGCTGATGCGCGAGGTGCGGGCCGTGCCGACGGCCAATGCATCCCTGGCCATGGGAAGACGCACCTTCTTCAAGCTGGCCGGCGCGGGCGCCGCCGGGCTCGTGCTGGGCTTCCATCTTGGCGGCAGGGCGTTCGCGGCCGAGACGGCGAATGTCGATACGGCCGATGCCAGGGACCAGGCGCTGAACGCCTTCATCCGCATCGCGCCCGACAACACGATCACCATCTATTCAAAATGCCCGGAGATCGGGCAGGGCATCAAGACTTCGTTCGGGGTGATCATCGCCGACGAACTCGACGCCGATTGGAACCATGTCGTCATGGAACAGGCGGACATCAACCCCAAGGTCTATGGCAGCCAGGGGGCGGGCGGCTCGACCTCCATCCCGCATGCCTGGGACCAGCTGCGCCAGGCCGGCGCCGGCGCCAAGGCTATGCTGGTGGCCGCCGCCGCCCAGGCCTGGGCGGTGGAGCCATCGCGGATCACGGCCGAGGATTCAGTGTTGACCCATGCCGCCAGCGGCCGATCCGCGACCTATGGGTCGCTTGCCGCCGCCGCCGCGAAAATGCCGGTGCCCGATCCGAAGAGCCTGAAGCTGAAGAGCCGCGCCGACTACCGCCTGATCGGCAAGCGCTATCGCGGCGTCGACGACCCCAAGGTCGTCACCGGCCAGCCGCTGTTCGGCATCGATGTCCAGCTTCCCGGCATGGTCTATGCCACCTTCACCAAATGCCTGGCCGCCGGCGGCAAGGTCAGGTCCTTCAATGTGGACGCGATCAAGGCGCAGCGCGGCGTGCTCGATGCCTTCGCCGTGGACGGCACCGGCATGATGGTCGAAGTCATGCCGGGCGTGGCCATCATCGCCAGGGATACCTGGAGCGCTTTCCAGGCCAAGGACAAGCTGGTGGTGGACTGGGACCTGAGCGCGGCTTCGAACGACTCCACGTCGCAATTCTCGGCCGAGGCCGGCAGGCTGGCGGCCAGTTTCCCGGAAAAGCGCGACGACAATGTCGGCGACGTGGACGCATCCTTCGCCAATGCCGCCAAGACCGTGGAGGCCTATTACGAATATCCCTTCGCCGCCCATGTGCCGCTGGAGCCGATGAACACCACCGCGCACTGGCATGACGGGGTGATGGAAATGTGGGTGCCGACGCAGCAGCCCGATCGCGGCCTGCCGCTGGTCGCGAAGGCGGCGGGGATCGCGCCCGAAAAGGTCGTGATGCACCAGACCCGCGTCGGCGGCGGCTTCGGGCGCCGGCTGGTCAACGACTATGCCTGCGAGGCGGCGGCCATCGCCAGGAGGGTCAACGCCCCGGTCAAGCTGCAATGGACCCGGGAAGACGATTTCGCGCATGATTTCTACCGGCCCGCCGGCTACCACCAGTTCAAGGGCGCGATCGACAAGGGCGGCCGGCTCGACGCCTGGCAGGAGCATTTCATCACCTTCACCGCCGACGGCAAGAAGGAAGCCTCGGGCGCCAACCTGACCGACAATCTCAGATATTCGATCAAGGCGCCCAATCTGCGCCGCGCCAAGACCATGCTGCCGCTTAAAATTCCCACCGGCGCCTGGCGAGCGCCCGGAGACAATGCCCAGGTCTTCGCCGCGCAGGGCTTCATGCATGAACTTTCTGTCGCGGCTGGCCGCGACCATGTCGAATTCCTGCTCGACGCGGTGAACCGCGACGTGCCGGAACTGGCGCCCAAGGACAAGAGCGTGAACTTCAGCCCCAAGCGGGCCAGTGACGTCATCAGAATGTGCGCCGACAAGGCGGGCTGGGGCAAGACGCTGCCGAAGGGCAGCGGGCTCGGGCTCGCCTGGTGCTATTCGCATGCCGGCCATGTCGCGCAGGCGGTGGAGCTCAGCGTCGATGCCAACAGGCGGATACGGATCGCGCGCATCCTGGTGGTGCTCGACGTCGGCCCGATCATCGACATGGCGGGCTCAGAAGCCCAGGCGCAGGGCGCGTCGACCGACGCGCTTTCCACCGCCATGGGTCTCAAGATCAGCTTCGAGAATGGCCGGATCGGGGAGCAGAACTACAATGCCTATCCGATCCTGCGCATGCCGTTCGCGCCGATGACGATCGATCCCTATTTCATCCAGTCGGACAATCCGCCGACCGGCATGGGCGAGCCGGCATTTCCGGCGCTGGCGCCGGCGCTGGGCAACGCCATCTTCGCCGCCACCGGAGAGCGCGTGCGAAAACTGCCGCTGCGCGACCTCGGCTATTCGCTGGGAGCTTGAGGAGACGCGCCGGCCTGCTACTTCCCGGCCTTGGTCCGGGCGGGCGCCTTCTTCCTGGCCTTGGCCTGGTTGTAGTCGACGGCGGCGCGGATCAGTTCCTTGAACGCCTGTGCGTCGAGTTCGTCGCCCTCGAAGAGGTCGATCGACCGCCACACCTTGCCGCCAAAGCCATTGTTGAACAGCTTGGCGGGATCGGGCAGGCTCGCGCCGTGCGAGAAGGTGAGCTTCACCTTGTCCTTGTGGGCGTTGCCGACCACCATGTTGCCGTCGCTGCACCAGACGGGGCTGCCCATCCACTTCCATTCCTCGACGATCTCGGGACCGGCTTCGAGAATGGCCTTGCGAATGCCGGCGAGCGTCTTGCCGCGCCAGTCCGGGAGCCCGGCGATCAACTGGTCGATATGGTCGGATGGAGTCATGCGGCACCCTTGCTTCAATGCGCTTTCATACTGCCGTCAAACGGCGGTTTGCACCATATCCCGCGACGGCGGCGCGCCGTTCGCCGGGCGGGCCATTTTGCCGTTCGTCACCAGCGCGCCAGCTGGGTGATCTGGACGAGGTTGCCGCAGCCGTCGTTGAGCTGGGCGATGGTCGATCCCGTCACCTCGGTCGGCGCCATGGTGAAGGTGGCGCCGCGCGCCTGGATGCGCGCGTGGTCGGCCTTGATGTCGTCGGTGAAGAACATCACCGCCGGCTGGCCCTGCTGGAAAATCGCCTGCTGGTAGGCCTTTGCCGCCGGGTTGTCGTTGAGCGCAAGCTGCAGTTCGGTTCCATCGGGATCGTCGGGAGAGGTCACCGTCAGCCAGCGATAGGGACCGTTGCTGAAATCGGCTTTCCTGGTGAAGCCGAGCACGTCGGTATAGAAGCGCAGGGCCTTTTCCTGGTCGTCGACATGGATGGTGGTCAACTTGATCTTCATCGCTATTTCTCCTTGCAGATGGGCGTGTTGGCGCCGCCCCGCAAAAGCAGGGCTTGGTCTTCAGTTGCTCCGGCAGGCGTCAATGTAAGCGTCGTTCATCCTGCGACCGGCGATCCCCGCCATTTGGAGGCATAGGGCAGGGCGAACAGATAGAGCCCGGTGAGCAGCAGGAAGGCGAGCGGCAGCAGCGGCAGGAAATACACCCATTGGGCGGGTTGCCTGCCGAGGCCCAGGGCGATCCAGATGGCGGCGACGACCAGTGTGAAGATGATCGACAGCCAGCGATGGACCTGCCGAAACCATTTGTTCCAGTTCAAGGGGACCTCCCGTCAAAATTGAGCCGATGCGGATCGGGCGATCCGCTTGCCGGCGGTCTTCAGTCCGTGCGCGCCAGGATCCGCTCCAGGGCCGCGAGATAATGGTGCCAGCCGCTTCTCGCGCCCCGGTAGGCCTGTTCCTGGTCCGGCCGGAAGCCCGACTGTTCCATGCGCAGGCGCGTGCCGGTGGGGGTGGCCGTCAGCGTCCAGGTGACGGTGCTTTCGAGGCCATGGGCATCCCATGTGTAGGACAGCGTCCTGTTGGGCTCGACCGCCGTGACCTTGCAGTCGACGACGATGCTGATGCCGGGCTGAGGCTCCTTGCGCAGGTTGAAGCGATGGCCGGCGACCGGCACGAAATCGTTATTCATCAGCCATTCCTCGATCAGGTGCGGCTGGGTCAGCGCGCGCCAGATCTTTTCCGGCGGATAGGCTATCTCGCGCTCGACGATCACGGAGCGCGTCTCGGTCGCGATGCTGGTCATTGGTCCATTCTCTTGAGCAGGTTTTCGAGGTCGTCGAACCGGCTTTCCCAGAACGCGTTCATCTGTCTGGTCCAGTCGACCAGCGGCGAAAGTGCCGCCAGCTGGGCGCTGTAATGGGTCTGGCGTCCTTCATGGCGGTCGCGCACCAGGCCCGCGCGCCTGAGCACGCCGAGGTGCTTCGAAACGGCCGGCTGTGATACGCCGGCCTGTGCCGTGAGCGCGCCGACGGTCTGTTCTCCCTCGCGGCACAGCCGTTCGAAGATCGCGCGCCGGGTCGGATCGGCAAGCGTCGTGAAGAGGATATCGTGAGCGTTCGGCATTCGATTGATAACCCGCTGGCTATTGGTTGACGTATAACCGCAGAGATATATGTTGGTCAAGCGGCAATGTCGGAGCAGCGAAATGATCCTCGTCACGGGAGCCACCGGCCATGTCGGGCGCGCGGTCGTGCGGGAGCTGGCGTCACGCGGCCGCGAGGTGGCCGCGATGGTGCGGGTTGTGGTTCTCGCGGGCTGGCGCTGATATCGCAACAGCACTGCGCGTCGCTGGTTATGAGGATGCTGGGGCGCTGGTTACTGTGCAAACGTTGGCCGCAACCCTGAAGTCACGACTGTCAGGCGGTCGCAAGCTCGGGCCGCAGTTGCGCTTCTATGGCCGCCTTGTCGATGACCGACCAGACGCGCACGATCCTGTCGGCGCGAAACTCGTAGAAGACATTCTCGCTGAAGGAGATTTTCCGGCCGTTGATCGGCAGGCCGAGGAATTCTCCCCTCGGCGTGCAGTTGAAGAGGAGGCGGCTGGCGATGCGGGATGGTTCGGCCATCATCATCTGGACGTTGAACTGAAGGTCGGGGATGTCGCGAAAATCCCGCTCCAGCATCTCGCGATAGCCGGACAGGCCAAGCCCGCGGCCATTGTGGTGGACCTCGTCATCGACGAAACGCCCGAGCCTGTTCCAGTCCTGCTTGTTCAGGCAGGAGATGTAGCCGAGATAGACATCGGACAGGTCGGTCTTGATCACGGCGATTTGGCCCGTCTTCCGCACTGGCGCCATTCCCAAAGTAAGATGAGGTGAATTTCCCGCCCACGACTGGAACCTGTTGCACCCCGACGGAATCGAGGCCAGCTCCATTTGCCTATTTGAGCATGATCCGTCGCGGAAACCGGATCACATCTTCGAGATCATGCCGGTGGGGGCAGCACGCAATCGGTGGTTGCCCTGAGTGGTCGACACCTTATCGCTGTCGGCAGCGTCGCAAGCGGGGGGTAAGGATTTAACAGTATTCGAGACAAGCAGGAGAAGAATTGACTTGAAGCGTCGTTTGGAACTTAGGTACGAAGACAGTCAATGGGCGGGCATGACTGCCGGCACTGTAGTTGCCCTGCTCGCGGCGTTCATCCATGCCTTTTTCTCTCAAGCGGATTCCGGGTTCGCAACCTCGTTCTCAACCGCTGACAACGACTGAAAACGGATGGTGGTTCTCCGGAAGTCGCAGTTCAATAAGTCGCAAGATTTCCTTTCAACAAGTATGTTTGGACAGCCATCATGTTCTTCATCCGCAGATTTATCTGATCAGCATCTGGCTTTTCGGGATAAGCTGGATGGCCTTGACGATGCTGCTGACGCTCGCACGGAAAGTGGCGTTTCACCGCGAGTACGAAGACCTGGCCAGGGACCCGCAGCTTCGCGAAGAAATCCTGAAAATTCGGGAGAACTATCCGCCAATTCACCACCCGAGCCCGAAGGAGATTATCCTCTTGTCGATTGTCGGCTCAGTCTTGGTTGTCGGAGGCTGCATCGCGGGTCTTGCTCACGGTTTTTACAAGGCAGGCGTCGCATTCGCCCTGTTGGCGTTGGGGGGATAGGCGGGGGGCTTGGTTGTACCTGTCATCCAGTGCATTTCGGGTACTAGCCTTGGCCCTTTGTTTTAAAGGCGCCAGAAGTTATGGATCGAATTAGAAGGTCAGGCGGGTTTTGGGTTCGCTGATTGGGGTTAACCAAAGGCACTGTGTAGAAGTCAGCGAGCCAAGGCAGCACCTTTTCGACCGCGCTATCGGTCACTGGCTCATCAGTGATCGTCAGGGTAACCCCTTTGAGTGCTACACCAGGTCCAAACGTCGCCGACAGGTTGTCGGGATCGACTCTCTTTATCGACTTTGGATTAGATATATCGTCGAACGTGACAAAATCCGGATACTTGTCTCGGGCCACGACACGTGTTCCCCGAAACGTCTTCATTGCGCTGGCGCGGCGGTAGCCGTCCGTTCCGACCTCCGGAAACGTGGAGAATGCACGATCGGTGCCGGACGCGTAGTCCAATATCGCAAATAGATATTTACCTGGAGCTACTTCGACAAAGGCCGATTCCCCTTTGACATAGCTTTGGATGCCGCCCGCTGCTGAAATAGGGAGCCAATTCGGTTCCGTGCGGGCGTGAATTTCGACAGTGCTCCCACCCCGTTTGATGCCGCTGGGGGTCTCGACCTCAAGCACGAGCTTCTGATGCCATTCCCAGCCTCTGAATCCAAACAGAGGCGGCACAAGAAACCAAGCGGCGAGAAGAATAGCTGCCCAGATGGCAATAGTCCTGCGGGTCATCGCTAACTGTCCTGGATGAAGATTTTTATATCTCCACAATCTACGATGGCGTGCCCGTGCGCTCGGCAAATTCAGCTTGGAACAACTGCAGAATCCGATCAAGAGCCTGCGCTTCGGGCAAACCTTCTGTGGCGTAGGCCTTTGCTGCATGACGGGCGACGTCGGCGAGCAAAAGCCCCCACGCGCCGGGTTCTTTCCGCGTTGTTCTGAGAACAAGTTGCTGTGCGGTCCCAGGCTCCGCCCATACCCGCAAAACTTCGACAGCCTTCGCGCTCTTCGCATTCGGCGGCGGCGAGAGATCGTTCTTAGGCTTCCCAAACATTCACCACCTCCAAGTTTAGTCAATCGATGACATACGCAGCTCAAGGCATCAACGGTTCGAGCCGGCCTTATGGGTTCACGGACTAGCCTTGGCCCTTTGTTTTAAAGGCGCCAGAAGTTATGGATCGAATTAGAAGGTCAGGCGGGTTTTGGGTTCGCTGATTGGGGTCAACCAAAGGCACTGTGTAGAAGTCAGCGAGCCAGGGCAGCACCTTTTCGACCGCGCTATCGGTCACTGGCTCATCAGTGATCGTCAGGATAACCTGTTTGAATACTACATCAGGTCCGGTAGAGCACAATCGGTTGGCTGCCCCAAACGACCTAGATGGGGTGGGAACCGATCAGTCAGCTTCCGGGCTGACACGGTGCGAAAGCGGACTTCCCCAATGTCGCGAAAATCAGTCGCGTAAGTCGAGTTTCTTCAGGTCTTTGTCTGTTCATAGGCCATGAATAGATCGGTTACGAGAACGCCGTTGATCCGCATCCCGGTCAAATCGGCGTCTTGGATGTCTGAATTTGCCAATGTGACATCGCGTATGGTCAATCGCGATAGATTTGCGTTCGTGATGGTGGTTCCGGACATATCGATGTTGTTAAAGCGCGCGTCTGCAAGGCAGATATCGTCAAAAAGCGCTTCGCTTAAATTGGTGTCGGTGAATTTTGCCTTAGTCAAAACAGCGTAAAATCGTGCGTCCGTGAGGTTTACACCATCGAAATTAGCGCCCGACATATCAGCCCGCTCGTAGTGCATTCCCTGCATCTGAGGGCCATCAAATGGGTTGTGTTCTTGGTGATCGCTCATTGTTCCTCCGGTCGATCATGATTAGGCCCCAATGGATGCCAGATTGCACAGTCATTTGCGACCGGCCAATCTGAAATTAAAACAAGCCCATGCCAGTTCTGGCCATGCCGTTTGTCGCGAAATTCCCCAAAATTGCGACAGCTTCGGCCACCCTAGCGTCCGGAATAAGGAACGTCATTCATAGCGACCAGCGACAGCGAAGGGGTCGAAGGCTGACCTTGCCTTACACTTACCAAGGCCCTTGGCGAACTTTTCGCACCCTCGTGTCGGAACTCAAACTCCCGCTTCGTCCTTTGCTTGCCACGATCTTCAAAGGGAGACGACGACATGAAGGCATCCACGATCCCCACCATCACCGTCTTTGAACGGTCGCCCGACGGTGGCAGGGGGCTGGCGCGTGACATGCCGGTTCGCTGGGCGCTGGAAGAGGTCGGCCAGCCCTATGATGTCCGTCTTGTTTCCTTCGGCGACATGAAGGAACCCGCGCATCTGGCGCTTCATCCCTTCGGGCAGATTCCGACCTATGAGGAGGGCGATCTCACTTTGTTCGAGTCCGGGGCGATCGTGTTCCATGTCGCGGAACGCCATCGTGGCCTGCTGCCGGACGATGCGAATGCAAGGGCACGCGCGATCACCTGGATGTTTGCCGCGCTCAGCACCATCGAGCCGCCGATCCTCGAACGTTCAACGGCAATGTTCGTGGAGGGCGATGCGACCTGGCGCGCGCAACGAATGCCGCTGATCGACGATCGCATACGCAGCCGCCTGGCCGCGCTCTCGGACAGGCTGGGCAATGCCGATTGGCTCGACGGCACGTTCAGCGCCGGCGACCTGGTCATGATCGGCGTGCTGCGCCGGTTGAGCGCATCGGGCATGCTGAACGAATTTCCCAACCTGTCAGCCTATGTCTCGCGCGGCGAAGCGAGGCCTGCCTTCAGGCGCGCTTTCGATGCTCAGTTCGCGGTTTTCACCGCCACATCGGCCGGTTGAGAGGGCCTCCAGCGCGCACGGCTCGACCCAGCAAAATGTAAGCTAGGCGGCGCGTCGTTGGGCGAGGGAGTGACGGGCTCGACGCGGGTCGACGGCGGTCACGATACCGTGGTGGTGATCGCAGTAGACGCGTTCCGTCGACGTTGGCCCGGCACAAAAACGGTAACCGCCGGGTACGGTTGGGTCTTCGCTGACCGGGAAGCGGCACTGATGGACGCCTAGCTGGATGAGGGGGACGTCTTTCGAAATCGGTCTGATATTGTCACGCATGATGGTTTTCAGGGTCCTGGTTCATGAGCCGATGCCGGCTGACGGCCGCGGCGCGACCACGCCGAGGCGAGCTTGTCTCGTTTTAAAAGGCTGTGGATCATCATATGGTGTTGGTCGCGGCCTCAGTGAAGCCCGAGGCCTGCCATAAGAAGCCAATAATTCGCGACTTAAGGACACACCCGCGCGAGCTGGAACTTACCTACACGCGTCATCGTGGCTGCCTCGCCCGGCAGTGCCGTATTGCCTTGAAGGCACCGGCGCGACTTGCGCCGGGGCATGGACCGGCGGGAAACCGCCGCTGAAGCCGGCTGGGGAAATGCGCGATTTGTATCCCGCGCGGCAAGGGAACGTTAACCTTGTCGCTCCACCCTCCGCGCTCAACCCAACCTTTGGAGCGGCAGATATGTACCGAATTCTCATCGTGTCCTTCATGGCGGTCTCACTTGCCGGCTGTGGCTCGACGCACGCGATGCGCACCGCCACCGGCGCGGTTATCGGCGCCGGCTCGGGCGCCTTGGCTGGCGCCGCCATTGCCGGAACCGGCGGCGCGGTGGTTGGTGGGCTAGGCGGCGCGGCTGTTGGCGCGGTGGTTGGATCCAGCCAGTGAACAATCACCCGCCCGCTTGAAGTGGGTCATGTGACGCGCTTCAGGTCTTGATTTTCATGCATCTCGCTATCCCAAAACCGCTGCACGCTTTTGGGCGACTTGCATTGGCGGGTGTCCTGCGATCCGGGTGTTCAGGAGACGCCGGGGGTGTATCCCCGGCCCAACCTTCCACACAGATTCCTAGTTTACCTTGCCGATGGCCGGAGGCTGCCAGGATCCGTCGATAATGGATGGGGCTCCGGCCTTCGGCCAGTACATTCTCATCGTGATATTGAACGCGCCTTCCGGTGCGGGAAGCCAGTTCGCGTCCTTGCCGTCACCGGGCGCCTCGTTCTGGATGAAGATATCCAGCGAGCCGTCGGCGTTGCGTGAAAGCGGCATCCAGCTGCTCACGGCATGGCGATCGATGGCATTTTTCACGAAGAACGAGTCGGGGTCATACATGGTCACCGACCAGAAGGCCTTGACGGGTGGCGTCAGCCCCGCATCAAAATGCAGGACATAGCGATTGGCGCCGTTGAGCGGTTCGCCGGCCGCGTCGTCATATGCCGTGGGATAAATGGAATCGGCCGGAATGTTGGCGCCGATCGCGATCAGCGCGATCAACGCCCGCAGCTCATAATTCGTGCCGAACGCGCCAATATCCATCCTGGGAATGCGCCATCCGTTGACCGAGGTCGCCATGATCTGGCCGGCCTTGCGACGAAGCATCTGGATGGCCGCGGCAACCGCGCCTTCCAACGCGTCGTGCATGGCCGGGTCGAGTTCGCCGACGTTCCATGGCTCGCCCGGCACGATCCCTATCGTCGCAAGTTCGGCGACCATCGCAGCATCCGCGGCGCTTGGCGGATTCGATATCAACAGCCGCGCCAGCTCCGCGAAGAACTGTTCGCCTGTCATGGCCTGAAGTTGCTCGACCGGAGGCGTCTTCATGTCCGTGCTTGCGTCGACGATGCCTTGCGGCTCGACATAGGACTTGCCGAATTGGGATAGCGGCGTGAGCTTGAAGCCGGCCTGGACAGCATGCACAGCCGGGTAGTCCGCCGGCCCGTTGGTCTGTGTCCGGCCCAGTATCCAGGCCATGTTCGTGGGTGATGCAAGCCCTTGCAATCCTGGCGGCAGCGGCGCGCGCCAGTTTGGGCCGGTGATGGCAAAGGCGCTGGCCCTGGTGCCCGTTGTCCGTGCGCCCGGCGAGGCAAAGACATTCGTCCATGCGTCCATCATCGGCAGCAGATAGTAGCGGTCCTCGGTGTCGGGAACCGACAACACAACCGGCTCAGCGGAAAGATCGAGGAAGGCCGAGGAATACAGGGTGTCGACATTTGCTCGAACGATATTCTTGAAGTCGGCGGGGGGGTAGATTGGAACATGCGCAAACTGGTTGACAGGCGCCGCGCTGTATCCGGCGCGGGCGACATTGGTCATGCGCTTCCTCGTCAGTTCCATCATCACGAGCGGAATGCCGTAGACGATTGCTCGCGCCAGCGTATCCATCTTTTCCTACTCCGCCATGGAGCGCGCGCGCCTTGAACGCCAGATTGTGAAGCCAAGCGCGGCAAGCAGCGCCGCGATGACCACGCCGAAGCCGACGGCGCGTGGAAAATCAGCATCGGCGGCCATCACGGCTTCGGCGACCACCATGACCGCGAAGGCCGCTGCCCACGCGCCGGTGATGACGTAGTTGGTTCGCAGGAAGCCAGGGCTGTTCCAGTATTTGGGATCGACCTCCTGGCGCGCATACTGGATGGTGAAAGGCTGCTTTATCGCCATTGAGACGAGGACGATCAGCAGCAGGCCGGCATCGACGCAAAGACGTACCGCCACCAGTGACAGCGCGGCTCCGGAGAGCGCCGTGTAGAGCGCAAGGCCACCCATCAGAATTGTCGTGCCGCCTTCCAGTATCTTGATGGAATGTGGCGGTTGTCGCCAGGCCCTGATCGACAAAACCAGCGCGATGGCCGCGCCGATGGCCAGCGCCTTGGTTGGGCCGAGCCGGTCGTCCAGCAGCGAGAACGCGATAAAGGGCAAGAAGCCAAGTAAGATGCCCACCTGAATGCCCTCCGCTACATGGCCCGGTTGCCGAGCCAGCGAGCCAGTTCATTGCGAACGTTCCGCAGCATACGCAGGGAGAAGAACGGCGGCCAAGTCCAATGATCACAATTTTTTGCGAGGGCTTGGCGGGCCGATGTCCACTTTCGCTGAAATTATCCGAAGGCGGCCTGTCCGCTCCCGACCGTGGAGCAGGCCACTGGCGAACCTCGCAGCCTATGGCGCTTTTTTCTGCGCCGCGTTGCGCAGCATGGCGCCGCGACCGCGCAGGTCCTGGACGAAGATGCGCCGTTCGTCCGGCGTCAGCGTCTGGGCGAAATCCAGCACGGCCTTCTCGACGGCGGTGCGCACGTTTATGTCGGCCTTGCGCACCACTTCCAACTGGATGTCCACCGCCTGCTGATCGATCGTGTCGGCCGACAGCAGCGTGGCAAGCTGGGCGCGGCCATTGCGCGCCGCCTCGACATCGGCGGCCGCGTCATGCCGCGCCTGGTTCAGCCTCTGGCGGAAAATCTTCTGCTGCGGCGCCGACAGGTGCTGCGCGGCAAAGCGCAGGCCCTGGCCCTGCTGCGCCAGCCGCTCGTGGCCGAACGAATACCAGAGCAGGGCGCCGCCGGCGGCGCCTACGAAGAACACGTTGAAGGCGAGCGACGCCGCGATGAGGATGGTGCGCGATCCCGGACTCATCACTCGTCCACCGTCTGCTCATCCGGCGCCTGCCCGTCTGCCGTCTGCCCGTAGACCGTCTGCAAGGGATCGTTGAAGGCGGTGAGGTTGTGGCCATCGCTTTCGTCATAGGCCGGGCCGATCAACGGCACGACAATGGCGAGCGTGAAGACGCCGGCCAGCGCGCCGGCCAGGCCGATGCCGACAATGCCGGCTCCGCGGCCCCAGAAGCCCATCCGTTGCCAGAGCGTGGATTTCGCCTTGCGGCGGGTGTCGGCGGCCCTGAGTGCAGGGGCGGCCTGGCGATTGGCGGCTGCCCGAAGAATGGCCTGCCGCAACTCGTGGCTGGCGGGCGCCACGATGGACCTGTCCAGCAGCCCGTCCAGCAGGCTGGCCTCGGCGCGCGGCTTGCCGATCGCTTCGGGATTTCGCTGCATGAAGGCAAGCGCGCCCTCGCGCTCGGCCCGCGGCCAGCGTTCGGGGCGGGAGCCATAGGCTTCCACGATCTCGGCAAAGCGTTCGGGCGTCATCGATCCCGGTCCTTGTCAGTGTTCATCGTCGTCCCCCTTCAGGTAGGCGCTGAGATTGCGCCGCGCCCGTGCCAGCAGGCTTTCCAGCGCATCGATGCTGACCTCCATGATGGACGCGGCCTCGATGTTGGAAAGCTCCTGATAGTAATGGAGCACGATCGCTTCGCGCTGCCTATCTGGCAGGGCCGCCAAGGCGGCTTCCACGGTTCGCTGCCGTTCGCTGTCGAACAAGCCCTGGTCCGGAGCGGGTCCGGTGTCGGCCTGTTCGGGCACCTCGGCGACATAGGTTTCTCGCCGGCGCCGCAGCCGGTCGGAGCAGAGGTTGAGCGCCACCCGATAGAGCCAGGTGTCGAAGCGCGCGGTACCGGCCTGCCAGCGCGCGGCCTGCTGCCAAATCCTGAGGAATGCTTCCTGTGCGACATCCTCGGCCTCGCCCCGGTCACCAAGCATGCGGGCGGCAAGCCCAAGCAGGCGCGGCAATTTGCGGGCGACCATGTCGGCGGTCGCGGCCGGGTCATTGCGCGCGATCCGCACAAGGAGCTCCTCGTCTGTCTCCCCTGCGGTCAAAGGCATGCTGTCCGCACAATTGCGTCGTCAGTCGTTCGTGTTCTTCGCCGCCTTGCGGGCGTCGAGTTCGTCCTGGCTAAGGAAGCCGTCGCCATTGGTGTCCAGCCGCTCGAAGCGCTTCTTGGCCAGGGCGTCGATCTCGTTGCCATCGATGAAGCCATCGCCGTTGGTGTCCAGCCGTTTGAACACCTTCTCCGGGTCCTTCATCTTGGCTGATGCGGGGCGCGCCTTCCACTCGTCCAGGGACACTTTCCCGTCACCATTGGTGTCGGCGCGCAGGATCTGCTTGCGGGTCAACGCCTGGAACTCGGCCAGCGACAGCTTGCCATCGCCATCGGTGTCGCCCTTCATGCCGGCAAACGCCGGCGAGGCGATGAGCAGCGCAAGCGGGATGAGCGCGTGGCGCAGCCTGGGTCTGAAATCCATAAGTGCGTCCTTTCAGGCAATTTGTCAGGCAATCGGTTCAGTCCAGCATTGAACGGGCGCCACCGCAGTTTCCGTCGGCGGCAGGCAAAAGAATCTGGTGAACAGGGCGTGATTTCCGGCCCGCTCCTTGCCGGCGCGCCGCGGCCGACGCGGTACTCGGTTAGGCGCGGGCGATCGCCAGCCGGGCTTCGACGTAACCCTTGACCTGGCGCAGCGCCTTGTCGCGCGTGACGCCATCGGATTGAAGGCCGAGCCGCAACCACAGCCCGTCGATCAGCGTGGTGATGCCGAAGGCGATGTCCTCGGCCTCGTCGACGGGAACGAGGTCGCGCAGGCCCGACATCAGGTTCGAACGCATCCGCCCGTGGATGACCTTCTGGATGCGGCGCAGTTTCTCGTCGCGCGGCACCTCGCCACACAGCGACAGCCAGGCGTGGCAGAGCGAGGGCTGGAAAAGATGCGGTTCGAAATTGCCGTCGATGACGGCGTCGATGCGCTGCATCGGCGTTTCGGCTTGCTTCAGCCTGGCCACCACCGCATCGCGCAGCACCAGGTTGGACTCGCGCATGGCATGTTCGAACAGCTCCTGCTTGCTCTTGAAATAGTGGAGCACGATGCCCTTGGACGCGCCGGCCTGGGCGGCGACCTTCTCGATGGTCGCGCCGGCTATCCCTTCGCGTTGCAGCACGACATAAGCCGCCTGCCGTAACTCCTTGCGCCTGATGTCGCTTATGCGCGTGAGTTTCACACCGGTCGATCCCCGTTCAAGAATCCACGTTGACATTTTCGTCCGCCGAGATCAACAATTGACCGGCCGGACAATAATCGGACCGAATGGTCAAGAACACCGCAATGAGGAGAACTGTAATGCTTCGCATCCTTGGAATGGGCGCCTCGCTGTTCGCGCTGGCGCTGGCCGTGCAGCCGGCCGTCGCGGCCGACCCCCAGCAATGTCAGGCCGTGCGCTTGGCCGAGCCCGGCTGGAACGACCTTGCCTTCACGACCGGCGTCGCCCGCACCCTGTTCGACGCGCTCGGCTACAAGACGGAGAGTTCGCTGCTGGGCGTCAACGTCATCTACGAATCCCTGAAGAACAAGGATCTTGACGTGTTCCTCGGCTATTGGGACCCGGCCATGGTCACCTATTTCGAGCCATACAAGAAGGACGGCTCCATCGACACGGTGCGCGTCAATCTCACCGGGGCCAAATACACTTTCGCCGTGCCGACCTATGTCTGGGAGGCCGGTGTCAAGGATTTCGCCGACCTGCACAAGTTCGCCGACAAGTTCGGCAAGAAGATGTACGGCATCGAGCCCGGCTCGAACCAGCTGATGATAGATGCGATCGCCGACCCGTCGCTCGATCTCAAGGGTTGGGAGGTTGTGGAGTCCAGCGAGGCCGGCATGCTTTCCGAGGTCGGCTACCAGATCAAGGAAAAGCGCTTCATCGTTTTCCAGGGCTGGGCGCCGCACCCGATGAACCGGATGTATGATTTCAAGTACCTGACCGGCGGCGACAAGTTCTTCGGGCCGAATTTCGGCGCCGCGACGGTCAGCACCCAGGTGCGCAAGGGCTATGTCGCCGAGTGTCCCAATGTCGGGCAGCTCCTGGGGAATCTCGCCTTCGACGTCGATTTCGAGAATGTCGGCATGGGCTATCTGATCAATGACGGCCTGAAGCCGGAGGAAGCGGGGCTGAAGGCGATCAAGGAAAATCCGGGCAAGCTGGAGGCGTGGCTGGCCGGGGTGACGACATTCGATGGCAAGCCCGGGCTGGAGGCCGTGAAGAAGAATCTCGGCCTGTGATCGCGACGGACCAGCAAGGCTGGGCGCAGGCCAAGCTCCGTGCCGATGTCGGCGGCGCCGACATCGCCTATGTCGACATCGCCGGGACGGTGAACCCCGGCGAGAGACCGGCGCTGGTGCTGGTGCATGGCTTCACCGACACCAGCCGCAGCTTCTCGCTGATGGCGCCGCATCTGGAAGGCCACCGGCTCATCATCCCGGATTTGCGTGGCCACGGCGCTTCGCCGGCCGGGAGGGGAGGCTTAAGCCCGGCGGATTTCGCTGCCGATATCGCCGGGCTGATCGAGGCGTTACGGTTGCGGCGGCCGGTGCTGGTCGGCCATTCGCTGGGCAGCATGGTGGCCATCGAGACCGCCGCCGCGCATCCCAACCTGCTCAGCGGGCTTGTTGTGCTGGCCGGCACGCTGCGTCCCGAATTCGCCGACGACCATCCGATGGTCACCGGTGTCGGCGGGCTCAGGGACCCGATATCGTCAGCCGACCCGTTCTATGACTATTGGCACGCCTGCGAGGCGGAGGTTTCGCCGGAGTTCCTGATGATGGCGGCGCGGGAAGCGTCGGCGATGCCGGCGGCCCTGTGGCGCGCCATCCTCGAACAGGTGCGCCGCACCGACCTGACCGCCAGCGCGCGCGCCTTGCGCGTACCGACGCTCATCATCGGTGGCGGACGCGACCCGCTGTTCGACGCGACACATCAACAGCGGCTGCGCGATGAAATCGCGGGCGCCGCCTTCGTCAGCGCCGAGAACCGCGGCCACAATCCGCATTGGGAAGACCCGGCGCTGGTCGCGCGAGCCATCGCCACGCATTTCGAGCTGCGGGCGCCGCGGGCTGTTGCCTGATGGCGTGACGGCTCGCCGTGCGTGAAAGTCTTCACCGTCGCGGCAACGGCAACGTGCCACGACTCACCCTTCGGTAAACCAGGAAAATTGGCCATGGAGGCCATTTCAATCGCCGGATTGTTCCGTTGGCGGGTCTGGTCGACCCCTTGTGCCGGATGGAGGGACGTCCAATGCGTGGTCTGATTTTTCGTATGCTGCTCGTCGTCGCGGGCTCACTGGCGTTGTTCGGTTGCGAGCGAAGCAGCCCATTCGGCAAGCCCGAGCAACCGGCCAGGTCCGCCGTCGAGACCGTGACCTCGCCGTGATGTCGCGGCCCTGACCGAGCCCGGCACGCGCGTTTTTCAGTATTCGGCGGCCGGCTTATAGGCCATACTGGCTTCATGCGCATTTCCGGGCCTTCTGGCCTTTCGTCGACGCGCTTTCCTTTGCCGGCCGGCCGGATCCGCCCGATGGCCTGTCTGGCAGCCTTGCTGTTGGCCGCGCTTGCGATGCCCGCGAACGGACAAACCGTCCTGACGACCGGCGCCTATTCCTTCTCGGACGAACTCGGCGGCTTCCACATCACCAGCGCCTCGGGCAACGGCAGCAGGGACGACCCGTTCGTTATCACCGAAGAGCTGAATTCGGCGACGCCGGTGACGCTGACGATCCGTGCCGTGAAACCGATCCAGCCGTTCGGCGCGGCGGCCGAATTCGCCAATGGCATCCTGAACATGCGCATCGACGTGCTCAACAATGGCGGGCAAGGCTGGATCGAATTCCAGTTCGAACTGCAGTCTATCCTCGGCCAGCCGAGCACGGACGACGACGGCCTGTCCTTCGATCAGCCCAACAAGACGCCGGACTACATCGCGTCCAGCGGCTTCGCCGACTATTATCGTGAAATGGCGCCCTATGACCGCCTGCTGTTCAGGAGCGGCAAGGTCGACCCGCTGAAGACGGCGACCTTCGATTTCCTGATCACCGACCTGGTCCCGAAAAAGATCTTCTGGCTGGTGCAGGAACCGCGCATACCGCTGAGCTGAACTAGAGCATGATCCCGATTACATCGGGATGGAACAGGCTCCAGGGCGCTCAGGCTTCATGCCCGCGACAGGCGGCGTCGTAGTCGGCCAGAACCTGGCCGATCGCGGCGTGGAGGATCGCCTCTGGATTTCCCGCCGGCCCAAGCTCGGCCGGCAGCATCGGCAGGAACTGGCGCATCAGCGTTTCGGGGATGCCGGCGCCGCTCAGCGCCTCGACCAGCCGGCCGGCGGCAAGGGCGGCGGCGGGGTTGGTCCAGTAATAGCGGATACGGTCGCTGTAGCTGTAATGGCGCTGCAGACGGAGGCTCGTCTCATTGCCATGATAGTGGCTGTGCCAATGGCCGGGTGATGCCAGCATCACACGCTCCATCGTGCGGGCAAGCGGGCGCTCGCCATAGTCGCTGACCATTTCGGAGGCGATCAGGTCGAGCCCGTAAAGTGCCTCGCGCAGGGCGAAGGTCAGGCCGGGGCCTACTTTAAGGATCGGAAAGCCGTTGGCGACCAGTGCGGTCAGCGCCGCACGGCTCTGGTAGTCGGTGGAATGCGCCTCGTAGACGAGCGAGGGTTCCTCATCGAGCAGACCGGTCAGCGCCTTCGACGCCTCGGGCCGATAGGCGACGACGTTCTGGCTGCCGAACTCGACGCCCGGCTGCACGACCACCGCGATGACGCGGGCAAATGCCTCCACAAGACCCTCGCGGGCAAAGATCTCGCGATGGAGCTCGATCGTGCGGCGCGCCGCCGCCGCTTCCGTGGGCTTCAGGTCGCTGATCGCGTGGTCGACACCGCCCGGGGCGGGAACCTCGGTGCCGATGATATAGACAGGCAGGGCGCCGCCGGCAGCGCGTGCCGCCTTTTCGGCTGCCTTGGCCAGCCGCGCCGCGCGCGTGGCGATGGTCTCGTCGTCGAGTGCCGCCGGCTCTCCGGCGCATCCCATCGAGGCGTCGAGATGGATTTTCGTGAAGCCCGCCCGGACATAGGCGGTGACCATGGCCTCGGCCTTATCCATCGCTTGCGCCGCCGGCTCCGCGCGCCATGGGTTCGGTCCCAGATGGTCGCCGCCGAAGATGATGCGCCGGGGATCAAGACCTTCCTTGCCGGCGATCTCCCGAACGAAGGCGATGAACAGGTCCGGCGTCATGCCCGTGTAGCCGCCGAACTGGTTGACCTGGTTGCAGGTCGCCTCGATCAGCAGCGCGGCGTCCGGGTCCGCGACGGCGCGCCGGATCGCCGTCTGGATCACCAGCGGATGTGCCGAGCAGATCGAGGTGATGCCGTAGGGCCTTCCGTTCTTCCGGGCGGCGGCAAGGCCGGCGAGGGGATTGGTCATGCCGCCCTCGCTGCGCCGGCGATGAAGGCGTCGAGCACATCGAAGCCGGCGGTGCCTTCCATGGGGCCGCGCCGCGTCACATTGCGGGCGCCGGCGGCATTGGCATAGAACAACGCTTTGGCCGGCTCCATCCCCTTGCGCCGGCAGGTCAGATAGGTGGCGCCGAAACAGTCGCCGGCTCCGGTTGGATCGATTTCCTCGACCACGAAGCCGGCACAGTCGATCCTGCCGCCATCGGCGCCGAACCACGAAGAACCGGTGGCGCCGCGCTTCAGCACGATCTCGCCGACCCCCCTTGCGATCAATGCCTTCACCGCCTGGTCTTCATCGTCGACCCCGGCGGCCGCGAGCAGTTCATCGCCGGAGGGGAGCAGAAGGTCGGCATCGTCGACCAGGCCTGAAAACTGCGCGCCGTCGGCGCCGTCGATCAGTTCCTTGCGCACATTCGGATCGAAGGATGTCGAGCCGCCGCGCGCCCGCACCGCTTTCGCGGCATAGGCGACGATCTCCTTCAGCCCGGTCACGGACAGGGTCGAGCCCATGACATGCAAATGGCCGGCGCCATCCGCAAGGCGGCGTGCCTCGGCGGTCAGGCCGATCCGACCGGCGGCGGACTCGGCGATGTTGTAGACGAAGTCCCGGCCACCGTCGGGCCGGTAGCGCACGAAGGCGCTGCCGGTCGGGTAGCGGTCGCTGACCGTCACGGCCGAGACGTCGACGCCGTCGCGCCGCAGCCTTTCCAGATTGATGGTGCCGAAATCGTCGCGGCCGACGCAACCGATGATCCCGGCGCCGCCGCCCAGCCTGGCCACCTGATCGATGAAGATGGCGGGAGCGCCGCTCGGGTAGGGGCCTATCAGCGGCTGCGGTTCGAGGAAACCCACGCCCAACTGCGTCGCCATGATCTCGACCAGGATTTCGCCGGCGGTAATCGTCGCCCCGGCGGATTCGGCGGCGATCTGCCCGCGTCGGGAAAGGCTCATTGCTGCAATTCCTTCTCGTCCCGGCCGGGCTGAATGCGGGCGGCGTCCTGCCTGCACGATAGCGCCTGTCCGCGGCTGGGGTAAATCGCGATGAAGATGAAGTCAACAGAAACTGGACGCGCGTTCACTTGTCGTGGGCTGCATGGTCACGGCTCTGGAGCATGTCTTTAAGCGATTCCGACCCTGCCGAGGTTGACACAGCAATCTTTCTGGGAGGTATGATGTGGACATATGTTCAATTTTAAGTTCGCGCCCGACAGCGCGTCGCGCTCTAGGGTTTGTTTCATGCATGTCGTTATCCCAAAACCGCCGGGCACTTTTGGGCGACATGCATCAGGGAGCGCATGAATGGCCAGGACGATCCGGACGATGGAGGAGTTTTCGGCCTTTGTCGGACTGTCTCGCACGACGGTGTCGAAGTATTTCAACGATCCGAGTTCGGTGCGCAAGAACACGCGCAGCGCCATCGAGGTGGCGCTTGAGAAGTCCGACTTCCGGCCCTCCATGTTCGCCGTCAATCTCAACCGGCGCCGCAGCAACATCCTCGGCGTCATCATCCCGAATTCGACCGATCCGTTCTACATGGCGCTGACGCGACGCATCGAGACGATCGCCAACGACGCCGGCTTCCTGGCCTTCGTGCTGTCGTCGGACGGGCGCGCCGAAATGGAAGACCAGGCGATCCAGACGTTCAGGTCGATGAACATAGCCGGCGCCGTCATCGCGCCGCTCGGCGTGCAGTCGCATCATCGCATCCTGGCGGAACTCGGGGCCAGTATCCCACTGATCTATGTGGACTCGCCGCTTGACGAGACCTCGGCCTTCGTCGGTACCGACAACCGGCAGAGTTTCCGGCTCATGGTCGATTATCTCTGCCGGTCGGGCGAGCCGCCCTGCTACTTCGCCATGCCGCTCGTCAACAACAATGCCCAGGCCCGGCAGGATGCCTATGTCGAGGCCATGCGGCAGTTCAAGATGACGCCGACCATCGTGCCCGTCACCGACACGAGGTCGTGGGATTTCGAGAAATTCGGCTTCGACGAGGCGCTCCGCATCCTGAAAGGGCCAGGCTTTCCAACCAGGACAGTGCTTTGCGCCAATGACCGCGTCGCGCTCGGCGTGATCTCCGCCGCCTATCAGCTGGGCCTGAAAGTGGGGCACGGCGCGGACTGCGACCTGCGGGTCGCCGGGCATGACGACCACCCGCTGTCGCGCTACGCCTGTCCGCCGCTCACGACGGTCGCGCAGAACTACAACGAGATCGGCCGCCTTGCCATCGAGCTTCTGCTGGAGAGGCTCGATGAAAAATCCCCACCGGCACAACCGGGAACCGGACGCATACTGCTGAATGCCGAGCTGATGCTGCGGAGTTCCGCCTGAACCCTTGGCGGACAAGCATCTCGCGCATCATTCGAAAATGCTGCTTTAGCGGTAACTGTTTCTTGTCGGGTTTTGTGCACATTGGCCTGATTGGCGTGGGGCAAAAGCCAGGGCATGGCTGAAAACGACAAGAAGAACCGCAACGGAACGTTTTGGGCGCGTGCGCTGGAACGTGCGCATCTTGGCGTGTGGGACTGGGATATCGCGAGCGGCGAGTGCTTTTATTCCGCCACCTGGGCGCGGATGCTTGGCTATCAGGAGGGCGAACTTGCCGCCAGCAGCGACCTCTGGCTGCAACTGACTCACCCCGACGACCGCGAGCGGGCGCTGGCCAGCGGCGACCGCCATATTGCTGGGCTGAGCGACAGCATCGAGACGGAGCTGCGGCTCAGGCACAAGGATGGCCACTGGATCTGGGTGCTCGATCGCGGCGGCATCGTCGAGCGGGACGCGGAAGGCCTGCCCACAAGGCTGATGGGCGTGCAGACCGACATCAGCCGGCAGAAGCAGGCGGAATACCAGCTCGAGCAGGTCAATGCGCGCTTTCGCCTGGCGCTCGCGGCCAGCGGCACCGGCATCTGGCACTACGACATCGCCACCAACAAGAGCTACTGGGACTCGCGCACCCGCGATATCTTTGGCGTGGTCGCCGACAGCGACGAGGTGACGGCCGGCCTTTGGCACACCTTTCTGCATCCCGATGACAAGGCCGCCACCGAGCGGGCGCACCAGCCGCCGGAGGGCTCTGATAGCGTGGTGGCTTCGCAATACCGCATCATCAAGCGCGACGGCGAAATCCGCCACGTGGAATCGCTGGTGCGCTTCATCGGCGCCGGTGCCGCCGGCCAAATCCTGGGCACGGTGCGTGACATCACCGAGGACAAGCTGCGCGAACAGGAACTGGCCTACGCCGCCCGCCACGACGCGCTGACCGGGCTCTTGAACCGCGCCGCGTTCGACCGGCTGCTGGCCGGGCATATCGCGGCGGGCCCGCTGGCGGTGTTCTATGTCGATCTCGATTACTTCAAGGCGCTCAACGATTTCGCCGGCCATGCCGCCGGCGACCTGGCGCTGAAAAGCGTCGCACGGGGCGTTGTCGGCTGCCTGCCGGCGCTGGCGCAGGCCGCGCGGCTGGGCGGTGACGAATTCGCGCTGCTGGTGCCCGATTGCGATGCCGCGCAGGCCGAGCGGCTGGCCGTCGCCTTGCTCGCTTCGGTGCGCAACGCCGACCTTGGATCGGCGACGTCACGCAAGCTCGCGGCCAGCATCGGCATCGCCTTTGTCGACGACGCCTCCACCACGGTGGCCGACGCGCTCGCCTGCGCCGACGATGCCTGCTACGCGGCGAAGGCCGCCGGGCGCAACCGCTTCGCGGTGTTCTCGGCCGAGACCGCCTCGGGCTCCGGCGGCCTCAACGCCGCGCGCATCGCCGCCGACACGGTCGATGCGATGGAAGACGGAAGGCTGAAACTTTTTGGCCAGGAGATCCATCTGCTCGGGCACGCCTGGGACAAGATCCGTCATGTCGAGGTGCTGGCGCGGATGATCGGCCGCAATGGTCGCCTGGTGCCGCCCGGCGAATTCATCCCGGTCGCCGAGCGTTTCGGCATCGCATCGCGGCTCGACCGCTGGATCATCAGGACGGCACTTTCCCAGCATGGTGCGGCGTTGCGCGCCGGCGCGCTGACGCTCGGCTTCAACCTGTCGGCACAGACGCTGAGCGACCCGCTCCTGTGGGATTTCGTCGACGGCGTCATCGAGGAGACCGGCGTGCCGCATCACGGCATCGGTTTCGAGATCACCGAAACCGCGGCCGTCACCAATTTCGATGCCGCCGAGCAGTTCGTGCGCAAGGCGCGCGAGCGGCGCTGCCGCGTCAGCCTCGACGATTTCGGCGCCGGCATGAGTTCGTTCGAATATCTGCGCCGCTTTCCCGTCGATACGATCAAGATCGACGGCTCCTTCATCGAGCACATCGCCGAGAGCAGCTTCGACCGCGAGATCGTCTCGGCCATCACCAGCATCGCCAGGAGTCTCGGCTGTAGCGTTGTTGCGGAGAAGATCGAACGGCAGGACATGCTGGACATCCTGCGCGAGATGGGCGTTGCCTTCGGCCAGGGGTTCCTGCTGCACCGGCCGGAACCGCTGGAGGCGATCGTGGCGCGTGCGAGTGTTGGCGTCGAGTCGGACCGACGGAAGGCTTAGGACGGAGCCACAGAGCCTGTTCCATCCCGATGTAATCGGGATGGGGCTCTATCTGTTTGTTTGAGCATGACCTTTTCCGAAATCCGGATTCCACCTTCGGGATCATGCTCTAGCGCTGATGAGGGGTGTTCCAGAAAACACCAGCATCTCATTCCTTCCAGCACCCTTCATCCGGCTCGGCGCCGCCCGCCGATCCACCTTCTCCCACAAGGGGAGAAGGGGAAGCGCCCTCCGTCACACCGAGCGGATCAGCCCACCATCGACACGGATGTTCTGGCCGGTGATGTAGCCCGCGCCTTCCGAGGCCAGGAAGGCGATGGTGGCGGCGATCTCTTCCGATTTGCCGTAGCGCCGCATCGGCACGCTGTCGCGGCGTTCCTCGGTGGCGGGCAGGCTGTCGATCCAGCCGGGCAGCACGTTGTTCATGCGCACATTGTCGGGTGCGTATTTGTCGGCGAAGATCTTCGTGTAGGCGGCAAGTCCCGCGCGGAACACCGCCGAGGTCGGGAACATCGGGCTCGGCTCGAACGCCCAGGCGGTGGAGATGTTGACGATGGCGCCGGCCTTCTGCTTCACCATCTGGGGTGCCACGATGCGCACCGGCCGGATGACGTTGAGCAGGTAGACGTCCATGCCGGTGTGCCACTGCTCGTCGGTTATTTCGAGGATGGGCGCGCGCGGGCCATGGCCGGCGCTGTTGACCAGAACGTCGATGCGGCCAAAACGTTCGAGTGTCAGGTCCGCCAGGCGCTGCAGGTCGTCATTCGACTGGTTGGAGCCGGTGACGCCGAGGCCACCCAACTCCTTGGCCAGCGCCTCGCCCTTGCCGGAGGACGACAGGATGGCGACCTTGAAGCCGTCCGCCGCCAGGCGCTTGGCCGCCGCCGCGCCCATGCCGCTGCCGCCAGCGGTGACGACAGCTACTTTTTCTACACTCATCGGATTTTTCCTTCCCGGGGTTGGCACGAGTTCACAGTCGGTATTTTCGAGGCTCGGGCAGTGATATAACGGGTTTTGGCCGATGGTTCGAACCAGAATGCCTGAATTCAACCTGTAGAAAAACTCCTGCATGCCTGACGCCCTGCACCGCCTGCCGCCGCTGAACGCGCTTCGCGCCTTCGAGGCCTCGGCGCGCCATCTCAACTTCCGCGTCGCCGCCGAGGAACTGAGCGTGACGCAAGGTGCTGTCGCGCAGCACATACGCGGGCTGGAGGCCGATCTCGGCGTCAAACTGTTCGAGCGGCTGCCGCGCGGACTGGCGCTGACCGACGAGGGCCGCGCCTATATTCCCAACATCCGCCGCGCCTTCGACCTGATCTCGGAGGCGACGCTTCTGCTGCGCCCCGAGCCGGCGCGGCTGACGATCTCGGTCACGCCGAGCTTCGCCACCAAATGGCTGATCCCGAAGCTGCCGGACTTCGTCACTGACAATCCGCTGGTCGACCTGCGCATCATGGCCAGCGAAAGCCTGTCGAGCTTCCAGGCCGACGGCGTCGACATCGCGGTCCGGCAAGGGCGTCCGCCCTTCGGCGCCGGCCTGATCGTCGACCTCCTGTTTCCGCAACAGCTCATTGCCGTGTGCAGCCCGGCCTTGCTGCCCGCCGGCGCCGGGGAGATCGCGTCCGCCGACATCCAGCATCACGTGCTGCTGCACGACGCGCACAATCTGTGGCCGGAATTCATGGATAGGGCCGTTGGCCTGAAGATGGTGGCGGAGGCGAAGCGCATGCGCTTCAACCAGACGGGGCTGGCCATCGACGCCGCCATCGCCGGCCAGGGCATCGCGCTGGCCAGCCGCTTCCTCGTCGCGGCCGACCTCGCCGCCGGCCGGCTGGTGCAACCGCTCAAGGCGGAAATGCGCGGCACCCAGGATTTTTATGTCGTGATGCCGAGAAAGCAGCAGCACCCCGAGCCGACGCAGGCGGTGAGGCAGTGGCTATTGGATGCGGGGGCGGGCGGGGTGAACTGACTTCATTGTCGGTCAGCGCTGCCCCTCATTGTCCTGCCGGACATTTCTCCCCGTAAACGGGGAGAAAGAAGCTGGCCGCAACGCTGACGCTTCTTGTGACGCCGATGACTAGCGAAATCGCTGATGACAGCACCCCTCTCCCCGTCACTATACGGGGAGAGGATGCCGGCAGGCAGGTGAGGGGCAGCGCTGACGGAAGGAGGATGATCCGAATCCCGCGCCGTTGCCCTCACGTTATCGTCCTGCACCAGAGTTTTCTTATCCGCTAAAGATTGACTGCATACGAAATTATTTTTACGACTGGGCGCATGCAGCCGAACGCCTCCCCACAAGCCCATCACCGAAAGATCGTCGTCATCGGCGGCGGCATTGCCGGCCTGTCGTTGGCGGCGGCCGTGGGGGACGGGGCGTATGTCACAGTCATCGAGCGCGAGAGCCAGCTTGGCCACCATGCCAGCGGCCGCTCGGCGGCGCTGTTCACCGAGACCTATGGCAACCGGCTGGTGCGCGGGCTGACGATCGCCAGCCGCAAGGCGATCTTCGATGGCGGCTTCGTCGCGCACAAGCGCGGCGCGCTGCATGTCGGGCGTGCCGAGGACGGTGCGGCGATCGACAGGCTGGCCGCCGAATTGCAGGCGCTGGTGCCCAGCGTGCGGCGTCTGACGGCAGCGGAAGTCCATGCGCTGGTTCCGGTCATCGATCCCTCGACCACCTGCGGCGGCGTCTATGAGCCGGGCGCGGTCGACGTCGATACGGCCAGGATGCTGGCGGCCAATGCGTCGGCACTGAAGTCCCGCGGTGGCATCATCCGCACCGGCGAGGAGGTGCTCGCCATTGCGCGGGAGGACGGCGGATTCACGGTGACGACCACTGCCGGTAGCTATGCGGCCGACATCGTCGTCAATGCTGCCGGCGCCTGGGTCGATGTCGTCGCCGGGCTGGCCGGGCTTCCCCGTCTGGGCTTCCAGCCAAAGCGGCGCACGGCCTTCCTGTTCGATCCGCCGCAAGGCACGGATATCAGCGCCTGGCCGCTGGTGGTCGACCTGCACGAGAAATTCTACTTCAAGCCGGATGCCGGACGGCTGATCGGTTCGCCGGCCGACGAGACCAATTCCGAGCCGTGCGACGCCTATCCGGAAGACATCGACGTTGCCATCGCCGTCGACCGTATCGAGCAGGTGACCTCGATGCGCATCGGCCGTCCTTCGACGCCGTGGGCGGGCCTGCGCACCTTTTCGCCAGACCGGTCGCCGGTCGCGGGCTTCGATCCGCGCCTGCCCGGGTTCTTCTGGCTGGGAGGGCAAGGCGGCTACGGCTTCCAGGTGTCGCTGACGCTGGCGCGGATCGGCGCCGCGCTGATACGTGGCGAGGCGCTGCCCGCCGACGTGGTAGAGCTTGGCGTTACGGCGCAAGCGCTTTCACCCGAGCGTTTCCTCAGCGGACAGGCGGCGACGCGATGAGCCTCGGATCACGTCTTCAGCCGTGCCTACCCCCTCACAGTCATCAGGAGCGTTTGCGATGAAATCTCTGCGCGCAGTCCTCACCTCGTCCCTTCTGGCTTCTTCCGTCCTTTTGGGCGGACAAGCCTATGCCAAGACGCTGGTCTATTGCTCGGAAGCCAATCCCGAGACGTTCAATCCAGCGATCGGCATCGCCGACTCAACCATGGATGCCGCCGCCAAGACGATCTTCAACCGGCTGGTCGAATTCAAGCCGGGCACGACCGAGGTCGGGCCCGCGCTGGCCGAGAGCTGGGATGTCTCGCCGGATGGCAAGACCTACACGTTCCACCTTCGCCACGGGGTGAAGTTCCAGTCGAACGAGCACTTCACGCCGACGCGCGATTTCGATGCCGATGACGTGCTCTACACGTTCAACCGCCAGCGCGATGCCAACAACCCGTATCACAAGCTCGGCGGCGGCGCTTACGAGTACTTCAACGCGCTGGGCATGGGCACGCTGATCGACAAGATCGAAAAGGTCGACGACTACACGGTGCGCTTCACGCTGACGTCGGCCAATGTCACCTTCCTGGCCGGCATCGCGCTCGACTACCTGTCCATCCTGTCGCTGGAGCAGACCGAAAAGATGGTTGCCGCCGGCACGCCGGAGCTGATCGACAGCGCCCCGGTCGGCACCGGTCCGTTCGTGCTCGATGCCTATGTGCCCGACAGCCAGGTCCGCTATTCCGCCAACAAGGACTATTGGCGCGGCGCGCCGAAGATCGACACGCTGGTGTTCGCCATCACGCCGGAGCCGACCACCCGCGTCGAGCGCATCAAGGCCAATGAATGCCAGGTCGCGGCACCGCCGCCGCCGAGTGCTGTCGCCGACTTGCGGTCCGATCCCGACATCAACGTGCTCGACCTCAAGGGCCAGAACATCGGCATCCTCGGCTTCAATGTCGAGCACCCGCCGCTGGGCGATGTGCGCGTGCGCATGGCGCTGGCCAAGGCCATCGACCGCAAGGCGATCGTCGAGGCTGTCTATGCCGGCGCCGGCACGGTGGCCGGCAGCGTGGTGCCACCGGCGCAGCTCGGCGCGGTCACGGATGCCGGCATCGACTATGATCCGGATGGCGCCAAGAAGCTGCTCAAGGAAGCCGGCCACGAAAGCGACCTGAAGATCAGCCTGTGGGCGATGCCGGTATCGCGGCCCTACAACCCCAATGCCAAGCGCATGGCCGAGATGATCCAGGCCGATTGGGCGAAGGTCGGCGTCAAGGCGGAGATCGTCAGCTTCGAGTGGGGCGAGTACCTGAAGCGCACGGCGGCGGGCGAGCAGGACACGTTCCTGCTCGGCGGCAGCAGCGACAATGGCGATCCCGACAACATGCTGAGCTACCTCTTGTCCTGCGACGGCGTGAAGGGCGGCTCCAACCGCTCGCGCTGGTGCGACAAGGATTTCGAAAAACTGCTGGACGAAGGCCGCGTCGCCGCCGACCCGAAGCAACGCGCCGCGATCTACCAGAAGGCGCAGGCCATCCTGAAGGCCGAGGTGCCGGTGGCGCCGATCGCCCATTCGATGGTGGCGATCCCCGTACGCAAGAGCGTGCTGAACTATGTGCTAGACCCCTTCGGCCGGCAGAATTTCGCGGCCGTGGATATGGCGGAGTAGCAGGCTAATCACGCCGGGTGTCCCCCTCATCCGGCCGCTGCGCGGCCCGATGAGTGGCCTTCCACAAGGGCATGCGCAGCCGATTTGCGATGTCCGATACTCCACAAAAGCGAGACCACCATGCTGAAAGAGCTCACCTCCCTACTCGACAGCTACCTCGCCGACGGCGCGGTGGGCGCTTCACTCGCCTATGCCAAGGGCAACGCGGCGCCCGTCGCCGTCACCGCTGGCCTGGCTGACCGCGAACATGGCAGCGCGGTTTCGGCCGACCGGCTGTTCAAGATCGGCAGCTGCACCAAGACCTTCGTGGCCGCCGCTCTCGTCAAGCTCGCGCAGGACGGCAAGCTCGACCTGTCGGCGCCGATTTCCGGCTGGTTTCCCGACCTGCCGGGCGCCGGGGATATCTCCGTGCGCCAGCTGGTCAATCATCGCAGCGGCCTGCCGGAGTTCGAATATTATATTCCGATGGACCCGACCCGGCGCTGGACGCCGCGGCAACTGGTCGAGATCGCCTTCGCCTCCGAAAAGCCGAAGGCGCCGGGCGGCCCGGCCGTCTACAACAACACCGGCTATGTGCTGGCCGGCATGCTGATCGAGGCCGTGTCGGGACAGTCGCTGGGCGGCTATGTCCGGACCGCCGTGCTGCAGCCGCTGGGCCTGAAGAACACATGGTCGCCAGCCACGGAGGCGTTTCCGGAAAAATCCATGGTGCGCGGCTATTTTCACCGCCCGCCGCCGGCCCCGGGCGCGCCGACCGACCTCGCCTCGGGCGGCGAGATGTGGCGCATGGATGGCGTGCTGGAATATTCAAACGAGCTGCAGGATTCGTCGAATTTGTTTCCGTTCAGCGGCGCCTATGGCTGTGGCGACATGGTGTCGACGCCGACGGACATGGTGGGCTTCATGCGCGGGCTGTTTAGCGGCCGGGTTATCTCGCCCGCCTTCTTCGCCGAGATGTTCGAGAGCCGCGCTCAGGTCAGCTTTCCGGGCACGCGCATGCGCGAGACGGGTGCCGGCCTGTTCCAGAGCGCCTACGCCGACCGCGCCTTCTACGGCCACCAGGGCAGCATCCCCGGCTATGTCTCGGTCATGCTGCATGACCCGCAATCGCACCTGACCATCGCCATGACCAGCAATGTCGGCTCCGGCAACCGCCTGTCCTTCCAGGCCAGCGGCCTGCACCCGGTGGTGGATGAGGCGATCCGGATTTTGCTGGGGTGAGGGCAAGCGCGGGCGTATTTGTCGGCTGAGTTTTCTGCACTCGGTCCGCGCCGTTGTGTTCCTTGGCCGGTGTCACGGCATGGATCCCAGGGTCTCTGCGGCGGAGCTTCGCTCCTGCTTCGCCCTGGGATGACGAAGTGAGGGATTGCTCGGCAGATCTCAAAGCCGATGCCAGCTGCCAACGTTCGTGACTAGCTGCAGGTCCCCCATGCCTTCGTCATCCTAGGGCGAAGCAAGGAGCGAAGCGACGCGGCGCAGACCCTAGGATCCATGCCGTTTCGTGAATCAAAGAATGCCCCGGACGAGGATAGTCGCCTGGCGGAATGGCCACTAATCTGCGTTTATGACCGGCTATGTTTACATGACTGCGAGCCAGAAGCGCGGCACCATCTACATCGGCGTGACCAATGACCTCGGTCGACGTATGCCGGAACATAAATCCGGTACAGGCTCGCGCTTCACCAGCCTTTATGGTGTGCAGCGGCTGGTCTGGTATGAGGAATACTTCGACATTACTGATGCCATTCAGCGTGAAAAGCCGCTGAAACGCTGGCCGCGCCAGTGGAAGATTGAACTGATCGAGAAGACAAATCCGGAGTGGTTCGAGCTCTTTCGTGGAACCGGCTGGTAGTGAGTGCCCCAACTCGGAACATGAGAGCAGTTTCTGCACCGCCGTGTTGGATATTCTCCTTCACGGCATGGATCCCAGGGTCTCCGCGACGGAGCTTCGCTCCTGCTTCGCCCTGGGATGACGAAGGAGAGAGTGTCCGACTTACCCCGGGGGTCATCGATTTCCACAATGCCAGTCAGGCCGCGTCGCGTGCATCGGACGGCGACGCTTCCTCCGGCATGGACAGCCGGCTTCCGCGCCGGCCATGTTGCCGGGGCGAGCAACCCATGACGCGCTTGAAGGCGGTGCTGAAGGCGCTTTCGGATTCGTAGCCGAGCGACAGCGCGATGACCGAAATGGGATCGCTGGAATTGGCCAGCCTGTCGCCGGCCAGCAGCATGCGCCAGCGTGTCAGGTAATCCATCGGCGAGAGCCCGACCGTCTCCTTGAACCGCAGCGCGAAGGTCGATCGCGACATGCCGACGCGCTCGGCCAGCGCCTGCAATGTCCAGCCATGCGCGGGGTCGTCATGCATGGCCGATATCGCCGCGCCCATCTGCCGGTCGGCCAGCGCGAACAGCCAGCCGACGCCGCCGTGCAAGCCCGTCATGTGCAGGCGCAGCGCCTCGATCAGGATCATGTGGGCGAGGTGCTCGACGATGAGAAAGCCGCCCGGCCGGGGCGCGCGCAATTCCTGCATCATCCGCTCGACCGGCCAGCGCAGTGCCGAATGCTCGGCTTGCGCACGGATGTGGACGATCGGCGGCAGCATCCGCAACAGGATGCCGGCATGGTCGCCCGACAGGCCGAAGCGGCTGCTGACCAGCAGGAAATCGCCGCCGCCCTTGTGTGTGGTGACGCCCCCGCTGCGGGCCGGCGAAAACACCGCCGACGCCTCGACCGGCGTCACCGCTAGGTCGCTGGCAAGACGGAAGGGGCGACCGCGCGGCAGCAGGAAACAGTCGCCCGTCTCCAGTCGCACCGCCTCGGCTTCGCCCTCCACGGAGAGCCAGCACTGGCCGGAGACGACGGCGCCGCATTTGATGGTCGCCTGCTGGTCGGGGAACAGGATCGCCCAGTCGCCTCCCGCGTCGAGGCCGGCGGACAGGTAGTTGCGCGGCTTCAGCAGCGACAGGACGTCTGATAGGGGATCCATGGCATTTCCGGACGATCGCGAAGATAATGCGGATTTTACAGCATGGATCGTATTTCCTCAACCGCCTAGTTTGATCGCAACGGGGCCGCCGATGCGGTTCTTCAAGCGAAGGCAAGGAGATATTTCATGCGTGTATTCGTTACCGGTGCCACGGGATTTGTCGGTTCAGCCGTGGTGCGCGAACTCATCGACGCGGGCCATCAGGTGACCGGTCTGGCCCGTTCGGAAGCGGGCGCCAAGGCTGTCACGGCCGCCGGGGCGCAAGCACTGCGCGGGAACATCGAGGACTTGGAAAGCCTGCGCCAGGGCGCGGCACAGGCGGACGGCGTCATCCATACGGCGTTCAACCATGATTTCTCGAATTTCGCCGCCAGTTGCGAGGTGGACAAGCGGGCCATCGAGACCATCGGCGCGGAACTGGAAGGGTCCGAGCGGCCGCTGCTGGTTACCTCCGGCCTGGCGCTGGTGAGGAATGGCGGCGTGGCAAGCGAGGACAACGACCCGATGCCCGCTTCGGCTTCCTTGCCGCGCGCTTCGGAAGCGGCGGCCGAGGCGCTGGCGGCACGCGGCGTGCGCGCCTCCGTGGTGCGTCTTTCGCCCTCCGTGCATGGCGATGGCGATCACGGCTTCGTGCCGATGCTGATCGGCGTCGCGCGCCAGAAGGGTGTTTCTGCCTACATAGGCGAGGGGCAAAACCGCTGGCCGGGAGTGCACCGGCTCGACACCGCCAGCCTGTTCCGGCTGGCGCTGGAAAGGGGGCAGGGCGGCGCCCGCTACCACGCGGTTGCCGAGGAGGGTGTGCCGACCCGCGAGATCGCCGAGGTCATCGGGCGGCGTCTCAACCTGCCGGTCGTGTCCATGACGGCTGAAGAGGCGGCCGCGCATTTCGGCTTCATCGGCCATTTCTTCGCCATGGACTGGCCGACCTCGAGCGCGAAGACGCGAGAACTGCTGGGCTGGAAGCCGAAGCAGGCCGGGCTGATCGCCGATCTCGATCATCCCCGTTACTTCGGCGGCTGAGGCATGGGGTTCTTGCGGGGAGGGGACAACCCTAACCCCTAACCCTTCCCGCCGAAGTAGGGCAATCGCATATGGCGGCGCCAGCCCCCACTCCCCCATGTCCATGGGAGAGGGGAAACCCAAGCTTTCAAGGCTGCGGCCTTGGCGGTTGGCATTTCCTCTCCCCCACGAATGTGGCTACGGCATGCACACATCTCCAAGCGGCCGGTCGTTGGCCGTAGCGTGCATGGCAGCTTGGCGCATGCATTGTCTTATGCTGCGCTGGTCGACCCCCACTCCGTCTCGGCTTCGCCGCGCCACCTCTCCCCCGATCGACGGGGTAGAGGAAAGGCGCCAAGCTTTTTGCCGTCAACGCTCGTCCAGCAGCGCTCCCTTCCTTTCCCTCCGGAGGGGGGAAAGGTGGTGCTGCGAAGCAGCGACGGATTGGGGGAACCACGTGGCAATCAAGCCTCGGGCCGACCAGTCACGCCAGTCACAGAAGATATGTGCATAGCGTAGCGAAGCCGAGACGGAGTGGGGGAACGCCATATGAGATAGGGGTGGTCTTCTTCGCAAGAATCTTCATGGGTGACCCTGCAGGCTGAACAAAGGGGTGGTATTTTCTGCCGTCATTCGCGGTGGAGAGACCATCGAAGATGTGACACGCTGCGGCGAACCCTCGCCACGGAAAAAGCCGCAGTGAAACCCACCCTCCCGCTCTTGCTCAGCCTCAATGCCGGCTATGTCGATACGGCCGGCTTCCTCGCCTTGCAGGGCCTGTTCACCGCGCATGTCACGGGAAATTTCGTCACGCTGGGCGCCTCGCTGGTGCTGGGCATTTCCGGCGTGGTGGCGAAGCTCCTGGCGCTGCCGGTGTTCTGCGTCGTCGTCATGCTGTCGCGGCTGGTCGGCACCCGCCTGCGCCGGCGCAAGCTGCCGGCGCTCGGCATCCTGCTGGCGGTCAAGCTGGCGCTGCTCGTCGCCGGGGCCGTGCTGGCCATCAGGCTTGGCCCGTTTCCGAGCGGCGACAGCCTGGCCGCCATCGTTACCGGCATGACTCTGGTCGCCGCCATGGCGATCCAGAACGCGGTGCATCGCATCCATCTCTCCGCCGCGCCGCCCTCGACACTGATGACCGGCACGACGACGCAGATCATGATCGACCTTGGCGACCTGTTGGGCGGCGTGACGGCGGAAGCCCGGCCGGCGATCGTTGCGCGCCTGAAGCGCATGGCGGCCGCCGTCGTGGTCTTCGCCATCGGCTGCGGTGCGGCGGCGCTCGGCTTTGCCTATGCCGGCGTCTGGTGTTTCGTGGCGCCGCCGGTGGTGGCGCTGGCCGCGCTGGTGCTGCGGCTGTCGGCGCCGGATGAGGAAGCGAAGTAGGCGTCAGCCCGCCGGCGCGCCACGGAAAACCGCTGCCGCGGCGGTGACGATTTCCGCATTGTCCTTCGCCACCGCGCCATCGGCGAGCGTCTTGCCGTCCTCCAGCCCGACGCGCGTCGACCAGCGCCTTTGATGCGCGATCTTCACGAACGGCCAGACGGTGGCGTCGACGCCATGCAGCAGTATCTGCCGCCGCACCCCCGCGCGTTCGAGCACAGCGGCGATGCCGTCGGCTTCGTTCCTCGCGGCGGGCAGGTCCTGAATATCGATCTCGATGAGGATGCGCAGCACCCGGTCATGGCCGGCAAGCGCCACGAAACGCCGCGCATCGGCGACCGTGGCAAGGCCCGCCTCGATGCCGACGCCACGTTCGCGCAACAGTGCCATGACGGCCGGCGCGTCGGCTTCCGACAGGTTGACCGAGGCATAGTCGGGCAGTTCGCGCCAGCCGGCGATCGCGGCGCGGGTGCGTTCCTCGTCGTTCTCGATCCAGGCGCCGGTCGAGACGCCGATCAGCGTGCCCGGACAGGCCCGGCGTACGGCCAGCACGGTGTCGTCGATGGCTCCGAGGCTTTCGCGCCCGTCCGCGTTGCGCGGGTGGATATGCAGTTCGGCGGCGCCAACGGCGACGCACGCGGCGGCATCGCTCGCCATCGCCCGCGCGGTGAGCGGCAGTTTTGGGTGGAAGTCGCTGGGGCGAGCGCCGTTGATGCAGGCCTGGACGATCATCGGGGTTCCTCGGGTGTGGAGGCTAGTCTAACCGCGCGTGTCGGGGCGGCAAGGGTGCGAGGGTGAGTGTGCTGACAGACCATTCCATCCAACGCCGGCGCTGCCCCTCACCGCGCATGATTTCGCCAATGGCCAGCGTTGCAAGATGGGTGGCGAGATTGCAGCTGGCAGGCGGATGAGGGGCAGCGCGACGCTTATTGTCTAAGTGCTCGTCACGCACTGCCCAACCTCACTTCGCCGCCTGAACACCAGCCACCTGATCCGCATCCGTCAGCGTGCCCAGGAACACCACGATGTCGTCGATCTCGGCATCCGTCAGCGCCGGTTTGTCGCCGGGTTTCTTGCCGTTAAAGGGCGGGTCGGTGTTGAGGTTTCCCCAATAGGCCTTTGGCAGGTCGTCGAATTTATCGACCGTGCCGTCGGCGTTCTTCGGATACCAGTGGCCGGGGTCGGTGTCGCGTGTGGCGTAGAAGGCGACGGCGTCTCGCAGCGTGTGGAAAGTGCCGTTGTGGAAGAAGCTCTTGCGCAGCGCCACGTTGCGCAGCGAGGGGGTGCGGAACAGGCCGCAATATTCGGTCCGACCCTTGAAATCGGTCCGCAGCGGGCCGCACAGGCCGAGATCGAAATAGGTGGGATCAGCGTTGGCCGGGATTGCCGGGTTGCGCGGAACGGCGACGCCGATCAGGCCGAAATCGGTGAATTGCGGCGGTTCGCCGTCATTGGCCGGGCGACTCAGATGGCAGCTGGCGCAATTGCCCTTCGACTCATCCTCGAACAGTTCGAGGCCATGCATTTCCCGCGCCGTCAGCGTCGCCTTGCCGGCGAGGAAGCCGTCGTAGCGGCTGGAATAGGGATAGAAATCCGCGCTGCCCTGCTCGAACGTGCCGAGCGCTTCGGCGGCCGCGTTGAGCGCCTCGTCCGGGTGGTCGAACACCGCGTCGCCGAAGGCCGCCCTGAATTCGTCGGCGTAGGGCGCCTTGCGCAGATTGGCGGCTATTGCGCCGGCATCCTTGTTGGCCATCTCGAAAGGCGACAGCAGCGGGATTTTTGCCTGGTCCACTCCATGGTCGACGCGGCCGTCCCAGGTCAGGCCTCCGGTCGGCCCGTTGTCGACGCTCTCGTCGCCCTCGTCGTCGGAATCATGGAAATGCTCGTTGAAGGCTGGCACCGCCTGGATGTAGCGCAGCGACGGCACGGCGCGCAGCCCGGGCTGGTCGAGGTTTGGCCCGCCCATCTCGACGGGCGAAGCGGAAGCCGGACCAAAGGCGTGACGCGGATCATGGCAGGATGAGCAGGCCTGCTTGCCCGAGGCCGACAGCGAGGGGTCAAAGAACAGCTTTCGGCCGAGTTCGGTCAGGGCGGCGGCCCGGGCATAGGCGTCCGCGCGCGACATCGGACCGGGGTGGAGGCGATCGGTTCCGGCGGAAAGGGAGTTGCCGGGCAGGATTGCGAGGCCAACTAGCAATGCGGCTGCGATGGATCGGCCTTTCCCTTGTCGCGCTGTCATGTTGACTGGTCCGATTGTCTCTTTGCCGATTAAGATGTGGGCCGATTAGGATGTGGGCCGATTAGGATGTGGGCCGATTAGGGATGTGGCCGATTAGGGATCTGGATTGCCACGGGTTGATGACCGTGCATGTGACTGCTTTGTATCCGGATAGGCAGTGTTCCGTCGCCCCCTCTGTCCCGCATACGTTTCCTTTGATCCAGACACATGTCACAAAGCTGACAAGTGCCGGTCCTAGCGTCAACAAGCTCCTCTAGCCCAGCCAATGAGGCTCCCATGATCAGGTCGCTTTTCTCCCTCTGCCTCGCGTCCTCCGCTCTGGCGTCGGTGGCCAACGCGGCACCTCCCGGCTACGACAAGATCGACACGGTCGTCGTTCTCTACGCCGAGAACCGCAGCTTCGATAATCTCTATGGCGGCTTTCCCGGCGCCAACGGGCTGGCCAATGTCAGCGCCGACCAGGCGCGCCAGCTCGACCGCGATGGCCAGCCGCTGGCCGAACTGCCGCCGGCCTGGGGCGGGCTGACCGCAAAGGGCGTGGTGCCGGCCGTGACCGAGGCGCAGTCGGCGCATCTGGCCAATGCCAGCTTCGCCATCGACGATCCCAAGGGCTTCAACGAGAGCACCGGTGTCGTCACCCATGATCTCTGGCATCGCTTCTACCAGGAGCAGATGCAGATCGACGCCGGCCGCAACGACAAATTCGTCGCCTGGGCCGATTCCGGCAGCCTCGTCATGGGCCATTACGACGGCTCGAACCTGCCGATGTGGGCGGTGGCCAGGAAATATGTGCTGGCCGACAATTTCTTCCAGGGCGCTTTCGGCGGCTCCTTCTTCAACCACATCATGCTCGCCTGCGCCTGCGCGCCCTATTATCCGCATGCCGACACCAGCCCGGTGAAGGGCCAGATCGCCGTCGTCGAACCGGATGGCGTGACGCTCAAGGTGGCTGACAATTCGCCGCCCTCGGCGCTGGGCGGCGTGCCGAAATTCGTCGATGACGGCGCCATCACGCCGGACTTCTACGCCGTCAACACCATGCAGCCGCCTTACCAGCCGAGCGCCAACAAGCCGGCGGCGGGCGGCGATGCGGCACTCGCCGACCCGGCAGCCCCAACAACGCTGCCACCGCAGCATGAGGTGACCATCGGCGACCTGCTGTCGCTGAGGGGCATCGACTGGGCCTGGTACGCGGGCGCCTGGCAAGCCACGCTTGACGGCAAGAACGCCACCCCGGTGCCGAACTTCCAGTTCCACCACCAGCCCTTCAACTATTTCGCCGCCTATGCGCCGGGTACCGCCGCACGCGCACAGCATCTGCGCGACGGGGGCCTCGGCGGCGCGGAGTTCATCAAGGCGATCGACGACGGCAAGCTGCCGGCGGTGACTTTCTACAAACCGCAGGGCAATCTCAACGAGCACAGCGGCTACGCCGACGTGACGTCGGGCGACCAGCATCTGGCCGACATCGTCTCGCATCTGGAGAAGAGCCCGCAATGGAGCCATATGCTGGTCGTCGTCACCTACGACGAGAATGGTGGCTTCTGGGATCATGTCGCGCCGCCGAAGGCCGATCGGTGGGGGCCGGGCAACCGCATTCCCGCCTTCATCATCTCGCCCTATGCCAGGATGGGAACCGTCGACCACACGCAATACGACACGACGTCGATCCTGCGCTTCATCACCGAGCGTTACGATTTGCCGGTGCTGGCGGGCATCGTCGCCCGCGACAAGGCGCTTGCCGCCAATGGCGAGCCGCCGATGGGCGATCTCAGCGCCGCGCTCGACTTGAGCCGGTAACCGGTCATCTCGCGCTCTGGCAGCCTGGCCGTCAGAGCGTGACGACGATCTTGCCGAACGGCCGGTTCGATTGGCGATGGCGATGCGGGCACGTCGTCGCGACGCGCAATCTTCCCGATGTGGCGATCCTTCTCGTCGGCGCTATGTCGAACCTGGCGTCTTCGGCTATCCACCGATCAGCAGGTCACGCACCAGCAGTTGCAGATTGCCGCCCTGGCCGAATTCGACACGGTCGAAATCGCGGCTGCCTTGCACACGTGCCTTCGAGATCGCGTCGAGCCGCCTGACCACCTCGTCCCTGATCTTGCTGCATTTGGGATCATCTGGAATTGTGAGGCCTATCGTCGCCGCCTCGATGTCGTGGACCATCTGGATCATGCTGGCGCCATGCACCTTCTCGTGCGCGGTGACGCCGGCGATGAAGACGTCCCAGTTTTTCCGGACCGCCGGCGGGAGCGGACCCGCGGGTTTCGGCAAGGTATAGGTGACGATGAGCTTCGGCTTCGCCGAGGCGAGCACGCAATCCTTGCCCCTGGGCTGGTAGTCCCGAACCCAGGTGAGCTTGAAGTTGGTGTAGGCGATGGCGCGTGTCGTCGCGCCCCGGATCAGCGGCCCGTGCTCGCCGATCGAACGATAAAGCTGCTCCCCGGTCTGGCCCGATATGGTGTAGGTCTCGACCTTCTCGACCGGCTTCCATTCGGCACGCGCCGGAATCGACGGGATCACCAACGTGGCCGCCAGCCAGAACAGTCGAACACAGGAACCCAAGCCACTCTCCCAGACAGTCGAGCCGAAACCCTCGGCATGCACCGCGACAAGCGATGCCGCGAGGCCGTTCGTCCTATATGCTCAGGGCGGATGCGGCAAATGCCCGGGGATTGTCGGGGAGAGGAATATTGGTAATCAGCGCGGTTAAAATCGTGACCCGCGGCACGGTCCTGGCATTGCTGGCGATGCAGCCGGCGTTTGCCGCGCCGTGTGGCTGGAGCGCCAGGATGGAGGAAGACGAGGGCGGCAAGGTGCTGACTGCCTCGGTCCGCGGCGGGCCGAAAGGCGATGCGCAACTGCTGCTGGCGTGCTTCGCCAAGCCGGTGCTGAGCTATGATCTCGGCGATGCCGGCCAGCAGATTGAGCCGGGCATCAGCGCTTCATTCGAGTTCAAGGCCGGCGGCAAGACGGTGACGAAGACGCTCCAGCTCGAAGCCATGTACAATTATTTCACCATCGAGCTGGCGCGTGGCGACCCGTTGCTGGACCTGCTGCGCTCGAAAGGCGAAATCACGGTCAGCGCCGACAGCTATGGCGCGAACAGTTTTCCGCTCGCCGGCTCGGGCGCGGCCATCGGCAAGGTTCTGGCGCAGTGCGGCAAGGCCAAGCCCGCCGGTGGCGACGACGATTGAGCGGCTGCTGTCGCGGCTGTTGATCCTGCGGGGCTGAATCAGGATCGGCCCCCAACCCGTTGTTCCGGCTCGGACACTGCGTGCCTCGATGCCGCTTTCGATACCAGGGCAAGAACCGGAGTTTGGCGGCTTCAGGCAAAGGCTAGAGATCGATCAGGCCCAGCCATCAGGGTGGGCCAACCGACAGACAGGAAAGAGATCGATCATGTCCAAAGAGAGCGACAACAAGGCCATTGTCGGCCGCTGGTTCACCCATTTCTGGGGCGAGACCTGCAACCTCGATATCGTCGACGAACTGGCGGCGCCCGACATGCTGCTGCATTATTCGCTGCATGAGCCGCGCCGTGGCCGCGACGACATCAAGGCCTTCATGACCGACTTCCGCGCGGCGTTCCCCGACCTGCATTTCTGGGGCGCGGCCGAGCTGATCGCCGAGGGCGACTATGTCGTTGGCCAGTGGGATGGCGGCGGCACGCATACCGGCCCGGCCTTCAGCGACTTCCTCGTGGGGTCACTGCCGGCAGCCAGCGGCCGCACAATGCGGTTCACCGGCACCACCGTACTGAAGATCGAGGATGGCAGGATCGTCTCGGAGATCGGCCTCGACGACGGCGTCAAGGCGCTGACGCAGCTTGGCCTGATCAAGCAGGCATAGGCAGAGCCCCACCCGTTTCCGGCCGGCTTGGCAGGAAACGGGTGGTTCGAGCGCGCTGTTGCCCCCATCTTCAGGACACGACCCGATGCGGGCAGACCGAGGAGGTGCACGATCATGAACATGGCCCCGCGCGACATTCCGCAATCGATGGCGGTCATCGACGATCCGCGCTGGGCACGTATCGTTACGCGTGACCGTGGCGCCGACGGCCAGTTCTGGTATTCGGTCTCGACCACCGGCGTCTATTGCCGGCCGTCCTGCCCGTCGCGCGCGGCCAACCCCCGCAACATCGCGATCCACGCCACGCTTCAGGCGGCGAAGGCAACAGGCTTTCGGCCTTGCAAGCGCTGCCGGCCGGACGAACTGGCCGCCGATGGCGCGAATGCCGCGATCGTGGCATCGGCCTGCCGGCTGATCGAGCAGAGCGAGGATGAGCCGTCGCTGGCCACGCTTGCCGCCTCGGTCGGGCGCAGCCCCAGCCATTTCCACCGCCTTTTCAAGGCAACGACCGGGCTGACGCCCAAGGCCTATGCCGCCGCGCAGCGCGCCGCCAAGGTGCGGCAGGGGCTGGAAGCCGGCGCCAGCGTCACCGCCGCCATCTACGATGCCGGCTTCAACTCCAGCGGCCGCTTCTACGAAAAGTCCACGGACATGCTGGGCATGACGCCCTCGCGCTACCGCGCCGGCGGCGAGAACGAGGAAATACGCTTCGCTGTCGCGGAGTCCTCGCTGGGCGCGGTGCTGGTGGCGTCGAGCGACAAGGGCGTGGCGGCCATTCTGCTTGGCGATGATCCCGGCAGACTGGTCGAAGACCTGCAGGATCGTTTTCCAAGGGCCCGGCTTTTTGGCGCCGACCGCGACTATGAAGCTTTGGTGGCCCGTGTGGTCGGCGTTGTCGAGGCGCCCCGCCTTGGCCTCGACCTGCCGCTTGACGTGCGCGGCACCGCTTTCCAGCAGCGGGTCTGGCAGGCGCTGCGCGAGATACCGGCCGGCCAGACCGTCTCCTACGCCGAGATCGCCCGCCGCATCGGCGCGCCGGGAGCGATGCGCGCCGTGGCCGGCGCCTGCGCCGCCAACACGCTCGCCGTGGCCATCCCTTGCCACCGCGTGGTCAGGAACGATGGTGCGCTGTCGGGCTATGCGTGGGGTGTCGACCGCAAGCGCCGCCTGATCGACCGCGAGGCAGCGCCCGGCATGGATGCCGCAGACTGATGGCCGACCTGTTCGACAGGCTTGAAACCGTCGATCCGCCGCGCGAGGCGATGGCCGAAGGCGCCGTGCTTCTGCGCGGCGCGGCACTACCGTTTGAAGCTGCCATCCTTGCCGCGCTGGACACGATAACGACGCGGGCGCCGTTTCGCCACATGACGACGCCCGGCGGCTATGTGATGTCGGTGGCGATGACCAATTGCGGCGCCGCCGGCTGGGTAAGCGACCGCGGCGGCTATCGCTATGACCGCATCGACCCGGACAGCGGCCTGCCATGGCCGGCGCTGCCGGATTGCTTCCTCGAACTCGCTGTCGCTGCCGCCACCGAGGCGGGCTACCCGGATTTCGTTCCGGATGCCTGCCTGATCAACCGCTATGAACCCGGCGCCCGCCTGTCGCTGCATCAGGACCGCAACGAGCGCGATTTTTCGCGGCCGATCGTTTCGGTTTCGCTCGGCCTGCCCGCCATCTTCCAGTTCGGTGGCCTCAACCGCACCGACCCGGTCCGCAGATACGCGCTGCGCCATGGCGACATCGCCGTCTGGGGCGGGCCGTCGCGGCTTTGCTTCCACGGCGTCTCGGAGCTGAAGGACGGCGAGCACGAGGTGCTCGGCCGTATGCGCGTCAACCTCACCTTTCGCGGCGCGCTGTAGCCGGGGAGGGGATGATGCCGCCGACGGGGGTGCAGGGGACGAAGCGCGGCAGCAAACCCGGCAGCACCATGGATGCCCCTGAGTCGATTGCGGAGTCTTCCGCCGACCGTGCCAAGGCGCTGGTGTTCGCCGGTATCGGCCGGCTTGTTGATGACGGCCGCGCCAGCTGGCGCCTGTCCGAGAGTGGTGATGTCGAGCTGCGGCTCGCCACGGGCGAGGTTTTCCTGCTCGGCGGCACGACGATGACGCGCATCGCCTGACGTCCGCTCTTTTCGAGCGGCCGGCCGCAACCAAAATCGATTTGAAAGCAAGGAGCGGAGTGAGCGCGGATGGCCGGCATCCTAATGTCGGACATCAACAGTCCACAAGGAGTGAAACGGATGGAACGCCTGGACATCAATGCCATCGAGACAATGAACACCGCCACTTTCCCGCCTCGGCCGACAAGACGCGCGGGCGGTTCGAACGAGATCGCCTTCGCGATCGGCGACGGCACGCTCGGCATGGTTCTGGTTGCCCGCGGCGCTGTTGGCGTCTGCGCCATCGCCATCGGCGAGGATGAAGACGAACTGATGCTCGACCTTGCCGGCCGCTTTCCGGCGGCCCGGCATCGGCGCGACGAGGCAGGGCTGCGCCCTGTCTTGGCCAGCGTCATCAGATTCATCGCCAATCCGGGCGAGGAGCTGGACCTGCCGCTTGACGTGAGCCGGGGCACGCCGTTCCAGCGGCGCGTGTGGGACGAGCTGCGCACCATTCCGACCGGCGCCACGATCAGCTACGGCGCGCTCGCGCGGCGCATCGGCAAGCCCGGCTCCGTGCGTGCTGTCGCCAATGCCTGCGCGGCCAACGCGATCGCTCTGGGCATTCCCTGCCATCGTGTCATCCACGATGACGGCACGCTGTCGGGCTATCGCTGGGGCGTCGAGAGCAAGCGCGCGCTGCTTGAGAGCGAGATCGCGTCGCGGGCGATCAAGGCATGAGCGATCATTCGACAGGCCCGGCGGTGCTATCGCCGCCGGGCCTGCATTGGTGCTATTGCGCTCGCGCCTTCGCCACGTCGGCCGGCGTGATCGCCGACTGCTTGCCGCCGAAATGGCCGAGAACGTAGTTGCCGAGCGCCGCGATCTCGACATCCGAATAGGCGTTGGCGAAGGCGGGCATCGCCTGGGTGCCTGTCGGCGTCGTCATGTGCGCCCCCTTGAGGATGACCTGGATCAGATTGGTCCCGTCGGGATCGTTGACGGTGCGGCTGCCGCGCAGCGCGGCATAGGGCGTCTGCAGCCCTTCACCGTTCCAGCCGTGGCAGCTGGCGCAGGCGCCCTGGAACAGTTTCAGGCCAAGCCCGCCTTGCGCCGCAGCGTCCGGAGCCGCAGCGTCCGGAGCAGGGGCATAGGCGGTCGACGCCTTGAGCGTGGCCGGTTCAGCCTCGACGATGGCCTGGTCGGAACTCGCCTGCGGCGGCACGGTTCTCACATAGGCGACGATCGCCTTGATGTCCTCGGGCGTCAGATGGCGCAGGCTGTAGTCGACCGCTTCACCCATGCTGCCCGTCGCCGAACCGCGCCCGTCGGCATGACCCTTGGACAGATAATCGGCCAGTTGCTCGTCGCTCCAGCCGCCGATGCCGGTGCGCTTGTCCGAACTGATGTTGTAAGCCTTCCAGCCCTGCAGTTCGGCGCCGGCGAATTTCTTGCCGTTGTCGAGGGCATAGAGCAGGTTGCGCGGCGTGTGGCATTCGCCGCAATGCGCCATGGCTTCGACCAGATAGGCGCCACGGTTCCAGTCCGCGCTTTGTTGCGGATCGGGTTGCAGCGGGCCGCTCGGCACGAACAGCAGGTTCCAGAAGCGCATCATATAACGCTGGTTGAACGGGAAAATGAGATCGTTCTTCGGCCTGTCCGCGTGCACCACAGGCAGGCTGAACAGATAGGCCTTGATCGCCAGCGCGTCTTCCGTGGTCATCCGCGCATAGGTGGCATAGGGGAAGGCCGGATAGAGATTGCCGCCTTGCCAGCCGATGCCCTGGTGCAGGGCGCGCACGAACTGCGCATCGGTCCAGTCGCCGATGCCGGTTTCCTTGTCGGCGGTGATGTTTGGCGAATAGAGCGTGCCGAACGGCAGCTTGAAGGCGAGGCCGCCCGCATAGGGTTTGCCCCCCGCCGTCGTGTGGCAGGCAACGCAGTCGGCGGCGCGCGCCAGATATTCACCGCGATCGATCAGCGCCTGGCCGGTGGGTAAGGCGGCCTGCGCCGCGGAGACATCCGGCAGCGATGCCGGCTTGAACAGGAACACCGCTACGGCAGCAGCAATGACCACCACGGCGGCGAGAATAATGCGGCCCAGTCTTCTCATCGTTACGCCGCCTCGGGCTTTGAGTCATCGGGCTCGTCGCGCACCGCCAGTGCCGCCAGCACGGGCACGCCGAGCGGCGGCATCATCGACACGCTGGTCTTGTCGGCGCCGTCGCTCTTAAGCTGGTTGCGGTCGAAGGGCAGGCCGCGCAGGCGCTTTCCCGTCGCGGCGAAGATCGCATTGGCGAGCGCGGGAGCCGCCGAGACCGTCGCCGTCTCGCCGATGCCGCCCGGCGATTCCAGGCTCTTGACGTGATAGACCTCGATCTTCGGCGCCTCGTTGTTGCGCAGGATGCGGTAGTCGTGAAAATTGCTCTGGTCGACACGGCCATCGGTGAAGGTTATGCCGCTGTAGAGCGCCGCCGACAGGCCGAAGATCAGCCCGCCCTCGATCTGCGCCTCGACGGTGTTGGGATTGATGGCGATGCCGCAATCCACCGCCACCACCGCCCGGTGCAGCGTGATCTCGCCGGTGGGCGCCACCGAGATTTCCAGAACCGCCGCCATGTAGCTGCCGAAGGCATCGTGCAGGGCGATGCCGCGTCCCGAGCCGGCCGGCATGGGCGTGCCCCAGCCTGATTTCTCGGCCACCAGTTCCAGCACGCCGGCCGCGCGCGGCTGGTTCTTCGTCAGCGCCCGCCGATACTCGACGGGGTCCTTGCCCGCCGCGTGGGCGAGTTCGTCCATGAAGCTTTCGACGACGAAGACATTGTGCGTGGAGCCGACGCCGCGCCACCAGGTGATCGGCACCGGCGGATCCTGGCGCACCCAGTCGACCTGGATGACCGGCAGGTCGTAGGGCGGCTTGACCGCGCCCTCGACGGCGTCGTCGTCGAGCTTGTCTTCCGGCCAGCCGCCGGGAATGTAGTTGCCCAGCACCGAGCCGCCGGCGACATGGTCGATCCAGACCGTCGGCAGGCCGTCCGGGCCGAGCCCGGCGGAGATGCGGTCGTAATAGGCGGGCCGGTAGAGGTCGTGCTGGATGTCCTCCTCGCGGGTCCAGATCACCTTGACGGGATAGCTGACCTGCTTGGCGATCGCCACGGCCTGCGCCACTGATTCAGCCACCAGCCGGCGGCCGAAGCCGCCACCGATCAGATGATTGTGGACGATGATCTTGTCTGGCGGAAAGCCGGTGACCTGTGCCGCGCCGGCCTGCGCCTGGGTCGGCACCTGCGTGCCGACCCAGATCTCGCATTCGTCGGCGCGCACATGCACGACGCAGTTGATCGGCTCCATCGGCGCATGGGCGAGGAACGGCAGTTCGTAGGCTGCCTCGACTGTCTTCGATGCCGATTTCAGCTTGCCTTCGACATCGCCTTCCTTGCGCGCCATGATCGGCGCCTTGTGCTCGGACGCGGCTTTCAATGCGGCCATGATATCGGCGCTGCCGAGTTTGGCGTTGGCGCCGTCGTTCCAGGTGATGTCGAGTGCCGCCAGCCCCTTCTTCACCGCCCAGAAATGATCGCCGATGACGGCCACCGCATTGGGCAGCCGCACGATGTCGCGTACGCCCGGAATGGCGCGCGCGGCTTTCTCGTCGACATCCCCCAGCGTCCCGCCAAGGACCGGGGAGGCGGATACGGTCGCTACCTTCATGCCGGGCACGCGCACGTCGATGCCATAAACCACCGCGCCGTTGACCTTGCCTGATGTGTCGACCCGGCGCAGCGACTTGCCGATCAGTTCGAAATCCTTGGGATCCTTGAGCTTGACGTCGCTCGGCACCGGCTGCTTGCCCGCCGCGTCGGCAAGCGCGCCATAGGCAAGCTGCCTGCCGGTCGGCTGGTGCGTGACAACACCCAGTTTGGCCACGCATTCCGACACCGGAACCGACCATTGCGCGGCCGCCGCCGCAACCAGCATCATGCGCGCCGTGGCGCCGGCCTTGCGCAGCGATTCCCAGGTGGCGCGCATCGACGTGGAGCCACCCGTCGCCTGGCCGCCAAGGGCGGCGGTGGCATAGAGCTTGTCGTTGGGCGGCGCGTCGACGACGCTCACCTGGTCGAGGCCGACTTCCAGCTCCTCTGCGATCAGCGTGGCCTCGCCGGTATGCGTGCCCTGTCCCATCTCGATGTTGGGCAGGATGAAGGTGATCTTGCCGTCTGTATCGATGCGGATGAAGGCATCGGGCGCGAAGGCGGCGGAAACGTCGCCCTCGACAGGGTCGGTCGCGGCAAGCACCGGCCTGATGCCGGCGCCGAGCATGGCGAAGCCCAGCACAAGGCCGCCGCCCTGCAGGAAGGTCCGGCGCGTGGCGCCTGATTTCGGTGAGGGGCTTGTTTTCGGGGAGAAGAATGGCTTGCTCATGCTGGCTGTCTCCCGTCCTTCAGGCCTTGGCGGCCTGTTTTATCGCCGCCCGGATGCGCGTGTAGGTGCCGCATCGGCAGATATTGCCGGACATGGCCGCGTCGATGTCGCTGTCGCTCGGGTTGGGGTTTCGTTCCAGCAACGCCGAGGCGGACATGATCTGGCCGGACTGGCAATAGCCGCACTGGATGACCTCGAGATCGAGCCAGGCCTGCTGCACTTTCTTGCCCGATTGCGTGGCGCCGATCGCCTCGACGGTGGTGACGTGCCGCGCCCCCACCGAGGCGACAGGCAGGACGCAGGAGCGGACGGGCTGCCCGTCGAGCTGCACCGTGCAGGCGCCGCACTGGGCGATGCCGCATCCGAACTTCGTGCCGGTCAGGCCGATGACGTCGCGCAAGACCCAGAGCAGGGGCATATCGTCGGGAACATCGACGTTGCGATCCTGGCCGTTCACGTTCAGCGCAATCATGGGTTGCTCCTTGCTTGTCCGCATCCCCGGCGTGCGAAATAGGCATCGGTTCGCGCGATGTGTCCAGTCAAATGGAATGTGTCCCGACATCGGCAAGGGAGGCGTCGGTTTTCTCCGGAAAAATTTGGAAACAAAGCGGCCGGCGTCGGTGTCGGCCTCTCCGGCAACCACGCAGGAAACGGGTGGCTTGCCGGCGCCGTTTCGACGACGCTCAAGGAGGAAAACCGCTGGAGATCAAGGCCATGACCATACGTTCGACAGACGCCGCCGCCCGGCTGACGGAGGCTCGCGTCGCTCGATATGACTGGGCGGCGCTGGGCGACGAATTGAGCGGCCATGGCTGCGCGGTGATGGAGAAACTCCTGTCGCCGGACGAGTGCCGGCGGATCGCCGGCCTCTACCCCGACGAGAGCCATTTCCGCAGCCATATCCACATGGCCCGCCACGGCTTCGGCAAGGGCGAGTACCGCTATTTCCGCTATCCGCTGCCCGACCTGATCGCCAGCCTGCGCGGCGCGCTCTATCCGAGGCTGGCGACGGTCGCCAACGAATGGAATAAGCGCATGGGACAGGCCCAGCTCTACCCGTCCGAGCACGCCGTGTTCCTGAAGCAGTGCCACGACCAGGGCCAGACACGGCCGACGCCGCTTTTGCTGCAATACGTGCCCGGCGACTTCAACTGCCTGCACCAGGACCTCTATGGCGATCTCGCCTTTCCGCTGCAGGTGGCGATCCTGCTGTCGGAGCCCGGCGAGGATTTCACCGGCGGCGAGTTCTGCCTGACCGAACAACGCCCGCGCATGCAGAGCCGCGTCGAAGTGGTGCCCCTCAGGCAAGGCGACGCGGTGGTCTTTGCCGTGCACAACCGCCCTGTGCAGGGCACGAAGGGCAATTACCGCGTGAATCTCAGGCACGGTGTAAGCCGCCTGCGGTCGGGGATGCGGCATACGGTGGGGATTATTTTCCACGACTCGAAATAGCTGGCCTGCAAGGGAAAGCGCCGCGCCGGATACGTTGCCGCTTGTTATTGTGCAGTGCAGCAACGATATTGCTGCGTGTGCGTTGTGCGCGGACATCCGCCAATCCGGCGGCCAAGGATATCGAGTTGCGAAACATCTCAGACACGATCGCTCGCCTGAGCGCCATGCGCGGCCGGCAAGGCACTTCGCACGACGACTATGCGGATCGATTGTCGGATGTGACCGGATACGGCTCCAATCCCGGCGCCTTGCGGGCACGCGCCTATATCCCCGTGAACATGCCCGAGAATAGAGCGCTCGTCGTCGTGCTGCATGGCTGCACCCAGAGCGCCGCGGCTTACGATCATGGTTCCGGATGGTCACAGCTCGCGGAGCAGGAGGGGTTCGCGGTTCTGTTTCCCGAGCAGCAACGCGCCAACAATGCCAATCTCTGCTTCAACTGGTTCGTGCCCGGCGACACCAGCCGCGACAGCGGCGAAGCGCTTTCCATTCGCCAGATGATCGAAGCGCTGGTCGTCGCCCATGGCCTCGACCGCAATCGCATCTACATCACCGGCCTGTCGGCGGGCGGCGCCATGGCGGCGGCAATGCTGGCCGCCTATCCGGACGTGTTCGCCGGCGGCGCCATCATTGCGGGCCTGGCTCATGGCAGCGCCTCGACGATCCCCGAGGCCTTCGACCGCATGCGTGGCCATGGCGGTCCGTCCAAGGCCGAACTGCAGAAGCACTTGCGCGAGGCCTCGCCGCACAAGGGCCCCTGGCCGAGGATTTCGCTCTGGCAGGGCTCGGCCGACACCACCGTCGTGCCGTCCAACGCGGAGGCAATCCTCGCTCAATGGCAAGGGGTGCATGGGCTTGGCGCCAGCCCGACGCGCGTGGAAACCGTCGATGGACAGAAACGTCAGGTCTGGTGCGACGGCGATGGCCGCGAACTCGTCGAGAGGTATGCCATTGCCGGCATGGGCCATGGCACGCCATTGAAGACGAATGGCGATGACGGCCTGGGCCATGCAGGCCCGTTCATGCTGGATGCGGGGATATCTTCCACACGCCATATCGCCCGGTTCTGGGGCATCGCCGCGGCTGGCGCACGCCGCCAGGCGAAAACGGACACCGCCTCGGCCGCACCCGCGTCCGGCACGGCGGTGCGAACCTATAAGCCGGAGGAAAAGCCACGTGCGGTACGGGTCGAGCCGGCGCACGAGCCGGCGCCCGCGGCTCGCGGTTCATCCGCAGGTATCACCAAGGTCATCGAGGATGCCCTGCGCGCGGCTGGATTGATGCGTTAGAGAGCGGTTTACCGTTTCCCGCAAACGCCGCCGCGCTCTATCCCTTAGTTCCGCGCAATTCCCCGGGAAAGCGCTCCACGCTTTCCCGGGGATGCTTTAGCCCTACATTTTCACCTTCGGCTCACGCCCCCAGAAACGCAGCGCGCCAAGCAGCGTCAGGAAGTTCGAAACGTCCTTGGGGCCGGCGAGGTGAGCGAAGCCATCGTCGAGCATGCCGGCGATGCCAGCCTTTTCCAGAAGCGGCATCGCCGCATCGACATAGCCGATGAACTTGCAATGGGCGAAGGCGTCAGCCACGAAGTCGCGCGCCGTCGCTTCCTTGACCAATGCGGCCATCGCGCCTGCCGCAGGCAGCAAGGCGACGGCATCGTAAAGCACGGAAGGGCCGCCGCCGATCATCTGCTGCGCCTCGATCAGGCTGCCGTCGCTGGCCTTGGCGCCGCCGACCTTCGGGGCGATGATCTCGAAACTGGCGCCGGCCTTTGCCAGCGCGCCGGTCAACGCCTTGAGCAGCGCCGCGTCGGTGCCGTCCGTCACCAGGATGCCGAGCTTGCGGCCCTCGAAGCGGTCCGGCCCTTTCGCCAGTATGCTGAGCGACGGCGCTTCGGCCAAGTCCCGCCGCGTGGCGATGGCCGCGTCGGCGGGCTTCGGCATCGCCTTCAGCCCGAGGCCGTCGCCGACCTTGGCTGCCAGGCCATCGTCGATGTTGAGGAGGTGAGACACCATCCGCTCGCGGATGACCGGGGTCTGCACCTTGCTCAACTCGAAGGTCAGCGCATCGGCGATATGGCCTTGCTCCGGCGGCGTCTGGCTGATGTAGAACTGCCGCGCCTGGCTGTAGTGATCGGCAAAGCTTTCCGCGCGGATGCGCTGCTTTGGTCCTTGCTCTTCCTCGGCGAACGAGCGGAAACCGCGCTGCGGCGATTCCCTTGGGCCTTCGCCGAAGGAATTCGGCTGGTAGTTCACGCGGCCGACCGGATTGCGCATGGCCATGTGGCCGTCCTGCTGGAAATTGTGGAACGGGCATTTTGGCGCGTTGATCGGGATATGCGTGAAGTTGGGCCCGCCCAGCCGCTTTATCTGCGTGTCGAGGTAGGAGAAATTGCGGCCCTGCAGCAGCGGGTCGTTGGAGAAATCGATGCCGGGCGGCACGTTCTGGGTCATGAACGCGACCTGCTCGGTCTCGGCGAAGACATTGTCGGGCATGCGGTCGAGCACGAGGCGGCCGACCGGCACCGGCTTCAGGATTTCCTCGGGGATCAGCTTGGTGGCATCGAGAACGTCGAAATCGAAGCTGTCGGCGAAGGCCTGGTCGAACAGCTGAATCTGCAGCTCCCATTCGGGGAAATTGCCGGCCTGGATCGAGTCCCACAGGTCGCGGCGATGGAAGTCCGGATCGGCGCCGTTGATCTTCACCGCCTCGTTCCAGGCCACGGACTGCATGCCGAGCTTGGGCTTCCAGTGGAACTTCACGAAGGTGGATTCGTCCTTGGCGTTGACCATGCGGAACGTGTGGACGCCGAACCCTTCCATGAAACGCAGCGAGCGCGGGATGGCCCGGTCGGACATGACCCACATGATCATGTGCATGCTCTCGGGCGTCAGCGAGATGAAATCCCAGAAATTGTCATGCGCCGATTGCGCTTGGGGAAAGCCGCGATCGGGCTCTTCCTTCACGGAATGGATGAGGTCGGGGAATTTTATCGCGTCCTGGATGAAGAACACCGGCATGTTGTTGCCGACGATGTCCCAGTTGCCTTCCTTCGTGTAGAGCTTGACGGCAAACCCCCGCACGTCGCGCGCCAGGTCCGCCGAGCCCTTGTTGCCGGCCACTGTGGAGAAGCGGACGAAGGCCGGCGTCTTTTCGCCGGCGCGCTGGAAGATGTCCGCGCGCGTGTATTTGGCGAGGGACTCATAGGTTTCGAAATAGCCGTGCGCGCCATAGCCGCGCGCATGCACGACGCGCTCGGGAATACGCTCGTGGTCGAAATGGAAGATCTTTTCGCGGAAATGGAAGTCCTCCAGAACCGTCGGGCCGCGTGCGCCGATCTTCAGCGAATTCTGATCATCGGCGACCGGCCCGCCCTGCGCGGTCGTCAGCACAGGGGTGGCGCCACCGGCATGCTGGTGCAGTTCGCCGCCTTCGCCCCGAACCAGTTTCTGGTCATGGATGATGGCTTGGTTGCCGGCATTCCGGCTTGGAGACTTGGCCATGGCTTGTTCTTCCTTGTTTTGTTCTCGGGTCGTCGTTCTTGGTTCGCTGCCCTCAGTCACAAGTTCCCGAGGCTGATCAGGTTCCGACATGTCAGCAGTCCGTATCCCGGGCGGCTGTGGCCGGGCGCCGCCATACCAGGTCTGGTCCAGACCTTCGGCAACGCGATTAGCGTTCCCAAAGCGCGATCTTTTTGATCTTGCGCAAAGACGCGGGGCGATATTGCTGGGCCAATGCCGGCATGGCCGAGCCCCAACAAGCCCCGCACAGAAACGAACTTCTGCGCCGAATGAGCGCCGACGACCTGGCTCGCCTTCAGCCATTCCTCCAGCACTGCCCGCTCGATGCGAAAGCGACGCTGGAGGCGGCGGGGGCGCGGATCGACGTGGTGTACTTTCTCGAGGATGGTCTCGGTTCGGTGATTGCCCGGACATTGAAGCACGGCGATGCCGAAGTTGGTTTCATCGGCTTCGAGGGCATGACCGGCTCGCCGCTGGTCATGGGCGTGGAGCATGCCACGCATGACTGCCGCGTCCAGCTGGCCGGGCATGCCTTGCGCATCGACGCGGGTCGGTTCGGCGAAGTGCTGGTGGCGAGCCCGACGCTGCGCCTGTTCCTGCTACGCTATGTTCATTGCCTGCACATCCAGACCAGCTACACGGCGCTGACCAATGCCCGGCTGAAACTGGAAGACCGCCTGGCGAGGTGGCTGCTGATGTGCGACGACCGGGTCGTAGGAAGCCATTTTTCGATGACCCACGAGTTCCTGTCCATCATGCTGGGTGTCAGGCGGCCGGGCGTCACCTTGGCGCTCCAGCTGCTTGAAGGGCGCGGGCTCATCCGCGCCCGGCGTGGCGAAATCCTGGTCAGGGACCGCGACGGGCTCAAGGCGATGGCCGATGGCTATGGCCAGCCGGAGGCCGAGTATCTGAGGCTGGTCGGGGAAATCGGCGGAGCGGACCGCTCCAGTCTCGATGCAACCACGGAGCCTGGCTTGCCGGAAGCCGCACGGTGATCGGTCATACGGCGCGATAGCGCCCGATGCGACATGCTTGCTCCCGAGGCAAGTCTTCACGCGTGGACAATTTGCGCGCTTCCACCGGCGCCGCCGATGTCGTAAGGGCCCGGGGAAAATCTCCTTCAATTTCCAGATCTCCCCGGAAAATCCATGATTCGTCTCGAAAGCATCGGCAAGCAGAACGGCCGGCAGATCGTCTTTATCGAAGCCTCGGCTGCCTTGCAGAAAGGCGAGAAGGTTGGTCTCGTCGGCCCCAACGGCGCGGGCAAGACCACGCTGTTTCGCATGATCACCGGGCAGGAACTGCCCGACGAGGGCCAGGTGCAGGTCGATCGCGGCGTGACCATCGGCTATTTCAGTCAGGATGTCGGCGAGATGGGTGGCCGCAGCGCGGTCGCCGAAACCATGGACGGCGCCGGGCCGGTGAGCGAGCTGATCCGGGAGATGAGCGAGCTGGAGGCCGCCATGGGCGACCCCGACCGCGCCGACGAGATGGACGAGATCATCGAGAAATACGGCGAGGCGCAGCATCGCTTCGAGGAACTCGACGGCTACGCGCTGGATGGCCGCGCCCGCGAGGTGCTGGATGGTCTCGGCTTCTCCCAGGAGATGATGGACGGCGATGTCGGCAAACTCTCGGGCGGCTGGAAGATGCGCGTGGCGCTGGCACGCATCCTCTTGATGCGCCCCGATGCCCTGCTGCTCGACGAACCGAGCAACCATCTGGACCTCGAAAGCCTGATCTGGCTGGAATCCTTCCTCAAGAACTATGACGGCGCGCTGCTGATGACCTCGCACGACCGCGAGTTCATGAACCGCATCGTCAACAAGATCGTCGAGATCGACGCCGGTTCGCTCACCGCCTATTCGGGCAATTACGAATTCTACCAGCAGCAGCGCGCCATCGCGGACAAGCAGCAGCAGGCGCAGTTTGACCGCCAGCAGGCGATGCTGGCCAAGGAGATCGCCTTCATCGAGCGCTTCAAGGCACGCGCCTCGCATGCGGCACAGGTGCAGAGCCGGGTGAAGAAGCTGGACAAGATCGACAAGGTGGAGCCGCCCAAGCGCCGCCAGGTCGTGAATTTCGAGTTCCAGCCGGCGCCGCGCTCAGGCGAGGACGTGGTGACGCTGAAGAACATCCACAAGCGCTATGGCAGCCGCACCATCTATGACGGGCTGGATTTCCAGGTCCGCCGGCGCGAGCGCTGGTGCATCATGGGTGTCAACGGCGCCGGCAAATCGACGCTGCTGAAACTGGTGGCCGGCGCTTCCGAACCCGACGACGGCACGGTGGCGCGCGGCCCGAGCGTGAAGATGGGCTATTTCGCCCAGCACGCCATGGACCTTCTGGACGGCGAGCGCACGGTGTTCCAGACGCTGGAAGACGCGTTCCCGCAATCGGGGCAGGCGCCGCTCAGGGCGCTCGCCGGCTGCTTCGGCTTTTCGGGCGACGAGATCGACAAGAAATGCCGCGTGCTTTCAGGCGGCGAAAAGGCGCGACTGGTGATGGCGCTGATGCTGTTCGATCCGCCCAACCTTCTGGTGCTGGACGAGCCGACCAACCATCTGGACATCGCCACCAAGGAAATGCTGATCGACGCCCTGTCGCAGTATGAAGGCACGATGCTGTTCGTCTCGCACGACCGCCACTTCCTGGCGAAACTTTCCAACCGCGTGCTGGAACTGACGCCCGAGGGCATCCACACCTATGGCGGCGGCTATACGGAGTATGTCGAACGCACCGGGCAGGAAGCGCCGGGGCTGCGGAGCTAGATCATTCCGGGAAAAGTGCGGTGCGATTTTCCGTCCGGAAACGCGTGACGGCACAAGATGCAGCAATTCCGCGCCGTCGGGAAACGATGACCCGATCCAGGTTCAAAAATCGTTGACGATCCGCCCCTCGACGCCGCCGAGATGGGTGTTCCAGATATAGGTCGACAGGCGCTTGCCGTAGCCGTCATTGTTTACGGTGGACTTCTTGTCGGCCGCGCCCAGGACGTGAAACAGCTTTCCATCGACCAGTTGGTGGCTTCCTTCCGTGCCTTCGGCGTGGACGGTGACGACCGTTTCATACGCGATCGCGATATCGTCCAGCTTCAGGTGGGAATAAAGCAGCGGCCAATTTCCGCCGCCGGTGTCCATTCCCCACTCCATGCGCGGGGTGAAATCAAGGTCGAGACCACGCACGGCCGAGAATTTCAGAAAGCAGAATCCGGGCCAGAAATACCATCCGGGCTCATTCGGGCCCGCTGTGAACAGATAATTGGTGGTGGCATCGCGTTTCACGCCGTAGCCGATCTTGTCGGTAAGCTGACTTGGAATGTCCAGAGGTGCGATCGGAATGCAGTCGTGATCGAGGAGGCCAAACAGGTCTGGCTCCAGCCGGCTGATCACATGATGGAAGATCCAGTTGAGCGCCACGCCATGGGACCGGGAAGGGTGACGCTCCGGGTTCTTGTGGAGGGCGAAATACTTTATCCCCCTGGCGACGCAGATGCGGCCGATGGCGTCGCGCGCGGCGGCGTTCGATGAATTGTCGATGACCACGAGCGTCATGTTCCTGGAGTACATCGACCAGGCTTTTGTCATCGCATCGATGACCCATGGCGTGTTGAAGGCGACCACGAAACAGAACCGCGTCGAGCCGGTCTGTTTCAAGGCATCGGCGAAAGCCGCTCCCTCGGCCGAGGCCCTCGAACGGAAATAGTTTCTCCGGACGACGTCACGGACGTATTTTACGCGCAGGACCAGCGGGTTGCTGTTGAGCGTGCGTACCAAAGGTCTGAACAATCGCAATGTAACTACCCTTTGGAACGGCCAGATCGTCCTGGCCCCTAGACACCCGCGGCAGCCCGGAATGCTTGCGTTGCAGCCGATAGCGCGCAACACAGCTTTCAGCAAGCGACAAGAGTTCGAATAGTGGTTCCGCTAGCGGCAGCGCCGAGGGGCGCTGTCGCTCGGTTCTTTTCGGTCGGCCGCATGCTCCCGGTAGGTTGAAATCCTTCGCCGCCGAGAGGCCTATTTGCCGGCCATGTTATCGGCAAGCTGCTGCGCCTGGGCGACAAGCGCGGGGAAGGCGGGGTCGCCCGGCAGGCGCTGGGCCATGCAGGCGCGATAGTCGCCGTCACCTTTTTCCCAGGCGGCATTGGCGGTGTCATACGCCTTTTCGTCGTTCTGCTCGGAAGCCTGGGCGGCCAGCTTCTGGGCGGCGTCGTTGGCCGAGGTCCACAACATGTCACAGGCGTCGATCCTGGGAACGGCGGGGTTCGCGGGCGCCGTGGCGATCATGACCTTGTCGCCCTTGACGAGCGTGACCACGACCTGCTGCTCGTAGATCGGACCGACATCCTGCGTCCAGCCGCCGAGCCGCGCAATAGCGATGTCGGCGCCCTCGGGCTTCTTCAGCGGGAAGTCGAGCGTTCCCGAGAAGGCGGCGTCGCTGGTGATCGCCTGTGTGTAGAAGGCATCGAGCTTCAGCGCCTCATCGATGCCGGTGGGCAGTCTGAGCCCCGTATCGGTATCCGCTGCCCTGGACTGGAGCCAGCGATCGAGCAGTCCCCGCGTTGTTGCGACGAGGCTCGGACCATCGTCGCTCTTGGCGTATCGCAGCCCGTCGAGCATGCCGTATCCGACATCGGCGTCGCTCAGGCTTTCCAGGTTGATGGTGCCGGTCGGCGGAAAATCCGCGACCGTCAGGGGGCCGAGCAGGGTGGACAGACGAGATTCGAGGTCGGCCCTGGCCTTGGCGTCGGCCGCATCGAGCGTTTCCACCGGCGCGTTGTCGTTGTTGAGGGCGGCGATGGCCGCAATCGCCTTGTCGCGCGCGGCGATGTAGTCGTCCTCCGGCGAGGCCGCGAAAGCAGCGCCGCTCGCCAGCGCGAAGATGAGCGTCCAGACCAACCGCATGATGTAACCCTCCCGTTTCGGCAGCACATCGCTTGGCTTCTTGGCTATTGTGCGGCGGCGGCCGTGCGAGCGTGCCGCATTAACCATCAATTAACTATCCTGTCGCCTTTGATTCAAATTTGCAGGATACTGATTTTTGTCAACGGGGTTCTCCCAGGGGCCTGAAACAATAGAGCAATCGTTGAACTGGCGCGCCGGTTTTGTCCGTGCACGACAGGCAGAATTCCAAAAACAGAAGCGGCGGAACACCGTCGCCGAACGGGGAGGCGTCAGCATCATTTTTGATGAGGAGCGCCGGAATGAAGATCGAAGAAGCAGTGACGGCAGTGACGGCCGAGGCGAATGCCCTGCTATCGTGCCTGGGCCAGCCGGTTGTCGCCTACCACGTCATGGCGATCATGAGCGAGGCGGATTTCGAACACGCCCGGGAAATGCAACTCGCCTTGATGCGCCGAAGCATCGAGGCGCTGGTCGATGACGGCCTGGAAGACGTCGCCGCCCACGATTTCGCATCGCGGTTCGATGGTCGCGTCGGCTCGGCCTGGCGGCAGCTATATCGGTCCGGCGCCGCGCCGCACTGATCCAGCCCGAGCCGGCCGTGGTCGGGACTTCGGCGCTGCCTGTGTCCCCCCGCCTGGCTCAGGTCCGCGTCCGCTTCTCCACCTCGGCCTTGCGCAGCAGGAACCGCTGGATCTTGCCGCTCGGCGTCTTCGGCAATTCCTTGACGAAATCGATTTCGCGCGGATAGGCGTGTGCCGAGAGCCGCTTTTTCACATGCTGGGCCAGTTCCTCGGCGAGCGCCTCGCTGGCTTGATGGGACGCCGCCAGCACCACGAAGGCCTTGACGATCTCGGTGCGCCGCGGATCCGGCACGCCGACGACCGCGGCCTCGTTGACAGCCGGATGCTCGATCAGCGCGCTTTCGACGTCGAACGGGCCGATGCGGTAGCCCGACGAGGTGATGACGTCATCGGCGCGGCCGATGAAGGAGATCGAGCCGTCCGGCTCGAACTCGACGGTGTCGCCGGTGCGGTAATAGCCGCCTGAAATCGCGGGCGTTTCCGACCGGTGATAGCCGCCGAACCAGCGCAGCGGCGAGTTGGCGATGTCGACGGCGAGGATGCCGGGCTGGTTGGGGCCAAGCTCGCGGCCTGCTTCATCCAGCACGACGATGCGGTAGCCGGGCATGGCATAGCCGGCGGAGCCCGCGCGCACCTTGTGCGACAGGCCGTGATGGTTGTTGACCATCATGCCGTTCTCGGTCTGGCCGTAGTGGTCGTGGATGGGGGCGGCGAGATGGGCATCGAACCAACGGATCACTTCCGGATTGAGCGGTTCGCCGGCGCTGCTCACCACGCGCAGCCGTCCCTTGACGGCGGCCGCCGCCTTCGGCCCTTCGGCCAGCAGCAGGCGGAAGGCGGTGGGCGACCCGGCAAGGCTGGTGACGCCGAGGCGTTCGATGATGTCGTAGGTGCTCCTGGCGGTGAAGGCGCCCTCGTATAGCGTCGTGGCGATGCCGAGCAGCAGGGGGCCGGTGATGGCGTAGTAGAGGCCGTAGGCCCAGCCGGGATCGGCGATGTTCCAGAAGACGTCGTCGGGCCGCAGCCCGATGGCATCGCGCATATAGGCGCCAAAGGCCAGCAGCGCGCTGAGCGGCACCGGCACGCCCTTCGGGAACCCGGTGGTGCCCGAGGTCGACATCATCATGAACAGGTCGTCGCCCTTGCGCATGACCGGCTCGCAATCGGGCGAGGCGGCGGCGAAGGCGGCGCGGAAATCGATGTCGCCGGCCGGCAAGGCTTCGCCCGCAGCAAGGATGGTGGCGACGCGGGGGCAATCCTCCACCTCGTCGAGCTTGCCGCGATTGGCGGTGTTGGTGACGACGAGCCTGGCGCCGCTGGTCTTCAGCCGGTGGTCGATGGCCTTCGGGCCGAAGGCGGTAAACAGCGGCTGGTAGACCGCGCCAATGCGCCAGGCGCCCAGGATGACAGCCACCAGTTCGGGAATGCGCGGCAGCATGCCGGCGACGACATCGCCGGGGCCGACGCCGGCGGCCTTCAACATGTTGCCGACCCGCGCCGACATCTCGCTGAGCTGGTCGAAGGTGAATTCGCGCAGCTGGCCGTCAGCGGAAATCGCGCGCAGCGCCAGCCGGTTCTTCCCGGTATGGCGATCGCAGCATTCGATGCAGGCGTTGATGCCGGTCGCGGGATTTCCCTGAAGCCGGGCGATTTCGTCCTCGATGCGAAAGTGCCGCACCGCATCGTCATAGCGCGGCAGGCGCGCTGGTGTCTTGGTCATGGCAGTCCTCCCTGGCGGCGGTCCATCTCCCCATGGAACGCTGTCCGTTATTAGATGCCCGAAATCGCCGCCGGGGTCGATGCGGCGAAAGTCGGTGGGGCCTTTCACACAGGTTGGCGCTCTGTCGCGTGTGAAGGAACGAGACGGGTGACGATCCCGCGGCAAGCAGGTGGTTGACCCCGCACGCCTTCCGCCCGATAGGTCCGCGCAAACCTGCGCACCCTCCGAGAAACCCGATGACTTCAAACGCCAACCTTCTTCACGCGCCCGACGCCGCGCCCGCCCCGGACGCCGACGCCGCCTGGCAGGCCGATGTCCGCGCCGGCGTGCGCCATGCCGGCGATCTCGACCACCTGCCGCTGTCGCCAGCCGAGCGCGCGGCAGCACAAGAGGCCTCCGCGAACCACAAGGTCCGCGCTCCAAAAGCCTACCTTGACCTGATCGACTGGAACGACCCCGCCGATCCCATCCGGCTTCAAGTCATCCCGCAGCCGCAGGAGCTGGTCGAGCAGGAGGGCGAGCTCGACGATCCCATCGCAGACAACGGCTTCAGCCCGGTGCCGCGGCTGACGCATCGCCATGCCGACCGGGTGCTGCTGTTCCCGACCTATCAATGCGCCGTCTATTGCCGGTTCTGCTTCCGCAAGGAGTCACTGACCTCGATCGGCCGTGGCTATTCGCGCGAAGCGCTGGAGCCGGCGCTTGCCTACATCGCCGAGCACACGGAAATCCGCGAGGTGATCCTGACCGGCGGCGATCCGCTGTCGCTGCCCGACAAGGCGCTGGCCGAAATCCGCGCCCGCATCGAGGCCATCGCCCATGTGCGGCTGCTGCGCATCCACACGCGCGTGCCGGTGGCGCTGCCCTCGCGAGTCACAGCCGGGCTGATATCTGCCCTGCAGGGCCGGCTGATGGTCACCGTCGTCACCCATTTCAACCATGCGCGCGAGATCACCGACGCCACCGAAACCGCCTGCCGCGCGTTGCGGCAAGGCGGTTTCGTGCTGCTGAACCAGAGCGTCCTCCTGAAAGGCGTCAACGACACGGTCGAGGTGCTGGAGGAGCTTTGCCGCGAGCTGATGTACCGGCTGGGCGTCAAGCCCTACTACCTGCACCATGGCGACCTGGCGCGCGGCATGGCGCACAGGCGCACCACGATTGCGCACGGCCAGGCGCTGGCCGCCGCGCTGCGCGCGCGCCTGTCGGGCATCTGCAACCCCGTCTATGTGCTCGACCTGCCGGAAGGTGGCGGCAAGGTGCCGCTCGGGCCTTGTTATGTCGAGGGCCGGGACGGGGAGGACTGGCGCATACGCGGGCTGGACGGCGAGGTGAGGGCGTATACTGAGGTCGTTGAGCCGTAGGAAACGCTTTTTCCGGCGTTGGCGCTGCCCCTCATTGTCCTGCCGGACATTTCTCCCCGTGGAACGGGGAGAAAGACGCTCTTCGCCGATTTCGCCAATTGTCAGCATTGCAAGATAGGCGCCGAGGCCGCGGCCAAGTACCTTCTCCCCGTCACTATACGGGGACAAGTGCCCGGCAGGGCGATGAGGGGCGGCGCCGACTTTGGCGATTAAAGCGATTGTCCTGGGCGCGGCCGTCCATTGCGCCCGCCATCCCCTGATTCCCCCCTCCAAAAAAATCTGACGCCATCCGGGAATAAACCCGCGCCCTCCCGGGTCTTGCTCTGTAGCGAGGCCATTGTTCCGGCCCGCACCCCGAAACCGAAACAAGGACTTATGGACATGACCAAGCTCGCTCTCAGCGTGGCTGCAATGCTGCTTGCCTCCAGCGCTGCCTTTGCCGGCAGTGACCATGGCGGCAACAATTCCTATCAGCCGCTTGCCGCTGTCGACGGCGCCGCCACCGCCTCGATCCCCTACACGGCGCACCAGAAGAAGGTCGACACCAAGGTGACGACCGGCCCCAGCCAGACCGCTCCGCAGACTGATGAGGACGGATTCGTCGGCCCGCCTGTGCCGGGCAACTGAATTCACGGTTCGGGGCTGCTCCTCAAGGCCCCGACCCGGTCCGCATCAGGACGGAGGGCCATGTGGCGTGGCCCTCCGTCACCCCTCGCCACCCATTCACACAGGAGATCACCATGTTCAGCATGACACGTCGCACATTGCTGGGTTCCGCCGCCGCCGCTGCCGCCTTCGGCCTGGCCGGCACGCTGGAATTCACCCGTCCCGTCTTCGCGCAGACGCCGGTTGAACCCACCGTCGGCTTCTACAAATACAAGGTCGGCGATATCGAGATCACCGCCATCTATGACGGCATCTGGCGCAAGCCGCACGATCCCGCCTTCATCGCCAACGCCTCGGTGGACGAAACCAAGGCGGCGCTGGCCAAGGCGGGCCTGACGACCGATTTCATGCCCATTCCGCTCACCGTCGTGGTGCTCAGGATGAACGGGCGGCTGATCATGATGGATGCCGGCTCGGGCGTCGGCCAGTGGCAGACCAACGCCACGCACCTGCCGGCCAACATGGCTGCCGCCGGCATCGACTACAAGGCGATCGACACCATCATGATCTCGCATTTCCACCCCGACCATGTCTGGGGCCTGATGGAAAAGGGCACCAGTGCGCCGGTGTTCCCCAATGCCGAGCTGATCGTCAACGCCACCGAATACAATTGGTGGACCGATCCCAGCCGGCTGGCCAAGCTGCCCGAGGGCCGCAAGCCGGCGGGCAAGCGCATCGCCGAAAACTTTCCCAAGTGGAAGAACTGGAAGCTGGTCGATGACGGGGCCGAGGTGGCGCCGGGCATCCAGATCATCGCCGCGCCCGGCCACACGCCGGGACATTCGGTGTACCTGGCCAACTCCGGCAAGGAGCAGATCATGATCTCGGCCGACACCATGTACGTGCCCGCGCTGCTGGCGCCGCATCCGGAATGGCAGGGCAGCTACGACCAGGACGGGCCGACGGCCATCGCCACGCGCCACAGGATCATCGACCGGGTGATTGCGGACAACATCCGTATTTCCGGTTCGCACTTCCCGTTCCCGGGCACCGGCACCTTCGTCAAGGACGGCAACGCCTACGGCTTCTCTCCCGTTCAGATTTGAACCGGTAACTCCAACCCAAGCGAGAAAGACAATGAGACATTCCCATTTCAGCAGACATGCCCTGTTCGGCCTGCTCGGCGCAATTGCCGTGCTGACCGTGGTTCCCGTCGTCACCGTCATGCCGGCCTATGCCGTCGACGACATAGAGGGCGACGACGCGCCCGATCTCACCGCCGTGAAGGCCAAGATCGACGCCAAGGACTATCAGGGCGCGCTGGCCCAGTTGCGCGACCTGGCGCAGGACAACCAGCAGGCCGACGTCTACAATCTGCTCGGCTTCACGCTGCGCAAGACCGGCGACTACAAGACCGCGCTGACCTACTACAACAAGGCGCTGGAGCTGAAGCCCGACCACAAGGCCGCCCGCGAATATCTGGGCGAGCTCTATGTCGAGACCGGCGACATGCCCAAGGCCAACGAGCAGCTGGCATCGCTGCAAAAACTCTGCCCCGCCGGCTGCGAGGAACTCGAAGACCTGCGGAAGGCCATCGACACCAAGGTCACGAAGTAAGGCAGACGCGCGGCGCCTTTCCTCTCCCTCCGCAAAGCGGGGGGCCGAAGGACGGGCGAGACCAGTGGCTAGCCCCGGCAGGGTGGCTCGGCGAAGCCAAGACGGAGCGGGGGGAATGGCACAACCCCACCTTTAATGCACCACAGCTTCGGGCGCGCATGGCTGGCGCCCCTTGCCGGAGCCGGCATCGTCCGCCATTGCGCCGGCTCCGGCCCTTTCGACTATCCGCCTCTTGGCGTCAGCCATTTTCCACGTCCCGCCTGGACGCGCGGCGCCTGCCTGTTTCAAAAGATTGGAGCCTGACCATGACACCGACCGAACTCACCACAAAACTGCAAACCCTCGCCAACAGGCTCCATGTCAAGGACATCGCCCTGCTGGCCGGACGCCTGCTGCTTTCGCTGCTGTTCCTGCATGAAGGCGTGACGCTCACCACCCATTTCGACGCCGCCGCCAAGGCCATGGCCGCGCAGGGCGTCGGCCTGCCGCTGTTCGTGGCAACCATCGCGCTGCAACTCGGGGCGGGGCTCTCCATCGGCCTCGGCCTGCTGACCCGCCTCGGCGCCGTCGGCCTCGGCCTGTTCTGCCTGGCCACCGCAACCCTCTTCCACACCAACTTCGCAAGCCAGAACGAATTGCTGCATTTCGAAAAGGACCTGGCGATCGCCGGCGGCATGTTCGTGCTGGCGATCGCGGGGGCCGGGAGGATGTCGCTGGATGGGTTGGTGGTGAATGCGCTGCCGGCGGTGTATGGCTAGGCGGAGGGGTGAAGGTGCTTGTTTGACCTTGTTGTGCTGCTACGATGAGATGTGGCAGGTTAGTAGCCAATAGCGAGCAGGCGACATGTGTAGCTAGGCGGCCGTAATCACGCTGGGGCTGGAGGCCTATGATCCAAGCCGACTGATCAATACGCCGATGATCGCCCCTACGAAACTCAACGCTGCGGAAGCCAAGGGGATCCACCATTTGCGCGAAGTGTCTTCGCCTAACGCGGCTTGATGCAGATTGACCGACACATTAATGAGCGCGGTAAGCTCCGCAGGTGATAGTGGCCTGCGGCTAATCTTATCGTATGCATCTCCAGTTAACTGATGATCAGGGCTTACTTCCGCCTCCGCGTCGACGTCGAAATTGCGAGGAAATTGCCTGCGCAGAACTAAAGAGAATTTGTCGTGCTCTGCTGCCTTGCGGAAAAATTCAGGATGCTCGTTAAATACTGTAGTCCAGTGCTCCGCTGACTTTTGGCGCCCCGAAATTCTGTCTGCCCAGCCTTCGGCATTGAGTTTGTAGAATTTGTACGTACCCAGTGACGTGATGGCAGCTATTACATCGGGGAGCCGATTTGGTTTCAAATAGGGGTTCTGTGTCATTGAGTCCTCCTTTGAACAAAGAAACGCTTTTCGTGCTCAACGGAACATCTACAAACTTCGATATGAAGGCCACCGGTCCACGCAGTTCGCGACAGCCAGACCTCCCCGGGACGCAGCGACGGCTAGCAGGAGCGACGATTGGAAACTCGAACGTGATGGTCGCGTCAAGAGGTATTAGGGGGCTGAGGGAGTAGGTGGAAGCGTGGAATTTACGTTCTTGAAGTGTCTATTTACATAGCTCTTACTGTCACGCTTTTTTGCAGATCCAATTTAGGAAAATTCGTAGGTAGCGGGAGGTGCTGATGGCAAGTGAAAACAATGATAGAATTAGGCAACAATACCTCCGATACGGGTGCTGCATGGCATCAATCGTCGTGAAAAAAACGGCGACGAAGGAATCGGATCTGCATTTCACGTTGGAGATGGCGTTTTTGTTACAGCAAGTATTGCGTACTTGGTAATACATGATTATTTTCAGTGGCCTGCGCTGATATCAGTATGAGGCCGTGCTGATAATTAGTTTGCGAATTGGCGCTCTGCTGGTCGCACTTTCAATAGATCTCAGGCATGGTACGCGGAGGCACGGTGCGGCCTTCGTTGGCGACTCCTCAGTAGGCACTCGGTTGCAGTCACCATCGCGTTGCCAACCCCACCCCACGATCACGCAGAAGTTCCGGATCGTTCCTCTCCACGCGGCGTTCATCCAGCACGCAACCGGAAGAACCGACCATGGGCGACGAACGGCACGAGAAAATCCAGCAGCGCGCGTATGAGATCTGGGAACGCGAAGGCGGGGTTCATGGCGATCCCGAGCGGCACTGGCATCAGGCGCGGGCGGAGATCGACAGGGAGTCGGCCTTGCCGCTGACGGCGGATGATGCGTTGCCGGAGACCCGCGAGATCGCCAGCGCCGATGTGCTGACGGTGGAGGAACTTGCGGCGCGCACCGGCATATCGGACGAACAGGCGCTGGAACTGATCGACAGGCTGGGCAGCGACCGCGCGGCGATCGAGCATGCGGCGCGGGGGCTCAAGGCGAAGCGGCGGAGCTAGGCAGTAGGCAGTAGGGATGGTCGTCCTCTGCCGGAGGCTGCTTGTCGGTCTGCAGGCTGCCGTGTCGCTCCCTTTCTACGCCCGCCCGTTGCGGGCCCATCTGGTTGCAGGTCCGGCCGAACCGGATAAGCCCTTGTCAAAAAAGAGGGCTAGCCTTCGTCAGAAATGCTCGGGAACCCTTCGCCATCTCCCAAGTTGCTGATGTCCCAACCCAAGGAGATGCACTCATGGACCATAGCAATCACGTCCGGCTGACCGATGCCGAATTGAACTCGGACACGCTCGACGGCGCCACCATTTACGGGCCCGATGACGAGAAGATCGGTTCCGTCGATCATGTCCACGGCAGCCAGATCGTCATTGATGTCGGCGGCTTCCTGGGCATCGGCGCGAAGCCCGTGGCCGTCGGGGCGCGGGAACTGGATTTCATGCGCGACGAGGATGGCGATGTCCACGCCGTCACCGCCTGGACCAAGGACCAGCTCAAGGCCATGCCCGAACATCGCGACTGAAGACATCGCGACTGAAGGCGGAGAGGGGCCGGCCGTCCACGGTCCGGCCCTTTTTCTTTCGCGCAAGGAGAGACCGATGATCAGGAAGCTGAAAGACGGAAAATACCGCCTCTATTCGCGCAAGAAGGACGAAACGACCGGCAAGCGCCGCAACCTCGGCACATTCGACACCCGCGAAGCGGCTGAGAAGCACGAGCGCGAGGTGCAGTATTTCAAGCGGCACTGACGGGATGGCCGGTTCTGCAAGGAAGCCAATCCCTTCGCAAAGGCCAGCGCTGCCCCTCATTGCCCTGCCGGGCATTTCTCCCCGTAAACGGGGAGAAAGAGGCGGCTGCCATGCCTTGGCCAAGCTGGCGCGGCTTTTCCTTAATCCACCGCGATAATCTTGCCGGGGTTCATCATATTGCCGGGGTCGAGCATTTCCTTGATCGACCTTGCCAGCGCCTGCTTCACCGGGTCGGCGTGGCGCTCATAGGCTTCGCGCTTTTCGAGGCCGACGCCGTGCTCGGCCGAGAACGAGCCGCCGGCTTCGTTCAGGCCCTCATAGAGCACGTCCTCGATCGCTTCGTGCAGCGCGTGCGGAAGCGGGCCGTCGGTGTTGATCGAGATGTGCAGATTGCCGTCGGCGAGATGGCCGAAGACGTAGGGCGCGTAATCAGCGTCGATCGTCTTCAGCCCGGCCTCGATGCGCTCGACATAGGCGTCGAGGGCGCCGCCGGGCACCGAGACGTCGAAGGAGGGCGGCAAATGGTGCATGCGTTCGATTTCGCCGGTTTCCTCGCGCAGCCTCCAGATCGCCTCGGCCTGGGCCTGCGAGGTGGCGACCAGCCCGTCGATGATGCCGGCTTCTTCCCAGATCGCGGCCAGCCCTTCCTCAAGCGCCGATTGCGCGGCCTCGACGCTGTCGGCGCCGAGCCCGAGCACCAGCAGGCAAGGCGCGTCCAATGGCAGCTGGCCGGTAGGGTAGCCGAGCGCGCGCCGCATGGCGGCGGCGAAGCGCTGCCACAGGATCTCGGCGGCGGTGAGCTTGGCTGATGTCGAGGACAGGAAATGGCGGACGATGCGCTGCGCGCTCGCCGCGTCGGGCACGCCGACAAGAGCCGTGGCGCTGGCGCCCGGAACGGGCTCGAGCCGGATCGCAACGCGAGTGACGATGCCCAGCGTGCCCTCGGCGCCGATGAACAGATGTTTCAGGTCGTAGCCGGCGCTGGTTTTCAGCACGCGGGTGAGGTCGGAGAATATCCGCCCGTCGGGCAGCACGGCCTCGAGGCCCAGCACGCGGTGGCGCATCGTGCCGTTGCGGAAGGCCATGATGCCGCCGGCATTGGTGGAAACCATGCCGCCGATCGTGGCGCTGCCGCGCGCGGCGAGGTCGATGCCGGGATCAAGGCCATGCCCGGCCGCCGCCTCCTGCAGCACGGACAAGGGCGTGCCGGCCTGGACGATGGCGGTGCGCGCGAACGGGTCGATCTCCTCGATCTGGTTCAAGGCGCCGAGGTCGCAGATCACCTCGCCCTCGACCGTCGCCGCGCCGCCGGCAAGTCCGGTGCGTCCGCCCTGCGCGACGAGGCTCAACCCATGCGCCGCGCAGAACCTCACCAGCGCCGCGACCCCCTCCGTATCCCTCGGCCGAACCAGAGCCGAAGCGCCGAAATTGCGGGCGTCGAAGCCGGGATCGCGGCTTGCAAGCTCGGCCTTGTCCCAGACGATGGCGCTGGGGCAAGCGGCGCGAAGTTCGGCGATGAGGGAAGCGGGCATGCGGAGGCTCCGGGGTACAGCAGGGAGCCAATCTATAGAGGCAGGTCAGGATCGAAGTCACGCAACGGCTTGCGTTTCAGTGCTTGCCTCTCCGGGCCTGTCCACCGATATTCTTCTCCGCATCGGACGCGCGGAAAGAGGTCGCGACAGTGTGCTCTCGACCGTCCTCAGCGGTTATCGCCCGTGACGGGATCAAGCGCGGTGCGTTATATCAAGGTGGGCACCAGCCTGCCTGGCCATGGAATAGAGCACGGCCTGGAACATCACGACCTGCGGCGCGCGGTGACCGGTGCGAACTTGAATGCGTGACTTAGTACCAGCGTCCACGGCCGAACCAGCCGCCGCCGAGCAGAAGAATGACAATGATGATGACAAGAAGCGTGGTGGTGCTCATCTGAGACTCCCTGGAGTGCGAACCTCCTCCAGCGCCGTTCAGCGCTGCGTCGGTCATGATGCATTCCTATTCGAGCCAACGTGCACGGCGGTCTTTCGTTCCGTTGGAACGGGCCAGACCGTAAACGCGCCCGCCGCGACGGCACGATGGTTACGCGATCGGGGGAAAGCAGCGGATCCAAGCGCTCCCGTGTGCCCGCCGGCCGCGTCCGAGCTTTCCAGAGGGTCGATGTCCCGAATGGCGCCTGCCCAGATGATCTGGCGGCGCCAGCCGGCGCTCCTGTCACGCATATTCCTGTGCGAGGCCGGTTGACGGTCTTGGGAGAATCACGCGCCAGGCGCTAACAGATGCGCAGGGGGATCATGCGCATGTGGCTTCGATCGACGGACCATCTCATCTCGGAACTGACCCGGGCTTCCGGCGAGATCGACGGGCTGACAAAATTCGAGCGCGGCAGGCTGCTGCGCCGCGCCGCTTCGGCGATCAGGGCCCGTCGCGAAGTGCTCGGTCGTTCCGCCGCGTCGCTGGACAGTGACCCGCCTGTCGACATCGTCTTCGATCTGGAAGCCATGGCAAGCCTCGTCGACATTTTCCCGGCGGCCAAGGTGTCGTCGCTGATGCTCGAGGCGGTGGATTGCATCAAGCCGGTGCAGGCGACGGACGACGCTTCGCCGCGCATCTGACCTCGTTTGGACAATGCCTCAGGCCGTGACCCGGTTCAGGCCGATGCCCGGGCGACCGCGCTTTGGCCAAGCAGCCGTATCGCCTGTTCCTGTGGCACGGCTTCGCTGAAGCGGAAGCCTTGTCCCTCGGAGCAGCCGCCCTCGTAGAGCTGCTCGATCAGCGCTTCGCTTTCGATGCCTTCGGCCGTGACCGGCAGGCCGAGCGCCTTGGACAGGCCGAGAATGGCGTTGACCAGCGATGTCGCCTCCTCGGACCCGGCCATCGACATGACGAACGAACGGTCGATCTTCAGGCGGTCGAAGTTGCAGGCGCGCAGATGCTGGAGGCTGGAATTGCCGGTCCCGAAATCGTCGAGCGCGATGCGCACGCCCGCCGTGCGGAAAGCCGCGAACGCCTCCTTCGCCGCAACGATGTCGCCCACCAGCACCTGCTCGCTGATCTCGACCTCGAGCCGCGTCGGGCTGAGGCCGGTTTCGCCGAGAATCTGCAGGATGCGCGGCACCATCAGCGGATCGGCGAGCTGCACGCGCGATATGTTGAAACAGAGCTTGGCGTCGACGGGCCATTGGGTGGCATCGCGCGCGGCGATGCGCAGCAGATGGGCCGACAGCGGGATGATCAGCCCGCCATCCTCGGCGATGCCGATGAACTGCTCCGGCTCCAGCTGTCCGAATTCCGGATGATCCCAGCGCGCCAGCGCCTCGAAACCGATGATCAGGCCCGACTTCAGGTCGACGATCGGCTGATAGTGCGGCCGCACCGTGCCGTCGGCGATCGCCTTGCGCAGATCGCGTTCGATCCTGGCGCGCTTTTGCACCTGGGCGTCCATGTCGGGTTCGAAGAAACAGAAATTGCCGCGGCCGTTCACCTTTGCCCGGTAAAGGGCAATGTCGGCGCGCCGCAACAGCTCTTCCGGGTCCGTTGCATCCTGCGGCGCCATCGAGATGCCGATCGAGGCGCCGAGCGTCACCTGTACGTCGTCGATGTCGAACGGCCGCTCGAACAGCGCGAGCAACCTGCGTGCGACGCGCGCCGGCTCCTCCGTGTCGGCAGCCGGGAGGAACAGCGCGAATTCGTCGCCGCCGAAGCGGGCGAGCATGGCACCGGTGCCGACGATCGCCGAGGCGCGCCGGGCGAACGCGATCAGCACCTTGTCGCCGACGCCATGGCCGAAAACGTCGTTGACCGGCTTGAAGCGGTCGAGGTCGATCATCATCAGCGCGAAGCTGCCGGCGTTGCCGCCAAGCGATGCCAGGAGCCGATTGCCGAACTGGCGCCGGTTGGGAAGGCCGGTCAGCGCGTCGGCCAAGGCAAGGTGCTGGGCCCTGTCCTCGGCATGCTGGCGCGCCCTGATCTCGCGGCGCATCTCCTGAAGACGCCGCACGCCGAACAGGATGAGGCCGACGAAACCGAGCAGGACAGCCAGGACGATCTCATCGAACAGCGAGTCCGAGTAACCGTCGAGCCTGTGATCGATGTTTAGAAGCAAGGCGTGAGCATCGAAGGCCTGGGCCACGCCGAACACCAGCAGCAGGCCGCCCACGATCGCGATCGTGTCGATGGCCGCGCGCCGCTGGTCGTGGATGGCCGAAGCCAGATGCCGCCGTTCCGGCAGTCGAAAGCGCATTTCTCAATCCTCTTTGGTTGAGAATGGATGCAAGCGATTAACAAATTCCGGACGCGGGTGGCCAGGACGGGCCGAGGCTGTTGGGAACGAATGCAGGTTCCCGAAGAAAGCCGCAAAATGTCAGGAAATCCCGCGCGATTGGCTCCCGGGCCGCGCGCACTTGTCGCACAGGCCGCGAATCTCGATCGACGTGCCGGTCGCCCGGAAGCCCGATTGCGCGCACATGTCCCGGATCAGCGGCTGCGGATGGCCGACGTCGATTTCAGCGACCGTCATGCACTGTTCGCAGATGGCGTGACCGGGCGGATGGTCGACGGCGCCAGGATGCGGGCAGGCAATGAATGCCTTCAGGCTTTCCAGCCGGTGTGCCAGGCCGCGCGTGCACAAATGGTCAAGCGCGCGGTAGACCTGCATCGGCCCGCGCAGACCGCGCGGGCGCAGCCGTTCGAGGATCTGGTACGCGCCGAGCGGCTTCGTCGCCTGGGCGAGCACGCCAAGCACAAGCTCCTCATTCCTGGTCATGGCCATATGCCCTCAAAGAGCCAGCCTTCATCGAGGCTCGGCGCCGTCTTCGAGAGTTTCCATCATTCGCGGTTCATCGGCCGCCGGCTGGCCCATGCGGCGAGAGGCGGGGAGGCGTCCGACGTAGCCGCTGGCGAGATAGGCCGCCGCACCCAGTGCCGTGATCCAGAAACTTGTCGGCCAGTCGGTCCGGTAGGCGAGGGCCAGGCTGATCCAGGCGATGGCGATGGCCAGAGCGACGGACACCAGCATGCCGGCAAACACGCCGCGTGTCAGCCTGAAGGCGGTTGCCGCCGGGGCCACCATCAAGGCGAAGACCAGAAGCACTCCGACGATCTGGGCGGCTTCCGCCGTGGCGAAGGCGACCAGGACCATGAACAGCGTCGAGACCATGGTCACCGGCACGCCCCGTGCCTCGGCCAACTCCGGCTGCAGGCTTGCGAAGAGCAGCGGCCGGGCGATGACGACCAGCACCACCAGGATTCCTACCGCTAGCACTGCAAGGATGATGACGGTGCGCAGGCTGATGCCCAGCACATTGCCGAACAGCACATTCGCCGCCTGTCCGGCAAAGGCGGTGTAGAAATGCAGGAACAGCAGGCCAAGGCCAAGCGACGAGGTCAGCACGATGCCGATGGCGACGTCGCGATGCGCGCGCTCGCCGAGCAGGCCGATGCCGATGCCGGCGATGACGGTGAAGACAGTGAGGCCGAAGAACGGCGACAGGCCGATGAGCCCGGCCCCGGTGGCGCCGGGGAAGCCGACATGGGTGAGCGCGTGGCCGGCGAAAGTCTGGCCGCGCAGCACCAGGAAATAACCGACAGCCCCGGCGACGATGCCGACCACGGTGCAGGCATAGAAGGCATTGCGCATGAATTCATAGTCAAACATCGTGGCCATGTGCCGCGCCCTCCAGTTCGATATCATCGGCCATGACGAAGATCCGGCCGGCGACCCGCATCACCGTGATGGGCGTGCCATAAAGCCGCGACAGGACGGGTCCGTTGATCACCTCGTCGACGCCGCCGATCGCGACACTGCCGTTGCCGAGGTAGAGCACGCGGTCGACGGCGCGCATCAGAGGGTTGATCTCGTGCGAGCAGAACAGCACGGCGATGCCAAGCCGCCCGCTGACCTCGTGCACGAGGTCGATGATGGCGCGCTGGTGCGCGGCGTCGAGGCTGATCAGCGGCTCGTCGAGCAGCAGAAGCCCGGGGGCGCCGATCAGCGCCTGGGCAATCAGGATGCGCTGGCGCTCGCCGCCGGAAAGCTCCGCCAGCGGACGCCGGGCAAGGTCGGCGGCGCCGACCTCTTCCAGCGCCTTCCAGGCGGCCTCCTTCTCGGCGGCGGTGGCGACCGGCCAGCCCCAGCGATGGCCGCCGGCGGCGGTGAGCACGAAGTCGATGCCGCTGATGCCGGCATGGGGCAAAGCGCGCCGCGTTTGCGGCATGTAGCCGATGGTCGGGTTGCCCCGCGTCGGCGGCCGGCCAAGCACCGAGATTGCGCCACTGAGCGGCCTGACAAGGCCGAGAATGGCGCGCAGCATCGTGGTCTTGCCGGCGCCATTGGCGCCGAGCAGGCCGACAAAGGCGCCTTGCGGGATGGAGAAGGAGACGTCGTAGAGAACCCGGCGCCCCCCATAGCCCAGCGTGACGCGCTCGAAGGCGACGGCGCTCATTGGGTGCGGGCAGCCAGCGCGTTCCGCACCTCGTCGATCTGGCCGCCAAACCAGGTCTGGATCGTCTTGCCCGCCGGCTCCGTCTCGGTGACGCCGATGACGGTGACCTTGTTCTGCTTGGCGATGTCGAGAAGGCGGGTCGTCGCCTCGTCGGTCACCTGCGAGTTGTAGAACAGGATTTTCGCCGAGCCGTCCTTCAGGCTGTTTTCGAACGCCGTCACCTGCGTCGGGCTGGGCTCGGCATTGTTCATCACCGTGACCTGGAAATCATAGTTCAGCATCTTCAGCCCAAGCGCCTCGGCCATGTATCCGAAGACAGGCTCGGTGGCGGTCACCCGCGTCCCAGCATAGGTCTTCCTGACCTCCGTGATTTCCTTGTCGATCCCCTGCAGCGATGTCTGGAAGGTCTTCAGGTTGGCCTCATAGTGGGCGGCATTGGCGGGGTCGCGCTTCGAGAGGTCGTCCGCCAGCGCCTTGGCGACGGCAGGCAATGTCGCCGGATTGTACCAGAGATGCGGATTGTCGCCCGACTTCTTGCCGATGAGGTCGGCGGCGACGATGGTGGTGTGGTCGGGCCTGGTCGAGGCCGACAGCAGCTTGTCCATCCACGGATCGTAGTCGGCGCCGTTATAGATGATGACCTTGGCGTCCGCGATGCCGCGCGCCGTCGAGGGGCTGGTCTCGAACAGGTGCGGGTCGTCGTCGGGATTGGAGAGAATGCTGGTGACCTCGACATGGCTGCCGCCGATCTGGCGGGCGAGGTCGCCATAGAAATTCTCGGCGGCAACGATGTTTATCTTCTCGTCGGCCCTGGCGGCATTGCCAGCCAACAGCGGCGCTGCAACGAGCAGTGCCGCCAGCAATGGAACGGAACGCATTCTGGTCTCCTCAGCAATCGGGAAGTTGCGTGCGCGGGGAACTCCGCCCACTGATGTTATGTAATACAATAACGTTTGTGGTCGAAATGTGGCGCAAGCCAGGGCCGCCGCGGGCGTGCGTACACGAAGCCGTGAGGCGCTTGACGGCCTCGATGGTGTTCGGACTATCGGGCTGTCGATCCGCTTGCAGGGCTAAGTCTCTGTCCTTGCGCGCCCGGACGCCCTGGATCAGGGCACCGCCGAGACCAGCAGGAAGACGGCGAAGATCACGAGGTGGATCGCGCCCTGCAGCACCGTGGTTCGGCCGGTCCCCAGCGTCAGCGTCGAGACGAAAAGCGTCAGCGCCAGTAAGGTGATGTTGGTGGGCGAGACGCCGAGCACCAGGTTCTGCTTGAGCACCAGCGACACGATCGCGACGGTCGGGATGGTCAGCCCGATCGAGGCGATCGCCGATCCCAGCGCCAGATTGATGCTGTTCTGCAGCTGGTTCCTGACCGCCGACTTCGCGGCCGCCATGCCTTCCGGCAAAAGCACGATCGCGGCAATGATCACGCCGACGAAGGCCTGCGGCAGCCCGGCGGCGGCAATACCCTTGTCCAGCGGATAGGACAGGACTTTCGCGAGCAGCACGACCGCCACCAGGGAGACCAGCAACAGGCCGAGGCTAAACAAGGCGATACGGTCGCTCGGTTTCTCCGGCGAAGCCTCCGTGTCCTCGGCCGTCGGGTCGATCGCGACCGGCGCATCGAGAAAATAGTCGCGGTGCTTCACGGTCTGGACGAACACGAAAACACCCCACAGCACCAGCGCCGCCATGCCGACAAAGACGACCTGCAGGCTGGAAAAGGACGGCCCTGACACCGTGATCGTATAATTGGGCAGGATCAGCGCCAGGGCGGCGAGCGTCCCGAGCACCGCCAGCGCGGATGAGGCGCCCTGCAACTGGAATGTCTGCTCGAAATGGCGTCTTCCTCCCATGATCAGGCAAAGCCCGACGACGCCGTTGAGCACGATCATCACGGCGGCAAAGACGGTGTCGCGCGCCACCGCGTCGCTGCCTTCGGCGCCCGTGAGCATGATCGACACGATCAGCGCGACCTCGATCACCGTAACGGCCACCGCCAGCAGTATCGAGCCGAACGGCTCGCCGAGCTTGAGCGCCAGGACCTCCGCATGGTGGACGGCCGCGAAAACCGCGGCGGCAAGCAGAACGGCGGCAAGAACAAGCACCAGTGTCGCGTCCGAGGGGACGATGCCGGTGAATTTGAGCGCCAGCAGAACGGCGGCCAGTACAGGCGCGACCCAGGTCCAGGTCGGGATGGAATCGTGACTGTGTCCGGACATCGGGTGACCTCCTGAGATTTTCCGCGCATGACGGCGTTGCCGCGACGACCACAATGCACTGTAGCCCTCTACAAGCTCAACCTCGGCTTGTCCGGAAAATCTTGGCCAACCGTTCGAAACAGCGGCGTGGCCCTTGAGGGCGGACCTCCAAACGGGCCGGGCTAGCCCGGGGCTCCGATGGCGGGATCGGGAGATGCGGGCAGGGCGCCTATTCAGCCTCCTGCGTACGCTCCCCCAGGGCAAAGGCCTGCAAATTCCTTGCCTTGCCGATGTCCTGGTCCGCGTTCGCAATGAGGGAGAAGAAAGCCGCCCTGGCGATGTCCTTCTTGGACGCGTTGGGATGAAATTTCCTTGCCGCCTTGATGAGCTGCTTGGGCGTCATGTCGGGGGTGACGAGCCGCATCAGCGTATCGCCGATCGCCTGCATCTCGTTCGCTTCCATCAGGGAACTCCATGTTGGCTGCCGCCCCGGGAGCCTAAACCATCTCGCGGCCAAAAGGGAATTATTCGACACGGACGGTTTCGCCGGTCATCCCTGCGTTCCCGTCGTGTCGCCGAGATCGAGTCTTCCGGATATGCCGATGGCGTCCAGGAAGGCCGCGTCGTGGCTGACGACGAGCAGGGCGCCGTCATAGGCGCGCAATCCCGCCTCGACCGCTTCGATGGACGTTATGTCGAGATGGTTGGTCGGCTCGTCGAGGATCAGCAGCGACGGTGGCGTCGGTCCGCCGAGCACGCAGGCGAGGCCTGCCCGCAGCAACTGGCCGCCGCTCAGGCTGGAGACTGTCCGCAGGGCTGCGTCGGCGCGGAACATGAAGCGGGCAAGGGCTGCCCGGCAGGCATTGGCGTCGGCCGAGGGATTGATGCGGCGGAAATTGTCGACAATGGAGGCCGACGAGTCGAGCAGGCTGACCGATTGATCGAACATGGCGAAGTCCGTCGGGCCGCGCACGGTGCCCACCCATGGAAGCAACGCCCCGCTGACAAGCTTGAGCACCGTCGTCTTGCCCGACCCGTTGGGGCCAGTGACGGCGATACGCTCCGGCCCGGTGATGGAAAAGGACAGGTCGCGCAGGATTGGCCGGTCGGGCTCGTAGCCGGCGCTGACCCGGTCGAGGCTCAGGACGGTGCGTCCGGCCGGCAGGCCGGTGGCGGCGAGACCGACCGAGAAAGGCTGAAGGATTTCGATGCGCTGGCGGGCCGAGGCGGCTGCTTCCCGCGCCTGCGCGCGGCGGCGCTCGCCAAGCCGCGCGGCCTCGCCGCCGCTGTCCTGGCTCCGGTCCTTGCGGGCGCCGGCAAGGACGCGCGGCATGTCGCCCTTGGCGCGCTTGCGCTGGCCGGCGCCGTCCTTGCGCGCCTTGCGCTCGGTGCTTTCCTGCGTCTTGCGGTCGATGTCGGCCACGCGCTGTTCGGCATCGGCAAGATCGCGCTGGGAGGCGCTGAGCTCCAGGGCCTTGCGCTCCCGATAACGGCTCCAGTTGCCGCCATGGCTGCTGGCGCCGAGCGATGTCAGTTCGACGATGGCGTCGACCGTATCGAGCAGCTCGCGGTCATGGCTGACGATGACAGCGCCGCCGCGCCATTCGGCGAGCAGGCCGATCACCGCGTCGCGACCGGCGCGGTCGAGATTGTTGGTCGGCTCATCCAGAAGCAGGAAGTCCGGCTCGGCGCAGAGCAGCGCCGCCAGCCGGGCACGCGTCATCTGGCCGCCCGACAGGCTCGCCAGCGGCGTATCCAGGGCCTTGTCGAGCCCGGCGCGGCCAAGCGCCGAAGCGATGCGCGCCTCCAGCGTCCAGTCGGCATTGGCGAGTTCATCGAGCGTGGCCGTGCCCTGTTCGGCACGGCGCAGCGCACCAAGCGCGTGGCGGGCGCCGAACAGGTCGGCAATCGCCATGTCCCGCGCCACCTGCACGTTCTGGCGGAGCAGGCCGACGCTGCCACGGACCGAAACGGTGCCGGATTGCGGGCCGCGCTCGCCTGCCATCAGCGCCAGCAGCGTGCTCTTGCCGATGCCGTTGCGGCCGACAAGGCCGGTGCGCCCGGCGCCGAAACTCAGGTTGATATTGGAGAGAAGCGGGCGGCCGTCAGGCGTCGAAATGGTGAGGTCGGACAGGACGATCGAAGCAGGCATGGATATGATTTCCCCAGGAGGCAAGGCGGGCGGGCGTTGCGTTGGGGGTGAAATCCATGGCGGCAATAATCCTGTAGACATGTCCGATGTCTGTCAGCTAGGCCCGCCGCACCCTGAAATCAAGCTCCGCGAGCCAGGCAGGGGAGACCCGTTACTGCGTGCAGATCGGCAATGGCTGCGGCGGGGGCGCGGGATGATCGGCCTTGTACTTGGCGATGACCGGCTCGAGCGTCTCCTTCGGCCAGAATTTCGGCGTGCCGATCTGCTTCAGGCAGGCGGCGTTCCAGTAGAGGCCGGTGCCCGCCAGCGCGTGGCCGCCAGCCGCGGCTTTCGCGACGGCGGCGATGTCGCGCGATTCAGGATAGATGTAGAGCGTCGTCGGCCTGTCCTTCATCAGCGGGATGATCAGCTGGGCGTCCTCCGGCGTCCAGCTGGTGCAGCCATTGCTGCGGCCGCCGGCGTAGGTCACCAGCGTGCCCGCCGGCACGAAACCGTCATGGTTGGCATAGGGGCTGGCCGGATCCTTGCGCATGCACAGGCCTTTCAGCACCTGGGCCGCGTGGCCGCCTATCTTGCGCGGTCTTGCGTTGGCGGTTTCCCCTTCGCCGTTGAACTGCACGAAGGTGCGCATGAACACGGCGTTCTGCTTGGCGCCGACGCGGTAGTAGCCCTTGAACGAGGTCTTGGTGTCGCTCGTCATGTAGGCGCCGCCCGCCGTCAGCTCGGAATCCATGGCGTTGCCGAAGTTCTTGGAGCATTCCCGGCCGTTGGCGAAATTGACGACGCCCTTCAAGTTGCGGCCGGCGCCATGGCCCGCCGCCACCGCGCGAAACGTCTGGTTGGCCTCGCAGATGATGTAGTAGCGGTGCCCGAGCACGCCGTTGCCGAGGTCGCTGGGGCGCGTGGCGTCCATGGCGAAATAGCAGGGGTTCTTGACCGCGCCTTCGCCAACCTTGCGCTGGTAAAGCGCGCGTGCGCGCTCCAGCACCACCTGCGAAATCTGGTCCTCGCCGTCGCCGACATGGGCCTTCAGCCAGGCCGGTATGCCCGGCGGCAAGGCGGCGAACGAGCGCGCCGACGCCGTCAGGCCGATGACCACGACGAGCAGGCCGAGAATGGCGACAAACCCCACGGGAACAGATTTCAACCGCACCGGACCTCCTGACGAAACCACCAGCGATTCGCTGTTGCTGCCGGGCCTGTATCATAAAGGGGAGCGCGGCGATCGGCGAAACACATCTTGTTTAGCGGGGCGCGCGTTGTTCAGCGGGCGTGCAGGGGGAGGCACGTGTTCCACCGGATCACGCCGACCCGGGTTTGCGCGGCGCCATGAGCGACCTGATCCTGTCGGCGTCCTCCTTGGCGATCGGATTGTAGACGATCATGCTGAGGTCGAGGCGGCCGTCGACCGCGAATGCCGAATATTCAAACGCGATTGGCCCGAGAAGCGGGTGGCGGATATGCTTGACGCCTTCGCCATGGGCGCGGACATCGTTGTCGCGCCACATGGCCTTGAATTCGGGGCTGAGCCGGCTGAGTTCTTCGACGAGCGGTTCCACCGCCGACGCGGCGCCCGCCCGCGCCGCCTCGATCCGGAAGGCGCCCACGACGAAGCGCGCGACGCTTTCCCAGTCATGCTGCGCGGCGCGGGCGCGCGGATCGAGGAACATGAAGCGCAGGATGTTGCGCTGCTCCGGTGGCAGCGATCCGTAATCGTGCAGCATGACGGTCGCGGCCCTGTTCCATGCGACGATGTCCCATGCGGCGGTCCTGATCAGGGCGGGGCTCGGCTCCAGGGCGTCGAGCACGCGCTGCAGCCGCGGCGTGACGCCTTCCGTCCTGTAGCGCGCCTCCGGCGGGCGGCCGAGGCCGAGCAGGAAGAGATGCTCGCGCTCGACATCGGTCAGCATCAGGGCGCGCGATATCCGGTCGAGCACATCGGCCGAGGGCGCGCCGCCGCGTCCCTGTTCCAGCCATGTATACCAGGTCGGGCTGATATTGGCGCGCCGCGCCACCTCCTCGCGGCGCAGTCCCGGCGTGCGGCGGCGTGCCGGGGACAGGCCGAAGGCCGCCGGATCGAGCTTGGCCCGGCGATCCCTGAGATAGGTTCCCAGCATGTTTGCGTTGGTCACGCGCCCGTATCCTGTTAGCAATTATACCCCGATAAGGTCACTACTTTAACAGGATACAGGAACGGCACATAGCTGTCTCCAACGAAGAAGGAGACCTGCTCATGCGTGTGTTCGTAACCGGTGCCACCGGAAATATCGGCTCGGCCGTCGTCAAGGACCTGATCGCGGCCGGCCATGAGGTGCTCGGCCTCTGTCGCTCGGACGACAAGGCGGCGGCGCTCGCCGCAACCGGCGCCGAGGTCCATCGCGGCTCGATCGAGGACGAGGACAGCCTGAAGCGCGGTGCTGCCCGGTCGGACGGCGTCATCCACCTGGCCTTCAACCACAATTTCGCGAATTTCGTTGCCAATTGCGAGGATGACCGGCGCGTCATCCGGGTTCTGGGTTCGGCGCTCGCCGGCTCCGACCGGCCCTTGCTGGTGACGTCGGGGACGCCGATCGCCAACACCGTGCCCGGCGAGCCGGCCAGGGAAGGCAACGCGACCATCGGTGCCGACGTTCATCCCCGTGCGGCCTCGGAGGAAGCCGCCGTCGAGGTCGCCGCGAGCGGGGTCAACGTCTCCGTGGTCAGGCTGCCGCAGGTCCACGATCCCGTCACCCAAGGTCTCATCACGCCCGCGATCGGACTCTATCGCGAAAAGGGCCTATGCGCTTACGTGGGAGACGGTCTCAACCGCTGGCCGGCCGCCCATGTCCTCGACGTCGCGCGCCTCTACAGGCTGGCGGTCGAGAAGGCCGAGCCGAACGCCAGGTATCACGCCGTCGCGGAAGAGGGCGTGCCGATGCGCGATGTCGTCGAGGCCATCGGCCGGCGCCTGAAACTGCCGGTCAAATCCATAACGCCGGAAGAGTCGCAGACCTTCTTCGGCTGGCTGGCCATGTTTGCCAGCCGCGACATGCCTGCCTCAAGCGAGCAGACGCGAAGGACGCTGGGATGGCACCCGACCGGGCCGGGATTGATTGAGGATCTCGACCAGTTGCGGGTGTGATCGGGCGGCTTCCACGGTTCGTCCGTGGCATCGCGCAAGCCGCCTCGGCATCGAGGGGCGGGGACAGGTTCCAGTCGGCGCTTTAGCCGCTTACCGGAACCCAGGAGCCTCGCACCGACGGTCTCATTGGTATCGACGTGGCACGAATCTGTGCTAAGCCGCCGCCCGACCAACCAAAAGGACGACACAAGTGAGCGAACCGACCGTGGCCGAGGCGACCGAAAGCATCTATGCATCGCTGCGGGCAGACAATGCCGATCTCGACGCGCATATCGCGGCGCTCAAGGCCGCGCTGGCACGAGAGGGTACAAAACAGGCGGTGTTCGATCCGAGCAAGCTGGCGCAGGGCAACCGTTCGGGCCGCAAGCTGATGCAGGCGTATTTCCGGCAGCGCGGCGTGAGCGTGAGCTTTTCGGGCCAGTAGAGCCGCGCGCGGGCCGAGTAGAGCCGCGCGGGCATTGGGGCTCTGCCGGGATTTCCAGGCCGGCCCCGGCCTCGAGTCCGGTCGATCAAACCCGGTCAGTCCGCATTGTCGCCCGAAGGCATTGCGGAAACGTCCATCCACATCGCGCCGACGGCGTGGCCGTCGGGATCGGCGAGGTCGCGAGCGTACATGAACTCGTGATCTTCGACCGGATTGATGTCTGCAATTCCACCATTCGCCGCGGCCGCGGATGCCATCGCGTCGACGGCCTCGCGACTGTCCAGGGACAGGGCCAGCATCACCTCGCTGGACGTCGATGGCGGGATGGGGCGGGTGGTCATGGTCCGCCATTTGGCGTGGCTGAGCAGCATGAAGTTGATGTCTTCACTCCACACCATCCATGCAGCCGTCTCATCCGGAAACCTGGGGCTTTTCCTGAATCCGATGGATTCGTAGAACGCCAGGGATGCCTTCAGGTCGGCAACTGGCAGGCTGACAAAGATCTTCTTGCTCATCCATGATTCCTCTCGGTGCTGGGATGCCAGTCCGGCGAACGGCTCCTGTTTGAAGACGGTTGACCGCCATCGGATCCGACACGGCATCTCAACTTTTTTAGACGCCCGCGCGGCGGCACGGCTCGAGACACCGGGGCATCCCGCGATCCGGGGCTTGGCGTTGAACGTGTCACGCTTGGCCTCGAACCCTGGCTTAGGTAGAGTTCGCGGCATGCTGGACGCCATTCACCACGTCGCACTCATCTGCACCGACTATGACCGGTCGCGACGGTTCTATGTCGACCTTCTCGGACTCGATCTGATCCGGGAGGTCTATCGGGAGGAGCGGCAGTCATGGAAAGCGGATCTGAGGATAGGTTCCGTCCAGCTGGAACTGTTCTCCTTTCCCGCGCCAGCGACGCGGCCGTCCCAGCCAGAGGCTGCGGGCCTGAGGCATCTGGCATTTGCAGTGGCGAATCTTGAAACCGTAATAGTGCGGCTGGAAGCCGCCGGCGTTGCCGTCGAGCCGATCCGGATCGACCCGTATACGGACCAGCGGTTCACCTTTTTCAGGGACCCGGACGGACTGCCGCTGGAACTCTACGAAACCCCGTAAGGAAAGGTTCGAACGCGCCGCGACGCCGCCCAAGGCGGCATAGGCGGCCGGCGGATGAAGTCCGCCAACCCGGATGCGTCATGCTTCTGATTGCCTAGGGTCAACGGGCGGCAAAGCCGTCCGCCCCGTAGAGCTGACCGCGATCGACAAGGTTTGCGCTGGGGAACGCTACACAGGCAGTGAGGGGGTGGTGTTCGGCTCCAGCGCCTCCTCCGCCTCATGATCGTCGCCAAGGGTATCGCCGTGCAACGCCAGCGGCCGGCCTATCCAGACGGGATCGACCAGATGGTCGCGGCGAGGGTTGGTCGTATTGGGGTGGATGAGGATGCTCAATCCGCTATGGTTCAGCATCAGCCACGGGACGAGAGAGGCGAAAATCTCCTTGGCGAACGAGACCTGGTACATGGCTTGGTCATGCGGGCCGACTTTCCGGTCATGCCAGTTGCCCAGGCGCACGCGGAACCGCTCTCCGATGCGAAGGCGCAGCCATTCGGCATGTTGCCGCTCGGTTGGCCCGTCATAGTAGACATGGGCGTGATAGCTGGCAATCTCGGCGAGCGGCCTCGGATCGGGCAGGCCTGGACCGGCGGCGTCTTCGTTCACCTCGATGCACTCCTCGATGATTGTCGCGCCGCGGGAACCGCATCCCGGTCGGGGGCTGCCCCTCCTGTCCCGGCGGTGCGGCGAATGGCTATATCCGGGCATTCAGCCAGAGAACGAGGCTTTGAGCAAGGTCACCCGACAGGCTGATGGCCCTTGGGCGTCGTGCTCGCGGCACTGACGCGTCGGGCCGCGTTGCCGCTTTGGGCAATGCGCAGCGAAACCGCATCGAACAATCCGGCGCCGGCGGAATGTGTCGCGTCGAAAGCCAGCGCGTCCGACTGGGGAAGTGCCGCCGAGTAAAGAAAACCCTGCGCGATCGTGCAGCCGAGCCCGCGCAGGATGAGGCGATCCGCGTCGGTCTCCACCCCCTCCGCCATGACCTCTATCCCCAGCGTGTGGCCAAGATCGATGACCGCCTTGACGAGGGCCTGGTCCCCAATTGACTTGGCGAGGTCGCGCACGAAATTCTTGTCGATCTTGATCTTGCGGATGCGGCTGTCCTTCAGCGCAACCAGGGTCGAAAAGCCGGTGCCGAAGTCATCGAGCACTATCGATATGCCGGCGTCGGCGAGGCGCCCCACCTTTTCGTCCACCCTGTCGCGATCCACGGGCGCTTCTTCCGTGATCTCTATCTCGAGCATCGCGGCGGGCAGGCTCTTCGCCTTCAGGATGTCCAGGATCATCTCGTCGACATTGCCGGCCTCGAGCTCGCGCGGCGAGAGGTTCATCGCGACGAGCACATCGCGGCGGCCGAGTCCGATCAGTTCCTCGATCATGCCGCAGCAATTGTGGAACACGGTTTCCGTCAGCAGGGAAAGCAGGCCGGTTTCGCGCGCCGCGGTGACAACCTCGGGCGGGGAAATGGCGCCATGAACCGGGTGTTGCCAGCGCAGGAGCGCTTCGAAGCCGACGACGGCATTGGTGTCCATGCGCACCAGGGGCTGGAACCACGAGCACAGCCCGCCGGTTTCGATGGCCCCGCGCAGGTCGCGCTCGATGCAGTGCTTGCGTTCGAGCGCGCTGTCGAGCTTGGCGTCGAAGAGACGATACTCGTTCCTGCCGGCGCGCTTGGCCGCGTAAAGGGCGAAATCCGCGCGCGGCAGCATCCGCGCCAGCAGCGGGTTCTCCGACAAGTAGATGCCGATCGAAGCGCCGACGCGCACCGAATTCAACCGCGGATCCGGATTGGCGATGGCCGCGATGATGGCGGATGCAAGGTCGTCGACGGGACGCGGGGAACCGCCGGCGGGAAACAGCAGCACGAATTCGTCGCCGCCGATGCGCGCGATCGTCGCGCCTTCCGGTGCATGGCTCTCTATCTCGCGCGCGACCTTGACCAGAAGCTCGTCACCGATGTTGTGGCCATAGGTGTCGTTGACCGATTTGAAGCCGTCCAGGTCGATCAGCATCGTGACGAACGGACCGTCGGCGGGCCCGAGCTGCCGGATGGCATTCTCCAGCCCATGCCTGTTGAGCAGATTTGTCAGCGGATCGCGCCTGGAGTTCCGTTGCATCTCGGATGCGAATTCCCGCGCCTCGTATTTGAGGCGGCTCGTCTCGCGGAATCGGGCCTGCCCGATAAGCGAGCCCCGGATCATGCCGCCGAGAAAGAGCAGGATCGTGAAGGCGAGCACAGAATTCTCGATATTGCCTTTCGCCAGGATGCATCCGGCGGCGACCAGGAGTGGCAGCGTTATGAAGTTGATCGAGGCCGGCGCGTAAGATGTCCCGTAGGTGACTGAACCTGCCGATGTGCCGGCAAGCACGATCAGATAGAGCGAAGCCTGGGGCGTGCTGTATCCGTCGGTCAGGACGGCCAGAAAAGACCATGCAATGCCCGACGCCAGGGACAGCATCCCATACATGGAAAGCCGGGCGCCGACCGTCTTGTGGCGGCTGGCGGCCGTGTTCGATTGGCCGAAGGCAAGCGCCATGCGCCAGCAATTCAGCGTGCTGACGGCCGCGAACCACAGCACCGCCGCGAGCCCGCCGCCTGAAAACATCTGCACGGCCAGGATCAGCGCCGACAGCACCGTGCCGATAGGCATGGAGATGAAGATCCCCTTCCTCAGATCGGCCAATTGGTCGCGCAGGATTCCGGCTTCCACGGCTTCGCTCTGCCCCTGGGGACGGGGCCCTGCAATCAGCCGCTCATAATGCCATGCCATGGCATCGTGGTAGGCCAGCGAAATGAAAATCGTGTTAAGGATTTCAGCAGTTTACGGTGCATAACCCGAAATAAGGCAGGCAACACGCGCGAGAAGTATTTTCGCGGGCAGGCCTTATGAATCAGCCGCGAGGCCCGCATATTTCACGGCTCCATTGCCCGCCATTCAATCTGTCGAGGGAACGTTGCGGATAAGCGGAGGCTCATTGGGATGAGCGAACGTATATCTGTCGTTCTTGTGTCGTGGCGATCTCAGAAATCATTATCGCCGCTGATTTTCTGTTTCCAGAATGCCGGTTCCGGGAGCAGTTGGCTGTGAATATCGCGACCGCTATTCTATGCGCGGCCTTCATCCTGTCTTCCTTCGGCGCGATTGCTCGGACGTCCGCATGACGGCGCATTTGCGGGCGGGACAGCCATTGCGTCAGAGACCCTTCAGAGACCCTTCATGGCACAAAACTGGATCACCACCCCCATCAGGCATGCGCTGCTGCGCGGCTTCATCGAGCTCGAACAGACCGCGCGGGGCGTGCTGCCGCACCGCTTGCCGGCATGGGCGAGGGCGCAGTGCGCCGATCCGCAATTGGCGATGGCCGAATCCCAGCCTTCAGGCGTGCGGATCGCGTTTCGCTCGCGCGCAACGGCGATCGAAGTCGACAGCTTTGCGACACGGTTCGTCTATGTCGGCGTGCCCCAGCGTCCCCCCGGCCAATATGATCTGCATGTCGATGGGCGTTTGGCGGGTCAGGCCTGCGCCGCCGATGCCGATGTCGTGACATTCGACATGGCCACGGGCGGTGTTTCGAAGCGGCAGGGCCGGATCAGCACGCTGCGGTTCACCGGCTTGCCGGACGGCGACAAGGCGATCGAGATCTGGCTGCCCTACAACGAGACCACCGAACTCGTTGAACTGCGAGCCGACATGCCGCTCGAGCCTCTTGCCGGCGAGGGACGCAAGGTCTGGCTGCATCATGGCAGTTCCATCAGCCAGGGTTCGAATACGGCCAGCGCCTCGACGAGCTGGCCGGCGCTGGCGGCCGCTCGAGGCGGCGTGGAACTGATCAATCTGGGGTTCAGCGGCAGCGCCTTGCTCGACCCTTTCACGGCACGCGTCATCAGGGATACGCCGGCCGACCTGATCAGCCTGAAGATCGGCATCAACCTGGTCAATGCCGATCTGATGCGGTTGCGCGCCTTCACATCCGCCATGCATGGCTTTCTCGACGTGATACGCGAGGGCCGGCCAGCCGTGCCGCTCCTGCTGGTGTCGCCGCTCTACTGTCCGATCCACGAGGAGACGCCGGGTCCCGGCGCCTTCGACATGGACGCGCTGGCGGCGGGCAGCATTGGCTTCCGGGCGACGGGAAATCCGGCCGATCGCGCGCGGGGAAAGCTGACGCTGGTCGGCATCCGGCAGGAACTGCAACGGATCGCTCGGCAGCGCATGGCTGATGATCCCAACCTGCATTATCTCGATGGCCTCGACCTCTACGGTCCGGCCGACTTCGCCGACCTGCCGCTGCCAGATGCGCTTCACCCAGGCGCCGCCGCGCATCGCCGCATCGGCGAGCGCTTCGCCGCCTTCGCTTTCGCGCAAGGCGGGGCGTTGTCTGCCCGGTGACAGCGGCCGTCCTCATTTGCTGAGGGATGCCGGGCCGCTGACGAACGGGCTGCCGCGGAGATAAAACCGCAAGGGACGGTCCGCGTCCTTCGTGATGCCGATCCTGGTGCTCTGGCCGATCTCGCCGGGTTCACGGTCATCATGCGCAAGCCATAGCGGTCCCGGCTGGCAGAGATCGAGCCCGTCGAGCGAAAGGTCGATCCGCAGCGCGGCGGCCAGCCGCCCCGGTCCTCGCGTCAGGTCGCGCAGGCGATCGACGCCGCGATTTTGCCGCATGATGGCGACGCCTTCGACCGGTTCGAGCGCCCTGATCAGCACGCCGGTTCCAGTCCCCGGCGCCTCGCTGGAGACATTGAGCATCCACGCGACGCCGTAGGCGAGATAGACATAGGCGTGGCCGCGCTCGAGGAACAGCGAACGGTTGCGCCGGGTCATGCCGCGAAAGCCGTGGCCGGCGGCGTCGCCGACGACATAGGCCTCGGTCTCGACGATGCGGCCGCTGACCATGCCTTCGGGCAGTTGCCTCATCACCAGCTTGCCGATGAGATAGCGGGAGAGTGCGGCCGTATCCTCCGGCAGCTCCGCGCGCCCAATCGGTGGGTGGTCGTCGCTGGTGGAGGTCACGGTATCCGCTCGACCCATTGCGCGCGCGACGGACCCGGCTCGAACGGGTCGCCGAAATACTGCGTCTCGCGGGCAACCTTGCCGTCGAGGAATTCCATGATGCTCACCGTGTAGGACGGCCGCCCGTCATAGCTGAGCACATATTCGGTGATCCACAGATCGCCGGCGCCGACAATGCGCCGCCCGGTGAAGCGCTTGCGGTTCGGCTGCGCGGCGCGGGATGACTGGATGTTTTGCCGTCCACGGATACGCTCGCCCGATTGCGGATAGTCGAGTATCGCGTCCTCGCGGTAGATCGCGTGTTCCGCCTCGAAATCATCCCTGTCTGAAGCGGCCCAGTGGCGATCGAGCGCCGCTCGTATCTCCCGGTCGTCCATGTCGAACCTCCCTGGCCACCCCCGCTGATGTCCTACCATATGCCCTCGCGCCGCGCCGTTTCCAGATGGCGGACCGCGACGGGCGGCTCTTATCCGTGGATCATCGATGCGGGCCGGGAAGGCGCTGGAGCAATGGCTGCTTTTGTGGAGAATACGGCGCAAACGGAGGCGGAAGAATTTGACCCTGACCAACAGAGACATTGTCGAGCTGACGGCGTGGCGGCGCAGGCTGCACCAGAATCCGGAAATCTCCAATGAGGAGGAGAACACCGCCCGCGAGGTCGTCGAATTCCTCGCGGACACAAGACCGGACAAGGTGCTGACCGGATTGGGCGGCCATGGCGTGGCGGCGGTCTATGACAGCGGCAGGGAAGGGCCGACGGTGCTGTTTCGCTCGGAACTCGATGCCTTGCCGATCGAAGAGCTGTCGGGCGCGCCGCATGCGTCGCTGGTGCCCGGCAAGTCGCACATGTGCGGCCATGACGGGCATACAGCCATCCTGGCGTCGCTTGGCCGCCAGCTGGGGCGCGCGCGGCCGGCGCGCGGCCGCGTCGTCCTGATGTTCCAGCCGGCGGAGGAAACCGGCAATGGCGCGGCGGGCGTCGTCGCCGACCCGCGCTTTGGCGAGATCGCGCCGGATTTCGCCTTCTCGCTGCACAATCTGCCCGGCGTGCCGTTCGGCGAAGTGCGGGTGAAGCCTGGCGTGGTCAACTGCGCGTCGCGCGGCATGCGCATCATGCTGGAGGGCAAGACCGCGCATTCGTCGATGCCGGAAACCGGCGTTTCGCCGATGCTGGCGATCAGCCAGCTGATGCCGCGACTTCCCGCGCTCGGGCGCGGTACCTTCGCCGATGACGAGTTCAGCATGGTCACCATCACCCATGCCGCGATGGGCGAAGCCGTGTTCGGCATCGCGCCTGCCCATGCCGAGGTCTGGGCAACGCTGCGCACAAGGCGCGACGAACGCATGGCGGATCTTTGCGCGGCCGCCGAGGCGCTGGTCACGGAGATAGGCGGCCAGCATGGGCTTTCGGTAAGCTGGGACTATCACGAGATCTTCGTCGCCAGCGTCAACGCGCCGGACGCGGTGGAGCATCTGCGGCGGGCACTCGATGAAGAGGGCGTACCGCAGCGCGAGGAAGACCTGCCGATGCGCGCTTCGGAGGATTTCGGCATTTTCGGCCACGGCGCGTCGTCGGCGATGTTCTTCCTCGGGGCAGGTGAGCGGCACCCTGCCTTGCACAATCCCGACTACGACTTTCCCGACGACCTGATCCCGATCGGCGCGAAAATCTTCATGCGCACTGCGCGCAACCTGCTGGGGTGACGTGGTGCTGCTCGGGCGGGATAGCGCGGCCTCATGGCGGCATTGGCCGTGTTCGCGCCGAACGGAGGGGTTCAGCACACCGGCCATATTAGCGCGCACTCCATGATGGCGCGGCGGGCGGAAATCGGGCAGGAGTAGGCCATGCCCATGTCCAGCCGCTATATCGTCCGATTCACTTCCGCTGCCTTGCTGGTCGGATTTCTCGCGCTGACGGCCATCGTCGCCATGAACTTCTGGCTGGGCGAGCGCGCGCAATCCTATTTCGACGACGCGATCGCGGCGCGCGACACGCGCATCGCGGCGGTAGAGCTGCGCAACGCGATGCAGACCGCCGAGGCCAGCCAGCGCGGCTTCATCATCACCGGCAACGAGATCTATCTGGCGCCCTACCAGTCCGCCAAGACGCAGGCGCAGCGTCGCCTGCTGGCGCTGGAGACGCTTCTGCCGGCATCGCCGGACTCCGCGGCGACGCTGCAGCGGCTTTCCACCATCATCTCCAGCAAGTTCGACGAACTGGACCACACGATCGAACTCAAGCGCAGCCAGCGCGACGACGAGGTGCTGGCGATCTTCCGGACCAACAAGGGCAAGGCACTGACGGACGAAGCCAACGTCTTCTTCGCCGGCATCATCGGCCGGGCCGACGACCGGCTGACGGCCGGCGTCGACGAGCAGCGCACCAACACCGGCTTGCTGCGGCTCGTTTCGGCCATCGGCGCGCTGGTCATCGTCGCGGTGGTCAGCGGCGCCGCCTATGGCGTTGCCCGCTACACCAGGGAGCTTCGCGGCACGCGCGACGAGGTCAACACGCTCAACCGCGACCTCGAGCGGCGCGTCGCCGCTCGAACCGCCGACCTGGCGCAGGCGCGTGACCGGGCCGAGCTGCTGCTGTCGGAGGTCAACCACAGGGTGGCCAACAGCCTGGCCCTTGTCTCGTCGCTGGTGAACCTGCAATCGAAGGCCGTCAATGACAGCGGCGCGAAGGATGCGCTGGCCGAAACGCAGGATCGCATCTTCGCCATCTCGCTCGTCCACAAGCGGCTGTATGGAACGGGCGGGGTCGGCTCGGTCTCCCTCGACGAGTATCTGAGCGGGTTGCTGGATCATCTGCGCACCTCGCTGCGCAGCCAGGTTCACGGCGTCAACCTGTCCTATGCCATCGATCCGATAGAGCTGGAAACCGACATCAGCATCAACCTTGGCGTGGTCGTCACCGAACTCGTCACCAATGCTTTCAAATATGCGTATCCCGACACGGTCGGGGAGATCCGCGTGCGTCTTGAAAAGCTGCCGGACCAACAGGCGGAGCTGGTCGTCGAGGATGATGGCGTTGGCCGCGCCGAAGGCGCGCCGGCCAAGGGCACGGGTGTCGGCAGCAGGATCGTCAACGCCATGTGCGTCAGCCTGGGGGCGAAGATAGACTATCAGAAACGTCACCCCGGCACCGCCGCCCGCCTGGTGTTCTCGACCAAGCCCCGGCGCACCGCGCCAGCGCAATAGGCGACCGCACGCGGGAGCGGAACCGGTTGCACCGGCATGTCACGCGGTTGCTTGCGAAGAGCGCCGCACCCTGCTTTATCCTGCGCGGAAATGGGGAGGACTTTCGATGCCTTTCGATCGAAAGATTTTTGCGGCGGTCAGGGCCGCGCGGCCGGTGTTGCTGCTTGCGTTGGCGATGTCGATGTCCTGCGTGTCCGGCCCCGCCAGCGCGCGGGACGGCGCGCCCGGCATCACGCAGCGCACCGTGTTTCCTGCCTTCGATCCCGCCGCGCCGGCGTGCTCGCCGCCGCCGGGCCTGGGCAAGGTGCTGGGCTTCGTCCAGGAGAACGACCGCGACTTCCTGCAAGGCGCCGATCACGGCCTGGCGATGGCGGCGAAGGATCGCGGGCTGGAATATCGCCGTGTGCTGACGCAGAACGATCCGGCCAAGGCGGCCGAGCAGATACGGTCCTTCACCGCCGGGAAGGTCGGCGGACTGATCGCCACGTCGTCCGATCCGGGCGTGGTCAGCCGTTCCATCCAGCAGGCGATCTGGTCGGGGGCCTTCGTCGGCACCATCGTTCCGCCGCCGGCGACGCTGCTGCTCAACGCGCCGCAATATGCCACGGGCAAGGTGCTGACCGACGCGGCGATCGCCCACATCAACGCCAGGCTGGGGGGAAAGGCCAATGTGGTCCTGCTGACGCAGGACACGATGGAATTCCTGGCGCCGCGCTTCGAAGCCATGCGTGACGGCCTCAACGCCATGCCCGGGGTCACGATCGTGGCCGACATCGCGCCCAGGCCGGTGACCAAGGAGGGCGGCTTCGAGACCATGAAGACCGTTCTGCTGGCAAACCCCAGGATCGACGTCGTGCTGGGCGGCGACGCTGTGGTGCTGGGCGCGCTGCAGGCGCTGCGGGCCGCCGGAAAGGACCGGCCCGACCAGTTCCTCGGCGGCATTGACGGCGAGCCTGAAGCGGTGGCCGAGATCAAGAAGGGCGACAGCCCCTACAAGGCCAGCATTTCGCTGTCGTCCCCCGTCTTCGGCTACGCCATGGGGCAGTTCGCGGCCGACTGGCTGGAGGGCAAGAGCGTGCCGCAGGCCATGGACATCCTGCCCATCGCGCTGACCAGCGCCAACATGGCGCAGTACGAGGCGGACCTGGCCAACCCCGCGCCGGTCTTCGCCGACCCGGCGCGGCGCGACGGCTACCTCAAGATGTACGGCAACATCTGCTACGACACGCGCGACCGCTATGTGAACTTCCCCTGGTCGTCCGAGCAGAAGTAGCGGATTTACAGCGGCGACCGGCGCACGAAGCAGGGCTGGTCGCGCGTCGGCCCGTCAAAGCGCCAAACTCCCTTGCTCCACCTCTTCGGCGCCGGGGTCGCCGGGGGCTGTCGCCCAGGCCAGTTCCACCAGCGTGACGGTGCGCTTGCCGGTGCCGTCATACTGGCACACGATCAGGCCCTGTTCCTCGATATAGGTGAGCAGGCGGCGCGCGCGGCGCAGCGAATGCGAGCCATAGGCGCGGGCGATGGCCGCGTCGCTGGGGCAGGGCCAGCCTTCCTTGGCGGCGCGCGCGATCATCATGAACACGCCCTGCATGTCCTCGGGCAGCAGCGACGCGCGCACCGAGACATCCTGCCAGGCGTCGTCGTTCGCCATGTTGGAACCGACGCCGGCGCGCGCCCGCGTCAGCATCCGGCGGAAGCCGCCGAGATCGGGCACGACGGAGGCGAGGCCCTCGATGCGGCAGCGTACCACGAACTCCTGGTAGAGCACGCCGATGACGCGGAAACCGGCGTCGGGCTGCGCCAGGATGGCTGACAGTATGCCGTCCATGCGCTCGCGCCGCTCGGCGAGGTCCTCGGCGCTGACGGCGGGTTCCGCCGGTTCGGGTCGGATTTCCAGCGCCGCCGACTTCGCCGCCATCAGCTGGTCGAGCAGATCGGGCGAGGGCTGGCGGCGCGGCGCCCGAACGGTCTCGGGCGGCGGTGCGGCCAGGATGATCGAGCGGGCATCCTCGAGCGCCGATTCCGGCAGCGGCATCAGGCGCGGCGTGCCGTTGCGCGGGCTGGTGTCGGTCGGGCCGATGCGCAGGCCCAGCGGCCGGCGCGACAGAGCGGGCCCGAGCGCCATGAAATGCCCGCGCTCCAGGTCGCGGAACGCCTCGGCCTGCCGCCGCTCCATGCCGAGCAAATCGGCGGCGCGCGCCATGTCGATGTCGAGGAAGGTGCGGCCCATGAGGAAGTTGGAGGCTTCGGCCGCGACATTCTTGGCGAGCTTGGCCAGCCGCTGCGTGGCGATGATGCCGGCCAGCCCGCGCTTGCGGCCACGGCACATCAGGTTGGTCATGGCGCCCAGCGACAGCTTGCGCGCCTCGTCGGACACTTCGCCGGCCACGGCGGGCGCGAACAGCTGCGCCTCGTCCACCACCACCAGCATCGGGTACCAGTGGTCGCGGGCGACCTCGAACAGCCCGCCAAGGAAGGCGGCGGCGCGCCGCATCTGGTTCTCGGCGTCGAGCCCTTCGAGGTTGAGCACGGTGGAGACGCGGTGCATGCGCGCCCGCTCGCCGGCCGCCTGCAGGCCGCGTTCGGTATGTTCCTCGGCGTCGATGACCAGATGGCCGTAACGCTCGCCCAGCGAGACGAAATCGCCCTCGGGGTCGATGATGGTCTGCTGCACCCAGGGCGCGCTCTGCTCCAGGAGCCGCCGCAACAGATGCGACTTGCCCGAGCCCGAATTGCCCTGCACCAGAAGACGCGTGGCCAGCAGTTCCTCGAGATCGAGCGTAGCGGGCGCGCCCGCTGTCGTCTGTCCCATCTCGATCGCAACGGTCATGTCTCGACTCTCCTTGAGCGGAGGGCTTATCAACCCGGGTGCGACCCGTCGAGCGGGGATGCGGGCAGGCGGGGCGTTGCGCACAACGGGTTGCAATCGAAGGTTATGGGCTCTCGACTTCGCGTGCTACTTAAGCGCGAATTTTGTGTCTTGCGGAGAGGAATGATGGGCGTCGGGAAGCCGGTTCCGACGACTGAACGACGGTTATTCAGCTGCGCATCCACCCGCTCACGATCCGCGCAGCCTTTTCGTCACCGACGATGGCGTCGCTACCGCGAATTTCCTCTAAGTCCGCGCAGAGCTGGCGTACACGCACTGGTGCGGAGGCTCCCAGCATTCGGATAGCATCGACGAAAAATGCTGTGGCCTTGGAGGTATCGCCTTTTTGCGCGAGAATTTGACCGATCCAGCGCCGCGCATAGGCGCCGTTGGATTTGCTCATCGAAGAGGAGCCCTTTTCCAGGATCGCCATCGATCGCTTGTAGCAGGCAAGCGCCTCATCCAATCGTCCCATGAAGTGCAGGCAGCGCCCTACGTTGCCGAACATCGCACCGTCCGAAGAAACGATTTCTGTCCCGGCTACAAAGTCCTCTATCTCAAAGCCCTGTCGGAAATAATCCAACGCTGCTGCTGGCTGGCCGACATCCCGTTGCGCGAGTGCCAATGTGTGTCGACAATCAAATTCTGTGTCGACGTTGGTCTCGCTCTTTAAGGTGACGCCCTTCATGGCCCAATCGACAGCGGAATCAAAATCGCCTCGCTGCCAGTACGAATAAGCCCGAACGTCGCAGAATTGGATGTAGCGCGCAGTCTTCTGAGGAATTGTGTCCTCGTACCGAGCTAAGAAGCTGTCTGCGGATTCCGTATCACCCAGTTGGTCAAGCGCGCCAACCATCACGCCCACGACCTTGTCAAATCTCTTGTACTGCGTGGGTGCGGTTTCCCAATCGATCGATTCAAAGAGGAGGCGCCCGACCCGGACATATTCTTGTACATGGCCGCCGCCGATGAGCGCGTCTTCAACTTTTACCAAGGTTTCGAACGCCTCTTCATAGAGGCCGGCCGAGACTTCGAGCTCCGCCTTTTGCGACCAGCGCTCTAGCATAGGAAAAGGCAAGTGAATGCCGAGCATGGATTCGATCGTGCCTATAATCAGTTCGTACTGATTTATGACCACACGTATGAAGCTGGTCCTCTCCGTGCGTTCGAACTTTGCTCGGACAAACTGGCGTACGAGGGGATGAAGGTCATAGAGGTCGGGGGCGTCGGTTTCGGGTTTCACGACGATCAGATTGAGAGAAATCAGCGATCGGAGCGCCCGGCTGAAGTTTTTATAATTGAGTTGAGAGGCGGCGAAGCCTTCGATTGTCTTCTCCGTTTCTGGTCGAACTGCCTCCGCCATGAAGCGGAGCAGGGTCTGCTCCCTGAGAGCGAGCTTGTCCCAGATGGATGAGAGCACGTCCGGAATGTCTTCGCGCCCGCGACGCATATCGTTGAGCAGCTTGCGCAGTGTCGTACCGGGGACTTTGGTAACCTGGACCGCAAGAAGGTCCAGCCAGAAAGCATGACCTTTGGTTAGCGCGTGCGCTTCGCGTATATCGGCCTCAGGAATCTCCTGATTGGGGGCACGCTTGGCAAAAAGCTCGATGGCCTCGTCTTCCGATATGCCCTTCATGACAAAGGTTATGACGGACGATGCCGAATACTGGACATCGGGGCGGCAGGTGAGAATAATCCGGCTGCCCACGTCGGATGCAGACATACGTTGGATGAGCATATCGATAATGCCGGTAAATGTGCGATTCTCGAGATCGACGTAGCTATCGACATTGTCGAAAACCAAGACCGCGTTGGCCTGCTTGATCTGGTCGATCAATACCTCAACAAGCTCGCCATCCTCCGCATCGGCAAGCCCATCTGCGGAAATAGTACCGTTCGAAAATCGGACGATGATTTCGACGATTTGCGTTCGTATCCGATCGCTCTGCTCTTTGCAGTCGCGCCAATCCCAAAAGCGGTAGCGCCCCTCCCGCTCTTCGAGGGTGGTTATATAATGGGCAGCGAGAACCGATTTGCCTTCGCCGCCAATGCCGCAAATGATCACTACCTTTGCGCTTGAGGTTTCTAGCGCACGTAGTTCATTTTCGCGGCCAACCCATATCTCGACGCTCGGAGGACGGTCGCACTCGAGCGGCGGTAGACGGAACAACTTAGCCCGATCATGGAAACGGACCGAAGGCGCGGGCAACTGCCCTGTGCCAGACATAGGCTCGGCGCCGGGAGGTGCGATCTTCTTGTCCCACAGGCCTAGGAGCTCTGGGAAAAATTCGTGGCAATTGATTCCTTTGTAGAATGTAACACGATTGCGATCGATGCCGGGCTGCAGGGTGGCGTAGAGATGATCGCTGAAGCTCGGGTGGTCTCCGTAAAAAGTCCAGAGAATTTCCGGGAAAAGATTGTCATTGCTGACAACGCCACTTAACGCGCCAGTGAATATGTCCGGCCAGCCGCCATAAGCAATCACAACGACAATCTTGTTTTGAAGGAGCTTCAGAAGATCGTTTTTGAGGGTAGGGCGATTCTTGATGAGCTGTCTGTTGGTGTGGAGGGTATCTGTGCCATGCCAAAAGCCATGAATGTGGATCACTTGGCATCCAGATGCAGTGCTCTGAAATATCGAACCATCGACGGACAGAGATGTACGCCAGGCGGCCCCACCGCTCCGAACGACCGACACCTCTACGAGTGGGTCGAAGTTCGAGGTGAGGACAATCTGACCAAACCGGTCTGGAAATCTCGCGATCAGCGCACCAAGCGAGGCGACGCCGGGGCTGAGATGCCAGACCTTAGGATCGGCGTCCAAGGCCCTAAGTGAATCCTCAGGGAGTTTGCCGATCGTCTCAGTCCAGTCAGACTCTCCGGTTGCTACCAGAGCTTGGCCGACGGCCCGCTTAATGATGCGGTTCGCTGCATCCTGCCCCGCCCTTCCGGATAGAAAGTCGAAAGCCGACTGGTATATGTTCGTGGACATCTTCAGCGTGGCGTCGAGTTTTTCGAGTTGGGCCTGCTTCGATGAAAATTCGGATCTGATGAGTTCCACTACGGCGTTAACGTCAGCAACGCCCGGCACACTTTCACATGGAGCAGTAAGCGGTGCACCTAGGACAAAGACGACATCCTTGTCCGATTGTTCAAGGCCTTCGTGTAAACGGTAGAGCAGAGCGTCCTTGTCAAAGAAGGTCATGTCTTCATTCAGCATGTAAAGATACCCAGTCCCCGTATTGAAGGGCTTACCATGTAGCGCTGCCTCTCGTTAGGCCACGCTTCGCGTTGAATAAAGCCGTGGATAAATGCCGCAAACGACACATGGTAAAACCGCCAAATGCTGGGAACTTACAGCTTGAAGAGTGCGCTCGTCATCTAGTCGAGCTTTGATCAAGGCGCCCACTGACACCGATTTTGATCGGTGCGTCATTGATCTCCGCGTTCGTGATCTGCAAGGCAGCGTGATCATCAGTCGCTGCGCCTGTGAACGCTACCATACACCAATTCCGGCGCCACCCCCTCCACCCAAAATCCCCCACACCCCAATTGACTCCGCCCCCAATTCCGCCCTATCAAGTTGTACACCTAACCCTACAATACCAATACTCGGGAACACAGCTTGATGACTCTCCAACGTGCCTCCGGCGCGGTGCGCGTCGATGTCGGGGCGCTCAGCCAGCGCAGCTACAGGATCGTGCGGCTGAAGCATGTCGGGCGCTGGATCGGCGCTGTCGTCGTGGTCGCGGCACTTGCGCTGCTGGTGCAGGCTTTCGCGCATGGGCAGATCCACTGGGCGACGGTGGGCGAGTTCCTGACGGCTGGCGTCATCGTGCGCGGCTTCGGCAACACGCTGCTGATCTCGTTCTTCGCCATGATCATCGGCGTGTCGCTGGGCACGCTGTTTGCCATCATGCGGCTGTCGGCCAATCCGGTCACCCGCTTCGTCGCCTGGCTCTATGTCTGGGTGTTCCGGGGCACGCCGGTGATGCTGCAGCTTTTGATCTGGTTCAACATCGCGCTGGTGTTTCCGCGGCTGGTCATTCCCGGCCTCTACGAGGCGCGCATGGTCGATGTCGTCACGCCCTTCGTCGCCGCACTGCTCGGGCTCGGCATCAATGAGGGCGCCTACATGACCGAGGTGGTGCGCGGCGGCATCTCGTCGGTCGACCACGGCCAGACGGAAGCCGCCAAGACGATTGGCATGTCGCGCTTCCAGACGCTGCGGCGCATCATCCTGCCGCAGGCCATGCGGCTGATCATCCCGGTGATGGGCAATTCGGCCATCGGCATGCTGAAATTCTCCTCGCTCGCCGCCGCCATCTCGATGGGCGAGATGCTGAACGCGGCGCAGCAGATCTATTTCATCAACGGCGCGGTCATCGAGCTGCTGTTCGTCTGCGGCATCTGGTACCTCGCCGGCACCACCGTGCTCAGCATCATCCAGTATTATATCGAGCAGCATTTTGGGCGCGGCGTGGCCGGCGCTCCCGCCAAATTCTCCTTCCGCATGCCGTTCAGGAGCAACACGCCGCTGTCGGGCGGGGTCGAGGAGTCCAAGGCATGACCACCATCGTCAAGGCCATCAACATCCACAAGAAGTACGGCGCGCACCAGGTGCTGCGCGGCGTCGACTTCGAGGTCGCCGATGGCGAGGTGCTGTGCATCCTGGGGCCTTCCGGCGGCGGCAAGAGCACGCTTTTGCGCTGCATCAACCATCTGGAAGACCTCGATGACGGCGTCGTCTGGGTCGATGGCGAGATCATCGGTTACGAGCTGAAGGGGAATACGCTGCACGAACTGCCGCCGCGCCGGCTGCGCCTGCAGCAGCGCGAGATCGGCATGGTGTTCCAGCACTTCAACCTGTTTCCGCACATGACGGCGCTGGAAAACGTCATCGAAGGCCCGGTCACCGTGCGCAAGGAGCCGAAGCGCCAAGCCGAGGCGCGGGGGCGGGAATTGCTGGCCTCCGTCGGGCTCGCCGACCACTGCGGCGCCTATCCGGCGCAGCTTTCGGGCGGCCAGAAGCAGCGCGTGGCGATCGCGCGCTCTCTGGCCATGAAGCCGAAGATCATGTTGTTCGACGAGCCGACCTCGGCGCTCGACCCCGAACTGGTGGGCGAGGTGCTGGACGTGATGCGCGCGCTCGCCGCCACCGGCACGACGATGATCGTCGTCACCCACGAGATCGCCTTTGCCCGCGATGTCGCCGACCGCGTCGCCATCATGGTCGACGGCGAGATCCGCGAAATGGGCCCGCCGGCCGAGGTGCTGGCCAACCCCAAGGACCCCCGGGTGCGCAGCTTCCTCAGCCGCGTGCTCGCCTGAACGCCCCCGCCAACTTCCGCAACATCTTCACAACAAGGAGCCTGACATGACGACTTCCACCGCCGCGACGCTCTCGCGGATCCTCGCCGGCGCCATGGTTTCGCTGGGCGTACTGGCCTCGGCCGCCCACGCCGGCACCGACGACAAATTGCGCGCCATGCTGCCGGCCAAGGTGCGCGACAGCGGCGCGCTGAACATCGCCATCAGCCTTGCCTATCCGCCGATGGAATATTCCGATGCCGGCTCCACCGATCTCAAGGGCGCCGACATCGACATGGCCAAGGAAGTGGCCGACCGTCTCGGGCTGAAGGTGAATTTCCAGAATGTCGAGTTCCCGCAGCTGATCACCTCGGTGACCACCGGCCGCGCCGACATGATCTGGACGGCGTTTTCCGATCTCACCGCGCGCCAGACGCAGCTCGATTTCATCGACTATTTCCAGACCGGCAACCAGCTCTATTCGATGGTGAAGAACCAGGACACCATCAAGTCGGTGAAGGACCTGTGCGGCAAGTCCGTCGCGGTCGCCACCGGCACCAGCTGGGTGGGCCTGGTCGAGCGCGTCGGCAAGGATACCTGCACGGAAGCCCAGCCGCTCACCGTGCTGCAGCTGCCGACCGAGGCCGAGCACATCCTGCAGATGAAGCAGGACCGCGCCCAGGCCTCGATCATGGGTTTCGAGGGCATCCTCGAACTGCAGAAGCAGAAGCCGGGCGAGTTCTACACGATCGGCGACCTGCTCGAGCCCGGCCATTACGGCATTGCTTTCGCCAAGGATTCTGGTGATTTGCGTGGGGCGGTCAAGGCAACGCTGGAGGCCATGAAGGCTGACGGCAGCTATGTCGCGATCCTCGACCGCTATGGCTTGAAAAACGCCGCCGTGCCGGAATTCACCGTCAACGCCGGCAGGTAAGGGGCGCCTGATGGCTGACACGATCGTTCTTGATCCGCACGCACCGGTTCCGCTGTACACGCAGCTCTACCGCATCCTGCGCCTGCGGATCCTCGAGGGGCAGTACGCGGAAGGGGATGCCATCCCCTCCGAGAACGTGCTGCGCGACGAGCATGGCATCACCCGCAGCACGGTCCGCAAGGCTATCGCGCTTTTGGTGAACGAGGGTCTGGTGCGCCAGTTTCGCGGCAAGGGAACGATCGTCAGCTACGCGCCCATCAACAATAGCGTCTGGAATTTCGGCGGCTTCACCGATTATTCGCGGGCACGCGGACAGCGCCCGGTCACCGCGCTGCTGGAGCAGGCGGTGGAGGACGGGGCGAACGGGCGGGTGTTGAAGCTGGTACGCGCGCGCGGCATCGCGGTGGAGGACGTGACGCTGTTCCTCAACCTCGACACGTCGTGGCTGTCGCTGAAGCGCTATCCCGGTCTCGACGGCTTCGATTTCGAGAAGCAGTCGCTCTACCAGGTGCTGCGCGACCATTACGGCGTCTCGCCGGCGCGCTCGGAACTGACGCTTTCCGTGGTGGCGCCCTCCGCGCTCATCGCAAAAGTATTCGGCGATGGGCTCGACGTGCCCGGCTTCCTGTGCGCCACCGGCGACGTGTTTTCCAGCAGCGACGAACTGGTTGAAAGAACCTCCGTCATCTACTCGCCGACGCTGGAAATGCGCGTCGGCACCTCGTGGAGCGCCGGCGGCGGCCAGTCACCCGCCGCCTGACACTTCCGGGCGCGCCGCTGCGGAACTGAGTCAGGCGGCGCGCTCAAGTCCTTGTTTTCGTTAGCATCATCGCGTCCGGCCGGTCGGCGATCCTGGGGGGAGGACAGGCGGCGCGACAGACTTTCACATCCCATCTTGCATTCACATCCCATCTTGATTGGAAATTGCCTTGGACTCCCGCTTCGAACAGACCTTCGTCACGCCAAAACCCATTCTCGGCATGCTGCACCTGACCGGCGCAACGCCGGCCGAGCGGCTGGACATCGCGCGGCGCGAAACCGAAATCCTGCTGGCCAACGGCGTCGACGGCGTCATCGTCGAGAACTATTTTGGCGACAAGGACGATGTCCGCCGCGTGCTGGAATGGCTGGAGACGCGCAAGCCCGGCGCGCTGGTCGGGCTCAACGTGCTGCGCGACCATCATCTGGCGTTCGAGCTTGCCCGCCAGTTCCGCGTCGACTTCATCCAGATGGATTCGGTCGCCGGCCATCTGCGCCCGGACGAGGACGCGGATTTCGCCGCCGAGCTCAAGGCGCTTCGGGAAGGTGTCAAATCGCTGCTGCTGGGCGGCGTGCGGTTCAAGTACCAGCCGGTCAATTCCGGCCGCACAGAGGCGGAAGACCTGCAACTGGGCATGCAACGCTGCGATGCCTTCGTCGTGACCAGCGACGCCACCGGCCAGGAGACAGACCTCGACAAAGTCCGGCGTTTTCGCGCGCTGACCGGCGGCGGCTTCCCACTTTTGATCGGTGCGGGGCTGACATCAGCCAATGCCGCCGAACAGCTGGCGCTCGCCGACGGCGCCATTGTCGGCAGCTTCTTCAAGGATACGTATGTCGACACCGGCATCGTCGACGAGGCGCATGTCAGGGAGTTGATGGGCGTCGTCGCCGATATCCGCCACCAGCCGATGGCGGCGAGAGCAGGAGCCGCGGAATGACGATCAGCATCAACGCCGTTCCGGTTCGCGACGCGGATTTCTCCGCCTATGGCACGGTCCATTCCATGGCGACACCCGGCACGCCGGAGGGAGAGGCGCGGCTGGTGCGCTCCTCCGGCCTCGGCTGGACGGATGTCTACACGGCCGCGCCGCTGCTCGGCAGCAATGGCAGCCTCGGCTTCACGCTGGGCGAGGGCGGGCCGTTCGACACGGTGAAGATGGAGCGCCATCCCGACACGCAGGAGGCGCTGTTCTGCGCGGCCAGGCCGATCGTGCTGGCGGTGGGGGCGCCCACGGACGCGGCGCGGCCGAAGGCCGGGGACATCCGCGCCTTCATCATCGAGCCGGGCACGGTCGTGGTCATGCACAAGGGCACCTGGCACGATGCCTGCCGGGGGATCGACGCGCCGACGCATTACTACTGGATGGCGACCTGCGGCTTCGGTTCGGTCTGGGTCGATGTCGAGGGCGGGCCGGTGCATGTGACCGCCGAGGGCTATTCGCATGGTTGAGGCGCGCGCCGCCTTCTTTATCGGCGATGTCGCTCTCGACGACTATTTCACCGCCGAGCGCTGGCCCGGCATCGCCGACAAGGCCACCGTTAGGGAGGTGAAGAGCTATGTCGGCGGCATGATCGCCAATGCGGCGAGCGTCCATGCCGGGCTTGGCGGCCGAACGGAATTCATCTCGCTGCTCAACGACAGCCCGCTGTCGGCGCGGCTGTGCGCGGCGCTGGAACACCTCGGCGTCTCGACGCGCCACATGCTGCGCGATCCCTCGCTGGCGGATTCGCGCAACCTGATCTTCCTCACCGGCGGCGAGCATGTGGTTCTCATCATCGAGATGGGCAACCAGCCGATGCACCTGCCCCCCGAGGCTCTGGCCGCGCTGCGCACGCCGGGATACCTCTATATGAGCCTTGGCCGCACCAGGCGGCTGCGGGCGGGCGGATTGCAAGGCAAGGTGCTGTTTCAGGATTTCCGCCGCCATGGCCGCAAGCTGATCCTCGATCTCGATGTCGACGGTTTTGCCGACGGCGACCTCAATTACCTGCATGGCGCGGACGTGCTGATCATGAACCAGATCGGCTTTGGCCACGCCTTCGGCGACATCGATCTCGCCGGCGTCAATGCCTGGATGCGCCGGCACAAGGTCGGCACGGTCATCCGCACGCTGGCCGCCGTCGGCGCCGAAGCTTTCGATGGGGAAGGCCGCATCGCGGTCCGGGGCTACAAGGTTCCCGTCGTCGACGTGACCGGCGCCGGCGACACGTTCGGCGGCGCGCTGACCTACGCGCTGGGTGAAGGCCTGGAATTGTCCGAGGCGCTGGAACTGGCCATCGCGGCGGCTGCCCGCGCGGTCACCATCGAGGGCCCGCAGGGCGGCGTCGCCACGCTGGAAACGGTCGAAAAGTTCAGGGCGGAGTTTGCCGGGAAGAGGAGCTAGAGCATGATCCCGAAAAGTGGAGGCCGGTTTTCGGGTTCATGCCCTAGGCTGAGCGCGCGCCTTCGACCTGTTTCCTCAATTTCCGAATGTGCGGATCCATGAACGTGAACTTGTAATACATGAAAGCCAGTGCCACGCTCCAGTATTTCCACCTCAACCGTACAAGACCCATCGCCATTTTTCGTGCGGAGATGAGTTTCTGATCGACAGACGCCGCGGGTATGTTTGACCCGGACAAAATCCGGTACGAATTGTATATGCTCGAAAACGGGGCGTTCCTTATCACCCATGGTTTTCCATCGCCGGAAAAATGGAGTATCTTCGGGGTCTTGCGTTCATAGGAAACATATCTGCCCGAACAGAAATTCCACTCTCTTCCAAGAAGAAGCACGCGGCCGCGTGCCACGGAGTTCAAAACGGTCTGATCCGGAAAGGTGATCTTCTTCGATCTCCGCGCTTCCTTGAACATCTTGTCGGCGATATTTTCCCTACGCCAGGCGTCCAGATTCATGACAAGGACGCCGGAATTTATATATTCGTCCGCGGTCAATTCGATAGAGTCGAGTTCTCCCTGATGGACAAATCCATCCAGAACGCCTGCGACAAGATTATCCCCCATATTCATGGACCAGAGGTCGTCCAGGCTGGAAACCACAACGGCATCCGCGTCAAGATATATCGCCTTGCTCTCGTTCGGGAGCAAATCGGGAATAAGAAATCTGGCGTATGCCGCGCCTGTCCATTGCTCGTTCGTCGGAAGTCCGCGTGCGAACCCGTCGTTTACATGGATGATCTTACAGGAAATTTGATGTTTCCTGCAAAAAGTCAGCAGTGAGCTTATATTTTCCGGTTCAATGTCGACGCTTATTATGAAGAATTTGACCGCACGATTGTGAAGCCATGCGGAGTAGACAAGTGTAAATAGGCCCGGAACAAAATTGTTGTCGCTTGCACTGACGATGATCAAGACTACCCCATGGATCGCTTGCGGAATCACTGGCCACTTTGAGACCCAAAATAGAGTCTGGCGTCAACGGCTCAGTTCGCCCAAAATCGATCGGCGCTGAAAGCTCGATGCCGCCCTGACCAGCCCCGGTGGATCAGCCAATAGAGCTTCTTGCCCGCCCATGGCCGCCAACCCTGGGCTTGCTCCGTGCCCCATCAAGCCAGCGCCACTGCCTCACGACATGCGGGCCGGCGGACTCTATCTGCCTCCCATGCCGTCGGGAATCTCCTCGCGGCGGGAGGAAGCCATGATATCGTCGTCGGCCGCCAAGCCTGTTTCCGGGGCGAAAGCCCTGCCCATCACCGCGCTGCTTGGCGCCATGGTGTCGATCCAGATCGGTGCGGCCTTCGCCAAGGGCCTGTTTCCGCTTATCGGCGCGCAAGGCACGACGACGTTGCGGCTCGTGGTCGGCGCGCTGATGCTGGCGGCGGTGCTGCGGCCGTGGCGGGTCAGGCCATCTCGCGCCGTCTGGCCCTGGCTTGCCGCGTACGGCGTCACGCTGGCGGCGATGAACCTGCTGTTCTACGCCGCACTCGCCACAATCCCGCTGGGCATCGCGGTGGCGCTCGAATTCTCCGGGCCGCTGCTGGTGGCGACGCTAGCCTCCCGGCGCGCCAGCGACTTTGCCTGGATCGTGCTGGCCGTCGCCGGCATCCTGCTGTTGTCGCCGCTCCTCCATGCAAGCGGGGCGATCGACCCGACCGGGGTGATGCTGGCGCTGGCGGCGGGCGGTTGCTGGGCACTCTACATCGTCTTCGCGCAGAAGGCGGGCGCTGAACTCGGCGGCCAGACGACGGCGTGGGGCATCGCCATCGCCGCCGTGCTGGTGCTGCCGTTCGGCGTGGCGCAGGCGGGATCCGCGCTGTTCGCGCCATCGATCCTGGTCAGCGCCGTCATCGTCGGGCTGTTCTCCAGCGCCTTGCCGTTTTCGCTGGAGATGGCGGCACTCACGAGGATGCCGGCGCGGCTCTACGGAACGCTGACCTGCCTGGAGCCGGCACTGGGCGCGCTGATGGGTTTCCTGTTCCTGCATGAAGTGCTGTCCGGGCTGCAATGCGCGGGCATCGCCGCCGTGATCGCCGCCGCCTTCGGCGCTGCCGTGACGACGAAGCCGCCGGTGCCGTCGCCGGAGTAGGCCTGGTCGGAACGTCACGGTCCGATTGCCGCTGGAGCCATGGCTCTGGCCGCCGCCAGCAAACTGGCCGGCATAGGCGGGGCCGAGCTTCGCCTACGCCCGGCCATGCCGTCCTGAAGGGCTTCTCATCGGGCCTGCCCAAGAGCTCGGTTGAGCCCGATACGGAGGCCGCATCGGCGTTTCCGACGCCATGATCCATATCGCCCTGGGTGGTCTTCCGTTCCGACATTTCAGCCGTTGGCGGTCTCAAGCGGAGACCAAAACACGGCCATTGGTCGTGTCCCCGCGGCTGCGTTCATAGAGAGCTGGAGGGTGACGGTGGCCGATCCGCTCGCAAAGAGGTGAACGGCCAAGCCCTCAAATCAACCATATTCCGACAGATCGCCTGGGCCATCGCTTGCAGGAAGACCGGAGAATCCCATGTCCACTTTCACCGAGACCGCCTCGGATGTGCCAATGTCGCGGTACCGACCGTCCCAGCGCGTCCTGCACTGGCTGATGGCCATCGTCGTCATCTCGGCGCTCGTCATCGGCCTCTATTGCAGTTATCTCGTGCAGGGCACGCCGCTCCGCCGCGCTTTGCTCGACCTGCACAAGTCGCTCGGCATGACCGCGCTTTTCCTGATCGCCATCCGAGTGCCTCTCCGGCTGTCCTTCGGTGAACCTGCCAATCGGCCGCCGCTTGGGACCTTCGTTCACTATGCCGCGCGCTGCACGCATATCCTGCTCTACGCCCTGATGATCGTGATGCCGCTCGCTGGTTACACCACCTCGGCGGCCGGTGGCCACGACCTGCCATGGTTCGGGCTCTTCCAGTGGCCCGACCTCCTGCCGCTGAACAAGCCGCTGGAGAAAGCCGCCGCCGAAATCCATGAGTATGGCGCCTATTGCCTGTACGCGATCCTCAGCCTGCATGTCCTGGCGGCGCTCTGGCACCATCTTTTCCTCAAGGACGGAGTGATGCGGCGGATGCTTTGACCGCTCCACCGTGCCTCAGGCGCTTGGTCTCAACGAGCCGCTTCATTCCAGCCAATCAAGAACCGGTCTGGGTAAGGTGCCTGTAGGCCGAAAGCGGCCGAGCCACCCACGCTTCGATCTGCTGGGTGACGAAAGCCGCCTGATGATAATGGATGAAGTGGCCGGCGCCTGGCAGGGCTACGACGGCAGTGACATTGTCCACCTCGCGGAATGTGCCGTCGAAGGCACTGGCGGGAACATAAGGATCTTCGGTGCCGAACATCACCAGGGTCGGGGCCCTGACCAGCGGCAGCGGGCCGATGTCGGGCACCCTGCCGAGAGGGATGTTGGCCCTGTAATAGCCTAGCATTGCCTCAGGATCGGACCGCCTGAGCGAGTCTTCCAGAGCCTGCTTGTCGGGGCCGTCGGCGATCCAGGCGGTCAGTTCCTCAAGGCGCAGGGCCGCTGCGGTCCCGGGTTCCTGCAAACGGCGAACATAGGCAGTCGTTCCCGCGTTAGCCGGATCGGCCAGCGCGCGTAGATAGTTGCGCGGGTGCGGCGCGGCCAAGAGCACGAGGTGGCGCACGACTTGCGGCACGCGCATGGCCAGCCACCAGGCGATCATGCCGCCCCAGTCATGGCCGACGACCGAGGCCTGGGTAAGCCCTTCAGCTGCCAGAACGGCAAGCACATCCTCCACCAGATTCGGCAGCGCGTAGCTGGCAAAGCCCGGCGGCGCATCGCTCCGGCCGAAGCCGCGCAAATCCGGCGCCAACACGCGATACCGGGACGACAGCGTCTCCAGTTGGCGTCGCCAGCCCATGCCGTGATCGGGAAAGCCGTGCAGGAAAACGATCGGCGGGCCCGAGCCCGCCGTCGTGTAGTGCAGTTTCACGCCGCCGTTGGTCGCGATCCTGGACTCGAACACCGCTCCAATCACCGCGTGCGGGTCGCCGTGGTCACATCTTCACTTCCAGGCGAAGGAATGGGCCATCAAACGTCTGGTTGCGGTGGTCGGAATTCTCAAGAAGGTTATGCCACTGCTCGATCTTGTACCCGGCGGTAAACGTAGCCCCCTTGAGCGGGGTCCAGCTCAAGCCGGCCGAGGCATCGACGTTGGCAACCGTCTCATTCGAAGACTCGCTGAAGAATGTCGCCGATTGGCGTCCTCCTTCATTATTGGTGAGGGTCGCCCCTAGACGGTCGGTGCGGCGGCCCCACATGACCGAGCCGGAAACCCCACCTGTCAAACCCCAGGTTTCGCCCAGAGGATAATAGGCCTCGGCACCGACGCGCGGGCCGACGCCCCAATATTCCGAAGTGCCGATCTTGTCATATGTGCCGCCCTTGTCGGCGGGATCGGTAGGGGTCGCTGAAAAGGAATAATCGAATCCCTTCTGGTCGGCATGGAGGAGGCGCAAGCCGCCGAAGAAACGGATATCGGCCGTTTGAACCTTAACATGCTTGCCGATATCGAAGTCTACTGTCTGGAAGGAAAAGCCGTCGCTGAGAGAAGCAGCAAGAGTGCCGCCCGGCACCGTCTCGCTCGCGCCAACCGACCAGTCTTTTCCAACGTGGAAGGCACCGGCCAGACGCCAATCCAGATCATTGGAAATCTGCTTGGTCAGCGCTATCGATCCGGAGAACTGGTTCTTGCTGTCGCCCATGCCGAGCTTGTCCGAATTGCCGAGCTTATCGGCGCTGTGGACGTTGTTCGGGAAGAATGCACCTTCGAATGCGATCTTGACCCGCGAGTCAATTACCGACTGGTCCGTGACCTTCGCATCCTCCGCGCGCGCTGCAACCACGCCGACGGAAGTCACTGAAGCCGCGGATGCCGCCACGGTCGCCAATAGTTTACCAGATGCCCTAGCCCGCATTACTTAACCCCTTAGAATCTTGCCCCAAATCCAGCATTTCAGACATAACCTAACGGCATATTGCAACAAGCCCGCTCAGCAACTTTACGGCGTGGTGTTACGCCTTTGCCACAGTGGCGCGGTAGCGCCGTCGAACAGATATGATAAGCGTCGCGACAGGGCTGGCCGGCTGCGGCTGACAGGGGGCATGGTGGACAATCCGACGCAAATCGAGAGCGTTCTCAACAACCTTGTCTATGCGCTTTTTGGCCAAAGCGGTCTGCAGCATGCCGCGCCTAGGGAGATCGGCAATCTTACGGTTTTCGACCATCCCGAAACCGTTGACCAGATCGTCAAGTCGCCGGCTGTATTCCGCAAGAATTTCTCGCTGATTTCGGCCCTCGGCCTTAGCCGCTTCAACACCAACGATGAGGATTGGGCGGCGCGGCGCGCGATCACGCAAGACCGCTATTTGGCTGCCGCGAAACCGTCCAGCGAGCGAGCGATTTCGACCGTCTACAACAAGCAGTTGGACGATTGCGATGCTTCGATGCCTGGTATCCAGCAGGCTCTCTTTGCCGCGTCCTTGACTATTTTCTACGGCGCGCTCGGCTTGGTTCCGGACATCGCCCCGACTGCGGCGCTCCTTGATCGGGTGCGGGACGTGCTGAGGCGTTTGCAGTATTATTCTTGGGTTCCGCCGACGACCTTGGAACGCAACAGTGCCATCCATGATGCTCGTGCGGTAATCGCTGATTTCGGCTCGCAACTGATGGCCCATCCCCGCTCGGCGGCGGAGATGCACCGCTTCTCCGACAAGGCCCGCGGCATCGAAGGCTTTTCGCCTATCGAGGAGTTCGTGATGAACCTTTTCGCTGGCGTCGAGACAACGGTGGCGACCGTATCCTGGGTCATGGACCGGCTAGGGGCCAACCAGCAGGTGCAAGAGCGCATCCAGTCGGAGATCGACTCCAACAACAACCAGACCCCCTATGCCGATTGCATGATAAACGAGACCATGCGCTACCTGCCGCCGATACCGTTCCTTGTGCGTGAAGTCGGTGCCGACACGTTGCTCGACGGAAAAAGTCTGAGAGAGGGGCAGTTGATCCTGCTGTCGATCGTCGGTGTGCACCAGCATCCGGCCTTTTGGAGCGACCCTCGAACCTTCGACGCCAGCCGCGGGGAGTTCATGGAGGACAGTTTCGACCGGCGGGCTTTCATTCCGTTCCTTACCGGACCGCGTATGTGCGGCGGTGCCCGTCTGGGGCGACTTGAAGTGAAGGAAGCGGTGCGGGCGCTCGTGCGCCGCTTTTCTTTTGCCCGTGCCGACAACGTGATCCGTTTCGACTACGGTCTGGCGCTGCGGCCAGCCGGCGGATCCTCGCTCGGTGTTTCAAGGCGTTGACCGTTATCGGCAAGACCATGTTCATGGACGGGGAAGTGCTTGCCTTTGAACATGTCGGGCGCCGCCGCTACATTCGCGGCCTTGATATCGTGACGCTTCTGGAAGCACGTATTCCGGATTTCGACCGACTCGACCTGAAGTTTCTGCGGCCGTTGGCAGAGCGCGCGGTCATCCGGAGCACGCGGTGCAGCGGCATTGCGGTGGCCGTGTCCATAACGCCGTCAATGGGCGACCCGGTCGAGTTGTTCATCATAAACCTCGAAGCCGTAACGCAACGTCCGTTGCCGGAGCCTCCGCTGGTGCCGCATCTTGCGCTGCCGCGACGTGGGAGGCGCCATGACTACATAGTATTTGGCCGCCGAACTCATGCCGACATCCTGGCCATGGTATTTCACCGCTTCCAGGCGGCGGTGAGCAGGCACTTCGTGCTGAGGTCGCTACGCCTCCAACGGGCGCCAGCCGCGATTGTGGAGCGGATAAGCCTGATGTCGTCAAGCAGAGAACAGATATTGCAAAGCTGCGCTATCACCCGGCGGGGCCGGCCTTGGTGCCAGATCGAAATGATCGGTTCCCAGGCCATGGATATGCCATCCTAGCGGATCCCCGCCGTATCGTGGCGGCGTGGGACTTGTCCTGTCCTCCGTCGCTCCTAGACGGCAGTCAGAAATCCCAGGATAAGCAGTGCCTGATCGAGTGTCATCAGCGACGGTGGGTGACCGGCATCGATATTGTCGACAACCCAAACGTCCGGGCGTTGCTGCCGCGCGCGGGCGAGCGCCTGACGATCGATGAAACGGCTTTCGCGGCCATACATCAGCAAGAACCGAGCGTCGATCTTGGCGGCGACGAGGAACAGGTCGTAGTCCCGTCCGGTCATTGTGCCAAAGCTTTCTGTGGTTGCTGGATCATAAGCGAGGCGAAAACCATCGGCGCCCGGGACGACCTTGTTGGCAACGTACCGGTCGAAGACAGCAGTGTCGACAGGGCCGAGGAAGTCTCGCGTGGCGCGGACGTAGGCTTCGGCTTCCTGGCGGGTGGGAAACTTTTCTTGGCTATCCCTGATGATCTCGCTTCGCATTGAATCGACGTTTGAACCACCAAGCATGGGCACGTCGTTCAGGACCACTTTGCTGGCCTTGGAGCGGGTCATATAGAGGAACAGCAGCAGGATCGTGCCGCCCCAGGAGGAGCCGATGAAGTGGTTCTCCTTGCCGGCAAATTCGCCGAGAGCGCGCAGGCATTTATAATAGATGTTGATATCATAGCCCGAGCCCAGATAGGCGCTACGGCCGCGCCCGAGCAAGTCGGGACAGACCACCAGGAAGCCGTTGCGGCAAAGGAAGGCGGCCAGATAATCGAAGTCGGAGCCGTTGCCGGTGAAGCCGTGCAGGCAGAAGACGGTGGCGCGCGGCGTACCGATCGGGCGCCAGATGCGCACGAACATCGAGGCGTATCGTTCGTCCAGGCGGATGAGGATTTCCTGCGTCAGCGCTTCGAAGGATTGCCCGCCGTCCATCAGATGTCACGCTTGCGGACGGCCCGCTTGACCGCGCCGCGGCTGTCGATGAAATCGCGCTTCCAGAACACCGACTTGTCCAGGTTGAGGAGTTTGGCTTCCTTGATCAGCGGCAGGATGTGGGATGACGATCGCGTGGCCAGCACCGTAACGGCCGTGGCGCCACCGCCGGGAAAGGGATTGAGGGGTCCACCGTTGATCGCCCAGGCCTCGGCGATCTCCCGGCTGGTTTCGATCCAGCCGACATAGGCGACGATCGCATCGTCGATCGAGCCGACCATGTGAGTCTGCTGCTCCAGCTGATAGCGCAAGGTCTTCGCCATAAGCCCGAACTCGTAACCGTCGAAAGGCGGATAGTGCGCCACGAAATTGCACACGAGTCCGAAGGATACCGGATTGCTGGGTACACGGGAGATCAGGAGCTGGCGCATGGGACTGTTTGATCGAGATTGAGACGGATTTCTTCTTAATCCGATCGCATGCCATTAAGCCATAGGCACAAGCGCGGCGATCGTCCTCATCCCCGCCCATTGTCGGAAGGCTTGCGGCATTGGCCGCGCGTGCTATCCATTCGCGCTATGAAGAAAATCGGCTTTCTGTCTTTCGGTCACTGGACGCCTTCGTCCCAGTCGCAAACGCGCTCGGCTTCCGACGCGTTGCTGCAGTCCATCGATCTGGCCGTCGCCGCGGAAGAACTGGGCGCCGACGGGGCGTATTTCCGGGTGCACCATTTCGCCCGCCAGCTCGCCTCGCCATTCCCGCTGCTGGCGGCTGTCGGCGCGAAGACCAGCCGCATCGAGATCGGCACCGCGGTCATAGACATGCGCTACGAGAATCCGATGTACATGGCCGAGGATGCCGGCGCCGCCGACCTGATCGCCGGCGGACGCCTGCAGATCGGCATCAGCCGCGGATCGCCCGAACAGGTGATCGATGGCTGGAAGTATTTCGGCTACGCTCCGCCGGAGGGGCAGGCCGACGCCGACATGGCGAGGCACCACGCCGAAGTGTTCCTGGACGTGCTGCGCGGCGAGGGATTCGCGCAACCCAATCCACGACCGATGTTTCCCAACCCGCCCGGTCCGCTGCGCCTCGAGCCGCATTCGCAGGGCCTGCGCGAGCGGATCTGGTGGGGCGCGGCCACCAACGCCACCGCCGAATGGGCGGCGAAGCTCGGCATGAACCTGCAGAGCTCGACGCTGAAATTCGACGAAAGCGGCAAGCCGTTCCACATCCAGCAGGCCGAACAGATCCGCATCTATCGCGAGGCGTGGAAGGCGGCAGGGCACGAACGCCAGCCGCGCGTCTCGGTCAGCCGCAGCATCTTCGCGCTGGTTGACGATCGCGACCGCGCCTATTTCGGGCGGGGCGGACAGAGCAGCGACCAGATCGGTTTCATCGAGGAGAACACAAGGGCGATCTTCGGTCGCAACTATGCCGCCGAGCCGGACGTGCTGATCAAGGAATTGGCCGGGGACGAAGCCATCGCGGAAGCCGATACGCTGCTTTTGACCGTCCCCAACCAACTCGGCGTCGACTACAACGCGCATATCATCGAGGCGATCCTGACCCATGTCGCTCCGGCGCTGGGCTGGCGCTGACAGACGAATAACTGTCCTGGTCGTCGATCCGCGATATGAATGTAATACGGCGCCTTGATCAAAGCTCCTTCTCGGCCAGTTCCCTGAATTCATCGGGAACCGAGCGCGCTGCTTCCAGCGCCACCGTGCCGTAGCCGACGGCCTGCTTGCCGAAGCGTTCGCGGATCTTGTCGATGGCGCGGTCGGCGCCGAAGCGCGCCATGCCCTTTTTCGTGCCGGGGCGGCGCTTCTCGTCGGCGAGGCCGAGCGGCAATTCCAGTTGCAGTTCGGCACTTTCCTCCAGATGCGATACCGAGATCGCCAGCAGCGATATCGTCTTCTCGCGGGGATGGGCGGCGAGCACGCCGCGCACGAGGTCCTCGGCGATCTCGGCCAGCATCGCGGTCGCCGAAATCGGCTGCTCCAGCGTGATCGAGCGGGTGACGGCGCTGAGATCGGCGAAGCGTACGCGCACCGTTACCGTGCGGCCCAGCCGCGCCTTGGCGCGCAGCCGGCTGGCGACCCGGTCGGCCAGGTGCAGCAGCGTCGGCACGAACACGCTCACCACGGCCGGCTTGATGCCAAGCGCCGATTGGGCACCGGCCGAGCGCGCGCGGCGATGCGTCTCGAGCTTTCGCGGGTCGCGGTTCCAGGCGAGCGCGGCGAGTTTTTCGCCGGCCGCCGGACCGAGCAGGCGCTGCAGCGCGCCGCCATGCGTCTTGGCCAACTGGCCGATGGTCTCGACGCCGATTTCGGCGAGCCTCGCCCTGGTCACCGGGCCGACGCCCCACATCAGCCCGACCGGCAGTTCGTGGAGGAATTCAAGCTCGGTGCCGGGATCGACGACCACCAGCCCGTCGGGTTTTGCCACCTGCGAGGCGATCTTGGCCAGATGCTTGGTGCGGGCGACGCCGATCGAGATCGGCAGGCCGAGTTCGGCCCTCACGCGGCGGCGAATGGTGGCGGCGATGTCAGCCGGCGGGCCGAACAGATGGGTGCAGCCGGCGACATCGGCGAAGGCCTCGTCGATGGAGATGCGTTCGACCAGCGGCGTGAAATCGTCGAGCACTTTTATGGCGGCATCGCCCAGCCGCTGGTATTCGCCGAAATTGCCGCCGACGAAGATCAGTTGCGGGCAAAGCTCGCGTGCCTTGCGGCCGGGCATGCCGCCGCGCACGCCGTAAGCCCTTGCTTCATAGGATGCGGCGAGCACCACACCGCCGCCGACGGCGATCGGCTTGCCCCGCAGCGACGGATCGAGCAGTTGCTCGACCGAGGCGTAGAAAGCGTCGAGATCGGCATGCAGGACGGTGGCTGTCGTTTCCATCCCGACCGCACATCCGCAGTTGCTGATAGATGCGAACAAATAGAGAACAAAGGCGGATGATTGTCAAGTGTGAGGGCTTGAATGCATTCTACGGCGATCTTCGCGTTGGGTTCGTCGACGCCTGCGCTGTCCCTCATCTGCTGCCGCCATCTTCTCCGCGTGAACGGGGAGAAGGGTGCTTTCATCGATGGCTTCGCCAATTGTCTGCGTTGCATAGAAGGGATCGGCGTTGCGGCCAGCCTCTTTCTCCCCGTTCTAGGGGGAGAAATATCCGGCAGGACAATGAGGGGCGGCGCTGACTAAAGGTAGCTGAAGAGGGATGTCGGACGATCCTCGCCTAGACTATATGCTCCGCCCGCAACGCCGCCTTCATCCGTTCCAGCGCGGCATCGCCGCCGGCCGCCAGACCCTCGGCGATATCAGCCAGATCGCTGTCCGCCTTGCGGTGCCGGGCTCCCCAGGCGCCCAGGGTCGCAAGCACCGGTACAAGGTCAATTCCAGCCTCGGTCAGCCGGTAGATCGCCTTGAGCTTGTGGCTGGGATCGTCGCCGCGGGTGAGGATGCCTTCATCCTGCAATGTCTGCAGCCGCTCGGCCAGCGTGCGCGAGGAGATGCCTTCGTCCGATTGCAGGAACTCCCGAAAATGCTTCTTCCCGGCGAATACCAGGTCGCGGATGATCAGCAGCGTCCAGCGGTCGCCGAGCAGTTCAAGCGACAGGTTGATGGGGCAGCCGGATTTCCGCGTCGTCGACATCTCTATGGTTCCATTTTTAAATCGCTTTACTATTGACATCAATTTGACAGAAGATCAACAGTTCCAATTGTAAACCATTAAGCCCTGTCACGCTCACGGAAGGTGCCGCATGAGAAAGCTCATCCTGCAGATGCAAATGTCGGTCGATGGATTTGTCGGCACGGATGCCGGGCATGACTGGCAACTCTGGAACTGGGGCGGCGACTGTCCCTGGGACGATGCGTTGAAGCAGGACTTCAACGCCGTGTTCGTCGGCATCGACACCATCCTGCTCAGCCGCAAGATGGCCGAGGAGGGGTACCTGAGCCATTGGGGCAAGGCGGCCAGGAACTACCCGCGAGACAGTTTCTATGCCTTCGCGCAACGCGTCGTCGATATCCGCAAGGTGGTGCCAACCGACAAGATCAAGGCATCGCGGTGGGAGCGCACGACGGTTGTGAGCGCCAACCTGCCACGCGAGGTCAACAGGCTGAAAGCCGCCGGGCAGGGAGACATCGCTGTCTTCGGCGGGGCGGGGTTTGCATCGGCGCTGATCGCGGCCGGGCTGGTGGACGAGCTGCAGCTGTTCATCAATCCGGCGGTGCTTGGCGACGGCGTTCGGATATTCGATGCCGGCGGGTTCTCTCGGCCGCGGCTGCTCGGCTCGAAGGCCTATGCCTGCGGCATGGTGGTGAACCGCTACGCGCCCGCTGTATGAGCCATGGCGCATTGTGGCGCACAGCCATCGGAATGGAGTTTTCGCGGCGACTGGATAAAAAGTGCAACCGGATTGTCGGAACAGGGTCCGCGCCGGCGTCCTCCGGACGCAAGCGGCGTGGTGAAGCCCGGGCAAGCCACGCCGTGCGGACACCATTCGGGAGAAAAGCATGAGCCTTTCCTATCGTTGGGTCATCGTCGCCGCCGGCGCCGTGATGACCTGTGTCGCGCTGGGCGCGATGTTTTCGCTGGCGATCTTCCTGGAGCCGATGGCCCTCGACACCAATTGGTCGCGCGCCGGCATTTCGAGCGCCATGACGCTGAATTTCCTGGTGATGGGGCTCGGCGGTTTTGCCTGGGGCGCGATTTACGACCGCTTTGGCGCGCGCCCCGTCGTCATGATCGGCGCGGTCATGCTCGGCTTGGCGCTGGTGCTGGCCAGCCGGGCGGGCTCGCTGCTGTCCTTTCAACTGACCTACGGCGTGCTGGTCGGTCTTGCCGCCAGTTCCTTCTTCGCGCCGATGATCGCGCTGACCACCGGCTGGTTCGACACCAACCGCGGCCTTGCGGTGTCGCTGGTCTCGGCCGGCATGGGCGTCGCGCCGATGACCATCTCGCCCTTCGCGCGCTGGCTGATCTCGGCCTATGACTGGCGCACCGCCATGTTCGACATCGGCGTGATGGCCTGGGTGTTGCTGATACCGGTGGTGTTCCTGGTGCGACAGCCGCCCAAGCCCGCCGTGAACGCGACCGGCCCGGAGCCGGTCGCGGAAGGGGCGGGCCTGTCGTTGGGGCAGGCGCTGCGCTCGCCGCAATTCATCGTGCTGGGCCTTACCTTCCTTGCCTGCTGCGCGGCGCATTCGGGGCCGATCTTCCACATGGTCAGCTACGCCATGCTGTGCGGCGTGGCGCCCATGGCGGCGGTCTCGATCTACAGCGTCGAGGGCCTGGCGGGCCTGGGTGGCCGGCTGCTCTATGGCCTGCTTGCCGACCGGCTGGGCGTCAAGCCCGTGCTGATCGCCGGGCTCGCCATACAGGCAGTGGTCATCGCCGCCTATCTGGCGGTCAGCCAACTCGAGCATTTCTACATGCTGGCCGTCATCTTCGGCGCCACCTATGGCGGCGTCATGCCGCTCTACGCGGTGCTGGCGCGCGAGTATTTCGGGCAGCGCATCCTCGGCTCGGTGTTTGGCGCCGCGACCATGCTGTCCAGCCTCGGCATGGCCTTCGGGCCGCTCGCCGGCGGCATGGTGTTCGATGCCTATGCCAGCTATTCCTGGTTGTTCATCGGCTCGGCCATCGTCGGGCTGGGCGCGGCGGGCATCGCGATTGCCTTCCCGCCACTGCCGCGCCGGGAATTGCAGCCGGCATAGAGGGCAGGGGCGATCCATCAGGCTGGATATCGCCATGCCCGAGCAAAGATCGGGTTGACCGTTCCGGGGTGCGAAGCGAGTATCGACCCGGGAATGGCCGAGAGCCGACTGCAGGAGGAAATGCGATGGACGAGCCCGAACGCTGGCGCCACATGTCGACGGCGCCAAGGGATGGCAGCCGAATCCTGGTTACGGTCCGGCCGTCCGAACAAGGCCCCGCTGAAGTCGACCTCGCCTACTGGTCGCGCGCCGACCAGTTCGCCAGCGAGGGATGGCGCGCTTCCGACTCTTCGCCGGGACGCGTCATCGAATATGCCGAGCCGGAGTTGAAGTGCTGGATGCCGCTGCCGTCCGCCAATGCGGGCCGCGGTTCGATGCCGGCGCCTTGGGAGGGCGAAGACGCCCAGCAACTGGATGGGTCGGGGATATAGGACGGGGCGTTTCACGCGGCCGGTAGCGACAACGCCGCAGCCTCGGTGCAAAGGCATTTCAGATCATCCGGCGATCTTGCGTGGTGGCCCGATTCATATGAGCAATTGCTAATTGACAGCCCGATTGAAACGGCGCTCACTGACCGTGCAGGTGGATCGCGGGCATAAGGCCGAAGAATTCGACCGTCGGCGCCGCCTTTGGGAGGACGCCATGCCAACAGTCATAGGCCATCACACCATCACCAAGGACGCCAGGCACTGGCTCAACTCGCCCAAGCGCGCGGAACTGTTCGGGGCGCTCGGGGTCACCAACATCCGCACATTTGTCGATCCGCGGAACCCGACCCGGGTGGCCCTGATGATGGATGTTCCGGACATGGACGCCCTGGCGGCGGCCATGACCAGCCAGAAAGCCGCCGAAGCGATGGCGCATGATGGGGTCGTGCCAGAATCGCTGGTGATCCTTGTTGAATCGAAAAGATAGGCGCCCCGCAGGGCCGGTAGCCTGAAGAGGTTAGGGTCTCCATCCCGATGGAATCGGGATGGAGTTCTCTCTATGCGCCGTCAGAACAAAAACGCCGCCGTCGCCGGGTCCGGGCCGGTACGGCCGTCTGGCGAGTCCAAGCCGCGAATGGTCGACATATCAGCCGCCGTCAGCTCGAAGTCGGAGACATCGAAATTGGCGGCGATGCGGTCCTGGTGGATGGACTTCGGGATGACGATCAGGCCTTCCTGAACATGCCAGCGGATGATCGTCTGCGCGACGGACTTGCCATGGTTCCGGGCTATTGTTTCGATGGTCGGATCGCTCAGCAGGCGGCCTGAGCCGAGCGGGCTCCAGCTTTCGGTGTGGATGCCGTGCCGGGCGTGAAAATCCCGGAGGTCGCGCTGCTGCAGGCGCGGATGCAACTCGATCTGGTTGACGACGGGCGTTTCGCCGGTCTCGCCGATGATCCGCTCCAGATGGTCGCGGTTGAAGTTGGAAACGCCGATCGACTTGATGCGACCGTCCTTCTTCAGTTCGATCAGCGTCTTCCAGGCCTCGACATATCTGTCCTGGCTGGGCACCGGCCAGTGGATCAGGAACAGGTCGAGCTGGTCGATGCCGAGCTTGGCCATCGTGTCGTCGAACGCCTTCAGCGCCGCGTCGCGCTTGTGGGCGCCATTGCGCAATTTCGAGGTGATGAACAGATCGCCGCGCGGCACGTCGGCGGCGCGGATCGCCTCGCCGACGCCTTCCTCATTGTTGTAGCCTTCGGCGGTGTCGATCAGCCGGTACCCGGCCTCGATGCCCCAGCCCACGACCTTTGCCGTCACCTTGGGGTCGACCTGCCAGACGCCAAGGCCAATCTGGGGGATGGTGGCGCCGTCGTTCAATTTCAGTTGCTGGGGCATGGTCGTGTCCTTCTGAGGCGGGAGGGCCGGACGCATGGTCCGGCGCTCAGCCTATCTAGGCACTACATCGGGTGACGACCAGTCGCGGTGGACAAATTGCCGATGTTGCGGGTGGTGGTCACGGATGTTGCAGCTCTATCCTCAGCCGCCGTGCTGCCCCTCATCTGCCTGCCGGCATCTTCTCCCCGTGAACGGGGAGAAGGACGCATGCGCCGATGATTTCGCCAACTATAAACGTTGCGGAGTATGGAGCAAAGGTAGCGGCCGGCCCCTTCTCCCCGTCACTATACTGGGAGAAGATGCCGGCAGGCAGATGAGGGGCAGCGCTGCCTTTCGCGATTTTGACTAGACTAGCGGACCGTGGCAGGGCTGGCGCGTCCCACGAACTGCGCGCTACCTTGGCCGCCGCACCGCGCGGATGACGCGGGCGTTGCCGCTGCCGCAGAAGAGGCGGTCGCCGCCGTCGGATTCCAGCCCGGAAATGCCCATGCCCGCGGGCATGTCCAGCGTCTCCAGCACCTTTCCCGTTTGCGGGTCGACGCGGCGCAGGTCGCTCTGCTCGGCCTCCCAGGTTGCGTGCCACAGCTCGCCGTCGACCCAGGTCACGCCCGTGACGAAGCGGTTGGATTCGATGGTGCGCAGGATCGCGCCGGTCTCGGGATCGATCTGGTGAATCTTGCGCTCCCTGTACTGCCCGACCCACAGCCTGCCTTCGGCCCATGTCATTCCGGAATCGCGGCCGCCGCCGGGGGAGGGGATGGTGGACAGGACCTTGCCGGTGTCGGGGTCGATCTTCTGGATGCGATCCCCTGCGATCTGATAGAAATACCTGCCGTCATAGGCCGTGCCGGCATGGGCGGCGACATCGATCGAGCGCAGCGTCTTTCCAGTCTCGGGGTCGAAGGCATTCAGCATGTCGCCAGCGGCGAACCAGACGTTTTCCCCATCGAAGCTCACGCCGGCGACCGTCTCCGCCTCCGGAAAGGGATACTCGCGCAGGATTTCCGCCGTTGAGTGTTTCATGTCTTGTTCTCTCCAGAATGATCGGACATGTCCTGCTTGAACGCCGCCTCGCTGGCAGTCGGTCCGGCCTCATGCTCTAGCCGTTCGGCAGCGGCGCCGGGAGTAACAAGGTCGTCGTGAATCCCGCCACCGGCGGCGTCATCCAGCGGCGCGCCCGCCCGTGCCCGAACGACTGCACCTTGCCCGCTTCCGCCAGTTGCTCGAGCGCGCGTTGCACGCTGCGCTGGCCGCCGCCGAGCGCCAGGGCCAGGGCCGAACTCGCCCACGCCTCGCCGTCGGCCAGCAAGGCCAGCACCGAAGCGTGCCGCTCCTCGATCGGCCGCGCCAGCACCACAACAGCGCCTGGCTGGCGCGGCGCCAGCGCAAAACCTCGGCTGGTGGCGCCGATGTCGGCCAACTCCCGCAGTTCGGCCCGCAGCCGGCCGATCTCGACGCGCAGCCGCGCACGATGCGATTCATCGGCATGCCTGCCGCCGAAAGCCCTAGCGATCAGCGTTGCCCGCGCCACGTCGCCCGGCCATGCCTCGGCGAGCGCGCGTACCAGCGCGAACAGCACCGGACGCGTTGCCAGCGAAACCGCCGTTTCCTGCTTGCGAACGGCATGGCGGAACGTGTCGACGACCAGCGACGGCGATGCCTGAAGCGCCTCGACCTCCGCGAGCAGCAGCGGGCGTTCCTCGCCGTTTGCGATCAGGCGCGCCGCCGGCGTGTCCAGTGCCAGGAACGCGCTGTCGACCTCCGCCAAGAGGCCGGCAATGCCGGCATGGCGGGCGGCGAGCCGCGCCCATTCGAGCGCCGTGCGCGCGGCTTTTGTCTTGAGACGCCGCATGGCGATGCCGGCGACGGCGAGTTCGTGTGCCGCGCGCGATGCCGGCGGCAGCGGTGCGGGATCCAGCCCGGCCAGCACCTGCTCGGCCTCGTCGAGACGGCCGATCAGCAGCAGGCGCCGCACTTTCAGATGGCCGGCATGCGCCGCGTTCAGCCGGTCGCCATGCTTTTCCAGTGTTGCGCGGGCGGCGTCGAGCGCCTTGGCCGGCCAGCCGAGGTCACGCGAGACCAGCGCGATCTCGGCCTCGGCGACGACGCATCGGGCACGAGCCACCGCCTCCTTCGGGCCGAAGGCGCGGGCGGCGCGCTTCAGCAGCGCCTTGGCGCGCTCGAACTCGCCAAGCTGCGCCATGGCGATGCCGCGCAGCGCCAGCGCCGGGGCATCGTCGCGCAAGGCGACGCGGTCGAGCGCGCCGAGCGGATCACCCGCCGCCAGCGCCAGCCCGGCCGCGGTGATCAGCGAGTCCATTCGAATCCCGTCACACTTGTAACTCCCACCCCGGCGCGCCGCGGTCCTAACTTACGTCCGTACCGTCAACCGGCAAGCCGCCTCGGCCCAGAAAATCGCGGGCAATGCGCGGCACGCCAAGGAGAACACCGAACATGCACAGTTGCGACGACCTGACCCATGGGGCGGCAACCGCCACGTCCGCGCGCGCCCGCCACCCCTGCTGCGGCGGGCCCGAGGACGCAAATCCCGCCACGCTTGTCACTCCCGCCTCCCGGCCCGGCGACACCAGCCTGGCCCAGGACCGGCTCACAGCACCGCGCCGTAACGACGCGACGACAGATTGATCAAGGAGAAGACCGATGAACAAGCACGTAGCCATGAAGACGCCGCCGATCGTTTCCCAGGAGGCCTGGGAGGGCGCGCACGAGGAACTGCTGATGAAGGAGAAGGCGACGCTGCGCGCCAGGGACGCGCTGGCCGCCGAGCGGCGGCGCATGCCATGGATGGAAGTGGACAAGGCCTATGTGTTCGAAGGCCCCAATGGCAAGGTCAGCCTCGTCGACCTGTTCGAAGGCCGCCGCCAGTTGATCGTCTACCGCGCCTTCTTTGAACCGGGCGTCTATGGCTGGCCCGATCATGCCTGCCGTGGCTGTTCGCTCGGCGCCGACCAGGTCTCGCATCTCGCCCATCTCAACGCCCGCGACACCACGCTGGCCTACGCCTCGCGGGCGCCGCAGGCCGACATCGCCAGGCTCAAGAACCGCATGGGCTGGGAGATGCCCTGGTACACGATCACCGACAGCTTCGACAAGGATTTCGGCGTCGATGAATGGCACGGCCACAACGTGTTCTTCCGCGATGGCGACCGGGTGTTCCGAACCTATTTCATCAACAACCGTGGCGACGAGGTCATGGGCACCGTCTGGAGCTATCTCGACATAACGCCGCTCGGCCGCCAGGAGGTCTGGGAGGATTCGCCCGAAGGCTATCCGCAGACCCAGACCTACAAATGGTGGAACTGGCACGACAATTACGAGGAAGGTGCGGCGCCCGACAAGAGGTGGGTCGAGGTGTCTGATGCCGGAGAGGCGGCTTTCCGCGAGAAGAGCGCCCAGTAAGGATTGGCGGGTCTGAGACCAGCTTGGGTTCCTCGCCCCACCTTCGGCGGGGGCGAGGAACCCAAGTCCTGGCCGGTAACCATCAAGGATAAAGACCATGACTGATATCCACGCAGCCGCCGGTGGGGTAGTTCCCGAAAACACCAGGACGGCCACTCTGGGCATCGCCGACTGGCTGTGCCTGGCCGCCGCGCCGATCTTCGCGCTTATGGCGCTGGCCACCTGCGTTCTTGGCGGTAATGCTTCCATGTTGTGCATGGGGATGCCGGATGCGTCGCCTCTCACCGGCATGCCGGTAATGTATCTCCTGATGAGCGCCTTTCATCTGGCCCCCTGGTTGAGGGTGCTATCCGGTCGGCAGGCCCGGCAATAGCTGGGGGTCGGTCATGCCGACCCCAGCTACGCGCCATCCTTCGTCTTGAAAACCCGCGCATAAAATTCGCCGACGATACCGCGCCGGAAGACCAGCACGCAGATCATGAAGATCAGGCCGGTGGCGATGGTCACGGGGAAGCCGGAGGTGGCGAGCGTGTTTTCCAGGCCGACAACGAGGCCGGCGCCGATGATCGGGCCGACCATGGTGCCGATGCCGCCGAGCAGGGTCATCAGGATGACTTCTCCCGACATCTGCCAGGTGACGTCGGTGAGCGTCGCGAACTGGAAGACGATGGCCTTGAGCGCGCCGGCCAGTCCGGCCAGCGCCGCCGACATGACGAAGGCGGCCAGCTTGTAGTTGGCGACGGAATAACCGAGCGATATCGCGCGGTTCTCGTTTTCGCGGATCGAGCGCAGGATCATGCCGAAGGGCGAGTTGACGATGCGCCAGATGGCGAACACGCCGATCAGGACGACCGTCAGCACGACATAGTAGATGTTCAGGGGATCATTGAGGTCGATGAGACCGAAGAGGTGGCCGCGCGGTACGCCCTGGATGCCGTCCTCGCCTTCGGTGAAGGGCGCCTGCACGCAGAAGAAATAGAACATCTGCGCCAGCGCCAGCGTGATCATGGCGAAATAGATGCCCTGGCGACGGATGGCGAAGAAGCCCATGACGAGGCCAAGCAGGGCAGCCCCCGCGACTCCGAGCAGTATGCCGGCTTCGGGCGGCCAGCCCCATACTTTCATCGCATGGGCGCAGAAATAGGCGGCGCCGCCAAAGAAGGTGGCGTGGCCGAAGGAGAGCAGGCCGGTATAGCCGAGCAGAAGGTTGAAGGCGCAGGCGAACAGCGCGAAGCAAAGCATCTTCATCAGGAAGATGGGATAGACGAAGAAGGGGGCCGCCAGCAGCGCCACGATGCCCAGCGCCACCAGCGCCCATTCCAGCCGGGCCGAGGTTTTGGCGGCGGCATCCTGGGGCGTGACAGCTACCATGTCAGGCGTCCCTTCCAAACAGGCCGGCCGGCCGGACCAGAAGCACGATCGCCATGATGACGAAGATCACCAGGTTGGAGGCTTCGGGATAGAACACCTTGGTCAGCCCTTCGGCCAGGCCCAGCATGTAGCCGGTGACGATGGCGCCGAGGATCGACCCCATGCCGCCGACGACGACCACGGCGAAGACGACGATGATGAGGTCCGATCCCATCAATGGGCTGACCTGGTAGACGGGGGCGGCCAAGATGCCGGCAAGGCCGGCCAGCGCCGAGCCCAGCCCATAGGTCAGGGTGAGCAGCAACGGCACGTTGACGCCGAAGGCCTGCACCAGCCGGGGATTTTCCGTCGCCGCGCGTAGATAGGAGCCGAGTCGCGTCTTCTCGACCAGCGCCCAGGTTCCGAAGCAGACGATGAGCGACGCCACCACCACGAAGCCGCGATAGTTGGGCAGGAACATGAAGCCCAGATTGGTGCCGCCGGCGAGCAGCGGCGGCACGGAATAGGGATTGCCGGAAACGCCGTAAAAGTAGCGAAAGACACCCTCGATGACCAAGGCGAGGCCGAAGGTGAAGAGCAGGCCATAGAGCGGATCGAGGTCGTAGAGCCTGGACAGCGCGAGGCGTTCGACCACCATGCCGAAAACGCCGACGACCAGCGGCACGAGGATGAGGGCCGGCCAGTAGCCTATGCCCAGATGGACGAGCAGCAGGTAGCCGACGAAGGCGCCGAGCATGTATTGCGCGCCATGGGCGAAATTGATGATGCGCAGCAGGCCGAAGATGATGGCCAGCCCCAGGCTCAGCATGGCGTAGAACGAGCCGTTGATGAGGCCGACCAGCAACTGGCCGAGCAATGCCTGGACGGGGATTCCGAAGATCATGGTCATGGCGGCGTCACCAAAAGGGCCGCTGCATTCGCGAGCAGGGCAATTGAGCCGGGACCGGCCAATTGTCGGCGTTTGCGCTGCCCCTCATCGCCCTGCCGGGCACTTCTCCCCGTATAAGGACGGGGAGAAGGGGCTGAACGCAGCTTAGGCGCCGTTCCTGCAACGCTGCTGATTGGCGAAATCATCAATGACAGCGCCCCTCTCCCCGTCACTATACGGGGAGAGGATGCCGGCAGGCAGGTGAGGGGCAGCGGCGACGCCAGGCAGATAAAGGCTACTTTCGCGGTCATACGCCCAGAACCTCGTGCAACTGCGTCATGTGCGACGACAATTCCCCAACCGGGAATTCACCCACCACCTTGCCGTGTTCCATCAGGTAGAAACGGTCGGCGACGCGGCTGGCGAAGCGGAAATTCTGCTCGACGAGCAGGATCGTCATGCCGCGCTGCTTGAGCGTCGCCAGCAATTCGCCGATGCGCTGGACAATGACGGGCGCCAGGCCCTCGGTCGGCTCGTCGAGCAGCAGCAGCTTGACCCCGGTGCGCAGCATGCGGGCGATGGCCAGCATCTGCTGTTCTCCACCGGACAGTTTCGTGCCCGGACTGTTGCGGCGCTCCTTGAGGTTCGGGAACAGCGCGAATATCTCCTCGACGCTCATGCCGCCCTTGGCGACGACCGGCGGCAGGATCAGGTTTTCGTCGACGGTCAGCGTGGCGAAGATGCCGCGCTCTTCCGGCACGAAGCCGATGCCGGCATGGGCGGTCTTGTGCAGCGGCAACCGCATCAGATCCTGGCCGGCGAAGCTGACCTGGCCGGTGCGCTTGCGGATCAGTCCCATGATGGCGCGCAGGGTCGTCGTCTTGCCGACGCCGTTGCGGCCAATGAGCGTGACCGTCTCGCCTTCGAAGACGTCGAGGTTGACGCCGTGCAGCGCGTGGCCTTCGCCATACCATGCGTTGAGATCGCGGACGCGGAGGAGGGGAGCCGCCTCAGCCATGATCAGTCCCCATGTAGGCGACCTTGACGCGCTCGTCCGAACTGACTGTCTGGTAGTCGCCGGCGGCGAGGATCTCGCCGCGTTGCAAAACGGTGATCCAGTCGCAGAGATCGGCCACGACCGTCAGATTGTGCTCGACCATCAGCACGGCGCGATCCCTGGCAATCGAGCGGATGAGATTGGAAACCGTGCCGACATCCTCATGCCCCATGCCGGCCATCGGCTCGTCGAGCAGCAGCACCTTGGGGTCGAGCGCCAGCGTCGTGGCGATCTCCAGAACGCGCTTGCGGCCGTAGGAAAGATCGCCGGCCGAGCGGTTCCTGGCATCGTCCAAGCCCACGGACCGCAGAAGTTCCTCGGCGCGCGGCGTGAGGCTGTCGAGCGCCGACAGAGAGCGCCAGAACTGGACGCCGAGGCCATTCGGCCGCTGCAGCGCGACACGGACATTGTCGAGCACGCTGAGATGCGGGAACACGGCCGATATCTGGAACGACCGCACCAGCCCCATGCGCGCCACCCTGGCCGGCGCGGTGCGGGTGATGTCGCGTCCCAGCAGTTCGATCCGGCCGCTGGTCGGCTGCAGGAACTTGGTGAGCAGGTTGAAGACGGTGGTCTTGCCCGCGCCATTGGGGCCGATCAGCGCGTGGATCCTGCCGTGGTGGACGTCGAGGTCGACATTGTTGACGGCGAGGAAGCCGCCGAAGTCACGCTTGAGGCCTCGGGCGGAAAGGACCACCCGAGGTTCCGCATCCGCGCTCGCGGGCATCACGGCCACGGCGGCCGTTGCCCTCACTTGGTGACGAGCGGGCAGCCGCTGTCCTGCGCTTTCATGAAGGCCTGGTCGCCCGGAATGGTGGCCAGATAGGTGTAGTAGTCCCAGTCCTTCTTGCTCTCCTCCGGTTTCTTGACCTGGTAGAGATACATGTCGTGCACCATGGAGCCGTCGGCCTGGACCTTGCCGTTCGCCGTGAAGACGTCGTTGACCGGCATTTCATGCAGTTGCTTGGCGACCGCCTCGGTCTCGTCGGTGCCGGCCTTCTCGACCGCCTTCAGATATTGCGTCACCGCCGAGTATGTGCCGGCCTGGATCATGTTGGGCATGCGGCCGGTGCGCTTGAAGAAGCGCTGGGCGAATTCGCGGCTCTTGTCGTCGCGGTCCCAGTAGTAGCCTTCGGTCAGCACGACGCCCTGCGCCGCCTGGAGGCCGAGGCCATGGACTTCGGCCAGCGTGAACAGAAGGGCCGCAAGCCGCTGGCCGCCGGCGACGATGCCGAATTCCGCCGCCTGCTTGATGGCGTTGGACGTGTCGAGGCCGGCATTGGCGAGGCCGACGATCTTGGCGCCGGAGGACTGCGCCTGCAGCAGGAAGGACGAGTAATCGGTGGAGCCCAGCGGATAGCGCACCTCGCCCAGCACCTTGCCGCCGGCGGCTTCGACCAGCTTGGAGGTCTGGTCCTTCAACGAATAGCCGAAGGCGTAGTCCACGGTGATGAAGTACCAGCTGTTGCCGCCCTGCTTGACGAGTTCGCCGCCGGTGCCGACCGCCTGCGAATGCGTGTCGTAGGCCCAGTGGAAGCCGTAGGGCGAGCATTGCTTGCCGGTGAGATCGGTGGCGGCCGCCCCCGTGACGATGTCGATCTTCTTCTTTTCCTTGGAAATGCCCTGGACAGCCAGCGCCACCGAGGACGTCGTCAGCTCCATGATGGCGTCGACCTGCTCGGTGTCATACCACTGGCGGGCGATGTTGGAGGCGATGTCGGGCTTGTTCTGATGGTCGGCGTCGACGATCTCGATCGGCGCGCCCAGCACCTTGCCGCCGAAATCCTCGGCCGCCATCTTGGCCGCCGCGACCGACCACTTGCCGCCGAAATCGGCGTAGACACCGGACTGGTCGTTGAGGATGCCGATCTTCACCTTGCCGTCGGAGATTTCGGCCGCCGATGCCGAAACCATGGTCGCCGCGAAAAACGCGGCCGAAACGAGGTACGTCGTCTTCACTGGAACTCCTCCCTTGCGGCCATCCGTCGGTCAACCCGGCGTCAGCCTTGTCACTGCTTCAAGAACGCCCCCGATTTTCCTGGAAATATAGTATGTTTGCAGCATACGTTCGCAACCCCGAACCGCCCATGCGAAGTCGTAGCATCGACACGCGGTCACGAGAACTGCTGCTTTCGTAGCACGCCGTCGTTCCTGCTCTGGTCGATTGCCATGCGATGGGCAGGTGGTCCCTTTGCGGAGGCTAGCTCCCTACACCGCGATCGGCGAGATATCTGGTGAGAATATCTAGGAACCGATCGATATCGGCCATGGTCGTGCGGTGGTTGACGATGGCGCAGCGCACCACCAATTCGCCGTCGAGGGTGGTCCATGAAGGCGCAGCCAGGCCGGATTCCTGCAGGTCAAGCACCAGGTTTCGGACAAACTCGGCGTTCGCCCCTCTAATGCCGAAACAGACGATGTTGAGGGCGACCGGTGCCTTCAGTTTGAATGCCGGGTGGCGTTCCAGGTGCTCGGCGAGATAGCGCGCGAGCATGCAGGTGTGTGCGATCGACTGTCCGATACGATCGGCTCCCAGCGCCTCGATCGTCATCCATGTCTTCAACGCCCGGAAGCCGCGCGACAGGTCCGGACCCAGGTCGCAGGGCCAGGTCTCGCCGGCGGCAAGCCCACGGTCCGCGCGCTGAAGATAGGCCGCGGGCTGCGCGAATGTTCGCTTCTGGGCATCGCCGTCCCGCACCAGCAGGAATCCGGCATCGTAGGGAACCTGGCCCCATTTGTGAAAGTCGAGCGCCACCGACGCCGACCGTTCAATGCCCTTGAACAGGTCGCGCAGGGAAGTCGACAACATGGCGAGAGCGCCGATCGCACCATCGACATGGAACCAGAGATTTTCCCGCGACGCGATGTCAGCGATATCGGCGAGCGGATCGATGGCCCCGGTGTTGACCGTGCCTGCGGTGCCGACGACGAGAAAGGGCAGTAACCCCTTGGCGAGGTCTTCCGCGATCATCGCGCGCAAAGCGCCGGGCAGCATCCGCCCGGCCGCATCGACCTCGACCAGTTGCAGATTCGCCGATCCGATGCCGGACAGCTGCATCGCCTGGGCAATGCAGGAATGGGCCTGGGCGGACGTATAGGCGACAAGCTGGCTTTCGCCGCGCAGGCCGGTATCCCGGACCGACTGGCCCAGCGCCTCGGTCCTGGCGATGGTGACGGCGACGAAGTTCGCCATCGAGGAGCCGGTGAGGAACAGGCCGCTGGCGCCGGCGGGGTAACCGAGGGCCTCACCCATCCAGCGCACGATCTGCTGTTCGACCACGATGCCGGCATGGTCGCGGCCGCCGCAGTTCATGTTCAGGCCGCTGGCCACGATTTCCGCCACCATCCCGATCGGCGTGCCGGCGCCATGCACCCAACCCATGAACAGCGGATGCAGATTGCCGGTCGCGAAGGGGATGATGTGCGTGCGCACGTCATCCAGCACGTCGCCCAGTTCGCGCGATCCGTTCGGCAACGGGCGGGTAAACCGCTGGCGGGTTTCATCGGCCGGCGCCTGCCATACCGGCCGCTGCCGGATCGTTTCGATGTGGGTGATCATGTCGTCGAGCAAGCCATGGGCGGTCTGGCGGAACTGATCCCAGTCCGCCGGATCGAGGCTGGGCTCGGCGAGATCGCCAGCAGCGGCGAATATCCCATTGGCGGAAAGTGACAATCAGGCACCTCTGAGGTGCTGAAGGGCCGCTGACAATCCGTCGAAGAAAACGTCCAGCCTGGCCCTGATCGGCTCCATCGCCTGAGGCAGGGACTGGCCTTCTGTCATGCGCGCCGAGACAGCGGCCACATCCGTCGCTGAGCCGGCAACGCGCAGGACCGCGCGCGATCCCAGACGCACGGCCTGGCCTATATGGCAGATGGGCCCCTGGCCGAGAGTGCGCATAAGCACCTGGATATTCTGGGAGTCCTCGAACGAGGCGAGGGAGCCCGAGGCCGTCGTGATCGTCAATGGGACGATCGCTCGCGAGCCGAGGTGGCCGCCATCATCATGCGGATGAAGCGAGACGCCCTTCATGTCCTCAATTCGAGAGCGCACCAGGCTGACAAATTCCTCCTTGATGAGGCGTTGCCGGGATTCGGCGATTGCGGCATAGCCCTCGAGATTGGCCAAGGCCGCGATCCAACGCAAACCCAGGCCCAGATTCAGTTCCGACGTGAACGCGAAGCTCGTCCGTTGGCGAAGGGCCGCCGGCCAGTCCTGTGCCGCGGTGTATTCCGCAAGGCCCTCCGGAATGCCGGCCCTTGTCGCAAACGCTTCAGCGAATGTGGAAGGGATGAGAAGCGCGCCCGAAAACGGAGGACCGGCGATGAATTTCGATCCGGTCATCGCCACCATGAAGCCGTCGGCGAGGTCCTTCCTCAGGCTGGAAATGGAGCCCCGTAACTGGCAGGCATCGACGATGATGTGCACGCGTCCGGGGGCGAGGGCGGCCATGTGGCGCGCGGCCGGGCGCGATACCGCCGGCAAACCCGTCTTCGACGTATCGAGCACATGAACGAGGACATCCCGGTCCCGCCTCAGTTCCCGCTCGACTGCCGCGATGACATCGGCATCGATTTCATGCTGAGACCGGGGCTCGCCCGTTTCATTGCGGATGGCAATCGTGCGCACTTCGATGCGGCCTGGCGACAGGCCCTCCAGCGGGGCTCCGGCTTCCACGGCGCCGCCGAGCGCGGTCAGATCGGAGTAATGACATCCGGCAGCCGCCCTTGGAACGCCATTTCCCGTTTCGTCGGGGGCCACAAGCACATTGGTCAGTGGGCGTTTCGAAAGGCCGGCAAACAGGCACAGCGCTATGAGCTCTGCATCCGTGCCAGAGGCGGCCAGCACGATTTCGGCATCGACGCAGCCAAGGCTGCGCGCAATTGCCTGGCGAATGTCGGCGAACCATTCATCGTAGGGGACAGGCGAGGGCGATTCCAGATCGATGAGCCGCCGCAATGCGATGCCCGCCGCCAGGAAGCCTTCGCCGGAAACGTTGCTCGCCGTTGTCGAGGAGAATGAAATCTCATCATCCGCCGGCGCTGCCAGCGTTCCATAGCGATTACGCCGCGTGACCGGATCCGGCCAGATGCGCCTGTCGCCACCCGTCCCGAGGAGTAATGAAACGGACGCCGGCGAATGGGAAAGGTGATCGCTTTGGCCGATTCGCGAGAAGCGGGCGTCCAGGGCCCGCAGGTTACCGCGCTGAACTGCGGGCATGATGGTTCTCCGTATCCAGGGCGGCAGCGAGGTGGTCCAGGTCAAAGCGGCTCATGAGCCGCCACCGCACCGGCCAGGGAGGAAATCTGGATGTCGTGGCTGATCAGCGGTTCGAGATCGGTCGCACGCTGCGTGAACTCCAGGCCGCACCGGTCGACATAGGCACGGTCGACGCGTTCGCAGAAACCGGGGTCGATGATTTTCTCGCCGTCCCAGAAGACGGCGTGCCCTGCATCGGGGACGGTCGGCGAGATGACGCCTATGATCGCGGGTTTGGCCCACAGCATGTAGATGCCGCTCAGAAGAACGAAGCCGCATTTGTTGGCGACGCCGCGCATGATGGAGTGGCTCATCGGGCCGCCGAGCGGGTACGCGGGGTCGCAGCCTCGCGCGACGTCCTGGATTTCGTCATAGGTTCGGCCGGTGAACATCGCCAGGGCGCAAACCAGGCAGTCGTCATGGGTCCTCTGGTAGACGGCTGGTTTTCCCGTATGGGCGCATTCGGTGGCCGGTGTTGGCAGCATCCGCGCGGCGCGCCGTACCAGCGCATGTTCGAAAGCCGCGAAGAGTTTGCGCATGGCACTCTTCTTGTAGGGAAAGATACTCTCCCAATCCATCGCATGGACGATCATCGCGACATCCGCCTCGAAGACGAGCAGTCGTCCGTCGGGAAGCTCGGCACAATCGATGGCGAAGTAGTCCAGTCCGAGCCGCCGATGAAGCGCATCGAATGAACGCGCGTGGCGCACCGCGAAGTCGCTGTCGAAGTTTGCCATCCACAACGCTTCCTCTGCGCGCCTGTCTTCATGCTGGGTCATTCCGGCGTTCAGGTAATGCACCATCCAATGCTCGGAAACCGCGAGATGGCTGGCATAGGTGCGCCCGTTGATGAATGCGATGCGCTGCTTGCGGAATTTGTGGTCCGTGCCGCTGTAGTCGATGAATGGCGTGACGTAGAATTCGCCTTCGTCGTGGGTGTTCAGGTATGTCGAAAGCTCCGCTCGTGTGGAGATTTTCTCCATCCCCTTGCCGGCATGCGTGCCAAGCGGACGAACAACTACCGGGAATGTGTTTGCCACGAGGATCGAGCCGACCTCCGTTTCTCCGCAAGCTAGTTTCTCGATCGCGGCTCGATCAACGCGCGCGGCGGGCGGGGCAAGTATCGAAGGCTCTTCCTTAAGAGCTTCCGCGACGCCATCCCTGGAAAGACCCACGATGAGGCGTGGCGCATTGTTCATTATGGGGCCGGCCCAACCGTGCAGCAGCCTTTCAAGGTTCTCCAACACGGCGAGATTTGCCGCCGACTCGCCGACGGCCACGAACGCTACATCATGTTCGGGAACGTCCTTCAGATCCGGCGTATCGGCATCGACATAATGGAGCAGGATGTTCGCGTCGGACTCCTCAAGCAGGAATTCGATCGGCGTGTTGGCCATGAAGTCGCCGGCGGTGACGAAGACAAGGACGTTGGGGCCGGTGCCGCGTCCGTTGCGTATCCGATATGTTCGACTGATCTCGAGTGCGGCTTTCTGGCTGAGCGCCGCCTTGTCTTGCTCGCCGATTGCATGAAGCAGGATCGATACATCCATGAATGCGGCAGCATCGGTGAGATCGGCGGAAACGCGCCCGAACAACCTGTCCCACAAAGGTGAGATATCTCGCCCCTCAAAGACGGCCCGCACGATGGGTGCCTTGCCCATGATCAGGTTGGTATCTTCAAATGTCTCGATTTGAGCTGCCGCGCTTTTCAAGCCGTCAAGCCTTCTGTCACGCGGTGGCTACGGCCGATTCGGCCTCCACGCCGCTTGCACGATGTGCGGTCCCACCTTGGCTCCCCGCGCTTGTGCGAGCCTTGTGGGTTCCGTGCATGGGCCGGAACAATCGTGCCTTACGGATCACAGAAGCTGCCGCACGAAGCGACTTCGCTTGCTTCGGGTCGCTTGGCGGGGGCGGAGGCGGAAGCCGCTTTTCCTATCCGCCGGCCTTCGTGCTCTTCTTCGCCCCGAACCTCAGCCCGTCCATCAGCAGCGAGACCAGGCGGCGCGAGCGGTCGCGCCAGTCCTTGGTGTCGGGCGACGAATAGATGCCCGACAGCGCATGCAGCACGTCGGAACTGTCGACGTCGCCTCGGATCGATCCGTCGGCGACAGCGGCGTCGACCAGTTGGCGCAAGGCCTGCGAGACGCGGCCAAACGTTTCGGACAGGAAGGTCGAGTTCGTGGTGATCAGGATGCGCAGGCTGGTCGACAGGCCGCGCTTGGTGGCGATGTAGTCGACGAAGCGCTGCATCCACTGTTCCAGCGCGACATCGGCCGGATGCTGGCGGGCGAGGTCGCCGGCGGCCGCGCAGACGGCCTCGACCTCGCGCCGGTAGACGACCTCGACCAGATGCTCGCGGGTCGGGAAATGCCGGTAGAGCGTACCGATGCCCACGCCCGCGCGCCGCGCGATCTCCTCCAGCGAGGCATCGACGCCGTGTTCGGCGAAGGCGGTCGCGGCGACCTCGATCAGCCTGTCTCGGTTGCGCCGGGCATCCGCGCGCAAGGTCTTGCCCGCGACGGCGCCGGCGTCGGACGGGTCCGTGGCCTTCTCGGCGGTCAGGGCGGATGGCTGCGCGGCCAATTTTCACTCCGTTACGAATTTTCCGCCCGACCCGCTTGAAACCGGGAGGCGGCGGTCTACCTATACATAAGCGGAGGCGCCTCCGTTTACATGAGCCTGCTTCTCAACAATAACGGGCCTGTCACCAATATAGTCCGGGGATCGCGTATGTCATGTCTTTCCAGACCGCAAGCCGCCACCGACGGCAAGAGATTGGTGAAGGCGCTTGCGAGCGTGATCTCCCCCCTCGAGGGGGAGATGCCCGTTAGGGCAGAGGGGGTCCTCTCGCGTGGAGCGCCAACCTCGTACGGCCCGAGGAGGTCGCATCCGGTCGAACCGACCCCCTCTGTCGCCTTTGGCGACATTTCCCCCTCGAGGAGGGAGATCACACTCTCCGACGTATGCGCCACCCTTGCCGTATCCTTCCCCGACACCAGTTCACCCCCCATCCGCGTCAAGCAAACTGGAGCCAGACGCCCATGACCAGCCTTCCCATTTCGCTTACCATCAACGGACACCGACACGAACTCGAGGTCGATCCGCGCGTAACCCTGCTCGACCTTCTGCGCGAGCGGCTCGAACTCACCGGCACCAAGAAGGGCTGCGACCGCGGCCAGTGCGGCGCCTGCACGGTGCTTGTCGACGGCAAGCGCATCAATTCCTGCCTGGCGCTGGCGGTCAGCCATGACGGCGCCGAGGTGCTGACCATCGAGGGCGTTGCCCACGGCCAGGAACTGCATCCGGTGCAGGCCGCCTTCATCGCCCATGATGGTTTCCAGTGCGGCTTCTGCACGCCGGGCCAGATCATGAGCACGCTCGGCCTCATCGACGAGGGGCAGGCCGGCGACGACCCCGAGCGCATCCGCGAGGGCATGAGCGGCAACATCTGCCGCTGCGCCGCCTATGGCGGCATCGTCGAGGCCGTGCTGGAGGCGCAGGAGAACCTGGCCAAGAAGGCTTCAGAAAAGATCGAGCGGAGGACCGCGGCATGAGAGACTTCAATTATATCCGGCCCGCCACCATCCCAGAGGCCATCGCCGCCGCGGCGGAGCCGGGTTCGGCCTATCTGGCCGGCGGCACCAACCTGCTCGATTTGATGAAGGGCGGCGTGACCAGTCCCGAACGCATCGTCGACATCACGCGGCTGCCGGAACTCAACCGCATCGAGCGGCTTGACGATGGCGGCTTGCGCATCGGCGCTTTGGTCCGCAATGCCGACCTCGCCCACGATGCGGACTTCGCCAAGGCCTATCCGTCGGTGGCGGAGGCGCTGCTGTCGGGCGCGTCGGCGCAGCTTCGCAATGCCGCCACCGTTGGCGGCAATCTCCTGCAGCGCACCCGCTGCAGCTATTTCTACGACACCGCCAGCGCCTGCAACAGGCGCGAACCTGGTTCAGGCTGCGACGCGCTGGGCGGCGAGAACCGCCTGCACGCCGTGCTCGGCTGGAGCGATGCCTGCATCGCCACCCATCCGTCGGATTTCTGCGTGCCGCTGGTGGCGCTCGATGCCGTGGTCGAGATCGAAGGCAAGGAGGGCCGCCGCCATGTGACGCTGGAGGAATTTCACCGGCTTCCCGGCGAGACGCCGCAGCGGGAAAACACGCTGGAGCCCGGTGACCTCATCGTCGCCGTGCGACTGCCGGCGGAAGCCGCCTCCTTCGCCGGCAATGCCCGCTACCTGAAGGTACGCGAGCGCACTTCCTATGCCTTCGCAGTCGTCTCGGCGGCCGCCGCGCTCATTGTCGAAGGCGGCAAGATCCGTCAGGCGCGCCTTGCGCTTGGCGGCGTCGCGGCCAAGCCGTGGCGGGCGCGTTCGGCCGAGGCCATCCTGCTTGGCGCGGAGGCGAACGCCGAGACCTTCGCCAGCGCCGCAGATGCCGCGTTGGCGGATGCCAGTCCTTCCGGCGACAATGCGTTCAAGATCGAGCTTGCCCGCCGCATCGTGGTCAGAGCGCTGACGTCGGCCCATTCGGGAACGCCCGAGCGGCTGCCCGCGCTGCCTGCCTCTCCCTTTTCCTCCCTTCCCGGAGTGCATCATGACGCTTGAACTCAGCCTCAACCAGCAACCCGCGCACACCCGCCAGGGCTCCAGCATCGGCCAACCGCTGACCCGCCGCGACGGCTTCCTGAAGGTCACCGGTTCGGCCCGCTACGCCGCCGACAACCATCCGCCCGGCATGCTCTACGCGGTGCTGGCGGTCAGCAGCATCGCGCGCGGCCGGGTCGCTTCGCTCGATGTCGAGGCGGCCAAGGCGCATCCCGGCGTGGTCGAGGTGATGACGCCCAAGAACCGCCCGGCGCTTGCCGTCGATCCCGATGCCAAGGACCATCCCTTCATGTTCCGGATGGAACTGCTGCAGAACGATGGGGTCCGCTACCCCAACCAGTCGATCGCCGTGGTGATCGCCGAGACGCTGGAGGCGGCGACCGAAGGGGCGGCGCTTTTGTCGCCGCGCTATGAAGCGCTGCCGGCGCGCGTCGGTCTCGATGGCGCCGAAAGCTTCGTGCCGGCCGGTGTCGGCGTCGGCAATCCCGCCGTCCATCACAAGGGCGATGTCGAGGCCGGAATGAAGTCCGCTGCCACGCGCATCGAAGCCACCTACGAGACCCCGGCCCAGTATCACAATGCCTTGGAGCCGCATGCCATCGTCGCCGCCTGGGACGGCGACACTCTGTCGATCGACACGCCGAGCCAGGGCCTTGCCATGGCGCAGGGCCGCATCGCGGGGCTGTTCGGCATCGCGCCGGAAAACATCCACATCCGCAGCCCGTTCCTGGGCGGCGGCTTTGGTTCCAAGGGCATGATTTCCGGCCCTCAGGTGCTGGGTATACTGGCGGCGCGCCTCGTTGGCCGCCCGGTCAAGCTGGTGCTGCGGCGCGAGCAGATGTACGGGCCGGTCGGCCACCGCGCGCCGACCCGCCAGACCTTGCGCATGGGCATGGACGCCGAGGGGCGGCTGACGGCCATCGACCATCACGCCAGGACCACATCGAGCACCTTCGACGACTTCTTCGAGCCGGCGGCGGACGCATCGCACACGCTCTACGCCAGCCCGGCCATCACCACTTCGCACGACGCCGTGCGGCTCGACACCGGCACGCCGCTGTTCATGCGGGCGCCCGGCGAAGCCACCGGGTCGATCGCGCTGGAGAGCGCCATCGACGAGGCGGCGCACGCCTGCGGCATGGACCCGCTGGAGTTCCGGCTGCGCAACTATGCCGAGGTCGAGCCGATGACCGGCAAGCCGTTCTCCTCCAAGGCGCTGCGCGAATGCTACGCACAGGGCGCGGTGCGGTTCGGCTGGATGGGTCGGCCGCTCGAGCCGCGCCGGATGCGCGACGAGGATGGCTTCCTCACCGGCTGGGGCATGGGCACGGCGACATTCCCGGCGCTGATGTTCCAGGCCGAGGCGCGCGCGGTGCTGCGGGCCGACGGCAGCGGCCTGATGGAAACCGGCGCGCAGGACATGGGACAGGGCGCCTGGACCGCCTTCGCGCAGATCGCCGCCGACGGGCTCGGCCTCGACATTGACGACGTCGATTTCCGGGCCGGCAGTTCCGACCTGCCCAATGCCGGCATTGCCGGCGGCTCCGGCCACACGGCGACAGCGGGCATGGCGATCCACAATGCGGGTGCCGCCGTCATCGCCAAGCTCGCCGATCTCGCTACCGGCAACGAGGCCTCGCCGCTGTTTGGCGCCGGCAATGAGGGCGTTTTGGCGCGCAATGGCCGGCTCTATCGCCGCGACGACGAGAGCCGCAGCGAAAGCTATGGCGAGATCCTGGCCCGCGCCGGCCTCAAGGAGGTCGAGGCCCGGGGCAAGAGCGGCTCCGATCCCGCCGCGCAGGAAGCCTATGCCATGCATGCGCATGGGGCGGTCTTCGCCGAGGTGAAGGTCGATCCCGATTTCGGCCAGATCCGCGTTACCCGACTGGTCGGCGCCTTCGCCGCCGGTCGGATCGTCAACCCGCGCATGGTGCGCAGCCAGTATTTCGGCGGCATGATCTGGGGCGTTTCCTTCGCCCTGCACGAGGAGGCCATCACCGACCGGCGTTCGGGCCGGATCCAGAACGCCAATCTCGCCGAATACCATGTGCCGGTGAACGCGGACGTGCCTTCGGTGGAGGCGCTGCTGATCGAGGAGCACGACCCCTACGTCAACGCACTCGGCATCAAGGGCGTCGGCGAGATCGGCATTACCGGCACCGCCGGCGCCATCGCCAACGCGGTCTGGCACGCCACCGGCGCGCGCCCCCGGCGCTTTCCGATCCGCATCGAGGATGTGATGGGTTGAGGAGCGGACGCAAAGCCCTGGCTTTCCGAGCGAACGCCCGAACGGCAGCCGCTTGCGCGTCAGGTGTCCTCACTCACCTTGCCATCGTTGGAAGCCCGCCTTTCGAGGCGGGTTTTCTTTAGGGGCCTCGATCGACATCACTGATGGTGCTCGTGCTTGGCCGGCTCGTAGAGATAGATGATTTGCGGAGGGTTTCCGGGCACCGGAAGCTGCCAGGCTTTCGCCTTGAGCCTGCCGCCGTCATTGCTCTCCTTGAGGTTGTGCTTCAGGGCCTTCTTTGCCGCGGCAACCGCAGTGGCGGCCTCGACCTCGATCGGCTCGCCCGATGCTCCCATCAGTGTCATTTCCTCCACGAACCATTTAGCCAAGTCAGGTCTCCAGTCACGTTACGGGATCATCCGCACGTCAGGTAACCACCAACATTTCCGGCCGGCAAGGTCCAGAAGCGGCTTGCCCGACTGGGTTGCCCTGTCGGGATTATTGTTCGTAAGTGTATGAGGCGCACATCTCGTCATCACTCGACGGTGCGTCCTCGCCGGTGAACACGGCAATGACCGAGCCGCTTTCTCCTGAAGCCCAGCTCGCTATGAATGTCACGGGACCGGCACCGCACAGGCGGTTGCCATTTTCGAGCTGGGGGTCGCGCGGCCGGCCGACGCGATAGACGGAAGCTGGAACATCCTCGCCACCGACACTGAAATGGTCGTCGACGAGTTCGGCGAATTTGAGCGTTTCGCCATTCGCGAATGTTATGCCGAAATCATCGAACTGGATGTCACCGGTCACGCTCATGGCCGTGCCGCTGACCGCCGTATACGAATCCTCATCGGTGTAGGCCGCGGCAACACCGACAGGCGCGGCGGACACGATCGCGGCCAGCAGGCCGATCCGGACAAGGCTCATCTTTCCCCCAAGCGCGAAACTGGAATCGTGCCCGCGAAGCTCTACAGCAGTTCATCGTTTCGCGGAAACGCCGAACCGCGCCATCTCGTTGTTTTGACGCAATTCCTAGGAAAGCGCCGCGCGCTTCCCGGAAAAACCGTTTCATTCTATTCCTGGAATTGCTCTGGATGCGATTGATGGTCGAGACAATGGTTTCGGCAGGCCGCGAGCGCGATGGGCTCCAGCGACTGCCGGCCAGAAAGCGTTACTGCCGGGCGCCCGAGAACGATGGCTTTACGAATTTGCCGGTCCCGTGGGCATCGCCGCTCACAGCGACGGGCTGTGCGGCGCCTGGGGTTGCGGCGTTGCCGGAACCAATGCTGCTCAGCGGTTCCGGAGCGGGCTTGCCTTCCTGTTCCTTGAAATAAAGGGAAGGATCGATGGTCTGGTTTTCACTGTCTCCAAAAAAGACAAAGGACGGCCATTTGCCGTCGGCCTTCGATTGGGCGCCGAACGCGGGAAAGCAGGCGCCGCAGAGCGCCGCCAGGACGAGAAGGGATTTTCGCATGTTAGCTGTCGCTTTCATAACAAGGCGACTGATAGCAAGCATTGATCGCCGATGCGTTAATCGGCATCCGAACAATTTAATGATCGCCGGCCCCCTGGAGCCGCACCGGGAGATTGGCCGTCATCAACTTCGCGCGACAAGCGCCGGCTTTGACGGCCAGCCAGCCCGTCACCATATGACATCAGCCAGATGACGATTGTCCTCCAAGAGGCGCAGTCATGTTCGTTTCCATGGATTGCCGGCCAACGGCCCCAGCGACGGGGCCGATTGACGCCCTTTGCGACACTTGCCGCGGCATTGCGCGACCAGGAGAGGTCGCACCAACGGAGAGACGATCATGAACCCGATCACCCTGTTCCTCACCAGCGTCTTTGGCCTCCTGGGCATTGGCCTCGGCGTCACGACGAGCCCGTGGCTCGGCGCGCCCTTCATCATCATCGCGCTGCTCATCTTCGCCTCGCTGAAGATGGCCAACACCTGGCAGAAATTCGTCGTCCTGCGCGCCGGCAACCTGCAGGGCGTCAGGGGCCCCGGGCTGTTCCTGATCATTCCGGTCATCGACAATGTGGTGGCCGTGATCGACGAGCGGATCCAGACCACGGCCTTCAACGCCGAGCAGGCGCTGACCAAGGACACGGTGCCGGTCAATGTCGACGCGATCATCTTCTGGCACGTCCATGACGCGCGCCAGGCGGCGCTCGAGATCACCAATTACCGTGAAGCGATCGACCGTGTCGCCCAGACATCGCTGCGCGAGATGATCGGCTCCTCGATGCTGTCGTCGCTGTTGTCCGACCGCAAGGCGGCCGACGAGCATCTGCGCGATGTCATCGGCCTCAAGACCACCCAGTGGGGCGTCACGGTGATGTCGGTCGAGATTCGTGACGTGGCCATTCCCGTTGCGCTGCAGGATGCGATGTCGCGCCAGGCGCAGGCCGAACGCGAGAAACAGGCGCGCGTCATCCTCGGTTCCGCCGAAGCGGAGGTCGCCGGCAAGTTCGTCGAGGCAGCCACCATCTATGCCGGCAATCCGGCGGCGCTGCAGCTGCGCGCCATGAACATCATCTACGAGACGACGAAGGAACGCGGCGCCACGATTCTCATCCCCACCGCCATGGTCGACAGCCTGAACCCGGCCGGCGCCCTGGTGCGCGCGGGCCAAGCGGCGGCGCTGAAAGGTACTGCGTAGGGGCCGAAGCGACATGTCCCTTCGCACGGAAGCTGTTCAGGCGCAAACTCACGTCGAGGACTGTTCAACCAGTTTCAACTGGTCGGGTTTGAAGCCGACATGCTGCGGGGTCCAGATGTCACCCTCGCGGTTGAACCAGTGGCATAGATACGAGCCCGACGCGGAACCGTCGCTGACGGTCATCTCCGGACCTCCCGATTTCAGCTTGACGACGTCACCTGTCTTGAAAGTGCCGGCCATGATGGTTCCTCCCGACGTTTGACAACGGCCGATGGTAATCCCCGATGGCGCTCTCGGACAAGCAGCAAGTATGCGGCAGTCGATATCATTCCAGTGGCCAAGATCCGCGCTGGTTCGGCACCTGATTACATTGAAGGGCGCGTCGCGCTTGCTGTGCGCGGACGCTGCTGTTCGCAACGGGGGGCAGGAAGTATTAGCTTTCGATTGAATAAGTCCAAAAGCGCGTCGCGGTCGACGGGGCGACGCGCTTGAGGGGTGTGGTCTGTGCATGCATCGCCCAAGGCCGGCCAGCGCCTTTGGGCGACAGGCATCAGTTGCAGTCCGACGTCACGATCTTGCAGCCATCGTCATTGCAGCCCGCCATCGCCTGGTCCTCGGCGGTCTTCTGGGTGGTGGACTTGCCCCAGCCGCCGCCCTTCTTGCTGGCCGCATAGGCGCCGCATTGCGGGTAGGTGACGACGGTCTTGCATTCGGCGCCGCCGGCTTCCGCGCAGAATTTCTGGGCGTTGGCGGTTGCCTCGTCCTCGCTGCCGCCGCCGCCGACACCGAAATAGGGTTCGGTTTCCGCCGTCTTCAAGTCGATGGAGATGGCCCCCCAGGAATCCGCGCTGGCGGAGACAGCGACAAACAGCAGGCCGCCGAATGCCAGGAGGGTCAGGGCTGCCGTGGTGCGGGTTCGAGTGAACATCTGTTTTTCAGTCTCGCTTGCTGCAGGGGATTTGCCGTGCTCTGCCACGGGGCGCCGAGTCCCACAAGGAACAAACGCAGCCGTGTATCCCGCGAGTTTGCCACGACCGTTCACGCCTGCCGCGCGGGGACCCTGCATCTATCCAAACAGCCTGCCGAGCTTTGCCGTGGCGATACGCAGGTCGTCGTCTGAAAAGCCGGAGAAACCCAGCACCAGGCCATGCCGCGCGGGGCCGTCGACGAACATCGACGACAGGGCGCGTGCGCCGACGCCGACTGCGATGGCGGCTTCGGCAAGGCTGGTGTCCGCAAACCTGCTGTCCGCTCCGGCTTGCTTCAATGTCGCCACCAGATGCAGGCCCTGCTCGGGCACGATCACGTCGAGATGGTCCGCGCAATGCGCCTCGAGACCGGCGACCAGCACGTCGCGCGCGGCCTGGACACGCCGGCGCACCCGGCGCAGATGCGCGGCGAAATGACCCTCGTTGAGGAGGTCGGTCAGCGCGCCCTCGGCCAGTGTCGAAGGGAAGCGGTCGGAGCGCGCCCTGACCGCCATGACGTCATCGAGCAGCGCTTCGGGCACCACGACATAGCCAATGCGCAATCCGGGAAAGAGGATTTTCGAGAACGTGCCGAGATAGGCGACGCGGCCCGTGCCATCCATGCCTTGCAAGGAGGTGAGCGGCGGGCGGCCATAGCGGAACTCGCTGTCGTAATCGTCCTCGAAGATCCAGGCATCGTTACGCCTCGCCCAGTCGAGCAGTGCGAGACGGCGGCGCATCGTCATGGTCACGCCGAGCGGATATTGATGCGAGGGCGTGACATAGGCGGCGCGGGCGCCGGGGCAGAGCCTTTCGCCGAGATCCGGATCGAGCCCTTCGGCATCCACGGGCACGCCGACCACCCTGGCGCCGGTGCCTGCGAGCACCGCATGCGCCATCGGATAGCACGGGTTTTCGATCCACACGGCATCCTCGCGCCCGATGGCGGCGCGGGCCAGGAGGTCCAGCCCCTGTTGCGTGCCGGAGGTCAGCACGATCTGGCTGGGATTACAGCGCACGCCGCGCGCGGTCCGCAGATAGGCGGCGATCGCAGTACGCATTTCCAGCCCGCCGCGCGGATCGCCGTAACGAAAATGCTCGGGGCCGGGGCGGGCGAGGTGGCGCGACAAGCGGATGCGGAACAGGCTGAGCGTGCGCGGGTCCGACACGGCGACACCTAGACCGCAGGGCAGGGACGTCGAGACGTCGATATCGTCGGCGCGCTCCCGCTTCAGCGTCGCCGGCAGATGCGGCACGTCGGCCGCGACGAAGGTTCCGGCACCGACCTTGGCGACGGCAAATCCCTCGGCGATCAGCATTTCGAAACAGGCAACCGCCGCCGAACGCGACAGGCCGAAACGCTGGGCAAGGTCGCGCGTCGTCGGTAGCTTGGCGCCCGCGGCCAGCGCGCCGGTCTCGATAAGGCGCCTGAGTGCCGCGTAAAGCTCGTGGCTGCGCGGGCCTTCGCCCGGCAAGACGGGGATCAGCGTCGACCAGTCCGGGAGATTGGTCTGAATTTTATCCATATGATTGGTTCTTTTTCGGACCAATTTTCCGACGCATGGTTGGCAGACCCACAAACAGGATGCAAGCGCCGTGAACGAGATTCCGACAACAGCCAGCTTTCCGACCAGCAAGCGCAACCGCGTGAAGCGGCGCCACGACCGTGGCAGCTACGACCACGCCTCTGTGTTCGCGGTGCTTGATGCCGGTCTGCTCTGCCATGTCGCCTACACGTTCGACGGCCAGCCCTATTGCACGCCGACCATCCACTGGCGCGAGGACGACATGCTCTATTGGCACGGCTCGTCGGCCAGCCGCATGCTGCGCCACCTGCGCGCGGGCACGCCGGCCTGCCTGACCGTGTCGCATCTCGACGGGCTGGTGCTGGCGCGCTCGGGCTTCAACCATTCCGCCAACTATCGTTCCGCCATGTGTTTCGGGACGGCCCGCATCATCGACGAGCCGCATGAGAAGCTGAAGGCGCTGGCCGGGGTGGTCGACCGCTTCTACCCCGGGCGCGCCGCAACCTTGCGGCCGATCTCGGCCCAGGAAGCCAAGGCGACGATGGTGATCGGCATGCGCATCGAGGAGGCGTCGGCGAAAGTGCGCGCCAAGGGCGTCGCCGACGACGAGGAGGATTACGAGCATCCGGTGTGGGCGGGCGTCATCCCGGTCAGCATGGTGGTAGGTGCCGCCGAACCATGCCCGCGCCTGCTCCCCGGCATGGAGCGGCCGGACTATCTGTCGCGCTATGTCGAGGGCGCCCGGCTCGATCGGGCGCTGACGGAAGCGCAGTTGGCCTATGATGGCGAGGACTGAGGGCGACAAGGGCCAAGGTAGGCGCCGCCCCTCATCGCCCTGCCGGGCACTTCTCCCCGTATAGTGACGGGGAGAAGGGGCTTGTCACAAACCTTGGCGCTCTTTTTGCTGTGTTGATTATTGGCGAAATCATTCTCGACAGCGTCTTTCTCCCCGTCACTATACGGGGAGAAATGTACGGCAGGACAATGAGGGGGCAGCGCCGACTTGTGCGGCTGAGCAACGCATGCGCCAACCCACGCCACCCAGACAAACAAGCGTCACGATGATTGCCTAACCATCGGTCAGGCAATCAGCGGGGCGGCGTGCGATGAATATCCTGTTGCGTCATGTTCTTACCAGCCTGGTGCGGCAAGGCCGCCTGATGGTGACCAGTCCGAACGGCGTGACCGACCGGTTCGGCGATGACACTGGCGCGCCGGCGCATATCCACATCAAGACCGCCAGGGCCGAGCGCGCCATCACCATCGACCCGATGCTTGCCTTGCCGGAAGCCTATATGAGCGGCGAGGTCGACCTTCCCGAGGGCGGGGTGCTCGGCCTCATGCGCATCGTGTTCCAGAACATCGGCGACGCCGAGGGCATCGATACGGCCTGGACGCGGGCGCTGGACAAGGTGCGCCACACCTTCCGGCGATTCCAGCAGATCAACACGACGCAGCGCGCGCGCCGCAATGTCGAGGTGCACTACGATTTGTCGGTCGATCTCTATCGGCTCTTTCTCGACGAGGACCTGCAATATTCCTGCGCCTATTTCCCAAGGCTGGAAATGACGCTCGACGAGGCGCAGTCGGCCAAGAAGCGCCATATCGCCGCCAAGCTGCAACTGAAGCCCGGTCTCAAGCTGCTCGACATCGGCTGCGGCTGGGGCGGGCTTGGGCTTTATCTGGCCAGCGCCTTCAACCTCGATGTGCTGGGGGTGACGCTGTCGGGCGAACAGCATGCGGTGGCGACCGAACGGGCGCTTTCGGAGGGGATGGCGGACCGGGCCCGTTTCGAGATCAAGGACTACCGGGAACTCGGAGCACGGTTCGACCGCATCGTCTCGGTCGGCATGTTCGAGCATGTCGGCGTCAACCACTACAAGACCTTCTTCGGCACATGCGCCAAGCTGCTGAACCGAGACGGTGTCATGCTGCTGCACACGGTCGGCCGCTCCGGGCCACCTTCGGTGACCAGCGCCTTCGTGCGCAAACACATTTTTCCGGGCGGCTATGTGCCGGCGCTGTCGGAAGTGCTGCCCGCGATCGAGAAGGCCGGGCTGGTCGTCACCGACGTGGAAATCCTGCGCCTGCACTATGCCGAGACGCTGAAACACTGGGGCGAGCGCTTCGCCGCCAACCGAGACAAGGCCAGGGCGATCTATGACGAGCGTTTCTGCCGCATGTGGGAGTTCTATCTGGCGGCCTCCGAAGCCTCGTTTCGCTGGCAGGATCTGGTGGTGTTCCAGATCCAGATCGCCAGGAAAAACGATACGCTGCCGATGACACGCGATTACATCGCCGACGGCGAGAAGCTGCTGGAACTGCATGGAATGGCGCATGCGGGGCAGGGGCAGAGGGCCGCAGGCTCCTGAACGGCGAACGGTCGCGGTCGTGGTTCCCGGCGATGGCCAAATGCCGCTACCGCCTGCGTATGCCTACGTTATTTTGATTGGCCGGGCGTCACCAGTTGTGCAACTCTTGCCGAGGAAGCGTTGTAAATCTCTGATTTCTTGAAATCGATTTCCCTGATCCGGGCCGATGGCCGGTGATTGCTTGGCGTTCTGCTTGGAAATTTCGAAAGACTGCAGAACGACTTGATCGACAAGCAGGGGCGTTCATCGGATGCATGGTGCAGCGTTTCCAGAAGGGGTGGGGACATGGCCGATCAAGCCGATGGAAGCTCGTCGCCGGCGCAGGACCTGATCGCGGGTTCAGCACTCGGCCTGCTGGTCGGGTTGTTGATCGGCATGACGACGTCGAGCGTCGTTGGTTCCGTCCTTGGTTCGCTCGTCGCCCTGATCGTCGCTCTTGTCGGCCTGAACAAGGACACGAGCGTCATCTTCACATCGGCGAGCGCGGTGCGGCTTACCGCCTTTTCGCTCGTGGCCGCAGTGGCGCTGGTCGCTGGGGTCGCCATACGCACGCACGACCTTCTGTCGCCCAGCCCAAAGGCGCTCGTCGCCGAGTTGACCGACGCCGGATATTCCGCGGACGAAGCCCGCGCCCTGGCCCGATTCCGTAATTTCGGCCTGCTGCCTGCCGCCGCCCAGGCCGCGGCCTCGGACAATCCGGTGGTCAAGGCCAGCATGGCAAGCCTGTTCAGCTATGGCGGCGACCAATGCAACAACCTGCACCGCGATCAGACGCTGTCCGTCGCCGAGCGGCTGTCCCGGCTGGCCGGGTATGGCGATCCGTTCAGCGACGTCGCGGCAAGGATCAGGCGATTGCCGGACGACCGCCAGGCGGCGATGTTGGATGCCGCTGAATTCTATCTCTGCGGGAGCTAGGGCCATGCGCGCGCGAACCCGCCTGAACATCACCTTGGCCGCCGCGGTCGTCTGGTTTTGCGGGGGCAACGCCGCATGGCCGCAGATTTCACCCGATGTTTCAGACAAGGTGGCGGCCGCGGTGGTCGAGATCACGGCGACAAATTGCAGCGGCCTTCCGCATGAGCGGACAGGAACGGGTTTCGCCTTCGGCAGTGCCGACCAGATCGTTACCGCTAACCACGTCGTCGCAGGCTGCGGTCAGATCGAGTTGTGGTACGAAAGAACCGATGGCCAGCCGAGACGGGCGGCGTCGGTCACGCATGTTCTGATCGACAAGGATCTGGCACTTCTTCATGTCGACCAGCCACCCAACAGTTCCGCATTGTCGCTGGCCGACAATGTCGACAGGGCCGAGCCGCTCAAGGCCATCGGTTATGCCGTGGGGCAGCCGACGCTTGGCGATCTCGACCTTGCCATCTCCATCGGCAGCAATATTCTGCGGGACATGCTGCCGCCGGAGAACCGCGCGGAGATCAGCCGCGAAACCGGCATCGACCTTCTGACGACGATCTATCGCTTCTCGCGCCCACTTTATCCGGGCATGTCGGGCGGTCCGATCTTCGATGCGAACGGCAATGTGGTCGCCATTGTCGCGGGCGGCTTGAAGAATGGCGCCGTCGCCGCCAGCTGGGGCTGGCCCGCGAAGCTGCTGCAAAGCCTGCGGACGTCGAAGGACTCGACGGCATCGAGCGCAAACGTATCTCAAACGCAATTTGCCTATGGCGGGCGATCCGAGCCGCAATCGTCCATCCGCTGTGGCCAATTGGACTTCGTGCAGTCGGCACGGGTGTCCTTCGCCGAGATCGCGGCATCGTCGGACAACTCCTTGCGGCTGAGCACCACGGTCAATTTCTCCGGCAGCCCCCGTTCGGAGATCGAGAAACTCCAGTTCGACATCTGGGTCCACAAGGCGAGCGGAGCGACGGTTGTCGTGCCCGCCAGCGCCGCATTGCAACAGTATGGCGGTGGCTGTGTGGCGCACTCCGCCGACGGCCTGTTCTACATGGTGGTGTGGGGCAGCCCAGCGTCCAACGCGGTTCAGGCTCAGCAGGCCGCGTTGGCCTTCGAGAACAACTTGATGACGCCCATCGCGATGCCCAATATCGGCTTCTATGCGGATCAGGTACTGAGCTTCAACGGGCCGGAAACCCGCCAGGATGGCCTGATGGTCAACCGCAGGGCCTTTTTCGTTGGAAAGCAGAATCTGGCTCCGGGCCGGGCCCTCGCCATCCATCAGTTCGAGACCCTCATGGCGCGCGGCGGCTCTTTCGTCGGCGTGGCAACGATCAACAGCCGGGTCGATCTATGCTGGAACGCGGCCGGGCGGGTCGGCTTGTGTTCATTTGACCCGAATTATGTGGAGGAATGGGCGTATTTCGTGCTCGCGACGCAGATGTCGACCTATCCACTTTTCTAGGGGCGCATCCGCCTGTTCAGCCTGCTCGACCGAGTGTATCCGGCTTGGGGCCAAGTTGATGGCGGGGTGGGCCAAGTTGATGGCGGGGTGTCATCCTGCGTTCGACCGGAAAGTCCGTAGGGTTGCAAAATGTCAGAAGATCCATTGGCGCTTTATTCCCTTGCGAACGGCCATGGGCTCATTCTGGAAACCCTCGTCAGGCACCTGGCCAAGAGAGGTTTGCTGTCCAAGGAGGAATTTGCCGTCGAATTGAGCGAGCTTGCCCAGAAAATCGAGGTTCAGTGGAAAGACGCATATGCCACGGGCGCCAAGCGGATGGATTTTGCCGCACTGAGGAATCTGGCACGGAATCTTCATGACGGGCAGTATCCGCTCGCCAGATTTGGATATCGCGACATGATCGATGTCGATACCCTGGCCAATGACGGAACCGCCGACGAGAAGAAAAGCGAGATCGTGTTCCGGCACGCCGATGTCCAGGACTTGCCTGCCATCGTCGCGCTGCTGGCCGACGATGCCGCTGGGCGCGACCCGCGAAGATCCGTCCATCCCGCTGGCGCCGTCCTATCTCGATGCCTTCCGTGCGATCGAAGCCGATCCCAACCAATTGCTGGTCGTGGCAGTCGATGGCGCGGAAGTGATCGGCACCCTGCAAATCACCTTCATTCCAGGACTGTCGAGGAAGGGCGCCTCGCGGGGCCAGATCGAGGCTGTTCGCGTTGCCAGGCAGCGTCGTTCGGGCGGCATCGGCGGCAAGATGTTCGAATGGGCGATCGAAAAATGCCGTTCGTGCGGCTGCAGCCATGTGCAGCTGACCACCGACAAGGGACGGACGGAGGCCCATGCCTTCTACGAACGGCTTGGTTTCACCGCCAGCCATCTCGGCTACAAGATGGCGCTGTAGCAACGAAAATGGGCCAGCCTGCCGGCTGGCCCATTTTGTTTCCCAACGGATGATCAGAGGTTCTTGTTGACGGCCGCGGCTGCCTTGTTGGTGGCGTCCTTGGCGGCTGCCTTCACGTCGCCGACGGCCTTTTGGACCTTGCCCTTGGCTTCCTGGGCAGCGCCTTCGGCCTGAAGCTTTTCGTTGCCTACAGCCTTGCCGACGCCCTGCTTGACGCTACCGGCTGCCTGGTTCGCGAGGCCCGCGGCTTTATCGCTTGTGCTTCCCATGGTGTGGCTCCTTCAGTTGATGTTGCCAATGGGAACGTCAGTCGCGGCAGGAAGTTCCATGCCATCGAAATGGTGGCCAGGCATGTCTTCGTGGCCTCGAAGGAGTGTGAATGATATCGGCGTGTGGACCGCGCCGGCCTCAGGCGTTCTCTCGCGCGCCGTGCTTGACGAGCTTGCGGCGGCCTTGTTCGAGATGCTGTTTCAGCAGATGCAGCGCCGCGCTCCGGTCGCCCTTGCGGCACGCTTCGAGAAGCTGGCGGTGCTCGTGCTGCGACTGTGACCGATGGTCGAAGTTTGACATCAGCAGGCGAACGTAGCGGTCGGCGGTGCGGTGCAACTGTTCGACGAGCAGCAGGAGACGGCTGTTTCCGCAGAGGCTGTACAGCTCCATGTGGAAGTCACGGTTGAGCTGGCCCCAATGGCCGACCTCCTGTTCGTGGTCGATCTCCAGCAGAATGGCATCAGCCCTGTCCAGGACCGCCGCGGTGAGATGCGGGAATGACAGTTTCAGCGCCTTCCTTTCGATCAGCGCGCGTATCGCGTAGATCTCGGCGGCTTCCCTGGCGTCGATGCGGGATACGAATGCGCCGCGCGTGGGATGGATCGAGACGAGGCCTTCGGCTTCAAGCAACCTCAGCGCATCGCGGACCGGCATTCTGCTCAGCTCGAAACGCGCCGCCAGATCGTCCTGGCGCAAAGTGGTCTCGGCGGGTATCTCCCCCGTCACGATGGCTTCCCGCAGAACTTCCGCCACCTGGTCGGCGGCGGTTCTCGGCCTGTTCACGGCGCTCGGGCTCAGTTTGCCAAGCGGGTCCATTTGTCGCCCATTTTTTCCGGCATCACCATTCATGAATGGGTCCGTGATTGCCTGTCAATCCGTATCCTCGTATACGATGGTATAGGTAATTGCCTGATTTGCTTGGGGATTTGCATGACCGCCGCGCCTGAAGCCGTCCCGTTCTTCAGCCAGTGGGAGACGCCAGACATGACCATGGCGGTGCTGGCGGAAGGCGCCAGGGTGGCGCTGAGGCGCGATCCGCTCTGGCGCAATTCCGGCGCCGCGACGCTCGATGAATATGCCGTGTGGGCCGACAATGTCTGCGGCATGGCCTGCCTGAAGATGATCCTGGCGGCGCGCGGCGAAATCGTGCCGACGCTGGAACTGGCGCGCCGCTGCGCCGAGCATGGCGGCTATGTCGTCAACCCCGAGGACGGGTCGATCAAGGGGCTGATCTACGCGCCGTTCGTCACCTTCGTAAAGGAAGCTTTCGGGCTGGAGGCGCGGGTGATGACCGGAGTGGCGACATCCGACATCCCTTCGCTGCTGGCTCGCTCGCGCTTCTTCATCGCCTCGGTCTCCGCCGGCATTCGCTGGCCCGAGCGCGAGCCGCCCCGCAAGGGCGGCCATCTGGTGCTGGTCACCGCAGCCTCGCAGGCCGGGTTCTGCTTTCACAACCCGTCCGGCCATGATCGCGCCACACAGGAAAACGCAGTATTGCCGCCGGCGGTGTTCGACCGCTTCTTTGCCAATCGCGGCATAGCCGTGACCATTTGACATTCGGGGATTTTCCATGACCAGCAAGACCAGGGTCGCGGTGCTGTTTGGCGGCCGCTCGGCCGAGCACGACGTGTCGCGCCTTTCCGCCGCCAATGTGATGAAGGCGATCGACCGGACGCGCCACGGGATCGTGCCGATCGCCGTCACCAGAAGCGGCAGATGGCTGCTGACCAGGGACGAGGTTCCCGAAGGGGACCTCGAAACGGCTGATGGGATCGAAGTCGCCCTGTTGCCCGGTGGCTGCGGCAGGCTGGTGGCCGTCTCGGGAGCGGATATCGCGCCGGTCGATGTGCTCTTTCCGGTGCTGCATGGTCCTTTCGGCGAGGACGGGTCGGTGCAGGGTTACGCCGAGGTCGCCGATATCGCCTATGTCGGTTGCGGCGTCTTCGCCTCCGCCGCTGCCATGGACAAGGACATGGCCAAGCGTCTGCTGCGCGAGGCCGGCATTGCCGTCGCCCGCTCGGTGACCTTGCGACGAAACGATGCCCATTCCTTCCAGGAGATTGCCGGAGCGCTGGGCCTGCCATTCTTCGCCAAGCCGGCCCGCCAGGGGTCTTCCTTCGGCGTGAGCAAGGTGGATGACAGGGATGGTTACCAGGGCGCTGTCGAGACGGCATTGCGTTACGACGACAAGGCGCTGATCGAGGAATTCATCGAGGGCCGCGAGATCGAGTGCGCGGTGCTGGAGCGCGCCGACGGCACGCTGACCGTGTCGCTGCCGGGCGAGATCATCCCAGCCGACAAGCACGGCTTCTATACCTACGAAGCCAAATACATCGATGCCGACGGAGCGGTGGTGAAGGCGCCCGCCGATGTGCCCGCCGCAATCGCCGACAAGGCCAGGGAGATGGCTCGCCAGGCCTTTCTCGCCCTGGGCTGCCAGAGCATGGCGCGGGTCGATTTCTTCCTGCGCCCCGATGGCCAGTTGCTGCTCAACGAGGTCAACACCATTCCCGGCTTCACCAATATCAGCATGTATGCCAAGGCGCTGGCGGCGGGCGGCATCAGCTACGAGGAGGTCGTGGAAACGGTGATCGCGCACGCCCTGGCGCGGCATGCGGCGCGGCTGGCCTGATGTCCTGAACGCTGGTGAGGGAATGCGACCAAGACCATTTTTGGGGAAGCACTAACCGACTGGGCTCAGAACCTCACATTGAGGTTTGCCTTGGCGCCGTTGTCGGCGGCACGGCCGCCGAACTGGCCGTCATAGGAAACGCCAAGCGTGGCATTGGCCGACATTTTCAGGTCAAGCCCGGCCTCGACGACGGCCGTATCCCGAGCGATGGGCACGCCAGCGATGGTGAACGCATCGCCGCCGGCAAAGGCCAACGTCGAGGTTGGTGTGACATCGCCAAAGGCATGGCGCCAGCCCAGCGTGCCGCGCGCCGTGGCGTCGATGCCGCCAAGCGCGAAATCGGTCGAGCCGCGCAGGCCCAGCGTGGTGAAGGTGGCGTTGGTGCTTGTGCCGGTGCTGGTCAGGGTTGCCGCACCACCGGTTTCGGTGAAGGCGCCGGTTCTCACATCGACATAAGCGAGGTTGGCGAAGGGCTCGAACCTGAAGCGATTGGCTTCAACCTTGTAGGCGAGCTCGCCGAAGGCCTGCGCGGTGCCGGCATCATAGCCCGCCGACAGGGCATCGGCGAAGCCGTTGAAGACGACGGAGCGTTTGGTCGAGATGCTGCTCCAACTGTAGGCGGCACCGGTGCGGAAGGCGAGTGCCCCCCAGTTGGTGCCGCCATAGAGGCCGACATGGTAGTTGTCGCTGGAACCAGCGGCGTTGCGATCGTCGACGTCGAAGGAGGAATGGCTGTAGCCGCCGAGCGCACCGACGCGCCAGCCGCCGACCAGCGTGTCGGCTCCAACCAGCAGGCCGCCGGTGGAGCGGCTGAAGGCAGCGGCGTTGCCGTCGCCATCCATATTGCCCCATGAGCCAAAAGCCTGGCCCCATAGGGCGAAACGGTCGGTGTCGGCGGCGACAATTTCCGGTCCGCCGTCGCCGTAGGCCATCACCGGCAGGGCGGCCACGCCGGCATCGCCGAAGGCGGCATCGATGCGGCTGGTGGCGGCGTCGCGGATGAAGTGGCTGTCTTCCAGCAGCATGCCCTTGGTCGAGGCATGGATTTCACCCGAAAGCTGGTCGAAGGCGTCTTGAGCGGCGGCGACCGTCGGCAGCACGACGATGGCATCATAGAGCGAATTGCCGCTACCCAGGCTCTCCGCTCCACCGCCGGTGGCGATCTGGTTGGGGGTCTGGCCGACCTGCGCGAAGGTCCTCTGGACAACATCAAGATAGACATGATCCGCATCGTAGCTGTCGGTCAGGCCAAGGAAGGCCGTGCCGAGGTCGCCGGTCAGCGTATAGGTTCCGGTAACGCCGCTGTCGGCCTCCAGCACCATGTAATGCGTGCCCACGACATAGGGGGCCGCGTCGAGCTTGACCACGTCGATCCGCGCACCGCCGTCGATCGTCGCCGTGCCCGTCGCCTTGAGGAGATCGGACGAGCCGGTCGAGTCCAGTTCGACCTGATAGGTCGAGCCGGACGCCTGCGCGACATTGCCGGCGACATTGAGCGTGCCGATGCCGTCGCCCGGGGCAATGATGCCGCCGGAGTGAGCGTTGATGCCGCCCACAACACCGGTGCCGCCGAGAATACCGCCCCCCGACACCGTCACCAGCGAGCCGGACAGCGAGGCGTACACCGCCAGTTCGCCGCCAGTGATGTTGGTGGACCCGGTGAAGCCGCTGGAATCGGTGATCAGGTTCGTCGTGCCGGCGATCTGGTTGATGGTGCCGAAACCACTGATCGCGGGTGCGAAGACGTAGTTCGCGCTGTCGTGGTTGAAGTTGATGGTGCCTGTACCGGCCCCGAATTGTACGGACGCGGCATCGAGCGTACCAGCGCCCACGGCAGCCGATCCGGGCGCCGCGCCGATATTGAGCGTGCCGGTCGAACCGAGCGCATACGACAGGTAAAGATTGCCATCCACCGACACGCCGGCGCTGTTCGAGATGGCAAGGGTGCCCGAACCGCCGGTGCCAGTGCCGATGTAAAGATCGCCCGTGTTGCTCCAGCTCGAGTGGATGCCGTCGACCGTGACGGTGCCCGTGCCGGTAGCGAAGCCGATATTGGCGGTCAGGTCCGTAACCGCACCTCCATTGGCAATCGTGAGCGTGCCTCTACCCAGATATCCGACCTGCAGATTGCCGGTACTGTACAGGAATGAGCCCGTGCCGGTGACCGTCACCGACCCGTTTGAGTCCGCCGCGTAGCCGATCGCGGTTGCTCCGTTGCTCACCGTACCGCCATTTTCAATCGTGAGCGCGCCCGTGCCGCCGGTCGTCAGGTCTCCACCGACAACAAGCGCCGTGCTGTTGGTCCAGGTTGAACCCGCGCCTGCCACGACGACCGTGCCGTTGCCGCTTGCCTGATTGCCAACATAGCCGTTCTCGTCGGAGACCAGACCGCCGTTCTGGATCGTCAGCCCGCCGATTCCGCCCGCCACGCCAATGGACAGATCCCCTTTTGCGTCCAGGCTGGACCCTGTGCCGTCGACTGTTGTCGTGCCAGTCAGACCTGACCTGTTGCCGAGTTCGAAGTCGCTGTTGACGGTCACCGCGCCGCCATCCGTAATTGTCAAACTGCCTTGTCCCAGGCCAAGGCCATTCTGAATGGTCCAATCGGACCCGGCTCCGTCCACCGAAACGGCTCCCGTGCCACCCATCTCGCCAACGCTGGCGAAAGCAGCGTTGACCTGCCCGCCGTTCTGGATCGTCAATGAGCCGGTCCCCCTGAAACCCACGCTCAGCGTGTCGTCATTGACGTTCCAGGTCGAGTTGGCGCCGCTCACCGTCGCGGTACCGTCACCGCTCGTGGAGATGCCCAACAAGGCGGCGCCGGTGTTGTTGAGAACGCCGCCATTCAGGATGCTCAACGCGCCGGTTCCGGTGGTGCCAATTTGCAGGATGTCGCTGTTGGCATTGCCGCCGTTGATGGTGGCGATGTTTGGAGTTGTCGTGTCGATCATGACGGTGTCCCCGCTCGTGGGGGTTGCGTCGGTGCTCCAGTTGCCGGCGGTGAACCAGTTGGTCGAGGCCGTGCCCGTCCATGTCTCAATCGCGTTGGCCGAGGATACCGGCAACCCCGCGAAGGCAGTGCCGGCAAGCAGCAGCGCGGCCAGCCTGGCTGAGCGATATGACTTCACCAGACGCAATCCAGGTGACGAGACGATCATGATTGGGAACCTTCGGGAGAATGTTGGTGAAGTGCGCGTCGAATTCGTTTTGAGAGCAATGCAAGGATCATCGGGAGCCCAAATCACGCGGTGAAGCTGGGGCGCATTTAGTGGGCCGAACCGACATTGGAGGCTTGGGCTGGGTGACGCGGCGACTAAGGCTGCGCGGCACCAAACGCGGACGCGACAGCAATGTTGCGGTTTTGCAACGGCCAGCTTGACGGGCGATTAGGGTCGCGGCGAAAGCCCTCAACACTCACGGTCGGCAGACTGTGCTAGCCAAATCGCATCGTCGCGAAGACCCAGACAAACAGGGCGCTGCCGACCCCGAAGACGATCGCGAAGATCAACGGCGTCAGGACTCCATCCTTGCCGCCGGGTTGAAGGACCGCGACCTCGGGATTTGCCGGGTCGTAGTAGACGTCCACTTTCGCGCCGACGGGATATTTCGCGATCACGGCCTCCGCGTCCCGCGCGAGCCCGTACAATGGCGTCCATCCCAGGGTGATTGCCGCGGCCGCGAATCCACGTTCACCGACACGGTAGGCGTATTGGATATCGGCGCGGTATTTTTTCGTCGCGCGGCTGATCGTGCCTTCAGTGTCTCCACGCTCGTGCTCATGGACCGTCGAGACCGTGGCGGAGATGATTTTGCCCGCTGCCTTGGGCCAATGCCTACTCGCCACGGCCATCCGCCGCAGCCGCAGATACGAGAGGACGCCGCCGATCGCCATGGCAAGGCCGGCAAGCGGCAGGAAGAAGCCGAACAGGGGCATCCCGCCCGGCGTGGTCGGATTGTATCCGAGCAAGGCGAGCGGAAGCAGGCTGATCTCGATCACCGAAACGACGATCAGAAAAAGCACCATCGGCATCATCGTCGCGGACCTGCCTTGGCCGCGAGGCTCCAGCAGGGATGAACCCGGTTTGTCGGGGTCATGAAAAACCGGCACGGACGCGCCAACGGGGTAACGCGCCGACAGGCTGAGGGCTGCCGGCGTCGGCATGATCGTTTTCTTGCTCCAGCCTATTCGGTCGCCCTTGTAGGTCTTGCCCTTGACCGCATAGGAATAGCCGATCGAGACGCAGGAACGCTCGTCGCCTGTTTCGTCATCGACGGAATAGGGTTGGACATCGGAGGCGATTATTTCCCCCTTGGTCGACGGCCATTTCCGGCCCTTTGCGGCCTTGCGGCGAAGGCGCTGGATACCGACAGCCTGGTTGACGATCAACAGCGCGAGAATGCCCGTGGCAATTCGTGCCCATAAGAGTTGTTGTGGCGAGATCATCACTGGACCCAAAACGGCGATAGCCGCGCAAGGATAGCGGGCAGAGGCGGAATGGTGCTTGGGCTGGACGGCGCGGCGGCTTGGGCCATGCGGCACCAACGGCCGGATTGTCCTCAAAGGCCTGGCGCTGCCGCCCTTGGCGTTGCGGCTCGCGATCTCGTTGTTTACGCAAGTCCGGACGGAAAACCGTTTTACCCTTTTCCTGGAATTGCCTTGGCGCGAATGTCGGATGGCGTGACGCCGTAGCGGCGCCGGAAGGCAAGATTGAAATAGGACAGATCGCCGAACCCGGCTTCGAAGGCGATGGTGCTGATCATGTAACCGGCAAAGCGAATGTCCTGAAGGCAGCGATGGGCGCGTGCGAGGCGCTGGTTCAGCACGAAATCGGTGAATGTGGTCTGATCGCCATCGAACAAGGCCCTTATGTATCGTGGCGAAATGCCGTGGCGTGCCGCCAGCCTGTCGATCGACAGGTCTCGCCTGGTCAGATTGGCGAGTATATCGGCCTTGAGCGCCTGCAGCCGCGCCACGCGAACGCCGCGCCCCCTGGCGAGGTGGGCTGCATCGCGATTGGCGCCCAGCGCCAGCACCATGAGGTCCTGCACATGCGCGCTGCTTGCCGCCTTGAGCTCCGGCGACATGGCGCCGATCTCGCCTTGCAGTATTTTGACATAGCCGGCCAGGAGCCGCACGGCTTCATTGTCGCGGGGAATGCGCTGCATCAGGGCACTGTCCGGATTGGCCAGGGTCTGGGTGAGGGCGATGCGAGGTATGGCGAGTGTAAGCAGCCGGTCGATCGGGACGTTGTGGAGGCAGCCGCCGGGCACGGCGTTCGACCACAGCAAGGCCTCGCCGGTTCCAAGCTCGACCTCCTTATTGCCCTGATGGAACATCACGCCTCCGTTCGAAATGACGAGAACGAGATCGTCGCTGCTGTCGGACGCAAGAGCCCTGGTCCGCGTGACCCTGGCCGGCGTGCTGGAAAAAGACGCGATGGCCAGGTTCGGCAGCGCCTGGATATGGCCCTCGATACGCAGCGGCCCGTCACCCACGGGCTCCATACCCAGTTTGACGATGCGGCGGCCAAAGGCTTCGCGCCAGATCGGCAGCCGGTCGCGCTCCGGCAATTCATCCGTCGAAAACCGGAAGGCCGGCTCATCCTCTTGCACTGCAGATCCCCAGCCAATAGCGGGGGGAAGCTATAGGGAGGAGCCAGCGGGTTCTTGGGCTGGATGGCGTGTCGCCTTGGGCTGTGAGGAACAGGAGGGTTCAGCCGCGGCAACACGGTCGGCAGCGCGGCGCTATCCCCTAACGCGCTACGTTTCGCAATCCAGCAGCGCCTTGGCACGTACATCGGACGGGGTTGCCCCGTACCGCTGGCGGAAACGGTGATTGAAATAGGACAGGTCTCCGAACCCTACCGCGAATGCGATGGTGCTGACGAGGCGATCGCCAAGGCGAGGATCGGATAGAAGTGCATGCGCACGCGCCAGGCGCTGGTTCAGCACGAAATCGGTGAAGGTCGTTTCCTCGCCCTGGAAGAGCGAGCGGATGTAGCGCGGGGATACGCCGTGACGCGCGGCAAGGGCATCGATGGAGAGCCAACTCGCGGTGATGTGGGCCACGGCGTCCGCCTTGATCGCCCGCAGCCGGGCAACCCGCACGCCGCGTCCCCTGGCGATCTCGGCGGCTTCGCGCGTCGCGCCGAGGGCAAGAGCGACGAGATCGTGGACATGGTCGGCGGAAGCCTGTTGCAAGCCGGGCGTTGATCCCGACAGGTCGCTGCCTACGATCCGGAGGTAGGACGTGAGCAGCCGCAACGCCTGGTTATCCCTCGACAGCGGACGAAGAACGCTCGCGTCCGCATTCGCCAGTCGCGGAGCGAGCCGTTTGCGCGCAAATCGCAAATTGGTGAGGTGCACGCGTGAATGCCCTGTGCCGCTGCCAGGTTCGTCATTGGCGGTGACGATTGCCTGGCCATCGCCGATCGTCTCTTCGCGCCCTCGCTGTCTGGCGGTCGCCAGCCCGCTCTGCATGATCACGAGGGTCAGATCGTCGCTGTCGATCAATTCGCGGGTAAGCCGGTTGCGCATCGCCGAGTGCGATCCGTTGGAGATGCGCAGGCCGGGCAAGGCCTGCAAGGTGATGTCGACATCGAAATCGATGCCGGGCTCGGGCTCCATCTCGATCCGGAACAGCCTTCGGCCGAAAACCTCGCGAAAGTTCTCAAGGCGGTGCGCGGCTGGCAAGCCGGCGGTGGTAATTCGAAGCGTGTCCATTTGTCCGGTCACCCGCTGGCGTGGACTGGTGGCAGGCGGATATGCCGAGGGTGGCGGTCCATCCGTCCGTCATCCTAGGCTGCGGTGTTGCGATGCAGCAAGCGCTCCGGCTCGGGCTTGGCCATGCTCCCGTCCAGGCGCGAGTATTGCCGCGAACCACCGCCTTGACGCCTGTTTGCTCGCAACTGGCGGCCTTATGAGGGCTGATTCATGTCGGAAGCCGGCCCCGTGACGCGTGGGCCCGTCGGCGGTTTGCGGCCTTCGTTCACGACAATGTGAGCAAGCGCTCCCAGCCATTTGCCGGCAAAAGCTCGGATTTTAATCAATCGGTTTCGCCCACCTTCAATGTTGGTGGGTACGCCTCTCGCGTCTGAATGCACATCAGCCGTGGAACGCTCATGAAACCGATTGCTGTGATTGGCGCCGGCATTGCCGGCTTGACTGCCGCGTTGGAACTAAAGAAGCGAGGCCTGCCGACCCTGGTCTTCGAAGCCGGCAAATCGATCGGCGGCATGGCCTCGTCGTTCAAGGACGCCGACGGATTCTCGTACGATTTCGGGGCGCATTTCGTCAGCAACCGGCTGGCCAACGCGCTCGGCGCCGGCGGCATATGCCGGACCGTCAAGCACTATGGCGAGGCCGTGCATCTACGCGGCAAGTCCTACAGCTACCCGTTCGGCCTGATGCTGTCGCCGCGCTTCGCGCCGCCGGCCATCGCCGAGCGCACCCGCGACCGCAAGGTGGTGTCGGCCGCCGACTGGTTCACCAAGAAGTATGGCACGACGCTGGCCGAGGAGGTCGCCATTCCGCTGGCCGAAGCGTGGTCGGGCGCGGCGGCCGAGGAACTGTCGCCGGCGATCGGCAGCAAGTTCGGTCCGCGCATCCTCAAGTCGCTCTATCTGAACGCGGCGGCGAAGATGACGGGCAGGGCGGTGTGCAACGGCTATTCGCACGAGATGCCGGAGAGCGCCGACGTTTACCACGTCTATCCCGAAGGCGGCATGGCGAAGCTGCTCGAACCGGTCGCCAACGCGGTCAGCGATCTGGTCCGGCTGGAATCGCCGGTCGAAAAAATCCTGGTCGAGGACGAGCAGGTGAAGGCGGTGCGGGTCAAGGGCGAGACGATCGAGGTCTCCGCCGCGATCAGCACGGCGCCCGTGCATATCCTGCCGAAACTGGTCAGCGGCACCAGCGCACTGGAGCCGATGGCGGCGTTCCGCTACCGGCCGATGATCTTCGTCAACCTGCGCTTCATGGGCCGTGGCCTGCTGCCGGATACGGTGACGTGGGTGCCGGACCGCGCTCAGCCCTTCTTCCGGCTGACGGAAACGCCGATCTCGATGCCTTGGCTGGCGCCCGAGGGCAAGACGCTGATCACCTTCGACATAGGCTGCGAGGTCGGCGACAAGCACTGGACGATGAACGACGAGACGCTCGCCCAGGTCTGCCTCGACGGCATCTGCGAGATGTATCCGAAACTGCGCCGCGCCTTCATCGGCGGAGGCGGCGTCATCCGCACGCCGATCTCGTATCCGGTGTATCTGATGAAATACGAGGAGCAGCGGCAGCGCTTCGCCAATTCGACCGGCGTCGACGGTCTCTACAGCATCGGCCGCAATGGCGAATTCGCGCACAGCCTGATGGAGGACGTTTACTGGCGCACCATCAGGCGCATGGGCGACGTCGCCGACTATGTCGGCGGAGTGCCGGCGGACCTGCCCTTCGCGGCGGAAATCCAGCGGATGATGACCCCATCCGAGGAAGAGCGCGTCCGCGCCGCGTGAGGCGGTACGTCATCCTTCAGCCAGCTGGCGACAGGCTTGGCCAGCTGACGCCGGTCAAGTCCCGCGAGACGTCCCAGAGCCGGGCGGCGACGGCCTTGTCCCGCGCCTGCTTGCCGATCCTCGCCTCGCCGACCTCGCCCTTCATCTCGAACAGGCCTTGCGGGCCATAATAGCCGCCCGGCCTGGCATCGGGCGCCGTCGCCGCGAACAGCGTCGGCAACGCGCCCTGCGCGGCCGATTGGGCAAGAACCGGCGCGATCAGCCAGCCAAGCCGATCGAACGGTGACGGACGGCCGCCACGCCCCATGCGCGGGCCGCTGGTTTGCAGATCGGTGAGGGCATAGCCGGGGTGTGCCGCGTTGCTCAGCAAACCCCAGCCACGGGCGTCGCTGCGCCGCTGCAGTTCGAAGGCGAACAGGATCATGGCCAGCTTGGACTGAGCATAGGCTGCCCAGGGTCGGTAGCCTTGGCGCCACTGCGGATCGTCGAAATGGATCGCCGCCTGGATCCGATGGGCGCCGCTGCTGAGATTGACGACGCGCGTTTGCCGCCCCTTGCGCAGCATCGGCAGCAGGCGTCCCGTCAGGGCGAAATGGCCGAGATAATTGGTGCCAAACTGCAGTTCGAAGCCGTCAACGGTTTCGTGGCGGGTCGGCGGCGTCATCACGCCGGCATTGTTGACCAGGAGGTCGATCGCATCCTGTTGGCCGGCAAGCTGGCCGGCGAAGGCCTCGACCGAAGCCAGGTCGGCAAGGTCGAGATGGGCGTAACGCACAGTCGCGCCGGAGACAGCGGCCTGGACGCGGCTCAGCGCGTCCCGGCCCTTGGCTGCGTTGCGTCCGGTCATCAGCACGTCCGCTCCGGCGCGTGCCAGCGCCAGCGCGGTCTCGTAGCCGAGGCCGCCGGTCGCGCCGGTGATGACAACCTTGCGTCCGTGCTGCGGCGGGATGTCATGTGTCGTCCAGGTGCTCATGATTGCATCGCTCCCGAAAGGAAGGACAGGTCGACGCCCTCTATGTCGATGGAGGTGCTGACCGGCGCCCATTCCTTGGCCGCCCGCTGGCGTACCGCCTCTGCCTGACCGAAGACATAGAGCGCATCGCTGCCAAGGATCAGATGAGCGGGCAGTGTGTCATGCTTTGTGAGATCGACGATGACATCGGCGACCTTTCGCGGGTCGCCGATCGCATTGCCGGCATAGGCCTTGAGCATGCCCAGAACCGCGCCGACGGTTGGTTCATAGTCGGGCATCAGCGCCGGGGCGTCGGCGACAGCCGCATAGCCCCAGTCGGTGCGCATGCCGCCGGGCTCGACCGAGATGACCTTGACGCCGAAGGGGGCGAGCTCAAGCGCCAGGACTTCGGTGAAGCCGCCCACAGCCCATTTTGCCGCCTGGTAGGCGCTGAGGCCGGCCGTGGCCGTCCGTCCGCCGATCGAGGAGATGTTGATGATATGGCCGGAGCGCTGGGCGCGCATCGCGGGGATCGCTGCCCGGGTGAGATTGATCACGCCGTAAAGGTTGGTGTCGATCTGCGACCGGAAATCCGCCTCCTCGGTCTGCTCGAAGGGGCTGACATGGCCAAAGCCGGCATTGTTGACGAGAACGTCGAGGCGGCCGAACGTTGCGATCGTGAAGTCCACGGATGCCCGCGCCGCGTTCGCATCGGTGACGTCGAGCGCGAAGCTCCTGATCTGCCCGGGGTAGCGGCTTTCGAGATCGGCGAGGCGTGTGACATCGCGCGCCGTCGCCACGACGTTGTTCCCGGCGGCAAGTGCTGCCTCGGTGATATCGCGACCCAGTCCGCGGGCGCTGCCGGTGATCAACCATATGTTCGACATTGTGTTGTCCTTTCAGGGAGTTGATCAATAAAAGAGTGATTAGGCACTCATTTATTGACATTGATTTGGCCGTGGTTTGTAGTGATCGTGATCCGCGTTTTTGCTGCTTGAGGCGCTATCCGGGCCGTTATTTGGAAATACCGTTCCAGAAGAACGCGAACCCGGCGTCCTTGTAGTGTTCGCGCCGCTGTGGGTCGCGAGCGATGAATTCGAGCGTCGTCTCCGCCAGCGCTTCGAAAATGCCGCCGGCAAAGGCCATCGGGCAGCCTTTCAGCACGCCGTCGGCGAGGCTTTCCTCGATCATCCTGTTGATGTCGCCGAACGCCGCGTTGCCCTGTTGCTTGCTCTCCTGCGTGATCCGCTCGGAGACGGTGAGCTGGCGCATCGCCTTGCGTTTCATCGGGTGTTTCGCTCCCCAGTCGATGAAGTTGTTCCAGACGTGGCGGCTGCGCTCGCGCACGCTGGCTTGCGATGGATAGGACGTCAGCAGGGCGCTGCCGAGATCGGCCTTGATCTCCAGGTAGAGCTGGTTGAGCAACTCGTCCTTGCTGGCGAAGTAGTTGAAGAGCGTGCCTTCGGCGAGGCCGGCATCCCTGGCGATCTTAGCGGTTGGCGCGCCTGTCCCGAGCGTCGCCACCAGGGCGGCGGCCGAGGCCAGGATTGCTTGGCGCTTTTCGTCACTGAGGGGGCGGGCCATGCTAGAAACCAATTTGAGTGAGTGGTCACTCATTTATGGGGGGAAGCGGGTTTTGTCAAGTATGGGCATCCCAACATTGCGCGATGGCGGGTGATCCGCGGTTTTGCCGCCGGCGGAAGTTGCATGCCGGCTCAATATAGCCGATCATGGCTGACAGCAGGGGAAGACATCAAGTGGCGGCCAATCGTCGAAACGGCATGGCGTCTCCGGCTCGTGGCCTGGATGATATCCTTGCGGCCGCCGCGCCCCAGCCCCGGACATCATTGCCCAATGTGGCAACCATCGTCACGACGGTAGCGGCGCTGTATTTTGGACGCGAGGTTTTCCTGCCGATCGCGATCGCGCTGCTGCTGACCTTCGCGCTTGCACCGCTGGTCTCAGTGCTCAAGCGGGTCGGCATTCCCCGGCTTCCGGCCGTCATCGCCAGCGTGCTCGGCGCCTTCGCGGTCCTTGCCCTGTTCAGCTTCATGATCGCCTCGCAAGTCAGCGAGTTGGCGCAAAACATCCCGGCCTACCAGACCAACATCCTGGCCAAGATCCGTTCCCTCAAGGAAACCGGCGTCGGGGGAGGGATCATTGCCAGGCTGAGCGGCGTGGTCGAGCGTGTCGGCCAGGAGATCGACAAGCAGGACACCTCGCTGCCGGCCGCCACCGCGGACAAATCGCCGCGCGAGCCAGTGCCCGTCGAAATCGTCTCGCGCGAAAAACCGCTCGAAGTCCTGCAGAACATCGTCGGCCCGCTGATCAGCCCGCTCGGATCGGCCGGCCTGATCATCATCGTCGTCATATTCATGCTGCTCGAGCGGGAGGATCTGCGCGACCGCTTCATCCGGCTTGTCGGTTACGGCGACCTTCACCGCACCACCGAGGCGCTTCGCGATGCGGGCAAGCGGGTGGGCCGCTATCTGCTCATGCAACTGGTCGTCAACATCGTCTACGCCATACCCATCACGCTCGGCCTGTGGATCCTCGGCATTCCGAATGCGCTGCTGTGGGGGCTGCTGGCGCTGGCGTTGCGTTTCGTTCCCTATATCGGCCCGGCCATAGGCATGCTGTTGCCGCTGTTCCTGGCGCTGGCCGTGGCACCCGGCTGGTCGCTCGTCCTGTGGACGGCGGGCTTGTTCGTGGTGATGGAACTGATCACCGGCAACGTGGTCGAACCCTGGCTCTACGGTTCGCGAACGGGGCTGTCACCCCTGGCGATCATCGTTGCAGCCGTGTTCTGGACATGGCTCTGGGGGCCGCTGGGACTGGTCCTGTCAACGCCGCTCACGGTCTGCCTGGTGGTGCTGGGCAGGCACGTGCCGCAGTTTGAATTCCTGGACGTTCTGTTCGGCAACGAGCCTGTGCTGGAACCCCATGCAAGGCTCTACCAGCGGCTGCTGGCGGGTGATCCGGACGAAGCCACCGACCACGCCGAGGAGATGCTGGAAGAGAAATACCTGGTCGACTTTTACGACAAGGTGGCCATTCCAGCACTTCTGCTGGGCGAACGCGATCGCGTGCGCGGCGTCATGGGCGACCTCCAAAGACGGCAGGTGGCGGCCAGCGCCCTGACGCTGGTGGCCAATCTCGATGAGAACGCACAAGAGGAAGCGGACGAGGAGGATGGCCCGATCGGGACCGGGGAGGCGGGCGACGACAGCGAGGTCGAGGATGACGTCGAGTTGCCGGATGGCGCCGGAATGTCGGTGCTTTGCGCGGGTGGGCGTGGCGAACTCGACGATGCCGCCGCCGCCATGCTGGCGCAGGTGCTGGAAGTCCAGGGCGCGACGGCAACGAAGGCCGGCTTCGCCGACATGGAACCCTCGAGCATTCGTCGTCTTGAACTCGAAACAATCGACACCGTCGTGGTCGGTTTCCTGAACCGGGATTCCGTCAAGCACGCGCGGTTTCTGGTTCGTCGGCTGAAGCGTGCGAAGTCCGCCCTGCGGGTGGGCATCGTGTTCTGGTCGGAGGCCGGCAACGACGACAAGGAGGCCGCCGCCAGGCTGGCACAGGACATGAACGCGGATTTCGTGGCGCATGGCATGGTGGACGCGGTGCTGGGCGCGCTGTCAAAAGATCCGCCGGTGGCCCTCAAGCTCGTCGTCAAGCGCCGCATGCGCCGCAAGCGGCCCGCTCCCGGCAAGGTTCCGGCCGCGGCCGCGAGCTAGGGTCGAGACCGGATCACCTGCATTTGTTGACATAGCGGGCCCACCGACGGAGTGTGATGCCGCGTCAATGCATAAGAGAATGATTTCATGTCCCCGAGTCGTCGCATTGCCTTGAAATTTGTCGCTCTGCTCGGCGTTTCGATCAGTGCTTTTTGCGCTTCGGCGGCATTCGCGGAAAGTGTCGATCCGGTACTCCAGAGCCTGATCGGCGGCGCTCAGCGCTCACAGGCCAACAGCGTGCGGGACAAGTATCGCCATCCCGGCGAAGTGCTGACATTCCTTGGCGTGAAGCCCGACAGCACGGTCGTCGAAATCCTTCCTGGCGCAGGCGGATATTGGACCGAGATCCTGGCGCCCTACCTGAAGCAGAACGGTCGCTATATCGCGGCGAATGGCGAGAAGGCGTCGCCTTCGGCCGAAGTCCAGAAAGACAATGCGGCCCTGGGAGCCAAGCTCGCCGCCGATCCCACGGACTACGGCAAGGTCGAAGTCACCGAATTTGCCGCGGACAAGCACGCAATCGCGCCGCCAGGAAGCGCGGACTTCGTGCTGACCTTTCGAAACATCCACAACTGGATGAGCGCGGGCACGACCGCGGATGCTTTCGCCGCCTTCTACAAGGCACTGAAGCCCGGCGGCATTCTTGGGATCGAGGAGCACCGGGGCAAGCCGGACGAGCCGCAGGATCCGCTCGCCAAGTCCGGCTATGTCCGCCAGGACGTCGCGATCGGATTTGCAGAGGCGGCCGGTTTCAAATTTGTCGGCAGCTCCGAGGTCAACGCCAATCCGAAGGATACAAAGGACTATCCGGCCGGCGTGTGGACCTTGCCGCCGACCTTCAAGCTCGGCGCGCAGGATCACGCAAAGTACGCGGCCATCGGCGAGAGCGATCGCTTCATCCTGAAATTTCAGAAGCCGTAAGCCCGGCTCGGCCCCTCTCGGGGCCGTGCTCTTCCTTACCGGTCGATCGTCGCCATGGTGCGCTCGGGATAGCGCGGGCCGGAGATTTTTCCCGGCGCCAGCGCCTCGTCCAGAGCTGTCATCTCGGCGGCGTCGAGCTTCAGCGACGCGGCGGCGATGTTCTCCTCCAGATATTTTCTGCGCTTGGTGCCGGGGATCGGCACGATGTCGATCGCGAAATCCGTGCCCTTTTGCAGCAGCCATGCCAGCGCGACCTGGCCGGGCTTGACGCCCTTGGCCGTCGCGATGTCGCGCACCTTGGCCGCCGCCTCGACATTGGCGTCATAATTGGCGCCCTGGTAGCGCGGATCGTTGCGGCGGTAATCGCCCTCGGGATAGTCTTCCGCGCGCTTGACCTCGCCGGTGAGGAAGCCGCGGCCGAGCGGTGAGAACGGCACCAGGCCGATGCCAAGTTCACTGAGCAGCGGGATGATCCGCGGCTCCAGGTTGCGCTCCCACAGCGAGTACTCGCTCTGCACCGCCGTCACCGGATGCACGGCATGCGAGCGGCGGATGTTGGCGGCACCGGCTTCCGACAGGCCGAAGAACCGCACCTTGCCTTCGGCGACCAGTTCGCCAACGGTTCCAGCGACATCCTCGGCCTGCACGGCCGGGTCGACGCGGTGCTGGTAGAGGAGGTCGATATGGTCGGTGGCGAGCCGCTTCAACGAGCCTTCGACGGCGGATCTGATGGTTGCGGGCCGGCTGTCGCGCTCGGCGCCGACCTGCTTACCGTCCACGAGCTTGAAGCCGAACTTGGTTGCGATCGTCACCTGGTCTCGCTTGCCCTTCAGCGCGCGGCCGAGCAGGGCCTCGTTGGCATGCGGGCCATAGACTTCGGCGGTGTCGAGGAAGGTGCAGCCAAGTTCGATGGCGCGGTGCAGCGTGGCGATGGATTCGGCCTCGTCGGCCGGGCCATAGGACTGGCTCATGCCCATGCAGCCGAGGCCGATGGCCGATACCTGCAGCCCCTGGCTGCCGAGCTTGCGTGTCCTGAGGGTCATGGTTGGGATCTCCGGGAGGGAAGGGGATGACAGGGACTATATAGAGCGCTCGCTCAATTCCCACAGGCGCTCAATTCCCCCAGGCGCTCAATTCCCCCAGGCTCTCGGTGGTCGGGCTGTCGACGGATCATGACGGCTTGGGATTTGCGCCGGCAACCGAGGATCGGCTCGCTGCCCGGCATGGGCCGGCCTTTCAGCACTGAATCACGATTGCGCTCCAACCAGTTGTTTTTGCGCATCTACGCGGACGCCGGATGACCCACTCGGCCCCGGAGGATCTAGGCCGCCAGTTCCAGCGGTTGCGCGAAGACCACCCTGTTGCGGCCCTGTTCCTTGGCTTCGTAAAGGCAGCGGTCGACCTGCCGCATCAGCTGGGTGCGGCTTTGGCCGGCTTGCGCCATGGCGACGCCGATGCTGACGGTGAGCCCGTGACGGCTCGCGCCGTTCGGACGAAAGTCGATCTGCTCAACGGAGGCGCGAATGCGTTCGGCGATCGTCGCCGCCTCTTCGCGGCTGGTGCTGGGCAGGAACACGCAGAATTCCTCGCCGCCGACACGGCCGACGAAATCCAGCTCCCGGATCGAGCCCTGGATCGTCCTCGAGATCATCACCAGCGCCTCGTCGCCGGTCAGGTGGCCAAACGTGTCGTTGATGCGCTTGAAGTGGTCGGCGTCGATCAGCAACAGCGCGCCTGAATCGCTCTGCCGGCGGCTTCGCTTCATCTGGTCGAAGAACGCTTCCCGGCTGAGGAAGCCGGTCAGGCCATCGCGCCTGTATTTTTCATGCAGCCGCGCATGCGCCTGCGACAGTTCGGCGAGCGCGCGTTTCAACTTGCCGTTCTGCAGGAAGATGATGAAGGCGGCAGGGAAGGCGGTGACGACCGGAAGTATCGAGTTCATCGCGAACACGAACAGGGTGAAGGGCTGACCGGCCGAAGCGCGGATCGCAAAGGACAGGATCTGGCTGACGGCGATGACGCCCAGAGTCACCAATACGGCCTTGAACGCGATCTTCCACATGCCCGGCCCCTGTGTTTTCGACAGGCCGGCTGATAGCGTCCAAGTGTTAAGGGCAGCCAAAAATAATCCGGCAAAGGCCCACCACCGTAGGCGGCGCTAGAGGATGCTGGTCGTGACCTCGACCACAATGGCGGCGCCGTCGAGCGAGCCATTGGGCATATGGACGACACGGGACACGCGCAGATCCTGGGTGTTGCCATCGATCGGCAGCGATACGCTTTCGCCGATGCGCGGAACCGCCTGGAATATGACGTCGGTCGATTCCGGGCGGTTGTCGATCGATACGCGGCAACTGACGGTCATGGCTGGTCTCCGATGCTTCCGATGGGTCTCATCCGTCAACGCGAGCGGCACGAAATGGTTCAAAGAAAGCCAGGTGGCGATCCCGCGAAAGCAAGGATTCAGGATTTGCCGTTCGATCCGGCGGGTTGTCATCCTGTGCTTGGAAGCTGGTTCCCGCTCATGGGCTCGAACCACGATTCACGCCTTCAAAGGGCGCTGTCCTACCATTAGACGAAGCGGGAAAAGGCAACGTGGCACCACCCCTAGCCGGTTCGGACCGCGGGATCAACGCGCCGAGCGCATTACGGTGCGTTTCCGTCTGACATCGAGCGGATCAATTCGGGAAGCTGTTCGACGGCTCATCGCAACGATAGAGAGGGCAGGTGCCGTCGAGTGTCCTGACATAGGCCGGCACCGGCACTTCGGGAAAGTCGCACTCCGTGCCGTATTGCCGGACGTAGCGGTCATAGGTGTTCTGGCCGGTGGTCAGCACCGCCGCGTGCCGGCTGCTGATCAGCCCCTGGGCCTGTTCGCAGGTCATTTTGCGCGCGTCCGGCCGGGCCTCGGCGACACTTGTCGCGGCGATCAGCACGGCGGCGGCGCATAGCGTAATGTTGCGAATGGTCATGACGGCATCCTCACAAAGCATTCTCAGTCAAATTCGCATCTTGCGACATGGTTCCGCAACAGCCCGGTCACGATGCGGCGAGCGGCCCGAGCGGCCGATGCCCAAATCCGGCCACACCGCTTGGTGACAACATGTCTGGCAACCAAGTCGCATGTGTGCATTGCTGGTCATGGACAGCAGAAAACCCTACGAAACGCCGAGGTGGACCGGAAACGAGGACCGCCCAGCCATGTGCTGTTCGCGCTGCGGAAGTCGGGAACACAGCTATGAGCAGTGTCAGCAGGAAAATTCATCGGTGGTCCCACCCGATAACGCCGACGAGGCCGGGATCTATCCCGGCTGAGACCTCCCGATCTCCGTTGTTAGCAATTTTCCGCCATGATCGGCCCATCATGGCGGCATGGGGCATGATGCCCTGGCTCGGGATCCTGGTGCGCCGTTCGATGTGGAACGTAGCCGGGCAGTGAGGCCAGGCATCTCTTTGATAGTTCCCGTCAACACCACGGACTTGCTGATCCTTTAGCAGCCACGGGCAATGGCGAGGCCGACAGACGGCAGCCTGGATATTGATGACGCTTCGGCATCGGCCGGCGTCGTTTCGCCCCCGACGCAGGCCCGCTGCAGCCGGACGAGATCGGTATCTACGGCTACCGAGGTGTCGGCCGGAGGTCGCCGGCCCGCTTCGCCGGGCGCCCTGACAACGCTTCCTGACAATGCCGTTCGACCGCGAACGCAGAATGTCGCCTGTCGATCGCAACCAAAATGCCTCGCCGCGCATTGCTTGGCGTGGGCGACAGAATTCCGTGACGGGTGCGGAACGGAGAGGCAAGCAGGGGCATGACAGAATTGGCCGGCATCGGTGCCCTGACCGTCGCCCCTGCTGGCGCGTGGCTGGCCGCGATTGTCGATTCCTCCTTCGATGCCATCATCAGCAAGGATTTGAACAGCGTCATCACCAGTTGGAACGGCGCGGCCCAACGCATGTTCGGCTACACCTCCGAAGAGGCGGTGGGCCGGTCCATCCTGATGCTGATCCCCGATCATCTCAGGGACGAAGAGGCCGATATCATCGGCAGGGTTCGCAATGGCGAGCGCGTGGCAAGCTATGAGACCGTAAGGCGGCGCAAGGATGGCACCCTCGTCGCGGTGTCGCTTACCGTCTCGCCGATCCGCAACGAAGCAGGCGAGATCATCGGCGCGTCGAAGATCGCGCGCGACATCACCGCGACCAAGGAGAGCGAGCGCCGGATCAGGCTCCTGATGCGGGAGGTGAACCATCGCGTCAAGAACCAGTTCGCGGTGATCCTCTCGATGGTCCGGGAGACGGGCAGGCGCTCAACAGACCCGCGCGAGTTCGAGGAATTGATCCGCGCGCGGATCATGGCCCTGTCGCGGTCGCATGACCTCCTGGTGAATTCGGAATGGGCGGGCGCCAGCCTGTTCGACCTCATCCAGGAGCATCTCAAGCCATTCGGCCATGAGGACAGGATTTCGCTGTCCGGCCCGCTCCTGACCCTGCAATCAAACGCGGTGCAGAATCTCGGCATGGCCTTTCACGAACTTGGCACCAACTCGTCCAAATACGGCGCGCTGTCGGGCGCGGCCGGACGGCTCGAGATCACCTGGCAGATCGTTACCGGGGTTTCGGGCGGACGGGAAATCCACCTGCTCTGGGACGAAACATCGCCCGTCCATGCCGGGCAAGCCGAAAGCACACGCAAGGGTTTCGGCACCATCGTGCTGCAGCGGGTCACGCCGCAATCGCTGAACGGTTCGGCGGTTCTGGAGCGCAGTGCCGGCCATCTCACATGGGAACTGACCGCGCCGCTGGACTCGATCATCGTTCCGCAACTCGGCGTCGAGATAACGGCCACGGACAGCGTGCCGGCTTTCGGCCTCTAAAGGGTCCAACTCCGCCGTCCGCGGGGCGGCCGGCGGACTGAAGGCACCGGTTCTTGAAACCGGTGCCTTGTCGCTGGGTGCCTAGAACGCCAGGCCGAATTTGGCATTGAAGCCATTGTCGCTCGACCGGCTGCCGAACTGACCGGAATAGGTCAGACCGAACTTTGCCGTCTCGCTGACGGCGAAGTCGATGCCGGCCTCTACGAGCATTGCGTCCACGGCGATCGGCGCGCCGGCGACAGAGAAGACATCGCTGCCAGTGAAGTTGACGCTGGATGTCGGCGTGATGTCGCCGAAGGCATGGCGCCAGCCCAGCGTGCCGCGAACCGTTGCCGGCAAGCCGCCCAGCGAGACATCGGTGGAAGCCCTGACGCCCAGCGTGCTGAACGTCACGCTGTTGTTGGACGCCGCGCTCGTCAAGGCGGCGGCGCCGCCGCTTTCGGCAAAACCGTCGGTGTGCAGGTTGACGTAGGTGAGATTGGCGAAGGGCTCGAAGGCGGCGATAGGCGACTCGATCCGGTACCCGGCCTCACCGAACAGCTGCGTCGTGCCTGCGTCATAGTTGGCGCTCAGCGCATCGTCGAAACCGGGGAAGCCGACGGTGCGGTCGGTCTGGATGCTATGCCAGCTATAGGCCGCGCCGGCGCGCACCCCGAATGCTCCCCACCGGCCGCCGCCATAGACGCCCAGATGGTAATTGTCGCTCGAGCCCGACGAGGCGTCGTTGTCCGCGTCGAAGGACGAGTGGCTGTAGCCGGCCAGCACGCCAATCCGCCAGGCGTCGCCCACCGCGCCATCGGCGCCGGCAATGAAGCCGCCGGTGCTGCGGTCGAGGCCCGCCGCATTCGCGTTGCCATCGATCCGGCCCCAGGAGCCGAAAGCCTGGCCCCAGACGGCGAAGCGCTGGGTGTTAGCGGCCACCAGTTCCGGGCCGCCCTCGCCATAAGCCATGACCGGAAGCGCGGGCGCGGCGACCTCATCCAGCGCCGAGCGAATACGCGCCGTGGCCATGTCGGACACGTAATGGCTGTCCTGCACAAGCATGCCCTTGGCCGCCGCGTGCATCTCTCCGGACAAGGCATCGAGCGCCTGGCGCGCGGCGTCCTCATTGCTGAGCATCAGCATGGCGAAGGCCAGCGGATTGCCCGTGCCAAGGCCATCAATGGCCTGGGCGGTGGCTTCCTGGTTGGATGTCTCCGCAATGTCGGCGATGTCTATATCGTTGCGGATCAGGCTCAGCATCACGTCATTGCCGTCGCCACCCTGATAGTTGAGAAGGTGGTCGAGAAAGATCAGGTTGTTGAGCGGGCTGACATCGAACTCGCCGATGACGGCGCTGCTGCCTTGATTGTCGATGATCGTATACGGGCCGTTGAGCACGCTCCAGCTTGCCGGCGTTGTCGGAGACAAGGCCAACTTCAGCTTCGCGCCTGTTATGTCTACCGTCCCGCCGACGACGAGCTTGTCCGCCGCCGTGGGCGAACCCTCGACTTCGAAGATGCCGTGGTTCGTATAGTCGCCGCCAACGGTCTGGCTGCCGATCGAGTTGCCAACACCATGCGTGCCGCCCGACGCGATTGTGACGTCGCCGCCAATGGTGCCGGAGCCGCCGAGGCGGGCGCCGGACTTGACCTCGATGTCACCGCCGAGCTTGCCTGCGCCGGCCACCCCGACGATCAGCGAGCCGGACGAGACGGTCGTGCTACCGGTGAAGCCGGAACTGTCGCCGGTCAGGGTCAGCGAGTTGCCGCCCGCCTGCTCGATGGTGCCCGATCCGGAGAACACGCCCTTCCAGGTCACAGCGTTCGAGCGGTTGTAGATCAGCGCGCCGTCATTGGTGATTGTGCCGGCGAAGTTGCCGACGCCGCCGATCCAGCCGGTGGTGCCGCCATTGCCGAGTTGCAGCGTGGTACCCGACGCGATTGTCGCGTTGTTGCCGCCGCTGTTGGCGCCGGTGAAGATGAACGTTCCGCCGCCGCCCACGGTGACGCCGCCGGGCCCGGTGATGGTGCCCGCGTAGGTCACCTCGTCGGAGCGCTTGAAGGCCAGCGTGCCATAGTTGGTGACGTTGCTGGTGAGGGAACCCACCGTGCCGCCGTCGCCGATCTGCAGCGTCGCGCCGGACGAAATGCCCGCGCCGCCGCTGAAATCGTTCGCGCCGGTCAGTATCTGTGTGCCGCTGCTGACCGATATGCCGGCGGTGCCGTGGATGGCGCCGGAGAAGGTGCCCGACGCGGCCGTGATGATGAGCGATTTGTCACCGAGCTCGACGGCGCCGCTGCCGGTGAGCGCCTTGATCTGTGCACCTACCGACGCCGAGATATCGAATGTGCCATTGACCTCGACCCCGCTCGACGCGTTGACCCGGCCCTGTCCCGTGAGTGCCAGCGTGGCGCCGCTGTCGATGGTGGTCTTGCCGGTATAGGTGTTCATCCCGTCGAGCTTTTGCGTGCCGCCGGCGATGGTGAGGCCGCCAGCGCCTTCGATGACGTTCACGAACGAACCCGAGGCCGCGCTGACGGTCAGTGTCTTGGCACCCAGCACAACCTTGCCGCCTCCTGTCAGCGTCTTGATCGAAGCGCCGTCGGTGGTGGCCGAGATGTCTAACGTTCCGCTGACGATCACGCCGCTCGAGGACGCGATGCTGCCCGCGCCGGATAGCGCCAGAGTGCCGCCGCCATCGATGGTCGTGCCGCCGGTATAGGTGTTGACGCCGCTGAGCGTGACCGTTCCGGAGCCGATCTTGTGCAGGCCGCCGGTTCCCGCCAGCACGGCCGACACCGTGCCCGCGCTCAGGTCGAAACTGCCGCTGCTGCTGAGCGTGCCGTTGCTGAGTTCGCCGCCGGTGAGCTTGAAGCCGGTAGCGGTCTGCGTGGTGGCGCCGAGATCGAGCGTGCCTTCCTTGACGGACCACGCCATGACCGTGCCCGGCGTGCCCGAGACGGTCCAGATACTGCTGCCTGACTTCTCCAGTATGCCGAAGCCTTCATACTGGGCACCCGAACCTGAAGCGCCGAGCCGCGAGAGATCGAAGGAGGCGTTCGCGGATCCGCCGAGGCCAAACGTGTCCGCCGCGCTGAAGGCGCTCACCTTGCCCTGGATCACGGAACTGCCGGCAATGGTGAGGCTGTTGACGCCGCCGGTGAAGTTGATGGCGCTTGCCTGAACGCCATTGCCGGACAAGCCACCCTTGATCGTGCCGGCATTGATGATCTTGAGGCCCGAGCCGGAGATCGCGACGCCGCCCGTGCCGACATTCGTGATGCCGGGGTCGTTCGGGTCCTTGACGCCGCCATTGCCGCCGAGCACGGAAGCGCCCGATGCGATCGTGACCGAAAGGCCGTTGCCCGACAGGCCGATGCCGCCATTGCCAGCTTTCGCGCGCCGGTTGGCCGCCGCGGACGCTTGACCCGCATTGCCGCCATTGCCGCCGCTCACCGTGGTTGCAATTGTCAGCGCCGCGCCGCTAGCGGTCATGACAAGCCCGTTGCCGCCCGAACCGCCGCCGCCACCATAGGCGTCGACGGCCGAGATGGCGGTTTCCCCACCATTGCCGCCATTGCCGCCGCTGACCTGTTGGGTCAAGGTGGCGAGGTCGCCTGAACCTGTGATGACCGCGCCATAGCCGCCGGCGCCACCGCCACCGGCGTCGGCGGAGGCGGTTCCGCTGTTGCCGCCGCCATCGCCGCCCTTGCCGCCGGCTGTTGCCGAGGTTGGCAGTGTGGCGCCGACATAGCCGTGAGCACCGCCGCCGCCGCCGCCGCGACCACCATCTCCGCTCGTAGCCGCCGCGCCATCAGCGCCGGGTGTCAAGCCGCCGGCCCCTCCGGGAAAAGCGTTGATGCTGCCAGCGCCCCCGTTTCCACCGATTATGCCTGCGCCGCCGCCGCCGCCCGCCCAGCCCCCCGCGGAAGAATTGCCGCCGTCCTGACCCGCGCCTGTCACGCTGTCCTGGCCGCCTGCGCCGCCCGGCGGGTTCTCCCCGCCGCCACCGCCGCCGGCGTGTGACGGTGATGCCGCCAAGGCCAGTATAATGGCGCCGGCCACCAGCGCCGCCACCATCGAGGTGGATGAAACGCTGCCAAGAAGTGCCTTCTTGCCCGATGCGACCGAACTCTCAAATCTCGAAATCATGAAATAACCCCGCGCTCCTGCCGGTCGACCCTTCACGGTCGAACACGACGAACTGGCCTGTCGAAATCGACAGGCCGCTCCAGACGATGAAGCCGTATCTCGATGAGGCGATAACTTGCCGCGACCACGGGTTTTGATCGGCTTGGCAGCCGTCAAAAGCCCAAGGCCGGCAAGGGTTATGCACCCGAACCAAGACCCCCAAGACCCCAGGATGCTTATCGGATCAATTTCTCGTGAACGCAACCGGCAATCTGAGGTGGCAGCCGGATTCTGGTTGGACCAGTTGGAATCAGCTTGACGCGGCGATCCATCTTAATAGGCTATCCAATTGAAAATAATGGAAAATAGTGGTTATCGTACGCTATTAACGAAGCTGAATGGGTTGCGATGAAGGAGTTCGTCCAGCAAATTTCCGCAATGGCCTGGCTTGACCCGCGCCGCGCAGGTTGTGCTGGCGTGCAAGGCGCTGTCGCGCGGGGAAGGCGGCGACGGCACTGCAAGACGACAATCGCCGGCGTTGGGAAACCAATGCGAGATGTTGCGCGCAGGGTTCGGCGGAACTTCGAGACGTTTGCGCCGATAGAAGGAACCCGCACCCGGCGGCCACGTTATGGGCACCAGTCGTTCAGAGAGAAATCATGGAACAACTCGTCGAGGAATTCGGCCATCCCACTTACACATCGTTCCCGGTGATAGCGGCTCGGCTGCTGCTGGCGACGATTTTCGGTACCGTCATCGGCTTCGAGCGTGAGTGGCGCAATCGTCCTGCCGGACTGCGCACCCATGTTCTGGTCTGCGTCGCGGCGGCGACATTCGGTATCCTCACCATTGAGATTATCCATGCGCCGATGTTCGCCATGGACTCGGTCAAGGTGGATCCGATCCGCGTCGTCGAGGCGGTCACCGCCGGCGTTGCCTTCCTCGCCGCCGGCTCGATCATCTTTTCCAGGGGAGAGGTGCGCGGCCTGACAACGGGCGCCGGCATGTGGCTTGCCGGCGGTATCGGCCTCGCATGCGGGCTCGGCCTGTGGCAGGTGGCGGGGTTCGGCACGCTGCTGGTGCTGATCGTCTCGGGCCTACTGGCACGATTTCAGATCCCCACGACCGACGAGCCAGAGAAAACACAAGCGAAATCGCCCCGCGCCGCCACAGCGAAACGCCGGGCTTAGAGCGGCCTGACGCGATGCCGCGCGAGGGGCGCCGTTTCGCGAAGGGCGCCTCTGACGGCCGTCATGTCCACAACTGCTTGGCCAGTGCGGACAGCGTCGGCTTTTTCGGGCCAACCTTTTTGCAACATGGACGTTAGCCCTTCGTAACCGAAGGAGATGCCCATGCTGACCAAGTCCAATACGTCGAAGGCGACGCAAAGGCAGCGACGCGTGCAGCGCAAGGTCGATGCGGACGATCGCGCCGCGCCGAAATCCAAGTCCAAGGGCGCCATGCAGGCGGGCGCGCGCGAATATCCGGAGCCGCCATTCCCGAAACAGCATCATCGCAAGCCCGGCCACGAGTCCGAGATCAGGCCGGCGCCGCTCTATGACGCGCCCTTCTGGACGGGATCGGGAAAGCTCGACGGCAAGGTGGCGCTGATTACCGGCGGCGATTCCGGCATCGGCCGGGCGGTGGCGGTGCTTTTCGCGCGCGAAGGCGCGGATGTCGCTGTCGTCTACCTGTCGGAGGACAAGGACGCGGAAACGACCGGGCGGGCTGTCGAGGCCGAGGGCCGACGCTTCCTGGCCTTGCGTGGAGATGTCGGCAAGCGCGCCTTCTGCCGCAAGGCCGTCGAGGCCACGGTCAAACGGTTCGGCCGCCTGGACGTGCTGGTCAACAATGCGGCCTTCCAGGTGCATTCGACGGATTTCGCCGACCTGACCGAGGAGCATTTCGACACCACGCTGAAGACCAATCTCTACGGTTACTTCCATATGGCGCAGGCAGCGGTCGCGCATATGGAGCCTGGCTCCGCGATCGTGAACACCGGGTCGATCACCGGCATCGACGGCTCGAAAGAGCTGATCGACTATTCGATGACCAAGGGCGGGATCCATGCCTTCACGCGGGCACTGTCGGGAAATCTCATCGGCAAGGGTATCCGCGTCAACGCGGTGGCGCCGGGGCCGGTTTGGACGCCCCTCAATCCATCCGAAAAGCAGGCGAAGGACGTCTCGCAATTCGGCGCCGAGGTGCCGATGAAGCGACCGGCGCAACCGGAAGAGATCGCGCCGGCCTATGTGTTCCTGGCTTCGCCGCAGTGCTCCAGCTACATCACCGGCGAAATCCTGCCGGTCATCGGCGGCTATTGAAGCTGCTCCCCTACGAGAAGAAGGAGGCGAGGATGAGAGTGCTTCTCATGCTGCCCATAACCATGATGCTCGCGGCGCCCGCCGCGGCGCAAACACAGCTGAACGAAAACCCGACCAGCGACAAATGCCGTGCGTCGACGGATGGCAAGCAAAAGCCGGCTGACAAGACGCTGAGCGAGACGCTGGACAATTGCGGCGGTGTGCTGAAGCCGCCGGTAACCGGCGACCAGGGCATGACGACGCCCCCTCCGGCCCAGGGCAACACGCCGGTGATCAAGCCGGGCGAAGTGCCGGCCCAGCCGCCGAAGCAATAGCCCAGCCGTTTGCCATATCTCCATGCCTGGCGAGCCTGCCGCCAAAGAAGCTCCGGAGGCGGGGGCGGCTGGAGCAGCCACGTGCTTTGTTCGGATTTCGCGGGGCCTCACGAATGGTGTGTCAAGCGGCAGAACGGCATGTCTGGCGCGAAGAGAACAGGCACGTCTGGTGCGCATAAAACACTTGCCGTTTCGAGCGGAACTTCGCTTCCCGACGAGCGTTTCTGTCACGATCATAGAATTGCAAAGGATATCATCGTGAGAGATATTGCCAGTACCGCCACGTTTCTCGCCTCGATCGCCATCGTGATCGCCTTGATGTTGATGGCGCCCAAGAGCCTTGGATTTGATTCTTCGCATCCGATCGTCGAGGCTGGAGCGGCGCCTTAAGCGCGTTGGGCTGAACACCCCGTACCAATGGATGGGTCGGTTTCAAGCCAACGGCCCGCCGATAGAAACGATAGCCCTATTCAGCGACCACGCCCGCATGGTCGCACAGGGCGCCAAAGGCTTCCTGTGCTTGAGAAGCACTCCCGTTACCATTCATCGCGGCTTCGACCGTTTCGCGCGCGGCCTGATAGAACGGGCCGCGCTTGGCATGCGGCCAATCGATCAGGATCTCGCTCGCGTCCTTGAGCGTCGACACAGTGCGGATGGTGTCCGAACCATGCGGCTTGATCCGTATCGGTGCGGCCAGGCGCGGGTCGACCATCAGGATCTCCCGCCATGGGACAGGAGTTCCGCTTCGCGCGCCGCGTCGATAATGGCCTTCATCGCCTTCGCGGGCGGCGTCCAGCCGTCGAGCGCATCGCGGCAGCAACGCATCGCTGCCCGGTAGCGCCGGCCTTCATGTGTCGGCCAGTCGCCCAGGCATTCGAGGCCTTCCCAGGCGCTGCGCACCACACGCTCCCGTGCCGGGCCGAATTTCAACCTGACAGGGTGGGGGAAGAACTTGTCGTTCAACTTGGTTCTCCGTCGCTTGGAACGCCGGATAACGTCACTCATTGTCCGAGGTTCCTTGCCCCCGAACGGTTTTAGTTCCGTGCCGCCATGTAGGAGTCGAGCTTCTTGCGCGACGGCCCGTAGCGCTTGATGATGGTCTTGGCTTCGCTGGGCGGGATGCCGTATTTCTTGGCGAATGCAGCGACCTCATAGGGCTCTTCGCTAGCGACCAGCTTGCGGTCTTCCTTGGTCTTCGATTTGTCGTCCGTCATGTGGGATCCTCACATCTGTTGCCGGGGAGCGGATTTCTCGCTGCTGCTGGATTTCCGCGACGGTTCGCGGGCGGCCCGGCCTGTTCAAGCCAAAGATGGGGATGGCAGGCGCGGTAAACAACGGCAAGGTTCCATCGCCCGGTTACCTCCAGCGATTTCGGGCGACCGGCGCGATCAGGAGGGCGTCTGGTCGGCCTGCAGTGCCAGCCCCGCGCCGGCCTCCCGGCTTTCCCGGCAGACCGTGCAGGGGGCGCTCTGCCCGGGGCAGCCGCGCTGATGCGTCCCTGCCGGACAGCAATGGCCGTTGGAGTTGTCCCAGCGGCTACAATGGAAGACCTGGCCCGCGCCGCCGCAGCCATGGCATTCCGGCATCTCCGACCGGACCAGATACGACCGCGCTCCGTACTTCGCACTAACGCCCGACATACGCCCCACTCGAAACATGCCTGCCACGGCATTTAAGCCCGCGCTTAAATTAGCACGGAACTCGTTACAGACAAGTTTCACGATTTTGTGCGGGTCGCGCGTCATGCCGGAGCCAGAGGCCATCGCGGACATGCGAGACCATCTTGTTCCGGTTCCGAGATGAAGCCTTGCCGGCTTCAGGCCGGCTTCAGGTGCATGGCCGACAGATACATGATTGCCGAGGCGGCCTGCCTGCGGTCCCAGCCGGCGGCTTCGACCTTTTCGAGCAATGCTTCAAGGTGAGGGGCGATCACCTCCCTGCATTCCTTTTCATAGGCGGCGTGCATTGCCTGGTGTTGCGGCGCACTGATGGTGAGTGCCTTGGCCATGTCCGATATCCCCTCCGTCACTGAGCGCGAATCTATAACACCGGCAGGTGAATCGGAATCGATTTCCGCGGCCCGGCCGCATGGATTCAACGGCTTGGAGGCTTTTTTGCCACCCGCTCCGTCGGCCGGCTGGCGAACACGTCACAGGGATGTCAGCCGGTCCGCACCAAGGTCCGTGCGGCCAACGGCTTCAATCCGGGCCACGGTCGCGCGGACATATAACGTTCCATCCGGCTGGAGGGCAGGCCAGCGGCGATGCATGGGCCGGCGCGCGCCAATCCGCCGGAAGCGCCGGCAGGATCTTCCGGGCAAGGCTCCTCAGCGTTGGTCGTCAGCCAGGGTGTTCTCGATCGCGGCGATGTTGAGCTCCAGCCGTGCGACCATCTGCAATGTGCTTGCGCTCGGCATGGTCTCCATCTCGGCCGCCGCGTAGAGGAGCTGGCGTTGTTCGGCCTTCAGGCGTGCCAGCAATGACTGCAGTTTTTGTTCCATGTCCCCATTCCTTCCTGGAACATCCTTGCGCGTTCAAGCGGAAGCGCAACCTGTCCCAAGTCCCTTGAATCATGCACCGCGCCTGCCGAAACCGGGTCCGGTTCTCGTGCCGGTGCAACAGCCCGCGCGCGGCCTATAGGGCAGATGGCGATCCGGCTCAAGGACGATCGCCGCCGACGCATGTCAACGATCCGTTCATCCTGCGCGGCTAGTCTGGCTTTTTCGCATGCCACGGCCGTAACGGCCGCGGCGGCGGCGTGCGCGGCCCGCGTCAGACAGTGAGTGCAGGGTGTCCAATCTTATCGATCTCAAGGCGATCCTGATCATCGCGCTGATCTTCCTGCCGCTGGAGCGGCTGCTGCCGCTCCATGCCGAGCAGTCGCCGGCGCGGCGCCACTGGCTCAACGACCTCGTCTACCTGGCCTTCAACGGCATCCTCATCAAGCTCGGCCTGCTGCTGGTCATCGGCTTCGCCATGCTGGCCGTCCACCGGGTCGTTCCGGACAGCGTGACGGCCGCTGTCCAGTCGCAGCCGGTCTGGCTGCAGGCGATCGAGGTGCTGGTGATCGCCGACACCGGTTTCTACCTGGCGCATCGCGCGTTTCACGCCGTGCCGTTCCTGTGGCGCTTCCATTCCATCCACCATTCGATCGAGGAGATGGACTGGCTGGCGGCGCACCGGGTGCACCCCGTCGACCAGATCCTGACCAAATCGGCCTCGTTCCTGCCGCTGTTCGCGCTTGGCTTTTCCAGCTCGGCGATCCTGATCTTCACGCTTATCTATCAGTGGCAATCGCTGCTCATCCATTCCAACACGCGCATCAGGTTCGGGCCGCTGAAATGGCTGCTTGCCTCGCCGCAGTTCCATCACTGGCATCATGCCAACCAGCGCGAGGCCTATGACAAGAACTTCGCCGGGCAGCTGCCCTTCCTCGACATGCTGGGCGGCACGCTGTTCATGCCCGACCGGATGCCGGACAAATACGGCGTCGACGACCCTGTTCCCCACCTCTACCACCAGCAGCTGGCCTATCCGTTCGTGGCCAACGCCGCGGCACTGGCGCAGCCACGGCTGGCCGCCGAATCGCCGAAGGACAGCTGAGCCAAACGGCATCCGGCAAAAAGTTTCGCGGGCCTGTCGGAAGCGGCAACCCTTCGTCGTCCTTGGGTGGAAACCCGCGCCCTGAAGGACCAAGTCATGTTATCGCAAGCCGTTCCATCGCCGCTCAAGACAACAGCCATTCTCATTGGCCGCCTGATCTTCGCCGCCGTCTTCCTGATGGCCGTGACGTTCAAGTTCCTGGGCATGGGAGCGACCGCCGGCTACATCGCCGCGGCTGGCTTTCCCGTTCCGCTGTTCCTGGCCTGGTGCGCGGCGCTGCTCGAATGCGCCCTGGTGATCTGCTTCCTGACCGGCGCCTTCTTTTCGCAGGCTGCCCTCGCCGCCGCCGTCTACGTGCTGTTCCTTGGCTTTTCCTTCCATGGGCCGGGACACTGGGCCGCCAACCAGGACGAGTTCGGCTTTTTCGTCGACCATTTTACGTTCCTGGCCGGACTGCTGTTTGCCGCCGCCAATGGGCCGGGCCGGGTACTGACGCTGAATCCCGCCAGGTCCTGACCCCGGCCATGCGCTGACGATGTGGCTCGCGACCGCCGCGTCGTCATGGTGGTCGCCGGTTATCGGCAGGCCTGCGATTTGGCGGCCTTCATGGCTCGGGGTGTGAGCCGGGCGTGCGAAAAGCGCACAGATCCAGATCGCGACATGCCGGCCCGCGGGCGCTGGCCCTTGACGTAGCCTTGTTTCGCCCCAGTTTGGTGGGGCGGGAGTTTTCAAAATGCGACATAGCTGGGAAAAGCCGTCCAGTCTCCTGGAGCGGTATTTCGGGGTGGTCATCGCCATTGGCCTTGTTGCCGGATTGTCGGCGATGACGATGCTTGGTTATACGCCCTGATGCAGTCGCCCTGGCTGCCTCCTCGCGTCAGCCCGGTTGCGGCGCGACGGGGATCAGGCCATAGCGCAGCATGACTTCCTTCATCTTCGCCGGATCGGGCGCGCCGGCGCCAAGGAGTGCCGCGATCTCACGGAAGTAGCCGGGTCCCAGCGCACCCGGCGTCAGTACGCAGAGGCATGTCGCCGGCGCTTGCGTCCTGTTGGTGAAGCCATGCACCACGCCGCGCCTGATGAAGGCGGATTGTCCGGGGCCGATGGCGACGTCCTGACCGTCGATGTGAAAATTGATGGTGCCGTCCAGCCCATAGACGGCCTCGTCCCAGCTGTCGTGATAATGGGGGACCGGCATGCGGGCGTTGGGCTGCGCCGTCATCTCGAACATGTCGATGCTGCCGCCGGTGGTCTCCCTGGACTGCAGGAACCGCAGTTCCAGCCCGCCCATGCGTATCGTTTCGATCGCCATCTTCCGCTCCCTCGGCCGGCGCACGCCGCGCCAGGCAAGGGCATCATCATCCCACCGTGGAAAAAGGCCAAGCGCTATCTGTGTTCGGAAAACGTCCGGCCGGACGCGGCGTTGGTGAATTCACCTTTGCCAATCCACAATCCATAAAAGTGAAGCAATCGATGATCCCCGGCTCGCCCGTGCCGTTCGTCGAACTCAGCACGCCGGCCGTACCGAAATAGCGGCCCTAATGTAGCCTCGGCGACTTCAAGGAGGCTAAAAACTCAAGGGCTTTGTCGACATTCTCGTCTCTGGAAGGATTGAGCTGTCGCTGTGTCGTCAACAATACCCGATATACAGGCTCGCTGAGCACCCATTGTCGCATCCAATAGATTTGGTCCTCGTCAAGGTTGCCCCAATAAGCACTCTCGAAGACGTCGGTCGCGAACAAAAACCCCGATGTGCTTGATACGAAATAGGCCAGTTGCACGGTGGCATTTGCAGATGACGCGATAAGCCATGCTTCCATAATGGCCGTCAGATCCAATGCGAGCATGGCCATGGCGCAAATCCAATTAGCGCAGTCCGCGTCATCAGGATGCTCCTCGACTGCTTGCGCACACGCTCCGGTAAACAGTGCGCGGATGGCTGCCTGTTCGTGTGCCGGCCATTGTAGCCATTCTGCCCTCCTGAGCTTGCCGGCGATAACCGGCGGGTTGGTGCCAACCCAGAACGGCTCGTGCACCGCCTCTTCGAGGATGCGTGGCAGGAAATGCTTATAGTCGAAGACATCGCCAACCGTGGTCAGCGCATAGCCGGCGTAAGGTCCGATCTGCTCGCCAGTGAGTTGGCGCAAAGGCGCCGAGGTCAATGTCTTCAGGATTTCGGCGGGATCGCGGAGCGGCGAGGCGTGCAGGGTCCTCGGCCGTGGATAGTCTGAAAACGCCGCATAGCATTCGTCAATCAGGCGCTGAAGCTCGGCGTCGGGCTGCATCGCTATTGCGGCCTTAGCCAATTGGCGAGCAGGCTGAGCGGCCAGATCAGCAAGTAGGCGAGCGAGGCATCGGTGGGGCGCACGAAGGCGATGGCGACGCTGGCCAGCGCGCTGACGCCGATGATCAATGCCGCCCGCCAGCCGGTGTCGTGGCCCTCGGCCGTGCCGTCGGTAAACAGCGCCGGGTGCGCCTTCAGGTGCAGGTTGCGCAACACGGCAACCAGCTGGATGGCGACGATGTTGACGGCGTAGATGATGTGCGACTGCGGCAGCTCGTCATGCTCGCCGATCAGCGAGGTGGTGAAGGGCACGACGCTGGTCACCAGCAACCAGAGCACGACAAGCCTGAACAGCCGCCCGTCGATATGACCGACGTGTCGGAAGTCCCTGACGTGGCGCTGCCAGCAGAGCGCCAGGATGAGGAAGCTCACCACCCATGAGACGATCTTCGGCCGCAGCGTGCCGAGCGCACCGAACAGATCGCCATGGATATCGTCGGGCAGCTTCAGCCCGAAGACGAGCAGCGTCATGGTGATGGCGATAATGCCATCGACGAGCGCATCCAGGCGATTGCGGGGCAGGTAGGATGTTGCCGTCATCCTCTGCTTATACGCGAAGGCGTATAAACCTGGATAGACGCGACAATCCCAGATCGAGCGACCAGGGCAGGGCGGGCTTTCGCTTACACCTGGTCGTTGTAGGCTTCCTTCATCTGCCCGACCATTCGCGCCAGTTTCGAAAATGAGGGAATGTCGGCTTCCGGCTGGCACTGGTTGGCCAGTTCCAGCAGCCGGATCGGAAAATTGACGGCGTCGCGGCTCGACGACGACATGCCCCCGGACCGTTCCTCGCCGGTCTCGCTGGCCTCGGCCTTGCGCAAGGCGACGTCGATCTCCTCGGCCGAGAGCACCCCCTTGCGAACAAGCGCGTGGTTGATGGCGGCGATGGCCATCAGCAGGCCTTCGATTTGCAGATTGGCGACGTTCATGGCTTTGCTCCCATTGATGGTCCCAAACGCGCGAAGCCCGGTTCCGATCCGGACGGCGGCCTGCAAATGCCGAAGACCGGCAAGACGCGCCGCCCATGAACTGATTCATGCAATGTGCCTAAAGGCTTGTTTTCATGTGCGTCTGGCCGTTCCGGCGCGGCCGCGATGCCTTGCCCGCGAAAAGCGGCTATGATGGCGATCTGGTTTCGAAGCAGGGAGGTTGTCTTGCGCCTTTACCTGGCCCTTGGTTTTGCCCTGGCGATGACCACGGCTGCCTCCGCCGACATGGGCATGACCTTCGAATGGGGGCCTACGGCCAAGTGCTTCGATGCGAAATCGCCGCCGATCACGCTCTCGGGCGTTCCCGCCGGCACGAAGACACTGGCCTTCAACATGGTCGATCTCGATGCGCCCGGCTTCAAACATGGCGGCGGCACGCTGGCCTTCGGCGGCCAGAAGACCTTGCCCTATGGAGCCTTCAGCTATCGCGGACCATGCCCGCCGAGGCCGCACACCTATGAGATCTCGGTGCGGGCGCTCGATGCCGGCGGCAAGGCGCTCGCCACGGCCAAGGCGCGAAGACGGTTTCCGTAACGGCGCCAGACAGGAAAGGGTCTACGCCTCGCGCCAGCGTTCGCCATACTCGCGCCAAAGCATCTTCGCCTCCAGGCTGCCGAGGCGCGGGGTGGACGGATCGCCATAGGCAATGACGGCGGCGCTGATGTCGTAATGGGGGTAGGCGGAAGCGACGATCTGTATGGCCTCGCCGAGCGAGCGTGGGCGGAACACGGGATCAGCCTGACCCTGGCCAAGGCTGCGGATGCCGGAAACCGTGGCCGGCGCATTCCGCATCCTGAACACGGATGCCATGGCTGGTCTGTCCATCGTCCTCTCCCACAAGGCCGCGGAACATGATGATCCCACAAGTGCCGGCTAAAGACCAGCCCGTGCAAGGTTGCGGCGACGATGCCGGTCCTCGGGCGGCAATGCTTGTCGGGTGAGGGCAGATATGCTATCGTCCCAAGTACGGTGCTGATTTGCGCCGTGACCTTCCAGACCCGCCGCCAGGCGGGTTTTTTGTTTTCAGCCGCCAAACCGCCGGCTTGTCGAGCAGGTCTATGTCTGGCATCCTGAATTTGATGGGAATGGAGTTCTCCCGAAACCGCCGATAATGGCTGATGACTCCTGCCGCGAAACCGCGGTGGGAGTCTGTCGATCCCGCCGCAATGGCGGGCTTCGTGCTCGCCTCAGAGAGGATCGAGCATGTCTTTCACGAATTGCCTTGTCGTCATGGTCGGTGGTGCGCTGGGCACGCTGGCGCGCTATCTCGTTTCCACATGGGCACTGCCGGTGAGCAGCCAATTGCCCTGGGGCACGATCATCATCAACATCAGCGGCTCGCTGCTGATCGGCTTCTTCGGCACGCTGACCTTGGCCGGCGGGCGCTATCCGGCGTCCGAAAGCCTGCGCCTGTTCGTGATGATCGGCCTATGCGGCGGCTACACGACCTTCTCGTCGTTCAGCCTGCAGACGCTCGACCTGATGCGGGCGGGTGGGCTTGGCCGGGCGGTGCTGAACATCGGCCTGTCGGTGGTGCTGTGCGTGGGCGCCGTGGCGCTCGGGCATGCCATCGCGGCGCGGATCAATGGCGGCGCAACGCAGATCGCGCAGAGTGTGATCGAGGAGGAGGGGTAGGCTCATGGTTGCGAGACGTTTAGGAATTGTTTCTTAAAACCCGTAGACCGGCTGAGGGCAGCTGTGCTACATATTCGTCCATGGTGCTGATTTGCGCCTATGACCCGCCGCCGAGGTGGGTTTGTTTTCGGCGGTCCCACAAGACGAACGCCGACATTGAATGCCGGCGCTCCACGACGCCCCCCTCTGTCCTGCCGGACATCTCCCTCACAAGGAGGGAGATTGGCTGTAACCACGGCTTTCGCCAATCGCCAACGTTGCAAGCATGGCGGGACGTTGAGGCTGCCGATCTCCCCACACAAGTGGGGGAAATGTCCGGCAGGACAGAGGGGCCGCGAAGTAATGCTTCCTCGTTCAGATCCACGCCAACGATCTTCCACACCAAATCCGAGACATCCCATGTCCACACGCTATGCCACCATCATCACCGGCGATGACGGCCGCGAGGTCGTCAGTGCCATTGGCCTGTTCGCGGGCGCGGCTCCCGACGTTTCGGCCGGGCGCGTCGAGGCGGTGGGCGCGGGCGTGCTGATCGGGATGGTGCGGGGCGGGGCGGTCGATGCCGCCGGCGGGTTCGGTTTTCCGTCGGGCTCGGCCGGCGTTGAGGGCCTTGCGATTGGTCTTGCCTTGCTGAACAGGACCGAGGCGAAGCCGGACATCGTGCCCTTTGCCGCACCCGCGCAAGGGCCGAAGAGGGCGGCGCGCAAGGCCAGGCCCAAGCGCAAGAAGCCCGGCAAGGGCAAGAAGGCAGGGCGGGCCCGGATCGTTGAACCCGGAGCCGCCGAAGGCCCCGCCCATGGCTGACGCCGGCGATATCGGCGGCTCCCGAAGGCCATCCGCGAAAGCCCGGCCCAAGCGGGCGAAGCAGACGCTGGGCGACGATTTCCTCGAGGCGGTTCGGGCGGACTTCAAGGCGCACGGCGCCGGCGTGATCGCAGAGGTGCGGGCGGACAAGCCCGACCAGTATCTCAAGATCGTGCTTTCGGTGCTGCCCAAGGATCTCAATGTCACCATCAACCAACTGGACGCGCTGAGCGATGACGAAATCCGCATCCGCATCCGGGCGCTCGAAGCCGTCGTCCGGCCCTTCCTTCTCGGCGAGGATGGAATATCTGGCGCTGCTGGCGGAACTGGACCGCAGGCGGCGCGGTAATCTCCTGGCTGTTTACAGGCCGTATCGGCGCCAGGCCGAGTTCCACGCGGCGGGCGCCGTCAACCGCGAACGCCTGTTCATGGCCGGCAACCAGCTGGGCAAGACCAGGGCCGGCGGGGCGGAATGGGCCATGCACCTGACCGGCCGCTATCCGGACTGGTGGCAAGGCAAGGTCTTCGACGGCGCCGTGCGGCTGTGGGCCGCCGGCGTGACGGGCGAGGGCACGCGCGACAACCCGCAGCGCGTGCTGATGGGCCCGCCGCAGCGGCAGGCGGCCTGGGGCACGGGCATGATCCCCGGCGACGCCATCGTCAACACCATCATGGGGCGTGGCGCGCCGGGCGCGCTGGACAGCGTCGTGGTGCGCCATGGCGGCGGCGGCGACGTGCAGGCCGGCGAGAGTGTGCTGTCGTTCAAGAGCTATGAAAAGGGCCGAGAGAAGTGGCAGGGCGAAACACTGCACGGCGTGTGGTTCGACGAGGAGCCGCCGCTGGACATCTATTCCGAAGGCCTGACCCGCACCAACGCGACCGGCGGCATCACCATCGTGACCTTCACGCCGCTGCTCGGGATGAGCGATGTGGTGCTGTTGTTCTTGTCGGCGGGTGAGGTGGAGGGGATGGGGAAGGGGTGACGGACGGCTCAATGCGCGACGTTTCTTCCTCTCCCCCTGTGGGAGAAGGTGGCCGAGTGAAGCTCGGTCGGATGAGAGGGACTCCAGCTTTGCGCCGCCGATGCTCAGTCCAGCACCCCTCAACCGTCTCGGCGCTGCGCGCTGATCCACCTCCTCCCACAAGGGGAGAAGGCATAGCCGCCGCGTCAGGCCGGAAAATCGCGCCAGAACAATACGATCCCACCGGCACCTCTCAACATGATTCAGGAAGCCGTCTATGTCCCGCCACGTCACCTTCATGACCATCGACGATGCCGAGCATTATACGCCGCGGGAGCGCGCGGCGATCGTGGCCGCCTATCCCGCGCATGAGCGCGAGGCGCGGGCAGCGGGCATTCCGGTGCTGGGTTCGGGCCGCATCTTTCCGGTGGCCGAGGAGCTGATCGTCCGCGAGCCGTTCCGGCTGCCGCGCTATTGGCCGCGCATCGGGGCGCTCGACTTCGGCTGGGACCATCCGTCGGCGGCCGTCGAACTCGCCTGGGATACGGAGGCTGATGTCGTCTATGTCTCGAAAGCCATCCGCGCTTCGCAGCAGACACCGGCCATGCAGGCGCTGACGCTGAAGCCTTGGGGCGAATGGCTGCCCTGGGCATGGCCGCGCGACGGCCGCCGCGAAACGCTGGAGGGGGCGGGCGTGGCGCTCGCCCGGCAGTATCAGGCGCATGGGCTGAACATGCTGTCCGGCCATGCCCGGTTCGCCGACGGCTCCGTCTCGGTCGAGGCCGGGCTGATGGAAATTCTGGACCGCATGCAGTCCGGCCGCTTCAAGGTTTTTTCGACGCTGACCGACTGGTTCGAGGAGTTCCGGCTCTACCACCGCAAGGACGGCCAGGTGGTGAAGCTGCGCGACGATCTGATGGCGGCGACACGCTACGGCGTGATGATGCTGAGGGAGGCGGTGATCGATCCCTCGGAGTTCAAGGCGGCAAGACGGCCGGCGGGGCAGAGCGATCCGCTGGGGGCGTTTCGGTAGTTACCTCTTGCCCGGTTCGTGAAGTGCCTTTTGAGTTGCGGTGGCCGCTTCCATGAAGCGATCGAATTCCTGTGGAGAGAAGGGATAACTGTTGCTTTCACCGTTTCGATAACCCTCCAAGTAGACGGCCCTTTCGCCGTCCTCTTTTTCCCAAATCTTGAATGTCATCGTGCAGCGATAGTTCTCCATCTCAATCCGGCTTATCAGCTTTGCACTCCATGCTAGGCGAATCGCAGTCAGCAATCGTTTAAACAACAATAGGAAGTTCCCCCGCTTCTGATTGTTATTCTAATACAGGTTCAATACTTCCGAAAGAGCTGTATTCGCCCGGCGTCGTTCCCGCGCCGGCGCCAGCGCGTTGGCTGCGCGGTGTCAAGTTGCCGCGGGCGAGTTGCTTCCGGCCGTGGGGCACGCAACCCGATTTCATCATGATCTTTCGAATGCGGCGGCCAGCTGCGCGCGATCCGGCCCTGCCGTGATCGCCGATGGCGCGCGCCCTTTCAAAGTCATTCGAGCAGGAAGCCGCCAATGGTCCACATCATTCCTCTCTCCATTGCCCAGCGCCGGCTCGATACCGGCAATGCGCCGCCATATCCGCAGGGATCGCCGGTCGGCGGCGCCATGCAGGGTTTTGGCGACCAGCTTTCCGCTGTCGCCGAGCGCTACCAGCAAATGAAGGACCAGCAGGAGGCGTTCGACGCCGACCTGGCGCGCCGCCGGTTCAACGGCCGGGTGGCGCAGGCGGAAGACGAGGTGGCGGCGAACGCGCCGGCCGACGGTGCCGGCCTGCATGACGCCATGTATTCCGCCCAGGTCGATCCGCGCAGCGGAAAAGTGGTGAAGCCCAGCCTGTTCGACATGATGTTCGACGAGGCGCTGCCGAACATTCCTCAGAGCCAGCGCGCCGCTTTTGCCAACCAGAAGGATGCGCTGTACGCGGCCGGCGCGCTGCGCATGGCGCAGCGGCAGCTTCAGCGGCGCAGGGATTATGAGCAGGCGCAGGTCGACACGGCGCTGCAGACCAGCGCCATCGCCATCGGCAACGCCGATCCCGACGACCACGTCACCTTCGAGGCCGCCCGCCAGGAAGGGCTCGACCTGATCGACAAGATGGGTGTCGACCAAGGGATCAGGCAGCAGAAGGCCAAGGACTGGTTCAGCACCGCCGCCAAGGCGCGCTTCGAGGCGCTGATCGCCAAGGATCCCAAGCGAGCGCTGGAGATGGCTGGTGTCGGGACACCGGCTGTCAGCAGCGATGCCGCCGACGTTCAGCCCATGGAGTGGATCCCCGTTTCGGGCAGTTCGGATGAGGTGGCAGCGAAAGGCGATCGCGTCGGCAGGCTGACGCCTGACGAGCGAGTGGAGCAGGCGTTTGGGGACAGCGATCTGGCGCCCGACCCAATGGCGATCAAGCCAGCGACCGACCATCTCGCCGACCTGTCTCCAGATGACATTCAGCGACTGATCAACCAGGCACACGCGGCGAATACGGCCCAACTGATCGTGGCGCGCACCAACATCGCCCTCGCTTCGCAGAACGCCCCGGACGCAATCGCCAAAACAGGCAGTTATTCCGGCACTGTACCTAGCCCTGCGGACTTCGCCGCCGTTTACGGCACTCAAGAGGGCGAGAAACAGTACCGGGACTTTGCCCAAAAGATCGATGTCGGCCGTCAGGCCTTCGGCATGCAGACCATGCCCAATCAGGCGATCCACGCAGCGCTACGCGATGCAGAGCCTGCGCCGGGCAGTTCCACGGAGGAACAGACACGCTATCAGACTACCGCTGCTGCTGCCCTCAAGACTCTGAGCATGAGGCGGGAAGACCCTGCTGGTTATGTTCGTGCGGTCTTCCCCAATGTTGACGCCGCCTGGAGGGCGGCAACGGATCCAGACAGCAAGTCCAGGATCAGCGATCCGGAGGCGTACAAATGGGCCATCGCCGCCTCTGTTGCAGCCCAGAAGCAACTGGGGGTCGAGATCCTCCAACCCTTACCGAGGGCCATTGTTCAGGATCTTGCCGACGCCTTTAGCGACGAAGACGGTCCGCAGGCTGAGAAGGACATCACCCTGCGTGATCTTCTGGCGGCAGCGCCCGATCCGGCTGCTCGCGAGGCCCTATCTCAGCAGTTGGACCAAGCCCGCCTTCCTCAACCACCCCAAGTCGACCCAATCATCACAAATGCGACAGGGCAAAGCCGGCCTCCGTCAGCGGACCCTGGCGAGCCCCGGTCGGCATTCCGTGAAGCAGCGGAGGACTTCGGCGATTATCTCAGCGAGAGTTTCGAGGCACTAGGCCGCATCCCGCACGACATCGGGCTGTTTCTCCGGGATCTGCGCGACGATCCGTTGGATGCACTTAGTCAACTGCCGGTTGGTTCTGCCTCTGGGGTAACTGCCGGGGGAGCCGCAGGTCTTCGGTGGTTGGGTACTGGCCTTGCTAAAGAGGCTCCTGTCGCCGAAAGTCTGGCGATAGACCTTGGAAGGGTTTTTTCAAAGAAATATCAAAGGGTCTTCTTTGAAAAATATCCAGAGCTAATAGGAAAAGTTTTCATACATCACAGAATAGAACAGGATGTCCTTAAAAAATTTCCAGGTCTTTTTGACGAAAATTCATGCATTCTCTAGAAAATCTGGTAGGAATTCCGAAAGATCTAAATGCAACCTTGCATCTTCGAGATATTAGGTTGGCTTGGAATCAATTTTATAGAGAATTCGCCAATCCGACAAAGCAACAATTCCTTGATAAAGCCGCTGAAATCGATAGAAGATTTGGCCATTTGTTCAACCCGCCAGTAGGTAAATGATGCTATATTTCTACATAGAGCCCGAAGTGGCGGGCGGGCTTGGCGACCACACGGTGAGGGATGTGAGTGTCCATCCGCCAATCATAACGAAGCTGCACTACGAATTTCAAGGTTGGCTTGGCGACGTGTTGCTCGAGAGTTTTCCGTGCTTCATTGTCACCGAAGGAGCAAAAAGCGCGCTATTGGAAATAGGTATCTCCGGTGTGATACTCGGTCCGGTCGAAGTAAGTACCTCTGACCTCTTTGAGGAAATGCAGCCGGACCAGAAGCTTCCGCCGTTCGTATGGCTGAAAGTGAACGGGAATGCCGGCCGCGACGATTTTGGAATAGCGAGAGATTACCGCCTCGTCGTTTCCGAGCGCGTTCTCGATGCACTCAAGCCGTTGGGAATCTCCAATGCCTTGATAGAGCCTTTTGAAGTTTCTTGATCCTTGACCTTGGCGGCTCTTGGTGGGGGGCGTTGAAACGATGGATTGCTGCCCTGAGGTCCAAACCTGCCGGAGTGACACGAGGGCACGCCACCGACGGGTCGACAGGACTCTTCTACATAGAGCCAAACGTCGCTGATGGGCTTGGCAACCACCGTTCTTGAGCCGAGCGTTCATCCACCGCTTGCGACCAAGCTTCACTACGAAGTACAGGGCTGGTTCGGTGATGTGCTCGTAACGACGTTCCCATGTTACCTCGTCACTGAGGAAACCCAGCGCGCGCTGCAGAAGATGGGCTTTTCAGGTGCGACCTTCGCGGCGTCGAAGTGACAATATCCCAAGAGTTTCGTGAGGATCAACCTGGGCAGGAACTTCCACCCCTCGTCTGGTTGAAAGTGAATGGGAAGGCAGGCCGCGACGACTTCGGGATCGCAGCGAACTATGATCTTGTCATCTCAGAGCGTGTTCTCGATTTGCTGCAATCATTGGGAATACCATTTGCTGTGATCGAGCTTTACGATGGCCAGTAGCAATGCTTGGCCCTTCGAGACCAAGGGTGGCAGAAACATTTCGCTGAGGAGTGCAGAGTCCTCACTTCTTCTGGCGGACTTGGCGATCACGCGATCATGGACGGGCAGGTGGTAAAACTGCGCGATGATCTGATGGCGGCGACGCGCTACGGCGTCATGATGCTGCGCGAGGCGTTGGTTGATCCGGCGGAGTTCAAGGCGGCAAGGCCGGCGAAGGGCCAGAGCGATCCGCTGGGGGCGTTTCGGTAGGGGCAAGGCCCCAACACTTCGTCATCCTCGGGCTTGCCCCGGGGATCCATGCCGTGGCCATCGCCGAAGATTGCCGCGCATCAGAATTCTGAACCGCTGCACCGCTCGAAAGTCACGGCATGGATCCCGTGGTCTGCGCGCGTCGCTTCGCTCCTTGCTCCGCCATGGGATGACGAAAGTCCGGTCAACGCTGGGCGCGTCCCCAGAATCCTCAGTCTGAAAATCCGCAAAAACGCGGCGGCCAGCTGCGCGCGATCCGGCCCTGCCGTGATCGCCGATGGCGCGCGCCCTTTCAAAGTCATGCGAGCAGGAAACCGCCAATGGTCCACATCATTCCTCTCTCCATTGCCCAGCGCCGGCTCGATACCGGCAATGCCGTTCAATATCCCAACGGCTCGCCGGTCGGCGCTGCCATGCAGGGCTTTGGCGACCAGCTTTCCGCGGTCGCCGCGCACTACCAGAAGATGAAAGCGCAGCAGGAGGCGTTTGACGCCGACCTGGCACGCCGCCGGTTCAACGGCCGGGTCGCGCAGGCGGAAGACGAGGTGGCGGCCAACGCCGCGCCTGATGGCACCGGCCTGCTTGACGCCATGTATTCCGCCCAGGTCGATCCGCGCAGCGGAAAAGTGAAGCCAAGCCTGTTCGACGTGATGTTCGACGAGGCGCTGCCGAATATGCCCGAGAGTCAGCGCGCCGCTTTCGCCAACCAAAAGGACACGCTGCTCGCGGTTGGCGCGCGGCGCATGGCGATACGGCAGCGCCAGCGCCGCAACGATTATGAGCAGGCTGAGGTCGACACGGCGCTGCAGACCAGCGCCATCGCCATCGGCAAGGCCGATCCTGACGACCTCGTCACCTTCGAGGCCGCCCGCCAGGAAGGGCTCGACCTGATCGACAAGATGGGGGTCGACCAAGGGATCAGGCAGCAGAAGGCCAAGGACTGGTTCAGCACTGCCGCCAAGGCGCGCTTCGAGGCGCTGATCGCCAGGGATCCGCAGCGTGCATTGGAGATGTTTGGTGTGGGCACGCCGGCCTCCGGCAGCGAGGCCACCGAGGATGGCGGGCGGGGCCGTTCCTTGTCGGATGGCCCAAAGATGGCGCCCGGAAAAGAAGCTCGCGTCGGCACGCAGACTCCCGATGAGCGCATAGCGCAGGCGTTCAGGGACGATCTTCCGCAGCAGGAACAGGAAGCTCTGACCTTAAAGGCAAAGCTGGTCAAGTTCACTCAAGACATCGAGACGCGCGTCGCGATCGGCCGCGCGGAGGCGGAGGCGCCGGGCGAGATCGCACGCACAGGCGCTTATTCCGGCCCAATGCCGGGCAAGGACGCCTACAGGATTATCTACGGCCTCGATGAGGGCGACAGGCGTCGGCAGGGTCTCGAATGGCAGGTCAATGTCAACAGGCAGGTCTTCGACATGAGGACCATGCCGAACAAGGCGGTCAATGTCGCCTTTCTAAATGCCACTTCGGAGTCCGGCGGATCACAGGAAGACAATCTGCATCGCCTGGCGACCGGCGTCGCGGCAATGCGAGTTCTCGCCGGGAGACGAACCGATGCCTGGGGTTCGGCCACGGAGTCGATGCCGGCCATCGCTACGGCCTGGAAAGCTGTGGTGGGCGGCGGGCTCGAAGACCCCAACGGCTATGACAAGGAAGCTTACGACAAAGCGATAATCATGGCTCTTGCCGCGCAGGAAAGACTGGGTATCGAGAACCTACAGCTCGTGCCGCAGTCCATTATTCAAGAGCTTTCGGACAGTCGTGACAGTCCTAGTACGTATCAGCAGGAAAAGAACGCGAAAATAATCGCCCTGCTTAGGAAAACATCCGGCCCTGTTGCTCGAGCGGCCGTGGGTAGGCAATTGGCCACCGCCGGTCTTGGTTGGATCATGCCGGCCGAGACTGGTTATCAACCGCCATCCACCAGTTCCATATTTGCATCGCAGGCCAAAGCGCTTGGCAAGCTGGCTGCGAATGCGGGGATATTTTTGGGCCAGGTCAGTGACCGGATGGGCTCCAACCTTGCTTCACTTGGCGGAGCCAGCATCGAGTCTCCAGGAAACAAGGACGTCTATTACAAGCCGGCGAACGACGTTGAGAACCTTATGATGCATCAGGGATCTGATGCGGCGACCTGGGCCTTGGGCGAAGGTGCTGGGAAAGGAATAGCGCGAGCGATTGAATGGCTCGGCTCCAGGGCGGCAGGGCAAGCGGAACGATCCATTGGTGGTCTGGAGGCCGCAAATACGCCAACCTCCAAGGTCGCTCCCGGTCAGACTGCTGACGCAGGAGCGAAAGCGGAGACCGGCACCAGCCTATACTCCTACTACCCGCCCAATGACGGCTTCCTCGGACCTATTGTGGAGGAGACGTTACCTGTCGGAGCCCGTATTGATCGCTACGGGATCGAAACGGGTGCCTTCGCGGCTCCCGAAGGTACTCCTGTTTGGATGCGGAGCCTCGTTCCTGGTACTGTAGAGTTCAAGCCATACAACGTGTACGAGGTTGCAAAGCCTGTTAAGGTTCTGTCAGGAAAGAGTGCGCCCTGGTTTGGTCAAGGTGGCGGCGGTAAGCAGTATAAATTCCGTACTTCGATTGGGGATGCGATCGATGTAGAGGGATACCTAAGGAGGTTGCCGGAATGACCAGAGATGAGTTTTATTCGGCCATTGATGGCGAGAATATTATGTCTCATTCTTACAGCTTGTATGATACCAAAGATGATTCATTTGTTTTGGATAAGATCGGTAATGCGTGGTGTGTATATTACACTGAGCGCGGCTCCCAGTCGAGATGCGAGAGGTTTAAGACGGAATCTGATGCTTTGGAATATCTTTTGAAAATACTTATGGCAAGTCATACATCGCGACAAGGACCAAGAGGATTTTAAGATGAACGACCATGTCATTGTTATCGGTGGCTGGGAGGACGACAAAGGCCACGACATTCGGCTCCAGGACTTTATCATAAACGGAGAATCGTTCATTCCGATTTTTGTCGACGAGGCGACATTCAAGCGAGAGGCGGCCGGCAGCGGTTTCGAAAAACAAGGTATTTCGATCGACCGCAGTCTTCTCATCTCGATCCTCAGTGATGACCAGATGCTGCTCCTGAATCCTGGCAGCGACAGTTTGCGCATGAGAAGGGCGGATCTTGCGAGAGGATTGCAAAGCGTTTTAGCTGCCCCGAGGACATGAGCAGCCTCTACAGTACGCTCGACAATCCACGGTTTTCGGTCGAGTCACGAATTACTGGTAACAGTGCCGTCACCGTAACCGAGCGCAATTGAGTCGGTCAGTTCCGGCGCGACAGGGCGGGCAGAAGGCTCCATAGCCACCAAAAGGCAGCGATTGGTGAGGGGTATGAGGCAGTCGTGGCGAGAGCGCTTCCAAAAGGAGTAGTCGGAAAATACGTGATTGCTCCGGGTCCAAATGGCTCGGAAAGGTCCATCTGCCGGTGCACATTGGTTGCACCCAACTTTGAAGGCTGCTTGGCGGCAATGTGCAGTCCGGCGACTTCGGGGTGCGCTTATTAAAACTGCGCTCCAAGTAGATATACTTGTCGCAACCTAAGATTGATTTTTGGCGGCGACATGCCACGGCGTGATGATGCTGCGCGAAGCGGTGGTCGATTCCTCGGAGTTCAAGGCGGCGTGGCGGCCTGGCAGGCAGAGTGATCCGCTGGGAGCGTTCAGGTAGGGCAGACGATAGCCCGAACGCCGGCCGACGGCGGCGAGACTGCGGGTAATACTATGCAAGCCGCAAGCGGCTCTGTCTCGGGCAGCTTCAAGGCGGCGGCAGCGAAAGGCAACCGCGTCGGAAGGTTGGCCGCCGACGCTCTCGCTTATCTATCTCAAGATGACATTAAGTGACTGATCGACCGGGCGCACGCCGGGACCACCGCCCAACTCGTCGAAGCGCGCACCAACATCGCCCTTGCTTCGCAGAATGCCCCGGACGCTATCGCCAAAACAGGCAGTTATTCCGGCACTGTACCTGGCCCAGCGGACTTTGCCGCCGTTGATGGTGCCGAAGAGGGCGGGAAGCAGCACCGAGACTTTGCTCAAAAGATTGATGTCGGCCGCCAAGCCTTTGGCATGCGGTTCATGCCCAGCCAGGCGGTGCATGACTTGCTTCGCGATGCCGAGCCTGGCCCGGGAAGCTCACAAGATGAAGATCAAGGAGATCGCGATGTGCTCGCGGAGGCTGCAAGGCAGAATCTAAGCGCCAGGACCAACGATCCAGGTATAAATTATATATATTAATTCTTATCATTTTCTAATTTCTCTTCGAAATATTTATGTATATGTCGCCGTATTTCTTGGGTATCCTATATACCAGATTGTCTCCGGACAGGTAATATAAAGTTACAATTTGCTTAATATCGGATTTATTTAGGTATATAGTCTCCTTACCGTTTTTAAATGAACAGCATCGCAATAATTTAGTGTCATCACCAATGTTATATACTGACAATCCGTAGCCATCTCTGTAGTCGATAAAGCTTATTCGAAAACCTTTTTCGAACTGTGCGTGGCAGTCGCTTTTCTCCTTGCAGGTCGCGGATCCGCCAAAAAATCGTCCATCACTCACCCTGAGGACGAATTCTACAGAGTAACTTTTCTTAGAGGGCTCTCCGAAACATGGCGTGGTCATGGCGGAAGCAAAAGCCATAGCAGAAATAACGAAAGTCAAGATTGGGCGCATCTGCCCACATACGGAAATTACGGCGGTCCAGGCTGGACGGGCGGGGCCAGGGGTGGCGGTTTTGACTTGCCGCCCTTTGATATTCAGGATGGCTTTTATAAGCAACATGACAAAGATTATGATGACGCGAAGACGCCGGACGAGACTATCGCCGCAGACAGGAAACTTATATCATCCTTGAGATCATATCTCGACAATAAGCATTACGTTACGGATCCAGCCTTGAAGACCGAAAAGCAGCGGGATGAAGCATATGAATATGCCTGGGGCGCGATGAAAGCCTTTCAAGCCAAGGTCGCTGGTGAGGTTCATATTCGCGATGAGGCGAAAAGGGCTTACGACGACGCGCAATCGACCGTTGGTAGGGCACGGTTCGGAAACGGCATGTCGTTTGGGAACTGGTAGCGATCCGGAATGATTTCAGTGTCCTGTTGTCTTCCCGGTCGTGATTCGAGATTGATTTTAAGGTGGCAGCGGATGGGTTTTTATTTTTTTGGCCTTGTCTCGCTCTTGTTTGCGATAGGCCTGGCCGCGTTCGGTGTGTTCTTCAAAAATATCGGGCCTAAATTGCGTAATGGCATTATCTACGTTTCCGCACTTATCAGCATGCCAGGGTTTATGGTTATATGGGATTTCGCTGTGTACAGGATAATATGGCTGTTTCCGTGGAGTTGATTTATTTGGCATCGATCTAAGGCGGGGTGATTATATGCAGCTTTTTTTGATAGTCTTGTTTGGACTTGTCAGCTTCGTACTCGCGATATCCTTGGCGGTGACTGGCGTAAAATTTCAAGAGATTGCGCCGCTTCAGCGTGCGCTTCTTCTTTTTGGCGCTGCCGCGCTCAGTGTCCCCGGATTGATGTCCATGTACATGTTGCTGATATTCGGAGCCATTCTATCCCAGTGACGTCGCCGAGCATCCGACGGCGAAATACGTCGCCATTGTGTGCAGCGCCAATGCCGCAACAGCGGTGCCGAGAAATGGCTTCAAAATTACCCTCTATGGTTGCATCTCACGTTAGAGCGCTCGTCTGGCTGTCGCAAGCGTCCAGGCGGCGGGCATGACATTTTTCGACAAGCGCGCTGGAGCCGATCAGTGCGGTCTCAGCATAGTACGAAATAGGAATTTTTTCTTGTAAGCCGATTGACGGTGTGAGGGCAGCAATGGTATATTTTATCCATGGTGCTGATTTGCGCCAAGGACCCGCCCTCGAGGCGGGTTTTGTTTTGGGCGATGGTCGGTTCGGATAGATGCCGCAACGATCGCCACGGAACGTGGCGCCTCTGAATGCCGCATCGTCGCCGCCTCGCGGGTCAGGGCTGGTCCTAGGGTCAGCGCCGCGTCGTTACGCTGCTTGCCCCGCCATAGGATGACGAAAGGTGGCATTGGCGCTTCCTTTGCCGACGATGGCTTAGCCGACTGACGAAAGGCCATCCATGACCGTCCGCATCATACCCGCCACGCTGCGCGATCTTTCCTACATCGCGGCCAATCTTCGTGCCGAGGATCGCGCCGAGATCGACTGCCAGCTTGACCATTGGTCGCCGGCGCTCCTGGCGCTGACGGCGTTGCAGGGTTTTGCCTATGTCGCCGAGCTCGACGGCAATCCCGAAGCGGGGTTCGGCGCAGCCGAGCAGCGGAGCGGGCTATGGATCGCCTGGAGCTGGGGCACGCGCCGCATGAAGCGCTGCGTGCCGGGGATCACGGAGTTCTTTCACACGGTGCTTGGGCCTCGGGTCGCGGCAGGGGGCGCCTGGCGGGTCGAGGCGCGGGCGCTGGCCGGCAATGAGCTTGCGCTGCGCTGGCTCGGACGGCTCGGTGCCGCGCAACGCTGCCTGTTGCCGGGCTACGGCCGCAACGGCGAAGATTTTTTCCTCTACGATTGGACAAGAGAAGGTTGGAACCATGTGTCTGTTTCAAAAACCACCGGAACTGAAGCCGCTGCCGGCGGCGCCGACGATCGCCGACAAGGATGTGCAGGCGCGTGAGGCCGCGCTGCGGGCCGAACTCGAGCAGAACAACGGCACCGCCGGCACGGTCAAGACCGACCTGTCGCCCACCGACCTGACTGGCCAGCGCCGCGTGCTGCTGGGGGTCTGACCATGACCGCGATGAAGCGCACGTTCCGCAAGCGCGTTTGGGACTGGTGGATATGGCGCCGGCACGCGCGGTCGCTGAAGCGGCGAGGCGGGCGTAATCCATTGCGCTGAGATCGTAAATACTCCATCGTTAGGTGATCGGGGGATCAATGATATCAAATGGTGGGCGTTCGTCAGTCAGGGGAATACTGGAGAGTTTTGTTCGTCGGTGCGCTGAGTACGTTTACGCGACGCAGATCTTGGGAACCGCCGCTCTGATACTTTATGCATTTGTTGTCGTGTTCGCGCAGTGTATGAGGTATCTCAGGGACGGCATCTGGGTATCACTGTCTGCGGGCAACTTGCTTCGCGTCGTAGGGGTGCCGCTTACCGACAGTTCGGCTTCTTGGTCAGGCCTCAAGACGTTGCTCGACCAACTGCCGGCATCAATTTCTTTTTTTTCTCTCGCTATTCTGTTGGCTGCGCTTAGAAGATCTGTTTCCAGACACAGCCGATAAAAACTCTTGTGACTTTCCGCATACGAGAAGACGAACTTGAAGAGACTGGACCTGAGTCGCCGCAAGTGGCTTTCGCTGCGTGCTGAAAACGAAGCGAGACGTCATGGGAAAAAAGGTGGTGGAAGAAGGTGGGCTGCCAAGTTCGATACACCTGGGATGCGGTCTGTCAGCCGGGTCCAAATTTGGGAGGGCGGCGATCCGGAATGGGCTATATGTCTAAGTAAGCCCATCATTCCTCCGTCGCTGCTTTGCTTCGATCGAAACCGGGCCGCAAGTTTCGCGTGGTTCGAAAGACTACGTCGATCGTCTCAAAATGCGATAGATAAAGGTGTCCCTTTCGTTGAACGATCGAGCCGCCCAGGCGCGCTTCCTCAGATATCGGGTTACTTTGATTTCTCCAAACTGAAGGAGATCTCGACTGCTGCGGCGGTTGTGCTTGCCGCCGAATATGAGCGCATCGGAAAGTTGCTGCATATCGTTCCGCCGACCGTTGAGCTGGACAAATGGCACGACGCCGTGTTTGCAAAACTATATCAGATCGGGTTCTTCGAAATTGTCGGCCTTACCCCTCCGTTGAAGAATCTTGTACTCGAAGAAGAAAAAAAGCAAACGATGCGTATCGTTAGCTCGAAAAATTCCGATGATTTGGAAACAATTGATAAGTCTTTACAGCAACTAGGAAAGTTTCTCAGTCCTGACCAGGCCTTGCCAGAAAAAATAATTATCGAGTTTCTTACAGGGCTCAGCGAGGCCATCAGTAACGTCACAAATCATGCATATGGAAATGGTATTCCCTTACCGTATGATCATATTGAGAGCCTTTGGGTGGCTGCCACTGCGGATCGCGATGCGAATTCCTTAACCGTCGTTGTGTACGATCAAGGGGCCACAATACCCGCAACCTATCCTCGTTTGGATCGTTTGAAGAAGGTCGTAAGGTTCTTGGCACTGGCGCTAAAGCCAGATAAGAAATTTGAGTACGAGGACGATGGTACCTACATACGGGCTGCCATGCGTTATGGCGGGTCAAGAACGGATGAGAAACATCGAGGCAAGGGTCTCCCTCAAATGTTCGAAACGCTCCAAAAAATTGGGCCTGGCATCCTGACGATTTATAGCAGAGGCGGATGGTGCCGACAAACGACGCACGGTAAACGTCTAAGCTCTGGATCCTTGTCGCACTCGATAGGTGGTACTCTGGTAGAGTGGTCAGTCCAACTTTCGGACATAAGATCATGACTCAAAATATGATCGACGTAGCTTCCGAATTCAGCCCGTATCCCTCCGGTCGAGTGCCGAACGATGGCACGTTTAATGGTGAGCGGTTTCGCAAAGAGGTGCTTGTGCCAGCATTGAGCGCTGCCATTGAGCAAGGCCCCAATCAAAGATTGGTTATAGACATCGACGGTGTAAGGTCGTTCGGCTCGTCGTTTTTGGAGGAGGCCTTTGGTGGCTTGATCCGGACTGGAGCGTTTACGCAAGCCGATCTGTTGCGACACCTCGAAATTCGCTGTCATAAGCCGCACCTGCAATTTTTTAAAGAAATGATAGAGTCCTACATCAAACAGGCTAGGCCCGTAATCCAACCTCACTGAGGGAAAATTCCCGGTGTTAGACAAGCTCGCATTCGCGTTTATTGGCGCGATGATAGGTTGGTTTTTGCAGCAATATCGGCTGATGCGGTCTGAAGAAATCGCTCTAGTCAATGAACATATAAAAGACATTGAGAAGTTGGGTGACTCGGCCCAATCTTACTGGTTGAAAGAGCCCAAGGATGCGTCAGACGAAATACTTGTTGCGGGGAAAGTGAAGGCGCATCACGCAGCTACGACGTTGCTTTATCCGTTGATATTGAAAGTCTGTGGTCGGAGAGCTGACGAATACAAGAGACTCTCTCGTAATGTCTATGAATCAGCAACTGGTGGCAATTTCGAGAGCGCAGATCGCAAAGCAGATCCTGCGCGAGCTATGGAATCCTTCGATCTTGCTGTGCAGATTGTACATCTGCTAAGGCTCACTCGAACCGATATTATGTCTCTGAGACGATTCATATGGTGGCTATGGGCATATTTGTTTAAGTGATTTTTTTCACTATAACCCTCAGAGCTTTAGGACCGTAAAGCACTTGCTCGGCCGGCCACCCCTGCGGTGAAGCGCGCCACTATCGGACTCTGACCGGCCAGCGCCGCGTGCTGCTGGGGGTCTGACCATGACCGCGATGAAGCGCACGTTCCGCAAGCGCGTGTGGGACTGGTGGATATGGCGCCGGCACGCGCGGTCGCTGAAGCGGCGAGGATAATCTCCCCCCAAGGGCGAGATGTCGCCGAAGGCGACAGAGGGCGTCGTCGCGCGTGGAGCGTTAACCTTGATCTGTCGCAAGAGGCCGCGCCCAGTCGTGCCGACCCCCTCTGGCCTGCCGGCGTTCGTCGTTCGGAGCGCCAAGCAATTGGCTTTCCATCCGCCGCGCGGACCACTCCTCACCCCCTCGAGGGGGGAGATAGGCAGCTTCGCCGTCCTCATAATTCCCATTCCCTTCCGTATCTTAGTGAGGCACTCCATGAGCGATTCCCGCGCCCGTGATATTCTTTTGCGCCAGTCCGAATTCGAAACCGAGCGCAGCCAGTACGAGGCCGTTTGGGAGGCCGTCTCCGAGTTCTGCGACCCCGACGCGCCCGACATCTGGAGCGGGCGGCGCGGCGGGCGCGCGGATTCGCAGGCCGAGCGGCAGGAGCGGCGGGGCAGCCGTGTCTACGCCAACACCATCAATTCGGCCGCCAACCGGCTGGCGGCGGGGCTGGAAAGCCTGATCATTCCTCAGTCGGAAAAATGGCATGGGCTGTCGACCGCCGCCATGAACGACGACGAGACCGACGAGGAGAAGGAGTGGGCGGAGGCGCTGCGCGATTTCCTGTTCTCGCTGCGCTACTCCGCCAATTCCAACTTCGTGCCGGCGACGCAGGCCTGCCTGCGCAATGTCGTGCGCTATGGCCCGGCCTATCTCTACGCCGAGGAGGGGTTCGACAACACGCTGATCCGCTATGCCTCGATCCCCGTGGCCGAGGGGTATCTGAGCCGCAACCGCTGGGGCCAGGTCGATACGTTCCACCGCCGCTACGAGCGCACGGCGCGGCAGGCGGCGCAGCTGCTGGGCTACGAAAAGCTGCCGGCGCGCATCAAGGTGCTGGTCGACGATCCCGCCAAGTGCGACGAGAAGATCTCGCTGATCCAGTGCATCCAGCCGCGCGAAGAGCGCAAGATGTATCGCCTGGGCGGCTCATACCAGTATCTCGACACGGCCTACGCCTCCTACCACGTCATCGAGGACGAGGAGGTGATCGTGCGCGAAAGCGGTTTCGGCACCTTTCCGGTGTCGTGCTTCAACTGGCGCCGCTACGAGGGCGACCCCTACGGCATCTCGCCGACCATCGAGGCGCTGACCACGGTGCGCGAGGAGAACGCCGTGCGCCGTTCGGGCCTGCGCGCGTTGCAGCAGATCACCGATCCGGCAACCGCCTCGAAAGCCAGGCTCGACTATGTGCCGGTGCTCAATCCCGGCGAGAACTATCCCGGCCTGATCGACGACAGCGGGCGGCCGCTGATCGCGCCGATCACCACCGGGCAGAACCCGACCTATGCCTTCAACTACGCGCAGAGCCGGGCCGAGGAAATTCGCGACATGATGTTCGTCAACCTGTTCCAGACGCTGGTCCAGAACCCGCAGATGACCGCGACGGAAGCGCTGATCCGGCAGGAGGAGAAGGGCGCGCTGCTCGGCCCCTCCGGCTCGATCATCCAGGCGGGCTTCGCCACCAATCTCGACCGCGAGCTCGGCATTCTCGAGGACAAGGGCCTCTATGACGAGGACAGCCGTTTCATGCCGCCTGAGAGCCTCGCCGGCAAGGCGGTGCGGCCGACCTTCACCGGCCCGCTCGACGTGCTGAGGCGTTCGGCCGAGGCGCGCGACACCATCCAGGTGGTGACGACGGCCATGCAGATGGCGCAGTTCGACCCCGGCATCATGGACAATATCGACGGCGACGAGGCGATCAAGATCGTGCAGAGCGCCGGCCGCAGCCCGCAGCGCATTTTTCGCCGCAAGCAAGAGGTGGACGGCATGCGCAGTGCCCGCGCGCAGGCGCAGCAGGCGCAGACCGGCATGGCGGCCATCGCCGCCGCCGGCAAGGTGGCCAAGGACGCCGTGCCGGCCGCGGTGCAGGCGCGCGACAGCGGGCTGCTCGATGGGTTGCAGGGACTGTTGCAAGGCGGCGGCGCGGGTGGACCGGCCGGGCAGGGCGCGCCGGCGACACAAAATGCGCCGGCCGGCTCCAGCGCGGCGGGCGGCGCATGAGCGGCAAACGCTTTGCCCACTCCGCGCAGGCCGGCAGCGCGGCTAAGGCACGGGATGCGCTGACAAAGGCGTATCTCAGGGTCTTTTCAGGCGAGGATGGCGAGATGGTTCTGGCCGATCTCGCGGCGGTGACCGGCTATTATCGGCGCCCATCCTATGGCGAGTGGATGGCCAGGACGAAAACGCCCGGCGGTTTCGAGCTGCACAGCGCCTTGAGCAATGCGCGCGCCGAGGTGGTGCAGCACATCATGGGATTTCTGACGTTGGACGAGGACCAACTGGTGGCGCTGGAGAAGGCGGCGAGGGCAGAGGGGTAGGCTAGGCGCCGCCTAGTGTCGCGAGTGCCGCCGTTTCGTCATCCTCGGGCTTGACCCGGGGATCCATGCCGTGGCCATCGCCGAAGATTGCCGCGCATCAGAATTCTGAACCGCTGCACCGCTCGAAAGTCACGGCATGGATCCCGTGGTCCGCGCGCGTCGCTTCGCTCCTGGCTTCGCCATGGGATGACGAAAGTCCGGTCAACGCTGGGCGCGTCCCCAAAATCCTCAGTCTGAAAATCCCGCAAAAACGCGGCGGCCAGCTGCGCGCGATCGGCACTGCCGTGATCGCCAGTGGCGCGCGCGCCTTGTTCAAAGCCATTCAAGCAGGAAGCCGCCAATGGTCCACGTCATCCCCCTTTCCGTTGGCCAGCGCCGGCTCGATACCGGCAATGCGCCGCAATATCCGCAGGGGTCGCCGATCGGCGGCGCCATGCAGGGCTTTGGCGATCAGCTTTCCGCCGTCGCCGAGCGCTACCAGCAGATGAAGGACCAGCAGGAAGCGTTCGACGCCGAGCTGAAGCGCCGCGCGTTCAACGGCCGGGTGGCGCGGGTGGAGGACGAGGTGGCGGCGAACGCCGCGCCCGATGGCGCCGGCCTGCATGACGCCATGTATTCCGCCCAGGTCGATCCGCGCAGCGGAAAAGTGGTGAAGCCCAGCCTGTTCGACATTTTGTTCGACGAGGCGCTGCCGAACATGCCCGAGAGCCAGCGCTCTGCTTTCGTCGACCAGAAGGGCGCGCTGTACGCGGCCGGCGCGCGGCGCATGGCGCAGCGGCAGCTTCAGCGCCGGCAGGACTACGAGCAGGCCCAGGTCGACACGGCGCTGCAGGCCAGCGCCATCGCCATCGCTCAGGGCGACCCGGACGACAGCACGGCATTCGAGGCACAGCGCCAGGACGGCCTCGACCTCATCGCCAAGATCGGTGCTGACGCGCAGACCAAGCTGCAAGTCATGACGGACTGGCTCGGCGCTACGGCAAAAGCGAGACTCCAGGCACTCATCGCCAAGGACCCGAAGCGTGCCGCCGAATTGCTGAGTGCCGAGCAGGCTGGGGCGTCAGCAGGTCATGCAGTTGGTGCCGCTGCGGCCGTTGGCAGCGCAAATGTTTTCGCAAAAGGCCCGACAAATATTCTCAAAGACGCAAGTGCGAACAACGCGAGCCAGCAGGCAAAGGGTGTCGCCAACGATCGCGATGCCAGCCCACTCGCGGTTCGAGGCGATGCTGTCGCGCCCGATGAAAAAGGTGCGCCGGTCAGTTCCTGGCTTGCCGATCTTTCACCTGATACCGCTAACGCTCTCCACATGCAGGCGCGTGTAGCGACGGCCGGGAAACTGATCAATGGGCGTGCCAACATCGACCTCGCCGTGCACAATGCCCCGGCGGCGATTGCCGATACGGGGAGTTATTCCGGCGCAATGCCCGGCCCGGCGGACTTTGCCGCCATCTATGGCGCGGAGGACGGCGGGAAGCGGTTCCAGGAGTTCAATCGCAAAATCGACATCGGTCAGCAGACCTTCAACATGCGTTTTTCTTCAAACCAGGGAATTCAGGCCGCGCTTCGGGATGCTGAGCCAGGCCCAGGAAGTTCGCAAGAGGATCAATCACGGTATCAAGTTGCGGCCACGACCGCTCTCCGGGTGCTGACTACGAGGCGAGCCGATCCGGCCGGCTATGTCCGTAAGGTTTTCCCCAGTGTGGATGCTGCTTGGAACAAGGTGATCGAGTCAGGCGGCTCCGACCCTAGTGCCTATGGAGAAGCCATAGCGACATCCGTTGCCGCGCAGAAACAACTGGGTATCGAAAATCTTCAACCCTTGCCGCAAGCTATTGCTCAAAACATCGCCGAAACCCTGAACAGCAAGGATGTGTCCCAGGGGGACAAGAATGTTCTGCTGCATCGGTTGCGCTCGGGAGTAACAGGTTCCGGCGTTCGAGCCGCCCTGTTCCAACAACTGAGCCAGGCTCGTGTCTCAATGCCTGCTCAAATCGATCCGATTACGACGGCTGCCATGGGGGAAACGGCTCGGGAGGCCGAGCAGGAGCTTGCCCCGGTGCCTCTTGGGCAAGAGGATTTCGACAAGCGGGCTAGGCCGTTTCTTCAAGACGAGGGAGCTCGGCAGAAAAGTAAAGAGGTCACGTTTGCGGCCGTTGTAAGTCGGGAAGGAGTGAGAGACAAACTTATATTTCCGCCGGGGATGAAACGTGATGTAAATGGGATCCTACAGTCTGCGGTCATCGACGAATCAAAGTTGGCATTCAACCCAAATGGGCCGGGGCAATGGGGAGCGTTCTTTGGAGACCCCATAGGAGCCGTTTATGGTAAAATAGCTTCCTCTCGCGCGGAGAGTACCAAAGGGTGGAACAATGAGGGCGATGCGAAAGCACGCGAACTGGCCGAAGCATTGAAAGATACAGACTTGACCCCAAACGATATCGCGGACCTCGCTTTTCGCTTCGGTTATCTGCAAATTGAACCTGTGCATACGAGAAAAAAATGAAACGCTTCGCCTCCTGGATTGCTGGATGTGTCGCTGCGCTTTTGATTGTTTTGATCATTATAGAGGTATTAAGCGCTTGTTTATTCGTAGTTTCCATGAAGGACTATCCAGGAGGGAATATAAAATTCCTTGGTGTCGAGTATGCTGTTTCAAAGGGCAATCACTTATTTGTTATCCCGAATATTGTGAGTTCGTCATCTGATTTTGAGGTAAATTGTGACGATGTGTCTAATAGAGACGGTTATTTAACTGGAAATTTGAATATTATCGTCTTTGTTCGTGTTGAAGGTTGTAAAATAGTTGAATTTAGCGGCTATTGACATGGCTTATTGAGATGTTATCGGTGTCTTGTGATGACGGTGGCAGTTCTAGTTGTTTTAGCCAGTGCCAGGTGAAAAGCCGAAGGCAATAAAGCACCTACCCGCAAAGACGTGGATCATGTACGTGATTTGTTTCTAGGAGGTTATGGCGCGACGTATAATATGCATCCACTCGATTCCATTGTTAATCGCAGTCTGGGATACCAAATATATTATCAAATAAAGCATCTACTTCACGAGGCTACAAGGTAACGATCGGAGATCGGTGGTGCTTCAAAAATTTCGGAAGAGCTTTTCCGTGGACGCTGATCGCACGCCTGGGTTGTCGATGGATACTGGCATTCTGAGCTTGAGCGAGCTGCTTTCCGCTTCGGCGGCGCTTCTTTCAACCTTGGGTTTTGCCCTATCGTGTGTGCCCAGGAACTGTCTGCTTGGAGTAGCAGAGTCACGTTAGGGTTCCCCGCATTCGCCGGACGAATTACCTGTGGCGGATCAGGCCGATTCGCCCGAGACCACAATGTAACGCTCACGCCCCAACAATTCGCCGAGATGTTCGTGGATAATAACTTCGCGGATTGATAGCTAGAATTTGCTCAAATCCACGGTGACGCGCACCGGGCTGGTTTTGACGCCTGGCGGCCAACATCTCTGGAGCGATTTCGCAAGCATCCGGGCGACTCCCGCCGCAACCTTTGAATGCGAGTCATAGGATACAACGGCAACCGACTCGACCTTGCCGGCTTTGTCCAAGGTCACCTCGAAAGTAGCTTTGACGGCATTGTCGACCGCCGCCCCCGGCAAGGCCAGGCAACCGCCGATTTTCAGTTCAAGTCGGTCGGCCTCATTGGCCAGTGCGCTATCGGCGCACAGGACCAGCAGCAGGATCATCAGCTCCGCATCGTCACCCCCAAAACCGGAGGAAACGATAGCGCGAATTGCGATAAGAGCAAAGCTGCAGTGCAACTACAGCGCGAAACAGACTTTCAAGGCCGGCGTCGTCCGACCCTCGGCGCTCTGCCTGGACCTTCTCCCCGTGGAACGGGGAGAAGGGGGCCAACGATCAATAATTGCCGTTGTAGTAACGGTCGTCGCAGGGCGCGGTGTAGATCTGGCCGTAGCGGTCCTGGTAGCGGCACATCTGCTGGCCGCGCGGCTGCGGCGTGGTCGAGCTGCCGACAACGGCGCCAAGAAGGGCGCCGGCGCCGGCGCCAATGAGCGTGCTCTGGGTGTTGCCACCGATGGCCTGGCCGACGAGAGCGCCGCCAGCGCCGCCAACCAGCGCGCCGGTGGTTGCACGCTGCTGGGATTCGGTCTGCGTCTCACAGCCTGCCAGCGCGACGGTCGCAACAGTCATCAGCACGGCCGCGATGGTCTTTTTCATAATCATCTTCGAGATCCTCTCCTGAAGCCCTGAGGTCCAGTGCGGGCGCATTGCGGCGGAACCTAGGCGCGATGCCATACGATACAAGACATGGTTTCCGTTGCAATATCAGACATGGTTTCCGCCATCTTGATGGTTGGATGGCAATGGAAGCGCCCTGGACATGGGTTGGACGCGCCCGGAAAGATCATCCGGAACAGGATGATGGCGCGTTGCGCTGACGAAACGATTCAAGCGTCGTCAGGACAGTTCTGCCCGCGGCGGGTGCAGCCGACAGACACACCACCCCCAAGAATCCACAAGAATGGAGATACAACATGGCCCGAGGTCTTCCCCGGACGCTTTCCCGTGCCGCCGCCAGAGACGGCGGCCTTGTTCCACCCAAGGCCGGGCTTTCGGTCCGCACCAGCGGGCAGGGCGGCGCCTACCGAAGCGTGTTTTCCTTCAACGCGATGCAGGTGCCCATCACCGATGCGCAGGCCTATGCCAGCCAGAAGATCTTCGATTTCGCCGAGGGCAAGATCCGCATCAAGGGTGGCACCGCCCGGCTTCAATTCGCGGTGCTGACGGCGCGGGCCTCGACGATCAACGACAACGCGGCGCTGACCTGGGGCATCGGCTCCGCGGCCGCCGCCAGTGCCGCGCTGTCTTCCAACATGGTCAATGTGCTGGCCTCCACGGCTCGCACGCTGGATGGCGCCGGCACCAATCTTTCGACGGCCTCGGCCGCCGATGTCGTCGCCACAGCCTTCACCCTGGACGGCACGACAACCCCGGCCGACCTGTTTCTCAACCTCGCCTTTGCGACGGGCACCGATATCGACGGCGACGGCACGCTGGCGGTGACCGGCACGATCACGCTGCTGTGGGAGCACTGGGGCGACAATGTCTAGGCGCTAATCTCCCCCTTTGAGGGGGAGATGTCGCCGAAGGCGACAGAGGGGGTCGGCACGACGGGGCGCGACCTTCTGAGTTGAAAGGAGGACGCCAGCGCTCGATGCGCGGCTACCCCCTCTGGCTTGCCGGCCATCTCCCCCCTCGAGGGGGGAGATATCAAGCCTTTTCGCCGGCACTCTTTTCGCGCTGTTCGTCGATTTTGGCAGCGACAAATTCTCTCTGAACCTCAACAAGGAACACATCACATGACAGATCTGGCAGACGCCGGGTCCGTGGCTGCGCAGCAGCCGGCGGGCAACCTTGCACGGCCACCGGCCAACGGGGACAACGGGTCCGCCCCGCCGGCCGGCCCTGGTTGGTTTGACGGTCTTTCCGAAGGCAACCGTAAAATCGCTGAAGCCAAGGGCTGGACCAAGCCTGAAAGCCTCGACCGGGTTTTCACATCCTATGCGGAACTGGAGCGGCAGCAGGGCGAGAGCCTGCGCGTTCCTGCGCCGGACGCGCCGAAGGAAGACTGGGACAGGTTCCATGCCCGGCTGCCGGAGACCATGCGTCCGGTGACATCGTCCGAGAAGGTCGAGTACCGGCGCCCGGAAGGGTTGCCCGAAACCTTCGCCTATTCGGACGAGCTCGCCAACGCCTCCAAGGCGTGGGCGGTCGAGGCCGGCGCCTCGCCGAAGATCGCCCAAGCCTATCACGACAAGTTCGTCGGCTACATGGCCCAGCAGGCCAAAGCGCAGCAGATCGCGCTCGCCCGCTCGGTGGAGACCACGCATGACGACCTTGTCAAGGATTGGGGACCCACCAACAGCGACGGCTTTCGCCAGCGCCTGGAGGTCGCCAACCGGGCGATGAAGAAGCTCGGTCTGGTCAATGCCTACAAGGCGAAGGGCATTCTCCTGCCCGACGGGGCCCTGACCGACCCGCAGATCGCCAAGGCGTTCCATGCCATTGGCGAAGCGATGTTCCGCGAAGACACGATCGACGGTGGGGTGCGTTCGAGCGGCGGCAATCCGTTCAAGCGCAACGCCGCCGGCGAACGCAACCTGACGGCGATTTCAGCCCTCGTCAAAAGCGACCCCGCACGAGCCCGGCGGCTGGCACGCGAGGCCGGCGAAAATCCGGCCCTGTGGATGCCCGACAACCCATTGTGATTTGGGCACCAGCCGCCAATTCAAACCTGAAGGAAGACAATAATGGCAGACGCCTATACCCGCATCGCGGACGCGATCGTTCCGTCCGTCTATGCGCAATACTCGTTCGAGGAGCATGTGCAGTCCCTCGAGATCTATCAGGCCGGAATCCTGTTTTCCGACCCGTCCATCTCCGCGAAACTTTCGATGGGAGGGCGCTCGGTCGACATGCCCGGCTGGAAGGATCTGGGCAACGATCCGTCCGAGCCGGTCAACGACAACCCGGCCGACTCCATCGAAATGAAGAAGGTCGGCGCGCGCCGCGAAGTGGCGGCCCGCAATGTTCGTGCCCAGGCCTGGGGCATTCCCGACCTGACCTCGATCCTGGCCGGCGACGATCCGCAGAAGCTGATCGTGCGCCGCCAGACCGACTACTGGCAGCGCGCCAACAAGCTGACGCTGCTGGGCATCCTCAAGGGCGTGCTGGCCGACAACATTGCCAATGACGGCGGCGACCTGGTGCGCACCACCGGCGCCTCCATCGTCGACACGGACATCATCGAGGCCGCCTACCTGATGGGCGACCGCGCCGACAAGTTCAAGACGATCTGGATGCACTCCAAGCAGATGAAGGCGCTGAAGCTCGCCGACCTCATCGACTATGTCCCGTCCTCGCAGCAGGGCGGGCCGCTGATCCCCTATTACATGGGGCTGCGGGCCGTGGTCGACGACGACATCCCGGTGACGGCGGGCGTCTACACGGCCTTCATGTTCAAGGACAAGGCGATCCTGTGGAACGAGCTTCCGGTCAACACGGAAGGCGGCCCGCTGGAGTTCGACCGTAAGCCGCGCCAGGGCCATGGCGGCGGCGTAACCGAAATGGTCGGCCGCCGGCACTTCGTGCCGCATGTGCCGGGCACCCGCTTCCTCGCCGCGTCGCTTGCCGGCGAGTTCGCCACCGACGCGGAACTGGCGCTGGCGGCGAACTGGGACCGCACGGCGTCGAGCGTCAAGAACATGTCGTTCATCGCGCTGAAGACGACCGAGGCCTGATTTCGAGAGGGGCGGGTGCGAAGAGCGCCCGCTCCTTTCAGGAATACTGGCATTCTCTTTTCAAACCTTGGCACGAGAGATTTCGAAAGGCGGCAGGCGGTCCAGCAACTGTGGATTGCTGTCGCCCACGGATGGTGCAGCCGACTTGTTTGGAAGAGACTGGCGATGAGCTATTCAGCCACTCCGAGATCAGAAAGCACGATCTTTCCCATGCGCCTCGCAGCCACAATTCTGTTCCTGCTTTCCACTGCCGCACCTGCAGTGTCGGGCGAAATTTCCGAACCCGTCAAGGGCGTCAGCCTGACCTATCAAAACAATCTATGGTGGGCCAGGCTCGACCAACAGGACATCTTGCTGTCCTGCATGGCTTCGGCTTGCGGTGGCGATTGTGATGTTGTGCTGACCATGACCCCGACCGGTCTGAGATCGCAGGAGTTCTTCGATCGATTTCGCAACGAGATAAACAAGAATGCTATCGTGAAGGCTTCCATGTCTGGTTTGAATCCCGTTGTCGTCGACAAGCCGGCCATGGTGACGATCGACGGAAAGGAAGTCTCTATCTCCTCGGTCCGTCTAAGTTTTCTGGGCTCACCAACGCGGACGTGGATGATGGTTGAAGAAGCGCCGTTCGGCGTGGTCACGCTCACTTGCAATAGCAGCGAGGGCGACTACGAGATCGCTAGAAAGACGTGGTTGGATTTAGCGAAGAGCATTGTCATTCCGAGGAAGTGACGGTGACTTATTGGGCTGAACAATGCGAAAATGATGAGGCGTTGAAACTATCAGCCTCGCCGCCGGCGAGAGATTGGTAGCCCAAAGCGGCCTTATCTATTGGATCTAAATTTTTTCAGCCGCTTCGCAAGCGGCTTTTTTCATGCCTGGAGAAAATCATGACGTTTGCTCGACCTATATGGACGAGGCGCTGAGCCATGGCCACCACACCGCTCGATATCGCCAACATGGCGCTCGCCGTGCTCGACGAGGCGCCGATCGACAGTCTCGACCAGGACGTCAAGGCCGCCCGGCTGCTCAACCTGCATTTCGACCTGACGCGGGAAGGGGAGCTGACCAGGCATGCCTGGGTGTTCGCCATCCTGTCGGCGTCTGTCACCGGCGCCGATACCGGCGGCGGCGATGGTACGCTGAACTTCGCCTACGAGCTTCCCGCCGACTGCCTGCGTCCCATGCCGCCGACGCACAATGGCGAGCCTGACGGGATTCCGATCTCATGGCGGCAGGAGGCTGGGCTGATCTATTCCGACCAGCCGGGCCCGCTGGCCATCCGCTATGTCGCGAACCTGACCGATCCCAACGATTGGGACGCGCTGTTCACGGAGGTGCTGGTGGCCGCGCTCGCCATCAAGATCGCGCATCCGCTGACCCACAAGTCCGGCATGATCGACGTCGCCCGCGCGGCCTATGACCGGGCGGTCGACGCGGCCTTCACCGCCAATGCCATCCAGCGTGGCGGCCGGTCCTACCCCGCCTCCTGGACAATCCAGCGCGGCGACAACAGGGCATACCGCCGATGACCGCGCTCTATCCGATCCAGGACACGTTCGTTCGCGGCGAGATCTCGCCGCGCCTGCATGCCCGCGCCTCGCTCGACCTTTACCGGGCGGCGTTGGCGAAATGCGAGAATTTCGTCACGCTGCCGCATGGCGGCATCCGCAAGCGCGGCGGCACCTATTTCGTCGGAGAGGTGAAAAACCCGGCGAAGAAGACGCGCGGCGTTCCGTTCATCTTTTCCTCCGAGCAAGCCTATTGCCTGGAGTTCGGCGACCAGTACATCCGCGTTTACGCCTATGGCGCGCGCGTCGGTACGGTGGAGGTGGCGTCGCCCTATCTGGAGGCCGACCTGTTCGACCTCGCCTACGTTCAGTCCGCTGACCAGATGTGGATCACGCACAGGAATTACCCGCCAAAGGTGCTGACGCGCACCGCGCACACGGCATGGACGCTGAGCGACTACGAATTCCTCGACGGACCGTATGACCCGATCAACGACACGGCGACCACGCTGACGCCGGGCGGTACGGGCCATCTGACGCCGCAGATGACCAGCAACACCGCGCCCAGCGGCACCGCTTCCACGGCGAGCGGTACTGCAAGCGCCTATCAGATGTTCGACCGCAACAAAGCGCAGGCGGTTGCCCTGGATGGCGGATCCACCGGATACATCCGCTACCGGAACCCCGGCGGCGCGCAGCGCGTCGTGGACGCCTACTGGCTGACGACGGAGCTGAGGGCGACCAACGCCTACAACTACTTTTCCGCCTGGGAAATCCAGGGTTCGAACGACGGCACCAACTGGGTGACGCTCGACACCCGCACCGCCGAGACAGGATGGGCGAACAGCGAGACGCGCTTCTACGAGTTCGGCAACAAGGCCGCCTTCGAATACTACCAACTGAAATTCTCGGCCGGCGGCGGTGACGACGCAGCTGACACCTATGCAGCCGAACTGGCCTTTCACCTTGCCGCCAGCGACCAGACGCCGTTCGACCTGACGGCATCCTCGATCGTGGGGATCAACGCGAACAGCGGATTCCAGCCGACCGATGTCGGCCGCGCCATCCGGCTTCTGGGCTCGGACGGCGTGTGGCGCTGGGCGAAGATCACCAGTCGCACCAGCGCGACAGTGGTCAAGATCGTGCTCTATGGTCATGCCCTGCCAAATCTCAGCCCGATCACGCGCTGGCGGCTTGGCACATTCGTGCCCGGCAAATATGTCGAAAGCGGATCGCTCTATGAAGAGCGGCTTGCCTTCAGCCGCAGGTTCTCAGTCTATGCTTCGAAGACAGGCGACTTCAACAATTTCGCACTGGGCGAGAAGGATGATGACGCGCTGGAGTTCATCCAGGCCGGCGGCGGGCAGGCCAACGACATCGTCTGGATCGCCGACTCCGACGGCGCCTTGATGATCGGTACAAGCGGCGGCGTGCGGGCGCTGTCGGGCTCCGGCATCGACGAGGCTCTGACGCCGTCGTCGTTCAAGAACCGGCGTTCGCGCACATTCGGCTGCGCCCGCATCCGCCCCGTGGATGCCGGCCAGTCGTTCCTCTACGTCACCCGCAGCCGCAAGGCGATCGCGGAGCTGACGCAGACAACCGCCAACAAGTTCTCTTCCGACGATATCGGGCAGATTTCCGAACACATTCCGAAAAAGGGCGTGGTCGAACTCGCGTTCCAGACCGACCCCGATCCGGTACTGTGGTTTCCGCTCCAGACCGGCGAATTGGGCGGCTATACCCATCAGCCTTCGCAGGATGTGCGCGGCCTGCACCGCCACCGGATCGGCGGCGGCTTTGCCGGCTCGGACTGGGCGATCGTCGAAAGCGCCGTGGTGACGCCCGGACAGAGCGGCGTCGACGACATCTGGCTGTTCGTCAAGCGCACGATCGGCGGAGTCACGCGGCGCTACATCGAGATCATGACGACGCCGTTCGAATATGGTGCGCTGGAAGACGCGTTTCAGGTCGATTGCGGCCTGACCTATGTGGGCGCGGCGGTCAATGTCGTTGGCGGCATAGACCATCTCAACGGGCAGCGCGTCGATGTGCTGGCGGACGGCAAGGTCTACAAGGGCCTCGCCGTTGCCTCCGGCCAGGTGACATTGCCCGGCGGGGCCCAGGCCGGCAAGTGGCAGGTTGGATTGCGTACAGGCTCGGAAGCCAACACGCTGGAACTCGATGTGGGCGGCCGCGACGGCTCCGTCATCGGCCGCCGCAAGAAGGTCGGTAAGGTCATCCTGTCCCTCATGGAGACCGACACGACCGGGCTCGAGGTGCAGTCGCTGATCCGCGGCCGCTGGGAGCCGGTGAGAATGCCCAGTATCGTTGCGCCGGACGGTAAGGCCACCCTGTTCACCGGCAATGTCGACGTCCCCATCGACGACAGCTGGGAGGGGCAGGGCCAGGTGAAAATCCGCCACGCCAACCCGACGCCCTGCACGATCCGCGCGCTAACGCCGGTGTTCGACGCCGAGCCGTAGCTAATCTCCCCCCTCGAGGGGGAGATGTCGCCGAAGGCGACAGAGGGGGGCGGCACGACGGGACGCGACCTCCTCTTTTCGAAAAGAGAAGGCCAGCGCCTCACGCGAGGCGACCCCCTCTGGCCTGCCGGCCATCTCCCCCTCGAGGGGGGAGATTGACGCTCCGGCGCCGCGTTCGCCCAAGCAAATCTTTCTCCGGAATAAGGACATCCCCCATGACATCCCCCTATGCCGAGCACCTCGGCAGGGCGCGGACGGCTGCCGATTTTGCCGCCGTCATCGCCTTGCTGGACACCGACCTTAGCGATGCGATCACGCGCAAGGACCATCTGACCGAAGCCGAGGACCGGGCGGTCTTCGGCGATGGCGACCTGGCCGCCGCGCGTGCGGCGCTTGACGATTGCAACGACGCGATCGCGCTGCTGGAAAAGACAATCGATGTCGCCGGCAAGCGCCGCAAGGAGGCGGCTGCCAGCGAGGCCCGCGCCGATATCACGGCACTCGGCGAGGAGATCGCCGCCAAGGCGGCGGCCCTCGGCGCGCGCTGGCGGTGCGTCCACCGGCTGATCGAGCAGCTGCGCCAGGAACTGTTCGAGGCCGATGCGCTGAACCGCGCGATCACCACCGCCAACGGCCTGTTCGATGCAGCCGGCGTGGCCGAGCTCAAAGTGAACCTGACCGCCACACGCCGCGCCGCCATGGCCGGGCCACGCGCGGCCGCACCCTCCCGGCTCAGCCGTCCGGCCGTTCAGGCCGACAGGCTGCTTCTGTCCTTTCTCAGCCCCGGCGGAGCGCTCGACCCGCGCCCGGCACTGGGCGCGCCTGTCGACGGCGTCAAGACCAAGTTCATTCCAGTTGCAAGCGAGCGAGGCTGACCATGTGCACACTCGCTCTTCTCGGAACGGCTATTTCCGTCGGCGGTGCTCTTATGCAAGGGCAGCAGCAGAAGCAGATGGCCGACTACCAGGCCAAGGCTTACGAGCAGCAGGCGCAGGCCGAAGCGCAATCCGCTGCATTCGAGCAAGGCCAGGAGCGCCGCAAGCAAGACCTGCTGCAGGCGCAGGCGCGTGCCCAGGCCGGTGCATCGGGCGTCGGCATCGCCGGCTCGCCGACCGAGGTGCTGGCGGCCAGTGCCAGGCAGGGGCAGATGGACCTCGACGCGATGCTGTACGGCTCGCGGCTGCGGCAGAACAATGTCTACACCCAAGCCGATATCTCGCGTTTTTCCGGCAAGCAGAAGCTGACGGCAAGCATCTTCGACGCGGGCAGTGCGCTCGTTGGTGGTCTCTCCAGACTCCAAGACCAGCCCAAGGCCGTGACCTTCGGCGGTTCGTCACTCTCGCCCCGGGCGAGCGCGGCGATCTTCCAAGGCTATACGGGGCTCTACTAAATGGTCCACGTCATTCCGCTCTCCATTGCCCAGCGTCGGCTCGATACCGGCAATGCGGTTCAATATTCCAACGGCTCGCCGATCGCCGCGGTCATCCAAGGCTTTGGCGACCGGCTCTCCGCTGTCGCCGAGCGCTACCAGCAGATGAAAGACCAGCAGGAGGCGTTCGACGCCGAACTTGCGCGCCGCCGGTTCAACGGCCGGGTGGCGCAGGCGGAAGACGAGGTTGCGGCGAACGCGCCGGCCGACGGCGCCGGCCTTCACGAAACCATGTACGGCCAGGTCGATCCGCGTACCGGCCTAGTGGTCAAGACCGGCCTGTTCGACACGCTGTTCGATGAGGCGCTGGCGAACATGCCCGCGAGCCAGCGTGCCGCATTCGCAACGCAGCGAGAGCCGACGCGCACGGTTGGCGCGCGGCGCATGGGGATACGGCAGCGCGATCGACGTAATGACTATGAAATGGCGCAGGTCGACACGGTGCTGCAGACCAACGCCATTGCCATCGCGCAGGGCGACCCCGACGACAGCGCGGCATTCGAGGCAAAGCTGCAGGACGGCCTCGACCTGATCGCCAAGATGGGCGCTGACTCGCAGACCAAGCTGCAGGCCATGACGGACTGGTTCGGCGCCACCGCAAAGGCGCGGGTCCAGGCACTCATCGCCAAGGACCCGAAGCGCGCCGCCGAATTGCTGGGTGCTGCGCAAGCGGGGGCGTCAGCAGGTCGCGTCGTTGAGGCGGCCAGTTCTGCGGGCAGCGCCGCTACAGCGGACAAGAGCGCCGACGCTTCCGATGATGTGCCCGCCGGCAACGTTTCTTCCGTCCAACTGAGCGCGCCGAACGGACAGGTAGCCGTTCCGCCAGAAGATAGTCAGGAGGCTTTCCAACAGGTTCCTGGCTTTGCCCCGGCGAATGGCTCTGGGGCTGCGACCTCGAAAGGCGATCGCGTTCAGAACGACAATTCCGCGCCGGCTGATCGGGCAGCCGTCCTGGCTGCTGCTCCTTGGATCGCCGATCTCTCTCCAAACGCCATGCAGGATCTCGGCCTGCAGGCTCAGGCGGTAACGACGGCGCAAATCTTCGACGCGCGCACCAACGTCCAGCTTGCTTACCAGAATGCACCCGCCGACCTCATGTATACCGGCAACTACTTCGGAAAAACGCCGAGCGACCAGGATTTTACAACAGTTTTCGGCACTGAGGAGGGCCGAAATCAATCCGAGAACCTCCGCAGGACCTTCGATGTCGGCCGTCAGGCATTCGAGATGGCTCGAATGCCGAAAGGCGCCATTGAGGCGAAGGTCTTGGAAGCCATGCCCAAGCCAGGCAGTGCGACGCCTGAGCAGGATCATTCGCAGTCTGTGATAACCGCGGCCGCTGCCAAGCAAGTCTTGGAAGCTCGGGCCGCCGCTCCCGCCGATTTTGCCCGCAAAATCGACCCGGCAGCCGACGCTTCATGGAATGCGATATCGAGCGAAGACAGTTATGATCCGGCTGCCTATCAGAAGGCGATTGCCCGTTCTGTCGCCGTGCAGCAGCAGCTTGGCATCAAAAACATCCAGCCGCTGCCGCAGTCTGTCGTCAAGTACCTTGTCGACACCTTGAATGATGAGAACGTGCCGCAACGCGAGCGGGATTCAATCCTGCGTGATCTGTTCGCGGGCACGTCAGATCCGGGTGTTCAGGCAGCCATCGCGTTACAACTGGCCGACGAGAACCAGTCGCGGATTGCGCGAAGCATCGCCGGCAACTCAATTCCGGTGTCCGCAGAGGAACGCGTGAACCGAAATCTGGCGGCTTTCGACGCCCTGCCTGCGTCTCTGAAGCCGCTCGTCGCCCTCAATGACATCGTGCGGCTGATGGCTGACGGAGCAACGCTAGGCTACGCGGACAAATTCGCCGCACACATGAATTCGTTGATCTCGGGGAGCAACTACGAGGAAGAACTCGCGGCTGAGCGTGCGGGAACTCAAAATGCGAGAGATCGATCTGGATCTGCTGGAGCGGCTGCAGAGGCACTTGGCGCGTATCTGACGGGCCGAGGTCTTGGAGAGGCCGGCATTACCCTCAGTGGCAGGTTTGGCACAGCCACAATGAAGGGCTTGTCCGGCCTTCTTGCGCGCACTGGCCTTATGGGTGTTGAGGGGGCGACCTATGGCGCGGTCGAAGCCACGGGCCGTGACGAACCAATCGGCAGCAGAGTAGTTTCCGGCGCGCTGTGGGGTGCCGGCAATCAGTTCTTGAAGGAAGCGTCACCTGCAATTCACGAGCTGCCAGGCTGGCTCGAGGCACGTTCCAGGCCTCTTCGTCGAAAGTGGGAAGTGCACTATAAGAAGGACTGGCCCATAGATCCCGATACAGGCTGGAACATGGATCTTCATCACAAGCGTGCACGGTCTGAAGGCGGGACAGACGACGTGTGGAACTTCGAGCCCCTCAGTAGAGCTGACCATATCAAGCATCACAAGGAGCGGGGCGATTACAAGAGATGGGGCCGTTTGGGCGGCGGCAAGAGAGGGTCAAAGCAGTGACAATAGGTATGGATGATGCAAGTCCTGATCTAAGTAGCGTAAAGCCATTGCCGCCCGGCAATTCGCGGGGCAGTGTGGAATTCAAAGGCGCCCGTCGCAAAGCGCGCGAATATTTGGAATCTCATAGCTGGGTGTCGGATATTAAAGGCGAATACCTTGGATATCGACTTGACGGCGTCATATACGTCTTTCTATTCGAGTTCGTACCTGCCAAGCCGAATGTGCCATCATGGGTGTGGGTGATTGTTGGCGACGTGCCTCCGGCGTATATAGACTGCGATTACGGCAAGACACCTTATCTTGCCTTGGACGGATATATAGGTGCCATGGAAGAGTGGGTTGAAGCTGCGCGAGATGGAAAGTCAGTCGAAGACATCATCCCGGTAAACGTGCCTGCCACGCCTGCCTATGCCGAAATGTTGGGGGGGCGTCTCAAGTTTCTTTACGACAATGTACTCCCGTTGCTTAAAAAATAGCGCGTTGGCTCTCACTACATCGCTTGCAGGGCGATACGTCGTCGCGTCAGCGCTGGCGCTTAGGTAAATCAAAAGCGCTCCATTAGACGCGGCCGCTTTTGGCAATCTCTCTCGGAGATTCGACGCCCAGGTTGGCTCCCCGAACGGCACCCGACGGTTTCTCGTGGCATCACAGCGATAAACCCGGAGTTATGCAACTCGTCCCTAGATCCCAACATCGTAATGGCAGCATATTCCAGAAGGTTCTGCATCCGAATCGTGGCGGAGGGTTTTCTCAATGGGGCAAGTAGGCAGGTTGATTGAGATAGTCGCGAGGCTGTCTGAGTTTGACGAGTACGACACGATTTATGCAGCTGAGCCGTGGACAGAGAATTCGGACGCGATGGTTGCTACCGAGCCAGAATCCGGAGGATTGCCATTGGAAGCCTCCGAAGCGGGTATGGAATATTTCCTTGAGATATTTATCTCTAGAGAATTTATTGAGGGCTGGCTTCCTTCACTGCCGCAAAAACCTAGTCTATCAGAAACCTGCCAGAGGCTTATAGAATACGCTACATATGACGCATAGGAAATGAAATGGAACACAATCCGCGTTATGACGGAAAACCGTTGCTCAAACTTCTAGAATTCTATGTTTTATGGGCGATTGGAGAACTGCCCGAAGAAGTAGATAGATCCCTGAAGGCGATGGCTCCCAAACTGCACGCTCTCTATGGAGGCGATGGACAGTGGCAGGGTGCAATTGCCGCATCAGTTCATTTATCCGAGGAAATACCAGCGGAAATACGCAAGCTATGGGCAAGGAACCTTGAAATTGCTCGCGACAACAACGTAACGCTTTCTCCACAGGAGTTTTCCGAGATGTTCGTCGATGAAAACTTCGGGATTTGAGCGGTTCTTACTGAACTAGGTTCATTCCTCCCGGATCCAGGCGAGGATGCACGCCACCTCCTCCCTAGCGGCCGGCCGCACCGCGGCCCGCCTGATGGCCGAACTGCCCGAAATCGGCATCGTAACCTACGTCAAGGCAAAAGACCGCTCGAAGCAAGCGATTGGATTTCCGGCTAAGGCTACGAGGCGCCCGAGCTGCACGCTGGTCCAAGTGTCAACCTCTCTCCCGGAGCCAGCCATGAAGAACGATGCCAATCCGGACTTAAGCAGCGTTACTCGTCTGCCTCCTGCCAATATCAGTACCGGCGAAGACGACCTTGATTTTGCGCGGATCGAGGCGCGCCAATATCTCGAATTCTACAACTGGGTGTGCACCATCAAAGGCGAGTATCTTGGCTATGGCGCGGAAGGAATAATCTATATTTTCCTTTTTGAAATTTCACCCCGGCAGACCGGATGTCCCAAATGGATATGGTTGATTGTGGGGGATGTTCCTTCGGCGTTTATACCTGGCGACGGTGCTACGACGCCGTACGAGGCGCTGGACGAATATATCGGAGCTATGGAGGAATGGGTTAAGGCCGCGCGCCGGGGGAAGTCGGTAGCAAAGCTGATCCCTGTCAATGTTGATGCCAATCCCGCCAACGCGGAGATGCTGGATGGACGTTCAAATTCCTCGATGAAAAGATCCTGCCGCTACTTCGACGGCAATAGCGCGAACTGCGCGCATATTGACTAACGGCAACTTTAGGTTGTATGAGTTTAGAATCGAAGAAACGCTGCAGGCTGTCCAATGAATGTGGAGGTTTTTCCAATGGGGCGATGGCTCGCCGCCGTAGTGTCTATGGGCACATCATGGCCCAAATCATCGCGAAGGTGAGAGTGATGCCACCTGGAACACGCCTAAACATACACAAGCCGGTGAAGCCCGCATGGAAATCTGCGGCGCCGATGAATTCGATATCGAGAAAATTGTGGAAGTCACTCACAAGATAGATTTGAGTGTTGGCATAGGGGGATTTTATGGGCGCTGGTTTTGCTGCAATGCTTCTGGGTGCGTTGGTTCCGACGTTTTTACTGAGCCGCCTTTTGTTCTGGGCAAGCAGGCGCTGGAATGGAGGCGTGTTGCGCCTTGTTCTGCTGCATCTGATTTCCGGGGTGCTCGCCTGCATCGCGTCGGCCTACGGCAACGCCGATGCCGGAGCGCCGGACTGGTCCTCAATCGCGCCTTACATCGGCGCCCAGTTGATCTGGTTCGTGGTGGATATCGTTCGCGGCCGTCGTCAGCAGAGCCAGCCGGCCGGCTGATCCGGCTGCAAATATTATCGACACGGCCAGAATTTCAGGAAGCCGCTGGAAACGGGAGCCGGACCTGACATCCTCGATCTGGATGAGGACGAGACCTCCTTTGGCGGTGTCGTGGCGGTGATCCGATAAGGCGGAGGCGGCCCAAGCAGGGCCATCGCCTCCGCTCGCGCCAGTATATTGAACCCGACATCTTCAGCCTCGCTTTCGCGGGGCTTTTTTCATGGAGAAAGCCCTTATGGCCCGACCTGCAACCGCCGCCGTTCGCCTGTTGACAGGGGAACGCGAACCCGTGCGCCTGGCGACCACGGCAAACATCGCCCTCCATGGGCTTCAGACCATCGATGGTGTCTCAGTCGATGTCGGTGACCGCGTGCTGGTGAAGGACCAGGCGGACGCCCGCGAGAACGGCATCTATACCGCGAGCGAAGGCGTTTGGTATCGCGCCGCCGACGCCCGGACCGCGCGCACACTGCAGAAGGGCACCACGGTGCATGTGCAGCAGGGCGCGGTGTCGGCGGACTTCGTCTACGCGTTCCAGGCGCTCGACCCGGTGATCGGCGCCGACGCCATCACGATCGCCTTCTATCTGTCGGAGGACACGCTGGGCGACGCCGTGGGCGCAGCCAATGCGGCCGCCGCCAGTGCCGCCGCGGCATTGACCTCCAAGAACGCGGCGGCGACCTCGGCCACCAATGCCGGCACCTCGGCGAGCGCGGCCGCCGGCTCGGCCACGGCGGCGTCCGGTTCCGCCTCCGTGGCGGCGAACTCCGCCACCAATGCCGGCAATTCGGCCAGCGCCGCATCCGGTTCGGCCTCCACGGCGGCGAGCTCGGCCACCAATGCCGGCAGCTCCGCCACCGCCGCCGCGGGCTCGGCCGGCGCCGCGTCCGGCTCCGCCACGGCGGCTGCCACCTCGGCAAGCAACGCCGCAGCCTCGGCCACCAGTGCGGCGACGTCAGCCTCGGCGGCGGCGACCTCGGTGGGGGCGCTGGGCTACACTTTCTCGACGGCCACCACCGACGCCGACCCCGGCAACGGCACGCTGCGGCTGAACAATGCCTCGGCCGCCTTGGCCACGGCCGCCTATGTCGACAATCTCGACGCCAGCGGCGCCACGGTGAGCGGCATTCTCGACACGTTCGACGACAGCACCAACACCATCAAGGGCCAGTTGACCCTGCGCTCCAAGGCGAACGCCGCGATCTCCTACGTCTACAATGTGACCGGATCGGTCGTCGATGGCGCCGGCTTCCGCAAGCTGAGCCTGGCTTTCATAAACGGCGCCGGCGCATTGCCGACGACAGCGAACGGCATCTGGCTGATGTTCGACCGGGCAGGGGATAAGGGCGCGGATGGCCTGGGAAGCGGCGATTTCATCGGGCCGGCATCCTCCGTGACCGACAATATAGTCACCTTCGGCGGCACGACAGGAAAGGCCGGCAAGGATAGTGGCGTGAGAGTGACGGATGTTGTCACAGGCCCCGCATCGTCAATCGGCGACAACTTGGCGACCTTCAATGGTGCGACCGGTAAGGTTGTTAAGGACAGCGGCGTAGCTGTGTCGAGCTTGGCGCCGAAAGCGAACGCTTCATTCACCGGAACGTTCTCACCGCCGACCAACGCTATCGCGCTCAACACCCTTGCGGACAGCGCTGCTCTTTCCGTGCTCGGCCGATCTGCCAATTCCAGCGGCGCGCGCGCTGACATCGCGGCCGGCTCGGACGACACCCTGCTTAGGCGCGCGGCCTCTGCCTTGGGCTTCGGCCAGTTGACGGCGGGCATGGTGCCGGCCGGCCTGCTGACCTATGCCATGCTGGCCCCTGGCGCGATCGCATCAAATTCAGAGTTCCAACTGGGGACGGCGTCAAAGCTCCTCACGGCAGCGGCCCTCAAAAGCACTGTGGCCTACCAGACGCTGACCGACGCAGCCACCATCGCTTGGGACATGTCGCTTGGCAACAACGCCCTCGTAGTCCTTGCCGGCAACCGAGTTCTCGGCAATCCCAGCAATGTCAATCCTCTGTTCGGGTTTGTCCTCAAGGTCACGGCCGCCACCTCCACTCGGACGCTAGACAAGGGCGCTAACTGGGTGATTGCCACTGGCGTGGAAGTCTTCCCAATCAGCATCGCTACCACGGATACCGTCTTCATCGTCGGTTTCGTTGACACCTCAAGCCGCATCATTGTGACAGGCGTTGTGAGAACCTAAGGAGACACACTATGTCGATACTCGTTCGAAAAGATGGTGAGATCTGGGTTGAGTGGCACGAGACAGTGCAGGGCAGCCGCACCGTGACCACCTATACGGCTACCTACGCGGATGGCCGTTCGGCGGAGATGGCCTGTGACCCATACCCCGTTCCGGTGAGCCTAAACGGTGGCATGATCCGGGGATTCTATGATCTCGGTATCTGGAGCCTTGAAGAAATCGAGGCGGTTGGCGGAAAGATTGCCGTGCCATTCACCGTTCCGGAAGGCTACCGCACGGTGGGCAATCCTGCGTACGCCGACGACGGAACCGGGGCGGTTAGCCAGTCGTTCGCCACGGAGGTTATCCCACCACCACCAGAGCCCCCGACCGCTTTGGAGAAGTTGACCGCGCTGCTCGCCAGCTACGAGATGACCTTGGAGGAGCTTAAGGTTGTCCTTGAGCTGAGCGCATAGTGCTGCCGGGTTTGATCCCCCGTTCGGTTGGCTACCGGAAATCTATGCAGCAGCTCATACGGGATGCCATCGGCACGGCTAACCTCCAAATCTGCCTTGATCCCGGCGACGTACGGTCCTTGCCGGCCGCTGGAGGCTCCACCCTTCTTGATACAAGCGGGAATGGTCGGGACTTTCTGATGACCGGCCTAACGCTCAACGGACAGATCGGAAGCGAGCGTGGCGATGTTTTCCTATCCTCGGCAGGTGCGGGAGGTATGAACAAGCTAACTGCCAACGACGCCCTCGTTGACAGCCTTCACCAAACGGCTTGGAACTTCACCTTTTTAACCGTGGAGTTCTATTCGAGCGGCTACGGTGTTGGGTTCAATACGAAGAACGGGGCGGTCAATGCGACCACGGGCGGTCCAGGGGTTACTACCTACATTTCTAATGGAAGTCCTTGGCTACAAATAAATAATGGAAGTAATAGTGATGGATCAGGTAACTTGGTGTCATATCCAGCAAATACATTGGTAATTCGTGCAGACGGTTCAAGATATAACTCAAACACAAGTCGCGACTTTGTGAGTTATTTAAATGGGACCTATAATTCTGCTAACTACACGACCAACTTAGTGCCCGCCACTACGGCAGCTACCCGCAAGATAGCCTATGGCACGGTATCAGATGGCTCCGCGTACATGGCGAGCGGACGGCGGCTCTACGGTCTCGCGCTTTTCAACACGATGCTTACTCAAGCTCAACTAGACGCCATCAGGGCATCCTTTCAGCGGCGTTGGTCGGTCTAGACGCGACGATCCGCAATAAGTATTTACAACGTTTGAGAATCCCGACCAACGATTACTGGCTGGTGTATATGTGTGATACCGTGAACATTCGAACTGCTCAAAATCAGGACTTGGAGGCTATAGCGGAGATAGGGTTTAGAGCTTTCAAGGCAAATTCTCATAGGCGGGAGAAGCTCGATATCTTGATTTCAGATGGTGATGTTCTGGTGGCCGAGATGGGCAAAACGACTGTCGGATACTGTGTCCTAATATTTCGCAAGGGCAGAGCAACGGCGACGCTCGACGCCATCGCTGTTATATCAAGCGAAATGGGGAAAGGCGCAGGCGCAGCGCTTTTGCATGCGGCGGCCGCAGAGGCCGTTTGCAGGGGGTACAGTACGTTGCGCCTCATCGTACGGGCTGACAATGACCGGGCCATCCGTCTTTACAGGAGGGCTGGTTTCCGCCGCTCGCTTCGGCGGAGTCCTCGGCCGGCCGGCTTTCACGACGGCATGCCTATGATCCGAATGCACAAGCGAATAGTTGGGCCTCTTACGGCCTTGAGACTTGGAACTTTAGCATTGGCTAAGTCCCTTCGCCTCTGAGGGGCAACTGGCTATATGCATGATGTGGACCCATTCGCCATCCGTAGGCTCCCGGTCTGACGGGGTCATCCTGGCCGGGGGTCTTCGCCGCCTCGAGATCTTTGCAGGCCTGAAGCGCGGCATAAGCCTCGGCTACGCCGTCGCATATCGTCTCGACATCGAAGTTCATCAGCACCGACTTTGGGGCGACCATACCCAACTATCACATGAAAGGTACACCCTTGAAAACCAGCCCATCCGGGCACGCAGCTATATGTGCCTGGCACCGGACGCGTCTCGCGGCGCATTCTTGCGTCAGGGGCGAAACCACCAACGGCATCTGCCGCGTCGGGTTTCATCAAATTTCCCCAACGCTTGAAATCATCCGCCGCATGACCGTGGCGAATGCAGTCAATCGTTATGTTCTCGGCTTTGCATCCAGGAGCGCAGGCGGTGGAAGCATGGGGCACTGTTCAAATCCCGCATGGCGGAGATCACGAACAGGATGATGAAAAGAACGACCAGCGCCGTCACTCCTCCGTCCACGAAACCCATCTGAACTCCTCTTGCATCCGCAAGGGCAACGCGCGGGTCCACGACAAAGTTTCAGGACCGGCTGTAATGTCGGTGCAAAGGGCCGGAAGCGGATTTGTGCTGGCTTGCATTGAGAGGGGGCTTGATATGGCTGGCGCTACCTGAAAATCGGCTTCGACGCGGCAAGGGTAGGCGATTGTCGCGAGTTCCGCGCCCGATAGGCGTTCTTCTGGCGCCGAGTGCGGGCTGAATGCTATCTCTGGATTTTCGCGATCCGGAACAGTACAGGCTGGCCATGACAGAATTTCCAACCGCCAGGGTTTTTGTCCGCGTGTGCCACGTCAAGCGAGGCTACGAGGACCGAGAGCGCCACATCACCTCAGGCTTCGCGCGGCATGGCATTCCGGTAAACTGGTTCCTGGACTGGGACATCTCCGACATTTCCGCTGAAGAAAAAGCGCGGCGTGTCGATTCCGAGAAGTTGCTGCCGGCCGAGATTTCATGCGCGATGAAGCATATCGGCGTTTGGCAGGAGTTCCTGGCCAGCGGCTATCCGTATTGCCTGGTTTTCGAGGACGATGTCATTCTGTCCAATCGCTTTTCCCGGAAATTCAACGAGGGCCTGGCCGAATTCGCTGATCCGGACCGGAATGCCGTCGTCTATCTCGGCAATGGCGGAAATTACTACACGGCACTGTGGCGATTGAAGAAGGGCAGGCACCTGTATCCCGCGCCACACTGCCGCAACACGGATTCATACCTGATCACGCGGCGCGTCGCGGAAGCGCGGTGTGCCTGGTTCGCGGCCAACAAGATCACCTTGCCGATCGACCATCAGATCGATCGTATCGATGCCCAAAATGGGGTCGAGGTTCTGTGGTTCGAACGCCCGATTGTCGAACAGGGCACGCAGAACGGGACGTTCTCGACCTCGATCATCGGTCGAAAGTCGCGCGCGCGCATCTATCAGCGCCTGGAATGGAACTGGAAGAAATACCGGCGCCAGTTGTTTGGCTACACCTCCAGGCCCCATCGTTAGCGGGTTATCTTTCTAGGCGTTACGTTTGCCGGGGATCCGGGTCCTGAAACGGCAAGCTTCGCCGCATGGCATTGATCGGAAATGCCGGATCGGTCCATGGGTGCTCTCCATCCGTGGGGACGCGCGTGCGGGCGAACACACGCCGCTGCTTCGTTCCATGCAGGCGCTCCGCTGGCCGGTCAAATCTCCATGGCCGCGTCGCGCGCCGCGGCTGTTTGGCCAGATTCGCAACTCCTGATCATCATCAGAAAGGAAAGCCCATGCAGACCAGCCCATCCGGGCGGGCCGCTATCGCTCGTCGCGAAGGAAACAAGCTCGTCGCCTATCTTGACAGCGTGGGCGTCTGGACGATTGGCGTTGGCCATACTTCGGCTGCCGGGCCGCCCGAGGTCAAACAAGGCCTGACGATCACCGCCGCGCAATCCGACCAGATCCTGTCTCGCGATCTGGCAAGCGTTGAAGCGTCTGTCACCTCGATGGTTGTTGTGCCGCTCAACCAGAACGAATTCGATGCGCTGGTTTCGTTGGTGTTCAACATCGGCGCGGGCGCCTTCAGGCGCTCGTCTGTCCTGAAAAACCTCAATGCCGGGAACCGGCCCGGCGCCGCGGATGCGATGCTGGCCTGGAACAAGGGCACGTTCGCGGGCAAGAAGGTCGTCTTGAAGGGTCTTGCCAGCCGCCGGCGGGATGAGCGCGCCCAGTTCCTCAAAGCGGCCTTGGCAGCCGCTCCGCAGCACTCCGCGGTCGAAACATCCACAGCCGGCACTTCCGAGCCACCAGCCGAAACCGTGCCTGGTGCCCGCAAGAGTGCGGGCAAGCCGGCCGCCGCCGTCGGCGTCGTCATCATCATTGCCGCAACCTTCGCCAACTGGTGGCACGAGCTTACCGCCTGGTTTCACTCCTTTTTCTGAAAGGCAACGCACATGCTGTCCGTTATCATCCGCATCGGCCTTCGCTACGGCGCGGGCATCCTCGTGGCGCGTGGCATTATCGGGGCCGACGACGCATCGGCCTTCTCGGTCGACCCGGATATCCAGATGGCCGTCGAAACGGGGCTAGGGCTGGCGATGGCTGGCTTGTCGGAGGGCTGGTACTGGGCGGCCCACAGGTTCGGGTGGGCGAAATGAAGGAAGTCTTCACCGCCTGCATCAACGAGGCCTTGCCCTACGCAATTGGCGGCGCAATCGGCTTTGTCGTCGGTGCCATCGTCGGATGGCTGCTATGACCGGGGTTCTCGCCTTCCTGCTCGGCAGTCCAACCATCCTCGCAATCGGGGCTGCGATCATCGGGGCGCTTGGTTTCGGCTTCAAACAGAGGCTGGCCGGCGTCAAGGCCGAACGGGCCAAGCAGGCGACGGCGGAAGCCGTGGCGCGCGACATTGCCGACCAGGTCCAGAACGACATCGGGGCATTGCCTGCCGATCAAGCCCGAAGGGAGCTGAAATCATGGGCAAGGGACTGAGAATGCTGCCGGTCGCGATGTTGATCGCGCTCGGCGGTTGCTCCACGACCAAAGGCGGTTTTTGCTCGATCTCGAGCCCGCTTCGGCTTTCTTCCTCTGCCGTGGATACACTGTCCGACGCCGAGGTGAAGGCGGTACTCGGGCACAACCGCAAGGGACGAATGTTGTGCGGGTGGGCGCCATGATGCACGAGTTTCTCGACGCGCTCGGCATCAAGGCGCCGGTAGTGGTCGCCGGTCTTTCCGGCGGCATCCTGAGGGCCTTGTCGCGCCATCGCTACAAGCTGCGCGAAATGGTGGCGTCGCCGATCTGCGGCGCGCTGGCGGCAGCCTATCTGACGCTGCCCGTCGTGCAGTATTTCCGCGCCACGGGCCTGCCGCTCGCCGACGACGACACCACGACGCTGGCCGCCGCTTTCCTTATCGGTGTGTCGGCGATGTGGATTTCCGACATCTTGTTCGAGGTGATCGTGCGCAGGTTCAAGCCGGGACCCGAAGGCAAATAGGCCTCTAGGCGGCCTTTCATCCGCTATTTCACGCAAAACCTACGCGATACCGGTTGGCGTAGGACTTATTTCGGCGCCTTCCGGTTTCCTTTCGTGGTGGCCGGCCTTACTTTCGATTCCACACTGCCGTTTGGCTCGTGCAGATGCGAATGTGCCAGCATCGTCTTCAACTGGCCCTTGATCCTGTCGTGCAGGCCGGGCTTGTCGACGCCTGCCGGTTGGATGCCTTTCTCGACGTCGGCGGCCATGCGTTCCAGCAGGTCGGTGTCGTGCTCGTCGCGATAGGGTTTCAGGTCGAGATCGGCAGGCACCTTGGTCAGCCGTTCGTCGTCCATCTTCTTCACGTAATTCTGCATGAAGCGGTCATACTCGCGCCAGGAGATGCCGGCCGCCCGCACCGCGGCTTCCTCGGCCCGCGTGGCGATCTGATGGGCGTGCAGATAGTGCAGGTCCAACTGGTCGATCAGCGTCTTCTCGACCTCCTCGTGCAACAGCAGGAAGCGGTCGGTGTTGATCGTGCGGCCCTTGTATTGCCATTCGCTTGGCATATGCCGGTCGATATAGATCGTCTTGCCGTCCTTGGAATAGCCGGCCAGGTAGGGGATGTCGTGCTCGCGGTCGAGGTTCTTGACCTTGCGCGCCACGGCGTCGAGCGCCCGGTCCATCATCAAGCTCGACACGTACCAATTGGGAATGCGCAGTTTCTTGTGTGGTGCAGTCGGGTGGCAATAGTCGAACGCCATGGGTTTCTCCCCCTCTTGAATCGACGGAATGATAGTGCGCCCCTTCAAGGCGGCATCCAACTCGCAACTGCGTGACTTCGCCCCTGGCGGCTGGCGGCCGTTGAATGGCGGCATGTGCAGCATGTCTCTCAAGGCGCCGTATCAGCATCAACCAGCCTGGCGGCAACACCCGCAAGCGGCAGGCACAGTAATTGTCTCAGCCCGTTGTTCGGGAAAATCTTCAGGCCCGCTCCGGTTCGCCGGGCGGGCCTTTTTTGCGTTTCGGCGAAACGGAAAATGCTCTTGGCCGGCATAGATCCGGCTCCAGGCTCACGTCAGAATATTCACCGCGCGGGCGGCAACGAGAGCAATCGTCAGCAGCGAGATCATCGCCTCGGCCATCATCAACAGCTTGGCGCGTGGGGAAAGCGGCATGGTGTCGGTTGGGGAAAAAGCCGTGGCATTGGTGAAGGCGAGGAACACATAGTCGATGAAGCCCGGCAGCCAGTTGCGCAGGTCGCTGTCGTTCAGCGTCATTTGCGGAAACAGGAAATCGGACTGGGCGCGCTTGACCAGACCGCAGGTCGGCGGGCCGCCGCGGTCGGTGCTCCAGAACCACAGCGCGAAGACGATGACATTGGTGACCCAGATGTTGAGGGCATCGACGAGAAGGGTGGTTCCGCCGCCGGCGTGACCCGCCAGAAGAGCGCGCACCAAGAGGAACAGCGAACCGCAATTCATGATGCTGATGACGCCGGTCATGACAAGGGCCGCCCTGCGGATCAACACACGAAACTCGCCGATCGAGTGCCATTGATGATCCTGGGCGGCTTTCCTGGCCTCGGCCTGTGTCCAGGCCGTCGCCACCGACAAGGGTATCAGCAGGGCCGTTTCGAGTGCCGGCGCCAGCCAGCGCGGACCGAAGGACAGATCGTTGATGACCAGAAGCTGCAGGCAGATGATCACGAGCACGGCCGCGCGCGCCAGCCAGAAGTCGAGGGCACGATGATGGATGACGGCATGCTGGCTCATCGCAAAGTCCTGTCAATGGATAAATCTTGATGAAGGGTATCTTGAAGGCGGCGTGGGTCGATATCGATCAGACGTAGGCGAAGCCTGCCGCGACGAGGCCCAATGCGCCCAGGATCAGCGACCCGATCCACGGCCACCGCTTGCCGTGCATGATGATAGACAGCGTCGCCACGGCAATGGAGATGTGCAACACCGTCACGGCAAAGGTCAGGACGTGGTGCCGCCCGGCGCGGATCTCGCTGTCGCGCAACTTCTCGTCGACCTGTTTCTCATAGTCCTGCGCCTTGGCCTGTATGTCGGCGCTGTCGGCCTCGTTGCGCTTGGCGCCGGCCTGAAATTGCGCGGCGGCTGGCCCGCCCATGGCGGCGGCGATCTCATAACTGTTCTTCTTGATGCTCTTGGCCTCGAAGAAGCTCCACTGGTCGCTCGCCTTGTTCTGCAGGTAGGCGGCTTCGCTCTTGTCGTTGATGGTCTCGGCGGTCTCCAGCGATTCAAAGCTGCCGACGGTCGCCGCCAGAACGGCCAGGACCGCTATGGTGACCGAGACAGTGGTGATGAACGGGTTGCCTTCACGCTCGGCGTGTTCGGCATGCTCGGCGTTTTCGAGATGCTCCTGGGTGGCGTCTTCCATTGCCATTTTGTTTGCCTGGATTCGAGGTAAGGGGCGTCGCGTGGCAATCTCCGCTGCAATCTTGGTTTTGCAATGGTGGCGTCATTATACATTTCCGTAAGGTTTGGGCGGTGCCGGAGGCGGCAATTCCTGCCACGCGAGGAGAAACGGTAGCTTGACCGCGGGGCGAGGGCGCCTGGCTGTGCGGTGGGACAGCACGCGACTGGCAGCAAGCGATCCCGGGCTGTTGTTCCCCCGCTGGCTCCGGCCGCAAGTCTATGCCATAGGCACAGGCCTAACCCGCCCGGTATGATCCAAACGCGACATGAAATCGAAGACCCTATGAATAAGTGGTTGCCGGCAAACGCGCCCGTTACGCAAGACAGACATTCCGTATCGACCCTGTCGGTCCTGTCGCGTCATCCTGCCTATGCTCTGTCGCTTCTGTGCGCGATGCAGATCATCTTCTGGACTGCGTTGCCGGCGCTGGTGGCGGTTGCGCCGCCCGGCGATGTCGTCGAAGGGTTCATGTGGGGACGCGAGTGGGTTCTCCTGACCTACAAGCATCCGCAGCTTCCCGCATGGCTGCTCGAAACCGCCCATCTCCTGACGGGCTCATTCCGATGGCCGCAATATCTCTTGAGCCAGTTGGTTGTTACGTCGACCTTCATATTCGTCTATCTACTGGGCCGCGACATCCTCGGCGGCAGGCGCGCGCTGGCCGCCGTCCTGTTGATGCCGTCGATCTATTTCTTTGGCTGGCCAACGCCGCAATTCAATCACGACTATGCCCAGATGCCGTTCTGGGCAGCCATTTGCTGGCTGCTGTGGCGCAGCGTTTCCAGAAACGGGCCGGGCTGGTGGCTTGCGCTGGGGCTGGTCGCCGGCGTCGGCATCTACGCCAAATTCTCCACCGGCCTGCTGCTCGTGTTCGGCGGACTATGGATTCTGTATGACCCGCGCGCGCGTAGCCGGCTTGCGACACCATGGCCGTGGCTCGCACTTGCGGTGTTCCTGGCTGTCATTACCCCGGTCACCATCGCGCTTATCCGCATGGACTTCTTGCCCTTCTCCTATGTCGCAAATCGGGATTCATGGGTGATGGCAAACCGGGCGCGCCTCTATTACATCGGCGTTCAATGTTCGGCGCTTATCGGCTTTTTTGTCGTGCTCGCGATATCGGGCCTGTTCCGTCGAGGGGCGGCACCGGACACCGAGCCGGAGCGCGAGCCACCTGTCGAACGCCGTGCGCTATTGTATGTGCTCTGGATGGGGCTCGGCCCGGCGATCATCGTCATGATCGCCTCGCTGTTTTCCGGCATCGGCGAGGCCTGGGGCGCGCCGATGTACAATCTTGTGGGCGTGGTTGCGCTTGCTCTTCTCGGCCAGAGGCTCGGCAGCCGGGAGATGCGCGCGCTGATGATCTGCTCGGCCGCTTGCATCGTCGTTGTGTCCAGCGCCTATGCGGGAATCCGCTGGTCCAGTTGCAACCTGTTCGGTCACATGCAGCCTGTCTGCTGGCCTTCGCAAGCGATTGCAGACGAGGCGGAAGCCTATTGGCATGAAAAGGTGCAGGCACCGCTCGGCATCGTCGGCGGCGAGACCGGCGTGGCCATGGTCGCGGGCCTGAAAGCTTACGACAAGCCGTCGATCTTCACCGATCTCGACATGCAGTTCGCCCCTTGGATCACGCCGCAGCGATTGCAGGAACAGGGCATGCTGATCGTCTGGCAAGGAACAGGTGCGCCACCGGCGCAGGTCCAGGCGTGGGTAAAGGATCTTCCGGTCAAGACCGTTCTTTTCAACTGGTCGCTCAAGGCCCCGCCCGTGCCGGTGAGCTTCGTGGCCGTCCCACCGGGAACGCCCGACCTGCCGGTTGCGGCAAGCCAGGGAAAATGACGAATTGCCGGGCTGGCCGCGCGACCACCGATCACATTCCGCAATAGCGGCCGCTGACTACAGGTAACTGGTATTCGTCCCGCGATGCAATTGGCCGTCCCAGGCAAGATTTTCGCATTCTCCGTGAACCATTCCGTCTCGATGCGCGACACATCATCGTAGACGCAAACACATCATCGGAGAGTTCATATGACCACAATCCTGCGAAACACACTTCTCGCCGTTGTCGCAATATCCGCGATGGCCGGGTCCGCCCTTGCCGAT